>NZ_JARKNA010000009.1 GCF_029360765.1 Terrimonas pollutisoli | reverse complement strand
AGTAAGCCTAAGCGGGATTTGATTAACTTAGTTTCCTGATTCATGATCTGACATTTTGGGGTTAACAAATAGATTGTAGTTACTCTAAAGTTAATCCCAACTGTCAGATCAAATCTTAACTTCTACATATAAAGCCACTCTTTCGAGTGGCTTTGTTGTTTATGAGGCATGAGCTTTTTTTACTTTAAAATCTCGTAGTGCCATATCAATTAAATTGAGGACAAAGTTTTTATTTTCTTCGGGCAGCTTGCTAATATCTTCCAGGCGTTTAACCGCTTGTTTATCGAGTTGCATTTTTGTTTTGCCAATCAGATAATCTACTGATACTTCAAGAGCATCAGCAACTTTTGCCACTACGTCAATAGAAGGTGTTATATCGCCTCTCTCATATCTTCCAATTACGTCACCGGATGTACCGATCATCTTACCCAGGTCAGCTTGTGACAACCCTTTCTTTTTACGGGTGAGCATCATATTATCCCCAGTTCTTCTGAGAATGTTGCATAGATAAAAAACTACGGTTGTCCCCCTGATTTCTATGACTTCCCTGTTCTCGTGAGTTTGTCCTGCATCGAAAAGTTGAATAAAAATAAAAGACTGAATGGTTGGGTGGAGATTGCATCTCCGCAGCAGCCTCAACGAGGCTGACAAGCCTGCTGCTGTAAACACATTCCCATTCTTTTGCTTCTGTTGGTGTGATAGAAGGACTGCTGACAGCCATCCAACCTGCATACGAAAAGGTAATGGAACTGCCTCTTACTTATTACGTGGCTTCAATTGAAAGCGGAACAGAAGTTATTTCTCAAAACGAATATTCGCATGTTGTGATGGGCTAATAAGTGCAGGTGTGATATCTTGCAGGAATTAAGTCTGTTGGATATATTATTTTGCGAACGCAAAGACTAATATTTGTAATTATGAAACTTCTTGATAAAATGATTAAGGTTCCGCTTTGTTTTCTTGGTTGCTTGTTTTGGTGTCTATCTGTACAGGGGCAACAATTAGTGCCAAAAAATTCAAAAGGGAAATCAGCAAAAGATTTTCATAGGTGGGCGCCCACACCTCCGATGGGTTGGAACAGTTGGGATTGTTTTGGTCCTACTGTGACAGAAGAAGAAGTAAAAGCCAATGCTGATTATATGTCCGCACACCTGAAACAGTTTGGATGGAAGTATGTGGTGGTTGATATCCGTTGGTATGTGTCAAACGACAAAGCGCATGGCTACAATGAAAAGGATCCGCAATACAACATCGATGAATTTGGTCGTTTCCTTCCTGCAGTTAATCGCTTTCCTTCTGCTGCAGGCGGCAAAGGGTTTAAACCACTAGCTGATTACCTGCACAGTAAAGGCTTAAAGTTTGGTATTCACATCATGCGTGGCGTGCCGGTGATTGCAGTAAAACAAAACCTTTCCATCAAAGGAACTAAGGTCACCGCAAAAGATATCTATTCAGAAAAAGACCAGTGCCGGTGGTTGCATGATATGTACACGATTGTTCCGGGCCGCGAAGGTTCACAGGAATATTATAATTCCATTTTTGAATTGTATGCTTCGTGGGGGCTTGATTTTGTAAAAGTGGATGATCTTTCTTCGCCCATTTATTTCAAAGAGGAAGTGGAGATGATACGCAAAGCAATTGATCGCACCGGAAGAAAAATTTTATTGAGTACCTCACCCGGCGAAACACCCATAGAACAGGCAGCGCATGTGCAACAGAACGCTAACATGTGGAGAACCGTTGGTGATTTTTGGGATAGTTGGGAACAATTAAAGGAACATTTTGAAGTATTTGACCGATGGAATAAATGGCGCAGTTATGGTGCATACCCCGATGGCGATATGTTACCGCTTGGCCGCATTGGCATTCGTGCAGAAAGAGGCAATCCACGAATGAGCAATTTCACGAAAGATGAGCAGTATACCTTGATGACACTTTGGAGCATTTTTAAATCGCCATTGATGTTTGGCGGCAACCTGCCGGACAATGATACTTTTACACTTTCCCTTCTTAGCAATAAACAGGTGCTTGCCGTATTAAACAAAAGCACCAACAACAAACCCCTTTTCAATGATAAAGATAAAGCTGCGTGGATAGCTGATGAACCGGGGACAGGAGCTAAATATTTAGCTGTGTTTAATAAGGCTGACCAGCAATTAGTAATTGAAGAAAAAGCTCTTTGGAAAAGTGGGTTAATAAATCGCAGCACACCAAATCAAAGCAAAGAAGTGGACATTGATATTGCTGGTGCAAGGAAGTTGTACCTGGTAGTTACCAACGGTGGCGACAACATTGACTGGGACCATGCGGATTGGATTGCACCTGTATTATACAACGATAAAGATTCCTCAGCCATGGTTCGTGTCCATAAAGAACGCCCCGGCACGTGTCCCACGTGCCGGAATTTTGGTTGGGCAGCCATCCTTGCGAATACAAGTATTCTTCAGCCAGTTATTATGAATTATAGGAGAAGAGTTTTTCTTTTTTAAAGGATTTGGGGAGGTGTTTTAAAAATAGCTGGGTCGTGGGGACACGACCCAGGGCGGAGAATCTTATACAAAGGGTAGCTTTGAAATGGATTTAAGTTGAAAGAATATCATATCCACAACGACGAGTCCGCTCAGCAAATGCCTGCAGCTATATGTTCATAAAGCTGGATAAAGATGCCGTATTTCTACCTCAACGTACACACATTCTGAAACTGCAAACCCCCATTTCCCTCCACCATAAGCTGAACAGAAGATGAAGAGGACCCTGTTAACTGAAGTGTAATATTATTTGCTCCCTTTTGCAGAGGCACCCTTGTATAATAAATGGTATGCGGCAGGCTTTGCCAGTTGCGGGTATCAGCTTTTTCGGTGGCAAAGTTGAAGATTTGCATTCCTAAGGCCAGCGCTTCACGGGTAGCTTTTTCTTTTTGTTCTTTCTTTTTTTGCTCTTCCGTTTTATTCTTATCCTCTTTTTCTTCCTTGGGTCGTATAGCTGCTTCGGCTAATTTTTTTACCGCCAGTCTTGTCAGGGTAGATGACAATTCCTTCAGCATTCTTTCTTTCAATGTTGCAAAGGCAAGGGTATTGATATTTTCTGCAGGCTCAAGCGAATAGTGTTGGTTATTCAACTGAAGGCTCGCACCGGAATAAAACAGCGGTTGAGCTTCATACTTAGGAAGCGCTACCCGGAAACTGCGAAGGTTTTCCAGTTTTATATCATTCGTATTGTAACCATTATTAAGATCAAAAGGAATATTATAAAGACCACCGGCATCTGTAAACTTAAAACTACCGCCAGCGTCTTTGAAAAGTGAGAAATAAATATCTTCCTGCTGTTTGACAGGCGCCAATCCGTTTTCCCAGAATAAAATCACTTCTCCGCCTCCGGAATTTGTTTCATTGGAAAAGCTCGTGTTCAACAGTTTTTCATACCGGTTCAATTCATCTGTAAAACCACTTTGCCAGGCAGAACGAAGCAAGTCTTTTTTTAATTGATCGGGCATTTTCGTTCCGTAGTAACTGCCGTCTTTTTCAAGAAACACATTGGCGGCATTTCGATAAGCGATAAAAGCATTGTTCCAGTCATTTGCTTTTTCATAGATCATTCCCTGCAGCATGAGTGAAAAAGCATCTTCGGAATATTTGTTTTTACTTGTTTTGTCTTCCTGCTCATTGGTACGAAGAGTAATGCGCCTGGCCTCTACCAATGCGTCTTCAGTATTGCCAAGCTGTAAATAATTTAATGCCTTATAATAGTGCACGAGATATTTTTCAAAATCCTCTCCCTTATAGGTTTGCATCATAGGATTTAGCAAAGTGCCAAGGGCAATATCTTTTGCCGATACCCTGGCAACTTCCATGATCTGATCCGCCTCATTGAAATAATTATTACTGCTGTCCCATTGTTGCAACAGGTGGCATACCTTACCTCTTTCCAGCAGGTAAAGCAATTTGTTTCTATCTTTTTTTAAAAGCTTGTTATTGTCAAGCGAAACAGCCGCCTTTTCATAATTGCCCTCCCGGAGATTAGTATAGTAAATACCGACCTGCTTATTATAACTGGCGCAGGAAGATAAAATCAACAATAATAACACGGGGAGCCGCATAAGTGATCCTTACTAATAAACGCTTAAACGAATAAACTTTTAAGCCAGGTTAGTTCTTTACGTATTTAGCTATTTTTTTCTCACCGATCCATACCACTTCATTGGTTTCAATATTGGTGAGTTCAAGATTGGTTTGGTAATAGACCACTTTTTTTCTTTTATGCGAGTCAACGATGGAGTTGATGGATCCCTGAAGTATATAATCCGCCCCCTGCTCCAATCCAAATTTTTTCATGCTGCTGACACTGGCATTGGTTTGCTGGTCCGCTTTTTCGGCTCTTAACTCTTCTCTTTTCTTACCGCCTTGTACCAACCTCACTTTTTGCGTAGTTACAAAAGAATTTTCTACATCTTTTACGAAAGTTTCCGCCTCAATATGCTCATGGCTTTTGTTGGAAACGAATCCTACAATCACAACTGGCCGTTGTCCACTTTTGGATGACAGGTGATCTGTCAACCAATTTGCCCTTAGAATTGTATTAGTCATGTCTTCAGCTACGAGACGGGAATCGGTGTTATTCCAACGTCCGCTGATATCAACTTGTTCAGCAGGGTCAATACGGGTCACTTTGTGTGAGCAGCCGGCCAAAAAAATGACGCCTGAAAAGGTTAGCGCAAATAGTATATTTTTTTTCATTGGAAATAATTTAAAAGATAAAGTGTAACAAGATTAAAGTTGTTTGTTGGTTACTTCATGTTACCACCAAAAATTTAAGCCATACCAGGGCGAAATGTGAAAGCGGTTTCCCCTGTAGTTATTGTAGTAACGACGGTGATAATTTCCGTGGTAATTGCCATAGTAGTAAGGATAGCCCATATTTCTTGCTCTTTCCAACCGAAGTTGCTGGCGAAACTCACGGCGATCGGCTCTCGCTTCACGTCTGTCGGCTAACCAATCGATGGCCTTGTAGTTTTGTTGCTGTGTCGTGCTATGCCATTCATTTAGTGAATCGGCCATTTTCATATATTTTGACCTGCTGACAGCATAGTTGGGATTTTGATTAGGCACCAGATCTAACTGGGCAAAACAAGCCAGGTGGAGTAAAGAAACAACTGCAGAAAAAAGAGAATAGCGTAAAAACTTTTGCATAGCATCTGGTTTAGGTTGCAAAAAATTGTCAAGGCTAAAGTACTCTTCCGGCCGTTAAGCAGTAGTTAAATGTTGGTTTAAATGGGAATTTTGAGGTTTGAATTGAAAGCCTTCTTAGTTAAAACCCTCTTGCTTTTAAAAATTTTTCATTCCACTAAAAAAAATTAACTTTAAATAAGCAGGCTTGAAGAGAATTGTTAATCAGAAAAAGAAAAGCATATGAGAGGTGTAAATAGAGTAATGCTTATCGGCAACCTGGGTAAAGACCCGGATGTACAGTTCCTTGAAGGAAACATTGGTGTTGCAAAGTTTCCACTGGCTACAACAGAAACATTTAAAGACAGAACGGGCAAGTTGGTGTCTCAGACGGAGTGGCATACAGTGGTACTATGGCGCGGACTTGCTGAATTGGCCCAAAAATATTTACATAAAAGCAGCCTCGTATATATCGAAGGTCGTCTGCGAACCCGGAGTTGGGAGGATAAAGACGGCAACCGCAAATTTGCCACTGAAGTAGTGGGTGATAATCTCATTATGCTGGATAAGCGAATCGATGGCACGAGCACACCTATTGATAGTAGTGGCATGGAGAACCTTGGCAGCACTGATTCCCATCCACCTTTAGGAGATCCATCTGAAAACCTCCCTTTTTAAGGAGTATTTAATTAAAACAATAACTTTGTTGTTAATATAACCGGCAGGCCGTTTTGACCTGCCTTTATAATTCAACCGATCACTAAAACACCTTGCATTGGAGAGTCATTCGATCATTAATTTTTTGCAAAATAGTTTCTCCTTCACCCTTCTCGCTACTAATCCACAAGGAGCCACCCTGTTGGTTTTCCTGTTATTGGTGCTATTGCTGTTGGTGTTTACCATATCCGGGGCTGAAGTAGCCATATTTTCCTTAAATAATAAGGATATTAATATGTTGAAAACAAAACAGCATCCGGCGGCCAAACGCATTATCAATTTCCTGGATGAGCCGAAAGAAGTTTTTGCGTCGCTGCTCATTGCCAGCACTTTTCTGAATATCTGTATGGTCGTGCTGGCTGGATTTTTAATCAACCAATATTTACCCTACGGTACACTTAATATTTTTGGAAGTGAGTTCTGGAGTTACCTGTTCGAGCTTTTGTTGAGGGTAGCTATTATCAGTTTCATATTGATCTTCCTGGGCCAGATTTTGCCAAAAGTGTGGGCTACCCAAAACAACCTTCGGTTTGCTTATGGATCGGCGGTAGTAGTAGAAGCGGTTCACCTTGTTTTTCGACGTATCAGCCGATGGGTGGTGTCTTTGGCCGATGGTATTGGAAAAAGAATGGGCGCCAACAGGTCTGAGGCTGTCAGCATCCAGGAGTTGGATGCGGCTATTGATATTAAAACAGACGAAGAAGCTTCACTGGAAGAAAAAAATATCATGAAAAGCATAGTGAAGTTTGGAACTATTTCGGTGAAGCAGATCATGCGAAGCAGGCTGGAAATAAATGGTATCAACTACAACTCTTCGTTTAAGGAGTTAATTAATAAAGTGGAAAGCCTGCATTACTCCCGTCTGCCGGTTTACAAGAACAACCTGGATGAAGTGGTTGGCATTATGAACACCAAGGATCTGATTCCCTTCCTGCAGGAAAGTGATGGGTTTGACTGGCACCCATTGATGCGTCATCCTTATTTTGTGCCGGAATCAAAATTGATTGCAGACCTGCTGCGTGACTTTCAATCCAAGCGGGTTCATTTTGCCGTAGTGGTAGATGAATTTGGTGGTACCAGTGGTATTGTGACCATGGAAGATATTATGGAAGAAGTGATTGGTGACATAAAAGATGAGTTTGACGAAGAAGAAAGCTCAAATCCCAAACTGGATGATAACAATTATGTATTTGAAGGCAAAACAATGATACACGATATGTGTAAAATAATGCATTTGCCCATGGATACGTTTGATAAGGTAAGAGGTGAAAGTGAATCAGTTGGCGGTTTGGTATTGGAGCTTGCGGGTGAATTTCCAAAAGTGAACGATGTAATTAATTCCGGTGATTTTGATTTTACAGTATTGGAGTCTGATCGTAATCGTCTCAAGCTTGTAAAAGTAACTGTAAAAAAATAGTAATAATATCCTGATGAATATTCGCTTTTTTTGTTTCTCCCTTGTTTTCTTAAGTTTAATAGCGTTTCTTTTTTCTTGCAACAGTCCTTATACTTATAAGAAAACAGGATATTTCCATATTGATTTTCCTGAAAAAAAATACCAGCCGTTTAATGAGCCCGGTTATCCTTACACTTTTGAATACCCGGTGTACTCCACGGTTTCAAAAGACACTTCTTTTTTCGATGCCAGGCCTGAGAATGAATGGTGGCTCAATATCGATATTCCCCGTTTTGGCGGTCGCATTTATATCAGTTATAAGGAAGTACAAAAAAATAACTTTGATTCCCTGGTGAATGATGGATTTAAAATGGCCTATAAACAACATACCGACGTTTCCACCGGTATTAATGACAGCCTGATGCGAACACCCAATGGAGTTGAAGGAATTTACTTTTCATTGAGTGGCAACACAGCAACGGCTAATCAATTTTTTCTTACCGACTCCACCAGGCATTTTCTCCGGGGTGCTTTATATTTTAATACCTCGCCCAACGAAGATTCGCTGGGTATCGTCAACGATTTTCTCAAAAAAGACCTGCTACACCTGATTAATACCCTGAAGTGGAAATAAAAACCTTCCCCGAAAGGAGGATTGGATAGGGAATCGCACTGATCATTCCCTTGTCTTATTTTATAATTAGTTGTTTGACTTTTCAGGCTGCACTACTTCCTGCTCTTCGCGAAGCGGAGCCCGGCTAAATTCTTTATAGTTTAGTTTTTTTACTCCTTTGACCTTCCTGGTTTTAAAAGATGATGAAGTTGTTTTTTCACTCTTTTCTGCCGGTGAAATTTCTTTTTCTTTCACGTCGGTTTTTTCCGGACTAACCAATTTTGTTTCGATAGGCGGAGTGGTGATCACTGGGGTTTCTTTTTTTTCTTCATACATCTTTCTGAATCTTTCTGTGCGGGCTGTTTTCTTGTAATCAACAAACCCGTAGATACTTGCGCCGATCATTAATGCGGCGGCGGCGAACAACATTGATTTCATATGCTTCAAAGTTTAAAAGGTTTCAGGAGTTTAAAATGTATAAGAAGTTTTGAGTTTAACCTTTTGAACCTGTTAAACCTTTTAAACTTCTTAAACCCCTTCAGGAGAAAAAGTTTTTAAATAAGCCCTGCTTTTCCGGTAGATGATCCATTCTGCAAAAAACATATTTCCTATCACACTGATCCAAAGTGACAACTCATAATTTTCCAAATGTCCCCAGCCCAATGCATAAAAGACCAGGTGATAGATGCGAAATGTAACCGCTGTCAAGGCCATAGCATAGGATCGCATCATCCAGATTTTGTGTGCCAGTACGTTTTTCTTTCTGATAGTCGTGAAACCGGATAAGGTGGTGATAAACCAGGTGAGAGCCATGAAAAGAAACAGGCTTCTTTCCCAAATACTACCTTTTGCAAAAAACGACATATAAAGACCGGTAGGTGCACCAAGAAACAGCACAACAAATACATATGCTCTGCCTGACCAACGGTGAACGGCTCTTGATTTTTTCAGTATATATCTTGAAAACTGTATGAGAGCAGTCAGAATGCAGATAGCGCCTGCAAAAATGTGAATATAAAATGCGTTGTTGTAAACACTATTAGAAAACAGCAGGCTTCTTTCCTCGATAAAACTAAAATCCTTGCTGAATGAAAAATAAGGAATGGTATTATAAACAAGTAAAAGGCTAAAGGTTGTGACCGGTATCCAAAACAATAACTGGAAAAATACTTTAACCGATTGTTGGAGAGTAAGCCGCCTCGAGTTAAGCATACAGTTGGTTTTTTGCTTTAGATGCGGTCTTTTTCGCAGTTCACACAAACCCGCTGTTAGTACTTTGTTAAATGGAAATTTTATTATCGGGTGATTTTTTGGAGCATAAGATGATTCATTACATTCCTTCAAATAACCTGCTGACGGCTTCGGCCAAAGGGCTAATAGGCAAGGTTTTGAGCCGTAACAAGTCCACTATGAAGTAAACAGTATCTTTGCGAAAATTGAATATTGTGATAGTGATTGATAACATACTGATCAGTGACGATGTGGTTGAAAAACAATTTGTTTGTGATCTATCCAGGTGCAAGGGTGGATGTTGTGAAGATGGTGATGCCGGGGCGCCTTTGGAAAATGAGGAATTAAAGGTCATTGATGAAGTGTATGATAAAGTGAAGCCTTACCTTACTGAATCCGCCATTGAAGAAATCGGGAAAAAAGGACGCTACGTTTATGATAGGGAATTTGGCTGGGTTACACCAACTCTTCCCAGCGACAACGAAATCTGTGTGTATGCATACCGGGAACCGAATGGTCTCATCAAATGCGCCTTTGAACAGGCTTATTATGATGGCGTCATCGACTGGAAAAAGCCAATCAGTTGTCATTTATATCCCATTATTGCCAAGCCAGGCAAGCATGGTGATTACGAAAGAGTGAACTACTCACCCAGGGAAAAAATGTGCAGCCCTGCCTGCAAACTGGGCGAAAAATTAAAAATTCCCGTTTACCAGTTTTTAAAAGAACCATTGACCCGTAAATTCGGGTCAGCGTTTTACGAAACTTTGGATACCATAGCAAAAGATTATTACGAAGCAAAAGAAAAGTAACTACTGTGAAAGAAACCGCTGCAGCCTTTAAAACGAAAAGTATACTAAAAGCCGCCGACCGTGACCATCGCAAGACCATCAACTTCAATATGGGCAAATACAATGCTACGGTGCCGCAGGGCAAAAAGCAGTTTGCCGAGTTACATCTTGCCAGGGAAAGAGCCAAGAATATTAAATGGCGGGCTATTGAAACCCTGGATATGCAGCTGGAAAATTTCGAGTTGACCATTACCAACCGTGGGGCTAAAGTGATTTGGGCAGAAGATGCCCAGCAGGCTTTGGAAGAAATTGGCAAGATCTGCGAAGAAAAAAATTGTAAGACCATTGTCAAGAGCAAAAGCATGGCCACCGAGGAAATTCATCTCAATAATTTCCTTGAAAAAAAAGGAATTGAAAGTATAGAAACGGACCTGGGAGAATATATACAGCAACTGGCTGGTGAACCACCTTATCATATTGTTACACCGGCCATGCATAAAAGCAAAGAAGATATCGCACAACTCTTTGCCGAAAAACTCGGGACCGATCCAAAGCTCACACCTGAGCAACTAACTCTTGTTGCCAGGGATATTTTGCGGGAGAAATATCGCCAGGCGGAAATAGGAATCACGGGTGCCAACTTTCTCATTGCTGATATTGGTGGCATTGCTATTACGGAAAACGAAGGCAATGGACGATTGAGCTGCTCTATGCCCAAAACACATATCGTGGTGGTGGGTATTGAAAAAGTAATTCCTTCCATGACAGATCTCGGTTTGTTTTGGCCATTATTGGCTACTTATGGAACTGGCCAGCGTATTACTTCATATAATACGATTGTTACCGGCCCCAGGCAACCGGGAGAATCGGATGGCCCGGAGGAGATGTATGTAATCCTGATGGACAATGGCCGCACCAACATACTAGCCAATGAAAAGGCAAGGGAAAGCCTGTATTGTATCCGCTGCGGTGCTTGTCTGAATGCCTGCCCCGTATATAAAAATATTGGCGGGCATACCTATGCGTCTACCTATAGTGGCCCCATCGGCGCCGTTATCACTCCACATCTTAAGGACATGGGTGAATGGAAACATTTAAGTCATGCCTCATCTTTATGCGGCAATTGTACCGAAGTGTGTGCAGTAAAAATAAACCTGCATGAGCTATTATTGGAAAACAGGCATGAAGCCGTAGAAGAAGGTGCAGTCGATTTTTCAGAAAAAATGGTTTGGAAAATGTGGAAGCAAGCGATGCTTCGCCGCTCCTGGATGAACATGTCAAGTGGCGGCACCAAAAGCTGGTTCATTAATAAAGTAGCAGGGGCGTGGACCAAGCATCGCGGTAAGCTTGAATTTCCCAAAAAATCATTTAACCAGCAATGGAAAGAAAAGAATACAGAGAATTAAAAAATGCTTGCATTGGTTTTTTGTAACTTTAGGTCAAAGCGGTTTTATGAAGATATTTCAATTCACAGCACATATTGAAAAGGATAGCGATACAGGCCAGTACATTGGAATTATTCCTTCTGTTCCGGGAGCGCATACCTATGCCAATACCCTGGATGAGTTAAAAAAGAATTTACAGGAAGTAGTAGAACTTTGTCTTGAGAATATGACTGAACAGGAGATAAAAGATATTCCGGAGTATATCGGAACACAACAAATCTCGGTTTCTGTATGAGCAGACTTCCCGTGATTAAATCTTCAAAGCTCGAAAAAATTTTACTTCATCTTGGTTTCGTCTTTCAAAGACAAAAGGGCAGTCACGCTTTTTACCGTCACCCTGATGGAAGATATACGACCATCCCACATCACCCAGGACAAGATTTACCAAGAGAATTATTAAGAACGATTTTAAAACAAATAAATCTTTCAACTGAAGAGTTCCTGGATTTATTGAAGCTGTTTTAATGGGATATGCTAATTTATGTTCAATCTGATAGTTCCCGCCTAAGATACATAGCTGATTTTTTGGGTAAAGAAATCACCGGTAGACCATTTGAAATAACAACTGACAAAAAATTTTATTTAGAAAGTGAAACCGAAAAGCTCAATTATACTTCGGAAAAAGTTTTAGCCAATGAGTTTTGGATAAATCCACACAGTTTGCTATTTGAAAATAAGATTTCAGGACAGTCAATCGAATGTTTTGAGACAAACGGGCAAAAAGGTTTTTTTAAAACCGAAGGCGATTATCCTTTCGATATTTTTGCCGCTTCTTTTTATTTGCTAAGCCGATATGAAGAGTATCTTCCTCATCAAAAAGATATCTATGGCCGCTATGCCCATGAAAACTCTTTGGCTTTCAAAGAAGGATTTTTAGATAAGCCGTTGGTCAATCTTTGGATAAAAAGCTTCAAAGAGAAACTAAAAAAGAAATTTCCCTCACTCATCCTTCAGCATTCAACCTTTACATTTCTTCCGACTTATGATATTGATATTGCCTGGTCCTATAAATATAAAGGATGGCGGCGCAGTTTGGGTGGCTTGTTGCAGTCACTCATTAAAGGTAATTGGAAGCAGGCGAAAGAAAGAATTGCAGTGCTTCGGGGTAAGGTAAAAGATCCTTTTGACTCTTATGGCTGGCTACACCGCCTGCACGAAGAAAATCGGGTGAAGCCGGATTACTTTTTTTTATTAGCAGAGAAGAATGGCAGGTACGATAAAAATATTTTACCCCAACAAAAAGCCTTGCAGGCATTGATCGGCGATCATATCATTCGTTATCCTGTCGGTATTCATCCTTCGTGGCGAAGCGGGGATGAGCATGAGTTGTTGGAAAAAGAAATGAATATTTTATCAAACGTTACAGGTAATAAAATTCTTTCGTCACGTCAACACTATATTCGTTTCAGTTTGCCGGAAACTTTCCGGCGGTTGATTGATAGTGGTATCCAGTTTGATTTTTCAATGGGCTACGGTAGCATCAATGGTTTCAGGGCCTCTGTCGCCACAGCTTTTTATTGGTATGATTTGGAAAAAGAGCAAACAACGAATTTGATGCTTTTTCCTTTCTGTTTTATGGAGGCAAACTCTTTCTACGAACAAAAGTATTCGGCCCAACAGGCGTTGGATGAAATGAGATACTACTATAATGAGGTCAGATCGGTGAACGGCACTTTCATTATGATCTGGCACAACCACTTCCTGGGAGCCGACAAACTCTTTACCGGGTGGAAAGAAGTGTATGAACAGTTTATTAAAGAAACAGGAAAATAGTTTACGCTGAAATTCCCCTTTAGGGGATAGGGGTTCAAACTCCCTCAGCTTCCGGCATTGTTGATACCGGTACCTTATAAGCCTGATTAACCAGGTACACGCCAAGTAACGTTACCAGGCCACCTGCAATCATAAATATGGTAAGGGTTTCTGAAAAAATAATCCAACCCAATAGTATGGCGACGATGGGATTAATATAAGCATACAAGGATGCTTGTTCTGTGGACAGCCTTTGCAGTGCGTATAAATAGGCCATAAAAGAAATAACAGAGCCGAATACTGCCAGGTAGATGATAGCGGCCCATGCTTGCCAGGGAATGGAAACAATCGGCATTGTCTGACCAGTGCCATACGCAATACCGGATAATGTAATTCCTGAAATCATCATTTGCAATCCAATGCTGAAATAAGGATTAAAACCCGCGGCATGTTTTTTTGTATAGATCGTTCCAAATGCCCACGCCCAGGTAGCAGCCAGCGACAACAGAATTCCAAATCGAAAGTCGGCGACAAAGAAATCCTGTAAGTGCTGATAGAAAATAATGCAGATCCCAACAAATCCAAGTGACAAACCGGTAATAGCCTTACCCGGAATTCTTGACCTTGCAGAAAACAATCCAATCACCACGATCCATAATGGAAAAATGGAACCGATGATCGCTCCAAGTCCGGCCGATATATATTTAACACCCCAGGTGCTTAACCCGTTTGCCAATAAAAAATTTAAGAAGCTTAATACCAAAATAGATTGCCATTCTTTCCCTCTTGGCCATCTTTCGCCCTTAGCAACAAAATATAAAACATAAAAGAGCCCGCCGAGTGTTTGACGGATGCCGGCTAACTGCAATGGCGGCATATAACGTACTCCTTCTTTGGAACCGATCCATGTTGTACCCCACAGCAAGCACACAAGCGCAAGACAAAAAATGGCCTTTGCCCTTGTTCCTTTTTTATGAATAGTAAGGGGATTCAGCGCCGACATTGTCTTTAGTGATTTGCCGGCTGGCTTTAAAATAACTTTATTGAGATCCCAAAAAGCCATCTTGTAGTTCGGGAGTTAATTTTTTTTCCAGGAATCCAGTTTACAGCGATTGAAACAGTTGTCCGCTGCCTTATCCACCTAATCCTTTTAATCCTCCCAAATCCAGGTTCACACCTAATGTTTAAAATGCCGCATGCCCGTTATCACCATCGCAAGATTATGTTCTTTGCAATAATCAATGGAATCTTTATCCCTGATAGAACCACCGGGTTGAATAAATGCAGCGATGCCTGCTTCATTTCCTAATTGTACACAATCATTAAACGGAAAAAATGCATCACTGGCCATCACAGCTCCCTTTAGGTCAAATTTGAATTGTCTTGCTTTTTCAACTGCCTGGCGCAAGGAATCGATACGACTTGTTTGTCCGCAGCCTTTACCCACCAGTTGTTTATTTTTTACCAGTGCGATCGCATTTGACTTTAAATGTTTGCAAACTATGTTGGCAAATTCGAGGTCAGCTTTTTCGGCAGCAGTTGTTTCTCTTCCGCCAGCTTCGTTCCATTCTTTATAATTTCCTTCATCAATTCCCTGCACCAACACACCATTCAAGACTGATTTATATTGTTCCTTTCCGGCTGGTCGCGATTTTAATTGCAGCAGTATCCTGTTTTTCTTCGATTTTAAAATTACTAATGCGTCGTCATCAAATGATGGGGCTATCAACACTTCAAAAAATATTTCATTAATGGCTTCCGCAGTTGCTTTATCGACGGTGCCGTTTGTAACCAATACGCCACCAAAGGCACTTTCCGGATCTCCGGCCAATGCAGCATCCCAACTTTCTTTAGTAGTAGCCCTTTGGGATACACCACAAACATTGGTATGTTTAATGATCGCAAAAACGGGCTGGCTTTGTGCGTTTGCTAAGCCTCTCCGCCAGTCGGCGGAGGAGGTTTGGTGGGGGCCAAACTCACCAATCAATTGCACCGCCGCATCTACATCAACCAGGTTGTTATAAGAAAGTTCTTTGCCGTTTAACTGGGAAAATAATTGATCAAGATTGCCGTAGAAAACACCTGACTGATGTGGATTTTCACCATAGCGCATTGTTTTTGGATCCGTAATCGATTCTAAAAAATACAATGATTCAGCAGGGTTAAAATATTTTGCGATCGCCACATCGTAATGCGCAACTGTTTCAAATGCTTTGGCAGCAAATGCTTTTCGTTGTTCGGGTGTTGTCTCGCCTTTTTGATCTTTTAGTAATTGTTCTAAAGCAGCATAGTCTTTTTTTGCAGCGACCACTACTACGTCTTTAAAATTCTTAGCCGCTCCACGAATCATGGATGGACCACCAATGTCAATTTTTTCAATAATTGCTTTTTCATCTGTTGTAGACGCAACTGTTTCCTCAAATGGATAGAGATCGACGATTACCAAATCAATTTCAGGGATATTGTATTGTTTCATTTCCTGCACATGGGTTTCATCCTCTCTTTTTCCTAAAATGCCGCCAAAAACGGATGGATGCAATGTTTTTACCCTGCCGCCTAAAATAGAAGGGTAAGAAGTAAGGTCCTCAACAGGCACTACGTTGATCCCCAATTTTTCAATAAACGATTGCGTGCCCCCGGTTGAATAGATAGTGATGCCCAATTCAGACAATGTCTTTACAATTGGCTCAAGACCATCTTTATAGAAAACAGAAATAAGTGCAGATTGAATCTTTTTTGTCATAACCAGTAATTAAAAAAGGCGGGCAAATCGCTAAAGAGCCGCAAAAGTAGTTTAATTCAGGTTCATCACAAAAGCCCCTTTCTCCGTGACATCATGATAAGGAATGTTGAGTAAGTCGCAATCTTTTTTCCAAAAATTTACCCGCCGGGGTTGAAGCGAGCCGTCGAAAACTACCTGTTTTATATCGAAGGAATTGTGAAGCTGGGAAATATACAATTTGGGATTTTTTGAAATGATCAAAACATCAATTGGATGTTTGGGACCGGCTTTGCTGTAGCGTACGGTGCTGTCAAGCAGCATAATTTTTTTGCCGCCAAGGGAGAAGTAATGACCTTGAAAATTGAGATTATCTATCTCCGAAGCCGGTTCAATTCTGTGCAGAATTCGTGACGGTTTCAAGTGAAAGTTTCTGACGAAGTCGTCTTTCAACAAATCGCTGTCACCACAAAAAATAAACTGGCGCCCTGTTATAAAATCAATAGCCTGTCGTTGCGGCACGTTATAGACAATAAGCTTTTGTTGATCAACAGCCTGCCAAAATGAAATACTGCGGATGGTAAAAAATAGAAGCAAACCAATAAGACCTGTTATTAATCCCGGTTTCTTTTTCTCCAACAACCAATAGCTAAAACCAGCTATGGAAATAAAGAGAACGAGGACCTGCATGATATTTACCTGTAATCCATCCCACAAGGAAAAAGGTAATGCCTCTATTCGTTCCACCCAGCCATTCATTAGCCAAATAAGCCAGGATAAAAGTTTGCCGATAAGTGAAGCGACAAACGGGATAAACGATAAGACGCAAAGAAAAATTTCACCAATCAGTATGGCACTGGATAACGGTACCGCCACGAAATTAGTAAGCAGGAAATGCATAGGAAACTGATGAAAATGGTAAATACTGACTGGTAGTGTTAGTATTTGTGCTGCAATCGTAACAGCATTGATCTTCCAAATAAAATCAAGCGCTTTATTCTTCACATAAAACCATTGGTAAACAGGCTTCATGAAAACAACAATGCTTAAAACGGCGGAGTAGGAAAGCTGAAATCCGACATCCCAAAGCCAATAAGGATTATAACAAAGCAATAGAAAGGCCGAAAAAGCCAATGTATTGTAAATAGAAGTTTTTTTGACAAGGCTATCTCCCAATGCCAGGCAGGTAAACATCATTGCGGACCGGAGAATGGACGGCTGTGCTCCTGCTAAAAAACTAAACAACCATAATCCACTAATAACAATAACCGGTTTCAACCACTTATAATAAGGTCGCTTTTGCAGTGGTTTTAATAATAATAGCAGCAACCAATATATCAGTCCCAGGTGAAGCCCGGAAATAGCAATAATATGTACGACGCCGGTATTGGTATAGGATTGAACAAGCGTTTTATCAAGGTCATCTTTATAACCAATCAATAACGCTTCTGCCAGGCCCAGCTCTTTTTCACCCTTGATAGTGGACCGGAGAATATCCAGCACGTTTTCTCTTGATGCATATATAAATTCCTTCCATTTTTGCTTCTTCTTTTCATTGAGTACCACAAATTCTCCGGCTTTAAGGTATACCTGGTGTGTTATACCATGGAATAGGGAATAGCGCTTGTAATCAAAACCGCCGGGGTTTCCGGAATTTTTAATTTCCTGTAATGATTTCCTGAAAAGGATCTGTGATCCATATTTCAGCGCGGATATGGATGAATCTTTTTGGAAATAGATAATTGTTTTGCCTTTAACAGGGACCGCACTTCCATTTTTTATCAGTGATGATATCGTTGCTTCAGCTTTGAATGATTTGGTTTTCTCCGCCAGGGGTTCTTCAATTGTTGCCACCACGACATCCTGTTCATAGTATTGATGACCGATCCAATTTGGATTGTTCCTGATATCGTGACGAACGACAAGAATGGCTCCCAGTGATAAAAATGGAATCATAATAAACAAGCCATTTAAAGCACCAAGATGGTATCGCTTAAAAAGCGGGAGGTAAAAAAATGCAAGGATGGCCAGAAAAGAGACAGCAAATAAAATCAACCAGGTCGCTATCGGTACCTGACAATACCATTGCAAGACAACACCAATTATCAGTGCCAGCAGCAGCCGGATAAAGGGTGCTCTTTTTAGAAAGTAATGGTTGGACGATGGCATGGGAGAAGCTACTTCAAATCTTTAAATCCAGCAACACTATTTGGTTCCGGGTGCATGGGTTATTAATGGAAAAAATCAGTTTTATCACCCCGACAGCCTTCATTTTTACACGGTCGAATTATTATTTTTTTCACGGGTAATCTTCGATCTTTTCACGGTTTTTTTTTCATAAAATCATCGCTAATATTTGACAATCTAAATGTTATAAATTAATTTAATTTATAATTGTTTGCTTTTTTATAGTTTATAAAAAAGATTGTCATGCCCTCCTTAATAGATTTACCCGACAAACAATTTTACGATCATCTTAAAAATTAAGGCCATGACAAAGACTCAAAAAAAATCGCTAATATCCGGGAAGCAGGTTGACACAAAGCATGTCGATACTGTCGTTAAAAATTACAAACAGGAGCGATGGGTACACAACTCCAGGCGTTTGGGAAAAGAGGATTCCCTGAGCGTTTGGTATAGTATTGAGGAACTGGAGTATTTTATTGAGAAAAGCAAGGAGTATGGAGCCGATGGTATCAAATTATATTTTGGGGCGTACGACCACGATTATAAAGACCAGCCCTTATATGCCGGCAGACAAACAATTGTCCTGGTGGCCACGAAACATAAAGTATCAGAAGCCGGTGAATCAAACAAAGACATATACATTAATACAGAAAAAGGATCAACTGTTTTGGCATGGAATGCAGGATCGGTATGTCCTCCTTTCTGTGGCACCAAAGATGATTTCGGGGAAATTGGAATTACAATCATTGATAAAGGAGAAGACGGAATCATTGTAGCCTAAATTGAAAACCATATAAACCTTTCCTTAGTACCTCCTGTAAAAGGGAGGTATTTTTATTTATAGTGTTAATTTTAGTGTCTTAAGAAATGTGATGTTTTCTTTCCCTTTATATATATACTTTATTGGCATCAGCTTTTTATTCAGCCTGACGGTCTATTTAAGCAGGCGACAGACGCCCCTTTACCTGTTGCTATTTCCGCCTTTTCTACTACTCACCTTAACTGTCGAGATAATAGGTGCCAGTTTATCGCACCGGCAGCAGCCCAACGTCTGGTTATATAACTTCTTTACTGTATTTGAATTTTGCTTTTATCTTCTCCTGGTAAGCTTTATTATTAGTAATCATAAAATGAAACGTATACTGCGTTATACCCTATTACTGTATGCCGCGGCGGCTTCATATAATATAATTTTCATTCAGCGGATAGGCGCTTTTCATACGTTTACGTATTCGATCGGATGCTTGTTGATAGTGGCAGCATGTGTTTATTATTTTTTTGAGTTATTCAAAATGCCACAAGCCATTAAGCTAACGAATACTCCGGCATTTTGGATTTGTTCCGGGCTGTTATTTTTTTATTGTTGCGGCTTTCCATTATTTGGAATGTTTAATTTTCTGCGTGGCATATCGAATCTTATTATCAAAAATTTCTACGCCATCATTATCATCTTAAATATATTTTTATACTCGCTATTTACTATTGCATTTTTATGCCGACTCAAAACCAGGAAATATATTTCGTAACGATCATAGGCATCATCCTGGGTCTGTTGCTGGTAGGCTTTATTGTTACCATCCTTTTTTTGTATCAACGCAGACAGCAACGGCAGGAACAGGAGTTGGAAAAGATACGGGCAATCTATGAAAAGGAAGCGTTGCGGTCGCAACTGGAAATCCAGGAAAACACTTTCAAATCCATTGCCCAGGAACTGCATGATAATATCGGCCAGATGTTATCAGTGACTAAACTTACTTTATCCATCTTACCAATTGAGAAGGGCCATCCTGCTGCGGAGCCGCTTCATCATTCGCAGGAAGTCTTAAATAAAGCGATCGTAGATCTTTCTAATCTCACTAAGGGGCTTCACACCGACCGCATTGCCCAGGTGGGCCTGGCCGAGTCTATCCAGTTTGAATTATATGCATTAAAAAATGCAGGTATATTGCAGGTTCATTTTCACCGGGAGGGTACTGAAATAGCGTTTAATGAAGAAAAATCCATTTTCTTGTTTCGTATTTTCCAGGAAACAGTCAATAATATTTTAAAACATGCCAGGGCAAGCGAAGTGGGTGTCAATTTGGACTATCAGCCGGACCTTTTTTGCCTGGAGATAAAAGATAATGGTATTGGATTTAACGTGGCGGAAAAACAACAATCCACCACTTCTTATAAGGGTGTCGGATTAAAAAGTATGTTTAACCGGGCACAACTGATCGGCGCACAAATAGCCATCGACAGTAAACCCGGGAGTGGAACCAAAACAACGATCAGGCTTCCCCTGAATGCAGAATAAAGATGACCAGAATAAGTAAAAATATACAGGTAGCAATCGCAGATGATCATAGTTTGCTGCGCAGCGCATTGGCAAAACTGATCAACACCTTTGAGGGTTACAGCGTAATAATGGAAGCGGATAACGGTAAAGACCTGTGCGACAAAATCACAAAAAATATACTACCGGATATTGTTCTGCTCGACATAAATATGCCCGAGATGGATGGATTTGAAACCACGCAGTGGCTGTATAAAAAATATCCGCAAATAAAAGTGTTGACGCTTTCCATGCTTAGTGATGAAAAATCAATTATTAAGATTTTCCGGCTGGGAGCAAAAGGCTACTTGTTGAAAAACGCCAGTCCGCAAGAGCTAAAAGAAGCTCTCGATACAATCATGAATAAAAATGTTTACTTATCTGAATATGTTTCGGGTAAGCTAATTAGCGGACTGCATAATGACGTGGTGAATGTAGAGGAAAAGGAAATAGTGTTAAACGAAAGGGAGAAAGAGTTTTTAAAATGGACCTGCTCCGAGCTATCTTATAAGGACATTGCAGAGAAGATGTATGTCAGCCCCCGTACTGTAGATGACTACCGGCAAGCGCTGTTTGCTAAACTCAAAGTCCACAGCCGCGTAGGGCTGGTGATGTATGCGATAAAAAATAAAATTATCGAATTGTGATTTTTCAGGTTAACAGTTTTGCCGCATAGGCTATTTGACCCAGATGATAAATGTTATGCTGGATCAGGCCATTTAACAAAAAACGAAAATTATATTGCCGATAATCCACTGTTTCGCTCAAAAAGAATTCATCCTTTGTTTGTAAAAGTGCAATGATTTGTTGGTGGGTGGCAATAAAGGCGGCCAATCCTTCGTCCCAATCATGAACAGCCGGATCTATTTGCCGCCAGTCTAATTTTTCAAAAGCAGCGAGATCCTGCGAATTATCTTTTTCTATTCGTTTGAGTGTAAATTCTGCCCACGTTAACATATGATACAAAAGCTCAGCCAGGGAATGAGAATTAGGTGATGGCTTTTTATATACGATCGATGGATCAATTTCACGCAAGATGCTATAGACAGGACGACCATACCATGGAGTTCCATCCAGCGTATTTTCAAGGTTGCTGATAATTGACTGAAGTTCTTTTTTCATACAAAAAAGTTACGAAAACAATTAAAGCTTTGCTTCTTCTTTACCTTTCTTTCTGGTACGAACGATAAGGTATCGGTTGAACATTTAGAGCTACTTCGACACCTAAGATGTGTTAAAAACAAAAGGATTATGGGAAGCTCCTCATAATCCTTTTTAATCTTCTTAATCGTTGTTCTTACTTACTCAGGTACATACTCCTGTCCTTATAAAGCTGCCTGAAATAAGGGTCACGAAGGTCTTTGATAAAACGTATTGCCTCACCGGTTGATTTCATTTCGGGTCCGAGTTCTTTATTTACACCGGGGAATTTGTTGAAGCTGAACACCGGTTCTTTAATGGCAAACCCGTTTAGCTTTTTCTCAAACTTGAAATCCTTCAGTGTATGAGTGCCCATCATCACCTTGGTTGCTACATTTAAATAGGGGATCTGGTAAGCTTTGGCGATGAATGGTGTTGTTCGGGAAGCCCTTGGATTAGCTTCTATCACATGCACTTTACCATCTTTTACCGCAAACTGAATATTGATCAAACCTTTAATATTGAGTTTACGTGCAATTTTTTCTGCATAGTGCTCCATGGTAGTTACCACCATCGGTGTCAGGTTAAAGGCAGGTAAAACCGCATTACTGTCTCCACTATGAATACCAGCAGGCTCAATATGTTCCATCACTCCCATGACATGAAAATTCTCTCCATCAAAGATGGCGTCGATCTCAGCCTCCTGGCAACGATCCAGGAAATGATCGATCAGTATTTTATTTCCGGGAATATGTTTCAATAAGCTCACTACAGCTTTTTCAACCTCCTCGTCATTGATCACAATCCGCATTCTTTGACCACCTAATACATAGGAAGGACGAACCAACACGGGATAGCCCACTTTATTAGCAACTTCCACAGCTTCATCTACATCGTATGCAGTACCATAGTCAGGATAGGGAACTCCCAGCTCTTTCAGCATGTCAGAAAAACGGCCCCGGTCTTCAGCTATGTCCATACTGTCATAAGAAGTACCGATGATCTTGATTCCTTTTTCATGTAAGCGTTCGGCCAGCTTCAGCGCAGTTTGTCCACCCAATTGAACAATTACTCCTTCTGGTTTTTCATGCTCAATTATTTCCCACAAATGTTCCCAGTACACCGGCTCGAAATATAATTTGTCGGCCATATCGAAATCTGTACTTACCGTTTCAGGATTACAGTTTACCATAATGGCTTCATACCCTGATTCTTTAATAGCCAATAAACCGTGTACACAGCAGTAGTCAAACTCAATTCCCTGGCCAATCCTGTTGGGACCAGAACCCAGTACAATTATTTTCTTTTTAGCCGAAACCTTTGACTCATTAGAAAGAGTGTCATTACCCGCAGGCTGGTTTTCAAAAGTAGAGTAGAAATAAGGAGTCTTCGCCTCAAATTCTGCAGAACAGGTATCTACCATTTTAAAAACTCTCCTGATTCCGGCAGCCTTTCTTTTTTCATACAGCTCATCTTCTTTTCCGTCATTCATGATGCGGCAAAGTTGCTCATCGCTAAAGCCCATTGTTTTTGCTTCACGCAGCAGTTCCAACGGAATGGTAGCAAGTTTATATTTCGCAATTTCTTTTTCGAGGTTTACGATCTTCTGTATTTCATAAATAAACCAGCGATCGATGCCATTGGTTGCTTTTGAAATGGAGCTGACGGAAATACCCGCCATCAAAGCATCTTTAATCCGGAACAGCCTGTCCCATTTTGGCACTTTGATGTATTCCAAAATCTCTTCGGCATGCATCAGGCTTTTTCCATAATAACCGAGACCTACAGCATTATTCTCCAGGCTCTGACAGGCTTTTTGAATAGCTTCAGTAAAACTTCTGCCAATGGCCATTACTTCACCTACACTCTTCATTTGCAAACCCAGTGTATCGTTGGCGCCTTTGAATTTATCAAAATTCCAACGGGGCACTTTTACGATTACATAGTCAAGAGCCGGCTCGAAATAAGCGGATGTTGTTTTTGTGATCTGGTTTTCGAGTTCATCCAGGTTATAACCGATAGCAAGTTTAGCCGCAATTTTTGCAATAGGATAACCGGTTGCTTTTGACGCCAGCGCCGATGATCGGCTTACCCGTGGGTTTATTTCGATCGCAATGATTTCTTCTGTGGCCGGGTTCAATGCGAATTGCACATTACATCCGCCAGCGAAATTTCCGAGATCCCGCATCATCGTAATGGCTGTGTTCCGCATGAGCTGCATAGCTGTATCGCTAAGTGTCATGGCGGGGGCAACAGTGATAGAGTCACCGGTATGCACACCCATGGGATCAAAATTTTCAACCGTACAAATGATACAGACATTGTTGGCGCTATCCCTTAATAGTTCCAGCTCAAATTCCTTCCAACCTAATACCGCCTTTTCCACCAGCACTTCATGTATTGGTGAAGCTTGCAAGCCACGGTTTAAGGCCTCATCCAATTCGGATTTATCATGCACAAAACCACCGCCGGTTCCACCTAGTGTAAAGGAAGGTCGAATTACCAGCGGAAACCCAATTTCCTGTGCAAATTCTTTTCCCTCCAAAAATGAATTTGCTGTTTTGGCAGTAGCTACCGGTACTTCCAGTTCAATCATCCACTGGCGGAATTTTTCCCTGTCTTCTGCTTTATCGATAGCTTTAATATCTACACCAATCAATCTTACGCCAAATTTCGCCCAGATTCCAAGATCCTCTGCTTCTTTACATAAATTAAGCGCCGTTTGTCCCCCCATGGTCGGTAACACTGCGTCAATCTGGTTTTCCTCCAGGATTTGCTCAATACTTTCTACTGTAAGCGGCAGCAGGTATACTTTATCCGCCATCATCGGGTCTGTCATGATGGTGGCCGGATTGCTGTTAATAAGGTAAACCTTAATACCCTCCTCACGAAGGCTGCGGGCCGCCTGTGTGCCTGAGTAATCGAATTCGCATGCTTGTCCAATAATAATAGGCCCTGAACCGATGATCAGGACCGACTGAATAGAAGTATCTTTTGGCATTTTCTTTTATAAGATGGCCGCCCTCCTGAACACTACGAAGGAAGCGAACCAGTCCCGTCCGAAGGCGGGGTTTTGAAGCGGTTAAAGAAATTGCGCAAAACTAAGGGAATCCATCCGGTTTGAAGTGCTATTGTGAAAAAATGTTGGCAGTATCAGAACAGGACAAGAACATAAAAAAAGGAACCAGTTTTTTAACTGGTTCCTTTCTATATATAGACGTACAATCGTTAGGTTAACTTCCTATAACGATTGCCTGGATTGATGTTAGCTATGGTAAGTAGCCATTTCAATTTCATCAAGCACTACCTCACCTTGTGGTGTTTCTGCTACGCTGTTCGATCTTCTTTCTTCATGCCTGGTCTTCATTTTACTCACCCACCTGTTACGAACTTCCTGCCCTTTTACCATTCCGATAAACAAGCCTGCTACGATGATCGAACTAAACAATAAAGTGGAAATAATTCTTTTCATAACCCACCCATTTAATTATCAATTGTGCTATACTGTTAAAATATCGTGCCAGAAATATATGGCCTGAATGATTAACAATATTACAATATGAAGGTTGGCTATCAGCATTAAAAAACTGTTAACTCCTTGTGATTATGCTTAACTCTTGCCATCCTCAACTTGAGTTACCTGGTTATCCAACGGCTGATTGGGCAGGGCAGTTTCAGCCCGCTTTCTTAGCCTGATGTTTAACATTTCTACTGCCAATGAAAAGAACAGACATGAATAGATGATACTCTTGCTTACTTCCTGGTGAAGACCACTGGCGATCAAAACAACACCAATGACGACAAGGAATGAGAGCGCCAACATTTGTAGTGTCGGATGCTGGTTAATAATCCTGGTCACTGGCCCGGCAAAAAGCATCATAATACCAATTGAGATGATCACGGCAATGATCATGATAATGACATTGTCGACCAGGCCAACGGCTGTGAGAATGGAATCGAAAGAGAAAACAGCATCCACCAAAACGATTTGAAAAATAACTGAACTAAAACCCAGATTTTTTCGGCTCTTTTTTTCATCCGATGTGGTGGGTAGTTGAAATTTATGATGAATCTCTAATGTGCTTTTGACGATAAGGAAAATACCACCTGCAATCAGGATAAGATCTTTAAAGCTTAAGGCCAGGCCGTTTTCGGAAATACCGGGGAGAGACGGTATGGTTAGCACCGGGTCTTTTAAACTGATGATCCAATTGATACTAAGTAATAAACCTACTCTGAAAAGCATAGCCAGGGCTAATCCAATATTGCGGGCCCGTCGTTGTTGATCCTTAGGCAACTTGCCGGCAACGATGGAAATGAAAATGATATTATCAATACCGAGTACAATTTCAAGAAAGCTAAGCGTAAGCAGGCTTATCCAGACGCCCGGGTTGGAAAAGTCGGGAAAGACAAAATCCATAACGCTGAAATTTTAATAAATAAGATTGAGTAGTACAATTAACCGGCCAGTGAATTTGCCGGGGCCTTCTTTTTTCTTCCCATCAGCATCTTTAGTATAACAGGCGCAGTGGTCACTACCACAATACCGATAATGATCTTTTCCAGGTTTTCTTTTACCCATTCATTTTCGCCTAATAAAAAGCCAGCCGTTACAATGCTGCCGGCCCATAAAAAGCTGCCCACAATATTGTACAGGGCAAATTTTCCCGGATTCATTTTTACAATACCGGCTACAATGGGCGCAAAGGTTCGGACAATGGGAAGAAACCTTGCCATCACAATGGCGGCACCACCTTTTTTGTCATAAAATTCCTTTGCCTGGATGAGATATTTTTTCTTGAACAGCCAATTGTCTTTCCGTTGAAATAGGAGGCCATCCGATTTTCTCCCTAACCAATAGCCTGCAAAATTGCCCAATGTACCAGCGGCAGTTATCAACACGACCCAGTAGAGGAGGTTGAGCAAAGGCAGACTGAACGGCGCAAGGGCATTGGCGATTACCATGCCTGCAATGAAAAGGAGAGAATCACCGGGTAAAAAGAATCCGAATGGGAAACCGGTTTCGACGAATACGATTAATACGACAATATATAACCCGCCATGCGCCATAATCCAGGCCGGGTCGGTAAGGTTACTAAAAAATTGTACGATCGTTTGCATAATAGTGATTAAATAATAGGTAGTTAATAATATATCCAATAGTTGAGTGTCTAATCAAAATCAAAAAGGTCGCCCAGGAATGATTTCTTTTTATAGGGTTTTTGTTGACCAAGTGGGGATTTATGCTTTTGATCATAATAGCCAGGATTTGGATCATGCCGGTGATCTGTTTGCAGGGGAGCGGCAGTTTGAGCGGCATCCAGCATTTTATCTAATTCGCCTTTGTCGAGCCATACACCGCGGCAAGACGGGCAATAATCGATTTCAATAGTATTTCTTTCAGTCATTAAAAGCGTTTCGTTACAATTAGGACATTTCATGATGAATGATTTAAAACATAAAAAAGAATGAGGAGCCGGTGGCTGGTCAGTATTATTTGGTCAGCGCAAAGGGAATAGCAGAGTGATAGCCGATCAGGAGTTATGATCAAAACAGGTGATGGAGAAAAAGAAGGCGATAATAGGCCGGTCTTACCAGAAAAGAACTGCTGGCATATTTGCGTGCCGGTTGATCAATGGTAGCGATGAAAGAAAAATCTTGTTGACTGGAGGTGCAGGAGATGCCAGGAACCCTTTGTTTGCTTCTGGTGGAATGGTGGTATTCATGTTTGTTTTCCAGCAAATGACTCAGGTGATTGTTCTCTTCCTGGTCGGATGCGTGATTTTGTGAAATAGGTCCGGTGGCATTGACCACAGTGACATTTACCGAAGCTGCATTAATGAACGGGGCTGCTGCAAGGAAAAAGTTCAAAAAAAGAAAAATAAATACAGCGATTGACCTATATCTAAACCGGGTATTTATTTTCAGCCACATTGTTGATGTCAATAAATTTTGTGTGCAAAAGTATCAGAAAATTGCCGGGATAAATGTTATTATTTTAATAAAGCCAATTAGGAAAATTAAAATATTCCTGTACATAAAATTCTATTAACCTGTATTGACAATTATTAAGGAAACTATTTCTTTAAATTTCCTTCTTCTCTGTTAATAGTTCAATTGATGTGTGTGGACAGTATGTGTTAATCTTTCATGCGGGTTTCCAAACAAATCAAAAAGATGAATTTCTAATACATCTGCAATTTCCGAGAGCCGCGAAATGGTGATTTCGGTTTTGCCATTTTCGATTTGGCTGAGAGATGATTTGCTGAGATTGATCTTTGCAGCCAACCATTCCTGCTTAAAGCCTTTAATTGTCCGCCAGGCTTTAATATTGCAGCCTACAGTTTCGTTGAGGTCGTTGTTAATTCTCATGTGATAAGGGTATATACGTAAAGTTCAATTTAACTAAAATCAGTTTAATTGAACCAAACTGAAAATAGCAAAAAAAATGGCATGGACCGAATATTAAAATGATTTTTATCAGCGGGCAACTATTGCCCCTAATATACAACAAACCTTAAAAACCTATTTATGAGAAAGCAAAAATTTCTTCTGAGTTATTTTGTGTTAGCGTTAATAATCCTTTCCTGTGAAAAAGGAATTGAAGGAGAGAAAAAGACAAAAGAAAATGATATAGCATTAAAAACAAAAGCAGGGAATGGAACGCTATACGTACCAGAATACTGTGAAGATCTGGCTAATCCATGTGATGATCCGGCCTGCGCCAAGTATTATGATTGCGATGAAACAATCATCTATGCAGGAGTGTCAATTACCTATGAAGCCAGTAGCGGCATGTTGAAATTTAATAGTATTGCTAATGTTAACACAGTGATTGAACAGTTAAATACCGATTATGAAAACTATAATACTAACTATGAAAATCAATATCCAAACCTGACAGCAGATCAGCTCGACAGCATGGATGTTGTTAATAATTTTGATGAATTCAGAAAATTCAGAGATTTTGAGAATCTGCTACCAGGCTATTTTTCAAAGCGGAAGCAGATTGAGAATACGGAAAATACCTGGCTGACTAATAATTTTCCGGGATTGATCCTGATAGTATTGACCTGACATTTGATGATGCTGAAAATACAATTTTTAATAACAGTTACTCGTTTAAGGTGGGTAGCAGTCTTTATGAATTAAGAAGTGAAGGGCTGTATATAAATGGGATACTTCAGGATGATGACGGAGTTTCAATGTCTTTTGGTACAGTATGTAAATCAAATAAAAAAAGGAAAGCATTCCCCACATTTGACAATGACACCCGAAGATTTAAAATTAAAGTTGCCATACATTCAATTGCCGTTAGAAGTGGAGTGCATGGAAAGGTAGTTCATTATAAGAAAAAAAATGGAAATTGGAAAAGAAGCCGGGCGGAAATGGCTGTTGATTGCGGAGGGAAAATATATGATGGTAGTTGCACAGATCTTTTTCAATTCACTGACAGAATCCCCTTTTCAGGGTTTAAAAAAAGAAAACAGTTAGCAACCCGGCGACATACAGCGGCACAGCCGCCGTCCAACTCTACAATTTGGAAAACATATTCAGGAGAGGTGGCCTCTTCATTCAGTACTCCCAATACGAGTATTGCCGGAACTTTACCTTTAACTTTTTAATGGTCAATAGATGTTTTATTCGGGTAAAAAAAATAAAAGAAAAAGATACCTGTCTTTTTCTTTTATTTTCTTGATGATTTCTTTCACGCAAATCACTACTGCTCAAAATCAAAATAAGTTAATCAAAGAATTACCAGATAATATTGATTCAACTAAAAATAGCTTTACAGAAGTTTTTCGGAAAAATAATATAAGCATTCAGGTAAATGGAGCTGTTTTGCCCAAAGCAAATTTTAATACCAGGGAGGGTAATTACTATTTATATTCAAGATTACATTCCTCTTTTAGCGCAGGGTTTAATTATATAATTAATCTAGATGAAGCATGGAGCCTTTATTCAGGGCTCCATTTTAATCTAACAAAAAGTAATTATTTTGGGAACATTCCGCCTGGCGACCTAGCGGGATCGGGAGTTCGGATTTCAGAAGATTCTCCACCTTTAATTTACGATAAAGAAGTATTTACCCGGTTATTTGTGCCGCTAATAGTCAAAAGAAGATTTAGATTTTCTGAATCAGGTTTCTGGGATATCCAAGCCGGTATCAATTTAAACTATAGCGGCTTTTCAAGCGACATAGAAATAGGAATGAGCGTTGGTGATACAAGTAATAGACAGATACAAATTTTTAATTCCAATTTTAAAAGCAATAACAACCTTAAGCCATGGGTAAGTTTTTCATTAGGGGCGGCAAAGAACTTTCTTTTGAAGAATAAGAATTTGATCTCAGTCGGATTGTTTTGCGAATTAAGCAACACTGATTTTCTGAAAGCTGATTATGAAATAACAATTCCAAATAAACCGGTTACCACCGGCACATACTCTGTTACAGGTTCTTGCCTGGGGCTAGCTGTAGAATATACTTTTACAGGTGTCAATAAAAGATTAGTGCGAAGTTATCAGCATAAAAAACCATTTTAAACCTTTCTGCTATCCGATGCCCCAAAAAAACCTCAACCTCTTCCTGATTTTTGTATTCTTTTTTCCAGTTGTCAATATAAGTGCACAGACAAACAATATTCGGCGTGAAAATCTGTTGAATGAAATTGTTTTTGAAGGAAACCATATCCAATTTAATTTTTCTCTTCTTTCCGCTTTTAAAGCGCAGCTAAAAGAAAGATCAGGACACTACCCGGTAAATACTACAAATGCGCCGGGATTACAGTTAGGCTTCAAATATCAGATTAATTTTAATAATAATTACAGTCTTATCACCGGCTCGGAAGCTGTACTTACCGGAAGAAATTTTAATATTGTATTTCATAAAAATGATTTTTCCCCGCCACTGATAAAAGATTACAACTTTAAAGCAAAAGACACTTATCTATCTGATCTGATATTAATCCTCCCCGTTTTAGTAGAAAAAAGATATTTGTATAAAAAAACAAAGTTCTTTTTTATCAATGCCGGAGCCCGTCTCAATATCAGCATGGGTGCAGATTTTGATATTTTTGCCTTTTCAGTGCAGAATACAACCAATGACTTCATTAATGTGGCCGAGATAAATGTTTATGCAAACAATGATGCTAAGCCCTGGATAAGCTTCCCCATAAATGGTGGTCATGGCTGGCTTCTTAAAAATAATAATATACTGCAACTTGCAATTTGTTCAAACTTATCATTTACCAGGTTTGTAAATGGGGTTTACCAGGTTAATATTCCCAACGAACCATTAACAGTGGGGAACTACAGTTCAACCGGTTCCTATATTGGCTTGTCAATGAATTATGTATTTACTAACGCTAACTATCGAATTAGAAAGGCATACGAAAAGATTAATAACAAATAGAATCAGGTACTACAAGAACTTAATATGGCCATTAATAAAAATAATAAAAAGGGACAATGGGAAATACTAAATGCCTAATTTGGAATCATTTTATATAGAGTCCATTTTTCAAAAACGGAATCACCCTCTTTTTTTCACAACATTCTTCAATCATCAATTGCGCAGGCGGGCTATTTTTGCAGCATGCAGCGATATTTTTCCATATTAATCATTTCAATCTTTTGTTGTTTATTTCTCCAGGCTCAGACAGGAATTAAAAATTATCCCAAAGGTTATTTCCGCTGGCCACTTAATTTGAAACCTGAAATCGTCGCCAACCTTGGTGAATTGCGCAACAATCACTGGCATATGGGGCTTGATATAAGGACTGCTCAAAAAGAAAATCAAATGGTATATGCAGCCGCTGCCGGTTATATTGCAAAAATCAAAATAGAGCCCTTTGGTTTTGGCCGTGCTATTTATATCAATCATCCTAATGGATTGACAACACTGTATGCCCATTTGAACGACTTCAACCCGGCGCTTGAAAAATATGTGACCGAACAGCAATATAAACAGCAAACCTGGGACATTACCCTCGGGTTTACACCACAGCAGTTCCCGATAACTAAAGGAACTTTCATTGCTTATAGTGGTAATACCGGCGGTTCCGGTGGACCACATGTTCATTTTGAGATCAGGGACACCAAAACAGATAAATGTCTCAATCCTTTACTTTTTGGACTTCCTTTAAACGATAATATACCACCGACTCTTGTAAAACTGGCATTATATGATCGGAGTTTTAGTGTATATGAACAAACGCCAAAATTTTATCCATTAAAAAAAGATCCCGGCGGATATACCATTCCATCGCAGCCAGTGCTCAAGACAGGGTTAACTAAATTGAGTTTTGCTATACAGGCGTATGATAGAATAAACGGTTCTAATAACCAGGATGGCATTTACTCCGCCAGATTATTTGTCGATAATAAGCCAGTGATCGCATTTGAAATAGATAGTATAGGGTACGATGCCACCAGGTATATGAATGCGCAAATCGATTACCGCTATAAATATAATGGCGGCCCTTACCTGCAACATCTGTCACAGTTGCCCGGAGATTTTGGACCTGCCTATACACAATACAATGGAGACGGCACGATTGTATTATCCGATACGTCTGTGCATGCTATCAGGATAGAAATAAGCGATGCTTATTTCAACAAGTCGCAGGTAAGCTTTTCGGTCCAGTATGACGGCAACCTGTCAACTGAATCCGCTCACCCGGCTGCCCATCCGCATTTTATACCCGGCGAAATAAATGTGTTGGAGAAAAAGGACTTTGAAGTCTATATGCCGGAAGATTGCTTATATGATACCGTTCCGGTTTTCTATTATACAACAAACAAACAAAGTGCGGGGAGTCTTTCGCCGGAGTATTCGCTTAATAATCCATCCATGCCTGTGCACTATAGCTTTACTGTGCGGATAAAACCTACCGAACCCTTGCCCGGTAAATGGTATGATAAAGTGGTGATACAAAGATCGTATGGTAGCAAGAAAACGATTCGCAAAGCGAAATATGAAAATGGTTTTCTTGCAGCGGATTTTAATGAATTTGGAAATTTCCAGGCTTTCCTTGATGTAGAGCCGCCCACCATTAATGAATTAGGCAATGGCGATACGGCGAATCTCAGTGCAGCATCACGAATTGTTTTTTGGCCCGACGACAATTTTGATGTGAAAAGCTTTAGCGCTGAACTGGACGGCCAGTGGTTGAGGTTTACAAATGATAAAGGCCGGGCTTATATTTATAAATTTGATGAGCGTTGCCCGTATGGTGTTCATGAGTTGCGGGTTACGGTGGAAGACCTCGCCGGCAATACTGCTACAAAAAGCTGGTGGTTTAAAAAATATCCTTACACCCCACCGCCGAAGAAAAAAGTGAGTAGGAAAACAAGAAGTGGTAAGAAGAAAGCTGCAAGCGTAAGAAAGAAAACCAGGAAAAGGTAACGTCATTATTTTCTTATAATCTTTAAATCTTAGTAATTGTGATTTTATTAAAGGAAGGCGATAAGGCACCTGCATTTACAGGTAAAGACCAAAACGGGAAAAAAGTTTCGCTGGCTGATTACAAAGGCAAAAAACTTGTCCTGTATTTTTATTCCGAAGCAGGATCTCCTACCTGTACGATCGAATCGTGCAACCTGCGTGATAACTATGGCCTGCTAAAGAAAAATGGATTTGAAGTAGTAGGTGTAAGTCCCGACGATGAATTGGCCCAAAAAAAATTTGAAACAAAATACAAACTGCCCTTTCCGCTTATTGCCGACACTTCGCATGATATCCTGGAAAAATTCGGAGTGTGGGATCAAAAGAAAATGTTCGGCCGGGAATACATGGGCGTTCTACGCACCACTTTTGTTATCGATGAAAAAGGCATCATCCGGAAGATATTTTTAAAACCGAAAAATAAAGCTCATGCAGAAGAGATCATTGCTGCATGGAATGCGCTGACCTGAGATAACAGGCAACCTCGTTTTTTCTTTTCCCGTTTAGTCGGAAAATAAAAAACATGCGCAATTTATTATTGGGAGTCTTTATGCTAGCGGGTATTGAAGCCATTTCACAGGATACTACGATAATTGAGCCGCCAAAGCAGCCCGAAACAGATTATATCTGGATATTTTCCTCGCCAAGGCTCATTAATGCTAATACAGTAGAACTACAGCCAAAAGGTATATTGGAATTTAAAGTCACCCATAATTTTGGGGATGTTGCGGGCGATAATGGCGGAATAAAAAATTTTTTCGGTTTGGATAATGCAACCGATGTCCGCATAGGCTTTCAGTATGGCTTGAGTAAACGGATTAATCTTATTGCTGCAAGGGCAAAAGGTGCGGGTTCCGTACAACAATTATATGAACTAGGTTTTAAATACAGGCTGCTTCAACAGGCCAATGATTCAAAACATCCATTGTCGCTTACATTATTTGCGAATACTGTTGTTTCGTCCATGAAGGCAAGTACTGTTGCCAACCAGGAAAACTCATTTGATGATTTTAGCGACCGTTTAAGTGAGACAGTTCAATTACTGATCGCAAGAAAGTTTGGTAACATTAGCTTGCAACTAAGTCCAACCCTGGTCAACAGAAATTATGTGCCAAGTGAGGACGACAACGCATTGTTTGCCCTTGGCGGGGCTTTTCGATTACCGGTGAGGGGTAGGTTTAGTTTATTGTTTGATTACTTCCATACTTTCCGCAGTCAAAGCAGCATCGATTATTTCAAAACACAAGGCGTTAAATTTTATGATGCAATGGGTGTTGGAGTTGAACTGTTGACCGAGGGCCACGTTTTTCATTTGAATTTTACCAACGCTACCGAAATACTGGAGAATCGTTTTATTCCAGGAACAGTAACTTCCTGGGGCGATGGTGAATTCAGATGGGGATTTACTGTCTCAAGAGATTTTGATCTTTTTTGGAAAAAGAAAAATAGGAAGTAGCTCTCACAACATGAACAGTTGGTTTACAAAAAAGGGTTCCTGTGTTTACAGGAACCCTTTGTGTATGGGACATTGATGGTCGGATTAGTCAGTTAGCCTGCCACCTGCATTGATCCAGGCGGTGATTTTATCTTTGTCGGTTTGCGAAAGTGGGCCGGTTGGTGGCATTGGTGTAGGATTGTTGTCAACGGCTCTTGCTTTGATCCTGGTTTTATTGGTCACGATATTGCAATTAGAGGTCCAGTTCATTCCTCCATTGGCAATAGTATTGTTATGACAACTTTCACAATTCGCCTGGATTACACTTTTAACAGCATTAAACAGTGGGCCTGGTGTACCGGAACAAGCTGCAGGTGGTTGTGTCGGAGGAGTATCACTTCCGCTATCTCCTTTGCTACAGGAGAATAATATAACGCCGGTCATAAGAACAAGAGAAAGTTTGGTAACAGATATTTTTTTCATCGGGTTTTTTTGTTGAGTGAAATAAATCATTACTATTGTTTCGATAAAAATCGAAATGATCAACAAAAAAGTTGCCTTGAAAAAATAGCCGGGATTAATTTTTTTTCAGGAATGGCTTCACACTCACTGTAAACATTATACCTCCACTATTTAATTTTACTTTGCCATAACCAACTCCACTAACGGGAACCTTTACATAAGGTTCTCCCATTAAAGATACACGGTCACTTACGGAGTATCTATAGCCTCCTGATAAATTAAGAACGGAGAAGAAATGGGAATTTTCATTTTTATAAGTGCGATGATAAAGTTGTGGTTGTCCCCATGAATTTTTGTAATAATAATCGTACGCTTCTTTCTTCATCAGGTAGGAGGAAAGCCCGCCCGATACAAACCAACTGTGCTTTTTACCAGGTGTAAAATTATATACAACCGATACGGGTATTTCATAAACCAGGCAATTCGCATCTATCTTTTGCAGGTTAGAATAATAATTCCAGAAATTGGCAGGTGGGTGATAATCTGCAGAGTCAGCATCATAAATTTTCTTGCCAACAAAAAATCCTGTCCGGATGCTGACTTTTTTTGATAAAGCATAACTGACCCCAATACCGTAGGGCAGGGCTAACTTGCCCGGTCTGTCAATCCCAACACTGCTGATATCAGGCCCAAAAGAAAAACTAAAACTCAAATTTTTACTAAGTGAGGAAGTTTTTTTGGTTGCTTTTTTTACAGTTTCAGTTGCTTTGTTCCCGGTTGTATCGGTTTGGGATGTTGAGGTATCTTCCGGAATTTTGGCAACAGCATTACTATCAACCTGTGGTACGTTTATTTTTTCAATATTCTTTTTTTCTTCGTTGTCTTTGACTGTTACAGTCACGTCTTGTGATGCTATTTCGTTCTTATGATCGGTAACATTACGGGGGCTTTGATTGTTATTTGGAGCCTTGTTTTTAAATGGTTGTTTGCTTTGCAGATATTTCTGCTTTTGAACAGGTGCCGTAGTCGATTTAGTACCGGTTGCTTTTTGTGAAATTAAATCGTTTTTTATCGTGGATTGATCTTGTTGATTTGAATGATTGCGGGCTGTTGTTTTGGTAGTCGTCACATCATCGATTATTAATGGTGTAGCGCTGTCGTTGTTTTTATTGGAGGATATTTTTTCAGATGGCTTAACAGTAATGGTATTTTTTGAAGAGGTGACCGGTTTTTGAACAGTGCTGTTTTGCTGTTGAGAAATTGAGTGATCAATATTGGCCCTCTTTTGAAGAAAGAATAAAGCAATACCTCCCCCAAGTAGCAGGGGAAATAAAAGATAAATAAAACGCCTTCTTTTTTTCTTTACCGGCAAATGCTCGTCTAACAACAATTCCATTTTTTCCCATGCTTTTTCATGGTTCGACGAATCGCTGTAGTTTTCGGCTTCCTCCATCTTCTTATGTAACTCGTCAGACCACATTTTTATGGGCTATTTCATTTTGATGAGACAATATTTTTTGTAATTGTTTTCTGGCTTTTGCCAAATTAGATTTGGATGTGCCTACCGATATGCCTAATTGATTGGCTATTTCCTCATGGCTAAAACCTTCGATGATAAAGAGGTTCAGCACTGTTCTGTAGCCCGGCGTTAATCGCTTTATGGCATTTATTATTTCTTCGTACGCAATTTTTGAAAAAGAGTCTTCATCGGTTGCTGGCAGGTGCATATACGACTCATTGAGTTCAGAAGTCATTTGATGCTTGTGATTTTTGCGAAAATGGTCGATAGCCGTGTAGATCATGATCTTTCGAAGCCATCCCTTAAAGGAGCTAACCGTATCGGTGTAAGCCGGCTTGAAGCGGTATATTTCGACAAACACCTTTAAAAATCCGTCATTCAGGATTTCGGTGGCATCTTCTTCGTGGTTGGTATATCGGTGGCAGATAGACATGGCATACCCATAGAAAGAGCTGTAAATTTTCTTTTGGCTCTCTCTTTTGTTCAGAGTACATCCCCTGATATGTATTTCCAATTCCTGCTCCGACAGCAAATCCGGTTGGTTTAAAAGAGTAATCGGTAATAAAAGTTAAAAGGTTGCTTTATTCCTTATAAGTTACGCTATTTTGCGGACAGGGATGGTATCACCCACTCAACTGAACCAAAATCAAATTCTTCTTCCAACGCATGTTGTACCACCAGCCGGCCACCCGGGGTCACGGTCTTAATCGTCGCCTCAAAAACACGGCTTCCCTTTTTCAATTTTACCAGTCTATTTTTTTGATAAAGATGTTCAATATAAAAATTGTAAATATCTGCAAAGCCGCCCTGGACGAGGTGTTGAAAGTTTTTGTTGAAAACAGTGCAAAATTCTTTAGCCAGTTCCACAGTATTAAATTCCTTACCCGTCAGCTGTTTCAACGAGATAGGATTTCTCAGTTCGGGTGGAAATGCTACCTGGTTGATATTTATACCGACACCTACTACTGCCCAGCGCCAAACCGGGATCCCGTTAGTCCCGGTTTTTCCGCTGCCTATCACATTCTCAATCAATATTCCGCCTGCCTTTCTGTCGTGCCAATACAGATCATTCGGCCATTTAATGCAGGTTTTCCTACCGTCATATTTATCCAGAAACTCACAGGCTGATGCCGCTACACAGGCACTTAATTGAAATTGTTGCGCCAGCTGCAGTGGAGACGGGTCGAGAACAATACTTATTATCAGGCTGGTTTCTTTCTCCGTGGTCCATGATTTGTTTCGCTGACCCTTGCCGGCAACTTGTTCATGCGCAAAAAAAGCCATTCCATGCCGTGCCAAACCTTCATGTATTTGGGTAAGGGCATAATTGTTGGTACTATCTATTGATGAAAGCTCAATAAATGGCATTCCAAGCGTCCTGTAAAAAGGAGGTTGTGGCAATTAATTGTTATTTTTGAGCAAAGTAAACTAGTTTCTGATTACAGGGTAACGGTTGTTTAAAAACGTTATTAGTTTGGCTCCCTTACCTGTAATTAATAACCCGGGAATAATAACTTCTTAAAAAATATTTTTTTATTTGGAACAACTTGCAGCCTTATCTACCCGTAAATTAAAAAGTACAAATCGGCTAACCCAACGATCAAAAATCATTAAAACCATTATTGATGCGATTAATGAGAAAAAGGGAGAAAATGTAATCTCTCTTGATCTTCGCAAAATCAATGAAGCCGTCGCTGATTTCTTTATTATTTGCGAAGCGGGTAACCAGCCACAGATCAAAGCCATTGCGGAAAATATAGAAGAGCAGGTAAAGAAAAAGTGCGGTGAAAGTCCATATCATCATGAAGGCTATCAAAACCTGCAGTGGGTATTGGTTGATTATGTGAATGTAGTCGTGCACGTAATGTTGACCGAAACCCGCAAATTTTATAAACTAGAGGAAATGTGGAGCGATGCATCCGTGCAAAATCATGAAGATTAGTGTTAAATGTTATAATCGTCAAACTTTTTCTCTTAAAAATCATTAATTAGCAGGAATATATACTAACATGTCGCAAGAACCATTTTATAACAAAAAGGAAAAAAACAGTAGCCCGAGATTCGGAAATCGCCAGAATGGAGGTGGGCCTGAAGATCCTAATCAATCGCAACGCAGAGGACCTAAATTCAGTATTTATTGGATATATGCTATCATTTTTGCCGTACTCATTGGATTTCAGCTATTCGGCCCTTTTTCACCTAATACCGCTTCCGTTGACCAGGATTATTTTCAGCAGGTTTTGAAAGCAGGAGATGTTGAAAAATATGTAGTTATCTCAAACCGCAACCTGGTAAAGATTTATTTGAAAAAAAGCTCCGTGGCTAAATATAGCGATAAGCTGGAAAAAGGCTTTGGCAAAACCAGCGCTGAAGGCCCACATCTTAGCTTTAAAATCGTTTCCGGTGATTCCTTCAAAGACGATATGCGGAAATTTTATGCCGACAACCCCGAGATAAAGGATGTTGGCACCGTTGACACCGAGAGTGACTGGTTTAGCAAATCCATTTCTTTTTTGCTTCCGATTTTGCTTTTTGTTGGTCTTTGGATACTGCTCATGCGTAAAATGGGCGGTGGCGCCGGTGGTGGTGCAGGACCCGGGGGTATTTTTAATATTGGTAAATCAAAAGCGACCTTGTTTGACAAAGGCACAAAAGTAAATATCACTTTCGCTGATGTTGCAGGCCTGGACGAGGCTAAGGTTGAGGTGATGGAAATAGTTGACTTTTTAAAGAGTCCCAAAAAATATACAGCGCTGGGAGGTAAAATACCCAAAGGCGCCTTGTTGGTAGGCCCTCCGGGTACTGGTAAAACTTTGCTGGCAAAAGCTATGGCGGGAGAAGCGCAGGTTCCTTTCTTCAGCTTAAGCGGTTCTGACTTTGTTGAAATGTTTGTTGGTGTCGGTGCCAGCAGGGTGCGGGATTTATTTAAACAAGCAAGAGAAAAAGCCCCCTGCATCATTTTTATCGATGAGATTGACGCCATTGGCCGGGCAAGGGGTAAGAATGTGATGATGAGCAACGATGAAAGAGAAAGTACGTTGAACCAGTTGCTCGTTGAAATGGATGGCTTTGGAACGGATGTAGGTATTATTGTATTGGCAGCTACAAACCGTCCTGATGTATTGGATACAGCTTTGCTTCGTCCCGGGCGTTTCGACAGGCAAATATCAATTGACAAGCCCGATGTAAAAGGACGGGAAGCCATTTTCAAAGTACACCTGAAGCCGATCAAAATATCTGAAAAGCTGGACGTACATAAGCTGGCTGAACAAACACCCGGTTTTGCCGGTGCTGATATTGCAAACGTATGTAATGAAGCCGCTTTGATCGCTGCAAGAAAAGGTAAAGAAGCAGTGGATATGCAGGATTTCCAGGATGCGGTTGACCGTGTAATTGGTGGGTTGGAAAAGAAAAACAAGATTATTTCACCGGATGAAAAAAAGATCATTGCTTATCACGAGGCGGGACATGCTATTTGTGGTTGGTATCTTGAGCATGCTTATCCTTTGTTGAAAGTAACGATAGTACCGCGGGGTACCGCCGCGTTAGGATATGCACAATACACGCCGAAAGAGCAATATCTCTATAACACTGATCAGTTGAACGATCAAATCTGTATGACCCTGGGTGGAAGGGCCAGTGAAGAAATTTTCTTTGGAAAGATATCGACCGGCGCCCAAAATGACCTGCAACAAATCACAAGGACAGCCTATGCAATGGTTACCGTTTACGGTATGAATGAAAAAGTTGGTAATGTGAGTTTCTATGATCCACAACAGGAAAATTCATTTACTAAGCCCTATTCAGAGGAAACATCGAAGATCATTGATGAAGAGGTGAGGAAACTGATCGAAGAATCTTACGAAAGAACGAAGAAGTTGTTGGAAGAAAAGAGGGAACAAGTAACAAAACTTGCTGAAGCGTTATTAGACAAAGAGGTGTTGTTCCAAAGCGACGTGGAAACTTTAATTGGTAAACGTCCCTTTGAAGAGAAGAAATCATTGGTAGATGATGAAGTGGTTCCAGCCGAACAAGGAGAGATATCCGCGGGTGTGCCGCCTTATGACAGCGACGTAACCAATAAAGCTTTGCCATAACGGATTTCAAAAGTTCAAAAGGTTTAAACGTTCAATGAACCAGGTGCCCATCATAGCCTATTAAACTTATTGAACTTCTCAAACTTCTTAAACTTTCTTGCATGAATGTTTCTGCCTCAAAAGAAAACATACTTAAAAAAATCAGGAAGGCGTTGAGTCAATCAACGCCTCTTCCTTTTCCAAAAAGTGAAGGCAATGAATCTGTTTTTCAACCTGAGCAGCAGGAGAAAGAAATTGAATTCGCCGAACAATTCACCAAATTACAAGGGCGATTTGTTTTTTGCATCAATCAGCAGGAATTGGCTTTTCAATTAAGCAGCCTTGTAAAAAAAATGGATTGGCAAAAAGTGTATTGCCTGGAAGAGGATTTGCTCAAAACAGCGGGTTCACAAATTGCCGACCGGATTGTAAAAACTGATCTTGCTAATTGTGATGTTTCGATCACCGGCTGCGAATGCCTCGTAGCAAGAACGGGTACAATAGTGATGAGTGCAGGACAACCAAGCGGTCGAACGACCAGTGTGTATGCACCCATCCATATTTGCGTTGCTTATACCAGCCAGTTGATGTACGATGTAAAAGATGCACTGCAGTATGTAAAATCAAAATATAACAATGCGCTTCCTTCCCTGATCACTTTTGCAACAGGGCCAAGCCGTACTGCAGATATTGAAAAGACTTTGGTGGTAGGTGTGCATGGTCCTAAAGAAGTTTATTTATTTCTTGTAGAGGGCTAAGAGGAAAAAGGAGAAAAAGAGCAAAAGAGTCAGTTTGGAAATTTCACTTTTGCACCAAAGGAAATCATCCAGCAATGTCTTTTCCTCTTTTCAACTTATGACCTTAATCCAATAAAAGACTTCCGGCCGTAACTCTTTTACTCTTTCCACTCTTTTAAACTCTTAGCTTATCTTTAGACCATGACAAATAATGCTTCCAATTATGTATTTGTATATGGTTCGCTGCGAAGAGGATTTCACAGCCCCGCCTACCAATACATCAGCAACTACTTTAACCTTTTTGGTGAAGCAAAAGTAAAGGGAAAGCTATTTGATACCGGTGAATATCCTGCTGCAATACCCGTACTGGAAGATTCGTTTATAAAGGGAGAACTATACCTGATAAAAAATGAAAATGAATTTTCCTGGGCGATTGCACAACTGGACGATTACGAAGGGGTGATTGTCGAAAAGGATGAGCAGCCGCTTTATCGCCGGGAAATTGTCGATGTATATATAAATGATGAGATCGTTCCCGCATGGATATATTGGTACAATGGTGACCTTACCGGAAAGCCTGTTATCAGTTCGGGTGATATTTTGGATTATCTCAAGAAAAAATGAACAGTTGAAGTGAATTTAGGTACCAATAAAAAAATTTATTTCCTTTCTGATTTCCACCTTGGCGCCCCTAACTATGAGGCCAGCCTTGAAAGGGAAAAAATAATCGTCAGATTTCTGGATGAAATAAAACACGAAGCCGCTGAAATTTTCCTGGTAGGCGATATGTTTGATTTCTGGTATGAGTACAGGCAGGTTGTTCCCAAGGGATATGTTCGTTTATTGGGAAAGCTTGCCGAATTATCGGACGCTGGCATACCCATGCATTTTTTTGTTGGCAACCACGATATGTGGATGAAAGATTATTTTCAAAAGGAATTGAATATTCCGATTTATTATGAAGCAAAGGAATTTGAGCGAAACGGCAGAAAGTTTATCGTTGGCCACGGCGATGGACTTGGGCCGGGTGACCATGGCTATAAGCGGTTAAAAAAAATATTTCGCAATCCCGCCTGTCAGTGGTTATTTGGTATACTGCCACCGGTGGTAGGCATGGGCCTAGCCAATTATATGAGCCGGAGAAGCAGGGCACAGACAGGATCGGCTGAAGAAGTTTTTCTCGGTGAGGATCGGGAGTGGCTGATAACGTATTGCAAAGACACCCTGGCAAAAAAACATATAGATTTTTTTGTGTTTGGACATAGACATTTAGCCATCGATTATCGTCTTAATGCCAGTAGCCGGTATATCAACCTCGGCGATTGGATACGTTACTTTACGTATGCAGTATTTGACGGGGACCGGCTGGAATTGAAATCTTATAAAGAGAATGAAGATAAAATCATCCGGAATTGAATAAATATCTTTTCATAACACTCTATGGTTTGCTTTTTAATCTTGTTGCCACCGCGCAAGCAGATAGTTCGTTCCGGTTTACAAAGGGGGTTAAGGGAGATATAGTTGCATTCACCGTTGATAACCTGGATAATATTTATTTATTGAGCAGCACTAATCAGGTCAAAAAGTTAAACTCAAACGGCGATTCGGTTGCTGTTTTCAATGATGTTAAAAAGTTTGGCCAGGCTTCGCTGATCGATGTTTCCAATCCATTGAAGATTTTATTGTATTACCGGGATTTTGCTACTATCGTTGTATTGGACCGTTTGCTGAATGTGCGCAATATTATTGACTTGCGAAAACAAAATATTTTGCAGGTTCGTGCAATCGGGCAATCGTATGATAACAAGATTTGGGTGTATGATGAAGTAGAAAACAAGCTGAAAAAGATTGCAGAGGATGGGGCCTTACTACAGGAAACGCCTGATTTCCGCCAGCTTTTTGGCGAGGCGCCGGCTCCACAAAAAATATTTGACCAGGACCAATTTGTTTACCTGTATGATTCCACGAAAGCCGTATTTGTTTTTGATTATTATGGGGCTTTAAAAAATAAGATTCTTATCTCGGGTTGGCAAAATTTCAAAGTAGCCGGTAAATATATCTTTGGCTCGGATACCGGCAAGCTATATCGCTACGACATCAAAACTTTCAGGACTGACGAATGGAATATGCCTACAGAGTTAATGCAGAGTCAATCCTTCAATTTTAGCTCATCCCGGCTCTATGCGTTAAAAAATGGAATGATCGAGATTTATAGTTTTCGTTAAACCAAATGCTGGAATGATTCGATAATTTCGCTACTTAATTTTATTGACGCATGAATGATTTCCTCGACCAGGTCTGGCTCGACAATACGATCAGGAGTTATCTCATAGTTGCAATCATCATTTTGTTTGTTGTCATTGTAAAAAAGTATGTTGCCCATTCGCTGGCAGCAATCATTTTTCATTTTATCAAACGAATCTGGAAGGATGTCGATAGAAAGTCATTTACAAGTCTTGTCTCAAAACCGCTGGGATTCTTCCTGGCAATTTTTGTTGCTATTGTTACTTTACATAAGCTAAAGTTCCCTCACCAGCTTGATGTCGATATATATCGCCTTACATTAAAAGAACTCATTCATACCATTGCATCGCTGGTGTTGATTATTTCATTTATCCGTCTTTTGTTGCGAATTATTGATTTTATCGCCATCATTCTTCACATTCGGGCAGATCGTACACATGATACGACGGATAACCAATTGGTTATTTTCTTTAAAGATTTTTTTAAAGTCGTGATTGGCATTATCGGCTTGTTGATGATCCTGAAATATACATTTGGCTATCAGATTACCAACCTGCTTACCGGTCTTAGTATCGTAGGTGCCGCTATTGCTCTTGCATTAAGGGAAAGCCTGGAAAATTTAATCGCCTCCTTTATCATTTTTTTTGATAAGCCTTTCAGTATGGGCGATGTGGTAAAGATTCAGAGTTTTACCGGCACGGTTGAAAAGATCGGCTTACGGAGCACCCGCATCCGTACGGATCAAAAAACTTTTATTACAGTGCCCAATAAACAAATGGTAGACGGGATTTTGGACAATCTTTCATTGCGTTCACAACGAAAAGCAGAATTGAGATTGGAAGTAGGATTATCTACACCTTCACCTGTGTTGGAAGAACTCATTGCCGGAATCAGAAAGATAACAAGCAAAACAGAGATTGAGAACTCCACTGTGTTGCTCAATGATATTACTTCCTCTGCTTTCGTCATACTGGTAGATTATTTTACCGGGCCTGTAACGCAAGCGGAGTTCAATAAAATAAAAGAAGAGGTAAACTTTGAAATTTTGAAATTGATGGAAGGAATGAAAGTCGAAATTGCAGGTGCAAGTACAGATGTTCGAATTGCCAACCAGCAATAACTTTATTTTTTGTCGGCAATTTCGGCCAACTCTTTTTCCACCATACCGTAATGACCATATTCAACTACACGGCCCAGCTCTTTTCCTTCTTTCATCACGATAACGGTAGGTACATTTATCACATTAAAAGCGTCGCTGAGATGGCTTATCGTTTTCTTATTCCTGTCTACACCAATCACAGTCAATCGGTCATTGGGAAATCCTGCCGCATCCAGGAATGGAAAAAGTTTTGGAATAATTACATGTGAGTCTTCACACCAGGTACCAAGGAAAACAACCAATTGTAAACTATCCTTGTGTCTTGCAAAAATGGCCGCATCCTTCCCCGCAGTATAAGGTTTCAGGTTTTGTTTATACCATTTGAACGAACTATCACTGGCAATAATGTCTCTTGAAATAATACCCTTCAATATCTTGCTTCCATTGTGATCTTTTAGCACTTCATATTGTGTTTGTGCAAAAGAGGCTATAGTTAGAGTGATCAGGGATACGGACAAAAAAATAAACTTCTTCATGCTTGAAATCATAATAACTGTAAAAATAATGGCTGACCTGTAAAAGATGCAATCACAATCGTTAAAGTTGCAATGATCAACAGTGCTCTTTAAAAAGAAACAGGCAATTGAGTGATTTGTTCGGGAAACAAGCGAATAAAGCTCACTTGACAATTAAACTATACGCTAGATACTGGCTTTTAGCTCGAGCAGGAAAGTTTTAATTTTTTCAAGCGATTGGATCATGGCAAATTTTTCTTCCGCTTTTTTATTCTTTTTCAGATAATCTTTGGCGCCTTCAATGGTAAATTTTCTGCGGCGGAGAAGGTCATAGATCAGTACCAGGTTCTTAACATCAACCGGTCTGAAAAAGCGGTCACCTTTTCGGTTTTTGCGGGGTTGCAGAATGTCAAATTCAGTTTCCCAGTACCTTATCAGTGATTGATTTTCGCGGAACATGGTTGCCACTTCGCCGATCGAATAGTATTGCTTTTGGAAAAGAATGTCATCTTCCGGCACCTGGATCAGATCTGCATTCAGGCCGATTTCCTTTAAAGAGCGGCGGCCCCTGGTAGAAACAGCCTTTTTCTCCAATACGGCGGCGGTCACCACTGGCTCTACCTTTTCCTCAACTGGCTCAGGAATTTCTATAGCAACTGTTTCAACGGGTGAAACTGGCTCTTTTTCTTCGGTTGCAACACCAAAATCGAACGTTATTTGTGTAAACGGTTTGTCCATCGCAGTTCAACAACAAAGATACAAGGTTGCTTGCTCCACCACAAAGGTTATACCAACTGTGGAAAAAATGAGAAAAGCTTACGGATAAGATTTGCAAATAGGATTTGGATCGTTATTCCGGCTGAAAAGCATGTCTTATCCCACGGACGGTTGCCTTAAACAGTAATTTTAAAATCGAAAAGGCCAGTGTATGACCGAAGAAAAAACAATTCAGCAATTATTTCCAGGTCCGGAAGAGGGCCTGTATGAAGAAATGATTCTGCATGGTACTGTCAAGCAGGTGTTCCTTATGGTTCCATTTCCTCTATAAGAGAATGGGAAGTAAATGGCGGGCAGTTAAAAAATCAAGGGAGATATCCCTGGAAGAATTCAAGCCGCTATATGAAAATAATGGCATACGGTTAATGGATCTGCGGGGTGAAGCTGAATACAGTCGCAGTCATATAAAGGAAGCCCAAAATGTTTTATCGGGACTATTCTTCACAATCCTGACAAGATCAGTCAGGATAAAAAAGTGGTTATTCATTGCCAGGGTGGAGACAAGGCCCCCATGGGTTACTCGCTGTTGGTAGAGAACGGCTATAACAATGTATTAAACTACTCGGGAGGAATTAATGATTGGTTAAAAGCAGGTAATCCAGTAGTAAGTGGTAATTAGTTGGGGTTGCTTTGTGACTTATGTCATAGATGGCCGAATAAATGATATTGAAATTTGCAACGTAAAGATGAGCGGCGTGGATAGGTTAATGGCATAGTGTCTCATTTTTACAAAAAGGTAGGTGTTCATGATTCGGTAGTTGGTTATGGGGGAAGGCTGTGGTGGCCTTCCCTTACTAAAAAAATCAAAAATAGAAGGATAATTAAATCAGTTAGTAAAAAAGATGAGTTTAAGAGAGATCGTAAAAAAACAATAACACTAAGATCATCGATGCAAGGAGTTATATTGAATTTAAAATGGATCACATGGAGGGGGCGTTCAATATTCCATTACATCAGCTTCCGGCCCGCTTAAACGAAATTGACAGGTTTAAGAAGGATACGATAATATTTTACTGTCGCGGCGAGCAAGCCGTTATGTTTCTTTGTCAACATGACATTGAAAATATTTATAATGAAGGCGATATTGATTGAAATATCTTTTAAAAAGTCGGGCATGTTAAACATTCTGAAAAAAATATTCACTCAAAAACCTGCTATTGATTTTTATCAGCTGGTAAGAGACGGTGCTTTGCTGGTGGACGTAAGAACCACATCAGAGTTTAAAAGTGGACACATCAACGGAGCTATTAATATCCCACTTGATCAACTCAAAAACAAGCTGAATGAGCTGGAAATAAAAAATAAGCCTGTCATTACCTGCTGTCGCAGTGGTAACCGGAGCGGTGCAGCAAAGAACATCTTGCAGGTTGCCGGTGTTGAATGTTACAACGGAGGAGCCTGGAATTTGCTCAATAATAAAATCAAAAAATAAATGAAAGATTTGTTAACGACGGGCTGGAATTTCATGCGGGTGCTGCGAATGCTGGTGGGAGTTATCAGCATTTATTATGCGGTAGACAGGGCTGATGCTATATTAGGCGTGGCTGGCGGATTATTTATACTAAGCGGAGTATTTAATGTCGGGTGTTGTGGCACGACGGGATGCAATATTCCGCAGAGTCGTAAAAAATTGGATAATTAGTAAAGACAAAAAATTAAAGATGATATCCAAATTATTCAAGCGAGCCTGGCTGCCTTTAACCGGTGTCATTATTGGTGCAGCAGCCGGTTTTTTTTATTGGAAATTTGTTGGTTGCGCCTCGGGTGCTTGTGCGATCACTTCCAGGCCTCTTAACAGCACTATTTACTTTGCGGTGATAGGGGCTTTACTCTTCAGCATGTTCCAAAGAAAAACAAATTCTGCATCATGATATTTCCAGGAAAGTGGGAAGCACCTCTTTAATAACCATTCATAATCATTCAAATTCAGACCTGCCAGATGATCCGGGACATATCATTAACAAGGTAAACATGAACTTATGGAATTTGATTTTTAACTATCATTTTTAAAAAAGGTTTTCTATACTTGTATGCAAAATGAAATGATCGAATCCGTTACTCTAAAACGCCATAAAAAAAACTTATGTTGAAAAAAGTATTCTTGTTTTTGCTCATTGTGCCGTTAGTGTACAGCTGTCTAAATAGCAATGCAGAAGAGGTAAAAGCCACAGTTGACGGCAATATTGAGGCCGGGGAGAAACCTGAGGGCGCAATTCCTTCTTTTAAAATGTTTGACCAGCAAGGCAATACGGTAAATCTTGCTGATCTGAAGGGAAAGAAGGTGTTTGTTAATATTTGGGCCAGTTGGTGCCCGCCCTGTCGTGCTGAAATGCCTTCGATAGAAAAATTGTATAGCAAAGTTGATAAAGCAAAAACAGCATTTGTTCTGCTTTCCCTTGACGAGGCTCCGGATAACGGCATAAGGTTTGCTCAAAAAACAAAACTATCGGCGCCGGTCTATTTTCCCGGTGAAAACCTTCCTGCACTTTTCAATGTGCAGAGTATTCCTACTACATTTATTTTTGATGAAAAAGGCAAGATGACGCATAGAATTAATGGTGGAGAAAACTATGATACGGAAGCCTACATCAAATTGTTTTCTAAATAAGATCAAAAGGCCATGAAGTTGTTTCATGGCCTTTTGATTATAGCTGTGCTTCAAATTCTTTTATATCAACCAGTCCTTGTTTTTGCCAACTGGCTTTTCCTTTTTTATAAATAATGAAAGTGGGGAAGCTTTCAATGCCTAGTGTCTTGCAAAGTTCTGTCTGCAAACCACCGTCAATTTTTATAAGTTGAAATTTTGAGCCATGTTTTGCCTGCAAAGAATCTAATACCGGAGCCATTTTTTTACACGGTGGACACCATTCAGCACCAAAATCAACCAGGGCAGTTTTATTGGCGGGTATTTGACTCATGTATTCCTCCAGTGTGATCTGCTTTGCCGTAGTTGCCTGAATGATGGGCTTACTATTTTTTTTCCAGGCCGTAATGCCGTCAGCAAGGTTATAGACGGTAAAACCATTTTTTCTAAGCCATTGCGCAGCATCATTGCTTCTGGCTCCACTGAGACAATAAGTATACACTGTCTTATTTTTATCCAATGCGTTAATCCTGCTTTGAAATTCTGTTTGATTGGTCCAGTCAGCCAGTAGCGCATTCGCTAAATGACCTGATTGATATTCCCCGAAAGTTCTAACATCCAGGATTTGGCTGTTGGGTTGGCTGATGGCTTTTTCAAATTCAGCCACAGAAAGATTTAATTTTTGCGCAACACTATTACAGGAGATAAATAGACCAACACTCACTACTATAAAAAGAAAACTCGCTTTATTCATGTTGTTATTTTTTCAGGGGCATCTATCCCATTTCTATTAAAACATACAAAGGGACGGGAAACCAGGATCGCTATTACAAAATGGCAACAAAAATAACTAAAATCAAACCAAGAGCTTGTTATCACTCATGGGGGATAGGCAACAAATGGTAAAAATCACTGATGGAGGTAGTTTTCAACGACAACTTTTGACACCTGGAAGTAAACACGTCGGTATTTCAGCATAACTTGCATAATGACTGTGCCGCATGTTTCCGGCCAATGTTCCTTTCTTAAAATACCATTGGAAAAAGATAGGGAGTTTCGTTATAGCATGCATCTTGCCGGAATCACGTTCGCAACACAGCTATTGGCCAATCCCAACCCGGAAGAAATAAATCCTAAGCTGGCGGTGGATCTTGCCGGTTAAGACATATCGATCCCAGCGGGATTCTACCCTCAACAATTTTTCAGTTTTGAAAACTTGTCGTATTAAAAAGCAAGGGCGACGCAAAGCAAAGACTTTAATGTGGGTGACTATTATCACTGTCAGATAAATTACGACGATGCAAATTTACCAGGTAATACAATGACAGTGTAAACAAGATAAGCGCTGTTGTATGAAACTATACCTCAAAGAAAATTGGCCATTATACCTTTTGGTTTCCGGGGTAGTGTTCGTAATAGTAAGAGAAGTGATAGATGGTAGCAATCGCCAGGAGCCGGTCATAGGTAAAGAGCCATCCCATGATTATTGGGTGGCGCCGAGTCTTTACCTGGATAATACACTGGAAGGTGAAGCAAGAAGCCAGGTTATTTATGGTGAAGATATAATTGCTAATACTTCCCGGTATTTTGGTCCGCATGGAACGGTATTGCAAATCACCAACGGTATGAATTGCCAGAACTGTCACTTGCAAGCTGGTAAACAGGCATGGGGCAATAATTACGGAGCCGTATTTTCTACTTATCCAAAATTTCGGGACAGGAGCGGCACGGTTGAAACCATTCCTAAGCGGGTGAATGATTGCATAGAACGCAGCCTGAATGGTAAAGCCCTTGACACGAACAGTAATGAAATGAAGGCTATAGTTGCTTATATAAAATGGGTAGGAAAAGATGTAAAAAAGGGGGTGAAACCCAAGGGCTCCGGTATCACCGAACTTCCTTATTTGAATAGAGCTGCAAGCCCTGAAAATGGCAAGGCAGTTTATGTCGCCAAATGTCAAACTTGTCATGGGCCCAATGGTGAGGGTGTTGCTAATGCAAATGGAATCGGATATATCTATCCTCCACTATGGGGTGAACACAGTTATAACATCGGCGCCGGTTTATTCAGACTTTCAAGATTTGCAGGTTATGTAAGGGATAATATGCCTTTCAAACAAGCATCACATTCAGAGCCCGCATTAACAGATGAGGAGGCCTGGGATGTAGCCGCCTATGTCAATTCGCAACCGCGGCCATATAAAGATTTAAGTAAGGATTGGCCTGATATTTCTAAAAAGCCAATCGATCATCCCTTTGGTCCTTACAGCGATGGATTTTCCGAACAACAGCATAAGTTCGGCCCATTCAAACCCATTGTGGAAGCCCGAAAAAAATAAAACAAAAAAATAAGAAACCTGCACTATATTTTGAAAGCTGCAGACAAAAACAAGTATTATGTCAATGAATCACTTATCCCGCTGTACCTGTCATGATTGTCACCAAACGGAAATTTCAAAGGCTGAAAAGGAATTGCATCTTACATTAAACGAAAATAGCCGCCGTGATTTTCTTAAAAAGGCGGGAAGCCTTGGCTTGGGATTAGGTATAGGTGGAGGGCTTGTCTCTTCTCCGCTTGCTGCTTCAGCATTGATCAACGATGATGCAGCTTATAAAGAAAAAAATATGTTGCAGAACAAAGCTGTGCAGAAGGGTAAGGCAACAATGCTCAGCTTGCTTCATACGGCGGATATACATGCCCAGTTGACGGTGCACGATGAGTTTTTTATTGAAAATGATAAACCGGTTTATAAAAAAAGGGGCGGCTTTGCAACATTAAAAACAATGATCAACACGTTGCGGAATCAAAATCCTTCCAATACATTGGTGCTGGATGGTGGCGATTGCTTCCAGGGAGGTGGTGTTGCCGCATTGAGTGAAGGCAAGGCGATTGTACCCCTAATGAACAATATCAACTACGACATTATGCTTCCGGGCAATTGGGAAGTGGTGTACGGAAAAGAAATGATGATGCGGGACATGTTTGCCTATAATGCCGTAAAAGTATGCGCCAACATGTTTCATGATACAAAAGATGAATTAAACGGAGATCTTATTTTCCCACCGTATTTTGTAAAACATATTGCCGGGCTAAAACTTGGTTTTATCGGTTACAATGACCCGCTTACACCCAAACGCCAGTCTCCTGCTTACAGTGATGGCATCAAATTCACTTTCCCCGAATCGAACGTTGCTAAATACATAAAGGTTTTAAAAGAATATGAACAGTGCGAACTGGTATTTCTTCTAACTCATATGGGCCTGGCACAGCAGATAGGCTTATCAAATATGTCGCAAATAAAAGGAGCGGACTACATATTGGGCGCCGATACGCATGAACGGGTAAGACAACCGATACAGGGTGAACATGCAAAAGTCACAGAGCCGGGAGCCTTTGGTTCATTTATTTCCAAACTGGACATAGTAATAGAAAATGGTATTGTGAAGGATCATAATTATCAATTGCTGGATGTGGACCCATCGAAATATAAAGAGGATGAGGAAATGAAGCGGTTGGTAGAAGAGGCAAGAAAGCCTTACGAAAAGGAATTGAACCGGGTGATCGGCAAAACTAAAACACCGTTGGTCCGGTATTATGTGATAGAAACGCCGATGGATAATTTTATTACGGATGCCATCATGTGGAAGTTTAAACCGGATATTGCTCTCAGCAATGGCTTCCGTTTTTGCCCGCCCCTGGTGCCTGATATGCAAACAGGCATGGCTGATATTACGATAGATTATTTGTGGAGCATGCTGCCGGTGGACAGTGAAGCCAAACGGGGAATGATCTCCGGTAAGCAATTATGGAACTGGATGGAAACCGAATTGCAGAATGCATTCGCCAAAGATCCTGCTCAACGATTTGGCGGCTGGGTAGTTCGTTTCAAAGGCATGGAAGTAAATTTTACGATTGCCAATGAGTTTGGAAAAAGGGTAAACTGGATAAAGGTCGGCGGCAAGCCTATAGACTTAAATAAAGAATACACTTTTATCGCCTGTGAAAGAGAAGGGGATCCGGATACTACGATTTGCCGTGCCGAAGGTGTGAAAGAACCGAGAAAACTGAATGCTACCCTTCATAGTGTTATCGAAGAATACCTGGCAAAAAATTCACCCATTGCTCCCCGGCTCGAAGGAAGATGCAGCGCCACGGATGCACCTAATTCATTGCTTACCCAATTAGTGGGTTTTGGGTATGAGTTTACTTAAATAAATGGATAATTAATCAAAACTTTGGTTAGAAGCGGCGGCTTGTTTCAGCAACCGGTCGAATTGGTCAGGTGACAGGTCATTATAGAAAAAGTACACCGGGTCGATTTTGTTTCCGTTTTTATGCACTTCGTAATGGCAGTGTGGCCCGGTTGACTTTCCGGTACTGCCAACCCAGCCTATTATTTCGCCGCGGGTTACCCGTTGCCCACCCTTGGTTTTTACTTTCACCATATGGCCATATAGTGTTTCGTAGCCGTAACCGTGATTGATGATTACATGGTTGCCATAACCATTGCCTTTATTTCCCGAAGTAGTCACCGTTCCGTTGGCTGTTGCATAAATCGGCGTTCCGGTTGGTGCCGCAAAATCAAGACCAGCATGCATTTTTACTGTTTTATACACCGGGTCGATCCGGTAACCAAAGCCTGAAGCAATTCGGTTAAGGTCTTTATTGCTTACCGGCTGAATGGCGGGTGTATGCGACAACAGTTGCTCTTTGTTTTTTATCAGGCCATCAATTTGAATATAGGATTTGGTCTGCGCCGCGATACGGCTGGTCAGTAAATTCAAAGAATTGGCGATGGAGGAATACAACTGGTTATTGGGCATACCTTCGACGGTAGCGATTTCTTTTTCTGCTTCCAGTTCTTTTGCCCTGGCACTATCCGGTATGGGGTTGGCTTCAAAAATGGCGCGGTATACATTGTTATCTCTTTTTTCGAGTTCGGCCATTTGCTTATCAAGTGAGTTGACCTTATCTCTTAGCCGGGCATAACGTTCGCTGAGGCGTTCATTTTGCATCCGCAGCAATTTTTCGTTGGGAGAGCCGACAAACTGAAAGGCGAAATAAGAGATCAAAGCAGCTGTAACGAGAGCTGCAGCTATAAACCCGAAAATGCGCAGCAGCTTTACCCGCAGAGGCACTTCCAGCTTTTCATAACGCAGTGTATTGGTGTTATAGTAATATTTGATTTTTTTCATAGTCAACCAGCCGTTATACTGGTTTTCAAAGCGTACTTACATAATGTCTGAATCTTTTACCTTTGTCCCCCGGCCGTCGAATCCGCTGTGGCGGAAATGGCGGCCGGCTTATTTAGTAAAAAATCAATATTAACAAATATAGGCGGTTCAATAGCAAAAATCAACCCAATTCCGGTAGCCAGGTGAACGAAAATTGCTAAAAATCAATCTCATTTGGCCAAAATTTTTAAAAAATGACTTCAAGCGAAATACGTAAACAGTTTCTTGATTTTTTTCAATCCAAAGGACATGAGATAGTGCCATCGGCTCCCATTGTTATCAAAAATGACCCGACCCTGATGTTTACCAATGCGGGCATGAACCAGTTCAAGGATTTTTTCCTGGGCAATAAAAAATCTTCTTATCCGAGGGTGGCCGATACACAAAAATGTTTACGTGTCAGCGGAAAGCATAACGACCTGGAAGAAGTGGGGGTCGACACCTATCACCACACCATGTTTGAGATGCTGGGCAACTGGAGTTTTGGTGATCCTGCCCGTCCGGCAGGCGGGTATTTCAAAAAAGAAGCAATTGCCTGGAGCTGGGAGTTATTGACAGAAGTTTACAAGCTGGAAAAAGATCGCCTCTACGTGACCATTTTCGAAGGCGATGAAAAAGAAGGCCTGCCTAAAGATGAAGAAGCCTATAACGAATGGAAAGAATATATAGCAGAAGACAGGATTTTGTTGGGCAATAAAAAAGACAATTTCTGGGAAATGGGTGATACCGGCCCCTGTGGTCCCTGCACCGAAATACATGTCGATTGCAGAACAGCGGAGGAAAAAAAACAGGTGGATGGAAAAACATTGGTGAACAATGATCATCCACAGGTGATAGAAATCTGGAACAATGTATTCATCCAGTTTAACCGGAAAAAAGATGGAAGCCTCGAACCCTTGCCTGCCAAACACGTAGATACCGGGATGGGCTTTGAAAGACTGGTTAGGGTATTACAGGGAAAGCGAAGTAATTACGACACCGATGTTTTCACCGGTACTATCGCTGCTACTGAAAAGATCGTCGGTAAAAAATACGAAGCCTCCCCTGTGGGGGGAGGTCGGGAAGGGGCCAAACAGGCAATCGCTTTTAGAGTGATAGCCGATCATATCCGGGCTATCAGTTTTACAATTGCTGACGGCCAACTTCCTTCTAATACCGGTGCCGGTTATGTGATCAGACGGATACTGAGGAGAGCGGTGCGTTATTATTATTCCTATTTGGATTTTAAACAGCCTTTATTAAATCAACTGGTAGTAGAATTGGCTTTACAATTCAAATATGTATTTCCGGAATTATATAATCAGGCTGAGTTTGTAACCAAAGTAATTAAGGAGGAAGAGGAAGCATTTTTGAGAACATTGGAAAAAGGCTTGAAAAAAATTGATGAGATCATTTCAGCAAACAAATCAGGAACAATTGATGGAAAAAATGCGTTTGAATTATTTGATACATTCGGTTTCCCGATAGACCTCACAAGATTAATTGCTGCTGAAAATAAATTGTCAATTGACGAGGCTGGTTTCGACACGGAAATGAAACAGCAAAAAGAACGTTCCCGTGCCGCCACACTTGTCGATACCGAAGATTGGGTTGAGGTGTATAAAGCCGATAAAACAAATTTTGTCGGTTATAATGATCTGCAGGTAGAAACACAGGTGGTGAAATACCGGAAAGTGAAGGGGAAAGGGAAGGAGCAGTATCAACTGGTGCTGGAAACTACACCCTTCTATGCCGAAAGTGGTGGCCAGGTTGGCGACAAAGGCATTTTAACTTTCGAAGAAGAGGAAATTATAGTAACAGACACCAAAAAAGAAAATGATCTTATCCTCCAGTTCACGGATAGGCTGCCAAAAAATATTTTTTCGACGGTAACAGCCACTGTAAACCCGGTAAACCGTCAAAACATCACTTATAATCACACCGCTACCCATTTATTGCATGCAGCCTTGCGGCAGGTATTGGGAACCCATGTTGCACAAAAAGGATCATTGGTTTCACCGGATGTGTTGCGTTTCGACTTCTCTCATTTCTCAAAAATGACGGACGAGGAAATGAAGCAGGTGGAATCATTGGTGAACGAAAAGATAAGAGCCAATATCCCGGTTGTTATAAAAGAATTACCGAAAGATGAGGCATTGAAGCTTGGGGCAATGGCCTTGTTTGGTGAAAAATACGGTGAAACGGTTCGTGTGGTGATTATTGATCCGGAATACTCGATTGAACTATGTGGGGGGACGCATGTTTCAGCAACTGGTGAACTAGGTATATTTAAAATAAAGCAAGAAAGTGCTATAGCAGCCGGCGTTCGCCGAATTGAAGCCGTAAGCGGTGCAGAAGCTGAAAAATATATTGACAATGAACTTTCAATAATAAAAAGGATTAAGCAATATTTAAAGAACCCGCAAGATGTTATTAAAGGACTTGAAAAGGTATTATCCGAAAAGGATTTATTGGAAAAGCGAATATCAAGTATTGAAGCATCAGCAGCTAACAAGCTAATAAATGATATTATATCAAATCATGTCGAAAAAATAGGAGAATATACTTTTATTAGTGCTATGGTTGATGGGTATTCTATTGACGTGTTGAAGAATATTGTCTTTTCGATCAAGCCTAGATATAAAAATTCGTTACTAGTAATATCTTCTGAAATCGAAAAAAGTTTTTGCTTTTTTATACATATAAATGCAGCAAAAGATTCATTTATGTTTAATAATTGCAATGTTGACAATATAATTAGTGTTGTTGAACCACATATGCAAGAAAGATATTATGGAGGGAATAAGCTTGCTAAACAAGGCTCAGCTAAATTTAATCTTAACAGTATTGATATTTTCAAAATGTTAAAAGAAGCGGGAAGATCAATGTTAACTCAACTGGTTGATGACCAAAAAGGGTTTGATGATTTTTGGAATGAGAAAGGTACTTAAGCCCCTTTAGGGGTTTGGGGTTTCAAAGGTGGCGGTGGTGGTCAGAAAACTTTGGCGACAGCAGGCGGACAGGATGTGGGAAATTTGAAACAGGTGCAGGTGATCGAGGCGGTGAGGGAACTTTTGTAGATCAATAAGGGTTTTTCTTCCCTTTTTTTGGATTTTTATAGTTGCGTGACTCCATGTAGATGATGACAACGTAGGTGATGATTATGACACACAAGACTATACAGCTTATGGCTAAAATCTTTAACATAGAGTATCACAGTTCGTTTTGGTGGCGATGTCAAAAATGCTATTTTATTTGCGAAATCCCGCATATTTAGACGACGGAAATTACTTAGTAAAATTACGGCAAATGGTAGGCCAGGCCTGATCTTTTGTAACCGAGTGTTATATATCTCTGCCCACTTATCCCTGAAATTTTCCTTTCGCTGATGAATGCTATTTAACATTTCCGAAACGCTTCGTATTTAAAGAAATGTATTTATATTTGATCTACGAAAATTAACGTAGTTAAATAAAACAACAACAAATGAAACAGCTTATTAAAACGATTTCCTTCACGATATTGGCTGCCGGCCTCATGGCGCCAGGTTCGTTGCTGGCCCAAAAAGAAAAAGAGGATAAGGAGAAAAAAGAAGCGGAGCAGATCATTATTACCCGCAAAGGCAAAAAGGATGATAAAGTGGTGGTTGAGGTGATTGGTGATAAAGTAATTGTAAATGGTAAAGAGCTTAAGGACGATGACAAGGATGGTGATATTTCGGTTAAGCGCCACAAAATAAAAGATGTATGGGCATTTGGAGGCAATGACAACTTCAGCAGCACCTTGAATGGTGACCATTTCAAAATGTTCAATATAGACGAAAATAAGGCCATGTTGGGCGTGTCCACCGAACAGGCAGACAAGGGTGCAGAAGTGGAAAATGTTACAGAAGGTAGTGCGGCTGAAAAGGCAGGTTTGAAGGAAGGAGACGTCATTACAAAAATTGGGGATTCCAGGATCGAAGGTCCTGATGATCTTTCAAAAGCTATAAAAGCCCGTAAACCCGGCGACAAGGTAACAGTTACTTTCCTGAGAGATAAAAAAGAACAAACAGTTACTGCTGAATTGACCAAATGGAAAGGCGTAAATGTGTTTACTACTGTTCCGGGTATGGAAGGTTTTAAAATGGATATGGGCGATTTTGCTCCCCATGCACAAACGCTGCCCCGGATCACTACGCCCCGTATGAACTGGAGTTGGTCCGGTGGTGGTCCAAAATTAGGCATCTCAGTTCAGGACACAGAGGATGGAAAGGGTGTAAATGTGCTTGAGGTAGATGAAGAAGGCAATGCGGCAAAAGCTGGTATAAAAGAAGATGATATCATTACCGAAGTAGATGGCAAAGCCGTAAATAGCGCAGATGAAATTGCGAAATTGATGAAAGAAAATAAGGACAAAGTTTCAGTAAAAGTGAAATTGCTTAGAAAAGGCAAGACAGAAAACGTGGAGGTAAAAATTCCCCGTAAGCTGAAAACAGCAGATCTTTAATCATATATACATCGAGCATGCGCACCCCGTTCAAAAGACGGGGTTTGCTTTTTTTATAACAGTTCAGCCCGCCAAAATGGGTTATTTTTGCTGACTTTTAAAAAAATGACCAACCAGGATATATATGAGATTGTAGTTGGGCTGGAAGTACATGCTCAATTGCTTACCCAAAGCAAGCTTTTTTGTGGCGATAGTATTGCCTATGGTTCCGAACCCAATACACAGGTAAGCCCGATCACCCTTGCACATCCGGGGACGCTGCCCAAAATGAACAAAAAGGCCATTGAATTTGCCATTAAAATGGGCCTTGCCTGTCATTGCGAGATCGAGCGACAAAATTATTTTGCCCGTAAAAACTATTTCTACCCCGATCTTCCCAAAGGTTACCAGGTTTCGCAACACACTACTCCTATTTGTAAAAATGGCTTTGTTAAGATAAAAGTAAATGGCGAAGAGAAAAGCATCCGGCTCAACCGGATTCATATGGAAGAGGATGCAGGTAAAAGCCTGCACGATGTAGATGAAAACAATACTTGTATCGACTACAACCGGGCCGGCACCCCGCTGATCGAAATAGTAAGCGAACCGGATATCAGGAGCAGTGACGAAGCATATAGCTACTTGACTGAATTGCGTAAGCTGGTGAGATACCTGGAAGTTTGTGACGGTAACATGGAGGAGGGAAGTTTTCGCTGTGATGCAAACGTGTCAGTGCGCCGCAAAGGCGATCCCAAACTGGGGACAAAAGTGGAAGTAAAAAATCTCAATAGTATCCGGAACGTCAAACGTGCTATTGACTTTGAAGCAAAACGTCTCATGGGTATGCTGGATAAAGGCGAAACTATTTTGCAGCAAACGAGAAGTTTTGACGCTAATAACGGAACTACATTCGCCATTCGTGACAAGGAAGACGCTGATGATTATCGCTATTTTCCTGATCCCGATCTCACACCATTCAATTTAGAGGAAGATTTTATTGAATCGATCCGTCGATCAATTCCGGCATTACAGGAGGATAGGGTAGGAAAATATGTTTCTGCCTGGAAGCTTCCTGAATATGACGCCTACGTTCTTAGTGATGAAAAAAAGATCGCTGATTATTTTGAAAAAATTGCTGAACAAACAGCTAATTATAAGGCTGCATCCAATTGGATGCTGGGACCGTTGAAGTCATGGTTGAATGAAAATAATAAGGGAGTTGAAGAATTTCCGTTGAACCCCGGGCAGATAGCCAAATTGATAGGATTAATTGATAATGGCAAGCTCAGTTTTTCTGTTGCTTCCGGCAAATTACTTTCTCTGTTATTAAATGATCCGGCAGGAGATCCCGAACAGATAGCAATCAGTCAAAATCTTATTCAACAATCGGATGCTGGTAGTCTTGAGCCGATTATTAATGAAGTCCTGGAGAAACATGCTGAGAAAGTGAAGGAATATAAAAAAGGTAAGAAGGGTTTGCTATCCTTATTCGTTGGTGAAGTAATGAAACGATCAAAAGGAAAGGCCGATCCAAAAGCTACTAACGAGATATTGTTGGAGAAACTTAAACCATAATAAAACAGCACCGGACTGTTGTCATTTTAAATTATAAAGCATGCGCAGTTTTCTTGTTGCTGGATTAGCAACGACCATATTGATTTCGTGTGGCGGGGCGTCTAAAGAGAAAAAATTTTCAGTAAGCGGAACTGTTTCCAACAGCAACGCAAAAATGATTTACCTGGAAAAAATTCCGGCAGCTACTATGCAGCCAACGCTGGCTGATTCAGCTGCATTGGGCAAAGACGGAAAATTTTCTTTGACAACTGATGCGGGTGAGTCTGTTGTTTATAATCTTCGTCTCGATCAAAATAAATACCCCGTTGCTTCGGTGATCAATGATGTAGAGAAAGTTAAATTAACTATTCAACTGAGCAAGGAAAACAGTGAGTTTGCTGAAAAGTATGAAGTAGAAGGTTCACCTGCAAGCCAGCAGATGAAAGACTTTATGTATGCTTTTAATAATGACCTGCAAAAAATATTTGGAATAGCCCGCCAGGCCGATAGTCTACAAAGAACAGGTGCAGCTGATAGTTTACTTTTCCCATTAATGGCAGAGCAAAAATCACTGGCTGGGAAAATTAAAAGTTATTCTGAAGAGGCCTTAGTGAAAGCAAATAACCCGGCCCTCATCATGTTTGAGTTGGGTTACTATCAGTCAACAGCCAATAATGCCGGCTTTGGATTGGAGCCATTAAGTAATGAGGAGGTGACAACTATTGTGAATGAAGCAGCAAAAAAATATCCAACACACCAAGCGGTAGCCGTCATCAAAGCCACATTGGATAAACAGGCTCAAAAAGAAATACTGGCCAATTGGGTGGGTAAAGAGGCCCCTGATTTTTCTATGCCCGATGTGAATGGAAAAGAAATAAAGTTGAGTTCATTCCGCGGCAAATATGTACTGGTTGATTTTTGGGCAAGCTGGTGTGGGCCTTGCCGAAGAGAAAATCCTAATCTCGTAAAAGCGTACCAGCAATTCAAGGATAAAAATTTTACTGTACTCGGGGTATCACTTGACCGGCCAGGTCAAAAAGACAAATGGTTAAAAGCGATCAATGATGATAAACTGACATGGACTAATATCAGCGATCTGCAATTCTGGAACAGCCCGGTTGTATCCTTGTATCGATTTGATGGTATTCCGTTTAATGTATTAATAGATCCCCAGGGTAAAGTGATTGGGCAAGCATTAAGAGGTCCAATGTTGGAACAGAAGTTAACTGAAGTACTGCATTAGAGAATTTATCACTTTGAATAAAATCAACAAAGCCGGTCAGTATGACCGGCTTTGCTATTGATGCGCCGTGAAATAGTATTTTGAAAAAAGTCTGTTTAATCCTTTAGGCCGAGGTATGCCTGCACTTCTTTGTAATTATTCCAGTCAATTGTTTTTCCTCCTGGTGCAGCCCGACCTGCTGTGCCGCCGGGAATGAGAATATACCTGTATTGATAACGTTTCTGTGCACCTTCGTCAAATGTTCCCATGTTATAATTTGATGATAGATAAATTAATCCCGGATTAAATTTCGGGTTTAACACTACTGCCGGATCAAAATAAATGGGATCGAAATACGGAAGGGGTACCACATCAGGCTGGGTAGGAACACTCTTATTAAAATACACTTTTATTTCACCTTTTGCTATAATTGAATCGACAAGCCGGGGAGCCGGGATAGTAGCAAAAAACCTTATAGTATCACCGTTTGAATCGGTCTCGGCATTGTAGTCTACATTAAACCATTCTGTATAAAAAACATTGGCAGTCCCGGAGGGTCCTGCAGGGCCTTGCGAACCGGTATCGCCTTTTTTACAAGAGGCCAGTAGTATAATAATTGCTATTATCGGATAATAGGGGATTGCAAAAATCTTTTGTTTCATAAAGTCTGATTTTATTTTATTACGTTCAATCCGTGTTCACCTAAGCGATTGAAAAATGGGGGCACACAGTGATAAATCTATCGAACATGAGCAATCCGACGGTTGCCGGACCATCGGATTGCTCATGTATCTCTTAAATGTGCTTTGGTGAATTTAAATTCTGAGATTCTATTTCTAATCCTTTAATCCCAGGTACGCCTGCACTTCCTTATAGTTATTCCAGTCAATTGTTTTTCCTCCCGGAGCCGTTCTACCGGCGGTTCCACCGGGGATGAGTATGTATCGAAAAGGCGTCTGACCCAAAGCAGCCTGCAAATTGGGTGACTTTGAACCACTTGAATATATTTCAACAGTATTCAACAAAAAAATCGGTTCTATATATACAGCACCTAAAAAAGGAAGAGGATAAACAACCGGTTCAGCAGGAGTGCCAAGATTTACATACACTTTCATTTCTCCTCTATCCAGCATAGCTAAGTCTAATTTTGGAGCATCAATATCGACATAAAAACCAGCTGTATCGAGAACGTTTCCTGTAGTTCTGAATGTATCAGCCTTAAATGCTGAAGTTAGCCACGCAGAATAAATCACATTAGCCGTTCCTGCAGGCCCGGCAGGTCCTGCAGCTCCGGCCGGCCCAGCAGGTCCAGCAGGACCGGCAGCACCCGCGGGTCCCTGATCACCATCTTTTGCACAAGAAGACATTACTATTGCAATTGCTGAAGCAAACACGAAAGTTATTGGGAACAATTTTAGTCTCATAGCTTTAATTTTTTATTATTTAAAAGTTAGATGTTACGTTTTGGGAAAAATTACCAGGCGATCTGGCTTAATTACAATCAATTTATGCAAACTTTTAAAATATAATTTGGTTGATCAGAATTATTTTATTTCCGACTTTAAAAAATTGTCTCCAGGTTATTTTCGAAAAATTCTTCCATTAAAAAAGCCATTGCCAGGTAATCCAGGCCCTGGCGTCTGCGGCGCTTACCATATCATAGCTGGTTGGACTGGTTTGAATGAAATAGTAACCCTGTGGTATCAGGAGTTGATTTCTGCTCAACCTGGCTGGTCCGGTTGATGGATAGGTGCCATATTGAAAGTTCAGTGATGTAAAAACAGCTCTTCCGTCTCCTGTAAACTGGGGGGTATCTGGTGCTGCGCCATACTGCAATTCAAGCCTATCACCTGCAGTGTTTAAGAAAATTGGAGCAAATAAGTCATTTCCTGTTTCAAATTCAGGCCAGTATATTAAAAAATAATACCTGTTGAGAGAGGTAATGTTGTAGGCATCCGGCACTCCATCTACTGTAAAGCCATTGAATGATACCCAATAAAGGCTGTCATTATTGGTAGCAAAATTCCACCATCTCCTGGGTGCCGTCAGGTCAACTTTAAGCGGTTGCGCAGCGCCGGCAATTGTAGCTGCGGTACCATTCACTTTTACATTTATCAACAAGTTGGTCGCATCCCACCCGGTAATTTCCAAACCGTTCACTGTTTGCGAACCAGCATTAAATGGCGTGAGAAAAACGATACCCGAAGAGTTGTAGTTATAGCCGGTAGTGAATTGTTGCAGGTTGCCGCTTCCATCTACCCACGTAAAAGTAATGGTTCTGCTGACGAGATCAACTCTTACTTCGTAGTTAGTGCCGCCGATATTTATTCGCTTAAAGTACGTGGGGATCTTATTGATATTTTCAAATGCCAGCACTCTTGCCCACTGGCCGTTTTGCCAGGCGTCCAGATCCTGTTGCGTCGCCCTTACCAACGTCACCTTGGTATTATTAACTCTGCCGGTAAGTTTGATACTGTCAGTGGCCAATGAATCAAGCGAAAATTCGAAATCGGAAGAAAGACCTAAACCAAAATTCCCGCCATTAACTCTGGCATCAGGGTCTGATAAAATATGCAGGTAAGAATACGTATCAAAAATAAGTGCAGGTGTTTGCAGGGCTTTCAGGCGATAACTGCTTTCTCGTACAGTTGAAGCGGTTTCCAGGTTTATGTCAGCAAACATAAATACCCTGTTTGTTTCATTAAACCGAAAGTGAAAATGATAAATGCCGCCATTACCTGTTCTGATAGTTGCATTCCAGCCTGTTGCCGAACCTGTCAGCGCCGATTGATATTTTGCTATCGCTTCATTGATACGTTCATCGGGTGATTGTTCAAAGGCAGTATCATCATCTTTTTTACACGATGAAACAATCAACACTATCGGTAGAAAAAATAAAAAAATTCTCTTCATGTAATTTCTTTTTACAATCATCACAGATTGTCAATTAATAAATCTCATTTTGAATAGCAGTCCTTACCCTGGTTTGCAGGCTGTAAAAATCAATGGACCACGCCTGCTTGAAATAATTTACCACTATTGATTCCTTAAGCCTGAGTCTTGCTTTTGCTTCTTCAGGAGTCGTTCCTCTTACACTGGTACCGGTTATACCGTTTACCATCCTGTCAAAGCCTGATCTGCCTTCTATCAACATGATAGAAACCATTTCTACAAAATCTTCAAACGGATTCGACAAAGCATAAGCGGTAATAAATCCATCTTTCATAGCTTCCGCATCATTGGTGTTGATCCAGTCGCTTGAATAAAAGCCGGCACAAACGGCATCAAACTCCACCGGTCGACGAATAGTTTGGTCGAGCACATGGCCAAATTCATGATGTATTACATGAAACATCTGCTTCGGTACCACAGAATCTGCAGGCACATAACCCGGCATCGTTTTATTTTTGAAATCATTTAGCAGGTATAAAACAACTTTACGGCCGCCTTCAGCGGTGCCAAGCGTTATGCTCCCGTCCAGATTCCAACTGGCACTGCCTGCCAAAACAAAAAACTTTGGAGAATATTTTTTGAAGAACAATTCACCAGCCTGGGACACATAGGGATCAATCCACGTTTTCTTTACCGCCCGCATTACCGGTATTACCTTTTCTTCTTTTGGTGGAACGATGGTTTTATTTACTTCCAGTTCAAACTGGTCCCATTTGTATTTGGTGGCAATATTAAAAGGCACCGTCAATGTATCATATAACCATTGATCAATCGGGCCCTTCACCCAGGTATCGCCACCGAGCCCGGGAATATCATCCACATTCAGTGCATCTTCTTTTTCACAGGAAGTCACTGCAAAGGAAAATAATATTACGGTTAAGGATATATTTAAAAAACGCATAGTTATCTTTTATTAAGTTATCTGGGGTTTTGTTCTATTCCTGATTGTTTTACAGTTGCCGGCAATTGAAACAAACGACGTGGATCGTCGGGTGTTAAAACATGTTGTTCGCCACTCGTTGTGGTATGTGTAACAGTAAATTTGTACCGCTGTATGTCGAACCAGCGCATTCCTTCATGTACAAACTCACTGCGCTTGTAAGCAAGTATTGTCTTCAGTAGTCCTTCCTGGGTATTTGTTGTATTGTAATAAGCATTGATTTTAGCAGCGCTTATATTATGGGAGGTGCTATATCCTTCTATCCTTGTGCTGAGATAGACATTCAATAAAGCTATCGCCTCATTCAACTGGTTGTTGTAGGTATAGGCTTCGGCGAGGTTAAATAATACTTCTTCTACTGTAAAGAGGGGAACCATTACATAGCCATCACCAATTTCTGCATTGACAGAAACCAACACAAAGTATTCATCAATTTTAGGAACTACAAAATGGTTGTCGACATAGCTACCGGTGGGGAAAGCCCATTGACCGCCTGATACCGGAGCATTTCTCAATAAAAGATCTCTGACTGCTGCCGTCATCGCATAGCGGGCTGCGATATTTGTGCGGAACCAATACGATTTAGTCTCCGCCAATAAAAGGTTAGCATTTTCTGTAGCTTTTGCATAACGTGGCCCGATGTCATTTAATCCAATAGATGTATAGATCGTATTCCAGGGTCGCAGGTTGGGTAAAAAATTATTATTTGGAACGGCTTCGCGGGCATACTGAATTACTTTGGCGTAATCTTTTTTGTAAAGAAAAAACCGGGCGGCAAAAGCATTGGCTGCGGCTTTGTTGAAATGATACTTTGGAATTTTATAGGTCTTGTCATCGATATAAGGAAGTCCCGCCAACAAATCTTTTTCAATCATCTCATACACACTTGCCACCGTTCCTCTTGTATACTGTTTAATAAAGTTTTTTTCAGGCTCTGTAACATAAGGAATGCCGGGGTCTGATGCAGCCGTTGCAGGATCATAAAATTTGGAATATAGATTTACCAGCATGAAATGAGCATAAGCTCTTGCGACCAAGGCTTCGCCTCTTAATGCAACGTAATCGTTTTGATTTTGCGCCTTGCTGATCGTTTCCAACGCCTGGTTACAAGCAGCAATGGCTTTATAACAGGCAAACCAATAAAACTCCGGCGTGTCTTCACCAATGGATCGGGTATCTCTGAAAAAATAAGCATCAGCATTTGATGTGTTAAGATCCGGGGAGCCTGCATCACCAAACCCGATGTCACCGACATTATCAGAGTAGGTTTCTGTAAAAGGAACATAATTAGCCTGCGGGTAAGCGGTGCCCAGTAGTTGTGCAATTTTTTCAGGCGTCTCCAGCGTAGCCCTGTTATCTGGTTCTTTCTCCAAATATTTATTGCACGATGCAGTCAGCAATGCAATTGCAGCAAACAACCCGGGTAGGTAATTAATTTTGTGTTTTATTTTTCCTTGTTTCATGAGTATGAAAATTTTTTAAAGCCCAACTTTAAGTGATAAGGTTATTTGCTTCTGTATGGGCTGTGCTACACCGCCTGCATTAAAAAACTCTGGATCCTGTCCTTTTAATTTTTTGTCAGAATAAATCAACCAGAAATTAGAAGCTGCCGCTGTCAACGAAAAGGTTTTAAAAACAGACAAACGTTTTAATGCTGCTTCTCCAAGCCTATAAGTAAGTGCTACTGTTTTAAGCCGAACAAAACTGCCGTCCACCACTCTTACATCTGAATAGTTATAGTTATTATAAGGATAAGCCCCGGAAGCACTGGTGATATAATCAAAATATTTATCGGAAATTGCTGGAACATTAGTCACTTTCTCATCACCCCGCATTTCCCAGCGGTCAAAAAATTCTTTTGGCATTGCGTCCAGGTCAACATACGAACTGCGGAAAGCCGGATACAATCTTATTTTGTTACCTGCCTGGTAAGTAATAAAAACGTTTAATGATAGATTTTTATAATCGAACGTATTTGAAAAGCCTCCTGTAATAGTTGGGTCAACAGGGCCCTCATACACGAGGTAATCGATATTATCATCCTGTAGAAACACACCTTCGTTTACCTTACCCGTTTCATCGGTGAAGCGGGGAATACCGTTTTCCGGGTTCAGCCCCTGGAATTTTAATGAAAAAAGACTGTTAACCGGGAAGCCAACTCTGTTACCTCCCTCCGCCTTTACCAAATCAAAAATAAGTGGCACATTCTGGGCATTGGTAATTTCAGTTTGGTTATAGCCAAAAGTCAATGTTGTTTTCCAGTTAAGATTTTTTTGACGCAAGATTTGCCCGCCGATGAGAAATTCGAATCCACGGGATTCCATATCTGCATAGTTGGCAGCTTTATAAGCCTCTCCGCCTATACCTGATGTTTTAATACGACTGATCAGGTCAAAACTCCGGCGTGAATAACCATCCACACTAACATTCAACCTATTTTTAAAAAATCCGGCGTCAACCCCAATATTTGCCTGGTAGTTTTTTTCCCAGGTCAGATCGGCGTTTTCGAGATTGATGAGATTGATGATCGATTCTCTTTCATCGGGATAAGGCCGGTTAGTAGTGGCACTTCTTAACACAATAGCGGAGTTTGTAGCAGGGCCAAGGCTGGCAGTGATACCATAGCTGGCCCGCAGTTTCATATAGTCAATGAAGTCGATGTCTTCCATAAACGCTTCCTGCTCCAAATTCCATGAGCCACCAAAACTCCAGGTTGGTAACCATCTCGCACTTGGCGAAGAACCCAACAGGTTGGAGCCATCATAACGCACCGTCCCATAAAAATTATATTTCTTATCCAGGGTATATTGCGCATTTAGATAAAAGGCAGCGAAGCGATCATAATATTTCGTCATGCCATAGTAAGGGAAGTTGGCTTCGATTGTTTGCTTGAGTATCCGGTAGTCAATAAACGGAATACCTCCGTTGTCATATTGATAGCCGTAGCCGGTGCTGCTAAAATTTTGCCTGTCTGCATATTTTACCTGCTGACCTACCAACACGTTTATATCATGCCTGTCGGCAATTGTGTTGGAATAGTTAAGACTATTGCGTACATCAAAGTTCAACAACTGATCTTCCGTCCGGTTATAGAACCCGCCATAAGGCAATACCACCACTCTTGGGTCATCGGGATGATCGGGGTCGCTATATAAAAATTTATTATTCCGGTTCATCGTCGCATTTTCATTAGCCCGGTATGCATTGGCCATGTTGGCGTTTTCGGTTATCTGGTGCTCTCTTGATGACTTAACATAGCGCAATGCTCCAATAAATTCATAGCGCAAGTTTTTGGTGATCTTATATCCCAACTCGCCTTGTAATTTCAGGTCAATAATATTCAGGTCGATATAATTATTGTCCAGTTCATTGATAATATTGAACGGGGCGAAATTTCTTCTGAAATATTCTAAATTCCCATTCTGATCATACGCCGTAAGAGCCCGGTTTGTATTCAGGGCATAACTAAATGGATTGATATCGAACTCCCGGTCAAACTGTCCCGATACGGGGTTGCTTGTCCGGTTCAATGTGCCTGGAGCCCGTTGCTGACGCACTGAGCCAACCGTTAAAAAGCCGGCGCTTAATCGATCATTGAAATTATAGTTATTTCGGAAGTTGAGTGTGTATCGTTTTACATTATCCGCAATAGTCCAGCCATTGTCGTGATAAAAACTGGTTGAAAAAAAGGATTGTGATTTTTCTGTACCTGCTGAAATACTTAAAGAATGTTCCTGCGTAAGTGAATTGCGGAAAAGAAGATCAAACCAATCGGTGTTGGCCCTGGCATAGCGAAGTAAAAATTCCTTTCTTGCCTCGGGTGTATTTTCTAAAGGAAAGTTTCCATTGGCATCAGCATTCAGGCTGTTTAGCATCTGACCGTACACTCCATAATTGGCCCGGCTTAAAATGTCAGAATTTAGATATCCTTTTCTTTCCAATTCACCCAACACAGACATCTGCTGTGCCGAATTCATGATATTATATTCTGGATAGCGGGGTTTCAGTTGGGTACTGAAGTTGCCTGTATAAGAAATAGCAAGTTTGCCCGAACGGCCTTTTTTGGTTGTAATCACAACCACGCCATTCATGGCCCTGGCACCGTATAAGGCCGTCGCTGCCGCATCTTTCAAAATGTCGAAGGTCTCAATATCATTCGCATTAATGCCGGCTACTGACGATCCCAGTAACGTAGTAGGGTCGCCACTTGATAATTGGTCATTTGAAATGTTGATGATGTCCTCAAGTACCACTCCATCTACCACCCACAACGGTTTGTTATCTCCATTAATAGAAGTGGCGCCGCGAACCCGGACTTTAGGCGCACTTCCGAACGTGCTGGATACATTCTGAACAGATACCCCGGCAGCCCGGCCTTCGAGCATGCGGCTTACATCCACCAACCCATCAATTTTTATATCCTGGGCTTTCAACGTGATGGCGGCACCTGTGAATTTCTTTTTATCGATTCGCTGGAAGCCAGTTACGATCACATCCTGCATACTGGTCACATCTACTTTCATGACGAGGTTCAGTGAAGTTTGCCCGGTGGTAAGTTGTATCTCCTGCGTCTCCAAACCTACATTGCTCACCACGATTGTTGAACGGGACGGAACACCATTTAATGTGAAGTCGCCGGCGGAATTGGTGCTTGTTCCATTGGTGGTGTTTTTTACTGTTACGGACACACCCTGCAATGGGACTCCCAAGGTATCAGTTATTTTGCCCCTTAATGTACCGCCTTGTGCAATTGCTGAAGACTCAAAAAGAAGTAGGAAGGTTATAAAACTAAGAAAGCAGATAGTTTTGACGGATTTAACATTGGATCGTCCCAACGCTTTTATACTCATATTTTAATTTTAAATAGGTTTTCAGATCATATGTTTAAAAATAACCAACTAAAATAGGAAGTACAGATTGCTATAAAACTACAAAGAGTTTATCAAAAACATTGAAATCCAACAGACGTTGATTAATATCTCTTTACTTTTTCATGACAGTTCAAAACTCACCAGGATATATTCCTGTAAATGTTTATTTGTTCTGTAAGATTCTTAAGAAAGGGAATATAACTGCCAAATGCTGGTTTATGGCCATTGCCGTAACCTAAAAATGAGAGTATTTACAGGCAAAACGCTGCATGAGGGCGGCCTTTTTGCTTGGATAGGAAAGCCCCTAACCGGTCCCATTTATGAAATAGCGGTAATAGCTATTTTCTTTTTTTGTTCTTTATTAAATTAATAAGAAGCGCAGGTAATAATACGAGGTTGGTGAACGTAGCTGTTACCAATGTTAATGAAGTAAGCCATCCCAATGCCTGCGTTCCGCCAAAACCACTAAAACTAAAAATAATGAACCCGGCTATTAATACAAGCGAAGTATAAATAATACTGATGCCTGTACTATGAATGGTTTCAATAACCGTGTCTTTTACATCAAACTGTTGGTGCGGAAGTTCCTGTTTATAGTTTACGAGGAAACGAATGGTGATATCAATAGCAATTCCTAACGCAACACTAAAAACAAGCACGGTGGATGGTTTCAGCGGAATACCGGCCCATCCCATCACTCCCGCTGTAATGATCAATGGAATAATATTAGGAATAAGCGAACACAACAAAATCCGAACCGACTTAAACAGGTAAAGCATGCAAAGAGCGATCAGCAGGAATGCCCAGAAAACACTTTCCTTTAGTCCATTGATGATAAAACTGCTGCCTTCTAAAAAGGTGATGCTTGTACCTGTTAATTGTACAGTATATTTTTCTTTAGGAAATAACTGGTCCACTTTTTTATTGACGCTGTCCAGGATTTCGGGAAGATGAGCACTACCCACGTCGGCCATTGAAATGCTGATACGGGCCTCTTGTCTCGCAGTATCCATGAAAGTGGACACCAGCTTTGAAAAAGAATTTTTTGCAGTGCCGGTATCACTTTTAAAGCTAAGATATTGTGCCAATGCCGGAAGGTCATATTCAGCAGGCATGGAATAATTGGCGCTGTCGCCCTCAAAAAAAGCCTGTTTGGCAAATTTCAACCCCTCAGCGATACTCAATGGCCTTGCAATTTCAGGCATTGTAGCAAGATATTGGGATAAGGAGTCGATCTTGAGCAGGTTAGTTAAATTTCTGCTGACACCATATTTCTTTTTGGTATCAACTAATATCTCCAAAGGCATCACTCCCTTAAAATTCTTTTCAAAAAATTTGAGGTCTGTATAGATCTTATCTGTTTTTGGAAGATCATCGACAATATAACCAACACTTTTTAGTCGGAAAATACCAGCTATTGAGAATGCGATAATGATTAACGTGACTATATATATCAGCTTGCGGTGATTCAAGCTCCACCGTTCCAACCGGTCAAGCCAGCGATTAAGCCTTGGATTATGCAGGTACTTGGTATGTCTTGACTTTGGAGCAGGTAAATAACTTAAAGTAACAGGGATCAGGACAAGGGAGATGAAAAACAAAGCCATGATGTTTATCCCCGCTACCACTCCGAACTCCTGTAATATTTCACTTCTGGTCAGGGCAAATACCGCAAAGCCGATAGCCGCTGCCAGGTTACAAAACAGTGTTACGATCCCCATCCGGCTTACCATTGTGATCAGTGCCTCTTTACGATCGCCGGTATCATTATAAGCCGTGTGGTATTTATTAAGAAAATAAATGCAGTTGGGAATACCAATTACAACAATTAGCGGCGGAATGAGAGCTGTGAGTAGTGTGATCTTGTAACCACAGAGATGAATGGTTGCCATACTCCATACCACTCCGATTATCACAACTCCCAATGACAGCAGCATCGCACTGAACGAACGGAAGAATAACAAAAGAATTAATGCCGATAAAACAACACTGGCAAACAAAAACCATTTCATTTCGTCGGCAATGCGGGTAGCTATTTCTGTGCGGATCAACGGGAGGCCGCTCAAATAAACTTCCTGGTTATTATTTTTTCCAAAGCTTTCCGCCAAATTGCGGATAGCAGCTACAACACCGTTCCTTTTTTTGGAATTCATGATCACTTTATCAATACTTACTCCCATCATCCAAGCATTTGTCTGTGGATTGTATAAAAGGTGCTGATAAAAAGGAAGGCTTCGAAAGACGGCAGCGCTGCTATCAATCTCTGGCTGACTGAGTGTTTTTTCAGGAAAAATATTTACAGCATTTAGCTTCTCAGTTTCCGGCTGTTTTACCAGGTTAACAGCGGACGGAACAGAAATAACGTCTATTACGCCGCTTACTTTTTTCAGTTGGCGATGCAGGTTAGCATAATCATTAAATATTTTTTCCTTAAAGAGATCAGGAGTTTGGATACCAATCACGAGCAGGTTGCCATCCTGCCCATATTTTTGTTTAAAGGCCTGGTATGTTTTGTTGGCTGGATGGTTAACGGGAATAGCACGGCTGAATTCATAACTCAGTTCCACCTTCGATGCCCAATAGCCCATCAACGCTGTTGCCGCTATAAGAATAAGTAAAAGAGGGAAACGATAAGCAAGGATGAATTGACCGGTTTTTCGCCACATAGTATTGATATTTTACCAGCCTGATTAAAAAATAGAGGATATAGGTGGATGCTGGTAAGGCTGCAAAGAAACATAAAAATGTCTCATCTTGGCTTTATTCCCTGACATTAAGCTATAAAAATGGTATTCACCTGTTTGCAATATTTTTGACGGGTGAGAACTCTACTACTTATAACCCTTTTAGTTTCATCTTTTTCATTGGAAGCGCAACAACCGCTCACCGCTATTGGCCTGTGGAGAGATCATTTGCCGTACCGGAGTGTCATCGACATCACCACTGACGGCGAGAATATTATTACCGCAACTCCCTATAGTTTATTTGTTATTCAAAAAAGGGAAAATGCAATAGAACGCTTTAGCCGAACCACAGGACTGAATGAAACAGGAATTAGTGCAATTAGCTACGACGCCCGGAATGAAAAACTGGTAATAGCCTATAATACCAGTAATATCGATATTCTGTACCGGAATGATGTCATTAACATACCTGATATCAAAAGGGATAATATTGTCGGGGATAAAACGATTTATAACGTCTATTCAAAGGAGAAGAATTACTACCTGTCAACAGGCTTGGGTATTATCGTTATTGATGGCGAAAAATATGAGATACAAGACACCTGGCTTATTGGTAATACAGGAAGCCAGTTAAAGGTCAATGCTATTACCAGTGATGCAAATTTCTTTTACGCTGCTACACGGGAAGGATTAAAAAGAGCTCCATTAGCAGGCAATAACCTTGCAGATCATAACAACTGGATTTTGTTGCACCATACCAACGGTTTAACTACTGGCGCATTTCAAAATGTCTTTATAATCGACAACAAGGTAATAGCGGAAAAAAATGACTCCCTCTTTATATCCCCTGATGGAAACACCTGGAGCTTTTTTTACACCGATGACTGGAATATTACAAACTCTTTTGCTTCTGAAAATAAGATCACTCTTTGCCAGCGAAAAATAAATGGTGACACCAGGGTCGTAGTTCTAAACAGTACCGGGTCAATACTCACTACCCTCCAGCAACCAGCGGGATCTTCCAACCCAGCGAAAGCGCTATTCTTAAATGATGAATTATGGGTAGCTGACCAGCTAAAAGGACTTTTGCAATTCCGGGGAACGTCGTTGGAAGAACAATACCAGCCCAACTCGCCCGACTCAATTGCAACCGGTGAGATGGTTGTTTATAATAACACATTGTATGCAGCCGCGGGTAGTGTTACAACAAATTGGACCAATGAGAACAATCAAAATGGTATTTACCAATTAAAGGAAGGGAAATGGACAAATTTAAATGGCTCACACTTTTTGCAAATGGATTCGTTGCGGGATTTCATCAGCGTTGCGGTGGATCCAAAGGATGAAACTATTTGGGCAGGTTCTTTTGGTGATGGGTTGTTACATGCAGCACCAGGTTCTGTATTTGAAATTTTTAAGGAAAATTATTTAGGTCCATTTATCAATGACCCGAAAAGTTACCGGGTGTCGGGTTTAGCTTTTGATCGGGAAAATAATTTATGGATTTCCAATTACGGCGCCTCCCAGCCTTTGTTGCTGAAAAAGACGGATGGCAGTTTAATTCGGTTTTCCATTCCCTTTTCGATCACCGAAAATTCATTGACACAAATTGTAATTGACGATAATAATTATAAATGGATCGTAATTGCAAAAGGTGGCGGCTTGCTGTGCCTCGATCACGGATCGTCGATTGAAAATAGCGGCGATGACAGATGGAAGAAATTCAGCACTGGAACAGGCGGCGGCAATTTGCCCGGCGATATGGTTTTTTGCGCAGCTAAAGATAAAAATGGTTTTCTCTGGTTCGGCACCAACAATGGCATTGGCGTTGTTCAATGTACGCAGGATGTTTTTGGTGGCCAGGGTTGTGATGCGATATGGCCCGTGGTACAGCAGGGAAATTTTGCCGGTTATTTGTTTAAGGGCGAAGAAGTGCGAAGCATCGCAGTGGATGGAGCCAATAGAAAATGGGTGGCAACCGAAAAAGGAGTTTGGCTCATCAGTGCAACAGGCGAACAAGTCATTTATCAATTTACAGAAGAGAATAGTTTATTATTGAGTAACGATGTGAAACGAGTTGCGATCGACGGAAAAACGGGAGAAGTTTTCTTTGCGACAGCAAAGGGCATTTGTTCGTTCAGAAGTACCGCAACCGAAGGAAGTGAAAAAAATGAAGAAGTAACGGTGTTTCCAAATCCTGTCCCTCCGGCGTATTCAGGTAGCATTGGTATAAAAGGATTAGTAAATAATGCCATCGTAAAAATCACAGAACTTGATGGCCGGTTAGTATATCAAACAAGAGCACAGGGTGGCCAGGCCGTTTGGAATGGACGTGATTACAGGGGAAGAAAAATCTCTACAGGTGTTTATCTTGTGTTAGTCAGCAACGATGAGAGAACAGAAAAGAAGGTAGCAAAAATTGTTTTTATAAATAAATAATCGTGTCGGATAAGCTGCATCATACAAATGGTATTGTGCTTCGTACGGTGAAGTATGGCGAAACCAGTGTGATCGTTTCCATATTTACCGAATTGTTTGGAGTGCAATCATACCTGGTGAATGGCGTTAGAGTGTCTTCAAAGAAAGGAAGTGGAAGAGCCAATCTTTTTCAACCATCGGCCATCCTGGACATGATTGTCTACCATAATGAACTGAAGCAACTGCAACGGATCAAAGAATTTAAATGGGCGCATATCTATCAGCACATTTTATCGGATGTGCGAAAGAACGCCGTTGCCTTATACATGATTGAACTTCTCACGAAATGCCTTAAACAGCCTGAAAGCAACCCGGATCTTTTCCATTTTGCAGAAGATGCGTTCTTACACCTGGATGAAGCCAACAATACCGTAACGGCAAACCTCCCGTTGTTTTTTACATTGCACCTGCCGGTTTTCTTTGGCTTCCGGGTTAATGATAACTATTCTGCTTCACATCAATGGCTGGATCTGCAGGAAGGAGAATTTGTTGATCAGCAACCAACGCACCCGCATTTTTTGGATGATAAACAGGCATATGTTACTTCGCAACTATTGAAGGTGCAACAGCCGGGTGAATTAAATGATATAAAACTTAATCATGATTTCAGGCGAAATCTTTTATATCGTTATGAAGTGTTTTATGCGTTGCACCTGCAGGATTTTGGGACTTTGAAAACGTTGCCTGTTCTGAGAGAGATTCTGGGTTGATATTTCAAAGACTACAGCAGCCTTTTTGATTCAGTTATCTTTGAATCACACAAAACTAAGCCTGGTTTTTTCCCTTTTTCAAAGCTGCCCAATACCCTATCCATTTGTAATGCCTTTGCGCCGTTTATGGTAGCCCACTTCAACAGCAGTTCTACGGATATAGAAGGAAAATGCTGAAGTATGGTTTGCATTTCAGCAGCGATACTTAACTGGTGATTTGATGCTAGACTGTCTGTTCCCAGCACCATTGAAGCTTCGTTTCTAATAAATGATTCAATGTTTGGTAATTGTCGGGTGATATACCAATTTGCATTTGGACAAAGACAAAAATAAAGTTGACCGATGACAGGTAAGCTTTTTGCAAAGGCAAGGTCGTTTTCATCCGTGTGAACATTGTGTACGAGAATTACCTGCTGATTCGGTAAAAATTTTGACAAATAAGTTTGCAGGCTGGTTTTTCCCGGAGGATTAAAAAAGGAAATATCAGTGTTCAACATTTCATACAAGCTCAGAAAGTCACCTTTTTTCCGCAGGAAGAATTCGTTTTCAGCTGTCGTCTCCTGGTTGTGAATAGTCATCAATTGATTACCGGGAAAACGAATGATCCTTTTCCATAATTCCTCCGATACCGAATAAGGAGCATGCGGAACGATCGAATTAGAACCAACAGGCAGTGCATATTTTTCAGCGTAGGAAGTAAAAATGTCAACTGCTCTTTTGAAACGCAGATCGGCCATTTCAGGTACAAAACCACTTGCTTCAATAAAATTGTGATACAAAAGCCTTCCCTTTTGTTTTTGTGGCAGGGTGAACTTGTTATTGCAGATATCGCCGACAGCCACGATGCCATTGGCCAGCATTTCATCTTCAGCCGCCGCAATAGCCTCGTAAATTTCAGCATCTGTTGAATGCCGGTCCTTCATCACCTGCGACACAAATTTTACCAGGCCCGTGCCCTGGGAAATTTGACCTTTCATGTGGCTCAGCTCCAGGTGACAATGACAATTCACAAAGCCCGGTGTCAGGATACCCGTAAAATGTTCAATATCGTCGCCAGCTTCACCTAACGGAAGAATGTTTTCTATAACACCTTCGGTTGTAGTGATTAGCACTAATTTTTCATCTGACAATTTGTAGCCGTCAAATAATTGCGTAGCCGAAAATTTTCTGAAACCCATATTGTAAAAGTCGAATAAAATTAGGCAGAAAGCCGTTAGCTGATTTACTGCGTCAAAATGCTAAATTTGCCGCCCACAAACCATAATTATGTTAGATAAGCTTGAAGCGATAAAGGGTAGATTTGACCAGTTGGGCATTGCGTTGACCAATCCGGAAATAGTGGGCAATAATAAACGTTTTGCTGAAACAAGCAAGGAATATCGAAGCCTGGAGAAAATTGTGGTTGCATATAACGATTACAGAAAAATACTGGAGGATATTGATTTTAACCGCGAGGCGTTGAATGGTGGTGACGAGGAATTAAGAGAGTTGGCAAAAGAAGAAGCTCCGGAGCTGGAAGAAAGAAAGGAGAAAGCGGAAGCTTTTATTCGTCAATTACTGATTCCGAAAGATCCCCAGGACGAAAAGAATGCCATCCTCGAAATAAGAGCAGGAACAGGTGGTGACGAGGCTAGCCTCTTTGCCGGTGATTTGCTTCGCATGTATATCCGTTATTGTGAAAGACGAGGCTACAAGACGGCGATCTTAAGCGAAAGCGAAGGAACTGTCGGCGGTTACAAAGAGGTACAGCTGGAAGTAACAGGCGATGAAGTATATGGCACCTTGAAATTTGAAAGTGGTGTGCACCGGGTGCAGCGGGTACCCGATACGGAAACTAGCGGACGTGTGCATACTTCTGCTGCAACGGTTGCGGTAATGCCAGAAGCCGAGGAAGTGGATTTTGAACTAAATCCCGCGGACGTAAAAATGGAGACTGCCCGAAGTGGCGGAGCTGGTGGTCAGAATGTAAACAAGGTAGAAACAAAAGTGATGCTTACCCATATCCCAACAGGTACGGTGGTGGTTTGCCAAACAGAACGTTCACAGCTAGGTAATAGGGAAAAAGCTATGCAGATGATGCGAACCAAATTGTACGAAGAGCAGGTAAGAAAACAAGAGGAAGAAATTTCAAGACACCGAAAAAGCCTGGTGAGTACAGGCGACCGGAGTGCAAAGATCAGAACCTATAATTTTCCCCAGGGTCGGGTTACCGATCACCGTATTGGTCTCACCGTTTATAATTTGGACGATGTTTTAAATGGCAATATCCAGGAGTTTATTGATGCATTACAGTTTGCGGAAAACTCTGAGAAAATGGCCAACCAAAACAATTAAATAATTTTTCCCCGGAGCATCTTGTTTAGAAATTGAAGTAACTTTCTATCTAAACCATACTACGATGCTTGAACAGATTTCAGAACTCGTAAAACAATTTGGCCGGGAAGCAGTTGTCAATAATCCCGATGTTCCAAATGAAGAGAATAATGCAGTTTTAGCGGAAGCAACAAAGACAATAACCAACGGCATGCAAAATATGTTGGCTGGCGGCGGTTTACAGGACATCATTTCAATGTTTACAGGCGGCAGGGGCGGCAGCCAGCCATCTTCCCAGAGTGGTATTGCAGGATTACTAAAAAATCCCATGGTGGCGATGATGATAGGACACCTGATCAGTAAGTTGGTGAGTAAGTTCAATATGAGCCCGTCGCAAGCCAGCAAGATTTCAAATAATCTTATTCCAAATGTGTTAAATGGTTTAATTACACGAACCAACAGTAATAACCCTGCTGACGACTCTTTTGACTTCAACGATCTTATCGGCTCTCTTACTGGTGGAAATACCCCTACTGCAGAATCAGGTGGTGGGTTTAATTTCCAGGGGTTGTTGGAACAATTAACGAAAGGCAGTGGCAATGGAGGCTTTAATTTACAGGATATTGTTAACCAGGTGACCCGTGGCGCCCAGCAAAACCAGGAGCAGCAGGCAAGAAGCGGAGGAGGCTTCGCCGATCTGATTAAGGGTTTTTTCAGCTAATGTTTTATACTTACTTCATCGTAGTTCTTCTATCGATCATAATAATTTTTAAATGAAGTACAAGTTTTTCATTTCACCTGGCGTCATATTGTGTAATTGGTCTGATTTCTGCGTTCCGTATAGAGACCAGGAAGTTTAGTTATAATAGTTCTTTAACAAACAACTCGTCATTCCAGGCGTTATTAGAATAGTAGGGTCACCCTGAGAGGAAAAAACTCCACAGTTGAGGCTTTGAAATGGAAGATATGTGGTGAATTTCGGTCGATGTAGCTTTTAGAATTTCGTTAACAGCATCGATCCGCAGAATGGCAGTAAATTTGTACTATAGATAATAAGTTATTGCAAATATAAAAGCAGACAATTTTCTCATAAGCAGTTAGTTTTGGTTGCGACCCCTGTTTCTACAGGGGTCTATTTTTTTGCATATCTTCTAAAGCTAAATATTCCGCCGAAGGCCGATCCGATTCCGTCAGCCACGATATCTCCTGCATCAAATGAACGATTGGGTACCCAGAATTTTTGCACAAACTCCATGACGATTCCATAGAGAAGACAGAGCGCAGCTGCCACAATGAAATATGCGTACAGCTTGCGGCTTGTTTCTTTCTTTTTTTTATATATCCCCCAGCATAATAGAAAAGTTATTAACCCAAACATGGCAACATGCACCCACTTATCAAACCAAATTTTGTCGAGCCAGTTTTCTTTCGGAAAAGCAGAACCGGGAAGTGTAAGTAAAACTGTAGAAACCACCAGCCAACCAACAGCAGGAAGAAAAAAACGAACTTGATTTTTCAAGGGCAAAAATTTGCTGCAATAATAGAAGTATTTTTTATTCTGGTAAACAAAAAAGAAGAGACCTTAAAAGATCTCTTCTTAACCAACTATAGAATCCAAAATCACTCATGGCAATTATGGTTCCCGTATCAAATACGACAAAATAAGAATTGCGGATTGAAGGAATCAAAGGTTTCCCATCACGTACATCGAACCTTGCGGTGTGGGGTTGCCACCTTTCTTCTCCAGTGTAATGGCGAAAGCCTGTGCGCCGGCTACGTTCTTCATCCGGAGTAAAAGTTTCCTTTCGCCAATGAAAGAGTCATTGTCTATCATTCCAACGTCGATTGGTTTGCCATCGAGTAAGGCCCACAGTTGGTACTGTTTATCACTTGCCGGTTTTGGCAGATTATTTACCACCAGGTACACATCTTTGGAAGTAGTATCCCAATATACCGTTGCGAATGAAGCTGGAGAAGCTTCCATACCTTTCATAGCAGCCATTTTTACATTGGGATTAAGGCTGATCATGGCAATTTCATCTTCCAATTCACCCAGTCGAATGGCGGTGCTGTCATAATCTTTTACAACCTCATCATAACTTGCCTGGAGTTTTTTGTTGCGATTGTATTGAGAAATATTCCAGAACAAGCTACCGGCGAGTAAAATAGCGCAGGCCGCTGCAGCATATTTAAGCCAGTTAGTTTTTGTTGCTGAAGGCATCGCTATAACTTTTGCTTCATCTCTATACAGCGCAGCATCCATCACCCGCTGTTTCATGCCGGCGGGTGGTGTCACTGCATTTTGCATAGCCTGTTGTTCAAGTACAAGTTCAAATTCATTGCGGGCCCGGAGCACTTCAGGATATTGCCGGCACATGCTTTCAAACTCGGCCTGCTCCTCTGCAGAAGCGAGTCCCAGCACAAAGCTTTCAACAATGCCACTTGATATGTATTCCTGTACGTTCACTTTATTTGATCATTGTTCTTAAATGAATTAAAGCACTTCGAATTCTTGTTTTGACGGTCCCCAATGGAATATTGAGAATTTTTGCTATTTCTTCGTGAGTGTAGCCCTGGAAATAGGAAAGGTCGATGAGTACCCTCGATTCTTCTTTTAACTTACCCAACACCTTTTTTAATCCCACATCATCCACTTGTGTAAAAGTGGCGTTTCCAATATTGGTTGTATCTACGTTTTCAGAAATCGGGTAGTTTTTTAAGGAATCCTTATATCCCTTGGATCGCATCTTATCAATAGCGGCATTCCTCGCCACGTTCATCATCCACGTAAATAATCTTCCTTTGGCCGGATCATATGATTCTATCTTCCGCCAGATATTGACAAAAGTTTCCTGCAAAACATCCCTGGCCGTTTCCGGGTCAGTAATAATTGCACTTATCACACCGAACAAAGCTCCTGAATAATTATCGTAGAGATAACCAAACGAGTCATTATTGCGCTGTTGAAGCAAAGCAACAAGCTCCTGTTCCCCATATGTGATCTTAGAATTCAAATAGTTGGTTAGCTATAAGGAATTGATCTGCATGCTTAACATGCATAAAATATACGTTCAAAACAGGTTCCCGGTTTTAACCTACAATGGCTTCGTACCCTTTGGCATCCAGTAAACCCTCTACATCAGCAGGGTTGTCTACGGTCATTTTGATCATCCAGCCTTCACCATAAGGGTCATTGTTTACCAATTCAGGTGCATTTGCCAAAGCAGGGTTTAGTTCATTGATTGTTCCGCTAACAGGGAGAAAAAGATCTGAGACGGTTTTTACAGCTTCTACAGTTCCAAAAACTGCCCCGGTCGCCAGCGCCTTACCTACAGTTTCTACTTCTACATATACAATGTCGCCCAGTTCACGTTGCGCAAAATCTGTAATTCCAATCGTTGCAATGTTGCCCTCAAGGCTGATCCATTCGTGGTCTTTTGTATACCGAAGATTATCAGGATAACTCATAATGAATGATTTAGACCGCAAATATGAGTAAAACCGGTTATAAAATCTCCGGGTCGATATTTTTTTTCGCAATTCACCGAAAAATTGACACCGTTCATGCCAGTTTTTACACCATTGGTCGGCAATGACTTTACAGTTCTATGACACGCAGGTATCTTTGGCGACCCTTATCTAAAAAGGAACAATTATGAGAAAACTAGTTACATTTTTTTTAGTTGCCGTTATTCTGAATTCGGCAGTTTTTGCACAAACAATTTCAGGTATAGTAAAAGATCAGGATGGAAAAGCAGTAGATAAAACCACTGTTTCCCTGCTCAAAATAAAGGACTCTTCGGTTGTAAAATTATCAGTTACCGATAACCAGGGAAAGTTTAGTATCCGGACAGATACTGCTGGTCAATACCTTATTAGTACTTCACACATTGCTTATGCGCCGGTTTATTCCAGGCCAATTGAAGTATCCGGTTCCGGTGATGTATCGGTGGGAGAACTAAGTATGATTAAAAAGGAAGGCTCTTTGCAGGGAGTTACTGTTACTTCTCAAAAACCAATGATAGAAGTAAGAGCAGATAAAATGATCGTGAATGTAGAAGGAACAATGAATGCAGTTGGCAATGACGCTCTTGAATTATTGCGTAAGTCACCAGGAGTAACAGTTGATAAAGATGATAACATAAGCCTTGCCGGTAAGAATGGCGTACAGGTTTATATTGATGGCAAGCCAAGTCCATTGAGCGGAACTGACCTTGCTAGCTATTTGAAAAGTATGCAGTCTGCCCAGATCGAATCCATAGAGATTATTTCCAATCCTTCGGCGAAATATGAAGCAGCGGGTAATGCAGGTATTATCAATATAAGGTTAAAGAAAAATAAAGCGTTTGGAACAAACGGGTCTGTTAATCTTGGTTATGTACAGGGACATTATGCTAAGTATAACGGGGGCGTAAACCTCAATCACCGCAATGGGAAAATAAATGTATTTGGTAACTACAACTATAATAAAGGCGACTACCTGATGAAAATCAATTTGCGGAAAGAGCAATTTGATACATTGTTTGCTCAAAGCAATAGAATGGTTTTTAAAAATAATACGCATGGCTTCAAGGCGGGAGTTGATTATTTTATGGATAAGAAAAATACATTGGGCGCTGTAGTAAGCGGCAACCTTGCTGATAATGATTTTAATACGTCGGGTCCGATGAATTTTATCTATATGCCGACAGGTGAGCTTGATCGTATTTTGAAAGCTACAAATCACAATGATATGAAGCGGGACAATGTGAATACGAATATCAACTTCAAGCATACAGAAGCCAATGGAAAAGATCTGAACATTGATGCTGACTATGGATTCTTCAAAATACGATCAATCCAGTATCAACCAAACCATTATTTTGAAGAAGATGGCGTGACCCCGATTAGTCATACAATTTCTGATATTATTGCACCCACCAATATTGATTTATACTCTTTAAAAGTCGATTATGAGCAAAATTTTAAAGGTGGTAAACTGGGTATTGGTGGAAAAATTGGCGTTGTTAATACAGATAATACTTTTGACCGTAGGGATGAAAAGTCTGCTTCTGATGATGTGATCATAAACAATCTGTTTGACTACAAAGAAAATATCAATGCCCTGTATGTTAACTATAACAAACAATTGAAGGGCCTGATGATTCAATTTGGAGTGAGGGCTGAAAACACGCATTCAAAGGGAATATCGTCAGGATTTGAAACGCAAAATGGTAACACCAAAAATTTGGATTCTACTTTTAAAAGAGATTATACAGACTTTTTCCCAAGTGCGTCATTATCATTCAATAAAAATCCAATGAATCAATGGACAGTATCTTATAGCCGCAGGATAGATCGTCCGGCTTACCAGGATCTTAATCCATTTGAATTTAAGCTCAATGAATATACTTACATGAAAGGGAATACCGAGCTGAGACCACAGTACACCAATAGCATTGGATTGACAAATATCTTTAAGTATAAACTGACCACTGTACTTAACTACAGTCATGTGCAAGACGTTTTTGCCCAGCTACCGGATACAATTAATAAAACACAAGGATTTTTGATGAAGAAAAACCTGGCTACACAGGATGTAATGAGCCTGAACATCAGTTATCCTTTCCAATACAAATGGTATAGTTTTTTTGCTACAGCGAACTCTTCTTACTCCATTTACAAAGCCGATTTTGGCGGTGGTGACAGAAAAGTAAACCAGAAGGTATTTGCATTGACCTATTTTATGCAAAATAGTTTTGATCTTGGTAAGGGATGGAAAGGCGAAATAAGCGGATTGTATATCTCACCATCGGTATGGCAGGGAGTTATTAAATCTGAAGCGATGGGCTATATTGATTTAGGTTTTCAAAAAACGGTGTTCAAAGGTAAAGGAACGGTAAGAGGCGTACTAAGCGATGTTTTCAAAACGATGAAATGGGGCGGCAGTACCAATTTTGCAGGAGTAAACAGCAGGTTTAATGGTCATGGTGAAATGCAGCAGGTAAAATTAAACTTTAGTTATCGCTTTGGAAGTAATACGGTAAAAGCAGCACGCCAGCGCAATACGGGTATTGAAGATGAAAGCAAGAGAGCCAATAGTAGTGGTGGTACCGGAACGCCGGCTGGACAATAAACAAAGAAGTCAGTTAAATAATAAAAAAGCGGCGATCTTACAGGAACGCCGCTTTTTTAATGCTCAAAATCAAACTTAATTTTCAGTGTTCCCTGAACCACTTCAATCCCTGTTTAATTGAATATTGAAAATTGACCCCGATAGCTATCGGGAGAACATTAAACATTTTTAAAGCTACATTGGAGGTTACTTTTTCTTTCGCTTAACCAGGCTTGCCTTTACAATCATCACATTTTCCAATGGTCTGTCACGGTCAGCACCTTTACTGGTGGGAACGGCTGCGATTTTATCGATCACATCCAGGCCATCGACAACCTCACCAAATACCGTATACCCCTGGTCGAGATGCGGTGTACCGCCAACGGTTTTATATGCTTCTCTTTGATCGGCCGGAATTTTTCTTCCGTTCCGGCGATATGTTTCCAAAGTATCAAGAGCCCCATCGGTAAATTTTTTTCCCTGCGTAATATAAAACTGGCTGCCATTACTGGCTTTTTCCGGATTTACATTATCACCTTGCCGGGCGGCGGCTATCACGCCTTTCTTATGAAATAACCCGGGCCTGAATTCGGCGGGAACGGTAAAGCTGGGACCGCCTTCGCCTAAAGGTTTTCCCGCAGGAGCATTCTTGCTGTCCGGATCACCACCCTGTATCATAAAGTTGTTGATCACCCGGTGAAACAATGAGCTGTCGTAGTAATGTTGTTTTACCAGTTTCAAAAAATTGTCACGATGTAAAGGCGTGGAATCAGAAAGCCGGATCAACATATCGCCCATGCTGGTTTGCAGCAGCACATCTTTTTTACGGTCTTTCTTTTTTAAAATGATTTCCTTTTGAGCAACGCTGATCTGCGCCATGAATGCGCCAATCAACAGAACAATTCCCTTTTTCATTTGCCAAACTATTGTTTAATGGATTTCATCAAATGTTTCATTGCCAAGTAAACTACAATCCATTTTCTTCAAAATACAACAACACATGGTCTTTCAAAAAATTTTCCTGTTCAAAAGGATTCATCTCGGGCATGGGTTTTAGCTGCCTGAAATGCGGCCATCCCTCTTCGTCAGTCCGCTCGAGTTCATAGTACCCGCTTGGCATCAATAAAGTGCAAACCGCTACATGCATCAGGTCCTGCTTTTGTTCCTTGGTTATTTTTTCTTTGATGATGCCGGTTTCCTGCATGCCAATCAGGAAAAGAATGGTTTCCAGGTCGGGCTTTTTACCAAACCGCTCAACCAGTTTCGCCTCCAGGGCCCACCATCTGGTTTGTAAATCATCTTGTATTTGCATAATCGCAAAGATAGTCACGGATTAAAAGCGTTTTGATTGATTTCCCGGATGCGTCAACGGCTGCTATCTTTGCAAAAATTTTTTACAAGATGTTGCAGTTACAGGTACTTCGTCAAAATCCCGATTGGGTAAAGGAAAGATTGGCTATAAAACATTTTAAAGACTTAACGCTGGTGGATGAAATCATCGTCCTGGATGATCAGCGCAAAAAGTCACAACTGGAATTTGATAACACTCAATCAAAAATAAATGCAACATCTAAAGAGATCGGCCAATTGATGGCGAAAGGCCAGAAAGAAGAGGCTGAAGCAAAAAAGGCGGAAGTGGCATCGCTAAAATTGTTGTTGCAGCCCATCACTGACAAACTTGCTCAAGCTGAAAAGCAGTTGCAGGACACCCTTGTAACATTGCCAAATTTGCCTTCGGAAAAAGTGCCGCCGGGTAAAACACCTGAGGATAATGTGGTGGTGAGAGAGGGCGGAAACAAACCGCAACTTGCTGCTGGTTCGGCACCGCATTGGGATCTGATTAAAAAATATGATATCGTTGACTTTGAAACCGGCGCTAAAATTACCGGCAGCGGTTTCCCCTTGTATAAAGGCAAAGGAGCGAAACTGCAGCGGGCATTGATTCAATATTTTTTAGATTATAATACAGCTGCAGGATATACAGAGTACTTACCTCCCTTTATGGTAAATGAGGCTTCAGCCTATGGCACTGGTCAATTGCCGGATAAGGAAGGGCAGATGTATTATATGCAGGAAGATAATTTTTATCTCATACCCACTTCCGAAGTACCGGTCACGAATATTTACCGCGATGAGATTTTGAAAGAGGCCGATCTTCCAATCAGGATGACAGCTTACTCACCCTGCTTCAGAAGAGAAGCGGGAAGTTTTGGTAAAGATGTTCGCGGTTTAAATCGTGTTCACCAGTTTGAAAAAGTGGAAATCGTTCAACTGACGCAACCCGGCAAAAGTTATGAGGTGCATGAAGAAATGGTAACGCATATTGAAAAATTGTTACAGACACTGGAGTTACCGTACCGGATTTTAAACTTATGCGGTGGTGATATGAGTTTTACTTCAGCGCTTACTTACGATTTTGAAGTATACAGTGCCGCACAGGAGAGGTGGTTGGAAGTAAGTTCTGTTTCAAACTTCGAAGCATACCAGACCAACCGGATGAAGATCCGTTTTAAAGATGCCAATGGAAAAACACAATTAGCGCATTCATTAAATGGAAGTTCACTAGCATTACCAAGGATAATGGCCTGTTTGTTGGAAAATAACCAGTCAGCAGATGGAATAAAACTTCCCACAGTATTACATAGCTATTTTGGCAGCGGGATGATTTCATAATGCTGCACGGGTTCCGGAATTTTTATTTTGTTTAGGATAATTGTTCGTTAAACGAAGCAATACGTATAATCGCTTCGTTTTTTGTTTTATTACTTGCGTTGAAAATATTTTTTAAACAAAAAAATCACCGGAATGAAAAAACAAATTTTACTTTTTAGTATTGCGGCCCTATCTGTTGTTATCGGAAAGGCTCAAATTGACAAGAATGATATTTTGTTGGGCGGCACTTTTGGTTATGGTACTTATGATTATTCAGGTAATATCAAAAGTGCTAATTCTAATGCCAATCTCAGCCCGCGGATAGGTTATGCAATTGGTAAAAATTCGGTACTTAGCGCCAGACTTGGGTATAGCCATGGTAAATCGGAGGATGCCAATGGGAATGAGGATTATAAAAGCATCGGTTTTAGCACTGGGTTATCCTGGGAAAAATTTTTTCCAATAAAAGAAAAGTTAGGCTGGTATACCGATTTAAGTGGAACGTTTAGTAACGGAACTACGAGACAGGAATACACTCCCGGTAATAATTACAAGCGTAAGTCAACAGGTTATTCTGCAGGAGTTAGTCCCGGTATTTATTTTATACCAACGTCCGGGTTATTATTGAGCGCAAATGCAGGAGGAGTCAGTTATTGGTATTCTAAATCCAGGTCCGGTGGTCAACCAGCAGATAAAATTTCTAATTTTAATATCAACCTTCTAAACTCTTTTAATTTTGGAATTGATTTTATTATCAATAGAAAGAAAGGTTAGTACTCATTCTTTTCGGGTTAACGATAAGGGAAAAGAAACTTAGATAAATAAAAATGCTTTCAAATAAAAAAGCTACGGTTACATTCAAACCGCAGCTTTTTATTCAATGAATGTGCAATGCAGCCTGCCTGACCGTTTTTAATTCAAAAAATAATTAGCCTGTTTTGTCGTTAAAAGCGGGGTACTATTAAACCTTTAAGGATAAACATAGTCGTAAAACAAATCATGATTCATGCCGCTGAGTAACCAGTTAAAGAACCAGCATCTTTTATGGCGGGCCGGCTTCGGTCCCGCAGCGGAACAACTCGGTGACCTTTCTCAATACACTCCTGAACAATTTTATAAGGCCCTCGTAAAAGCATCTGCTCAAAAGCCCGACTATATTAATGTGGCTGACAATTACCTGCAGGGATTGATGATGGGAATAGACCAGGTTGGACGGGTTCAGCAAAAAGAATTGACAGCGGAAGAAAAAAAGCTACGGCAGCAAAAAAGCAGGGAGGGTGTTCGCAACCTGAATTTATATTGGCTAAATCAAATGGTAAACAGCCGTGCCCAATTGCGGGAGAAAATGGCTTTCTTCTGGCATGGACATTTTGCCTGTCGCAACCTGAATGTTTTTTACCAACAGGATTTACTGGATATTATCCGCAGAAATGCAACCGGCAATTTCGGCACTCTATTAAAAGAAGTTTCCCGTTCAGCGGCCATGCTCAACTTCTTAAACAATCAACAAAACAGGAAAGGGCATCCCAACGAAAACTTTGCCCGTGAAGTGATGGAGCTGTTTACACTGGGCAGGGGCAATTATACCGAGCAGGATGTCAAAGAAGCAGCACGGGCATTCACCGGTTGGTCGGCTAATCTTAAAGGCGAATTTATTTTCCGCAAGGGTCAGCATGATTATGCTGATAAGACTGTTTTAGGACAGTCTGGTAATCTTGATGGCGATGATGTACTGGACATTTTACTCGAACAAAAACAAACGGCCCATTTTATCGCAAAAAAATTCTACCAGTTTTTTGTCAATGACCAGCCGGATGTACAAAAGATAGAATGGCTTGCAGAAAGATTCTATAAGAGTAAGTATGACATCAGCAAATTGATGGAGGATGTTTTCACCAGCGATTGGTTCTATGAGGAAAAAAATATCGGGAACCGGATCAAAGCCCCTGTAGAATTATTAGCAGGTATGCAACGAATGTTACCTATGTCGATCGCAAACCAGGAATCGATAATTGTGTTGCAACGGTTGTTGGGGCAGGTATTATTTTACCCACCCAATGTGGCAGGCTGGCCGGGTGGAAAATCATGGATCGACAGCAGCACCCTGATGATGAGAATGCGAATTCCGCAACTCATCAATGATGAAGATGAAATGAATGTAACACCAAAGGATGATGATGACCAAATGATGGGAAGACCCATGGCTGACCAAGCCGGAGATGCAGTAATGAAAACAAAGGCGGTAAAAAAATATGGCAAGTCGCTAAAGCCGATCGAGGCCAATACTGACTGGAAATTGTACCTGGCTCATTTTGAAAAAACACAACGGGATAAACTGATTAATGGAATGGCAGCAGTTTTATTGCAAACAAAAACAGCAGTGGATGCTAGCATCCTGAAGCAATATTCAGATGAGTCCGACAGGAATAGTTTTATCCGTTCAGTGACGATACAGATCATGAGTACACCGGAGTATCAGTTGTGTTAACCCCCTGTCCCCCTAAAGGGGGAACTTAGGTTGAAGATATTTTATCTATTACAGGGATCATGTAGAAAAATGGGTGATTGAATTCAGTTCTTGGTAAATGTTTAAATGAAAAGTTCGCTTACTGCTCTCAGGGCTGTGAGTGGAGGCCTCCTTTTAGGGAGGTTTGGAGGGTTTTTTTATGCAAATCAAACGAAAAGAATTTATCCAAATCGGTTCACTGGCAACAGCCTCACTGATGCTTCCAAAATTTTTGAAAGCATTTGAAGGACCGGCCATAGTACCAGCGGGCAACAAAGTAATAGTAGTGTTGCAATTAAGCGGCGGCAATGATGGTTTGAATACGGTGATACCGGTTCGAAATGATTTGTATTATAAGGCAAGACCGGGCTTGGGTATTAATAAACAAAAAGCGTTGTCTATTACTGATGAGGTGGGGATACATCCCGCCTTGAATGCATTCAAAGACTTATACGATGACGGAAGCCTGGGCATCATCAACAGCGTAGGTTATCCTAATCCTGATCGTTCGCATTTCAGGAGTATGGATATTTGGCAAACTGCCAGCCAAAGTACAGAGTATTGGAACTCGGGTTGGATCGGTCGTTATCTTGATGCACAATGCAATGGCTGCGATAAGCCCACACAGGCTATAGAAATCGATGATGTGTTGAGCCTTTCGATGAAGGGCAATACAATGAACGGTATAGCGGTAAAAGATCCCAAACGCTTATACGGAACAGCCAATGAAAAATTTTTCCGTGATGTGAGCCGGAGCCGCCAGCAGGAATCAGGTGAACAGTCAGTAGACTATCTGTACAAGACAATGGCGCAAACACTTTCATCTGCTGATTATATTTTTAAACAAAGCAGATTGCATCCAACTGCGGCAGATTATCCAAAGACTCAATTAGGTAATAGTCTTAAAACAATTGCATCGCTCATTTTCTCTGACATTAATACTAAGGTATATTATGTTTCGCTGGGTAGTTTTGATACACATATTAACCAGGGAGCGCAGCAGCAGCGTTTATTTACAGAAATGAATGAGGCTGTAAAAGCATTTGTAAAAGATCTGAAAGCAAATAATCGTTTCAACGATGTATTGCTGTTTAGCTTTTCAGAATTTGGAAGAAGAGTTTCGCAAAATGCAAGTGGCGGAACTGACCATGGCACTGCCAATAACATGTTTTTGGTTAGCGGCGGATTAAAGCAAAAAGGCTTGATCAACGGCATGCCTGATCTCAGTGATTTGCAGGATGGTGATCTGAAATATAAAATTGATTTTAAAAATGTGTATGCTACCGTGCTGAATAAATGGTTAAGTGCAGACGATAAAAAAATACTCGGGCAGCAATATGAGCACCTGGGCTTTATTTAAAATGATTTGTTAACAGCAAAAAATAGCTGTTGAAATAAAGTACTATTGATACCAGTTGGTTTAGTGCATTATTTTAATCCGTACCCGTCAACAAAAAGTCCTGCTTCCTGCAGGACTTTTACATATCTATTGGATAGATCGTTAGATCGATTTATTTTTCCCAATCGCAATCCGGTACAATGCTATACCCATTAAAGCAAAGAAAGCAACGCCCAGCCACTTGTAACCTTCACCTCCCAAAGCAGATTGTAATCCATGCTCAGCACTCAGTTTGGCCAGTCCTGCACTTACTTTATCGCTTGCAAAAAGAAATGCAACGAGAACACCTGCTAATGCGCCGCCGGCGACGAGTCCCGTTGCAAATAGATTTCCTTTACCAAGGTCTTCTTCTTCGGGTGCAACATGAATATTTCTCTTTTTATTTCTCCATTCAATAATGCCACGGATAGCGCCGCCGATAAAGATGGGCAATGTAGTAGATAAAGGAAGATAGATTCCAATGGCAAAACTCAATGCTTTGATACCACAAAGTTCTACTACAATTGCAATAAATACACCCACCAATACAAATTGCCAGTCAAGATTGAAAGATAAAATGCCTTTGATCAGTGTAGCCATTAACGTGCCCTGCGGTGCGGGAAATTTATCCGTGCCTATTGCATGCTGAATTCCTTGTGCCGCCATTTCAGCAGTGGGCTGATCCAATATTTTAATAGTAGCGCCAATAGCCAGTGATGAAACAATAGCACCAACAAACAAAGAGATCTGCTGGTATTTGGGTGTGGCGCCAACAAGATACCCGGTTTTTAAATCCTGTGATGTAGCGCCTGCATTCGCAGCCGCAATACAGATCATACTACCTACCACTAGTGCCATCGGTTCATAAATATGACCCGTCCATTTTACCATGATAAAGATGAGACAGGTTCCCATCAAGGTGGCAATGGTCATACCACTAATTGGACTGTTAGATGAACCGATCAAACCTACTATACGGGAGGCAACGGTAACAAAGAAAGCTCCAAAGATGATGACCAATAAGCCCAATAATAATTTGCTGCCGATGTTTGTGCCGGGAATAAGTGTGTTTGGCAATAGTGCAATAACGAGTAATAAAATAAGGCTGCCTATCCCCACTACTTTTATCGAAAGATCTCTTTCTGTTCTTGGAACGTTCGCTTCAGCGGTTACTCCGGCCGCGTCACTCTTTAATGAACCAATACTGCCTTTAAAAGAGGATATAATGGTAGGAATTGTTTTGACCAGGGTGATGAAACCGCCTGCTGCTACAGCGCCGGCGCCAATCTGTCTTATGTAAGCACGATATATTGCCTGTGACCAATCACCAAAACTTTGTGTGGCAGGATCCCATCCTCCGGGCCCGCCGGCTGTATTAACATCTTTCAGATAACCCAGTTTTGCTAATTGAGCAGCTATGATACTTCCATTATCATTTAACAGGCTTGCCAATAACGGTGTAAATACAAACCAGCTTAATACACCGCCAGCCACTAATACTCCTGCGATCTTTGGCCCGATTATATAACCCACACCCATATATTCAGGAGTGATCTCACCACTTACTCTTGCAGATGGAAATACTTTATTGGTTTGTTTGGTAAAAAATGCGGGAACCTCAGCTATTACATGAAATATCTTTTGCAATACCGCATATACAAAAGCAAATCCCAGACCCATAAAAGCTGTTTTGGCGAACTCGCCTCCCTTTTCACCGGCTTTTAATACAGAGGCGCAGGCTGTTCCTTCCGGGTAAGGCAGAGTTCCATGCTCCTTTACGATCAATGAACGTCGAAGCGGTATCATCATTAATGTACCGAGTATACCTCCAAAGATGGCAAGTATGAGTATGGTGAAATAATTAAAGAAGCTGGCGCTTCCCGGTTCACTTAAAAATAAAAAGCCGGGTAAGGTGAATACAACACCGGCAGCAATACTTTCACCGGCAGATCCTGTTGTTTGGATGATGTTGTTTTCGAGAATAGTGGTTTTTAAAAATCTTCTTCCCAAGGTTATAGCCAATACAGCGATAGGTATGGAAGCGGAAACTGTCAAACCCGCTTTTAATGCGAGATATACTGTTGACGCACCGAAAATAATTCCAAAAGCTGCACCCGTCAGGATTGACTTAATCGTTAGTTCGGCCATTTGCGTTTCAGGTGATACAAACGGCTTGAATTGGTTGGTTTGTTCGGCCATAAATTGGTTTTATTACAGGAAGATAAGGAAAAACTTATGACCGTTAGCTTTCCTGGCTCGCAGCTCAAAGCTCATGGCTCGCAGCTTTTTTACCTACCGGTCCAAAGGGTTCGTTTACCGTTTTTATATAATTGGTAATACTTGTACGGATATTGCTTCATTAACTTTGGCGAAAATTATTTTTATTATGAACGGCAGAACACGGATAAACCATGAGATCGACTACAAAATTCATGGTGAAGAATTACAATTTGTAGAAATTGAATTGGATCCTAATGAAACAGCCATAGCGGAAAGTGGCGCTATGATGATGATGGAGGAGGGTATTCAGATGCAAACCATTTTTGGTGACGGATCAGCTCAACAACCTACCGGTTTTTTTGGTAAACTGATGAGTGCCGGCAAACGGATACTCACCGGTGAAAGTTTATTCATGACTGCATTCACCAATATCGGCCAGGGAAAAAGAAAAGTAAGCTTTGGCGCTCCTTATACCGGGAAGATCATTGCCATGGACCTGCAAGAACTAGGTGGAACGATCATTGCTCAAAAAGATGCTTTTCTCTGCGCAGCCAAAGGTGTTAGTGTGGGCATCCATTTTCAACGCAGGTTGGGTACCGGCATATTCGGTGGTGAAGGTTTTATCATGGAAAAACTGGAAGGTGATGGCTTCGCATTTATGCATGCGGGTGGATATGTGATCGAAAAGGAATTGAAACATGGTGAAGTTTTAAAAGTAGATACAGGTTGTGTAGTGGCGTATACACCCGGAATTGACTTTGATATTGAATTTGTGCGGGGTGTAAAAAACCTGGTGTTTGGTGGCGAAGGATTATTTTTCGCCAGGTTAACAGGCCCCGGAAAAGTATGGATACAATCATTGCCGATTAGCCGATTGGCAAGCCGCATCATGGCTTATGGTACCTATAACCGTAAAGAAGAAGGTAGTATATTGGGAGGATTGGGTAATATACTGGATGGCCGAGAATAGAAAAATAACCAGGGAGCTAATACCTTATGGTGTTGGCTCCTAAACAAAAACCGGTTGGATTATTCTTTTTGCAGATTTTCAATATCTCCCAAATCCTGGTAACGGCCGCTTGCTTTTTTATTTTTGATTAAATCTTCGTAACTAATAAAGTTAATAAGCAGGCCGTCGATCTCTGTTGTTTTTCGATTGGGATAGCATTCGTTAAAAGTCACACCGTCAATCGAAGTAAGCAGATCAATGCGTAATGGCGGATAGCCTAATTGGATAATAATCCCTTCAGTGCAGAGATCTTTTTCACTAATACCGAGCGCACCGAAACCAAATGTGTTTATGGCCTGTACAATTCTGGATGCATTTTCTTTCTCTGGTAGCAGCCAAATATCAAGATCACCAGTATAACGGGGGTGCCCATGAAAGCCGACGGCATAACCACCTACGATCATATACAAAACCTCATTTTTGTTTAATAATTCGACAAACTCTCTGAAGTCCGGGCTGAACATTTTTGTATTTGAATTTGATATATTGCTGACGAAGGATTTCGATAGCTGCTAATCTTTCATTCACTGGTTTTGATAACCAATATTCCAGGTTGGAATTTTTATCCTTTAATTTTTTTTTGATTACCACTTTGTCCATCGAATAAATTTACAACAATAAAAAGAAACGCCACCCGGGAAAGAGTGGCGTTTTTCAATCAAAGCAAAACTTATCACTAGAATGCTTTCTTTTCTGCTGGTTTTCCGTCTGCATCTAACTCGATAATCTCATAGCCGAGTTTTTGTAAGCCGGGTACTATTTTAGCTTTATCACCCACTACCAGGATATTCATTTTATCGGTATTGATCCATTTTTTTGCCAATGCATCAATTTCCGCTTTGGTTATAGTTTTTACAATATTATTTTGCTGATCTACATAATCAGCTGGCAGGTTATTGTCTAAGATATTACCGATAAAACCTGCTTTTTGGAATCCGGTTTCATAGCGCAACGCATCCCGCTGGCCGATAGCACTTTTCATAAAACTTAATTCCTGTTCAGTGATTCCTTTTTCCGCATAATCCTTCAGTTCCCGGATAATTTCAATAGCGGCGCTATCAGTAGCATTGCCCCTGATGCCTGAACTGAATCCATAGTCGCCGGTTTGTTTGCCGCCGTTAAAACTGCTTCTGGCTCCATAGGTCCAGCCTTTGTCTTCACGCAGGTTCATATTTAAACGACTATTGAAAGCTCCACCCAAAGCATAATTCATTAAACCAGACTTGTAATATTCACCAGTGGCATCGTATTTAAGACCTGTAACATAACCAACACGAAATTCAGTCTGTGCCGATTTCGGCACATCCACCAAAAAGATCTTTGTTTTTTCAACAACAGGAGCTGCTGCAATCGTTGGGATGGCCACTTTCTTATTGGGTAGATTATTCAGGAATGAAAGTTTAGGCAAAATTTCATCCTCTTTGATGTCGCCAACGATCACCACTTCTGCATCCTGCGATGTCATATAGTTGTCGTAATAAGACTGAATATCGGCAATGGTAAAGGATTTCACAGTTTCTTCATCGCCATCACCTGAAATACCCAGGATATGGTTGGCGCCATAATTCAATTTTGCAAAAACATTGTCTGCCACTGCGGCGGGTTGCGTTTTCTGCTGTTTGAAACTTTCCAGGTTTTGTTTTTTAATCCGGTCAAAAGCTGATTGGGTGAACTTTGGATTAAATATTCTTTCTTCCAACAGTTTCAATGTTGCATCCAGGTTTTTCTTTTGCGACTGTACCTGGAAGGTAATATCATCGTTACCGCTAAATACATTGATCGAGCTACCCAACTTTTGGAGTTCCTTGCTCATTTCTTCAGCCGTATAATTTTTGGTATCATCATTCATCATATCAGTGAAGAATGATGCCTGTCCTGCTTTTGAAAGATCATTGGCATTCAGCAAATGTCCTCCTGGTATTTTAACTGATAAGGTAACGGTTGGTAACTCTGAATTTTCAGATCCAATGAACTTGATTCCATTTTCCCAATCCTTTCTCCAGAATGCGGGCACTTTTACAACCGGGTTAGGGCCATTGGGTGGCATCACGGCTCGGTCAAAATTATCTTTGGCTTTTACATATTTTAATCCTGCATAGCCATAATCAGGAGCGGTATAATTACTGTTATCAATTTTAAAATTGTTTTCACCCACGATCATTTTTTCTTGGCTTTTTGGTAATATGCTTACCACTACCGGATGTTTGTGTTTGATGTATTTGTTATAAACACGCATTACATCCTCTTTGGTAACAGCGAGGTATGTTTTCAATTGTTCGCCGATCATATTTGGATTGCCGGTATAAGTTTGAAAGGCGGCCAACTGCGATACCTTACCAGCTACACTTTGCAATCCATTTATTAATTGCGATTCATAACCACCTTTAAATTTTGCAATATCATCATCGGTTACGCCTCTAGCTTCAAAACTATCCAGTGCATTATCCAATTGGTAATACATGTTTGAAAGCGGTTTACCGGGATAAGGAATTACCTGGAAAGCAAAAAAGCCCGACAGCTCGAACAATACGCTAAAACATCCGGCCTGTAGCGCCTGTTGTTTTTTTGTCAGCTGCTGGTACATAAACGAGTTATTTCCCTGCCCCAATATTTGGGCAAGGCAAGCTAGTGCTGCACGGTCAGGATGATATTCAGGCACGGTTGGATAAGCCTTCACCAGCATCGGCAGGCGGGCATAATTGTCTACGTAAGAAACAAAGCGATGTTTGTCCAGCGTAGGAACCATGGCCGGCATTTTCTCCACCTTTGGCCCGGCAGGAATGGGCCCGAAATATTTTTCAACCAGTTTTATTACCTGCTCTGAGGTTACGTCGCCACCGACGGTAATAGTTGCATTGTTGGGGCCATACCAGCGTAAAAAGAAATTTTTCAGATCATCTACATTCACCCGGTTCAGGTCCTCTACATAGCCAATGGTTAGCCAGGAGTAAGGATGTCCGTAGGGGTAAAGGTTTTTTGATATTTCTTCAAAAAGCAAACCGTAAGGAACATTGTCAACCCTTTCACCTCTTTCATTTTTTACAGTTTCCCGCTGGTTCTCAAATTTTTTTTGCGTTACCGCATCCAGCAAAAAGCCCATACGATCGGCCTCCAGCCACAACATTTTTTCCAGTTGGTTGGAGGGAACCGTTTGAAAATAGTTAGTACGGTCCGTATTCGTAGAGCCATTTAAACTTCCTCCCGATTCAGTCACGATTTTGAAATGCTGATCATCGCCAACGTGGTCACTGCCCTGGAACATCATGTGCTCAAAAAAGTGTGCAAAGCCGGATTTTCCTATCTCTTCACGGGCAGAACCAACATGGTACGTCACGTCAACATGAGCCACCGGGTCGCTATGGTCTTCGTGAATGATAAGAGTAAGACCGTTTGGCAAAACATATTTCTCATAGGGAATTACCAGCTCATCTCCTTTGCGGGTGACCTTTTCCACCAGTTTTGCCTGGGCATTTACCACAACTGTTGTAAATAGTGCCAATGCCTGTAGCAGTAATAGTTTTTGTTTCATCTGTAGATTTTTTGTTTTTAAATTAGCCAGATGCGATTCGTCCCGACTGTAAACGTGGGGACTCATTTCATGCGTTGTTAATTAGTTTTTGATTAAGAGAATTAGCAAAATAGTGCAATTGGGCTTTCAAACCGCACCATTTATCAATTTTAAAGTCTACCAATTTAGGTGGTTAAACAAGCATAAACTACCCTAATTTTGCAAAACAATTTTTTACAATGATTCGCAAACAAGAAGTATTACAGGATGTAGTTATAAAGTTTGCCGGTGATAGTGGCGATGGGATGCAATTAACAGGTACTCAATTCACTAATAATACGGCCCTGTTAGGTATTGATTTGTCTACCTTCCCGGATTTCCCGGCCGAGATCAGGGCACCGCAGGGCACTTTGCCCGGCGTGAGTGGTTACCAGCTTCGGTTTTCCAGTGACAGGGTCTTTACTCCCGGCGATGCTTGTGATGTGCTGGTGGCTATGAATGCGGCTGCTCTAAAAGCAAATCTTACGGCTTTGAAAAAGGGGGGAAAGATTATTGTCAATACCGACGGCTTTGATTCAAAAAATCTCCGCCTCGCTAATTATCCCGAGGGTGAAAACCCGCTGGAAAACGGCAGCCTTGATAGCTACGAAGTGATCAAAATGGATGTCACCAAAATGACCCGTGAAGCGCTGAAGGATTTTACCATGGGTATGAAGGAAAAGGACCGGGCCAAAAATATGTTCGTACTCGGATTTCTTTACTGGATGTATGACCGGGATATGGACAATACCACCAGCTTCCTGAAAGAGAAGTTTGGTAAAAAGGCGGATATCCTGGAGAGTAACCTCCGGGTGTTGCAGGCTGGCTATAATTTCGGCGATACCACCGAAACATTTACTACCACTTATAAAGTTGAGAAAGCTAAGATGGAACCTGGTTCCTATCGATCCATCATGGGTAACCAGGCGCTGGCTTACGGTCTTATTGCCGCTTCACAGGTAAGTGGATTACCGATGTTTTTGGGCTCTTATCCCATTACCCCGGCCTCAGATATATTACATGAGCTGGCAAGACATAAGAATTTCGGCGTACGTACTTTCCAGGCAGAGGATGAAATTGCGGCGATTACCAGCGCTATCGGCGCAGCTTACGGGGGGGCGTTAGGAGTAACTACTACTTCCGGTCCTGGTATGGCATTGAAAGCGGAAGCAATGGGACTAGCCGTAATGCTTGAAATTCCCCTGCTGATCGTGGATGTGCAACGCGGCGGGCCATCCACCGGTTTGCCCACTAAAACTGAGCAGAGTGATCTGCTGCAGGCTTACTATGGAAGAAATGGAGAATGCCCGATGCCGGTTATCGCTTCGGCTACTCCTGCAGATTGTTTTGATGCCGTATATGAGGCAGTTCGCATTTCTGTACAACACATGACCCCTGTTATCTTTTTAAGTGATGGTTATATTGCCAACGGTGCCGAGCCGTGGAAATTTCCAACTACGGATCAATTGCCTCCCATTCATGTCAAATTCAAAACGGAATTAGGACACGGCGAGGAAAAGCTGCAACCCTATTTGCGGGATGAAAAGCTGGCCCGTCCATGGGCTGTGCCCGGAACACCGGGTTTAGAACACCGGATTGGTGGTTTGGAAAAACAAAACATCACCGGTAACATCAGCTATGATCCCGAGAATCACCAGCTGATGGTGAAAATAAGACAGGAGAAAGTTGATAAGATCGCGGAATATATTCCCGAACAAAAAATAGATAGCGGCGCTGATAAAGGGAAAGTGCTGGTTTTGGGATGGGGTTCTACATTTGGTGCTATTAAATCGGCTGTCGCTGAATTGCAATCAAAGGGTCATGCTGTAAGCCATGCGCATCTCAGGTACTTAAGACCTTTTCCAAAAAACCTGGGTGAAATCTTACACAACTTCGATACTATCCTGGTTCCCGAGATCAACAACGGACAACTGATCAAAATTATCCGCGACGTTTATTTTGTAGATGCCAAAGGATATCACAAGATCATGGGTGTGCCGATCACGAAGACGGAGTTGGTGGAAGAGATAAAGAAGTATTTATAAAAATAAATTGGAATGAAATTTTCGAAATCCATCAGTATATACTGGTGGATTTTTTAATGCTGCTCAATCAACGAAAAAAAGCTATCCCTGTAGTTATCACTAACCGGCAACGAGTTATTGTTAATCGTCACCGATTTCCTGGATGCTGTATTTATTTTTCGCAGTGATACCATATACGAACGATGAATGCGGATAAATTGTTTTTTATCCAGCAGGTCTTCAAAATATTTCAGGTTGTGTAAGATGAGCAAAGGATTATTTGAACTGATCAGGTGCACTTTGGTATAATCCTTATATCCTTCGAGGTATAAAATATCATCGTAAAAGATCTTGTGTAACTTATGTGATACATTGATAAAGAAAAACTCTTTGGCTTTATCTTTTTGATTTTTTATTTCGATGAACTCTTTTACCCTGTTGCAGGCAGTAATAAATTTTTCAAACGAAATAGGTTTTACCAGGTAATCCATTGCTTTCAACTCAAAGCCGTCAATGGCATATTCACTGTAAGCCGTTGTAAAGATCACTTCAGGTTTATTCACCAATGACCGGTAGAAGTCTATGCCCGATATATCCGGCATCTTGATATCCAGAAAAAGCAAATCAATTTTTTGGGATTCTAACACGGATAGAGCTTGCAAGGGTTCTTCAAATTTGCCTGCCAGTTTCAGGTAAGGTGTTTTATTGACAAAGTCTTCCAGCAATTGCAGGGCCAGTGGTTCATCATCAATGATCAGGCAGTTAAGCATTGGTTAAATCAATTTTTAGATTAACGATGTGCAGGCTTTCGTTACAAAAAATATCGAGCTGGTGACCGGGATATAGTAGTTCAAGTCTTCTCCTTACATTCTTTAAGCCAAGGCCACCGGTTTCAAAGCTATCTTTTTCCAAAATGGGATTGACTACTGATAACGTTAATGTTTTTTCAAAAATCACGATGCTGATGTCGATACAGGATGCAAGCGAATAACTGATGCCATGTTTAAACGCATTTTCGATAAACGTGATCAGTAAAAGTGGGGCTATCTTTTTTCCCTGCATATTGCCGGTAACGGAATAATTGATCTTTATCTTTTGGGAAAGGCGAAGACGCTGCAGGTCGATATAGTTATTGATATATTGAATGTCTTTGGATAGTTCTACCTGGTTATCACCGGAATCGTATAATACATAGCGAAGAAGCTCCGATAATTTTAAAATAGAATGTTCCGTATTGACCGATCGTGAATGAGCCTGCGAATAAATACTGTTTAGGGTATTAAATAAAAAATGCGGGTTGATCTGCGACTTTAGAAAATTTACTTCCGCATTCAGGTTGGCGTTTTCCAAAGCCTTCTTTTCATTTTGATTACGGATAAAAGAATAGCTGAGCCGGATGAAACCGCCGATCAGTAATAGCAGGGTGAACGAACTGATAGCATTGTTTAACGTCATTAACCAGGCGCCTCTCGGTATACCAAATAAAAATGGTTCAGGAAAAGGCGGTCGTCCATCTGTTCGGATGAGTGAATCCGTGGAAGACGCTGGTCCTTCAAAGGAAGTGACAAAACCTGCTGAATCTCTTATTACATGCACACCCAAGCCTTGAACGCTGTTATTTACAACGAATGCTGAACCTCCTTTTTCAGCATTTATTGCACCGGCTCGCACCATTTGCATAAAAGGTCTTCCTTCGCCACGGAAGTAAAATAACCGCAGGTTAACATGCAATGAAAAATATAGCATGAAAGCAAGGAAGATCAAAGAAAAATAGATAGCATATTTTTTCTTCTCAAAAAAACGGGGAATAAGCCAATAGTAGTTCAAATAAAATAAGATAACCAGTACGGCTTTATCAATCAATTCCCGGGTGATAAAACCATTGTTGATACGAACAGGGTATAATAAAACCGGTAGTAAGAACAGCAGGCACCAGCCAGCGGCATGAATCAAAACGGTCAGTAAAATATGCGCTTTGTTTTTTGTTTTTTGAAATCCAAAAAGCGTATGCAGAAAGTTATTTGGCTGTTCCCGGCTGATCATGCTGCGTCTTGTTTAAAGAAAGTATCGGCTCAAGCTCAAATGTAGTAACTGTGGGAAGTTGACCTCCTTTCATTTTGTTAATTATTAGCCGGGCGGTCTGTTCTGCCTGTATTTTGGTTTGAAACCCTGTCTGACCCTGTAAAGCGGGGATCAGCTCCTGGTGAATAAACAGTTCGTCATTCACCAGGATATCATATCCCCAGCCATGGGTACCTTCAAACACGGTTGCGCTGATATGGTTTTTCTTTTTGTTGGTCGATTGGTTGATTGTGACTACAAAAATGATTACAGCAAGCAACATTGATATACCTATGATAAGAGTATTGTGCCTGTTAGTCATTATCAACCTGTTCATCATTAGGTAAGAGCTCATACATATTGTCCATCATCAATGATCCGCTTCGGCCTGTCAATACAAACCCTCTGTTACTTAACATAAAAGCTACCGCACCTGTTCTTCCTGTTCCTTCAAATTGTGTTTTTTCTGACCAGCTGTCATTGGCCGGATCATACTGCCAGGTATACGAAGTGATAGAGCTATTTTCCCCGGACGTGATATATATGTAATTACCCATAGCAAAAGCAACTCCATTTTGACGGGCTATTGTGCCGTAATCATCATCATAGGTTTCATCCGAGTAGTTATAGATCTTCTTTTTTTCTGTCCACTCATTTGCTGCCGGATCATACATCCATAGATCTTTTAATATTTCGCCATTATTATTGCCGGCGCAGATATATCCTTTATCATTTGCGACAAAAGCTATAGCCGCCGAACGTTTTGATCCGCCCACGCTTGCTTTTTGTGTCCATTGATCAGACGCAGGATCATACTCCCACATATCTTTCAGGTAGTTGCCGTCATAGCCGCAGGCGATGTATCCCTTAGCACCAATAGCAAAGCCTACTGCATCATACCGGCCATTGCCTGCAAAGTTTGCTTTCTGTGTCCATTGATTAGTGGCCGGGTCATATTCCCAAAAATCATTCAGTTTGGTTACCCCATCATAACCGGTACCTACATAAGCCTTGGTCCCGACAGTGAAAGCAACAGCCGAATTTCTTGCTGCGCCGGGCAGGTCAGCTTTCTGTATCCAATAGCGGCGTGAAAGGTTGTATTCCCACAGGTCTTTAAAACGATCCGTATTTGTTGAGCCGGTACTGACATATGCATTGTCGCCGATAGTAAAACTTACTGCCTCGCTGCGTGCATTGCCTTCAAAATCATCGTAACGTTTCCAGTTGCCTACCAGTTCTTCGTCTTCATCTGTTGATTTACTACAACTCTGCGAAATAATGGCAGATGATAAAATAAGCAGTCCCCCGATCCAATATGCCTTTGTTTTAGTCATAAAAAAATTTTCATAAAAGTATTGGCGGATGAATGCAACACTATCTTAAAATAGATGAACAGACCAAACATATAGATGAATCCGGACTTGCAAACTATTATGAAGATTTTGACCATACCTGTTTATTTCCAGGCCTTCTAAGGGAAACGTTTTAGACTTGTCGGTGAAGTCATCGGATTGGCAGATTTAAAGTGATCATTGATATAGTATAACAAATCATGCGCAGAGTGGCTGAATAAATTGCAGCCAATTGCACTAAATAAATTTATTATGCATGATTTGATAAAGAGATTTAAAATCACACTACCCGCAATGCTTATTCTTTTTTTGTATGCCTGCGAAAGAAAGGATATTGCTTTTGGGACTATTCCGGAGAATAATTACACCAGTCTTGTTTTTACCGATACGATCAATGTCAATATCTCAACTGTTCTCACGGACTCATTTGCGACCAGTGGTGATTCTGTTTTTCTGATGGGCCGCTATAAAGATCCTTACCTGGGTGCTGTTAATGCACGTTCTTTTTTTCAAATGACTATTCCTTCGTCCCTACCTGAAATACCTGCTACTGCAAAGTTTGATTCGCTCAGCCTTATAGTCAGGCTTAATCATTATTACTATGGTGATACCAGCAAGACTCAAACAATACATGTTAATGAATTGGCGAATGCCATAAGTTATAGTTACAATAATAAGCTCTATAATACCAGTGATGTTGCCGTAAAGCCATCACTCCTTGGATCAAGAACATTAAAGATCAGCCCCAATGCGTTTGATTCGATTGTCATTCGCCTGGATGATAACAAGGGCTTGGAATTGTTTTCAAAACTGCGGCAATCGGCTGCTGATATTACCACCGAAAATGATTTCCTGAATTATTTCCGCGGCATTTCGATAGCAATAGATAATAATGACACCAGTGCCGTATATGGTTTGGCCGGGTCGGCAGGCAGCGTGGTGATGCGGGTTCATTATCATAACACAATCCCTTATCCCGAGAATCAGTACACCGATTTTACATCACTGGCAAATGATTATGCGTTTAATCAAATTCTTGCTACCCGCCAGGGCACCGGTCTTGTATCCGGTACAACTGGGACAACTGAAATTGCTTCTGATAAAACAAATGGACTTTCTTTTGCTCAACCCGGAACCGGTTTGTTGTTAAAGATGACTTTTCCAACCTTGAGCTCTGTACTGAACAATGAAAACATTGTAAAGCTGCTGAAAGCGGAATTACTGATACGGCCAACCTATCTTTCATTTGATAAGAATAAATACAAGTTGCCTTCACAACTTTACCTGGCGCAAACGGATGCTACTAATAGCGCCGGGAACACTATCATGGATTCGACTGGTTATTCAATTCAGTATGCCAATCCTGTTACAGATGATATCTATGGAGAAAACAATTACTACCGTTTTAATGTAACCAGTTATATCAATGAATTGCTGTATACAACCGGCAGCAGCAACAGGGGTGTTTTTGTAATAAACAATTCAGCCACTTCCTTAGTGAATGTAGACAGGCTGATAGTTAACAATTTTTCAAAGGCGAGTCAACAATCGCAGTTGTTATTATCATTTATGATCATCAATCAGTAAATCATGCGCCACGCTACAACATGTTTTTCTTTTCTTTTCTGCCTTGTTATAATTATATCGGAAAAATCATTTTCGCAGAATATGAATAGTCCTTATTCAATCTATGGGATTGGCGATATTGACACAAAGGCTTACAATCGTACCAGTGGTATGGGGAGTGCCGGTTTGGCTCTGCGATCTTCTTATTTTATGATTGATAACAATCCTGCTGCTATTGCCGGTCTTACCCGTAGCTTTTATATCGTGGATGCGTCCGTGACGGGTAAATCCATTATGTACAAAGGCGATCCCATCGATGCGACAAATAGTAACAACAAGGATTTTTGGATAAAGCGATTGTCATTGGGTATAAAGCTGAATAATTATTGGGCGAGTAGTGTCGGCTTTGGGCAATACAGTAACGTCAATTATAAACTCTATGGAACGCAAACAGTAGAAGGTTCTACTGCCAAATATCCAGCTTCCTGGGAAGGTGATGGCGGCTTAAATGAATACTACTGGACTAATGCTGTATCACTGGGCAAACATTGGTCATTCGGAATAAAATCTTCTATTATCGCCGGCGCTATTAATCAAACAGAAACAGTGGCGGATGAGAACCTAAGCTCCGCTATTTCTACAAAAGTGCAGGACTATTATGGGAAACCGCGATTCCAGTTTGGTACTATTTACTCTGCCCCGATTACTAAAAAGCTTGAGCTTTCTGTTGGTGGAAAGTATATTCCCAAAACTAAAATGACTTCAGAACGTTACCTGACGGTTACACAGGATAATACAACTCTACTGGAAAATGAGTCATTGAAATATAGCAAGTTTAGCCTGCCCGAAACATACGGAGTAGGTTTGGCGATAATGCATAATCAAAAAACAACGTTTGCGGCTGACTATGTCTATGAAGACTGGTCATCCTTAAAGATCAGGGAACAGGGCTGGCAAATGATCAGTAATAACCGGCTTTCCGCTGGTGTTGAATTTTCGCGGCAAGCGAGGGTAAAGAATATGCTAATGGAAAAAAGATTTTTCCAGTTAGGTGGTTTTTACAACAGTTCCTATTTGCAGGTAAGAAATCAACCGGTTCAAGAATTTGGCGTTACAGCAGGCATGGGCGGTATTATCGGCAATGGTCTTTTATATACGCTTGCATTGGAAGCTGGCAGGCGGGGTACGACACAACAAAAACTTATCAAGGAAAATTATGTGCAGCTAACGTTTAGTTTTTCCTACAGGGATTTCCTGGCGAGTAAGGGAAGAAAATATGATTGAGCTATTTTAAAACCACCGCTGATGTTGAGTTGTCAAAAAATAAAATGGTTAGGCTTGCTGATGACCATGGCTATCGTACAGGAAACACTTGCACAGGAAAAAGACGCAATGAGAAGCCATTCTTTTACAACAGGTATCTCTTCTCTGCTTGTCGGCGATGATTACCTTGGCGTGTATGAAAGGAAACTAAAGGTTGCAGGAATAGGATATCGTTTCCAGGTCCTTTCTCCATACAGAAAAAAAGCAATCAATGTTAATTGGAATAAGGGTACATCCCGGGGAATCGGCCTTTCTGAATTTGAGATTAGTTATTCGGACGCTTTTTCCATCGTCAAAAACAAAAAAAGTTTTTTCAATAGTTATGTGGGCTATTCAGTTGGTACCAATCCTGTTTTTTTGAAAACAAATACAAGAGAAACAGCAAGATATAGTTGGGCCGCTTCAACGTCATTGTCTCTCTACAATACCACGACTTATACATGGAAAAATAATAGCCTTTACCTGGAACTGTTCCTGCCGGTTATCGGGTTTGCCTCAAGACCGGTTCGAAATAACGTATACAAGGAAAGTATAAATGGTATTTTATACGATAGTTATAGCAACATTTCTTTTACTTCATGGCATAACCTGCGGGCAGTGACCGCTTCGTTGAAATATGCAAAACAGTTGAGCAAGAGCTGGGGCGTATCGGTTGCGTACAGTTACAACTATAAGCAGATGAAAAAAAGTTATGACTTTTTGGAAAAGGGAAGCGGTATACAGGCAGCCATTTCCTGGCATTTAAGATAAAAGAGTTTTGGGGTTTCGTGGTTTATGTTCATCCGTCCGCCGCAGGCGGATGGATTTTTTATTGCAGTACGGAGTAAAGAATTAATTTCAAGGAAAAGCTATTCTATGTATAAGATAACTTGCCTGTTTATGGTGATCTTTTTGGCAACTCAATCAGGTGCGCAAACCATTCAGAAACAAAAATGGCATTGGCGGAATGACCAGGATACATCGGCAGGCTACGCACAGGTAGTGAAAGTGGATAATGTCTTGTATATCTCCGGAACAGTGTCGAGGGATATCACGCCGGAAGGCATCACCAATGTGTACAAAGCGCTGGAAAGATCATTGCAACAATTTGGCGCTACATTTCAAAACGTGGTGAAGGAAAACTTATACACCACCGATATTGAAGCGATGAAGAAATACAATGATGCCCGAAAGGTTTTTTATAAAGGTGATTTTCCTGCCGCCACCTGGGTGCAGATCAGCCGGTTATTTATGGCTGATGCCAAACTGGAAGTAGAATTGATTGCGCATTTGCCGAAATGATTTTTAGCAGAGCTAAATTTTTTTGCCATAGCCAGTTGAGAACATACAATTTAATAAATCAAATGAACTCATAAGACAGAAAATAGAAATGAAAGCTGACGTTAAGGTTTGGTTGGAGGGTTTTCAGAAAGTGAAAAGATTTGGCTTGCGGTTATTAGCTGGGATAAATTAAGTTAGGCTAGCGGCTAATTATAAATTTTATCGAACTAAATAGGATTACAAATTCACTTCCCGCTGAAAATAATTACAAGCCTGCTGCAAGCCACATTCCCTGCATTTCGGATTTCGGGCAATGCAGATATAACGTCCATGGAGGATGAGCCAATGATGAGCTTTATGTATTAACTCTTCGGGAATATTTTTCACCAATTCTTTTTCTACTGCTAAGGGAGTGGTAGCCGTTTGTGGTACCAATCCTATCCGTTTGCTTACCCTGTTTACATGTGTATCCACGGCCATATTGGGTTGCTGATCCACTACCGATGTGATTACATTAGCTGTCTTTCTCCCAACCCCCGGTAATTGCACCAGTTCATCGACAGTCATCGGAATCTTTCCCGCATATTTTTCCTCTACCATCTTCGCCATCCCAATCAGGTGTTTGGTTTTGTTGTTGGGATAGGAGATGCTTTTGATCAAAGGAAAAAGTTCATCAAAGTTTGTTTGGCTTAATGTCTTAACATCCGGATATTTTTCAAAAATAGCAGGAGTGGTCAGATTCACTCTTTTGTCGGTGCATTGCGCAGAAAGAATAACAGCCACCAGCAACTGGTAGGGATTGTCATAGATCAGCTCTGTTTCAGCCTCAGGAACGTTTTTCTCAAAGTAATCGATTAAGAAATCGTAACGCTGTTTTCTTGTCATGGGAAGCAAAGCTAAGCTAAGAGGTAAAAGGGAAAAAGAGCTTAACGAGATAAACCTTGAAATAAGCTGTCTCCCCAAACGTGAAGAGCTCCATCCCTGCAGGCACTCCTCTTTCACCTCTTTCACTCCTTTGAGCTCATAGATAAAAAAAGCATCCACCAATTGGCAGATGCTAAATTTTTAAATCAGAACCGGAAAGGTTTACACCATTTCCTTTGATTTCTCACGGGCGTAGTTCAGGATGTTTAAAATCACTTCGGTGCGTGGGGATTGTTGGATTTGGTCAAGCCTTAGCATGGAGGTTTTTAATACATTGAATTTTTCCCGTAGTGTCCAGTCCAACCTGAGTGCATGCGCAATGGCTGCAGTCTGTTGGGGAGTGCTTTCTTTGTATAAATACATTAAAAGATCCTCCGGGGTAAATTTTGTCATTCGCAAACCATTAATGTCCTTAAATGTGAGATCCAGAAAAATTGTCCAGTTTTAATAACGAAGAATTAACGGCGTTATTGCCTTAAAACTACTTATTATCCCCGGCAGGTGCATCAGGAATGATAAACAGGTCTTCATTATCCCGTTTCATAAGGTATTTTTCCCTCGCATATTTTTCCAGGGTGCCGGGATTTGACTTAAGTTGCTCTAACTCTTTACGTTCGGTAGCGATACGGTCAGTGTAATATTGCTTGCTTTCCTGCAGGTCTTTCAACTGCCTGTTCCGGGCGGATTGAGTGAAAACATCGTTTTTATCAAAAAAAAGCATGATAGCGGCAAATACACCCAAGGCGATAATGTATTTGTTTTTGAGCCAGGCGGGAATATGGGTTAGTAGTTTCATATGTCAGTTGTTGGTAAACAGATGACAGTTGACAGGTCTAAACCAAAGTTAGGTGAAACTGTCATCTGTCATCTGCCCCCTGTCATCTATTTTCCAAACTTTATCTTTCCCTTTGGATAAAATGCACTGCTGCCTAATTGTTCTTCGATACGGATCAGCTGGTTGTATTTGGCGATCCGGTCAGTCCGGGAAGCAGAACCTGTTTTGATTTGGCCGCAATTCAATGCAACAGCCAAATCAGCGATAGTAGTATCTTCTGTTTCACCACTTCTATGGCTCATGATGGTATTGTATCCGTTATGTTGCGCTAATGTCACGGCATTGATAGTTTCAGTGATAGTGCCAATCTGGTTTACTTTCACCAGCAAGCCATTGGCAATGCTCTTGTCAATACCCGTCTGCAGGCGGGTAACATTGGTTACAAAAAGATCATCACCTACCAGCTGGCATTTACTGCCTACCGCTTGTGTCAGAGCAGCCCAGCCATTCCAATCGTCTTCGGCCATTCCATCTTCAATGGATACAATAGGGTATTGTTTCACCCAACCTTCCCAGAATTTCACCAACTGGTCACTGCTCAGCTGTTTGCCATCGCTTTTATGGAAAACATATTTTTTCTTTTTGGCATCCCACAGTTCACTGTTTGCAGCATCCATTGCAACCACGATCTGTGAACCTGCTTTATAACCGGAAGCCTGGATAGCCTGCATTACGGTGTCGATAGCTTCTTCATTGCTTTGAATATTGGGTGCAAAACCACCTTCGTCGCCAACATTGGTACTAAAGCCTTTTTTCTTCAACACTGATTTAAGGGCATGGAAAATTTCAACTCCCCAGCGAAGACCTTCGCTAAAGCTGGGAGCCCCAATCGGCATAATCATGAATTCCTGGAAATCTATTTTGTTATCCGCATGAGCGCCGCCATTCAGGATGTTCATCATGGGGATGGGAAGCGTTTTGGCATTGGTACCACCGATATAACGATATAGTGGTAAAGAAGCTTCTTCAGCCGCCGCTTTGGCAACCGCCATACTTACTGCCAATAATGCATTTGCGCCAAGTTTTCCTTTATTGTCTGTTCCATCCAACTCTATCATTATTTCATCGATGCCCGTTTGATCAGCCACATCATAACCCAGCAATGCCGGGGCAATCACGGTGTTTACATTCTTTACGGCTTTCAAAACGCCTTTGCCGAGGTATTTTTTCTTGTCATCATCTCTCAATTCCACTGCTTCATGGATACCTGTACTTGCACCACTTGGTACAGCCGCACGGCCAACGGCGCCTTCATCGGTGATAACATCTACTTCCACGGTGGGGTTACCCCTGGAATCTAAAATTTGCCTGGCAAAAATCTCGGAAATGTAACTCATAGCTTTGATTGGTTTTTTAATACGATAAATAAATGACGTTGGCAAGCGGTTGCAAATGTAATCAACTTTAGTATTGTGAGAATGCCGGAGTTTTTTGTACTAACAGTTATCAGCTAAAAGTTAATTGACCTGGAAACTTCCAATGATATTGATGAGATATTTATTTCCGGCGTCCTGCCACCATTCGATATTCCCATTTGCCAGGTAGATGGCATATCTGGCATCATATTTTAATTCAGGTGAGCTATCAGGCATCCAGATTCCAACCCGGTATTTGCCCGGGTTAAATGAACTGTCGAAATAAATTGCCTGGTTGATCGTGTGGTTATTATTCCCGGAGACATGTGCCGGCATCCATGTTGTTGGGTCCGCTTTGGTTAAAACTTCCTTGATATTATCTTGTTCATCCACCAATACAAAATAAACAGGACGGCTGTTAATAAGCGGGGCGAAGCCAAAGTTTTTTAACTGTATGGAGAAATTGGCGGAATCTCCCCAGTTGACAAAAGAAGGCATCGCAGCCTCTGTAGCCTGGAACCGATAACCGAGATGATCCCTGATATAATCATATGCACTTCTGTTTACCTCTTGTCCTTGTTGATTTAAAAAATAGTCATCCGATACGGTAATCCTTTGCTGCCTGAATTCACGTATGGAATAAAACCGATTTTTCCAGGCAGCGATATTCGTTGCATAATTATGGACTACACTGAAGCTGCTGTGGGCATGTGTTTGCATTCGTTTGATCGCCTGTAGTCCACCGCTGTTGCCCAATGCAATCATGTTAAATGCAAGCGGGTCATTTCCATCGTATGGCATTTCGCCATCTACAATGGAAGAAATGGCTTCTTTTTCTACCAACTTATAGTCGTCATCGCCATAGCGATAATCCCACCGGGCATATGGCCCCTGGTCCAATACGAAATAGGCGTTTTGAAAACCGATACGATTGTATTCCTCGGGGGTTAGCGGGTAATAAATGACAGGGCTGCTATTGCTTAAACGGATGTAGCCGGCAGCATTTGTTTTGTAGATTGTTTCCCGCACTTGTATTTTCCTGGTCTTGGGAAAAGCGGACATCATGTCACGTATTACCAGTTTTTTATTCAACTCTTCTTTGTCAAGCCCTGAATGATGCCACTCACCCCACAATCCTAAAAAGCCCGCCTGGAAAGCAAAGATCATCGGTTCATTTTTTTGCAGAAACTTTTTTAACTGGATAAGATGTGTTTGAATGTCACTGTAGGTTTCATATTTGATATTATCATTATAGCGGTAGGCAAAAATAAGAATGACCTTATACCCTGATTTTTTTAGCTGGTCAAAAATTGACTGCATATTATTGAGTGCGTTGTCAGGAATCTTTTTGCCTAGATAATCCGTGAGATAAAAATAAAGTTGGGTGAGCTTTGTTTTTTCATTGTAGGTCTTTTCATGGGTTTCAAGGATAACGGACATATTGTTTCTGTGATAAAGGCCATTGTATGGATTTATGAGGGTGCTGGCCTGCATCATATGTTCCAGTCTCAGTCCTCTTTCGGGATTAGCCAATGGCTGACTGGCGTTCGCATCGTCGGCACGAATGCCCCGGTAATAAATAGTTTGTGTCTGACAGGTATTACAAAAAGCGAAGGAAGAAAAAGCATTTGCTGACATCCTGGTTTGAGTGTCAGGCTGCAAAGGCTGCTCAATTTCTTTTTTGCACGAGAAAAAAAACAGCAAGCAGATCAAGATGGATGCTACCCTGGTGATGGTGGTTGTGCCTTAAATGGTGGTTGCCTTAATACCACAACTAATTTAGGCAAAAAAGAATACGAAGTCAACTCAAATTGCCGGCATTTGTCAACGACCTGAAAATTTCTTCCAGGCTTTGATTTTCACTTTGCAGGGAAACGATGTTGAGATTGTTCGCAAGTGCCAATTCAAGTATCTGCTTGCGAACCACTTCAGGGTTTTGTGTGTGCAATTTGTAGTGTGATGACTGAACTTGCTCTACTCCGCTTACCTCAGCTAATTGGGCAAGTAGTTCTTTGTCGACCGGCTCCTTGAATTGAACGGCGACAATGTGAGTTTCTTTATTTCCTGCCTGCAAATGGCTAAGTTTATCGTCAGCTACCAATTCTCCCCGGTTGATGATGATGACCCGGTCGCAAATGGCTTCCACTTCCTGCAGGATATGCGAGGAGAATAAAACCGTTTTATTCAAGCCCTGTTGTTTGATCACTTCCCGTATTTCAATGATCTGGTTAGGGTCGAGGCCGCTGGTGGGCTCGTCCAGTATCAATACTTCGGGTTGATGAATAAGTGCCGCTGCCAAACCTACTCTTTGTTTATAGCCCTTGGAAAGCTGGCCAATTTTCTTTTTTCTTTCAACTGTTAAACCCACTGTTTTGATCGCCTCATCTATGGCAGTTTGTTTATCCTTCACGCCGTGCAGCGCTGCTATAAAGCCTAAATACTCCTTCACATACATATCATAGTAAAGAGCATTTAACTCCGGTAAATAACCAATCTTCTTTTTTATTTCTAATGGATTTTCCGCAACATTTATCCCGCATACATAGGCTTCACCACCGGTTTGTTGCAGGTAGCCGGTGATGATCTTCATAGTTGTTGATTTGCCTGCACCATTAGGGCCAAGGAAGCCAACGATTTCACCATTATTTACTTTAAATGAAATATTATTGACAGCCTTCTGTTCGCCGTAAACTTTAAGAAGATTTCTTACTTCAATTGACATGGGCAGCTTTGCAACTTGTTGATTTGCGAATTTAGATCATTTCGTTCCATTCTTGCAATTAGACCGATCATCAGCTTTTACTTTACTGCAGCAGCAATTTTTGAATCAGCAGTGCCATAGTATAAAAACCATTGGCTTTTATAATTCACCAATCCTTCTGCAAAGCATACCTGGTTGACCTGGCCGCTTATTTCATAGGGTTTATCGGGTTTCATAAAATAGGTTTGCATCCGGTGAATTACTTTAGACGGATCATTTTTATCTAATAAAATTTGTGCTACGGTATAAGTTCCTTCATCCAGAGATGTGTCACCTTTTGCAGGTACATTCCGGCTGTTATAAATAAGTAATACGCCGTTATCGGTTAGCATGGCGGCGGGTCCTGGTTCTACCAAATCACTGTCAAACATTCCCTTTCTTGGACCAAAGACACTTAGAAGTTTTCCTTCATTACTTTCTACAGGCGTCCAGTTGATAAGGTCATCTGATGAGGCGAGGAAGATATCCGTATCTCCCCAATACATCCAATACTTACCATTAATCCTGGTAGCTATAGCCTTTCCATTTTTGTATTCACAAATAATAGAACCCGACTTGCTCCATGCATTTACATATTTTTCATTAAAAGCTTTTTGAAATACATGACCATGCTTTGCCCAGCGATATAAATCAGTTGAAGTGGCTACCAGCAATCTGGCCTTATCTCCGTCATAGGCGGTATAGGTTAAATAATAGATGCCCTTTTTATCTTCCACAATGCGGGGATCTTCGCATCCACCTTCCCATTCCCATTTTTTCAATGAATCATTATCGGGGAAAAAAACCGGGACAGGGTGTTTGGTAAAATGTAATCCATCAAGGCTCCAGGCCAGGCCTATTCTTGAAGTGCCCGCAAACTTTCCAATTTTGTCTTCAGCCCGATACAATAGAAAAACTGTATCATGCCTTACAACCGCAGCGGGATTGAACACATCTTTTTCCTCCCACTTAACTATTGTGTTCCTTATGGGACAACGAAATGCTGAAGCTGAGTCGGGGAACAGGATGGGGTTTGTTTCAGTTGATTTTACAAAAGGACCGATTGTCCAGTCATCAAGTTTTCCGTCCTGTTTTTTGGACGAAGGGGTATTGTTACAGCCTGCAACTAATATAGTCGCAATAAGCATAGCAAGTAATCGCATAGAAGGCAGTTATTTTTAAAGATAAAAAAAGCCGTCACAGGACAGCTTTTTTATTTATTAAGATTTTAAAGATCGGTAAACTCATACAGCGGATCAATCGGCGACCCGGCTTTCATTTCAAGCACCGGTTTAATGAGCCCATCCTTTAATCCATACACCCAGCCATGCAGATCAGGGCGTTGTTCATTCTTCCATGCCTTTTGAATAATGGATGTTTTTGCCAGGCGCTGTGTCTGCTCCATTACGTTCAATTCTGTCAGCCGGTCAGCCCTTTGTTCATCATCTTTGATAGCGTCCAGTTCTTCCCGGTTATGCCGGTATACATCTTTAATAGTACGGAGCCACATGTTCAGCACCTGTTTATAATCTTTATTGTCCATAGCAGCTTTGATGCCACCACAGCCATAGTGACCACAAACGATCACATGCTTTACTTTAAGATGCACTACCGCATATTCCAAAACACTTAAAAGATTTACATCGGTATGAATGACCAGGTTGGCAATATTGCGATGAACAAATATTTCACCCGGATCGGTGCCGGTGATTTCATTGGCCGGAACACGGCTGTCGCTACAGCCTATCCAAAGAAACTCTGGCGTCTGAATATGAGCAAGCCGGTCAAAAAAGCCCGGATCCTGTGCAAGTTTTCCTGCCGCCCATAATTTATTTTCATGTAATAAAACCTCGTATGATTTCATAATGATTAAGTCAATTGCCAAATTTAGTTTTAATTTAAAGATTACTGGTTCTAATATCAGTGAACAGAAAAGGTTGAAATAATTTCCATGCCAGCCAACAATTGTGTTGCTCTGCTGTTACAGTTAATCTATCTGGTATCGTATTTGTTTTACAGGATAAATGCCATGAATAATAATTGAACAAGTGTTAGTGTTGGTTAAGGGTTGTTAATAATAATATTACAAGGCTTATCCATTAATGGTTTGGTTCAAAACTGGTAATTGACTATTTTGCAGTGCTTCTGATGAGTGTAAAAAAGACATATAATGCTTTGCAAATGGCTTCGGCCGTTTTTATGATCCTGGCATTGCTATGGCTCACTATCAGTGCTCCCTTTGTATATGCGGGTCAGCAGGAAATAGCTAAGCAGTCGAAAGTGACAGCTACCACGGCAGATGATGACAATTCTGCCAACCCTTTTGGCAATAATACCGAGGAAAAATCTCCTGGTAACGGCAGCTCTTTTTCTGAAGAATACCTGCATGATCATCATCACGCCGAACATTTCTTTTCTATTATTTCACGCTATCATAAATGTGAGAATGCAGATACCTATCATGCATTCCATGGCGAATTATTAGTACCTCCACCCAACGCAGCATAATCTGCAAGACTGCATTTTGTAACGTTTGGCTGTATTCAGCCAGAATTTTCTGATGTAATAATTTTTTTCTACTGTCATAGTGTTGCCAGCTGCAATAGCTATTTACTTAAACATATATATATTATGAGAAAGCATTCTAAAGAATACTTAGAGAATCTTACGCCCTATAAGGGATATGAATTACTTGTTGAAGGCAATAAGCGCTTTATAAATAATCTGCAGACGGATCATGATCACCTTGAGATGATCAATGAAACACGGGAAGGTCAATATCCCTTCGCAGTCATTTTAAGTTGCATGGATTCCCGTACTTCCACCGAGCTCATTTTTGACCAGGGGCTTGGGGACATCTTTAGCATCAGGGTTGCCGGCAATATCGTTAACAATGATATACTGGCGAGTATTGAATACGCAATTAAATATGTGGGCTCAAAAGTGTTGATGGTGCTGGGCCACACCGAATGTGGCGCCATCAAGAGTGCCAAACAGGGAGTAGAAGATGGACATATTACCGCCTTGCTAAACCGCATTCAGCCTTCGATCAGCAAAGCTTTATTACAGGATAGCAGCAACCATCTGTTTAACGATGAGGTTGCCTACGCAAATGTGGAGAACAGCCTCGAAGAAATACTGAACAGGAGTGATATAGTGAAAGAAATGTTTAAAAAAGGCGAGATCGGTATTGTGGGCGGCATTTATAATGTTGAAAATGGAAGCGTAGATTTTTTTAAAAACCTTACCAAAAAAGAAAACGGAAATAAAAAATCTGCTAACAATCTAAAAACTGTAATTACAAATGAAGTTCAATAGTTCTATGCTTAAATCAGACCTGCCATCAGGGCTGGTTGTTTTCCTGGTTGCCCTTCCGCTTTGTTTAGGTATCGCACTTGCCAGTGGTGCTCCGCTTTTTAGCGGTATTATTTCTGGTATCGTTGGAGGTATTGTCATCGGGACATTAAGCAATTCCTCATTGAGTGTAAGCGGCCCTGCTGCCGGCTTGGCTGCACTCGTATTGGGGGCCATAAGCACTATCGGCAATTTTCAGTTGTTTTTATGTGCGGTGTTTATAGCCGGCATCTTTCAGATCATTTTGGGAGCAGCCAAACTGGGTGGTATTGCAAACTATATTCCCAGCAGTGTAATCAAAGGTATGCTCACCAGTATCGGTATTTTGATCATTGCAAAACAAATTCCTCATGCCTTTGGCTATGATAAAGATGAAAAGGGTAATATGACTGAACTGTTACCCTATGGTAGCGAGGATATGCATGAACTGCTGCAACCGCTTCATCACATCGAAATTGGTGTAACCATTTTATGCGTGGTATCGATCCTCATCATGTTACTATGGGAGCGGCCTTTCATTAAAAAAAGACTGCCCTTTATTCCCGGTGCATTGGTCGCTGTGATCGCAGCCTTACTTATTAATACAATATGGGTTCAAACCGGCAGCGCATTGGCTGCAGAAAACGAACATCTTGTTCAGATACCGGTTGCTGGTAATGCCAGTGAGTTTTTTAGTTTTTTTACACTGCCTGATTTTAATGGCTTTTTGGATGGCCGGGTAATTATGTATGGTGTTTTTATAGCCATTATTGCTTCATTGGAAACGCTGTTAAGTATTGAGGCAATCGATAACATAGATCCTGAAAGACGGGTGACCAATACCAATAAGGAATTGTTTGCCCAGGGAGTGGGTAATGCAGTAGCGGGGCTTATTGGCGGATTGCCCGTGACAAGTGTAATCGTGCGAAGCAGCGCCAATGTAAATGCAGGAGCTAAATCAAAGTTGTCCGCGATTATTCACGGCATCCTGTTGCTTTTTTGTATTATCGCCATTCCTTTTTTGCTCAATAAAATTCCACTGTCTGCACTCGCAGCTGTTTTATTGCTGACCGGGTATAAACTTGCTAAACCATCTTTCTTCAGGTTGATGTTCGAGAATGGGAAATACCAGTTTATACCATTTATTGTAACCGTTATCATAATACTGGCTATAGATCTGTTTAATATTTATCCGGCTTTAAGCGGCAAAGGTTTAATAGTTGGTGTTTTTGCCGGCATCATTGCGGCAACAGGAGCTATACTTCACGGTAACCTGAAGAATTCTTATTTCTTCCACGAGGAAAAACACACAGAAGGAGAAACGATTAATATCCGTTTGTCAGAAGAAGTATCCTTTTTGAATAAGGCGGCGATCCGCGAAACGCTCGATCATATGCCGGCTCAGTCTTCGGTAAGAATTGATGCTTCCAATACCCAATATATCGATTTTGACGTGCTTGAATTGATCAAAGAGTTCAGGGATATCAAAGCACCGTTGAAAAATATAAAACTTCAGTTGGTCGGCTTTAAAGATGCTTATCAAATTGAAAACGAGCTGCATGTTCAATCTGCTCACTAATCAATAAAAAAAGCATGACAACAAACCATTTTGATGAAAACCATGTGCTGCATAAATTAAAGCATTTTCTGCCTTCACAGCAGGCACTAAAGGATTTTATTCATCATAATTCATTGCATGTTTTTCAGCACATGAAGTTTTATGACGCTATTTTTAAAGCGTCTAAAATTTTTGGATTCCAGGTGCATCTGCAGTTGGGTGAATACCGGGAGCTTTATAAGACGGGCAGGATACGGCAGGACGTGTTGCAGATGGTAGTCGCCAACAAAAAAGAAAATGTTGCGGAGTGGAAAACCAAACTACTCCACCAGCAGTATGACACTATTAATCAGCCGCGGATCGGACAACTGAGAAAACTTTGGAAAAGCGTTTATCATATCGACCTCGATAATAAAGTACATCCGCTTTTGTTTCGTATCCTTTGCGCTTTTTTGGACCAGGGTATCGCAGTGGAAAATTTCCCGGTAAGCAACAAAAGTTTTACTGATAGCATAAGAGAACTGGAGAAAAATAGCTCGGTCAGCTTTTTTAAGACCCGGTCTGTTAAGCAGAAATTTTTATCCGGTGATTATTCAATTACCGGGTTATTGCAAACCATCGTGGATGACGAAGCTTACTTTGAGCAATATCTTTTTGACCAGCAGTTTGCACATCATGGCTGGAGTGGTTTTGTGAGTGCAGTAGAAGATAATCCTCAAACATTATTGGACAGGAAAATTATTACGCTAAGGGAGCTGGTTGAGTTTGAATTATTGCTGGAACTGGATGCATTGAACGCACATTTCAAAAATAATTGGGAACGACTGATTATTCACATAGATGCTCCTCCAATGGATCTGTTGGCAGATATAGAAAAAACTGAATTGGCCCAAGTGATCGAACTATGGCAAGATGCATTTGAATGGAGCTACTACGATTCGGTATTGAAGGGTATTCAACTGGCCTCCCCAAACCCCGTCAACGGAAAGGCTTTAGAACCGGCAATTGTAAAAGACTTTTCGGTGTCAAATGGCCATATGGTTCCCCCTTTAGGGGGCGGAGGGGGTTTCCAGGCTATCTTTTGTATAGATGAAAGAGAATGTTCTTTACGACGACATATAGAAGCTGTTGACAAAAACTGTGAAACATTCGGAGCTCCCGGCTTTTTTGGTGTTGAATTTTATTTTCAGCAAGAGGGGAGTAAGTTTTATGATAAACTTTGCCCTGCACCGGTAACCCCAAAGTATTTGATCAAAGAATTTGAAGCGAAAACAGCACGAAAAGGAGAAGCCCTGTATACGAAACATACACACGGATTTTTGACAGGCTTTGCACTTAGTATAAGCCTTGGCTTTTGGGCTTTTATAAAAACGGTGCTCAGTCTTTTTAAACCTACAATGAGCCCGGCTATTTCAAATGCTTATGGGCACATGGATCGTCAGTCAGTGCTTACCATTGAAAATAAAAATGCCGATGATATAGAAAATGGATTACAGGTAGGTTATACAATAGATGAAATGGTGACAAGAGCAGAAGGATTTTTGAAAAGTATAGGCCTGGTCAAAAATTTTGCTCCCATCATTTATATCGTCGCACATGGCAGCAGTAGTGCCAATAATCCACATCACGGCGCCCATGACTGTGGCGCCTGTAGCGGCAGACCCGGCGCTGCCAATGCAAGAGTGCAGGCTTTTATTTTAAATCATCAAAAAGTCAGGGAGATCCTGCAGACGAAAGGCATTATAATTCCTGGAACGACACAGTTTATAGGCAGCATGCATGATACTGCGGCGGACGTGATAGGGTATTACGATGAACAACCGCTGACTGAAGAAAATCTAAAGAGGCATTTTATCAATAAACAAAATTTTGAAACAGCATTGAACTTAAATGCCAAAGAAAGAAGCCGGAGATTTGCCTCTATTGACACCCGGCAAAGATTAGAACATGTTCGCAAAGCCATCCATAACCGCAGTGTTTCTTTATTTGAACCGCGGCCGGAATTAGGTCATGGAACAAATACACTGGCTATCATCGGCAGGAGACAGACTACAAAGGGATTGTTCCTGGATCGCCGAGCTTTTCTAAATAGTTATGACTATACAACTGACCCGGATGGGGCGATACTTACAGGTGTAATGAGACCCATTGGTTTGGTATGCGGCGGCATTAATCTTGAATATTATTTTTCAAGAGTTGATAATATAAAAATGGGTGCCGGTACTAAACTACCTCACAATGTCATGGGCCTGTTTGGTGTTGCCAACAGCAGTGATGGTGATTTGCGCCCCGGCCTTCCCTGGCAAATGATCGAAGTGCATGACCCCGTCAGGTTGCTGGTAATTGTTGAACATAGACCCGAAATTGTTTTGAAAGCCATTCAATCTTCCCCTGAAGTATTTGAGTGGTATAAAAACGAGTGGGTGCATATCGTGTCGTTTCACCCGGAAGAAAAACAGTTTTATTATTTCCGTAATGGTTCGTTTTTAAAGTATGAACCGATTACTGATGCAGCAGAAATCAAAACGATCAGGAACATGGAAGAATTTATAGAGAAGGCTAAAGAAATGGAAACAAATCATATTGTACATGCTACGGAGGAAAATCTTCCGGTATACCTGTTGGATTGACTGTTAAATAAAAGAAATTATTCTTCGGACTGATTATTACTTGCCATAAAAATTAAATAGTGAATCAATTCAATCAAATGCTGCTTCAACTCATAAGCCTTTTTGTATTTATTCCCCTGGTAGCTTTTTTAGCGTCCTTGTTTTGGCAAAACAAACAGGAAAAACCTATTGCCCTGATCGTACAATTTACCAAGGCTTTTTATATGGTTGCGGCAGTTGTATACTGTGCATTGTGGATAATTAACGGCGGAACCCCCTTCAGCCAATACTTCGCTACGCTTTATAAAACTGATCATTTTGTTTTTGCGATCCAGTTCTATTACGATCATATCACTGCGGTTTACAGTATTGTCGGCGCCATTTTATTTTTCCTGGTATCTACCTTTAGCCGTTACTATATGCACCGGGATGAAGGATATAAACGCTTCTTCAATACCATCCTTTTTTTTGCCTTAGGTTATAACCTGATCATTTTTTCAGGCAATTTCGAAACCTTATTTATTGGCTGGGAAATCATCGGTCTTTCTTCATTCCTGTTAATCGCCTTTTATCGTAATCGTTATTTGCCGGTAAAAAATGCTTTTAAAACAATTTCCAACTATCGAATAAGTGACCTGGCGTTGATCCTTGCTATGTGGATGATGCATCATCTCACTCACCAGAATATCATATTTACCCGGCTAAACGAAGCAAGGGAGATCGCATTACAGCAGGATCATGGCGGGATGGCCTTATTTATTGCAATCATGATAGCGCTGGCAGCCATTATTAAATCCGCTCAATTTCCATTTACCTCCTGGCTTCCCCGTGCAATGGAAGGTCCAACTTCTTCTTCAGCCATTTTTTACGGTTCATTAAGTGTTCATATCGGTGTGTTTATCTTACTCCGAACCTGGCCCTTCTGGCAGGATATGACGGCAATTAAAATAATTATCATCGCGGTTGGTGCAGTGACAGGAATAATTGCAACATTGATAGCCAGGGTGCAGCCAACTGTGAAAACCCAGATTGCTTATTCATCGGCTGCTCAAATCGGTATCATATTTATTGAAGTGGCACTGGGTTTTCATATTCTCGCTTTAATCCATTTTGCAGGAAATGCTTTTTTACGAACCTATCAGTTATTGGTTTCACCATCAGTTTTAAATTACCTGGTGCATCATCAATATTTTCATTATCATCCGCAAAAGCAACAACCGGTGCAGGGTGCAAGGGCCGGATTATACATGCTCGGGATTAAAGAATGGAACCTTGATACTATGCTGTACAAGTATTTGTGGAATCCATTTAAATGGATAGGCAAGCAATTCCAGTTTTTGAACTCTAAAATTTTCCTGGTCGCAGTTGGTTTAATCGCATTGACTGCGATGATTGGCCCGATCTATAACCCAAAATTCTTCGTGTCGCAAAGGACAGGTATTGCTGTTACTTTTCTATCTATTTCTTTAGCGATTATTCTTTTTGCATTTTCCCACCGTGGCTCAGCCCTGGTGACCTGGCAATATTTATTGCTGGCCCATATTTTTATTATTGCCGGCGTAGTCATCAACACAGATCATGTTAACACTATTGAAATTATTTTTTATGCAAGTGGAGTAGTAATTGCGTTTGTACTAGGTTATTATTGTTTGCAAAAAATTAAGGCAATTGACGGCGATATCACTCTCAATAATTATCATGGTTATGTTTACGAGGAAAAAACCATTGCATTTTTATTCCTGCTGGCAGCCATTGGCATGCTGGGCTTTCCTATTACAGCGGCCTTTATCGGGATTGATGTATTGTTTACTTATGTCGAACACACTCAGGGTTTTCTCATAACGCTGCTGGCTTTGTGTCTTATTTTTATAGAATTGGCTGCCATCCGGATTTTCCTGCGGATCTTTTTGGGCCAGCATAAAAAGCTCAATCATCCGGTTGCTTTCAGATCATCCTGACAATTTGCAGTGTTATCATCTCACAATTCACCCGAATCTTCAGGCAGGTGATCATATTCTCCTTTGAAGGCGTACCAGCCAAAAATCATCAGACCGATAGCAATAGGCGTGAAGATGGCAATGATGATGATCCAGATAACAGGATTGTTGATGTCCTTTTTGCCGGCAGGATCGATGTTACTGATAGCACCACTTATTAAAAAGTAGATGACTATCGGTCCCAGCAATAGCCAGACAATACCTAAATATTTTTTTATTGTATTCATGAGTCTTCGGGTTTATAATGTTTTTCAAATAAGTCAGGGCTGTGCTTAGATGGTCCCGACATTTCGTCGGGATGGGGAGGAGGCCCTTAATCTGTCACGTCCTTGTCAATCTTATTTCGCAGGTACATAAGGCCAATGATAAAGCATAGGGCGGCGATCCCAATCGGGTACCACAGCCCAACCAACGGATCTTTTGGATGGGTTGTTGTTAATAACAGGCCGATAAAGGGAACTAATCCGCCAAACACACCATTGCCGATATGATAAGGAAGTGACATGGATGTGTAACGGATTCTTGTAGGAAACAGTTCAACCAGGAAAGCAGCGATCGGGCCGTAGACCATGGTGACATACAGTATCAGTAGAAAAACAAGCCCGACGAACTTCCAGTAGGTTGAAGTCGCAAGCTGTTTGTCTTTGTATTCTTTTTTAGTAGAACCAATGATTTTATCGGCTTCCGCAGACAATGTATCTTTCTTTATTTCAGTAAAACGGCTTCCATCCGACAGAGAAAATGTTGTCGTAGTAATCCATAGAGAGTCTGCACTTTCTTTGATGCCTTCTGTCTTTATAAGCGGAACCGCAATAGCAGATTTTTCAAGATTATTTTTTTCAATACTTGCTTCCTCAAGAAAAGTATTGAATATCGGCCTGTACGTTAAAATCCCCAGCAACATTCCCGCCAGCATAATCCACTTCCTTCCAATCTTATCACTTAACCAACCAAAGAATAAAAAGAAAGGTGTAGCAAAAGCAATAGCCCAAAGCATAATTGTACGGCTTTGTTCAAACTCTATCTTGCAAACATTTTCCAAAAAACTTTGCACATAAAACTGGCCGGTGTACCAGATCACACCCTGCCCCATCACCGCGCCAAACAATGCCAGCAATACCATTTTAAAGTTGGCTTTGTGACTGAAGCTTTCTTTTAATGGATTGGAGGAAGTCTTGCCTTCTGATTTTAGTTTGGAAAACAAAGGAGACTCCGACATTTTTAATCGTATATACACTGATACCGCAACCAACAAGATCGATATCCAGAATGGATAACGCCAGCCACCCCACTGCGCATTGAATTGCCCATCAGTCATATTTAGTTTCACCAACATGATCACACCGAGTGCAACAAATAAGCCCAGTGTTGCCGTTGTTTGAATCCAGCTGGTATAATAGCCTCTTTTATCGGCAGGGGAATGTTCGGCCACATAAGTAGCGGCGCCACCATACTCACCGCCGAGTGCAAGTCCCTGTACAAGTCTTAATAGCAGAACTAGTAAAGGTGCAGCAATGCCAATAGAAGAATAGGAGGGCACAAGGCCAATCAAAAAAGTAGAGCCACCCATCAGAACAAGTGTTAGCAAAAAAGTGTACTTGCGGCCAATCAGATCACCTAATCTTCCAAACACCAAAGCTCCAAACGGCCGAACAATGAAACCTGCTGCAAAAATGGCGAGTGTGCTTAACAGGGCCGCAGTAGCATTGCCTTCCGGAAAAAATTGAGTGGAGATAGTTTTGGCCAGCATGCCAAAAATGTAGAAGTCGTACCATTCGATCATGGTGCCAACTGACGAAGCTGAAATAACTTTTACAATTCCATTCGGTGCATTGTTTTTCATCTGGCAATTTTCATTTTGAATACAAATATTTATTGCGATCCTTTTATTTCAAGGGTTTAAAATACGAATTGATATTTATCAGCGAAATAAAAAAAATTGTCTTCGTACATTTAAGGCCCCAAAAAAAGCAGATTGTTTATGTCATATCCTTACCAGATAAAATCGTACGATGAATACAAAGCAGCCTATAAAAAAAGCGTTGACGAGCCGGAGGCATTCTGGGCTGATATAGCCGGGCATTTTCAATGGAGGAAAAAATGGGATAAAGTACTCAACTGGAATTTTAAAGAACCAAAAATAGAATGGTTTGCCGGTGGTAAATTAAATATCACAGAAAACTGTATAGACCGCCATCTCGAAACATTAAAGGATAAGCCAGCTATCATTTGGGAGCCCAATAATCCCGAAGAACGAACAAGAGTTGTTACATATGAACGTTTGCACAAAAGGGTTTGCCAGTTTGCCCAGGTGCTAAAAAATAATGGGGTAAAAAAAGGTGACCGGGTTTGTATTTATATGGGTATGGTGCCGGAGCTGGCTTACGCCGTATTAGCCTGTGCCCGTATCGGCGCTATTCACAGTGTGATCTTTGGCGGATTTTCAGCGCAAAGCATTGCTGACAGGCTGGAAGATGCCAAGGCTGAGTTTATCGTAACCTGTGATGGTGCTTACCGGGGCGGCAAAGATATTCCGTTAAAGAGTGTGATAGATGATGCACTGATCGGCAACAAGCTGGTGAAAAGAGTAATTGTTTATACCCGCACCAGGACTCCGGTGAGTATGATCAAAGGACGTGATGTATGGTGGGAAGATGAAATGGAATATGCCGAATCGCAGGTAGAGAAGGATGGCGTCGTATCGTTTCCCGCAGAAGAAATGGATGCCGAAGATCCCTTATTTATATTATATACTTCTGGAAGTACGGGTAAGCCAAAAGGCGTTGTGCATACAATTGGCGGTTATATGGTTTGGACGAATTATACATTCGTCAATGTATTTCAATACCAGCCTGGCCAAATACATTTTTGCACCGCCGATATCGGTTGGATAACGGGGCACAGTTATATCGTGTATGGTCCATTAAGTGCAGGCGCCACCTCCCTGATGTTTGAAGGCATACCAACCTGGCCCGATGCCGGCAGGTTCTGGGATATAGTAGATAAATACAAGGTGAATATTTTATATACGGCCCCGACAGCTATCCGCAGTTTGATGGGCTTTGGCCTGGAGCCGCTGAAAGGAAAAGACCTTTCATCATTGAAAGTGCTGGGCACCGTGGGTGAACCTATCAATGAAGAGGCCTGGCACTGGTACGATGAACATATCGGGAAAAAGAAATGTCCGATTGTAGATACCTGGTGGCAAACCGAAACAGGTGGTGCATTAATCAGTAATATGGCGGGAGTTACACCGGCCAAGCCATCGTGGGCCACTTTGCCAATGCCGGGTGTACAACCACTGTTGGTAGACGAAAATGGGAACGAAGCGGCCCCGAATCCCTCCGAAGGTGGGGCTTTAGTAACCTCTGGTAATTTATGTATTAAAGCGCCGTGGCCAGGCATTTTAAGAACTACCTGGGGCGATCATGATCGTTGCCGTACTAATTATTTTGCTACTTATGAAGATTTGTATTTCACCGGTGACGGTGCGTTGAAAAATGAGGAAGGTTTTTATCGTATCACCGGCAGGGTCGATGATGTATTAAATGTAAGCGGTCACCGGATCGGAACCGCCGAAGTAGAAAATGCTATAAACATGCATGCCGGTGTTGTTGAAAGTGCAGTAGTAGGTTATCCCCATGACATAAAAGGGCAAGGCATTTACGCCTATGTAATTTTCGGTGCTACAAAACACGGGGACCAGGAGCTGACGAGAAGGGATATTTTGCAAACTGTTTCCCGCATCATCGGGCCCATTGCCAAACCGGATAAGATCCAGTTTGTAAGTGGTCTGCCCAAAACAAGAAGTGGAAAGATCATGCGACGCATCCTGCGAAAGATCGCCGAAGGAGAAACTTCCAATTTGGGAGACACTACTACTTTGCTTGATCCTGCAGTGGTCGATGAAATAAAGAATGGAAAACTTTAATGTAAAACCGGCTGCTACAAAATAATAAAGCAGCCGGATATGCTGCTTTAAAAGGTTTTTCCAATATGGTCTGAATATTTTCCACTCACAAAACCAAAAACCATACCTTTTAGATTATCTCCACTCAAAAAAAATATTTTGGGGAAAAGTTCGCAATAGTTCTTAATAAGTAACGTAAAATTACTAAGTGTTATTTCGACATTTATTTTGATGCTTTCGAAGTCATATTGCTATACATGATGATTTCTTTCCTCAGATCAATGTTTTTGGGCCTGTCTGGTACGTTTGTTGTTTAAATAGGCATTGGCATTATTGTTAATATGGTGATGATTTTGGGAAGGAGGAGGTAATGTTGATTCAATACCCTGATGAAAACAGTCCTATCTTTTTTATTCCCACACACTATCAATGGCTTTTTGTAGACGCACCGGTTTAGCCTTATAGCTGACCGGGGATCCAATATTTTATTTTTTAATCTGTAAATGAAAAACCCATGAAAACACCAATCGCACGACTATGGCTATTTGTGTGTGCTGTAGCGATTTTGTTTGCTGCTTGTCAGAAAGAAGTCTCCCATAACACAGAAAGCACTGAGGTAGGACAATCTCGGCTACGTACCTCCGGAGTTGTTCCCGATGATCCCGGCGCCATTGCCAAAGTTCCCATGATAGTATCTGAGGAGTTTTACAATTCAATGAATGATGTAATAGGCGCAAGAGGTGGCACAACAACAACATCAAAGAAAGACAGCGATCGTGATGGAATTCCGGACGCAAGTGATGGCTGTCCCAACCAAAAGGAGACGGTCAACGGATACCAGGATACAGATGGTTGCCCGGACACCCCGCCAACTACTGCCACTGATTCAGATGGTGATGGAATTGCCGATGCCAATGATGCCTGTCCCACACAAGCAGAAACGGTCAATGGGTACCAGGATACAGATGGTTGTCCGGATACAGTGCCCGATACAGATGGTGATGGCATTATCGATACACAAGATCTTTGTCCTTCTGAAGCGGAGACGGTCAATGGGTTCGAAGATACGGATGGATGTCCCGATACACCACCAGTTGTTGTACCACCAACGCCACTCCCCTCAAGTTTTCAGCTAGTAATGCCTCCGGTAGGAAATCAGGGTGGAGAGTTTTCATGCGTAGCATTTGCTGCCGGATATGCGGCGAGGTCTGCTGAATACTATTACCAGACCAACGCTTCAAGTTATGATTACGTAAGCAACATTTTTAGTCCTGAGTTTTTATATAACCAAACAAAGATTGGAGATTGTGGATCAGGAGCATCAACCATAAGAACACTTGAATTCCTAAAAAACACAGGTGTTTCCACCTGGCAGTCTATGCCTTACAGTAATACAAATGGTTGCTCACTTTTGCCGACCAGTTCGCAATTAAATGAGGCCGCTAATTATAAGATTATTTCTTATTCATCAGTGTATAAAAGTGATATAACAGCTATAAAAAATCTGCTGGTCCAAAACCACCCGCTTATAATAAGTGTTGTTCTTGATCAAAGTTTTCCGATGGCAGGACCAGGATTTATTTGGAAATCTTTTTCCGGATCAGGCGGTTTAGGCCATTCTTTGACAATTTGTGGCTATGATGATGCAAAGCATGCGTATAAAGTGATGAACTCCTGGGGAACATCATGGGGAGATGCCGGGTATTCATGGATTGATTATGATTTCTTGCCCCAAACGGGAGATGTCGCAGCGTATGTGATCAATCCATAGTTTTTTAAAATAAACTGTAACAGATACAGAAGATTTGTTCTGAAAAAATAAAATAGGCGCTTTTATGCGCCTATTTTATTTGCGAGTCAATTATAAAAAACTATTTCACTCCGATCAATTTTCCAGTCACTTTTTGATCGCCTACTTTGAAAACATAAATCATCGTGCCGCTGCTTCCTTTTGAAACAGAATATTCACGGTAAAGTGGTCTGCCTGCCTGGATATAGCCCTGGTAAACAACGCCTATCTTTTGGCCCAATACATTGTACAATTCAAGCGAACCATAACCGGATACTCCTGATACAAGATCAAATCTCACCTTATCAGTATAAGGATTAGGAACTGCTTTCACTTTTGTTGGAGATTCCAGAACGATCTTATAAGTTTCCAGCGTTTTCGTTGATGGATTGGTTACAGTTTTTTCTGTAATGCCGGCCACATTGGCACTGTTGGTAGGCGTTCTTGTTAAAACTGCTTCATTGTCTGTACAACTATTCGTATTGTTGCTGCCTTCGCATTCAGAAGTAGCTGTGCAACCTGCTAAGCTGGTAGTTACAGTGACAATAAAACCATCACCAGCTATAAGACCGGTAAAATGAACATTGGGGTTTTGAATAGTTGGTGTTTGATTCTGTCCGGAAAAATCTTCATCATTACCTGGCTGATCGATGCTGTAAGTATATCCAAGCGTTGGAGAAGTTACATCAACCGTAAAGGTTTTGTCATTACAGCCCGGAGGATTATAAACTGTCGCAATGGTTGGAATCGGATCTACGGTTACAGTTTTACTGCAAGAGTTGATACATCCGTTCCTGGAGATATTGTCGGTTACAGTATAAGAGCCGGAAGCTCCTGCTGTCACTTCGATAGAAGCGCCTGTCAGATCAGCACTGGTAATGGTTCCATCGCCGGTGATTGACCAGCTATGGGTTACCGTACCGCCTGCAGGGTCAACGGTTGAAGTATAGACATTACCTGTAGAACCACCGCAAACAGGATCTGGTCCTTCGATGCTGCAAGTTGGAACAGGATTTACTGTCACAGTTTTACTGCAAGAGTTGATACATCCATTCCTGCTGATATTGTCAGTTACAGTATAAGAGCCGGATGCACCTGCTGTTACTTCGATAGAAGCCCCTGTAAGATCAGCGCTGGTAATAGTTCCATCGCCGGTGATTGACCAGCTATGGGTTACCGTACCGCCTGCAGGGTCAACGGTTGAAGTATAGACATTGCCTGTTGAGCCACCGCATACCGGATCAGGACCCTCGATGCTGCAGGTTGGAACTGGATTGACGGTTACAGTTTTACTGCAAGAGTTGGTACATCCATTCCTGCTGATATTGTCGGTTACAGTATAAGAGCCGGAAGCCCCTGCTGTTACTTCGATAGAAGCCCCTGTAAGATCAGCGCTGGTAATAGTTCCATCGCCGGTGATTGACCAGCTATGGGTTACCGTACCGCCTGCAGGGTCAACAGTTGAAGTATAGACATTGCCTGTTGAGCCACCGCAAACAGGATCTGGTCCTTCGATGCTGCAAGTTGGAACAGGATTTACTGTCACAGTCTTACTGCAAGAGTTGGTACATCCATTCCTGCTGATATTGTCAGTTACCGTATAAGAGCCGGATGCACCTGCTGTTACTTCGATAGAAGCCCCTGTTAGATCAGCACTGGTAATAGTTCCATCGCCGGTGATTGACCAGCTATGAGTTACCGTACCGCCTGCAGGGTCAACAGTTGAAGTATAGACATTGCCTATTGAGCCACCGCATACCGGATCAGGACCCTCGATGCTGCAGGTTGGAACTGGATTGACGGTTACAGTTTTACTGCAAGAGCTGGTACATCCATTCCTGCTGATATTGTCGGTTACAGTATAAGAGCCGGAGGTACCTGCTGTTACTTCGATAGAAGCCCCTGTTAGATCAGCGCTGGTAATAGTTCCATCGCCGGTGATTGACCAGCTATGAGTTACCGTACCGCCCGCAGGGTCAACGGTTGAAGTATAGGTATTGCCTGTTGAGCCACCGCAAACAGGATCAGGTCCTTCGATGCTGCAACTTGGAATTGGGTTTACCGTTACCGGGTAATGGCAATTGGCGAAGTCATATACGGTTCCGTTTGCTGCTCTAATTTTCAGAATGACAGTAAAGTCTCCTGTTCCTGCATCAACGGTGATAGAAGAAACGCCTTCATTAGCTCCGTCAATAGTAGCGCCATTGGCTGGGTCAAGCGACCATACATAGGTTAAGAAATCACCTGGGCTGGGCAGACCTGCAGAATAAACGAGATCCTGGGAATTAGCGCAAACCGGTGTTGGTCCACTGACACCTGGGCAGCTAGCGCCACCTGTCACATCGATATAGACCCTGGCAGTAGCCACGCAACTGTTGGCAGTTGAAGTTGCTGTTACTTCAAAAATATAAAGACCAGTCACAAAGCCACCACCACCAGCGGCAGTAGGAGTAAAGGTGACGCTGGCACCGCTTGTAGAGCTGAGGTTTGAATTGGTGGCATTATTTCCGGATACAGCCGCCCATGTGAAGCTGCTGAACAGCGAATTATCCTGTGTACCATTCAAAGTACCTTCGGCGGTCAAAGCAGCTGAAGGATTTGCCTGGTTTGAATTGAGTGTAGCCGGAGCCTGGGCTGTTGTTACATTGCCATCTACTTTGGCTACTACCGATGCTTCATCTATAACGGTAGCGGTTGCTTGTTCACAAGTAGTAGTGCCACTGCCCGTTGTTACGCAAGCACCAATCTTAAAGCTGCCGGCTGTAAAGTTGGTTCCCGAAGGAGTAATTGAAACACTGGCATTTCCATCAACATCGGCTGTAACGGAATAATTATTACCGGCACAACTACCGACTGCCGTAACATTATTGGGTAGTTTGGCGCCAGCCGTATTGCTGAGGAAATAGAATTTAACCGCTGCACCCGCTGCATCTGTGCTGGAATAGGTAACAGTAAAGCTGGTAGCAGTGTTGGTACAACCTGATGAACCTGGAGTAAGTCCGCAGGTAGGAGCTGGGATCTGAATAGCATTAGACATGATCTGGTTATCCTGGCTACCGAGTGAAACGCCGGGTTCAGGCGCATTATCACTTGGGTCATTTACATCATCCAGTCTTTCCAGTGTAACGTGGTAAGGTCCGCCACTGATGCTCCCTGCACCCTGGCCGGAGCCATAACCACATGTTCCATTTCCGGCAGCAAGGCGGGTGGCAAAACGGATCATCACCATATCGGAAGAAGAAGTCCATTCAAGAAGATATTCTGCCAGGTCTTTACCACTACCCTGGTAGGCAATAAAGGATACTGTAACATTGCTGATGGCTGCATTACCCCTTATTTCCAGTGTTCTGTCTCCATACCTGATAACGCCTCCTGTATTAGGTTTGATATAGCTTTCAAAGCAAGCTATATTGGCGTCAACATTCGGAGCGCCAAGCGTTGGTTTTCCGGGATTGCCGATTACATCAGGAAAAGATGCTGTTTGAACAAAATCGTTAACACCATCGGTCAGCGCATTACAGGCAGCAGTTCCCGCTGCACTAAATGCCGGATCACATTTTTGGTTAAACAGGTTGATCAGTTCATTGACAGTACCATTGCCGATATCTTCAGCGGTTTTAAAAGCCTGGTCCCAGGAGATGGGGAAATCATAAGCATGCTTTTTATCTTTTTCGGCCAAAACCCGGAATCGTAAAGAGTGCTTATTGGGATTAGTGTTAGCGGCATTGGCTAGAATACCGGTGAGTACAATTCTTTGCGGCACCCCGATGCCTTCAAAATAATCGGTATGCGTAGCGTTCAAAATACCATTGACCCAGTCAATGACATAGGTTCCTGCTCCGCCCCTGTCATTTTGTGCCTGGTGAAAATCAACTGTAGTATACCCCTGCGAAAAAGTTTGTAATGAAAAAAATAGAAATGGTATCAACAAAAGTGCTGAGACACGTTTAATAAAACCCGGAAAACCGGACTTCGATTTCCCCGGAATTATACTGCAATTTTCTGGTTGCTTGTGGGTGAAAATAGATCTCATATTTTATTGTTTTAAAAAGTACAAGTAGCTAATACAGTTCCTCTCGATTGGATTTTGGAATAGAATCAAAGGATATTTAGTCTAACTAAAGGGGTGTTGAAAAATTCGAAAGGGTGAGAACAGGTTCTTGTAGAAAAAATGATAATAGGTACTACCGATAGCACCTATTATCATTTTATTTTTTTGAAATGTGAGTGCTCCTGCATTTCAAAAAGGGATCATGCTTTCAACCTATTTTATTCCAATCAATCTTCCGGTCACTTTTTGATCACCCACCTTGAAAACATAAATCATCGTACTGCTACTTCCCTTGGAAACAGAATATTCACGGTATAATGGTCTGCCTGCCTGGATGTAGCCCTGGTAAACAACTCCTATCTTTTGACCCAACAGATTGTACAGTTCAAGTGTGCCATAGCCCGATACCCCGGAGACGAGATCAAATCTTATCTTATCGGTGTAAGGATTAGGAACAGCTTTCACTTTTGTTGGCGATTCCAGAACGATCTTATAAGTTTCCAGCGTTTTCGTTGATGGATTGATTACAGTTTTTTCTGTAATGCCGGCCACATTGGTACTATTGGTAGGCGTTCTGGTAAGTGTTTCATTAGCTGTACAACTATTGGTGTTGGTGCTGCCTTCGCATTCTGAAGTAGCAGTGCAACCTGCCTGGTCGGTAGTTACAGTGACAATAAAACCATCACCAGCAATAAGTCCTGTAAAATGAACATCAGGATTTTGAGCAGTTGGTATTTGATCCTGGGAAGAAAAATCTTCATCATTACCTGGCTGGTCGATGCTGTAAGTATATCCAAGAGTTGGAGAAGTTACATCAACCGTAAAGGTTTTATCATTACAACCAGGAGGATTATAAACTGTCGCAATGGTTGGAATGTCTATTACATCTACCGGGTAATGGCAATTGGCGAAGTCATATACGGTTCCGTTTGCTGCTCTAATTTTCAGAATGACAGTAAAGTCTCCTGTTCCTGCATCAACGGTGATAGAAGAAACGCCTTCGGTGCTACCGATAATAGAAGCGCCGTTGGCCGGATCAAGTGACCATACATAGGTTAAGAAATCACCGGGGCTGGCAAGTCCGGCTGTATATACGAGGCCTGTGGAGTTTGCACAAACCGGTGTCGGTCCACTGACACCTGGGCAGCTAGCGCCACCTGTCACATCGATATAGACCCTGGCAGTAGCCACGCAACTGTTGGCAGTTGAAGTTGCTGTTACTTCAAAAATATAAAGACCAGTCACAAAGCCACCACCACCAGCGGCAGTAGGAGTAAAGGTGACGCTGGCACCGCTTGTAGAGCTGAGGTTTGAATTGGTGGCATTATTTCCGGATACAGCCGCCCATGTGAAGCTGCTGAACAGCGAATTATCCTGTGTACCATTCAAAGTACCTTCGGCGGTCAAAGCAGCTGAAGGATTTGCCTGGTTTGAATTGAGTGTAGCCGGAGCCTGGGCTGTTGTTACATTGCCATCTACTTTGGCTACTACCGATGCTTCATCTATAACGGTAGCGGTTGCTTGTTCACAAGTAGTAGTGCCACTGCCCGTTGTTACGCAAGCACCAATCTTAAAGCTGCCGGCTGTAAAGTTGGTTCCCGAAGGAGTAATTGAAACACTGGCATTTCCGTCAGCATCAGCTGTAACGGAATAATTATTACCGGCACAACTACCGACCGCCGTAACATTATTGGGTAGTTTGGCGCCAGCCGTATTGCTGAGGAAATAGAATTTAACCGCTGCACCCGCTGCATCTGTGCTGGAATAGGTAACAGTAAAGCTGGTAGCAGTGTTGGTACAACCTGATGAACCTGGAGTAAGTCCGCAGGTAGGAGCTGGGATCTGAATAGCATTAGACATGATCTGGTTATCCTGGCTACCGAGTGAAACGCCGGGTTCAGGCGCATTATCACTTGGGTCATTTACATCATCCAGTCTTTCCAGTGTAACGTGGTAAGGTCCGCCACTGATGCTCCCTGCACCCTGGCCGGAGCCATAACCACATGTTCCATTTCCGGCAGCAAGGCGGGTGGCAAAACGGATCATCACCATATCGGAAGAAGAAGTCCATTCAAGAAGATATTCTGCCAGGTCTTTACCACTACCCTGGTAGGCAATAAAGGATACTGTAACATTGCTGATGGCTGCATTACCCCTTATTTCCAGTGTTCTGTCTCCATACCTGATAACGCCTCCTGTATTAGGTTTGATATAGCTTTCAAAGCAAGCTATATTGGCGTCAACATTCGGAGCGCCAAGCGTTGGTTTTCCGGGATTGCCGATTACATCAGGAAAAGATGCTGTTTGAACAAAATCGTTAACACCATCGGTCAGCGCATTACAGGCAGCAGTTCCCGCTGCACTAAATGCCGGATCACATTTTTGGTTAAACAGGTTGATCAGTTCATTGACAGTACCATTGCCGATATCTTCAGCGGTTTTAAAAGCCTGGTCCCAGGAGATGGGAAAATCATAAGCATGCTTTTTATCTTTTTCGGCCAAAACCCGGAATCGTAAAGAGTGCTTATTGGGATTAGTGTTGGCGGCATTGGCTAGAATACCGGTGAGTACAATTCTTTGCGGCACCCCGATGCCTTCAAAATAATCGGTATGCGTAGCGTTCAGGATACCATTGACCCAGTCAATGACATAGGTTCCTGCTCCGCCCCTGTCATTTTGTGCCTGGTGAAAATCAACTGTAGTATACCCCTGGGAAAAAGTTTGTAATGAAAAAATAAACAAAAAAGGAAGCAGTAGAATTTTTAGATTAAGTAAGCATTTTGAAACGGTATTTATTCGGTGTTTAATTGTGCACGTCATAAAAACAAGGTTTAGAAGTGAAAGAAATTGTTTCTATCCTTGTTTCTCAGAGGATGTAGTAATGATGGATTTTCATTCAGGGTATTGATGTTGTAGCAGGGATTCAAAAAAAGCTATAATCCTGGCGGGTTAGTGAAGTAGAATTTGTTAATAGCTGTGAATGTTATTAAGGATTATGAATGGCTTTGGATAAATTATTTTGCTGGCAAGCAATTAAGAAAATAGGGAGTAGCTAAGGAGGAGAGTGGTCTAATAGTAACACTTCCGTATGGAAGTATTCCCTTGACCTGACACAGCAAGGCCTGCAGTATAGTGTTAGCATATATGGCAAGTTTCCCCGTTATACAGGCACGTTTCGCCACGCCTGTAAATGATTTTGAAAACACGTCATCATAGATACCAATATCATTGGTACAATCAGAACTTGAAAACCGATTCAAAAACTCGGGCAGAAAATTTAGATAAAGTGCGGGTTGCAGGGCTTAGAAGAGTCGGACAGTAAACGTTCCCTTTGTTAAAACAAAACTAAGGGTTTTTTATTATGACTAACAAATTAAATTGAGACAATTTTTTTATATTCTGCAGATTTTCTTTCGGGGAGAATATTTCGATCATTTTGCCGGATCAATCAACTGTTTATTTGCGGATAACAACCTTTGTTCCAATAGGTGTATAGGCATATATTTCCAGTACATCATCTTTTTTCATGGAAATGCACCCCATGGTCCAGTTTTTATATTTGTCGATGACAAAATCTTCATGGGGCCAGGTGCCGTGAATGCCGATGGAGCCGCCAATAGAAGCATTAGCCGGAATTTCCCCTCTTCTTTTACGGGCATTGAATTTTTCCCAGCTTTCCCTGGTTGGATAATCGATGGCCAGAAACCGGTACCACTTCTCGTGCACCCTTTTACTTACGATCTTAAAACTGCCTTCCGGAGTTTTGTTGTCGCCTTCCATTTTTTTATCATCGAGACTATTGTTGCCAAATACGACAGGGTAAGTAGCATACCAACCTTTTTCATCATAGACGCTCAATTCATAATCCGACTTGTCAATCAGAATTGAAATAGTACCCACCGGACCAGCGCCGGCTGACCGCTTATTTAATTTTTTTGAAACAATATTTTTTGATGAAGGAGAATTGAATAGCAACAGGCCGCTTCCTAATAATACGGAACTGAATAAAAGAATACTTTTCATAGTCTATCCTTTACCGTCTCTTATCAAACGGCGGTACAGATTTATTTATTTTTCGATGTGGATTTCTTTAACGAATACTTTACACCGAACGCTTAAAGTTAACTATAGCGTTTGGTGTAATAGCAACTAAGCTACCAGCCCGCGCCTCACATCCTGTGAACTGATAGCAAGTTGGTATTACAAGGATACGCAATTAGCAAAAATGATGCAAAGAAAAATCCCGCTGAAAATTTTCAGCGGGATGTGTATAAATAAAGAATGCAGTTGTGAAAAATGATCGTTGATTTTATTAACGTTCAGCGACTCTTACGTGGTAATTTTTCTTTACCAGTTGCTAAAGCGGAAACCAACGTTATAAGGGGTGAGGTCAACTCCTTTTTCAAACATGCTTTTAAAAGCATAAGAACCATATAATTTAACGGGTCCCAGGGCTATTTCACCAACATAAGAAAGCTTCCATTTGCGCAGGTCGAAATCGCTTTTTGTTTTATCAACATCACCGTCTTTCTTAATTTTTTGGCGTGCACTGTATAACCAACCGGCACTTACACCAGCACTGATGCCAAAGTTTTGCCGCTTTTGAGGAGTAAAGTTGAAGTTCAGCATCAGGGGTACTGTAAGATAATCTGCCGCTAACTTGTTTTTAGAAACATCGGTATGGCCCAGGTCTATCCTTGGGAGGGTTTCATTAAACCGGATGTTTTTATTTTCAAAATGATAGTTATTTAATTCTATTCCCAATCCATATTTTAAGTTTACAATATGTTTGATCATATTGATCCGCTGCATAAACACCCAGATGTTTACATTTCTTGATTTACCGGCCCTTGCTTTCAGATCTTCTTCACCAATACCTGGTGCAACGAAGCCGGAAGTAACGGCAAAAGTGTAGTTCGTGTTGTCCACATAGTTAGAAAAGCCGATATCAAAGATCCACCAGTTGGTACTGATGTTGGCTGGCTTGTCATTGTTACGGCGGTTATTAATGCGGAATATTTTATTACGATTCTTCGTGCTGTCATAAGTGCCTCCTGCCTCACGAATGATCACCATGCCGCCAATTTTAATTGTATCAGGAGCTTGTTTGGGTAATGTATCTGTCTGCGCAAAGCCGGTCATAATAGTACACAATGCGATGCAAAGGGTAAAAAACCTTTTCATATAAATCTGTTTTTAAAAAAAGTGAAATTATAATTTAATTGCCAGCCCGCCTACCAGTAAGCGATCTTCATCTGTCGCCTTGATATTGGTGGTTTTTTCAAACGTCCGGGTGACTTTCCGGAAAAATCCGCGGAGTTTGTTTTTCTTGCCTGGCTGCTCATCATCAATCGGATCCAACGATTCTTTTGACGATGCCGCTATTACATTGTCTAACGGACGTGAGCTATTAGGAGTTACAATGTATGGTTGATTTGTTTCTTTAGGATTTGTTAACGATTCTTTGACGGGAATTTCAACCTGTGCAATAGAGTTTTGATTCAGCTCTTTGTTTACATTCGGATTATAAACAGGTTGTGGCAGAGCATTTGTTTTTTTCTTCTCTTCCTTTGTCTTTGTCACCACTGCATCATTTTGCTTTATTTCAACGGGCAATTGTTGTTTCGTTTTTTCTTTTCTTTCAATCTTTTCTTCTTTTATCACAACAGCATTGTTACCAGCGTCAGTATTTTCTTTGATGGGATCAGTATTGGCAAGCTCGTTATTTTCGTTTGCCTGCTTTTTTTCAGTTGCTGGTTGCTCAATCACATTGGCAGGAACATTTTCTTTCACTCCAGGTTTGATCCCTGTGATACTGGTTTCTTTGTTCCCTTTTTTATTAAATACTATAAGTGCTGTTGAACTTACTAATAATAAGGCAGCAGCTACAGCAATGCGTCTCCAATGAATGGCAACAACTCTTACTTTCTCTTCTTTTCGGTATAATGATTCTTTATCGGGGAAAATGATTGTTTCAGGTTGCAGTTTTGTTTTTTGCAAATTCTCCAATTGCAATTGGATGGCCGGATGAGCTGCAATAAACTCTTCAACAGCTATTTTTTGAGCAGGGGTCAACTCATTGTCTATATAAAGGACTAACCATTCTTCGTAGTTGGAATCATTTATGATACTGGCAGCACCGGATGTACGCATCAGTTCTTCTTTGTTAGAAAAAACAATCGACGTGTCCGGTATCAACTGGCTTTGGCGCAGCAGATCCAGTTCTGTTTTCAGGTCGGGATTATCTTGTACAAAAAGTTCTACCTCCCTGCGATCTTCACTGCTCAACTCATTATCCAGGTAGAGGACAAAATACTCTTCGTAATTATGACGGGTAATTTTCATGATGTTTGATGTCCGATGTCTGACGCCTGGGAAAGGATTGATATCCTTCTGACTTCAGGCCTCTGACCTCTGTTTAAATCACATTTTCAATTTTTACCAAATATTCCTTCAATTGCACCCTGGCCCTGTGCAGGTACACTTTTACCTGGCTTTCACTAAGGCCCGTTATCTGTCCTATTTCATCATAACTATATCCTTCGTAGTCTTTTAATAAAACCAATGACCGCTGTGTTTCGCTCAACCGGTTCAGCGCTTCTTCCAATACTTTTTTCAGGTTATTAGCTGGCCTGTCCTGCACCTTCGAGCCTTCGGTAAACTCCTCTTTCAGTTGAATCCTTTTCACTTTCCGGATATGGTCGATCATTTGGTGATAAGCCACCGTAAAGAGATAGGATTTTGACCGTTGTACATCTACTTCTTCGCGGTTGCGCCACATTTTTTCAAAAGCGGTTTGTACCACATCCCTTGCATCTTCTTCATGGCGAAGGTTTTTCACAATGAAGCGATACACATTGTCTGCGTAAGTAGTAACACATTCGTTATATTCCCTTTCAGTCATAAACAGCCTGTAACCGGTTAGCTCAAAATTACTATATGAGCCCGGATTCTTAATTTATACGGTTAACAATAGAAAAAGTTACAATCGGGAGAAAAATTTACCCTTCCAGGCTTATAATGTGGAGAAAAACTGTTGTGAAAGGTTTTCCCAGATCATTTTGTCGCTGGTTGTCTTCTTTTTGCAGCAGTCATTCATTGACTCATTGGAAGAATCGTCCTTAGAAACCGGCGTGGAAGATTGGAATACCAGGAAAATACCCAAAATGGCAAGCATAGTCAGCAGGAATTGTATGGTTGGTTTCAATCTCATGTTGGGTGGTTTCTAACATTTGACGGCACAAACCGCCAAAATGTTACAGTAAAGGTAAAACCTTGTAAAAGTCATAAAAGACAATAATTGACGGGAAGCGGAATTTTGCCAATGAAATGCGGAAAATGGGGGGTGAAATACCCGGACCGGATAGTGAAAATTGAAAATATCCGCCTTATCTATCCGGAGAACTGTAAACAGAAATGCTCAATATCCAATCCTGAGCTTATCGAAGGATCAATGCTCAATATTCAACTGGGGAAGGTATAGCCAACTGGGGCGGGCAATAATGAGTTAGCATGGCTTTCTCCTCTTTAGGGGATGGGGGCAAACGGTTGTTCATATTGAGCTGAAAACTTTACGTAGGTTTGCGGCTCAAATTTCAACTATGAATCAAAAGTTCGCCCAACGCATAGCTAAAGAAACAGAGGAAATAAAAGCGGCCGGTCTTTATAAAACGGAACGGATAATTACCAGCCCGCAGGGGGCCGAGATAAAAGTGGGAGGTAAGACGGTTTTGAATTTTTGCGCCAATAATTATTTGGGCCTTTCTTCTCATCCAAAAGTGATTGCCGCTGCTCATGCTGCCATCGATTCGCATGGTTATGGAATGAGCAGCGTCCGTTTTATCTGCGGTACGCAGGATATACACAAAGAACTGGAAGAAAAAATTTCCGAATTCCTGGGCACAGAAGATACGATCTTATATGCGGCGGCTTTTGATGCCAACGGAGGCGTATTTGAACCGCTGTTCAATGAGGAGGATGCCATCATTTCGGATGCGCTGAACCATGCATCTATTATTGACGGTGTTCGCCTGTGCAAAGCGCAACGCTTCCGTTATGAGCACAACAATATGGATGACCTGGAAGCAAAACTGAAAGAATCTTCAACATGCCGTAGCCGCATTATCGTAACAGATGGTTCGTTCAGTATGGATGGCACCATTGCGCAGCTGGATAAGATTGTGGAACTCGCCGAAAAGTATGATGCTATCATTATGATCGATGAGTGTCACTCCTCCGGTTTTCTTGGAAAAACAGGACGGGGAACTCATGAGTATCGTGGTGTGATGGGTAAGATCGATATCATTACCGGTACACTGGGCAAGGCGTTGGGTGGTGCTTCAGGAGGTTTTACCTCGGGTAAAAAAGAAGTGATCGATATGCTTCGTCAGAAATCGAGGCCTTATTTATTCAGTAACACGCTGGCCCCTTCTATTGTGGGTGCATCAATCGCTGTGCTGGATATGCTTACGGAAACGACTGAGTTACGGGACAAACTGGAATACAACACGAAATATTTCCGTACCAAAATGACGGAAGCGGGATTTGATATTAAACCCGGTGATCACCCCATCGTTCCGATTATGCTATACGATGCAGTGCTGGCGCAAAATTTTGCTGCCAAGTTGCTTGAAGAAGGAATCTATGTGATTGGATTCTTTTTCCCGGTTGTTGCCAAAGGCCAGGCAAGGATCAGGGTGCAGTTAAGCGCTGCACATGAGCAAAAACATCTGGATAAAGCGATTGCTGCGTTTACCAAAATTGGAAAAGAATTGGGAGTGCTAAAGTAAATGCATTCACGTTTGATAAAACGAAGCGGACCGATAAGTCCGCTTCGTTTTTTTTTACACTTTCGGTATCTTATATCCATTATGATACTCTGCCGCTAAAAATTTATTCGCATCATTGTCGGTAAACTTATTCTTTCCCGCATTCCAATAAATCTTCTTGCCTGTTTTGTAAGCAATATTGCCCATTTGGCAAACGGTGGCAACATGGCTGCCTGCCTGGATCGGCGCTTTCAGATCATCTAATTTTCGTGATTGGATGACGTCGAGGAAATTTTTAGTGTGCAATAGCAGACCATCGTCTGATTTTTTCTGTAATGGCACAGCTTCCATTTTTTGATCCTCCGGAATTACTTCCCAGCCGTTGCGATCTACGACCAATGTTCCGTTATTGCCGATGAACGCAACACCATGATTTCTTCCATAAGGTCCTCCATCGATACCGGTAGCATGCTCCCACTGCAAATTGAAACCTTCAAATTCAAAGACGGTAGTCAAGGTATCGGGTGTTTCGGAAGCATCATCAGGATAAGCAAATTTTCCCCCTGCCGCAATAATAGCTTTTGGTGTCGAGGCTTTCATGCCCAACAAGGCATAGTCGATCATATGCACGCCCCAGTCAGTCATCAATCCGCCGGCATAGTCCCAGAACCAGCGAAAATTAAAATGAAAGCGGTTTTCATTAAAAGGCCTTTTTTGTGCGGGGCCCAGCCATTTTTCATAATCTACACCAGGGGGCGGGGCGCCATCGGGTTTAACCGTTACCGGCTTCATCCATCCCTGGTAAGCCCAGGCTTTTACCAGGCGCACATTGCCCAATTTACCCGAGTGAACAAATGCCATCGCATCGGCATAATGTTTATTGCTGCGCTGCCATTGACCCACCTGCACCACCCGATTGTATTTTTTTTGAGCCGCTGCCATAACGCTGCACTCCACGATGGAGTTGCCGACAGGTTTTTCAACATATACATCTTTACCTGCCGCACAGGCTTCAATCATCATATTGCAATGCCAGTGATCAGGTGTACCGATGATGATGGCATCGATATCTTTATTCTCCAGCAATTTCCTGTAATCATTTTCTGCTTTTACCTTACTATTTTTTTGAGCGAATTCGCCAACCCTTTTGTCCAATACATTTTTATCAACATCACACAAGGCGACACATTCCGCACGGGGATCTTTTAATAGGCTCATCAAATCTGCCCAACCCATGCCATTAATGCCGATAGCTCCGATTCGGACCTTATCAGCTGTACTAACTCTGCTGCCCAATAAATCATAAGGTAAGATACTGGCAATACCCAAACCTGCTAGATAAGTAGAGGAGGAATGAATAAACTCTCTGCGTTTCATATAGCTAGTTGTTGTTTGCTTAAAAATAAACAATATCAAAACGGAAAAATCAACCAAAGACAGATGGTTAAAATAGTATTATTAAATGCAGAAAACCATGTATTCAAATTGACTGGCATAAACTGCCGTCAAAACAAAAGCACCCCTATTCACAGGAGTGCTTTTCCTCCATTCAGATTATGAATTTATTTCAAACTTAATTCGCCAGCTATTTTTTTCAGCAGGTCTACATCCATGTTTTGCCCTTCAAGTGTTACCAGTAAGCGGTCGCCGGACAGGTAAGTAAGTGTAGCACGGTTATTTCTTTTATTGAGATGCTCTATCGCTTTTCCGCCTTTGAAGTCAACGGATTTGGTGTATTCATCATCACTTTCTGACTCAAAGTTCATCATACCCAGGTACTGCATGCTATAAATACCGGCGCCTGCCTGCCCGGCGCAATCAAAAATTTTCAATTCAAGATCGGTTGAGTCGTTGATTTTATAGTCAGCCTCGGCAAAAGCTGCACCCATGGCACTATTGGCGGAAAATTTTGAACGTTTAGCGCCGGCTAATTCCTCCGGCAGCATAGCTTTCATCTGGTCGAGTGTATAAGGCGATAATTTTTGTAATTCTTCTGCTTTCTTTTGAAAGGCATCAGCGGTTTTTGACAGCTCATTGGTATTAATCGTAGCCGTTGTTTTCCCATCTTCGCTGGTGACTGTGACACCCGGTTTTTTATTGTTATTACAAGCCAGCAGAAAGGTTAGTGCGAACCCGATAAAGAGAGGTAAATGTTTCATGATTAAAGGTTTTGGTTTTTGAGTCTATAAATGTAGAGAAAATCGGGGTTCACGGTCGCCAGGAAATTTTTGGCTGGTTCAGAAACAAATCATTTCTATTTTCCGTTAAATAGGAAAGAAATAGTATTTTTAGTATCTCCACGATGAAGCAACTCTACCGAAAATTAATTTGATTTCTCATTATTGTTTTCTCTATTCTTAAAACGTTGGTATGAAGAGGGTGCTTCTTTTTATTGTAGTTGTTGCATTATCCATTTTTCTGCTGGCATCTTGTGCTGCGGCCAAAAGGGATTGCCATGGCGTAAAGCATTATAAACATAAAGGCGGCTTTTATATCTGATCATCCCGTCGGGTATGGCTATATGCGAATAAATATAATTCCAACTTTCACATTTTAGCATTTGCTGCTTGTCACCCCATTCATTGCGCCTAACTTTGCCAAAATTTTTTTTACCGATGAAAATTGTTGGGTATTGCTTTTTGATTGCTATAGTTATCGGGGCCTGCTCTCCTAATAATGTAAAAGTGGATGACAGCCTTGGAAAATATTTCGATGAAAATAAAGCGACAGGTTGTTTTGCCCTGATGGATAACGGCACAGGTAAATTCACTGTATATAATTTATCCCGCTATCGTGATAGCAGCTACCTGCCTGCTTCAACGTTTAAGATCGTCAATTCGTTGATTGGATTGCAAACAGGTGTGATCACTAATGATAGCATGGTGATAAAATGGGATGGAATTAAAAGACCGTTTGATACCTGGAATAAGGATCTTACCATGTATGAAGCGTTTCGGGTTTCAGCCGTTCCCTACTACCAGGAAGTTGCACGTAGGATAGGAAAGGACACTATGCAGCGTTGGCTTGATACGTTAAGTTATGGTACCAAAAAGATCACTTCAGCTATTGATACTTTCTGGCTTGACAATTCGTTGAAGATAACACCGGACGAAGAGCTTGGCCTGGTGAAAAGATTGTATTTTGATCAATTGCCTTTTTTTAAAACCTACCAGGAAACCGTAAAACGGGCGATGTTATTTGAAAACAACGCTAATTACCGGCTGGCCTATAAAACAGGCTGGGCATTTTGGAATGAAAAAACAAAAAAACACCTGGGTTGGATAGTCGGTTGGGTCGAAGAGAATAAACATCCTTATTTTTTTGTATTGAATGTAGAATCACCGGATCCCAATTTCGATATGCCCAACGTGAGAATGAAAATGCTGAAAGATATTTTAAAACAGCTGGGATTCCTGGAAGGGAAAATGTAGACAGGCACAACAGGCACAACGTAAAACCGCCCGTTCTTTTCCGTTTCAAATCAGGCAAAAATGCATTTTGTTTGGTGTGATCTTTGTTTACCTTGAGCTGCAAACTTTTAAATTACCATTATACATTTCACCCTTTGGGATTTCAATTTTTTCATAAAGAGTTTATCTGGCTTTTTGCAGGTGTTATTTTATTCCTGTTGCTTTTTATTTTCTTAGTAAGATGGAAAAAGAAGGTGCAAAAAAGGATAGGGGATGCAATGCTGGTCAAAGTGTTGATGGGAAGTTATTCTCCGGGGCTCTTCGCATTAAAATTTGGAATGATCAGTATTGCATTTGCAGCGGGGGTAATTATGGCCATGGATTTGCGCAAGCCCGGTGGCCCGGAAGGCATGAACCGTAAAGGTATTGATGTAGTAATTGCATTGGATGTAAGCAAAAGCATGCTGGCGACAGACCTTGCGCCCAACAGGCTGGAAAGAGCAAAGCAACTCATCGGCAAACTAATGAACACGATGCCGAATGACCGCATTGGCCTTGTATTGTTTGCCGGTAAGGCTTATTTGCAAATGCCATTAACAACGGACCATGGGGCTGCCCGGATGTTTGTTTCATCTGCTTCGCCGGAGGCCGTGCCACAACAGGGAACAGTGATCAGCGAGGCCATACGCCGAAGCAGTTTCGCTTTTAATACAAACGAAAGAAGATTCAAGGCCGTAATATTAATTTCGGATGGTGAAGACCATGACCCCGAAGCATTAAAAACAGCCCAGGAATATGCTAAACAGGGAATGATGATCAATACGGTGGGCGTTGGTTCTCCGGACGGTTCCTATATTCCTGACCCTGTGACTGGAGAAAACAAGGTTGATCCCGCCACAGGTGCTACCGTTATCTCCAAATTGAATGAAACAGAGTTAAAGCAGATTGCTGAAGCCACTAACGGTATTTATATCCGACTGCAGGAAAGCGATGAAGCAGTTCGGTTATTACACCAGCAGTTGTCGGAAATAGAAACAAAGGCTTTTACGGATGTATCCCTGATCAATTTTAAAGCATATTATTGGTTATTTGCAGCAGCCATGTTGTTATTGCTGCTAGGTGAGTATTTTATTCCTGAAATAAAGAAAGTGAAGGCATGAAGAGCTTTTGGACGATAACGGCGCTATGTATAATTTCTGCAACAAATCTGCAGGCACAGGAAAGCACGGCACAGGAACAGGAAATTGAAAGAGAAATTCAAAAAGCCAACGAGTTATATAAACAGCAACAATACCAACAGGCTGAAACGGCATATAATGAAGTACTGAAAAAAGATCCTGATAATAGTACTGCCAAATATAACCGGGCATTGGCTTTGCAAAAACAGGGCAAATCAGGGGAGGCAATTAAGGTATTTAACGATGTTGCTTTCAAGACCGATGACCACCAGTTGAAGTCAAAAGCTTATTATAACAAAGGAGCCATTCTTTCCGGTCAGCAAAACCTGGAAGAAAGCATTGAGGCCTATAAAAATGCTTTGCGCCAAAACCCGGATGATAAAGAAGCAAGAGAAAATTTGCAAAAGGCATTATTAGAACTTAAAAAGAAGACCCCCAAAAAAAACGATAAACAAAACAAGCAACAGCAAAAACAACAACAGAAGCCCCAGCCAAGAATGAACCAGAAAGAGGCTGAGCAAAGGCTTAAATTGCTGGAGCAAAAAGAAAGAGAAGTCCAGGAAAGATTACAGAAGGAAAAATCAAAATCCGGAGGTGGTCAGCCAAAGGATTGGTAATAATCCGGATAATCACATCACAATTGCCGGTGTCAGCCTTCCCTACAAGGCAGTTTGCTTAACTTTGCTTGATTTTCTTCAATCAGCAAATTTTCTATGCAATTATATTGTAATTCTTTAACTGAATATAAACGACTTGCGACCAAAGAGGTAAAAATCGGCGATCTGTTGCTGGGCAATCCCGATGGTTATCGGGGTCATCCTATCCGCATTCAAACGATGACCACAACTGATACAATGGATACGATGGCAACGGTGGAACAGTCTATCCGTTGCATTGAGGCCGGAGCCGAACTGGTGCGTATTACGGCGCCATCTAAAAAGGAAGCAGAGAATTTGCTGAACATAAAAAATGAATTGCGAAAAAGAGGTTATACCACTCCGTTGGTAGCTGATATCCATTTTACACCCAATGCTGCAGAAATTGCGGCACGAATCGTAGAGAAGGTGAGAGTGAACCCGGGTAATTATGTTGATAAGAAAAAATTTGAGCTGATCGAATATAGCGATGCCGACTATGCGGAAGAGATAGATCGTATCCGCGACAGGTTTACTCCATTGATAAAAATTTGTAAAGAGTATGGAACGGCTATGCGGATCGGTACCAATCATGGTTCGCTGAGTGACCGCATCATGAGCCGCTATGGTGATACGCCAATGGGTATGGTGGAAAGCGCCATGGAATTTTTGCGGATAGCAAGGGCGGAAACTTATCACAACATTGTATTGAGCATGAAAGCCAGCAATCCCCAGGTAATGGTGCAAGCTTATCGTTTGCTGGTGAAAACAATGTTTGATGAATTCGGCGAATGTTATCCATTGCATTTGGGTGTAACCGAAGCCGGCGATGGAGAAGATGGCAGGGTGAAAAGTGCCATTGGCATTGGTACACTGCTCGAGGACGGACTGGGCGATACGATCAGGGTTTCATTGACAGAAGATCCCGAACTGGAGATCCCGGTTTGCAGGGATTTGGTGAAGAGATATGAAACCGGAAGCCGGAACTCTGTTCCGGCAAAGGAGCCAGCGGTAAAGGACCTCGCTATGATTCCGCCAATTAACGAGAACTCCGTTACTGCAATTGACCGGAACGGAGTTCCAGATTCCAGGCTTCCCTATGATCCATTTCACTATCAACGAAGAGAAACATTTCAAATTGATAACATTGGTGGTAAGCATGTGCCGGTTGTTATTGCCGATATGAGTAAGATACCGGCAATCACTCCTTCACACTTGCAAAGTGTGGGCTACACGTATGACGAAGCCACCGATAAATGGAATATTAGTGACTCCGCAGCGGATTATATTTTTACGGGCAAGGCTGAACTAAACTTTGCTTTACCCGGTATGTTGAAGGTCATTACATGGCCGGGTCACTGGGATAGCGCTGCTGATAAGACAAAATATTTTCCCATTTATGAAGCAAAAGGATACCTGGAAGCGGAAACAAAAAGTGACACCTTAAATTTTGTGATGCTGGATTGTTTTAGTGAAGCCACTCCTTTAAATGGGTTTACTTATTTGGATGAACTCGCCAACGATAAAACGGTGGTATTATGCCTGAGCAGCAAACATCCGCATATCATACCCGCCGTTCGTCGCATGTTGACCGAGCTGATGGAAAGAAAAATTAATAACCCTGTCGTGTTGATAACAGATAGCAACTGGCAAACTGCAGATGAACACCTGATTCATTTTGCTACAGAAACAGGGGCTTTGTTGCTGGATGGTTTTGGGGATGGGATTTGTTTGGGCATGGCAGCGAAAAGCTATGAGCATTTAGCTGTGAGCTTCGGCGAGGTAAATTCATCGGGAAGAAATTATCTTAGCAATCAAACTATCGAACAGTTTGTCAATAACACCGCTTTTAGCATATTACAGGCTACGAGAACAAGGATTTCCAAAACGGAATATATTTCCTGTCCCAGTTGTGGCCGCACATTATTTGACCTGCAGGAGACGACCGCTAAAATCCGTTCAAGGACAAATCATCTCAAAGGTGTAAAAATTGCCATCATGGGTTGTATTGTTAATGGCCCGGGAGAAATGGCCGATGCTGATTTTGGCTATGTGGGCAGCGGTCCCGGCAAGATTACTTTGTACAAAGGCAAAGAAGTAATGAAGCGAAATGTCAACAGCGAAGTAGCAGTAGAAGAGCTCATCAACCTGTTGAAAGAACATGATGCCTGGGTAGCGCCATAACACCATTCAAATAAAATTTATTTTAGCGGCAAATAATCCTGAACATTATTTACAGCCGGCCAGGCATGCCATCATGAAAAAAAAATACCGGATCATAGTTTTTGCCTTCATTCTGCTCGGCGATCTTATAGCAGTACAACTAAACTATAAAATTGCCGAGTGGGTTTTTAAGCCACTAATTGTAATCTGGCTATTGGCTTATTTCATATTGCAAACCCGTCATGTAAAAAGTGATTTAAAAAAATGGGTCATCATCGCACTGTTATTCTCCTGGCTGGGTGATGTGTTGCTGATGTTAACAGGCGATAACTCCATTTTTTTCTTATTGGGTCTTTCAGCTTTCCTGCTGGCGCATATCTTTTATATATTATTTTTTCATTTTGTCCGCATAAGAGAGAATGTAAAAAGCAGGTGGTATTTGTTGTTGATGGTTGTCATCTATTACACTTTCCTGGTTTCCATTTTATCGCCCTGGTTGGGAACGATGAAGTTGCCCGTCAGGATATATGGCATAGTGATCAGCTTTATGTTTATGTTGGCGATGCATATGCTATTTATAAAAAACAAAAGGGCAGGATTGCGGATGATGATCGGGGCCTTGCTGTTTGTAATTTCAGACTCGGTGCTGGCCATCAATAAATTTTATCAATCTGTCCCTGAAGCGGCAATTATAATCATGCTCACATACGGAATGGCTCAATTTTTTATTATTGAAGGAGCTAATCGTTATATCCGGCAGGATGAATGATCATCTAAACAGGCTTATTCTTTGCCTTTTACTTTTTTGAGCACAGGTACGGCCATCATAGCTGATGCGTCCCGGTAATCAATCAACTGTATGTCTCCATGATGATGGAAACGGTATTTTTTTCCGGTTATATAACCGGTAACAGATAAAGCAGTTTCGCCGGTATACTCGAAACTCACATCCGGCCATAGTTGTGATCGAACTCTTTCATCATTTACAGCTCCGATTAACGATTGTGTAAATTCATTTCTTTTATTGCCACAATTGCACATAGTTGTATTTTTTAATCTTCTTTGTAATCAGGTTTATTTGATTGTAAATGGGATGTTGTTAATTGTTCCAGCAAACATGCGCCACCTGACAATGCCCACCAATACAAAATTTTTTCCCACCAGTTGTTTCCAAGCCAAATACCAAATGGCAAAGCTATCCAGACGCTCAAACAATAAAAGCAGTCGAGCAGGTTTCCGAAGAAACCTGCTCCGGCTGCTTTGCGGATATGATAGATCATATTCCAGGGACCGTCTTCCTTAGAAAATAAATGCGTTAACCGCCAGGTGGCCAGTATTGATAAAACAAAAAACAAGGTTTTATTTTTTGATTATATAAAATGCTGCTGAAGCCAGGTAAAGTCCTTCAATACCGGAATTATACCCATTCGTTGATCTTCTTGATGCTTCTAAGTGAACACTGAATACACCAAATTCTTCTGTCGATTTCAGCCAACCGCCTTCTGTGCTGTCGGGTTGCAATTCCACATTTACAAAACCGGTGGTTGCAAAATCAGCAATGGTGCCGGTATTACCAGGGCAGTCGTTGCCATCGGTATTATTAGCGTTTACGCCATTTACCAATATTCCTGATATATTGGGATTTTCAGGTAATGCCGGGCTCAGAATATCTAACTTAATAGCCGAAGGACATTTACTGAATGTCAGCTTATAATGATTGACAAATCCATACGGATCATTTGCTTTGAATAGAATCCGCAAAGCTGTGTTTAATTCTGATGCAGCCATTTTATACAGGCCACAAGGTATTTTTTCAATCGGGCTTACAAAATCAACAGCGCCTAATCCAAAATCAAGCGTTTTATTGCTGATGAATAACGCAATAAGATCTGTGGCGCCTGGCACTAATTTGCCATTGCTATCCCATCCGTCCACACGAAAATAAATTTTACCCGGTAAATGTGAGTTGCTGGCATTATCCCAATCATAAATATTTGTGTTGAGTTGCATATAGCGATCCAGGTGGCTGGCTTCCCAGTCAACACCATCCACATTTACTTCTGCCTGTATGTTGATATAGGCGGGCACCGTTACTTTAGGATTGCCATTTCCATTAATATGCAGTGGTGTTAAGAAGGGGCCTACCTGGTCACCATTATAATTAGGCAAATTCCGTTTTGAAAATTTTGGATGCAGATAAGTTTGGTTTACAAATTCCCAATTGGATGTACCAGCCCTCCTGTACCTTATTGTGTAATTGCGAATGATGGGGTCTGATTTTTTCCGGAGAATATTAAACATACAGCCAAACATATCAATGGTACCTCCCCAACAGGCGCAATCAATATTGAATAATGCCTGGGTATTATGCACCGTGACTTTTCCGTCGGCACGAAGATGATTGTTGTACCCGTTTCTGTCTAAGCTGGCAGGTAATGTGCTTGCCGTTGTATTTTGATTGCCACCTACAAAAACATTACCAAGACTACCGACCAAATTGCCATTGAAACAAATGGAAGATGAAGGAAGCTTGCTGTCGGGTAAGCAAAGATCAACTCGTTTCAGCGAAGGGATATTGAAATAAGGCGCACTTTCAAACAGCGTAGTAAAGAAGGGAGCCAGTTGGTTTACTTTTACGATCACATCAGGTAATATCTGGAAAGCTTCTGTTTCGCCGCTTGCAATATCTTCAGTTACTTCATCAGCCAGTTCAGAAAGGCTCTGACGAAAGCGGAAAATATAATTTCCAAACATATCGGTAATAGAACTACCCAATACAGTCCGGTTGCCTGTACCTGTATAAGGACCACCCGCCAGCTCGGCTGCTGTTCGATCATATTCTTCAAAGTTTAAAGTGATGTTGGCAGCAGGTCCGGTAGTACATACAAACTTCAATGAATCTTTGATAGCTCCCAATGCCACCTTATCATATGCAAAACGATTGGCCATAGAGGCTGCAGCTCCGCCAACAACGGCTGTTCTTGAAAAACTAAGGCGTGAAGTATTAGTTTCGGCTTTTACTTTTTTTGGAGCAGTCTTTTGATCAGTGTCTGTGCTATCTGTTCTGCGAAATACATTAGCCAATTTTGGCGGTAACTGCGCTTCATCCTGCAGGTTTATCATCAACGGTGTAAAATAGGGAGGAGGGTCAGGTGGTATTGGAACAACCGGAACTCTTTCAGGATATAATTTTTCAATCACTTCGCGGAGCTTCGGATATTTCAATGCTTCTAATAATCCTTTGTAAGTATCCACCACCACCCATCGCCTGATGCAGGGATTGATAATGCAGCCTGAATAGCGGGTAACATTTCCATAGATTAAAAAATCACTTTCACTGAATACAGTACTGCAGGTAAGAATGAGATCGTTGAAATCCGCATCGGCTCCCGCATCGTTTGATTCAATATCGAAACTTACATTGTTGCCGATTTTAACCGGGAATTTGATACGGGTATCCGATAGTTGAAAACCACTTCCATCATCATTTTGTATGGCAATAGTCCATTGGTCGCCAATAACACTGACAGCAGGAGTTGCAGTGACTCCGTTATAAGTGCCATTGCCTGCAACAGCTCCAGCAATGATGAATCGCTGGGGAAAAGCAGCAGATTTTGATTTTACGGCAACTGTCCAGTTGCCTTGCATTGTAATTAACATAGCTGACAAGGTTTAATGGCTGAACATTTCTGCATTAGCAGCGTAGTTCAGCGGGTTAAAGAAAAATAAGGGCACGGATAAGGAATACTCTGGAAAAATTTGAAATTGAAAAAATGTGATCGCCGATTATTCAGAACGTTTCTTAATCACTGATCACCGGCGCAGGCGGACAGCATCTGTACTCCTGTGATTTTTCCAGTAGTTCTATTTGTTTGCGGAGCAGATCATTTTCCAATTGCATTCTTTCTTTCAGCTGTGGTTCACATACATCACAATCATCCAGACATCCTTTTACAATAATGCCGGGTGTGGGTAATGAAAATTCTGATTCAAATTCAATGGCCTGTTTTGTTTCTTTGGTTACATTACCGGCTTTATCAATCAGGTTTTTGGCCATGAGTTGCTCATCTACTTCTTTCAGCGCCTGGCTGCGGGTTTCACCTTCTATCGGTATTCCAAAATTTTGGGCAGATGTAAAAACGGGCTTTGTTAATAACGGGGACGGGGCTGCAGCGAAAGATGCGAATTCAACATTGGCGCTTCGTGCACTGACGCCGGCAGCAGTCGCCATTTCAGCTGCTCTTTTAATTGTTACTGTGGCCGGAATATCCTGCGGTACTAATGCGATGGGGACCTTTCTTGCCCCCGGTTGTAATACACCACCAACAGGTGCATTATCATCCAATACCCTTCTTTCAATAGCAACGAGTTCAAATTTTATTTTTTGTTTTTTATTCAGCCGGTAAAAAATATAAGTTACCGCATGGCATTTGTTATAATTGGTGAACTCTCTTGATGATGCTTCAAAGTGATCCTCCGATTCACCTTCGATATGCGTACGGCTGCTCACTTCGCCAATGGAAACGGAGTGGGCTTTACGGGTAGCGCTTACTGCCTGTGATGCGGAACTTTGTACATGCGACTTCTGCTGGTTGAGGTAATCCGCTACGGAATGATTGTTATGATTTCCACTGGCACTGGTGCTGGCGCTGGCACTTAAACTAAAAGGATTTACACTGCCTTCCGCATCACCGTGAAAATCCCAGTGACCTTCTGATGAGCTTTCAGCATGGCCGGATTGGGCGGCAGAAGCATCGGCCATATACTTTTGTACGGCTGTCATGTAATACTGCTCTTCAGAAATTTGCTCACTTCGATAGCTCACTTTGGTCTCACTGTCATAACTAAACCGGCTGCGCCTGTCGGTAGTGCTCAGTCTTACTTTTTCTCCTGGTAATAATGTGGTACTGTACGCCGGGTCACCAAGCGTAAGCCCCAATGTACATCGTGAAAATTTAAAATGAAGGATCACTTCTACTGAAACCCTTCTGCGCCCGGCAGCATTTACAGTAGTAGGATAGGTGAGTACCCTGCTGAAGTTGATCACATCACAATGATCATCCTTGATTAAGTCGGGACAACAGGGAAGACTTGTTTCCCGTGTTTTCATTTCATTTGCCATAAAATAAAAGTTTAATGGTTAATAGTTGCATTCATCTTCAGATGATGCAAAAGATTTCTATCCGGGTTTGCTTACCGGTTTTTACTGCGATAATTTTTTAAGGACTTTGTTGATCAGAACCACAACTCCATTGCTGCTACCTGCAATAAGTAATAAATCAGCTCTGTGTGGTGAAGAAATTGACTTGTAAAGTAAAAGTGGACCGCTAAGGTAGCTTACGAAGTAATTTAAAACAATACCACTTTATGGTTAGGAAGGTTACGAACGCAGATCGTAAAAGATGAAGCACCGGATTTTTTATTGTAATGAATAAAATATCAGGGAAATGCACATAATAGTAACTTAGCTCCCCACAAATATTAATTAAATGCGGCAAACTGATTTTTTAGTAATAGGTACGGGCATTGCGGGTTTGACATACGCTTTGAAAGTAGCCCAAAAATTTCCTGAAAAAAAAGTATTGGTAATGACAAAAGCTGCTGCTGATGAAACCAATACCAAGTATGCGCAGGGCGGTGTAGCTGTAGTGAATGACCTGGAGAAGGACAGTTTCGAAAAGCATATTGAAGATACACTCATAGCAGGCGATGGGTTGTGCAATGAAGAAGTTGTTGAAATCGTAGTGAAGGAAGGCCCGGACAGGGTGAGAGAGTTGATTGAATGGGGAGCCAGGTTTGACAAGGAAAAAGACGGCGATTATAAATTAGGCAAAGAAGGCGGTCATTCGGAATTTCGCATCATTCATCACAAAGACATCACAGGTTGGGAAATGGAACGGGCTTTATTGGAAGCTGTTTCTCTTCAAAAAAATATTGAGATCATCAAACATTGTTTTGTAGTCGATATTATCACGCAGCACCATTTGGGCTATCTTGTTACCAAATCAGCTCCGGATATTGAATGTTATGGAGTGTATGTGCTCAATCTTGAAACCAATCGTATTGAAAAAATATTAACAAAATTCACTTTGCTGGCTACAGGTGGTAATGGCCAGGTGTATCGCACGACAACAAATCCCTCTATTGCAACAGGCGACGGTGTAGCGATGGTGTACCGGGCAAAAGGGCGGATAGAAAACATGGAGTTTATCCAGTTTCATCCTACAGCATTGTATGAACCGGGTTTGCGGGGACAGGCCTTCCTTATAACTGAAGCAGTAAGGGGCGATGGCGGCATTCTTCGTAATAAGGAGGGCGAAGCTTTTATGGAGCGATATGATCCAAGAAAGGACCTGGCGCCAAGGGATATTGTAGCGAGGGCGATCGATAGTGAAATGAAACGGACCGGTACAGAACACGTTTGGCTTGATTGCCGGCATTTTGGTAAAGAAAAATTTATTGAACATTTTCCCAATATTTATCAAAAATGCCTGAGCGTCGGTATTGACATTACAGAGCATATGATACCGGTAGCGCCTGCTGCACATTATAGCTGTGGTGGCATTAAAACAGATGAATGGGGCAGAACATCTATCCGGAATTTATATGTGTGTGGCGAGTGCTCGAGTACCGGTTTGCATGGCGCCAATCGGTTGGCCAGTAATTCACTGCTGGAAGCCATGGTGTTTGCCCATCGTTGCTACCTGGATGTGGTGGAGAAGGCGGAGGATATTTCCCTCAAAGAGGATGTGCCTGACTGGAATGCAAAGGGTACCAGTGAGCCCAAAGAAATGATCCTGATAACGCAAAGCTTGAAAGAGCTACAACAGGTAATGAGTGACTATGTTGGCATTGTAAGAAACACTATTCGTTTGCAAAGAGCCATGCGCCGCCTCGATTTGTTGTGGGAAGAAACGGAGAAATTATACGAGGAAGCGACCCTCTCACCACAATTGCTGGAACTTCGCAATCTTATCACCGTTGGATACCTGATTGTAAAAGGCGCCAGTTTCCGCAAGGAGAGCAGGGGATTGCACTACAATACGGACTACCCGGATAAGAGTGAACTTGTTCAGAATATTGTACTATGACAGAACCACGGTTTATCGGATTAAAAAGTGGATTTAGGGGATGTTAAAGGAGTTTTCAAAAGTGGCCATTTTATTTTCGTAAAATCCATATAAATCAAAAAAATTCGTGGTTCTTTGCGTTCCGCAAAATCCATATAAATCAAAAGAATCGTGGTTCTGTACTATATCGTTTACGGGGTTCTATATACTATTTCGCTGTTGCCTTTAAGAGTGTTGTATCTTCTTTCTGATTTTGCTTTTTTCATTCTTTTCAGGATCATGAAATACAGGCAGGATGTGGTGCTAAACAATCTTGCTATTGCTTTTCCGGAAAAGTCCTTGCAGGAAAGGCAAAAAATTGCCAAAGAGTTTTACCTCAATTTTACGGATACATTTATTGAGTCCATCAAAATGATCTCAATAAGTAGGAAAGAAGTGGAGAAGCGAAGCCATTGTGAGTTTGGTTATATCAACGAGTTGATTGCAAAGGGCCGAAACATTCACATTATGGCGGGGCATCAGTTTAACTGGGAATTTGCAAACCTGGTATATGCGATGTATGTGAAAATCCCATTTGTAGGGATATACGCCCCGGTAAATAATAAAATAATAGATAAAATTTTTTTTAAAGTAAGATCGAGGTATGGCACTATCATGATTTCGACCAGGGACTTTAGAAATAAAATGCACAATGTCTTTACCAATCAATATATACTTGCCTTAGCAGCAGATCAAAACCCCAGTAATCCTGCTAATGCTTTTTGGTTAAAATTTTTTAGCCAGCCAGCACCTTTTGTAACAGGCCCGGGTAAAGGCGCCGTAAAAAATAATACAGCCGTTGTATTTGTAGGATTTGAGAAAGTGAAACGGGGCTATTATAAATTCCGCATTGTGCCTATCACGGAAAATGGAACAGATCATACGGCTGAACAGTTAACGCTTATGTATAAAAAAGTGTTGGAAGATACCATTCGGAAAAATCCTTCTAACTATTTATGGAGTCACAGACGATGGAGACACGAATGGAAAGAAGGATATCCGGCAATAATCCAATAAACAACCTTAGGCGGATCATTCAACATCCCAGGCCTGATCTGTACTTGCTAGTTCAGCACACTCGCATCTTTCACGATCGCCACTTTTTCCTGCTCTTTGATTGCATTCCAGCCGCCAACAACATTACGAACGTTGTGAATGCCCTGGCGCTTCAAAAGCGATGCTGCTATAATGCTGCGATAGCCGCTGGCGCAATGAACATATAAATTATGACGGTCCTCGATATTTGCCATACTCGCCGGATCGGTCATTTCGTTCAGCGGAATATTGATAGCATCTGCAAGATGACCCTCGGCATACTCCACCGGTTTACGAACATCAACTACGACGAGATTTTTATCAAAAGGGATATCCATCATCAGTTCATCCGCTTCTACTTCAATGATCATGTCCGCAGGTTCGCCACTATTTTTCCAGGCAGCGAAACCGCCTTCCAGGTATCCCTGCACCTGGTCGAGCCCGACTCTTGCCAAACGGATAATGCTTTCTTTTTCCTTACCGGGATCACTTACCAGCAATAGCGGAACATCAAAAGGCAACAGGCTACCAGCCCACTCGGCAAATCTGCCATTGAGGCCAATGCTTACCGAACCCGGCACAAATCCTTGTGTGAATTCAGCAGAGTTTCTTGTATCGAGGACGATTGTATCAGCATCCATCCTTTTCTTAAATTCAGCCACCGATAATGGCTTCATACCCTGTTCCAATACATCATCAAGACTTTCATACCCTTCTTTGTTGATGCGTGCATTGATGGGGAAATATTGAGGCGGTGGTGGAATACCATCCGTTACCACTTTTATGAACTCTTCCCTGCTTGTTGCCTTTAATGCATAATTGAATTGCTTTTCTTCACCGATAGTGCTGTCTGTATCGGGCCCAAGGTTTTTGCCGCAGGAGCTGCCAGGGCCATGCGCAGGATAGACAATTACATCATCAGCCAGGGGAACAATTTTTTGCTGCAGACTATCATATAGCATTCCCGCCAGCTCGTTAGTAGTTATTGTTGAATCTTTTTGCGCAAGGTCGGGACGACCCACGTCGCCTACGAACAGGGTATCGCCGGTAAATATGCAATGATCTTTACCATTTTCATCTTTCAATAAATAGCAGGTTGATTCCAGCGTATGGCCCGGTGTATGCAATACTTCCAATGTCAGATCCCCGATCTTAAATTGTTCACCATCTTTGGCTATATGGGCTTTAAATTTTGTAACAGTTTCGGGGCCATATATAATTGGCGCATCGGTCACTTTGGCAAGATCAAGATGCCCACTTACAAAATCAGCATGGAAATGCGTTTCAAAAATATATTTAATGGTAGCCTTTCTTTCATTGGCCAGGTCGAGATAAACATCAATATCACGAAGCGGATCAATAATGGCCGCTTCACCTTTGCTTTCAATATAATAGGCCGCTTCGCTGATGCAGCCGGTGTATAATTGTTTAATGAACATAGTTAAAGATTAACAGGCAAAATTACCTGATTTGGAAACAAAAAAGGAAGCCATTGGCTTCCCTGACAGAATTAGCAGAACCGATTTAGTTCAACAACGATTCAACAAATTTGTTCATTTCTTCAATCCGGCTTGCATTGATGGTATAGTAAATGAATTTGCCATCCCTTTCAGTTTTTACAAACCCCGCTTTGCGGAGGATAGCCAGGTGTTGGGATGCTACAGACTGCTCAAGTCTCAGCTTCACATAGATCTCAGTTACAGTGATCTTACCTTGTTCATCAATCAACTTCAGTATCTGCTGACGAAGTTTGTGATTGATGGCTCTTAAAATCAAAGAAGCCTTTTTCACATTCAACAAATCCACTTTTAAGGATAAACCATTATCAGGGGCCGCATTCAATGTTAACGTGTAGTTGTTCATAGTTATAACTGATTAAATAACTGATAAATCTAAGTTGCAAAAATAACTATACATGATTGCTTTTTGAAATTAAAATTGTTAAGATGTGTAATAATTTATGCGTTATAGCTTCATTGTGGTATGGAACTCTTTGATATAAAAGGGTTCAACGTAAGCGAGGTTGGCGAAGTTTTTTTCAACATATTTTTTCTCCGCAATGGCTACCATGTCTTTTGCTGTTGCTATACTATTGCTAAAAATCGCATGGGGGTGAGCAAAGATCTTTTTCAATTTTTCCCTCCCATTTCCTGTAAAGGCGATCACATTTTTTTCAACCAAATCGCTAAAGCTGTTCGAATCCAATATCATAGCACTTGGTTTTGCCACTTCCTGCAGGTTTTTATCGTACAGGGCTGTAAATACTTCCATCCTTCTTGCATCAATCATTGGGCATATAAGATCAGCTTCTTCAGGAACCGCATGGGCCATCATTTCCAAAGTATTGACCGTGATCAATGGAATGTCCAGTGCAAAAGAAAAACCCTTAGCTGCTGATAAACCCACCCGTAATCCTGTATAGGAGCCGGGGCCAATGGATATAGCGATGGCGTCCAGATCTTTCATTGTAAGCCCTGTAGCAGCAATCCCTTTTTGAATAGCTGTGTGAAGCCAGGCCGCATGATCTTTTTGATTGTTATTGATATCAAACAGAAGCGGCTCACCATCTTTCATCAAACAAAAAGAAGCAGTATCGACAGCCGTATCTATATGTAAAATATTTCCCATTGTTAGTTTAAAACGGTTTGTTTTAATAAATCAGCCGGAAAATATCTTTTATTGCTCCTGGATAATTCAGTTAATAATGCATAGATATTCTCCAATCCAATTTTTTCACTCCATTCAAAAGGGCCAAACGGATAATTGGTGCCCAATTTCATAGCGATATCGATTTCTTCCCGTGTGCTGACGTTTTCCTGCAATGCAAAAAAAGCTTCGTTAACAATCGCGGCTACTACCCGTGGTGTAATTAGTCCCGTGATGTCAGGTACCCATTGTGTTTTCTTACCAAAGAGCAGGAACAACTCCTCTGCAATTAGCTTATTGTTTTCGCTGATAGTTGCAGCTTCAATAATGGGTCTTTGCAAAAAAGTATTCCAGCCATTGATGCGGATAAAATTGGTTTGAATTTGCTGCAAAGGCGTGATCACCGAATTGATAACCACCAATGGTGACTGCAACCGAGTTAACCAGTCAATTCGTGCAGGGGTGTTATCAAAATTTAAATCGATGCAGGTGTCATATTTAGTGTTGTCTTCTTCACCGGGCTGCGTTATCCACGTAATTGCAGGCAGGATGGTAGTATTATTCAGCAACTCATCTTTCAATGACTCACTTGCTACTAGTAATACCTGCATAGACAATTTTTTGCAAAGAAAACGCATAAAGCTATATTCGCCAGAGCAAATTTTAAAACAACACTATGGATAAAATAGTCATCAGGACCAGCAATGCCCCGGCACCAATTGGTCCGTATAACCAGGCAATATTAGCTGATAACACCTTATATATTTCCGGCCAGATATGCATCGATCCAGTAAGTGGCGAGTTGAAGAAAAAGGACGTGCAGGAAGAGACTCACCAGGTCATGCAAAACCTTAAAGCTATTTTATCAGCAGCGAATACTGGTTTTAATAATGTGGTGAAGACAACCATTTTCATTACTGACATGAACCAATTTAGTGATATCAATGAAGTATATGGTCAATACTTTAATGGTGATTTTCCCGCCCGGGAAACCGTGCAGGTAGCGGCGCTGCCTAAGTTTGTCAATGTTGAGATAAGTATGATAGCTATAATCGGATAGTGATCTCATACTTCAAATATTTTTTCCTGCATGCGAAAATTTCTGCGATATCTTTTGTTAAGACCCGTTCGGTGGGCAACGCAGAAATTTTCTTCGCGGCCAGAACGTGAACGGGTATTTAAAGCTCTTGACAAATTATATGCAGACATCGCAACGCATCCTGGTAGAAAAGGACCGGGCATTTCTTTCAATCAATTTGACGGAAAGGTTATCATTTTCTCCGATCAGCACAAAGGCGGCAGGGATGGAGCGGATGATTTTGTATTAGCAGAGAAAAATTACCTCGCAGCGTTAGACTATTATAACCAAGAGGGATTTTTCTTTGTTACGCTGGGAGATAGCGAAGAGCTTTGGGAAAATATGCTGGGTAAAGTAAAAGACAGCTATCCCGAAACGTTTGAGGCGGAGAAAAAATTTGTTGCAAGAAAATCTTTCGTAAAAGTGTTTGGCAACCATGATTTATACTGGGAAAATGACCCTTTTGCCTGGTGGCAATTGAAGAAGATCTATAATGAAGAAGTAAAAATTTATGAAGGTTTAGTACTGGAAGTAAAGATTGGTGAAACGCCTTTTCATATCTTTTGTACACGCGGTCACCAGGGCGATGCCCAAAGCGATGGTAACTGGTTCAGTAAATTTTTTGTAGCGAGAATTTGGGCTCCATTCCAGGCTTACCTGCGCATTAACCCTAACACGGCTGCTTATAATAATGAAACGAAAACCCTGCACAATGAGATCATGTATGAATGGTCAGCGAGGCAGAAAGATCTTTTGCTGATAACAGGACATACGCATCAGCCGGTTTTTTTATCCCTTACACATATCGAACGTTTATATAAGCAATTGCAATATGCGTTAAAACAAAATGATACAACCAGGATAAGCGAACTGCAAAGTGAAATAAAGAAAAGAGAATTGGAGTTCTCCGCTGTATCGGTTGATTACCTGCAAATGAAGCCCTCTTATTTCAACAGCGGCTGTTGTTGTTTTATTGATGGCGATATCACGGGCATTGAAATTGAAAGCGGGTATATCCGGCTGATCAAATGGAAGAAGCATAATGATAGCCCACAGCGAGAGGTGTTGGAAGAAATTTCGTTGCAAGAATTGGCGACGGCTTTATGATATTAAAAACCCCGGCTTCTGACCGGGGTTTCATTTATTAAAATGCTTTCTTCCATTTATTATTATCTCTATTCCAATCCGGTAATTTTTTATCGGGATCTAAAACCACTTCTTTTATTTCGCTGGTTGTAGGAACGCCAAATGTCCATTGCGGTCCACGTTGCCAAACTTCTACCGGTAAATCAAGTTTATGTTCTTTACCATTCGCTTCCTTGACCAACACTGTTACCGGCATAGGCATTTTCTCAAGATTCTCCAATGTTATGGTTGCTCCGTTCTCCGGGATGTTTTTTACGTACTTCACTTCTTTTACAGATTGGTCCAGCTTCCAGGTGTTCAGCACCCAGGCCCGCCAAAACCAGCCCAGGTCTTCTCCTGCTACATTTTCCATAGTATGAAAGAAATCCCAGGGTGTTGGATGTTTGAAGGCCCAACGGCTTACGTATTCTCTAAATGCCGCATCAAAGCGTTCAGGAGTTAATACCACTTCACGCAATGCATGCAACATCATGGAGGGTTTCATATAGGCTGCCACGCCGAGGTTTTCCTGTTGTATCACATCGGGAGTTGTATACAAGCCATCCATTTTATCACCAAATGTATACTTGATCATAAAGGATGAGGAGGGGTCTTCAAAAAAACTTTGTTGCTTAAACTCTCCTTTGTTGAACGCTTCCGTTGACAGGTCATTGATAAACGTATTAAAGCCTTCATCCATCCAGGCATATTTTCTTTCATTGCTACCCACGATCATCGGGAACCAGGTATGACCAAACTCGTGATCGGTAACACCCCATAATCCCGTGCCTGTTGAAGTATAGCTACAAAAAACAATACCCGGGTATTCCATGCCTCCTACAATGCCAGCTACATTGGTTGCGGCCGGGTAAGGAAACTCAAACCATTTATTCGAATAATGTTCAATAGAGCCTTTTACCATTTCAGTCGACCTGCGCCAGTCATTTCCTTTTTTATCCTTTGTACTTTCAACCGGGTAGGCACTGATCGCTAAACATTTTTTCCCGCTTGGCAGGTTGATCTTTGCCGCATCCAAAATAAATGCTTTGGATGCACCCCAGGCCACGTCTCTTGCATTTTGAATTTTAAACTTCCAGGTTATATTTCCTTTTTTTGCCGGTGCTTTTTTATCAGTAATATCTTTTTCGCTGCGAACGGTAACTGTTTTGTCACTTGTCTTTGCTTCGTTGTATTTTTTTAATTGGTCGGCCGCAAAGCAATCCTGGGGATTCAGTAATTCACCGGAACCAACCACTATCAGGTCGGATGGCGCGGTGATATAGTATTCAAAATCGCCATACTCCAGATAAAACTCTCCCGCACCAAGATAGGGCAGCACATTCCAGCCTTGTATATCATCATAGACCGCAAGCCGGGGAAACCATTGCGCTACTTCATATACCCAGCCATATTTTGTGTTCAATCTTCCCATGCGGTCCGTTCCATATTCAGGCACTGTAAAATTAAATTTGATGTTGAGTTTTGTTTTTCCTCCTGATGCCTTTAATGGCTCCTGCAGCCAAACCTGCATTCGGGTATCAGTGACCATATATTTTGCTGCATAGGATTTGCCGCCTGTTTCTACGCCTACTGATTTAATTACATCTCCTTCGGTGAAAGCACCGTTGGCCCAGCGGCCGCCCGCTTCCGTAGTAGTAGCGGAGCCACGTGAATCTTTCTTGTAGATATTTTGATCCAGTTGCAACCATAAAAATTTCAGGTTGTCCGGGCTATTATTGATGTAGGTAATTTCTACCTCACCACTGACGCCGTGAGTGGCTGTATCCAATGTGCAATTGATCTTATAATCAGCACGGTTTTGCCAATACTTAGGGCCCGGTTCACCGCTGGCACTACGAAAATCATTGCCGGGGTAAGGATAAAATTGGGGATTGAAAGCCTCTTTTGCATTATAATTTGATTGTGCAAAAGAGCTGATCGTTGTCATCAGCACAACGATACAAATAGCAAGTTTCTTCATTTCAAAAATTTTTATACAAGGGCGAAAGATAGAAAAAATGGTTGCACACGGGTGAATGTTAACCAGCTATTTAGGAATATTTATAGGAAAAATGATAAACGGCTGATTTTACGATGCCTGCTGTCGCAAAATTCTGAACTATTGGTATCACGGCAGCCTAAAATTGCCGGTTTATAATTTGCCACGGATGCACGGATTTGAAATATATTTTCCGTGAATCCGTGGCCATTAAAATTCGCAAAAATAAAATTGGCTTATCACTAGGGAAATAAGGACTCTGCTTTGGCGATACTGTCCGTTTTACCAACATCTACAAATTTGTCGCCGGTGTGATCATAGCCGAGTATGGTATGTTCTTTTGCCAGTTCAAGATATACATCAGTCAGTGAAAATTTTCCGGTGAACGGCATCAGCCTGAAAACATCGTATTCAAAAACGACTACGCAGCTATAAGCTTTTTGAACCAGGTTGGGTTTGTCAATAGAAATGCGTCGCTCACCAGTGGTATTGTTAATCCAACCACAAAGCCGACCGGTTTCATCAAATAAAAAATTGCGGGAGGTTTTTCTGTCGGTTACTCCAAATGAGATCAGGGGTTGATGTTTTTCATGAAATGCAATTAAATCATGCAGGTTGAGATCTGTAAGAATATCAGCATTGCAGGTAATAAATTTTTCACCGGGGGTAAACAAGTCTTTTGCTTTTAATAAACCGCCGCCTGTTTCTAATACTTCGCTGGTTTCATCACTGATAATGATATTGCTACCCCAGCCATCATTTGTTTGAATGGCGTCAATGATCTGGTCAGCAAAATGATGAACGTTTACAATAACATTGGTAATGCCGTATTTCGCCAAATACTCAATATTATGTTGCAATAACGGTTTGCCATTTATCGGGGCCAATGCTTTAGGATGGCTGTCTGTCCAGGGTTTGAATCGGGTGCCGAGGCCTGCGCTAAAAATCATGGCACCCCCAAGCACATTGCTATTTTTTGTATTACGCATTCTATAGTTTATCCAGTTTTGCCAGCCAGGCGGGAACTGGTACTCTTGTTTTAGATATGGTTATCCTGTCAATTCCCTTTTTTATTTTTTCTACAGATAACTTTAACCGGTTCTTTTTTCCTTTCAATACCAATTCCATGTTAGCCTTTGGTTTCGTCCGAATCTCTTTATTAGTAACCGTGATATTAAAAAACCACCAGTAAGCCTCAAGCGAAGAAAGCCTTCCAAATCTCCATTTGTATTCCTTCTGCTCGGCTTTATCCAGAAGTGAAAAATAAATATCTGAACCTGTTTTGTTTTTTATCGGAAGATTGGTGATCCGGAACTGATATTTACTATTTTGTCTCTGATTAATAGTTGTCTCCTGTAAAACTCCTCTTTTTTTTGCATGTGTTATTGCGGCTCGAATCGTTGATATTTCAAGACCATCCCGTTTCACCACATCCAGCAAGCCATCAGCAATTGCTTTTAAAAAAAGTTGTTCCTTTTCTTCTTCAGATGCACCAAGCAATTTTTTGAGTGGTAATACTGCAATGCCAAAGCGATACCATTTTTCTAGTTCAAATGCCCGTTTAAGAGCTTCTCGCTTTGTTTCACCAATTGAAATATAAATATGAGAGTAACCGGGGCAGTGGAATCTTTTTTTCTGAAGAAATTCCAAAACAATGTCGGAAAACGATAGAAGATACCAAAGTGGTTTGGGTAAATCATAAGTGAAATACAAACGAAGATCTAACAAAGGCTTGCCTGTATTCTTCTTTTTAAAATCCTCTTTTCTCTTTTCGAGGGTTATCTTACGAATTTTGTTATTGCTACCACCCATCAGGATTTTGTTTCAGGTAAAGGGTTTTGCCAGTTTTTTGCTTCCTGTTCTCTATGAATAAGTTCAATCTTTACTTTAAATTTATTTCTTAGGTGCCTTGCCAATGCATCGGCGGCATACACACTGCGGTGTTGACCACCGGTACAACCAAAGCTTACCGAAAGACTTTCGAAATCACGTTTGATATAATCTGCCACCGAGATATCTACAATATCAAAGACACTATTGAGAAACTCCGTCATTTTTGTTTGCTGTTCCAGGTAGTCTTTTACTGCTTTGTCTCGTCCGGTCTGTACTTTCATACTTTCAATACGGCCCGGATTCAGGATGCCACGGCAATCAAAAACAAAGCCTCCGCCATTACCACTGTCATCTGGTGGAACGCCATTGCGGTAAGAAAAACTTTTTATTTTAACAACCAACGGCGTTTTTTCCGTTGCCTGTACGGGAGTGAATTGTTCAATGATCTCATCCGCCACACATAGATTCAACACCTTGCTGAACTCTGGTACCACAATGCCCAGGCTTTGATGCTGAAAAAATTCTTTCAAATTTTTCAAGGCCAGAGGAATGCTGGTAAGAAATTGCGCCTTGCGTTCGAATAAGCCGCGGAAGCCATATGCTCCCAACACCTGCAATAACCGGATTAACACATAGCCGTTATACTGGTTTTGAAAAATATTCCGGTTTACACTTTGACCGATCGTGTCTTCAAAAGCATCAATATAGTCTTCCAGCAAATTATACTTCCACTCATCCGGTAAATTGGCCCTTGCCTGCCAAAGCATACTGGCCACATCATATTGCGGCGCACCTTTCATACCACCCTGGTAGTCGATAAAATGGACGGAGGCGCCGCGGTTAGTGTCACCACTATTGCCGATGTTCGTGTCTTCACGAACATCATCTTTCACCATGATGTTCCGGCTTTGAAAATCACGGAACATAAAATATTTATATTCTGTATGTGTCAGGTAATTACTTAAAGCTTCAAAATCATCGATGAGTTTTTGTTTATCATAAGGCTTTCGCAAAGCATCCAAAAAATAATATTTGAAATACAAAAGGTCAGCCATGATAGCCTGCTTGCCAAACTCCTTGTTGGTAAGGCATTGATCGTAGTCCAGTCCCTGGTCTCCCTTTACCTGCAACCTGGCCAGCTCTTCCAGGCTTTTTTTAAACAGATCATATACTGGCGGAGTAAAACCACCGGCTTCCAGCTTGTTTAGTAAAGACACATCGCCAAAATCTTCCTGCAGGTAAAATTGTTTGTCATCGCTGATAGCTAATATCTCCGGGGTTGCCAGTTTTTGTTCGCCAAACTTTTCGGAGAAATAAAAAAAGGTTTCGTTTTCCTTAATATTAGCGCCATAGGTACCAATTACGGAAAATCCATCTTTATCATAGAGCCGAAAATACCGGCGTTCACTTCCAGACTGTGGCAGTACGTCTAAGGAAACAGGAGCTGTTCCTTTCCATTTTATATAGAGGTCGCGGATGGCTTCAGTAAGATTTTGCATGGGGACAAATGTAAGTATAGTTGACAGATGACAGATGATGATTGATAGGAGAAAAGGAAGCCGTGAGCAATGATCCTGTAATAAGAGTTGGTTGAGTCTGTCATCACTAAGCTGTAAACTGTCATCTTTTTCCTGACACTAACGGTCATTAGCTTTTTACAATTACATTTGCAACGAGTAACGTTGCCTATCTATGAGTTATACGCCTGTAAATAAAGTTCGTATCGTCACTGCCGCTTCCCTTTTTGATGGTCATGATGCTGCTATTAATATCATGCGGCGAATTATGCAAAGCAAGGGTGTGGAGATCATTCACCTGGGTCATAATCGTAGTGTAAAGGAAATCGTAGAAACGGCGATTGAAGAAGATGTTCAGGGTATTGCCGTCACCAGCTACCAGGGCGGCCACGTGGAGTTTTTTAAATACATGAAAGACCTGCTTGAAGAAAGTGGTTGCGGTCATATCAAAATATTTGGCGGTGGTGGCGGAACCATTTTACCGGCTGAAATACAAGAGCTGCATAACTATGGTATTGCAAAAATTTATAGTCCAGATGATGGCAGAAAGATGGGGTTGGAAGGAATGATAGAGGATGTGATTGCCTCCCTAAATCCCTCCGGAGGAGGGACTTTAGAAACCTCAAAGTACAATGGTTCGTTACCGTTAGATGAAGTAAAGGATGTTCGCAGAATAGCAAGAGCAATAACATTGGCAGAAGCCAACTGCAATTATTCTTCGATAATTAAAGAACTCCAACAACAGTCGGAGTCTAAGAACCCCCCTTCGGGGGGCAGGGGGGCTGTCCTCGGCATCACCGGTACTGGCGGCGCCGGCAAATCTTCCGTAACCGATGAAATCGTTCGCCGATTTCTTCAAAATTTCACCACTAAAACTATCGCTGTCATTTCTGTAGATCCATCCAAGAAAAAAACAGGGGGTGCATTGCTGGGCGACAGGATAAGAATGAATGCTATTTCTCATCCAAGGGCCTATATGCGCAGTCTTGCTACAAGGGATGATAATACTGCTTTAAGTGGTGCAGTGCAGGATGCAATAGATATATGCAAAGACGCAGGATTTGATTTTATTATACTGGAGTCTGCAGGTGTAGGGCAAAGCGATGCTTCTATTTTAGATTATTGTGATGTTAGTATGTATGTGATGACACCGGAATATGGCGCCGCATCGCAACTGGAAAAAATCAACATGCTCGATTATGCCGATCTTGTTTGCTTAAACAAATTTGATAAAGCCGGTGCATTGGATGCATTGGCAGATGTGAAAAAACAATACAAGCGCAATCATGGTTTATGGACGGCAAAGGATGAGGAATTACCAATCATCGGTACGATGGCCAGCAAGTTCAATGATGATGGCGTAAATCATTTGTTTGAATTATTACTGAAAAAAATTGAAGCCAAAACTGGCGTCACCTTTGGTGAATTTCATTTTTCGGAGACGGCAAAAGTTTCGCAGGCTATTATTCCATCCAACAGGACAAGATACCTGAGTGAGATCAGTGAGAACAACCGCAACTACGATCAATTAGTAAAAGACCAGGCTGCTATTGCTACTAAACTTTATCAACTTCAGGGTGCTTTAGAGATTTTGCGACAATCGGGCTCTAAAGCCCTCTCCTTTGGAGAGGGTTTGGGTGAGGTCCTTCAACAGCAAATCGATTTCTACACCGATCTATTGACACCGGTAAGTCGCAAGCTTCTTTTTAACTGGCCGGAGAAAGTAAAAGAATACCAGAAAGATTTTTATGAATACACAGTGCGGGATAAAGTGATCAAACAGGCGATGACTACCCAAAGTCTTAGTGGCACGAGAATTCCCAAAGTAGTTCTTCCTAAATACAAAGATTGGGGCGACCTGCTTCGCTGGCAGGCCCAGGAAAATGTACCCGGTCACTTTCCTTTTACAGCCGGTGTATTTCCATTGAAAAGAGAAGGTGAGGATCCGACAAGAATGTTTGCCGGCGAAGGTGGTCCCGAAAGAACCAATCGACGTTTTCATTACGTTTCCGTGGATCAGCCCGCCAAACGGTTATCAACAGCGTTTGATAGTGTGACCTTGTATGGCGAAGACCCTGACCATCGCCCTGATATTTATGGAAAAGTGGGTAACAGCGGAGTAAGTATTGCAACTGTTGACGATGCAAAAAAATTATACAGTGGTTTTGACCTGTGCGACCCTAAGACTTCAGTTAGTATGACCATTAATGGTCCTGCGCCTATGTTATTGGCTTTCTTTTTAAATGCAGCGATAGATCAGCAGTGCGAAAAAAAGATCGTTGAGTTGGGTTTGGAAAAAGATTTGGAAAGAATCATAAACGAGAAATATAAAGCTCAGCCCGCGCCTGTTTATAATAATCCATCATTCCCGGGTGAATTGCCAAATGGTAACAACGGGCTTGGCTTAAAATTGTTAGGATTATCGGGTGATGAAGTTTTGCCCGCTGAGATTTATGAGCAATGCAAACAGGTTGCATTGCAGCAGGTAAGGGGAACAGTGCAAGCTGATATTCTGAAAGAAGACCAGGCACAAAACACCTGTATATTCTCAACGGAGTTTGCGTTGAAACTAATGGGTGATGTACAGGAATATTTTATCGAAAATAAAGTGAGAAATTTCTACAGCGTTAGTATCTCTGGCTATCATATTGCTGAAGCCGGCGCCAATCCTATTACCCAACTGGCATTTACACTGGCCAATGGTTTTACGTATGTAGAATATTACCTGAGCAGGGGTATGAATATCGATGACTTCGCACCCAATCTATCTTTCTTTTTCAGCAACGGCATGGATCCCGAGTACAGTGTTATTGGCAGAGTTGCACGACGTATCTGGGCAAAGGCAATGAAATATAAATACAAGGCAAACAAGCGCAGCCAGATGTTGAAATATCATATTCAGACATCCGGCAGAAGCTTACATGCGCAGGAAATTGATTTCAACGATATCAGAACGACCCTGCAGGCATTATATGCCATTTATGATAACTGTAATTCACTTCACACGAATGCTTACGATGAAGCGATCACAACACCCACGGAAGAAAGTGTGCGACGTGCAATGGCGATACAATTAATCATTAATCGTGAATTGGGAACCGCCAAAAATGAAAACCCCACCCAGGGATCTTTTCTGATCGAGGAATTAACTGATTTGGTGGAAGAAGCTGTCTTGACAGAATTTGACAGGCTTACTGAAAGAGGTGGCGTATTAGGAGCGATGGAAAGAATGTATCAACGCAATAAGATCCAGGAAGAGAGCCTTCATTACGAGCATCAAAAACACACCGGCGAATTACCCCTGATCGGTGTGAATACCTTTCTCAATAAAAAAGGCAGCCCCACTATTATACCGGGAGAAGTAATACGAAGCACTACGGAAGAGAAGGAGCAACAGATAAAAGCCCTGAAGGCATTTTGGAAGCGAAATGAGGCTAAGAGTGAAAATGAGTTAAAACGATTAAAAGAGACCGCGATTAATAATGGCAATCTTTTTGCTCAACTAATGGAAACAGTGAAGTATTGCTCGTTAGGACAAATAACTCATGCTCTTTACGAAGTAGGCGGGCAGTATCGCAGAAATATGTAAAAAATAACCTGATTTTATTACGTATCTGATATTCCGATCGGTTGGTTGCGGGATTTTGCGGCCAAAAACCTTGCAAAAATTATTCTTTTGAGGGCCATCAATAAGACTAGGTTATTGATGACAGTCAACTTTTTTTTACAATTTGTTAATGAACAGTTAACTTAAGTTGGTTTAGGTTAAGGATTACCTTTTCCTAAAACCAACTGTTTAACTAAAAATTTTTCATTAAACAATCACTAACATGCACATGAGAAAACTTCTTACGATGTTTCCTTTGCTACTGCTTTGCTGCAACCTTTTGCTGGCACAACAGAAGCAATTCACAGGAAAAATTACAGACAAGAATGGTCAGCCCATTCCCAATGCTTCCATTCGAATTAAGGGAACCAACCAGGGTACCACAGCCGGCGCAGACGGATCATTTATTATCAATGCCAATCCCGGTGATGTAATAGAAATTTCCGGCGTTGGACTAGGCGTCATAAGCCAAAAACTAGGAACGACTACTGACTTGGGTGCACTGACCATGGATCTCAAAGAAACTGCCCTTGACGAGGTTGTCGTTACCGCATTCGGTATTAAGAGAGAGAAAAAAGCTTTAGGTTACGCTGTTCAGGAAGTAAAAGGTGACGACCTGACTATCGCAAAAGCCACTGACGTGAGTTCATCACTGGCCGGTAAAGTTGCTGGTGTAAAACTTATAGGCTCACCAAGTTCAACCTTTGATAATGCAGATGTAATTATAAGGGGTGTAACAGGATTGGGTTTGAACCCGCCAATATTTGTGGTCGATGGAACCGTCACAGATCAATCAGCGGTTATTATGGATAACGTGGAAAGTTTATCCGTATTGAAAGGACCGGCAGCTACCGCTTTATATGGTCAAAGAGCCGCTAATGGTGTTGTAGTGATCACTACAAAGAAAGGAAGCCGCAGGAAAAGCAGTAGCATCGAGGTAAATCTTGGTGTTACAACCGAATCACTTTCTATAATCCCACCGTATCAAAACGAGTATGCTGGTGGGTATACTTCCGCAGCTGCTACAAAGGGAAGTATCTATGATGACCAGGGCTATTATTTATTTAAATACAACGATACAAGACATCCAATTGAATGGAAGGCTTTCGACGGACAAAGAATGCTGGAGTATGGGGCCGATGAAAGTTGGGGTCCAAAAATCGACGGCTCAATGTATCGCCCCTATTATAGCTGGTATCCAGGCGCTGATTGGGCAAAGCTTGTTCCATTAACACCTCAACCCGATAACGTAAAAGATTTTTTCCAGGCCGGTAGAAATTTGAACAATTCAGTGGCTCTTTCGAGTGGTGCTGAAAATTATAATTTCCGCTTGACCTATGCTAATCAAAACAGAACGCTGATAATTCCGGGAGCGAAAAGAGATCAACATCAATTAGGTATCAATGGATCATTTGATATCAGCAATAGGATTACAATATCATCCGACGTGTCCTATACCACACGTTACACGAAAGGTCAGCCGTTGGAAGGATATCGCTTGGATGGATTAAACGTTACCCAGAATTTTAACCAATGGTTCCAGCGTCAGTTAGACATGAAGAAAATGAAACAATACCGTAACGAAGATGGCAGCCTGAATTCCTGGAATATTGGCGATCCTAATGGATCAAGTGACTTATCTGTATACGGCCAACCTCAGTATTGGGACAATCCTTATTTTGTTATCAAAGAGAATTTTGGAACACAAAAACACAGCCGAATTGTAGGAAATGTTGGTTTGACGATAAAGATTACTAAAAATCTGAGTCTGCAATCCTATGCTCGAATGAACCAGTACAGTAATGAAAATGACTACCGAATTGCTACCGGGGGGTTGCAACAAGATGGTTATGAGATTACCCAAAATCAATTCAAAGAAATGAACTATGAAACCAACCTATTGTACAAAAATAGGTTTGGAGACTTTAGTGTTGATGGTATGGTAGGAGCTAATCGACGCCAGGATTTTTTTAGTCAGTTATATATGGCTACGCAAGGTGGCTTAAGTTCCCCAAATTATTTTGATATTTCGGCTTCTGTTGCCCGTCCCATTACCACTCACCCTACCATTCCTGGTTATCAAAAGAAGAGGGTAAACAGTGTTTATGGAAAAGCGTCTTTTGGATTCAGGGATATGATTTTTGTTGAAGGTACTTTGCGTAATGACTGGTCTTCAGCATTGCCAGCTTCTAAAAACTCTTACATCTATCCTTCTATAAGCACCAGCTTTATTTTTACAGAGTTATTAAAAAGTAGCTCAACTTCATCCTGGTTGACTTATGGAAAAGTTAGAGCTTCTTACGCCTCAGTAGGATCTGACATTGCTCCTCATAGCCTTGATATTGCGCTTAACAATGGATCATTTTATGGATCTAACTCGTCTGTTGCTGTTGGCAACCAATTCAGGGATGCTGAAAATTTACGTCCTGCTCTGACAAAGGCGTGGGAGGTTGGTACAGAATTAAGGCTCTTCAACAGGGTGGGAATAGATGTTGCCCTTTATGAAAATAACAACACAGACCAGATTATTCCGCTGGATGTGTCGTCTGCCAGCGGATTTAGCACAGCATTGGTTAATGCCGGAAATATTGTAAGTAAAGGTGTTGAAATTACTCTTTCCGGAACACCAATAAAGGGAGGCAGTTTTACATGGGACATTACAGCAAACTGGTCAAAGAACAGTAACAAAGTAAAAGAACTGGTACCTGGGCTGAATACATATTTGTATGCTACCAACAGGTATGATACAAGATTAGAACACCAGGTTGGTGGTGAATGGGGTACCTATGTCGGCCGTAAATGGAGAACCGATGACCAAGGACGTGTTTTAATTAATTATGCAAAAAATGCAACTACAGGAATCGAAAGTTCTACTGGTTTACCAGAGTATGATATCAATCAAAAAATTGGACAAGTGCTACCTGAGTGGACCGGAGGTTTATTTAATACCTTACGCTATAAGGCATTTGACCTGGCGTTTTCAATAGATTTCCAAAAAGGAGGCCTGTTTTATTCTGAGACAAGAAACTTTAATAGCGGTACAGGCTTATCAGAAGAAACCGTTGGTGTTAATGACAAAGGTCATGATTGGAGAGATTATCCCGGAACTTACACATTTGCAGGTGGCAATACGGGTAACGGTGGTATTCGTATAGATGGAGTATTTAATGATGGTAAAGGAACACCTAATAACCGTTATTTACCTGCAAGAAGTTTTTGGTACACCGCCCGTCAGCGTGATGCCCGCGAGGTATTGTTGGACGCTTCGTATGTGAAATTAAGAGAAGTTCGTCTTGGTTACACTTTTCCTCAATCATTTGTTGCTAAAACAAAAATTGCAAAGTCGGCCAACTTTGGAATCATGGTGCAAAATGCCTGGCTTATTTGGGCTACAACCAAGAAGTACGGTGTAGATCCATCAGAGCTGGAAGTATTTTATCGTGAAGGTGGCCAGTTGTCTGCAACAAGGCAGATAGGCGCCAACCTCCGTGTTACATTTTAATTAAAGGAAAGACTATTGTGTTAAAAAACTAATTAGATATGAAAAAAATATTCATCATAGTAGCGGCTTGCGGTTTGTTGCTGAGTTGTAATAAATTCAAGGATATAAATGTTTCGCCAACCCAGTTAACCTCTGCTTCTACAAAAGGGCTATTGACAAACTCCTTACAGCAAATCCCAATTTTAACCATGGGTAATGATGCGGCAGGCAGATTAGGGGCATTATATGTTCAACACCTTTCCGAAGGTCCTTACCCTGCCTCTTCATTGTATTCAGACAGAAATTTAAATTTTGCTGCCTGGTATACCGGACCCCTGTACAATTTGCAAACCATTATTAATTACAATAATGATGATAAGGCTGAAGCAGCAAATAATGGAAGCAAGGATAACCAGATAGCCGTAGCCAGAATTTTAAAAGCGTATTACTATTTGTTGATGACTGATAAGTGGGGAGATATTCCTTATAGCGAAGCTTTGCAGGGTAATCAGGCTTTTTCGCCTAAATATGATAAACAGCAGGACATTTATACAGCTTTGTTTAAAGAGTTAACAGAAGCTGTGGCTCAAATCAAAGAAAATGAAGCAGCAGTGGTAGGGGATATATTGTTAAATGGGGATATGGCTGCCTGGAAACGGTTTGCTAATACTCAGCGTATGATTATGGCTTTGCGTTTGTCTGAGGTTGATCCTACAAAGGGCAAGGCAGAATATGCTGCAGCAATAGCCGCTGGGGTAATCAGCTCAAATGCACAAAATATCTCGTACAAATTTTTATCGTCAGATCCTAACAATTATAATCCCTGGTATAACAACTATACGGTTAGTTTACGGAATGATTATGCAATCAGCAAAACGTTGACTGATTACATGTCGCCAAAAAACGATCCGCGTTTACCAGTTTATGGGGAAGTGTTAGCGGGGTCCGTGGTAGGACTACAGTATGGACGTAACCAGGCAGTGAATATCCCTGCCGTTTATAGCAGGATCGGCAATTATTTCCGCGGGGCAGGTTCAAGCATGCCAATATTCAACTACGCCCAGGTTTTATTTGGCCAGGCGGAGGCGGCAAAAATTGGGTATACGGCTGGCGGCGATGTAGAAGCAGAATTAAAATACCTGGAGGCAATCAAGGCATCCTGGGAACAACATGGCGTTTTTGATGCAGCGAAGTATGCTACCTACGTAGCATTGCCTGAAGTTGCATACACACCTGCTGATGGACTTAAAAAGATAATTACTGAAAAATGGGTTCATGGCTATTTAAATAGCTGGGAGGTTTGGAGTGATTGGAGAAGGACCGGCTTTCCTGTTCTAACTCCTGCTGTGGACGCTACTGATGCACGGGGTATACCCTTGCGTATCGGTTATCCGGCAAATGAATCTGCGTTGAATGGTGATCATTATAAAGAAGCGGTTACCAATCTCGGTGGCAAGGATGATAATTATGCTAAAATGTGGTGGGTGAAATAATTTGAAGAAGCTTTATAAGAAAAGGGTCGTCATCGTTGACGGCCCTTTTCTTTGCTTTAGGATGGCAAACAAAAGGGCAATCTTTTGGAGCAGGATAAATGAATTCCTTTGACGATGGAACATGCATTTTTTACAAGCAAAAATTTGATTGGAAAGACTTATTACTCGTCTATAAACGATAATAGTTAATACCTTGTCGCCGGGCAACCCACTTTTTTTGATCGTTTGCCACCGGGCAAACCTGCAATCTGTTTATACTTATCAAAAAAGTAACGCACTGTATAGGTAACAGCAACATAATAATAACCATCCTTATTTTTAGGTTTACCTCTTAACAAATCTGGCGAAGGATAAGGGCCTGCACCTACTTCATCACCCCGGTAAGCCAGGTCCACGGCTTGCTGCCCTTTTGCTGTGAGTAATTTGCTTTGATCCACATAGTTTCCGCTTACATCATCCAGGTGATCGGTAAAAAGTTTGCGATAGCCCAATTCAAGACCCAGTCGCATATCTTCATTCAACGAGTATTCTGCGCCAACTCCAAACGGCAGATTGAATTGCCATAGTTTATATTCTTTAACTCCCGGCAGGAAACCTTGCCCTTCTGTGCTTAGTGGTTTTAAAAAGGCCTTGCTTCCGTTGGTATCTTTTGTATAAGGGTTAAAATGAAAAAGCCCAATGCCGGCAAATACATAGGGTGTCCACCATTTGTCATTAAGGCTAAAAAAACTATACTGGCCGGTTAGTTCCCAATCAAAAATTTTGGATTTGAAATTGAGATTGCGTTGCTGCATGGTGGCCGTTCCTTTTTTATCGTCAGCCTGCAAGCCAGTAAGACTAAGGTAGCTGCGGACCATCACATGCTCTGAAAGATCATAACGGGCGCCTAATGAAAAAAACAATTTTGCCTGGGAGAGAGAAACTGAGCTTTTTTTGAGATCGCCCTGGTAATTGGCAATACCCAGTCGTCCTGAAAAATGGAAATTTTGAGCAGCAGACAAAAGTGGCAGAAAAACAAAAGCAAGTAGTAGTTTTTTCATTGGTATAGAGTTAACAGACAATTCCGCTTCATCAACGTTTTTTTATCCTTTTTATTTTTCCATCGATTCAATTAAATCGCTAATGATCAGATGTCTGGGGAATTGAGTAAATTACAGTAGATCTTTTCAGCCGGATCGTCATTTCATTGACCAGGATTTGTATGAAGCCTATTCTACGATATGGTTTGTTTTTGTTGCTTTTTCCCACTGCAACTTTTTCGCAAAAGGTTATTTCCCTTAAAATTGACGGTTCTATCAATCCGGTAACCGCTGCTTTTATTCATGATGGCATTGAAAAAGCAAAGGCGGAAAAAGCCGAATGCCTGGTTATTCACCTGAATACACCGGGTGGTTTGTTAAAATCCACCCGGGTGATCGTCCAGGATATGCTTGATTCTCCGGTACCGGTAATAGTTTATGTTTCACCTGCCGGTGCACATGCGGGTTCGGCAGGTGTGTTCATAACCCTGGCAGCACATGTTGCAGCTATGACGCCGGGAACTAATATTGGGGCTGCCCACCCGGTAGCCCTGCAGGCGGTCATGGACAGTACAATGAATGAAAAGGCTACTAATGATGCCGCAGCCTTTATTCGAACTATAGCGGAAAAAAGAAAACGCAACCTGCAATGGGCGGAAGAAGCAGTGCGTAATAGTGTTTCCATTACAGAAACAGAGGCCATTAAAAACCAGGTGATCGATATTATTGCCGTAGATGAAAAAGATCTGCTGCAACAGGTTGATGGAAAAACAGTGCAGCTGAATACAGGGACTCATGTGTTAAACACGAAGAATGCAACAACCGAGTCGTACAAAATGAGTTTTATCGAAAAGCTGTTGGATATTATCAGTGATCCAAATATTGCTTATATCCTTTTATTGGTGGGTATGTACGGGATTATGTTTGAACTGTACAATCCCGGCGCTGTTCTGCCGGGAATCGTTGGTGTTATCAGCATTATTCTTGCTTTCTATTCCATGCACTCACTTCCGGTAAACTATGCGGGAGTGGCGTTGATCATTTTTGCTGTTATTCTTTTTCTCCTGGAGATTAAAATAGTAAGTCATGGCTTGTTGGCCATTGGTGGCGTTATTTCGTTGCTGCTTGGCTCCATGATGCTGATCCGGTCAGGATCACCTTTGGAGATTGCGAGGATATCCCGCGGCCTGATCATTGCAGCCACCACGGTTTCGGCTGCCTTCTTTTTATTTATTGTAGGTGCAGGAATTAGAGCCCAGCGACAAAAAACAACAACCGGAAAAGAAGCAATGGTTGGGTATGTCGGGGAAGTAATTGAATTGCTTAATCCCACAGGAACTATATTGGTACAAGGAGAAATATGGAATGCTGAATCACTTTCGGGTGAAATCGCTAAGGGGGAAAAAGTAAAGGTGAAGGAACTAAAGAATCTCAAGCTGTATGTAGAGCCGATCGCAAAAACTTAAATTAATTTATATGCAACAATTCCCTGTAGCAACAGTCGCTATCATTTTGTTTGTGGTTTTTATTCTTGCCAGTGCCATACGGATATTAAGAGAGTATGAGCGGGGCGTTATTTTCAGGTTGGGTCGTTTAATTAGCGGTGGAGGTGTAAAAGGTCCGGGATTGATTTTATTGATACCGGTGATTGATAAAATGGTGAAAGTTAGTTTACGAACTGTAGTACTGGATGTGCCGCCGCAGGATGTGATCACGCAGGATAATGTTTCCATCAAAGTAAATGCGGTTGTTTATTTCCGGGTGATAGAACCGCAAAAAGCGATTGTACAGGTCGAAAATTTTTTAGCCGCCACTTCCCAAATATCTCAAACCACATTAAGAAGTGTGTTGGGCCAATCAGAATTGGATGACCTGCTTTCACAACGGGAAAAAATAAATCATAAACTGCAGCAAATCATTGACACCAATACAGAACCCTGGGGTGTAAAAGTGACGAACGTAGAAGTGAAACAAATCGATTTGCCACAGGAAATGCAAAGAGCAATGGCCAAGCAAGCCGAAGCAGAACGGGAACGACGGTCAAAGGTTATTGCAGCCGAAGGTGAGTTCCAGGCTTCACAAAGGTTGGCTGATGCCGCAAAAGTGCTGGCTGACCAACCCAGTGCTTTAACATTACGTTACCTGCAAACACTGAGAGAAATTGCGACAGAAAATAATTCTACTACCATCTTTCCCATTCCGATCGATTTGTTGAGGCCCTTTTTGAAAACGGGTCAATAAGCCCTGTAAAAATGATCTTTATTTTTTGCCCCTGATAAGTAACAATTCTTCGGCGCTGACAAAATCAATGAGCCTTGCAGGCAGTTGTAACTCCTCCAGCGACAGCGTAAACCTGTTACTTTCAACGCCCCTGACTGTGCCGCAATTCTTTTCAATAAAGAGGTTGTTTATTTCCACCTCACCATTTTTGCCCGACGTGTAATTAATGTTGTTATTAGCAATTTCAATATCATTACAATCTGCGCCTGCCTGCGCCCAGGCATAGATCCCAACATTGGTGAATTTTTGTGGCCGGGCAAATATTTTATTATTACGGATGATGATATTGCTTCCGCCTGAAGCAGCTATACCATATTGCCCCGGATCTACCAATATGTTGTTTTCAACAATGATATTTCCACCTCCGTTATCACCCGTCATGATGCCACCGCCCGATTCGGATGGGCCACCACCCCTGAAGATATTATTGCGTATAAGAATAGGACTTTCCGGTGTTCCTTTCGATTTGAAAATGCTGATGAGATCTTCGGGATTGGATTCCCCCGGCCAGCATTCCCCTTTATTATTTTCAATCACATTGCCGCCGCCGGTGCAGGAATTAAATTGAACATACTGAGCCCTCGGGTGAGGCCCTTTGACATTGATGAATTGATTGTTGCGGATGACAATGCCGCCTGTGGTATTGTAAGAATACACACAGGATTTGTTATTGGCAAACAGGTTCTTTTCTATCGTTATGTTGCTGCCTTTTTCAATGCTGATGGCCTCTTCTTTACTTTTTCCGAAGTAGCAATTGCGAATGATGACATTCGTACAATTTATCAATACAAGATTGTTACCGGATGGATTAGTGAACTGAACATTTTCAATAATAAGATTTGAAACGTTCTTGTAGGTTGTAGGAGTCGAATGTGGTAAAGACAGGTAGGCTGTTTTTTCCGAAACTTGTATTGTTGGTTCAGCCTGCTGCGCGGCCTTTTTATACGAATGAATTTCTTCAACGATAGTTTGTTGATGAAGGGAATCGGTTTTGATTACCCGGATTTGCGTGTCCTTGTTCTCCCCAATCGTAATAAACTTATCTGTTGTCGCCGATGAGTCATTTGCCTGATCTGTAGCAGAACCACAGGCAAACGCAAATGCCATACCTAAGAATAATGGAATATATCGCATGAAGATGTCTTACCCCGATGATTAATGATAATGTGTGCCAAATTACCGTTTTAATTCTTACATACAATACCCAGGTAAATGTTCAGATGTTAAGAGTTAATGTGCATTAAATCAGCATATTCATTCTTTATCATTGTTGTCTGGCTAACTTAGTTAACTCTTTGCGTGTCAAAACCTCACCCCCAACCATAAAGAGTTTCAAAGGAATCGATAAAATTTATTCGGACAATAAAATAATCGTTCCGTCAGGAACGACTCGTGGGTTGAAAAAATGCGAGACAAAGAATAACGTTCCATCGGAACGTTTGGTGCTTTCAGGTAGTTACACACGATGCCCCCGGTGGGCAAAAAAAATCGGTGCATTACATAAAAACAAAAACTTAGTTCACATTGCCTACACGTTGCATTTCATCGCTTGCACCCCCGGAAGATCTTTTGTTCGATTTGAAACTTTTGCCAAAACGGTAAACAAAACCCAACGTGCAAACCCGGCTGTCACGTTGTAGTTTAAAATACTCATCAGCCCGTTCAAAATGTGTGAGACCTTCCATCGCCTGTGTATAGAAAATATCTCTCACCGTTAAACGAATGGTACCCTTATTTTTCCAAACCTGCTTCGCTATGCCTGCCGCTACCTGTCCGGTCGGTTCTAAAATTTCCTGGATATCATTTTGATTTTTGGTGATATAAAAACCGGAAAGTTCTGCAGACCAGTTTTTCTTAAAACGAAACTGGTTATTGATATTAAAATTCATTTGGCCGATGGAAGCGACGTAGTCATTCCATAACACACCTTCAATCCGCTTGTGATTGAACAGGGCCATAGCCGTAAATGACCACCAGTTAAGTGGAGAAAAATTGGCACTGACAGAGGCACTGATATTTCTCATCCGGTTAAAATTGCCTTCTGTGTAAATAACCGTGCCGTTACTGTTGGCGATAAATAGCTGCGAGAAATAATCATTGGTTATGCTATAGCCAACAGTTGTAGTCAGCATATTTTTATAAACATGAGAGAGCTCGGTGTTCCAGGTATACTGTGGCCTTATCAATGAATTGCCCCGCTGGTAAGTGTATTTATTGATGATAAAGAGAAAAGGATTTAATTTTTGAAAAGCCGGCCGGTCTATTCTTCTTCCCACACTTAGCATAAACTGGTTCGACGAATCGGCGTCAACATTGATGGAAGCAGAAGGGAAAAGACTATTATAATTCCTGGAAAAAGCTGAATCTTTTTGCTGGCTGTTGCCTAGTTGGTTGGCTTTATAATTGGTGAGCTCATACCGAAGCCCTGCCTGCAACGTCCAACGGTCTGTCTTTTTTTCGGCATTGCTGTATACGGCATGAATATTTTCGGTGTAGAGAAAATGATTTGTTTTACCCAGGTCCTCTTTCCACTGCGTACCATCTTTGTAAAAATAAGCTGCCGTATTATCCGTCGAAATATGAGAAGTCTTTATACCTGTTTGCAATTTTAGGCTGTTGGGTAGTTGTGCAGTGTGATCAGCTTTGAACGAAACAATATCAATCAGCGAGGGGAGATCTCCTTTGAAAGCTTCTTCATAACCACCCGGTTCATCCAAATTGTTTTGAAATGCCTGGTGAGTGTTAATATCATATTTCAGCAAATCAATATCCGCCGTCAATTCTTGTTTAGCCGAAAATGAATGCCGGAAATTAAAATTGCCCGCCAGGTTTTTCCAACTGTTTTTACTGGAATTAGTGGTCTGTATTACGGAATCAGTTGTTCCCTGTGCATCTTTCCAGATGGCCGTGTTATTGCCTCTCCCATTCCGCCAAGATTTGATACCGGTAAGCGATAAACCAATGGCTGTTTTGTTGTTTACAGCATAATCTATACCGGTACGAACGGTGTGATTCCGGCTTTCATTTGTAAACCAGGATGGCTGATCCAATAGTGCTTCTATCGTTTTCCCGTCTGGCTTATAATAGCTGCGAAGGGCATACATGTCAGTGAATCCCTTGTTCGCATTCATGCTATAAGTAAGAAAAAAATTCCATTTGCCATTTCGATAGTTCATCAAAGCGCTGTTATTACTTTTATAATAACGTCCCTGGCCGTAGGCAAGACTGACATTCCCGTTAAATCCCTTTTGCCTATTCTTTTTTGTGCGGATATTGATGATGCCGGCATTGCCTGCGGCATCATATTGCGCCGATGGATTGGTAATTAATTCAATCGTCTCCACCTGGTTTGAGCTCATGCTGTTCAGCATGTTCACCAGGTCAGTACCGGACAAATAGGCCGGTTTATTATCGATCATGATCAATATGCCCGATCTTCCTTTGAGGCTGATATTACCATCTTTGTCGACCGTCACACCCGGAGATTTTTCCAGCACTTCCATGGCCGTTGTGCCTGCATTGGTGATAGCCGCTTCTACGTTGATAATTGTTTTACCGGGTAATTGCTGGATAAAAGGTTTTTTGGACAAAACTGTTACTCCCTGCAGGTGAGTGTTTGCCGGGTAAAGCACAATCGCCGCCAATCGTTCATTTGATTCATCGGCAGATACCTGAACCGGTGATGAATAGTGTGTTCCGTAATTCACCGAGCTTACACGCAATAAATAAACACCTGCAGCTACTTGTTGAAATGAGGCAAGTCCTGATGTGTCGGTAATGGCGGCTTTTATCAAAACAGAATCCTTACTGCGCAAAAGCTCAACCGTTGCATCAGCAACAGGCAGCTGTTTGTCGTTAACAACCGGAACTAATAATTTATCAATGCCAGGCTGTGCAGGCTGAGCAAGCAAGACGGTTGATAAGCTGAATACTAAAAAAAATAAAAGGACTTTTTGCATGTATCGTTTATAAACCGGAAAAGATAATGGAAGCGGCGGAGCGGGAAATATTTTTTCTTTCAACGGTTTAATAAGCAGATGAAGAGTGATCTTTTATTGAGGTCATTCTTTTTTTTACATCGGCGGAGCAATGCGTCTCCGCCATAGCAGGAGGTTTAATCAGCAAGGGCTTAATGAAGCTCCTCCGAACAAACCCATTAAAGGTTTCTGCCATTATTGAATGGAACTTCATTTAAGCCAGCCCGGCTGTGTGTTGCCGGGTAAACCTATTTCAGGACGAGACAATATGCAGCCGATTGTTCATCCGTCGCCCCGCCATATTGCCAATGCAATGTTGTACTAAACCTTCGGTAGTTTGTGAAGCCTCTGATAAAGTCAGAGGCTTTTGTTTTGCAAGATTATTCATTGTAAAAATATTCAAATGCAAAACAAACAAACTACCGGCCTGCGTTGCAAGGC
>NZ_JARKNA010000008.1 GCF_029360765.1 Terrimonas pollutisoli | reverse complement strand
CACCGGCAAGCGGAAATCATTTACAAATTGAAGCGCAGCCGGTCGTGGATAAAGCGGCGGATAACAAAAAGAAAATTACATTTGAAAACTCTAATTAACCCTGGCACTAAAATAAGGGGAGCTTACACTTCCAAACTAAACCGCATGAATGGTTTAAAAAGCAGCCGGGACGTTTTGTGCACAGCACATCAAGGACATGGACAAGTGACCGGCGACGATGAAGTAATGGGAGAAGGTTCGATTGATTTTACCAGCATTATGCCTGATACAAAGCTTGCCGGAGCAAAACATATATACGTAGAACAGCGCGGCAATTTTAAACCCAATTCAATGAGTTGTGTAAAACGAAGCGCCAGGTTTGTGAAGGATGTATTGTACAAAAACCGTAAGTCCGAAAGTCGGAAAGTCCGGACTCCCGGACTTTCCGATTATACCACCTTTTTCCTGGTGGCGTTAAGTCCTTTTCATCGCCTATTTTCTACTTCCATATCCTTTCAACGTTTGAATAACTTAATTCAGTGAACCTGATTCCACTTGTTGATTGAATGGAAACTTTATTCATGGATTTATTGGAGAAAAAGATATCAGTCATAACGGTAAGGCCATTATCTGCAAATAATTCTGCTGAAGCAGCATCAATCAATAAAGTAGCATCTGTATTTTTATATGTTGTGAGCCGCGGTGCTGTATGCTTGTTCCCAAAGCCATTATCAAATCCGGTTTTACCGGTTTTGCTCCTGTCGATGTAATACTGATTGGCTTGTTTATCATACCCTATTACCAATTCTTCACCCAGGTCGTTGGATAGCACAATTGAATAATCTTCCAGTTGTTCACTTTTCAATTGAAGCAAAAACCGGCCATTAAAACTTTTTACCTTTCCTGATAAATCAAGGCTTCCATTTATAGCAACATCCTGGAACGACTGAGTATTATTAACAATGTTGTTCAATTCTTTTACTGGTTCCGAGGCGAGGAAAAAAGTATTTGCTATCGATTTTAGTTTCAATACCCGGGGAAAAGTATGCGCTCCCCGCCATGGTCGTGTAGGAACTTTCATTGCATACTGCCAATTGTTCATCCATCCTATAGTAATCGTCCTGTTTTCAACATTGGACCATGTAACCCCGGCATAATTATCGGTACCATAATCCACCCAATGGGTTTCCGCTTGTTGCGAACTAAAATTCTTGCCGTCAAAGTTTCCCACGAAATACTGAGTAGCTGAACCTCCATTAGGACCTCCTGGGTTCATACTTACCAGTAACACCCATTTCTTATTGTTCACATTTCCATCAGCAGGTAGTTCCAAAAGATCCGGACATTCCCACACACCCCCGTGGGATCCTGCTTTTTTTCCAAATTCACTTTCTTTTGTCCAATTTTTTAAGTTGGCAGATGACCAGAATTCTACATGATCCTGCACCGCCAATGACATGATCCACTTTTGGCTTGGCGTGTGCCACATTACTTTAGGGTCTCTGAAATCCTCAGGAATACTATCTCCTTCTTCATTTTTAATGATTGGATTCCCACTGTATTTTGTCCATGTTCTTCCCTTATCCGTGCTGTATGCCATGCTCTGCTGCTGTTTAGGACTTGTGCTGGTATATATTGCTATCAATGCATTGGCTCCAAAACCAGCAGAATTATTTTTGTCAACAACTGCACTGCCTGTGAAAATAAGACCCAGGCTGTCACCATCAGGCATAATTGCTTTAGGGTATTCTTTCCAATGAACCAGGTCTGTCGAAATAGCATGGCCCCAGGACATGTTGCTAAATACTTTTTCATACTGATCGTGCTGGTAGAACAAATGGTACTCTCCATCAAAATAAACCATCCCATTGGGATCATTCATCCAGTTCCTTTGCGGTGAATAATGAAATTGAGGTCGGTGCTCTTCCTGGTAAATTTGATTTTGTACAGGCTGTGTGTTTACTTTACAAGCGGCAAAAACCAGTAACAGGCCCGCTGCAGCTAATAGGATAATCTTGTTTTTCTTCATAATTGCAAGAATTGTTTTTTAAAAATTTGAAAAGACAATCTAAGTCTCTATAATTTTTTTCTATTTCAATTCTGTTTCATTTGGTTACAAAATTGTAACTATTTTAAAAAATTGACTTTATTAGCGATCAGATTATGATAAAAAGGCGTTTTAATTTTCAAATGTTACTTTTTTTATTGCTTTCTATTTGTTTCCGGATAAATATTTTCACAGGCTATGCACCGGGTTCCCACCCTTTCAGCCCGATGACCCTGCTTTTGATTCGAATGGAGAGTATTGGAGAGGGGCCGTATGGGCGCCAACTACCTACATGGTCTTAAGAGGACTTACAAACTACGGGAAAGACTCACTGGCATATGAGATCGCTTTAAATTATCTGGATAAGATTACCTAGTCTCCCTAAATGGTCTCAAAAATACTACCCAAATCTTTTTGAATTCCTTTCAGGCTGCACATTTCTGAACTGAGTGCAGCGAAGCACGAAACGGGATGAAGTGGAATAAGTGTAGCGTGGCGGATGTGTTCCCGCCTGCAGAGAGGGCCAAGTGTATGGGGGCTGGACCATCCGTAGGTGTTGTGCTGATAGCCACTTAGGGAACGGAAGAAAGTGTAGTGCACAGCGAAACCGAAGGAAGAATTGTGCAGCCGTTGAGTCTTAAAAAGCTTTGCGGCAGGCTGATTTCAGCGGGGATGTGTGAGAGGGGAAATCACCTGGGGCGGTGCAGTTGTTGCAAGACAAATAAAAAATAAACTCGATGCTTGCAAGGACTGTACCGGCCTGCCGCAGGGCAAAAATGAATCTGTATTGGTCAAATCCTTTTGTATTTCTTAAAGGGTCATGCTATTTTTAGCCGAATTTTCATAGGATAAGATTTGATGATTAATGTTTTTGATTAGGCTCCGACATTCCGGAGTTTTTTAAATTTTGTACTCCGCATGAGACTTAGCGAAAAAAAATATCCCTTTCTGAATAAAAATTTAAAAGACCTCCCCGGTGAAAAATGGAAGGAAATGCCGGATTGGGACAACTATGAAGTCTCAAATTATGGCAGGGTGAAATCAACTGGTCAATGGATTTCCCTGAACTTCGGTAAGGAAGGCTATAAAAAAGAAAAAATATTGTCGCAGCAAGTCATTACCATTGAAAGTCCTTTCAACGGTGATACTTTAAGTTATCTTGCTGTGGGTGTACAGGAGAATAATTATCGAAAAGTATTTCGTACAGCCCGGTTGGTGTATTATTTATTCGTGAAAAAATTTCCAATAGAAGATATAAAACAAATCATACAATATAAAGACGGCAACGGCTTAAATATTCATCCTTCCAATCTCATCTTGTCAACCAATAGCAATAAGATGAAAAATATAGTGGCGAATGGACGAACTCCACGAATACAAAAAGTAACGCAATTCAGTCTTGATGGTAAAAAAGTAAGAACCTTTAACAGCATGAATGAAGCAGCGGTGGCAATAAGTGGTCGGTCTTCCCGGATATATGCTGTATTAGATAAATGGCCGCACTATTATAAAGGGTATCTCTGGCAGAACGGAAATCGAAGAAAAACAACCCCGCTTGCGGCACCGTTAACGAATTATCCCAAAAAAGTAATAAAGTATTCACTCCAGGGCAATAGGCTTGCTGTATTTGCCAGCCTGAACCAGGCAGCCAAAAAGGTAGGCGCTACAAACTCTAACCTACGCAAAGCCCTGAATGGGAAATGTAATACATGCAGGGGTTATAAGTGGAAGTGGGGAAGCTTACGTTGAGGTTTCAGTTTCTTTTTGCTGCTGAGATATATTCGTCAGCCAGCATAGCAGAAACCATGTTGGCCGCCGTCTTAAAATATGCTTTTATACATACACAACATACTTTCAATGTCCGCACACGAAAGGTTTGAACTTCGAATTGGTTCAGGAAACGTCTCCTTTTTGATTGTTGAACCTTCAATTTTCCCCAATATTTTTTCTGCACCTTCTCTTGTTCCGGCATGCAAATAAACTTTGTCTGGAAAAAGACCTAAATATTCGCCAATCCTTTCTGCTGCATCATAGATTAGCATATCACCAATGCCGTCAATTTTAGATCCGACGTTATTAATTATCTTAAATAGCGTATCAAAATTATCAGCATCACGAAGTTGTTGCTCTTTGGATTGAAGGTGGTTAGAGAATATCTCCATGTCTTCTTTTTTCAAGCGATGTTGGTGAGAATGTCTTTTCCCATCTGCGTCTTCACTAATGCATGCAATGTAAATTGATTCAGAAAGATTTTTCTGGTTTTTGCAATGAAGAATGCAGGTGTCAGGATTGCTCCGTCTGTATTCTTTGTATTTAAAGATAGCTGCTTGAATATTTCCGTTCATGTTTAGGAGCTTTTTAATGGCGGCCAACTTCGGGGCTTGCCGTAGGGGCTGATATTCCGTGTTACGTCAGACCGAACAGAAGCTCATAGTTGTTTGACAGTTGAAGTTAAGATATGTTGCCGGTATTTATTCGTTAAGCCCGGACTATCGATGAAGGTTGTTATGCCGATGAGTTTTTTTTCGTCAGCCAGCCTTGCGGCAAACCTCACTGTTGGCTGTATGTGCCTTTGTTATGTCACACGATATGAAAACTCTCTCTGCGTAAAACAAGTTCCTGATAAATGATTTGTCATACGATGAACTAAAACGATATGTCAATCGGGCTTACTGCACTTCCATTGTAGCATTTGTAACATCAGCATTAGGACTGCTGCTACAGTTGCTCCGGCTGACCAACGTATTGCATTTTTAGATCTTATTTTAGTTTCGTCATAATCAAATACCTTATTTCTTAAATCAATTATTTCCAAGTTTGCTTTTTCTAAACTCAAATTTGTATCTGCATCTTTTTGTTGACGATAATAAGTATATGGCCTTTGTGAAAAATCGGCTGGTAGTCTTTTAATGAAATTAGTTCCATCTGAATTAATCCAGTAATTATGTATCGTTTGACTTGCACCCAAACTTTGTTGTGTATTTTTTTCTTTCCCTGCAAATCCAATGTCATGTATTGTGTTTAATAACATGATAGGGTTAGCCTTACCAATGTCAACCCTTTTTTCAAAAGCGGATGGGAATATATATTCATCGTCCATTGTGTATAGAAACATGAAAGTCTTATCAAGTAATTCAGTTTCGGTCATAATTCTTTTAATTGATCTTTACATTTTTAAATATTCCTTCGGTTATAGTAAGTTTCTCTGTACCGCCAATAAGTGTAGCACTTGCTGAAAAGTTTCCATCAACATATCCATTTTGAACTTTAGTGATTTGTACTTGTGCAAAGTCGCCACTCTGTCCGATGTATTCTTTTTTAGTGACTATAGGATTTGGGCTTGGGCCGATATATGTGGTTATACCTAATCTGGAAACAGGCCATGATATATTGCCTTGTCTTATTGGATACTGACACTGATAATTATCAACGGCAATTTCCGTGTGCGTAGTTGAAAGCAATAATAGGTCAATAAATTCATCTGAACTTCCGCCAGCAAAAAGACTATAAGTAAGGGTATATGGGACTATCGGGGGAATGCCTTTTGTAATTCTAAATTTATCTACTGCATTAAACGAACGAGAAACACCATTTACTTTATAGCTGATTGATTGTTGCGGAGAAGTAATTACGCCAGAAGAATTAGAACTACAGTACGTAAAAGTTGTACATATAATAAAGTATATAATCACCGTTTTCACATCATTTGTTTTTAGTTTATAAATATTATAACGTCAGCCGAAAATATATTCGTTAAGCCCATTTGTGATCCGTCTGCCCGGTTATTGCTTAAAGTTTGTAATCTGGCATAATTGCATTGCAAGATTTAAAAGCAGAGGACTATCCTATTACATCACCTACCCTTGAACAGGTTGCCGCAATGGGTGAGGCGTTTTCCAAATCCTTTATTAAAGAACTGTCCACCTGCGTTAGGTGTAATATGTAGCGGTCTCCAGATGGTGAGTTTAATCCTGTTACATCTCCTAATGGGGGATGTGTATTGATTTAACTCATTACATATCCACTTAACTGAACATAATTGTCTGGGTCAAATTTGTCAAGCACTGGTAAATATTTTTCTTCATCATAAAACTGAATACATCCTGTCATTAAAAAAATCTCACTATCTTTTGATCTTTTGGGCTATGGTTTATAAATTCAATTAACTTTTTATTTTTATACCCCAAGTTATTTGATAACAATGGTTCCTTGCCCTGAACGTAAATAGCAATTTTCAAATAATCGTTATCAACTATTTCTATTTTCAGCGTTGCTTTGCAACCCTTAACATACGGTAATAAATATTTTGATAATTCCCTATGAATTTCGTGATGTTGATATTGATATACCAACATGCCTTCTACCATGTATAGAAAATACCCTCTTTGAAATGCTTCGTGAATATTCATGAGTCATGTTGTATGTCCATTCGTGTTATTATCGTTAATAATTTATTCGTCATCCCATCAATACTATGGCACCCCCCACTACGAAGCATAAGGTCGATAGGCATTACAGCCACGAGTGTATTTGCGAAATAGTAAGATAAAAACTTTCTCGAATCTTCCCAAATATGGCGTATTTGCGAAAGTTGCTTAGTACTCTGCAAAAAAGTGTCACGTATACTTTTTACCGAATCATCCAAAATATTTTCAGGCTGAACATATCTGACAGAGATAAGCCGGGACGGAGCAGGATCCATTATCCACCTGAGAAAGCGTAAATCAGCCCGCTTATTTGAAGCCTGATGCATTAATATTCTAAAATATGTAAGATCCAAAAGAACAATTAGTATGGAACTAAGAGGATTTCTAAACTGTGCAATTTAGTTCTGGAGGAGAATTGGCATTTATTGAAATTTGAATAAAATATCCAACTAGTCTATTTTTTATATAAATTGAAGTCAATACGGAGCAACGAACTTGTTTGCTTGCTGTCAAAACTAACTATCACCCCACCACGTATTAAGCCCCTCCGCCAGTAAGAGCAAGTATAACCATTTATATAAGGGAAAACTCTTATAACGTCCGCTATTAAATTATGTTTAGGTATGATAAAAGCTGATTATAAAGACAGGGAACTTATTGTCAACATTCTGACTAGTTCTTTTGACGACAATAAAAGTGTCAATTACATTATTAAACAAGATAGTAAAAGAGCCAAAAGGTTGAGAAGCCTAATGGAGTATTCATTTGATGTATGTTACTTGTTCGGCGAAGTCTTTTTAACGGATGACAAAAAAGCTTGCGCCCTGATCGTATTGCCTGATAAGAAAAAAACAACATTGAAATCAATTATGCTGGATTTAAAGCTAATTGTTTCATGTGTCGGTTTACTTAATATCAAAAAAGCATTGAACCGCGAATCTGTAATAAAAAAAAATCACCCCAAAGGATTGATGCACTATTTATGGTTCATAGGGGTGGCTCCAGGGGATCAGAATAATGGAATCGGAAGCGGACTGCTAGGAGAGCTAATACAGGAAAGTGCCGTTAAAGAAAGACCCATCTATTTAGAAACTTCTACGCTGAAAAACATTCCCTGGTATGAAAAGTTTGGTTTTACGGTTTATAACAAACTTGACTTTGGGTATAAATTATTTTGTTTGAAGAGAGATTAAAGAAACGGGTTATGATATTGCCAGGAACTGAAATGCATATTATCACATTTATTTTTGTGTGTATAGAAATGGTGATTCTTTTCTACCTGCTGATCTATCGACTGGCAAGACCAGACGATAAGAAAGCATATCTGAACATTATCTTGATTTCCCTTCTTATATTCTATAATGTAAGTGGTGGCTTACTTCCTGATCCTAATTTGCCAGGCTCTTATTTTTTACAGGCGTCAATTGCTTATGCCGCAGGATTTATCACTCCTTGCTTTTTCCCTTACTATGTTTATAAAGCCTTTGATTTGGAAAAGATGAAGTTTCATGCTTATAGAGGCGTTTACCTGTTCCTGATTTTTCCTTATTTAATTTTCGTTGCCGTTCTTGGAATATCAAATGATCTTGATATTGCTAAGTATCTGCTTATTATTCCTGTTGTTTACGCGGTTTGGGTAATCTATTCACTCGCAAAGGCAATACGTTTCAAATACAAGAATAATTTCACAAGCAAAGAATCGAAGGAAGAAGTAGCTGTACTTTTTTTAAGTCTAACTCCATGGGTTGGCTTACCGGTTATAGATTTCTTTAATTTGGGACAAGCTGTTGAAGCTTCTTTAACTAATGTGGGGTTTTTGCTTTTGTTGGCATTACAGGTAAAAAGGCATATAATAGAAATGAGGAGAGAGCATCAAAGCCTTATAGAATCTGAAAAACGCCTTTTAAACTGGAACACCAGCTTAAAGAATGAGGTAGATAAAAGAACAAGAGAGTTGGAGAAGATTAATGAGCAACGAGCTAATACTTTTGTTAACCTGGCTCACGAAACAAAAACTCCACTTACTTTAATTAATAATTATTTAGATGACTTTATCGCCAGGCAGGAAAAATCTGAAGAATTGACTTTCATAAAAAGGAACCTCGACAAATTAACTGCTGATGTTGTAAATTTATTTGATTTAGAAAGATTCAACAAGGGTTTTAATGATTATAGTCGTTCTCACGTTTCCAATTTTAGCGAGATATTGAAAGATAGCCTGGTTTTATTTCGGCAATACTCCAACAAGAAAAATATACAAATAAAATCGCATATTCAAGATGATCTCCTTATCAAGGCAAATCCAATTTCAATAAACCGTATAATAAACAACCTAATGGAGAATGCTATTAAATTCTCTATGGAAGGAAGTGCAATAGACGTTGTATTACATAGTGAGAGAAACAAAATTACATTCTCTGTAAGAGATTATGGTATTGGTATTCCTGCAGAACTCCACAAGAAGGTATTTACTCCCTATTACCAAATAGCGAACCCGAAACGGAATAATGAGGGAATGGGCCTGGGTCTGCCTATTACAAAAAAAGTTATCGACGATTTGAATGGTTCGATACAGATAATAAGCGATCCCCAAAAAGTTAGAGGAACGGAATTACGGGTGATATTGAATCAACATACGCTTTTAGAAAAGGAATTTATATCCGCAAATTTTCCGGATACTTCTGTGCCGGACAGGATCGAAAAAATTGTAATACATGAAAATATTTTTGATCCAGCTAAGCAAAGCATATTGCTGGTTGAAGATAATCCGATGATGATAAACTATCTCTTTAAGAAGCTAAACCACAGCTACAACATTTATACGGCCTTGAACGGCAACGAGGCCTTAAGAAAATTGAGAGCTCTTTCGACTTTGCCCGACTTGATAATAACTGATGTTATGATGGATAAAGTTGACGGCTATAAATTGGCCGAAGTTATTTCAAAGGATATAACCTATAATCATATTCCTTTTATATTTATTTCAGCTAAGTCTGAAAAAAGTGATGTACTCCATGGACTGGGGCTTGGGGCAATTGATTTTGTTCAAAAACCTTTCTCAATACAGGAACTTTTGCAAAAGGTGAAATCTATCCTCACCAATTCCAGCCGTCAAAAAAGAGCAATTTTCAGTGCTGCTTTTAATTCCCTTTCAAAATCAGTCGACAGAGATCCAGTGTATGAAAATGATAAATTTGAAAAAAGCTGCGAACTATACAATTTGACCTCACGGGAGATAGAGGTTGCCCGTTTAATTTGTAAAGGCTTGCCTCATAAAGAAATTGGTGAATCACTATTCATTTCTGAAAGAACGGTAGCCAAACACTCCCAAAATATCTTTGAGAAAGTTCGGGTATCCAATAGGCTGGAGTTGTCCCATATACTGGAAGTTTAGTACAGACTTTTCGCCATAACCATTGAAAATAGTCATTTCTGCGTAGGTAAATACTATGTTTTGCGTATATTCTTTTTTGCCCGCGGGCTTGGATTTTGCTTCTTAGTAAACGATTTAAAGGCGGCAATTGGTCCTGCCTTTCCCAATTTCATATTAATAAAGCTTTTTATACTAAGCCCCTAAAAAGGAGAATTGAACTATGGAAACATTGTTAGAGTACCTGAGCTCAATACATCCCATGTCTCAAGGTCTGATAAACTATCTCGGCGATCATCTAAAGGCAAGGCAATTGTCAAAAAGGAACTACCTTCTAAAAGCCGGACACATCTGCCGCACAGTTTGTTTTATTGAAAAGGGATTGCTCCGATGCTTTTATATAAAAGGAGATAGCGAGGTGTGTTCCTGGTTTATGAAGGAAGGGAATGTTATCTTTTCTATTGAAAGTTTTTACCAGCAAAAAGCAAGCTACGAGTCAATACAGGCATTAGAGGATACTACTGTACTTTTCATTACTTACGAGGAATTAAATCATATCTACAAAACGTTTTCAGAGTTCAACTTCGTTGGTCGTGTACTCACAGAAAAATACTATACCCTTTGGGCACAGCAGTTATATGCACTACGTATGCAGCAGGCCCATGAAAGATACAAATGGCTAATGGATAATCATCCTGAACTTATATTGAGAGTCCCTGCAAAATACATAGCTTCTTATCTCAGCATAGATGAGACAACATTAAGTAAGATAAAAAATCAACGTAAGAAATAATTTCTTGGCAAATGCCAATTCGAATATGCTTTTCACAACCTTAATTTTATAATGTTAAAAATCGGAACCATGAAACACTTGATCCTTATTCTAAGTATGGCCACATTAATGATGGTCTCTTGCAAAAAAGATTTAACTGAAGGCTCAGAGCATTTTATTTTCCTTAAGAATGTAAAAAGCTCTTTAAAGGATAGCCTTGGATCGGCTGATTTTCAAAACCTGGACTTTTCAAGGATTGTCCGTACATACATTATTGACGGAAACATAACACTTGTCAGAATTCCATTTAAAGAGAAAAGCATCCTTAATGAATTTGTGTTAGTTCAAACACAAACAAATGGAATCATAGAAAAGGGTAGGATTATAAATATAAATGGAACTGTTTCCAAAAGTCATCAATATAATGGATCGGTAACCATAACAAGTTTGCATCGAAAGAAACTTATAAACTCAGCTATTACCAAAGGAAAAGTTGACGCATTTGTAGGAACCAAAATTTCTCTAAAAAGTGAGTATGTTGTTCCTGATCCTTATGTAGAGTTGCCGGAAGTAATAATTGTCTCTACTTATTCTTCCGGAGGAGGAGGAGAAGTTTCCTGGTCAACGTGGATGTCCTTGCAAAGTTTCTTTAGTGAACCTTCAGGTGGTGGAGGTGGTTCTGGATGGTACAGCAGTGGTGATCCATATGGTGGCGGTGGTGGCGATGGAGGAGGTTCTGGTGGTGGCGGAGGAGGGACAATAACAACTGAAGAGCCCATAGAAATAGATTTTGAAAATCAATATGACGATCCTGCGATACAGATAGAAAAGTATATGAAGTGTTTTACTAATATTCCGGATGCTGGCGCTACAGGTTCAATTGAAATATTCACAGATTTGCCTGTTAATGGCGATCCCACAAAGTTTTTTGATTGGGAAAACGGCTCTCCCGGTCATACTTTTATCCAGCTACGAAAACAAAACGGGACTCAGTCAGTTTCACAGAATATAGGTTTTTATCCTGTCTCTGGATGGAAAACAACCCTTACACCGGCGCCTATAAATGGTAAGTTTGTAGATAACCAGGGACATGAATACAATGCTTCAATTAAGATCAACTTGAATGCCGCACAAATACAGACGGCTGTTACCCAAATACTCTACCTCGCTCGGTTCGTTAGGTATGATATTGACGATTACAATTGTACAGATTGGGCATTGAGTGTTTTCAATGAAGCTGTAAAAGTGGAAGAACAGATCTCTGATATTCCACGATATGATATTCCGGGTGGTATGGCCCCTAAAGGGACAAGTATGCCCCAGGGATTGTACATAAAACTACAACAAATGAAGCAGGCAGGCGGGTCGCACGCTGCAAATATCAGCATACCTTTGGTTGGGTGGGTAGGTCAAAGTGGTGGCCCTTGTAACTAATAAAACTTAATACTATGAAAGCAATTAAGATTATCACACATCCGGTTTTATTGATCCTGAGTTTTTTGTTTATCCTGATCAGCGGTCAGCATCTTGGCGGATTTTATTTATTGTATTTATTACTAGCTCTACCACACGGAGGTATCCATGCTCTGACAGCAGTTGCGGGGATTCTGTTATTGGTCTTGACCTATATTAAATTCCACCGGGAAAACAAGTTTATCATAGAAGCAATTCTGAATATCATTGGAGCAGGGCTTCTTGTATTGTCTCTGGTTCTGTTTTTTTATAGAGATAGGCAGGGATATAATTCAGCCACCTTTGAGCAGTTAGTACCACAGATCACTCTTATTCTTTTTGGGGTGCTGACTTTCTCTTTTATCATCAATAATATAGTACGGTCTTTTTCCAGGAAACCATTGAATGGTAATCTATCCATCACATAGGATTGATTATTTCAGTGACCTGTTAGTAATTGAGTGAGTATTGTTTTTTGTGAAGTTTGAAAATCGTGAAGTATGGTAAACAATATAAGCTGGGGCAGCTATTGGTCTGCCCTGACCATCATGGTCATAATCTATTATGCGTTTGTGATTCTGGTTTATTACCGCGACGACTTACGCAATCGCCTGGCTGGTAAAAATGGCCGTTTATCAGCCGGGTCTTTTCAACCAACACTTTTAAAAGTGGACAATCAAGAACACTCTGTCAGGGGAGGTGATGAAGTATTGCCAGTGTTGCAGTCAATTACCGATGAAATGGTTGCTTACCTGGGACAGGCATCGTATGCGAAAGCAGGTAAGACAGATATCATTTTTGCCTTGCAACAAATAGCAAGGAAATACGAAATGATAGAGATCAGCTCTCATAGGCAAGCTGTAAACAAGGTGGTTCAATTTGAATGTAAAGACAGATGTGCTGTTCATCTGAGTGAGGAAGAGATAAAGCAGGTGTGGATGGTTTAAGGTGGCCAGCGTTCCCTGCCGGTCTCTCCATCAAGGAGAGGCCCGGCGCAGGGAACAACAATGATTTCTAAAGTGAAAATGAAAATGTGTGTATGAAAAATAAGAGAAGTTTATGTAAGCCTTTAAACAGGCAACAAAAGATCAGTATTGCCTATATGACTTTTGCTGTATTGGCAGGATTAATAGCAATCGGACAGGACGGTAATGCCGGCATCAATGAGGCTAATATGAAAGTAAGAAGCTATTTCGCATCAGGCACAAACCTTATGTATGCAGTGGGTGCGGTGGTAGGATTGATCGGTGCTGTAAAAGTTTATCAGAAATGGAACAGTGGTGATCCTGATACTGGAAAAGTTGCTGCGGCATGGTTTGGCAGTTGCGTTTTTTTAGTGGTTGTTGCGACTGTGATCAGATCATTCTTCGGTGTATAAAAAATCTAAGTATGCAAGAGATCGTCATTCAGAAACTTCATCATTACATCACGGATCTCATTCAAAAAGTAAAACGAAGCAGGGGAATGAGACTTTAATCTTTAACCGATGGCAACAAGTGTATATCAAATAAATAAGGGAATTAACAAACCGATTGAATTTAAAGGCTTAAAAGCGCAATATATCTGGTATCTCGGGGGCGGGTTATTGGGCTTGCTGATTTTCTTTGCTGTAATGTACATCAGTGGTGTAAACGCTTTTGTTTGCCTGGCAATTATTATCGTATTTGGAACGGCTTTATTCATGCACGTCTATAAATTGAGCCATAAATATGGACAATATGGTATGATGAAAATGCTGGCGAAGCGTAGCATCCCAAAGTGTGTAAAATCAAATAGCCGAAAAATATTTCTGAGTTTGAAAAAGAATAGTTGATGAATAGATAAATGCAAAGAAAATGGAAGTCAAGTTGCCGGTTTATATCATTGAAGAAAGACCATTCTATGTAGACATTGACAAGAACCAATTATGGGAAGTGTACCAGCCCGTTAATATGATATGTTTTGAGAACATGCACTACAGGGATACACATTATTTCGTCACCTATGATTTGGTGAATTCACTTTCTCCCGCTCTTTTATTAAAAAATCCTGAGCAGAGAGAAGGGATACAAATTCCACAAAAAGTAGAATTAGATCCCATAGGAATTTCGAAAAAATATAATGTTCCTCTGGATTCTCTTGCAGGAAGGAGTGACTTTGATGTAATTGTCAATCATGATTTGTTGAAGAAACGTCAGACGGGAGTATTGCCTACAATTGACATCGCCGGCAAAATGTATATTGTTGATTGCAGGTTGAATGAATTACGTCCGAAAGATGATTTTAGTTACAGTATAAAATTTGACGATTTATACTACCGGGTTGAAGATGAAAAATACCTCGCTTATTACAATACAGCATCGCACCGTATTGAAGAAATTGATCTCAATTTAAGATCACTTCCTAAAAATGTCGTGCAAATTGAAATTCCAGGTCAGATAAGTCTGGACCCGGTTGCTGTAGCAAGGAAATACGAACTAGATTTTAAAGACACATTACTAAAACATCCTTTACATGAACATCGGAAATTGAAAACAATGCCTCTTAAGGATACGAACCTGCCGGAATTGGTAAAAAGTAATAGACAAAGAGTGGATTTGTTGAATAAAAGTAAAGATGAAAAAGACCGTACAAAAGGAAAAGGGCGGGGAATTTAGTTATTAAAAAAATTGTTGGCAAATACAAAAGATAAGTGATAATGGAAAAGCAGTTGAATGATATTTTACCAATAATGGGTGTTGAGCATGATTGCATACTTTCAAAACAGGGTGATGTTACGATTGCTTATGAGGTAACACTGCCGGAACTATTCACGATGTCGGATCAGGAATATGAAGCATTGCATCAGGTGCTCATCAAGTCCATCAAAATATTACCACGCCACACTGTATTTCATAAACAGGATTGGTTCACCGAAGCAAAATACCAGGCAGATTTCTCAAAAGAAGATAAAAGCTTTCTGACCAGTAGCAGTGAGCGGTTCTTTAATGAGCGGCCATACCTGGATCACCAGTGTTTTATCATGTTAACAAAAAAGCCTGCGGGAAGGAAAGCGGGAAGTTCTATGTTTTCCAACCTGCTTCGTAAGTCCATTGTACCGGAAGAAACATTAAAACCACAATTATTACAGGATTTTTTGGATAGCGCCGGCCAATTCGAAAGAATTTTAAAAGACAGTGGTTTTCTCCAGCTACGGCGATTGACCAATGATGAACTGAGTGGAAATAATAGTTACTGTGGGTTAGTGGAGCGTTATTTGAACCTGCAGCCCAATGAAACGAACTTTATTCTAAAAGATATTAATTTTGAGGAAGGCATTAGAATAGGTAATGAATATTGCCAACTATTTACTTTAGCCGATGCACAGGGCTTGCCAGGCTTTTGTGGTTCAAGGGTCAATTACGATAAATATTCTACGGATAAAACAAAATTCTCTGTCGGATTTGCCTCTACTTTAGGGCAATTGCTTTCCTGCAATCATATTTTTAATCAATACATCTTCATAGACGATCAGCATAAGACCATTCAAAAATTAGAAAGCAAGAGACTGCGCTTACAAAGTCTGAGTGCTTATTCAAGAGAGAATGCGATCTCAAGAGATTCAACCAATGATTTTTTAAATGAGGCGATCTCGCAACAGCGATTGCCGGTGAAAGCGCATTTCAATGTATTAGTGTGGACGGATAATAAAGAAAGGTCTAAAGATCTTAAAAACCTGGTATCATCAGCCCTCGCCCAGATGGACGCGGTACCGAAGCAAGAGCTGGACGGTGCACCGCAAATATTCTGGGCGGGCATACCGGGGAATGAAGCAGATTTTCCTATGAACGACAGCTTCGACACCTTTGCTGAACAGGCCTGCTGTTTTTTAAATCTTGAAACCAATTATAGAAGCTCAATCTCCCCAATTGGCTTACGCCTCGGTGATCGCCTGACAGGAAAGCCCGTTCATGTTGATATCTGGGATGAACCAATGAAGAAGGGAATTATTTCCAACCGTAACATGTTTATTCTTGGTCCATCCGGTTCTGGTAAATCATTTCTCACTAATCACATGGAGAGAAGTTTTTTCGAACAGCAGACACATATACTGATTGTAGATGTTGGCCATAGTTACAGAGGATTATGTCAAATGGTGAATGGGTATTATTTCACCTATGATGAAAAAAAACCAATCCGTTTTAATCCGTTCTTTATTGGGGAAGGTGACGTACTCGATACCGAAAAGAAAGAAAGCATCAAGACATTGCTGCTAGCCCTTTGGAAAAAGGACAATGAAACTTTCAATCGTTCTGAGTACGTTGCCCTATCCAATGCCCTGCAACTCTATTATGATCATTTGGGTAAGAATCCCGAATCCTTTCCTTGCTTCAATTCCTTTTATGATTTTCTGCAAACAGAATTTGTGGAAGTTTTGAAGACAGACAAAGTAAAAGAAAAAGACTTTGATATTTCTAATTTTCTCTATGTGCTCCGGCCATATTATAAAGGCGGCGAATTTGATTACCTATTAAATGCTACAGAGAATCTTGACTTATTGAAAGAGCGATTTATTGTATTTGAACTGGACAATATTAAAGATCACCCGATACTTTTTCCTGTTGTTACTATCATTATCATGGAAGTTTTTATTTCAAAAATGCGGAAGCTGAAAGGCGTTCGGAAAATGATATTGATAGAGGAAGCCTGGAAAGCCATAGCCAAAGAAGGGATGGCAGAGTACATCCAATACTTGTATAAAACAGTTAGAAAATTCTATGGAAGTGCGGCAGTAGTTACCCAGGAAATAGAGGATATGCTCAGCTCTCCTATTGTTAAGCACGCAATTATTAATAATGCTGATATCAAAATACTGTTGGATCAATCGAAGTATCAGAACAAGTTTGATCAGATTCAGGAACTGCTGGGATTGACCGATAAGGAAAAAGCATTGGTCTTGTCGATCAACAAGGCCAATGATCCCAGTAAAAAATATAAGGAAGTATTTATTTCTCTCGGTGGTATACTATCGAAAGTTTACCGGACAGAAGTATCGTTAGAAGAATACCTGGCTTATACGACCGAGGAAACTGAAAAAGTAAAGGTGATGCAATATGCTGCAAAGTATAACGGCGACATGCAAAAAGGAATTAGGGCTTTAGCAGATGAAATGAGAACAATTAAGAATTAGTTATTGAAGATATTGGTTTGAAAAGTAGGTTTCAAATATTAATGATTGATCCTCCCTGGAAAAAGAAGAAAGGTGGATTGCGAAGGGTAAGACCGAATCAGGAGAGGGAATTCGATTATTCTACTATGTCAACAGAAGAGATTTTTATGCTATTGGATAAGGAAATATTTATAAATACTGATAGTCCGCATTGTGTTTTTATGTGGACGATTGAACAGTATTTGCTGGAATGTGAGGATTATATGAAGGCTCGGAATTATAAAAGACATTGCAGGTTGATCTGGGATAAAACCAATGGTATTGCTCCTGCATTTACTGTCCGGTACTCACACGAATACCTGATCTGGTATTATAAGCCGCAGCTACTTTCTGTGGCAAGGGAGTGGCGGGGATATTTCAGAACTGTATTTACTGAGAAAGCAAGGCAGCATAGCAGAAAGCCAGAGCTTGCCTATAAAATGATTGAACGCTTGTATCAGGGAGTTAGAAAGATTGATGTTTTTAGCAGGGAGAGAAGAGATTCATGGGAACAATTTGGAAACGAGCCAAATTATTTTACTAACGGAAGCAATGTTTAAAATTATTTTTTATGAAAACTTTATTGCTTATTCATCTTGTACTTTTATTATTAGCGGCTTGTTCTTCCCAGGACGAGATGCAAACATTTATTCCCGGTACTTATATCCGGTTTTCACAGCATGAATACGGAACGGAGTATGACACGCTAGTTATAACGCCGCAAAACAAAACAGCAAACGAGTACAAAATTTTGCGAAAGTGGAAGTATGAGCGGGTGCTGGACGGTTCGCCCATTGAACCCGAATACAAACGACTAACTACTTCAGGAATCTATAATACAAAACATAAACTATTACAGGAAACTGAAACAGGAGATATGTTCTCCTTTGATGTAAGGGGAAAGCTATTATTTAATGGACCTACTAAATATCAGAAACTATGAAAAAATTATTGGCAATGACGGGATTGATATGTTGCTTGACGGTGATGCCAATACAAAAAACAGAGGCACAAATACCAATCCTGGAAATTATAAAGCAAGGCATCAAAAAGGTCATTATAGCGGTTGACTTGAAAATTCAGCGGTTGCAGAATAAGACTATCTGGCTGCAAAATGCTCAGAAGACACTGGAAAATACTATGTCGAAGCTGAAGCTGGATGAAATATCGGATTGGGTAGAGAAACAGCGAAAACTCTATGCCGATTACTTTGATGAACTCTGGAAAGTTAAAGCGGCGCTGACCTATTATCACCGGGTAAAGGAGATCATTGAGGGACAAGTGCAGATGGTCGGTGAATATAAAGTTGCCTGGGCCTTGTTCCGGCAGGATAAGAACTTCACGGCAGATGAACTGGACTACATACATAATATTTATACGGGGATGTTCGATGAAAGTCTGAAAAGCATTGATCAGCTTTTTTTGGTGGTCAATGCCTTTGCGACACAAATGAGTGATGCGAAAAGGCTGGAAATTATTAATACTGTATCGGATAACCTTCAGCAGCAGTTCATGGATTTGAAGGACTTCAACGACCAGAATAAAATGATCAGCCTGCAGAGAGCTTCAGGGAAAGGTGAAATCGAATACGTCAAAAAACTTTATGGGCTATGAAAACAATTTTTATCCTACTGCTTTTAGGTATTTCCCTTTTTGCCAAAGCGCAGAATTGGGAAGAATGGACACAGCTGAGGAAAACACAAAAGAAATACCTGTGGCAACAAATAGCAGCGTTGCAGGTTTATATCGGGTATGCAAAAAAAGGCTATGATGTGGCTAATAAAGGATTAGCTACCATCCGAAATATTAAAAACGGTGACTTCAATTTACATCGTGATTTCATTGGGTCTCTCAAACAGGTAAACCCTAAAATTAAAAAGTATGCTAAGGTCGCTGATATTAGTGCTTACCAGGTTCGCATCATGAAGGAAACTAAAAAGACGCTGCAGGGTATGCGTGAAACCGGGCAGTTTACAACGGATGAACTCGATTATTGCAAAATAGTTTTTGACAATTTATTGAAGGAATGTCTCAAAAGTATTGAGGAATTATTTCTCCTTATCACTTCGGGAGTATTGGAAATGAAGGACGATGAAAGGATTAAACGTATTGACGCTCTGTATACTGACATGCAGAATAAGTATGCCTTTAGTTCCACTTTTAGTGAGGAAATGGGACTGTTATCGGTGCAGCGTATAGGGGAACAAATAGAAATCAATCTTTCTAAAATCTTAAATGGATTGCAATGAGAAAGATATTTATAATACTGCTGATGATTACAATAAATAAAATCTCTTTTGCCCAGAGCCAGGAAGCGCAGCAATTGCTTTTGAATTGGGAAAAACTGACCCAATTCAAAAAAATCCTGCAGAATATGTATGAGGGCTATAAGATCATACATAAAGGCTATACAACTGTAAAGAATTTATCTGAGGGGAATTTCAGGTTACATAAGACTTTTTTAGATGGTTTAATGGAGGTGAGTCCGGCAGTTAAAAGATATACGCGGATCGCTGATATCATTAATTATCAGTTTCGGATTGTGAAAGAATATAAAGGGGCTTTTAACCTGTTCAAGGCAGATAAAAGTTTTACCGATAAAGAAATCGAATACCTGGGAAAGATATATGCAAACTTAGTTGATCATAGTGCAAAAAAACTGGAAGAACTCTCAATGGTTATCACGGCTGGCAAATTAAGAATGAGCGATGATGAACGTTTGCAGGCTATTGACCGGATTTATGCTTCTATGGAAGATCAATTCGCTTTTCTGAAGGAATTCAATAATAATACGGCCCTTTTATCATTACAACGAAAAAGTGAACAAGCGGAAATCCGGATATCAAGAAGGATCAATGGTTATCAGGAGTAATTGGAGCTATTAAAACTTGTGGGCATGAAATTGTGTGTAAGAATTGCTTTTATAGCAATAGTGATACTATTAGTTCCTCATTTGGCGGAGGCGCAGGACATGGCAAATCGCATCAGGAGCCTTCATGAAGTGCTGGAGGAGTTGTATGATGACATGATGCCGCTTTGCAGCCGGCTTATTGGCGTAGGTCGAGGCATAGCCGGTTTTGCCGCTACCTGGTATATTGCCAGCCGTGTATGGGGGCATATTGCAAGAGCCGAGCCTGTAGACTTTTATCCCTTGTTCAGGCCGTTTGTGTTAGGCTTTGCTGTATTGATCTTTCCATCGGTCATTGCTATGATTAACGGCGTGATGAGGCCCACCGTTACTTCAACAGCGGCGATGGTAACGGATTCTGACAAGGCGATAACACAGTTGCTCAAAATGAAGGAAGAAGCCATTAAAAAAACGGCTTATTGGCAGATGTATGTCGGCCCCTCGGGCGGTGGCGACAGGGACAAGTGGTACAAGTATCATTATGGCGACCAAAACGAAGGTTTTTTTAAAAGCATTGGCAATGATATCAAATTCGCCTTTGCTAAGGCTTCTTATAACTTTCGCAACTCCATCAAGCAATGGATGGCCGAAGTACTCAAGGTGTTATTTGAAGCTGCCGCCCTTTGCATCAATACTATCCGGACGTTTTATATGATCGTATTGGCTATTCTTGGGCCGCTTGTTTTTGGCATCGCCGTCTTTGATGGATTTCAGCACACCTTAACAGTTTGGATCGCCCGTTATCTCAATATCTTCTTGTGGCTGCCGGTGGCTAATGTTTTCGGCGGAATTATGGGCAAAATACAGGAGAATATGCTGAAGGAAGATTTGCAGCAGATTGCTACAAACGGGGATACATTTTTCAGTACGACAGATACAGCCTATCTGATCTTCATGATTATTGGAATCATTGGTTATTTCACTGTACCAAGCGTGGCCAACTACATCATTAATGCCGGTCCAAATAGCGCATTGCTACAAAAAGTCACAGATCGATTTTCGTACGAGACAAGCAGGGCTAAAAACATGACAATGGCTGGTGGCGGCATGGTAGCAGATGCTTTCGGTAGTGCTGCATCACAAACTCGCCAGAGCATGGCTGGACACGGCTCCACTGATGGCTATTTCAAAGACAAAATAAAAGGGAAATAAGATGTTCCAGAAAACAAAAAATATAGACACGGCATTCCGGCATATCCGGCTATTTTCTGTTACGTTCATAATAGGCTGCATCATCATTTCGGTGTTTATCGCTTACAAAAGCTATCAACTGGCTTCCGAAACCCAACAAAAAATTTATATCCTGGCAAATGGTAAAGCACTGGAGGCTTATTCGGCAGACCGAAAAGATAATATACCCGTTGAGGCAAAGGATCATGTAAAAATGTTTCATCATTATTTCTTTTCACTTGACCCGGATGACAAGGTCATTCAATCCAATATCACCAAAGCCTTGTATCTCGCCGATGGTTCTGCCAAACAGCAATATGATAATTTAAAGGAGAACGGATATTATAGCAATCTGATCGCTGGTAATATAAGCCAGGAAATGCAGGCCGATAGTATAATCATCAATACCGAAAGCTATCCATACTATTTCAGGTATAAGGGGCAGCAAAAGATCATCCGGCCTACTACTATTGTTATCAGAAGTTTGATCACGGAAGGTTATTTAAGAAATGTTTCCCGGTCAGATAATAATTCACACGGTTTCCTGATTGAAAAATGGCGGACGCTGGAGAACAAAGACATCAATACTCAAAGCAGATAGATTCATGTTTGGCAGAAAAAGAAATAAAGAACAAAAGGAAAACCCATTGCAGGATAAGGTAGCTGGAACGATCGCGGGTGCAGGAATAAAGATGCAATCGAAATTTACTGATTTTATGAATAAACTGTTTGCCGGTATGAATATAAAAAAATTAAAAACCTTTTTGATCGCCTTCTGTCTTAGTTGCGGTGGATATAGTATTTATCTAATTGCCAATGCGATTTTCAGTTCCGATAAAAAACAGCGTTCGTTCCAAATTGACCAGGTAGAAGTGCCCAAACACTTCGACAAAGCAGGCGATGAAATAATTCCACCTGAAAGCTATGTGGATAAAGAAACCTACCGGAAAATACAGAGATTCAAACAATACATGGATAGTCTTCAAATCAATAAAAGCAAACTCTATGATAGCATCATGATCGCAAGACCCGGCTTAATGGATAGTATTCTGATGCTGGAGGAAATTTATAATTCACAAAAACTAAAATGAAACGTATGAAAAGTGCAGAAAGATCGCAAGCATTCCTGCGAAAAAGAAAAATGATGCTGGTAATGCCTTTACTGGTCATCCCGTTTCTAACAATGGCCTTCTGGGCAATGGGTGGCGGTAAAGGAAGCGACGGTTCGAAGCCTTCTGTCAATAATCAGGGGTTAAATCTTAACCTTCCGGATGCGAACCTAAAGGAAGACAAGGTTTCGGACAAACTTAGTTTTTACTATAAGGCCGATAAAGATTCCATGAAGTTGCAGGAGTGGATGCGAAGCGATCCTTATTATATGAAAAGGGATACCATACTAAGTAAACCTGTTTCTAATGACCTGGAACAACTCACAGAGAAAACAACATCAAAATTTAATCAAAGATTAAATACCTCGCCCTATGAAAATAAAGGGAATGATCCTGAACAAAAGATCATCCAAAAACTCACACTACTGGAAAAGGAGTTAAATAAAACGACAGCAGTAAATGATGAAATGGTCAACGAAAAAGAAAATGGGTTTGACCCGGCATTTTCAAATGAGGTAGACAGATTGGAAAGCATGATGGGAATGATGAATAAAACCGATACCGATGACCCGGAAATGAGGCAACTAGACAATACTTTAAATAAGATACTGGATATTCAGCATCCTGAAAGGGTCAAAGATCGCATCAGAGAAAAGTCCTTGCAAAGTAAACAACAGGTATTTGCTGTCAGTAAAGAGCCGAAAGAGGAACGTATCAGTTTGCTAGATACTGTAGAGAAAAAGCAGGATAACGAAACAGGATTTTATGGATTAAATGAAGAATCAGAGGCTAACGAAGGTAATAATGCTATTGAGGCTGTCGTACATGAAAATCAGACATTAGTAAATGGCGCTGTGGTGAAGCTTCGTTTGCTGAACGATATTTATATCAATGGCTCCCTGATCCCAAAAGGCAATTTTGTGTTTGGGATTACTTCCCTTAATGATGAACGCCTGCAAATTGAAATCAATTCCATTCGTTGCGATCAGTCGTTATTTACTGTTAAGCTGGAAGTGTATGATATGGATGGACTGCCCGGCATTCATATTCCCGGTGCAATCACCCGTGATGTTGCAAAGCAATCTGCCGACAACGGCCTGCAACTAATGGAACTTTCCACTATGGATCCGTCATTTAAAGCGCAGGCGGCAGCGGCTGGTATCAACGCCGCAAAAAGTTTACTGAGCAAAAAAGTTAAATTGGTCAAGGTTATGGTTAAAGCTGGTTATCAGGTTTTACTCAAGGACAGAAATATTCAACAATAATTTCTTAACCACTAAAAACAATTTTTATGAAACGATTTGTGTGTTTGGTTTGTGGATGCTGGCTACTCGTTTCCGCTATGGCGCAAACCCCATCCTTATGTATTACAACAGATAAAACTACCAGCCTGATCTTTCCTTTTGCCATCCGTCATGTGGACAGGGGAACAAAAGACGTGCTGGTGCAGCAAGTAAAAGAGGCTGATAACATCTTGCTCGTCAAAGCAGCCGCAAAGGAATTTCCAGAAACCAATTTAAGTGTGGTAACTGACGATGGCAGTGTCTATTCATTTGGGGTATGCTATGATAGTAAACCGTCAGTATGGATCTATAATATGCCTGTTAACAGTAAGGCGACATTAGCCACCTATGCCAATGGTATTTTAGATAACCAGCGAACAATGCATGGCATACGGGATCATAACTGGGATATGCTGGCGAAAATAACGGGCATATACATCAAAGAGAATGTTATCTATTACCAACTGCAGCTCGATAATCAAAGCCCCATTGACTATGACATTGTGCTGCTGCGGTTTTATATCCGCGATAAGAAGAAAGGTAAGCGAACAGCTATACAGGAAATCGAATTAAAACCTTTGTATATAGCTGGTAATACTATGCAAGTGAAAGCCGGAAACAACAATGTCATAGTTGTAGCGCTGGATAAATTCACGATTCCTGATGCCAAATACTTGGCTATTCAAATCATGGAAAAAAATGGCGGCAGGCATCTATTTATGAAAGTGAAAAATAACAAGATTATTAAAGCTGTTTCCTTACCTGATCTGAAGTGAGTACAAATTTGCAACCTTTAAATTCAATGCTATGGAAAATAATTATCCCATTCCCAGGAATATACTTGATGGTTTTGATGTCGCTGGCTTAATGAAGAAAATGGCGGGTGCAGATTGGTATTATGATTATACAGAGGACCCGGATGTATGGGATAGAGGCATTAATCAGGTAAATGACATCAAGGCCGATTTGTTACGGCTCTCCAAAATGGAGAATGGAGTAACGACAGCTAACTATTTATGGGATACTTACGTACCGGTCTATTCCGTTAAAAGACCCGATTTTCTTGTGCAAGTAAAACAAAATGATTTATCAACTTCAAAAAATGATATTATGAACCAGGATAATTTAAACTACCTGAACAACAACCTGAAGTTTTCAGGTTTTGGTGAAGCGTTAAACGCGGAATTGGAAAGCAATATTAAAAAGGCTATTCCGGAATTTACGTTGAACCATTCAACAGACTTCAATAACCGGAAAATGGAAGCTACTCTTTATTTCAAACAGGGAGAGCAGAACGAAATGTATTTTTTTAATAAGTACGATGCAAGACTGAGCAAAGGCAATGAAACCCTGGAGCAAACTTTTTATATGGACAAAGGAAGAGGATTTACTTTGAAGGAAGCGGCTAATTTATTAGAAGGCCGTGCTGTTAACAAAGACTTTGTGAATTCAGACGGACAAAAATACAATGCTTGGGTTAAACTCGATTTTGAGAATAAGAATGATCAAGGTAATTATAAAATGCAAAGGTATCATGAAAATTTTGGGTATGATATTGAAAAAGCTTTAGGAAAGCATTCAATTAAGGAATTGGAAGATCAAACCCAAACAAAAGATCTTCTGCAGTCATTAAAGAAAGGGAATCTTCAGGCAGCTACTGACCAAAATGGAGAAAGAATATTTATTGCAGCAGAGCCTGAAAGCGGTAAAGCTAATAAGGTAGCATTATACGATAAAAATTTAAGAGCAATTACCGTTGAAGTGAGAAATGCAAAACAATCGGAAGTAAATGGTGAAAAGAAAGGGAATAAAAAGCAAAACGGTGAAGGTGATGATTTAATTCCCAAAACCGAGAAAAAAAAAGTGAGGGGGAAAGCGAAAGGAGGTGATGACGATTTGTTGCCAAAGAATAAGGAAAGCACAGGTAAGGGAGTGAAGATTTAAAAACAATGTCTTATGGGACAGTTAGAACAATTATCTGAATTTTATAAAGCTATAGAGTATGATGCCAGAATCGGGGTTACTCATATTAGCATCTACATGGCATTATTTCAGTTTTGGAATCTCAATCATTTTCAGAATCCTGTTTCCGTTACCAGGCAAGAAGTGATGCAAATCGCAAAGATCAATGGCCGGGCCACTTACCATAAATGTATAAAGGAATTAGAGGAATACGGATACATCAAATATATCCCATCATTTAATCCCTTTTTAAAAAGCCTGGTGTATATGAAAAATGCTGAACCGAAATGAGAGTTTTTTTAATTAAAAAGGAGCAGGAAAAAGATTATACTATCATGAAAGTAAAGGATGAAGATATTTTATCATTCAGGAAAGAATATGGAGATAAAATATTGTTGGAAGCGGATTCTATTCAGCAATTGTTGATCACTTTTGGTGAGGCAAAAAAGCAGATGAAATAGAAACCGAATAGGAAAACCGCCCAGAAGAGGAAGCGGGCAACGCTGGAGAGCGACCCGCCAGCAATATGGGTGCAGGCGGGGATAAACCCAGGATAAAGCCCGGCAACGGGCTTTATCCATATTGCGAGATCTTGATATTATTTCTTATAAAAAAATAAGTGTATGTCAGTAGAAATAGTGACGAAGGAAGATTTGCAGGAATTACGAACGCAGCTGATTAATGATCTTAAAACAATCATTATTCAAGCTCGGCAACCTACCAATGAAAACATTGAAGGATATAAGACATCTCATGTGCGGAAGATTCTGGGTTGTTCTGTGAACAAATTGGTTGCGCTCCGGATCACAAGAAAGCTTCGCATGAAAAAAATCGGCGGTACCAACTATTATAATAAGGAAGATGTGAAGCGGTTATTAGAAGAAGGATATTAGAAATTGAAATGGCTCCTCAAAGAGCCTTTCTTATTTGGTAAACTATCTTGCAAGCTTTAGATTTGCAACATGCTCTTTCGAGTTTTATTTGTCAGTGAGTTAATCCGTGAGTTTGATATTCTCTGAGTAAGGAACACATTGATAATCAATTAATTTATAAGCTGGTTCGAATCCTGTCTTCCCGACAAAGTCCTGCCGAAAGGCAGGACTTTCCTTTTTTAATAGGCTGATGAAAATATCATAGATGCATGATTAGAAGGATTAACATGAACAGTTCTGCCAACTAAATAAAATGCAAAAGGCCTCTTTGACAGAGACCTCTTGTATAACTACACAACTAATAAGAAAAACTATAGAAGTCCGGCTAATTCGAGGCTTTTCTTTTTTAATTTTCTAAGTTCAACATCTTCAATCACCGGGTCAGGGGTAAGAATCAGCGACGTATTATTTTCTTTCCACCAGTCATTGCCAATCAGCTGCTGGAAGGAGATCACACCTACCAGGTATTTTCTTTCCTCCTGCGCATGCCATTCTTCCAGCCATTCAAAGCGATCCTTTGGTATATATTGAATGTCATCAAAGCTCACATAAACCCGCAGAAACACATCCTGGCTTAGCTCATGCGGCTGGTGATGATATAATTTTTTATACTCGTATTTATATTGATAGCGCAAAGCAGAAATATCACTCAATACAGCCGAAGCGGTTGGAAAGCTTCCAGCTCCCTTGCCATAGAAAAATTGCTTGTCAGCAAATCCACTTTCAATTACCACGCCATTGTATTCATTTTTTACAAAAGCAAGGTGGTCGTCCGGTTTTACAAATTGAGGCAATACAAATGCCGCTACTTTCCCGTTTTGTAATTTTTTAGCCTGGGCTACCAGTTTAATCTGGTGATTCTTTTCTTTTGCTACGATTGCATCGCCGGCCTGGATGTTTTGGATACCATTAAACAAAATATTTTCAGGAGACTCGATGATGCCATAAGCATGTGTCAGCAGGAAGGTCCATTTATTCACTGCATCAAACCCCTCTACATCCAGTTTTGGATTGCTTTCAGCAAAACCAAGCTGTTGCGCTAAAATCAACGCCTGTTTAAAATCAAGACCTTCTTCAAACATTTTAGTAAGAATGAAATTGGTTGATCCATTAACGATGGCCTTGATGGAATGCAGCAGATCATTATCATAATACTCTTCAAGATTTCTGATGACAGGGATGGAGGCACAAGCGGCAGACTCGTACAAGAGAGACTGGCCAGTTTGCTGTTGTATATCCAATAAGGCTGGCAGATGTTCGGCGATCATTTTTTTACTGGCACTCACCACATCCTTTCCATTTTTTAGTGCCGTCGATACGATCTGGTATGCAGCATCAGCATCGTCGATCACTTCCACTATGACATTTATCTCCGGATCATTCAACAAGACTTCTTTGTCCGTTGTAAATAAAGATGCCGGGGCGTTCCTTTTCTTTTCCGGGTTCTTGATACATACTTTTTTCAGGGTGGCTTTAAGGGATGGTGTTTGTTGCAGCACTTTGTAAAGCCCTTCACCCACTACGCCGAATCCAAATAAACCGATCGTTAATTGCTTATGTGTTTCCATGTTTAAGTTTTTCAGTTCACAAGTTCATTTGTTCACAAGTTGCGGGTCGTTTTTTGAACTTGTGAACACCCAAACTCTTGAACTTTATTCGTTCACTACTTTTAAATGATGTGATTGTTTGTCTTCAATAAACTTTCTTAGGGCTGGTTCAATTTTTTCATATTCCAATAAAAAGCCATCATGCCCAAAATCGCTTGCAATGTTTAACAGTTCGGCGCCACGAATAGTTTTCTGCAAATACTCCTGTTCAGCAATTGGATAAAGAACATCTGACTTGATGCCTATTACCAGGGTTTTTGCGGTTATTTTCTGCAATGCAGCTTCGACACCTCCTCTTTTTCTTCCTACATCATGACTGTCCATGCTTTGACTAAGGCGATAATAACAAAGCGCATTAAAACGATTTACGAGTTTCAGCCCCTGGTACCGCTGGTAATTGTCCGAGGCAAAAACCACTTCATTATGCAGAGCAACAAAGGCCTTGTCCCTTGCCTGCGTTATATCATAGCCGTTGTAGTGCCGGTAGGAAAGTAAAGCAATAGATCTTGCTGCCGCCAATCCTTTTTGACCGGCATCAGGTCTTCTTTCCAGCCAGGAACTATCAGCTTCAATCGCCATGCGTTGGGAGGCATTGAAGGCAATTCCCCACGGCGATAAAATTGCATTGGTTGCAATCGGGACGATATGTTCAAACAATGCCGGCTCTTCAATGGCCCATTCCAGCAGTTGCATTCCTCCTGTGCTGCCACCAAGAGCAATAAAAATTTTACTTATTCCTAAATGATCTTTTAAGTGCTGGTAAGTTCTTACCATATCACGAATGGTAAAAAGAGGAAAGTCGTGATAGTAAGGTTGATTGGTTTGCGGGTTGATGCTTAATGGTGAAATGCTGCCATAAGGACTGCCGGGTTTGTTGACGCAAATAATAAAATATTTTGCCGGGTCAAAAAACCTTCCATCACCAACAAGACCGGGCCACCATTCCAAAGGGTTGCTGTTAGCCGTTAATGCATGAAATATCCATACCACATTGCTTTTATCAGCATTCAGTTTTCCATGGGTAGTATAAGCCAGGTGGTAACCCGGAAGAGTTACCCCTGACTCTAACGTAAACGAATTATCGTATTTAAAAATCGATGTCATCTTATGCTACTAGTTCTTTTGCAAATACTTTTTGAAATGCCTGTTCAAAATCTGCCTTGATATCGTCAATATGCTCTGTGCCTGTGCTGATGCGAATTAAATTTGGTAATACACCGGCTTCTTTTTGTTCAGCTTCACTTAACTGTTCGTGTGTGGTAGAGGCTGGATGAATAGCCAGGGATTTGGAATCACCTACATTGGCTAAATGGCTGATCAGTTGTAACGAGTCGATAAATTTCTTTCCGTTTTCAAGACCGCCTTTGATGCCAAAATTCAGGATGCCGCCAAAGCCACGTTTCAGGTATTTTTTAGCAAGCGCATTATAAGGGCTGCTTTTCAAACCGGGATACCATACATATTCTACTTGTGGATGTTGTTCAAGCCATTCGGCTAATGCCAATGCATTGTCCACATGTCGCTGAACACGGAGTGATAAAGTTTCCAGTCCTTGTAAAAGCAGGAATGAATTAAAAGGACTTAATGAAGGACCAAAATCACGAAGGCCTTCCACCCTGGCACGAATTGCAAAGGCGATATTGGGCAAGCCAAGCGGGTTTCCTTCTCCAAATACATCCCAGAATTTCAAGCCATGATAACCTTCAGACGGTTCTGTAAACTGCGAAAACTTGCCATTGCCCCAGTTATAATTTCCACCATCTACAATTACGCCGCCAATGCTGGTGCCATGTCCGCCGATCCATTTGGTCGCTGATTCAACGACAACATTGGCGCCGTGCTCCAATGGACGAAATAAATAGCCACCTGCTGCAAATGTGTTATCAACTACCAATGGCAGGTCATACTCCTTAGCCAGGTCGGCAAATTTTTCAAAGTCAGGAATGTTCAATCTTGGATTGCCAATGGTTTCAAGATAAATTGCTTTGGTGTTTTTATCAATCAGCGGCACAAAGCTCTCTACATCATCAGCCGTTGCAAACCGGGCTTCAATACCGAGACGTTTAAAAGCAACTTTAAACTGGTTATAAGTACCACCGTACAGGTAAGGAGTTGATACAAAATTGTCTCCTGCTTGCAGAATATTATTTAGTGCAAGAAATTGTGCGGCCTGTCCCGAAGAAGTTGCCAATGCAGCAACACCAGCTTCCAAAGCGGCAATGCGCTGCTCAAAAACATCCGTAGTTGGATTCATGATGCGGGTATAGATATTTCCAAATTCACGCAATCCAAAAAGATTAGCAGCATGATCAGTGCTGTTGAAACCATAAGAAGTAGTTTGATAAATTGGAACCGCCCTGGATTTGGTAGTGGGGTCAATTTGTTGACCAGCATGAAGCTGGAGAGTCTCGAAATGGAGTTTGTTACTCATAATTTATTTTTTTAAAAGTTTGAAACAAGCGGGTCAGAAGCAAGGCTACAAGTCAGAGGGAGGAAAATTTGTATGAGATACTACTACATACAACAGGTGGTACAACAAACACTCTTGCGAGTTTTAAGAATGATATTTTGTTGTTGTGTCACCGTGAGTTTAATTATCCTACGAATTTAGTAGGCTAATTTTGATCAAACAAATTTTTCCCATCGCCTTTTTCTAATTAACTGTTAATGCGTTTTGTGAACGGATGTTTGTTTTAAGGTTAAAAAATGCTTGTTCCAGGTCTTTTATTAAGTCGTCGGTTTCTTCTAATCCTACAGAAAGCCGTATCAGGCTGTCAGCTACACCGGCTGCTTTTCTTTTTATTTCAGGTATTGATTTGTGCGTCATTTGCGCCGGGTGGCATAGAAGGCTTTTTACGCCTCCCAGGCTTTCGGCCAGTTTGAAATAGCGGGTTGACTTTACAAAAGCTGTAGCGGCTTCAATTGTGTCGTCTTTTAGGGTAAATGATACTACACCTCCAAAAGCTTTTGATTGCCGGGCAGCCACAATATGATTAGGGTGAGATTTTAAACCAGGGTAAAATACTTTGTCAACACCGGGATGTCTTTCTAAAAATTTAGCTATAGCCAACGCATTGGCGCTATGCTGTTTCACCCGCAGTTCTAAAGTTTCGATACCACGTATGACCAGCCAACTGTCAAATGGGGACAGGATTGCACCACTTGCATTTTGAATGAATTTAATTTTTTCACCAATCTCTTTCTCTTTTGTTACAACCAGCCCGGCAATCAAATCACTATGGCCGCCGAGGTATTTAGTGGCGGAGTGCACTACAATATCAGCTCCAAGCGAAAGAGGTTGTTGTAAGGCGGGTGAAGCAAAAGTATTATCCACGCAAAGCAAACATCGGTTGGCTTTTGCAATTTTTGCGATGGCTTCGATGTCTGATATTTTTAATGTTGGATTGGTTGGTGTTTCTATCCAGATCAATTTTGTCCTGGTCGTGACAGCGTTGAAAACATTCTCTGCGTTTGTTGCGTCTACATAGTTAACAGTAATACCGAACTTCTCATAAACATGTGTAAACAAGCGAAACGCTCCGCCATAAATATCATCAACTGCTACTATTTCGTCACCGCTTTTCAAAAGCTTCACCACCGCATCAATAGCAGCCAGCCCGCTGCCAAATGCAATACCGGTGCTCCCGTTTTCAAGCGTTGCAATTAGCGTTTCTAATACTGTACGGGTTGGATTGCCGGTTCGGGCATAATCATAACCTTTGTTTACACCCGGCGCCTCTTGCACAAAAGTGCTGGTTTGATAAATAGGAACGGAGATGGCTCCGGTTAGCGGATCTACCGGGATGCTGTGGATTAGTTGTGTTGCGTTACTCATTTTGTTTAGACATTTTGTTGCTCACTTTTAGTCGGGGAGCTGATTAAAAATTGATTAGACAAGTCTTTACGAACACTGAAACAAGAAGGGGAGACAATGCTTACCGGAGAGTATTAGTTGCCGGTTCAGTCGGACAACAAAAAAGCTCATCCGATAAATCAGATGAGCTTTTGAATATTGTGATTAGATATTTTGAAGCTTTGAATCTGACTTATCTGTCCCGACATTCCCGTCGGGGTGGAATTGGCACCTTTTTCCGTCCTTCGATAAACTCAGGATGTCGGAATAGGTTGTCAAGGCTTCATCGGGCCATTACCCTCTGCCTTTCTTGATAAGTGATCTGTAAAGAACTGGTGCAAAGATAATGGCGCAATATTCAGATGGCCAAATTTTTTTGCAGTTAAAATTCATCAACAGTTGTTGGCGAAACCTAATAAGCAATTACTGAAATAAAAAAGAGGTTGCTTACGGGCAACCTCCAAATATTTTTCATTGGATACAAATTGACTATTTCTTTCTTATTGTTGTACAGCTGGCTGCTGAGTTGCGGGCTGTTCTGTAGCAGCAGGAGTTTCGATTATCTTGCTACCAGTGTAATGAACAGGTTTTACTTTAACAACTTTCTTTGCTGTTGACTTTTTAGTTGTTTTAGCTTTTTTAGGAGCTTCTTCAGTTGCTGCTGGCTCTTCAGTTGTAGCAGGTGTGAAGGCAACTGCAGGGTTTTCATTATCGTATTTGCAACCAATGCATACATTTAAAACGTTAGCGTCTTTGTCATAGATTAAAACACCTTCAGCCAATTCTTTAGCGGGTTTAGCTTTTGCAGTTTTTGCTTTCTTAGCATCCGTTGTTGTTTCTTCAGCTACTACGGGAGTTTCTTCTTCTAATTTTTGAACAGGAATTTTGTAAGTAGCAGGAGATTTTCTGAGCGTAGCTTTTATTTTACCTTGTGGTAAACCATCAATCCAAACAATACCTTTATTAGATTCATCCATTGCAATTGTTACAGTAGATGCTGCCCCGTCTTTGTCAGTGAGCTGGTATTTACCCAATACAGGAAATATTTTTTCGATAGTTAATGCCTCTGGCATTGGCTGCATTTTGTAAGTATCAGCACTCCAGTTATTGTATTTATCATTATATACTTTAGCGGTAGGCTGTTGTGTCTGTTCAGTAGCTACAGGTTGTTGAGCTGCTGGTTGTTCAGTGGGCTGTTTGGGAACGGTGTCCGTTTGGGCATTAACGGCAGCCGTAGCAAATAAAAGCGCTGCGCTGGTAATGATTGCGATTTTTTTCATGGTATTTTCAAATTTTGAATGATTTAATATCTGGTTTCGACACATCTTATTTAAATATTGTGCCAGAAATTCGTTTTTCACGGAAAATCGATAAAAAAAGTTGTTTTTTGCGAAATAACCCCTTCCTGAGACCCTCGTTTTCAAACGATAAAGTTGGATTCGAATTTTTCTAACTTTTTGCTTTAACGCTTGTTTTATCTTCGTTGGCCTCTTTTAATACTGAAAAAGGAACCTGTTTAAAAATATGGAGAATACCAGGGCAGATGCGATTGATGTTTTTGGCGCAAGGGAGCATAACCTAAAGAATATTGATATTTCAATCCCAAAAAACAAATTGGTTGTCATTACGGGGATTAGCGGAAGTGGTAAGTCATCATTGGCCTTTGATACCATTTACTCCGAAGGTCAGCGTCGTTACATGGAAACTTTCGGCGCCTATGCCCGACAATTCATTGGTGATATGGAGCGACCAGATGTCGATAAAATCACCGGGCTGTCACCCGTAATTTCTATTGAGCAAAAAACCACCAATAAAAACCCCCGATCCACTGTGGGGACCATCACAGAGGTATATGATTTTCTTCGGTTATTGTTTGCAAGAATTGGTGAAGCATACTCCTACAACACCGGGAAGAAGATGGTAAAATGGAGCGAGGAGGAAATCGTTGAAAATATTTTTGCAAAATATCATGGTGAAAAAATAAGTCTGCTGGCGCCATTAGTAAGAGGAAGAAAAGGACATTATCGTGAACTGTTTGAAGATGTCAGGAAAAAAGGTTTTTTGAAGGTAAGAGTGGATGGCGAAGTAAAAGACATTGTTCCCAAAATGCAGGTCGACCGCTATAAAATTCATGACATTGAACTGGTGGTGGACCGGTTACAGGTGACAAACGAATTAAAAGCAAGATTGAGTCAAAGCGTTCAGCAGACATTGAAGCTGGGCAAGGACCTGATGTTTGTGGCCCCCCAACCCCCCGAAGGGGGGCTTTCGGAAAAATCTGCTAAAAAGAAAAAGGCTCTATCATTGGAGGTTTTTGAAGCCCCTCCTTCGGAGGGGTTGGGGGAGGCCCGGTATTCAAAATTATTGATGTGCGAGGACACTGGGATTAGTTATGAAGAGCCTTCCCCTAATGCATTTTCTTTCAATTCACCTTACGGTGCCTGCCCTGTTTGTAAAGGATTGGGGACAACATTTCATATAAATATGGAAGCTGTTATTCCGGATAATAGCATAAGCATCAGTGAGGGTGGTATTGCTCCATTGGGAGGGGAAAGAGAAGCGTATGTTTACAAACAGGCCCAGGAAGTTGCTAAGAAGAATAAGATATCATTGACCAAACCGATAAAAGATATTCCTCAAAAAGCACTGAATATTTTGTTGTACGGTAACGAGGAAGGAGTAGAAAATGAAGTAGATTTTGAAAACATCAGGGAAGATTCGAATGGCACCTATGAAGGCATTGTAAATATGCTCAACCGTTGGTTCAACAATGGGCATAAGGAAGAATTGCGAAACTGGGCCGAAGAATACATGCAATTAAAACCCTGTGAAAGTTGTGGCGGAGCCCGATTAAAAAAGGAAAGCCTGTGGTTTAAAGTGGCCGGGAGAAATATCGCAGAGCTGAGCAATATGAACCTCGATAATTTGGCTGCATGGCTTGATGGTATTGAACTGCGTATTTCCAATAAGCAAAACATTATTGGTAAAGATGTATTAAAGGAAATAAGAGAAAGGTTACAGTTTTTGCTCGATGTAGGATTAACATATCTCACGTTAAACAGGAGTTCCAAAACCTTGAGTGGGGGTGAATCGCAACGAATAAGATTGGCGACCCAGATCGGTTCTCAGCTGCAGGGTATCACCTATGTATTGGATGAACCGTCCATCGGTTTGCATCAACGTGACAATCATCGCCTGATCGATGCGTTGAAAAATCTTCGTGACATCGGGAACAGTATATTGGTGGTAGAACATGATAAAGACATTATGCTGGCGGCCGACCATTTAATAGACATTGGGCCAAGAGCAGGTTTTCATGGCGGAAAAGTGGTGGCCCAGGGTGATCCTAAACACTTATTGAAATTGAATACGCTGACGTCAGGTTATTTGAATGGTCATCTAAAGATTGAAGTTCCCGCTGAGCGAAGAAAAGGCAATGGCAAGTTTTTAGAATTAAAAGGTGCGAAAGGAAATAACCTGAACAATATAAATGTAAAATTTCCCTTGGGTAAGTTTATCGTAGTATCTGGTGTAAGCGGTAGTGGCAAGTCGACACTGATCAATGAAACATTATATCCCATTCTTTCGCATCATGCCTATGGATCGAAAGGAACGCCATTGGAATATAAATCGATAAAAGGATTGGAGAATATCGATAAGGTAGTGGAGATTGATCAATCACCTATTGGTCGTACACCGCGGAGCAACCCTGCTACTTATTGTGGCTTTTTTACCGAGATAAGAACGTTATTCGCCTCAGTGCCGGAAGCAAAGATCAGGGGTTATAATGCCGGTCGTTTTTCTTTTAATGTGAAAAGCGGCCGCTGCGAAGTTTGTGAAGGTGGTGGTATGCGGGTGATAGAAATGAACTTCTTACCTGATGTGTATGTGCATTGTGAAAAATGTAATGGTAAACGTTACAACCGGGAGACATTGGAGATACGATACAAAGGAAAGTCAATTGCTGACGTATTGGAAATGACGGTGGAAGAAGCTGTTGAGTTTTTCCAGGCGGTTCCCTATATCTATAGAAAGATCAAAGTGCTGGAAGAAGTTGGTTTGGGCTATATAACACTGGGTCAATCGGCCGTGACATTGAGCGGGGGAGAGGCACAACGGGTAAAGTTATCTACTGAACTTTCAAAAAGGGATACTGGTAAAACATTTTATATCCTGGACGAACCAACTACCGGTTTGCATTTTGAAGATATCAAACACCTGCTGGATGTGTTAAATAAACTGGTGGATCGGGGAAATACGGTTCTTGTGATAGAGCATAATATGGATGTAATCAAAGTGGCCGATCATATTATTGACGTGGGGCCGGAAGGTGGTGATGGCGGCGGTATGATCTTATTTGAAGGTACACCGGAAGAATTAATAAAGAATAAAGAGAGTCATACAGCCAGATTTCTGAAGACCGAGCTAAACTAAATTAGACAGCGACAAATTGAGCAATTTTCAAGAGCCGGATGACTTTTATTGGGATGATGATAAGTGACAAAAATAAAAAACGGCTTCAATCATTGAAACCGTTCTTCACAGCAAATTATTTCAATCAGTAACGAACATTAATTGACCCGCCGTCGTAAGGCCGGCCCATTCCGGGAAGTATGGCCACCATGATCATTCCGATAACAATATAAACCACAATTATCACTAATAGGGATACAACAAAGTATCCTACATGTTTTTCAGCCGGTGTTCTTTTGAGCTTTGGCAAGCCAATGTATAAAAGATATAAACCATATAAAGCAACCAAAGCTCCCAGCCATCTGATCACAGGTAATATTGCCAATAGTCCTCCTATCCATGCGGGGGTATAAGAGTAAGCAACAAGTTGCACAGATCGGCTCATATTCTTTTCCGATTCAAAACTTGGAGCTAAGGCATCAATTACAAACGCACTGATAAAAACGCCCACTAATGCACCCACCAGTACCGAGACGGCCTGGGAGATACCGTAGTTAATTCCTGAATACCTGACACCAAAATAACTAACCCCAATTAGTCCATATCCAATAAAAGCAGCGAGAGCGGCTGCACCAGCAAGAGGTAGAACGTAGCTGGTAATAATCTTACCGGTGTCAGGCTGTTCGGTAGCAATAACATCCCATTCTTTTGCAGGAGAAGTGATAATGTTTTTTACTCGTTCAATTAAATTCATAAACGTTGGTTTTAGTAAACTAATATAATGTATCTGGCTAGTATTTACTAAAGCAATAATGCACAGCTAGGTGTATACGAGTAGGATAGATATGTAATGAGGGGATTATGTTTCCCGTAAATAAAGCAGGGAGTGATTGAAAAAATCTTTTCCAGGCCAGCAATGTGGTGTTTTCAGGATAATGGATTTTGGCAATTTCCCTGCTTTACGGGTCTTAGTTATGATAATTGAAAGAACTCAAAAAAATCCAATAAGCATATGCAGAGAGTGTTTAATAAAATTTATACTAATGAGAGTACCAATAGAGAACGGATTAGGTTTGTCAACCAGGGTATCAGATTCTATTAAGCTCCCTGCTGCTTATTGGAAACAGAGGTGTTGCACTTGTAAAAGAACATTAGCGAATATCGAGTTTTCCAGTAGCAGTTTCTTCGTCGCCACAAAAAACATGATAAATATATTTTCCCCGCCGGAGGCCGGTTATTTTTTTATGATCACCTTCATCTAATTTATAATGTTTCATTAATTCCCCCTGAAGGTCAAAGATGAAAAAATCAATTTGTTTTCCTTCATTTCCCTTTGCAACCACATGCATAGCCCTGCTGATGGCATCAGGATATATTTTTATAGCATGATTGTTTAATGAGGAGGAAGATCTTGTTTTTGCACTTGGATTCTTTTCCTCGTCTATCCTTTTTGATGTCATTGCTTTTGCTGTGGCAGGCTGCATGGCCAAAATACCAAAGCAAATAGCAGGGGCAATGGAATGTGTAAATCTTTTACTCATAGGGTTATCGGATTTATTAAAGGAAATAACGAGGGTCTTTAATAAAACACCGGGCAACGCATTTGTTTTCTTGCATTGCTGTTGGGATCATTACCAATTCTAAAGCCAAATCTTAATATTGTGGAGAAAAAGGCGTCATTGTCAGTTGGATCGCCTCTTTGCTCGTTTACACGTGGTGTTGGACGGGAACCTGTGGAGCCAGATAACTCATCTCCGCGATAATACAGCTGCACAGCTTTGCTACGATCCGAGGCTGGTAAAGCATTAAAAATTACAGGATCGACATAAGTTGTGCTCACATCATCCACATAATCCGTAAACAATTGCCTGTGTAAAATTTCCGCACCCACATACATATTTTCTCTGATAAAATATTTGAATCCAAAGCCCATGGGTACCTCCATTTGCGTAAGCTTATAATCTTTTTTCCCATCAATCAAACCCTGTCCTTCTGTATGAAGGGGCTGTAGTTCCACCCATTGACCGTTAAGTTGTGTTTTTGGTTTAAACTTATATGCGCCAATGCCAATAAGTCCGTATGGACGAAGTTTACCCTGAAGTCCATCAAATTGTTCGAAAAATACTGTTGGATATATTTCTGCAGCCAGGTAACCTTCCAATACCGATGATTTAAAACTAAGATTTCTCTTGATACGGGAAATCTCCCTGCCGCCTTTATTTGGTGCTTCAGCATCAGCACCTTCTAATACGCCATGATTTAAAGCCAAACGAAACCCAAGCCACTCTGCCGGGTAATAGTTTACATACACCATCTTTGAAAGCTTGGTCATCGGGAAGTCAACATCTTTTAAAAAGTCACGACCGATACCAGCACTACCACCAAGATCACCTAAAAAGAACATCGGTCCAAGACCAAGTCCTACCTCAAACTTTCCATTGCCGGTTGTAATTGATTGTGAGAAAGATCGAAAGGATAATAAGTTGAGAGCTAAGCACAGCACAAGCATACATGCTGCGGAGACTACTTTGTTTCTCATAGATTCAGATTTCTGGTTTTTTCTTCTATTGGATTATGGCCCAAAATAGAAAAAGAAAAATGTAAGAAAAGAATCTTTTAGAAAGTTTTTTGAATCTTAGTTTAATAAAAAGTCTTTCTACTTAGTGTATTTACGAGGTAGCATTATTGACGTATCATTTTGATATGATCAATGCCATCTTCATCATAGATATCACCGACCTGCACAAAGCCTAATGATTCATAAAATCTTTTGAGGTATAACTGTGCTCCTATCTTGATTGAATTTTTTCCGAATAGTTTAATTGTTTCATCAATGCTTTTTTGCATCAATAGCTTTCCAATTCCACCTCTTCGTGCCGCAGGAGAAGTAACGACCCGCCCAATCGATGGTTGCTCGTACGAAATGCCTGGCGGTACCAGCCTTGTATAGGCAGCTAAACGATCGTCCTGCCAGCCCAGCAGATGATAGCATTGTTGGTCTTTATTATCCATATCCAGGAAAACGCAGTTTTGTTCCACTACGAATACTTCGCTGCGTAACCGCAAAATAGCGTACAGTTCATCAGGACTTAGGTCTTCGAATTTTTTTAACGACCAGTTGAGCATAGAAATTCAGCTTATTAAAGGCGCTAAAGTTAGGTTGTTGAATTGTACTAATTCCATTTTCAGGTGCGGCGAAATTAGGTTTTATACTTTGGGCAACTTTACTTCTTTTTTCAGCGATACGACAATGGAAAGACTAATCGTAAACTATTAAACTACAATTTATGCTACGTAGAACCCTGGTTGGGCTAGGCATAATATTGTGCCTGGCCGCAATATCTTCCTGCGATAAGGATGATGATGACGATAACACTAATAACATTGTTCAGTTTTCAGGAGCAATGAGTGGAGCAAACGAAGTTCCTGCCGTTACAACGACTGCTACAGGAAATGTGACAGGCTCCTATGATAAGACCTCTAAAATACTGACGATTACCGTGACCTATTCCGGCCTGTCAAGTGCCATCACCGTATGGCATGTGCATAAAGCTGCGGTGGGTGTCAGCGGTTTGCCGGTAGATGGGTTGAACTATGGTACAATGGGACCCTCTCCTTTTACATGGTCATCGGGAGCATTGGACGCATCCATGGAGGCGGACTTGATGAATAATTTATGGTATGTAAACATCCACACTGCAGATAATGGAGGCGGAGAGATAAGAGGACAGTTAACTAAACTGTAAGGAACGGGAGGTATTGATTGATAATATACCTCCCCGTCAGGAATTCTTAAAACTATTCAAACCTTCGGTTTCTTGTTTCATTTTAAACTGCATCAAAGCAGCGATAGACTTTGCTTTTGTTTTTGCCATGTTGGCTATTTTGCCCGAAAAAAGTTGATCGACTGTTTCGAAAAAAAATTTTAACCACTGTTCAAAGTGTATTTCCTGGAATGGTACTTTCCTGTTGAGAATATAATGAACTTCCATGGCGTTTTTTTTGTAAGAAGCTGCATCTAATAAAAGAGTTTCCCAGAAATCGCAAATAATGGGTATATGATGGTCCCAGTTTACGCGGGCAATATCATTGAAAATAAAACCGATGGCATCATCATTTTTTACTTTTTCGTAGAAGGCAGTCATTAGTAGTTCAATATCTTTTCTTGATTGAATGTCCATCAGTAATTGTATTTGTCCTTCCACAGGTTTTTTAGAAATTTTCTCAGTTCCTCTTCCCGTGCATTTTTCCCTGGCTCATAAAATTTTGTACCGGATAATTCTTTTGGTAAATATTCCTGTGGTGAAAAGTTATTTTCATAGCTGTGAGAATATTCATAATCCTTGCCGTACCCTAAATTCTTCATCAATTTGGTTGGGGCATTTCGTATATGCAAAGGCACCGATAAATCTCCTTTTGCGTTAACGGCGTTCATAGCGGCCCCGATGGCAACGGTAGCAGAATTACTTTTGGCACTTGAAGCAAGATAAATAGCACACTGTGATAAGATCAGGCTTGACTCAGGATATCCTATTTTATTAACTGCTTCAAATGTTGCGTTGGCCATCACCAATGCAGTGGGATTAGCGTTCCCTATATCTTCGCTGGCTAGAATGAGTAATCTTCTTGCAATAAATTTTACATCCTCTCCGCCCTCTATCATCCGGGCCAGCCAATACACGGCTGCGTTCGGATCGCTACCACGGATGGATTTTATAAAAGCTGAAATAATATCATAATGTTGCTCGCCGCTCTTATCATACAGGGCGATTTTTTTCTGAGCTATATCCATTACCAATTTGTCAGTAATTTCTAAAGCCCCTCCCTCGGAGGGGTTTGGGGAGGCTTCAGTAACAAGCTCGAGTAGGTTTAATAATTTTCTTGCATCTCCTCCGGAAATATTGATCAAGGCTGAGGTCTCCTTTAATTCAATTGTTTTCTTTTTCAGCAACTCATCTTTTTCTATTGCTGTCTGTAATAGCAGCATAAGATCTTTTTCATCCAGCGCTTTTAATACATATACCTGGCATCGGCTGAGCAATGCACTGTTGACTTCGAATGAAGGGTTCTCTGTCGTCGCACCGATCAGCGTTATCGTTCCTTTTTCAACAGCGCCCAATAGAGCATCCTGCTGCCCCTTGTTGAAACGATGAATTTCGTCAATGAACAGGATAGAGCCGGGCTTTGTCTTCGCTTGCTCTATGACTTCTCTTACATCTTTTACACCGGCACTGATAGCACTCAATGTAAAAAACGGAGCGTTCAACGTATTGGCAATAATATTTGCGATGGTTGTTTTTCCTGTGCCCGGAGGTCCCCATAGTATCATTGAGGGAATCCGGCCATTCTCTATTGCAGTTCTTAATATACTCCCCTTTCCTGTCAGGTGCTTTTGACCGGCCAGCTCATCTAATGTGTGGGGACGAATGCGTTCAGCAAGAGGGATCATAACTAAAACAGGTAAACGATGATCAATGATTAATCAAAGACCTGCAAATTACCGATTAGCTGTCACATGCCGGTTTAGAATAACTTACTATATATTATTTACTGCTGCTGTTGCCCGGCGAAACTTTCTATATATTCCGGTAGCTCATCATCGGCCGGCATAGATTCCAGTTTTACTTTATTTATTTCTTCAAAATGGTGGCCATCCTCATACCCCACGGAGACGTACACGGAAAGAGATTGCCTGGCCGGCCCTTTGAAAGTTCCTTTAATCGGAGAACAATCATTAAAGTTGCGTCCTACCGCCAACTTTACATGATGATTGGTGACCCAAACATTGTTAGTAGGATCATTACCGATCCAACCACTCCCAGGAACCCAGGCCTCAATCCAGGCATGGGTGGCGCCTTCACCACGCATCCCATTTTTGTTTGAACAGATATAACCACTAACGTAGCGGCTGGGTATCCCCAGGCTTCGTAACATCTCCAGCATCACATGGGCAAAATCCTGGCAAACACCTGAGCGGTGATCCAATATCTCAGCTACGGTTGTTTCAATATTGGTAATGCCTTTAATATATTTAAATTGATTGAAAATAAAATTGCCGCATTTTTCGATGATCGTAGCAACCGGCATGTCTTCCAGGTAAAATTCACTCACAGCCTCATGTATCTTTTCCTTCAATTCTATTTCACTGATTTTTGATAGTTCAAGTAAGGAGAGATTATCGGCAATTTCTTTTTTCAGAATAGTTAAACCGGCCTGGTTATTAAGAAAAATATCTGGCTGACCAAGTGTTCTTACAATCAGCTTGCTTTCAATAACAAGTTCTTTGTGCGATGGCATCAGGTTGAACATGCCAATTCGATTGCCCCAATAGTCTTGCATCAGATAAATTTCGGGATGACCAGAGATGTGCAATTCATGATGCAGGGTTTCCTGTCCTGAATCGGAGAATGGATAAATTCTTATTTCGTTTACACTCTCTTTTACCGGGCGGTCATATTCGTATTTGGTAATGTGATGTATATTAAAAACGGGCATTTCGTTCCTGGTTAGGCGTATGAAAAATAGATCTGCGTAAGCTGTTTTGAAAAATCGGTAAGATCATTGCGCAGCGAATATAAGAAATGAGGTAATCCTTCCTGTTTTATAGTATTCATGTCGGCAAATTCCACTTTGCTGCAGATCCGGCCAATTTGTTTTTCTAAAGAAATACTGCCATCAACATGAGTGTGCTCCGCTATTTCTTTGAAGTAACGTTTGACCCGTTGCATGGAATAGATGATTGACCGGGGAAAGTTCTTATTGAAAATGACATGTTCAATTACGTTCTGATTGTATTGGCCCCGGGGATAGGTTTTCAGATATAACTCATAACCGGAGAGAGAAAGTAAAAGATTTCGCCAGAAGAGAATATCATTTGGGATATCAAGCCGGTGTTCGATTTTCTGGGAATGAGCCAGGATGTTATCGATGGTAAGGAGACATCGTTCGATAAATTTACCCAGGTTTAAAAATTGCCAGCCCTGGCCTCTCGGCATCGTGCTATCAATGACACCATAGAATAAAACACTATTCTGATCCAGCATATCTATCACTTCCAGGGACTGGGAACCGGTAACACGTTGTTCTATCCCCGGCTTATTTACAATATGATAGGATTGATTGACCAGTTCCCAAACCTCTTTGGTGATATAATCCTGTACGCCGCGGGCATTTTCCCTGGCTTTGGTCAATAATACCTTACTTGAATTAAGGTTTCTTGTATCCGTCACCAGGTATTTTAAGGCAGCATCGGAGTTTTCACCATGCTGCGAAGCCACTTCATGATTATAGGAAAATAAGATGATGGCATCTTTCAAGGAAAAATCGTTCTGTTGATCGGTATCAAAGGACAAAATATAATTAGTGCGAATTACTCTTATCAGGCAATCGTTTCTTTCCATGTATCGGTTTAGCCAAAACAATGAATCTGCAATTCTACTAAGCATGAAGGGGTCTAAATTTAAAAGTTTAAGGGTTAAAAGTTCATTAGCGATTGTTACAGATCTACTACCCATGTATCCTTACTGCCACCTCCCTGGGAAGAATTTACAACCAGGGATCCTTCACGCAACGCCACTCTTGTCAGGCCGCCGGGAACCACTTTTATTCCTTCCGGTCCGCACAGCGCATAGGGGCGCAGGTCAACATGACGAGGCTGTAATTTACCGTCAATAAAACATGGTACTGTCGATAGCTTGATGATCGGCTGCGCAATGAATTCCCGTGGGGTTTCCAATATGGCTTTTTTTGCGCCAATCAATTCCTTCTCGCTTGCGGAATTTCCCATCACCATGCCATATCCACCGGACTGATTGGTTCGTTTGATCACCATTTTCTCAATATTATCAAAAACATATTTCCTTATCTCTTCATCTTCTAATCCATAAGTAGGGACATTGGGTAAAATGATTTCTTCATTTAAATAGTATTTGATCATGGCAGGAACGTAAGCATACACTGCTTTGTCATCGGCTACTCCATTGCCTACAGCATTAACAATAGCCACATTTCCCTTGCGATAGGCGCTCATCAACCCCGGAACGCCCAAAGCACTATCCGGTCGAAATACCAGCGGATCCAAAAAATCATCGTCAATCCTGCGATAGATCACATGCACCTGTTGTAAACCTGAGGTCGTCTTCATATATACCTTATGATTGTCTACAAGCAGGTCACGACCTTCTACCAGTTGTACACCCATTTGCCTGGCCAGGAACGTGTGCTCGAAATAAGCAGAGTTGTATACGCCAGGAGTCAGTAATGCTACGGTGGGGTTGGAGATTTGTTGTGGCGCAAGACTCACCAGGATATTATGGAGCAGTATTGGATAATTGTTGATCATTCTGGCCCGGCTATTCGACAACATTCCCGGAAAAATCTTCTTGGTTACTTCCCGGTTTTCCAACATATAAGAAACACCGGAGGGAGTCCGCAAATTGTCTTCTAAAATATAAAACGTACCATCCTGGCTGCGTATCAAATCAATGCCTGAAATATGAACATAGAGATCATGTGGCACACGAATACCAAAAACTTCTCTTGTGTAATGAGGGCAGGATGCAATAAGATCGGCAGGTATGACCTTATCTTTTAATATTTGCTGTTCAGAATAGATGTCTTTTAAAAAAAGATTCAAGGCTCTCAGCCGTTGCTTTATTCCCTGCTCGATATGATTCCATTCGGAGCCGGTTAGAATACGGGGTATAATGTCAAAAGGGAAAATTTTTTCTATACCTGCATCATCACTATACACGGTGAACGTGATGCCCTGGTTCATGAAAAGTTCACCAGCCAGTTTATCTTTTTGGAGTAACACATCCAGCGGAAAATTGGCAAAATCTTTATAGACCTGTCCATATTGCGATCGGATATTACTTTCGTGGCACATTTCATCCCAGGTGCCCGGATAAGTTTTGTATTGTTCAAAAAGTTGATGACCAGTCATAGCAGTTATTTTTGTAAAATAAAAAGGTTGCTTCACAGGAATGACATCTGTTTAGCAACCGTTTTGTCGAATATAGCGAATTCCTCAAATATTTACACTCTTTAAAGCATTGAGTTTAAAAAACAAAGTACACATGAAGAATATCGGGAGCATTAGATCGTTTTAGCTGGATAATTTTTTTGTTTATTGCCGGCAATCGGATTGTTTTATTACTTTGAACGAATGTTTGGAAAGCTAATGGTAAGAAGAAATTATATAGCCTTTTTTTTGTTTATCGGACTTTTAAGTCATAATGCCGGTCATGCCCAGGTTATTTCGACGGAGCAAAGTTATGCGGCAAATTCTCCGGCCGTGGCAATGGTGCAGACGGTTTTTTCGGCAAACGTATATGTCAATAAAGTAGAAATGAATCAACGCAGGTTTAACCAGCTTGTGGATTCTGTGCAACGACTTGACACGACCGGCACCATGTTTTCAGCAGAAGAAAAGTTGGATATTGTTGTAAAAGCTTTATACAATAGCCCGTTTCGGTTCTTTTCCGCTACGCCACAATATTTTCGCCAGCGGCACCGCATCTTATCCTCCGGAACAGGTTTTTTTATAACCGGGGATGGCTATCTCATTACAAATGCCCATATCATCGACAGAGACAGTTCCTTTATCAGGCGCAAGTTTACTTTGTCGACCTTTCAGGAAGTGACGGAAGCTAATATTAAAGCATTGCAGGAATCCTGGGCAATGGTATTAAATGACGAACAAAGAAACCTGTTAAATAATGCCTATAGCGCCATTTATTCCCAGGTATCTTCCATGATCCTGTTTGACCTGCAGCGGGAAATCTATGTGCAGTTTAGAACGGATGACAGCGATGATAAATTAAAGACGAAGCGATTACCTGCCCGGGTTATTATCAAAGGGACGCCTATGCCGGGAAAAGATGTAGCCTTGTTAAAGATTGACAGCGTATTCCAACTTCCAACCTTGCCTCTCAGTAGAGAAACAAGCACCAGAATTGGCGAACAGGTATTAGTATACGGATATCCTGAGCCAGTGACGTCGAATACGTTCCTGGCAAAAGAAACGAATATTGAACCTACCCTGACTTCGGGTATTGTAAGTGCCGTGAAAAGATCGGTGGGTGGGTGGCCCGTTATTCAAATGGATGCCGTTATCACTCACGGCAGCAGCGGCAGTCCTGTTTGCAATAATAGGGGAGAAGTGATAGGCCTTGCTACTTTCGGCAGCCTTGAGCAGAAAACAGGAAGTCTGGCCTCAGGGTTTAATTTCGCCATCCCGGTCTCAATTATCAGGAGCTTTCTTGATTCGGCAAAGGTTGATACCAAAATGAGCCAGGCAGCACTTGCATTCAATAGGGCGTTGAGCTTTTTTTATTCAGGTTATTACACAAAAGCATTGAAGCGCTTTTCCGGTGTAAAAAAGATTAACGAAGAGTATCCGCAACTCAGCTATTACATTGAAATGTCTTCCAAAAAGATGAGTACGGGAGAGGACCGGGATACCATACAACGAAGATCCATTTTTCGTCTTGTTGCTCTCGGGTTTATTATTGGAGGATTGCTGATTTATTCCCGATGGAAATGGAAAGCCAATCGTAACAAAACTATTTTGAATTAATTTCTTTCAAATTCAAATTTCCGGTTCATAAAATTTTCATACAACTCAAGGCGCAGCTTATATAAACCAAAAAGAATCACCAGTTGCAGGATAAGCATGGAAGTGTAAAGTAGCAGCAAGACAAATATGCTGAACGAGAAATCAAAAAAGTTCTTGCCCGATACCATAGCAAGTTGTTTGATCTCCCTGACTTCGATAATGATAAACCCAAACAAAAAGGTTAGAAAAACAAAATTCAACAGAAAAAGCCTGTTGAACACTTTTTTCTGCCTGCCCTCGACCGGGTTATCAGGATAATTATTGTTAACCAGGTTTATTGCCAATATTGTCAACATAAATATTGAACTAAAAAGCAATACCCCCACGATGCTTCCAAACGAAATATGCTGAAAGAAAGTTAGCAATGCCTCCATGGCCTTAAACCCGGCAGCCATCATCTGCAGGATACAGAGCAGTCTAAACAGTTTCCAGCGGAGGGGCATCAGGATTTCAGATCCAATTTTATCTGCAGTTCATCAAATTGTTTATCATCAATAGTAGCCGGTGCATCGAGCATTACATCTCTCCCGCTATTATTTTTAGGGAAAGCGATAAAATCACGGATGCTTTCGCTGCCTCCGAGTATTGCGCACAGGCGATCAAAGCCAAAAGCAATTCCGCCATGAGGTGGCGCTCCATATTCAAACGCACCTAACAAGAAGCCAAATTTATGTTGCTGTTCGGCTTTATCCATTCCCAGTGCCGCAAACATTTTTTCCTGTAACTCTCTTTGGAAAATACGGATGGAGCCACCGCCAATCTCATTTCCGTTTAATACCATGTCATAAGCATTGGCTTTGATATTGGCATAAGGATGAGTTAGATATTCTGCAGCGTTTTCGATAACCGGGTTGTTGTTGATCATCGTCTCTATCTGCTGTGGCTTGGGCGAAGTAAAAGGGTGGTGACGGGCTACCCACCGATTGCCTTCTTCATCGTATTCAAACAGAGGGAAATCCAGCACCCACAACAATTTGAACTCATCATCTTTTCTAAAGCCCAGGCGTTTGCCCATTTCAAGCCGCAACTCGCTGATGGCTTTTCTTGTTCTTTCTTCGGCTCCGGCCAATATCAACACAAGGTCACCGGCTTTTGCCTGTGTTGCGTCAGCAATAGCTTTTAATTTTTCTTCAGTATAAAACTTATCGATACTGCTTTTATAACTGCCGTCTGCATTGCATTTTATAAAAGCAAGACCTTTCATGCCGATCTGCGGACGTTTTACCCATTCGGTCAACTCATCTGTTTGCTTCCGGGTATATTCGCTGCAACCGGGAACAGCAATGGCCAACACGGTTTCTACCTCATCAAATACTTTGAAGCCTGCGCCATCAATTAAATCACGGCTGTCTTTTTTTGTTGTATAAACAGAAGAAGGTTTTTTCAGGTTCAACAGTTCCATGCCAAACCGGATGTCGGGTTTGTCATTACCATATTGCCACATAGCATCTTCCCATGTCATCCGTTGAACGGTTTCAGTATAATCTATCCCTTTAACTTCTTTAAAAATAGATTTGATCAAACCTTCAAACATTTTTAAAATGTCTTCTTGCTCCACGAAAGCCATTTCGCAATCGATCTGGGTAAACTCGGGTTGACGGTCGGCCCTAAGATCTTCGTCCCGAAAGCATTTTACCACCTGGTAATAGCGGTCATAGCCGCTTACCATCAGCAATTGTTTAAAGGTTTGCGGCGATTGGGGCAATGCATAAAATTGACCGGGGTTCATCCTGGAAGGCACCACAAAATCCCTGGCTCCCTCTGGCGTGGATTTGATCAGGAATGGCGTTTCAATATCCATAAAGCCGTTCGAATGCAAATAATTTCGGGCAGCCCGGTTTACTGCATATCGCAGTTCCAGGTTTTTCTTCACAGCATTTCTTCTCAGATCGAGATAACGATATTTCATGCGGAGGTCATCGCCACCGTCGGTTTTGTCCTCAATAGTAAAAGGAGGAACAGCCGATTTATTGAGAATGGAAAAAGAGGAAATATTTATTTCAATCTCACCTGTGGATATGTTACTGTTCTTGCTGCTTCTTTCGCTTACCATTCCTGTGGCTTGCAATACAAACTCCCGGCCCAATGGATTTTCATCAAGCTGTTTGTTTAGTTCTTCGCCAAATAATAATTGAGTGATGCCATAGCGGTCACGAAGGTCCACGAAAGTAATGGCGCCAAATTTCCGGACAGTTTGCACCCAGCCGGCCAGGGTTACTTCTTTTGAAACGTCTGTTATTCTTAATTCGCCACAGGTATGAGTTCTATACATGGAAATTCTAAAATTATGCGTTAAAGGGTCCAACAAATCAGCTGGAAGGCTTTACAGCCAACGGTTTACGCTTCTTTATGGGCGGCAAAGATAGTAAGCGAGACAGTATTGGCCAATTCAACTATAAATTGGCCAGGATTCTTAAAGCATTGGTGTAATAAATCAGCCAGGAGGAGTAATGTGTTGTGAAGTCCGATTGTTGCTGAGGATTAAATATGTTGAACTGCTGAATAACTTTTTCACCCTCTTGGCTGCTAGTTCATTGATGAATTATACGTAGATTTACTAGCGGAAAATAACCAGTATATGTTTGCAAGTTGTTCATTCGTTGTCTATATTTAAACACCGAACCGTGCACTATGCAATCAATTCTTCAAAGACTGAGTGGCCTGTTTTCCCGAACTTCCCGTTCGGCTATAACCCCACTACCTGAAGAAGAAAGTATTGATGCCGCCATTTTCAATGATTATTCTTATGTGATCGGGAGTGTGTTTTCTTATTTCAATGATCTCCCGATTTATTCTAAATGGAAATTTGTAAAAAGAGCACACCAGTTTCGTAATCAGAAACGATTTCATTTTATCGGGATGGAAAAAAATGAAGCCACGGCTATATTGGTAAGTTCATCGGCTGTGCAGGTGACATTCGGTTTAAAAAATTACCAGCTATCTTATTTCAAAGACATTTATATCCTGGCCGATGCTTATCGCCTGGATAATGACGATGAACTGTATATCGGTCATGTTGCTCCTGACGGAATCTATCTTTCATGGAAACATTTTTTGTACGGGTATTCTTATAAAAATGATAACATCAATGTAGCTGTGCACGAGATGGCTCATGCTTTACTTTATAATAACTTTTTTGCCCAGTATGGTATGGATCCAAATTTTCGATTAAACTATGAACGGTTTTCCACCAAGACCGGCCCCATATTGGCAGACGTTATTGCAAAGCGTCGCAGTTATTTAAGAAGCTATGCTTTCAGTAATATGCATGAGTTCTGGGCAGTGAGTGTTGAAGCGTTTTTTGAAAACCCTGAAGGCTTACGAAGAAATATGCCTGATCTCTACGAAGCATTAAGCCATGTACTCAACCAGGACCCTGTAACGAAAACTAAATTGCTCATAACCGAACCATGATTACGTTATTTCTGCTCTACCGTCTCCGTCTTTTTATCAAAAATTATAAAAAAAGACGCCTGGCAGCTGCCGTAGCTACTTACCCCCATCCCTTAAAGGGGAGTTAGGAGCGGGTTAAAATTTTTGAAAATCTTTTTATATCTGCATCTTTTGCAATTGGCTCTTCGTATAAAAGATGATCCACCAGCTGTCTGGCAAAAAAAGGTGCCAGTGAACATCCTTTTGTACCCATGCCATTCAATATCCCGATCGATGGATGTGAGGGATGAAATCCAACAAAGGGCCGTCGTTCCAGTGTGGCCGGCCGCAACCCCGATCGATGTTCAACAATCGTAAAAGGAATTTTTAACCACTGTGTTAAAACCTGTTCTGTATTTTCCCTGAACGCAGTTGTTGGATTGGCATTTTCGAAATCCCAGACATAGCTGGCGCCAACCCAAAACAAATCTTTTTCCGCCAGCGGAACAATCATCATTGATTTCTTATAAATATGCGTGTCGGGTAAACCGGGAATCGACACAACCAATGCTTCCCCTTTGTTGGGTGCGAAAGGGAGTTGTTTGAAAAAAAGATTTTCAAAACTGGATGTGCCATCGCAGAATATAATTTTATCGGCGATAATTTCTTTATACTGAATTTTATCGGCTTCAATTTTTAAATGCTCCGGCTCAAAATTTTCCTCCAATAAATTGTTGCTTGCAATCAGTGTTTTTCGCCAGGCAGGTAATAATGTTTCGAGGTGCGCCGTATATGCTGGTCGTATTTCGCCACAACCAAATTCATAGTTAAATAAATTATTGAAATGATTTTGTTCCGGGTAGGAGTGTACATATTTATCACCACTTTCAATCTTTTGTAAAAAACTTTCCCGCATGAAAGGGTTGGGAAAAAAATCAATGATTGGTTTTTGAGATATGGCAGTTATTCCAAGGTCATGGCCAAACTCCTGGTAAGCTTTCCATGCATAAGGTAACACTTCATCCACCATCCACACTGTTACTAATCTTCTTCCGGTTACCGGGTTGATGATACCTGCTGCGATTTTTGAAGGAGCATTTTCATAGTTGTTATCAATGACTAAAAAACTTTTATTTTCCTTTTGCAAATAATAGGAAAGAAAAGTTCCGCTGATGCCCTGTCCAACAATTAAATAATCTATCTGCATGAAGCAAAAATAAGTTCATTGACAGTATGATAACTAATGAATAAATAGATTAGGGTTGATCAACTGACCAACCCTAATAAGCATCTATAAATTATTCTATTGACAGGCGAATCCCTTCGCTATGCGAACTAAATTCCGGTGCATGACCTCTCCTCCTAACCTCCTCTCCAAAGGAGAGGAGGAATCGATCACTCCACGTTGATGCGAATTCCTTCACTGTGTGAAGAAAATTCCGGAGCATACATACATAGTATAGTTGTAATGCCGTTACTGAAATTGCCGGCATGAGTAATAAACAAAGGATATTCGAAAACATAAGTTCCTTTGCGCAGGTTACTGAAAAAGAAATTGGTGCTGGCGTCTTTGGTAGATTCATAATAGCCTAAACCGCCTTGCCATTTATAGCTGCTCAATACATTTACCGGTTCCATAGCAGATGCCCGCATATCTTTCATATGCACATATTCCATTTCCCTGTCAACCCGCAGTTCTATCCGCACTTTTATCTTATCACCTACTTTTAAAATGTCGCCGTCATTCACTGGCGTCAACACAGGCCCTCGATCAGAGTTCTTTTCTACAAACAATTTCTTTACCAGCTGGAGTGGAGTAGAGGCAGTCGTGATCTTATCCAGGTCTTCGAAATATTGCCAGTAAACAGCACCGTATGTGGCCCCCTCTAAATCTCCTCCGCCAGCCGGCCGAGAGACTTGCGAAGAACCTACTGTTACGGAGATGTTTCCCATTACTGGTTTTACATCCTTCCCATCGATAGTTTTTTTAAAATAACCTGTGCCAGCTTCAGCAGGTTCTGTTCCTTCTCCTTTGGAAGGGGTTATGAGAAGGTCGCCGAGTTTAATTTGAACCGATGGCTCATTTGTTAACCATTGGGTGCCCTGCAACAATAAGGCATAGCAGGCTTCGGCTGTTGCTTTGGTTGACTCCCAGCGATTGGTCTGCTTGTTTTTCAATAACCATGTTTTTAAATCATCTGCGGTTTTAAAATCCCTGCCAATTTCCTGGAACGCTTCTATCAGTAATGCCTGTCTTTCGATTGGCGCCTCATGCCAGAACCAGCCCCGCCTTGCATCCTTCCAATACATGCCCAATTCTTCATTGATAATCGCAGTTTCCTTCAATGACTTCAATATTTCCACCGGCGTTTTTGCGTCACCTGTTCTGCCTAAAGCAAGTACGATCATTCCCTGCATGTATTTGTTTTGCTTTGTCCAGGTTAACTGGGTTCTGGTCCTGAAATAGTCATAGGCCTTTTGTGAAGCGTTCGCTATTTTATACTCCGGGAAAAAGCTTCGCATATACAGGTATTGTATAATGCTGTAATCGGGTGTGTATTTTGTGAGGTCGGTTTTGTGTTTGACCAGGTTGTCATAATCTTCTTTTATTTTTTTATCGAGATAAGGAATTGCCAATACTAAAATTTCGTCCAGCTTTGGTTTTTGCCCTTCGGCATAACCATTTAATTTTTTCAGGTGACCGATGCCTGTGACAATGTATTGTGTCATGTAGCGATCATCGGGTCCACCTTTGAACCACACAAAACCACCATTGCTGCTTTGCATTTGCTTCAGCTTGTCGTAAGAGCTACTGACTTCTTTGCTCATTCGTATCATGTCAAACAATAAAGCAATATTCTTTTTTTGTTCTGTTTCGCTTTTTGCCTGCAATACCCAGGGAGTTTCTTCCAGCAGGATGGCCTTCAACTCTTCATTTTTTTGCAGGTTGGAAAGCAGTGCGGCAGTATCTTTTGTTTTCCATTGCTCAAAAACCTGCTTAATGCGTGGCGACGAATTGGCGATAAACGTTGCCAGTGAATTAGCATAATAACGGTTCCAGGTTTGCTCTGCACAATCATAAGGATACTCCATCAGGTAAGGTAATGCCTGTACGGCGTACCATACCGGGTTAGAAGTGTATTCTGCGGTGAGCGAATAGTGCTGAAGAGTTTCCGAATTTGCGGAGTTCAATAATTTTTCAAAGGAGAAATTTTTGGTGCCTGTACCCCTCATCGGCAATGGCAGTGTTTCCGTAACCAACATGCGATTCGTTAGAACAGGCATGGCATTTTCCTCTCCATCGCTAAAAGCATCCGCCTTCGCAACGATCCGCCACACTAATGCTTTATTGAACTGATAGGGAACAACAATCGGGAATTGCACGGCTTGGCTTTGACCCACAGCTACGGTGAAAAACTGTACCGGCGCCATATTGCTGAACCAGCCGTCAATTGGTTGGTTAGTGGTAGCATCAAACAAATGTAGTTCTGCCTGTCCTGTCAATTCTTTATCGGCGAGGTTGACAATCTTGGCACTGAATTCCATTTTATCGCCTTCCCGTAAAAATCTTGGCGCATTGGGTTGCACCATCAATTGCTTTTGCGTAATGATTTCTTTAGTGCTATAACCTAGTGCGCCTTCTTTGGTATGCGCCAACGCCTGGAATTTCCATTTGGTCAATGCTTCCGGCAAAGTGAAAGAAAATTCAATAGCACCTCTCTCGTCTGTTTTTAAATTGGGAAAGAAAAAAGCTGTTTCATTGAAATTTTTGCGGATTTGAATGGCTGAGTTATCGATAGGCCTTTGCCCAATTTTTTTTGTCATGATTGCAGAATCCAACTCTTCTTGCGTTGCAGGAGGTTCAGATACTTCCTCGTCTTTAACAATTTTTGGTTCGGTCATTTTCATCATTTCAACTTGAGGAGCAGCAGCAACATTCATGTCAGCCATTTCAATTCCCGGTACTCTACCCGCTAGAGCTCTCCTTTGTTTTCCGTATCCGACAACAACTATTTCGTTGAAGTAGGTCGATAGAAGTTGATCATATTGTTTCTGAAAATATTTTGAGTCAGGATAAACTCCAGGCTTAACATTCGACTCGACCTTTACAAAATTGTTGCTGCTATTCCAGAATCTGCGGGAATTATATGTTGGCCAGATAGAAGGCTTATTCCATTGATGCGGATAAAACTGGTCGAGTGAAGCGTCGTACATACTTGCGAGCATTTCAGCAGCCAGCTTTTCATTTTTATAACCGGTGATTTTTAGTTTCCATTTTTCTTCACTGCCGGGTAATGTTTTGTCACGATAAGTCGCATATTCTATACTCAATTCTTTATTCGTCCAAGTAACCATAATGGTTTGATTGTATTGATAAACCCTGTTATGTTTTACAAATAACCAGCTCACGCCATAACCACCACGGTCAGCTTCGGATGCTGTGAAATCAAAAGAACGTTTTTCATTATTTAATTTCAGGAACGAATAGTTGCCAGCTCCCGGTTGCTGGTTGCCGGTTTCTTTATCCAATTGTTGTACTACAAATAAATTATCGGCCGATGTTCCCAGCCTGACTGTTGTTTTTTCTCCGGGCTCAATGGGTTTGGCACCTTCTGACCATAAATATTGTGGTGTGGCTAATTGTTTGCTTTTTTCATCATATAGCTCAATATATTTTACATCTTTTACTTCTTCACCGTTTTTATCTTTCGTTGAAATTTCGATAACATAAAAACCTATACCAAATCTCCCATTTTCCACTTGCCATTCCCCACTCTGCTTCACCGAATCGCTCTTCTCAAAAACTCTTTCTCCTTTCTCCCATGTCTTAGGGTCATTTTCATTATCGTATTCATCATAAGGGAAGTTCTTGATATATTCTTCTTTACTGATGACGAACTGGTCAGGCCTTTCCCAATAGCGGCTGCGGATCAAGCGTTTTTCTTCTTTTAATTTAGCGATGGTGACTTTTACGTTGGCAGGTTCAAACTGTCCATTCATATTCTCCGTACGAATAGATAATGTTTTTAAACTGTCAACGGAAATCGTTGCAGGGATGTTTGTTTTTAAAAGCAATGATTTATAACCAACAGAAATTTTTTGCTCACCACTTCTTGTCTCTCCATTGATGTCGGTAATATCCGCATACACCGTGTAGTCAAATACCGGCTCCAGTTTCTTTTCAATTTTCAGATCAGGTATGGCGGTAAATTTGACAACAAATTTGCCGCCCTTATCTGTTGTAGCCTCGCCATGTGCAATTTCCATAGGTGCAGTGGGTGGAAACCAGCCACGCCAAAATAACCACGGATAAATAAATCGGGGCTGGCGAACTACCCGGTATTTTACCATGGCCCCATCTATATTGTTTCCTGCATAGGCTTTTGCAACACCGGTCACTTTTATTGTATCATTTACTTTATAAGTGCCTTTCAATGGTTCATAATCCACATAAAATTTGGGACGTTTGTATTCTTCCACTTTAAATCCGGCATTGCCATTATCTTTTTTGGTGTAAATACTGAAATCCCCATTCAGACCAGACTGTGGCAATTGAAATTTGCCGGAGAATGAACCGTATTCATTGGTTTTGACAACGATTGTATCAATATCCTGGTAGTTCGCATCACGCAAATAAATTGTCGTTTGATAGTTGTCATTAGTCCATGCCTTTTTTTCTTCCACCGACCTGTTTAGCACTACGCCTTTAAAATATACCGTTTGCCCCGGGCGATAAAGGCTGCGATCGGTAAAAAGAAAAACAGTGCTGCTTGTTTTGGGTTCCTTAGGAATATTATCACGATAATAGTAATAGTCATACACCAGGTCATTCATAAATAGCCGGTCATTATTATAGGTAATATCCAGCAGATATGAATAATTGCTATAACGTTTGCCGGCCTCCTGGCTCGTTTGTTCTTTTTTGAAAAAGCCATTATTGTCAGTCTTATAGAGCCTCGCTTTTTCCTTTGTGTATTTTGATTGTTTATAATCATATTTCTGCTCCCAAACCTGTACTGCGGCATTGGCCAGTGGTTGACCGTTGTCGCGGTTCAACACAAAAAAATCATTACCATTGTTGACATAGCTGATGTTGGATACGTAAAATAACCTGGCGCCGAGCAAAGTTTTTTTGTTGTTGAATTCTTTGTCTGTACCAGCCACCAATATATAATCCCCGGAAAGCAGGGCGTCGATCTTTATTTCAACGCTATGTTGCTGCAGGTCGTTGGTTGCCGGAAGTTGTCGCTGCCAGTCGAGAATGGGTTTGGCTGCAAGGATGGATGTCCAGTATTTATCACCATATTGATCTTCCAATTGTTTTTTCAATGTTTCATCTGCTTTGATCAGGCGTAAGGAAAGCTGGTTGACGTTTCTATACGCTACAAAAGCCCTGAAGGGATGGCCAGGTACATTCACCTTTTCTACACTGAATTGCAGTGATTGGCTATTCAGTTGATTTAATAAATTGTAGCAATTGATGGCTCCTTCAGTCCCTTCTGCAGCTTTATTTTTTAAAACCTTTTCACAAATTTCCTTTGCTTTTACTCTTGAATAACGATGTGTTGTATCACCAAATGGTTTGTACTCATCGGCCTGCTGATTGTAATAAGCCGCTAACAAATACCAGGCCTGGGATGCGGCGGGAGTACTTTCATATTGACGGGCCAGGTGATTGATGGCATTAAAATAGAGTTGTTCCTTGTCAGGATGCACTGATTTGTTTCTTACAAATTCAATACGCTTAATATCCGCATCAATCAAAGCGTCATGTTTTGTGTCTTTGCTATGAAAGGCGATTAATTTCTGATAAATGATTAATGCGTGGTATTGCAGGGACAAGGAGTCTTTGGTTGAAAATTTCCGGTGAATAAAATCTGCAGCCGGATCAAAAGCCGCTGCCTGGTCGATTTCAAAAGCATAAGCTGGTTTTGCGATGTCTCTTTCGTCGTTTTCAAAATAATCTAATGCCCGGTGAGTCAGCAAATCAAAAAGGGTAGGACGAAGATGACGAACATTTCCTTTTATAATAATGGCATCAAAGGATTCCAATTTGGTTTGCTGCAATAGTTTTTCAGGCTTTATCGATTGCAGGTATAATTCGCCGATCTTTTTATGAAAATCATCAGCACCCCAGGTGGCAATATCATTTTTATTAAAATTGGTCGTTTTGGTTCGGTTATATAAATCCCAGCGGATTTGCTGATAATAGTTCCAGTACATTTCAGCTAAGAGGCTATTCAAAATCGCACTAACCGGTTCTTTGGAAACCGCAATTTCTTTTTCCATTTCTGCAATCGAAAACACTTCATTGTCCTCCCGGTTCTCAGCCTGCAGCCCGGTCATATACACCAGGGATTTTATAAGTTGAGCCTCCTGTGGTGAGCCTGCCGAGCCATCTTTTTTAGCCATGTCATATATCTTTTTTACCTCAGCCAGGGCTGATTTGGGAAGATTCTTTTTGGAAAATTCTTCCACTCTTTTCCAGGCAGCGTCGTATTTCTTTATGTTGTTTTGGCTTTCGGCACTCATGGTAAATAGACTGAGTAAGATTGTAAAAAAGCAAATCCTTTTTATAAGTTTCATATCTGGTAGTTAAAATCAATGACAAGTTAAAGAATCCTGTGCAAGGGATAAGATGCAGAAATGTTTCGGATTTCATACGTAACGGAAGTGGTTAATCAGGACCTGTTAAAAGCCAGGCCGGGCCTGCTTTTGGAGTGCCTTACGATAATCTTTCTATGGTTAGTGCTGTAGCTTTTAACTTTTTCTTCCCAAATCTTTTTTAAACGAAGGATTTTGTTTCACTTCTATACAAGTGAATTCAATTTTGAATAAACGTAAAAACAAATAGTATGAAAACATTTTTTACACTCTTAACTTCTTTATTCATGAGTATCGCTGTTTTTGCTGCTGCAAGACCACAAAGCATACTTACGATTAAATCAGCGGACAATGCCGATATCAAGGTTGTACTGGACGGCAAAAGATTTGATCCTAACGATAACTCAATGATGATACGGGGCATTGATGACGGTTATCACACTATAAAAGTGTTCAGACAAAGAAGAGGTGGTTTCTTCAACATGTCTGGCCGTGGTTACGAAATGGTGTTTAACTCTACCATCCATATCAAAAGAAGAACCCATCTTTTTGTCACCATCGAAAGAAACGGTCGTATCAGCATGCAGGAAAATAAACTAAGGAGAGATTGGGACAGGCAAGACCGTGGTTGGGACAATCGCCGCGATGACAATGACAGGACATATGATTATGATAATGGTGGTCAGTGGGGAAGCCATGGTGATTACGACAGCCACAACGGGTATGCCCGTGGTATGAATGATAGCGAGTTCAGAAATGTGATTGCCGCCATCAAAAAAGAATGGCTTGAAACGAATAAAATGAAATCGGCTTCGCAGGTGGTGAAAACAAACAACCTGACAGCAGCACAGGTGGAGCAAATGCTTTTACTGTTCAATTTTGAAAACAATAAATTGCAATTGGCCAAGGAAGCTTACGCTAATACAGTGGATAAACAAAATTATGATATGCTGATGGACGTATTCAGCTACAATAGCAGCAAAGCAGAACTGGAAAGATTTATCAGGGGTTATGACAGATATTGATGGTATTAATGAATGAAAGACCACAAAATAAGAATGGCCTCCAAACCGGAGGCCATTCTTTTTAAGAATATTTTTCACTTTTCACTTCTTCATCACTTCAGCCATTTTTTTACCAATATCAGCCGGGCTGTTTACTACATGGATACCGCATTCGGCCATGATTTTCATTTTAGCAGCGGCTGTATCATCGGCACCACCTACAATCGCACCGGCATGCCCCATCCGGCGACCGGGAGGCGCTGTTTGGCCAGCAATAAATCCTACAACCGGTTTTTTATTTCCATTTTCTTTGATCCATTTTGCTGCTTCTGCTTCCATGCCACCCCCAATTTCACCGATCATCACTATGGCATCTGTCTCAGCGTCGTTCATAAATAATTCAACTGCTTCTTTGGTAGGAGTGCCAATGATAGGGTCGCCACCGATACCAATTGCTGTTGAAATACCCAAGCCGGCTTTTGCCACCTGGTCTGCCGCTTCGTAAGTCAATGTTCCGGATTTTGAAACAATACCGATACGGCCTTGTTTGAATACAAAGCCTGGCATGATACCTACTTTACATTCACCGGCGGTAATAATACCGGGACAGTTCGGCCCGATAAGCCGGGTCTCTTTACCCTGTAAATAGTTTTTCACTTTTACCATGTCCTGTACCGGAATACCCTCGGTGATACAAACTACCAGCCTGATTCCTGCTTCAGCAGCTTCCATAATGGCATCTGCGGCAAAGGCAGGCGGAACAAAAATGATGCTTACATCAGCACCCGTAGCCTTGACACAATCTGCTACAGTGTTGAATACTGGCTTGTCAAGATGTGTATTTCCTCCTTTGCCGGGGGTAACACCGCCAACCACGTTAGTTCCATATTCGATCATTTGTGTAGCATGGAAAGTGCCTTCCGTCCCGGTAAAGCCCTGTACTAATATTTTTGAATTCTTATTGACGAGAATGCTCATAAGTCTAAAATTAAGTGGGGCAAAAGTAAGGGATTGTTGTGAGTTAATGGGTGGGTGGTTTATGGTTTTTGATTTGGGAAAAATTGAGCTTGATCTTGAATCCGAAAACCGATCAATTGCCCGGTTTCTTACAAATTATTCGTTACATTATGGATTTGTAAGATCTCCTTTAATTCAATTATGTCGCCTTCCCATATATCCCGCCTGGGTATGACATTTGCTACTTGTTTGTTTTGCCAGATCAATAGCCAATTTTTGGTTTTGCTGACCTTATATATTTTGTCCCAGGTAAGTTGAGCTGTAAAAGATTCTCCTTTAACAAAAAGAAGGTCCTTGCCAAATTGGTATTCTATCGTCTCACTGATCCTTTTATTTGAAGTATAATCTCGTTTAGATGCAAAATATTGTAGAAGCGGAAACCCGATCAGCATAAATACGGGTGCGATGATCATTGTAAAAGAGGAATGCCGGGTCTGAAAAAAGAATGATACAGTCGATATTACCGACATGAATACTCCAATCCCCGTAAAAATTTTTATCGATAGTTTACTATACAGCAAAAAAAAATTTACATCGATTAGATCCTTTTCAGTCAGTTTGGTTTTTATGTCATGGCAAATTTGTAGATTGTTTAAGTGTATTGGACCATTGATCCTACTTCATCATATCATCTATATTCCTATTATTAGGTATTTTACCGGTTTCCTCCAGCATACGCATCTCTTTGGCATCTTTCAGGAATTCTGAAGCAAAAATGAATTCATTGAGGCGTTGGTTCTTGCTGAAAATAATTTCTTTGTTAGTTCCTTCCCATTCTTTATTGCCTTTGTACATATACAAAATATAATTCCCTATTTCCATTACACTGTTCATGTCATGGGTATTGACTACGGTGGTGATATTATATTCCTGGGTGATTTCCTGAATAAGCTTATCGATAACAAGCGACGTTTGGGGATCAAGGCCCGAATTGGGTTCATCGCAAAAAAGATACTTGGGGTTTAGTACAATGGCTCTTGCTAAAGCCACCCTTTTTTTCATCCCGCCGCTCACTTCTGAAGGAAATTTTTTATTGGCGTCTACCAAATTTACCCTTGCCAAAACTTCGTTGACCCGTTTTAGTTTTGTGCTGTAGTTGTCTTTGGTAAACATATCCAGCGGGAACATTACATTCTGTTCCACCGTTTGGCTGTCAAACAAAGCTGAGCCCTGAAAGAGCATGCCAATCTCTTTTCTAACCTGTGTCTTCTCTTCATTGTTCATGCCGGTAAAATCCTTTCCACTATATAATACCTCACCGCTATCAGGTGCAAACAATCCCACCATGCACTTCATCAAAACAGTCTTTCCGCTTCCACTTGCCCCGATGATCAGGTTGCACTGCCCGGCTTTCATCGAAGCACTCACATCGTTGATGACGATCTTATCAGCAAAACTTTTTTTAATATTCTTTACTTCGATCATAACAAAAACTTTGAGCTATTAGCTGGGAGCTATGAGCTTTTAGAATAAATATTGGCTTTATAAGTTTTAAGTCCCGCAGTTCGTGACCTCATGCCCCGGACTCATAGCTTTTCTTTACAGTAACAACGCCGACAACACATAATCCGCAAACAATAAAAGTATACAACTTACAACCACCGCTTTAGTACTTGCTCTTCCAATTTCTAATGCGCCTCCTTGTACATAATAACCATAAAAAGAAGAAATACTGCAAATGATAAAGGCAAAAGTGTATGACTTAGCCAATGCAAAAAATACATTGTAAGGTTTAAATGTTTCATGCAGCCCCTTATCATATGCTTCTGTTGGAAGAATGCCCGCCATACTACCAGCTAAGCGGCCTCCCCAGATTCCCAGCGTCATGGCAACAATAACCAAAAAAGGGATCATCAATAGCCCCGCGGCTATTTTGGGCAAGATCAGATATGACTTTGTATTAATGCCCATTATTTCCAACGCATCTATTTGTTCGCTTACCCGCATGTTACCTAATTCACTGGCGATTTTGCTGCCTACCACACCGGCTAATACGATGCAGGTAAGCGTAGGCGCAAATTCAAGGATCACGGTATCACGAACAATCTGTGCAATGGTAGAAAGAGGAATCAGCGGGCTTACCAGCTGATAAGCTGTCTGCAGGGTAGATACGGCGCCAATAAAAACAGAAATAATAGCGACGATACCCAGCGAACCAATGCCAATATCATTGCATTGATGCATAAACTCCTTCCAATACATCTTCCCATTCTCGGGCCTGGTAAACATTCCCTTTAGCATCAACAGGAAACGGCCTATGTCCTTTATAATTTTCATCCAAAGATTTATTCTGTAAAATACGCTGAAAAGTTTAAAAGGTTTAACATGTTTAATAGGTTTAAGATGTTCAATATGCTTCAAAGATTTTCAAATGACCTTGCCAAACTTTTTAAACGTCTTGAATCCCGGAACCCTTGAACTTTTTAAACCTCTCACATATCCCTGCTTACTTTTTTAAACCGTTTCCACCACGGAGATTTATTGACAATATCTTCGGTTGAAGAATTTTTGCATTTGATCTGTGCATCCACCACGGCAACCAGCGCCATGTTTATAATACTTCTTACCGAACTACCCAATTGTAAAATGTGCACAGGTTTTTTTAAACCCAACAATACCGGACCGATGGCGTCGGCACCGCCTAACTCTTTTAAAATATTATATGTGATATTACCTGCTGCAAGATTAGGGAACACCAATGTGTTTACATCTTTGTCAACTAGTTCAGAAAACGGATAATTTTCTTTCAGCATTTGTTTATTGAACGCCACATTGGCCTGCATTTCTCCATCCACAATCAGCGAAGGCATTTTTTCTTTCACCATTTTTCTTGCTTCGGCTACCAATCTTGCTTCCGGGGAATTACTGCTGCCAAAATTTGAATAGCTCAACATGGCAATGCGGGGAATGATATTGAAGTGACGAACCTCTTTTGCCACCAGCAAGGTAATTTCAGCTAACTCTTCCGCTGTGGGATTAAAGTTAACGGTTGTATCAGCCAAAAACAGGGGACCACGTTTTGTCATCATCAGGTACATGCCCGCTATTTTATTGACACCGTCTTCGGTTCCGATAATTTGCAGGGCTGGGCGAATCGTATCAGGATAATTTTTTGTAAGACCCGAGATCATGGCATCTGCATCGCCGCATTCCACCATCATGCAGCCAAAATAATTTCGGTCACGCATGATTTTTTTAGATTCATAGGCATTGAAGCCCCTGCGGTTTCTTTTTGCAAAAAAGATCTCTGAGTATTGATTTCTTTTTTCTTCGGTACTGTCGCTCCGGGGGTCAAATATAGGTACCCCATCCAGCTCAATAGCATTTTGCGCAGCCAGGGTTCTGATCTTTGTTTCATCACCCAATAAAATCGGGTAAGCGATGCCTTCATCAAATGCAACGGCTGCTGCTTTCAAAATTTTTGCATTATCTGCTTCTGCAAATACGATTCGTTTGGGATCACGGCGGGCTTTATTACCAATAGCCCTCATTACCTGGTTATCGATGCCGAGCCGGTTATCCAAATGCGAGACATAAGCATCCCAATCGGTGATAGGGTGCTGCGCCACTCGGCTTTCCATAGCGGCTTTAGCTACAGCGGGCGAAACAGTTGCCAGCAAACGCGGGTCAACGGGTTTGGGAATGATATAATTTGGGCCGAATGAAATTGTTTTCTCATTGTAAGCCAGGTTCACAATATCCGGAACGGGGGTTTTGGCCAACTCGGCCAATGCCTTTACTGCGGCCATTTTCATGGCTTCATTGATTTGCGTGGCCCGAACATCAAGTGCACCGCGAAAGATATAAGGAAATCCCAACACGTTATTTACCTGGTTAGGATAATCGCTGCGGCCGGTTGCCATGATCACATCTTTTCTTGCCGCAGTAGCATCTTCCCAGGTGATCTCAGGATCAGGATTGGCCATAGCAAAAACAATAGGATTTTTAGCCATTGACTTGACCATGTCCTGCGATACCACGTTGCCGGCACTTAATCCTATAAATACATCGGCATCCTTCATCGCTTGTTCCAGGGTCATTTCATTTTTGGCATTGGCAAACTTTGCTTTCAATTCATCGAGATCTGTTCTTCCTTTGTGAATGACGCCTTTGCGATCGAACATGAGAAAGTTCTCAAACTTAGCTCCCAATGCAACATATAATTGCACGCAGGCCATGGCAGCGGCGCCAGCGCCGTTTACTACATATTTTACCTTGTCGATCTTCTTTTTCTGGATGTCCAGTGCATTCAATAAAGCCGCGGCGCTGATTATGGCGGTACCGTGCTGATCATCGTGCATCACCGGGATGCTCATGGTTTCCTTCAGTTTCTTTTCTATATAAAAACATTCAGGAGCTTTGATATCTTCCAGGTTGATGCCACCAAAAGTGGGTTCCAATGCTTTTACAATCTGTACAAACTTCTCAGGATCTTTTTCATTGATCTCGATATCAAATACGTCGATGTCTGCAAATATTTTAAACAACACGCCTTTTCCTTCCATCACAGGTTTACCCGCTTCTGGCCCAATATCTCCAAGACCCAGCACAGCGGTTCCGTTGCTTATAACGGCTACCAGGTTTCCTTTTGCTGTATACTTATAGACGTTTTCTTTATTTGCAGCAATTTCTTTGCAAGGTTCGGCAACACCGGGAGAATAAGCGAGGGAAAGATCCCTTTGGGTTTTTGCATCCTTAGTGGGGACAACTTCAATCTTCCCCGGCCTTCCTTTTGAGTGATATTCTAACGCCTGTTGGCGACGCAATTCGGTTTTGTTCATACTTGTTTATTGGTGATTTAAATTCCTACAGCACAACTCATTGATAATGGGGCTGCAAGGTACAAAATTAAATTTCGTTCCACCTTAGCGCCGCCATCCATTTTAAATGCTTGTAAATCAGCTATTTATTCTGAATGCTAAACCGGCGGGTAAAAAAAATTGGATGAACGGGATCAAAAATATTTGGCAATATGGAAAAGTGGCCTACATTTGTACTGTACTACTACAATAGTACACTAAAACGATAAGAAATGATAGATATCCAAAACCTTCACTTCGCTTATAAAAAGAAAAAGGTATTCACCGGACTCAACCTTTCGCTGCAGGCCGGTCATATCTATGGTCTGCTGGGAAAAAATGGTACGGGTAAATCAACCTTGCTTCGGAATATTGCCGGCCTCTTATTTCCGGACCAGGGAACGGTTAAGGTTTTAAGCCATACGCCAGGGTTGCGTCAGCCCGATTTTCTGCAGGAGCTTTTTATGGTACCCGAAGAGTTTTACCTGCCAAACGTTACCATCAAAAAGTTTGTTGATTGCAATGCGCCATTTTATCCGCGTTTCAATCAGCCGCAATTCAACAATTACCTGAAGGAATTTGAAATACCCATCGACAACAAATTGCAGCAGATGAGTTATGGTCAAAAGAAAAAAGCGCTGATCAGTTTTGGTCTTGCCTGCAATACTTCTTTGTTGTTAATGGACGAGCCAACCAATGGACTTGACATCATGAGTAAAAGCCAGTTTCGGAAAGTAATTGCAGGAGCGATTGATGATAGTAAATGTATCATCATTTGTACTCACCAGGTAAAAGACATGGAAAGCCTGATAGACCGGATAACTATCATTGATGAAGGAAAAATTTTATTCGACCAGACGGTTGACCAGATAACGTCCAGGCTAAGTTTTAAAATATCGTTTGACAGTGCGGAAGTGAAAGAAGCTTTATACCGTGAGGAATCTTTAAAGGGTAATGCGATCATTACTGCCAATAATGATGATGAAGAGGGTAAACTCGACCTGGAAATGTTATACAAAGCAATTGTCACAAACGGAGAAGCGATCCGTTCGACTTTCAAATAAGCAATCATTAACCATTTAACCTTATCCAACTACTTTAATTTAATTTATTATGTCAGCCAATTTTAGTTTATCCCAACGCCTGCCGGTTATTAAAAAAAGCTGGGATGAAAATGCAAGATTATACTCATTGCTTTTTTTAGTCCTGCTGTTGCTGGCTGTTTTTACGTTTTGGAAACCTCAGGATGAAGGATATTATACCAGCAAACAGTTTGAAACAAACGAAGCGGCTGGCGATGTAAGGCGCAGCCAGGCTGACAGCGAGTCGCAATACAGGAGTATTGTTACTAATGGTGACGCTATCCGTTCTGTATTTCAATAACCACACTGCATAAACTTTTTTATCACATGGCAACTACATTTAGTTTTTCACGCCTCTTGCAACTGATCCGTAAGCAATGGGTTGAAAACTCCCGGCTTTACATCTATTCCATATTGGCTCTATTGGGATTGCTGGGATTGATCATCACTTTTTGGGTTATATCATCCGGGCCGCACTACAGCGAAGATTCGCTCTATATCATTTTTCTTTTTGGGTTATATATAGCTGGTGCGGTGTACGCCAGTATGTCTTTCTCGATGCTTGGTAATAAAGAGCGGGGTACTTACTGGCTGGCTTTTCCTGCCAGTCATTTGGAGAAATTGTTGTGTATGATCTTTTATAATGTGATTGCTTTTTCAATCGTTTTTACACTATGTTTTTTCCTGGTAAAATCAATCGGTGTTAGTTATGTCAATGCTATTGTTACTGATAATCCCGGTGTATATACTTTCCGCAGATCATTGTGGGACAGCAACCGTACTTTCCTGAATGTGATGCCTTATTTCCTATATGGTTTTTTTGCGGTGCAGTCTTTTTACCTGATGGGCTCCAGCTTTTTTGCCAGGTATTCTTTTGTTATCACCACTATACTCGGATCGGTATTGATTTTCTTCTTTATCTGGTTTACCATGGAATTGTTGCAGGATTCTTTTAACGGCTATTCATGGAATGGTGATCATATCCGGAAATACGAAGAGGGTTCAGCGACCTATAAGTTATACGGGCTGTCACCTGCTGCAACCAACCTGCTTGGCTTCGCTGTAAAGTTTGTGTGGGCGCCGGTGTTTTGGTTAGTGACATGGTTTCGGTTAAAAGAAAAACAATTATAAAAAAAGTGGTTGTGTCGTTTCTCTAAATTATTGAACAGAAAAAAATGCTTTATGCAATTTAATAATAGTGGCCAGGCAATATATCTGCAGATAGCTGACTATGTGTGTGAGAAGGTGTTGCTGAAAGAGTGGCTGGCAGAGGATAAAATTCCGAGTGTGAGGGAGTTGGCAGTGCAATTGGAGGTAAATCCCAATACGGTGGCCCGTACTTACGAATTTTTAAAACAACAGGATATCATTTACGATAAACGTGGTATCGGGTATTTCATATCTGCAAATGGTCCAAAAAACGCTATGGATTATCGCAAACATGAATTTACTGAAAAAGAAATGCCGGCCGTGTTCCGTATTATGCACATGCTGGGTATTGAAATGGACGACCTAAAAGCAAGGTTTGAAAAATTCAAAAAAAATTACGCCGCCTGATAAAACCAACTAACATGAAGACAAGCAGTAAAATATTGACAGGTTTCTTTATCATCGTATTTCTGGTACCTATCGCCATGTTTATGTCATTCAAGAGCAAGATCAAAAAGGGACAGTATACGCTTGTAAGGAATGATTCATTCCAAAGCATCAACTCACGTAAAGGAGATATTGCGTCATTCAAAGTGATCAAACTAGTGGGTGCAAAAGGCAATAACCTGAAAGTGAATTTAAGTGTGGCCAACACGGCCTGTTATAAATACTCGGTTGACGGAAGTGATAGCGTGAAAATTTATCATTCAGCAGATACAGTGTTTATTCAATCGGTAGGCGAGGCGAAGGAAAGCCAGGATGATCATTTTCAAAATGACGTATGGGTTGATTTATCATTGCCATCATTGGAAGGTATAGTCGTAGATAATGCAGAAGCTTTTATAAACGCTAATGATTCTTCAGCGTTTAATAGGGTGGATATAATATTAAACGAAAATAGTTTATTGAGTATAGGAAGGCATGAAAATTATTCCAGAAATGATTCAGAAGCCTCTTTAAAAATTGATCAACTGGCAGTTAAAGCAAACGGAAGCAGGTTTTTTATTGGCAAGAACGTGAGTGTATCACGAGTGCAATTAGAAACAAACGGATCAGCTGATGTTACGATCAGTGATGGAGCAATGGTAAATGAAGTGATGGGTTCACTTTCTGACAGCTCATCCGTAAAAGCCAATTGGAAATATTTAAAACAATTGACAGGGCTAGACCGGCCTTAGTTTTTCAGTCACAAAACTTAACCATTAAAGTTTATCATATGAGCTCCGCCGTTATTCAAACGACCGGCCTGACCTACTCATTCAGGAACGGTAATAAAACACTCGATAATATCAATCTCCAGGTTCCGCAGGGCAGTGTCTATGGTTTTCTTGGACCTAATGGTGCAGGTAAGACAACCACGCTGCGTTTATTACTGGGGCTTTTAAAAAATCAGCAAGGTAAGCTGGAGATCTTTGGGAAAGAATTTGCTTCTCACCGGATCGAAATTTTGAAAAGACTTGGTTCCCTGATCGAACAACCATCGCTGTACCTGCACCTGACAGCCAAAGAAAATTTGGAGATATACCGGCTCGTGTATAATGTTGGTAAGACCCGCATCGATGAAGTATTGAAAATTGTAGGGCTCGATCATACCGGTAAAAAGAAAACAAAGCAATTTTCATTGGGCATGAAACAACGATTATCGATCGCCATTGCGTTGCTCCACCAGCCCGAGTTGTTGATACTGGATGAGCCAACAAACGGGTTGGACCCAAATGGTATCATTGAAACAAGAGAGTTGATCAAAAAACTGAATAAAGAGCATGGCACCACGGTCATCGTTTCAAGTCATATCCTGAATGAAGTAGAAAGAATGGCGAGTCATGTCGGTATTATTCACAAAGGTAAAATGCTCTTCCAGGGTCCATTAACGGAATTGCAGCAGATGAAAACAAGACAAACTTCACTGGAAGTCGAAACAAATAATAATGAGCAGGCGGCCCGGCTGCTGGAGTCATTTACGATAACGAGTGTAAATGGTAAACTGGTTTTACCGTTTGAAAACAAAGAGCAAACTGCCGTCATCAATAAATTGCTGGTGCAGGGCGGCCTTGATGTTTATGCACTGCACCCACAGCAAAACGACCTTGAACAACTATTTCTTGACATTACATCTACCAACTCATGAGTCTACTAGTATCAACAAAAGCAGAATTGATAAAAACAAAGCGCAGCGCTTCGTTTTGGCTAAGCGTTACGGGTGCAGCCGTTATTCCTTTAATATTTTTTCTTGCTTATGTTATAAAGCCAGAGAAAAGTTATTCACAAGGCTGGGACAGGCATTTAATGCAGGGATGGCAGGCGTTCAACGCATTTCTTTTGCCAATGTTCGTCATACTTGTTTGCAGTCTTATTCCGCAGATCGAATATAAAAACAATACCTGGAAACAGGTGTTTGCGTCACCGCAGTCGATAGGTGGTATTTTTTTCTCAAAATGGTTCACAATATTGATCATGATCTTGTTTCTTTTCCTGCTGTTCAATATTTTTCTACTATTATCCGGCGTCGTCCCCAACTTGTTTTTCAGAAAGTTTAGTTTTCTAAATACGGCGATAGACTGGCAGGAGTTGCTCCGCCTAAATTTTAAAACATTTGTATCACTATTGGGGATTATCGCTATTCAATACTGGGTAAGCCTTCGTTTCCGGAATTTCATTGTTCCCATTGGAATAGGGCTTGGGTTGCTTGTCACCGCTCTGATCATTTATCAGTTCAGGTGGGAGCATGTTTACAAAGTGCCTTATGCCCTGCCTGTGCTGACTATGGAAGGAGTGCGGGATACTGAAGGGCCGCTGTTGCAGAACCACGAATGGAATTCGATAGGTTATTTTGCCTTCTTTACCATTCTTGCATTTTTAGATATGCGTTTCAGAAAGGAGAAGGGATAATACATTTAACAATCTCAAAAAAAGAATAGTATGCTTTCTTATCTGCTTGAGCAAACGATAACTTTTTTTGAAAGCGTTGCCCGGCTTTTATTTCATCTGTGTGATCTGTTAAATAGCATTACAGGCAAAGTTTCCGGCAATTATTCTCTCGTGGGTTTAATTATCATCCTTTTAATTGCCAAAAAACGGCGTCGTCTTTATGAAGGCTAAATGGAGAACATTGTTCCGGGTGCAGTAACGATGTTGTTGCTGCACCAAATATTATTGCGAAGAAGCGCCCAGCCAGGCCATCATCCCCATGCCGGTTTCAATGGCTGATTCATCAATATTGAAAGTAGGAGTATGCACGCCTGATACAATTCCTTTTTCTGTATTCATCACACCAAGCCTATAAAAACAACCAGGTATTTGCTGAGTATAATAACCAAAATCTTCCGCTCCCATCCTGGCCTCGGTTTCTTCCACATTTGCTTTGCCGATATAGTCTTCTGCTTTTTTTCTTGTCATTTCATTTAATGCTTCATTGTTGTACACGGAAGGATAACCAACATCTATCAGCAGATCAATTTCGCCACCCATGCTATGCACTAAATCAACCGCCAGTTTTCTGATCAGCTTATGAGCTTTAAACCGCCATACTTCATCCATGGCACGGAACGTACCTTTCAGTTTCACTTCATTTGGAATAACGTTGGTAGTTGATCCTCCCTGCACCGAAGTAATAGAAAGTACAGTTGGGTTATGCGGATTATTATTACGGCTTACAATCTGCTGCAGACTGATGATAAGGTGCGATGCAATTAAAATAGGGTCGATACAAAAATGTGGGGATGCGGCGTGACCTCCTTTGCCTTTGATGGTGATATATAATTCATCAGCGCTGGCCATTACTTTGCCGCCTCTGAAACTCATTTTACCGACTGCAAGTCCCGGATGAACATGCAAGCCAAAAATAGAAGAGGGTCTTGGATTTTCTAATACACCTTCTTTGATCAATAAACTGGCACCACCTGGATTTTTTTCTTCACCCGGCTGAAATATCAGTTTTACCGTGCCTTCCCAATTATCCTTTGTTTCATTTAAAATTTTTGCAGCACCCAGCAGGCAGGTCGTGTGCACATCATGCCCGCAAGCATGCATTACGCCTTCATTTTTTGATTTATAGGAAATGTTATTCTCTTCTTTGATGGGTAATGCATCCATGTCGGCGCGGAGAGCAGTAATACGTTTATCCGGGTTTTGGCCCTTTATCAAGCCGATCACACCAGTCGTAGCTTTTATTTCAAACGGGATACCCATTTCCTCCAGCTTCTTCTGTACAAACCTGGAAGTTTCAAACTCCTGGTAACTCAGTTCGGGGTGTGCATGCAGGTGATGACGCACTTCAATAAACTCAGGAGCGTACTGTTTCGCTAACGACTTGATCTTTTCTATCATAACGCAAAAATAGCGTTTCGCAGAAAAGATAAATTCTGAATGAAGACTGTTTTTAAAAAGCGAACAAACGGTAGAGGAAAACTTATAATTGTTCTTCGCGGTTTTTTTCAGGTTTCAGTTCTACTATGTCATTCATGATGTAGACACCTTTTGTAAAGTACACGTTTAAACGTTTCTGGTATTCTTCCGCTTCTTTTCTTTCCTTGAAATCACCGGCTTTTACTTTATAATAGGGTGATTGATGCCAGAGATAGGCTTTTAGTTCAGGGAAATAAGTATAAACGGTGGTTTTTGCGGCAATCGCTTCATCACGGTTGCTGGTGCTGATGATCATAAGGCGATAACCTTTTACAGTGCGGCGTGATTCACGGGTTGTTTCTTCGTTGATCTGTGCTTGTTTGCTAATCAACAGATCAATGCGGGGGTCCTTATGTATCACCACGTTGTTCGTATCACCGGTGCTTTGCGTATTCTGGGCAAACAGGTTCAGCGAAAGAAACAGGGTGCAGAAAAATAAAAGTTTTTTCATGAAATATCGTATTCAAATTTCTTACCAAAAGAAGTTTAATAAGTTTAAGAGGTTTAAAAAGTTCAATAAGTTGCGACAACCTCTTAAACCTTTAAACTCCTTGAACTTTTGGAACCTAATACCCGCCGCCGGCTCCCGCAATATTCTCCACGGGGTGCCAGGTGGTTTTTATTTCCTGTGTATCCATGATAAAATAAGGCGATTGTCCTTCGTCACTCATCCAGTTTATTTTATCATAAAAAACAATGCGTTTTACATTCAATGCCGATTTTTCACGCATCATTTTCTGTATGGTAGAATCTTTTTCACAATAAATGGTTGCATTTACGTCCATATGATCGGCAAACCAACTTGCCAGTTCACTCACCTTACCGGTCAGAATATTAACTACTCCACCCGGAAGATCGGAGGAGTTTAAAACTTCTGAAAAAGTAACTGCGCAAAGTGGTTTTGATTCTGAGGCCAATACAACGCAGGTATTACCACCTGCAATAACAGGTGCTACTACCGACACGAGTCCCAACAACGAATCCCCTTGTGGTGCAATAATGGAAACAACGCCGGTAGGCTCTGGAACCGAAAAATTGAAATGCGATGAGGCCACCGGGTTGACGGCACTAAACACCTGCTGAAATTTATCACACCAGCCGGCATACCAGATCAATCTGTCAATAGCCAGGTTCACCTCTTTTTCTGCTTTGGCCCGGGTGCTATCCTGAAATATCAACTCTTCGATAAACTGTGCCTTTCTTCCTTCCAGCATTTCAGCCATCCGGTAAAGTATCTGTCCGCGATTGAAAGCTGCACGACCACTCCATCCACTAACCGCCCCTCTTGCAGCTACGACGGAGTTGCGAAAATCTTTTCTCGAGCTCAGGCAAACATTGGCCAATTTTTTTCCAGCGGCATTCATCGGAATATAATAACGGCCCGATTCAGTGCGGGGAAATTGTCCGCCGATATAAATTTTATAGGTTTTTAAAACTTCAAGGCGTTTGCTGCTGACTGCTTTTTCAAGCCCATTCTCACCGATGGTGAGCGAAGATTTTTTTATTAGTGCTTTACCCATTGTTTAATGAGTTTAAAAGGTTTAATAGGTTTAAAAAGTTTTAGAGTTCTTTTGTTTATACTTTATTCCTTTTGTTTCGGAGTTTTCTAAATAGGTTATGAACTTTTGAATTAGGCTGCTGATCTTCATTGCATGAGCTGCATACATATCGAACTCTGCCTGATTTATATAATTTCTGTCCAATGCTCTATACAGTTGTGATCTTAATTCGCCACAAGATGCTTTTGATGTATATAAATATTGTGTGAATTCTTTATTACCACCTCTTTCAAAGCCTTCGGCGATATTATCCATGATTGATCCTGCAGAACCTTCAACTTGGTTTATCAACCTGTAACTGTGCTTAAACCTGCCATCGTCAATTAAAGTGCCAATTGTTTTGTTCAACTTTCTTGCTTCCTACCAGGAAATAATATCTTCAAATCTTTCAATTTTTGCCATAGTGAAGAGTTTAAAGGTTTAACAGGTTGTTTTTCATTGGTCAAATGAAATTAAATAGAATGAGTTAAACTTATTAAACTCCTTGAACTTCTTAAACCTTTTAAACATCATTTTAAATCAGATTCACATAAGGCAACAATCCATGCAACCCACCCTCTCTTCCAAAACCACTTTCTTTATAACCACCAAAAGGAGAGGAGGGGTCAAATTTGTTAAACGTATTGGCCCAAATCACACCGGCTCTCATCCGTTTCGTCATATTAAATATTTTAGAACCCTTGTCCGTCCATACACCGGCACTTAATCCATAAGGAGAGTTGTTGGCTTTCTCAATCACTTCATCATCGGTGCGGAAAGTAAGAATAGATAATACCGGTCCGAAAATTTCTTCCTGCGCTATCCGGTTGCTTTGCGCCACATTGGTAAACATCGTAGGCCTGCACCAAAATCCTTTGCCCGGTAAAGAGCAATTGCTTTCATACATTTCAGCGCCTTCTTTTTTGCCAATGCCAATATATTTTTGAATCGTCTGTAATTGTTGTTTGGAATTGATAGCGCCGATATCCGTGTTCTTGTCAAGCGGATCACCTACGATCAGTGATTCAATGCGGTCTCTTAATTTTCGAATGACTTCTTTTGCTATTGATTCCTGCACATATAACCTTGAACCGGCGCAGCAAACATGTCCCTGGTTAAAATAAATGCCGTTGATCACGCCTTCTACCGCCTGGTCTATGGGTGCATCTTCAAAAATGATATTCGCAGCTTTCCCGCCAAGCTCCAAAGTGACTTTCTTATCCGTGCCGGCGATAGCTCTTTGAATTATCTTGCCTACTTCTGTAGACCCGGTGAAAGCAATTTTGTTAATGTCGGGATGATTGACGATAGCAGCCCCGGTTTCGCCGGCGCCTGTTATAATATTCACCACTCCCGGCGGCAGATCCGATTCCTGTATGATCTCAGCCAGTTTCAACGCCGTTAAAGAAGTAGTTTCTGCAGGTTTCAACACAACTGTATTGCCTGTTGCCAATGCCGGGGCAATCTTCCACGCTGCCATCAGTAGCGGAAAATTCCAGGGAATAATTTGTCCCGCCACGCCCAACGATTCAGTTCGGCGATTGGGAAACGCATATTCCAGCTTATCGGCCCATCCGGCATAATAAAAGAAATGATTGGCGGCTGTAGGTACATCAAAATCGCGGCTCTCCCGAATGGGTTTACCACCATCCAATGATTCAATGATTGCAAGTTCCCTTGCTTTCTCCTGTATCATTCTTGCAATACGAAAGATATATTTTGCTCTTTCTTTTGCCGGTATTCTTTTCCAAACCTTATCATAAGCATTCCTGGCAGCCGCCACTGCTTTATCAACATCGGCAGCGTTGGACTCGGCTATTTCACTCAATTTTTCTTCATTGGCCGGGTTGATGCTGTCAAAATATTTTTTGGATGATGGCTTTTGCCATTCACCATTTATAAAAAGATCGTATTGCTTATTGATGGTAGCTGCACTCTTGCTTTCCGGAGCCGGTGCATAGGTCCAACTGGTATCAAACTTTAATTTGAGTGTATTCGTTTTCCCGTTCGCATTTTCCGCTTTTGTACGAGATGATTTTTTTGCAACTGGCATAGTTTATTTTTTATGTTACCAGCGACACTAACACGGATCATCGTCTGTTGCGTCGCACACTTCATCGTTCTGTTCGCGAAACCCTCCCGACCTCCCTAAAGGGAGGCCTCCAACACACAGCCCACGCTTTTCGAAAATCACTTTTTATGCTTTTTCTCTAAAACCAATTTGCAATTCATAATGCAAATACGACCTAAGTCTCCCCTTTAGGGGGACAGGGGGTTTCTAATCCACACTAAAATAATTCCCACTCTGGTACAAACCTGTCTCTTCTTTCACAATCTGCATCAACACATCATTGGCCAAACTGCTGGCGCCAAAACGAAACCATTCATTATTCATCCATGCTTCACCTAATACTTCTTTTAGCATCACTAAATAATGTAGTGCCAATTTAGATTTAGAAATACCGCCGGCAGGTTTCATTCCAATCATGGTTCCTGTTTTGTAATAAAAATCCCGAATGGCTTCCAGCATCACCAATGTTACCGGCATCGTAGCCGCTGGTTGAATCTTACCGGTTGATGTTTTTATAAAATCAGCACCTGCATACATAGCGATATCACTGGCTCGTCTTACTTTATCAAAAGTTCCCAGCTCACCTGTTTCTAATATTACTTTTAACCTGGCGTCACCACAAGCTTCTTTGATGGCGGCTATTTCATCAAACACAAAATTGTATTCTCCTGCATGAAATTTGCCACGGCTGATCACCATATCTACTTCATCAGCTCCTTCGCCAACAGCATATTTTGTATCACGGATTTTCACTTCACGTGGAGCCTGCCCGCTGGGGAAAGCTGTAGCTACAGAAGCAACTTTAACTCCTGAACCTTCCAATGCTTTCTTAGCTGTTTTAACCATGGATGGATATACGCAAATAGCAGCAACTGTTGGTAGGCCCGGAACTGCGTCATGCGGGTGAATAGCTTTGTAACAAAGTTGTTTCACTTTACCTTCTGTGTCCTTGCCCTCCAGGGTAGTCAGGTCGATCATATTCAGCACAAGCTTCAACCCGTTCATCTTAGTTTCTTTTTTAATGCTTCTCGTGGTGAAGCGGGCTGCCCGTTCTTCTGCGCCTACCTGGTCTATGCGGGGCGACAAGGCAAAATCAGGAATTGTTGGTAGCGTTTTGGCAATCGCCATAGTATATGTTTAAGAAAGCAAAGGTAGTTAAAGATAAACCCTTATCGCTTATCTAAGCAATGGAGATTGTTATCGGACATCGTGCAAAGATTACCACGTTTTTTCAACTTAAAACTTGCAATTATAAGAGAGGTGTGCCCGGTGGTTTCATTATTTCTTTATATTCGAAATTCCCTTTTCGCAAGAATCACAGAGAAAAATCATCTAATTGAAAAATTTTACTGTAATGAGAAAAACTAAGCTATGCTGTAAGCTCGGCTTTGCAGTGGCCTTTTTTTTGGCGACAGCCAATCTCAGGGCCCAGTCAACGTTTCCGGAAAATGGCGTTGCCGATGCACGACACGGACATTACGCCTTTACCAATGCCAGCATCGTAAAAGATGCTTCTACTACTTTATCAAATGCTACAATGATCATTAAAGATGGAAAAATCGTAGCCGTTGGTGCTAACCTCAAAGCGCCGCCGGGTGCCGTTGAGGTAGATTGTAAAGGCAAATACATTTATCCTTCGTTCATTGACATCTATGCCGATTATGGCACTCCTGTTCCCCAGCGAACGACAACCGGATTCACACCGGGTCAGCAACCCCAATTAACCACTGCCGCAAAGGGTCCTTATGGATGGAACCAGGCTATTAAAAGCGATGTAGACGCCTACAAAGTGTTTGCTGTTGACGAGGCCAAAGCAAACACTTTGCGGGATGCCGGTTTCGGTGCCGTTCTTTCGCATGTAAAAGATGGAATTGCCCGAGGAACGGGTGCAGTTGTTACTTTGGCGAACGAAAAAGAAAACCTGGTGATCATTAAGGAAAGAGCTTCCGCTCATTACTCATTTAACAAAGGAACTTCCACACAAAGTTATCCCGGCTCTATGATGGGTATGATTGCCTTGTTGCGTCAGACATATCTCGATGCACAATGGTATAAAAACAAACCAGCATTGGAAGGGTTTAATCTAAGCTTAAAATCATGGAACGAAACACAGGATTTGCCGCAGGTGTTTGAAGCAAATGACAAATGGAATGACCTGCGTGCCGATAAGATCGGTGATGAATTCGGGGTACAATATATTATTAAAGGCGGTGGCAACGAATACCAACGTATTAAAGAGATGAAAGCTTCCAATGCCACATTTATTATTCCGCTTAATTATCCGCAGGCACAAGATGTGGAAGATCCCACCGATGCAAGATTTGTTTCCTTATCTGCCTTGAAGCATTGGGAAATGGCGCCGACAAATGCTGCGGCATTTGAAAAAGCAGCCATACCTTTTTGTTTAACAACCGCTGATTTGCGTGAGGTAAAAACATTTTTGACAGATCTCCGAACAGCATTTAATTATGGATTATCAGAGGCGGCGGCTTTGACTGCGTTGACAAAAACACCAGCTACTACATTAGGAATTTACGACCAGGTGGGTAGTCTCGACCCCGGTAAATGGGCGAATTTTTTAATTACTTCCGGGCCCGTTTTTAATGAGAAAACAATCATTTGGCAAAACTGGGTGCAGGGAATTAAGCATACCGTAAAGGATGATGCCTGGGGCGATGCTAAAGGTTTGTACAAACTTGTTTTGAATACAACCACCGGTTCTGTCAACTATACACTTGACTTTAAATCGAACAGCAGTGCGAGTATCCTTGCTAAAGACACGATCAATACAAAATTTTTCTTCGATGGTACACAAGTGAAATTAAATTTCTCACCGGAGAGAAAGGGGAATGATTATCGGCTGAGTGGTTTTGTAAGCAGCGATGGATGGATAGGCTATGGTGTTGATACCGCTGGTAACAATATTACCTGGACCGCCAGTTTTGATAAAGCCGGTGTTGCCAAACCAGACAGTGTTCGTCCAAGAAAACAGAGCCCGATTGGCAAAGTCACTTATCCCTTTGAGCCATTCGGCTGGGAAGAAGAACAAGCTCCCAAACAGGAAACTATTCTTATCAGAAATGCAACTGTATGGACCAATGAAAAAGAAGGTGTGTTGCAAAACAGTGATGTATTGATCAAAGCAGGTAAGATATCGGCTGTAGGAAAAAACCTTTCAGATGCCGGTGCTAAAGTGATAGATGGAACAGGCAAACATGTTACACCGGGAATTATTGATGAGCATTCACATATAGCGGCTGCATCAATCAACGAAGGCGGACAAAGTGTAACGTCTGAAGTTCGTATTGCAGATAACCTCAATCCGGATGATGTTGATATTTATCGCCAGTTAAGCGGTGGCGTTACAAGTTCACATATTTTGCATGGCTCAGCTAATGTAATTGGCGGGCAAACCCAGTTGATCAAATTGCGTTGGGGAGCTAATACCGAGGGCCTAAAATTCCAGGGATGGCCTGGCCAGATCAAGTTTGCCCTTGGCGAAAATGTAAAGCGTTCCAACTTTAGTGCAGCAGGTGGCAACAATCGTTACCCTGATACGAGAATGGGAGTGGAGCAGGTTTTGGTAGATGCCTTTACCAGAGCGAAAGACTATCAAAAAGCATGGAAAGAATATGAAGCCGGAAAAAGTAAAAAAGCCCGCCTGAATGGCGCAGTCGGGCAGGGATCAACAGCAGTTGCTCCAAGACGTGATCTCGAATTAGATGCTCTCGTCGAAATTTTAGAAAACAAGCGTTTTATCACCTGCCATTCCTATGTGCAAAGTGAAATAACCAGTTCCATAGAGATCGCCAACCGAATGGGATATAAGTACAATACATTTACGCATATCCTCGAAGGTTATAAAGTGGCCGATAAAATGAAAGAACACGGATCCAATGCATCAACTTTTTCTGACTGGTGGGCCTACAAAGTTGAAGTGGAAGATGCTATTCCTTATAACGCAGCTATCATGCAAAAAATGGGGTTGAATGTTGCTATCAATTCTGATGATGCAGAGATGGCCCGCCGGCTAAACCAGGAGGCGGCAAAAATTGTGAAATATGGTGGTGTATCCGAAGAGGAGGCCCTTAAAATGGTTACGTTAAATCCTGCGAAGATGCTGCATGTGGATGATAAAGTGGGTAGCCTCAAGAATGGTAAAGATGGCGACGTAGTGGTGTGGAGTGATAACCCCCTGAGCATTTACGCCAAATCATTATATACCATTGTTGATGGAACCATTTATTTTGACCGTCAAAAGGATGAGCAAATGCAAAAGATAGTAGACGTAGAAAGAGACCGCATTATCCGTAAAATGAACAGCGAAAAGAAAAGCGGTAGTCCGGTTCAGCCTGCTCAGCCGACTTACAGGATCATGCACACCTGCAGTGATCACCAGCATAGCCACGGTTTGTTGACAGTAAATGCAGAAGAATAGTTCAGCAGTTCAATTGTTCCAGTGGTTCACATGTTGTTTTAAATCGAAAATCAATTTTATGGCTACTTTCAAAAGGTTCGAAGAAATAATTTCCTGGCAAAAAGCAAGAGAGCTTAATAAAATTCTTGGAAAGCATATTGATGGCGGAAAGTTTAAGAAGAGTTATAAACTGATCAGCCAGATTGAAGGTTCTGCAGGTTCCATTATGGATAATGTTGCAGAAGGTTTTGAAAGAGGAGGCAATAGAGAATTTATTCAGTTCCTTTATATCTCAAAAGGTTCATGCGGAGAATTCAGGTCACAGCTATATAGGGCAATGGACAGAGAATATCTTTCCCAAAGCGAGTTTGAAGAGTTGTATGATATGGCCATGGAAACAATAGTACTCTTGCAAAAGCTGATCAATTATCTTGAAGAATCGGAATTAAAAGGCGCAAAATATAAGAACCGGTAAACAATAGTGAGTTCCGGAGTTAAAGAACTTGTGAACCTCTGGAACCAGTAAACTTATTAAACTTATAAAATGAGAAAGTTTTTTTTAATAACCTTTTTAATAACTGCGATAGTTTCTTTCGCACAGGAAACAGTTTACCCGGCCAAGGACAATAAAGGCCTGACATTTATAAAAAATGCGACCATTCATACGGGCAATGGCAAAGTGATCGAAAACGGGACCATTAAAATAAGTAACGGTAAAATTGAAGAAGTAGGAACCAACATTGTAATTCCGGCAGGCGATGTGTCTGTTGTCGATGCCAAAGGCAAAAATGTTTATCCCGGACTTATATTACCTGTCAGCAGTCTCGGCTTGATTGAAATTTCTGCTGTTCGGGCCAGTAATGATGTTAGGGAAATAGGGGATATGAATCCGGGTGTTCGCAGTATTGTGGCCTATAACACCGATTCAAAAGTGATCAATACACTTCGTTCCAATGGAATATTACTGGCGAGTATAGTACCACAAGGAAGCCTTATTGCTGGTTCATCGTCTGTTGTGCAACTGGATGCATGGACATGGCAGGATGCAGCTTATGCAACCGATGAGGGCATGCATTTGTATATGCCATCCCTGATGCCTCGTCCACGTTTTGGCGGATCCGGAGGAGGCCGCTCACAACAACCCGAAACCGATCCGGTGAAGGAAGGGTTGGAAAAAATGGACCAGGTAAAAACTTTTTTTAAGGAAGCAAAGGCTTACCTGGCTTCTCCGGTAAAAGAGCAAACCAATTTAAAGTTTGAAGCGGTGAAAGGGCTGTTCAGTAAAAAACAAAAGCTATATGTTCATGCCAATACCACTAAGCAAATGCTGGTAGCACTGGATCTGGCAAAGGAATTTTCCTTCGATCTTGTCATAGTAGGAGGTAGTGACAGCTGGCAAATTGCCGATTTGCTGAAACAGAATAATGTCTCTGTTATCTTAACTCAACCGCATAATCTGCCGACACTGGATGATGACGATGTTGATCAACCGTATAAAACAGCAGCGATGCTGCAGAAGGCCGGAGTTCTTTTTTCAATAGCTGATGATGATGGACAAACCCGTGGTCGTAACTTGGCGTTTAACGCGGGAACAGCAGCTGCTTATGGTTTGACAAAAGAAGAGGCTTTGCAAGCCATTACTTTAAATGCTGCTAAGATTTTGGGTGTTGCAGATAAAACGGGTAGCATTGAGCCAGGAAAAGATGCGAATATTATTGTAAGCGAAGGTGATATTCTTGATATGCGGACAAGTGTGGTGACCGATGCCTTTATACAGGGCCGCAAAATTGATTTGACCGATAAGCAGAAATTGCTGAATGAACGCTACAATCAAAAGTATAATTTGAAAAAACCGTTTTAAGAGGAGTATTAGGTTAATAGCCCTTGGCCTAAAATAAGAACAGCCCCGGAAACCCCGGGGCCGTTCTTTTTCCAACCGTCCATTGTTGAATATTATTGATTCGCTGATCTTCTGTTTCGTAGATTTCCCATCTATTGCCTTGCTCTCACTTCGTAATCTGCCACAAATCTAATGTTGGGTTTACGACTAGACAATAGTAAAAATACTTTAATTGGAGAAAGTTAATAATTGGTGGATAAGCAAAGCAGTCAAATGTAAATGCCTAAATTCGTACTTAATTAAGTACTTTTTTTATGAAGGTGGTGAACTATACTGAATTTAGAAACAAGCTGGCAGAAAATCTCAACCTCGTTAATGAAGACAACGAAATCATGATTGTATCCAGGAGCAAAGGGAAGAATGTAGTGGTAATGTCGCTTGAAGAATATAATGCCATCCAGGAAACGCTGCATTTAGGTAGCAGCAAAGCCAACCGCAAAAGACTCGATGAGGCTATTGCCGAAATGAATACCGGAAAGCACCTGAAAAACAAACTTATTAACCGGTGAGATGGAGTTAGTCTGGCAAACCCACGCCTGGGAAGATTATTTGTACTGGCAGCAAACCGATAAAAAAGTGTTGGAGCGGATCAATGATTTGATAAAGGATACTTTGCGCAATCCTTTTAAAGGTATTGGTAAACCTGAGCCATTGAAAGGTCCTTATTCGGGTTGCTGGAGCCGTAGGATCACTGATGAACATCGTTTGGTATATGCAGTCAGAGATAAGAGGATTCACATTTTACAGTGTAGATTTCATTATGAAAAGTAATGGAGGGTTAAGATGAATCTAAGCATAGGCCATTGCTACTTACTAATAAAAAAATCCCGGACAAATGCCCGGGATTTCTATTAAAAGAAAAATTGTTAAGCATCCTTTCCATGGCAATTTTTGTACTTCTTACCACTACCACAAGGACAAGGATCGTTTCTTCCTATTTTAGGTCCTACTTTCACAGGCTCCTGTTTCACCGCTGGTCCGGCGCCACCGGGTTCAAAACGGTCTCTTTCATTGGCTGCATAATCTTCACCGGCTGTTTCCACTTCCTCTTTATTGGCTCTCATCTTACTGTAATCCGTTTTTTCAGGACGTCCCTCTCTTAGCGGAGCATGTTCCTGTTGCACTGGTATAGCGGCATGGCTAAGGAATGAAACAATATCTTTATTGACCTCCGCATCCATATTCTTAAACTGCTGGAAGGCTTCCACCTTGTAAATAACCAACGGATCTTTTTGCTCCAAATAAGCAGTCTGTACACTTTGCTTCAAATCATCCATAGCCCGCAGGTGTTCTTTCCAGGCCTCATCAATAACAGTCAGGGTGATGGTTTTTTCCAAAGAGCCAGCCAACTCTTCTCCGTTTGTGCTAAGTGTTTTATCAAGTGAGGCCAGCACATTCAAACCTTTGCGGCCATCAGAGAAAGGAACCACTACGTTTTCTATATGACTTCCCTGTGTAAGCCGGATATTTTTGAAAACAGGAATAGCCTGATGTTTCAGCGCATCCTTGTGTTTGGTATAATTATCTGTGGCTTCAGTGTACAATTGATCAATGATTGTATTCAGGTCGCCTTTTTTGAATTCATCTTCTGTGATCTTTGTATCCAATCCGAAGTTGACGATACAGGCCATTTTGAAGCCTTCAAAATCTTCCTGTTCCCGGAAGCCACTGATCAAACCTTCGGCAACTACTGAAAAGGCATTATCAATATCGAGTGCTAAACGTTCGCCAAACAAGGCATGCTGGCGTTTGCCATAGATCACATTCCGTTGTTTGTTCATTACATCATCATATTCCAGCAAACGCTTCCGGATGCCGAAGTTGTTTTCCTCCACTTTCTTCTGTGCCCGTTGAATGCTGTTACTGATCATGCTGTGCTGGATCACATCGCCTTCCTTATAACCAAGCTTGTCCATCATAGAAGCGATACGTTCGCTACCGAACATCCGCATCAGATCATCTTCCAGTGATACATAAAATTGTGAACTACCTGGGTCGCCCTGGCGCCCTGCACGACCACGCAGCTGCCTGTCTACACGGCGGCTTTCATGTCTTTCCGTACCAATAATGGCTAACCCCCCTGCTTCTTTCACACCCGGCCCGAGTTTGATATCAGTACCACGACCGGCCATGTTGGTAGCGATCGTCACTGCTCCGGCGAAACCTGCTTCAGCCACCACCTGTGCTTCTTTCAGGTGTTGTTTTGCATTCAATACATTATGCGGAATCTTTTTCTGTTGCAGCATCCGGCTAAGCAGCTCACTGATCTCAACGGAAGTAGTACCAACCAGCACGGGACGACCGCCATTGCGCAGGTTTTCAATTTCGTCGATAACAGCTTTATATTTTTCCCGTTTGGTTTTATAAACAAGATCCTGCTTGTCATCCCGAATCATTTTAAGATTGGTGGGAATGCTGACAACATCCAGTTTGTAAATACTCCACAATTCAGCCGCTTCGGTTTCAGCTGTACCGGTCATACCGGCCAGCTTGTGGTACATCCTGAAATAGTTCTGTAAAGTGATGGTAGCATAGGTTTGCGTAGCTGCTTCGATCTTTACGTTCTCTTTTGCTTCCAGTGCCTGGTGCAAGCCGTCACTATAACGACGGCCTTCCATGATACGGCCTGTTTGTTCGTCAACAATTTTGATAGCCCCATCAATGATGACGTATTCAACATCTTTTTCAAATAAAGTATAAGCTTTCAGCAATTGCTGAACGGTGTGAATACGATCTGCTTTTTGAGCGTAATCATTCAACAAAGATTCTTTCTGTTGTAATTTTTCTTCAGCCGCGGCTTCACTCTTTTCTACTTCCGCCAGTTTTACCCCAATATCAGGTAAAACGAAAAACTCAGGATCTTCTCCTGTTTTAGTGATTAGGTTTAATCCTTTATCGGTCAGGTCAACTGAATTATTTTTTTCATCGATATGGAAAAGTAGTTCTGCATCTACGATATGCATATTACGCATCTGGTCCTGGAGGTAATAATTTTCTGCCTTTTGCAGTTTTACTTTATTACCGGGCTCGCTGAGATATTTAATCAACGGGCCATATTTAGGTAAACCACGAAATGCCCTGAATAAATGAAGACCTCCCGTTTTAGGATCATCTTCTCCTTTTTCGATCAACTTTTTGGCTTCATTCAAAGCATTACGAACAATACGTTCCTGCTCCTGAACTATTTGTTGAATTCTTGGTTTGTGAACATGATATTGCTGGTCCTCACCGCGGGCTACAGGACCTGAAATGATCAATGGCGTCCTGGCGTCGTCAATCAACACCGAGTCCACCTCATCCACCATGGCAAAATGGTGTTTGCGTTGCACCATTTCTTCCGGTGTATGCACCATATTATCACGCAAATAGTCAAAACCAAATTCGTTGTTGGTGCCATAGGTAATGTCAGCGAGATAGGCTTGTCTTCTTTCTTCAGTGTTGGGTTGGTGTTTATCAATACAGTCGACCTTTAACCCCAGCCATTCGAAGATAGGGCCATTCCATTCCTGGTCACGACGGGCCAGGTAGTCATTCACTGTAACGATATGAACTCCTTCTCCGGGCAATGCATTCAGATAAGCAGGCAAAGTAGATACAAGGGTTTTACCCTCACCGGTGGCCATCTCTGCAATTTTTCCGGAATGCAATACTGCGCCACCAATCAATTGCACATCGTAGTGCAACATGTTCCAGGTAACCTGTCCACCACCAGCGGTCCAGGTATTTTTATAAATAGCTTTGTCGCCATCGATAGTGATATAATCTTTTTTTACACTCAGGTCGCGGTCCAATTGTGTAGCTGTTGCAATTACTTCGGTGCTCTCTTTAAAGCGGCGGGCTGTTTCCTTGACAACGGCAAAGGCTTCGGGAAGAATTTCTTCCAGCGCTTCTTCAATCTTTTTATCCCGGTCTTTTTTTAATTTATCTACTTCCTGGTAAATAGCATCCTTTCCCAGTAAGTCACTAAAAGGAAGTTCTTCAGCTTGCTTATTTTTTGATGCAATAGTTTCATCGATGGATGATAAATGTGATTGTATACGCTGGCGAAACTCCTGCGTTTTATGTCGAAGCTGGTCGTTGCTTAATGTAGCGAAGCCTGCAAAATGCTGGTTGATTTTTTGAACAACAGGAAGAATTTTTTTTACGTCCTTATCTGATTTGTTACCACCAAACAGCTTTGAGAGAAAACCAATCATATTGATGTGTTATTGAGTATTGTAGAAATTCAACTATTTGAGAAATATTACCCGGTCAAAAAGAATGCTATTATTTTCTATAAGCCAATTTGACAGAGCCTGCTCCGATGTTCGGAGGGGAGCAAAGATAATGGAAATGAAGGAGGGATGATAAGGGAAATGACTTTGCCGGTCGTGGAAACTCCGGGCTGATATTTTTCATAAGTACTTATTTTGCAGTGCCTTTTTGTGGCTACGGGATTTGAACGATAAATAAGCCAATGGGATATAAAACCAGGTTTTAACGAGCCATTACAAGAAACTATAATGAATAATCGGAAGATTTTTGGGATAGACCGCGGTTTGATAGGATTTCTGCCTTTACTTGTTTGTATTGCGGCCTGCAATAATAATGGAAAGATGCCTGTCGACAAGATTCCCAATCCTAAATCCCTTTATTTTGATTACAAAATTTGGGGTGATGAAGAGTCGGGCATGATTACGCTGAATTTGCAATATCGCCCCGGCAGCAATGAAGGCATACCGGTGAGCTTAGTACCGCCGGCCAATGTCACCCTGGATGGTTACCAGATCGAGCCTGACAGCTCAAAAATGAATGGCGTTTATTACGAGCTTAATATCCCGGTGCAGGATTTTGCCGGGCCCCACGAGATATTATATACTGATATGGAAGGCCGGCAATACAAAGAGAGATTTGAGTTTCCAGTCATCTCATTGAAGACGGAGCTTCCAAAAATAATAACCCGGAAAGACCTCAATTTTGAATTGGCGGGTCTTGACACACTCGATTTTGTGCGAACAATAGTTACCGATACTACTTTTTATGGCCGGGGAATTGACCGGGTGGACACGGTTCGCAACGGTTTGGTCACCATTAGCCGGGCTGCTTTGAAAAATTTGAGAAACGGGCCTGTTTACCTGGAATTTTATAAAGAAGAGGGGTGGCCGTTGAAAGAAACGAAGTCGGCAGGTGGCCGTTTTACCCTGACTTACGTGGTGAAAAGGGTTTTTGAACTGAAAGACAGCGTCAATTTAGAAGGCAAATAGTTTGTTTTCAGGCTTTATCCACAGGTGTCCGGATTTTCAGTTGGAATATGGAAAATCAGTAATCAGCCCATACCTTTGCGCCTGCCCGCCGGTAGGCAGGGCCGTAAAATTTCAAAATACATAGAATGGCCGGTCAGTTAAAAGAGGTTCGTAACCGCATCAAATCAGTTCAAAGTACGCAGCAAATCACCAAAGCCATGAAAATGGTAAGTGCCGCTAAATTGCGCCGGGCACAGGATGCTATCATTCAAATGCGGCCTTATGCACAGAAACTGCAGGAATTATTAAGCAACATCGTCAGCAATAGCGAAGGTGAAGTAGGAATGAAGCTGGCAACAGAACGACCGGTCGAAAGAGTGCTGCTGATTGTTATTACCAGTGACCGCGGCTTAGCCGGTGCTTTTAATGCCAACCTGATCAAGCTGACAAAAGCAACCATTACTGAAAAGTATTCCAACCAGTTTCAAAAAGGTAATGTCACTATCTGGAACATTGGTAAAAAAGGCTACGAGCATTTCACCAAGAACAACTTTAAAACCGACGCGACACATAAGGATATTTTTCTCCACCTCACTTTTGAAAATGTTCAAAAAGCATCGCGGTCAGCCATGAAGGCTTTTGAAGAAGGAAAATATGATGTAGTAGAAATTGTTTATAGCCAGTTTAAAAATGCCGCCACGCAGCGATTTGAGGTGGAGCGGTTTCTGCCAATACCTAAAGTGCAGAAAAAAGAAGGAGATAAGAAAGCTGATTTCATTTATGATCCTTCAAAGGAAGAGCTGTTGGCTGAGTTGATGCCGAAGATTCTTAATACGCAATTATACAAAGCCGTTCTTGATTCCAATGCATCTGAACATGGTGCCCGTATGACGGCAATGGATAAGGCCAGCGAAAATGCCAATGAAATGTTGCGGACTCTCAAGATTTCTTATAATAGGGCAAGGCAGGCAGCCATTACGACAGAGCTCACAGAAATTGTAAGTGGCGCGGCGGCACTCCAGGGATAAAGCCTCCTGTCCTCCGCCGCGGCGGAGAACTTAGGTCGTGAATGTTTTACCCAATTGTTGTTTTATCGAATTGAAATGTTGATAACTGGGTTTTCATCTGCAACGCCGTAAGTGTATTTTCGACCCTTGGTATTATTATTGAGCGCTTTAATAAATTTTAATAATCACTTTACTACTATTGAACTGGATTTTTCAAACATAGTGAAGTTCTAAAAGCCCCTTTAGGGGTTTGGGGTTTTATGGAAATAACAAATCTGATACCGCATATTGAAGCATTGATCTTTGCCAGCGATAAGCCGTTGACCAGCCTGGAAGTAACAGAGCTTTTGAATAATGCTTTTGGTTTTATGGAAGATAAAATTTCATTGGACCAGGTGGAAGCTGCCGTAGACGGAATCACAGAAAAATATAGTTCGGAGTTTTATCCTTTCGAAATGCGCCAAAGCGGTGGTGGATGGCAATTCCTGACAAAAAAAGACTATCATAAAACCATCGCGCAGCTGAATGGTGAAAAGTTTTTAAAACGGTTATCGTCTGCAGCATTGGAAACTTTGTCGATCATTGCCTATAAGCAACCGGTAACAAAGGGTGAAATAGAGGCTATCCGTGGTGTAAGCTCCGACTATGCTGTTCAGAAGTTATTGGAAAAAGAGCTGATCATCATTAGTGGCCGAAATGAAAAATTGCCCGGCCATCCATTAGTATATTCTACGTCGAAGAACTTCATGGATTATTTTGGTATTAATTCAGCAGACGATCTGCCAAAGATCAAAGAGGTGTTGGCCGATCAAATAGTGGAGCCCACTGTTATAAAGGATGCTGAAATTACCGATGAAGAAACAAAAACTTCAGAAGGAGAAGGTGGCGAGGAGGTGGTAATGCTTTCCGTAACAGAGGACGGTGAATTGGTCGATAAATCGGAGAACCAGGAATAAGCCCCCCTAAATTCTCCCGACATATCGGGAGGACTTGCAACACACAGCCCCGATAATCGAATACCCAGCACAACAAGCAAACTATCTTGTAGCAAGACCAATAATAAAAAATTTCAAAAACCTGAATTGTGTTTAGGTGGCCTCCCTTTGGAAGGGGCTTTACCGAACCGTATCTTCGCCAACTATGTCCGAACAACTAACACCGAAAGAGTTAATACAAATTGCCCGGGATTTTGGAACGCCGGTTTATGTTTACCATGCTGAAAAGATTTCAGCTCAATATAAAAAGCTGACCGATGCGTTTAACAGCAGTAATACTGTATTTTTTTATGCCTGTAAGGCACTAACCAATATTAGTGTTCTTAAACATATTCGTTCACTCGGCGCCAGTATTGATTGCAGTTCGGTAAATGAGGTGAAGTTAGCGCTGCACGCAGGCTTTGCTCCAAGGAATGTTTTATACACCTCCAATGGAATTGGATTTGATGAAATCGCAGAGGCTAAAGAGTTGGGCGTAAATATTAATATCGATAGCTTATCCAACCTTGAAAAATTTGGTAAAGCCTATGGGCACAGTTACCCGGTGGGCATTCGCTTGCGTCCCAATATCATGGCCGGAGGTAATTTAAAAATCTCAACCGGTCATGATAAAAGCAAATTTGGCATCCCGGTAGAACAGTTGGATCAATTGCTTGAGATCATTCAACAACAAAACATTTATATCAATAACCTGCATATTCACACCGGAAGTGAAATAAAGGATGTGGACGTTTTTGTGAAAGGCATCGAAGTGTTGTTTGACATTATTCCGCATTTTAAAGAGCTGCGATCAATTGATTTGGGCGGAGGTTTTAAAGTGCCTTATAAATCAGGTGATGCGGAAACGGACATTGAACTGCTGGCACAAAAAGTAAAAGAAGACTTCGATAGTCATCCACAGGCAAAAAATCTGCAAATATGGTTTGAGCCCGGTAAGTTTTTAGTAAGTGAATGTGGCTATTTCGTGGCGCAGGTCAACGTATTGAAAGAAACCGCGGCTACTACATTTGTAAGTATCAACAGCGGTTTTAATCATTTGATAAGGCCGATGTTTTACGACTCCTATCATCGCATTGAAAATATCAGCAATCCATCTGGTTCAGAAAGAAAATATTCCGTTGTTGGTAATATTTGCGAAACCGACACTTTTGCCTGGGACAGGCAATTGCATGAAGTAAGGGAAGGCGATTATCTGGTTTTTTATAATGCCGGTGCTTATGGCTTTGAAATGTCTTCTAATTTTAATTCAAGATATAAACCTGCTGAAGTGTTGGTGAAAGATGGAAAAGCTTCATTGATCAGGAAAAGAGATGAGTTTGCCGACCTGTTACGTAACCAACTTATCGCTGAATAAAAAGCCTCACATAGAATTTATCGATAGCAAATTATTTTCCGTGTTAAAGAAAATTTAAGGAATAAGATCGTCCTCGTCATCCTGCTTTCTGCTTTGACGATGTTTGCGAATATTAAACCGCCGATCTCGTGGCTTCTTCTTTGGCCCACTGCCCATTAGTTTCCATACAAGGTAAACGCCCAGTACAACGATTATAAGTATGATGGAAATATCCACTACTCGGATTTTACTTGAATAGTGATGGAGCTTCTGGATGTCACAGGCATGGTTCCACCCATTGCTTCCATTGTACCGTTTGATTCGGTAGTGATTGTCTTGCGGATGAGAATTCCTGTTGCTCCTTCTATAACGATGTTCCCGGAGCTGTTGTTATTCATGGTGGTAACAGCTTCTCTACCCATCATCATTGTTTTGGATGTGCTTGACCCCGTGCTGGTGAATGTTACAACAATGGTGGAGTCGGTAATATCAGACAATGTATAAGTCGTTTTTAAATTGCCGGTTTCAGTTTTTATCGAATCGGTCCATGACTCACCGCGGCTTATTTCTTTTGCTGGTAAAACTTTAAAAAAACTGGGATCACCTTTTCGTGGGGGATAAGTCATGGCGGTAATATCCTTAATCATACCTGCTACCATGGTAGTTTTTTCATCGGGGTTAACAACTTCTATTTTTACAGGTTTTGCCTGTAGTACTATACCAGTTCCATCAATGGTTAATTCATATTTTTTGCCCAGGATATTTTTTACATACTCGCCAAACTGGCTGGCTGTATCATCCGGGTTTTCTGAATTGAAAGAATGCTTCTGACCCATACCTTCAAAATCAAAATTCAATTTTTCATTTTCATGAAGCAGAGTAGTGCTGTTGTCACTGGCAGCTGAAACTTTATATGAATGTACAGCGGAGCCTTCACTAGAGAAATCGATGGCTTTACCCATCGCTTGTTGGGTAACGACAGTTTTTAAATCTATTTGAATCGTCAGCTTTTGCCCTTCTGTGAATTGTAACTTACCCTGCACACTTTGTGCATAGGTAACAGTACCTGATACAAGCAGGAATAGATACAAGAAAACCTTTTCCATCCGGTAATATCTCATTTATCAAAAGTGACGAAACTTATTTGAAAATGGTGGGTCTTGTCAAAAAAATAAGTAATTGTGATGGCGATTCGTATATCAAATGAACTTATTACATTTAAATACTAAAATTAGCTGTTTATGCGTATCAGGGTGACTGACGATCCGCAAGATCAAAACCCGGATGATTTTAATGACGGCCGGGTGGCGGCGGTAACCGGCCAAATTTTCAGGACGATGGAGGTCTTTTCTCTTTTTTGCCAAGGTTGCTTGGGCTTTTCGGGGCGGGTAGCAACAATTGTAGCGTTTGATAAAATAAATTAAGTTCATCCTGCATTGATCGGCGCAGAAGTTAATTTGCCACATGAGAGGCTTAGATTTGTATTCAGACGCCGAACAATGACGAATAAAAATGTTTATTCTTTTAATATTCTAAGTACAATATGAAAAAAATCATTATTCTTTGGATCGCTGTTTTCTTTACAGGTGTTTCCTTTTCCCAGGACATGAAATCCTTCAAGCTGTATAAGCCGGAAGAAAATGCGGAGAAAAAAATTGCTGACGCGGTAAAACAAGCTAAAGCAGAGGGTAAAAATGTATTTGTTCAGATCGGTGGTAACTGGTGTATCTGGTGTGCACTATTTAATGACATTGCTACCACAGATAAGTCGATCGATTCCGTGATTAAAGCCAATTACGTTGTATATCATCTTAATTATAGTAAAGAAAATAGGAATGAAAAATTGTTGGCAAAATATGCTTTTCCGCAGCGCTTCGGCTTTCCTGTATTTCTTATTTTAAACGGAAAAGGAGAGCTGATACATACTCAAAATTCTGTTTACCTTGAGGAAGGCAAAGGTTATAATACAAAAACGGTGATCGGTTTTTTAAATGACTGGTCATCCAAGGCATTGGATCCAAAACAGTATAAGGAACAATAATGAATTAATGAATCCCGGCACTCCATCCTTTATCAAACTCATCAATCATCCTCTTAAGTTCAGGATATTTTTATTATTCAGGTTGCCAAGTGCTTTTTTTTGCGGTGTCCGGGTTCGTGCAATGGATGAAAAACATTGCGTAGTGGCAGTACCATATAAATGGTTTTCACAAAATCCTTTTCGTTCCACTTATTTTGCCTGCTTGTCGATGGCGGCAGAAATGAGTACAGGTGTATTGGCTATGGCGCATGTATACAAACGTAATCCGTCAATCTCCATGCTGGTAGTAAAAGTAGAGTCTGAATACTTTAAAAAAGCAGTTGGCAAAACAACATTTATTTGTGAAGACGGAGATGCATTGCACCGAACAATTGAGGAAAGTATTTCAACCGGCGAAGGAAAAATCTTCAGGGCAAAATCAGTGGGTAAAAATGCAGCCGGTGAAATTGTTGCAGAGTTTTATATTACATGGTCGTTTAAGGCGAAACCCCCAGCCCCTAAAGGGGAGTAAAGGAGGTATCAAATTGTATTAATTCAATAAACAAAATTCCCCTTTAGGGGACAGGGGTATGAAAATAGCATTTCACGGCGCAGCAAGAACTGTTACCGGTTCCAAGCATTTACTGACTTTAAAAAATGGTAAAAGAGTTTTACTCGACTGCGGCATGTTCCAGGGAATGGGAGCGGAGACGGACGCATTTAACAGGGATTTCGGGTTTGAGCCATCTTCAATTGATGTTATGATCCTTTCACATGCCCATATCGATCATAGCGGTTTAATACCCAAATTGGTCAAAGATGGTTTTGAAGGTAAAATATATTGCACTTCCGCCACCAGGGAGCTGACAAAAATTTTATTAGAGGACTCGGGCGAGATACAGGAAAGTGATGTGAAGTATACCAATAAAAAAAGATTGGTAGAAGGTCAACCTTTGTTGCGACCACTTTATACCATTGAAGATGCAAAGAATACGTTCGACCATTTTATAGAGGTGAAGTATAATGAATGGTTTCCGGTGATTGAAGATGTAGAAGTATTCTTCACGGATGCAGGACATATCATTGGAAGTGCCTGTGTACATTTAAGAATAAACGAAAATGGACGACAACGGCAGCTCACATTCAGTGGTGATGTAGGGCGTTACCGCGACGTTATCTTAAAATCACCGGAAATTTTTCCGCAGGCTGATTTTATTCTTTTAGAGTCAACTTATGGCAACAGCCTGCACGAGGAAATGGTGACTACACCCGACCATTTGCTGGAATGGATCAACAAAACCTGCTTGCAAAAACAAGGAAAGCTGATCATGCCGGCTTTCAGTGTGGGCAGAACGCAGGAAATTTTATATGCACTGAATCAACTGGAAAACGAAAACAGGTTACCCAAACTGGATTATTTTTTAGACAGCCCATTGAGCCAGGAGGCTACTGAATTGGTGAAGCGATACCCGCAGTATTTCAACCGATATATCCAGCAAATCTTAAAATCAGATGCCGATCCTTTTTCTTTTACCGGGTTGAAATTTGTAAAAACAGTGGAACAATCCAAGATGCTCAATTTCAGAAACGAGCCTTGTGTCATTATTTCTGCGAGTGGAATGGCAGAGGCAGGCCGGGTAAAACATCATATCAGTAATAATATTGAAAATAGCCGCAACACAATTTTGCTCACCGGTTATTGCGAACCCAATTCGCTTGGCGGCCGTTTAATAGCAGGAGCCAAAGAAGTCTCTATATTTGGCGTTCGTCACGAAGTGCATGCGGAGGTTGGAGCAATCCGCAGTATGAGTGCACATGGTGATTATGAAGACCTGAGTCAGTGGCTCGCCTGTCAAAACCCGCGGGAAGTGGAGAAATTATTTCTCGTTCATGGGGAATATGATGTGCAGCAGGCCTTTAAGGACAGGCTTGTTCGAAAAGGCTTTGTCGACATAGAAATACCTCCACGTCATTATGAAATAGGCCTCGGATAGGTCGTTTTGACAGCCATTCGTTACTGGTTTGTTAATTCAGTTGTTGTAGCTCAGAGTGCAGCACTTTTCTGCATAGTTACACGTTTAACTTTCACATCTCGTTAATAATCCCGGCATAGATTTTATCGTTTATTATGTGATAACAAGAAAATAAATCACTAATAAAAAGGAGTAAAGCCATGATGCGGAATTTGAAACTGTGGAGCGGAGTTCTCGGTATCGTCTTCTTGCTTGCAAGTTGTGCTTCCACAGCTCATATTGAAAAAGACGATAACACAGATTTTACGAAGTATAAAACATATGCCTGGGTAGAAAAGGAAGGAACTAAAAAGGATCGGAAAAATGACCTGGCAGAACAAAAAATTCGGGATGCTGTGAATAAAGAATTAGAAAAAACAGCGGGTTGGAGAGAATCAAAAAAAGATCCCGATGTATTGCTGAGTTATGACGTGCTGGTTGAAAGAGCCGTCAGGCAGGAATCAGAGCCAGTTTATTCGAATCCCTTTACCCGTACATTTTACAACCCTTATTCACGTCGATTCTACAGGGTATATTATCCTTCCCGTTTCGTCGGATATGATAATTATGATGTGAATACCCGTGAAGGAACCATAACAATATCTATGATCGATGCCAATACTGAAAAAACAGTTTGGCAGGGTTGGGCTACAGACGAAGTCGGTAGCAGACACATGACCACAAAAGAAATCCAGAATAGTGTAAAAGCCATTTTCAGGAAATTCGATATTGCGAAAAACTAATTTTTAGATCAAGGACGGTTGGAAGGACTAGCCCCGGACAATAAAGTTCCGGGGCTTACTTTTTCTGGAAAGATTTTTTGAGTGCAATGCTCTTAAATTTACCTGCTGCTTTTTTTCCTGGCAGTTTTTTTAACAGCTTTCTTTTTAGTTTCTGTTTTCTTTGTTGCCGTTTTTTTCCCTCCTCGTCCGGCAGGCGGGTTTGGCACTTTGGCGCCAGCTTCTCTCGCTTCGGATAATCCTATTGCAATCGCTTGTTTACGACTTGTTACTTTTTTTCCACTCCGTCCGCTTCTTAATGTGCCGGCTTTTCGTTCATGCATGGCTTTCTCTACTTTGTCCTGTGCTTTTTTGGAATACTTTGCCATAAAAAAAGTTTAAAAAGTTTAAAAGATTTAAAAAGTTTAAGGTGTTTAAGAAGTTTCAGAAGTCCTGATTAACCCTTTAACCATGTTGAACCTCTCAAACTTCTGAAACTTTATTACGCAGCTGCCATGCTCATACATTCTGCAGCACATTCATGACAGGCAGCAACGCAATCCCTGCAATGCTCGTTGTTGTGTTTACTGCACTCTTCAGCACAGGCATTGCAGACGTCGGCACAGAGCTGACAGATAGCATTGGCATGATTACTTTGTAATTGCATTAATTGCACCGCTGCTTTACAAATAGTGCTGCATTCAATATCGAGCTGAATACAGAGAGCCATCATTTCAACATCTTCTTCATGAAGGCAGGTGGCCATACAATGATCACAAGCTGCTGCACAACGAAGGCAGGCATCTATGCAAGTTTGATAAGCTGAATGCATATTGAGGTTTTTAGAATTAAAAAATCGTTGGTCTAAGTCATGACCTCAATTTTCCTGCCATGGCCGTTCAACCTTTTACTATTGTTGAAGAGCTGCCAAAAGTTTTTCTAAAACGACTTTAGAATAGAACAGCCTGACGTTTAAAGCCGATTGTTTTATAGCATTCACGGTTTCCAATATGATGATTTGTTGATGCCGGGTAATGGCAAAGCAGGCAAATAATTCCTCAATATTTTTTTCAGGTACCGGTGATGCATATCCCGTAATTCCAATTCCCCAATCACTGTTGAAGGTAATAGCGACGTTTTTAGCCATTTCGCTGGCAATTTTTTCGGAAACACAGTTGGTAGCCAAAGCATGTATAGGGTTAACGCCTAAATGTTTTGTTTTTTGACCGATATTATAAGCGGTTATACCACCTTGGAAAAATTCCAGTGCCTTATCAGCCAGTGACAGGCAGGTTTGTAGATGTCCGGCCGTAACACTTTCAGCTACAGCAATTGTTTGCTTCGAGGTAATAAGAGCTTCACCTATTTTGTCGGTAATACTTTTATTTAGTAGCTCGTTGTCCAATGCAGAATTTGTTTGAATTCAATTAAAACAAATTGCCTGCCATACCATTTTTAAGATTGTGAATAACTATCCTGGGCCAATTCTAAAGCCTTTAATTTATTTTTACCACCGGATGTCGCTTTTCATTTCATCACTTAATTCTGGCAGCAACGGTAATTGTTATTATATCGGTAACAAAACAGAAGCCGTATTGATAGACGCTGGTATCTCCTGCCGGGAAACGGAACGCAGAATGAGCAGGCTTGGATTGTCCATGTCGCTGGTTAAAGCAATTTTTGTTTCACACGAACATGCGGATCATATTACGGGGATTCGGGTGTTGTCCAAAAAATACAAGCTGCCCGTTTATATTACACCCGGCACGTTGCGGTCGGCCGGCAGAATTTTGGAAAAGGAATTGATCAGGAGTTTTACCGCTGGGCAGGAAATCGCAATTGGTCAGCTTTTAATAAAGGCCTTTCAAAAATCACATGACGCAGCCGATCCGCATAGTTTTATGATCACCGCCGGTGGAGTCAATATTGGGGTGTTTACCGATATTGGAAATTGTTGTGAACAGGTCATTAATCATTTCAAGCAATGCCATGCCGCTTTCCTGGAATCCAATTATTGCGAGGATATGCTAATGAATGGCAATTATCCCTATGTTTTAAAAAAGCGGATCAGCAGTGATAACGGCCATCTTTCCAACGGGCAGGCATTGGAGCTTTTCACCAAGCATCGCAGCAGCCGGTTAAGTCACCTGATTTTGTCCCACCTTTCAAAGCATAACAATACTCCCGAGTTAGTGGAACGACTATTTAGCCCAATAGCCGGGGCTACTAAAATAGTAGTGGCTTCCCGTTATGAAGAAACTCCGGTTTTTTGCATTGAAGCCGGCAGTGAAACCCGCTATTCCTACCAAAATAGTAGTCAGCCGGTCATTCAGCAGTTGTCGCTGTTCTAATGGTTCCATTAAGCAGAGTTGCAGGGATCCTGCTATTTACTATTTCCGGAAATATTCTTTTGCCTGCTTGCGGTCAAACCTTCAAATACAAAACTTGTTACCAATTCGTTGGAGTTGTTCAAAAGTGATTAGGCTTGCTGAATAACAACTAACTAACATTATTTATACCTTTTTGTAGAAATTCATTTGGTATCTTTGCAAAATATGAAACCCGAAATAGATCAACTAAAAGAGGTGAGTGTGATGGACGATGACCGGACCACGATCGAAAGGACCGTTTTAAGCGATTATAAGTATGGCTTTGTGTCTGATTTAGAAGCAGATGAAGCGCCAAAGGGACTTAGCGAAGACATCGTTCGTTTTATTTCTGCCAAAAAAAATGAACCACAATGGATGCTGGACTGGCGGTTAAAAGCCTACCGGCAGTGGCTGAAGATGGAAGAACCTAAGTGGGCCAACATCAAGTACGAGCCCATCGACTACCAGGACATTATTTACTATTCAGCTCCCAAGCAAAAAATAAAGCCGAACAGTTTGGACGAGATCGACCCGGAGCTGAGGCGAACTTTTGAAAAGCTGGGTATTTCCCTGGACGAGCAAAAAAGGCTTTCCGGTGTGGCGGTTGATGCTGTAATTGACAGTGTATCAATTGGTACTTCATTTAAAGAACAGCTTGGCGAATTGGGGATTATCTTTTGTTCGATCAGTGATGCCATCCAGGAGCACCCGGAATTAGTGAAGAAATATTTGAGCTCAGTAGTTCCCATTACTGACAACTATTTTTCAGCCCTTAACTCTGCTGTCTTTAGTGATGGTTCGTTCTGCTATATACCCAAAGGTGTACGTTGCCCCATGGAATTGTCAACCTATTTCCGGATCAATGCCGAAAACACGGGACAATTCGAGAGAACATTGATCGTGGCCGAGGAGGGAAGTTATGTGAGCTACCTGGAAGGTTGTACGGCCCCGATGAGGGACGAAAACCAGTTGCATGCCGCAGTAGTAGAGCTGATAGCGATGGATAATGCCGAGATCAAATACTCTACAGTGCAAAACTGGTATCCCGGTGATAAGGAAGGCAAGGGTGGTATTTACAACTTCGTAACTAAAAGAGGTATTTGCCAGGGTAAGAACTCCAAAATCTCCTGGACACAGGTAGAAACTGGTTCGGCCATTACCTGGAAGTATCCCAGTGTGATCTTAAAAGGCGACAATTCGATCGGCGAATTTTATTCAGTAGCCGTTACCAATAATCATCAACAGGCTGATACCGGTACCAAAATGCAACACCTTGGGAAGAATACCAAGAGCCGTATTGTATCAAAAGGTATCTCTGCCGGTGTTAGTAATAATAGTTATCGTGGCCTGGTACATGTGAGCAAAAATGCCAGCAATGCCAGGAACTTTTCACAATGCGACTCTTTACTTCTCGGCGATAAATGTGGTGCACATACGTTCCCGTATATCGAGGTAAAAAATAAAACGGCTGTAGTTGAGCATGAAGCCACTACCTCCAAGATCGGTGAAGACCAGATATTTTATTGCAACCAGCGGGGTATCGACACCGAAACTGCGGTAGCCCTGATCGTTAATGGTTTTGCAAAAGAAGTAATGAATCACCTGCCAATGGAATTTGCAATAGAAGCACAAAAGCTTTTAGCAATTAGCCTGGAAGGAAGTGTTGGATAACTATAATTCATAATCAATCATCAAATAAGTAAGATAATGCTGACTATTCAGAATTTACATGCTGGGATCGAGGAGCGGGAAATTTTAAAAGGTATCAATTTAACCATAAACCCCGGTGAAGTGCATGCGATCATGGGACCTAATGGTTCGGGTAAAAGCACTTTAGCCTCTGTATTAGCAGGACGTGAAGATTACGAAGTAACAAAAGGCTCGGTTGAGTTTTTAGGAAAAGATCTGCTGGATCTTTCGCCGGAAGAAAGAGCGGGTGAAGGAATTTTCCTCGCTTTCCAGTATCCGGTTGAAATTCCAGGTTTGACTACCACCAACTTTATAAAGACCGCTGTGAATGAAGTGCGCAAATACCGTGGTGAAGAGCCATTGGATGCCGTGCAATTCTTGAAAATGATGAAAGAGAAAATGGCTTTAATGGAAATCGGTCAATCATTGTTAAGCCGCTCACTGAACGAAGGTTTTTCAGGTGGTGAGAAAAAAAGAAATGAAATTTTCCAGATGGCCATGTTGCAACCGAAACTGGCGATCCTTGACGAAACAGACTCAGGGTTGGATATCGATGCGATTCGTATCGTGGCTAATGGTGTAAATAAATTAAGAAGTAAAGACAATGCGGTGTTGGTGGTTACACACTACCAGCGTTTGCTGGATTATATCGTTCCGGATTTTGTGCATGTATTGTATAACGGTCGTATCGTAAAATCAGGAACAAAGGAATTGGCATTTGAGCTGGAAGAAAGAGGATATGATTTCATTAAAAATGAGGCGAACGAAAAACAGGAGGCCTGAGGCTTAAACAAGTAAGAAAATGATCGACACTATAAAAGAACAATATCAGCAGTTGCAGGCAAAAAATGGCGACAGCGTATTGACAAGCATTGAACAAAAAGCTTTCGATACGTTCACTAAGTTGGGTGTGCCTACTGCTAAGCACGAAGAGTGGAAATATACCCGCATCAGTAGTTTATTCAATAAGGATTATGCATTGGTGCAGGCGCCGGTTACCTTCTCGAAAGAAGAAATGGCTGGCATTCGCTTGCCAGGTCATGAGGAAGCAAATGAGTTAGTATTTGTAAATGGCCTTTATTCCCCATCGCTTTCAATAGTACGTTCGTCCGGATTGGTAGTGTTGCCTTTGAAAGAGGCTGCGGAGGCGAACGACTATAAAGACATTGTTGTACAGAACCTCGGTAAAAGCAATAAATACCTGAAAGATGGTATTCATGCATTGAATACCGCTTTTTTACAGGAAGGTGTTTTTCTTTTTGTAAAAAAGTCTGTGGTTATTGAGCATCCGGTTTATATCTATAATATCTCAGATGCACGTTCGGTTAATACGTTGGCACAACCCAGGAGCTTGGTTTATATCGGGGAAAACGCACAGGTGAAATTTGTAGAAAGCTATTCAACAATTGGTCAGTCTGAAAGCTTTACCAACCAGGTAATGGAATTGGTGGTGGAAAAAAATGCCCTCGTTGAATATTATAAGATTCAAAACGATGGTGTAAACAGCAGCCAGGTTAGCACTACTCATTTCAGGCAGGTTGGAAAGAGCGTAGTGAATGCCGTTACTATTTCCCTGAATGGTGGCATTGTCCGGAACAATATGAACGTGTCGCTTGAAGCAGAATACAATGAAGCACATTTGTATGGTTTGTATTTTTTGAAAGGTAAAACGCATGTTGACAATCACACGGTCGTTGATAATATACAACCTCATTGCCTGAGCAATGAATTATACAAAGGCATCATCGACGACAGCGCCACAGCTGTTTTTAATGGAAAGATTTTTGTAGAGCCTTTGGCGCAAAAAACAAATGCCTTTCAATCCAATAAAAATATTTTGTTATCGGATTCAGCTTCGGTCAACACCAAGCCGCAGCTGGAGATCTTTGCTGATGATGTAAAATGCTCTCACGGTTGTACCATTGGCCAGCTTGATGAAGAGGGTTTGTTTTATCTCCGTTCAAGAGGCATTAGTGAGAAAGCCGCCAAATCATTATTGGTACATGCATTTGCTATCGACATACTCGAACACATCAAACTGGAGCCGATCCGGGATTATGTCGATCAGCTTATCTCCGATAGACTTGAATTTGATTTTGATTTAACATGATTGAAACTATAACCATAAAGGATACCCTCGATGTACAGGCGATTCGCCGCCATTTTCCAGCATTAAGCCGGGAGGTGAAAGGTAAGCCATTGGTATATTTTGATAATGCGGCTACTACCCAAAAACCACAGGCTGTTATTGATGCATTGGTTGACTATTATAGCAGCTACAACGCCAATATTCATCGGGGCATTCACACGTTGGCTGAAGAAGCTACCGCGGCCTTTGAAGCTACAAGAGATACGGTAAAAGAATTTATCAATGCTCCATCCCGTGAGGAGATCATTTTCACAGGAGGAACCACGGAAGGCATCAACCTGGTGGCACAAACATGGGGCCGGCAAAATATTCGACAGGGTGATGAGATCATCGTATCGAATATGGAACACCACTCCAATATTGTTCCGTGGTATGTTCTCTGCCAGGAAAAAGGAGCTGTATTAAAAGTCATTCCCATCAATGAGAATGGTGAGTTATTACTGGATGAGTTTCACAAATTGATCAGCGAGAAAACAAAATTAGTTTCCATTGTGCATGTATCGAATGCGCTGGGAACAATTAATCCTGTAAAGACGATTATTGATAAAGCACACGAGGCTGGCGCGGTGGTGATGGTAGATGGCGCACAATCCAGCGTGCATTTGGATATTGATGTGCAGGAAATGGATTGTGATTTCTTTGCTTTTTCGTCCCATAAAGTGTATGGTCCAACTGGTGTCGGTGTATTGTATGGCAAAAAACATTTGCTCGAGTCCATGCCGGTTTACCAGGGTGGGGGTGAAATGATCAAAGAAGTTTATTTTGACAGGATCACATACAATGACCTGCCTTATAAATATGAAGCGGGCACTCCCAACATAGCTGATACCGTAGCTTTCAAAGCAGCACTTGATTTTACAAAGCACACGGGCAAAGAAAAGATCCGCCAGCACGAGAATGAATTATTAGCTTATGCAACGGCGCAGTTGGAAGAAATACCGGGAGTAAAAATTATAGGCCAGGCAAAGCAAAAGATCAGTGTTATATCTTTTGTGGTAGATAAAGTGCATCCGCAGGATCTTGGAATTTTGTTAGATAACCGCGGTGTCGCCGTTCGCACAGGTCATCATTGTGCACAGCCCTTGATGGATCATTTCTGTATTCCCGGCACGACAAGAGCTTCTTTTGCGATGTACAATACAAAGGAAGAAATTGATGAGTTGATAACCGGGCTTAATAAGGCTATCAAAATGCTATCCTGATAATGATTGAGTATCAAACGATAGAAGAAATAGAAAAGGAGATCATAGAAGAGTTTTCCTTGTTTGACAACTGGGATGACAAATATGAATATATCATTGACCTGGGAAAAAGGCTTCCGCCACTGGAAGATCAATATAAAAAGGATGAGAATAAAGTAAGAGGCTGCCAATCCACTGTGTGGCTGGTAGCAGATTACAGGGATGGAAAAATGTTTTATGAAGCGGAAAGTGATGCTGTTATTGTGAAAGGTTTGATCAGTTTATTGATCCGTGTGTTATCAGGTCAAACACCCGATGATATTGTAAATGCGAGATTGGATTTTATTAAAGAAATAGGGATGATGTCACACCTCGCACAAACCCGGTCAAATGGGTTGCTGGCCATGGTGAAGCAGATTAAGAACTACGCATTGGCTTATAAACTTAAAAATGCGGGATGATGAACGAAGAAACATTGAGAGACCAGGTGGTTGCGTGTTTGCAAACAATTTACGATCCGGAAATACCCGTCAGTATTTACGAACTGGGCCTGATCTATCGCATTGATATTTTGCCGATCAACAATGTGCAGGTCACCATGACGCTGACAGCACCGGGTTGTCCGGCCGCACAATCCTTGCCGGTAGAAGTGGATCAGAAGGTAAGACAAATAGAAGGAGTCAATGATGTACATGTGGTGGTTACCTGGGATCCGCCGTGGAATAAAACGATGATGTCAGAAACTGCTCAACTGGAGTTGGGCTGGATGTAATAGGAGTAAAAAATTATGAAGATCACCGCACAGGAAGAATACGGTTTGCGCATTTTAGTGAGGATTGCAAAATGTCCCACTAAAGAAGGAATGAGCATCCCCCAGCTAAGCGAAGCTGAGGGCCTGAGCAGTCATTATATTGCCAAGTTGACCAGGATTCTCCGTTTGCAGGGCTTTATTAATAGTACGCCTGGTTATAAGGGCGGCTATATTTTAGCTAAAGCAGCGAAAGAAATAAATATTAAGGAGGTGATAAAAGCCCTGAGTGGTTCCCTTTTCGATAAAGATTTTTGTGGCCTGCATGCCGGCACAGTCAAACTCTGTACAAATTCAGTTGACTGCTCCTCCCGTTCCCTTTGGCAAATGATACAGTTTACCGTTGATAAATTACTTGAAAAGGTGACACTCTATGACCTGGTGAATACCGAAGAAGAGTCGACGAAGATTCTGAACACCATCCTGCTTGAAAGCAATGTTGCTATGGCTGAAAAATAAAGCCAGTACTTTTTCCAATTAGTTTTTAGTTGAGTCTCTTACCACCAGTACGGATGGTAGCACGACATTTTCCTGCTTTAAATTAAAATTGGGTTTTTCCAGTGATTTAAATAATAGCGATGCGGCTTGTCTTCCCATCTCAAAAGCCGGTTGTGTAATGGTGGTCAATGATGGATTTAAAATGGCAGCTGTTTCAAGGTTGGAAAAGCATATTACTTTCAGCTCTTTCGGGATTGCTATTTTTAATTCGCTGCAAACCTGGTACACAGGTGTTGTTAGTTTTTCTACCGATGCCACAAGACCGTCGGGCCGGCTTTTCTTTTTCATTAATTGTTTTGTCAACTCGTAATTGGCCCGGGTATCATTGCTGCAAAGAAGGATGTGTTTCTCATCGGCAGGCAGGTTGTATTTTTCAAGTGCATGCAGGTAGCCTTTCAGTCGTGCGTTGCTGATTGACAGGCTTCTTGAAATTCCCATGAATGCGATTTTACTACAGCCTTGTTCGATTAAATGTTCTGTTGCTTTAAACCCGCTTTCAAAATCATCGGTAGTGATCCTGGCTGTTGCTACATCTTCACATACCCTGTCAAAAAAGATCAGGGGAACGCCTTTTGAGATCAGGTCGTTGATATGATCGTTTTGGATTGTTTCGCTCGACACAGACATCAGCACCCCATCCACCCGGCCATACTGAAATTCCTTTAAGATCATTTTTTCGTTTTCAAAATCTTCATGCGTTAAGCAAATCAGCACGTGATAGCCCTTTTCTTTCGCAATGGACTCTATGCCATTAATGGCTAAGGAGAAAAAACTATCGGCTACTTCAGGAATTACAAGGGCGATATTCTTGCTTCTTCTGCCACGCAGGCTGCTGGCATAAGGGTTAGGAACATAGTTAAGCCGGGAGGCTGTTTCGAGTACACGTTGTTTGGTCTCGTCGCTAATTTCATAGCTATCATGCAGCGCTTTTGAGATCGTTGACACAGAAAGTTTCAATTCACTCGCAAGTTCTTTAATATTAATATTCTTCATGGGCAAGCAGTCAGCAGTTAGTTAAGCAGTCAAAAAACCTTATTTGGCGAAAACGGTTTCGTAAATAAAGCTAAGACAATATGGAAAAATTTTCTCAAAAAAAAGCAATTTGGCAGTGCATTTAACATTCTGGTAAAAGGGTTTGGTTATCCTTGCCATATTATTTATAACCAAAGACTAAACTTCTTCCAATGTGTAAAACTCAGACTGCTCAACGATCTTTCACATTATTTTTCGTCACGCTGCTAACCTGCTTTTGTTTTTTGGATTCACGGCCTGCCTATGCGGGGGAAATCCATCGTAAAAAAATTGCTATCGAACAAACCGTGAGAGGTACGGTCAAAGATGCCGTCAATGGCAAATTCCTGGCAGGCGCCAGCATTACGCTTAAAGGAACCAATACGGTGTCACTAACCGACTTAAATGGAGCTTTTTCTATTACAGTTCCAGATGCTAACTCGGTGCTGGTGATTAGTTATGTTGGTTATGCCAGCAAAGAAGTGCTGGTGGGAAACAGCGATGTCATTGAAGTGTTATTACAACCAAGTGCTTCCGATCTCGGGGAAGTAGTAGTGGTTGGTTATGGCACGCAAAACAAAAAAGATGTGACAGGTTCTGTCAAATCTTTAAAAAATGAATCCTTTAATAAAGGGATTATCAACTCTCCCCAGCAATTATTACAGGGAAAAGTAGCTGGTGTAAATGTTACCTCTGTAAGTGGCGAGCCGGGTGTAGGTATGGGAATTACGATAAGAGGTCCTGGTAGCGTAAGATCAACCAGTACACCATTATTTGTCGTCGATGGAATACCACTGGATAATTCAGCGACAGGTCGCGGCGATCCCCTTAACTTTCTTAATCCAACGGATATTGAATCAATGGATGTGTTGAAAGATGCATCAGCCACTGCAATCTATGGTGCAAGAGGTGCAAACGGAGTTATCATTATTACTACTAAAAAGGGAAAAGCAGGAGCATCAGTGCTAAATTTTTCATCTAGTCTTGGTGTTTCAAGAATAGCAAGAGCTTTGCCTGTACTTTCTGCTAATGAATTTAGAGCAGAAGTCCCCAAACTGGGAGGTGTTTTAGATGATAAAGGTGGTTCGACCGACTGGCAGAAAGAAGTTACCAGAACAGCGCTTACACAAAACTATAATCTTTCTTTAAGCGGTGGGGCAAACAAACTGACTTATTATGCTTCTTTTGGTATGCAAAAGCAACAGGGGATCATTAAGGCCAGCCAGTTAGACAGGTACAACGGCCGGTTCAACGCTACTCAACGATTTTGGGATGACCGTTTGACTATTGAGGCCAATCTAAGTGTAACGACCACCAAAAATGATCGTCCACCTTTTTCAACCATTATCGGCGATGCTATTTCCAATAATCCTACCTATCCGGCTTATGATGCCCAGGGAAATCCTGCGATTTATCAAAACTTCAGCAACCCGATAATCTTGTTTGATCTTGAAAAAGAGATGAGCACTATTAATAGGGTGGTGGGTAGTATCTCGTCTTCCCTAAGGATAGTAAAAGGATTGGTGTACAAACTCAATTTTGGCATAGATAATTCAAATGGAACCAATGATATTCAATCGAAGCCAAGCACTGTACCTGTAAGACTGGGACGGTTGGAAACCTTATACAATTATAACAGGAACAGGTTGGTAGAAAATTATCTTACTTATACCTGGATTAAAAGCGATCACAATCTATCAGCCCTGGCTGGTCATTCTTATCAACGGATTTTTATACAGGGTAGAAGTAACAGCATCAATAATTTTCCTGTCAATCCTGTAGAGCCACAATACAATCCCGGACAAGGGCAATTGTTAGACCTGGCAAATAACAGGCCCGGCGGTTACGCGGTGATTAATGAATTGCAATCGTTTTTTGGCAGGGTGACTTACCAGTATGCAAATAAATACCTGGCAACAGTGAACTTCCGTGCAGATGGCTCTTCAAAATTTGGTGAAAATAATAAATACGGATACTTCCCCTCATTCTCACTGGGATGGAAAATATCTGAAGAAAATTTCATGGGCAGTTCTCCCTTCTCCAACTTAAAACTAAGAGCAGGGTGGGGTAAAACTGGTAACCAGGAAATTCCTTCAAAATTGACACAGGCTTTATTTATTTCATCAACCTCGGGAAGTTTAAGTTATCCGCTTTATCCTACCGGAGCTTATCCCGCCGGAACTGTATATGCAAGATTAGCCAATCCCGATTTGCAATGGGAATCATCAGAGCAAACGAATATTGGGCTTGATTTCGGGTTGTTAAATGGCGCTTTATCCGGTACAATCGATGCATTCCATAAAGTTTCCAGCAATATTTTGCTGTCTTTGCCACCAACAGATCCTGTGCAACCAGCTGCCAGCTATTTTACCAATGTGAAGGATATGACCATTACTAATAATGGGGTGGAGTTGGATGTTGAGTACAGGCATTCTCCAAAGAATGGCGTAGGCTTTAATGTTGGTGGTAACATCACATACATGAAGAACAAAGTGAAAAATTCACCCTATTCGGTTATAGCTTCTGGTTCTGCTTCCGGTGCCGGGCTTACCTCCGCCACCATTAATGGATATATCAATGGTGAACCGATCGGAACTTTTTATCTCAAGGAGTTTCTTGGTATAGGTCCTGACAGCCTGAGCAAATACCTGGATTTGGATAAAGATGGTATTGACACTGACAGGGACCGTGTGGCCGCTGGTACCGCCCTGCCTAATGTGTTATATAGTTTCTTTGGCGGTATAACGTATAAAGGATTTGATCTGAACGCCAACTTCAATGGAGTGTCGGGTAATAAGATCTATGACCTTACTGCCAATACAAGTTTTCTTAAAGTAAGATTGGCCAAAAATGTAAATACTACCCGTGAGGCTATTGCTGAACCAAGAGAATCTGTTAGCAATGCATCACCAGTAAGTACACGATATCTAAAGAATGGAGCTTACTTACGGTTGAATAATCTTACACTGGGCTATAACTTCAATACAAGAGCCCTGGGAATTGACAAATGGGCATCGACACTACGTTTATCAGTAACAGGTCAGAACCTTTTTGTGATAACAGACTATGATGGGTACGACCCGGAGGTAAACGCTGACAGAAACATTGACAGTGTTACTTCGTATGGAATCGATTATTTGAGCTATCCCAAAGCCCGATCCGTCATTTTTGGTTTAAATCTTTCATTTTAAAAATTAGAAAAATGAAAAAGAAAATATTTGGCCTTTTATTCATTACATCTGTGGCCGTTCAATACAATTGTACAAAATTAGAGGAACGGATACTCGATGAATCTTCCGTTACAGGTCTTACAGATAAGCAAATTGCAGAAGGTAATATTGCTCCTGTCTATGCCGTATTGCCTGCAATGTTTCAGCATACTCAATATTTTGCCCTACAGGAAATTTCTACTGACGAAGCAATCCTGCCATACCGGGGCGGAACTGATTGGGGTGATAACGGTATTTATATATCACTACACCGGCACGAAACAAATCCTACTGATCCAAATGTCAGAAATACGTGGAATAATATAACACTGGGTCTGTCAAGGGCTGTGACAGCTATTACGGCGCTTTCTACCAATACAGATCCTAATGCCAAACTATTTTTGGCAGAAGCCAGAGGGATGAGGGCTTATTATTCAATACTTACTCTTGATCTCTTTGGATTGGTATTTAAAAAAGAAAGCCCGGCTGAAACATCAACCATATTGCGGGGTGAAGAGGCTATTGAATATATCAAATCAGAATTATTGGCTGTAGAGCCACAACTGGAAACGACTACCGGTCCCGGCAGGCTGACAAAAGCTGGCGCCTGGGGTTTATTGGCCAGGCTATATTTAAATGCGGCAGTTTATCGCGACAGATACGGAGCAGCTTCTTTCAAACCTGAAGATATGGACAAGGTGATCGAGTATTGCGATAAGGTCATCAATTCAGGTCAGTTTGCATTAGCGCCTGAATATTTTTCAATCTTCAATGACAATAACCATACAAACAAGGAATTAATCTTTGCCATTGATCAGCGGGCCGATCTAAATGGTCACAATAGAATGGCCTATTTTTCCTTATCCGGTGACCAGTTCCCGCTGCCTGCTTACACAGGAGCAAATGGAACAGATGGTCCCGCAATCACGCCGGATTTTTATCAAACCTGGGTGACTGCTAATGCTCCTTTAGATCCTGCTGTTGCCGATCCGCGTTTTTATAAAGAAAATCTTACCATTTATTCCAATCCAGCTGATTCATGTGTTGATGCGGCCAATTTCAATATCAATCGCGGCATCTTAAGAGGACAGCAATATGGTTTGACGAAAGACGCCAGTGGAGCATTTGTAAAATGCCCCGATGGAAAAATGAAAGTAAGTAAGCTGTTTAATAACACCCGCGGCAAACCTACTTTGCCTGTTGAGTTTACTGAGTTGATAGATTTTACTGTTGCGGGGAGCAATTACAGTACCGGCTATCGTGTAGAAAAATATGAATTCAGCCGCGGGTCAGTGAGCGGAAGAAACTTTGGCGAACATGATATTATTATTCTCCGACTGGCCGATGCGTATTTTATGCGGGCTGAAGCAAAACTTCGTAAATCAAATGACGCTGCGGGAGCATTGGCGGATGTAAATATTGTGAGAGCTGCACGTACAGCCAGGATTATTGCACCGCCATTAACATCCATGTCATTGGATCTTTTATTCCGTGAAAGAGGCTTTGAATTTTATTGGGAGCATCAGCGTCGTACCGATATGATCCGCTTTGGAAAATATGAGGGCACGTGGACCGAAAAAAGTAATACTGATCCTAAAAAAAGAATTTTCCCCATTCCTCAAACAGCGATCGACGGGGCATCAAACTTGCCGGGCTATTTAGTGCAGAACGAGGGATATTAAAATTATTTCATAGTAAGTTCTAAAAAATCTATTTGCATGCAGGCTATAATACTGCTTGCATGCAAATAGTAAAGTTTTTTGCCGGGAATGATCAGAACAAAACAGATAAAATAAATTGTTCGGTACAGTATGAAAAATTGGAATAGGATCGCATTTATTGTTGTATGGTCTTGTTTTACTAGTGTGGCGATTTCGCAGGTCGCTACTTATACTGTATCCAATGCTCATTCACATAACGATTATTTGGGAAAGTCACCTTTTTATATGGCGTTTGAAAAAGGTTTCGGATCTATTGAGGCTGATGTGTTTCCTGTAAACGGCACTTTATTTGTCGCACATAGTAAAAATGAGATTGACACACAAAGAACGTTGCAAGGGTTGTACCTGCAACCTGTTGCAAAGGAGTTCAGTGCTCAGAAGATGAGAAAAATGAATTTGCTGATTGATATAAAAGAAGATCATAAAACATGTCTTTCGTTATTGATCAAAGAACTGGAACCATTGAATGCTTATTTGTCAACGCCGGAACAGGAAAACTATATCACGATTATCATCAGTGGTGAGAGACCGCTTCCGGCTGATTATAAGGAGTACCCGGCTTTTATTTTTTTTGACAGTGATTTGAAGAGTAAGCATGAACCGGAAGAATGGAAAAGAGTGGCTTTGGTAAGTCTGCCTTTCAACAAAATTTCAGCGTGGAAAGGAAATGATGACCTGGCTAAGAAAGATGAAAAGTCGGTAAAAACTGTTATCGATAACGTACACCAGGCTGGTAAGCCTATTCGATTTTGGGCTGCACCGGATACCGAGCTATCGTGGAGCTGGCAGATGAAATTGAAAGCGGATTTTATCGGAACGGATAAAATAAATGAGTTGAGTGATTTCTTGAATAAAAAGAACGAGTAAAAATAAGTTTCTAAATTTTTAATGGGAGTAAATCCTCCCCTTAAGCAGCTTGCCAATGAATCCCATTTCACCTTCCATATTGTATAGCCATTGCTATGGTAAATACGCCATTGCAGCGGTAAATGTGTTTACTATGGAGCAGGTGCATGGACTTTTTTCTGCAGCACAGGCAACATCAACACCCATCATTGTTCAGATAACACCTGCAGCCAGAAACTATGCTCATCCACAAATGCTGATGGGTATGATCGGGGCTGCCGCCAGAATTTATCCTCAAACAGTTTTTGCAGTTCATTTAGATCATGGCATCGAAGAACATATTGATGATGCAATAAATGATCAATACACTTCCGTGATGATCGATGCATCGCATGATGATTTTAGTACCAATATCAAACGAACAAAAGCTGTTGTAGAAAAAGCTCATTCCAAAAATATTGTGGTAGAAGCTGAACTGGGTGTGCTGAGTGGGGTAGAAGATGATTTAAGCATAGATGAGAATAAGGCGAAGTACACTGATCCGGCACAGGCAAAAGAGTTTGTAAAAGTTACAGGCTGCGATAGCCTGGCGATAGCAGTAGGCACCAGCCATGGGGCTTATAAATTCAGCGGCGGACAAGGCCTTCAATTTAATGTGCTTCAAAAAATACAGGAGCAATTACCTGCATATCCACTGGTATTACATGGAAGTTCCAAAGTGAACATAGATGATATCGCCGCGATAAACCAGTACGGCGGCCGTCTTTCAGCCAATGCAAGTGGTGTTCCTGATGATGAATTGCAGAAAGCAATAGCCTATGGGATTTGTAAAGTAAATATTGCTACTGACCTGCGCCTGCTTTGGGCCAAAGTGCATCGTAAATTTTTCTATGAACAGCCGGAAGCATTTGATCCGGTTATACCCGGCAAGGAATATATGAAGGCGTATAAAGAGTTCATGATAGAGCGATTTGAGATTTTAGGTTCAAAAGGCAAATCATCAACGATCAATTTGAATTAATGCATAAAAGCGAAAAATATAAACTGGTCAGTCACCCTTCGAAAGGCTTTGGCGTGTATCAAAAAGTAACGGCCGAAGATGCGGGTTGGACACACCTGAATTTTGAAGCCCGGCTGATGCAAAAGCATGTAGTGTGGGAGGGAGATACCGGGGAGAATGAGTACGGGATTATTTTGCTTAGTGGGGATTATTCTATTATTACCAATAAAGGTTCATGGCAGACCACCAATGGCAGAAAAAGTGTTTTTGAAGGTATTGCACATAGCTTGTATTTGCCGGCACACACTTCATTTTCCTTAAGGGCAGAGTCCGATATATTGGATATTGCCGCAGGTTGGTGTAAGGCAACAAAAGATTTTCCACCTCGGTTTAAAACACCCGAGGAAGCAGCTATCGAGATCCGTGGTGGTGACAATGCTACCCGACAGATAAATAGTTTGATAGAGCCCGGCTTTGGCAGCAGCCAGTTGGTGGCTGTCGAAGTATATACACCTTCGGGCAACTGGAGTTCTTTTCCTGCGCATAAACATGATGAAAGAAAAACAGATGCTGAAGGGAATTTAACAGAAGCCTGCCTGGAAGAATTTTATTTCTATAAGATAGATAAAGAAGCAGGCTACGCTATCCAGCAAGTTTATACATCGGATAATAGTTTAAATGAACTGATGCAGGTAAAAACAAATGATATCGTGATGGTGCCGAAGGGATATCACCCCGTGGCAGCCGCTCATGGTTATAATTGTTATTACCTGAATTTTTTGGCGGGTAGTGATCAGTCATTGGCTAATACGCCGGATCCTGATCATGAATGGATCTTTCATTCCTGGAAGGGAAAAGATCCAAGAATACCTATGGTAACAGCAGCAATGAATAAAGAATAATATGCAAGAGAAACAATTTGATCTGATCACTTTTGGCCGTTCATCCATCGACCTGTATTCACAGAATATCGGGGCCGACTTTATTGATATAAAAGGATTCGATGCTTTTGTAGGCGGATCGCCATTGAATATAGCTGTTGGCGCCAGCAGGCTGGGTGCCAAAGCCACTTTGCTGACTGCATTGGGCGTTGATAAGATCGGCGATTTCATTTTAAATTTTTTACAAAAAGAAAAAGTAAATACGGAGTCGATCCCGCGGATCGCAAATGCCCGGACAAGTGCAGTGGTGCTAGGTATCGAACCGCCGGATAGGTTTCCACTTGTTTATTACCGGGATAATGCCGCCGATAGCCAGGTGACGATTGATCATGTGGTGGCAGCAGATATTAGCAAGTATAAAATTCTTGAGATATCCGGAACAGCTTTAAATATTGAACCGAGCCGCAGCGCTGTATTCTATGCTGCTGAAGTGGCAAACGAAAATAATGTGGAGGTAGTGCTCGATATTGATTTCAGAGCTGATCAATGGAAGGATATCCGCTCATTTGGATTGATGGTAAGAGCATTGTTGCCAAAAGTAAAAATTGCCATTGGCACAGAGGAAGAAATATTGGCTGCTACTCTGCAAAGCGCCGACCAGGTCAGGATAAAACATCAACAGATTTCCGCACCGGAAATAACAGGTGATATAAATATTGCTATACAGAAAATTTTAAAATCAGGTCCTGAAGTGTTGATTGTAAAAAGAGGGGCTAAAGGCGCCACGATTTTTCATAAAGATGGCTTGCAACAGGATGTCCCGGGTTTCCCCGTAGAAATATTAAATGTACTTGGCGCAGGTGATGCCTTTGCAAGCGGATTTATTTACGGCCACCTGCAGGGCTGGAGTTTATATAAAGCCTGCCGGTTGGGAAATGCGTCCGGTGCCTGGGTAGTGCAAAAACCCGGCTGCGCCAATGATATGCCTTACTATGATGAACTCATGCAATTTGTTGACTCGAGAGGCGGATTGTTGACAGAAGAAATGAAAAACTCAATTACTCTTTAACTGCAAAGAAAAGAATGGCAAACAAAACAAAAAGATTAACCGTAGCACAAGCCACTATCGAATTTTTGCAAAACCAATTTGTAGAAAGGGATGGTGTGGAACAACAATTCTTTGCCGGTTGCTTTGGCATATTCGGCCACGGCAATGTTGGCGGTATTGGCCAGGCACTGTTTCAAAATCCATCATTCAAATATTACCAGTCGCGCAATGAACAGGCAATGGTGCACACGGCTATCGCTTATGCACGGGTGAAAAACAGGTTGGGTGCATTTGTATGTACTTCATCCATTGGCCCAGGTGCTACCAATATGGTGACGGGTGCTGCAACGGCCACCATCAACCGCATACCTGTCTTATTACTACCCGGAGATATTTTTGCTACCCGTTCGGTTGATCCTGTATTGCAACAATTGGAGTACCAATATAGCAATGACATATCTGTCAATGATTGCTTCAAGCCGGTGTCAAAATATTGGGATCGTATCAACCGGCCGGAGCAATTGATTGCAGCTTTACCAAAAGCAATGCGCATCCTGACTTCTCCTTCAGAAACAGGAGCCGTCACTTTAGCGATGCCACAGGATGTGCAGGCTGAAGCCTTTGATTTTCCGGTTGATTTATTTCGCAAAAAAGTATGGCATATACAACGAACAAGAGCTGATCGGTTTGTTTTACAAAAAGCAGCGGCCATTATTTCTGCAGCTAAAAACCCCGTAATTGTGGCAGGTGGCGGTGTCATTTACAGTGATGCCTGTGCAGTATTAAAAAAGATGGTGAACAGGACCGGGATACCTGTTGTAGAAACTTATGCCGGTAAGGGTTCTTTGCGTTACGATGAACCACAAAACCTGGGAGCAGCAGGTGTAACCGGAACACCCGGTGCTATTGCCATTTGTGAAAAAGCAGATGTGGTGATTGGTATAGGCACACGTTACAGCGACTTCACTTCCATCTCACAATCTGCTTTTCATCATCCATCCGTTCAGTTTATCAATATCAATGTTTCAGAATTTGACTCTTTTAAACAAGGGGCCATTGCTGTTGTGGCGGATGCCAGGGAAACAATAAAAGAACTGGATAAGTTACTAGGCACTTATAAGGTTAGTGAGAAATATTCAACTGCTGTAAAGAAATACAATGCAGAATGGAATAAGACTGTAGATAAAGTTTATTCCTTGAATCATGGAGTGCCCGTGAGCCAGGGAGAAGTGGTGGGTGCTGTCAATAATTATTCAGCGCCGAAAGATATTCTTATTTGTGCAGCGGGAAGTTTACCGGGTGACTTGCATAAACTCTGGCGTACACAAGACAGCAAAGGCTTTCATTTGGAATATGGTTATTCCTGCATGGGTTATGAAATAGCCGGAGGACTTGGTGCAAAGATGGCGGACCCATCCCGTGAAATCTATATCATGGTCGGTGATGGCAGTTACCTGATGATGGCGCAGGAAATTATTACCTCCATACAAGAAGGCTATAAACTGACTATTGTTTTGCTCAACAATAATGGCTATGCCAGCATTGGTGGCTTATCCGGCTCGTTGGGAACAAAGGGATTTGGCACAGAATATAAATTCAGGAACAAGAAAACAAATCAACTCGATGGAAGTTTTCTTCCCGTTGACCTGGCAACGAACGCCGAAAGTTTAGGTGCTATCGTGTTGCGTACTCAAACTATCGATGAATTTAAAGCCGCCCTGGCAAAATCAAAACAGACAGATCGTACAACCGTAATCTATATCGAAACGGATCGTGAACAAAGGGTAGATGGCTATGCATGGTGGGAAGTGCCGCTTGCGGAAATATCAACGGTGGCATCAGTAAAAGAAAGTTTAGAAAGATTAAAAGAAAATAAGAAAAAACAACGCTATCATCTTTAAAAGCCAAAACCCTTTCAATGAATATATCCCTGTTTAGTTTTATTGCCTTTACGTTGCTTGTTGGAATCTATACCTGGTACAAACTGAGAAATTCAAAATTTGAAACTGCTTCCGGTTATTTCCTTGGTGGGAGAACACTCGGTGCTGGTCTGATCGCCATTTCAATGTTGCTAACCAATATTTCTACAGAGCACCTGGTAGGAATGAATGGCTCTTCTTATAAAAATGGTTTTGTAGTGATGGCATGGGAGGTGACCTCGGCCATTGCATTGGTCATCGGAGCATTATATTTTGTTCCGCGTTATTTAAAAATGGGGTTGACGACGATCCCGCAGTACCTGGAGTTGCGCTTTGATAAATCAACGCATACCATTGTTAACCTGTTGTTGCTTGTTTCATTTGTAATAACGCTGCTTCCGGTGGTGCTATATACGGGAGCTTTAAATATGGAGACTTTGTTTGATGTTTCAGATAAGCTGAACATTTCCAGAAATCAATCATTGATCTGGCTGATCATTGCTATTGGTGTTCTGGGGTCAGTGTATGCAATTTTCGGTGGGTTGAAGGCTATTGCTTATTCAGACGCCATCTATGGTGTAGGCTTATTCGTCGGCGGTTTGTTGATTCCTGTAATTGCCTTGTGGAATATTGGTGACAGTAATATTGTGAAAGGCCTTGAAAAAGTATATGATGCTGCACCTGAAAAATTTAATTCTATCGGTGATAAAGATTCCGTTCTTCCCTTTGGAACATTGTTCACTGGTTTGGTGATCAATCAAATTTATTTCTGGTGTATGAACCAGGTGATAGTTCAAAGAGCCCTGGGGGCTTCCAATTTAAAGGAAGCGCAAAAAGGATTTTTATTGATGGGAGTATTTAAGATTCTCATGCCCATCATCATTGTATTACCGGGTGTGATCGGTTATTTCTACTTCAGGGATTCTTTATACAATGAGCAGGATACCATTTATCCTAACCTTGTAAAAAAAGTATTGCCTGTTTCATTCGTCGGGTTTTTTGCTGCAGTCGTATTAGGTACAGTGCTGAGTACATTGAACGCCGTCTTAAATAGTGCCGCCACCTTATTCAGTCTTGGCGTTTACAAACGACAGATCAATCCTAATGCCAGTGAGAAAAAAGTAGTGCAGGTTGGCAAGTGGACAAGTATATTGATAGCCATCTTTGCAATGGTCGCTGCGCCGTTGGTAGGAAAAGCGCCGGAAGGTTTATACCAGTTGCTTCAACAATTAAACGGGATATTTTTCATTCCCATCGCCTCTATTCTTATTGGAGGATTTTTTATCAGGAGTATTTCGGCAACAGGCGCAAAAGTGGCAATATTCACTGGCCTGTTATTTTATATCCTGACTTCCTTTGTGTTCCAGGTCGATATACATTTTGTGCATGTATGGGGAATTGAATTTGTATTGAACATATTGGTAATGCTGGCTGTATCGGCTATTTATAAAAACAAAAATCCTTACACGCCTACACATACAGGCGAAGTAAATATCACACCGTGGAAATATGCGAAACCAGCCGGGCTGACATTGGTCGTCATCACAATATTGGTATATATTTTATTAAGCTAAAACAAACCTAAAAGAAACCAAATGGAATTACTGAAAAATTATATTAACGGAGCATGGATTCAAAGTGAATCAAAAGAATCAGTGAATGTGTTAAATCCGGCTACGGGCGAAGTATTGGCGCAGGTGCCTTTTGGACCAGCGACCGCCAATGATGTGGCGAATGCCGCCATTTATGCTCATGATGCCTACTGGCAATGGAAAGATGTGCCTGTTTTAAAAAGAATACAACCACTTTTTAAATTCAAGCAACTGCTGGAGGAAAACAGGAACGAGATAGCAAAACTGATTACCATGGAATGTGGTAAAACACTTGCCGAGTCGAATGGTGAATTGCAACGGGCTATTGAAAATGTCGAAGTGGCCACCGGTGCGCCAATGCTGATGCAAAGTGAGTTTTTAGAAAATGTAGCTACCGGCATAGATGAATATATGATTCGTCAGCCATTGGGTGTTACGGCATGTATTGCTCCATTCAACTTTCCCGCAATGATCTCTTTTTGGTTTTTGCCCTATGCTATTGCCTGTGGCAACAGTATGATCATTAAGCCATCCGAAAAGGTGCCGCTCACCATGATGAAGATATTCGAACTGATCGATCAGCTCGATCTTCCAAAAGGGTTAGTGAGTTTGGTACATGGAGGCAAGCATACCGTAGACGCTATACTCGATCATCCTTTCGTGAAGTCGATCAGTTTTGTGGGTAGCACACCTGTTGCAAAATATATTTACTCCCGCGGCACTGCTAATGGGAAAAGGGTGCAGGCACAAGGCGGCGCTAAGAATCCGGTAGTGGTGTTGCCGGATGCTGATGTTGAAATGACTTCACAAATTATTACGGATAGTGTATTTGGATGTGCTGGTCAACGTTGCCTTGCCGCATCGGTGGTAATCACCATTGATGATTCAGATAAGATTCGTGAATCGTTATACGAATCAGCAAAAGCAAGATCGACAGGTTATGGTTTGGAAAAAGGAGTGGATATGGGCCCTGTCATCACGAAAGAAAGTAAAACGAGAGTGGAACAATTGATTGACCTGGGAGTGAAAGAAGGTGGTTCTGTTTTACTCGATGGAAGGAACGCACTGATAAAAGATTATGAACGGGGAAATTTTATTCAACCAACCATTCTTGAAAATATTTCCCTGGATGGTGAACTGATAAAAACAGAAATCTTTGGGCCAGTGATGAGCCTGGTGCATATGAAAACAATTGATGAAGCGATTGCTTTTATCAATCGCGGCATGTATGGCAATATGGCTTGTTTGTTTACAAGCAGTGGCGCCAATGCGAGAAAGTTCCGTAATGAAGCGATGGCGGGTAATATCGGATTGAATATTGGTATCGCCGCTCCAATGGCTCAATTCCCATTCAGCGGATGGAAAGAAAGTTTTTTTGGCGACCTGCACGGCCAGGGCAAACATGCCATTGAATTTTTTACCCAAACAAAAGTGGTGGTAGAACGCTGGCCAAAAGAATGGTCCAGAAAATTTTAATACAGCAACACAATAACGATAGTATGAGTACAAATGCCAAAATAAAAATCGCCAACGCTCCCTGTTCCTGGGGTGCCCTCGAATTTGAATTAGAAGGAAAAGCATTGGGTTATGAACAGGTATTGGATGAAATAAAAGAAACAGGCTACATCGGAACAGAGTTGGGCGATTGGGGTTTTATGCCGACGGACCCAACAGAATTGAGGAAAGAAATTTCAACACGCAATCTTCAATTGCTCGGTGCATTTGTACCAGTGGCTCTTGCCAATGAATCTGCGCATGAAGAAGGTATAAACAAGGCCTTGAAAGTAGCAGGGCTTATGCATGCAGCCGGCTACGAAAATGCCTTTATTGTGTTGGCCGATGAAAATGGCACCGTAGACTATCGGACCAAAAATGCCGGACGAATAAACGGGCAGGGTAGTTTGTCTGATGAGCAGATGAAACTATTTGCGAAAGGCGCAGAAAAAGTAGCGAAGGCAGTTAAAGAAAAGCTCGGCATGCGAACGGTGTTTCATCACCATTGTGCCGGGTTTATCGAAACGCCGGCGGAAATAAATAAATTATTGGATGCCACTGACCCCGGGTTGCTCGGATTATGTTTTGATACCGGTCATTACTTGTTTGGTGGCGGAAAAGATCCGCTGGATGTACTGAATAAATATTGGGATCGCATTTGGCATGTTCATTTCAAAGATTTTTCGTCGCAGGTAGCCAGGCAGTCTGAAGAAAATAATTGGGACTATTTCGAGTCTGTAAAAAATGGCGTTTTCTGCGAACTGGGTAAAGGAGCTGTCGATTTTAAAAAAGTAAAAGAGTTTTTGGAAAATAAAAACTATGATGGCTGGATAGTCGTAGAGCAGGACGTATTGCCAGGCATGGGCAATCCAAAAGAATGTGCGAGGAACAACCGGCTATACTTACAATCAATTGGGTTATAATTTTTCATCCATGAAAATAAAAAAAACTAAAAGATGAAATGAATCCCGACGTTTACAGTCGGGACGAATTCCATCTGACTAAAAACCATAAAAAAATAAACAGATGAAAGAACTAAGAATTGCATTGTTGGGAATGGGCCGCATCGGCAAGATTCATTTCCGCAACATTAATCAATACATGCCCAATGCGGCCGTAATAGCAGTAGCAGATCCGCAGTATAATGAGCAGGCTTTTAGAAAAGAATTTGGAAATGTTTTTTTCAGTCAGCAGGCCGAAGATGTAATTCAGCGACCTGATGTGGATGCTGTGCTGATTTGCACTCCGACTTCTGCGCATGCGGATTTGCTGACATTGGCTGCCAATGCAGGTAAACATATTTTTTGTGAGAAGCCCATGGATCTGTCACTGGAAAGAAGTGCAGCATTAGCAGACCTGGTAAAAAAAACCGGGGTGAAATTGATGCTTGGTTTTAACCGTCGTTTTGATCCTGATTTTATGCAAGCCCGCCGGCATATTATGGAAGGAAAGATTGGTGATGTGCAAATTGTAAAAATTACAAGCCGTGACCCTGGTTTGCCGCCGATCGATTATTTAAAAAATTCAGGCGGATTATTTATGGACATGGCTATCCATGATTTTGATATGGCCCGTTACATGATGGATAAAAAAGTAATCGAAGTGTTTGCCAAGGGACTTGTATTGATCGACGAAGCCGTAAGCACTGCGAACGATATTGATACGGCACTTACTACTCTCACTTTTGAAGATGGTACGTATGCGGTAATTGATAATAGCCGCAAGGCGGCGTATGGGTATGATCAGCGGCTGGAGTTGTTTGGTGATAAAGGAATGATACAGGTAGAAAATAATTTGCATAACCGGAATGTGATATATGATGCAAATGGCATTCACCACGCATTGCCATTAGACTTTTTTATGGATAGATATGCCGCATCCTATTTAAAAGAGATAGAATTATTTGTTGATGCGCTGGCAAACAATAAGCCAATGCCGGTTGGCGGCGAAGATGCTTTGGAAGCTACACGCATAGCAGTGGCAGCTAAATTATCGATGGAAGAAGGTCGTCCCGTAAAGCTGGCTGAAATCACCACCAACGTTAGTGAACTGGTAAATTAGAAAGCGAGAAGTCAAATTTATTCATTCAATGGCCGGATGTTTTTTGATCCGGCCATTTTAATTTGCAGTCAACCGAAAATTTCAAAAAAGATGGCTTGTCGCACTATAGTAATTGTTTTTTTCCTGTTGAACGCCCTTACTGCAACAGCACAGCCGATGGATGGAGTAACTATCACGAAGGTTGATAGTGGCTGGGCCGGAAATTCTGTGAATACCGTTGTGTTTAGAAAGAATTCACTGGTCACTCACAGCGATTGGCAATTCATCAGTTTTTACAATAAGAACGGAAATGTAGTACTCGGCAAAAGAAAAACAGGAACAAGCGAATGGCAATTGAAGGAAACCGCTTTTACCGGTAATATCAAAGATGCTCATAACAGTATCAGCATAATGATTGATGGCGAAGGTTATTTGCATCTTGCCTGGGATCATCACAATGGCCAGCTTAACTACAGCATTAGCGAACAACCTTTGTCGCTGGAGATGGGAGCGAAAAGGAGCATGACAGGTAAAAATGAAAACAGTGTCAGCTATCCTGAATTTTATAAAATGCCAGGTGGTGATTTGCTCTTTTTGTATCGTGATGGCGGTTCGGGCAGAGGAAATTTAGTCGTCAACAAATACAGTATTGCCACTAAACAGTGGATACAGTTGTCTGATAATTTAATTGATGGTGAAGGAAAAAGAAATGCTTACTGGCAGGCCTGTGTCGGTGATAAAAATGTTATCCATCTTTCCTGGGTGTGGCGGGAAAGTCCCGATGTGGCTAGTAACCATGACCTCTGTTATGCAAGATCAAAAGACGGCGGGCTGACATGGGAAAATTCCCGGGGCAAAAAATATCAATTGCCGATCAACGCTGCAACGGCTGAGTATGCCTGGCGCATTCCGCAGAGTAGTGAATTGATCAATCAAACATCCATGTATGCTGATAAGAGCAGCAATCCCATTATTGCCAGCTATTGGAAAAAGGATGATCAAAGTGTTCCGCAATATCATATTGTTTATAAAAAAAATAGACAATGGCAAATGCAAAACCTCGGGTTTCGTACACTAGATTTTAGTTTGAGCGGAACGGGAACCCGGCAAATTCCAATATCACGACCACAGGTGATTACCTGGAAAAAAAGAAAACACGTTGCAACTGCATTAATCTTCAGGGATGCGGAAAGAAATAATAAAGTATCAGTAGCAATCAATACTTCCATTTATAAAAGGAATGAATGGAAGCTGTTTGATCTGGCCGATGATAATACAGGTGCCTGGGAACCTACTTATGATACGGAGTTATGGAGAAAGACGCAACGAATAAATCTATTTGTACAACATGTGAAACAGGCAGATGCAGAAGGTATCATTAACACTGCACCGCAGATGGTAAAAGTGTTGGAATGGGCGCCGTTTTAATAAAATGCAAACCGAATCATGAAAATTAAAAAAATCATTATAAATATTACAACCATCACTTTTATTCTTGCCAGTTGTACTGCGCAAAAGGCGGGTAAAACGGTTGGAGTTAATTCTAAGCAGGAGGTGTTGGATATTATTGGCCAGGTTAATGGTTATTGGCAAACGCAAAATCCACAACCTGATTGGGCCTTTTGGAACGATGCTGCATATCACACCGGTAATATGGAAGCCTATTTTTTGACAAAGAATGAAAGCTATAAGAAATATTCAGAGGCGTGGGCCGAACATAATCAGTGGATGGGCGCTAAATCAAATGACAAAGCTTCGTGGAAATATAATTATGGCGAAACGGATGATCATGTACTCTTTGGTGACTGGCAAATCTGTTTTCAAACCTATATTGATCTCTATACACTGGAAAAAGATGAAAAGAAAGTTGCAAGGGCAAGGGAAGTAATGGAATATCAAATGAGCACTTCCAAAAATGATTACTGGTGGTGGGCTGATGGACTTTATATGGTGATGCCTGTAATGACAAAGTTGTATAAAGTCACGGGTAATAAATTATACCTTGATAAATTACATGATTACTTCAGTTACGCTAATAGCATCATGTATGATAGCGTTGAGAAGATATACTATCGCGATGCAAAATATGTTTATCCAAAGCATAAAAGTGCCAATGGTAAAAAAGACTTCTGGGCAAGGGGAGATGGTTGGGTCTTTGCTGGTTTGGCGAAGGTGTTAAAAGATTTACCCAAAGATGATCTGCACAGGGATGAGTATATTATAAAGTTTAAAGGGATGGCTGAAGCAATAAAAAAGTCACAGCAGCAGGAGGGATATTGGACAAGAAGCATATTGGACGCTGGTCATGCGCCAGGTCCTGAAACAAGTGGAACGGCATTCTTTACGTATGGACTGTTATGGGGGATCAATAATGGTTATTTAAAGAAAAAGGACTATTTGCCGGTGGTAAAAAAGAGTTGGGATTACCTGGTTAACGTAGCATTGCAACCGGACGGAAGGATCGGCTATGTACAGCCAATTGGTGAAAGAGCTATACCGGGGCAGGTAGTTGATAAAAATTCAACTGCTAATTTTGGCGTGGGCGCCTTTCTATTAGCTGCCTGCGAAATGTATCGATACCTTGATAAAAAATAACCGATTTAGATTTAGATACCTTTAGTTTCATTCGAAAAAAAGTTATTCGACAAACATGCGTAAATTATTTTTCTTAGGAATTTTTGCCACTTGTATTTTTCGTTTGCAGGCCCAGGAAAGAAATAACGAATACAAATTGGTGTGGGCAGATGAGTTTAATAAAGAGGGAATGCCTGACACTGCAAACTGGAACTATGAATATGGTTTTGTACGCAATGAAGAGCTGCAATGGTATCAACCTTCAAATGCAAACTGTGATAAAGGCCTTTTAGTCATTGAGGCAAAAAAGGAACGCAAGCCAAACCCAGACTACGAAGCAGATAACAAAAGCTGGCGGAAAAACAGACCTGAAATCAATTACACTTCATCGTGTTTAATCACTGCTGGCAAAAAAAACTGGCAATACGGACGATTTGAAATGCGGGGTCGGATTGATATCAACGATGGAATCTGGCCCGCCAATGGAGAAATAGATATCATGGAATATTACCATGGAAAATTGCTGGCAAATATTGCCTGCCTTGGAAAAGGCGGGAAGCCCGAATGGTACAGCAATACATTCCCGGTTGATTCGATGGGCGGTACTAACTGGTCGTCGAAGTTTCATGTGTGGCGAATGGATTGGACAGAAGATTTTATCGCATTATATGTAGATGACGTTTTGCTCAACAAGGTGTCAGTTGATTCACTGATCAATAAAGATGACAGTGGTTTCAATCCCTTCAAACAACCGCATTATATGTTGTTGAACCTGGCTATTGGCGGAACGAACGGTGGTAATCCCGAAAGAACCAAATTCCCCCGTAAGTTTGAAGTGGATTATGTGAGAGTGTATCAACTTAAATAATTGCTATAAATGAAATTTTCTTTTGGGGTACTAAAATTATTTGTACCGAACGCAGCATGGCTATTTACATGCATTATTATTTCTTCCGCATCACCGGCCCAAAAAAAATATGTGGGTAAAAAAGAAAAGTATGACGCCTATTTGTTTACCTATTTTACGGGTAATGCAAAGGAAGACGAGCAGATTCGGTTTGCCCTTAGTAAAGATGGATACAGTTTCAGGGCATTAAACAATAATAAGCCGGTAATCAGCTCTGAAAAAATCAGCGAAACCGGAGGCGTTCGTGACCCGCATATTCTACGGGGTCATGATGGAAAAACATTTTACATGGTGGCAACCGATATGGTTGCCGCTAATGGCTGGGATTCTAACCGTGCCATGGTGCTGTTGAAATCAACCGATCTTGTTAATTGGACCTCTTCTATTGTAAACATTCAAAAAAAATATCCCGGCCAGGATAGCCTGCTCCGGGTATGGGCGCCACAAACAATTTATGATGCGAATACGGGCAGGTACATGATCTATTTTTCCATGAAGCATGGAAAGGATCCCGATAAAATTTATTATGCCTATGTCAATAAAGATTTTACAGACCTGGCAACTGAACCAAAACAACTTTTTTTTAGCCCGACCAATGGAGCTTGTATTGATGGCGATATTGTGTTTAAAGAGGGTAAGTATAATTTATTTTTTAAGACTGAAGGAGAAGGCGCAGGTATCAAAATAGCGGTTTCCAATAAACTGACCAGTGGTTATGTTTTGGAGGACCGGTACATTCAGCAAACAAAAGATCCTGTTGAAGGGGCCGGTGTTTTCAAACTTAATAATGGCGAGGGTTATATCCTGATGTATGATGTGTACACAAAAGGCAGATACCAGTTTACAAAAAGCAGGGATTTGAAAACTTTTTCAGTGATCGATCATGAAGTAAAAATGAACTTTCATCCAAGGCATGGAACGGTTATGCCCATTACTTCGCAGGAAGCGGAAAGATTAATCACTAAATGGGGAACTGTTGAAGATATCATGAGCTCAGCGTCGTCAAATGCTATCAAAAAAATAAACACGAAAATTGATACGTTGAAGAAGTCGCTTTACCTGTCGGTAAAGCCCGGAACTAATTTGTCGGCTTTCAATCCTTCTTTTATTTTATTACCCGGTGTAACTATCAATCCAACTACGGCGCAGAATTTTTCAAAAGGGCCCGTGGCCTACAAAATTTCCATAAAGGGAAGCCAACCTGAAACCTGGCGTGTGTATGCAAATGTTAACAATAATCCCGTGTTGAATGGTTACTACGCCGATCCTGATATCCTGTCTTCCCAAAAAACAAACAAGTACTATATCTACCCTACCAGTGATGGATTCACCAACTGGACAGGAACTTATTTCAAAACTTTTTCATCAACGGATCTTGTCAACTGGAAAGATGAAGGAACTATTCTTGATCTTGACAAAGACGTAAGCTGGGCAAAAAGAAATGCCTGGGCGCCCTGCATCATTGAAAAGAAGGTAAGCGGCCAATACAAATACTACTTCTATTTTACCGCGGCGCAAAAGATCGGTGTAGCGGTGGCGGATGATCCAACAGGACCATTCGTTGATTCCGGAAAACCGTTAATCGATAAATTTCCTGAAGGCGTCACAAGGGGACAGCAAATTGACCCAGATGTTTTTACCGATCCTGCCACTGGAAAGAATTATTTGTATTGGGGCAATGGTTATATGGCCGTAGCTGAATTGAATGATGATATGGTTTCTTTGAAAGAGGGTAGCACGAGGGTCATTACCCCGGATTCTACTTTCAGAGAAGGTACTCATGTCCTTTATCGTAACGGCATATATTATTTTATGTGGTCAGAGGATGACACAAGAAGTGAAAATTACAGGGTACGATATGGTACTTCGGATTCGCCAGCAGGAAAAATAAAGGTGTCTGCCAATAACCTGGTGATTGCAAAAGATGTGGCTTCAGGTATTTATGCTACAGGTCATCATTCCGTCATCCAGGTGCCCGGTAAAGATGAATGGTATATTGTCTATCATCGTTTCAATTATCCCAATGGCATCAACATGGGATGGGCCGCTGGTTATAACCGGGAGGTTTGTATTGATAAATTGGAATTCAATACTGATGGAAGCATTAAACAAACAATCCCGACACACAAGGGAACAGGATTAACGAAATAAATGATAAATAATCTTATAACAACGATGATGAAAAAGGGAATTCTTTTCTCAGCAATTTTAATGGGATGCATCTCATTTGAAAAACAGTATTGAGCAACCGCAGTGGTGGTTGCGGTGGACAAGTGAGATCACTGAGTAAATCATTTGAGCAGGTTGTTCCTGCGCATTCTTTGACAGTAATAAGAATCAATCCCGGGAAAAGATGTTTCTTACAGAATTGTTTTAGCTATGATAAAAAAATTATTTGCAATTGCCGTTTTCTTTTTTGCGATAGTTACAATACAAGCGCAAACAAATCCGAATGACCGGCAAATTTGGTTAAAGGAGATGGATAAAATGGCAAGACCAATCCTATCCAATCTTGCAGAAAATAAACTGAAAGAAAAGATGCCCGTGGAGTTGGCGAAAAATATCGATAATGCTGCCAATAGAACTGCCGTTTCTTATCTTGAAGCATTTGGCAGAACATTAAGCGGCATTGCACCCTGGTTGAATTCAGAAGGTGGTTCAAAGGAAGAAATAAACCTTCGTAATCAATATCGTCAGTGGTCCCTGAAGGGAATTGCTAATGCGGTCAATCCTTCTGCTAAAGATTATTTGAAATGGAATGGAGGCCAGCCACTAGTGGATGCTTCTTTTTTTGCCTTAGGGTTGGTGCGTTGTCCATGGTTGTGGCAAAATCTTGATACCACAGTAAAGCAGCAGGTGATAGCTGTTTTTAAAACTACACGCAACACGGTACCTGTTTATTCCAACTGGGTTTTATTTACCGGGATGATCGAAGCATTCTTTTGTAAGTATGGATTGGATTATGATCCCGTGCGGATCGAATTTGCCATAAGGGGATTTGCTAATCATTGGTATGTGGGTGACGGTCTGTTTTCAGACGGAATGAATTTTCATATGGATTATTATAACAGTATAGTGATTCATCCTTATCTCGCAACAATCGTCGCTACCATCAATGCAAAAAATAAAGCATATCAATGGTATGCTCCTAATCTTGACAAGATCAACAAGCGTTATGCTGAGATCCAGGAAAGAAATATTAATGCTGATGGTTCCTATCCCGTTGTTGGCCGGTCCATTGTTTATCGGGGTGGCTCATTTCATCACCTGGCTGATATAGCATTGAGAAAACAATTGCCGCCATCATTAAAACCCTCACAGGTTCGTTCGGCGCTGACGGCGGTGATCAAAAAAACAATGAACGCTGGCGGTACCTATAATCAGGATGGTTTTCTCTCGATAGGATTATATGGCGCCCAACAGGATCTTGCTGATTTTTATATTACCACCGGCAGTTTATATATCTGCGCCAATATTTTTCTGCCACTAGGTTTGCCAGAGACAGATGAATTTTGGTCATCGCCAGCTGAACCATGGACAGCCGTAAAAGTTTGGAGCGGCCAAAATGTGGCAGCTGATCATGCCGTTGATATTCATTAGTGATAGCGTCAGGTATTTGGTTGCAAAGAAAAAAAATATAAAGATGGATCATGAAAGTTGTGTGATCAATGCAAGTGATAATTTCAATGGGGTCGCAAGCCATTAAATGCGCTTGCCAGGACATAATCCAGTTGCGGAAAAGTGATAGTTTTTTGGCTATTGATTTCTAAAAACCGGTTAAAATGGTTGATTGCGCGACGGTATTGTTTTACTGTTCCGGGTCTAAAATTTATATTACTCACGATAGTCTTTTCAAAATAGTTATCGATGAATTCTGCCACCTTCTCAGGCTTTTGAGACCTAATGCCTATTATTTGATCACGAATATCACCTGCTGTAAATTGTGACAGTGATGTCGTATTAGGGATTAGAAAATCTGAAAATTTTTGATCCAGGCGATTTAGATGATGATTTACCGGCGAGTTTCTCTCGCTCAGGCGCATGGTAATTGGATCTCATATTAATAGTTGATCAGAGGAAGGTTCAGCCTTCAATCTGTTTTCTGCTTTGGTTCTGTTTACGCAAATTCTTATATAAACGGGTATTTTCCCTGTTTTAGAATTTCGTTTTGCTTCATTTGGAAAGTAAGAGATGGACGCTTTCATCGATTGTAAATTTTAGGTGAAACAACAAAATTTGGTGAAACTCTGGTGAACCAAAATGGGTCGTGAAGCGTTTCGAAGTGGGGGCTATTGAAATAAAAATCCCCGCTTGTATTGAGTTTGCGGGGATTTCGTGTCGTACCGGGTTGTACTGAATTTGTTCTTGTAGCCCGTACGGGATTCGAACCTCGCAATTTTTTAATTCATTTTCAATATTTTACCAAAGCGCTAAAAGTTTGGTGAAATATTAGTGAAACAGCTTCAATTCGCCTCATTTAAGTTCATTTGAATTCCAGGGTGAATATAATAATTTACTCAATACTTACCCTAACCTATATCACTCATTTCGTTTATCGCTGATTTTTTTGGCTCTGTGTTCTGTGGGAGTAGTCCCAAATTTGGATTTGAAAAGCCTGGCAAAATAAGCCTGGGAAGAAAAACCTACCTGGTAAGCTATTTCTGCGATTGATAAATCTTCGTTGACTAAAAGGTATTTTGCTTTTTGCAGGCGCACTGTCATAATATAATCATTAACGTTATAACCCAGCAAAGCTTTTACTTTTCTATACAATTGAACACGAGAAATTCCAATTTTCCTGCTAATGTCATCCACGCCAAAATTTTCGTTTGATAAGTTGCTTTCAATAATGGATACAAATTCATTGACAAATTTCCTGTCAATTTTTTTAGGAGTTTCGGATTTGCTCTCTATGGGTAATTCACTCGTATAATGTTCTTTAAGAATTTCTCTGTTTTTCAGCAAACTTTTTATTGTTTCTTCGAGATACTGCAGGTTGAAGGGTTTTACAATAAATGCATCAGCCTTTTGTTTCATGCCCTTGATTTGCTCTTCAATGCTTCCCTTTGCTGTGACAAGGATGATGGGTATGTGAGAAGTGCGGACATCGTTTTTCAACGTATTTATTATTTGCATACCTTCTTTACCTGGGAGTATGATGTCACATAAAATGAGGTCCGGGATTGATTCATAAGCCAGCTTCAGGCCATCATCACCCCTGGCGGATTCCAGTATTTCATATTCCTGTTCAAGTCTTGCTTTCAGCAGATTCCTCAGATCGTTATTGTCCTCTATGATTAGTAACGTATTCTCCTTGTCTGTTGGAGAAAGTTCCGTATTGGGCATTTCGATTTTGCTCAGTTCCGTTGTATATATCTTCAGGTCCTCATAGGCGGGAGTCATATCTTTTTGCTGTCTGTTGACTTTTTCTTCAGTTGTTAAATGCAGTTCGCCCAAGGGCAGGTGAACTTCTAAATTGCTTCCTTTGTTTAATTCACTTTTTACTGCAATTGAACCATGGTGGAGTTTTATTAGTTCATTTGACAGGCTTAGTCCAAGGCCTGACCCCCTGTAGTTGCTCTGGTTACCCTGGAAAAAAGGATCAAAGGCATGCTCTATTGTTTCAGGTGTCATGCCGATACCTGAGTCCTCTACATTTACTATCGCACATTGGTCGCTTTCGGATTTGCTGATTGAAATTATTATAGTTCCATTTTCCGGTGTGAATTTGAAAGCATTGGATAGCAAATTGAAAATAACCTTATCAAGCATGTTTACATCAAACCACACATTTAGTTTTCTTTCTTTCGACCGTACTTGCAGGGTTATATTTTGTTTGCGGGCCAGTTCCTGGAATGAATCGGCTAATTCATATATAAAGCTTACAAGATCATTTTCTGAAGCCATGAGTTTCATTTTCCCCTGTTCCAGTTTTCTATAATCAATTAACTGGTTCACCAACTTTAGCAACCGAAAGGTGTTTTTTTGGGCAATTTCAAGATAACCCTTCTGGGAAAAATGAATTTTACCTGAATTTAATAAGTGTTCAAGTGGTCCAAGAAGCAGCGTTAAGGGAGTTCTGAATTCATGTGAAATGTTGGTAAAAAAATTGAATTTAGCTTCAGTCGCCTCTTTGGCTTTTGCAGTCATTTCAATTAATTGATTTTTCTGATCAATTAACTGATTTCGCTGAGCTAGTATTTCCTCATTTTGCTTTTCCAGCCTTTTATTTATTTTTTTGTTTTCATTCAGGAAATAAAAGGCAATTGAGCCTAGAATCAGGGCTAATGCAAGTGTTATAGAGGTGATATAAATTATTATTCTTTGATTCTCGGTAATAGCAATTTGTTTATCAATCAGTCTTTGCCGTCTTTCTATATCTGATTGCTGGCTATTTAGTTTATCCAGTTGCAGACTCATTAGCCGGACGTTTGATGAATCGATAACCAGTGTCTGAAGCTTATTTTCTTTACTATATGGTTCTTTGTGAAGTATTTTGAAAGCGGTTTGAATAGCTTCAGTGCCTCCTGTGGGATAAAGCAGAGTGGCGTCAAGAATTTTATCTGAAACAAGTTGAATACCTCCATTAGGGCCTGGCAATCCATCAATCCCAATAAATTTTATTTTCCTGGCAATCTTCATTTTTTTATAAATTTCATGGGCTCCTAAAGCCATTAAATCGTTCTGGGCAAAAACCAGGTCTGCCTGCTGAAGTTTAGCTGTTATTTTAGATATTTCCCGGGCTGCTGAATCTTTTTCCCAACTACCTGAAACTTGGGCGATTATTTTAATACCGGACGCAGGTTTAATTCCATCCAACAAACCTTTATGTCTTTCAATGGCAGGGGTTGTCTGGGGTACACCGGTTATTTCCACTATGTTTCCATGCCCGTTAAGGATATTTCTTATGTAATTTCCTGCCAATACGCCGATTTCATAATTATCAGCTCCAACATAGCTGGAATAAAAGGAAGAAGCAGTCTTTCTTTCAATAATTATAACCGGAATACCTTTTTTGTAACATTCTTCAATGACCGGTGTTAAAGGATACGGCTCATTTGGTGACACCAGCAAGATGTCGATGCCTTGCGATAGTAATTCCCTGATTTGTTTAACCTGCAGTTCACTGTTGCCTTTTGCATCTTTGTAAATAAGTTCAGCTTCAGGATAGAAAGTCAGCTCCCGGTTCATCCAATCAAGCATTATTTTTCTCCAGGCCGCGGTTCCGCTATTTTGCGAAAATCCAATGACAACCGCTTTTTTATTTTTATCTGAAGTGCATCCGATGAAAAAAAAAGTAAGTAAAAGTAACAACCCGCCGATGATCAATCTATATCTCTTCATACTTACAAATCTGGATTTTTTTATTGAAACAATTGATGAGAGTGCATTTTATTTTACTATGCAACCTCCTTATATAGTAAAATTTTTCTTCTGTATGTTATCAAAACCAGGCTAACTATTCACCCTGAAGCATCTGTCGGGAAATGATTGTACAAAAAGCTGAAACAAAATTTATAAAATGACAAAAGTTGCAGGCAGCGTATTTTTTAAGGTGTTGTAAACAAGGTGCTTATAATTACCCTGAATCAAAAACAAATTTGCAAACAATTAGTACAAAAATTCAAAGCTTCCAGCAGCTATGGCTCTAAGTTAGCACCTCAACAATTGCAAATAACCGCCAGATGAAAAAGGACAAATTTATTTTCTGGTCCATAGTGGTAGCACTAGGGGGCTTTCTTTTCGGATTTGATACAGCTGTAATATCAGGTGCTGAAAAGGCGATTCAAAAATACTGGGAGTTAGATTCCATTCAGCATGGTTTTACGATTTCTATCGCCCTCGTGGGTACTGTTATTGGTTCTTTGCTGGGAGGAATTCCGTCAGATAAATTAGGTCGAAAAACCACTCTATATATTATCGGGGCATTATATCTTTTTTCATCGCTAGGGACTGCATTAACCGATAACTGGTATGTTTTTCTTGTATTCAGGTTTATCGGGGGCTTAGGTGTCGGTGCATCATCTGTTACTGCTCCTATTTATATTTCCGAGATCTCCCCCGCAGAAAAACGGGGGAGACTGGTGGCCCTTTTTCAGTTCAACATTGTTTTTGGCATCTTATTATCGTATTTCTCTAATTACCTGCTGGGACAGTTTGGAGAAATATCCTGGCGCATTATGCTCGGCGTGCAGGCGATACCATCCCTATTGTTTTTAATAATGTTGCGGTTTGTTCCCGAAAGTCCACGTTGGCTGATTGTAAAAAAGGGTGACCTGGAACAGGCTGGAAAAATTCTCGAACTTATCAACCCGCTTACTTTTCGGGAAGATGTAAAAGCAATTTATCAAAATGCGGAAAATGAGGGAAAAACCGGGAATGCCGCCATTTTATTTTCAATGCTACACAGAACGCCGGTTCTATTGGCAATTTTATTCGCCTTTTTTAACCAGGTATCCGGTATCAATGCCATTATCTACTATTCCCCGAGAATTTTTGAAATGACCGGATTGGGAACCGGCTCATCGTTGCTTTCAACAGTTGGCATTGGCATTATAAACTTTCTGTTCACCTTACTGGCGATGAAGTTTATTGACCGTGTCGGTCGAAGAACTCTCATGATGATCGGGTCATTTGGCCTGATAATAACATTAAGTCTTGTTTCATTTTCATTTTATAAAAGTCAGTTTGATAGTTGGTCCGTACCCGTCTACTTATTCATCTATATTGGGTTTTTTGCTTTTTCGCAGGGGGCCGTGATATGGGTATTCATTTCTGAAATTTTTCCCAACCAGGTAAGGGCTAAAGGACAGACGCTTGGAAGTACTACACATTGGATAATGGCCGCATTAATCGCATTCATATTTCCTTACTTGGCGGAGAATGCGGGGGGGGGAAATATCTTTCTCTTCTTTTCTGTAATGATGTGTATTCAATTGGTTTTTGTGTGGCGGTTTATGCCGGAAACCAAAGGAAGCTCATTGGAGCAGATAGGGAATCGGTTGACTTCGCATTAGAGCTATTTGATTTTTTTCAGGGCCATTATTTTCAAAGCTAGCAGCGGTTAATTCTCGCTGTGATGCATGATGAAACTTCAGCATGGGCATTTTGAATACTGTTTATAATGGTCCCGTTGCGGCATCAAACAGGAGAAATAACAACCCGCTTCACCCTCTTTAAATATAAAAAATATAAAACCTGCAAACTGTTTTTTAACAATGAATAAAACCAAGACTAATCATTAAAATTTAAAAATTGCCATTATGAGAAAATCGTGTTTTTTATTGCTGCTGTTATTGCTGACAAAACTTTCTTTTGCACAGCAAAAAACCGTTACCGGCACTGTCACCGGTAAGTTGGATAAAACACCGCTTTCGGGTGTTTCGGTTCAAACAAAAAACCAGACGGTGGTTACAGACGCTAACGGGAAATTTTCTATTGAAGGATCGGTAGGTGATAACCTGGTTCTTTCTTATATAGGAATGAAGGCCGCTACTATTAAAATTACAAGCGCCAGTCAGGTTTTAGCTGTCGAGCTGGAAGAAGGGATAAGGGAAGAGGACGTAGTGGTCATTACAGGTTATACTTCTCAAAGAAAAGTTGATTTGATAGGCTCCGTTGCAGTGGTGGATCTGAAACCGGTAAAGAACAATTCTTCAGGTAATCCTATGCAGGCCCTGCAGGGACGGGTAGCTGGTCTTTACATTGAAAAAAACGGGAACCCCAACGGCGAAAGCAGCCGGATACTTATACGGGGATTGAATACACTCGGCAATACAGATCCACTATATATTATTGACGGGGCGCCTACAAAAAATCCACAGATATTTCAAAGCCTGAATCCCGGCTCTATCGAGTCTGTTCAGATTTTGAAAGATGCGTCCGCCGCATCCATTTATGGTTCGAGGGCATCCAACGGTGTCATTATCGTAACAACAAAGAATGGCAGCGGAAAAGTCAACATTCAACTCAATTCCGGCTTAACCTTTCAATCGATGAAACCTCAAAAACTAACAATGCTTGATGCGGAAGGTAGGGGGCAAGCGCTTTGGCGTGGCGCAGTAAATGATAAAACTGATCCTAACAAAGTAGCGCCGTTGATATATAAGTATGATTGGAATGGCGACTTCGATAAGCCTGTTTTGAACAAGGTAAACATCCAGCCTTTTGTGGGCGGCGACAGTTCAGTTCCCGTCGGAAACACTGATTGGCAGGATGCCGTATACGATAGAGGGATTGTTACGTCAACAGATTTGACTATCTCGGGGGGAACAAAAAGTAGTTCTTTGCTGATGAACCTGGGCTACATTAATAATTCAGGTATTATGAAATATACCGGTTATGAACGATACAGCGGCCGGATCAATGCAGCTTCACAGCTATTTGATGGGAAATTAAAATTTGGAATGAATTCAGAGTTTGCCACTTCCAACCAAACCTTGGCTACAACTGATTTGGGTGGCGCCAGCACTCCATCGCTGGCGATTAACCTGGCCCCTACCATCCCGGTATATACCAAAGATGGAAGATTTGCAGGCCCGTTTGGCGGGGGCTACTCTGATCGTAATAACCCGGTAGATATGCAATGGCTCAACAGGTGGGACAACACAAACAGGACATTTGTATTTGGCAATGCTTATATGGAATTGGAGCTTATTAAAAATTTAACTTTAAGAACAAACCTTGGCGTTGATTATTCAACCAGTTTATTTAAAGATGTACAGTTAGCCTTCCAGGAAGGTTTCTTGGGCCGGCAGGTAAATAGTTTAGCCCGCAATACGAATCGCTTTCTCAGCCTTACCTGGTCCAATACCGCCAACTATCATTACGACTTTGGAAAAAGTAAAATCAATGTGCTTGCCGGTATAGAAGCCATCAGGCAGAATTTTGAAGAGTTCGGCGCATTCAGGGAAGGGTTTGCTCAACAAACAAAAGACTACTTTACATTAAACGCCGGCACAGGCAGAAGCACCAATTTTGGGCAGGCAACTGGTAATAGATTGCTATCCCAGTTCGGCAAGCTGGGTTATTCCTATGCTGATAAATATTTAGCTTCTGTAACGCTGCGTCGTGATGGCTCATCCCGTTTTGGAGAGAGTAATAAATATGGTTTTTTTCCTGCGGCGAATATCGGGTGGAGAATCAGTAACGAGAAATTCATGAAAGGTTTACAACAGGTGTCCAACCTGAAGTTGAGAGCAGGTTATGGCGAAGTAGGTAACCAGGATATTGGAGACTTTACCAGGGTGAGTTTGTTTCAAACTAATTATGGAACTCTTTTTAATAACGGCGTTGGGTTCCCCGGGCAATGGTTGAATACAGGGACAGCTTATGACCTTAGTGGTGCAAACCAGGGTACCCTGCCTTCCGGTTATGTTTCGGTTCAGGCCGGCAACCCCCAGTTGAAATGGGAGTCAACAAAAGAATTAAATCTCGGGGTTGATTTTGGTTTACTGGCGGAGAAGGTTTATGGATCATTCGATTATTTTTTCAGGACGACTTCTGATATCTTAATTCTTCCTCCCGTAGCTTCCTCGGTCGGTGAAGGAAGGCGTAAGTGGATCAATGGTGCTACAAAAGAAAATAAAGGATTTGAACTTGTACTAGGTTATCGTAATCAAACAAAGCATGGGATATCTTATAACATCAATGGAAATTTAAGCAGCTTCCGTGATAAAATAACTGAATTACCGGCAGAGGTTCGCACTGCTTATCCAGGCAACGCTCAAAAATCAATTTTAGGACATTCTGAATTGTCCATCTTCGGGTACAAGACTGATGGACTTTTCCAAAACCAGGCAGAAGTGGATGCCCATGCAACACAAATCGGTAAGGGCATTGGCAGGATAAGATATGTTGACCAGAATAAAGACGGTGTTGTAAATGCAGATGACCGGGATTGGCTTGGAACTCTTTTACCTAAGTTTGAATATGGCCTGAGAATAGATTTATCCTATAAGAATTTCGATCTGTCGATGTTTGGTTCCGGGATTGCCGGCCGGCATAACTATGTAGATTATGTTTTCCTGAATAATTTTTTGAATACAAGAGAAAACAGGGCTCCCGGTGTTCTGAATGCATGGACTCCGCAAAATACCGGTTCCAAAACTCCGGCGCTGACATTAGTGGATCGCAATAATGAGACAAGAGCATCTGATTACCTGTTCAAAAACACTTCCTATTTTAAGATGCGGAATATTCAACTCGGGTATAATTTTTCACAATCAATCATAAGGCCATTGCACATGAGCCAACTGCGGTTATACCTGATGAGTGAAAACGTATTTTGGTTTAAGAATAAGGAGTACCAGATATCCGATCCTGAGTTACCAAACTTCAATCTTATACCAGTACCTACATCCTACACACTTGGCGTGAATATAACATTTAACTGAGTCAACATTAACTGATCTGCATTATTTGAAATAATGTTTTAAAAAATAAATTATGAAATATCTCATAGTAATAGCGGCAAATTTATTGTTGCTGGCATCTTGTAAAAAGTATCTTGATATAAATCCGAAAGGGGCCCTCACTGAAGCAGACGTCACTACCGTTCAAAGTGTGGATGGATTGGTAACCGCGGCCTATGCGGCTATTGGAAATGACTTTTGGAGCGGGCCTATCACCAGTATGTGGGCATACGGAAGTATCCGCTCGGATGATGCTTACAAAGGCGGGGGAAGCGTAGATGACGTGGGTGAGATAAATGCTTACGAGCAATATAACCTTACCCAACCTACCACCCCCGGTCTTTTTAATAATACATGGGAAAGAGCTTATGCGGCTATTTCCAGGGCAAACTTTGCGTTAAGATCATTGGAAAAAATTACTGATGCCTCGTTTCCCAAAAAAGCGGTGCGGCAGGGCGAAATGCGGTTTCTTCGGGGGCATATGTATTTTGTGTTAAAGGTATTATTCAACCGGATTCCTTACATCGATGAAACGCTGGCAGATGATGAAATTATAAAAGTATCAAATGATCAACTGACCAATGATCAGTTGTGGGAAAAAATTGCAGCGGATTTCCAATTTGCTATCGCCAACCTTCCTGAATTACAGCCGGAAGTCGGGAGGGCTAATCAGCTTTCTGCTAAAGCATACCTGGCAAAAGTCCGGCTGTACCAAGCATATACCCAGGACGACAATCACAATGTAACAGGCATCAACACCGCGAAGCTGAATGAAGTATTAACGCTGACTAATGATGTTATCAATTCTGGTAAATACAAATTGCAACCTGATTTTGCCGAGAACTTCCTGAATGGATATGATAATGGGCCTGAATCTGTTTTTGCTATCCAATATTCCATCAATGATGGAACAAACATCGGCAGACTGAGTATGTCAACCAGCCTGAATTATAGCCTGGCTCCGCAATACGGTTGCTGCTGGTTTCATATTCCGAGTCAAAACATGGTGAATGCGTTTGGGACGGATGTTAATGGTCTTCCTAAGTTCAGCACCTTTAATGATGTTGTGCTGACAGAAACTGAACTTACTCCCGGTGGCGCTACCGTTGATCCACGTATTGATCATACGGTTGCTATCAACGGGCATCCGTTTAAATACCAGCCCAATATCCTTTATAATCATAGCTGGGAAAGGGTTCCTGCGTTATATGGCGGATTTGGTAATATGAAAGAACAGCAGGCAGCGGATTGTCCCTGTTTCAAAAAGGTAGGACCTTTCTACGGAAGTTCGAAGAATATAGATATTATCCGCTATGCTGATGTCCTGCTTTGGAGAGCGGAAGCACTTATTGAAACAGGCAAACATACAGAGGCGCTTCCACTTATCAATCAAATAAGGGCGAGGGCAAAACAAAGTACAGGCAGAACGAAGTTTGCCAATGGTACCGCTCCTTCCAATTACAACATAAATGAGTATGTAGATGGCGCCAACATTAGCTGGACGCAGGCGAATGCCCGGATCGCCTTACAGTGGGAGAGAAGACTGGAATTTGGTATGGAAAGCCCCCGGTTTTTTGACCTCGTTCGCTGGGGTATTGCAGCAGAAACATTGAATGCGTATCTCGATAAGGAAAAGACGCGGCGGGCATATCTTGCAAACGCCAAATTTACCAAAGGCAGGGATGAGTATCTACCGATTCCCCAAAGGGAAATAGATTTTACAAAAGGTTTGTATAAACAAAACCCCAAATATTAAGAATAAGGAGTTTCTCATAAGCAGCAGTCATAGATAAGCAGTCGTTTGTGACTGGGGGAGGCTTCAGCCTCCTCCTTCTTTTCAACGTTAACTTTTTGCAGCAGTTTGCCTGAAAAAATGATTTCTGCGATTAATCACTAAAATGTTTATGGCAATTAAGGTAATATATCATGAAATACAGGATTAATATACTAGCACAATTGCTGTTGGTTTGGGCAAACGTTTTTGGACAAGGGCCGGCAGAAACAATTCCGGAATTCAATTTTTATAAGCTGCAAAAAGGTTCATTCACCAATAAAGACCTTGTACCTGGTAAAATGGCATTTTTTATCTTTTTTGATTCGGACTGTGATCATTGCCAGCACGCCATGCAGTATCTTAATCAGCACTATCATGAGTTTAAAAAGGCGGCCATCCACTTGGTTACATTGGATGATCAGGAAAAAATTACACGTTTTATTGGTAAGTATGGAAACAATTTGAAAGATAAAAAAGATGTAACCATACTACGGGATACACGGAATGAATTCATACACAAGTTCAGGCCAAGAAAATATCCTGCGCTTTTCCTTTATTCAGCAAAGAAGGAACTGATCCTTTATGATGATAATGAACAAAACTTGTTCAGGTTTTCGCAACAAATAAATACACCCGGTAAATAATCAAGTTCTGAACTTGTTTTAACTCTTCTGCTAAGAGGCAACTCTTCAACCGTGATACGATTGTATAAAAATGTAAAACAGAATTACTAAAACTAATGGTACCCGAGCCTGAGATTCTCTTTTAAGCTATTGTAAGTAAGCTGATTATTGTTTGATCATGACAAAAAACAAAATTGCAAACAATAAGTACAAAAAATCAAAGCCCCGGGTATTTGTTGATCTAAGTTAGTAGCCTGACGATGAAAAATAACTGCCAGATGGAAAAAGATAAATTTGTTTCCTGCTTCACCGCCATAGCGCTCAGGGGCCAGGGTTCAATCCAGTCTACTTTTAATTTTTCCGTATCGGGGTCCGGGTTTAGCTGTGATCCGGATGTTGGAGTTTCCTGCGCCACTGCTCCATTTTATATTGCTGAAACTTTTTCCGCCAACCAAAGAACCGGGCCAATAGCCCTGTCTGAGTTCAATACTGATCTTGGTATGCCGAAGGTGTATCTCTTCAAATTACCTGGTGATGCTTTGAGAGGAAACAGCAAACGGTTATACACAAGCAATAACAACCACTAAAATCTAACGATTATGCCAAAATTTCTCTTTTTATCCTTGTCCTTTTTATTGATGACCGCCGCTTTCTGCCAGGAGAAGGAACTGACCGGAACAGTTCGTAGTAAGTCGACGCGAGAGCCATTGCAAGGAGTATCAGCTCAAACCCGAAACAAAACAGTACTAACTGATATCAATGGAAAATTTACCATCGCCGCGGTTGCGGGTGAAACTATTTCATTTAGCTATGTGGGAATGAAAACCCTAAGCATACGGGTTGATCATAGCACGAAAGGTATATCAATTGAAATGGAAGATGATGTTAATAATATGGATGAAGTGGTAGTTATAGGATATAAAACTGAACGGAAGAAAGACCTGACGGGTTCTGTTTCAGTAGTTAATGTAAAAGAAATAAAAGATATCCCGTCTGGTAATCCAATGCAGGCTTTGCAGGGACGTGTACCGGGTCTATATATTGAGTCAGATGGAAGACCCAACGGCAACAATAGAAGGATATTGATCAGAGGCCTCAATACGCTGGGCAATACTGATCCTTTATATGTTATTGATGGCGTACCTACCAAAAGACCTGAAGTATTTCAAAATCTAAATCCCGAAGCGATTGAATCAATACAAATTTTAAAGGATGCTTCGGCTGCTTCCATCTATGGCGCAAGGGCGTCAAACGGAGTTGTAATTGTTACAACTAAAGAAGCGAAGGGAAAAGAAAAATTGCAAATTCAGTTTAACTCAAGCGTAACACAGGAAAAATACAGGAGTTCATTAGATGTACTGAATACGGAGCAGCGTGGCGCCGCACTTTGGAGGGCATCTATCAATGATAAAACTGATCCGAATATACATAAAGCGCTTTACACTTTCGATTGGCATACTGACCAGCAGGGCATACCGATCCTGGATAAAGTAAATGTGGTTGACTGGATAGGCGACCCGGCGTTGGGAGTGCATTCAGCAAACACGGATTGGCAAAAAGTAACTTTTCGTGACGGTATAATTAATTCCAATGAATTGACATTAGTAACAGGCTCAGACAAAAGTAGCATGTTGTTAAATGTAGGATACTTTTATAACAAGGGCCTCGTCAGGTATAGTGATTACAAGCGTTATAATGCACGCATCAATTCATCTACGAAGTTTTTAAAAGGAAAATTAAAAATTGGAGAAAACCTTCAGCTGTCCAAATCGGTTGAGACCCCTGTCCCAAATGATCTTGGAGGCGCATCTGTTATTTCACTGGCGAAATTTTTACAGCCTATTATTCCTGTATACACGACTTCCGGAGCTTTCGCTGGTCCGCCGATAGGTGCGGGTTTTTCAGACAGAAATAATCCGCTTCACATGTTATACATTAACAAAGATGATAAAAATCATTTGCTCAATATTTTCGGGAACCTGTATGCAGAGCTTCGCCTGGTTAAAAATCTTACCCTGCGATCAAATTTCGGGCTTGATTATGCCAGTGGGTATAATAAAAATATAGAACGGGCATTTAAAGAAGGCTTTCTAAGTCGCACTGTAAACAGTCTGAGCATAAATCAGAGCCATAGGTTAAACCTGACTTTTTCAAATACGGCAAACTATGATCTTACCATTCAAAGAAACAGGGTGAATATCCTGGTTGGTACTGAAATGGTGAAAGAGAGATTTCTTCAAACAGGGATATACAAAGAAGGATTTGCCCTGCAGGATGTTGATTATTTCAATTTGGATGCTGGTACCGGTCGCACGACAAATAGTGGGAATGAAACAGGTAGTCAACTGCTTTCCTATTTTGGAAAACTCAATTATAGTTGGGGTAATAAATACCTGGCTTCGGTTACAGTACGTAACGACGGCTCTTCGAGGTTTGGTGAGAATAACCGTTTTGGATTATTTCCTGCAGCCAGTGTCGGATGGAAAATCAGCGATGAAAAGTTTGTAAGTGATAACATAAAATTTATTTCAAATCTTAAACTGAGAGCTGGCGTTGGTTTGGTTGGTAACCAGGATATTGGTGACAATGCCCGGTTTGGACTATATGAAACCAATTACGGAGGGGCTTCCGGAAACAGGAGTACAGGTACTGCATATCCGATAGCCGGTCAGAACAGCGGCGCATTACCATCGGGGTACGTATCGTTGCAGGCTGAAAACAGGAATTTAAAATGGGAATCTACACAGGAAACGAATATTGGGCTGGACTTTGGATTTTTCAATGAATCATTAACAGGATCGGTAGATTTCTTTAATAGAGAAACAAAGGATATTTTGATCAGGCCGCCTTACGCTGCTATTTTAGGTGAAGGCAAAAGTCAGTGGCTAAATGGCGCCACAAAAGATAACCTAGGGTTTGAATTATTAGTAAACTATCAAAACAAAATTGGCGCTTTTTCCTATTGTGTCAGCGGAAATGTCAGTTCGTTTAAAGATAAAATTACTTTCCTGCCGGCATCGGTAGTTAAATCATATCCCGGCAATGTAGAGAAAACGATACTAGGTCATTCGCAAACTGCAATATTTGGTTATGTAACAGACGGGCTTTTTCAAAACCAGGCTGAGGTAGATGCGCATGCCGCCCAAACAGGTAAGGGTATTGGAAGATTAAGATATGTTGATCTCAATAAAGATGGAAAGATAGATCCCTTAGACCAGGATTGGCTGGGAAATCAATTGCCGGATTTTGTTTATGGCCTGAACCTCGCATTATCGTATAAAAAAATCAGCCTCTCCACATTTCTCCAGGGCGTTCACGGTATCTATGTGTTTAATGGTATAAAAGCCTCTACTGATCTTATAGGAGGTTCCAACTCAGGAATGAATTATGGAGCCCGTGTTTTGCAGGCATGGGCCCCACAGAATACAGTGTCCACCATACCAGCTTTATCATTGGTAAATGCCAATAACGAATCAAGAACATCGAACTATTTTATTGAAAACGGTTCCTATCTGAAATTGCGGAATTTACAAATCGCTTATGATCTGCATGATTATGTCAGTAGAATCGGAATAAATGATTTGCGTGTATATATCCTATGTCAAAATCTTCTGACTCTTAAAAAGACAAAAGGCGATAGTCAATATACAGGTCCTGATCCGGAGAACCCGGCTAATCTTTATCCAAGGCCAACTACCTATACCATCGGATTGAATTTAATGTTTTAACCCCTCAACCTTCTTTCATGAAACGTAATAATATAATATATATCGTATCAGCGCTAATGATAATCCTGCATGCGGGTTGTAAAAAGTTTTTGGATTATTCACCCAAGGGAGTTGTGACCCTTGATATTCTTAATACTCCCGAGGAAGCCGATAAGCTGGTCATCGCCGCCTATGCCTCTTTGGGAAATGATTTTGGTGGAACGATGCCCATTTCCAATATGTGGCTTTATGGCGCTGTCCGTTCCGATGATGCATACAAGGGTGGCGGAAGTATTGCGGATGGTGGCGGCGGTCAGTTGAACGCCCTGGAGCAATATAATCTGGTCACAACCGATATGGTCCGCATTAATGATGTATGGACACTCATTTATAGCGGTATAGCAAGAGCCAATACTGCATTAAGGCAAATTGAAAAATTTGACGAAACTGAATATTCCAAAAAAAGGGAACGGGAGGCGGAAATGAGATTTGTAAGAGGACATTATTGGTTTTTACTGAAAACATTATTTAAGTATGTTCCTCTTGCGGATGAATCAGTCTCTGACGACAGTTTAAAGTATGTATCTAATCGTCAATATTCAAATGACCAGGGTTGGGAAAAAATTGCAAATGAATTTCAATATGCGGCGGATAATCTGCCGGAATCACAAGCTGAATTTGGAAGAGCCGGCAAGATTGCCGCTTATGCTTACCTGGCAAAAGTTCGTTTGTACCAGGCCTATGAGCAGAATGAACAAAACAAGGTTACAAGTATTAACCAGGCGAAACTAAATGAAGTAGTAAACTTATGTGATAACGTTATCAATTCGGGAAAGTATAGTTTGGCTGATGACTTTGCGAAAAATTTTATGCTTGAGTTTGAAAACGGAAGTGAATCAGTTTTTGCAATACAGTTTTCATTGGATGATGGTACCGACCAGGGAAGATTAAATATGGCCAGCAGTCATAATTATAGCCTGGCGCCGGGATATGGCTGTTGCGGCTGGAGCCAGCCCAGCCAAAACCTGGTAAATGCGTTCAAGACTGATTTAATGGGGCTTCCCATGTTCGACACATTTAATGTTTCTCAAATGAAGGATCCGGCTGACTTCAAAACGAATGGAGTAGATCCGCGGCTTGATCATACAGTCGGGATACCGGGACACCCCTATAAATATAAAAGCATTTTTGTGTATAGTGCAAGCTGGGCACGAACCCCAACGATCTATGGCCCTTATTCTACGATGAAAGAAATGCTGAGACCTGATGATCCGGGATTAAGAAAAGTAGGAGCTTTTTTTGGCACGGCCAAGAACTCAGATATTATCAGATATGCCGATGTTCTTCTCTGGAAAGCAGAAGCATTAATAGAGTTAGGAAGGCAGAACGAAGCATTGCCGTTAATCAATCAATTGAGGATAAGAGCACGCAACAGTACAGGAAGATTGAAAAAGTCAGATGGCACGGATCCTTCCAACTTCAGAATAGAAACTTACGTGGATGGAGTGAACTGTACATGGACACAGGATTTTGCACGTAAAGCCTTACAGTGGGAAAGAAGGCTGGAGTTTGCGATGGAGAGCCCCCGTTTCTTTGACCTTGTCCGTTGGGGAATAGCTGCAGAGACGCTTAATGGATACCTGGCTATTGAAAAAACACGACGTTCTTATTTAAACAACGCCTTTTTTACAAAGGGGCGGGACGAATATTTACCGATACCGCAGGATCAGATCAACCTGACGGAAGGATTATATAAACAAAATAACGGTTGGTAAACATGAAATTTTTTCGAATATTTTTTTTGCTGGTCACAGGGTGTGCGGTAATCCAAAAGATTTACCCGCAATCCGGAAATCCTGATTATACATCAAAGGTTCCAAAGTACAGCTTTTCAAATTTACCGGACAGCCAGGAATTGGAACTAAAATCAAATCCATTGTTATCCCGGTTTGCAATAGCAAGAAAAAAAATGGAAAGTGATAAGTATCGCCCCATCTATCATTTTATAAATCCTGAAGGCAACCTGAATGATCCGAATGGCCTTTGTTATTGGAAAGGCAACTGGCATCTTTTTTACCAGGCTTATCCGCCGGAAGACACGCGGCAGCATTGGGGACATGCGGTAAGCAAGGATCTTATTCATTGGCGTGATCTTCCTTATGCCATATACCCCAACCCGGAATACCAGTGTTTTTCCGGTGCAACGCTTGTTGAAGAGAATCGTGTAATTGCCATGTACCATGGAACCCGCGTTGGAAATATGGTGGCGATTGCTGAGGACTCTCTTTTGTTAAATTGGAGAAAGGTTTCAGGAAATGCAGTTATCCCGCTGAACAGCCCGGTGGGTCTTCCTTATTCTGTTTTTGATCCCTGTATCTGGAAAAAAAACGGGGTGTACTATTCACTGTCCGCGGGAAGATCGACCAATGGCATTGAAGGCAAATCATGGCGGGCTGATTATCTTTTTCGTTCCACTGATCTTATACACTGGGATTACCTGAAAGAATTTGTAGAAGGTGATCGCTTCACTTTGCCAGGCGATGACGGAGCCTGTCCTTATTTCTGGCCCATAGGCAATCGTTATATACTGAATTTTTTCAGTCATATGAGCGGCGGTCAATACCTGCTGGGAGATTATGATACGATACAAGATAAATTCAAAGCTACAGCTCACGGTAAATTTAATTTTGGCGCAGCCATACCTTCAGGCGTTCATGCACCTTCAGCCACACCGGATGGAAAAGGAGGAGTGATCATCTTATTTAATATGAATTCCGGAAAGCCAACTTCCGGCTGGAACCAGGTGATGACTTTACCAAGAAGGTTAACATTAGCCGGCAAGGATACAATTATGATGGAGCCCACAGGTGATATTGAGTCCTTACGGTTTAATCATCATCATGTACGCGCTACAAATTTACCTGCCAATAAGGAAGTCGTTTTTAAAGATATACAGGGCAATGCCATGGAGATAATAGCTGAAATAGATCCAAAGGATGCTCCCATGATAGAATTGAATGTACTACGTTCTCCGAAAAAAGAAGAATATACCCGTATTACATTTTTTAAAACACGCGGATATCACCAAGGGAGACCTTATGAAGTTCCCAGGCCGAAAGACTGGAGATATAGTTATAACAGTATTATTTCTCTTGAGACATCCAATTCATCCATACTACCGGATGTGCTTTCACGGGCGCCTGAAACAGCACCTGTAATGATCAACCCGGGAGAGAAACTTAAGCTAAGAATATTTATTGACAAGAGTATTGTTGAAGTATTTGTAAATAATAAACAATGTGTTGCGGCAAGGGTGTACCCGGGACGTGATGATAGTATTGGTCTGTCTGTTCGTTCGCAAGGTCAGTCCAGCGAACTTATTTCACTTGATGCGTGGCAGTTGAAAAACATATATAAGTAACCACAGCCTTAGAAAATATTGAATAATAATAACTATGAAAAAAATAGCTACTGGTTCTCTAATCATTTTTCTTTTTATCCAATCAACCGTGTTTGCACAATTATATGTTGATCCGGCTTATAATGAGCAATACCGGCCGCAAATTCATTTTTCTCCCAAAGGAAAATGGATGAATGACCCCAACGGGTTGGTGTACTATGACAATACGTATCATATGTTCTTCCAGCATTATCCTGATAGCACGATATGGGGGCCGATGCATTGGGGGCATGCTATCAGTAAGGATTTGATACATTGGAAGCAACTGCCGATTGCTTTATATCCTGATAGCTTAGGTTATATCTATTCCGGAAGCATTGTTGTTGATTCAGCCAATACTTCCGGCTTTGGAAAAAACGGCAAAATACCCCTTGTTGCCATATTTACGCACAGTAATCCGGTAGTAAGAAAAGAGGGAAAAAATACTTATCAATACCAGAGCCTTGCTTATAGTTTGGATAATGGATACACCTGGACAAAATATGCAGGCAATCCTGTTTTACAAAATCCCGGAATAAAAGATTTCAGAGATCCCAAAGTTAGCTGGTATAAACCCGGGAGCAAATGGATCATGACATTGGCAACAAAAGACCGGGTGACTTTTTATTCATCAATTAATTTGAAAGAGTGGGAAAAGGAAAGTGAATTCGGCCAGGAACTGGGGGCGCGTGGTGGTGTTTGGGAATGCCCGGATCTTTTATCGTTTGATATGAATGGAAAAAAGCTGTGGGTGCTATTGGTAAGTATAAATCCCGGTGGTCCAAACGGCGGATCGGCAACACAATATTTTGTCGGCGATTTTGATGGCAACAGATTTACTCCTTTTGATAATTCTACTAAGTGGGTGGATTATGGAACGGACAATTATGCCGGCGTCACATTCTTCAATACCGGGAACAGAAAGATATTCATAGGATGGATGAGTAACTGGCAGTATGCAAATAAAGTTCCTACACAATCGTGGAGAAGTGCAATGACTTTGCCGAGAGAGCTGGAGGTGCGCAAAGAAAATAATAATTATTACCTCGTTTCAAGCCCCGTTGATGAACTGGACAAACTTAAACTCGATGAAGTTTCGTTCAAAAATATTTCGGTCGATAAGGAAATTGATCTAAGGAAAAAGCTGAAAATTCAGAATGGACGATATCAGCTAAGCATCACTTCAGCGCAGCTTCAAAGTTTTACTATACAGTTTTCAAACGCTCTTGGAGAAAAGCTTGTTGCAGGCTTCGATAAAAATACAAATCAATATTATGTAGATAGAACAATGTCCGGCAAAATAGATTTTGAAAAGAATTTCGCCAAAAGAATAGTGGCGCCCAGGATATCCGATAAGGCCGGCATGGAATTAACGCTGGTAATGGATGAATCATCAATCGAAGTGTTTGCAGACGACGGGTTAACCGTTTTAACAGGGATTTTTTTCCCACAGAAAACATATGATAAGGTCAATATCAAATCGGATCAGTCTTTTGTAATACGTCGGCTGAAATATTCAGCATTAAAAAGAATTTGGTAAGGATAGATGAATGAACAGGGAGAAGCGGTTGATTAAAAACAAATAAAAAATATGCAGTTGAAGCAATTTAAAATATATAAAGTTTCCGGTTTAATGACGATTTTTTTTATGCTCCTCTTTTATTTGGTGCATACAGGCTGCCTGGAGCAGAAAATAAATTCATCTGTTTCGAAAGAGAAAGGAGGGAAAGAGAGGAGTCCTGAAAATAATTATAGAAATTATTGTTCAGGCTGTCACGGTGAACAGATGGATATGTTTGTTGACCGGAAATGGAAACATGGAAACCTGAAGGAGAATTTGTTTTATTCAATCAAAACGGGATGGCCGGATGAGGGCATGCCCGGTTTCGATACCACGTTCAATGATGATGAAATCAATGGGCTGACTGATTATATACTCAATGGTATTAACAATGTAAAAAAATATGATTTTAAAGATGTCTCCCTGCAGTCCAGCCTTTTTACATCAGCATCACAGGATATTCGATTAGACACGGTAGTGGCAGGCCTGAAAGTACCGTGGGGTATGGCGTTCCTTCCTGATGGCGGGATGTTGGTCACAGAACGGTCGGGCAAATTGTACCGGCTTACACGCAGTAGAGAATTACAAAATATTGAAGGTGTTCCCGAAGTATTAGCAGAAGGACAGGGTGGACTATTGGATATTGCGTTGCATCCTGATTTTTCAACAAATCACCTGATCTATTTTTCCTATTCGCTTCCAAAAAAGAACGACAGCGTTACATCGGCTACCCCTGCAGTGATGAGGGCCAGGCTTGAGGGTAACAAATTAACGGAGCAAAAAAACATATTTGTGGCGCTGCCATTCTCAAGAACAAGGCATCACTTTGGTTCGAGATTGCAATTCGGAACGGACGGCATGCTATACATTTCAGTAGGTGAACGGGGCAATGAAAAAGGAAATCCTCAAAACATCAATAATTCATTGGGTAAGATCCACCGCATCAGGGACGATGGCAGTATTCCTGCGGATAACCCTTTTGTAAACCAGAAAGATGCGGTTCCTTCCATTTACTCTTACGGCCATCGTAACCCACAGGGTATGACAATAAATCCAGGCACTGGTGAGATATGGATCAATGAACATGGGCCAAGGGGTGGCGATGAGATTAATATTATAGGGAAGGGAAAAAACTATGGATGGCCCGTTATTTCCTACGGCATCAATTATAATGGTGTACCAATTACCAATATAACAAAGAAGGAAGGTATGGAACAACCGGAGTTATACTGGGTGCCCTCCATTGCGCCAAGCGGGATGACGTTTGTAACCGGCGACCGGTACAAAAACTGGAAGGGAGATATACTGGTAGGATCACTCCGGTTTAAATATTTGAACAAGTGTAAAATAAGAAACAACAAAATAACCGACGAAGAAATGCTACTGAAGAATATCGGCCGGTTAAGAGATGTGAGGATGGGACCAGATGGATACATATATGTATCGGTTGAATCTCCTGGGGCTATATTCAGGCTGGTGCCGGTAAAAAAGAAATAAAAACGTTGAATGGTTATTCGGGCAATGCCATGCTGTTACTTATAAAATAATATTGGAAATACTTCCCGATTCAAATGAGTCAACATCAAAACGTAAATATTGTCAATAAAGAACAATCGCTTGAAGAATTGTTTTCTGATAATAGTGCTTTTGAACTTTTTTTCAGAAAGCATTTCATATCCCTGTGCGGCTTTTGCCAGCTCAAATTCGGGTTTAGCATGGAGGTAGCTAAGGATATTGTGCATACTGGATTTATAAAACTGTGGGAGAGTCGTCTTACTCTTCCGCCGCAAGTACCTGTTTTGGCTTATTTATACCGAATAATAAATAATAACAGCCTGGATGTTCTTAAACACGATAAGGTCAAAAGAAGGTATGAAAAACATCTTATTCAAAGCGCATCGGTATGCAAATTCAGGAGCGAGTTTGAAAATATTGAGTTTAAACAAATGAATGCGGATATCCAGGCGGCCATAGCTGAGTTGCCATTGCAAATGCAAAAAATATTTAAACTCTGCCGGTATGAAGGATTGAAATATGCTGAAGTAGCGGACCAGATGAATATTTCGGTAAAGACCGTTGAAACGCAAATGGGCAGGGCGTTCGTAAAATTGAGACAAAAGCTATCCTATTACCTTGCCCAGTGAGGTCTTGTTTGCCCGGTATTCATTCCATAATTATTTTTCTTTCCTGTAAGGGTGTTTTCATTCCAAATCGTTTTACTGCGTACGGACAATGACAAACCGGTAGAAGATCTATTAATAGAATCGCGGATCAAGACGCCTGAATTTTTTTTAAGTTATAACAAGCAAGCTGATTATTGTTTTAGTGTAATGAGAAACAAGATTGCAAACAATTCGTACAGCAAGCAAAGATCCCGGGTATTTGTTGTTCTAAGTTAGGAGCCTGACGATTGAAAATAATTGCCAGATGGAAAAAGATAAATTTGCTTTCACGTCGCTGGTCATAGCACTCAGGAATGCGGATTCAATCCAGTGTACTTTTAAATGTGATCCGTGCATTAGCGTCTCCTCCGTCACTGCTCCATTTTATATTGCAAAAGCCTTTCTTGCCAACCAAAGAAACAGGGCGGTAAGCCTGTGTCAGTTCGATAGGAACAAAATAGTGTTTCAATCAGCAATTGTTTGTCCGCGCAAAAGAGCAAAACTTCTCATTTGATTTTATAAGTTGAGTTATGCGGTACTCTTGAAAACATACCAACGATAGCAACTTAAAACTAACGATTATGCAAAAATTTGCCCTTTTAATTACATTCCTGTTTTATGCAGTAACTGTTTTTTGCCAGGAAAAAGAACTATCCGGAACTGTTATTAATAAAACAAGCAAAGACCCCATGCAGGGGGTAACTGTTCAAACAAAGAATAGAACAGCTATTACAGACGCCAATGGAAAATTTTCAATCCTGGTTTCCATGGGTGAAACTGTTTCATTTAGCTATGTTGGAATGAAAGCAGCGACTGTTCGTGCAGGTAGCAATTTGAAAGATTTTGCAATAGAATTGGAAGAAGAAAGAAAGGAACTTGAACAAGTTGTTGTAACAGGTTATCAGACGCAAAAAAAAGTGGATTTGACCGGCGCTGTTTCCGTAGTGAATATCGGGCAGGTAAAAGATATTCCGGCAGCGAATCCCATGCAGGCTTTGCAAGGTAAGGTGCCGGGATTATATATTGAGACAAGCGGGGTACCTAATGGCTCCAACCGCAGAGTTCTTATCAGGGGTTTAAATACATTAGGAGATGCAAGCCCTCTATATGTTATAGATGGTGTGCCAACAAAAAGAGCACAGGTTTTTTCCAGCTTGAATCCCAATTCAATTGCTTCTATCCAGGTTCTAAAAGATGCTTCCGCCTCCTCCATTTATGGATCCAGGGCCTCTAATGGAGTAATTATTGTAACTACAAAAGAAGGATTGGTAAAGGGAGCGCAGGAAAAAATTAGCATCCAGTTTAACTCCAGCATATCAGCTCAGACGGAGAAGCCCTGGAGAGAAGATGTATTAAGTGCGGAGGAAAGAGGAAGGGCGTTATGGATGGCGGCCGTTAATGATAAGACAAATCCAACCGTGCATAAAGCCATTTATACATATGACTGGAATGGAGACTATAATAACCCGGTGTTGAATAAAGTAAATATCGTACCCTATGTAGGTGGGGACCTTACTGAACCCGTCGGAAATACCGATTGGCAAAAAGAAACATACAAAACCGCCATTATTAATTCCCAGGATCTCACTATAACCGCCGGTACAAGAAAGACGAGTTTATTAATCAACCTCAGTTATTATAAAAACACGGGGATGATCGTGTACACCAATTTTAACCGCTATAGTATACGAATAAACTCCAGCACGACTTTATTGAATGATAAACTTAAAATTGGAGAGAACTTTGAATTGTCCAGGTCGTCAGAGGTTCTATCCTCCAATGATTTGGGAGGTGCTTCTGTTCCCAATCTTGCAATAACCTTGTCTCCTACGATTCCTGTATACACTACGGATGGGAAGTATGCGGGTGCGCTGGGTGCAGGCTATCCCGACCGGAATAACCCGGTGCATATGCAATTCATCAACAGGTGGGACAAGAATAATGAACTGCTTTCATTCGGTAATGTATACGCACAACTCGAACCTGTTAAAAATTTGTTCCTGAAAACGAATTTCGGAGTTGATTATTCAAGTACACTTAATAAAAATATTGATATAGCTTTTAAAGAAGGGTTTCTTGCAAGGACAGTAAATAGTTTGTCAAAAGTGCAAACTTACCGTTTGGGTTTAACCTGGTCCAATACCATTAATTATCAATTTAACCGGGGGCGGTCGCAGTTCAATCTTTTGGGTGGTTCAGAAGCAATACTGCAAAACTTTGATCAGTTTGGAGCATACAGGGAAGGCTTTGCCGTTCAAACGGATGATTATATATATTTCAATGCCGGGTCCGGAAGAAGTACCAATAGTGGTTCGGGGACAGGGAACCGGTTGTTCTCTTATTTTGGGAAAATAAACTATTCTTTTTCTAATAAGTATTTGGCCGCCGCTACGCTACGCAGAGACGGGTCATCTCGGTTTGGCTCCGAAAATAGATACGGCTTATTCCCGGCTTTCAGTATTGGCTGGAGAATAAATAATGAAACTTTTTTTTCAACTATTTCAGCGGTTAGTGATCTTAAGCTGAGGATCGGGGTAGGACGCGTCGGTAACCAGGAGATAGGAGATGCAGCTAGTTTTGCACTTTTTGAGCCAAGATACGGCGCCCTCCAGGGCCTATATCATAATATTGGAACATCGTATGACCTTAATCAAAATGATGGTGGCGCATTGCCTTCGGGGTTTGTTTCGGTTCAGGGAGGGAATTCAAATTTAAGATGGGAAAGCACTGATGAAATGAACCTCGGTGTGGACTTTGGATTTTTAAATAACAAGATCAATGGAACATTTGATTACTTCATCAGAAAAACTTACGATATTCTTATTCAGCCGCCGATAGCAAGCGCTGTAGGCGAGGGGAAGCTAAAATGGCTGAATGGTGCAAGTAAAAGTAATAAAGGTTGGGAGTTCTTGTTGAATTATACGAATACCACAGGTGCATTTACCTATACTATAAGTGCAAACGCAGCTCATTTCAGTGACAAAATAACCAGTCTTCCCGAGGAAGTACGAACAGCTTACCCTGGTAATGTAGAGAAAACTATTTTAGGTCATTCACAGGCTTCCATCTTTGGATACAAAACAGATGGAATTTTTCAAAGACAAGCGGAAGTGGATGCGCATGCCACACAAACAGGCAAAGGTATAGGCCGAATCAGGTATAAGGACCTGAATAAAGACGGGAAAATTGATGCATTGGACCAGGATTGGCTGGGAACCACGCTTCCGGATTTGGAATTCGGTTTGCGCATTGATTTAGGGTATAAAAATTTTGATCTTTCCATCTTTGGGTCCGGGGTTGCCGGCAAGAATGGCACAGATCCCATGAAGTCCCTGAATAGTTTTGCCGCAGTAGGATCAAATAATGGAAAAGGTGTTTTACATGCATGGACACCGCAGAACCCCAATTCGGGAGTTCCTATGCTTTCCCTGGTAAACAATAATAATGAGACGAGGCCTTCTGATTTCTTCACTGTAAACGGATCATACTTCCGGCTCAGAAATGTTCAATTAGGCTATAGTTTGCCAACATTCAACATTCGTAAGGTTTCAATAAATAGTCTTAGGTTTTATTTAATCGGGCAGAATCTTTTTGTACTTAAATCAAAGGAGTACACAAGTAAAGATCCCGAAAGAATAGGCTCACTGGATTTTTGGCCGCTTCCAACAACTATTACAGCAGGTTTAAGCATTACACTTTAATTCCAAACACAAATTATTATGAAATACAACTTCATTACATTAATAATGCTGCTAACGATTCTTTCTTTCGTTAGCTGTCAGAAATTTTTAGAATCCAAACCTAAGGGTACACTTACAGAAAGTGATTTAAATACTCCCGAGGCAATTGATGGCCTTTTAACTGCAGCCTATGCAGCAATAGGTAATGACGACCGCGAAGATCCTATCAGTAGCATGTGGGCATATGGAAGTGTGCATTCCGATGACGCTTATAAAGGTGGAGGCGCGGTAAACAACCGTACAGAATACGATGCGTTAGAACAATATTATACGATAGAAGCGGCACAAATTCCGAATAACGCAGGTTTTCCTGCTACTTGGACAAATCTCTATCGCGCAATCTCAAGGGCTAATTTTGCATTAAAGAAACTCAATTCTGTTTCGGAAGCAGATTTTCCTCAAAAAAAGACCCGCCAGGGTGAAGCCCGTTTTCTGAGAGGGCACCTTAACTTTCTTTTGAAAATATTATTTAAATACTTTTCCTATATCGATGAGGAAACTTCTGATGATGATATTTTAAAAATTTCCAATCGCACGTTTTCCAATGACGAGTTATGGAACATAATTGCGGATGATTTCCAATTTGCTGTCGACAACCTTCCCGTTAGCCAGTCTCAGCCGGGGAGAGTCAACCGCTTATCAGCAGAAGCCTATCTGGCAAAAGTCAGACTTTACCAGGCCTATGAACAAAATGAAAATCATGAGGTGATTAATATTAATAAAAACAAGCTTGAAGAAGTAGTTGCATTGACAAGTGATGTCATCAATTCCGGTAAATATAAATTGTCGAATGATTTTGCCGAGAATTTTTTATGGGATTATGATAATGGTCCCGAGTCCATATTTGCCATTCAATATTCTATTAATGATGGTACTACAAATGGGAGGTTGAGTATGTCTACTAGCCTTAACTATAGTAATGCTCCTCAATATGGCTGCTGTTGGTTTCATATTCCATCCCAAAACATGGTGAATGCTTTTAAAACAGACCAGGATGGCCTTCCGATGTTTAACACATTTAACGATGCGGACCTGAAAGATGCTGATCTTGTTTCTGCAGGTGCAACTGTTGATCCACGTATTGATCATACCATAGGAATCCAGGGGCATCCATTTAAATATAATCCCAAAATTCTTTATTCGCATAGCTGGGAAAGAATCCCCCAGATCTATGGATCGTTTGGAAATATGAAAGAACAACAGGCCGCTGATTGTCCTTGTTTTAAAAAAGTAGGCCCCTATATCGGTTCTTCCAAGAATGTAGATGTGATTCGCTTTGCCGATTTGCTTTTATGGAAAGCGGAAGCGCTTATTGAATTAGGTCGCCAGGAGGAAGCCAGACCATTGATCAATCAAATCAGGGTCAGGGCAAAGAATAGTACCGGAAGAACAAAGTTTTTGGACGGTTCGAGCCCCTCAAATTACCGGATCGCAGAATATGACGGTATTAATCTGACCTGGACGCAGGCAAATGCAAGAATGGCTCTTCAGTGGGAAAGGCGCCTGGAGTTTGCGATGGAAAGCCCACGTTTCTTTGATCTTGTTCGATGGGGAATCGCGGCGGAAACATTGAATGCTTATTTAGCTGTTGAAAAAACAAAAAGGGATTATTTAAAGAAAGCCTTCTTTACAAAAGGTAAAAATGAATATTTCCCTATACCCCAAAAGGAGATTGATTTTACGAAAGGGTTGTATGTTCAAAATACCGGCTATTAAAATTTAACATCACAAAGATATTTTCATGAAATGTCAGGTTAGGGTTATAATAGTAATGCTTTTACTACGCTATGAAGTTGGTGCCCAGCAAATAACTGAAGAAGCGGTAAATGCAAAAAAAGAGAATTCTTCAGCTCAAAAAAAAGGAATAGAGGCTACCGATCCTTATCGGTTAAACTATGCCGATGTGTATGAGAATATGCATTACAATCAGGTCCTTCGGCCCCAGGTTCATTACACTGCTATTACCGGGCAAATAGCAGACCCGACCGGCTTAATAAGGTATAAAGGGCAGTATCACCTGTTTTATATGTATGATGAATGGTCGAAAAGAAGAAGGGATAATAAAAATTGGGGCCACGCCGTCAGCGATGACTGTATTTATTGGGAACAGCTGCCGCCAATAACCAACACAATTATTGACAACAGGCCGGGAAGCGGCAGCGGCATTATTGACTGGAATAATACATTGGGTCTACGAACCGGTGCCGAGAAAACAATGGTTGTTTTTTATACCGATTATGGGAGGGGCGTTTGCCTTGCTTTTAGCAATGATGCGGGGAAGACATGGATACGGCACAAAAAGAACCCCGTTATTCCGGCTAAAGAAAACAGGCGTGACCCCAATGTTTTTTGGTTCAAGCCAGACCAGTCGTGGCGAATGGTCATATATGATTTCCCGGGCTTTTCCTTTTACAAGTCTGATAATTTGCTGGACTGGCATTTTCTCAGTCAGCTGGATGGTTTTTTTGAATGCCCTGACATGATTGAAATGCCCTTAGATGGAAATAATCAAAATAAGAAATGGGTTTTAATTGATGGCAATGGCTCTTATTATATAGGGGAGTTTGATGGGATACGGTTTAAACCCACCGGTGAAAAACATCCTTTGGGGGAAGAGTCCGTATTAAATACCTCTGGCGGCCGGACAAATTATTATACAAAGGATATCTATGCCACACAAACATGGAAACAATCCTATGAAGGGGATGGCCCTTTTTACCAATTGGCTTTCATGATGATTAATGAACCTCCGGTTCATGACAGGATATGGAGCCAGCAAATGATTTTTCCCGTAGAACTTTCGTTAAAAACGATCAACGGCAGAACAGTGTTATGCCGGAATCCCATTGACGGAATAAAGCAATTACGATATGATCCGCATGCCTGGAAAAATTTAACTGTAAAGCCTGGAATAAAATTGATGGGGGAGATAAAGGGAGATGTGTTCGAGATCATTGCGGCAATCGACCCGGGCAAATCAAAAGAAATCGTATTTGATATCAGGGGAGAAAAGATCATTTACAATTCATCGCTGCAGGAGCTTTTTTTCATGGGGGCGAAGGAAAAAATAACTCTGGTAAATAATCAGATCAAATTAAGATTTATCGTCGACAGGAATTCAATCGAAATATATGCAAACGAAGGGGAAGTAACCTTTACCAGGTTGTTTTACCCCGACGCATCGAATATGAACCTTAGCTTATCGGCTTTGGGAGGGGAATGCCAGGTGCTGAATCTTGAGCTGTATAGGTTGGAATCAATATGGTTAAAGCGGGAGCAGGAATTAGGTTATAAGCGATAGCAATGAATTTAAATGATCATTTAAAATTTAGTAACCCGGACGTTCTTAAATACGATAAGACAAAAGGAAGGTATAAAACGCATCTTATTCAAAGCATGTCTGTATGCAAATTCAGGAGCGAGTTTGAAAATATGAGGTTAAATAAATGAATGCGGATATCCAGCTGAGTTGCCATTGCAAATGCAGAAAATCTTTAAACTCTTCCGGTATGAAGAATTGAAACATGCTGAAGTAGCAAACCAAATGAATATTTTCGGTAAAAGCCGTTGAAGCGAAGAGGAACTGGGCGTTCGTAAAATTGAGACGGGTTATCCAATTACCTTACTCATGAAGTCTTATTTTGCCGGTATTTTTTCTTCAATTTTTTTTCTTTCCTGTAAGGGTATTTTCATTCCAAATCGTTTTACTGCTGCACGCACAATGACAACCCGATGGACGATCTATTAATAAAATATCTGGCAAATGAGTTGAGTGAGGAGGAAAAAATACTCGTACGGAACTGGATTAATGATAGCGATCAAAATGCGAATTATTTTGAAAAAGTAAAGAGATCATGGGAGCTTATTGATGTTGATCACAGTATGGAAAAGATAAATATTGATAGTGAATGGGAATATTTCAGGAAGAAAAGATCGGCCGGTCATTTAAAAGTTGTAGGGGATGAGCAGGTCAGTGGGCCGGAGAAAGCGGATTTTAACGGCACTGCTGTCAGAAAAAAAATAATCAATAAAAAAATAATATTGGCTGGTGCTATAGCCGCCTCGGTACTGTCAATCCTTTGGATGGGAAGAAATATTTTCATGAATATCCCCGGGGAAAAGCAGTTGGCGATAAAAACAAATGATAAGATTGATAGTAGCTATAGTGTTGTTACCAGGAAAGAAATTAATACCTCAGCCATACCTAAAAAAATCCGGTTAGAAGATGGATCTGAGATTGTGTTATACAAAAATAGTGAGGTAAGCTATAAAGAAAAGTTTGAGCATAATCGTCGGAATATCGAGTTGACCGGGAAGGCTGGGTTCTCCGTTGCAAAAGATAGCACAAGACCATTTACGGTGTTGACAGGTGATGTCTCCACTACAGCATTAGGTACTGAGTTTACAGTCAGCTCATACCCGCAGAGCGATAAAATCGCAATCAGGTTGTACGAGGGTAAGGTCGTTGTAAAGTCATCTCTTGAAACACCAAAAAAACTCGGCCGGGAATATATACTGTTAGCAGGCACTGAGTTGGTGTATGACAAGGTAAAAGTAAATGTAAGAGTCAGGTCATTCAGGACAGCAACGGTTTCGGGGAAAATAATAAAAAGCAATAAAAAGGTGGTGGAAGATAACCCTTCTTTGCCCGGCGATAGCGGCGGGTCATGGTTTATGTTCAATAATCAAGCCCTGGATGAGGTATTTGATCAATTAGCCAATATGTTCCAGGTTAAAATTATCTACAGGAAGAAAGAGGTAAAGAGAATGTATTTCATTGGCAAATTCGAAAAATCGGAGGAACTGAAAAATATTTTAGAGCGAATAGCAACACTGAATGGTTTAAAAGTGAGCCAGGAAAACAATGGATTTCTGATTCAAAAGAAAAACTGATGTGGCCGGTAGTTTCGATTGACCGGTGATTTTTTAATCTAAACAACACTGCTTGCATATGAGCCCAAATCAAGTTACAAACAGGTTCAGTTTGGTTGCGCTTATTTTCTTTTTTTGCCTTGGTCAATCGATCGAATGTATCGGGCAACAAAAGAACAGTAATATCAAAGGGGTCGTAATGACCGATAACAATGGACCCATTCCCAATGTGAATGTTATTATCAGGAATTCAAAAAATAATTTTACTTCCGGCACCACCACGGATAGCAGCGGAATATTTTCGTTTTCAAGAATCCCTTCCGGCGGACCTTACAGCTTTAGTTTCTCTGCTGCAGGGTTTGAATCCCAAACTTTATCAGGCTATAGTGTTAAAGAAAGCAGCGACCTGTCTCTTGTCATTACTATGAAAGAATCAGTGATCTCAATGGACCAGGTGATTGTGATCGGCTATGGTACACAAAAAAGAAAGGACCTGACCGGATCTATCGCATCAGTAGGCAGTAAGGAATTTAAAGATCTTGCGTCAACCCGTATTGACCAGGCGTTGCTCGGAAAAGTAGCGGGTGTCCAGGTAAAACCGGTTTCCGGGGAGCCGGGTGTAGCGCCGCAAATCAGGATAAGAGGAATTGGAAGTATTTCGGCCGGCCCGGACCCGTTATATGTTGTGGATGGATATCCTGTCGGAAGTATTGAAACGTTGAATCCAAATGATATTGAAAGCATAGATATTTTAAAAGACGCATCCGCTACTGCCATTTATGGATCACGGGGAGCTAATGGAGTTATCATCATCAATACGAAGAGAGGTCGGGCCGGCAAGCCAGTGATAACTTTTGATACCTACACCGGCTGGCAAAAAGTTGCCAAAAAGCCGGAGATGATGAATGCAAAGGAGATGGCTCAATACTTTTATGATGGGATTAAAAACAGGAATATTGATGAAGGCCGTCCTGTTACCGGTCCGCCTGATACCTGGTTCAGGATTGTACCCCCGGTGATTCTTGATGTACTTGACGGCAGAAATACACATGATGTTGATGCATTAGATGTGGTACTGCATACTGCTCCGCAAAGTCAATATCAATTGACCGCTACAGGTGGGAATGAAAATGTAAAGTATGCACTGAGCGGTGAGTACCTGACACAAAAAGGAATCGTATTGAACAGCAATTTCGACAGGTATTCGCTGAGGGCAAATATTGATGCCAAATTATCAAACAGGCTTTCCGCCCGGATCAATCTCAACCCATCCTATACCGATAAAAATGCACTGCCAACAACAGGCAACCAAGGCGAAGGAATACTGGGAAGCGCTATGGCAACGCACAATTTTTATCCTTTATTGGATGAAAATGGTGAATATTTCTTTTTTGGCGGCCTGGCAGCACAGGCAAATTTTTCAAACCCGTTGGCAGTGGCAAATGAATATAAGGCCAATCAAAAATCGTTCAGGCTGCTAAACAATATAAATGTTGACTATAAAATAATCGAGGATCTAAAGCTGAGTGTATTAGCAGGAGCAAGCTTTTTGAATACAAAAAGGACGACATTTAAACCAAGCCTCCCGGTTTTTTTTAATAACCCGCCCACTGGAACTGACAATTCATTTTCAAGCATAAACTGGATAACGGAGGCCACATTGAATTACAACAAAAAGTTAAATAAACATAACCTTGCGGGGCTTGTTGGTTATACTGCGCAAAAAGAAAATGGTTATTCCAATTTTTTGGAAAGCAACCGCTATCCCAATAATTTAATACAAACGCTAAGTGCTGTTGGCGGGCAGATCACCAACGGCTCCTCCGAAAAATACACCTGGTCCATATTATCTTATCTGGCGAGATTGAATTATAATTTCAATAATAAATATTACCTGACAGCTTCCATACGTACCGATGGATCTTCCCGTTTTGGCGCCAATAAAAAATATGGAGTTTTTCCTTCGGCAGCGGTAGCCTGGAGAATTTCGGATGAAGATTTTTTTAAAGGCATTGAATTTGTAAATGAATTGAAGTTGCGAACCAGTTATGGAGAAACCGGAAATAACAACATCGGAAATTATGAGCAATACGCCACTATCAATTACCTCACTTATGATTTAGGTGGTGTTGCAGTAGGAGGATTTGCCCCCCAAAGACTTTCCAATCCTTCTTTGACATGGGAAAAACAGCAGTCGGTCAATATAGGAATAGATGCCAGTTTCCTGGAAAGACGATTGTCTTTTACAGTAGATTATTTCAGATCAAAAAATAAAGATCTTTTATTGAATGTTAATATCCCGGCTATCACCGGGTTTACCAATGCGCTGAAAAATATTGGTGAGGTTCAAAACACAGGTTGGGAATTTGTTGTGCGATCAGTCAACCTGAATCAGCAATTGACATGGACTACCGATTTTAATTTATCTGCCTATCGTAACAAAGTTGTAAAACTTGGACCGGAAGGTGATCCGATTTTTACTGATAACAATGTCACGATGCTTGGACAACCTATCGGTATGTTCTATGGCTTAATCGTGGACGGTATTTTCAAAAGCCAAGCTGAGTTGGACAAGGGGCCAATCTATAACCCCGGAGCCAGTGACCGCTCAAGGATCGGCGACGTAAGATTTAAAGACATAAGCGGACCGAATGGAAGACCGGATGGCATCATCAATAGTTTTGACAATACCATCATGGGCACTCCTTACCCGGATTTCTATTACGGAATGACCAATAATTTTTCCTACAAAAATTTTAGCCTGACGATCAGCCTGCAGGGCTCACACGGAAATAAGATCTATGACCTGTCGAGAAGCGCCGGAAATAGTACGAGAGCGAGGGTGAGAGTGTATGCTTTCAACAATAACTATTGGAAGTCTGAACAAGAGCCCGGAGACGGTAAAACACCAAGGCCTAACGATGCTCCTACAGGAGGGGTGAGACTTCCAAGTCAACGTTACCTTGATAACGGAACCTATCTCAGGTTCAATAACATCATAGCAAGCTATTCATTGCCCCGTCAATTCTTTTCAAAGCTGAAGTTGAGTGCGGCCAGGGTTTACGTGAATGCAACCAACCCTTTACTTATTACAAAAAATACAGCTTTTAATCCCGATGTTAGTTTTAGCAGCGATCCTTTAAGACCAGGTAATGAGTCTAACGATTATCCGTTGGCTAAAAGCCTTATCATCGGTTTGAATATTTCATTTTAAGCTTATTCAAAAAACTAAAAATTACAGGTATGAAAAAATTACTCTTCCTGCTTGGACTGGCGCCTGTTCTTATATTTTCCTGTAAAAAAGACTTTATCGAAGCAAGGCCTGAATCGTCTGTTACCATTGATGTATTATATAAAACTGATAAAGACTTCCAGGATGCTGTTATCGGTTGTTACAGGGAATTGCAAATCCAATATAGAAATTTCTGGGTATTTGGAGATCTGCGCAGCGACGACTCACAACAGGAAATATTCAGCAATATATCCCTGCTTACCGTCGACAATTTTACATTGGCCAGTGATGCTTCCCTGATCAGGGATACCTGGAGGAATTATTATATTCTGATCAACAGGGCTAATAACATTTTAGACCAGATAGAAAAAACAGATACGGCTGTTGTAATAAACAAAAAGCGTCATATAGGGGAAGCAAAATTTTTAAGAGCCCTTGCCTATTTTGACTTGGTAAGAATTTTCGGGGCTGTTCCCAGAATCACCAAAGTTATTTCTCTCGAAGAAGCCTATAAAGCCGGAAGAGAACCGGTTGATAATATATACAGCCAGGTGATTATTCCGGACTTAACTGATGCGGAAAATAATTTGCCGGTAAAATATACGGGCCAGGATGTTGGAAGAGTCACAAAAGGAGCGGCCAAATCACTTTTAGGAAAAGTATACCTGACCATTAAGGATTTTGCTAAAGCTGAAGCCAAACTGCAGGAAGTTACTACCTCGGGTTATTCCCTGTTGCCGAAGTTCAATGATCTGTTCGATTATACAAAAAATGAACATCATAGCGAATATATTTTTGACATAGAATTTGAAGAAGGAATAAGCCTGGGCAGCAATTATACCAATGACTTTTTGCCTATTTCAGTTCCTATGGCAAACTATTATGGAATTAAAGGCGCATTGGGCGAAAGAAACTCACCTACTAAATCCATCTTTGATGAGTTTGATCTGCAGAGTAATGATCCCAGGAAGAATATTTCTGTAGCTGAAGGAGGATTTACAGATCAAAACGGAAACTTCATTCCATTGTTGCCGAACACATCCCAATCGTATACGAAAAAATATATTACGTCTGTAGCAAGCGGTGGTGACAGTAAAGTCAACTGGAAGTTGATCAGGTATGCTGATGTACTGTTAATGTATGCTGAGGCGCTGAATGAAAATGGAAAGACTGACCAGGCTTTAGGATTCCTCAACCAGGTTCGTCAACGGGTAGGCCTGTCGGCTCATACAGGTTTATCGAAAGATGATACAAGAGAAAAAATTTATACAGAAAGGCGACTCGAACTTGCTTTTGAAGGACACCGATGGTTTGACCTGGTAAGAACAGGACGAGCTTTCAGCGTAATGCAACCTTACGGAATGTTGCAGCATATGACGCTTTTCCCGGTGCCGCTTAGCCAGGTGCAATTAATAAATGACAATTCTGTTTTCTCTCAAAACCCCGGGTATAACTGATGATAGTGCTTTAAACAAAATTCTTTTTCTCTCAAGTCTAAATAATTAGTTATGGATATTTCCCGCCGCAAGTTCCTGGCTTCAACTTCAATAGTCACTGCCGCCTCCTTATTTGCTGACCCATTGTTCGCTTTTCAGCCGCTGGGAAATCCAGTGGATGACTGGTATTTAAGGATGCGAAGAGTTGCACAGCACAACTTAAATGAATATGATCCACAAAACTTGGATATTGATTACTGGGTTAATTATTGGGCTGAGTTGAAACTGGATGCAATCATTTTAACGGGCGGGGGATTGATGGCGATGTATCCGACAAAGATAGCTGGTCATTATAAAAGCCAATTCCTTGGTGACAGGGATCTATTTGGAGATTATCTCAAAGCCTTAAAGAAAAAACATATCAGGGTAATAGCAAGAATTGAAACCAATTATTTACACAAGGATATATTCAATGAGTATCCACAATGGTTTGAAAGAAATGCAGACGGATCTCCCCGGGAGCATGCGGAAACGCCCTGGATATATCGCACCTGTCTTTTTTCCAATTATAGAAACGAACAGGTTCCAAAAATCATGAATGAGATAATGTCTCGTTATGATGTGGATGGATTTTTTACGAATAGCTGGCCCCAGGTTGGTGGCATGCCGCGTATATGCCATTGCGATAGTTGCAAAAGCCTGGGCAAATTATCCCGGAAAGAGATATCCGAAGAACAAATGAAACGAACACTGGAAACAATCAATAAAATAACTAATGTAGTCAACGAAAAAAAGTCAGGCATAATTTATAATGTTAATATCGCTGGCGGTATCGGGGCCATTCAAAATATTAAAAAAATCGGGGACAAGGCGAAATGGATAACCTGTGATCACCAGGGCAGGGGAGGCAATACACCTGTATGGGATTGTGCACAGCAGGGTAGGGTCGCCTATTCAGTAATGAAAGGAAAACCTGTTACAAATGTTGTTGGAATTAAGACTGGGGCGTGGAGGCATAGTACTAACTCCGAAGCTGAAACAATGTTATGGCTGGCGCAGACAACCTCCAGTGGCATGATACCCTGGTGGGTATATCTGGGGAGCGAGGTATATGACAAACGATGGATGGAAATAGGACGTAAATATTATCAATGGCTGGCAAAACATGAAAGGCATTTTTTTAATAAACGTTCAATGTCACGTTTGGGGGTTGTGTTTTCTCAGAAATTAAATGAATTATATGATGCACCCGGTAATGTACCAGGAGGATATGGTGGACGTCCCGTTGATCCGAATGCCAAAGGCAATCCAATAGACTATTTGCAGGGAATTTACTATGCATTGCTTGAAGGAAGGTTTCCATTCGATTTGATACATGAAGATGATCTCAGGCCAGAGACCCTTAAAAACTATGATGCGCTAATAATGCCCAATATTGCCTTGCTTAGTGACGAACAAGCCGGAAATATAAGAAGCTTTGTAAAAAATGGCGGCTCTTTATTGGCGACTTTCGAAACTGGTCTTTATGATGAATGGGGTAGCCTGCGTAATGATTTTGCGTTGGCTGATGTTTTTGATATTCGGCTAATGCCCGGGTATAAAAAACCAAAGGGACAGATTTTTTATGCATCAATCAATGCCGAACATGCTATTGTAAATGGCTTTGGCGATACCACCATACTTCCAGGTGGCGAATACTACGTTCCTGCTACAGCACCCGGTAATCATGTATTGACTATTATTCCTCCCTATCCTAACGGAATTCCGGAAATGGTATATGCACATCAGCGAAAAGAATTGGATTATCCTGGTCAAAAAAGTAATGAGCCGGCAATGGTGATCCGTGAGAAAGGTAAGAGCCGGCTTATTTATTTTCCTTCTGATATTGATAAAAACACCTGGACGAGATCAAGTGCTGATCTAAGCAAACTGATTCAACAATCGGTCAGCTGGATGTTGAAAGGGGAGTCGGTTGTAAGTGTGCAAGGAGACGGTAACATAGAAATTTTTGTTTGGGAAACAGAGCCAGGGTTTGCCATTCATATCCTGAATTATAATAACCCCAATATGGCAAGGGCTTCAATCAGAAAATTTTATCCTATCGGTGAACAAAAAGTAAAAATGACACTACCTGATGGTGTAACTATTACAAAAGGAGAGCTGATTCGCTCCGAAACACCATTGAAGTTTAAACAAACGGGAAATCTCATTGAATTTACTATTTCTTCTATTGAGGATTTTGAAATAGCAGCATTGTATAAGAGCTAAAAAAGAGGTTAGTAACTTATAGTACTGGGCAGCGGTTGATTTATTTCCTTTTCAAATAATAATTTAAGAATAAAGTATGGCACAAACAAGACGTGATTTTATTACAACTTCGGCATTGGCTTCGGCTGGTTTATTATTGTCCAACACAGCATCTGCTTTTCATGCCATAACTGACCCGGGAGAAAAATGGTATTTAAAGATGCGACGGGTTGCACAGCACAACCTAAATGAATATGATCCTAAAAACCTGGATATAGATAAATGGGTAGATTATTGGGCGAGTCTTAAATTGAATGCGATAATTATTACAGCAGGCGGATTCATAGCCATGTATCCTACAAAACTTCCGCATCATTACAAAAGCCAGTTCCTCGGCAACCGGGATGTGTTCGGTGATTATTTAAAAGCACTAAAGAAAAAAGGTATTAAGGTAATTGCACGTATTGAAACAAATTTTCTTCACAAGGATATTTATGCGCAAAGACCGGAGTGGGTAGAAAGGAATGAAGATGGGAGTCCCCGTGAACACTCGGAAACTCCGTGGATCTACCGTACCTGTCTTTTTTCTAATTACCGGAATGAACAGGTGCCCAAGATAATGAATGAGATTATGGCCAACTATGAAGTGGATGGTTTCTTTACCAATAGCTGGCCCCAAGTAGAACTTCCTCCGCATCTATGTCATTGTGAGAGTTGTAAACGACTTGGAAATCTATCACCTAAAGAAGTGTCGGAAATAGCGATGACACGAACACTTGAAACCATAAACCTGCTGAATTCGACAGTAAGAAAGAAAGGACAGAAAATTGTTTATAATGTCAATATAGCCGGAGGTATCGGAGCGATCCAGGATTTGCAACAGGTGGGTAATCTGGCTGACTGGATCACTACTGACCACCAGGGCAGAGGTGGTGGTACGCCTATTTGGGATTGTGCCCAGCAAGGCAAAGTGGCTTATGCGGTAATGAAAGGACGGCCGGTAACAAATGTTGTCGGTACAAAAACCGGTCCCTGGCGCCATAGCAGCAATTCAGAAGCAGAAACAAATTTATGGTTGGCCCAAACAACTTCCAGCGGAATGATTCCCTGGTTGGTATGGTTGGGTAGTGACCTGCCTGATAATCGCTGGCAGGAAATAGGGCGTAAGTATTATCAATGGCTTGAAAAAAATGAAAAACATTTTTTCAATAAAAAACCGATGGCCCGCCTTGGTGTTGTTTTTTCTAATAAAATAAATGAATTATACAAAGCACCGGGAAGGGTTCCCGGTGGTTATTGGGGCGATCCCGTCAATCTTAACGAAAAGGGAAACTCCACTGATTACCTCCAGGGAATTTATTATGCGCTCCTGGAAGGAAGGTTTGTCTTTGATTTTATTCATGTAAATGACCTGACGCCTGAAGGTCTTAAAAATTATAATGCTCTTATCTTACCCAATATTGCATTACTCAGCAATGAGCAGGCCAATAACCTCAAAAGTTTTGTCAACAGGGGTGGTTCATTATTAGCAACATTTGAAACAGGAATGTATGATGAGTGGGGTAAGCCACGGAATGATTTTGCTTTATCAGATATTTTCGATGTTCATTTAAAAAGTGATTACAAAGGACCACGGGGACAGGTATTCTACACAAAAATTAAGGATAAGCATGAAATCTTCAGGGAGTTTGAAACCCTTGAGCAGCTTCCGGGTGGAGAATTTTATGTTCCGGTAAAAGCATCTGGCAGGCACGTATTAGATATTGTGCCGCCATTCCCCAATGGTATTCCTGAAATGGTTTATCCCTATCCGCGTAAAGAGATTGATAGCTCCAGCCAGGAAACAGATAACCCGGCCATTGTAGTAAGGGAGAAAGGGAATAGCCGGCTTGTTTACTTCCCAACTGATATAGACAAAAATGTATGGACACGGGGAAGTACAGACCTTAGCAGGATCATTCAAAATTCTGTAAGATGGATGATGAAGGATAAAATTAATATTTCGGTAGAAGGGGAAGGTTATGTAGAAGTTTTTGCCTGGGAAACGGAACCAGGATTTGCACTGCATATTTTAAATTACAATAACCCCAATATGACCCGCGCTTCGATCAGGAAGGTTTATCCAATAGGTGAGCAAAGAGTGAGAATGCAACTTCCCAATGGCATCAAAATTTCAAGAGCCCAATTACTCCGATCCGGCAAACCTCTTTCCATCAGGCAAAATAGCAATATTGTTGAATTCATTATACCATCAATCGGGGATTTTGAAATAGCGGCATTGTATAAATGAGCAGAGAATTTATGGTGAGCAAGGGTTAAACTCAATCGATAAAAACACAACTTATAATGATTTGAGTTTGGGAAATGGAAGGAGATGATAAAGTAATATCAAAGGCTAGGGAATAAGTAGGAGAATATTGATCAGCAACAGGAATTTGCTATAAGAATTAACAACTATGGATTGGAAACAACTTGTTGACCCGTTTGATAATATTGGTTTATCTGCTCTTGTAGCAGTTATCCCGGTACTGTTTATTTTTTGGGCACTGATAGTAAAAAAAATGAAAGGCTATAGGGCCAGCTTATGTGCCACTGCCATTGCTATTGTGATTGCCGTAATCATTTATGGGATGCCGGTAAAGCTTGCTTTGCTTTCAACTTTCAATGGGGCTTTATATGGTTTTTTTCCCATCTGTTGGATTGTAATTACAGCCGTTTTTCTGTTCAACATCACGGTGCATAGCGGCCAGTTCGGGATCATCAAACATTTTATGGGGTCCATTACCTCCGACCGAAGATTACAGGCACTATTGATTGCTTTTTCTTTTGGTTCCTTCCTGGAAGGCACTGCAGGTTTTGGCGCACCGGTGGCCATTACGGCGGCTATGCTGGTTGGCCTTGGATTCAATCCGTTGTATGCAGCGGGGATATGCCTCATTGCTAACACAGCCCCGGTTGCTTTTGGCGCCATTGGTATTCCTATCACTGTAGCATCACAGGTCACTGCTATTCCTGAAATGGCTATTTCAAAAATGGTAGGAAGGACATTGCCGATCCTGTCAATTATGCTTCCTTTTTACTTAGCGTTTCTAATGTGCGGGTTCAAAAAGTCAATGGAAATCCTGCCGGCAATTTTAGTATCGGGATTTTCTTTTGCAGTGCTCCAATTTCTTTCTTCCAATTTTTTGGGTCCGGCACTCCCGGACGTTATTGCCGGCGTAGGGTCAATTATTTCGCTGGTTATCTTTTTGAAATTCTGGAAACCAAAAAAGTTATGGCGCTTTCCTGATGAACCGGCTCCAACACTGAATACAGAAGCTGATTTTTCGGGTATCCAGTTAGTTAGGGCCTGGTCTCCCTTTATATTACTGACGATACTGATCATAACCTGGGGGTTGCAGCCAGTCAAGCAGGTGCTCAACGCCATCGGGTTTATCGAATTCGAAATGCCGGGTCTTCATCATGCCATCAGTGATACTAAAGGGAGTTTAATACCACATATTTTTAAGTTCAATTATTTATCTGCATCGGGCACAGCGATACTCATTTCCGCATTGATCGCAATACCGATGATAGGCCTGGATTATAAAACAGGGGCCAAGATTTTCCTGCAAACGCTAAAGCAATTGAAATTTCCAATCATTACTGTAGCCTCCGTTTTGGGATTTGCGTATATCGTGAATGATTCCGGTATTACGATAACCATGGCGGAAGCATTGGCAAAAACGGGTTTCCTGTTTCCTTTTTTTGCACCTATGCTTGGCTGGCTTGGCGTGTTTATTACGGGATCTGATACTTCTGCCAATGCCTTGTTTGGTAAACTTCAGGCTTCCACTGCAGCTTCAATCGGTGTGGACCCGGTAGTGACTGTAGCTGCGAATGTTTCCGGTGGAGTAGTCGGAAAAATGATATCTCCACAATCTATTGCCATTGCAGCGGCAGCCGGCGGATTGGTAGGCAAGGAATCTGATCTTTTCAGGTTTACGGTTAAGCATAGTTTTTTTATGCTTCTTTTTATTTGTGTAATCGTAATTGTGCAAGCCTACTTATTTACAGGAGTTATTCCTTCTTATCATGTTTTAGGCGCAGCATCAGTCATTTTAATTCCTGAGTTCTCTAAGGGCTATTTATACCTGAGTATTCTGACCGGCCTTTTGGCTGTATTTGTTTCTTCGGTCTTGCTGATGGCAAGGAAAAGAAATGCCGGGTCAGAAACTGTGAATTTACAGGCTACTAAATAATATTAATGCAGCTGCCATGTTTAAAAAGCATAAACAGAATGTAATTATGAATGAGCCACGATGGTAGTCGTTACCAATGATGATGACTATCTGGCGAATCTTACTGCTGGCAGATAAGGTTCCATCTGGCGAAAAATTAAAGAATAAGTAAATGAAAATCGTTGTATTGGATGGCTATACGTTAAATCCGGGTGACCTATCATGGGACGGGTTACATAAGCTGGGCAATGTTGAAATATATGACAGAACTCCTGAAGAAAAAATCCTGGAAAGGTGCATAGAAGCGGAAATTGTTTTCACCAATAAAACCCCGGTTAGTGCAGAAGTGTTAAGTCAATTGCCATCCTTAAAATATATTGGGGTTCTTGCTACCGGTTACAATGTTGTAGATGTCGATGTCGCCCAAAAAAATGGAATTGCAGTAACAAATGTCCCTGGTTATGGAACCGCTTCTGTGGTTCAGTACACATTTGCTTTATTGCTTGAACTCTGTCATCATGTGCAGGGCCATAGTGAGGGGGTAATGAATGGCAGGTGGTCACATGCACCTGATTGGTGTTTTTGGGATTCTCCTTTGGTTGAGCTTTCTGGCAAAACAATGGGCGTAATTGGATTTGGACGAATTGGCCAGCAGGTGGCAGATATAGCGACAGTGTTTGGAATGAACATCATCGGATCAAGCAGAACAAATACGGATCAATCACATCGTAAAAATTTTAAATGGGTGGAAGTATCAGATCTCCTGGAACAAAGTGATGTAATAAGTATTCACTGCCCGCTCTTTCCTGAAACAAAGGGATTGATCAATAAGGATAGTCTAAAAAAGATGAAAAATTCAGCATTCCTTTTAAATACATCACGGGGACCAATAATAGTAGATGAGGATTTGGCCGATGCATTAAATAACAATGTTATTGCCGGTGCTGCTCTTGATGTGCTTTCGGTTGAGCCGCCCCCGCTTGATAATCCATTATTCAAAGCAAAAAATTGCATCATTACACCGCACATCGCATGGGCAACCAGAGAAGCAAGAGAGCGACTTATGGAAATAGCAGTTGCCAACCTGTCATCTTTTATTGACGGGAGGCCGGTTAATGTGGTCAACAAGTAGCAGGAAAACGATAACGGGTAACATCAATGATGTTGCTGACGCTAAAGAAAATTATAAGCATACAGTTGAAATAAAAATTAGTAAGGTTTTGAAACAGGAAAAATATGATGCAGGTAAAATATTATTATAGTATGGCTTGTTTTGTCCTTTTAGTGATAGTGATTTTCGGAGAATCATGCACTTCTCCGGAAGCACATGAAGTCTATAACAATTGGAAAGCATATAACGGTTCGAATGACAAAATACTATACTCCTCTTTAACTGAAATTGATACAAGCAATGTAAAAGATCTGCAGGTAGCCTGGACCTATCGCACCAATGATGTCGGAGCGTCAAGCCAGCTCCAGGTTAATCCTATTGTGGTGGACGGGGTGCTGTATGGCGTATCACCCCATTTAAAGCTGTTTGCGGTTGATCCGAAAACCGGTAATGAAAAATGGATATTTGATCCTTTTGTTGACAAGGATACAAGTACATCTGGTAAAAAAAAGCGTGGCGTGAATATTTGCCGGGGTGTCGCTTATTTTGATGGCAAGGAAAAAGACAAGTACATTTTTTACACTGTGGGCTCATCTTTATACTGTATCGATATTTTTTCGGGAAAGCCTTCACCGTCTTTTGGCAATAAGGGTAGCATTGATTTGCATGATAACCTGGGCCGGGATGTTTCCCAGTCGTATATAACATCGACGTCTCCGGGAATTATTTATAAAGATGTAATTATTATTGGAATCGCCACATCTGAAGATGCTAATGCAGCACCGGGGCACATAAGAGCTTATGATGTGCATACGGGAAAAATGAGGTGGATATTTCACACCATACCTTATCCAGGTGAAGCGGGATATGAAACCTGGGATGATAAAGAAGCGTATAAACATATTGGCGGGGCTAACGTATGGGCGGGTTTTAGTTTGGATGAAAGAAGAGGAATTGTATTTGCGCCCACGGGTTCAGCAGCGGATGATTGGTATGGAGGTAAGCGGCTTGGAAATGGATTGTATTCAAATTCAGTTATTGCTTTGGACGCTACTACCGGCAAACTCAAATGGAGTTTTCAAACCATTCACCACGACGTTTGGGACAGGGATCTGCCGGCCGCGCCCGTTTTAGTTACAGTGATGAAAGACGCCAAAAAAACGGATGCTGTTTTGCAGGTGACAAAAACAGGATTCATTTTTTTGTTAGACAGGGAAACAGGCAAGCCACTTTACCCGGTTGAAGAAAGGCCGGTGCCAACATCAACTGATCTCACCGGTGACAGGCTTTCGCCAACTCAACCGTACCCGACTTTTTTTAAACCTTTTGTTCGTCAGTCATTGACAGAAGCGGATCTTAATACTAATATTCCGGATTCTTCTTACCAGGATATCAAAGCGAAATTGGCAACTTATAAAACAGGTCATTTGTTTAATCCGCCCTCAAAAACTCCAACGTTGATTTTTCCCGGGATGACAGGAGGCGCGGAATGGGGTGGCCCTGCGTTTGATCCTGCTACAGGTATCATGTACATCAATGCGAACGAAATTCCAAGGCTGCTTACAATTGGTGATGCAAAAGAAGAAAAAGTTACTTCCAATCAAACCAACCTGGAAGCAGGTAAAATTTTATTTGCGAATAATTGTGCAGCTTGCCATGGGCCCGATAGAAAAGGAAATGGAGATTTCCCTTCGTTGATTGATGTAGGAAAGAAATATGACCTGGCAACATTCTTAAGTTTATTATCTACGGGAAAAAACAGGATGCCCGGTTTTAATCATCTCGGTCCAGGTGAGAAAACGGCCATTGCATCTTTTATTCTTGATCAAAAATCAATACAGCTCGATAAGTTCGTCGCTGCTGAAAAGGTGAAGGACGAATATCATCAAATTCCTTTTTCTTCCACTTCAGGACGGCCTACTAAATTCGAAACAAAAGAAGGATACCCGGCAGTGTCGCCTCCCTGGGGAACGCTGACTGCGATCAATCTTAACACAGGTGAATTTGTCTGGAAACAACCGCTTGGTGATTATCCTGAATTGAAAGCAAAAGGGATACATAGCGGAACGGAAAACTTTGGCGGGCCGGTTGTTACCGCCGGAGGGGTATTATTTATAGCTGCAACAAAAGATGAAAAATTCAGGGCATTTAATAAAAGAACGGGAGAATTATTATGGGAAACCGACCTGCCTACTGCCGGGTTCGCCACGCCGTCTATCTATGAAATAGATGGAAAGCAGTTTGTAGTGATTGCATGCGGCGGCGGAAAATTGAAAACAAAATCGGGTGACAGTTTTGTAGCGTTCAGTTTGCCCGATAAAAAATAAAAGATCATTATGCCTCATCAGATAATATTTTTTAAAAGTAAAATATGAAACGAAAAGATTTTATTTCTTCATCATTATTAACGACTGCCGGCCTGGCATTGCCAACATTGGCATTGGCTGGTATGCCTAATAGCCTGTCGAATACCAGTTCCTATAATTTGAGAAAAAGATCAACAGGTGAAAAAGCGAAGGTTTGTATTTTCTCAAAACAACTTCAATGGCTGAACTACCATGACCTGGCAAAGGCCGTAGCAGACATGGGTTATGATGGAATTGATTTGACAGTTCGTGCCAATGGACATGTATTGCCAGAAAAAGTAGAAACCGATTTACCCAGGGCGGTTGAAGCGGCTGAAAAAGCAGGCATAAAAATACTGATGGTCAGTACAGACATACGGGATGCCGATGAACCATTAACAAAAAGAATATTAAAGACAGCTGTAGCACAAAAAATACAGTACTACAGAACGTCAGGCCTTAATTATCAAAAAAACATTGATATTCCTGCAAACCTGGAAATAATAAAGAAAAAATTTTCAGGTCTGGCTGCGCTCAATAAGGAATATGGGCTTTACAGCAGCTATCTGAATCATTCGGGTGAGGGATTTGGATCTTCTATCTGGGATCTATGGCTTACTATTAAAGATTTGGATCCCCAATACATCGGCAGCCAGTATGATATAAAGCATTCAACTATCGCCGGAGCTTATTCATGGCCCGTATGCTTTAAGCTTATTCATCCTTATGTTCAAACGATGGTCATCAGGGATTTCAGGTGGGAAAGAAATAAAGATTCATGGGAGATAAAGCCGGTTCCAATTGGAGAGGGAATGGTAGATTTTAAAAAATACTTTGGTTTAGTAAAACAGTATGGAATCACGGGACCTGTTTGCATTATGTGCGATTATGACCTGGGAGGAGCTGAAAATGGAGCTACTTCATTGACCATCCCGGGAAAAAATGTTTTGGTCGCAATGAAAAAAGACCTGGATGCTGTAAAAAGACATTTACAATTGGAGGGTATATAGTTCTTAAAAAATTATAAGTATGGAGCGCAGAAAATTTCTAAGCACTTCGGTAGGTCTGTCTGTACTGCTCGGCGCAGGTTGTGCAAGCCATAAGGCAACGACAGGTCATAAACAGGCTACAACAGGAAATTCTATTTTATTAAAAGGGAAAAAAGATTCTGCCATTACGCATTGGGACATTATTACCATTGGCAATCTTTCACGTAACAGGTATTGGGGTGAAAGCGAAGAAAAATCTCTTCATTCTGTTATTTGTACGACCACAGTAATTACAGGAAAGAATTTTCATGTCATTGTGGATCCTTCCCTGAAAGATGGCAAAGCAATGTCAGACGAATTAAAAAGACGCACCGGGCTCACTCCTGATAATATTGATGTGGTTTTTGTTACACATGAACATGGAGATCATCATGTGGGCATGCCGAATTTTCCCAACGCAAAATGGTTAGCCAGTCCATTGGCTGCGGCAGTTATTAATGAGAAAGAAAACTATGGAAAAAAAGTGGAGCCTGCTGGCAACAGCATATTTGATGTGATCGATGTTGTCCCTGCTCCAGGGCATACACCGGGGACCAGTGGTCTTCGTTTTGATTACAAGGGCTTATCCGTATTCGTTGCAGGAGACTCAGTGGCGACAAAAGATTTTTGGGATGAGGGTCGCATGTATTTTAAAGCGCTGGATATAGAAGAATCATTGCGTACCTACAAAAAGATTGCTTCTGTTGCGGATATTGTTGTGCCCGGTCATGACAATTATTTTCTATGTAGCGACACTAATTGGTATCATTCATGAAAGGAGCGGCGCCTGTTTTTTGTTTATTGATCGTTATAGTATGGCACAATAAAGCCTATTGCCAAGAAGATTATTTATTAAGCAGACCTAAGGGATCAAAGGATGCACTGAATATACATAAACGGGGAGAGGTTTTGTATAACGGATTACAATTGCCGGATGCCTGGCCACCGCGGAATATTGACAGGTCTAGAAAGCCAATTGAAGTACCCTATTTGCTGAATAAGCCGGATGCTGTTTTAATTGATGTAGGCAGGCAGTTATTTGTAGACGATTTTCTTATCGAGCAAACTACGTTGAAAAAGACTTATCACAGTGCTGAAAAAATAAATGCGAATCCACTATTCAGACCTGAAACGGCGATTGAATTGAATGGAGGAAATATTCCAGTAGCTGCGCCATTTAACGACGGAATATGGTATGACTATAAGGATCAACTTTATAAAATGTGGTATCATGCCGGTTGGTTTAGCGGAACGGCTTATGCGATCAGTATTGACGGAATTCATTGGACACGTCCTGAACTGGATATTGTTCCGGGAACGAACCTGGTCTTAAAAATCCGTGATGGCTATCGAAGGGATGGCGCCACTATTTGGATGGACAGAGAATCAGTGGATAGTCAAAGCCGTTATAAAATGTTTTTGTATAACAGGTATAAAGGAGGGGAAGGAGGGGAATTATATGATTCACGGGATGGAATACACTGGAATTTTTTACGTACAACTTCCGTCCTTGGTGATAATAGTAGCTTTTTTTACAACCCCTTTCGAAAAAAATGGGTGTTCAGCATCAGGTCGTACTGGCAAAATCAACGGGTACGCAGTTACCATGAAGCAGATAATTTTCTTGACGCTTCGCAATGGGAAAGCGATACCGCTTCCCGGAAATCGCCTGTATACTGGCTCAAAGCCGATTGGCTTGATGAAGCTAATGCAATGGTCAACGACTCCACGCAGTTTTATGATGCGGATGCAGTGGCCTATGAAAGTATCATGTTGGGATTATTCACTATTCATCGCGGCCCCAATAACAAGATTGCGAAGTTTGGCGGGTTTCCAAAAATAACGGACATGGACCTTGGATATAGTCGTGATGGATTTCATTTTTCACGTCCGGACAGAAAACCTTTCATTGCGTCTACCAATAAGATAGGTGACTGGGACAGGGGATATATTCACGCAGTGGGCGGAGGTTGCCTTGTTGTTCGGGATAGCCTTTATTTTTATTACAGCGCCTGGTCGGGATGGTCGCCCAATTTAAAAGCTGATATATATGCAGGAGGTAGTATGGGGCTGGCGGTTTTGCGAAGAGATGGTTTCGTTTCTTTAAATGCCGGTGAAGAGGAAGGATACATTATTACCCGACCTGTAATTTTTAACGGCAAGAATATGTTCGTCAATGTTGACAATAAAGAAGGGAGTCTGCTGGTAGAAGTATTGGATGAAAATTACAAGGTCATTTTGCCTTATACAAGAAGTGAGTGCAAAGCGATTCATGCCAATAGTACTATTCAGCAAGTAAGCTGGAATAAAAGAAATAATCTCGCATCATTGAAAGGGCAAAAAGTAAGGTTTAAATTTTATCTTAAAAAAGGCAGTCTTTATTCTTTTTGGGTCACACCTGATAAATTAGGTGCAAGCAATGGTTATGTAGCTGCAGGAGGGCCGGGTCTCCCAGGTAATACAGATACAGAAGGGAAAAGGGCGTATAGCCGCAAAAGTGATTAGATAGGTGAATGATAGATGATAGATAGAGGTACGGGTAAAAGATTTATTAGCAGCAATTGAAAACAAAAAATATAGGATCCTACAATTAATCTAAAATAGTATTTGATGAACCGGATAGTGTTATTCATATTTTTATTTACAGTCTCTTTCGCTTCTTTGGCTCAGAAGGAAAAAGAATACCCGCGTGAAGACAGCATTTTTTCCCATAATCTTGCTGAAGTTGTGGTGAAGGCTTATGAGCAGAAAGAAAAATTAATACAGGTACCGGCAGCCATCAATTATATCGACAAATCACAATTTAATCGTTTCAGCAATACCAGTATTTTGCCTGTCCTTAACGCAACACCCGGCGTGAGGATGGAAGAACGTTCACCGGGAAGTTATCGAATCAATATCCGGGGCAGCACTTTACGTTCACCTTTTGGTGTCCGCAATATAAAGGTCTACTGGGATGGAATTCCTTTTACCGATCCGGGTGGAAGCACTTACCTGAACCAGTTTGGCTATTATAATTTTCACAATATCGAAATTATCAAAGGGCCGGCCAGCAGTTTATATGGCGCAGGAACGGGTGGGACTATACTTATACAAAGTGAACCAGAAAGCTGGGATCCCGGAGTAATGCTTAATTACGGACATGGCAGTTTTGATCTCAGAAATATCGGCGTACAGGCAAGATTGGGTAGTGATGACAGGAGAAATAGTTTTAATTACACGCATCAATATAGTGACGGCTACCGCCATCATACAAACATGCGGCGTGATATTGCCGCTTGGCAGTCGGAGGCCAGTATTGGAAGTAAACAAAAACTGCGTGCTTCTGTTTTATACGGCGATCTGTATTACCAAACACCCGGTGCGCTAAAATTGGAAGAATACAATTCTGATCCAAAAGCAGCACGACCTACCGCGGGAGCATTTCCCGACGCTGAAACTGCAAAGGCCGCTATTTATCAAAAAACCTTTCTGGCGGGTATCACCAACGCGTATCAATTCAATGATCATTTTCAAAATACTTTTGTTCTTTATGGAGCTTTCTCACAAATAAAGAATCCTACTTTCCGTAATTATGAAAAGAGAATGGAACCTCATTTTGGCGGAAGAACGGTTTTTAAATGGGATCGTCAACTAATGAATACATCCCTACAGGTTCTCTTTGGCGGTGAAGCGCAGCGGGGCTTCTTCAATACCAAAACATTTAAGAATAAAAGGGGTAACCCTGATACTTTGCTAACCGACGATGATATTAATAATTGGATCTATTCTGTATTTGCACAAAGTGATCTGCGGTTATCACATGGTTGGAATGTGATGGCAGGTTTAAGTATCAACAGGTCTTCCATTGAAATCACCCGGCTTTCAATTCCTTCTTCATCTCCAAAGAGAAGAACCTATAGTAGTGAATGGGCGCCGAGAGTGGCAGTGGCCAAAAAGATAATTCCGGGTTTGATGGTCTATGCCAGTATATCGAAAGGATTTTCGCCGCCTACAGCGCAGGAAGTACTTCCATCTACCAGCGTAATCAGTACTGATCTTGAGGCGGAACATGGTATAAATTATGAAGCCGGTTTCAAAAGCAATTGGCTAAAACAAAGATTATATGTAGAAATCAATGCTTTTTATTTTCAGTTGAAGAATACAATTGTGCAAAGGCGTGACAATTCAGGGGGAGATTATTTTATCAATGCAGGATCTACCCTTCAGCGGGGTATTGAAACCCAGGCAACGTACCAGTTGCTTCAGCAACGTAACGGTTTTATCAATCGTGTAAGTACACGGATTAGCCATACGTGGAATGATTTTAAATATCGCAATTTTAAGCAGGTGAACAATGATTACGCAGGAAAGCAACTTCCGGGTGTCGCTCCTCACACTTTGGCGGCAGGATTAGATATAGTAACCAGGCCTGGTTTTTATACCAATATTACCTATTATTATAGCGATCCAATAGCGTTGAATGACGGCAATATTTCATATTCATCTTCGTATAATTTGCTGGAAGCACGAACAGGCTGGAGAACGACGGTGCGCAAAAAGATCATCCTGGAGGTGTTTACAGGAGTGAATAATCTTTTTGATGTACAATATAGTATGGGTTATGATATTAACGCCGCCGGCGGGCGATACTACAATGCCGCCCCGGGTATTAATTATTACGCCGGCATTTCATTGAAAAGATTTAAATAATCCGGGCGGCTTTACCTCCAGGCAGATCGTATAAATTTTTTAAGATTACTTCTAAGTAAAAAGAATGCAACTGAAGCGCTATATTGGTTTATTGGTGATAATGTCCCTGTTATCTTTATTTCCCGGGAAGCCCTTTGCCCAGTACAATGAAAAATACCGGCCGCAATTCCATTTTAGCCCCAGGTCCGGATGGATAGGAGACCCCGATGGTTTGGTTTATTCTGAAGGAAAATATCACCTGTTTTGGTGGGGACATGCTGTGTCGGAAGATTTGGTTCATTGGAAAGAATTACCCTATCCCATGCAGGGAGGAGATGGTTCATTTTCTTATTTCTCAGGCTCGGTAGTGGTAGATAAGGAAAATACTTCGGGCTTTGGGGCCAACAGCATGATTGCTATTTACACGATGCATAAAAGAGGAGACAGCCTTCCTGAAACACAGGGCTTGTCAGTAAGTAATGACCGGGTCAATTTTCATTTTTATAAAGGCAATCCGGTATTAGATGTAAAGAAGATTTTTTTCAGGGATCCGCAGGTTTTTTGGTATGCTCCAACCAGTAGATGGATTATGGTTGTTACTGTTCCGGATCAGCATAAAATACATTTTTATTCTTCGCATAATTTAAAAGATTGGATTTACTTAAGCGAGTTTGGCGACTTAGGTGCACGCAGTGCTTTTTGGGAATGCCCTGATCTTTTTGAACTCGACGTGGACGGAAAAACCGGTCAAAAAAAATGGGTGCTTATGATTGGACAGGGGCCTAACAGGGTTCAATATTTTATGGGCACCTTTAATGGCAAAAAATTTATACCTGATGAAGCGACCATTTCATACCTGAACGAAGGCAATGGAATGCCGGGAACGGTATTTGAAAATTTCAATGATTTTAAATATACCGGTTGGAAAATAGCGGGCACGGCTTTTGGCAAAGGACCAAATCGTTCCGATACCATAATCAAGCTAGGTGAAGGTAACGCAAGCTCATCACGGGAATCTGATCGGGCAAAAGGAACATTAACTTCCACGCCATTTATAATAAGTAAGAATGCTATTAATTTCCTGGTAGCTGGAGGAAATCACCCGGGGCGAACTTGTATAAATCTTGTTGTAAATAATAGGATAGTAAGAACGGCTACAGGCAGCAACAGCTCAATTATGAAATGGGAGGGTTGGGATGTAAGTGAATTTATGGGCCAAAAAGCCGCCATTCAACTAGTAGATAATTATGATGAAGAGGATTGGGGACATATCGATATTGATCATATCGTTTTTTCCAATATCGCTCAGCAACAAAAATTACAACATGCACTATGGCTGGACTACGGGCCGGATTTTTATGCGACGAGATCATGGCGGGATGTCGATAACAAAGGTATAGCCCCGGTTTTTTTAGGATGGCTGGGGAATTGGCAGTATGCCCGAAATGTTCCTTCCCAATGGGGCAAGGGCTTTGAATCATTACCAAGAGAAATTGCTTTAAAAACTTTTCCTGAAGGTGTGCGGCTGATTCAAGCTCCTGTTGATGCATTGCAAAAACTGCGCAGAAATTCAGTAGAGTTTAGCAACCGGTTAATAAAAGGTAATGTTGACCTGCCCGAATTTAAACCGTTAAAAAATACCTATGAAATTGAAGCAATATTTAATACAAATTCACAGGCCGCATTTGGATTGAATTTGTTAGTTGGGGATGGCAGAAAGTTCGTAATAAAATACGATCCTAAAATTTCCAGTCTTTGTATAGACCGGTCCAATTGCACTGATTTTACTTCCAATCCGGATTTCATTGAAAAATTTGCTACCAAAATGTTTGCGCCTGTGGAACAGGAAAACAATAGCGTAAAGCTGCACATTTTAGTGGATCAATCATGCGTAGAGGTTTTTACAAATGAAGGTAAAATTGTGCTGAGCGCTTTAACTTATCCCTCGGAATCGCAAACCGGTATTCAATTGTTTTCTGAAAAAGGGCAGGCCGAATTGCTAAATTTTAAAGCATGGGAGTTGTCATCTATTTGGCAGGCTGGTTTATGACCCTGTACAATTAGATCATCCCATTTTTATAAATTTTATTTTAAACATTTAAGCAGATAAAAGATTTATAAGCGACTGTCAAGAACAAGCGGGATCTGAAAAAACAAAATAATAATGCATATTCTTATTTCACCAAACACATTTAAAAATAGTATTGACGCCGGGGCTGCGGCATTAGCTATTAAAGAAGGCTTGCAGCAAAGCAAATTGAAGTGTGAGTGTGAATGTTTTCCTGTTGGTGATGGTGGCGACGGAACGGGGGACCTGATCATTTCAAAATTGGCGGGCACGTTGATTTCGGCAGAAGTCAATGATCCGTTGGGCAGAAAAATAAAAGCTTCTTTTGGTTTAATTGATAAAGGCAGTGCAGCAGTTATCGAAATGGCGAATGCTTCAGGATTGAAATTGTTGAAGCCTGGTGAATTAAATCCACTTCTCGCCACTTCCTATGGCACAGGAGAACAGGTCCGACTAGCACTTGACAATGGAGCAAAAAAAATCATTATTGGAATGGGCGGTTCAGCAACCGTGGATGGGGGCTATGGAATTTTGAAAGCTCTTGGGGCCAGGTTCTTAAATGCACGGGGAAAAGATATCGACAAGCTGCCCGGAAATTTTAAAGACCTGCATTCAATTGAACTGGCAGGGCTTGATCCGAGAATAGCAGAAAGTGAAATAATTGTTCTTTGTGATGTAGATAATAAACTGTTAGGGGCGCATGGAGCCGCGAAAATATTCGGGCCGCAAAAAGGCGCTTCGTCACAGGCGGTGCAGCAACTTGAAGGAGGCCTTGCAAAATTTTCAATTGTTGCATTTCACCAGACCGGCCGGGATATGGCTGAAATTAAATATGGGGGAACAGCAGGCGGTGCAGCAGCAGGGTTGTATGCTTTGTTGAACGCAAAGCTGGTGAATGGCATTGATTATTTTCTCGGTCTGACGGATTTTGAAAAATCATTAGAAAACAACGACCTTGTTATTACGGGTGAAGGAAGTATTGATGAACAAACGTTGCAGGGAAAAGCTCCGTTCGGGGTTGCACTGCATGCAAAACAAATGGGATTGCCCGTGATCGGCTTGGCCGGCAGACTGCCATTAGAAATCCATGAAACGTTGCATCAATATTTTGATGTATTGATGCCCATAAGCCATGAGCCATTGGATATAGCAACGGCGATCCAATGCACCTCGTCCAATTTAAAGAGAACAGCATTTGAGTTAGGCAATTTACTGGGGGTAAGAAAATGATGAACTTATTTTAAGGTCCTTTCAATAATAATAAAGAATGGACAGTTTAGAAAAACGATTGCATACGATTTTGCCAAAGCAAAGGGTCAAGGCCAGGCTAATTGATCGCTATGCCTATGCCAGCGATGCAAGCCACTTTTATCTTTTGCCCAAAGCCGTTGTGCAACCTATGTCCATTGAAGAAGTAAAAAAAATATTTGAATTTTCTCATCGTGAAAACATACCTATCACTTTTCGTGCCGGCGGTACAAGCCTTTCAGGGCAAGGCGTTACGGATGGCATTTTGGTGGATTTGAGTAATTACTGGAGAAAAGTTATACCAGAAAACGATGGAGCAACCGTTCGTGTAGAACCGGCCGCAATAGGTGCGAATGTGAATCAGGCGTTAAAACATTATGGACGAAAAATCGGGCCCGATCCAGCTTCAATCAATGCTGCGATGATGGGTGGCATTTTATCCAATAATTCAAGCGGTATGTGTTGCGGGGTAATTCAAAACTCTTATCACACATTAAAGTCTATGACTTTTGTGTTGCCTAATGGTATGGTGTTTAATTCTGAGTTGCCTGGCGACTACGTAAGATTTGAAAGCGATGCGAATGATATAGCCGAAGAACTTCGGGCATTGAGAAACGAAATTTTGAACAATTCATCACTTGTTGAACGTATCCGCAAAAAATATAAGCAGAAAAATACAGTAGGGTATTGCATGAATGCTTTTATCGATTATGAACATCCGCTGGATATTCTGGCACATGTAATAATTGGTGGTGAAGGGACGCTGGCGTTTATTGCAGAAGCTGTATTAAATACTGTTCCGGATTTGCCTCATAAAATGACCGCCATGCTATATTTTAAAAGTCCGGAAATGGCCTGTAACGCTATTTATGATTTAAAGAGTACGGGAGCAGAAGCATTGGAATTTATGGACAGGGCATCCTTACGTTCAGTAGAAAATATGCCCGGTGTTCCCGCTTTATTAAAGGAATTACCCTCTCAAGCATCAGCGATATTATGTGAGTTCCAGGAAACTACTGAGGAAAGATTGTTGGAAAAATATAAAAAGGCGCAACCGGTTTTTGTAGAATTGCCCTTACTAATTGAGCCCAACTTTACACTGGATACTAAAGAACAGGCAGTGATGTGGAAAATCAGGAAGGGGATGTATCCTTCCGTTGCCGGAATGAGGGCCAGGGGCACTTCTGCATTGATGGAAGATTTTACATTTCCTGTTGAACGATTGGGCGAAGCAGTTGTTGATGTACAGCGCTTATTTGAAAAGTACCGCTATGAAAACGGGATCATCTTCGGTCATGCCAAAGATGGCAACCTGCATTTTGTTATATCCCAAAGTTTTTTTTCGAAGGAAGATGTCGATCATTATGAGAAATTTAATGATGAACTCTTCGACCTTATTTTAAATAAATATGATGGGGCATTGAAAGCAGAACATAGTTCCGGGAGAGCCGTATCAGCGTATATTGAAAAGGAATGGGGGACTGATGCCTGGCATATTATGAAACGACTAAAGAAGATTATTGATCCTACTAATCTGCTTAACCCCGGTATTATAATAACGGAAGATAAGTTTACCCATATACATAATTTAAAAGTGATGCCAGTAGTGGAGGAAGAAGTGGACAAATGCATTGAATGTGGTTTTTGTGAACAGGGCTGCCCCAGCCGCGACCTGACACTAACACCGAGACGCCGGATTGGTGTGCGTCGTGCAATAAAACGTCTGGAATTGGCAGGGGATATCGCCACAATGAAAGCCTTATTAAAAGACTATAATTATGACGGTATCGCAACCTGTGCCGTTGATGGTATGTGCGCTGCCAATTGCCCGGTGGATATAAATACCGGTGACCTTATAAAGCGATTGCGGCGTGAAAATCATTCTGCCGTACAAAAGAAATTGGCAATATGGGTTGCCAAACATTTTAAATTCTTTGAGGATACTACAAGACTGGTATTAAGGGCAGGCTTTCTTTTAAACCAAGTCTTTGGTAAAAATTTCATGAAAAAATTTACAACGGCTACAAAAAGAATAGTACCGGGTATACCTGTATGGTCAAATCAATTGAGGAAGCCGGGTAAAAAAATCATAAGTCAGAAACCTACAATAGAAAATGGGCAAGTCGTTTATTTTTCAAGTTGTGTTTCCCGTACAATGGGTGGTGAAACCAGTGATGTGTTTTTATCAGTTTGTAAAAAAGCGAATATTAATGTTATAATACCTGAAGATATAAAAGGTGGTTGTTGTGGCCAGATCTTTTCATCAAAAGGATATACAGAAGCTTATCGCTTCACTGCAAATAAGACTACAGAAAAATTATGGAAATGTTCAGAGAATGGAAAAATTCCGGTCGTAGTGGATGTCACCAGTTGTACGCAAACCATCCGATCATGCCGAGCTTACCTGACAAATGAGAATAAGAACCGCTTTGATAAAATGAATATCCTGGACGTGATTGATTTTGCCGCGGAAAAATTATTGCCGCGATTGAATATCACCAGGTCAAAAGATAAGATTGTTTTTCATCCTGTTTGTTCCGTTTATAAAATGGGGTTACTGCCAAATCTTCAAATGATTGGTAAAGCCTGCGCAAAACAGGCGGATATTCCAACTTTTGCCAGATGCTGCGGTATGGCCGGCGACAAAGGGTTTTATTATCCCCAATTAACAACATCAGCAACCAGGATCGAGTCGGGTGAAGTAAAGCAAACCAATTATGATGGGTACTATTCTTCTTCTGTCACCTGCGAAATGGCCCTGTCAGAAGCAGTCGGAAAGAACTACGAATCCATTTTGAAATTGCTGGACGAAGTAGCGGAGTAAATCTTAATACTAATAAAAGAATGAATTCTATTTTCAATCCAACAAAGCGGGTATTGATGGGGCCCGGTCCTTCAGATGCACATCCAAGAGTATTAAAAGCTATGTCAACTCCTCTGATAGGACATCTTGATCCGGAGTTTATACAAATGATGGATGAAGTCAAAAGCATGGTGCAGGAAATATTTATAACAAAAAATCATCTCACATTCGTTGTGTCTGCCCCGGGTAGTGCCGGTATGGAAACCTGTTTGGTGAATTTATTGGAACCGGGTGATGAATGTATCATTTGTGTTAATGGAGTCTTTGGGGGGAGGATGGCAGATATTGCAGAAAGATGCGGAGCGATAGTATATAAAATAGATACAGAGTGGGGAAAGGTAACTGAACCTGCTCAAATAAAAAAAGCTCTTGATCAATGCCATAAACCTAAACTTGTAGCATTGGTTCATGCAGAAACCTCCACTGGTGCTTTACAACCGCTACAGGAAATCAGCGACCTGGTGCATGTTGCCGGGGCTTTACTGGTAGTAGATGCAGTTACTTCTTTTACCGGTGTACCATTGAAAGTAGATGAATGGAAAATTGATGCGATTTATACCGGATCACAAAAATGCCTGAGTGCCCCTCCGGGTTTGTCACCGGTTAGTTTTTCCGAAGCTGCTGTAAAAGTATTGGATAACCGAAAAACTAAAGTACAAAGCTGGTTTCTTGATTTAAGTATGGTGAAAAATTATTGGACGGGAGCCAAACGGGCGTACCATCATACAGCTCCTGTGTCTTCAATATTTGCTTTGCATGAAGCATTGAGCCTCGTTTTAGAAGAAGGGTTAGAAAATCGTTGGGCAAGGCATAAAGAAGTACACCTTTATTTGAAACTTAAATTGGAAAAATTGGGATTCCGCTTTTTGGTGGAAGAAAAATATCGTTTGCCCAATTTGAATTCTGTATTTCTTCCTGAAGGCGTAGATGAAGTAAAGTTGAGAAATGAATTACTCAGCAAGTATAATATTGAAGTGGGAGGTGGCTTAGGTGCTTTTGCGGGAAGAATATGGCGCATAGGAATCATGGGCGAAAGCTGTACTAAAAATCATGTGAATATGTTGGCAGGGGCGATCGAGGAATTGATCTCATAATTACACATCAACTTTCTTTTAATCATTTTAAACTTGGCATATGAAACAGGAAATGGCTGTTAGATGGCTTATATCTTCGTTGATTCTTTCCACGACTATGAATGTCGCCGCGCAGTACGATGAAAAGTACCGGCCCCAATTTCATCTTTCGTCAAAAAGCAGTTCAATGGCTGATCCGAAAGGGCTCTTTATTTTTGACGGCACTTATCATCTTTTCTGGTATGGTCAATGGGAACATGCGGTATCAAATGACCTCATACACTGGAGGGAGTTACCGAAGCCTATGAAAAGAGCCCCTCGTCCTTTCTCTTATTTTACCGGATCAGTCGCTGTGGACACGAATAACACCAGCGGATTTGGAGAAAACAGTATGATCGCGGTTTATACCAGGCATTTTCAAGGCGACTCGTTACCCGAATCGCAGGCAATTTCAGTTAGTACTGATGGCGGAAGAGAATTCAACTATTATGACCGCAATCCTGTTTTGGATATTAATAAGAAATACTTCAGGGATCCGCAGGTGTTTTGGCATAAGCTCAGTAGTAAGTGGAAAATGGTCGTCGCTCTCCCAGATCAGCACCAGATACCAATTTATGAATCCGCTGATCTGAAAGAATGGAAATTCTGCAGCAGTTTCGGCGACCTGGGAGCCAGGAATTCATTTTGGGAATGTCCTGACCTTTTTGAGTTGCCTGTTATTGGTAGCAGAAATGAAAAAAAATGGATCATGATTATTGGACGAGGCCCTAATAAGGTTCAGTATTTTATTGGTGATTTTGATGGCAAAACGTTTATTCCGGATTCTCAAATGGAAAATTATTTAAAGGATGGAAAGGGATTGAAGGGCATGGTATATGACGATTTTGAGTCTGAATCATTCACAAAGTGGCAGGTCGAAGGAGACGCATTTGCTATCCGAAAAAATATAGCAGATGGGAAAGATTACCTGGGTAAGTCCTATGCCGGGAGCTTATCTGGTGATAATAGGATTGGGCGGATCAGGTCCCGGTCCTTCAGAATAAAACAAAATGCTATTAATTTTTTAATTGGCGGGGGACAAAATTCAGATTCACTTTCTTTTCGGCTGGTTGTAGATGGAAAGACGGTGCGCTCTGCTACTGGAAATAATTCTCCTGTCTTAAAATGGTTCGGGTGGGATGTTCGTGATTTAAAAGGGAAGGAGGCTTATTTTGAACTAACAGATAAAAATACTGAAAGTAAAAATGGCTCAATTGCAGTTGATCACATAATGTTTGCAGATAATCTGCTAAGCTTACAAGCAGAGCATGCGTTATGGTTAGACTACGGCGAAGATTTTTATGCTACAAAGACATGGAGGAATTATGATTCAAATAAAGATTTGGGTGATTCGGTAATTATGATAAGTTGGCTGGGCAATTGGCGATACGCAAGGACTTCACCTACTTCCTGGGGAACCGGATTTCAATCGGTGCCAAGGTATATCGCTTTGAAAAAATTTCCGGAAGGAATACGACTGATTCAGCAACCAATTGATGCCTTGAAAGGGTTGCGAAGAGAGCCCGTGCATTTTACCAACCGAACGATCAGCGGCATCATGAGCATTCCAGAATTCAAGCCTGCAAGGAATATGTATGAAATCGAAGCTGTGTTTAAAGCGGATCAATCATTCGTTTTTGGATTTGACTTATTGATAGGAGAAGGCCGAAAGCTCAGACTAAGTTATGATCCCAAACTTTCTATCTTTTGTATTGACAGGACCAACTGCACAGACTTTATTACGGACACAGATTTTACCAAAAAATTTGCGACTAAAATGTTCGCCCCGGTCGAACCGGAAAGTAACTTGATTAAATTACATATCCTGATAGATCAATCTTCTGTTGAAGTGTTCACCAACCAGGGCAAAGTTGTGTTAAGTGCAGTGACCTACCCTTCCCCCAATCAAACGGGCATACAGGTGTTTTCCGAAAAAGGCAAAACGCAATTAGTTAGTTTTAAGGCCTGGCAATTGTCTTCGATTTGGTAATGTTTTTTTGATGTGTTCGAAAGAATAGCTCCAGCATTTAAAATCATTAATTCTATTGCTGTTTTTCCCAGAACTCTGTATCAAGGTGAAAGTTTACACCTATTCCGGACTCAATGAGGTATCGTGACAATTTGCGTCCATCCCAACAGGAAAACGTAACACCTTCAGGTTCCGAATCTCTGAAATTTTTCTCAAATGAAGGCGGTAGAGTGGATGTTGTGATAAAAAAACAATCAAATTTTGACCAGTCTTTCTTAATCCTGAATTTTTGCACTGCACCGATGAACTTATCGCCATACTCTCTACCCACGGTTTTATCATATCGCTTTACCTGGGCAAAAATGAACATCTTCTTTGATTTTCCTGAATAGGCAGTCTCGTCTTTTTTCGTGGCAATAATGTCTATCCCGCCGTCATTCGATCTAGAAGTCAGTGTGGCATCGTATCCGAATTTTTTTTCTATCAGTAATCGTACAAGTTCTTCCAGTTTCAGGGGATCTACTTTTTTGAGCATAGTATTGAGTTCCGTAATTGCCTTATCCAAAGTCAAATGTCCATTAAGCTCAAATTTGTTGTCGGTTGCCTGATGATTTTGTATCCTTATTACCAGGTCGAATTTTTTATGTTCTGTTTTAGCAATGGCATTCTGCCAGGTTGGATGATTTAATACAAACGGCAAAATTTCTTTTGAGAATCTAACTTTGGAAGAATGTCGTCTATCTTCTTTGCCCAGTTTTTTCTTCAATATAGAAACAATATTTCTGCAAAGTTCTTTATCGGAAAGCGGCCGTTTTGTCTGTTCAAGACGATCCTTGGCAATTAAAACAATTTGTTTGATATAATTATTCTCTAGCATGACGACATCTCAGGATTCAATTTGTAATAAATCTGGGTTACCTGCCACAAAATAGAAATTTTTTGGATATGCGGTCGTTTTAGACCGCACTTATCCAATTTTTTTCTTTGAATTTCCTGCCTTCATATGGGCAGATCAGGTGATAAAAAAGCACTGAGAAAATTCGGCGAACATTTGAGTCATTTACGCAAACAAAAGAAAATGAGTTTGCGTGAACTGTCCTATGCCTGTAACGTTGACAATAGCAAGATTTCGAAAATTGAGAAAGGAAAAATAAATATAACCTTCAATACTATCCTGCAGTTAGCGGAAGCACTGGAAGTAAGGGTATCCGATCTTATGGATTTTAGCTGAATTAGAAGGTACTATTTGCCATACAGATATTTTACTTTATTCCGTAATAACCTATAGCAAGGTCATGCAGGTCTCCGGCACATAATTCGAAGGAAAGACGGTTTTCAAAATAACAATGCCCGAAAAATTTTGATCCAGTGATTCAGGTGATGATTAGATTGCAATCGTGAAACAGATGGTATGGAAGAATTTGAAAAAAAAATCGGGATCAAATTACGATTGATAAGGTGAGAACAGGTCATCATCGGGAAGTTCGCCGTTTCGGAGGGATTGAGCGCAATAACGGGAGATTCCCGTCTTTTAACGGGTGAAACTTAAGTCCACGTCGGTCATTCCCGTTGATTTGGAAAGAGGGTAAGGTTGCTATTAATGCAATGGAACAGGCGCTAATTGGGAAGTTTGACGTTTCAGATTTATTTTAATGTAGAACGGGACATTCCTATTTTTTGACGGGGAAACCTATGTCAGCATCGGATCATTCTTCTTGATTTGGTGATGCGGTCAGGTTTATATTGGCAAAGAGAGAAAAGGTGATTATTGGGAAGTTTCCGGTTACAAGTATAATCAATGCGACAACAGAGATTGTTGTACTTAACGAACGACTCTTTGGTCAATATCGGCTACTTCCCTATGATTACGCTCAATATGACCAATTTCTTTTCCGCAATGTAATCAAAGATTGTTTTATTTAAGGGAAATTGGAGTGCAACAACGGTAGATGCCCGTTTCTTAACGGGTAGGGATTCACGGGCAGGGCCAATTTTAATACCACAACATTTTTTGATTCCTCCTTTTTATAGCTTCCTATCAATCAGATAGTGATTATTAAGAAGTTTGTCGTTCCATGAGTAATATGCAACAACGGGAACCCCATTTTTTTTTAATTGTGCTTTGGTCAATTTCGGATGTTTCCCGATGATTTTGTCCAATATGATCAACTTTTTTTCAATGGAATGAGAACTGATTTCTAGTGTGAGTTTTCCGTTGCACACTGATTAAATAAAACAACGTAAGCTTCCCGTTTTAAATGATTAAGTTTCCGTCAGGATCAACAGCTTCCCCATTATTCGGTACGTAATTAATTTCCGTTCGATAGAAGGAGAAATAGTGTTATTGAGAATGTTTACGGTTCTGGACGGACAAAATGCAATAACGATAAATGCCCGTTTTTTACGGGTAGTGCTGCGGTTAGGCCTGTCGATTGCCGCTGATTTCGACTGTTGTATCCGGTGGCCTGGAAATGAGGATGAAACCAGCAATACATTCGAAGCCCATTTTATTTAAAGAAGATCCGACTGCAACAACGGGAGTTGCCCGACTTTGAACGGGATAAAGTCTGCGAAATATCGATTCGGTTCCCGTTGATTCGCCGATTTGATCAATTTACTGTCCATGGAATGAGAATAGCAGCCTATTAAGAAGCTTTGGATCTAAAATTAGAATGCAGCAACGGGAGAATGCCGTTCTTTAACGAGCAACACCCTTATAAAGGAAATTATCTATCCAGTAATGATTTATCATAACAAAAACTTAAACGGGTGCTTAATACTTTCAGGCGGGCACTTTTTTTTTTATTATTTTTCACTATTGTCCGACTAAAATTATCGAATAGAAAATAGAAAGGGCAGTTCCGAAGAACCACCCTGATTAGTTAAGTTTGAGTTACCACACCTAAACTTCACTAATGATGGTTAAAGATAAAAGTTTTGTCGGACAGCCGGTATTATCACAGATTTTAGATATAATACCCAGTTCTTTGATTTATAAAGCAAACCGAAAACATCAGGCCAACCGGTATTATAAGAAATTGCCG
>NZ_JARKNA010000075.1 GCF_029360765.1 Terrimonas pollutisoli | reverse complement strand
ACCGTTACCGATGCCAATAATTGTACAGCGACTACTTCTGTTACCATTACACAACCTGCTGCTGCTCTTGCTTTGAGTGAGGCTCATGTCAATGTGCTTTGCTTTGGCAACAGTACCGGTTCTGTTGATTTAAGTGTTAACGGTGGTACCGCTCCTTATACTTATTTGTGGAGCAATGGTGCAAGCACGCAGGACATCACGGCTCTTGCCGCAGGAACTTATTCTGTTACCGTTACGGATAACAATAATTGTACAGCGACTACTTCTGTTACCATTACACAACCTGCTGCAGCACTGGCTTTGAGTGAAGCTCATGTCAATGTGCTTTGCTTTGGCAACGCCACCGGTTCGGTTGATCTTACAGTTAACGGTGGTACAACTCCTTATACTTATGTGTGGAGCAATGGCGCTACTACGCAGGACATCACCGCTCTTGCCGCAGGAACTTATTCTGTTACCGTTACGGATAACAATAATTGTACAGCGACTACTTCTGTTACCATT
>NZ_JARKNA010000074.1 GCF_029360765.1 Terrimonas pollutisoli | reverse complement strand
ACAACAATTACACTCGCTTGCCTTCCTCTGCGTGTCATCGTCTGATCATCTCCACACCCGGGTCACTGTCAAAAATTTGATTAACGGATCTACTTCAAACGTCAAAATGCGTGCTACTTTCATCCTCGCTGCCTTCGCTGCTGTGGCCGCTGCCCAGACTTCTTCTGCTGTTGAGAGTCCCTCCGATGTCGAGACCACCGGCGTTGCTGAGACTGGCAGTGCCACTGCCACTGCCACTGCCACTGGCGGCGCTGAGACCGGCTCTACTGTCATTCCCACCGTCACCTCTCAGCCCGTGATCCCCTCTGGAACGGCTACTGAAGCCCCTACTACCCCCACCGGCAGCGGTGCCGAGTCCTCCGGTGCTGTGACCGGCTCCAGCTCTGCTGGTTCCTCTACCCTCGTTACCAAGTCCAGCACAGCTGCGAAGAGCTCCTCTGCCACCGCGACTGAGACCTCCACCAAGACCAAGTCGACCGACGAATCCACCAGCACTAAGGGCTCTTCCTCCAAGTCCAG
>NZ_JARKNA010000073.1 GCF_029360765.1 Terrimonas pollutisoli | reverse complement strand
ACAACTAAGAGTTCGTCGGGCCTGAAGGGCCAACGATGAACTCTTAGTTGTACGGAACCTGCTGGTAGGCGTTGCTTGTAATTATGGGGATTGGTGTGTGGAAGACGTGGTTGATGCGGATGTTAAAGCACGGTAAAACCAAACGATCATTTAAAATTATGGTCTTGTTTCTGCGACTGTTGTTGCTTTCAGGATCTATAGTATATCACGAGTGCTATTTTTCAACAATTTTTATTGTTTTCTTTGAGTATAGGCATGGCCGGCCTTACCGCATGTTGCAGTAAAAAAAATCATACTATGCATTGCAATAAATCAGCCGCCAGTTGTTGCCAGTAAACAGGCGGTGGCTTATTTTTAAAATGTATAATGGTTTGCATGGTATCTTTTTTACAACAAGGGCATTGCCTGGGATTAAAGGGCTCAGGTTTGGCTTTGGGTTTTATATAAGCGGGTGTTTTGATGGGTGGCACCTGCGCTTTTATTCGTTCAGCACATCTTTGTTTGCTGCTGCTGCTCAGTAT
>NZ_JARKNA010000072.1 GCF_029360765.1 Terrimonas pollutisoli | reverse complement strand
TTGTTACATTGACTCTCGTGGTTAATCCAAACGTGACCGCCACAGAGACCATCACCATTTGCGAAGGCGCATTGCCATATTCCTGGAACAATCAATCGCTGAACGGTGCAGGCACCTATAATGCTACACTCCAAAATATCAATGGTTGTGATTCGGTTGTTACATTGACTCTCGTGGTTAATCCAAACGTAACCGCTACCGAGACTATCACCATCTGTGAAGCCGCATTGCCATATACCTGGAATGGTCAAACATTAACCGCCGCAGGCCCCGCCACGGCGACACTCCAAAATATCAATGGTTGTGATTCGGTCGTTACATTGACTCTCGTGGTTAATCCAAACGTGACCGCCACAGAGAGCATCACGATCTGCGAAGGCGCATTGCCCTACAGCTGGAACAACCAGTCACTTGCTACTGCGGGCACCTATAATGCTACCCTCCAAAATATCAATGGTTGTGATTCGGTCGTTACATTGACTCTCGTGGTTAATCCAAACGTGACCGCCACAGAGACCATCACCATCTGTGAAGGCGCATTGCCATATACCTGGA
>NZ_JARKNA010000071.1 GCF_029360765.1 Terrimonas pollutisoli | reverse complement strand
AAGGGCATTGCCTGGGATTAAAGGGCTCAGGTTTGGCTTTGGGTTTTATATAAGCGGGTGTTTTGATGGGTGGCACCTGCGCTTTTATTCGTTCAGCACATCTTTGTTTGCTGCTGCTGCTCAGTATGCCGTAATGCCGTATGCGAACAAAACCTTTTGGCAATATATGCAGGCTGAACCTGCGGATAAATTCCATCGCTTCTAACTGCATCGTTTTTGTAACAGCTCCGTGCTTATAATCTTTATACGTAAAATCTACTTTGCCATTTTCCTGTTTTTGCAAGCGGTGATTGCTAATGGCAATCTTATGCGTATAACGTCCTAAATACTCTATCACGCTATGAGGACTATCAAAAGGTGTTTTTGCAAACACTACCCATTGCTGTTTGTAAAGACTGTTTAGGAGTGCAGGTGTTATATGCCCGGGCAACCGTTTTTTTAGCTGCCCAATAAACTTACCTCTGAACACCGTGCTCATTGCTTTTACATTAAACAAATATTTTCCTTCCGACTTTGCCGTACGCCATTTATGTTGTTTGGTTAATCCGCCACCCGGTACAA
>NZ_JARKNA010000070.1 GCF_029360765.1 Terrimonas pollutisoli | reverse complement strand
TTGTACCGGGTGGCGGATTAACCAAACAACATAAATGGCGCACGGCAAAGTCGGAAGGAAAATATTTGTTTAATGTAAAAGCAATGAGCACGGTGTTCAGAGGTAAGTTTATTGGGCAGCTAAAAAACCGATTGCCCGGGCATATAACACCTGCACTCCTAAACAGTCTTTACAAACAGCAATGGGTAGTGTTTGCAAAAACACCTTTTGATAGTCCTCATAGTGTGATAGAATATTTAGGACGTTATACGCATAAGATTGCCATTAGCAATCACCGGTTGCAAAAACAGGAAAATGGCAAAGTTGATTTTACGTATAAAGATTATAAGCACGGAGCTGTAACAAAAACGATGCAGTTAGAAGCGATGGAATTTATCCGCAGGTTCAGCCTGCATATATTGCCAAAAGGTTTTGTACGTATACGCCATTATGGAATACTGAGCAGCAGCAGCAAACAAAGATGTGCTGAACGAATAAAAGCGCAGGTGCCACCCATCAAAACACCCGCTTATATAAAACCCAAAGCCAAACCTGAGCCCTTTAATCCCAGGCAATGCCCTT
>NZ_JARKNA010000007.1:65956-205119 GCF_029360765.1 Terrimonas pollutisoli | reverse complement strand
CAATACAGTAAATCCTTATAATTTTATCCTCGTTGAGCATCGATAATTGAGTTTTGTGTGTGGTAACTCAAAATTATCTTTTATTGATGCTCATCCCTTTTTCTCTATAACTAGCAACTTGGGTTAAATAGAGATGATCAGCAAAGTCGAGTGAATGAAAGAAAGCCCCGGCTCGTGCCTGCCTGCCGGTAGGCAAGTCTCTCACGAGCCGGAATCATCTGCAATAGTAGCTTTGTTTCATGGAGGGTATATTCAGCAATAAGCGAAAATCACATATTGAGATTGGGAAGTGTTTTAGTGTTGCAAGGCAGCAGGATTTTGCCAAACTCTTTACTCCATTTGGCAGTTTTTAGCATAACGTAACATAAAACTGAGTTTCCATATCAAGCTATATTATAACAATTGTTTTAGATTAGTCGTAAAATAGATTTTCGGAGCATTGACATCCATATTGATGATAGTAGCAAAGAAAGTCCAATGACCGCCAGTGCTGATTTAAAGAAGTTATAGTCAATTATGTTCAATTGATGTGCCAGTGAGCAGGCAAGCAGTCCAAACTCTCCAGTTTGAGATAATAAAGCTCCTGCATACACACTGTTCCGCCAAGAGAATCTCAATAACTTAAACACGACGACTGACAATAAGCCGTTAATAAGAAGTACGGTAAATGTAGTAGTCAGAATAAGTCCGTAATGCTCCAGGATGTAATCAAGGTCAAGCAATAAGCCCACCGATAAAAAGAAGAGGGCAACAAAGAAAATTTTGAAGGGACGCAATACATTCTCAAGCCAGCGAAACGCATTGGTGCGACCGATATAAACACCTGCCACAAAACTTCCGAGTGCAGGAGTCAGTCCAGCAAAGGAGGTAAGAAGCGCAAATCCGAGGCAAATAAAAATACCCGTAAATACCTGTAACTCATGATCAGCTTCAATCTCTTTAAACCATTTTAACTGGAAGAGATTCCTATTTCTTACTGCATTCAACAGATAAAAAATCAACACACATCCGAATAACGACAGGAAAATTCTTAAAACATCGTAATTTCCTTTGCCGAGAAATTGTAAAAAAACAAGTACCGGCGCCAGCATTATATCCTGAAGTAATAATATATTCAATACGGTTTTACCGATTTCTGAAGATAGTTCGCCATTCTTGCGCAGGAACTCGCTTACTACAGCCGTACTGTTAAAGATGAAAGTGGTAGCGAGTAAAAGTATATAGCCAGCGGTCCATCCAAGCCACCTCCCAATTAAGAAAGAAAAGAGTAGGCTTAATATCGTCCTCACCCCCTGTGCAACAACTGGTTTCAATAAAAGATTCCTATTGTTGGGTATATTGATTTCAATTCCTAAAAAGAACATCAATAGCAAAATCCCGACATCTCCCAACGCGGAAATATCTTCAGGCTCTGAGAAGATACTCATCACGTGTGGACCTAGTACAATACCTGCGAAAACGTAAGCAATCAGGTACGGCTGATTGAGTTTTTTCAGCAAAACAATTACAAGCAGGATCAGCAGGCACATGATACTGATTGCAAATAGTAAAGCATGCATATCCTTAATTATATGGCATCCTTTGTATGTAAATACTAAAATCAAAGGGTGGAATTAAACTATTCCACCCTTGGTAACTTCCCCATTGTCAACCCTGGCATATTTTATTAATGGATCTCAATATTCTTATAAAGCTTTTTAGCCTTTTCATTTTTGGCCAGTGTCAGGTGAAGGATACCATCAGTATAGGTTGCGTTAATCTTATTTACGTCAACGGTATCATCCAGCGTGAAAGTTCTGCTGAAGGACCGCTGATCATATTCATTTCGAACCCATCCTTCTTTTGGGGAACTTTCGTTCTCGGTTTTGGAATCAAAGGAAATGGTCAGCATGTTGTCATTGACACTGACGTTGAAGTCCTCCTTTTTACACCCCGGTGCAATGACATCTATTTCGTACTGTTTGTCTGTTTCCCGGACATTGACCGGAACAGTTCCGGTAGTTAACCGGCCTTCTCCACCCCAAAAATTGTCATCAAAAAAGTGTCGTAAACTGTTTTGGAAGATGTTATCAACTACATTTCCAAAACTAACTGATGGTAGATCATTCTGTCGTTTAGCAATTGTATTTTTCATACGAACCTCCTTTTTTAAAATGCATTAACAGATTTAATACCACTTCAATGAAAGAGGGAAAAAGTGACACAAGTAATGTCATTTTTTCTTTCTTACTTTATAATACTATAAAACCCAAGTTGACAATTCTTCGTTATTTAACGTTAAAGAACTGCATAGGGATTATCATAAAGATTGTCATTATCATCTCCTTTGCGGAAGATCTTGCTGATCCATTGCTTTAATGTCTTCCAAAGCATGCTATCTGGTTTGATGAATCTTGTTTTCATGGCAGTCATATTTTTTTCTTTTATGAACAAATGTTACTCATTTCAATAATCCATATCACCACCCATTGCAGAGACTGCTGCTGGAGCCGCTTCTTTCTTGGGCTGGTCGGCCACAATGCATTCGGTCGTTAGCAGCATTCCGGCGATGGATGCGGCGTTCTCCAATGCAATGCGTGTCACCTTAGTCGGATCAATAACCCCTGCACTAAATAATTTTTCATAAGTTTCCGTACGGGCATTGAATCCAAAATCGTCGCTATCTTCTTTCACTTTCTGAACAACAATGGAACCTTCTATGCCTGCGTTGTCAACAATTTGCCGAAGTGGTTCTTCCAGGGCACGTTTCACAATTGCTATACCAGTCCGTTCATCATCGTTTTCAACCTTCAAACCCTCTAAGACATCGATAGCACGTATGAAACCTACGCCACCTCCGGGGACAATACCTTCTTCGATAGCGGCTCTTGTTGCATGCAGGGCATCATCTACGCGGTCTTTCTTTTCTTTCATTTCCACTTCAGTGGCTGCACCTACTTGCAAAACGGCTACGCCACCGCTCAACTTCGCCAACCGCTCCTGCAACTTTTCTTTATCATAATCAGAAGTGCTGATCTCAATTTGTGATTTGATCTGGTTGATACGGCTGCGGATGTCTTCTTTATTACCCTTACCATCCACGATAGTGGTATTGTCCTTATCAATGACTATTCTTTCAGCACGGCCCAGCTTGGCTAAATCAACGCCTTCCAGTTTGTGTCCCATTTCTTCACTGATCACTGTGCCGCCAGTAAGGATAGCAATATCCTGCAGCATTTCTTTTCGCCTGTCACCAAAGCCGGGTGCTTTCACCGCTGCGATCTTGATTACTCCACGCAATTTGTTTACGATTAGTGTTGCCAATGCTTCGCCTTCTATGTCTTCGGCAATGATCAATAAGGGATCGCCTTGTTGGGCTGTTTTTTCGAGAATATGCAAAATATCCTTCATTATCGTAATCTTCTTATCGTAAATCAGTATGTACGGCTTTTCGAGTTCAGTTTGCATTTTCTCGGTGTCCGTTACAAAATAAGCGGATAGGTAGCCCCGGTCGAATTGCATGCCTTCAACAATCTCAATATTTGTTTCGGTGCCCTTGGCTTCTTCGACAGTAATAACGCCGTCTGTACCAACTTTGGCAAATGCATCCGCAATCAATTTACCAATTGTTTCATCGTTGTTCGCGGAAATTGCCGCCACCTGCTGTATTTTGTTGCTATTCCTTTCTACCTGCTGTGCCTGGCCTTTCAGGTGTTCCACTACCTTGTTCACGGCTTTATCAATGCCTCGTTTCAAATCCATTGGGTTGGCGCCTGCAGCCACATTTTTGAGCCCCTCGTTGATGATTGCCTGTGCAAGCACTGTAGCGGTAGTAGTTCCGTCGCCAGCAATATCTGATGTTTTTGATGCTACCTGTTTTACCATCTGTGCCCCCATATTTTCAAGCGGATCTTCCAATTCGATTTCCTTCGCCACGGTTACACCGTCTTTGGTAACTACAGGAGGGCCAAACTTTTTCTCAAGGACTACATTTCGTCCTTTAGGGCCTAATGTGACTTTTACAGCGTTGGCCAAAATGTCAACACCTTTTTTTAATTTCTTCCTGGCGTCGACGTCAAAAGAAAGTTGCTTTGCCATAATTCTAAAATTTAAAATGATTTAAGCTTTCAAGCACATCACAGGCAATGACAAAAAGCTGTGTAATAAATGCGGAAATATATCAGAGGACAGCTATGATATCCGACTCCCGCATAATGAGCAGATTCTCTCCGTTAAGCTGAATTTCCGTACCGGCATACTTTCCATATAGCACGGTATCGCCGCTTTTTACCGTAACCGGTTCATCCTTTTTACCGGGGCCTGCCGCTACAATAGTGCCACGCTGCGGCTTTTCTTTGGCAGTATCCGGAATGATAATTCCGCCGCTCGTTTTTTCTTCTGCGGGTGCTGGTCGTATAATAACCCTGTCATGAAGTGGTTTGGCTGTTACTTTGTTTGTCATAATAGATCATTTTAAATGGTTAACAACAAAGTCATATTTTCATATTACACAAACTTTATTGCAAATGCCTGATTCTAAAAAAAACGCTTTCAACCGCCATGCCAGCGGGGCAAGGCTACATTCACACAGCATTATTGACATTTTTTTGAAAAAATGGCATATGGCCAATGAAATTTTGACAAGAGCTTCAGCCGAACAAGTTGCCGAATAGAGGTAAATGAATGCAATAATATCAAAATAGGCATTGATCAATTACCTATCCATATAAGAAATAAAAACGCCCTTAACAAACGGAAGTTGCTTTGCTGACCTCGGTTCAAAAGTTGCCCGACAGAGATGAAACCTATAGATTCAATAAATTAAGTCTACTTGTTGTTTGTTAAGGCTACCGAACTGCAGGACGTATTCAATGAATTCATTCATAATCCCAAGTTAGTCAAAGTCATTTTGCTCTGTGTATCCTGCTTTATCTGGCGTATAAAATGTGTTGTAACCTGCCTCCTTTAATGAGGTACTTTTTTCTAAACATTTATTGGGTATTGGGATCGGGGTTTGCTATAAAATACCCCGGTTCTTCGAGGCATGTCGGAAAACTCTATGAAGCGTCTTCGCTTCGTAAGCTTACAATGTGGCTTGCAGCTGCGTATTGGAAGACGAAAGAAGCCTGTTGTATAAACACTTGCCATTTACTTGCACATCTATTTTTTACAGGCTGTTTAGTTTGCCGTCAATAATTTTTCCCGATCTTTAAAGAATGCTGGTAATCAACTGTCATAGCTAATTCAAGCTTGTTTATCTTAAAGGAAAGGTCTGTTTCGTTGCTGCGTTAAAATGCTGTGTAAAACTGTGTTGATAAACGTGTTGAATGAAGCCTTTTTTAACCCTCATTAATTTACAATTACATGCAATCGCCGGCTGGCGCCAATTTTCAATGGCTTTTTGAATCTGCACCTGGCTTGTATCTTGTCCTGATGCCTGATCTTAGCATTCTTGCGGCATCCGATGCATATCTGCAGGCTACCATGACGAAAAGAGGGGAGATACTCGGTCGGAATTTGTTTGATGTATTTCCCGACAACCCTGATGATCCTGCAGCCACCGGTGTGTCGAATCTTCGTGCATCCCTGAACTATGTACTACAAAACCGTGAGGCACATACCATGGCTGTGCAGAAGTATGATATACGCAGGCCTGATGGCAGCTTTGAAGAACGGTTTTGGAGCCCACTGAATAAGCCGGTGTTCAATGATAAAAATGAACTCGTCTATATCATTCACCGGGTAGAAGACGTAACGGAGTTCGTCAGGCTGAAAAGAAATGAAAGCCGGCAGCAACAACAGACCGAGACAATGAAGCGTCAACTGGAAGAAATGGAGACAGAGGTCTACAAACGGGCACAGGAAATACAGGAGATCAATAAAAAACTGCTGGGCGAAATACAGGAGCGGCAGAAGGCAGAAGAAAAATTCAGGGGGCTGCTGGAGTCGGCGCCGGATGCCATGATCATTGCCGGTAAAAAAGGGGAAATAGTATTGGTAAATCAGCAAACAGAAGTTCTTTTTGGCTATAATAAAAGTGAATTGATAAACCAGCCAGTTGAAATGTTGATTCCTCATGATCTTCGTCAAAGGCACCAGGGACATCGCACCGATTATTATAAAGAACCAAGAGTAAGGTCAATGGGAGTGGGACTGGAACTGTATGCTGTGCGCAAAGATGGCAGCCAGTTTCCGGTCGAGATCAGTCTTTCACCACTTGCTACTACGGAAGGAATGCTGGTGTCCGCTGCCATCCGCGACATCACCGACCGTAAAAAAAGCGAAGCTATCATCCAACGGCAGCGTCAGGACATCCAGGATTTTATAGACAGCATGTCAACACTCTGCGCTAAAGTGGCCAAAGACGGAACATTACTGATGGTAAATAAAACAGCTTTAATGGCGACGGGTTTATCCATGGAGGAATTGCTGCAGACCAATTTCCTGGAAGGAAACTGGTGGGCCTACGATGCAGCAGTGCAGCGCCGGGTAAAAGATGCTTTTGCCAAAGCATGCGCCGGCACTACCATCAACTATGATGAAACCATTTTTGTATTTGGACAGGAACTCACAATCAACTTTAGTTTGATTCCTATACTGGCGGTTGATGAATCAGTGGACTATATCGTGGCTGAAGGAAGAGATATCACTTCATTAAAACTTACGGAGGCAGCCCTGCAAAAACAAACGCAACAACTTGAAAAGGTAAACAAGGAATTGGAAGGTTTCTCCTATTCTGTTTCACACGATCTGCGGGCACCGCTCCGGATCATTGATGGTTATACCGGCATGGTGGTAAATGACTATAGCAATAAGGTGGATGAAGAAGGAAAAAGGATGTTCGGCATTATTACAGAAAATGTACGTAAGATGGGCCAGTTGATTGACGACTTGTTGAATCTTTCGCGGCTGGGACGAAAAGAACTGGTTGTGCACCCCATTGACATGAACCAAATGGTGGCATCAGTACTAACCGAACAGCTCTCGCAAACGACAAAACACTATCATGTAGAAACAGCAGAACTCGAACCTGCTGATGCTGACGGCAGCCTGCTGCGCCAGGTTTGGGTAAATCTTATTTCCAACGCTATTAAATATACAGGTGGCAGGGAGAAGCCGTCCATTGAGATCAATTCCGGGAAAACCGCCAATGAAATTATTTATACTATCAAAGACAATGGAGTGGGATTTAATATGAAATATGCTGATAAACTATTCGGCGTGTTTCAGCGGCTGCATAAAATGAACGAGTTTGAAGGCACCGGTGTGGGCCTTGCATTGGTACAACAGATCATCAGCCGGCACGGCGGACGGGTGTGGGCCGAAGCAGAAGTAGATAAAGGCGCTACCTTTTTTTTCGGTCTGCCTCTTATTGCTGATAAACATTGAAAACTAGTAACGAAATGTCAGAATACGATCAGATCGGGATTCTCTTTGTAGAAGATAATCATCACGAAGCCGAGCTAACTATACGGAGCCTGCAAAAGCATAACCTCGCAAATACTGTGAAGCATATTGACGATGGAGCGGAAGCTTTGGATTTTATTTTTTCAAGAGGTGTATATGCCAACAGGCAAAACTCGCCGCAACCCAAACTTATCATTCTTGATCTGAAGCTGCCCAAAGTAGATGGTCTTGAAATACTCCGGCAGTTAAAATCACATGAAGAAACAAAGAAGATTCCGGTGGTCGTTCTTACTTCATCAAAGGAAGAAAGAGATGTGATTGAAAGCTACAAGCTGGGCGTAAACAGCTACATTGTCAAGCCCGTGAATTTTGAAACATTTACAAAGGCGGTGGCCGACCTGGGTTTGTATTGGGTCATTTTGAATCAAAGGCCTTATTCATGAAAATCAGTAAGCAATAAATAAATGACAGGCCTTGGTAGATTCATGTGCTTATCATGATTAAGAAGAGTAAATACAGGGAAATTAATAAAACAAAAAACCTGCAAAGACTGATTTTGCAGGTTTCTTACTTAACTTATTAACTCAATTAATTAAAAAAGCAGTCAGGCAGTCGATACCCTTTACTGGTTGTTGGGTCACTCAATCTCATAATTTTCCTTACATTACTGAATTTATTGACCTTGCTTCACACCAAAATTTATGAATGTTCAATTTTCGAATGAAATGATATAAATAAATTCTCAGACTTTTTAAAACGACCGGTGACCTGCAAAACTTAACGTGCAATGATTCGTATGTTTTTTTTTAGCTGCACTACCTGTCCCGTTTTAGCGGGATTGATTTTGGCTTTAATAATAGCCGGCAATCCTGTGGCAGGGCAAAGCGGATATGTAAACAAGAATCCGGAGTTCACCATCACCAAAAGACTGCTTTCTATTGAAGATGGATTGGCTTCTCACGAAGTGTTTTGTGGTGTGCAGGATAAGGCTGGCTTCTTGTGGTTTGGAACACGCAATGGTCTGAATCGCTATGATGGTGAAAATTGTTTACTGTTTACCCGACAACGAAATAATCTGCAGGATAATAAAGTGGTGCAATTGGCAAAAGATGATGCCAACAACCTGTTTATTGAATACGGTAGTACAGGTTTTCAACTCACTACTAACGGCAAGGTCGATGTGATGAATGCAGTTACACAGGAAGTTAAAACACTTACGGCTGCTTTTCCAAATATGCCTTTTAAAGAGCAGGATGTTTACTGGATATCGAATGACGGAACGGATGAAATTAATTTGCTTACTGCTTATCCTTTCAGGCTTTGGAAATACTCCTCTAAACACGGATTTAAACTCCGGTACGAAATTAAAGATTGGAGTAGGCCGGATGCAGGGCCATTTGTAGATTTTCGCAGCACAGGGCCATTCTGTATGTTCGCAAAGGGTAAAGCGCTGCTGAAAATATTCAACCAGTCCACACAATACTTGGTATCGAAGAATACAGTGATTGCCTTTACTCAAAAAGATGCGTTAAGATCACTGCCTGTCGGTTTCAGCAGCCGTGATGATCTTTTAATTACGTATATCACCGCCGCCAAACCGAATACATTTAATATTGGTAGCATAACGCATAATGGTAAGATTGAGTTTCCCGCCGAAGTAGAACAATTCAATACGGACAGCATAAAAGGAAAATATTGGTACCAGGCTGCAAGCTCTGCGGATGGCACATCCTGCATATTCTATATTGCTACGGATGCACTTTACCTGTGGAATGAAAATGCTTTTTTGAAAATACTTTCTAAACAGGAGATGAAAGATTTTGAAAATGTATTTATCTACCAGCTTTTTCCTGATAGCTTTGGCAACCTTTGGCTTTGCACATCGCATGGCGTATTGCAGTTAAAGGTAGAAAAGAACCGTTTTAAACAATACTTTACCGGCAAACAGCAAAGTGCTCAGCCAAACAGCCAGGCCCGTGGCATATATGCTGATAAAAACGGTAATGTTGTGGCTAATATCTGGACGCACACTTTCATGCAACAAGATAGCAAAATGCAATACGTTGCTGATGCTGAAATAAAGTATGCGCTAACTGAGCACAATGGAACCTTGTATTGCAGTGGCTACAACCTGTTTAATTATGATGAAAAGAAAAATAAATTAGTAACATTACCGGGAGGCACGGGAAGTGAAATATGGTCTATGTATTCTCTTACTGACAGCCTGTTGCTATTGGGAAGAACAAATGGTTTTTCATTATTCAATTCCAATAGCAAAAAATTTGATTCGCTTTTATATGCTTCCCCAAAAATTACTGAAGCAAAATTTGTCTACCGCTTTTTTAAGGATTATACAGATACGGTATGGGCAGTAGCGGAGAACGGCTTGTATAAAATTATTGAATCGGCAATCGTGAATCGGCAATTGGCAATTGGCAAGTGTGAATCTTCTTTCATAGATGGTTTGAGTTTACTCGATACTTATGCAGATGCTAATGGAATATTCTGGATCACAACAAATGGTGAAGGTTTATATCGCTGGGATAGAAAAGCAAATTCATTTCAGCAATTCAATATCGCCAGCGGTTTCCCCTCAGATGTGTTGTACAGGATTGAACCAGATGCGTATGACAATCTTTGGATCAGTTCTGATTATGGTTTGATTCGTTTCAATAAAAAAACATTCGCTGTAAAAACCTATACTGCCGCCGACGGTATTTCTCACAATGAGTTTAACAGAACTTCTTCTTTTAAAGCGACAGACGGGCGGCTTTTTTTTGGCGGAATAGACGGCGCCAATGCTTTTAGCCCAAAAGATTTTATAACGGATACCAATACATTAAATGTACCATTGCAGATCATTGCTTTTAACCAGTTTGTTGGTTCCCAAAACGAGCTGGTGAACAGAACAAGTGAGTTGTTGAATACTTCACAAATTATGCTGGCGCCCGGCGATCAATTCTTTACACTTGAATTTCAGTTGCTGGATTTTGCAAAGGATGAAGTGCATCGCTATGCATATCAAATTGAAGGCGTAGACAAAGATTGGAATTATATCAACGAAAATTCTATACGCATCAGCGGATTGCCGTATGGAAAATTCCTACTGCATATTAAAGCACAGAATAGTGAGGGTGCATGGAGCAAAAGCGAATTAACTATTCCGTTACTGGTTTTAAAACCATTCTACCTTCAGTGGTGGTTCATTACTCTACTCGCCTTGTTATTTGTGATGGCTGTTTATTGGGTAATAAAATGGAGGACAAAGCAATTAGCCGCAGATAAAAATAAACTGGAGAAAACGGTGAGTGAACGAACTGCTCAGTTAAAACAATCGCTATCAGAACAGGATGAATTGCTGGCAGAGAAAGATGTGCTGATGAAAGAAATTCATCACCGGGTAAAAAATAATTTACAGGTTATTTCGGGTCTGCTGGAGTTACAAAGCAAGGGCCTGGATGATGAAGCCGCAAAGAATGCTTTACGGGAGGGACGCAGCCGGGTAAGAAGCATTGCATTGATACACCAGAACCTGTACCAGTTGGAAAACTTAAACAGCATTGAATTGAAACGGTTTGTAAATGACTTATGCAGGCAGATAGAGAGTGTCTTTAAAAAACAAAATAAAATAGTAATGAATATCGAAGTACCTGTTGTGTATTTAGATATTGATTCTGCTGTTCCGCTGGGCCTGATCATGAATGAGCTGTTATCCAATTCTTTTAAGTATGCATTTAATGATGACAAGGTCGGGGAGATAAACCTTGCCATTCGTGCCGTGGCAGAAGGAAAATACGAATTGATCTATTCTGATAACGGCCCGGGCCTGCCTGCCAATTTTGATTTAAACAAGGCAACAACATTAGGCATACAATTGATCAATGACCTGAGCCGGCAAATAGGTGGGAAAGTAAATTATACGTACACTAACGGAGCTGTATTTACCATTAATTTTACCAACCGCAACATGCGTAAAAATGAAGATTGATAATATGTCGGTATTAAAAATAGGAATTGTAGAAGATGAGCTGGTAATAGCCCGAACTATTGTAAGCACATTGGATGAGTTGGGCTATTCGCATTGCGGCCCCGCAATAAACTATACAGAGGCAATGGAAATGCTTGAGCAAAACAAACCCGACCTGTTATTACTCGACATTCAGCTATCAGGAAAAAAAGACGGTATAGATGTAGCCCAAAAGCTGAATGAATTGTACCAGGTTCCTTTTATTTTTTTAACCGCTAACAGCGATGCTGAAACTATTGACCGGGCAAAAAAGGTGAAGCCGCATGCTTATATTGTAAAACCATTTACCAAAGAAGAATTGTTTGCTGCCATTGAAATTGCATTCAGCAATTTTACAGGCAATCGAACTGATACAAAACCTGATGAGGTTGCTTCCTGGCACACAAAAGATTTTATGTTTGTAAAGGATGGCTATGTATTCCGGAAAATATTTTTCAATGAGATATTATACCTGGAAAGCGATGCGAATTATATTACGCTTCATCTGCAATCGCAAAAGAAAGTAATGGTAAGATCTACACTCAACGATTTTATTGAACAGGTCAATCAAAAAATCTTCATTCGTGTTCATCGAAGCTATTCTGTAAACATTAATAAGATTGAAGATATCTTTCCGACAGAGATAACCATAGAGGGAGTTAAAATTCCGATAGGTAAATCATACCGGGAAGAACTTTTTAAAGCTCTCGGAATAAAGGAGAATTGATAATTCTTCAGCTATTCCGTTTTCTTCGTCACAAACGGGGTATCATTCATCCCTAACCAACCACATTCATCCCTTTTATTTTACAGGTTCTTTTTGCGCCGGGAATTTTATTCCCGCAATGGCAATATTGGACTTAGATAAAATCATCATCAAACGAACTATCCTGGGTATCCGCTGCACAGTATGTGGAGGCAGCCTGGTGCCAGTCAAAAAAAAATCAATAGTGGGGATCATTATCAAGCTTATTTCGTTTGGAACCATAAAGCCAAAAAATTACGAATGTGAGAACTGCAAAAAGAAACATCTCTTATTATAACAAACGATTTTGTTCATCATTATTATCAAACAATAAAAACCAAATAACATGAGTATCAGATTAGGCGACATCGCACCGGACTTCCAGGCAGAAACTACACAAGGCACCATTCAATTTCACAATTGGATTGGTGATGGTTGGGCCATTCTTTTTTCCCACCCAAAAGATTTTACACCGGTCTGCACTACCGAGCTTGGTTACATGGCAAAACTGGCTCCCGAGTTTCAACAAAGAAACTGCAAGGTCATCGGACTAAGTGTTGATCCGGTAGAAAGTCATTTAAAATGGGAAAAAGATATTGAAGAAACACAGGGCCATGCGGTAAGCTATCCTATGATCGGGGATGCAACGCTTGCTATTGCAAAATTGTATGATATGCTTCCCGCAGAAGAGCCCGGTACTTCAGAAGGCAGAACTGCAGCCACTAATCAAACAGTGCGTTCTGTTTTTGTGATAGGTCCGGATAAAAAAATAAAACTGCACCTTACCTATCCGATGACAACAGGCCGCAATTTTAATGAAATACTTCGGGTGCTTGATTCAATGCAGCTTACCGCGGCACACAAAGTAGCTACTCCGGTAAACTGGAACAATGGTGATGATGTAATCATCGTTCCAGCAGTATCAGATGCAGAAGCAAAAGAAAAATATCCTGAAGGTTGGAAGACAGTTAAACCTTATTTGCGCATTGTTGCTCAACCAGGCAAGAATTGATTATGCTTCGCAAAGGATAGAAATGTAGCTTGTGAAAAATCCATCCCTAACAACTTGAAGTTATGCAGGACTCATTGTTTACAGCAAATAAGGTAATAAGGTAGTATTGGTTTTGGCTCTATTTCCACTAAGGTAGAAAGGTAATTTGCCGGCTGGTTTCAAAGCTTATTATCTTAGTAGCACTGAAATTCCTGATGAAACCAACCTTATTACCTTATTCAACCGTTCACAATTTATTCATTGCGCATAACTCAAATATCCATTTACTTATACGCTTAAGATTTACTCTTTGGCTTATGAGATTTCAAAAAATATTAAAATGAAACTACGAGTAGTTGTATTAGGTGCAGGCTTTGGAGGACTGGAACTCGCTTCCATACTTTCTGAAGCAATCGGTGACAATCTTGATCTTACCCTGATAGATCAAAACGATTCATTTTATTTTGGCTTTTCAAAGCTGGATGTAATGTTTGGGCGCAAGCCACCGGATGCTGTTAAGATTTCTTACAGCAGTATTGTAAAGTCAGGCGTACAATTCCGTAAAGAAACAATTACGTCTATTGACCCGGTAACGAAAACTGTTACCACACAAAACGGAAAGTATGAAGCCGATGTATTGGTAGTGGCGCTGGGTGCCAATTACGATATCAATGCCACACCCGGGCTTGCAGAATACGGCAACGAATACTATTCCTTTGAAGGCGCAGAAAAATTGAGAGAAGTGATTCCTCATTTTACAAAAGGTCACGCCATTGTTGGTGTATGTGGCGCACCATTCAAATGTCCGCCTGCGCCGAGTGAAGCAGCTTTGATGCTTCATGATTACTTAATCAACCATGGTGTACGTGATGCCTGCACCATCAGCATTGTTATGCCATTTGGTTCGCCTATTCCTCCTTCCCCCGATTCGTCTAAAGCATTGATCAAAGCTTTTGAAGAAAGAAATATTCAATTCATACCTCAACATAAAGTGAATTCTCTTCGTACAAGTACAGCCATTCTTGATGATGGCACCGAAATGCCATTTGATTTGTTCCTTGGTATCCCCAAACATGTTGCACCCGGTGTGGTACTGCAAAGCGGCATGGCAGAGAATGGATGGATCCCGGTTGACAGAGCTAACCTGTTGACAAAGTTTGCCAATGTGTATGCCATCGGCGATGTAACCAGTGTAGGAACACCAAAGGCGGGTGTATTTGCAGAAGGCGCTGCAAAAATTGCCGCGGCTTCTATCATTGCAGCATTTAGTGGGACTGAAAACAATTCAGCATATACTGGTGCAGGCTCCTGTTATATTGAGTTTGGCAAGGGTGAAGTGGGGCGTGTAGATGTTGATTTTTTTTCCAGGCCCAAGCCTTTTGGAATTCATCATGACGCTTCAGAAATGTTAGTTGCGGAAAAGGAATATTTTGGTTCAAGCAGAAAAGCCCGTTGGTTTGGTTTGAAGTAAAACAACAGCAACTTTTAACAATAGTGTCAATAAATAAAATAATCAGTCATCAAATTAAATTTTAAAAAATGGCAACTTATTTAATTGAAATTCCTCATTCAGAAAATACTTTTGAGTGTAAACAGGTTATCAAATTGTTCGTAGAATCTGGCTCGCATTTATTGGCAAATGCACATTGGGGTTGTAAATCCGGCGTTCACAAATCATGGTTCATCAGCGATTTTGACAGCAAAGAGGAAGCGTTTCAAATTGTCCCTCCCTTTTTAAGACATAGCGCAAGCATTATCGAATTGACAACATTCAGCAAGAGCGATATTCAACAGTTTGCCAGCGCCAATATCAGTGAGTGAGTCTTTGGATAGGGTTACTGATGCGATGGAACTAAAAGTTGGAAAAGATGTTTTATTCGAAGCCCCGAACTTTTTCACGGCGATTGCATTCGTCGAAGACCACATAAGAAAGCCCACCTGAGCTAAAGCTCGATGGGCGAAGGCGGAGAGAGAGGGATTCGAACCCCCGGACCTGTTACAGTCAACGGTTTTCAAGACCGCCGCATTCGACCGCTCTGCCATCTCTCCGGCGCAAAAGTAAGGGGGCAGGTTAAAACAACAAAATTGATTTTGCTGTTGATTGAAAAAACTTTTTGCTTCCAATCTTTGGCGGAAACTGTAGTTGAATCAGTATTGCCGGGCAGACAATAACACCAGTTTGCATGATAAAACAGATATTACTAAAAATGAAAATTTGATAAGTCGGGCTATAAGAGTTATTTCCAATTTTCAAACTAATTAGTTTCATATATTAGAGAATGAAAAAAGTTGTAGCTCTTTTTGCAATGCTTGTCGGATTGATTGCCATCAACGCACAGCAAGCTCCTTTTAATGGATTGGATATGAATCTTGGTAATCTCTCAAGATTATCTGATGCAAAGACAAGATCGATCAGTCCTGAAAATTATTCGGGTGCCAGGGGGAGAGGTGGCATGGCCGATCCCAAAGCCGATAGCGCTAAAAAGAATGTTGCCAATGCATGGAGTGCCGCGAGGGACCTGGGTAAAGGATGGAAAGTAAATCCTTTTATTGAAATTGGCAAAGGAGAGACATTTACCATTGCAGAGATTGAGGGCCCGGGTGCTATCCAACACATTTGGATGACACCAACCGGTAACTGGCGTTTTTCCATTATTCGCTTTTATTGGGATGATGAAAAGACTCCTTCTATCGAAGTACCGGTGGGTGATTTTTTTGGAATGGCGTTTAATGAATATGCTCAATTGAATTCACTTCCTGTAACCGTTAATCCCGGCAGTGCATTTAATTGTTATTGGAAAATGCCATTCCGGAAGAAATGTAGGATCACCATGGAGAATATAAACAAGAGCGAAGCCATGCGTTTGTACTACCAGGTCGACTATACATTAACAGAAGTAGGGGATGATGAGGCCTATCTTCATGCTCAGTTCAGAAGATCAAATCCCACGCAGGGATCAATTCATACATTGATTGATGGTATAAAAGGGAAAGGACAATATGTGGGCTGCTATGTTGCATGGAATGTCAATAACAACGTTTGGTGGGGCGAAGGCGAAATAAAATTCTATATGGATGGAGACACCGATTTTCCTACTATCAATGGTACCGGCACTGAAGATTATTTTTGCGGCTCCTACAATTTCGAAAATCAAAAGACAAAACAGTACCAGGAATTTTCTACGGCATATGCAGGATTGCACCAGGTAATACGCCCCGATGGCTTATATCGTTCACAACAGGCATTTGGTATGTATCGCTGGCATATCATGGATCCTGTCCGTTTTGAAAAAGATCTCAAAATAACCATACAGGATCTGGGCTGGCGACATGATGGAAGATATTACCCGCAAAAATCAGATATCTCATCTGTTGTATTCTGGTATCAGCGGGAGCCACATGCACCCTTTCAAAAGCTTCCTTCTAAAGATGATCTTGAAATTCCACGTTGGTAAACAATTAAACAGGCTGGCATATGCAAAAAAGATTTTTTTTATTCTGCAGTATGATGATCAGTACTCTCGTTATCCATGCACAGGAAGTAATTCCTTTATACAACGATAGCGTTCCTAATTCAATACGTTCAAGCTTACAGGAAGTGGCGGACACCGGTAGGGATGGTATCACACGAATAAGCAAAGTAACGAAACCAACATTAACCGTTTATACGCCGCCAGCTGGAAAGGCGAATGGTACCGCGGTTATTATTTGCCCGGGCGGTGGTTACGGCATATTAGCGTTTAATCATGAGGGTATCAATGTAGCAAAAGTTTTTACCGAATGGGGAGTTACAGCTTTCGTCTTGAAATACCGTTTGCCAAATGATGCAATCATGACTGACAAAACCATTGGGCCACTACAAGATGCCCAACGGGCTACTCAATTGGTTCGGGAGAGATCAGCAGAATGGAATATCAATCCAAAGCATGTTGGCATCATGGGCTTTAGTGCGGGGGGACATTTAGCATCCACCGCAGCTACACATTTTGACAAATCGTATATTAATAATTCTTCCAAAACAAAACTGCGACCTGACTTTGCCATATTAGTTTATCCTGTTATCAGCTTCAGCAACGAAATAACACATATGGGAAGCCGCAATAATTTGCTGGGCCCCAATCCGACTGCTGATCAAATAAAATTATTCAGCAACGAACTACAGGTGACAAAGAAAACACCGCCGACATTTCTTGTGCATGCAAAAGATGATAAAGGTGTGCCCCTAGAAAACAGCCTTACATTTATCCGGGCATTGGAGAAGGCAAAAGTGGCGCATGATTCATTTTTTTATGAAAAAGGTGGCCACGGCTTTGGCTTAAACAACTCAACCAGCGATATAAACTGGATGGACAAGGTTAAAAGCTGGATGATGAAAAATAAATGGCTGTAAGCAACGAAAATCAGGATAGGAAAGGGGATAACCGGCGAGTTATCCCCTTTTTATACAGGCAATAGGAAATCTACGATACCGCCTATCGTAGATTTCGTTTAGAAACTGAGCACTTCCCCGCTATTTTGTAACGGTCTATGCCCATAGTTTTGTTGTAGAAGTTGATTGATAGTCATTATCAATCTATATCCAATACCAACTGAGAAAATCGCATATCCAGGTCCGCGAAAAACCGTGAAAATCCAATATCAATCAACTTCTTTTTTATCTCATTGTCGTTTCACCCAATAAGGCAGTCAATACTGGTTCTGAGAAAAATTAGGCCCGGCATCTCGTTAGCCGCTTGCTTCATAATCCAATTCCCTTAGAGGTTTCATTCATCAACCCGGTGCTTATGCGCCAGGTAATTAATCAATAAACCTATCCAATGCAGTTGTTACAAGAAAATCGAATTGCTAATGCGCCGCAAAGACTGAGAAAAGCCTCCTTGCCGCTTTCATCTGTTAATGTCAATAACCGGGCTGGTAAAATGGGAATTGTAAAGCCCATTGGCGGTAAAATAATTAAAAAGAAAAACCTTGAAAAACCAGCCGATTTTTCAACGTGGAGTTTGCCCGAACAGGCTTCAGGTTATATCAAGTGCAGGGAGCATGATTTTTTTTAATTACTTACGCCCTTTAATTCTGAAAATAGTTGCCTTTCTCAGCCCGGCAACTATTTTTTTAAACATAAGTATTCTGTCACCAGTTGGGATTTCAAATTGCACGATTATTTCTAGTTGTCTTTTGTTAAAGCAACAAGCAGTAAAACAAAACCCACAATCATTGCCGAACCCCTGATCCAACTCAGGTGCTGCCAGGTTTGTCCCCTTTTATACCATTCAGCCGGAGAAACAGTACTATTCATACTGTCTGCAAAAAGCATCAGGTTAGGCAAAAAATAAAAAATGGTTGCAATGAGAGCTACCACATAAATACCCAGTGTTATGAGAATGAATTTGCGTCTTGTTTTGAGTTTCCAGTTTAAAATGAATGTGCTAACAGTGGAAAGAATGGTAATAGGATGGGCGGTCATCCAAAAGTTTCCATCCTGTATATCGAAATCGGTGATGATTTTGTTTGACTCAGGAAGGTGAGAAAGATAGCCAGGAAAAAAAACAATATGCGAATACAAAATAGCGCCAACAAGTGCGGCCCAGCTTGTAATTGCCAAAAAAAGAGAAATCTGTCTTGCTTGTGTCATGATTTTTTTCCTGGTTGATAAGAAGGTTTAAGTTTTTTCTTTGAAACTCATTTGCTGGCATTTCATTTTAATTCGATTATGTAGCGGATTAAAAAGCAACTGCAAACGGTCTGCTGGTTACTTCAGCGATTTTAACCAATCTTCCGCAAAAGCCCTTGCCGGTTCGGTCACTTCCTTTCCCGCCCTGAAACCTTGCTTCCATTCTGTTCTTTTTCCTTCGTAAGCGGGGTTTACAAATCTTTTCTTGCCATATTTTTCTACTAGTGCTGCATTGTAATCGATACCCTTTGTATAATCGAGCATTTTTTGAAGTTTGTCGGCGATAAAGACATTGATATTTTCGGGATAGTCAGTTTTCCATTTTTGCAGGTATTCGTTGTATCGTTTTACATCATTTTCCTGCTGGTATTTTTCGCCCATGGCGATAGATGAAAAATATTGATGATTGGGGTCCTGATAGTCTTTCAGATTTTTGCGAAGCATATCCAGTACAGGCTTAACACCTTTCGCTATTTCAGGGGTCAGTTCCTTCATGGTTTTCTCCGCGTCTTTTATTCCTTTTTCTGTTTTAGCGATTTCATCTTTCTGTATTTCGGCGATGCTGCGAAGAGGTTTCAGCACAGGCTCCTGTGGTTTGGCGCTGTTTCGCAATTGCTCGTATTGTTTTTTAAATTCGGCGCCGCTGATATATTCTTTGGTAAAAGCCAACAAATCTTTCGCCACAGCAGCACGATCATTAATTGCCAGGTTCTTTGCATTCTTTACACCATAGTAATAAAGATAGCCGTTCAAAAAGCTGTTTTTGATGCCATCAATACCAGCTTGTTTTGACAGGCCCAGCATTTTCCATACATCGTCTGTCATTTGTTTAGCCTGGTAAGAGGACAATAAAAAGCTGCTGCTAACCAACAAGCATAACATGATAAATCCTGATGCCCGGGTAATTCTTCTGCGTTTCATAAAAATAAGGTTTAAGCCTGCCGAAGGGCAGGCAAGGTTAAAGTTTTTTGATGGGCTAAAGATTTACCATTATCGTCTGACAAACAATAACGGCTTACATGATTTGAGTAAAGTTGAGGACGAACTGAGGTTTAGTTGTAACGCTTTGATTGTTGGAAACTAATATTAAAATATTTTTTCTATCGGTGTCAGGGTTTTTCCAAAATTCCCTGTCCTTATCCGGGTAAAACTCTGTTTGGCCGGGTTTGCACGACTGGTTAATTTTGGAAGGAACGAATAAAATTGCTTATGCATCGAAAACAATTCCTGCAACGATCTGCTGTTATTACAACGGGCATTTTATTGCGCCCCAGTCTTTCATTTGCTAATGGTAATGAATTCCCGGTTGTACGCATACCTGAGTCACAACGCAAGTTCAAGAGCATGGCAGTGGAAAAAGCCATTGCCGAAGTAAAAGCTAAGACAGGTAATAAAGAGATCGCCTGGTTGTTTGAAAACTGTTTTCCCAACACGTTGGATACAACAGTTGATTTTGAAATGATCAATGGCAAACCGGATACCTATGTGATCACCGGTGATATTGATGCCATGTGGCTGCGGGATAGCACGGCCCAGGTTTGGCCCTATCTCACTTTGACGAAGAACGACCAGGATTTGCATCACCTCGTCACGGGTGTTATCAACCGGCAGGTTAAATGCATTCTGAAAGATCCTTATGCCAATGCTTTTTATAAAGACGAAAATAAAAGAGGCGAATGGAAGGATGATTTAACTGAGATGAAACCGGGCCTGCACGAACGCAAATGGGAGATCGATTCGTTGTGCTATCCCATCCGGTTGAGTTATCATTACTGGAAGATCACGGGAGACAAACAGGCATTCGACGCACAATGGAAAGAAGCGATTGCATTGGTCGTAAAAACTTTTAAAGAGCAGCAACGTAAAAATGGGAATGGGCCGTACAGTTTCCAACGCAGCACTTCCTGGGCCACTGATGGTGTGCCGCTGGGAGGCTATGGCTACCCGGTAAAGCCTGTTGGTCTTATTTGTTCCACATTCCGTCCAAGTGACGATGCCACAATCTATAATTTCCTTATACCTTCCAATTTCTTTGCTGTGGTTAGTTTGAAACAGGCTGCTGAAATGGTGAAGGCATTGCATGGCGACACGGCTCTCTCCAATGAATGCAGTGCTTTGGCAAAAGAAGTGGAACAGGCATTAAAGCAATATGCCACTGTTTCGCACCCGCAGTTTGGCAAAGTGTATGCGTATGAAGTAAATGGCTTTGGTAGTTACAACCTGATGGATGATGCGAACATTCCAAGCCTGTTATCTTTGCCTTACCTCGGAGCGGTGAAGAACACAGATCCCGTTTATATCAATACAAGAAAATTATTATTGTCACCGGAAAATCCATTTTTCTTCAAAGGAAAAGCGGGTGAAGGAATTGGTGGCCCACATGCCGGTATTGATATGATATGGCCATTGAGCATTATTATCCGGGGTTTGACCAGCAACAGTGATGCGGAAATTAAAAAATGCCTTAACCTGTTGCAGCATTGCCATGGTGGCACCGGGTTTATGCACGAGTCATTTCACAAAGATGATGCGAAGAAATTTACCCGGGCATGGTTTGCATGGGCCAATACAATTTTTGGTGAGTTTGTATGGAAAGTGCATAAAGAAAGGCCACATTTATTGCGATAAGGAGGGCATAATTTTTTGTCGCTTTCGAATGTACCCGTAAAGACCTGGAACCGCCGTGGCGAATTGAAACGGGTGTTATTTTAGCGCCAGGTTATACAAGCTATTCTTTATTATTGTCAGGCTACTGGCACCAATAAATTGCTACAATTTTGAAAAACAAGTTGTACATTAAACCAAAATTTTAACTCTCATGAGAAAGTATACTGTCCTTTCATTGTTAGTCATTGTCGCAATTGTTTTTTCTTACTGCAGCAGCGGCAAAAAAGCCGCGAAAGCTGCTCCGAAACTGAGTTACGAAAACAGTGTTCATTCAACTATCGTTGGCTATTGCAGCCCCTGTCATATTCCGGAAAAAGGCGGGAAGAAAAAAGCATACGATAATTATGCTAATGTAAAGGCAGATATTGATGAGATCATCCGTCGCATGGAACTCAACCCCACTGAGAAAGGGTTTATGCCCTTCAAGAAAACAGAAAAATTGAGCGATAGCACCATTGCAGTATTTAAAAAATGGAAAGAAGAAGGGCTGTTGGAAAAATAATGGTGTATGTTGATGCGTACCCTTGCCGATCATGTTTTCGGTTTCACTAAAAATCTCTTATGAAAAAGACAACGGGCAATGCAGGGCGGAGACATTTTATTAAAACGGCTACTACTATCACTACCAGCCTCGCCGGACTTCCCTTTATTCCGCAAGACACATGGGCCATGGATCGAATGGCGGATGATAGTATTCATATCATTGGACCGAAAGAAGGCTATTCACCTCACATAGGGACACTTGTATCTATGATGAACTGGATGCGGATGGTAGTATTGCGGTCAGTAAAGGATATGACCAAAGACCAACTCGATTATCTGCACGATCCCAAGGCAAATACCATTGGCGCCATGTTGTTGCACCTGGCGGCAACCGAAGCATTTTACCGGGCCAATACTTTTGAAGGAAGAAGTGATTATAATGCGGCAGAAAAAGCAAAGTGGGGCGCAGCGATGAACCTTGGTGATGAGGGACGGAAGCAGATAAAGGATAATGACCTGAATTACTATTTGGACATTCTCAGTTCAACACGGGAAGCCACACTCGCTGAATTCAAAAAACGGGATGATAAATGGCTGATGACCGTTGATTCAAGTTTTTTCGGCAACCAACCTACAAATAATTATTGCAAATGGTTTCATGTAGTAGAACATGAATCAAATCACAACGGGCAAATCAAATGGATCAAAAGCCGGTTGCCCGGGGCTAAAGCAGGCAATGATTGAAGTTGTTTTAATATAGAAAATTACTAATATTTCTTCCTTGCATTGAAAATCATCCCTCTACAGATTATTCTTCATAGTTAAGTTTCAACGAGCAAATTCAGGATGCTCACTTCTATTTCTTTTTAACAAAATTGTAGCATAAACTCTACAAGCCCTCCTTTACAAATATTACATGTAAATGAGACACTAATCTATTTTCTTCGCCTGTTTGTCTCCGTTACTTTACAGTGTCCTATCCTAAGTAATCGCATTTTAAAATAAAAAACGTCCCCTTATGCGTCAGCTTAAGATCACTAAGTCTATAACTAACCGTGAATCCCCCAGCCTGGAAAAATACCTCCAGGAAATTGGCAGGGTACCCCTTGTCTCAGCCGAAGAGGAAGTGTGCCTGATGGCCCGTATCAAACAAGGCGACAAAATTGCACTTGACAAACTGGTAAAAGCCAATCTCCGGTTTGTTGTATCGGTGGCCAAACAATACCAGGGGCAGGGACTTTCACTGCCGGATCTGATCAATGAAGGGAATATAGGCCTGATCAAGTCAGTCGAGCGTTTTGATGATACAAGAGGGTTTAAATTTATTTCCTTTGCTGTGTGGTGGATCCGTCAAAGCATCATTAAAGCGATTGCTGATCATGCCCGCCTGGTTCGTTTACCGCTAAACAAGGTAGTATTGGGTGGCCGCATCCACAAGGCCAGTGCAATTCTGGAGCAGGAACTGGGAAGAGTTCCGTCAGCAGAAGAGTTGGCCGAGTTCCTGGAAATGGATCCCGCTGATGTGGCAGCACAGATGGATATGAAAGATCATCATGTGAGCCTGGATACGCCTTTTTCGGATGAAGATGATGGCAGCCTGCTTGACACACTCGAAAATCACAACGCAGAAAAAACCGATCTAAAAGTGCATCATGCAGAATCATTAAAGATGGAGATCGAAAGATCCCTGCAAACACTTCCCGAACGGCATAAAAAAATGATCTGTTACTTTTTCGGAATCGGTGTTGATTATCCGCTTAGCCTCGAGGATATCAGCCAGCGCTTCGATATTACACCTGAAAGAGTAAGACAGATCAAAGACAAAGCCATCACTAAACTGAGGGCCAGTCAAAACTTTAACCAGCTTCGCACCTTTTTAGGCGGCGTATAAACATCAAAAAACATATTCAGGGGCATTAATCCCATTGCAACGAAGGTAGGCGATTGCTTGTCCGCGATGATGCGTGATATGGTCTATTGTTGCCTGGAATCCTTTGATGAAATTTTCATCCACTTCACCTTTTGTTATTAATTGCTTTAGGCTATCATAATTTTTATGGAGATAGTCTATCACTTCTTTTTTGTCTTTGCTTACGGCAGTAGGTGACCAATCTGTTTTTACACCTAGAATGTAATTATCCTGCCACCAGCTAATGCCATAGCCGATATGGTGTAATTGTTCTAAGAAACTCCAGACGGGAGCAGCAGGTTTGAAGGAATAGTTTTTTTCAGGCATTGCTTCCGCTACTGCCAGGGTGTAGTTTTTTGAGTTTTCCAGTGTTGTCAATAAATGCTCTTTCATGTTATTTCTAATTTATTGACAAAACTAAAATGCGGTGAACCGGCGGGGTTTAGAAATCTTGCTATTCATTATAACAAAAAAGGATCTCTGGAAAGAGACCCTTGATTTGTCTTGGTGGAACGGGAACGATTTCTAAGAAATCAAATTTTGACATAGCGAAGGTTGGTGGCTTCTGCTGTCAGCTTGTTGGTGATTCGGATAAAATAGATGCCTTTTGGCAAAGAAGGTAATTCAACACTGGTTTTTGAAATGACAGTAGTGTAAAGTAAGTTTCCTGCGGTGTTTAATAATGCCAGCTCGTAATTTTTGTAATCGGTGATACCGGTCATGCTAATCGTATTGCCAGTGTTGGGAACCGGGTAAAGAGATACGCTGTTCGAAGCAGAAACATATTTTACCGTCCTGGTTTCTGAATAACTTGTCTTCCCATCGTGATCAGTTTGTTTAATGCGGTAGTGCAGGGTGCCTGTTACAGGGGCATTGTCATATACTTCATAGTTTTTTTCTTCCGCTGAGTTTCCTGCACCCTTTACGGTCTTAATAGCAGTCCATTCATTATTACCTGCGGAACGCTCTACCGTAAAAAAATCATTATTGATCTCCGTGGCTGTTTGCCATTGCAGCTTCACTTTTTGCTGTTCGGGCACGGCCGAAAAACTAACCATCTTTACCGGGAGAATACCGGCAAAAGCATAGGAAACAACCTGATGACTAATACCGTCACCTTCTATTTCAATATTTATTGTTTTTAGTGACATAGTACTGAGTGTAGCAGTGGCACAATCACTGACAGTTCTCCATACATTAGAGTGGGAAACTACTGAGCCTGTTCCTTGTTTATTAGGGAGCTTAAAAGAATGCGATACTGAGCTATTGGTAACAGTGCCCTGCAGGGTATGAAGATTTTTGGGAATATTGCTACCAGTATAAGTAATAACGTAGTTCAGGAGAAGATTGTAATTATATCCCGACGGGCAACTTTTTGCATTGATAACGAGGGCTACCGGCTCCACATAAACGTTTACGCTATAACCTTTGGTAGACTGAATACTGACCTGTGAAAAGGAGTTGTTGCTGAATAAGGAGAAGGTAATAGCTAAAATTGTGTGTACAGTTAGTTTCATAGTTTGGATTTAGTACGTGATCAAATCGAAGGTAAAACAAGGTAAAACTTCGCAGTTGTCATAGTATTTTCTGCAATTTTTTTTGAAAAGTTGCTATATTGAAAATAAAGTGTTGATTATTAAAGTTTACTAAATTTTAGCATCAGCAGGCTCCCCATGATTCTAATGGGGTATAGAAAAATTTTATAGGTGTATGCACTTGGAAAAACGTTGAAATAAGGGCGGGATTCATACTCGCCTGGGAGTATTTACCCGGTGAGATTTGCTCCTGCTTTGACGGCTGGCTGATGAATACGATCGAAAATTTTCGATAGTTGGCAGCCTTAATGCAGGTACAGATTGACGTCCGTAAATAAATTACCGTGGCAGGATATAAACTGGTATTATGATTAGCCAATCTTTTTTTCAAAACAGATAGCCGTAGAATCGTCCACCCATTTACCGAATGCGGGGATTCGGGTAAATCCCTCCTTTTCGTAAAAACGAAGTGCTTCGGGTTGAGGAGCACCTGCCCTGAGTTTTAGCAGGATGAAATTATTTTCTTTTGCATGCTTTACAGCAGCTGCCATTAGTTTTTGAGCAATGCCACAACCACGGTAGCCAGGTGAAACATACATCATATCGATTTCACTTTCGGTGTTGTTTAATGGTGCAATGGCAATGCTGCCCACCGGTTTGTCAGCAGCATCGCTGGCAATCCAAAAACCGGCATTGCCAGCCGCAAATGAAGCAACGTCGAATGGATTGGGAGCTTCGAAACCATAGCGGCTTTGAATTTCCTCCCACAAGGCAGCCGACATCAATTGCGCTTCTGCAGAGCCAGGTGAGACTTTTTTTATGGTAACGACTTTATTCATTCGGGTTTTGCCAATTTACTTTGTTGGAACACTGGCGGCTATGTTTTCTCTTGCCAGTTGTACGATATCTTTTACTTCGATGATGTTTTTTGAGTATCCATTCAGTCCAACCCGGATCATGGCCAGCCCAAGCTCCTTCAGGGTTGACACGGACTTCGGGAAAAAGACTCTGAGAAATGGATACAACCAGCCCAAATATTTGTACCCTTTCAAGGTGTTTTTTAATCCTTTTGTCGGGTGCATGTACCCCGGCCTGAAAGCATAGACATTTTTGAAGGGCAGTGTCATTAAATCATTTTCTGTCTTGCCTTTAACCCTCGCCCACATCAGCCTGCCTTTTTCTGTGCTGTCTGTACCGCGACCCGAGATGTAACAAAACACCATAGCAGGATTTTTTTTCACTACTGTTTCAGCAAAAGATAAAGTAAGTGTGTAGGTGAGGCGATGATAGTCGGATTCTTTCATTCCAACGGAAGAAACACCCAGGCAAAAAAGACAGGTAGTATAGCCGGCCAATTGGTCTGCTATAGGATTGATATCAAAAAAATCTTCGTGTATGATCTCTTCCAGTTTGGGATGTTGCACACCACAAGACCTGCGATTGATCACCAATATTTTTTCAACCTGCTCATGTTGCAGACATTCATGCAATACACCTTCACCCACCATACCCGTCGCACCCGTCAGCAATACTTTTAATTTCATAAACCAAATATACCTTCATTGATGTAACGAAGAAAAGCGAACTTGTTTTTTTCTATTTTGTTGTTTAATACAATTATCATTTATGTCTGTACTGAAGCGAATCAATCCCTTTTCGAGAACCAACAACGATACTGGTTTTGGAACCAATGTAAACAGTTTTGGCGGCCGTTTTATCAACCGCGACGGCAGCTATAATCTTAAAAAAACCGGTGTTTCGGCTTGGGACAGGTTTAGTCTTTTTCATACCATGCTGAATATGCCGCTATGGAAATTCGTTACGGTAATTGTTTTGTTTTTTCTTACTATCAATTTGTTTTTTGCAATCATTTATTACTTGATCGGCGCAAGTGGTTTTACCGGAATCATTGCTTCTAATGACTGGCAGGAATTTAAAGAGCTTTATTTTTTTAGTGCAGAAACTTTTACCACGGTGGGATATGGACGGGTGAATCCTGTTGGTGATGCTGCCAATATGGTGGCTGCTATCGAAGCCATGGGTGGTTTTCTTTCATTTGCTGTAGCCACGGGTCTTATTTATGGAAGATTTGCCAGGCCCAAATCGCATATTGCCTTTAGCGATCATGCATTGATAGCGCCTTACCAGGATAAAAAGGCGCTGATGTTTCGCATTGCATCTTATAAGGACAATCATAATCTTACAGATGCTGTGATAAAAGTGAATTTGGCGTTGCAGGTGCAGGAAAATGAAAAACTGAGTTATAAGTTTTATGAACTGCCATTGGAAAGAAGCCGGGTAGATACGCTGATGATGAACTGGACCGTAGTGCATCCTATTGATGAAAATAGCCCTTTATTGGGATTAACAGAAGAAGATTATCGGGCAGCGGATGTAGAAATATATGTACAAGTGGGAGGCTTTGATGATGTGTATTCCACTACGGTTATTCAGCGTACTTCTTATACTTACGATGAAATAATCTTCGATGCAAAATTTGCGACCATGTATCACGAAAGCGAGGATGGAAAGACTACAATACTTGAGCTGGATAAACTCAGCAGTTACCGTAAACTGTACAATGACGAGTCTTAAAAAAACAAGCACTTACTAATTCAGAAATTTCTGAATGACGCAGTAAGTAACAAAGTAAATCTTTTGAAAAAGATTTTGATAGAACTTTTGAACATAAAATTCAATAAAGAGAGATGGCCGTTATGAAATCGTGAAATTTTTTTTCAGTATGTCTATTCGTTTTGTATCTTCATCTGCACTTGCCTCATTTATTATTTAGTAAGAAGTAATATTTTTTTATAGGGCATTCGCCCGGTACAACGATGAGCTGCACATATAATAATCATTCCCGCTAACGAGCAAAACGCCATAGAACTTATCCTTGCTAAATGCTTGCACTGATCCTCATTCCTGGCAAAATGAATAAAACGCCGGGCAGGGATCGTATTTGTTAGCTACTAAAAAAATCTGGTAAAAATAATTATGCCGGGACAGGTTTATTGTTCCCGTGAGAAGCTATTATAGAAATCTGAAGTATCAGCAGGCTAAGTGATACTCCGGATTTTATTTATTCACCAAAACAAAAAATCACATGAGAAAACTGCTAATCGTCACGGTTTGCAGCATGCTATGTATTGTGCAAACAGCATGGACGCAAACAGTAGAAATTTCCGGTAAAGTAACAGACAGTAAAGATCTTCCTATTCCGGGAGCCACGGTGCAGGAAAAAGGCTCGAGGTCAGGCACGGTCACAGATACCAACGGTGGATTTAAAATGAAGGTAAAACCCGGTGCTAAACTGGTTGTTTCCAGTGTAGGTTTTGATCAGCAGGAAGTGGCTGTAGGTAGTTCTGGATTACTTAGTATTGCGCTGAAAGAAGGTAGCCAGGCATTGAGTGAGGTGGTGGTTACAGGTACGGGCATTGCAACAAGTAAAAAGAAGTTGGGTATTTCTGTTGAATCAATTTCTGCCGATAAACTGCCATCGGCGCCGACGGCTTCTGTTGACCAGGCGCTGGTAGGTAAAATTGCCGGGGCTCAAATCAGCAGTACGAATGGCTCACCCGGCAGACCCACAAATATTTTGCTACGGGGTATCAATACTATTAACCGGGGTACCTCTCCCATGATCTTATTAGACGGTCTCGAAGTAAGGGCAACGGATCTGAATTCGCTTGACTTAAGCGGTATAGAAAGAATTGAAGTTGTTCAGGGAGCAGCGGCTGCCACTATATATGGTGCGCAAGGAGCCAATGGGGTCATTCAGTTGTTTTCTAAAAAAGGGAAAGCCGGAAAAATAAGGATTGATATTTCTTCCAATGCTTCGATGAACACTATGTTAAACGAAGGGGATGTAAGCAAAGCCCGCCTGCATCCTTTTACAACCAATGCAAACGGAGAAGTAATTGCCTCTTCAGGAAACCTTATTGCGTTGGATCCTGCTATCAGTGTCTACAGGGAAAACGTACAGGTGAACCTGGTTGACCCAACTACAACAACCAGCAAACTCTATGATAAAAACCTGCAGTATTATGACCACTATAAAATGTTTTTTGAAACAGCCTATACCACTAATAATTCCATTACTATTTCAGGTGCAAAGGAAAAAATGGATTTCAGTTTCGCCGTTTCTGATAACAGGCAAACCAGCACATTCAGAAATAATGGAAAATATTCCCGTTCCAACCTGCTTTCGAATCTTGGTGTTGAGTTGGCAAAAAATTTAAAGTTCAGGAGCATTACCCAATTAGTATATACCAGGAATACTTTAAACGATGCCACCGGCAGGGGTATCATTTTTGCCTTAAACAACTCCAGGCCATTTGCCAACTATGATTACCAAATGCCCGATGGAAATTATGGCTATTATTTTGGCGATGCTACAGGCGTTAACGGGTATAACCCCAATTACAGGACTCAATACTCCAGCAACCTGGATAATAAAATTGATGTCGTTCAGAATTTCAATCTTAATTACAAACCTATGCGGTTTGTCGAGTTAGATGTGAAGTATGGTTTAAACCACCAGACACAGGATGTTATTTATGATGTAAAGCCGCAGGACGATAATGCCAGCGCAAAATTCTGGGGCACCCGGTGGTGGACAGGAAATTATGCACCCACACCATCAGTAGGGACGTCCGGTTCAATTGATAATTTCAGGTACAGAACCACCTTCCAGAATTTTATAAGTACTGCCACTTTTAATACAGATTTTAAGCAAGATTTCAATATTAATATTCCCATAAAAACAACGACATTATTTGCTTTCGACTATCGTAAAAACGTATTCAAGCAATATATTACCTGGGGTGCTGACGCCCCTTTTTATACCCCATATACCGCCAGCCAGATGGTTACTTACCGTATCCAGTCTGACTATACTGAACCATTTGTTACCTATGGTTATTTGGCAAACCAGCGTTTTGAATATGGCGAAATTGCGGGTATTTCAGGAGGTATCAGAAGTGACTACTCTTCTGCATTTGGTGGTGGTTCAAAACCTTTTACTTTCCCCCGCGGCGACGCATATCTCCGGCTTTCTTCTTTTGGTTTTTGGAAAGATGGCAAAATGGGTAACGTTTTATCCGAGTTTAAATTAAGGGCAGCGTATGGAGAAGCAGGTATTCAGCCAAGGCCTTTTGACCGCTACTTAGTTCTCAATACAGTTAACTTAGGTTCTAATGTCGCATTTACATTTCCAACAAGCAATCCTAATCCTAACCTTGACGTAGAAGTTTCAAAAGAATTTGAAATAGGTACGGATATGACCTTTCGGGGACTGAAAGGGGCTTGGTTAAGTAGTATTAATATTTCAGCTACTTATTGGGACCGCAGTACAGATAATGCTATATATAATGTTGACCTTCCGGCTAGCACAGGAATCGGTACAATTAGAGATAATGCATTTGGTTTAGCCTCCACCGGGTTTCAGGCTTCTTTGAATACTAATGTATTAAAAAGCAAAAATATCACCTGGGGTTTTACCAGCAATTTCAGTAAACAGAGCTCAAAAATCACTTCTGTTAAGGGTGGAACAGAAATAGTAGTATTATCAAATGCCGGCAGCAGTAATTATGTGTTGAAAGCCGGAGAAAAAATCGGCCAGTTGTATGGAAACTTATTACTTCATGCGGTGGACCAGTTAGATCCGGGCGGCAATCCTTACATAGCTAAAAATTTGCAGGCTAACTATACCGTAGCCAGCAATGGCTGGGTGGTTGATAAAGCAACAAAACAACCATTTGTAACACCGGGGAAAGTAAGCTTTGGTGATCCTAATCCAAAGTTTAATATGTCCTTTATTAATGATGTGAGCTTTGAAAACAATCTTATTCTTTCCATGCAGTGGGATTGGGTATATGGCAGTCACTTGTATAACCAGACAAAAGAATGGATGTACAGGGATGGTATCCATAGAGATTATGCCGACCCGGTAACAATAGATGGGCAGACCGGCGCTTACACAGCTTTTTACCGCGGCGTTTATGCACAGGTGCAAGCTAATGGTACCAAGAACTATTTTTATGAGGATGCGTCTTTTTTAAGGTTAAGAAACCTTTCTGTTGCGTATGACCTGGCAAAAATCATTAACAGCCCTTTGATCCAACGATTGCAGCTTGTGTTGATGGCCCGCAACCTGGTGACCTTTACAAAATACACAGGTTTCGACCCTGAAATAAGTTCCGGAACCAGTAATTCTGCTTTTGACAGGGGTGTGGATCATAATACAGTACCCAATCTCAGGTCTTACCAGGTAGGAATAAATGTAGGCTTCTAACAATTAAAACGATAAGACAATGAAAAAAATACAAATTATATTTTTTGCAACAATACTTTTTAGCAGTATTATTTCCTGCAAAAAACAATTAGAAGTAAAAAATCCGAATCAACCTATTCCTGAAAGTGCTATCACCGAAGCGGGTACTATTGCTCTGGCTCAGGGAGGTATTTATAGAAATGGGTTCAGGGACCTTAAATATTCAGACGGTGTTTATGGGTTTTTCTGGTCTGGGGCTATTGGTTTTCATGAAATGATGGGGGATGCCATACAAGTGGAGGCTGCCAATGCATTTATTAACCAGATAGGTTGCCCTGATAAAGTTACTCTTGATAATGGTACTGTAGTGCTTAATCCCAATTCACCTAATACACAAAAGGCGTTAGTCCGCAATGTTGTTAATTTCAACAGTAACCAGGGACAAAATACGCTTTATTATGAGTGGGCTTATATGTATTCCATGATCAATGCCTGCAACACTATATTATATACTGTTGAAAAAACCAGCTTCTTGTCAGAAGCAGCAACAAAAAAAGCTACCATCCAGGCATGGGCCTATTGGTGGAAGGGATTTGCTTATGCCCGTATCGGGTCTATTTATTACGCAGGTGTAATTAATAATTCAGATGGTGCAATTGTTAATAATACCGCAGGTAAAACCAATGCTAATTATGTAACTAAAGAAGCCATTATATCAGAATCGAATAGGGTACTTGATTTAGCAACGGCCGCTTTAAATACCGTTACAACTGTTACGGCTTATAATGAAGTATTGGGTAAATTGATCCCAAGTTTTTGCCAGGTGGGTAAAGGTGGCATTTTAACCACTGATATGTGGAAAAGAAATATTAATACCTTAAAAGCAAGGAACATATTAGTAAACACACCGGTTGCTACTATGACGGCGGACCAGTGGACTTCTATTCTTACTCTCACCAATGATGGTGTTCTGGCCACTGATAAAGTATTTACAGGAAGGTCAAATACCGCAGGTGATTTTCTTTCTGCCACCAGCGGCACTGTAGCTTCCAAAGTTCAAAGTGCATTGGCCGGGGGTAATACCTATAAATTAAGTGAACGTTTAGTACAGGATTTTAAACCAGGAGATAAACGTCTTGCCAATAATGTAGCACAAACAGTTACATGGATTGGCAACGGTGACCGGGGACATGTGTTTAACACCCGTTACCGGTTAATCAATAAGGGCACCGGTCTTGCAGGGGTTAAGGTGTATACAAATACAGATGCGGGTGGCGAGGAAACTTTTCTTGCCGGCAGCTTCGAAGAAAATGAATTGATGAAAGCTGAAGCTTTGATTTATACAGGCAGTATAGATGCAGGATTGGCGCTTATAGATGCAGTGCGTAATTCGCAGGGTGCAGGATTGTCTGCTGTTAGTGGTACGGGCCTTACATTGACGGAAGCCAAAGAAGAATTAAGAAGAGAAAGAAGGGTGGCCTTGCCTTTTATTGGATTATCCTTCTATGATGCACGTCGTTGGGGAATTATTAACCCTGTATCAGAAGGCGGTGGAAGAACAGGTGCGGTAGTGATCACCGGTAGCGGTGCAGTGAATACCAATGCAACTATTGAATACAATTTCCTGGATTATTGGGATGTTCCGGACAATGAATTGGTATATAATCCACCTTCGGCTGGCAGCGCACCGGTAAAGAATCCGAAATAATCAATTGCTCTTATTTGCAGGAACAAAAAATCCTAAACTATAAATCATAGCTATCTGGTTGCCCAGGCATACAAATCAAAATTAAACTGTGATGCTTGACAAAAGGGTTTATGACCGGGATACCATTGGTTAATAGTTGAAAAAATATTTAAAGTCACTGCAGGAAATTTTTTGTGTCCACATGTTCACAAGCGAAGACCCCGGGTTTTTTACCGGGGTCTTCGCTTTATTTCAGGAGTAAAGAGAAATCCTGCCTGTGAAATGAATGATGATTCGCTGCTGCAGCTAAAATATGGATGGAAAAACTTGCGGAGTAAATTTTAAAAGCCGGTTGTTAAGCCGGCTCTGTAAGATCAAACAGGTTTTTTATTGGGCTGGTTGTTTTTCCACTGGTTTTTCAGCTTTCTTTTTTTCTATCAGGTCCTTGTATTTTGTTTGTTGCTCCGGGGTGAAAAATTCAAACAGCTTGGCCTGTTTTTCTTTTTTCAGTTCCATCTTTTTTTCTTTTTGAGCTTCTTTTGTCAGCGAAGCATCCTTCATGATGGCATCTATTTTTTCGCCGTATTCTTTGCTAACGGCATCGTACTTTGCCACCTGCTCATCAGTAAGTGCCAATTCTGTTTTAACTTTTTTATCCCAGTCTTCTTTGACTTTTTGATCCTGGGCATTGGCAGCAGCAAAGATGAATCCACCCATCAATAAGGTCAGCAATAGTTTTTTCATACACTGTGAAATTTAGAAGATTAAAAAATGAATGATAACCGATAGCTGGAGGAGAAACTGATGGCTTCAGGAACCGCGCAATTTCTATGCCATTACACGGGAAAGCAGGCTGAACCCTCTACCGCTCATAAAATAACAGGTGGGTTTTAACGATAACTTAATTTGATGAGTAGCCGGTTTATTAGCTATTTATGCCGTTTAAAATACTGTATTTCTCTTTCATGTTTTTTGGCGGCTGCCAATGATGAAAAAGTGCCAAGGTTACGGCGTTTATTTGTCCTTGGGTCTTTCTTTATCGAATACAATCTGTATTCTCCGGATTTTAATTTGCGTATCATACAACTGTTTTTGACCAGCGCTACAACTATTATGCCTATGGCATTGCGACAAAAGGAGAGAGGGTTTTAAATTGATCTTCTCTGTTTATTTTCCGAACTTACCAGAGCAAACCATATTGATACATTCAACTTCACTGCCATGAAAGAGATTATCAATTGCGCCGCCTACTCCGGCGGTAAACGACTGGCCGATATTGAGCTCGACAAGATTCATGAAGTACTGAAAGAAACCGACAAGTTTATATGGGTCGGGTTGCACGAACCATCCGGTGAAATATTGGGCAAAGTGCAGCGGGAGTTCGGCTTGCACGATCTGGCCATTGAAGATGCTCACCGTGCCCACCAGCGGCCGAAAATTGAATTGTATGGCGATTCTATTTTTGTAGTGCTACGTACAGCTAATATCAACGCTGAGCAACATACTGAATTTGGCGAAACCCATTTTTTTGTGGGAACCAATTTTATTGTTAGCGTCCGGCATGGATCAACTGTCGCTTATGTAGATGTCCGTCAAAGATGTGAATCGATGCCGGAATTGCTGAGTAAGGGACAGGGCTTTGTGTTGTATGCAATCATGGATTTTATTGTCGACCGGTATTTTCCCGTGGTGCATGAATTGGAGTCGGCACTGGAGGTTTTGGAAGACAAGATATTTAAAGAAAGACCAAGCCGGGAAACAACAGAACAAATCTACCAGTTGAAAAGAGAGCTGCTTGAAGTGAAGAGAGCTGTGTCGCCACTAATGGATATTTGTACACGACTGATGCGATTTGATATAAAGTGTATTTCCAATGAAACACAACCCTATTTCCGGGATATCTATGATCATGCGATCCGCATCAATGAAATGGTAGACAACACAAGAGAGTTGCTGAGCACGGCGCTGGAGGCAAATTTTTCATTGATCTCCATTTCACAAAATGATACTTCTAAAAAATTTGCCGGCTGGGCCGCTATCATCGCGGTGCCAACCATGATAGCCGGGTTCTACGGTATGAACTTTAAGTTTATGCCGGAGTTGGATTGGCACTATGGTTATTATGGTGTTATTGCCTTCACGATCGTTGCCTGCTGCTTGTTGTATTATTTTTTCAGGAGATCAGGATGGTTATGAGCCAGCATCATAGTGAGCAGTGTAATAATAGTTACTTAGTCATTTTTTTAAACACAAGATATTCTTCGCTTGTACTATTGATGCTTACTTTAAGATTTTCCGATGTTAAATCAATGATAGAAAAAATTGCTTCGTCCCCGTCTGATGCTTGGGTTGAAATTGTTTTTTTATCAGTTGAAACATTATAAGTCCCTCCCGATACTACCATTTCACTCCCGGAATTGTTTTTTGAAACTTTAAATGTGTTGTCCTGGTTAAATGAAAGAATTAGTCCTTTGTTACTTTCGTGAATTACACTTATCGACGGGTCCTGTAAGTTTATTTTTTGCCCAGAATGACTTTCTAATGTCTGATATTCCCATTTTCCAATTATAGAAACATTATTATTTTTTTGTTTGCAGGCGAGGACCGATAATGCGAAAAAGAGATAGATAAATACTCTTAATTTCATCTATTAGGCTATTTTTTTTTAAAGATATTCTCTTTTCCCTCCTGAACCTCTTTTTCAATCCAGAAACGAACAAAAATTTTATGTCTGGGATTGTCTACCTTTTTATAAATGATTTGTTCTTTGCAAAATCATAGCTTCCTCCCATTATACTGGAGCTCAAATCAGCTTATGAATAAGTGATAGTTTACTGCGTCAATCCCATACATATTTCCAGGAGCCGTCTGGTTGCCGTTTCCAAACCGTGTGAAAAATACCGCTAAACTCAAGAGGCTTACCAGTGCTGTCTTTCGATTGCCAAAGATATTTCCCATAGGTATATGCCATATTTCCATCTGGTGACACATCAATAAAATCTGGTGACCATTTTACCGAAGCGGTTTTATAAAAATCTGCGGCGTAAAAATTTTTAATCCCTTCTTTTGTATGAATAAGGCTGTCATTGTTGCGCTTGATCACGGCATTGGAGTCAGCATAAAACCAAAATGCTTCGGCTATTCCTTTTTCAGCTGCCATTGTTTCAAAATCTTTTTCGGCTTTTTGTATTTCCTGTTTTACTGCTTCAGTTTCTTTTACTACCGGTGTTTGCTGACCACAGGAGATGAGCAGCATAGTACAGGCTGCTGCAAGGCAAAAACGGGAGAGCATATTTTTTTTATTTTAAGATAATCTTTTTTGTTTTAATGCGACTGTAATAAATAATAAATGAACTGGATTGTGCTACCGGCTACTAATTTTGTTTTCCTGCATAGCTTGTGGTTTTGCTAATCTGGCTTTCGCAGGGTTGGCATGATGTTAAGGAGTTAATTGTCCTTCGTATAAATGAAAGTATGAAAATTTGTTAGTTCAGGAGAGGGAGATAAAACGATCTTCTTTAACTAATACCTGCAAAGAAAACGACAGACCTTCCCGTAAAAAAATACGGAGAAGGTCCGTCGCAAACTGTAAAATGGTATCAGGCATTTTCCAGCGCCTCGATATTAAATTTGGTCATCTTCATGTAAGCTTTGATTACGTTTTGCGCCTTGTCCGGATTGCTTAATAGTACGGGCAGCACCTTGGGAACAATTTGCCAGGACAATCCAAATTTGTCGTCAAGCCAGCCGCACTGACTATAAATACCACCTTCGCCCAATTTTTCCCAGTAGTAATCAATTTCATCCTGTGTTTCACATTCAACCACAAATGAAGTAGCCGGTGAAAATTTGTACTGCGGCCCACCATTGAGGCCCATAAATTTTTTGCCATTCAATTCAAAAGTGACGACCATTTGGTTGTCTGCTGTAATTTTTGAGTTTTTGAATATAGAGCAGTAGAATTTTGCAGCTGCCTGCGCCTGGCCGTCAAACCACAGGCAGGGATAAATTTGATTTGTCATTTTGTTGTTGTTTAAAATTATATAGCAAAAGTGAGATCGTTACAACGAAAGGAATAGAACAAAACCGACAAAATGCTTATCATAATCTTCCGCTAAACCGGAGGTAGTCAGTGGGTGTTATGTTGGTGAACTCTTTGAATGCCCGGATATAATGACTTTGATCGGCATACCCGTTGTCAAAAGCAATATCGGTCAGTTTGGTAACCGATTTGGTGTTTAACTGCTGAAAGGCTGAATTAAACTGGCTGATGCGCCTGAACAAATTGGGTGAGATTCCAATGTTCTTTTCAAACATTCGCTGAAACGTTCTCTCGGTGAGATATAGTTTACTCTGAAGGGTGTGTAAAATTTCCTTACCCGGGTTTTTAGCAATTTGAGAAGTAGCAAATTTGATCAGTTCAAAATCGGTTTTAACTTTTGTAATTAAACTATACACATATTCATTCAGCAGTTCCATCATTATTTCGGTAGAACCGGCATTGAGCAGTTGCTCCTGCAATTCGGCAGTTCGTTTGGGCGACAAAAGTCTTAAGTCAATGGGGTTATCCGTGAGCTCCTGTGCCGAAATGCCGAATAGTGAATACAAAGCAAATGGCTTAAAAAAATAGGCGATGAGTGTAAAATTCTCTTTGAGCGTTAAGGATTCGGGAAAAACGGTTTGACCAAATAAAGTGAGGTTGTTCGTATTGTTTTTGACCTGCCCTTTTGCTGTTTGAAATAATAAAGTAGGAGCGGCATTGGCATATAAGGGCAGTACAAAAGGTGTAGTTACACTGAAATTTTCAATAACCAGGATGCGCTGAACGTAGTCAGCAATTTTCTCGTTGGGCGTATGGTTACTGGTTTTCATTTTATGTTGTTACTCTCTCTTACCGGAGGTTATTGTTTACCGGTTCGGCTTGCCCTGGTTTGTGATTTGCTATTACAAGTTAGAATTTCTTTTGCTATGCTTAAATGAGCCGGGCTACCGACGCCATTTCGGTCGCCCGGAAATATTGCCAGGTCGCCGTTCTTCTATTGTTGATAAGCTTTATACAGTTGCCTTTCCATTTTTATATTCAGTTGCTCAGTAAATTCTGCCGGGTCAAAATTTATTTTTTCATACTCAGTTTGGACTGATCTTTTTGCCTTATCCAAATAATCCTGATTCTGCCAGGCGGCAATGGTCATTAAAATTAAATCACCGCTGTTGTCCTCATAAGCCATTACTTCGTCTTTAATAAATCCAGGAAGAGATTTGATAAAGTTCCTGTTGTATTGCATTCTTTGCGTAAATTCTGCAATCGCATTTTTTGGTATGAAAAATTTATCAACAAAGAACATAGTAGATTCTTTTTCTTTTGAAAGAGCCGTCGGGTCAGATGGTAAAACACCTAACTGTTGAAGGAAGCTAAGTCTGTCGGTTTGGATTTGGTGACTAATTATTTTGCCGTCTTTAAACTCATAAATGCCAGCCCCTTCATTAGAAATGCTTCTGTTTGTTGCTGCAATATTTTGAAATTGTTCTTTGTGTGTTCCTTCTACCTTTTGTTTCACGAAAACCTTATTTCCTTCCGCAACGATCTCCGTCAACGTCCACCTCGCATCAGGAAAAGCTTTTGTGATTGCTATTATTCCTTTTTTAAACACTTCAATACCCTTTTCTCCCTGGGCATTCGTATAGTCTGCTGAAACAATACGATCAATCAGCTCAAATTTTCTGTTGTTTAAAATATTTTCGTAAAGGTTACGAATAACAGCTTTGTTAATACTTACAGTAGCTTCCATTTTATTGGCTTTTATTGAATGATTTGATTTAGTCTGCGTAAAACCAAACTGCCCTGTTAGCAAAGAGGAGAGGAGAAGGCAGGGTTTAATTACTGATTTCATTGTTACCAGGTTTTGTTATTGCAAAGTTGGCAGGTACTGAAACCAAATCATTGTAAAAAATCATTGATTTTACCAATAGGAAGCCGATTTGAAAAAGTCCGTTGGCGTTTGTCCCGTAAAAAGTTTAAAGTCTTTGTTGAAATGAGCCTGGTCGTAATAACCGTTTTCAAGCGCTGTGTCAAGAAAAGATGATGATGCAGGGTTTTGGCGTATAATGGCTTTCATTTTGACTATGGAAGAAAACTGTTTGGGTGTAGTTCCCGTCATTTTCCTAAACCGCTTTTCGAAAGCATCCTGGCTGATAAATAAATCATCTGCTAACGCTCTTATTCTCGTCAATCCGTTGTTTGCATAAATTTTAACAATAGCCTCTGACACAAGTTTATCGGGCTTATTGTATAGAAGTTTTGAGTATAAGAACTGTTCAATAACAGCGATTTTTGTTTTGTTGTTATTAGTTTCGGCTAAACGTTCTTCTATGATTGAAATTTCTGAATAGGGGAAAAAATTATCCAATGAGACGCTTTCTTCAAACAGTTCGTGAAGCGGTTGCCTGAAAAATGCAGCTGCTCCCGTTTCTGTGAACAATACAATTAGAGCCGATGTTTGAGGTGCATAGTTGATAAGCCGAACGGATTTACGTAAGCCCGAAAATGTTGCGATGGGCAAAACGCTTTTGTCTGCATCGTTGAGGTAAGAAATTTGTCCTTTAAAACGAAACGCAATAGCAAGCGAAGTGTTCGGTACAACTCTATTAACCAATTCGTCCCGGCTTTCAATAATTCTGTAAGCCTTGATGTATGGCCTTAATATATCTGTTGGTATGTGGTCCTCAATTTTCATTGTCTGTTTGTCGCAAATTTTGCCTTACGGCGTTCAGGCATTTGTGCTGTTGCGTGCTTCATTTATTCGTTGCCCCGGCGACGGCTGCCGAACGATGATACTAAAGATAAAAATTTATTCTGTTGCTTATTAGTAAATGTCAAGCTGGGACAAAAAGCTGAGCAGCGTTACAGATATTGAGCGACGCTTTGCGTCTCAGCTTATGTTATTGGAACGATGAACTTAACATCAGCATGAGCGATTGAGGAACAATTTGGTGTTCCATTTGGTGCCTCAAGTATAAGGACAACTGGTGTAATCGATTGCTACAATCATCAAAGGAGTTCAGTTGCCAGGCTATCAAAGAAGGATTGAATCGAAAGCTGCATGCAATAAAAATAGTTTACCCATTTTCATCGTTAATTTTTCTGTCTGCTGAATAGCGAATGCGACGAGAATGTTGGCATCCCGATCGGCCTGCGGCATCGGGACAGAGCCCTTAAGAATGCCCTTCGCCAGGCTCAGGGTGAACTTGCAGGAAAAGCCCAGTCAAGGTGCAAAAGCTGGCCAAACAATCCTTCCTTCCTCGCCCCAAAACGCTTACCTTTGCCCGTCCCGAAAAAGGGGCAAATCGTACATGAAGAATATCCGGAATTTTTGCATTATCGCTCATATTGACCATGGCAAATCTACCCTGGCTGACAGGCTTTTACAAAGCACCGGCACCATCAGCGACCGCGACATGATGGATCAGGTGCTGGATGATATGGACCTGGAACGGGAAAAAGGGATCACCATTAAAAGCCATGCGATCCAGATCAATTATAAACATACCGACGGGCAGCAATATATCCTGAACCTGATCGACACTCCCGGCCACGTAGACTTTAGCTACGAAGTGAGCCGGGCCCTGGCCGCCTGCGAAGGTTGCCTGCTGCTGGTAGATGCTACGCAGGGCATACAGGCACAAACCATTTCTAACCTTTACCTGGCTATTGACAATGATCTTGAGATTATCCCGGTGATCAACAAAATCGATATGGATGGCGCCATGATCGAAGAGGTGGAGGACCAGATCATCGAATTGATTGGGTGTAAGAAGGAAGATATTCTGCATGCCAGTGGTCGTACGGGCTTGGGTGTAGATAAAGTGCTGGATGCGATTGTTAACCGCGTTCCCGCACCAGCGGGTAAAACGGAGGCGCCTTTGCAGGCCCTGATCTTCGACAGCGTATTCAACTCCTTCCGGGGTATTATCGTTTATTATCGTATCCTGCATGGTTCGATCAAAAAAGGCGATAAAGTAAAATTCGTGAGCACTGGCCAGGAATATGAGGCCGATGAAGTGGGGATACTGAAGCTGAAAATGACAGAAAAGAGCGAGGTAAAAACGGGCGATGTAGGTTATATCATTACTGGTATCAAAAATGCGAAAGAAGTAAAAGTAGGTGATACAATTACACTCGCAAGCAATCCTAATCCCGAGCTGATAAAAGGTTTTGAAGAGGTGAAGCCGATGGTATTTGCGGGCATCTTCCCGGTGAATACGGATGAGTTTGAAGAACTGCGGGATTGCATGGACAAACTGCAGCTGAATGATGCTTCGCTGACCTATGAATTGGAAACATCGCAGGCATTGGGCTTTGGTTTTCGTTGCGGCTTTTTGGGAATGCTGCACATGGAGATCATCCAGGAGCGGCTGGAAAGAGAGTTTGATCAAACGGTGATCACGACTGTGCCCAACGTAAGTTTTATTGCTTACACAACAAAAGGGGAGAAGATCATCGTGAATAATCCGACGGAGTTTCCTGACCCGGTAAAGACGGAGCGGATTGAAGAGCCATTTATCAAAGCGCAGATCATTACCAAGCCGGAATATATCGGCAACATCATGACGCTGTGTTTGGGCAAGCGTGGAATACTGGTAAATCAAAGTTACCTGACGACTACAAGGGTAGAGCTGATTTTTGAAATGCCATTGACCGAGATCGTATTTGATTTTTATGATAAGCTGAAATCACAAACAAGGGGCTATGCTTCCTTTGACTATCACCCAATCGGCTATCGTGATAGTGATATTGCAAAAATGGATATCCTGTTAAATGGTGATAAGGTGGATGCTTTATCAGCGTTGATTCATCGTGGCCGTGCGCAGGACTTTGGCAGAAAGCTTTGCGAGAAATTAAAAGAGTTGGTGCCCCGCCAGCAGTTCCAGATAGCCATACAGGCAGCAATCGGCGCCAAAGTAGTAGCAAGGGAAAATATCTCAGCGATGCGGAAAGATGTTACCGCTAAATGTTATGGTGGTGATATCAGCCGTAAAAGAAAGCTGTTGGAAAAACAGAAGGAAGGTAAGAAGCGAATGAGGCAGATTGGAAATGTGGAGGTACCACAGGAAGCATTTCTCGCAGTATTAAAGCTCGACGACTAGAAGACACTGTTCCTCCCTGAAGGGGAGGTTAGGAGGGGCTGCCACAGGAAGCTTTCTTAGCGGTATTGAAGCTGGATGATTAAGTGAAAAGGCAACAGTCAAAAGTGAAAAATAATAAAGGCGCAAAGGGTTTAAACTCTTTGCGCCTTTATTTCTTTGCGGCTTTGCGTGAAATTGGGATTAATTATTTTCTTCGATCACGGGTTTTTCTTTCCCCTTATTTTTATCAGATTTTTCCAGCAGCTTTTTTTCATCGCGGTTTCCCTTATTGTCAAGAATAGGTTCACCAACAGGAGGTTTGCCGAGATAGGGATCAACGCCACGCATGTCGATCTTATAATCAAACGCTTTATCTACATGTACCCATTTACCATTTTCCCATTTGAATGCTTCATTATCGCCATCGGGAACAAGTGTCCAGCTATTTTCCGGTTCATTTGTTTCGGATACCAGGTGATCCACTAATATCATTTGCAGTTCATCAATAAAGTTTACCAACACCCGGGCATCTTTTTTATACTCGATGCTGAAACGGTTTTGAACTGGCCTTGGCACACTGTCTTTTGCAAAAGAAAAATACGGACCGCCAAAAAGGGCCTCATTTTTATCATTAAAAGTCAGTACCTCGATCCATTTTTTGGAGCTTCGTACATTATTATAGTCAATACCGAAAAGGGTATAATAGTTTTTTCCTTTGTCCTGTGTTTTGATGATGTTATAATAAATGGCGCCGATCCAGTTGTTGCGGGTACGCACCGAATCCAGGGGTTTGTCGGTAAATTCAGATACATCACGAAGTGGTATTAACTTAAGTGATCCGTCCTTCGTTTTTAATTGAATGGCCCCTCGCTGGCGGGAATAAAAATCATCAAACTCCAACCCCCAGCTAAAAATGCGAAAGGTGCTGTCCGGGGCATACAATTTTGAAATGCCTTTAACAGAATCAAAAGGATAATAAAAAGAATTTTTTATTTGTAATGCCCTCACCAGTGTACGGGTAAAGATGCTGTCGGAGATCATACGATCTTCTGTTAAAGAATCGGTGACCAGGTATCGTCCATACCACTGCAGGGTATCTTCCTTTGCTCTTAATTTTTTGCGGTCAGCTGCTGAAATCAGTTGCGAATAGCCAGTTTGAAAAAAGATCAAAGCCAGTAAAAATGCAAGCCCTGTTTTCATCGTCAACGTTTTCACAGAATTTATATCATTTATACGTTAATATAATATCATAAGTTTCGATATAATACCGACAGACATTCGATGCGTCCAATAGTAGTGTTTCAATGTCTCGTCGGTATTAAATTTGGTGATCGCAAAAATAGGTCTTAATTAACAGCACATACCAGTCTTCCGGGGGCAATAACGACAAAAAAATTATAAAATTTTGTGATAGATCATAAAGCTTTGGCAAAATCTGTCAATGAGTTAAAACTCATATCGATAGCCGGGTGGGGAAGCTCTATATGGGGAATAGTTGTCTTTAAGAAGATGCAATACATGCCGGCATTGCGACCAAACTCCATGTCGCTGATATTGTTGCCTACCATGATCGATTTGGAAAAGTCAATTTCGGGAAACCGGGCCCTGGCTTGTAAGGCCATGCCGGGGTTTGGTTTGCGGATAATGTCATTATTATCGATGGAGCTGGCGTAAAAAATGGCGTCTATCTTGCCGCCTTCAGCTTCTATAGTTGTCAACATTTTTTGGTGAATAGCATCCAGGTCAGCAACGCTCATTAAGTTCCTGCCAACACCACGTTGATTGGTTGCAATGACAATGCGGCCAAATTTTTCCTTGAATAATTTAAACACAGGTGGCACACCATCATAAAAAACAAACTCGCCGGGATTAAAAATATAGCTACCAACTTTGTCGTGGTTTAAGACACCATCCCGGTCGAGGAATAATGTCCAGCTTTGATCGATAGCTTCTAAGTTTAGCGGTGCCTGTTTTAACTCATCCTGCACACGATTGTAATCTTCAGGTATGCCAATATCAATAAAATAGCTATCCTGTACAATGCCGGAGATTTTGCCCTGTTGGTAGTATCGCTCGAGATAGTCTTTTTCAAATGAAAATTTTGCCGGGAATTTTTTAGCCAAAAAATTTTCAACATTTAAAATATATACACCACCATTGATAAGCCCTTTGTCATAAAACTGCTTTTCTTTGAAATCGGTGATCAGTCCTTTCTCATTCATTTCTACCACACCATACCGGTCAAAACGATGCATCGGTTTTAACGCCAGTGTGCAATCAGCTTTTTGATCTTCATGAAAAGAATTTACCGTATCAACATCAATTTTAAAAAGAGTATCGCCGTTTACAATAAGTACATTTTTTTCTGTTGCATATTGACAAGCCAGTTGAATAGCACCACCCGTTCCCAATGGTTCTTCTTCAACGGAGCATTGAAAATTGAGCGTTGAAAATTGATCATTTAAATAATCAATAATGATCTCATGTTTGTAGCCAAGAGAAAAAATAAATTTTTCTACTCCCTGTAACCTGAGATAGTTGATAACATAAAACAAAAAAGGTCTGCCAGCAACAGGCGCCATGCATTTTGGCAAGTCGGACACAACCGATCTTAATCTTGTTCCCAATCCGCCTGCGAGTATAAGCCCCTCCCGTCCCCTAAAGGGGAGGCCCGGAAGAGTTATTTCATTTAGTGAAGTTTCATTCATAAGGAATTTTCTTAATTCCCCTTTAGGGGATGGGGGCAAATAATTTTTCTTCTACTAATTGGCAGATAATGTGTCCCGCCATGATATGACTTTCCTGTATTCTGGGGGTATCTGTAGAGGGAATATTGATCAAATAATCACTAACAGATTTCAATTGGCCGCCGGTCATCCCGGTGAAGCCGATGGTGATCATGCCTTTTTCTTTGGCGGTTTCAAAAGCTTTGATAATATTTTTTGAATTGCCGGAGGTGGACAGGCCGATCAATACATCACCATGCTGGCCGATGCCATCAATCAGGCGGGAATAGATGACATCAAAACTATAATCGTTTCCTACAGCTGTAAGATAGGATGTGTTGCAGTGCAGCGCCTCTGCAGGTAAAGCTTTTCGATCGGTATAAAAACGACCGGAAAATTCAGCCGCCAGGTGCTGGGCATCGGCGGCACTGCCGCCATTACCGCAAAACAAGACTTTGTTACCATTCTTGAAAGCCATTACAATTTTATGGACACAGTTATTGATGGTTTGCAAAAGCAATTCATCTTCCAAAATCTTTTGTTTGGTATTGATCGAAGCTTTTATTATTTCTGTTATTCTGTCTTTCATGTCTCAGATGATTTTAAAAGCCGAAAAAAGATAATTATTGGCAGCTCCAATAAATTCGGTATTGATATAGTATGATTTTATAAAATTATCAAAAGCCAGGAACTCATGCGAAGGGACAAGGTATTCATCAAACAGAATAATGTCCCCTTTTTTTAGCAAGGGCGCCAAACTTGTTAAAGTAAATAATGTTGATGTGTACAAATCCGCATCCATATGAATCACTTTGCGGTTTGTGCTGCTGTATTGTTGAATAAAACCAGGCAGGGTTTGCTGGAAAAGACCTTTGTAAAATCTAACTCTGCTGTCTTTAATGTCCGGTTCTTTTGAACCCGTTGACATGTCACCTGCTTTAAAAGGTCCCCATGCTTCCGGCAGTCCTTCAAATGTATCAAAGCCATGAAAACGTGAATGGGGATTCGTATTATGCTCTACCCACCAGCTGAACGAACTGCCCCCGGCTACTCCAAATTCCAAATAGTCGATTGACTCGTTCTTTGTTTCTGCTGATGTGATATGCTGGTATAGGGAAAAACGTTTATTATAATCCGACTTGTACGCAAAAAAATCATTGAAAGAGCTTTTGTTTTTTTGTTCATGCGCCCAGCGGGAAAGCTTTGACATATTGGCCAGGTTTAAAAACATTTTTTCAAACGGGCCTATCAATATGTGCAGTCGTAGCCACAAAAAAGTTTTTTTCAGGTTTCTTGCAAAGAAAAAAAAGGTCTTCATAGCTATAATACTGTCCAGGTTGTTAAACCATGTTTGGTAAACTGATAGTTTTTACAATAACCGCCGAATGATTCTAAGGTTTCAATAACCTTGTACCTGGTGTTTTTGGGACAATAAAATGTCATAAAGCCCCCACCGCCGGCCCCGGATATTTTGCCACCCGTAGCGCCGGCCTGTATTGCTGCGTTATAAATGTCTTCAATGCCTTTGTTGGAAATATTATGAGCCATCAGCCTTTTTTGTTGAAAACCAAAATCAAGGATCTCCCCAATTTCATGTAACCTGCCTCTCAATAATGCTTCCTTCATTCTCTTCGCCTGCTCTTTCAGTTGGTGCATGGCTTCAATCGATTTTTCATTTCTCTCGTTCACATTTTTTTGTTGCTCTTTGATAATGGTGGCGGATTCCCGGCTCGTTGATGTGAAATAAAGAACAAGATTGTTTTGCAGTTCGTGCAAATATTCAGGTCTTATACGAAGAGGGTTAACAATTACTTTATCATCTTCATAAAATTCCATAAAGTTGACACCGCCAAAAGTGGCTGCATATTGATCTTGTTTACCGCCTGCAAGTTTTAAATCTGTTCGTTCAATTTCGTATGCATAATGAGCAATGTCATAATCACCCAAAGGTAGTTTTAGCATTTCTGTAAATGCACCAATGATGGCCACTACCAATGTAGAAGAAGTGCCTAATCCGGAGCCGGCAGGTGCATCTACAAAGGTAGACAACCTGAAGCCGTTAGCAGGTATTGTATAATCTTTTTGTATGCGGTTGTAAACACCTTTTAACAGATCTAAGGTGCCGTCAATGGGCAATTCTTTTACCCAATCAAACTGTTGCGTTTGTTTTTGATCTAGTGATTCAATGATGATCTCATTGCCTTCAATAGGTTCGATGCTGGCATGGGCGGATAAGGAGATAGTGGCATTCAGAATTGCTCCCCCATATTGATCACTGTAAGGGCTAACATCGGTGCCACCACCGGCTAATCCAATTCTTAAGGGAGCTTTGCTTCGATAGATCATGCGTCGATTGTTTTATAGAATATGGTTTTACTAACTGGTCCCCGGGACTCACTGTTGATGTGAACGCTTTAACAAACGTTTCAATGGTTATTTCCCGAAAGATTGAGAACGGCTTTTACAATATTTTGCCAGCTATATTTTTGTTTTTCGCTGCGAAGATGCGGAATAAAATAATCCTCTCCTAATTGGTAGAATTTTAAAATTCCTTCGGCAATTGCTGTAGGATTGGGCTCCACTACCAGGCCTGCTTTTTGATCTGGCACAAGAGAAGGTAAACCACCAACATTGGTAACTACCATTGGTTTTTCAAAGTGGTAGGCGAGTGGTGTGACGCCGCTTTGCGTGGCATTGCGGTAAGGTTGAATGATAGCATCAGCTGCGCATAAATAGTATTGAACTTCGCTATCCGGAATAAAATCAGTTTTTAAAATTAATTGGTCTTTGATTCCAAGCCGGTTGATCTGTTCCTGGTATTGCTTCTCATCTTCATAAAATTCACCGGCAACAAGTAATTTGATTCCAGCATCTTTTATTTGTTGGTCAGCCATTGCTTCCAGCAATAGGTCAAGTCCCTTGTATTTGCGGATGAATCCAAAGAATAAAATAATCTTTTCATCAATTGGCAGGCCTAAATGATTTCGAGCCTCAGCTTTTGAAATGATTGGGCCAAAATTGTCGTACAAGGGATGTTGTACCAGTTGCGCAGGTTTTTCAACATCAAATAAGCGTAGATCATTCAGCACCTTTTCACTCATAGTAATGAAGGCGTCACAACTTTTGATAAAGTAACTGGTAAACGGTTTATCGCCGGCTCTTTTTTCGTGTGGAATTATGTTATCAGCGATGCAAACAATTTTAGTGTGCTTGTTTTTTCTCACTCTTCTTAATATGGATCCCAAAGCTGGTCCCATGAACGGGAGCCAGTAACGAACCACAATGATATCAGGCTTTTCTTTCTTTAAACGATTGCCAACTTTTAGCCAGTTAAGAGGGTTTACTGAATTAATCTCCGTATGAATGGTGATTCCTTCCGGCGCCGGTTCGTCAGAATATTGAGTTTTGCCGGGGAAAAAAAACGACGGGTATTGAAGGGAAAAAGAATAAATAGAACATGTATGTCCACTTTGAATAAATTCTTTGGCAAGGCGTTGGTTAAAGGTAGCCAATCCCCCTCTTAAAGGATGTGCCGGGCCAATGATCACAACGTTTGCCATTATAAGCCTTCTTTCTTTTCGATGAGATATGAATTGCGGCTTTGTGAATTTCTAGAAATCAATTCACCGATAAAACCCGCCAGGAATAATTGCATACCAATTACAATTGAAATTAAGGCGATATAAAATCCCGGCCTGTTGGTTAAAGCAAAATTGTGCGGGTCAATAATTTTCGAAATGATAAGATTCAAGGCAATCAGCAATCCGCCGAGGAAAAATACCGTGCCCCAGGCCCCAAAAAAGTGCATGGGACGTTTACCAAATTTGCCCATGAAGAAAATGGTGAGCAGATCAAGAAACCCATTGATGAATCTTGTCCATCCAAATTTGCTTACACCATATTTGCGGGGCCTGTGCTCCACTACTTTTTCCCCAATCTTTTTGAAGCCCGCCCATTTTGCCAATACCGGAACATAGCGGTGCATTTCACCATATACTTCTACACTCTTCACTACTTTTTTGCTATAAGATTTCAAGCCGCAATTAAAATCGTGCAATTTTATTTTGCTCATCTGCCTTGCAGATGCATTGAAAAGTTTGCTGGGCAAATTTTTAGTAAGCCTATTGTCGTACCGCTTTTTTTTCCATCCGCTTACCAGGTCGTAGCCATCTTCAAGGATCATCTTTCTGAGTTCCGGAATTTCATCCGGGCTATCCTGCAAGTCGGCATCCATGGTAATGATCACATCGCCTTGCGCTGCACGAAAGCCCTCATTCAACCCGGCCGATTTACCATAGTTGCGCTGAAACTTAATGCCTTTTATGTTCGAATTTTTACTTCTTAACTGCTCAATTACTTGCCATGAATTATCTGTACTACCATCGTCAACGAAAATAATTTCGTAGGTGTAATTATTCTCGAGCATTACTTTTTCTATCCAGGCGGATAATTCCGGTAATGATTCTTCTTCGTTCAATAGTGGTATGACCAGGGAAATATCCATGCGTTATTTTCTTCTCATTAATAATGCTGAACCGATAGCTGTGATGATGGCACCAGTGATCAAATATCCGAAAATTGTAATGGAAACAAGGCTCGTAGTATATTGTTTTTTGGCTTCTGCTACCAGCTTTTCAATTTCATCCGGCGTTTTATTTTTTTCTTTCACCAGGTCTTCCCGATAATAAGTGGCTGCTTCTTCGGCAAACTCAGGATGTTGCATGCTGAATATAGCCGTGTAAGCCACCATGATCAGTATAACAACAATAAAACACCGAAAGCCCTGTCCAAAGAGGTCAGCAAATTTTCCGGTGAATTCAGCAGAGCGGGAATAACTGATGAGTGCCCATGCAATACCCGCTGCATACAACACATAAATAATGTAATTCAGCTTTGATTCAGCAGGCGATTTAAAATAATATAATAAAAGTGACGTTGCCACTAATATCACACCAGTGATAATTCCTTTAATGAGGGGAGTAAGGTTGATCATGAATAGGAACGAATATTAAAAGATGACTTCTTTGTTTTTATGAACAATGCCTGCGACTTTACCGGTTAATTCTTTTCCGATAAAAGGAGAGTTTTTCGATTTTGAAAAAATGTTTTTCTCTTCTACTGTCCATTTCTTTTCAGGATGGAATAATGTCAGCGATGCATTATTGCCTTCTATGATGCTGGCGGTATCAAGTCCAAACAAGCGCCGTGGATTTAATGATAACAGTTCAACCCATTTTTCGGCGGCTACTGCCGGAAGAGCGGTGCGCAATACAGCATACGCCGTTTCAAGCCCGATCATGCCGTATTTGGCATATTCAAATTCTACCACTTTGCTGTCAACCTCGTGAGGTAAATGATGTGTAGCAATACAATCAATAGTTCCTTCGGTAACGGCATGTTGCAAGGCAATTCTGTCTTCTTTGGTGCGAAGGGGAGGATTAACCTTCAGGTTGGTATCATAATCCTTCATGTCTTCATCACAAAAGAAAAGGTGATAAGGTGTAACAGAACAACTGATTTTTATACCACCTTCTTTTCCCCGTTTGATATATTCCAGCGATTTTTTTGAACTCACGCCTGTAAAATGCAGTCGTGACTCAGCATATCTTGTCAACTTAATATCTCTTGCTACAATCAATTCTTCCGCCATGGCCGGTTTGCCGGGCAATCCTAATTGTGTTGACACAATGCCCTCGTTCATCAACCCATGGGCGTTGATACTTTTATCATCGGGAATTTGAATGAGTGTGCCTTCAAAAGTTTTTACATATTGCAATGCTTTCAATAACAAACCGGCAGATTGAACACTGTTGATCCCATCACTGAAAGCAATGGCGCCACTGGCCCGCATATCATACATTTCAGCCAGCTCTTTTCCCTCAGTGTTTTTTGTAATAGCGCCTATAGGGTGAATGGAAACCGGCAGGATTTTGCCTTTTTGAACGATGTATTCAATAGTAGACTTATTATGTATACAAGGATTGGTATTAGGGATGACCATTATATCCGTATAACCACCAGCTGCAGCTGCTGCCGCACCGGTCTCAAGAGTTTCTTTAAATTCATGACCCGGATCGGCAAAGTTGGCAAAAACATCCACCCATCCCGGTGAGACATGGAGGCCCGGAGTGTTTATTTCTTTATCTGCTTTTTGTGTGAGATCAGGGCCTAGTTGGCTGATTATCCCGTTTTCAATAAAAATATCAGTGAATTGCCCGTTGAAAGGAGAATTTGGATCAACGATTCTTGCGTTCTTAATGAGTAGTTTCATTAAGCGGCGAAGATAAAGGTTGTTTTTGGTTCGGAAAAAACTTAGACATGGTTCAAACGGTCAGAAAGAAATTGCCTGTGGCTTTTACAACAACAATTTATTATATACTTTAGCGGGTCAACTACCACTTCGAAACCAACTAACACCAGATTTGTAAAGACTCCGGACTGATGAAAAAAAATTTAGCGCTGACTGCTCTTGTTCTTTTAATTATTGAGACACAAGCCCAACAACCTTCCATTACTTCCTTTAGCCCAACTTCGGGTTCCATTGGCACCCAGGTAACTATTGTAGGTACAAACTTCAGTACCGCCTCTGCCAACAATCATGTTTATTTTGGAGCGGTAAAAGCTACGGTTGCGACCGCTACCAGCACTTCCCTTATCGTAACGGTACCCAATGGCGCCAATTTTCAACCTGTTTCTGTAGCTGTTAATAACCTCATCGGGTATTCAAAAATGCCTTTTATTGTTACCTACCCCGCAGGAGGCCTTGATTTTACAGGCTCTTCATTTGCCCCCGCGGTTGGTTATACCGGCCGTGGTTTTGTTGCCGAAGGAGATATTGATACAGATGGTAAGCCGGATGTGATATATACCAATTTCCCGGACAATTTTATTGGCATTGGCCGTAATACTTCTTACGGAGCTACAGTAAGTTTTGCATACACAATAATTGGGGGGGTGGTAAACCCGATTAGTGTAAAAACAGCCGATCTGAATGCAGATGGCCTGCTTGACCTGGTTGTGGCAAATCCTACCTTTAATCTTGTTTATGTGTTGAAAAACAATAGCAGTCCCGGTACTATCAGTTTTTCAGCGCCTGTAAGTTTGGCTACCGGTGCAGAACCAAGAAAGTTGGCTATTGCTGATATTGACAATGATGGTAAAGCGGATATTATTACTGCCAACCAGAGCGCTAACAGCATTTCTGTATTGAGAAACACTTCTGCCGCAGGTAATATTTCTTTTACTGCTAAAATTGATTTTGCTACGGCGGCAACACCGGAAGGGATTTGTACAGGCTATCTGGATAATGATGATAAAACGGATATCATGGTCGCCTGCAGCGGTGCCAATGCGATCTCGGTTTTTAAGAATACTTCTATCGCAGGCACTATTTCATTAAATGCTAAAACCGATTATGGAGCCGGCGTTTATCCCTGGGATGTAGCAACAGCTGACCTGGATGGAGATGGTAAGCCGGAACTGGCTTCAACCAATCTGGGGTCTAGTAACGTTTCGGTTTTACGAAACACAAGTACGGCAGGCATCAGCTTTGCAGCTAAGGTTGACTTTTCAACTACCTACAGTCCAAGAGGTATTGCTATCAACGATTTAAATGCGGATGGGAAGCCCGATATTGTAACTGCGAATTGGTATTCTTCTTCTCAGGTTTGTGTATTAAAAAACAATTCTGTTGCCGGCAGTTTGTCTTTCCAAACCGCTGCTTATGCAACTTCCAACGGTTCGGGCAATCCGGTGGTTGCCGATTTTAACGGAGATGGACTGGCAGATATTATAACAGCCAATTCAACCAATCTTTCTTTTTTAAAAAACCAGTTACCTATACCAACGGGCATTCCATTGTGTCCTTCATTATTGACTCCCGCTGATAATGCGACGAATATTGCTCATGGCATACCCCTGGAGTTTAAATGGAGAAAAGATGCAAATGCTACCGGGTACAGATTAAAAATTACGCCACAAGCCGGAACGGCTACAGAAATAACGACTACCGATACAAACTACATGTTTACACCGGCAGCCGGTACCAGTTACACGTGGACTGTTACGCCGCAGAACATGATAGACCCGGGCACAATTTGCAACGCTTATACCTTCAACACCTGTGCGACAATAGCCAATAACGTTACTATAAGCGCAGTGGGTGCTACTGATAAGTGCGGAACGGATTCTGTTTTATTGAAAGCATCCTCTTCTTCCAATTTACAGTGGTTCATTAATGGCTCGTCCATTCCTGGTGCTACTGCCGATTCGATATGGGCAAGACAAGCTGGAAATTATTCCGTAAGAATTCTGGTGGGTGCCTGCTATACTGATCCTTCCAATACAATTACGATAAACAACCTGGCAACGCCGGCTAAGCCAACACTGAATGTTGCGGGTGCTACAACGTTTTGCGAAGGTGGTGTAGTAACCCTCAGTTCTTCTTTAGCAAATCACAATAATCAATGGTTTAAAAATGCGGTTGCTCTTTCCGGAGCCAATGGTGACAACTATACTGCTAATGAAGCGGGCAGCTTTTATCTAAAAGTTACCGATAGTAACACCGGATGTCCTAATTATTCCGATACTATAAGTGTAAAAGTGAATGCGATACCGGCAACGCCTGCGATTACAATTATCTCCGGTACCACCAGTTTTTGTGAAACTACGACAATAAAAATGTCTTCATCCGCTTCTACAGGCAATCAATGGTATAAGGATAATGTATTAATTCCGGGAGTTACTGCAAGAGAATATAACACTGCACGATCTGGCAACTATACGGTGCGGGTAACGGTAAACAATTGTACTTCTGATCCGTCAGATGGAATCAATGTGACAGTTCATCCTCTTCCTCCGAAGCCCACTATTACGAGGGTTTCAGGAACATGGCCTTTTTGCATGGGAGACAGTGCAACCATTTCATCGTCTGCCACTACGGGCAATCAGTGGTACAAAGACGGCGTGGCCATTTTGAGTGCTATCAGCCAGCAGCTCGTTATAAAAGAAACAGGAAAATATTCGGTTTCAACCACATCACCCGAGGGATGCACATCTGCTTCACTCGGCTGGTATAATGGAATAGCCCTTCCTGTTCCCGCAACACCTGTGATTTCGATTGTATCTGGCACCACCACATTTTGTGAACCTGAAACGATAAAACTTTCTTCTTCTGCTGACACAGCCAATCAGTGGTATATAAATAATGTATTGATTCCGGGAGCAACCGGCAAAGAGTACACCTCTGCGCAAACCGGCAATTATACAGTAAGGGTAACAGACGGTACTTGCTATTCTCTAGCTTCAGTCGGAACAATCGTGACAGTGTACCCTGTTCCCAGTCGCCCAATTATTACAAAAATTGCCGGAACAGCCACTTTCTGTATTGGTGACAGTGTAATATTGTCCTCTTCAGCCACCATAGGCAATCAGTGGTTTAAAAACAACGTGGCTATTGCAGGCGCTGTCAACCAGATGTATACTGCAAAAGAAACGGCAGATTATATGGTCAAAACCACGCAAAACGGTTGCGAATCTTCTTTATCCGATACATTAAAAGTTAAGGCAAATATATTACCTGCCAAACCGATAATAACTGCTACCGGCAATTCCTTAAGTACTTCGAGTGGATATGCCGGATATAAATGGTATTTGAATAACTCTTTGATATCCGGCGCTAACAATCAGCAATATGATGTAAGGCAAAGCGGCATTTATAAAGTAGAAGTAACTGATAACAACGGCTGTAAGAATTTTTCTGACGACTTCAATGTTGTTTATACTGCTCTGAATGATATCACAGTTGGAGGATATGCCATACAGATATATCCCAATCCTGTGATAGAGGACGTATTTATTAAAGTAAGCTCAACCAATTGGGCCGGAAACAAGTTATACGTCTTAGTGACAGATATTAATGGGAAAATTTTACAAACAGTTTATTTAAGACCTGGCAGTAATATGATAAGTCTGAAAAACTATGTTGCCGGTGTTTATACGTTCATTCTTAGAAAAGATAATATAAGGAAGGCTGTTAAGATATTAAAGATCCGGTAGATTACGGGGATATAAGAGTAATACATGTCAAATAAAAATATCAGTGATTTACCTCCTGAAAGCAGATTTTGGATCAACGGGCAGGCTTGGTTTAATGGATAATTCATTAAATGGCGGAGATTAAGGCTGTTTTTGGCTCGGAAAAATGCTAAAAAACCCTACTTTTGCAATCCCCTTTCCAATACGTCAATCGTATTAAAGTTCGGGACGTAGCGCAGCCCGGTAGCGCACTAGCATGGGGTGCTAGGGGTCGCAAGTTCGAATCTTGTCGTCCCGACATAAAAAAGAGCTTCCTTGTGAAGCTCTTTTTTATTCAGTTATCCTGCAACTAGATAAATCACCTTTTTTTCATGAATTTCGCGAAAGCTTTCATGCCCAGAGAATAACTGGCACTGGGATACCCGATAGATGGAAATGCTTTATTTTCTTTTCTGTCAAAAATGGTTTCTTCATGGTATTCGCGGTGAGTAGTGAAAGTACCGCCGGCAGACATTGGTTGGTTGGTGGTCACAACCCAACCAGTGTTAAAATCTCTGCCAATAATATATCGATACTTATCAGTATCGTCATATTTAGTATTTTTCAGATCAGTGGGCGATACCATCTCAAAGGCAGCCCCGTAATGTCTCCGCATAAGCTTTTTGACACCACGGTTTTGGACACCTCTGAAACCACCTACATCTTGCTTTAACACTAAAAGCACATAGCCATCTTTTTTGATATCCGCAGGAATCGACCTTGAATCATAAGAACGTTTGAATTTGCCAGCCGCTGAACAACTGGCCAGGGTTATCACCAGGATAAGGATGCCTAAGAAAGCAAGAACTGTTTTTTTAAGCCTTCTAAAGAGGTAAAAATTTCTCATGTTGGGTTAAATTTTGAGTTTTTCAAAAAACGGAAGCCGCACGAAAATAGTATCCTATTTTGATTTAATATTTTTCGCAGAGGTTAAATTCTCTTGAATTTTTTCAAGGGTCTTTTTTTTATTTTTACATCATTGGATTTTCGGGATGTAGCGCAGTCCGGTAGCGTACGTCGTTCGGGACGACGGGGTCGCTGGTTCGAATCCAGTCATCCCGACTGAAAAAGAAGTCATTTGTTTAGGTGGCTCTTTTTTTGTTTAGAGGGGTTGTATCCGCAGCGGCTTGCTACGCCGTGGCGGGTGCTTTTGTTCCACGCCGGCCACTCAATGCAATTACTTCTGTCCGAAACATTTCTTACAAAGACGCAGGCACCCGGCAGCAAAGGGTATAGACCTGGCGTATACGAAATTTATAAAACTGAACTATCGTCGTTAATTTTCATTGAACATTTTCTATGCCTTGGTTGAATACCCTTCGCTTTGCTCCGGGTGACCACAACAGCGTTCTTCTTTCGGCGTACTTCAGAAAGTGCAAGAATATTTCCATTAAGCAGGAACTGAGACCAGCAGATCTGCAAAACATAAAAACAAATTCAGCCGGGCATAATGAAAAGCCTCTTGATGTATTGCTTCACTCATTCAGGGAGGCGAGGCATCAAACCATTGCAATGCTGGAATCACTTGATGAAGCGAGCATATTCAAAACAGCCCTTCACCCGCGGCTCAAAACTCCTATGCGCACCATGGATCACTTTCTCTTCGTGGCAGACCATGATGATCATCACCTGGCAAAAATTACTGAATTGATAAAGTTGATAAGCAGGCAAAGATGAATTGGATCAATGCAACAGGAACAAAGAAAAGAAAAAGACTTTTACGTTTTCCTGTTTTTAAGAAACACTAGCAAGGTTGTTATACTTGCAGATATCAATAGACTAATATCTTCTGCAACACCAAGAAGAAAAACGGCCGTAGATCCTATCAGCGACCATAACAGCGGTATAATAAGAATAGAGAAAGGAGTTTTTCTTTGGTTTTGCAACAGCAGTCCAAAAGTAAATATTGTGGTAGGACATGGCAACCCGAAAGTGGGAGAGGAAGGATAGGTATGATGAAGAAAATAAGCGATAACAGGGTAAATGACTAAGGAAAAAAGGATCATCAGCATGCCGGTAATCCCGTAAAGATCACTTCTAAAACTGTACGACAATCTTTGTTTGATATACCCGGCATAAAAAAGCAACACACCTTCGATAATAAATAAAACCCCAAACAGGTAAGAGCCTTTGTTAATAGATAAGAAAAAGATAAAATGATAAACTGTGCCCATCCATAACCACAGGAAAGACAAAAAGGCGCTAATGAATTTATCTGACTGGTAATTCTTTTTGAAGATAAGATAAACAGTAGCTAAAGCAAGCAAAAAAACACAATCTGCATGGGAAAAACAGAGAGGTTATACTGTTTAAAAACTTCAAAAAATTGTTCGGTAGTAAATGGTAGTTTCATTCCCTCTTGCTTTCGTTTATGTAAGATGATATGTCATCCACGATTGTTTGCTGACAGGCGTCAGGTTGCTATGTGAAGTTTGTCAGAAAGTATTACTCTTACAGGCAGGTTACAAACATTTAACCTGAAATTTTATAGCCTGATCTTTAGACCGTAATTGAACACAATACCATCAAGCGGTGCCCATACTTCGGTGAACTGTGGCGTATTGTATGGTGCAGATTTTAAACTCCCAAAATCGGTTTGCCGCAGATTGGTATAGTTTTCTACATTACCAAAGAGTGTATAGTTCTTCCAGGTGTATTCAATCACTGCACCAAATGTCCAAAATGATCTTGACCTAAGCCCATTAGACAAAGCCTGGCTGCTTTTAAATTCATAGTCCACCCCGATACGCCATTTGCCGGGAATGGCATATAAGAGATCACCTTTCAAACTATGCCGGGGTGTAAGTGTTACGTCAGCCTTCGTATTGTTGAAATGATTGGTAGCATTGGTATAGGTGTAACCGACAAACAAAACAAAATCATAGAAGCCAAATTTGAAAAAGGTTTCCGCACCGGCACTCCGGGTATAGCCAATTGCATTCATAAAATTGTAAACACCTGATGATGGTGTTGTTTGTAGCAGTATTAACGGCTTATCCAAATAAGTATAGAAAAACATTTGATTGAAATGGATAAAATAGTTTTCTCCTAATGTTACCTTGTATCCAATGTCAATGTTGCCACCATAAGATTTTTCTGCATGCGTCGTATTCTTGTCGACAGGCATTACATTCCGGTAGCCCAGCAACTCCGCTTCCTGGTTAAAAATGCTTGCATTACGATAACCCATTCCGCTGCCAACTCTTGTTGTAAGATTTTTTGTCCACTTAAATAAAACAGATATTCGAGGCAACACATACCATTTTTCATCAAAAACATAATCAGTTCTTAACCCGCTTTCAATAGCCAGTTTGTCGCCTATGTCGAAAGTGTAATTAACAAATGTACCCAGTGTTTTATAATCTTCATTTCTCAGGATGGCGCTTTGCAAAGCTGTTTCATTAAAATCATCAGTATAAAAATTCATTCCGGCAATAAAAATGTTCTTGTCTTTCCTGTTGCTGTAGGTGGCTTCTGAAAAAGATGATAACTGCTTGCCGGCAAAACGATATTCACCCAAAGAAAAAGACGGAGTAATGGATAAACTTCGTTTGAAAATATTAAAGCTGTTCCTGACTGTTATCGTTTGGTGGGTGTCGGGTTTATGATCAAACTTTATTTGTGTAGTGATACGGCTGATGTCATTTACTTCTTTGTAATAATGATCGGAGGTGGTTGCTTCATTGTTGACCAGGTTTACATCACCGCCTTGTCTTTTTTCGTTGGTAAAAGTGGCGCCGGCTGATAAGCGGGTGCGATCACTGAAATAAAAAAACAATTTTGGATTGAAATTATATTTTGTCAGTTGCGGGCAATCGGAATACCCGTCTTTGTCCGCATCAAATATTTTGTGGGTATTGCGTTGCGCCAATAATGTAAAACCGCTATTGCCTGTTTTCTTACTTACAAAACTGTTGACATCGAAAGCGCCGATATGGGATGCATTCAAATGAATCAATGTTTCTTCTGTAGTTGGTTCTTTCGAAATCAAATTGATTAATCCGGAAATGGCGCCGCCGCCATATAGTGTGGATGCTCCACCTTTAATGTATTCAATTTGCCGCAGATCAAGTGGTGGGATTTGCATAATACTCAATGAACCGCTAAAACCTCCGTATAAAGGGAAACCATCTTTCAATATCTGGGTATAACGTCCGTCAAGTCCCTGGATGCGGACATTGGCTGTATTACTGGTTGCTGAAGTTTGCTGTACCTGGATGCCTGTGCTATGCGTAAGCAAATGGGCCACCTTACTCGGATCCATAGTTGCGGCTTCATCAATTTCTTCTGTCAGCACTTCCACCCGGGTAGGCGTATTGGCAATACTGCGATTGCTTCTTGTGCCCTGTACTACCACTTCATCCAGTGCTTCAGCTACTGCAACAAGCAACAACTCTGCAGTAGCAGTATCAGGCAGAGGAAAGTTGAATACAAATTCTTTTGTTTGATAACCTACATGGCTTATTACAAAAACCTGTCTTCCGTCAGGAACTCCGCTAATAACTATTTCTCCGGATTGGTTGGTAACAGAATAAAGGGTATCAGCTTTCAAAGATGCGGAAGCTCCATCCAGCACTTCTTTTGTGGTACTGTCTTTTATTATTGCTCTGAAAGTATTTTGGCTATGTGCAGCATTAAATACTAATAATGCCAAAACAGGCAATACTATTCTTTTCATTTTTTGAGTGCTTAATTTTTGTAAATGCGTAGTAGCGGTGTGGTTGCACCCACAACATTTTGTCTTCGGAAAAAACTAAGCAAATTTTGGAGGCTTCCAGACAGAGGATGAAGCAGAAGAAGAACAGAAATGCTGGTTGAAAACGATTTTATTTTTCCTGTTTACATTGTACACTGGTGGAAGAGCACAAGAATAATCATGCGATGCCAGGACGATTATGATTTGTTGCACATCGTAGTCATGATGACGAAAAGGTAAATTATCATGTTCATCCGGGTGCTTATCATGATACCCCTTGTTGAAATAATGCTGGGCTATAAAATCTGTAAAATGAAAGTGCCGGCCGGAATGATTATGATGAAAATAATGAGTCACTAATACAGGCAGGCGAACGATATCCTGCAAAAGAGAATGCGGCAAAATGGTCTGCAGGCAAAGAACAACGAACAATATGTTTCTCAACAATTTCACGTTGCAAATATAAGAAAGAGTGCATTGGATGGAGTTTATAAGAATACGGCAAGAAAGAATGCAAAAAGGACTGCCATCAAAGAAGTGTCTACGCAGTGGAGGTTATCATTTTATCAGCTGCTTTCGATATAGATCAATCAGGATGATAAGTTAGAATACCGGCTTTTACGGTCCTTCAAATGCATGTACTCCGGTTGATGATATAGACTTGATGTGTTCGTACAGTCTTACTGGCTAAAGAAAAAAGCCGCCAGGTTTGGCGGCTTCTTTCTTTTATTGCTTAACGGTTGTATCCGCCGCCGCCTTCTTCTTTTTCTTAAACAGATCGTTGATGGTATTCTTTATCGTTTGTTCAGCTTTCTTTTTGGTGCTGTCTGTAGTATTTGTTTGAACCGAATCTTTATTGCCGAAAATTTTATTTTTTAAATCTTCTTTCACATCATTCACCACCTGGTTCTTTACGGCATTCACCGAATCTTTTACTCTTTGCTTCGCACTATCGGCTTTTGCCTGTGCAAAATCAGCCGCCTGTTGTTTGAGATCTGCTACTGCATCTCCGGCTACTTCTTTCAGGTCAGTTTTGATAGAGGGATTGGAAATACTGCCGCCCATTTTGATATTCAGGTTTACAACATCACCCAGCGTAACAGGAATTCCTTTGCTGCTTGCCTGTGTCGCCAGGCCATTGACCAGGTTGTTGCCTTGTGTTCCTAAATATTTCCGGGGAACTTTCATGGCTACCACATAATCGATGGATTGATCAAATCCGTGCATGCCGCCAATTTGCAGATCAATGTCTTTGACTTTTACAGTAAATGGTTTTACCAATACTTTGCCATTGGCAAATTCAATGTAGTTTTTAATGTCTTTTATGGCGATGGATTTCAGCTCGTCAATTTGCAATGTGCCGGCCAGTTTTTCAAGTGGGGCGAATTTCTTCAACACACCTTCGAGTAAAAGCAGGTTGCCCTGGCCGGTAAGACTGCCCAGGTTTGGCATCATGTCTCCATTCAGGTTGCCCGTCATGCTAAGCTGCGAACTTAATTTGCCAGACAGGAACTGTCCAATAGGCATCAACTTTTGAAAGGTATTGAATGCTAAAAATGCTTTTTGTACATCAACATCTTTTACATCATAGCTGATGGCGATGTCCGGTTGTTTTTTATTTGTTTTGGTAGAGTAAGAGCCGTTGAAAGCAATTGAACCATCCAGTGCATCGGTTTTCACATTTTGCAACTTTACGGTTTGATCATTTAACACCAGTGTGCCATTGATGTTTCTATAGTTTACTTTATCATATTTTACGTCTGCTGCTTTGGCATTGATAGTCATATTGATTCCGTCGGGCACCAAAAATGGATCGGCTAAAGTTGATGTTGTTGAAGCCTCAGTAGAAGGAGCAGGTTCAGTCCCCATCCAGTCATTCAGGTTCAGTTTATCGGCCGTTATATCAAGGTTACCGGATAGGGTTTGATCCTGCATGGCATACCCGATCACATTGTTCAATACACCACTGGCGGTAAAATTGGTATTCAAATAATTTCCGCTAAGACTGTTAAGGTTAATGTTTTTTTGATTGAAATTAAGTTGGGTGTTGTTGATAGTGACGCCTGTCGGATAATCCTTCGATGCATATTTTACATTCGACAATCCGGCGGTGCCGCTGATATTGATCTTGTCATATTCACTTTTATCGATGGCTGTTTTATTACCGCTGAATCCTAAGTCAGCGTTCAATATCCCGCTTACACTTGTGCCGGGCTCCAGGGCCGTAAATTGTTTAACATTATCTAAAGTGAAACGCCCTTTTGCAGTTCCGGAAAAATCAACGGATGAGACAGGGTTGCGCAATTGTAAAGAAAAATCCATTGGATCTTTTCCTACTTCAATATGACCGGCTGAAATGTCAACGGTAGTGTTATCAGCGATGCCACCACTATTTTGCAATTGCACTTTCATATTGCCATTTTGAATTGGTTGTGGAAAGTCGCTGGAAGAATAAAAGAGATTTTTTATGTCCAGGAATCCGCCTGCAGTAAATGGTCCTTGTTGGGTTTGTATGGCCGATAAATTTCCTTTTGCAAAAACATCGGCCCAAATAAGTCCTGCCAGTTTTGTGTTGCCTTCCAGTTTGACAAACTTGGAAACATTGGCCAGGTCAAGCTTGCCTTTTGCTACTGCATCTACGTATTGCGCTGTTTCCGGATTTTTAAAGAGCAGTTTGAAATCAAATGGCTCGTTATCCATTTCTAGATGACCTTTTGAAATGTCAACTATGGTATTATCCATTTTTCCATCAGGATTGCTCAGGTGCATAGCAACCTGGATATTTTTCACCGGTTTGGGTAAGTCAGGGTACTGAAAGAATCCATCTTTTACTTCGAGGTTTACATCATAAGCCGGCATTTGTGTCGGGCTGTAAATGCCTTTTACCCAGCCGTTGAATAAAGCGCTGCCGCTTGTTTTTATGGTTGCGAAATCATTCTTGTAGACAGCAGGGATCAGTGACAGGATATCTTTAAACTCATTGGAAGGAGATTTAAATTTTATATCCATATTATACGTGCTATCATTCACCAGTTGAAAAGCTCCATCTGCCGATACTTTTAAATTATTCAACGCAATATCATCCGTTTTGAAAGTATACGTATTGGTCTTGTTATCAATTTTTATATCAGCGCCAATGCTTGTTTTTGTATTAGCCAGGTAGGGGATAGACGCATAGGTAAAACTGGCGGCATTGGTTTTGGTGACGGTTGAAAGAATAAATTCATCTTGTGTAAAGTCACCGCTGCCTTCGTGATCAAGGCCTGATATCTCCGCACTCATGTCACTGCTTTCATCTTTATAATAGATATACCCATCTTTAATGGCATATTTCTGCAGTGTCATTTTAAATGCCGAAGCAGAAGTATCGGAAGAGGCTGATGCAGAACTGTCTTCTTTAGCGATATCCCAGTTTGCTTTTCCATCTTTATTTACCAGGGCATGAACACGGGGAGACTCTAAGTACACACCGGATACTTTGATGTCTTTTCCTTTGATGACACTTATCAAATTAACAGACGCATCCAGGTTCTTTGTCGCAATAAGAGTGTCTTCGGCGAATTCACCGGTGCCAATAACAGTAAGATCATTGAGACTGATTGATACTTTTGGAAAATGACGAAAAAGGGACAGACTTACGTCTGCGAAATCAACTTTTGCTGTGAGACTTTTGTTAACCTCTTTTTTTACCAGTTCAGTGATCTGTTTCTTAAAAGCAATGGGAATGATAAATGCGAGAGCAACTAATACTACTACAACGATACCCGTTATTTTCAATGCTTTTTTTACACCCTTATTCATAGTCTATTGGTTTATAAAAGAAAAATAGATGAAGCCCAAAGGTAGAAAAATATTGGAGGAAGAAGTATTAATGATCATTGAGGGGAAGTCCTCTGCGTACAAATTCTTTCCAGTTCAGGTATTCTTCCCCTTTGCGGTGTACCTCCATCGTTATACATTGGTCAACAGGGCATACCAGCTTACAAAGATTACAACCCACACATTCTTCTTCAATCACAGTATACGTGTTGTAAGGATTACCATAATCCAGCTTTATAGATTGATGCGATGTGTCTTCACAGGCAATATAGCAAAGGCCGCAGTGAATGCATTTATCCTGGTTTATTTTGGCGATATGATGATAATTGATATCCAAATCCTCCCAATGTGTAATGGTGCTTACTGATTTGCCGATAAAATCATCGAGGGTCTTAAAACCTTTCTCATCCATCCAGTTGGTGAGCCCCTCAATCATATCATCAATGATTCTGAAGCCATGCTTCATTGCTGCCGTACATACCTGGACATTCGAAGCACCCAATAGCATAAATTCAACTGCATCTTTCCAGGTGCTGATACCACCAATGCCGGAAATGGGAACTTGCCTGGTCAATTCATCCTGTGCAATAGTCGTCAGCATTTTCAACGCGATAGGTTTTACAGCAGGTCCGCAATAACCACCAAACACTGATTTACCTGCTACATAAGGATTGGGAACCAGCGTATCGAGGTCGACACCTGTTACTGATTGTATCGTGTTGATTAATGATAATGCATTGGTGCCTGCTTTTACCACCGATCTTCCGGTTGGTACCACGGAATGAACATTGGGTGTAAGTTTTGTGATAACAGGAATTGTAGCTGCTTCCATCACCCATTCCACCACCATGCAGGCGATCTCGGGATCTTGTCCAACAGTTGCACCCATTCCTCTTTCTGTCATACCGTGCGGACAGCCAAAGTTTAATTCCAGTCCGTGTGCGCCTGTATCCTCTACTTTTTTTATCAATTCATGCCAGCTCTTCTTGTCATTATCGGCCATTAAGGAAACGACCATGGCACGATCGGGAAATAATTTGATGCACTCCGTAATTTCTTGCAGGTTTATATTCAGTGGACGATCACTGATGAGTTCGATATTATTAAAACCCATTACCCGTTGCCGGCCGAAATCAACAGCGGAATATCTTGATGATACATTTTTCACCTGCGAACCCAACGTTTTCCAAACTACACCGCCCCAACCTGCTTCAAAGGCACGAAGCACATTATATTTTTTATCCGTAGGAGGGGCACTCGCCAGCCAGAACGGGTTGGGAGATTTGATGCCAAGAAAGTTTGAACTGATGTCTGCCATAATTTTTTCTTTTATGTTACCAGCTTCAGTAATTCTATTCAGCTGCTGTTCCGCCGGCTGGCGGACACTTCATCATTCTGTTCGCTGTTCAGGCCTCACCTCCCTTCCTCCTCTCCCAAAGAGAGGCGGCGGTACTCCATTACTAAACCAAACTTCACAACTACCACATCAGCATTATATCACTACTCAACATTTTCGAAAACTCCGATTGATTGCAGAGTTCCCGATAAGCGAGGTTAGTATGTTGGTGGTCCCGACAACACGTCGGGATCGGAAGGGGGCTTCAAATATTCCAGAATCGCCTTTGCTCCCAGTTTTCCCGCCTGCACCGCATCTACGACTTCCTTTCCTCCATTAACACAATCACCACCTGCAAAAACGCCTTTTATATTAGTAGAACAATTTTTATCAATAACAAGTTTTCCGTTTTTATTTTCCAGTTGATTATTTTTTACCAACTCTTCAAAAGGCACTTGCCCTGCTGCTTTGATAACCATATCAACAGTCAGCGTAAATGTTTCACCAGTGTCAACAGGCGTTCTTCTTCCACTTGTATCAGGATCGCCCAGTTTCATCACACTGCAAACCAATTCTTTCACTTTTCCCCGTCCGACCGGGTCATTCGGGCGGGCCGTTTCACCTTTCACTTCTTTCGGTGCTGCCAGCCAGATGATTTCACAGCCATCCAGCTTAGCGATATCCAGCTCAACATCCGTGCAGGGTTTTTCCTCTTCTGTTCTCCGGTAAACTAATGTTACTTCTTTTGCCCCAAGCCGCTTTGCTTGCGTAGCGGCATCGATCGCTGTCATTCCCATTCCAATCACAGCAACCTTATCTCCAACTGGAACAGATGAATATTCTCTGCTGCGTATATCATAAATAAAACTAATAGCATCTACTACACCTTCCAATTCTTCGCCCGGTATATCCAATTGTCTTGCTACGCCAACACCAATACCGAGATAAACGGCATCATAATTTTTTTGGAGTTCAGCCAGGGTTATATCCCGCCCCAGTTCCTGGTTGTATTTTATATCAATACCGCCAATAGCCGTAATGTAATTCACTTCATCTTCGCAAAACTGTGGCGTTACTTTATAAGCGGCGATTCCGTAAGTCATCAGGCCGCCTCCTTTACTTTCTTTTTCATAGATCGTCACATCAACGCCTTCTCTTGATAAAGTATGGGCGCAGCTTAAACCAGCAGGGCCGGCGCCTACAACAGCACATTTTTTTCCCGTTGTTTTTTTTCGTTCAAATAACTGCCACTTGTTCTCCATTGCAATTTCCGTAGAGTAACGCTGCAATCTTGCAATAGGAATTGGTTCCTCTTCTAATAAGTTGTACACACAGGCGCCTTCACATAATTTCTCCACCGGGCAAACTCTTGAACAACCGGCACCCATGATATTGGAAGAAAGAATAGTATGAACAGATCCTTTTATATTTTCTGTCGTGATCTGTTTAATGAACTTAGGTATATCAATATGGGTTGGGCAACTCTTGGTGCAGGGGGCATCATAGCAAAACAGGCATCGGTTTGCATCCACTTCAGCTGCTGTTTTGTTTTCAAACGGCGGATGAATGTCAGCGAAGTTTGCTTCGTATTGTTCTTTAGAAAGTCTGTTGTTTATTATAGCCATAGATCCCGGATATTAAAATAACAATTGCTACGGAGATTTAACTGATGCCCGATGTACAGAAAGTCCAAGAGTGCGACGCAACTAAGATGCCATGAAAAACTGTCGCCGGTATCATAATCATTAATCCTGAACTTTAAAGAACTTATAAAACCTGTAATGAATAATTGACCTAAGTTCCCCTTTAGGGGACAGGGGTTATAATTCTACGAGTTTTCCATAGGTCTCTGGTCTTCTGTCTCTAAAGAATTGCCATGTAGCTCTCACTTCTTCAATCATATCCAAATCAAAATCGGCGATCAATAATTCATCTTTATCCTCACTGGCCTGGGCAAATATTTGTCCTCTTGGATCAACAAAATAACTGTTGCCATAGAACTTGCCAAGGTTCCAGGGCTTTTCTGTACCTACTCTATTGATGCATCCCATGAAATATCCGTTGGCAGCAGCATGAGCTGGTTGTTCCAATTTCCATAAATATTGTGAAAGACCTGCCACTGTCGCCGAAGGATTATAAACGATCTCCGCTCCGTTTAATCCCAAACATCTTGCTCCATCCGGAAAATGACGATCATAGCAGATATATACACCCACTTTCGCATATTTTGTTTGAAAGACGGGATAACCCAGATTCCCTGGTTTGAAGAAAAATTTTTCCCAAAAACCGGAGGTATGCGGGATATGATTTTTCCTGTACTTACCTAAAAATGTTCCATCTGCATCAATCACTGCTGCTGTATTATATAAAACACCCGCCTGTTCTTTTTCATAGACCGGAACGATCATGACCATATTATATTTCTTTGCATACTCCTGCATTCGTGCAACAGTAGGACCAGGAACAGCCTCTGCTGATTCATACCATGCTTTATCCTGGCCGGGGCAGAAATAAGGAGTATTGAAAATCTCCTGCAGGCAAAGTATCTGGACGCCTTTTTTTCCGGCTTCCTCGATTAACGGAATATGTTTTTGCACCATTGCTTCCTTAATCTCTTCGATCGTTCCTTCGCCTTCTGATTTTGGCAACGACATTTGAATAAGTCCTGATTTAATCATTCGTGGCATGAGATAAGTTTTAAAATTTTAAGTTTTCAAGTTTGTAGTGCGTTGCGAAAATTAATTTTCTATTTCCTTATAATCCTTTTAATCTCTTAAATCATGGATCTGACTTTTTTTCGTTTGATAAATTGTCCATAGCCTTTTTCCACTAAACATTTGTTCTCATCAATCGCAACCTGTCCTCTTAATAACACGGTTTTCACTTTTCCTGTTACTTCCCAACCCTCGTAACCGCTATAGTCAACATTCATGTGATGCGTTTTAGCAGACAACACATGTTTTTCACTGGGATCAAAAATGACAATGTCAGCATCACTACCTACAGCAATTGTTCCTTTTCGAGGAAACATGCCGAATATTTTTGCCGGGTTGGTGCAGGCACATTCTACATATTTGTTTAATGTTATCTTTCCTTTATGAACGCCTTCACTATATAAAAGTTCCATCCTGTTTTCAATGGCCGGGTGTCCATTGGGTATTTTAGAAAAATCATCTTTGCCCATCAATTTTTGTTCCCATTTGAATGGACAATGATCAGTTGCTACTACTTGCACCAGTCCCTGGTTGATGCCGGCCCACAGTGTTTCCTGGTCTTTCTTTTGACGAAGCGGTGGGCTCATCACCCATTTGGCGCCTTCAAAATCTTTTTGGTATAACGTAGCATCAAGCAGTAAATATTGTATGCAGGTCTCCACAAATAGCTTTTGATTTCGCCGGGTGGCATTTCGAACGGCATTTAATGCGCCTTCGCAGGTCAGGTGAACAATATAACCCGGGCAGCCGGTGTAATTGGCCATATCGGCAAAACGTTCGCTGGCTTCAGCCTCCGTTACTTCAGGCTGTGATAAGTAATGATAAAGTGGTGAAAGTTTGCCTTCGCTTTTGTGTTTGGCAATCAGATAATCGATCATATCGCCATTAGTAGCATGAACATTGATCAGTCCGCCATGTTTTTTTACTTCATCCATCAGTCCCACCATTTGCCGGTCATCGATCATGAGGGCGCCTTTATAGGCCATAAAAGTTTTGAAAGAAGTGATACCTTCTTTTTCGATCATCTCCTGGATCTCTTTCTTCGTATTATCGTTGAAATCAGTGACAGCCATATGGAAACTATAATCACCGACACAGTTATTATCGCTCCGGCCCCTCCATTCTTCCAATGCGGAGCGTAGAGAATTACCTTGCTTTTGTAAAATAAAATCGATCACCATCGTAGTGCCGCCATACAGCGCCGCTCTTGTTCCGGTTTCATAATTGTCGCTGCTAAAGGTTCCCATAAACGGCATATCCAGGTGGACATGCGGATCGATACCACCAGGAAAAACTAGTTTGCCTCTGGCATCAATTTCCTGATCGGCTTTTAATGCAAGGTCTTTACCAATGATTTTTATCACTTCGCCTTCAATAAAAATATCAGCAGTATAATCTGCATCTGCTGTGATAATCCTTCCATTTTTTATTAATATGGACATACAAAAAATTTAAACGCATCATCGCTTACCAGGCAATCTTAGGGAGTTAACCTATTTCTGCGCCAGCACATCTGTCTTTTGCATTTTCAATATCATATCCTCATAATCTTTCTCAATCTTATAAATCATGGTTCTCCTCATTAGTAATATATAAAGAATCCCACTAACGAAAAACCCAACGAACCAGGCATAATTGTATAAATGAGCAATCCATACAGGCACTGAATCTGCCGGAATTAGTTTTATTGTAACCAGGAAGCCGGGCACATTGGGTAATATGCCAATCAACAAGGCAACTATGGCATTGGTATTAAAACCATTCTTAAAACTGTACTTGCCGTTGTGCTTATAAAGTTCATTTACCTCTAATTGCTGGCGCCGGATAAAATAATAATCGGCGATCATGATGCCGCCCACAGGTCCAAGCAAACTAGAATAAGCAATCAGCCAGGTGAAAATATACCCGGTAGGATCGGCGATCAATTTCCAGGGAAAGATCAGAACGCCAATCACACCGGTGATATAACCGCCCATTCTAAAATTGATTTTATTGGGAGCAAGGTTGGAAAAATCATTGGCCGGACTAACGATGTTCGCAGCGATGTTAGTAGCTAAGGTTGAAATAGCAACAGCGATCATGGCAAATGTTACCATCATTTTATTTTCAAATTTTCCAGCCAGTGCTACAGGATCCCAGATAGTACTTCCATATACAATGGCCGTTGCAGAGGTTACCACCACTCCAATAAATGCAAATAAGGTCATGGATGGAGGCAAACCAATTGCCTGCCCATTTATTTGTGCTTTTTGCGATTTAGCATAGCGGGTGAAATCAGGAATATTTAAGGATAAGGTTGCCCAAAAACCTACCATGCCCGTTAATGCCGGAAAAAAATAATTCCAGAATGATGCACCCGATAATTTGGATGGTTGTTCCAGTATAGGACCCAATCCGTTGGCAGCACTAATAGCCCAAAATAGTAAAGCCAATGCAGCCACCGGAAGAAAAATGGCTTTGAATACTAATAATTTTTTTATGCTTTCTACACCGAGGTAAACAATAAACATGTTCAACAACCAAAAAACAAGAAAGCAGACCATTGGTATTGCCTGCGGAAATAAAGACTGGTTGTCAATTTCCGGTAATGATGGATTCCATGCTCTCAATATATTATAAATGGCGGCCGCACCGATCCATGTTTGAATACCAAACCAGCCGCAGGCGACAATAGCTCTTAAGATGGCGGGAACATTGGCGCCTTTTGTTCCAAAGCTTGCCCTGGCAAAAACTGGAAAGGGGATTCCATATTTTGCACCGGCGTGACCGTTTAAGATCATTGGTATCAAAACGATCGTATTGCCAAGAAAGATGGTGAGAATAGCTTGCCACCAATTCATACCACCACCGATCAATGAACTTGCCAGCATGTAGGTAGGGATACAAAGGCTCATACTGATCCATAGCGCTGCATAATTCCATGTTCCCCATTTTCTTTTTTCGGATGGAATAGGGGCGAGGTCTTCGTTGACCAGAGAGGAGGCATGTATATTTTCTTGCACTGGTATTTCTGATTTATTTTTTCAGCATATTCGACTCCTGCGGAGTCGTTGTTTGAATTTAAACAATCCTTCTATAAATATTAAACTCCGGAGGAGTTTAAATTAGATGACCTGGTTTTATCTTCATGTCTCCGTAGGAGACAAATATTTATAGAAATGTATCATGAGTCTCTCTCCAACTCCGTAGGAGTTGAATATAAACTATCAAACAATTCAAACAAATATTTTTCATCATATTCCACATCAAAATCTTTTAGTAGTTCAATATATTCCTGCCTGAATGTTTTCTTTTGATGGTGTATTTCCTGATTTTGAATGTACCTGCATATTTCATCAATGTCCCGAAGCCTGTATGAAAAAGCGCCATAACCTTCCTGCCAGTTAAACCGGTGGTTAGTCCAATGTTTATCATTTATCAATGAACTGCTTGCCACTTTTATATCTTTAACAAGGTCTGGAATAGAAACTGAAGGTTTATAACCAATAAAAATGTGAATATGATCCGGCATGCCATTTATAGACAGCATTTTGCTTTTGTTGTTTTGAACGATACCGGTTATATATTTATACAGTTCATTTTTCCACTCCTTGTGAATAAGGCTTTGCCGGTGTTTAACGGCAAAGACAAATTGGATGTATAATCGTGTAAATGTATTTGCCATTTTTATATGATTGGGTTTACAGAGTTCTGTGCGCCTGAGCCGACAGGCAAATTCGCAATTGTCGTAATTCCCTACGAAGTTGTGTGCTCATCAGCGATCCTGATCGCTTCACTTATGATCGTCAGTCCTTCATCAATCTGCTCTTTTGTAATAATCAACGGCGGTGCGATAAAAATATAGCTCCACCGAACAAAAGTGTACATCCCGAGCTCCTTGATCTTTGCCGCTACCTTGTTCATCACCGTCATTTCATCAGGCCTTGCATTGAACGGCGCCATCGGTTCCTTTGTTTGCCGGTTTTTTACCAATTCCAGGCAACCTAGTAAACCGGTATTTCGCCAATTGCCAATACTTGGATGTTTTTGTTTCAACTTTTCAATTTGTGCATCCAGGTATTTACCCATAGCTGCAGCATTAGCGATCAGGTCATCATCTTCATAGATCTTCAATGTTTCCAGTGCAGCGGCACAACTGACCGGATGAGCTGAGTAAGTAAGACCCAGTGGTAATACAGCATCGTCATATTTTGCGGCGATCTTATCCGATACCATCAGGCAACCGAAGGGAAGATAGCCACAGGTTAATCCTTTAGCCATACAGATCATATCAGGTATGATGCCGTGGTTTTCAAAACCAAACCATTTGCCTGTTCGGCCAAAGCCACTCATCACTTCATCCATAATTAATAAAATGCCATGCTTGTTGCAGATTTCTCTTACAGCTTTCAAATAACCAACCGGGTATTGCAAACAACCTGATGAACCAGATTCACCCTCTAATAAAATAGCGGCGATATTCCCGGGATTCTCATAAGCAATCATTCGTTCCAGTTGTGCAACAGATTCTTTCAGCAGACTTTCTTCGCCATATTCCCAACGATACAGGTAGGGAATATCAATATGTACAAAGTTGGGAGCCTGTTGTGCATCCATCGGTATTCGGCGCGGGTCGCCACTGGCACTCAAGGCTCCATACGATGCACCGTGATATGATTGATAACGGGTTATTATTTTATGCCGGCCAGTATATAACCGGGCCAGTTTAATAGCATTCTCGATAGACGTAGCGCCACATAAAGTAAAGAAGGCTTTATTTAGGTCGCCGGGGCAAATTGCAGCTAATTTTTTTCCCAACTCACCCCGCACTTTTGTTACGCAGCTGGGAGTAACGTAAGCAACTTGCTGCATTTGTTTAACCACGGCATCAGTGATGCGTTGATTGCCATGACCAATGTTCACATTCATCAAGCCCGACGAAAAGTCAATATATTTTTTGCCGTCATAGTCATAGAGATAAACTCCTTCACCGTATTTAACAGCAATAGGATTAGTACCTTTTTGTTTGCTCCAGGAAAACAACGTGTAATCCTGGTTGGTTTGAATTATTTCGCCCCCTTCTCCCAAAGGGGTGCTTTGAAGTTCTTGCGATTTGGAAATTGTTCTTGTGTTCATATAAATTTAAAAGAACGCAGATTCTCATGATTATTAAGATTGATTATGAGTTTAATCTGCGCATATAATAAAAATCATAATCATTGTCGTGTTCTTAATCCATTTGTCTGAACCATGATTTGGGCGGATTAAATGATTTATAGGATTTAATTTTCCCATAATCCTATAAATCGTGGTTCAGACAGGCTAACTCATCCAGTTTACTCCCGCTTCAGGATTCCGGCCTCATCCTCCAACTCCTTCTCCCAAGGAGAAGGAGCGGTGCTTTGGTGCATATCCAAACTGTGTATCTTCCACATCAGCATTATAACAACTTCCAACAAATAAATATACTTCGACTATCAGGGTTGTGCGTTAGCAAGTCTCACCTTTGGGGGGAGATTTAGAGGGGGCCGCCTAACTCATCCAGTTTACTCCAGCCTCAGGATTCCATTTGGTTGTACTCTTTTTCAACTTTGTCCAAAACTCAATGGAACTTTTGCCGGTTATATCACCCACGCCAAATTTGCTTTCATTCCAGCCGCCGAAGGAGAAAGGTTCTCTTGGCACGGGTACGCCGATATTTACGCCGATCATTCCTGCACTGGCCCTGTCAATGACGTAACGTGCCATACCACCATTTTGTGTAAACACTGAAGCCGCATTGCCATATGGATTGGCATTTTCAATTGCCAGCGCTTCATCAACAGTATTCGTACGCATGATCGAAATGACCGGTCCGAATATTTCCTCTGTTGCCACTGACATATCAGGTTTTACATAGTCGATCACTGTGGGACCGACATACGTTCCTTTTTCCTTACCTTTTACGGTTGCATGACGACCATCTACTAATACCTTTGCGCCCTGTTGTTCTGCTTCCGTAATATATTTTTCAATTCTTTCCTGTGAAGCTTTATTAATGACAGCACCGAGGTTTTCGCCAGGAATAATCTTCTTTGCTTCCTCGCATATTTTATCAATGATGTGATCAATATTACCTACACCTACCATAGCCGAAGCCGCCATACACCGCTGGCCGGCACAACCACTCATACTGGCGGCAACATTTTGCGCCGTCATTGCAGGAATCGCATCCGGCAATACCATCAGGTGATTTTTAGCTCCACCCAGGGCAAGACATCTTTTAAAATGAGAAGTGGAACGTTGATAAACGATCCTGGCCACTTTTGTGGAACCCACAAATGACACCGCTTCAATACCCGGATGATCGCAAATAGCTTCTACAATTTCACCATCACCATGCACTACGTTAAAGACGCCATCCGGCAGGCCGGCCTCTTTTAATAACTCAGCTAATCTACCGCAACTCAGTGGCACTTTCTCCGATGGTTTTATGATCATGCAGTTGCCTAACGCAATGGCATTCGGAATGGTCCAGTTGGGAACCATGGACGGAAAGTTAAAAGGCACAATAGAAGCAACAACCCCCAGCGGTACATGCTCTGTTCTGCATTCCACTCCCTTACTTACCTCCAATACTTCGCCGGTGATTAGTTGCGGCAGCGAAGTAGCGAACTCAGTGAGCTCAACACTTTTTTCAATTTCAGCTAATGCTTCGCCGTAGGTTTTGCCATTTTCTTCCTGTATTAACTCCGAAAGCTCCCGGATATGTTTTTCCAATAAATGTTTATAACGAAAGAATACCTGTACTCTTTCTTTGATCGGAGTTTTGCTCCAGGCAGGAAAAGCCGCTTTAGCCGCTTTTATCGCTGCATCCAGGTCCGCCGCTGTAGACATCGGTACTTTCGATAATAACTCTCCGTCAATTGGAGAAATAACATCCAATGACCGCTCGGAGGTGCCATTGACAAACTTTCCGTTAATATAATTTTGAACAGGTGAGTACTTCATAAAATGTTTTTTCTTTGTCACAAAAAAGCGAAAATCATTCCTTATAAATATACTTAATTTGAACAGGAATGCAAGCTAAAGCCTGTTGATTTATGACACCACAACGAATGGAAAAATTGACCGCCGTATTGAATAAACGACAGGACGATATCACCATCGTTCTGGAAAATGTGTTTGATCCGCATAATATTTCCGCAGTGATGAGAACCTGCGATGCGGTGGGGATACAGGAACTTTTTATTTTGAATACGAGAATTCCCCGGCATAAAAAATGGGGCTTCAAAAGTTCATCCAGTGCAAAAAAATGGCTGACTGTTCATCAGTATGAAAATGCAGGAGAATGTTTTTCATCCTTGCGTAAAAGGTATTCATCCATTTTAACGACTCATTTAAGTGACGATGCAGTAAGTTTATACCAGGTCGATTTTACCAAAAGCATAGCGCTGGTTTTTGGCAACGAACATAATGGGGTGAGTGAGGAGATAAGGGCAATGGCAGATGGCAGCTTCGTGATACCACAGGCCGGAATTATTCAATCATTGAATATAAGCGTTGCATGCGCTGTTAGTTTATACGAAGCATTCCGGCAAAAATCACTGGCTGGTCATTATGATCAGCGGAAACTGGATGAAGCGAGATACAATGAGCTATTAAATGAGTGGAGTTTTAAAAGAACGGAATAAAATTTTGAATATTCAATCCTGACCCCTGAGCCTGTCGAAGGGTCGAAGGATCAATTCACAATGCTTAATGAAAATAGTTACAATCATATTTAGTGCTTTATTTATTACGCTGCCTGTTTTCGGACAACAAGCAAAAAAAATAAAGATCACGGATCTTGAGAAAATAATTGCAGAAAGCAAAACGCCGCTGGTGATCAATTTTTGGGCTACCTATTGCAAACCATGTATTGAAGAAATGCCCTATTTCCTGGCCCTTGAAAAAGAATACAAAAAGGACAACCTTCAACTGTTGCTTGTCAGCCTCGACATGGAAGATGATTACCCGTCGAAGGTCGATGCATTTCTGCAAAAAAGAAAAATAACCAGTGTGTCAGCCTGGCTGGATGAAACCAATGCAGATTATTTCTGCCCCAAAATTGATGCATCCTGGTCAGGTGCGTTGCCGGCCACTCTTTTTGTCAACAATAACGACAGGTATAAAAAGTTTGTCGAAGATTCTTTTTCTAAGGAAAAATTGAAAAAAGAAATAGAAGCTATGTTGAAGCGGTAAGCTAAACGGTATCTTCCTGTTCAGCCTGCTCTTTTGCCCGCACCAGCAGGTATAGAAAATAGATGCCTGCACAAAGACTTACAATAGCCAATATCAATCCAAGCGGACTGCCAGCCTGTATACTTTTTGCGATAGAATAGCCAACCATTACCATAAAGCCAAGGATAATAGCTTTGTTGATCAGTGCGGGGGATAACATAAGCGTGGTTTTTAGGTGATAAAGTGAACGATCCAGCATTAGGATGCAAGGCTGATTTATTTCCATACGGGTACATAAAAAAGCCTACAATTTTTTTTGCAGGCTGTGTATCACTTGTTTCCGGTTTATAATCTTTTTATAGTGCAGCCAACCGAACGGGTAGTGGTAGTAGACACCTGTTTACCGGCTACCATTTCCTCAATAGCAATCCTGGCATGCTGCCTTGTTACCTTATCAGGACCGTTTGCATTGTCGTCAATGGCACCGTGGTAGACCAGCTTACCTGATTTGTCGAAGAGGAATAGCTCCGGAGTGCGGGTGGCGCCAAACGCATCGGCCATTACCGAATTTTTGTCCACTACATAACTGAATTTATACCCCTGTTCCCTTGCATAGTTCTTCATGTCTTCATACGATTCGCCATCATCCCTTGTCGCTTCGTTGGAGTTTAACAGCACTACACCGATTTCTTTATCACTGGCAAACTTTCCTATTTCCAATGTTCTTGATTGGTATTTACCCACAACAGGACAGGTATTACAACTAAACATTACCAGCAATCCATTTTTCTTATTTACATCCCTGAAAGAAACTTCTTTGCCTGAAATGTCTTTCATTTTTGTGTCTGGGTTAGGCAGTGCGGAGCCGATTGGTAATGGCTCATTCACTAAATGAGCCAGAAGCAAAGCGATTGCCAGGGCAGGCGCCAGTGAAAAGAATGATTTTTGCATAGCGTTAGGTTTAGGGTTCTTTACAAATTTCAACAAAAATCAGGCTACATGATTTCCGCTGACAATGTTTTTATTCCTTTCATCCACTTCGTGTTTTAAGGAATTGATACTCACATTTAGTTCGAATCCAATCAGCAATACCAGTGAATTAAAATAAATTAGTAACATCAGGATCAGCACCGTGCTAATAGAGCCATATAGTTCATTATAATTCGAAAAATTGCTGACCCAATAAGAGAAGCCTGCGGTAAAGAGAATCATCAGGAACGTGGCCAGTATCGATCCGGGATTGACTAGTTCCCATCGCTTGTGCACGGAAGGAGCATAACGATATATAAACGAGATGCTGAAGAAAAAAAGTAAAACTATAACTACCCAGCGCAGGTTATGAATCACGGTGATCAGGGTGGAATTGGTGATGCCTAACCACCTTAGTACAGATCCCTGCATGATAAGAGTGAGGATGGACGTGAAGAATAAAATAAACAAGATAAATGTTAGACGCAGTGCTACCAGCCGTTCATGAAAATCATTGCGCTTTGTGAAACCAATATAGTTTCGATCAAAGGATCGCATGATGCCCATGACTGCATTGGACGAGAAAAACATCGCCAGCAAAAAGCCGGTTGATAACAAACCAGTACGTTGGTTACTTAAAATATCCGATAAAAATTTTATCAACCTTCCGTTGTTCTTTTCACCGGGCATTACATCTCTTATCAATGAAAACATCTGGTTGACGAATTCCTGTGAAATAGGCAGGTAGGGGATAAGGGTAAACAGGAAGATCACGGCGGGCGGAATGGTCATAGTGAAGTTGAAAGAAATGGCCGAGGCTCTTTCGGTGAATCCTGTTTTATTGGCTTGTAAAAAGAAAAACCGGATCACATCGAAAAGCGGAATACCCTGGAAACCCGGCAGCAAAATCTTTTTGCTTTTCCTGATCAGGAATTTTACCGGTGTTGATACCAGGAATCTTCTCCGTAGACGGGTTAGCCAATGCATGCAAATTATTTGATATTCCTTTTATTCAATTCCTGCTGGTACAGTTTTGCATACTTCATATGTTCTGCATAGTTAGTAGTAAAAATATGAGTGCCATCAAAAGCACTGTTTGCAACAAAATAGATATAGTCTGTCCTGGGAGAGTTCAATACGGCATCGATTGTTTCAACTGCCGGTGTACAGATGGGACCGGGCGGCAAACCTTTATTGATATAAGTATTGTATGGCGATGGAGTATCAAGATGGCCTCTTAATACTCTTTTAATTCCAAAATCCCGTAATGCAAATTTCACCGTTGGGTCCGCCTGCAAGGGCATTCCTTTTGCAATCCGGTTGAGGTACACACTGGCTACATTTGGCTTGTCTGTTTTTGAGTTGGTTTCTTCTTCGATGATAGAAGCCAGCGTTGATACCTGCACAGGAGTTAAGCCAAGGTTCGTGGCTTTTTGTTTCCGTTCATCTGTCCAAAAGTTTTTATAAGCGGCATTAAAATGTTGAAAGATGTTTTGTGGCGTTGTGTTCCATTTAATCGTGTAGGTAAAAGGCATCGCTATTGCCATGACGGTACTTGTATCAAAATTGTATTCTTTCAATGAATCAGCATTATTAAGAAATTGCATCATTTGGGCTGAATCACATTCAAACAAATTACCAATGCGGGAAGCGAGCGATTCCTTTGTTCTTAATTTCGTGATCACAAAATTTACCGGGGATTGCTGGCCATTCTTCAGCATACGAACCAGGCTTACAAGGCTCATTCCTTTTTTTATTTCGTAACGCCCGGGCTTTACTTTTTCATACCCAAGTATTTTTGAGGCCCAGCCAAACCAAATTGAACCAGACATTATTTTTTGGTGTTTCAGGTCCGTTTTTACACCTTCAAAATTTTGACCGGTGTGTATATAGAAATATTTTTTTTCAGGAGCATGTAAAGTGGGGCCCAAAAATTTCCAGGCTACAAAAGCAACTATTAAAACGACAGCTAGTAGAAAGCCGAGTATGATTTTTCTTTTCATCCCTTTTTAGTTTTCTGAGATATGGATAGATTATACCATTTAAATATTAGTTTAATCTTATAGCTATGGTATAAAAAACAAATTAAACAAAAAACCCTGTCTTTGCGACAGGGTTTCTGAATATTATAACGTTTTGATTATTTGGCAGGAGAATCAAGAGGCACGGTGTTCGATGGTAATTGTGCAGGCTGTGTCGCGGGTTGCGTAGCAGCCGGAACCGATGCGCCACTGGCTTTACTATCTACTGAACCAGAAGAAGTGTTGCCGGTAATGAAAAAAGCAGAAAGCAGGCATAGAAGACCCACAACAGCAGCGAAAATCCAGGTGCCTTTTTCCAGCACATCTGTTGTTTGTTTTACACCCATGAATTGATTGCTGAAGCCGGCAATACTGCCAGTCAGGCCACCGCCTTTAGGGTTTTGGATCAATACAATAAGTCCCAACACCACTGAAGCCAGAATGATCAAAATCACAAATAAAATAGTCATATCACAAATTCTTTAATTGTTCAATTTTGGCTGCAAAATAAGAGCTTTTGGCGGGATTGAGCAAACTTAATTTCCGGTAGACTTCGGTGGCTTTTCGAACATTTCCCTGCTTTTCCCACACTTCCGCCATGGTTTCTGTAACAACTTCGCGGTCGTTAATAGATGTTTCTGCCATCTTCTCTACCTTTTTCTCATCAGCAGGGCTGATGTCAGCGGTAATTTCAGAGACAGGTAATCGTTTCATTATTTTTAGCCACTCGGTAAAGCTTTTAAGTTGTTTGGTAAACGAATCCTTTGGCTTTTCTTCTTGTTTAGGGTTTATTCCTTGTGAAGCAAAATAATCGATGGTATGATACGGCTCGAATGTCAGTTCTGCTTTGGATGGATCAATCGGTTCTATTTTTAGTTTCGGTATTTCTAATGCAGGTTGATTTTCCAACGAACCTTCTTCATCAAAGGGTTCGTCATTTTCCTTTTGTGTTTTGTGGGAATAGGTCTGGTCAACTACTTTCTCCACCGTAGCCGGAGTTTCCATTTCGGTGTTCCTGTTAAACACAACCGGTTCTTCCTTTTTTTCAACAATGGTGTCGTCTGAATTATCATTGATCAGGTGATCGAACCATACTGGGTTTTGAAAAAACAGGGAAGCTTTCTGAATATGTTTATTGTCCGAAGAAGTGTTTTGATCTTTTAGTTTTTTCGCAAAGAGTAACTGCGCCGGGCCAAAAAAAGGATATTTGTTTACAAGCTGCTGCAGTTCATCTACGGAGCAATCACGAAGTGATAATTTCCCGGTAAGGGATTTGGTTATTTCATTGACAGGAGCGTTCATGGCCGCAAGGTAAGAAATTGACAGTTATTGGTTAGCAACTGAAACTGCATGATAGCTCAAATGTTGCAGTTAATGCGGTTGATTTATGTTTTATGATTCCTGCGCCTTGTTACTTGTGCCTTGTTCCTTTGTAGGTTACCAATTGGAAAAAATGCGGTTGAAAATATCATCTGTGAGGCCACGAATGATCTCGTCCCCCAGACTGGCTTCTGCTTGTTGTATGGATTGAGTGGCGGCGAATTCAAAATTCCGGCTTACATCATACTCCTGGGTTTTATTGGCTTTCTGATCGTTTAGAATGATATGCACCGTTACTGTCAGCCTGTTTGTTGTTTGTTGGCGATTGCCTCCCTGGGTGGTAAGACCAGAAGTGCTGAATGAATAATTGGAAATATGCCCTCTAATATCCCAGTCAGCATTATCATTATTAGTTTGTGAAAGCCTGGTTTGGCTGACGATCTTTTGCCTGAGTTTATCTGTAAGTCTCGGGCTTAGTTGAGGGTTGACATAGGAAGCCCTGTTCTCGATGAAATTTACTTTGACCGACCGTATACTGTCAGGAATAGAAACATCGCGGAATTTATAAACGTTGCAACTACTATTGCCTGCTGCTGCAAAAAGAAATGCAACGGCTACAACCGCCAGGTATAAAATACGAAGCGCTTTATTAGCGGAAAGCTTTTTGCTGTTCGTAATTCTGACTTCTGACCCGCCTGTCCGGCCGGCAGGCTTCCGACTTCTAACTTCTGATTTATTCATCAATATCATATTCCTTCAGTTTCCTGTATAATGTCCGTTCGCTGATACCCAGGTCCATTGCCGCATCCTTTCTTTTGCTCCTATGTTTTTTTAGCGCTTTTATGATCAGCTCTTTTTCCTTGTCCATGATGTTGAGACTTTCTTCCACTTCCTCATGATCATCTATGTCATTGTTCATCAAAACAGGCTGTATTGCTTGTTGAGGCTGCTGTACCTGCGGCACTAAATAGGGTTGTAGCCCATCCGCCGACTTCAATTCTTTGAGACCGTTGATAAATTCATGATCCTTGGTCGCCATGCCGGGGTTTTGCAACATCTCCAGGAACATCCGCTTCAATTCTGTTACATCTTTCTTCATGTCGAAGAAAAGTTTATAAAGAATTTCTCTTTCGTTGCCAAAATCCTGTGTAGCGCCATGATGGGACGTTAATGCAGGTAGACGATTGTTGGAATAAGGCTGCAAAAATTTATTGAGGTCTTTGGCCGTAATCAGTTTTTCCTGTGAAAGAACTGACATCTGCTCTGCAATATTCTTTAATTCCCGCACATTGCCGGGCCATGGATAATTAATTAACAGGTTTTTTGCTTCATCATCCAGTTGAATAGGAGCGGTTTTATATTTATCAGCAAAGTCAGCGGCAAATTTTCTAAACAACAGGTGAATATCTTCTTTCCTGTCATGCAATGCCGGCACCCGGATGGGAACAGTGCTTAAACGATAATAAAGATCTTCCCTGAATTTTCCCTGTTGCACTAATTGCAAAAGTTCCTTATTGGTAGCGGCAATTACCCGTACATCTGTTTTCTGCACTTTGCTTGAACCTACACGAATGTATTCACCTGCTTCCAGTACCCGTAATAACCTGGCCTGTGTACCCAAAGGCATTTCGCCAATCTCATCTAGAAAAATAGTACCGCCATTCACGGTTTCGAAATAGCCTTTCCGCGAATCAACAGCACCGGTAAATGATCCTTTTTCATGACCGAATAATTCTGAATCGATCGTACCCTCGGGGATAGCGCCACAGTTGACAGCGATAAAAGGATTGTGTTTCCTGTTGGATAAAGAGTGAATGATCATGGAGAATGCTTCTTTACCTACACCACTTTCTCCATTTATTAAAACTGTAAGATCCGTATTGGCTACCTGGGCGGCTACCTGCAACGCATAATTTAGGGCAGGTGAGTTACCAATGATGCCAAACCGGTTTTTTATTGATTGAATGTCCATAATGTTTGTTGCCGGTGTCTACTGCGGCAATTATGATTTAAAACTTAGATTGTGGGATGTCGGCTATATGTCCCATTAATGTTCCCTGTGTGCAATCCTCTGCTTTCACGAGCACATAGTCTCCTTCTTTAACGGAATAGTTTTCCTTCGGAAATACCATCACTTTATTTTCAGAAGTTCTGCCCATCCATTCGGTATCTCTTTTTTTGCTGGTGCTTTCTATTAATACTTTGAAAATTTTTCCAATGTCTCTCAGGTTGCTTTCCAGCGAGAGGCGGTTTTGCATTTCCACTATTTCGGCCAGCCTTCGTTTCTTGGTCTCCAGCGGAATATCATCAGTATATCTTCTTTGCGCCAGGGTGCCGGGCCTTTCGCTGTAAAAGAACATATAGGAGTAATCGTATTTCGAATAGTCCATAATGCTCAGCGTGTCCTGGTGATCTTCTTCCGTTTCTGTACAAAAGCCGGCAATGATATCACTGCTAAGACCACAGCCTGGTAAAATTTCCCGGATGCGATCCACTTTCGCCTTGTACCATTCACGGGTATAAGTGCGATTCATCAACTGTAATACTCTTGTTGAACCGCTTTGCACCGGCAGGTGTATGTAATTGCAAATGTTTTCATACTTCGCCATGGTAAACAGCACATCGTCGGTAATGTCCTTTGGATGCGAAGTGGAGAAACGTATTCTCAGCAAGGGTGAGATCAGGGCAACCTGTTCTAATAGTTTTGCAAAGGTGATAGCTCCAGCCTCGCTTTTCGAATTGTTTTTTGCTGATAGGAGGTCTTCCTTATTATTTGAAGAGTTGTCGGAAAGCAAGGGCTGTGCGCCAGCTAAGCCTCCCATTTGGGGGGAGGTTTGGAGGATGCCGGGCTGGTAATAGTAAGAGTCCACATTTTGCCCCAACAGAGTTACTTCACGGTAACCATTTTCAAAAAGTTCCCTGCATTCATTTACGATACTTTCCGCATCGCGGCTTCTTTCTCTGCCCCGGGTAAACGGAACCACGCAGAACGAACACATATTATTACAACCCCGCATGATGCTGACAAAAGCAGAAATGCCATTGCTGTTTAAGCGAATTGGTGAGATATCAGCATAGGTTTCATCACGGCTCAACAATACATTAATGGCCTTCTGACCCGTTTCAGCTTCTTCTACCAGTCCGGGCAGCGAACGATAAGCGTCAGGGCCTACGACAATGTCCACCAGTTTTTCTTCTTCTAAGAATTTTGCTTTTAATCTTTCTGCCATGCAACCCAGCACACCAACCAGCGTCCCTGGTTTTCTTTTCTTTAGCTTGCGAAATTCGGTGAGCCGTTTGCGAACTGTTTGTTCCGCCTTTTCACGAATAGAACAGGTATTTAAAAAAATCAGATCGGCCTCTTCTACATCGCGGGTAGCGCCAAAACCTTCTTTACTTAAAATGGAAGCAACCACTTCGCTATCAGCAAAGTTCATGGCGCAACCATAACTTTCTATATAAAATCGCTTCCGATAAACGGCAGGATCATTGGTAAAGGGAGCATAAGCTTCGCCTTGCCTTGATTCATCATGTGTCTTCTGTGTCAGCAACTCAGGCATCTTGAAATATTTATCCGATAAAATTCCGGGGAGCAAATATACAAGAAAGCGGGGAAGTAAATGACAGGATGGCAGATTGCTTTCGTTAAAATCTAATAAGAAGTTGATTGATAAATAAACAACTGAGCGGCAAATGGGAATCGAACCCACGACCTTCAGTTTGGGAAACTGAAGCTCTACCACTGAGCTACTGCCGCAGACCTTATAAATCTAGCAATTTTTAGCTTTCGATTTTTACCCTCAGGCGATTTTTCAACCAGCTTTCCTTAAGTGGAATGATCCAATTGTCTTCCAATTCTTCTTTGGTTTGCACAAGATTGTTGAAATAAAGAGTATCTCCGTCAATAAACCTGTTATCAGCGGCATATTGTAGTTGGGAGAGAGGGAGCAGTTGTATTTTGTCTTTAACTACAAAGGCAAGAGTGGTGCGGTCGAACATGCTGACGGAAAATTGCTGCTCAATTTCTTTAATTACCCTGACAGAGCTATCGGTGCTGCAACCACTGACACCTGTGGCGGTTTCATCAGCCATCAGAATAATGAATTGACCGAAAAACAGGTAGCCAGCGCCTTTCACCGGGGTGCCATGACTTTTCCAGGCAGCGGTAAAATCGTTCAATATATCCTCAATACTTAGCGCTTCCTCTAATGAAAAAACTCTGTTGGCCTGGTAAATCCAAACCTTTGATCCGGAATGAAAACTACCGTCCAGAAGGTATTTATAGTCAAGTTTCATTTGTATATTTTTTATTTCTTTTTGGCCGAATGGAACGCCCCATAACCATTCGCTGTCTTTCAAAAACTTTATATGGGCGTTTCATCCCGCTAAATTACGCAAGAAATTTATGCCGATGGAACATACGCAGAATCAACCGATCGTTCTCGCACACTGGATTTATAATGAGGGAGAGTGGAGAAATTTTATTAGATGGAAGAAACTCCGCCAAAGCTGGTTTCACCTGGCTGGGCATTATTTATTCAGCAAAAAAAAAGAGGGATGTACCCGACATTACCATTGCCAGCCAAAAAGTTTGGATCGAAGATGAAGCAGAAACATTTAATGATGTTGACCAACAACTACTGAAAACTTAAAAATCTCTCACTCACATTAATTGAAAGACTTATTCCAAACTCGCTGCTACCAATTCAGCTACATCCAATACCTTCACATTCTCTTCCTTCTCGGCCAGCTTTACACCATCCGTCATCATCGTATTACAAAAAGGGCATGCAGAGGCAACAATAGCCGCACCGGTTGCGATAGCTTCATTACTTCGTTCAATATTGACACGGGTAGTGCCTTTTTCTTCCTCTTTAAACATTTGCGCACCGCCGGCGCCACAGCATAAGCCTTTACTCCGGCATCGCTTCATTTCCACCAGCTCTGCATCCAATGCTTCCAACACTTTCCTCGGCGCCTCATAAATATTATTGGCACGGCCTAAATAACAACTGTCATGATAGGTGATCTTTTTGCCTTTAAAACTGCCGCCTTCTTTGATTTTTATTTTGCCTTCATCTATTAATTGCTGTAAAAAAACAGTATGATGAATCACTTCATAATTGCCGCCCAGCTCTGAATATTCATTTTTTATAATGTTAAAACAATGCGGGCAGGTAGTCACAATTTTTTTGATGCCGTAGTTATTCAGTAGTTGAATATTCTGATAGGCCATCATCTGGAACATGAACTCGTTGCCTGCTCTGCGAACCGGATCTCCTGTGCACATTTCTTCTTTTCCCAGGATAGCATAGTTGATTCCCACCTTGTCCAATATGGTAACAAACGCTTTGGTGATCTTTTGTGCACGTTGGTCAAAGCTACCCGCACAGCCTACCCAAAACAATACATCCGGCGATTGTCCATTGGCAAATAATTCAGCAACTATTGGAACGTTCATGCAATTGAAAATTTGAACCAAATCTATTACGGATTATCGGATTGTAAGGGATGGCAAGGATAATTTTTTTATAGTGGAATAACCCGGTGCGAAGGATTTCATGGTTGATTTGTTCAGTGAAATCTTTTTCAATTCCTATTTGCCCATGCTTATTTTTGCGGTTCTGCATGAAGAACAACAAATTTTTTCAACGATTGATGAATTGGGAGCTATGGAATTTTTACGTACTCTATGCTCCCATCAGTCCTGTATGGTTTTGGTATTGTTTAAGAAGTTGGTCATTTTGGTTTTTCAGTTCTTCCAATCCGACTATCACTTTTGGCGGATTTGAAGGAGAAGGAAAAAAAGAAATGTATGATCAGTTGCCCCCGGAGCTTGTTCCCCGCACTATTTATATTATGCATGACTGGCCGGTTGCCGAAGTCAAAAAAAGAATTGCAGAAGCTGATTTTCGGTTTCCTTTTATTGTGAAACCCGATGTGGGCATGAAGGGCATACTGTTCCGGAAAATTGAAAACGAAGAGCAACTCATCAAATATCATGAAAAAATACCTGTTGAATATATCGTACAGGATTTGATCGAGCTGCCGGTGGAAGTGAGTGTGTTTTATTACCGCCATCCCAATCAAAAAAAAGGAATCGTTAGTGGTTTTATTGATAAAGAGCTGTTACACGTAAAGGGAGACGGGTTATCTACTTTAAAAGAATTAACGGAGCAACATCCCCGTGCAAAATTCAGGATGGCGGAAATGCAGCATCGCCATGGTCATCGGTTTGACAGGGTGTTACCGGCCGGTGAAATATTCTACCTGTCGTATGCAGGCAATCATAACCGCGGCGCACATTTTACCAATCTTCACAACGAGATCAATGAAAAAATGCATGAAGTGTTTGATGAACTTAGTCATTACACTTCTTTTTACTATGGCAGGTACGATATAAAAACAACCTCAATCGAAGATCTTAAAGAAGGAAAAAATTTCCAGATCATCGAATTCAACGGTTGCGGTGCTGAACCCAATCATATTTATGATTGTAATATGAGCCTGGGCAAAGCGTATAAAGTTTTATTAGCACATTGGAAAGCCTTATATCAAATCAGCAGGCATAATCATAAGAATGGAACACCCTACTGGGCATTTAAAAGAGGATGGAACTTTTTAAAACAGTCAAGGGATCACTTTAAATTGCTCGAGAAATATGACTAGGCCCCCTTCCGACTTCCCCCAATAGGGGAAGCCACCAACACACTAACCTCGTTTTTCAAAAAGCATCATTGGTGATTAATATTTTTTTCATGATAATTCTTTAGACGGCACTTTTTCCTTCGATCTCCTGAACGGTGTCAAAGGGAAGCCTCCCCTTCGGGGAGGTTTGGAGGGGCTTTCGTATTTTCGTTTCTATGCATCCACTGTTCAAAATTTTTCTTACCGGCATGCTTGTTAGCTTCCTTGGCTCATTGCCGTTGGGAACGTTGAATGTTGCCGCTATGCAGATATCGGTGTCGGATGGCATTTATGCTGCCATGTTATTTTCCGCGGGATCATTACTGGCCGAAATCATGTATGTACGTCTTTCACTGGTGGCGATGGATTGGATACGAAAGCAGGAAAAAATATTCCGGATACTGGAGTGGGTTACCCTGGCTATTGTACTTGCGTTAGCCGTTACCAGCTTTTATGCAGCACTTCATCCCAAGGTCGGGAAGAATATCATCCTTAGCAGTAATATGCCTACCATTTTGTTGGGTTTTACGATGAGTGTTGTGAACCCCGTACAAATCCCATTCTGGTTTGGTTGGAGCACAGTGCTGTTTACAAAAAAAATATTATTGCCCCGCAATAGTCATTATAACACTTATATCGCCGGCATCGGCATCGGGACATTTATCGGAAACCTGCTTTTCATTTTTGGCGGTCAACTGATCGCTGATAAAATCAATACCAACCAGGACGTACTGAATTGGGTGATAGGTGGCATATTTGCGGTTACAGCACTGATACAAATCTGGAAAATGTGGAAGAAGAGGGATGCTATACATAAACTGGGACATCCCGAAGAGGTGACCGGTCATATAGAAGCACAGGTTGGTAAATTTGAAGAGAGACTGGATAAGCTGACGCATAAAGATCATTAAACATGAATAAATTTTAAATCCCCGGGTATGCCAATAAAAGATGCATTTATTGCTGAATTAAAACACGAAGCTTCGCTCACTAAGAAAATGCTGGAGAGAGTACCATTAGAGAAAGCCGAATGGAAGCCACATGAAAAATCAATGTCGCTCGGACGACTGGCGACACATATTGCTGAAAATTTTAAATGGATAGCTGATATAAAAAATATTGATGACTTTGACTTTGCCGCCAGGCCCTTTAAAGCACATGTAGCAGCTTCACAGGATGAGTTGATCTCTATATTTCAAACAAATCTTGATACGGCTGTTAATGAGCTTTCTTCCATGCAGGATGAGGATTTCAGCAAGCCATGGATAGTTCGTGTGGGCGATAAGGTGATGTTTAATACGCCCAAAAAAGTTGCTATCAGGGGCTGGGCTCTCAGTCATCATATTCATCACCGCGGACAATTGTCTGTTTACCTGCGTTTATTAAATGTGCCGGTTCCGGGCATGTATGGCCCAAGCGCAGATGAGCGATAGTTGCCTGGCTGTGTTGCGACAGTAAACGAGCAGATTGAATTGATCAGCTAGTGTCATGTTAAGTTTATTATATTGTAAACAGGTGATAAGTCGGAATGTGAACATCTCTGTGCCCCTATGTCCGTGGCGTTGTGTTCCATAATTTCTAACGACAAGAATTTGTTTGAAGCACCGAGGCACAGAGGCACTGAGACACAGGGAGAAAAAATAATTCAATAGTTTCTCTAGTGATAAGGCGGCATGTGAAAATCTCTGAGCCTCTTTGTAGGATACGTCAGCTTGTGATTAAAAATAACACTAGAAGTATTTAATCTACGATGAAAAGTTTACAGCCATCGATGGTAGAGGAACGATGAGACTCATTATTATCTCCAACAAGGTAACACATGCCTGCTGTAAGTTTCATCACCCGGCCGTCTTCCAATTCTGTCTGCATCTCGCCGTCAAAGCAATAGAGCACATGGCCCTTCTTACACCAGTGATCGGCTTTGTAACCGGGCGAATATTCCACCAGCCGGATGCGGATGTTGTTCAGCATTTTTACCTGCCAGTATGCAACACCTGTTTCACCTGCATGCTCCTCCTTTGGGATAGAAGACCAGTCAAATGTTTGGAAGGGGAATGATTGTATGTTCATTGAGAAAATTCAATTGTTGAATGCACGAATAAGATCAGAATGTTATGGTAAAAAATAAAACACCCTGGTAGTTACACCTCTTCTGTCCATCTGTCTCTTTCATCGGGACTAAATTTCCAGGGCGCAAAATTATTTTCAACATTGCTAAACATTACCGCCCATTCCTGGGGTGAATTGCTTTCCTCCATCACCAGGTAGCGGCGAAGTTGAAGAATAATATCAAGCGGATTGATGCTGACAGGGCATTCCTGTACGCAGGCATTACAACTCGTACAGGCACGTAGTTCTTCCACAGAAATGTAATCATGCAACAAGGTCTTACCGTCTTCCTTGAATTCCCCATTTTTATTAATATTCTTACCAATTTCTTCGGCCCGGTCACGGGTATCCATCATGATCTTACGGGGGGATAACAATTTACCGGTAATATTAGCCGGGCAAGCCGCCGAGCATCTTCCGCACTCTGTACAGCTATATGCATCCAGTAAATTTTTCCAGCTCAGGTCTGTGATATCCTTAGCGCCAAATTTTTTAGGTGGCTCTGTAGATGCATCTGTCGGTGCCAGTTCTGGTTGCATAGCATACAGTACCTCGTTTTGTATAGCCGGCATATTTTCCATTTTGCCCATTGGCTGCAATCTTGCATAATAAGCATTCGGAAATGCAAGAATAATATGCAGGTGCTTGGAGTAAGGCAGGTAATTTAAAAAAGCAAATATGCCAATAATGTGCAACCACCAACAGGCTCTTTCTATCGTCAGGAGGCCATTGTTGTCAGTACCATTTAAAACAGGCTGGAGTAATTGGGAGAAAATAAAATTGCCGGTAGGGTGTGCCGCATAATGTTCAACACCTCTTGTTTGCAGTAAGGTATCACTCGCATTTAAGGTGAGAAATAAAAGCATCAATGCGATCTCGGTTATCAGGATATAATTGGCATCACTGCGTGGCCAGCCATCCAGGTCCTTATTGATAAATCGCCTGAGTTTGATGATATTTCTGCGGACAAGGAAAATTGCACAGGCCACGATTACCAAAACCGCCAATACTTCAAATGCGTTGATCAGGAAAGTATAAAAGCCTCCCAGCATATTAGCAAATAAACGATGGGTGCCAAAAATGCCATCGAGCACAATCTCCAGCACTTCTATATTAATAATGATAAAACCGGCATACACAAAAAAATGCAGTACAGCCACCAATGGATTGCGAAACATTTTTTTCTGACCAAAGGCAAGTAGCAACACGTTTTGCCAGCGCTGTGTTGAATTGTCACTCAAATCTTCATCACGACCCAGTTTGATGTTTCGGCTAATCTCTTTTACTTTTTTTGAAAACAACCAAATGGCAAGGCCACTGACAAGAATGAATAAAATTTGTTGCGCTATTTGCATGGTGTATAAATACAATCGCTAATTTACGGGTTGTTAGGCAAAGGTTTAAAAGTTTAATGTTTAAAAGGTTTAATAGGTTTATGACAAAAAACAAAAATTATATACTTGATCAGCAGGCAGCAGCCCAGAAACTCCGCCGGATGGCACTGGAGATAATAGAGAATAATCATGACGAAAAAGAAATAATATTAGCCGGTATCCGGGAAAGTGGGAGTGTAGTTGCCCGTACGATTCAAAAAATGATTGGGGAAATATCGGACGTAAAAACAAAACTGTTAACTATTGCGCTTGATAAACGCATGCCACACGAAATCGAATTAAGTGAAACATTCGATTTTAATGATAAAGTCATCATCCTGGTAGATGATGTGGCTAATAGCGGTAAAACGTTATTGTATGCTTTAAAGCCATTCCTTACTTATCATCCCAAAAAGATACAGGCTCTTGTATTGGTGGAAAGAAGTCATAATTCATTTCCGGTTCATTCGGACTATGTCGGTCTGTCGATCGCTACCACGCTGCAGGAACATATTTTTGTTGAAGTGAAGGAAGAAAATATCGTGGGTGCTTATTTAGAATAAATGCACAAACGCCTGTAGGTAAAAAATGGACAAGTCTCCATTGTCAATCGCGATGATGAGCGGTAAACCAAAGTCACTCCTTTGTCAAATCCTGCTTATTTGGTAGACTGATGCATCAGCGGTCATAACCTGCCTGTCTGTCCAGTAAGGACTATGTCTTGCTGTATGACGTCGTTTTTTCATACCATCACTGAGAAAAACAAAGCAATGCTGAATAAGCCGTCGGATTCCGACCACGTATATTATTCAGAGCTTAACTCCTGGTATACCAAAAATTCCTTTCGCAGTTTTTCTCTCAAATGCGTAGTTGATCAGACAAGAGGTTTGAAAAAACAGCAATTACTTTTACGAGTATTGAAAAAATAAAATGTTGAAAGCTGTTATCATAGAAGATGAGCGGATTATAGCCGAGGAGTTTAAGAAAATGCTTTTAGACACGGCGCCGGATACTGAAGTAGTGGCTTCCATTGCTACGGTAAAGGAGAGCGTTGATTATTTATCTGCTCATCCCTCCCCCGACCTGATATTCTCTGACGTTCAATTGCCGGATGGTTTATCTTTTGAAATCTTTAACCAGGTCAGTATAAAAAGTCCCGTCGTTTTTGTAACGGGTTATGATCAATTCGTGTTAAATGCTTTTGAGCACAATGGTATCGACTACCTGCTTAAACCAATTGATCAACGGGACCTGAACAAAACATTGGCGAAGTATAAAACACTGGAAAATCATTTTGCTCAACACAATGAGTCGTTTTTACAATTATTCAAGCCAAAGGGCAGGTCGAGATTGTTGGTACGAAAGGGGATTGAAAATATCCCGCTAAAGATGGACGACATCGTGGTTATCTATACAGAAAATAAATTGGTATATGTAATCGACAAAGACGGTAAAAAATATATCGCAGAACGGCACCTGGCCGAATTGGAAGACGAATTGGATTCCTCCATTTTTTTCAGGGCCAATCGCCAATATATCATCAATATTGGGTTTATAAAAAGTTACAAGGCCTATGAAAAAGTGAAATTGCAGGTCGACCTGGTTTTCCCCGACTTACCTCATCAAATTATCGTCAGCCAGGAAATGGCCCCTCATTTTCGAAAATGGATCAATGAATTATGATTCGTTACGTGGTCCCCGGTCAAAAGATTCCTAGAAGTAAATAGCATAAGCTTTCAACTTGCCTTTACTATCCAGCATCAAAGCTGGTGCAGGGCACTTGAAAGAATTCAGCACGGCGAAAGTTGTTTTTAGAAACCTGCTTTTGGTTTTTATTTTGGTAAAGTCAATGTCAGGAGCCAGGTAGAATTGTCTTTTTCTTGGAATATCGGTCCGGCTGATTTCGTTGTCTGCATCATCCGTCCATTTATTTTCAAAGCCACCCAACATCCCATCGGCGCCATAGCCAAACGAGATATTGAGCCAGGCGGGCAGGTTGCTGTTTTTTAAAAAGGACCGGAGATTAAAACTCAGCCAATAGGTTTGTGCATTGTAATCTTTCAACATTCGTTCATACCAGGGTTTGCCAAATAGATCATCAGCCCGTTGTTCCAGTTGTTGTTCACCGTAGTCTTTGTGATGAAATGAAAATTTATATTGGATGCGCTGCTCATTCCACAAAAATTCCTGGCCCATAAACAGGCCGGAACCAAAGATATTGGCGCCGATATCGCTCCAACTCCATCCCCATTTAGCGGAGTACGCATCCATGAATTCGATAGTGGTGAGATAAGCCATGCTACTAAGGCCGCCGATCCATACTGATTTTTTATGCGGAAACCCCGCCCAGTCCCACATGGCTGTAGTGCCGCGACTGGCATTATAAGCACCCCAGGCATGCCCCGCCTTGTCCACCTGTAACCACTCCCTGCTGTCGTCAAAACTGTGAAAAGATGTTTTTGCATAACCTTTATACCAGGCGCTGTTTAATGCGATCAAAGAACCACCGTAACCGGCCACGTTGATACCTGCAATTAGTAAGACCCTTTTTTTATTAGGCACCTGATCAACTTTTTCTGCCGCAGGACTGACTAATTGTTGTGTCACAACCGTTCCGATATTTGTCGTAGTCGTATCCTGTGCAGCTAAAAAAATAAACGAACAAACAAATAATAAAAAAAGGCAGAGCTTTTTCCAGGAAGATGAAAGTAGCGTCGCAACAGACGATGAGTTTAGCACAGGTGCTGGCTTCATAAAACAAAAATACGTTTCCCCGGCTTAAGTAGATTTGCATGCTAAAAATTGATAACTTCAACCCGATAACGATCAAACAAAACCATAAACCAAAATCATAAACTAATTATATGGATGCTGCCATTCAACAAAAGGTGAATACCTGGCTTAGTGGAAATTTTGACCAGGCAACAAAAGACGAGATATTAAAACTTCAGCAAGAAAATCCAAATGAATTAGCTGATTCTTTTTATCGCAACCTGGAATTTGGTACCGGCGGGCTTCGTGGCATTATGGGTGTGGGTACCAACCGTATGAACAAATATACTGTTGGTATGGCTACACAGGGATACGCCAACTACCTGAAACAAATTGTGGGTGCTGATGAAGTTCGTGTAGCTATAGCCCATGACAGCCGCAATAACAGCCGTTTTTTTGCAGAGACAACGGCGCATGTATTTGCCGCTAATGGTATTAAGGTTTTCTTGTTTGAGGCCTTGCGGCCTACGCCGGAATTGTCATTTGCTATTCGGTATTTTAAATGTCATGGTGGCGTGGTATGTACTGCTTCGCACAATCCAAAAGAATATAATGGATATAAAGCTTACTGGAATGATGGCGGACAACTGGTGCCACCACATGATAAAAATGTGATCAAAGAAGTGGAAAAAATTGCTTCCGTAGATGATGTGAAGTGGAGCGGTAGTGATGGAAATATTACCATTATCGGCAAAGAGGTGGATGATGCCTATATGGAGATGGTAAAAGGATTGAGCGTTTACCCGGATGTGATCGCCAAGCAACACGATTTAAAAATTGTATACACGCCTATACACGGCACCGGTATTATGCTGGTGCCTGATGTATTGAAGCGCTTTGGATTTACCAATGTGACGATTGTAGAGGAACAGAAGGAACCGAATGGAAACTTTCCAACAGTGGGGTATCCTAATCCGGAAGAAAAAGAAACCATGAGTATCGGCCTGGCAAAAGCCAAAGCCATCGATGCAGACATCTTGCTGGGTACAGATCCGGATGCAGACAGGGTGGGCATCGGTATAAAAAATAATCATGGTGAATGGGTGTTGATGAATGGCAACCAGACAGCGGTACTGGCATTTAACTATATGATCGAGGCCAGGAGAGCTAAAGGGATTGCTCAGCCAAATGACATGGTGATCACGACGATCGTAACCACTGGTTTGATCAACCGCATTGCAGAGAAAAATGAGGTGGCCTGCTATAATGTACTGACAGGATTTAAATGGATCGCTGAAATGATCCGCGAGAAAGAAGGAAAAGAAAACTATGTGATCGGTGGCGAAGAAAGCTTCGGCCTGATGATCGGTGATAAGATCAGGGATAAAGATGCAGTAAGTGCCGTGGCGCTGCTTTGCGAGATGGCAGCCTATGAAAAGAATAAAGGAAGAAGCCTGTTTGAAAAATTGATTGATTTGTATGTTGAATATGGTTTCTTCAAAGAAGATCTCATTTCCATTACTAAAAAAGGAATGGACGGGCAACAACAAATAGCTGCCATGATGGAGAGCTATCGGAGCAACCCGCCTAAGACCATCAACGGATCGGCTGTTGTGAAATTGCTGGACTATGAAATAAGCAAGGGTAAAAATCCACAGACAGGCGAGGAGTGGACCATCAACCTGCCCAAGTCAAATGTGCTGCAGTTTGTATTAGCCGATGGGAGTTTGATATCGGCAAGGCCAAGCGGCACCGAACCGAAGATCAAATTCTATTTCAGCATACAGGAAAAACTGGATAATGCAGCCGACTTTGACAAAGTGAATAAACAGCTGGATGATAAACTAAAGGCAATTATCGCAGACATGAAGCTGTAATGCTATTGTAAGGGTTGCCAACTTTTTTGAAAGTTGGCAACCCTTACAGTGAATTCTTAAAATAGAAAGAGTGAACGATCTTATAGTTTCGTTCACTCTTTTTTTTGAAGGTCGGTTTAGTTCTCCGAAAAAAAAGTATAAACGAAGTTTTACCTGTTATTACAGAAAAGCAATAACTCTTTTTCTCTTTTACTCTTAGCTTTTCTTTTGTCCTCTTAGCTTATCTTGCGGCTGCTATGAGAAGGCCAACAGAAGATACATATCGTCATAAGGGATTACGCAAGAAATTAGTTGATACGGTCAGAACTAAAGGTATCACGGATGAAAAAGTGTTGAACGCTATCAATAATATTCCCCGTCATTTCTTTTTAGATTCTGCCTTTGATGAACTGGCCTACGAAGACAGGGCTTTTCCTATCGGTGAAGGTCAAACCATTTCACAACCGTATACGGTAGCCTACCAAACACAGTTGCTGGAATTAAAACCTTTTCTGAAAGTATTAGAAATAGGCACCGGCAGTGCTTACCAGGCAACGGTGCTTGCAGAAATGGGTGCACAAGTGTATACTATCGAGCGGCAGAAAAAGCTGTTTGATGAAAACAAAAAGTTTGACTTCTTAAAGAAATATCATTCGATCAAATTTTTTTATGGAGATGGCTATGAAGGGTTGCCGACCTATGCACCCTTTGACCGGGTGCTCATTACTGCTGCTGCACCCGAGATTCCACAAAAACTAATTGACCAGTTAAAACCCGGTGGCATGATGGTGATTCCTGTAGGCATGGGCGAAGTGCAGCGGATGATGCGTATCACCAAACTGGATAATGGCGCATTAAAGGAAGAGGTCTTTGACAATTTTTCCTTTGTACCCATGCTGGGTGGAAAGAATAATTCGAACCACGATTTTGGGGATTTTGAATGATTTTTGGGAAAAATTAAGCCGCCACATCCTTAAACTATTCAATCAGGAAAGTGTACCGAACAAATGTAAACGGCCTGATAGCATAACAAACACTTTTTAAGCTAGGGCTGCGGATAGGTGGTCCCGACGTGTTGGGATCGGGAGGAGGCCCAAAAAAAGGGATTACAAGTTTCCTCGTAATCCCATAAATCTCATAAATCCTCGTTCAGACAGACTATAAATGTATCGCTTCACCCAGTGCCACTTCAATCGCATCTTTCACACTTTCACTAATAGTTGGGTGCGGGTGGATGCTGTTTAGTATTTCGTGATGCGTAGTTTCCAACTTGCGGCCTACAACGGTTTCAATAATGATCTCTGTCACATTATAGCCGATCATATGGGTTCCGAGCCACTCGCCGTATTTGGCATCAAAGATCACTTTTACAAAACCTTCACCATGTCCTGCAGCAGAAGCTTTTCCGGAAGCACTTAACGGGAACTTGCCCACCTTCACTTCATAGCCGGCATCCTTTGCTTGTTTTTCTGTGTAACCAACAGAAGCTACTTCGGGGTAGCAATACGTACAGCCCGGGACATTGTTATAGTCCAGCGCTTCAGGCTGATGATTGAATTTCTTTTCAGCGTAACCAATAGCTTCTACGCAAATGATGGCTTCTTTGCTGGCTACGTGGGCCAAAGCCTGACCAGGGACACAATCGCCGATCGCATATACTCCGGGTACATTTGTTTGATAATATTTATCAACCAGTATGCGGCCCTTATCTGTTTTGATACCCATTTCTTCCAAACCTATGCCTTCGATATTCGCGGCAATGCCCACAGCGCTTAATAAAATATCAGCTTCGAGGGTCTTTTCGCCATCCGCCGTTTTTACTTTCGCTTTCACACCGGCGCCTGAAGTATCTACGGATGTTACTTCGCTGCTCACCATGATCTCGATGCCTTGCTTTTTCAAATTCTTGTCGAGTTCTTTGGAGATATCCTCATCCTCAACAGGAACAACTCTTGGCAGGAATTCAACAATCGTCACTTTGGTGCCCATGCTATTATAGAAGTAGCCAAACTCAACACCGATAGCACCGCTTCCTACAACAATGATGGATTTAGGCTGGGTCGGCAGGTTCATCGCTTCACGATAACCGATGATCTTTTTGCCATCCTGTTTCAGTGAAGGAAGCTCACGGCTTCTGCCTCCTGTTGCAATGATGATATGCCTGGTTTCTACGGTTTGTTTTTTCCCGTCGGCAGCGGTCACTTCCACTTTTCCTTTAGCCACCACTTTGCCAAAACCCATCAACACATCAATCTTATTTTTACGCATCAGGAATTGAACACCTTTGCTCATTTTATCAGCCACACCGCGACTGCGTTTAATAACGGCTTCAAAATTCACTGTGCCGCTGGCTTCGATTCCGAAGTCTTTTGAATGCTTAATATCTTCATATACCTGGGCACTTTTCAATAATGCTTTGGTGGGAATACATCCCCAGTTAAGACAAATACCTCCGAGGCTTTCTTTTTCAATGATCGCTGTTTTCAGACCTAATTGAGATGCACGGATAGCAGCCACATAACCACCGGGCCCGCTACCGATTACCACTACATCGTATGCCATAGCTTAATTTGATTGTGTTTTAAGTTATCCCGGGTGAGAATCACCGGGCTGTTGAATACAAATGAGTGGCGAAACTACTTGAAAGCAGGCAATTAGGCAAAAATGGCCGGCGAGCCGGCGAAATAAGAGTAACAACTGTTCGGATAAACGATGGGCAATCAAAACCTTAATTTTGCGGATCAGAGTGGTTGAATGGGAGCGTTTCCGGCTTTTGTAAAGAATTTCGAAAAAAACTTTTCATGAGCTTCTAGTTTCTAGCTTGATATCCCTACCTTTGCCGTCCTAAATTTCGATCGTCATGGCAAGAGTATGTCAGGTTACAGGTAAGACACCAATCGGGGGACACAAAGTTTCTCACTCTAATATCAAGAGCAAACGTCGTTTTCTGCCCAATTTGCAGAAAAAAAGGTTTTACCTTGTAGAAGAAGACAAATGGATCACCCTGAAATTGTCTACGGATGCTATCCGTACTATCAATAAGAATGGTCTTTACAGCGTAGTAAAGGAAATGAGAGCAAAAGGAGAAAAAATCTAACACACCCTGGCAAAAGGGCAAAAAGCGAATAAAAATGGCAAAGAAAGGAAACCGTGTACAGGTTATTATGGAATGCACTGAGCACAAAAACAGTGGTCAGCCTGGTACCAGCCGTTATATCACGGTAAAAAACAAAAAGAACAATCCTGAGAGACTGGAGTTGAAAAAGTACAACCCCATCCTGAAGAAAGTGACTGTTCACAAAGAGATTAAGTAAATCAATTTGAAAATTTTCAAATTAGCATAACATGGCAAAAGCAACTTCAAAAAACGCTAAGGTAAAAGACGTTAAAGCATCAGCAGAGGCAAAAAACTGGACAAAAGTTGTCAAAGCTGTTCGCAGTCCTAAAACCGGTGCCTACTCTTTCAAAGAGCAAATTGTGCACAAGGATAAAGTAAAAGACTTTTTAGCTCAGAAATAAGTACCCCCATCCCCTAAAGGGGAGTAATGATATCAGCTGTCATGCCCTTTGGTGTGATGGCTTTTTTCTTTTATACTGCTGCTAATTTTATGCAAATAATTTCTTTAGGTCCATTTGCATGAATGGTGTTTGCGATAATTGTTTTGACGGTTGTTTTTATCATAATAAAACGAAGCCGGAAGGGTCAATAAATAAATAAATAAGCAAAATGGGGTTTTTTAATAAACTATTTGGTAAAAAGGAAAAAGAAAGTCTTGACCAGGGTTTGCAAAAAACCAAGGAAGGCTTTTTTTCAAAAATAACAAAAGCTATTGCCGGTAAAAGCACCGTTGACGAGGAAGTACTGGATGACCTGGAAGAGGCGTTGGTCAGCGCAGATGTAGGTATTGAAACAACGGTAAAGATCATTGACCGGATCGAAAAACGGGTTTCAAAAGATAAATACATGAACTCCGGTGAGCTGAATAAAATGCTGCAGGAAGAGATTGAAGCGCTGCTGGTTGACGCACCACATTCGAACAGCTATGCATTTGATTCGGAACTGCCGACAAAACCGTATATCATACTGGTGGTCGGTGTAAACGGTGTGGGTAAGACTACAACAATAGGCAAGCTGGCCTATAATTTTAAAAAAGCGGGCAAGAGTGTGTTGATGGGAGCCGCTGACACCTTTCGTGCCGCTGCGGTTGATCAATTGACCATTTGGAGTGAAAGAGCAGGAGTGCCAATTGTAAAACAGGACATGGGCAGCGATCCGGCAGCAGTGGCTTTTGACACTGTGCAAAGTGCGATAGCAAAGAAAAGCGAGGTGGTATTGATCGACACCGCTGGTCGCTTGCATAATAAGGCCCATTTAATGGATGAATTGAACAAGATCAAAAGAGTGATTCAAAAAACAATACCTGATGCTCCACATGAAGTTCTTTTAGTATTGGACGGAAGTACAGGACAAAATGCAGTGGAGCAGGCAAAACATTTTACCGCCACTACAGATGTATCAGCATTGGCAATTACTAAGCTCGATGGTACAGCAAAAGGCGGGGTGGTATTGGCTATTGCCAACCAATTTAAAATACCGGTGAAGTTTATTGGCGTAGGAGAAAAAATGGAAGATCTGCTGGTGTTCGATAAACATGAGTTTGTGGATAGTTTATTTAATCTCGAAAGAAAAGAGGCGTAATGAAGACGAAGACATTAAAAAAAGATAAAGTCAATATCATCACTCTCGGGTGCAGCAAGAACATGGTGGATAGCGAAGTGCTGAGTGGCCAATTGAAGGCTAATGATATCAATGTAGTGCATGAGAATAAAAAGCTTGATCACAATATCGTAGTTGTGAATACCTGCGGCTTTATTGACAAGGCGAAAGAAGAAAGCATCAATACCATTCTTGACCAGGTGGAGTTGAAACGTCGTGGTAAGCTGGACAAAGTGTATGTGACAGGCTGCTTAAGCGAACGCTATAAAAACAACCTGGAAGCCGAGATACCCGAAGTAGATGCCTATTTCGGAACCATGGAATTGCCGTTGATTCTAAAACAGTTTGAAGCGGACTACAAAACAGAATTAGTTGGAGAAAGATTGCTTGCAACGCCACAGCATTATGCCTACATGAAAATCTCAGAAGGCTGTAATCGTACCTGTTCGTTTTGCGCCATTCCCCTGATGCGTGGGCAACATATCAGTAAGCCAATTGAAGAATTGATAAAAGAAGCAGAAGGCTTAGTGAAAAAAGGTGTGAAGGAGGTAATGTTGATTGCCCAGGAGCTCACGTATTACGGTCTTGATATTTATAAAAAGAGAATGTTACCTGATTTGCTGCGTCGTTTGTCCGACGTGAAAGGCCTGGAGTGGATCCGGTTGCATTATGCTTATCCTTCCAAGTTTCCGATGGAGATTTTGGATGCGATGAAGGAAAGGGATAATATCTGCAATTACCTGGATATGCCTTTGCAACATGCGGCCAACAACATGCTCAAAGCAATGAAACGGCAGATAACGAGGGAAGAAATGGAGGACCTGACTGCCGCTATTCGTGAAAAAGTTCCCGGTATTTGTTTGCGTACAACATTGATCTCAGGCTTTCCCGGTGAAACGCTGGATGATGTGGAAGAGTTAAAAGGATTTCTCGAACGGCAGCGGTTTGATCGTGTTGGCATTTTCACCTATTCGCATGAAGAAGGTACGTCGGCCCATGACCTGGTTGATGATGTGCCACAGGAAGAGAAGGAGAGAAGGGCCCAGGATATTATGGAGACACAACAGGAAATTTCTTATGAATTGAACCAGCAGAAGGTGGGCAAAGTTTTCAAGACAATTATCGATAAAAAAGAAGCCGGCCGTTACCTGGGTCGTACCGAGTTTGATAGTGTTGAGGTAGATAACGAAGTGGTCATTCACACCAAGAAAAAATTGTCATTAGGCGAGTTTGTGAATGTGAAGATCACAAAGGCATACGACTACGATTTGGAAGGAGAGGTCATAAGCTGAGACTTTTGCTGAAGCTGATGTGGTAGATATTGAGCCCGGCTTCGCACTGTAGTACCGTCCCCTCGTCCTGAGCTTGTCGAAGGATGGGAGAGGGATAAGGGTCAGACGATAAATGTTTGATTCCGGCCGTAGCGTCGGAGGAGAGGCCAATTACCAAGGCATATGATTATGATTTGGAAGGGGAAGTAGTTGAATGAAGCCTCCTCCTGAACTACGTCGGAGGAGGCCATCGGCACGCAAGCCTGTCTTGCGATTACTCAAAAAAAAATCCAGAGCTACTTTTACTCATTTCATAGAGTGAAGAGCCACTTTGTTTCCTTCGCTGTCTGTAAAGTGGGCCATAAAACCGTTCGGTCCAATAGAGGTCTTTGGCAACAGGATTTTGCCCCCTGCCTTCTCTACCTTTGAAAGCGGTACAGCTAAATCATCTCCTCCGTTCAGGTAAATTAAAGTTCCTTTATCAGAAGGTTCATAACTTTCACCCTGAACAATTCCTCCACCCACACCGTTTTGCATATCAGCAGGCAACATACCATATTTAAAATCCGGGCGTGGCATTTCTGTAACCGGTTCGCCAAAAATTGTTTCATAAAATTTTTTTTGCTCTTGCAAAATCCTTTACCGGTATTTCAAACCAGTTGATTGCATTTTTCATTTTGTTTGGTTTTGATTATTTGTAAATGAAGTTATCATTGCATGGGAAACGACTCCATAAATTCCCTCGGGTCGTAGTAAATGCTATATGTTTTCAATTTGTTATTTTCAACAGGCAACCATTCTGCTATAGCCATTTTGAATATTTTACCCCGGCCAGTGAAGTTTAAAATACTCCAATGCTTATTGTCAGTTCTGGAATGATTTGTGTGACGTTTTATAAGAGAAACAAAAATAAATAATATGGCGGGCAAATTAATACAGGCTTTTTTAGCCGGTATTACGGCAACCGCAGTTATGACAGCAGTTGGATTGGCAGCGCCTGCAATAGGTTTTCCAAAACTGAATCCCGCCGAGATGTTATCCGCAATGCTGGATGTTCAATTGTCATCGGTTATGTTATCCATTTTATGATCGGGATAATTTTCGCATCAGCATATGTCTACTGGTTCAACGGAATTGTAAGAATTCAGAGTAAGGTTTTGAAAGGAACAGTATTCGGCGTTGCAGTATTTGTATTCGCTCAAATTATGTTGTGGTTAATTGGAATGCTGATACCCGTACCAGAGATGGGAGAGGCAATGCTTGTAATGATTGCTTCCTTGATTGGCCATTTGGTATATGGAATTGTTGTCGGACTCGTCGTGCCTTTCCAATACCAGGCAAAACAACAACCTGTCATGCAGTGACAGGGTTGTCATTGAAGAGATTATTATTCAGCTGGTGTAATCATTTTATCCAGCACATGTGTGGAATTTTTTGCCGATTTTAGCCACTAAGAGTCTTTCTGTTAGAATCGGAAACGATACTGAATATTCACCACGACACTTCTTGTTAATCCATCCGATCTTGTATCCCTTACAACAAATGGAGCCGCAACGATCAGCTCGAGATCATTTTCGTTGTGAAATCGTTTTGTTGCGATAATGCCGGCATTCATCGTTAATCCATCAGAGCCTTTTATTTTTTGACGCATGCCAAGCCTGTTTTCATAACTGTCTTCACCAAGATGATAAATGGCCAGTATGTTTGGCTTCAGCGTAATGGAAGATTGTTTGAAATAAAAGTAGTGGCCAAGTCGCAGCAATGCATCACTTTTTCTTTTAAAATTATTAGTAGCCGCAAAATGGCTGATGCGTGGATCGGTGTATTCATCAGGGAAAAAAGTATTTTTATTTTTATGTATCACGGGAATTTGTATGCCTGCATTTAATTCCCATTTCTCTTTGATGATGTAGTTGATTCCTTCAACTATGTCAAATGTGCCGACGCTGGATTGATAGTCCAATGGAAGCGGTTTGCCTTCATCATTTTTATCGTTGGCATGAGATAAAGGAATTTTTACTCCGCTTAATAAACTAAGCCGGTTACTGTTTTTTGTTTTTACAGCATAGTTGACGAAGCCGAATATATCTCCCACATTAAATGTAGAGCCTAAAAAACCGCTGGCATAAACCGCTGTCATTTTTACCTGCCCGCTGATACGATTGTTAAATCTTACTGCATATTCCAGGTAAGGATTAAAAGTATTGGTACTTTGCTCACCTGCTCCATAATTGGCGCCAATCGCTAATGAATATTTTTTTGATGCTGAAGGAGCATTGGTCTTCAGTATGCCAAGACTGCAAAAGCCGGCATCGCTGCAACCCTGTGCCCGGAGTTTATTACTGATGACGAGACAGCATAACACAAACAACAAATGCTTCATAGATCGTTACTGTTTTAACTGAGCGAATCCAAAAAGATGGTTGTATTGCTGGCAATGAATTAATGCAAAGCTATAATCCTTTATGTTTACAGATGATGGTATAGGATATACCTGGTTGCCTGATGTTGACTTCAATGAGCCGAGATTAACAAAGTTTACCGGTTGCTTTTCTTTGCTTAAATATACTTTAAGGTCGGGGCCGTTGCTGCTGGAAAAATTTTCAAGTGCCAGTTCATAGTTATCTCCTGGTTTATAAATTTTTGCCTTGCCGCTCACACTGCCATACGGGCCATTGGAAAACGAGCCGCAGTCAATAGCCATGGCAGCCGTACCTGGTGTTTCATTCAGCGGGGTGGTGGATGTGGTTTCTTTTTTGCAACCGGTTATAAAAAGTACCGTGCAGGCAAAAAAATAAATGAACTGTTTCATAGTGCTGTTTTCTTTTTATAAATACAGAAGCGGCTGTCTTAACCCTAAGGCGCTTGTTTTCTCCGCTGTCCGCTCATTTCACCCTGCCAGCCAACATCTCTGCATAAAGAGATTTTTTTAAGACAGTCGCTTCTGTGGTGATCGTTCTGCCGGTGGTTCAAACCGGCGGTATGTTCGCATCATGATGGTGAATGAAAATAAATTCATCCCGGCGATATGACTTAGTCGGCCGCAAGCCCGGTAGCGCCAGCCGGTAATCCCGGCACAGTCTGAATAGAGCCTAAACTACTGGTTGCTGATACGGTAAATGCGCTGATGCTATGCCCACCGGCATTAAGAACGTACAAAAATTTTGAGTTGCTGGTTAATGCGGCGTCAATAGGACCAGCAGGCGTAGTGGCAGCTATGGCATCGCGGAGGTCTATATCACCCGAGAATGGATTTACGTCAAATGACGTAAGGTTGTTACTGCCGGTATTGGTTGTATAAGCATAGATGCCGTCATTCGTTAGCACTACCCAACAGGCTGCACTTTGTCCCGCGCCTACGGATCCATCCACCAGAGAAATTTCACCAGTGGGTTGTATGCGATACGATGAAAGTACACTGGCCCCCGGCGCCCCACCCACTGCTTCCGACACAAAGATGAGCCCACGTTTTCCGGTTGCAAATCCAAACGGCGTTGGGCTCGATGAGATTGTGGTATGCATATCTCCTGGAATGCCCCACTCATTCACAGTATAAGTCGTAATGGTGTTGGTAGCTTTCTCCGTTATCACCAGTACTTTGCCGCTACGTACAAATGAAATTTGTGCAGGGCCGGTTGGTGCGGCGACACTCAGCGGCCGGGTGGAGTTTGCAATGGGCTGAAGTTTTCCGTTGTTGAGCAGCTTGAATCCTGAAATGTTTCCATTGCCTCCGGCATTTAATACAAATACCAGGTCGTCATGTACGGTAACGCTAACAGGCTGCATACCACCGGAGCTGACTGTTGATTTCAGATTGAGCCCGTTGCCTGTCACCTTCAGCGATGATACAGTATTGCTGCCTGCATTAACTGCCAATACTATCTTACCATCCTTCGTTAACGCCACTGCGCCCTGGTTTCCCAGGCCGGCTCCTGTACCGTTGCCACCGGCGGAAAAAGACGATAAAAAACTGAGTTGACCGTTATCAGCACGGCGATAAACCAATACATTATTACCATCGGCCTGGTTGCTCAACGTATAAACATGTCCTGGGCCGTTTTCATGTTTGTCTCCGTGTGAACCACGGGCGGCAACTGCATCCGCTTCTTCGGATATATTATTTGATTCTGGGACAAGACGGCCATCTTTACGACAAGCAGCAAACAGCAGCGAAAAAATAAATGTAATTCCAATAAGTTTTATTACCTGTTTCATAACATCGTTTTTACAATTGGTTAAAAAATTTTTACCTCAGGATGTAGTTATCCTGCTCCGGTTGATAACCGGGTTAATGATCTTCAACAAATGGAAGGTGGTTGTTAATTAAAAGATTTAATTATGCCCAGTCTTATGCCTGAGCTTTTCATGGGCATGGAGCCGACACCCATGCCTTTTAATGGAATTTGTAGGTACGGTTCTATACGTATATGATCCGATTTGCCGATTTTAAATTCGTAGCCTGCACTGAAATCAAGCGTTGCCGCGGCAGATCTTGACCTGTTCTTATACGAGCTTACCATGGATTGTTGCACGCCATTTATGGCTACGAGATAATTATTTTTTTCATTGGTATTTATAAAAGAGCTAAGTCCCGCCGTGGAAAAAAAGTGATGGTTTAATTGCCGCAAAAAATCATACTTCAGTTTTACAGGAATTTCCAGCATTACATTTTTTCCTTCGATGCTGAGGATTTCCATTCCCTGCGGCATTGAACCCATCTTGTCCATGCTGAAATATTTTCCCGTGCTGAAATAAGGTTTTTTTGCAAACAACAACCCTGACTCAATTGACCAATGAGCGTTAAACCTGTAGCCTCCAACAAGTCCCGCACTGAAACCTGTTTTTTTCAATCCCTGGTTTTTTACTTCGTCAAACAGTGGCCCGGTTACAACGCCTGCATATAATCCTTTTCGCTGAAATATTTCTCTTTTGGTTAAAGTTGTTTCTGCCGGTGGCTGCACTTTCGGCACAGATAAATTTTTATTCTTCAATAAGGAGAGATGTTCAATTAATTCTTTGTTGTCTGTAAGGTTGATGTTATTGTAAGGATTGGAAATCCTGTTTGCTTCTGCAATTTTATAAAAAGAATTTTTTGATTGTTGATTATTTGTTCGGGGTATTGGTTCCTTAAACAGCAGCGAAGTTTTTCTGATTGCAATATCTTCATCTTCCGCCGTTGTTACAGGAAAAGGAATTTGTAGGACCGGTTGATCCTGTTCTTTCTTTCCTCCGCTTTGTTTGCTCACATCATTCTGCTTTGAAGAAGTAACAGCAGATTTTTTTTCAGGAGCTGGCTGAATGTATTGGCCTGATCCATTCTTTTTCAAAGAGCGGGTAATGATGCCATCTGCCAGCAAAAGAGATATGAAGAGTAAAAACAGGCCCGTATATTTTATAAAACCATTTTTCTTTCGCGATGCTGGTTTCTCAGCAGTGTTTGTAAGTGAAGAGACAATCGTTTCCCATCCACTTTCATTTATCTTTAGTGGATAATGTTCAGCAGCTTTTCGAAGCAGTTCATCCATATTTTGGTTTAAATCCTGCATAGCTTTTCCTCCTCCATTTTTTTGATGCTTGTCTGCAATAAGAGTCTTGCTTTCGAAAGATTTGATTTGGATGTGCCAATGGCTATATTCATTATATCAGCAATTTCGCTGTGGCTGTAGCCATCAATCACATATAGGTTAAACGCAGCCCGATAAGCCGGCGGCAATTCTTTGATGAGAATGATAAGGTCTTTGTAAAGCAGCAACTGGCCTGCATCCTGGTTACTGTCTGGTATATCCCAAACCCATTCGGGAATACCGCCTATTTCAGGCAGCATATTTCCCCTTCTTAATTCATCAATCGCAACGTTGATCATGATCCTTTTCATCCACCCCATCCATATTTTTTCAATGTCATCATCGTTATCTGTCCTGAATTTTGAAATACCGGCGAATAATTTTACAAACCCATCATTTACTACATCCACCGCTTTTTCGTAACGGTAAATATACCTGAACACAATCCTGAGTGCATAACCCCGGTATTGCTCATAAAGCATCCGCTGATGTTTAGGGTCATTGGCCACGCATCCTTTTATGATTTGCCTGATATTTTCCAAAATCAGCCCGCCGGTTTTAGGATCAGCAAATAGTTGTTTGGGTCATTTCATTTTCAAAAGTCGGCAACGCTGCCGCATTTCCCCCGCACCTGTTCCTTTCTTAAAAATATACATACGGTAAAAAAGAAAAAAGGTTGCTGCATTGCTCAAATAAAAATAAATCACAGGGCAAATTGGTTGAGCACAGATCAGGGCAGACGCATTAAAGTCTGAGTAGCTTAGGACATGGATGACACGGATTATACAGATTTACACAGATTTTTTTAGACAGCATAGAATAGCAAACTCTCATACTTGGTTAAAACATTTAACTGAGTATATCCCATCAATCGGATTTTACGGATTTATCCGCCACAGGTGGATAACAAATCCGTACTGAGCTTGCCGAAGTATTATCTGTTCAACCCTTGTCATTCGTGTCCTATTTTTTTATTTTAAAATTTTTTGAGTGCACTTTAATGCGTCTGTTCCGGAACACAGATGTACCGGGAAGCAGAAATTCAAATTTTCTTATCTTACCCGGAAATTAATAATTGTGAAAAATATCGTCTTTCTTCTTACCTGTATTTGTTTGATCGGCGCAGCATCCGCACAAAAAAAGATCTTTAATGGTAAAAATCTGGATGGCTGGACTATCCATGGCACAGAGAAATGGTATGTAGAAAACAAGGAACTGGTTTGTGAAAGCGGGCCCGATAAAAATTATGGTTACTTATCAACCAATAAATCCTATAAGAATTTTGAATTGACTCTTCAGTTCAAACAGGAAGCCAATGGCAACAGCGGTGTGTTTGTCCGTTCGTCCATTGAAGGAGTAAAGATCAGCGGCTGGCAGGTAGAAGTAGCGCCGGAGGATCATCATACCGGTGGCATCTATGAATCCTACGGCAGGGGTTGGCTGATACAACCCAAAACAGAAGATGAACAATATTTAAAAACAGGAAAATGGAACAACCTCAAAATAAGAGTTGTCAATGACGAGATCACTACATGGCTCAATGGTCATCAGATGGTGTATCTGAAAGATGAAAAGATAGGAGCAGGCAATGGCTTTATTGCTTTACAAATTCATGATGGCGGTGGAATTAAAGTCAGGTGGAAAAAAATAGAGATTAAGGAATTACCCTGATAAATCGGGATCATTTAAGTGAATGGACAGCCATCGCCTGTCCATTTTTGTTTTTCAACAGGCTACTAATAAAATAAATAATTAACTTAACAGGTAATGATTTCTCAAACCGGGTAAAAATTTATTATGGAGTTTGTAGATTATTATAAAATATTGGATGTTCCCAAAAATGCGACACAGGATGAAATAAAAAAAGCTTACCGCAAACTAGCCCGGAAAATGCATCCTGATCTGAATCCAAATGACAAAGAAGCACACAAAAAATTTCAGCAAATCAATGAGGCGAATGAAGTGTTGGGTGATCCGGAAAAAAGAAAAAAGTATGACCAATATGGCAAGGATTGGCAGCATGCTGAACAGTTTGAACAGGCACGTCAGTCTCAGCAACGACCTTGGAGTACAGGTGGGGAGTCTTTTTCAGGTGATTTTAATGAAGAGGGTTTCTCTGATTTCTTTGAAGCATTATTTGGGAGATCGGGGAGGGGCGCCGGTCGGCAAACAAAATTCAGGGGGCAGGATCACCAGGCAGTTTTGCAGCTTGATTTAAAGGAAGCCTATACCACGCATCAAAAGACATTAACAGTAAATGGTAAGAACATTCGTATTACTATTCCCGCCGGCGTTGAAGATGGCCAGGTTATTAAGTTAAAAGGATATGGCGGTGCAGGTGCAAATGGCGGGCCCGCAGGTGATCTCTACATTACATTCAGTATTGCGGAGGATCCGAAGTTCAAACGTGCAGGAAATGATATCTACACAACGGCGAGTATTGATCTGTACACTGCTGTGTTGGGCGGTGAAACTGTAGTTGACACGCTGAATGGTAAAGTAAAATTAAAAGTAGCACCGGGCACGCAAAATGGATTCAAAGTAAGACTGAAAGGAAAAGGCTTCCCGGTGTATAAATCAGCGGAGCAATTTGGCGATTTGTACGTAACCTTTCACGTCAGCATACCTGTTCATCTTACTGACAAACAAAAAGAATTGTTTGCTGAATTAGCAAAATTATCTTCAAAAAATTGATCGTATGGACAACGAAGAAATGATAGCTGCCGATCTTTTTTGCGTCTCGCACAATATAGAAGTATCTTTTTTGCATTCACTATGCAGTTCAGGATTGCTGGAAGTGACTACCATAGAAAATGCAGTGTTTATTAGCCAGGACCAACTGCCCGATTTGGAGAAACTGGTTCGGTGGCATTATGATATGGATATTAATCTCGAGGGATTGGAAACCATTTCTCATTTATTGCGTCAAATTAAAGAGATGCAGCAGGAGATGCAGGACCTGAAGAGCCGGCTTGGCCTGTATGAGAAAATAGATCGACCATAACAAAAAATTATTGTTTGTCTTTTAAATAACCAACTATGAACACACGCAGGATATTCATAAAAAATTCATTCGGGGCGGTGGCTGCTCTCGGCTTGTCTGAAAATTTATTCCCGTCTGTTTTTCTTCCCGCAAAAAAAGGGAAGCTGGGCGTAGCGCTAGTCGGTCTTGGCTACTATAGCACCGATTTGCTGGCCCCTGCATTACAGCAAACAAAACATTGTTTATTGGCTGGCATTGTCACCGGCACACCCGAGAAGGCAAAGCGTTGGCAACAGCGATACAATATCTCAGAAAAGAACACTTATAACTATCAAAACTTTGAGACGATTGCCAATAACCCGGATATAGATGTAGTATATGTTGTATTGCCTCCATCAATGCATGCGGAATATGTTGTCAAGGCTGCCAATGCCGGTAAGCATGTATGGTGCGAAAAACCAATGGCAGTTACTGCTGCCGAATGCAGGCAGATGATCAATGCCTGCAACAAGAATAAAGTAAAACTGAGCATAGGATATCGCATGCAGCATGAAGCAAACACGCAGAAAATTATCCAGTTTAGAAAAGACAAAGTATATGGTGATATCACCAATGTTTCGGTTGCCGCCGGATATTTTGATACCCGTACGGATCACTGGAAACAAAAAAAAGCAATGGGCGGAGGCTCCATGTACGATATGGGAGTGTATCCGCTGAATGCAGCACGGTATGTAACCGGCGAAGAGCCCATTGCTGTAACCGCCAAACAAAGTACTACACGGCCTCAAATCTATACGGAAGTTGACGAGACAATGCAGTTTACGCTTGAATTTCCCAGCGGCGCAATAGCCAATTGCGAAACAAGTTTTGGAAAGAATATGAATACGCTTTCGGTAAAATGTAAAAACGGGGGATACAAGTTAGAGCCATTCCAGGCGTATAGCGGCGTCAGTGGAACTACCAGTGACGGAATACAGCTAATAGCCTCACCGCTCAATCAACAGGCAAAGCAAATGGATGATGATGCACTGGCTATCATTCAAAATAAAGCTGTGCTGGTGCCAGGTGAAGAAGGACTAAAGGACATCGCCATTGTAGAAGCTATTTACCGGTCAGTAAAAGAAAACAGCCGGGTAATGATCAGGCATTGACCAGCCACAGGTTTTACACAGAGGCTACGAAGGTTTTTCTCTGTGCACTCTGGCCATCTTTGTATTCTCTGTGGTTATATTTTCTACTTCGCATAGCGACAAATTGGAATACACTCACTAGCCCCGGCATGTATAGCCGGGGGTTATCATGTGGCTTAGCTCTTTAATCCCGGCAGCGTCATAGCCATTGGTATAATGTCCGACGATAAATGTCGGACTCAGACCAAAGTGTCCGAGCCGACAGACATTGCTGAAGGGATAATGATACAATTTTAATGTCTCGTCGGTATGAATCACTCCTTCAAAAACTTCAGCCTGTTTTCAATGTTCTGCCCGATTTTCCTTCCCTGCTCACATCCCTTTTCACAGGAATAGCGGTAATGAATGCCGGCATACACCCGGGAATCGCCGATCTCCTTTGCCAACTCGTTAAAAGAATTGTATGAACGCGGCGCCATGCCGAGATAATCATAAGTGTGATCGGTAAAATGATAATTGTTTCCGAAAAAACCTTTGAGTATTTCTGCAAACGATCCTGCAATAGTGGAATGGCCCGATGGGAAATCAGGGAAAGGCGGCGTGTCGAACAAAGTATTCCATTCATGATGACCCAAAACCTCTCTTATATACTTGATGGGACGTTGTTGGTTGTGTTGAAATTTTGTTCTCCAGCAACCAATGCCTGCATCCACACAGGCAATGCCTGCTTTTGCAAGAACCATTGCCGTAAAATCAAGTTTCGGTTTCTCCTGTTGCAGTACCTGTTTTAAGATCGACAGGTAATGCCCGTCGCCATAGCCGGGCTTGTCACGATAGAACAAAGCCAGGGCTGTTTGATCAGCCGTTAGAGTTTGTGAAATATCATACACTTCTTTTACCATCCTGTAATACTTAGAAGAAGGATCTATGGAATATGCCGGCGGAGCATCCGGCGCAGTACCATCTAAACTGCCTGCAACGAATAACCGGTTTTTTCCCCAATAAGGTCCGAAAGCCGGTGTAAAAGCGGGAGGCGTTGGCGCCCAGAGACCGGGGCCCACAGGCGGAGTATATGGTGCATTGGCATTGGCAGCTCCGTCAGCTTTTGACCAGTCGAAAATCAATTGTGCCACCGCTTTTCCAAATTGCACAGAGCGTTGAAAAACTTCTTCGCCGGCTTCAGTCCTATACACTGCATTCAGTTTATTATCCAGCGCATTCATAGCTGCTTTATTGGCATCAGAAGTATTGGGAAAAAAGTTGCGGTTCATGGCTGCTAATGCTGCATTGGCACAGGCAGGCCAGTGATAGGCAAGACCCGGAACAGTTTTCGGCATAGCAGGCATATCGGTTAATTGTCCCGACAATGATTGGTAAGCAGGCATGCCGGGCACCACCGCTTCATACAATGCTATACCGGTATAGGCAAAAGGCCGTGACGGCGGCAATCCACCGATAAAAGGCGAACTGGTACGCATCAGCTCCAGTTGCATATCTATCCACTTAAAAGCAACTTCAGAGGTATAAGTATTAGCCTGAACTGACTGAACTGAATGGCTTCTGTTGATAATGGATGCTGGTGCATCTATTTTATTTTTATTCTCACTATTGCTTCCGGTTTGTTTCTGTACTGAAAAAGTAAAAACCAGCACAACGAGTAATAAAACCGAATAAAGATTTTGCTTTTGCATAAACGGGTTTTTAATTAGCGAAATCAGTTTATAATGGATCACCGAAATCCTGTTATAAAATTAAATCCGCCCTTTTCCTATGGCCTGTTTATACGGTTCAGTTTGCTGTCAGAAAAGTTCAATTTCAGGAAACCCGGGAGACGACGTTTTCCTTGCGGTATTTTAAAGGGGAAAGGCCAAACCGTTTTTTAAAGAGATGACTGAAATGAGTGCTGTTCTCAAACCCACTTTCGAAAGAAATATCCGTTACTGGTTTATCGCTGCTCACAAGAAGGTGGTATGCATGATTCAGTTTTTGCTCCTGCAGCCAGTGACCTGGTGTGGTTTTATACACAGCAATAAAATGCCGTTTAAAAGATGATAAACTAAGGTTGAGCAGTTTGGCATAATCGGGAAGCGAAAGATTGTAAACACAGTTGGCTTCCATCACCTGTTGAAAAGATTCATGTTGCGGTGAAAGAAGATGCAGCATGTAGTTTTTCAGCTCACCGTTTTCAGGATTATCAAGAATGTTCAGCAGCAGTTCACGAAATTTCAGTTCCAGCAGATCTTCCGATGGTTTTGTTTCCGAATAAAAATAAGGAATGAGTGAATCGAAATAAGCGGTCATGATGCTGTTTACCCGCAGCGGTATCAGCAATTCATTTTTTTGAGGCTCTGCCTGGCCGGCCTGTCTCAATGAATTATTTTCCCGCATAAAAGACTGCAGGTAGGAATCGGGAATAAAAAAGGTCATGATGCAGAGGGGTTCTTCAAAAAACTTTTCGATGATCCAGGCGCCTTTCTTTACAAAAAAAGCATCTCCGCTCTTCATCAGCCAGGATCGGCCCGGAGTGTGATAGGCTTTTTTACCGGTCAATATATACTGGATATAATTATGTTGCGACCAGCTATCCTGCCTGTTCACCTCCATCGGGCATTTATAATGAACAAACAAGAGTTCCCGGCAGGCAAGCTGGTTATAAATTTCCGGGCGGGATCTTACCCTTTCGTAATAGTTATACAAGCAATGAATTTTTGCTGTTTAAAATTACAATTTTTTGGCAGAGGTGAGATAGGGAATTCAACCCGTTGCACATGCAGAATACGAAAATTTTGTCCACTTAATTCATTGTATTTTTGAATGGAAATTCACTGATAAAATAAGAATACTGTTACAAAAAAATGAGAACAATTTTTGTGTGTTATACTGTTTGCAGTTAACCCCATTTTTTATTCTAAAAATAGGTGGATATAAATAGTGTATCTGCCTCCTGAATCCCAGGAAGAATTGACAGCATCCCTGAAAAGATTTTCTCCATCATAGTTGTGATTTGCTTTCAACAGGTGAATGAAGATGTTTGCAGGTTCCGGAATCTCCGTCATTGCGAGGCTGGCTTTATGATTGCTGAGTCTATAGTCTCTTGCAGCCAGCCGGAGCAATCTGGCGACGCAAAGCGAAGAAAATAAACCGCTGCTCGACTGCAGTTTTCAGATAGCAGGGATTGCCAAAGGAAAGGATCCGCTTTATTATAGCAATGGTGGATTTGCCTCTGTATAACGCCGCTATTGAAAAATAACTTTTACATTCTTTGCAGCCAGCGGGCCAGGAAGCAATCATATACCCGGTAAAAACTGCCTGTTGCTTCAGGCTCCTGGTATATCATTTCTTTGGTCATCAATGCTTCCAGGCTGCGTTTTACATTGGATGGGGTGCCCAGCCTGTATTGCGATATAAATTGTCTGGCATTAGGCTGGTATAATTTATCTTCCTTGGCAATGGCCGTCAATACCTGCCATTGCGTAGGTGTAAGCAGGCTACGGTATTGAAAAAAATTAGCCTCCTGTTCATTTAATAATTCACTGCAGGCAGTTTGTACTATTTGCAATGTTATTCCGGAATGTCCTTCGGTAAAAAGCCTGTTGCATACTACCTGTGTATAATAGGTGTGCAGCCGCGTCCACTCGCAGATAAAGTGCAGGGCATCGGCATCTATTCTGCGACGGTGATCCGCAAACTTTTGTACAATAAAAGCTTCATAGTCGCCCTGCCGGATGCTTTTCAGTTCCAGCAATTGGGCCGATCCGAAGAAGGGTCGCTTATTGCTTGTAAACATTTGCGTCAGCACATGACGGCTGCTGCCGCTGAAAATAAACCGTGTATTTTTCAGGGGTTGAATCAGTGTACGCAACAGCGCTTCCGTATTTTTTTCAGGGTATTGGCTTATTTGCTGAAATTCATCAATGGCAATAATGATCAATACATCGAGGCTGTCGAGGAACTGTAGCAGATTTTCCAGCGATTGCTCCTGTTGCTTCGCCTGGGAAAATTGAAATGAAACTTCGGGTTGTCCCGTCAGGTTATCATAGCTGATAACGGGGCGCAGGCTGGTTATAAAATCCATTACCTTTTTGCCGGCGTTTTTTTTGGAAGGAAAGGCTTTCAGAATGGCTGTGCTGAGCTGGCCGATCAGGTCTTTCTGCGATTGGGAAGCATAAATATCTGCATACAGGCAATAAGTATCTTTTCTTTTCGCCAGCTTATGAAACAGGTGATGTATCAGCCCGGTCTTTCCCATTCGCCGTATGCTCAGCAGGGTGGTATGCACCCCGTTTAGAGCATTATCGGTGAGACGTTTGGTTTCAGCCTGCCGGTTGCAGAAATATTCAGGCCCGTAATAAGCCGTCAGCGGAAAGGGGTTTTGTATAGCCATAAATCAAATATACAAAATGTGTTACACAAAATGTATAACGCAAAATGTATAACGGGAAAATATTTCCGAAATTATAAATTATTTGATTTGTGATTTGCTTTCACAACTTGTCCCGACATTTATCGTCGGGGTTATCATGTAGCTTAGCTCTTTAACAACCCTTCAACCGGCCAGCACTTACATCATCCAGTTGTGATTTGCTTTCACAACTTGTCCCGACATTTATCGTCGGGGTTATCATGTAGCTTAGCTCTTTAACAACTTGCTTTTGCCATTTATTCATGCAGCCATCGTTGTGATTTGCTTTCAAATTATCATGTAGCTTAGCTCTTTAACAACGTGGTAAGTGGTGTCATTGGTTTCTTTTTGGTTGTGATTTGCTTTCAAATTATCATGTAGCTTAGCTCTTTAACAACTATGTTAGCCGTCAAGATTCATTGACATGGGTTGTGATTTGCTTTCAAATTATCATGTAGCTTAGCTCTTTAACAACACAAAGAAAAAAGCAGCAACAAAACCAGTAGTTGTGATTTGCTTTCAAATTATCATGTAGCTTAGCTCTTTAACAACACAAAGAAAAAAGCAGCAACAAAACCAGTAGTTGTGATTTGCTTTCAAATTATCATGTAGCTTAGCTCTTTAACAACGAAGGGTTGAAGCAAGAAATAGCCGACCTTGTTGTGATTTGCTTTCAAATTATCATGTAGCTTAGCTCTTTAACAACTTGGGTAAGGTGTTTATGACCTGTAACCCTGTTGTGATTTGCTTTCAAATTATCATGTAGCTTAGCTCTTTAACAACTTATTACACGAATACGAACTTCTCTCTTTTGTTGTGATTTGCTTTCAAATTATCATGTAGCTTAGCTCTTTAACAACGTGATGGACGATGAGTGCGGCGGTAAGTCAGTTGTGATTTGCTTTCAAATTATCATGTAGCTTAGCTCTTTAACAACCGTTGATAAATTAACCCGACTGTCCGATAGTTGTGATTTGCTTTCAAATTATCATGTAGCTTAGCTCTTTAACAACGAACGGGTTTTTTAATGCAGTTTTGAAGGTGTTGTGATTTGCTTTCAAATTATCATGTAGCTTAGCTCTTTAACAACTTCTGTCAATAGATCCCGGTAATATTTCCGTTGTGATTTGCTTTCAAATTATCATGTAGCTTAGCTCTTTAACAACAGACACATGCAAAGCAGCAGAATGAACTCAGTTGTGATTTGCTTTCAAATTATCATGTAGCTTAGCTCTTTAACAACCACTTTTCTTATCAATATTGCTAGGATTGGGTTGTGATTTGCTTTCAAATTATCATGTAGCTTAGCTCTTTAACAACCGCAACCAGTTGCAGGATTATGACGGCTATGTTGTGATTTGCTTTCAAATTATCATGTAGCTTAGCTCTTTAACAACAGGTTTTGGATAAACTACTGATTTTAATGTTTTTGAGCCAGGTTTTACGATCAGAAAAATGGGTCTCCGGGCCCATTTTTTTATTTCTATACCCGGAAGCAGGTCACTTACACACATGCCCCGGAGGGGCGTCCGGTTTATAGAAATCGGTAATTTCAGGATATGGCTCCGTTGGAGCCGCCTGAATAAGAAACCAGTCAAACCCTTCCTATGCCTAATACATATTCACAAATCTACCTGCAGTTTGTTTTTGCAGTCAAAGGAAGACGAAGCCTGATTGCAAAGGAAAATAAAGAGGAATTGCATAAATACATCTCAGCCCTGGTACAAAACCGAAAGGCAAAAATGCTGGTCGTAAACTGTATGCCGGACCATACCCATATCTTCGTCGGGTTTAAGCCGGTTGTTCTCATTTCCGATTTTGTAAAGGAAATAAAAGTAGAAAGCAATGAATTCATCAATAGTAAAAAGTGGATCAAAGAAAAATTCAGCTGGCAGGAGGGATATGGGGTCTTTTCCTATTCACATTCCCATATCAATGCTGTTGTACAATATGTGTTGAACCAGGTCAGACGATAAAAGTCTGACTCCGACCGTAGCGTCGGAGAACAGCATCACAAAAAGAGCACTTTCAAAGAGGAGTATCATAATCTCTTACAAAAATTTGAAATTCCTTTTGAAGAAAAATATTTATTTGAATTCCTGGATTAACGGGTGGCTCCGATGGAGCCGGCCTAACGGTGTGGTGACTATCTATAAACCGGTTACTCCTTCGGAGCCGGAAACAGCACTAAAAAAGTTCTAATTGCTGCACCGTGTCGGGTGTTTCCACAGCTTCCTTGCCTCTAAAGATCTCCATCATCCCGAACTGCTTATCCGTTATGCACATAATGCCTACATGTCCTTTTGGCGGTAAGATGGTTTTGACCCTTTTGATATGTACATCGGCATTTTCCCGGCTGGCGCAGTGCCGCAGGTAAATGCTGAACTGGAACATATTGAACCCATCCGCCATGATATCCTTACGGAATTTGGCATAGATCTTCCGGTCCTTTTTGGTTTCCGTAGGCAGGTCAAAAAATACGAGTACCCACATTATTCTATAGGCATTGAATCTTTCAAACATTCTAAGAAATTTCAGCGGTCCAGAGTTATCCTCCAAATCCATACAATCTGCACAAATCCCGGTTCAGACATTCCCTCATTCCATCACCGGGTACATCACCTTTCTGCTCTTCCCTTCAAAACACTTAGCCAGTGAAGCTGTTGTTCTTTGCACGGCATTCATCAGCGGGCTTTTTTGTCCTTCTATCATTACATCAGTCGCCGGCAATTCCAGCAATGCTTTTTTCATATTCGGTGTCATTTCCAAAAACTTTCCGTTACCCCTTATGATCTGGCAGACGATCCTGTCCACAAAAGGCCGGTAAGGCTCCATAATATCGTCGGCGAGGCAATAGGCATTGTATTGGTTGCGGTGATGGATGCCCAAGGTAGGCAACATGCCCGATGCTGTCAGGCTTCTTGCCACGAGGGCTCTTAAAATCGCATAACCATAATTCAATAAATTATTGGGTGGCGGTCCATAACGTTCCCTTCTGAACTCCAAAAAATCAGGAAAGATTCTTTTCCAGTAGTAAGCCGCTGCTTTGGCCTCATGGTTTTCGCTATCGCCGCTTTTTACCTCACGGGCATAGGTGAGTAGCAATTTGTTTTCTTCCCTTTGTATGGTTAATAAGGCCGCCTGGTTTTCTATTTTGGCGGTTACGGTTTGTTGCCACAATTGTTTCTTAAGCGGGACAGTAGCTTCTATCTGTGCCTGGAATTTTTGGCTTTGCAGGGTGTGCCCGTCGAGGCTCAACCACATACCGGTAGGGTGGTGGGTATGATCGCAGGTGATCACTGCCGTGTTATTGGCCAGCAGCTTTGCCATTAAAGCCTGGGTGATGGTGATCTGCTGGTGGTCTAAAATAAGCAACCCGATATCTTCTATCGGGGCGGTTTTGGTTTCACCGCTGTCATGCATTTCTATCACCAGTTGTTCATTGGCGGTTTTCAGATAAGCCGGGTTGCCAAAATAAAGCGTCCGTTTTATCATGGGATAGTGGGTTGTTATTCTATAACGGCACAGTTCCTGTTTTAGTCTGTGGCCTTTCCATCATTACACAAAATGTGTAATACATCTTGTGTAATGCCGGGACTGCCAGAATTGCATAATTGAAATCATCGTTTCACGAATGCCCCATCCCTTTTTGTATCAATAGTATCACCTTCGTAGGCACAAACACCTATGCGTGGAGAATTGATTACAGGCATAACGTCAAAAGATAGTTTATTGTTTTGCGGAGGCAGTAAATGTAATACGCAAGACAGTTTGCCGGAATATGGCGTCCGCTTTAATCATAGAATGGTGATTTTGAGTTTCAGTAAACCGCTATGACATTATATCGGAAATGTTAAGGCCGGCTTCGGGCTTTTGCAATATTTCATTCCTGTCTTGTTCTGATGTCGGCATTATTTTAATCTTTTGAAATGATGATCGTGAATTGTCATTGTTAATACGCTTAAACGGCTGAATATTGCCAAGACGATCAACTAGCAATTTAATGCAACTATTTTTTATCGAATTGCCATTTATATTTTGGTAGCAATTTTGACTACCAAATTCAATTTTATTAATTAGCACCTGTGCAATATCATGTTTGAGAAAGTAAATTTCATTCCCACTAAATTTTACAACAGTGTAGATTTTAGGAGACCTGCTTTTTTTATCATTCCAGAATGTAGTATAACCGGAGTTCCCCTCATCCATAATTATCGCTTCTCCCTCATCCGGCAGGTAAACCATATCGTTTTGTTTCAGCAGAAACAAGAGTGTTGAACCATGGTTTTTGACTTCAAAATGACGAGCCATTACACGACTAATGTTTTTATCTCCCTTTTTGAATGCTTCGTTGACAATTTTAGCGGCGTCAAAAAAACTTATTTCGTCATAATGTCTGTTTCCATCTTTCTCTAAAACAGCAAATGCGTAATTGCTTCCAGTTGCTATTAGAAGATTTTTATTATAGCTGCTTTTCCTTTCCAGTGGCAATAATGATAAATCGATCTCTTCCTCACTTGTTTTATCTTCAAGAGGCTCTATTTTAACAGATGTTACCGGCCTGAATTTTTTCCCGGGATGCCTTGTATGAATTTCTTCTTCCAGCTTCTTATTAAACTGTTTAATGCCTTGTTCAGAAAAGGCTTCCTTGTAACCGCCTGATGCATCAACATGAGAAATGATTTTATTTTTTAAATCTTCATCAATCATCCTGGAAAGTACTTCATTGAAAAATTCCGGAGTTGCCTTTTTTGTTGCAAGTTGCTTGAGGCTCAGTTTTTCCGATTGATCTTTGTAGAATATCTTAAATCCATAAATAGGAACTTTTCTTTCTTTATTTAGATCATTAATGCCTTCTGCTGAAAATGCCTCAGTTTTATTACCCTTATATTTCTCCAAGTGATTCTTCAGTGCTTCCTTTATCAGAGGGTCAATAATTTTTTCAATTGTTTTCTCTGTAGCAAATTGTTTGCCTGCCAGCTTACTGAGTTTTATCCGGTAAGATTCTTTGCCTTGGCTTAAACCATATAGCGTGGCATCATGTAATTTACCCCTGATGCGTAGCACATCTTTTTTGTTTGCGTCTTTGCCTTTTTCTGCTTTTTGAATCAGCAATTTCTCTTTTGGTTTGTGGGAAACGATGATTTTTTCCAAAGCGGCTTTTGAATCAACGGAGAAACTTTTCCATGGCTGCTCAAAATTCCGGAACCCTTTTATTTCTTCTAACAACGACTCTCTCTTGTCTTTGGCAAGGTTTAAAAATTCTTCCATCAACTCCTCATCTGTACCGGCAAAATCTTTTGAAACTTTTTCTTTGTTTTTTGAAAGCCAATCCTGCAGTTCCTTGTTCAGGTTATTCAGCCGGTGTATGTGTGCCGGTTGGGTACAGGCAACAATTAGAGCATCCATTGCATGGTGCCGGTGGTCAATCCGTTTGCTCCATTTTAATTCATTTCTTTTCTCTTCGTTTTTTAAAAGCTGTCTTGCGTTATTGAAACGTTCTGATGTAAGGCCTTTGAATTTATCTGTTAGTCCCCAGTTATGCCTTAAATAATCTGTAATACTTCCGGTGGTTGTTTTTACATTATCGCTGCCAACTATTTTTGAGATTTCTTCCCTTACCCTTGTAGCTATGTATTGGGTGTCTTTTAATTGTCTGGCCACAGGGTCCTGAGGAATTTTGGTAGCCAGTAGGTTTTTTCTTTTCTTGCCAAAAAAGTTTTGATTGACATGACTGGTGAAATGTTCTTTTGAAAGCAATTTTTCCGTCACAGAGCCTGCTTCGAAATATTCCCATGCTGTCCTGTTACCTTTATCTATGTTGACACTCCGCTCACAAACCACTTTATTAGTAAGAGAATCGTCAAAATATCTTGATTTGGGAATAATGTGGTCAATGTCATAAAGGCCTTTATCAAACAATTGGCTAAGCGGTATTGGCTGACCAGTGTAAGGGGAAATACATTTCTGATCTTCCCAAAGACGCATTTTTTCTATTTCTCCGGCTGTGGGTTCACTGGCTTTTTCCGGAGTGGGAAAGGGTTCAGAGGCTTGCAAGCTCCAAAGTCTGTATCGCTCAATATTGCCTAACGAAGTTTCCTTATTTAACTCTCTTAACCTTTGTTTTACCCGCTCATTAATTTTCCTGTTATTATTATTTGCGTCATATATTTTTTTTCTCTCGTCGGCACTGTTCTTCAATTCTCTTGCCAGTTCAATATGTACTTCATCAGGCTTTTCACCATGCTGCTTCCAGATAGCTGCCAACATCTTGAGGGTTTCATTTATTAATTGTTCGGCTAAAGGATTTCTTAATTCTCCCCGTGGAATTTGTTTTATCTCCGCATAGCTCTTAATATCATCGCCTGTATAAGTTTCAGCCGTGTGTTTCCCATACACCAGTATGGCTGCGTAGCTGGACTGCATTCCTCCATCAGCTAAAAAAATATGCTGGTAGTTATCCAGTATTTCCTGAACAGATTTTAAAAAGGGGTCCTCCTGTTTTTCATTTAGTATTTTGACTATGGTGGAATGGATACTATGAGGCAAAGAAGGGTCGAAATAATCACCGGTCCTTAATAAAGGCAATAGATTTATAATTGCTTTTAGCGATAAGGAAGCATAGTTCCGGGCAAACTTTATTTTGGCAAACCGGATAACCAGCTTATCAATATTTTCAATAATTCCGGTTTTACTTTCAATGAAAGTTCTTATTTTTTTACACCGTTCGCTATTGAGGTCGTATTCGTTACCCTTTGCGTTATAGAGGATTTCCCAAAACTCTATAAGATTTTTTGATTCATTCAGTTTAAGTTTTTCAAACCATTCCTTAAGCTGCGCTTTTAAAAAAAGAAGGGTTTCATTTCCTTTAAGTTTGGCATCTTTATGTATCCCATTTAAAAAAGTTTCATTTTTTATTATAGTGCCTTCTTTTTCAAGCTTGACATAAAATCCCTTACCTGATATTTCTTTTTTCTTTTGGAACTCGTCAAAAAGCCATTGTTTGTAACTTGTTGCTAAAGGAACGTCATTGTATTCATATTTTGGTTCACCATTCTTTTTTATTCCCTTCTGAATCTTGGTATTAATGGAGAGCTTGTTGATCTGTTCCCAGATTTTAAACTCCTGAAATGGGGGGTGGCTTTTAGGAATTACTCTTTCACTTTTTTCATAGCGACAAAAACCAATCAAATCTGACTGGTCCTTAAGTTCCCGTTGGTAATAAATTACTTGTTCCTTTATTAGATACTTCAATCCTTTTTCAATGGTGCGATTTCTGTAATCCGCCTGTTTATGGTCAGGATTATTGCCTGGAAAAATAAAAGAGGCAACTGTATTCAGCAGTTGCTGGTTTTCCACTATTTGTCTGAATTCCGGATTTAGTTTAATCTGTGATTGCCAAATAGCGTCAAACTCTGCCTCGTAACGTTTTCGCAGGATTACTTTATTTCGAATTTTATAATTCTTGTCAGAAAGTTTTTTCGAAAAATATTCACATAAATAGGCTTCAGATCCTTTTTCGTCAGAAAGTTTATCCAGTTCCTCTTCCAGTTCCTCCATTGATTTACGCCAGTTGGTCTTTACTGGAATTGAAAAATTTATAGAAGTGACGTTCCCTTTTTTATCTCTTCTGGTTATTATTTGTAATTCAATTTCGTCATCTTTTTTTAAGGTATTCAAAACTGTTTCTCCTTTCAGGATTTCACCATCGAGTTCAACTTCTGCGATAAAATATTCTTTGCCCTTTTTCTTCCCCTCCTGCTTTACAGGATCGTTTATTATTTTTACCTGCTTTATGATCTTTTCGTACTTCAAAAAATCTGCATCCTCACTATTGCTTTCATTTGTTTCTTCTTTTTGTTCTTCCTCATCCTCTCCGCCACCGGAATAGCCCCTTAACTGGTTGTAATTAAAAATTAACCGGCCAATTTCTTTTAATCCTATTGATTCAGTCAGGGCTTTTACTTTTAGCCGCATTAATTCAACGGCCGTTAGCTGGTTGCTATTTTTTCGAATGGGCAGTAGGTTTATCTTTTGAATTGCTAATGGATTATCGAATGGGGCCGAAAACTGAAACTGGTCTGGCAGCAAACCTGTTTGATAAAGTATATAGAGCAGTTTGTTTCTTCTGGCTTTGTATCGTTTGCCCATCCGTCGGATGCTTCTTGCCATCCGTCTGTCTGCATTTTTAGTTTGCGGGTTTCCCTGTTCAAAGTTGGATACTTCTGCACCTAAAGGGATAATACGGCTGCCTAAGTTTATGATTTTACCATCTTTATTTTCAGAATCTAGTTTTATCAATGCCCATCCAATACTATTTGTTCCTAAATCCAGGCCTAAAATTTTTTTACTCATTTTATGCTTTTTAATATTTTGATACTATCTTCAATTTCTAATTTGAAAGCAAATCACAATAAGGATTATTCCGTAGTGAATTTTTTAAAAGCGGCGCAAGTCGCTTTTTTTATCCCCTCTCAGTATTTCAGTGCCTTAAATTTTTCTGAAAACAACCCGTGTAGAACTCAAAACTGGTCCGGTTTTACAAGTAGCCTTAATGGTGGCTTGCGATCAGAAAAGTTAAGTTACAAATTTTAGTAAATAAAATATTCATGATTTTCAGGCACTCCCGCCAAAGGACCACCCGAAGGGTTTCAATAATAAAAGCCCCGCTTCAGCGGGGCAGACGGTGGGGACGGTTTGCGATGGTTTGTTATTTTGAGATCTTAAGTGTCTTTGGTTGCAGTTCCAAAATAAATTCATTCAGTTAGTATAGAGAATACCCCCTCGCGGGTATTTTTTTTGAATTGGCACAACCTTAGTTGGTGTTTTAGTCGCCGTGTGTCTGTGCGACAATCTTACTAACTTTATTTGCTTAAAAATGATTTATAAAAAAAATGAATATGGAGTTTAAAGACGCCACATTAGCAGAGATCGATGAAGCCATGCAACTGGCATGGACGGCTTTTCAGGAGTATCGCAAATATTCGCTGAAGCAACGGGCCACTTTTATGAGGGCGATAGCGAAAGAGGTGGAGGCCGCTGGCGATGAACTGATCCAAATTGCTATGAGTGAAACGAACTTGCCCGAAGCAAGGCTTAGAGGGGAGAGAGCCAGAACGATTTTTCAATTAAACAGCTATGCCGACGCCTGTGAAAAGGGTGATTGGCTGGAAGTAAGAATAGACACCGCCATACCTGATAAAACACCACCAAAGCCGGACCTGAGAAAAACAGTCGTTCCGCTTGGGCCCGTTGTTGTTTTTGGAGCAAGCAATTTTCCTTTTGCCTATTCAACCGCGGGAGGCGATACGGCTTGTGCTTTTGCAGCCGGGTGTTCGGTTGTTGTAAAGGCTCACCCAGCTCATGCACAGACGAGTGAAAGGGTGGCAGAGGCGATCCTAAAAGCCGCTGAGGATTGTAACATGCCCAAAGGCATATTTGCTCATATGCATGGAGCGGGTTTTGAAGTAGGTAAAGCACTTGTCGAACATGCTCACACAGCGGCTGTCGGGTTCACCGGTTCTTATCTTGGGGGAAGACAATTGTTTGACTGGGCCAACCAACGTCCAAAACCCATCCCTGTTTTTGCCGAAATGGGAAGTGTCAACCCGGTTTTTGTATTTCCACAAAAATTACGAGAGTCAGCAAAGGAATTGGCTGTCCTATATGCGTCATCTATTACGCTGGGAGTTGGCCAGTTTTGCACTAACCCGGGTTTAATTATTGGCATAGAAAGTGACGGTCTTCAACATTTTATTCAACAGCTTGGTGAAGCAATAAAGCAGGTTTCACCCGGCACGATGTTGCATCCGGGTATCTATAAAAATTATGTGGAAAGACGGGGCAATGCTTTATCCCAGGAAAATGTAGAAACGATTGCCGTTTCGGAGAAAGATCCGCAACTCAACGAAGCCGCTCCAACTATTGCTTCAGCGACCGGCGAAGCATTTTTGAACAACCCGGTTTTGCACCAGGAGGTATTCGGTCCTTATTCATTGGTTATTCGTTGTAAAGATGCCGATGAAATGGCAGACGTAGTCAAACACCTGGAAGGACAATTGACTGCGACATTAATGGCAACATCAGCAGATCTATCCAAACACGAACTGATAGTGGAAGAAATAAAAAGTATTTGCGGCCGGTTTATTTTAAACAATGTTCCAACTGGTGTGGAGGTTTGCCTCAGCATGCATCATGGTGGACCGTTCCCTGCTACCACAGACTCCCGTTTCACATCAGTGGGAGCAGATGGAATAAAACGCTTTGTAAGGCCCGTAGTGTTTCAAAACTGGACCAATGACAGGTTACCGGACGAACTAAAAAACGAGAACCCATTACAGATCTGGCGAACAGTCAATAATGAATTGACAAAAGAAAAGATCAAAACATCTTCCTGATTCCCCGCTTATAAAATTTATGAACTTATTGCCAGCGAATGATCTTCTTTGCTGTGGCTCCACGCAAACCAGCAGTTGATCAAAAAAGAAGCAATAAAATAGGCAGCGAGAAAATATTTAATGGACCCCGAATAATCATTTGTTCCAAACCAGTCCTGTTGCTCATACAGGAATAATAAAGCAAGTCCGCAACGAAGAATATCAAAAACTATAGCGTAATTATTCCTGTCCATCAGGTCTGTAAGTGCATACACACTTAGAAAAATAAAGCCTGTATACCAGAAAATATAAGTTTCATCCAATTGATTGATAGTTGCAATATTCCCGAACAAATAGCTGATGAAGAAAAGTATCATGAGCAATTGAATCCAGCACCATGTATTAAAGGCAAATGATGTCCGGGTGTCATACTTTTCAAAATTGTACACATCTTCAATTTTGTAAACAGGATATTTTTCGATCATGTCAGCCGGACGATAACCAGTTGGCTTGAACCATAGGGTAAATTTATCTTTCCAGCTATGGGTTCGCCACGCATCTTTCAACAATAACCAGAAATGCTGAAAATTTATTTTAATAGGGTTCCATGTTCTGACGGGTCTTGTAATGCCGTATACAGGAGGGATGTTTGGCAATTCCTCCTGGTAAGTGCCAAACCATTTATCCCAAAAAATAAAAATCTGGCCGTAGTTTTTGTCAATATATTCCGGGTTGATGGCATGATGCACCCGGTGATGCGAAGGGGTTACAATAATTTTTTCTAAAAAGCCCATCTTATTAATGTGCTGGGTGTGGTACCAGAATTGAGCAAATAAATGAAGGGGAGCCACTACATTTATTACTTCAGCAGGAACCCCGAATAAAGCAGCAGGTAAAAGGAAAATAGCAAAGGTCTTTACAATTGATGATATACTTTGTCGTAAGGCACAGGCAAGGTTGAATTCCTCGCTGCTATGGTGAACGATATGTCCATTCCAAAAGAAATTGGTGACGTGCTGCAGGCGATGAACCCAATAACCGGCAAAATCCAAAGCAAAGAAGGCAATGATATAAACGATCACCTTATTTGGTATTTGGGTAAGTGACAGGTGTTTTAATAAAAACGGATAGGACAGAACGATAAAGGAAAGACCAATCACATCTTTTGTCACATTGGTAATCCCGCTGCTCAGGCTGCTGATCATATCGAGATTACGGACCGTATCTTTTCCTTTGTAGACGCCATACCATTTTTCAAATAACACCAGGGCCAGGAAGGCAGGCATGGCAAATAGGAGTATTTTACCGTAGGTTTCCATGTGCAAGCTTGTGTTACGAATTTACAAATGTTTTAAAGATTTTTAAATGGCTTGCTGTTCCGGTGATCTATCTTAGCTGCAAACACACTGAATGAATACAAAATTTTGTGTTTTGAGTGCCGGATTTGAACGAAATCGTTAAAAATTTGTTGAGAGGTAGGCAGCGTTTTACCAACTTCTTACTTTTATAGCAATATGGACTGTATATCTACACGACTATCTTATCGCCAGACCGGGGCTTTTACTAAACTCGTACAGGATTATGTTGACCATTCAGAAAAATTGGCTTCTTTTACAGCACATCCTCCAACATTAGATGGAATAAAAAAAGCTATCGAATCGAGAAAAAAGTTTGCAACAAACCGTGAGTTGCTGGTACAGGAACTAAGAAAACAGTATGAAGTTGTAGAAGCGGCTGAAGCAGTTAGAAAAAATATCGACAGCCTGTTGTCCAGTGACACTTTTGTTATAACAACAGCACATCAGAATAATATTTTTACGGGGCCGTTATACTTTATTTATAAAATTATTCATGCCATTAAACTGGCCGATCATCTGACGCAGGCTTTACCCGGGCACAAGTTTGTTCCCGTATACTACATTGGGTCGGAAGATGCGGACCTGGATGAGTTGAATAACATCAGCCTGGATGGTGAGAAAATTGTTTGGAATACAAAACAAAAGGGAGCAGTTGGCCGGATGAAGGTTGACAAAGATTTTCTGCAGTTAATAGATAAGATTGAAGGTCAGCTGGCCGTATTGTCACATGGAAAGGAGACCGTTGAGTTGCTGCGAAATAGTTATTCTCAGCACGATGATATACAAACTGCGACTTTTAAAATTATCAATGCATTATTCGCCAAATACGGCCTGGTAGTATTGTTGCCTGACAATGCAAATTTAAAACGACAGATGATTGATGTTTTCGAAGACGACTTATTGCGTCAAACAGCATCAGCCATTGTTGAAAACACTTCTTCGAAGTTAGGAGAGCTTTATAAAGTGCAGGCACATCCGAGGGATATTAATTTATTTTACCTGCAAGATGATATTCGTGAGAGAATTGAGTTTAAGAATGATCGTTACGATGTATTGAATACCAAAATGTCTTTCACAAAGGACCAATTGCTCCGGGAGCTGAAGAATCACCCCGAAAGATTTAGTCCTAACGTAATCCTCCGTGGCTTGTACCAGGAAACTATTTTGCCGGGAGTGGCATTTATCGGCGGAGGGGGAGAGTTGTCTTACTGGCTGGAATTAAAAGATTTGTTTGATCACTACAAGGTTCCATACCCTGTACAAGTTTTAAGAAATTCTTTTCTGATCATTGAAGATAAATGGAAGGAAAAAGTTGAGAGGCTTCAGCTTACAATTGAAGATCTTTTTTTGCCTGAACAGGATTTGGTCAATAAATTGGTAAGACGGGATTCTGATAAAAAGCTCCGGCTGAATGGAACATTGACGGATACTGAAAGATTATACGAAGCAATAAAGGACCAGGCAGCATCAATTGACGTCACTCTCGGGAGGCATGTTGAATCTTTAAAAACAATAACGCTGCACCGGTTGAAAGAACTGGAAAAGAAAATGCTTAGGGCTGAAAAAAGAAAATTTTCTGATCAGCAACGCCAGGTCGAAAAGATCAAGATGGCTTTGTTTCCCAATAAAGGGCTGCAGGAACGCCGTGAAAACATGCTCTATTATTATGCAAAATGGGGTCAATCATTTATTAAAAGACTGTACGAGCATTCATTGAACATGGAACAGGAATTTGTCGTGTTGCAGGTTGTTGAAAGGTAAGTTCGTTCTAATTTTTTGCAGTAATATATTTCAAAGCCGCGGCTATCATTCTTTCATTTTGTGCAACCCTTCCATGTTCAGTTTCGCAATTCAGGTAAGAAATATTTTTGCCGGCAAAATATACACTTAGTGACCCGTCTTGCTCAACATTTATATCGTCCTGCAGCACAGCATTGAAATGCCTGGCAGATAAATACTGAAAGAAGAGGCTGTCGGTGGTTAAGAAAAAATCATCAGTATCCTGGCCGGTTGCAACAAACACTTTTTTAGCATCCTTTTCTCTTTTGTTACCGGGCAAATATTCAGTCACGGATAAATTTCCGTTAGTATTGTTGTGCAATGCAATCACAAATCTTGTTTCGCCAGGTATTAATTTTAAAATATGGGAAGCAAAGCTCTCTACTTCATCCACTAGTTTTGAGTTTGCTTTTCCCGATTGTGCCAATGTTTTTCTAATACCTGTTCTTGAAAATATCCGGTTTGGGTCAATGGAATAATTTTTTCCACGATGCCTGAATTGAATATTTCGCTTGCCGTTATTTTCAATCGTTATCAAAGTACCTCCGGAATTTTCTAATGTACTTGACACTCCCTCAACAGAAGTGTTCTCATCGTCATGGAGGTTGATAAAAACATAATGGGAAGCAGGGCCATATTGCAGCATTTTTAGCCTGACCTCAGTGCCACCTAACTTGTGCGTAACAAGGGAAACTTTCGGGATAAGTTTTTCAGCGCCACGGCTATTAACCTGGGCTGACAATAAACTTGAGTAAAAGGCAGAAATAAAAAGGAAAGTATTTTTTTTCACCAGACCTAAGATATAACTAATAAAAGTGATTGTTGGTTACACCTTAGCAAATATCATTCTAAGTTCGCTGCAGATAACAAAATGTTATTAATAAGCGTTCTTTTCTCCTTTCGCCATATTAAAGGCAGTCATCAATATAATGCGGGTATCGAGCCAAAGGCTCCAGTTTTCGAGATACCAGAGGTCGTATTCAACCCGGTTGTTGATATCCTGCATATGTTTTATTTCGCCGCGATAGCCGTGAATTTGTGCCCAACCTGTTATGCCGGGTTTTAGAAAATGTCGAACCATATAGCGATTCAGTAGCTTCGAATAATCGTCAGTGTGTTTCAGCATATGCGGTCTGGGGCCAACAATGCTCATATCACCCATAAATACATTCAGAAATTGTGGCATTTCATCAAGGCTCGATTTTCTTAAAAAGCTTCCAAGCCGGGTAATACGGTCATCATTTTTAGTGGCTTGCTTTTCATTGGATTCTTTGTTCACCTTCATGCTTCTAAACTTCAAGCAATTAAATGCCTTACCGCCTTTACCGCTTCTTTGTTGGGTAAAAAATATAGGTCCTCTTGATTCCAGCCAGATTAAAAGACCGACAATAGGGATCAACCAGGATAAAATAAATAGGATTACCAGTGAACTTGCCACAACATCATAAAACCTTTTTTTTATGCGATTACCCACGTCATCCAGTGGCTCTTTGCGTAGTGACAAAACCGGGATGTCTTTTAGATAGTCAAGATGGACTGGTTTACGAATAAAATGATTGAAGTCGGGAACAATTCTAAAACGGATACAAGCCTGGTCTGCTTCATTAATTAACCTGTAAATCCCTGATTGCTGCTCAGGAGCAATGGTGGAAAATATCTCAGTGACTTTATATTGTTTGGATGCTTCGATGGCATCACTGATGCTTCCTACAATGGGATAAACCGAGAGTTCATTTACATTTTCTTCTTCTTCACAAAAACCCACAACTTCGGTTTTAAGAGGCTCCTGTTCAAGATAGGTCGCCAATTTTTTTGCCCTGTCATTATAGCCAATGATCATCACTTTTCGAACAATATGATCCTTGCTTTGAAAATATTGTTGCATGGCCAGGTGCATAAACCGGTTAATCAACAAGCTAATGGCAAAGGAAGAAAGAATACTGACCAGGAATAAACGTGAAATATCCGCCTCTTTATAAAAGAAGAGGTAGAGCATCACCAATGCAAGAAAATATGCATAAGCCGACATGGTTCGCTTCGAAAACCTTTCGAAGGAATAAATGTAGGCATCGTGATAAATACGGGTGCCCCAACTTCCAACGGACCAGGCTACATTAGAAAAAAACCATAAGTAGGTGTATTGGATCTTATTGGATTGAATGGCGTCTGCAAAAACATACTGGCAGATCAGGAATACCAGGTTCAATACAACTAAGTCTAATACAATAAAAGTTATCCGTAGTAAATTTGTAAGTCTATGGTTCATTGTATTTTTTTTGAATGCATTCCAACTACACTTAGTTTTTCAATTTCATTGGCATTCATACAAATCTTCGAAATATAAACAGGATTACGATAGGATACTTTTTAAATGGACTGCGCTCTAAATATTAAGCCGATAAACGCTTTTGATCATAATGACGGATGAGTGATGCCGTTTCATGAATATTACCCTTAGAGGAGGCTCCAAACAAAATCGATTCAATATTCGGCAAGTTACTAACATATTCGATTGCTTCTCTCGGGGAAATAGCGCCGCCGCCTAATACCTGCATTGCAATGGCTCTTAACTCTCTTGCCTTTAAGGTTTTTTCATAGATTTCTTTACCGCCTGACATCCGGAAACCAGCTTTATTAATGGATGAACAAATAATAGGATTTTTAATTCCTCCTTTTTCTAATACATCCAGCAGCTTTGGCATATTCATCGTGATAAAACCCGCCTCTGCGTTATATTTTTTCTGAATATATTTATAGAAGGCAACAAAAACTTCTCCCGCCCTTAATCCCAAAAGCAAATCTGTGATCACGTTTTGTAAGAAAATAACGGGGGTGTCTATTCCTTTGAACATTTTCATTTCCGAATCGATCAGCAGTTCCATGATTGCCATATAATCTTTTGATAAATAGGCAACCCCTCCTTTAAATAGAGATCCAAAAAAATTGCCAGGCACATACTGTTTAAGTGTACCGGCTATGCCCAACTCAGTAACGGCGTTAGCGTACTTATGAGCATAAGGCATACAGGGATAAATTTTAAAGCCCTGGTAGTTTTCCGGTTGTTTCCGGATGATATCACAAATATTAGCGATCCTGTCGTGGGTGGTGCACATGAAAGTATTGATTCCTTCATTTCTTGCATCATTCAGCGTTTTTATAATGGCTTCATCTGTTTTAAAGCGAATGGACTGCGCCCTTGATTTTTCGTCTGAAATATGGTTAACGGCAAAGAATTGATTATCTCCAAAAAGAATTTTTTCCATTATATAGTAGTTGAACTTTTTTTTAATATTGAAATGGCGTAATCTGTATTGTGTGCACTGGCAAAGGTGTTGATGGTATTCGGTTTCTTTTTCTGAACCGCCTGGATAAAATAGTCTAACTGTGCAGAGTATTCTTCTCCCCGTAAATAGAAGTCTACCTCTTCGGTTAGTTCCGTGATGTATTTTACATTCCAACCTTTTGAATAGCCATTTAATTGGGCATCGCCTTTTAAGTAAACTTTCAATTCGTTAGCATCAGAAATAATCTTTCCCTTTGTTCCTGCTATAGTAATGGAAGTCGACATTTTTCTGTAAGTATCGTCGCTCCAATTTACAGAGAGTACCCCGGTGACGCCGGATGACAGCTCTAACAGGGAATAAACCGCATCTTCCACCTGGTTTGAGTAAATTGATTTCAAGAGTGTGCCTTTTGAAGCTTTCACAGGAGAAAGTATGTCGTTTATCAGGTCAATTACATGAGAGGCATAGTCGAGCAAGCAGCCACCACCTTCTGATGGGTCGGAACGCCAGGTATCCTGTTTTTTTCTTGTTACAACCGGGCCGTACGATTCGGCAACGAAGTGATATACGTCGCCTAGAACACCACTGTCGACTATCTTCTTTACTTCCCGGAAGGTGCCAATGAATTTATTGTGATAGCCAACTTGTGTAACGAGATTTTTTTTCGCTGCCAGTTCTACCAATTCTTTTCCTTCGGGTACGGTCAGGCAAAAAGGTTTTTCGGCAAAAACATGAATACCGTTTTCCAGTAAATCTTTTATAACTGTGTAGTGAAACTTTGTGGGTACGGCCACAACCACCGCATCAGGCCTCACTTCAGCAATCATTTTTTTATAATCAGTAAAGCAATTAAAATTCCCGTATTTGGATAAAAAATCATTTACCATTTTTGATGTATCACAAACACCCACTACCTCTACTTCAGGGGATGCTCCTAAAATTGACAAATGAGAAATTCCCATCTTACCGGCTCCAATCAATGCGACTTTTAACATAGTTTAATCTTTAATTCTTTTTATATAAGTAATATGCAATAGAAGGTCCCTTACAAATTTTAGTTGATTACCCGTGTTTCGTTTGAAGATTTCAGGCCGTAAGAAAATTCTTACCAGCCATTCGAGCCTTAGTTTTATCCATATTTTAGCCGGTCTTGAACTATTGCCGGCATACCAGTCAAATACGTTTCCAATTGTAGAAATGATCCTGGCATTAATGCGGTCTTTGTGTTCATAGGCCCATTTCTCCTGCTTGGGAGCTGTGAGCCCTACAAAAAGAATATCGGGTTCGAATGCATTTATGGCATCAATAATTTTATTATTATCCTCCTGTGTGAATTCAGACTTAAAAGGAGGGGAGTAAGAAGAAGCGCTAATGTCAGGGTATTCTTTTTTTAACCGGGCAATAATTTTTGACAGCGTAGCCTCTGAGGAACCCATAAAAAAGACTTTCTGTTTATTTTTATTTGCTTCTGCAACAAAATAATCGAAACAATCCTGTCCGGCAATTTTCCTGATATTCTTTCCATGCAACAGTATCGATCCCATGGCAATACCGACTCCATCTAAAACAAGAATATCTGTTCCTTTTAGTGCTTTTTCAAGAGCCTTATCTTTTGTTGCAAGACCGTAAGAGTTTGGGCTAAAAGTATTAAGTAATGTTTTTTGGTCATATGAAATTTTGTCAAGCGTGGAATTAAACACCTCATAACCTAATACATTGATGGTTGGTATTGTTTTCATATTATTTAGTGTTTCGTAGTAAGTAAGCGAGGTACAAATATTACAGCAATACTAAATTTGGTAAGGTTTAATTGAAACAGTAACTGTTCTGTCCGTAAATCGCTGCGAATTTAAGCAGCCTCTGCAACCTGGTTTAAAATGTTTAAAAATCTACTTTCAAATTTGTCCATCGTAAAATTCTCCTCAAACCTTTTTTTTGCTGCAATACCCATAGATGTACGTAATTCATGATTGTTTATTAAAGTGATGAGCTTTTCACTCAGGGCACTGGCATCTTGCCGTGGAACGAGAAAGCCGGTTACATTATCGACAACAATATCCGGAATACCCCCTATAGCACTAGCGACAACCGGCAATCCAAATTGCATGGCTTCAAGTAACACCAGGCTGAAGGTTTCGTCAAACGAAGGCAAGACAAAAATATCTGCATCCTGGTAAAATTTGTTTTTTTCGATTCCGTATTTTTTCCCGTGGGCAGTAACAATTTCACCCAATTCAAGTTGATTTACTTTTTCGGTAAACATATTTTCGGTAATGTCCAGCCAATCTCCAACAAAATGACATTCAAAATCGATATTTTTTTTCTTTAATTGCAAGCATGTTTCCAAAAGAGTGAACACTCCCTTAGCCACCATCATGTTGGATAGAAAAAGAAGGCGGGTGCGGCTCTGCTTTACTTTTATCGCAGGTGTGTTGTTACTTTCTGGTATGCCATTGGCACAATAAAAGATCCGTGCAGGTTCTACATATTGGCTGATGTCAGAATACAAGAAAGGTGATAAAAGGATGATCCTTGTTTTTTTTCCACCCAGCACAAACTGATAAAGAAACCGGTTGATTTTATTACTCTTACTACCCTCGGCAACGCCTTTATTATGGAAATGAAGTAGAATTTTTTTGCGGAAAATTTTCAAAATAGTCACAATCAAAAAATCCTTGTAGAAAGCAACGCCTTTGCTGGTCAATGTGACATAACATACCGCATACCTGGTGCGAATAAGAGATTTAATGGTAGAATAGATGAGCTGAACGAGAAACAGAGCTTTTTTTGAACTTGCTTTACCAATCGTATCTATACTTTTTGAAGCTGAAAGATTCAAAAAGCTATTTTCAAAAGTTTCATTGATTCTTTTGTTCTTTTTTATATAGTCGCCCATCAGGGCGGCGCCATGTACAGGCGGCGGCAGGTGTAATATGAACAGTATTTTTGGTCTCATTAAACAATTTTCTTTTGATAGGTTCCGGTTGCGAATAGCTTTTAGTTGTTTGTAAAAGCGATGTTTTTCAAAAAAGATTGGAAAAACTAACGATTACGAAAATTGGATAAGATGTTTGTTGGAAACATATTTTATTTCAGGGATGCCAGAAATCTTTTTGAAGACATTTTCCATCTTTTTCCAAAGGCCTTTATTTTCTATTTCCCAGGAATGCCCCCATATATGCAGGCACCCATTTTTTGCAATCGACTCTTCAAGGTATTTGTCTGCCAGGCGTTCAATGTCTGTTTGACAATTTCCCTGCATCCATAAAAAGAGATTGTTGAATCTTCTTCTCTTTAGAAGATGTTTGAAGTAAGTTACCTTTGAATGTTCATAAACTTGAATAGTAGTCGGAATTATTCTGTCTGTCCCTGTTGTTAAATTCATCAGCTCAGTTGTCCGGGCTAACTTAAATCCAGTCTTGAAAACTACATCAGCCGCCCCTTTGTTGTACTTACCTTTTGGAAAACAGAAGCTAGTAGGGTATTCTCCGGTTATGTTTGAAAGCCAGTTGTAACATGCTTCTACTTCAACTTTCCAGGTTTTCAGATCAATTTCCTCCGCAGTCAAATGATTTAATGTGTGTCCCCCAATTTCAAATCTTTTTGCCAATGCCTGTATACTACCTTCATCCATCACTCTATTTTCAGCATTATTTTTTGGAATATAAAATGTTCCCGGCAGTTTGTATTTGTCCAATAACTCGGCAATTTTAAAATCCAATGGATGTCCATCATCCCAACTTGTCGTTATTATCGCACATTCAGCCATATTGTCAATTCTTTATACTACTACTTTTAAGGGGTTAATAATCGGTGAAAATAGAAATTAAATTTTTGATAATACAGCATTTACAATTTTGTACCAGGCCCTGTTATAAATTTTATAGGGTCGGGTAAATTGATTAATGATCTTTTTGTCTATTTTGACCGGAACAGAAAAATCTGTTGATAAAGTCGGGTCGTTGTCAAGATGCGTGTAAAACCGATTGAACTTTTCTTTTGTATGGGTTGCATGTGAGGAATCGAACCCAACGTTTTGAATTTTTGAAACGGCGGGATGAACGGAATACAGGTCGTGTTTGAACTGGTGGAAACACCATCTTATGGCCCAGGAATTTATTTTGCCTTCCCGTTGTTTTTTCAATAAACCAGTCATATCTGAGCCCATTTCATTGAATTTTCGTTGCGCTGACTTATCCTTCATAAACGAGGAATAATCCTTTACCTCCCAGTCAATTTTTTCCCACCTGCTCTTCCAGGTACCCCAGCCACATGAATCTGAACGTTTTGTAAAAAAAACCGTATTCTTTTTCAGGCCCCTGACAGGCGTACTAAAACCTGCAACCGAAAATATTTTGGGATTATTCTCGTAGTAATTTAATCCTTCATTCATATAAACAAGGAAATTCCGACTGGTAACGAGGTCATCTTCCAGCACAATGATCTTGTCATATTTATTCAGCATATCCGTGACTCCGCCAATGATGGATTTGGCCAACCCTTTGTTTTCAGCAGCTTCTGTGATGGTTACCTTTTTAAAACCTTCAAGTGTCTTCAGGTAATGGCGGATCTCTGAAACCAGCGGCTCATCAGCTTTCGTCTTCGCAGCATCCGAAAAAATGAATAATTCACTTTCAGACGCAAGAAAATTTTGTTGGAGATTTTCGATCGTAAGCTTGAGAGTATCTAGCCGCTTATAGCAGAAAAGCACTACTGGCGCAAGAGTTTTCATAATAATAAATAATTGCTCGGAATTAAAAAAACTATGCGGTTTTAGCTGGGAGTAGTGGAGTCAAAAGAGTGTAAAAACTCTGATTAGCAGTTAATCACAGGATCTTGATTGCGATCATATGGGTAAAAATAAAAATAAAATTGGCATTATACTATTAATTCAAAAAAAAGAATTTAAACAGAATATGCAGGACTCTAAAATTCTACTTCGTCAAAACGCTAAGGGCTTTCTCATATAAATTTTGCCATGGATTGATTTCACACAACAAAACAAAACTTCCTTAGGATTTTGTTTGCAATTGGCATATACTTTGATTAAATTCACATTAGAACCTATTATAATCCAATATCTTATACGTATGTACCCTACGAAAAACTACGTTACCGTAGGTAACGTCATCCGAAACTATGTGGCTGCGCTTGTCTGTGTATTTTGTTGTCAGGTTTCTTTTTCGCAGACTAATTATCTAAAGCTTCCTGCCAGCGCTCCCCGAACTTATAATGGCCAATCAAATTTTGTGATTGAAAATCTTTCCTTCACAAATATGAATGGAAATAATATCACGATTTTTAATGGGAATAATATTACGATCCGTAATTGCTATTTCGGCGTTTCAAAAGGAATTGGTGTAGAGCTTGAAAATTGTAGTAATGTCACTATTGAGAATTGTTTCTTCGCGAATAATAAATCGGGTGTATACGCTACCTCCTGCTCTGGAATAAAAGTCAATAACAATCAATTTATCAATGCCCAGGGGCCTTTTCCCAGAGGGCAATTTGTTCAATTCAATTCAGTTACCGGAAGTGGCAATAGTGTAAGTGGAAATCGCGGTGAATGTTTTCGGGGCGAATCATATGCGGAGGATCTCGTTAATATGTATCGTTCAAACGGTACTTCCGGAAGCCCTGTACTGGTGAAAGATAACCTGTTCAGAGGAGGTGGCCCGAGTCCTTCTGGTGGCGGTTTAATGAGTGGAGATTTTGACGGTGGTTATGTAATTGTTGAAAACAATAAACTCGTATTTCCCGGCAACTATGGAATCGGGATTGCAGGTGGTAATAACATTAAGCTGCTAAATAATTCTGTTTACTCCGAACGCAGACCCTGGACAAATGTCGGTATCTACGTTTGGGCGCAACAGGGGGCATCCTGCTCGCAAATAACCGTTGAAGGGAATAAATCTACCTGGACACATAAGGATGGTTTCAATAATCCTTTCTGGGATGGTGGAAATTGCGGTCCCATTACCTGGGATGGCCTCAACTCCAGCGGACAAAGTCTTGCATCAATGAATTTTCCGGAACAATTGATTACTTGTGTTACCGAAGATGAGTTGTGGCAGGTTCGTGAACAGTCAAGGGAATTTGTGGTAACTGTGCAGGTGAATGAAATGCCACCATGGTTGCCCAGACCTACAGCCGATGCAGGTGAGGACAAAACAGTTACAACCACTACCACCACTTTATCAGGTTCCGGTGGAAATACTTATCGGTGGGTGCAGGTATCGGGTCCCGGCAATGCGACCTTAGCAAATGCCAGCTCAAGTGATGTTAGCCTTAGTGGACTTATAAACGGAACTTATACTTTCAGATTGGAAGCATACGATGCAGAAGGCGCTGCGGATGCAGATTGGGTTGTTTTAAATGTATCTAACAGTCAACCGGCACCGAATCAGGCGCCTGTTGCTAATGCTGGCAATGACATTACGATTACTTTACCAACGAGCACCGCTACCTTGAATGGAACTGGTTCATCTGATGCGGATGGAACGATAGCATCGTATCAATGGACACAGGTATCAGGTCCCAATACAGCAACGATTGGCAATGCTACTTCGGCATCGGCTTCTTTGTCGGGTTTGATAGCAGGAACCTATAATTTCCGTTTGACGGTTCGGGATAATGATGGTGCAACAGACACCGATGATGTGACTGTAATAGTTAACCCGGCACCGGTAGTTAACCAGGCACCTGTGGCGGATGCCGGTAATGCCATTACGATTACATTGCCAACGAGCACAGCTACCTTAAATGGAACTGGCTCATCTGATGCAGATGGAACGATAGCATCGTATCAATGGACACAGGTATCAGGTCCCAATACAGCAACGATTGGCAATGCTACCCAGGCATCAGCTTCCTTGTCGGGTTTGGTTGATGGAATATATAATTTCCGTTTGACGGTTCGGGATAATGATGGTGCAACAGACACGGATGAGGTAACTGTAACAGTTAACCCGGCCCCAGTTGTGAACCAGGCTCCGGTGGCAAATGCAGGTAACAATATCACCATTACTTTGCCGACGAGCACAGCTACTTTGAATGGGACTGGCTCATCCGATGCAGATGGAACGATAGCATCGTATCAGTGGACACAGGTATCAGGTCCCAATACAGCAACGATTGGCAATGCTACCCAGGCATCAGCTTCCTTGTCGGGTTTGGTTGATGGAATATATAATTTCCGTTTGACGGTTCGGGATAATGATGGTGCAACA
>NZ_JARKNA010000007.1:64442-65859 GCF_029360765.1 Terrimonas pollutisoli | reverse complement strand
ACCATTACTTTGCCGACGAGCACAGCTACTTTGAATGGGACTGGCTCATCCGATGCAGATGGAACGATAGCATCGTATCAGTGGACACAGGTATCAGGTCCCAATACAGCAACGATTGGCAATGCTACGCAGGCATCAGCTTCTTTGTCGGGTTTGATAGCAGGAACCTATAATTTCCGTTTGACAGTTCGGGATAATGACGGGGCCACAGACACGGATGACGTGACGGTGACAGTTAACCCTGCGCCTAACCAGGCTCCGGTAGCCAATGCAGGTAACAATATCACCATTACTTTGCCAACGAGCACCGCTACCCTGAATGGAACTGGCTCATCTGATGCAGATGGAACGATAGCATCGTATCAATGGACACAGGTATCAGGTCCCAATACAGCAACGATTGGCAATGCTACGCAGGCATCAGCTTCTTTGTCGGGTTTGATAGCAGGAACGTATAATTTCCGTTTGACGGTTCGGGATAATGACGGGGCCACAGACACCGATGATGTGACTGTAACAGTTAACCCGGCCCCAGTAGTGAACCGGGCTCCGGTAGCCAATGCAGGTAACAATATCACCATTACTTTGCCAACGAGCACCGCTACCTTGAATGGAACTGGTTCATCCGATGCAGATGGAACGATAGCATCGTATCAGTGGACACAGGTATCAGGTCCCAATACAGCAACGATTGGCAATGCTACGCAGGCATCGGCTTCTTTGTCGGGTTTGATAGCAGGAACCTATAATTTCCGTTTGACGGTTCGGGATAATGACGGGGCCACAGACACCGATGATGTGACTGTAACAGTTAACCCGGCCCCAGTGGTTAACCAGGCTCCGGTAGCCAATGCAGGTAACAATATCACTATAACATTACCAACGAGCACAGCTACCTTGAATGGCACTGGTTCATCCGATGCAGATGGAACGATAGCATCGTATCAATGGACACAGGTATCAGGTCCCAATACAGCAACGATTGGCAATGCTACTTCGGCATCGGCTTCTTTGTCGGGTTTGATAGCAGGAACCTATAATTTCCGTTTGACGGTTCGGGATAATGATGGAGCAACAGACACCGATGATGTGACTGTAACCGTTAACCCTGCCCCAGTAGTTAACCAGGCGCCGGTGGCAAATGCAGGTAACAATATCGCCATTACTTTGCCAACGAGCACCGCTACCCTGAATGGCAATGGTTCATCTGATGCAGATGGCACAATAGCATCGTATCAATGGACACAGGTATCGGGTCCCAATACAGCAACGATTGGCAATGCTACCCAGGCATCGGCTTCTTTGTCGGGTTTGATAGCAGGAACCTATAATTTCCGTTTGACGGTTCGGGATAATGATGGAGCAACAGACACCGATGATGTGACTGTAACCGTTAACCCTGCCCCAGTAGTTAACC
>NZ_JARKNA010000007.1:0-64343 GCF_029360765.1 Terrimonas pollutisoli | reverse complement strand
CGTATCAATGGACACAGGTATCGGGTCCCAATACAGCAACGATTGGCAATGCTACCCAGGCATCGGCTTCTTTGTCGGGTTTGATAGCAGGAACCTATAATTTCCGTTTGACGGTTCGGGATAATGACGGGGCCACAGACACCGATGATGTGACTGTAACAGTTAACCCGGCCCCAGTAGTGAACCAGGCTCCGGTAGCCAATGCAGGTAACAATATCACTATAACATTACCAACGAGCACTGCTACTTTGAATGGAACTGGTTCATCTGATGCAGATGGAACGATAGCATCCTATCAGTGGACGCAGGTATCAGGTCCCAATACAGCAACAATTGGCAATGCTACATCGGCATCGGCTTCTTTGTCGGGTTTGATAGCAGGAACCTATAATTTCCGTTTGACGGTTCGGGATAACGATGGTGCAACAGACACGGATGAGGTGACGGTGACAGTTAACCCTGTGCCAAACCAGGCGCCGGTAGCCAATGCAGGTAACAATATCACTATTACTTTGCCAACGAGCACCGCTACCTTGAATGGAACTGGTTCATCCGATGCAGATGGAACGATAGCATCGTATCAATGGACACAGGTATCTGGCCCAAATACAGCAGGAATTACAGCTAATAACCAGGCAAGCACGAATGTTACAGGTTTGATTGAAGGAGTTTATAGCTTCCAGCTTTCTATAAGAGACAACGACGGTGGAGTTTCTTCTGACCTGGTAACGATAACAGTAAACCCTGCGCCAAACAAGGCACCGATAGCAAATGCAGGAGCCAATATCAGGATTACCCTGCCGGTAAACACAGCTAATCTAAATGGAAGCGGATCATCTGATGCAGATGGAACGATAGCATCCTACCAATGGACGCAGCTGTCAGGCCCCACAACAGTAACAATTGCCAATAGTACGAGGGCAACGGCATCGGTTTCAGGTTTGGTGGAAGGGATCTATAGTTTCCGTTTGACAATAAGAGATAATGACGGAGCATCGGCTACGGCTAATGTTAGTGTGACAGTCAGTTCGGCAGTAAATCAATTGCCGATTGCTGATGCCGGATCTAATATTACCATCACATTGCCTGTCAATACTGCATCATTGAACGGAACTGGCTCATCTGACCCTGATGGTACGATAGCCTCCTATCAATGGTCACAGGTATCAGGACCGAATACGGCAACAATGGTCAATGATGACCAGGCTATAGCAGCTCTCTCAAATCTGACACAGGGCACTTATAGTTTCCGTTTGACGGTTATAGATAATAGAGGAGGCTCTGCGACAGAAACTGTAAATGTTATTGTAAATGCGACCCCCAACAGATCACCTGTTGCAAATGCCGGAAATGCTGTTTCCATTACATTACCTATAAATTCAGTTTCAGCAAATGGCAACAAGTCTACAGATCCCGATGGTACGATCGTTTCATACCAATGGTCGCAGGTATCAGGTCCTAACACAGCTGTAATTGCCAATGGTAACAAATCAACGGCTACTTTCTCAGGCCTTGTAAAAGGTATCTACAGTTTCCGTCTTATTGTAAAGGACGACAAGGGAGCTTCTTCCTCTGCAACCTTAAGTGTAACCGTGAATGCGGCTGCTAACCTGGCGCCCATAGCTAATGCAGGAACTTCACAGGCTATTACCTTGTCAACCAATGAGGCTACTTTAAATGGAAGTTTATCAAAAGATCCGGATGGTAGCATCAAAAACTATCAATGGCAGCAGCTTAGCGGTCCTGTAAATGCTATCATCTCGTCCAACGCTTCTTCCATCACGACAGTTACAGGATTTAAAGAAGGTGATTATGTGTTCCAATTGACGGTGAGAGATAACTTAAATGCAACTGCAAAGGATACAGTACAAATTGCGGTAGTCAATAACTTCAGGTCTTTTGCAGGCGGGTTGATGCTCTATCCAAACCCGGCGACAGATAAAATTAACTTCAATTATTACAGTGAGGAGTATAATAAAGCACAAATAAACATTTATGACGTGACAGGCCGGAAAGTAATGGCTTCTATTGAAGTTGCAAGTTCTTTAAACCTGTTTAAAACTGAGATTAATATCGGACATCTTAAACCCGGCGTTTACTTGTTTGAAGCGATAATGAATAATAAAGAAAAAATTGGTGCTAAGTTTTTAAAGCAATAGGTTTTAGAAAGGATTGCAATCAATTTTATGGTGGAAAGTTAAAAAGCTGGGCTATGAATTGCCCAGCTTTTTAATTCATGTTCACAACACTAAGGTTTTCCAAGAAGGTCTTTTATTAGCCCTGTAATCGGCTTGCCTGTTTTAACTTTCGAAATAAACCGGTTCAACGTTTCAGTTCCCCGGACATCGATTCGTTGGATGACGAATTTTTTTTGAATGGGTAAAATATTTACCCTGTTGCCAATATTGAAAGCGGCCTGAATGCCATGTCTTTCAAATAGTTTAAAAAGAGCATTTAATCTATTTTTATTTCCTTTTGGGAACTCTCCATAGGTATAGGCTAAGGCGGGTTCGTATTTTACTTCGTGGGTGTGAAACCAGTTTTTGGTTTTAATAATATCCGCTTCTATTGCTGTTAGATCAAGAGTATTATAACTTTCGTGATTAAAAGTATGAAGTCCATATTCAATAGTCTGAGGATCCATCGACCGGATATCGTCAATAGTTAAATATTCTCCGGATTTATTTGAATTAGCCAGTTCTGTGTAGCCCGGTACAAGAAAAATTACAGCCCTCAATTCATACTTCTTTAATAAAGGATATAGTACCGTAAGATTGTTCTTATAACCATCATCAAAAGTCAACAGAATTGCATTTTCTTTTAATGGTGTAGCGTTCATTATGTGATGAATGATTTCATTTACGGTGACGCAATTATAGCCCTCTTTTTTTATAGCTTTAAATTGATTCTCCAATTGTTCTGCCGTGACTGTTAGTAAATCCGGAATACCATCGGGTATTGTTCTATGATACATCAACACTCTTAGATTATTGCCCATTTTTATACTATTCTTTTACAGTTAAGGGTTACACGACTACGATTCGATCTTGGGTACTATTGTTAACTTAATTATTCATGTTAAGGCACATTGGCTTTATCTGTCAACAATTTCATATGATGATTCATCGGGTGCTGTCTCTGCATAGCGAAGTAAGAACAATGACCAGAAGAAAGGCATATTGAAGTATGTCTCAGATAAAGCGATCAGGAAAATGACAAAAATCAATATGTTGGCAGAAACTTTTGGTTTCGAAATTTCCATCCTTGAAAAATATCTTCTTACTGACGCTGAAAAGAAATAAAAAATAAAAACAAACCCAATTAACCCAAATCTGACCAACATGTCCGTGACGCCATTCGTTCGCATAAATAGTATTTCCGACTTGCCATACCTGGTTTCATCTGAAGGACCAGTTCCAAGCACAGGTGAACGCTGGAAGTCCTTAAAGTCAAGTACGGTGCTTCCGATCCGGGTGTCATCATCCGATTGACCAAGATAAATTTGCCCCTCCTCAAATCCTTTTACCTGTGCGGCTATTTTGTTGGCGAGAAAATCAACTTCAAGAATCAGGTAGACTATACCAGCAAGCAAAACGGGGAATATCACCCATTTTAATTTTTTATTGGTTTCAAGGAAAAGAAAATATAGCAAAAAGAAAAATGCCAAGGCCAGGTAACCCATGGTAGAAAACGTTGACAACAATGCAACGAGAAATATAATAACTCTTGTTGTAACCTTTCGTAGTAATATCATTTCGAAAACAATACCGATGGTAAGATAACCCGCGAAGGCGCCGGGTTCCCAAAAGGGACCTGAATTGCGGGGAAGACCAAACAGGCCCAATGAATCTGCTCCAGCCAGTGGTTCCCGAAAAATATTGTAAATGATAAGGCTTTTCTTTACATCATTCGTAGAAGGACTATCCCAAAAATGCTTGTTGACGAAAAGCTGTTCCTCGATAGCGGGAAAAATTAAAAAGAATATATAAAAAAATATTGCCGCTATGCTTAAGAAAAACAAAAGACGGAGATAAGTCTGAATAAAATCAGTAGTATTTCTAAGAGCCAGGTAGGCGGTGAGCAACCTGAGAAAAAAACCAAACGAACTTTTTAAGCTTCCGTTCGACAGCCAGATTAGCTGGCCAATGGATAAAAAAATGAAGAATAAAAGAAAGCCCAGGAATCCATTGTCGATCTTTTCATTTTTGAACAGAAAAAAAAGCAGGTTAATCAGAAAGACAACTATAAGCAGATTTTCATTATCGCTAAAAAAGTTTATACCGGAGAGGCTCAGGAGAAGAAAAAGGTTTATTGTCTCGAAAAGACTGCCTTGTTTTCTCTGTTCCGATATTTTAAACAAATGCATCATTTAGAAAAAATCAAAATTTTGATACTATCTCACTTTAACTGCCCGGTAAGTTTTTCAACTTCAGTAGAATGTGCTTTAATAAACTTTGCCGGATTACCTGCCCAAATTTCATTGGGCGGAATATTTTTCGTTACTACCGAGCATGCGCCAATAATTGAGTTTTTCCCGATTGTGACGCCCTTCAGGATAGTAGAGTTAGCTCCAATAAATACGTTGCTTTCTATCACTACCGGGCTATTCACCGTATTTTCATTTTTGTCTGCCAGCCGGTCTTCAGGGGATAGGGGATGAAAGTCCGTATCATAGATGCAGGTGCCTCCGCCAATCATTACATTATCCTTTATTATGATTTTTAAAGAACAACTAATTGCAGTAAAACTCATCGCTACGTTATTGCCAATTTCAAGGCTCGCATTTCGATCCACAAAGAAACTGCATTTTTGAACCCTTCCGATTGGATTGGCTGCGATAATATTGTTCATCGTGAAATTATTTCCTATCAGGAACCGTGAGCCGCGGGCAACAGATACAAAGGGTATTCCCCGGGTTGAAAATGTGCCTCTTTTTACATTATTACAATAAAATAATAAGCTGGTTAGCCAATATTGAAAAGGAGCCAGCAGCGCATATTTGATTCGCCGAAAACTTTTATAAAGTATTACAAAAAAGCCCTGCATAATTCAATATTGTTATTTGTTACGCATCGTTTGATATACATTCATAAGCGATGATATGGTTTTTGTCCTGTCATGCCTGTCCAGCGCAGCAATGCGGCCCTGCTTACCTAATTCGGCCGCTTTTATTCTGTCTTTGGCCAATAAAGCGATTGAATGGGCCAGTTCGTAAGGAGCATTGGCGGGAACAAGCAATCCTGTAGTGCCGTGATCGATAAGTGTCGCTACACCACCAACATTGGTAGCAATAACAGGCATGCCAAGCATTTGCGCTTCACAAAGACTATTTGGGCTGTTATCAATATAAGAAGGATGGACAAAAATATCGGCTTCTTTAAGCGATTTGATCAAACCTGCTTCAGAAAAGATTCCCATGAAGATAATATTACAACTTCTGAATTTCTTTCTGAAAGTGGACTCAAAAAACTTAGCCATTTTACTGTTTTCATTGAGCCCGATTATATGCCAGTCAAATGGGGCTTCAAAAGTTTCCTTCAATAGAGATGCTGTTTTTAAAATGAGGTCAAGACCCTTATAGATTGTATTGGATATAGTCGAGATAATTTTTAGTCGTCCCTGTGAATTGGCCGACCAGGGAGTTGCAGTATAAAATGACGATCTCAAAATTTCATCCACATGAAAGTAACTCGCTTGTGGCGCTAATAAACTGGAGATTTTGTTATCCCAGCACGTCCTTCCCATAAGGTAATTAACTTTTTTAAAATAGAACAATTCCCGTTCTGCTTGCTTTTCAAATCTTTTTTTATCAAAAAGCAGGCTATTCCCCAGTAAATGATTCTTGAAAAAAGGCAGGTGGGTCATTATATTAAGGCTGTTTATCCCGGGCGGATAAAATGCATTATCGTACGGATTAATGATTCCCTGCAAATGAATAACAAGCGGTATTTTGGTATGTGTCAGTATTTCCCCGAAATTGTTCTCGGTTCCGAATACCTGTATTACATCCGGCTTAAAGTCAGCAATAACATCGAGTAGCTTTTTCAAATATTTCCCCGAGCCAATCTCGCAACTCCAGTTTTTTATAAGCTTACCAAAATTCCCTTTTTTCTCTGTTTTGATTGGGTAATAGGTGACCTTCCCGTTTTGTTTTTTTGCGTCTGCACTGGCGTGGAAAAATGATACTCCGAGTTCTATTGACGGCAGTTCAATGAAGGCCTGCTCCAATGATTCAATCCACCCGCCACCGTGATAGTAGTGCGAACCTTTATCATATTGTGATGAAGTAGGTGTGAACCAAAGGACCCGCATGAAAAATATATAAGTTTAAATTTATCGTAATGCTTACAAAAAATCAACGGTTTTGAAGGATTATTGTACGGTGTAAATTTATAAAACAACCGGCTAGTGTTTAACTGATTTTGCTTTAATAAACCTGCGATATTCGATAGGCGCCGCAATTAATCCATTAACATTTGCAAGGATAAGCGCAATACAAATCCCCAATACACCCCAGCTTAGTTTAATGGATAGCAAGTAGGAGAGCGGGATGAAATAAACCATTGTTATGATAGACAAATAATATTGTGTTTTTAATCTGCCCAGCCCATTGAGAATATACACATAGATCATCCCGAAGTTGACTGAAATGGTGTATAGCATTACGCCCAGGCTAATGGAAAATGGGATTTGAATTGAATCGCCAATCCATAACTTATATATAAATTGGCTACCCATGAGTATAATAAGTCCGGCAATCACCATAAGGGACCATAAAAAAAGCAGTTTTCTTTCCGTTCTCTTGATCCACTCGTAGTCTCCTTTAGTTTGAGCATCAGTGACGGCGCTCCACAACGGACTAATGATAATCGAAAACGCCATGATGAATATGCTAAATAACTTATATGCTATGTTGTATTCTGTAACCTGGATAGAAGAAAAATACCGGCTGATTAAGACATTAGTGGTTTGATACTGTACAATCGCCGAAATCTGGATAATGAAAAATTTACCCCCCAGGTTTAGCAGGCCTTTTGATGTGTTCCTGGAGAAATATTTAATATTTGGCAACAGATCGGGTCGTGTGAAAACAAAAAAATGGATGGTAAATAAGATCAAAGCGAGCAAATTGCCGGCAAACATAGCCGTACCAACAAGAAGAATATTGCCGGGAATGGCAGAACGAAGTATTAAAATAAAAAGCAGCGAAAAAATGCTCCCGATGAGAAACACCAAAGAAGTTAAAAACACTTTTTGATGCGCCGAGTTAATGGAATTGATTAACTGCAGAACGAACTGCAGCGAAAACATGATAACGGTTATCAGTGCCAGATCCCTTAACTCCTGTCGATAGACCGAAGATACATTCAGAAGCTTATCCCATTCTAAAAATGGCATTACGCAAAGGTAAATTGCTATTATGGCAACAGCGATTATAGACAGCGATACATAAGTGGTACTAATCAGCCGTCGTTCCTCTTCGATATTGTTTTTGGCAATCGCTTCTACAAGCTTGTTTCTTAATCCATTTCCGAGGCCAAGGTCGAAAAAATTGAACCAAATAATAATTGAACTCAAGGTCAGCCATATGCCGTACCGTTCTGCATCAATATAATCAATTGTCAGGGGTATAAAAACGAGGCCTATCGCAATACTCAGGCCCTTTATAAGAAACGATAGAATTATATTTTTTTGAACTAGCCGGGTTCTTTCATGCTTTGCGCTATATAAAAATTTCAATTTTGCCGGAATAAAACTTAGCATAAATATTTTCACAAATTAAGGGAGGATTAAACGAGTAAAACTATTTCTATATCACTTTTTTTATGTCATAGTTTGCATGAGTATTGTTTAGTGAGTTATCTTTCCTGATTTCGGCCACCAGCGAATAACCTAAAGAAGGTAAAAGTATCTTAACTGTATTCGTTCTGACCTCTACCACATTGCCTTCCCATAAGACCAGGGGGCCATTGATGATTCTCACTTTATCGTTTGGCAGAACTTCCGTCTTCTCTATGCTTACATAGTCATATTCGGCGATAAATTTCTTTATCGTTTCAATCTCTTCATTGCATATTATGGCCGGATGTTTTAACCAGTAAACAAAATTGAGTACTCCGTCTGTTTGTAGAATGCCTGTCGCGTCGCAGTCAGGGCAGTTAACAAAAACATATGAAGTAAACAGGGGTTCATATGTCACCCGTTTACGATCGATCCATTGCCGCTGGAGCGTAGTTAAGGGACAATAAACCTCCAACTTCTTTTTTTCAAGAAGTGTGGCCACTTTTTTTTCGCAGCCGGGACGGGTATAAGCTATTCGCCATTGTTTTTTTGTTTCCACAGTTATGATCATTAGAAGTGAAAAATCTATATCTAACTATGGCTTTCCAGGATAAGACTTGGCGATTCTCGAAGGGGTACAGATTAGGGATTTGTAAAGACTTTATAAGAACTTTAGGGTTTACATTGATTTATGTTTTTCTTGTAAGGAACGTTTCTTTTTTGTTTTAATACTATTGTTATGAATGTAGCCGTAACCATATCCATAACCATAGGCATTTTTCATAAAACCACGTGCCCGGATATCGTTAAAGACAATTTTCATGTTTGTAAGCTTATTTTCTGAATCTGTTTCTTCGTCCAATCTTTCCAGATAGGATTTTGGTGTAAATCCATGCTTAACGACGTACAACGTAGTGTCGCAAAGCGGAGACAGGATATAAGCATCGGACAGCAAACTGGCAGGGGCGGAATCAATAATGATAACATCAAAGACTTCCTCCAGGTAGTTTAAAAGATCATTCAGTTTCTCGCTCAGCAGCAACTCTGAAGGGTTATCCGGCAGTGTGCCTGATGGAATAAAGAAGAGATTTTTATGAGCCGTGGTTCTCTTTATTATGTCTTCCGGTTCTGACTCGCCTGATAGATAATCACTTGCTCCTTCATCGTAGCTCACATTCAGTTTATTACTTAACGAAGGATTGGACAGGTCAAGTTCTATCAGGATGACCCGCTTATTAGTCAAGGCAAGGCTTAATGCCAGGTTAAGCGCCACAAAGCTTTTTCCTTCTTTGGGAAGTGAAGAGGTGATCAGTATTTTCTTTTTTCCTGATTTTCCACCCAAATAACCCAGTGATGCACGCAACCTACGGAATTGTTCAGCAACAAAAGTTCGCTTTCCTTCCTGGATCACAATTGCATCTTTGCTTTTATCATGAGCAACTTCTCCAATAATCGGAGCCGCTGTCAATTTTTCTATCTCATGCCTATAAAGTATTTTTCTGTTGAACAGCTCTTTAAACGCCAGGAGTCCAATAGGAAGCCCCAAACCAAGAATCAGGGCGATACCATAAATAATTCCTCTATTAGGTGATACGGGTAAGAAACTTGCCTGGGCCTTGTCAATAATCCGTGTGTCTTCGAGATTAAATGTATGTGCCAGATCACTTTCTTCTTTCTTTTGCAATAAGAAAGCGTATAAGTTGCTTTTTATTGACTGTTGCCTGCTAATGTCAATCATCTCTCTTTCCTTTTCAGGAATTGAATAAAGCATGGACGAATAACTATTGGTAGCAGTGCTCAAATTTTGTTTTCCTGCTTCAAGTGTTTTCCTCTGGTTTTCGATATTCTCAAGAATGCTTGGACTTATTTTGGAAATCTGGTCCTTGATAGATGTAACCATCGGATTGTTTTCACCGGTTGTTTTCTTTAGTCTTTCATAGTCGAGTTCTAACTGATACTTCTTATTTAAAAGATCGGTCAGGATAGGGTCTTTGACGCCAACGGATGAAGGAACTATTCCTGACTTGTTATCTTTAGCCCTGACATATTTTTCCACCTCATCTAATGATGAAAGTTGAACATTAATATCTGTCAGTTGATTGTCCGTAGCCGCTATATTTTCCAAATAAAGACGTCCCTGGGTGCTTATATCTACTGCACCTCTATTTGCCTTAAAGGATTGCGCTTTCTTTTCAATATCGGATAGTTCTTGCTCAACCAATTTTAGCCGGGTTTCAAGCAATGCAGAAGTAGAATCAGCTACCCTGTTTTTGTCCTGCAAAGTTTTCCTGTTGTATACTGCTATAAGTTCATTGATGATATCTTCTCCACGTTTAGGATCGGAGTCTTGTATGCTCAACAGGAGTACCGACGTCAGTTTAGTAGACGGACTTGCTTTTAATTCCGATAACAATGAGGCGGCTATTTTTTGTGGGTTTGAAAGCGTAAATAATAACTGATTATTCGTTTTTGCACCCGGGTTATAGGACTTGTTTGGTAAAAATTGCAAGAAGCCGTAATCTGTGCTAACAAACTGCTTTAAGGGGTATTTTTTTGTTCCAATGATTACCGAACTATCTTTTTCTGAATACTTAAATGGTATTTTTTTATTGATTGGTTTTATGCCCGACGGATCAGCAAAATGAATTTTTACCGGCGATAGCGAATAGGCAGGTCTGGCAGCAAACTCATCTTTTTCAAAAAAAGTTGCATATAAGCTTAGGTTGTTAACTACTTCCTGCATCAGTGTCCTGGACTGAAATATTTCGCTTTCATTTTCGACAATTCTCTTTTCTGATATTTGATTCAGCTGATTAACTGTTTGGCCATCTGTCGATCCTTTTTTCTCATCCTTGATCATGATAGAGGCCGTTACCTCATATTGAGGGGGGGTGACACGTAAATAAAACCAGGCCGCTGCTCCAAACAGTATCAGGAAAAGCAAAAAGATTGGCCAATAGGGAACATAGCGAAAGAGCAGGTCTTGCAGACCACTTCTGTTCTCTCTAATCTTACTGGGTGTTATTTTTAAATTTGAATGTGCCATAGCATTATTTAATTACACGATCAGCTACTATTGCTGCAAATGACAGGCCGCTTAGAAGAATCGGCAACCATTGATTCGCTCTGCTCGTCGTAGCTACTTTTGCTTTTGTCGGTTCTACATACACGATATCATTTGATTTTAAATAATAGTATGATGAAGTAAATAATTCGGTAGAATTCAAGTTTAGCCGCTTCAGGGTTTTTTGGTCATTTTCTTCCCGTATTACCATTACATTTTCGCGGTTCCCATAGATTGTGATATCTCCGGCCAGCCCCAGCGCCTCCAACAGAGAAAGCCTTTCATTTGGCATCGTCACAACTGACGGCTTGTTAACCTCTCCTAAGACTGTAACCCTGAAATTCAAAAAACGAATGCTTACTACGGGCTCACGCAATAATTCCTTTTGTAGCAAAGTCTTTGCGATTTCTTCTTCCAGCTTAGTTTTCGTAAGGCCTTCTGCCTTGATGTTTCCCAATACCGGGAATTGAATATAACCTTCAGTGTTAACCAGGTAACCCGTATTGCTTGCCTGGTTTGTTATTAAAGATTGGTTGTAAGTGCCAGCACTAACTTGCGGATTAAACATTGCGGTAGCTTCCGGATTGGGGCTGCTTACCAATATGCTAAGGATATCATTTTTCTGGATAGTTGATTCAGGAACACGGCTATCACTGCCGATTTTTCCATCTGTAGAACCATAGAAATAGGTTGACTTTTTTGTGCTGACACATGATGAAAAAATCAAGGGCGCTAGCAGACAAAAAACAATAAAAGTTAGCAGGTACGACGAATAGATTTTCTTTAGCATAGAGTTTTGTAGTATATAAAATCAGTAATAGCTCTAAATGGCTTAAAGCATCTTACACTAATCAGAAAAACTAATCACGAAGTATTCAGAAGAATTGGAAAGAAAGGAGGGGCGGACTTCTATAGGAAGGGAATCTTACGATTGTGCCACTAAAGTAAATTAGATTAGGCTATTATTCTTGTTCTTTTTTGTTCAGAGTCAGAGAAAATATTGATTATCTGTTTCAATATCCTACCTTTTTGGATAATTGCCGATTTTTCATAAAATATTTCTGTCAGCGAACGAAACAGAATTTAGTAGTGTTTAAAATTCAAAGCCCTTCTATATCCCGTTGCTTCAACCAAGGTATTCAATTCATTGTGTTCCTTTTTTTCCGGCTTTAAAGAAAGTTGAAGAATTCTAAGATATTTTTTATTTAACGCCGATTGAACAGAAGGGTGTCGCTTGCCTTTTTTAGGATTCAGTAGATAGTTCCTGGTTTTGACAGGTGCGTAGGAGTTAAGAAGAATATTTTCTAAAATTGTCAAAGCATTAATGTCTTTGTAATCTTTTTCGCTGGAAAGATTTTTCGATTTTTTCAACCAGTCCAGGGCTTCTGTCTTTTGATTGGTCAAAGTAAGGGCCTCACATATTATAAGATCAAAAGATAAGATTGAAACCTCCTTTGCCCCGTAAATATTGGTATTATAATATTTTGCAATATCGGATAAGATCTTTTCCGGTGAATCATTCTTTGCGTTTAAATAATATAGCCGGGCTGCAAAAAATCGGCTCATCGTATTAGGTGAATAATCCCCATCAGTATAGATTCGTAGAGCCTCTTTCATATGCTTTTCAAGCAGGGAAAGATCTTCAGTCATCCAGTACCGAAGAACCAATAAGGAATTAGCAAAAATCTTTGCTTCATTGTTGTTTTTTGCTCTCAAATAATATTTCAATCCATCACCGTAATAGCCATTAAGCCGATCCATATTCACACATCGCTCATAGTAGTAATATTGCCCTCCTTTTGTAATAGCGATTTCTCTCTGAAATCTGTCGATAAGAGAAGGGTTTCTTTCAAGAAAAATGATAGTCTGTTGTACGATTGGCTCCATGACCGGCATGTAGTTCTCCGATACAGGGATATTTTTAAAAAGGGAAACCAGGTAGTGGAATGCTTCTTCTTTATTAATATCCTTTTCGTTTGTGGGAGCCTTTGAAATATTTTCCAGCTCATCGATAGAGCTGAATCCGCAATATTTTGAAAAAATAGCCAGGGTGGAATGAGAAGGAGCGTAATTCGTTTTTACTAAGCCAAAAAAACGCCTGATTGTGTTTACGTTTACGTTTAAATCAGTCTTTTGATAGATATCTTCTACTAATTGTATGCAGTCGCGGTAGGATGAGATCTTACGCCCAAAGTTCTGCTCAATTTCCTTTTTTAGTGCTGATAATGCTTCTGGTTTCATAGATTTCAGCCTGGCGTGTTTTTAGCGGCTATTGCAATTCTTCTTTCATCTTGGTAAGCACATCTTTTTCGATCATTTTTTCGGCCACCCGTATCATGTTTTTAAAAGCTTTTGCCTTTGAAATGCCATGCCCGATAATCACAGGCTTGGATACTCCCAGAACGGGAGTGCCCCCATAATTTTCAAAGTTGAACTGATCAAAATAGGGGTGATCGACCTTTTTGCGCTGTGTGATATCATAAAGTGATTCGGCCAGTTTGAGAATGATATTACCCGTGAACCCTTCGCAAACCATTACATCGGCTTTATCAAGCAATACATCCCGGCCTTCAATATTGCCGATAAAATGAATATGCTTGTTTTCTTTAAGCAGGGGATAAGTGGCCTGGCAAAGCAGGTTTCCTTTTCCTTCCTCTTCTCCGACATTTATCAAGCCTACTTTAGGATTTTCAATCCCCAGTATCAATTGGGAATAAACCGATCCCATAACAGCAAACTGGTTAAGCTGTTCGGGTTTGCAATCGGCATTTAATCCCACATCCAGTAACAAACCTGTTCCTCCGTCCTCTTTTGGAATAATGGTAGAAATTGTTGGCCGCAAAACGCCATCAATGGCTTTGATGCTAAAAAGGGCTCCTACCAGCATGGCCCCGGTATTGCCAGCACTTATAAACGCATCTATTTTGCCGGTCGCCAACAAATGAAATCCAATGCCGATAGATGATTGCTGTTTTTCCTTTAAAGCCTTTGTGGGATGTTCATGCATATCGATGACCTGTTCCGCATGAACGACTTTAACAGGCCCTGACTGTATATTATACTCCTGCAGCAAAGGGTCTAACCGGGTCTTGTCCCCAATAAGGGTTAGCGTAACCTGGGAATTTGTTTCTTCGAGGTATTGTGCAACGCCTTTCACCGCTTCAAGCGGGGCAAAGTCGCCACCCATCATATCTAGTCCGATATTCATTGAAAGCGTAAAATACAAATTCTAAAATAACAAATTCCAAATTCCGTCAGACATTCGTCCAACAGATTTTGGAATTATAGCTTTTTTGAAAGAAGGAAATGACTCCTGTCTTACTTTACCGGCGACTTTTCGGCTACCACTTTACCTTTATAGTAAAGCTTGCCTTCGCTAACATAGGCACGGTGACGAACATGTGTTTCGCCGGTTGCACTGTCTGTAGTCAATGTGGTCGCAGTAGCTTTATAGTGTGTTCTACGCTTTGCACTTCTTTGCTGACTGTGTCTGCGTTTGGGATTTGGCATAACTCAACAATTAAAATCAGAAATTATATAATTAGTTATCTAAGTCTTTAAATTTTTCCAATCCTTTCCAAATAGGATTGATCTTTTTCTCTTCGTCTTCGGGTTCCATTTTCTTCAGCGCATCTAATGCATCCTGGTTACAAGCCTGACCATTTTTATCAGTGCGGCTACAAACTTTTTGCATAGGAATGCTGAGATTGATGAATTCATAGATCCAATCTGCAATATCAATATGGCCTTCGCCCCGGCTGATATAATAAACGTCCGGATCATCTTCCTGGTCGTTCATCAGTTCAGGCTCTTCCACTATTTTCACCACTATATTGAATTCATCCCACAATTCCAGCGTCAGCTCATTATTGCACCGGTCGCAATTAGCCAGTAAACTGCCACCGATTTCAAATTTTAACAGCATAAAGCTGTTTTTTTTATCAAGTGTAAGCTTCACATTAGCTTTACAATTGCTGAAATCCTGTTGCTGGAATCGCTCAAAGAACTTGTCTGTGATCTCATAGTTGTATTCATGGATTCCCGGTTTAAGCCCAACAAAAGCTATCTCAAATTCACGACGGTAGCCCATTAGTCAACTTTTTAAGAGTTGGCAAAGGTAAGGGGATTTGCTGAAAAATTATGCTTGGTAAATGAATTATTTTCATGAGTTGTGCCTAATTTAATGGCCTGATTTAGAGTACTTTTAAAAAAAGCGGTTTTGCAAAAATTTCTCTCCCGTCTGTTTAAACGGTTAATGAAAAGCTGGAGTTGGGTATTGCTTATTGTATTAACAATTTTGATAAAATGGGCTTCCTGGTACCCTGATTGGGTAGAAAATCAATATACATATGGCGTTTATCCTTTGATAACCAGGGTACAGCGGTTCTTATTCGGATGGATCCCCTTTAGTATCGGCGACCTTTTCTATGGCTTCCTGGTTTTGGTTGTCATCTTTCGCACTTTTCGCTTCTTTAAATTCCTGTTTCAAAAAAAAATTACCCGGGCTTTTTTTGTAGGCGCCATGCAGCAAACTATTTTCTTTTTCCTTTTTGTTTATGTCTTTTTTAATCTTTTGTGGGGCTTGAACTATAATCGTAAAGGTATCTCCCCACAATTAGGAATTGAGGTTCGTAAATATTCCTTGTCCGATATCGATTCGCTAACATCCGTTTTGCAATTAAGGGTCAATGAATATGCAGACTCGGCCAGTGAGGTGCAAAGGGATTCTTTCGCAAAAAAAAGGGACCTGTTCAGGGAAAGCAGCCATGCATACGAGGTCATATCAAAGAAGCTCCCATTTCTAGCTTATCGCCCGGTTTCGGTAAAACCTTCTTTATTTAGTTATCTTGGAAACTATCTTGGTTTCCAGGGATATTATAATCCCTTTTCGGGAGAAGCGCAGGTCAATACTACGGTACCCCGTTTTCTCGAGCCTTTCATTACCACGCATGAAATAGCTCACCAACTTGGATATGGCAAGGAGAATGAGGCGAATTTTGTCGCTTTTCTCGCCTGCAAAAATCATCCTTCGCCTGTTTTTAAGTATTCGATGTATTTCGACATCTACAACTATGCGATTAATGAACTACACAAGAGAGATTCGACAAAAGCCAGGTCTTACCTGCGACAATTACATCCCCAGGCTTTAAAAGATATTAAAGAGTTAAGAAGCTTTTATAACGCTTATCGCAACCCGATAGAACCGGTTATAACATGGACCTATGGACATTTTTTAAAAGCAAATAATCAGCCTGCAGGTAAACAGACTTATAATGAAGTGGTGGCCTGGTTAATAGCCTATTATAAAAAGTACGGTGTTGAAAACCTTTAACCCGATTGTCAGGTGAGTTTTGCCAGTATTTGGACTTATAATCTGGCAGATGGATCAGTGAGTTAATCTAGAATTTATTCTTCCACATCATACTTTCGATCGGCTTATCTGGTTGGCCGCTATATTTTGCGTTTTTCTTTTCATTGTATCTCACCTCAATTTCTCCATCCACGGGGAAGTAAATTAATTGACCGACAGGCATTCCTTTATAAACTTTTACCGGTTGTTTCACTGATATTTCCAGCGTCCAATGCCCGCAAAAACCTACATCACCTTTACCAGCAGTGGCGTGAATGTCTATACCAAGCCGGCCCGTAGACGACTTACCTTCGAGGAATGGAACGTGGGCATGTGTCTCCGTATATTCCAATGTAACCCCGAGATAAAAGATATGCGGGTAGAGTACAAAACCTTCATCGGGTATTTCGAAGTAATCTATTTCGTTATGTTTTTTGGCGTCAATGATATGTTCTTTATAGGTGGCCAGCCACTTTCCCAGGTGCACATCGTAGGAATTACTGCCCAGGCATTCCCTGTCGTAAGGAGCTAATTTGATAGTACCTTTTTCTATTTCCTGCAATATCCGCTTATCGGAGAGTATCATTTTCTATCTTCGGTTTTTATTGATCACTAAGCTTGGCAAAATAATGATGAAAAGCTGATGTATGCCGATTTTTTTTCAACATCAAATCAACGAATCGACCCGGCTGGGTATATGGAAAATTGAAGAAACGGAAGAGTTTTTCAAAGGTAACGTGCCGTTGCATCGCGATGTTACACATCCTCATAAACGTATTCAGCACCTGGCAGGACGCTTTTTGTTGCAATTTCTATTCCCGGACTTTCCTTACCATCTCATTCAGATAGCTGATACGGATAAGCCATTTCTGCCAGCCGAGGAATATCATTTTTCTATTTCTCATTGCGGCGATTACGCAGCAGCGATTGTCAGCAAAAACAACAGGGTAGGAATTGACATAGAAATTCCGGTAGACAAAATCATAAAGGTCAGGAACAAGTTTTTAGGTTTAACGGAGCAGATTAAATGGCTTGAAGACGCTACAGGTAATGGTTTCAACGCTGGCGCTGAACAACGTCAGTTGTTGACGCTTTTGTGGAGCTGCAAAGAATCCGTATTTAAATGGTATGGCGATGGTGGCGTCGATTTCAGCGAGCAAATCCAGCTACAATCCCGGCAACATGATAAAGAGACCATTCAATGTTTTTTTACAAAAGCACAGGTTCACCTGTCAATTCATTACCGTTTATTTGACCAACTGGTGCTGAGTTGGGTAGTAAGTTAGCTATTAACCTGCCATATCGTTTTCATCGCCCGACTCCAGCAGGTTCAGATCCACAGAGTCAAGCCCTGATATACCTTCGATAGAACCCCGCACATGCGCAGCATTCAACAAAACTTTTTCTAATTGTTTTTCCCGGGCCTTCCAAAGTTTTTCCATCGCATCTCTTTCTTTTTGGATAGACAATTTCATACTCATGAAACCTTCACGAATGGCTTTCCATTGACTGGCGAATTCATTGCTGGTAAGATAGTCATAGAGCATATGCATCTTATCGCCTTTGTTTTCCTGGTTTTTAGAAGCCGTAAATATTTTGATGATGCCATCCCGAAGCATGTAGGCCACACTTTTTATTTCATTAAAGCTGCAGATCCAAATGCCATCCTTTTCACCAAAGCGGTCCATTCCTTTGGGCATTGTCTTGGTAACAATAATTGCTACGTCAGCACCCAGGCTGCGCATGTCAGCTTTTAATTTTTCGATCCAATCACCACCAAAGTTTTCGGTTCGTTTGCTTTCATAAATGATTGTTCCGCATTCCTGGCCAAAATTATTTCTAACGGTTTGAATGCAATCGGCGCCCCGAACACCTTTGCCAACTTCGCTGATCAGATCAAATGGGAAAGTGGTTTTCAAAATTTCCTCCAAAGCCAATTCCTGCACTTCGCCCTGTAATTGCATGGAGCCTTGTTCAGCTTTACGTTTCATTTCTTCGGCCAATTTCTTTTGGTCGTCCAATTGCTTCTCCAACTCTTTTACCCGGAGCTGAAATTCAGTTTCCCTGGCGGCTGTCTTTTGTTCCTCAATTTTGCGGAGATCTTCTGATAGCTTTTCCCGTTCTGCCTGTAATTTTTTTTGAACAGTCAACTCCAGCTCTGCCTCTTTATTTTTTAGTTCTTGCAGTTTTTGCAAAAATTCCAGCTCTTTTTGTCTTGATGCCTTTAACTTCTCTTCATTATCCTTGTTGGTTTGTTCAAGCAGGCGAAGTTTATTTTCGAAATCTGCGCTGATATTTTTGCGAAGGCTTTCTTCCACCTGTTTCTGCAGAGCAATTTTTTCAGCATTGGCTTTCTGCTGCCATTCTATTTCCTTTTTATTCAACTCCTCTTCTTTGGCTCTCTTGTAGTCAACCATTTGCTGACGGAGTTCCTTCTTCTCTTTTTCGATCACTTCTTTCAATTCATCGTTCAGCGCTTCTTCCAAAGGAAATTCATGACCACACTTTGGGCATTTGATATCGGGCATAAACCTGTTTTTTACAAAATAAATGTTTTGGTGGGACAAAGCGATACATCCAATAGATAACAAGCTAAATTTTGAAGTAAAATCTTTGAGCCTCAAACGTCAAAAATAAAAACAGGTTTTTAAATCTATGTTAAAACAAAAGTCGTAGTTATTTACCAGGACAGGTCTTATAATTTTTTCCCTATTTAAACTTTCGCAGCTTTTCAACTAACTAAGGAATTCAAAAAGGTTTATGGTGATCTTTTTATTTACCTTTTAAAAGCTCCATTATGCCAAAACAAATTACGTTTTGGATGAAAGTAAAAATCTTTTCATCCCTCATTTTGCTGTGCATTTTATCTATTCTCCTCACTTCTTCCAGTCACCGGGAAGCACCTTTAATTTCCAATGATCCTTTGGCTGATAATACAGACTTGTATGCCTTTCGAAGCCCTGAGAACCCGGACAAACTGATCATCATTGCCAACTATGTTCCCGGGCAGTTACCACAAGGTGGCCCAAACTATTATTCATTTGGTGAAAACATCCGGTATGAAATTCATATCGATAATGAATTGGAAACAAAGGGAGATGATGTTATTTATCGCTTTACATTTAAAAAGACGAATGAAGATCCAACTACCTTTTTCAACATCAGGCTGGGTAAACAGAATCTCAAAACCACTTACAAGTTGGAACGTTTTCGTTACCGGGATCATAGCTGGAAGACAATTATTGAAAACGGAACTGTACCTCCACCGAATATCGGTCCCCGTTCCATTAGCTCACCCGTAGGATTAAATGCTCCCGGTTATGATGCATTGATCGAAAGTTCTATAAAAACGGCGAGCACCGGTGAACGGGTTTTTTGTGGGACAGCCGAGGATCCCTTCTTTGTTGACCTCGGGGGAATATTTGATTTAGGTGATGCTCCCCGTACAACCGGATCCTGTTCACAGGACGGGTTACAGTGCCTTAACGTATCTACCATCGCTTTGGAAATTCCCATCCCTATTATTCAAAGACATGAAGACAAACCTTCCGATGCAAAAAATATTTTAGATCACAACTATGTGATCGGAATATGGGCCTCTGCAAGCCGTCAAAAAATACGTGTGTTAAACGGCGATGGTACCGAGTCAAACCGGGGTCCCTGGGTACAAGTTTCAAGGTTGGGAATGCCTTTAACCAATGAGGCGGTCATTCCCATTGGCAAAAAAGATCGCTGGAATTCCATGACCCCATATGAGGATCTGGCACATCTGGATGAATTTGGTAAATACTTTTATCAACCTGAATTGGCCTTATACATGGATGATACTTTTTTTGGCGGAGCTGTGCCTGCTTTAGCACCGCTGCGCATTCAAAGAAACTCATTGGGGGCATTTGGATTTGGAAATGATCAGCAGGGATTATACCCATTGAAAGGTAGTGATGCATTGGACGGTACTGCTTTAGCAGATTATAAATTTGGTAATTTCCTTTTGAAAAAAGATGCGCCAAGGTCGGTAGATCTTTGGCCGATCTTTCACACTGGTGTGCCCAATCAACGACCCTATCATCTGGCAACCGGTAAAGGCGGTAATCCATTAGCAGCGGGTAAACCATTTATCGAAACGGAATTGGCAAACGGTGGTGATATGCTCCGGATTAACCTCGCCGTTCCTCCAACACCCCGCAGTGATCCGAAGTTCAGTTCCCTCGGCCTGGTACAGGCAGCGGTGCTTGGACTTACTGATCCGGCTTACAACACCACCAGGGATCTTCAGTTTATTCCTAACATGGATGGATTCCCTAATGGAAGAAGATTGGAAGATGACGTGACACTGATCGAACTGCAGGCAGTGAGTGGTGTAGTGTTGGCTGCCGTTGGTCTGTGGTATGATGATTTTGATGGAACAAACCCTGTATCACAGGATATCATTGATGTGCTCTCTTACCGTACCGGTGTCAATGCAAATGATGCCCCGTTTAAAACAAAATTTCCTTTTGTTCAAATGCCTTTTGCAGGCACCAATAATTGCAACTGTGATAACAATACATCTGGCAAAGGCACTACAGCTCCATCGGCTTTAAATATGCCACGAAAAAGCAGTTTAGGTGTGGCCGCACCGGAAGTATTTGTATCAACATATCCTAATCCATCTGCTTCAACCAATACAATCAGGTACCGGGTTGAAAGTCCTTCACAGATCAGGATAGTAGTGATGGATCAGCAAGGCCGTCCGTTAAAGGAATTGGTGAATAAAAAACAAGATGCGGGAATTTATAGCGTGGATTGGAATACACAAAAACTTCCGGCTGGTATGTATTTTATCACTGTTATTAAAAATGGTGAAAAAGGACAGTCTATTAAGCTGATAAAAAATTAACCCTGTGATAAAATAGAAAGCCCGTGGCTATGGCCGCGGACTTTCTATAAAAAATCTTGCACTTCACATAAAATTTTCCGGGATGAAATGAGCCATGATAATGCTTATCATCAGCCGCGATGTTTTTGGCGAACCTGTCTGCCGACAGGCGAGATTCCATTTGGCTAAAAAGCAATAAAAAATATACAAATGAAAAAGAAATACTTCTTTATTATAATAATTGGACTTTTTGTTGTCGCTGCCGGGTTTTTGGCGATAGAACATAAAAAGAAACATAAAGTAAAAGGAGACATAGTTGTTTTCTATCCGCTTAAAGAAAGACCTGGATATAAAAAACAATCAGCTGAAGAAAAGAAACAACAGGAGAATTTTGCAAACTTAATGAAAGTGGTCAGAACAAATCCATCTGATACTAAATCGAGGATTGCTTTAGCCGGCTTATATATTAATGAAGCGAGAATAACAGGCGACTATGATTATTACAATGGAGCCGCTATGAAGTATGTAGATGAAGTATTGGAAATCGATTCGTTGCATTTCGAAGCCCTTACCTATAAATCACTTCTTTACTTGTCGCAACATCATTTTGAAGAAGGCCTTTCACTTGCTGAAAAAGCCAGGGCATTGGTTCCTGAAAATGCCTTTGCACACGGCATCCTGGTAGATGCAAACGTTGAAATGGGAAAATACGAAAAAGCTGTAGAGGAAGCAGATAAGATGATCTCAATCCGTCCGGATCTGCGTTCGTATTCGAGAGTTTCTTATTTAAGAGAAATTCATGGCGACTATCCCGGCGCCATTGACGCAATGAAACTGGCGGTGGATGCCGGTTATCCGGGTGATGAAGCAACTGAGTGGTCAAGAGTGCGCCTGGGATATTTGTATGAAACAATTGGCGATTTAAAAAGTGCGGAGATGCATTACCTGATCGCCCTGCAGAGAAGACCCGCCTATGCGTATGCGATTGCCGGGTTGGGACGCATAGCTATTGCGTCAAATGAATTTAGCGAAGCAGTACATTATTTTATGCAAGCAGATTCACTGGTAATCGATAATTCAATAAAAGAAGAACTTGCTTCAGCTTACCTGTTTGCCGGTCAAAAAAAGAAAGCGGATTCAATTTTGCATGCATTACTAGATGATATGAACGAACACGGTGAGGAGGGCCATCATCAGAATTTAAGCCACCATGCTGATAAGGAGTTAGCCCATCTCTATATGAAAGCAGGAGACTATGATGAGGCCCTGGAACATGCGTTGAAGGAATATCGTCGCCGGCCGGCCAATATCGATGTGAACGAAACTGTTGCCTGGGCCTATTATCTTAAAAGGGACTATAACGAAGCAATACCCTATATCCTGGCTGCTATGAAAACAAATAGTAAAAAACCGGCCTTGCTTTGCCGGGCGGGGTTGATTTATGCAAGGACAAACGAAAAGACAAAAGCGAAGCGCTTTTTAGAAGCGTCAATGATTAACGATTTTACCATCGACCAATGTTTAAAGGAAGAAGCCATTAACACTTTGGCGACCCTATAAGTATCATAGTTTCCCGGCAAAATGAAACGACGCCGGTATCTGAAATTCATTTTACTCCCGGCACCCCGTTCTTTTTTGAAAGGACATCTTACATTTTATTTCTGATTGAGCAACATAAATAAGGTAAAGGCTTAATGACCTTTCCTTATTCAGGAAGCTATTAAGCCTTTTTTGGTTAATGGTATTCTGTTTTACAAAACAGAAGAAATAGAACCCACGATTATTACAATATCAATGAGGATACTTAGAAAGAAAACAGGGATAGTTATTTTGGTTGGCATAGCAGCGAGGTTAACGATCAATGACATAGCTATTCCACCGATGAGCATTCCCCAAAAGATCATGCTGTTGCTGCTAAAAGCAATAGCGAGCACCGTTATTGGCGCCAGGACACAACCATGTATGGCGAGAATAGAAGCTACCCAGCCAAAACGATATTTTTCCTGCCCGTTGCACCATGCAATAAACTTTGAAAGAACAGATTGTTTCTGAGTTGCCAATACGTTAGCAGGGCTGTAAATATTTTGTATGATTTGCATATAGATAAATTTTCGACCACAAAATTGATATCGGGAACGGCTTTAGGGTATGATGCCTGTTATACTCTCAACTGATTAATATCATTAAAAACTTGAGGTGGCCCGAACTGATCAAAATCATGTTGGTCGCTTTTCCGCATCATTTAAAACAGCGAAATAGCTTAATAATTTTGATGGAAAGAAACAGGTATGAGTGTTACGCTCCAGGTGCGCCGAAATAAAACAGTGAATGAAATACAGTCAGAGTTTAACAATGCTTATCCATTTTTAAAAATTGACATGTATAAGCCTTCAGGCAGGGGACAGTTTGAAGGTGGAAGGATAAAGTTTGCCTACTCCACATTGCTGGGAGCTGCGAATATTGTAGAAGAAGGCGAACTTTTGGTGTTTGATTCAATGACGGTCGGTCAATTTGAAAAGTCTTTTCTTGAAAAATTTGGCGTGATGATACAGGTTTCCAGGAAATCAGGAACTGTATGGCTGGAGACGACTATGACCGATCGCTGGACGCTAAAGCAGCAGAATGATCATGGTCGTGAGCTATCAGAACCAGCCAGTACCACACTACCTACAGGTGAGGCAGATGCTCAATAAAGAAGATTTTTCAGCTTGTCAATATTGGCAACGGTGATCTTACCGTCTTTTATCACAATCAGTTTTTCCGCTTTGAAATCACTTAGTGTTCGTATTAATGACTCGGTGGCTGTGCCAATGAAGTGGGCTATATCTTCTCTTGATATTTCGATAGGATTCGTTCCACCACCGCTATTGTATTTTGAATGAATATCCACAAGAGCTTTTGCCACTCTTTTCCGAAGTGAACTATAAGCCAGGTTTAACAGTCTTTCTTCTTTTTCTTTTACATTTTGTGTGATGATGCGAATGAATTTTGCCGCGACGGTGATATCACCATAGACCATTTGTAAAAAATCATCTTTTGGAATTTGCATGATATCAGACTCTTCCAGCATCACCGCATTGTCGTCATAATTTTTATCTTCGATCAATGCAGGATAGCCAATGAAATCTCCATCGGTAAAAATATCGATTATATATTCTTTGCCATCTTCATGCATCCGGCTCGTTTTTACTTTACCCTTAACGAGATAATATAAGAACCGAGGACGTTTTCCTTCCTGGTACAATGCCTGTTTTTTGCTGTAGGTTTCGATGCTGTATTGTTCCGACAGTTTATCCAGGATGCCTGTTTCTTTTATGTCTTTTAAAAACTGGTTGATACCTGGCTGGGTCATCGCATATTTTTGCTCCAGTACCTGCGTTTTTTTCAGGCGAGCTTCAATAGCATTCAACAGCTCAATATCTTCAAAGGGCTTAGTAATATAATCGTCGGCGCCCATTTCCATTCCTTTTCTCAGGTCGGTGCGTTCTGTTTTTGCCGTTAAAAAAATAAAAGGAGTGAATTGCGTCTCGCTGTTTTTGCGTAGCAGGTGCAATACGCCATAACCATCCAGTTCGGGCATCATGATATCACAAACGATCAGATCAGGTTTTTCTTTTAATGCCAATTCAACGCCCTTCTTCCCGTTCTCTGCTGTTGATGTTTTATAACCGGCCAACTCTAATATTTCAGCCGTGTTTTCCCTGATATCAGCATTGTCATCAATAACTAAAATAGATTTCATCCGTATATTTTTTAGTTTATTTTGGCCAGGTGGTAAACTCCATGTGATAATAAGTGATTTAACCCGCTTACTCGTTTACCGGGATTGTTACAGTGATCGATGTTCCCTTATTCAGTTCGCTTTCCAAATGTACACTTCCTTTCAACAGGTCAGCATAGCGTTTTACAATATGTAATCCCAGTCCCGTTCCGGCAATATTTATGGCATTGGCACCCCGGAAAAAGCTGGAGAATAAATGTTCCTGGTCTTCCTGCGAAATGCCAATACCTGTATCGGTGATTGTGATTACCGCCCATTCATTGCCAACCGAAGCCTGGACGGAGATCAGGCCACTTTCGTCCGAAAATTTAATGGCGTTGGTGATAAGATTGATGAGGATATTCTTCAACAATTTTTTATCGGAAACAATATTGCGTTGTCCCTGGCAATTAAAATCTATCTGTTGACCTTTTTTCAGCAATCCCCTCATCTCCTCGATGGTTTCATAAATGAATTCATACAGATCAAATTCGGAGAGGCTGATTCCAACCTTTCCTTCGTCCAGTTTACCCAATGATAAAAAATCTTCCAGGATATCATTCAGGTGCCTGACAGAATTTCGAATCTTATCAATATGCCGGTTTCGTTTATCCTGCTCTTCAGTTGTTTTATATTTTGACAGCAAAGAAGCGGACGATAACACGGTGCTTAATGGCGTTCTGAACTCATGTGAAGCCATCGACACAAAGCGGCTTTTGATTTCATTGAGTTGTCTTTCTTTATCGAGAGCTTCGCTCAATTCAGCCTGTGACTGTTCCAGCCGTTGCAATGCTTCCTTCAAAATCATCGTTCTCTCTTCCACTTTAAGTTCCAGGTCGGCATTCAGCTTTCTTATTTCATTACTTACTCTTTCCAACTGCTTTTGCTGCTCAAGCATACTGTGCTCGATCTCTTTTCTCCTGGTTATGTCAACAATAAATGCAATCACAAAAAGTTCATTACCCTTCCTGTAATGGCTCAAACTTACTTCTACCGGTAAATCAGTTCCGTCTTTTTTTCTTCCATACAGATCCCTGTTTTGTCCCATCACCCGGTTGGAGGGATTGTCGTAAAAACTGTCCCGTAATTGGTGATGATGTCCTTTGTACCTGTCAGGTATCAGCACTTCAATTGGCTGACCGGTTAATTCTTTGCTAGCATAATTAAACATCCGCTCAGCGGCAGGATTCAGTAATACGATCTTTCCATCCTTCCCCGTTAGTATGATGCCTTCCGTAGCATTTTCAAAAAGCGATGTCATGTGTGCCTGGTCAAGCATACAATAAATAATTGAATGTGTAATTCACGTAAATATAGTAAAGGATGCGGTTATTAATCGCGGGTATGATTTATCGTATCAGGCAGTTTCTGCAGGTGAGGCAAAAGTGATACAGTATTTTTTTATTTCCTTAACCGGCACTATGATGTTTTCTCTTTTTACATGATCATAATCGGTCAGCATACCCTTTTTTACAGCAGGATCTTTTGTTAACCTGGCGCCCATTTTCAGCATGAACCGGTCTTTCCAGGAGAGCTTTTTTATAGTAAGCCTGCCTGGCAGGAAAAAGATAATACAGTTGGCCATCAATTCAGCAGGAACGCCGGAGCGGATATAGGCTTCCAGTTTTTCCTTTTCGTGAGGCGGGGTGCCGGCTACCAGGAATAAGAATAGTTTTTTTGATTTGAGCACAGCCAGGTTATCTTTCAACCACTGGCTGATCTGTAATTTTCCGATGTACACACTCGTGCCAATAATGACAAGGTCATAAGGCTGTAAGTCTTTAGTGGACAAATCACCGGCTGTGCATACCGGGACGTTTAACTCTTCACTGAGCCAGTTCGCATATTGCGCTGTGGCGCCATACTTTCCTTTATAAACAACAATACCTTTCATATTGAGATTTTAATGATGTTTTAATTTAGGAAGCCAATAATTCTTTTTCCATTTGTATTGTTTTGGCAAAAAGAATTTCGTTTTCAAGAAATAAATGTTGTACCAGGTCATCATCCAGTTCTTTCAGTTTTAAAAAAGATACTTTATGGGATACACAGGCATTGGCAGGCGAAGTGTAGTTGTTGGTCAATTCCCTTAAACTATGAAGATATTTGGAAATGTATTCATGTTCCTGGGTCATCATGGTTTCTATAGGTTTGCGTAAGGTTTTTACCAGCAGGGATGCATAGGATTCATTGTTTTCATAAGCATGGGCGATTTGTTTTATATAGGGGAAAATGATCTTTTCTTCGTGTTCCAGGTGGGGCAACAGGTCGTCACGTAATTTATAAACAGTTTCAAGCAACTGGCCCAGGAACGGATATTTTAATTTATGCCCGGCCACAAAACGATCCAATGTTTCAATTAAATCCGGGAAGGTTTTTAATAAATAGGCATGGTGCACATTGATAAGATAGTCAACCAGGAAATCTGTATTCCATGCTCTGAAATCAGTAAAGGTCGACACCTGGATGTTACGTATAATCTCTGTTAGCTCATATTTTATTAAATCAATGTCTAATCCGTGGATACTACAAGCCATTTGCAGGGGCATTTTGCCGCCACAGCAATAATCGATCCCGTACTTTCTGAAAATATACGAAGTCCTGTAATCCTGCATTACAAGATCAGTGACAACGCTTTCATCGTTGATGTCAAAGGGTTTTAAAAACATATCTCTTCAAAAAACAATAATAGTTATATAAGGTATTTGCGAACATGATATTAATCACCTGCGTGCCTGAGTTATAACAGGGAGGCTATAGTTCAGACAGGCTCTTTACAAAGCCGGGACGGTTTTGCTCCAGTAAATCCCTCACCGTCGTATTTGAAAGGAGCTTTACCAGTTCTTTCTTATGATTTGCCATTTTGTGATGGAGCGGGCAAGGCCGGCTGGGATTGCATTCTTTTAAGCCAAGCAAACATTTATTTAATTGGGTGCTCTCATCTGTAATCATAAAGAGTTCGATAAGTGAAGTGGAAAGAGTCTTTTCATTTATTGATAATCCACCGTAAGGTCCTTTTGTAGAATTCAAAATTTTCTTTTTTACAATTTTTTTCATGATTTTACTTAGGAAGTGTTTGGGAACTACCAACTGCATAGCCACCTCATCAACCTGAACTCTTTTCTTATTATCAGAAAGTACGGCTATATATAGAATGCCACGTAAGGCGTATCCGAAAGATTTAGAAAAAAGCATGTTTTTGGCAGGACAATTGATGCGACACAAAAATATCCTTGAAAAAAAAGCCCGTAACTGATGAATATCAGTTTTACTGTTGATGGTTATCAATCAAAATTTTACCGGAGCAAAATATTTTTGTCTCATAAAAGATATGGATGTCTTTTATTTAATAACCTTCAATTCAGAAAAATGAAACCCAAATCACTACTTGCGATTGCTCTTCTTGTTTCAGGCGGTTTGTTTTTTGCAGCCTGCAACAATGAACAGAAACCTTCAGAAGAAAAATCTACCGACACAAAAACAACAGAAACAGCCAAAGAGCAAACCGAAGTGCATGGCACGGAAATTAAGCCTGGCGAGGTTGAACTGACCACTCCATTAAATCAACAATGGGTAGCAAGCGGTAAAGGCATTTATGAATTGAAATGCCAGGCCTGTCATAAGTTAACTGATGAAAGATTAGTAGGTCCGGGTTGGAAGGGTGTCACTACAAGAAGAGAGCCGCATTGGATCATGAATATGATTACCAACGTGGATATGATGCTGGAAACAGATCCCGAGGCACAAAAACTATTGGAGCAATGCCTTGTTCGTATGCCCAATCAAAATATATCAAAAGATGACTCCAGGCAAATACTCGAATTTATGCGATCCAACGATGGGGTTAAATAAAATGACAACTATTCTTTTCATTTAAATAAATAAGCATATGAAATTTCATTATTTCAAAACCTCCGCGGTTTTGATATTGGGTTCTGCTTGTCTTTTATCAGTGCAGAGTTGTAAACCCAAAACTGCTCAGTCCGCCGCTGTCGGCGATGCTGCCAAATCATTTGTTGCACCCGGCCAATACGACGAATTTTATAATGTTGTCTCGGGCGGCTTTAACGGACAGATAGGAATTTACGGTATTCCCTCGGGCCGTTTGTTCCGCATTCTGCCGGTGTTTTCGCAATCACCCGAAAGCGGGTATGGCTTTAGCGAAGAAACAAAACCGATGCTGAATACCTCTCATGGTTTTGTGCCATGGGATGATCTGCACCATATCGCACTTTCACAAACTAAAGGGGAGCATGATGGCCGCTGGGCTTTTGCCAATGGTAATAACACGCCCCGTCTGGCCCGGGTGGATCTTACTACTTTCCGCACTGCCGAGATACTGGAAATACCCAACAGCGCCGGTAACCACGCATCACCATTTATCACCGAAAACTCTGAATATGTTGTAGCGGCTACCCGTTTCAGCGTACCGCTTGATGATCAAAATGGCGATGTACCTATCAATACGTACAAGCAAAATTTTAAAGGATCTATCAGCTTTGTGTCTGTCAACCCAACATCCGGCGAAATGAATATTGCATTTCAGATCCGCACACCGGGAGTAAACTTTGACCTTTCCCGTGCGGGCAAAGGCAAATCGCATGGTTGGTTCTTCTTTAGCTGTTACAATTCTGAAAAGGCCAATACGCTTTTGGAAGTAAATGCTTCGGCCAAAGACAAAGACTTTGTAATGGCCGTGAACTGGAGAAAAGCCGAAGAATATTTGAAAGCCGGCAAAGCAAAAAAACAAGAGGTGAAGTATGCGCACAACGTATATGATGAAGCTACACATACTGCAACCTCAACTATTAAAAATGAAGTGCTGGTATTGGATCCTGCTGAGTGCCCCGGTATATTGTACCTGATACCTTGTCCTAAATCACCACATGGAACCGATGTGGACCCAACAGGTGAATACATTGTAGCATCAGGCAAGCTGGCAGCAAGTATCCCGGTGTTCTCTTATACAAAATTGCAGAAGGCTATTGCAGACAAAGCTTTTGATGGTGAATATGACGGTATTCCTGTTGTTAAATACGAAGCTGCATTGCATGGTGAAGTAGCGAAACCGGGACTGGGTCCTTTGCATACCGAGTTTGATGGAAAAGGAAATGCTTATACTTCTATGTTCGTTTCTTCTGAAATCGTAAAATGGAATATCGCTGACCTCAAAGTGTTGGATCGTGTACCAACTTATTATTCCATTGGTCACTTATCAGTGCCCGGAGGCCCAACAGCTAAACCGCATGGAAAATACATGATCGCTTATAACAAGATTACCAAAGATCGTTACCTGCCTACCGGTCCGGAGCTGACACAAAGTGCACAGCTATATGACATCAGTGGCGAAAAAATGAAACTGCTTCTCGACTTCCCAACAACAGGTGAACCTCACTATGCTGAAGCATTGCCTGCGAGCATGATAAAAGATAAACAAAGAAAGATCTTTAAAATAGAAGAGAATACTCACCCTTATGCTTCAAAAGGTGAAGGCCAGGCCAAAGTAGAACGTAAAGGGAACCAGGTGCATGTTTGGATGACAGCTATCCGTTCTCACCTGACACCCGATAATATTGAAGGCGTGAAACTAGGAGATGAAGTGTATTTCCACATTACCAACCTGGAACAGGATTGGGATGTACCGCACGGCTTTGCGATCAAAGGTGCTAATAATGCGGAAATACTGATTATGCCCGGCGAAACACAAACGCTGAAATGGGTAGCTGATAGAACGGGTATCTTCCCATTCTATTGTACCGACTTTTGTTCTGCATTGCACCAGGAAATGTCCGGTTACTTACGGGTATCGCCTGTCGGATCCAATGTAGCACTGCATTTCAGCACGGGCACCAACAAGCCGGCAGTGACCACAGAAGGCACTCCCGTTAATGATACATTAAAGGCTACAACTAAACGATAAATAGAAAAAGGGGCAGATGCTCATAATGGTCTGCCCTCTTTAAAACAAACCAGGCTAGCAATATGAAAAAGATAATAAACATTGTATTCGCGGTGTCAGCTATCATCAGTTTTTCTTGTAATGAACCAGGTGCAAAATCCGAAGAGACCGCTGGCTTATCCCAAGCAGTAATAGACGGTGGCGGCCAGGCTTCAGTAAAAGATGATGAATCAGCAAAAGATGTAGTGAAAATAGCTGCAGGATCAAAGGATCACACAACGCTGGTAGCAGCTATCAAACAAGCAGATTTGGTAAACTCACTCTCCAATGCTGGTCCGTTTACTGTTTTTGCACCCACCAATGCGGCCTTTGATAAGGTTGGCAAAGAAACGTTGGACAACCTGATGAAAAATGAGACCAAAGAAAAGCTGCAGGATATTTTGCAATATCATGTGTATGTAGGCAGCCTGAAGACCGAAATGATGACGGATGGACAAACTTTAAACCAGGTAAATGGCGGCAATATAACAATAGCTGTAAAAGATGGTAAATTAATGATCAATAATACAGCAACGGTTATTACCTCCATACCTGCAGCAAATGGTATCATACATGTCATCGATGCGGTGCTGTTGCCACCTTCCAAATAAGAAAGACAAAAGAGTTTCACGCTGACAATGTTTCCGGAAACTCAACCCTTCCGGAATTTTTGTTCACTAATCAGGTTTTTATGAAATGAGATATAAAATTTTCGAGCTGTCATACCAAACAGCGATGAAAATTTTATGTCGAATTCCATGTGGCCAAAAAGCAAATAAAAGATTAGCAAATGAAAAAAATGAGCATTACTTCCAGGGTCATTATTGCAATAGGGGCATTGATGATGTGTATCATGTTCTTTGTGCCGGTATGGTCTATTTATCTTATCGCCCCGCAATATCCCGAAGGATTATCCATGCAGATATGGTTAAATAAAATTTCTGGCCAGGTGGAAATTATCAATGGACTGAATCACTATATCGGGATGAAGCATATCAAAGCGGAAATGTTCCCTGAGTTCAGCTACCTTGTCTATATTTTAGGTTTCTATGTTGTGTTTGGATTAGCAGCGGCCTTTACCGGCAGCCGCAAATTGCTTTTTGCTTATCTCGTTCTTTGTGTCATTGGCGGCGTAGCGGCAATGATTGATTTTTATATGTGGGGCTACGACTATGGACACGATCTGGATCCTGCGGCAGCCATACAGGTTCCGGGGTTATCCTACCAGCCTCCTCTTATTGGCCACAAAAAACTATTGAACTTTGATTCTTATTCTTACCCGGATATAGGCGGATGGGTGATGGTGGCGGTAACCGGCGTGTTTTTTATTAGCTGGTTTCTTGAATGGCGCAAAAACAAAAAACATACAACCATGGCACCACAAAAGAAAGTGACTACTGTTTCCATTGCAGTTATTACCGCTCTCTTTTTGACAGCATGCAATCATAAACCTGAAAAAATAGCTTTTGGAAAAGATAATTGTGCCGAATGTAAAATGACGATCATGGATCCAAAATTTGGCGCTGAGATCGTGACTAAAAAGGGAAGGATCTTCAAATTTGACGATGTGCATTGTGTGGCCACTTTCCTGAAAAGGCGTGGGGTAGAAATGGGTGATATCCATCAAACATTGTTTATTGACTATAACAACAGCAACGAGTTTATAAAAGTAAACGCCGTCGAATTTGTTGTAAGCAGTCAACTGAAAAGCCCGATGGGAGGAAATGCAGCTGCGTTTAAAAATGAAACTGAAGCCAAAAAGAAAGCCGACGAAATAGAAGGAAGTAAGGTAACCAATTGGGCGACGCTTTATAATATTTTGATCAAGTGAGAAACTTACTAACCATATTATTACTGATCGTTGTATGCAATGCTTTTGCCAATACAATTGTAGTGGGGAAGGATAAGCCGGTCAATAACCTGCGGCAGGGAATAAAAATAGCAAAGGACGGTGACACAGTTTTATTGCATAAAGGAACTTACAAAGAAGGTAATATCATTATTGATAAGGCTATTCATTTAATAGGAATTGGGGGCCCTGTACTGGATGGGGATAATAAAAACGAGATCCTTACACTAACCGGGAAAAAAATTGTAATAAAAGGTATTCATTTCGTTAATGCCGGCTATTCATCTATGAATGACTATGCTGCTTTAAAGATCATTGATGCTACTAATGTTTTAGTAGAAAACAATACCATCACCAATGCCTCTTTCGGAGTACATATTGCCAACACCACGAACTCAATTGTCAGGAATAATGCAATAAAGGGAACCAATAAGTCGGAACATTTGTCCGGCAATGGCATACATCTTTGGAAATGCGCGGCGATGATGATCGATGGCAATACGATCAGCGGTCACCGGGATGGCATTTATTTGGAATTTGTTACGGAGTCAACTATTCAAAAAAACCGGAGCGAAAAAAATGTAAGATACGGACTGCACTTTATGTTCTCTCACAGCGATACTTACCTGGGCAATACCTTTGAAAATAACGGCGCCGGCGTAGCGGTGATGTACAGTAAGAATGTGCGGATGGAAAACAACCTGTTTGATAAAAACTGGGGACCCAGCGCCTATGGCATTTTATTAAAGGATATTTCGAACAGCCATATCCTGCATAATAAATTTATTCAGAATACCGTTGCTATTCACATGGAAGGCAGCAGCCGTATTGAAATTGGCAGGAATATTTTTAAAGCAAACGGCTGGGCCTTGAAAGTGCAGGCCAGTTGTGATGATAATACGTTTTATCACAACAATTTTTACGGCAACTCTTTTGATGTGGCAACCAATGGCACCATGATGCTGAACAGGTTTTTCAATAACTATTGGGATAAATATGATGGCTATGATATGAACAAAGATGGTATTGGCGATGTGCCTTACCACCCGGTAAGCATGTATGCAATGGTGGTGGAACAAAACCCCACTACGCTGATGCTGATGCGCAGTTTTATGGTTTCATTGTTAGACAGGGCGGAAAAAGCTATTCCCAGTCTTACCCCTGAAAACCTGGTAGATAATAAACCGATGATAAAGCCCAATAAATTATGATACGGATCGAAAACCTAAAGAAACGATTTAAAAAATTGCAGGCCCTGGATGATATCAATGCATTGTTCAACAAAGGACAGGTTATATCATTGATCGGCCCCAACGGATCGGGTAAAACAACACTGATCAAATCCATATTGGGCATGGTAAAAGCGGATGAAGGCAGCATTTATGTAAACGGGCAACCTATAAATGGTGATCCTTCTTATCGTAGCCAGATTGGTTATATGCCCCAGATCGGCCGTTATCCCGACAACATGAAGGTGGGCCAGTTGTTTTCTATGATGAAAAACATAAGAAAGTTGCCAGAGCAGGAACTGGATACTGATTTGCTTGTAAAGTTTAACCTGGTATCCATTTTCGAAAAACCCATGCGTACACTAAGTGGTGGTACACGTCAAAAGGTAAGCGCTGCACTGGCTTTTTATTTCAATCCCGATATTTTGATTTTGGATGAACCCACGGCCGGGCTTGATCCGCTTTCATCTGAGATACTGAAAGAAAAGATAATGCAGGAGAAAAAAAAGAATAAACTCATTCTTATTACGTCACATATCCTGAGCGACCTCGATGAACTGACTACCGATGTAATGTACTTGCAGGAAGGTAAGCTGATATTCCTGAAAGACATTAACACGTTGCGCAACGAGACAGGCGAAGATAAACTGGGTAAAGCCATTGCCCGTGTGATGCGGGGCGAAAAAAAGGAAGCTTTATGGATCAATGAAGTGCTGGCATTGAAAGAAACAGAAAAGATTGGATAAAGTATTTTTTGTTTAAATAAAAAACTACGAGCCCTGTTAAACTCTTCAGCCGCGGTTCGTGTTCCAAGAACCGGGAAAATGATGAAAGGAATGGTTCGTGAGACACGAACCACGGCATTGAGAGGGGTTGGGGTGAGGTAAAAAAAATATTATGAAACTTACACGATACGTTTTATATGATATACTTCGCAGCAAGGTAGTAATTGCTTACACCTTGTTCCTTTTTGTTGTTTCTTTTAGTCTTTTTCAGTTGGAAGAAAATCATAGTAAAGCTATACTCAGCCTGTTGAATATTGTATTGATCGTGGTGCCGCTGATCAGTATGATCTTTACCACTATTCATTATTACAACTCCTACGAATTTATCGAACTGATGCTGTCGCAACCGTTAAGCCGCACCAGGATCCTTCTCAGTGAGTATGTCGGTGTCGCTTTATCGCTGCTCAGCGGTTTTTTTATCGGCGTAGGTCTTCCTGTAGTATTATTTGCGTTTGATGCAACCGGTGTGGCTCTCTTATTTACCGGCGGTGCACTGACACTTGTGTTTACTTCCATCGCTTTTTTGGCTTCCGTAAAAGCAAGGGATAAAGCAAGAGGTATCGGCTCGGCTTTATTGCTCTGGTTTTATTTCGCCCTGATATACGATGGCCTGGTATTGCTGATATTATTTAGTTTCAGCGATTACCCGATGGAAAAATTCACCCTCCTGCTTTCTGCTCTTAACCCTATTGATCTCGGCCGCATCTTCATTATGCTGAAAATGGATGTGAGTGCATTGATGGGTTATACCGGTGCTTTATATAAAGATTTTTTTGGCAGCGGCACCGGCGTCCTCTTCACTGTTGGCATCATGCTTTTATGGATTGCCGTCCCTTTGTTATTAGCCTTAAGAGTTTTTAAGAGAAAAGATTTATAGTAGCCGATTAACAAGAACTTAGCCTGCATTTTGTTTGTTGACTACCGGCTCAATCTGTGCAGGTTCGGATGACGACTTGCTTAACCCGGGCGATAAATATCAATAGCAACCCCGCAGGAAAGAAAATACTAAGGAGAAAAAGAAGCCGGATATAAGCATATGGCTGAAAAAATACAAGATATCCTCCTGCCTGCAACACCAGTAATAATTCTGTGCTGATAAATGCGAAAAGAAAAGTCAGCATACCATTATACAATAATCGGCTAAATGATGCCGGCCTGGCGATGACAGAAAATACAAACACACTGATAAACCCAATCAGCACCAGGTGTAAATAGGCAATTACAAAATTCCGGTTTTGATAAGCCAGTTCTGCTACAGAAGGAAAAGCACTCAGCAATTGCAACAGGCTTTTTACCAGCAAAGCGAAAATGGAAATCCTGAATAGCCAATACTGTATACCGGTTTCCCATTTTAATCCCTTGATATCTTTCAGCAAAAAAAAGAGAGCTGTCAATTGCACCAATGCCGCTGCTCCACCGGTTATATTGAGGAGGATGGATGGCTGTGTCCATAAAACGGATAAAGCATAAGCAGGAATACAGGCAATATTCATCAGCCTGAAAACTAATTTTCCATGATTGAATGATTTGCTTCGTTCGATCATTTTATAAAGCACGGCCAAAACGATGAATGTAAAGAAACCATTATACTGGAAATGCAGGTAGAAGTAAATAGCATTATAATAAATAGGCGTGCCTGCCTTGCCCAACGCAATAAGCGGCGCGGTGGCAAAAGGACCAATGGAGGAAACGGCGAAATATAAAAAACCTGTCCGCAGAAAAGACCAGGAAGCCAAAAAGAATTGCGGTTTAGATGCGGAACGGATTATTATTCCGGCATAAAATCCTGCAGCAATGAAAAGAGTTGAAAATACAATACTGACTCCACCATAGCCCTGGAAAGGAAAGCTCAGCAACATTCCATAAGCTGAAACAAGCATCAGGATTATAATATTCCGCCAATGATGATAAGTAGAAGGGGTTTGTATAGCAGGAAAAAACCTCAGGATAAGATATATCAGCACGGGTGTTATCCAGCCGCCAAATGCAAAATGCGAATGAGCATGCAATACATTTTTATACGTGAAAAAAGGAATCGACACCAGGGGATAGGCACGAAGCAAAAGACCAACCAGCGAAAGGAGGAAAAAATTAAAAAGACAAATGCTCAACAATTTTTTTTGCAAAAGCAGGTGACCGGCTCCCGTCTTTTCCGCCGTAAAGTTGAATGTCGATAGCCGGTTTTTTACACTTACCAGGTTCATTTTCATTACAAAGAAAATAGCTTTAAATAAATGGCATAATTACACGGGTCAGCAGCAGGTATGATTAAGATCAGTAAATAAGTTGACCAGCCCGTTTATTTTATCTGGCAATTACTGATATTTTTGTAGCGGAAATGAAATTCATCGTAAGTCCTATACTGATCCTGCTGTTGTTGACCCAAACCTTTAGTACATGGTTTGTGGTTATGACTTTCAATCTTAACAGGGACTATATAGCAAAAAGCCTTTGCGAGAACCGTTACCGGCCGCAGTTGAATTGTAAGGGTAATTGTGTATTGATGAAAAAACTGAAAGAAAAAGAAAAACAGGAACAAAATACTCCTGAATCAGTGAAACTTGAAATCACTTCGCTTGTACTTTCTTCCAGGTCATTTTTCGCGACAGTAGAAACTCCTGTAATCATTTCCTCTGCTAACTACGGTAACGCCACTAACTCAGGCGAACCTATTGACAGGCCCATAAGCTTCTTTCATCCGCCTTCTGCCTGAACTATTCCTTTTTTACAGTTTGACTATTTGATTATTTGAAAAGCAATCGTTGCGGAGCTATGCCAGCACTATCAACGGACTGCATTACCCTATCCAAATTAAATTGGTATGTTATCTATCTATAAACTAATTGCTGCTGTTTTGGCTTTTATGGCAGTCGCTTCTGTTGGGTATAGCCAGCAGGTTTTTAAAGGAAAAATAATTGATGCTTTAACTAAAGAGCCAGTCGTTGGCGCATCTGTTCATTGTTCTGCAGGTTGTTCCTGCGGATGCGCTACCAATGCGCACGGCGAGTTTGAGTTGAAGCCGCGGGCCAATTGTTGTGTATCATTTGAGGTATCATCCGTTGGCTACCAGCCGGTCATTATCCAGGCGGGTCAACTAGTGACAGTTGTAAATCTTCAACAGGACAATTCACCGATGCAGGCAGTTGTTGTGACAGCCAATCGTGAAGGAGTGAAGCGATCACTGGCCCCTGTTGCCATTACTACTATTTCATCAAAAATGATACAGGATGCAAAGCCGGTTACCTTGGACCAGGTATTAAATAAAGTGAGTGGGGTGTACATGGTAAATCTTGGTAATGAACAGCACAGTATGAGTATCCGCCAGCCGATGACAACAAAAAGCTTATTCCTTTACCTGGAAGATGGCATTCCTATTCGTACGACCGGTTTGTTCAATCACAATGCATTGCTGGAAATGAACATGGCTGCGGTAAAAAACATTGAGGTTATCAAAGGGCCTTCTTCTTCATTGTATGGCAGCGAAGCCATTGGTGGTGTCGTTAATTTCATTACCGTAGCTCCAACAGCTGTTCCCGTTGCAAAATTGTCCTTGCAGGCAAATAATATCGGTTATAAAAGAACTGACCTGCAAACAGCTTTTAGTAAGGGTAAATGGGGTTTTGCACTAAGTGGTTATTATGTTGACAAACGAAATAGTTTTATTGAGTACACTGATTTTCATAAAGCCAACCTGACAGCGAGAGTAGATTATCATTTTAATGAGAAGACTTCGCTGACAAACAGTTTTACCTGGATGGATTATTACAGCGATATGACAGGAGGTATAGATAGCATTCGGTTTGTTGACAAATCATTTGGCAGCAACTATACATTTACTTACCGCAAGGTAAATGCTCTCCGGTATCGCTCTACCTTATCGCACCACTGGAATGATAACAGTAAAACGACCGCATCCGTCATCTTCCGTGATAACAGTATCGGTCAAAACCCTGCTTATGCCATTAAGGATGATTATCGCAGGCTTTCCAACGGGACATGGACAGGGAAAAAGAACCTGGCCCATGGTGAGATCAATGAAGTGAGCTTTAACAGTTATGCATTGATCGCTCAGCACAAGCAAAACTTAAACTGGAAAAAAGCCGTGCTTATTGGTGGCCTGAATGTTGACATTAGCCCTTCCCGCTATTCGGCTGAATACATCCGGATCAGCAAAGACAGTGTTTCTAAAGTATATACCGGCTATCAAAGCATGGACAGTGTGTTGACACACTATAAAAGTGATATTAATAATTATGCGGCCTTTGCCAATTTTGAATTTAGCCCGGTTGAAAAATTAAGAGTCGTTGCCTTATTGCGCTATGATTTGTTTCATTATGATTTTAATAATTACCTGCAACCATCTTCTTACAGTGGATCGCCGGATACACTGAATAATTTTAAAAGAGTCAGTCCCAAGATCGGGTTCACCTATAATTTCTCTTCCACAACCGGCATTTATGCCAACTATAGTGAAGGATTTGTACCCCCACAGGTTACCGAAATGTATAAGGGAGTGAAAGTACCTGAATTAAAACCTTCTGTTTTTTATAACTATGAAATAGGCGGCTGGGCCGAATTAATAAAAGGAAAGTTGAGTGCGGATATCAGCGTGTATCAACTGGAAGGAACGAATGAAATCATCTCTGTAAGAATGGATGATGGAAGTTCGCAAAACATGAATGCCGGTAAAACCCAGCATAGGGGAATTGAATTTGGACTGAACGCAAACCCGGTAAAAAGCATCAGCTTTCGCCTCAGCAGTGCACTCAGCAAACACCGGTTTACGGAGTTTGTAGAAAAAGGAGTTTCCTATAACGGCAATGACATGAATGGCGCACCCAACTGGATGCATAATGCAGAGATATGGTGGCGACCTGCATTTGTAAATGGACTGAGGGTGGGGGTGGAGTGGCAAAAGATCGGCAGCTACTATATGGACCCTTTGAATACCGTAAGGTATGAAGGTTATGATGTATTTCATGTAAGGGCGGGTTATAAATGGAAAGCGATGGAACTATGGGTGAACATGATGAATGCTGCCGATAAATATTATGCCTACACCAGCAGCAAAAGCAATTCCGGTTATAGTTATACACCGGCAGAGCCCAGGCATTTTAATATGGGTGTCAGTTATGATTTTGGTGATTTGTTTAAAAAGAAATAAGCAATGCGTTTATACAAAATACTTTTAATGACCGGATTCGTTTTTCTGCTTTTATCCTGTTACAATGAAAAGAAAGCCTCTGCCATACAGGCCGGCAAACCCGTTCAAATGGATTCAATGCCGGGCAACTGTCCTTATCTCACAAAAGACAAGAGGGGAAATATTGTGATGAGCTGGGCAAGATCGGTGAATGATTCTGCATTTGTTTTTTGCTATGCTGTATCTTCTGATGGTGGCAAGTCATTTGGAAAAACTATTACTATCCCTTCCAGCGATAATATTCAGCCACATTCCGAAAACCTGCCAAAGATCATTTTCAAACCTTCGGGTGAAATCATTGCCTTGTGGGGAGCTGCTAATCCTAATCCAATAAACAAATACTCTGGATTGGTTTATTATAGCCAGTCATTTGATGAAGGAAAGACATGGAGCCCGTCCAAACCATTGGTAAATGATACAGCCGGTTATGATCAGCGTTATTATGATGTGGCCCTGCTTCCTTCCGGTGAAGCGGCAATCATCTGGTTAGATAACCGGAAAGCAACGGACAACGAAGGTTCGGCGCTTTACTTTGCAAAGACTGAAGGTGCCAATGGATTTCAACATGAAAAAATGATCGGCGAAGGTTGTTGCCAGTGTTGCCGTACCGATCTGTTTGTCGACAGCAAAGCAGGCATCCATGTTTTATACCGTGGTATTATCAAAGACAGCGTCAGGGATATGCTGCACCGCGTTTCAACGGATGGGGGTAAAAATTTTTCTGGGCCAAGGCTGATCAGTAATGATAACTGGGTGATTAGGGGTTGTCCGCATACCGGCCCTGCAATGACGGAGAATGAAGAAGGCTTACACTTCGCCTGGTTCACAGGCGGCGGCAATAAAGGGTGTTTTTACACGCAGTCTGCCGACAACGGAAAAAGTTTTATCCAGTCTGAGCGCATCAGCGCAGCAGGATCGCATCCGCAAATCTCCTCTTTTTCAAATGGAGAACTTCTAGTGGCATGGGATGAACCGGTGCAGGTAAATAATAAATATTTCAAGAGGATAGCCATACAGAAAAGATCAGCAGCGGGAAAAAGTGAACAGCAAAGTTTTATCACTGCTGATACGTTGACAGCATCCTATCCTGTTGTGGCTTCATTAAACAAGGCGAATTCAGTAATTGCTTATATAGTGAAAAAGGACAAAAAGGATTATGTCGTGTATCAGCGGGTTGAACTGTAAAGATAAATCGGGCCTTCATTGGTGATCATTGATCCACTCGGCATAAGAGTCGGTTGTTTCAAACAATTTTAATTTGACAAGGCAAATATGCTCCGGTAAATTTTTAGACAAAAATTGCTTGATGTAAACCAGTATGTTTTCTGCCGATGGTTCTTGTTCCCATTCCAGCAAGTTTTCAGAATAAGCAGTTGAATGAGCCGTAATGAAAGCGCTGGACAGTATCAATTTATGATCCAATTCCCGAATAAGGCCTTCATTCACGATTTGTTTTAATTCTTTAAAATCCATGATAAGGCCGGTACCTGGCAGGAAGTTTTCATTCATATCAGTTGGTGCTATGGTAACATGCAATTCGTATGAATGACCGTGAATGTCCTTGCATTTACCGGGATAACCATAAATGGCATGCGCCATTTCAAAACGAAAGACCTTTGTGATTTGAAGCATAGTGGTTGTAATAAAAAGGATTTAGTTGATGGTTACCTAAAAGACTGGTAGCTTTTTTTTTCAGTTGCAATGCAGGTTTGTTTGACAAGCTATTTTATTGGTTAAAGTTATTTTCCATCTCACATGAATATTGTTTATTAGGTTGTTATTGGGTGCAAAAGTCTGACCGTTACAATTGCGGTGATATAACTTTTGTCATGCCATTCGCGGGGAAAACATGATTTTCGTCAGGTCACTGCAAATAGAGGTTAAATAAAAGTAATTAGATACTTACATCATCTACTTTTGGCTTCCTGATTCAATTTTTTTTATGACAAAAGAAACGACTGGTGAAAAGAAACCTCTTGTTTACTCCTGTTCGGGATGCAGCAGTGCAGCACAAATGGCCAACCATATTGCCATACAGCTTGATAGAAAAAATATTGCTGAAATGTCGTGTATTGCCGGTGTGGGTGGTAATGTAAAAAAGTTAGTGAGGACCGCTCAATCGGGAAGAAAGATCATTGTGATAGATGGTTGCCCCCTCGCTTGTTCAAAAGCCTGCCTGGGCAATCACAATATTATACCGGATATTCATTTTGAGTTAACACGTTTTGGCGTTAGCAAAAAGCAGCACGAGGAGTTTGACCGCGAGGAAGCTGGAGAAGTATTGCAAGCAATCGAATTGCAAATAAGAGCGAACTATAATCCGTATATAAGTATGCAGAACGATATAGCGGATTCAATATACTGATCGGTCAAAAAAAGACACAAATGATATTGGATGCTCCTGTATCGTTTGTTGTTTTTGAGAAAATTAAGTTGTTATTCATTTCAAAAATCTTATGTGTAATACCCCACTTCATAAATTTCATATTCCCGTGATGGGTTTGGCTTATACCATTGACAGCCCTGTTAAGGTGGCCCGGTTTGGTATATCTTCTGTTATCTCAATTGTTGAAGACAGGTTGGTGGAGATGATGAGGCGGCATTATTACCCGGCAATCAATAAGGAGTATCAACCCATCAGCGCCCATGAACCTGATTACAGGGCCAGGCGAATTACGGATTATCTCAACCTGGTCAATACGATTGTGCAGGAACAAGTGGAGAAATTAAAACAGGCTGCTTTTGAAACTGGTTCAGAGATCGTAAGATATTTTGAGATGCTGCCCGATGACAGTCAGTTAAAACTATTGTACCGGCAAATGATGAAGACAACCAGCCGGCCCGAAAAACAAAAACTGCAAGCCTGGTTACGTACGCAAATAAAACCCGGCAGTATTGATGTGAACATCATGACAAAAACAGACCGGGATAATTATGATAAGATTGGACAATTGCAGCCCGATAGTTCGGATGCGGTGGCAGCACTGAGGGGATATGCAAAGAGTGACCTTGTCAATTCGTCAGTTGTTTTTTCAGCGGGCATGAACCCACGGTTGTATAATTACCTGGGCAACTGTAGTGAGTTTGATGTAAACGAAGATGGCGGGTTTACAAAGAAAGTAATTGTAAAGGTGAGTGACTACCGGTCCGCATTGATACAGGGAAAATACCTGGCCAAAAAAGGGATTTGGGTAAGCGAGTTCAGGATTGAATCGGGGTTGAACTGCGGTGGCCATGCTTTTGCGACAGACGGATTTTTATTGGGGCCGATACTGGAAGAGTTTAAAATGAACAAACAAGAGCTGATTGATTCGCTTTTTGAGATCTATAACGCAGCCCTTTTAAAAAAGAAGAATAAAAAATTTATTTATCCGCCGCAACTGACCATCTCTGTCCAGGGTGGCATTGGCACTCATGAAGAGGATGAATTTTTACACCGCCATTATACTGTCGAAAGCACGGGATGGGGCACACCTTTTTTACTGGTGCCCGAAGCAACCACGGTGGATGAAAATACTTTGAAGCTATTATGCGCCGCAAAAGAAAAAGATGTGGTGCTGAGCCATAATTCGCCGTTAGGTGTGAGGTTTCATTACCTCAAAGGAACCAGTTCACACAACGAAAAGCTGTCACGTATCAGTAATGGCAAACCGGGCAGCCCCTGCACGGAGAAGCACCTGGCTTTTAATACAGAGTTTACCAAAGAGCCGATCTGCACGGCATCCCGCAAATACCAGAAACTAAAGATTGAACAGTTGCAATCGTTTAATCTTCCTGGGCCGGTTTATAAAAAACAAATGGAAGAAGTGTTGGATAAAGAATGTTTGTGCATTGGCCTGAGCAATGCAGCGGCGATTCATTATAACCAGCCCTTTGTTAAAAAACTGAATGCTGTAACCATTTGTCCCGGCCCTAATATTGTCAATTTTTCCAAAGTGGTTTCACTGCAAACCATGACGGATCATATTTATGGAAGAACAAATATCGTGGCTAATGGCAACAGGCCACACATGTTTATTGCAGAACTGCATTTATATATAGATTACCTGAAAGAGAAGTTAGAGGACGATGAACAAAGCAGGTTTGAAAAAAATAAAAAGAGCTACACCATTTTTTATCAAAATCTGAGGAATGGTATCAGCTATTATCGTCGCCTGCCCGCTGTGGCCTCGTCCGGCCGGGCGACTTTTATCAAAGCCCTTGATTTAGCGGAGGTGGAACTGGATTATTTGAATTATCAGTATTCACTTCTTGATAAGTAATCACTATTGTCCGACTAAAGTCTTGCAAATCCTATAAAACTATTACTGGGTTCTAAGCCCCTCTCCTGAGTTTACCGAAGGATGGAGAGGGGTAGTTAAGTTTGATTCACACTGCTCTGTTGTTAAAAACAATCTCGTCGTTAAAATTTATTTCCCATGTTATAGGTAACGCTTTTTTCAGCATATGGCTTACGCCGCAGATCTTTTCCTGCGAGTCGTTGACGGCTTTAAGCACAGCATCTTTATCATCGTTCCTGCCCCTTATATCATAAACGATATGTATGGCTATGTATTCAAGTGGCTGTTGCTTGCTTAGTTCGCCGGTTACTTTCAAATTAAAATCATCTACTGAGAGATTAGCCTTACGAAGCAGGGCCACTACATCCATTCCCGTGCAGCCAGACAAGGCAGTAAGAATAAAAGGTTTTGGGATTGGACCGTTTTCTTCGCCGCCTGCCCGTGGCGGAGCATCCATTACAATCGTATGACCGTTTACCAGGGCATTAAATTGCATCTTCCCCATCCATTGTGTTTCTATTTCATGTTGTGCCATAAAAATTATTTTTAGCTTATTGTTTGATACAAAAATCTGATGGAGACAATGACTACGATGTAACTTTTGTCACCTATATCACGCAGAAAACATGATTTTCGTCAGGTTGGTCCAGATACCGGTGTAATAAAAGCATTTAAATACTTTTATTATTTACTTTTGAGGATACTGATTAACTTTTAAAAAAATAAATATGCTAACCGCAGAAGAAAACATTTTGGATGTGACCTTGCTCGAGCCAAGGCAAAAGCATCCCGTCATTTTTGCCCGTTTTGATGAACTAGAGGAAGGGGAGAGTTTAATTATTCATAACGACCATGATCCCAAGCCGCTTTATTACCAGTTATTGGGAGAAAGAGGGAATATATTTCATTGGGGCTACCTGGAGCAGGGACCTGAATGGTGGAAAGTTCGTATCAGTAAACGCATCAGCGGAGAGAACGATGAAACACTGGGACAAATTGCAGCCAAAGATTTGCGCAAGGCGCAGATATTTAAAAAATATGGTCTTGACTTCTGCTGCGGTGGAAAGAAGACGGTGAAACAAGCCTGTGCTGAAAAAGGGTTGGATGTAACAAAGATTGAACAGGAATTGCAGCAGGCCGATAGAAACCCTGTTACCCGTCCCTTGCCTTATGATGACTGGAGCCTTGACTTCCTGGCTGACTATATTGTGAACACGCATCACAGCTATGTGAAAAAAACATTGCCGGACCTGGTACACTATGCGGCAAAATGTGCCCGTGTGCATGGTAGCCGTCACCCTGAACTGCCTGCTATTCACCAATTGGTAGAAGAAGTGAATACCGAGCTATCAGCGCATTTATTAAAAGAAGAAAAAATTTTGTTTCCTTATATCAAAGAATTAGTAGCGGCTGTCAATAGCGGGCAGCCACCGGTACACGCCATATCTTTTGGAACTATACAAAATCCTGTCAGCATGATGGAGATAGAGCATGAGATGGCAGGTAAAGCGTTGCGGGAAATAAGAACCCTCACCAATAATTTTTTGTTGCCCGATGACGCCTGCGCCAGCTACAGTCTTTTGTACCGGATGCTCGATGAATTTGAAAACGATTTACATATCCATATCCATCTTGAAAACAATATCCTGTTTCCAAAAGCTTTGGCAATTGAAAAAAAATTAAATCCATGAAAAGCCATGCTCCCATAAAACGGCTCCAGGCCCTTGTTTCTTTTTCCCGTGATCATCATTTTGGATTATTGCTGGTATGGAAAATAAAACAGGGCCTGGCTAATGCGATTGCACCGGAGCGGATCAGCAACTATGTTCTTTATTTTTTCGAAGAAGACCTGCAGCCGCATTTTACAAAAGAGGAACAAACACTTTTTCCAAAATTGCCTGCTGATAATGTTTTGCGCAGGCGGGCAGAGAAAGAGCATGCCGTTATATATGGCATGATTGAGCAGCTTCGTAATGACAGAACAAATAAAACATTGCTGCTTCAATTTGCTGAAACGCTGAAGGATCATATCCGTTTTGAAGAAAGAGAATTGTTTGCTTCTATTCAACAAACGCTGAGCGATGCAGAACTTGAAATGATCGCAATACATGACGACAACCGTGGCAACAAGGTGGATTCACAATGGCAGGATGTTTTTTGGGTGCCTGATAAATCCGGATTATAAAATCGATAAACAATAAAAATGCAGCAACATGGTGATCAATGCTCATACAAAAATTGGCAGTATCATAAAGGAGAGAGCTGATGCGCTGGATGCTATTATCAGCATCAGCCCAAAATTTGAAAAGCTCAGAAACCCATTGCTGCGAAAACTAATGGCAGCAAGAACCAGTATTACTACTGCTTCAAAGATCGGTGGTTGTAAGGTGAATGATTTTTTCAACAAGTTAAGGCCTTTGGGTTTTGAAATTGATGGCAGTGTCATAGCTGAGGACAAGGAAAAAAAGGATTTGGCAGCTTTCATGCTTACTATGCAGAAGGAGCAACTAACTGAATTGGATGTCCGGCCGCTGATAACATCCGGGAAAGATCCTCTTGCTCTTATCATGCAAAAAATAAAATGGCTGAAGCCGGGACAGACATTAAAAATTGTCAACAGTTTTTATCCGGAGCCACTGATCCTGTTATTAAAAAAACAAGGCTTTGATTCATTTGCGGATGTTATTGACGACGACCTGGTGGAAACCTATTTCTATAAAAAAGAAAATACAAAAACGCAGATCGCAGAACCTGTAAGGGATGCACAGCAGGGATGGGATGATGTGCTGCAAAAGCACAAAGACAAATTACAGGAGCTCGATGTGCGCCGTTTGGAAATGCCACTGCCCATGATGGCCATATTGAATGCATTGGATAAACTATCTGCCGGCAGCGCCTTGTTTGTTTATCACAAACGGATACCCGTTTACCTGCTTCCCGAATTAGCCGATAGAAAGTTCAATTACCGCATCAAAGAAATCAGGGAAGGAGAAGTGAATCTTTTAATTTATAAGGATTAATATGAATGGTGCTGATGAAAAACACAGTCCAATAAAGCATACAACACATAAGGTAGTGTTGCCATTTTATATCTATGCGGCAATGGCCTTTTTGGCAAGCACGGTTCTTTTGGTTTTTTCCAGCCCGGCTTTTTCTCAGCATTATTTTCATCCGCATGTATTGGCGATCACCCATGCCATGGCCCTGGGCTGGGGCACTATGATCATATTGGGGGCCAGTTACCAACTGGTGCCGGTGCTGATTGAAGCCAAACTTTTCAGTAATTGGTTGGCTTATCTTTCTTTTGGTTTGGCGGCTTTGGGCATTCCTTTGCTGGTATATGCTTTTTATGTTTTTAATATAGGCTGGCCTGCAAGATGGGGTGGTATTTTGATCAATGCAGCTATCCTTGTCTATTTAATAAATCTTGCACTCAGTTTTTCAAAAAGCAAACAGGAAAATGTGCAAGCCGTTTTTGTATTTACCGCGGTTTGCTGGCTGCTTGTTACAACGGCCCTTGGATTGATACTGGTTTACAATTTTACTTACCCATTATTATCTAATGAATCGCTGAGTTATTTACCGCTTCATGCACACCTGGGTATTATCGGCTGGTTTTTGTTATTGATTATGGGCGTTGGTTCCCGCCTTATTCCCATGTTTCTTATTTCAACGTATGAGAATACAAAGTTGCTCTGGCATATCTATGCGCTGATCAATGGAGGATTACTTTCTTTTATAGGGTTGTTTATTTATTTTCCAAAATCATCTTTCTACCTGGTGGCCATATCACTCGTGGTAATGGCACTGCTGCTGTTTGGATATTATATTTACCAGGCTTACAAACAAAGGATCAGGAAGCATATTGATAGACCTGTGAAGATATCCTTGTTGTCTGTGTTAATGACGGTGTTGCCCTTAATGATCCTGTTTGTTATCATGGCCTTTTCAATGTCTGTGATGAATAATACGAGGCTGATACTGACTTATGGCTTTACCATTTTCTTTGGCTCGATAACCGCGATCATACTGGGAATGACATTTAAAACACTCCCGTTTATTGTCTGGAATAAAGTGTATCATGAAAAAGCAGGTCTGGGGAAAACGCCTGATCCAAAAGAACTCTTCGATCAAGAGATATTTGCTGTGATGGCTGTAATTTATATCGCCGGATTTATATTATTTGCTGCTGGTATTATGTTCTCATACCTGTTTGTCTTAAAATCTTCCGCTATACTTTTGCTGGTTGCTGCCCTTTTGTACAACCTGAATGTTTTTAAAATAATCAAACACCGACCGGCTCTATCATGAATGTAATTACGAATAATAGTAACAGGTGTAATATTGCACTGGCTGCACTGCGACAGGTAAGAGACCCGGAGATAGGCCTGAGTGTAGTGGATCTTGGCCTGATTTATCAAATTGATTTTGATGAGGAAGCCGAAAAAATTTATGCGCTGATGACATTAACAACGCAATTTTGTCCCATGGGTGAATCTATCGTTGATGCAGTGAACAATGCGTTGCAGGCAGCGTTCCCGGATTATAAAGCAGATGTGGCATTGACATTTAACCCGCGATGGAGCACAACATTGATATCAGCAAAAGGAAAAATGTTTTTAAATAAATAGGATATGCTGAGTTTGACCTGTAAAACGGCGGTAAAAGCGGTGATTTACCTGGCTTCAAAATATGGATCGGGTATGAATGCCGGTATCAAAGAAGTGGCAGAATATATAGACGGTAATGAACATACGGTTGGCAAATTATTGCAAACACTGGTGAGGGAGGGAGTTATTAATAGTGTAAAGGGACCTTCCGGCGGTTTTTATATTACTAAAGAACAACTGAAAAAGCCAATCATGGCGATTGTTGAGGCTATAGATGGGAGAGATGTGTTTAAAGAGTGTGGACTGGGGCTTAGCAAATGTTCCGCAACCCATCCCTGCCCGATACATGATGAGTATAAAATCAGCCGTGATCATATTCAAAAACTATTCTCTCAAAAAAAGATCGTTGACCTTTGCGAGCCGGTCAGTAAAGGTTTGGCACATCTTGTTGGCTAGATAGCTGTTTTACCGGGTCAACTCCTGATCTTATCTAGGGTGCCTGCTGATATTGCTCACAACAGGCACCAGTTTTCTTCAATAGTTTTGCGGCTGTTATTTTATTAACCCGGAAAACAGTCAACCTAATGAGCAATCATCTCTTTGTTTCAGCTTCACAGGCAGTAGAACATATTCAATCAGGCTACCGTGTTTTTATACACGGCAGTGCCGCTACGCCGGTCACACTTGTCAAAGCTTTGCAGGACCGGCATGCTGAGTTGAAAGATATAGAGCTGGTAAGCATTACCAATCTCGGAAATATCGATTTTGATAAGCCTGAGTACGGAAAGAGTTTTTTCTTTAATTCCTTATTTGTTTCTGCTAATACAAGATCGGTGGTAAATAGCAGTGATGGTGATTATGTACCTATTTTTCTAAGCGAAATACCATTGTTGTTCCGCAGAAATATTTTACCGATAGATGTGGCATTGATACAGGTTTCGCCGCCTGACCTGCATGGCTATTGTTCGTTGGGCACTTCGGTAGATATTGCCAAAGCCGCTGCTGATACGGCCAAAATAATTATTGCACAGGTCAATCCTAAAATGCCGCGTACACATGGCGATGGCTTTTTGCACGTCAAAAGAATTAATGCCATGATCTGGGATGAAAGTGATCTTCCGGAGGTGGATTATTCAGCTAAGACCTCGGATGCTATTAAGCAAATAGGAAAGAATGTGGCTTCGCTGATTGACGATGAAGCTACATTGCAAATGGGCATTGGCAGCATTCCCGACCAGGTATTGCAAAACCTGCATGGCCATAAAGACCTGGGTATACATACGGAGATGTTATCGGATGGCATCATTCCTTTGCTGGAAAGCGGCGTCATTAATAACAGCAGGAAGAAAATAAACGTGGGCCGTTCCGTCACGGGATTTATGGCCGGCACCAGGAAGCTCTACGATTTTGTGCATGACAATCCGCAAATGCGGGTAATGGATATTGCGTATGTGAATGATACCAGTGTAATCCGAAGAAATCCAAAAGCCACAGCTATCAACAGCGCCATTGAGATAGATCTTACAGGCCAGGTATGTGCCGACTCTATTGGTGTGTATCAATTTTCCGGTATCGGTGGCCAAATGGATTTTATCCGCGGAGCGTCTTTGTCAGAAGGAGGCAAACCCATTATTGCTTTGCCATCCGTCACCACGAAAGGTCAGTCCCGTATCGTACCTTTTTTAAAACAGGGAGCTGGTGTTGTTACCACCCGTGGCCATGTGCATTGGGTGGTGACTGAGTATGGAGTGGTGAATTTATTTGGAAAAAACCTCAAGCAAAGAGGGAAAGCACTGATCAGCATTGCCCATCCGGATCATAGAGAAGAGTTGGAGAAGGCGTTTTATGAGCGGTTTAGACAGTAGTGTCGCAAGATACATTTATAACTACCGATTGAAATAGGTTGTCCTGGCAGGGTTTTCATTTTAAATGGCCGAAAAATTTTGGCACTGCCGCGTTAAAGCATAAATTAGTGTGTTATAAGCCACCTTAGACGACCACCTCAATGAGACATATAAATCCTGTTGCCATACTGATTTTGCTAGTTGTGGTTATCTTAGTCGACATTGTTATTAGAATCTTATACTGCACAAACATTCATCTATCGTTTAATTCGCAGGAATTTAATAATATACTTTCTCCGATAATTTCATTCTTCGGATTTGTTGGAGTAATTGTGACGATTTTATTGACCTTTAAACAAAATAAACACCAACAAGGAAGTAATTATTTTAATTATTATAAAGAACAAATCAACAAATTAGCCGGAGAGACACCTACTAAGGACAACGGTACTGCCTTTTCTACATATGATCTTTTAAGCTTTCCAATTTATGTTTCTAATAAATATGATGACTTAAAAAAGGATCAAGATTGGCTTGCAGACCTTGCAAAATTTAAAGCCGGAAATTCAGTTAAGAGCGAAGGGAAGCCGTATGATAATTTGATTTTAGGAAACGTAAGACTGTTTCATACTAGTTTAATTCTACTTTTAAAAAGATATAAAAGTTTTATAAACGAAATTGACGATCATGATGTTTTAGATAAGAATCAAAAGCAGTTATTGTTAAAAGAGCTATTTGATACACAAGTCGAAAAATACTACAATGGATGTTGGTTGGTTGGCTATGAAGAGGAACTAAAAATTATCAAAGACAATTTATATTTTGCTTTTGTCCCAAACATGAGTGCCGATCTGTTGTTTTTTGATAATCATTTCTATGATCTTAAAAACTTTATTGATAAAAGAGACGACTTAAAAAAATTAACCATAGCCTAAAAAGACGACGCACAACACACGTTAGCGGCTATAAATTTCAACACCCTAAAATTTGATACAGTTGACAAAAACCACGACATTAACCAACCATTTACTGCTAATTGCTATAGATAAATACCAAAATCAGACTCAGCTTGCATCCTGTGTTAAAGATGTAAAAGATTTCAAGGATACTTTACTTCAAAAATTTGACTTTGAGGAAGCAAACGTTTGTGAACTTTATGATGAAAAAGCAACGAACAAAAACATTCAAGATATTTTCAAAAAGTATGTTACCACACTAACAGATGAATCAAATTTAATTATCTATTTTTCTGGACATGGTGGACTAGATAATACAATGAACAGAGGGTTCTGGGTTCCTGTTGAGGGCAGCAAAGATTATACAACATGGGTCCCGAACGAAACAGTCCAAACATTCATACAACAAATCCAAGCTAAACACATTTTTGTAATTTCAGATTGCTGTTTTTCCTGGAGTTTATTAATTCAAAATGGAACAAAAAGTACATCGGACTACTACTCGTTTTCTTCGAGATGGGCTTTAACTTCAGGCCAGAGCTTTACTTATGATGGGACTGAAGATGAAAATAGCTTTTTCTCACACAGTATTGTTTCTTTCTTAAAAAATTCTACGGAAGATATTAGAGTAAGTAGTTTGATAGAATATGTAAAAGAACAGTTCTCATTAAATCTGTTTCAAGCACCTCAAGGGCATCCATTCATGGATAAAAACCATAAAGGGGGTGAATTTATTTTTAAAATAGTAAGCGATGAAATTATCGACGATAGAGATGTCAAAAGCAATAAAGATTTTCTAAAAATACTTCAGCTATACAATAGACATGCAAACTTTAAAGAGATTGTAAAATTTGAAGACAATACCTCAAAAATAGGGTATCACATTTTTCAAGAATATGATTCTTTGCGAAAAAACGTTACGTTTTTTTTATACTTGTTTGAAGGGATATATTGGCAAAAAACTTATAATCATATCAAGAATGCACATCCGGATGTTTTCAAAGAAAGGGGGTTGGTTATAATACTTCCTAAAGAAAAAAATCAGGTGAATCCAGAAAAAAGGAAGCAAAACATTCAAAATAGGTTTAAGCCTTTAAATATTTATTATGTTGATGACTTTATCAGGGAATTATGTACACCAAAGAGCATAACTGAAAATAAGGGAGACAAATATCTTGACATACCAAATTTTATTATTCCTTCCTTTGAAGTAAACAATTCTACAATTGAAGACACTAACTTTTTTAAGGACTGGTTAAACCATGAAGATGAACCAATATTAGTTCTAAAAGGAACTGGAGGTATTGGCAAAACTACGTTTGCTCAATTCATTGCCGACAAGTTTATAACAATCAATCCAAATTCTTCAGTTTTATTTATTGATTCAAGTGAAATTAGAAATGAATTAATTAAAAGAGAAAAGAGTTATGAAAACATAAATGTTTACAATTTTTATGAAGCACTTTACGAAATAAATAGTGCTGACGGGGAAAAACTAAATGAAGATTTATTCAGATTAAACTTAGATGCAGGTAACTTCTTATTGATAATTGATGGCCTTGATGAAGTTATTTCTAAAGTTCCCAAATTTAATGTTGACGAGTTTCTAAACTCAATCATTGATTACACATCTGAACAAGGCAATGGCAAAATAATAATAACTTGTAGGTCATATTTTTGGGAGAGTTCGAAATACAACTCGAATCAAATTGTTACAGCTGAACTTTTGCCATTCAATGAAAGACAAACTCAACGATTCTTTGGAAAAAGCTATAATCAAGATAAAAGGAAAGTTGAAAAGAGTCTTAAAATAGCAGATGAATTCAAAATGCCAGATTATAAAGGTGACTTTTTCTTTCATCCTTACGTTTTAGATGTTATTCGGTCAATTGTTGAGTCAGAGCAGGAAGTAATATCTTCTGACACATCATTTAATTCTACAATTCTCGACAAGAATGTAAAAAATGACTATATTATTTATCGCATTTGTTACAGAGAGAGACTTCGTGTAGAACAAATAAATGTTGATGAGCAAGTAAAATTTTTTTCATATTGGGCGATAAAAAGAAGGGGTGTTATCTCATTAGATAATTTTGGTAGAGAGTTAAAAGAAGCGACTAATAAACATATCGACACAACAACTATTGAGGCTTTTAAATCACATCCTTTTATTCTTACTTCTAATAAATCAATAAGATTCAGGTACGATTTTTTCTCAGACTATTTTAAAAGCATTTATATATCAAGATATATAAGGCTAGAAAGTGAATTTGAAAAGATAAGCGATGACTTCTTGAAAATAATATCTGAGAACTGCTGGTATGGATCTGGTATGATAACTGATATTAAGAACAGAATACCCTCATGGACAGAGAATGAAATTTTAAAATGCTCTGATTTATTAAGTCAGATAAATCAGAATACTGAAATAAACACATCTATAAAAAGAAAATCTATTTCAGGCCTCTTTAATATTTGCATAACCCTAAACATAAAAGCGAAATCAAACAATGTTGAGCAAAATACACTTTTACTGACAGCTTTATTTGCACAATTTCCAAATGAATTAAATGGACTTCACATTATCAATATGCATAGTAGTGAGGAAGCAATAAGATTTAATTTTTCAAATCTTACAATCAAAGATTCGTTTATAGACAATTATCAATCTTTTTGGTCATGCTTATTTAATGAAAACACTGTATTTGAAAATACATACCTATTAAATTTAGATTTCGATTCTCATAAAAAGATACCCATTCCTAAAGAAAATTTCAGAAACTGCACAACAGATGACAAATTCAATAAAGCATTTAAAAAGGATAAATTAAACGAAAAGAGAAACGATGAGCAAATAAAAGAATTCTTAGAAGATTTTTTTGGTCTATTTTTTACGAAAGGACGGCTAGAAAGACAAGGCTATGACAGTTTCATAAAAAGAAGATTTGCTGGAATAAGTCAAAATTATTTTGATTTTAACGACATCATTAAATTCTTTGAAAAAGAAGATTTTATTGAGTATTTAAAAGAGTATGGAGAACTGAGAGTAAAAATAAAAGATAAATTTAAGCCCGATATTGTAAGATTTATTAAAGATGGTACAATGTCAAAAACGATTCTTTCACTTATTACAAAATTGAGAATGATGACACGAAAATAGCTTTTACAGCAGCCCACAAAGGCCGTTGTAGTCATGGTATTCTAGCTGTAACTCGCTTGAGAATTAATAATTTTTGGAATAATCTTTTTATATCGCCTTACTAAAAGTCTCTTTGCTGGCTAATGAACTACTGCGTTGGAAATACAGATCAAACGCTGCACAAATGTTACGGATAAAATAATGACCTTCCTCTGTTATGATTAATTGTTGTTGATCATATTTCACTAGCCCATCTGCGGCCAACTGCTCCAATTGCGGAAAACAAAATTCCTGTATCAAAGGAAGATGCTCCGGTTGAAAAAACGTTGTTCCTTTACAGGAAATATTTTTGATATAGTGACGGAAAGCCAGGTCCTCTTCATTTAAAAAATAACCGCGGTTGACAGCCAGCTCACCTTTGTTTATGAGCGCATAGTAGTTATGCAGTGTTTTGTCATTTTGCGCAAATGCATTACCAAGGTCGCTGATGCTGGATACGCCAAGTCCTAATAAAAGTCCGCTGTTTTGCGTGGTATAACCCATGAAATTCCGGTGCAGTTTGCCACTCTGTTTTGCGATGAATAGTTCGTCATGTGGCAGTGCAAAGTGATCCATGCCAATATCAGTGTATTCATGTACTGTCAGCAATTCTTTTCCCTTCAGGTATAACAGGATTTTTTCTTCAGCGCCGGGCAGGTCCGTTTCATTAAACAAACGCTGACCACGGCTTGTCCATGGTACGTGGGCATAACTGTAAAAGGCGATGCGATCCGGTTTTAAGCTGATCACCTGGTTGATGGTGTTTTCAATGCTTTGAATGTTTTGCAGGGGTAAACCGTAGATCAGGTCGAAGTTTACCGAACTGAAGCCGGCTGCTCTTGCATTTTCAGTGGCCTGCTTTACATTTTCAAAAGGTTGAATACGATTGATTACCCGCTGTACTTCGGGATCAAGGTCCTGCACACCATAGCTGATCCGGCGAAAGCCTAAAGAATATAGAAGCTTCAAATGTTGTTTGGTCGTATTATTCGGATGTCCTTCAATACTGAATTCATGTTGCGGATGAACGATACTATATTTGAGCAGGGTGTCCAGCAGCCTTTTCAGATTTTGCGGCGAAAAGAAAGTGGGGGTGCCACCGCCCAGGTGTATTTCTCTTATAACAGGAGTTTGGCTCATCAACCGGCGATAGAGTTTCCATTCTTTCTCAATAGCCGCCAGGTATTCTTCTTCCACAGAATGATTTTGGGTGATCTTTTTATTGCAGCCGCAATAGGTGCATAGTGATTCACAAAAGGGCAGATGTATATAAATGCTGATGCCGTTGGCGGCGTTTTGTTTATCAAACTGCCGGGCAAATTGTTCTTTCCATTTCTCCTTATCGATGTTGTCGTACCAGAAAGGGACCGTAGGATAACTGGTATAGCGGGGTACCGGCTGGTTGTACTTTCTTATCAATAGCGGGCTGACACTTGTAGTATTCATATAGCAAATGTCATCTACACCCGTTTCGTATCACATGATTAAGGTTAAATACCAGGCAGATATTAATCATCCGGAAGCCAGACTAAACAATCAATCAACCAGCTTGACGATCCTCATTTTCTCACCTGATAAAAATCATGTGGTCCGAATACTTTGAATCATCATTTGCGGAAATAGTGCAGGATACTTTTGTCTCCGAAATGTCAAAAACAACAAATATGGAATCACCCAACGAAGAAAAATTTATTCCCAAAGGTGCCATGGCTTTCTTTATCCTGTTAGTCATCCTCGCACTGCTTTTCTGGTATGGTATCTATTTATTAATGATCGACCGAGTTTAAAACTGACTGATTATGACAATCGACAAATCTGAAAAGAAAGTAGTAGCAATCACCTTAGCGGTGATTGGCCTGTTTGTTTTTTCATTGCTCTATGCAAAGGGAAAATATAAAAGCGATGTACCGGAGTGCCTGCCGTACGACAAGGCCTATGAAGAACCGAAGATCAATAAACTGGACTCAACTACCTACCAGGTATTTTCGGTGGCTTCCATGTGGCAGTTTCAACCATCTGAAATATATGTGCCAGTCGGCAGCGAGGTGGACTTCTATCTTACTTCCAAAGACGTGGTACACGGTTTCAATATCGCCCAGAAAAATATCAACATGATGGCGGTTCATGGAGCTATCAATAAGACAACCGTAAAATTTGATAAGCCCGGCGTGTACGATATCGTCTGCCATGAATATTGTGGCGTTGGTCACCAAAACATGCGGGCACAGGTGATCGTCAATTATGCCCCCAACCCCTAAAGGGGGGTGAAGCATGTTGAAACAAACAGCATTTGCAAACGATTAATAGAATACTAACTGCCGGGCCTCCTGTCGAATACAGGAAAATGGCGCCTGGCAAAAACCAACAAACATGCAAGTATCAAAATCATTCAAACGGGTCATTTTTCTCGAGCTGGCCATCCCCGTAGCATTATTGACCATTGGCATTTATCATGGCCTGATGCAAACAATCTACCGGGCCGGTGTCTTGCACCAAAGTGCTTTTGCAAAATTGGATTACTACCAGGGTCTCACTTTACATGGTGTGATCAATGCATTGGTGCTGACCACTTTTTTCGCCGTGGCTTTTGGTCATGTGACGATCAGTTTTTATTTTAAAAAAGAGCCCAACAAAAAATTAATGTGGCTTAGCTTTTGGCTCATGTTGTCCGGTGTGCTGATGGCCGCCTGGGCTATGCTGGCTGGTAAAGCATCTGTTCTTTATACTTTTTATCCGCCATTAAAAGGTCATCCTTTGTTTTATCTCGGTGCGGCTTTATTAATAGTGGGTTCCTGGGTTCCTTTGTTTGATTGGGCAAGAATGTACAATCAATGGAAAAAAGCCAATCCCGAAACCAAAACACCATTGGCGGTATTAGGTACGCTGATCAATTTTATCATTTGGTTTGTTTGTACACTGGCAGTGGCGTATGAAGTGTTAGTGCTGTTGATCCCCTGGTCGATGGGCTGGACCGACACGGTGAATGTAAACCTGGCAAGAACATTATTCTGGTTCTTTGGCCATGCACTGGTGTATTTCTGGTTATTACCTGCCTACATCATGTTTTACACTGTTCTTCCAAAAGTGGCAGGTGGCAAACTGTATTCTGATCTTGCCGGAAGAGTTGCCTTGTTCCTATTCCTATTATTTTCAATACCGGTAGGTGTGCATCACCAATACAGTGATCCTACTATCGCACAAGGTGTAAAATTCTTTCATGGCATGCTGACTTATGGCGTAGCCATACCAAGCTTTATCACTGCTTTTACACTGGCTGCATCATTGGAATATGCAGGCAGGCAAAGAGGAGCCAAAGGATTGTTTGGCTGGATGACAAAGCTTCCCTGGTTTGATGAGAACAGGTTTTTGTTTGCCTATTTTATCGGTGGCCTGATCTTATTCATCTTCGGTGGGGTTACCGGTATCATCAATGCTTCTTATTCATTAAATACAGTAGTACATAATACCGCCTGGATGCCGGGGCACTTTCACATGACCGTAGCTGGCCCGGTGTTCCTGAGTATTGTGGGTATGAGCTTATACATTTATTCAAAACTGAGCGGAAAGAAAATCGCCTTGCCAAAGCTCAATACGATCATTCCTTATCTATGGGTAATAGGCATGCTGATCTTTTCTTTCGGTATGAGCTGGGGTGGTTTGCGTGGTGAACCACGGAGAACCAATCTCGGTACTTCTTATCTCGATCCTGGAAACCCACTTTTCCGCAGCGACTGGGTACCGACTACATTGCTGGCTTTGCTGGGTGGCATCATCATGTTCATTGCTGGTATGCTGTTCATCATCATCTTCTTCGCTACCATTTTCAGCAAAAAGAAAGCGGAAGGTGAGTTGGAGATACCAGTTAGTGAAGCTTACCATGATGAAAAAAGAGTACCCATTTTTGACAGGTTTAAACCCTGGCTGGTGACCATGCTGGTGATCATCCTGCTGGCTTATATCCCCGCATTGTATAACGTAAATAAAAACAGTGGACCGGGTTCGCCACGATATAATATTGATAATCCTGTACCGCAAGCGTCAGTTAAAAACTAATGCAAAAAAGATCCACGATAGCATTATTCATCACAGCCGTATTTGTGTTGCCGTTCAGCGCCTGGGCCTTGCTGAACTTCTACGAAAAAGAGTTTGAAGCATTGCCGGTCATTGGTAAAGCCAAAGATCATCACATTGGTAATTTTCAACTGGTCAACCAGGACGGGATTGTAAAAACAGAGAAGCAGTGGGATGGTAAGATTGTGGTTGCGGATTTTTTCTTCACGCATTGTCCAACCATTTGTCCGAAAATGACAGCCAGTATGATGCGGATTAATGAAGAATTTAAAAATGACGGTGCCATCTGGCTGAGTTCATTTAGTGTAGATCCCGAAAGAGACAGTGCCACACAGTTAAAAACTCATGCAGACCGGTTTGGAATTGTTACGGCGAAGTGGGATCTGCTGACGGGTGATAAAAGAGAGATCTACAAACTGGCTCGTAATAGTTTTATGATCGTGGCGACGGATGGTGATGGTGGACCCAACGATTTTATCCATAGCGAAAAGCTGGTGCTGATCGATCCTCAAAAAAGAATACGGGGCTACTACGATGGCACCAGCGACAAAGAAGTGAAACAATTGGTAAACGATATAAAAAAATTAAAACATGAACTGTAAAAAATTACCACTACTGCTGTTGTTATTGAGCGGAGTAATCCTGGTAAATGCAGCTCCTCCCGTTGAAGAAGGAAGAACAATTTTTACCAGCCGCTGTGCCGCCTGTCACAACATAAATAAAACAATGACAGGCCCCGCTTTGGCCGGCGTGGATCAGCGACGCTCTATTGACTGGATCATCAAATTTGTGCATTCATCCCAAACGCTGGTAAAAAGCGGAGACAAAGATGCGGTGGCCGTTTTTAACCAATTTAATAATGTGCCGATGCCTGATCATCCTGACCTGACAGATGATCATATCAAAAGTATTGTGGAGTATATAAAATCAGCGGCGAAACCTGCCGGTGAAGAGAAAGCTCCATTTGCCAAACCTTCGGTAAAGAAAACCGATTACAGGCCGCTGTCGCTGCAAAAAGACTATGGCTTTTTTATCGCTTACCTGGCAGCCGTGGTAATGCTGATTGCCACATTAGTATTTCTTGTACACTTAAATAAACTCAGGCTTAAAACACAGGAACAAAAGAATGCTGTGTAATGAATGTCAAAATAGTTGGTTTTCGTTTCAATCTCAGGGCTCCCGATTCTTCGGGGGCTTTTTTGTTTTTTTAACCGGAGTTCTTCTTTCCTTGCTTCCAGTTCTGTTGCGAAGTTCTTTACTGCTTTGATCAAATAAGGTCTACAGTTTCGTGTTGCAGTTACCATTCCGGCATTATGTCTTTCTAATCGTTTCAAAACGTCTGAACAATAACCAATGTAATAGCGATCACATTTTTCAGAATATAAAATAAAATCAAATCAAATCTTAGTATGTCTACACCACAACACACACTTTTTTATTTTGTTGCTAAGGATTGGTGTGTGGAGACACACAAGGCGGAGGCTTTACCAGCCAAAATATTAATCTAATTCATCCTCTCCAGCACCTCAACCGCCTTACTGTCTTTAACGCCATTAAAAGATTGCTGATACACCACTTGTACACGCAATGCCTTCAGACCGGTAATACCCTGCAGGTCCTTCAGCGTAAGCCATTCCACTTCGGACCCGATATAACTGATGCTTTGCAGGTAACGCAGGTAGTTCATGTATTCTTTGGCTTCCTTATCTTGTGAGTACACAATAGCAATTTTGCCGGGTTGAGTAAGCCGTTCATTTGTTTCTGTTACCAGGGCTTTATCAATCCGTTTTTTCATAATCTCATACCGGATATTATAGGCGCCGTCAACATCAAATCTCTTTTCTTCCATCCGGAAGCGTATAGCCAGCGGATTGCTGTGCACTAAAATGAGTGAACAGATATCAAGCTTTGTTTTTAAGTTAGGCTTCAACCGGCGTATGGCATTTTCTGTTTCACACATCACCAGCAATTGCCATAATCGCAGGTTCTGCAGGTATAATGGATGAAATGTTTTATTGTTAACCAGGCTTTGCCCGATATACAAATTATGTTCTACGCCATCTGTTTTATATTTTTCAAAATAATGGGGAAACATATTTTGAGCAGCCAACTGCGTTTTATCCAGGTAGGCGGAAACCTTATCATTAATCAGTTTTATGCTTTGCTCATAATCTTTCCGTTGTTTATACACCACACCCAGTGAGGGATCTAATCGTTTTTCATAATCAAGCAGGGCTTCATGCAATTCAGGAGTTAGCGTATGCAGGTGATTGAATACCGGATAAATTTCAGTTTTTAAAAATTCCAGTACCTGGTTTTCATCGCCGGCGGCAAGTCCTCCCTCTAATTTTTCAATATAGCGTTCAATGCGAAACTGAAGTTCTTTATAAACAGGCAAAGAAAATTTATTGACCGCTGTATCCAGCACCGCTTTAGCAAGCGTCAGTTGCTCCACCAAATCGCCCTGTATGGCCAGGTTGCGCCGGGTGGAGGAACCTTGTATATCTACTTGCCCATACAGCGGATACACATCATTGAATACAATTTGCTCCATGCTGGCATCGGCAAAAAAACGCAGGTTGTTCACTAATTTCTCTGCTGCTTCCGTAAACCGCCAGGCAACAGTAGGATGGATAGCGGTACACTTTTGGCGGATAATTGCCTCCAGTTGGTTTTCAAATTCCTCCTGCCACCGTTTTAATGCCGTTGTAAACAGAGGGACCACTTCCTGCAATTTGTGCGGGATAATGGCATTTAATTCATTGGCATTTTCAGAACCGAGCTCCAGCACCCCAATCAGTTCATCATTGTACAGTAATGGAATGGCTATATAACTTTTTAGTTTATGCTTAACCAGCTGAGTGGACAATACATTTTTATCGACATCCCCATTCTCTATTTCCGGCAAAATGAATGGATTCTTTTTATTAAAAATGCATTGCTCCGAAACATCGTAAAATGCGTCTTCAATTTTTTTTGTTTTTTTATCGCTCATCACGATACTGTTCCAGAATCCATAACCCAATGATTGCAGTACGTTTCGTCCTTTATCCCAGGAGATAAAACCTGTTTTAAGATGAGGCACGTTCAGCAGGGCACCCAGGTTCGTTCTTATCCGCTCAACAATATCGGGCATTACCAGCGCATCTTTTTTCAACAAGTCATATTTCAGCGCCGAAATGGATTCTTCTCTCGTAACGTCAAAAAGTGTAACGATGGTGATCCCTTCGAGCACGAAACTCTTCGGCGGGATTTTCTTCTTCCATAATTCGATATTATCAAAATTATTTACCAGCTCCCTGATATCTTTTTCGGTTATTTCAATTTGTTGTAATGGCTTCAACTGTGCAAAATCACCATTAAAAAAAGCCCGGTACCGGTGCATAATACCCGTCTTTTTATCCCGGATATCAAAATAAAAATTGCGGGTATAGTTGATCCCGGCGCTATAAAGCGCATTCAATATGGAGACACTACCAAACACATACATAAAATTCTCGTTGTTAAAGGGCACTCCTATATCTCCATCAGCGGCGTCGAGTACCCCGTCAAAGCGTTTGGTAACATTAAAGAAAAAAGGCTGGTAAGGCAGGGTAACCGCTCTTGTTTCATTGGTGGTAGTAAGCGATGGAAAGAACGGCGACAACAACAGTTGAATATCTTCCTGGTTATTTTCAATAAAGGCTGTATCGGTAAATGGTTCCGCTAATGCAGGGTTTTTGTTTACCCGCCTTAAGACTTCGGCAGCCCGGTCGGCTTCAAAGGAACCAGGTTCATTTAGTTGCCCCTGCCACCAGTCTATCACTTTCTTAAAACTGAAATGGGTAATAAACGGCAATTCAATATTGCCGGCGTATTCGTTGCTCTTTATATAACGGATGTAAGACATACCGGATTAATGTATGATTATAACGAATGAACGGCTATTCAGAGGACAAATAATATCAGTAACTTTAATACAAAGATAAACTTCTGCGTGTATGGAAACCGCAACCACAACTTTACAGCCGGTAATTGAGACTTTTAAGCTGCAAACACGTCTTTTTCTTAACGTGACAAGAGATATTACGGAAGAGCATGCCAAAGCTCATTTTGGCGGCAGCCCTAATCATATAGCATGGATCACCGGTCACCTTGTTGCTACCCGCTACATGCTCAGCACGGTGCTGGGGCTTACTGACAGGGAACCCTATCCTGAACTTTTTGAAAAAGGAAAAGGAATTCAGGATGATATAAATTATCCCTCAATGGATAAGCTGACAGCGGGCTGGGAGGACTTTGCCGAAAAAATTATTGACCGGCTGGAAAGCCTGACCGAGGATGAACTACAGGCCGACCCGCCTATTCAAACACCGATTGGTGATAGCACCCTGCGGGGGTTTATTACATTTATCTGCCATCATGAAGCATACCATATTGGTCAGCTAAGTATACTGAAAAGGTATTTCGGCTATGAGCCGATGAGTTATGCATAAGTGATCATTAAAATAGCTGCTCAATTATTCTTCTATTCTCGCCATTAGCCAGGAAACATTTTCACTTCTTTCTGTTGCCAGGCTGTGTGAAGGCACACTCCAGAGCCGCCACTCCTTCTTTACGGACACACACTAAGGCTGATATAAAAGACTTGCCTGGACATTTCGATATAAAGACAACAGAGAAATAGTTGCATGTTAGCAAAAAAGACCTTGTTAATATAATCAGTAAAATAAGGGGAGCTTACAAGTGTACTGGACGATCTTTGGCGTAAAGGTAAGATAGACTGGTAGGGATAAAAGCGGCAATTTAAATGGCGAAGAACGGGGAATCACTCCGGTATATTTATCAACTGTTCGAGGCAGTGCCAAAGATGGAGTTCTAGCGAATGCCGCCGAGTCCATGGCAAACTCACAAAACTGAAATGAGACTCGGCTGGGAAGAAGAGTTTAAACAAGTAATAAAAGAAACCGGCCTTATACTTCTTTACTGTAAAGAATGCAATGAGTATTCTTTTATTTCAAAACCTCATGCTTTCGGGTTTTAAAACCTTGGAAGAGAATTCACTTAGGAGCTTTGGCCTCTTTTTGATTTTTTACCAATTTATACTTCAATAAATTTTCTAATGTCCGCTTCTAGAATTTAAAAAAAAATTATGAAAAATCTATAATATCGCATCTAACTACAAAAAAATGGAAAAACTAACTACTTACTTTGTAAGCGTCTTAATATCGTTTGGAGCTTTTTCTCAGAGGAATCTATTTCCGCCAAATTTGCTTCCAAATACCACTGTCAGAGTTGAAGGCTTTAGAGATACCAGTATTTCAGGAGCAAAAAAAACTTATAGCTCTACTGGAACTGGCTTTTTTTATGAATTTCAGGTTGACACAATTCGTTTCATGGCTATTGTAACAAATAAACATGTAATTGAAAAAGCCACTCTTGGGAGGCTAACACTTAAATTATTAGATAGTAGTTATAAAGTAAGCACACGACTAACTACACATAGTTTTCAAACCTTACTTCAAATAGATTTGCTCTCATGGAGCAAATTACCAATAAGTCGTCTCGTATCAGGCGAAACAATCAGCAAATACTCGACTTGCTTAA
>NZ_JARKNA010000069.1 GCF_029360765.1 Terrimonas pollutisoli | reverse complement strand
CCCGGTTGATTCTGCCCGAACCATGAGTTCACAGATAAGGTCATCAGCTGTATTCAGGCATGGGGTGCATCCAAAGAAGAGATCCAGGCCGCGCTCTCCTACTTCACCGGTATCTGTGCTCCCTATATCCCTGGCAATCCAGGCATTGTCACTGCCATTCCGGGCACTATTACTCTGATCCCCACTCCTGCCCCCACAGGTGTCGCTCCTGTGACTGGCACCAGTGCGGCACCAAACCCAACCGCCGCTCCCGAGGTTCCTCGCACGACCATCACCTACTCCACCTACACGTTGACCGTGCCCCAGGTTACCTTCACCACCGGCGTCTCCGGCCACTCGACCACCGTCGGCTTGATCCCGGGCCCTGCCCCAACCGGCGTATCCCCAGGTCACTCCTCGGGCATCCCGAACCCATGGGTCTCCGCCTCGTCTACTTGGATCTCCAGCCATCATCCTAGCTCGACAGCCAAGCCGTCATCTACCTATACCCCTCCTCCCCTGGCTAACACTGCCTCCTCTGTGTCCACCAGCTTCTGGCTGGCCATGGGAGTCGCCGCTCTCTTCAGCATCTTTTTCTGATCATAACACTCCTTTCTCTTGTTTGATCTTGCTTTCAC
>NZ_JARKNA010000068.1 GCF_029360765.1 Terrimonas pollutisoli | reverse complement strand
GAGCTGTTGCATTTAAGCAAACGTCGTTGACCGGATCAAATGTTGGCGTGATCTGATCGGTAACAGTAATAGTAAGTGTTGCTGTACCTGCACACTGACCTGCATCCGGGGTAAATGTATAAGTAGTGGTTCCAATCGCTGTAGTGCTTACAGCCGGTGACCAGGTTCCTGTAATACCATTATTGGATGTAGTTGGAAGAACCGGAGCGGTTGCATTCAAACAAACATCATTGACCGGATCAAATGTTGGTGTGATCTGATCGGTAACAGTAATAGTCAATGTAGCTGTGCCTGCACACTGACCTGCATCCGGGGTAAATGTATAAGTAGTGGTTCCGATAGCTGCAGTGCTTACAGCCGGTGACCATGTACCGGTGATACCATTATTGGATGTAGTTGGTAAAACAGGAGCGGTGGCATTTAAGCAAACGTCGTTGACCGGATCAAATGTTGGCGTGATCTGATCGGTAACAGTAATAGTAAGTGTTGCTGTACCTGCACACTGTCCTGCATCCGGGGTAAATGTATAAGTAGTGGTTCCAATCGCGGAAGTAGAAACAGCCGGTGACCAGGTTCCTGTGATGCCATTATTAGATGTTGTTGGCAATACAGGAGCGGTGGCATTTAAGCAAA
>NZ_JARKNA010000067.1 GCF_029360765.1 Terrimonas pollutisoli | reverse complement strand
GTGTAATGGTAACAGAAGTAGTCGCTGTACAATTATTGGCATCGGTAACGGTGACCGAATAAGTGCCGGCCACAAGAGCGGTGATGTCTTGCGTGCTTGCGCCATTGCTCCACACATAAGTATAAGGGGCGGTACCACCGTTAACAGTTAAATCAACCGAACCGGTGGCATTACCAAAGCAAAGCACATTGACATGAGCCTCACTCAAAGCCAGGGCTGCAGCAGGCTGCCCAATGGTAATAGAAGTAGTCGCAGTACAATTATTGTTGTCCGTAACGGTAACGGTATAAGTTCCTGCAGCAAGAGCGGTGATGTCCTGCGTGCTTGCACCATTGCTCCACACATAAGTATAAGGAGCGGTACCACCGTTAACAGTTAAATCAACCGAACCGGTCGCATTGCCAAAGCAGAGCACATCCACTTTTGAAGAAGTGAGAGCCAGGGCTGCAGCAGGTTGTGTAATGGTAACAGAAATAGTGGCAGTACAATTATTGGCATCCGTAACAGTAACCGAATATATGCCAGCCACAAGAGCCGTGATGTCCTGCGTGCTTGCACCATTGCTCCACACATAAGTATAAGGAGTTGTACCACCGTTAACAGTTAAATCAACAGAACCGGTGGCATTACCAAAGCAAAGCACATCCACTTTTGAAGAAGTGAGAGCCAGGGCTGCAGCAGGTTGTGTAATGGTAACAGAAGTAGTCGCAGTAC
>NZ_JARKNA010000066.1 GCF_029360765.1 Terrimonas pollutisoli | reverse complement strand
TGTGATTCGGTTGTTACATTGACTCTCGTGGTTAATCCAAACGTAACCGCTACCGAGACTATCACCATCTGTGAAGCCGCATTGCCATATACCTGGAACGGACAAACATTAACCGCCGCAGGCCCCGCCACAGCTACCCTCCAAAATATCAATGGTTGTGATTCGGTAGTAACACTGACATTGGTGGTTAATCCAAATGTTACCACCACAGAGACCATTACCATCTGTGAAGGAGCATTGCCCTATAGCTGGAACAACCAGCCACTTGCTACTGCGGGCACATATAATGCTACGCTCCAAAATAGCAATGGTTGTGATTCGGTTGTTACATTGACTCTCGTGGTTAATCCAAACGTGACCGCCACAGAGACCATCACCATCTGTGAAGGAGCATTGCCCTATACCTGGAACGGACAAACATTAATCGCCGCAGGCCCCGCCACAGCCACACTCCAAAATATCAATGGCTGTGATTCGGTTGTTACATTGACTCTCGTGGTTAATCCAAACGTGACCGCTACCGAGACCATCACCATTTGCGAAGCAGCATTGCCCTATACCTGGAATAACCAGACACTTGCTACTGCGGGCACATATAATGCTACCCTCCAAAATATCAATGGTTGTGATTCGGTTGTTACATTGACTCTCGTGGTTAATCCAAACGTAACCGCTACCGAGACTATCACCATCTGTGAAGCCGCATTGCCATATACCTGGAACGGACAAACAT
>NZ_JARKNA010000065.1 GCF_029360765.1 Terrimonas pollutisoli | reverse complement strand
ATTTATGACGACCATTATGACCAAACTTTATTTCTCTTTCCTTTTGATACTAATCTATTCTTGTAGCAATGGCAATACTGAACAAGTAACCATTGTCCAAGACACAGTTCCAAAAATTCAAGAAACAAATCCTTTAATCACTAAAAAAATGACAGACAAAGAGTTTATAGAAAAATTCACAGAACTCGGTTACTTCGACTATACGGAAAAAGACAAATTGAAAATTGTCCAAGACTCTTTGAAAAAACACTTTAATGGTGACAAAGAGTTTTTTACTGAATACAACAGAAAGCCACCTTTCCAATTTTATGATTCACGATTCTATAGCTGTGGAGACGGTGAAGAACTATATGAAGAAGGCGGAGTTGTTGACATGATAAAGGAAATGCAACCTTTTCTAAACAAAATTGGAATTCAACTCAATTACTCAAATGACAGCTATGTAAACAACTATCACAGCATTGTTGTAAACGGCACAAGTTACATATTAGCCCAAGGAAGCCCTTTGATGTGGGGAGAGACTGTTCAGAAATATGCAGAGATGATTAATGCAGAGTTGGCAAAGCACAATTCTAAAGAACAACTGTATCTTCTGACAAACGAGAACGAATACATGGTTTTCATGACAAAGGAACAATATGACCTTGTTTGTGAATATTTTTCGCAGGACAAAAGACCCTTGACAGTTGCAGACTGGACAACGAAGACGATGAATGAATTGAACAACTTATTGAACCGATAAAAC
>NZ_JARKNA010000064.1 GCF_029360765.1 Terrimonas pollutisoli | reverse complement strand
ACCGATGCCAATAATTGTACTGCGACTACTTCTGTTACCATTACACAACCTGCTGCAGCCCTGGCTCTCACTTCTTCAAAAGTGGATGTGCTTTGCTTTGGTAATGCCACCGGTTCTGTTGATTTAACTGTTAACGGTGGTACCGCTCCTTATACTTATTTGTGGAGCAATGGCGCTGCTACACAGGACATCACGGCTCTTGTGGCCGGCACATATTCGGTCACCGTTACCGATGCCAATAATTGTACAGCCACTACTTCTGTTACCATTACACAACCTGCTGCAGCCCTTGCTTTGAGTGAAGCCCATGTCAATGTGCTTTGCTTTGGTAATGCCACCGGTTCGGTTGACTTAACTGTTAACGGTGGTACCGCTCCTTATACTTATGTGTGGAGCAATGGTGCAAGCACGCAGGACATCACCGCTCTTGCTGCAGGAACTTATACCGTTACCGTTACCGATGCCAATAATTGTACAGCCACTACTTCTGTTACCATTACACAACCTGCTGCAGCCCTTGCTTTGAGTGAAGCCCATGTCAATGTGCTTTGCTTTGGTAATGCCACCGGTTCGGTTGACTTAACTGTTAACGGTGGTACAACTCCTTATACTTATGTGTGGAGCAATGGCGCAAGCACGCAAGACATCACCGCTCTTGTGGCCGGCACTTATTCGGTCACCGTTACCGATGCCAATAATTGTACAGCGACTACTTCTGTTACCATTACACAACCTGCTGCTGCTCTTGCTTTGAGTGAGGCTCATGTCAATGTGCTTTGCTTTGGCAACAGTACCGGTTCTGTTG
>NZ_JARKNA010000063.1 GCF_029360765.1 Terrimonas pollutisoli | reverse complement strand
TAATTCAAGTTGCTAGTTAAAGGGTGAGCTTATTCAGGGTAAAAGCCAGAATAAACATCACCAGTTTTAGCAGGAACCCCTTAAAGGTCACTGCATGTATTTTTCTTAAAAACAACGCCTTTATTTCACTAAAGGATGTTTCTATTCCTTTTCTCATTTGTTCTTTGATGAACCGTATCCAGGGCTCATCTTTTCTTAATGAATTACTTTTTCTTTGGATCATCAGTTCCACTAAATCTGCTTCACGCATGTCATCTTCTGCCTGGTAATCTGTATAAGCCGCATCGCCATATATCTTGCTTTCTGCCGCTACTGCCAATGGCAATTTCTTTAGAGCCTGTACATCGCTTTCACAGCCGGGAACAAAGCCAAACTCAACAGGAATACCCTGATCATTAACCAGTACCTGCACTTTTACCCCATAAAAATACCGGCGCATACTACACTGCTTGCCTCTCCATTGCTTTCCTTTCAACAGCTTACAACGACTGATCCGGATGTTATCACAAACTGCTACTGGAAACGAATCAATGACATATTCTGACGCTCCAGCTATGCTTTTTAGATAATGCCCGATCTGATAGAATATTGAAAAAAGTAGTTCTGCCAACTGATGCAACCGTCGGTTAAACCGGCTTTTGTCTAACATCGTAGGTACTAACTTTGTCATCTTCATAAAACCACGGCTATTATCCAAATGACCACCAAAATAAAGAGCTGACACCAGCGCCGTTGTAATTATCTCGCTGTCGCTTACTTTCCTTCTGCTATCCTCTACATGACCAATTCCTTTTAAAATATCATCTACAATACAGTAAATCCTTATAATTTTATCCTCGTTGAGCATCGATAATTGAGTTTTGTGTGTGGTAACTCAAAATTATCTTTTATTGATGCTCATCCCTTTTTCTCTATAACTAGCAACTTGGGTTA
>NZ_JARKNA010000062.1 GCF_029360765.1 Terrimonas pollutisoli | reverse complement strand
CGGATGCAGGTCAGTGTGCAGGCACAGCTACATTGACTATTACTGTTACCGATCAGATCACACCAACATTTGATCCGGTCAATGATGTTTGTTTGAATGCAACCGCTCCGGTTCTTCCAACTACATCACTTAATGGTATCACAGGAACCTGGTCACCGGCTGTTTCTACTGCTGCTATCGGCACTACTACTTATACATTTACTCCTGATGCAGGTCAGTGTGCAGGCACAGCAACACTTACTATTACTGTTACCGATCAGATCACGCCAACATTTGATCCGGTCAACGACGTTTGCTTAAATGCAACCGCTCCGGTTCTTCCAACTACATCACTTAATGGTATCACAGGAACCTGGTCACCGGCTGTTTCTACTGCTGCTATCGGCACTACTACTTATACATTTACTCCTGATGCAGGTCAGTGTGCAGGCACAGCAACACTCACCATTACTGTTACCGATCAGATCACGCCAACATTTGATCCGGTCAACGACGTTTGCTTAAATGCAACTGCTCCTGTATTGCCAACAACATCTAATAATGGCATCACAGGAACCTGGTCACCGGCTGTTTCTACTTCCGCGATTGGAACCACTACTTATACATTTACCCCGGATGCAGGTCAGTGTGCAGGCACAGCTACATTGACTATTACTGTTACCGATCAGATCACGCCAACATTTGATCCGGTCAATGATGTTTGCTTAAATGCAACAGCTCCTGTATTGCCAACAACATCTAATAATGGTATCACCGGTACATGGTCACCTGCTGTAAGCACTGCAGCTATCGGAACCACTACTTATACATTTACCCCGGATGCAGGTCAGTGTGCAGGCACAGCTACATTGACTATTACTGTTACCGATCAGATCACGCCAACATTTGATCCGGTGGATGACGTTTGCTTAAATGCCACCGCTCCTGTTTTACCAACTACATCCAATAATGGTATCACCGGTACATGGTCACCGGCTGTAA
>NZ_JARKNA010000061.1 GCF_029360765.1 Terrimonas pollutisoli | reverse complement strand
GTGCCCTTCCGTCAATTTCTTTAAGTTTCAGCCTTGCGACCATACTCCCCCCAGAACCCAAAAACTTTGATTTCTCGTAAGGTGCCGAGCGGGTCATCATAGAAACACCGCCCGATCCCTAGTCGGCATAGTTTATGGTTAAGACTACGACGGTATCTGATCGTCTTCGATCCCCTAACTTTCGTTCCCTGATTAATGAAAACATCCTTGGCGAATGCTTTCGCAGTAGTTAGTCTTCAGCAAATCCAAGAATTTCACCTCTGACAGCTGAATACTGACGCCCCCGACTATCCCTATTAATCATTACGGCGGTCCTAGAAACCAACAAAATAGAACCGCACGTCCTATTCTATTATTCCATGCTAATGTATTCGAGCAAAGGCCTGCTTTGAACACTCTAATTTTTTCACAGTAAAAGTCCTGGTTCCCCCCACAGCCAGTGAAGGCCATGAGGTTCCCCAGAAGGAAAGGTCCAGCCGGACCAGTACTCGCGGTGAGGCGGACCGGCCAGCCAGACCCAAGGTTCAACTACGAGCTTTTTAACTGCAACAACTTTAATATACGCTATTGGAGCTGGAATTACCGCGGCTGCTGGCACCAGACTTGCCCTCCAATTGTTCCTCGTTAAGGGATTTAGATTGTACTCATTCCAATTACGAGACCCAAAAGAGCCCCGTATCAGTATTTATTGTCACTACCTCCCCGTGTCGGGATTGGGTAATTTGCGCGCCTGCTGCCTTCCTTGGATGTGGTAGCCGTTTCTCAGGCTCCCTCTCCGGAATCGAACCCTAATTCCCCGTTACCCGTTGCCACCATGGTAGGCCACTATCCTACCATCGAAAGTTGATAGGGCAGAAATTTGAATGAACCATCGCCGGCGCAAGGCCATGCGATTCGTTAAGTTATTATGATTCACCAAGGAGCCCCGAAGGGCATTGGTTTTTTATCTAATAAATACACCCCTTCCGAAGTCGAGGTTTTTAGCATGTATTAGCTCTAGAATTACCACAGGTATCCATGTAGTAAGGTACTATCAAATAAACGATAACTGATTTAATGAGCCATTCGCAGTTTCACCGTATAAATTGCTTATACTTAGACATGCATGGCTTAATCTTTGAGACAAGCATATGACTACTGGCAGAA
>NZ_JARKNA010000060.1 GCF_029360765.1 Terrimonas pollutisoli | reverse complement strand
GATAAACTCCAGCAAGGCTACATAACTCATCAGGTGAAGCCGTATAACAGTAATCATATTGGCAAATGATTTCTTTGTAGCAGCCTTTTTTCTTATTACCACCATTAGTAACTGCGCTATCAGCACGCAATACACCTGCATCTTTATGGCATTGGCACTTGCTCCCCAAAAATAGCGCAGAGGAAAATTCTGCTTAATCTGCTTGAACAACAGTTCAATCATCCACCGGTTTTTATAAATGGTTGCAATCTGCGATGCAGCCAACGTAAAATTGTTGGTAACAAACACATACAGCTTTCCTTCTTCTGTTTTAAAAGTGATACGTCTTAGTTTTAAACGTTGTATCACTACACCGTTCTGTTTTACAGCTACGGTAATGTATTGTTCCTTCAATACTCCTTTGACCTTTTTCCTTTTGGTTTTATCTACCAACACTTTGGTAACATGATAATCCGCATTCTCTTTCATCCGGGTGACAAACCATATTTTCTGGCTTGTCCATTTGGCAAACTGGTGATACACCGTATAGGCTTTATCAAACACCAGCCAACTGTTGGCAGCCAGCTTCAGGTGGTAAAGAAACTTACGGTCATGTTCTCTTGCTTCGGTCATCCGTACAAATTCTGTTACACCGCTAAATGCATCCATCATGGCATGTACTTTTATTCCCCCTTTCTTTCTGGCGCCATCTAACCGGTTGCGCCCCACGCCCCTGAGTATTTCGCTGAATAACTGAATGGTGCTGCTGTCAATGATTTTCAGGTTGCGGATACTTAATCCTTTTAACCGGCTGTCCGAGATAAAACTATGGTACTGCCTGAGCAATCCTTCATAAATGGTTTCAAAAACCTGGTAGCTGCGATTGTTGTTGGCATCGGAAAGTGTGCTGCGGGCAGGAGCCTTATCTAAACCCAAATGGGATAGCTTGCCTTCGCATGCCAGCATCCCTTCACACAATTCCCTGAGGCCATTGCAATAGCTGAATACTCCATATAACAAGCTTACCAGGTGTACCCGCAACGGCAATTTCTTATAATACCGGTTGGCCTGATGTTTTCGGTTTGCTTTATAAATCAAAGAACTGGGTATTATATCTAAAATCTGTGATAATACCGGCTGTCCGACAAAACTTTTATCTTTAACCATC
>NZ_JARKNA010000006.1 GCF_029360765.1 Terrimonas pollutisoli | reverse complement strand
CTCAATTTCTCCAATCGAATTTGCTCATCGAATAATCCTCTTGATTTTGACATCGAAAAAGTTTTAGTCCAGGACAATAATTCTTTGTAAAACATTGCATCGTACCTTAGGTTTTTAGAGATGCCCTTAAGGCATACTGACCAGAGGGTGTAGCATTTCCGGTTCCAATTTTTCCTTCCCATGTTCCTTCGATTGTAAATGGTGGAGGTGTGTTGTCCTTTTTGCAGGCAACAAAAGAAGCTGTTAGTAATAAAGCTACAGCAAGGCTCCTAATGATTTTCATTTTTCTAAGGTTTAAAAGGTTAATGTTGTTGATCGCATCAAAATCGTTTTGTAAAACGTGGCCTCAGGAAATACTGAGTGCTTCGTTGACAATATTGCGTGGTTGAATGACCCGATCGAATTTTTAGTATAAATGCTTTTTGCTGATCAAAAACTAGTCAGCTTTCTGCATCTGCCATGTACCGCCATTTGTCGCACTATTGCCATAGCCCCAATCGCCGAGAAGCTTTCCTGTTTCTTTGTAAAAAGCAGCGATGATGGAGTATTCACTTCCGCTGGTCCATTTGTAATGAGCAGTAAGGATATTATTTTCCATTTCCCAGGTGCCCTGGCCAAGCTTTTGCCCGGAAGCATTTAGTTCTTCAATAACGCCACCGGCTTTAATGTTCAAGCTGTAGTAGAAGCTATTGCCGGAAGCCTGATTAACATAAGTGCCTTCCCAGCGGCCCTCAATCGTTTCTGATTGCTTAGATTGCTTACTTGTCTTGTCTTTACTGCAGGAGATAAATCCAGTCAATGCAATAGCACTGACAAGAATAATTCTTGAAATTTTCATGTTGGAATGTTTAATGCCTGCCTGTCGGCAGACAGGGTTAATGATTAATGAAAGCGTAAAGCTATTGTCAAAGTGGGATCGGAAACTAGTGGATCTGTGTAGTTGGTGATTTTATTGAGCCGTTTGCAGACTGCATTTTTACAAATAAAAAAAGCGGCCCGCAACCGAACCGCCAACTCAACACCGTCCCTATTAGTATTTTGCAAAGCAACACCGTTGCTATTGAATGTTGTAAAAATTTGTACCGTAAAATTAGAAAAGCTTTCCCCGAAATAAAACATTCGTTGAGTAGATTGCCAAATTACTTATGTGGTTGACAAAAAAACAAGCAGGGGATACTAAAACTTTGAAAACTGGTCCATAAATTCCTGTCTTTTACTCCTGGAAATACTAATGTTGGCGCCATCGTCCATAATGAGATAGCCTCCTTCACCCCGAACATATTTCCTGATGTGATTCAGATTGATGAGATATGAGTTATGAATGCGGAAAAAGTCAGGGCCGCTCAACGCTTCATCAATATCTTTCAACACTTTTGACACCAAAATTTTCTTACCTCCCACCAATACCACGCTGGTATAGTTGCTTTCTGCCTGGCAATAAAGAATTTCGTTAGTGGGAACAAAGATCATTCCGTCCCCTGTTGTCAGGGCAATACGCTGTACAGGGGGCTTGGCGGTTTGTTTGATATTTTGAAAAAGCAATTCGATCTGTTCCTTAGAAGGCGACGACCTCCTCTCTTCAATGCGGCGGATTGTTTCTTTCAGGTCATCGGGGTCAACCGGTTTTAAAAGATAATTTAGAGCACTATATTTAAACGCCTTAATCGCAAACTGATCGTAAGCGGTACAAAAAACAACATCGAAAAACAATTTATCAAATTGCTCCAGCATGTCGAATCCATTCATATGTGGCATTTCAATATCCAGAAAAACGAGGTCAGGCCTGTACTTGTTGATCGCCTCAATTCCTTTGCTGGCCGCATTACACATGGCATCGATCTGTACCTGGGGGCAATAGGTTTTAAGCAGCCATTCCATCATTTCGAGGCTATTACTTTCATCGTCAATTAATATACACCGTATCATATCTATTTTTTTGAGTTTATTTTTTTAATCCGTACTGTATCATCAACCAGCTGTCATTATACTGGAATTTTTAAAATGACCTTTGTTCCTGCCGCCCCGCTTTTCCCGTTTTCCAAATCGATTATTTCTACACTCGCATTTAACTGGGCATGTTTGTTGAGAAGGGTCAACCTGTTTTCCGTTAATTGCATTCCCAGTGATTTTCTGGAAGTAGCTGTTTTACTTCTTAATTCCTTTGCTTTTTCCCTGCCGACGCCATTATCTTCAATGGTACATTGCAGCATGGACTCGCCGGCCATGGCTACCCTGATGCTGAGGTGACCATTGTTTTCTTTGTGCAACAGGCCATGCCATATTGCATTCTCCACGTAGGGTTGGATGATTAGCGGCGGTAATTCGATGGTATCGGGGCCAAGGTTGGGCTCAACCTTTATCTCATAGGTAAACTTTCTGTCAAACCGCAATGCCTCCATTTCTATATACAGCTTCAATGCTTCCAGTTCATTGGTGAGCACAACATTTTTGCAATTGGAGTTATCCAGGATAAGGCGAATCAGTTTGGCAAACTTGGTAAGATATAAAGAAGCGGTTGTCTGATCACTCTTAACAATATACCTGTTTATGGAATTTAAGCAGTTGAAAATAAAATGGGGATTCATTTGTGCCCTTAATGCCTGCATTTCCACTTCTGTCATTTTTTGTTGAGTACTCATTAATTTTCGCTGTGCCTCTTTTTTGTCTTCTTCTGCCCTGGCTCTGACAATCTTATTGGCGCACAAGGACGCAATAGTGGTAAGAATCGACAAATGCTTTTGAGTAAAAAACCTTTTTTTTGAGTGCTCGCAATCAATCACTCCCAAAACTTTTCCATTATAAATGATTGGTACACTGATTTCAGAAAACCTTTGCTCATCATCCACAATATACCGGCCATCCTTAGATGTGTCGTTCACGATCTCCGCCTTTCCACTTTGCGCTACACTGCCAACAATTCCTTCACCAAGTTTCAATACGATTGGACTGGTGATTTCAAATTGTAACGGACTTTTGGGACCGTGCGCAGCCGTTTGAACAAGTATATTTTTTTCCTCATCCAATAAATAAACAACGCAATCTTCGAAATGAAGCCGGCCTATACAGTTTCTTGCAACATCCCAAAGAATATCCTCTTCTGTTTGTTGCTCAGAAAGGCTGGAAGCAAAGTAATTGATCGCCTGTTCGGTTTCTATTTCTTCCCGCTGCTCCTCAATTTTTTTATTCCGGTTGGAAACGACCCAATAGATGGTACCAATCAACAAAGAAATAAAGGCGCCTATAAACCACCAGCGTTGCCATATGGGAGGAATGACCGAAAGGTTTATTTTGTTGGCGACGTTAACCCAGGTTCAGCCATCAAGACTAGCTTTGACGTTGAAAGTATAATCGCCTGCTGGCAGTGATGAATAACGTGCCTGCCGTGTATCAATGCCGGTTTGCCATTCTTTATCGTAACCTTCCAGCTTATATTGGTATTGGATATTTCGGGATCCTTTCAGGTTAATGGCGGAAAAACGGAAAATAATATTGTTATTGTCATACTTGAGCGAAAGGTCATTATGACTGTAAAGATTGATAACGGAATCCTGCATTTCCGCCTGGTAAATCGTCAGTTTTAAATCTGCCGGCCTTGTAATCATTTGGTCTGGTGAAAAGTAATTAATACCGGCTCTTCCGCCCCAGAATAATTCACCCGATTTGGTTTTTAAAACACTTCCCATTCTAAACCCCTCTGACGAAAGCCCGGAATTTTCATCAAAATATTTCATAGCTCCCTTTTCAGGATCAAAGCGGATAATACATTTGGTATTGGCGATCCAGATCTTACCCTGGTTATCCTGGGTAATCCCCTCACAATAATCATATTTTAAACCATTCGTTTTGTTGTAGGTAGTTACTTTGCCATTGTCAATGATGCTAAAGCCCTTGAGTGTGCCGACATATATTCGTTCCTTATCATCCTGGAAAAGGGTGTAGCACAGATTGGAGGCGAGTCCCTGATTTTCAGTTATGCTGTCCAAGCGGTTCTCCTTTTGATTATAATGATATATTCCTTTAAAGGTGGCTATCCACATATTGCCCCTTTTATCTTCCAGGAATGAGTTTATTCTAAACCCATGAACCTTCTTTAAAAGAGGATGACTAGTATATGTTTTTATTTTTAAACTGGAGGGATCTATTGTATAAAATCCGGCGCTGGTACCAGCCCAAATGGCGCCATCTGACGCTGCGTAGAGACTGAAGATATAATCACTTTTTACAGCATTACTTAAGGATGTATCCCGGGGAATTTTTTTAAACTGGCCTGATGTTTCATTTAATATGGCAATGCCATCGCCTAAAGCACTTACCCATACACGGCCAAACTTATCGATACATAAAGAACGAATTTCTACATTCTGTGAACCGGTCCAGATCGGCGCAGCGTAGTAATAAAAAAACTGAGTTGTATTTTTTCCCCGGTCCCAGCGAATGAGTCTTTCCAATGCGCCTATCCATAGGACATCATTCGTACCCTCTTTAATCTCGGAGATATAACTATCATAAAAATTTCCGTGCTGGTCATTAAATATGCGGACATAACTGGCTTGCCTGTTAAAAATATTCGCCACGCTAACTCCCGCTGTATTAGTGCCCACTACAATATCACCGTTATTTGCACCTAAAACCCGCCAGATGAGGTTGGCGCCAACCGAATTAGATTCAATGGGATTGTGTTTATAATGGGAAAAAATTCCGTTTCTATCGATAATCACCAGTCCTGCATAATCGGTTGAAACAAGAAGATTACCATTCGCCGCTGGTCTTACTTCCGTAATAGTAGAGTTTACCTTTTTCTTATTGAGCTCACTTGTAAGCTGGTACTCTTTTACAATCTTATTTTTTTGAATATCGACGATCTGAACTTTGCCGTGTTGTAATCCTACCGCCAATTCATGATCGCTATAACGGCATAAACTAAAAACGGCTTTAAAGGGCTGTTGATAAGTAATTTTTTTATTGGCATAATCTACCAGTAGTATCAGGCTGTCCGTGGCATAAATAATCTGGTTATCATCGAATGGCTCTGCATCATGAAACCGCTCATACCTGAGTTGTGGCGGTATCCAATCAATCTTTTCCCATTTTTTGGTTACTGCATTAAAAAAAAACTGGCCAAGGCTGGTATAAATAACCGGGCCCAGCGCCTTTGTATCCATAATGGTTCGGCAACCAAATTTCGTAACGGAGTCGTTCAAAACTAACCGCTGAAAGTCCCTGTTTTCATCCAGATAAGTAACACCGTCGTATGTACCTAGCCACAACCTGTTGCGGCTATCGCAGGTTAAATGAATAACATTATTAGAAGCCATCTCGGGATAGCTTTCTTTTTTAAACGTATTGACGCTATAACCATCGTACACATTTAAACCGTCAATCGTTCCTATCCACAAAAACCCCTTTTTATCAATGACTACTGAGCGAACATTATTTTCTGATAGCCCGTCTGAAGTATTTATGTTATTAAAAGAAAGTGACTGAGATCCTGTTTTACCGGGCACTAAAAAACAAAAGCTTAAAAAAAGAAGGATTTTTTTATGGTGATGAAGATCCAAAAACAGGGGCTTTTATGCCTTCCATAAAATTAACCTATTTGGTAACCGCCTGCAAAAACATTGAGTCAGCGGCAGAATCATTGAGTCAGTGGTTGAGGGAGTTAAGATCAAGCGTCACGATTACTCTTCCACCAGCGATAGCCGATATAGCCAATGATAAGAAAAGGGGCAAATGCCAGGTAAAGTATGGCTCCGTTGAGCCCCTTGGCAGGACCTTCACCCAACTGCTGGGCCGTCTTCGTACAGATCGAGCATTGAGCAGTAGCTGATCCTTCGATTAAAAAAAGCAAACAAAAAATAAAAAAACCAACCAATAACCCCTTTGTCATGACGACTCTGTTTGAAGCAAAATTACTGAACAGAAGACTATAATGCGGACCCAGCAAACTTTAATTATGAGATACAGGAAATATTTGTGAGAACTATATAAAGAAAAAAATAATTTGTATTTTTCTTTATATGAAATCCGGAACATATCCTCTACTTTCCCCTGCAGCAAAACAAAAGCTGACCGGATTTGCACTACTTCTTTTATTTGGCCTCATAAATTCAACATTGTACTCCCAAAACACTTCGATTAGTGGCGTGGTAAACAGCTATTTCAGCGTTACTGAAATCGTACCCTCTAAAGCTTGTGTTCGTGTTACAAATCCTTCGGGTTTAAACTATAATGATAAAGTGATGTTGATCCAAATGAAAGGAGCATCAATTAATACCAACGCCAATTCAAGTTCATTTGGTGACACCACAAGTCTTAACAATGCTGGTAATTATGAAATCGGAAAAGTTTGTACCGTAATAGGCGATTCTGTTTTTCTCATTTACATGTTATTAAACCAATACACTATATCGGGCAAAGTGCAGTTGGTTAAAATACCCCAATATGTTTCTGCGACTGTAGTTGATACATTGAAAGCGGCCCCCTGGGATAATGCAACTGGCATTGGAGGGGTTTTAGCCGTGAGTGTAGCGGAAGATCTTGTATTAAATGAGCCAATATCAGCAGACTCTGCCGGATTCAAAGGAGGTGAGTTTTTATTAAGTAGTGGCGATTGTTCGGATTTCTCTCCCGCAAATGATTATGCTTATAATGCTAATGATTTGAGTCCTCAAGACGGAGCATTCAAGGGCGAAGGCGTAGCAACAGTAGCAGCCTCCATTAGCGGTGGCAGAGGCGCACCTGCAAGTGGTGGTGGTGGTGGCAATAATCACAACAACAGTGGAGGCGGTGGGGCTAACCTGTCGGCGGGTGGAATTGGAGGTGGAAATTCAAGTTCTGCTGGCTGCGAAATCTCAATGCCGGGAAGAGCTGGAAAAGCGTTGGGCAACTATAGCGGAACAAAAGTATTTCTGGGTGGCGGAGGTGGTGCCGGTCATACTAATAATGGCTTCAGTAATTCGCGGGGTGGTGGTCATGGTGGAGGCATTATTTTTATTGAAGCAAAAAATCTTGTGGGAAATAGTAAAAAAATCAGTGCCGATGGCCAAACAGGCGGACCTTCAAGAGGTGATGGCGCCGGCGGTGGCGGTGCGGCAGGCACCTTGCTCATGGACGTTACCAACTATGTTGGTTCTGTGACCATTGAGGCAAATGGGGGAAATGGAGGAGCTTCGGATGACGGCGTAATTAATGGCCGATGCTATGGTGGCGGTGGTGGCGGAAGCGGTGGCGCAATTTATTTTTCGGGATCAGGCCCGGCATCAGGAGTTACAACCACGGCCGGAAATGGAGGAGTCGAATCGCGACGCTCGGCTACTTGTGTTACAGCTGTTCCAGGAGTTGCAGGAACTGTTGGCCAGATTTCTACCAGCTATGCATACTTCAGTTCAACTGTACTTATCAGTAACTATTGCACATTATTGCTCCCGGTTGAAATAGTTTATTTCAAAACCCGCTATATTAATAATCAAGTCCAATTGAGCTGGCAGGTAGCTCAACCCGATATTGTAGAAACTTATATTATCGAACGATCGACCGATGGTTACAACTGGATTGCTATCAATCAACAGCGGGCAATTGAAACCATCTCAACTTATAAAGACTTAGATCTGTCTCCAAAGACAGGAGTAAATTATTACAGACTAAAAATAATCGAACATAGCGGCGCAATAACCTACTCTGTCATTCAAAAAGTTTATACCGATCTACCAGCAAACAGAGTTAATGTTTATCCCAATCCCGCTAAAAACAAACTCTATATCACCGGCGATGTTTCTACTGTTCACAATATCTGGCTGCTGGACGTTTCTGGAAAATTACTTTGGCAAAAAAATATCACTCCATCACCAGTTAGCCTTGAAGTTGACTTACCCGTTCTGCCTGCCGGCATTTACCTTCTGAAAATTGGGGATGCGCTGAAAAAACTATCAATCTACTGAGATGCAATTATAAACAAACAGAGCCGGTTCGAACGAACCGGCTCTTATATTTTTTCATGTAACAAATTTATACTGCTTCAGCACTCATCTTTTTGCTTTGTTTCAATCTTTCGTTTTCATCCAGGATCACCTTACGCATACGAATGAAATTAGGCGTCACTTCTATGCACTCATCCTGCTGAATATATTCCATACACTCTTCCAGGGTCATCAACGTTTTTGGAGCGATACGGGTAGCATCATCACTACCGCTTGCACGGTGGTTGGTTAATTTTTTTCCTTCCGTTGCATTTACCACCAGGTCACCTGGTTTTATGTTTTCTGCAATGATCTGACCTGCATACACTTCCTCACCCGGATCTACGAAAAAGGTACCCCTGTCTTGTAATTTATCAATAGAATAACCGGTCGTTTTCTCTGTGTTCTTTGAAAGCAGAACACCATTATTTCTTCCGGGGATCGGTCCTTTCCAAGGTTTATATTCACTAAAGCGATGGGCCATTACCGCTTCACCCGTAGTAGCAGTCAGCATTTGCGTACGAAGACCGATCAAACCTCTTGAAGGAATATCAAACTCCAGGTGTTGCATTTCACCCTTTGTTTCCATCACCAGCATTTCACCTTTTTTGCGGCTTACCAGGTCAATTACTTTGCTGGCAAATTCCTGCGGCACATCCACCACCAGCGTTTCATAAGGCTCACATTTTTTGCCATCAACCTCTTTTACAATTACCTGAGGTTGACCTACAGTCAATTCATAACCCTCACGGCGCATGGTTTCAATCAATACACCCAAATGAAGAATACCCCGACCGTAAACAACCAGGCTATCACCTTCCTCACTATCCATTACTTTCAGCGCCAGGTTTTTTTCGGTTTCTTTCATCAACCTGTCACGCAGGTGACGGCTGGTTACAAACTTTCCATCCTTACCAAAAAACGGAGAATTGTTTACAGAAAACAACATGTTCATTGTCGGCTCATCTACACTAATAACCGGTAATGCTTCGGGATTCTCCGCATCCGCAATAGTGTCACCGATATTAAAATCTTCAATTCCAACCACTGCGCAAAGATCACCCGCCAACACTTCAGTCACTTTCTTTTTGCCCATTCCTTCAAACACATATAATTCTCTCACCCTCATTTTTTTGACTGATCCATCTGCCTGGAGCAAAGCGATCGGCTGATTCTCCTTTATCGAACCGCGACTCACTTTTCCTACCGCTATACGACCGAGGAAAGAAGAATAATCCAGCGACGTGATCTGCATTTGCAAAGGTCCTTCATTCACTTTCGGGGCTGGTACGTACTTTAATATACCATCCAATAGAGGATTGATGTTATCAATTTGCGTCAATGAATCATTGAACCAGCCATTTTTTCCCGAGCCATAATAAGTAGGGAAATCAAGCTGTTCTTCCGATGCATCCAGGTTAAAGAATAACTCGAACACAGCATCATGTACTTCATCGGGGCGGCAGTTTGGCTTGTCTACTTTATTGATAACCACAATTGGTTTCAGACTTAGTTGTAAAGCTTTTTGCAACACAAAGCGGGTTTGTGGCATTGGCCCCTCAAAGGCATCCACCAACAGGATCACACCATCGGCCATTTTCAACACCCTTTCTACTTCTCCACCGAAGTCGGCGTGACCCGGCGTGTCGATTACGTTAATTTTTACGTCTTTATAGGTAACCGAAGCATTTTTACTAAAAATGGTGATGCCGCGTTCACGTTCCAAGTCATTGCTGTCCATGATCAACTCACCGGTTTCCTGGTTGTCACGAAAAACCTTGGTCGCATGTAATATCTTATCAACCAATGTAGTTTTACCGTGGTCAACGTGTGCAATGATGGCGATGTTTCTTATTTCCATGTTTGAAGTTTTGAGCCTTGCAGTAAAACACTCATGTTTAAACCTTCATAAGTGACGACAGAAGCCCTTTTTTTTGAGGCTGCAAAGCTACATCAATAAAACGGGGGGAGCAAACGAAACGAATAATTAATAAGGGCTTAACCTGTTAAAAACAGGGTTTTAATGTAGTTTTATAAAAATAGCTCCGATGAAATTTGTTAAATGGCTAGGGCTCATTCTATTACTGTTGATCATCGTCTACTTTCTTGGACCGCGGCCGCAGCTTCCAAAGTATAATAATCATCTTCCGGCGATTCCTTCCAGCCCTTCGGCAATTGAACAATATATTGCGAACCAGGAATCAAAGCATACTTTAAAACCTGACAATGAGGCCAGGATCGTGTGGTTTAATGATTCAACAAAGAGCAAAACAGATTATGCGGTCGTCTATCTCCATGGATTTTCAGCCAGCCAGGAAGAAGGTGATCCTGTCCATCAACAATTTGCCAAAACATTTGGCTGCAACCTTTATTTATCCCGGCTTGCAGAACATGGCATAGATACTACTGAAACGATGGTGAGCCTGACTGCAGATAAACTCTGGAATTCCGCTAAAGAAGCTTACGCCATAGGTAAGCAATTAGGGAAAAAAGTAATCCTTATAGGTACTTCTACCGGCGGTACTTTAGCACTGAAACTGGCAGCGGAGTATCCTGAAATTTTCGGCCTTATATTACTTTCTCCCAATATAGCTATTAATGATCCGCTTGCCTGGGTAGCAAACAACCATTGGGGATTGCAGATAGCCCGGTTGGTAAAAGGTAAATACAATATTACCGATGACTCTGCAGCTCTTGAAAAACAATATTGGTATAATAAATACAGGATGGAATCCATAACAGAAATGCAGGAGCTGCTGGAAACAACGATGAAGGCATCAGTATTTGAAAAAATAAAACAACCTGTATTATTGCTGTACTATTATAAAGATGAGGAACACCAGGATAAGACAGTAAAAGTATCAGCCATGAAAAGAATGTTCAGGCAACTGGGCACTCCCGACAGTTTAAAAAAAGAAGTAACAGTACCCAATGCGGGTGAGCATGTTATTGGCTCTTATATAAAATCGAAAGATGTGAAAACCGTATCAGATGAATGTGAAAAATTTGCGACAGAAGTTCTCCACATGACAGCTCATTAATATTTTTTCTTTTCAGAGTGCTGTTATTTTTGCCAAAATCAAACAACAGATGTCCGAGCTGCTCGTTATCAAACAATCCGGGAATACACTCTCAAAAAAACAATTGGAATTTAATAAGCTCATTCTCTCTTTGGAAAAAAGGAGAAATGACCTGCAGGCATTGGAAGCCCTTTTTAGAAAAATGGTTGCCGGTTATGAAGAAAAACTACATCTCTATAAAAAAGAATTCGCCGATGTTAGTTTTGAGCTTATAAAACTTCTCGACGCACATTTTGAGTCTGGCAAACTGAAGAAGGTCCAGCAGGACAAAACAGCGCAGATGATACTGAATATAACCGGCTTAGTAGATGCGGGTGAAAATCTGGATGCAGTAAAGCGGATAGCTTCCAAATACATGGCCTTTCAACAAAAAGGTATGAGTGAAGAAGAAAAGCTTATGGGAAGAGAAATGCTGAAAAGTATGTTTTCTTCCGCCTTTGGCGTTGATGTGGATGATGAAGACATCGACCTGTCCAATTTTTCGCAAATGGGCGAAAAGCTCCAAAGTAAACTGGCGGAAGAAATAAACGAGCGGCGCAAAGAAAATTTTTCGAATTCCAAACACAAATCCTATAACGGCAATAATAAAAAGCTGGCGGAAAAAGCCGAATTGCTTCGCAAAAGCTGGAAGATGCTCTATACGCAATTGGTCAGAAAGCTTCATCCTGACATTGAGCCGGACGATAACTTGCGGATTGAGAAAACCGAAAAATTAAAAAAGGTAACAGCCGCATACGAACACAACGACTTTTACACCCTTCTTCATTTATACCAGCAGGAAATAGGTTTTCACGCTGTTGATGAAAAGGATCATAAATTAAAAAATGACCATGTATTGAGTGACTATATCGGTATCCTGAAAAAACAGGATACAGAACTACGGGATAAAATAGGTGCCATAAAATGGGAAGCTGAAAATATGAACATGGGATTTATAACCCGCAAAAATGCCTGGCCCCTGTTTGAACAATTCATTCTGCGGGAGCAGATGTATCTCACTGCTCAAATAAGCGACACAAAAAAAGATATTAACGATTTCGCCGACATAGGTGCATTTAAAAAAATATTGGGAACTATACAAACACATCAACTCCTGCCAGTGGAGAATCCGTTTTTTTTCGGTGACGAAATCGATGGGATGGACGATGATTTTTTTGAAGATTTTTTCGCTGAAAAAAAACCGGGGAGGCGGGACAAAAGAAGGTAGAAGGAGTAAACACCGTTTTTGGATAAATTGGAAAATTTGGAAAAGAAATTTTGCATCTTTCACCTTCAACTGTCAATCCCTGATCAAACCCTGACATAAATCTTCTTCCTGTCCATTATATATCCAATCAGCCAGCACAGTAGCATAAAACTTACCGCAAAAAGAAAAGAGCCAAAATACATGCCGGTATGGCTGAAAATATTTTCAAAGATCCATTGATACAAAGGCTGATAATTTTCACCAACACCAAAAAACCATAAAAGTATTACCAACAACTCTGACACCAGGTAAATAAACAAGGGGTTTCTTCCAAATACCTCAAAGAAATAGGCCCATTTTCTTTTTTGTAAAAAGTCGGTGATATAGATCAGGACAGCGAGTACAACACAGTCAATACCTACTGTAACCAACACGAAGCTGCCGGTCCATAATTTCTTATTGATAGGAAAAAAGGGATTCCATAACAGGGCCAATGCTATCGCCAGAAACCCGGCCAGCAATAACTTGGTTAAACCTTCATATTCTTTTCCCTTCAACTGTAGCCATCGGCCGGCATACCAGCCCAACGTTACGTTTGCAATTGAAGGAAGCGTACCTAAAATCCCTTCGGGATCAAAAGCCACCCCTCTACGATGATAGAGATGGTCAGAGCCCAGCAACCACAGATCCAGTTTTGTTCCGGCGTTGGTCAACATATTATAAGGATCACCAACTTCACCAAACAATAACAAAATGAACCAATAAGCCAATAAGAAAGCAATGGACAAGCCAAATACTTGTCTTGGTTTTAAATAATAAACCATCAAAGAAGCAAAGCAATAGCCGAGTGCAATACGCTGCAGCACACCCATCACTCTTGTATGATTAAATGGATTGCCAATGATTTGATGCTGATCGTTATAATGAACAAAGGGAAACCAATACATCAGGAAGCCCAGCAGGAAAATGATCAATGTTCTTTTAAATATTTTTGCCAGCACCTGCCTTTGTGAAAGTTTTTCCCATTTTGTCATTGCGAACGCCATGGCATTACCCACCGCAAACATAAAAGAAGGAAACACAAGATCGGTCGGCGTAAACCCATGCCACTCGGCATGTTGGAGCGGAGCATAGGTAGTTGCACCATTTCCGGCTGTATTAACGATGATCATAAAACAAACCGTCATGCCACGGAAGATGTCAAGAGCCAGGAAACGTTGCGAAGGCTTATTCATAAGCAGAAGTTACTTCCCAATATAATTAATAATTTGATGCAGGCCCTGTATTAAAATTCTCCTCATTTTTTGGTACGATGATGGTTAGCTAGATAACTTTGTTGGCGTACCTGTCAGTAAACCTTCACACTATGGATTCATCCCGCTGGTCCAGGCGAAACATATTAAAGCGATTTGGCATTAGCATCGGTACTAGTTTTTTCCCATTTTCCCTTTGGGCAAAAAATGAAACGGGTGAGCCCCTTATTCTTCCCGATAATCCGCTTTATAAACAATTAGCAAAACCGGTTACAGCTATTGTATTAGGCGCAGGTGCCAGGGGAAACGTATATGGCGACTACGCCATTGAATATCCCGAGCAATTAAAGATTGTTGGTGTGGCAGATCCTAACCAGCTGCGAAATGAACATTTTGCTGTGAAACATAATATTTCCCGGACCAATTGTTTCAGCAACTGGAAAGAGGTTTTTTCGAAGCAAAAATTTGCTGATGCCGTCATCATCAGTACACCGGATCAATTGCATTATGAACCTTGCATGGAAGCTTTGCGGCAAGGCTATGATGTGTTGCTGGAAAAACCTATTTCACCCAGTGAAAAGGAATGTCGTGATATTTTAGAACTGACTAAAAAAACCGGCCGTATTGTTGCCGTGTGCCATGTACTGCGATATGCACCGTATTTTATTAAATTAAGAGAATTGATTCAATCCGGAACTATAGGTGATATTATCAGCCTGCAGCACTTGGAACCGATCGATCATGTACACATGAGTCATTCTTATGTTCGCGGCAATTGGCACAATAGCAAGGAAACAACACCCATCATTCTTGCCAAATCATGCCATGATCTTGATGTTTTGAAATGGATGCTGGGAAAAGATTCAAAAAAAATACAGGCCTTTGGTAATTTAAAATGGTTTAAAAAAGAAAATGCGCCACAAGGCAGCAAGGAACGATGTACAGATGGTTGCGCTATTGAAAACAAATGTCCTTATTCCGCATTGAAAATTTATTACCGTGAAAGACAAAGAACATATGTCTTTGACCTGCCAAAAGAAAAGAAAAAGCAAGATGCCGCTATTTTGAACTATTTAAAAACTACCAACTACGGACGCTGCGTGTATCGGATGGAAAATGATCAATGCGATCATTATACTACCAATATCTTGTTTGATGATGGTATCACGGCCACATTCAATATGGAGGCCTTTACACCATGGGGCGGCCGTCGCACCCGGGTAATGGGAAGCATGGGCTACCTGGAAGGCGATATGAACCAATTTAAGATATATGACTTTCGCACCAATAAATCCAAGATCTATCATACCAAAACAAACGAAGTCAACAACTATAAAAATGAAGGACATGGTGGTGGCGACTGGCGTATGGTATCGGATTGGATACAAGCGGTAGCACAGCATAACCCCAACTTGTTAACCTCCACTATTGATGCTTCCATTGAGAGCCATATCATGTGTTTTATGGCGGAGGAAAGCCGCCTTCATCATAAAGTGATGGACATTAAAATGTAAAAGAACTTACCTGCATTCAAAAAGTTGATTAAATAAATAAAGACCGGGGATGCCGGCCTTTATCAAATGATCTTACTCAACAGAGCTCAATTTTTTGTCTTCACAGGTATGGATCTATAATAAGATATTGGAAAATCAATTGGTTTTTTCAGCGGAAGGATGGATACGTGATCAACAATACAAAGGTGGTTCACGATTTTTCTTTATTCAAATGATTGGCGCAAAAAATTTACTTTTTACCAGTAAAATGGTAATTCTCCGAAAGCAACTTATCGCCATTTTACGAATTATAGGTGCTTATACAACGATTTCCCGTTTACACCAAAGCCTTTGTCAGGATGATCGTTCCTTAGAATGGATAACCGATTCCTAAATTGAAGATGATATTTTCCTTTCGCCACGCAGAATTGCTAAAATCAAATTGATTAAACACCCAGCGCTTTCCTGCCGGCAGCCAGGGTTTGCGGAAAGGTATGGCCACATCCAGCCTGACAACCAGGAAGGATATATCAAACCGTAAACCGACACCACCGCCCACTGCCATTTCCTTCAAAAACTTGCCCGTGAATTTAGCGCCGGGTTTTAATGGCTCATCATTATAAAGCCAGATATTACCGGCGTCAACAAACAATGCGCCGTGTAAAAAGCCGCTTAACTTTTGTCTCAACTCCGTATTCAGTTCAAGTTTTATATCGCCTGACTGATCGGGTAAGAAGGTGGTGATAACGGTATCTCTATAAGTACCCGGACCAATAGAGCGGCTGCGAAATGCACGGATGCTGTTAGTTCCGCCCACAAAAAATTGTTTGATATAAGGCAACTGCATAGAATTGCCATAAGGTAGGCCAAAGCCAAGGATAAGACGATTGGCCCACACCGTGGTCTTTGACAATTTGCTGTAATAGCGGTTATCTGCTTCTAACCTTATGTATTGGGAAAATGGCGCCTTGAATATCTCCTTTACCTTTCCATTCTTAGCATCGGCGCCGGATAATAAGCCAGCTACATTTCCTGACAGGTCAACATTACCATTGAAATATAAACCACCACTCATAGCGGGCTTTCCCTGCAATTGATTGTAATTGTAATTATAGTTAGTTCCTAAAATAAATTGATCTTCTATCGCCTTCAGCAACGTACGATTTTTAGCCGCACTGTCTTTATATAAATCAGTTATCAAAAGAGGCTGCACATAATTGATGCTGATAAAATTGAATTGGTGTTCTTTTTGAAATGTCTGTTGCCAGTTATATCCTAATCCGGCACGGAACGATTGCATTGTGTATAGTTTCTGTTTGGTTAACAGGTCATAGCCAAGCAAAAATTTTGTTTTGGGTACAAAGCCGCCCTTTGGATTCAACTTAAGAAAGATAAACCGGGGAACAACGAAGTTGGCCTCAATGCCATACCGGAAAGTATTAAACCCGCGAAACTGACTACCGGCCTGTACTTCAAACCCGCCGGTCGCATCAACCGTAAAGAGCTCACCACCGCGCAATGTATTCCGGTTGCGCCAGCCAATTGTAATTGACGAACCGGTAAGGTTATTTGATTTGGTATTAGCGTTAATCTCACCTCTTATTGCTTTTTTGGGAAAAGGTGTGAGATAGTAATACGCATTGAGTTTTGATGAATCTATTCCTGGTACGGGTTCAAACCTGTTTTTTACAAACTTGAAAAGATCGAGGTTTACCAGCCGGCTGATAGTTTGACCGTGGTCTGTACGGTTATAAACATCACCGGGGTCAAACTGCATAGTTCGTTCAAATAACTTTGGCTTATACAATTTTTGTGAATCAACAAGATAATAGCCGGCATAAAATTCCGCATAGGCTTTAGATGTATCACCTGCTGTTGGCCGCAACCGGTAGCGGGGATAAATAAAAACATCATTAATGGTATAAACTTCTCTTGACTGAACAGGTGTTTCGGGTTTTATTTTTACATACAGGTCCACCTTATGACCTCCAACAGTGCTATCCGCTTGTATAATCAGAAAGTCAGGGTCAAAATAATAAAAGCCCCTTTCTTTCAGGTAAGCATCGATTCTTTCTCTCTCACCTTTGATCACTGCCAGGTCAAAAGGATCACCAGCTTTCAAAAAAGTTTTCGCTGATGATTCATTGATCGTTCTTTGCAACACAGCACTTGTATCCTGTATATATTCAACCTTGCTGATAAAATATCTTTCACCTGCCTGTACTGTGTAAATAGCTCGTCCTCTTTTTCTTTTTACTGTTGTATCTCCCTGCACCTGTGCCTGGAAATAACCACGGTTTTCTAAATTGCTCCGCAATACTTTTACATTGTAGTCGACATTTACCGAACTGAGTAAGACGGGTGGTTCACCCATTTTTTTTCTTAACAGCTTATTATTGTTGAATAATAGCTTGAAGGGTATTCCCAATACCCGTTGATTAGGTTTTGGGCGGGTAAGAGAAATGAGTTCGCGTCGCAACTCTTTTTTTAAACTTGGTCTTGAGCCCGGCGCTTCGAGGTCAACTGTGGCGCCCATATAAAGGGCATCGCCTGGCGGCACCTTTTTCGTAGCACTGCAAGATGCCAGTATTGAAACAATGATGATACTTATGAAATAATTCCTGCCTGCCATTCTACTGATTATTTGTTGACGTAGTGCTGTCAGCTGCGGCAGCCTTTTGTTGCATTTCCAATTCCCGTTGTTTCCTTCTCTGCTCCCGGCGTTTCTGTCTTTCTCTTACTGAAATAAATATTTCCCTGAACTTGTTATAGTCAACCGTGATAATAAATGCCACGCCGGTTTCAATAATATATCCGTCGATCACACCCTGGTATTCGTTCTTTCGATAGGCTCTTAAGAGGTAACGATTGTCGCGGCTTACCCGATAGTCAAGGGCCACATTACCGGCGATGTTACTGGATTGCTGCCTGGAATTTTGCGGACCTTCAAGCTCAAAATTGCTTCCTACTGAAACCGTAAGCCGGTCATTCAACAATTGTTTGGAAAGACCCACATTCAGATCGGTTCTGTCTCTTCGCTGCCCCGTTGTATAATCTTCTGATGACAATACATCAAAATTCAAATCAACACCAGCTACCAGATTCTCCGCCAGGCGATTCAATTGTTCGGTTAAAAGTTTACTTACACTTTGTCTTGCAAACATAGAGGGATTAAGAACTTCGCCACTGCCCTGGAAGGGATTATCAGCCATAAACCTGTTCAATAAAAGGAGGGAGAAAACCTGTTTATTCATTTCACCGGGATCCTGGCGCAGCTGGTCAAGCCTTGTTCTTACATTCGTAATAATTTCACCGCCTACTACATAACTTTTATTCTCCGGTAAAATAATATCAAAGCTTATCTGCGGCTTCAACAGTTCTCCCTCCATTTTCAAATGAACATCGAAGGGAAGTTTTTGCAGGTAGGTATTTCTCTCAAAAGCAGAAGCAGAGTCCAATTGGTTTTTTACTAAATCAAGCGGGGCCGTGTTGGCGACATATATCGCCTCAATATCAACTGAAGCTTCTGTGGGAGCGCCTTCCCAGATAATTTTGCTTCCTTTTTGAATATTGAACTTGCGGCGAATAAAATTGAAACTAAGATTGTAGGTTCCCTCCTCCAGTTCATACGAACCTGTCAATGTAACCTTGCCACTGGGATCAATGCCACCTACTAACAACGCTTCACCTTTTACATTTAAAAAATCACCATTGCCTTCATCAATAATGATGCTGAATGTTGCTTCTTTTTCTACTTCGATATTGGTGGTGATATCCATTCCTGTGTAGGGACTTGTGTTCAGAGAATCATACGCTAATAAGAACAACGAATCATTTACCGGCTGATCCATATCTACAAACTCTACAATGCCTTCACGATCTACTACGCCGGGTTCCCGCTGGGGTATTACTACAGTCATGTTGGTTTTATCGTTCACTACCAGCCGGCCATCAATAGCAGGAGCTTCTTCGGTACCCTTCACCGTCATGTTAGTATTGATATAAAGCTTGCCGTAAAAAATCTTGTTATCTTTTTTGGTACTGTTTAAGATGCGGAAATCATTGGCCCTTATCCGCATATCAAAATTGTAGTTGATGAAATTATCCGTACCGGCGATACCATCGATTATCAACGAATTGCCGGCGGAATCTTTGATAGCAAACCGGTCAAAGCGAAAGCCTCTTTCCGTTACATTAATTTTTTCCTGGTCAATGCTGAAGCGGTTATTGAACTGGCTGTAGTTAAATTCAGTTTTATTAAAATGAAGATCGCCGTTGATAAGCGGTCTTGCCATCGTTCCTTTTACAGTAAACTTACCGTTGACAGAACCAGAAGCCTCTTTGATCATTCCATCGGAAAAAGCCTGGGCAGTTGCCATTGGCAGCTCTTTAATATCCAATAAAAAATCAAAATTGCTCTCAACCGGTTTTACAAAATAGTCTCCTGTTAGCTTCACGTTATTGCCCCGGCCACTAAGCGCAATATCAGCGCTATATACATCAGGTCTTTGATTATTAACAAGCAATTTTACATTTCCTACCGTATCTGTTTTTATACTCAGGTCTGTTATGGTTAAATCGCCGATGAAAACCGGTTCTTTCGCAAGATCATTAAATGTGATCTTGCCGTTTATTGTTCCGTCAGCAAAAGTGGAATCCGTATTGACAAAACCAGTGAGTGTTGCCAGCTTGAATTGATCGAATATCACATCCATCGGTGCATTGTTGCTGGACGAGACGCTGTTGATGGTCAGTTTCTGACCATTCTTACTCAATATAAAGTTGCTGGCATTTATTCCATCTTTTCCATAAATGATTTTGTTGTTACCTGCAACAGACCAGGCATCATAATTCAATAATAAACTATCCGGTTTTATGGCAAACTGGTAAATACCATTGGTAGGCTGCTGAAACAGGCCCTTTACATTGTACTTAACCCTTGCCTGCCTATCTTTTATATTGAGAGCAAAGTCAATGTTATTATTCGCAATCAATGCATGAATGGTTGTGTTGTCCAATACAATGCTTTTTCCGCTGGAAAAATTTTTTGCAGTCGCTGAAAGCCGGATTGCATTATTGCCCGTACCGGCATTGAGCACAAACTCTCTCAATTTATTGGGGCCGATATCCAATGCAGGAGCTTCTACTTTTGCCGACCATCCTGATTGACTTGTGAAACGACTTTGTACCGAAACAGAATCGATCCGTTGCAGGGAAGGAATGATCACTTTTAACGCTGGATTATCCAACACATAAGCATTTAAAGTGAAATCATATGGCTGGCTTACTGTGGCAGTATTTACAGGGCCGATCGCAAAATAAGGTTGAATGGCTTGTTGAAAATTAGTTCCTATATCGGTCAGTCGATATTGTCCCTCCAGCATTGCAGACATAACATCACTTTGTAGTTGCAGGGAATGTCCCTTGTCACTGCGATTGGCCAGCACCTGTATGGTGTCCAATTGTAATCGTTGATTATTTTGAACGATCACTGATTCTGTTACCAGCAACTTACCCTGCAGATCATTGGGATCAGATACCGGGAAGTCGGCATCTACCTTTCCTCTAAAAATAACCGGGGCCGTTGCAAAATGAAGTGGTTGCAGTTTTAGGCTATCGATCATTCCAGTCACTTGCACCCCAGGAAACTCTTTGCTAAGGTCTGCTTTTGCATTCAGCGCTAAATGAATATTAGGATCGGTAATGGCTGCATTTATATTGGCTTTTTGATTGGCTATATTTCCATTGAATCGAACATCCTTGTAAGTGTATTGATTAATGTATGCGGAATGGATAATACCATCAAAAGCGGCATCCACGGTTTTTGGATCAAACCCCATTCCCTTTGCTGTAACGGAAGCTGACACAGGTCCGAACATTTCTTTGTCCTGGATTATTGTTCCTAATTGCAATGATCTCGTATCAATTTTTGCATTATATCCTATGTGCTTTGGATCGTCTAACTGGCTAAACCTTCCTTTAATGGTTGAATTGCCCAAATCAGTGTTGACAGCGAGATCAGTATTCATTTGCGTATTATTCCCTTTGATCGCACCATTCGCATTAAACCTGGACGGAAGTGTGATTGTAGCAGGTAATATATTTTGAGGAATAAAAAGATCCATGTCTCTTTTCGAACTGCTGATATTCCGGATGTTGAGATCAGCCACCATATTTTTCATTGCCGGCAGTCCTGTAATCTTTCCAGCTATATCCACCTTCGTATCTCTTAATCCCTGCAATTGTAGTTCATCAATATTCAGTTCGTTGATACGGCCATTGATGCGGCTGTTTATGTACCATACTGCGCCAGGATAAGCGAAGGCGGGTTGCTGGCTCAATTCAGGCATGAAAGTCAATACATCCTTTACCGAGACTTTGCTGTCCTGCAAATCGAAATCAACGTACATATTACCAATGTCGTTTTTCAACGACTCCAGCGATTCATAGCGGATGGTGGCGGATCTTTTTAACTCCGTGCCGGGTGTTTCCAGGTAAAGGTCATGCAAGTATGTTTCTTTATCGGTATAGAGAAATTCGATTTGCAGATCATTCAGCACAAACCCACTTTTCTCCTTAAAACCAGCTTTGCTGATTTTAGCGGCCATCGAATCAACATCGAGTAAAATATTACTTGCCTTTAAGTTTAAAGCATCAGCTTTCAGGTGGGCATAGTCCATTCCCTTCGCCACTTTAGGATTGTTATCATTATCAAACTGAAAATTGTTATCAGCGATATCTAATGATTTTACCTGTATGTGCCAGCCTGCCTCTACCTGGCTTTTGGCTTCCTGTTTTACCTCTTTGATGACGACTTTAGTTTCCTGTTTTTTACCCAGCCTGACGGAAGTAGTGGATTTATTCAATACGATATTCTCCAGGTCGATGATGCGATTGTCCAGGTCAATATTGTTTGATTGCACATTTAATTGTCCCAGGTCAATCGTTGCATAGGTCGCGGAGACGTCGTTTTTGAAATCAAGTTTTATTTTTTCAAGGTTTACTTCATTGAAAGCGAGTTCAAGTGGGTTAGGTTGTTTTGCTTCAATTATGTCTTTGGCTTCAGGTTCCGGTTTTGCCAAAGGTTTTATTTGATAGACTCTCGCTATTAACCCACTGATATTTGTTTTAGGAACGTCAAACAACAACTTCGCAGGATCAAATTTTTTCACTCTTGTATCCAGGTGATCAAGCCAGGCTTCCATATCGCTGCCAGTGATCACGTCATTATACAAAATTCTTATTTTGTTCAATTCAACATAGCCTATGTTAAACGCAGAAGTTGAAGTATCAGCACTGGTTGCTGGGGAAGAGTTTTTTGTGGCAAAGGCATCGATAATAAACTGGAAATTAAAAATGGTGTCAGGCAACTGTCTTTTTACTTTAGCGGTGATGTTATTTAATGAAACGCTCCTGATATCAACTTCGTTTTTGGTAATCAACCGCCAGATATCAAGGTCGGCTTTTATTTTTTTACCGGAAAGCAGCGTATCTTTTTGCCGGTCTTCTACATAAATATTTTCCAGCACAATGTTTTTGGGCAGGCCGATGTAGATTCTCCCCACCTCAATCCGGGTGTCCAGTCTATTCTCCAGGTAGGTGACAACTTTTTTTCGGATGAAGCTTTGAACAGGCGGAGTCAGTATTAAAATAAAAATTAGCAGGATGAGGAAAAAAATCCACATCACAGTTTTCAACAAAAATTTGCCGACACGTTTCCAGGTGTTTTGCTTTACTGTTTGTTCCTGCATTACTACCAACTTATACGGTACCGAAAGATGTCATTCTAAGATTAGAAAATATCGTGCTATAAATGTTAAGGGTATAGCGATTTGCAGTGAAACAGGTACAATTTGCCCGTATTCGCTAAATTGCTCCAAATAATCTCGCCATGCGCCGTTCCAGGATTGCCGGTATAGGAATGTATGTTCCATCGAATGTTGTTACCAACAATGATCTCATAAAATATATGGACACCAGTGATGAATGGATACAGGAAAGAACCGGGATAAAGGAAAGAAGATACGCTGATCGCACCCGGGAAACAACTGCTACCATGGGTATTGAGGCATCAAAAATTGCAATTGAAAGGGCGGGCATTACGCCACAGGATATCGACTTTATCATCTTCGCCACCTTATCGCCCGATTATTATTTTCCAGGCTGCGGCGTGTTGCTCCAGCGGGCTATGAAGATGAAAGAGATCGGTGCTTTAGATGTAAGAAATCAATGCAGTGGTTTTATTTATGCCATCAGCGTAGCCGATCAGTTTATAAAAACAGGCATGTATAAAAACATCCTGGTAGTTGGTAGCGAAAAACATTCTTTTGGTCTCGACTTTAGTACCCGCGGCAGAAATGTATCAGTGATATTTGGTGATGGCGCCGGAGCAATAGTGTTGCAACCAACCGATTCTTCGACAAGCCCAGGACAAGTTCAGGGTATTCTGAGTACTCACCTGCACAGTGATGGAGAAAGTGCCGAGATACTGGCGATGTTTAATCCGGGCACACATGCAAACCATTGGACCAATGAATCGCTTGCCGATTTTAACAATGCTGAAATTGGCGATATGTTCATGAGCCATTCCATGATTGACAAAGCGCAAAATTTTCCCAATATGGATGGCCCCACCGTTTTTAAAAAAGCCGTTGTAAAATTTCCTGAAGTAATTATGGAAGCCTTAGCGGCCAACAGGCAACAACCATCGGACATCGGCTTACTCATTCCTCACCAGGCTAATCTTCGCATCGCCCAATTTGTACAACAAAAATTGGGATTGAAGGATGACCAGGTGTACAATAACATTGATAAATACGGTAACACGACGGCGGCATCTGTTCCGATTGCTTTATGTGAGGCCTGGGAGCAAGGAAAAATAAAGGAAGGCGACCTGGTTTGCCTGGCAGCTTTCGGCAGTGGATTCACCTGGGGTAGCGTATTGATCAGGTGGTAGTTCATCGATTGAAAAACTGTAGATGCTCTTCGGCTTATTTATTACTGGTGCAATTCACTTGTGAGAAGTACATTTGTGGCCCTTTTGATCTACGAAAAAGAATGCAGCAGCGTATTATCTATATTATCAACCCCATTTCCGGAACCAGAACCAAAAAAGATCTCCAGCAATTTGTTGAACAAAAAACAAAAGAAAAGGGAATTCCTTATCATATATTTCCATCAGTAGCAAGTGGTGATTATTCCTTTCTCCAACCCATCATTAAAGAAGAAAAAATTACAGATATAGTAATAGCCGGCGGTGATGGAACGGTGAGCCAGGTAGTAAGCAGCCTGATGGGTGAAGATGTAAACTTTGGTATTATCCCCTGCGGATCCGGCAATGGTTTGGCGTTAGCTGCAAAAATTTCCAAACAACCAGCCAAAGCACTCGATGTTATTTTCAGTGGTAAGGCATCAGCTATTGACGGATTTTATGTCAACAAACAATTTGCCTGTATGCTTTGCGGAGTAGGTTTTGACGCAAAAGTGGCCCATGAGTTTGCCCATCAACCCAAACGGGGATTAAAAACCTATGCGACGCTTGTCAGTAAAAATTTTTTCTCCATTTCTCCTTACGAGTTTTCCATTGAAAGTAATGGAATGGAATTTTCAACCGAAGCATTTTTTATCAGCATTGCTAATAGCAACCAGTTTGGCAATAATTTTACCATCGCCCCAAAAGCATTGCTGGCTGATGGCCTGTTGGATATTGTGATCGTAAAAAAATCGGCAAAGCCAATATTGTTGTACAACCTGGTGAAACAAATATTTGCCGGTAAAATAAAAAAGGTAGAGAGTTCCCTGCATCAGCCAATTATTTATTTTCAGACCAAAGCGATCGTTATCAAAAACAAAAGCAATGCTCCCATGCATATTGATGGGGATCCTGCGGAAACTCCCGAAAAACTAAAAATTGAAATCAGGAAAAAATGTTTCAGGTTAATTCAGCCGGCAAACTAAGGTTTTCATTGAATATTTAATAATCGCTTAAGCTCCCTGAAACTTTTAGCATTGGCAGAAGAGCTAACTGATATAGTAACGTCCTTTTTCTCCCTTTTACTAAGGTGAAAATTTAGTGCCGCCTTATTTTCTTCATTATCTGAAGCATACTGGAATAAAACTTTGTGAACGGTTCTACCCGGATGCTCGCTATAGTAGCTCAGCATATCGTTTTGAAAATATTCCATCATTTTGAACCAGTTGTGCTGCAGCAACAAAAACGGTTTGGTTGCATGATCGGTAATATCATCTGACATATACGGGAATTCCCAGCCACCGGGACTGCGATCTCTTATTTGTATAATTAAAACACCACTGGTATTTTCTTTTATCCAGCCATCGAACGCTTCCAGGAAGCGGAGTGATGTTTCCTGGCCATAATTATCACGCAGGCCGGCATCCATTACATCTATAACCGGGTTAGATGGCAGCCATACATTCGGTAACACAACGGGGAATGTTGCATTCATACGAAGTGCAGTAAGAATTCTCAAATTATACGGATCCTGGTTTTTGAAAAAAGCACCGAAATCAATTACATCAGGATCCATTTCCGGTATGCGACTGGTATCCTGCCAGCCCTGCATCATAAAACTTACGGGTTGTGTACTGATGATGAGTTTACGACTATCTCTTGTTACTACCGAATTATAAAAGATCAATGGAATATTTGCCTCCTTTTCATCGGCCGCATAGTCTTTTATATGCTTATCGAGAACTCCCCTGGTGTTCATGTTAAGCTTCTGTTCAAAAGCATATCCCCTGTCCTTAACATATGTATAATCGTTTACTTTAAACTTTTGCGCAGGTGCAATTAGATCTCTTGCTACAAATGAAGAGAACAAAGGGTTTAACACGTCGCTGGCAATATCATCCACATATTTTTCATCCTGCAGGTTAATGGCCTTTCCGTTTAATCGTTGTAAAAACAATTCACGGAAATAAGTAGCACCTATCATACCACCTGATGCACCATTGATAAGAAAGATTCTTTTCATGATAGCGCCATGAGTAAGACTATCCAGGTGTTGTAACATGCTCATGGTGAATGTGGCGCTCCGATGACCACCGCCGCTGGTGTTTAACAATACCAATAAAGGTTTTGCACTATCCTGTTTCCTTTTCCATTTTTCCAAAATGCTGATCATATTCTGCCGATCAGCTTCTACCTTTTCCCTGGTACATAAGGTCATTAGGCCTTCCTTTGAATAAGAAGGCCTTTCTTTTTTATTTTGATAATTGATACCGTAGGCCTTGTTACGCGGATCAATCCATTCCTTTTTATAAAAAAAGTTTAAAGCAATCAGCAACAATAAAAGATAAGGAATGCTCCAGCTCTGCAAAAAGTAAGAAAATGCGCCGGCTACACCGATAAGAATGGAAAAGAAAATCGTAATGCTGGCTGCGGCCGGGATCTGAAAAAAAGGTGAGTCAAGAAAAAAGCCGATACCGATCAATAGTATAAACGCAAAAAACACACACATGATGGCAGCAAAGTGATGCCGCTTGAACAAAGATTCTACAAATTGTGGCGTGTAATGTCTTACGTCTCTTGTTGGCCGCAAACGACTGGGTGAGTCAAAATACCATTCTACATGAATAAGACTTTCATCATATGAAACTTCTTTTGCAGGCCGAAGATGAGTGATATATTCACCAGGATTGTTGATAACCGGCATCATCCGTCTCAAGATCGATTTATCGGCCCGGAAAAAATAAATAAACGAAATAGCCAACACCAATGCAAGACCGCTGATAAACCCGCCAGCTAAAAAAAGAATCTCCACATTTGAAGTCAGTTCTTTGTAGCGGGTAAACTTGTACGCATTAAAAAAATAGAAGATGATAAAAAGAATAGGAATAACCGAGTTATTAATGCAATACTTCAAAAACGGATTGGTAGTGGCAGCCAAAAATCTGAAGTTCCGGCTGAACAAAACAAACGTACTGATATTCCAGCTCATGATAAACATGCCGATCGACGCACCGACCAGTGCCGCACTTATTGAATTCACATTGCCGAGGTATTCTGGTGCCAGGTAAAGTGAGTCGGCGCCGAAGGTATTCATGAAACTGCTGTTCACAACCGCAAAAAGAATAACCCAAAAAAGTAATAGGACCTGGTATTTCCTGAAGTGCAGGAATAAAAGTTGAACAGGAAATGAATAATAAAAGCCTCTTAGCCAAACTTTCATGAAAAAGTTAACTGGTGATGCTTAAAAATACTATTTAAAGCCAGCAATGCAAACAAGCTTTTCTCTAATTTATGTTAAACGATTTTTCTCATTACGGATGATAAAAAACATCCACACCAACGCTAATAGTAAAAGCATAGCAACAAATTGATGGGCCACTGCCAGCCAAAGAAAGCTGTATTGCTCAGGTGAATATAAAACAGATAATATTCCTAGTATAACCTGTACAAGCACTAAAAGCAACGGCAAGCCCCTTGTTCTGCTAAATAAATAAGCAGTCTTTATTTTAAACGCCTGCCAGCTCCATATAAATAAAAGAATAGTGATTATATAAGCGAGATTGCGATGGATAAAATGAATGACTAAAGGGTGATCCACTAAAAAACTAATACCGGCAAATTCACGGTCCCCAAATGAATGAATATTAACGGGCCACCAAACTCCGTTAATAGATGGCCATGTTGGTGCGGCGGTTGCAGCTTTCAGCCCCGCCATAAAGGCGCCGTATATCAACTGCAAGGTGAGCAAAGCGATCAACCAGCCGGTGAAGCTTCTTAATTTGTTGTTGTAGGCCAATTGAGAGGCAGGTACTAATAATTTTAATGCGAACCATAATGTGTAACATAAGAGAACCAGGGCAAAAATGAAATGAATCGCCAACTTATAATGGCTTACATATAATAACTCCGAATCATCCAATCCGCTTTGCACCATGATCCACCCCACAAGACCCTGCAATCCACCCAATAAAAACAGGATGATCAGCGGCCGGATCATTTCCCTTTTAAATCTTTTTTGAATAATGAAAATGATAAAAGGAATAATAAAAACTACACCGATCAATCTTGCCCAAAGACGGTGAAACCATTCCCAGAAAAAAATAAACTTAAAATCAGCAAGAGTGAAATGATAGTTGAGGTATTTATATTGCGCAATTTGTTGATACTTCTCAAAAGCAGCCATCCAGTCCTGTTCATTCATGGGCGGTAAGGCTCCCATAATAGGCTTCCATTCTGTAATGGAAAGTCCTGAACCGGTCAACCTTGTTATTCCTCCCAGCAATACCTGGATGATAATCATAAAAACGCCGGTGAGCAGCCAGATCGCTACGGGGCGTGAAGAACGGGGTTGCGTTAGTTCATTATGCATAGCGGGTGCAAAGGTAGTTCTGTTGATTTGCGAAGGGCAATTTTTGTGGAATAATATTTAACGCTATTTGTCCTAATTACAGGTAGGCTGGTTTATTTTCGCCTTGATTTTTGAACGATGCTGAAATCATTCTACCAGGACATTTTAATTGAAGCAGGCTGTGATGAAGCGGGTCGTGGCTGCTTTGCAGGACCGGTGTTCGCCGCAGCAGTTATTTTGCCAAAAGATTTTTGTCATCCTTTGTTGGATGATTCAAAAAAGCTGACAGTAGAAGAACGAAATGAATTACGACCTGTCATAGAGCAGCAGGCTATCAGCTATGCTGTATCGTTTGTTGACAACAACGAAATCGATACCATCAATATTTTAAAAGCTTCTTTTAAAGCAATGCACCTGGCGATTGCTCAATTAACGCAGCAACCCGGCTTATTGTTGATTGATGGCAATCGTTTTACAGCTTATCCCAAAATACCGCATCATTGCATTATCAAGGGCGATGGAAAGTATGCCAGTATTGCTGCGGCCAGCGTCCTTGCCAAAACTTACCGGGATGAATATATGGAACAGTTGCATGACGAATTTCCTGTTTATCATTGGAAGAATAACAAGGGTTACGGTACTCCTTTTCACCGCAATGCCATTGCAGAACATGGACTCTGTAAATATCACCGCAAAAGCTTTCGGCTGATAACGGAGCAATTTGAACTGTTCAATGAAGATGATTAAACAACTACATTATCCATTCCACTCACCCAAACCTTCTCTCATCACTATTGGCTCAGTTCCTGTACAATCAATAATTGTCGATGGAACAGTTCCGCCAATACCGCCGTCAATGACCATATCAACTTCACGCATAAAATTTTCATGCATTATTTCGGGATCTGTATAATCCTCTACCATTTCTCCGGGCAACGATGCACTCAGTATCGGTCGACCCAATTGATTAATGATAGCCTGGGCAATATTATTTGCCGGAATACGTAGCCCGATGGTGTCTTTTTTACTCTGCAAAATTTTCGGAACCATTTTACTGGCAGGCAAAATAAAAGTGTAAGGACCGGGCAGGTACTCTTTTAGCAAGCGGTAAGTGACCGTAGGAAGTTGCTTGGCGTAGTCACTTAGGTGACTCAAGTCGGAACAAATAAAAGAAAGCTGTGCTTTTTTAGGGTCCACGTTTTTTATCCGGCAAACTCTTTCAATCGCTTTATGTTGCAGGATATCGCAACCGAGACCATATATAGTATCGGTTGGATATATAATAACTCCTCCTCTTTCTAAACTTTCAACGACAGTCTTAATTTGCCTGGGCTGCGGATTTTGTGGATGAATGTGCAATAACATAGATTGAAACAACAATTAACCATTACAAACACATAAAGCTACAAGTGTTTTATGAAATATGTTAATTGATCAGAATCCGACGCTTTATATTTACCCTTAATTTTATCTTTGTTAAAACGTCTCTGCTATGCTTCTAAAGCCCGTCGTTACGGTCGATTCGATTGCACCAGGAGTTTTTAAGAAAGATTTTTATCAGCCAGGAACCCCGATAGTCATAAAAAATCTTGCAAAAGAGTGGCCTGCTTACACCAAATGGAACTGGGATTATTTCAAAGAATTGGTTGGCGATAAAAAAGTTCCTCTTTATAATAATATTAAAAGCGATGCTTACACGCCTATTAACAAAGCAGATGACTACAAAACTTTTGGTGAGTATATTGAAATGATCCGCAAAGGACCTGCCGGCTGGCGGATATTCCTGTTTAACATCTTTGATCACGCACCACAACTCATCGATGATTTTACGTGGCCCGAACACCTGATGAAAGGTTTTGTAAAAAAATACCCGATGCTTTTTACCGGCGGCGCTACCAGCATCACGCATATGCATTTTGATATTGACATGTCACATATTTTGCATACGCAATTTGCCGGCAGAAAAAGAGTGCTGATGTTTCCGTTTAAAGAACAATACAAATTGTACCGCAAGCCTTTTGAAGTATTAAGCCTCGCTGATTTCTCTCATTATTATGAGGGCAATGGCTCCCCGGATTATACACGATTCCCTGCTTTAAAACTGGCTGAAGGTTTTGACTTCATCCTCGAACCCGGCGATACTTTATTTATGCCTGCCGGTTATTGGCATCATATGGAATATCTTGACAGTGGGTTTGCGATGAGTTTGCGGGCACTGCATCCATCATTGAGCGGCAAATTAAAAGGAGCCTGGAATTTATTCGGCATGCGCAGCATTGATACCCTGATGAAAAAGACAATGCCCCGGTGGTGGTATGAAAATAAAAAGAGAAAGATTTTTGAAAATGCCGAAAAAGAACTTATGCTTACCTCCTGAGGCAAATCATAAAATTGCGCAAAGTGAAAAGACAACTTAATACCCTGAGCAACTATACTTACTGTATCGTCCACACTTCTTTTCCTCTTAATAATTTATCCAGGTCGGCAGGCTTGCTCGCAACAGCATTCTCCAATTGTAATTGCATCTGATCCTCGTAGCAAGGCCTGTCGTTTTGATAAAACACTCCGAATGGTCTTGGTAAATGACCTTCTATTTTGGGATCATAAAATATGCGAACCAATATCTGGGCTTTATAAATATCTTTTTCATCATGCACCCACAGATCATCAGCACTATAACCATTGTTGAGGTCCACCACTTTGGGTGTAAATCCATCCAGCTTAATCCCCTTATCACTCGAAGCGCCGAAGACGAGCGGTTTGCCTTGTTCTAAGAACAGTGTTTCCTGTGCTTTGCTGCCTTTTTCAGTAAAAATTTCAAAGGCACCATCATTAAAAATGTTGCAGTTCTGATATATCTCGAGAAAAGAAGCCCCTTTATGCTGGTTAGTTCTGATAAGCATGGCCTGTAAATGTTTCGGATCACGATCCATAGTACGAGCTACGAAACTGGCATCGGCGCCCATCGCCAGCGCTAATGGATTAAAAGGATGATCAATACTGCCAAACGGCGTTGATTTAGTCACCTTATTTTCTTCAGAAGTCGGAGAATATTGTCCCTTTGTCAATCCATAAATCTGGTTGTTGAACACTAAAAGGTTCACATTAAAATTGCGGCGTAATAAGTGGATAGTATGATTACCCCCGATGCTCAAACTGTCCCCATCTCCACTAACAATCCATACACTCAATTCAGGACGACTGGCTTTTAAACCAGATGCTATCGCTGTGGCACGACCGTGAATCGAATGCATGCCATAGGTATTCATATAATAAGGGAACCGGCTGCTGCAACCAATACCTGAGACTATTACAATATTTTCTCTTGGAATTCCAAGGGTTGGCATCACTTTCTGTACTTGGGCCAAAATAGAATAATCACCACATCCGGGGCACCATCTTACTTCCTGGTCGGTTGCGAAATCTTTGGCGGTTAGGGCGGGGGCTGTAATCACATCACTCATAACAAAATAAAATATTGGGTTGTAAAATTAATGAATATTAACCAAGGGAATGAGTTAAATGCTTTTTATGAGTTTATCATGACCGGTAAGTTCATCGGTTAGGCTAAAAAAACAAACATACGTAACCCTGTCACGAAGCGCTTTTTACAATTTGTACCTAACTTGCGACCCTAATTTTAGTTATATGGCATCTTACGATTTCGGTATGGTAGGCTTGGGTACTATGGGCCGCAACCTTTTGTTAAATATTGCAGATCATGGATTTTCGGCGATTGGCTTCGATAAAGATACCGCAAAGACAAGACTACTGGAAGAGTCAGCCACGGGAGGCACTACCGTGAAGGGCGTTAACTCTATGGAAGAGATGATCGCAGAACTTAAAAGCCCCAGGAAAATTATGTTATTGGTTCCGGCAGGGCCCATAGTCGATTCAGTGATTAAGGACTTGCTGCCTCTATTACAAGAGGGTGATATTATTATCGATGGCGGCAACTCCCATTTCACCGATACCCTTAACCGGATAAAATATGTAGAAGATAAAAAAATTCATTTCATGGGAATGGGCGTGAGTGGCGGTGAAGAAGGCGCAAGAAGGGGCCCGAGTATTATGCCGGGGGGAGATGTAGAAGCATGGGACCATGTAAAACCTATTCTTGAAGCAGTATCGGCTAAAGTAAATAATGAGCCCTGCGTAGCTTATATGGGTAAAAATGCCGCGGGCCACTATGTAAAAATGGTGCATAATGGTATTGAATATGCCATCATGCAAATGATTAGTGAGGTGTACGACTTTATGAAGCGAGGCCTGGAACTCAGCAATGACGAGATGCATGCTGTTTTTACAAAATGGAATGACGGAGAATTGCAGTCGTTCCTGATTGAAATAACCGCAGCCATCTTTCCCAAAAAAGATGAGCTGACCGGCATTAGCCTCGTGGATATTATTTTGGATAAAGCCGGTTCAAAAGGTACCGGTAAATGGACCTCGCAGGAAGCAATGAACCTGCCCGTGCCCCTGCCAACCATTGATATGGCGGTTGCCATGAGAGATATTTCAGGTTATAAGGATGAAAGGGCGCAGGCCGCCGCTTTGTACAAGCCTAAAACAAAAAGTTTTTCCAGCAATAAAGAAAAACTGCTGCTGCAACTACACGATGCGTTATACGCCGCTACTTTAATTGCTTATGCACAAGGATTCTCGATGCTTCAAAAAGCATCAGTAGAAAGACAAATGGATATCCCGATGAAAGATGTGGTGAAAATATGGCGGGGCGGCTGTATCATTCGTTCAGCACAATTGGAAATTTTTACAGCTGCATTTAAAAAGAATTCCTCCCTGGATAATATTTTACTGGATAAAAAAATTGCCGCTATTGTTAAAAAGAAACAGGCCGGACTCAGGAAAATGGTGCAACAATTTGCGACAGCAAAAATTCCTGCAGCGGGGCTAATGAGTGCTTTGGCTTACCTGGATGCGTATACCAGTGAACGAATGGCAACAAACCTGATACAAGCCCAGCGGGATTTTTTTGGCGCCCATACGTACCAGCGTATTGACAAGGAAGGGAGCTTTCATACCGAATGGTGAAAAACCGGATTTCAGAAGCCAGAGACCGGAAGATGAAGGCACTGTGTAACGGGCAAGTGGCGACTGTTCATAACATGATTTAAGATTCTAATACTTATTGATAAATGGAAAAGAAAACAAATTTACCCCCAACTATACTTTTTATTTTCGGCGGCAGTGGCGACCTCGCAAACCGCAAGCTTATACCAGCCATTTATAATCTTTATCTCGACGAACAACTCCCTGAAAAATTTATGGTGATCGGAGTTGGTCGTACAGCTTTTCCAAACATTGATGATTACCGAAATAAGCTCCTGGATGGAATCAAGCAATTTTCACGACGCAAAGAAAAGATAGAAGAAAAATGGCCCTCTTTTGCGCCGCTAATTTCTTATCATGTAATGGATCTTACGAATGATGAGTCGTATAAAAAAATGTATGAATGGACCAATGAGAAGAGCAAAGAATGGGGAGTGATGCCTAATCTTTTATTTTATCTCGCCGTAGCTCCACAGCTGGCTCCTCCTATCGCTAAAAAGCTATCAGAGCAAAAGATTTGTGATGACTCACAGCATACCCGGATTGTTTTTGAAAAACCATTTGGGCACGACTTGAAAAGTGCACATGACCTGAACCAGTTGCTGAGTGGCATGTTCAAGGAAGAGCAGATATTTCGTATCGATCATTACCTTGGTAAAGAAACAGTTCAAAACATTCTTGCTTTCCGCTTTGCCAATGCTATGTTTGAACCCATCTGGAACAATCATTATATTGATCATGTGCAAATAACAGCTGCTGAAACGGTCGGCGTAGAAGACAGAGGCGGTTATTATGAACAGGCGGGAGCCTTAAGAGATATGGTTCAAAACCACGCTTTGCAATTGCTTTGTATGATTGCTATGGAACCACCCACTTCGTTCGATTCAAATGAAATAAGAAATAAAAAAGTGGATGTGCTGACAGCTATCCGGAAAATCAGTACGGAAGATGTGCATGAAAATGCTGTGCGAGGTCAGTACGCTGAGGGATGGATGAAAGGACAGGAAGTTCCGGGCTACCAGCAGGAGAAAAGCGTGGCGACAAATTCGCCGATCGAAACGTTTGTAGCTGCCAAATTCTATATCGATAACTGGCGCTGGAAAAACGTCCCCTTTTATATACGCACCGGTAAACGAATGCATGAAAAAACAACTTCCATTACCATTCAATTTAAAGAAGCTCCTCATTATTCATTTCCGGCGGAAGCTGCAGATACCTGGCGGCCCAATAGACTGACATTTAGTATTCAGCCGCAAATGGACATCCGCATTCGTTTCCAGGCCAAGCGGCCCGGCACTGAGATGGTATTGAATCCGGTTGACATGGTATTTAGCTATAAGGACACGTTTGATGAACAGGAGCCGGAAGCTTACGAAACATTATTGGAAGATGTGATTGAAGGAAATCAAACTTTGTTCATGCGTGCCGACCAGGTGGAAGCTGCATGGGAAGTAATTACCCCTTTATTAGAGGCCTGGCAAAAGCGGCCACCTGTAGATTTTCCCAATTATGGCCCTGATAGTTGGGGACCCGAAGATTCCGATGCCCTGATAGCCCGTGATGGACATTTTTGGGCTAATTTTCCTATACAAAAAAACGACACTTCTAAATAGATGGCTATGCATAAATACTTGTCAAAAAACAGCGACGAACTAAGCGAAAAAGCGGCGGAATGGTTGGTTGAGTATATAAATGACGTATTGAAAAAACAGGATCGTTTTACGATTGCATTGTCCGGGGGCAGCACACCCAAAAAACTGTATCAACAATTACGCTCTGACAAATACAAGAATGAGATTGACTGGAGCAGACTCCATTTTTTCTGGGGAGATGAACGTTTTGTTCCTTTTGAAGATGAAAGAAACAATGCGAAAATGGCCTATGATGATCTGTTAAACCATGTCCCGGTCAGTAACGAAAATATCCATGTAATGAAGACAGATGGATTGAAACCGGAAGAATCTGCTGCTGATTATGAAAAATTATTGCATCAATATTTTGACGACAAACCTAACTCCTTTGATCTCGTTTTGCTTGGACTAGGCAATGATGCTCACACCTTGTCTTTGTTTCCGGGATATAATCATGTAAGAGAAAATAATAAATGGGCTTTAAGCTTTTATTTGAAAGAGCAGGATATGTACCGTATTACCCTCACCCCACCCGTAGTTAATATGGCGTCAAGAGTAGCTTTCTTAATAAGCGGTGGTGATAAAGCCGCTTCATTGTATCATGTTTTGGGCAGCGAGCATGATCCTGATCTTTATCCAGCCCAGATTATTCAGCCTTTCAATAGTGAGCTATATTGGTTTTTAGATGAGGCCGCCGCCGCGGATTTATAGATAAAAAATTGTATGGGCTGTCAACCAAATTAAACAGTGGATCGTCACTTATCATACATCCCGGTCATATGATCATAAAAAAACAATTCATTATAGTTTTTTTGTTGATGGCTCTGGTTACAGCCGGAGTAGCAGCCGTAACCTTACCAAAACCAAAACATAAAAATCTTAAAATACTACCACAAGACATCAGTGAGTTTATGCTGGATAGTATCATGGAATCTTATACAAAGGCGTTGGGAGTGAGTTGTAAGTTTTGCCATGTGCCTTTTAAAAACTTTCCCGATAGTTTAGATTACGCATCAGATGATGAGCCTATGAAAGAGAACGCCCGGAAAATGATGCGAATGACTATCCATCTTAACAAAACTTATTTCAATTTTGACACTACTACAAGACCTGAATATCTAAAGGTGGTCAATTGTAAAACTTGTCATCGCGGCGAACCTTACCCTGTAGATTGATGAAGATATCATACCTGATTTGTCAATCACATAAAAACACTTGCAACCCTTTGCGTATTATTACCTAAACACCCTCACAGTTTTACTGAATTTTAGTATAAACCATTAAACGAAAGCACTATAAAGATAAAAAGGCCGTTTCTTTATGGTGAAGATCAGGTGTTGATGTGTACCTATCCTAACGAAAACCAATTTTATGTCTCTATTTAATTGGATGGGCCTATTCGCAACTATTGCTTTGAGTGCGCCCATTATTATGCTCCTAATAAACCGGCTTGCCTGGTACAGAAGTTTCCCTGCATTATTCTTTTACTATGTCCTCGTGGTAGGTTATATCATTATGCTACTTGGCTACGTAAACGTGGGCAAGACATTTATGAACCGGCTTGGCGTAATTAATAATTTATTAGATGCGCCGCTGATGTTATTGTTCCTGGTATACTTTAGTAAAACTGTCTTTTTTCGAAGAAAATTGATTTTAGTGGCAGTCGGCTTTGTTGTTTTTGAAGCTATTGTTCTCGCATTATATGGATTTAATTCTACAGCTACCACTATTATACTAGCGCCTGGCCTGATATTGGTGCTGACAATCTCTATATTGTTTTTTGTGCACCAGGTAAAAATTGCAGTCGTCTATCACAAAGCAATTGGCAAGGCCCTGATGGTTGCCGCTTTACTTTTTGCTTATGTCGGATATTGTTTTGTGTATGTGGTATATTATCTCATACAACCTGTCTATAAACACGATGCGCATCTTGTTTATTTTCTTATCACTATTTGTTCCTGTATTGTGATGACAACGGGAATTTTCATGGAAAGAAAAAGGGTCAACCAGCTGACTGAAATTAAAACTACCCGCAGGGAACTAAAAGCTATATACGGCGGTCAGGAAGAAAAGCCAAAAAAAATGACTGCTCCATTAGAAGCAGTCATTATCAATTTCAGTAAAAAATAAATTAGAAACAGTATTTACCTTCTGCAACCATCTTATCAGCCAATCTTCTCCTTGCATCTTTTGTATTGAATGGTTCAGCCTTGGTAAAGCGTTTTAATCCCATCAATATCATCCGCTGCTCATCGCCATCAGCAAAGGCATTAATAGCGTCTTTACCTGATTTGTTTACTTTGTCAGCGGCATCATATAAATAAGTCCGCATAATATCCTGGTAAAGCTGTGTGGCAGCATCACCCTGCTGATCGGTCATCTTCATTACCCGCAATAGAACACTCTCTGCATTGAAGGTTTCGATAGCCATATCAGCAAGATTCATCAATACTTCCTGTTCACTTTCTATTTTCATCATCAGCTTTTGAACAGCGGCGCCTGCAGTCATCAGGATTGCTTTCTTCAGATTGCCAACAAGCTTTCTTTCTTTTGCAAACGGAGTTTCATCTTCACTGCCAAAATCGGGGATGCTCATCAACTCTTTTTGAACACTCATGGCCGGACCCATCAGATCCAGTCTTCCACCCATCGCTCTTTTCAAAGTCATGTCAAGTGTGAGCAGCCGGTTGATCTCATTGGTGCCTTCATAAATCCTGTTGATACGGCTATCCCGGTAAGACCTTGAAATATTATATTCAGCACTGAAGCCATTACCACCATGTATTTGTACTCCTTCATCTACCACATAGTCCAAAACTTCACTGCCATAGACTTTTAACATAGCACATTCGATAGCATATTCTTCCGCTGCTCCCAACAAAGATTCATTAAATGGTTTGCCTGCGGCCAACAGTTCTTTTTCTTTCTCATCAACCCAATTGGCGGTGCGGTAGAGAGCAGATTCAGCTACAAAAACTTTGATAGCCATTTCCGCTAATTTATGTTTGATAGCACCAAAATTGGAAATGGGCTGCTTGAATTGCTCTCTTGTTTTAGCGTATAAAACCGACTCTGTCAATGACCTCCTGGCGCCGCCGGTAGCAGCAGCACACAATTTCAACCGGCCAATATTCAAAATATTGAAAGCGATTTTATGACCTTTGCCAATTTCTCCCAGCACGTTTTCAACCGGCACTTTTGCATCCTGGAAATAAAGTTGAACAGTCGAAGAACCTTTGATACCCATTTTATGTTCTTCGGGACCCTGGGTAAATCCTTCAGTTCCTCTTTCTACTATAAATCCTGTAAACTTGTCGCCGTCCACTTTGGCAAAAACAGTATACACTTGCGCAAATCCGCCATTTGTAATCCAGCATTTCTGTCCATTCAGAATATAATATTTTCCATCATCGCTCAATTTTGCTGTTGTTTTTGCACCCAATGCATCACTTCCACTATTGGGCTCCGTTAATCCATAGGCGCCTGCCCATTCACCAGTAATTAACTTGGGAATATACTTTTGCTTTTGTTCGGGTGTACCAAAATATAATATTGGCAATGTGCCAATACCGGTATGTGCCGCAATAGCAACAGAAAATGAGTGACCGGCACCCAGGTATTCATTTACTATAGTAGAAGTAACAAAGTCTTTTCCTAACCCACCATACTCTTCCGGAAAAGAAACTGATAGCAACCCTTGTTCACCGGCTTTTGTAACCAGCGATTTCATCAGGCCAGGTTCCAGGTTATCAATGCGATCTAAAATAGGATAAACTTCTACATCGAGAAACTGGTTACACATGTCCCTGATCATTCGCTGTTCCTCAACGAAGTTTTCAGGCGTAAAGGTTTCAAAAGGCGAAGATTCTTTGATAAGCCATTCGCCCCCTTTCAATGTCTTTTTGGCTTCTGTGGCAGCACTCATGGTATGTAAGTTTAAAGGTTTAAGGTTTGTAATTTTATCTATCCGACTCTCTACTTTAGGTTGTCATACACAATTTGCAAGACTTCTTTACACACATCTATTTTATCCGGCGAAACGCTTTTCAATGCTTCGTTCAGCGTTTCGTCAGCTATTTGCATAGTTTCTTCTTCCAGCTTTTGCGCATTTTTGGTCAGGTAAATCAAATTGATCCGCCGGTCATTTTCCGATGCTACTCTTTTTACCAGGTTTAGCTTTTCCAGGTTATCCACCAGGCGGGTTATGCTGGGCTTATCCCTGAAAGTAGCATTACATAGTTGTTGTTGACTACGTCCGTCTTCTTTCCACAAATGATATAACACACTCCATTGCTCGATCGTGATATTAAGCCCGGCATTATTGAACTTTTTCTGCAAGCGACGGGCTATAGCGGTCGAAGCCTTGCCGGTTACAAAACTGTATAGCTCTCCTTTCTTAAAATGGTTGTTTGACATATAGTTGTTTGTGCAACTATTCAAAAATAATATTATTTTCGAATAGTGCAACTATATTTCCGGTAAAATTTTATCCGCTAAAAATGCAAGAATGGCTACTTCATTATAAATCATCGCAGATCAATTGTTATCGGTTTGGTAACGGGGAAAAAATAGCAATTTGTTTTCATGGCTATGGTGAAGATGGCAGCATGTACCGGTTCCTGGAAAAGCATGCCGGTGATCAATACAGTTTTTATTCCATTGATCTGCCTTTTCATGGAAAAACAAAATGGAATGAAGGATTAATCTTTTCTCACGTGGATTTGCAACATATAATTGCGGAGATGTTGGGTGAAAATAAACAACGACTGAAAACTGGTAACCTGCGACTTTCTCTTCTCGGTTTCAGCCTGGGCGGTCGCATTGCCCTAAGTCTTTATCAGGCGCAACCTGACAGAATTGGAAAACTTGTCTTATTGGCTCCGGATGGATTAAAAGTCAACTTCTGGTATTGGTTGGCCACGCAAACACAACTGGGTAATAATCTTTTTGCTTTTAGTATGAAACATCCCGGCTGGTTTTTTGGATTTATCAAATTGCTGAATAAGCTGGGGGTGGTTAATACCAGTATTTTCAAATTTGTGAACTACTACATTGGAAATTTTGAGGTAAGGGATTTGCTATATAAAAGGTGGACTACTTTAAGAAAACTAAAACCTAATCTGCATCGCATAAAAAAATTTGTTCGTCAATATCAAACACCTGCCCGGCTAGTGTATGGGAAATATGATCGCATTATTTTGCCAATCAGGGGTGAAAAATTTCAGGAAGGCATTGAAGAGTTTTGCACGGTTTCTATCATTCATTCCGGTCACCAGGTCTTGCATGAAAATCATGTTGAAGGAATTATGAATGCGCTGGTATATTAACATCCAATGATTAGATTTGCTTTCCCTGCATGATACTCCTGTTCCTTTTTATATTAATTTTTATCGCCTACAGCATTTTGATCCTATTCTTTTGGCAAAGCTGGAATTCCATACCAGCCCCATTACTTACAACTGATTCTGATGAACATGATACCGCAATTTCAGTAATCGTTCCTGCCCGAAATGAAGAAGGACGCATTGGCAATTTGCTAAGAGCATTGGAAAGCCAAACTTATCCCAGGCATCTTTTTGAAATCATTGTAATTGATGATGATTCAACAGACAAAACCACTGAAATTGTTTTGCAGTTCCCCGGAGTAAAATTGCTTCAACTAAAGGAAAACGAAATTAATTCTTACAAGAAGAAAGCAATTGAAACAGGTATTGCCGCTGCCGCCAATGAATTAATTGTAACAACAGATGCAGACTGTATTCCCACCGCAGAATGGCTGCAAAGCATTGTTTCATTCAGGGAAGAAACCAAAGCTGGGTTTATTGTTGCACCGGTATCATTTAGCTGCAATTCAAACCCGGTGGAAGTTTTCCAGGCGATGGATTTTATGGTATTGCAGGGAATTACCGGGGCTTCAGTTTATAAGAAAATGCTGTCTATGTGCAATGGTGCCAACCTGGCATATGAAAAAAAATTGTTTACCGAAGTAAGTGGTTTTGCAGGCATAGACCATATTGCTTCAGGCGATGATATGCTACTGATGCACAAGATCGCAAAAAAATTCCCCGAGCGGATTCGCTACCTTAAGTCAAAAGATGCTATTGTAAGTACCCGACCCATGCCAACCTGGAAACAATTTTTTAACCAACGCATCCGCTGGGCCAGTAAAGCCACTTATTACGATGATAAAAAAATAATTGGGATTTTATTACTTGTTTATCTTTTCAATTTTTCTTTTCTGATTTTATTGATTGCCGGTTTTTGGAACAGCTTCTATTGGATCATTTTCCTGATTGGCTGGGCGGTAAAGACTCTTGTGGAGTTGCCCTTTTTTTATGCAGTCGCTACATTTTTCAATAACCAATGGGCTATGAAATTCTTTTTCGTCTTTCAACCGCTGCATATTTTTTACACTATCTTTTCCGGCTTATTGGGACAATTTGGCAAGTATGAATGGAAAGGTAGAACTGTAAGCTAAGAGGCAAAGGAGAAAAAAGGGCGAAAGAGATTTAATAGCAGTTTATTAATGATTCCAGAAAATCAAAAACTAAACTCTTTACATTGTCTCTTTTCCTCTTTTGAACTCTTAGCTTTTTTCTCTTTCAGGCTCTTAGCTTATCTTCCCCATGTTTCATGAATAATCATTCCATATCATTTCAACGGGCTGCATGGAAACGCCTCCGGAAAAATAAAGGTGCGGTATTTGGCCTGGCCATTATTATACTCGCCGTCATCGTCGCCTTATTTGCTTATTTCATTGCACCCGATCCATCACCCTATGCTAACAGAATTATTTTGGAAATAGGAGGCAATAAACCGGGTTTTGAGCAAACATTTATTAAAGTAAAAAAGGATATTTCTGCCAATCAAACCAGCTTCTTCGAACGCCTGGCAAATGGTAAAAAAGATAGTTACAACTATGTTCCAATCGTGGGCTTTGAAGAAAACAAGGATAGCATTATTGTTCAAAAATATATTGATGAAGGCCTGAGTGAACGCCAATCATTTGCCAAATCACAAACTGCTGATAACCCAATATACCAGGCAACATACACACTGGGTACAGATAAATTTGGCCGGGATATTCTTAGTCGTCTCATTGTAGGCACGAGAGTGAGTTTAAGCGTTGGGCTTATCACTATCCTTATTTCACTTTCCATTGGTTTGGTATTGGGCTCATTGGCCGGCTACTTTCGCGGACGAACAGATAATATAATCATGTGGTTCATTAATGTCATTTGGAGTATACCTACTTTATTATTGGTATTCGCTATCACCCTGGCATTGGGCAAAGGATTCTGGCAGGTGTTTATCGCTGTAGGACTGACTATGTGGGTGAGCGTAGCCAGATTGGTAAGAGGCCAGGTATTAGCAGCCCGTGAATTGGAATATGTTGAAGCAACAAGAGCCTTGGGCTATTCGCATTTCCGAACGATAGTCAGGCATATCTGGCCCAATATCATGGGACCGGTTATGGTGATTGCTGCATCGAATTTCGCTTCTGCAATTGTGATCGAAGCGGGCCTGAGCTTCCTGGGAGTCGGTGTTCAACCACCACAACCCAGTTGGGGGTTGATGATAAAGGAGAACTATAATTTTATTATTACCCAAAACCCCATGTTGGCTCTGGCGCCCGGATTTGCAATCATGTTATTGGTGTTGGCCTTTAATTTATTGGGCAATGGCCTGCGTGATGCGTTGAATGTAAGAGGAAGAATATAAGCTGACCTTTCAAACCACTTTCACGTTCCGGCTAAAACTCTCATCAAGGGAAATAAAGGTTTCTGTTCTTTCAATCCCTTTTATCTTTTGCAATTGATCATGTAACACAAATCTTAATTGTGTAATATCCTTACAAACGATTTCGGCAAACATGCTGTAGTTACCAGTGGTATAATTCAACCGGACAATCTCGGGTATTTTTTGAAGATCTTTCGCTACCGTATCATATAAAGAGCTTTCTTTCAGATATATTCCGATAAAAGCAATAACATCATAACCCAACTGCTTCAGATCGGCTTTAAGGCGTGTACCCTTTACGACACCAGCCTCCTGCAGTTTCTTTATACGAACATGAATGGTACCCCCGGAAACAAAAAGCTTTTTACCCAGATCGGCATAAGAAATTTCCGCATTCTCCATCATATGATGAATTATATCCAGATCAAGTTTGTCGAGGTTTAATTTAGCAGACATTTTAGAGGGCTATTTTAAAAAATTTTCATTGAATAATGCAAATATTTAAACAAAATCTATAATTTCAAAATAATTGTTGAATAATTTGGAACAAAAAGGACAATCGTCCTATATTTGTCTTATCAAAGTTCTTTAACACGGATTACAAGATACTTAAAACTAATCCGGCATATACTGTGGGGTGATGAAATTTTAGGCAGACATGCCCTCTCGTCTCGGGGGTGAGGATCACGGGATAAACGTAGCATAGAGCCGACCGTCAGGCCGACCAGGATTGACCACTAAAACTTTGTACTACGGCTAACCGCCTCGTGGAGGTTCGACCCCTCCCCCTACAGCTCTCTCTTTTCTCATGTGATTGTTAGGTCCCGATGTCTATCGGGATTTTTTTTTGTCTATACCTCAAAGCATTTTTTAAATAATTCAGGAAAATTTTAGGCAGCGATCCTCTTGTCCCGGCGATGAGGATCGGGGATAAACGTAGCATAGGGGCCGACCGTCAGGCCGACCAGGATTGACCACTAAGACTTTGTGCTATAGCTAACCGCCTCGTGTCCCGAAGACATTCAGGCCCCCTACAGCCCTCTCTTTTCTCATGTGATTGTTAGTCCCGATGTTTATTGGGATTTTTTTGCCCCTACCTCAACAACAGTCATCAACGCATTGTCCTCAAGTCGCTTTCAGGAACTAGTTTTGCTCAAATAAAAAATCTTAAACCGATGAGAAAAATAGCTTTGACCTTTGCCTTATTCTCCACTCTTGTAGTCTCCGCACAAGACGAAACTGTAAAAGAATTAAAGAAAGAATCCGAAAAATCAATCAAAAAGGATGCTAATGACACTATCCCGAAAACCTGGAAAAAAGGCGGGTTGTATGGACTTAATGTGTCCCAGGGATCACTGAGCAATTGGGCGGCAGGCGGTGATGACTTTTCACTCTCTCTTAATTCTGTATTGAATCTCTTTGCACTTTATAAAAAAGACCGGCATAGCTGGGATAACACTTTCGACTTTAACCTGGGCTATGTAAAAACAACCAGCCTTGGCAGCCGCAAGAATGACGATCGGATTGATCTGCTTTCAAAATATGGTTACGCTTTAAATCCCAAACTAAACCTGGCGGGTTTGGTCAACTTCAGGTCCCAGCTATTCAAGGGTTACACCTATGATGGTGATGATAATAAAACATTGGCTTCCGCTTTTCTTTCACCCGCTTATATTTTGGTGAGCCCAGGTTTGGATTACAAGCCCGCTTCCAGTCTTTCTATTTTCGTTTCGCCTATTACAGCCAGATGGACTATTGTAAAGGATGATTCATTATCTGCGAAAGGACTATACGGCGTTGATCCGGGCAAACATTCAGAAGGAGAATTCGGCGCATTTGCTTCTATTAATTTTCTGAAAGAGTTTAATAAAAACATCACTTATAAAAGCAGGCTGGATCTTTTTTCCAACTATCAAAACAATCCTCAAAACGTTGACCTCTTTTTTACGAATGTTTTGAATGTAAAACTTTCAAAAGTGTTGGCCCTGACTTATAGCCTTGACATGATTTATGATGATGATGTACGGTTGTTTGGAAAAGATAACAATGGAGCAGCCTTACAGGTCAAATCTCTTGTAGGGCTTGGCTTATTGGCAAAATTCTGACTGAATTAAATAAGAAGAGAAAGCCTTTGCCAGGCTTTCTCTTTTTTACACCTCAACTCTACCTAGGGTATCAGCTTTCTTCTAAACGATAATTTATAGGCAGCGTACGCCAAGTTTTCACATTCTTTCCTTTTACTTGTCCCGGAGTCCATTTCGGCATTTTGGACACTACTCTTATGGCTTCTTCTTCCAAACCATAGCCAATCTTATTTCCCACCGTTGAAACGTTGGTTACATTTCCATTTTCATCCACCCCAAACTGAACTTTAACTACTCCCTCCACATTGTTATCAATAGCATCTTGCGGGTATTGAATATATTGCTGATATAGTTTTCCAACGCAGTTTGACCACCTGAATAGGCAGGCAAAATCTCAGTACGGTTATAATAGCCCATTTTATCTTTTTTCATTTCCGATTTTGTGTCGCCATCATCAACACCGGTGCTGATCTTCGCCGACTTTTTGGCTTTAGCTACCGGAGCAATTGGCGTCATAGTGGTATCGGCCGCAACCTCCTTGGCGCCCGATGTAGAATTATTTGCCGAATTCTCGTTATTACAGCCTATAAAAGTCATCGCTCCGATAAAAAAGCCCAGGCATTTCCCAAATAAAGTTCTCAATATATTGAAATTCATACGGTTTATTTTAAATGAAAAATTCGCATGTGAATTGTAATCCAATTAAAATGCCACACCACTTCGCAACCTGAATGGTTAGATTTTGACAAAGGCTTGAGTTACCTTTGCCGGCCTATGGGTCAAAAAAAATTAGTCCGTTTTGAAGAGTTAAAAAGTTTTCCCAACGTGCTTCAATTTCCAACTGACATAGCAGGTAACTGGAGCTCATTTTGGAAAAACGACCATCCAATTACATTGGAGCTTGCATGCGGAAAGGGAGAGTATGCGGTTGGTTTGGCCAGACTCTATCCTGCCAGGAATTTTATCGGTGTCGATTTAAAAGGAAATCGTATTTGGGTAGGTGCGAAAAAAGCTTTGCTTGAACAAATAAATAATGTTGCTTTCTTAAGAACGCAAATAGATCAAATTGACAGCTATTTTTCCAATAATGAAGTAGAGGCAATATGGATTACCTTTCCTGATCCGCAATTGCGAAAGTCCAAAGCAAAAAAAAGATTAACGCATCCAAAGTTTCTCCGGCTATATCAAAAGTTTCTTGTTCTTGGTGGTCTTATCCATTTGAAAACGGATAGCCCGGAATTATACCAGTTTACAAAATTGGTGATTGATTTATACGAATGTGCAGTGCATACTGATTATGATAATGCTTATTCTCAGCCATCCATTTCAGATGAACTTCGGATAAAGACGCATTATGAATCACTGGACATCGCAGGGAGCAATCGAATCCACTATGTATGTTTTTCATTACCTGATACACTGCCTGGAAAGGAAAAAGATGAATTGCTAAAAAAAATTCTCAAAGATGAGCCAATGGATTGAAGGTGTTCATTATTATATGAACGAAGATGACCTGGTTGTTCTCACAGAAAAGTTTCATTTGCAACGAGGATATTGTTGCGGCAATGGATGCAGGCATTGTCCTTTTAATTATAAGAACGTCCCCGAACCAAAGCGAAGTGAGCTGTTAAAAAGCAAAGACTCGTCAAACCTGAGAGAGTCATAGTAAAATTACGATGCCGATTTCTCAATCAAATCTTTGAAATCATCTGATCATATTCTTTTAAATTTTATTTAATAAAAAACAGGAAATTATTTTATTATTAAATATATTTTATACTTTTAGTGCCTCTTAACTCTCCTGATAATCCACATCCTTGCTAGTATAATTCCGATATGTCCAATTCCGGATTTATGTTTAAGCCAGCCAAGTAAAATAAAGTTCAGTTAGTACGTAATCCATTTTCCTGTGTGCCTTCTCTGCAAGGCAACTAAAGGCACTTTTACTTAATGCTTAGCAGTTTTTTTATGTGTATTATCCTTGTAAGTCTGCCTGTTCCTAAACAAGTTAATTTGCTCTGCTTAGAGCATAAGTTGATGTTATTCAAACATTGGCCTTTGAATTTCATCAACAATTCATGCGCCTGGCCTGCTTCTTCAACAAAGCCAGAAAATAGCATTTCTTATAATAACAAAACCAAGAGAACTATAGATAGCTGGCTTCACCATTACTTATCTTCTATGTTGTCATAATAGGTGGCTATTTAAAGAATGATTGTTCCCCTCCTATAGAAAACGATTTTATATCCTGGAATTGCTCAATCGAATTAAACAAGCATCACCCAATCAAGGACGATAACATGGTACCATCAAGCACAGTTACTCCAAGCTACCCCAGTGTCGAAAAAAAGTCGGCAGTGGTTTTACACCCCACTTTACATTTAGATAAAATAGAAGTAAGAGGAAAGTTCTTTTATCATAATAACCATAAGTTTTACGTAAGGGGCGTGACTTATGGAGCTTTTAAGCCAGATTCAAATGGAAAAGAATATGCTGACCTGGAACAGGTAGATCGTGATTTTGCTCTGATGGCGGCAAATGGGATTAATACGGTGAGAATTCCGCATACAACACCACCAAGAACGCTGTTAGACCTGGCTCTTAAACACCGGCTTAAAGTGATGATTGGGCTCTCCGCTGAACAATATATTGGTTATGTCATTGATAAGAAGAAAAGCCCAAATATTCTTGACATAATTCGGGAAAAAGTAAAATCCTGCGCAGATCACCCTGCGCTATTATGTATCGCACTTGGCAATGAAATACCGGCAAGAACGGTCAGGTGGTATGGCCCGAAAAAAATTGAGCGTTATCTTAAAAAAGTTTACCAGACAGTAAAAGAAGTAGCTCCGGAATCTATAGTTACCTATGTTAATTATCCAACTACAGAATACCTGCAATTATCCTTTTTAGATATTATTTGTTTCAACGTTTATCTCGAACAAAAAGAACAGCTTGAAAAATACCTGGCAAGACTGCAAAATATTGCAGGTGATAAGCCTTTGCTAATGGGAGAAATAGGCTTGGATTGTTTAAGAAATGGAGAATACAAACAATCGGAAATACTGGATTGGCAAATCAAACTTGCTTATAAGATGGGCTGTGCCGGCTTATTTGTTTTCTCATGGACAGATGAATGGTTCAGAGGAGGTGAAGAAGTTTACGATTGGGCCTTTGGGCTTACCGATAAACAAAGGAGGCCAAAGCCTGCGCTGGAGACCGTAAAAAAGGCTTTTAGTCATTTGCCACTTATTGCTAACGCTGATTGGCCATTTTTTTCTATTGTAGTATGTACCTATAACGGCTCACTTACAATTCGGGAATGCCTGGAAGGGCTTATGAGGCTAAACTATCCGTTTTATGAAGTTATTGTGATCAATGACGGTTCAACAGATAAAACTGCTGAGATAGCTGAAGAATTTGATGTGATGCTTGTTAATACCCCCAATAAGGGTTTGAGTGCGGCTAGAAACCTGGGCGCCTTGCAGGCCAAAGGAGAAATCATCTCCTACATTGATGATGATGCAATACCGGATCCCGACTGGCTTTTGTTTTTAGCCGCTACCTTTAATCAAACTTCCTATGCAGCCGTTGGCGGACCCAATATTGCGCCAAATGATGTTTCATTGATAGCTGACTGTGTTGACCATTCACCGGGAGCTCCATCACACGTATTAATTACAGATGTTGAAGCAGAACATATTCCTGGTTGTAATTTTTCCATTCGTAAGTCTGTATTAAATAAACTGGGTGGTTTTGATGTGCAGTTTACGACGGCCGGGGATGATGTTGACATGTGCTGGCGTGTGACAGAAGCGGGTTGGAAGATAGGGTTCAACGCAGGTGCTATGGTTTGGCATCATCGGCGAAGAACAGCTAAGTCTTACTGGAAACAGCAAGTCGGTTATGGAAAAGCAGAAGCGTTACTGGAGCGAAAATGGCCGCAGAAATATAATAACATTGGCCACAAAACATGGGGACGGATCTATAGTAACGGCGAAATCAAAACTCCTTTTTTTAGAAAATGGCGGGTATACCATGGCGAATGGGGGCAGGCGCCCTTTCAGTCAGTGTATGGGTCTTCTTCCTCGAATCACTTAGCGATTTTGCAAATGCCAGAATGGTACTTGTTGTCGACAGCCCTGCTATTGGTTACGATATCAGGATTATTTTGGTATCCCATGCAATATTTATGGCCCGTTGCCTTAATCGTTACATTATTGCCGATGGCGCATGTAATGTATAATGTTTCTAAAATCACAAGAAAAAAAGGCAGGAGACCCTTGTTGGAGGAATTGCGATTCCGCCTGATCACTATATGGTTTCACATTATCCAGCCGATAGCCCGGTTACTGGGACGCTTTAAAAATGATCTCACACCATGGCGCAATTATGGAAAAGGCAACTACGCCATTCCAATAGCTCAGAAGGTAAACGTCTGGTGTAATAACTGGGTGTCGCCGGAAGAAAGGTTGGAGCATATCGAATCAACACTAAGATCTGAGAATGCCTGTGTGGAAAGAGGTGGGATCTATTGCAGGTGGGACTTACTTATCAAAGGAGGTGCACTTGGATCGATCAAACTTTTTATGGCCGCCGAAGACCATAATGAAGGCCGTCAATTCCTTCGTTTTCGCTTTACGCCCAGACTCTCGTTAACAGCTATGTGTTTATTATTTTTTGTAACCACATTGTTAACCACCGCACTGGCATATGGGTCCGCTATTCCGGCTATCATCTTTGGAGTTGTCTTTTTCCTACTATCACTGCGTATCCTGGAAGATTATGGCAGAGCCTATTATATTATTAAAACAGTTGTAAAAAACCAGGGACATCTGATAAAATAGTACTCATGAAAATTCCCGATCTGTCAATATTAAAAAAGGTATTGTTGAGGGCAAAGCCTTATTGGTTGAATATTGTTGCCATTTTTGTATTAAACCTGGCTGCGGTACCCATTGCTCTCTTAGCACCTATTCCTTTAAAAATCATAGTGGACAACGCCTTTGGTAAACAACCCATGCCCGGGATAATTACCTTCTTTTTCCCGCAACATTTTGATTTTAGTTTTTCTGCCATTATTCTGACGGCCACCATCCTGATGATACTGATTGAATTGCTCGGTCAACTGCAAGGTCTCTTGAGTTGGCTGATTCAATCTTATACTGGCGAAAAACTAGTGTTGTCACTGCGAACGTTGTTATTCAATCATGTGCAACGATTATCATTATCTTATCATGATAAAACAGGAGTTTCTGATTCTCTTTACCGTATTCAAAATGATGCTACCGCCATTAAGAACCTGGTAGTTTCCGGTTTATCACCCATCATCACTTCCCTGCTCACACTTATAGGAATGCTGTACGTGATGACGACGCTGGACTGGCATTTTACATTAATAGCTGTATGTGCTATACCGCCTTTAATGCTATTAGCCCGTTTTTCCAGAACCAAACTAAAAAATCAATGGCAGGAGGTAAAACGATCTGAGAGTGCCGCGATGTCTGTCATCCACGAAACACTGTCGGCGCTGCGGGTGGTTAAAGCATTTGTCAGGGAAGACTACGAAGAGCAAAGATTTGTCAACCGTTCCAATGATGCATTAAAAAATCAAATCAAAGTTGTTCGCTACTCCGGGATCTTTGATGTGGGCATAGGTTTAGTGTTAGCAACCGGCACTGCTTTGTTTTTATATTTCGGCTCCATGTATGTTCACCAGGGAAAGATAACCTTGGGCGAACTTATATTGATAATGGCTTACCTGGCTCAGTTCTTTTCACCGCTGAGAACTATCACCAAGCAATACACTAACCTGCAATCAGCATTTGTTGGCCTGGAAAGAGTATACAGCCTGATCGATAAAGAGAAAGACGTTGAAGAGCATCCCAATGCCAGGAAGACCAATAAGATCAACGGCTCGATAAAATTTGAAAATGTTTCTTTTGAGTACAACAAAGGGACACCCGTGTTACAGGACATATCATTTGAAATCAAACCTGGTCAGCAAGTTGGCATTATGGGATCAACCGGTTCAGGCAAAACAACTTTGGTAAACTTGCTGGCAAGGTTTTACGAACCAACCCGCGGCCGCATTGTTGTCGATGGAACAGATATCCGGGAATATAAGGTGGCTGATTTCCGGTCCCAATTCAGTATTGTCTTGCAGGAACCTGTCTTATTCTCAACAAGCATAGAAGAAAACATTGCTTATGGAAAACCTACTGCCAGTAAAAAAGAAATTCATGCAGCAGCGAAAGATGCGCATGCTCATGAATTTATTTCTCATTTCCCCAACGGCTACCAATCTAAAGTGGGTGAACGAGGGATGCAGTTATCAGGAGGTGAAAGACAAAGAATTTCAATTGCCCGTGCTTTTCTAAAAAATTCTCCCTTGCTTATTCTTGATGAGCCCACCAGCTCCGTTGATATCCGGACTGAATCGCTGATCATGAATGCGACGAGAAAGTTAATGGACGGAAAAACCACCTTTTTTATTACACACCGGCTGGATGCACTGGCACATTGTGATCTTGTTATCCACCTGGAAAAAGGAAAAATTGTCGACATTATATATAACGATCACCCCGAATGGTTGAACACCAAAATCAACTCCTTCAGGGAGAAAGCAATTTGACCCATTTATGAGAATTATTGTAACCGGCCTTATTGCCCAGCATTACACCCTGGCGGGTGTAACCTGGGATTATCTTCAATACTGTATTGGACTGAAGCAACTAGGCCATGATGTCTATTATTTCGAGGACTCCGGAGAGTGGCCCTATAACCTTGATGGCGGACCTGCAGGAAATGATTGGGTGGAGAAAAACTGCGATAAAAACATTTCTTATCTAAATAAACTTTTTGACCGATACGAGTTGAAAGAGAGGTGGGCTTATCGTTTCCCGCTTAAAGACAAGTGGTATGGCTTGAGTGACCAGAAGCGCCATGAGGTGTTGCAAACGGCGGACATTCTCATCAATGTTTCCGGAACACTTGAAAAACCGGCAAAATACAGGGCTGTCAAAAAAATGATTTATATCGATAGCGATCCTGGTTTTACTCAAGTAAAAATAAAATTGGGTTTTGAAGAGTTTTCAAAGAGAGTCGCACTTCATGATTGCCATTTCAGTTTTGGTGAGTCTCTTCCGGAGTTTTTAAAAGATGAGAAATATAATTGGCAACCTACCCGCACACCCATTGTATTATCTGAATGGATCAATCATAAATCGCATAGTAACCGGTTCACCACGATTATGAACTGGACAAGCTACAAACCCATGGTGTTCGGGGGAAAAAGTTTTTACCAGAAGGATGTAGAGTTTATAAAATTTCTTGAGCTAAAGAGGAAGCTGAAAGATATCCATTTCGAAGTAGCACTCAGCAGGCTTCAACATAAAAACTGGCAGTCTGTTTTGCCGGATCATTTTGCCGGGAATAATGAGAAAGAACTTTCATTCGGTACGCCTGCAGATCTTTTAGCACATTATGGATGGGAAATTGTTGATCCCGCTATCCGGTGTGGTGATATAGACGCTTATCGTGATTATATTTTTTATTCAAAAGGGGAATGGAGTGTTGCCAAAGGTGGTTATGTGATTTCCAAACCCGGTTGGTTTAGCTGCCGTTCGGCTTGCTACCTGGCGGCTGGTCGCCCGGTTATTGTACAGGATACAGGTTTCGATAAAGTATTGCCAGAGGGAGAAGGCATTCTAACTTTTAATACCCTTGAACAGGCTGTTGATAAGGTTCGTGAAGTGGAAGCTGATTATTCGCTACATGCAAGAAGAGCTAAAGAAATTGCTGTAGAATATTTTGATGCTGCGAAGGTGTTGCAACAATTAATTGAAAAGTCAAATACGGCTTATTGATCAATAATAACGTTTATGAGAGTTTTATTAGCAGGATGGTTCAGTTTTGATAATATGGGCGCAACGGCAGGTGATATGATTGCCCGGGATATTATTTGCCAGTGGCTCAGCGAAGCAAACATAGGATATCGTGTCGCCGATTGTCCAGCCTTTCCGTATACAGGTGGGATAAACTGGCAAAAAGCAAATCCCGGCGAGTTTACAGATTTGTTGTTTGTGTGCGGACCATTTGGAAATGGTTGGCCGGTTACAGAGATGTTAGCTCATTTTTCGAATTGCAGGCTGACAGGCGTTAACCTGTCTTTGATGGAGCCACTTACTGACTGGAATCCATTTACACTATTGTTAGAAAGAGACAGTTCAAGAACCACCAATCCCGATATTACCTTTTTGGGTCCACTACCGGCGGTACCGGTAGTTGGAGTTATCTTATCACATAAGCAAAAAGAATATGGCTCACGGTCTTTACATGATGAGGCCAATAAAAAAATTGAAGAATTACTAAATACTGTCGAAGTTGCCCGGGTGTCCATTGATACTTCATTGCTGGATAATGAAGGTGGATTGAGAACCGCCGGCGAAGTGGAAGCTATGATCGCTAAAATGGACCTCGTTATTACCACCAGGCTGCATGGAACCGTACTGGCTATTAAAAATGGTATTCCTGTTATTCCCATTGATCCCATTGAAGGCGGCGCCAAAATTTCATTGCAGGTAAGAGAATTGGATTGGCCAATTTTATTTAACGCCGCTACACTCGACGAAGTATCATTATCTACCGCTTTTCACTATTGCTTGTCCAGAACTGCCCGTGCCAAAGCGTTGGAGTGTGCAGAACTGGCCGGTAAAAAAATAAAGACCTTGAAAGAAACCCTTTTATCAAAACTGTTACAATTATCCGGTAAAGAATTAGCTTATGGAAATTAGTACTTTGCCCAATACTGAATTGCTCACTATTCATTTGTCAAAACTACTTTCAGCAAATGGACCGGCACCTGTTGAAATAATTTCACGTTCTCCATTCAAGGGGAGCAGCACATTCCCCGCAGAAATTATTAGTTGTAAACTTTCAGATGGACGGGTAATAAATCTTTTTGGAAAATATTTAGCTGGCCTCGGTCCAAACAATCATGGCCATAGAGGAGGTGTTGAGTATGAAATAAAAATCTATGATGAAGTGTTGAGAAACCTTCCGTTAACGAAAGTAAATTTTTGGGGCAAGTGTTATTTTAATGAAACAAATGAAACACTACTCCTGATGGATTTGCTGCAGGACAGTGTATCATTGAAAGGTAACCCGGATATTACATTATACCTGAAAGCTGCATCATGGGTTGCACAAATGCATCATTTTTTTGAAAGCAAAGTTCCTTCTTTTGTAAAGAGGTATGACCAGGACTATTATTTTATTTGGTTGAAAAGAATGGAGGACGCTCCTGAAATCCTGTCCGCACAACCCTGGCTGGTGGATGTTATCAAATTCTTCCGTCAAAATATTGACATCCTGTTAAAGGCGCCACAAACATTGATTCATGGCGAATATTACTCGAAGAACATTTTAATAAAAAGTGGAATTATTTACCCGGTTGATTGGGAATCGGCAGCTTATGCCCCGGGTGAGATTGATTTGGCAAGTATTATTGAAGCAAGGAAAGAAGAGGTCGTTGAGCGTATCAGGGAAAGTTATATCGCCAGCCGGTTCACAGGTTTTGACTTTGATGAGCAGGCTTTCGAAAAAAGGCTTTTAATGGCCCGGCTCTATTTGCATTTTCGGTTTTTCTTTCCTAAGAAAGAAGAGTGGAGATATGATCACATTTATGCGTTAGCAAAAAAACTGGAAATTTTTTAGGCTTTATGAAATTAAACGGCACTTTTTCATTTCCCGAAACTGAAAACCTGAATTCACAATTAGAAAAATTTGTGAATAAGGTTCACCCTCCTTTTCAAATGACAAAAATGGTGAGAAGGAAAAAATTTGATTATCACAGCACATCACCGGCTGAAATCATTACCTGCAGTCTGGATAATGGTCAGCTGATTCACCTTTTTTGTAAGTATGCAGGAAGCCACACACAATTTTCAAATGGTCATCGTGGTGGGGTTGAATACGAAACAAAAGTCTATCGAAAAGTTTTGGATAAATCTTCATTGAGTTCACCATGGTTTTATGGGTTTTACAAGGAGAAAAACAGGAGTTGTTTAATCATCCAATACTTAAAAGGATCCAAATTATTAAAAGACGACCATGATCCGGATCACTTTGCCAATGCAGCTGCATGGATAGGTAACCTGCACAGAATACATTCATCAAATCCGCCTTCGTCTGTTAAAATATATGACGAAGCGTATTATATGATTTGGCTAAAAGCGATGGAGAAAATAACCATTACGTTTCATGGAAAATATCCCTGGTTGACAGGTGTGTGTGAATGGTTCAAGGAAAATATGCACTTGCTTTTAAGCAGTCCACAAACTTTCATACATGGCGAATATTATACAAAAAACATCTTGGTACGACGTGGAAATATATATCCGATAGATTGGGAATCCGCAGCCATCGGCGTTGGCGAAATTGACCTCGCCAGTTTGATAGAAGGATGGGACTACAAAAGACAAAGAATTGCCGTGAAAAAATATATCTCAGCCCGATGGCCGGAGGGCAATTTTTCCGAACAGGAATTCAGGCAACGATTGCTTATGGCCAAAATTTATTTCTTCTTACGATGGACTGGTGAATATGATGATCCTGAGTGCTGGAGAGACCGGACAAATTGGTTCAAAAACTTTTACGGGGAGATTAAAAAAGCCGGCTACAGGCAAGTGGTGACAGTTTAATACAAAATCTATGGCAACTATCATCGTTGGTGCATATATGGTCAGGTATCCACTGGGAGGCATGATGTCATGGGTCTTTCAGCACCTCGCTGGCTTCAGGGCATTGGGTCACGACGTGTATTTTGTAGAAAAATATGTATACGATAATTCATGCTACAACCCGGTTACACGCAGCATGAACAATGATTGCAGTTATGGCATAAAAATGACCAACGACCTCCTGGCATTAACCGGGCTTCAAAACAAATGGTGTTTTGTTGATCATCAGGAACACTATCATGGATTGTCCAAAACAAAAATTGAAACAATTTTTAGACAGGCGGATTGCTATATCGACCTGGGTACGCAAAATGGATGGGAAGAAGAATCACAAGCTTGCAAATTCAGAGTACTGATAGACGGCGAGCCGGGTTTTTCGCAAATAAACTGTTACAACAATGATGAAATGGTTTCACGTTACTCCCGTTACAATTATTTTTTTACCAATGGTTACAATATAGGCCGAAAAGACAATATCATTCCCACCGGCGATATTCATTGGCGGCATATGTATTCCCCGGTAGACACTACTTCTTTTAAAACCGGGTCGGCTCCCGCCAAAGAAGCACCTTTCACCACGGTGATGAACTGGCAATCTCATAAGCCAATTTCATTCAAGGAAAAAAAATACGGGCAAAAAGACATTGAGTTCACCAAATTTATTCAACTGCCAACTTTAGTTGGAGCCAATATGGAAGCAGCCGTCTCCGGAAAAAATATCCCGTTTGATCTGCTCAGGAATTATAAATGGAATATAGTGAACGGTACATCAGCGACGATGTCTTACCAAACCTTTTGCGACTACATTGAAAATGCAAAAGCAGAGTTCAGTGTATGCAAAAATGTTTTTGTTGCATTAAATACTGGCTGGTTCAGTGATAAAAGTGCGGCCTTTCTTGCCTCGGGAAGACCGGTTGTGCTCCAGGATACGGGCTTCAGTGAGCACTTGCCCTGCGGAGCGGGATTATTTGCTGTTAATAATGTGGAGGAGGCTGCCGCTGCAATCAACGAAATAGAAAACAATTGGCATAAACATTCAAAGGCTGCAAGAGAAATAGCAATGGAATGCCTGGATGTAAAAGTGGTATTAAAAAAAATGCTGAATGAGTTAAGTGAACAAACTCTTGAAAAATATAAACTCGTTTTATGAAAGTCACAAATATCAATTTAAAAATTGTCGATGGCTATATCAGGGCATCCGCCGATGTGATTTGGGAGCAAGCGAAAAAACAGCCACTCAATTTTTTCGTGGAGGCGCCTGAAGAATATGAGTCGGCGCTGTGGGCCGATCCGAATGCAGTTTTATTGGCGGTTTATTTAGCGGCCTGGCATGCCGGTGAAGAAAGAATTCAGATTGATGAACCCATTTGCCCGGTATTATTTCAAAATTTGAAAGTAGTTGTTCCTGTATTTAAAAGTTGGTACCATGACATTCCGCATGCCGCACCGGTAATCGAACCGACGGCAGGATTTAAAGTATATGATTTTAATGCAAAGGAAAGCCTGGGCCTGTTGTCATGCGGGATCGATTCCCTGGGAACACTGCGATGGAATAAATTAAATATTCCTGATCAGCATCCCTTATCTATTAGTGCAGGAATGACGATAGGTTATCATAACCATACTGAATCAGGAAGGGATCGGGCTGAAAGAATCATCAATGGCCGTTTGATCACGGCAAAAAAAGTAGCAGACGATGCTGGTATTGAACTGATCCCGGCCCTCACCAATATTAAGTTTCTCGACAAAGATGGCTGGTTCTATACTTATAAATCACTGGGTGCATTGCGGAGCGCAGTAGCCTGTTTTTTCAGTAAAAGATTTCACAGCACTTATATCGCTACTAATCACACCCCGGTTTCTATTTATCCATGGGGATCTCATCCATTGTTGGATCAATACTATTCTACTTCTTATTTCCGGGTTATTCATCATGGCGTTGATCTTACCAGGTTAGAAAAAGTGGCAATGGTGGGCGATTGGAAAACCGGCCTTGATAATATCCGGGTTTGTCAAAATGATGATGAAGGAGTATACAATTGCTGCACTTGTGAGAAATGCATTCTTACCATGTGTGAGTTAGAAGCTCTTGGTAAATTAAAAGATTCTGCAGCATTTTCCCTTAAGGAGCTTACTCCTGAATTGCTGGAAACGATCCGAACTTATGATATGATCTATAACGATTTCCAGGTGGATTTCTATGAAGAGATCATGCCGGCATTAGAAAGCAGGGGAAGAACCGATCTCGTCAATGTCCTGAAATCTGTTTTAGATGATTACAAGCAAAAGAAATTAATTGCTTCATAGCAATGAAGAGCGGTTTAAAAAATAAAAAACTACGGATTCTTGTTCTTGGCTATATCGTCAGGGGACCTATGGGTGGCATGACCTGGCACCACCTGCAATATTTTTTAGGCTTGCACCAGATGGGCTACGACGTTTACTTTTTAGAAGATAGCGGCGATACCATCTATTCATGTTACGACCCGGATCGAAATATAACCGATCAAAATCCAACTTACGGATTAAATTATGCAAAACAGGTATTTGAACAATTTGGGCTCGGAGATCGCTGGGGTTATTATGATCATCATCAACAGCAATGGCACGGCCCAATAGCAGAAAAGGTTTTGCAACTTATCAGCGATGCAGAAGTTTTATTAAATCTTTCCGGCTCTAATACTTTACGATCCCGGCTACAGGATATTCCCGTCAGGGTACTTATCGATACTGATCCGCTATTCACGCAGATCAGAAATCTTACAGACAATGCACGGTTGGATTTTTGCAAACAACACAATGTATTTTTTACCTACGGTGAAAATTTTAGACAAGAGGGCTGCCTGGTTCCCGATGATGGATTATCGTGGCAACCAACACGACAACCGGTGGTGCTTAACGCATGGCCGGTTACAAATGGAAACGAAGCTGCTCCTTTTACTACGGTGATGAAATGGGAAAGCTATCCCGGTAAAACTTACAACGGACGTTACTATGGGATGAAGGCGGAATCATTTGATCAATATTTACAGCTTCCCCGGCATACAAAATCAATCATGGAATTGGCAGTAAGTGACTCTTCAGCTCCCAGAACACGATTGAAAGAAAATGGCTGGCAGCTCTCGTATCCGCAGAAAATCTCAGGCGATCCCTGGAAATACCAGGATTATATTCAACAGTCCAAAGCAGAATTCAGCATTGCCAAACATGGATATGTAGAAGCAAGAACGGGCTGGTTCAGTGAAAGAAGTGCCGGCTACCTGGCAAGTGGCAGGCCGGTGGTAGTACAGGATACCGGTTTTTCGGATTGGCTGAAGGCAGATCACGGATTAATCCCGTTCTCTGGTATAGATGAAGCATTACTCGCTATTGAAGAGGTAAATAACAATTATAGCAGGCATTGTCAGGGAGCGAGAGAGTTGGCTGAAACTTATTTTGCATCCGATAAAGTATTGACTGAACTAATAGAAAAGTCAATTGCATAAAGAGTATTGAAGGTTGTATAATGATGAAAACACTGCAACAAAATACTGACCCTACTTTAAATCAAAATGGAAGGCGACCACGGATAGCTTTCTTTGATTACCCGGATGTATTTGAAGACTTTTATACACACTATGGCGTTTCGCAGGAAGCGTTTGCGAGATCATGGCACAATACCGCCAACCATGCAAGGATGAAAATAGTGCAGGAAGAAATTGGTGATGTTACCTGGTATGTGCTAAGCCTGAAACCAACATTTAAGGAAGACGTTACACACAACTATGTAGGCTGTAAAGTCAAAATCCTTCCTTCATCATGGTTGCATCGCCAGCTATGGAAGTTATTTTATTCCAAAATAAAAAGTTGGAAGTTTCGAAATCGCTGGTATTATACTTACGCAACGCTTGCTTCGTATTCCGCTATTTTATCCTGGCCATTATTCAAGGCATTGCGAAGAGATAAACCAGATGTTATTTTTTCACAAGACTATTGCAGCGGTCGTTTTGATTCGCTCCACTTGGTAGCCAGGTGGCGCAGGATACCTTTGGTGGCAGTTCATTCCGGCAGTACCGGAAAATACCTGGGAACCCTCTTAAAACGAATCACTATCCCAAAAACCGATTGGATTTTTACATCCGGAAAACGGGAAGAAGATTTTCTTGAAAAAAACTATAAACTCGATCCCCGCCGGATGAGTATTGTACGATCTCCCATTAATATTTCAATTTACAAACCCGGTTGTCGCGAAGAGGCCTGCTTAGTTTCTGGCCTCAATAGTGAAAAAAGATATTTTTTGTTTATTGGCAGGCTTGATGATAGTGTCAAAAGAGTTAGTTCGATAATTAGCGCATTTCAAAAGGTAGCTGTGCATTTTGCCGATATTGATCTTTTAATAGTGGGAAGCGGGAAAGATGAAATGAAGTTGAAGGATCAGGCAACAAGACAAATTCCCGGCAGGGTACATTTTCGTGGGTGGGTAGCAAATGATGAAGAGAAAGTTCGCTTACTAAATATTGCTGAATGCCTGGTACTGGCATCTAAACGGGAAGGGTTTCCGACCGTTGTCGGCGAAGCGCTGGCCTGTGGGCTACCGGTTGTTTCGTCTGATGTAGGCGCCATTTCAGACCTGGTAATAGAAAATAACACAGGGTGGCTTTTTCCTCCACAGGATGACGAAGCTCTTTTCAAGCGTTTACAGTTTATTGCTGAAAATCCACAGAAGGTAAAAAGTATGCGAACCTCTATCAGGGATTTTGCCAGGGAGCATATTTCAATAGAAGCACTGACAGGTTCTTTAAAACGTGGCTTTTCCTCTTTAAAATTGAGAAGCGAGTGATAAAACAACGAGAAGATACCGTTTTAATCCTTACCCCATTTGCCGAAAAGATGAATGGGGCCCTGGTATTGGGAACCGGCGGGTGGCTGCCACCAGAAGAAAGAGAAGCGTTGGATTGGATGACGCTTGTGGCGATGCTGGGCTGGAAAGTAAAGCTAACGGATCCCGGTTCACTTCACCTCGTCGATTTTAACAACCAGGCCGTCAAATGGGTCATACTTACAGGAGATCCTGACGATATTGATAGCAATACATGGGAACAACTCCTGCTTACAATCAGAACAAATCAATTTTTATTTATCACCCGTGCCGGGAAAAAAAATGGTTGGTTATCCCATCAATTTGAAGTCTTCCTTTCTGAAAATAAACCAGCAGGCGACCGTTTACTATATAAACGACCCGGATTTTGCAAAGAATGGAAGCTGCAAAATTCATTGCAATTAGCGGAACTGGAAGCCACTCAAGGTTTGAACAAACGGGCCCATTTATCGGAAACATGCATCGCCGGTACCGTCGAAGAATCAGGCTCAAAGATCTTGTTTCTAAGTTTTCATCCCAGTATGGCAAGGGACAGTGAACCCGTTTTTACCGCTCTTTTAAAACAACTTTTAATAGTTGAAAACTTATATCCTGTCGCCTGGTTTGAATGGAAGAATACGATGATTCTACGCATGGATGATCCCGGTAGTTCACAGCCGGTTCATGATAATTCATTTCAAACAGCAAAACTTGGCGAAGAAGAATGGGACCTCATTGGTCAGACTTTATTGGAAAGAAATGCACGGATGAGCCTTGCTTATGTTCCGGCCTGGGTTGATGATGGTGATAGTACAAGAGGCCGGCTCGAAATTGACGGCCTGCCCACGGTTAGAACAGCCGGAAATATTTATCCTTCTCCATCTGTAAAATATTATAAAAATCTTGCGAACGGACATACCCGTGTTTTTGACTATGAAGATGAGTTTCGTGGAATTGAAAAACTAAGAAACAGCGGACTGGCCGAGGTGGAACTGCATGGATATACCCATATACATCCTGATAAAAAAGCATGGCTAAAAGCAGATGACAGGTACGAAAACAAGAAGTGGTTCCGGGAGTTTGGAAAGTCGGCTGTAAGCTTTATCAATAGCCTGGCGGAAGAAAAACACCCTTTGCTTTCAGGCATTGAAGCCTTTCAAAAAAACTTTCAATCACTGCCTTCAACACTTATTTGTCCTGGCGAAGAGTTTACCAATAATGTGTTGGAAAAAGTATTGAAATCAGGATTAAATCTCGTAAGCAGTTATTATCTTGGTATGCGAATTGGCCATCAGCTTTGCTGGAATCAGCACGTATGTTCTCCTTACCTGGATTTAGCTAATCCGCGTTGGTTTGAACAGGAACTGCCTGTAGTTGGCTACTTTCATGATTTTGATGTTAGCATCCATGGCACAGGTTGGTTCAGTGAACAACTGGAGAAATGGCAAGAAGCCGGGGCAAAGTTCTTTATAGATTTTAGAGAATTATCTACTATTCTTAGCCACACCGTCAGTATCAATGAAGTTACCAGCCAATATAGATTGAGGTTATATTCCGAAAATCATCTTCCGTTTATCAAACCGGTACGCATTGGTTTCCATATCCCCGCCAAAAACTTTACGTCAACGTTTTTATTAGATAGTAACCAGGAAACCCATACTTTAAACTTATCAGCGTTTGAAAAGATAAGTACAAGTCAAACTATAAAACAAAGCAAATGGCAAGAATTATAGTGAGTGGTACGATGGTAAGGGAACCAAGAGGCGGATCCAATTTATGGTACCTGGCGTGGCTGGTTGGATTTAAAATGAACGGCCATGAAGTCTATTTTGTTGAAAAAAGCGAATGGCCCGATGACTGTTATGACATTCCCAACAGAACCATGACCAGTGATTGCAGTTATGGCTATGGTGTAGTAAGAAAGCTGATGGAAAAATATGACCTGCATAATAATTTATGCTTTGTCGATCACTATGGTGTTTATCATGGATTAAGTAAATCAACTGTCGATGAATTATTCCGGACTGCGGATTTATATGTCGATCTCGAATGGGCTCAATGGAAGGAGGAATCTGCTCATTGTAAAATGCGGGTCTTTGTAGATGGCGAACCGGGCTGGTTCCAGGTGCGTATAAAAAAATGGATTGAATCAGGTGTGACATTACCGGCATATGATCATTTTTTTACCGATGGGAATTTGATAGGAACAGAACAATGTGATGTGCCTGCTTCCGGAATCGACTGGAAACATAATTTACCTCCGGTCTTGCTACAGGAAGTAAAAAATGCACCTGTCAATGGAAAATCAGCTTTTACTACCGTGATGAACTGGAACCCCACTAAAAGAGTGGAATATGATGGAAAAGAATATGGACATAAGGATATAGAGTTTGAAAAAATCATGAGCCTTCCTTCTAAAGTTGATGAGTTGATGGAAGTAGCCGTTTCGGGCAAAAAAATACCCTGGGAAAGATTACAGGAAAATGGATGGCTGGCTAAAAAAGGAGATGATATCAGCATCTCGGCCGCATCATACCTGGACTATATTGCCGGATCAAAAGCTGAATTCAGCGTCGCCAAACAGGCTTTCGTTTCTACGCAATGTGGCTGGTTCAATGACAGATCGGGTTATTATATGGGATTTGGAAAGCCGGTTGTGCTGCAGGAAACAGGCTTCTCGAAAGTTTTACCGGCCGGAAAAGGTTTGCTTGCTTTTACAACGATTGAAGAAGCTGTTGATGCTGTCAGGAATGTATCGCTAAATTATGCCGTGCATTCAAAAGCAGCCCGTGAACTGGCCTTTGAATACATGGAAGCGGGGAAAGTGATCAGAAAATTTCTTGACAAGATTGGCATCTGAAAAGCTTTGAATAGATAAAAATAAGAAGTAGTTTAAAGAGAATGGAATCCGTAAACATATTGGAACAAGGAGAGAAAATGTACCAGCTAATCAGCAGGCTTTACCCAATCTGCCGCAGTATTACCGGCGATGGCGTAAGAAAAAGCCTGTCGATCCTGCAGGAATACATCCCACTTGAGGTACGTGAAGTACCTACGGGGACCAATGTGTTTGACTGGACCATACCCAAGGAATGGAATATCAGGAATGCGTATATAAAAAATAGCAAGGGCGAAAAAATTGTTGACTTCAATACATCAAATCTTCACGTCCTCAATTACAGCATTCCGGTAAACGGTAAGTTTTCATTAAAGGAATTAAAGCAGCATCTCTTTTCATTACCGGATAAACCCGGATGGATACCTTACCGCACTTCTTATTACGAGGAAAACTGGGGTTTTTGCTTAAGCCATTCTCAACTACAGTCAATGCAGGATGATGAATACGAAGTTTGTATTGATTCAACCCTGCAGCCGGGTTCGCTTACTTATGGCGAATATTATTTGCCGGGTGAAACAGCTGATGAAGTGCTGTTCACCTGTCATATATGCCATCCATCTTTGTGCAACGATAACCTTTCGGGTATAGCAGTGATTTCATTTTTGGCAAAATTGTTAAGTACAAAAACAAACCGCTTATCGTACAGGTTTTTGTTTATACCCGGAACAATAGGCGCTATCACCTGGTTGTCTTTAAATGAAGATAAGTTGAGCAATATTAAAGCCGGCCTGGTAGCCACTTTATTGGGAGACGCTTCCTCATTTACGTATAAAAAAACAAGAGCAGGCGATGCCTTAATTGATAAAGCGGTGATACACTACCTCAGTCACATAGGTGAAGATTATAAAACAATTGACTTTTCTCCCTATGGCTATGACGAAAGACAATTCAATTCCCCGGGATTTAATTTAAATATTGGCAGCCTGACAAGATCTCAGTATGGTCAATACCCCGAATACCATACCTCTGCCGATAACCTGGAATTGATACAACCAGCAAAGCTCCAGGGTTCATTAAATGCTTATTCAGCAATTGCTGGTATCCTGGACAATGACATTGTTTACATAAACCAATATCCAAAATGTGAACCGCAATTAGGCAGACGGGGATTATATCAAAAAATTGGTGGTACAACTGAAAAGGAAAAGGAGCAACGAAGGATGGCGATGCTATGGCTGCTCAATCTTTCAGATGGTCAGCATAGCCTGCTGGATATAGCTGGCCGTGCATCAATACCATTTGATGTGATCAAAGAAATTGCTGCTGTACTGGAACAGAGCGGGCTATTAATTCAACCAGCTAAGCCAACAAAAAAATCAGTTTATAATTTATATAACGCATGAAAATTTTAATTACCGGTAACCTTGGTTATGTTGGTCCCGGCGTTGTCAGGGAGTTCAGAAAATATTATCCCGCTGCAGAGTTAGTGGGTTATGATATCGGTTACTTTTCACAATATGTAACCAACCGGAACATTATTCCGGATGCGGGCCTCTCTGCGCAACATTATGGCGACGTAAGAAATTTCCCTGCAGAACTTTTAGATGGGGTGGATACCGTCATTGGTTTAGCTGCTATTTCCAATGATCCTATAGGCAACCGTTACGAAAGTCAAACGCATGATATCAATTGTAAAGCTATCATTGATCTGGCAGTAAAAGCCAAAAGCAAAGGAGCTAAAAAATTTGTGTTTGCATCCAGTTGTAGTGTATACGGTTCGGCAGAAGATAAACCAAGAACTGAAGAAAGTGTATTGAATCCATTGACTGCCTATGCGAAATCAAAGATCAATGCCGAAACCGGTTTGAAGGCGTTAGCAGATGAAAACTTTCAAATTACCTGTCTTCGCTTTGCAACCGCTTGCGGCATGAGTGACCGGCTCCGGCTTGATCTTGTGCTAAATGATTTTGTGGCAGGAGCTATTACCAACAAAGAAATAAATATTCTAAGTGACGGAACCCCCTGGCGACCATTGATACATGTTTTAGATATGGCACGGGCTATGCGTTGGGCGCATGAAAGAAATGGAAAGTCTGGCGGCGACTTCCTTGTGGCAAATGCCGGCAGTAATGCCTGGAACTACCAGGTAAAGGAGTTAGCCAATATGGTCAATGAAATGCTGCCTGAAACAAAAGTATCCGTTAACAGCAATGCCGAACCGGATAAACGGTCCTACCGCGTGAATTTCGATCTCTTTGAAAAACTGGCCCCGGCTCATCAGCCGCAGTATGATTTGAAAGCGGCAGTGGATGGCTTAATTGACGGAATAAAGAATCTTGATTTTATTGACGGGAATTACAGGAATTCAAACCTGGTACGGCTGAATGTTATTCAAAATCTCGTGAAGACAGGAACCATTGATCAATCATTATTCTTAAATCATAAGCCATGATTTTTGAACCTACGCCCTTGCAAGGCGCTTATCTTATCCGGCTGCAACCGATCGAAGATGATCGTGGTTTTTTTGTACGAACATTTTGCAAAAAGGAGTTTCAGGGTATTGGACATGATAAAGAATTTGTTCAGATGAATCAATCTTATAATAAACAAAAAGGTACGTTGAGAGGGATGCATTACCAGTCGGCCCCACATGAGGAAATTAAGCTGGTAAGATGTATCGCCGGCCGGGTGTATGATGTCATCATTGACCTGCGGAAAGAATCTCCAACTTACCTGCAGCATTTTGGAGCAGAGTTGTCAGAAGATAATTTTTGCATGTTGTATGTGCCGGAAGGTTTTGCTCATGGTTTCCAAACACTCAGTGATCATACATCACTTGTTTACCATCATACGGCCTTTTATGCACCGGGGAGCGAAAGCGGTCTGCGCTATGATGATAAACAAATTGGGATTCATTGGCCGATGACTCCTACCTGTTTATCTGAAAAAGACAAACAATATCCTTACCTAACCGAAAATCTTAATGGAATTCGCAATTTTTAAATCAACACCATGAATTCAACGTCATCAAAACCCCACTGTCGATTTTGTAATGCGCCACTAACGCATGTGTTTGCTGACCTGGGCACATCACCACTTTGTGAAAGCTATATCAAGCCGGAAGACTCAAATAAAATGGAACCGGTGTTCACACTCAAAACTTATGTCTGTGATCAATGCTATTTGGTGCAACTGGAAGAGTTTGTTTCACCGGGCGATATCTTTAGCGACTATGCATACTTCTCTTCTTATTCTACCAGCTGGCTCAAACATGCTTGTAATTATTCCAACCAAATGGTGGAAAGATTTGGCTTCAACGAGCAAAGTTTAGTGGGGGAAATAGCCAGCAATGATGGATACTTACTGCAATATTTTGTAGAAAAAAATATTCCTGTATTGGGCATTGAACCGGCTGCTAACGTAGCTGAATACGCCAGGAAAAAAGGTGTTCGCACTGAAGTAAAATTTTTTGGCGTACAAACCGCAAAAGAACTGGTAGCCCAATATGGAAAAGTGGACCTGCTCGCTGGTAATAATGTGTTGGCGCATGTTCCCGATCTGAATGATTTTGTCGGTGGCATTCCAATCTTATTAAAAGAAGATGGGGTGTTGACCATGGAGTTTCCCCATCTGCTGCGATTAATGGAAGAAAATCAATTTGACACGATCTATCATGAACACTTCTCTTATTTTTCATTTACTACCGTAAAAAAAGTTTTTGATTTTCATGGGATCACCTTATTTGATGTAGAAGAGATACCTACTCATGGAGGGTCGCTGAGAATTTATGGTCGTCATCATAGTGATACATCAAAACCTGTATCAGCCAAAGTCACTGAGCTGTTGCAAAGAGAACTGGAAGCCGGTGTAACGCAAATGGACTTTTATAAAAATTTTGAAGAACAGGTAAAAGAAACCAAAAGAAAACTGCTTGAGTTTTTGATAGAGGCTAAAAGAAATGGTAAGAGACTGGCTGGCTATGGCGCTCCCGGCAAGGGCAACACCTTATTAAATTATTGTGGCATCCGAACTGATTTCATTGATTTCACTGTTGACAGAAGTCCGCACAAGCAAGGCAGTTTGCTACCCGGCACCCGTATACCCATTTATCCTCCTGAAAAAATAGACGAAACAAAGCCTGATTATGTATTAATACTTCCCTGGAACCTGAAAGAAGAAATCATGGGGCAAATGTCTCATATCCGGAACTGGGGAGGACAGTTTGTAGTTCCAATTCCTGAAGTAACTGTGTATGCTTAATCAATCGTAAACTTAAAATCGTTTATTATGAAATGAGCTATAAAATTTTCGAGCTATCATCACAATCAGCGATGAAAATTTTATAGCGAATTCCATTTGGCTAAAAACAATAAAAAATAATCAAATGAAAGTCGTTCTTTTTTGCGGAGGATTGGGATTAAGACTAAGAGACTACTCGGATAAGATCCCCAAGCCAATGGCTCAAATAGGTTACCGCCCTATTTTGTGGCACCTGATGAAATACTATGCGCATTATGGGCATAAGGATTTTATTATTTGCCTCGGCTATAAAGCGGATTATATAAAAAATTATTTCGTCAAGTACGATGAATACATCTCCAATAACTTTATTTATCGCAATGGGGGTGCGCAATTGGAGTTGTTGAACTCAGACATTCATGATTGGACCATTACATTTGTGGATACTGGCATTTCTTCTAATATTGGCAGCCGTTTAAAAGCAGTGCAACCTTATCTTGAAGGTGAAGAAGTCTTCCTGGCCAACTACTCAGATGGTCTTACCAATATGCACCTGCCGGATATGATCGATCATTTTAACTACAATAATGCCATCGCCAGTTTCATGGCTTATTATTCTACGAAGAGCTATCATGTAGTAAAAATCGGCGAGAATGACAGGGTGGCAAATATCAGCCATATTGGAAACTCGGGCCTCTGGATCAATGCAGGTTTCTTTATTCTCAGAAATGAAATATTTAATTATTTGGAAAATGGTGAAGAGTTAGTCGATCAGCCTTTCCAGCGGTTGATCAGTGAAAATAAATTACTCGCTTACCGGTTCAATGATTTTTGGGCAAGCATGGATACATTTAAAGACCAGCAAATGCTTGACGACTTATTTGCCGCCGGCAATCCACCCTGGATGGTATGGGAAAGAGGAACGAATAATCATAAACTAATTATTGAAAAGTAAATGTTGAATTTTCCCTTTATCACAAAAAAAGCTGGTTACAAGATTCTTTGCATCGGCGCACATTGTGATGATATCGAAATTGGTTGTGGCGGCACTTTGTTGCACTTATTGGAGAGTCATCCCATTGATTTTGTTAAATGGATTGTCTTCACATCCACCCAGGAAAGAAAAAAGGAAGCTATTGCCAGCGCAAACTCATTTCTGAAAAACGCCAAAGAAAAAGAAATTCTGGTTTTTGATTACCGGGATGCTTTTTTACAATACTCAGGCCTGGAAATAAAAGAAAAATTTGAATCTTTTAAAAACGAAATCGATCCTGATTTAATTTTTACTCACTATCGTGACGACCGGCACCAGGATCACAGGATACTATCTGATTTTACCTGGAATACATTTCGTCGGCATTTTATATTGGAATATGAAATTCCAAAATTCGATGGTGATTTGGGTATCCCTAATTTTTTCGTTCGGCTAACTGAAGAGCAAGCCAGCAAAAAAATTCGGATCATACAAGACAGTTTTATATCGCAAGCTGGTAAGCATTGGTTTGATGAAGAAACCTTTAAAGCTTTAATGCGAATTCGTGGTATGGAATCAGCCTGCACTACAAAATATGCTGAGGCTTTTCATGCGAGAAAGATCATATTATAAATTAAAAAAGGGGAAAACATGCAGTTTGATAAATCATTGTTGCTAAATGAACGCCTGCATCAATTGGTTCCCGGGGGTTCCCACACTTATGCCAAAGGCGATGACCAATTTCCGCCGGGTTGTTTTCCGATAATGACGAAGGGAAAGGGTTGTCACGTATGGGACGCAGATGGTAATGAATATATAGAGTATGGCATGGGCCTGAGGAGTGTTACATTGGGTCATGCTTATGAACCTGTGGTGGAAGCTGCTTACAGGCAAATGTTACTGGGAGTAAATTTTGGCAGGCCGGCAACAATAGAATTGGAATGCGCTGAGAAATTCCTGGAAGTCGTTCCCGGCATGGATATGGTGAAGTTTGCCAAAAATGGATCTGATGTGACCAGTGCAGCGGTGAAACTGGCGAGAGCCTATACCGGAAGGGATTTGATTGCCATTTGTTCTGATCATCCTTTTTTTTCTGTTGATGATTGGTTTATCGGTACTACTGCTATGAATGCCGGCATTCCAAAATCTATACAGGAATTAACGGTGGGTTTTCGGTACAATAACATTGAAAGTGTCCGGCAATTGTTTGAAAAATATCCGGGGAAAATTGCAGCAATAATATTGGAAGCAGAAGAAAGAACGCCACCCGAAGATAATTTTCTTCAAAATTTAAAAACCCTTTGTCATGAACAAGGCGCCATTTTAATTTTTGATGAAATAAAAACAGGCTTTCGTTTACATCTGGGTGGCGCACAACAGCTACACGGAGTTGTACCTGACCTCTGCACATTTGGAAAAGCAATGGGAAATGGTTTTTCTGTTTCGGCTTTAGCGGGAAAAAAAGAACTGATGGAATTAGGAGGACTACATCATTCAAAAGAACGGGTGTTTCTATTGTCCACCACTTTTGGCGCAGAGTATCATTCATTGGCAGCAGCGATCGCAACAATAAATATTTTTCAAAAAGAAAATGTAATTGATTTTTTATACAGGCAGGGTCAACGACTAGCGGATGGAATCAATAAAACTGTTACGGAGATTGGGTTAAACAACTATTTTGGGGTGATGGGCCGGGCCAGTAACCTGGTTTATTTTACGCACGATGAAAATGGTAAACCATCCCAATTATTCCGCACGTTGTTCCTGCAGGAGACAATCCGGCGCGGGTTGATTCTGCCCTCGTTAATTGTAAGCTATTCGCATAAAAATGAAGACATTGATCGCACCATCGAAATAATTTACGAAGCGCTTCTCGTTTATAAAAAAGCATTGACCGATGGAGTAGAAAAATATTTACACGGCCGCTCAGTACAACCGGTATTCAGAAAAAAAAATTGACCAGGTACTCCGTTATTATTTAGTAACAATAAAAAAATTTATCGTTTTGATTGAATGATAAATTAATTCCATATCTTTAAGTACAACATTATCCCGCCCTTCTTGCTCGCCATATAAGTATTATTGCCGCCCATTTTATCACATTAAATAAGGCTTTTATCGTAGCAAAGTCTGATTGCTTGCCAGGCATTCTTGTGTAAACACATGCAGGTACATTAAAAAACTAAACTAATTCTTATGTCAATCAAAGAAGCCGGGCATTCTATTCCCCAGCCATTCATTCATTCCTCCTTACTTCGCCCGGTCGTAAAAGGAAAATTTATTATGCTGGGCAATGAAAAGTTTTATATCAAAGGAGTTACCTACGGTACATTTCGTCCAAACGAAAAAGGTATCCAGTTTCCTGACACCACTGTGATTGAAAAAGATTTTTCTCAAATGGCCATGTATGGGATCAATACTGTCAGAACTTATACAACTCCTCCTGGTGAACTATTGGATATTGCCGGGAAATATGGGTTGAAAGTGATGGTTGGATTACCATGGGAACAACATATTACGTTCCTTGATTCCAATGAACGAAAACAATCAATAGTTAACAATACAAAAAAATATGTTGCCGCATGTGCCGGTCATCCGGCCATATTGTGCTATTCGATTGGTAATGAAATTCCAGCTCCTATCGTACGTTATTATGGGAAACAAAAAATTGAACAGTTTCTTCATAAACTTTATGCAGCTGTAAAATCAGTAGATCCGGAAGGATTGGTAACGTATGTAAACTATCCTACTACTGAATATTTAAAATTGCCGTTTCTTGATTTCGACTGCTTTAATGTTTACCTGGAGACGCAGGAAAAATTAAACGCCTACCTGCAGCGGTTACATAATATTACAGGCGATCGTCCCCTGGTATTAGCCGAAATCGGCTTGGACAGTATGCGGAATGGTGTTGAAAAACAATCTGAAATTCTAGACTGGCAACTAAGAACAATTTTTGCAAAGGGATCCGCCGGCGCTTTTGTATTTGCCTGGACGGACGAATGGTGGCGTGGAGGGTTTGACATCGAAGATTGGGATTTCGGGCTGGTAGACCGCCAAAGAAATCCAAAGCCGGCGCTTGATACCGTAGCGAAAGCATTTGCCGATATTCCATTTCAAAGTGAACAGGAGTTACCACTTATCTCGGTTGTTGTTTGCAGTTACAATGGCTCGGCCACTATCCGTGACTGCATGGAAGGATTGCAGCAGCTCAATTATCCCAATTACGAAGTAATCGTTGTCAATGATGGATCGAAAGATAGATTGGCCGAAATCGTCAGTGAATATCCTGTTCGCCTGATCAGTACATCCAACCGCGGTCTTAGCAATGCAAGGAATACAGGTATGCTGGAAGCCAAAGGGGAGATCGTTGCATATATTGATGATGACGCTTACCCCGATAAAGATTGGTTACGTTACTTGGCATATGCTTATCAAACAACTCCGCATGCAGCCATTGGTGGTCCGAATATAGCGCCGGACAATGACGGACCTATTGCAACTTGTGTTGCGAATGCACCTGGTGGCCCCGTGCACGTTTTACTGACTGATGAAATAGCCGAACATATACCAGGCTGTAACATGTCTTTCCGAAAAGATATCCTGCTTGAATTAGGTGGCTTCGATCCTATTTACCGGGCAGCAGGTGATGATGTAGATCTTTGCTGGCGAATTCAGCATACCGGTAGAACGATTGGCTTTCATCCCGCCGCTTTTGTATGGCATCACCGCAGAAATTCGTTGAAAGCTTATTGGAAACAACAAAAAGGTTATGGAAAAGCCGAAGCATTGTTAGAAGCAAAGTGGCCCGAAAAATATAATGGCTTTGGTCATCTATCATGGGCCGGCAGAATCTATGGAAATGGCATTACCTTACCTATTAAACTGAAGAAGGACAAAATCTTTCATGGCATTTGGGGATCGGCGCCTTTTCAATCTGTTTATCAACAAGCTCCCGGCTTTATCAGTTGCATTCCGTTAATGCCGGAATGGTACCTGCTTGTTTTTATTTTATGCTTTTTATCATTTCTTGGATTGAGCTGGCTGCCTCTATTATGGTTATTGCCGTTTTTATTCATCGCCCTAACTATTTCAATTTTGCAGGCCGGTATCAGTGCAGCAAAGTCATTAAGCACAAAGAAATTTGAAAGCAAAAAACAATACTTGAAATATTGGGGGTTGACAACCGTGTTGCATATTGTTCAGCCTTTTGCCCGTTTGTATGGCCGCATTGCACATGGCCTGGCCCCGTGGCGCAAGAGAGGATCTAATCGTTTTCATCCAAGCTTGTTATTCAAAAGTAAATTAACATTAAAGCATTGGTCGGAAACCTGGAAATCAGCTGAACAATGGTTGCAGGAGATTGAAAACAATTTATTGCAATCAAGAGTACGGGTTAGGCGGGGTGGACAGTATGATCAGTGGGACCTGCATGTAACCTGTGGCTTTTTCGCCAGCGCAAAAGGTCTTTTGACCATTGAAGAACACGGCGGCAATAAACAGTTATTGCGTTTCAAATGTCAACCCGAATATTCAGCAACCGGAATTCAATTAACCCTCGTCTTAAGCATTTTATCTTCTCTTGCATTCTTCGATAGTAGTTACCTGGCTGGTGGCGTACTGGCCTTGTTTTCGGTGGGGCTAATAATTACCTACTTCACAGATAAGGCGAGAGCGATGTATGATTTATCAGAAGCCTTTAAAGCGTTGCCTGGGAGTGAAGACCTCATTATGCCAATCACAGAAAAAGTTTTCCAACAGGAAACAAAAATGATAGAGTCACAAGTTGCCTACGTCCAAAGCTTAGTCCAGGAAGACAAAATTGTCAAGAATTATTCACGGCGGGATTTCCGGGAAAAAAGAGTGTTGGAAATCCTTATCGAAAACAATTAGTACAATTTATTCGCCTTAATCGGTTGATCAAATATGACAAACATTGGCGTTATCAAAAGACTGTTGGGTTATGTTTCGTGTTATCGGATAAAATTGATAGCACTGATACTCGTCGCTATGATCGGGGTGAGTTTCGAAGTAGTAAAGCCTTTGCCTATTAAAATTGTAATTGATAATGTGCTGGCAGGTCATCCACTACCCGCATTCCTGCAAGACATAACAGGATTAACTATGCCCGGCGGGAAAAGAGAGCTATTGCTTTTTTGTATTATCGCAATTGTTTTTGTTACGATAGGAGGCACCCTGGTTTCCTTAATCGTAAGTAATATGACAGTTGGGCTTGCCCAGAAACTCGTATATGACATTTCTGTAGACCTGTTTAGCAAGCTGCAGCAATTATCGCTATCCTTTTACAGCAAAAACAAAGTCGGAGATCTTCTGCAACGGGTAACCGGTGATGCTTTCGTTATATATTTCCTGGTAGCACAAATCATTATTCCCGCTATCACTTCGCTGATTTGTCTTGTCGCCATGTTTTATATCATGTCACGTATCGATATGCAGATGGCAATTATTGCTATGGCAGTTGTGCCGTTGCTCGCTGCAACACTGGCTTATTTCAGCAGGCCGATGAATGATACCACCATGAGCCAATATAAGAAGCAGGGCGATCTGTCAGCATTTTTGCAGCAGAGCCTTTCTTCGATCAAGATCATCCAGGCATTTGCCCGTGAATCATACATGCACGGAAAACTGCAAGATCATGCCTGGGACTTTGGCAAAGCTTTTCAAAAAGCTACCAAGGTATCTACAAAATACAACCAGCTTATTACTTTGATCACGGGTCTTGCCTCTGCAGTATTAATTGGCATGGGCGCCTATCGCGGAATGAATGGAAATCTCTCCGCCGGTGATCTGTATATTTTCCTGGGTTATGTCACGGCATTATACGGACCTGTCAATTCTCTTTCTACAGCCGTTGGAACGGCGGTAATCATAGGATCAAGAGGAAAAAGACTATTTGAAATACTAGACTCCAATGAAATCGTAAAAGAAAAAGTCAATCCCCATTCTCTAAAAAATGTTCGGGGCGAAATTGCATTTGAAAATGTTCAATTCGGCTATGAAGACAGTACAGGTAAAAAAAATGTCATTTTACAGGATATAAACTTTCGTACACAACCCGGCCAGATAACAGCTATCGTGGGACCTACCGGTGCGGGGAAAACATCGTTGATCTCGATGATAGCCCGGTTTTATGATCCGGTTAAAGGAAGGGTAACGATCGATGGTTTTGACCTGCGAAATGTTCAGCTACATTCTTTAAGAGAAAATATCTCGCTGGTACTGCAAGAGTCTTTTCTCTTTCCTATGACCATCCGGGAGAATATCGCTTTCGGAAAACCAGGAGCATCTTTCCAGGAAATTATGGAGGCGGCTAAAGCGGCGCAGGCACATGATTTTATTATGCGGATGCCATTACAATATGACACGCCGGTAAGTGAAATGGGCAGTTCGTTGTCTGGTGGCGAAAAACAACGAATTGCTTTAGCCCGTGCTTTTTTGAAAAAAGCTTCCATTCTTATTTTGGATGAACCGACATCTGCACTCGATGCACTCACCGAATCCCGGATCTTTAAAAAACTGCCTGAGATTGCCAAAGACAAAACTATTTTCCTGATCTCTCATCGCTTATCGACCATCAAACATGCGGATCAAATCATTACACTGCAGAATGGCTATGTCGTAGAAACCGGCACTCATGAAAACTTGATGCAGCAGGGAAATTTGTACGCCGATCTGTATAAATATCAACACATAACTTAAGAGGATGGAGGTTGCACAAATAACATATCGACTTTTTGATAAAAAAGATCTTCCGGGCATTCTATCGCTCTGGGAAAATTTTTCTGGCTGGGGCGGCATAAGTAAAAAACAATTCAATGACTGGTATCTTAATATACCGGGCGGCCCTAGTCTTATTATCGTTGCAACGAATGGCGAAGACGAAGTAATCGGTCAACTGGTTTTTGTTCCCGCAAAAGTGTTCTTATGCGGTAATAAAGTAAAAGCACTCCGTCTCTCGGCCCCTATTCTACATAAAGATTTCAGGCAAACCGACCTGAGAAATAATGAACATCCTGCATTTATGATGATAAAAACAGGTTGTGAAATTGCACAAAAACAGGGTTATTCATTACTCTATGGCTTGCCAGCTCATGGATGGATCGGATTACTAAAATTGTTCCCGCGGTTTGGACTACCTGATGTGGAAATGACCACATGGGGCTGTTCCTCCATTTCATTGAAAAATGAAATGATATGGGAACAATCAAACAAGGAAAATTTTTCTACGAGCATCGGAACTTCTTTTGACGAATCTTATAACAAGTTATGGGAAACCGCTGTTTCAAACTTCCCGGTACAATGTGGAGTTGTACGAAATGCCCCGAGGCTACAATGGAAAATCAGCCGGCACCTTGTGATTGAAGTAAAAAAAGAAAATGAACTTTTGGGTTATGCTGCTTACAAAAAAGCTGATGGCTTGCTGGTTGATATCCTGGCAGGTAACGTTAAAGATTTAAAAAAAGTGCTGCTTGCATCTATAAAAGCATTGCATCATAAAAACGAAAACCGTTACGCTTTTCCCCTTGAGGAAATCAAACTAATGCGTAGCCCGCATATAGTGCCATTGCTTAAAGAAATTGATCATAGTAATATTGATTTTCAGTTTGCATTTGGTTGTTACCCGCTGCAAGCCGCAATTGCAAAAGACGCTATTTTACCGGAGAGATGGTATATTATGCCAGATGATTAAATAATTAAGAAACAGTATGGCTTTTACTTACAGGATGTCGACCATCGAAGATATAGATCAACTAGTTGAATTTTGGAATATCAACTCGGGCTGGGATACTATTGACCGGAACGAATGGGAGCGCCGCTTTCGTTATACACCCTTGGGAGAACCCGCCATTTCACTGGCCATTGACGAACAAACAAACAAACTGGCAGGCCAGTTTATTTTTATACCCTCTAAAGTCGTGGTAAGCGGAAAATACTACAAGGCCTTCAGGCCCTTTGCTCCGGTACTCAATAAGGAGTTACAAAAATTTAATTTTTTGAACCTGTTGCAGCACCCCATCTTCCAGTTATATAACCAGGCGGTTTCTTTTTTTCGCGAAGAAGGCATTGCCTTAATCCATATGGTTCCTGATCCGCGTTGGTCAAGAGCATTTCAGTTTGTTCCTTTTTTTCAAACCCAATCATTCCCGCTATGGAGTAAGCCTCTCGCTGAAAACGTTACCACCGATTTGCCGCAGGAAATATCAATTCAAAAAATTGAACCTTCGGACGCACGGATTGATGCACTATGGACACAAGCCTCCCAGGTGTACAGTTGTCAACTCGTTCGCAGCACAGACATTCTACCCTGGAAAATCAGTCACGGCGATTATCATTTAACAGGGGTATTTTATGATAGCGAATTAACGGGGCTGTTTACCACTTTACGAAAAGCAAAGGAACGACAGTGGCTGATCTGCGATATTGTGACAAAAGATGGGAGGGATGGGCTCAGGAACAGTTTACAGGCAGCCTGTTTTTCCATAAATAAGGAACACTCTGCATTACCATTCCATGAACAACAAAATAACAAGATCGCATTGCTGAGTACTCCATTGATTGAACCTGTCATAAAAGAAATGGGATTCAGAAAAGATAATTATCAATTTACCCTCGTTGTGCATCTGTTGAGCGAGCAGCTTTCCAAACACGATGTAAATCCACGAGACTGGTATGTAAGTGCCAACGATTAAATTTTAGATATGCAAAAACTTCGCATCATAGTGGGTGGATTTATGGCCATACTCCCGGCCGGTGGTGCGACATGGGATTATATACAATATCCTCTTGGATTCTCACTCATGGGACACGATGTCTATTATATTGAAGATACAAGGCTATACCCCATTTACCAGAAAACCGGTAGCGACTGGGATGATTGTTCATCTTGCGTGGAACGTCTTAAATCGGTAATGGATTATTTTAACATGAGCAATCGCTGGGCTTATCGTGATGAAGCGTCGGGAAGATGTTTTGGCTTGAGCGAAAGTGAGATAAAAGAAATTTGCCGGGGTGCTGATGTTTTTGTCAATATTTCCTGCTCAACATGGATGCGTGAAGAATATTTAAAAATCCCTGCCCGCATATTAATTGATTCAGATCCTATGTTTACCCAGATACAATACATGTCACAACAAATGTTTACTCCAGGCAAACCCGGTCTGCGTGAACTATTGGATCAACACAACTACCTCTTCACTTTTGGAGAAAACATTGGTTCGCCGGATTGCCAGATTCCGGATTGCAACTTGTTATGGCATGCCACCCGTCAACCGGTTTGCATGAATTACTGGAAACCAAATCCCTTACCTGCAAACGATGAAATACTATTTACAACATTGATGAACTGGTCGGCTGCAAAGAAATTAAAATATGATGATACGGAATGGGGGCAAAAAGATATCGAGTTTAATAAATACATAAAGCTTCCCAATCAAATGCCCGCTATCCAATTGGCGATGGTGATCAATCAAACGGGCGGCACCGATCAAACTTTACAAAAGCAACAGGTAGAAGCCGAAGGCTGGAAAATATTAAGCCCGGATCAGTATGCCGGCAATTGGAAAGACTACCAAACTTTTATTCAACAATCAGACGGAGAATTTTCTGTTGCTAAAGAGACCTATGTAAAAGCAAATACAGGATGGTTTTCCTGCCGTTCCGCCTGCTATCTCGCTGCCGGTCGCCCGGTCATTACACAGGACACCGGTTGGAGCAAATACATTTCCAGCGGAAATGGCCTTTTTGCTTTTCATAATGTTGAAACCGCTGTCGATGCATTAAAGAGTGTTACCTCCAACCTGGCTCATCATGCAAAAGCGGCAAGATCAGTCGCCGAAGATTTCTTTGACAGTAGAAAAGTATTAACTTCTTTATTAGAAAAACTAGCGTAAATCAAAACCATTTTATATGCCGACAGATTTAATTTTTTCTAAAGTTGCCGGGCTTATTGCCGCAAACGCAAATGTTGACCCCGACAAAATTACTATGGACTCCAATTTTGCGGACCTGGGTATGGACTCACTTGATGGCTTAGAGTTGATCAACGATCTTGAAGACGCATTTAAGGTAAGCATTCCTAATGAGGAGGTCTTAAAAATCAAAAGTGTAAGACAGGCTGTAGAAAGTCTTCAACGGGTAGTAGTGGCAGTGGCTCAATAAAAAGGAGAAGGGAATGCAAAAAAGAAGAGTGGTCATTACCGGGTTAGGAGCAATTACTCCATTGGGTAACACTGTGGACGAAGTATGGCAAAATATTGTACTGGCTAAATCGGGTATTGCACCTATTCGGCTGGTGGACGGGAGCACGGTGAAAATCCCTTTCACTGCTGAAGTAAAAAATTATAATCCCGCAGATCATTTTGACGAAAAGTTATTGGAGCAATTAGATCGCTTTTCTCAATTTGCATTAATTGCGGCCCGGGAAGCTATCAAAGATGCGGGTATTAAATGGGACAATGAATTGCAGTACCGCACCTCTGTCATAACAGGTACAGGTATTGGTGGACAGGAGTCCATGGAAAAAACATTCAGTGACCTCTATAAAGAAAATAAAAGCCGTCCTCATTCTCTTAGTGTTCCCCGCATCATGCCGAATGCGGCGGCCAGCCAGATCAGTATGGAGTTTGGTATTAAAGGAGTCTGCTACACAGTTGCCACTGCCTGTGCATCATCCAATCATGCCATCGGCAACGCATTTTGGATGATCCGAAACGGTATTTCCGATATGGCCATTACAGGCGGCAGCGAAGCTCCTATCAGTTTTGGTTGTCTTAAAGCCTGGGAAGCTATCCGGGTTATCTCCGGGGATACCTGCAGGCCCTTTTCAAAAAACAGGTCGGGTATGATATTAGGAGAGTGTGGAGCAATGTTAGTGCTGGAGTTATTAGACAGTGCTCTTCAACGCAACGCAAAAATTTATGGTGAAATTGTTGGCTTAGGTATGAGTGCTGATGCCGGGCACATTACGAGGCCATCCCAGGAAGGTGCGGAAAGGGCTATGCAACTTGCCCTGAAGGACGCTGACATTAACCCGGAAAAGATTGACTATATCAACGCTCATGGAACCGGAACTTCTGCCAATGATGTTATGGAAGTTGCAGCCATCAAAAATGTTTTTGGAGAGCATGCATATCGACTGGCAATAAGCTCCACCAAGTCCATGCATGGACATGCCCTCGGTGGAGCCAGTGCACAGGAAGCCGTTATAACGGCGATGGCAATAAAACACCAGCAACTACCACCAACGGCCAATTTCGAAGTGACAGATCCGGAATGTGATCTCGATGTAGTGCCCAACCAATCACGCCCTGCAAAAATTGATTATGCATTATCCAATGCTTTTGCATTTGGCGGATTAAATGCAGTTATAGCTTTTAAAAAATGGGAAGGTTAAACAAAAATTGAAATCATTTTATGCAAAAAACTTCGTCCATATTATTTCATCCTTTGCGACCCGGTGAGCCTATCCCCGGAGATTGGTTTAACGGCCGTATACCATTAAATATGGAGGTTGGCGAAAATACAATCGCCGACTCCTCTTTTTGTTTTAAACATTATTTCTCCGGCTTGCCGGTTGGCTTAAAGCTGGGAGACAATGTTACCCTGTGGCGAACATCCCTGGCTGCAGAAGAAAATGCTTTTATTGAAATTGGCAATTACTGTTATATCGCCAATGCCTCATTGGTGTGTTCTGAAAGAATAACTATAGGCAACTATGTTTTCATTGCTGGGGGTGTTACAATTGCCGACTCGGATTTTCATCCCATAACACCAGCTGCACGAATGGCTGATACAATCGCCTTATCTCCGCTTGGCAACCGTCGAAAAAGACCGTTGATAAAAACAGCACCGGTAGTAATTGAAGACGATGTATGGATCGGGTTTAATGCCACCATTTTAAAAGGCGTTCATATTGGAGAAGGCGCTGTAATTGAGCCCGGCGCTTTTGTCACATCAGATGTTGAAGCCGGCTCCATTGCTTCGGGTAATCCCGCAAGAAAAATTTTATCACCATATGAGACAAAACATCGTACAAACTCCCTCTAAAGCTGAAAACGGACGGATCTACCTTGAGTATGATTGGTTTGAAAAAGGCATTCCTGGAAATGTAAAAATTTCAGAACATGCATTTATTGATACCTCTTATGGTTTTGAAGCTTTTAATTCGGTCGTACCCGATGCAATGACGATTGGGAGCGGCAGTGGGTGTTATGACAGAGCCAGTTTTATCGTAGGTGAAAATGGTAAAATTGAAATTGGCGAGTTTACTATCCTTAATGGGTCATTATTCATTTGCGGTGATCATATCGTGGTGGGAAATCATTGCATGTTTGCATGGGGATCCGTCATAACGGATGGTTGGAAAAATTCCTCCTATTTCTCTCCCGCTCAGCGGAGAAACTTATTGAGAGCAACGGCTTACAGTCCTTCACGACAATTACCCATATTATCAAATTCAAAGCCAGTTATCATTGAAGATAATGTTTGGGTAGGATTTGACGCAGTCATACTACCAGGGATAAGACTGGGACAAGGTTCCATAGTGGGAAGTAAATCTGTGGTAATAGAAGATGTGCCACCTTACTGTATTGTAGCCGGAAATCCTGCAAAGGTTATCCGGAAACTTGAGGCTGATGACACAGTTGATGCAAAAAACTTTGCCATGAGCGAATACATGTTACAGCAATAAAGCACCTTCATGCACTGAAGATTTTTTTCACCCGACCAAAAAATAAAAACTGTTGTGATAAAAATCAGCCATACGGCCCCCCTTCGTATTGTTGTTGCAGGTTATATTGTGGGCGGCCCCCTGGGAGGCCTGGTATGGCATCACCTGCAATATGTTCTGGGTTTGAAAAAAATGGGGCATGAAGTCATTTTTCTGGAAGACAGTAATGATTACCCGTCTTGTTACAACCCCACTACACACATGTTATCAAATGATCCCACATATGGGGTTCAATTTATCAAGCAAATATTCTCTCAATTCGATTTGCAGGATAGCTGGGCCTATTATCATGCATACTCAGGCAATTGGTATGGTATGTCTGAAAAAGCAGTAAAAAACTTTTGCAACACTGCAGATGTTTTTTTAAACCTTTCGGGTATGAACCCAATGAGGGAGTTCCTGCAAAAAATCCCGGTGAGGGCATTTGTAGATACTGATCCTGTTTTTACACAAATTCGCCATCTTACTGATCAAAGCGCTATTGAACTGGCAAGAAAACACAACTGCTTTTTCTCTTTTGGTGAAAACTTTGGAAAATCCGTTTGCACAATCCCTGATGATAATCTTCCCTGGAAGCCTACCAGGCAACCTGTCGTGCCTGAAGTATGGAAGATGGTTGCCGGCAACCAAAATTCGAAATGGAGTACCGTGATGCAATGGGACAGTTACAAAACAAGAGAGTACAATGGAAAAATATATGGAATGAAGTCGTCTTCTTTTGATCCCTACCTGGACTTGCCTCAATCCATAGATGAATCATTTGAAATTGCAATGGGAAGTGTAACGGCCCCTAAAAGTAAACTCAGCAGCCTGGGATGGATAATTGAAGACCCGTTAGCAATTACAAAGAGCCCTGAAACTTACCAGCAATATATTCGTTCTTCCAAAGGAGAATGGAGCATAGCAAAGCATGGCTACGTAATCACTAATAGTGGTTGGTTCAGTGAAAGAAGTTGTTGCTATTTGGCGAGCGGCAGACCGGTCGTTGTACAGGATACCGGGTTTTCATCATTTATTGAAACAGGAATTGGTCTGTTTTGCTTTAACGATGCTGAAGGAATCAGTGCCGCCATACACGATGTAAACAGGAATTACCAAAAACATTGCAAAAATGCAAGGGATGTTGTCGAAGCATATTTTGGATATCAAAGAGTATTGGATTCGCTATTGGAGGAGGCGTTTGTTTCCGTATGATTGATGTGCCAGCCCATAGCATCAGTGAAAGAATTGATCGGTGATTACTTCAGTTGCATTAAAATATTCCGCCTGGTTGTCTTGCCGGTGGTGTGCCTGCCAGTATCCTGAAGACAGGTGTTGTTTGGGTGTTTGGGAGCAGCTGCTTACAAATATTAAAGCGCATACCACTGCAAATCCTTTTTGTTACCACAAAATATGCTCTAAAAAGCTACAGCCTCACAAGTGTTGTTTAAATTGCCATATCATTTTTGGTATTTAGGGAACAGCACATATGAAAAAGAAGATCCCCGTAAAGAAAGTCATTAAGAAATCTGCCACAAGGAAAACGCTTCCTGTCAAAAAAAATGTGGATTCATTTTTTGAAATGGTTTATGATATAGCAAGGCTTATTCCAAAAGGAAGAGTTACCTCCTATGGCGCTATTGCTAATTATGCCGGCATCAAACTATCGGCACGAATGGTGGGCTGGGCCATGAATGGCGCCGGTAAAGTGAAACCAAAAATTCCGGCTCACCGCGTGGTAAACAGGCTGGGGATGTTGAGTGGTAAACATCATTTTGGTGATCCCGATGCCATGGAAAAATTATTGAACAAAGAAGGAATAAAAGTGAAGAATGATAAAATCGTTGATTTTGAAAAGCTGTTTTGGGATCCTGCAGATGAGCTGGGCTTTTAGTACAGTATAAAATACAAACAGGTAGTGAGATTTTATTACCCTGCTTTTTCTTACCATTTCAACTCTACCAGTACCGGGTAGTGGTCGGAAGGAAATTTTCCATGATAAGTATCCGTCAGGATACCATATCGTCTTACCTGGAAATCCTTCGATATAAAAACATGATCGATGATATCTTTGGATGGATTATTTACTTTGAAGCTATTAAAACTTCCATTGTTTACATAGGGATGAGGCGCCTCAAACAACGCATCTTTTAGCCAGCCGCTTTTATTGATAAAGTTGTACCATTCACTTTGATGATTGCCATTGAAATCACCGGTAAAGATCACCGGGCTTTTGCCCGCGATTTGCTGAATCTTTTGAATGATCAGTTTACTACTTTCAATTCGTGCCTGCACACCCTGGTGATCATAGTGAACATTGAATACATAAAATGCTTTCTTTCCTTTCTTTTCTTTAAGCTTTACCCAGGAGCAGATACGGTTATGTTTAGCGTCCCAACCCCAACCTGGTTTTTCAGGATGTTCAGATAGCCAGAAATCACCGCTATCGATCACATTGTATTTTTCTTTTTTATAAAAAATAGCAGAATGCTCTCCCTTTGATTTTCCATCATCCCTGCCAATACCATAATAAGCATACTCTGGCAATGACTGATGCAAATCGTCCAGCTGATTCTTCAGGCCTTCCTGTGTTCCTACGATATCAAATTCATGAAACCGAATTAACGCGGCGGCTATGGGTGCACGGTCCTTCCAAAGATTTCCTGTGTCTCTGGGAGTATCGTAACGTAAATTAAAAGTACCAGTAATGATTGTCTGGGCTGATAACCCAAGCATGAGACATACGCTGAGCAGGCAAACAATTATTTTTTTCATATTAGTTACTCTTATAAACTCAAAGGGCTTTGCCGGCAATTTACACATTTGCCTGTTTAATAAACCCTTTATAAAAATGATGGAACCTGCCGTTTATTCCCATCCCGGATTTTGGCCTAATCGCGGATTGATAAGCAGATCAGCAGTGGGGATAGGATACAGGTATTTTTTATCCTCCCACTTTCTTTCAATGTTGTTTAGCCAGGAAATTTCGCCGACTGTATCGTTCGACAGGCGTTGAGGATTGACTGATCCGTTCGCCAATGTAGCCGATACATTAATAAATGTAACTCCCGAAATGGGCGACGGCGCTGTTCCTTTATAAAACAGGACATCATTCTTTCCATCACCATTCAGATCCATTGCCTTATTCAGCTCAGGCACATAAAAACCGTTCCAGGGCATCGTCAACAAATCACCCTTCTTCCATCGTACCAGGTCAGCGAAACGCAATCCTTCCCATGCCAGTTCAATGGCTCTTTCCCGGCGAATTTCTAATATAGTGGCGTCATTAATTTCCGGAAAATAATTTTCCTGTAAATAAGTATCGATCTGCGTGGGCTTTGAGGTAAGGCCACCTGTAATGCCGGCTCTTGCACGAAGTGCACCAATTGTTTTTCCCCAATCCTCATCTGTTAATGTTCCGAGTTCTGCTTTGGCTTCTGCATAGTTAAGCAACACTTCAGCATATCGTATCAATGAAATTGAGTTGTCATTCCGTGTACCTCCATCGTAATACACATCATCCAGTGTCCATTTAATAGGCTGGTAGCCGGTGTAGGTATAAGAGAACACCGGCGGTGCGGCTTCCTGCGCTCCGGCATTTATTCTTTTATAATTCCCCATCCTAATGGTTTGCTGCAGCCGCTTGTCCCTGTTTTTCACTTCATCAGCAAAAACCATTGTCTCGTAACCGGGTGTTGAGGTGAAAGCTGTACCGTCAATATTTAAATACGTGTTGACAAATGTTCTTGTAAAGCTAAGACGGGAGCCATAGGTAGCAGAGGTCCAATACCAATTTGCATCATTCAATACATTCAATGTGGCGTCTGCTACATTGGAAAGAATGATCTCCGCAGACACGGGTTGTTTGCTGGTGAATAGCTGGCGGTAAGAAAGATCAGTGCGCCCATTGTTGTTTAACCGAAACCCGCCTTCACTCATTACTACTTGTGCCGCATCAACGGCTTGTTGTAACCAATCGTTAGCAGTACCGGCAATAGATGCTGCTAAACCGCCGGGCTGTCCATGATATTTTCTGAATGTGCCCTCAAACAAACAAATGCGGGATTTATAGGCCAATGCCACATATTTTGTGATCATACTTCGTGTAGCATCAGTAGCAGTGATATTGTTAATAGCAAAATCAAGATCTGCTAATACAGAGTCCATCACCAGCTTTCGGGAATCTCTTGGTTTTTTTAACATCGCCGTATCAGATACAGCAATGGTTCTACCATACCAGGGTACATCACCAAAGCGCTGTACCTTATCATAATAAAACAAAGCCCTGAAGAAACGAGCTATACCAATATAATTTTGACGAACAGCATCGGGAATAGCAGGATTTGTACAGTTTTCGATAAAGTAGTTAATATTTCTTAAAGCCGTCCAGCTCCAGCCTGAGCTTTGCAAAGCGGTAAAGCCTGTAGTGGTTAAAAAGCTTGGCACATCTGTTCTTGCGCCATAATCACTCATGGCATCTGCTCTTACCACATCATTACCGGAAGGAAGATTGTTGTAAAAAGATGCTACATACAATTGCAATCCTTTTTCACTTCCAAATACAGCATTTGCTGAAGCCGTAGCCTTTGGTTCCTGGTCAAGTTTTTTGCAACCGGAAATAAGCAGGCCAAGAATACTTATATAAAAAATTACCTGTTTCATTTGCTTAGTAAATAATGGTGATCAATTAAAGTCCTATGTTTATTCCTACTGTCCATCCTTTCAGCATCGGGTAGTTATTACCATTACCGTTGCCTCCGTTAGTCAGTACCCTGTCAGAACCCTGGATATTCTCTACATCCAGGTTATGCGTGATTTTGTACATTGGTGAGTACGTCCAAATATTATCCACAGAGATATATGCTTTCACCTGGCTTAGCTTTAAGCGGCTGATGAGTGTTTTTGGTAAACTATAACCAAGTTGAAGATTCTTTAACCGTACATAGGCTACATTTTGCAGGTATTTTGTTTGTGTCACATTCAATGATCTTCCTGTACCCTGTGCTATATAACCCCGCAGTCTTGGAAAATAAGTGTTAGGGTTTGACTCAGACCATATCTCATTGACCATCTCTGCAGGTACCCGGTTGTAAGGCCTGTTATAAGGTCCCCAAAAAGCATCTGCCTCTGCACCCGGCCACCAGTCTTGTTTACCTACACCCTGGAAAAATGCGCTGATGAAGAAATTGTTCCAGTCAAAATCAAACAAAGCACCAAACGTATATCGTTGTTGAGAGTTACCAATGATTTTGCGGTCGCCGGGATCAGCAACAGTGTTTGCCCCGGTATTAATCGTTCCGTCTTTATTCAGATCAAGAAACTTTATATCACCAATTAAAGTGGTTCCGGAATTCGAACTCTTGATTTGCGATTGCTGAGCAGCCTGTCCTATATTTTCGTTAGTGAAAAATCCATCCGTTACATAGCCCCATATCTCACCCAACTTTTGACCTACATAGTAATCATTCAATAATTTAGTCGGATTATTATAGCGTGTTATTTCTGACTGATAGTCGGCGAGTGATAAGCGAATGCCATAGCCAAATGGTTTACCTGCCAACTTTCCATTATCTCTCCAGGCTGCAACTACTTCCCAGCCTTTTGTTCTCAGGTCTGCGTAGTTGCCCTTGGGTACAGAGGTTCCGAATACTGCCGGCAATGTCGGACCTGTTGTAAACATATCTTTTGTATTGCGGATATACCAGTCAGCATTCACCTGTAAACGATTATTCAAAAATGCAATATCAACTCCGACATCAGTAGTGGTTGCTTCTTCCCACGTAAGGTTATCGGGTAGCACACTTGGTTGCGAAGTAGTTTGTGGACGAATGCCTCCTAACACACGACCCGACTGGCTGATACCAAACTGTTCAATAAAGGCATAAGAAGCAATATTACCATTACCCAACGAACCATAGGAAGCTCTTATTTTCAGATCAGATATGCTATTCTTTGGAACATTCCAGAAATGTTCTTTCGCCACTCTCCATCCGGCAGAAACAGACGGGAAAAATGCATACCGTTTATTAGATGGAAATTTTGAGGAACCGTCGTAGCGTCCATTCACCTCGAGTAAATATCTTTCGTCAAAACTATAATTCAACCGAAAGAATCCGCCTTTGATATTCCACTGCTCATAAGGGCCTGCGGTAGTAATCGCTGTCCCGAGTGCGAGGTTAATGCTCTCAACGTTTTCATAGATCAAACCATTCCGCTGGGTATTTAGTCCTTTGTACGTTGATTGCTCGTAGTTGAAACCCGCCAGGGCTTTAAAATAATGTTGTTGTTTTATCGTATTCTCATACTCGGCATAGAGGTTTGTAGCCAGATATTGAGTTTCCGTATAATTTTCTGCAATATCATTGGTGGTAGTGCCGACATACTCAATTACACCAGGCTTGCGGCTATAAGGTACGGCCACACGAATGGTTTTAGAATTGTTGTCAAGATTTTGAATAGTGAAATCTCCTTTTAGCCGAAGTGTGTTGTTGAAAAATTCGGTTGTAAAAGCGGTACGGTTACGCAAAATTCTCTTGTCAAAATCAATTCCATTTTTACCGTAAACAAAATCACCAACGGTATAAGCTGCCGAGTAAGAAAGATTGCCATCCGGGTTAAACAACGGAGACATTTCATGTCCTTCATCTGCTATATTTCTCCAGATGCCGCCGCCTTCACCTACATTCAGCGGGTTATGATAAAGCATATTGGAATAATCCATATTGTTTTCAATCCTCAACCAGGGAAGAGCCTGTATGCTTCCTTTAGCCCGGATATTATACATTTTATAGTCATCGGTATTGTAACGAAACAGACCATTCTGTCCATAATAACGGGCCGTGACCATATAACTCGCTTTTTCATTGCTGCCGCTGATGGAAAGATTATGGTCCATGGCTTTTGTATTGTCTTTGTACAATAGTCCATACCAATCCGTGTTTTCATAATACACATATTCGCCATTCGCATTCACTTCCACTTTTGGCAAGGAGGGATCTTCATTGCGTCTTTTTAATTCCGCCAAATAATCCTGCGAAAACCTGACTGTCTTATTTACGTTTTGCGGAAACTGTGAGTAGTCATTCCAGGCACTCCATGCGTCATTAAATATCCTGGCAAACTCATAACCATTGGTCACATAATCAGGAACCACGATGGGCGACTTGATTGAGTAGTTGGTAGAATAGTTAATACTTGTTTTTCCCTTGACAGGATTTTTGGTAGTAATAAGAACGACACCAAAAGCACCACGGGCACCATAGATAGCAGCAGATGAAGCGTCCTTCAGAACCGTAATATTGGCGACATCGTTAGGATTTAATAAAGATGGGTCTCCTTCCACACCATCTATCAATACCAATGCACTTCCTCCCTGGCCGATTGATGTATTGCCACGAATATTATAGGCAGGTGACTGCGTAGGTTTGCCATCGCCCATTACAAGATTTAGATTGGGAATAAATCCCTGCAAACCTTGTGACAAATTGGAGATGGAACGATTTTCCAACACTTTGCCCGATACCTGGTCAACTGCGCCGGTGAGATTCGCTTTTTTCTGTGTTGAATATGCTACCACTACAATTTCATCACCGGTTGACCTTGTTGGTTCGAGGCTAATGTCAAAGTTTAATTCCCCGCCCTCCGTAACTGATACCGCCTCAATAACACGACTTGCATAGCCAACATAAGAAACAGTAAAAACATAGTCATCGCCTTGCGGAACTGCAGCAATGACAAACAATCCGTCATTACCGGACTGCGTGGCCTTTTTAAAACCAGATTTGTTTTCAACTAAAACGGTGGCACCAATCAATGGTTCCGCCTTATCATTTTTTACAGACCCCTTCACTGATAATTGTGAAAAAGAAAAATAGCCGGAGCCAATAAATAAAAAGAGCAACAAGAGTGTTTTGGTTTTCATCCCCTTCAATTTTGCAGCAAAACTCCGGGATACGCTTTACGGAATTATTAACGCCGTGTTACGCTAACATTAATATTCAATCGATTTAGCAAGAAATATATCCTTAATGGTAATTCCTCTTAGTTGCAGTAAGGACTAATTACCAATTGATGGTCAATATCAAGCTAATTTATGATAGCACCTGGGTTGGTAAACATTTGGCAAAAAACTATCGCTTTACAAGTGAAGTGTTCATTGCGTATTTTTTTTGCTATTGAATAAAGCTTTCATACAAACACTTTACCGATTGCCGTATCACTGCATTGAATCCATTGTTATAGGCAGGATTGCAACCATTGGAGATAACAACGATACCAAACTTTTCTTTTGGATGAAAAAACATAGCGCTGTAAAGACCGTAGGCAGAACCGGTATGACCTTTCATCGTTTTGCCGGGAATCAATTTGTCAGTTGTAGAAATAGCTAGACCATATTCTTCTTTTTCATCTACCGGCACTTGCATTTGTTGAGCACTTTTTTTTGAAATGATCCTTTTCCCTTTATGTCGACCCTTCTTCATATGCATGATCATATACTCCGCCAGGTCATGTGCTGATATTTTCATTCCCCCGGTAGGCGAAAAGATCGGTGTACTATAACCCATCACATAATTATTGATTTCTTCACGGCGTGGGGCATAGGCACCGGGAGAAGCGATAAATCTTTTCAATGAGTCATTGTATTCATAAATGGTAGCAAACCGGGAGCTGTCTAATGAATCAATACAATACCCACCATACAAACCCAATGGATCAAGGATATGATGCCTGACATACTGATCGAACCGCTCACCGGATCTTTTTTCGATGATCGTTCCCACCATATTATAATTGAGGTTGCAATACATATACCCTGTTCCTGGTTGGTAATCATTATAACATTTTGCCCAATCCGCGTTTTTATCGGGATTAATAACATCAAGGGCAAAATAACCCTGGCTATCATTGAGCGAAGAACGGTGAGACATCACCATTCGCAACGTTATAACCGTTTCAGGAAATTTAGGATTTCTAACCTTGAAACCAATCAAATTACTGATATCATCATCCAGTGATAATTTTTTTGCTTCCACCAATTGCATAATAGAGGTGGCTGAAAAAGATTTGGAGATGGAAGCGATCCTGAAAAGACAATCATTGGTCAATGGAGCATTGCTGGCTGAGTCTTTCAACCCAAATGAATGGGTATAGATGATCTTATTCTTTTTTACTACTGACACTGACAGGCCCATCACCTGTGATTGTTGCATCAGGTCACGGATGCAGGCTTCTGCATTTTCGGCCTGGCCAAAACTTTCGACACTAATCAATAAAATAAAAAAAATCTTGCTGCAAGATTGTATAACCCAACTTTTGCTCATTTCAATTCAATTAATGGCTAAATATAAAGCTAAGGGGAAAATTTTCCCGGCTTGACTCGCAAGTACAGGATTACTTTACAATTTGTCCATCGGCTATTAGCTAACCTATTGCTGTTTCAAGCGGTCTGAAATTTGATACTTTATTAGCAGAATAAAACTATTACTATGGCCAAGCAACCTAAAGACAAAAAAGAAAAAAAGGACGAAAAAGAACCTTTACTGCAACCTGATCCTGAAACCCTGCATAAAACCGATCCGCAGGAGAATATGGAAGGGCCTGTATCTTCCGTCGTTCAAGCCATCAAAGAAGAAGCGGAAGAAAATGAAGAAAGAGATAAAGAAGACAAAAAGAAAAAGGATTAAAAAAATTGGGTATTACTGCTTTCGTAAATGTTGCACACAATTCGAAAGAGACCGCAGCTGATGATAAGTTGCTTTCCAAATATGTCCTTTTAAAGCTTTCTTTTTTTCAGGCCTTGTATCAAGACCTTCTTCATACCAATCACCATACTGGTGATCGATGATATATATCTTGATATATTGCCATTGTTTCTTGAATTTTTCAAAATACCGCATCGAATCATTCGGAAAGTGATCGGCCATCAGTAACAAGGTATTCAGACATTCCGCCTGCGACCACCAATTTTTACTATTCTTTATAATGGTGATGGTGCTTTTGTTTTTAAAATAATATCCCTCATCATAAAACCCGCCATTCTTTTTGTCCCATCCATTTTGCAATGCATGGTCCACCATTCGCTTTGCCACTTTCATGGTGGCCGTATCATTTTTTAATCCTAGCACATGCAAGGCTTCCAGCATGAGGTAGGCCGTTTCCACATCGTGACCAAAAGAAATGTGATCCAAATTGCGATGCTTTAGCACAACCAATTCCGATGAATCGGCAAAAGTAACAGGTGTCCAATCAGGTCGTAAGAAAAGAGTAAGGCCGCCTCTTGGTGTGGTGATGACATCACGGACCAGGTAAAGCATTTCCTTTAAGCGCTGCTGCAACAACTCATTGGGCCATACGCTGTAGAGTTCGGTAAAAGCTTCCAGCAAATGAATAGAGCTGTTTTGATCTTTGTAACCGAGGGAAGACGTAGAAGGAACAACTGCTGTCCGTTTTATGGGTGTACCATCGGGCAACAAGTCTTGATAATAGCCTTTATAAACAGGATCATGTGCTTTTTCCAGCCATTGAAAGCAATCCTTTGCCAGTTGAAGTGCGGCTTTATCACCTGATGCTTTGTACCATGCGGCTGAAGCATAGATTCCAAAGGCATTTCCATAGGCGGTTTTTGCGCTACTGTCTTTTAAATTCCCCTTGCGATCCACCAATGTATAAAAGCCGCCATGGTTTTTGTCCCACATTTTATTTTTTAGAAAAACAAAACCCTGGGCTGCGCATTTTTTGTAATGATCCGTCTGTGGATATAAGCGTGAGGCCAATGCATTGGACCATACATGCCTTGCCTGTGTCACGATCATTTTGTCCTGAGGACCGGTTGGCTGAAAGTCATATGTAAATGTGGTGAGAAAGCCACCATACACACTATCGACACTTTGTGGATACCATTTATTAAGCAGTTCATTGCGCATCGCTTTTTCCATTTCATCAGCCAATCGTAACCGCTCCTGACGAAACTCTTTTTTTGCGGGGAGGTTCTGGGCTTGTACATCCGACATGAATAATAAAGCAAAAAGCAAGTTTTTTATTACGCAGATAAATGCCTTCATTAATTGTGGAGGTTAAACACCAGAAGTTTTTGATGCAGCACTATTGCTATATAGCAGGATCAAACCGCTATCCTGCCGGTTGCCATTCCATTTTTGAGAAGATAATCATAGCTTTCTTTCAGGGCCTCGAATACATCACCGGTAGTCTTATCCATTTCTACAATCATCCACTCAGTATTGCCTGCAGCTGCTTTTACGATAGCCGGAAAGTTTTGAGCCCCTTTACCAACAGCCACCATTGGATCAGGGTGATCATCCGCTAATGAATCCCGCCAAATGGCAGGTCCGTCTTTGATATGCAGCATCGGAGCCCTTTTCCCAAACTTCTTCACGATAGCTGCAGGATTCTGACCCGCTACTTTTACCCAATAGGTATCTATTTCAAAAAAAATATCCTTGTCCAACATTTCTAATAGCACTTCGTAAACAAAGCGTTTACCGGCTTTATTGCGGAATTCCCACCAATGGTTGTGTATGCCAAACTGCAAGCCATTGGCTTTGGCAAAACGATTAGCGTCATTATAAACGGTCACCAATTGTTTGGTACCGGCAAGTGAACCATAACGGATATCTTCCGGCCAACCATGCCAGATCATTTTTTTACAACCCATTGCTTTCGCTGTTTCCAGGAAAGCAGCCTTTTTATCACCAATGGGTAATTCAATATGCGCAGAACAAACAGGCAGGCCTGCTTCTTTTAAATATTGTCCCGCCTGTTGTACGCTAACACCATCCGGCCAAAAAGCTGTTTCTACCGCCTCAAAGCCGATATCAGCGATCCGTTTGAGCGTACCCCGTATATCTTTCTCTATTTCTTTTCTTACCGAGTAAAGTTGCACAGCAATCTTTGCTGGCTTCTTTTGCCCGGTCGCTTCTGTTAATCCAGAAAAGAGGGTAGAAGGAGTGATAGCAGCTCCCAGGGCTCCCAGGCCTCCTAATTGCAAAAATTTTTTTCGTTGCATTAGCAATCTTTAGCCCTATAAATTTAAAATAAAATATTGGTGCAAAAGTTCATCCCTGCCGGACAAATAAAGAATATGCAGGATTTAATTTTTCTTTCCACCGGGATAAAATGATACTTATGATCAAATAAAAATTCGGCAACCAGCTTAATTAATATTACATTTAATAACCTCTTTACCCCTGTAACAACCATCCTGCCCCTTCTATTTTTTAATCTTCAAAAAACAAAATCAATGAAACGGTTACATTTTGCCGGCTTGCTTTACTGCTCAACGATGCTATTGTTTTTTACCTCCTGTGGTGGAGGCGACAGTAAAAAAGAAACTACTACTGACTCCACTACTGCTGAAACCACCACACCAGTTGCTCCGCCTGAAGTAAATACGATCATCACCACACCGCAAAACATGATGATCGCACGGCATAAGGTAGCTAATTTCACCAAATGGAAAACTTCTTACGATGAACATGATTCCTTGCGGCTTGCCAATGGTATACACAGTTATGTCATTGGCCGGGGTGTGGAGGATTCCAACACCGTGCTCGTTGCTGTCAAAATTGACGACTTAGACAAAGCCAAAGCTTTTGCCAAAGATCCCAGCCTGAAAAAGGCGATGCAAAAGGGTGGGGTCACCGGCACACCACAATTTAATTTTGTGACAGCCATCTGGCAGGACACGGCTGTAATCGGCGCAGCTCCCCGGTCGATGACCACTTTTACGGTTAAAGATTGGGATGCCTGGAAGAAAAGTTTTGATGAAGGAAAACAGGATAGAGAACAGAATGGCATAGCGGTCAGAGTAGTCGGTCATGATGCCGATGATAATAAAAAGGTGGCCCTGGTAACGGCTCTGATGGATACTGCCAAGGCTCATGCTTACTGGAAATCTGATGCATTGAAAAAAAGAAGAGAAGCCGGTGGCGTAACCAGCGAACCACAACGTTTTGTATTTCGTGTTGTTCAGCGTTATTATTAAATATTGATCCCTGGTTTATTGGTTTATTGATTTTTGGTAAATCTGTATGCTGCTGAAGAGTTTATTTTAGATATTCTTACTCATAAAAAGATAAAGCAATTGTTTCATCCGTATATCCTTATTTTATTTTGGTCGGATGGTACTTACCATGACAAAATTTTCATTACATATAAAGAGCAATGAAAATTTTGTCATGGACGTTTCATCTTTTTTGTTTTTAATAACGGCCAAGAGCGGAAGCTGATCGTAAGGTTGCACTTTAGTTCAGAAATAAAATGCAAATCGGATCCGTCTATCTGTTTTGTATTAGCAAAGCAATCAGCGCCGCGATAAAAATAACGCCGTAACCCATATAGAGATATTTTCTTAGTTTACGGCTGCCTGCCCAAATGCCAATTCCCATTTTTACCAGTGTATTGGAAATGGCAGCGATGATGACTGCATTGGCGGCAATGGAAAGGTCAAGATTGGAATGTGCCAACTTAGACACAGAAATTGTAATAGCGTCTATATCCGACAGGCCGGCAATAGCGCTGGATAACAGCATTCCCTTTTCGCCGAGTTGATCATTGGCATAGCTCACCACCAGCAAAATGACTATATAAATAAGACCAAATACCAGGGCTCCCTGTAAGTCAAGGGGTTTGGTTTTAGGAATGGTCGCTTCTATTTTTTCTTTCCTTTTTTGTTTGTGATACTTGTAGTAGATCAGCAGCGTAATACCGATCCCTGCCAGGAATACAAGCAGGATGGAAAGATAAGTTTTGTTAAACAAGGTGCGGTTAAACAAAAAAGTCCAAACCAGCACCCTGATGATCATAATGGAGGAAGCTGCTAAAATAGCAATCGAACAACTATGGGATAAGGCCTCATTCTCCTTACTTTTTTTGGCAAAGACCCAGGTTACGGCTGTACTGGAAACCAATCCGCCCATGATGCCGCTTAAAAGTATACCCCTGCTGGCTCCCAGGAGCCGCATCAGGATATAACCGGCAAAGCCCAACCCGGAAGTAAGGATGATAACCCAACCGATCTCACGGGGATTAATCACATTATAAGGGCCTAAATTTTGATCAGGCAGAAAAGGAAAGATCAATAATGCCACCACAACAAATCGGATAAAAGCATAGAGCTCTTCCGCAGTGATCTTTCCGACGATGGTTCTTAATTGCAATTTGACAGACAGCAAGACCACCATCACCACAGTGATGGCAAGGCTGGCCACTATCAAACCCAGCAAAGACAAAGTACCGAGGAAAAAAACTGCCAACAATGAGAACTCTGTAGTAGCGCCAATATCGCCTTTGGATGCCGTGATCCAATACGATACCCCTGTCAATATAATTACTGCCAGCAAAATGCCCGCATATACCAATGGAGAAAGCAGGTAAAAAGTCATGCCTGCTATCAAGCCAAGAAGTGCAACAAAAATAAAAGTTCTGATCCCTGCAAAGGCTTCCACCTTTTCCTTCATAGCGGTATATTCCCGCTCTAGTCCAATAATAGCTCCGATACCAAGTGATACTAAAAGCCGGATAATAAAATCAGCCTGGGTTAACTGGAATGTTTCAGTATTGATAAGATAGTTGTCCATGACAATAACGGGCCGCTATAAAATTAGCTGAATGTAATAAATCACATGCCTATCCGTCTTGCTCCCAATGTCCAAGTTCCTCTTATTCAATTTTAACACCAAATTGAAACATTTTGATACATGCTGTGTTTTTTCATGAGGTTATTGAAAAAACCCGTCCCTAACAGCAAATTACTGTGCAGCATGAAAAATCATGAACCCACTTACTCATTATTAGATGTAGCTCCTGTCGCCAAAGGCAGCACGGCTGCCAAAACATTTAAAAACAGCCTGGACCTGGCCCAAAAAACAGAAGCGATGGGCTATACCCGTTTTTGGCTTGCCGAGCATCATAATATGTTACACATTGCAAGTGCGGCTACTTCGGTATTAATTGGTCATATTGGGGGTGGCACTAAAAAGATAAGAGTGGGTTCCGGGGGTGTAATGCTGCCTAATTACTCACCGCTGATTGTAGCGGAACAGTTCGGCACATTGGGTTTGCTCTATCCCGGTCGCATTGATCTTGGCCTGGGCCGGGCACCCGGAACCGATCCGGATACAGCTTTGGCCATCCGTGCAGACAGGATGGCATCAGTGCATAATTTTCCCGAAGAGATTAGCCGGATACAACAATATTTATCGACTGAGAATAGCAATTCGAAAGTCAGAGTTCCCTTTGCCGAAGGTGTAGATCTGCCCATTTATATTTTGGGCTCCAGTACTGATAGTGCTTATGTAGCTGCGCAGAAAGGTCTTCCATATGCTTTTGCCAGTCATTTTGCTCCGGCGCAACTTTTAGCGGCACTGAATATTTATTACAATGAATTTCAGCCTTCATCATTTTTACAGGAACCTTATTCCATTGCCTGCATCAATGTGATAGCAGCGGATACTGACGAAAAGGCTGAAAAACTTTCCACTTCATTACTCAGGATGTTTGTCAACATCCTGACCGGGAATGCTGATTACCTGCAGGAGCCAACCGGGATGACAACAGAGTTACGGGAACTTTGGCTCCACCCTTCCGTTCAGCAAATGCTGAAGTATACATTTGTGGGGAGTAAAGAAACCGTAAAAAGAAAAACGGAAGAATTTTTAAGGGAGACAGGGGTCAATGAATTAATGGTTGTAACCAACACATATGATCACGCCGACCGGGTGCAGTCATATCGAATCTTTGCTGAAATAATGCAGGAACAAAAAACTGAAAAGGTTTCTACTGACAATATTTCTCAAATCGGTTGATGCATTGTGGGCTACAGAACACTTCAATTTATACCGATTTATTCCAATCCGTTTCGTTCATTGAATAAAAAGACCGCCTGTACGATTTTGAAATAATCATCCATTTAATAAGACTTTCTTTGTTCCTAATAAATTTTCAGCAATGAACACCAGCCTATTTCCCAGGATAATTATCGTGGTCTTTGGTCTATTTTATTTTTCTAATATCAACGCCCAGGATAATTATCGTTATGCAGTTGATCTTACGAAGGCGGATGATGATCAGCTGGCGGTTGAATTGATTACCCCAACTGTTACAAAGAAAAACATTGTGTTCTATTTTCCCAAGATCGTTCCGGGAACTTACATGAACAGCAATTATGGCAAGTACGTACACAACCTGAAAGCCTTTACAAAGACAGGCTCGGAATTGCCGGTAAAGCAAACGGGCGATAATAGTTGGGAGATTAAAAATGCTGATAAACTAAACCGCATCACGTACAAGGTGGAAGACACCTGGGATTCAGAAATAAAAAACAAAGTGTACACCATGTGCGGTACCAATTTCGAAGCAGGTAAAAATTTTGTAATCAATACGCCTGGGCTCTTTGGCTATTTCGATGGCATGAAGAAAAACGCTTTTGATTTATCGTTTACCAAACCAAAAGGTTTTTATGCCGCTACGGGTTTAAAACCTGTTTCAAGCACTGCGACGAGCGACCTGTTTCGTGTAAGTAATGCAGACGAACTTTATGATTCACCTATCATGTTTTCTTTGCCGGATACCACTACTATCCGGGTGGGCAATGCCGATGTACTGATCGCTGTTTATTCTCCCAAAAAGCTGGTGACCTCAAAATTCATCGCAACCCATTTGGACAAACTCTTAATGGCAACAAAAGATTATTTAAAAGGCAAATTGCCAGTCGATAAATATGCTTTCATCTATTATTTCAATGGTGAACAAAAACCACTCAGCAGTGCAGGTGCGTGGGAGCATTCCTATTCTTCTTTTTACAGTGTGCCTGAACAGCCGCAGGAAGAAGGTATTGGTATGTGGGTAGATATTTCTTCGCATGAATTTTTTCATATCGTGACACCACTCACAATCAGCTCTAAAGAAGTAAAGGAATTTAATTTCAATGAGACGGTGCTATCCAAACATCTCTGGCTTTACGAAGGAAGTACCGAGTACTATGCGCATCATGTGCAGGTATGGGGCGGACTGATCACTCCTGAGAAATTTTTGGAAACAATGGCCCAAAAGATAAACTATTCACGGAGCCATTACAAGGATGATCTTTCCTTTACGGAGATGAGCAAGGAGAGTGCTGGTAAATATGCGGATCAATACAACAATGTGTACCAGAAAGGTGCGTTGATCTCGGCCTGTCTTGATCTTTATTTGCTTCATCTTTCCGGTAATCAATATGGCTTGCGGGATCTGAAGCATGACCTGGGGGTGAAATATGGAAAGGATAAATATTTTGAGGATGAGCAATTGTTTGATGAGATCGAAAAATTGACTTACCCGGAAATAAAGGAATTTTTGCTGAAGTATGTTCAGGGCAGCGAACCTATTCCTTATGAAAAATATTTCGGACTGGCAGGAGTGAAATATATTCCGACAGAAATGAGCCGGACCATTTCCCTGGGTAGCATTGGCCTCACTGCTGATTCGTTGGGAAGGATCGTAGTGAATGATGTGAAGGCAATGGATGACTTTGGAAAGAAAATGGGCTACCAATTGAATGATGAGTTAGTAAGCCTGAATGGTAAAACCTTAACGCTTAGCAATGCAGGAAATTTGATACAGCAATTTTTTAGCAACACCAAAGAAGGCGATCCGGTAAAAATAGAAGTGAGACGCAGCATAGCTAATGGGCAACCGCAGTTGATGACTTTAACTGCGCCAGCCATGATGGTAGACAAACCGAAACTACACCAGTTGAAATTTGATGAACAGGCGACACCGGAACAATTAAAGTTGAGAGGGTCTTGGTTGAGTGGCACCCCTAAGAAAGGATTTTAGCTATACTGATACAGCTTTTATCCAGGTTTAACCTTGTCATTAAAAGAAAAAATGAATGCCTGAAACTATCATCTACATGCCTGGTAAAGGCATTGATTCATGTATTTCTATGGACGCTCCGGTATTCCATTGTAAATGCGGATGACCTATTAACAGTGATTTGGCTTCGTTCATGTCGTTTGCCTGCAAAATAGAATAACCGGCCACATTTCGGTTACTGCTTATGGCCTGGCCATTGGGAAGTAGTTCTTGTCCGTTCATCAGTGGCGAGCCCAAATCAATCAATTTATCACCGCATTGGTTCGCCCATTGCCTCCATGCTTCCATTCCCTTCACCTGGTCCTCCGGCTCCATATTGGCTGTTTCCTGCATAGCACCAAAAGGCGCATGATAGAGAACGACAAATTTTTTCATATTGGTAAGTTTTAGCGGTGAAGAAATCAGGTATTACAGGAGTTGAGATAGTAATGCAAAATTATCAACATTGATCCATTAAAAATTTTGATGCCACTGGTTATAAAAATATTGAGCTGGATGAGATTGTTGCTGTAAAGGCAGTGGGTGTTACGCCGGAGTATTCAGAATATGAAATCAAAGGGATTTAACAATAGCTGCATACAAAATAAATGACACTGAAAAGCCTTCACCAGGAAACCCAAAACCAACAAGCCGCAGCAGGAATGGGTTCGCTCTCCTGGTTTCATACTAATTCTGGTGCTGGCAGTTTTTTACTGGTTGATAATTCTGCCACAGGTTGTGGCAGAATTTGCCTTAATAATACGGACTGATCATCAGGTACACCGCCACGCCTGTGATGGCAACATAAAGCCAAACAGGCCAGGTAATGCGGGCCAGCTTTTTATGCCGTGCATATTCACCTATGAGGCCACGGTAAGCTGTAAACAAAATAAAAGGAAGAATAAGACCGGCCAGAGGAATATGTGTGCCGAGTATGATATAGTAAATCATTTTGGATGTGCCTTCACCACCAAATTTAGTTTCACCTGCAAATAAGTGATGACAGATATAGCTGACCAAAAACAGGATAGATAAAACCATCGCTGTCAGCATTATCCTTTTATGCGCTTCATACTTACCTGTTTTAACAGCCCATAAGGCTACGATCAGCAAAACCGCTACTGCCGAATTGATCAGTGCATTTAGCTTTGCAAAGAGATGTACATCGAAACCAAGGTCCACTTCCAATTTTACCCGGCTCAATAATACAACCGCCGCGAAAACAATTATAGAAAAGACGATGATCAGCCATGAAGCTTTTTGGTCATTTTTTTTCCAAACAGGTAACAGCATTTTCTATTTTTTTCGAATAATAATTAATAATACACCCACACCCAGGATCGCTATCAGAAAGACCACAGCGATCAGTTGCAGCTTACCTGCCAGGAAACTTTTCCGCGTTGGATCTTTTTCCATGGTTAGTAAAATAATATCATTGGACAATTGCCTGAGCGAAGCTGAATCCAACCCATGATAATAACCCCGCACATGACGGTTGCTATCGATCAAAACAAAATGATCGGTATGAATAAAGTTCGTATCAACACCCTGGCCGTCTACTACGCCAATCTTCATTTCATTAATAGCCATATCATAAATTTCCTTCTTGGGACCGGTTAGCAACCACCATTGTTCAGGATTTACCTGGAAGCGGTCTGCCCATTGTTTCAACCTGGGCACTGAATCTCTTTCGGGGTCGATACTGAAAGACAGGAAATGCAGAAAGTCAGGCGTTTTATCGCCAACCCGTTGCGAATTATTGATCGACTGCTGCAACCAACGCATATTGCTGGTAAGCCGCGGACAAATAGTGGGACAATGCGTAAAGAAAAAATCAGCTACGACTACTTTTCCTTTCAGCGATGACCATGAAACGGTGTCACCTTGTTGGTTAGTCAATGAAAAGTCGGGCAATTTATGCCAGGCCGTATCAGAAACTTTCTTGCCTTTTTCTGTTTTGGTAATGATGGAATCCGCCAGGTAATGACGCGGCATATGAATGGCCGAATCACTATAACCCTTGACGATAAAATAACAAAGCAGTGGCACTAATACTGCCAGCAACAATGCATATAACGCTTTCTTGTTCACAGATACATCATTTATCTATAGTCGCTAAATTATTTCCAGGTAAAACTTCTCGCAACGTCTTCATTAGTTAAGTCGTTTTAATAATCGTATATTCTGTTTTACTTTTTGCCTTGATGCAAAAAGTAACAAAAAAATCAAGGCTGCAGAAAAATGGCTAAAATTTGTTTCGTTACGCTACGGCGAAAAAGCTTACTATCATCAGCATATCGCTACTCAGCAATTCTATGTATCTGCTTTTAAAATTCTCATCAACATTTTCGCCGCTTAACGCTTCACTTAACAAATTTCTTAACGCCATTTTTCTGAGGCCGTCCCATTACTGTAGCACCCCTTTAAATTTTAAGCGACTCTTATAATAAAATCGCCGGTCTGAAATGCAGTTGCAAAGACCGGCGATCAAATTTTTATAACAAAAGTTTACTGCTTACCGGGCTTCACCTCTTCAGGAGCTTTCTTCTCTGCATGGTGCTGCTGCGGCATAGTAGACTCCTCGAAATGCTTGTCATATGTATTGCGAAGATTCTTATAGGAATTACCGTCGACAATAAACGCAATGATAAACCAGATGAATAACAACAGCGGTACCACAATGGTCATGATCATGTTCCTGATCTCGTCACCCAGGTGCATAAAGACAGAAACGATATAATAAGCCTTGGCCAGCGTCAGGATGCATACTACACCTTTAAACATCAATACCAACAGGTGACTGGGATCAGGTCCTTTGTGTATTGTATAAATCCCTAAACCAATTGCCAGCTCAATCACCGTGATCACTGACAGCAGTATGGTTGTCTTTCTTACCTTCTTCCTGAATTCTTCATCCGTCTGATGCTGGTGCGGAATGGTGATTTCAGATGACATTGCGTGTTGATCCATATAAAAAAGTTTAACCCCAAACCCCTAAAGGAGCTTTCGAATAGTCATTAAAGTTGAAAATATCCTGCTTTAATGAATTGGTCTATTAAAAAATATTAATTAATTACTATAAAGAACTTCCAAATCTAAACCCGGTTTCATTCTAAGTCCTCCGCCGCGGCGGAGACAGGGGTTTTAAATCAAATAAAAACACAGGAATACGAAAACCCATACCAGGTCTACAAAGTGCCAGTACAAACCAGCTTTTTCTATCATCAGGTAATGTCCTCTCTTTGCAAACACATCTTTTTGTGTCATGATCAGCATCACCATATTAATGATAACACCAGAAAATACGTGGAAGCCATGGAAACCTGTGATTCCATAAAAGTAACCACCGAATGCCACCGGTCCGTTCTTCCGGATATGCAGTTCGGATACATTGATCATATCGATCAACTTTTCTTTTGGCATTCCCATCAGCTGCTCATGCACCAGCGAATGATTTTGTTCGTGTGCCAGCAGCGCCAATGAATGTTGTGATGAGTTTTTCAAAGCTGCACTCGCCTGTTCAGCACCTACCAAATCACCCCAGGGGTTGACGGTAGTTGTTTGCCCCACCCACTGAATGGTACCATCGATCAGCGTTGGATGTGTCCCGGTGATTAAGTGATGCCATTCCCATGCCTGACAACCCAGGAAAGCTAAGCCACCAACAATAGTCCAGGCCAACCATTTTATTACACCTTGCTTATCTCCTTTGTGACCGGCATGTACCGCCAATACCATTGTTACCGAACTAATGATCAAGATAAATGTCATTACACTCACAAAGGCCAAAGGCAAATTAGCATGCCCTGCACCCGGAAATGCATTGAACACTACGTTTGGATCGGGCCAGAAGTTTTGACTGAAACGAATACTTCCGTATGAGATCAGGAAGGCGCCGAATGTAAACGCATCACTCATCAAAAAATACCACATCATCAATTTTCCGTACTCCAGGTTGAAGGGGCTTTTACCTCCACTCCACCATTTTGTCTGATGCGCTGTAGCTGTTGTCTCCATAATATTTAAAGTTCCAAAGGTTTAAAAGTTTAACAAGTTTCAGAAGCACCCTACTTCATCAATTATTCAAACTTTCTTATATCCATGTTTAAAAAAATTCCAAATTCCTTCTTAGTTCAAAAGGTTTCAGAAGTTTAAGAGGTTTCAAAAGTTGGTTCATGTTGCAGTTAACCTTTTAAACCTATTGAACCTGTTAAACTTAAACTCACTATCCAATCACAATAAAAAATACCAACAGGTAAATCCAGAGTATATCAACAAAATGCCAGTAAGTAGCTGCTACTTCTACCGGTATTGAACTATATACTTTCAGTCTTCCAAAAAATGCTTTCATCGTCAATACCGTCAGGGCTATCACTCCGCCCACAACGTGCAGGGCATGTAACCCAAATATCACATATAAAAACTGGCCTGCTCCGGTTACACCTTTCAATTTAATACCCTGTTGCTCCCAAAGATCTTTAAAACCCAGCCACTGACAAATCACGAAGACAATTCCTAACACAACAGTCAGAGCAATCTGCCACCTATAGCTACTCATTTCACGTTGACGAAATGATCGCAACGCCATTTGGATCATCAGGCTGCTCAATACAATCACAGCCGTTGATACCCAAAATATTTTCGGCATGTCAATCTGCCTCCAGCCCACCAGGTTGCTTTTTACAATAAAAGCACTGGTCAATCCGGCAAACATCATCAGTATGCTTGCTATCGCCACCCACAAAGTAAACTTATGTGGATGTATTCTATTTTTTTGTTGATTCATCACCGCTTCCATCACACTTTTATTATAGTTACATTTTACTCATTAATAAAGCCAGCAATACTACCGGCAAATACAAATAGCTTCCAAACATCACTTTCCTGGCCGAGGCTATGTCCATTTTTTGATATAGCGTTATACAACGTAGCAACATAAACAGGTTTGCCAGCACTACCAGGAACAGGCTGATCACGCCTTTTACATCATCATAACTGCACATGCCGGTCAAAAATGGCAATACGGTTACCGGTATTAACAGCAATGAATAAATGATCGTCTGCAATGCCGTAAACCTGGTTGGTCCCTTATCAGCTGGCAACAATCTAAACCCTGCTGTTGCATAATCCTTATGTGCCACCCAGGCAATAGCCCAGAAATGAGGGAACTGCCACAGGAACTGAATGCCAAACAAGATCCAGCCTCCCAGTGATAATTGACCATCTCCCGCTGTCCAGCCAATCAGGCAGGGCAAAGCACCGGGTACCGCTCCAACCAGCACGGCAATAGAGCTTACTTTCTTTAGCGGCGTGTAGATAAATGCATACAGAAATAAACTAAACGCTGCCAAACCGGCTGAGAGAAAGTTGAAAAAATAACCCAGTATAAAAACACCAATAGCACCTGTGATAATCGCAAAGGCCCATCCATGTTCCACACTCATTCTGCCGGAAGCAACCGGCCTCTTGCCCGTTCGCTTCATCATGGCATCCGTATCTTTTTCAACTACCTGGTTGATGGCATTGGCACTGCCTGTTACCAGCATCCCACCTACAAAGAGCATGAGTATCCTGAACCATTTATCTTCATACGCCTCAAAACCTTTGCTTAGCATAAAACTGATCACACTGCTAAACACCACCATGATACTCAACGAAAGCTTGACCAACTGTAAATAATCTTTTAAGCGTCCCATCACCAAGCCTCCTCCCGACCTCCTCCGAAGGAGGAGGCCATCAACACACAGCCCTCGCTTTTCGAAAATTCATTATTATAGTTCAAAGGCATTCTTTTTTATATTTTCCCATTACGCAAAAATCATTTCAACTAATCAGACTCTTCGAAAGCCCTCCCTTCGGGAGGGTTTGGGTGGGCCTAATGCTTACTCTCATTCGCTCCAATCGGTTCTGTCTGGGGAATATAATCTCTTCCATCTTTACCATAGTCATAAGCCCAGCGATGTACTTCTGGTATCTCGCCTTCCCAGTTACCGTGACCAGGATTGATAGGCGTTGTCCACTCCAGCGTAGTAGCACCCCATGGGTTGGTTGAGGTTACTTTTCTTCCTTTGAAAATAGAGTAGATGAAATTAAATATAAACATTAACTGAACTGCAAATACTATGATCGAAACGATGGTGATCATTTTATCCAAATCACCAAACTGGTTGAATGAAAGCCAGGTGCTCTTATCCAGGTAACGGCGGGGAATACCAGCCAGACCCTGGTAGTGCATCGGCCAGAAGATCAGGTAAGCACCAATCAATGTCACCCAGAAATGGATATAGGCTAATGTACTGTTGAGATATCTGCCATACATTTTGGGGAACCAGTGATATATACCGGCAAACATACCAAACATAGAAGCCACCCCCATTACAATGTGGAAGTGCGCCACTACAAACATGGTATCATGCAGGTGAATGTCAATAGTGGAGTTACCGAGGAAGATACCGGTTAAACCACCGGATATAAATAAGCTTACAAAACCAATGGAGAATAATGCGCCGGGAGTGAAGCGGATATTACCCCGCCACAAAGTAGTAAGCCAGTTAAACACCTTGATCGCTGAAGGCACGGCAATCAGCAATGTCAGCAATACGAACACCGATCCGAGGAATGGATTCAAACCTGTTACAAACATGTGGTGCGCCCAAACCAGGAAGGCAAGGATAGCGATCGCAAATAAAGATCCCAGCATCGCCATATATCCAAAGATGGGCTTACGTGCATTTACCGAAAGAATTTCAGACACCATTCCCATCGCTGGCAACAGGATGATATATACTTCGGGGTGACCCAGGAACCAGAATAAGTGTTGATAGAGGATTGCACTTCCACCTTCGTTCGGCAAAATTTCACCGTTAACTACGATATCACTCAGGAAGAAGCTGGTACCCAGGTTACGATCGAATAATAAAAGAACCGCACCGGATAACAATACGGGGAATGATAATACACCCAATACTGCGGTAAAGAACAATGCCCACATCGGCAAAGGCAGACGTGTCATGCTCATACCTTTTGTCCGCATGTTCAGAATGGTTGAAATATAGTTCAGACCACCCATTAACGATGATACGATGAACAACGCCATACTGATTAGCCACAAATCGGCTCCGATCTTGGATCCATCACCGGCTTGTCTCAACGCACTCAGCGGAGGATACATCGTCCATCCACCACTGGCGGGACCTGTTTGAGTAAACATTGATGAAAGCATTACTATACCGGCTATAAAGAAGAACCAGTATGATAACATGTTGAGGAAGGGCGAAGCCATATCTCTTGCACCTACTTGCAGAGGAATCAAAAGATTGGCGAAGGTTCCACTCAAACCCGCTGTCAATACAAAGAACACCAGGATGGTTCCATGCATCGTCACAAGAGCATAGTAGAATTCTGGCTTGATCAAACCACCCTCGGCCCAGTGACCAAAAAATGTTTCAAGGATCGGGAACGTTTGGCCCGGATAACCTAATTGCAAACGAAACAGTACGGAAAACAAACCACCGACAACTGCCCAGATCATACCTGTGATCAGGAATTGCTTGGCGATCATTTTGTGATCGGTACTAAAAACATACTTCTGAATAAAGGATTGATGGTGATGATCATGATGATCACCGTCGTAATGAACCTCATGTCCTACGGCTACCTCAGGGTGTATATGCATTGCTTCGCTCATAATCTTTTATTTGTTGGCAACACTTCTTAGTTGCCTGTTAGTAACATTTTAATCTTAATGACCACTCATTGCTACAGGAGCAGGAGCTGCTGCTTTGGTTGTATCTGCTGCTGGCTTTTGAACAGATGGATCTTTATCCGGGAAAGCGGCAAAATATTTCGGCTTCTTAGACAGAATCCAGGCATCAAATTCTTCCTGTGTTTCTACAACTATTTCTCCTCTCATGGTATAGTGACCTCTCCCGCACATCTGATCACAGGATATTTCGAACATAAAATCGGGATTACTGGTTTCTTCACGCATCTGCTTGGTTGTTTTCGTTGGTGTAAACCAAATGCTGGTAGGTGTACCGGGCACGGCATCCATCTTCATCCGGAAGTGCGGAAGACCTACATCGTGAATAACATCTTTGGCGCCAATCACCATTTTGACCGGCTTATTAATTACCAGGTGCATCGGCTCACCACTTACAAAAATATCATCGTGGTTGGCAGGATCATCCCAAAGTTGTCCCAGCGGATTATTAGCTGCATCGTCGATATTTTTATAATATTTCTTTCCTAAGATTTTATCTTTTCCGGGATAGCGGTATTCCCATTTAAACTGGCTACCGGTGACTTCAACCAGCATGGCATTCTTGGGTGCTTCACCAGTAATCTTAAACCAGTAGAAGATTCCAAAACCAACTAGCACTGTGAGTGTAATAGCAGGGATAACCGTCCAAATCAACTCCAGCTTATTATTGTGCGGATAATAATAAGCTTTACGGGTGTCAGACTCCTGGTATTTATAGCAGAACCAGAACAGAATGATTTGTGTAATGAAGAATACAATACCGGTAATGGCTATGGTGATGTAGAGCATATTATCAATATGCACACCGTGGTTGGATGCCGGTTCGCCTAAAATTTTTCCTTTCAGCCTTTCATTGCAATAATAAACGCCAATCATTCCGGCAATCAGGAACACCAATAACAGGAAGGCATTGATCTTATTAGTTTGTTTTCTCGATCTTTCTTCGCCCCTCATGATGGCCACATACTCACTGGCCTTGGCGATCTGAAAAGTGATCAGAAAACCCAGTACCAGTATCGCAATGATGAAAAAAGTTTGCATAATCTTTTATTCAGTTATTAGTACTCTATTTTTTGTTTCAAAGGTTTCAGCGGTTTAAAAAGTTTAAGAGGTTAGAGAAACTTATTGAACCTTTTGAACTTGTTAAACTTTTCAACATACTACGTGTGATGGATAATACTTTCTTTAATGAACGGATGATTTTTTGCCAGCAGCGGGAACTTCGCTAATGTTCTCGTCGTTACAAACATGATCAATCCTACAAATCCAAGCGCAATACCAAAATCATATAATATTGACGGTACATGCTCTGGTGACGGGCTTGGGAATACCATCTGGAAAAAATCCAGCCAGTGACCCAGCACAATCAACATCGACATAAATGTCATTGTCGTATAATTTCTTTTAGCATCTCTGCTCATTAAGATAAGAATTGGCGCCACAAAGTTGATGATCAGCATGAGCCAGAATATACCGCTATAAATACCTTCGGCCCTTGGTTTGAAATAAACTGTTTCTTCCGGGATATTGGCATACCATATCAGCATAAATTGGGAGAACCACAGGTAAGTCCAGAAGATGGAAAACGCAAACTGGAACTTTCCGAGATCATGCAGGTGCTCATTATTAGTATATGGAAGATAGCCATGGTTCTTAAGATAGATCACAAATAAAGTGATCACAGCAATGCCGGCTACAAACGTGCTGGCAAAAGTGTACCAGCTATACATGGTGCTGTACCAGTGTGCATCGATGCTCATCAACCAAAGCCAGGGAATAGAGGACATTACTGTCAAAGCAAAAACTACCAGGTATAAAGCCGCCCATACCGTGTTGGTCCAGATATATTTTTTTCCTTCTTCTACAGATGGTAAAGGGTTTTCGTCCAGCATACGGGAACGCTGGCGCATCTTCCAGCCAAGGAATGACCATAATACAATTGTCAGCACAGTAACTACTGCAAAAAAACCTTTACTTAAAAACCCGGCTTTGTGCAATAATGTAGGATCATGTTTTACATGTTCAGCGTCTGTCCAGTGATAGATTTCATGATTACCACCAAAAGCTATCGATAATAGAATGGCTCCGCATATAACACCCATCACCGGCACGCAAGCCGATACTGCTTCACTCACCCTGCCAAATGCAAGCTGAAAACCACCCCAGCCCAATGTAGTAGCACAGATGAAGAACATAGCAGCATTTACTACCAACAAGAAGTAAACGCTGTTCTGCAACAGGCTACCCCAAAATCTTGCCTGTTGGTGCGGATCACTTTTAGATCCCGACGTTACATACAAACCAATAATTGCCAAGATACCTATTGCCATTAAGACAAGAGACACTGTATTGAACTTCTTTGGTACTATAAAATTTTCCCGGCTTGACATCAGCTTTCTTTTATTTTCTTAATCAAAATCTTATTTCGTTGTTGCTACTGCGGCACTGTCAGCAGCAGGCTTTGCAGTGGAATCCGTCGCAGTTGGCGCAGCCCCACCACCTGGAAACTGTTTAGCCTTTATATAAGCTATCACTTCCCAGCGTTGTTTTGTATTCAGTTGTGATGCATAGCTACCCATTTGTCCTTTTCCATAAGTTACAGAATGGAACATCGTGCCTTCAGGCATTGCTTTCATTGCAGCATCCATAAAGTTTTTCGGAGCAGCCGAATAAGGGCCGTTCCCATCTTTCCACAAAGGACCATTCCCATCCAGCTTGGGACCATGACAAATACCGCAGTTCACCAGGTATAATCTTTCTGCCTCTTTCATATTCACTGAAGCAGCGGCTACAGGGCTTTTTATACCAGCCGACTGCACATAGCCTGCTGAGTCATTCTTCAACGTGTAAGCCACCATATCACCGCGGGCAATTGTTCCTTCTACTGGCCGGCCCGTATAATGCACTTCACCTTCAACCCCGGAAGCTTTTAGTCTTTCCTGGGCAGGAGCGTAGGTTTCATAAGCGTTGCTATTAGCCATATCGGGCATATAAGCCCTGCCCGGATTACGGCGTACATTATCACAGCTTATTAATGCTGCCGTCAGAACTACACATCCACCTATGATTAAAAAATTCCTTGTCATCATTATCGTGTTTAAAATCCCAAATATCAAATTCCAAATTCCAGCGAAATCTTCAACTTATAAACTCTTCTGTTCTCTATCTTCCGACTCTCTCTTAGGCCACCACTTCTTTTTTTCTTTCAAAGCGGACGGTGTCTTTATCATATCTTCCCAACCACCACTGGGTTTCTTTGTACTGCACCGACACATCCTGCGCTCCGATACTATTTAAAAAAGCGGTTGCTTCCTGTTCATCTGTTTTATCGGTGCATTCCAGCGCCATTACAAATGTGTCGTCAGTTGACCGCAGGTTGAAATGATCCTTCTTTACAAAAGGGGCCAGTTGGCAAAGCCAGCAAAAGGTCAGCACCATACCTATTGAAGCAAACAAAACTGTCAACTCAAATGTGATAGGTATCCAGGCCGGTAACGAAAAGAAAGGTTTACCGCCAAAGTTCAATGGCCAGTCAGTAGTTAACATCCAGGTGATGAAACCAAGTGCAGTAGCTGTACCGGTAATACCATAAATAAAACCGGCCACATGAAGACTGGTATCCCGAAGACCCATTTCCTTGTCCAACCCGTGGATAGGAAAAGGCGTAAACACATCGTGGATCTTATAACCCGCCCGGCGAACTTTCTTCACCGCAGGAAACAAAACGGCCTCATCATAAAAATTGCCAACGATAAATTTTTTTACACTCATACCCTGAATCCGCCGCGGCGGACTAATTAGACTCCGAATTTTGTAATCACTTTACTTTTAGTCTTTCGTAAAATTCAGAGTGGTTAAAAAATATTTTTATTTATTCTTCTCTTCTAACTTTTTCAAATCCCTACATGAACGCCGACCTAAGTTCTCCCTTTAGGGGGACAGGGGGTTACGCTCCGTGATCATGTATATGCCTGTGCCCAAACTCATCCGTCGTCTCAGCTTCCACTGCACCCATTTTTTCTTTATACACATCGCCGTTTTTCTTCAATATATGTTTGATCTCAGCAATCGCAATTACCGGGAAGAACTTAGAGAACAGGAAATAACAGGTAAAGAACAAGCCGAATGTTCCCATATAGAAACCAACCTCCCAGATAGTGGGAGTATAGTAAGTACTCCATGCACTGGGCAGATAATCACGGTATACTGAAGTAACGATGATCACAAAACGTTCGAACCACATACCGATATTCACCAATATGCTCATGAAGAAGGTCACAAACAGGTTTCTTCTCATTTTCTTAAACCAGAAGATCTGTGGCGACAATACGTTACAACCCATCATCAGCCAATAGCTCCAGCCATAAGGACTGTTCAGGTTAAGCCTGTTTTCTTTAAACGCAAACCACTCGTAATCTACGTGGCTATACCAGGCCATAAACAACTCAGTGAGATAAGCGATACCAACGATAGAACCTGTCAGGATAATTACTTTATTCATCACCTCGATATGCTCGATCGTGATATATTCTTCTAATGCCAATACTTTACGGGTGATCAACAACAGTGTCTGCACCATCGCAAAACCCGAGAATACCGCACCCGCTACGAAGTAGGGAGGGAAGATCGTTGTATGCCAGCCGGGAACTACAGAGGTAGCGAAGTCAAAAGATACTATTGTGTGAACGGATAATACCAGCGGTGTACTCAAACCTGCCAACACTAATGATAAGGCTTCATGTCGTTGCCAGTGCTTGGTCGAACCTGTCCAGCCAAAAGCCGCTACGCCATAAAACATTTTTCGCCATTTCAGTTTTGCCCTGTCTCTCAATGTAGCGAGGTCAGGCAATAAACCAGAATACCAGAATAATAATGATACAGTGAAGTAGGTAGAGATCGCAAATACATCCCACAAAAGCGGTGAGTTAAAGTTCACCCACAACGGACCACGGGTATTGGGATACGGTAAAGTAAAGAATGCCATCCAAACACGGCCCATGTGCCAGATAGGAAACTGACCCGCACACATTACCGCAAAGATGGTCATCGCTTCGGCTGCACGGTTCACCCCTGTTCTCCATCCCTGGCGAAACAGTAATAAGATCGCAGAAATCAGGGTACCAGCGTGACCAATACCCACCCACCATACGAAGTTGGTGATGTCCCAACCCCAGCCGATGGTCTTATTCAGGTTCCACTGGTTTGTTCCATATATTACTTCCATTGTTACTGACACAACTCCAAACAGCAGCAAGCCAACAGAAATAAGAAATCCGAGCCACCAAAGTTTGGAAGGCTTGGCTTCTACCGGCCGGCATATATCTTCGGTCACCTGGTGATAATCTTTATCTCCCTCTACCAGAGCTGGCCTTACCTGTGATTCGTATCTGAGTAATCCCATAATTTAAGCTTTGAGCTGTAGCCCTGAGCCTGTCGAAGGGTGAGCTACGAGCTTTTCGTTTATTTATTCAACTATTTTTCTTCTTCGTTGTTCTTTTGTTTCCAGCATGAGTGCTACTATCATCGCCTGTTGTGTCACTCACTTCATCGTTCTGTTCGCTATTCAACCCTCCCGACCTCCCTAAAGGGAGGCCACCATTACACAGCCCCTGCTTTTCGAAAATTCATTATCAATTTCTATATTCTAGCTATTGAATGTCATTCCAACAATAAAAAAAAACCCTCCGACCTAAGTCCCCCTTTAGGGGACAGGGGTTCAATGCGCCGCTTCTTCTTTCTTATGCTCACCGGCAGGAACAGCTGCTTCATGTGTTTCCCCGGTTGCATGATGTCCGCCTTTTTCAATTATCTCATCCGTGTTTCTCACTTTAGCGAGATAAGTAACATTCGGTAATACGTGCAATTGCTCCAGCACATAGAAACTACGTTGCGGATTATCATGACGAATTTTGCTCACCTGGCTTTGCGAATCATGCACATTACCAAACACAATAGCATCACCGGCACAAGCTTGCTGGCAAGCAGTTTTTGCATCGCCATCAGCCAACACACGTCCTTCTTTCTTAGCTGTCAACTTAGCTGCTTGTGTCCGCTGAATACAGAAGCTACATTTTTCCATCACACCTCTTGAACGAACCGTCACATCGGGGTTCAATACCATTCTTGTCAGTTCGTCATTCATCTGGTGAACTACCGGGTCAAGCTTACCTACCAGTTGCTGATCCATATTATCAGGGAAGCTATCAGCGCTCATATAATCAGCCCAGTTAAAACGACGCACTTTGAACGGGCAGTTATTAGCGCAATATCTTGTACCGATACAACGGTTATAAGCCATTTGGTTGATGCCCTCAGCACTGTGGTTGGTAGCAGCAACAGGGCAAACATTCTCGCAAGGCGCATTATCACAATGCTGGCACATCATCGGCTGGAACACCACGCCTTTCAGGTCATCAGGATTTTTTTCATCGCTTACAAAGTAGCGGTCAATACGCAGCCAGTGCATATCATGATAGCGAAGTACTTCGCTTTTACCAACTACCGGCACATTGTTTTCGGTATGACAGGCCACCACGCAAGCACCACAACCATAGCAGGCATTCATGTCAACTGTCATTCCCCATTTGATACCGGGCTGCTCATGCACGCCATACAGAGTGGCTTCTTTACGATAGTCACCACTATTTTTTGCATACTTTTCTTTCAGATCATTACGGAAATCGGAGATCTCGTTGGGATTCTTTTTAAATGTAGCCAACGTTGTTTCCCTTACTACTTCTACACGTCCTTCGTAAGAGTTATGTATTTGCGTTTGCGCAATCTTTTGTTTTTTCTTTTGATCCGTTACAGTTACGTTCGGAGCAAAATAGTCGATCGTAGTTCCATTGAAAGAAGCAAAAGGATAAACGTTCTTACCTACACCCGCTGCAGTTTTACCCAAACCATCATTTCTTCCATAGCCCACGGCCACGGCAATAGTGTTGGCATTCATACCGGGGATAACCAGTATCGGCAATTCCACTTCCTTGTTACCAATCGTTAATTTGATAACAGGCTTTTGCGGATAATATTCGTAATCGTTATCCAATTTAATCCCCAGCTCATTGGCTTTTGCCATCGAGATCAACGCATAGTTGTCCCAGGTAGCTTTGGAAATTGGATCAGGCAATTCCTGTAACCAGGGGTTAGCTGAACCGGCGCCTGTGCCGATTGAAACTTTTTGATACAATACCACCTCATCCTTTCCGCCTTTTTTTGCAGCAGCAATAGCAGAAGCAGCCGATGCAACAGCGCCACCACCATATGAACCAGTGCCAGCTGCAGCAGGAGCTGTTTCAATAATACCATCCTGCAAGGCTTTATCAAAAGCGTCTAATGAACCCAGCTTTGCAGTCCAATAGTTTTTGAAGTAAGTATCGTAATCAGTATTGTTACCACTCCATTTCAATAAAGATGTTTGGAATGGACGTGTTTTAAATAAAGGATAAATAGTGGGCTGGATAAAACTGGTAACACCTGACTTTGGTTCCGCATCACCCCAGCTTTCGAGATAGTGATGAGTTGGAACAATGTAGTTACATAGTTCAGTCGTTTCATCCATTTTTTCACCAAATGAAACAGACAGTTTCACTTTTTTCAATGCTGATTTGAACTTGTCTGCATCGAAATAGCTATAAGCGGGATTAGCACCGGCAATCAACAAAGCACCAACTTGTCCGCCATCCATTTGTGCTACCAGGTCAACCAGGTCTTTATCAATTCCCTGGCGGTAGTTTGATGTTACGCTCCAGTCAATTGTTTTACCATAAGCTCCGATAGCATTATTGATAGCATTGACGATGATCTGAACATTTACATCATTGCTTCCTGATACCACCAAACCAGCGCCACTGTTGGCTTTTAAATCAGCAGCCACTTTTGCAATACCGGCTTTCAGTTTCGCATCCGCTAACGCAGGAGCAGCAACTGAACCATCCAACGCCGCTAATAATGCAAGCGCCACAGCACCTGTCTCGGAAGGGCGATGTGTAAACCGCTCGTCGGCGCTACCACCTGTCGTGCTTAAGTAGCCTTCAAACTGGTAATGCTTACTCATCTGCGGGTTCTTCTCATCTATCTTTCTTCCTTTTCCATAACCCACCGCATTTTCCACCGGGTTCAACCAGCTGCCGAGAAAATCAGCACCCAGGCTCACAATTACTTTCGCCGCATCGAACTTATAAGTGGGTAAATTTCTTCCGAACCCGCTTGCTTCATTGGCCAGCAACATACCGCTATAGGAAACGGCATCGGCTTGCACATGTTTGCTTCCGGGATATTTTGCCAGGAACTCAGCAATGACTTGTTTGGTAGAAGGAGAAATAACAGTGCTGGTTAATAATACAACAGCACCACCGGCAGCAGCCAGGCCTTCAGCAATTGTTTTATCGACAAATTCGTAAGTAGTTTCTTCAAATTTTTCACCCACTTTTCTCTTGGGGTGAGTAATGCGGTACATGTCATACAGATCAAGCACGGATGCTTGTACACGGGCTGACGTACCACCCTTTGTATAAGAGCTCAACGTATTTCCTTCAATCTTAATGGGGCGTCCATCCCTCACTTTTGCCAGGATCGAAATAGCATCACCATCCTGCACATACGTTGTAGCGTAATATTTTGCTTCACCAGGAACAATATTTTCAGGTCGGTTGGCAAAAGGAATTGCTTTACGAACCGGCATTTTACAACTGGCCGCCAGTGTAGCAGCCGCGGTACTAAAACCCAGGTATTTTAAGAAATCCCTGCGGGGAGCTTTGGCATCAAGCAGACCTTTTTCATCGAGGTCTTCAAAAGGCAATTCTTCCCGAAATTCATCCGTTACCTTCTGTTGAAAACTTTCCGGATCATTTACTTGTCCAAATCCTTGCCAGTATTGTTTTTGACTCATATACCCCAATCCGCCAGCTGGCGGACATTTAGTTCTCTGAATTTGTCACTTTTCTTCGCTACTCCAGGCACAATTCAGAATGGTTGATAAATATTATTAAAAGAAACTTCAATTTATTAAACGACTCCCATGCTCCCCTTTACGGGTTGGGATTAATAGTGACATTTTTGACATTCCAGGCCACCGATATCTTTCACGGTTACACTATCCATTTTACCCGCTTTGATATCGTTATGGAACTTTTCATAAATGCTGTAGAACTTGTTGCCTTTTGTACTGTCGTAGTTAAAGTCAACCTTGGTATTGCGGTGACAATTGATACACCAGCCCATACTCAGTTCTGAAAACTGTTTTACCTCGTCCATTTCAGGAATATTTCCATGGCAGGTTTGGCATTGTACATTGCCCGCCTTGGTATGTTGCGAGTGATTAAAGTAAACGTGATCTGGCAGGTTGTGAATTCTTACCCACTCAATCGGTTTGGCTTTGGAAGGATCCCAGGCATTAGGATTTTTAGGATCAAAGCCTGCGTATTTGTGCAGCTTGGCAATCTCGGCGGTACCATTTATCTCCTGGCCATCCTTGTCATAAAGTTTAGGCCCTTTTTCATAGCTGGTAATGTTTTTATGACAGTTCATACAAACATTCACCGAGGGAATAGCAGCTGATTTGCCTTCAAAGGCATTACCGTGGCAATACAAACAGTTGATCTGGTTGATACCGGCATGCACTTTATGAGAATAATAAACAGGCTGAACAGGTTGGTAATTTGTCTGTCTTTGCAAACCGATGGCGCCCTTGGTAACAAAATAGCCGCCTACTATAAAGAAGAGCACGGCCGCCATGGCGATATAGATCTTATTTTTATAAAAAGGAACAGGCTCGGGACGTTGAATACCTTCCGCATCATCCGACATTTTTTTCAGGTTGCTGTTTACCTGCATCAATATCAGGGCGATGATGGCGAGGATCAGAGAGATAACACCGAAGATGATGGCGTTTTGATTGCCGCTTGTTTCGGTTGCTGCAGTTGTTGTTCCGGTAGTGTCTCCACCAGATGTCTTTTTTGCAACTTCACCATTAATATAATTAACAATAGCGGTTACTTCTTCCAACTTTAAATCAGGAAAGGGGGTCATCAGAGAACCGAACTTGGCTTTCAGACCTTGTGTATAAGGGTCCTTAGCCATATAACCACCGGGGTTGCTGATCCAAGCCAGCAATTCCTTGTGGTCGGCCCACTTGTGCCTGTCTTCCAAACCAGCTAATGCAGGCCCTGTTCCATCTTTAAAAGGATTGTGACAACTGGCACACTTGCTCATAAATAATGTCTTTCCATCCTGGGCTGAAACATTAATAGCGGAAAAAACAAATAGCGAGAGAAGAAACAGTGTCAGTTTTGAGATCATTGGTTTACAAGGAATCATAGCCGCAATTAATCTGAAAAAATGTGGATAAATAGCTTTAACCGGTTGCAAAAATAAGCCACGAACTTAACAAAAGGCCAACACTCTTAAAAAAATTTTAACCCGCTACCAGCCTGCGTTTCAGCCGATTTATAAAGATTTTTTTTAATCGTCCGAAATTGTTTGTCATAAATTCGTCAATCGCTTTAACATCTTTAGAATATACTCATTGGCTTGTTGGTGGTTCTTTTTTTCTCACATTTGCACGGCATATAAAAATGCAATTGCGGAAAAGAAAAACCATGTAATAGTACTCTCAGCAATACCTTATTTATATATAATGTTTGGACGTTTACAAAATAAATGGAAGGTCGGGGGTCTTCAGGTAGTGCTTATCTTATGCACTTTCGCAATCGGCGGCAGCCTCACCGGTTACACCGGTAAAAAGCTGATGAACACATTGCAGATAGAACAGGGGGCTTTATGGTTAGTGGTTTATATATTAGTAGTTACCTTATTATGGCCATTAGCCGTATTGCTTGTGAGTGTGCCTCTTGGTCAATTTCTTTTTTTCACCAATTATTTAAAAAAAATGGGCAATAGAATGGGGATTAGAAGGCAGAAGGCAGAGGTCGGAGGTCAGAAGCAGGAGATCAGAAATCAGAAATCAAAAGTCAAAAGTGAAACGCAGGATAGCCAGCAACTGGCAACCTGCCTACTGGACAGGCAGGCCGGCAACCAACATCCCGTTCATCTCGCCATCTTTGCCTCGGGCGCCGGATCAAATGCACAAAGGATCATTGATCATTTCAAAAACCACGGGCATATTAAAATCTCTCTTATTGTTTGCAACAAACCGGGAGCAGGTGTTTTGACCATTGCAGATAAAGAGAACATTCCTTCCTTATTAATAGAAAAGGAGAAATTCTTCCGTGGCGACGCCTACCTGGACCAACTAGAAGAATATACAATTGATTTTATTGTATTAGCCGGCTTTTTATGGAAAGTACCTGATCTGCTGATACAAGCTTACCCCGGAAAGATTGTCAATATTCATCCCGCCCTTTTACCAAAATATGGCGGTAAAGGCATGTACGGCCAGCATGTACATGAAGCCGTGATTGCCGCCGGGGAAAAAGAAAGCGGCATTACTATTCATTTGGTAGACGGTCATTACGATAACGGTGATATTATCTTCCAGGCAACCTGCCCGGTGCTAGAAAATGACGACCCCTCGTCATTGGCCAATCGCATTCACCAACTGGAGCACCAGCATTATCCCAAAGTGATAGAAGATATAGTAGTTCAACAGGTTCCTCATTAATCATTTGGTGGTTTATTTTTTCATCCGTAATTTTTTTGTGAAAACACCACTACGTTATTCATTTAAAGATAGATCGATGAAACGCCCATGTGAAATTTTACCCAAGAGGAGAATGTTTATGGGCGTTCCATCTGGCCGAAAAAAAATAAAAAATAAACAGATGAAACAGTTGCTTGTCCTTTTCTTTTTTACGCTTTTAGTAAAATTTTCTTTTTCACAACTTTTGAGAGAAGCGAGTCCTGAGTTAGCAGGCATGTCTTCAGAAAGGCTACAGCGAATTGATAAAGTTTTACAGGAATATGTCGACAAGAAATGGATAGCGGGCGGAAGTGCGATCATCGCAAGGAATGGCAAAATAGTCTACTACAAAGCAACAGGCTATGATGATACGCAAAATAAAATAGCCCTGAAGCGGGATGCCATTTTTCGGATTGCCTCGCAAACAAAAGCCATTACCAGCGCTGCCATCATGATGTTGTACGAAGAAGGGAAATTTTTATTAAAAGATCCAGTTTCAAAATACATTCCTGAATATAAAAATCAGCAGGTACTCGACAAGTTCAATGCGGCCGACACTACTTATACTACCGTGCCGGCTAAAAGAGATATCACCATTCATGATCTGCTCACCCATACATCCGGCATTGGCTATGCGCAGATCGGTAGCAAAGAAGCTACGGCCATCTATGCAAAAAATGGAATTGTGGGAGGTATTGGTGTTGGAAAAATTTTGCTGGCTGATAAAATGAAAAAACTGGGGTCCTTGCCACTGCTTCATCAGCCGGGTGATCAATGGACCTATGGCTTAAATACAGATCTGCTGGGCTACCTGGTAGAAGTAGTAAGCGGTATGAGTCTCGCCGATTTTTTCAGCAAAAGGATATTTGAGCCGTTGGGAATGAAAGACACGTATTTTTATTTACCCAGTGAAAAACACAATCGGCTTGTGACCTTGTATACCGAAGACTCATTGAAACAGGTGATAAAAGCAGCCGATGCCTTTGATATAAAAGGGGAGTTCACCAGCGATTATCCAAATTCAGAAGGCACTTATTTTTCAGGTGGTGGCGGATTATCTTCCACTGCGATGGATTATGCCATTTTTATGCAGATGTTATTAAATGGTGGTGAGTATAATGGCAAACGAATCTTAAGCCGTGCATCGGTCAATATGATGACCGTTAGCCAGTATGATAAGCTGAACTGGCCCGATAATAAAATGGGTCTCGGCTTTAGCATACATACCGAAAAAAGTTTGGCTAATTCGCCACTTTCTCCCGGTTCTTATGAGTGGGGTGGTATGTTCAGCTCTTCGTATTGGATAGATCCTAAAGAAAAAATTGTAGCGCAATTGTTCCTTAATCAATACCCGCAAAGCCACGGGGAAATACATGATAAATTCAAGATATTGGTGTATCAGGCTATAAAGTAAGCTGCGAGCCGCGAGCTATGAGCTACGAGCAGGAAACTCTAAAAGCTCGAAGCTCGCGGCTAATAGCTCACAGCTTTTTTACCATTCATTTTGCAGTTTGTTTCGTTACTTGCCTCACTAATTATCAGCCTTTGGGACTTAGAATTCTACAAATCATCCTTTTTGTTTTTTTATTTCTTCTTTTCAGAGTAGCGCCTGTTGCTGCCCAGTACAAGATAAGAGGCACGGTGTACGACAGCACCCGGGCCTATCCGGTTGGATTTGTAAGTGTGCTATCCACTTCGGGCAAAGGGACCATGACCAATATGTATGGTGAGTATGAAATTGAGGTCGCAGAAAAAGATTCTATTTGGTTTAGCTATCTTAATAAGCCTACGGTTAAATTTCCCGTGCTAAAAATTGCAACGCCGCTAAGTTTCGATATTTCCCTTCAAGTGAATGTACCGGTACTAAAAGAAGTAAAAATAAGACCCCGGAACTACCGGCAGGACTCTATTCAAAACCGGGAAGATTATGCGAAAATTTTCAATTACCAGAAACCAGGACTGAGTGTCGTTACGCCACAATATGGCGTAGGGGCAGGTTTTGATCTCAATGAAATCATCAATGTTTTTCGCTTCAGGCGAAACAGGAACATGCAGTCATTCCAAAAAAGATTGCTGGCACAGGAACAGGAGAAGTTTGTTGACCACCGGTTTAATAAGGGATTAGTGAGAAGGCTTACTGCTTTCACCGACAATGCACTCGATAGCTTTATGCGCATCTATCGCCCATCCTATATATTTACGATGATGGCAGGTGATTATGACTTTCAGAAATATATCAAAGATGCTGCGGAAAGATTTAAGAAAGGCCTGCCGCCTGACCCGATATGGACTGAAGAATTAGAAGAGTAACCCATACTAAAAAAGGAGGGACATCATCCCTCCTTTTTTAACCAGCGATTGCTATTAATAGCCATTCGACGTGGTTGTAGCTGTAGATTTTTTCTTAAACATATTGCTTACGCCGTTTAGATTTTTGTCTAAGAAGTCTTTACCACGCTGACGTAAATTATTTTTCTGCTCTGCTGACATTCTTGAATATCGATAAGCACCATAAGCTGCAGCGGCTGCCAAAAGCAGGCCTATTCCTTTTGTTGTTTGCATAATGGTATTTTTTAGTTTTATAAAATGCTTTACAATAACTTTTATAAATATCATGCCGCAATCAGTAATTGTTTATAACTCGTTTCGCTTTTTAAAATTCTCTTAACCGGCCTGGTTATGCTGTTCCATACTCAGTGGCGAATTTTCTACATTTACCAGCTATCATATAGAAGAAATAATCAAACCAGGCATGCAGAATTTATTCGTATTTTTCAAACTCCAACACAACAAAGGCTTATGGAACAAACAACATTAGGTATTGGCACCCGATTGCAACATACACATTACGGACCCGGTGTGATCGTAGGTATCCGTTATGCTACTTATCTTATCTCCTTTATTAATCATGGCATAAAAGAGATTGATAAAACCGATGAGAAACTGGATGAGATCATTCCTGAAAATGTAACAGAAGAAATAGAAACCCATTCGGAAACAGAACGTTCTTTATTAAAGATCCTGCGTTTGTGGGGCGGTATCACGGAAACCGTACCGCTGGGTGAGAAATGGATTAAAGGAATGCTGCTTATACAACCGGCTGATAAAAGTTTGAAACCAAAAGAAATTCCTATCGATGATTTTTTTCATAAAATAGTGATGCTGCGTGATCGTCTCCGTGTGCTGGAACAAAACATCAACAGCAATAAAAAACTCAGTGACGAAGAAAAAGTGAATATCCAGCAATATATTACCCGTTGCTATGGATCCCTGACTACTTTCAATGTGTTATTTAAAAATAAAGAGCATTGGTTTGTGGGGGAGAAAGGTGGGAAGGAAGAATAGTTGCCCTGTAGTTTTTCTTCAAAATATAGTAACATTTTTTTGGTGGAATGAAAAATGGTGTCTCTCTCCATAAAGCTTTCTAAACGAAGAATTGTACTTACTGATTGCAAACGAAGAATTTGAAATATTTTTTTTAAAAACAGTTAGGAATTGTTCTTTTTATATATATATTTACATTCCATTTTTACCAAGATGTAGAATCATTGCCTCCCCTCCGCTTTATAAATTTTCCGAAGCCATAGTCTGTTCTACAGTTTTCAATTATCGCTATCTTTATTTTCTTCAATAATACTAACTGTTACATGAAAAATTGGAAAAGTCTGTTTGTAAAAACCGATAATACCGACGAAAAAGAAGTTACTCCACCCAATAATCAATTCAGTTTTCCTGTCGGAAACACAACCACCCCTTCTAATGCGCCCATACCAACCACCGGTAGTAATATTGATCAGGCCACATTGAATGAGGTGATCGGTGTGTACGAACGAGGCGTGGATTCGATCAACATGCCGGGTTATGACTTTTATGAGTTTTATAAGGCCATTAGCTCGGTCGCCAATGCGGGGGAGCAGGTTTATAGCATGGCCTTTCACATGGCCAAATCAATGGACAGCAATATCACGCCTAAGAAATTAATGGTGGATGCAGATTTTTATATCAGCAAGATTAATGAGGTGCATAGCCAATATTCTTCCCAGGGGCAGCAGAAATTAAATACACTGGACGCAAAGAAGAATGAAGAGAAAAACAAATTGATGCAGGAAATTGAACAAGGTACCCAGCAGGTTACACAGCTACGAAACCAGTTACATGCCCTGGAATCAGAAATAAATCAAAAACGTGTTGCACTTTCAACGGTTGATGGTAAATATTCGCCGCAGGAAGCAGAGATCAGGCAAAAGCTTCTTGCCAATGATAATGCCAGACAGATCAGTGTAATGAAATTGACAACAGTTAAAGAAGGCATTCAAAAAAATATAAAACAATAAACCATTAACATAAAATGTCAAACGAATCCAACAAGGTACTAGAGTTACCTATTTTAAAACACTTTGAAAAAGGTGACATTTCTCTAAATCCTCAAAACTGGCGCAAGGGTGAAAAAGGAATTGCTGTCATTGTAGGACTTGTTCTGCTTGGCACTATTGCCTGGGGTCTTTATACTTTTATTCTCCCCATTGTTTTTACATGGATAGGAAAAACGCTGGGAGCAATTGCCGTGGCGGTATTGGTCATCGGATTTTTTATTCTTTTACCTGTGATCGTCAAGGGCTTTAAAAAACTAGCCCGGTATCTCCACAAGCTGCTGATAAAATATGATCCGTTTGGAGAACTGGAAGAACAAAAGCAAAAAATGGTGGATAACCGTGCGAGGTTTAAACAAGCCAAAGCAAAAATCAAGGCCATCAAAAGCAATATGGAAAGCGAATCATTGAAAGCCGAGAAGGAAGCTAAAGAATACCAGGATACCGTAGTGACCATGCAGTCGAAAGCAGAAACATTGAAAAATAAAATGAACGCCCTGGAATCTGCAAAAGGTGCAGCATCTAAAGAGACCGATGAATACGTAGAGTTGCAAACCGGCTTGATGAAAACATTAAGCGAAGCGCAAAGGGTTAGCCATATGTTGAATCAAAGCACTGGTCTTGTCAGAAAGTACGGTAGCCGTGCCCATGTAATCGGGAAACTTGACCGAAAGTTAAACATGGTGGATACTGCTATGGAAATAAAAATTGCAGACTTCGATGTCAGCATTGGCATGTTAAAAAAAGAATATGCGTTTGCACAGGCAGCCAGGGAGGCTACGGAGCAGGCCAAATCAGCCATGTTGTTTACAAAAAGCTGGGAACTGGAGTATGCATTGGACGTTGTTACCAATACTATTTCAATGGATCTGGCTAACACCAAAGAAAACCTGCTTGACCTGGATTCGCTTACCAGCCAGTACTCTGTTGACAGTGACGAACTTTATTCGAGACTGGATAAACTGGCCGACCAGATAAAAACAAATAACTATGCTCTGCCGGAGTCACAGAAATATAACAACCCCAATTACAAACTCACAGGTGAAGATAAAATGGAAAGCGGTGGTTTTGGTGACATATTCAACTAATCATATTTAAAATATAACATTACAACTATGAAATGGTCAAAACTGACTTTTTTTTCGAAAGCCCTGATAACATTATTAGTTGCCGGCGCTATAGGTACAGCGGTTTACTATTTGTCTCCGGGATTGAGAACATCTGAGTCAAAAACATTAGGTAAGCTTGATGTAACGGACAAAGATGTAAACAATGTAACGACCTCTGCCGAGCTCCCTTTGCCGTCTGCTGAGGTTTCAACTGATGCTGCATCCAAACCATTGGTAAGATTGGCAGGCTATGCGTGGAATGCACAATCAGGAATTATCGTCGCTAATGGCGGTCCTAAAACGACTAAGGGTTCACTGATGGAACAGAATGGTGTAAATCTGGAAATCGTTCGCCAGGACTGGCTTTCAGAGCTCCGTAATCTTCAGATGAAATTTGTTGAAGAGTTTGACCGGGGAAATAATTTTCCTAAAGATGGTGTAGCTGGTATTATGATCATGGGTGATGGTGTACCATTTTATATCAGTTCAGTACAGCAAGCTTTGGATGATAAATATGGAAAAGGTAAATACAGCTTACAAGTTGTCGGCGCCATTGGTTTAAGTTATGGTGAAGACAAATTGATCGGTCCCCCTAGCTGGAAGATGAATCCACAATCCATGAAAGGCTCATTGATATCAGCTGTAATTGGTGATGGCGATTGGGTAACTGCTGTGAATTATGCTTTTGCCAGCAATATTAAGGTTAATCCCGACCCGACAACTTTTGATCCGGAAGCCGTTAACTTTTTGGCGTCTGCCAATGACGATTATATTGAATCTGCTAAAGAATTGATCAAATCGCAGAAGGAAGGATGGACCGTTCCGTTGAAAGAAGTGAAAGACGGTAAACTGACTGGCAAAACCATCAATAAAAAAGTAGATGGTTGTGCTACCTGGACTCCCGGCGATAAGATGGTTTTTGATGCCTTGACAGGCTTTACTGATATCGTTTCTACCCGTGAATTTAATAACCAGATGGCAACTACTCTAATAGTATTGAGCCAATGGGCGGAAAAAAACAAGGATATTGTTAATAATATCCTGAAATCTTCTTATGTAGCCAGCAACCAGATCAAACAATATGATGCCTGGAAGAAGAGAGCTTCAGAAGCTGTGGCCAAAACATTTAATATGGAAGATGCCGATTACTGGTACAACATGTTCAAAGGACAGAAGGGTGAAAAAAATGGCATTTCCTATAATATGGGTGGCTCGAGAGTATTTAATCTGGCCGATGCAAATCAGTACTACGGTATCACTGATGGAACTAATCGTTATAAAGCTGTTTATGACCAGGTATCTAAATATTTGAAAGAATTGAACCCAGCTGGTTTTAATCAAAATGTAAAACGCATTGTTCCTTACGACGAGGCGGTAAACTTATCGTTTGTCAAACAGGTTGAAAATATTGATGCAGGTAAAGCGGATGTGGCTGACTATTCTAAAAAGGCGACCCAACAAGTTGCTTCAGGTGAATGGCAAATCAATTTTGATATGGGCCGGGCCACGTTGAGACCCGAAGGCAAAGATGTGCTTGACCAGGTGTATAATTTGCTCATACAGGCTGAAAACTCAAAACTTGAATTGTTCGGCCATACAGACAACACGGGTACACAGGAAGGCAATTATTCATTGTCAAGAGCAAGAGCTGAAGCAGTAAAAAGTTTCTTAATTCAAAAGGGAATTCCCGCTAACCGCTTTCAAAAAATTGAGGGTAAGGGTCAGGATGAACCAATTGCTGATAATTCAACTACTGGCGGCAAGGCACAAAACAGAAGAGTAGCTATTAACCTGCTAAACTAAATGATTGATGAACCCTAAAAAATGGTTCAGACCTTTTGAAGAAATTGCTTCGGGTCATCGGTTATTAATTACTGGTATATGGATTGTGCTGATTATTGGATATTGGATTTTTTCATCACTCGGCACCAAGCATCTATTTCCAACACCTTCGCAGGTCTGGGATGGATTTCAATCTTTATATAATGAAGGGCTGATAGTTCATATTGTCAGCTCTTTATCGCTTTGTTTAAAGGCCGCATTATTTTCTTTATTCATCTCGCTACTGATAGTTTATTTGTCACCATTGCCTGTTTTAAAACCAGTTGCAGTTTTTCTAAGCAGGCTTAGATATTTACCACTTACCGGTATTACTTTTTATTTGTCAATATTAGTGACCGGAGCCAGGACCATGCAGGTATGGGTATTGGTAGTGTTCATGAGCCTTTATTTTATCACTTCACTATTAGCCGTACTAAAAGATATACCGGAGGATGAAATTGATCATGCCCGTTCACTTAAATGCCGCCGCTGGGAAATATTATGGGAAGTAGTTATTAAAGGGAGATTGGATTATGTGCTGGACGTGCTTCGGCAGAATTTAGCTATTATCTGGATGATGCTGGTAACGGTTGAATCCATTTTAGTTGCTGCCGGCGGCTTGGGTGTATTGATAAAAAACAGTGACAAATTCGCCAATCATGGCCGCATAGTGGCTTTGCAAATAATTATTTTGTTGATCGGGTTATTACTGGACTGGATACTGCATGTCATGAGAAAAGGATTATTTCGCTATTCAACTTATTAGATGCCCATAGCAATTACATACGAGCAACAAGACACCATACTTCACGTAGAAAACCTCAGCATCTCTTACGGTGAAAAAACAATTATTTCAGGTATCAGTTTTGTTGAAAAAAATGTGGTGAGACCTGGTAAACTACAAGGACAAACTATTGCTTTTGTTGGCAGATCGGGAAGAGGTAAATCAACTTTATTTAAAGCATTGACTGGATTGGAAACACCGACAACAGGTTCTGTCTTAATTCCTGATTTTTCAAAACAAATTGCGAATGGTAAACAACCAGCAAAAAAAGTAGAAGAAGGAGATGTGGGCTTTGTCAACCAGAAGTACACTTTGTTTCGGCACAAAACTATTTATCAATCGTTGATGTTTGCTTTGCGTAATGCAACGATGACGGCAACAGAAAAGCAGGACAAAATAATGCATTATCTTAAAGATTGGGGATTGGAAGCCTGCAAAAATCAATATCCCAACGAGCTTTCGGGTGGTCAGCGTCAGCGAACTGCCATTTTAGAACAATTGCTCAGTTCAGGTTATTATATGGTATTGGATGAGCCTTTTTCAGGATTAGATGTCGGAAACATAATGAATGTAAAGGCTGCTTTTAAATTAATCAATGACAGCCATGAGTTAAATACTATTATCTTCAGTACACATGATATAGAATTGGCTGTTGAGTTGGCCGACTCATTGTATGTTGTTGGTTATGGAAAAAATGAGGATGGCTCATTAAGTTCTATCGGCACACTATTAAAACATTATGACTTAAAGAAGCTTGGCCTTGCATGGCATACTGAATTTAACAACGAACACCTGGAACTTTCAAAAGAAATAAAAGAGATTATGCTGCAATCATAAGATACTTATCTGCACCTTTGATGTTTTTTATTCTTTTTTCCAGCACCTTGTTTTGCAGGCTAGTCTTGTAAAAAATGTAACTATCAAAAAATAGAAGCAATCGGTTGGCGGTGTACAAAGTAGAGAAAGCGAAAAATAAAGGAGTAAACTTTTAAAATTACTCAAAGGAATAAACTAACCTTAGATCGATATATTCAGCTATATGGCGGTGCGCTTTCAGGTTCAGTCCTATGCCTATGTGTTTGTTTGCCCGGAAATGAATTCCCCAACAGTGAAACAGTGCATCATAGTAAGGAGTTTGATCAAAAAGATACACCCCGAGGCGTTGGCTGAAAATAAATTTTCCCAATAAAAATTCATGCCCACCCAAAAGCCCTGCTCGTATGGCGCTTGCCCGGGTACTATCTTTCTTCAGTTTCAGGTAAAGCGAACGATCACCGGTGATCTCCATACCAACAGTAAGGGCATTAATCCTTCCTACCTGCCTGGCTGCCTGTAATTGTAAACCAAACAAGAGCACTCTTTTGTTTGGGCCACTATCCTGTACCCAGCGTCGCGGCATTCCAAACAAACCGATATCCCATCGGGGTGACCGGCTTTTCCAATATTTATCTGTTGAGCGTTTACCGGAAAAAAAGGGCATCGGATATGGCGTGTAATTTATGGTCAGTCCTGCGGTGGGCCAGTTGATACCTTTATTGGGTTCACGCATGCCGCCATTTGAAATGTGCTGATAATTGATCGAAGGATTGATCCACCATTTATCATGCAAGCGGATCCAAATTCCCGTTCCTACCAGTAAGTATCCGCTCACAGCACTGCTGTAGGACAAGTTATTGGGGTTCCGGTCAGGGTGCTGGGGCTTGGTTAAATAAGCGAGGCCTGCCGCACCTTTAAAAGAGAAAAAAATATGTTTGCCCAGTCTATAGGAAGGTTCGAGAAAATAAGCGGAAGCTATGCCGCTGCCTAAAATATTGTTATCATAATTATAATAGGCAAGCAGTAAACCTTTTCTTGGATAGCAATTGCAAAGATCCCATGACTTCCGGTCATTCCGTTGCCAGCTCAGCAGGATTTCTGCACCGTAGGGATAAGAACCCTTGGTATTTTCAACTGCTTTTGAATGGGCAAAAATAAAACCATATTGACCGCCCACACCCAGGTTGAAAATATTTGCCTTCGAAGTAGCAGGCTGTTTATGACGCCTCCCTGTATCCTGTGGAAAGCAGGAAAACTGCAACAACAAAAAAACAAAAAGCAAAGCCATGTTTTTCATACAGGCCTTTTGAACTACAAAAGTAGCCAATATGTAAGCCGCAGGATGAGTACCGGTATTCCCCCGGCAAAGCATCTCCATTTCTTTTCTTTCATTATCTTGAGTTGATGAAACGTCCATGATAAAATTTTCATTATATCCCACAGGGGTCCCGATGGCGACCATCGGGATTATCATGGTAAGTTCCATTCGACCTTAAAAAGGCAAAAAATATACGAATGAAATGGTTATTTCTTTCACTGCTATTTCCTTTGGCAATAACGGCCCAGCAATCCGCCTGCGATATATTGATCAAAAATGGAAAAATTGTTGATGGAACAGGTAATAATTGGTTTTATGGCGATATAGCAGTAAAAGACGGAAAGATTGCAGCCATTGGAAGGCAGCTGAATTTCTCTTCGGCAAAAACAATCGATGCCACCGGTCTTATGGTTGCTCCCGGTTTTATTGATGTACATACGCACCTGGAAGGTGATGAAAAAAATGATCCCCTGGCGCAAAGCTTTATTTATGACGGCGTCACTACATGCATTACCGGCAACTGTGGCGCTTCCAATGTTGATATAAAAAAATATCTGCAGTGGATCGACTCCTTACAACTTTCGATAAATGTTGCTTCGCTTATCGGCCACAACGATGTCAGAAAAACGATCATGGGCCGGGCTAACCGGGATGCTACTCCGGCAGAACAAAATCAAATGGATAGTTTAGTTGACCGGGCAATGCGTGATGGAGCAGTTGGCTTGTCAACAGGTTTAATTTATATACCCGGCACTTATACCAAAACACCGGAGATCGTTTCACTGGCAAAACAAGCTGCGAGGTATAATGGAGTTTATGCTACGCATATGCGGGACGAAGGTGATAAGGTAACCGAAGCCATTGACGAGGCCCTTATCATCGGCCGTGAAGCAAATATCCCGGTGGAAATTTCACACTTCAAACTCAGCGGTCAGCAAAACTGGGGACGAAGTAAAGAAACAATTGCTTTGATAAAAAAAGCCAGGGAGGAAGGTATTGAAGTAACTATTGATCAATACCCCTATACCGCCAGCAGCACATCTATCAGCACATTAATACCGGATGAAATACTGGCGGATGGGCAGGATTCTATTACAGCGAGATTGCAAAGACCGGAGATAAAAAAATATGTAATCAATGAAATGCTAAAGAAGCTGAAGAAAAGAAAGCTTAAACATTTCAGTTATGCCGTAGTTGCTTTTCACAAAGCAGACACCACTTATAACGGTAAAAACATAGAAGAAATTAATTTACTGAAAGGAAGAAAACATAAGGCGAAAGCCGAAGCTGAAACAGTGATAGACATTATGATCAATGGCGGCGCCAGCGCCGTATTTCATGGTATGGGAGAAGATGATGTGAAATACATCATGCAATATCCGTTCAATATGTTTGCAAGTGATGCCAGCATCCGCATCTTTAATGCCGGGATGCCTCATCCAAGAGGCTATGGTACTAATGCAAGAGTATTGGGTAAATATGTACGGGATGAGAAAGTAATTTCTTTAGAAGAAGCGATTCGCCGGATGACCTCCTTGCCTGCACAAAAGTTTCAGTTAAACAACAGGGGATTGCTACAGCAAGGCTATGCCGCGGACATCCTCATCTTTAACGATAAAGAAGTAAGTGATATGGCCACCTTTGAAAAACCACATGCTTACTCAAAAGGTTTTCGCTATGTATTGGTAAATGGAGTGATGACGGTGGAAAATGAAAAGCACACCGGAGCAAGAGCCGGCAAAGCGTTATATGGCCCGCGTCACAAATAATATTTATCAATCTCTTCCTAAGGCCTGAAGGCTTTTTGTTTTTTGAATTAATCAAAAAATCCCTCAGCCAGAATAGCATTTACTTATGTGCTTTGGCTGGCTCCTCCAGTTTTACCGACAGTGGTCCATTGCCTGCTATTAAAAAATAAATCAGTAAGAGCAGCACTATTATTGAAATCAACAGCTCTGAATAAGGTTTCATCGCATCACCAGGCATGTTGATCAAAAAAACAGCTCCAAGAAGTATCGGAATTTGGATGAGACAGGCAAAACGGGTCAACACGCCCAGCACCAGGAAAATGCCTCCCAGTATGTGAGCAAAAACGATGATGTGACCAATTAAGATATAAGCGAAAGAACCAAAAGAAGTTTTGATGGACATTAAGCTAACCAGGTCGCTCATGTTGTAGAGAAAGTCGATGCCCTTATAAACAAGAAATATACCCAAAGCAATACGTATGATATCCATCCATCTCGGGTGATGCCTTTCACCCCAATATTCAAGGCGGTGCAGGAGATCCATATAGCATAGTTTTTAGGTAATGAAAAAGAACTGGTTTAAAGTTACAGCTATTCCCTGATTTCATCAATGACGGAATTTCTCTCCTTTGTTTATTACTTGTACTTTCTGCTTTCCCGCTGCTACGTCAAAAAAGGGGTCATTGCTGACCCCCTGATTTCATTTTGAACTAAGATCGGGCCGGTAGACCCTGAGATAAGTCTCTGCTTTCTCAACACAATCATAATAGGCCTTTAAGTGAATATCCCATTCATCGGCCGAATAGGCCTTGGTTAATACATCTTTTAGTGGAGTATAGAAGCCGGGCTCCATTTCTTTCCAGCCGTTTCTATACCGGGAGACCAGGATCACCTGTGCATCTGTACCTGCAAACAATTTTGTATAAATGGTGTAATTGCGCGGATCATTTGAATTGTCAAAGGCAAGTTTGAATTTTCTTAAACGGGCAAGCCATGCATCTGTTTTTCCTGGTTTGATATGCCAGATCGTAACCTGTGTTTTGGGAATGGTCCAGTCATTATCTCCATGTGAAAGTGAGTCGACTCTTCTTGAAAATATCATCCCGTCGTTTTCCTGTAGCAGGGATTGGATACTCGTTTGGACATCCTGATCGTGTGCAGGATTAGGCTTGTGATTATCCATTTCCGCCCAGGATGTGGGTGGCCAGGCAACCTGGTAATAACCCATTTTTTCGCCGGTAATAATTTGAAATACAAAAACCTTATCATTTGCACCATGAAACTTTTGATTGTGTGTTTTCATGGTATTTTCAAATTGCAAAGCCTGGCCGGCTTTAGGCTTTAACATGATTGAATGCACCAATGTTTTTTCCTGGCCTGGTGCGAAATAGTAACCTGCAATGAGCAAGCATAAAAAAATTGTCTTTCTCATGGTTTAGTGTTTAGTAGTTAAGAAAAGTAGCTCCCCGGGCAGGGTTTTCAAGTGCGGAGAAAGAAAAAAATGGTAGATGCGAAAAAGTGCAGAACGAATTTGTTTGTTAAGCTACAACAAAGTTAGAACACAGACCAAATAAAAAATAGCTTTAGCTATCACGAAAGAATGATGATCAGCCAAAGCTAGCATCCGGTCTTTATTATTACGACAGCAGATAAACAACAGGTGATTTATTTCTTTGAAACCGGTATTTCCCTCATCCGGTATTCCTGTATCAACGGTGGATTTTCCGGTGATAAGGTGAAATAGATTTCAATATTTGTTTTCTCTCCTTCGATTATAAAAGAGCCCCGTAGTTGATTCTCCGGCTTCATTTCTTTTACCGAAACGATCTTACCTGCTTTGGCAAACAATTCCTTCGATTGTTTCTTTAAACTATCAGTGGGGTAATCAGGAAAAAAATTTTCTGCAAAAATGCCGCTTTGCTCTACGTTGCTCCAATCCGGCAACAGTTTTACAAGCTCATTTTTTCTTTTTTCTAAGATGGCAGAAGGCGGAAGTTGCATGGGTTGCAGACCAGCTATTTTTATCAGCGTATCCAACACCTGAATATTCACCCCACCTATACCGGCATAGGTCCTGTTAGCAAATGCTACCACGCCAATGCCATAATCCGGCATTATCCGCCATTGGCTGCCGAAACCGGGTAAGCCCCCGCTATGCGCTATGAATACACGTCCTTCACAATCTTTCGTCCAACCCAGACCGTAGGCATAAGCGGAAACAATAGGGCATGTTCTTCCATCGGGATATTTATAATTAGCATTAAAGCCATTGAAACGCCAGGGATGATGCATTTCACGAATTGAACTTCTTTTTGCCGGACCTTTATCTGTTGAATTATTGGGTGGCCATGCTGCCAAATGCAGAGCCATATAATTGGCAAATTCATCAATCGAGCTGATCATGCTGCCCATTGCACCCCATGAACCATCAGGTGTGTCATGCAATAGCTCTTCCTCATTCCATCGTTCATTCAACCAGCGATAACCATGCGCCAGTTTATTGGGAGCAATATTTCCATATTCCCATTCGGTTGTGTTCATGCCCAAAGGCCTCCAGATATTTTCACGGATATAATCCTGGTAACGCTGGCCTGAAACTTTGGTTACAATTTTTCCCAAGAGAGCAAAACCAAGATTGCTGTATTCGTATGCAATACCCGGTGCATTGGAAAAAGAAGGTTGCTTGTTTAAAAACTCCAGCAGCTCCTTATCAGTATCTGCCAATTGCCGGTCACCCCAGGGATTGTCCTCGGGGAAGCCAGCACCGTGAGTAAGCAGGTGGCGGATAGTGATGGGTGGTGCGTCAGCGGTGAGGTATTTTAAATTTTTCAATTCCGGAATATACAGGTGAGCGGGATCGTCCAGGTTTAGCTTGCCTTCGTCACGTAGCTTGAGGATAGCCATTGCCGTAAAACTTTTACTCATCGATGCAATGCGAAACAATGAAGAGGAACTGACCGAGATTTTCTTTTTGATATCCGCGTAGCCATAACTCCCTTTGTACACCAATTTGCCATCTGCAATGATGCCAAAGGCAATACCGGGAAAATGATTGGCTATTGCATGCTTTCTATAAATGCTGTCGATAACAGTAAAAGCATTTTTTATTTTCTCCAGCCTGTTTGGATCGGCAAATACAGCCGGCTTATAAGATGCATCATATAAAATATTTTCCTGAGTAAAAGCGGGATCAATAAAATAACAAACAGCAAAAAATAAGATGATAAAGGAAGATGGTTTCCTCATAGCCTGGCAAATTTAATTCGGTTAAACTTACGTAAATAATGTTGAAGGCCGGGGGATATAAAGAGTCGGTCTAATTCATATTTTGAGATGCCCGGCTGACCAAAAACCTTATTTTATTTTTTTGTCTTACCGAGGGCAAAACCACCAACCTTAGTAGAAAAATGATTCATAAACAGCCAACCTTATTAGATTATTTTAATCTGATCTGCTCTCTAAAGGACTATGCAAATTTTAATTCTCCTCTTTCGTCCAATAAGGTAATAAGGTTCAATCATTCAAGTGGCTTTTTTCTAAGGTGTACTTGATGCAAATCGTGTGGCCCCCGGAAGCTTATCGTACATGGGCGATAAAAAAGCCCGGCGAAATTGCCAGGCTATATTTTGCAAACATTTATTTATTTTATTATTGCTTCACAAATTGAAATCTTTCTGAAAGCGAATGGCTGTTGAGTTTCAGGTAATAGACCCCGGCGGGAAGCCTCTTAATATCTAAGGACAACTGATTGCTTCCGGCATTTAATTGTTTTGAATCCATCATCACTGTTCTTCCGATATTGTCAAATACTATACAGCCCAATTTTTCCTTTCGTGGTGATGACACCAGCAAGTTTATACTATTAATGGCGGGATTGGGATAAAGTGCAATTTTACCGCTACTGCTCAAGACCAGGGAAACTACTTTTGAATAAGCAAACCTACCGTTGAGGTCCACTTGCTTTAAGCGGTAATAAAGTATTGTTGTTTGTAATGCGGCCACATTCACATCGGTAAAATGATAGGTTTGTGTACCAGCATTGTTTGCGGCTTCGGTTTTTCCTACTACGCCAAAATCGCTGCCATTAAAACTTCTTTCCACAATAAACTCCTTTGTGTTGACTTCATTAGCCGTTTTCCAATCGAGCATGGCATCGGCTTTTACAAGACTGGCTTTAAAATCAATAAACTCCAACGGAAGAACAGAAGTATAACTAATGGCCCAAAGCTCACGCCCCAGGTCTGACTGACGGATACCTGCATAGATATTGTTGTCTGTTTCGACAGACTCCTGCATATCGCCATTGCCGGGGTTACCAACACCTGTCACTATCTGTGTTCCCGCATCAGATCCATCACTCTCCCAGGTCTTATAACCGGTTACTCCATCATTGCCGGTAAAAATCAGTTTATTGATAATCTTAGAAAAATTCCCGAGTGTTCCACTTTCTGTTCCAGGCCAAACATCTTTTACTAATACAGTTCCGGCAGAGGTACCGTCGGTCTTCCACAGCTCTGCCCCCTTAGTACCATTATTCGCTGAAAAGAATAAAGTACCGTTTACATTTTTTAGTCCGAACGGATAACTTTCTGATGAGCCTGTCCAGATATCTTTTACCATTACAGTACCTGACGCAGTGCCATCACTTTTCCAAAGCTCTGTTCCCTTGGAACCATTATTGGCTGAAAAAAACAACGTACCATTCACGTCAGTGATCTCAAACGGGTAGCCACCGCCTGTTCCAGTCAAAATATCTTTCACCAATACCGTTCCTGCTGCAGTGCCATCACTTTTCCAAAGCTCCATGCCTTTGCTTCCATTGTCGGCAGCAAAATATAAGATGCCGCCTACGTTGGCTAAAGATTGCGGATAGCTGCTGGCTGAAAAAGGGTTAATATCTTTCACCATATAGGTGCCTGCCGCAGTACCATCACTTCTCCACAGCTCTACGCCATTTACACCATCATCTGCAGCAAAATATAACACTCCACCTACGCTTGCCAAAGCTGAAGGATTGCTTCCCATTGATCCGGATCTGATATCTTTTATCATCATGGTTCCATCGGTAGTGCCATCGCTTTTCCAAAGTTCAGTACCTGCGGTGCCATTATTCGCTACAAAAAAAACAAAACTATTTACCTGGGTCAGGTAGCCGATGCTGCTACTCGCCGATCCGGCGTTAATATCCTTCACGATTGTTGTGCCTGCTGATGTTCCGTTGCTCTTCCAAAGTTCCATACCATAAATACCGTCATTGGCAGCAAAGAATAAGTTATTATTGACGTCAGTCAGGTAACACACATTGCTGCTGGCAGGCCCAGGATTAATATCTTTTAGTAAGGTAAAGCCTTGCGATTTGGCAATAAATGAAATGCCTGCAAGAAAGATGGCTAGTAGTGGTTGTTTCATCTGTACTGGATATTGGATGGTGGATTTGGTCTCCGGGCAACCAAAAATCACCCTTAAAAGTGACCCTATTTTCTGGTTTTCGGAGCTATAACAAACTACTTATTTTATCAGATTAATTTCAAGAAATCAGGGACATATTTTCAAAAATTGGGTACTAACACACACCTCTTAAAAGGAAAATTATGAAGTAGATTTACTAGCAGCCCTTATTATTAATTTTTATTATAATAGAAAGGCTGCAATTCCTTTTTAAGCCGGCAATGATATTTCTTTAACTTGCAAAATGGCTTTTAAACTTCATAGTCCCTTCCCTCCGGCGGGAGACCAACCCGAAGCGATCCGACAATTAACAGAGGGAATATTAGATGGTGAGAGATATCAAACACTACTGGGTGTAACAGGAAGCGGAAAAACCTACACGGTTGCAAATGTTATTCAAAATGTTCAGCGCCCAACTTTGGTATTGACGCATAACAAAACATTGGTGGCACAATTGTATGGTGAGTTTCGCCAGTTTTTCCCGGACAATGCAGTGGAGTATTTCGTTTCGTATTACGACTACTATCAGCCCGAAGCGTATATGCCGGTAAGCGGTGTGTATATTGAAAAAGATCTGAGTATAAATGATGAGTTAGACAAACTCCGGTTAAGGGCGACATCCAGTTTGCTCAGCGGACGGAGGGATATCATTGTTGTAGCTTCTGTAAGCTGCATTTATGGTATGGGAAATCCTACTGATTATGAAAATGGCATCATCCGCATTGACAAAGGACAGGTTATTTCCAGGCAGGCTTTTCTTCATTCATTGGTTAACTCTTTATACAATCGGACAACACTGGAATTTAACCGCGGTACATTCCGGGTAAAAGGGGATACAGTGGATATTAATTTGCCTTATGTAGACTATGGTTATCGCATTACTTTTTTTGGTGACGAAATTGAAGAAATTGAAAGCATTGAAGTGGTAACAGGAAAACGCATTGCGAAACTGGAAAATGCGGCGATTTTTCCTGCCAATCTTTATGTGGCACCAAAGGATATTATGCAACAGGTGATCTATGAAATACAGGATGAACTGCAGGCACAGGTTGAGTACTTTAAAAACACCGGCAAGGTAATAGAAGCCCAACGCTTAAAAGAACGGGTGGAGTACGACCTGGAGATGATAAAAGAGCTGGGTTACTGTAGTGGGATTGAAAACTATTCCAGGTTTTTTGACCGGCGGGTACCTGGCACCCGACCATTCTGTTTACTGGATTATTTTCCAAAAGATTTCCTGATGGTAATTGACGAAAGCCATCAAACCATTCCACAGGTGAGTGGTATGTATGGCGGTGACCGAAGCAGGAAGCTGATATTGGTTGACTATGGTTTTCGTTTGCCTTCGGCATTAGATAACCGGCCGTTAAATTTCCATGAATTTGAATCGCTGATAAACCAGGCCATTTTTGTTTCAGCCACACCGGATGATTTTGAACTTGAAAAAACAGGTGGCGTTGTAGTAGAGCAGGTAGTGCGACCCACTGGCTTATTGGATCCGCCAATTGAAATACGGCCCAGTGTGAATCAAATCGATGATCTGTTAGATGAAATTGATAAACGGGTAACCAAAGGTGATAGAGTGCTTGTAACAACGCTAACCAAGCGAATGGCAGAAGAAATGGATAAGTACCTGCATCGGATCAATATCAAATCAAAATACATCCATAGTGAAGTCGATACGTTGGAAAGAGTTGAAATCCTGCGCCAGCTACGGTTGGGTGAAATAGACGTATTGGTAGGTGTCAACCTGCTTCGTGAAGGACTCGATCTGCCTGAAGTGTCATTGGTAGCCATTTTGGATGCAGACAAGGAAGGCTTTTTGCGCAATGAAAAATCATTGACCCAAACAGCTGGCCGGGCCGCCCGTAATGTAGACGGGCTTGTTATTTTCTATGCGGATAAGATGACGGAAAGCATGCAAAAGACCATTGATGAAACTATCCGGCGCAGGGAAAAACAAATTGCCTTCAATATTGAACACGATATTACACCCAGGACCGTTGTAAAATCGAAGCAGCAGGTCTTTGCTCAAACTTCTGTATTAGATATTAAAGGTTACGACCCCGCTAATCCTTATGCTATTGCCCCGGATGAAGACCTCGTTACTGTGGCAGCAGAAGACCAGCAGGAATATAAAACCATTCCACAGATGGAAAAGGCAATCAATAAGATCAAGAAAGAAATGGAAAAAGCCGCAAGGGATCTTGACTTTATGGAAGCAGCAAGGCTAAGAGATGAGATGTATTTGCTACAGAAGAAGTTGGTGGAAATGAAAAAGTAATTCGTAGAACTACGAATAGGGCCTAAGTGAATATGCTTAATTTTCATAACTAAGCCGTCCATTAGTTTGGAGATATTTTGTGTTGGTATATTTTAGCAGACAAAACCAGTCATCCAATAGAAGAACCGATTAAAATCCATCTCTTAGTTATGAAAAAACGTGTCCGTCGAATTGCAAATTTTTTTGCATTCAACCTGCTCTTTTTTGCATTGTACCTGAATTTTATTCACAAGGACAATCAAACATCTGCCAATGCAGACCTTACTGTTCAACAATCATCAGCCGCTGCTTTTAGCGGTACTGTCCTGGTAGAGCATCCCGAAAAGTATCTTGTACAAAAGCAATAATGAATAATTCATTATAAATCATTGCTACGGCAGAATTCTTTTCATTAATTAAACCCAAAAATTAGATCTGAAAGCCCGCCACTTGTTAAAGTGTAGCGGGCATTTCTGTTTTTTTGAACTTCAGGCTGCGATAGCTGAAATAATTAACTTAGCGGCATGACAAAAAAAGTTTTCCTGCTGGATGCCTATGCGTTGATTTTCCGTGCCTACTATGCGCTCATTCGCAGTCCCAGGCTTACCTCTAAAGGCAAAAACACGAATGCCCAGTTTGGCTTTACCAACACGTTGATCGAACTGATCACCAAGCAAAAGCCATCGCATTTAGCCGTATGCTTTGACACGGCGGCACCTACCGAGCGTCATACGGATTTTGTGAATTATAAGGCTAACAGGCAGGAAACACCCGAAGATATTTCTGCTGCTGTTCCCGATATCAGGAAAATTATCAAAGGCTTCAATATCCCCATTATGGAATTGGATGGATATGAAGCGGATGATGTTATCGGCACATTAAGCAAACAAGCCGCAAAGGCCGGCTATGAGGTTTTTATGGTAACCCCGGATAAAGATTATGGGCAGTTGGTGTCGGATAAGATCAAAATTTACAAGCCGGGTTATCAGGGTGGCGATGTAGAAATATTGGGGCCTGAAGAAGTTTGCACTAAATGGAATATTAAAGATGTTTCTCAGGTGATCGATATCCTTGGACTAATGGGTGATGCAGTCGATAATATCCCGGGCATCGCGGGTGTAGGAGAAAAAACAGCCGCTAAACTGTTAGGTGAATACGGCACACTGGAAAATATCTTATCTAATGCTGACACGATAAAAGGAGCATTGGGTGAAAAAATAAGAAAAGGAAAGGAAGACGCCATTCTCTCCAAAAAATTGGCTACGATTATTACTTCCGTTCCGGTAGAATTTCATGAAGAAGATTTCAAACTAAAAGACTGGGATAAAGAAAAATTAAAAGAAGTATTTGCGGAGCTGGAATTTAAAACGCTTGGCAAAAGAATTTTGGGTGAAGATTTTTCAGTGACATCTCCCGGTAAAAGCATTATTGAAAAAGAAATACCGCAGGGTGTACAAACAGACCTTTTTGGGAATGTTGTAGAAGAAGCACCCAAACAGGAAATCAATGCAAAGAAAACATCTGACGACGGAGAAGAAGCTGGTGATGGATTGGCCGATAAAAACATCAATAACACAGCTCACGTTTATGAGGCAGTTGAAGGTGATGATGCACTAAAAAAAATGGTGGCCAAACTTAGTCAGTACAATGAAATTTGTTTTGATACTGAAACCACCGGTATTGATGCAAACGATGCTGAACTGGTTGGCCTTAGTTTTTCTGTTGTTCCGGGCGAAGCCTACTATATTCCTTGTCCCGCCGACCAGCAAAGGACAAAAGAGATTCTGGCAATTTTTCAACCCCTTTTTTCGGACAAAAGCAAAACATGGATCGGCCAAAATATAAAATACGATCTGCTGGTGCTGAAATGGTATGATGCCACTCTGGAAGGCCCTTTGTTTGACACCATGCTTGCACATTATGTTATTGAACCCGATGGCAAGAGAGGCATGGATATTTTAAGTGCTAAATACCTGGGTTATGAACCGGTTCATATCGAGGAGTTGATCGGAAAAAAGGGGAAAACACAGGGCACCATGCGTGATGTGGAATTGGAAAAAATAAAAGACTACGCAGCGGAGGATGCAGACATCACCCTTCAATTAAAAAATATTTTTACGCCTTTATTAAAAGAAAAAGAAGTCGAAAAAGTTTTTAACGAGGTAGAGGGACCATTGGTAAAGGTGTTGACGGATATGGAATACGAGGGTGTAAAAATCGACACAGACTTCCTGAATGAGTATTCAAAACAACTGGAGAAGGAGGCAAAGACGGCGGAAGAAAATGTTTATAAACAGGCGGGTGTTCGTTTCAACCTCGCCTCACCAAAGCAATTAGGTGAAGTGCTGTTTGACAAATTAAAATTAGACCCTTCGGCAAAGAAGACCAAAACAGGGCAATATCAAACTGGCGAAGATGTATTGTTGAAGCTAGCTGCAAAAGGCAATCCAATCGTCGATGATATTCTTGCTTTTCGGGAATTAACCAAGTTAAAATCGACTTATGTTGACTCCTTGCCGCTGCTGATCAACAAAAAAACGGGAAGAGTCCACACTACTTACGGTCAGGCAGTTGCCGTTACCGGAAGGCTCGCCAGCAATAACCCCAATCTGCAGAATATTCCGGTGAGAACAGACAGGGGTAAGGAAATCAGGAAGGCATTTATTCCACGAGATGGTGATCACATTTTGTTATCAGCCGATTACTCGCAGATCGAATTACGGATCGTGGCAGGTATCAGCGGCGATGTAAATATGTGTGCGGCCTTCCGGAATGGAACCGATATTCATACAGCAACTGCCGCCAAAGTTTATTCGGTTGCCGAAGCTGATGTGACAAAAGAAATGCGTTATAAAGCAAAAAGCGTAAACTTTGGTATCATTTATGGGCAGGGAGCCTTTGGTTTGGCGGACAACCTTGGCATCTCCCGTACAGAAGCCAAAGAGATTATTGATAATTATAAAAAGCAATTTCCGGGAATTCAGAAGTACATGGACGACACTATCAATTTTGCCAGGGAACATGGCTATGTGCAAACGTTGATGGGAAGGAAACGATGGCTAAGGGACATCAACTCGTCTAATTTTACGGTTCGGGGGTTTGCAGAAAGAAATGCCATCAACTCGCCTATACAGGGAACTGCGGCAGACATGATCAAACTAGCTATGCGAAAAGTACACGACGCCATGAAAAAAGAAAAAATGCAAAGCCGGATGATCATGCAGGTACATGATGAGTTGGTATTCGATGCCATGAAAGATGAGGTAAAAGAACTGAAGCCCCTGATCCTGGAAAATATGCAGCAGGCTATGATTTTACCGAATGCTGTGCCCATTATTGCCGAGTGTGGCGAAGGTGAGAACTGGCTGGAAGCACATTGATAATTTATCCCGCATCCTCTATGAAAACAGCAATTTAAAAATCCCTTTTTTCCAATGAATAAATCTTCATTAGTAAAGGTTCTTGATTTTGATAATTCTGTTTTGATCAACTTGGCAGATCAGCTTTCCGATGCGATCATCGTGACCAATGATCAGTTTGCCATAGAACAATGGAATCAGGCTGCTGCCGGTCTTTTTGGTTTTTCATCATCAGAAGCATTCGGCAAGGTTTTTTTTCAGCTGCTGGAGTGCGACACTCATGAAGTAGAAGAAGTGGTCGCCGCCATCCCCGACGATGCTGGTAAATTTTCGGCACATGTAAACTGCTTTAAAAAGACAGGAGAAAAATGTTGGGTGGGTTTAACTATTTCCAGGTTGAAATATGGTGAGGGTCCAGGTAAAGTCGTCTTCATTTGCCGGGAAAAGGTAATGGCCGAAAAGGAAGGTCTATTTCTCTCCGAACAAAAATGGAGATCAGTATTAAACAACAGTAGGGGAGCTTTTTATATTCTCGATAACAATTACCGGATTCTTCTTGTCAATGAACAGGCAAAAAAATTATCATGGTTATCCCCCAATAATTCATCCTTCGGGGAAGGCGACTACTTTCCTGATATACTTCCCGAAGCAAGAAAGAAATCGGTAAAGGAAATCCTGGACCGGGTGATAAAAGGAGAAAAAATAGAGTACGAAATTTTTTATCCCAACGAAAAAAATAAGGGTATTTGGTTAGCAGTCGGGTTTACACCCATACAGAATGAGCTGGGAGCCGTTAGCCAGATTTGTGTGACTAGCTATGATATTACAGTCTTTAAAGAAAATGAAAAGGCGCTAACAAGGAGTGAACAACGATGGAAATTTGCTCTTGATGGCGCTGGCGATGGAGTGTGGGATTATAATTTTCAAACAAAAGAAATCTATTACTCGCCCCTTTACAAAAAAATGCTGGGTTACGCTGATGATGAGTTTCATGATGAGGCGTATGAGTGGCAATCAAGAGTTCACCCGGATGATTACTATAAAATTATAGATATCGATAGTCTTTACGAAGATCATAGCATACAAAATCATTCCATTGAATACCGGATAAAGAGTAAATCCGGCGACTATGTATGGGTGCTTGACCGTGGAATGTTGTTGGAGAGAACTCCGGATGGCAAGCCACTGAATTTGATCGGCACGCATACCAATATTACCGAAAGAAAGATTGCCGAGCAAAGGCTGATGCAGTCGGAACATCGCTTTAGTTCATTTATGGATAACTCTCCGACGCTTGCATGGATCGTTGATGAAAACACTGTTTTCCGTTATTTAAACAATGCCTTTTTGAAAACCTTTGGTCTAACAAAAGATGCCATTGGAAAAAAGATGGATGATATTTTTTCCAAAGAGGTCAGCGATCAATTTTTAAAAAACAATAAACAGGTTTTCGATAACCAAATAGCTATTGAAGTGACGGAAACTACAAAAAGTCCTGATGGCAAAAAGATAATATACCACTCTTATAAATTTCCACTCGATGCAGAAGATGGCATCAGGCTGTTAGGTGGTATAGCCCTGGATATTACCAAAAGGACCGAGATGGAATTGCAGCTGGCGGCTGATGAGGCATCCAAAAAGAAAGAGATCATCCAGGCAATTATCAATGCACAGGAAAAGGAAAGAAAAGAGCTGGCTTATGAACTGCATGATAATGTCAACCAGATACTTTCATCATGTAAGTTGATGTTGCAGGTAGCTACTGAAAAACCTGAATTGTGTCAACAGTTTACCATCCGTGCTATGACCTACCTGCAGGAGGCTATCAATGAGATCCGGAAGATCAGCCACAACCTGACGCCTGCTTCGCTTCGTGATATAAGCCTGGAAGCCGCAGTGGAAGAAGTCATTCAAAATATTAACGCAACGGGTATTCTCAGGATCATCTATCACAACCAGAGTGAAACCTTAAAAGATAAATTAAAACCTGAAACGCAGTTAGCCATTCTTCGCATTATCCAGGAGCAGTTTAGCAATATCCTGAAGCATGCACATGCTACTGAAGCAACTATTTCTTTGACGGAGGGTAATCATAAACTAATGCTTGAAATAGAAGATAATGGCCGGGGGTTTGATCCTGTTACAACAAAAAGAGGTTTAGGCCTGAATAATATGTTTAACAGGGTAGAATATTACCAGGGATCTATCGAAATTCATTCAACGCAGGGAAAAGGATGTAGATTATTGATTGCGATTCCGTTTGATTGCAAATAATGCGATCATTCCTTCATCGGGCTAATTTCCCGTTTCGTCTTTCGGGTGTTTTTATCGTTGGCAGGTTATTTTATTTTTCATACCTTAAAATAAAACTTGCTATTATGAAACGTATCTTCTTAACTATTTGCGCCACCGCAGGTCTCCTCTACGCCTGTAACAACGAAAAGAAAACAGAAGAAGTAAAAGACAGTAGCGCCAGCACAAGCGATACCGCTACAGCTAAAGAAAAAGAAGAAGCATGGGTGCCCGTTGACTCTGCAACGGCCATGAAAGCCTGGATGGAATACGCCACTCCTGGTGAACCACATAAACTGCTGGCCAAATCGAACGGTGTTTGGATCGGTGAAGTTACCATGTGGATGTCGCCTGATGCTCCTCCACAAACCGACAAGTCAACGATGACCAATAAAATGATAATGGATGGTCGCTACCAGCTATCGGAGTATAAAGGAGATTTTATGGGCATGCCTTTTACGGGAATGAGCACTACCGGCTACGACAATGCCAAGAAAGTTTTTACAAGTAGCTGGATTGATAATATGGGCACCGGCATCATGAAAATGGAGGGACCATGGGATGAGGCAACCAAAACAATAACGATGACAGGCAAGATGATAGATCCATCAACCGGAAGAGAATGCACTATGAGAGAAACACTAAAAATAATTGATGATGATAACCAACTAATGGAAATGTACGGGCCCGATCCTAAAACAGGAAAGGAGTTTAAGTCAATGACCATTAAGCTTACCCGGAAGAAATAATAAAATTGTCTTTGACAAAAATCCCCGGCCAAAATAACCGGGGATTTTTTATTTCGACAAATACCGGAGCTTATTCTGTTTTCCAATCGTCAGAAGCCTTCCTTCTTTTTTTCGTTTCATACTTCAGATGTTTATGGCCACTGATAAATAAAATAAGCCCCAATCAAAAAAATAAAAACCAACCCGGTCAAAATGATTGGCGGCAGGAAAGTAAATCTAACCTGTAATAAAAAAACGATCCCATAAACGATGAGTTGTATCAATAGCAATCCTTTCCACAGTTCATGATTAAGGTTCGATTTTAAAAAATACCAGTTCAGGCTTGCGCCCAAAATAAAAATGAGCGTAAAGCAAGAACTGACCCCGATAAATAAGCTGTAAAAACTTCTTTTAATACCGGCGCCCATATCCAATTTGTAATTAGTGGTTATATCCACCAATTGCTTTTCCATATCGTTCCGGGGTTTGGCCGGAGCAATAAAACTCAGGGAGTGAAAAAAAGCACTTAACAGTTGGGTAATGATAATGCCCCAAATCCAGAATGAAAAATTGGAAAGCATGCAGTTGGTTTTGGATAATTGATTAATAATTCATGATCCGGAAGAATTCAACCCATGGACCTATTTCTTCTTTATACTGTTTTGCCATCACTCTCGATATCTGGGCTATATGTGTCAGATCATGTACGACCCAGGTACTGAGTAATTGCCGGAGCGTAACAGTTCCCAATGATGGGTGAACTCCTTTTTTATCAAAATCTTCATTCGAAAGTTGCAACGATGCCAGCCACTGCAGATTCACCGATCTCAATTTATCAAATTCATCCAGCAGTTGTTGTAATGATTTGCCCCTGCTTTCTTCGAACTGTGCAAACCTGTCATAAGGTACAAACGTTTTAGATTCACCAAATTTCATTATCATCTCCGTTCTATCCCGCCAATCTGTTTTTTCACCATGTATCAGGTGACCTATTACATCATAAGGAGAAAATGTTTCCGGGCCCTCGTTATTCACTATCCAACCTTCATCCAATCCTTGCAGCAAGACTTTTAAAACTGCCGGAGTACGTTGCAGTATCTCCACTGATTTGTCAAGATCGAATTTCATGAAGTTTTATTTTTTTGTTGCCTTTTTAGTAGTTGGCTTCTTCGATGATTTGGCAATCTTATTAAATTCAAGTCCGAGCTGTACCCAATAATCCAGTTGTTTTTTTGTACTTAAAACCCTCTCTTCTACAAACACAAACCCTTTCATAGGCTTACCGGTGAAATCCATCGGACTGCAACCTTCCTTTTCAATTACCTTGTCATAAACAGCGGGATCCAACCGGACCATGATTTTATCCTCATGTACTCCGATGCACATTTTATCATTCACCATAAAACATAAACCCGAAAACATCTTTTTCTCCACCACCTGTTTATGCGTTACAGCGATGATTTCCCTTATCCGGTCGGCCAGCTTTTCGTTATAAGCCATAGAAACAGTTTTTAAAGGCCTCACCTCCCCGAGCTATGCTCCCAACTTTCGCTTCGCTCAGTTGCCTCTCCCAAAGAGAGGAGGCAGTGCTCCATTGCAAATCCAAACTGCATAACTCCCAAATCAATATCATATCTCTACTCATCATTTTCGAAGTCGCGGATTATGTACAGAGTTTGCGAAAAGCGAGGGGCTGTGTGTTGCAAGTCTTCCGCCAATTGGCGGAGAGATTTAGAGGGGGCCTTGCCTTATGAATTTAATACCTGCTGCAGTTTTTCATTTTTATTCCTGAGATCAATTCCTCCTTCATATAAGCTTTTCATGTTGGCCAGGTAAAAGGTCCAGCCCGTTTTGCATCCCAGGTGCCAGTAATGCATACCCTGTTCATCAGTTGGTATATTATCCTGCACCAGTTCTACAATGGTTTCCCGTTCTTCTTTTTTTATAGTCACAGCACAATTGCCCGCCTTTCCAAAACTGAACTTAAAAAAGTCTTTTCCATTGCAATCTAAAACAATTCCATGCTCCACTGTTTCGTCGGGCCAGCCATGCCAAAGCCATTTATAAGTATCTCCTTTTTCAACAAACTCATTGTTGCCACGCAGTGCTCCATCCGCTCTTTTATATTCCGATAAGCGAAGGAACCAGTATTCTATTCCTTTGCGGGTAGCCCATGCATGGTATAACTTATCAGCCGGCGCATTTACATTTATCCGAACTACAAACCGGCTCCAGTCATAAATGCTTGTTGACATAATAAACCGTTTTATTTTTTATAAAATCTCATAACAGGTCTTGTCTCACTTCTCCGTTCCACTTCTTTAAAACCCGCTTTTTGAAAAGTTGCGGCGATTCCCGTCCATACAAAGGCGTCCGCTATCCGGCCATTTGCCGGATCTGTTGGATATCCTTCCACTATGGCTGCTCCTTTTGCTATGGCAAAATCTACAGCCGCTTTGAGCAGCGAAACACTCAGCCCTTTTCTCCTGAATTCTTTCGCAATAAAAAAACAACTGACACTCCACACTTTCTCATCATCAACAGGTTTTAATATCCTTGAAGTTTCCAGTCTTTTATATTCTTCTCTCGGGGCTACGGCGCACCAACCCACAGCTTTGTTTTCTGCATAGGCAATGATGCCCGGTGATGTCTTTTTCAGTAATTTTTTCAATGCCAGTTTATTGCCATCACCTTTCTGCTTGTTATAATCTGCCGCCTTCAACCGCCAGTACATACACCAGCAACCGCCGCATGCGCCTTTGTCACCAAATAATTCAACAAGATCATCCCAGGTGGCAACCGTCAATGGTAGAAAAGTGAACATCAAAATATTTTATATTGCCGGAATACTATGCAATCCTATCCGGTTGCCTTCTGTATCAACGATGACAGCCATAAAGCCATACTCTGGTGATATTTCAGTTTTTGGCACCACGATGGATCCGCCTGCAGCCTCTACTTTATCCAAAACGTTTTGCACATCCGGGTTCCCATTCAGGTAGATCAACGGGCCGTCCGAAGCCGATGGCTTGTGAAACCCACCACTGTCCACGACAGCTCCGCCAATACCTGTCAAGGGATCATCTATCGGGAACATCCGCATTTTTATATTGGGCAAATCCATTGGTATGAGTGATATACTAAAAATTGCTTCATAAAATTTGGTTGCCCTCTCAAGGTTGGTTGACGGAATTTCAAACCAACTGATTGCGTTTGTCATTTGTAATTTTTTAAATGTGAAAAATTATAAGGCTTGCTGGTTGATGCTACCATTCATTCTTTCTTACGCCTGTATTCCAGGTCATACTCTGTTGTCCATGTCAGCTCATTATCCTTTGAAATTTCGCCTAATTGCCGCACAGTATTTTTTTCCTTGTCAAAAAAAGTTAACCGGCGAACAGCCATCGTATCTTTTGCAAGAGGAAATGGGTTTGTTTTAAAAATGATCTTGTTATTCTCATACCTGCCTTGTAGGTATTCAGTACTGCCGCCAACATTGTCTACCCAGGTTTGTTGCCATTGCTTAGTAACAGCATTGTAGGTATTAAAACTTTTGCCGGCATAACGAACGCCCTTACCGACTGAGGCACTTGTCCATTCTTCAAGAATAATACAACTATCCAATACCAGGCTGATCTTACTGTCGCCGGCTTTTTTCCCATTTTTTCCAAACACTTCCCATTCGCCTATCCAAAAGTCGAACTGGCGATATTGTGGAGCACTGCAAGGCATTTGTGCCGTCGCCAACAAAGCCATGCTAAAAAATATCAGTAGCGAAAGTAATTTTTTCATAATCGCTTTTACAAAAGACAGCATCGATAACTATAATGCTGATTCACTTATCCCTGTTTATCGCCACAGGCCAATGATTGCTCCCATTAATACTAACGATACAATGCTATAGAATCCGTTGATGAGAATAAGCCGCCAGGGTTTTTGCTCAAAAAGACTATGAATGGCAATAGCGCAAAATGTCCAGATACCAGCCAGGAAACCTGCAGTAGCTCCCCAGCTTATATCTGTTTTTACGACGCAATTCGCAGGACAATCCGCCGGTGCATCAGCGAGAAACATGCCCAGGTTGGCCGCCATTAACAGTGAAAAAATAAAGGTCCAACCAAATATCTTCCCTTTGTTTCCCTTCCTGATACTCTCTTCGGTAAAATTGTTATCCTTCATCCAGGCCTTACCAAATAAGCCCGGGGAATACCAGATGCCGCCAACAACAAATGATGAAATGCCGGCGACTAATACGGCCAGCCAATTAATGCTTCCCATATCCATAATACAAAAATTTAGGTGGTTGAATAAAGTGGTTTATCGAATCTATTTTCTAAATTTTACATTGCAAATGAAAACCGAACAAGGGTGGAAAAAGAGGTGATGAATATAAAAAAGCAACAGACCAATCAAAAAGGTTCATATGTAAACGATATTGGTTTCCGGCTGATATTGATCCCTGCTTTTGGTATCGTTATTCCTTTAATAACGGGAATGATCAATTCCTTCAATTTTTCAAACTGGCAGGTAAAACTCAGCTTTCTATATACGATCGGTATTGCCGCCATCGTGTGGCAGGGCAATCGTTACCTGCACTATACCCTGCGAAGCTATTTTGACTGGTACAATAAGCCGCTTCAAAAAATACTGGTACTGTTGTTTAGCATTATTTTTTATACCATTCCTGTCAGCGTATTGCTATTGGTCGGATGGTATAATTTTTTTGGCAATCGCCAAATTGACTGGAACGTAGTAGGGCAGTCAACACTGATCATCCTGATTGCCGTTGTTTTTATTACACATGTTTATGAAACTGTTTTCCTGGTAAAGGAAACAGAAAGTGAAATGATAAAAAATGAACAGCTGGAAAGAACGAAAGCTGAAGCGGAACTGGAAGCTTTAAAAAATCAAATCGACCCGCATTTTATCTTTAATTCATTGAATACGCTTAGCCACCTGATTGAAGAAAAACCTGCCAAGGCCAAATTATTCAACGATAACCTGGCCGATGTCTATCGCTATATTTTACAAAACAAAGCCCGTGATCTTGTTTTATTAAAAGAAGAGGTGCTCTTCTTACAAAATTATTTTTCATTACTAAATATCCGTTTCGACAACGCTGTTCAAATGAAACTGGGTATTGAAGAAATGGCCCTGCAACGCTATCTTGTTCCGCCGATATCGCTTCAGGTGCTGGCAGAAAATGCTATTAAGCATAACGAGTTTTCAGCAACGCAGCCATTAGTTTTTACTATTCAATTGCAAAATGATGAACTATGGGTAAGCAACCCCGTACGCAAAAAAACCTTACGAAAACCTTCCTCCAAAATTGGTTTGCAAAACCTGCTGGAAAGATATAAGCTCACAACCCGTAAAGAGATTATTGTAAGCGAAGAGGAAAACCTGTTTATTGTTATATTACCGGTATTAAAAATTTTATAACCAACTGGGTAAACAATGAAAGTCATAATCATTGAAGACGAAAAACCGGCTGCAGAAAAATTGATAAAAGCCATTCAAAAGATAGATCCTTCCATTGATGTGGTGGCTGTGTTGAATAGTGTACAGTCTTCTATAACCTGGTTGCAGCAGAACCCGCAACCCGAATTGCTTTTTATGGATATTGAGTTGGGCGATGGGTCATCCTTTAAAATATTTGACGCAGTAAACATCAAAAGCCCGGTTATTTTCTGCACTGCTTATGATGAATACTGGCAGGAGGCGTTTGAACATAACAGCATTGATTATCTCTTAAAACCTGTAAAGCAGGAAAAGCTGGAGATTGCCTTAAATAAGTATGATAAACTAAAACAGCATTTTACTACCAACTTCCAACACCTGCAGCAATGGCATCGTCACCCGGCAGATCATGGCTACAAAAAGAGATTTTTAGTAAAGCGAGGTATGGATTATGTGAGTATAAAAACAGATGATATTGCTTACTTCTACGCTACGCACAAACTAGTTTGCATGGTGGATAATAAGAACCAGAAATATATACTGGACCAATCACTGTCAGAAATAGAAAAACAGCTGGACCCCACCTTTTTTTATCGCATCAACCGGAAATATTTTGTGAATCAAAATGCGATCAAAAAAATAAAGTCATATCCAAAGAGCAAACTTCAACTGGAGCTGGAACCCGCTATCAGCGATGAAATAATTATCAGCCAGGAAAACGTAGCAGCTTTTAAAGAATGGATGGGACAGTAAAAAAACCCGGGAACTTTGTTTTACCATTGCACCCGGGCTTGAGAAACTACCATTAACCCAAAAAAACTATCATTGCCTGTTGCCACCGCCACCACCGCGACGCTGCATCATTGAAGGTTCAATTTCTTCTTTCCATTTTTTAAACTGGTCTTCCGACAGAATTGCTTTCAACTCTTTGTCCCTTGCTTCGATCATCGGCTGCATTTTTTCCCGCATTGCCTGGAAATCTGGTCTTTCACCGCCACTTCTCATTTCTTCTCTTAACTTATCCTGTTGCCTGTAATAGTTCGCAAATACGGTATCTGCTTTTGCCTGCTTGTCTGCATCCAATTTAAACACACTGTCCATCTTTTCATGCACCGCTTTTACTCTTTCTTCAACAGTACGACGAAAGCCGCCCTGGGCATTGACTGAAACAGAAGTTGTTATTATAAGAGCTAGTACAAAAACATGTTTAAATTTCATATGTCTATTTTTATTTTCAAAAAGAGTTTCGAATTACTTATCCTGTTTTTCTTTTTTATCTGTATCGCCGTGTCGTTGGGGACGACCCATTTTGCTAAACATCTTTATTACCATCGAATCATATTTCGCCTGCTGTTCGGGAGTGCATAAGGTCCGAACCCTTTTAAAATGATTAAAGGTTTGCAGATCGAGGGCTTTCTGCCTTTGCGCTATAATATCGGCGGCTTTACTCACCAAAGAGTCGCTGGTTTCAGGATAACTCAATAACCTGAACAAACTGTCTTTAGCCCTGCGCATATCATCGAACATGGGCCTGATGGTCTCCTTCTGTTTTTCCTTAAACGCTTTGTATTTCGTTATTTGCTCTTCATTAAAACCTACTTCTTTCTGCAGCATTTCCGCTACGCCCGTCCTATCCTTTGCTTGTTCTGCTGGTTTAGCCGACACCGACTTGTTATCATTTAAAAAATAAACCAGCATGGCAACATTGGTGATCAATAATACACCAATAATGATCAGTAAATTTCTATTGGTGGGTGTACTCATGGCTGTAAAAGGGTTTCGTAATCAAAACTGCTGCTACTCGCAATCAATGATTCACTGTCCATAGACTGATCAGCCTGGGCGGAAAAAAAAGTCGCTGTATTTTCTTTTTGCTGGTTATTAAAAACCAGGAAAACATTTACCATCAAAATAAAACAAAGCCCCGCAATAGCTATGGCAGGTTTCCCCAAAAAGCCGCCTACTGCACCCCAAACCGTTCTATCTTCCTCCTCCGCCAACCGTTTTTTAATTCGGGAAAAAAGCCAGGGTTGAGGCATAGCCCGCTGAATACCATCCAGGCTGTTCAGCGTCTCTTCCACTCTTTTTTCTATGTCATTTCTTTGCTTCATATCTGTATAATTTGACGTTTGTTGGTCAAAAAACTTTTGCTTTGGCTAGGTTTTGCTTTTATAATGCTCTTCCAGACCTTTTCGAAGATTGGTTTTGGCCCTGTGCATCAGGGACTCCACGGATGAAAGGGTCGTTTTCATGATGTCACTCACCTCCTGGTAACTGAGCCCTTCCAGTTTGTGAAGCGTAAAAGCAATCCGCTGGTTTTCCGGAAGACGATTAATCACTTTAAAAAGAGTGGCAGCGTCTTCTTTTTTATCCAACATCACACCGGGGTGATTAAAATCCGGCGGATTAATCACCACCTCGCTGTCTTCGCCAAACAAGCTACGGACAAATGCAAATCGCTTTTTCCTTTTTTTTCTTCTCTCATGATCCAGCGATTTGGTGACGGCGATCCGGTAAAGCCAGGTAGAAAATTTTGAATCTCCTTTAAAAGAACTGATCGATTGGTACACCTGTACAAAAACTTCCTGGGTTATATCTTCAGCGTCTTCGGCATTTTGAACGATGCCCAAAGCGGTATTATAAACCATGTTTTCCCAGGTATCAACAATAGTCTTAAAGGCAGCCTCATCCCCTTGTTTTAGCTGTTCTATAAGTGTCCACTCATTCATTACAAAGCCAAACTATGGTTTACAGCGATATTACGGAAAAAATCCTTCAGGCCTGTCGCCTCTTCTCTGCATATCCATTCGGGAGTTTCGGCCCTTACCAAAATTTTTCAGGTTGTAGGTAAAAGTGAGCATAAAATACTGCTGCAATACCCTGCTTTGCGAATCCTCAATATAGTTGGCTTCAACTGTTCTGCTGATGCTTTGATTTTGCTTTAACAGATCGAAAACGGACAGTTTCAATTCTGCCGCCCGGTTTTTCAGGAATTTCTTTCCTATACCGGCATTCCACAGCCAGTAGCTTTGATTAAAGCCATCCGACATACCTGTATAGGTTTGATTGCTGATATCATTTTGTAAAAACCACCCACTCTTTGCCAGGAAATTGGTTTGAATGCCCGCAGACTGGTTTATATATTTCGTGTTGGCAGAAACAGAACTTTTGGCGTTGTTGAAGTTAGCATTGTATGACAGGTTGAAGTCAATGTATTCGCTGATATTGCTTGATAAACCAATACCGGCTGAATAAGTATAATTATCTGTCATAGATTTTACATTATTAATCAAACCCGGGAGTTTGGAATAAGAAAAACCAGAACTCAGGTTAAGATTGGACTTGATAAATTTAACCGGCTGACTAAACGTAAAGAAAGAGCGGAAGCTTTTATACCCATCCATGTTTACAGGTTTGGTCAATTGTGCTCCTTTTTTCAGAATACTGCCAGCTTGTATTACTGAATCCTGTTGAGCTATATAAGTGGCGTTGGTGATGTAGTCTTGCTGTGCCTGTAAAAAGATATTGGCGAAAAAGCTTTGTCCTTTGATCGTATTGGTAAATGTATAACGGCCGGACAGAAAATGATTATACGATTGCTTCAGGTCAGGATTACCCATACTTTTACGAAGCTCATTTGTGTTATTCACGACGTCCTGCAATTGAGTTACGCTGGGAAAATTAGTACTGGCCCGATAGAAAACACGAACATTACTTTTCGCAGCAAGCTTTTTACTCCACATCAGGTTAGGCAAGATGGTGGTAAAAGATTGATCTACGTTTGTTACTGTTGGAAATATCCTGTCACTCTCCAGTTTGGAATATTGTAAGCTCAATCCAACGGCAAACTGGTTATCGCGGCTGTTTCCCAATCTATACGTTATTCCGCCATTGTGGGTGGTGGTAGTATTGTCAAACTTATTAGAAAGTGCTTCCTTGAAAGTCGTGTACTTACCGCCCAGTTGATCATATTCAAAAGTTTGTTGGTCGGCACTATTTTTTGAATACGAAGGTGAATAGTTGAACTGTAATTGACTTTTTGCAGTCAATGGCTCCGTGTAATTAATATTGCCCGAAAGAGTATAACCATTTGTGGGATTGTCGGTAAACTGATTTTGCAAAGAATCTCTTACCCCCGCATCTTCAAAAAACCGATAGTGAGCGGTACTGTACGTTTCACCATCGTTTTTATTAAACGTGGTATTAAAGCTGGCGGAAAAAGTTCTTCCCCTTTTTCGAAATGAGTGACGATAAAGAATATTATTCCGCAGGTTATAACCTTCCCGCTGCACACTTCTGTCACTGGTAGAAGTATTGAGAGTGTCATCCAGTCCATACAATGAATTTTCATAGGACGAGGACAAAGATCTGTTCTTCTGAAAATTTAAACTCGGCATAATCATAATAGAGTTGGCTGAATCTATTTTGTACTCCAGGCGCATATTGATACGATGGTTGTAATTTTTGCTTTGTGATAAGGAGCTTTGGTTATTAAACAAAGATCTTCCGTCATCGAGCTTCGTTTCTGTCCGGGCTAAATTATCATTTGCGTTATTGCTATTATTAAAGAAATAACTTCCGCTCACATCTACCTTTTTACCCCATTTGTCAGAATAGTTTAAGCCAATTGCATTGGTTTTACTGATACCACTTTGCTGACCCACCTGGAAGTTTTCACTCCCGCCAAAGCCGCCACCGCCCCGGCCACCGCGATTACCGCCACCACCACGGCCACCAAAGTTCCCTCCGCCACGATTACCGCCACCACTGCTGGTTATACCCAGTAAATCCTGCGAACCAAAATTTTGTTGATTAATGTTATTAAAATTGCCAACTAATGACAGCCTGCGGTCACCGGTAAATGTGCTTACATTTCCACCGCCTGCATAGCGGCCATCAGTACCAACACCTGCATACACACGGCCAAACTGACCATTTTTAATACCCGATTTAGTAACAATATTCAAAGCCTTGACAGAATTGCCATCATCAATACCGGTAAACTGTGCCTGGTCACTAAGCCTGTCAAATACCTGGATTTTGTCAACGATATCAGAAGGCAGATTACGCAGCGCTGCAGAAGCATCATCGCCAAAAAAATCTTTTCCATCGATAGTGACCTTTTTTACCTGTTCACCCTGCGCAGTGACGGTTCCGTCTTTATCAACGGTAATGCCGGGCATTTTTTTAATTAAATCTTCAGTAGTTGCATCAGGATTCACTTTGAATTGACCGGCACTGAACTGAGTTGTATCCCCTTTTTGAATAACCGGAGCAGCTTTAGCGGTTACGGTAACGCCACCCAACTGTACGGTCGACTTGGGTACAAAAATGGTTTTAAGATCAATATCACGGATAGAATCATTGATAGCGACGATTTGTTTATACTCTTCATAACCGATAAAACTCACGTTTAGGAAAAAAGAGTCTAATGAAAGTCCCTGGAAAGCAAATACACCTGTTGGATCAGAAACGGCTTTTTTCACCTGGCTGGAACCTTTTACAGGTGTCAATGTCAATGTAGCCCCTGCAAGTGGTTTATTGTCCACCAGATCCAGCAGTTTACCTTTAATGCTCTGAGAATGAGCCGATGCTGAAAAACCCAAGACAATGAATAAAAGTCGAATTTGCTTCATAAATAAATGTTACTCAACATAGGACGTTGAATCAGTCAATAACCTTCGTTTTTCCATTTTCACATTTTCAAACCCTCATGTTTTAACATTCTCAGTATATTGCGCCTCTTAAAATCATTCGAAGAATATGGAGTATAGTAAACTTGTAGCAGTAACCGGCTTGCCCGGCTTGTATGAACTTGTAAATAGTAAGTCGGACGGAGCCATTGTTCGTTCATTGGAAGATAACAGTACCAAATTTGCTTCATCACGCATTCATAATTTTTCACACCTTGAAAGCATCGAAGTTTATACAATACGTGAAAATGTAAACCTGGTAGAAATATTTCAGGCCATGGAAAAAGCAGGCGGTTCATTGCCCGACGGAAAGGATAATGCTGTAGTCAAAAAATATTTCGAGAAAACATATCCCGATCTGGATTTTGAAAGGGTATATGCCAGCGATTTGAAAAAGATGGTAAAATGGTTTGATATCCTGAAGAAAAAAAATGTTGAAATAAAACTGTCTGAAGTGCCGGAAGAAGAACCGGTGGCAGTAGAAGAAGAAGTGGAAGCAGAAAAGCCGGCTAAGAAAGCAGCAAAAAAATCGGCTCCTGCAAAAGCTGAAAAAGAAGCAACAACAGAAGCAACGGAAAAGCCCGTAAAGAAAAAAGCAGCCGCAAAAAAAACCACGGAAGATAGTTCGGCCAAGCTCACTAGTGAAGAAGCTCCCAAAAAGAAAGCTGCTCCTAAAAAGAAATAATCAATTGTTTTTTCATTGAGCTACCCTGAGCAATGATTGGGGTAGCTTTTATATTTAAAAAACCAGGCTATGACTTACAGTGCTGACATAAAAAAAGTTTCCCGCCAGTTTTTACCTGAAAATTTTGTTTTAAAAGATTGGTCATCTATCGAACCGTTTTTTAAAGAATTGTCAGAAAGAAATTTCGGGACAGCCCAAGAATTGGAACAATGGCTAAAAGATGTAAATGAAGTGGAAGCCGCAATCAGCGAAGATGCCTGCTGGCGACAAATAAAAATGACCTGCGATACAGAAAATAAAGAACTGGAACAGGCATTCACATTTTTCATGATGGAAATTCAACCAAAGATTCAGCCTTATGCGGATAAACTAAACAAAAAGCTGATTGCGTCGCCCCTAACAGCAGGGTTAGATCAGAAGAAATTTTTTACCTACCTGCGTAATGTTAAAAAGAATATCGATCTTTTTCGTGAGGCTAACATTCCCCTGCAAGCGGAAATGAATGTGGAAGCACAACGATTTGGAATGATTGCCGGTAAAATGACCGTAGAGGTAAATGGACAAGAATATACCTTGCAACAAGCCACCAAATTTTTGGAAGACCCTGACCGGCAAGTGCGTGAAGAAGTATATCGCAAAATCAGTGAAAGAAGGCTGCAGGATAAAAAAGATTTGAACGACCTTTTTTCCACGCTGGTTCAGAAAAGAAATCAAATTGCCTTAAATGCAGGTTTTCCTAATTATAGAGATTTCCGGTTTGTAGAATTGGGTCGATTTGATTATAAAAAAGAAGACTGTTACCAGTTTCATGAAGCGGTAAAACTGCATGTCATGCCGCTGGTGAACCAGATCTATGAAACCAAAAAAGAAAAATTGGGCCTTGATGTACTCAAACCCTGGGACCTTGAAGCAGAACCAGCGGGCATAGAACCCCTGCGTCCCTTTAAAACCGGTGAAGAGCTTATTCAAAAAACAATAGCTTGTTTCAACCAGCTCCGGCCGTTCTTTGGCGATTGCCTGCAAAAGATGAGAGCCATGGGTCACCTTGACCTGGAAAGCCGGAAAGGAAAAGCTCCCGGTGGTTACAATTGTCCATTAGCTGAAACCGGTGCCCCCTTTATTTTTATGAATGCGGCTGGACAGTTTGATGATGTTACTACGATGGTGCATGAAGGCGGACATGCTGTTCATTCATTTTTGTCACATGATCTGGAGCTGAATGGCTTTAAAGAATATCCTACCGAAATAGCCGAGGTAGCCAGCATGAGCATGGAGCTGTTCAGCATGAATCACTGGCAGGTGTATTTTAATAATACGGAAGAATTAAATCGTGCTAAAGAACAGCAATTGGAAAGAGTAATTACCATTTTTCCCTGGATAGCTACTATTGACAAATTCCAGCACTGGGTATATGAAAACCCCAATCACACAGACCAGGAGCGGGCCGACAACTGGCTTCGGATACTCAACGAGTTTTCGTCACCGGTGATTGATTTTTCGAGACTGGACGAATACAGAATTTACGGCTGGCAACGCCAGTTGCACCTCTTCGAGGTTCCTTTTTACTATATCGAGTATGGCATTGCCCAGTTAGGCGCTATCGGTATGTGGCAACAGTACAAACAAAATCCTGAGAAGGCCATTGACAATTACATCGCTGCTTTAGACCTGGGAGGAACCCGTACTTTACCGGAATTATTTAAGGCAGCAGGGTTGGAGTTTAATTTTTCGCCCCAATACATCAGCGGATTGATGGCCTTTGTAAAAGAGGAGTTAGATAATATTCAAGGGAAAAATTAAAAAATACCCCAAATGTGGTATGCCGTAAATTCGGAAATATCAAATACTCATACTACATTTGGATTCGAAAAAAGATAAACTCATTATAAAATAGCTACTAATCAGAGCCTTAACCTAAGTCCCCGTGTTTCTACACGGGGGCTTTTTTTAACCCCTGTCTCCGCCGCGGCGGAGAACTTAGGTCACAGTGTCTTCTTTTTGAAATTGCGGCTTGTTGATGGCTTCGCATTAATTAAAACTGCATAGAATCATTCCCAATAAATTCACTTTCGTTATCAATACCGGCACTGGCTATACAGGATCTGGCTTTCTTAAGTGCCCGGAAATATTGTTTCAACTAAATTATGATGAGAGTGATTTGAATTTCCTTTAGTACTTTCCCATACCTGTAATCTCTGAAAAATATAAAGGATCAATAAATAATAAATGTTCCTCTCAATTGAAACTTATTACATATTTCAGCTAACAAGTCTTTTACATTTTGAACAGATTCATCTGTCTAAGTTCCCCTTCAGGTGACAGGGGTATAGGTTTTAGCAATTCTTACAAATCCCTTCCACCACTACTTCAATATGCGAGGAGGTATATCCCTTCGGCAGTCTGATATCAGGCGTTACGATATCATCCAGGCAGTAAGTGTTCTTACAATTAGTACATACAAAATGAATGTGGTGATCATGATGATGACCCTCTGCACAATCATCTTTACACAAGGCGTAGCGGATAGAGTTATCAGCGGTAGGAATAGTATGGATGATTCCTTTCTCTACAAAAGTCTGCAGTGTGCGATAAACCGTTACCCGATCAAATTTTTCTCCGGCCTTTTTTTCAATATCTCCATGTGCCAAAGCTCCTTCCTGTTCCAGGAAAAGATGGAGAATCTTTTCGCGGCTGGCTGTCACACTTAACTGGCTTCGTTTTAATATTTCTTTGATGTTATGAGTCATAGGAAATATTATAGTTTCAATGTTCTTTCAATTTCTTTTATCATGGCATTGATTTCACTTTGCTTCAGCCCATCGTACACTTTCTTTACTTCGCCATCTTTTACCAAAGCCCAAAACTGTGTATGTAAAAAATCGTCATCAATATTCTTCAAGTTATTTGCCGGATCATCGATAGTATAGCTAACCCTTGCGGTCGTGTAAAGGCTGTCTTTGCGGCCCGTCAGGAAAATCCATTTCGCCGTGTTTACGCCTAAAGAATCTGCATACCTTTTTAAAACCGGCACAGAATCTCTTTCCGGGTCGGATGTATGCGAAAGGATCAGGAAATTCTTTTGATCTTTAAACTTTTCGTACACTTTTTTCATGTTGGTATTCATCTCGGGACAGATACCCGGGCAGGTTGTAAAAAAATACTCCGCTACATACACTTTTCCTTCCACGTCTTTATCGGTTACCGTTTTTCCATCCTGGTTTACAAATGCAAAAGGTTGAACAACGGAAATAGTATCATTCTTTTTGATCCAGGGCCTTACCACCAGGAAAAAAATAATGATCAATGCAACAAAGAAAATGGAATAACCCAGCGCTTTTTTCGACATATTATTTCAATAAGTGGCAAAGTTACCGATGATAAAATGATTTTAAATCAGGCTCAGAATTGGTTGAAAAGGGCAGTTAAAAATTTGGTTTTCTTTCAATAAATCAATTTTGCAACACTGTTGCTTTTCCCTACTTTTGCCCACTTATGAAACCTGGAATCAATTGGGACGCCATGGGTATCACCATGTCAGTCGCCTGTGCTATTCATTGCGCCATCCTGCCCTTATTCTTTTCTTTTTTGCCTTTGTTCGGTGTTAATATTATACATAACCTGGCATTTGAGACCGGAATGGTTTTATTAGCTTTTGCAATTGGGGCTTATTCGTTATACCATGGATTTAAGCGGCATCATCATAGCAAACTGCCATTTATATTGTTCAGCGCCGGGATAGTATTATTAGTCCTGAAACTTTTTTTTATCCATTACGAAACATGGTTGCTCATTCCTGCGGTCGTTCTCATTGTATCGGCTCATGTTTTTAATTATCGTTTTTGCCGGGTACACAATCATGCTCATGCCGATGATTGTAATCACTAACCCTGCCCCTAAAGGGGAACAATAAAAAGTCCTTTGAATTGACTTGCACCCACAAAACTTCATTCCCTTTTTTAGTTTATTTTCAATACTTATTCATTAAATATGGAAAAGTATTTACCCGTTTTTCTTATTCTTCTTCTTGCAAATTTTTGTTGCGCCCAGTCAAAACCTGCCCGACCGGCAGGCGGGGACGAAATACAGGTTCGTCAATTGTTAGCTGATCAAACCGAAACATGGAACCGCGGTGACATTGACAGTTTTATGAAAACCTATTGGGAAAGCGATTCGCTAATGTTTATTGGAAAAAACGGCGTTACCTATGGCTGGACCAATACGCTCAATAATTATAAAAAAAACTACCCTGATACCACGGCAATGGGAAAATTGTCCTTTGACATAATTTCTGTAAAACGGCTTTCTTTTCAATATTTTCATATAATTGGCAAATGGCATTTGCAACGCAGCATCGGCGACCTGAGCGGGCATTACACATTACTTTTAAAAAAGATAAAGGGCCGGTGGGTAATTATTGCCGATCATAGCAGTTAGCAACACCAATACTGCCACTATTCAAATAGTTTCTGTTTTATTGGGATTCCCGGCATCTCATTTTTACTTTTGAGCTCCACCAAACCAATTATTGTGAGAAAAACTTCTACCCTGTCAAAACTTTTTGTGTTTGCTGTTTTACTGGTAATGATCAGCTCTTGTCAAAAAGAGCCATCTGAAACCACCCGTCCGGATGCAAATTGTCAATTAGCAAGGGCTTATTATTTTACTGAAACGGGTATTCTTACAGATAGCCTGGTTTATACAAACACTAATGGTAAAGTCACAAAGGCTTCGAATGCAGACGGCCACGTTATTTTCGATTACAATAATGATAGGATTACTAAGAGAACTTTTTATGATGCAGGTTCACAGCAGCCAGATGCCTATGACGTAATCACCTATAATAGCGACGGCAATCTGAAAAACATAAAGAAATATTATAGCTTTAGTAACCAAACCATCCCCTACGAACAAGATGACTTTATTTATTCGGGGAACAGGTTGGTAAAATTTGAAGTAAGCTATTACGATGTTGTCACCAGCCAATATAAGTTGTACGAAACCACTACCTACACCTATACAGGAGATAATATCATTCAGTCGATAACTTCGTATGCGTCGGGCAGTTCTTTAGATGAAACATTTAACTATGCGTACGACGCTAATAAAAATTACCTTGCAAAATCGCATGCATTATTTTTTGACTTCATATTTATGGAAGAAGTAACGGGTGAAGTAATTCCGCTGTTTATGAGTAGTAATAATGTGGTCAATATATTGGACGATGGCGATGAATTTCCGTTAAGCTATAAACCAGATGATAAAGAAAATTTGTCTGAATGGTATTTCGATGGCAAACTTGCCAGCCGCTATCTGTATAATTGTAAATAATGTCTTTGTATACTTTGTAAGCCGAAGATCAATTGAGCTTTAATTCTAAAAACTATTTTCTCCAGGTTCGATAATAATAACGAAGCAAAAGAAAAAGACTCACCACAAAACCGATATAAAAGAGAATCGAATACAGGGCATTAGGATGATAGGCCAGGCCAAAATATAAACCTGCCGTTAAAACCGCCATCAGCCAGAAAAGTCCAAGAGCAATTGTATTCATGATTTTCTGAAAATACTTTTTTACTTCCGGGTCCCATCCTTGTTCCATACAAATAGTTTATATCAAAACGTACGCTTTGATATTTCCTCAAAGCTAATGGTAATAGCATACTATTATGGAATAAGAAGACTGCGAAATTCTACTGAGTCGCCTTTAAACACATTAAAGTCAACCTTGGAAACAATACCATTTACACTGCCGCCATCATTGTGTTGCCAAAAATTCCAGTCCCGGGTAATCCGGGGTTGTTGTTGTTCATAATAATGAGCTACCCATAAAGGGTATTTATCAAAATCACTTCCGAGGTTTTGCTTATAAAAATCCACGTTGGTATAAATCAATGGCCGCACTTTGTAGTAATTTTCGACAACATCCAGCCATTTTTTCACCTCTTTTTGAAGTTGTGCTTTCGAAACGCCGTTCCGCTGTTCTACATCCAGCACAGGCGGAAGATCGCCTGGTTGCAACTCCACCCGCTTAATAAAATTTTCGGCCTGCAGTTTTCCATCCTTACTCGCTATAAAAAAATGATAGGCGCCGCGGACAATCTCATTGCCTTTTGCTTTTCGCCAGTTCCGGTGAAATTGCGGATCAACATTGCCAACTCCTTCCGTGGCTTTTATAAAAGCAAATCCCATTTGTATATTATCAACCTTCATTTCTTTTACTTCTTCCCACGCAATTACGTTTTGATATCGTGATACATCAATTCCATGTATAGCATACTCGGTTGGTATGCTAATTCCAAATTCCGGGTAACGGGTAAACCTGGCTTTTCTATAAATAAGCCATTGAAACAATAACCAACCCCCTAAAGCAATAATGGCTAAAAAAGTAAGAGTGAGTATCCAATAAGCAAGTTTTTTTTTCTGGCGGGATGACATGAAGGTGCGATAGCTTTGCTAATAGTTAGCAAATATAAAACCTGGCAGCTTGGCAAACTGTTAATTTGTGCTACGAAACGACGCCTTTTTTAAAAACTGATTTTTGCACCAACTGTCATGTAAAACAGCTTTTCTCCCCTTTCTGAAAGGTCGGGTCTGTTTTCAACCTGGACAAGGTTTTGCGGAATAACATACGCCGGTGTGGCCAGTAACATCAACTTACCCAAGCTATAAATCACAGGGGCAGAAAATTCATAAGACAGGATCGAAAACTTTTTTACTTCTTCGGTGACAATGCGATCAGGACCGGGAAATAAAGGTGTATTATCCTTTTGCCTGTAGGTTTCTGTAAATTTTTGCGTGCCGGCATAGAGATATACCGATGGATCGACAATCAATATTCCTTTATTCAGTTCTTTTCTGAAAATATGATCGAGACCAGCTGTAGCACCAAAGTCGGTACTATTACTAAACTTAACGTCGCCTCCTAAAGTAACATTCACAATTTTATTCAGCCAGGTATAATTGAACGCCGTTTGCGCCTTTAATGCCGACTGCACTAACTGGCTATTGTCTTTATAAATTGGTTTCATTAAATAGACATGGGCGACCGATTTACCGTTGTTGTATAAAAACCCCGCAGTTGTTACAGCACCGGCATATTCGACACTGTTGCTTTTATTAGAAGTAAAAATCGGAGCGGCATTCACATAAAATTTGTTATTCAGCCATAACTCTGCCATAGGAAATACGCCGCTACTTTTAAGACTGTCTGTTCTGCCATAATAGTTGAGATTACTGTTGTAGTAAGTTCCGATTTTAAAACTCAACTTACTACCGGTAGAATCAGCCTGGGCGTTTATCGAATTAGTGTAAACGAAGAATAGAGCAACTGCTAAAGTGTTTTGAAATAGGGTACGCATCATGTTAATTGATTTTAAAGACTCATACCCGAAGGCATGAGTCTTTTGAGAGGTTTAAAGTTTATTTGTTTCCTGCAGCGGCTTTACCAGTTGCACTAGCCTGTGCACTCACTTTTGCTCCTGCCTCTGTGTTCTGCGAGGTAGCTGCTTCTTTCACCGTGTTTAATCCGGGTTTAATTTCTGAAGCAGCTTTTCCTTTAACTGATTTTACAGCATCAGCACTTGTCTTAGCTGTTTCGGCGACTGTATTGTCCGCTTTGTCAACCAGTTTGCCTCCTTGCATATTTGCATTAGTACCTGCCTTTACTGAACTATTGCTATTAATGTAATTATCACTATTACCAGCTTGTACGGCGGCAGAAGAGGAAACATTGGCTTCAGCATTAACAGAAGCTGCTTTTTTGGTTTCATTTTTTGCGCCTGTTGCTAAAGTTGCGGTCTGTTGTGTTTTATTGTTAACTGTTGAAGCAGTGTTAGCTTTCACCGTAGCGGCCTTTGTAAGACCTGCATTTGCTGTAGTAGAGGTTACCTGGCTGGCCACTGTTGTTGCTTTTGCAGCGGCCGTTGTAGATGCTGTTGCATTTGCTGCAGCCTGGGTAGTTGAATGCAGGCCAAGATTCACTTGTGCAAAAGAAAAAATAGATACGCCTGTTGCTACAAATGTTGTCAAAACTGTTTTTACTGTTTTCATGGTATGTTTCTTTTTGTTTTAAAAAATTCTCCCCTGTTCGCAGCAGTAACAATTTTTGCTGCGATCAATCTTTTGATCTTTTGATTTTCAGTGGAGGTTATTGTTGTATACAGTTAAAGACCTGTTAAGCGGCTACAGGTTTAAAAGGCGGGGAAAACAAAAAGAAAAATTAATTGCGGATATACTTTACAAAGAAATGGCTATTGAAGCTTTCTGCTGCAGCCAATTGTTGTTCTACGGTAGGAAGTTTGGTAACATTTACCAGGCCCTTCATTCCCGCATAATCTCTTGCAGAGCTATAAGGATAATCAACAGCGGTGTCGACAAAACGGTCCCTTACAGGGTTATCATGGATAAATGAAAACTGTTCAAGGAGTGTATCCATTTTCCTGCAGTCAAAAAAAACAGGGTTGCTGGAACTTTGCCATACATGGAACTTCTTCAACAGCCCCAGCATATTTCCGAAGTTTTCAAATCGCTTCAGCATCCAGTCTTTTCTTGCTGCTGGCTCAGTATCGATGGCTTCCAGGATCTTAGTGGTAGTGAAAGACTTAAATTCTTTTTCAATCTCCGCCACCACGTACCCTTCTTTGGCTTGTACCAACAGGTGAAGATGATTGGTCATGAGGCACCAGGCGTGAACCATCAGTCCCTTATTATCAATAAAATGATTGAGGGTATGCACTATCACCTGCTTGTATACCGGGCGGATAAAAACATCTACCCAATCCACGGTATTAAAAGTGATAAAATAACAGGCATGTTTGCCTTGTGAGTGCTCGGTACCCATGTTTCACATTTTATAGTTTCTCACCTGAAACTTTTCGGCTTTCATCTACCAAATGCTGTTCCAAATATTTAAAAATGTGTATAACTAGGCGATTTTAAACCTCATCCAGCTGGTTTTTACCTGATTTTTCCTTTTGTCGACGATAAAGGATATGTTTTAGGGGTTATTTTCTTTCGTCTGCTTAATTATCTATTCTACCAGCGACGAGGACAATTCAGTCTAAAATCAAAATTATCAAGCTATAGCGAGGGTAGCTTTACTATCAGGCAAACATCATTAACCTAAACCTTTTATTATGAAACAAAAAATTAAAGCCAGCGTGATTTTAATTGCCCTTATCCTGATTTCAGTTGGCTTATTTGCTCAGTTAAACACCATTAAAAAACAAAAGGGAAAACCCAAATTTCCTGCCTGGGTATCAGAAATAGGCTATTGGGTGGTGGAAACTAATATTAACTCACCAAAAAATCATGTGATAAGCTTTTACACCAATGAATCCTGAAAAAAGGGCGGTAAAAATGAAATTGAAAAAAGCGCTGGAGTCATCAGTAATCGCCTGGTATCATCAAAAAACGAAAAGTCCTTTCGACAGAGCTGATAGAAAAATGGTAAAGGTGATGTTGCAGGATATCAGCTATATAGAAAGCATGAAGGACTATGTGAAAATAGTTACTAGCAATGGAGTCATTATCACCAAACAGTCCATTAGTTCCTTAGAAGCGATGTTGTCCGAAAAAATTTCATCCGTATCCATCGCTCATTCATCCTGTCACTGCAAAAAATAAAAACTTTCACGGCTGAGTTAATTGAGATTGATAAAACAGAGATACCTATTGGTAAGCTATATAGAAATGGGGTAATGAAAGTGCTGGGCTAAAAATTAGAACACGGATCCTTCGATTAGCTCAGGACACAGATTGGAAAGATTTACACGGATACACTCAAACAATCCTATACCCCTTCCCCAATTTTTCCTTCACCATCTTTTCTTTCTCTTTTGCAGTCGTAGCGGCATCAGCAAATGTTTTTACCTGCACCTGGCCTTTGGCTCCCACTCTCCCATAGCGTACAATAAGTTTATCATCCTGTACGGCTGCTTCCCAAAACTTATTACTTGTAGCATCTGTAAATACCAATCGTTCAAATTCCACATTTTCAAAACCGGGCATACTTAAAGCCTGGGTGGTTGCTCTTTCTTCCGTTTGTCTAGTTAGTTCTTGTTCAACTTCAACAACTCCAGCCGGTTCAGTAATTTCTTCTGTGGTAATTTCTGCCACAGGTTCTTCTTTGATGCGTTTTTCAATTTGCTCCATCACTTTCTCCGGTTGCTGAAGCCAGTCTTTGCCAAATACATGCATGCTGCGCCAGCCAAATGATTGCAATATCGCCGGACGCTGATAGTATTGTTCTACAAGGTTTGCATTGTTATAATGCCTCTCATCATCTATTAATATGCTCAACGTATATTCTTCATCGCCTGGCTTTGCCTTTACAGCCAATGAACATTTAAAGTCAGACTGGCCGACCTGTTCTGTCACTTCGTAACCTTGTCTTTCTAATCGTTGTTTTATTTCTTTCAACACAACCGTTGTATTTGCCAGGCTTCCGTTTTCCTTTTTATTGACCACCAGGCTATCCAATATTGTTCTGGCCGTTTGCATATTACCGCCGCTTACATTTTCGGCATATTGCAAAAACCGACGGAAGTAATTGGCACCCTCATTATACTCGTTGGTGATATGATGATACTGAATACTGCTGATAACCGCCATATGTTTCTTTGCCCGGCTGAAGATCACATTCAATCGTTTCTCGCCACCTTTTTTATTAATGGGGCCAAAGTTCATCAGCATCTTTTTACGGGCATCAAAACCATAACACACACTCATGATGATGATATCCCGTTCATCGCCTTGTATATTTTCCAGGTTCTTGATGATAAGGCCGACAAACTGGTCTTCTTCCGTCCGGTTATAAGCTTCTTCCAACAGCTGTTCAAATTCCTTGTCCGTTTGCGCTAATGCGGTCAATGCATCTTCAATGGTATGTTGTTGCTCCTGGCTGAAAGCTACAATACCAATACTTTCTTTTACTTTTCGTTTCAACAATTCACGTACAAGGTTAGCAATGTATGCCGCTTCGTTGCTGTTATTCCTTTTTTCATACACACTGTTGGGATGAAAATGAAAACTGATGCTCCTGTCGTAGAGGCAATCGGCATAACCCTCCGCCTCCTCAGGTTTTGTGATTTCAATAATTCTTTTTTCTTTATGATGAATGGTCCGGTCCGGAATGGTTAGCAAACCCGCTTCATAAAAAGCATGATTGCTATAGCTAATCAGTGTTTCATAATGGCTGCGATAATGCCAGCTCAGCATTGTACTGCTCAGTTTGCGGGAGCCCTGCACCAATAAACTGTCAGCATCGGCGCTCAGTAGTTCGTCCTCTTCTTCATTCTGAAAACTTTCTAAATCATCCGGGTCTTCGGCTTTGGCCGTAAAAAAATTAGTGGGCGGCATTTGCTTGTCATCTCCCACGACAATGGTTTGCGGTGAACGATATAATGAAGGGATGCCTTCTTCCAATGTTATCTGGCTGGCTTCATCAAATATCACTACATCAAAATAGTTGGTATCAAGCGGCAGGCTGTCGCTCACACTTAGTGGGCTCATCAGCCAAACAGGCTTGATATCTTTTAATACAAGGCCGCTTTCTTTAGCGCTGAGCTCCCTGATGCTTTTGTAGCGCATGCTTTTACCAAATTCATTCTCCAGTATCTTCCTGCCTTCGTTATAATTTTTTTTGAATTGCTTTTGTTCAGGATTCAACTGGCTAAGAGCGGTATTACTAATTTCCACATGGCCAATAAATCGCTGACGGATAGATGCACGGATCAGCCCGGCGTTAAGTTTTAATAACTGTTTATAACAATGCTGTACCTGGTGTACGGCTTTTTCAATAGCATTCACATCAGTACCGGCGAAGGTTTTGTTTTGCTGATAAAACTGTTGCAATGTTTTGTGGGCCATTGTTGCTTCAGCCTGCAAGGGGGTGAGAGGTATATTGCGCAAAGCTTTTTTAACTGCAACTGGTAAGGCGGCGTATTGTTTCAGCGCCGGCAACAAATCTTGCAAACTATCCGCATTCATGGCGATGCTCTCCAGGTCATCCTGTATAATTCTTACAGGCTTACCGGCATAATCATGTAAACATTGTTGTAGCTGCAACTCTAACTGGTGAAGCGTATTATTGACCTTATACAAACGCTTTACAATATTGTTGGCATCGAGATGTGCCAGCAGGTAATCAATTTCTTTGTCTCCTTTTTTGCCACGTAATACTTCAATCCCAAGGTAAGTTGTATCAATATTATCTAATCGGTACTGTTGTTGCAACTGCTCCTTACTTTGTAAAGTAGTTGTTGCCGTTTCATATTCCGCCTTTAATTGTTGCAGGATACTGCTAAACGAAGGCCTTACATGATGCGCCGAAAAATCATAACTTTCTTTCAATTGCTTTTTCAGCCTTCGCCAGGACCCGTTGAGCAAACCGAGAAAAGATTTTTCATTTTTTTCCGCCAGTGCAATGGCATTCACTGTATCCTGTTCGCTGAATTTAGTTTTCCAATTGGCATTAATCTGTTTCGCCTGTTCGTGTTGTTGTTTTAATTGCTTATACCGGCTTATCTTTTCATCAAAGTCTTTTGCCGCAGGGTTATTAGTATCTACCAGTTGCAGGTTATCATGTTCAGCCAGCGGTTGCAGCAGTATGGCATCCTGCACCAGGTTCTTCACCTGTTCCAGGTGTTCACAATGTTGTGTGTCGATATTACATTCTTTAGTAATGGTGTTTATTTCATTCAGCAGGTTTTTTGTATGTTGTACTAAACTATCTAATAAGTTCAGCGGGTTATCAGCAATAAAAACTGCGTCATTTAATTTACTCAGCGAATGTTCCGCAAAGGAAGCATCGGCCCCGGTTTCTTCCAACGCATCGCTTAGTTGCTGAATGGTTTCACCAAACTGCAACCAATCATTGTAAGCCGGCAATAGCTCCTGCTGCCTGGGTTGAAGCTGTACAATATTTGGTTTGAGCTCGATTATGCGATCAATAAGTTTCCGAATCTCTATGCCCGCTTCACCCGGTTGAGATGTATTGGTCAAATGAAATCGCTGTAACAACTGAATCTGCTCATTCATTTTTTGCAGCAGTGCCGTCCGGTTGGCCTGGATGCCTTTCAGGTCCATTTTATTCCTGCTGAAATCCTCATAGGTAGCTTTAAGGTTTTTGATGAACTCCCGTTTATCGCCCTGGCTGTCGTGAATATAACAACACAACTCATCTAAGCCATTTTGTTTTAACCGATGATAAACTACATCCAATGCCGCCCTTTTTTCACATACAAACAAAATACTCTTTCCCCTTGCCACAAAGTCGGCGACCAGGTTAGTAATGGTCTGGCTCTTGCCCGTGCCCGGCGGGCCCTGTATGATATAACTATCCCCGGTTCTGCTTTGCAGGATGGCCTGTGTTTGTGTGGGGTCAGCGGTTATTACATGATGCCAGTCATCCGGCTTGTTCAGGTCAAATGAATATTCTTTTGTTTGTTTAGGCTGATTACTGAATAAGGATTCAAATACCCCATGTTGCACTTTATTATCAATTACATGATTGTAATCCCTTACGAGACTCATCTTTTTATAATTGAAGTTACCCAGCACAATACTGCACAGATCGAAGTCCCAACTGTAAGGATTGCTTTCACTATCTGTCATTTCAAACAACTCCCTTTCTTTTACATTATTACCGGTCAGTTGCTGTGATGCTATTTTAATATCCTCACTCACCAAAAATTCCAGGAAGGTGGCCCGTGGTTCGATTCGCTGCTTAAAAATCTCAAGTCCAAGCGGCTTATAATGTTCGGGCTGGTAGCTGTAGGATATGTTTTTATAACTGTCCAGCTGGCCACCGCTACGCTTCAGTCTTTTTTTATAATTGGTGACTGTCTGCTTTGCCACACTGTGCACCAATTTTATTCTTGGCCTATCAATGTATTGCAATTGTATGCCCTGGTTAGCCTCGTCTATTTGCTGCTTCAATAACTGGTAGAACTGTTCCAGGCTCATGTCATCCAGGTCAACAAAGTCGGGAAGTTTAATTCCATACAATTCTCTTAACTGATTAGCCAATACAGGATTTACCTCTGCTGCATTATCCAGCACCTTCATGGTGTAATGATCTTCCTTTAACCGCTTTGTTTTTTTCAATTCAACAGGGATCAGCAACAATGGGCTTTGAATTCTTTCCTGAGCATCTTCCTTCAGGTTGTGCCAGTTTAAAAAAGTGATCACTAATTTTAATTGGCTGAAACCATACTCCTGTACATCCCGCTGGCTTTCCACTCTTATTTTATCCAAAGCAGATGGCAGATACTGGTGGTCTTCAAAACGCAAATACTTATTCAGCACTATTTCTTTCATACCCGCCACTTTTGAAGACACATCACTGTTCCAGGTAAATAACAGATCAGGTCGGATGCTTTGATAATGCAAGACCATCGGTACACTGCTAACGGTCAGATTTACAAAACGCATATTGGGTTTGTAAAACAAAAGCCGGTTGCGGCGGCTGGTATCGAAGAGGCGATTGCGAAGTTTATTTAAAATGAACTGGCTTCTTTCTTTCAGTTCTTTATTCACCCATCCCGCCACATTGCTAAGGTCTGTTTGCTTTTCAGGATCGTAATCACGGTAATGCTGTAAGCGGTGAATTACATCATACAAGTCCGGGGTACGTTTATGCCGATCCAGCTCCGTCATTTCGGTTATCAACGAACTGATAGTAGGATGGATGCGATGGTTATACTGAACAGGGTTGCGGCGATATTCTACAAACATTTTTAAATCTTCCTCATCATTGAGGTCGAGGCCAAGGGCCATGCTTCCCAATACAAGTCCCAGGCAAAAAATATCGGTTTGCGCATCATGATGGCCAACTATTACTTCGAAACAATTATAGCCTTTGATAAAAGCGGGATACTGCAGGGTTTCATTGCTGTTAAAATGCACCAGCATATTCTCTACTCTATAAGTGCCTTCATCTACATCTGCCTCCATTTTTGTTTTGCCAACAATGTCAAATTGTTTTGATTGAAAAGAAGCGAAAAGCTCTTTTAGCTTATTCTTTGCAGTAACCGGGTTATGTGCCCATTGTTCATCAATATCCAACCGGTTATCGGAAATAAATAGAGTATGTTCTTTTTCAAAAGGCGCAACCAGGCCCGCCTCATGAAAACCCAGCACTTCTTCAAACAATGGCATTACAAAAGCGATCACATCATCGGTGGCATAGTTGCCATTGTCGAATGCTGTTTCCAAAAATTGATGAAAAACTATTCTTTGCGTTTCCATAGACGGAAATAGATAATTTGAAATTTATAATTTTCTTCCAGCCTTCTTCTTTTAGCCTTGATATATCTGTTCGCCTTCGCTTTCCTTCACTTCATAATAAGCATTCAGCATTTTTTGCTTGTGCTGCTGTAGTTTTTTATCGCTTAATTTCAGTTCTTTTTTTATTATAGCATCATAACTCTCTTTCAACTGCATGTCTTCAGCAAACTGAAAAGCCCAGCCTGAAGGAATTTCTTCAAGCGATGCATCAACCAATACAAAATCGAGCAGGATATAACCCAGGTAATCTTTTACACTCTGATGTGCGGCGGCAATAGTCTCTATCAATTTTTCATTTAATACAGCTTTTTCATCCCAGGCAAAATCAGGAAAATATTGTTTCGCCTGGCTGATGACCATAGTGCTTTGAAACCATTTTGGTTTTAAAAATAACTGGAGAAAATTCCGGGTCAGTTGCGCCAACTCCTTTTGCCGGAAAATATCCAATTGGTCCAGGTCACTGGCACCTTCGATCATTTTAATAATTTCATCTTCGGCTATCTCTCTCTTATCATTCCATAGTTGGATGGCCTTTGCACGAATAAAGTTTTCGGGATGGGAAATTGTGGCTGCTTTGGTATTCGTATCAGCGGAAAAAATTTCATCCGCCTGCTTCACATAGCTATCTGCATTTACTTTTTCCAGGCCGGTAGAAGCTTTCACCAACGAGGTAATGACGGGCGTTGTTTTTCCCAATACAGTATAGGCGCCCCTGTCGCAAAATATCTCCGTGTATAGACGAAAGAGCCTTGCCGTTTCATAGTAAGAAGCTTCGCTGTTGTAGTTGTTGGCAATAGCCGTGATAATGCGGTCGGCTACTTCCAGGTCGCCGTCAAGCATTGAGTACAATTTTATATGTGTGAGCTCATGCGCCAATACGGACAGCAATTCCTCTTCATCCAGCAATTTGGTAATGGGTCCGCTGAATACAATGTGGGCTTCATTGTTGAGATAAACAATACTGGCATTGAGCTCATCAGTATATTGCGCCTGGTAAACGGTTACGGGCAGGTTTTGCAGATCTAGTTTATGTTTGGCAATATTTACCTTATCGTAAATAAAATGTTCCGTGACAGGATCGAATTTATAGGTGTTTTTTAGCAGCTCTGTTTTAAACTGCTGCAGTTGATCTTCTTTGTTTTTGGCTATTGCGAAATAGTCCCATGTTTTGGGCTGCTGTTTAAAATGATCCTTTACTTTTTGATGATAAGACAAGGCTGCCAACATGCTGAAGGATTTGATTAAAAGGACAAATTAATAATCCTTCTTCAAAATATCATCACAAATAAGCGGAGAAAAAATAATCCCCGGTGACCTGTGACCGGGGATTATTACTATAAAACTGAATTAATATAAATTGTATTAAATCTTTTATTCAACTATCCTCAACTTCGCATAATTCAACATAATTTTTTTCTCACCATTGTGTTCAAACTTAACCGTGGCGATAGGATTATGTGCAGCACCTTCCATTTTCATTACTTCACCAAAACCAAATTTTTGATGCTCTACTTTTTGACCTACCTGCAAATTGGATGTATCACTGGCTACAAAATCTAAAGAAGGTTTGTGCTCCACCACTTTTTGATTGGCAGACTTAGGTCCCAGGTAGACCGGCGTTTCTTCTTTTCGCTTCGCAGGCGGAGCTCCATATCTTTTTTCAGCTTGTTGTGCAGGCGAAGCACCCCAACCATTATTCATGCGATCAAATCCACTGGACCGGCTCCATTGAGTGCTGCCCTGGTTCTTTACACCACCTCCTGCAAAGCTGCGGTCAAGATATTTTTCCGGTAATTCATCAATGAAACGGCTAGGCTCATTTTGTACCAATGAGCCAAACTTATATCGTGTATTGGCGTAAGTAATCCACAGCCGGCTTTTAGCCCTTGTAATTACTACATAAAATAATCGTCTTTCTTCCTCCAGCTCCTCCCTTGTATTTATACTCATGGCATTGGGAAAAAGCATTTCTTCCAGGCCAGCGGCAAATACACAACTAAACTCAAGACCTTTGGCGGCATGAATGGTCATAAGTTTCACCGTATCCGCATCCGGGTCTTTATTGTCTGCATCGGTTAATAAAGTGATTTGTTGCAAATAAGCGGCGAGACCTTTATCGACCAACTCACCTTCTTCATTATCGGGGCTTTCTGTCCATTCTTTAATACTGTTGAGCAATTCCTGTATGTGTTCGTATCGCTGTACTCCCTCGGTACTTTTATCATTGAACAGCTCTTTAACTATATTGGTCTGCTTGCCGACATGAAATGCCACTTCATAGGCATTTTTGGTCTGCAACATGCTGGCAAAACTTTTTATCATCGTCACAAACTCTTCTATGGATTCCAAAGTGCCTGATCTGAACCCAAATTTCGCCGCATTGTCCAGCACCTCCCACATGGAAATATTATTTTCATTGGCTAGCAAAATCGCCTTATCAACGGTTGTTTTGCCAATGCCTCTTGCAGGATAATTGATAATTCTCTTAAGTGCTTCTTCATCCTTTGTATTTACCAGCAACCGCAGGTAAGCCACCATATCTTTTATTTCCTTACGTTGGTAAAAACTAAGACCCCCGTAAATGGTATACGCAATACCCATGCGGCGAAGACTTTCTTCAAAAGAGCGGCTTTGGGCATTGGTACGGTAAAGCACCGCAAAGTCTTTATTGTTGTAATGATTGCGAAGCTTTTGTTCCTGGATTGTATCGGCTACAAACTTTCCCTCTTCATTATCTGTTGCGGTACGAACTAGTTTTATCTTTTCACCTTCTTTATTCTCGGTGAATAAGACCTTTTCAATCTGGCTCTTGTTATTACTGATCACTTCGTTGGCGACATGTAAAATACTTTGCGTACTTCTATAGTTCTGTTCCAATTTCACCACCTTCACCTCATCATAATCTTTTTGAAATTGAAGAATATTCTGGATTGTGGCACCCCGGAAACTATAAATGCTTTGCGCATCATCACCCACCACGCAAACATTTTCATGCATAGCGCCTAACAATTTCACTACTTCATACTGCGCCGGATTGGTATCCTGGTACTCATCAATAAGTATGTACTTGAACTTGTGTTGGTATTTACTAAGGCTGTCAGGAAAATTTTTTAGCAACTCATAAAACTTCAGCAACAGATCGTCAAAATCCATGGCGCCATTTTTAAAACAGCGTTTTACATAAGCTGCATAGATCTGAGCGATGGCAGGACGATTGCCACGCATATCTTCCTGTTGTAAATAATAATCAATAGCATATTCAGCCGGACCAACCAATGCATTTTTAGCAGCAGAGATCCGGTTATAAACTGTAGCAGGTTTATAATGTTTATCGTCGAGGTTCAGCTCATTGATTACCGTCTTTACCACACTCTTTGCATCATCTGTATCGTAGATGGTAAAACTATTGGGATAACCCAGCCGATGAGCTTCACTGCGCAATATCCGGGCAAATACGCTGTGAAAGGTGCCGATATATAAATTTCTCGCCTCGTTATTGCCAAGAATTTTTTCGACCCTTTCTTTCATTTCCTTAGCTGCCTTGTTGGTAAAGGTCAGCGCCAGAATATTGAAAGCATCTACACGGTGCTGCGCCATGAGGTGGGCAATACGGGTCGTCAATACTTTTGTTTTTCCACTGCCGGCACCCGCTATGATCATAATAGGGCCGTCTTTATGTAATACGGCTTCTTTCTGCCGCTCGTTCAATCCTTTTAAATAATCTTGCATATTGTTATAATACAACCCGGAACTCTCTTGCGAGCTGCATGGGCGCAATTTACGATGCTATGACGGGAGGGAAGGGCTTGTTTGTAAATAAATATTCTTTCTCAATTGTTGCTGAGTATAAGCCATTAGCTTTTAACCCTTCTTTTACTTTGCAGGTATTTATTGTGAATGATTTCACTCATGGGTTTCGCATACACTTTACTTTCCACCCATGAAATAATATCGAGATAAGCAAAGGCCCGGGTTTCGAAACGATTTTTTTCCAGGTGTTTGATCTTTTGTAAAAACACCTCCAGCTCCGGTTTTAATTTTTTGGCAGGTATATTATGAAATGAATGACGCAGGAAGCGGAACATTTCTTCTTCCACTACGGTGAGGTTCTGCATTTTTGCCATAAACCGATACACGGATTTCGTCAATGACTCCATGATCTCGTAGTTACCCAATTCGTAATGCGCCAATAAATGTTGAAGCCGTGCATAGCATTGTAAATCCGTACGAAGCTCACCTGTTTCGTAAATGATTTTTTGGAGATAGTCGATACAAGTGCTATAGTCACCGCTTCCGAAATATAAAGTCGCTATTTTGTAATTCAACACCATGATACGATGATGATCCAGGAAAAGCGCATTTTCTTCCAGCTTTTCTTCAATATCCGGCACCGCTTGCAGACCTTGTTTAAACGTCCCCATCATAAAGTGCTGATTGATTTTGGCAGTGCTGATATACACAAAAGCCTGTATCCTGAAGTTATCATGTTCCTTTACGCGGCTGGTTTCGGCAAAGGCTTCAAACTCTTTTAAAACAATATCAAATTGCTTGTAATTACGAAGATCAAAATGTGCATTCAATAAATAATGCAACCCCTTGATATAATGGCTCGTTTCAACCCTTATCATCAAAGGCTGTGTCCGGAAAAGATCAACCCATTTTTGTGCATAACGATAGTATTGTAAAAAATCCTGGCGGATAAATGCATACCAGCAATAGCATTGAAATAAATATAGCTTTTCATAAAATCCGTCGAGCCGTTCTATACCGGTGGGCAGGTTTTCCTGCATGAATTTTTTTACGCCGGCTTCATCTTTTTCATTACGGGCATGGCCGTGCAATGTAAACCAGCTTAAAAGTTGTAATGACAGATTACTCAGCCTTGCCATTACATCAATATGACGGCTAACTTCGTTCGCTTCCCTGGCCAGAACCTCAGCCCTGCTTTTTATACTATGCGTTATATGCAGGTTCTCTATCCTTTTTTCGAGTGCTACTGCCTGGGCAAGAAAATAGAATTTTTGATTTGTTTTAGCCAGTTCTTTAGCCTTCTCCAGGATCTTTAGGCTTTGATGAAACAAACCCTTTTTGTAGAGGATATGCGCATAATCAAACTGTTCATTGAGCTGCAAGTCAATACTATCGGCACTTTTTAATAATCGGAGGCTCGCTAATATTTCTTTATAGAGATGTGTCTTAAGATTATAGAGCTGTCGCTTCTCTGTGCCGGGGAGTTTTTTTAATAATGATTTTTCATCATACGAGTCCGATTTGTCAATGGCATCAAAAAGCCGGACTATTTTCAGGTCTTCATTTGCCGAACTGCGGGTGATATAGAGCTTAAAATGCCGTTTTTCTGCCTTTTCAAGGGACTTTATTAACTGAAATAATATATCGTGAGATCGGTTGGACATCGTGCAGAAATTTTCATGGAATAAGCCATCAGTAAGGTTTTTGCTAGTTTTTGAGCCCGTTTGACATGAGCAAAACTGGTTTAACTTGTTTTGAACGGTCGAAAAAGCCAGGCTACATTTGTGTTGTTGTTACAGGATTCATACAGCAAGCAGTCGTTAGAGAGGCAAAAGTTCGTTAGAGGTCAAATTTAGGAAGCAGAACCTGTAAAAACAAACCGCATAAAGCGGTTATAAAGATCTACTTCGAAAATTTTTCATATGGCAAGCAATCGTTAGAGGTCAGTCCGTTTCTACGGAAGGGCCTTTTTTGTTTTAAAGGCCTGCTAAAATAGGTGATTATTGGATTGCATGTTAAAATTTCTTAAACTTTTTTTGATCCTTCTGGTTTTCAGTCCATTTTGCTGCATTAATTACCGGACTTAGCCAGCTTCGTACCCCTTTATCTTTGCATTTTCTACTCCCCGTGCAGCATATCGAGTTTTTTCATATCGATCATTTTGAAGACAACTATCACCGCATTCCCCCGCCGGCTGGTTTGTCGCATTTTATTGACTTTTTTTGGGAAACCCGTTTTGATGCATTGTGGGATCGATATCCCGGGGGTTTTTCAGATGCCCAGTTTCCCAATCTTGGCTATACGTATATTATCAACCTGGGAAGTCCTTTCGTAATGCAGGTTGGCGAAAAAAAAATTCCAATGAAAACACATGGTTTTCTGCCGAGATATAATGCGATTGAATGTTTTCATAAACCGGGGAATCACCTGTTCGGCATCAAGTTTAGAATATCACCTATAATCTTTCAAAAAAAGATCGACTTTTCCGAGTACAAGGGTTATATCTTTCCCTTGAGTTATTTACTGGATCAGTCAATCATCGACCAGGTAAAAAAAGCAGGATCGTTTGACGGGCGGATTACTATTCTCTCCAAATACTTTCTTGCCTTACTGGCAGATCATGACGGCTCATTACACCCTGTTGCTATCGTAAGCAAAATCCTGGATGAGTGTTTTCAAACTAACCAGTTTACGGTCTCAATTGAAAAGCTGGCGGAGAAGCATAATATATCGACCCGTACACTTCAACGTTATTTTGAAATCTGTACCGGTATTAGTGGAAAACAGGCCTTGCAGGTGATGCGGATAAGAAAAGCAACGGCGCATTTAGCTAACACTCCTGAAACCTTTCATTATTCTTTATACGGTTATTATGACCACAGCCATTTCTTTAAACATCTGAAACAGTTTTTGCAGGAAAACACATTAGAAAATAAGGAGCCTCATATACAACTATTGGAAAACCTGCATAAAAAAGAGGGCCGGTAAGAATACCAGCCCGAACATTAACATGAGAAAACTAAAAATTTATACTCCTATTTATTTAATCTTACCGTGTATTAATTTCCTGCTCTTTGCCTTTCTTCTTCTGATCCGGTTGTTCTTCTTCGTGCAGCCTGGATTTTATTACTTCCAAAGCGATAAGTAAAACTTAGCGTCGCTACACGACTCTCACGATAAGCATGCCATTTTTCAATATATACACCCGGATAAGTAATAGTAGCCCTTGGGCGGTTGGTCCAAAAAATGTCGGTGACATTCAAACGAAGGGTGCCTTTACTTTTTAATACTGTTTTTTGGACACCGCTTGAAATGCCCCATTGTGGTTTGCTTACCATAAATCCATATTGTCCGCCTGAATTGAAGCTGCCATTGAGCTCAGCACCCCAACCTTTTTTAAATGAAAAACTGTTATTGGTACTCATATCAAAAGCCGGCTTGCCATTATTCAATGTGGTGCCTGCAAGATTTCCATTGAAATGATTGTAGTAGAGATTACCGTTGTTGATCATGTTCCACCATTTCGTGATACGCACCGGAGCCGCTATTGTTAATCCAAAATAATCAGATGATTCAAGATTGATCGGGATTTGAATGGTTACATTTTCATCGGAAGGAATGTTAGGAAATACGTCTTTAAACCTGGCAATAGCGATATTTTGGTTATTCTTTGTATGACTATAGCCCAATGTAAAGTTTAAGCTCTTCAACGTATAGTTTAATTCATACGACCAGGTAAGCTGGGGTAATAAACCCGGACTGCCGGTAGCATATGTTGTCACATCGATAAGGAATAAAAAGGGATTGAGCTGCGAATAACCCGGCCGGTCAATGCGCCGACTCACAGACACACCCACTGTTTGATCCTCTTTTATATGATAATTGATAAAGGCACTCGGAAACAATTGAAAATAACTGGAATCAAACTTTATGTTGCCTTTGACCTGGTGAGTCTTAATGTTTGTTTGTTCGCCTCGGAGCCCTACCTGCCAGTCAAATTTTTTATAGGCCTTGCTAAAATTGATATACGCTGCATTGTTGTTTTCCTCATAAAAGAAATGGTTGGTCTTATTGACATCATTTTCCGGGACGCCAGAACTTACATCAAAAAATTTAGCGTCATTATCACTCGATACAAAACTGATTTTACCACCTGTCTCTATCCTGGCTTTATTTTTTAAGGGATGCACATAATCCACTTTTCCTGTTTTCAATTTCAGCTTTCCATCCTGGTCGCCATCCAGCCGGTAATCATCTTGTAAGGCTGTTCCATCCGTTTTATAGTATTTGGTAACATTGTAAGAAAGTGAGTTGGAATTAAACTCCCCGTAATCGAGATCAGCTGTGAGTTCCCTTCCCGTGCTATCAAAGCTGTGTTTAAAGTTAACGTTGGCTACTACATTATTAAAGTGATCGTTGTTGCCTGCTCTTGTTTGGAATGTTGAAACAAGTTGTCCTGCCTGGTTAATTACTGTCGCATTATTATCGGTAGTGCGTCTGAAATGATTAAAATTTGCGTTGACTACAAAACCAATAATTGTTTTTTTGTTTGGAAAAAAATCGGCGCCCAGTCGGGTTACATTGGAGTTAAATGGAAAACGGGCAAAATTGTCTTTTAGATCCCTCCCTTTAAAATTGCCATTTTCATAAAAATTACGATCAAGGTATAAATGGTTGAGACCTTTGCGATAGCCATAATTATAATTTCCAAACAGGTTGACTTTTTTGTTGCGGTAATTGAATGTGGTTCCTGCATTAGCCTTCGGATATACACCCTGGCCATAACTAGCTGTCAATGTCCCATTGATACCGAAACGTTGATCTTTTTTCATTCGTATATCAATGATACCCGAGTTACCAGCCGCGTCATATTTTGCAGACGGGTTAGTAATGATCTCGATTCGCTCAATCGCATTGGACGGAAGCCCGCGGAGATAGTTGGCAAGATCCGCACCAGTCATAGGAGAAGGCTTTCCATCGATCATAATGATAACACCCTGCTTTCCCCTTAAGCCAAACACATCGTTTTGATCAACGCTTACGCCGGGCGAACGCTCCAGCACATCCATAGCCGAACTTCCGGCGCTCACAATGCTGTTCTCTACATTTACGATCAACCTGTCATTTAGCTTTTGAATAAATGGTTTCTTGCCGGTAACAGTAACGGCCCCAAGCTGAGTTGCCTGTGGTGAAAGAGATAGTTTTGTGAGGTTTATTTCCCTGTTCAGCTCATTTAGTTCAACCGGGGCATATTGTAAACCATAATTTACCATACTTGCTTTTACCAGGTAAGAACCAGGGACGATTTTTTCAAACTCTGCAACTCCTTTATTGTCGGTCAATGCAACTTTAACCAGCGAAGAATCTTTTGCCTTTAACAACGCCACAGTAACGTTTTCGAATGGCGATTCTTTTTCATTGAATATGGACACTTTTATTGTACCGGAATTGGTGGATTGAGCCTTTGCAGTAACAGATAAAACAAAACTTAAAATAATAAGCAGTCTCGGACTCATGTGTTGGAAATATTTGTCCAAAGATTGGCTTAAAACGAATTTTTTCGTAGTTAATTGGTACGGGGAGTAAAATGCGTAAGACGAACGGGTTTAGGGCCATATGGCCCCTGTCTGTTTTTTACATTGCCGGAAAATTGCATCCTTATAAGTTTATTTTTTCTTTTCCCGGATAGACCTAAATTCGGAACCATCTTTCCATTTTGGCCAGTCAGTACTAAAGGCCAAACGCCTGCCTACTTTGAACATCAATTGCAGATCAGCGATAGCACCATCCAGTTTCCATACTGCCGCATCGTATTCATCAGAAGGACGGTGATAATTTTTTTCAGTGTATTCATCTTCCAGTTTTTTGCCATAACCCGGCTCCTTTCCAATCACCTCAATTCCGCTGCTGGTATATAATGCAGGAATGCCCACTTTGGCAAAATTGAAATGGTCCGAACGATAATAAGAACCTGCTTCAGGGTGTATTTCGTAAGAAATAACCCTGTTATCTTTTGCCGCTTCTTCTTTCAAATAATCTTCCAGCCCGGACTGACCTTCACCTACAACAATTATATCTTTTGTTTTACCATACCAGTTCAGTCCGTCCATATTAATATTGGCTACTGTTTTATCCGCTGCATACACTGGGTTTTGAGCATAATAAGCCGAACCCCACAGTCCCTGCTCTTCTGCGGTTACCGACAGAAAAACAATAGTTCGCTCCGGCCTTGTTTTTAAACTTTTAAAAGCTCTTGCCAGTTCGATCAGGCCTGCGGTAGCACTCGCATTATCTAATGCTCCGTTATAAATAGAATCACCGGTTTCATCAGGCTTGCCAAAACCAAGATGGTCCCAATGAGCTGTGTAAATAATTGTTTCGCCGGGATTTTTCGAACCGGTAATCTTTCCGATTACATTATGTGATTTGTCGTAATTAGCTGTAACCTTCATGGTGGTGGACAGCTTAATATTCAAAGGCTGTCCTTTAAATCCGCGGACATCAGCTTTTGCTAATAATGTTGAATCGAGACCTGCCGCGTTTAATAATTTGACAGCCGCCGGACCCGATACCCAACCGATCATATCACAAAGCGTTTCATCCTTACCACGGTTATCCAATCGCAACCGGGACGTGTTCCAGTTGTTCTGAACTACGTTGAAAGGATAGCTCGCAGCTTCTGTATTATGAATGATCAAACATCCTTTAGCGCCCTGCCTGGCTGCTTCTTCAAACTTATAGGTCCATCTTCCGTAATAGGTCATCGTCTTTCCTTTGAACAATGAGCTGTCTTTTGCATTAAATCCCGGATCATTTACCAATATCAGTACCACTTTTCCTTTTACATCCAGCCCTTCATAATCATTCCAGCCATGTTCTGGTGCTACCACTCCGTAACCGGCAAAAACCAATTCATCATTGTTTAGTGAAATGGCAGAATCTGTTTTGTCGGTCCAGATCACATAATCATCAAATCCCCTCAATGTAAAATTTCCTTTAGCCGACTGTACCTGCATAGAAGGCGATGCCTGAGTAGTAATGCGAACCATTGGTACTTCCTGGAAATAACTATTACCATTGCCCGGTTCCAATCCTGCCTGCATGAATTGATCCTTCAGGTAGTTAATTGTCTTTGTTTCCCCAGCCGTAAATGGTTTTCGCCCTTCAAAAGCATCCGAAGAAAGTTCAGCAATATGTTTACCTAAGCTATCTGCGCTAAAAGCAGAAAGTCCATCCTGCTCATCAACAGCCGAACCATCATTTTTACAGGATTGAAAGAATAACAAGGCGACAAAAGCAACCAGGCAATAACGGGTCATATCATTTATTTTATAATTAGGAAAAGTAAAACAAAATTGCTACCAAACCTTTTGCGTCACGATGACCAGTATAAAAAGAAAGCTGCCACATTTAGTGGCAGCTTTCGATTATTGTCTTTTTTTATGTTTTAGCTTTTCGGAGTCTCTAGCAATTTAAAGAACTGATCAAGCATTGGAAGAATAACAATTCTTGTTCTGCGGTTAGCAGCTCTTCCTTCTTTGGTATCATTATCAGAAACAGGTTTGTATTCTCCGCGACCGGCAGCCGCCATCTTCGCAGGATCAAGACCATACTGTTTTTGCAGGATCCTTACAACAGACGTTGCACGTTTTACACTCAGATCCCAGTTGTCCAGCACATAACCACCACCCTTATATTCTACGTTGTCGGTATGTCCTTCCACCATGAATTCGATATCAGGCTGATTTTTCAAAACAGTGGCAACTTTTCCTAAAACCGTTTTCGCCTGTGGTGTTACATCAAACTTAGCGGTCTTGAAAAGAAGTTTATCCGAGATGTCGATATATACAACACCTTTATCCACCTTGATATTAATATCCTCATCAGCCATATTACCGATAGCACCCTTCAGGTTCATCACCAATGCCATGTTTAGTGAATCTTTACGGGCCATTTGTTGTTGCAGTGTTTGAATATAGCTATCCTTGGCACCTATATTGTCCATTGATTTTTTAATACTCTCCGCTTGTGAACTGGTAATAACAGAAAGATCTTCGAGTTGCTTTAATGCCTGTGTGTTGTTTTGTTTTAACAGCTCAATTTGTTTATTGAGGTTGGCAATATCATTTTCGAGTCCACTCTTCTGACGTTGCAGGTTTGCTTTTTCATCATTGCAGGCTGTAAGCGCTGTTTGAGACTCGCTGTATTGCGTTTGCAAAGTGGCATAGTCAGCCTGAGATTTTTTAAATTTTTTACTGCTGACGCAGGAAAAAAGAAATACAGCAGCAAAGGCTGGAAGTACAACTTGTTTTAAATTCATAATGGACTTGTTTTAAATGAATAAAAATTTATTTAATTCCGAATTCAAGGATATGTTCAATGTCGTTTTCAAAGGAGAGCAAAGATAACCGAACAAGAAAGTTCATTTATTGAAACTTTGTTAATATCGCATTCCAAAAACATGCCTGTTTCGTTGCAAAAGTAATGATCCTTAAAAATCTACGTCGACCATATGTTGAATCATCAGCTTTCAAACGAAAACATACGTAGTTGTCAGTTCACATGATAAATTTTGCTTTTCACCGAAAATTAGTCGCTGCATAAAAATTTTCTTTCAACTTTGCGGCTTCACAAGTAAAAAATATATGGCAAAAGATCGTAAAGCAGCTGTGGGATTTATATTCATTACTCTTTTGATTGATGTAATGGGATGGGGTTTGATCATTCCCGTGATGCCTGATCTTATTGCCCAGTTAAAAAATATTTCCATCAATGAAGCCAGCCCATATGGGGCCTGGTTATTATCTGTGTATGCCATTACACAGTTTTTATTTGCGCCGGTAATCGGCAACTTAAGTGATAAATATGGCAGGCGACCTGTTTTATTATCGTCTTTATTAGGCTTTGGCATCGATTATCTTTTCCTGGCACTGGCACCTACTTATGGATGGTTGTTTGTCGGTCGCATTATTGCCGGCATCACAGGCGCCAGCTTTACTACGGCATCTGCTTATATCGCTGATGTAAGCACAGAAGAAACAAGAGCTAAAAATTTTGGAATGATCGGCGCTGCTTTCGGTTTAGGTTTTGTTATCGGTCCTGCATTGGGTGGGCTGCTTGCGGGCCTTGGTATCCGGGCTCCTTTTTATGCAGCCGCTGTTCTTTGCTTGTTAAATGCATTGTATGGCTATTTTGTGTTACCTGAATCATTAAGTAAGGAACACCGCCGCGAGTTTCATTGGAAGAGAGCCAACCCGCTTGGCTCTTTGCAGTTATTAAAAAGATATCCTGCTATTGGCGGATTAGCCCTCTCATTTTTCCTGCTCTATCTCGCTGCACAGTCTGTTCAGGGTAATTGGAGTTTTTTTACCATCTATCGTTTTCACTGGAGCGAAAAAATGGTCGGCATTTCATTAGCTGTAGTAGGTTTATTGGTAGGTGGCGTGCAGGGTGGACTTAACAGGGTCATCAATCCCAGGCTGGGCAATGAAAAAAGCATTTACCTGGGCCTGCTTTTGTATACGCTGGGACTTGTATTGTTTGCTTTTGCCACCGAAGGGTGGATGATGTTTGCATTCTTAGTGCCCTATTGCCTGGGCGGTATTGCAGGGCCTGCATTGCAATCCATACTGGCTGGTCACGTACCACCGAACGAACAGGGTGAGCTGCAGGGAACGTTGACAAGTTTAATGAGTCTTACTACTATTATCGGCCCTCCTATCATGAATAACATATTCAAATACTTCACTACTAAAAATGCACCGGTTCATTTTCCGGGGGCATTTTTCCTATTGGCCGCCGTATTTATGCTTGTCAGCGTGCTGATCGCATACTCTGTTTTGCAAAAAGAGAAAACTGAAATGACAGCGAAAGCAGCCTGATCCTCAAACGGACTTTTTTAGCAATTCCACATTTTTCTTTTCACTGCCGATAAAGATTTTGTCGCTAATGATAACCACGGGACGTTTAAGAAAGGTATACTCGTCGAGGATATAATTACGATAGTCTTTTTCAGTAAGCTGTTTGTCCTTCAACCCAAGTTCTTTGTACTTTAAAGCCCGCCGGCTGAAAAGGGCTTCATAACTACCAGCCATTTTTTTCATTTCTTCCAATTGCTTTGCCGTAATCTTTTGCGTTTTGATGTCCTGCATTTCAAAACCGCTTGCTGAATTAATGCCTGTTTCTTTCATGATACCTGCACAGGTGCTGCAGGTGCCGAGATAATAGATTTTTTTCATCCGGGTAAATCTTTAAAAAAATTTGGCAAATATGCGCTTTTGGCTCAAATAATGACTTGTTAAGGAGCCGATGTTTCGCAGCTTTTTAAACAAGGGCGAAGAATTATTGTTATTTTTGCATCTCAAATTGTGAGTTTTATGATTAAGACAGGCAGCCCCATTATCAGCATTTATACTGAAATGACCCCTAACCCGGAAACCATGAAGTTTGTAGCCAACAAACTTTTGTACCCGGGCAAAAGCATTGATTTTCCGGATATTGAAAGTGCAAAACCATCTCCGCTGGCAACAGAGCTGTTTGGCTTTCCTTTCGTTAAAGCGGTATTTATCGCCAGCAATTTCGTGACGCTGACTAAAACCAGCGATACGGAAGATTGGCAGGATGTGATTCCCTCTATCCGCCAGTTCCTGAAAGAATACCTGGAGGAAGGAAAACCCGTGGTGAATGAGGAAGAAGTGGCTGCAATGAAAACAGAAAGCACCAATGCGGTAACCGCCGATGATGATGATGTGGTTAAGCGTATCAAAGAATTATTAGATAATTATGTTCGCCCCGCTGTAGAAATGGATGGTGGTGCTATCCAATTCAAAAGTTACGAAGATGGTACGGTAAACCTGGCCATGCAGGGAAGTTGCAGTGGTTGCCCCTCTTCCATGATCACACTGAAAGCCGGTATTGAGGGTATGATGAAGAGAATGATACCAGAAGTAAAAGAAGTAGTGGCAGAGTCAGAATAAGTCTGAACGAAGATTATTAAGATAGAAAAGCGGCTTGTGCCGCTTTTTCATTTGTCATTTATCCCAAACATCTCACACATTACAGTTCAGACATCTTCCAATTTACATTTCTTTCCGCCAGGTAGTTGATCACAAAATCAAAACAGTCCCTGTGTTTACCAATCAACTCAGGAGGAAAGACACCTTTTTCTGTAAACAAATTCCTGGTGATAAGATTGACTGCGGCCGTGCAGGTATAGCCCGTTGTTCTTGCCATGGATGAAGTTTTGCTCGCCGGATCGTATTCATCAAAGAGGTTGTACTCAATTGTTTTTTCCATTCCATCTTTTTCTGCCTTTACAATCACTTTCATAATCGTGAATTCTTCCTCTTCGGGTCCCAGCTTCCATTCGTTGATCAGCAGCTTTGAGGTAAACTCAAGCGGGGAGATTGCTGTATTTTTTATAGAAATAGGAGTCGTATCAAAAAGGCCCGCCTGTTGCAGCGCCATGATCAGATCGATATGTCCCGGATAACGTAATGTTTTTTCTTTCATATCGGGAACATCTTTCATCGTGTAGATCAGGGAACGAAGCCCGTCAGTATTGAATGCTTCCAATTGGCCCACTTCTTCAAACCATATCAGTTCCCGTTCGCTGAGTGCAGGTTTAATAACAATATTGCCAGCTTCTACCAATCTTGCCGGCCGGGTATATTCTTCAATTACATCAATGGGAGAGAAAGGAGCTTTGTATTGGAAAGGTGGCTTTTTTTCTTTGGGCAATCCGCCCACGTAGCATTCAAAATGAGTGACCGTCATCTCTTCATTATACCTGCCGATAATAAAATTGCTCATACCGGGGGCTACACCGCAATCGGTAATAACTGTTACATTTTTCTTCTTCGCCAATTTATCCAGCTGCAAAACATCCTCGGGAAAGAATGAAATATCGACAACATTTTTTCCGGCATTGATTACAGCTTCCAATGTTTTATAACCCATAAATCCCGGAACAGCCGTGACGACCAAATCAAACGACTGTAGAAGATTCGGGTAAGTCTTATAGTCCGAAAGATCAGCGATGAAAGTTTTTATTTTATCATTCCTGCTTCTTAGCTGCGAAAGGTTTTCAGTACTAAAATCAAAGGAAGTCACCTCATAATCATTAACTAAATCCAGTGCGATGGCCCGGCCAACCATACCTGCTCCTAATACAGCAATCGTCATGGGAGAAAAGTTTTGTGGATCAAATTTAAACGAAGAAAAGCTATGAGCCGTGAGCTGTGAGCCACGAGCAAGGTTCTATTAGTTTCCGATGGTGTCTCGCAGCTCGTAGCTAAAAGCTCGCAGCTTCTTTCTTACCTCTCCTGCCTTGCAATATTTTGTAAAAGGAGCGGCTTCTGATTTCGTCAATGGTCAGACCGGTAGCAGTTGCCTCCCGTTCTGAAATCGCACCGCAATTCATGGCCTTTAAGAAAAAGTTCAGCAAACCCTGCCCGGTGGCGGCATCATCAAAAATATCACCGGTGAGGGTAGAGATGGCGGCTCGTTCCATAAATGTCTTTAACCGGAAAACTGCATCGTTATAACTGCTCAGGAAAAAATTATAGGTAGCTGCATAGCGCATGGGAAGTTGTGCGGGGTTCAGATCCCAACCCTGGTAAAAACCATTGATGAGTGAGTGCATGGTGTGACTATAACCGATTCGCCAGGCATTGTGCACCGAGTCAACATTTTCTTTGATCTTTTCTTTGGATAATTTTTCGCCCCGGTTCGGGGCAACGGGCATCACATTCGTTGCGCCATCTGATAAAAATATCCCGGTACCTGCCAGCGCCACTTTGGTCATGTGATGGGCAAAGTCGCAAACAGGATGTGCCATGGTTTGGTATTTGGCCGTAATACCACAGGAGGCTGTATAATCATAAGTGCCAAAATGTGCGGCGATACATCTTCCTTCACTGGCTTTGATGATTCTCATCAGCGGATTTCTTCCTTCCTCATCCATGATGATCTGGGTGGCTTCCACCATTGTTTCCATTTTCAGTGAACCGGGTGGCAAATGATTTTTTGTCTCGATGATCTCAAAAAGTTTTACCAATGTCATCACCTGTTCGGGAATCGTCACTTTGGGAAGCATGACGACGAAATTATCCGGTAGTTTCCCGTTTGTTTTTTCCAAAAGCGTTGCCAGGAAAATATCCAGCGTTCTTACACCCCGGTACTTCAGATCTTCGGTAAAAGGCTTTATCCGGATGCCAATAAATGGCGAGATTGTTTTCTTTTTCATGCCTGCTGCCAGTTCATTGGCGGCGGCTACCGCCGTGGCGTCCTCTTCTTCATCGGGCCGGTTGCCAAATCCATCTTCAAAGTCGATGCGAAAATCTTCAACCGCTTCTGTTTGTAACTTATGGATGATCTTTTTATAAACGGAATAGGGAAGCCAGGCGGGATGATTTTTTCTTTTCTTTTCACTCATCTTATCAAGGTCTTTCACCAGTCGTTCAATCTTCTTATCCGAAGACGGCAGGTTAATAAAACCCTCCAAATGCAACACATCGGCCAATACCACGAAGTTTGGCGCATAGGTTTGCAAACTTTTCAGGGCAATCTCACCCATTTTGATGCAGGTGTCCGATTTGAAAAGGTTGGCGCCTCCATAAACAGTGTGTACGGGCTGACGGTCAGGCTTATCGCCGGGATAGGTTTGCTGAAACCTGAGATTGGCAACTTTCAAACTGCCAAGGATGCTTTCTATGTCTGCTTCGTTGATGGAAAGATTCATGCCATTAATTTAAGGATTCAGCCGTGTTACTTATACTCGGGATATGACTTTTGTGTTAAATATTTTTGAACCACCGGGACACAAGGACACGGAGATACATAAAGTTTAGTTACTCCGTGCCACTTTGTGCCGTCGTGTCTTCGTGGTTCAATTATTCTGCGTATTAGATTTCAACCGACACTTTGTGCCTCTACCAAGACAAAGAACGCACGACGTCTATTATCTCTTGTGCTCCTAAGAACCTCTGTATGTACTGTACCCAAATGGATTTAATAATAATGGAATATGATAATGATCATCTGTAGTAATATCAAAGATGATCTCCACATAAGGATAGAGTGTTGCTACCTGGTTTTTGTCAAAATAATCCTTCGTTTCAAATCTTAGCTTATAAATTTCATGTTGTAACAAAATGGCTTTTTCCAAAAGACCGGTAACTCTTCCATCGGCGTTGGAAATGCCCCGGGCTATTTCATCCCATTCGTCATTTTGACCAATATAAAGGATAACAGTGATCCCCTGTGCAGGCCTGCCCTTACTGGTATCCAAGATATGTGTGGTAACCTGGCTCATTCAAGTAATTTTTCGATCCGAAGTATAGTGATCTTGTTTTGCTCATCCGCTGCTATTTCAATTTCTACTTCAGGACTATTTTGTAAGCGGGTTTGCAACATCCCCAGCATTTCATTTGCAGACTTTCCTGAAGCACACACGATAAAAATATAACCGAACTTTTCTTCATACTGCTGATTCGCCTCTTTTAATTGCTGCAGCGTTTCCGATGAAGCGGTTTTTATTGCTTCCTGTTCACCGGAAGCCCATGTGGCAGTGGAAGCAAATTTTTTTTCCAGTGATTCCATATCCCCGATCTTCGGATGTTGTGCAAAAGCTTCTTTCCAATCCTGCTCACAGCATTTGAACCACTGTTCTTCGGCGTCTTCCAACAGTTCTACCATATCATCTGCGGGGAAAAAAGGTAACATCCGGTCTACCCATGCCTGCGAGCCGCAGCATTTCATCAGCTCGTCGCGGAGTTGTTGTTTGGGTAGGCTATTTAATTCGTGTAAGGTCATAGCACAATCAATTTACTGAACGTTGAAGAGTGCGACGCAACCGAAGCTGATAGTAGTACTGCTGCTGGCTACATCACATTACACTTTCGCCGGAAACCGGTTCACATTCTTATAATAAATATACACGGCCGGTTCTTTACCCATGGCTGTAAACCACTGCTGGCAATAGGGAGCCATCCAGATCGAGTCTCCTTTTTTCACCGGGTACCATTGATGATCCAGCATATAAATACCCTGTCCACGGAGATACATCAAACCATGTTCCATAATATGCGTTTCTACCATTGGCAAATGACCGCCGGGATCATAAGTAAAAATGTTAACCGCCATGTCGAACGAAAGATTATCCGGCAATAATACCTGTAAGCGCAGAGCTTTATCACCCAAATAAGCCGGGGCGGATACATCGGCAGCGTTACCAAAAATGATTCCGGGCACATCATAGCCTTCCAGCTTTTCATACACTTTATGAAAACTTAATAGCTGCGTTCCCTCTTTTATATTTTCCAGTTTATACGCTTTGCCAATGGGTATGTAAATAAACTGACCGGCGCTCATCATTTTTATTTTTCCACTGACCGTTGCCTTTAACTTGCCGCTGATGATATAAAAAAACAATTGTGATTCTTTGGTAGCACCAATAAGCTTACAGTCCTTCCCCGCTGTTACCAGCGTTTGACAAAGATTGGCTCCCATTGCTTCATTTATGATCACATTTACCGTACAACCAGTCCAGCCCGGCACGGTGCTATTAATATATCCATCGGGTGCGATGATCGCATGATTTGGTTTAACGACGGTGCGGGTTAATGCAGATATTTCCATGCAAAAAAATAATGTTACAAGTTATTGCTCCTTATTAATTGTTGTATAAAGTTATCGGAAACTTCAATGGCTGCCGCTATATCTTCCGGCTCTACATTTTCAAGCGGGTTATGACTGATGCCTTTAAAACATTTGACAAATAGCATAGATACCGGCGCTACGGTAGAAATGGTTACGGCGTCATGACCGGCGCCACTTACCAATGTCACCAGCTCGTGGCCTGATTTATTAATTGACTGCGCTAACGTCCGACTCATCGATGTATCGCAGATCACCGGCTTGTTGTATTGGATCAGGTTCCACTCCAGAACACAGTTTCTTTTTTGACAAATTTCCTCTGCCAACTTTTGGATAGCAGCGTAAGAAGATACCAGCAGTTCTTCATTATCGCTGCGAAGATCAAGACTCGCTATCACTTCGCCAGGTATAACATTACTGGCCGGATGAATGATGTGAAGCTTGCCAACGGTAGCCACCAGGTTGGCATACTGCTTTGCAACACTTTCCACTGCCAGCACAAATTCGGCAGCACAGGCAAGCCCATCTTTTCGCATGGTCATTGGTACGGTACCTGCATGACCGTTTTCACCATTGAAAATGATACCGGCCCTGTACTGACCGGCGATACCAGCCACTACGGCAACAGGAATATTTTTTTCATACAAAACAGGCCCCTGTTCGATATGTATTTCGTAATAACCCAGCCATTGCTCTTTTGGAATAGCGTCGTTAGCCAGCTCATTGACATGCCCACCATTTGCTTCAATGACATCCGCTAATTGTTGTCCTGCTTCATCTTTTATTTGCAAAAGATGATTATCGAAACAACCGGCGACGGCTTTACTGCCCAGGTAGGTTGTATGAAATCGACAGCCTTCTTCATCACAAAAACCGATCAGTTCAATATGAAAGGGAAGTGTTGTTTTTGATTGAACAAGTTTTTCAAGAATATCAAGACCCGCTATTACACCGAGCGGACCATCGAATTTGCCGGCATTGATCACGGTATCTATGTGCGAGGCGATCACAAAAGTTTTGGCATTGGGGTCATTGGATAAAAGTTTGCCGCGGATATTACCGATACTATCTACTCTTGTTGATAACCCGGACTCCTTCATCCATTGTTCAACTTTATTTCTTGCTTCCAAAAAAGCAGGCGTGCCATAGGTGCGGGCAATAAAGCCTTCATCCTCGCTGATAGCAGCCAGTTCATCGATTCGCTGTAAAATTTTTTTTGCTCTTTGTGAATAATTCATGAGCCAAATTCTTTTTTTGGAGCACAAAGGACATGACGAAACACGAACGACACGACGTTGTGTTCCCTGCCTGCCGCAGGCAAGTTTGTGTTAATCTTTGTGGCCGTTGTGTTCCTTATCTTTTAATAGCATGCTCCCTTTACCAAAAACAAATTCGCCTTTATCAAAAACTTTTTCACCGGCTAACCAGGTTTGTTCTACCACTCCAAACAACTTCTCTCCAACATAAGGTGTGATCTTATGGCGATGATGGATCATTTCTTCTTTTACAATAAAACTTTTCCCGGGGTTCCAGGCAACCAGGTCGGCATCGTAACCTTTTTCAATTTTTCCTTTGCGTTGCTGCAGACCCGGTAGTACAGCTGGTTTTTCGCAAAGCCATTTTGCAAGATCAGTGATATTGCAGTCGTGTTTTCTAGCTGCTGTCCACAGGGACGGCAATGCAAACTGTATGGAAGAAATGCCACCCCATGCTTTCATAAAATCCCCGGTTGTTAATTCTTTCATGCCAGGCGGTGCCGGTGAATGATCGGTTGCTACAAAATCAATGATGCCTTCCTTCAATGCCTGCCATAGCTTTTTATTATTCTCTTTCTCTCTTATGGGCGGTGCACATTTGAAAGCTGTTTGTCCATCTTTAATTTCTTCGGCACTGAAGTATAAATAATGCTGGCCCGTTTCAACTGTTAACGGCAATCCCTGCCTACCGGCAGGCAGGCTCTTTTCTTTTGCTTTAACGATTTGCTCAATAGAATCGGCCGATGACAGGTGAACAATATGAGTGCGGCAGTTAAACTCTGCACACAGCCGGATCATTAATGCAATGGCGTCGTCTTCCCATTTTTTAGGTCGGGATGATAGATAGTTTTGATAAACCTCACCCCCAACCCCTCTCCAAAGGAGAGGGGAGCTTAGTTCGCAGTGAACTAATAATGGCAAACCATATTTTGCGATGATGGGCATTGCCTTTCTTAGCTCACCCTCAGTTACATTGGGAAATTCATCAATACCCGAATGAGTAAGAAATGCTTTAAATCCCAGAACGCCTTTTTCAATTAATGGTTCTATCTCCTTTTCATTGCCGGGAATGATGCCACCCCAAAAGCCACAATTGCAATGTAGCTTACCTGGTCTGACCGTTTCGGTCTGACCATTTCCGGTTGTAGCTTTTATCTTTTCATCAAATGCTTTTGCAGTAGTAGTTACTGGTGATGAATTCAACGGCATATCAACTACTGTTGTAATACCACCTGCAATCGCCGCCTTAGTGGCCGTATCAAAACCCTCCCAATCCGTTCTTCCCGGTTCATTGATATGGACATGCGGATCAATGATGCCGGGCATCAAAACTTTATCGCCGACATCAATAATATTTAGATCATTGGCTGGAAACTGATCCACTAGCTCTTCAATCTTTCCATTGTTGATAACAACAAATGCCCTTTTCATCCCGTCAGGGGTAATGACACGATTACTTACTATTGCGCATCGAAGCATATTGGAAAATTTATGGAACACTAAGTTCACGAAGGATACAACGTTGTGTCCTTTGTGCTCCTGCTTTCCTAAAAATAATCAAAACAATGTTTTACTTTAGGATGAGTTTCACGCAAAGCCGCAAAGGAACAAAAGACGCCATTCATATTACATTGCGCCTTCGTGAAAAAATTCAATGGCAACTATACTGCTCATATTATTTTCCCTTATCCTGGTGATGCTCATCATCATGACTTATCATATCCGTGTTGTATTAAAAAAAAATGAAGCACTGGAAAATGAACATGAGCAAACAAGTTGGATTCAGGGCTGGATCTATGCCGCCATCGTATTGACCATCGCCGCAATAATTACCAGTATCTATTTTATGGTAAAAGGAACTCCATGGGAAGCTCATTTGATGGAATGGCTGAACATTGTTGTGCGGGTAATGCATATCACTTTCGGTATCGCCTGGATCGGCGCCTCTTTTTATTTTGTGTTTTTAGAAAATGCATTGAACCGTACCGAAAACATCCGGGACGAACTAGCCGGTAATCTCTGGGCCGTACATGGCGGCGGGTTTTATTATTTGGAAAAATATAAGGTAGCGCCGAAGACTATTCCCAAACATTTGCACTGGTTCAAGTATGAAGCGTACTTCACCTGGCTCTCCGGTATCGGGCTGCTTTTCATCGTTTACTATTTCAATGCATCGGCCATGCTGATCGATCCGGCGGTAATGAAGTTGACTACCGTGGAAGGTATTGCTATCGGCATAGGTTCATTTATCGCGGCCTGGTGCATGTATGACCTGCTTTGCAAATCGCCGCTGCGCAAAAAGCCAATTTTGTTTGCCATTATCGGTACACTCGTATTAATTGCTTTTGCCTGGTTCTACAGCCAGGTTTTTAGCGGCCGGGCGGCTTTTATGCATTTTGGCGCCATGATCGGCAGCATCATGGTGGCGAATGTTTTTTTTGTGATCATCCCGGCACAAAAAGCCATGGTCAATGCTGCTAAAAGAGGTCAGCTGCCTGATGCACAAAAGGGAAAGAATGCGTTGTTCCGGTCTATTCACAACAATTACTTTACGCTGCCGGTCTTATTTGTGATGGTCAGCAATCATTTTCCCGGCACTTTCAGCCACGCCTATCAATGGATCGTGTTAGCAGCAATATCATTGGGAAGTGCCGGCATCAAGCATTGGCTCAATCTGCGGGAACAGGGTCAATTAAGTGTGTGGGTAATGCCTGCCTCCGTATTGATATTGCTGGCCGTTGTCTTTGCCACGGCACCAAAAGCTTCCACGACGAAATGCAGCGAGATCAGTTTTGCCACTGCGAATGCCATCATCCAGCAGCGTTGTGTGAGTTGTCATTCCTCCATGCCGACTGATGATGTATACAAAGTAGCACCCAACGGAGTTAAATATGATACCCCCCAGGAAATCGTCGCCAAAAAAGAATTAATCATCCAACGGGTGGTGCTTACCAAATCAATGCCTCAAAACAATAAAACCAATATGACACCGGAGGAGCGGGAAATGATCAGGTGTTGGATTGAGGGCGGAGCCAACCTGAAATGATTCGTCTGAGTAAATTAATTATCCGGTTCAACCTAATCTACGCATCGGATCATAATCTACGCAAAATGTGCGTCGAATAAGCTCATTATTCGACGCACAAGATTCCGACCTTACAACCTTTGTTTTCTAACTATTTGCACCTCTCCATTTAATCCGTCCTCTTGTTGCTAACTTTAATCAACAAACTCCTCTCATGAAATACGCCTCACTCCTCCTTTTTCTTCTTGGATTTTTTATCATTAGCAAAGCCCAACCCACCCAAAAGCCACCTTTGCATGGCAAAAACTGGATGGCCATAACCGGCAAACCTTTGGCTGCACAAGCCGGGGCGATGATTTTTCAACAAGGGGGAAATGCGGTGGATGCCGCCTGTGCTATGCTGGCGGCCACCTGCACCATGTGGGATGTGCTGAGCTGGGGTGGTGAAACCCAGGCCCTGATCTATAATCCCAAAACAAAAAAAGTCATTGCGATAAATGCCCTGGGTTTTGCGCCTTCGGGAGCTACGGCTGAATTTTTTAAGGGCAAGGGATACTATTTCCCGCCTGAGTACGGTCCGCTGGCAGCTGTCACTCCCGGCACACCCGGTGGTCTTTGTTATATGCTGGCCGAATATGGAACCATGAGCCTGCAACAGGTACTGGCACCCGCCATGCAACTGGCAACCGGCTACCCCATCGATGCACAGACAGCCAATAGCATTGAAAGAGGAAAAGAAAGGATCAAAGAATGGCCGTATAGCAAAAAGGTATTGCTGACGCATCTTGGTGAAAAAAGAGAAGCGCCGGAAGCAGGGGAGATCTTTGTGCAAAAAGAGCTGCTACAGACACTCACTAAAATGGTGGAAGCCGAGCAACAGGCACTGAAACAAAAGAAAAGCCGCAAGCAAGCTATTATGGCGGCCTATGATCGGTTTTACAAAGGCGATATAGCCAAAGAACTGGTAAGGGGTTGTCGGGAACAGGGCGGATTGTTCACGATGGAAGACTTGGCCAAATGGAAGCCTATTGAAGAGGAGCCCATGAAAGTAAATTATCGCGGCATTGAGGTATACAAACTGCAGCAGTGGACACAGGGTCCTTCGATGTTACAGGCACTGAACATCCTGGAAAACTTTGATCTCAAAAAAATGGGTTACAACAGCACCCAGTATATCCATACCATTTACCAGGCGATGAACCTGGCATTTGCTGACCGTGATTTTTATTATGGCGATCCCTATTTTCCACCGGCAGAACCGATACAAGGGTTATTGAGTAAAGACTATGCGAAACAAAGGGCAGGCCTTATCAACCCGGAAAAGAATGACGCTGCTACCGGCCCCGGAGATCCCTATCCGTTTGAAGGAAAGAGCAATCCTTACCTCGACCTGCTAAAGAAAAGAGGTTTTGATATGACGCCACCCACTCGCAAAAATTTTATGCCGGCCCATGATACAACTGATCATGCTGCTATAAATATTACCGAAGAATATATGGATCGCCTCTGGCGGGGTACTACCAGCGTGGAAGCAGCCGATAAAGAGGGTTGGGTAGTATCAATTACGCCAAGCGGTGGATGGTTACCCGCCTGTATCGCTGGCAATACCGGTGTAGGTCTAAGTCAACGGATGCAAAGTTTTGTTTTAGATGCAGAGCTAAACCCATTCAATGTCGTGGAGCCAGGCAAAAGGCCGAGGGTAACCCTGACACCTTCGATGGCACTGAAGGATGGCAAACCCTTCTTATCCTTTGCCGTGCAGGGTGGTGACACACAGGATCAAAATCTCCTGCAGTTTTTCCTGAACATGGTTGAGTTTGGGATGACGGTACAGCAATCCGTTGAAGCAGCTAATATCAACAGCAACCAGCTTTGGCTATCCCTGGGCGGTACCAAAACCGAAGACCGCAAGCCCCAGCCCGGCAGCATACTGATCAATAATAACACAGCTGAAAAAGTGCGGGAAGAATTAAAGAAGATGGGTTATACACTCAGCTTTGGAAACCGCACCAGTGGGCCGATCAATGCCATTTACTTCGACTGGAAACACGGAACGCTTTGGGGTGGTTCCAGTAATCATGGAGAAGATTATGGGATAGGATGGTAAAAATATTAAGGCTATAGCCTTAAATCAGTATTATTTTTTTAAGGTTATAGCCTTATATTTGTAATAAAATTTTAAGGTTATAGCCTTATGAAAAGCGAAAAAAAACATAAACTCTTAATTGAGCAGCTTGATAAAAAAATTCAAGTTTTAAAACATGTTGGGGACATAGCAAAGCCTCCATCTGGGTGGATATATGCTATCAGAACCGCCTTAAAAATGTCGTTACGCCAAATGGGCAACCGGCTATCGATTACGCCTCAAAGTATGAGGGAAATCGAGCAGCGGGAGAAAGATGGGTCGATTACATTAAAAAATTTACGGGAAGCAGGTAAAGCGTTGAACATGCAACTGGTCTACGGTTTTATTCCTGAAGAAGGATCGCTGGAACAAATGATTGAAAAGAAGGCTCGCATCATAGCAAAAGAAATAGTGATGCGGACCTCGCAAAGCATGATGCTGGAAGACCAGGAAAACTCTAAACAGAGGATCGAAAAAGCCATCAAAGAAAGAGCTGAAGAAATCAAAAATGAAATGCCTGGCTATCTATGGGATTAGACCTGGATTATACAAACGGACAAACTCCTTTGGATGACGATGAAAAAGAAGGCCTGCTTATTAAAAACATCACCACACGGGGTGAATTAGATGAGTTTGAGCAACAGAATATTGAGAAGGCAATGCTATGGCTCAGGACAAAAAAATTCAGACAAGAAGAAATTCTTTCAGAAAAATTCGTGCGGGAATTGCATCGCCGTATGTATGCAAGCGTATGGAAATGGGCAGGAGAGTTTCGCAAAACGGATAAGAATATTGGCATTGATAAACACCAGATTGCTGTCGCGGTAAAACAATTGCTTGATGATGGCCTGTATTGGATACATCACCATAGTTTCACACCGGAGGAAATAGCCATTCGTTCGAAGCATCGTATTGTTCAGATACATTGTTTTGCCAATGGCAATGGCCGGCATTCACGTTTGCTGGCAGATACAATGATGGAAAAAATTTTTCACCTGCCTCCTTTTACATGGGGCGCTGCCAATCTTGTAAAACAGGGTGATCCACGCAATACTTATTTAAAAGCATTGAAAAAGGCTGATAATGGAGATTATAAGGAGTTGGTGGCTTTTGCAAAATCCTGATTGGAATAAAACCTGGTCATTTTCATTCCCGATAATTCGGGAGCAAAAAGTAAAACTAAGCACCCTTATTGTTCGTCTGGCACTCATCAATTTGCAATTAAGTAGATTTTCTACTACACAAACATTACAGGGAATTCTATTTTTTAGGTTCACCAGCCGACTCATCTTTGCCCTGCAATCAAAACAAATACCCGGTGCGAACCCGGTTTTCATATTCTTGATTAAGGTTTAAAGGTTGATGATAACAACGGGGCTGTATAGGCCCCGTTCGTTATTATAATGACTGTCACACTTCCTATAACCCGGTGGGGACCTGGTTTGATGCAATCAATCCGGTAGTCGTCTTACCATGATGTTTTTGAAATACACTTTGCTGTTAGGATCGTGGCCCTGCAGGGCAAAAGTGCCACTGGATAATATCCTCTCTTCGCTTCCCTTCTCTCTTTTTACACCGGCCGGTTCCGTATAATCCACCACCGTTTTATCATTGAGCTTCACGATCACTCTTTTACCCTCCACTTTGATGTATTCGGTGTACCACTCATTGTCTTTCATCCATACTTCCCTTACGTCCTGGATACCATAGAGGCTGCCGCTACGGCGCCAATCACTTTGTGAATTATTTACCTGCACTTCATAGCCTTTCTTTGGCCAGCCTTCTTCCTGGTAGGCTGTATGAAAATAGATGCCGGAATTGGAACCCGGCGTGGTCATCACGTCGGCTTTGAATTCAAAATTTTTAAAGTTGGCATTGCCGGCATCACCCACATAAAATAAGTGGGCTACATCGCCGTGGGCTATAATGGCGCCGTTCCCGACGGAAAAAGTAGCCGCATTGCTACCCACTTTCCAGTTGCTAAGACTTTTGCCATCGAAGAGCTGGATCCATTCATCAGCAGTGGGATGGCCCGGCGCTGTAAAGGATAAGAAAACGAGGCCTATGACTGCGGCGTATATCCTGTTTCGCATGATCCAATGATTTAGGTAATGAAGCTACAGTATTTTGCCACAATAGTCGCCGGTTGTCAACATCAGCTTTTTTCATTTATCTGGCATAATAATAGAAGATTACTCAACTGACCCGGCCGGCTTTGCCGCGGGTGCAAATCCTATTCATTCACCGGGCTTTTTGCTCCACCAAATTTACCAGTATGCTTTTTCCTATCGGCGATGACAACACGGATCGACACAGAACTCCCTATATCACCTGGCTGTTAATTGCACTCAACGTATTTGTGTTTGTGTACTGGCAGGGTCTGGGCAGCAATATCGGCTTCACCTTTGCTTATTCAACCGTGCCGGCAGAAATCCTGAGGGGTGAGGATATTGTGACCGGTGCCAAAATTATCGAGGACCCGATCACCGGTGAGCCTATCAGCATGCCTGGCCTGCGGCCTACACCGATCCCGGTTTATTTAACCCTGCTCACATCTATGTTTATGCATGGTGGCATTGCCCATATTGCCGGCAATATGCTTTTCCTGTGGATTTTTGGCGACAACCTGGAAAATGTGATGGGGCATAAAAAATATCTATTCTTTTATCTTCTCTGTGGTGTGCTGGCCGGCCTGGCGCATGTGTTTAGCTCCGCCTGGCTTAACCAAAGCATTTTGGTTCCCAGCCTTGGCGCTTCCGGTGCTATTTCGGGGGTATTGGCTGGCTATATGTTATCGTTTCCCCGTCGCCAGGTGCATGTATGGTTTTTGTTCAGCATCCTGTCGCTACCCGCTTTTGTAGTAGTGGGTCTTTGGTTTGTTTTCCAGCTGATCAATGGTATGGGCATGCTGGGTGGTGAGGAAGCGGCTGGTGGTGTAGCTTATGCAGCGCATATCGGTGGATTTATTGCAGGACTGTTGCTGGTTAAATTTTTTGCCGGGAAACCGCAGCCGGTTTCGCCTAAAAGAAGATCGGTTTGGTGAGTCGACTGGTTTTGAATTCCCGCTGGCGCAGTGTTATCCTGGTTAAGAATTTTTTGAACCACGGGGGCACGGAGGCACGGAGACACAAAGATTATCTGCTTTGAGGCTCTTTGCGCCGCTGCCCCTTTGCGTTCTTTGCGTGAAACCTACGCCGAACTGCTTTCATGGTCTGATGTTTCCCACAAAGACACGAGGGAACAGGGAGCAACTCTTCCGTGTATCTCTTTACCCGTTTGTTTCCCGCCGCATTTTCACTAACAAACCCTTTACTGCCCTTGTACCTGTTTGCCTTGTGCTTCATTTTCCGGTGGAAGAGAAGGCCTTAAAGCCGCGAACAATCTCTTTTTACCCAGCCACTGTAAAACTGATGCTTTGAATTTCGGCCACTGCGCATCCATTTTCTTAGTCACCCATTTGGAAATGATTTCAAAAACAATAAAACCAATCACCAGGGACACGATCCATTCCAAGTTGCTATAGGTTTTTTTATCCAGCATGGTTTTATGCGAAGTAAGTCCCCATAAATTTTTGATGCTGCGGGTTGCAAAATAATGCGACACCAGCCGGGTAGAAGCCATACCGATGGCAAAGCCTAAAAAGTTGCCGAGAAAATTGTTGTAGAGGTATTGTACAAACTTTTGCAAAAGGGTTTTCATAAACGGATTTTAAGTAACTGAATAGCGTGACTACTGTTTAATAGTTATTTGCCAGATCCTTTCAGGGTTTAAGATACCACATTAGCAAGATAGGGTGCAATAGTAAAAACACATAGGGTGTATTGCAAATGCTGGCTTATTGGTATGCTTTGCGTCTTAGATTCTTCGCGGTTAAAATTGTTGAACCACAAAGTCACGGAGACACAAAGACACAGTGATACACGAAGATTAATTGCTTCGTGCCCCGGTGCCTTTGTGCCCCGGTGGTTCAATTATTCCTGGCGCTGGATTTTGCCACAGATACTTTGCATTACTTCGTGTCCCTTCACCGTTAAGCTTTTTGTACTACAGTGTTCACAGCGTTAATCAAAGTTTACATACTTCCCTCGGGGATCTTTCCCAGCCTTAGTGCTTCCACCTGTGCCGGGCTGAAAGGAGCATCGAATAATTCGGGTGAAACATGACAGCAACGAAACAGCTCGCCGATAAAATGCATCCGCTCCGGCAGGCTGGCCCAATCCTCGGCACCACTTTCCAGCAGGCTACCGGGGGTGGGATCGGTTTGTTGCAACAGTGCCAGCAGGTCTGTATTACAAAGTTGTTTTAGTATGTCGGGATAAGAAAGCGAAAGGTCATGTCCCAGTCTTAACCGCCTGTCCGGTGGAATGGTCAGTGTCATCAGGTGCAGGGTCAATGCACGGCGGAGATGGAATTGCACCCGCTGCAGCAATGATTCGACGGCCTTGTCGAGCAGACCGGTTTGTCCTACCAGCTGTTTCATCCACCCCATGAAACGGGAGCGGAAGCTGATGCCGGCCCGCAACTCTTCCAGCAATTGGGTTTTTAGTTCCTGCGCATCAAAGCTGGCATTGAGAGCTTCGGCAATTTCCGGTTGCAGGCGGGTTTGTTCATGAAAACCGATTTGCAGGTTGGCCAGCAGGTTGAGTTCTGTTTTTTGCTGCGGGTCGGTTTCAAACAGGGCAAGATAATAGCCCCGGAAAGCCTGGCGCAAATAATCCTGTCCTCCGGGTGCTGGTCCCGGCAATAGCGATTCGCAAAAGCGATCGATATACTCCGGATCATAACTGGTATCATTAAAACATTCACTCATAAAGCGGGCAAATTCCCGGGCTATTTCTTCAAATACTTTTTTATTGCCGCGGCTCACGGCCTCGCCGGCCTGGTTGGCAGCCGAGGATAACATGATTCCAAAAGCCGATTGACGAAGCTGGTCCAGCCGCTGTTTGGCACCGGCTTGTTTTGCCAGTTCCGCCACCAGTGAAAGAGCGACTTCAATCTCCGGTTCTTTTTGCAGCAGTGCTGCCAGTGATTGTTGCAAATCTTGTTTACGGATGGTTTGCCCTGCCTGTTTGGATGCCCAGGTTGCGAAACTGCACCAGTTGGCCATTGATCCCATCTGCTTTGCAAACGCTACCGATAATTCAGAATAGCATTGGGTAATTTGCAGGTTGCGCAATACCGGCTCCGGCGTTGCTGCAATGCGATCTATGGCTGTTGTTTTAACGGTGATGGGAAAAGACATGAGGGATAAGGCAATTGGTCAATGTCTAAGTTAGCTATAATGTTAGGAACAGTGGTGATGATAAAACAAAAATGAATTAGTACCCATTTATAAAACATCTGCCAACACTTGAGCAGATCAAATCACCAAGGAAGCTTTGTTTGATTAACTAAAAGTAAAAACTCTTCAATACTGTTTTCTTCTGTTATGAGATCGGTTGTTTCTTCCACTGTTTCGAACTCATGCCAATCAACATCAATTTCAGGATCGTACCCAAACTCCTTAAAATGCAGATTCGGAATTTTCCATTCACTGCAATAAAACCATTTCCCATCAATTAAATTCTCTCTGATCGCTTTTTCAATTTCTTGAAGGCTTCTTGAATTAGGATTTGAAAAAATGATTTCATTGAGGTTTTTGTAATTGGCTCCATCGCGGTAGAGATAACTAAATTTTATATTCATAGTTCAAGTTACGATATGACCCTTAAAGTCCGTTGACTTAAAGGCCACAATAGCTGACCTTCCTGGCATGGATATTAAACAAAAGGTTGGTCAACGAATAAAAGAACTCCGCAAACAACTCGAACTCTCCCAAGAGGGCTTAGCCTACAAAGCCGAAGTAGATAGAACATATGTTACAGACGTTGAAAATGGTCGCCGGAATGTTTCGCTAGAAATTCTAGAACGGCTGATTAAGGCACTTAATGTTTCATTCACTGAATTCTTCAATTCAAAAGAATTTAAAAAATGAAACAAGCATATTACCGCAGCTCTATAGAGGCATTTTTACAAACAAATGATGAAGAAATAATTGGAAGGCTAAATTTGGCAGGAACCACCTTTGCAAGCCAATGGACAATAACAACAAATTCGTGGCATAGCAGTATCCAAATATTTAAAAAATCATTCCATGAAATTATTCAGCAAACACCAGCTTCCTCGAAATGGCATATTTTTTTTGAATATGAAATACCTCGCCTCTCAAGCAGAATAGATGTTGTTATTATTGCTGACGATCTGATTTTTGTTATAGAGTTTAAACTTGATAGAGAAAATTATGAAATAGCTGATGTCCGTCAAGTCGAGGACTATGCTCTTGACTTAACTGATTTTCATTTAAAAAGTAGAGGAAAAATTATAATTCCGATTCTGCTAGCTCCATTAGCAAGCCCCGTTTTTGTCAATTTGCTATCTACAAAAAAAGTTTTTCCTACTCTTAAAGCCAATTCTGAAACTCTTTCTCAAATAATTAATGACACATATAAAAGCCTCCACAATGATTTAGAAGAAAGAATTAATCCCCTTGAATGGGAACAAAGCGAGTATGAACCCACACCAACAATTGTTCAAGCGGCAAAAGCTTTGTTCGCAGGTCAACAAGTTGAAAATATAACTAGGAAAGGAGCAGAAAATCTTACTGTTACAAGTAATTCTGTTATAAATATCATTAATAAAGCAAGAGAAAGAAATAAGAAGGTAGTTTGTTTTGTAACAGGAGTACCTGGTGCAGGAAAAACTCTGGTTGGATTAAAGGTTGTGCATGAAAAAGAGCTCCAAGGTGAAGAATTTAATTCAGCTTATTTTTCTGGGAATGGCCCGCTCATAAATGTTTTAAAAGAGGCATTGAGCAGAGATAATTTTCAAAGAGAGGATTTTTTGTTCAAATCAAAAAAAATTACAAAAAGGCCAACAAAGAAGGATTCCTATTCGAAAATAAAATCAAAAATTCAAAACTTACATCAATTTATTAAAGATGGAATAAGGATGGATCGACAATTGACTGAAAAAGTAGTTGTTTTTGATGAAGCCCAACGTTGTTGGAATGCAAAACATTTCAGTAATAAAGCGAAGCAAAACAAGAATAGAGAAAATAAACCATTTCACATTGAAGAAAAATCAGAAGCAGAATTGTTATTTGAATTTATGAATAGGCATGACGGTTGGTCGGCCATTATTGCTTTAGTAGGAGGCGGGCAAGAAATTAATACGGGAGAAGGAGGAATAAGTGAATGGGGAAAGGCCATTAAAGAAAAATACTCTAATTGGGAGGTATATATTTCACCAGAATTGCTTTCAGGAGATTCCTCTACATCCGATCAAAAGTTGTTTGAAACCATTCCTGATAATGTAACTATTAAGACGAATAAAGATTTACATTTAAACGTAAGTCAACGTTCTTTTAGAGCAACCCATTTAAATTCATGGGTAAATGCTGTTATTAATAACAATGAAACAGAAGCTTTCAAAATAAGTTCAACAATTAAAAATGTATATCCTCTCTTTATTACAAGAAATATAAATACTGCAAAAAAATGGTTAAGAGAACAAGAAAAGGGCACTAAGAGGTTTGGCTTAATTGCAAGTTCAGGAGCTCTTAGACTTAAACCATATGGCATCAATGTAAAAGAAGAAGTGGATGAAGCAATGTGGTTCCTAAATGATGAAACAGATATTAGATCATCCTACTATTTAGAAATTGTTGCGACAGAATATAAAATCCAAGGGCTTGAACTTGATTGGACATGTGTTTGTTGGGATGCAGATTTGAGACGAACTAAAAACGAATGGGATTTTAAGAATTTTTCTGGGACTGAATGGAATCAGACAAAAAATATAGCCGAACAGCAATTCCTTTTAAATACTTATCGAGTATTATTAACAAGAGCAAGAGAGGGCATTATAATCTTTTTACCTTCTGGGGATGAAAAAGATGGAACTAGATTACCAGAATTTTATGACCCAATTTTTGAATATTTAAAATCTTGTGGAATGGAAGAAATCTAAATTTAGCGAGATCAGGAAATTTTGCAGATTCTGTAAACAGGCTAAATCATTCCCCACAATTTAAGACAATATTCATCCTCTTCTTCAAAACAGATAAAACCACATTCACTATTTAAACATTGCTCAACCAGCATCTTTGCATTTGTATGATAGAAATTACCTATCTCTTCACATCGTGAACCACAATGAGGACAAGTAAATGGTTGATCATTCATAAGAAATGTTTCAAGTGACCCAATTAATTTTTGATTATGATAATTCATTGTTCAAGCTTTTTTAAGTTCTAAAGTATTTTACGTCCAAACCGATTTTGGCTTTCATGTCCATCAGGCAATAGTATTTGATGTGACTTAAAGTATATTGGCCTTTAAGTCACCTTTGGTAAATAGGTAATAAATGGTGAAAAGGTGAGTCAGAATTTTGGCGGTGATTCATTGCAAACAGCAATGCTGCTGGCTGTGGTGTAAAGTGTACCGGGATTACGTTCGTCTATTTTTTGATAACAGCAAACAAAAAAGGAACAGCCCTGCTATTCCTCCTCTTTTCTTTTAAAACCAATCTTTGGCCGTGACGGCTGCGGGGGATTCAGCAATTGTTTCAGGTATTTAAAGATGAGGGCAATGTCCTCATCATGGCCGGTCAATTTCTTTTCCATTTTTTCTAACTGCAGCAATATGTCTTTATGGGTAAGAAGCATTTCACGGATCTTTACAAAAATTTCAATGATACGGATGCTTACCTGGATGGCTCTTTCACTTTTCAATACATTTGCCAGCATCAGTACGCCATGTTCTGTAAATGCATAGGGTTGATAACCTCCCAGGTGTTTTCGGGATGGTATCGCATTTTGCGATACCATAGTATCCACTTCTTTTTTCGCCCAGTTGAAACATAAAATTCTCCGGAAAACGGCTGAGGTTTCTTTTCACCTGTTCTCTAAGCCTTATGGGCTTGATTCCATATAACTCACTCCCGCACGAATTAGCCCGAAAAATATTTGTATACCTCTCTCTGAAACCTCTGATGGATAAGAATGTTATTTACTAGCGGAATCGCTGGCAGTTATTATACCAACTCTTCGTTTATAGATAAACCTGTATATTGCTATTTTCAAAAGCTAAGTAGCCATGGCGCCTGTTCGTTTGTTCCGTTTTGTGTATGCAGGTTCGAAGAAGGCCGCCTTATTCTGCCCGATATTCCTTACCGCTGCCGCATTGCTATTGTTGGCCTGTAATCAGCCAGTAAAAGAACCAGCACACAAAAAGATGGATTATATCCGGAAGATTGAAGGCAAGAGTGATAGCATACCTGTTGCCTTGGCTCAACGTGGTGAAACGCTGATCGCTTATTCGGACTGCCATGATTGCCACACCAAGACCAAAAGAGCTAAAGGACCTTCGTTCCAGGATATCGCTGAAAAATACCCCGCCAACAGCGTTTTTGTTGAAATGCTTGCAAACCGGATCATTCTCGGCGGCTATGGCACCTGGGGCAAACCGGTGATGGCTCCCCACCCACATCTATCACGGGAAGATGCAAAAATGATGGTGATGTATATTCTTTCGTTGAAAAAACGGTGATTCGTTACCGGCTTATTGTGACTATAACAATGTCGACCCGATGGGGCTTTTTAACCCTGTTATCATGCTGATGCAGATCCCTTCAGTGTTTTTTCACCACCCGGGCAGTCCCATCGGGGCGCCAACCTGGTAGAATCAAAATTGTAGATGGCGATAAGGCGCAATAGCCGCTGCTATTCCTCCTCTTTTCTTCTAAAACCAATCTTTGGCCGGGGTGGCTGCGGGGGATTCAGCAATTGTTTCAGGTATTTAAAGATGAGGGCAATGTCCTCATCATGGCCGGTCAATTTCTTTTCCATTTTTTCTAACTGCAGCAATATGTCTTTATGGGTAAGCAGCAGTTCCCGCATTTTGGTAAACACTCTTATGATCCTGATGTTTACTCTAATGGCAGTTTCACTGTTTAATACGCTGGAGAGCCTGCCTACCGGTCAGGCAGGCATGGCTACTCCCTGTTCGGTGAAAGCCATGGGCAAATGGCTTGCACCTCCTCTGCCGGTTTTTAAGGTCGCAATTTGCGTCCTTAAAGATTCCCACTCTTCGCCGGTTAGTTCAAACATAAAATCATCGGGGAAACGGTCAATATTCCTGCGTACGGCTTCTTTTAACCTTTTGGTCTCAACGCCATACAATTCCGCCAGATCCTTGTCCAACATTACTTTTTGTCCGCGGATGAGATAAATTTTGTTTATCACCAACTCATCCGGAATCATTAATTCTTTGGTTGTTTTTGGCATCCTTTAAGTTTTGATGTTTCAAATGCAATATTAAACGTACCAGATATCACAAATGGTGATTTCCAATTTCAGGTCACGACTTATGACCCACTTATGCAATTAATCAGGGGAAACAATGCTGTAACAACACATTTACAAATTCATCCTTAACGCAGAAAATTAAGATACAATTTTTTTTAACAAAGAAACGAGGGTCTTTTCAACCTTAAGCGGTTTTAACCGGCATTCCCAAACCATAATGATCTTCCAGCCCTCTTTCTTCAATGCTTTGATGGCTTTGGCATCATTGGCTTTGTTACCGGTTATTTTATTCAGCCACCAGTCTGTTCTTTGGGGGCTATAACTGTGACAGGCGTAAAATTTTTAGTAACTTTATTTAGTTTATAAATGAGCTGGTTCAACGAGAAAATTGGGGGCGTGGTGTAGTAATTAATAAATCTAAAAAAATAATTGTCATGCAATTGATAATAGATTTTGACAGTATTAAAGATTCTTCAAAAAGGGAATGGCTGTTAAGCACTTTAAAGTTAATGGGGATTAATTTTTATAGTTCGGAAAAACCTCAAAGCGTAGAAGAATATAATAAGGATTTGGAAGAAGGTAATGCAGAAATAGAAAAGGGTGATTTTATAACTGCAAGCGATCTTAAAAAAGAAGCCGGGAAGTGGTAACGGTTTGGAGTAAGAGAGCCAAACCAGACTTGCAAAAGGCCTATGAATATATTGCACAAGATTCTCTTGAAAGCGCAGTTAAGGTACGGGATGAATTAATTGACATTTCAATTGAGCTTTCCCGTCACCCGGAAATGTTTCCACCGGATAAATACAAAACAAATAATGACGGAAACTGGAGGGCTTTCGAAAAATACCACTATAGAATTTCCTATAGAGTTATGCCAACTGAAATTCGCGTTGCACGGATGCGTCATACCAGCAGGTCGCCGCGGAAATATTAAAAAAGTTGATAGGAAACTCATCCTTAACGCAGAAAATTAAGGTACAATTTTTTTCAGCAAAGAAACCAGGGTCTTCTCAATCTTAAGCGGTTTCAACCGGCATTCCCAAATCATAATGATCTTCCATCCCTCTTTCTTCAATGCTTTGATGGCTTTGGCATCATTGGCTTTGTTACCGGTTATTTTATTCAACCACCAGTCTGTTCTTGTTTTTGGAACTACATACTACATAATACCGGCAGTTGTCATGGCCATGCCAGAAACAGCCCTGCCTACCGGCAGGCAGGCATGAATAAAGATGACGGTTTTGTATCTGGGTAATACAAGATCGGGTTTGCCGGGTAATGTTTTATCATGGAGTTTGTAACGGAAACCTTGTGCATGTAAAAATTTCCGTACCAGCATCTCAGGCTTTGTATTGCCGCTTCGGATACGGCTCATGTTATAGCTGCGGGTAATCTTATCATGCACATCGGCCATGAGGCGAAGTTAGCACTGGACAGGAATAATGGAAGATATATCGCCGCCACTGCTATTCCTCCTCTTTTCTTTTAAAACCAATCTTTGGCCGCGGCTGCTGCAGGGGATTCAGCAATTGTTTCAGGTATTTAAAGATGAGGGTAATGTCTTCATCATGGCCAGTCAGTTTTTTCTCCATTTTTTCTAACTGCAGCAATATGTCTTTATGGGTTAGCAACAGTTCCCGCATTTTGGTAAATACACGGATGATTTGTATATGAACCCGGATAGCTGTTTCGCTGTTTAATACACCGGAGAGCATGGACACACCTTGTTCGGTAAAAGCCAGGGGTAGCTTACGGCCCCCTCCCCATCTTGAAGTCGCAAATTGTGACTTCAAGTTTTCAAACTCTTCTTTGGTCAGCCTGAACATAAAATCTTTGGGAAACCGGCCGATATTTCAATGAAGCAAAAGCTTTGCGGGCATGACACAGATTTAATGTTATTTATCCCCGGCTCTTGCATTCAGGTCTTTAAACGCAAAAATAATTTCGGCGCATTTGGGGTTGTTCCGGTGGAGAAGCAGGGAGTTCAGTATTTCTTTTCCTTCCACCATTGCCACACCATCTTCTTTAATGATAGTGCCATCATTGTATTTCCAGAACCAGAAATCAAATTTCCTTTTGCGGGCCAAATGACGTTCGTCGGCAATATCACAAACATATACACTTACATTTTCCATCCGACTGAAGAAAAGCCGGAATACTTCCACCACCGTCAACCCGATTCTTTCATCTGCAACAGCCGTGTCGGCATCACCATCCATCACTTCTATATTAAAAGAATAAACATTATTTGAAATCCCCGGATAATCCGCAAACATATAGCTATAATCGAGGAAGTAAACGTGATACGTTATTCCTTTATCTGTAATGAAGAGATAAGAAAACTGATCAGCTTCCTGGAGCAGGTATGGGCTTAACAAAGGGGTATTTATTTTTTAAATCGGCCAGCCTTCCGCCTTTTTGCAGATGCTGGTGAATAGCGTTTTTATCCTCCAGCATTTTTTTAAAAATGGAAGCACCTTTGGAATTAAGAGGTTTTTTTATGGTTTTATTTTTTTCCATGCATTACGAATTTACAAAAAACTATCAGGCAGTGCGATGCTGAGATATCAGACTTTTTAAAATCCCGGCAAGCGTTCTATCCAGCCTTACTGTTCTTAAGCCACATTCCCAGACCGTTATCACTCTCCATCCGCTCTTTTTCAACTCCTTTACGGCTTTGGCATCATTGGCTTTGTTACCGGTTATTTTATTCAGCCACCAGTCTGTTCTTGTTTTTGGAACAACGAAATATTTGCAGCTATCATGCCCATGCCAGAAACAGCCATGAATAAAGATGACGGTTTTGTATCTGGGTAATACAAGATCGGGCTTGCCGGGTAATGTTTTATCATGGAGTTAACGGAAACCTTGTGCATGTAAAAATTTCCGTACCAATAATTCCGGTTTGGTATTGGTCGCTCTTATCTGCGACATATTATAGCTGCGGGTAACCTTATCATGCACATCGGCCATGAGGCGAAGTTAGCACTGGACAGGAATAATGGAAGATATATCGCCGCCACTGCTATTCCTCCTCTTTTCTTTTAAAACCAATCTTTGGCCGTGGCGGCTGTGGGGGATTCAGCAATTGTTTCAGGTATTTAAAGATGAGGGCAATGTCCTCATCATGGCCGGTCAATTTCTTTTCCATTTTTTCTAACTGCAGCAATATGTCTTTATGGGTTAGCAACAGTTCCCGCATTTTGGTAAACACTCTTATGATTTGGATGTTTGCTTCGATAGCTCTTTCGCTGTTTAAAACACTGGCCAGCATTACTGCGCCATGTTCCGTAAAGGCAAAAGGGAGATTGGGAGAAAACCTCAGGCTCTTAAGGTGGTCACAAATTGTGACCACCTCATTTTTCTCTTCTTCGTTAAGCTGAAACATAAAATCTCCAGGAAATCTTTTACTATTTCGCTTTACCTGTTGATTCAATTGTTTGGTTGTAACTCCATACAATTCTGCCAGGTCCCGGTCAATCATTACCCTTTGATTACGAACCATGATTATTTTATTCATCACTGTTTCATCAGGAATAATTCTTTTCTTTCTGATATCTGCCATACAGGAATTTTAAAGGTGGTCACAATTTGCGACCACCTCTAAAATAATTAAATTCTGTTGCAGGTTTCGCTTTTTAGCAATCGGACAACGCTATTTGGTATATCAGAAGGATAGCTTTTGCAATAATACAGAGAGTGTCCTTTCAAGTTTTACAGGCCTCAAATTACACTCCCATAGTGTAATAATTTTCCACCCCTCTTTCTTCAATGCTTTGATAGCTTTGGCATCATTGGCTTTGTTACCGGTTATTTTATTCAGCCACCAGTCTGTTCTTGTTTTAGGAACAACGAAATATTTGCAGCTATCATGCCCGTGCCAAAAGCAGCCATGAATAAAGATGACGGTTTTGTATCTGGGTAATACAAGATCGGGTTTGCCGGGTAATGTTTTATCGTGAAGTTTATAACGGAAACCTTGTGCATGTAAAAATTTCCGTACTAACATTTCGGGCTTGGTATTGGTCGCTCTTATCTGCGACATATTATAGCTGCGGGTAGCCTTGTTATGAACGTCAGTCATATTTATCATGCATCCACCTGAGGCGGACAGGCATAGGCCATGCTGCAAAAATAAAAGATCATTCAACTTTGCTGAGCAGAATTACGGAACGACGAACGGAGCGCAACTGCCGATGCCACCTGCACTGGAGCCGGCTAAATAAAATCTTACTTACCTTATCCCTCCAATCCCAAACTGGTCACCCGCCTTCGCGGCTTTGCTTCCGGCCATGTGGATCTCGACCATTTTTTCACTGGCTACATTGTTATGCATTTCATCCTGCAAAACGCCGATGATCTTACGGGTTTTGGTGTCGATGACTTCGCCACTGGAAGGATACACATATTTACCATCGACGCTGAAGCTGATCCAGCCGGGCATATCCTGCACGGGGATGGTGGTGAGTTGCTGGTAAGGTTTCATTGCACTGAACACATGCACCCGCATATTGTAACCATCGGCCAGCCAGATCTCGGTTTCGTCGGGTGTGAGGCCAATGCCATGGCTGGGATTACCATGGCGCCGCACCGGGCCGGGGTTCCAGCCTTTCACTTCGATATGCGCCAGCTTGGTACCACTGCGGATATCACCTACTTCAAAACCCAGCAGGCTGTCGACGGTGACAAAGGCCAGGGTCTCCCTGCCATTGATGGTAAAGGGCCGCACGAAATTGGCGAAGGGGCCAACCTTATGTACCAGCTCATGCTTGCCGGGATCAGCAATCCATAACCAGGGTGAAGCAATATCACCCATATACACCTGCCTGCCCGATGGACCATAAATGGTATTGTGGGCCCGCTTGTGTACGGGAATTTTTTTGATGATGTCGCCGGTGGCGCAGTCCACCACGTTCCAGAATGTTTTTTCCAGCGAAGGAAGGTACATGGTTTTACCATCGGGCGAAATGGCCATGCGGTCGCAACCCCCTTCAAATGGTTTTTCCCACACCAGTTTATCTGTGGCCAGGTCGATGCGTTGCAATGATTCGAGGGTGCTGATAAAAATACTGTTGAGCGCCACGCTGACAGCAATGCCTTTTACATTGGAAGGGGTACCATCGGGATGGAGGCCCTTTGTGGGAATGCGCCGGACAAAGCGATGATTGTTGCCAATATCAAAAACAAGAATGCCATGACCGCCATAGCCGAGATAATCACGGATACCGGGAACGGCTACGTATAAATATTTTTTGATGGTATCCTGACCCGGTGCAACAGAGCCCGGTACAGGCCGTGCAGCTACCGTGAATGAACCGATAAGCACTACAAGAGCGGTAAGCAAAAGTTTTACTGTGATGAATTTTATCTTCATGACGATTTCGTTAGTTCTTAAAGATAAAGTAAGATACCGGCGGAGAAAAAAGATGTGCATTGTTTGGCCGGTAAAGGCTAATAAAAAAAAGCCCCTGCAGGCAGAGGCTTCTTTAGCAAATAACTGGTGAGTCATTTTTTAAACCCTCTTTTCATCGAGCTATACCACACTATTTTTCCATCCTTCACCCGGTTGATATCATGGTAGGTGGCTGAATCTACTTTGCCATTTTTATAGGTGTCGATTTCCTTATACCAGGTGACGACATGTCCTTCCTTTTTATCAGGTGCATACATTTTTTGCCAGGCATACATATCAATGGTTACGGAACTCAGGCTGTCGCGGTAGGTGGTCCACATTTTCAGCAGGTCAGCTTTTTTTAAATGATGCGAACTGCCATCGCTGGCATCATAGTCCACCGAATCACCCAGTACGGCTTCGAGGCCGGAAAGATTAGCAGACTCCCAGTCTTTGTAAGAATTCAGTACCATTTTCAAATCTGCATCCGAAACATCGGTGGTAAAGTTGCTGGCATAGGAAGCTTTGTAAGGCAGGTCCACTGTTGGTTCTGCGGCCTTTGCTGTGGTTTCAGTTTCCGAAGTTTTTTCTTTCGGGCTGTTGCAGGACAATAAAACAGATAGTACGCCCAGGCATAGCAAGATCTTTTTCATACATGAAGTTTTGGTTAATTGAAAAATGTGAAGCAATCAAAAGGAGGGATAAGCGCAGCGAAGTATAGGGTGGTACAGCGTTGGTCATAGAAAGGTAATCATTACCGATAAAAAGAAGAATTTATTTTAAGAGGTGGGTTTTCCGTATGAACTAATAATCTTTAAACAGAGGGAGAATAGAACTTGCCTGTCGGCAGGCAGGCGCAGATATATTAAGATGATGATGATCCTCGCTGATTTTATCTTAATAAATCATAATAATCCGTGTTATCAGCGTTCTGCCTTTTACATTTTTTAACAGCCGCTGAGAGTTATAAAATTTGTACTTATTTTGTAGTGATGTATACATTGCAAAATATATTGCAAAAGCTGAGGCAGCATAAACCTGAGCTCCAGCGCAAATACCCGGTATCACGGCTAGGTGTATTCGGCTCCTATGCAAGGGGTGAGGCTGTTGAATCCAGTGATATTGATATTGCGGTAGAGATTACGGGGTCAATGGGATTGAATTTTGTAGCTATGGCTGATGAAATTGAAGGCTTATTCGGTGTTAAAACAGATGTGGTACCGCTTCGCTCCATCAAACCACAATATCTGTCTTCCATAGAAAAAGATATTGTATATGTCTGAAAGGAAACCGTCCATTATTATCAGAGACATTCTGAACTGCATTGATCATATTCAGCTTTATACGGCAAATGTTTCATTCGACGAGTTTTCAAATCATTTTATGACAATTGAGGCCTGCCTGTACAATATCCAGGTAATTGGCGAAGCAGTTTCCCGCCTTCCTGAAACTGTTAAGCAAAGTGAACCGAACATACCGTGGGCTTTGATAAAGGGCATGAGAAACAGGCTTATTCATGAATATTTTGGAACAGACCTTCAGTTGGTTTGGAATGTTATTACAAATGAATTGCCTTCTCTAAAAACCGGGTTAAATAAAATTTTTTCTTCTCTACACGAATCAGGTCAATAATCTTCTCTATCAGGTCTTGCTTTTTTTTAACTATTGATTTTCCAGGCAGATATGAACTCCCGTCAAAACTTAATTTTCACATTCGAGGTAAAGAAAAGCCCCGGTTATTTTGCCAGGGCTTAAAAAGAAGTAACCTTAATTTTCCGATAGTTTTTTTACATTCTCCAGCGCCTTCGGCCATATTTGTGCAAACATATCTTTGAACTCGTCGGTGATATCCATATCGATAGTCAGTTCTGTTTTACCGTTTACTTTTTTCAGTGTATAGTTTTCATGTGCACCGGCCCATTGTTTTACCCGGTCGCTGGTAGTGTCTTCGACGCCATCCTTTACTTCGCCCAGGTGTTCGATCGACATGTATTCATTGGGCCTGTTTTCAGCAATGCGGCTGACCATGCCCTGGCCGTTGCCATCGAGGAACAATACTTTGCTGCCCTGTTTCCAGTCCGTTTGTGCGAAGGAGCCTTCGGCAAAAGCTGATGTCCATTTGCGATAGGTATCATCATCCCACAGCACATGCCATATTTTTTCAGGCGCGGCGTTGATAACAGTTTTGAAATTCAGTTTTTCCATGACAAAATAATTTTACAATGAATGATTAGGTTTCAGTTTGGCACTACAAATCTGGCAATAAAAGATAATAACCAAGCGGTATGAATGCGACTATTATAACGGTCATTTGCGACGCCAGGAGGAGCACAAAGGCCACTAAGTATACACAACGGACACGACGAATTTATGCTTGTTATTTGGTCGTCTTCTTTCACAGAATAGCCTCCTGTTCTTATACACTTCTTTGTGTACGTCGTGGTTCGCCGTGTTCATTGTGATCCATCCTTATCCAGGTTTTCAGCACCATAAATTATGCTAACTTTAAGCATACCCAATTCACTTATTTTGATCCGCTTCATACTCAACGATAAAAATATTGAAACAAACCAGCCGCCGGGAATGGTGTTGCTGGATTTTATCCGCTATCACCGCCACCTGATGGGCACCAAGATCGGCTGCCGCGAAGGGGATTGCGGCGCCTGCACCGTATTGGTGGGTGAGCTCAAAAACGGAACCGTGGTTTACCAGTCCATGACGAGTTGCCTCTTGCCGCTGGGGAACGTGCAGGGGAAACATATCGTGACGATTGAAGGGATCAATTTTCCCGATCATCTCAATCCCATTCAACAGGCCATGGCGGAGCAAGGGGCTACACAATGCGGATTTTGTACGCCGGGTTTTGTCGTGTCACTGGCAGGTTTTTGTTTGAGTGATGAAAGAGCAACGCAGGAAAATGCGATTGCCGCCGTGGATGGAAATATTTGCCGCTGCACCGGTTATAAATCTATTGAAAGAGCCGCAGGAAAAGTTGCTGATCTCATGAAAGAAAAAAACGGGGAGCAGGCAACCAGTTTTGTTGCGAATAAAAAAATACTTCCCGAATATTTTGCTTCAATAAAAATAAAACTGCAAAACGTGGAGAATGGTGTTCTTCCCACTAGCCATCCTCCAAACCCTACTTGCCTTGTCGGCGGTGGAACCGATCTCTATGTACAAAAGCACGAAGAACTGGTGCATGCGGATAACCAGTTTTTGTTTGATCATACACAATTAAAAGGCATTTATAAAGAAGGTAACCGTTGTACTATCGGTGCATCGGCAACAGTAACAGACCTGTTGCATTCTTCCATCATACAGCAGGCATTCCCGGATTTTCCTAAATATGCCAAACTGGTTTCATCCACGCCTATCCGGAATATGGCCACCATTGCGGGTAATTTTATCAATGCTTCACCGATTGGCGACTTTACGATTTTCTTTTTGGCACTGGATTCGCAGGTAGACCTCTCCCAAACCTCCGGCCTCATCCGTCCCGATGTTACCGGGACACCTTCTCCAAAGGAGAAGGGAAAAGGAAATGATCATTTATTTGAGGAGAGCGGCTTTAGAACCGTACCATTGAGAAAACTATACAAGGGGTATAAGCAATTGGATAAACAACCAGATGAGATAATCAGTAAAATAAGATTTGAATTACCGGGTAAGAACTCCTATTTCAATTTTGAAAAAGTAAGCAAGCGAACTAACCTTGACATAGCCAGTGTGAATTCGGCAATACATCTGATCATAAAAAATAACAGGATTGAAAACGCCGGCCTTTCTGCCGGTGGCGTGGGACCGGTACCGATGTACCTGCAAAAGACATCTGAATTTCTAACGGGAAAAACGATTACAGCATACCTGGTGGATGAAGCAATTGACATTATGCAAAAAGAAATTTCACCAATCAGTGATGCAAGAGGAAGTAAAGAATATAAAACATTATTGCTTGGGCAGTTGATAAGGGCACATTTACGGCCCCTCCTAAATCCTCCCCCAAAGGGAGGACTTGTCAGCCCACAAACCTAAAAATCGAAGACACTATTTTTTTTATGCATTAGAATAATTTTCACATTAAACCACTATGGAATGAGCAAAGATTTTTCGAAAGGTGAGGTTAGTGATAGAGTGGTCCCGACGTTTCGTCGGGGTCGGGAGGAGGCCGTGGGGTTCAACATTGACTCATATACCCATCTCCGCGGCGAGTCCGTCTATCTCGATGATATACCCGTCATCAGTGGCACTTTGTATGCAGCAGTTTTTGACTCTCCTATAGCGCATGGAAAAATAAAATCGCTTGATACCAGCGAAGCAGAAAAGATAAGCGGCGTGGTAAGAGTTTTTACCGCAAATGATATCCCGGGTGAAAATCAAATAGGCGGCATTGTTCCTGATGAAGAATTATTGGCTAGCACCCATGTTCATTTTTGTGGCATGCCCATCGCCCTGGTAGTAGCCGAAACGGAAGAAATAGCCAAAGCGGCAGTAAAAAAGATTAGAGTTGAGATTGAGCCATTGCCTGTTATTACCGATCCAAGAGAAGCGAAGGAAAAAGGTGAATTAATCATTCCACCACGTACATTCAGCATCGGCGACAGCAGCCATGCGTGGTCACAATGCGATCATATTTTTGAAGGTCGTACAGAAACCAATGGCCAGGAACATTTATATATCGAAACACAGGGAGCTTATGCGCTGCCGCTGGAAAACGGCGCCATGAAGATTTATTCTTCTACGCAAGGACCCACAGTGGTACAGCGAACAGCAGCCAGGGTACTGGGCATACCAATGAATAAAATTGAAGTGGATACCACAAGACTTGGCGGCGGCTTTGGTGGTAAAGAAGACCAGGCCACCACCTGGGGTGTCATGTGTGCTTTGGCCAGCTTTCATTTAAATCGGCCGGTGAAGTATTCATTGCATCGCATGGAAGATATGCGGATGACGGGCAAACGCCATCCTTATTCGGCCGATTTTAAAATTGGGTTGAACAGCGATTTAAAGATTATTGCCTACGAAGTAACTTTTTTTCAAAACGCCGGCGCTGCTGCTGATCTTTCACCAGCCGTAATGGAGCGGACCTTGTTTCACTGCACCAATTCTTATTTTGTGCCGCATGTAAAAGCAACTGCGTATAGTTGTCGTACTCATCTGCCACCTAATACGGCTTTCCGCGGTTTTGGCGGTCCGCAGGGAATGTTTGTGATAGAAGCCGCTATTGCGAAAGCGGCGGAACAACTAGGTATTCCTGCCTCTGCTATTCAACAAAAAAACCTGATCAACAATGGTGATGAATTTCCTTATGGACAAAAAGCCGAAAGCGAAGCGAATGAATGCTGGAACAAGGCCGATGACCTGTTTAATATAAAAGCCTTGCAACAGGAGGTTGAACAATTCAATGCAGCGAACAAGTGGCATAAAAAGGGAATGGCCCTGATGCCCATTTGCTTTGGCATTTCCTTTACCAAAACGCTGATGAACCAGGGGCGATCATTGGTGCATGTCTATACCGATGGCAGTGTGGGCATCAGTACCGGCGCCGTGGAAATGGGTCAGGGCGTGAATACAAAGATTGCACAGGTAGCTGCTAAAATATTCTCGTTAGACATTTCAAAAATAAAGATCAACAGCACTAACACCTGGCGCATTGCTAATACATCCCCATCGGCTGCCAGCGCCACAGCCGATCTCAATGGAAAAGCCACGGAGATTGCCTGCAAAGCCATCCTGAAACGGCTGATGCAGGTTGCCATGGATGAACATCTTGCTACTGCCAATATTGAAGATACCGAATTGCCACCTTTTGAAATAAAGGAAGAATGGATCTATATCAACGGAAAGAAAACCGAGTGGAGCTGGAGCAAACTGGTAATGGCTACTTATATCAAACGTATCAGCTTGTCCGAGCACAGCCACTACACTCCACCGGGTATTCATTTTGACCCGTCGAAAGAAAAAGGACATCCTTTTGCCTATCATGTATATGGCACTGCGATCATCACTGCGACTATCGATTGCCTGCGGGGTATCTATGAAATGGACTCGGTAAAAGTGGTACATGATTTTGGCCAGAGCATGAATACGATGATCGATATTGGCCAGTGTGAAGGCGGTATTGTGCAGGGTATCGGCTGGATGACGATGGAAGAGATCGTATATGACAAAGAAGGAAAGCTCAGATCGAATGCATTGAGTACTTATAAGGTGCCGGATATTTATTTCGTACCTAAAGAAATTATTATTCATTCGCTGGAAACAAAAAAAGATAACCTTGCTGTTTTTCGGAGCAAGGCCGTGGGCGAGCCACCGCTGCTTTATGGTATTGGTGCTTATTTTGCTTTGCGCAATGCAGTGAAAGCATTTAATCCTTTGGCTGATATTCCTTTTGATGCACCGATGACGCCGGAGAAAGTGTTGATGAGTTTATATTCGCAATCCAACTCCCAACTCCTGAAGGGTAGTAAAGAAGCCATTTTATTAAAAGAAGCTAAGAAATAACGCATGCTGAGTTTAAATATGTTTTTTCCCGCTAAAAACAATAGGGTTAACGGCAAATACATATTTTTTTCAGGCATTGCGGTTCTTGTGTCCTGGGTATTACATGAAATGGCACACTGGGTGGCAGGAAAACTCCTTGGATATGATATGACCGTGGGACTTAACAAAGCATCCGTTGTAAATGGAGCCTTTAAAAGCGATTGTCATTACCAGGTGATGAGTGCAGCAGGACCCATATTAACATTGATTGAAGCTGTCATCATATTCATGTTAATGGGGCAACGAAGAATTTTTTATTTGTATCCCTTTTTATTTACGTGTTTTTATATGCGACTTTTTGCTACCATGATCAGTTTTCGAAATCCAAATGACGAAGCAAGGATCAGTAAGTCGCTTGGCATAGGAACGTTTACATTACCTTTAATAGTAACTGCGATTCTTTTCTTTCTTGTTTACAAGACATCAAACCGATACCAATTCAGTATGAAGCTAAACCTGATAACATTGGTACTGATTATATTTTTTAGTTCTTTATTAATTGGAGCTGACCAGCTTTTTCATATCTGCATATTGTAAATGAAAAGGTTTCTACATGCAGGTTTATATCAGAGATCTAACAGTCTCTATTGTATTTAGATAGCCAACACAATCTTCCCTTTTGTCTTTCCCGTTTCTATTTGTTCGTGTGCTTCTTTCATTTTTTCAAAAGGGAATACTTGTGATACATGCGAACGGATAATTCCTTTTTCCAGCAGTTGCGCCAACTGCTTCATATCATCACCATTGGATTGCACCGAAAAGTAATAACCATTTACTCCTTTGGCTTTGGCTTTTTCGGCAATCAGGTCTTTGTATAAACTCGGCAACATGATCACCGTCCCGCCTTTCTTTACTGCATTCAATGATGCGTCGATATTATCACCGCCCATCGGGTCCAGGACAAAATCAGCATCTTTTACAATTTCATCAATGCTGTGTTTTTTATAATCGACATGTTCATCCGCGCCAAGGCTCAATACAAATTCTTTATTCGCGGCTGATGAAGTAGCGATCACATAAGCGCCGAGCCATTTAGCAATCTGTACCGCATAATGGCCCACGCCACCGGCTGCAGCCTGTATCACTACTTTTTGTCCTTTATTAACCTTACCATTTGTTACCAATGCCTGCCTGGCTGTTAAGGCGGCCAGGGTAGCTGCCGCCGCTTCTTCATGTGAAATATTGGCTGGCTTGTGTGTAAGATGAGCAGCCGGGGCCGCTACATACTCCGCATATGCCTGACCATGACCCGGGAAGTTGACCATTCCAAATACTTCGTCGCCTTTTTTATAGCCGGTCACATTTTTGCCTGCTTCTTCCACCACACCTGACAGATCCCAGCCCAGGACGATAGCCGGATTTTCCGCCTTTAATTCATTGTATAAACTTTTCCCGATCCGCGTCTTCATATCCACGGGATTGACACTTATCGCTTTTGTTTTGATTAATACTTCATCATTCTTTATGGATGGCTTGGGTAATTCGGTAAGTTTGAGCTGGCTGGCATCACCGGCTTCTTCCAAAATAATGGCTTTCATTTGTTTATTTTTTATTGTTTTTTGGCCAAATGGAATCTTGCCTGTCGGCAGACAGGTTCGCCAAATAATCATCCCGGTTGGTGATAAGCATTATCATGGCTCATTTCATAATTGTCTTATTTTTTATAAAAATTAATCAATAGACTATGCTTAAGCAGGCTGCTTTGAAGAATGCTATGAAGGGTAAAGTATTTTTGTATAACAGCCATTCATAAAAAAAGTTTATAGCATGAAGGCAATTGCTACCTGGGAGCTGATTGAACAAAGCCTGGAAAAAAATATTCCGGTCATGCTGCTTTATGTGCTGGAAAGCAAGGGCAGCAGCCCGGGACGGCAGGGATTTTTTATGGCAGTAACGGATAACGACCCTTCGGCTTCGTCCAACATGGAAGGGTCTATCGGTGGCGGTATCATGGAACATAAGTTCGTGGAAATGGCAAAGGAAAAGCTGCGAGCGGTGAGCAGTGAGCTGCGAGCCGGTTCTATCAAAAAGCAATATCATGATAAAACCGCGGCAAAAAATCAAAGCGGTATGATCTGCTCGGGCGAACAAACCATTTTTTTATATCCTGTTCAGCAAAAAGACAAAACAACAATACAGGCCATTATCAGCTCACTGGCACAAAATAAAAATGGAACATTGGTGCTTTCTCCCGCCGGTATTGTCTTTACTGATTCTATTCCTGGAAAAGATTTTCATTTTGTCATGCAAGCGGAAGATGACTGGGAATACCGGGAGAAAACGGGTTATAAAAATAAGCTCTCGGTGATTGGAGGTGGTCATTGTTCGCTGGCATTTTGCAGGCTGATGCGAAGCCTGGATTTTCATATCCGGGTATACGATGACCGGTCAGCACTAAAAACGATGCTGGAAAATGAAGCTGCACATGAAAAACATTTCGTCAATAGTTATTCCGAATTGAGCGATTTGATTGAAAGCGGGCCAGATCATTATGTAGTCATCATGACAATGGGTTATCGCAGTGACGATATTGCCTTAAAGGCATTGCTCAACAAACAATTCCGTTTCCTGGGTGTACTCGGCAGCCAGTCAAAAATCAAAAAGATGATGGAGGAGTATGAAAAAGATGGAACAAAAAAGGAGTTTATTCAAACCATTCATGCACCGGCAGGTCTTGCCATCAAAAGCCAGACCCCGGAAGAAATTGCCATAAGTATTGCAGCACAGATCATTCAAATAAAAAATCAGGATTTCCATCACATCACGTAAACCCGTACTTTTTTATACAAGTACTGACAATGTATAGGAGCTAAGTTGACGACTTCTTGTTTATTCAATACGCCTGGATTAACACGTCTGTCGGAATGTTTAGACTATCATGTAACTGACGAATCATTTCAAGTGATAACTTTCGTTTCCGGTTTAGAATTTCGCTTGCTCTGCTTTTTAAGCCTACAACCCTTGCCAGGTCATTTTGTGTATATCCCAATTGATCCATCCTGAATTTTATTGCTTCGATTGGATCAGGAAGGTCTATAGGGAAATTTTGAATTTCATAATTATCAATAAGTATTCCTAAAACCTCAAGCTCATCTCCTTCAATTGTACCTTTTTTGGCATCAAAAATTATTTCAAGTCGCTCTAAAGCCTGTTTATAGTCTTTTTTTGTTTTTATCGGTTTAATTTTCATCTGTATATTTTTTTATGGTTCATTTCATAATCAAATCTTATTTGCATCAATTTTATCATATTCCGAATGTGTTCCAATGAATCGAATCCAGACCATTTGATAGTCATAATTAATTTTAATGATTAACCTATAACTGTTTCCTTTTATATTGAAAACAATACGGTTATTTGCTAAGAAACTGGCAGTTGGGTAGTCTGATTTTATATCAGCGGGTCTCTTCCAATGACTTTTAGAAGCCTCCTGGAACCAGGCTTTCAACTGTTGTTCGCAATCGGGATGCTTTGACCAAAAATCCCGAAGTGTTTTCTTAGCTATTACTCTCAATAATTTGCCCTTTTCCTAAAAGTAAGATAAAGTTCCCAAATTGGGAAATTCAAGATCCAAAACCTGATTGTCTCCCTCAATCGCTTACAATATTTTGTTTTTCCTCATTAAGTGAATCCATTTTTGGGCAGGGGTTAGCGATAGTCCGCTTCTTTTTGTTAAACATAAGACCACACTCCATTAGTGATCCGAAAATATATTGATCACCGGCTTGCCAGCAAGCATTGTATTCTGTAACTTGAATTTCCTAAAACCACCTGTTATGATCTTCGTTTACATTTTTGCATTACTTATCATCGGCGTACTGGTAGCGGCCGCCCTGATGCCCAAAGTTTACAATATAGAAAAAACAATAGTGATCAATAAACCGGTAAGAGAGGTAATGAACCGTATCGGCAACCTGAATGAATATGCTCTTTGGAACCCCTGGCAACAAACAGATCCCAAGGCGCAAAAAACAATTACCGGCGAGCCAAACACTCCCGGGCATAAATATGCGTGGGAGGGGAAAAAAGTAGGCATGGGCAGCCTGACTCTTCGGGATATTGATGAAAAACATATTCATTTTGACCTGGAGTTTTTAAAACCCTGGAAATCGAAAGCAAAAGATAACTGGCTGTTTGAACATTGGGGAAATAGTGAAACCAAAGTAACCTGGCAAAACAGTGGTGACCTGCCCTGGCCAATGGCCCGGTTGATGGGACCAATGCTGAATAAAAACTTGAATCACCAGTTTGGCATCGGTTTGAATAACCTGAAAAAACTATGCGAAAGCTAAATTTTGATAAACTATTGCAGACGGGAACGGTTCTTGATTGAACCGTTTTATTTTTATAGCCCGAATGGTCCTGCCGACCGAAAACAAAAAAATATGGGGATGAAGCTGTGTTGGTTTTTATTGAGTGCTTTTGTCGTATCCGGTTGCTATGTCAGCAAAAACCCTATGCGCAATGAAGTAAAACGTTTGCAGAGAGGTATTACCAAAGACGATACAAGCTATGTATATGCCCTGCCTTTTGAAGAAGGCAAATCTTACTATATGGTGCAGGGTTATTTTGGTTCTTTTACACACAAAGAAAGAGCGGCGCTGGACTTTAAAATGAAAAGAGGGTCTGTGATCTGTGCCGCAAGAGATGGAGTAGTGGTAAGAGTAAAAGAAGATGGTGACCGGGGCGGATTAAAAAGACGACTCAGGGCCTATGGTAATTATGTCATTATTCAACATGCGGATAGTTCCCGGGCGGGTTATTGGCACATAAAAAAAGATGGCGCACTGGTAAATCTAGGAGACACGGTGAACAGAGGACAACCTATTGCCTTAAGCGGTAAAACCGGTTACTCCGCCATTCCCCATCTTCATTTTTTAGTGTGGTCGACAGATAACAGGCGTCAATGGAGGCAAGTAGCTACCCGTTTTAAGACATCAAAAGGCATTCAATACCTGCGCCCATTAAGAAAGTATAAAAACAATGGTAACTGATGTTGCGGTCATTTCAATGGGAAAACATTCTGTATACAAGAATAATGCTTTGCCGGCTCTTCTTCTGGCAATAGGCTGGCATCATCCATAATGCAAATTAATTGCAACTCATAAAGCAATAGCTTTTTCTTTTCTAATATTTCGATGTCACATTGAGTAACGGATGATGGTGATAAGCAAGTCTCTGCAGGTTTTGCTTTTTTAATTATGTTTACAGCAAACTAAGGCTTTGTCAATACAGGAGATTTATCAACAATTTATTACAGGAATAAAGAACACCACGGCGCTTGAATTTATTGCCGTATTTGCCGGAATTGCCAGTGTATGGTTTAGCAGAATTGAAAATATTTTGGTTTACCCTATTGGGTTGATCAGTACTATTATTTATAGTTATATCAGTTTTAAATATCATCTTATCGGCGAAGCGACCGTTAATTTTTATTATACCGTCATGAGCATTTATGGCTGGGTATTGTGGGCTAAAAAAGACGAGCAGCAACATCACGTAGTGGTGGTATCTTATTCCAGCCGAAAGGAATGGTTGCAGCAACTTAGTTTCTTTTTTGTTTTATATCTCGCCTTCTTCTTTTCACTAACTTATTTAAAGGATGCTTTTTTCAGCGGTGTAATTCCCTGGGGTGATTCCTTTGCTACTGCCACAGCCTTTACCGGTATGTGGTTGATGGCAAAGAAAAAAGTAGAGAGCTGGTATTGGTGGATCGCAACGAATATTGCTTCTATCCCATTGTATTTTTTCAAGCAGCTGGTTTTTACCAGTGTATTGTACGCCGTGTTATTATTTATGGCTTTCTGGGGATTGATAGAGTGGCAGCGAAGAGCAAAAAAAGAGGCTGCCTCAAAAGCAATTTCTCGCAACGGCCGCTAAGAAAGCAAAGAACGCAACGATTTGAAAACTATTGATTCGTCTTTGCGTCGCTTTTCGCTTTGCGTTCGCTGCCTGAAACTTTTAAGTTTTTGAGACGACCTCTTTCGCTTTTACAAACTCACTCCATTAGTTCACTTTGATTTCCTGGCTTTTTGTTTCTTTCCCGGGAATGATTGGCAGGCTTACCTGTAGTACACCATCTTCATACTTTGCGGTGATAGCTGTAGTGTCAACGGTATCATCCAGTGTAAAGGTTCTCTCAAAACCGCCCCGACTGTATTCCCGTTGTACCCAATCGAACTTAGGAAAACCTTCAGGTGGTGTGTAAGAAATAGTGAGTTCATTTCCTTTTACACCCAGGCTAAAGTTTTCTTTGATACGACCTGGTGCAAACACAAGCATTTCAAAACTTGTATCTGTTTTGTACACATTCACGGCAGCTCTTTGCATAGATCGGATGAACAGGTGCCGGTTCCTGCTTCCGGGATAATTGCCTTTTGCGGCACAAGACTGATTGTAGTTCATGTCTGTTTTGTTTAAGTGAAAAATTTAATTACTTAATAATAACAAGCGACGAATAAAAAATGTTTTGACTGGTACTATACTGAAAGATCAACGCCTTAAATTGCAGGGTATGTTGAAAAAAGTAGTTGTCATTGGACCAGAAAGCACCGGAAAAAGTACCTTATGTGAATTGCTGGCAAAACATTATCAAACAAAATGGTGCCCCGAATATGCGAGGGAGTTTTTGTTGAAAAACGGAACCAACTACAGCTATGAAGATCTGCTGACTGTAGCAAAAGGACAACTGGCAGGTGAAGACAAATATGTTTTGAATATGAAAAGTCAAAACCCGATAGCTATCGGGTCAAAAGTTGAGACCAATGCTGACTTTCATTCACCACTGACCACTCAGCATGCTGACGCTTTCAATCAACATTCAGATGGCCATCGGCCGGATTCACTTCTTTTCATCGACACCGAGATGTATGTAATGAAAGTATGGTGTGAATTTGTATTTGGCAACTGCCATCGCTTTATCCTGGACCAGATCGTTCAAAGAAAATATGATCTATACCTGCTTTGCAATGTAGACATGCCCTGGATAAAAGATGAGCTGCGGGAATACCCGGACCTGGAGACAAGACGTAAGTTATATTTTATCTATAAAGACATCATGATAAACCAGTCCACACCGTGGGTAGATATTAGTGGCGGTTACGAGGAAAGATTACAGAAAGCAATAGAAGCCGTTGATAAATTGTAAAGTGAGATCATGAGTCGCCTTATAGATTCTCTCTGTTATTTTAATTTACTATTTTTTATCAGTATCACTTCCTGGATATCGCGGTCAGGATATAAAAAATTCATTTGCTGAACGATTTTTCTTGACCGGGCCATTACGTAATTCGAAGCCGGTTTTACTTTCAATCGCTTGGGGTTAGGAAGGCAAGCGGCCACCAAAGCAGCTTCCTGGCGACTAAGATTACCCGCAGATTTATTAAAATAAATATTTGCTGCCCGTTCGATACCAAAAACGCCTTCTCCCATTTCACTTACATTCAAATACATTTCCAATATTCTTTTCTTACCCCATATTAGTTCAATCATAAAAGTGAAATAAGCTTCCAGCCCTTTGCGGATAAAACTTTTTCCCTGCCACAGGAATACATTTTTGGCTACCTGCTGACTGATCGTACTGGCTCCCCTGACACGGCCTGGTTTTCGCTCATTATACTTCATGGCTTTTTGGATGCTTTTCCAATCAAAGCCACCATGATCAACAAAAAGCTGGTCTTCAGAAGCAATAACGGCCAGCTTTGCATTGTACGACATGGATGAATAGCTCACATAATCCCGCTTCAGTCCATGACCAGTTATCCAACTCATCAACTGCGTGAGGGTCACGGGCGGGTTTACCCATTTTAATAAAATGATATAAACGAATTGAGCAATGAAAAGAATAATGAAAATCCTTTTAATCCATCGCCATAGCTTCGGGAAAAATCCTTTTGTTTTCATTTTGCGCTGCAATATTAAAAAATTAAATCCTTGCAGTAGGGCTTTAAAAAGCCCGTTGACGGGGAATATAAAAATCAAGTACCTGCAGCCTGAATTTTTTGCCAATCCGGTATTTTTTTCGCTTCAGCGAAATTTTACTTTTCAGATAACCAACAGCAAGCGGGCCATAGCCCATCACAAGACCGGCTGTCAACGCTTCTTTGAAACTCGCCTGGTCGCTTAGTGTAAGTCCACCCGTCACCAGGCCAACACCGCCGGTGATCAGCAATAGATCTTTTACCGGCACATGAAACCGTTTCTTTTCCCGGCTTCGAATAATTACTTCTTTGACAGTTACACGGGGAATCGGCCGGCCGCTTAAAAAGATGGTATCATTCATCAATCTTGTGATCATGCCATACCGTAAACTATCATTTTGCAAGCGCAGATAAATATTATCGCCTTCTGTGTACGTCTTTTTTTTCTTTATCCCTTTTTTTACAAACAAATATCCCGTTTGAGAATAAGAATACACAGAAGTTAAAAGAAATATGATTAGCAGCAGCCGGTTCATCCATCAAACTTACTATTCAATGTGGACCCCGAATTGTTAAAAGATAAACGTTGGTGCAGAAGGTGGTTGTTTCCGGTTGCCAGTTACCGGTAACTGGCAACCGGAAACAGGTATTTTTATTTATTGGAATAAACCAGCAGTCCCCAGATTAAGGCAATGCCAAAGCCGATGAGGACAATTCCGTTTAGCCGGTTGATGTTATGAATATTATGTGGCGTAAGCCGGTTACGGATCTTGCCGGCAAGCATCACCTTGGCAATATCCGCCGCCAAGACGAATAGCAGGCAAGTAATAAAAATAATTAATCGTTGTTTTACGGTATGACTGACAAACGTGGTAGATGTAGTGATCCAGAAAAGAAAAATAGCGGGGTTGAGCGTATTCATCAAAAAACCGGAAGCGAATATTTTTGCATAATCCCGTTTTCGAAAGCGGCTTAATACCTGCTGACCCCGGTCATCTACGTTTACTTTTTTGAAAAACAAAAAGTATATGCCCATTACAATCAGGAAAATGCTTCCGGCAATGCCGATCGGTGTGCGGTGGCTGCTGATGCTGCTAAATAATTCGGTAAATACATTGCTGATCAGCACTAAGGCAATATCACTTGCTGATACGCCAACAACAAAAGCCATTCCACCCTTGTGACCGTTATTGAGGCTTTGCTTGATAATAGAAAATATTACCGGGCCCACCGCAATGCTGAGCAAAAAACCAACCGTTATTCCTTTGAGGAAAGCTTCCAGCATAGAAAAGCAAAAGAAATTTGAAGTGCGAAGTACGGCAAACCTATTTAAAGTACGAAGTGTGAATCAGTATCTGTGATTATTACAGAAGTTTTAATTTGTCAGGCTCTATTACTAATACGCACGGCTGCCCGTTGATCATACTTTGCCGGTTTCGAGATACCGGTTCCAATCTTCCAACATCTTTCCTTTCATCACCCTTGGAAATTTATGCTGGCTTCCCAACTTTCCTTTTAGCTTCATAAAGTCCAGAAATTTTTCTTCCGGTAAAACTTCCAGGAAAACTTCTTTCAAAGCACTGTCTCTTTCGGTAGCATAGTCATCATTCAGCATGCGCAGGTTTTCATCGATACGCTTTCTCAATTTTTCTGCATCTACTTTGTCATTGGTTGCTACATACCACCGATGCGCAAAGAAATTTTGATAGGGAAACCCAATCACCGTGTATTCGGGCATGCTGATATTAAATTCTTCACTCACCAGTTGAATAGCCTGGTTCATATTCTCTACACTAAGATGCTCACCCACCAGGCTCAAAAAATGTTTGGTACGACCCGTGATAGCTACTTCATGCCTCTCCAGGTCCACAAACTTGATGGTATCGCCAATAAGATAACGCCAGGAGCCGGCATTGGTGCTCATGAGCAGTGCATATTCTTTACCCTCTTCTACTTCATGAATCATTTTTGTTTCGGGCTTGTCCACTATCTTTCCTTCACTGTCGAAGTTCTTATCATCAAAGGGAACAAACTCAAAAAAGATATTGTTATTCAATATCAGTTCCATCCCTTTTGCATGCTCTCTTGTTTTATAACCAATAAACCCTTCGCTGGATAAATAATTTTCGATGTAGACGATGGGTTTACCCAATAACTTTTCAAATCCCTTTTTATACGGTGCAAAAGAAACACCACCATGTACAAACACCCCAAAGTTTGGCCATATCTCATGTATGTTTTGCAGTTTATAATGCTCGATCACCATTTCCATACACATCTGGCACCACGCAGGTACCCCCACTATATAGCCAATATCCCAGTCTTTAGCATGTTCAACAATCTCGTTCAATTTTTGATTCCAGTCTTTCATCGCTGCAATGCGACCACCGGGCTTATAGAATGTCTGAAACCAAAAAGGTCTTTTTTTCGCCAGTATTCCACTCAGGTCTCCCGCATACCAACCCGCTTTTCCTTTTTGCAGATCGGTGGCCCCGCCCAACATCAGGAAGCCTTTTGTCAATGCTTTTCGATTGGCATCTTCATAGCCAAAAACACTGATGAGCTGCCGGATATAGTTCACACTATTACTCCGCAAGAGGTCTTTTGTAACAGGAATATATTTACTGGCGGCTTCGGAAGTACCGGAGCTGAGGGCATAATATTTAATCTTACCTGGCCACGTCACATCCGGTACCCCATCCAGGGTTTTCTTCCACCATTCCTCGTATATTTTGTTGTAATCATGCACCGGCACCAGTTCCTGGAATTTCCTGGCGACGTTTTTACTCAATAATGCGTCATCGAAATGGAATTGCTGGCCAAACTCCGTAAATCTTGCTTTTTTCAGTAGCTTTTTCAATACTCTTACCTGCTGACGACGTGCATCGTTAGGAGGAATACGCAATGCGGTGGCAATTGCTTTCGGAAGTTTTATATCAATAATATTTGCCATGTTTGCAAGATTCTAACCCTTTGTTTAAAGTTACATAATGTATTTTTTAAACGGCTGCGAATATAACAGGCAATGGGCAATAGACAATAGGCAAATCGAAGTATAAGCCACGATAAGACATAATTAATCGCATGTTATCTTGTTTATTGTTTTTACCCACCTAGCCTTTTGTACATCTTCCATACCAGTTTCAGATCCTGCATTGGTTCATAGTCCCGGGCATACCAATAATCGATCATATGCAGGCTGTCCGCGGATAATTCCTGTTTGATCGTTTTCGGAATGCCATTACAGGCAAGTACTGCAGGCCGCAGGTTGGGAAGGTTTTTCCCATCCGCCGCATATCCTACCCATGTTTTTTGACCAAACAATATTCTAAAGCAATTTGTAAAAAACTGCAGCGGCTTTTTTACCCAAATAAAGTGCAATGGAAAACTAATGATTGCTGTAAAAGAAATAAACAGGTCCTGCAATCTTTTTATTCGCCGGTTATAGGGATCTGCCAGGTTAAGACCATTTTCCCTTGATACATACTCACCCAAACTGTCTTTTGACTCGCTCCCCACAATGCTATGGCTGCCGGTAGCATGAATTTTTATCTTTTTTTCGCCAGCTGATTGCTCCAGGGCCTCTATAATATTTTTAAACGAAAGCGTTCCCTCACAAAAAATGACTTCTTTAAACGGAACCGCCTGGTACAGCAAATTTAGTTTTGACCAATAGCCAATAGCCGACTGATCATTTTCCGTAACGGCTACCCGTCCCAATACTTTTTCTTTCATGCCGGCTTCCTGCATCAAGTGAAGCACCGTTTCGTATTCTGACGACGAAGCAACAATCAAGGTGCTGGCATGTTCTTCCTGCTGTTTGGCGGCTGCCAGTACTTTTGAAGCTACCAATATCCTGCGGAGCAAACCAATAACAATAAAAGATAAAATGGCTCCAAATAAAATAATGGCCCTTGAAAACCGGTATTGTTCGGGCAACAATGAATAACAGGCCAGCAAAACAATTGTGGCAATGAGTGTAGAGCGAACCAGTTCCGATCGTTTATACCAGCGGTCGTAGAGCCCTGCATAGTAAGCCGTCAATAAATATAAAATGGTAAAAGCCGGAATGGCTATCCATAGCAGGCGGTCATCATATTGCACTTCGGGCCGTACATAGCTGCCCCAGATCTTCCTGATGGTCCAAAAGCTAAGCATGATCAGGCCCGCATCAATCAATGGCAATCCTACCAGGCGAATAAACCGGCCAATGCCTGCCAGCACGGCCCTGATCCAAATACCCAAATGAATTAACAGGTTAAAAAAACCAGCCCGGTTGCCGCCATAATGTTTGCGGACAAAAATGCTCATGGCTTTGTAAAACATCCGCACATAGTTCATGCTGCCCCGCTTGGTACTTTCACCTTTGAAATGTATGATACTGCTGCCTGAAAAATAATAGTTCTTATAGTTTTCGCCGGTGGCATCACAGGGTGTTTTTTGGATGCGATAGCTCAGATCCACATCCTCGCCATACATAAAAAATATTTCATCAAAGCCGCCGGTCTTTTCCAACACTTCTTTTCTTATCATCATAAATGCTCCGGCCAATACATCTATTTCATGATCGTTGTCTTTATCCAGGTGCCCGAGGTGATAACGGGAAAATAACCTGGAGTGCGGAAACAACCTTGACAAACCAAACAATTTAAACAACGAGGTAAGTGGTGATGGAAAGGATCGCTTGGATTCTTTTAAAAACCGACCGCTTCCGTCGATCATTTTAATGCCCAATGCTCCTGCACCAGGATGCGTTTCAAAAAAAGCCAAACATTTTTGGAAGCAGTCTTCCGGGACTATCGTGTCAGGATTTAAAAATAAAATGTACTTACCGGTTGCCAATTGCAATCCCTGGTTGCAGGCTTTTGCAAATCCAAAATTTTCGGTGTTCGCTATGAAGCGGGTAGCGGGGAACGATGGCCGAAGGTAGTTAATGCTGTTATCAGAGGAATTATTGTCAATTACAACAATCTCCGTCTTCAGTCCGCGGCTTGCTTTTTGAACAGCATACAAACACTGTTCTAAAAAATGTTTTACATTATAGTTAACTATTATAACCGAAATATCCATGCCCTGTTCCGCCCGCTGCGGAAAAATTTGATGATTTGTTCCAAAAATAGGAGTTCTATCATAGCATAGAATAATTTCTTATTTTTTCTCCGCCGCAGGCGGACAGGCGTTTATTATCTTTGCCCATGCTTAAAAATACCCTTATAGAAGCGGCCAAAGCCGGCGCTGCTGAAATAGTCCGGTTTTTCAACAAAGAATTTAAGATAACCAACAAAGAAGGCATTAATAATCCTGTAACGGAAGCTGATCATGCGTCTGAAAAGGCAATCATGGCTGTCATAAAAGCCAACTTTCCTGATCATTATATTCTGAGTGAAGAGGCTGGTAAGATTGTGCAGGACTCCAATTATAAATGGATCATTGACCCGATTGATGGTACTATCAATTTTGCGCATGGTATTCCACTGAACTGTGTATCAATCGCAGTAGAGCATAAAGGAGAGGTGATCATGGGCGCCGTATATAATCCGCACCTGAATGAGTTGTTTTTTGCAGAAAAAGGAAAGGGCTCTACCTTAAATGACAACCCGATCAGTGTAAGTACTGAAGCAGATGCAGTAAAAGCCTGCCTTGTAACTGGCTTTCCCTACACTTATTTGGACATGCCTAATGGACCATTGGAAGTTTTTGAACGCTTTATCCGCAAAGGTGTGCCGGTAAGAAGATTAGGGTCCGCTGCTATTGATCTTTGTTGGGTAGCTGCCGGCCGTTTTGATGGATTTTATGAACACAAGCTGGAAGCGTGGGACAGTGCTGCCGGTTTTTTAATTGTGGAAGAAGCGGGTGGTAAGGTCACCGATTTTACTGGAAATAAATTTTCACCCTATCAACACCGGATTTTGGCTACGAATGGAAAAATTCACGATGATCTTCTTGCAGTAATCAATAACCAAAAAAGTTTATGAGCAACGAACGAACAGAAATATCTTCTTTAGGTGAGTTTGGTCTCATCGATCACTTGACGAAGAACATTGAGCTGCAAAATGCTTCTTCCCTGCTGGGAGTGGGTGATGATGCAGCGGTGATCGATCATTTTGGCAAACAGACGGTGATCACCACCGACCTGTTGGTAGAGGGTGTTCATTTTGATCTTATGTACACCCCACTTAAGCATTTGGGTTATAAAAGCGTGGTGGTTAACCTCAGTGATATCTATGCCATGAATGCGATGCCAACGCAGATAATCATTGGGCTTGGTATCAGCAACCGTTTCAGTGTAGAAGCGCTGGATGAATTTTATGAAGGCGTATACGCCGCTTGTGCCGCTTATGATGTAGATCTTGTTGGTGGTGATACCACCTCATCCCAAAAAGGCTTTATTATATCCGTTACGGCGGTAGGTGAAGTAGCCCCTGACAAATATGTAAAAAGAAGTACCGCAAAAAAAGGTGACCTGCTTTGTGTAACCGGTAATCTCGGCGCCGCTTATGTAGGATTGCTTTTTATGGAACGGGAAAAAAAGATCTTTGTGGAGAGCCCGGGAGTACAGCCTGATCTGGAAGGGGAATCTTATGTGATTGGCAAGCTGTTAAAGCCCGAGGCAAGAAAAGATATCATTGAATTTTTTGCGCAGTCCGGTATTATGCCCACGGCTATGATGGATGTAAGCGATGGGCTTAGTTCCGAAATATTGCATATCTGCCAGCAAAGCAATTTGGGCTGCGTGTTGTATGAAGACAAAATACCAATAGCTGAAGAGATGAAAACAGCGGCTTATAAGTTTGAGATCGATCCTACAGCCTGTGCACTGAGTGGAGGTGAAGATTATGAATTATTATTTACGCTGCCGCAGGCTGATTATGATAAATTGGTATTGAATGAACAGATTAGTGTAATAGGATATATGACGGAGCCGGAGCAAAAGCCAACCATTATTACCAAAGGGGGAAGCAAACACCCGATCACGGCGCAAGGCTGGAATCATTTAAAATAAGCAGAACCTGGATTTATAAGATATTAAAGGATTATGAGGAGATTATTGGTTTTAGCGGTGGTAATAGCGTTATTAAGTGGATGTGCTGCAAACAAGAATGCTTTTTCTCCTGCAAAAAAATATGCTCCTGCAAAACTGCAAAAGGATTATGCTATCTACCAGGAAATCCTGGAGGAAGTGCATCCCGGCTTGTATTGGTACACCAGTAAGGATAGCATGACTCAATATTTTAACTGGGGCCGGCAACAATTAAAAGATTCCCTCACCGAAACAGATTTTAGAAAAGTACTGAGTTATGTTACCGCCAAGATCAATTGCGGCCATACTTCAGTTCGTTCCTCCAAAAAATTTTCCCGCTACCTTGATACACTTCGTTTGTCGAGACTTTTTCCGCTTAGTTTAAAACTTTGGAATGATACCGCGGTTGTAGCCGCCAATCTGAACCGCCGCGATAGTTTGTTACAACGGGGAGTGATGATCAAAAAAATTAATGGTCATACGATCAAACAAATAACAGATACCTTATTCAATTATATTTCTACCGACGGGTATAACACCACTCATAAATATCAGTCACTTAGCAACAGGGGATTTTTTGGCTCCCTGTATTCTTCTATTTATGGTTATACCCCGACATACAAAATAGAATATGAAGACAGCACCGGAACAACCAGGCAAACCAGCATTACGCCATATCGTCCCGTGTCAGATACATCAAGAACTGCTGTAGTTTCACAGCCCAATATTCCACAGCCTTCCCGCCGGGAAAGAAAAAGAATGCAACAAAATTCGGTGCGGCTTTTAAAAATTGATTCGGCCGATCGTGTTGCCATGATGGATCTGAATTCATTTGGCAGGGGATATGGGTTGAAAGGATTTTTTCGCCGCTCATTTAAAGTGCTGCGAAAGACAAAGGTGGAATATTTAATGATCGATGTTCGGGGAAATGGTGGCGGAAGCGTAAACAACTCTACTTTTATAACCCGCTATATTGCCAACCAACCGTTTAAGGTGGCTGATTCTTTATTTGCGATTACTAAACGCAAAAAATACAGCCGTTATATTAAAGATGATTTCTTCAATCGTCTTTTCACGACCTTTTTTACCCGCCGAAAATCGGATGGGTATTATCATTTCCGTTATTTTGAAAGGCATTGGTTCAAGCCCAAAAAGAAAAATCACTTTGACGGAAAGGTTTATATTCTTACCGGCGGCAATTCTTTTTCGGCAACCACATTATTTGCAAGCTCACTGATCAAACAGGAAAATGTAATTGTAGTAGGCGAAGAAACAGGTGGCGGCGCCTATGGTAATTCAGCATGGCTTATCCCGGATGTGACTTTACCCGAAACAAAAGTTCGCTTTCGGTTACCGCTGTTTCGCCTTGTAATTGATAAAAATTATCCTAAGACCGGACGGGGCGTTCAGCCTGAAGTGGTATCAACACCAACCATTCAGGCCATTAAAAAAGGAGTAGACTACAAAGTGGAAAAGGCTATGGAGCTGATAAAAAAAGATAAGGAAAGCCGCAGACCACCAGGGCTTATTCAAACCCCACCCAACCTCCCCTAAAGGTGAGGAGCCCAATGCACAGCCCTCGCGGCCTCCTCCCGACCTCCTCCGAAGGAGGAGGCCAGCAGAACACAGCCCTCGCTTTTCGAAAACTTCGTATTGAAGCGGAGTCTTCGATGGTGACGAGTAGAGATATGAAGATGATTTGGTAGTTATATGGCTTGGATTTGCAATGCAGTACCGCTCTTTCCCTTTCGGGGAAAGAGAAGGAGATAGAGGCCGGAAAGAGGATAAGGTTTCATCAACGCACAGCCCTTATCTTTTTGGAATAATCTCACGGCTACGAAAGTTATTTCTTGAAGGAGGCTATTCACTATTCGGCATTATTTGGAAATCATCGGCGTCTTTCCAAAATGGAAATTTTTCCCTTATGTTTTGCAGATGCTCTTTATTTAAGGATGTGGTGAATGTATCTTCTTCATCTTTTTTGTGATAAAGAATTTCACCCAACGGGTCAACGATCATGCTGTCGCCGCTATGATAAATATCGTTACCATCTTTGCCCACACGGTTTACTCCCACCACATAGCATTGGTTTTCGATGGCTCTTGCCTGCAATAATGTCTTCCAGGCAGTGTTTCTCCTTTCGGGCCAATTGGCCACGTATATCAGTACATCGTATTCGGGAGTTGTTATTTCTCCCTCTCCGGAGAGGGAGTGGGAGGGTGAGGTCTGTCTTGCCCATACGGGAAACCTCAGATCATAACAGACCTGCAGGTTTATTTTCCAGCCTTTAACAGAAGCGATCAATCTTTTATTACCTGCCGTATAATGCTGATCTTCTCCTGCAAATGCGAAGCGATGACGTTTGTCATAGTAGCCATATTTTCCATTTGGTAACATCCAGATAAGCCGGTTGAAATAATTTTCATTTTCCTCAATGATAATGCTGCCGGTAAGAATTATTTTTTTTTCCGCGGCTACCTTTTTCATCCACTGCAGCGTTTCTCCGTCCATTGTTTCCGCCAGCGCAGCGGGCTTCATGCTGAAGCCAGTACTAAACATTTCTGGCAAAATAACTATCTCTGTTTTGTCCTTGATGCTGCTAATCTTCTGCTCCAGCATTTGCCGGTTAGCCGCTTTATTTTCCCAATGAAGTGTTGTTTGAATAATGGTTATGGTGAGTTGCTGATTCATTCTTTGTTGATTTTATTCCCCAAACGGAAATAAGGAAGTTTCGTAAATGTAATCTTCCCACCCAAAAATCAGGGAAATCTTTTCTAAATCATTAATATTTAGTGTAAAAATATATTGCCAAAAGAATTAATTCAGGGCATTGGTTTTGTTGCTGAAACTTTAAAATCAGGCAGTGTGAAAACGAAATTACCAATCCTTGTAAAGGCCGCTTTTATTGTCTTCCTGTTGTTCAATACGCTCCAATCTTTCTCTCAGCCTGATATAAATTACCAACCCATGATCGGAGCATCAGAAGGACTTGTCTCCCCCATTGAATTACTAAGTGCTCCCGGCGACGCATCCGGAAGATTATTTATTGTTGAAAAAAGAGGCATAGTCCGAATCTGGAATGGGAGTAGTTTGATGCCAAACCCCTTCCTGGATATAACATCCAGGGTAAAAAATGATGGAGAGCAGGGATTGTTAAGTATGGCCTTTCACCCGCAATATCAAAGCAATGGATTTTTCTTTGTGTATTATAACAATACTGACGGCGACATTACCATAGAACGTTACAAAGTATCTCCCAACCCTAATATCACAGATTATGTTGCGAACCCGGCCACTACACTGATGAGTATTTCAAAAAACTATGGCAATCATAATGGGGGACACCTGCAGTTTCGTAGTGAGGGAGGGGTTAATTATTTATACTTTGCCACTGGTGATGGTGGTGGCAGCAATGATCCGGATAATAATGCACAAAACCCTAATTCTTACCTTGGAAAAATGATCCGGATAAATGTAGATGCAACCCCATTTACACCACAAATATGGGCAACCGGACTCAGAAATCCATTCCGGTGGAGCTTCGATAAAAGCAGCGGAGATATTTGGATCGGCGATGTGGGACAGGATGCCAAAGAAGAAATTAATTACAGGGCACTTGGAACCGCCGGCGCCAACTATGGATGGGCCTGTGTCGAAGGAACGATCGACAATGCTGCCGCCCCTGACGATGCAGATTGTGATGAGGTAAAAGAAAATGATATATTACCTATAATGGATTATGATAACCCCGCTGATGGCCGATCAGTAATCGGTGGCTATGTATACAGGGGCAATGAGTTCCCCGCATTAAAAGGCTATTATCTGGCTACTGATTTTTACACGGGAAAGCTTTGGTTGATTCGCAGGAATGGTTCTGAGTGGGATATTATCGAAAAAACGGGATTTGCAACTGGCATTGCATCTATCAGTGAGTCCGGGAATGGCTCTTTATATGCGGTTTCGTTTACCGGAAACGCCATCCTTAAGATCGTTGATCCAACCGTAATTCCATTAACTCTTTTAAATTTTTCCGGAACACCCCAGGCTGGTTACAATGAATTAAAATGGGTAACTGAATCAGAGCAGAACATGGATAAATATATTGTTGAATACAGCAGTGATGGTAATAATTATTCATCCGTTGGAGAGGTTGTATCGGAAAACGACGTTAACAGGCACAACTACGCTTTTCGGCATACAATCACCAGCAGCGACCCGGTTGTTTATTACAGGCTTAAAATGATTGAGCTCAGTGGTACTCACCAGTTTTCTGCCGTGATAAGAATAGGAACCCAATTAGATACAGGCATAAAAGTATATCCCACTTCCGTTAGCAATAATTTATTGAATGTTATTGCTGATAAACCTGTTGAAAAAATAATGATCATCAATACAAACGGGATTGAGCTTTTTGCTAAAAATGTAAATGGCATTACCGGTTATTTTAGTGTAAGACTACCTGTTTTACAAAAGGGAATTTATATCGTAAGGATAGCGGGTAAATCATTCCAACACACAGAAAAAATTGTGGTGCAGTAAGCAATTAAATATTGGGAGAGACCTTCTATTTGTTTTGCAAAACAGGACCTCTCTAAACCAGGGTGGTGAGTTATTCGGTTCCGATTATTTTGTTCACCAATTCCCCTTCAAAGCCTTTCTGTAGTAAGTAATCCATTGTTTTCTTTCTGCGCACCAACCATTGTTCATCTTTTAGCGAATCATATTTTTCATCGGCCAGCTTTTTTAACAGGGCCAGGTATTCTTTTTCATTGATCTGCTTCAGGGCTTTTTTGACACTGTATTCGCTGATTTGTTTTTGTCTAAGAGCATATTTGATTTTATTTCGGCCCCATTGATTTTGGCGAAATTTTCCTCCGGCAAATGCAATGGCAAATCTTTCTTCATTCAGGTAGCCTTCTTCGATCAGGGCCGACAGGATGCCATCATGTTCATTTTTTCTTACGCCGAGGTTGTACAGTTTTTCCCTGACCTCACTATGGCAACGTTCCTGGTAGCCGCAATAATGCCTTAGCTTTTGCAGAGCCTGTTCGGGTGTTAATTGCTTTCTGTAAATGGTCATTATATTGATCTTTGCCCGGGTACTAATATTCGCAGCAAGATAATAAAACAAGGGCTGGAAATCCGTAGGATAAGAACATCAACACGTTCTCCCCACCTATTGGCAGTAAACTAAAAATCAGTAGTTTCGCCACATTCAATTTTACATATGAAGTTTATCGTAAGCTCCTCTTCTTTATTAAAACAGTTGCAGCACATCGCAGGTGTCATTAATTCAAATACGGTGTTGCCCATCCTGGAAGATTTTTTATTTGAAGTAGAAAAAAATAAGCTGACCGTAGTGGCTACCGACCTGGAAACTGTGATGCGGGTGCAACTCGATATCGAGGCAAAGGACAGTGGCAAAGTTTGTGTCCCGGCCAAGATCCTGTTGGATTCATTAAAAAATATTGCTGACCAGCCGCTGACATTCAATATTGATAAAAATTTTGGCGTAGAAATTACCAGCGACAATGGTAAGTATAAGGTGATGGGCGAAAATCCTGACAATTTCCCCAAAGAACCAGGAGCAGATGATACTACATCCTTCAATGTAACAGCTTCCTCACTGATCACAGCGATCAACAAGACACTGTTCGCTACCAGCAACGACGATCTCAGACCCGCCATGACCGGTGTATTTTTTGAGCTGGATAAAAAAGGTATGCAATGTGTGGCCACCGATGCTCATCGCCTCGTTCGCTATAAGAGAAAAGATGTAAGCTGCCCCAAAAGCGATTCGTTCATCGTTCCCCGCAAGCCGCTGAACTTATTGAAGGCTGCGATCCCATCCAGCGGGGATGAGCTCACCGTAAGTTATAACAGTAATCATCTTTTTGTAAAGCATGGCACCACACAAATGAGTTGCCGCCTGATCGATGCCCGCTTCCCGGATTACAAAGTTGTAATACCTGCAGATAATCCCTATCGGTTGACGGTAAACAAAAGTGATTTTCAAAGTGCCTTACGCCGGGTAAGCATTTTTAGTAATAAAAGTACCAACCAGGTGGCTTTGAGTATAAGCGGCAGCGAATTGCAACTGGCTGCCCAGGATGTTGACTTTAGTTTTGAAGGAACGGAGAGGATGAAGTGCCAGTACAATGGCGAGGATATTGTGATTGCCTTTAACGCTAAGTTTTTGATTGAGATGCTTTCTGCATCTGACGGGGACGAAGTAAATATTGAATTGTCAACACCCACTAAAGCGGGTTTGATCAAACCAAGCGACCAGGATGAGGAGGAAGAATTGCTGATGTTGGTGATGCCGCTGATGCTGAATCAATAGTCTGAAACTGGATTTGTAAGATTTTGTGGATTATTAGATACTAGAAGCTCTCTCCAAAGGGAGCTTTTTATTTAAATGGAGATATGAAATATGTCCTGTTATACTCCTTTGATAATTACATCCCCGCTTATATTGCATTGGGCAGGTTGAAGGAAGAGTGTATTAATTGTTATTTGCAAGATGAATATAGCGTTACCATTGATCCTTTTCTGTCTAATGCGATCGGTGGTATCAAATTGATGGTAGCAGAAGCTCAGCTTGAAAGAGCAAGGGAGATATTACAGAACCACGATCCATACGATTTATCCGGATCAGGAGGATAAGGGTTTTTATTTCCCTATAATCCTTTATAATCCAGCAAAATCGTGGTTCTTTTTGGGTAGCTTCTTTTTTTATAGGAACTTTTCATTCCTGTTAATCCCGTTCAAATCTTATAAATCGTGGTGCTGAATATTATCGATTACTTCTCAACTCTCGAGCAGAGACCTATGGAAAGGATGGCGATCCTTGTAGGGGGGTTACTGTTATTCTGGATCATTGAAGGAGCCATCCCTTTACTGCCGATGCAGTATAAAAAAAATAAGCTCAATCATGCGGCTGTAAACTTTGGCTTCACCATTATTCATCTTATCATTCACACCCTGCTGGCGATATTAATCGTCAAACTATCCGATTGGTGCCTGCATGCCGGTTTTGGCCTTGTCTATTGGTTTAATGCAAATGTTTTCATGACAATCGTCATTGGTGTATTAGCATTGGATTTTAGCAGCTGGCTGGTGCATTTTGTCATGCATAAAACGCCGGTGCTCTGGCGTTTTCACCTTATCCATCACAGCGATAATAATGTGGATGTCACTACCGGGCTCCGCCATCATCCGGGTGATAGTTTATTAAGGGGCATTTTTTTTCTTTTACTCATTTTCGTTTCGGGTGCGCCTATGTACAGCGTTATGATCTATCAAACATTGGTAGTGCTTTCCACTGCCTTCACGCATGCCAATATCAGTCTTCCAAAAAATGTGGACAAGGCATTAAGTTTTATATTGGTTTCACCCAACATGCATAAAGTGCATCATCACTGGAAGCTGCCCTATACAGATAGTAACTACGGGGCTGTTTTCTCAATTTGGGATCGCTTGCTGGGAACATTTATGAAGCTTGATACAAAAGATATCCGTTATGGCCTGGACCGCTATTATCCTAATGAAAAGGATGAAGATTTTATTTCTCTTCTCAAAAAACCTTTCCAGAAGTTAGACGCCTGAATTATTCCTTCCTACCTATTTTTGTTGGATGAAGTATGTTGCCTTAATTCCAGCACGATATGCGGCTACAAGATTTCCTGCTAAACTAATGCAGCTACTTGGCAATAAAACTGTGATCCGTCATACGCATGACGCTACCGTTGCCACCGGCTTGTTTGATGAGGTGATCGTGGTGACTGACAGTGATATTATTTTCAACGAGATTGTTGCGAACGGAGGAAAGGCGGTGATGAGTAAAAAATCCCATGAAAGTGGCAGCGACCGGATAGCAGAAGCTATTGAAGAGAAGGATGTAGATGTGATTGTAAATGTTCAGGGAGACGAGCCGTTTATTCAAAAAGAACCGCTTGAAAAACTAGTTCGTTTATTTGACGATCCCAGTGTCCAGGTGGCATCGCTGATGCGAAAAATTTCTTCTGCCGGGGAACTAACAGCAAGCAGTTGTGTAAAAGTGGTAGTAAATAAAAACAACGATGCCTTATACTTCAGCCGGAGTGTGATACCTTTTGCAGCTAATACCAGTATTGATGCTCCTTACTACCTGCACATTGGTGTGTATGGTTTTCGGAAAGAAGCTTTATTACAATTTACACAGTGGCCCGCCGCCAAACTGGAACAAATTGAAAAACTGGAACAGCTCCGGTATCTTGAAAATGGCATCCCGATCCGAATGGCCGAAGTCGATTTTAAAAGTGTGGCCATTGATACACCGGAAGATTTGCAAAGAGCTGAACAGTTGTTATAATAATTCGCAATTGCTATCGCCATCTGATTAAAAAAGATAAACTCTGGTCGCTTGCTATCTTTGCCCATTCTTTTTTGACCAAACCACTGCGAATGCATTTACTTAAAAAGCTGTATCAATATGTCCTGCTTTACCTGCGCACAAAGATCAGCCGGGTGCAATACATTATGATCGTTGCCACGCTGACGGGCTTGGCATCAGGACTTACAGCTGTATTACTCAAAACATTGGTTCATTACCTGCAACACTGGATAAAAGAAATTACTATCAACAAGTACGCTTACCTCGCTTTTCCGGTTCTCGGCTTGTTGGTCACGGTAATGATAGTGAAACTATTTTTTGGCGGCTATATTGAAAAAGGAATAGCAATGGTATTAAGGGCTATTGCGGGTAAATCGTCTTTTATCCCTTTGCGCCATACTTACCAGCATGTTGTTACCAGCTCATTCTCGGTCGGGCTAGGCGGTTCTGCAGGGCTGGAATCACCAATCGTATCCACGGGTTCGGCGATAGGATCCAATATGGCCCGAATCAGCGACCTGAATTACAGGGAAAGAACATTATTAATTGGTTGCGGTGCTTCGGCAGGCATCGCCGCGGCTTTTAATGCCCCGGTTGCCGGAGTGATTTTCGCCATAGAAGTGTTATTGACCGATGCCGTTGTGGTTAGTTATTTTATTCCGCTTATCATTTCCTCTGTAGTAGGTGCTTTATGTTCCAAGATCATATTACAGGAGTCTTCATTATTTAATTTTTTATTGAAAGAAAATTTTGACTACCACAATACACCTTTTTATGTTTTGCTCGGAGTACTGGCCGGCTTTACATCCCTTTATTATGCCCGTGTGTTCAAAGGATCTGAGAGAAAACTGCATCACTGGAAAATCAATCTTTATGGAAAAGCCGTTATCGGTGGTTTGATGCTGGTATGTCTTTATTTCTTTTTTCCACCCTTGTTTGGAGAAGGATATGATGTAGTAAAACTGGTTGCCGGCGGCAATGCAGAACAACTTAATGATAACAACAAATTTTTTGCCCTGTTCACTGAAAACTGGTCGCTGGTAATCTTTGCGGGGTTAATCGTTTTATTAAAACCCATAGCGGCGGCCATCACCATTGGCAGTGGGGGTAATGGCGGCAACTTCGCCCCATCTTTGTTTTCCGGCGCCTTCCTGGGCTATTCTTTTTCAAAGCTTTTAAACAGTACGGGCTGGATCAAAATACCGGAGGGAAATTTCAGCCTCGTGGGTATGGCCGGTGTATTGAGTGGCGTGATGTATTGCCCTTTGTCGGCCATCTTTTTAATTGCAGAAATTACCAACGGATATGAACTATTTATCCCCCTGATGCTGGTATCATCTATTTCTTTTTTTATCGTCAAATCCTATGAGCCTTTCTCGATGGAAATAAAACAACTGGCATTGGAAGGGCAGGTCTTTACGCATAAAAAAGAAAAAAATATTCTAACCGCTATCAGCCTGGATGAAATGCTACAGGACCGGTTTGACATGATACCTGTCGACAAAAAACTACGGGACCTGGTTGAGCTGATCAAAAGAAGCGAGAAAAATATTTTCGCCGTATCGGATAGCAAAGGACGGTTTGCCGGTATCATTGAGTTAAACGATATCAAACAAAAACTGTTTCAACCCGATTTGTTTGACAAAACTTCTATCCGTTCGCTGGTAAAAAAACCTGCGGCCACCCTTTCAAATAAACAAAATATGAACGAAGTGATGGAAAAGTTTGACATCACGCAAAGTTGGTACCTCCCCGTGTTGAATACTGAAAAAAAATTCATTGGCTTTATTTCCAAGACAAAAGTGTTTAACAAATACCGGGAGATACTCGCCTCGCAGGGGGATTTGTATGAATAGAGCGAATCCGGAGTTGGCAGTAGAGAGCAATAACAATCGCCCTGATTTCCTTTTTAACTGATCTTCTTCAACTGGTAGCGATAAGCTTTATGCACCAGCCTGATCGGTTGTCCAATAGCCTCCGCATATACCTTGATAAAGCTGGCGCCGAAATAAAGAATAAAAGAAGAATAGAAAACAAACAGGAGTATTAGTACAATAGAGCCGGATGCACCATATAATGTACTGATATTACTATTGCGCATAAAATAAGACAAAAGCGATTTTCCAAAAGAGAAAAACACACCTGTTAGCAGTCCGCCGACAGCACAAACTTTCCATGAAGGACGTCCATCTGCCAGGTACCGAAACAAAATAATAAACCAGAAAGTAATAACGACCGTGCTTACGATCTCATTCAAAGCACTTTTAAAATAAGGGCCGGCAGCCGGCCATATTTTTGACAGGTATTGACCCGAAAGAATTTGAAAGCCATCCAAAAAAATACTGGCCAGGAATAATAAACCGGCTACGATGATAATTAACAATGATCTTGCCCGGAGCTTCAGTTTAAACAAGATACCTGGTTTATCTTTTACACCAATGTCCCAGATATCATTGAGGGAGTTTTTGATAACCGAGAAAAGAGTTGTAGCAACGAATATCAGAAATAAAAAACCTCCAACCGTTAAGAACCAATTACTGGCCAGTGTACGAAAGCCCCTTGTTGTACTAAACCTTCGGTAGTTTGTGAAGCCTCTGATAAAGTCAGAGGCTTTTGTTTTGCAAGATTATTCATTGTAAAAATATTCAAATGCAAAACAAACAAACTACCGGCCTGCGTTGCAAGGCCAAAGATTATGTAACTATTGTACAACAAGCCAGTAGCAAAGTAACCGGTTTTGAACAACTGTACAAAGATCTTGAACGGGCCATTAATGTAAGCGGCAAAAGCAAAAGTACCCTCACCAATTATGGCCGGCAGCTTGCTCATCTTGCACTGCATTACAACACACTGCCTACAGAGCTTGACCATGAACAGGTGCTCGATTACCTGCATCTTGTTAAGTCCAATGGTTCGCCATCTGCCACCTTCTTTAAATTTACCGTATATGGTATGCGCTATGCCTGCAAGTTGCGCGGCTTGCCCTATCAACAGTTCA
>NZ_JARKNA010000059.1 GCF_029360765.1 Terrimonas pollutisoli | reverse complement strand
TGTAATAGTTAGTATTTAATCCGACAGTTGAGGATTTTTTCTTTTCAGTTTTATAGGGTCAGGATATAAAAGTTTAGGCTGCTGGAGTTAAGTTGTTCAGCAGTTTTTGTTTTGCTAAGGTAATAGATTCATTAAAGGTTTGCATTGGAGTTTTGCCGTAACAATACCTGCCACTGTGAGGCCGTTCGTTATTGTAGTAGTTCATCCAGGTGTCGAGATCTTGTTGAAGCTGCTCTAAAGTTTCATAGAGTTTTTTACGGAAGGTTACAGCATAGAACTCATCTTGCATTGTCCGGTGAAGTCGTTCACAAATGCCATTGCTTTGCGGATGGCGAACCTGGGTCTTACTGTGATCAATGCCTTCCAGTTGCAAATAAAGTTCATACTCATGATGTTCGGGTTTACCCTTGTATTCAGTACCACGATCTGTTAGTACTCGCAGTAACGGGATTTGTTGTTCTTCAAAAAACGGTATTACCCGATCATTGAGCAGATCAGCCGATGTAATAGCATGTTTGCTATCATAGAGTTTGGCAAAGGCCACCCGACTGTAAGTATCAATGAAAGTTTGCTGATAAATCCTTCCAACTCCTTTGATCGTTCCCACATAGTAGGTATCCTGCGAGCCCAGGTAGCCTGGGTGCTCGGTTTCAATTTCTCCCAGTGCTTCTCTTTTTTCTTTCTTGCGTTCCAGGGCCATCATTTGAGCTTCAGTAAGGATCAATCCGTCCTGAGCAATACGAGCTTCCAATGCCTTTAAACGCTTTTCAAAGATTTCCAGGTCGTGTCGTTGCCAGACACAACGTACGCCAGCTGCAGAGATAAAAATTCCTTGCTTGCGTAATTCATTACAAGCCCTTGATTGACCATAGGCCGGGTAATCAAAAGCCATCTTTACTACAGCTTCCTCTACTTCAGGAGCCACCCGGTTTTTGAGAATGGGTTTACGTCGACTGATCTCTACTAAGGCAGCTTCGCCGCCAGTGTCATACAACTCTTTGATTCGGTAAAAACTGTCACGGCTAGTGCCCATTAATTTGCACGCCTTGGTGACATTGTTGAGATGCTCCGCTAGTTTGAGTAAGCCTAAGCGGGATTTGATTAACTTAGTTTCCTGATTCATGATCTGACATTTTGGGGTTAACAAATAGATTGTAGTTACTCTAAAGTTAATCCCAACTGTCAGATCAAATCTTAACTTCTACA
>NZ_JARKNA010000058.1 GCF_029360765.1 Terrimonas pollutisoli | reverse complement strand
AGGGCATCTCTATTAACCCGATTTTTAAAAAATTACTTTTCCCGGTTATTTTTTTGGATGCGTCTGACTGGTTTTTTTTGATTTTGTGTTCAACTGAATGATCCTTTCATCTCTTTTTTTGTTTTGAAGGGATGTTTTCATTCCCTTGTTTGTTTTTTAAGTGCACCTATTTCTCAAAAAGGCACACTTTCCCCGTCATTTTCTTAATTCAACATTCAGTTGAACTAGTCTAAATAGGTTGTAAGTAAGATTCATTAAGCCAATTCCAATTCTGTTTCGAATTAAGCTCCTGTACCTTAAATACATTCCATTCATACTGTTAGTCATAAAGCCAAACACATGTTCTATCCGGCTTCTTATCCTGGAATGTTTTTTATTTACTTTTCGATCTGCCTTGGTTAACGCTTTGTAACGATAACCCTGCTTGTTCACCTTGCTGATTATGTTCTTGTTCTTATAAAGTTCTTCTAGTTCCTTGCTGCTATAGGCTGAATCAGCATATAACGGTTGGCCGCCATCTTCTTTTTTATTCAACAACGGATCAACCATATGTTTGTCCGCTTCATTCGCCGGTGTCACTTGAAAGCCTGTAATCAGTTTGGTTTTGCTATCGACTTTAATATGATTCTTATACCCAAAATAATTCTGAAAATGTTTTCTGGTCCAGTCAGCATCGATATCCTTCTGTCTTATTTTATTTTCGTTCCAGTTTTCTGGTATAGTGCCTTCCTTTAACTGATCTATCTCTTCACGATTATTACGCTGCTTTGGCACTTCCACAATAGATGCATCTATTATTTTCCCTTTGTGCACTATGATTCCATCTTTATCTAACTGTTTATCCAAAGTGCCAAATAATTGTTCAATCAAATTCAGCTTCGTTAGTGTATCGCGGAACAACCAAATCGTTTTTGAATCAGGTACAGGATTATTAATTCCAAGGCCTAAAAACCGCATAAAGCTTAACCTGTCGAGAATTGCATATTCCATTGCATCATCACTTACATTATAATACCTCTGCAAAATCAAAATCTTGAACATTAATACTACATCGTATGGAGGGCGACCTCCTTTACTTTTATCTGTATCCTTAACCAAGGCTTTTTCTAAAGGTTTACGGAAATATTCAAAGTCTATATGGCTACTCAATTTCTCTAACGGATCCTGCTTCTTGCTCAATTTCTCCAATCGAATTTGCTCATCGAATAATCCTCTTGATTTTGACATCGAAAAAGTTTTAGTCCAGGACAATAATTCTTTGTAAAACATTGCATCGTACCTTAGGTTTTTAGAGATGCCCT
>NZ_JARKNA010000057.1 GCF_029360765.1 Terrimonas pollutisoli | reverse complement strand
CTGTAAGCTCCCCCAAAGTTCGGCCATGTAGTTAGAGTTAACAAAGGCTGAAGATGTTAACTTTAAATTTTAATACATGAAAAAGCGATTTACCGAAAGCCAGATAGTGGCTGCGATTAAGAAACAGGAAAGCGGTATAGCAGTAAAAGAAATTACCCGTGAACTTGGCATCAGTGATGCTACCTTTTATAATTGGAAAGCGAAGTATGGAGGTATGGAAGTAAGTGATGTTGCCAGAATGAAAGCAATGGAATCAGAGTTGAGTGAGTACAAAAAGATAGTAGCAGAATTAAGTCTGGAGAACCGGGCCATGAAAAACTTCATTGAAAAAAAGTTGTAACGCCGCAGGAGAAACGGGAAGCTGTTCAGCACTTTGTTGATCAGGAACAGCTAAGTAACCGTAAGGCGTGTAAACTGATGGGTATATCCCGAACGACCTGTCAGTATAAAGCAAAACCCAAAGATGACAGCGAATTGCAAGCAGAGCTGACGGCGCTAACCACCAAACATGCAGCTATTGGTTTTTGGCAATGCTGTTATCGACTTTGGAATAGAGGTCACTGGTGGAATCATAAAAGAATTTACAGAGTTTATACAGCAATGAAGTTGAATATCCGTCGGCGATCAAAGAAGCGTTTACCGGAAAGAGTAAAACAGCCATTAACCCTGCCTACAGCACCAAATCAGATGTGGAGCATTGATTTTATGAGCGACAGCCTGGTGGATGGAAGAAAATACCGGTTGTTTAATGTAATGGATGATTTTAACCGGGAGTCCCTGGCCATTGAAGTAGATACTTCTTTGCCATCACTCAGGGTCATAAGGGTGCTTGAAAGACTGATAGCAACAAGAGGCTGCCCCGCCAGTATCCGCTGTGATAATGGCCCGGAGTTCATTAGTCATAAACTGGAAGAGTGGTGCAATGATCAAAGAAGAAGAATCACCTTGCAATTTATTCAACCAGGCCGCCCCATGCAAAATGCCTACATCGAAAGAAAGAACGGAAGCGTAAGACGAGAATTACTGAACGCTTACCTGTTTTATAGCCTTGCAGAAGTAAGAGAAATGAGTGAAGAGTGGAGAAATGATTACAACACTGAGCGGCCGCATAAATCATTGGGCTATCTGTCGCCCATAAAATATGCTGCAATAAAAAACAACAAGACAGCTTTATCCACACCGGCAAGCGGAAATCATTTACAAATTGAAGCGCAGCCGGTCGTGGATAAAGCGGCGGATAACAAAAAGAAAATTACATTTGAAAACTCTAATTAACCCTGGCACTAAAATAAGGGGAGCTTACA
>NZ_JARKNA010000056.1 GCF_029360765.1 Terrimonas pollutisoli | reverse complement strand
GAACAGGTGCTCGATTACCTGCATCTTGTTAAGTCCAATGGTTCGCCATCTGCCACCTTCTTTAAATTTACCGTATATGGTATGCGCTATGCCTGCAAGTTGCGCGGCTTGCCCTATCAACAGTTCAGTCTTCCCTCTATTGAGCGTCCTAACAAGCTTCCGGTAGTGCTTAATGGGGATGAAGTAAGAGTGCTCATTAAGGCATGCGATCTGTTAAAACATAAACTGTTGATATCGCTATGCTATGGCTGCGGCCTCAGATGTGCCGAAGTAAGACAACTACAATTAGGCGATGTAGATACCGTGAGAGGTATGATACATGTACGCCAGGGCAAGGGTAAAAAAGACCGGATGCTGCCGATGGGCAGTATGCTGGCACGGGGCATCAGCAAGTATATACAGGCAGAGAAGCCCCGGCTATACTTGTTTGAAGGCAATGACGGGAATGTTTATTCGCAGCGGGGTGCACAATGGGCCCTTACACAGGCTGTAAAAAAAGCAGGCATTGCAAAAGAAGTATCCCTGCATACGTTAAGACATACTTATGCAACCCATCTGCTGGAACAAGGCGTAAATATTCTTACCATCAAAGAACTGTTAGGTCATGCCCACATCGATACTACGATGATTTACCTGCACCTGGCAAGACCGATGCTTACGATGGCCTTTAGTCCATTGGATACGCTGTATAATCAAAAGCCGTAGTGGTTGCTAAAACAGAAGTGGCCGATGTGCTGGATGCGCATTGGACACAGGTGGAGCAACTGGCAACCATCAACAGTTGGCAACTGCGTACCCTTAGTGCGGTGCGGCGATGCCGCACTGCTGCATTGGGCAGTCATGCAGATGGCTGCACCAGTTGCGGTCACCTGCGCATCAGTTATAATAGTTGCCGCAACCGGCACTGTCCTAAATGCCAGGGTAAGCAACGTGAAAAATGGATAGGTGCAAGAGAAGCAGAACTGCTGCCCGTGCCTTACTTCCATGTAGTGTTTACGTTGCCCGATACACTGAACCAACTGTGCTTGCATCAACCAGCTATCATGTACAATATTTTGTTTGATAGCGTATGGGCTACCATTAATTGTTTTGGACATGATACAAAATGGCTGGGTGCACAAAGCGGTATGATTGCCATATTACATACCTGGGGACAAACGATGACACTGCATCCGCACCTGCATTGTATTGTACCGGGTGGCGGATTAACCAAACAACATAAATGGCGTACGGCAAAGTCGGAAGGAAAATATTTGTTTAATGTAAAAGCAATGAGCACGGTGTTCAGAGGTAAGTTTATTGGGCAGCTAAAAAA
>NZ_JARKNA010000055.1 GCF_029360765.1 Terrimonas pollutisoli | reverse complement strand
AAGTGGCTGTTGCGCGACTGTAATTTTAGATTGTTATGAAATTATACTTTGAACAAGTGCTTGCAATATTGAACTTTAGCATCCATGTGTTATTTATTCTATAGCGTAATATAGATTTCCATAAAGCTGGAAAAAGCATTTTTGAGCCTTTTGTTGCCATTTTCCCATTTTTTTAATCATTATCTCTGCTTTAGGTGCACGGAATTTAAGCAGTTTTTTAAGGTTATAGGCTAAGGCCGCCATCAGCATACACTTGCCGGCTTGTTTAATACCTATTGTATTAACCCGTTTCATGCCTAAGAAGTTGATCAGTGTGCCAAGTACGGGTTCCACTGTACTTTGTCGCAGTTTCATCATTCGTTTGCCTTTATGCGTTTCCATTCTGGCCTGCATCTGATCGTATAATGTCTTATCCATTGTGACAGTTATTTTCTTTATGGCACTCTTGCCGATACATTGACTGCGCAACGGACAGTCTGAACAATCTTTACTACTGCTATAGTAAACTTTTTTATAACGACCGGCCCTGGCTAAAACATCCTTCTTATATACTAATTTGTTTCCTTGCTGGCATACATACTCGTCGTTTTGTTGATGATACTCAAACCCTTCCCGGCCTTTTTTATACCCGCCCACATTGGGTATATACCCTGTTATATTTTTATCCTCCAAATATTGCAAAGCCGTACCACTACTGTAATTGGTGTCTGCTATTATTTCTTCTACTAACAATCCTCCCGACTGTAAATGACTGACGGTGTGGTCTACTACTTCGGCCAAACACTCACTATCTCGTTTATCTGCATGATGCGCTTCTATGTTCGTGATCACATGACAGCCTGTATCCACACTCACCTGGGCCAGGTAATTTAACAGGCTTGGCTTACCCGGTTTTGTAGCTATTCTGGCATCAGCATCCGTGCTGCTATAATGGGTGTTGTTACCCGGATGTTGGTTACGGAATGGCGCTTGTTGTTGATCATCTTCTTTCAAACTCCCTGCATAAGCATCGCCATCTTCCAATATTTCTTTTTCCAACAAGCTATCCATACTGGCATTGGCTTTTACAAAAACACTGTCCACGGCCTGACGACGACCTGCTACCATCCCTTTTTCAATACACTGTTTTAAAACTTCCCGGAACAATTGCTGGAATACCTCTTCGCCGTATAGTTGTCGGGTCCTGCTTAAGGTACTATGCCAGGGTAATGACTCATCTATGTTATATCCGATGAAATATAACATATCTAAACGCATGCTGGTCATACTTATAATCTTGCGGTCACTGGACTGATTTTCCAAATATCCAATCAATATCAATTTAAAAAAGACCACTGGATCAATACTCTCCTGGCCTTCTGTACCATAATATTTCTTCGTAGCCTTATATAACCACTGTATTTCCAGCAAATCTTTCAATCGACTGTAGAAATTGTCTTTAGGTACATGTTCACTTAATTGAAATGAAGTGAACAGTTGTTCTTGATATTTTTTTTGGCCTTGCATAGCTCTTACACAGCAATTACTTTTCCAATTATGCCATATCAACATAATGTGCATTAGTTTTGAGTCGTGCAACAGCCACTTAA
>NZ_JARKNA010000054.1 GCF_029360765.1 Terrimonas pollutisoli | reverse complement strand
CCTGTCTTCGTCATTCTCCAGAAATGGTCCTTAAAAATTGGCTGAAACCATTGAAAACACTGGATTTTGATTTTTGCGATGGGTGTCCCTGCTGTATTTTAGAGGATGTTTGTACGGAAGAAGCCAAACAAAAGCGGAGTGGTCAGTATACAAATTATTGACAAGAGTGGGGGGCAGTACGAAGTAGTCAGGACAGTAGGAAGTTCTTCCGATCCTGAAACGATAGACAGATTGTTTCGACAGGCTAAAGGAGAGATAAATGAGATAACCGGCCAGCAGCTAATAAATTTTGAACAGAATAAGGAGCGGGAACTGGTTGAACTGTTTTTTCATCATATTGAAAGCATGGAACTCGCAGGCCCTGATCTATTATTAGGAAAGCTTTTTGACGAAATAGGGTTTCATGTTATATCAGATGACTTATTCCGGCATTTGGTTATTTGTCGGCTGGTTTATCCGGTCAGTAAACTTAAGACAGTCGATTACCTGTTTAAGTATAAAGGTATCAGTGTTGACATAAACAGCGTATATCGCTATCTGGATAAGCTTCATGAAAGTCAGATAAAACAAGTACAGAAGGTTAGCTATGAGCATACTTTAAAATTGTTAAGCAATCAATTGTCCATTGTATTTTATGATGTAACTACATTATATTTTGAGGCAGCAGATGAAGATGACTTACGCAAAACAGGCTTTAGCAAGGACGGTAAACACCAACAGCCACAAATTGTGCTGGGGCTTTTGGTAAGTGAAGGAGGCTATCCGTTGGATTATGAAATCTTTGAAGGAAATACGTTTGAAGGCAAAACGATGCTTCCGGTAATAGAAGCATTTAATAAGAAATATAATCCTGGCCAATTAATCATTGTAGCTGATGCAGGCTTAATGTCCAATAAGAATCTCCTGGAGCTATGTGAAAAGGAGTACCGGTTTATCATCGGGGCCCGCATAAAAAATGAGACAGAAGGGATAAAGGAAAAAATACTGGAGCTTTCATTAAAAGATGCAGAAAGCACCGAGTTGCAAAAGGAGGACGGTAACAGGCTAATAATTAGCTACTCAACCGGCAGGGCAAAGAAAGACGCCTTCAACCGGAAAAGAGGGATGACCAAGTTGGAGAAAGAGCTTGAACGTGGAAAACTTACAAAGAAACAAATCAATAACAAGGGATACAACAAATACCTGAAACTGGAAGGTGACATAACAATTACAATCGACTATGAAAAATTTAAGGCTGATGAAAGATGGGACGGCCTGAAAGGGTACATAACCAATACTTCATTGAGTAAGGAACAAGTCATTGATACATATAAAGAGCTTTGGAATATTGAAAAAGCCTTCCGTATATCAAAAACTGATTTACGGATACGTCCTGTTTATCATCATGTAAAACGAAGAATAGAGGCGCATATTTGCATCGCCTTTACAGCGTGCAAAATCTATAAAGAACTCGAAAGGCAGCTCAAAACCAAAAAATCAGGTCTAAGTGCAGAAAAGGCAATGGATATACTCAAAACTATCTATCGCATCACAATCACAACCCCTTACTCAAAAAACAAATATTCCAGGTTGGTCATTAAAAACGAGGAGCAATCTGAATTAGTTGAGCTTTTTAACCTTGAAATTTAGCTTGGGTGTCCCAGTGACGAAAACAGGA
>NZ_JARKNA010000053.1 GCF_029360765.1 Terrimonas pollutisoli | reverse complement strand
TAGGGTTTGCTGATTTTGTATCAAAGCCTTGCCCATGTTGAAGTTTGGTTAATTTAGATTAACCAAAGTGCAAGGAAAAATGGCAAAAGCGAAAAAAAACCGTGCATCTAAAACTAGATATGTCAGTCCAAACCAGTTATCGCTTGTAGGTTTTGAGTCCCCTTTCGTTCAACATTTGAATCCCAACAATCGTTGGGTTGTTCTTGCCAGGCAAATACCCTGGGATAGTATTGTCAATGTATATCGCAAACAATTGAATAATGAAGTCACTGGTGCCGGTGGTATTAATCCGCGGGTAGCAATCGGAGCTTTATTCATCAAACATATTTGCGATCTGAGCGACAGGGAAACGATCCTGCAAATACAGGAGAATATCTATATGCAGTATTTCATCGGGTTTTCAAGTTATAGTGATGAACCTGTTTTCGACTCTTCGTTATTTGTAGATATAAGAAAGCGCCTGGGGCCCGGGCAAATCAATGAGATCAATGAAAGGATAATGGGCATCATAAGTGTTGGCAAAGACGACAACACCGATAACCATAATCAACCAGAACAAAACCACTCAGCACAACACCATCCGGTAAAAGAAAATGAAGAACAGGACGCACCTAAAGAGGCTTCAATAACTGTAGTCAATATTGATCCACCATCGAACAAAGGAGAGTTATTAGTAGATGCTACGGCCTGTCCGCAAGACATAAAATACCCAACGGATTTAAACTTATTGAATGATGCCCGGCAAAAATCCGAAGAGTTGATAGATGTTTTATACAGAAAGAAGCAGTGGGATGATAAAGACAAACCTCGTACTTATCGCCAGATAGCCAGAAAGGAATATTTGAAAGTAGCTCAAAAGAAACACAAAACAAGAAAGCAGATACGAAAAGCAATCCGAAAACAATTGGCCTATCTGCATCGAAACATTAAAATACTTCACAGCTTGCTAACTTACTTTAAGCATATCCCATTCAACAAAAAAGACTATAAATATTTACTGGTCATCCAAACATTATACGATCAGCAAAAGATGATGTATGACAGTAAAATGCATACAGTGGAACATCGCATTGTCAGCATCCACCAACCACATGTACGACCCATCGTGAGAGGCAAAACCAATGCGTATGTGGAGTTCGGCGCCAAGATACAGGTCAGTATCATGAATGGCATTACTTTTTTAGAAGATTTATCCTGGGAGGCTTTTAATGAAAGTACCCGGCTAATGAGTACCATAGAAAGTTATAAAAGACGATTTGGCTATTATCCCGGTAAAGTGATGGTGGATAAAATATATTGTACCAGGGAAAACAGAGCCAAACTAAAGCAGCTTGGTATCGAACTTCGGGCCAAACCATTGGGCCGGCCTAAACTGGCAGTGGACAATCACGTAAGGCCTGGTGAACGCAACCCGATTGAAGGAAAGTTTGGTCAGGCAAAAACAACTTATGGAATGGGAAGAATAAAAGCCCGGCTTCAGCAAACCAGTGAATCATGGATCGCTTCAATCGTGTTGGTGCTCAACCTGATTAATTTAATCGGGAGGGCATTCCTTTGCCTCGTTGTTTGGCTTAAACAAAAAAATGTTGAGTTTATTAAATGGCTGGCAGTATTACATGAAATTTATATCCCGCCTCCAAAAAAATTGAGTGTTTGATGGCGACTTAATCAGCAGACCCTA
>NZ_JARKNA010000052.1 GCF_029360765.1 Terrimonas pollutisoli | reverse complement strand
GTAAGCCTCCGGCGAAGTACATCTTATAAAGTGAAGTTATTTTTTATATCGGTGCGGCAGCAACTGCTGCACTTTGTTGACAGGATGATCTGCTATTCGTTGGAGCACATCTTTAAGCCAGGTATAAGGTTCGATGTCGTGCATCTTACAGGTGCCAAGTAAAGAATACAGCATACCACTTCTTTTTGCAGCTTCATGGCTGCCGGCAAAAAGATAATTCTTTCTGCCCAGCGCTACCGGACGGATGCTGTTCTCCACGGGATTGTTATCGATTTTCAGCATTCCGTGTTCGGTGTAAAGTGATAATCTTTTCCAGCGTTCAATACTGTAAGCAAGCGCTTTGCCAATAGCACTTTTGGGAAGTATCTGCACATATTGTTGCTTCATCCACCCGCCAAGTGCGGCAAGAACGGGAACTGATTGAGCCTGGCGTACTGCTTTTATTTCTTCAAAGCCCAGTGACTTTTCCCGGCAGATTCTTTCAATGGCATATAGCTTTTGTATCTCCTGTAACGCATAGGACGAACGGGTCTCATCGTTATCCAATGCATCATTGAACATGCGCCGTGCATGAGCCATGCAATGGATCAGCGTGATATCTTGTCTTTTTGCAAAAACATCATAAGCCACATATCCATCAGTTTGCAGATACCCCTTAAAATCTTTGAGTATCTCCACCGGCCCTTCCCGTCCGCGGCCTTCCTGGTAATCGAACAACACGATCTTATCGATACTGTTCTGGTAGACCCAGTAGTATCCACGGTGCGTTTCACCTTTTTTATCCTTATCCATCACTTTGATCGGTGTCTCATCGGCATGCAGATAAGTACTTTGTAACACTTCTGCCTTCAACGCTTCAAACAAGGGCTCGATCAGTTTGCAGGTGCTGCTAACCCAATCAGTGAGTGTGGAATAAGCCAGTTTAACACCAGCTCTTTCAAAACGCTGCATCTGACGGTGCAGTGGCAAATGATCGATATACTTGTCAATGATGATTTGAGCTAATAATCCTTCACCGGCCATGGCCTTTTCCAAGGGACGGGATGGCAACTGACCGATCACTATACCTTCATTGTCTGGCTTTGCATATTTAGGACGCTTATATTGCTTTACATACAGTTCGCCTGGCTGATACTCCAGCACTTCAGTGATCTCTTCACCGATCTTTTTGCAGCCTGTTGTATCATTAGCCGGTTCAATCAGTATTTCTTCGCGGCGAAGACTTTCCGGCAGCTTCATTCTGCCAGGATGAACCAGCGGTTTTGGTTCTTCGGCTACTGTGTGACGGGTATAGCTAATCTGCTTTGTTGAAGTAATCGTTCCGGCTGCGACGGCCTCTGCAGCAAGACCAAGACTGAGTTGAGGATGGGTTGGTTCGGCGGGAATAAAACGTTCGTGACGCGAACCGAAGATCATTTTCTGCAACTGTGTCAACTGTTGTTCCAGTGCGATGATGCGTAACTGGCTTTGCTCATACAGTGCTTTATAATCTACCCCGGTTGACATGGTTGCAAATATGGGTTATGATCTGCCATGCCAATAATTTTGTTTTCAACCGGTACCAGCCCTGTGTTGGTATCTTTTACGATACCGGATCGTTTGCAATGATATCCCCTGCAGAATAAAATGCAGCTGATCGGTCGTCAGTTGAAGACTCTTTGCATCCAGGTCAAAGGCAGGTACTTCAAAGGCTCCTTGCTCCAGCCGGCGATAAAAAATAGTGAACCCGCCTTGTTCATAGACTAACAACTTCAGGTGTGTTCGCAGCCGGTTGATAAAAATAAATGCATCACCTTGTGTCACTACTCTGCCCAGCTCATTGGTAATAATGCCACATAGCTGGTTAAACCCTTTACGCATGTCGGTCTCCTTGCGGTAAAGATGATAAGACCGGTGCGCACCTAGTAACAGCAGGCTGCTCATGATACCAGTTCTTTAAGATAACCAGCACTCACCGGCTGATAAAGCTTTATACCGTTCACTTCCGCGAACAATCCGGCTGCCACTGCTTCCACCTGTACCCGGGCAAAGGCATTGTTGTTCGCCGCTGATCCCTCACTGCCATAACGCTTCTTCCAGTTATGAAAACTGCCTTCCGCTATTGATCTCTCCGCACAAAACACTCTTACGCTTAAACCACTTTCCTGTTGCTCTCTTAACAGATCCAATATCTCTGACCGCCTGCGGAACTGACGACGTTTAACTGCTGATAAAACTTCCATCGCTTTTTGCCACTAAATTAAATCGCTGAAAAAAACAGGAAAAGATGTACTTCGCCGGAGGCTTAC
>NZ_JARKNA010000051.1 GCF_029360765.1 Terrimonas pollutisoli | reverse complement strand
GTAAGCACACGACTAACTACACATAGTTTTCAAACCTTACTTCAAATAGATTTGCTCTCATGGAGCAAATTACCAATAAGTCGTCTCGTATCAGGCGAAACAATCAGCAAATACTCGACTTGCTTAACGAATTTGAGAAAAGTGATGTAAGTGTAAAAGAGTTTTGTGAGATGCATAGCATAGGCAAAGCTACCTTTCATAAATGGCAAAGCCGGTATAGAGGCAACCGGGAAAAGCGAGTGGGATCGCCGGGTTTTGCTCACTTGCAAATCACTTCATCCGCCAACATACAAGCAGCATTATTTGCCGAAGTAGGAGGAATAAAAATTTATCAGCCGGTAGCTGCCTCGTACCTCAAAGAACTTTCCGCATGAGTATAGTTATCGCTGGTGGCAGCAGACAATATCATCTCTATCGCAAAGAAACTGATATGCGCAAGGGCTTTGATTCACTTTGTGGCATCATTCGTAATGAATTGAATAAACAGGTACTGGATGGGGATGCTTTTATTTTCATTAACAAACCACGTACGCACATTAAGCTGCTGGTATGGGAGAAAGGCGGCTTTACCATTTTTTACCGCAGGCTGGAGAAAGGAACGTTTGAAGTGCCAGCATTTGATCTGGATGCAAGGAGTATGCAACTCACTTCTGACCAACTCAATTTTATTTTGCAGGGCATCTCACTCAGGGATGTAAAATACCGCTCACGTTATCAACACAAATCGCCTCTTTGTTGATAAAAATTATTGTACACAAACAGGTTGATGCGACATCTTTGTATCTCATGCAAGCGGCATCCGGCATAGATTATAAAAGTTTATATGAAGCATCGCAATTAAGAATTATTGCACTGGAACAACAACTGGCACAGCTTCAGAAAATGATCTTCGGCTCAAGGCATGAACGTTTTATTCCATCATCAGCAGACGCATCACAATTAGCATTGGACATACAGGCAGAATCAGTTGTGGGTTGCAGTGTTGTAGATACAAAAAAGATCAGTTACATAAAAAGTAATGTAACCGTTGAACAAAAACCTTTACAACATCCCGGAAGAATGAAGCTGCCGGAAAGTCTTCGACGTGAAGAAATTATTATTGAACCAGGTGAAGATATTGCCGGTTGCAAAAAAATGGGTGAAGAGGTCACTGAAGTTTTGGAATACCAGCCGGGTGAGCTGTTTGTAAAAAAATACATTCGCAATAAATACGCAAAGCCTGCTGGTGAAGGAGTGCTGATTGGTGAGCTTCCTTCAAGACCGATAGAAAAAGCAATGGCTGGCGAGGGGCTGCTTGCACAAATTGTAATTGACAAGTATGTTGATCATCTTCCATTGCACCGTCAAATGCAACGCTTTGAAAGAGCTGGCGTAAAACTTTCTTATTCTACACTCACCGATTGGGTTAGCGGCACATGCAAACTGATTACGCCATTGTTTGATGCACTGAAATCAGAAGTGCTGCAGAGTAACTATTTGCATGTAGATGAAACACCCATCAAAGTAATGGACAAGGATAAAAAAGATGAAACACACAGAGGTTATTATTGGGTGTATCAAAATAGTATTGATAAAATTGTATTCTTCGATTACCAGGAAGGCCGTGGCAGAGAAGGGCCACTGGAAAATTTGAAAAACTTCAAAGGATATTTACAAACCGATGGCTATGGTGTGTATGATATTTTTGATAAGCAAAATGAGATTACATTAATCCATTGCATGGCTCATGCACGCCGTATGTTTAATGAAGCATTGCAAAATGATGAAAGCCGTGCTGCTTATGCCATGCAGGAGATACAAAAACTATATGCCATTGAAAGAAATTGCAAAGAGCAAAATTTATCTGTTGATAAAATCAAAACTGTAAGGCAGCAACAGTCGCTTCCAATACTTACTGCATTGGATGAGTGGATGAAAGATCAATACATGCAGGTAACACCTAAAAGCACTATTGCCAAAGCACTTGCTTACAGTATTGAAAGATGGGAAAGGTTATCGAAATACACCGAAAATGGAATGTTGAACATAGATAACAATCCTGTTGAAAACAGCATCCGCCCTGTTGCTCTGGGCAGAAAAAATTATCTCTTTGCCGGCTCACATGAAGCTGCCAAAAGAAGCGGCATGCTTTACAGTTTACTTGGCACTTGTAAAATGCACGGTATTGAACCTTACACCTGGCTGAAAGATGTACTGCAAAGAATAGCAGAGCATCCCATCAACAACGTGCACGAATTATTACCTCATCGCTGGAGCAAATTATAAAAAGCCCTGAACCCATATTAGCAATATGTAGTTGGCCGGAGGGTTACG
>NZ_JARKNA010000050.1 GCF_029360765.1 Terrimonas pollutisoli | reverse complement strand
ATCCGCATCAACCACGTCTTCCACACACCAATCCCCATAATTACAAGCAACGCCTACCAGCAGGTTCCGTACAACTAAGAGTTCATCGTTGGCCCTTCAGGCCCGACGAACTCTTAGTTGTTAGCTGCTGCTCTTTATTTTTAGCAACGTGACTTCCTTTGTCGTTTTGTCGTCGTATGTTTTCTTTACGATATAAAACCAATTGTTTGAAGGAACATCAACTTTAAAAACGTCATCCTTTTTATGTTCTTGAATAGCTACATCAAATTCTTTTACCATCATCCCTTCTTGAAACCAACCTAAATCCCCATCATTTGGATTACCATCCATGTTGTATTCTTTGAATAAATCAAGAAATGTTGTCCCAGAATTATATTTAGTCATAATTAAATTTCTTATACTGTCAATTTCACTTAAAGAAAGTTTTGAACCGTCAAGATAAATATAGCTTCCACGAAGTGATTTTATGGTTGTATCACTTACTACTTTGTACAAGTAGCCATCAATTTTAAAAACGTCGCCTTTACTTTTAGTTAATAGTTGTTTTTGCAAGTCTGAAGTGTCAACATCCGAACTCAGAAAAACCATTTCAGTCGCAAGGGAAGGATTGGAGCTTATAAATTTTTCTGCATCACCCAGTGTTCTTACATTTTTGAGTTTTGCGGAAATATTTTGTCCAGAACTAATTGTTGTTGTCAAAATAAAAATACCAAGAAGAATTTGTTTCATTACGATGTCGGTTTTAGAGTAGCAGCTAACGGATCGGGGCTTGGCGCAGTTTTGTGGCGGTTCCCGATTTCGTGTCGGGAATAAAGCTACAAAACAAGCCTGACAACCATAAGTACCGCCACGAAATTGCGCCAAACCCAATGATGGCGGACAGTGGCTCAAAAGTTCACTTACCCGGTTGTCATGCCCCGATCCGATGGACAGAAAAAAGAAAGACATAGCCTTTGCTGCAATTAAAATTTGCAATGAGTAAAATGAAAGATTTGAATTGAATGAAAGCCAAAGGCGGTCTTTCGTGGCCGCCAGTGAATGATGAAGAATAAAACACGATGCTCAATGCGGCCATTTCTGTCCATCGTCAGGGCTTTGCGTTCGGAGGGGCATTTGGAAAACGTTCAGCCCGGAACAGAAGCCGATGTAAGATAAAAAAGTTGAAAATATATTCTGTTGCTCATCCGTGTTCAGTCTGCTGGATATGTAGCTGATAGTAGTACTGCCGATTAGGATTTATTTGTCGCCCCCCGCTGACGCAAAACCTCGCTGTTGTGCGTTCGTTTTCAGTCACCATGTGGTTCCAAACTTGGCCAGGGTTTTTTGTCCCGCAAATAAGCGTCGAACCAATTGGTTAATTGCAGGACGTAATCACTTCTGTGTTCTGTAAGTGAATGTTCTCCTCCTTCATAAAGTACGAAGCGAAACGGTTGCTTTAATTGATAAAACTTATTTACAAGGTCTAAAACCTGATTAGTAGGAACACGCCAATCAGCCGTTCCCTGAAGAATAAGAATAGGTGTTGTTTTGTTTATTTTTTCGGCAAAGTAAACAGCAGAGCGCTCTTTCAAAGCCGTCATTTTAGTTTTAGCATAGTCTGGTATCAGTCGGGCATAAACAGCAGTGTCAAAAGCTGGGCGGGTTTCTAATACTTTTATTAAATCTGTGATACCGCTTCCTACTACAGCTGCTTTTATTTTTGCTGTCTTGGTTAATGCAAGGTAGGTCATCATACCGCCACGGCTCCATCCAAACATGCCAATACGTGATGTATCAGCTTGTTGGATATTTGAAAGTAACGGAATCAAATTGAGTACATCATTTACGTCTTTTCCACCAAATTCTTCTTTTCCTTCTCCACCATCATTACCCCGGTATTGGCTGGCTACAATTACATATCCTTTACTACTTAGCTCACCCATACCCCTTAATAAAAAACTTTCATCGGTAATTTTGCCAAACTCTTTATTACCGCCCCTGTTGTAAATAACACAAGGATATTTCCCTTCTTTTTTTGGAACGGCTAAATAACCTTTTACTTTGAATTGGTCAGAAAAATAAGTGATATGATAGAAATTAACTCCGGCTAATGTTGATTTAATGTCCGGTACAATCATTTCAATGTTACGAACCGTAGAGTCAGGAAGTGTAAATGAAACTTGCTCAATGATTTTTCCGTTTTGTGATTTTGCTGAAGAATATGCTAATATTATCAATAAAGAGAGAAAGTATTTCATAACAAAGGTTTTTTTAAATGATGCACAACGAACAGGGCTTTATGCAGGTTGGGAATTAGCATTCCGTCTGCCGACAACCGCTGCTGATTGAAAATATGTTGATGAAGTTAAGTACAAAAGCTGATAGTTATTCGTCAGCTGGAACTGAAGCTGGGATTTGCAATTTGTTGATGTTGCAATGTCAAGCCCAACTTGCATAAAACCCAATGTTGTACTAAACCTTCGGTAGTTTGTGAAGCCTCTGATAAAGTCAGAGGCTTTTGTTTTGCAAGATTATTCATTGTAAAAATATTCAAATGCAAAACAAACAAACTACCGGCCTGCGTTGCAA
>NZ_JARKNA010000005.1 GCF_029360765.1 Terrimonas pollutisoli | reverse complement strand
TTGCCTCGTTGTTTGGCTTAAACAAAAAAATGTTGAGTTTATTAAATGGCTGGCAGTATTACATGAAATTTATATCCCGCCTCCAAAAAAATTGAGTGTTTGATGGCGACTTAATCAGCAGACCCTAATTATCACCTTTGTCTTGTTCAATAATTATTTCTTTGTCCGAGTATTTCGAATATATAAAAGGGCTATGAGTTGCCATAAAGAATTGATTTCCGTTATTCAATTTTAAAAGTGTTGGCAATAAAATACGTTGCCAGTCAGGATGCAAACTAAGTTCTGGTTCGTCGATAAAGATTACATGATTTTTTGTAAACGTATTATAACAAATAAAACTCAACATCTGTTTTTCACCCGCAGAAAGCTTGTCAGAAGAAATCGCATTTCCTATATCTCCAATTGTCAAATTGCTTAGTCTTATTCCTTTATGTGTAAAAATCGAAACAATCAAATCACCTAGAATAGTAAAGGGCTGAAAATACTGTTTCCTAGTATCTTCTAGACTAATTATTTCAGCTTGAATGGAAGTAAGTAATTCAGAATCATTTTGATTGTTTCGATAGCGAATTTGGTTTATGATTTTTTCAGACTGCTCCTTTTGCAAGGCATTAAATGTCTCTGTTATTCTAGCAAACTCTGATGTTACTAGTGAAACCAAATCGTCAGTTGAAATGGAAGAAATAAATCTTTGATTATGATAAGAAAGTCTTTGTGATAATTCATTCAAAGCATCTTTAATTGTAATTCTTTCAGCATATGTATTTCTTCTTCCATCCATACTAAAGCCACCTTCAATTCTCCTAAAAGTTGGGAAAAAAATAGTTGGCAATGAAATCTCTCTTAGATTATTCGAGTGCCCAAATAAAGAGGGGTGCCTCATTTCTAACTCTCGAATATTTCTTTCGCTTATGTTAAATGTTCTCCCACCAGGATCGACTCGGAATTCATAATTATAACCTCTTTCTTTTTTTTGTTCGACCTTTTTTACGTTTATCACTGAGTTTGATGTTTCCAATTCAATTTCATTAAAATTGATCTCAGTAATAAGGTTATAAATGTAAGCACCATTTAGGTACCAGATAAGCTTAAGTATGGTCGTTTTGCCAGCGCCATTTTTGCCAGTTAACAAATTAATATCAGCATTAAAGGACTCTTCCATATCAATTCGTCCATTTAATCCTGAAACTTTTAATTTTTTTATCATAGTGATGAAATTGTGTTAGTTTATTGCAGCCCAAACATGCCTTGATAATTTATACGCTGTACCGCTAAAAATACAAAATATTAGTATCCAGCAAAATAGCATTATACATTTTACACCTGCTTGTCGGTAGGCACGTTGTTTATAGCGCCAATACAAATTGCCACGTTATACAGCTTTTTCAACAGCTCGTTTTGATGGGGGATTGTCACTCCGATAAATTTTAAAATTATCTTTGCCACCAATATTTTTTTTATGGGTAAATTTTTTGAAGCCATTAACGATCATCATCGTGAATTTATAGAAGCACAACATTTATTTTTTGTCAGTACCGCGCCATTAGATGGTGGCGGGCATATTAATCTTTCACCAAAGGGCCTGGATAGTTTCCGGGTACTAACTCCTTCGAAAGTAGCGTATATGGATATTGTCGGAAGTGGTAATGAAACCTCTGCCCATATTCTTGAAAATGGTCGCATCACATTTATGTTTTGTGCATTTGATGGGCCGCCAAATATTTTACGTTTATATGGAAAGGGCTATACAGTTTTGCCTACCGATAAAGAGTGGGAAGAGTTGTCATCTCATTTTGTGTTACTACCCTCGACCCGCCAAATCATCGTGGCAGACATTTTCAAAGTGCATACTTCCTGCGGTTTTGGTGTGCCCTATTATGAGTACGCCGGCGAAAGAGATCATTCACATAAATGGGCCGAGAAGAAAGGCGCTGAGGGACTGGAAGCTTATAAGCAGGAGAAAAACCTGGTTAGCCTGGATGGATTGCCGACAGCTTTGATGAATAAATAGCAAGGATGCTCTCAAACTTTTTTAGAGGCCGATTAGATATCTATTAGTAGTTACTTTTTAATCGGAAGTTTTCTTACTAATCAAACACTCTATTTACTTTTTTGCCTTGACGCAAAAAGTAACAAAAAAAGTCAAGGCTTCAGAAAAATGGCTAAAATTTGTTTCGTTATGCTACGGCGAAAAAGCTTACTATCGTCTGCATATCGCTGTTCGGCATTTGTGTGTATCGACAATTGTAACGCTTATCATCATTTTCGCCGCTTAACGCATTACTCACAAATTTCTTAACGCCATTTTTCTGAGGCCGTTTCAAATACCCCAGTAGCTTCGATTTTTTTGCTTTTACAAATGTCAAAAATTGCATTATTAAGCAGTAGTAAATAATAATTTATAGGCAGCCACCATTAATACAACGGCAAGCATATACTTTAAAATATCCTGCCTGAACCTGAGTGAGCCAAAATAGGCGCCACATATACCGCCGACGAATGCGATGATGACGTACCAATACATGTCATTGCTAAATTGAATGCCCTTAGTTAGTTGACCCGCCAGCCCGGCTATAGAATTCACAAAAATGAACAAGGCGCTGATCGCAGCCGTTTGTTTCATGTCGCTCCATTTCAACAGCAGTAAAATCGGCGATAAAATGATTCCCCCGCCGATCCCGATCAAACCGGACAGCAACCCAATGGCTGCACCGATTAACAGTGACAAAAAGATGTTCGGTTTTTTTAATTCATCGATCGTGATATTCCTGAAAAATAAAAAACGAATGATGGGTATGATCAGCAGCAGTCCCAGGATTTTCTTATAAATTACTGCATCGACCGTCACCAGTCCGCCGACATAGGCCATGGGTATGGAAGCGATAGCAAAGGGCAAAAATAGTTTCCATTTGAAATGCTGACCACGATAAAATTGGATGAATGAAGTAAGCGATACAAACAGGTTGAGCAGGAGAGCAGTGGGCTTCATTACGTCGGGAGCTATACCAAATATTGCCATCAATGCCAGGTAGCCGCTGGCACCTCCATGACCGACAGAAGCATACAAAAAAGCAACAAAAAATAAAAGAACATAAAACAAGATGCTACTATCCATATATTTTTTATTCGGGTAACAGATGTATCTCAACTAAGTCATCCTTCTGGCAACTAGTCACCTCTTCCTCAATTTTAATAAGGCAGTTGGCTTTTGCAAACGAACTTAAGCGATAGGACTCCTGTGCAGTTAATGGTGTCACTTTTTCACCATCATAAAAACCTTTTAAAAAATGAGTAAGCCCCGCCGCTTTCTTAAACTCGGTTGCCAGCGATGCCTGCAAAACCCGCACACTGGTTTTTTGTTGCCGCATTTTTCTTAAAGCAGGCTCTGCATATTCATAGAAGCAAGTAAGCACGGAAGCGGGATTGCCCGGTAATCCAAAAACCAGTTTATGTTCCTTTTTGCCAAAGAATAAAGGCTTGCCCGGTTTCTGTTTTATTTTATGAAATATTTTTTCAACACCATTTTCTTCGGCTGCTTTTACTACAAAGTCATAGTCGCCAACACTCACACCACCGGTCAAAAAAACAATGTCATTCTTCTGCAAAGCCTCTCCTAATACTTGCTTTACTTTTTGCAGGCTATCTTCTACTGTATAAACCGCTACCGCGTCAATATGCATTTGTTTTAACGCTGCCTGTAGTGTGTAAGAATTGGATTCATAAATCTGGCCTGCCTGTAATGGTTGACCCGGTCTTTGCAATTCATTCCCGGTTACGATAATGCCAACTGCAGGCGAGGCATAAACCTTTACTTCCTTAATACCGAGACCCGCAAGAAAACCGACAGCGGCAGGTAAGAGAACCGTGTCCTTAGGAATTGCCAGTTCAGCTTTTTTTATTTCCGAACCTTTGAGCCGCACATTCAGTCCCTGTGTGATATTTTCATCTTCAATCAACAGGTGATCGTTCTCCACTTTTGTCTTTTCCTGCATCACCACCGTGTCGGCTCCTTTTGGAACAGCAGCGCCGGTAAATATTCGAACGGCGCTACCAGGTAATAGTTCAAACTCCTTGTCACTGCCGGCCGCCATTTCACCTCTAACAGGCAGCATCTTTTTTGCTTTCCAGCCGGCAAATGAAAATGCATAGCCATCCATGGATGATTGATCGAATGATGGAATATCAATGGGGGAGAATATATCTTCGGCTATTACTAAACCTGCTGCCTTTTGCAACGGCAACAATGTTGGCGTTGAGGCACTGGTAGCGTCCAGTATTAATTTTTTTGCATCTGTTACACTTATCATGTTTGTGCTGGTCAATTGTTTTTTAATAATAAACTATCATTGCGATAATTCATAAGGAATTTTATAGCCCCTTCTAATGTTGACAATAGTTGATTCTCCAAATCCATTGTATATTTTAGTTAAGAACTTAGTCCGGGCATAAATCTCCGATTATTTTGCAGAGTCTTCGAAAAGCGAGGGTTGTGAGTTGCAAGCCTCCCCTAAAGGGGGAGGTTTGGAGGGGGCCGTTTACCCCCCAATGGTGATCATGCTCCTGTTATTGATATCTTCTGCATGCAGGTGTTCAAAATCAGTGTTAAACTGGCCACCCAATTCTTTGGCTTTGGCCTGAATACTTTGATGGATCAGGGGGACGACGTCTTCACCTTTTCGAAGCGCAGTAAGCAGGTCGGTTTCACCTTTTGAAAATAAGCAATTCTTTAGTTTGCCATCAGCAGTAAGCCTCATGCGGTTACAGCCACTGCAGAAAGGTTCACTCATCGTACTGATCACTGCAAATGTTCCTTTGTGTCCGGGCACCTGGTAAGCCTTGGCGGTATCATGAATATCTTCCTGTAGCCGGATGATCTCATATTTTGTAGTGATTAGCTCCAGCATTTCATGATAAGAAAAAACTTTATTGCTGGTCCACCGGTTACCGGTAAAAGGCATGAATTCAATAAAACGTACATGCACCGGTTCCTGTTTTGTCCATTCTACAAAGTCCAGCAATTCGTTTTCATTCAAACCTTTCATCACCACCATGTTCACTTTTACATGAAATTCTTTTTGCATCAACAAGTGAATATTGTCATATACCAGCTTAAACTGGTCCCGGCGGGTGATGAGCTGAAACTTTTCGGGTTGAAGCGTATCGAGGCTTATGTTCAATGATTTTACACCAGCTTGTTCTAACGTATCTACAAAATCATGAAGTCTCGTGGCGTTCGTAGTCAGTGTCAGTTTCACCGGCAATTTTGATAAAGCGAGGATAATTTCTTTGGCATCCTTTCTCACCAGCGGTTCTCCGCCCGTAAGCCTGATCTTATTCACGCCCAGATCGACAAATGTTTTAGCCAGGGATTCAATTTCAGGCAACTGCATCAGCCGCGAAGCCGGGGTGAATTCATAATCTTCTTCCGGCATGCAGTAAAAACAGCGCAGGTTACAATTGTCCGTGAGAGAAATACGGAGATAGTTATGCACACGATGGTAGCGATCAACGATCATCTTACGAAATTACAATAATAAGCGGATGTATGCAGAAGACATATTTAGCGAAAGTTCAATATAAAATAAATAAAATTGGGACAGAAGATTTTCATAACTTAATAGAGGAATTGTTGGCAAAGGATATGATACGAACCTCCGGGTTTATTACTGTCCAATTTCTTGTCATATGCAACTCACAGGCAAACATGTGATCAACGCCGGTCCATCCCGGATCTGGAAGTTGTTGATGGACACCGAGACGCTTGCCAGGATAGTGCCTGGTATTTCCAGGTTAGAAAAAACAGGCGACAATCAATTTAAATCTATACTCGAAGTAAAACTGGGCCCGGTCAATAGTTCATTTACCGGCGACCTGCAAATGGAAAATATCAACGAAGGAAAAGACTTCACGTTAAAAGTTCAGCAGAAAAGCAAGATCGGCAATGCAAATGCGGCTATCATTATCGCCTTACAACCTGTCAATGACAATCAAACAGAAGTGACATTCGATGGTGATGTAAAATTATCCGGCATGCTGGCGTCTATGGGGCAGCGCCTGGTTGGCGGCGTAGCCAATACGTTATCCAAACAATTTTTTTCAAACCTGGAAAAAGAATTAAAAACTCCTGTACTCTAAAAGCCCCCTGTCCCCCCGAAGGGGGAACTTAGGTTGAAGATACTTTGTGAATTTTAAGCAGATTTAAAAAGGTGACAGAAGTGGATGAGAAACTATCATAGCTAAAAGAATCTTTGAATAGTGAGGGCTGTGTGTTGGTGGCTTCCCCTAACGGGGGAAGTTGGAAGGAGGCTCCAATGCCCAATGAATTGAACGCTGGTAACAAAAAATCTTACTAAAATTTTAAAATAAAAATTCCATGAGCATCAAAATAACCGTCACCGTCAACGGAGTCAAACATACTGATAAGGTAGAACCAAGACTTTTGCTGGTTCATTACCTGCGTGATGTGTTGAGACTTACAGGTACTCATGTCGGTTGCGATACGAGTAGCTGTGGCTCGTGTACCATTCATGTAAATGGTAAAGCCACTAAAAGCTGTACGCTGCTTGCCGTGCAGGCAGATAAAACCAAGATCACTACGATCGAAGGTTTGTCAACAAACGGAGAATTACATCCGCTGCAGGATGCTTTTAACCAGTGTCATGGTTTGCAATGCGGCTTCTGCACGCCGGGAATGATTATGACGGCTGCTGATCTTTTACAGCACAACAAAAAACCGACAGATGAAGAAGTCCGTGTGGCGCTGGAAGGAAACTTTTGCCGGTGCACCGGCTATCAAAATATTGTAAAATCAGTGCAGTATGCTGCTGAAAAAATGACTGCAAGAAAAAAAATTAAAAAGGAGGCAACCATATGAGTTCCGGAAATGGTATGGCCAAAACCAATGGCCTGATCGGTAAATCCGTTAAGCGGGTTGAAGATAAAAGGTTTATTACCGGCAATGGAAAATATGCCGATGATATTGTATTGCCGCATCAAACCTATGCTTCGTTTGTGAGAAGCCCTTATGCGCATGCAAGAATTTTGAGTGTGGATATAGCTGCCGCCAAAGAAATGCCCGGCGTTATTGCCATCTATACGGGAGCAGATGTAGCGAATGTGAATGGTGTTCCATGCGGCTGGCAGGTAAATTTTAAAAATGGCGACACGATGAAAGAGCCCAAGCATGCATTGCTTGTGGCTGATAAAGTAAGACATGTAGGCGATGCGGTTGCCATCGTCATTGCTGAAACACAGGAGTTGGCTGTGGATGCTGCAGAAGCGGTGAATGTGGAGTATGAAGAATTGCCTTGTGTGATTGATGCTGCTAAAGCTGCGCAGGCTGGTGCGCCTTTAGTGCATGATGATGTGCCGAACAATATCTGTTATGACTGGGCATTGGGAAATCCTCTTGCAGAAGTAAATGAAGCGATTTCTTCCGCTGCGCATGTGACAACACTTGAATTTATCAATCAACGATTGGTGCCGAACGCAATAGAGCCGCGGTGCTATAATAGTTCGTATGATTCCATCAGCGATAAATATACATTGTACACCAGCACTCAAAATCCGCATGTGATCCGTTTACTGATGTGTGCTTTTGTATTGGGCATTCCGGAACATAAGGTAAGGGTAGTGGGGCCGGATGTCGGCGGCGGTTTTGGCAGCAAAATATTTCATTATACAGAGGAAGCACTGTTGACATGGTGCACTAAACAAATAAAAAGACCTGTCAAGTGGACCGCTACAAGAAGCGAGGCATTTCAACTGGATGCACATGGAAGAGATCATATTACCAAGGCGGAAATGGGTTTTGATAATGAGGGAAAAATTATTGCACTGCGGGTAAAGACTTTTGCCAACCTGGGTGCTTATCTTTCTACGTTTGGCAGTTGTGTACCTACTTATCTTCACGGCACATTATTACAAGGTCTTTACACCACACCAAAAATCAATGTTGATGTGACCGCTGTTTTTACGCATACTACACCTGTTGATGCCTATCGCGGTGCAGGACGACCGGAAGCCACCTATTTATTGGAAAGATTGGTTGACCTCGCTGCATTGGAAATGAATATGGATCCCGCAGCGCTACGTTTCAAAAATTTTATTCCGCCATTTGACGGCGTCAATCAGCCCGGTTATCAAACACAGGTCGCATTGCAATATGATAGCGGTAATTATAAAGGCGTGTTAGAAAAAGGTTTGCAAATGCTTGGCTATAGCGATGTTCGCAAGGCACAAAAAGAATCGGCCAATAACGGAAAACTGCTTGGTGTTGGTTTTTCTACCTACATAGAAGCCTGTGGTATTGCGCCTTCAGCAGTAGTTGGTTCACTAGGTGCAAGGGCCGGTTTGTTTGAGGTTGGACAAGTAAGAGTACAACCAACCGGCAAGGTCAGTGTATATACCGGGGCTCATTCCCATGGCCAGGGACATGAGACCACTTTTGCGCAAATAGTAGCAGACAAGCTGGGCATTGCTATGGAGGATGTAGAAATACATCATGGTGATACCGAAACCGTGGCATTTGGCATGGGTACTTATGGTTCAAGAAGCCTCGCAGTCGGCGGCACCGCTATCGTCAAAAGCCTGGAAAAAATCATTGAGAAAGGTAAAAAGATTGCCGCTCACCGGTTAGAAGCCAATGCAGATGATATAGAATTTTCATCAGGTAAGTTCACCGTGAAAGGCACCGACAAATCAGTTGCCTTTGGCGATGTAGCATTAACGGCTTATGTGCCGCATGTCTATCCGAAAGATCTTGAGCCAGGTCTCGACTTCAGCAGTTTTTATGATCCCACCAATTTCACCTATCCTTTCGGCTGCCACATCGCAGTCGTGGAAGTGGACAAGGAAACTGGTAAAGTAGACCTGAAACGTTTTATTTCGGTGGACGATGTAGGCAATGTTGTTAATCCAATGATCGTCGAAGGACAGATCCATGGCGGCGTAGTACAAGGTATTGGCCAGGCATTGTTTGAAGGTGCGGAGTATGATGAAAACGGGCAGCTGACGAATGCATCATATATGGATTATTGCATGCCAAGAGCGGATGATCTGCCAATGATTGAAACAGGTAGTCAAATTACTCCCTGTCCTCACAATCCACTGGGAGTAAAGGGTGCGGGAGAAGCCGGTGCCATTGGTTCAACGCCAGCTGTCGTCAATGCTGTGATCGATGCATTGTGGAGCGGCGGACACAAAGTAAGGGACATACGTATGCCATTGACGTCAGAAAGAGTATGGAAGGCAATGCAAAATTAATCGGAGGAAAATGTTCAATTTTCAATGTTCAATGCTCAATCTTCAATGAAAAGCTCTTTGCATATCAGATGAATTATTGTTTGCCGGACTGCAAAGCCCTGATTGAGCTTCGTTGCGTCGCACTCTTCTACGTTCGGTTCGCTGTTCATCTTTTAACCCATTTGCAAATTTGCACATTAGCACATTGGCATATTTATCAATTTTCAAATTTTGTATTTATGATACCTGCTCCATTCGATTATCAAAAAGTAAAGACAATAGATGAAGCGATTGCTGCTTTGTCAGCCGGGGACGAAAAAATATTAGCTGGCGGACATAGCTTGATCCCGGCTATGAAGCTGCGTATGATTCGCCCTTCCAAACTGGTTGATATAACCGGTCTGCTTGCCCTCAAAGGCATTAACGCAGAAGACGGCGAGATCGTTATCGGCGCCGCTGCCACTCATGCGGATATCGCCAATGATAAACTTATCAGGAGCAAACTTCCCTTTTTTGCCGAAGCTGCTTCCCGCATCGGCGATCTGCAGGTCCGCAATCATGGCACTATTGGCGGCAGCCTGGCTCATGCCGATCCTGCTGCAGACTGGCCTGCATTGGTATTGGCTGCCGATGCGGCCATTAAAGTGCAGGGCAACAATGGTAAACGAAGAATAAAAGCCACTGATTTTTTCCAGGGGTTATTTGGTACGGCTTTGCAGCCAGATGAGATCATTACTGCTGTACGCATACCTGCTCCGGCTGAAGGAACAAAAACAAGCTATCAAAAATTTGAGCAGCCAGCTTCGAGGTTTGCCATTGTTGGCTGTGCCGTGATGCGGCTTCCCGACGGAAAAATAAACATTGCTTTTACGGGTGTCGCCGATCATGCGTTTCGTGATGCCAATGCCGAGGCTGAGGTATCCGGTAGGCCGCTAAATAACGATACAATTGCTGCGGCAACCAATGCCGCTGTCAGGGACATAAGTATTTTAAGTGATCACTATGCATCAGAAGAATATCGCAGGCACCTGGCAAAGGTTTACTTGAAAAAAGCATTGCAGGCAGTGATGTGATACAGCATGATTTAAAACATCATTGGGGCGGTAGGGATGCCGCCTTTTTTTAAAATGTGCTTGTCACAGATTTGAAACTGGAGACTCCTACGGAGTCTGTATAATCTGTATCATAATCTTCTAAAAACGGGTTGCCCCGATGGGGCATGAAAATGATCTCTGGTGATTGGAATGTCAATGAGGCAATATGCTTTTAAAGCCCGTAGAAGCCGCCTGTAACAGTGTGAATATTGCATTAATAACCGGGTTTCGTTTTAATTGAAAATGCAACGGGGAGAACCCTACGGAGTCTTCGAAAATGTGGGATATTGGGTTTCTAAAAACAGGCTGGCTGATGGGCATGAAAATGATCTCTGGTGTTTGGAATGTCAATGAGGCAATATGCTTTTAAAGCTCCGTAGAAGCCGCCTGTAACAGTGTGAATATTGCATTAATAACCGGGTTTCGTTTTAATTGAAAATGCAACGGGGAGAACCCTATGGAGTCTTCGAAAATGTGGGATATTGGGTTTCTAAAAACAGGCTGGCCGATGGGCATGAAAATGATCTCTGGTGTTTGGAATGTCAATGAGGCAATATGCTTTTAAAGCTCCGTAGAAGCCGCCTGTAACAGTGTGAATATTGCATTAATAACCGGGTTTCGTTTTAATTGAAAATGCAACGGGGAGAACCCTATGGAGTCTTCGAAAATGTGGGATATTGGGTTTCTAAAAACGGGCTGGCTGATGGGCATGAAAATGATCTCTGGTGATCGGAATGTCAATGAGGCAATATGCTTTTAAAGCTCCGTAGAAGCTCCCCGTTTTTTGAAAAATGATTCGTAAGTATATCCCGGCTCCGCAGGAGCGTCCCGTTTAAATCGAAAATTTTATTTATGCCAAACAAATATTCCCAAATCTACCTGCAATTTGTTTTTGCCGTCCAACACCGTCAGGCCCTAATCCCGAAAGAACATAAAGAAGAGTTGCACAAATACATAATGGTATCATTCAAAACAGGAAATCAATAATGATTGCGGTGCATTGTATGCCAGGTCACATTTTTATAGGCTTTAAACCGGTCATTGAAATTTCAAATCTGGTAAAAGAAATAAAAGTGGCCAGCACCGGATTTATCAACGATAACAAATGGGTGAACCGAAAATTTAACTGGCAGGAGGGTTATGGTGTATTTTCCTATTCACAATCACATATTGACAAGGTGGCCAAATATACCCTAAACCAGGAAACCCATCATAAAAGAGAGCCTTTCGGACTGAATATCCCGAATTTCTCAAAAGCTGTGAAATCGCTGATGAAAAATATCTTTTCGACTTTATGGATTAAAAAATATCTGCAAAATTTTTATTACCTAACCAAACCATCTAAAACAAATCGCAATGAAAAAATTATCCAACTGCCTGGTTGTCGCCGCCATCATCTTCCTGGCTGCCTGCAATTCTGCATCCACCGACAAAACAACAGGAACCGCAGAGTCAAAAGAAACAGCCTCATTTGATCTTGCTGCGGCCAAATCATCTATCGAATCAATGAATGCAAAGTTCAGTGAGTCTTTTAGAAAAAAAGATTCCGTCGCCATTGCTTCGTATTATGCTGATGATGCATGGATGCTGCCTCCCAATAGCGACCCGGTAAAAGGCTCAGGTATCGTTTCGCTTTGGGGAGAATTCACCAGGATGGGTTTTTCTGATCTTAAACTTATGACGGATGATGTTTCAGGAAACCAGGACCAGTTAGCAGAGACCGGCCACTATGAATTGATTGGCGCTGACAATAAAGTAATGGATAAAGGAAAATATGTTGTGGTTTGGAAACCTGTAAATGGGGGGTGGAAATTATATCGTGATATCTGGAATACCAGTATGCCCGCCGCACCGGTGAAATAGATTTCCTGCTTTCCTGGATTATAACGGATCGTTATATGGAAATAGGGGACTCCTACGGAGTCCTCAAATATTTTATTATTGTTTTCCATAAGCTGGGCGCCCCGATGGGGCAAACGGATTTTGCAAACTAATAAAAGCGTTTAATAACATAAGCGGAATAAGCTCCGGAGGAGCTGCTTGTTTATAAAAAAATCATTACGGGAAGAGTTCTTAGCTCCGTAGGAGCTTCCTGTTTTATGGCAGTTGAAAAACGTTTCTCAGGCCCCTAGGAGCCGCCTGTTCAAAAAGAGATACAGGCGACTCTTACGGAGTCCGAAAAATCAGATACCTTCTTTTCTATAAGCAGAACACCTCGTGGGTGAATAGGATAAGCTCCATTGTAGCTTTTAGTATGAAAAGGATAAATCTCTTTTCTATAAACGGATACACCCTGAACGGAAATTTCTTAACTTAATGATATTGCCTGATGGGCAAACGGGTTTTGCCTAATAAAAGCGATTGATAGCCTAAGCGGGATAAGCTCCGGAGGAGCTGCCTGTTTTATAACAAATTGGCAACGATGTTTTCCCGGCTCCGTAGGAGCCACCTGTGAAATAAAACAGTGGTTGTATGAATAATTGCAATTGCTGAATGAGTTTAAAAAATCATTTTATGCCAAACACATATTCCCAAATCTATCTGCAGTTTGTTTTTGCCGTGCAACACCGCCAGACATTAATTCCAAAAGAGCACAAAGAAGAGTTGCATAAATATATTACAGGAATAGTTCAGAAACGAAAATCAAAAATGATAGCAGTGCATTGCATGCCTGATCATGCACATATTTTTTTGGGGTTTAAACCGGTAATGGAAATTTCGGATCTTGTAAAGGAAATAAAAGTAGCTAGCAACGGATTTATCAATGACAACAAATGGATGAAGGGGAAATTTAACTGGCAGGAAGGATTTGGTGTATTTTCTTACTCCCAGTCTCATATTGACAGGGTGGCAAAATATGTTCTGAATCAGGAATCACATCACAAAAAGAAAACATTCCGGAAGGAATACCTTGAATTTCTTGAAAAGTTTGAAATTCCTTATGAAGAAAAATATCTTTTCGACTTTATGGAATGATATCTAAAAGAATATTGAAATGGTGAAACTTCTCCTTGCAAATAGTGATCCAGGATGATTCAACTATCCGACATAAAACAAATGCTTCTGTCGCAAGGCTATATTTCAGATGATGCAATAGCTATGTCTGTATTTCTTTCCCTGCAACTGAATAAGCCTTTATTGGTGGAAGGACCTGCAGGCGTAGGCAAGACAGAGATCGCTAAAGTAATGGCCAATGCGTTACAAACAGATCTTATTCGCCTGCAGTGCTATGAAGGACTGGATGCTACGCATGCCCTGTACGAATGGAATTACCAGCGGCAACTGTTGCATATCAAAATGACCGAGCATAATTCGCAAACAATAGACGAGAAGGAGAAGACGATCTTCAGCGATAGCTTTTTAATGAAGCGACCCTTGCTGCAGGCCATCACACATCACCAAAAACCTGTTTTGCTCATCGATGAGGTCGACCGGTCGGATGAGGAGTTTGAAAGTTTTTTATTGGAAGTATTAAGTGACTGGCAGATCACCATTCCCGAAACAGGAACTATCAGGGCAACACATATTCCCCAGGTGATACTGACCAGTAACCGAACCAGGGAGTTAAGCGAAGCGTTAAGAAGAAGGTGTCTGTATCTATATATCGATTATCCCGGATTCGAAAAGGAGCTGGCAATTGTACAATCAAAAGTTCCTGGCATTGATAAAAAGCTGGCTGAGCAAATAACCCGCTTCATGCAGGAGTTACGACAGGTGAAACTGGAAAAAACACCCGGTCTTGCCGAAACACTGGACTGGGCCGCGGCCTTAGCCTCACTTCATATTGACCATCTTGATAAAAAGATCATTGAGCAGACACTGGGCGTAATATTGAAAGATTGGAAGGATACCAGGGAAGCGCAATTATCATTGGCGGAGTTGATGATGCGCACCGGCGTCATTTCTAAGCTGGACAAAGTATGATAAGCCGCAAAACATCTTTAACCGGGAATATTGTTCAGTTCTGCCAGTTTCTTCGGCAGAAAGGATTTGCTGCCGGGGTGGAAGAAGAAGCAACTGTATTGCAGGGATTGCAGTTTATCAATTATTCCAGCCCTTCCGTTTTTCATCTCGCTTTGAAAACCACGCTTTGCAAAGACAAAACTCAGCTGGAAGAGTTTGATGAGCTATTTAATGAATACTGGAAACAAATTGATAAAGCTGTTAATTCAAAAATAAAACACGAACCAAAGAAGCAAGCCAGGTCCCAACCGCTATCGCTGCAATCATTAAATACATGGCTGCATGGCAACCGCAATGATGAGACGATAGAAACAGCGACTTATAGCGGGCATGAAAATTTATCCAAAAAAGATTTTTCTACTGTACCGGAAAGTGGAGTTGAGGAGCTAATGCAAATTATCCGGGCAATGGCAAGGCGGCTGGCAGCCAAAACAAGCAGGCGCTATAAATTTTCACACGACAACGATATACCTGATCTGAGGCAAACATTGCGCAGGAGCCTGAGAAGGGGAGGAGAGCTGCTTGACCTGGCTTACCGTAAGCCTAAACAAACCCGCACAAAGATTTTGTTGCTTTGCGACACAAGCAAGTCAATGGAATTGTACACCGTTTTTTTATTGCAATTCATGTATGCATTTCAGCAGGTGTACCGCCGGATGGAAACATTTGTTTTTGGAACCTCGTTAAAACGAATAACGCCTTTTTTGCGGGAACAGAAATTTCATACTGCATTGAATATGCTGGAAGAGGAAAACGACTGGATGGGTGGAACCAGGATAGGAGAGTGCCTGCAGGTATTCGTAAAAAATTATGGAAAAAAAATGCTTGACTCCAAAACGATCGTCATTATTGTCAGCGATGGCTGGGATAAGGGCAATATGGATATTCTTCGTCAGAGCATGGCGTTCATCAAGGCTAAATCAAATAAAATTATTTGGTTGAACCCGCTGGCAGGATTTGCAAATTATAAGCCTGAGACAACAGGCATGCAAACGGCTATGCCTTTTATTGATGTGTTTGCCCCTGTTCACAGTGTAGCAAGCCTGCAACGGTTGAGTAAGTGGCTATGATTGTTGCTCCGTGTTATTGATTAATGCCTTGTAATCATCTTCTGTGTCAATATCAACATTCCCTTTTTCAAATGAAACAGTTGCTAGGTTATCCTGGTATTTCTCTACTATTTTCCTTGCGCCTGCATCACCCTTTAGTGCCTGTAGTTCGGGGAAAACAGACTTGTGAAAGAGGGCCGGCGGACCAGCCACATCCTTGTATTGGCTCGTAACGATTGGGCTAGCGGTCTTTTTTTGTAGGGTGATTAATTCGTTTAGCAGGGCAGAAGAGACATGCGGCTGATCACAAACCATTAATATCACACCATCTGCAGAAGGAGCTATATGCTGCAGCGTCCCCAGGCCGCAACGGATAGACGTGGCCATTCCCTCTTTCCATTCTTTGTTTTCAACAATATGCACTTTTTTTTCATCAATTTCTTTTTCCGATAGTGCAGCATTGGCGCCAAGCACTACAATTACCGGGTTTGCCTCTGCTTCATTGGCCGTGTCGACTGCATTTTCCAGTAAGCTTTTCCCGTTAAAAGGCAGCAATTGTTTGGGTCGCCCCAATCGTGTAGAAGCCCCGGCTGCAAGAATGATGATAGCGCAGTTGTTTATGGTTATATTCATGATCGACCTAAAGGAAATTTTTTAAATTTTTCAAATGAAGTGGTGACCTTATTACCTTAGTAGCCTGTAGCAAAAATGTGATCAAACCTTATTAGCTTATTTCAGCCATCTTTTAGGATAAGGTAATAAGGTTTTATTTTTTTAATCATTATATACTACTAAGGTAATAAGGTTGGGTTCTTTACCGGCTTCAAATATTTGATAACATCTGGTATCAACTTATTTATTTTTTTTCAAACAAATGGATTTGTTCAATTATCAGTTCATTGCGTGAATGAATAGCACCGGAGTTGGCATGAAGTGAGAGTCCTTGTTTACCACTCAATACAGCTTTTATTTCCGATAAAATGGACAATGCAATTTCTTCTGACGTTTCTGCGCCGATATCGAGGCCAACAGGGCTGTGAATGGAACTGAGTTGCTGCTGTGTTAAATTAATTCCCTGTTCGGTAATTTCACCCAGCATTCGTTCCAGTTTTTTCTTCGGTCCCAACATGCCAACATATGTCACGTTTCGCTGCAGCAATTGGATAAGCATGGCCATATCGTAATTGTAATTGTGCGTCATTAACACAAAAACAGTATTGGCATCGATGGCAATTTTGCCGATCACATCTTCAGGCTTTGATAGCAACACCTGGCAGGAAGAAGCGAATCGTTCTTGTTTAGCGTAAGCCGGTCTACCGTCGATGACAGTGGTTTCCCATCCCAGTATCTCTGCCATGCCGACTAATGGTATCACGTCATTGCCTGCACCAATAGCGATTAATGACACAGCCGGCTCTATTAATTCAATGAAAGCGACAAGGCTTTTATTTTCAAAAATGTAGTTCCTGAATAAAGATTGCTTACCGGTTAAAACCTGTTTACCATCAGCCAATAATTTCTCTTTCAGTGCAGGAACATTTCCTTCTCTTACTTCATCTTCCCGTAGCATCAGGCAGGTGCCAGGCTGAGGGTCTTTTTTATTCTCCAATGAGAATAAAGTTACTAGTACCGCTTTTTGTCGCTCCGAAGCCACCGCTTTTAAAAAATTGATGGGACTGTTTGCATCGGAGGTATCGATCGGTTCTATCAAAACCTGGATAATGCCATTGCAACCAAGCCCGATTCCCAATTTGGCATCGTCCTCATCCATGGTATCATAGGTAACCAACATGGACTTTTTTTGGGACATTACCAGCAAAGCTTTCCGCAAGGCATCACCTTCCAAACATCCGCCGCTGATAGCGCCTGTTAACTGTCCCTCCTCTGTGATCAACATCCTGGCGCCGGGACGACGATAAGACGAACCATCAACGTGTACTACGGTTGCCAGGGCTGTTTGCTGGCCTTTGTATTGGGCCTCATCAAATGAGCGGATGATATCGTTAATTTCTTTCACTGATAAGAGAGAAAATTTGTTTGTTCAATTTACTCAAATTTTAGAGAATAAAGATTGATGTATTTCAGGTAAAATTAAAAAGAGTTGTAAACGGTCTATAACTCCTTCGGATCTTTGCGAAAAACTTGTCTGACGACGGGCAGGCTTTGTATTCTCTTTGCGGTTAGATCTTTTTTTGCCGCAGAGAGCGCCAGGAAAAATTCGCAAAGAAAACAAGTTTTTGATATTGACTAAGTCTATTGGAAATTTAACACAGAATCTCAAAATAAGAATTAGCCGCTTACTTAGTGACACAGTCTATTAATGCAGCATACATTTTCCCATTATTGTAGATCGAAAGATGTTCGTTCAATTTGGTGACACTGTATTTATCCGTCGCCATAAAAAGATTTAACAATGATTGAAAATTCAGGGGATAAGGAACCCACCTATTAGCGACGCTGGTATCATATTCTACAATAATAAAATAGTGATCTTTTTGCAGGTACTTATTTAGCTTTTTAAAAAAGGTTGCTTTATCTTTTACATAATGCAGGGAATTAGCCATCAATATGCCGGTCAAATTTTCAACCGGTAAATCATCCTTTACAAAATCCGCCTGCACTTTTTCTATTACCTGTTCATTGTATTGGTCCGGAATTTCATTGAACGAAGATTGGTTTGTATCAACACAATAGATAATACCACCTGGGTCAATAAGATGGGCCAGGGCTTTTGTAAATAAACCATTTCCACAACCCAGGTCGGCCCAGCGGTTTCTATTCTTTAATTGTGGTTGTGCTGGTTGAAGTAACTGTATGGCATCTTTTAACTGCATATCAGTATAATAACATTGTAATAAAAAAGCTGTTCAAATGATGAACAGCTTCCCAAAATAATTTTTACCAACTGCTATTTAAAACTTACACATTCTTTCAACTCCTTCTCTGTATAGGCCAAATTGTATTGCTTCAATACATCATCCGGCACTCCATTCCATTGGTTAGGTTTATTGCCGGCATAACCCAGGTCCTTGACACCAATTTCAGAAGTATAAAAACCTGAAGCCGTAAGATTGCGCATCAATGAGAAAAAGGCAACACCCTGTTTCATTTCCGGCTTAGCCTTGTTGGGGTAAGCGATCTGGTCAACCATTTCGATCTGCTGCTGCGGGCTGCAATCTTTAAATGCCTTTTCATAACGTTTATGGCACTGCAAATCCAACCAGCGCAGGCCTCCCCGCATGGGTACCTGGTGTTCCGGCATGTCCCTTACAATGAAGTCAATGAATTCGGGAACCTTTGCATCGGAAGCGCTACCACTCACTTCATCCTTTGGAATTATAATATCGCCCAGCACAGTAATGGTTGCCATTTCATGATCCGAGAAAAATTTTCCCTGCGCAATGACCGACTTCTCATATTTCATTTCTTCAGCGCTGCGGTGAATCGGGAAGTCGGCCTCTTTAGGCTTTACCTCTTCTACTTTTTTGTCATCGGGTTTGCAACCCGCAATAACTGCCGGCACTGCAACAGCACCGGTAGCGATTAGTTTTAATGATTTACGTCTGTCCATAAAAGAAACCCCCAAACCCCCTAAAGGGGGCTTTTAGACTCCGTTTGTTGAGGAGTGTTTTGTTTATGTAAATTGTTTAACTGCAAAATTTTTTCCTTGATGCTTTTTAAAACATATTCCGTTTCTTCCAATACCTGTTGATTTGTAAATCGAATAATAGTATAACCCCATATTTCCAGTTCCTTTTGCCTTGTCTCATCAGCAGCTTTTATATCCTTTTCATTGTGAATAGCCCCATCCACTTCAATGATAAGTTTTACTTTGTGGCAAAAGAAATCGGCAATATATATTCCAATAGGATGTTGTCTTCTAAACTTTAATTTATCAATCCCCGGTTTTAAACAGAACCATAAGACTTTCTCAGCTTCAATCATGTTTTTACGCAGATGCTTTGCATTTGCAAAAATAATATGCGAAGCACCTTCAAACATTCCACCGCTTTTATATGGGTTCTTTAAACTCATTTTCCTGGCAGTTTCTTAAATCTCCATAAGGGGATTTAAATAGTTGGCTCTAAATGGGCTTTTATACTCCGGTTGTTGGGAAGCGTGTTGTTTATTTACATTAATTTATTTAATTGTATTTTTTTCAAGGATTCTTTAATACGCCTTCTGAATCAATAAAACCTTCTTTTGCTGTCAGGCTCCAAAGCCCCCTTTAGGGGGTTACAGGTTTTGTTTCTTCAACTCATCAATAATATACTCACTTGCCCTCATCGATAGAGCTAAAATTGTCCACGTAATATTTTTATCCGCCTGGCTTACAAATTGGCCGCCGTCTACACAGAAAAGATTTTTACAATCATGTGCCTGGCTCCATTTATTTAAAGCCGAACGTTTAGGATCATTACCCATTCTTACGGTGCCTGCTTCGTGAATGATCTCACCGGGCTTTAAAAGGCCCCAGTTATTTTTTTCATTATCATCGCCACCCCAGGTGATCACCGCACCCATGTTGTGCATGATCTCTTTGAAGGTTTCCTTCATGTGCTTTGCCTGGTTTATTTCATGCTCACTCCACTTAACATTAAACTTCAAAACAGGGATGCCATATTTATCAACGGTAGTAGGATCTATTTCACAATAATTGGATTCTAACGGGATCGCTTCACCACGGCCAGCCATACCCACACTGGCGCCGTAGAAGAAACGATAATCTTCTTTCAATGATGCACCATAACCACCGGCTTCTTTTTGTTTTCCTTTTACTACAAATTTTCCATTGAGGCTTTCAATACCCGCACCAAAACCATAGGAAGGTTGATCATACCCACCCCAATACTCGATATGGTAACCCCTGGCAAAATCAAGTTTCTTATTATCCAACCACCAGGGTGAATACACATGCAGACCGCCTACACCGTCTTCGTTATAGCGTTTACGGTCAAATAATTTTGGAAGAACACCGCCCAGTTGCGCACCGGTAGAATCATGCAAATATTTTCCTACCACATTGCTGCTATTGGCTAAGCCATTCGGATGCCTTTGTGATTTTGAATTCAGCAATATCCTCGCCGACTCGCAGGCACTGGCTGCGAGTATTACTACTTTACCTTCCACCTGGTATTCCATCATGTCGTCTTTGCTGACATAAGAAACACCGGTTGCCAATCCTTCCTTATTGGTCAGCACTTCACGGGCCATGGCATTGGGAACAATGTCTATATTGCCGGTTTTCATTGCCGGGTAAATCAATACGTTTGGCGAAGAAAAGTCGGCTTTGAAAAAACTACAGTTTCTGCCGCATTGGGCACAGAAACCACAGGCGCCGCGGTCTTTATTGTCAGGCAATTGCTGCGTAAGAATTGAAAGCCTTGAAGGGATGACACGAACACCCGCCTGTGTAGCCGCATTTTTTATAAACAATTCATGCAGCCGCGGTTTGGGCGGTGGAAGAAAAAAACCATCTGGATCATTATCCAACCCTTCATTAGTGCCGAATATGCCAATCAATTTATCGATGCGGTCATAATAAGGCTTTACGTCTTCATAACCGATGGGCCAGTCATCGCCTAAGCCGTCAATGCTTTTGCGCTTAAAATCTTTTGGTCCAAATCGCAACGAAATACGTCCCCAGTGGTTGGTGCGTCCACCCAGCATTCTTGCACGAAACCAATCGAATTCGGTTCCTTTTTCTTTTGTATACGGCTCACCATCCAAATTCCAACCACCATAGCAGGCGTCGAAATCGCCAAATGGCCTAAGCTTCGAAGCACCCCGGCGTGGCGATTCCCATGGATTTTTAAATTGTGTAATATCTTTTTGCGGGTCATATAAAGGGCCAGCTTCGATTATACAAACTTTTAATCCTGCATTCGCTAAAACATAGGCCGACATACCGCCACCGGCACCGGATCCAACAATAACTACATCGTATTTTTTTGCCTGCTTCTTAACCTGGAAATCTCCCATATCGCAAAAGGTATTTGTGTCAAATAATGAAGCGCCAATTTACACGTAAACATTCAATCAACGAAGATTTTTTTGACGGGTGAATGTTCACAACCGTTTGCGTAATAGCAAATATTGCGAGTATCTTTAAGTGGTAAAATAAAATGGTTCATGAATAAAGTTCTTATGCTGATCGGCCTGCTCATACCATGCATTACAAAAACACAGCCCGGTAGGTTTGATAATTATCCCGTTTACGTTGGTACTGACCTCGGTCTGCAGTATACACCACAACAATCTTTCTTCCGCATCTGGTCGCCAACGGCCGATGAAGTTGAATTGCGTTTGTACAATGAAGGAATTGGCGGCGAAGCCATTCAAACCATTTCCATGAAAAAAAGTATCAGCGGTACATGGACTGCTTCAATCAAAGGCGATCAGCAGGGAAAATTTTATGTATTCAGGGTGAGGATAAAACAGGAATGGTCAAAGGAAGTTCCTGATCCATATGCAAAGGCAGTTGGTGTAAATGGCAGAAGAGGTATGATCGTCAATTTGGAGCTTGCAAATCCTGCCGGGTGGGAGAAAGATAAAGGCAGCCTGTTGAAAAATTCGACGGACGCAATCATTTATGAATTGCATATAAGAGATGCAAGTATTGCCATGAATTCCGGGATCAAAAACAAAGGAAAATTTTTAGGGCTCACAGAAAAAGCAACAGTTAACGAAGAAGGGTTAAGCACCGGGCTGGATCATATCAAGGAACTTGGAGTAACACATGTACATATTTTACCGCTGTATGATTTTTATTCGGTTGATGAAACCAAACTCGACAAACCGCAATACAATTGGGGTTATGATCCGCTGAATTATAATACCACGGAAGGTTCTTACAGCACCAATCCTTATGATGGGCTCACTCGGATTCGTGAGTTTAAGGAGTTGGTGAAAACATTTCATGCAAACGGATTAAACATTGTGATGGATGTCGTGTATAATCATACCATGCTGACAGAAGATTCTTATTTCAATCAACTGGTGCCCGGTTATTATTACCGGCAAACACCGGAAGGAAAATTCTCCAATGCCACGGCTTGCGGTAATGAAACGGCGAGTGAAAGACCGATGGTGCGCAAGTTTATGCTGGAGTCGCTAAAGTATTGGGTAAAGGAATACCATATCGATGGTTTCCGGTTTGACCTGATGGGAGTGCATGATATTGAAACCATGAATATAATCGCTAAAGAATTGAGAAAAATAAAACCGGATATTTTATTGTATGGCGAGGGATGGACAGCAGGTGCATCACCCTTGGCTGAAACAAAAAGAGCGGTAAAAAAATACGCTTACAGGTTGGATAATATTGCTGTATTCAGCGACGATATACGGGACGGAATAAAAGGCAGTGTATTTGTGAATGACGAGAAAGGCTTTGCCAGTGGCCGGCTGGGCATGGAAGAAAGTATTAAGTTCGGAGTAGTGGCTTCAATCAAACACCCGCAGGTTGATTATAGCAAAGTGAATTATTCCAAAGCACCTTACTCTGTTAATCCTTCCAGTACGGTTACCTATGCAGAGTGCCACGACAATCATGTGCTTTGGGATAAACTGACTCTTTCTGCGCCTGATGTGACAGAAGCAGAAAGAAAAGAAATGCACAAACTGGCATTGAGCATAGTGTTGACTTCACAGGGCATTTCTTTTTTACATGCAGGTACGGAATTTTTGCGTAGTAAAAAGGGCAACGAAAATTCATTCAATGCCGGTGACAGTATTAATGCTATTGACTGGAGTTTGAAAACAAAGAATAAAGATGTGTTTGACTATGTGAAGGCATTGATTAAATTGCGGAAAGAGCATCCTGCTTTCCGGATAAGCAGCGGTAAAGATGTAACAGAGAATATCAGGTTTTTAAAAACTGGTGAGGGAGTTGTTGCTTATACAATTAACGGGAAAATGATGAAGGACAAGTGGAACAAGATACTAGTTGTTTACAACAGTAATCCAGGGGAAATAAAAATTGATTTACCACCGGGAAATTGGCAAAAACATTCATTACCCGGCCAGGAAGTTTATTATCATTCCGTTAAAAACCCGATGTCAGCTGCAGCCAGGAGTTGTACAATCTTTTACCAGTAAAAAATCAGATGACTGACGTAATCCACCACACATTCCCAAACGGATCTTTTACGCCGCAGGCACGTCCATAATCTTTATCAGCCGGTTCTTGGCCTTCAACAGTTAAAGCTCCCGCCGCTAGTGCTTTTTTGTAAGTAGCATCTGCATCATCCACATGTATATACATGCCAGCATTCATTACGGAAAATTGCCTGCCTGTTTCAGCAAACATGATCACAGCATTGCCAACTTTTAGCTCACCGTGCATCACTGTTCCGTCTTCAGCAGGAACTATCAATTGTTCTGTAGCATCAAAAACATTTGCCATAAATTTTCTGAATCCATCCGTGTCTTTTAGGATCAGGTAAGGCATTAACTGGTTGTATTGTCCGGGTATTTTCATAATTGTTATTTAGATCAAAATTCTACCTTAAACTTTTATGAAAATTGGAAAAAAACGACATTTTATTATGCCGTTACCCTTATTGAATAAAAACGATGTGCAATAAAAGAAAGTGGTATACCGATGACCGCTATCAATATCAAAACAGCAATAATAGCGTTCTTTACATTAAAAGCTCCAGCTGTTGCTTTACTTATAGGCACCACTACCTGGGTCATTATTATCCAGATAAAAATGCCATATATAATGCCGGTAACGATGCGATTCCAGGAAAGTAATTTAAGCTTCGGGTAAATAAGAAAGAAAAAGATCGTCCATATAAAAGCGATCAGAAAATGGAGCAGTAATCCCCAAACAGCCATGCTATTACTTCCTGAATAGGCTGATTTGCCAAACACAGCGCTGGCAATATACTTCAATACGATCAAAGGGTCTTTTCCAGTTTTGCTATAAAACTGTACCAATGCGGCAATGATGTCAAGGCTGCCGACAAGCAAACCCGAGAGTAGAATCGTTTTCCAAAAATGCTTTTGCAATGTTTATCGATTTAACTGTATGATTCTTTCCATTCCACACCTTCTGCTTTTCCTGAAAAATATTGTTTGGGATGATAACCCGAAAATTGTTTGAAGTCGTGAATAAAATGCGACTGATCATAATAGCCGCAATCATAAGCAATATCCGTTAATGTTTTATAACAGGTTCCATATTGCTGCGTTGCAAATTGAAAGCGGATGATCCGGGAATATAATTTAGGGCTGAAGCCAGAAAAGATTTTGAAATTTCTTTCAAACTGGCGCATAGAAAGAAAGGATCTTTTTGCCAATTCATCTACGGATCTCAGGGTCTTTGAATGAATGATATTGCTGATAATGGATACGAATGCAGGTTGCTGAACGGCTTTATTCTTCAATATTTTTTTTTCTAACCAGGAAGATAAAATAGAAACCCTTTGGCTATTATTGGAAGCAAGTATTATTTTTTCTTCTAGTTCTCTGCCATCGGGGCCAGTCAAACTTTCAAGGTCTGGCATCTGGTCACTTAGTTCATTGGCAGGGATTGAAAAAAGATGCGGAATGGCAAAAGGGTAGAGGTAAATACCAAATATGCCAAAGCCTCTGTCTATCGTAAAGCGTCTGAAGTTTTGTGATGGACCGTGTAGCCCGCTTGTAAATGATTGTTCAGACTTGCCGGGCGTTGTTATTTCATTAAACAGTCCTTTGTAGTGAAATATCATTTCAACACAGCCATCTGCCACGGAGCGATGGCAATAGGGTTCATCACTTTCGAGCACCCAGAAAAACCGGACGTAAGGAGATAATATGGGTGATGGCGCTATGGTATAATAGTTCATGAATGCATTTCTGAATACTTTTCTAAGTTAACTATTTTGATGCGTAAACAGTAAGGATGATAAGTTGTAGGTTTAGAGATTTATCAATTTAACCCGAAACACTTCAGTAAAATCACTACTCGTTGAAACGGCCAGACGATACCACGATTAAAACTTATCAACTCATTCCCGGAAAAAACATTATCTTCGCCTTTCTTATATGTTATTTCTCACTCAGTTTGTTTTGATTTTTTCTCCTCAAATGTCGTGATAGCTTAACGTAAGGCGGGTAAAGTATCTTCAAATAAGTAGATAGCCTTACCATATTTTTTTAATCAAATTTTATTCAATTGTCATTTCACAATTTGCCGCTCATTGAGCCGGTGCTCAAGGCTTTAGCTCATGAAGGTTACACAAAACCTACACCTATCCAGGAACAATCCATCCCCATTATTTTACAGCAAAGAGATCTGCTCGGCTGTGCACAAACCGGCACTGGTAAAACAGCAGCCTTTGCCATCCCGCTTCTGCAATTAATGCATCAGCAATCATCACCTACCCGTCATCGTGGTATCAGGGCATTGGTGCTGACGCCTACCAGGGAACTGGCTATACAAATCGAAGAAAGTTTCAAAGCCTATGGAAGATATCTTAATCTGCACAAGCTTGTTATTTTTGGCGGTGTGTCACAGGTGCCACAGGTAAATGCACTGCGTCGCGGTGTTGATATACTGGTGGCTACGCCGGGTCGTTTGCTCGACCTGATGAATCAGGGTCATATTTCGCTTCGTGATATCAATTTTTTTGTATTAGATGAAGCAGATAGGATGCTGGACATGGGTTTTGTACATGATGTAAAAAAGATCATTGCAAAATTGCCGGCCAAAAGACAAACACTTTTTTTCTCCGCTACCATGCCGCCCGAAATACAACGGCTTGCCGATGTATTATTAACCAATCCCGGTAAAGTAGAAGTAACGCCGGTTTCATCTACTGCTGACACGATACAACAAACATTATATTTTGTTGAAAAGCAAAATAAGAGATCGCTGTTGATTCATTTATTGGAAGATACCCGTATTCAAACAGCTTTAGTATTTAGCCGTACCAAGCATGGCGCCGATAAGATTGCCAAAAATTTGAAAGCTGCCGGCATCACGGCCGAAGCCATTCATGGTAATAAATCCCAAAATGCCAGGCAATCGGCATTGACCAATTTCAAATCACGACGGACAAGAATATTGGTAGCTACCGATATCGCCGCCCGCGGGATTGATATTGATGAGTTGACGCATGTAATCAATCATGATCTGCCGGATGTTCCGGAAACCTATGTACATCGCATTGGCCGTACCGGAAGAGCAGGGGCAAGTGGTATCGCTATTTCGTTTTGCGATGCAGAGGAAAGAGATGAATTGAAAGCGATTCAAAAGCTGATCAAAAAAGATTTACCAGTTGTAACAGAACATCCCTACGTGATGACCGGTAACAGTCAACCTGTAGTACAGGCAGTTCAACGTCCGTCATTCCAAAAACGGAATTCCGGCAACGGGAATAATTTTTACGGGAAGAGAAGAAATGCCCGTCCATTTTATTCAGCTGATCGTTCATAAAAGAATATCACTGTCGAAAATAAAAGGGCTCGAAAGGAGTCCTTTTGTTTAAGCAAGCCGAAGCAGCAGAGCTGAATGGCTAAGGTTTGATAAACCTTTAAATTTGGTGATGAAACCATTGAAGCTTTTTATGTTGCTGTTGGGCTGTAAACCGTCCGGGAGAAACACCGAACAACACGATATTTTCTTTGCCATCGGAACTGACCTGAAAGATCTTTTGCCCGATATCTTTGATTTTTGGCCGGAAGCCAATCAAAAAATTCATATTGATGCATGGCGTGAAGTAAACAGGGTAGACAACTTTGATGTCAGTGTTGTAAACCGTGATGAGAACAACACCAGTACTCACGAAGAGTTAGTAAGATTGTTTTTCATTAACCTGGGTGGTTATAAGCCCGGCGAGTTTGAAGAATTTCACTACAAAGTGATTGCCGCTGCACCCAATAAAGGAATCGCCATTCAGCAGGCTAAAAAAACTGCGTTCTATCGTCATACCGGGTTCAAAGGCGCCACTTCTCATGTGGATGATAAGTATGGTGTGGACGTGGATGACTTGTATGAAATCTCCGACATCCTGCCCGCAGCGATGAAAGAAAAATATTCCATCAGGCTTACTCCGGCTGTCACATCAACGGAAGATCTATTAGCGTTGGGATATACGATACTGGATAAATTATGAAGCAATTATTAGTATGATTGATTTTTTCAATATTGAATACCTGGTCAATAGAAACAAAAGAAAAGCCCGGATCACCAGTAGTCAAGTGCTACAAAAACTTTGATGGGCTGTGCAAATCCTTTAAGATGCTGATCACCGAGGTCAGCGAACTGGAAGTTTCTACCCATACACAAACCTTTTACAACTTCAGAAATAAGTACCTGCCCCGGATCGGCCAGGTCGCATAATCGTTTGGTCAGTTGTACTGCCGCGCCAAAGAAATCGTTACCTTCCGTAACGGGTTCACCGGCATTGATACCAATCTTTACATGCAGATGTATACCAGGATTTGTTTCTCTGTAGGCGGCCAGATCTTTTTGAATTTCCAGGGCGGTTCTCACGGCTTTGGAAGTAGAATTGAACGTAGCCATAATGCCATCGCCTGTATGTTTCACTTCCCGGCCATTGTTATTGTTCAGGTTATCCCTTACTATTTCGTTATGTTTTCTCAGTATCGTCATTGCCATAATATCTCCATATTCTTCAGTCAGGCTGGTTGAACCAACGATATCAGTAAAAAGAAAAGTACGAACGGAAGAATCAAGTTTGCCATCCGGATGAACGGCCAGGCCGGTGGGAGTAGAATGATCTGGACCCAAAAATGTGGCGATATCGGTTGGGTGCACTTCGATGATCTCACAGGCAATATTGCCATGTGCTTCTGCATGACAAGCCGTGCAGGCTTCTTTGCTGGGTCCTTCGATCAGGCAGAAGATAGTGCCCTGTTCTTCGTTTACCCAGAACTTATGATACTTGACACCATGTCTTTCCTGCACTGCGAGATCCTGCAGATGAGCTCTCTCGATCTCATCTCTCTTTATACCACCAGGCACTCCTTTATGAAGATCCATGTAGAGGGGCATAACAAAAGTGGTTTGGGTTTATAAATAAGAAAGCGACAAGGAATTTTAAGCAGCTAAACTGTTACAACATCTCCTTTCATCGAATTAAGAATTCCTATTACTTCATCAATCTCTGCTTTGGAAACACCATTTTCTTTCAAGGCTTCTGATACATCATCATTTCCCAGGGAAAAATCCCTTTGACTTATTCCAAGATGGGCATGAGCCGATCGCATATCCCGTCCCGTGTAAATATGCGGACCGCCTGTGCCCATGGAAAAGAATTCAAATACAAGTTGTTTAAGTTTGTTCATGTCAACATTCTTGAAATGGTGACTGATTTTAGGGTTGCTGAAATTCTTATCAAGAATATCGTTCACAATCTTCCTTAACCCTTGCTCGCCACCTAATCTTTCGTATAGAGATGGTTTTTGAGTGGTTGCTGATGTATTTTCCATAACAAAACATTTTGCTGGTGTAATCGATAATAACCAGATCAGGCAATAGCTCCCGCTTCTGTTTTTTGTGGTTTTATATTTTGGTTCACCCGGAACAAATTATTGGGATCGTATTTTGCTTTTATCGAAGCTAGTTTTTTATAGTTATCGCCATAAGTCGCCTTTATTCTGTCTTCACCTTCATCCATCATGAAGTTGATATAAGCGCCACCAGCTGAGTATGGGTGTAAGGCACTCCAATAATCTTTGGCCCAATTGATCACGGTGTCTTTTTTTGAAGGATCTTCTTCAATACCTACGATAACAACCGCATAGTTGGCATCACGATAGTTCCATGCTGTATCATTTTTGCCAATCCTGGAAGCAAAACCATTGACAGGATACATGTGCATGGTCGAAAGCGGTTGTGGCATTTCTCTTCCATACTTAGCATGAAGCTGAATCGAAGTTTCATCCACATCTTTCACATAATCTGCTTTCCAATACCATTGCAGGCCCGGCGGATACAATGCATCAAACATGGTTTGCAAAGCAGGCACAGGAAGCGGCCCCACAAAATCCAAAGATGCTTTTTTAACAGCCCGGATTGGTTTAAATATTTCTTCCGCTTTATCCATATCGCCGGTATAGCACCAAACTACACCACACATTTTTTTCAGGCGCAAATGTTCGGGGAATGGATCGACCGGTGGAACAGTAAGAAAAGCAAAAAAACCATTGATGGTATCCGGTGCTTTTGTAATAAAATCATGATACCAGCGCAGCATTTCTTCTGAATCCTCCAGTTCCCAAAGCATGGGACCGCCGTAAACCGTATGTACCGGTCTCAATTGGAAAAGAAATGAAACCACGACACCGAAGTTGCCACCGCCGCCGCGAATGGCCCAAAAAAGGTCGGGGTTTTCTTTGGCGGATGCGGTCACACGCCGGCCATCAGCCAGTATCATTTCCGCTTCTAAAAGGTTATCGATAGAAAGACCATAGTGTCTTGTCAAATGTCCAAGTCCACCTCCGAGGGTAAGACCGCCAACACCTGTGGTGCCGAAAATACCGGACGGCACGGTCATCCCTACCGCATGAGTAGCTGCATCCACTTCCTTTAAAAGACAGCCGCCCTGTACTCTGACAGTTTTATCAGCGGCATTTATCTGGATGGATTTTAACAATGACAGATCGATTACCAGGCCATCATCGCAAATGCCCAATCCCCCGGCATTGTGTCCGCCGCCTCTCACTGCCAGCAATATTTTATTTTCCCGGGCAAAGTTTACACAGGCAATTATATCCTGTACATCTTCACACTGAGCGATCATGGCAGGTCTTTTATCGATCATACCATTGTACACTTTTCGTGCTGTGTCATAATTAGCATCAGTTGAGAGCACCAGTTTACCACGCAAACTGTTTTTGAATGATTGAAGCAATTCCTTTGTCATGAGGTAAATTTTTTAAAGCCTGCCTGTCGCCAGACAGGGCAGGCGGGGTTAATGATAGCTTACAAGACCAGCATAAAGTTATTATGCATCGTTGCGAAGCGTTTTTCTTAAAAGTTCAAAAACCTGTCTGTTAAGCTCAATTAAAAAAATATGAACTGAAAAGCCAGGGCAGAGTAAAGCCGCTTACTTGGTACGGGTTTGTGTTGGATGAAGGGTAGTAGTGCAACTCGCTATTAAAAATCAATCAAACCAGTGACCACAGAATAATCTGACTATTGTGGTACAGGATGGACATTTAGTTTTCTGTATTGTAAAGGAGGGTACCCAAATTTTTCTTTAAACACCCGGCTAAAGTGTGTAGCATTTTCGAAGCCGCAATCGTAGGCAATTTCGCTTACATTTTTTGTGCTTGTGTCCAAAAGCTGTTGTGCATATTCCAGTCTTTTTTCTGCAAGCCATTTTCCCGGTGTGGTGTGAAAGACTTCGATAAAATCTCTTTTGAAAGTGGCAAGGCTGCGTTGTGCGATCCTGGCAAATTCGGCCAGGGATAAATTGAAAGTAAAATTGGCTTCCATGATGTCCTGTAACAAAGGCTTTCTTTGATCACTGACTTTATTTACATAAGAAAGCAAAGCCGAATTGGCGGGATTTGAAAGAATACTAAAAATCAGTTCCTTGAATTTGAGTGCCAGCAAATCTTCAGCCGGCTGAGGTTTTTGCCTGAAGTAGGGGACGATGCTGTAGAAAAAGGCGCGGGTAGCTGCATTCACATTAATTTCAATCAGCATGTCCGGCGAGGGAACCATAGCGTCTTTTAGCGAAAAATGCAGGCGATATTCATCAAACACTTTTTTCAGGTAGTCATCGGGACAATAGAAACAAAGCACCTCCCAGTCTATTTCCCAAAACCTTTCCTGGTTGTAGGCCGTTTTTTTTATAAAAACAGCGGTGTCCCTGGTAAGCATCCAGGACCGGTCCCGGTGATGGATCAGTTTCTTTCCTTCCAGTACAAAGATGATTTTATTGAAGTGGGTGTAAAGATTTATTTTTTTTTCCTCCTGCGGACATTTATAATACAAAAACAAGAGGTCTTTAACGGCCAGTTGCGAAAACATTTCGGGATGTTCAACCTGGAAATCGTAAGTGTTGAGCATACTGCAGTTTTACAGGTTAGAATGGCTATATTAAGTTAAGCATTAAAATAACAGGATGAACCCGGATTGAATAACTTTTCGGCGTTTGGCAATTATTTTTTGGCGGAGGTAAAAAGCACCAGTCAGTATATTTACACTCCCGCATGGATTACATTAAAGAATACCGGAGATTTATCAATAGTCATTACCTGGCTGATGGTGTTCGCATTACTGCCGGCGTATTGTTACCCTCGCTGATCTTTGGCTATTTCGGTCATTTGCAAACAGGAATTTTCCTGTCACTTGGTGCGGTCTGTGCAAGCATTACCGATAATCCGGGCCCAATACACCATCGCAGGAATGGGTTGCTGGCCTGTTGTGGTATCATTTTTATCGTTGCCCTGATGGTAGGCTATTCATTGCAGCAAACATGGATGTTCATGATCCTGCTGCCCATCCTTTGCTTTTTCTTTTCGATGATAGGGGTTTACGGGGCAAGGGTAACTGCGATCGGCATTGCAGCTCTGCTGGCGATGGTGATGATGACCCATGAAGGGTTGAAGGGTTGGCAGGTCGTTTATTTTGCCTTATACATTTTCGCCGGCGGCATGTGGTACACTTTGCTTAGTCTTATTTTATATAGCATACGTCCCTACAAACTGATACAACAGGTGATGGGAGAATATGTGCTTGCCGCTGCCAGGTACCTGCGGGCAAGAGCACAATTTTATGCAACCGGCGTTGACATCGATAAGTGTTACGAGCACCTGATGCAAACACAGGTGGAGGTACAACAAAAGCAGGAGCTGCTGGCCGAAATACTTTTTAAAACGAGAAGTATAGTAAAAGAATCAACACATATAAGCCGCATTTTAATGATGGTGTTCCTCGACGTGTCAGACCTGTTGGAACGAACCATGGCTTCGCATCTTGACTACAAGAAATTGCACGCCTATTTTGACGATACACCTATCCTCACCGAATACAGGGATATTATTTTAATGCTGGCTGACGAACTCGACGAAATCGCACTCTCGTTAAGCAGTGGGCGAGCATCCGGCTATGATCAGCGGATTGACAAGGACCTGGTAGAAGAGAGAGAACACCTGCAACAGCTCAGGCTTAAAATTTTAAATCCCACTAATCTTGAAGGTTTCATCAGCCTTCGTCACATCCTCGACAGCATAGATGATATAGCTGCACGGATACGAACATTGCACCAGTATACGTCCTATGACCGTAAGCTTCGCAATATAAAGGTAAACACACCCGATCCTTCCAAATACGTCACGAGGCAGACCATCGATCCACAACAGTTTCTGTCTAACTTTTCGCTGCAGTCAAATATTTTCAGGCATTCTTTACGTATCAGCGTCGCCGCTGTAGCTGCTTATTTTATTGGCCTGTTATTGCCTTTTGGTCATGGCTATTGGATATTGCTTACAGTAATCGTCATTATAAAACCGGGATATAGCCTTAGCAAGCAAAGAAATATCGAACGTTTGACAGGTACATTGATCGGTGTAGCCATCGGCTGGGGCATTTTATATTTTGTAAAAGACAATACGGCTATTCTTGTACTGTTGGCTATTAGTATGGTTGGCGCCTACAGTTTTATGCGCTGGAAATACCTGGTGAGTGTGGTGATGATTACGATCTACCTGTTGTTTATGTTTCACTTGCTGGAGCCTACTGATTTCAACAAGGTAGTGGAAGAAAGAATCGTTGATACTGCACTGGGTTGCATCATTGGTTTTCTTGCTTCGTTTTTATTGCCGCCTATATGGGAACGTCAGCAAATAGGAGAGTTGATGAAGCAAGTTATCACGGACATCAGCGATTATTTTGAAAGTGTGGCTTATGTTTTTACCGGTCAGCCTTATAATAAAGAATTATCCAAGGAAAAGAGAAAATACGCCTGGGTTTCGCTGGCGAATGTATCAGATGCTTTTACCCGGATGTTATCAGAGCCAAAAAGCAAACGAAAAGATTCAAAAGAGGTACATCGTTTTGTTGTGTTATCGCATATGCTGGTATCACATATGGCTACATTGAGCTATTATGCTGATTCATTAAAACCAGAGTATATTATGGAGGATTATCAGCCCTTGATAAAGGCGAGTGTAGCAGAGTTGAACATTGCTGCAAAGCTATTGGCAAATCCTCAGTTCAATCCACCGCAACGATCTACGGATAACCCGCAGGCTTTACTTGATAAAAAAATCAATGCTCTCATGCAAACCCGCCAACAGGAACTTCAACAGGGAGTATTGGAATCAGGCAATAAACGATATCTGTCCACTTTTAAATCTATTACAGATCAATTTTATTTTGTATACAAAACGACACAGGATCTTCAAAAAATCTCAAAAAAAGTTATGGTCAATTAATTTATTTTTTTGTCAGGCGTTTTGTAATTTCATTGCTCACCAAACAAAAAGGAGGTATTCATGCAATCAACAGATAAATCATGGACGCCTTCGGTTATTATCGGGTAACCGGGCCACTCCAAAAAATAATCTGCCCCTATATGCAGGGGAGCCATCCGCTTCAGGCGGATGGCTTTTTATTTTCAAAATTTTTTATAATAATTATACAGGATAAAGTATAATGCTTTTTTTATCCGTTATTTTTCCGGCAACAGCGTTTACTAATTCACTATGAAATGCATTAAGATGGTTTAGCCTGAATTGGTATTCTTTCTCATTCTTGTAGTGTGTAATTACGATCAGAAGATCTTCAAACTGGTACACGGAAAGCCTGGGAAAATCATTCTCTCCCATTTCACTTATCCATAGTGTAATGTTTGTGATGTTCTCCAGGGCATGAAGAGGAATCCATTCTTTATTGAATAATTGGATTAAGGATTCAAACTCATGATCCACCGATCGATAAAAATCAACTACATAAATTCCTTTTTTGTTTGCAAATGACGCAACCTTATCGGCCAAAGGCTTTACCAGGTGCACATTATGCCACTCCAGCATCATATCATTCGCCGCTGGCCCAAATTTCTTCCAAACTTCGCCACCATAGAATGCGAATAAAAATTTGCTTCTCTGCTCCATGCTGTCAAATCCACGGATCCAAAAAAAACGATCGGGCTCATCCTTAATTGTGAACATTGCCGGAATGAATGCGCCCGTGGATTTTTGTGAATCAATAAAATGCTTTTTAAAATACCGGATAAATTCATCCCTTACGCCGGGCTTTAATAAATAGTTGCGAAGTTCCATCACCATAGTGTACCAGGTAAATTTTAAAACAACCCCGACCGCAAATACCTGTACAAGCTATTCAGGATTGCGTGGGTAATATTTGTCAACAGGTTTGTTACCATTTCCATCATCGTTAGCATCTTGTTACTGTTCGAATATTAATCTATCCTTGTCATGTACATATACCAATTCCATTCCCATGTTGCACCGTTATTTTCGGAAAAGGCCTGGCTCCAGACAGGTTTATCAGGATTGGTTTTATCCCAGTTGAATTTTACAATGATTTCTTTCCCATCAAAAACATCCCTGCCATAGAAAGTACCGATATTATTTTCAAACGATCCCATGACAGGTGGATCAAGAACGCCTTTATTACTGTCAGCCCAATAAATACTCCATAGCCTGGTGACCGGATCAAAAAGCCGGAGCGTCATTCCTTCAAAGGGCTTGCCGTCGATGGTTGTTTTGAAGAGATCAGTATTGCCGATGCCATTTAGAATGATTCGCATTTCTTGTTCTGCATCAAATTCAAACCATTCTGTGGAATTAGCCAGTCTTTTTTTCAGTTTGCGATTGTGAATATTCCAACGACCGGCGAGAAAATCAAAATCAAAGGAAGATGATTGCGCAGATGGTCCGATGCTAAATTCTGCGTCTGCATCCAATATTACGCTAGTCATAAAAAATAATTAAGTATTAAAAACAAACGAAAAGATTAAGCAGGAAATGGGCCCGAAAAATCCACAGAGACCTGTAGCAAGCATGTAATTGGTAGTTTACATGAGTAGTGAGTTTGTCTCTGTGGATAATATGTTTTAATTAAAAATTCATTTCATCGGCGCTGGGACCATAGCTGCCGGGAATAGGAACATTTAAAAGCCGAAGAAACACTCCCAGTTGCGCCCTGTGATGTACGGTTTGGTTATAACTCATCCGGATAACATCTCCCTTGCTTTCCACACTATATATTTGCTCTCCATTACGCAGTGTCCAATCGGGTTCGAGGTCCTTGTCTGTTGCTTTTTCAAGTTCTGCCCTTCCTTCCGCATAAGAACGTTCAAAGTAGGCGAGCAGCTCTTCATTGTTGTTAATGGGGACAGGCTGATAAGGGTTGTTTGCAAAATCAAGTTCATTGGTTGTAAGCGTCATACTCACCCAGGATGGTAATTCCGCAATATGCGTGGCCAGCCTGCGGATCGTCATACTTTTTTCATGGGGTTTCCAGTCGTACTTATCATCCGGCACCCGTTCCAGCATCTTACGGGTGGTGATAGCTTCTTTGTCCATTTCTTTCAGTAGCATGTTGATCATTGACATAGTTATTTGTTTTTGATACAACAAAATAACCAACGGCTACTGACAGCCCTATGTCAGTGTAATTTTTGGAAAGGAAATTTTTTTAAAAAAGAGATTAATAATTTACGGGAAGCATTTTCATATAACTATCCAGTTCGATATGATCCTGTTTTGTAAATGGCAGATCAGTATTTCTCAGTTTCAGGATACGGGCCACTTTAAAATCGCGGTAGTCATTACGCATATGGCACCAGCCTATCAGGTGCCAGCTAAAGGCATAGAATACAAGCCCGATCGGCTCCACCTGGCGTTTGCTTATTTCTTCGTTATTATTTTTATAATCAAGCTCTAATATCATGCGTGATGATATACTGGTTTGAATGATCGACAGGTATTCAAAATCGTAGCGGATGCTTGCCGGCACCTGCAATTTAATGTTGTCAGAAAGTGTGTCTACCTTCTCTTTTTGAGACGATCGTAAAACAGCTTTTATCTTATTTAAGCCATTTGAATAATGCGTTTGGATCGATTTATCGGAAAAGCCGGATACAATTGCTTCCATCAGTAAAAAAGCATTGGCTTCTTCCGTGCTAAAGGAAACCGGGGGCAAAAAATAGCCTTGCACGACAAAATATCCCCGTTGCTGTTCAAAGCTGATAGGAATTCCTGATTCGCCAAGTGCCCTAATATCCCGGTAAACAGTGCGAACACTTATTTTGAATTTCTCAGCAATCTTTTCTGCCGGTACAAATTTTTTGGACTGCAGGTAAGTTAAAATGCTAAATAGTCTGTCAATGCGATTCATAAGCTGGCTTAACGATAAGGGGCTGTAATATACGAAATGGGAAAGTTTTGACCTGACAATTAAAAATTCTGAGATGTTTGTAAGTATATCCATACCGTCGTGCAAAAAGAAGACCCATTGCTCTATCATATCATACTTTTGTCCCTGCAGTTGTTCCCTTGTTTGCATTTACTTTTTCCTGCAAAACTATCTGAGCTATTTATTGCGGGCAAGATGCAGTTGGACGGAGGGAAAGCCACAATAGATAAATTGTCTAAACCGTTTCAATAAAACAACACCACATCAACAAATAAAACGCTGTAAATAAAATGGGAATAACAGACTGGATTGACAAAAATATATCAGAAATACAAAAGATTATATTATATAGCAAGTACTTTGATTCAATAGTCATGGAACAGGGAATTGACGTGTATTTTTTGTTCAACAAACAACTAGGAATAGATCTTGTACTTAGAGAAGATTTATCTATTAAAGCAATACATTTTTTTTCAGGTAAAGATAATGATCAAAATGCGAGTCAATATAAAGACGATTTACCTCAAAATTTACAGTTTTCTTATACTCGGGAGATATCACGAAGTATCCTCGGACAACCCCAAAAATCCGGAGGGGGGCAGGTTGATACTATGGACAATAAAATAATTCCATTTTGGGATAAATATACTTTTGATAATTATAGTTTGCACTTACAATTTTCAAAAGACAGTACTATTGATTTAGTTACACTGATATCTTTAAAAAGGTAGTGTGTTCAAATATCCCAGCTCTTCGAGGCGTGTGTTAAAGCTATATGAAGCGTCTTCGCTCAGCTATGTTAGTACCCATAAAAATAAAGAATGCCCCGGCACGTGTCTCACGTGCCGGTATTTTGTAAGATTGTAGCTTACCGAAACCGTTTCAGTAAAAAAAAGACCCCGGTTGAAACCGGGGCCCTGTAGTACACCTTAGAAATCGAAAGAAGGATGATCAAAGAGATATTACCTTTTTGTAATCAGAATTTTTTCAATTGTTTGCTTACCTGTTTCCCGGCTCAGGATACGAAGATGGTATAAGCCCGGATTAAGGTTATCAATAGTAAAATTATTCGAGATGCCTTTCCATTGTTTAATGGTCCGCCCCGAGATGTCTATTAATAAAGCATCATGTAAGCCCTTCGCTTCCTCTAATACCACACTTACTCTGCCATTGTCACTAGGGTTTGGATAAACAATCAGCTTTCCTAATTGCGCTTCACCTGCAACCGATCTTATCTCGCTGTACTCAAATCTTCCGTCAAAATCAATTTGCCTGATACGGTATTGTGAAATGGTTTTTGAAGTATTGATGTCTTCATATTTGTACACCAGCTTCGAAGTACTGTTACCGTTAGCCATGTGGGAAGGTATAAAGGCAATTTGCGTCCAATCCCCATTATTGAGTCTTTCAAGGGCAAAACCTTTGTTGTTTTGTTCAAAAGAAGTTTCCCATTGCAGGGCAACTAAATCATTATCCCGTTTGGCGGTGAAAGAGCTAAAGGTCACCGGCAGCAACGTACAGCTTCCTGGAAAATTGATATTATTTTTTGTGATCGTAACGGTGGCGGCGCCGGGAGCTGTTGCATTGGCCACCACTATAATGGGCTTTGTATCATAAAATGCCTGGCTGGAGTAAGGGGCATAAGAGATGTTTGTAAAGGTCAACTCGGTATTTGGTCCAAGGTTCATGGGGTTGGGCAAGGCGGGGCTCAACGAGTTGGTTATATCGATATCGCCGATATCTATCACTCCATCGCTATTCATATCAATAAATGTGTTTGCAACAACGGATTCACTCAACGTGGCATGTTCATTTCTAAATGATAAGTTCAATTTGCGCGGAGTAGTACATTGCTTATTTCCACTAATGATCGGGTTGTTGAACAGAATAGTGATGATGCCATCATTTTCACAATGCACCACCTGGCTCAGGTCTGACTGGCTGGCCCATACATCTCCCTTGACAGTTACCGGTACATTACAGGTTGAGAAATTGATCACCACATTTGACATGGTGTAAATATTGCCTGTTTTATTGAACGTAACACCTGAATATTTAACCGGAACGCCTGGCGCTGATGGATATTGATTATACAACGCAGCAGTGTTTTTGCCCGGATCCACAATCGCAATGGTAGCAATCGCATTAGCCAGTTGCGCAGCCGTGGGAGGATTAGTATAGGTAAGATTCGGATAATTGTTAACAGGAGCTGTTTCCCATAAATGAATAAATGCGAATTTATTTCCGTTGTTAAAATCACCGGTGAAGCTTACATCGAGTGTTACCTGGCAGCCACTGGCGCCACTGGTGACGCTTTTAATAATGATGTTAAGATTGGCGGCGGTACATTGCGCCTGGAGTCTGCTGGCACCTGCGACAGCAAACAGTGTTAATAATAGTAGAACTTTTTTCATGGTGTACTTTTTTATTCAAAGGGTAAAAAATGCTAAGCCGGGTTCATAGTGGAGTTATGCGGGCATTGGCATAGGAAGGACTTAGCAGGTTGTCATTTTACCCAAGGGTAAATAAACCATGCGTGGCAGCGTTGAGCTGACTCTACCGATTACTAAATTTTGCGGATTGGTACGGATTCTTCAAGAGGAGTGCTAACTGTATAGCGTCGAATGGATGCTGTAAAAGTCTAAATTATTATTTTCTTATACAAGTTTTACGAGGTGTTTTTTCTAAAATTTTCAGAATTTATTTCGTATAAACCCTATCATCAACGGACAAGACGTGGTTGTGATCTTTCTGGCGGCGAAAAGAGAGATGTATAAATTTCGCAATTGCTTTTAGTCCCTGGATACATTTATATACTGCCGCATTTATAAAGGTTATCATATCCAGAAAATTTGTTCTGCGATTTAACAAAACCCAATTGCAATTAACAAAATGAAATAAAAAAGCCCCTGCCGACTAAGTCGTTGCAGGAGCCTTTGATCAATTATGAGTTATCTTACCATTGAAACAGCAGTATTGCTGTTTTTCCTTTTCATGCTTTGAATAAACCACATGAGCGTAAAACTGGGAATAAAATCGGTGCCCGGCAGTATCTCCTCTATAAAATTACCAATACCACCTAAAGCACCCCGCCAGCCACCAAACGTGGTCATAAAGATGACCGAAGAGATAGGCGCCCAAAATACATCGCCAATTTCACCCAATAAGGGAACAGCGTAGGTCGCATACCCGATCAAATCCATCAGGATACAAAAAATAAGTGAAGGTTGTTTTTTGTTCATTTCCTTTTTATTGTTGTTTTTATTTTATCAAATATGCTGCCGTTTTAATGCAGGCGATGTATAGAAGAAAAAAGTACTTTAATAGTTGCAGGAGAATGACAATCAGGCTCCAAAATTTAAAGTTCGTTAACAAGAAAGCTTTCAGATGCAAAAGAGCCTGGCAAATGCATTATTTGCCAGGCTCTGCCACTACGATTTTTCGCAATACGATCAATAGAAAAATTGTTCTTTGACAATCTTGCCATCTTTTACTTCGTACAAGGCAATTTCATCCATCTTTGTACGGCCCATGCCTTTCATTGTAACATCCATACCCATGGCTACACTAAAATGATTGCCTGCTACTAATGGCTCGGATGAGTAGCCGCCATGCATTTCTTCTACCATTTCATTAAATTGTTTTCCTTTCTGCCTGATGGCATCCAGTCCTTCGACTGATTGTAGCCCGGGGGAGGCTGGCGGTTCAATGCTTTTTGCATTGTCGGCAAACAATTCGTTTTGTATCTGATCCCATTTTCCTTCTTTGGCCAACTCGTTAAATCGGGCAGCTACTTCCGTAGTTGTGCGGGTTTGTTCTGCGATCATGATTGAAAAAGTTTTAATTGTTTATAAGAGGAACATAAAAGCTACGCCATTTTTTCATGCCGCCGCATTAAAAAATTATAAAGCAGGAAAATTTAGGGATGAATACTGAGTTGCCGGTTACCGCAATTGGTAATTCTTATTTCTCGCGGCTTCCTTTATAGAGTTCATACTCCAGCAGCCGGCAATCAATAGTGCTGGTATAAAACTCAATACGCCGTTTTGCCTTCAACCCTATTTTTTTTGCCAGTTCCAGGTTGCCGGTAAATACATAACCATAGTAGCCGCCGCAGCGCTGTTTCATAAAATCGCCGATTCGGGCATATGTTTTTTCCAGCTCATTTAGTTCTCCCAATCTTTCACCATATTCCGGGTTCATAAATACAACGCCAGGCACATTTTGAGGAACCTGTGTCGCTGTAAAATCACAAACAGCAAACTCGATCATGTTCGCAACTCCGGCGGCAATTGCATTTTTCCTCGCATTGGCGATTGCCCTGTCGCTATAGTCGGTGGCGATAATTCGTAGCCCGGCAGTATCTGTAATTTGTTCTTCCAATAAGGCATCTTCTTTTTTATAAATAGTCTCATCATATCCCTGCAAATGCATAAACGCATAATTGGTTCTGAAAAGCCCGGGTCTGCGATTGGTGGCAATCAGTGCGGCTTCTATCGCTATGGTTCCGGAACCACACATCGGATTGATGAAGGGAGATTTTTTGTCCCAGCGTGTTGCATAGATGGTGGCGGCGGCTAATGATTCAAGCATAGGAGCTTGTCCCGGTATTTTGCGATAGCCATGTCTTGCCAGTGAATCGCCGGAAGTGTCTATAAAAATTTCGGCTTCTTCATTTTTCCAAAACAAATGGATAACGGCCCCGGTGAGTTCAGCCCCGGTGGCAGGTCTTGTTCCTCGTTTATCACGAAGCCTGTCAACAATAGCGTCTTTCACCCGCAGGTTGGCAAACATGCTGTTATTGATCGTCGGATTATTGACATTGCTGGTGATGGAGAAATACCCATTTTCAGGCAGGATCGTTTCCCATGGATAGCCAACTAAATTTTTATAGATGGCATCGGCATTGTCAGCAGTAAATTTTTGAAGACTGTATAAAACCTGGCTTGCACAACGAAGATTTAAGTTCAGCCTGATACAATCGTTAATAGTTCCTCTTAGATGTACCCCGGTTACAAAACTATCATCAATGGTAAATCCAAGATCGGTTACTTCCTGTTCCAAATAGGGTGTAATTCTTTTATGCGATGTAATGGTGATAAAACCAGTTGTGGTAAATAAATTCATACAAGCGAAGGTAGATAATAGGAGGGGAGATCAATGTGAGCTGTATAATTTGGGACAATGATAGCTGAGTTTGAAAATGATAAAATATCCTTCTCATCCTGACCATCTGCGTTCATTCTTTAACTATTTTTGCTTTACTCTCTCATAAAATAAATAATTGCGATGGACGATTTTATTGCAGCCCGGTCGCAGATGGCCCTTTCGCTTGGCTTTCATATTATTTTCTCCTGTATTGGTATGGTGATGCCTTTTTTTATGGCTGTCGCACACTATTATTGGCTACGAACAAACAATGTAGTTTATAAAAATATTGCTAAGGCCTGGAGTAAAGGCGTTGCGATTTTTTTTGCGACGGGTGCGGTTTCGGGAACGGTTCTTTCGTTTGAGCTTGGGTTGCTATGGCCGGAGTTTATGAAGCATGCAGGACCAATTTTCGGGATGCCGTTTTCGTTAGAGGGAACGGCTTTTTTTATTGAAGCCATTGCCTTAGGTTTTTTTCTTTATGGCTGGGATCGGTTTAATAAATGGTTTCATTGGTTTACCGGAGTAGTGGTGGGTATCAGTGGTTTGCTCTCAGGCATATTGGTAGTAGCCGCCAATGCATGGATGAACAGCCCTGCAGGCTTTGATTATGTCAATGGACAATACCTGAATATAGATCCTATTAAGGCGATGTTTAATGAAGCCTGGTTCTCACAGGCTTTGCATATGTGCCTTGCAGCTTTTGTAGCCACCGGTTTTGCGGTAGCAGGTGTTCATGCCATTATGATCGTGAAGAAAAAAAATGTACAATTTCATAGTAAAGCTTTCACCATTGCTGCAGCGTTTGCTTGTGTTGCCGCCATTTTGCAACCGATTAGCGGAGATCACTCGGCGAAAGATGTAGCCAAACGCCAACCCGCTAAGCTGGCTGCAATGGAAGCTCATTTTCATACACAAAAAACTGCACCCCTTATAATCGGTGGCATACCGGACGAGAAGAACAAAAAGGTCAATTATAAAATTGAAATACCGGGTTTGTTAAGTTTTATGGCGTTTGGTGATTTCAACGCCGAAGTAAAAGGGCTGGACCAAATTCCTGCAGATTATCATCCACCGGTAGCAATTACTCACTTTGCCTTCCAGGTGATGGTCGGACTTGGTATGGCAATGATGCTGTTGGCAATTATCTATTTCATTGCCGTATGGAAAAAAAGAAATTGGCTGACGAGTAAATGGCTACTCAACCTGTTTGTGCTGGCTACACCGATGGGCTTTATCGCGGTAGAAGCGGGGTGGGTAGTAACGGAGGTAGGAAGGCAGCCCTGGATCATTTATGGCGTCATGAAAACTGTTGATGCAGTGACGCCTATGCCTGGAATTGTTTATTCGTTTTACATTTTTACTGCGATTTACATTTCGCTGTCGATGATTGTAATCTTTATGCTTTATCGGCAAATAAAGATGGTGCCAACCCTTTATGATATAAACGTGGATCAAAAAACAAGCTGACTGTCATGTTAAACATTGTGATCATTTACTTGTGGATGGCGATTTTACTCTATTTATTATTAGGTGGCGCTGATTTTGGCGCCGGTATATTGGAGTTGTTCACGTCTCAGAAAAACGAAAGAGTAACCAGGCGTACCCTATACAGAGCTATCGGTCCAATTTGGGAAGCCAATCACATGTGGCTGATCATTACCATTGTCATTTTATTTGTAGGGTTTCCGTCTATTTACACGACAATGTCAATTCATCTTCATATTCCATTGGTAGTGATGTTGCTGGGAATCATCGCCCGTGGCACGGCATTTACTTTCCGACATTATGATGCTGTGAAGGATGATATGCAGAAAATATATAACCATATTTTTACGTGGTCCAGTCTCATCACGCCGCTTTTCCTGGGAATCATCGCAGGCAGTGCGGTATCAGAACATATCGACGTTTCGGCCCGCAGTTTTTTAGCAGCCTATATTTTTAGCTGGTTAAATTTTTTCTCCATCTCAGTCGGCTGTTTTACTGTTAGTATTTGTGGTTTCCTGGCAGCGATTTATCTCGTTGGCGAAGCTGACAAAGAAGTTCATCGCCTGCATTTCATTAAAAAGGCCCGTCACATGAGTATCGCGGCCTTGGTTTGTGGGGCACTTGTATTCGTAGCTGCCCGCTTCGACAATATTCCTTTAACAAAATGGATCTTTGGAAATGCAGTGGGCCTGACGGCGATAAGCCTGGCTGCCTTGTCACTTTTGCTGCTTTGGTATTTGCTGGCTAAAGGCCGAACAAAGCTTATCCGTATACTAGCAGGTTTTCAGGTGACGATGATCTTGCTGGCCACAACTTATATCCATTACCCCAACATCGTCATTTTAAAAAATGGCGGTTATTTATCATTAGTAGAGCATCAGGCTGATTACAAAACAATTCAATCGCTTGCCTGGGCCTTGTTGCTGGGAAGCATTTTTATTTTGCCCGCCTTGTTTTACCTGATCTATAGTTTTCAAAGGAAAAACCAGGTGGATAAGCAAGTTAGCTAATCTTACTCTGGACAAACAAATGATTGTAGTAGTAACACTACAACAGAAAGCCATAAATCTTTATGGCACAATCCTAATTTCTTCTATTTACCGCCCCGTTGTTATTTCGTTGATTTGCAGATGTGCAAATTCGCTAATACGCTTTAACAATTTATTAGGATTTTTTTATCATTTTGGAATCATTTTACGTAGAAAAAGTACTTTCAATATATCTATGGAAAATCTAAAACAGCTAATCGACCGTCTAACCGGCATTTTTCAGCCCGCCGCGGTCCGCAACCAAAGTTTTTTTGTCAATGAAGTTCCCAATGATTTACCGATTGACAATAATCCTCAATGGATTGCTTCTGTTGTTAGCCGTATGCTATCAACTGTAGTAAATCATGTAAAAAATACCAGCATTCGCCTGACCGCAAAAAAGCACGGCCATGAAGTGATACTCGAGGTGCAGGAGTCTGGAAGTGTCAATGGCTATGCGATGGCCAGTGAGCTACAACAGGTGAATTCTTTGGCTGAAAGAATAGGAGGGCATTTAAGTATCAGTTTACCAAGGGCTAATATTACAGCTATTGCATTCAGCTTTCCTAACGTGCCTTCGTTAGCCGTCTAAGACTTCCCGGTCGTCTTGTATTATTAACGTCTAAAGCGGAATACATAGCTTCTTGAGCCGGTGTAGACATATGCTTTGAAGCGATTGGTGCCCGTGAAGATCACCTCATCGAAGTATTCAGTCCTTACTTCCTGCGTAGTAAAATTGACCGCTGTAACATGCATACTGTGCACATACCGGTCATCGCAGTCATAATCACCATCTTCGTTAGTATAGCATTGATTTCTCACCCAGTCACGACGAATATCCCACGCTCCCTGGTAAATTTCACCGGCACTATTAACGTATTCCAATTGTCCATCTTCGGAAAAGGTAAACGTTCCTTCCCTAAATGGAACACTGCTGGTACTACCTCCCCAGCCAATGCGATCTACATCTACTAAATGCCAGGTGCCCTGGATGCGTTTATCGTATCGTTTTAGAAAATCTTTGCTGCAGCCTGTAAAGAGTAGGAGTGGTAGAAAAAGAAAAGGAGTTAAGTAGATTTTTTTCATACCTGTGGTTTTAGCTGAAGAAAAATTACACTAATCCCAATTGCGGAAAAAAAAGGAAGAGTTCCTTTAACCAAAATTTTAGTGAAAGCTTTTGTCAATCAAACATAGCTCAACCACCAACGCCGGTGTTGCACTTTATAATTGCTATACCATTTGCACGGCAGGTATAAAACGGCGACAACAAAGATCCAGACACCGTACACGATCCATAAATTAAAACCGAATGTCTGTGGCCTGAATAAAAATAGACTCCGGGTATCGACAATCTGTGATGTAGTATGACCCGTAGCGAAGAAAACGATTACCAGCAATGTGTGGATCAAATAAAAATGAAGTATGTAATAGAAGAAGGGGACTTTTCCATAGACAGAGACGACTTTGGTCCAACCGGCTTTCACATTTTCTATCATAGCCAGGACAAGCAATGCTGGTCCCAGTGTCATACAACTATATTGAAGAGAGGGCGGATATTTATTGGTGTTCAAAAAAGAAAAGAAGGAATCGCCATCCCACGCCCCGGGGTCGCCATAGCCTTTCAACATTCTTAAAACAATAAATAACAGTATAAGCGAAAGCCCGGTTGCCAGTAAAAATTTCTTTCTTTTTTCCGGAGAAAAATCCTTGTGAAACCAAACGCCCACTGAATAACCCATCAACATGATACCTGTCCATGGAAGTATCGCATAGAACACACCGACAAGATGACTGCTGTCTAAAGGAATTACCGTTCCCTGTGATGTTAGCAGAATAGACAATAGATTGCCGGTAATGCCAGAAGCAGGCAGTTGCAGGTAATCCAAAATATTATGACCGAAAAACAATATGACCCCGGCAACAAATATGACGTAATAAGAAGCTCTTACCAGCAGGCCAAGGATAACCATGCTCCAACCGATTGCCCATATTACCTGTAGAATGATAAAATTATAAGAGGGATTGAATGTAATACCGAATGTAACAAGAGTGATCTCTACCAATACCAGCCACAGTCCCCGCTTGAGAAGAAAGGTGCTTGCTTCTGCTTTCGTTTTGCTTCGGGAAGATAAATGAGCCGAAACCCCGGATAATAAAACAAAAGTCGGAGCGCAAAAATGCGTTATCCAACGAGTGAAAAATAATGCTGGTGTAGTGGTTGCCGGGTCCAATGGGTCTGCAGTCATTGCTGTAGCATGAAAAAAATCGCGGGTGTGATCGAGAGCCATGATGATCATAACAATTCCGCGAAGAATGTCTATAGAGTTAACCCGGTAAGCAGCGGCGGTAGTTGTTGGCATAAGGGAAAATAATTATTTTTTACATATTTCTACATTCCGTTTATGTATTTCTGCAATTCACTCACTTCCTTTTTTCGGGCGCCAGGGAAAAAAATAGCTTGCACTCCTAAATTAGCATGATGCGCATATTGTTTATTGGGGATAGTTTAGTAAAGGGTTCTGTTGGTGTAAACTGGGTTAGAATTTTTGCTTCCAAACATAAAAATTGGATTGTTGAAAATGCGGGTAAAAATGGTGAGACACTCGCTATGATCCACCGGCGATTGATGAAAAAATTGGGCCGGGATAGATATGACGTAATATTTTTTGAAGCCGGGGTAAACGATATACTAATTCCCGGGTTATTACAAAAAGGATATTGGTTTAAAAAAGCCGGCAAGTATTTGTTGAAAAAGGGAGCCAATCCCCATCAGGATGTAGCAGATTTTGAGAAACAGTACCGGCAATGCATCAACGATATTGAGCGAAAAACCAGCGCTGCTATAATTCTCAGCACCATGGGTTGCATTAATGAAGATCTTGATGCTGAGCTCAACAGGAAACGTTGTGCCTGCAATAAGGTCATTCGGGAGATAGCCCGGGAAAAAGAGCTCGGCCTGGTTGATGCCGGTGCGTTGTTTGATGGCTATCTGAGAAGGTATAAAACCCATAATTATTTATTAGGCGATTTTTTCAACACGGCCTGGTTTGACAAAATCTGGTGCCGGCTGGGTTGTCACGATCATCTTAGCAAGAAACGGGGACTTTATCTTACCGTTGATGGCGTACATCTCAACAAAGAGGGTGCAAAAATTTATTACATCGAAACCAAAAGGCAATTGGATGCCATGAGTTCCGGTAAAAATTTAAAATTACAAATGAGCTAACTCTTGTAGGTTTATCAATGCGAATGCTGATCTACATATGCTGAAATCCAACCTACCTGGCCGTTTTTAACGAGGTAAAATTGTTTTGTTTCATAGATGGATTTGAACTGGCGCATTATCTTCAGTAAAAGCCCTGTGCCGGCCATCATCGAACGCTGATCAAAAACCTTTTGTACTCTTTTAATTTCTTTGGATGCAAATGATTTATTTATGGAAGGGTCTTTTATTGTTTTTGGAAGTACTTCGCCCGAAAGTGAAGCGAAGTTTTTATACAGCTTTTCGCTGAAGCTCAGGACATCCCCGTATGTTACCGGTACTATCGCATTATTGATAAGCTCAGGTTTTATAAGTGTTGCAACAGCCCAGGCAATTCCACCGCTGAAAGCGATATAATCATTCATATTATATGCACCGCTTGCATTGACTGCATAGATAATTTCCTGCTCTTCCGCAGCTACTAAAACACGGTACAGCTGCTTGCTGTAATTATCCAGTGTTTTATCAAACTCATCACATCTTTTTTCAGCCGCATTTGCCGTGCTTTTGGTACCCCAGTTTAAATTGAACAGTTTAAAGTCGGTAGTATTGCCATACGGGAAATATCCGCCTTTTGTATTACCACTGCCAATATCGATCAGGAAAGTATTGTAGCGTCTTGCATCGGGCACAATGCCTAAATGTGATAATCGTCCTTCCTGCATAGCGTCAATCACTTCCACATGACGGTGTTTCTCATTTATCCTTGTCTTGAAAGAATCGATCAGTTGTTTGATCCATTCGTTTTTTTGATCCTTTGAAGCCTGCATCTGGACACCGCTGCTGATAACAGTGAAAATTTTTTCAGCTGGTATTTGATATTCTTTTACAGCGATATTATAAAAAGAGTAAAATCCTTTTAACGTAGATTCAAATGTGGCAGGGGTGAAGGAAATGAAATCCGTATTAACGGATGTATCTTTTAAAATATTGAATGACCCATTATCTTTTGCATTCCTGCCTATTTCGAGCAGGCTCATCTTTACCCCTTTTGAGCCAACCTCTATGCCGCTGTAGAGTGAGGAGTTATCATATTTTAAAGAAAGGTTGCTTTGAGCAATGATGATTGTATGGCTGATTAACATCGCGGCAGCGGCGACAAAAAAATTCTTTACATAAGCAGATTGCATGGCTGAAGGATTTTTCTCAGTGATGAAAATAGCGAAAAGCAAGACACTATGATTGGCCCTGCTTAGATTTATGAGACCACTGTTTTGTCTCGTATAGGGAAGCTGGTTCTGTTGATTTTTGGGTCGATTCACAATCAAAGAGTTGGAATAAAACTATTGCGGCAAATCAAGCGGCGCTGGTTGTAAAGAAATTATCAACAAAAAAACTCCGGTTGAATGCCGGAGTTTTTTTGGGACATAAATAACAATTATTGACCGTTAGTTAAACTGCCATTTGTGATATATTTAATTTGCACTCCCCTGGTACTATCAGTTGCGCCCGGCATACCCACTAACAGTACGGTATATGCTTTTCCCTGCTCAACGGAAATCGTTCGATTGGTGTTGATTGTTGTTTCGTTTTTTACAGCGATGTTTATTTCACCCGGTGTTGCTGGAATAAAATCCGAAACATTGGTGAAGGAAGCATTACCATCAATCAGGCTGGTGCCGCCGGCTGTAATAGTAACTTTTGGACTGGTTGAATCCGGGATAGCGTTTATATAACGAACATATGCTTTGCCCGATGTATTTGATAAGCTATCAAATACATCGTTGACTAAAACATTTTTATAACTGCCATTTGCGCCCACCAGGAATAATGAGTAAAACTTGTTTGGTTCAAACGTATAATCAACAGTGGCGAGAGTTGAATCACCCGTGGCATCAAATGACTCAACCGTTCTTGCTCCTGTATAAACCCGTTGATAGGTGCCGGTATAGTTTGTATAAGTAAGTGGTGAATTAATAAGATTGTTATTGGAAAGAGCAATCCCAATACCGGACTTATCTGGAGCCAGGTTAAAAGCCATTAGCCCGGCTACTGGTGTACTTGAGTTATCAGAGTCATTAAACTTAGTACAGGCTGTAAGTGTAATCGCTATCAACAGAGTTCCGCTAACCACTGCAACACGAGGTCTGAAGGATAAGAATGAGCTTTTCATGTGTTTTTCTTTATGTTTTTTTTATCAAATAGTAGCAGTCAAAAAATATCACTGCGATTGTAAATCTGCCGGGTTAAAAACTTTGACAAATTCACGTCACTGTATTCCCGGAAATAAAAATGTATAACAAATACGTGAAGTAGTTGGCGTTGGTTTAATTCTTTCGTTAAAGCAGTTATAAAACTGGAAAAAATAATGCCAACGGGATAATCAGCGTATAAAGCGATAAGAAGTTAAAATATTATTAACAGGTTTTGCGGCTCCGATAATATTTAATTCAGATATGATAGGATCTTATAAAAGATAAGGCTTATCATTTGATAAGCCTCACTATAAATTAACCTAAACTCTATTTGTCTTAATAACGACCATCTTTTTTGTCCTGCGAACGCCCAATGCCATAACCAACGCCGCCGCCAATTACACCACCGATCACAGCACCCAGTGCCCTGTTCTTTTTGTTAATTACTGCGCCCAGTACAGCCCCTGAACCGGCGCCGATTGCAGTACCTTTGGCTGCTTTGCTCCAACCTTTCTTTTGCTTTGCCTGGTTTTCGGTTGATGATACCATAGATCCGCTACGGGTACCTGAGTAGCTCCTTCGTGCTGTCGATCTCGATGATGCAGTGGTCGCATAATTAGTTTTATTATATGCATCCATTGCATTGATTCTTTCATTTTGAGCTTTCCAGTTTTGGAACTCAGCAAGGCCGACGGTGTCAGCATAGTTTAGATTCTTAGTCATATCAGCGGCTGTTCCAGATTTACCATTACATGCAGTAAATAGGATAGCCATTAATCCAACAATACTTAAAGTGTAAAAAATTCTTTTCATAACTGTAGTTTTAATAATGATTTGAAATTTTAATTCACTACCAATTATTCATAAAGGATGCCACAAAAAGCGAAGTTGTTAAGGGTTACGACGGGAAATTTTTAATTGCTTCGAAATAAAATATTTACAAGGCAGTTCTTTTAACAAAAGGGTTTTCAAAAAACACCGATTCAATAGTATCGTTATCCCAATAATTTTTTTCGATTTTCTTTAAACTTTTAACCAATAAAAAAGTCCCGGATCAACTCCGGGACTTCTTCGTTTATTTTAATTTGCTCCTGGCTAACCAGGAATGTTTTAACAAAAAAGATTAATAACGGTTTCTGTCTCTGCTATCCCTGTTGGGACCTGGTCTTGAGCTGCCGCCGGGTCTGTTACCACCGGGCCTGCTGTTAAATCCACCTCTATTGAAACCTCCGCCGCGATCACGGTTGCCACCACCGCCGCCAAAAGAAGATCCGCCACCGCCACTTCTTTCATCAGCTTGTTTTACCACCAAAGGTTTTTTACCCAGAGAAATATCGTTCAAATTTTCAATGGCATCCCTCGCTTCGGCGTCGTTCTGCATATCTACAAATCCAAAGCCCCGGCTTTTACCAGTTTCTTTATCGATTGCCACTTTGGCGGAATTAACAACGCCAAATTTTTCAAATATTTCCATTAACTCGTCATCGTCGAGGTCATAGGGAAGGCCGGCAACAAAAAGATTCATACTGTTGGTTTTGCACAAATGTAATGAACTAAATGCTTATTGTCGCTTTAAGTTTTAAAGGATGAAAATATAAGTGTAAACCCTTCGTGATGGATGCTAAGAAGTTAAAAAAGGGGATAGTAAAAACTATCCCCCTGATAAGCAAGGGGCGAATCGGTTAACCCCAGCTATTTTAAGTATCAGATTAATGATACAGGATGACTTTTTCCCCGATTTTTCTGCCCGGCAAGCAAACATCGGGTGGCTTTTCATAAGTAAAGACAGGATATCGGAATTCAGATTTTCAAGGATTTTTTGGATTTTAAAACAGGATGTCTTTCAACAACACAAAGAAACAACACAAGACTGCCGAAAAAAATAGTAGAATGCTCTATTCTTGCGTACAATTTTGTTCTGTCAGTTTGTAGCTGTTCTACTACATACTTTCACTTATGCAACCCTCAGAATTATAATGCACCAAGCTGTTTTAAATATTTTTCGGAGTTGGCCTTCACATTGGCCGGAGGATTCAAGCTTAGTGATTTTTTGAAGTTGACAATTGCATTTTTCTTATCACCTTTTATCGCATAGCCTTCACCAAGACTGTCCCAGACATTTGCACTTTTGGGATGTCTCTGTGTATTTAATTTAAATATTTCGATTGCTTTATCATGTGCACCCTCGTTGAGTAATTGGTAGCCATATAAATTCAATTCATTTTCCGTTGCAATAGCTATGGCGTTCGCCATCATCTTAGCAGCTTCTTCTGTCTTTCCCGTTTCTTTTAACAGATTGGATTTAATACTCAGTGTAGTGAAATTGCTATTTTGCGTGATTGCCTGGTCTATCCATTTCATCGCCTGGTCGTAATTGATTTTATTTTGAAGGGCATAGTTAGCAGCACTGGAATATCCTTGCCAGTTGAAACCAATAGGTCCTTTTAATTCTTCCGCAGCATTGCTCATCACTATTTTGTCAACATCAAATTCGATTTTCACCGGGAACTGTTTTTTCTCCCAGTTAAGATTAAGTTCAGCGGAATTTTTTGTAAGGTTTGAGAAATCATAGGTAAGCATTTCAGTGGGCGCAATGTCTCTTAGTTGAATTTTAGCCCTGAGTTGATCATGTTTTGGATCATACCAAAAGCTTCCCCAGGAACGGTTGTCTTTTGATAATATGACTTCACCCGTATTATCCCGGTTAATTACAAAAAACAAACCGTACAAACCGGCTGGAACATCCTGGCCTTCCATTTTTGCATCATGAGAAAATTGGATGGTGGTGTTTTCGTTCGCACCGGCCCGCCACGGAGCTTCATTTGCTGCACCAAAAGGTTGCACATTCCATCCATAAGGAACAAGATTGCCCCAAACCTGTCGTCCTTTTACTGAGGGCCTTGAATAGTTAATCGTGACAGTGGAAATTCCAATTGTCTGTGTGACAGTTGCAGCAGGGCTTGGAGTTCGCGGGGTTGTAATTCCCTGGCTGCTTAAAGATGTAGAACCCAATGCGGTCAATAGAACCAGCATGGATTTCGCAGTTAATAATTTTGGCATCGCTTATTTTTTGAGATTAAAAAAGTAGTTGCCTTAATAAATTACGAAGAAAAAATCCTGTGCGACAGCATTCTACTCAAACGGTGAAACAGCATGCCCAAAGGCTGTTATTGTTATTTGAAGTACAGTAATAATTGCTCCGGCAAAACATGGCATTATTTTTTTGGCTGGAAGGAAAAGCTAACAATGAAAAATAATATAACGGGCAGTACCAGCATTGTGATCAACGCACCAGTGTCAAAGGTTTGGGAAGCATTAACCACTCCGTCTATTATCAAGCAATATTTTTTTGGGACCAACACCATTACCGATTGGAAAGTAGGCCGGCCGATAATTTTCAAAGGAGAGTGGGAGGGCAAGACCTATGAGGATAAAGGTACCATCCTCGATTTTGAACCTGGCAAATTGCTTCGCTATTCGTATTGGAGCTCCATGTCGGGCAAAGAAGATAAACCTGAGAATTATGCCAACGTGAGCTATCAATTGTCGGAAAAGGGAAATGCTACGGAACTAGTGATAACGCAGGACAATATTGCTGATGAAAAGACGAAAGAGCACTCGCTGCAAAACTGGAACAAGGTATTGGCTGATCTGAAAAGCTTATTAGAGCAATAGGAATAATTTTATAACGTACCGGGTTAATTATCTTGTAAGCTTATTTATTTCAGAAAAAAGCTGTTTAAAGGTTTCATGCGGCGTATTAGTGCCCCGCTGCTGATCTGGTTTGTTGCTGTAAAAATCTCTTATAAATGGTTGCGCTCCCGACCAGACGGTTTGCATCATTCCCATGAATCTCGGCTGCATTTTTACAGTTGAGCCTTTGCGAAATGCAATCATGTCCTGTAACTGAGTGATGGCAATTGATGGATTTCGCCAGGGACAGGTAACCACTCTAAATCCCTTCATGGCAAAATAAACAGCCGTCTTATCAGGTCTTTCATAATGCCAGTCACAGATCACCACATCTTTGTCGATCATATCAACGGAAGCATGAGTATTGTTTTGACTGGCTTCCCACATGCCAATGCCGGTGGTGGTGCCATCGATCATCCTGTCGCCCCAGATCCATAATTCACGGTTTGATTTTGCCAGGTGATCATGGATGAGGTTCACTTCGTCAGCAAATAATTTAGCTTTCGATTTTCCTTTACATCTCGGGCATTTATCGCTGCCGATATAAAATACTTCGTCCATTCCGGCATGAAATGCATCTGTCTCAAATACATCACATAGTTCGTCCACTAAGGCAAACACGATTGGATGTACTTTTGGATGCAGTGGACAATAGCTTTTACAATACAAGCTATCTGCATTAGGCCATTTGTAAACCTCCGGCATTTTCACCTCCGGAGTTTCATCTAATTCGGGATATACTTTCAATAAGTTAGTCGTTTTTGTTGCCCAGGACTGATGGCCTAAAAGGTTGATCTGTGGAATGATCCTGATTTTATTTGCCCGGCAAACATTTACGATTTTCTTCACTTCATTTTTTGACAGTGCAATACTGTCCCGAAGTTCAGGATGGCTGCTGTATTGATAATTGAAATCAACCCGTAAGAGCAATGTATTTACCTGTCTTGGCGCCAGTTCTTTTTCGATAAACTGAACGAATGAATCCACAAAGGAAGAGGGAGGTGCTGCAATTGCAAATCCCCGCACAGGAAGTATAGAATCCAGTTGATACTGAGCCCTGAGTTTGCTACCAGCAGTTAATGCCAGTGTAAGAAGAAAAACAAAAAAGGCTTTTTGTGCAATCATTTTTAAATGTAGTTACTGTTTCATGAACAATCACAGTGATTCTCTATTTTACCTTATGATAATTAAAATAAAAAGTGTCTTTGCCTCCGTTGGCTGCAGGCCCGATAATAAATGCTCTTACTGTTGCAGAATCTATCACCGTGTAATTAACGTCGGTTGGAAAATCGTGTGCAGGATTGCTAAACCGGACGCTCGAATTGGAGAGTTGAGTTGAAGTAAATTTTACGGCCTTTCCATCATTCTGATTTTTTACCCTGTTTTCAAATACCCAATTTTCGTTCTCTTTATAAACGGTTGCTTCTTCAGTATAACTGGTATCCGTTCCTTTCACAGAAAATACTTTCGAGTTGAATGTTCCATCGGGATTTTTTGTCCATCGTTCAAAAGATTTTCCATTTTCGTTTTCCCAGGTTCCTACCAGCTGATCAAATATCACGGATGACGATGATGCTGAAACATCCTTTTCGACTGGGGAACTTTCTCCGGCATTATTGCAGCCTGCGGCCAAAATAATTGCACACAACAGCAACCGTTTGCGGGGGAACAAAAATTGACAGGTATTCATCTGTTTGCTTTGTTGTTTGTAAACAGGCAGAAATTTTCATTTGCAGAGATAAAGCCTATAGTTACTGTCTGTTGTTTTTATTTAATCCAGCCCACCTTTGCGGGTTGGCGATTTTTGTTCCGGCCATTTTCCTGGTTCTTTTGTTCGTTGATTAAATGGCAAAACTGCTTTTTCCCTGGAAGCCGTCGATGGGTCTTCACTGGCCATATAAGCCAAAATCGCTGTAAGAATTGCGTTGTTGCGTACATCATCAAAAACAATTTTGTCATAAGTATCCCTGTTGGTATGCCAGGTATAAGAACCATATAGCCAACTATTGGAGCTTAGTGAAAATGCCGGAACTCCTGCTGCTACAAAAGATGCATAATCAGAGCCACCTCCACCGGGTGATCCCGGAAAACGGGTTTCGATTCGTTGACGAATAGTGTCCGGCACTTTGGCCAACCAGCGTCCGAGATAGTCATACGAATGCAGAAATCCCTGCCCGGAAATATTTACAACGCGGCCCGTTCCATTATCCTGGTTAAACAAGACCTGGATATTTTTTATGATCTCCGGGTGATCCTCTACAAATGCCCTTGAGCCGTTCAGCCCCTGTTCCTCGCTCCCCCAATGACCTACGAAGATGGTGCGTTTTGGATTGGGATATATTTTTTTAAGGATGCGCATTGCTTCCATCATCGTTAATGTGCCGGTTCCATTGTCAGTAGCGCCGGAGGCTCCATCCCATGAATCAAAGTGTGCAGAGAGCATCACGTACTCATCAGGTTTTTCAGCACCTTTTATCTCTGCAATCGTATTGAAGGTGGGAACGAAACCCAATTCTTTTGAGTCGGCCCTTACGCTGATTTTTGGTTTACTCCCTGATTCGGTAAGCCGGTATAAAAGACCATAATCCTCAAGAGAGATATCAACTGTTGGAATTTTAGTTGTGTTAGCTCCAAAAATTTTGTTGACGCCAAATCCCGACGACCAGTTAGATGCGACAAGACCGACTGCTCCGGCCTTTTCCAGTGACAAAGCAAGTGTTTTGTTGGTCAGTCCCGTTTTGGAAATTCGTTTGCGCCAGGCATCCGTCAAGGCACCACGTTCCTTTTTCATTTTTTCTACTGATTCTTTGGTACCAAACTCTTCCCAGTTATAATCGGGCCTGCCTGTCGGTTGATTCATAGAGATCAGTACAAATTTTCCTTTTACTGAAGGCAGCCACTCCTGAAAGGAAACAGAGTCCGGTGCATCGGCCAGGATAATTGTTTCAGCAGTGATTGTTTTTCCTTTAGTGCCGGGGCTCCACGCTAATTGCATACCTTCCAATGTCTTCACCCGTGGATAGACCATATCAATATGGGATACGCCTCTTTCCCAGCCACGCCATTCGCCCCATTTTTCGTTGCGGGCTGTTATTCCCCAGTCATTGTATTTGGCAATGGCCCAGTCGTGGGCTTGCTTCATTTGTGGTGAGCCCACTAATCTCGGTCCTATGCCATCCATCAACTCATGTCCTAATTTTTCCAATTGAGAATTTTCCGTTGCTTCCTTTACAATGGCCTCAATGATAACTGAGTCTTTATTTTGTGCTTTAACAATGCCTGTACTAAATGACAGGATGATAAGAAGTAAAAAGGCGAATTTCTTCATGCGTTGTTTTTTGAATCTTGCAATTTTTGTTTCGCCGAATTTAGATAATGATCAGTAAATAATCGCGGTAAGTAGGATGAACGCATTCCAGCAACGATAAGCGTTGGGGTGAATAACGGAAAAGATCGCAGCCCTTACGTTGACCTATTTAAAAGAGCACAATAAAAATTTTGGGATAAACTGGTTATATTAGTCAAATCTTTAAAGAGAAATTTGTGGTTACATTCAGGAGGACTTGTTTTTTATCTCTAATCATTTTACTAACTGTTTACAAAACCGGGGCACAGCTTTGCCAGGGCAGTTTGGGAGATCCTATCGTAAATGTTACGTTTGGATCGGGTTCCAATCCCGGCCCGGCTTTGGCAGCCGCTACTACTTCTTATCAATACATTTCAGGCGATTGTCCCAACGATGGATTTTATACCGTAAGAAATAATACGGCCAATTGTTTTGGAAACACCTGGCATTCGCTGAATGGCGATCACACCGGTAATGGAAACGGATATTTTATGTTGATCAATGCTTCCTTTCAGCCCAGCGCCTTTTATTTAGATACTGTGAGGGGATTATGCGGTGGTACAACTTATGAATTTGCCGCCTGGGTCATCAACGTATTGAAGCCAACCGCCTGTAACAACGCCGGCATTCAACCCAACCTTACGTTCACCATCGAACAGACGAACGGCACGGTATTGCAAACCTATAATACCAATAATATTTCGGCGGCAGCCACTCCGGCGTGGCAGCAATTTGGTTTTTTCTTCACCACACCAATGAACGTATCTGACGTTGTACTACGAATATTCAATAACTCACAAGGCGGCTGCGGTAACGATCTTGCATTGGATGACATTACATTCAGACCCTGCGGGCCTCAGCTTACTTCTTCGATTACAGGAAGCAATACTGATAAAGTAGTGATTTGCCACGGAGATACAAGATCTTTTACTTTCACGTCTATTGTCTCGCAAGGATTTAACAATCCGACATTTCAATGGCAAAAAAGTAACGATGGCATAAATTGGACGGATATACCCGGAGCTATAACCACCAGTTTGACACAAGACTTTACTCCCGCATCTCAAACAGGCAATTACAGTTTTCGGATGGCCGCGGCGGAAGCAGGTAACCTGGGCTCTGTTCAATGCCGGGTCGTATCAAAACAAGTTACCATACAAATAGCAGAGAACCCAACAATAACTACTTCAAACAATAGTCCTGTTTGTCAAAACACAACACTGAACCTGTCGGCTTCGGGTGGAATCCTGTATCAATGGAGCGGGGCCAATAATTTTTCAGCGACTGGTGAAAGCATTTCAATCAGTAACGTACAGGTAAATCAGTCGGGAAAATATTATATCCTTGTAACCAATGATGCAGGTTGTAAAAAGCTTGATTCCATAAATGTTATTGTCAATCCTTCACCGGTCGCAACCATTTCTCCTGAGGCATTTATTTGTGAAGGTGAAGATGTACAATTAGTGGCTGGTGGCGGAACTGGCTATCAGTGGATGCCAGTCACAGCCTTATCGTCTGACGTCATTGCTAACCCGGTGGCATCACCGGACACTACAGTGCAATATAATGTCATAGTTTCTAATAATTTTTCCTGTAAAGACACAGCTTCAGTTGTGGTAAATGTGTTAAAAAAGCCGGAAGCAAATGCAGGCCCCGATCGTTGGATGATAAAAGGTACCTCAGCACAGCTTTCGGCTACGGTGTCGGGGCAAAATATCAGTTACTCATGGACTCCTGTAACTAATATCGATAATCCCCAGTCATTACAACCTGTCATAAATCCACCGCGGGACACGGTGTATGTATTAACTGTTGTTTCCAATAATGGCTGTGGAACTGCTGCTGATTCAATGCATGTATTTATTTATGATGATGTATTTGTGCCAACAGCGTTTTCTCCCAATGGTGATGGCTTGAATGATACCTGGAATATACCGGCTTTGAATGCATATCCGGAATTTGAATTATCGGTATTCAACCGGCAAGGACAAATTGTATTTCAAAGTAAAAAAACTAATAGGGCCTGGAATGGGAAATTTAAAGGCGAGTTATTACCGGTAGGCGTCTACGTGTATATGATAGATCTGAAAGCCGGAGGAGGAATATTAAAGGGAACGGTGACTCTGTTGAGATAACGACGCCTCATTTACTGTTGTCAATTTTGCGACCAACGAAATAACCTGCTGCGGCTCCCGCTACAAGTCCAATAATAATCCAAAGAATAGAACCCTCACTACCGAAATAGCTTACAGCCAGACCAATTACTGCGCCAACAATAGCAAAAACTCCGGCCGCCTTACTGGTTGCTGTGGTTACTACTGTTTCCTCCTTGTGCTTGTATTGACGCAGATGTTCTTTATGCTTTTTTCGGTGATGTGACCTGGCCATTTTTTTTCTTTGAATTTACTAAATCCTATAGGATAAAAACGACTTATTTTCTTGTTTCAATAAGAAACCCCGGCTTTTCCGGGGTTTAGAAATTTACCTGGAGACCAGGGTTCGCAAACGCTCAATATTCTGCATGCTCTCGTGTTTGATGGCAATGTCCTTAGTAAAACCTGCTTTTTTAACCCTTGCGACTCCATCAATTCTTATCAGGGCTTCTTTTTTCTTTAAAAGATCACGTTGGTTTTTAATGGCGCCGATCATATCCAGTTTGATAACGGCTGGCACAATAAACTCTGACCTTTTTTTCACTTGAACTTTCTCGCCCAGCTCAAACCGGCCAAGGTAAGTATTGTCAACATACACGTCGCCTCTTGCTTCGGAAAGTTGCACCCCGAAATCGTTTGGATTATAGTAGATGAAGTCGACACCTGCCGTGGATTGCAGTATTCCCAACTCCAACATTTTTATATCCCGGATGTCCCGGTACTCGGGTTCCTTTACATTAGCAGTGCCACAAGACGATAGTAATACGACAGCCAGTGCAAGTGTAGAAATTATAGCTTTCATAATCTTTTATTTAGTTTAAATAAATTGTTTTTATGACTTCTGCTTTCATAAAAGGATTAGGCCAGTTTACGTTAAAAAGAACAAATGAATAGTTTTTAACAGCCCTTTAATTTTTTCCCGGATCATTCAAGGGAAGGAATTAGTGCCACTTTTGATGTAGAAAACCATTCACTTTTAGTTACAATAAGTTTTGACAGCGGTTTATTAGATTGCGCTCCTGTATTGATTTATATGGCAGAAAGACAGGTGAATTTGTAAATCACGTTTTCGGAATGATTTTTATGCATGTTTAGTTGAACCTATTAAACACATTTTAAAAATTGTTTATGGAAATAAAAAGAACAGAAGCCACACTTAATCGTCCCGAGGGGGCAAGAGCAATTGATGCTTCGTATATTTTTACGGACATAACTGCTACAATTAATCAGCTCAAAGACGAAAAAGCCTGGGATAAAAACGACCGGAATGGGATAACGGTTTTTAAGTCAGGTAATATACGCATCGTCATTTCAGCCTTAAAAGCCGGAGCCTTTATCAAGGAAAATGAAATAGAGGGTTATATGTCTATTCAAATGCTCCGAGGAAAGGCAGTGTTTACTACCAGTGAGGGGGACGTACAGCTGAAAGAAAATCAGTTGGTAACCCTTCATCCTCATGTCATTCATTCCTTCAAAGCTGTCTCAGACTGTATCGTATTATTGAGCACCTATGTTAAATAAGCCGGGTATCTCAAAAATTTTTCACAAGACACCCAGCTTTTAGATTTAGTCCTTCTGGCTTTCGCCTTCGGGTTGGGGAACTTTCTTTTTTTGATAGTATCCCATAAGTTCTCCCTGTGCCAGTATGTGGTCATGCATTCTTTCCAGCAATTCCTCTTTGGTTGCGCCAGCCATAAGGTCGAGCTTTTTATCCAGTGCATACACCCTGAAAAAATAGCGATGGGCCCCGGAAGGAGGGCAAGGTCCGCCATAGCCGGTGTGTCCAAAACTATTAGTGCCGCTTATCCCCGGAACGCTTTCCTCGGTAATAGCTTCGGTAGGAGAAATATTCCATACTACCCAGTGATCGAATGTTTGCCGCGGTGCATCCGGATCTTCCATAATCAGCGCCAGGGTTTTGGTTCCTTCCGGGATATTGTCCACCTCAATCGGAGGATTGATGTTCTTCCCGTCACAGGTATACTCCGGGGGAATGTGACCGTTGTGACTAAAGACGGTGCTGTATACTTTGAGTTTGTTTTCGCTTGTCATAATTAAAATCATTTAACAATTAGCAACTCATAAAATATGCCAGTCAGTTTTGCGTTGTTTTTTTATTCCTGCCTTTAATCTTTTGAACAACCGATAGCAAAAAGCAGCGGAGTTGTGTTGAAAATGTTGGAACTTTAATTGAGTGTTATCAGTGGCTTCATTGTAGCATTACCCTGGAAATAATGGGACGGAGTAAGTTTTCAAGCCAAAGAGTCTTTCACCATGGTAAAAGCTATTATTATTGATCAAAATGAACAGGCCTCGGCGCAATTAGCTGATGCTATTGGGAGTGTTGCTGTTGACGTAAACGTAGTCGCCTCCTTCCACAATATTGATGCGGCGATAACCTACCTCCATACCAGGCCTGCAGTCGATATTCTTTTCTGTGCAGTCAAGGTGGACAATGAATTTTCATTCAAGATTTTTGATCAGACAAATGCTTGCACGCCAGTCATTTTTGTGACTGATGAGCCGGAACATATGCTTAAAGCTTTTGAGTATAATTGCCTGGCCTATTTGTTAAAACCACTCGACCCGGACAGGCTTCACAAAGCCATCGCTAAGTACCGGATGCTATACACGCAGGATCAGGCAAATAATAGCTTACCAAGCAATCAGGGGAGTGACAAGCCGGCAACACATGTACGTCATCGTATGTTAGTGAAAAAGGGTAAAGAAAATATTTCATTGCCAATGAGCGATATTGTGCTTTTTCATACCGAGCACAGGACAGTGTATGTTATTGATAAAAGAGGCAGAGAGTACATCGTGGATAAAAACCTATGTGATATAGAGCTTGAGTTGGACAGGAGTAGTTTTTTTAGAGTCAACAGGCAATATATTGTCAATATCAATTTCATTCATGGATATAAAACACACGAAAAAGTGAAGCTGGTAATTGAGTTGACCGTGCCCAGGTTAAATCATCATTTCCTGGTAGTAAGCCAGGAAATGGCCCCCCAATTCAGGGAGTGGATGTACAATGCTTAACACACAAAATCAGGTTAAGTAGAAAGTTTGTAAGAGATCATTACAAGGCCGCTGGGATAGGTTTCGATTCCCGTTAAATTTAGCTTTTTTCGTTCCGTGATATTTTGAAATAAGGGTTTTCCGGCTCCCAAAACAATGGGATGAACAGCAAGCGACATTTCATCTACCAGGTTATTGTTTATAAAAAATGTTACAAGCTCAGCTCCTCCAAACAACCAAATGTCTTTGCCCGGAAGGTTCTTTATCTTATTAACTTCTGCAAGAAAATTACCACTAACAATAACCCGATCTCCTTCTATTTTTTTTAAAGAATTGGAGAAAACATACTCTTTTATGGACGGGAAACCAAGTGGGGCAGAGCCGCCCATGGAAAGTGCCAGCTCATAACTTTTGCGGCCGATAAAAATGGCGTCTATTTGTTGAAAGAATGCCGACATTCCGTAGTCATCATCTGTAAAACACCAATCAAATTCTCCCTTAGGCCCTTCAATATAGCCGTCAAGACTTACGGCTAACTGCAGAATTACTTTGCGCATGCCATAAATATATTATTGTAATCTAATCATTGTTGCTCACTACTCAACATAAGCAGCCAGTTGAGTGCTAGCACCGATCGGTTGCCGGGATAAAAGACTCCTTAAGTTTATATTACGGTCGGCTATAGCTCCAGGCGTTCCAACACCATCAGGGCTTCCTTCAGTTTGTTCCAGGCGGTTTGCCACTCTTCGCTGGCCTTAACTATTTTGAGATGCTCGTCCTGCTTCAATTCACCCTTGGATTTAAGATATTCTTCCAAATGCTTTAAAGATTCCCGGTTAAGTTCTTCCAGTTTTTGTTTAGTATCCATAAAAGTATTTTGAACATATACAAACAATAATGAGACCTGTTTTCCGGGCCGCGATTGGGGTGATTTATTTTCAAAAAAGATCGGGGTAGAAGAATTGCCAGATAGCTATCAAACCAGCCAATATGAGAATCAAAAGGACAATCCATTCAAGATTTCTTACAACAAACGATTTTTTCCTTTCCGGCGCCATACTCATAAGTTTCTGAGTGCTAATCAAAGATAGGATAGTACCGTGTTTTTGTCGGATTTATTTGAGACGAGCAGACCTTAAAATGAAATGACGGCGGGCAGGGTAGAGCGGCCAGTTAAAAGGCACAGTTTAAGAAAATCGATTGGCAAAAAACAGATTCGGTTAATTCTTACAAAATGCTTTTACCGAAAAGCTGGCAGCGGGGGTATCAAAAAATGTCGCTAATGCGTGGCGCCAAACATCATTAACCCGGCTCATGGAAATGATTTCCTGTAAGTACAAAGACCTCTTCCGATAATCAATATTTTCCATGATGAACCGAAGAAGTAATTTCTTGGAAGCTGTGGAGGAGGTATATGTATGCATCATAAGGTTGGTTTGCAAAAAATGGGGTAAAAATTGTGCCAGCTTTCCAACAAAAAATGGAAAGATATTAACAGGGGTGAATTATTGTTTTCAACAGATGGTTTACGTGATTTTTGGCTACCCCGGTGATCGTGTGAACAGGGCATTATAGCCTGGATGTGGCCCTATTATTATTTATTTTAATTCACTCTAACCTGGATAACAGGTGGCTGAATTAAAAAAGGAGCCATTCGGTAATGGCTCCTGTATGCAAATGGTGACAACTTTCTTATCGTGCTACCAATAATTTTTGCTGGGCTTTGAACGAACCATCGGCAGCAAAGGCCTGAATGATATAAATTCCTGGTGTCAATTGGCGGAGACTGATTTTTTCATTTTCATTCTTTAGCTGCAGGCTCCTGACTTCAGTTCCAAGATTATTGTAGATCTTCACTGACATTCCTGCCTTCATAATTTTTCTGAAACCAATTTGCAAATAATCACTTGCAGGGTTGGGTGTTATGGTGAAATCGGCCGCCAACCCGTTGTTGTTTTTTATGCTTATAGTTTGACTATAATTGACCAGGAAATTTGTGGAGGTGATCTTTAAACGATAGTAAATTTTGCCTGCATTTAGATGATTTATTTGGTCAATAGCCTGGTAGTTTTTTTCAGCTACGCTATTGCTGGTAGCGTTAATGCTACCAATGGTTTGAAAAGAGCGGTTATCAATGCTTCGTTCCACTTCATATTTGAGAACGTCTTTAGCAGTGGAGGTCCAGGTTAGTAAAACATCCGAATTATTACTTTTTGCATTCAGCTGTAAATCCTCTGCCGCCAATATCATACACCGGGTTAAGTCCTTAATAAGGACGATAGTGTCAGTTGAATAAGAGGAACATCCGCTAATCAAAGTTTGGTTAACTATATAAGTACCCGGCATATTGGCTACGATAGTTGTTCCCTCAGCAGGAGTGGTAACAATATTTCCATTTGGTGTTGACCAGGTATAAGTAGATGTTGAAAGAGGATTTGTTACTGATAACTGTGAAAATCCGGGTCCGCTGCCGCAGAAAAGGGATAGATTGCCGGTGACTGCCGCTGTTTCCGGACGGGCAATACTATAAGGGCCTACAAAGTCCTGCAGGGAAGATGTAAAAGAATTGGAGCTCCTGGTCTTTGCAAAAACTTTTCTAAATGAAAGATTGCAACTACTACCCAGAATGGTATAAGGATCCAAACCGAGTTTTGTCATATTTACCGCGATCTCCATAAAGTCAGGGCTGGCATAATTTGTAATAGATACATTGGTTACATCCACAAAGCCAAACGGACCTCCCCAGGTATTATTGGTGCACTGGTTGCCGCCATAAAAAATACCGCCGGTTTTGGGCTTGATACTCGCATATCCATATTGAGCTGATGTTCCATCTCCATCAAAGGCGCCGTTCCAGGAAAACGGTGCAGGTGTTAGTGACAGTGAGCTTTTGTCAATCCAAATGCGGGCTTCAAGCAGTTCCAGCCCTGCATTACTAAATTCAGCAGTGAAGATGACATCACCGGGTCTTGTTACATTACCCACTGCATCAAACTGCCAGGCCGTATGCCCGGCTTCTGCACCATAATTATAAAAACTGCTATCAGCTTTATTGAAAAAAATATCAGTCTGGTACAATTCAAAATCAAAATACCGGCTACCCGTACTCCCGTGTATTGATACACCTGCGAAAAACCATAATGAGTCTGTTAAAGCTGGTCCATCTCTTCTTACATGGACCATTACGTCATTAATATCATTTTTGACAGGAATCGGTGTTGTTGCGCCACTCCAAATTGCAGGGCTTTCACCGTTTTTATTACTACTGACAAAGGCTGTAGAATCGTTTTTATTATGATCCCTTACATAAAGGGCATCATACAACAATTTGCCGTTAACAGTGGAATACATGGGGTAGTTCATACCGCGGGTAAATGATTTTTTGCGCAATGTGGGATCAGCTATGTATTGGCTCATCATGGCTGCGGCACCGGTAGTATCAATAACAAACACGCCTGTGCCAGGTGTGCCGTCATTAAACCAGTCATCATTTCCGGGAGAAAGAGAACCATTAAAAAAATTGGCTTTCAGATCAGCGTCAACCCCAAAATTTGCTTTGATAAACGGAGTTACAATTTGGGCCTTAGAAAAGCAGGCCATTAATAAAAATGCGGTAAGGAGTACAGTTAGCTTCATAAGGTTAGGTATTTATACGGTATACTGCTCGTAAAAACCATCTGCGAATCAGTATTAAGCACAAAACAAGAAAAGAAAATCTACCAGTGCAAGTTTTTTACGATGAAAAATCCCTATACCAATTTCTTTTTAAACCAAGTTGAGATGTACTTGTTTGCATGTCAGTCTTTTAAGATTCATTTATTCGAATAATTTTTTTTTGGACTGATTATTTTAAGTGACAGGAGATTATGGGAAAATTACTAATGTTACTATCAGGGCCATTTAAATTATCCAGGAGATGGATCCAGCCTTTTTAACTAAATGATTACGACGGCTTGTATATTTTGGGGTAAATGCCCGGTTTATCCGGTTGTAGTTTTACTGTAATGGTGGGATTCGAAAAATGCCTTTCCAAAAACTGGAGAAGACTCTTAGGATTCATAGGAACGCTGTTGCGACAACATCAATTGAATAATTAATCTTGTCGCAACCCTAAATTGTTAAAGCTTAGCTACCGAGTTTTACGTTTACTGCCTGCAACCCTCTGGGACCTTTTTCTACTTCAAACAGGACGATACTATTTTCCTTTATTTCATCAATAGCAGAATTAACATGGACAAATATGCTTTCCATGGTTTGCTTGTCTTTAATAAATCCATATCCCTTTTCATTATTAAAAAAGGTGACAACGCCTTTTCGCAGTGAGTCGGCAGGATCTCTGTCTTTCAGCTTGGGTACTCCAATCTCAATATCTTCCGCATTGACAATAATTTTTTTACTTGGATCCGGAGGAGTAGAAGTTAGATTGCCGTTTTCGTCAAGGTATGCCATCATCTCATCGAGGCTTTTTCCTTTTTTAGCATTTTCTTTTCTCTCCAATTTTTTTTCGGCTTTATTCTTTTTGTCTAATTGTTTTTTCTTTTCTCTTTCCTTTTTATTCCAGGATGTTGCCATATTATTTTTTAAGTTTTTTAATTAAGTGAAAATTGATATCCGGTTAAAATTGGATTTTCAATACCTGTAACAAACCGCATTTATATTCATGCCTGCACCCACCGATGCAAATAAGATAACATCACCGGTTGCTAAACGATGAGAAGCCATTTCGTCCTTTCGTACCAGGTCAAACAGGGTAGGCACGGTAGCTACTGAACTGTTACCGAGCCAATGTATGCTCATCGGCATAATGTCGGTTGGTAGTTCATCGATGCCATAAAGCTGGTACAATCTTTTTATGATCCCGTCATCCATCTTTTCATTTGCCTGGTGAATAAACACTTTTTTTAATTCATGGATCGGCACGCCACATTTATCCAAACAATCTTTCATCGCAGCGGGTACGTACGTCATAGCATATTCATACACTTTACGCCCCTTCATTTTAATATACCGGATACGGGAATCACTATCGGGGTAATAGGAAGTACCAAGATTGATATAATCCAGTTCGTTCATCGAATGTGATTTTGCTGCCGACCCAAGTATTCCTGCACCATTTACACCTGTTTCCTGGTATTCCACAACAGCGGCACCCGCGCCGTCACTGAAGATCATGCTATCTCTGTCATACATGTCTATTACTCTCGACAAAGTTTCTGTTCCGATGACCAAAGCTTTTTTAGCAATGCCGGCTTTAAAAAAAGCGTCAGTTTGTATTAAACCCTGCACCCAACCGGGACAACCAAATAAGATATCATAAGCGACGCAGTCCGGATTCTGTATCCCCAGTAAATGCTTTATATGATTTGCTAAAGATGGTACAGCGTCGGTTTGTATTGTATCCTTAATTACATTGCCAAAGTTGTGTGCAACAATTATTTGGTCAATTGTTTCAGGGTCTGTTGCACTATCAGCAAGCGCCGCCTTGGCCGCGAGGCTTCCTATATCTGAAGCATTTAAGTCATCTGTTGTATAGCGTCTTTCCTCAATGCCGGTGATTTGCCTGAATTTTTCGATTACCTCAACAGGCGGCGTATTTAACGGCTGCCTGTTTTCAGTGTAAAAAAGGTGGCTGGCAAAATCAAGATTCGATTGGATATGTGGTGGAATATAAGAACCGGTTCCGGTAATAACAGATCGAAACATACTCAACACTTGATTTTATGTCACAAAAATATCAGCCGGCAGCAATCCCTGCTACTGGCGCCGGCTTCGTTTTACTTCGATTCGCTTTCTGACAGCCGGGTAAATGAAGCTCCATTGAACAAACGGGCCAGGTTCATATCCTTTGTTTGTTTCCACTGAGCAAGATTTTGATTATTGATAATCCGCCAGAAATTTTTTGATTTCAGCTCATCATAATCAACAGCGTGAATGAATAAGCCGGTCACAGTGTGCCGGTCTTTGAAGTGAATGTTAACCGATTCACCTTTTTTGATCTTGTTTGCTACAAATTTTTCAATCAATTCAACTGTCATTAACGTATTTATTTAATTAAAGTATATAAAACAAAAAAATCTACATCATGCTTAGTTTACAACTCATCCTCCGGTTTATTACCGGCTGAAAATCTTAATGGCAGGATTGGGTTTGGGCACCGGTGTATTTGAGAAGAATGCAGGTGTAATAGAATAATACGAGGTGGCAGGAAGCTATTGTTCGCTTACAAGAGCCATAAAACTCAAATTTTAGGTGCAAAGATAGGCTTAATTGGGCAAGTTGCAGCTCTCTTTTTAAGAGTAAGGTTCAATTACCTGGGAGTTTTTGGCTATCAGGCTACCACGCATGCCCGGTAGATGCCGGTTTCCGTATCCGGTAAATGTTTAAGCATTTGCTCCAATTCTTCGGCGTGTATGGCCGGTACAATAAATTCCATGATATGGCTGTAAAGACAGCTTTCATAGTAGGCTTTGTAAATATTGAGATGGAGGTATAAGGGAAGTCGGCGATAATGATCAAGGCCTGTGTCGTAGATATTTATGCAGGCAATCAACCGGACTTCTTCTTTTGTTTGCTTGTGTCCTTTTTTTAACTCAAGCGGAAGGTAGCCGCCGGCATTAATCACCCTTACGGCATGTTCGGGAAAGAACTCGGAAGTTCTTCCTTTCATGAAGCTAAAATAAAAATTGTCCTCGTCGCATTCATGTTGTGAAATATAGCGAAACCTGGTTATTGTTTTTGCCATTTTCTCCTGTAGCGCCGGCCTGAATTGCTCAACGACGAGTTTTTGAGCAAAATATTTCCACTTCGGTATAAACTCCGCTGCATCAAGATTGGTGACGAAACAAACAAACTGTACAATAGTATCATTGCTCATTTTTACCGCTTGCTGGAATTGGTGAAAAATATACCGGTTAAATCATATCAGGCTCCACGATCAAAGATTCACCGGCAAAAGAAAAGGAAATTTATAACCCTTCTTTTGCCGGCAGATGGTTGGTTACCATCTTTTATTATCTGGCCTTGAGCTTTTTTCTCTTGCGACAGAAACACTCATCGCCCTGCCATCGATTTCTTTATTATCAAGAGCTTTGATAGCTGTGTTTGCATGGGTATCTGATGGCATTTCGACAAAGCCAAAACCACGACTACGGCCGGTTTCCCTGTCTGTAATGACTTTTGCTGAAGAAACTTCACCAAATTGACTAAATAATTTTTTCAGGTCTGCATCTGATGTAGTAAAACTCAGGTTTGAAACGTACATGTTCATAAAACAAAAATTTAATAATACAATAAATTGAATGTGAAAAAGGACTACAGCAAAAAGTAGAGAGGAGAATAACTATTACTAAAGCGGAAGAGTAAAAATTGAGACTGATCCGGACTGAATGTTGGAAGAACTTTTTATCACGGAATGAAGATAGGCTTTAAATCCGGGAATGGGATAATTAATTTTTTCAGCGAAATACAAAGGCAGCAGGTTGATGAAAGGCAGATTAACAAATACAGCTCCGATTTTTATTCGAAGCTTATCTGAAGGTATTTACGAAAAATTAACTCATCTGCCTTTTCATTAACTTTCCTGCAATAAAAAAAATTTAATAAATGAAGAATGGCATTATAAAAATCCTGGCAGGCTTAGCAATTCTTTTTTGTACGTTCTCTTCTTTTGCACAATCGTATAGTCTTTTCAATGGCAAGGATCTAAGCGGCTGGCATATTGATATTCCCGAAATGGATACCAATGCTGCAGCCATCAACCCATTTATCGTTCGCAATGGTTTATTGGTGAGTCTTGGAAGGCCATTGGGACATCTTATCACCGATTCTGTATATGAAAATTTCCGGTTGGAAGTAGAATATCGGTTTGCTGCCAAACCTGGAAACTGCGGTGTGCTGGTGTTTGCTTCTACTCCACGGGTTCTTTATAAGATGTTTCCTAAATCAGTAGAGGTACAACTGATGCATACAAATGCAGGCGATTTTTGGTGCATTGGTGAAGACATTATGGTACCAGATATGGAAACCCGCCGTGGACCAAAAGCGAACTGGGGCGTTACCGAAGGCAAAGAACGGCGTGTAAAAAACCTTACGGATAGTTCTGAAAATCCGCTGGGAGAATGGAACAGGATGACCATTGAATGCGTTGGTAATTCTATTAAGGTTTGGGTTAATAAAGACCTGGTAAATTATGGTTTTAATGCTACTGCCAGCAAAGGCAATATTGCCTTGCAGGCCGAAGGCTCAGAAGTAGAGTTTCGTAAGGTGGTGTTTACATCTATAACAAAATTTACCGGAAAATAACAGCAACACCATTGTGAAGGCCAGCATTAATTTTGGAGCTGACAGTGCAAGCAATGATTTTGAAACAGACTGTTTCGTTGTTGTGAAAACAAGGTTGTATTCCCGAAAGGTTTATAATCATTCTTTGAAAGTTTATAGTATATTTTTACTGTATGGCTAAATATACAATGGAGAAAACAGCCGGCGTTTATCACCTGCAGGAAGTAAAGACAACCGCATCTGGTTTTAAGCTGAATCCTGATGGCAGCTTCCTGTTCTTTTTTAGCTATGGCGCTATTGACAGGTACGGTTCAGGCAACTGGACCATCGATAATGATCATGTTGTTTTGCAAAGCAGGCTCTGGAGCGGAAAAGATTTTGCATGGGTAGGAAGTAAAGAAAATAATCAAAATTTTATTACGGCAAAAATTGTGGGTGGTAATCCCGTATTGCTCCGGCATGTATTTTTTAGTTTAAAGAGCGGGGAGACCGGATCGTGGATAAAAACAAATGAAAGGGGAGAAGTGGCATTTCCTCTGCAGCCGGTAACTACAGTTTCTATGGTATTTGAATTTTGCCAGGAACGGTTTACACATTTTAGTATAACTAATCCTACGCATAACTATTTTGAATTCCGTTTTGAGCCATGGCTGATGGAAGTGTTCTTTAATAACTTTCAATTGAAAATATCGAAGTATACTTTATCAGGAAAACACCCGCTGATGAAAGGGGAGAAGTTTGTGTATGAGAAGGGGTGATGTTCGGGTCATACTGTAATAATCATATTTAATCAAGAGGCGGATCGGTATAAAAAACTTGCTGCCATGAAAACGGAACGTACAAGGGAGTGACACAGCAGTCGATGCCATGAAATACTATTGCTGGTAAACCAATCCTTCGTCAAGCTCAGGATTCTTCTCCCCATTTTTACCAATCCCTTGTGAATAAATGCTTGTTAGCTAAAACCTGTTTTACCCCTCTTTACCTTAAATTCGCCGCTACTTAAAACCTGAAAACAGTGAGATTAAAGAGCTTAGAAATCAAGGGATTTAAAAGTTTCGCCGATAAAACGATTGTCAATTTTGACGAAAATATCACCGGTATTGTAGGGCCGAACGGTTGTGGTAAGTCCAATATCGTGGACAGCATCCGATGGGTGATAGGGGAGCAAAAGATCAGTCAGTTGCGAAGTGAGAACCTCGATAGCCTTGTATTCAACGGCTCCAAAAGCCGTTCTGCTAGCGGTTTGGCCGAGGTGAGCCTGACATTTGAAAATACCAAGAACCTGCTGCCGACTGAGTTTAATACGGTGACGGTTACACGTAAGTTCTACAAAAGTGGCGAGAGCGAATATCGACTGAATGATGTGCAATGCCGGTTGAAAGATATCCAAAACCTTTTCATGGATACCGGGGTAAGCACCGACTCTTATGCCATCATAGCCCTCGACATGGTGGACGACCTGATCAAAGACAAAGACAATAGCCGCCGTCGCATGCTGGAGCAAGCCGCTGGAATTTCCATTTATAAAACAAGGAAGAAAGAAGCAAAGCAAAAGCTGGATGCTACCGAAATGGACCTGGCCCGTATCGAGGACCTTTTGTTTGAGATCAACAACCAGTTAAAATCACTGGAAAGCCAGGCGAAAAAGGCAGAAAAGTATCATGAGATCAAAAAAGATTACCGCGAAGTAAGCATCGAATTGGCAAAGGCGGCGCTGGAAGGCTTTAATCTCACTTATAAAGAGCTGAATGAGCAGCAGGAAATAGAAACAGATAAGAAAGTAAGACTGGAGGCTGAAGTGGCTACCGAAGAAGCTGCATTGGAGCAGGAGAAGCTGGCTTTTATTGAAAAAGAAAGAGCCCTGCAAAGTATGCAGCATGTGTTTAATGAACTAGTGCAAACCGTGCGGACCAAAGAAAATGAAAAGAATCTTTCTGCGCAGCGCCTCGAGTATTTAAAAGAAAGAGAAGGGAGCCTGAAAGAGTTTTTGCAAAAGGCCGAGGGACAGTTAAAGGGTATTGATGAAAGCATCGCCTTTACAAGCCTGCAGGTAGAAGAGGAGGAAAAATCACTGACCGGTTTAAGTGAGCGATTAGCACAATTGCGGGAAGAAGCGGATACCAAGAGAAATGTAGTGGATGAAAGAAGAGCTGCGGTTGATTCCTTCCGTACATCCTATCAGCAAATCCAGCGTAACCAGTTTGATGCAGAGAAAAAAGTAGCAGTAGCCGATACCTCGGTCCAAAACATCCAGAGAGCCATCACTCAAATAGAAGAAGAAAGAGCTCAGCGTGATGAGCAACGCCATCGCCTTGACCAGGAAAGAATGCTACATGAAAAAGAGCTGGAGATAAAAAAAGTAGACCTGGAACAGTTGCAACAGCACAATGAAAATACCAAGGAGCAAATATTACAAACCCAATCTATACTTGATTCATTGCGCAATGAATTGGCTGAGGAAACAAGAAAGCTGGATGCGAAGAAGAACGAACATGACCTGCTGAAAAGTATGATCGACTCGATGGAAGGTTACCCGGACAGTGTGAAGTTCCTGCATAATAATAGCAATTGGAGCCATGAGTCACCAATTCTGTCTGACGTATTATACGTAAAAGAAGAATACAGAACGGCACTGGAAAATGTATTGGAGCCTTACCTGAGTTATTACGTAGTGAATAATTTGCAGGAAGGTTTGCAAGCGGTGCACCTGCTGGATGAAAATAAAAAGGGGAAAGCCAATTTCTTTTTGTTGGATAAAGTGGCCGAAAAAGATTCTGCATCCGGAGATGGTCACCAACTGGAAGGCGGAATTCCTGCGATGAGTGTGATAGAAGTAGATGACAAATACAGGAAGTTGGCAGAGCATTTATTGGGTAATGTTTTTATCGCAGATAATGAAGATGCTTTGCAGAATAGCAATGGTTTTGTGATTATTGAAAAAGGCGGCAAGTATGTAAAAGGAAAATATTCCCTGACCGGCGGAAGTGTCGGACTCATTGAAGGGAAAAAGATCGGCCGTGCGAAGAACCTGGAGAAATTGCAGGATGATATTTCCGCACAGGATAAAGTGGTTGATTCGCTGCGTGCTGATATCCAGGCGAGACACAACGAAGTAATTGCTTTTAATGAAGATTTGCGTGAGTCAGCAATTCGAGAAACAGAAAAAGAAATTCAACACCTGACCAACCAGGTTTTTGCCCTGCATAATAAACTGGAGAACCTGCACTCATTGCAAGCCAGTAGTCAAAATCGTTGGGAAGAATTGACCCAGCAAATGGAGCAGACACAACTCTCCGTGGAAAGTGTTCGCTTGCAATTGGCAGAGTTGAATGAAGAATTACAAGCCAATTCATCCCGGCTGGCAGAAGCTGATGAAGCCTTTAAATCAGTAGAGGCAGAATACAGTGAAGCTACCCGCCAGTACAATGAGTTTAATCTGAATGTTACCCGACAGCAGAGTAAGATCAATGCGCTGAGACAGGAGTTGACTTTTAAAAGCAACCAATTAAATGATCTGAAACTGCAAATTGAAAACAATACAACTCAATTGGCTGATACCGGTAGTAATATCGGTCAGTCGGAAGAATCATTGAAGGCAATCGAGGAAGGATTGATTGAATTGATGCGCCGCAAAGAAGATGAGGAAAGGGCCTTGAATGAAGCCGACCAGGCCTACTATAATATACGTAACCAATTAAGTGAAAAAGAAAGTGAGTTGCGCCATAAGGTAAAAGACAAAGAGCAGATTGAACATTTACTGGCGGCAATTAAAGACAAACTGAATGAGTTGAAATTGCAACTGGCCGGAACAAAAGAAAGATTGAATGTGGAGTTCCGTATTCAACTGGAAGATATTCTTGACCAGGAGCGGAATACCGAGACTACTGTTGAAGAGCTGCAGGAGAAAGCCGACCGGATGAAAAAGCGTTTGGAAAACCTTGGTGAGGTAAACCCAACGGCAATCGAGGCGTTTACCGAAATGAAAAAACGGTATGAATTTATCGTAGAGCAAAAGAATGACCTCGTAACTGCCAAGGAAAGTTTGTTGAAAACAATTGAAGAAGTAGAGGCAACCGCCAATCAAAAATTCCTTGAAACATTTACGACGGTAAAAGAAAATTTCATCAAGGTATTCAAAACATTATTTACAGAGGATGATCAATGCGACCTGGTATTGGAAAATCCGGAGAATTTAGCGGAAACCGGTATTGACGTAATAGCCAGACCTAAAGGTAAACGGCCTACTTCTTTAACACAGTTGAGCGGAGGAGAAAGAACACTGACCGCGACGGCGCTGTTGTTTGCCATCTACCTGATCAAACCGGCACCATTCTGTATTTTGGATGAGGTGGATGCACCGTTGGATGACGCCAATGTGAGCAAGTTTACCAATATGATACGCCAGTTCAGTGATAATTCGCAATTTATCATTGTAACCCATAATAAAACGACGATGAGTACGGTAGATGTGATCTATGGTGTGACAATGCAGGAGCCGGGAGTGAGCAAACTGGTGAGTGTTGACTTTAGAAATTTGAATCAAAGCCAGAATTAGCGAGTGAGAAGTGAATAAGTTTTATAAATTAGTAAGTCCTGTTTTTACGGGACTTTTTTTATTACAGCCTGTTATTCTTTTAAATGTTCCAAAATAACCAAAACAATGGCAATAAGAAATGGGGAAAGAAATAATGCTGCCCCTATGTAGGTGTAAAAGGGATATTTAAATTTTTTTTGAATTAGCTTGAAGTCCTCTCTGGTGAGGCGATTAAATTTTAGAGAATTAATTCTGAAGTTGCAGTTACTGCAACTTGCAAAGCCATCTTTTTCAAACGGAAAGATGGGTACATACCAAAAATGATAGTACTCTCCATACAAAGCAAAATCCACGGTGTTCAATTGCTTACATTCCGGGCATTGAAAGGGAAATGGATCGTGGAGGCCCAGCATTATCTTTTTTGTTCCGTATTTATGAGGTACAAACATTTCTAAAAAAATGTAATAGAAAATACAAGAATAACATGTTTTTTTAGTTTTTCATATATCACAATTCTGATTATTTTAATTTATCGGCTTGGTAAAATGAAATAGCTATTATGGAAAAAAAATACATCGAAGACCAGATTTTTGATAAGATTGATTTTACAAAAGGTGAGTTTGGTGAAGGAGAATACGATACCTGCAAGTTTATAAATTGCAATTTATCAGGTGTTGACTTGTCGAGTTTTCATTTTTTTGAATGTGAATTCTCAGGCTGCAATTTGGGCGGAGCAAAGTTGGTTAAGACAGCTTTTAAGACGGTTCATTTTAAAGATTGCAAAATGACGGGGCTGCACTTCGATCTTTGTACCAGTTTCCTGTTTGCTGTGGGGTTTGATGATTGTATACTCGATCTGTCTTCTTTTTATAAAGTGAAATTAAAAAACACCCGGTTTAACAACTGCAGGCTTCATGAGGTAGATTTTGTCGGGGCGGATCTGACCCTTGCGGTATTTGATAATTGTGATTTGGCAAAGGCTGGTTTTGAAAACACCATATTAGAAAAAGCTGATTTCAGAACCGCTTATAATTATGCAATGGATCCCGCTATAAATAACTTGAGGAAGGCCCAATTTTCACTTCCTGCTGTAACAGGTCTTTTAAGTAAATACGAAATTGAAATAAGTTAAGGAGCGTAACCGAAAAAATTATTTCATGAAAACAAGTTCTTTTCCAAAAGTAAGAAGCATTGTTCAACTCTATGAGCTCGTTCCGGAGCATGAGAGAATAATTGTCGATATGCTAAGGCAAATTGTGAGTGAATCTTTGCCTGCTTATTGCAAAGAAAAAATAGCCTATAATGTTCCTTTTTTCTATGGCAACAGAAGTATTTGTATTATCTGGCCTGCAAGCATTCCAGGAGGAGGAATAAAAGAAGGAGTGTTATTAGGATTTTGGTATGGCAACAGGCTGGCCGATGATGATCATTATCTTGAGCATGGCACAAACAAACAGGTTTTTTATAAGATATTTAAATCCGCAGAGGATATTGATGAAAAGCCTATTGCCAAAATACTAGCAGAAGCTGCAGCACTGGATAAAACTTTTCCAGGTAAGAAAAAATAACCATTCATTTTGGTTTTTCATATATAAACCTGACCATCGCATTTTTTTTATTGTCTGAAGTCAGGTATACCTGGTATCTTTTTTCATTGGCATCGACGATCATCAGCGCTGTATTTGGCGGGATGGCGCCCAAATTTTCTCCCACCATCACCATTTCCTGCCGTTGTTTGTTCAATTCAATTTTTACATAGATCGTTATGGGTTTTGTCGCCAGCACCTGTCTTGAAACAACTGCTACATCATTTACATACACGGAAATTGTATCTCCATCAATGACGCCATTATCATAAAAATCAAGCCGGAGGGTTCCGGTGTCGCACTTGATTTCTTTTACAAGGTCTAATTTTCTTTCGATCAATACAGGGGGTACCTCTGGTTTGAAGGCTGATTTTTGTATACGGGTAAGCACAATGGTACCAGATGGGCAAATGCTCTTGCCATCCATGGTTTTGCCTGTCCACGATCCTCTTAATTGCTCTTCTTTTCCATCTGTATGGTAGGTAAGAGTATATTTTTTTATGCAGGGGATGCAATCAGCCGGGATGCGAAATACAGATACTTTTTGTTCGTCAATGCTTAATGCCTTACCTACAGAATCAAACAAACCTTCAAACTCTTCTTTAACATAGTTGGTGGTGTCGGAGTAGTGATAGGAATTCCCCCGTATTTTATTCCCCTCTATTTGTAATTGAAATTCGATATTATAAACGGGGAAGCAGCCACCAGGTTCCATTACCAGCATGCCTTTCCAAAAGCCATTTATCTGTTGTGATAAAACGGAACCGAAAGAGCAGGTGAAAAAGATAATTATTAACAGGTAACGTCGCATCGAAAATGAAAATAAATGAAAAACCGGAAGGTGAAATAAAATTTACAGAAACGGCAGAAAGGAAAAAGGTACAAGGCGCAAGAGCTAACCTGCCTTACTATTTCTCACTGTTCCAGCTTCTGCGAACTGTCAACTCAATTGGGTTTTTGATACTTAAACCGGACTACTGCATTTTTCTGTTCTGATGAAGTGATACGAACTTCGAACCGTTTATCACCTGCTTCCACTATCATAAGTGAAGTATTTGGGGGAATGCGTCCAAGATTTTCGGCTACCATTGTTAGCTCCTGGTCCTCGTCATCCTGCATGGATAAGCTTAATTTGATAGGAGCGGCTGACAATCTTTTATTGGATAGAATAAGTTTTTTATTGAGATAGACTGAGATAGTGTCATCATCGATCTCGCCGTTATCATACAGTTTAACAGTTACCTCGGGATCGCTTACAATGATAGACTGGGCTAATTTATTTTCCCTTGTTTTTAATACTGATGGGGTAATGACGATTGGTTTTGTTGTTGGTTTATTGATTTCCGGCGTCGACTTTTTAGTGCTGTCAACAAGGATTTTTGCCGGCGGAGTATCTGGTTTCTTGGTTATGACCGTCCTGGGGGTTGTTGTTTTTGGAGTTGTTTTTTTAACAACGGGTGGCGGAGTAAGTGGTTTTTCAATTGATTTTTTAACAACAGGAGGATTGCTTTTGGGTTGATTCTTTTTTGGTCGCAGCGAAGGTTCAATGTAAAATTCAGAAGTAGTCACTTTTCTAAGAAAAACTTTGCCACCTCCGCAATCACCCCAGTTAAAAGGATTTGGGCCTTCTTTTACTTCCTGTTTTCCCAGGTAGGTACCTTCTAAAAACTCCTCGTCACCAGATCGGGAATACTGCAGGTTGTAATTCATAATGCAGGTACCGCCGCCAAGTCCACCGGTTCTGACTTCGACTGTTTTTATTTCTCTTATTCTGAAATTTTGCGAAGAGCCGATATAGCTACCAGTCATAGTGGCCTTACCATAAAAACGAATATCATCCTGCCATGAGTAAGAAACTCCTGCTACCGCCGCACTAGGATTTTGCTTTACCTGGAACTCTAACTTGTATTGATAACCATTGTCGGCAATAAAATAGCCCCGCCAGATACCTGTAACGCCTTGCGAAAAGGAGGTGACAGAGAAACAAAAAACAGATAATAAAAGAATTAGCCGGCTCTTTTGTCGTACCAGTTTCATGGAGCATCAAAACTAACGAATTAGTTCGTATGCCCTGATTGTTCTGCGGCAATAGTTTGTTAATTTTGCCCACTCTAAAAAGCAGGTTACCAGTTTCCTGTTACTGGTATTCCAGTTTTTAAAAAGAAGTAACGTAGTTTTTTAATCAAGAAAAATTTCAGGTTTGAGACCGGCAACAGGTAACCGGGAACCTGTAACATAAAGAATGATCAATATTACATTTCCGGATGGTGCAGTACGTCAATATGAAAAAGGAGTGTCTGCATTGGATGTTGCAAAATCAATTTCAGAAGGGCTGGCAAGAAAAGTGTTGGCAGCAAATGTGAATGGCCAGGTTTGGGACGCCACAAGACCTATTAATGATGATGCAACAATAAACCTCCTGACCTGGAACGAAAAAGATGGTAAGAGCACTTTTTGGCATTCATCGGCACACCTGATGGCTGAAGCAGTTGAGTCCATGTTTCCCGGTGTAAAATTTTGGGTGGGCCCGCCGGTCGAGAATGGATTTTATTATGACATGGATCTTGGGGATAGAAAGATGACGGAGGAGGATTTAGCCAAGCTTGAAAAAAAGATGAATGAACTGGCGAAGCAAAATAATGTTTACATAAGGAAGGAAATTTCCAAACCCGAGGCCATTCAATATTTTACGCAAAAAGACGATGCTTACAAGCTTGATTTGTTGCAAAACCTCAATGATGGCGAAATAACTTTTTATACCCAGGGGAGTTTTACCGATCTCTGCCGTGGCCCCCATATTCCCAGTACCGGTTTGATAAAGGCGATAAAGCTCACCAGCATTGCCGGCGCTTACTGGAAAGGTGATGAGAAGAATAAGCAGCTTACCAGGGTGTATGGCGTTACATTTCCTTCTCAAAAAGAATTGGATGAACACCTTGCATTGTTGGAAGAAGCTAAAAAGCGGGATCACCGCAAACTGGGAAAGGAACTTGGCATTTACACCATGGATGATGATGTTGGCCAGGGCCTGATCATGTGGATGCCCAATGGTACTGTGGTAATTGAAGAGTTGGAAAAGTTGGCGAAGGAAACAGAAAACGCAGGCGGTTATAAAAGAGTGGTTACACCACATATTGCAAAGGAAAGCATGTACCTGACGAGCGGACACTTGCCATACTATGCTGACAGTATGTACCCGCCAATGGAGATGGAAGGAGAGAAATATTATCTCAAGTCCATGAACTGCCCGCACCATCACAAGATATTTGCAGCAGAGCCCAAGAGCTACCGGGATCTTCCTTATCGTATTGCAGAATATGGAACCGTATATCGCTATGAACAAAGCGGTGAGTTATTTGGTTTAATGAGAGTACGGTGTCTTCATATGAATGATGCCCATATCTATTGCACCAAAGAACAGTTCAACGACGAGTTCAGGGCAGTGAATGATATGTACCTGAAGTATTTTAAAATATTTGGGATAGAAAAATATGTGATGCGCTTATCATTGCATTCTCCTGAAAAACTTGGCGTGAAATATGTGAATGAACCTGAGCTTTGGAAGGAGACCGAGACAATGGTTAGGAATGTATTGACAGAATCCAATATACCTTTTGTAGAAGTGCAGGATGAGGCGGCATTTTATGGACCAAAAATTGACGTTCAGATTTTCAGTGCGATAGGCCGGGAGTTTACCCTGGCTACCAACCAGGTAGATTTTTCACAAGGGAGGAGTTTCAAACTGCAATACACCGGCCAGGACAATAAAGCCGAAACACCCCTGATCATTCACCGGGCGCCACTGGGAACACACGAACGTTTTATTGGCTTTTTGCTGGAGCAATATGCCGGTAAATTTCCAACCTGGCTTGCACCTTTACAGGTAAAAGTGTTGCCCATCAGCGACAAGTTTTTGGATTACGCCAAAACTGTTACGCAGAAGCTGAAAAATGCAGATATTCGTGCTGAGGTGGATGACCGTCAGGAAAAGATAGGAAAGAAGATCCGCGATACGGAAATGATGAAAGTACCCTATATGCTGGTAATTGGTGAAAAGGAAATGAACGAAGGAAAAGTAGCCGTCAGAAGGCAGGGTAAAGGAGATATCGGTGTAAAAGCAATTGAAGAATTTTTATCTGATATCACCATAGAAATAAAAGACAGAAAAGCAGAATAAAATTGTATTTTCAAGAGCCTCAAATCCTGTATGAGGTATTATTAATAAAGTAAGATTTAAGCCCCCCTTCAGGGGAGGGGGTTCACTCAAAAAACGTAAATGGCAGTACCACAAAAACCCGGAGGCGGGTTCAACAGACCACCCGGAGGCGGATTTAACAGGCCGGCCGGCGGTGGTGGTTTCAACAAAGGAGGCTTTAACAGGAACAAATTTGGTCCACGCAGAGAAGCCGAACATCGTATCAATCATTTTATCAGAGTTCCGCAGGTTCGCCTTGTTGGCGACAATGTAGAAGTAGGCATTTATCCCACCCAGGAAGCGCTGCGTATGGCACAGGATCAGCAATTGGATCTTGTTGAAATATCGCCGACCGTAGATCCGCCTGTGTGCAAAATCATCGATTACAATAAATTCCTTTACGATAAGAAGAAGAAGGAAAAAGAGATGAAAGCTAAAAGCAAAGTCTCTGAGGTAAAAGAAATCAGGTTCACGCCAAATACCGACGATCATGACTTTGATTTTAAGGCAAAGCATGCCGAAGGTTTTTTGAAGGATGGAAATAAAGTGAAAGCTTATGTTCAATTCAAGGGCCGTGCTATTCAGTTCCAGGACAGGGGTCAGTTATTACTACTAAAGTTTGCCGAACGTCTTTCCGAGATTGGCGTTTTGGAAAGCATGCCCAAACTGGAAGGAAGAAGAATGCTGGCTATGTTTGCTCCAAAAGGAAAAAAGAAGGCTGAGAAAACTGAGAAGCCGGATGCAAGTCCTGGCAAATAATAGCGTCTAAACGATGTTAACCCCGCTTAGGCGGGGTTTTTACTTTGGTTAAGATTAGTAGAGGTAACTCAATATTTTTTTTTGCTGCTCATATGAGTTGTTCGCCGCTGGTACAAAATCAGCAATGGCAAAATATCCCGATTCAACCTTTGCGTATCTTACACCGCTTTATTTAATTAAAAAATAATATCTCTGCATGCACCCATTTTTTTCCCGCCTGGCTGTAAGTTTTATTGCAGTTACAACCTGTGCTCTTGCCATCGCACAACCACGAACTGATACGACCAAATCGTCATTAGGCGGAGGCCCCCGTCAGCCGTCATCCGGACCGAAAGCTTATAAAGATGTAATTACTGCAAAAGCGATAACAGATGAGGGTTTGTTTAGTGTTCATAAATTAGATGATAAATACTTTTTTGAAATTGGTGACACCCTATTGGGACGGGACATACTGATAGTAAATCGTATTGCAAAAGCAGCTGCAGGAATGCGCAATGGTTTTTTTGGCTATGCGGGAGATCAGATCGGGCAAAACGTTATTCGATTTGAGAAGGGGCCAAATAATAAGATATTTCTCCGCAATGTTTCTTTTGCCGAGTACTCAAAGGATTCTACTTCACCCATGTTTACGGCTGTTAACAAATCAAACGTTCAGCCTATTGCTGCCGCATTTGATATTAAAGCATTTTCAAAAGATTCCATGGGAAGTGTGATTGATGTTACTGATTATGTCAATGGTGATAACGACGTGTTGTTTTTTAACAGCCAGCTAAAAACATCTATGCGAATCGGCTCGCAACAGTCTGATAAATCTTATATCGTTGGTATCAGGTCCTTTCCATTAAATATTGAACTCTCATCAGTAAAAACATACAGCAGAATGGCAGGACCTCCAACAGGGATAGGCGGAGGTACGCCAGGAGGCAACCTGACAATTGAAATGAATAGTTCATTTGTACTATTGCCAAAAGAGCCAATGCAGCCAAGACATTTTGATCCAAGGGTTGGTTATTTTGCCGTTGGCTATACCGATTTTGATGCGAACCCTCAAGGTGTGGAGACAGCCCGCCTGATAAAGAGATGGAGACTTGAACCAAAAGATGAAGACATCGAAAAATACAAGAAAGGTGAATTGGTAGAGCCTAAAAAACCGATCGTATTTTATATTGACCCGGCAACACCGAAAGTTTGGGTTCCATACCTGATACAAGGCATAAATGATTGGCAGGCTTCATTTGAAAAAGCTGGGTTTAAAAATGCCATTATTGGAAAAATAGCTCCTTCAAAAGAAGAAGATCCTGATTGGAGCCTCGAGGATGCCCGTTATTCTGCCATTGTTTACAAACCATCTGATGTGGCTAACGCCAGCGGCCCCAGCGTTAGTGATCCACGGAGTGGGGAGATCATGGAAAGCCATATCAATTGGTATCATAACGTAATGGAACTGATCCACCATTGGTATTTTGTACAATGCGCCCCTGTTGATACTGCTGCAAGAAAAATGATTTATGATAATGAGTTGATGGGGCAACTCATTCGCTTTGTTTCTTCGCACGAAGTAGGTCATACATTAGGACTTCGTCACAACTACGGTTCCAGTTCGTCGGTTCCGGTTGAAAAACTTCGGGATAAAGCGTGGGTGGAGAAGCATGGTCACACACCTTCCATTATGGATTATGCCCGGTTCAACTACGTAGCGCAACCTGAAGATAAAATAAGTCGGGCAGGTCTTTTCCCCCGCATCGGCGACTATGATCATTGGGCTATTGAGTGGGGCTATAAACTATTTCCACAGTTTAATGATGCTGAAGCTGAAAAAACTTATTTGAATAAATGGGTCATGGAAAAATTAAAGGATAATCGCCTGTGGTTTGGTACGGAAACAAACCCCGATGATCCGCGGTCGCAAAGAGAGCAGGTAGGAGATGACGGTATGAAGGGAGCAATGTATGGCATCAAAAACCTGCAGCGTATTGTTCCTAACCTGGAGGATTGGACAAAAATGCCCAATAAAGATTACAGCAATCTCAGGAGTATGTACAACCAGGTAACTAACCAGTTTTCAATGTACCTGAGTCATGTTGCCAAATATGTCGGTGGCATTATGGAAACTCCGAAAATGGTGGAAGAAAAAGGGCCGGTGTACGAAGTTGTTTCAAAAGCAAAGCAACGGGAAGCAGTCGATTTTTTAAATAAGCAACTATTTGCAACACCTTCATGGCTGATCAATAAAGATATTTTCGATAAGACAGGTATTAACGCCATAAGCACTGTCGGTAGTCTGCAGGATAATGTATTAAACCGCCTGTTAGCTACCCGCAGTCTTTCCAAATTGATTGATGCGGAGGCAGAACAAGGTTCCGCAGCATACACCATTACCGACCTTTTCAGCGACCTTAAAAAAGGTATTTGGACGGAACTGCCGGCTCGTTCAAAAATTGATGTCTATCGCCGAAACTTGCAAAAATCTTATGTCGGTATTTTGAGTGATCTGATCAATCCGCCAAAAAGCGGTAGCGGTTCTGGTATTGTTATCATGGTGCTCGGGGCCGGCTCTACTACCAATACTGAGAAGTCTGATATAATAAGTGTAACCCGGGCTCATCTTGCTGCGCTCCGTAGCGAAATCAAAGCCGCTTTAGGCGGAATTAATGATGTTATGAGCCGTTATCACTTGCAGGATCTTGTAACGAGAATTGACAACTCTTTGAATCCTAAACCATAGGAAGTAGGAATTATAGAAAACAGGATAAAAATGGGGGCTTATCCAAGTCTTCATTTTATTTTCGGGAAGCCTTTGCCACTATTAGTTACACCATTATCTTTGCAGCCCGAAAATAAAGTTCTTTCTTTTCCCTTGCCCGGCAAGGGCGGACATTTCCTGAAGAGGTTCGACAAGGATCCCCCGGTGGGGAACGCCTCAAGGGTATAATTATTAATACTGGGTAAAATGCCTAAAGTAAAAACAAATTCCAGTGCCAAAAAACGCTTCAAAGTAACGGCAACCGGAAAGATCATGCACCAAAAGAGTTTTAAACGTCACATCCTGACAAAGAAATCCAAAAAACGTAAACGCAGCCTGAGAATGGATGGAACTGTATCCAAGACTCACGTTGATTTTGTAAAACGTCTTTTGAGATTGAAGTAAGAAATCTGAAGTCAGCTGTCTGACCTTCAATTTCCCTTCAATATTTTCTAAAACACTTTTGATAACTCTGTCAGTTCGTACTTCGTACTTCTGACCTCAAACTTAAAAATATGCCTCGTTCAAAAAATGCAGTAGCTTCAAAAGCTCGCCGCAAAAAAATATTAAAACAAGCCAAAGGTTTCTATGGCAAACGTAAAAATGTATTAACCGTTGCCAAGAACGTAGTAGAAAAAGGTATGACCTATATGTTTGTAGGTCGTAAATTAAAGAAAAGAGAATACCGTAGCCTGTGGATTGCCCGGATCAATGCAGCAGTTCGTGCAGAAGGTTTGACTTATTCTGAATTCATCAATAAGCTGAATAAAAAAGGTATCACCCTTGACCGTAAGGTATTAGCTGACCTGGCTATGAATAATCCTGAAACTTTCAAAAGCCTGGTTGACCAGGTTAAATAAAGGTTAAGTGATCGATAGAATTTGACCGTTCCGCCTGTTTGGGCAGGACGGTTTTTTTATTTTCTGAGATTGAATAAACAAGTCGTTTTAACAGGCGGAATAATAGATTGAGCAGGCTAAATAATTTTAGTCTGAAATTTCTCCAAAATTCTACTTTTGTCCCGTTAAAAAAATTCGGTGATCAACAACTCCCATTAAGTTCTAAATGACAAACTCTTACCAGGACCTCGTACAACAGACATTTAATTTTCCGCAGGAAGGCTTTGAGGTGAAAAATGAGTATCTACAATACAATGGTGTGGATATAAAAGCGCTGATTGATAAGTATGGAACTCCTCTTAAGCTGAGTTTTTTACCTAAGATCGGCATGCAGATACAAAAGGCGAAAACTATGTTTGCCAACGCTTTTAAAAAACATAAATACGAGGGCAAGTATTTTTATTGTTATTGTACTAAGAGTTCGCACTTTTCTTTTGTGGTAGAGCAGGCGTTAAAGAATGATATCCACCTGGAAACTTCCTATGCTTACGATATTGAGATCATTAAAAAGCTATACGAAAAAAAGAAGATCACAAAAGATATTCATATCGTCTGCAATGGTTACAAGCAAAAGGAATATACACGACGGATTGCAAACCTTATCAACAGCGGCTTTACCAATGTGATCCCGGTTCTTGATAATAAAGAAGAATTGAAAGAGTATGCGAAGACGGTAAAGGCTCCCTTTAAATTAGGAATCAGGGTAGCCGCCGAAGAAGAGCCAAGTTTCCCTTTTTATACTTCCCGGTTAGGTATTCGGGCTAAAGATATTCTGGAGTTTTATGTAGACAGGATAGAAGGGTATGAGAGCAAATTTCAATTGAAAATGCTTCATATTTTTCTGAATAAAGGTATCAAAGACGATATCTATTATTGGAGTGAACTAAATAAGATCATCAACCTCTACTGCCAGTTGAAGAAGATATGCCCCGAGCTGGATTCCATTAATATCGGCGGTGGGTTTCCAATCAAGCACTCATTAGGCTTTGAATATGACTACCAGTTCATGATCAATGAAATTGTTCGCAACATTAAAGTTGCCTGCAAAAAAGCAAAGGTGCCGATGCCGAATATCTTTACTGAATTTGGAAGTTATACAGTGGGGGAGAGTATGGCACATATATACAGTGTGATTGGCGAAAAGGTTCAAAATGATAGAGAGACATGGTACATGATCGACTCTTCATTTATCACTACGCTTCCTGATACCTGGGGCATCGGTGAAAAATTCCTGATGCTGCCTGTCAATAAATGGGACCAGGATTACCAGCGGGTCGTATTAGGTGGTATCACCTGTGATAGTCATGATTATTATGATTCAGAAGAGCATATCAATGAAGTGTTTCTGCCTAAGATAAATAATGGCGAGCCTTTGTATGTTGGTTTTTTCCATACAGGTGCGTACCAGGATCAAATAAGCGGCTATGGTGGCATTAAGCATTGCCTGATACCTTCCCCAAAGCATGTACTTGTGGACTATGATAAAAATGGAAAGATAGTTGACTGGGTATACGCCAAGCAACAAACTGCTCAAAGCATGTTGAAGATATTAGGCTACATGAAATAGTTATCTGCAAAAATGATTTTAAAAGCCCTTTGCAATTGTCGCATCGGGCTTTTTAATTTCTACCGACGGTAATGTCCCCTTTTATAATACCTTTTTGATCCATGTTTCCAAGCATCATACTGTCGCCTGTCATAATGAACTCTTCGGATATATGATCTGTCAAGATAATACAGGTTATCGTATCCCCGCCAGTATGTATATCCATAGGGATTACGGTAATAATACCTTCCGTCATGATAGCGGTGGATGACCATTCCGGGGGAAGAACTAATGATCAAAGAAAAGTTTGCCTGCCGGGGTGGGTAAGGTTCTCCATAGGAGTTTCTGCGGCCTGAGCTGCAGCTTGCCAATAAGGCCACTGCCGCCACTAATAAAGCCGCTTGTACAATTCTCAGTTTTTTCATAACGAATTATTTTAGTTTAGAGACGTCATCGATTTTAAAACAAAACCTTAAGCATTGTTAATATGAAATGAGTCAAAAAAATTTCGAGCTATTTTAACAAGTGAGCGATGAAAATTTTATGGCGAACCTGTCTGCCAACAGGCAAGATTACATCTGGCAATTAAAAAAATAAAAAATATGCAGATGAAGCGTTTTTTACTATTGTTAACGTTTGGATTTTTTATCGGTAAACTGCAGGCACAAACGGCCGAAGATTCAATTAAGACGACCATCAATACGCTATTTGCGGCAATGAAAAATGGAAATGGCACTGCCTTTAAAGGTGTTTTTTCAGATAGTGCAATCCTCCAAACAATCACTCGCAATAAAGAAGGCAAGGCGCTGGTAAGAACAGAAAACGTAAGCGAGTTTGCGGCTTTTGTCAGTAAACTAAAAAGAGATTCGGCTGATGAGCGAATCAGTTTTGAAACAATAAAAATAGATGGACCTTTAGCTATTGCCTGGACTCCTTACAATTTTTTCTACAACGGTTCATTTAGCCATTGCGGCGTCAACTCTTTTCAATTGGTGCGATTTGAGGGAGTATGGAAAATACAGTACCTGATCGATACAAGAAGAAGGGCTGGATGCCAGCCCTGATTTTCGTAGTTGATTATTTTTTCTTGAACCGGTACTTCTTATTCACTCTTGAACTATTGAAGTAATCATTCAGTTCCTTTTCGGTCATATCGGGTGGTACCATTTCCAACGGCACATCTACCAATTGTATTTGTACCTGTCTCAGTTCTTCACGGAGCTTAGCGGTTTTCTTTGTGATATCCGGATCTCTTTCTCCGATGAGCATATTATCCGTCACCATGTACTGCAGGCGTTTGATGGCTGCACGAATTACCGTTGCCTGGTTTTGTTCAACTGATTTATTCGGCGCAGTCGCTTCTTTGATGGGTGTCAATGCTACGCCAACACTGGGTAATACTTTACCGGTATTTTGTGACGATTTGCTGGATGATGTATTCAATATAGTTCCCGTTAAGGCAGAGCTGGCTGCGGTAAGATCAAATCCTGTACGGGCTCCCTTGGTCTTTCTTACTTTTTTGTCAAGCTGAAAAAAAACATACTGCAACTGCATGACATAAAACCGTACATTATTTGACACGGCTGCATGCTCCTGCACCGCAAAGGGGTAATTCAACGCATCTTTCACACTTATTTTTATAACTGCCGTGTCCCTGACTTTAAAACGGGTAGTACCCACAAAATTGAGCAGAACAGTTTTCTGTTTACCGGTGTCTGTGTCGGAAACAAAATCAAACGGAGGTGTCCATGAAAACTGGTCATCGCAATGCTTGACAAGTTTATATCCGCTGATCGGGATGCTGCTGCTAAACAAAATATCTTCAATTGCGAAATTACCGGCTTCGCACACCACTCCAAATTCAACGGGCCTGCCTTCTTCAACGGTTAGATTATTAGATACGGTAAATTTTACTTTGGGTTGCACCACTTCGGTATTATAAAATACCAATGTAACACTGGTGTCAATTTTATCAGCAGGGTTGGACAAATTCTGAACTCCCAGCTTAATGGAATATTCTGTATCGTATTTTAGTTTACCTGAAAGAAAAAAAGATTTTTCTGCTTTAAAACTAAGCAAGCCATCCTTACTTATTTTCATGCCTGCTGGCGAGTTACGCAAATACCAATAATATTTATCCTCATCCTTATTTATAATTAGCTGGTAGGATAAGGTGGAATCTACCTGCACCGTGAAGTACGGGTTAAGATTTGTAATTCGGAGCGGTGTATCTACAATAGCAGGTGAAGTAATGGCTGGTATAGTATCAGGTACCTGGCTAAAGGCAAAGGCCTGTACGGATAATAGGGTAACAAGAAAAAAGCAGAACCTTAGTTTCCTCATCCTTAAAAATTTGATAGATAATGTACTAAAAGACGCAAATCTAAATCTTTTGGTTGTAAATATGGCTGCGGATAATGATGTGTAAATAAGAAACCCCATCGTAGAAACGACGGGGTGTAAACCAAAACCAACTGCTTATGAGAAAATCTTAATTTATTAAAGAACTTATTGAATAGTTATTTCTTTTACTGCTGGTTTGACTACTTCTTTTTTCGGAAGGTTTAATGTCAAAACACCATTAACATATTTTGCATCGATGTTGGTGCCATCAGTTTTGTCATCCAATGTAAAAGATCTTTTGAACGAACGATAGCTATACTCACGGCGAATATTCTTTTCGTTTTCTTCTTTCACTTCATCTTTCTTCTCAGCCGAAATAGTGAGCAACTGTTGATCAAGGCTTACCTTAAAATCTGTTTTTTCAAAACCAGGAGCAACTATTTCAATGCTATAGCTTTTTTCGTTTTCCTTAATGTTTGCCGGTACCGAACCAGTCCATTTAGGATAAGCTTCGTTTTTTGAAAAGACGGGGAACTCTGTAAAAAGGTCGTCTATTAAACTGTTAAAGGTTCCTTCAAATGGTTTGCGGTTAAATTTTACGAGTGTCATAGCTATTTATGTTTTTTGTTTTAAAAATTTACAGGAAGTGATTTTCAAACGCTGTACCACTAGCTTTTTCCCACCCTTTCTATGCCACCTGATCAGTTTTCAAATCTTACCTTGTGACATTGTTTCATATTTTTGATTTTCTTACTGACATAATTTCATTATTCAGCGGGAGATAAACTTTTTGTCTACTTTTGCGTTCTTTAAAAAAGACTCATAAAATATGTATCCAGAAGAAATAGTAATTCCAATGAAGGAAGAGTTAACTGATAATGGCTTTTCCGAATTATTGACGCCTGCCGATGTAGAAGCCCAGCTATCCAAAGAAGGGACAACTCTCGTTATGATCAATTCAGTTTGTGGCTGTTCGGCAGGATCAGCCCGGCCCGGCGTTTTAATGGCGGTTGCCAATGCGAAGGAAAAGCCGGATTATATAACTACAGCCTTTGCGGGTTATGATATTGAAGCGGTGAAAACTTTGCGTCAACATTTGGCGCCATATCCGCCCTCATCTCCGGCAATCGCTTTGTTCAAAAATGGTCAGTTGGTTCACTTTATCGAAAGACATCAAATCGAAGGCAGGTCGGCACAGGTTATAGCAAATAATCTGATTGGAGCATTTGCAGAATACTGTAATTAAGACTTTTATTATATTCATTCAGAATAGCTTCCCTATTAAGGAAGCTATTATTATTTGAGGACGACCGATTTTTCCATTGTATATTCGCCTGCTCAAAAAACAATCACCGGCAAATGTATCCTAATCTATATTTCGCTTTTAAAGACCTTTTTGGCGTAGAGTGGTCTTTTCTTCGTTTTGTGAATTCTTTCGGATTTTTCGTAGCTATATCATTTATCCTTGCCGCAATCGTATTGGCCGCCGAGTTGAAGAGAAAGAGCAGCGAAGGCCTATTGCACCCCACCGAAATGCAAGTAATGGTCGGTCGGCCCGCAACTGCCGGTGAATTAATATTAAACTTCCTGTTGGGCTTTTTATTGGGGTTTAAAATTATCGCTCTATTCATCATGGACAGCTCCGCTACGGAGGATCCGCAGGCCTTTATTTTTTCAGGAATAGGGAGCTGGCCCGCCGGTATAATCGTGGGTTTGCTTTTCGCGGGGTTGAAGTGGTATGAGAAGAATAAACAAAAATTGCCGAAGCCAGAAAAAAGGACCGTGAGAATCTGGCCACAGGATAGAGTGGGAGAAATGACAATCCTGGCCCTTGTGTTTGGGCTTATCGGCGCTAAGCTGTTTGATATTTTTGAAAATTGGAGTGATTTTTTAGAACATCCGTCTTCGTACCTGCTTTCTCCATCCGGGCTTACTTTCTACGGTGGACTGATCTGTGCTGCCATTGCTATCTGGATTTATGCTAAAAAGCATAATATCGGCTTTTGGCATCTTAACGATGCTGCCGCTCCGGCTTTGATGCTCGCTTATGGAGTAGGTAGGGTAGGTTGCCAGGTTGCCGGGGACGGTGACTGGGGAATCGTAAATACAAGCCCAAAGCCCTTTTCGTGGTTGCCGGATTGGATGTGGACCTATACTTACCCTCACAACGTGAATGAAGCCGGGGTGAAAATGGCCGGCTGTACCGAAGCAAAATATTGTTATGAATTGCCTGCAGGGGTTTATCCTACTCCGCTTTATGAGATCGTCGTTTGTTTAGTCCTTTTCGGCTTGCTATGGGCCGTAAGAAAAAAATTGAAGACACCTGGAACCCTTTTTGCCTTATATCTCATGCTAAATGGGCTGGAAAGGTTTTTTGTCGAGAAAATAAGGGTAAACACGAGGCTAAACATTTTTGGCTTCCAACCAACCCAGGCAGAGGTAATTTCCACTTTACTTTTTATTTCCGGACTAGTTTTATGGATTGTTTTAAAAAAGAAGAAGGAGCCAACGAAATCCACATTATAAGCCCTTGAGGCCTGTCAACTTTTCCAATTTATTTGTTCTTTAGCAAATCCGCCGAAAGTGCCGCCCCTAGATGATTTCAGCGAATCAATCATTTTTTGGAAACGTTTGTCCTCGGTTGAATTTCAGTTAATTGTTCACAACTATTATGATTTTCGGTCGATGCGGCGTACCTTTGCAAGTAGACCCGGACGGTCTCCTTATCTGCCCTTCGCAATATTCTTTAAACCAGGATTAGCACTTATTTGTTTAATAATTAAACAGCTTAAATTACTATGAGGCAACTCAAAATTGCTACCCAGATTACCAATAGGGACTCACAGGCGGTAGAAAAATACCTTCAGGAGATATCGAAAATATCGATGATCACACCAGAAGAGGAAACAACATTGGCCCAGCGTATCAAGATGGGTGATCAAAAGGCATTGGACAAATTAGTGCAGGCAAACCTTCGTTTCGTGGTGTCAGTTGCAAAACAATACCAACACCAGGGTTTGTCATTAAGTGACCTTATCAATGAAGGTAATCTTGGTTTGATTAAAGCAGCGCAGCGTTTCGACGAAACAAAAGGATTTAAATTCATCTCTTATGCCGTATGGTGGATTCGTCAGTCCATCTTGCAGGCTTTGGCTGAACAGGGAAGATTGGTTCGCTTACCACAAAACAAGATCGGAACTTATAATAAAGCTAATAAAGCGTACATGGCTTTCGAACAGGAACACGAGCGGGAGCCTAGCACAGAAGAGTTGGCGGAGTTACTTGAAATGAGTGAGACCGAAATCAACAATATTTTTCAAAGTAACACTCGTCACACCTCATTGGATGCACCCGTGCATGAGGCAGAAGATGTGGCAATGGGTGATTTGCTCGAAGGTGGTGATGATACTGACGATGACGTGATGAAAGACTCGTTGAGAAATGAAATCCGCAGAGTTTTAAAATCATTGAGTCCCCGTGAGGCGGAGATAGTGAATGCTTATTTCGGTTTGGATGGCGAACAAGGTGTTACGATCGAGCAAATAGGTCAGAAGTACGATCTTACCAAAGAACGTATTCGCCAGATCAAGGAAAGAGCAATCAAACGTTTACAAAAAGCCCGTTATAGTAGTGCTTTAAAAGCCTACCTGGGTTAACATAGCAAAGTCTCCTGGTTATGCCGGGGGAAAATTGGTGGGTTTATTTACAAAAGCAGCTCCGGTCGTTGAACGGGGCTGTTTTTATTTAGTACCATTCATCCTTCAAAGGCTTCTTTAAAAAAAAGTCAGCAGATTTTGACTTGTGCTACCTTTAATTTTGAAATCCCGTTAAATATTGAACAATTTCTGACGGCTCTTGTTGTTCATATCTTTCGGGACCTATTCATTCGATTCCTGCCATAAAATACAAAGTCAAACTCTTTATGTCGAATAATTCATTCGTTAGGAAAAAGTTTTTCCCTGGCTCTACCTTTTTATTGGTATCAACCTTTTTTGCATCATTGATCCATGCACAAGCAACAACTGATAGTTTGCTACAACAGGCAGACCTGCCAAATATTATTCAGTATGCGTTGAAACGGCAGCCCGTCATCCAACAGTCACTAATTGATGAAAAAAGCATCGACCTGCAAATCAAATCAAAACTTGCCGATTGGTACCCGCAGGTTAATTTCAATTATCTCTATCAACATAATTTCCAGGTTCAAACCAGTATAATTGGTGGTAACCCGGTAAGGTTAGGTGTTAATAATACCTCTGCGCTTCAGTTTGAAGCATCACAGTCTATATTTAATCGTGACGTACTATTGGCAAGTCGTACAAAGACAGACGTTCGTACCCAGGCAAAGCAACAAACAGAAAATACGAAGATTGATGTAGTGGTAAATGTTTCAAAAGCATTTTATGACCTGCTGGCTACAGAACAACAAATAAAAGTAACTGATGAAAATATTGTCCGCCTGGAGCGTAGTTTGAAAGATGCCCGTGCTGCATACGATGTCGGCGTTGTTGACAAAACGGACTACAAAAGAGCTACGATTGCTTTAAATAATGCAAGAGCAAGCCGTAAGAGTAACGAAGAAGCTTTAAAAGCGAAAACGAACTTCCTGAAATCGCTGATCAACTATCCTGAAGCGGCTAACCTGAATATTGTTTATGATAGTGCTACGCTGGAAAATGAAATTGCATTGGATACCCTCCAGTTAATCGATTATTCCCGGCGCATTGAATACCAGATTTTGCAAACACAGTTGAAACTGCAGGAAGCAAATGTGAAATATAATAAATGGAGTTTTATTCCAACAATATCTGCCAATGGTGGATATAATCTTAACTACCTGAATAATGATTTTGGTAAACTGTACAACCAGTCTTTTCCGAATTCTTTTGCAGGGATAACATTAGGCTTTCCAATTTTTCAAGGGGGAAAAAGAAAGTACGAGATCAAATTGGCCGAAGCTCAATTAACCAGAACCAGTCTGGATTTAGTGAATTTAAAAAATTCGGTGAATACGGAATACACATCCGCATTGGCCAGTTATAAATCGAGCCTGTATAATTATTTAGCGGTGAAAGAAAATGTGCTGCTCGCACTGGATGTATACGACGTAATCAACCTTCAGTATCGCTCTGGTATAAAAACTTACCTGGAAGTGATAACAGCAGAAACAGATCTGCGTACATCACAGATCAATTATTTTAACGCATTATACCAGGTATTGAGCAGCAAGATCGATGTACAAAGAAGTTTGGGAGAAATAAAATTTTAATTTTCAAAAAAGAGGTTTTAAGATCAAAGTTTAAAGACCATGCAAGTCCAATCAATTAAAGCTAATGTTGCGATAGTAGTAGTCATGTTGTTTTTATATTCCTGCGGTGCCAAACAACAGCAACAGCAAGGACCACCACCGCCTGTCCCTGTGACAGTAGAGGGAGTAAAAACAAGCGATGCGGCCTATTATGATGAGTATCCCGGTACGGTTGTGGCATTGAATCAAACGGAACTAAGAGCCCAGGTTACTGGTTATGTCACCGGTATTTATTTTAAAGACGGAGCCAAAGTAAGTAAGGGGCAGCGGCTGTATTCCATCGATCAGCAGTTGTACAACGCCAACTATCAACAATCAATCGCTAACCTGCAAGTACAGGAAACTAATTTGCTGAAGGCACAAAAAGATGCAGATCGTTATCATGAATTGGACAAAAAGGATGCTATTGCAAAACAACAAGTGGACTATGCCGATGCAGCACTCGAAGCAGCGAAAAAACAAGTGGCCGCTGCAAGAGCGAACGTCAATGCGGTAAAAGCCAGTGTAAATTTTGCGACAATTACGGCACCTTTTACCGGTACTATCGGGATTTCGCAGGTTAGATCAGGAACATCTGTTGTGGCAGGACAAACCATATTAAATACAATTTCTACTGATAATCCAATTGCCGTTGATTTTACGGTCGATCAGCGTGAAGTATATCGATTTAGTCAGTTGCAACAGTCGCAAAAAGACGGTGACTCCACTTTTTCCATAGCGTTTGGAAGTGATGTATATCCATATAATGGCAAGATCATATTAATAGATCGTGCGGTGGATGCGCAAACAGGAACCATTAAAACACGGTTGTCATTTCCAAATGATAAAAACATGTTGAAGGCCGGCATGAGCACTACTGTAAGGGTATTGAATAACGCTTCGCAAAAATCAGTGACGATTCCTTATAAAGCAGTAACAGAGCAACTCGGTGAATATTTTGTTTACGTAGTAGGTGATAGCAGCAAAGTATCGCAAAGAAAAGTGGTATTGGGAAAACAGATATCTGCCAATGTAATTATAAAAGACGGTTTATCGGAAGGAGAGAAGATTGTTGTGGAAGGAGTTCAAAACCTTCGCGAAGGAGCAGTTATCACTACCGCAGCCCCTGCTGCAAAAAAATAATTTTTCAACTGAAGAGTATCAAATATCAAAAACCAAAATCAAGGAGTACTGTACTTCTCTTATCAGTATTCTGATTCATAAAAAATGATAGCAGAAACTTTTATAAAGAGGCCCGTTACCGCCATTGTTATTTCGATAGTATTGGTATTGGTAGGGATTATTTCACTGATCAATCTTCCTATTGCCCAGTATCCGGAAATTTCACCACCCACTGTTTCCATCTCAGGAAACTTTTTAGGTGCTGATGCTCAAACGGTGGAGCAAACAACTACTACAGCTATAGAAACCCAGGTGAATGGAACACCCGGCATGACCTACATGAGCAGTAATAGCACCAGTAGCGGTCAGAGCAGCATTACCGTAAACTTTGCAGTGGGCACGGACATTAATATTGCCACATTAGATGTGCAAAACCGGGTAAGTGTTGCCGAGCCAACTTTGCCTGATGCGGTAAAACGATTGGGATTGACTGTAAGAAAACGTAATCCCAGCATCATGATGGCATTGGCCTTTTATTCACCTAATGGCTCGCATGACATTACCTTCATTGGCAATTATGTAAACCTGTATGTAAAAGACGCATTGCTTCGTGTAAAAGGAGTTGGCGATATTTTTTCCCGTGCAGATGATTTTAGTATGCGTATTTGGCTAAACCCTGAAAAACTGGCGGCACTGGGAATGACACCTGCCGAAGTCAATGCTGCTTTACAGGAACAAAATCTGCAAATCGCTGCGGGAACTGTGGGTGGAAATCCGCAGCCTGGCGTGCAATCATTTGAGTATAGCATCCTGACCAATAGCCGTATCAATACAAGAGAGCAATTTGAAAACATTATAGTGCGTAGCCGGCCTGCCGATGGCAGCATCGTTTACCTGAAAGATGTTGCAAGAGTAGAGTTGGGCAAATTTGATTATACGACCAATGCATTTGTAAACGGTAAACCGGCAGCATTCGTTTTGATTTACCAGGCACCGGGCGCCAATGCTCTTGACACGTATAAGGGGATCAACCAGGCTTTGGAAAATATGCGAAAAAATTTTCCAAAGGATATCGACTTTTTGGTGCCTTTGGAAACAGCTACCGTAGTAGAGGTTTCTATTAACGAGGTGGTGCATACATTGGTTGAAGCTTTGATATTGGTGGTATTGGTTGTTTTCTTGTTTCTTCAAAATTGGCGTGCCACTCTGATTCCTGTGTTGGCAATACCTGTTTCACTGATTGGCACATTCATTTTATTTAATACGCTGGGCTTTACGATTAATACACTTACCCTGTTTGCGTTTGTGCTGGCCATTGGAATTGTGGTAGATGACGCCATTGTGGTAGTTGAGGCAGTACAGCATAATATCGATCATGAGAAAATGTCTCCAAAAGAAGCTACACTTAAAGCTATGCGAGACATATCGGGTCCGGTCATTGCTATTGCCCTGATCCTGGCGGCTGTATTTGTTCCTGTCGGTTTTATTCCGGGTATTGTTGGAAGACTTTACCAACAGTTTGCTATTACCATTGCAGTTTCGGTTATAATATCAGCTTTTGTGGCCTTATCGCTTACGCCGGCCCTGTGTACAATTATGTTGAAACCATCCAAGGGCGAAAATGAAAAGAAGAATATCCTGGAAAAATTCTTTGCTTCATTTAACAGGTGGTTTGGCAAACTAACACACGGATATACGAGGGGAGTGGCTCTATGGATCAGGAGAACACCTTATGTGCTGATCATGATGGTTGTTTTGGTGGTAGGTTTGTTTTTCCTTTTTAAAAATAAGCCAACAGGTTTTATACCGACGGAAGATGAAGGCCGGATGTTTGTGACCTATGAAATGCCTGAAGCAACTTCCACTACCCGGAGTGTAGCGATGTTAAAGGAAATTATGGGTAGGGTAGGCAAGCTGCCTGAAGTAAAAGTTGTGGGAGGATTGGCTGGTTTGAACATTGTAAGCTTTTCCAATAAATCGAATGTGGGAACCATGTTTGTTAGTTTGAGACCATGGGATGACCGTAAGGGAAAGGAACATCATGTACAATCAGTGATAGGCAAGATCAGGGCCGTCACGGCTGATATAAAAGAAGCCCGCATCTTACCTATTGCTCCACCGGCTATTCCGGGTCTTGGCGCTACTTCTGGTTTCACGTTTGAATTGCAACAGACGGGTAGTACGGATAGTATTCAGCAGTTTGAAAAAGTAGCCCGTGATTTCCTGGCTAAATTAAATCAACGGCCAGAGATAGGAATGGCGTACACGTTTTTCAACTCCCGTACACCGAGCTACCAGGTAGATGTAGATAAAGAGCAGGCGAAAAAATTAGGCGTTCTTGTTTCGGATGTTTATCAAACTCTTTCTACTTTCCTGGGTAGTAGTTATGTGAATGACTTTAACCTCTATGGCAGAAACTTCCGGGTCATGTCGCAGGCTGATAGTTCATACCGTGGTTCACTTTCCAATATTGAAAAATATTATGTCCGCAATAACGTGGGCGGTATGGTTCCGCTCGGATCGCTTGTCACCAGCAAAGTGATAGAGACACCTTCCGTTATATCGCATTATAATATTTATCGGACCATTGAAATAAATGGATCACCAAAAGATGGATACAGTAGCGGCCAGGCAATTGAAGCATTAAGAGAAGTGGCGAAAACATTACCTGCCGGCTATGGCTATGAATTTTCAGGTATGAGCCGCGAGGAAATAGCTGCCGGCAACCAGCAAACAACCATCTTTGCTATTTCTTTAGTGTTTGTATTCTTATTCCTTGCAGCATTGTACGAAAGTTGGTCAGTTCCATTCTCAGTTTTATTTGCCGTACCGATTGGTGCATTTGGTTCTATACTTACCTTGACTTTCATTCCAAGTCTTAGCAATAATATTTATGCGCAAATTGGTTTGATTACCCTGATCGGTCTGGCTGCTAAAAATGCGATCCTGATCGTAGAGTTTGCCAAAGAAAGGGTGGACAGGGGCATGGATATCATTCATGCTACATTGCAGGCGGTGAACCTTCGTTTGCGACCTATTGTAATGACATCTCTGGCATTTATCCTGGGAGTGCTGCCGTTGGCATTTGCAAGTGGTGCGGCTTCTGAAAGCCGCAACACAATAGGATGGACAGTATTTGGTGGTATGCTTGCCGCAACTACCCTGGCTATATTTGTCGTGCCTGTTTTGTTTGCACTGATCACCAGGCTTTCTTATGGTAAAAAATTGAAACGACTACAGGAAGCTCATAAAAAAGAAGAAGAGATCGACAAAGAAATTGTTGATCATAAACTGGGATAATACTAAAATGATCAATAGTCAAAGCCATTCCATATGGGTTGGCTTTTTTCGTTGACAAACGGTTTACATTTTGCCGCTGGTGATTTTGGCATTTTGGGCAAATAAACTTTCTTTTGCAGGGATTGTTTTTTAATAGGGATATTTAAAAATTATGACAGACAAAGAAGTAGAAAAAGTTAAGGTGTTAATTATAGGAAGCGGACCGGCAGGATACACGGCAGCTATTTATGCATCAAGAGCTAATTTGAAACCCGTTTTATACCAGGGGTTGCAGCCGGGAGGCCAGCTTACCATTACTACAGAAGTGGAAAACTACCCGGGTTATGCAGATGGCATCCAGGGACCCGAAATGATGGTTGATTTCGAAAAGCAGGCTAAAAGGATGGGAGCGGATATACGTTATGGTATTGCTACCAAAGTTGATTTTTCCGGCTCTCCGTTGAAAGTACAAATAGATGAAGAAAAATGGATTGAGGCGGACAGTGTGATCATTTCAACGGGGGCATCTGCAAAATGGCTGGGATTGGAAAGCGAACAGCGTTTAAACGGATTCGGCGTCAGTGCCTGTGCTGTTTGTGATGGTTTCTTTTTCAGGGGTAAGGAAGTAGCTATCGTAGGCGCAGGCGACACGGCTGCAGAAGAAGCATTATATCTTTCCAAACTTTGCACTAATGTTCACATGTTTGTTCGTAAGTCTGAAATGCGGGCCAGCAAAGTGATGCAGGATAGAGTACTGAATGCTTCCAATATAAAAGTGTACTGGAATACAGAAACCGACGAAATCATCGGCGATAAAACAGTGACAGCAGTGCGCATTAAAAATAATAAAACAGGTGAAAAACAGGAGATACCTGTTAATGGTTTTTTTGTCGCCATTGGCCATCAGCCTAATTCAGATATTTTTAAGCCGTATATCGACATGGATGAAGCTGGCTATATCAAAACTATACCCGGAACCTCCAAAACCAATGTAGAAGGCGTATTCGCCTCCGGCGATGTGCAGGATAAGATCTATCGCCAGGCGGTGACCGCGGCTGGTAGTGGTTGCATGGCAGCCCTGGATGCGGAGCGATATTTAAGTGTAAAGGGAATTCATTAATTGTTCAAATTGAAAATTGAACATCGGGCTTTGAACATTGAGCATTAAGGCAGGTATAAATATTCAATTTTCAATGTTCAATGCTCAAATAAGGGAACTACTTCAAACTATTCTTGTCTCTATTTATTGTCAAATAAGCAGCGTGGCTAATCTTCTTACCATCTCTCTCAATAACGTTCGCTTCAGGGCTTACCATGGGTTATATCCGGAAGAGAGACAGAAGGGAAATGACTTTGTTGTGAATATGGAGGTTGGTTATGTTCCCAAAAGCGGAGCAATTCTTTTCCTGGAGGACACGATTGATTATGCGGCGCTATTCGATATCATTAATGTGACTATGCAAAAACCGGTTGACCTGCTGGAAACACTTGTGCAGACCATAGCTCATGCTGTACATCATCAATTTCCACAGGTAAAGCAAATTAATGTATCAGTAGAGAAACTAAATCCTCCTATCGATAAATTTACAGGCAGTGCAGCCGTGAGTTATCAAGTCGGTTTTTAGAGTAAGATATTTTAATAGGCGAAGGATATCTCGTAAATTTTGGGCCACATTTTTCCTGTTATGTAAGTCTTGTTATTCAGCGAATCATAGGCAATTCCATTCATTTTCAAAGAACCCGGATACAATGATTTTACTTCGTTAGCAAGTGATGAAAGGTCAAGTTTAGCAACGACCTGTCCGTTCCCGGGATCTATTTTAATAAGCTCATTGGTGGTATATACATTCGCATAAATGAATCCTTTTATAAATTCCAGTTCGTTCAAATAGGGAACCGATCCCCTTGCATCAGACACTGTAATCGTCTTCCTTACCTGTAATGTTTCCGGATCAAGATAGGTCAATTGGCTGGTTCCATCACTCATGATCAATCGATGTCCATCTGTCGTCATTCCCCAGCCTTCCTGTGACGGAATAGTAAATTCACTCAGCTTTCGGAAAGTTGTTGCATCATATATAAAACCAATTTTGTTTTTATAAGTTAGCTGGTATACTTTGTCGTTAAAAAAGACGATTCCTTCTCCAAAATATTTTTTTCGATCCAGTTCTACTTTTTTGCTGATCAAACCAGTCTCTAAACTTAACACACCGAACAACGAACGGGTACCCGGTAAATCATCAGGTGATCCGGTGCTTTCGTATAATTGCCCTTTATGAAACAGTAAGCCCTCAGTAAAAGAGGTGGTATCGTGTGGGTGTGTTTTTTTTACAACATAGTTGATCGCGGGAGTTTCGATTATAGAACCCTCCTTATTGTCTTCGCTGTCAGCATTATTACAGGAAATGAACACTAAGAGAATGGCGATGCCTGATAATATTTTCATTTATCCAGATTAAAAGATTAGAATAGGCAATATATAAAAGATATAGAATAATTAATTTAAGTCGCGTCTCGTTTTGAGGAGCGGCCTCGGAAAAAATGCGTTGAGAAAATTTTCCTGAAAGGCGTTAAAATGAAATAATGTTCTATTGCCAGGCTATGGTCTTAGCTCACAAGTCGCACAAATGCCTGGCTTTGTACTATCGATTGAACTATTTCATTTTAGCCGGACAGGGAAATTTTTAGCATTTTTTCCGAAGCCTTGACTTTTTTTGTTTTTTTTGTGTTAAGACAAAAAAGTAAATAGTGTATTCTGGATTGATAAGACCTTGCGGTCTAGGTTAATTGTCCATAAAAGATATCTTCAAATCTATATCACCTTATTTCTCCATTTTCCACTTTTCAAATAAATAAAGGACAAGCTGAACAACACTGTCCAGTAAAGCATTTCAGACGCCCAGGCCCATACCAATGATAACTTCCATACTTGAAGAACAAAATAGACGTAAATGCTATACAACAGTATTGCTACTATTTCAATTCCCAGATTGATCTTAGTATTGCCTGTTCCCGTTACTCCATTTAGCCATACTGTGGAGATACACATGAACAATAAACCAACCGATACAATCCGAATAACCGGTATTGCCTCCTGGATAAATCCTTCGTCACGGCCATACAATAACAGGAAAGTGCCAGGAAAAAGATTAATCACTAAGCAAAGGCTTGCCGTAAAAATAAAACTGAGCCTCGCAATTTTCCGGATAAGAAACAAAACCTGGTCCTTTTTTCCCTGGCCAATGATATTGCTGACCATGGCATTGCTGGTACTGGCAAAGGACCATACAAAAATGCCGAACACTGCGAAGATATTTCGCATGGTATTACTAATCGCCAGCGGCCTTTCCCCATAATGTTCGATAAGAATATAAAACAATAACCAGGCAGACACGCTTAGCACATATTGCATCACCAATGGCGAGGATTGACGGAAGATCAGCCCGGAGATTTTACTGTCAAATTTCAAATGACCAAACAACAAAAAACGCTGATGAAATTTTTTATAAAAAATAATCAGGTAAACAATCAAAAGGCCGGATGCCTCAGCTATAATAGATGCAACAGCAGCGCCATTAAACCCTAAATTCGGCATTCCAAAATGGCCATAGATCAGCGAATAATCGAGAAAAATATTTATCACAGCCTCAATAAAAAATCCATATTTCATGTACCGGCTGTTGTTGGTACCTACCAGCATTGCATTTCCCATCTGGAACAAATACAGGAATGGCAGCCCCCATATACGGATCTTGATAAACCCGATGGCTTCGTGCTGCACCCTGTTACTCGCCAACGCCGTGGAAAGAAATGCCGGCGCAATAAGGTAGGTGATGAAAATACCGGCTGCTGCAAAAAGCAGGGCGATCCAAATCGATTGCGAAAACATTTTCCCTATTTCATGCGGTCTGTTTTCACCGGCTCTGCGGGCTATCAAAGCTTGCAGGCCACTGTTGAGGCCATTGCCCACCAGGGCAAATACCAGGTAATAGACGCCTGTAATGCCAGCTGCGCCCAGTTCTGTTTCACCCAATCCACTCAAAAAAACCGTGTTCGCCACAAAATTGACCTGGGGCACAAGCATAGCTATAGCAATCGGCAGGGCGATCTTTAATATTTGTTTATTGGATATTTCTACCTGTAAATCTGTATTTGGAATACTGTTTGCCATACGATTGTCGTCGTTTCGGAAAGCCGGGCGGCAAACCTACAATAATTATTTTTGCATATCATTGCAGGTAATAAAAGGGAAATAGTGAAACAGGTATATCATATCATATCAGAAAAAAGGGCAGAGGCTGCACAACAGGTTTTATCGATCAGGGTGGGTGAAAGACATTTTGGATTTGCCATTACTTCCCCGCATGCCGGTGAGCTATACAAACTAAGCTGGTACACCGACACGGAGATAAATAAGGCTACGCTGGATGAAATTTATATGAAGCACCCTGAGCTCCATCATACTTATCAAAACACTTTTATTTGCTATGATTATCTGCAGAGCATTATGGTGCCGATGGATCAATATGACAAAGACGATGCAAAGCTTATGCTGCAAACCATGTTTGGAATAAGCGGGAAAGATGCCATTGTCAACGAGCCGGTTTCCGGTTGGCAAATGCACAACGTATACGCGGTGCCAAAAGAAGTGTATGACTGGGCCTGCGAGCATTTTAAAACAGGCAACTACTGGCACGCCTACACAATAGGTATAAAGAACATCATCACTACTGACTTCGAGGGATCGCTTGCTGCAGACTTTCGCACCGACGACTTTTCCCTTGTTGTTACCAAAGGAAATAAATTGTTGCTCACGCAAACATTCCCTTATTCTACACCTGCTGATTTTATTTATTACCTGCTGGATACCTGCCGCCAGTTTTCTTTTTCGCAAGAGACGGTAAGGGTATACCTGTCTGGGTTGATCGATAAAGAATCCACTTTGTATAAAGAGTTGCATCAATATTTCCTGCATATCCATTTCAGGGAGACTGAATGGAAAATTTCACCTGCAGAAGAGTTGCGTTACCCCGCTCATTTTTTTACCTCACTCAACGATCTTGCTAAATGCGAATTATAGGCGGTGAACATGGCGGCCGTAAGTTTAACCCGCCTTCCAAAATGCCTTACACAAGGCCCACGACTGATATTGCCAAAGAGGGTCTTTTTAATGTCCTGCAACATCAGCTTGATATTGAAGAATTGAAAACATTGGATCTTTTTGGCGGCACCGGAAGCATTAGTTATGAGTTGGCTTCAAGAGGGGCCAGGGATCTTACAATTGTGGAGAAGGACAATGCCATGTATGAGTTTATCAAAAAAACAAAAAACGAACTGCGTATCGACAATTTGAAAACGATAAAGATGGATGTTTTTAAGTTTATCGATCAATGCACAGACAAGTTCGATTTTATTTTCGCTGGTCCGCCATATGCGCTAACTACCATTGATGACCTGCCCAGGAAAATATTTGAAAAGCAACTGCTCAATCCAGGTGGTTGGTTTGTGCTGGAGCATACGCCCCGGAATGATTATAAAAGGTTTCCTTTTTATAAAAATGAAAAAAATTACGGCACTACGATATTTTCCATTTTTGTTAATGAATAAGTAATGCAAAAAAAGGAGGCAAGAAAGCTATATAGAGAAAAACGATTGGCTCTTTCAGAAAAGGAAAGGGTAAAACTGGATGACCTGCTTTTGATACAATTCCAGTCGGCCGACCTGCCATTTATTGATGGCTTGCTCACGTACTGGCCCATCGAAGAAAATCATGAACCTGATACGCATTTATTTACCGAGTTTCTCCGGTTTAGAAACCCCGAAATGAAAATTTGTTACCCCGTGGCTGATTTTACTACAGGTGTCATGCATGCCGCTATCACTGATATCGATACACCATTTACCAAAACAGAATTGAATATTTATGAACCGCAGACCGCTGATTTTTTACCCGCCAATGAAATCGATATGATCTTTGTGCCGCTGCTGGCATTTGATAAAAAAGGATTCCGGATCGGCTATGGTAAAGGTTTCTATGATAAATGGCTGGCACATTGCCGGCCCGATTGCATTAAAGTAGGTTTCAGTTATTTTGAGCCACTTGATAAGATTGAAGGTCTACATGAATTTGACCTACCTTTAGATCTTTGTATCACACCGCATAACGTGTATGTTTTCTAATTTTTTTCTCAAGTCCTTTCGCATTCTCTTATTGCCATTTGCTTTGATTTATTGGCTTGTCATTGCAGTCCGTAACTGGATGTATAATAAAAAATTATTGCGGAGCACATCGTTTGGGTTACCCTTGATATGCGTGGGTAATTTATCAGTAGGTGGTACGGGCAAGTCACCAATGGTAGAGTGGTTGATTCGATTGTTAAAAGACCAGTTTAAAATTGCTACATTAAGCCGCGGATACAAACGAAGAACAAAAGGATATGCACTAGCCAATGAAAGATCAACAGCGCTAGATATTGGTGATGAGCCCATGCAGTTTCATCATAAATTTCCTGATGTGCCGGTAGCGGTTGGCGAAGAAAGGCTGGTTGCCATTCCGCAACTATTGCACGACCGGCCGGAAACAGAAGTAATCATCCTGGATGATGCTTTTCAGCACAGGGCCATCAGTGCGGGGCTAAATATTATATTGACCGAATACTCTAATCTTTTTACCCGTGATTTTTATTTGCCGACAGGTGATCTGCGTGATCTTAAGTCAGAGTATAAAAGGGCTCATATTATTGTTGTGACAAAATGCAGTCCTGAACTTACCCTTCCTGAAAAACAAAAAATTATTGATGAAATCAAACCGGTGGAAGGTCAGTCCATATTTTTTGCTGCCATGGAATATGGTCAACCCTATCATATTTTAAATAAAACCGGTTTTTATTTCATGGAAAGCACCGAAGTACTACTGGTTACCGGTATCGCCAACCCGAGGCCACTCAAATCAATGCTGGAGAAACACAGCAAGACCTACCATATGCTGCAATATGCCGATCACCGCATTTTTACCATTGATGACCTGAAGGAGATCAGGAAAAAATTTGCAGCCGTTGAAGCGGTTGATAAAATTATCCTGACAACTGAAAAAGATGCTGTACGTTTAGAAAAATTCAATGCGGAAATTGCCGACCTGCCTTTGTTTGTAATTCCTGTCCGGCATCATTTTTTATTTGATGAAGAAAAGCGGTTTGGTGAACTCGTGATAGATTTTATCCGAAATACCAGGGCAGCAAAAAATTAATTTATGGGTAAAAGAAATTCATCCAGGAAAAAGCAAAAAGATCATTCCTCTTCCGGCAAAACCCTCAGAGGCAAGCTTGATATCACCCGTTCAGGTATGGGCTTTGTTATCGTACCTGAGCAGGAAACCGATGTACTGATTCGTCCTTCGGATTTTAATACGGCGATGCACGGCGATACGGTGCGGATAAAAATAAAAAGCGGTTTTGGCCGTCGTATGCAGGGTGAAGTGATCGAGGTGCTGGAACGAAAACGTACCGAGTTTATCGGTCACATACAACTGAATAAGGACTTTGCTTTTTTTGTAACCGATACGGAAAAGCCAATGCCTGATCTTTTTGTACCATTGAGTAATCTCAACGGGGCGAAAGATAAGGATAGGGTGGTAGTGCGGCTGGTGCGCTGGGAAAAAGGCGACAAACGACCTGTTGGGGAAGTGGTGACAGTCATGGATCCGGAAAACAGTAATGATGCTGCGATGAAGGAAATTCTGCTGGATAACGGCTTCCCGCTGGAGTTCCCGGATGATGCACTGGAAGTAGCGGGACGCATACCTGATGCAATAAGCAATGACGAGATAAAAAAGAGGCGTGATGTGAGAGATATTCTCACGTTTACGATTGACCCTGTAGATGCGAAAGATTTCGATGATGCGATCTCTGTAAAAAAAATCAAGGATGGTCTTTACGAGATTGGCGTGCATATAGCAGATGTAAGTCATTATGTAGAGGCGGATAACCCGCTGGATAAAGCGGCCTATCAAAAAGCGACATCCGTTTATTTGCCTGACCGGGTGAATCCCATGTTGCCCGAACATATATCCAATGTTCTTTGCTCACTTCGTCCCAATGAAGATAAGCTGACCTTTTCCGCTATTTTCCAGGTCAACTCAAAAGCTGAAGTAAAACAGTATTGGTTAGGCAGGACAGTGATGCATTCTGACCGCAGGTTTACCTACGAAGAAGCCCAGGATATTATTGAAACAAAGGCAGGCGATCATGCAGAAGAAATTTTGTTGCTGAATGAACTGGCGCAGAAAATGCGTAAAAAAAGATTCAATAAAGGTGCTATCAATTTTTCGTCGCAGGAAGTTCGTTTCAAACTGGATGAAAAGGGTGATCCGATAGGTATCATGGTCAAAGAAAGCAAGGAGTCGCACCAGTTGATCGAAGAGTTTATGCTGCTGGCCAACCGGTATGTGGCGGAGAATATTTCCAAATTAAAAGTAAAGGGGAAACCACTGCCATTTCCTTACCGGATACATGACACACCCGATGAAGAAAAGCTTTTACCGTTTATTGCATTCGCCAATAAATTTGGTCACAAGTTTGATTCATCGACGCCGGAGGCAATCGCCGCTTCGTTTAATCAATTGCTGAAAGATGCACATGGCCGGCCTGAGCAGCATGTATTGGAGCAGTTAGGTATCCGTACTATGGCCAAGGCAAAGTATACGATTGAAAATGTGGGTCATTATGGATTAGGTTTTGAACACTATTGCCATTTTACTTCCCCCATTCGCCGCTATCCCGACATCATGGTGCATCGCATTTTACAGGAAGTGCTCGATAGTCAATTTATCGTTGATAAAAAACTGGAAGAAAAATGTAAGCATTGCAGTGAACGGGAGAGAGCCGCTATGGAAGCAGAGCGATCTGCCAATAAGTACAAGCAGGTGCAGTATATGCGTAACTACCTCGGCGAAGATTTTGATGGTGTTATCAGCGGTGTTGCCAGTTTTGGTTTTTGGGTGGAAACAGTAGATCATAAATGCGAGGGACTGGTAAGCATCAATAGTTTATTGGAATATGATGAGTTTCGCCATGTAGAATCTGATTATGCATTAGTAGGAATGCGCAGCGGTAAAAAATTCAGGATGGGCGATAAAGTGCGGATAAAAGTGGCGGCCGCTAATTTGATCAAACGGCAACTGGATTATGAATGGGTATTATCTTCCGAAACAGCGATAGAAAGCAAAGACATTGAGGAAATAAAAAGAGTCAAAAGAAAAAAGAAGCGATAAGGCAAACTCCCGGACATGATCGCTTACTTATTTGAAGATTCTGTTGCCGTGATGTGGTCTCACCTGTCTATGTGAAGTGTTTTAAGGTAAAGTAGCTGGTTCGTGGGGGACACGAGCCAAGGCTGCGGAACCTTATGTTAAACCCTTTGTTCCTAAGGGTACGTACAATACAAATACAAACAGTTCACAGTCAAATTTCACATATGAGTAGAGTTAAAAAGTGCGTATTATTTTCAATATTCTTATTTTTTCTTTTGGGATGCGAAAAAAAAAATAGGGTGTTTGATGCTAAGATTGTAGCAAATGAATACTGTAATTGTTTAAGGAAACAAAGAGAAAAATACGATTTTTTTGATGCTATAATAATTTGTGACAGCAAATTGATATTGAAGAATCGGTTTGCCAGGTTAGATCGTGGAAACGCCGTTTTTGGGAATAGGCTATCTAGGCTTCCAAAAGCTACTAGGGATAGCGTGCTAGAGTTCAGTAATGCATTTTATGAATATATCTCTGAGAATTGTGAAAAAGATGTTATTGAGGAAGAAAATATAAATCCGAATTTTCCTAATCGGAGCAATAACAAAAACTAATTAAAGATTGATAGGTATTAGAAATCATAGTTAAGTTACATTTGGAAAAGACGTGTTTATAAATCTATTTTTAGGACAATGCAATACTTCACAAATCAATTGTACTTATGGGATATAAGCCAAAAGCTTGCATGGCGTTGCTATTGCTGCTGCTATTTTTTGGTTGTAAGGGAACAACTGAAGATTTTAATCCAGAAGCCGTGGCTAAGGAATATTGTAATTGTGTGAAAGAACAAATCCAAAGCAACAATCTTTTAGACGCGAGGGTGATTTGTGATAGTAAAATGTCCTTGAAGAATCGCTTTTTTAGATTACAGCAAGGACATATTATGTTCCCAAACAGGTTATCCAAGCTTCCCAAAGAAACTGCAGATAGCGTATGGAAGTTTTATGATACATTTACTGACTATATTTTCAAAAATTGCAGGGAGATTCTGCCAAAAGATGTCAATTTCGACATAACTTTTCCTGAATTGATTAAGACGGATACTCTTAGAAGCAAAGTCGAGCCTTAACATATGTATTGTTGTAGCTGTCCCCTATTATTTGTAGCATGGATAAAGAGGTAGTACCCAGCTTTTCGAGACGTGTGTTGAAGTTATACGAAGCGTCCGTTGCCTTGGTTGTTGTCAGTTTGAAAAGTAAGCCCGGCACATGTCTACATCACTTCTATGTGCAAATCTGGATATTTTGAGAAATCTGACTAAGATTTTACTTCAGCTTTATACAATAAAAATAACCATTCGCATCGCCAAAATAAATCGTGTCATTTTCGATTAACGGCGATGAAAGAATAGCGCCCAACCCAAGTATCATTTTTTCTGATTGCTCCATATTGTTTCCATACAGGTTGAAATCGTCTTTGAATTTATCACTGTCAGCATAAACGCTGTTATACCTGGCCCGGCTTTCAGGAGTTTGAAACAGGTATTCTACTTTTCCTGATTGATGGTCCGCGCCATAGAGCTTGCCGTTAAAACATCCGAAAAATATTTTATTCTTGTTCATTGCCGCCTGGCCATAAACCCTCATACTTAAAGGCAGCGTCCATTTGATATCGCCGCTACCCGCATCCATGCAATAAAACCTGTGCGAATCGGATGTTCCAAAATAAATGGCGTCGTTGTGAACGAATGGGGTGGCAACTATCCAACTTCCACGTTCTTTCATATTCCATAAGCCGGTTCCGGAGTTTATATCCAATGCATAAATGTTATAATCGCGGCTCCCGAAAATAACCGAGTTTTTATATACAGCAGCGGCGTTGGCTATTTCACCTTTCGGGAAATAAGCATCCCCGATGGTATTGAATTTCCAAATAAGTTTGCCGGTCCTGTGATCCAGTGCATAAAAATAGCCGTCAAAACTTCCGATCAGAATTTTCTTACCGGCAATAACAGGTGAGGCATGCACAATGTCCATTGTTTTATATTTCCAAACCAGCTTGCCGGTTTCCGCTTTCAATGCATACACACAGCTATCGCCGCTACCGATGTAAAGCAGTTCCTCAACAACCACCGGCGATGAAAGATAATAATCCCATAAGTCATAGGTTTTTTCAGCCTTGGCTTTGAACCGCCAGGCCAGGCTGCCATTATTTTTATCAAGCGCATAGATCCACCCGTCGCTGCTGTTGAAAATAACGGTTCCTTGATAAATACAGGGTTGCGATTTTAGTTGCCCTTTTGTTTTATATGACCATTTTTGGGCGCCGGTATTTTTATCCAAAGCATAAAAACTGGAATCATTGCTTCCAAAATAAATAATGCCGTCATCAATTACGGGTGACGAATAGATGGCCGACCGGGCTGCAAACTTCCACAGCAGTGAGTCTTGTGCTTTGGTGGAGAAAATACAAACGCTAAAACAAATTAATAGTAGTATTGGTCTTTTCATGCAGTTTTATATTCAAGGGGCGTGAAGATACAAAACAGGGCATTTGGTGTTGCTGGTCAGAGCATAGAAAAAAATCTTCCATTATCTTCGCCCCATGCATTCATTCGAACAGCTATCGCAGCAATTTACCAGCTATTTCGATCAATCTCTTTTTCCTGCTGAACCCGCTACGCTCTATGAAGCGAATAACTATTTCCTGAAAATGGGAGGCAAGAGGGTTCGACCGGTTCTTTGCCTCATGGGCAATGAAATGTTTGATGAAATAAGACCCGATGCCTGGGAAGTAGCTATTGCAATTGAGCTGTTTCACAATTTTACGCTTATTCACGACGACATTATGGATAAAGCCCCGCTGCGACGGGGAATGGAAACCGTGCATAAAAAATATGGCGAAAGTACCGCGATATTAGCCGGCGATGTGATGCAGGTTATCGCCTACGATCACCTCAATAAAATTCATGTCAATTTTCTTCACCAGATACTGGGTCTTTATAATGCCACGGCAAGGCAGGTGTGTGAAGGTCAGCAACTCGATATGGATTTTGAAGCGAAAGAAACCGTTAGCCTGGAAGAGTATCTCAGGATGATTGAATTAAAAACATCGGTGTTGCTGGCGGCCAGTTTAAAAATGGGAGCGATTTTGGGTGGTGCCGGTGAACGAAATCAACGATTGCTGTATGAGTTTGGACGTAAGCTTGGCCTTGCGTTCCAGGTGCAGGATGATTATTTGGATGCCTTTGGCGACCCGGAGAAATTCGGTAAACAAGTAGGCGGCGATATTTTAGCCAATAAAAAGACCTTCCTGTTGATTCATGCAATGGAGACAGCTTCTCCGCTACAATTAAAAGAGATCCTGTCATTGATGAAGAATAATCCTGGAGATAAGGTTGCGAAAGTGTTACAGTTATTCCATGATTGTAAAGTTGATGACTGGGCGCTGCAATTAAAAAACCAGTTTTTAGATGAAGCATTCAATCACCTGGAGGATATAGCTGTATTGTCAGGCCGTAAACAACCAGTAAAAGATCTGGCGCAGTTTCTAGTACAAAGGGAATATTAAAGAGATCGGAAAGTATGGTAAGTCAGTGGAAATTAAATTGTAATTTCATACACCAATTTAATAGTATGGCAACCTCATTTTTAGACAGAATAACTATCAACCCTGAAATAGCGCATGGAAAGCCGACTATACGTAATAAACGTTATACAGTGGAGGGATTGCTGGAATATCTGGCAGGGGGTGATTCAATTGAAGAGTTGCTAAAAGAGTTTCCAGATCTGGAAAAAGAAGATTTCCAGGCCTGCCTGCAATATGCTGTTTTAAATATGAAACATAAATATGCAGAAATTAAAGCAGCATGAAGTTTCTTATTGATGCCCAATTGCCTCTTTCTCTTAAAGATTTTTTTATTTCAAGGGGTTTTGATTGTTTGCACACCCTTGATCTGGAATTTGGGAATGAAACACCTGATAAAATAATTAACGCAATATCTATAACCGAACAACGAATTGTGGTTACCAAGGATAGCGACTTCCTTGATAGCTTTATTGTAAAGAAAGAGCCTTTTAAGCTGATACTGGTAAAGCTTGGCAATACTTCCAAAAATGACCTTCTACAGTTTTTCCTGGATCATTTCAATGAAATAATCGAAAAAATAAAAACAGAGGACATGCTGCTTTTAACTAAGGAGGATAAATAAATTTTTCCTGACACTTTTTTCCTATTTTGAGGGCTTCAAACCAAACCGGCGATGGCAAATTCTTTGTTTCGGAAAAAGGCGATCAAATCGATATTAGCTGAAGGTAGCGAAGAGGGGCATGAGACAGGATTAAAAAGAGTATTAACAGTAAGAGATCTTACTTTTTTTGGGATTGCCGCTATCATTGGCGCCGGAAGTTTTAGCAGCCTGGGTGAGGCTGTTTTTAAAGGAGGTCCCGGAGTAGTAGTACTTTTTATTATCACAGGAATTGCATGTGCTTTTACCGCTTTTTGTTATTCAGAGTTTGCCAGCCGCATACCCGTCGCCGGAAGCGCTTACACTTATTCCTATGCCAGCTTTGGTGAATTGTTTGCCTGGATCATTGGTTGGGCGCTGATCATGGAGTATTCCATAGGGAATATATATGTCGCCTTTAGTTGGAGTGATTATTTTACCTCTTTCCTGCATAAAGTAAATCTTCACATTCCGGATTATCTTGCTACGAGTTATAAAGAAGCACATAAAGCTGTTACACAGGGTTCCTCCAACCAGGAGTTATTAAATGCCTGGAGTTCGGCTCCCATGATCGGCGGATTGCGGATCATCTTTGATTTGCCCGCCATCGTTATCAACCTGCTGATCACTTATCTTGTTTACAGGGGAATAAAGGAAAGTCGAAATTTTAGCAATGCCATGGTTATATTAAAACTTGCTATTGTCGCATTGGTGATCCTGGTAGGAGGTGCTTTGGTGTTTTCAAACGGATTAACGTTTAACTGGCAGCCTGCAAACGATGAAGGGATAAAATCTTTCATGCCTAATGGTTTCAGTGGCGTTATGGCGGCGGTTAGTGGTGTGTTCTTTGCTTATATCGGCTTCGATGCCGTAAGTGTTTTAGCGGAGGAAAGTAAAAACCCACAACGTGACCTGCCTAAGGGGATGATCTATTCGCTTGTCATTTGTACCGTTGTTTATATTTTACTCTCATTGGTGTTAACGGGGGCCGTGCATTATAAAAATTTCGATGGAGTAGGAGATCCGTTGGCTTTTATCTTTGAATCACAAAACCTGAATATCGGCTGGATGCAGTTGCTGGTCTCTGTTTGTGCAGTGATTGCGATGACAAGTGTGCTATTGGTTTTTCAAATGGGGCAGCCGCGTATTTGGATGAGCATGAGCCGCGATGGTCTGCTGCCACCGGTATTTCAAAAAATTCATCACAAATTCAAAACCCCATCTTTTGCTACTATCGTAACAGGTCTTGTGGTTGGTGTGCCGATTTTATTTACCGATAAAACTTTTGTACTTGACTTTACCAGCATTGCGACCCTGTTTGCTTTTGTACTTGTTTGCGGGGGCGTATTGTTAATTCCGCAAAAAGAAAAGACACCCGGAAGATTTAACATGCCCTATATCAACGGGCAATTTATTTATCCGCTCATCATCGCCCTGGCTCTTTTCCTTTTTGCACAGTATGGCAAAGGATATTTTAAAAATGCGTTTGATTTTGATTTTTCGGCTGATAAGGACTACCTGTCAGGCGATGCTTCTTTTATGGACCTGGCAACGCCTAAAATATCCATTATCATTTTTTGGGCAATTTGTATTGTATTAAGCGTACTCAGTTTTATAAAAAAATTCTCTCTTATTCCTTTGATGGGCGTTACTACCTGTCTCTATTTGTTGACAGGTATGACCAAAAGCAACTGGGCGTGGTTCCTTGGTTGGTTGTTGCTTGGATTGGTCATTTATTTCCTATACGGTTATCGCAATAGTAAACTGGCGCCACAAACTACCGCGGTTGTATAGATGTTCGGCACATTCATCACTCACTATGCCGACGCTGTCGGTCGGCATCCCGACATGTATCGTCGGGATTCACCTCTTCCTATCTTTGCAGCATGAAATACCAGGTTGGAGACATTGTATTGGTACTGCATTCGAATGAAGAAGGTAAGATCGTCGATTTTATCAACGAAGAAATGGCGATGGTGGAAATAAGAGGTGTGAGATTTCCGGTTTATATGGATCAAATTGACTTTCCTTATTTCAAGCGATTCACGGAGAAAAAAATTGTACCGCCGAAAAAGCAAAAGAAATATGTAGATGATGTGAAGCGGGAAAAACCGACGCAGGTTGAAAAAGTCGTGGATGGTGTTTGGCTCACTTTTCTCCCGGTGATGGATACGGATGAATTCGGCGATCTTGTCGTCGAGCAATTGAAAGTTCATTTGGTCAATCGAACGGAGACGCCGTATAATTTTATTTATAAGCTGAACTTTTTTGGTGAAACAGATTTTGATCTGAAAAATAAGATCAACTCGTTTGAGGATTTTTATCTCCATGATATCCCTTTTGAAGACATGAATGATAATCCTTCGTTCGATTTTGAATTTTCATTGGTGCAGCCGGAGAAAAAGAAGGCGGATTATTATGAGTCGTCGGTAAAGCTAAAAGCCAAACAGCTTTTTGCAAAGATTGAAGAGGTCAAAGAAAAAAACCTCGCCACGTTTTCCTACAAATTGTTTGATAAGTATCCTGATAAATTGATAGAAGATAGGATAGAACTGGGGAAACTGGCCGCCAAAGGATTTAAAGTGTATAATGCAAAAGAAGCAAGACAGCATTTGGAGTCGCCCCGAACAGTGATTGATCTGCATGCTGAAAAGTTGACGGATGAATGGCAAAACATGAGTAATTACGAAATCCTGAGCCTGCAATTAAAGACCTTTGAAAAATATTATGAGCTGGCTCTGTCCCACATGCAGCCGTCACTAACCGTTGTCCATGGAATGGGGACAGGGAGATTAAGAGATGAAATTCATGATTTGCTACGCTTAAGAAGGGAGGTTAAATCTTTTGTGAACCAGTATCATCCTCAGTTTGGCTATGGGGCTACGGAGATATTTTTTCAGTATTAATTCTCTTTTAATCTATAGACGCAGATTTTCTTAACTTATAATTATTTTTGCAGTTAGTCTTTGAAATTTTTGCTACAAGCCGGGTTATCGCTTCATGTAAATTGAGGAGGAAAGTCCGGACAGCGCAGAGCAATGCACCGGTGAAGAGCCGGGTTCAAGGTGGTTTGTGGTGACACAAACCACGGCGAAACAGATAGTGCCACAGAAAATAACCTCACCCCAATCCCTCTCCAAAGGAGAGGGAGACGGAGTGGAAGGGTGAAAATGTGAGGTAAGAGCTCACGACTGGTGGTGGTAACATCATTGGTGGGTAAACCTTGCATGCTGAAATGCCACATAGGTCAGCGATTGAGGGCGGCTCGTCCGATGCTGATGGGTAGGCAGATTGATTCCGGGAGGTAACTTTCGGAACAGATAAATGATAACCGTTCCGGCTTTCAAGCCGGGAAACAGGATCCGGCTTACAGGCTTGTAGTAATTGATTCACACGATGCCGGTCTTTTACATTGTTAATCGACCGGCATCGCCATTTTATAGAATGCTTGCAAATACCGATACGAGCCCTAACCATTTATTTCATAAGGTTGCCGATATAACCGCCCAACTCCATTAGCCAGGCAATACCTAAGTGTACAATTAAACCTCCGTAGATAGATCTTGTATTGTAGGAAACGATGCCCAATAATAAGCCTCCAAAATAAGAGCTGATACATTCGCCCAACGGTTTTCCAAAATGTATAGAGCAATAAAAACATGCCATGGGCAAAATAGCATCTTTGCCGACCCATTTTATAAAACCAACAATGAGAAAACCACGAAAGAAAATTTCGATTAAAAAAAAATCAGTACCGTAAGAAAGTTCAAACAAAAGTTTATAGAACCATGTTGGGCTGGCTTCGGCAGGCAAAGGCAGCACCGTTTTCATTTTGGGATAGGTAGCCAGGAAGTCCGGTTGCGTTGATGCAGCTGCAATTAACGGCGTCATCACCAACAACATAATCAGATAAGGAACATAGCTTAGCTGTTTGTCCGAAAGGCCATAGAATTTTTTTTCCTTTTTGTGAAATACCTGCTTGCAAATAAAAAGCATCACCACCAGCACCATCATTCGAAGGGGCCAGTAAATGATATCGTTCCAGTAGTTGTTCCATTGATCATCTGAACTGATAAAAATAGCCGTATTCATTCTCACTTTTATCGCAAACAGCAGTGGTGATAAAACGATGCAGGTCAATAACCAGGGATTTTTGAATTTTCCACCTCTTTCCCGCATAGCGATAAAAAGATAGGGAACCAGGAAGGCGAGGAGGTAAATTAGAAATTGGTCAGTGAAACTGTTTAAAAAAATTGCCTCGTGATTAATAAGTCTTTCCTCAAAATGATAGTGATAGTTAAGCCCGATAAACAACGCTATGAAGGCGGTACAAGTTAAAATAACGGGTTTATTTACCTCGTAATAGTACGCTATTATAAAGCCAATTATCTGCTTCATTCAAAACAATGGATAAAAAAATTAAGGCCGCGTTAAACTTTGACGTTTTTAGCAGTTCCAAAGATGCAGTAATAATTCACAAACCCTAAAAGTAATTATATGAAGCTTTTGACCATCAACCGTTTCTCCTTAGCCACCATCATTCTTTCACTAAGTCTTTTCTTTTTCTCGTGTAAAAAAGAATCCAGCCAGCCATCCAGTCCTGCCGTATCCGAAACAGAAGCAGCCGAGTATTCTGCAGAAGGAATGGAAACCGAAGCCAGTTATGATGACGTGCAGGATATTAGTATGACTGCCGCTGATGAAGAAGGCATCCTGAGTGCAGGCCGTGCAGAGGGACTACGTCCTTTTCCTTTTTTGAAACTGCGTGTTCGTATCGGAGCCAAAGCGGTGATAACTGTTACTCCTGATGACATTACTTATCCTAAAACTGTAACAATCGATTTTGGCGAAGGCTATATCTGTCCTGATGCTAAATTCAGAAAGGGAAAAATTGTTTTGCATTTCACAGGTCCTCTACGTCAGCCAGGATCGGTGGTTACTATCACGTTGGTTGACTTCCAGGTTGGCCGGGTGAAAGTTGAGGGCACTAAGGTCATTACTAACCTGAGCGAAAATGATAACATCAAATTTTCAGTAGTTGTAACGGGAGGAAAAGTAACATTCCCCAACGGCCGTGGTTACACCTACGAAAAAATAAAGTATGTCAAACAAATAGCTGGTGCTGCTACCACAGAAATAGCCGACAATATTTATTCCATCGAAGGAGAATCAAAAACTACTTTCAAAAACGGTGTAGTGATTACTCTCAAGACAGTGGATGCACTCATCAAAAAAGTTAGCTGCGCCTGGATAAGCGAAGGAACATTGAAAATGACAATCGGCTCTTATGAATTTTTGTTGGACTATACCTATCCTAATAATGGCGACTGTGATAATAAGGCATTACTGAAATGGAATAATAAGGAAACCATCATTCTCTTGCCCTAACTTCTCTCTATAAACGGTGATTTGGAGATTCCCCAGCCTCCCCACTTCGGTGGGGAGTTTTTTTATAAAGGACTTTGCCTTGAGGGAAAAACTATTTCCCCTTTTGCAAATTCTTCCTGATCCATACAATGGCTTTTTTTACGTAGTATTCTTTATCATTTTCCAATGGAACTATTAATTTATCGATCTCAGGATGCAGCTCTTTAAATCTCGTGTACCATTCAACCAGAACCAGGGAAAGTCTTCTTTGCCAAAAATCGGGAGACTGGTTATATTTTTTTGCCAGGTCAAATATTGCTTTCTGGTGTGTTTTAAGTATCGGTTTTAGTCCCTGCATACCTATCGCATCACAAACTGCCCAGCTACCAATATTTTCTGCAAATAATTGTACCAGTTGGAGCGAACGGGCCGGGTCTTTTTTTGCAATCTTCCCCAAAATTTTTACGGCCAATACTTTTTCTTCAAGGGCTCCCGCTCGCCAGAGTTCCTCCACCAAATTAAATCCGCCTGTTTTATATTGGTCGGCTAACTTGTTCAGGTATGGCATTCTTACGCCATATATCTTTTCTTTTCCCGGAACAAATTTTTGGTGAGCTGCCTTTGCTTCAGGGCTGCTACTGGCGATTAAAAGTTTTTGTATGACGGATAGTTCTCCTGCCATAAGATATGAATTGATATTGTTGATGCTGAAATTAATTCATTTCTAATCGTAGCAGAAAAATGGGACCGGCATCGTAGTTTTGACGCAAAAAATATTTTGATGCGGAATTATTGGGTTATTTCTTTTGGCATTCTCTTCATCAGTAGCTGTACCTCCTCTAAAAAAATTTCAACACGATCAAAGTATACTATCAACGGACTAAAGTTTGTGAATGAGTATATCGTTCCGAATGGCTGCGAATACCAGGGCACTGTCGTTGGAGGTTTGTCAGGTATTGATTATGATAAATCGAAGGATGTGTATTACATGATCTGTGATGATCCTTCTGTAAAAGGTCCGGCAAGATTTTATACTGCAAAGCTTTTACTGAATGAAGATGGCATTGATAGTGTTGTTTTTACTGGTATGACGCCAATATTAAATCCGAGCGGCGTTCCCTATCCGGACATTACTAAAGACCTTCTTCATTCTGCTGACCTCGAAGCAATGCGTTTTGATACTATACACCAATTGTTCATCCGTGGCAGCGAAGGTCAAAGAAGAGTGAGGGATAGTAGACAGGATATCCAGCAACCTGATATTGTCATCATGGATAATAAGGGCCGGTATATTGATAGTTTACCGTTACCCTCCAATATGCATTTGCAGGCTGTTGAAAAAGGTCCGCGTCACAACAGTGTGTTTGAAGGTTTGGATTTTGCTGATGATTACAAGAGCTTATTTGCATGTGTTGAGGAAGCTTTGTACGAAGATGGATCAAAAGCAGGTCTTGGCGACTCCACCTCCTGGGTGAGATTTTTAAAGTTTGACATGTTTTCAAAAAAACAAGTGGCGCAATACGCCTATGAGATCGATGCCATTCCTTACCCGGCGAACCCTCCGGGAGCATTTAAGATAAATGGTGTGTCTGACATTCTTTATCTCGGGAATGAAAAGTTTATCGTTATAGAACGAGCTTATTCTACCGGAAGGATACCAACTGACATAAAAGTATACCTGGCAGATGCGACGGGTGCCGAAAATATTGCTGAAATACCTTCGTTGAAAGTTCAGCCAGCCAGGAGACCTATACAAAAAAAACTTTTGCTGGATGTGAACAATACATTGAAGCGGGATATTTTCAATGTAGAGGGAGTAACCTTCGGCCCGACGCTTCCAAACGGAAGAAGGAGTCTTGTATTGGTGACGGACAATAATTTTAATGTTAAAGAGAAGACTCAATTTTTGCTTTTCGAAGTCTTACCCTGAATATTTTTTGTTGTTAAATAAGTTAACTATCCATTTTTTCTTTTTTATCTTTCTGAATATTTGATTGCTTATGAGGTTAATCCCCTTTGTTATTTCCACTGTTGTTTCAGCAGGTCTTGTAATTGCGCTCAATAAAAAATGGGGTTCAGTTCCCCCGATGGGAAAGTTTCTCAGTCCACAACACGGTTTCTGGCAAAATGCAGAAGCTGCCGATTATGATTTTAATGAAGACCTGAAGTTTGCCAGCTTAAATGGAAAAACGGCTGTCTATTTTGATGAAAGACTGGTTCCGCACATTTTTGCAGATAATGATAACGATGCCTATTTCGTACAAGGTTACCTGCATGCGAAATTTCGTCTCTGGCAAATGGAGTTTCAAACTTTGGCCACGGCTGGAAGGATAAGTGAAGTAATTGGAGAAAAAGCTATTAACTATGACAGGGAACAGCGTCGCATGGGGCTGACATATGGTGCAGAAAATATGGCAAAAGCTTTCGAAGAAAATGAAAATACCCGTGAAGCTGTGAAGAGTTATACTGCCGGGATTAATTCTTTTATTGAAAATATGAAGGAGAGTGAGTTGCCAATTGAGTACAAGCTGCTGGATTATAAACCCGAAAAATGGTCAACACTCAAGACAGCCTTGTTTATTAAACAAATGACTAAAACACTTGCCGGTTACGGTTATGCCAACGATTTTCAATATAGCGACCTGCATACAATATTTTCGGAAGCAGAAATGAAAATGCTTTTTCCTTATGCACAGGACTCCTTAAATCCTATTATCCCCAAAGGCACGCCTTATCCGTTACCTTCCGTTAGCGCAATAGCTCCTCCAAATTCAGACTCGGTCTACCTGCATAAGAAAGACAGCTTGGAAATAAATAAAACGGATAAACCTACACCGGGAGTCGGTAGCAATAACTGGGCAGTCAGTGGCATCAAAACTCAAAGCGGCTTTCCTATTTTGTGCAATGATCCCCATCTTGATCTCACTGTTCCTGCCATTTGGTATGAATTGCAGATGAATACTCCTTCCTTTAATGCGTATGGCACATCGTTTCCGGGCATTCCCGGCGTGGTCATTGGATTTAATGATAGTGTCGCATTTGGCTTTACCAATGGAGGAATTGATGTAATGGATTTCTATGAAATAAAATTTAAAGATGATTCAAAACAACAGTACTTGCACAAGGGGCAATGGACGGACAGTAAGCTCCGGATTGAAGAAATAAAAGTAAGGGGAGGTAATACAGTTTATGACACCGTAGCTTATTCTGTTTTTGGCCCGGTTATGTATGATAAGAGTTTTACGAATGTGAGCTCGGAAGGCAAAGCTGTTGCGATACGATGGAAAGCTCACGATCCTTCCAACGAGTTGCTGATGTGGTGGCAATTGAATAGGGCAAAAAATTATGACGATTATGCAGCTGCCATAAAATATTTTACCTGTCCTGTTCAAAACATTGTCTTTGCCTGTAAGAGGGGTGATATTGCACTCTGGCAACAAGGAGAAATACCATTGCGCTGGCCTGAACAGGGCAAGTACATAATGCCCGGCGAAGATGATAGTTATAGTTGGCAGGGAATGATACCGCAGGAAGAAAACCCGCATTCCGTCAATCCGGAAAGAGGTTTTGTCAGCAGTGCCAATCAATTGGCAACGGATTCTACTTACCCATATTTTGTTCCGGGCGACTATGCCGTTTACAGGGGGTATGCAATTAATAAAAGATTAAGCAGTATGCAGCAAATAACCCCTAAGGATATGATGGAGCTGCAGAATAATAACTTTAATACGAAGGCAGAAATTGTTCGTCCCTTTTTGCTAACTCATATCGATGAAACAAAATTGAACAGCGATGAAAAGAGATTGCTGGACTTATTCAAAACCTGGAACCTTGAAAACAATCCGGAAGAAAAAGGACCTGCTATTTTTGATGTGTGGATGGATAGTCTTGAAAAACAAGTCTGGCATGATGAATTTGCTAAAGCAAAAGATCCAATTTATCCTCATGAATCTACTTTAATTGATGGATTGCTTAAGGATTCCCTGTTTCAATATGCTGATGATATTAACACACCACAAAAAGAAACGGCTGTTGATGTAATAACTGCGAGTTTCAAATTAGCTGCCCCATTTTTACTTTCGAAGGAAAAGGAAAATAAACTCGGCTGGGCCGAATTTAAGAATACCACCATCTATCACCTGTTGCGGACAAATGCATTGCCGTTTGCTGTTACCGGTATTAAGAATGGTGGTGGCAAAGAGATCATCAACGCTACTTCACATAGCAACGGGCCAAGCTGGAGAATGATCGTCCATTTGTCGCCTGTTACGGAAGCCTATGGCGTTTATCCTGGTGGACAAAGTGGCAACCCTGGCAGCCGATACTATGATAATTTTGTTGATACCTGGGCAAAAGGCGAATATTATCGGCTGTGGGTAATGAAAAAATCAGACGCCATTGATAAGAGAGTGAAGTGGACAATGAAATTTTCGAAGGGATAGTCTTAGTAACTGATGTATTTAATAGGATTAAAGAAGTTTAAAAATTACGTATGAAATTTTTAGCAGCATTGATATTAACAGCATTGCTTTCGTTTATTGCCGGACTGTATCTGCCGTGGTGGGGTATTGCCATTGCTGCTTTTCTTGTAGGCCTGCTGGTGATACAAAAGGCAGGACTTTCGTTTTTAGCAGGGTTTTGCGGTGTTTTATTATTGTGGAGCGGACTTTCCTTTTGGATTGATATCAAAAATGATGGGATATTATCCGCCAGGATAGGAGAATTGCTCGGCATTGGACCTAATTCATTTCTGTTAATACTTATTACCGGGTTTGTTGGTGGCCTTGTAGCTGGCTTTGCGGCTATGAGTGGAACTTTTTTACGCAGCACTAAAACGACCCGTTCCACAAGCTAGCACCACTGCTGCTGACATCACACTTTGGGTTTTTTGTAACATCCGCCAGAGTATTTTCGTTTCATTATTCTGCGTATGAAACCAATTCTACTCTTTTTTCTTTTTCTATTTTATTGTTTTTCTTCAAACGCCGGGAGAGTTTCCGGGGTGATTACTGATGAAAAAGGTAACGTGTTACCCTATGCGTCTGTTAGTATTAAAGGAAGCAACAAAGGCGCCAATGCCAATAGCTCCGGCAGGTATTCTATTTCACTGGCAGCAGGTCAATATACGCTGGTAGCCCAGTATGTGGGTTATGCCAGGCAGGAGAAAACAATTTCCGTGGTGGATGGCGATCAGACAGTCGATTTTAAACTATCAATACAGGAACTTACACTGAGCGAGGTGATTGTTAAAAAAGGAGAAGACCCCGCCTACGAAATCATCCGCAATGCAATTAAAAAAAGAGATTATTACAATAGCCAGGTTGATTCTTTTTCGGTAAATGTTTACATCAAAGGTCTGATGCGTTCAGGCGCTATGCCCAAAAGAATATTTGGGAAAAAAATAGAGAGGGATGCTAACGACGGACTTGATTCATTGGGTAAAGGCATTTTGTTTTTATCCGAATCGGTTACGCAAGTCGATTTCTCCAAACCCAATAATATAAAGTACCGGGTTATTTCGTCCCGTGAAAGCGGAGGTGGTTATGGGTTAAGCTTTCCATTCTTTATCAATTTTTATCAAAATAATGTTTCAGTTTTCGGCAATAACATTAATCCAAGAGGGTTTATTTCACCCATTGCTGATGGAGCTTTGAATTACTACCGGTACAAGTATGAAGGCAGTTTTGTCGAAGATGGAGAAATGGTCAATACAATCCGGGTAATACCACGAAGAAAGAATGAACCCTTATTTAGTGGCAGCATTCAAATTACTGAAAATGATTGGCGCATTTTCAGTACAGATCTCATTACTACCAAAGAAAATCAGCTGGAGTTGCTGGACACCATGCGCATTACACAACTTCATGCTGCGGTAAAGCCAGGTATATGGAAAATAAGAAGCCAGGTAATGTATGTGGGTATAAAACAATTTGGCTTTCATATCACCGGCAACTTTGTCAATATTTATTCTGACTATAACATTAATCCCGGATTTGCCCGCAAGCATTTTGGCCGTACGATTATGCGGTATGACACTGCATTCAATAAAAAGGATACAAATTATTGGAATGACGTCCGGCCCGTTGCACTGGAATCGGATGAAAAAAGAAATTTTGTTTTTAAAGACAGCATTTCAAAACTGATGCGTGATTCCCTGCGGTCAAAACGGTCGATTGATTCGCTGCGAAAAAATCAAAAACCAATTTCCATTAAAGGTGTCTTTTGGTCGGGACAAGGACATAATTGGTATGGTAGAAAATCTACGTTGAACTGGCGACTCAAGCCCCTTATATCCCAGGTTGAGTATAATACGGTGGAAGGCGTATCAATAAATGTTGAACAAAGCTTTTCGTACTCCCATATTAAAAGTAAGTACAATTATCAGCTCGATTGGAATACGAGGTATGGATTTAGCAATACACATTTGAATTCCTATGCTGATTTCATGATCAAGCCTAAAAAGCATGGTTATCGTGAAAGATATTTGAAGCTGTCCGGCGGCAAACGCCTCTCTCAGTTTAACCATGACAATCCGATTGATCCACTCACAAACGCAGCCTATACGCTGTTTGGGAAAAAGAATTACATGAAGCTGTATGAAAATTGGTTTGGACGTATCGAGTATAACAATAAATTGGAAAGTGGCTTCACTGTTAATGTTTACGCTAGCTATGAAGACCGGTTGCCATTGAAGAATACAATGGACTATTCCTTCTTCAACAAAGGGGATAGCTTATTACCCAATCATCCCTATGAGTTGGCCAGGTTGTCTTTCAAAAAACACCAGGCATTGGTGGCGGGAGTTAGTATAAGCTGGCAGCCCGGTCAACGTTTTATTGAATATCCCTGGGGAAAAATGCCATTAGGTTCCAATAAGCCCATCTTAACACTGTCTTACGTCAAAGGATTTAAGGATCTCTTTGGATCGGATGTCAATTTTGATAAATGGGAATTCACGGTAGCTGATAAGATGAATTTCAAAATGGGTGGAGAGTTCAAATACAGGTTCGGCATCGGCGGATTTATCAACGATAAAAGGGTTTCAATTCCTGATCTCAAACATTTTAACGGGAACCAGACTTTTTACAATATTAAATACCTGAATAGTTTCCAGTTGGCGCCGTATTATCGATACAGTAATGCCGAACAATTCTATGCGTTTGGTCATGCAGAGCACCATTTCAATGGATTGCTGACAAATAAAATTCCCTTGTTTAATAAGCTTAAGTGGAACCTTGTTGGTGGCGCCAATACGTTTTATGTGAACCGTAATAATTATTATGTGGAAGTTTTTGCCGGCCTTGAGAATATCTTTAAAGTGTTCCGCGTTGATTTTGTTAATGCATACCAGCCGGGATTGGGAAATAAGTTCGGTGTGAGAATTGGTTTTGGTGGCTTAATAGGAGGAAAGGTGCAGTTTAAATAAAGTTACCCCGTTACCAGATCCTGGTTACCGGTAACTGGCAACAGGTAACGTTCTCTTCCTTATCTTTGCGACCGAAATTTGGTTCAGCCTGCAACTGACCAATTAATAAAATTTCCCGATGCGAGATCGGGATCAAATTTCAAGAATTATGGCATTACATAATCGGGTCTCCCGGCAGGAGCTAAAAGATCGTATTAAGCAAGATCCAACACCCCGCACCACTATTTCATTTTATTGTTATTTTAAAATACAGGAGCCCGACATTTTTCGGGACGAGTTATACCGTCAGTTAAGTGCAATCGGCGTGTTGGGGCGCATTTATGTGGCGCATGAAGGCATCAATGCCCAGGTAAGTGTACCTGCTACCAATTTCGGGGCTTTTAGATCTTACCTGTATTCTATTCAGCCGCTGAATGGGCTCAGGTTGAATATTGCCGTGGATGATGACGGAAAATCATTTTATGTTCTCGACATAAAAGTTCGGAACAAAATTGTTGCGGACGGCATTCATGATCCCAGCTTTGACATGGATAATAAAGGTAGGTATGTAAATGCAGAACAGTTCAATGCATTGACTGCTGATCCCAATACGGTGGTGATTGATATGCGAAATCATTACGAGTATGAAGTTGGACATTTTGAAAAGGCAATAGAAGTCCCCAGTGATACTTTCCGGGAACAATTACCAATGGCGGTTGAGATGATGAAGGAAGATAAAGATCGCAATATCATTATGTATTGTACGGGCGGTATTCGTTGCGAAAAAGCTTCTGCGTTTATGCTACACAAAGGATTTAAAAATGTTTTTCACCTGGAAGGTGGCATTATCAACTATACTAACCAGGTAAAAGAAAAAGGACTGGAAAATAAATTTCACGGGAAAAACTTTGTCTTTGATCAGCGCCTGGGGGAGAGGATTACCGATGAGATTATTGCCAATTGCCATCAGTGCGGCAAACCAGCGGATACACATGTTAATTGCATCAATGATGCCTGTCATCTTCTGTTTATTCAATGTGATGAGTGCAGGGAAAAATATGAAAACTGCTGCAGCCAGGAATGCCAGGATTTTATTCATCTGCCGCCTGAGCAGCAAAAGGAATTGCGCAAAGGCATCGATAAAGGACGAAATGTATTTAACAAATCAAGAAGCCGGATGGCGGAATTAAAAAACAAAGGCTAGTGAAACAATATGGTTACCGGTTACCAGTTTCCGGAAACATGGTAACCGGTAGTAACTACTCTTTTGATATCCATTTTAAACAAACGGGCTTGCCTACTTCAATGCGTTTTCCGGTATCTGCTAACAAGCCGGTTTTCAGGTTTCGTTTGAAAATTACGATCTCATCATTTGCCTGGTTACCCACTAAAAGATAATTGCCCGATGGATCAAAGTTGAAATTACGAGGCCCGGCACCCAGTGTTGGTTGAAATCCAATTATACTTAGCTTTCCCGTGTTAGTATCAACTTTATAGATCGCAATGTTGTTGAAATCGCCGCGATTGGAGGCATATAAAAATTTACCGTCGGGCGATACATGTATATCGGCACTGCCGGCAAAACCTTTTTGACCACGGGGCACCGTGCTTATTCTTTGCAGTTGTTTTAATTTACCTTTTCCATATTGATAAGCTACTACATGCCCGCTAAGTTCTTCGATGAGATAAGCAAATTTTCCATTGGGATGAAAAGTGAAATGTCGTGGACCGGCACCAGGTGTGGAGGCGGCGAAAGGCGTTGATGCCGGAGTAAGCTTGCCGGTTTTATCATCAAAGCCATAGATCATCACTTTATCAATACCCAGGTCAGGAACAAAAAGCCATTTATTATCGGGTGATATTAAAGTACAATGTACATGCGGCTTTTCCTGGCGATCTTTATTTTTTCCAGATCCGGTATGATTGATATGGCTGGTCGCTTCACCCAGGCTGCCATCAGTATTTACTGGCAACACGGATAAACTTCCGCTGCTGTAGTTGCCTGCAAAAACCCATTTACCGGTATTGTCTACCTCCACATAGCAAGGATGATCGCCTTCGGTTTTTTGTTGGTTGATATAAGTGAGTTCACCTTTTTTCTTATCAAAAGCGAAAGCTGATATCTCACCGCCATTGCCACCTTGTGCATTTTCATGCACTGCATAGACAAATTTTTTATCAGGAGAAATAGCAACGAAGGAGGGATTAGAAGTTTTTATATGGCTTATTTCCCTAAAACTTCCTTCGTCACTGTTAAACGTATACACGTAAATACCTTCACTTTTACCACCGGTATAAGTGCCTACAATAAGATAATTTTCTTTGGGACCTTTCGTCAGGGACAAAAAAGGCAGTGCAAGTGTCAGCATTAAGTATTTCATACAACTAATATAATGGATGTCTTAACAACTTTGTACAAATTCTTTAACAAGTATCCAATAACCGGACAGGAATTTTAATTCATTTTAACAAGCGTTCTATCAACCTTGTATCACATCGCATAGTCTTATCACTATGAAATTAATTAACGCCATATTTTAAAATTATTAACCTTAACTCAAATACCATGAAAAAGTTTTTTACTATCTCAGCATTATTGATCTTATCAGCGGTAATATTTGTTGGCTGTTCTAAAAGAGATTACAGTTATGACCAGGACTATTGGTTAAGCAAAGAACGAGGTGAGGTAGTGTACAGTGATTCTTATTGTCCCTATTTTGTTGTAGAAACATATAACGGTTATACCATCATCCGATCGACCACCGGGTTTACACCATATGAAGGCAGTGTGATTTATGGTGACCTGAGCAGGAGGGGGCATATGGAGTTTTATAATCGTTCCAACAATAGTATTATTCGTGGTGAGCTCACCGATTACTGGCTCACTTATGATGAAGCGCAGTACATGGTCGATAATTTGTGTTATTAAAAGAAATACCTATGAACTAAAAAGCCCGGTAATCCAGGGCTTTTTTTTAGCATCAAATTCTTTAGGGAAACCATATAGTTACAAACAATCTCCTAATAATCCATCAAAATCCTCCCAATCGTGGTTCTGACTTATACATTAAACCTGAAATGCATCACGTCACCATCTTTCACGATGTATTCTTTTCCTTCAATGCGCAAACGTCCGGCGTCGCGGGCGGCAGCTTCGGAACCGTACTGCACAAAATCATTATAAGCGATCACTTCTGCCTTGATAAAACCTTTTTCAAAATCAGTATGGATGACACTGGCGGCTTGAGGGGCTTTCCACCCTTCGTGTATGGTCCAGGCTCTTACTTCCTGTACGCCGGCAGTAAAGTAGGTGTAGAGATTTAAAAGTTTGTAGGCCGAATGGATCAACCTGTCAAGAGCAGGCTCGGTCATTTTATATTCTTCCATGAAGAGCTGCTTGTCTTCCGGGTTTTCCATTTCCGCTATTTGTGCTTCAATGGAATTGTTCATGATGATCACATCAGCCTTCTCGTTTTTTACTGCTTCTTTCAATGCGTCAGAATATTTGTTGCCGGTATGCATCGAAGGTTCATCCACATTGGCAACATACAAAACAGGTTTGTCAGTCAGGAGGAACAGGTCTGCAATCGCTACTTTTTCTTCTTTGGAAAGATCAAGTTCACGGATGCTCTTTCCTTTTTCGAGGTGATCTTTACAGCGCAACAAGACTTCCAACTCCGGTTTTAGTTTCGGATCAACTCTTACCTGTTTTTCTGTCCTGGAAATTTTCTTTTCCACGCTCTCAAGATCCTTTAGTTGCAGCTCAGTATCGATGATCTCTTTATCGGCAACAGGGTTAATGGCTCCTTCATCACGCAATACATTTTCATCTTCGAAACAGCGGATCACATGAATGATAGCATCCACCTCCCTGATATTACCTAAAAATTTATTTCCCAAGCCTTCACCTTTACTGGCGCCACGCACCAGCCCGGCGATATCTACTATTTCGATCTGGGTTGGTACAATGCGATTTGGTACCACCAGCTCAGCCAATTTGTTCAACCTGGGATCAGGTACATCCACCAAACCCACATTGGGGTCAATGGTACAGAAACGATAATTGCTTGCCTGTGCTTTTGCACTATTACTCACCGCATTAAATAAGGTCGATTTTCCAACGTTTGGTAATCCTACAATCCCTGCTTGTAAAGCCATTTTTTCTAAAAATTTTCAGTTTGCAATTAGGCAGTTCCCCAATTGTTTTTTTAAAAAATTTTCAGCTTGTAGTTGATGGCGATTAATGGTAATTGCCCACTGCAAACTGCTAATTGTTTTCGGGGCGCAAAGATAGGTGAAATGGGGGCAGGCTGGCACATAATATCAAACTTTCCATTACCTTCAACCCCAGTCTTTTAAAATGTACTTACACTAAAAATTACAAAAGAAAAACCAATATGGCTCTGAGCAGGATATGGTCGGCTTTTATCATTATTGCTTTTTTGGTTGCGGGTTTCAGAATGCTGAAAGGAGATGAAAAGATATTTACCCGCATGGTGGTCGGCAAATCATCTGATAAGTATGACAGCATCTACTATGTTACGGTTGGGTCGCCACTGAATCAAAACCTTTCGCCCAAATATGCAGAATTTTTAAGAGAATATGGCTATGCCAAAAGAGACTCTGCACATAAGGCAACTGTTCTTCTCACAGATGACCTGGCAAAAGATTCCGTCAACATCATTAAAGCTGCCAATCCTTCCATACAAACCTTCACTTATACATCGGTACAAAAAAAATTAGAAAGAAAGGTCGATGGCATTATTGAAACAGCAAAAAATGCAGTCATTGATATTATCATCCCCTTGATTGGTATTATGGCGTTGTTTATGGGTTTTCTCAGTATTGCCGAAAGGGCGGGCGGTGTAAGGCTTTTGTCAAGAATGATATGGCCATTTTTTTCACGCATTTTTCCCGACCTGCCAAAGAATCACCCGGCCATGGGACACATGATGATGAACTTTTCCGCCAATTTATTGAATCTGGACAATGCAGCGACGCCATTTGGATTAAAGGCTATGGATAGCTTGCAGGAATTGAACAGCAATAAGGCGGTAGCATCTAATTCACAGATCATGTTCCTCGCATTGCATGCATCGGGACTGACATTGATACCAGTTACCATCATTGCTTACCGCAGTGGGTTAGGAGCTCAGAATCCCACTGATATTTTTATTCCTTGTATGATCGCCACTTTTGCAGCGACTGTGGCCGCTATGTTTATCGTTTCGTTCAGACAAAAGATCAACATATTTCAACCGGTAATATTGGCGTGGGTCGGTGGCATCTCTGCATTGATCGCCCTGTTGGTTTGGTATGTGATACGCCTGGATGCAGCCGAAGCGCAATTGTTTTCCGGCATATTAAGCAATGGCATTATTCTTACTATTTTCTTTTTAATTGTATTGGGCGGACTGTATAAAAAGATTGATGTATTTGATGCATTTGTTGAAGGAGCCAAGGGCGGGTTTGAAACCGCGGTCAGGATCATTCCATATATTGTCGGTATGCTGATTGCAATCAGTATGCTGAGAACAAGCGGTACTTTTGACGTGATCATCAATGGAATGAAAACTTTGTTTGCTGCATTAGGAACCGATACAAGATTTGTTGACGGTTTGCCGACTGCTTTAATAAAACCCATGAGTGGTAGTGGAGCAAGAGGAATGATGCTGGACACAATGAAAACATTTGGCCCGGATTCGTTTGCCGGCAGGCTATCGTCCATTTTACAAGGCTCTTCAGATACTACATTCTATGTGGTAGCCGTTTACTTTGGATCAGTTAATATCCGCAATACCCGCTATTCTATTGGTGCTATGCTGTTGGCCGACCTTGTTGGCATCATTACAGCAATTGGCTTATGTTATTTATTTTTTGGCTAATAAATTTTACCTGGCTTAATTTCATCTTACTTTGACTGCTAAATAAGTGCTTATAATGAGATCAATATGACTTATTGAATTAAAAAATAACAAATGAAAAGGGTCTCTTTAAAAGACGTTGCGAAAGAAGCAGGCATTTCTCCGTCAGCGGTGTCATTTATTTTAAACGGGCGGGCCACCGAAATGCGAATAAGCAAGGATCTTGAAAAAAGAGTTCAGGTTATTGCCGAACAGTTGGGTTATGTTCCCAACCAGGTAGCCGTTAGCCTTCGCACCGGTCAATCGAAAATGCTCGGACTTATTGTGGAGAGCATTTCAGGACATTTCTTTGGAATGCTTGCGCACATTATTGAAGAAGAAGCGGAAAATGCTGGTTATCGCCTGTTGTATAGCAGCACGGAAAATAAAGCGAAAAGAGGAATTGACATTCTGAGAATGTTTTCCCAACAACAGGTCGACGGTTACCTCATCACGCCTGCCAGGGGAATGGAGAAAGAAATAGACGCCATTGCCAAACACAATAAACCCCTGGTTTTAATAGATAGCTATTTTCCCACTGATAATATATCCCATGTGTTGGTAGATAATTACAATGGAATGATGATGGGGATGAATCATTTGCTTAAAAAGGGATATAAAAATATTGTCTTTGTTACCGTGGATCTGCACCTGGTACAAATGGAAGAAAGAAAGCATGCTTTTAAAGATGCAATGAAAAAAAAGAAGGTTAAAAAGATTGATGAACAAATATTGGAAATAGCTTACGGCACAAGCCAGGATGATATTATCAAACAACTAAAAAAGTTTTTAAAAGCGAAGCCTGAAACCGATGCTATTTTCTTTGCAACCAATTACCTCGGAATCCCTGGATTGGAATGCATCCAGCAAATGGGATTGAAGATGCCGGAAGATATCGCTATGATCTGTTTTGATGATCACGACCTGTTTCGCCTCTTCCCCGGCGGTATTACAGCTATCCGGCAACCTATCGATGAAATTGCGCGGCAATCAATCAAACTTATTATCCGCCAGCTAGAGCACGGGAGGGCATCCAAGATCCCGGTTCAGCGGATCAAACTTCGTCCACAACTTATCCAGAGAGGATCAACCTGAAGTATTGCTAAACCGTTTTAGTTATATATTTGAGCAATTGTTTGCTAAACACATTTTATAAGCAGTACACTATATTTTTTATGAAGCCTAGACTCGTTCTCCTGGTTGCATTCGTCTTTTCATTCACCCAATCAAAAAGTCAGTTAGTTACCCGTGTAAGTGATCCTGTTGAATGGATAAATCCATTGATGGGCACCGATTCCAAACCGTCCTTATCGAACGGCAACACTTATCCATCTATTGCAGTTCCCTGGGGTATGAATTTCTGGACACCACAAACGGGAAAAATGGGTGATGGCTGGGCGTATACCTATGCAGCCGATAAGATAAATGGCTTTAAACAAACACACCAGCCTTCACCCTGGATGAACGATCATGGTCAGTTTGCCATCATGCCGGTTACAGGTTCTCTTAAATTCAAACAGGCTGACCGGGCCAGTTGGTATTCTCACAAAGCTGAAATAGTAAAACCGTATTACTACAGTGTTTACCTGGCCGATTATGATGTGACGACCGAAATTGCTCCTACTGAAAGGGCTGCAAAATTTCGTTTCACTTTCCCGGAATCCGATAGTTCTTTTATTGTAGTAGATGCTTTTGATAAAGGCTCGTATATCAAAATTATTCCGGCTGAAAAAAAGATCATGGGTTATACCACCAAAAACAGTGGCGGAGTAGGATCCAATTTCAAAAATTATTTCGTCATCTATTTTGATAAACCTTTTCAAGTGGGACATACCTGGCATGCAGGTGATCTTGCAAAAGACACACTGGAATATACTGCCGATCATACTGGCGCCATCGTTCAATTTAGAACCAGCCGGCTGGAAAAAATAAATATGTCAGTGGCCTCATCTTTTATCAGCTTTGAACAGGCAGATATCAATTTGAAGAGAGAACTGGGTAACAGCAGTTTTGATGATGTGGTAAAAAAGGCAAAAGCAAGCTGGAATAATGTGCTTGGTAAAATAATGGTTGAAGGTGGAACTATTGAGCAAGTTCGTACGTTTTATTCCTGCTTATACCGCACTTTATTTTTCCCACAAAAAATGTATGAGCTGGACGCTGCGGGAAAAGTAATACACTATAGTCCTTACAACAGCCAGGTAATGCCGGGTTATCTATTTTCAGGAACCGGCTTTTGGGATACGTTTCGTGCACTGTATCCTTTTTTAAACCTTGTGTATCCGGATATTAATCTGGAGATGCAGCAAGGACTTATTAATGCATATAAAGAAGGAGGATTTCTTCCTGAATGGTCGAGCCCCGGATATAGAAATGTAATGATAGGCAATAACTCTGCATCAGTGGTGGCAGATGCCTATATCAAAGGATTGCGGGGTTATGATGTTAATACGCTTTATGAAGCGTTACTAAAAGATGCCAATACGGAAGGGCCATTAACGGCGGTTGCAAGAAAAGGGGTGGAGTATTATAACACACTTGGTTATGTTCCCTATGATGTGGACATTAATGAAAATGCGGCAAGAACATTGGAGTATGCTTATGATGACTTTACGATCGCCAAGTTGGGCGAAGCATTAAAACGTCCCAAATCAGAAATAGGGTTGTACTTAAAAAGATCGCAGAACTATCGCCATCTTTTTGATGCAGAAACAAAATTGATGAGGGGTAAAAACAAAGATGGAAATTTTCAAAAACCATTTAACCCGTTTAAATGGGGTGATGCCTTTACCGAAGGTAATAGCTGGCATTATAGCTGGAGTGTGTTTCATGATATAGAAGGACTCAAAAAATTAATGGGTGGCAATGAGATGTTTGCTGCTATGCTGGATTCCGTTTTCATCATGCCACCTGTATTTGATGAAAGTTATTATGGCGGTGTTATCCATGAGATCCGTGAAATGCAGATCATGAACATGGGGCAATATGCTCATGGTAACCAGCCGATACAGCACATGATCTATTTGTATAACTATGCCGGTCAACCCTGGAAAACTCAATATTGGATACGCCGGGCAATGGACCAATTATACAAACCTACACCAGATGGATATTGCGGCGATGAAGATAATGGTCAAACCTCTGCCTGGTATGTTTTTTCTGCCATGGGTTTCTATCCGGTATGCCCGGCTACAGATCAGTATGTGTTGGGAACGCCGTTGTTTAAAAAAATGACGATCACATTGCCTACCGGAAAAAAACTGGTGATCAATGCTCCCGCCAATAGCAGTGATAACAAATATGTGCAATCATTGCAATGGAATGGCAAAACCATTACCACCAACTGGATCAGTCATTCTTCATTAAAGCAAGGCGGTTCATTAAACTGGACAATGGGCAATCAGCCCAATAAAAGAAGAGGAGTGGATGCATCAGCCTATCCTTATTCATTTTCTAATGAGTATCCTGAATTGGCTAAAAAGCCATCCTATAAATAATTGGTTAAACCAGGTGTTCACGGTGCCTAACTTTAAGCATCGATTAAGCTTCATTATAAGCGAGCAGATATGCTGCAAGGATAAAACAGTTAAACACGGACATTTGATAATGGTGTTCCGTGTTTAACTATTTTTGGATATTGTTCAACCTGATGACAACCGAATTACTATTAAAGCATATTGCCCGTCATGTTCAGCTTACTGCGGAGGAAGAAGATTATTTTGTATCCCTGCTTCACTTTAAAAAGATCAAAAAGAAGCAATTTCTTTTCCAGGAAGGAGATGTTTATTCAACTACCAGTTTCGTAACAAAAGGCTTGCTTCGCCTTTATTCTATTGACAAGAATGGGTTTGAACATATTTTGCAATTTGCTCCTCCAGGCTGGTGGATCGGTGACATGCACAGCTTTCTGAAACAACAACCCGGTACCTTATCTGTTGATGCTATTGAAGAGAGTGAAATCATTTTAATGCAGAAACCGGATCTTGACAAGCTTTATACAAGGATACCCAAGTTTGAACGTTTTTTCAGGATACTGGCTGAAAATTCTCTCGCCACTTACCAGCATCGCCTCGTTAACAATCTCAGTTTGCCGGCAGCAGAACGATACAATACGTTTTGTCAATTATATCCTTCGCTGATACAAAACCTTTCGCAGAAATATGTTGCTTCGTATATCGGAGTGACGCCGGAGTTTTTGAGTAAGATGCTGAGTGGACCATTGGGGAAAAACACTAAATGAAGTATTGGGTAGAAAGGTTAAACTCGCTTAAAATAACTAAGAGATGAGAAAGATAATATTGAACCTCGCCGCATCATTCGATGGTTTTATTGAAGGACCAAATGGTGAAATAGACTGGATTGTATTTGACCAGGAGGGTGGCTCGGAACTGAACGATTTTCTCAATGAAATCGATACCGTTTTGTATGGAAGAGTCAGCTATGAAATGTGGGGAAATTATCCAATTACAGATAGCAGTTCAGATTTTGAGAAAAATTTCTATGGTGCTTTAAATAGGATGAGCAAATATGTTTTCTCTACCACAAAAGAAAGTTTTGAAGGCAACCCGATAGTAGTACGATCCAATATTAAAGACGTCATTCGAACATTAATGCAGCAACCCGGGAAAGATATTTGGCTATATGGCGGGGCTGGATTGATTTCAACTTTTATCAATTTGAACCTGGTCGACGAATTTAGAATAGCTGTTATGCCAGTGATACTGGGAAAAGGAAAACCTTTATTTAAAGAAATTAATAACAGGTTAAACTTGAAATTAGTGTGGGTTAAAACTTCAAAATCAGGAGTCATGCAGGTGTGTTATAAAGCTATCCAATAGCATTTCTTCGGTTTAAAATATTTAGAACAAAACAGTAATTGATTAATTGCAACCCCAGTAATTGATTAATTGCAACCCCGGTCTGGTTGCCTTGCTTGTAGCTACAGGGCATTTTCTGTCCACAAAAATCAATATCAAATAAATGACCTCAGGTTCAAAGGGTTGAGAAGCTATTTGTCTTGCCAACATAGTATTTTTTGAGATCTTTAATGATACTATTTTAACAGATGCTGTGCTTATTCCGGCAAATGTATTATTGACATTTATAATTTTCGTAAATTTTATAAAGGAAAGATCCCTTAAACCTGCTATATATGCTTGCCAAACTAACTCAACTAAAAAAAGCAATTTTTTCAGGCATTTTACTGGCCGTTATGGCAACTGCCTTTGCCCAACAAAAAAAAGTAGAAGGTAAAGTAACGGGCCCTGACGGTAATCCTGTCTTTGGGGCCACGGTTTCGGTAAAAGGAACTACTATAAGCACCACTACAGCAACAGATGGTTCTTATTCAATCACCCTTCCGGCCAATTCGTCTGTTTTAGTGGTTTCCTATGTAGGTAATCAACCTGTTGAGTTGGATGTCAGCGGTAAAAGCGTTGCCGATGTTACCATGCAATTGCAATCCGCCAGTTTAGATGAGGTGGTTGTAATCGGTTATGGTACCGCCAAGCGTAAAGATCTCACTGGTTCGGTAAGCAGTGTAAATGCTGCTACCATTGAAAAAGTACCTGTTATTTCAGCCACGCAGGCTTTGCAGGGCCGTGCTTCCGGTGTGCAGATCATCAATAACGATGGTGCACCGGGTGGCAACATCTCTGTACTGATAAGGGGTATTGGTAGTCTCGCCTCCGGAGGAAATAATCCTTTATATGTGATTGACGGGTATCCGACCACCGGAGGTATTAATAACATTAATCCCAATGATATTGCTTCCATAGACGTCCTCAAAGACGCATCAGCAACAGCCGTGTACGGTATTCGTGCGGCTAATGGCGTAATAATCATCACTACCAAAAAAGGTTTAAAGAACCGTGTACAGGTTTCTTTGGATATGTATGAAGCTTTTCAAAGCAAACCAAAAACATATGACCTGTTAAATGCCCAGCAATTTGCCACCCTGTCAAACGAGGTGGAGACAACGGAGCCAACTTATCATGGCTTGCCCATATGGCATACACCAAACGCACTGACTACAGTGGATTGGCAGGACGCACTTTATCGCACAGGGTTGACACAAAATTACAGTGTGGCTATCCGCGGCGGTAATGAAAAAATTCAGTCAGCGGTTTCATTTGGATATTATAATCAAAAGGGTATTGTGCTGGGTTCTTTTTTCAAGCGATTTACAGTAGGCCTTAACCTGGATTACCAACCTGTTAAATGGCTTAAATCTTCTACAAGCGTTAAATACGGTTACCAGGATGCCAATACTCCGCTTGGTACTGGTGGACTCTTCCAATTGGTGGTAAATCCCCCAACGCTGGATAGTGGTAACAGGCTCACCAACCAGATAAAGGACGGTAAAGGCAATTACGGTTTTTATAATCCTATCAATCCCGCCGTATTTAAATTTGGTAATCCTGTTTATGATATCGAAACAAGAGAATCAAAAAACATAACGAATTATGTATTGGCCAATTCCTCTTTAGAAGTCACTGTTTACGATGGGATCAAGCTTAATACCAATGCCGGCGTAAACGTCAACAATTTTTCAGGTTCGTTTTTTCTGCCGGCAGATAATAGGGCCAATACGCAATATCCCGGCGCCATCGTAAGCAAAGCGTTTTATCATCAAAACCTGAATAACAATTTCGAGTGGCTATGGGAGAATACGATAGCATATGATAAGACCTTTGGTTCGCACACCATCAATTTTGTTGCCGGTGTTTCTGCCCAGAAAAACACAACCAATCTAATGGGCGCTGGCGGTGAGCCACCGAATAACGTGATACGGGATATCGCACAAGTAGCTAACCTGCAATTTGACAGGTTTGGCAACGGACGGGTTATTTCAAGTCTTGCGTCGCAATTCGCAAGATTAAACTACCAGTTTGCTGATAAATATATTTTGACCGGCACTATCAGGCGCGATGGATCATCCAAGTTTCCCGAAGACAATCGCTACGGCGTTTTTCCTTCCGGCGCCGTTGCATGGAAAATAAAAAATGAAGGGTTCTTACAAGATGTCAGCTGGTTGGATGATTTGAAATTACGAGGAGGTTATGGTGTAGTAGGTAACGAGCAGCCGATTGGTTTATTCCGGTACCAGGCTTTATATGCAGGAAATTTTGCTCCGAATGTAAATGGTGGTGGGCAGGATAATCTCGGTTATCCATTTAACAGTGTTTACCAGAATGGTATCGCACAAACCCAACCTGCTAACCCTGATCTGGAATGGGAAACAGACTATACCACTAATATCGGCGTAGATGCAGCATTTATGAAAGGCGCTCTTACGTTGACGGTAGATTGGTTTAAGAGAAGATCAAAAGATTTCTTACTGACCATTCCGGCATCTCCGCAAACCGGCTATAATTTTATCACACGCAACGTAGGAGAGATGGAGAATAAAGGTGTGGAGATTGCGGTCAATTACCGGGGAAGTAAAGGACGTGATTTTCAATATGGCGTGGGCTTAAACTTGTCAGCTATTAAAAACAGGCTCACCGACATTACTTCCGGCGTTAAAAATTTAACCAGTGCTAATTTCGGTTTTGGATTGACCGGGCAAGGTTGGGGTGAATTTAGCCAATCAGTAATTGGTGGTGAAGTAGGAGAATTTTATGGGTACCGATCACTCGGTATTTTTCAAACCCAGGCAGAGATTGATGCACTGAATGCAAAGGCTCCCGGCGGTATATATTACAGGGCTGCTACAAAACCGGGTGATCGTTATTTCGCAGATGTAAGTGGTCCGGAAGGCAAGCCCGATGGTAAAGTAGATGCAAATGACCGGGTGAGCATAGGCAGTCCCCAACCTGATTTATTCGGCGGTCTTAACCTGGATGCCAGTTACAAAGCGTTGGATTTCAATCTCTTTTTTTATGGATCGTTTGGAAACGAAATTCTCAACTATATAGAAAGTCATTTGCAGTCTTTCCAGAAAAGGGGCTCAGAAGGCGTTCAAAATGTAAGTATCGAATATTATCAGAACCGCTGGACAGCTTCCAATCCATCTAATGAGTTTTCCAGGGCACTGGCGAATGATGAGAGCACATTGAATAATGTTCCATCCAGTCATTGGGTAGAAAAGGGTAGTTACGTGAAATTAAAAAACCTTACCGTTGGCTATACATTACCAAGCTCAATAGCAGACAGATTTAAAATATCAAGGTTGAGGGTTTATGTTTCTTCCCAAAACCTTTTCACGATCACCAAATATGACGGGCTTGATCCGGAAATTGGAATTCAGGGCGGCAACCCAATTTTTAATGGTGTCGATAATGGTGTATATCCTTCATCCAGATTTTATACCGTTGGTTTAAACGTTACATTCTAAAACTAACTGCGAAAAATTCTCAATATGAAACGAATTAAATTTATTATTATCATAATAGCCCTGGTTGTTGCGGTTTTTCCTTTGGCTTGTAAAAAAAGATTTTTGGATCAAACCAACACATTTGAAGGTACCGGTGATGCTACTTTCAATAAACCCGGTGATGTAATAGCTATAGTAAATGCTATATACGACACTTACCAGAACAGTGATCTGCTGAAAAAATGTATCTGGTACAGGGCCAATTTCAGCTCTCATGATTTTTTTAATTGGGGCGCTGACGTATTTTGGAATAATTACCAGATCCCTGCAACTTTTGGCGGAGTAACTACTTTCTGGAACCAATCTTATATTGGTATTGCGAGGGCAAATGCCGCGTTAGTGGTAATTGAGCAAACAAAGGAAAAAGGCATCATTGACGATGCGTTAGCGAACCGTTTAGCCGGCGAAGCTTACTTTTTAAGGGGCATGACTTATTATTACCTGGCTGCCTCTTTTGGTGGCGTGCCTTTGGAATTAAACGCCGTGAGTGACGGTTTAACGCCAAGAGCTTCCCGTGATTCAGTGTTCAGGCAGGTAGTGGCGGATATGCAACTTGCAGAAAATTTATTGCTGTCAAAATCAGCGCTGCCGGCCTCCGAATTAGGAAGAGCAACTAAAGGCGCCGCTTATGGCTTTGAGGGAGCGGCCCGCATGTGGCTAAAAGACTATGCAGGCGCTTTAGCTGCCTTCAATAATCCTGAGCTAACCAACAACCACCATTTATTATCCAGCTTTGCCGATGTACATGAATACAACCATCAAAATAATGATGAGTCTCTTTTCGAAGTTCAGTTTCAATTACCGCCCAATGGTTCGCAAAGCTGGGACGGAAGCTGGCAACCACCGGGCGCTGAATTAGGGTGGATAGATAGCTTTAGCTGGCCCGAAGAAATAACCCAGCAAGGCTATGATTATGGCAATCCGGCACTTTGGAATTCGTTCCAGGAAGGAGATAAACGTAAACTGCTGACGATAGTAGGTCCCGGCGATCCGCTGTTAAGCCCGGGAATTATAGCTAAATGGGGAGGATTAAAAGGTTATATCCCCGTGGTATCAGGTTTTGCCGCCGGCGATCCAAAATACACAGGCGATGATGGGAAGATATTAAACACTGTAGGGACGTTAACAAGGCCATGGTATGGAAATGATGGAGGTCGCACCGGATATTTTTGCGCCAAAAAATGGAGAGACCCCAATCTTACAGGAAACTATGGTCCTTCAGCCATCTTTGGCGATCAAAACCAGATTCTTTTACGCTATGCAGAAGTTTTGTTGTCAAGGGCGGAATGTAAAGTACGCACCGGTGATGCGGCAGGAGCAATGGCCGATATCAAATTAGTGAGGGATAGGGCCTGGGGCGGAACAGCGCCTGCTGTTATGAAAGACAGCGCTAATTACGATGGTACTCCCGGCGTAGCAATAACTGATCCGCTGCAAATGGTGCTGAGTGAATACCGGCATGAACTAACCGGTGAATATTCCCTGTTTTATAATCTTTGCAGGGCAGGCGATGATGTAGCCATAGCATTTATAAAAAAGGCTAATGGAACAGTCGATGGCAGTTATGAACCGGTTGTCAACCCCGCGCCTGGTCCAACACATGACAATAAGAAACATGGTTTGTATAACACAACTCCTACGGTGAACAACCTGCTTTTGCCGATACCACAATCGGCCATTGCCCTGAATCCTAATTTGACCCAAAACCCCGGTTATTAGAATAAATCTTTATTGAAAGAAAGGCTTTCCTCTGGAACGGAAAGCCTTTCTTCTTATCGGTCGTTTCATTACTAACTTTATAGATTATTTCATTGATGGTATATACTATGAACCTATTTAGATTACTGGTTATTTGTTTATCTATTTTCTGCCTGTCTGCCTGTGAAAACAAGCATACTTTATTTGACAAAATTTCTTCATCACATTCAGGCATTCATTTCAATAATAGCATTACGGAAAGCGACTCTATTAACCCGATGAATGTTGTAAATATATATAACGGCGGTGGGGTCGGCATCGGCGATTTTAATAATGATGGATTGCAGGATATTTATCTTACGGGCAACCAGGTCTCCTCCAAATTGTACCTCAACAAAGGCGATTTCAGGTTTCAAGACATAACTGATGAGGCAGGCACGGAGGGATCAGGGCGATGGGCAAGGGGAGTAGCTATAACAGATATCAATAATGACGGGCTCATGGATATTTACATCTGTAACACTATTTATAACGATTCCCTTAAACGACGTAATATTTTATACATCAACCAGGGGATAAATAAAAAAGGCATTCCACAGTTTAAGGATAAGGCTGCCGGGTATGGATTGGATATTAATGTACAATCCACCATGGCTTATTTTTTTGATTATGATAATGATGGTGATCTTGACATGTATCTATCCGTTAATGAAGCATCTTCCGTAAACGAAAACCAATTTGGTAAAAACGCAAATAGAAATCCTAATAGCACCAAAGGCAGCAAAGGAAGACTATTCCAGAATAATTGGGATGCCGCGGTTAATCATCCTGTTTTCCGGGATGTATCCGTCCAGGCCGGTGTTACTATTGATGGGTTTGGACATGGCGCTACCATTGCCGATATCAACCGGGATGGATGGAAAGATATCTATGTAAGTAATGATTTTCTGTCTGAGAACATCCTGTTCATCAACAATCACGATGGCACTTTCACCAATCAGTCGAAAGATTATTTTAAGCATACTTCTTTCAATTCAATGGGACAGGATATTATTGACATTAACAACGATGGCCTGGAAGATGTAGTGGAATTAGATATGAATCCGGAAGACAATTATCGCAAGAAAATGATGATGCCCGCCAACAATTATAATACTTTTCAAAACTTCGATATTTATGGCATGCAATTCCAATATATCCGGAATACACTTCAATTAAACCAGGGGCCAAAGATCCTGGAAAATGATTCCATCGGAACGCCTGTATTTAGCGAAATCGGTTTTATGAGCGGTGTGTCTCAAACCGATTGGAGCTGGGCGCCTGTGGTAGTAGACCTCGATAACGATGGATACAGGGATATGATTGTTACTAATGGTTTTCCAAAAGATGTGACCGATCATGATTTTATTGCTTACAGAAAAAGATCTGTCGCCGGCGAAAAGCCTATGCAAATGATTGATAAAATACCGGAGGTAAAACTGGCCAATTATGCTTTCAGGAATACCGATGGTATCACGTTCAGCGATGTTTCCGACGAGTGGGGTTTATCCGATCGGAGCTTTTCCAATGGCGCTGCGTATGCCGATTTTGATAATGATGGTGACATGGACATAATCATCAATAATATCGGTGACGAAGCATTACTGTATAAAAGCACGTTGCGTTCAAAAGGAGATACGACTACTCATTTTTTGCAAATAAAATGCGTAGGAGATAAAATGAATGTGGACGGGATAGGAGCATGGATAGATATTTATTATGATGGGGGAAAACACCAGGTGTATGAAAATACTCCCTACAGGGGCTATTTGTCCACCTATCAAAACATAGCCCATTTCGGATTAGGCAAAACCAACTTGCTTGATTCGATAATAATAAAATGGCCGGGCAATAAGAAGCAGACGCTTACAAAAGTTGCCGCGGACCAGTTGCTCAAGGTGAATATTGCTGATGCCAAAGAAATCTGGTTCCCGCATCCCTACCAATTAAATGAGCAGCCACTATTCAGGGAAGTAACTGCATCGTCCGGTATCAGCTATCTGCACAGGGATGAAGAGTTTATTGATTTTAATGTTCAAACCACCTTACCTCACAAACTGTCAGAATACAGTCCGGCTTTGGCTGCAGGTGATGTTGATGGTAATGGCCTTGATGATATAGTTATAGGCGGCAATACTTTTAAACCGCCCACACTTTTTTTGCAACAGCCCAATGAAAAATTTATACAAAAAGAATTTCTGGTGAAAGGAGACAAGATCAATAAAAACTCGAAAGATGAGGGCATCCTCTTGTTCGATGCGGATGGTGACGGCGACCTTGACGTATATGCAGCAAGCGGAGGATATAAATACGATCACAACAATGTTAATTACCAGGATATATTATATACAAATGATGGCAAAGGAAACTATACAAAAGCCGAAGCTGCATTACCGGTAAATCATACCAGCAAACTCTGCGTCAGGGCATCTGATTTTAATAAAGACGGAAAGCTGGATTTATTTGTGTCGGGCCGGGTTGATCCATGGAATTATCCAAAACCTGTAAGCAGTTTCATTTTTAGAAATGACACCAAAGACAACATCGTTAAATTCACTGACGTAACGGATGAAGTAGCTCCTGAATTAAAAAACATCGGGATGGTTTGTGATGCGCTGTTTACGGATTTTGACGAGGATGGGCAAACTGACTTATTATTGACAGGTGAATGGATGCCGGTAATCTTTTTAAAAAATATAGCTGGAAAGTTTAAAAATGTCAGTTCTGGTTCAGGAATTGATAATAAGCACGGATGGTGGAATTCAATTGTAGCAGGAGATTTCCGGCATACAGGCAGAACCGATTATATTGTTGGAAACATTGGTTTAAATACATTATTCCAGCCAAGCGATCAATATCCTGTATACTGTACGTCGGGTGATTTTAGTGGCAATGGCAGCTATCAGGCCATTATTTCACTCTTTCTTAAAGATCAGCACGGACAATTAAAAGAATTTCCCGCCCAGGGAAGGGACGCTATTATAGAACGGCTGCCGGCTTTGAAAAAACAGTTTGACAACTATAATAAATTTGCCACTGCCACGATGGGTGAAATATTTCCACCCGATAAAATGAAAGGGGCTCTTCGTTTACACGCAAACATGCTTCAGTCATGTTTTATCCGGAATGACGGCAATGGAAAATTCACCATGATACCATTGCCGCAGGCTGCACAAATTTCTGCGCTGAATGGAATGGTAGCAGATGATTTTGATGGCGATGGAAACCTGGATGTTTTGATAAATGGGAATGATTATTCAACCGAAGTTTCAATTGGCCGTTATGATGCGTTGAATGGATTATTATTAAAAGGAGATGGCAAAGGCGCATTTACACCGCTTTCCATTTTGCAGAGTGGCATTTATATTCCCGGTAATGGGAAGGCGTTGGTTAAGCTGCAATCGGCTAAAGAAGGCTACCGGGTGGCTGCCAGCCAAAACCAGGGGCCCTTAAAATTGTATGAACTTAAACGCAATGTACAGACCTTGAAGATCAACCCGGATGAAGTGAGTGCAATAATTATGTTTAAAAATGATAAAATTCGAAAAGAAGAATTTTACTACGGCTCATCATTCCTGTCACAGTCAGCGAGATTTTTAAGTGTAAATGAAAACGTTGCTGCAATCCATATCACAGACAAAAAAGGGAGAATAAGAAAACTACTTTTTAATTAGCAGCGGTTTCAATCACAATTTCCAGACTGCTGATTGATAAACTAAATCACCACCGGCAAACCCTTGCTACGATGGTTTGGTTTTTTCTTAACCTACATTAAGTTTTTCACTTAATCTACATTATTGGAGAAGGGGTTTGCAAGCTGGTATTTTTGTACCTCATTTAAGGAGGATTTATGAATAAAACAGAAATACTTATTGTAGGCAACACAAGAGAACCAGTTGAAAAAACAGTTGGCATTCTTAACGAGAGCGAGGAATGGAGTGGCGTAGAAGCATTTACTGATGAAGAAGCTATTACAAAATTTCAGCAATATCAGATTGACATCGTGCTGCTGACAAAAGATGTGAGCGATGTACAGGAAAAGAAACTGCGGAAGCTATTCTCTTTTCAAAATTCGGATACAGTTGTTGCCCGGTTTGAAGGCAATGATGAAATAACATTGCACAATACGATCAATGATATTTTGGAAACAGAAAAAGCAGGAAAAGAATTTTCATTTGTGGTGATAGATGATGCTTTGAAAAATGCCGGATTGAATATTCGTATACAGTAAAAAATTGACTTAAAAAATAAAGGAAGTAAAATGAAAAAGCAAATCGAAAAGATAGTTCCACGGGCTGCAAGGCCGGGTATGGTAGGTGATGGATTCAGAGTTTTCAATTATATACCCGGCTCTGTTGATCAGCGAAGGATTAGTCCATTCCTGATGCTGGACTTCAATGCTGAATATGATTTCGGCCCATCCAACAAAATCAGGGGCGTTGATGTGCATCCGCACAAAGGTTTTGAAACGGTGACTATTGCTTACAAGGGCAGTGTGGCTCATCACGACAGTACTGGTAACAGTGGTGTGATTAACCCGGGTGATGTGCAATGGATGACCGCCGGCGCCGGTATTCTTCATAAGGAATACCATGAAGAGGAATTTTCTAAAAGAGGTGGACCATTTGAAATGGTACAGCTTTGGGTCAATTTGCCAAAGAAAGACAAATCAACGCCGGCTCATTACCAGGCCATCACAGCCAATCAAATGGGCAAGGTAGAATTGCCTGATGGTGCAGGATTTGTTAATGTCATTGCGGGAGCAATGGGAGATGTAAAAGGACCCGCCAGCACCTATTCACCCGTCAATCTTTTTGATATAAAATTGAAAAAAGAGGGTGAAGTGACAACAAGTATTCCTGCAACACACAACACAGCGTTACTAGTGATCAATGGCGCTGTTGAAGTAAACGGCGAAAAAGCTGCTGAACATAGTTTTGTTTTGTTTAGGAATGACGGCGAAGAAATTGTTATCAAAGCTGAAGAAGATAGTGTGATCTTATTGCTCAGCGGTGAGCCCATCAATGAACCAATTGCCAGTTACGGTCCTTTTGTAATGAATACGCAGGAAGAAATATATGAGGCGATACAGGATTTCCAGGCTGGCAAGTTTGGTGTGTTAAATTAGAAAGCAGTTGTCAGTTAATTGTCATGCTGAGCTTGTCGAAGCATGACAATTTAAATAAGATATTTATTCATCCCGATAAATTTGTTTATGCAAAAGAAAATTGATCACATTCTTACAGGTAGGGAAAAGCAAATCACGAAAGAAGAAATAGTATTACAACCGCTGCCGCATAAGGATTTTCGCTTCGCCAATCCATTTATTGTGATACATCATTTAAAACCAGAGACCATAAATGCGGGTACTGAATTTCGCATACACCCGCATCCACATCGGGGCTTTGCTCCCGTCACTTTTATGTTGCAGGGTGAAGGTTATCATAAAGACAGTGCCGGCCATGATGCTATCATAAAAGCAGGCGAGGTGCAATGGATGTTTGCGGGTAAAGGCATCCTGCACAGTGAAGGACCTTCAAAAAAAATGTTGCAGGAAGGCGGTGTACAGGAATTTATCCAGCTTTGGATTAATGTACCCAGGTCTTATAAATGGAATGAACCTTCGTACCAGCAGGTTACAAAAGAAGAACAGCCAATAGTGATGGAGCAGGAAGGAGTGCAGCTCCGTCTCGCCAGTGGAAGTTATGATGGTAAAACAGGTCCCTTAAAAAGTTTCACACCTGTTGTTTCTATCGCTGGAACAATAGAAAAAGGCAGGAGAGTTCAGTTTATTGCCACACCGGGATATTGGACCTTGCTATATATTGCTAAAGGAAAGCTGTGTGTAAACCAGGAGACAATCGATCAATATCAGTTGGTAGTGTTTGAAAAAGATAATGAAGAAATATTGGTCTCGGCGGAAGAAGATACGACAATTCTTTTTTTATCGGCTGAACCCATCGATGAACCAGTCGCCGCTAAAGATAATTTTGTAATGAACACACAGGAAGAAACAGAACAAGCCATTGCAGATTATAAGAACGGTTTGTTTGGACAATTAGAATATTAAGTCTGAACAAGTATTGGGGGTGGATTTAGGGGATTAAGAGGATATCCCTGTTTCCCATAAATTCAATGCATCTCACATCATCTCAGTTCTGACGAATTAGAATTTCAATAGGGAAACTTTTCCATCCATTGTTGTTACCAGCAATTGACTCTTTGTCACGGGAAGCAAATTGGTGATTAGCCCGTTTGAGATTTTATGTTTCCATAGAACAGTTCCGCTCTTTCTGTCCAAAGCCACTGCAACACCGGATTGAGTGGGAACGAAAACGATGTTATTGTTTTCAACAATAGCCGTCGGGCTAATTTCATAACCAAGGGAAACATCACTTTTCCAAACCGGTGACATTTCATTAGCTGATGTAGAAATTCCATAAACATTTCCATCCATTGTTTTTACAAACACCAGGCTGCTGTCTTTTGAAAGTCCCATTGATTCTCTCACCCGTAAGTCAGGCATCTGTTTTCTCCAGATCACATTGCCGGTATTTGCATCCAGCGAGGTCATATAACGATCCGGTGCAACAATAAAAACCCGGTTGCCTGTTGCCACCGGGAAACAGGCTGCAGGTGATAGCATTCTTCCCGAACTTCCATTATTCCATTTCCATCTCAGCTTGCCTGAAGTAATATCGAGGCAATAAAAATCATTATTCCAGCAGCCAAAATAAATATGTTGGTTGTAAATAAGCGGCCGGGTTACAACAAAGCCTTTTACTTCATTAAAATCCCAGTGAAGCCTTCCATCTTTTAAACCAATAGCACGAAAATGCCCGTCTGATGCGCCGATATAAACTACCCCATCCCTGATCAGCGGATTTCCCAATACCGCTTTTTCTGCTTGGACCTTCCATATCAGTTTACCTTTCTTCGCATCCAATGCATAAATAAAATTGTCAGACGATGCTGTGACAACAATATTGTCGTTGACAGCAGGCATAGCATATATTTTACCTTGTGTCAAAAATCTCCAAACAGGTTTGCCATTCTTTTTATTCAATGCCACCACTTCACCATTTGTATTGGTAACAAATACTAGGTTTCCATTGGTAGCTGTCCCTGATCCAATATCGCTGTTATCCTGGTAGGTCCATTTTTCTTTTACACCCGGAAAGCTTTTATTGATTTCATACGAGGGGCGATAATACGAAACTGTTGAATTTCTGAAGTCAAGGTTTTTAATTTCAACAGTGGCCCAGGCTGACTTTGTTTCCACGCCGGGTGTTCTTTCCTGGTAGCTGACAATATTGTTTTTAATCGTTACAATATTATAACCGCCAATTTCTTTTTTTGCCCGAAGATTGGAACGTCCCATTACTGTTGGAATGGCTTCAAAATTTAATTGACGATTAGCATGGCCATGTCCACAAAGAATCAATTGAATATTTTTTTGTTTCAACCGGTCGATGGCTTCAAACCAGTTGTTCAATGAAGAGTCTTGCGGATAATGATTGACAAAAATGACCGGCGTGTTATCATCCGTGGCTTTTAAAATTGAATCGAGCCATACAATATTTTCCCTTGGTATTTGACCCGGGCTCATACGCATATTGGGTCCGGAGTGAGTGCCGAGAAAAAGATAGGGGCCTGCTTTGAAAGAAAATGTTTCACTGCCGAAAATTCGTTTGAAAGTATTTGAGCCACTTTCCGACCAGTTGCTATCATGATTACCGGGAACGATATGCCAGGGTTTATTTAAGCTGTCGAGAATCTGTTTGGCTAATTTAATTTCTTCATCCGATCCAAACTCGGTGATGTCGCCGGAGATAACAACAAATTGGATTGTTGGATTTTCATTGATGTCTTTAACTGTTCTCCGAAGATCTTCAGCACCAGTATTGCTGCCAATATGGGTATCGGAGAGATGGACAAACACCAGCGCATCATCCTGCTTCGCGAAGAGACTTACAACAAAAAATGAGGTGACAATTAAAAGAGAAAATTTTTTCATGAGTCAGGTAAGTGATGAAAATAAAAATCGGGAGCAATGCCCCCGATTTTAAAACAAAGAAAATTATTGCCAGCCGGGATTTTGCGATAATGTCGCTCCTATATCACTATAGAGCTTTATCTGGTCGAGCGGTAGGGGACTCAGGTACACTTTTGGATCGCTGAATATCCTTTGTGTTTCTGGTTTCCAAGCCGGGATGATATACCCTTCTGCAGCATCGTTTTCAATCTTCACATCTTTCAAATTTGGATAGTCAGCCTTTTTGATCCACGCACCACGGTTAATGTCAGAATTTGTAGTGGTGGTATATTCCAGCTTCTTCCATCTTCTCAAATCATCCAATCTGAATCCCTCAAACAACAACTCAATTCTTCGTTCTCTTCTTATTTCCCAGATCAAAGAAGGAACAGTTGGATCTTTGTCAGGATCATCATAAGTCACACCGTTTACTGCTGGTTGGTCGCCAATAACCTGTAGTGCTGGCATAGCGATGCCGGGTCTGGACCTTAGTTTATTGATCGACTTATCCAAATCTGCTTGTGACAATGCACCCAACTCAACAGTAGCTTCAGCATAGTTTAACAAAACCTCCCCATACCGAATCACCGGGGCGTCGGTCGTATTTAGGTTGCTACTTCCCTCTGGCAAATCTTTCAATGCATCGTTAAAGAACTTACGGGTTGAATAGCCGGATGTGGAGTAGTTTTTAGCATAGCCACTGAGCCTTAGTTCAGGTACGATTGTTTCAATTAAGCGCTGGTCACGGTCGGTCATTACATTTGCAAAAGTTTTGTCGCCTTTATATAATGGGGACAATGAAATTGGTAAACCGTCCTTAGCCAGAAAAGCATCGATTGCATCTTTTGATGTGCCGCTTTGCGCTTCACCGTTTACATAACTATGCAAGCTATGCGTCAGCAGGCCAGATTGGTAGCTGCGATAAAGAATGATTTCTTTTTTACCTGCGAGATCCAATGAATTGAAAACCGTTCTGAAGTTATCTCCGATTGAATACTTGTTTGAATTGATCACTTCGTTGGCAGCCCATTGAGCAGCCTGCAGGTATTCGGTTGCTTTTGTTGCATTAATAGTATGGTATTTAAAATAAGTACCATGGTAAAGAAATACTCTTGACATCAATGCAAGCACCACATTTCTATTTACCGTCAATCCATCATTGCCATCAATCACTCTTACATTCTCGGCAGCATATTTGAAATCAGCCAACACACTGTCCATGACTAATACACGGGAATCTCTTGGTTTGTATAAATCAGGATCCGTTTCTGTCATTTCTTTTCCATACCAGGGTACATCACCAAACGCTTTTACAAGGTCGTTGTATTCAAGTGCCCGGAAAAACCTTGCTATACCTGTCCAATGCTTAATGGCTTCTTCATTCATCGGCACTCTTTGAATCCTGTTGATAAAGAGATTGGCTTTTCTAACCCAGGCAAATGACCAACCACCCCCGGAGGCCGGAACATTTTGTGTAAACTGGCTTGGGCTTGAGGGTGCAAAATCATCATTTAATGGTTGGCCAGAAAAGAATTTGCCCCAGGTATAGCCTGAACCATAACCATCAAAATAAGCAGGATAGAAGGCCCAGGCAAATGTTCTCACATTCGTTTCACTGGACCAATATGACTCATCTACGAGCGTATCCTGCGGGTACCTTTCCAGATAATCTTTTTTACAACTTGCCAATAATAGTATGGCGAGTGAAAAAAGAGAAAATATTTTAATCTTCATATAACTTTAGTTTAAAGTGTTACTTGAATTCCCATTGAAATGGATTTACGATATGGATAAACCCGTCCAAATGTATTGGGATCATTCAAACCTGGTGTAGTGTAGTTCACTTCCGGGTCAATGGGTTCTTTTAAATTATCAATAGTGAAAAGATTTTCACCGCTGAAATAAATACGGGCAGTTTGTAGTTTGGCCCTTTTCACCAGTTTTGCCGGCAACGTGTAACCTACGTTCAGGTTTTTAATCCTGGTGTAAGCCATATTCATCAAATACTTTGTTTGTGGCAAAAAGTTTCTGGTAGTGTTTGACTGAGCTTGGTCTGTAGGACGAGGATAATAGGCATTTGGATTTTCTTCTGTCCAATAATCAAGCTGATGAGCATACCAGCCTTCACCGGGTCTGTAACCGGGAATAACTACCGGACCATTGGCCCACATTTCACGTTTAGCAACTCCTTGTATGAACACGTTTATATCAAAACCTTTCCAGTCTGCTCCTAAACGAAAACCATATTGATAACGAGGAGTCGAGTTACCAATGATTTTTTGATCACCCGCATCACCAACCGTATTAGTGCCGATATCTATTTTGCCATCTCCATCCAGATCTTTATATTTGATATCACCGGGACCATAAAAGAACCAACCGGATTCCCATCTTTTTTGTGTAGGAACACCCGCTTTCATGATGTATTTGCCGCTGGCATCTTTAAGCAAATTGCCATTGGCATCCGTTTCAAAATCTGATTTGCTGAAAAAACGATCTGTTTCATAACCCCAGATCTCACCAAGGATTTTACCCTCGTAGTTGGAGGAAATAAGCTTTGTAGTATTTGCAAACTTTGTAATCTCTTCTTTAAAATCAGACAGCACGCCTGTCACGTTAAAATTGATACCGTTATCAAAGTGGTGGTTCCAATCAACTGCCAGTTCCCAACCTGTAGTTTGCATTTCGCCGTAGTTTCTTGCCGGTGCACTTGTTCCTAATGTACTGGGTACTGTTACACCGCTTGTGATCATATCACTGGTGGTTCTTTTATACCAATCAAATGTGACTCCGAGTTTATTGTTAAAGAAACGGGCATCAGCGCCAAAATCAAGTGTAGTGACGGTTTCCCATGTTAATGATGGAGAAACAAGAGGGGGAGTTGAAACGGTCACCATGTTGTTGGATCCTATATACCATCCGGAGCCAGATGAGCTCATAACACTCAGGAAACGATTTCCACCAACTGCCTGGTTACCGATAGAACCCCATGAGCCGCGAAACTTCAATGATGACAAGATGGGCTTTGCAAAATCCATAAAGTTCTCCTGGGTGATAATGTAGCCTGCAGAGACAGATGGGAAAAATGCCCATTGATCCTTCACAGGGAAACTGGATGAGCCATCATAACGGCCATTGGCTTCCAATAATAATTTGTCTTTAAAAGAATAGTTGATGCGTCCGAAGAAGCCAGCTGTTGACCAATGTCCGCGAGAGTTGTTACCAAACTGGTCACCTGTTGCCAGTTTGGGCTCACCCATATCCGGGTTCAGCAAGCTTCTTCTTTCAGTCGTTTGTGACCAGTACTGATAAAGTTCCACATCAGAGCCGGCAATAAATTTGAAATCATGATTCTCGCCTAATTTCTTATTGTAGGTTGCAAAAGCTTTTACTGTGTTACGGTCATTCCAGTCAGAAATATAAATGGCTCTGTCATAAGAGGCACTGGTATATTTTTCATACGTCAAACTTCCGCCCCAGAAATTATAAGCACTTACGCTACCGCCAGTTTGATGTTCGTGATAGTTATTATTCGCATAAGTATAGTCAAGATCAAAAGTCAAGCCTTTAGCCAGCTTAAATGTTCCCCCGATTTGTATGCGGCCAAAAGTGGTTTCTTCAGGGGTCATCTTTGCCTGTTGCACTTCTGTCAACGCACTTCTGAATGGTTTGCCTTCGTATGTACCGTACGGATAGTAACCCCACCATCTCGTCAGGTAATACCAGGGATCATATGTTTCACTCGAGAAATAGTAAGGCCTTGTTCTCGTCGCTTTTGACAAAATCACTTTTGCTCTTGCATCTAGCCAATCCGTGACACTTGTTGTTACACCCAGGTTTATATTGAATCTTTCAAATTCATCGGGGTTTACTTTCAATACGCCTTTTTGGCCTAGATAGCCCAGACCTAAACTATATCCGGTTTTAGCACTGCTACCACTTATGGTGAGGTTGTGCGTTTGTTGAGGTGACCAGTCTCTTAAATAAAGATCCATTGGATCCCAGGTGCGATAGAAATATAAACGACCGCCATTCGCAGTGTCAAAATCTCTTCCACGTACCATATCCAATCCTAAATCCTGGCCGCCATACTTTTGTTCCCATTCCTTCATTTTAGCAATGGATGCCTGGTCAACATATAAACCCAGAGCAGAAAAACCTGTTTGGGTAGGAGTGATTCTTTGATAGGCTTTCAACGCCATTTCTGCGCCTTCCGCGGCAGGTGCCACCCGGGGCATTGTAGTTGGCTGGCTCCAGGAAAAGTTATTATTGTAGTTGATCCTGCTTTTTTCGCCACCTTTTTTACCTGTTTTGGTGGTAATTAATATAACACCCCATGCACCTCTGGTACCATAAATTGATGTAGAAGCTGCATCTTTTAATACAGATATTGTTTCAATATCATCCGGGTTGATCATTCGAAGATCCGGCAACTCTACGTTGTCCACCAGTATCAATGGTTGAGCACCTGATCCATTCAACGAACCACTTAATCCTCTTAAGCGAATGGTGGGATTTGTTCCAATATCACCACTTGGTGTTGTAATGGTTAAGCCCGGTACGGCGCCTTGCAAGCCACGGCCCAAATCTGTAATAGGACGTGAGCCCAATGTTTTCGAAACATTCACTGTAGAAACGGCGCCGGTAAGGTTGGCCCTCTTTTGTGTAGCATAACCAACAACGACGACATCATTTAATGTTTCTTGTTGTTGTGAAAGTGAAATGTTGATAGTTGCATCTTGTGCAACTACTACTTCCTGCAAACCGTAGCCAACAAAGGAAAATTGAATAGTCTGACCGTTGCGGGCATTAATGGAAAAATTTCCGGCAGCATCTGTTTGGGTGGAATTGCTAGTGCTTTTGACACTCACTGTTACACCTGGTAAAGGTGTTTTACTGTCGGAAAGGACAGTACCTTTTATGGTCTTTTCCTGGGCGAATAAAGCCGGTGGAAGGAAAAGCGCCATAAGAAGAAATGCTACAGAAAATCGAAGAACTTTTCTCATGACAGTTTTAAGTTTTAAATAATAAAAAAGGGTTCTCGTATATGTTGACTTATAATAACTCTATCCCTGCATTAGCATAAGGTTTCAACATAGGATCATCCGGGTTCAGTTCTGTGATTAGTACATCGATCTTATTCAACGGGCAAATTTGTATCGGCTGAAAAGTGTTGATCTTTTCTGCAATAGCAAGGCACACTACTTTTTGAGAGGATTCAATCATTGCTTTTTTCAACTGCACCACTTCCCAGTCATTGTCGGTTACACCATTGTTGAGATCAAGGGCATTGGTGCCGAGGAAACAGATGTCGGCTTTCATCTGTCTTACTTTGGAAATAGCTTCTGAGCCAACTGTGATCTTGGAACTTTTTGAAACCCGGTCGCCGATCAGGATCACTTCGATATTGGGATGGTCCATGTATTCAAGAATAGCGGCGATGCTTCCGGAAACAAAAGTGGCTTTCAACTCGGACGGTAGTAGCCTCGCCATTTCCACGATCGTGGTGCCACCCCCTGTTAATACAAACATGCCATCACTGATCAGTGCAATGGCTTTTTCAGCAATTACTTTTTTTTGATCCTGGGAATAAACCCCGTTGCTGGGTATATGAACATTGCTAAACGAACGGGAGAGGGCTCCGCCGTGAACTTTTAGCAGTTTGCCTTCGGAAGACAATTCCTGGAGATCCCGGCGGATGGTATCTTCCGACACATTGATTTCAAGGCTGAGCGAAGAGGAGAGAACCTTATTGTGAAGATTGACCTGTTGTAAAATATAAGACTGCCTTTCTTTCTTAAGCATAAGCATGCGTTAGTTGTTAAAGAAGTCTAAATATACGGGAAGAAAGTGCAATAAAACGCACAAAGTTTAAAATATGTGCATTAATTTAGGTGAATCAATGCATAATTATGCGGTATTGTAAGAATTAGCTAGTACCGACAATAAAAAACCCCGCAGTTCTGCGGAGTTTAAATAAAAAGTTATGCGATTTTATTTTTAGAAAGTAAATCTTGCTGTAAAACCGACTGCTGCCGGTTCGAAGTTGATATCACTAACCAAATTGAGTTCGGGTTTCCAATCCAATGATAAATTCAACGGAAGATTCGTGAATTTATAATCCAGGCCAATTACACCCTGTGCCCCCACATTAACATCTGTCTCGTTGCGGTTTTTATTGGGGTTCCATGTTTTTACAAAGCCGAGGTAGCCACCCCCGCCATAAAACCATTGCAAACCTTCTGAACTAAATGGCTTGTGCACTTCATATAAAGCTCCAATGGCGAGCGGATCACCAAATGAAAATAATGCTTCGATGGCCGATCGTTCATTTAAAAAATGTTTCAGTGAAATAGAATTATTAACCATGGCCTGGCTGCTGCTTAACCGCACACCCACACCTGTTTTATAGGATTGAGCAGAAACAGAAGTGGTAAAAACAATGGCAGCAAGAAATAATGAAACGGATATTATTTTTTTCATGGTGATTTATTTTGTTGTTATTGAACGAAAAATAATGCCAGTAAAGTTTAAAAGAAATGCAAAAGTCTGTGATTAACTAACATAAAGACAATTCAAAAAGATAATTCCCTCTTTTTTTTATCACTTATTTTTGTGAATCACATCAATCTTACCGGATGCGAATAACCAAACTGCTGAAAGAATTTTTAGATAGTGAGAAAGCGGGTGGCCTGGTGCTGCTTGCTTGTACCATCATTTCATTGATCATAGCCAATAGCAATTGGGGAGAGCCCTATACCAGTTTTTGGCATCGCTATGTTGATCTTTCGGTTGGATCAATTAGTTTGAAATACTCCATCGAACATTGGATAAATGATGGCTTGATGGCTATTTTCTTTTTGCTGGTAGGATTAGAGATAGAACGTGAATTGTATATCGGAGAGTTAAAAGATCTGAAAGTAGCCGCTTTACCTATTGCTGCAGCTATCGGCGGCATGCTGGTGCCGGCGGCCATTCATTTTTTATTTAACAATGGCTCCGCTACTCAACCGGGCTTTGGGATACCGATGGCAACTGATATTGCCTTTGCATTAGGGATGCTGTCGCTATTGGGCAACAGGGTACCTTATTCTTTAAAAATATTTCTCACTGCACTGGCCATTATTGATGACCTCGGAGCTATACTTGTTATTGCCGTCTTTTACAATGATGGTATATCCTGGATTTATCTGTTATCGGCGCTGGGTATTTTTGCCGGGCTGTTTATATTGGGGAAATTAAAAGTGTACAACCTGTTATTTTATGTTCTTCCCGGCATCGTGATGTGGTACTGCATGTTGAAATCAGGTGTGCATGCTACGATAACCGGCGTGTTACTGGCCTTCGCTATTCCGTTTGGCGGAACTGACTACAAAAGTCCATCGTATCGCTTACAGCATTTTCTTCATAAACCTGTTGCCTTTGTTATTCTTCCAATTTTCGCTCTTGCCAATACCGGTTTGATTCTTTCAGACGGATGGATCAATGAGTTGACCACAAACAATAATCTTGGTATCATATTGGGGCTGGTGATAGGGAAACCAGTAGGTATTATACTGTTCTGTTTCTTACTGATCCAGTTAAAATGGGGGAGCTTGCCTTCCGGAATAAAATTGAAAGATTTAACCGGCGCAGGAATCCTGGGAGGTATTGGTTTTACCATGTCAATTTTTATTTCCAACCTTGCTTTCAAGAATGCCGAAACCATCCAGTTTTCAAAAGTGTCCGTGCTGATAGCCTCGTCAATAGCCTGTGTAGCTGGACTAATCTGGTTGGCTTTTTCTTTGAGAAGAAACCAGGAAGAGTTGAGTGTGGAGTAGAGGATATCAACAACTGATATAAAAAAATGGTCTATTAAGTTTCGACCCTAAAAGAAAATTATTTAAAATATCCTTCTGAATCCTTGTGTTTGAACCAGTGATTTAATTGATCAGCGGATTTAAAACAAGGTTTTTAATAGTCCTCTTACAAATACCTTTCTTTTACAATCTTTTGATGGTGTATAGCATGACCAATAATAATAAAGCCAACAGCTAACACATAGTTCGGGCTGTTGGAAGATATACCGTTGGAGTCTAATTGCTCTTCGTCGAAAGAATTAAATAATAATTCTGAGGATCGTCTTACAACTTTGAACTCCTCAACCAGTTTATCCCAACTCCTGGTATTAGCCTTGGAAGCGGCTGCAAATTGGTTTTCATTAAAACCCGGAAGAGGAGTTGCGTCTTTTCTCGCAAAACGGAGAGCACGGTAGGCAAAGACTCTTTCCGAATCTATAATGTGTTGCAACACTTCTTTAATGGTCCATTTGCCAGCGGCGTAACGATAGTCATATTTGTCCGGAGGTATTGTTTCCAGGAAACGGACAAACGAAACACTTTCTTTTACAAATGCCCCGGATAATTCATCCTCTGGTACTAGGTTAATATAGTTGTGGTACCAACTGCCAACACGGGAAAGATCAGGTCGCATATATATGAAGTTTATTGTTTGAAGTTTGTGTTTAGCGGGGGAAAGTTAATTTTTTTTCAGTAAACGCAGTTTGAGACTATGAGGAACATTGCTTTTATTCAAAGCTTAAATTTGTACGATGTCTACTGAAATACTGTTTGAAGAAATACAGGGTTCCGATAGGAAGAAAACGAGGAGTTTTTTTAAAGTGATGGCGGGGATTTTTATATTGGCTTTACTCTTTAATTTTTTTATACAAAAGGGGAGCTTTGGCGATATAGCTGCCTCGTTGTTGGTGGGGTTGTTGATATGCATAGTAGTAATTATTTTCAGTGATCTCAGGTTAATTACTCAAATCAGGACAGACGGTATTTATGTTCGCTTCACTCCTTTTGAACAATCGTTTAAAAAGTATTCATGGGATAGTATACAGGAAGTTTTTGTAAGCAAATTTAATCCGGCTACTATTGGCATCGGCATTCGTTTTGGACCCAGGGGAAAAGCCTATATCTTTTCGGGTGACACGGGATTACAAATTATTTTTACAAATGGTGAGAGGCTTCTTATCGGAACCCGACATCCTGACGAAATGAAAAGTGTCCTCAGTAAATTAGGTCGCGGATGAAGGCAATCATAGAGCTTTCGGATAGTCATAAATAAACCCGGCATCTTAGATTAATAAATCCTACAATGCCGGGTATTCTGTAAATACTTAAAAATTTATTGTTTTACTTTTTCTGTCACTTTGGATTTAACAGGCTTGGTATTTTTAATTGTTTCTGGTTTTAATGTTGAAGCAAGTTTGATCGCTTCGTAAGCATTGATCACGCCACCTGTTTTGCTGAGGTCTGACAGATCAACTTCTTCGCCGGTTCCCGGATCTTTTACTTTTACACCTGGGTTCTGCGCTGATTTTTCAATCACTGCTTTTACCTGCTCAGGACTAAGTTTTGGATAATATTGAAGGATAAAGGCTGCCAATCCCGCGACAACAGGTGAAGCCATACTCGTTCCCTGCAAATTTTGATAAGTATTGCCACCCGGAACTGTCGAATAAATTTTTACGCCGGGAGCAAACACATCTACTTCTTTTTTACCATAATTCGAGAAACTAGCTGTCAGGCCACCAGCTTTTGGATCGCCGCTGGCGCCTACTGTAATCCAATTAGAGGCTCTCTTACCGTCTTCAAAAACTACAGTCGGATAGTTTTCAGTGCTGTCAAGGTTTTGATGGCTGTTACCTGCAGCATGAATCAATAATACCCCCTTGCCTTCTGCGTATTTAACAGCGTCATCTACCCATTTTTTTTCAGGAGAGAAACCTTTACCGAAACTCATATTGATCACTTTTGCACCATTATCGGCGGCATATCGTATGGCCAAAGCAATATCCTTGTCATGCTCATCACCATCCGGAACGGCACGAACTGTCATAATCCTAACATTATCCGCTATACCATCCATTCCAACACCGTTATTCCTGATGGCTCCGATAATTCCTGATACATGGGTTCCGTGTAAGGCGGCATTTTTGCTGACCATTACATTGCTGTTGCCATAAAACCTGTCGTTGATGTCGTTATAATTATCCTTAACGATTTCATTGCGATAATCTTTAGGCGCCCGATCAACAGCTTCAAATTTATTGATGTCAGCTTCCAGTTCATCGAGGATCATTTGATTGGAAATATCATCACTATCATTGCCTTTACAAATTGACGACAGAATGGTTTTTACTTTTTTTGCTTTGTCGCTTAACGGTGTATAGCTGCTGAGGTCTTTACAATTGTATTCTTCTTTGCTGAGATCTTTGCGGATAATGGAGTCTCCGAGTTTCAGATCCTTGTACATTCTTTTTACCTGGATCACTTCAAAGGGATTAATATCGCCCACCACATCAAATTTTGCTTTCAACCACATTTTGTATTCTTTCGTATCGTCGACAGAAAGGGTACCGGAGGCAGCATCTTTTTCTTCCCATTTGCTTTTGAGGCGATGATAGACCCGTGCCGCCTCATAAGAATCTTTTTCTACGTTTCTGCCGTCACGACCACCCAGGAAGTTCCAGCCATAAATATCATCCACATAGCCGTTATTATCATCATCGATACCATTTCCGGGAATTTCTTTGGGGTTTTTCCAAAGAATCGATTTGAGATCTTCATGCAGGGTATCAACACCTGAATCGATAACTGCAACGATAACCGGGGAACTTTTTAGATTTTTTGATTTAACGAACTCGTAGGCTTTATCTATGCTGATCCCATAATAACCATCTTTTTTCTGATCCAGCAAATGCCATCCTTTTGGCACTTCGTTTTTTTGGGAGAAGGCAGCAACGTTAATCAAACCTCCTATGGCAATCAAAAGGGTACGACTCAGTAAACTCTTCATTTTCTTACTTGTTATTATATTTTATTACAAAATTGGGTAAAGTCTCAAAAATAGTACTTACCATTCATACTATTAGATAATAAAAACCCTGCAACTTCTCGGTCTGCAGGGTTTTTTATGATTTTTTTGACGTTGTTTCGTCGCTATTGGTTGCTTAGTTTCAATTCAACACGCCGGTTTTCAGCTCTTTCGGCCGGGGTTTTGCCCGAATTCAAAGGCCTGTCCGGGCCAAATCCAATGGCTGTCAACCTGCTGGAATCGATTCCCTTTGCCTGTAAATACTCTTTTACAGTATTTGCTCTTTTTTCAGACAACTTCATGTTTACTTCATAACGACCCTCACTGCTGGTATGTCCTTCAATAGCAACCTTGATGTCAGGATTATCTTTCAAAATGTTTGCTACTTCATCCAGCACTTTAAATGAGCCTGATTGCAGTTCGGCACTGTTGACTTTAAATTGAATCCGTTTGGCAGCGTATTCAACTTTTTCTACAATTTCTTTTTTGATCTCTTCGGGGCAGCCATTTCTTTCGGCTACACCTTTTACATCGGGGCATTTATCTTCTTCATCGTTGATGCCATCGCCATCTGTGTCCGGTACCGGGCACCCCTGGTATCGTTCCAGGCCAGCTTGTTCAAGACACTTATCTTCTTTATCAATAATTCCATCTTTGTCAGTGTCAGCGTATGGACATCCCGCATTGTCTTTTGCTCCGGCTATATCAGGGCATTTGTCATCTTTATCCAATACGCCGTCATTGTCATTGTCAAGATAGGGGCAGCCATTGTTTTCCACAGATCCAGCTTCGCCGGGACATTTGTCGTCACCGTCCGTGATGCCGTCATTATCTGTATCCGGACAGCCTAAAAGTTTGGCAGATCCGGCAATGTCAGGACACTTATCTGTTTTATCGGGTGTTCCGTCACCGTCCTTATCTTTTGGAACCGGAGGCGCTTGCTTGCCGAGGAATATTCCTAAAGTGGCCCCCTTTACTTCATGCTTGTAATTGCTGACACTATAATCTGGCTCATGAAAATCTTTTAAACCCCGGCTATAATTGGCCGTTAGAAAAAAGCGACCGTATTCGAACCCCGCTAATCCATTTACACCAAGGTTAAGTGTAGAGAATTTTCCTTTACCTTTTCCTACAGGGAGATCAGAATTATCTTCAACAGTTTTTACGCTTACGTCAACCACCATGTCTTCGGTTTTGTAAAAACCATTATAAAACAGGGAAAAATAAGGCCCTCCACCTATGATAAAGCTTGCCTTTTTCCCCAGTTTTAATTTATAAACAATATTTAAAGGGATTTCGATGTAGTTTATGTACTGTTTTTTTTCCTGGAAATATTTTGTATCAACTATGGAGTCAGTTATAGTAACCGTAGAATCATCATGCACTGTTCGTATTTTGTAGATAACTGTTGAATCAGTAGAAGGGCTTTTATATTTTCTTCCTTTATTAAAAAATTGAACAGATGGCTGGAAATAAAAGTTCGAATTTGGAGAAAGGCGAATGTCGGCCAGAAAACCAAAATGAGCGCCATTTCTACCCGAATAGTTCTGTTTTATACTATCCCAACCGGGTAGACTATTATCCTCCAATATTTTTGACTGATGACCACCACCCAACATGGCCACACGTACTTGCGAATGGGAGAGAAGAAAACACAGAAAGCTTAACGCCACTACAAGAGAGATCCTTTTCATGGATAACAAACAGTTAGTTTTAGAGGATATTGTTTTGCTGTAAAAATTATTAATAATTAGCAGAAAACAAAGGAATTAGCAAAGTATATCCCGATAGAATATACCAACGTAGTACTTTGCTTTTTAGTATTTAAACGGTGAATTTTATTCCTTGTGCCAAAGGTAGATTTGTGCTGTAATTGATCGTGTTTGTCTGCCTGCGCATATAAATCTTCCAGGCATCGCTGCCGCTTTCCCGGCCGCCGCCCGTTTCTTTTTCGCCGCCAAAAGCCCCACCGATTTCGGCACCAGATGTACCAATATTTACATTGGCAATACCACAATCGCTACCGGCGACAGACAGGAATTGCTCCGCCTCCCGCAGGTTCAGTGTCATGATAGAAGAAGACAACCCCTGCGGCACACCATTTTGGATAGCGATGGCTTCTTCCATGGTTTTATATTTCAACAAATAGAGAATAGGGGCAAAGGTTTCATGCTGCACGATTTTAAAGTCAGGTTTTGCTTCAGCCACACATGGTTTTACATAGCAGCCACTTTCGTAACCATTGCCTTCCAGCACACCACCCTCTACTAAAAATTTTCCGCCTTCTTTTTTGCAGGCCTCAATTGTATCGAGGTACATTTTTACAGCGTCTTTATCAATCAACGGGCCTACATGATTTTTTTGATCAAGCGGATCGCCGATTGAAAGTTGTTGATAAGCACTGATCAATTTAGACTTTACATTTTCATAAACATCTTCGTGAATGATCAGGCGACGTGTAGAGGTACAACGCTGGCCTGCCGTACCAACAGCGCCAAAAAGCGAACCGAGAATTGCAATATCGAGATCGGCATCTTTAGAAATGATGATGGCGTTATTGCCGCCCAACTCTAATAAGGCTTTTCCTAAACGGGCACCTACCGCAGCACCGACCGCTTTCCCCATTCGGGTTGAGCCTGTGGCCGATACCAATGGGACTCTTGGATCATTGCTCATCCATTCGCCAACTTCACGCCCCCCGATGACTAAACCACTTACACCTTCCGGCACATCATTTTTGGCAAACACTTCTTTTATAATATGCTGGCAGGCAACTCCACACAAAGGTGTCTTTTCTGAAGGCTTCCAAATGCACACATCGCCGCAAACCCATGCCAGCATAGCATTCCAACTCCACACTGCAACGGGGAAATTAAAAGCAGATATAATACCCACAATACCTAATGGATGGTATTGCTCATACATTCTGTGGCCAGGGCGTTCACTATGCATGGTAAGACCATGAAGTTGTCTTGACAACCCAACTGCAAAATCGCAGATGTCGATCATTTCCTGCACTTCGCCATATCCCTCCTGTAAACTTTTTCCCATTTCATAGGATACCAGCTTTCCCAATGGCTCTTTGTACTGTCGTAAAGCTTCACCTATTTGTCTCACAATTTCGCCTCGTTTAGGAGCCGGCCAGGTACGCCATTCCAAAAAAGCCTGTTCGGCTTTTTTGATTACCGTTTCATAGCTTTCTTTATCAGCAGCGACTACCTTTCCAATTAATTTTCCATCCACCGGAGAAAAGGAACTGATCGTTTCCCCATTTGATTTAATCCAATTGACACCTGTTCCGACGCCGGCATTTATATCGTCTATCTTTAAGACTTTCAGAAAATCCATAGAAAAATTTTTGAAGTGCAAAGTTAGTGAGAGTATCTAAGGTTTAATGTTTAATGTTACTGTTTACCGCAAATGGCCATCCGTCAATGCAGTTGGTAAATCACCTTAAATTTTACTCCTTAAACCAGTCTCAATATTGTTCTGATTCGTTAGGGAAGTCGTTTGACTTTACATCCGTGATATATTGCTGTACGGCTTTTGTAGCCTGTTCATGTATGTTCAGGTATTGACGAAGGAACCGTGGTTTAAATTCGGTATTGATGCCTAACATATCATGCATTACTAAAACCTGCCCGTCGCAATAACCACCAGCGCCGATGCCAATAGTGGGAATGTCTAAGCTTTGTGACACCTCCTTTGCAAGCATGGCAGGGATTTTTTCCAATACGATCGCAAAACAACCTACCTCTTCCAGCAATTTCGCATCTGTTTTCAACTTCTCGGCTTCGGCTTCTTCTTTAGCTCTCACTGCATAAGTACCGAATTTATAAATAGATTGAGGTGTAAGTCCTAAATGGCCCATAACAGGGATGCCTGCTGAAACTATTTTTCGAATGGCATCCAGGGCTTCTGCACCGCCTTCGAGTTTGACGGAATGCCCACCCGTTTCTTTCATGATGCGTATCGCAGATGCTAATGCTATATCTGAATTAGATTGATAAGAGCCAAAAGGAAGATCCACTACCACCAGGCATCTTTCAACAGCCCTGATCACGGAAGAGGCATGATAGATCATCTGGTCCAGTGTAATGGGCAATGTGGTTTCATGACCGGCCATTACATTGCTGGCTGAGTCGCCAACTAATATGACATCTATCCCTGCAGAGTCAATTATCCTGGCAAACGAATAATCATAAGCCGTGAGCATGGAGATTTTTTCTCCGGCCTCTTTCATTTTTTGCAGCGTGTTGGTCGTGATTCGTTTTACTTCTTTGTTTACAGGCATGGAACCAGGATTGAAAGAATTTTAAAATGATTGGCGAAAGATAAATGATTTCCTTTTAATCCTTTTCAATCATACTAATCGTGGTTCTCTTACTTCCTCGTAAAGTGTATGAATAAGACCATCGGCCAACCCTATCTTAGGAACAAATATCTCTTCTGCATCAGCCCAACGCATGACATTAATATAAATCAGCAAGGCCGGCACAATTACATCGGCCCTGTCTTCCCTGAATTTATACAGGCTCATGCGCTGATCTAAAGAAATGCTGCTAAATTCTTTATAGTAATCCCGAAGTAATTCAAGCGAAAGAGGCTTTCCATCTTTGCGTTTTGAAATCGAAAATACTTTATTGATATTACCGCCGGAGCCAATGGCGGATACATGGTGATAGCCTTTGGTTTTTGTTTTAATGAATTCCTTCATGGTGTCCCAGGTCGTTTCTGATACCTGGTTTTTTAATAACCGGATCGTACCGATATTAAACGATTCTTTAAAGATCAACTTGCCATCACTAAAAAAAGTAAGTTCAGTACTTCCACCACCTACATCAATGTATAAGTAGGATTCGTCGCGGGTGAGACCTTCAGCAAAATGATTTTCGTAAATAAAAGAGGCTTCTTCCTGGCCGCTGATAATTTTAATATCAATTCCTGTTTCCGCTTTCACTTTTTGAATGATAGCCTTGCCATTGGATGCATCCCGCATGGCCGACGTAGCGCAGGCTTTCAGGTGTTTTACGCCATATACATCTAACAATAATTTGTAGGATAGTATTGTTTTGACAACATTATCGGCTTTAGTTGCTGATATCTCTCCTTTGTCAAATACATCAAATCCAAGGCGTAGTGGTACACGTACGAGAGCTACTTTCAAAAATTCGGGAGTGTTGCCTGGAGCGTTGGCAATCACATCGCTGATCAGCAGTCTTGCCGCATTACTTCCTATATCAATGGCTGCCAGTCTCAATGGGTGTCAATGTTTTTTTGTATAAATAATCATATGTTTCAACCTGTGAACGAATTTTCTTTTTGGTGCTTTGTACGTATTCATTCTTCAATTCATTGTCGAGCCATCTTGCCTTTACATTGTCCTGCAGCTGAATATTTAAAATATCTTTTAGCTCTTGTTTGATCCCCGGATCCCAAATAGGACAAGTGACTTCTACACGATGCTCCAGGTTGCGCAACATCCAGTCAGCCGAAGATATATAAACTTTTTCTTTGCCCCTGTTGTGAAATACCCACACCCGTGCATGTTCCAAATATTCATCTACAATACTGATGGCCTGTACGGGGCGTTTAAATTTTTTACTCTCCGACAGCATACAAAAAATACCGCGAATGATCAGTTTAACAGCAACCCCTTCCCGGGCGGCTTCGTTTAATTTTTCGATCATTCCTTCGTCAGAAAGTGAATTCATTTTTAAAATGATGCCGGATGGTTTATGCTTTTTTGCGTTCTTGATTTCATTGTCGATCAACTTGTAAATTTCTCTCCGGATAATATGCGGACTGGGAATTATGATCTTGCAGCTTTTTAATGACTGGCCATCCATTCTATAATGCTCAAGGTAATTGAACACCCTGCTCACATCTGCCATTATTTTTGGATTAGAAGTAAGCAGGCAGTGGTCCGCATATACCTTTGAGGTTTTTTCATTCAGGTTGCCTGTACTTACAAATCCATATAAAACATTTTTATCCTTGATTTTCTTACGGATCAGGCAGATTTTCGCATGCACTTTCATATTTGGCATACCTACCAACACTTTTGCCCCTTCATCTTCCAATCTTGTTTTCCATTCCAGGTTTGCTTCCTCATCAAAACGGGCACGGAGTTCCAGCATAACAATCACTTCCTTTCCATTTCTTACGGCATTAACCAATGCGTTAATGATTTTTGACTGAGAGGCCAGCCTGTAACAAGTAATCTTGATAGTGCTGACATCCGGATCAATAGCTGCTTCACGAATAACGTCTATAAGGGGAGTAAAAGAATGATAGGGCAGGTGAAGCATGATGTCCTTTTCCAGCACCACATCAGATATCCGTCTTTCCATCAATAGCGGGTGATAGAACGGGTCTTTCCTTGGCTTCTTTATTTTAAAAACCTGCTCCGGGAAATCCATAAAGTGCCGGAAGTTGTGAATGCGGCCACCGGGAATGAGATTGTCTTTTTTAGAAAGATTTAAGCGACGGGTAAGATACTCGAGCAAACCCGGGTCCATCTCTTTATCGTAGACAAAACGAACCGGTTTGCCCTTGCGCCGGTTTTTCAAACCCTTTTCAATTTTTTGAATAATATTCGTTGACACGTCGCTATCAATATCCAACTCAGCATCTCTCGTCACTTTAAATACATGTGCAAAATATTGGTCGTACCCAAAATAGGAAAAAATCTCAGGCAGGTTAAACCGGATCACATCTTCCAATAAGATGATACGATGCTCTTCGGGTTTGGAAGGAAGGATGACAAATCGTCCCAGTACCCGGCTTGGCACTTCAATCAATGCATATTTTTTCTTCAAAGCACTTTCCTTCTTCCACATTACAACAGCGAGATAAATAGATTTATCTCTTAGATTAGGAAGCTGTGGGATATTTTCAATCATCAGCGGGATGACATTTGAGCTTACTTCCTCATCATAGTAGTCCCTGACGAATTCCTGCTGTTCGGGTGTAAGCTCTGTTTCCGTTACCAGGTGAATTTTCTGGTGTTTCATCTGCCGCTGCACATCATCCCAAATCCTGGCAAACTCACTTTGCTGGTTTAATACCGTCATTTGAATATCATCCAGTATCTGTTGGGGGTCTGCTTCCAGATGCATATTGGCCTTTCCGCTGACCTGCATCATTCTTTTTAATGTGGCCACTCTTACACGAAAAAACTCATCGAGATTGTTTGAAAAAATTCCCAGGAAGCGTATTCTTTCCCGAAGCGGCACTGTATGATCTGCCGCTTCCTGCAGAACCCTTGCGTTAAATGAAAGCCAGCTTATATCTCTTGCAATCGTCTTTTGTTTTACATGCGTCATTGAAAATGCCGATTTACGATAAAATTAAATAACAAGAACAAGAGATTGTATTAAGATTTCGAGAAATGGAGATAATTCTTATTGTAGAAAAAATCAAACAGCAGTTTTCATTTTTTTCTTATTGTACCAGGGAAGCGTAGCGAAACTAAAAACACCAGCAATAAAAATGACAACGGTTTGCGCCAGCCAAAGTAGCCATCCAAATGCGACAGCAATACTTTGCTGCAGCCCATACATTTGCATAGTGGCTTCAATTAAATAGGCATAAGCACCGATGCCACCCGGTGTAACGATCATGCCTATGCTGCCGGCCGAAAGAACGGTAAAAGCCTCCTTGATTCCATAATGCTCAGTTTCATGTAAGGCAAGAAATCCTATATAGCCACCGGATAAATAAAGACACCAGAGCATTAATGTAAGGAAGAGAAACCGGCCCCTTTTTTTAAGATGTTGAATAGTACTAAGTCCTTGCCAAATCCTGCTGCCAATTTTCCGCATGGCAACGCCAAGATCTTTGAAGGTTTTCTTTTTTAGAATCATCCACAGCCCGATCAAAAGAACAATACCTCCTACGGTAATCAAGGCGATAATATAACCCGGCATTTTTTTAGACTCATCCTTTACATCGCCGTTAAAAATTGTATCGATAATTTGGGAATACAAGCCTGGCTGAATAGCAAGTGTAATACAAAACACCAGCAATAGTGAAAGGGCGTCAATTAACCTTTCAAGAATGATGGTGCCGACTAATTTGTCAGCCGGTATCTTCTCGTAACGGGCCAGGATCGTACATTTTAGTACCTCTCCAAGCCTTGGCAGCGCCTGGTTAGCCAGGTAGCCAACCATCACTGCAAAAAACATATTCAACTTATCGGGATGGTAACCCAGCGGTTCCATCAACAGCCGCCAGCGCAATGTTCTTACATAATGACTAAGTAATAAAATGATAAAAACCGGGGCAAACAGGTAAAGCCGGGCGTTGGTAAGTGCGGAGCGGATTTCAGATAATTTTTCATTATCAATATCCTTTATAGACCACCATACCAGGAAAGCCGCCAGGCCAAGCAAAAAAAGATATTGGAGTATAATGAAAATCCTCTTATTCATAGCCTCAAAGTAAAACTATGTCACCAACAAATCAATATCGTTTTGGTAAATAAATGGTCAACATTAAAGTTTATTTCCATCTTTTGGAAAAACAATCCATGGTTTAAATTTTTTTGCTTCTTCAAAATCCATGGTGGCATAAGAAATGATGATCACAATATCACCCACAGCGACCTTGCGGGCTGCCGGTCCATTCAGGCAGCAGGTACCTGAGCCCCGCTTACCTTTTATTACATAGGTTTCCAGCCTTTCGCCGTTATTAACATTTACTACCTGCACTTTTTCGTTTTCAATAATATTCACCGCATCCATCAGGTCTTCATCAATCGTTATACTACCAACGTAATTTAAATTGGCTTCTGTAACAACTGCGCGGTGAATTTTTGACTTAAATACTTCTATCTGCATCGTACAAAATTAGACCTTTTAAAAACAGTAGCAGGCCAGGTTTAGTTCAGTATGACATTATCAATAAGTCTGACGCTATTCATAAAAGCAGCGGCGAGAGCTACTAATTTTTCTTTGCCATCCCAATTGTCTTTTATTTGAAGTGTGTCAGCATTAGCGATTTCAACGTAGTCCACTTTGAATCCTTTTGCTGAAAGATTATTGGAGGCTTGCTTTTTTAATGTTGTCAGATCACCTTTTTGGAGATTTTCTTTTACAAAGGTTAATGCCTGGATGATTCCTGTTGCTTTTGTTCGCTCATCTTTTGTGAGACGCATATTCCGGCTACTCATAGCCAGGCCATCTGGTTCACGAAGGGTGGGAGAGATGTTCAGCTTCGTTAAGTTGTTAAAACCTGTTAACTCAATCAATTTTTTTATCACCATACATTGCTGGTAATCTTTTTGACCGATATAGAGATTGTCGGGTCTTACAATTTCAAGCAGTCGGTGAACGATCATGCATACGCCCTGGAAATGACCGGGCCTGTATTCGCCTTCCAGGATTTCCTCCAGGTATCCCAGGTCATAATGCTTAGTGCCGGTTGCCCCATCAGGATACATTTCAGTGATGGAAGGGAGCAACAAAACGTCGGTGCCGGCAGACTCCAGCAGCATTATGTCTTGTTCCAATGTGACCGGGTATTTTTCAAAATCAGCAGGATCGTTGAATTGTGTTGGGTTTACAAAAATGCTGCAGGCAGTGATATCATTTTCTTTTTTTGAGCCGTTTATAAGAGACAAATGCCCTTTATGCAAAGCTCCCATGGTAGGCGCAAAGCCAATTTTTTTCCCATTTCTTCGCTGTAAGTCAAGATAGTTTTGAAGGTCTTTTACCTTTTTAAATAGAACCATGGTTGGGTAATTAGTGCTAAAAATCGGCGCAACTTAATTATTCCTTGTAAAAAATAGTACCTTCGCCCACGTTTTCTAAAAAAACGTTTCATTTAAACGGGACTACATGTCAGCAAAAAAACGGATTTTATTTATTGCCAACGAAATGTCACCCTACCTGGAGTTGACAGAATTTTCAGAGATCGTCAACAAGTTGGCAATAAAAGCGAACGATAATGGATTTGAAGTTCGCTGTATCATGCCTCGCTTTGGAACCATTAATGAACGTCGCCACCGGCTCCATGAAGTTGTACGTTTATCGGGTATCAATGTTTCTGTTGACAACGATGATATGCCGCTCCAGATAAAAGTAGCGTCGCTACCCAGTGCCCGGTTACAGGTTTATTTTCTTGAAAATGAAGAATTATTTAAAAGGAAATATATTTTTCATGACGAAAACGACAAATGGTTTGACGATAATGGGCTAAGGACAATTTTCTTTTGCAAAGGAGCCCTGGAAACCGTGAAAAAATTTGGCTGGCCTCCCGATATTATTCATTGCAGCGGCTGGATGACAGGCCTTATTCCAGCCTACCTGAAAACGATTTATAAAAAGGAACCTGTGTTTGCGCATAGCAAAACAGTTTTTACTATTGGTCAAAATACATTTAAGGAAAAGCTCGGTCCCGACTTTTTGAAGAAAGCTCTTATACATCCTTCTTTGAAAGAAAAAGATTTGGAAGTGTATAAAGAAGCCACCAATACCGCTATGTTCAGGGGTGGAGCAACATTTGCCGATGCTATTACTTTCGGCGCCGATAAAGTTGAGAAGAAGCTGTTAGAAGAGTTCACCAAAGTAAGGGGGAAGAAAACTTTACTTCATAATGAAGAATCTGATTTAACAGAGTATTTACAACTCTATGGCGATCTTGCGGGGAAGTAACATTTACTAATTACGGATAAATTTTTTTTGTGAAGCATAAATACCTGGCACTTACGCTTGGAGTTATTTTTACCAGCATCATTTTATTGGTTTCCTGCAAAAAAATTAATGAGTCCACATCTCTCGGTGGCGATTTAATTCCGCCCGTGGATAACATCAATACATTCGATACGACCCTGGAAGTTCAAGCCTTCAATGACACGTTCACCGTTCTGACAGATACACTACGCTATAGTAGTGCTTATACAAACTTTTTAGGCCAGATCAATACAGATCCTTTCTTCGGTAAAACCGATGCGAAGATTTTTCTTGAATTGAAGCCACCGAGCTACCCTTATACCTTTGCTAATAAACCGGATAGCCTGCATATTGATTCGGTAGTGCTGGTGTTAAACTATGTGGAGACATATGGTGATACGTTAACTCCTCAGACTGTCAATGTATATGAAATACCGCAGAGCAGTGATTTTGGCGATACTTCTTATACGCTTAGAAAAAGTGATTATGCAAAAGGGACTTTGCTTGGTTCCCGAACTTTTGATCTGCGCACATTAAATGATTCAGTAAAAGCTTTCGAGGATACTACAGCCAACCAGCTGCGCATTCGCCTTGACGATTCGTTTGGTCAGCGCCTTTTGAATTATGATACAATCAAAGGTGGCCTCAACGGAGCTTATAGCACCGATACGGCTTTCCGTACTTTTTTCAAAGGATTTGCTTTAGAATCAGTGAGTGGGGATGCCATTATGGGGTTCGATCTTACCGGTACCAACACAAAGTTGGCCATCTATTACCGGTATGATAAAAATAATGTGGCGAGTGCTGACACGACGGTGGCATATTTTCCTTTTTCCGGGAATACGGCAGGATCGGCATCGGCTAATTTCGTAAAGAGAGATTATGCAGGAACACCGTTGGAAGCGTCGGTAGGTGGAACCACGCCGGATGATCTTGTTTACATACAGAACTCTCCGGGTTCTTTTGCCACCATTAAAATTCCGGGTCTTGCCGGTTTGAATAATCGTGTAGTTCACAGGGCTGAATTGATCATGGAGCAAGTGTATGATGCGAAAGACACGATTTTCCCGTCACCAAACCTTTATGTGGATGCCTACGACTCTTCTATATCTGCATTTCGTGCTATTCCCTACGATATTTCTTTAGATATTACGGGCAATTCAAATCTTAGTTCTTTCGGCGTTAGTCCGTTTATCAATTCAAGAGATGCTTCGGGTAACAGTATTCGCACCTGGAGATTCAATCTTACGAGATACGTACAGCATGTAGTAAATGATACAGAACCGGTTTATGATCTCAGGTTGTTTGCACCTGTTTATATTGACGAGCAATACAGACCCGGAGTGGCAGGCTCATCAGGCTCATTACAGCGATTTCCTATCAATGACGCAGCCGGCAAGGGGAGAGTGAGACTTGGTGGTGGAAACCATCCCACGCAAAAGATGAAGTTGCGGATCGTTTATTCAAAAATTTAGTGGAAAACCTTTAAATATTGAATAGTATCGGGTGCTATCTTTGCACCCGATTTATTTTATAGACTAACCCATATTTTAAAACTTAAAGTTTATCTATGCCTTACTTGTTTACTTCTGAAAGTGTTTCTGAAGGCCACCCGGACAAGATAGCCGACCAGATCTCAGATGCTTTGATTGATAATTTTCTCGCTTTTGATCCACAAAGCAAAGTTGCCTGCGAAACGTTGGTAACTACCGGCCAGGTTATGTTGGCAGGCGAAGTAAAGTCGAGGGCGTATTTGGATGTCCAGGAAATTGCCCGTGAAGTTATTCGTAAGATCGGTTATACCAAAAGCGAATATATGTTTGAGGCCAGTTCCTGCGGCGTGTTATCCGCTATACATGAGCAATCGGCCGATATCAACCAGGGTGTTGACCGTAAGAAAAAAGAAGAACAAGGTGCAGGTGACCAGGGAATGATGTTTGGCTATGCCAGCAATGAGACAGCAGACTATATGCCTCTCGCATTAGACATTGCTCATAAATTGTTGATAGAACTGGCTGCGTTAAGAAGAGAAAATAAGCAGATCAAATATTTGCGTCCTGATGCTAAAAGCCAGGTCACGCTGGAATATGATGATAATAACAAGCCCGTTCGTATTGATGCGATTGTTGTATCAACCCAGCACGATGATTTTGATTCTGAATCAAAAATGTTGGCAAAGATTAAGGCGGATATCATCAATATTCTGATCCCCCGTGTAAAATCGAAGTATAAGAAGTACGCCAAATTGTTCAATGATGATATCAAATACCACATCAATCCTACAGGAAAGTTTGTAATTGGTGGACCGCATGGTGATACAGGATTGACAGGTCGTAAGATCATTGTAGATACCTACGGCGGTAAGGGTGCACATGGTGGTGGTGCTTTCAGCGGTAAGGACCCCAGCAAGGTAGATCGCAGTGCGGCATACGCCACAAGACATATAGCCAAAAACCTGGTAGCTGCCGGTCTTGCTGATGAAGTATTGGTACAGGTGTCATATGCAATTGGTGTGGCTCAGCCTACCAGTATCAATGTAAATACGTATGGTACTGCAAAGGTTGAAATGACCGATGGACAAATAAGCAAAATAGTAGAGTCCATCTTCGACATGCGTCCTTATTTTATTGAGCAGCGTTTGAAATTGCGCAATCCTATGTATAGCGAAACAGCAGCCTATGGACACATGGGCCGTGAATCTAAAATTGTTGAGAAAACGTTTGTTTCTCCCGATGGTAAGAAAGTCACAAAGAAAGTTGAGTTGTTTACCTGGGAGAAACTGGATTATGTTGCAAAAGTTAAAAAGGCCTTTGGATTAAAATAAGGCCCCTCTAAATCTCCCCCGGAAGGGGAGACTTAAAGACCCTGCAGATTTGAAAGTTCTGCAGGGTTTATTTTTTATTTTTATCAAATGGAAACACAAACAAACCCCTGGCAGATCATTTCAGAAAATGAAATCTATGATAACAAATGGATCAACGTGACACAGTATGATGTCATTAATCCGAATGGAGGCAAGGGAATTTATGGAAAGGTGCATTTTAAAAATTTAGCCATCGGAATAGTTGTACTGGATGAGGGCCTGGATACTTACCTCGTCGGCCAATATCGGTTTGCCATAAACGAATACAGTTGGGAAATACCGGAGGGTGGAGGGCCATTAGAGATGGACCCACTAGACTCGGCTAAGAGAGAGTTGCTCGAAGAAACCGGGCTTATTGCTCACGATTGGACCGTGCTCTTGAAAATGCACCTCTCTAATTCGGTTTCAGACGAATATTCGATTATCTACCTTGCCCGCCAATTGGAACAGCATACGTCTATGCCTGAAGAAACAGAGCAATTAGTGGTAAAAAAAATCCCCTTTGAAGAAGCATGGAAAATGCTGGAGCAAGGAAAAATAACAGATGCTATGTCAATAGCAGCTATCCAAAAAGTAAAATGGATGTTATCATCAGGCGAACTCTCCTAAAATATGAATATGCATCTTCTATAACTCTTTTTCTCTTTTGAGCTCTTGGCCTTTTATGCTTTCTTTGCTTTGTGAAAAATTTCAGACATCAGCAGCGTCCTAAAAAAAGTTCGTTAATCATTGGTCAAAGGCAGGTAACAGAGGCTTTGAAAAGCGGTCAGCAACTTGATAAAATCTATCTTGACTCCAAAGCACAGGGCCAGGATATTGCTGAGATAAAACGCCTGGCCGCACAGCAGGGGGTGCCCGTCAACCTTGTGCCGGCAGCTAAATTAAACAGTTTTAACGTCAGCAATCACGAAGGTTGCGTCGCCCAGATCGCAAGAGTTCAGTACTACGATTTGCAACAGGTAATTTCATTTGTTACGGACAAAGGAGAAGTGCCACTCTTTCTCATACTCGATGGGATTACAGACATTAGAAATATTGGTGGCATTGCCCGAACTGCATTTTGCACCGGTGTTCATGCTATCATTATTCCTGACAAGGGGGTAGGTGCATTAAATGATGATGCTATTCTTACTTCTGCCGGCGCATTGGAAAAAATACCGGTTTGTCGTGTTAATAGTTTAATGAAGGCGGTAGATGAATTGCACCTGAATGGCATAAAAGTTTTTGCCAGTGAGATGACTGCAAAAAAAAATATTTACGACTGTGATTTCACAGAACCGTCTGCGATTGTAATGGGAGGTGAAGAACATGGGATCTATCCTGCCTTAATGAAAATATGTGATGAAAAAATTAAGATTCCCATGAAAAATGAATTTGAAAGCCTGAACGTGTCGGTAGCAACCGGCATGATTCTATATGAGGTCATGAAACAGCGACTTTAATTTTGTATTAGTAGTATAAAAGATCCAATTTGTTTTGTTGCAGGTTGCTCCTGCTTCCATTTATTCTGAATTTCTTTCTCCTTTTTTTGTTAGAGAACAAACCGCTTATGAGTCCCGCTCCACCGAGCACGGCACTCAAGATCACGGATGCTCTAAAGTCTTTTGTTTCGAAAAGACGGTCAGCAAAATTACAGTCGCCATTAGGGTCATCACAAGCTGCCAAACCAATCGAAAACCCAATAAAGCCTCCCACAAGTGCGCCAAGGCCCATGCTTGCTGCTGTGGAAATGTCGCCATGGTTTTTTCTTTCAATAGTTCTGATTTGCTCAGCAGGTATTAATTGCTGATAATAGACCAATTGATCATTGAGGTTTTTTCTTTTTACTAGAATTACGAAGCTGTCGGTCATCCCTAGAATATGTCCCCTTATTTTATCGCCATTGCCATAATAGATAGTACTAAGTCTTTTTTTGCCTGGCAAGGTATCAATTGATGCGGCACTTGTTTCCTGAAACAGGAAAATATACAAGCAAAGTAAAAATATCCGAACGACGCACCGCATGTGACCAGGTTGTTTTAAACTTTTCAGTCGTCTTTGTTTTTTTCAGGCGTGTACAAGAGCCCGGCAAAAAGACCATTGCTGTCGTGTGTGGGATTTCTTTTGATGCCAGCAATATTTCCATTTGAAACATGAAAATGCCTGATACCGGACTGGAGTGTAAGTGTAGGCGATAATTTTATTACTACACCGATTCCGTACTTAGGGGTGAAATTAAAACGGGTTCCCACCCTGGCAGTATCTGCCTTCCAGCCTGTTCCCGTCAACGGGAATTTTTCAATGCTGTATACTATTCCTGCTCCGTATTCAAAAAACAACTTCGTCTTTGATGTTACCAGCGGATACCATCTTGCAAATGGCCGGAAGCCGAAACCGCATGTACTATTTATTCTATCTTTAAAATAAACCGCATTCCATCCAAAACCTGCGGACAGCCATTTCCGAAGATCATACAACACACCAATTTCATTTTGAATAACACGGGTGTACGGAAATTTGTAGCCAAAACCATATCCGGCTTCCTGGTAGAAAGCAATTCTCTTTTGAAATGACGGATCTTTTTTTGAAAAAATAATACTGGCGGCCAGGCCGGCAGAACCCCAAACAAAACCAAACGCCGATGATAATTCAAGTGGCTTTAGCCCTAAGGGATCCTGGTACCATTTTGTAAAAGGAGGGTAAAGCGATTGGCACTTTCCCTCCCGGATGGTTAATGATAGTGCAACAAGTACATACAGAACTGTTGTTTGGCCATATTTAAACAAAGAGAACATCACTTTAATTTGGTATTGCCCCTGACTGAAATTCCAAATGAGAAATTATCTGAAGATCGGTGAAGCGAAGAATTTGTCAGGTCAGAGGAATGACTGTATTGCAGGGTAAACATAATATTCTTCCAACCCGCCCGAAACAGTAAGGCAGGTTCCCACATCAAATGAACAGGTTCATCGTACAAACTTCTTAATTGTTTACCACTGAATTGTTCCCTGTCGGTGATAAACAGCGTATCAGTAACATTGAAATTTACCCCGGCAAACCTTGAAGCAAACACCAATTGAACAGTCTTGTCATCATTACCGACGGCTATAGCCGGTTGAATAAAATAATGGCCAGGTTTTATTGTGGAGTGTCCTGTATAGTGATAATTGGTAATTTTCCCGGTTCCCAGCCCGGCATAGGTTTCAAAGGCCCAGAGCCTGTCAATTTTTTTGATATACCCCCACATCAATTCAAATCGATTATACTCCATCATTTTCAGTCCTCCCTCTTTGTGTCTCCCGGTGGACACACTTACTCCAAGCGCCATCTTTTTCCATGGCATATAGGCGGCTTGTGCTTCCAGGCCATTGAACTTATTGCCCGAAGCTCTTAGTAAATTAAAATTCAAATCCTGTTTTTCTAAAACCATTGGCAAATGTGGCGCAGCAGGAACATAGTAGGTGTTTTCCCTTTGCCTGTCCTCGTTTACATAATAAGGATCATCAATAACACCACCTGGAGAACAGGAACAAAACAGTGTAAGAAGTGTCATTGCCAGGGCAATAGTATTTTGCCAGGTTATTACCTTTTTCATAATAAAAAGTTTTAGGAGATCGCTACTTTTTTTGCGGTTTTCGGCACGCCCCGTTCTGATACGATAAAGGATTATTTCTTTGTCAACCGCATCATCAGCTCAGCCTGGAGATCGCGGAATTTTTCTTTTTTGCCCTCAATGATGAATTTCTTTTTGACTAATGCCCCAACTATGGTCCCTACAATGGCCCCTGTGACGCCGAGTCCGATGCCACCGCCGACAGCTTTTTCCCCGGCAGTCATTGCAAAAGAATTTTGGATGCCGGCGGCCAAGGTTCCAAGGCCCAAAAAATCTGTGGAAGGATCAGGATAAGGAGCAATAGGGTCGTCTCCACTTGCCAGTCCTATTACTACGCCCGTTACAGCACCAATGCCAAGCCCAATCAATGCTCCCTTCAGAACACTATTTTTCCGCTTGATGGTGAAGGATTGGATGTTTTCGGCAGGTATGCTCATTGTTTCAGCCGGAGACAATGAGTTGACATTTGTTTTTGTGAACCGGCTTATTGCCAACCCATCGGTGGTAATGATGGGATAGACAAGACCTTTTATGGACCTGTTATCCGTGGTTTTGATCTTTGCAATGAAGTGTTTAAACTTTTTTTCGGTTTGCGCTGAATCAGTTTGCGCCGCGGCTATGATTGAAGAAAGACCGGCGATAAGCAGAAGAAGCTTTCTCATAACTGGGTGGTTTAGGTTACTAATGGTTTGCAGCATAAAGCTATTTTGCTTCTTTGCAGCTTCCTAATTGAGAAATAAGTGACCCGCCATCGGCTTTTGCTAAATAACACATAGTGGGTATGTTTTGAAAATCGGGAATTGGATTTTGCTAAAATTGAGGTTACATTTATATAAGAGTCGCACAGTTTGCAAAACAAGAAACACCCGGTTTGCAATTTTTACTAAAAAAGCCACTATGTCACCGGAGGCTGTTCAACAGGTTTTTTTTAATCACATTAAAAGCATTCTGCCTCATCATCTGTCAATAGTAGATGAAGTCGCCAGTCTTTTAGATATAAGCAATGACAGTGCTTACCGGAGAATGCGAGGAGATAAGCCATTAACATTCGAAGAGGTTCAAAAGCTCTGCGTCCATTTCAACATTTCACTCGATAGCATTTTCCATCTTGATACAGACACCTACATTTTTTCCGGCAAATTGGTGAGCCCGGGCAATTTTCATTTCGAATTATACCTGAAAAAGATGTTGGCGGATATCGAAATGATTAAATCCTTCGAGGGAGCGGAGTTCTTTTTTTTGAATAAAGATGTGCCGCTTTTCTATCTGTTCCAGGTACCGGAATTGGCTGCGTTTAAATTTTTCTTTTTTATGAAAACCATACTCAGCTATCCCGACCTGGTGACTGAACGGTTTTCGACCAGTAAGATTCCAGAATCACTCAAGACGATCGGCAAAAAAATTACGGAGACTTATTGCCAGGTATCATCCACAGAAATCTGGAACCTGCATGCGATTGATACTACGCTTCAGCAAATCGATTATTACCGTGATAGCAGGGTTTTTGAAAAAAAGGAAGACTTGTTGTATACGTACGATTGCGTAAAAGAAGTAATAAAGCATGTTGAGAAAATGGCTGCCATTGGCAAAAAATACCCCTTATTTCTGAACGAAAATTGGGGTGGGGCATCGTATAAACTTTACAATAACGAAGTATACCTCGGCGACAACACCATATTAGTTGATGCCCGGCGTTTCAAAATTGCTTTTATCAATCACAGTGTCATCAATTATCTTGGGAGCCGAAATGCTGAATTCTGCAATCACATCTATCACTCTATTCAGAATATAATGCAGCGGTCAATGCTCATCAGTTCTACCGGTGAAAAAGAACGGGCAAGATTTTTTAATCAAATGCGGGAGAATATAGATCGCCGGCGGAGGATCGCTGAACAGATGGACTACTGATCTGTTTCTCAAATAATCGTTATTGATTTATCATGCTTGGGCTAAAGAAGTATGCTGCGCCAAAAAGAGAATCTCCGATGCCCGGAGATTCTGTATCGATTACGGTTTTTTGGGACCTAATCATCGGATGTTATGCCCCGATCATTTTAATGTCAGGTCCAGCAATTCGGCCTGAAACTGTTTAAATGTTTCTTTTAAAAAGCTGTCGGCATCGGTTCCGTAATTTACCAGCAGGGAGTGAGTAACTGCTGCCCTTCCGTTTACAGGCGGGAAGTAAAAGAGGTTAGCTGTATAACCAAGATCTCGGCCCGAATGACCCCATCCCGCATGAGGCTCCCTTTCAATAAATTTTTTCATTATTCCATAACCATACCTGTTCGTTCCATCTGATTTGCCAGTACGCATCATAGTATTTAATGAGGCCTGGGATAACAATGTTTTACTTATCAACAGGGCATCCAGAAAGTGATATAGGTCCACTACATTGGAATAAACCCCGTTATAACCCGCTCCGTTTCCGGTCATAAAATTCGATACATTGATGAGTGTATGATTTCGATACAAATCATAATAGCCCTGGGCTGTATAATCAGGTAATGCATCATTGGGATGGTAAAAAGTGCTAGTCAACCCCAACCTGTCTATTACTCTTTCCCGTAATAAATCGGCGTGATTTCGTCCGGAAATTTTATCAATAATCATCGCTAACAATAAGGTGTTGGTGTTGGAATAGATGGCTGTGTCACCTGGGTTAAAAACAGCCGGAGTGCCGCTAACAAATTTTAATAATTCTGTTTGTGTCCATAGTTTATTTGGCTTATTCAATACCTCAAGATAAAAATCATTTTCTTCGGCAACATCGGGAATACCCGATTCATGATTCATCAATTGCCCAAGAGTAGCCAGGCTGCCGTTCGGAACATTTTTTAGGATCGATTCCGGAAGCCAATTGCTTATTTTTCGATTAAGATCACTATACCTCAAATTTGTATTTACGGAATCTTCCATCATTAGGAAAACCAATGAGCCTATCATCAGTTTGGTTATACTGGCTACTTTTGAAACCTGGCAAGGGGCAAAATCTATATTGTTTTTTATATCGGCTTTTCCCACCGAACCTATCCAGGTGCCGTATCGGTCATTAATCAGAAGTGCAATCCCTGGCAATCCTAGTTTGTTGTACTTAACAATAAGCTTTCTATAGGCATCATTATTCGGGTGTAGTGTACTGCTGTCTATCCATGGAATTTGCGAAGTACCAAAGCCAGTAGGTGGAATTAAAGGTTTTTTACACGAGCTGATAAAAAACAATAATAGCAGTGTATATGTAGTTGGTTTCATAATTAGTTGTTTTTATTTTTTAATGGTATAGCCAAACCTGCCTTCATGATATTGTAAGGAAGAAGAGGAACATAAGAATGAATAAATGGGGTTTGAACACGCTGCTGGTAATGCAGGAAAAGAGTGCAGCCAGAAAGACTATTGAATTTTTTGCCAATTCCAAAACAGAGAGAAGCAGTAGCTTGTGATCGGCCAGAGCTAATTTTACTATACTGTTTGCTGTCTTCGATGCCATCAGAAAAAGTCTGGGTGGCAACAATTGCCCTCATATACCCGCCTCCCAGTTTTGATTCGATTGAAAAGCCAGCCGGAAGTTTGTACCGATAGCCCAACTCGGTATATAAGGTAATACTATGTTGTACCCATCTGTGGTATGAATACCCGAAACTGAAAGTTTGTGTCCAATCATGCTTTGGTCTTGTTTTCCAGTTAAAGCCGGTAGATAATTCAATCCCCGGGTGGTAATTGCCGGTGACTAGCTTCGTGAGTTTGCTAAATGGCATGGAGGGTTGTGAATTGGTAAAGGCAATGCTGACCGTGTGAAGTTTTCGGTTTTTAAATGGCGCTGGTTTTTGTGCAGCACTGGCGATGCTTAAAATTGTTACAAGCACCCACATTGATACAGGTTTTGGTCTCATGGTCGTTGGTTTAGTGGTGAATGATCTTGTTAATTTTAGGGTATTTAAGGGAGGCTATCGAAGCTATTTATAAAGCCCTGGCTCCAGGTGACCCAGTTTTTTGATTATATCTTTTTTTACTTCTTCCTTATTGGCATAGGAGCCTGCCCGGATCAAAAGGTTTCCATACATGTCCATCGTTACGGGATTAATGCTTGCGAAGCAGTTGGTAAGGGCATTATATTCATTCCATTTTCCCATATTCCTCCAGGCAGGCTGATAACAAATATCCCTGAACAGTTTACGACGCGGATATCCTGCTACTGCAGCTCTTTTCAAAAAAAGACCTGGTTTTGTCATTACCCAACTTTCACTGCCATAGATATTAGCTGCTTTTAGAATTCTTCCCAACGCAATCATCAGGGAGTCTCCATTCATTCGGGATTTATCATTGTAATCAACCGAATAACGATAGTAGGTCGCTCCTCCATAGCAGGAACCAATTACAATTTTTGTTTTATTACCTGAGTAAGCAGCAAGCTGCTGCAAAGGCTTAACTAGAGTGGAATCTTTCAGGGTATAATAACTTATTTCGTCCTTGCCTATAAAAAACAGAGAATATCCCTTTTTATACATTCCATGTGAGTCGAACCAGAGGGTACCAATGCGTGCATCAAGCTTTTTTAATTTGCGTTGCATCTTTGCACTGGCATGTTTTGCATCCCTTGCAACGATAGCTACAAACTTCCTTTTCCGAAATAGGCCTTTCAATTTTCCCCTGAGTATATTGAACCGGGAAGCGAGGTCGGGTTTCCCTTGTTTAGGCTTGCTTATGACAAAAAAGTTGAGTTTTCTTTCTCCGCCTGAGGCGACGATTTCTTTGTCAATGTCGGTATCATAAGCACCGGCTTGTAATTGACAATAACAACTATTGTAAATAAGGATACAGGTAAGCAGGGGGAAGATGGTTTTGGCTACTTGCATGGTTTTGATTTTTGTTCATTAATAATTCTTGATCAAAAATCAGTTGCTTTATGAGCGATACCTAAATGAAAATAGCGACGGTGCGATAGTGAGTTAGCAGTTTTTCGTTGTCGCCTATATCAAAAGGAGCATTAACCCAAAAATCAATAGCGAAATCATAAACATGAACAATGAGTTGCAGATGTCCGTAAATGACCTTTATAGTTTTACGGATTTTCCGTAATTTCCAATAAGCATGGAGACCAACGAACTGCAACAACAACTCTTCACTTATCTGAAAGAGAACATACCGCCGCATATTTCACTGGTGGATGAATTGTGTGATCTTCTTGACTTAAGTACCGACAGTGTCTATCGTCGCATACGAGGGGAAAAACCCATTTCATTGGCCGAATTAAAAAAAATATGCGAGCATTACCATCTTTCTATTGATCAGCTATTACAATTGCAGAACGACTCCGTACTATTCGATGCTCCGGGTATGAACACTGTGCCGGGAGAGTTTGTCGAATACGTAAAAGGGATGCTGAAGCAGTTCACCTATTTTAATTCTTTTAAATCAAAGGAGTTCTTATACCTGTGCAAGGATGTGCCCATCTGGTACTTTTATCTTTTTCCCGAAATGGCGGCTTTCAAGACTTTTTTCTGGTCTAAAACCATCAATAATCATCCGGCGCTCACACATAAGTCATTTTCACTGAAAGAATATCCTTATGAGGATTGTTTTGCTGTCGGGCAACAGGTATTGCAACTCCATAACCTGATTCCTTCGATCGAGTTATGGAACCTCGAAAGTATACACAGCACCATCAACCAGGTATCATATTATAAGGACGCCGGAAATTTCACAAGTTTCGATGATCTTAATGCGGTAATAAACTCATTTCATCAAATGCTCGCTCATTTGGAGTTGCAATCTGAAAAGGGAGTGAAATTTATGCCAGGGGCGACGGATGTTGCCTATAAAGCTCCAATCCAGTTTTATGTAAATGAATTGATTCTTGGCAATAATACCATGCTGCTACACCTTGATGATAAAAAGCTATCTATGGTCTCGTATAGCGTTTTCAACTATCTTTTTACAAGAGATGAACGGTTTTCGAATAAAATTGCAAATACGTTCAACACCCTGTTAAGCCGCTCCACTCTGATCAGCAAGACCGGTGAAAAGGACAGAAACCGTTTTTTTAATGCGCTTCGGGACAAGGTGAATTCCCTGAGAAAATAATCTTGCTGTTTCAATTATTACCTTTGTGTTTTCATGGATAACTCATTCATTAAACTTATTGAATGCCCACGGGATGCTATGCAGGGCTGGAAGACATTTATTCCCACCGAAAAAAAAGTAACTTATATCAACTCACTGTTGAAGGTAGGATTTGATACCATTGATTTTGGAAGTTTTGTTTCGCCAAAGGCTATCCCCCAAATGGCTGATACTGCTGAAGTGCTAAAAAAATTGCAGCTGGATGATAGCAAATCAAAATTACTTGCCATTGTAGCAAATCAACGTGGAGCCGAAGACGCAAGCGTATATAATGAAATAACTTACCTGGGGTTTCCTTTTTCCGTTTCTGAAACTTTTCAGCAACGCAACACAAACTCGTCTATCGCAGAATCACTCAGCCGGGTAGAAGAGATGCAAAACCTTTGCATCAAAACGGGAAAGGAGCTGGTGGTGTATATATCTATGGGCTTTGGCAATCCATACGGCGACCCATACGACGAAGACTTTGTTTTTGAATGGGTCAACCAGTTGGTAGCATTGGATATTAAAACCATTTCACTGGCTGATACGGTTGGAATTGCTGAAGTGGGGCAGGTGTATGATATGACCAATTACCTGGTTGAGTCGTTGCCGGGGATAGAGATTGGTGTTCACCTTCATTCTACTCCTGCTAATTGGGAGGAAAAATTACAGGCCGCTGTTAATGCAGGATGCAAGCGCTTTGACGGCGCTTTGAAAGGAATAGGAGGTTGTCCCATGGCGGATGACGAGCTGGTCGGCAATATGAATTCTGAATTAATGATTGAATATTTCAGGCAAAAAGGTCTGCTACCTCCATTGAATGAAGATGCATTAAAAGAAAGTTTGCGGATAGCAGGCGAGATCTTTGTGTAAGGAACAAGATACAAGGTACAGGACATTTAAACTTATCAATCACGATGGATTTCATGTTGAATTTTGAACCTAAAAAGCTATCAAGGCCGATCAATTACCAGGATAAATTACTGTTAATAGGATCCTGTTTTACGGAGCATATCGGTAATGCATTAGGCGATGCAAAATTTTCATTGTTGCAAAACCCCAATGGTATTTTATTTGACCCGGTAAGTGTTTGCAACAGCCTTATTTCTTACATCCACAATAAAAAATATACCGGGGCTGATCTGTTTCAACTAAATGAAGTATGGAATAGTTGGCAACATCATAGTCGGTTTTCTCATATAGATAAAAACGAAGGATTGCGCATAATTAATGATTCGCAACAAAGAGCCCATGAATTTTTAAAGCAAGCAGATTGGGTGATTATAACATTGGGTTCTGCATTTTACTATTTGCTCACAGACCAGGCGCAAAAAACAAACGAGGTTTCGAAAAGCGGGGTTGGAGCGATGGTGGTCCCGACAATATGTCGGGATCGGGAGGGGGTTGCCAATTGTCACCGGGCGCCGGCGCAATGGTTCAATAAATATTTGCTGACCATTCCGGAGATCATTGAGTCCCTCGACCTCTGTATGCACCAGTTACTTCAATTTAATTCAAAACTGCAGATCATTTTCACTATCAGCCCGGTCAGGCACTTGCGGGATGGCGTGGTAGAGAATAATCGCAGTAAGGCGAGGTTGATCGAAGCTGTCCATCACATGGTTAATAAATTTGACAAACTGCATTATTTTCCGGCTTATGAACTGGTGATCGATGTATTGCGTGATTACCGCTTTTACGATATTGATTTTGCTCATCCTAATTATTTGGCGACAGATTTTGTCTTACAAAAATTTAGTGCATCCTGTCTTGATGATGAGGCAAGGCAAATAATGGAAGAGTTGAAAAAGATCAGCATTGCCAGGAAGCACAGACCTGTTCAACCGGCGACTAATGCACATAAGCAATTTTTGAAGTCACAGGCTGATAAAACAAGGGAGTTGCAGTCAAAATATCCTTTTCTTGATTTGAAAGAAGAGCTGGAATATTTTAGCTCTTAGTATCAGGACTCAGTTACTTTGTACATCGTGCTGGTATGATATGTTTCTCCCGGTCGCAGTATCGTACCTGGAAATGCGGGAATATTGATTGCGTTCGGCTGCTTTTGTGTTTCAAAACAAAATCCACTAAAAGGCCCGTAACTTTTAGTGGTGATACCGTTTAATTGCGGTATCCATTTACCGGTATAAAAATGAACCACAGGTTCGTTAGTGTACACTTCAAGTTTCAGCCCGGATTGATTGGAGTAAGCAGTTGCAGCAAGTGTTAGCTTATCCGCATCTTCATTATCTAATACAAAAGTTTGATCATATCCATCAGCAGCAATCCAGTCCTTGTCTATTTGCTTAAAATTGCGAAAGTCATATTGCGTGTTAGCTACAGCTATGCTTTTACCGGTCACAACAAAGTTGTCATCCTGCTCCAGTATTGACCCAGCATTGATCTTTACCATATGTTTACCGATCGTACCCTCTCCATTGTCAAGATTGAAGTAGCTATGGTGAGTCAGGTTAACAGCGGTTGGTTGATCTGTTTTTGCAGTATACTCATAGATCAGCTCATCATTATTTGTAAGTTCAAATTCAATTGTCACGTCAAGATTGCCCGGGTATCCTTCTTCGCCATCGGCACTCCGGTATTTTAATGCAAGCTTGTTGTCCGTATGGGAAAGAGGTGTCCATACTTTCTTGTCGAAACCTTCATGCCCGCCATGCAGATGATCGGTGATTTTATTTTTTGCCACCGAATAGGTTTTCCCGTCAATGCTGAATTCACCACCCTTGATCCGGTTGGCATACCGGCCGATGGCAGCGCCAAAATAGGGATAGCCATCCAGATATTCTTTTGATAAATAATCTTCGACCTTGTCAAACCCCAATACAATATCATTAATGGTCCCATCCGTTTGTTTGACTTTGAAAGAGGTGATGATGGCTCCATAGTTGGCAATAGAAACTTCCGTTCCTTTAGCATTGCTTAATGTAAACAAATAAATATCTTCACCCCGCGAATTTGTGAAACAATATTTCTTATTCGGCTTTTTCATGGCTTAAAAATAACGCAAGACAGATGACAAAAAGTGAATTGCAGGAAAACTTCCGCAATCGTTTCCATAAAGATGCTACTGATTTTTTCTTTTGCCCCGGACGTGTTAATTTAATTGGCGAACATATCGACTATAACGGTGGGAAAGTGATGCCCTGTGCTATTTCAAGAGGAACTTTCCTGGCTATTGCAAAGAATACTGACAAAAAGCTGAGATTGCAATGTCTTAATTTTCCTGAAACGGCAGAGTTGCACCTGCAGACTTCCTATGCAAAAACAGGAAAAGAATGGTTTAATTATCCGCTGGGCTCTCTTAACCAATTGTTGCAGGAAGGACATACCATTTCCGGATTGGATATGTTGTTTTACGGCAACCTGCCTATCGGCGCCGGGCTTTCTTCATCGGCTTCTATCGAAGTGCTGACGATGTTTGCGGCAAATGAGCTCTTTCAGCTCGATATTTCCAATATCGAAATTGCAAAGCTTGGTAAGAAAGTAGAGAATGAGTTTATTGGTCTTAATTCCGGTATTATGGATCAGTTTGCCGTTGCAATGGGAAGGAAAAATAAGGCGATCTTGCTAAACTGTGATTCACTGGAATACGAATACCTTCCTTTTGAAATTGGCGATTATGTGTTAGCTATTATTAATAGCAATAAGCCCCGGACATTAGCCGATTCGAAATACAACGAACGATTCAGGGAATGCGGTGCCGCTTTAAAGCTTTTGAAAAAGGAACTTACGGTTACTCACTTATGCGATATTGATTCCAGCACTTTTCATACGCATAAACATTTGATAAACGACGCCGTTCTCGAAAAAAGGGCGTTGCATGTTATCACTGAAAACGAAAGAGTGAAAGAGGCCAAAAATGCGTTGCAATTAAATCAGCTGGATCGGTTTGGGGAGTTGATGTATGCATCCCATCAGTCTTTGCAAGAGTTGTACGAGGTATCCGGAAAGGAGCTAGATACTATAGTTGAATTTTGCAAAACTCACGATGGCTGTATTGGTGCAAGGATGACTGGGGCAGGGTTTGGTGGTTGCGCTATTGCCCTGGTAAAAAAAGACAGCTTCAATGATTTTTCAAAAAAACTGGTTAGCTATTATAAAGAGAAGATAGGATATGAACCGGAAGTATTTGCATCAGTGATCGGTGATGGAGTGAAAAGTATATAATTTTAATGTATCCTGTCGCCCCTTACTTCCAGGCTGCTCATTATTGCCGTTTCATAGTCCAGCCACTCCGTCCAGCGACGACGAACTTTTTCTTTGTCAATATAGGTTTCGGCAAGGTCTATAAAAAGGGTATAATGTCCTGCTTCACTTTCCATGAAGCGACGATAGAAGTTTTTCAGATATTCATCATCCAGTCCCTCGCTAAGGCGTTTAAACCGCTCACAGCTCCGGGCTTCAATCAGGGCCATCATCAGCAACTTGTCAAGAAATCGTGACTCTTCGCTGCCACCCTTGGCTTCAAATTTCAATAGCTCGTTTACATAAAGGTCCTTGCGTTGACGCCCCAGTTTGAGCTTACGTTTATGTAATTCAGCCAGCACCAAACGAAAATGCCCCCATTCTTCGGTCACAATCGGAGATAGTTCTACAACGAGCTTTTCCTTTTCGCTGTAGCGTTGAATTAGAGAAATACAGGTTAATGCGGCCTTTTGCTCACAATAGGCATGGTCGGTTAATATCTCTTCCAGGGATTTTTCGGCCAAGTTCACCCACCGCGGGTCGGTAGGAAGCTGAAGACCAAGGATGTTTTTAGTGTCTTGCGAAAGCTCCATCCGGCAAAAATAAGCAGGAGAAGGTAAAAAGGCTTTAATTTACGGGTTCCAGGTCAATTTTTGCCATCCTTTCTTTTGCCATTAAATTTAGTTGCCTTACCTTTGCCGCCACAAAATATTTAGGTTACTAATCGGATGAAAATTTAAAAAAGACAAAGATGCCTTTAACAAAAGAAAAAACAGCCAACATTTTCAAAGAATTTGGTGGTTCTGCTACAAACACTGGTTCTATCGAAGGACAGATCGCTCAATTGACCGAGCGCATCAGCCAGATCAGTGCCCATCTTCAGCAAAACAAAAAAGATTTCTCTACTCACCGCGGTTTGATGGTAATGGTTGGAAAACGCAAGAGCTTGTTGAACTACCTGCAAAAACACAACCTGACTGGTTATCGTCAATTGATTGAGAAACTTGGAATAAGAAAATAAGACGGCCGATCCCCATTGAAGGGGAGTTAGGATGGTCTTTTATTCTGAAGTTTCTTTATCCAAAATATAAAGAACAGAATTATTATAAATGATTATTCCCAACCTCTTCAAGGATGTTGGGAATAACTGTTTTTGGTACACAGGTGTTTTACCGCCTTGTAGCTTCAACAAATTGCAAACTTTATCCTGAAATCGTTTGACTAATTCTATGTCAAACTTCAAACTTCACAAACTATGTTACAACAACCTATTCGTAAAACATTTGATATAGGCGATGGCCGCCAGGTTACTATTGAAACAGGCAGGCTGGCCCGCCAGGCTGATGGCGCCGTCACAGTTTCTATGGGCAACTGTATGTTATTAGCTACCGTGGTAGCAACTCAGGAGCCAAAAGAGGGGCAAAGCTTTTTCCCTTTATCTGTAGACTACCAGGAAAAATTTGCTGCTGCAGGCCGCATTCCCGGTTCGTTCTTTAAAAGAGAAGCTCGCCTAAACGACTATGAAGTGCTGGTAAGCCGGTTAATTGACCGTGCATTAAGACCTTTATTCCCCGAAGATTATTTCTGCGAAGTACAGGTATTGGTATCACTGATATCAAGTGATGATCAAATCTTGCCTGACGCTCTTGCTTGCCTGGCAGCATCTGCTGCTTTAGCGGTTTCAGATATTCCCATTAAAGAAATCATTTCAGAAGTAAGAGTGGGAAGAGTAAACGGGCAGTTGAAGATCAACCCCAGCCGTGAAGAGATGGAGAAATCAGATCTTGATTTTATAGTGGCGGCTACTGATAAAAACCTGATGATGGTGGAAGGTGAAGCCAAAGAATGTAGTGAGGCTGAATTGGTGAGTGTGTTACAAGCAGCCCACGACGCCATTCGCATACAGGTAAAGGCGCAGGAAGAACTGAGAGCTCTAAAAGGAATTACAGCAAAAAGAGAATATACCAAACCTGAAACTGATCCAGCTCTTGAAGAAAAAGTGTATGCTTTTGCGAAGCAAAAAGTTTATGAGGTAGCAAAAGCTAAATTCAGCAAACACGAACGTAGCGACAAATTCGCTGCCATCAAAGATGAACTGATGGAGCATTTGAAAGCAGGTTTGGCTGAAGGAGAGGAAATGCCTGATCTGACAAAAAAACTCGCAAATAATTATTATAACGACCTGCAATACTATGTTGTTCGTGACATGATATTGGATGAAAAAGTTCGTCTCGATGGACGTGGACTTGAAGATGTTCGTGCCCTCGATATGGAAGTAAATGTGTTACCATCACCCCACGGTTCTTCTTTATTCACGAGAGGCGAAACACAATCATTAACCACTGTCACTTTAGGTACGGCGTTAGATGATTTGTTGGTGGAGAGTGCCGCAAAATCGGTTGACTCAAAGTTCTACCTGCATTATAATTTCCCTCCTTTCTCTACCGGTGAAGTGAAAATGATGAGGGGGCAGAGCCGTCGTGAAGTTGGTCACGGAAATCTGGCCATGCGTTCATTAAAGCAAATGATGCCTTCTGGCGATTTTGCATACACCGTTCGTGTTGTGAGTGATATCCTTGAGTCAAATGGTTCGTCTTCGATGGCGACAGTTTGCGCCGGCTCATTAGCGTTGATGGATGCGGGTGTTCCTATTCCGAAACACGTTTCCGGTGTGGCAATGGGTTTGATCACTAAAGGCGATAAATATTCTGTTTTAACAGATATACTGGGCGACGAAGATCACCTTGGTGATATGGATTTTAAAGTAACCGGTACCCGTGATGGTATTTGCGGTGTTCAAATGGATATCAAAGTGGATGGCCTTAGCATGGAAGTAATGAAGCAGGCCCTTGACCAGGCACGCCGTGGTCGTTTACATATTTTGGATGCGATGTATAATTGCATTCCTGCGGCTAACGCTGAGGTGAAAGAACATGCACCACGTATGGTGAAAATGTTTATTGACCGTGAATTTATCGGGGCTGTTATCGGACCAGGCGGTAAAGTGATCCAGGAAATGCAAAGAGAGACAGGTACTACTATCAATATTGAAGAAAAGAATAACAGGGGAGAAGTGAGTGTGTTTGGTGTGAATAAACTAGGTGTTGAAAAAGCCGTATCAATCATCAAAGGCATTGTAGCCATACCAACCGTCGGTGATGTTTATGATGCAACGGTAAAATCAATTATGCCATTCGGTGCGTTTGTTGAATTCCTGCCTGGTAAACAAGGATTGGTTCATATCTCTGAGATAAGCTGGAAACGATTGGAAACATTGGAAGGAATCGTAAAAGAGGGTGATACTTTCAAAGTTAAGCTGATCGGAACAGATCCAAAATCAGGTAAATTCAAATTATCAAGGAAGGCTTTGATCCCAAAGCCTGAGATGAAGCCGAGGGAAGAATCGCCAAAAGGTGAATAACAAAATAAAAAATAAAACCCTGACTAGTTCAGGGTTTTTAATTTTTCATAAATGGGGCAGTATATCCAAATCGAATTTCAACATATATCGCAGGAACAATCTGATATCCTTATTGCCCAATTGAGTCAAATCGGGTTCGATGGATTTGAAGAAGGTGAACATGTGCTGAAAGCTTTTATCAGCTCTGATGACTATGATGAAAATTTGCTTAAAACAATTGCAGCGTCAGGAGGATTAAATTTTTCAAAAACAATTATTGAAGAAACCAACTGGAACCAACTTTGGGAATCTAGTTTTTCACCCGTGGTTGTTGGCGACTTTGTCGCTGTACGAGCCGATTTTCATGAACCAATTGAAGAGGTAAAGTTTGAAGTGGTCATCACACCGAAGATGAGTTTTGGGACAGGCCATCATGCAACCACCTATTTGATGATGCAACAGATGGAACAACTGGATTTCGCAGACAAAAACGTTTTGGACTTTGGCACAGGTACCGGTGTGCTGGCAATTCTTGCCGGGAAATTGGGTGCAAATAAAATCGTAGCGATCGACAACGACAAATGGAGCATAGAGAACGCAGCCGAAAATATCAAACGAAATACCTGCTCAAGAGTTGACTTGCAGTTGAGGGATAGCGCAAGTTTGCAGGACAAGTTTGATATTATATTGGCCAATATCAATAAGAACGTAATACTCGACAACCTTGAGACTATTGCCAGGCAAATTAATCCCGGTGGAACTATTCTTCTCAGCGGATTATTGACTGATGATGAGCAGGATATTTTGATACAAGCCCGCAATTTTGGCCTTAAGTTTCGCCAAAGAGCTGAAAGAGATAATTGGTTGCTTCTTAATCTTTCACCGTAATTTCTGCAGATTTTTCTGTTAAATTAACGTTACCTTCTTGGTGATTTTGTTGTATTTTCGTTATTCAACATCAACACCAAAGATTCTATGAACGAACTATTAGTCATCGTTCTCGCTTATTTAATTGGTAGCATTCCTACATCAGTTTGGGTTAGCCGATCTTTTTTTGGAATTGATATTCGTGAATATGGTAGCGGCAATGCCGGCGCTACTAATACCTTTCGTGTTTTGGGACCCAAATGGGGTACGGTGGTCATGATCGTTGACATGCTCAAGGGCACAGTAGCTGTTAATCTTGTTTTATTACTTCCTCAATACGCAGATAGCGAAACGCTTTCTTTAAATCTTCAGATCTGCCTTGGTCTTGCAGCAGTTCTGGGGCATATTTTCCCTATTTGGGCTGAGTTCCGCGGGGGTAAGGGTGTGGCTACATTATTTGGCCTGGTGTTGGGCATTTCTCCATGGACTGCATTATCCTGTTCAGGAGTTTTTCTTTTGGTCCTGTTTCTTACACGCTTTGTTTCTTTAAGTTCTATAATGGCCAGTATAGCATTTCCGATTTTCATATTGGTGATTTTTAATGTCGATAATCCCGTCTACAGGGTATTTGCGATTGCAGTTGCCCTGATGGTAATTCTCACCCATCAAAAGAACATTGGCCGTCTCCTCAGAGGCAGTGAGAGCAAAGTACCGGTGTTAAAACATCGTGATCGTCGCCGGCAGCGCCGCAGGGAAAATGCTGCTTTTCGTAATCAATAAGTAAGTCCTTAAAAAAAAATCTTAACATCTTAACGAAGTAGTTGCGTTGTATTTTGGTACAATGATTGAATTTTGTACTATAAACAGTTTAAAATGCTAAAAAGAATAAGCTATTTTTTATTAATCAGTACTGTTGTTATTGCCTGTTCAAAGAATACGATAACAGGACGTAGCCAATTAAAACTTTTGCCTGAATCACAGTTGCAGGCAATGGCTACAGAGCAGTACCAGCAATTTTTGAATACCAACAAAGTAGTTAGTGCTTCATCTAACCGGGATGCTGAAATGGTAACTAGAGTTGGCCAGAGAATTTCTAGAGCGGTGGAACAATTCTATGCTTCTAAAGGATTGTCGGGTGAGTTAGAGGGTTATAAATGGGAATATAAGTTGGTAGAAAGTAAAGATGTAAATGCATGGTGTATGCCAGGCGGTAAAATTGTCGTCTATACAGGTCTGCTGCCAATTACCCAAAATGAAGCTGCTTTGGCAGCGGTTATGGGTCACGAGGTTTCACATGCTATTTTTAACCATGGCAATGAAAGAATGAGCCAGGCAATGGGAGCCGAAGCGGTCGGCATGGGTTTGCAGGTTGCTCTCGCTAATAAACCAGCCGCCACTCAAAATCTTTTTCTGCAGGCTTTTGGTCTGGGATCACAGGTTGGAGTATTGCTACCCTTTTCCCGTAAGCATGAACTCGAGGCTGACCGCTATGGATTAATTTGGGCGGCTATGGCGGGCTATAATCCCCGTGAAGCCATTGCTCTTTGGGAAAGAATGGAAAAGGCCTCAAATGGCCAAAAACCACCTGAGTTTTTAAGTTCCCACCCCTCTGAAGGAACCAGGAGAGAACAGCTGGAAAGGTACATGCCGGAAGCGCTTAAATATTATAAACCGGTTAACCGATAAAATAGATTTGCATCAAGTAATCCCGTCCAAATTCAGTCTGGACGGGATTTTTATTTGATTCAGGCTGGTTAAACCGGCCATTTTCACCTATCTTTGCACTCCCGTTAATGAAAACTCTGACAATGGGCACTATGCGTAGTGTAATTGTCTGAAACTCTTTAAAATAACTTGAAAAGTATGTCTCAAACAGTATTTGAAAAGTTACAACTGGCAGACGAAAAGAATTTATTGATTCAGGGTTTGCCTTCCTCCATCGAAAAGCAATTCAGCAAATTATCCTTCGCCAAAAACATGACCCCGCTTCTGAAAAACAGGAAGATTGATTTTGCCTTGGTGTTTGCTGTGAATGAAAATCAATTAAATGGTATTTTAAAAGACGTAATGCCGTCATTAAAAGGAGAAAGTAAGTTTTGGGTAGCCTATCCAAAAACTACTTCAAAAATCGTTACCGATCTTAATCGTGAGTGCAGCTGGAACAGGCTCACCTGCGAAGGTTATGAAAGTATTGAAAGAGTTGAACTTGATCATGTTTGGAGTGCTATGCGTTTTGTGAAGGGGGAGGATACAACTGAAGTTACCCCTGCGAGAAAAAGAAAGGCGGCCGCACTAGCAGAATAATTTATTCGTTAAAACTTAATTAGGTTTGTTGTTTATCAGCAAACCTTTTTTTATGCCTTTTTTGAACGTAGAAATAAAAGCCAGATGTAGTAACCCAGGAGCTATTCGAAGCTATTTAAACCAACAGAAAGCTGATTTCAGGGGTATAGACGAACAGGTAGACACTTATTTTTCGGTCCGAAATGGCCGGTTGAAACTGCGTGAGGGAAATATCGAGAATAACCTGATCTTTTACGAACGGGAAAATCAATCAGGCCCCAAACAATCTCATTTTGACCTCGTGAAAATCGGGGATGTTGCCGGGCTAAAAGCGGTACTCACAAAATCAATCGGTGTAAAAGTGGTTGTTAAAAAAATCCGGGAAATCTATTTTATTGACAATGTAAAATTTCATATTGACGAAGTGCCGGGACTCGGATCATTTGCAGAAATAGAAGCCAGCAATATCAATGCTGATCTTTCCAGGCAGCAACTTCAGGAGCAATGTGATTTCTATATGAAAGAATTTGAAGTAAAGCCGGAGGACCTGCTTCAGTTTTCTTATAGTGATATGCTGTTGGAGAAAGATACAATTATTGAAGACCAAACATATTAATAGCGTTTTAAAGTTATATACCTGTTTTTATTCTGGTTGGATCAATGCGATGGCGCAGGATGCCTGCTACTGAGATACAAGAACAATAAGATACCCCATCTATATCTTTCGATTTGGGTCTTTCCGGTTTGGTAAAATGAGTTTCTTTCCCCTTTTTTGTTATAACTAAATGATCAATTCAAGCCGGGCCGTTTAGCATTATCGTTCATATCATGATCTTGCATTTTGTTGAGGTGCTGATATAGCTTTTTTATTCTGTCATACAAAACGGCGGAGTCATTTACAAGCACGGTTTGATGTTTTGCCCAATCCGTGTATTGATCCAGACACGTTTCCTGCAGGTTGGCAATTGCCATCCATTTTGCACGAAACTCATTCATATCTTCATCAAAACAGCGGATATCAATTTCCATGATTTCACAATTGCTGAAAAGTGGCTCCGTAAATTCTTTTTCAAAAAGCTCGACTTTATCATCAAAGTCTGTGAATCTTTTGTATACCACGTTGAACTGGTTATGCATCGGTAGCATAATGCCCCAATAGCTACTGCGTATGTTTTGAAATTCATTCAGCACTTTGTTGATTTCCTCCGGCCGGATGTTGAAAGGACCTGGAGTAACTTCATTTTCTGCTCCTATGCCGATCATGCATTCAGTTCGTATGATCTTCTCACGAAGTTTATCAAAGGCCTTTTTTACATTTTTGAATTCTGCAGCTACTATTTCAATTACGGGGTTCAGTTGCAGCAACTGGTTTTTAATGGTGGCCAATTCATCGTGCAGTTCCTTATATCGTTCAATGAATATGGTTTCGAATTGGCTGAGGGTGGCTTCAGATTTATAGCTGAAGTGGATCCGTTTTAGCGGATGGAGGATAACGGTGGGTTTCATAAAATATGGTTTTTAAGAATTGGATATTTAAAAATAACTAATATGAAAATCTAAATTGTGAGTATTACTACGTGATTTTCCACGATAATGTTACGCTTGATACTGCGTAGAAATAATTGGCAATGCAACCGGCTGGGAAAATATCGCATCAGACTTACAAACAGTGGGGTTACTACAAATTGCTCTAAAGCACCTCATTATTTACATTGACACGGAAAATGAGTATGTTTAAATTAAAAAAATAACTATGCGCAGTTTTCTTTCTGTACTGCTATTATTAATGATAGGCGATGCTGCCGTCTCCCAGCAATTAAGCCAGGCTAGTTTTTCAGGCGCCAGCACCTTAACTTATTTTAGTTTTCTTACCGATCAGGATGTGCTTATACGTGTTTCTGAAGATGGTAGATTATTGGAATGGGGGACAGAACTGAGATCAGAACGGAACAATAATTATTATGCGCCCAAACTACAGCCATTTATGGGGAGGGTTGACTACTACGGCAATGAATCTGATACGGCTTTCAAAGGCAAGGTAAAAAATATCGGCACCTGTACGATCACTTATTACGGGCCATTGGAAACACCCGGTAAAGCCGGAAAATTAAAAACAATTGGCCGGATCAGTCTTGATTATTATACCAATTATGACAACGCTGCATTAAAAGGTAAACTTAGGTTTATAGGTACGCAGATTTTAGAATATTATTCATCGGTAGAAAATGAGGCCATCAGGGGAAAGTTAAAATCGATTGGGAACACGCCTATTACTTACTTCTCGTCATTTGATGATAAAATGTTGAGAGGAAAAATAAAAAGCATCGGTACTCTCATTTTGCAATGGTATACGTCGCTTGATCGCCAGGGACTCGGAGGTTCGCTGAAGTCAGGATTGTACCGGCAAAATGTAAATGGCATAACTTATATTCTGCGATAGCGGACCTTGGCCGAATCCAATCTCAATAGGTTATTTTTCTCTGTTCAAAATATAACTGAAGTCCTCATCGCCGGTTAATGGGTGTCCATTTTCATCGGTAAAAAGAAGGATGTTTTCATCCGCTTTTAAAAGCTTTAGAAATATTTTGCTGTTTTCATCCTTTAACTCGTATATGAATTGTCCATCTTTTGTCGAACGAATTTTCCAGCGGCCTGTTTTGCCATCTACTTTTCGCCAGGGTGTTCCCCATACCTTATAGGTCGTCGGTTTATGGTTGGCTGCATCAGCATAGAACACAAGTTTCCATTTCAGTTTATAACATGAAGTTCCATTGGGAATGATACCAGGCACGGCACATGGCGTTCTTCCGGTGTACAGCATTGAGTCCGGTAAGCTGGCTGTTTGGGCTGTTATATTGAGTTTGCTGGTTTCGACCGGTGATAAGCTGTTTAGCACATAACTCCAGCCTGAGTTTCCGATTAAAAGATTATTGTTGAAATCTGCGAGATGAAGTAAGTTCTCATTCAATTCCAACAGTTTTAGTTCCTTTCCATTTTTTAAAAGGATATAAAAATTATTATCGTGCCTGCATTCGCCTGTAAACTGTACCGACTTGCCACCGCTTATAAACCCATTGGTATTGGGCTTGCCCACTCCATAGTTACAAATCAGGGTATAATTGTTTTTATCAATTAATAATTTCCACCGCATAAAATCAATCGAGTCTGCTGGAGGGATGCCGAAGAAAGATCGGACAACAGCACCAACAGGAGTGCTTCCTGTGTACGATTTTTCTTTGCTGTTTACGCAGGACGAAAACAGGATCAAAACAAACGCAAGAATGAATCGCATACTATTGAATTTAGGTCTAAACTTCGGATTGTTTTCTTGATCTTCTACGCTAAGTTCCACTAAGGGACCGGTTTTCTTGACGAAAGGAATAGTATGGTTGCCATGTTGTCGCAAACAACCTTTTTATTGTCGCTTTCACACAGCCGATAGAACATACGGTTGCCAGATATTTGTAACGTAAAACGAAATAATAAAAAAAATACAGCAATGGAAACACAAGAAAAAACCATCATCACAGTAGAAAATACCGTGAATGCACCGGTACAAAAAGTATGGGAGTACTGGACAAAGCCTGAGCATATTACACAATGGAACAACGCTTCGGATGACTGGCACACACCATGGGCAAAAACCGATCTTCGGGAAGGTGGAAGTTTTAGTGCCCGTATGGAAGCAAAGGATGGTAGCATGGGCTTTGAGTTTGCAGGTGTTTACGACGTTTTGCGGATCAATGAGTATATCGAATACACGCTTGGCGATGGCCGGAAAGTGACAATTAGCTTTACACCTGCCGGCAATACGACCAAAGTAGTAGAAAGTTTTGAAGCGGAAGGCACTCATTCCATTGAAATGCAAAAAGGCGGCTGGCAGGCGATTCTCGATAATTTTAAAAAATATACTGAAGCGAATTAACCTGAGCCTTTGACTTCGTTTGTATAAAGTATGTCTTGATGCGACATACTTTATTAGTTTTCCGAATAATCATTGCATGTCAAATTCCCATACAGTTCGATAAGTTCCATGCTGCTCTACATAGGTCAAAAACGCATTATAAAAAGCGTCGGCGCCAATTGTTGCGCTGTCACCAATTACAAAGAGCTGCTCCTTGGCCCTTGTTATCGCTACGTTCATCCGGCGATAATCTTTCAGAAAGCCGATATCACCCTCATCATTACTACGCACCAGTGACAGAATTATGTTTTGTTTTTCCTGTCCCTGGAAACTATCAATGGTGCTGATGCGGATCGTTTTTGGCAGCAGTTCCCTGGCGGCAATAACCTGTCCTGAATAAGGAGAAATAAAAGCTGTTGATAAATTGTCCAGTGCTTCCATCTGAATTAATTGGTTGGCAATACTCAATTCGCCTTCGTTTTGCAGGCTGGTGCCATCGGGACCATGCTTCTCGTTATAACCAGAACCGGCTGTATCAATAAAGGTGAGATGTGTTCCTGTATTGATTAAATGCGCAGCGGTTTGCAACAAGCCGTTATAAAAATAATGACTACTAAAGCCGGCAATGGCCTGCCGCATTCTGTATTGAGTATTCAGCAGGAAAATTGCATTCACGGCTGATATAGCTATTTCAAGAATAGACCTGTTAAAGCCAAGCTTCGCAGCCTCGTCACTTAATACAGTAGGTGGCAACTGCCAATGATCACCGGCTAATACAATTTTATTGGCTAATGGGAAAATGCACCATGCCAATGGTTCGATGCATTGCCCCGCCTCATCTATCACCAGGGTTTGAAAATGTAAATGGTCTATACCTGCATCATACAAACCAATTGGTGTGCCTGCTATGACGTCGGCTTCTGTAAAAAGTTTTTCTTCGTTATAGGCTTGCAGCTTTTTTATTTCGTTACGGATATTTTTTACTTCTTTAAATAAAAGATTGCGTTGTTCCCGTTCCGCTTTGCCAAAACTCCGTTTATACTTCAATGCCATTTTGCGGAATTCTTCGGCTCTTATCTTTAATTGTTTGATTTCTTTCTGTTGTTTACTGTTGGCCAGCCGGCCTTCAGGCGTATGAGAAAAGATCGTTTGGTCTACTTTACTCATATTCCCAACACGCAAAACATTTATACCATTTTCAATTAATCCTTTGGCGATATTATCGACGGCCGTATTACTGGGTGCCGACACCAACACTTTTTCACCATTGTGAACGAGTTGTCCAATTGCTTCCACCAACGTTGTTGTCTTTCCTGTTCCCGGCGGACCGTGCACAATCGTGATTTCTTCATTTTGTACAATAGCGGCCACTGCATCCTGCTGGCTTTGATTCAACTGCTTATTTCGAAAAGCTAAAGAAAATGATTGTATGTTGGTCGTTCCGTTTGTTAGTACTATCCCGTCCCTGTGCAGTTGTTCAAAAAGTTTGAACAGCCTTTTATCCGATTCCAGTTCGTTCAGTACTTTTTTCATGATGCTGGTGGTACGTGTATCGGGCGCCAATTTGATGCCCACACCATCATCTTCGATCCAATCAGGAAAATCAGGGGCAAATAACCTGAACTCACCGGTTTTCCCATCAAGGCTCATCAGTATACCTTTTACAGGTTCTTCGCCGGCAATAAAGCATTCGATTGCGGCTCCATCTTTAAATAGATTAGCTTCCGGTGGAAAACCTAGTTTGAAACTGATCTCGGGATAATCAGCATAGCCAAAACTCTTGCGGGTGACAATGATCGGGTGCAGGGCAAGGCCTTCAGCTTTCAAGGCTTTAAGGGTATGTTGCTGATCTAAGCTAAATTTCCTGACCTGCTCTTTTTCTTCCAGGTCTATACATTTCAATAGCGTCTGTACATGCGAATGCATGCGGTGAAAATAGTCAGTAATTATCGCTTAAAAAAAATAGTTGTTCCTGCAGATCTATTGCCAAACCAATACCATAATGACTACGATTCATTCAGGTCTATGTTTGGAAGCAGCGAAACATTATGGAAATTGATCGAATAGGAAGAAGCCAACTCAGTTATCTCACTAAGACGGCCGTTCCCTTCTCCCGGTACACTTTATTATCTACGCCGACACCTTCGGCTATCCATACAAACACCTGGGAACTTTGTGGCTTACCTCCAACAGTGCCATCCCATCCCCGGGGGTTAGAACGAATATCAAAAATAAATTGTCCCCAGCGATTGTATATTCTGAAATACTTCAGCTCTTTGAAGCCCATGGGGATGGGTTTTAAATAATCATTCAGGCCGTCATTATTGGGCGTAAAAGCAGTCGGCACATACACTTTTAACTCTTTTGCAATTTTTACCATTTGGGTATCGATGGTTACGCAGCCACCTTTTGTTTCAATGGTTACGGTATACAAAATATCTTCTGCGCCATTGAAAACAGGAGTAAAGCTAAATGAGTTATCCAGGTAAGTAGCAGGAGTCCATTCGCTTTTAACACCAAAATCTCTTGCGGTTAACTGCAGTGGATATTCTACAATCGCATACTGTACCGGGTACGTAATACCGGGAATGGGGTTTTCAATCGCGATATTCTTTTCGCCTGTTTCAATGCTGCAACCATCATCATTAATGAGCAGCGCTTTGTATGCTCCAGATTTAATGACCTTATAGGTAGGAAGAGTGGCTCCGGGAATAGCTGTGTTGTCTTTATACCATTGGATGCGCTGTGTTGGTTGAATGGAAAGTACAGCGCTGTCGCCGCTGGTGACACAAAAGGCCTCCTTTCCCAATACCGATATCGCCGTATCAATAATAGAAGCTATGACAAGGACCGTATCATTATTTGCACAGCCTCCTCCCAGGCTCCTGGTAGTAAGAACGTAATTAGTAGTAGCAGAGGGTGTGGCCATCGGGTTAGAAATTGAAGGATTAGATAGCCCTTCCGGCGGACTCCAGCTATACGAAAAGCCAGGCTTGGGGTTTAAGCCGATCTGCACTTCTTCGCGGTTGCACGAGAGTGTGTCTTTCCCGGCTTGAGAAATTACTTTTAAGGTATCCACCATAGTTGTGTAGAGTGTATCTAAACAGCCATATCCATTGTACGGGACTACTTCAACAGCCACGGTTGTGCCAAGCGGTGGAGGTGGTTCGATGCGAAGCGTTTGATCCGTTCCAAGTTTTTGAGTAAAGCCGCTGTTAAACCAGGTGTAGTTTTGATACCCCCATGGCGCCGTTATTTGTATAGCCGTATCCTGCGGACAGTATACGTCACCTACAAACTCACTGCTGCATTCGGTGTTAACGTCGACATAGGCATATCCAAAATGGCGGATAAATGTGCAATCAGCTGTTTTAAAAAAAAGCCGGATCGTTTTGCCCGCATTGCCATTTAAATTAATCGAAACAGCGGACCAATCTTTGCACCAGATATTGGTTGTATCCCGCTGGATCGGTGAGATAAAGAAGCCGGGAAGAAGAGACCCATAAGGAATAAAAGTAAAAGATGAGCAGAGGATGAGCTGGTTGTCTGTGACGTTGGTGATTTCCAATTCCAGCCGCGGTTGCTGAAATTGCTGGTGATTGGGATCCTGGAACACGACGGCATAATGATATATGAGCGAATAATTATTTTGATTTGGTGGAATAGTAAATTCATATGAGATACCTTCTGCTTGCCCGCCAGCTTCATCATTTCCCAACCTGATAGAATAGCCACTTCCATTGGGACAGACTACAGGAAAATTACCATAAGGATCTCTATCATTTCCATTTTGTTGCCTGGAATACATGGTGTGTTGGTTAAAGGCAGGTCCATTTGACGGGTAGATATTAATACGATTTTGACCAGAGACCCCCGAAACAGATCCGGCATAACATGTCCAGTTGGCAAATGTGCCTGTTTCAAAATCGATATTGGGTGGGCAAACTTGTGCATCCAAAACATTCCATCCCGATACAGCAATTAGAAGGGGTAAAAATCGTACGGACAAATAAAAAGAACGATTCACATTTATATGAAATCCGCCCGGGTTTTGCACATGTGTTTGTTGAATGTATAAGTTACGAAAAACTTGCGTTAGTCAAAACGGTATTCTTCATTTTTTGGTTGTCTGGGTAAAAACAATTGTTGAGACCCGGATATCCGGAAGTAACGTACAAATCCCATTTGTCTCCTTTTGATAAATGGTCGGTATTTTAAAACCATAGAAACTAAATTGCTTTAGCAGCACATCTATTCAAAAACACAGTTTAAGCTATAATGATGACTAAGAAAATTTACGTTTTCGCTTTGCTCATTTTGACAGATTATAGCTGTACTAATGAATGTCGTTTCAATAAAGAGAGGGACACAGAGGCAATAACTGCATTATTACAGCAGGAGCGCAAAGCACATTTCGACCGGAACGCAGAACTCTTTATGTCGGAGTTCGCGGACAGCATGCTATCGGTTAATAAGGGAAAGGTTTCTGTAGTAAGCCCGGATGAAAACAAAAAAAGGATCACTTCTTATTTTGGAAGTGTTCAATTCATTAAATGGGATGATTCCGCTGCACCTATTATCCGTTTTTCAGATGATGGATCTCTTGCTTATGCAATTGTTCAAAAGCAAGTCATATTAATCCGTCCGGACAGTCTCGGAAAATTATTAACTGATACCACTGATTATGCCTGGGTGTCGATCTATCGGAAAGAAAAAGAGGGATGGAAAATCGAATGTAATGCATCAACCAATAAGTAAGCTATGGTCATGCTTATAAAAATTTCTTCCTGGGTTTAAAAGAGTGAAAAGCCGGCTGGCTTCGGCTTTTCACTCTTATCAAAGAATAGTTATTTAGAACTAAGATCTGTGCGGTAAAAAAGAATTTCACTCCATCGCTTTTCTACATTTTTGGCAAAATCTTCCTGAAACACATCCCAGCTTCCTTCGCCGTTGGCAGCTGTATATCTTTCAGGGAAGGGTTTGCGATAACCGGCTCCTAATTCTTTGAGTCCGGCCTTTAGCCTTGTAACAACAAGAATCTCCGGGGCACCTGAATTACGGGCCTCATACACGGCGATCGATTGTTTACCATCGGTCCATGCTTTTTTCATCTTCTTACCCATATCTAAAACATTTTGAATTTTACCGGGTAATGGCAGGATATGATTAATGATAATCTTTTCCGAATAATCTGTTATTCCTACTGTGCTCAACTCTTCATTGAACTCGGCATAGGAAGAGGTGCCGCGATCTGCCGTGTAAGGCATTACATTTTTTGCCCAATCAGCGGTATGTTCTGCTCCAAGGTTACCGCGGGTATCAAACTCGTCCCAGCTTAGCGGGCCCTCCACTACCATAAATCCGCCTGCATCCGGGCCTGATTGTATATCAAACACACGCCATTTCCAATTACCCACATGATACTTTTGTGCATGCGAGATAAAAGCTTTTTCAAATTCAAGTGACTTGTCAATTTTGGGAAAAACCCGGAATGTGCTTACAATAGTTTTGTTCTGGCTCATTCCAACTGCAGGAATAAGCAGGCAGAGAAGAAAGAACTTTCTCATGATCTGATTTTTTTAAATGATTAAAAAATTAGAGGGTAGTGTTGGGATAGGGGTGGAGCAGAGACAAAAGTTAGCAATAATTGCGAATCTTACCATAATTTTTTTCAGTGCGACTTTCGCTAATATTAAATAGATTGCTTCAATGATTAGTATTCGTTTTGCAACAGGCGGGGATGCCGAATTAATCGCGGATATGAGCCGGCAAACTTTCTATGATACGTTTGCATCTCAAAACACCGTGGAGGATATGAACAAATTTTTGAACGAACAATTTACCCGGGAAGCTTTGATACAAGAGGTGAATACAAAAGATAATATTTTCCTGTTGGCTTATGACCAGGAAGAGCCTGTTGGTTATGCGAGGTTGCGTGAGAATAATAACCCGCCATCTTTGGGAAGTGCCAATGCCATTGAGTTGGCAAGAATTTATGCCACTTCCAACTCGATAGGAAAAGGAGTCGGAAAGGCCTTAATGGAAAAGTGTATCGGGTTGGCAGAAAGAGGTAAAAAAGATTTTATCTGGCTGGGTGTTTGGGAAAAAAATCAGCGGGCCATCGATTTTTATATCAGATGGGGATTCGAAAAATTCGCTGACCATGATTTTGTGTTAGGTAATGACGTGCAAAAAGATTGGCTGATGAAAAAGAAAATTTAGTTATAAAGCGTAAACACATGACTACGAAAATAAAGATATGTTGTATTGCTTCAGTTGAAGAAGCAGCGATGGCCATTGCTCACGGCGCCAATGCCGTTGGTCTTGTCGCAAAAATGCCGAGCGGGCCTGGACCAATAGCCGATGAATTGATAGCAGAGATTGCTGAAACAATTCCTGCGGGGATTGAATCATTCTTATTAACAAGTGAACAGTCTTCACAAAAAATAATTGACCATGTAAACAGAGCCGGTACAACGACAGTGCAGATAGTAGATGAATTGTCGGAAGGGAAATATGAGCACATCCGCGAAGCATTGCCCAAATTAAAAATTGTGCAGGTCATTCATGTGATGGATGAAGAGGCTATCGACCTGGCTGTGCAGCTACAGGAATATGTCGATTATTTTTTGCTGGATAGTGGAAACCCCAAAGCTGCGATCAAAACATTGGGCGGCACAGGCAACACTCATAACTGGGATATTAGCCGGGAATTAGTAAGGGCCGTGAAAGTTCCTGTCTTTCTTGCTGGTGGGTTAAATGCCGGAAATGTAAGCGAAGCCATTCAAAAAGTGCAGCCCTATGGCGTTGATATTTGCAGCGGTGTAAGAACGGAAGGCAAGCTGCATAAACAAAAGCTGGTTGACTTCATTAGGGCCGTACAATCAAACTGATTGTCTTTTTGTTTTTATATCAGCGATTATCCTTTCGGCATGTTCTCTTGAGTTTTCAATAAAAAGACGGTGAGTGTTCATTCCGCCGCAGATCACTCCTGCGAGATATATGTTTTTAATATTTGTTTCGTGGGTTGCTTCGTCATACAGAGGTTTCATCACCTCATCCTGGGATAAACTTATACCGATCCTTTTTAGAAAATCAAGATTAGGTTGATAGCCAGTCAGGGCAATTACCCAATCATTGGCTATCGTAATCATTCCATCAGGGGTATTAATATCGACTTCATGTTCGCGGACAGCAGCAATGGTTGAATTAGTATAAGCAGTAATAGAGCCTTCTTTTATCCGGTTGACAATGTCAGGTCTAACCCAGTATTTTACCCGCTCACCAATATCCTCTTTGCGGATAATCATTGTTACTTCAGCTCCTTTGCGCCAGGTTTCCAGTGCGGCGTCAACGGCCGAGTTTTGTGCGCCCACAACCAATACTTTTTGAAAGGCATAAAAGTGCGGGTCTTTATAATAATGGGTGACTTTAGGGAGACCTTCTCCCGGCACATTTAATAAATAGGGGATGTCATAAAAGCCGGTTGCAATGATTATGTGATCAGCAGTGTAATTTCCCTTACTTGTAATTACCGAGAATGCTGCTCCGGGTTTATTGGTACCAGCAGCGAGTTGATTTACTTCAAGTACTTCCTCAAACAAGTGAATATTTAAATGATGAGAAGTGGTTACACGCCGATAATATTCTAACGATTCGGACCGGGTTGGCTTCGCATTATTGGAAACAAAAGGAACGCCGCCTACTTCAAGCCGTTCTGAGGTAGAAAAAAAAGTCATGTTGACGGGATAGTTGTACAATGAGTTAACCAACGATCCTTTTTCAATAATTAAATAATCCACACCAGCCTTTTTTGCTTCAATGCCACAGGCTAATCCAATAGGTCCACCGCCGATAATAATAATAGGAAAATGAGATGAAGACATAAGCAAATATAAAGAAGACGGGAGTCTGAGACCGGAAGTCAGAAATCCATCGAGGATTAATTTAATCCGTGGACGCATCTTTGAAATTCAGCCTCTTGAATTCCAGCATCTAACCACATTCCTTTTTAGGTTTTATCCGTTCACTCACTTAAATTTGCCCGACTTTTAAAAAGCGTATATACATGGCAAGAACAATCGCATTTCGTGATGCACTTCGTGAAGCAATGTCGGAAGAGATGAGAAGAGATGATAGAGTTTTTTTAATGGGTGAAGAAGTGGCGGAGTACAATGGTGCTTATAAAGTAAGCCAGGGTATGCTAGCCGAATTCGGACCAAAAAGAGTGATCGATACACCCATTGCTGAGCTTGGTTTTGCGGCAGTTGGTGTGGGAGCTGCTCAAAATGGCCTTCGTCCTATTGTTGAGTTTATGACCTGGAATTTTGCTGTATTAGCCTTGGATCAAATTTTAAATACGGCTTCTAAGATGCTGGCAATGAGCGGCGGACAAGTGTCTTGTCCCATTGTTTTTAGAGGAGGAAATGGTTCAGCCGGACAATTGGGTGCTCAGCACTCTACAGCGTTTGAAAGCCTTTATGCCAATATTCCCGGTATTAAAGTAGTATCGCCAAGTAACGGTTATGATGCCAAGGGCCTTCTAAAACAAGCGATCCGTTACGAGGAAGACCCGATAATGTTCATGGAAAGCGAACAGATGTATGGAGATAAAATGGAAGTACCTGAAGAGGAATATTATATTGAGATCGGCAAAGCTGATATAAAGAAACAAGGAAAAGATGTAACAATTGTTTCCTTTAATAAAATGATGAAAGTGGCCATGGCTGCAGCAGCAGAGCTGGAAAAGGAGAATATCAGCGCTGAAGTAATTGATTTGCGTACCATCCGCCCGTTAGACTGGAAAACCATCCTTGAAAGCGTAAAAAAGACTAACCGGCTTGTAATTGTAGAAGAACAGTGGCCTTTTGCATCGGTATCTTCAGAAATCACTTACCAGATTCAAAAAGAAGGCTTTGATTACCTGGATGCACCCATCCGCCGTATTACTGCTGCCGATGCTCCTCTTCACTATGCGCCGAATCTTGTTGCCGGAGCTTTGCCCAGTGTTCCCCGTACAGTAAAAATGGTTAAAGAAGTGATGTACCAGAAAAAATAGTTGACCTATTAAGAGTAAGCCAAGCCCGACAGTCAAGACTGCCGGGCTTATTTTTTGGGACACGTAGTTTTACGCATAATTTTTTTTGCTAATCATGCAGCGTTTTGGGTCTAAATGTGCATCTTTGTTATGGTTTTTCATAGGATATTGGATTTTAAAACGAGGCTGGATTTCTATCCGGCCTCTTATTTTTTACAAACCCCAACCCCTAAAGGGGAGTTAAGAAAACATTCTCTACTATAAGAAATCCCTGACCGAAGCTCGTAGCTCACAGCTGATAGCTCGTAGCTTCTCCCTATTTTTGCCCCCTAAAATCTTTTTGAATGGCTGATATATTGATCATTGACGATGAAAAGGCGATCCGTAAGACCCTTACCGAAATTCTTTCTTTTGAAGGATATAAGCTCGAAGAGGCAGCAGATGGTGAAGAGGGATTGAAGAAATTTAAGGAAAAGGCTTTTGACCTCGTATTGTGTGATATTAAGATGCCCAAACTGGACGGCATTGAGTTTTTACAAAAAGCTGGAGAAACAAATCCCGATGTTCCCATCATTATGATCTCGGGTCATGGAAATATAGAAACGGCAGTGGAAGCTGTTAAGAAAGGAGCGTATGATTTTATTTCTAAGCCACCGGACCTTAATCGTCTACTAATTACCATTCGTAATGCTATGGAACGTAGTAGTCTTGTAACCGAGACTAAAGTGCTGAAAAGAAAAGTGAGCCGTGTGCAAGAGATGATTGGGGAATCGCAACCTATTCAGCGAATAAAAGATACCATTGAAAAAGTAGCACCCACGGATGCCCGCATTCTTATCACAGGTGAAAACGGTGTGGGAAAAGAGTTGGTAGCTCGTTGGATACATGAGAAAAGTAATCGTGTAAGTGGACCTTTGGTAGAGGTAAACTGTGCAGCCATTCCGACGGAGCTGATAGAAAGTGAATTGTTTGGACATGAAAAAGGTTCGTTTACATCAGCTGTAAAACAGCGGATCGGTAAGTTTGAGCAAGCTAATGGCGGCACTTTGTTCCTGGACGAAATTGGTGACATGAGCCTCAGTGCACAGGCCAAAGTATTGCGGGCTTTGCAGGAAGGAAAGATCACCAGGGTAGGTGCCGATAAAGATATTAATGTAGATGTACGGGTGATTGCAGCTACCAATAAGGATCTGCTGAAAGAAGTAGATGAAAAATTATTCCGTCTCGATCTCTATCACCGCCTAAGTGTAATATTGATTCATGTGCCGTCATTAAATGAAAGACGTGATGATATTCCTGTTTTGGTTGACCAGTTTTTGCAGGACATCTGCAGCGACTATGGTATTGCCAAGAAAAATATTGATGAGGATGCCATTCGTTTATTGCAGGATTATGATTGGACCGGTAATATTCGTGAATTAAGAAACGTGGTAGAACGACTGGTTATTCTTTCCGCTAAAACCATTACCAGCGAAGATGTCAAAAGCTATGTAATGCCGAGATAAGTTTTGATGTTTTAAAGTTCTGAGTTGCAGATGCCGGCCGAATTTTCTGAAATAAAAACTGTTGACGTCTTGACATAAACAGTTCAGGACTTTAAAACTACCTTTCACTCTCTTTCACAAAACTTTCATCCACACAATTTTGATGAGCCAATTATTATAATACTTTTGACCCTTAAATAAAACCAGGCTCATGCCTTTACAACATTTACTCATTATTTATCTTATCGGTACTTTACTTGTTTTCCTCCCTTCATTTGGTTTGGCAAAGCTGTTTACAAAAGCAGGTGAGCAATCCTGGAAAGCTTATGTGCCTTTTTATAATACCTGGGTGATGCAGGATATTGCTAAACGTCCAAAGCACTGGGTTTTCTGGCAATTTATTCCCGTAGTTGGTTGGTTTATTTCTCCCGGTATATTTATTGAATTCGCCAAGGTATTTGGAAAGTTTTCACTGGGTCATCATACGATGGCGGCTTTGTTAGCTCCTTTTTATTTTCCCTGGTTGGCAAATCATAAAGACACGAGGTTTGTCGGAGCTGAAGTGGCAAGAAAACAGAAGAAAGCCGTGTGGAGAGAGTGGGTGGATGCAGCCATTTTTGCGATTGTCGCCGCTACCTTGATCCGTACATTTATTTTCGAAGCCTATACCATTCCATCCGGATCAATGGAAAAAACGTTGCTGGTAAGAGATTTCCTTTTTGTCAGCAAATTGAGTTATGGGCCCCGTATTCCTAACACACCATTATCGGTTCCATTTGTACATAATTACCTGCCTGTTACAAATGGTAAATCTTATTCAGAAATGATCAAGCTTCCTTATACCAGGTGGTTTGCGGCAATGCCAAAAAGAGGAGATGTGGTAGTATTTAATTTTCCTGCGGGTGATACGGTGATCCATGCCGAAGGGTTTGAATCAGCTTACCCATATTATGATATTAAGCGTAAAGCTGCAGCGGGTTCAAGGGATGATCAAATGATTCTTGCTGATCCGCAAAACTTCCCCATAGTAGTTCATCCGGTTGACAAAACGGATAATTATATTAAACGGTGCGTCGGCGTTGCTGGTGACACGTTGGAAGTAAAAGAAAACATTGTATATATAAATGGAGTGAAGCAGGAACTTCCGCCACATTCAGAAATGTATTACCTGGTGACGCTTAATGCAACTTCGCTTGACGAAGATGTGATGCGGGATGAGTATAATCTTGATATAGATAAAGGCGATTATGGCCTTACAGGAAGGCCCGGAGAATATCGTATGCTTCTTACTGCAGCTGCCAAAGAAAAAATGCAAAAAAATGGGTTGATAAAAACAATTGTCACTGATGTTAATTATCCTGGCAGCGCTGGTGTTTTTCCGTATGACACAGTTGCGTCGCACAATGCGTGGACAAGGGATAATGTCGGCCCGATTTGGATCCCTAAAAAAGGAGCTTCATTGAAACTTACGCCGGAAAATTATTCGATCTATGAACGAGCTATTCGTGTGTACGAAAGAAACGATTTTGTCAGCAGGGATGGCAAATTTTTCCTGAATGGAAAAGAAGTTACAGACTATACTTTTAAAATGGATTATTTCTGGATGATGGGAGATAACCGGCAGGGATCGCAGGATAGCCGTTACTGGGGATTTGTGCCAGAGGACAGGATTGTTGGAAAAGCCTGGATGATCTGGTTTAGCTGGGAAGGCGGCCCCCGATGGAGCAGATTCTTCAATATTGTCAAATAACAATTCGAACCCTCTGGCATACCAGAGGGTTTTGTTTTAAATACTTAGTATCTTAAAGCCATGAGCGAACACAAATTCGAATTTGCTTACGAGGTATATAACAACATAGGTGAATTGACAAAAGAAGATGCTGATCTTTTAATGAAAGCGAGATCGGTAACGAAACAGGCGTATGCTCCTTATTCTAATTTCTTTGTTGGTGCGGCTGCCAAATTAATGAATGGAGAAATTGTATTTGGTACCAACCAGGAAAATGCTTCTTATCCTGTTGGCATTTGTGCCGAAAGAGTTTTATTGGGTAATGCAGCAACCTTATTCCCCAACATCGCTATTGATACGATAGCTATCAGCTATGATAGTAAGGAAGTAAAAAGTGATCACCCCATTTCTCCCTGTGGCATGTGCAGGCAGGCTTTGCTGGAGTATGAAACGAGGACGCATAAATCGATACGATTAATTCTTGCCGGCCAGGAAGGAGAAATTTATGTGGTTAAAACTGCTGGTTATTTGCTGCCATTCGCTTTTAATAGCAGTGAGTTGATATAAGACGTTTGTGGCTCTTTGTTTATGCATCAATTGATACCTGATAGCTGTAAGAAATATTCAATCGTTTATGAAACAAAAAACCATAAACTAGAAAAGCGTTTGCACCCCATATGCCACTTTCATCTCGTGTTCCAATAACCATTTCTTTCGCCATAGACCACCACCATATCCGATCAACTCCCTGTTAGCGCCAATTACCCGGTGACAGGGCACAACAATGGCGATGTTATTTTTTCCATTAGCACTAGCTACGGCTCTTGTGGCTTTTGGGTCGCCGGTCTTGATAGCCAGTTGGAGATAGCTAATCGTTTTGCCATAAGGAATCGTCATTAAGCAGTTCCATGTTTCCTGTTGAAAGGCTGTGCCGGGTTGGTTGATAGGAAAATCAAAGACTCTTCTTTCACCATTAAAATATTGAATCAACTGTTCAACGCATTGTATCAGCAATGGAGGCATTTCTTTTTTGCTGCCGGGCTGTTTTTGGGTGGCGTCATGAAAACTTATCTCACTGATATATTCAGGAGTGCCGGATATTTTTAATATACCGACCGGAGAATGATAATATGTGGTATAGGTTTCAGCCAACTTTCATCCCGTTTGTAACAGGCTTTCCGGGTTGTAATAAAATTACATTTTTGTTTTCATCATACACACCCAGCACAAGACATTCACTGACAAAATCCGCAATCTGTTTAGGCGGGAAGTTGACCACTGCAATCACTTGCCTGTTCAATAGTTCTTCCCTGGTGTAAAGGGCAGTGATTTGAGCAGAAGATCTTTTTAACCCGATCCCGTTTCCAAAATCAACTACCAGTTTATAAGCAGGTTTACGGGCTTTAGGAAAATCATTTACTTCTACGATCGTGCCTGCACGCATATCAATTTTTTCAAAATCATCCCAGCTTATCATGGATTGTTTATGGTTTATTTATTGAATAAATGAAGTCACTTAAACTAACAATAGTTATCTTAAAAAGATTATTAAAATCACTTCTTTCACGAAACTAAAAACACTAAACTAAAAGGGATAATCATTTTTATATTACCTTAAAGCCCAAAATTTTTGCCGTATGAATAACAGGAAGAAAAAGATTTCCCGCCGTGATTTTCTCCGTAACTCTTCAGTCTTCGGCGCCGGTGTTCTTATTCTTCCCCGCCACGTTTTAGGAGGCAAAGGTTTTATTGCCCCCAGTGATAAATTAAATATTGCTGCCATTGGCGCAGGAGGAAAAGGCTCCTATAATATTCAACAAGCATTTAATAAAGGCGCTGAAAATATCGTGGCCCTATGTGACGTGGATGATCGCATGGCCGCAGATAGCCGCAAAAAACATCCTGGCGCAACCTATCATAAAGATTTCAGAGTGATGCTCGACAAGCAGGCGAAAGAAATTGATGCCGTCATCATCAGCACACCCGATCATATGCATGCTGTCCAGGCGCTGCCCTGTATGCAATTGGGAAAGCATGTGTATTTAGAAAAACCTTTGACGCACGACATCTATGAAGCCAGGATATTGACACAGGCCGAAAGGAAATATAAAGTGGTTACGCAAATGGGTAACCAGGGAAGCAGTGGTGATGATACAAGAAATATTGAAACATGGGTTCAGACCGGATTGATTGGGAACGTTCATACCGTGGATGTATGGACCAACAGACCGGTGTGGCCTCAAGGTATTTCAAGACCAACGGGCCAATTTGAGGTGCCGAAAGAATTAGATTGGAGCCTATGGCTTGGTACAGCTCCTGTGAGAGATTATAATCCCATTTATGTACCGGCTAACTGGCGTGGTTGGGTTGACTTCGGTACTGGTTCACTCGGTGACATGGGTTGTCACTTTATGGATGTTCCTTACAGAGCGCTGAAACTTGGTTACCCGGTATCAGTTGAGTGCAGTGTCAGTTCTGTATTTACTGGTTTTTTCCAGGAAGTATTTAATACCGATAGTTACCCTCCGTCCTCTAAAACACATATACAATTTCCAAAACGTAATAATTTACCAGCAGTCGAGATGATCTGGTATGATGGCGGCATCAAACCCAAGCGGCCGGTTGAATTATTGCCTGATGAAGAAATGGGAGAGTGGGATGGCGGCATCATCTTCGAAGGAACGAAAGGAAAAATCATGGCAGGTCTCTGGGGAAGAAACCCAACCCTGTTGCCAACCCGCAAGATGAAAGAAGTTAAACTGCCATCCTCCAAAAGGCCCAAAGTAGAACGTGGTGTAGAAGGTCATCAAACACAATGGACCAATGCCTGTAAAAAAGGATATGGTGCCTATACCAGTTCGCCCTTTTCCGAAGCCGGACCGCTGACTGAAACGGTATTGATGGGCAATCTGGCTGTGTTAAGTTATAACCAGGTTGTGAAAGATGCAAAAGGAGATAATAAATTTCCTGGGCGGAAAAAACTCTTATGGGACGGGGCCAATATGAAGATTACCAACTTTGAACCAGCTAATCAATTTGTAAAAAGAAATTATGCCCATGATTGGAAGCTGGAATTATAAGCAGGAAATGTTGATTTAAACCAGCCATGGCAATCAACCTTAAGCAGACCCTGAACTTTTTAATTCACAGAACTCCTAGCTAAAACCTTATAGCTTTGTTTTTTCGAACAATTTCTTAGTTATATTGCATTTCATAAACTCTAACAAGAAAAAATAACAATTGCCGATGAAAAAGAAAAACAATGTTTCGGATTCCCGTCGCAGGTTTATCAGGAACACCTCTGTAGCTGCTGCCGGTTTTTTTATTGTGCCTCGTCATGTATTGGGAAGAGGATTTGTTGCACCGAGTGATAAACTGAATATCGCCGGGATAGGTGTTGGCGGTAAGGGTCAAAGCGATTTAACTGAATTTGCCAAAAGCCCGAATGTAAACATTGTTGCTTTGTGTGACGTAGACGACAGGCAGGCAGTGAAGTCTAGAGAAAGATTTCCCAAGGCAAATTATTACAAAGATTTCCGTGAAATGCTGGCAAAAGAAAAAAATAATTTCGATGCCTGCTCTATTTCAACCCCCGATCATACTCATGCCGTGGCAACATTAGCTGCTATGCAACTGGGTAAACATGTGTACACGCAGAAGCCACTCACTCACGATATTTATGAGGCCCGGATATTAGCACAGGCTGCAAAAAAATATAAAGTAGTAACCCAAATGGGTAACCAGGGTGGTTCTGGTAATGGTGTTAGACAAGCGAAAGAAATGTATAACGCAGGAATGATTGGTGATATCGTTGAAGCACATGCATGGACCAACAGGCCGGTTTGGCCACAAGGTCTTCCAACTCCAACGGGGAAATTTGATATTCCAAAAGAACTGGATTGGGATCTGTGGTTGGGCACTGCAAAAGCAATGGATTTTAACCCTGCTTATCTTCCATTTAACTGGCGTGGCTGGTGGGCTTTTGGTACCGGTGCTTTGGGTGATATGGCTTGTCATATCATGGATCCTATTTATCGCATCCTGCCAATTGATTATCCTGATTCTGCTGAGTGCAGTGTAGCCAACATTTGGAAAGATATGTGGGCCGAGGGAAACTATGTTGATAGCTGCCCTCCATCATCCATCATTCATCTGAACTATCCACGGAAAGATAAAAAAGGAAATATCAAAGTATCCTGGCATGATGGTGGTTTATTGCCGCAACGCCCTGATGAGTTATTACCCGGTGAAGCATTCGGCAACTGGGATGGTGGTGTATTGCTGGTGGGTACCAAAGGAAAAATGTTGATGGACTGCTATGGTGCAAATCCAAGGCTACTGCCGACTATGTTGATGAAAGAAAAAACAATGCCCAAAGAAACCATCAAACGTGTGCCTGAAGGACATTACCTGCAATGGGTAAATGCTTGTATCGCCGGTTATGGAAAAGGTGAAACCAGTTCACCATTTGAATATGCAGGACCATTTACTGAAAGTATTTTGATGGGTAACCTGGCTATCCGTAGTTCAATGATGGTGAATCCTAAACTGAAAGGTTGGGAAGACAAATATTTGGGCCGTAAGAAATTGTTGTGGGATGCAAAAAATATGAAGATCACCAATTTTGATGAAGCCAATCAATTTGTAAAAAGAGAATACAGGGACGGCTGGAGCTTAACCTTGTAAAATGTAATAAGAAATGAAAGCCCGGTATTGAAAAATGCCGGGCTTTTTATTTAGTCACTCACGATCTTTTTTGATTTTTTCATGTACCGTACAAGCAAGTAGAGAAAGAGCAGAAGCACAAGTAACATAATAAATGTTCTGACATTTCCCTGGAAGTCGAAGCGGTCATCATGATTGTAAAAATGTTTTGCTACAATTAGTACGGCTCCTGACATCCAAATATAAGTGGACGTGTATTCCCTGATCACAACCCGCTTCCATTTGAATTCCATGCTGGCCATTGTTTTTCCAATACCAGAAAGATTGGGTATCCATCGATTCACCCTGCTGCAATAATCGTCGAAATCCTGGCCAAATTTATTTCGCAGAAAATTTTCTTCGGCTAATACAATGGCCTGGTAAAAGAATAAAAAAAGCGGTGTGGCAATAGCCATAAAAATTAGCGAGTTAGAAGCAACGCCCAGACCTGCGAGAATAAGGATATTGCCTACATACAAGGGATTGCGGCAATGCGAAAAAATGCCGGTTGTCACTAATGTCTCTGCATGCACCCGGCGATTTTTTCCACCGCGGATAATATATACCAGGCCGATGGTGATGATGCGAATCAACTGGCCGATTAGCGTTATAGTAAATCCGATCGCCATAGCAGTTACAGGGTCACTAAAAACTTCAGGTGAGGGAATAAAAAGAATTAAATAAAAAAGCGGGAACAACCAGTTGCGGTTGTGAAAAAGTAAGTTACCGAGCTTAACCATTGTTGTTGAATTTCTATTTTACGGCGATCATGCCGCAGAAGTTATACCATTTAAAAAATGTTTCGACATGGCGGAATCCTTTATTAAAAAGCAGCTCGCGGTTTTCCATCAGCTTATAGGGGATCAGCACATTTTCAAGTGCCTCCCGCTTCTGCGCAATTTCCATGTCATTGTAATGATTTCTTCTTTTGAAATCATAATAGTATTTAATAAACTGGCGGTTGAAAAGCGAATCTTCACCCAGCACTTTTTCGATTAAAATAAAGCAACCATTATCATTCATTTGCCGGTGAATTTCTTCTACCAATTTTTCGCGGTATAAAGGTCGTATGAACTGCAAGGTGAGACACATGATCACTACTGAGGCGTTTTCAATAGTAACTCCTTTGTTGAGGTCGGCATACTGTAACTCAAAATTTCTTTTCACTCCATTAGATTCAAAATTGGTCCGGCACTTTGCCAGCATTTCTTCGCTGTTATCGAGGCCGATAAAGTCGATATCAGGTGGCATTACCTTATCAAGATTGATCAATGTAGTACCGGTAGAACAGCCGAGATCGTAAATGCGGGTGCCAGGGACAGCGAAATCAGCAGCTATTTCGGTCATCATCCTTTGCATCTCCAGGTAAAAAGGAACTGACCGGGTCACCATATCGTCAAATACCTGGACTACGTTGTTGCCAAACTTAAAATCTTCTGCCTCTTTTGGCCGTTTAAAAATATCATCTTGCATGTAAATACAATTTCAGGAAACAATGGGGCGAAAGATACAGTATATCATTGAAAACTGCGCGGCGTATGGTCAATTTCTGTTCTTCGTATCGACAGCAATAGTTAATCCAAAAGCGATGCCAGCTCCAATAGTTCTTTTTGTTTATAGAATTCCTTTTCGTTATCGAAGCATTTAGCAAACTCTTCCAATAATTGAATGATGACCTGCTTGTTCATTTGGGGTTTGAAATAGGCGTCTACCGGGTGAACAGATATTCGTTTAAGATAGCTTTCAACATCCTGGTGCGTAAAAACCTGGCCAGATGTTGGATCGATAAAGAACTCAACTTTATGTAACGGGTCAGGGAGATTTTCTTCAGAATAACCGGGTTTGAAATAGGCGATCACAAATTGTTTGGGTAAATGAATTGCCCTCACCGGTATATCCAGTAATTCGCAGAGAAGAAGATAAAGGATACCATTACTGATTTGATTGCCTCTTTTTGCTTCCAATGTTTTATGGAGCAAAAATTCATTAGGCTCGGTGTAATTTGTTTCACTTCCCTTCAGCCCATAATAGCTGTAAAGAATACTTGTTACAATATTTACCTGTTCCAGCGGCGTCAGGTAATTATTTAATTCAAGCCAGATATTGCGGCGGATCTTTTCGATTTCCTGCAGCACTGGTGTAGTAGAAAGATCAGGATATTGAAACTTGGCCACCAGCAATGCGCCTAGCATTAAATCGTGATGCCCGGAAATATTCCACTGCCGAAAGTCCTCGGTAAGATCTTTAAAGTGTAACCGATGTATTAATAATTCAATTCTTTCCTGCGTATGTTCCTCGGGGGTTGTTTCCCACAAATGTTCCAGGTTGGGAATGATGGGTTTGCCATAGTCGACGATCTTTTCCGATACAACATCAAAAACCTCCTGGTCGGGGTCATCCAACAATTGAAGCAGTGCTGTTATCTCATTATTTGTATCCATCGCCGTTTACTGCACAAGGTCTCTATTGCCGATGAAAATTAATAGTTAAACTTTTCCACAGGGGTGAAGAAGGTTTATGATGATAATAAAAATCTTCATACTCTTCAAATGTCCTGTGGGGCTATTAGCATTAATAACAACCTTTAGTCAATGCAAAATTAACGCCACTCATAAAAATCGTCATTGCCATCAAAATATTCAATTATAAGCCCACATAAGGGTAAGACATATATTCAACAACCGGCAATGCATTTCCTTTAAAATCAAAAAAAGCATTGTTTTCCCAGGATGAACCCTTTCCCCAACCGTCATTCAGATTGGAACTTATCCAGGCCGGCTCCCAATACATGATCCCGGTTCCTCCCCCGTTGATGATTGCCTGCACAAGGTCCTTCATATATCGGTATTGCTCCTCCGGAGAAATATTGTATCCTGCAGCTTTGTCATTCGCCGAGATGATGTTGTTATAACTATCGGCATTATCTCCTGACCACGGGTAGGCTGTTTCTACCACCATTACCTGTTTGCCATATTTCGTTTTCAATGCCCTGATATTTTTTTCTACCTCATCCATTGTTTGGATTGTTGACCATTTTGCATAGTGGGAAAGCCCCAGGATGTCAAAATCAGTCACGGCATTTATAGTAAGGTTATTGGCCCAATACTCCGCATTTTGTAGTTGGGCTACGTGCAATATGATCTTTGGCTGAATAGGGGAATGACGGGAAAAATCTCTTACAGCTTTGATCCCGCTATTAAGCAAAGCAGCAAAATTTTTAAAATTATTGTTGTCCGTTTTCCCAACCGGCCAAAGCATGCCGTTATTTGTTTCGTTGCCTACCTGTACCATTTCGGGAACAAGATTTTTATCTTTCAGATAGTTTAAAACAAAGAGTGTATAGTTGTAAACCGAATCTTTCAGCGTTTCAATTGGAAGGCCTTTCCAGGCTGCCGGAGTTTCCTGGTGAGCCGGATCAGCCCAGCGATCAGAATAATGGATGTCGAGATTGACGGCCATTCCGTTTTCTTTGGCCCGCCGTATTGTTTTTTCTACGCCGTTGAGGTCATTATAGTTTTTTCCGTTGTTAAGGTCAGCCACCCATTTCGGATCATGCCACAATCTCACTCTCACCGTATTAGCACCCCGATCTTTTAAAAGCTTAAATGGGTCCTTCATTTTCCCGGAATCCCGGTATATGCCGCCATAATCTTCCACCTGGTTCACATACGAAAGATCGACCCCCATGCAAAACTGTCCCCATCGATAAAACTTCCGGTTGGTATCCTTATCCGGCACATTTTTTTTACAGGTATTAGCCGATAACAACAGGGCCAAAACCGTAATAAGATAAAAGGGATATTTCATCCGTATATTTTTTATTGATTTTGGCTGGTACCTGTCCCGAACTGGCTTCGGGATGGAACGCCCTATCAATCCCCTCCATGTTTCCAAAACTTTATATGGACGTTTCATGTTGCAGGTATTGCGAACGATTTAGAATCCGAAAATTTTATCCACAAAATACATTTTTGGTTCGTTTTCTGAGGCTTTTATACAACCCACTTGTAGTCCAGCCTTCATCCACCTTCCACCGCACGGTGTACTCATGAAGCTTCTCTCGTACCGCGAACTATTTAATTGGTTTATTCAAAGAACTCATCAGGAAAAAGGTTTCTATACAATATTCCATACTTTATTTATACCTGTGAAAACAAACCCAAAAAAGCCCCGCATTTACGGGGCTTTGCTATTATTAAAATACTACACAGAACTTTATTGAGAGGCTTGCTGGTACAATACCAGTTTCCAAAGTTCTGACATGACCATTTCCCTGTTCTTGTCAATGGACGAAAATAGCTTATCAACGCTTACTTTGGGAAAAACTTTTTTCAGCGCTTCAGGATATTTGCCATCCACCATCATATCGAGATTGTCATAAAAATTGGCACAAACGAAATTGTAAGGAGTACTGGTATTGTACGGCATCCAAAGTGAATAAAAACCCCATTGACTCATCGCATTTAATTTGATTCGTTCTTTATGGATGAGCCGGAAAGTATCCATTTCCATTTTGACATATTGATTTTCCCGGTTTGGTTTTGATTTCATAAATGCCAGTTCAATGTATTGATTGGGCGGAGATTTCTGCAAGGCCGCGGAATCAGCAAAGCCAATGGCGCCATAGATTTGGCGTTTAACGAATGTGCGGTTTTCCCTTGACTGCGTATAAAAATCATCGAAGAATTTTTCGTCACGGCCGGCAAATGCTTTGTGCAGGGCGCTATCAAAAGGATAGGGATCTTCGAAGAGATTTTTAAATTTATTGGTGATACTAACAGTTGCATAGTCATATTCAGTTTCACTACCCGTAGGCATTAATACCCGGTAAAAATACCACGCAAGCCAATGGCCGCTTTTGCATCGTTCCTGCTGTACCTTACTGTTTACTTCTCTCATTTGTTTTAAGAACTGGTCATTTTTTCCCGGGTTTACTTTAAAAAACATGACACTGGTATACACAGCCTGTCCTTCCTGTGCATAAACAATTTTGAAATGAAATAGCAGGAAAACAAAAAGAATGAGGGACGCCCGGCGAATGGCAGCAAGTGATAGCTGTACGCCTCTGTGAGTTTGTTTCATAATAATTTGTTTTAAAACAGTTAACAAATGAAACACTTCAGGACCGTAGATTTTGACGGGGTAGAGGTTGTCGGGAGGATTGGCTACTAATTCGAAGTATTAAACCGGGAGGATTGATAGATGTGTGTTAAGTTACAGCTTTATCATTTGCTGAAAAACTTTTTATCAGATTTTGTTTGCAATCCCAAAATGGATCTATTGACAATTACTTTTCACAAAATAATACCCCGCTGTATTTGTAATGCGGTACTCATTATTACTTTCGGGATCTCTTTTGAACGTAAATCTTTGTTTTGGCCTGTCTTGATAAAAAAGAGTAAGTATATTTTTATTTAATTCATATCGGCCGGTGAGTAATTCGATTTCTTTTAATTTTGAATTATAGTCGTAAAATTCGAATGTACTATCTTTCGAGAAGGAGATTGTAATATTTCCTTCCCGGATTGCCGCCCAGCAGCCTGCCAATGTATCCAAAGTAGATTCAAGATTTTCAAAGTAATCATCTGATTTTACTGATGCACCTCTAAGGTCAATCGTGTCGTAATCAGTTAACGAATCTTTGCTGGCTTGGCCAACCGGTTTTTCGTCCATGTTATTGCAAGCAACCAGGCTTAAGATTGCCAGGAAGATCAAAACACCAAAGTGAATTTTCATATTTGTTAATCCTATGGGGGTTAGCTGTAAGTAGTTTTTGGCAGAATAATTTTCAAAAAACCATTACTTTTTTTTCTTCGCCGCCTTCTTCGAAGCTGCTTTTTTAGCAGCAGCGTTCTTCGCTGCCGGTTTCTTTTCTTTTTTTGCAAAAGCACCCGGTATTTCCGTTTCAATCATTTTTTTGACATCATCAAGGCTAAGTGCTGCAGCTTCTTCCGCTGTGTATTTACTTTCATCTGCTTTGCGTCCCATCTTCACCATCTTTTTACCAAAGCGGATAAAAGGTCCCCAGCGACCATTTTCCAAAGCGATTTTTTCGTCCGGCCATTGTTGTATAAACCGGTTGGCTTCCTTTTTTACTTTAGCATCGATCAGCTCATTGATGTCAGCTTGTTTCAGGTTATCAAAGTCATAACGACGGGGCACGTTAATAAACATTCCTTCCCACTTGATGAAAGGTCCAAACCTGCCTTTTCCTTTTGTGACCGGTTTTCCATCGTACATTGCCACCGGGGCATCTGCTTTTTTCTTTTCTTCGATTAATTCAATAGCCCGGTCGATGTCAACAGTTGCCAGGTCTGTTCCTCTTGGTATTGAAATAAAATCGTCGCCCCACTTTACATACGGACCAAAACGCCCCACGTTCACTGAAATGTCTTTATCCTCGTGTTGTCCCAGCGTTCCCTGTATCTTGAACAGGTCCATGGCCTCGTCGTATGTAATAGTCTCAATGCTCTGGCCGGTGGGTATTTTGGCAAAGCGGGGTTTTTCCTCATCATCCGCATGGCCTATTTGTACCATTGGGCCGTAACGTCCCATCCGGGCAACAACAGGTTTACCGCTTTCAGGATCGGTGCCTAATTCTCTTTCCCCTTTTATCCGCTCGGCTGTTTCAATTGTTTTTTCTACATCTTTTTTAAAAGGTTTATAGAAATCCTTCAGCATTTCATTCCACTTCATCTTTCCTTCAGCTACCTCATCAAACTCTTCCTCGATGCGGGCAGTGAATCCATAGTCCATGATATCATCAAAATACTGTTTCAAAAAGTCGGTCACTACCAACCCAAGATCGGAAGGGAAAAGTTTTGATTTCTCTGCTCCCGTATTTTCGTGTTCAATCTCCTTACTGACGTTATCTTTTTTCAGTTTCAAAACACGATACTCCCGGCGAATCCCTTCCTTGTCCCTTTTTTCAACATAACCTCTTTTTAATACCGTAGAGATAGTGGGTGCATAAGTGGAAGGACGACCAATACCCAACTCTTCTAATTTCTTTACTAACGATGCTTCCGTATAGCGGGGTAGCGGTCTGCTGAAACGTTCAGTTGCTTTCATTTCTTTTAAAGGCAGTGACTGGCCAACTTGTAATGGTGGCAACATACCTTCCTGTCCTGAGCCTGCCGAAGGATCGTCTTCATTATCATCATCATCCCTGTCCTCACGATATACTTTTAGAAAACCATCAAACTTCAATACTTCTCCTGATGCGGTTAATTCCTCTTTATTGGTTGAAATAGAAATTTTTGCAATGGTTTTCTCCAATTCTGCATCAGCCATTTGGCTGGCCATTGTTCGTTTCCAGATCAGCTCATACAATCGTTTCCAATCGGCCTCTTCCACGGTAGTATTGCTCATGTAGGTAGGGCGGATCGCTTCGTGGGCCTCCTGTGCACTTTCATTTTTGTTTTTATACTTCCTGAACTGGTGATATTTTTCACCGTACATGGATTTTACATTCTTGGTAATGTCACCCAAAGCCGTATCACTCAGGTTCACACTATCGGTACGCATATAGCTGATATACCCGTTCTCATACAGTTTTTGAGCGATCAGCATGGTTCGGCTTACACCGTAGCCTAGCTTTCTCGAGGCTTCCTGCTGCAATGTAGAAGTGGTAAAAGGCGGGGCAGGAGAACGTTTGCCTGGCTTCACCTGTATATCGTTGACTTTATACTCAGCACCGACGCAGCTTTTCAGAAAAGCTTCTGCATCGTCCGCCGTATTTTGTTTTTTTCCCTCAACCACAAATGTTACTGGCTTATCAGAAAGATCATGTGCAGTAAAAAGCCCCTCTATTTTAAACGTGCTGGTAGGAACAAAGGCGTTGATCTCTCTTTCTCTTTCCGCAATCAAACGTACAGCTACGCTTTGCACCCGCCCCGCACTCAGGTTATTGCGCATACTCATTTTGCGCCATAGTACGGGACTAAGTTCAAATCCTACAATACGATCGAGTATCCTGCGGGCTTGTTGCGCATTCACCAGGTTCATGTCCAATCTGCGTGGATTCGCTACGGCTTGTTTTATCGCCGGCTTGGTAATCTCATGGAAAACAATCCGCTTTGTTTTATTTGGATCAAGACCTAATACTTCGCATAAATGCCAGCTGATGGCTTCACCTTCACGGTCCTCATCCGTGGCGAGCCAAACTTCGTTCGACTTGCCAGCCAGCGTCTTTAATTCTTTCACCACTTTTTCTTTGTCCTCGGAAACTTTATAGCGTGGTTCGAAATTTTTTTCCAGGTCAATGCCCATTCCCGCTTTTTCAAGATCACGTATATGACCAAAACAGCTTTTTACCTGGAAATCACTTCCCAGGATTTTTTCAATCGTTTTTGCTTTCGCAGGGCTCTCTACTATTAACAGGTTTTTCGCCATAATCACTCCATTATTATATATATGCTACAACACCAAAAACAAGGGCTTCAAAAATCAAAAAAACCGCTGTCCGGCGGCCGCAAGTTAGAACAAGAATAATAATTTTTTCTGGAAACCAGCTTTCGCAGCATTGTGCATCGCCTGTTGCGTCGCCCTCTTGCACGTCCCAAACGCTTATCAGCTAAGAATTTCAGGCAATACAGAACGACCGTTAATTCATTGTAAATGATTTTTAAAATAAATTTTCGTGGGACCCGCTCATTACAAAAAATCTATAATTCTGATTTTATTATCTCAGCTACGGCTTTGGCCCATTTTGCGTACTCTTTAGCCGAAGGGTGGAGACCATCCCCTGCGAGCAATGTAGTATCAGTAGCAGCTTCCCGTGTGCCCGGTGTAATATCAACATAATAGACCCGGTATTGTTGGGCAATTGATTTATTGGCAGTATTATAAGCATCAATTTCCCGGGCAATTTGATTTCTATCTCTTCCTTGTGCAAACGGAGTAACTCCCCAGTCCGGAATCGATAAAACGATGACATGGTCGGCCTTGTCGCCAGCAAACTGAATGGCTTTTTTAAGCAAAGCTTCAAATTGTGGTTTATAATCTTCAACCGACCGGCCGCGATATTGGTTATTTACACCAATTAATAATGAAACAAAATCATAGGAAGAGAGCAGCGGATCAGCGACGTTTGCCGACACGATGCCGGCTTCCAACTCATCCGTTGTCCAGCCTGTTCTGGCAATAATCCTGGCTGGTTGGAAACTCGTTTGACCATTATTCAGCAGGCTTATTGTTTGATTCGGAAAATTATTGGCGGCCGGCACACTTTCTCCAATAGTATAAGAGTCCCCTAATGCCAGGTAAGAATATTTTTTTTCCGTCGGCGGAGAAGTCGGAATTACAGGAACTGAAGGCATGGTCTCATTATTCTTCTTTTGACAGGTACTACTGCCTGCAACAAAAATCAATATTAAGAAAATTAACCTCATGCAGTGTGAACAAAATAGGTGGTTGGTTGAGCCCGGTAAATCAATAGGAAAGTTACGTATGGAATGGTCATACGGATTTAAATAATGCAAGCGGTCATTATTTACGGTAGTCACTCATCCGATGATTGACACACATCAAACAAAATCTGTAATGGTTTTGGTTACCTGTGAATCCCGATAGATGCGTCTATGTCCAAGCCCTTTTGTAATAACAAACCGGATATTGGGATGCGATTCCTTTTTGATCGGGTACACATCTTTTAATGGAGTGATTTTATCGTCCTCATCGTGTAGCCACAAAATCTTTGCTTTTATTTTTTGCAATGTTCGCCTGATAGAAAACCAGGATACCTGCTGGCCGCTCATCTTCACAATTATTTTTTCAAACTCGTCCCTTACGGCTCCATCATTGATATGTATAAATTTAAAAAAATGATCCAATGCCGTACTCGTTTCCGAAGCAGGAGCGATCAATATAACCCGGTAGTTGGCGTCATGTTTTATTTCGGCTAAAGCCATCATCACTGCCAGACCGCCAAAAGAATGGGCAATGAAAGTTTGTATCGGGCCATATTTCTGGTGAATATATTTGATAAAATCCCGGTAGATAATGGCGTTTATTTGTTTGCCGGTACTTTTTCCATGTGCCGGGGCATCAAATGCCAATACTTCATATCCTTTTTTAACCAGGGCATTTACATATCGGTCAAAATTAACCGCCGAAGATTCAAACCCGTGGGCGATCAAAGCTGTTCGGCTGGCGCCTTTATTCCAACGATATCCCACAATGGAAAACTGTTGAAATTTGAATTGCAACTTTTCTCCTTCTTTAAAAACAGCCGGCAATTCTTTAACATGCCTGGATTGCGGGGTGCAAAAAAGTTCGAATGCGTTCTCAGCAGCTTTCTTTTTGGAGATGGAAGAAAGAAGTTTGAATTTTGTCCGGATATAACGAAGGGCTACTCTTTGTGTAAATTTCATAAACAAATTGTTGATAAACGATTGACCCGGGTTATAGCCTACAAATCTATTTAATCATTTGCTAAAACAAGCAGCGGAGGCATCGGCATGGATATCGCAATAATCGGATCAGGAAATACAGCAGCAGTATTAGGACGAAAATTCATCTCAGCAAAACATAAGATCGTACAAATCGTTAGCCGCAATGCAAGTGCTGCCAGCCAGCTTGCTTATGAGTGGGACACCGAGTCGGCTAATTATATGAGCCTGGTTGCAAAAAATGCTGATGTATACATCATAGCTGTTTCTGATAATGCGCTGCAGGAAGTAGTCAGTGATTTAAAACTACCCGGTAAAGTAGTTGCACATACGGCAGGCTCTGTATCTAAAGATGTATTGCAACATGTTTCCAAACATTATGGCGTTTTTTATCCCCTGCAAAGTCTGCGAAAAGAAATAGCAGGTCTGCCGGATATCCCCATATTTTTCGAAGGAAGTGATGACAAGGCGACAAAAACTTTGCAACGTCTCGCCGAATCAATTTCGTTTGAGAAGCCAGGTCTCGCGGCGAGCGAAGACAGGTTGAAATTACACGTAGCAGCGGTTATTGTAAATAATTTCACCAATCATCTTTATGTTTTGGCGGAAAGATATTGTCAAAGCGAGGGTTTGGATTTTCACCAACTGCTACCTCTGATAGAAGAAACTGTAAAACGTTTGAAGACAATATCACCTGCTGCTGCAATGACAGGGCCAGCTGTCCGGCATGACCAGGATACTATTCAAAAACACCTGGAACTGCTTGCGAAGCATCCGCAACTTCAAAAGATTTACCGCTTGCTTACAGAAAGTATCCAGGAGACCAGGCAGTAGATGCAATTAAGAATAACCTTTTATGAACTATTTTGATCAAAGGCCATATTGTTTTTACAATACATTTGCAGCCTGAAGGGAAATAGATGTATGCGGTTAGTTTTAGATTTGCGCAAGAATTGGAACGCTGAAAATGGCATGAAATATTTTGAAAAGATGAACAGGAGAGAGGAGAATTATCTAAAAAGAGTAGAAAATGCCAAGGCAGATTCAAGACTGGGCTGTCAATCGTTGTTATTGGAAGGCGAAGATGATATTGACATCCTGGTACCGGTTCAAACATAAAACGGCGCCAAAAAATAAAGTTTGATTATTGTTAACTGTCTTTAAAAAGATAATAACTATCCTGACGTAAAAGATGAACGCTACTGATCTTTTTGAAAATATTACCACTTTTATTTTTGACGTTGACGGCGTGTTGACCGACGGTACAGTGTTGGTTTTGGAAAATGGCTTGCAGGCCCGGCGAATGAGTATTAAAGATGGATATGCCCTTCAGCTTGCTGTCAAAAAAAAATACCGTTTGTTGGTGCTGTCGGGTGCCGCAGCGTCGCCGGTTACGGACAGGCTGCATAAATTAGGTATTACAGATGTCTTTATGGGTATTGGCGATAAAAGAACTTTTATCAGTCATTATATTGCCAACCACAGCTTAAGTGCAGGGCAGGTTTTATATATGGGCGATGATATCCCAGATCTGCCAGCGATGAAATTAGTTGGTTTGCCAGTCTGCCCCTCTGATGCTGTACAGGAAGTAAGGGATGCGGCAAAATATATTTCACCAGCATTCGGCGGCAGGGGCTGTGTCAGGGACGTTATTGAAAAAGTATTAAAAGCACAAAATAACTGGCAGCATATTGATGACCTTGCTTCCAGGTAAAGAGTGGTTCGCAGTTGTTATGTATCTTTCCAAAAAATAATTCATGAGATTGATCGCAGCATTTTTTAAAATGATCCGCCTGCAAAATCTTGTGTTTATTGCACTGACCCAGGTGCTCTTTCAGGTTTGCATTTATTACCCGCTCTATGAAGGAAACATACCCCCACATGACACCCGCAATTTTATTTTATTGGTGATTGCCTCATTGGTCATTGCTGCAGCCGGTTATATTATCAACGACTATTTTGATATCAATATTGACGAAGTGAATAAGCCGGAGAAAATGGTAGTTGATAAAGTGATCAGCAGGCGTTGGGCCATAGCCTGGCATTTTATCCTCAGCAGCGCCGGTATAGTGGCTACAGCGCTTGCATTACCGGTGTTTGAAAAGTGGTATTTACTGGCAGGGAATATTCTTTGCGTGATCTTATTGTGGTTATATTCTACCACGTTCAAACAGAAGCTGCTGATTGGAAATATTATCATCTCTCTTTTAGCAGGCTGGACTATCCTTTTAATATTTTTTTCCAAGGTTTCAATAGCAGATGCTTTTACGACAGATCACCCGGGGCAGCCAAAATTGTTTCGCTTTGCATTTTTATACGCCGGTTTTGCTTTCATCATATCATTGATCAGGGAAGCGATAAAAGATATAGAAGATATGCCGGGTGATGCCCGCTATGGTTGCCGTACCATGCCTATAGTATGGGGAGTAAATGCAACGAAAGTCTATGTTGCCGTTTGGATGATAATATTGCTTGCCATCCTGGTGGTAATCCAGGTATATGTGCTGCAATTCAGATGGTGGTGGGCTGTGGCGTATTGTATATTATTTATCATATTGCCACTGACATTAATTTTTTTAAAATTGTTTAAGGCATCTTCCACCGCCGACTATCATAAACTTAGTAGCCTTACCAAAAGAGCAATGCTTACCGGTATACTTTCCATGGTCTTTTTTTATTTCTACTTATGAACTCCAGGATAATTCTTGCATCACAGTCGCCCAGAAGAAAACAATTGCTCGAATGGGCCGAAGTGCCTTTTGAAATTGTAGTGAAGGAAACAGATGAGTCATATCCAAATGGTTTAGCCACTGAGGCTGTAGCGGTGCATATAGCCCGAAACAAAGCAATAGCCGTTCAGTCGATCGTAGCGGCTGATTCTGTTATCCTGGCTGCAGATACAATCGTGGTATTAAATGACCGTATTATCGGGAAACCCAAAAGCAGGGAAGAAGCTATATCGATTCTTCGTGATCTTTCCGGTCATAAACATGCCGTGATAACAGGAGTAGTTATCCGGCAGGAGCAAAAGGAAATTGCATTTGCCGATACAACAGATGTTTATTTTCATGAACTATCAGATGGGCAAATCGAATTTTATGTAGATAAGTATAAGCCATACGATAAGGCCGGCGCTTACGCAATCCAGGAGTGGATTGGTGTTGTAGGTATTAAATCTGTAGAAGGGGATTTTTACAACGTCATGGGACTACCGGTAAGCAGGGTGGTCCGGGAATTGCAAAAATTTTAAGCCGTTAAGTTTGGCGGATGAGTTGTTCAAATTGAAATGGTTTCATAACTTAAGGAAGTCAAAACCATTAAACCTTGCCTGTCACCGAACGTTTACTACAATTCATCTGGCGGTTCCAATACTTTAATAAGGCAGAACTAATCACTGCAGAGGGCGAAAGATTGCAAATAATCTTGCCCGGGCAGTATAATAATAACCAGGGACCTGATTTCACCAATGCAAAGATTGTTATTGGCAATACTACCTGGGCTGGCACGATAGAACTCCATATTAAAACATCCGATTGGCGAAAGCATAAGCATGAACGTGATAAGAACTATGATAGCGTTGTCCTGCATGTAGTTTGGGACGATGATAGCCCTGGCCACTCACCTGAAGAAGTAAATACTATTCCTGTGCTGGAACTCAAAAACCGGGTGGCAAAGGTATTGCTGGACCGGTACGAGGAGCTGATGCATTCACCGGCGTTTATACCATGCGAAAAAAGCATACATCTTGTTCGGGATATTACCTGGAACAGCTGGAAAGAAAGGCTATTGGCGGAACGTTTATTAAGAAAAGCCGCTATTGCAGAAAATTATCTTCAGCAAAATAACTCTCATTGGGAGGAAGTTTTTTGGTGGATGCTTGCAAAAAACTTTGGAATGAAAGTAAATGCCGAAGCATTTGAAGCAATGGCAAGGTCACTCTCATTAAACATACTGGCAAAACATAAAAATCAAATTCACCAGGTTGAAGCGTTGTTGATGGGACAAACGGGTCTTTTAGACAAAAATTTTGAAGATGATTATCCCGCTCTTTTAAAAAGGGAATATAAATTCCTGAAATCAAAATACAATCTTGAGCCCATTCATATCTCTTTATATTCTTTGCGCATGAGACCGGGAAATTTTCCTGTCATTCGCCTGGCTCAACTGGCGATGCTTGTACACCAATCATCGCATTTGTTTTCAAAAATTAAGGAGACTGAATCTGCAAAAGAAATCCGGGAATTATTTGATGTAACTGCAAATGATTATTGGCATTATCATTACCAGTTTGATGAAGCATCTTCTTTCAGAAAGAAAAAAACCGGGGTGTCCATGGTCGATAATATAATCATCAATACGGTAACGCCGATACTTTTCGCGTATGGTAGCTATCACAATGAAAATAAATATAAAGAAAAAGCCCTGCATTGTCTTGAACAGGTTTCACCGGAAAAGAACGTCATTACAAAAGGCTTTGAGAAGTTGAACGTTGAAAATAAAAATGCCTGGGATTCCCAGGCACTGATTGAACTAAAGAATGAATACTGTTCTAAACATAAATGTCTTAGCTGCGCTACCGGCAATGCAATTCTTAAACAGCCGGCATAAGAATGGTTAACATTTATTGTTTAAAGATTGTCTGGGCAAAATGGTTTGTTTTGGTCATCATGTGAATAATATAAACACCAGACTCAATATGATCCAGCACTGATATTTTTAATTGATTAGCAGTATCCAGCCGCGATTTTGTTATGCTAATATTTCGTCCAGCCATATCTGTTAGTATTATCTTTTCAGGACACATCCCAGCAGCATACGTGATAAAAAAAATATTGTCAAAAGGTATTGGATGAACCGTAATTTGTGAGTGACTTCTGTTTTGGATTTTCGCGGCTTTACTATAAAAAGTTCTGCCGGTTGTTGGATCTATATAGGTGATCATATAGTAATTATTTCCTGGTAAAGGTGTTTTGTCAATAAAAGAAAATGATGTTGCATTTGAATTGCCACCTGTCACACTATCGATAATGTGATAGTTAACTCCATTGGCCGATCGTTTTACAACAAATATTCCTACTGGTGCAGCGGCGGCTAATTGCCAGTTCAGCTTATTGCCATCAACGGTGGCAACTGTGTTAAATGACTTAAACTGTACCGGCAAGACGAAGAATCCATTACAGTTATTGCAATTGGAAAAAACCTGCGCAGCTCCCCAGTTATTAGGCTGGCATCCCCACGGAATACAACTTGCGTCAGAACTATGACTGGCTCCAAGACAAGCATATAAACCGGAGCTATTGGTCAACCTATTATAAAACTGCGAAAATTGGTATACCTGCAAACAGGCATTGCCAGAGGGAACAGTATAGGTGTCTATGACTTTATTTATCAATACAGCCATTCTGGTGTTGCTTCCATTACCCATACAAACGGAGCCAGTCGCAGCTTGGGGATCCGTTATAATTCCCCAGAACTCCGCATTGCCATTATTGACAAACCACGAGTAAGGGTTATTGATCACAAAATATTGATTTGACATTTTGAAAACCGATGACGGCGTCGCATTGATAACCAGGTTAGGATTTACTGAAGTTGCGCCATTATCCAGGGATAAGTTTCTTTGAATTTCACAAGTACCATAATTGTAGATGTAAGAATTTCCTCTCAAAACCAAGCCGGCGCCAATCCCCGAAGTAATGACTAGCCTGGCTCCGGGTCTTACATAAATAGTCCCGCTATTCATGTAAAATTGAGTAATAGAAAGATCGCCGCATACTACCAACGTGCCCCCGTTTAAAGTAAGGCTATTCATCATGACGGTAGCTCCATAATACCATTTTGTATTGCCGGTATTGAGTGTCTCGTTGTCCGTCAACAGCGGCTCTGTGCCATCACAAGCAGGCGGTGGTAATGCGGTCAGGCACTGGGCAGAAAGAAAAAATGGTTTTGTGAAAAGGAAAAAAAGAAACAGAAAGCTGGCTTTGTACATAGGGTGACTTTTAGGGTTCAATCACGAAAAAGCAATGCCGCAATCTTTGCTACTAAAAATTGTGGGTTTAAGAGCCTTAATGTGATCCGTGCAATTGGATGTTTACAATTCTAAACTATACATTGCGACAGGCCCGGTCAAGCAAGGCTGCAGTAACTAACCCAATTCATGCATGAAGTGCAAAAAAATCTGCATGAAATAACTATTGCCAGGAAGTCTTTAATTATTTATCAAGCCACTCTTTAAAATCGTGTACTCTTTTCCTGCTTACAATAATTTCCTTATCCGCTGCAGGTGACAGGTAAAGTTTTAAGCGGTTGCCAAAATAAGCATGTATCTCCTTCACCGTAGGCAGAGAGATAATATGCGATCTGTTGATGCGGAAGAAAGTATCTGGTGAAAGAAGTTTTTCTAATTGCTCAATACGGTATTCCACCAAAAATTTTTGATTATCAAAAGTCTTTAAAAAAATAAACCGTTCTTGCGAAAAGAAATAGGCAACCTGTCCGACAGGAATGGATAACAGGCGTTGTCCCTGTTTTACCAGGAATCGCTCTTTAAAAGAACCAGTAATAGTATCCTTATCAATACTGTTAAGATATTTTTTATTGGTTCCCGTGGCCTTGACTTTTTCATTGTTTGCGTTCAGTAGACGACGCATCGTTTTGTATCTATAGGCAGCGAAATTATACTCTTCAGAAATGGTCGAAAAAGTAACAACGGCCTTTACGTGCCGTGATCTTTTTGAATGCATGAATGGAACAACTTCTTCATTCGCTAAAATGATATCCGGCTCTTTATTCTTTGCAAGCCATGCCGCCGCTGTTTGCATGTTATCTGTTATACCGATTACCTGGATGGAATCATCGATTTGAGAAAGAAGATCTTTAATTTTTTGAGCCTTTGTTTTTTCGTACTCAATCACAAGGACATTCATATCAAGTGGATTAACCTTAAAAAGCAAATGTTAACCAGCAAAAATGATATTCAAAAGAATATAAGCATCAAGTGCTTAAAGAAGTGAATGAGTTGCCTTTGGGCTTAACGATCAGGAAAGATTGTTTGCTAAGGATTCCGCCGACAAATGTTATGTTATTTGGTTTTGGGAAAAATGCTTTCGGTCGCCGGGGGAACTTTTATAGTTTTCAAAGCCAGTAGTGAATTTCCGGTAAATCGGAGCCACCAGCAACGGTTTTAATTTCTTTTGATAGTGATAGGTTGCAGAGCTAGTCGGGACTGGGCTTATTCGTTGCTTTTGTTATTCACAGGGGCATCCGTTTCGAGGTTTGATCCGTATTGTAGATGGGTGCAGATAGATTTTATCTCGCCGTTTTAAACTACAACGGAGGTCATTTCAATTTTTGCCCTAAATTTACGTTACTAATATAAACAGACGATTTGTGAAGAAACTCAGCCTGACCATCATTATTGCCCTTATTGGTGTTGCCTCTTTTGCGCAAACCAACAGGGAACAAAAAAGAGAAAGAAAAGAAGCGAAACGTCAGAGGATAAACGAGATGGTCCGACAAGCGGAGGAGGGGGTTTTAGTTTACCAAAAGCAAAGCATTTTTGGTATTCAATTGCGAACAAATGGGTACGGTGCTTTCTATGAACTTGGCAAGATGAAAAGCAACCGCAAGACCAATATCTACCGTCTCGACATTACAGAAATTAAGAATAGCAAAGAAGAAAAGGGGCTTGGCCAAAATTTCATATTTGGCAATCCCTACATCTATGGAAAAATCAACAATTTCTACCAGGCGACTCTCGGTTTTGGACAACAGTATATTTTTGGCCAAAAAGGAAATAAGAATGGTGTTGCAGTAACCGGAATTTATAATGCGGGGCTTGCAATTGGATTATTGCGACCCTATTATTTAAATGTCAGCGAGGGTGGAGAAGAAAGAGCTATCAAATATACCACCGAGGACAGTGCATTATTTCTTGATCAAAGTGCCATCGTCTCTGGTGGTGGATTTGGTAAGGGTTGGGGAGAGATGAAAATAAAACCGGGAGCCTTTGCTAAAGTTGCCATGCGGTTTGATTACGGACGATATAATGAGACCGTGTCAGCTTTAGAAATCGGCATGAGCCTGGAAGCTTACGCCTCCAAAATCCCTATTATGGCGTTGCAGGAAGACAAACGAATGTTTTTCCAGGGTTATGTAGCCATACTTTTTGGCCGCCGAAAATGATCTAAACCCGCTAAATAGTTATCTTCCCGATTCCTCGTATTTTTGCTAAATGACAGAACTTCCAGTTGTTGCGATAAATGATGAAAAAGCTACCCGGGTGAAAAAGCCAGATTGGCTTCGTGTAAAACTTCCCATCGGCGAAAGCTATAAACATGTTCGCAATCTCGTAGACACGCATAAACTTCATACCATTTGTGAGAGTGGTAATTGTCCTAACATGGGTGAATGCTGGGGGGCAGGTACCGCAACTTTTATGATCCTTGGCAACGTATGCACCAGGAGCTGCGGTTTTTGTGCTGTAGCGACAGGGCGGCCAGAAGCAGTTGATTGGGATGAACCCCAGCGAGTGGCCGAGGCCATCCACTTAATGAAGGTGAAACATGCCGTTATTACCTCAGTTGATAGAGATGAATTAAAAGACGGTGGGTCTATTATCTGGCAAAATACTATTCGTGCTGTCAAAGCTCTCAATCCCGAAACGACACTTGAAACCCTGATTCCTGACTTTAAAGGAAAAAAAGAAGATATCGACCGAATTATCGAGGCAGCACCCGAAGTCGTTTCGCACAATATCGAAACGGTAGAAAGGCTGACTCGCCAGGTTCGCATCCAGGCAAAATATTGGAGGAGCATGGAGGTAATAAGAATTCTCAAAGAGGGTGGCAGAAGAACTAAAAGTGGGATCATGCTTGGCCTCGGGGAGAAAAAAGAAGAAGTAATTCAAACCATCAGGGACCTCAAAGATAACGGGTGCGATGTCATTACCATCGGTCAATACCTGCAACCAACCGCCAAACATTTACCCGTACAACGATTTGTACACCCGGACGAGTTTGCTGAATACCGGGAGATTGGCTACTCTTTAGGCCTTGATTATGTCGAAAGCGGCCCGTTAGTCCGGTCCTCTTATCACAGTGAAAGGCATGTTTACGCAGGGCTTGGCAGAAAAGAGTGGGAGATGAGTAAAGCAATCGCTTGATTTAAAAGTATTTACTTTCCTTTTATTCCTTTTGTTTTTCAAAGATTCTTCATCTTAGTAAAAACCCTAATTTAAGTGAGGGTAAAAATACCCAATTTTATTTTTAAGGGTTTTCTGGTTGTAGAATATTTTTCCGAACAAGTTGTTTGGCACAATTTTGCGTGTCTTAACAAAAAATTCATCCTACATGAAAAGGCTCGGTTATCCTTTAGCAGTGGTATTTGTTTCTCTTGTTTTTGTGGTTTTTTTTACTACAATAACAGCAATGACATTTGCATCGTATTCCAAGTCTGACAAGGCTAGTTCTGTTATTAAAGAACGGCTGAGTGGCTTTGGTGCGACCGTAAGAAGGTAAAAACGACCTGTACATAACCAAATTACCTGATCGTCGCTGAGATGAAAGGGGTAAATAATTGAGAATCCAATTCTATTAAACATCTTGAAAAAAAAGCCCGGCTAAACCGGGCTTTATCAATTTATAGCAAGACTTGTCTATAATAATGTTTCTTACAGGTGAACAATCTTTCTTCCCCGGGCTATTTTTACCTTATTAAGCGCTTTTAGCACTTCTTTCTTTTGCAGTTCCAGCGATTTCATTGTAACATCCGAATCAGGAATACAATTTTGATTAGCTTGTTTTAGTTCCTTTTGAATAGTGGAGAGATTGCTGATTGCAGTTGAGTAAGCGTGTTGAAGACTGTCTAGTTTTATTTCGGCCAGGGCGGTGTTTAACTGCTCATTGACTTTATTCCAATTGATTTCCTCGTAGGCTATTTTGAGTTTGTCCTGGATATTTTCCCAATCAATCTTATTTACAGCCTTTTTATATTCGCCTTTGAGTTTTTCTTTTTCATTTTGCGTCATGACTTCCGCAATGCTTTTTTCCACCACTTTCCATTGATCTTCCACCATTACTTTTTTGGACGCTGCAAGTGCTTCTTCTACTTGCTTCACAGCGGTTTCGTCCAACTCAGGAATGATCTCCTCAACATAGTTTACGTTGACAAACGGTGCACTGTTGATCGATGGATTTGAAACGGGAATAGCGATCGCATCTTGCTGGCCGCTGTTGGCTTCAACTACTTTCCCAACGCCCGGGAGAGCTGCGTGATTAACCACCGGGTCTTTGGCGATTTCAATTGAAGGCGTTTTCTCCTGGCTGTATATTTCTTTTTCCGGACTAATAAAAGCAAACGGACCTGAAGCATCCGTCAGTAAACCAGGATTAAGTTTTGTCTCTATGCCGGACTTGCTTAACAATAATACTGCATTCAAACTAACAAAGCAGAATAAGGCAGCCACAACGCCAGCTATCCTGTTAAATGAAAACACTGGCTTTTTATTTATACCGAGAATACACTCAATCCTGTTCAACAGCTCATTCTTTTTTCCTCCGGATGCTGCCACCGCCAATGATTGCGGGAGATGAGCAGCCTTTTCTAATGCAAGCAGAGCGGATGCATAGCCGTAGGGCTCATATTGAAACTGCAATACAATTTCATCGCAGTTTTTTTCCCTTTCCGTTTCAATAATCTTAGAAAAAGCTTTGACAAACGGGTTGAAATAAAGAACTGTTTGAATGATTCTTGTCAGAAGATTTACCAGATAATCGAAGCGCCTGATATGCGAGAGTTCATGCAGTAAAACAGCTTCAATTTGGTGAACAGTCAAATGGTTGACAGCTGCGGCTGGTAAAAGAATAATTGGCTTGAGATAACCAACGGTAACCGGAGATTTTACAAATTCGGAAACCCAGATATGCACTTTTTTCTTTATTCCCATTTGCGCAGCAATTTTCTGCACAAACATCCGCCAGCGAACCTCGGCCTTTAGAAGCCCTGAACTACGGATGGCTTGAACATAGCGGTAATTGCGAATAAAATTCAAAACAGGAAAGATCAGTAAAGAAAGATACAGAATGGATCCTATTGGCAACAACCTGGAAAACCATGAGCTTACTTCAGCATTTCCATTGATCGTAATGAACGCACTGACGCTGGCAACAGGACTTTCAATCAGTAGAACAAAAAAGGTGAATACAAACCAGCCAAAACCCATAAACAAAAGGAAAGCAGCCAGTGAGTTCTTTTGTGAGGAAGTTAATTTCCTGAATAAAGCAGTCGCTAATTGGTAAACCACCCACAACAATGCCATTTGCCACAAGCTGTTAATAACAGCCCATCCCAATGCCTGCAGAAAGTTGGATTGACCGAATGCAAACATTTTTATTGTTTTTTCAGATCATTTAATAAGGCTTGTATTTTTTCAAGCTCATCCGGGCTGGCTTTGTGTTCGCCCAGAGCCTGTATCACCAGTTGAGTAGGGGAGCCGCCAAACAGGTTGTCGATCATTTTACCCAGCAAATGTTTTTGTGTTTTTTCTTTATTTACCGCGGCCTGGTAAACATGTGTCCGCATTGAATCATCTCTTTTCACTAAGCCTTTTTCATTCATGATCTGCATTAGCTTAAGAGTAGTAGTGTAACCGACATCTTTGGTTGCGGCTAAGCCTTCATGCACCTCCCGCACCGTCGCTAATCCTTTTACCCAAAGTATCTGTAGTATCTCTAATTCACTTTCAGTTGGTTTTATACTTTTTATCGTTGACATGGGTTTTAAGTTTTACCTGTCGAATATACGACTATTTTCGTATTGACATAATTCTGTAACCTTTTTTAATTTTTTTTAACAGTGATTAACTATGAAACGGAGCTGCTTACAAAAGGTTACAGGCAGGTATAATTTTATTCGTTCAGCTTTTGTTCGATCGTTATAACTACTTCGGTAATGGTGCCATTTCCGGGTGAACTATTAATGATATAAGTACCGCCCATCATGATGGCCCGTTCACGCATACCGACCAGGCCCAACGTTTTTTTGTGTTCAACAAGAGAAGTATTAAATCCTTTTCCGTCATCTTCGATAAGCATGATAATTTCTCCTTCCTGGATATTTAAAGAGATGTCGACCCTTGTAGCTTCGGCGTGTCGGGCAATATTGGTAAGAGATTCCTGGAATATGCGAAAAAGACCTATACGCTTGTTATCTGCCAGGGTTATTTCTGTAAAGTCGGTTGTGAACGTTGTTTTCAACCCGGTTCTTTTTTCAAAATCCCTGCTATGCCATTCCATTGCCGGTACAAGACCTAGTTGATCCAGCACATTCGGTCGCAGTTCGTGGGATATTTTCCTTACCGCTTTTACCATCTCATTGATCAGGTCGAGTACTTTATTAAATTCTGTTGAGAGCCTGGTATCGTTCCCCGCAATGCTTTTATCGAGTAACGAAACATTCATTTTTAATACAGTCAGGTGTTGCCCCAGTTCATCATGAATTTCCCGGGCAATATGTAGTCTTTCTTCTTCTCTCACGTTTTCCAGGTGATTGCTAAGCAGGCGGAGATCTTCTCTTGATTGTATCAGTTCCATCTCCACTTTCTTTGCTTCTGTTGTATCTCTTACAAGGGCCAATACATCATCTGTTTGATGGGGTACAAATCTCGCTTCATAACTTCTAATGGACCCATCAACTTCTAATTGATAACTATAACTCAGTACCTGGCCTGTACGCAAAACTTTGCCAACAAACCTCATGATATTAGACGCTACGGGCTGGGGAAGCACTTCGGCTACCTTTCGCATCATAAATTGTTCAGGGCTCATAAGCGTTTGCAGCCCGATAGTGTTACTATAATCAACAATGCGTCCTTCCTTATCGATTACATACAGCATATCGGGAAGCGCATTGACGATCGCTTTATTTCTTTTTTCGCTTTTATCCAGCTCAGCTGTTCGTTCGTCCACCAATTTTTTTAATCGCAAAGGTGTCTTGCTGGCATAGCTGGCGAATATGCTTCCCAGTATTGATAATATAAGACCTAAAATGGCTACGGGCATAGCTGCCAGGAAAGCCTTGTGACCTTTGACCGGTACAACCGACAGTCTCCATTCCCCGTCAGGAACTGATACAGACGCTTCATATTGGCTTGTTGAAAAACCTCTCAGCGGAAGAAAGAATTCTTCCTTGTTGGTGTCCGGGTTGATTTTGGATAGCTGAAAATAGTAACCTGACTTCCCGGTAGTATCTATGCCCGCCGCGTTTAGCAGCGTTGTCAGCCGGATAACAACAGCCGAGAATCCCCAGAAATTATTATTAATAAAAACAGGCAGTCTGCCTACTACACCAACTCCACCTTGTTTTAACTCAAGCGGACCGGCAAAGAATAATTCTTTTTTTTCGATGGCTTTATAGGCTTCTTTATTGCGTGTCAGATCTTCCAGTATGTTATACCCGATCACCTCCTTATTCTCTTCTGTTGGATAGACATATTTGATAATACCACCAGGAACAAGTTGTAAGGCATCAATGTTTTTATGTGTTTTATAAATAAGAGGAGCAATAGAATCAAAATTGTGTACAGTACCATTTTGATCGATTAATAAAGACATGGCCTGTGTAGCTGACAAACTATATTGAAGTCCTGTTGACAAACGGCTATGCACTGACTCTGTTACATCATATGCCTTTTCCCTTTCCTCATTTGCAACAATTTTATACCTCTGATAGGTGAGGAAGGCGGTAACGGAAGCCAGTAAAACAAAAGTTAGTAACCCGGCCCAAAAAGGCTGGATGAACAATCCTGTTGATGAAGCATTCCTTTTTCCCGGACTCATTTTGCTGGAATTAAGCGAATCAATGCTGTAAAATTGCGGCAGGCTCGTTATCTATTGTAAGCTACAACAATTTTGTGCTTCATTATAAAGCAAGTGTTGTGCGGCAGTTCCTATAAAAAAATAGCCCCCCTGTAGAAACAGCGGGACTATGTGATAATGGTTCTGATTAAGATCTTCTAACTATTTATACTGAACTGCATTTTCTTTTTTGATCATAGCAGTTTCGCTTTCATTTTTTAATTCTACTTTTTTAGCTTCGGCATGTGTTTGATGTGTTCCGCTTATTTGCGACAATGTCGGAGCAATAACCAAAGATACAATAGACATCAATTTAATAAGAATATTCATTGAAGGCCCTGAAGTATCTTTAAATGGATCTCCAACCGTATCACCAGTTACAGAGGCTTTATGCGGCTCTGATTTTTTGTAATACATTTCACCATTTATTTCCACGCCTTTTTCAAATGACTTCTTTGCATTATCCCAGGCACCACCGGCATTGTTTTGAAACATACCCATCAACACCCCGCTTACAGTAGCACCTGCAAGGAAGCCACCTAATGCTTCAGCACCTAAGCCAGGAACAAAACCAATAATAAGAGGAGAGATGATAGCGATAGCACCTGGCAGCATCATTTTTTTAATAGAAGCCTGGGTTGAAATGGCAACGCATTTGTCATATTCAGGTTTACCTGTTCCTTCCATGATACCGGGAATAGTTTTGAACTGGCGTCTTACTTCTTCCACCATCGCCATAGCAGCTTGTCCAACCGCACGAATAGCTAAAGAAGAAAAGATAAATGGAATCATGGCGCCGACAAACAAACAAGCCAATACATTCGCTTTATAAATATCGATGCCCGTAATTCCGGCAACACCAACAAACGCTGCAAACAAAGCCAACGCTGTTAAAGCAGCAGAGGCAATGGCAAAACCTTTACCTGTTGCAGCGGTTGTATTACCTACTGCGTCGAGAACATCGGTTTTTTCACGCACATCAGCAGGCAGTTCACTCATCTCGGCAATGCCACCTGCATTGTCAGCAATAGGTCCAAAGGCATCGATTGCTAATTGCATAGCTGTTGTGGCCATCATACCGGCCGCAGCAATAGCTACACCATATAAACCGGCACACTCATAAGAACCCCAGATACCACCAGCCAAAACCAATATTGGTAAAAAAGTCGATTCCATGCCGATAGCCAAACCTCCGATCACATTCGTTGCATGACCTGTTGATGATTGGCGAATAATGGATAATACGGGACGCTTACCCATGGCAGTATAGTATTCAGTAATGATACTCATCAATGCGCCTACCAAAAGACCCACGCCGATAGCACCCATTACACCCCATTTGGTAAACAAGGTGCCACGCAGTTCCATTGTTTCGGGAAGCAGCCAATAAACAAGGCCAAAGGCTGCAAAAGCTGTTAATATTATCGATCCCCAGTTACCCATGTTCAATGCTTTTTGAACGGTATTGGTATTGATACCGGCAGAGTCACTGATACGAACGAATAATGTACCTATAATAGAAAACAAGATACCGACACCTGCAATCAACATTGGCAACACAACCGGTGAAAAACCGCCTAAGGTATCTTCATCAATAATTCTTGTTTGTTGTCCCAAAACAATTGTAGCTAATACAGTAGCAACATAAGAACCAAAAAGGTCAGCACCCATACCAGCAACATCACCCACATTATCACCTACGTTGTCCGCGATGGTAGCAGGGTTTCTTGGATCATCTTCAGGAATACCGGCTTCCACTTTTCCTACGAGGTCGGCGCCTACGTCAGCGGCTTTTGTATAAATACCACCACCTACACGGGCAAAAAGAGCAATAGACTCTGCACCTAATGAAAAGCCAGTCAATACTTCGATCGTACGGATCATTTCATCCGAGTTGAGCGCCGCATCAGGAGCAAAACAATATTTTAATACGATATATAAACCTCCCAAACCAAATACCGCAAGACCGGCAACACCTACGCCCATTACAGCACCACCCGTAAAAGATACATTCAATGCTTTGCTTAAACTTGTACGGGCAGCCTGGGCCGTACGTACATTAGCCTTCGTGGCAGCTTTCATACCTATATATCCGGCGGTAGCGCTTAATACGGCACCAATCACAAAGGCTATTGCAATCGCCCAATGAGAATGGGGATTAGCAGTTGCCATTACTGCCAGCAAAATGCCAACTATAACTACGAAATAACCTAATACTTTCCATTCAGCTCTTAAAAATGCCATTGCACCTTCAGCAATATAATTGCTGATTTCTTTCATACGGTCTGTTCCCGCATCCTGCTTTTCAACCCACTTAAACTTGGCAAGGGTATACAACAACCCGATAATGCCCATAATGGGAACGAGATAGATCAGTTTGTCCATAAGCGTAGCTTCTTAATAAAAATTTAAAGGAGGGCAAAGATAGGGGTTGGGAGCTTAATTTGGGAATTTGCATTTTGGGAATTTGCTAGCCCTGCAACCTGTTGCAACGCCTTGATTGGGCCTTGGTTGCGACGCCTCATTCAGGGTCCTGTCCGCTATTGATTAAGTTTATTTAGTAGTTGAATCTAAAGCGATGGTGTTTGAAGGCTCGAAGATTAGTTGTCCACAGTCACAATCGCATCCTTTTGGTTTAAGAGTTTCTGTTTTTTTTATTTCCGCATCAATATTCTTTATTTCAATATCGGTTTGTCTTATGGCCCTGGCATTTTTTGAATCTGATACGCCAATATAAAGCCGGCCAAGGCTGATATTCTGAATAGCCGAGCGGAATTGTTCTTTTGTTGCAGCTTTTAAGGATATATCGAATTGTTGTTGTCGTCCTGTTGTAAATTCCTTTAAAGCAAATGCTATGCTTGATTCCGTTTCTGTTACAGCCATTATATATGCTTTGACATTTTGAGGTAATGGCAGCTTACCATTTTTATAAAAGAACGCAAACTCACTTGGGCTTCTTTCCGCCGGCCCGCCTTCTCCGTAAACTTTGGCGGATGGAATAATCAGAAAGACTTTGACCTTTTCATAGTACTCACCAATTATTCTTACAAATAACTCACTTTCCTCTACGCCATTTACATCTTTTAATAATACATCAATATTGAACCAACCGAAACTTTCAATGGTAAATTGGTAGTAAACTGCATCATAATTTTGAGGAGAAACCTTTTCTTCAAAATCAATGGGAAGAGGTGAAGCCATATTTGAAGTATCAGGTATTGTGGAATCAGGTGTTATATCAACGAGAGGGCCATTATCCTTAATAAGACCTTTTCTTTTTTGCTCAGCAATTTGCTTTTCGTATTGAAGGTTGCTGACCCTTTCTTTATAAAGTTTGCAACTGTCAATGCAATCATCCAAAACCACATGGGATGGCATTGGCAAATCCCTCTCATTGCTTTCATTTTGAATATATCTATATACTCCGAAAATATTTTCATATGTTAAGTCGGGAAAAAGAGTAGCGATTGAGCCATACCTTTTCCACATGTTACAATTGTACAATGCCCCATAACTAAAATGATAATACCGCTCTCCTGATTCAATAGTGAAGAATTCGCCGCTATTACTGTGTTTTGAAATGCTAAAATGAAAATTAGGGTAGCCATCTTCGGCATCAATGTAAGGTCTTTTTAGAATGTTGGCAAGATCAGGTCCTGTACCATCCTTACCAATTGAATGGCAGGAGGTGCATTTGGTTTCAAACAAAAATCTCCCTTGTTCAATTTGATTCATTTGCTTGTTTTCCGGTAGAGTTATGGGGTTATTCCAATTAATTTCCCCATCTCCCGCTTGTTCACCCTTAAATAACTGCATGTTATTGGCAAGATAGTTTGTAGGTATGGCAACTTTTATTGCCTGTTTGATGGTCACATTTTGTCCGGCTGCAGCATTTATGTAGATCATACCGCCGCTTGAAAGCGGCTCGCCGTTCGATTGTGTAGTAAGTCCTGCCTGAATCATTTGCTGAATTGAATAGGCTTCCCTTATTTCCAGTGTTACAGTATTTCCTTCATTAGTAGCTAACGAACCTTTTGGAATTTTAAAAAGTGCTCCATTCTTTGTTACAAGCGTCGTGTCCCTATCTATATTGATGACATATTCATCAGCAATCATATCATCCGGTTTCGAAAGAAAATTTGTTTTTCTATCAGTATTGCAGCTAGTAATTAAGGTTAAAAAGGTAAGGAAGGTGATAATGTATTTCATAAATAGTTTTAGGAAAGAGAGTCTTTGTTTACAATTTTACACAAAAATTGAATCTGTAGATAGCTTTTCATGAGGAACTAGTTCCCCATCAAGATTTATTTCTTACTCAAAAACAGTTGTTTAAATCATGTTTTCTGCTTAAAATTTCGGTGGCACATAGCTTGTGCTTTCAATAGTATGCGGACGTGTATTATAATCTCAGTACTCTTAGGACTCCACCTATCAGGAATCAGCCAGGAGACAGACAGTAGTCAAATTGTAGCAGATAGTATAACGGTGTCGGTAGATAACACACAGCCAGTCGTGGCTATACCAGTTGCCAGACAAAGTCCCGTCTATAAATTAAGAGCCGGCTCTGATATTCCCATAACAGCAGTCGGTACCGGATGGAGCTTATATGCCTTTGGCCAGATTTACAGCAAGGATAAGTCGACTGAAGAAAAAATACTAAGTCTTGACAAGAGCAATATCCCTTCTTTCGACAGGCATGGAGCAAGTGTATACCACGACAAGGCCAATGATGTGGGAAACATGATATTTTATGGTTCCATGCCACTACCGGTAATATTGATGTTTGACAAAAAGATTCGCAAAGACGCTTTTAAGATTGCTACGCTGTATCTTGAATCAATGGCTGTAACCGGGTTGTTATATACGGGTTCCGTTTATTTAACCGACCGGTACAGGCCTTATGCTTATAACCCGAATGTGGATATGGCCACAAGAATGAGAGGCGGCGCTAAGAATTCATTTTTTGCCGGGCATGTAGCCCTTGTTGGAACCTCCACTTTCTTTATTGCAAAAGTTCTGAACGATTATCATCCTGAGTCAAACGTAAAATGGTTGCCATTTACACTCGCAGGAATCACAACTGGTACTACCGCTTATTTACGCTATAGAGGAGGGCAGCATTTTCTTTCTGATATTTTAATTGGTACTGCAGTTGGTACGCTTTCAGGCATTTTAGTTCCGCATGTACACAAGAATAAAGACCTTGCGGAAAGGAGGTTGTCGTTTACCGCATCTTACCTGGGAAACACTCCACAATTTGGCTTTACATATAAACTTACTAAATAGAGAGCTGGAGGAAAGCTTCCGGTATTTGTTCAATAATATCGCCGGCGATCATTGCTTCCATCGAATACATTTCGGCAGCCATATCGCCGGTCAGGCCATGCAGGTAAACACCGAGTATTGCTGCTTGTTCGGCAGTATATCCCTGGGCCAGTAAACCGGTAAGTATTCCTGTGAGCACATCGCCACTGCCGCCGGTTGCCATGCCTGCATTTCCCGTGGTATTAAAAAAAGTCTTGTCGCCAGGTGTTGCAATGAGTGTATGATGACCTTTTAAAACAATTATCACTTTAAGTTCTTTGGCTTTTTGGATAGCCAGTTCTATTCTTTCAAATTCATCGGCAGTTTCTCCAAATAAACGTTCAAATTCTTTTGGATGGGGTGTTAATATCGAACCAGCAGGAAGAAGATGTAGCAGTTCTCTATCAGCCGCCAGGTTGTTGAGGGCATCTGCATCCAGCACCACCGGTTTTTTGTAAGCGGATAAAAATTCTTTCAGCATGTTTCTGGTTTCCGATGCGGTACCGATACCCGGGCCTATTCCTATTGCCTTGTATTTTGACAGATCGTCTTCCAGCTTTGTAATAAACGAAGAATTGAAATCCGTCATGACCATTGCTTCCGGCAATGCCGTTTGTATAATATCATAGCCACATGTAGGAATATGACAGGATAGTAGCCCAACACCGCTACGCAGGCAGGCTTTTGAAGATAGAACTGCTGCACCCATTTTACCATAACTGCCCGCTATCATCAATGCATGACCAAAGTTTCCTTTGTGGCTAAAACGATTTCTTTTTTTATAAATCGACCGTACATTGTTATCATCAATGGTTTCCTGTGTAGAAGATGTCGATTGATAGAAACCGGTATGTAAACCGATATCCAGTATATGCACGTCGCCAATAAATTCACTATTCTCGGCTACGAGAAATGCTTTTTTATAACATTGAAAGCTTAAAGTAAGGTCAGCTTTGATTATTATTTGCCCCCTGGATGAACGATCGGTAAATAAGCCGCTTGGGATATCGATTGCAATAATTTTACAACCTGACTGGTTGATGTGATCGACGAGCTTTGCTGTGACCCCTTCCAGACCCCGGTTTAAGCCAGAACCAAATAAGGCATCAATAATAATTTCATCAGGATTAATGGGATGAAATTGTTCTTCTGTTTGAATAAACCGGATTTCGACTTCAGGCTGTTGATGAAGCCTCGCCAGGTTGATTTGAAAGTCGTCTGTTCCTTTATGACCAAACTCGAGAATGTAAACGGTAACGGGACATTGCATCGCGGCCAGCAGGCGGGCGATAGCTAATCCATCGCCACCGTTATTGCCTTTGCCACAAAAAATATGAACCGGTTTACCAACAAAGTCATTTCGCTCCAGCCAATCTACACATTTTGTAGCGGCTCTCTCCATCAGGTCAACGGAAGACACAGGTTCATTTTCGATTGTGTATTGATCCCATTGGCGTATTTGTTCTGCCGAAAATAGTTTCATCCGTTTATTTTTTATTGTTTTTGGACCGGATGTCTGTCCCGATTTTTGTCGGGAGAACGCCAAAAGCATTCACTATGTTTTCAAAAATCTTACATGGCGTTTCATGTATCCCGTTTTACAGGATGAATGACACATGTAATTGCTTAAATTTTTTTCGTTAAAATTAATTTACGAAAATACTTTATGGCGCCTTTAAGCGCTTTAAAGGTGAGAAACTATTTTCAAAAAAACAGGTGATTATTTTGCAGCGTGTTTAGCGATGGCCGCCGATTTACCGGGGGATCCTAAGTTGTCGTCATTTTCTGAATCATATTCCTCCTTATCATATTTTTGGTCGTAGTTCCCAAAAATATCATAGGCCTTGTTGGCTACACGGTAAATATTACTGTTGTATTTATTGCCGAGAATAATAATGGTTACTCTTTCGTCGGTTAACCTGGCGAAGGCGGCATTGAAACCATGCCAGCGGCCAAAATGATAGATCACCTTTTTGCCATTACGAAAATTCAGCATTCTCCAGCCCAGGCCATAATTGTGAACCGAGGGTCTTTCATTACTGTTTGGCTGGAAGGCGGAATCCAATAATGCTTTGCTTAAAAATTGTTCGGTATATAGTGCCTGGTCCCATTTCAACAAATCCTGTGGTGTTGAATAAATATTTTTATCCCCATAGGTAGCTTCCATCATATCATTTTGCCAAACGCCACCATAGTGATTAAAAGAATGAACGGCTTTCGCTGTATCCGCCATTGAAAAAACGTAAGTGTTAGTCATTTGCAGCGGCGTAAATATCTTCTCCTTCATAAATGCTGAAAAAGTTTGGCCCGATATCTTTTCAATGATTAATGCCAGCAAGACAAAATTGGTATTGCTGTAGCTGAAACGACGATTAGGGGTAAAGCTGCGGGCAGGTTTTTTATCGTACAGATAAGCTAAGACATCATTATTAGTCACATATTTATCCTTGTACTCTTTCACATTTGCCAAAAAATAAACATAGTTGGGCATTCCGCTGCGATGGTTCAGCAACATTCTTACAGTAACTCCGGGATAGGGGAGATCAGGGAAGAATTTTTGAATAGAATCGTCTAACGAAAGTTTGTTCTCCTGCACCAATTTTAACACAGCCATTGCTGTAAGTGTTTTTCCGGTGGAGGCGATATGCAAGGGGGTGTTGCTGGTCAGTGAATCTCTTTTACGGAGGTCTGCAAAACCGGCATATTTTTCATAAATAACCGCCCCGTCTTTGGCCACCAATATACTTCCGTTAAACCCACGTTTCAGTAAGTGCGACTCAAAAAAAGCCGATAACTCACGTTGATACTGGCGAAATTCCTGCTGACTTAATCTCTTGGGGGTAGGGGGATAGTATTGCAGAGAATCTTCCTCCAACGCAGCGATGTTTTTAGAAGATGCATCGTTACAACCATAGATAACTACCAACAGGCCAAGAATGTAAAAAATGGTTTTCAATAGAGATCAGTTTAAACGAAATTATCTTATGCAGAAATGAGGCCAAACCCCAAGTTTTCCACATGCGCTAATTTATCTTAATAACGTGATAGTTATATTTGCAGTATGTCAATAAAAGAAAAAACTAGCTATCCAAAAGAAAAAATACGCATACTCTTCCTGGAAAACATCAGTGATCTCGCCGTAAAAAACTTTAAACAACAGGGTTATACGCAGGTAGAAAAGATTACCAAAGCGCTGACCGAAGAAGAATTAATCAAAGAAGTAAGTGATGTTCATATTCTTGGCATTCGATCCAAGACCCAAATCACTCCCAAAGTACTGGAAGCCGCTAAAAAGCTACAGGCAATCGGCTGCTTTTGTATAGGGGTAAACCAGGTAAACCTGAAAGCTGCCACCAAACAGGGGGTAGTAGTGTTTAATGCTCCCTATTCCAACACAAGATCGGTGGCCGAACTGGTCATCGGTTTATCTATCATGCTCATCCGCCGTATTCCCGATAAAAACAAAGCTGCGCATGAAGGCATCTGGATGAAAGATGCAAAAGGCAGTTATGAATTGCGGGGAAAAACCTTAGGCATCATTGGTTATGGTAATATCGGCAGCCAGGTGAGCGTACTGGCTGAGGCATTGGGTATGAAGGTTATTTTTTACGATGTGGAAACCAAGCTGCCATTGGGCAACGCTACCGATGGAAAAACATTGAAAGATGTATTGTCAAAATCAGATGTAGTGACCCTGCATGTGCCTGAAACCAGCCAGACAAAAAACCTGATCAATAAAACAAACCTGAAATACTTCAAAAAAGGCTCGATACTTATCAACTACGCAAGAGGTGAAGTAGTTGACCTTGATGCTTTGCGAAAATCAATTGAAGAAGGAGCGATCAGTGGCGCTGCCATCGATGTTTTTCCCTGGGAGCCTGAAAAAAATGGTGATCGTTTTCAAACGCCGCTGCAGGATCTTCCCAACGTCATCCTGACACCCCATATTGGTGGTTCTACCGAAGAGGCACAACAGAATATCGGCGAGGATGTGAGCATCAAACTATTTAATTATCTCGAAAAGGGTATCACTTTTGGCTCGCATACAGTGCCTGCACTGGCCTTACCACCGCAGGAAGGCTCGCACAGGATATTGCATATACATAATAATGTACCCGGCGTTTTATCAGCTATCAATACCCAACTATCCAAACATAATATCAATATCGTTGGTCAATACTTAAAAACCAATGAGGATATTGGCTACGTGGTATTGGATGTCGATAAACAACTTTCTAATAAGGCCCTCCAACTTTTAAAAGAAGTAAAGGAGACAATCAAGGTAAGAATGCTGTATTAGTCCGTCTATGACAAACGAGATCATAAAAAATTTACTGGAGGCCCTGGCTGTATCGCCCGAGAATGTGCCGTTGCGTATTCATATTGCAGAGTTGATGCTGGCAGAAAATATGTATGAAGAGGCCGGTGAACAATTCAGGGAGGTTCTTAATAGAAGCTACGGAAATACAAAGGCCCAGTTGGGATTGGCGAGTTGCTATTTTCATACAAAAAAATATTCTGCAGCTATCATTATTTATGAGCAGTTGCAGCATCAACTTCCACCAACCGACCAGATTTATTTTATAAAATGCCTGGTCAGGGAAAACTCCCTTCAGCAAGCTGTTGAACTATACCAGCGGGTGATTGCAGTCAATCCTGAATTCAAAGACGAGGAAATTGATTCGCTTCTGCGAATGCCAACTATGCAGCATGCGGGTAATGGCGATTGGGAGGACGAAAGTGATGACAGCAATGCTTATTTCATGGAAAAACCCAAAACAAAATTTGCCGATGTTGGCGGCATGCAGCGGGTGAAGGAAGAAATTTCCATGAAGATCATTCAGCCAATGAAAAACCCTGATCTGTACAAGGCATTTGGAAAAAAGATCGGCGGCGGTATTTTAATGTATGGTCCGCCGGGTTGTGGCAAGACTTATATTGCCAAAGCAACGGCCGGCGAAATAAATGCAAAGTTTATTAATATAGGTCTGCATGATATCCTTGACATGTGGATCGGTAATAGTGAAAAAAATCTTCACGAAATTTTTGAAACGGCCCGGCGCAATGCTCCTTGTGTATTGTTTTTTGATGAGGTAGACGCCATGGGCGCCAGTCGCAGCGACCTGAAGCAATCAGCCATGCGACATGTCATCAACCAGTTTCTGGCGGAAATGGATGGCGTAGAGTCAGACAACGAAGGCGTATTGATATTGGCTGCTACCAACGCACCCTGGAGCGTCGATCCGGCCTTCAGAAGGCCAGGTCGTTTTGATCGTATCATATTTGTAGAACCACCCGATACGGCAGCAAAAGAAGAAATCCTTAACTCGTTGTTACAAGGAAAGCCTGTTGGCGAGGTTGATATAAAAAAAGTAGCACAGGCCGCCACTGATTATTCCGGTGCCGATTTGAAAGCACTGCTGGACATTGCGATAGAGGAAAAACTCCGGGAGTCCATGTCAAAAGGATCAATACAGCCGCTTGGTACAAAAGACTTATTGAAAGCATTAAAGCAACATCGTTCTACGGTGACGGAATGGTTTGGCTCTGCCCGTAATTATGCATTGTATGCAAATGAATCCGGGTTGTATGATGATATTCTGAGGTATTTAAAAATCAGGAAGTAAATATGGTGGATGTAAGTATACTGCTTGATCGTGCCGATCTTTTATTGCAGCAAGACCGTCATCGTGATGCGGAAGCAAGCATCAAACAGGCATTGGAACAGGAGCCGGAAAATGATTATGCTTTATCCTTGCTGGCCCGTTGCTATTTTGATCAGAAAAAAATTGAAGAAGGGATTGAGGTAATACTACGTGCCATTGCGTTGGATCCGGATAACAGCTTTTATTTCTATCTGCTGGCTTTTGGATATTATCAAAGCAATAAGTCCTTTGCTGCCATTGATAATTTAAACAAAGCGGTTCAGTTAAATCCATGGGTCGCTGAATACTATGGTTTGCTGGCTTATGTATTAATTGATGAAAGAGAATTTCAAAAAGCACTCGATAAGGCGAATGAAGGCTTAGCTATCGACGCCGAAAATATTACCAGCCTGCAAGCCAGGTCACGAGCATTAAATAAGCTCAACCGGACCGATGATGCGATTGAAACCATGCAGAATGCACTGGCGCAGGATCCGGATAATGAATCAACGCATGCCACCGTTGGCTGGAATTACCTGGAAAAAGGCCGGCACCAGGAAGCTGGCAAACATTTTCGTGAAGCCCTGCGACTGGACCCTAATCACGCCTCATCCAAACAGGGATTAAAAGAAGCGTTGAAATCGAAACTTCCACCTTACCGCTGGTTACTACAGTATAGTTTTTGGGTGCATAACAAAGGCAAAAACCTGCAGACCATTTTGCCGGTTGCATTATATATTGTTTTTCGGGTATTGATCAGCCTGACAAAAGGAAATGAAAGCACGGCGGGCCTGGCATGGATATTATTGGCTGTTTACCTGCTGTTTGTCGTTACGTCATGGACAATTAATTCTATTGCCAACTTTATGTTGCTCTTTCATCCGGATGGAAAATATGCAGTAACCATCACCGAACGCTGGTCATCTATCGCAGTAGTAACAGCTATGATAACAGGGCTTGCCATACTGGTCCTTTCACAGGCAAGTGGAATAGTGATGGGTACCGTGTATGCAGACAATTTTTTTTATGCCGGTTTGCTTTGTTTATCACTTGCATTGCCATTGAGTGAAATGGAATTCCCGGTGCAGGTTAAGAATGGCAGGGGATGGAGAGAATGGTTTACTTTGGCACTTGTTGCATTTGGTTTGTTCACTTTACTATTATTTATCGCATCACCAGTCATTTCATATGGATGCTTCGTCGCTTATGGAATAGCTTTTATTATTTATAACTGGACGGGGCTGGGGAAATAATTTTCAGGGTGTGCTGAGCAGCTGTTTGTACAATTCCATTTTATTACTTGTGGTTAAAGCTTGCGACTCATGGTCAGGGACTTTTAAAGTTCGGGCAAAACTTCAATGAATGAACGGATGGATAATATTCACTACAAAACCGATACACCACACTTATTCGTCACAGGTTAATACAATGTTATTTGCGCAGGTATAAAAAATAGTAGTAAGGCCGGAAATATTTTCCTTTTTGTTTTACTAAAATTAACTTAACTTAATAGTGTTCTAAAGCCATATGATATGGGTACTGTAAGAAATATTCTGCAAACCAAGGGTAATGCAGTCTATACTGTCAGCCCTGAAAGTTCTGTGTACGAAGCACTGGAGGAACTTGAAAATAACAACCTGGGTTCCCTGGTTGTAGTTGATAACGGAAAGCTAATCGGCATTTTTACCGAACGTGACTATGCCCGCAAAATCATTCTCAAAGGACGCTCCTCCAGAGAAACACATGTAAAGGACATCATGACTGAACGCCCCTTGTTTGTAAGTCCTGATACCAGCATTGATGCATGCATGCAATTAATGAGCAGCAAATTTGTTCGACATTTACCCGTAATCGATAATGATCAACTGGTTGGTGTTATATCCATTGGTGATGTAGTAAAATATATTATCAATGAAAAGGATTTCATTATTGAAAACCTGGAGCATTACATCGTCAGTTAAGCGGGATTATAGCAAGCTGCTTGTACACTTCGTTATAGTTAGTAGTTATTGCATGTTTCACAACATGGCCCAAATGTTGTGGAAAGTGACAGGTTGTACCTGTGTATTTGTCAATAATGAAAAGTATTTTATGATGCCGGGAAACAATATTCTTAGTATTCCCTTATGGCCTTTGCTGCTGTATGCAGCGTTGGTCGGAGTGCTGCTTACAGTCATTCTTTCACTGTCATATATATTGGGTCAGCATCACAAGGACAGAGCCACCGATGAACCTTATGAAGGAGGCATTTTACAGGCCGGTTCTGCAAGGTTGAGATTCTCCGCTCAATTTTATCTTGTCGCCATGTTATTTGTGATTTTCGATGTAGAAACAGTATTTATTATGCTGTGGGCACTCGGCTTTTATGAATTAGGATGGCCGGGTTATATCGGCGCTGCCATTTTCATCGGGCAACTGGTTGTGGTTTTAATATATGAGTGGGGTATAGGAGCATTGGATGTTGGGCCAAATGCAAAAAAAATACTGAAAGCCTATAAAAAGAAAATAATGAAGTAGTATATGCAAACAGGCAAATGTGAAAATATGCGAATTAATCTTATCTAAGGCGACTATTGGTATTCAACAATTATTAACCATTTGCCATTGTTGATGGTTAATATTTGACATTTATAAATTAAAAAATTCCCCTTTAGGGGATAGGGGTATGAAATGGTGGCTTAGCAAACCAGGCGATTCTGCCGGAAATATAAAAGGCACAGGCAGCATGGAAGATGCAGTCAGCAAAAGTATTATGCTTACATCGATGCAGAGTCTGCTGGCATGGGGCCGCAGAAATTCTATGTGGCCTTTTCATTTTGGGTTAAGCTGCTGCTTTGTAGAAATGGCCACCAGCATTACGAGTAAATATGATGTGGCCCGCTTTGGTGCGGAAGTGATAAGAGGAACACCGAGAGAAGCCGATGTAATGGTAATTGCCGGAACGGTGTTTATAAAAATGGTTCCGGTCATTAAACGACTTCATGAGCAAATGATGGAACCACGCTGGGTGATCTCCATGGGCAGTTGCGCAAACAGCGGTGGCATGTATGATATATATAGCGTAGTGCAGGGAGTTGACAAGTTTTTACCAGTAGATGTATACGTACCCGGTTGCCCGCCCCGGCCTGATGCCTTTATGCAAGGGCTCGTGTTATTAAGTGAGTCAGTGGGAAAAGAAAAACGTCCCCTGAGCTGGGTTATCGGTGAGCAGGGTGTTATCAAACCACAACTCACGTCAATGAAAGATCGTAAAAGAGATGAGAGGATGGGTATGGTGGATTTCAGACCGGTGGATGAAATTTAGATATATTGATGATGCAATATATAGTGTTGGTATGCTAAGAGGGGAATATAAAAATTAAAACGGTTCTAAAAACTCAACGATTATGATCGAAGTCTGAATGACTTAATAGTAAGTAATCACATCCGTAGTTTTTATTAACTATGGGCCATTCAAGATTGGCGACCCGGGCTTTACGATACTCAAGATATGCAGGATGCTACCAACATATTATTACAGCACTTGCAACAGCGCTTCGGTGCTGAAACATTTTCCCAGCAGCAAACTGTTGATGGAATTCCGACATTTTGGATCCCCGAGGACAAATTGGTAGCCATTATCCGGCATCTTAAAACAGGCATTGATCAGCCTTTTATTTCACTCTATGATATTTGTGGTATTGATGAACGTGACAAAGCAAAAAAAGAAGAACCTGCCAAAGATTTTACCGTTGTTTATCACCTGCTGTCATTTGAACGCAATCTTTTCATTCGCCTCAAAGTTGCACTGCAGGGCGAGTATCCATCGTTATCCTCCGTTACTTCAATTTTTAAAAATGCCAACTGGTACGAACGTGAAGTGTATGACATGTTTGGTATTCGCTTTGAAGGTCATCCGCATTTGCAGCGAATCCTGATGCCAATTACATGGAAGGGACATCCGCTTCGAAAAGAACATCCGGCAAGAGCTACAGAAATGGGGCCTTTTCAATTGTGGGATGAAAAGCAGGACCGGGAGCAGGAAGCATTACAGTTTAAACCTGAAGAATGGGGCATGGAGCGCCAAACAGAGGATACTGACTTTATGTTCCTGAACATTGGCCCGCAACACCCCGGCACTCATGGCGTGCTTCGCATCATACTTCAATTAGATGGTGAAGACATTGTGGATGCTGTGCCCGAGATCGGGTTTCATCACCGCGGTGCAGAAAAGATGGGAGAACGGCAAAGCTGGCATACGTATATTCCTTATACTGACCGGGTAGATTATCTGGGCGGCGTAATGAACAATCTCGCCTATTTATTGGCGGTAGAGAAATTGGCTGGCATTGAAGTGCCGGATAGAGTGAAAGTGATTCGTGTCATGTTATGTGAATTATTCCGCATCAACAGCCACCTTGTTTGGTTTGGCACCTTTGCACAGGACCTGGGACAACTATCTCCCGTGTTTTACATGTTCACTGATCGTGAAAAGGTATTCGATATCATTGAAGCTATCTGTGGTGGACGCATGCATCCCAACTGGTTTCGCATTGGCGGTGTAGCGCAGGATCTGCCAAAAGGCTGGGATAAGCTTGTGCGGGATTTTGTACAATATTTCCCTGGGCAACTCCGCGAATACAATAATATGGTAATGCGCAACAGTCTCTTCAAAGCCCGTACAAAAGGTATTGGTATTTATACTTTGGAAGAGGCATTTGAATGGGGCGTCACCGGTCCTGGCTTGCGGGCCTGTGGCTTTGATTGGGACTTCCGCAAAAAGCAACCATACTCCGGTTATGAAATGTTTGACTTCGCAATTCCTACTGCACAAAACGGCGATTGCTTCGACCGTGCCGTTGTGAGAGTAGAAGAAATGCGGCAAAGCCTTCGTATTGTAGAACAATGTCTCAATAATATGCCGGAAGGAAATTATAAAGCTGATCATCCGCTCACGACACCACCACTTAAAAAATACACGATGCAGGATATAGAAACACTGATCACACATTTTCTCAATGTGAGTTGGGGACCGGTGATACCAACTGGTGAAGCGATGAGTTGCATTGAAGCTACCAAAGGAGCCAATAGTTATTACTTAATTAGTGATGGAAACACGGCTGCATACCGGGTTCGCATCCGTGCCCCATCGTTCCCGCACATGCAGATGGTACCGTATATCAGCAAAGGATACACCGTAGCTGATCTGTTAGCGATATTGGGTAGTGTGGATTATGTATTGGCGGATATTGATCGTTAATGTGCTGATGTGCAAATGTTCGGATTTGCGAATTAAGAAACTATAAAATTGAAGTGACCAGGGTGGGTTTTAGTAATTGAGAGTATATAATGTTTGAAAAATTAATGTCGGATCAAAATCAAAATATTAATTCAATGCCATTGTCTGGAGTAACAACAAAACTTTCAGAGCAAGAATTACATTTAATTGATCATGAAATACAACTGGTGCCCTATAAAAAAGCAGCCGTTATTGAAGCATTAAAGATAGTTCAGCAACATCGTGGCTGGATCAGCGATGAGAGTGTGGAAGTCATTGCAGATTATTTGGGAATGAGCCCGGCAGAAGTAGACAGTGTGGCCACATTTTACAATCTTATTTTCCGTAAACCTGTTGGCCGTCATGTGATCCTGCTGTGTGACAGCATTTCTTGTTATGTAATGGGTTATCAAAAAATTTATGAGGCATTGCAACAAAGGCTTAAAATAAAATTTGGTGAAACTAATAACCCCCCTTTAGGGGATGGGGGCTTCACTTTGCTGCCCAATTGCTGTCTTGGTTGCTGCGATCATGCACCCGCATTAATGATCGATGAGGATTTATACCAGGATATATCAATAGAAATGCTTGATGATATTTTGAAGCGATACGAATAATATGCAAACCTGTCTGCCGACAGGCAGGTGTGAAAATGTACTGATATGCTAATTGATAAAATAAAGAATGAGTTCAAAAATTAATATTTCAAAACTCCCCTTTAGGGGCTGAGTATATGGAACGGCCATTAACTAAACATATCAATTTAAACGAAGCGCCACCTGATTTGGCAGCTTATAAAAAAACGGGTGGTTATGAAGCCCTGCAAAAGGCATTAAAAATGTCGCCGCAGGAAGTTCAGAAACTTGTGCAGGATAGTAACCTGAAAGGTCGTGGTGGTGCAGGATTTAGCACAGGTATGAAATGGAGCTTTGTACCGATGGGTGATGATGCGCCGCATCCAAAATATATTATTGTCAACGCAGATGAAATGGAACCGGGAACATTTAAAGACCGGCTGTTACTCGAAGGAAATCCGCACCAGTTGCTCGAAGGAATGATTGTGGCTGCCTATGCCATCCAGGCTGATATCGGTTATGTTTTTTTGAGATGGGCTTATCGCAAAGCCGCTCAACTGATCCGGAAAAGTATTGATGAAGCATACGCCGCTGGTTATCTCGGAAAAAATATTCTCGGCAGCGGCTTCAGTTTAGAAATGTATTTACACACCGGTGTTGGCCGCTATATGTGTGGCGAGGAAACTGCTTTATTAAATGCACTGGAAGGCAAAAGAGCTACCCCAAGGGCCAAACCTCCTTTTCCGCAGGTGAGCGGATTATTTGGAAAGCCCACCATCGTGAATAATGTAGAAACCCTCTGTTGTGTTTCGCATATTATAAATAATGGCGCCGATTGGTTTAAAGGTTTAAGTAAAAGTGAAGATGGTGGTACAAAAATTTATGGAGTAAGTGGAAAGGTAAACCGTCCCGGTGCATGGGAACTTCCAATGGGTGTTACCATGAGAGAGTTAATTGAAGAACATGCAGGAGGAATGAAGAATGGTTATAAGTTAAAAGGGGTGTTGCCTGGTGGCGCTTCCACAGATTTTTTAACGGAACAACATCTCGATGTCAAAATGGATTTTAAATCTGTAGCTGCTGCAGGCAGCCGTTTAGGTACTGGCACTATGATAGTGATGGATGATGCCACTTGTCCCGTTGGTTTTGTACACAACCTGCAACATTTTTTTGCGCAGGAAAGCTGTGGCTGGTGTACCCCCTGTCGTGAAGGATTACCGTGGGTAGAAAAAATTTTATTAAGCATTGAAAAAGGAGAAGGGAGAGCGGAAGATCTTGAGATATTAGAAATGCATGGTGAACTGCTTGGTCCCGGCAATACTTTTTGCGCATTAGCTCCCGGAGCAATGGAGCCGTTGCAAAGCGCATTGAAATATTATAAAGAGGATTTTGAAAGACATATAAAAGAAAAGGGGTGTCCGTACGATCATTAAGGCCTCATCCCGACCTTCTCCGAACGAGAAGGCCATCAATGCACAGTCCTCGCTTTTCGGAGACTCCAAATCATATTGGAGTCTTTGAAAATGGCGGGTAGCGATATGAAGCCGATGTGGTAGATATGAAGTTTGGATTTGTAATGCACCGCCGCTCCCTCTCTTTTTGGAGAGGGAGAAGGAGGGAGAGGTTGAAATAGCGGACAGAAAGTTGGAAATGTGCGGCGCAACGAAGCCGATAGCTGTATTGCAGCTCGTATCATAAAAAACAAAAAGATCACAGTGCCAAAAATTTTTATCGATAACAAACCTTACGAAGTAAAAGCTGGTAAAAACCTGCTGGAGTCCTGTTTGAGCCTGGGTTTTGACCTGCCTTATTTCTGCTGGCATCCTGCATTGGGTAGTGTTGGTGCGTGCCGGCAATGCGCAATAAAAATTTTCAAAGACGAAAATGATACCCAGGGCAAATTGATGATGAGTTGCATGGAATCAGTGAAAGATGGTTTGCGTATGTCAATCGACCACCCGGGAGCGAAAGCTTTTCGTGAACAGGTTATTGAATGGCTGATGACCAATCACCCGCACGATTGCCCCGTTTGTGACGAAGGAGGCAGTTGTCACCTGCAGGACATGACCGTGATGACGGGCCATGATTACCGACGCTTCAATTACAAGAAACGTACTTATCAAAATCAATATCTCGGTCCGCTTATTCATCATGAAATGAACCGCTGCATACAATGTTATCGCTGTGTACGCTTTTACAGGGACTATGCCGGTGGCGATGATTTGAATGTTTTTGCGGCGCATAATCATGTTTACTTTGGAAGAGAAAAGGATGGTGTATTGCAAAGCCCGTTCAGTGGTAACCTGGCTGAGGTTTGTCCAACCGGAGTTTTTACTGATAAAACGCTTAAAGAACATTATACCCGTAAATGGGATCTTACATCAGGTCCATCTGTTTGCCAGCATTGCAGTCTTGGGTGCAATGTTATTGCTGGAGAACGCTATGGACAATTACGTTGCATCACCAACCGGTACAACAGTGAAGTGAATGGCTATTTTCTTTGCGATCGCGGAAGATTTGGTTATGAGTTTGTGAACAGTGAAAACAGAATTACTCAACCTCTCATACGTAACCGTGCGGGCGAAGCTGTGAATGAAATTGTTTTAGAAGAGCACCTGGAAACTATTCTTAGCAATCATTCTATAATTGGGATTGGCTCACCCCGGGCATCTGTTGAAACTAATTTTTCCCTGATGCAGTTAGTGGGCGAAGAAAATTTTTACCAGGGGGTGAATGCGGATGAAGCTTACCTGGGTAAACTAGTTGTTGATATTTTAAGTAGCGGCACTGTGCATAGTCCTTCTCTCAAAGAAATAGAACAGGCCGATGCGGTACTGGTATTGGGAGAAGATATCTGGAACACAGCTCCCGTTATGGCATTGGCCGTTCGACAATCAGTAATGAAAACCGCGGCGGCTGATGCAACGCAGCAGGTGCCCATACCTGTATGGAACGATGCGGCCGTAAAAGAATTAGTACAGGAAAATAAAGGGTTTCTTGCAAATTGCACTGTTGTTGCTTCGCCACTGGATGAAATAGCAACCACTGTGTATCGTGCTGCGCCGGATGATATTGCCCGGTTAGGTTTTATCATTGCTCATCAACTTAACCCTTCTTTGCCGCCGGTGGAAAATGCTGATGAGGTTTTGTTATCGAGAGCAAAGATGATTGCTGATGCTCTGCAAAAAGCCAAACACCCTGTAATTATTAGTGGCATTTCCTCTTACAATGAAGCGGTCATCCGGGCAAGCTTTGATGTTGCTGCTGCATTGGATATTGCAGAAAGAAGATCAGGGCTTTGTTATATTTTACCGGAATGTAACAGTATGGGTCTGGCCATGATGCAGGCTTCTTCATTTGATGAAGCTATTACCAGGGTGCAACGGGAAGAAAACATAACCGCCATCATTGTGGAGAACGATGTTTATCGTCATATAACTCCTGACAAAGCCAATACATTTTTTAACCGGTGTAAAAATATTGTGGTATTAGATTCCTTGCACAACCGTACAACGGAAAAAGCTTCGGTGCTCATTCCTGTTTCCACTTTTGCCGAGGCAGATGGGACATTGATCAACAATGAAGGACGTGCCCAACGTTTCTACCAGTCATTTATGCCTTCAGCAAAGTATATAAAGGAAAGCTGGAAATGGTTGGGACAAATGAAAACATCGCTGACAAAATTGGTTAATGGCCAGCCACATCACCCGGATGAATGGCTTGAAAAACTGGAAAAACTATTGCCGCAATTTGAAGGTATTGCCCAATCAGCGCCGCCGCATGATTTCCGTATACGCGGGCAACTCATTCCAAGGGAACCTCACCGATATAGCGGCCGCACCGCTATGCTTGCCAATAAGAATGTTAGTGAACCAAAACCTTTACAGGATGGTGATTCACCACTCACCTTTACTATGGAAGGATATAAAGGAATCCCACCTGGCCCCGTGAGCCCTTTCTTTTGGTCGCCGGGATGGAATTCGGTACAATCAGTTGCCAAATACCAGGAAGAGGTTGGCGGGTCATTACGAGGCGGTAGTTCCGGTGTGAGATTATTCAAAGAAAAAAAAGAAACAACAGTTTCATTTTTTAAAGACAGGCCCGAAGCATTTATGTCAAGAGTTCAAAAATGGCTGTTGCTGCCACAGTATCATGTTTTTGGTTCCGACGAATTGAGTGTATATACCAGGGCTATCGAAGAACTTTCACCGGAGCCCTATATCGCGTTGTCAAAAGCGGATATGGATCAACTGGGAGTAGCAGAAGGTTCTGCTGTTGAGATAGTAGCTGAAGAAAGAAAATATTCATTGCCGGTAAAAATGAAAAAAGAATTGTGTAATGGAATTGCTCTTGTATCCGCCGGACTAAGAGGAGCAGAAGCAATGAATTGGGGAAGCTGGGTGAGAATTAATGTGCAGAGATGAAATGTGCAAATATGAAAATGAGTAAATGTGCAAATAACATGACATGCGAATTATAATAACCAATGATCAATTGAGTGAAAGGTTCATGGCTCGAAGCTATTCACATTGACAACTCACGACTATGACGGTCATGCAACACATATGGATTGTTCTCGGCGTATTGTTCGTGCTGTTAAATATAGCGGCAGGACTTATCTGGGTTGAACGAAGATTGTTGGCCTTATGGCAGGACAGGTTGGGACCTAACCGTGCGGGACCATTAGGGATTTTTATTGTATTAGCTGATACGTTGAAACTATTTTTTAAAGAAGACTGGATACCACCATTTGCAGACAAATGGGTATTCATCACGGCGCCGGCCATAGTAGTTGCCAGTGTGCTGATGAGTTTTGTTATTATTCCCTTTGCTCCCAATATTGTAGTAGCTGACTTGAATATTGGCTTGTTATTTTTCCTGGCCATGTCATCATTAGGCGTTTATAGTATTGTGCTGGGCGGGTGGGCATCGAACAATAAATATTCACTGCTGGGAGCATTGCGTGGTGCCTCGCAAATGATCGCTTATGAAGTATTCATGGGATTGTCGCTGATGGGGGTGGTGATGCTTACCGGTTCGTTTAATTTGAGTGAAATTGTATTAGCTCAAAAAAACATGTGGTTCATCGTCACACAACCATTGGGCTTTATCATTTTTTTCATAGCCGGTATAGCGGAAACCCACCGTTTGCCCTTTGATATTCCTGAAGCGGAAAGTGAATTGATTGCCGGTTATCATGCAGAATATTCCGGAATGAAATTCGGGATGTTTTTTATTGGTGAGTACCTGGGGATTACATTGATCTCGGCAATGACGGTTACCATGTTTTTTGGCGGATGGTTGGGCCCTTCATTTTTACCGCCGTGGGCATGGTTCTTCCTGAAGACATTTGGGTTCATTGCATTGTTCATATTGCTGCGGGCATCGCTTCCCCGGCCACGTTATGATCAACTGATGGAGTATGGCTGGAAATGGTTATTGCCGTTAGTTCTATTGAATTTATTGGTAACGGGTGCAGTGGCATTGTGGATGAAATAAAACCCATGTCTCCGCCGCGGTGGAGAACTTAGGGTGAAAAGTTCTTATAAATAAAATCAAGCTTCAAAGTTGAAGAGTGAAATGAAACCTCAAATGACCGTTCCGAATTTTTAGGTATGATAGGCTTGATTATAGTCGTTGAAAAAGATATAAGGCCAGGTCTCTATTTTTTGATAAGGAAATTAATAAATGATTTACGATAGATGTATTTCGAATAAGAAAATCGAAATAAATAAGTAGTTAGGAAAACAAATTTATTCATTAAAAAAACCGCCTAAAGATGTGAATTAAAACTCCTCTTTAGGGGATGGGGGCATTAATTATGATAAGTCATATCAGAACAATGTGGTTGGTTTTTTTACACCTGTTTCGTAAAAAAGCTACCATTGAGTATCCCGAAGAAAAAGTGAAGCTGCATCCCCGTTATAAGGGGCGTATTGTATTGACAAAAGATCCCGACGGAGGTGAACGTTGTGTAGGTTGTTATTTGTGTGCGGCAGCCTGTCCCGTTGATTGCATTGCATTGCAGGCCACCGAGGATGAGAACGGTCGGCGGTACCCTGAATTTTTCCGCATCAATTTTTCCCGATGCATTTTTTGCGGCTATTGTGAAGAAGCATGCCCTACTTATGCAATCCAGTTGATTCCTGATTTTGAAATGGCTGAATACAACCGCCAAAACCTCGTGTTTGAAAAAGAAGATTTGTTGATTGACAGCCAGGGTAAATATCCGGGATATAATTTTTATAAAGTGGCAGGAATGGATGCTGGCGTGAAAGAACCGGGCACTGGGGACAATGAGGAAAAGCCTGTTGATATAAAGAGTTTGTTGCCATAAGAATCCAATGTGCCAATTATGCAAATGTGCGAATTTGAAAATTTGAAAACGGGTACAATAATTAAAATGAGAGGGGCTTTGCTCACGGCTCGTAGCTCATAGCTCACAGCTTGAACATTTAACTTTTTTCTTGTCAATCCTTTTCTACATATCATCCCTCGTTGCGATCGTCGCCACTATCATGGTGATAACCCGTTACACACCTATTCATGCTTTGCTGTACCTGGTTGTTTCGTTTTTGGCAGTCGCCATGATCTTTTTGTCATTGGGCGCACCATTTGTCTCGGTACTGGAGGTGATCGTTTATGCCGGCGCCATTATCGTATTGTTCATTTTTGTCGTAATGATGCTAAACCTGGGCAGGGATACTGCCCTGCAGGAAAAACAATGGCTGCAGCCAAAAGTGTGGATAGGTCCATCAATCCTTGTAATGATATTGTTAGCAGAGATGATCCTATTACTGGCAAAAGGAAATGATTCTTCTTTTGCTGGTTCAGTGGTGAATCCAAAAAAGGTGGCGCTTTCACTTTATCGTGAATACATTATTGCACTGGAATTAGCCGGTTTCCTCCTGATGGCAGGGATAGTAGGAGCTGCACATATCGGACAGCATAAGAAAAGAACATTGCATAGGTTTTTGGAAGAGGATGAAGAGTCAGGAGTCATTAGTCAGGAGCTGGGAGTAGAGAAAAAGGAAAATGTGCAAATGTGAAAATGAAAAATAACAGGTATTAGATTTTAGTGAGATAAAAATGCAGAATAAAAAATGAGAAACTGTGAAATTCTTAATTTAAAAACACTCCGCCTGCGGCGGAGATGGGGGCATGAACTCTTTTAGCGCAGATACTGTATTGATTGTTGCCGCCATTCTTTTTGTATTGGGGCTTATCGGGGTGCTGACACGAAAGAATATCATTTTTATTCTGATTTCAATAGAGGTGATGTTAAATGCAGCAGGCCTGGCATTTGTAGCGGCCGGATCAAAATGGCAACAACCCGATGGACAGGTGATGTTCCTGTTCATATTAGCGATGGCAGCGGCGGAAGTTTCTATAGGATTGGCGCTGGTGCTGCAGGCTTATCACCAGCACAAGACGCTGGATGTAGAACAACTAAAGGAATTGAAAGATGCCCCCATCCCCTAATGGGGTGTATTAAATTTTAAATACAGGTGTTCCGGTATTTAAAATCCTGGCATTGAAAATTTCGGCTTGACGGCAGGTCGGAAATATTGTTTTTTTAAAACCTGAGTCTAACAATTCACTCATGAATAACTTGCTTGCATTAATCCCCGCATTGCCCCTGGCCGGCTTCCTGGTGCTGGCGCTGGCAGGAAGAGCTTTGCACAAAAATGCGATTGCATGGATTGGTGCAGGTAGTGTTAGCATTGCGGCAATTATCGCAATGATTGCGGGTGTTGAGTTCTTACAAACTCCCCCTGACGGTGGTGCATACACACAGACTCTCTGGCAATGGATGAGCACTGAAAATTTATCTATCGCTATCAGCTTGCGGTTAGATGCATTGTCGCTGGTGTTTGTATTCATTATCACATTTGTTGGAGCTCTAATTCATATTTATTCTACCGCTTTTATGCGCAGCGACCGGGACTATTCCCGCTTTTTTGCCTGCATGAATCTGTTTGTATTTGCGATGCTGTTACTCGTATTGGCTGATAACCTGGTGCTGATGTACCTGGGATGGGAAGGGGTGGGGCTCTGCAGTTATTTACTCATCGGTTTCTGGTATGAAACACCTGCTAATTGCCGGGCTGCCAATAAAGCTTTCTACATTACACGTATAGGTGATACAGCTATGGCTATCGGACTGTTCCTTTTATTTAAAGAATTAGGAACCCTGGATATTCCTGGTATTCTTCAACAATCTCCACAGCATTTTGCAAACAGTTCTTCAAACATTACGCTTATCGCATTATTACTGCTTGCAGGCGGCATGGGTAAATCAGCGCAACTACCATTGCAAACCTGGCTACCGGATGCAATGGCAGGCCCTTCACCGGTGAGTGCATTGATACATGCAGCTACCATGGTGACAGCCGGTGTTTATCTTATTGCACGGATGCATACAGTATTTCAACTTTCGCCAATGGCAATGGATGTCACAGCTATTGTTGGCGCATTGACTTTACTCATTGCCGGCTGCAGTGCGATGGTGCAAACAGATATCAAACGAATATTGGCTTATTCTACAATCAGCCAGATCGGGTATATGTTCCTGGCATTAGGAATAGGCGCCTGGAGTGCAGGCATCTTTCATTTTTTCACCCATGCTTTTTTCAAAGCGTTATTATTTCTTGCCGCAGGAGCAATTATAGAGTCCCTGCATCACGAACATGATATTTTCAAAATGGGAGGACTTAAAAACAGAATGCCCGTTGTGTTTCGTTGCTTCCTTGCGGGTGCAGCCGCATTGGCTGCATTGCCACTGATCAGTGCAGGCTTTTTTAGTAAAGATCAAATTTTGTGGTATGCCTGGAGTGCGGGTAATGGAAATGCTATGCTTTGGATAATTGCTTTGATGGGTGCGTTCATCACTGCTCTTTATACCACCCGGTTAATGCTGGTTGTTTTTTGGGGTGAATTGAAAACCCCGGTCAGTGCATATCCCGGGAGGTTAATGACTGTTCCATTGATCATTCTTGCGATCTTATCCATTGTGGCAGGATTTATTGAATGGCCTCATAACCTTATCCACCTGACGCTATTTTCAGATTTTGCTCAAAAGGTTTTACCTGCAACTGTTCTAAAAGACGGTGTTCCCCCTGAGATCATTTTTCAATTGATTGCTGCTGTTCTTACACTCCTGGCGGTGTATACCGGGTATGTGTTGTATTACCGCAACAGAACATTGATGGAAAAATGGAAGGAATTACCTGGCATGATGGGCATGCGGAACTTTTTCTTTAAAGGTTGGGGATTTGATCAACTATATGAGACCCTGTTTGTAAAACCATTTGTATTTATAACAGGCATTAATAAGGCTGATGTATTTGATAAATTATATAATGGTATCGCAAAAGCAAATCAAACATTGAATCGTTTATTATCGGTGTCGCAAAACGGTTCTTTGCGCTGGTATATTGCAGGGGTGTTGATCGGGATCTTGTTTATTTTGACTTTGCAATTGTTGTCATAAGACCTCACCTAACCTCTCCAAAGGAGAGGAACAACACACAGCCCTTGCTTTTCGAAGTCTCTACAGTTTTCGGGGACTTCAAAAGTGATGAACAATGAGCTAAAGCTGATGTGGTAGTTATGAAGTTTGGATTTGCAATGCAGCGCCGTCCCTTCTCCTTGGGAGAAGGGGAAGAGGGATGAGGCCGCGATCAGAACGATGAAGTGTGCCCTTCGACAAGCTCAGGGTAAACTGCAACAGACGATGACCAAGGATACAAAAGTTGGGAACATAAAAACAATTGATTCTATTTTATGATACTCGCATGGATGATATGCATATTGTTAATTGGCGGGCTGCTGTGCTGGCTGATATCACGCTGGAACAACCAACTGGCAAAATGGATTGCTTTGATTGCCGTAATCATTGACTTTATTATTATCTGCAATTTATGGATACAACAGCAGGCATCAGTAACCGGTGCTGAAAGCTGGTTCATCAATTACCAGGTGAGCTGGATCCCTTCTTTCGGTATCAGTTTTCATTTGGCAATGGATGGATTAAGCACTGTATTGCTGTTGCTGACTTTTTTCCTCGGTATATTATCGGTGCTTTGTTCATGGAATGAGATCAAAGAAAGAATTGGTTTTTATTTTTTCAACCTGCTATGGACGCTGGCCGGTATTGCTGGTGTATTTGTGGCGATGGACCTTTTCCTGTTTTATTTTTTCTGGGAAGTGATGTTGGTGCCCATGTATTTTTTGATTGCTCTCTGGGGCGATAGCAACCGTCGTTATGCCTCGTATAAATTTTTCATTTTTACGCAGGCGGGAGGTCTGCTGATGTTACTGGCCATTCTTGCTCTGTATATCATCCACGGCCAGCAAAGCGGAACGTATACATATGATTATTTTAGTTTGCTTAATACAACGTTGGAGCCTTCTACCGCCAAATGGATCATGATGGGATTTTTAATTGCGTTTGCAGTGAAGTTGCCGGTAGTGCCGCTGCATAATTGGTTGCCCGATGCACATAGTGAAGCGCCTACAGCCGGCAGCCTGATATTAGCGGGTTTATTGTTGAAGACCGGGGCTTATGGTATCATCCGTTTTGTGCTAACATTATTTCCGCAGGCAGCTGTAGAGATTGCCTGGTGGGCCATGTTGTTTGGTGTAATAGGGATTGTGTATGGCGCCATGCTTGCTTTTGCACAAACCGACCTCAAGCGGCTGATCGCTTATACTTCAGTAAGCCATATGGGGTTTGTGCTGCTCGGCATTTTTGCTTTCCGTGAAATGGCCATGCAGGGCGTGGTGATGCAAATGCTTACTCACGGTATCAGTACAGGAGCCTTGTTCGTTTTAGCCGGAATGCTGAAAGAAAGATTGCATACAAGAGATATCAATCAAATGGGTGGATTATGGACATCCATACCCGCCATGGGTGGCGTGGCGATTTTATTTACGATGGCTTCACTGGGACTACCAGTGCTGGGCAATTTCGTTGCTGAGTTTTTGATTTTGATGAGTACGTTCTCAGTAAATAGTACACTTACTGTTATTGCCAGCCTGGGATTGGTATTCTCAGCCTTGTATTCACTGCGTATGATGCAGAAAGTTTTTCTTGGACCACCTGCTGCTACCGGGCACCTGAAAGATTTTAGTGCAAGAGAATTGATTGTGATGGCGGCGCTAAGTATCAGCATTGTAGTGTTGGGGTTGTATCCGCAACCGGTGATGGAGACGGTAAAAGGATTTATTCAACAGTTAGTGATGAAGTAATAAATAATAGAAAACCTGAGTTGAACATTGAGCATTGAAAATTGGAAATTGAACATTTTCTTCAGTAGCGATAAATGTTCATTACTTAACGCTCAATTTTCAATGTTCAATAAAAAAAGCTTATGTAAACGACATTAAGACACTATTCACCACATGACCCACGATCAACTTCTTGCGTTTCTTCCTTTTATTGTACTGGCGACAGCTTCGATAGTTGTGATACTGCTGACTGCTTTTCGCTTAAGTCATACGGTAATACAGGTGACAGGGTTCCTGATGATGTGTATGGTGATATTTGCCATGTGGTATGTAAGGGATGTTTTGCCGGAATCAATAATGCCTTTGTTTATAGTGGACGGATTTGGCGCTTTATTCACGGGCTTGATTATTTTTTCAGTATTGACAATCGGCTTGTTTTCCTTTATTTATTTTGAAGAAAAAGAAGAAAATCCAAAGGAATATTATATCCTCTTATTCCTCGGAACACTGGGTTCAGCGTTGCTTACCGTCAGCCGGCATTTTATTTCTTTCTTTCTGGGATTGGAATTATTGAGTGTCAGTTTGTATGCGTTAATCGCCTACCTGCGCAACCGCAATAACGCCGTGGAAGCCGGAATGAAATACCTGGTGCTGGCGGCGCTGACATCGGCTTTTTTATTATTTGGTATGGCACTGATCTATATGGATACGGGCAGCATGGAATTTGCGGCCATTGCGCAAAAAATAAATATTTCATCTGCACTGTTTATTACCGGGGCAGGCATCATGATAGTAGCTATTGGCTTCAAGTTGGCTCTTGTACCTTTTCATCTTTGGGCGGCGGATGTATACCAGGGGGCGCCTGCACCTGTCACCACCTTTATTGCTACGGTTTCTAAAATAGGTGTGTTTGCAGTATTGTTACGATTTGCCCAAGCCATCAATTTGCAACAATACCCCGTTGCCATTACCATCTTTTCGGTGTTGGCTGTTATCTCCATGTTGTTTGGAAACTTGCTGGCTCTTCAGCAGCAAAACATCAAGCGCATCCTGGCATATTCCTCTATTGCACATTTTGGCTATTTGCTTGTTGCGTTCTTACCCGGCAACAAGGCAGGAGTGGAGGCATCTGTATTTTATTTATTCGCTTATTCTATTACCCTGCTGTCAGCGTTTGGTGTTATCACTGTATTATCCACCCGCCAAAAAGATGCAGAGGACCTGGAAACCTATCGTGGGCTTTTCTGGAAGAATCCCGTAATGGCTCTTGTATTAACGATTGCATTATTATCATTGGCCGGTATTCCATTAACCGCTGGTTTTATTGGTAAATTCTATGTGTTGATGTCGGGTGTAGAACAAAATTTATGGTTCCCGGTAATCATGCTGGTGATCACCAGTGTGATCGGGCTGTATTATTACCTGCGGATTATCAGCACACTGTTTGCCGCATCGCATGTAACGGTGGCGGAAGAAAAAACACTTCATCCCCTTTTTTATACTGCTATGTATGCCAGCTTGATTGTGTTGACCTTACTATTGTTTTGGGTGGGAATTTCACCTGCCACCATCATTGAAGCTATCCGGCAATTTCTGGCCATTAGTTGAGACTATTTTGATTCAATTTTGTTCGAAACACTGCTAAGAGAATCTTGACAAGGAAGTTGTATTATTTGCATCTCTTTTTTTTTGACACCGAGATCTATTCCTTCGATTTGTTTAGAAAAAAGTACTTCTTTTATATCACCCTCTGTTGTTTCTTTTACTTTTAATTCAATTGTCTGTTCCCCCCGAATCCGAAACTCTTTAACGGCATAATACATTTTTTCCCCTTTACTGCCAAAGGCAAACAGGATGGCTCTATCGTTTAAAAACAGGGGAATCCCGTCATTGATTTTATTAAAAAAGAATTTCCCGTTCCTCTTGTCATTCATGACGGACAGCATTTTGTTGCGTGGACAAAATAGATATACATGCATGTCGATATCAAATTGAACTTGTAGTTGCACCCATAGCTTAACATTAGTGCTTCCTGCGTATCCTTCGACGTATGCATCTATATTATACCAACCAAAAGTTCTGACTTCAAAATCGTACATGCCCGATGTCGGATTTGGATCATTGAAACCATTGCGCAGACCTTCCAGTTCATCTGCTTTTCGCGGTAAGCTATCAGGTGAGGTAACCGAAGAATTATCCTCAGTAAAAAAGGATTGCTCTGCTTTTTGACGAGGGAGATATATAGTATCTTCTCCACATGGCCTTTCAGATGCAATAAAATCTCCTGCATTTATGTCTTGTCCGTTAATACTGTCAAGGCGGAGGCGGGTGTTTTGTACAAGGCTATCCCAATATTTTTTTTCTTCTTCCATTGCCCCGGGTCGTTTCGATTCATTTTTGATATAAGCCAGTATAGCGTCCATGTCATTTTCTGACAAATCTGGAAAACCAGTCATCATTGAGCCAAACTTTCTTTTTAATTCTTGAGTATACCAGTTTCGTGACATGAAGCTGCCAGGGTTTGCTACAAAAGAGTAGATGTTTTTTCTATTCGTCCAGGGTCCTCTAAATTCTAAGTCTTTCATTGCCGGCCCTGTACCGTCTGTAAAAATGTTATGACAACTACTGCATTTTGCTTTGAAAAATGTTTTCCCAGCTATCCACTGTAAGGCTTGATCGGTGGTGTCTAATGGTTGCGGGTCCTTCCAGTTTATAACACCACTATCGCTTTCCTCTCCCTTAAACAGTTGCATAGAATTGTCAAAGTATTGATTGGGCACTGAAATTTTAATGGGCTTTGTAATTTTTACTTGCTCTCCATTTATAGTTCCATTCAAATAAATCATACCGCCACTCTTCAATAATCGTCCATTGGATTCCGTTGAAAGTCCTGCAGCAAATATTTCGGCAGGAGTGAGGGCTTCTTTGATTTCAATTTTTACTTCTCCTGTTATATTAAATGTGCCTTTCAAAATTTTTATGATGGAACCATGCAATGTCTCAATAGAAGTGTCTCTACTTGCATCGATATTAAACGTTTGCAGTTGCAATATATTCGTTGTGAAGGGGTCTGCCGATCTGGGTTTTTCGGATTGGCAGGCAAAAAGACAAATCACTACTAGGTAAGAGATGATATTTTTCATAGGGGAGTTGATGTTTAACTGTGGCATAATAATTTGGAAGATTCATATTTCAATGTCCAAGATAACACAGAAAGAAAAATAGGGAGATTAATTGTTTTATAAATATTTCAAAAAATATTGAAAATTTAGTAAGTTTGTGTCGTTAATAGATGAAATATGAAAGTTGTAATTATAGGCGCAGGTTTCGGCGGGCTGAAGCTGGCCCGCAAGCTCAATAATAAGCCCGGCTTTGAAGTGCTGCTTATTGATAAATTCAATTATCACCAGTTTCAGCCCTTATTTTACCAGGTAGCTACGGCCGGGCTGGATGCGAGTAATATTTCTTTTCCGCTGCGAAAGGTTTTTCAAAACAGTAAAAATGTCCGCATCCGTTTAGCTGAATTAAAACAGGTTGTGCCTGCTGAAAACAAGATCCTCACTGATGCGGAAGCGATCAGTTATGATGTGCTGGTATTGGCTACCGGCGCCGATACCAATTTCTTTAATAATGCGCAGCTGGAAGCAAAAGCCTTTCCGATGAAGTCAACGGTGGAAGCCTTGCAACTTCGGTACAGGCTGCTCCAGAACCTGGAGAACGCTTTAATCATTAACGATACCGCAGAGCTGCAAAAACTAATGAATATTGTAGTAGTGGGTGGCGGACCAACCGGCGTGGAAGTAGCAGGAGCATTGGCCGAAATGAAGAAATACATTTTGCCCAAAGAATACCCGGAGCTTGATTTCAGTAAAATGAACATTTACCTGCTGGAAGGCACCGGTAAAACATTAGTTGCGATGAGTGAAAAATCAGCCGCTCAATCACAACAGTACCTGGAAAGGCTGGGTGTAAAAGTATTGACCAATACCCTGGTCAAAGATTATGATGGTGAAGAAGTGTTGTTGCATGATGCTGGCAAAATTGCAACCCGCACGGTGATATGGGCAGCGGGGATCAAAGGCAACGTGCCGGAGGGCATCGACAAAAATTTAATTGCCCGAGGAAACCGGGTTAAGACAGACAGGCGCTGCCGGGTGCAGGGATTTAAAAATATTTATGCGATCGGTGACCTGGCTTATATGGAAACGCCGCTTTATCCAACTGGTCATCCACAGGTAGCACCCGTAGCCATGCAACAGGCCAGGATGCTTGCTTCCAATTTGATCAAGGAGCAGAAAAACGATACAAGGTTTTCAGCATTTGAATATAAAGACAAGGGCACTATGGCCACTGTTGGCCGCAACCTCGCCGTCGTAGACGTTCCAAAACCCAAATTACATTTTGGTGGTTTATTGGCCTGGATGATCTGGATGGGATTGCACCTCATGTTGATTCTAGGGGTCAAAAACAGGTTCTTTGTCTTTTGCAACTGGCTCTATAATTATATTACGTATGATCAAAACCTGCGTTTAATATTTAAGGAATTTAACCGGCACCCTGGAAAATGATAAAGCAAACAAAATTTCTGACTGCAGAATGGCGTAAACTGATCAAGAAGGTCCTCAAAGCTTTTTGAGAATTTTCCTGGCTCGTGAATGAAACGCTGCGGTTTCATAATCCCAGCGATCTTCAATAATGGTTTTTAACTCTGGTTTTATTTCAGGGTATTGTTTAGATAAATTATCTAAAACAGTCAAAGCGAAAGCTTTAACGGCAGCATTTTCTGCCGGGGAGTTAATGTAATTGAAACAGATATTCATCACCTGTCCATGAAATTTTTTGGGGATAGAGATATCCTGTAGCAGCCGGATGGTATTGCGTTTTACCGCATCATGAATGCCTGGCTTTTGAAGATTTTTGAACAGCTTTGAAAAATGTTTGACTATTAATTTAGGATGAGCAATCACGGCATAGCTTAATGGCCACGCAGCTCTTTGCACGACACGATATTCATCATTGAGGAAAAGATCAAACAACTCATCGAACCGCTGTTGAGAATCGCCAATCCAATTAACGATGGCAGTACAGTTGGTTTTTGAATGTTCTTTTAATAGCCGTTCACGAAGTTTCATACTGACAAATAAATAACTTTAAGCGAAATAAAATAAGATATGAGCCGCTATATTACAATACTGTTACTATTATTCGCTACCGCCTGTCAGCAAAAGGATCATTCAAAAGCTGCTGTAGTTATACAAACTGATTTTGGCGTGAAAGACGGGGCCGTGGCGGCTATGAAAGGCGTTGCTTATGGCGTATCAGATGATATTAATGTCTATGATCTCACGCATGAAATACCGGCCTATAATATCTGGGAGGCGGCGTATCGTTTAAACCAGGTGATGCCATTTTGGCCCGCCAATACGGTGTTTGTTTCTGTAGTGGATCCGGGAGTCGGCACAGCAAGAAAATCAGTAGTCGTAAAGACAAAACGGGGACATTATATTGTTACGCCTGACAACGGCACCATTACACTAGTAGCCGAATCGGAAGGAATTGATGTAGTACGACAGATAGACGAAAACTTAAACCGGCGGCAGGGTTCAGACAGTTCTTATACATTTCATGGCCGCGATGTCTATATGTACACAGCCGCTAAATTGGCGGCAGGTATCATCGATTTTGAACAGGTTGGGCCATTGCTGAAAGATTCCCTGCAAATGATTTCTTACCAGCGGGCACAAAAAGACAGTGCTTTTTTAAAAGGAAATATCCAGGTGCTGGATCCGCAATATGGGAATGTGTGGACTAACATTCCCGATGATATGATCAAATCAGCCGGCATAAAATCCGGGGATTCGCTGGAAGTCCGGATTGCTTTTAAAGACTCAACAGTATTTACCGGTAAAGTTCCATTCGCTAACACGTTTGGTGACGTGCCTGAAGGGAAACCTTTAACGTATATCAACAGCCTTATGAATTTTTCTGTGGCAATTAATAGGGGAAATTTTGCGCAAAAGTATAAAGTGAGTTCAGGGCCGGACTGGACGCTGAGTATAAAAACTGGCCGGTAAAGCTATTAGTGAAAGCACCAATAATGCCGACCGGCCAGCAATCTTAATCCGCTACAAAATTAAAACATTTTTCCTATAATTTATATTATGTTAAATGGCGCACGGGGACTGGTTTGAAAGAAAAAGCCACGCTGCTTTCGTGAGAACTAAGACAACTCCTACTGATTGGTTCTGCGTACCTTAAATCGGTATATTCGGAGGATAAACCGAAACTACTGATGATTACAGCCATTATTATTATGTTTGGAATTTTTACGGCTATTGGAGCTTTTATATCAGCAACCCACGAAATATATGATCGCTCAAAAACCGGGTTAAAAAGAATAACAAAACCAGGCGTTTGGTTCATTTTCTGTGCAGCAATACTTGTTGTACTGCCGGCATTTCAAAATTATTTGTCTGAAGAGCAACAAAAAATCGATCAAGATAAGCGGGATGAAAACCTAAAGCTGAAATACGATAATTCAATATTGTCAATGAAAAAAGAATTTGACAGAAGCAACAGTTCATCCGCTAAACTTATTACTGAAACATTAGGAAAATACGGATACAAAGTTGACTCTCTAAATGAGGTTTTGATTAACATTCGGGATTCGGCTAAAACAAGAGTAATAGAAACAGAGCCTCCCGTTTTCGGAATTTGTAATCAACCTTGTAAAGGGGTTGAACTTGTCGACACTTCAAATGGCTCGTATAAGTTTCGAATATCTTTTCAAAGCGAAGATGCTGGATCTTCTTATTTTAAATTAAATATAAGCACTGTGATAGAAGATACGGCAGGAAGTATTTATCAAGTGGAAAAATATAATTCTAGCTTAATTCCATTTAATCTCAGAATGAGTAAGGACGCCGTTATTAGCACAAATAAGACGCTGATAACAAAAATAAGGATTGCCAAAATTTATTTTTGGGTAAAAGGGTCGTACAAAAGAATTGATGGCAACGGGAACTACCCTATTAATGAAGTGTATATTTATGCGTTGAAGGAAAAATTTACTCAGATAGCCTCTAAGCCTTCTTTGAAACAGAGAATCGTTGATTTGGTTTCAAAAAACGAAAGATAAGTCCTATGGATACAATTTCCGGGAAGTTGAATGAATATGGATACCCTATTTTAAACGATGTATCCATATTTAACTTCAATAATGAGTTAATAGAATGTAGTGCCATTGTAGACACGGGAGCACACGGATTTTATTTAAAACAATATTTAATTGATTTATTAAAGCTGCCGGTAATTGGAACAATCGCACAGCACAACCCTATTGACGGAGAATCTGAAGGAAATCTGTATTTAGGCAAACTTGTAATTCAAAAGCTTGATTTTGGAAACATCGAAATTGCAACTCTTCTATCCCATAGTTTTCCTGCCGATTTCATCGTGGGAAATAAATTTCTTATCGACAAGACCTTTAATTACTTCGGGAAAGCAGGTGATTTTAATATATCCTTCTGATAACTGGTAATAGAATGAAATAATAAAAATCGAATACCACAGTTCCACTCAAAATAATATCAGTCGACAAAGACTCTTTTGCCAACATCTTGTCATAACACAGACTTGCATTAAATTGCAGTTCGCTTCACCAGCACAGATCCATTTCTATTATCAACCACCCATCCCAATTTGTAGAGAAAGCAAAAGCTGCCCATGACACCGGAATTACAAGCCGCCTGCGAAGCAATTTTCCAGGAACATAAAAGCCATCCTTTTTCATGGAACAAGGATGTATTTCATGGCCGTATATCTACCGGTATGCTCGACCTGGCAAAGGAAGTACTGATCGAAAAGAATATCATCTACTACCAGCATCCCGGCAAAAAACTGGTCACCCTGTTAAACCCTGAAGTGGCAAAGGCCGGCAGTTTCACCGAAGCGTTGGGAATGGTTTCCGGCAAACCTATTGTATTCACCGTGGCTGAAAAGCCGCTGCCACCTGTCATCAAAATAAACCATCAACCCAAGGAATCTCCGGCCCCGGTTGTTCAAATTAAGCAACCGGAAATTATAAGGGAGCCGGTTAGCGAAACTCCAGCAATCAAATGGTATCTGCGGCCGGTATTTGTGTATTTCATCTGGCCCTTACTCGGGGCTGTTGTTTTCTGGCTGATCGCTTATTTCATCAGCACCGGCTATGATGAGTTATTTTTCAAAAAAAAGAAATAACCCACCGGTAATAATTTACGCAGCGAACGCAAAGAAGAATGAGTAGTTTTCAAATCACTGCGATCCCGGCCTATTGTCAGCTAATCGGGAATATTCCAGCGCCTTGTTTTTCGCCGATTTATCGGCCACCTAATTTCAAGAGACTGCAAGCGAAAAACACAGCGCATCCAGAGGCTACTCATGACACGCAGCGGAGTCTTGTGCCTGTAAGTTTTTAAAATTTCATGTTGTTCTCATCGGCCAATTCTGCAGTGGAAATTTTCACATAAGAAAATGTACTGCATAGAATTGGCCTTGAATTTTCTTTGTTACTTTCTTTTTTTTTAAGAAAAAGAAAGTAAACAGAGTCTGCTTATCCGAAAGAAATAATCGGGAAACAGGTACATGTTTAAACTATAATGTAATAAGCACGGATAAAAATTTGGGCAAGGATAAGCTATCGTCAGGCAGGTTTGCTTTTCTTAGCCGTCTTTGCGAGAAAATACTTTCGGCAAACCCTGGCTATAAAAAAAGCCGCTTCGTAAAGCGGCTCTTTCATAAATATATCGTTCAGCTTATTTAATGCTCAGGTAAAGGTCACCCCATTTCTTAGCCTCTGCCGTATATTTTGCAATCTCAGCAGGTTTGCCTTTAGCCTGTTCCTTTTTATAGTTGTAAATATCTTCCAGGAAGCCAGCAGCTTTTTTGTATTGTTGTTTATCGCTGCCATTAAGATTGGCAAGCCCTTTTTTTGCGAATATGGCAGCCGCCTTTTCATAAGGCTCTCTACCTGCTTCCAGGTATTCGCCATACTTCTTGTCTGATTTTTTTACTTTTTCAGCTTTTACCATTACGAAGTAGTCGCCGATCACCAGGTAAGGAAGTTGCTCATCGGCTTTCGCTTCGGCAGCAGCAGTGAAAGCAGCCACCATTTTTTTCTCAATTTCTTCTGCATTAGCCGGAGGCACTGCTCCTTCTACTTTTGAATTCAATGTATCATACAATACCTGGCCGAGTGATAAATTGGCTTTGTAGTTGGTAGGATCTTTGGCCAGCACTTCTTCCAGTGATTTTACCTTTGATTCAAAGCTTGACTCCAGGCCTACAGCGAAATCAGTTTTATCATACGTGAAAAATTCGCTGCCGGGATAAAGCTCTTTACCCAACGCTTTATATTTTTCAAAATTGGCCATATCCTTTTTAGTGAAATAATGTGTGACCAGGAAGCGGTAAATGCTTTCATAGTTAGCACCGGTTATTTTTGCATCGGCCAGCTTTGCATAGTATTTAGCTGCTTCATCTTTTTGATTGCTGTTTTCAGCGGTGATGGCGGCAAGAATAACGGCATTGGTATCCAGCGGGCTGGTCAGCAATTGCTGGCTGCTCAACAGGGATGAATAATCATTTACCTTCTTGAATGATTCATAAGCCTCAGCAAATTTTTTAGCCTCGTACTCTTTATAACCAACATTGAAATAGCCGGAATAAATATTGACCAGCGAATTTTTATATACCGGATCTTTTAACAAGGCAAGGCCTGGTTCCATTTCCTGGTATTTTTTAAAGGCGGCTTCGGCTTCTGCTCTAAGTGCAGCACCTTCAGGAGTATGCACAGTTGCACTGTCTGCTGCAAGACCGGCATAGATAGTAGACTTTAAAATAAAAGCCTCAGGCTTGCTGGCAAATTTTGCATTGGTCATTCTTTTATCTACATCCTCTTTTGCTTTTTTATATTGGTTAAGCATTACAAATTGTTTGATCTCATCGTAACTCTGTGCTTTTACCATAAAAGCAGCCATGAGCATCAGTAAGGCGAATGTGACTTTTTTCATTTGTTATTTTTTATTGTTTTTAGCCAAAACTTGTCCCGAACTTGTTTCGGGATGGAATTCGTCCGACTATAAACGTCGGGACTCATTTCATATGTTTTTTGTTATTGTTTTTGAGCCATTGGGCAATTCCACAGCCGGCTCATTTTTTCAAATTTAAATTGATAAAATTTCTTTTACTGTTCCGTTGTATCATCCAAAGATGAATTTTCATTTCCATTCGTTGCGTCAGGCAGCCCATTTCCTTCGCCGTTCGCCGTTTCATTTTCGGGTTGATCCTGGTCATCCAGCTGGGTAATGGCGGCAATTTCATCTCCATTATCGAGACGGATCAGCTTCACACCCTGTGTGGCCCTTCCCTGTTCACTGATATCAGCCACCTTCATCCGGATGGTAACGCCGCTTTTACAGGTAATCATCATATCCTGGGATTCGTCCACGGCAAGCAAGCCTACCAGCTTACCTGTCTTTTCTGTTACACTGATAGTTTTGACTCCTTTTCCGCCGCGGTTGGTGTAACGGTATTCATCCACTTTCGTTCTTTTTCCATAACCTTTTTCACTGACCACCAACACCGTTTTTGATGCATCCGTTTCTGGATTTACACAAATCATACCAACTACTTCATCTGTAACGTCCTCTACTTCAATACCGGCAACGCCAATAGCTCCACGGCCTGTCGCTCTTACTTTTTCTTCGGAAAAACGGATGGCTCTGCCACTCTTCACTCCCATCATGATCTCGCATTTGCCATCAGTCATTCTTGCTTCGAGCAACTCATCGCCTTCTATGATATTGATAGCATTTACTCCGGTTAAACGGGGACGGCTGAAATCCTGCAGCTCTGTTTTTTTGATAATACCTTTCTTGGTACAAAGTACGATATTATGCGAGTTGACGAATTCTTCATCTTTCAGATCCTGTACATCAATGATGGCTCTTACTTTGTCGTCGGATGGAATTTGAATCAGGTTTTGTATGGCTCTGCCTTTACCAGCCTTCTCTCCTTCCGGTACCTGGTATACATTCAACCAGTAACATCTTCCTTTCTCGGTAAAAAATAAAAGGGTGTGATGCGTAGACGCTACAAAAAGGTGTTCAATATAATCCTCATCTCTTGTTCTTCCACCCATAGCTCCGCGGCCACCACGTTTTTGCGCCCTGTAATCTTCAGCCGGTGTACGTTTGATATAACCCAAATGCGAAATGGTGATCACCACATCCTCTTCTTTGATCAGGTCTTTGAGACTCATCTCATCATCGAGATAAGTGATTTCTGTTCTTCTTTCGTCACCAAATTTATCCTTCACTTCCAACAATTCGGTCTTGATGATATCAAAACGCATTACCTCGTTGGCCAAAATTTCTTTTAAATGTGCAATGAGTTTCATCAGTTCATCATGCTCTTCTTTTATCTTTTCTCTTTCCATTCCTGTCAACCGTTGCAGGCGCAACTCCAGGATGGCTTTGGCTTGTATCTCATCCAGTCCCCAACCAGCGTTGATTAAATTATCTTTAGCTACGTCAGGTGTAGCCGAAGCACGGATCAGGGCTATCACTTCATCGAGGTGATCCAGGGCTATCAAGTAACCCTTTAAGATATGGGCTCTTTTCTCTGCTTCTCTTAATTCATATTGTGTACGGCGAACGACCACTTCATGACGAAACTCCACGAACTCACTGATCATTTCTTTTATGTTCAGTGTCCGCGGACGTCCTTTTACGATCGCTACATTGTTGATGCCATAGGAAGTTTGAAGATCGGTATGCTTATACAGCTGGTTGATGATCAAATTAGGAACGCCATCTCTTTTCAAATCGATTACAATGCGGGTTCCTTCTTTATTGTTTGATTCATTGTTGACATGAGCAACGCCTTCAATGACTTTTTCATTTACCAACACACCAATGCGGTTAGTGAGTTCATCCCTGTTTACCTGGTATGGCACCTGGGTGATAATGATTTGCTCACGGCCACTTGGTTTTGCATCTACATGCAACTTGCCACGCAATACCACACGGCCACGACCGGTTTGCATCGCCGCTTTAACACCTTCCATTCCATAGATGATGCCACCTGTTGGAAAATCAGGAGCCTTTACATGCTGCATTAACTCTTCTACCGTTATCTGCCGGTTATCAATAAATGCAACGCAGCCATCTATTACTTCAGACAGGTTGTGCGGCATAATATTCGTAGCCATACCGACTGCGATTCCACTGGAACCGTTTATAATCAGGTAAGGAATACGTGTTGGTAAAATCGTGGGTTCTTTCTCTGAATCATCAAAGTTGAGTTGGAAGTCGACAGTGTCTTTGTCAAGATCTTCCAACATATACTCGGCAATCTTCTGTAGTCTTACCTCTGTATAACGCATAGCCGCCGGGCCATCACCATCTTCATTACCAAAGTTACCTTGGCCGTCTACCATCATGTACCGCATGTTCCATTGCTGGGCCATACGTGCCATAGCGTGATAAACAGACATATCGCCATGCGGGTGATATTTACCCAACACCTCTCCTACGACACGGGCTGATTTTTTAAACGGGCGGTTGGATCGCAATCCCAATTCATTCATCGCAAAAAGAATCCGGCGATGAACAGGCTTTAAGCCATCTCTGATATCAGGCAATGCACGGCCCACAATTACCGACATCGAATAGTCGATATAGGCCGTCTTCATTTGCTCTTCTATATTAACGGGGATGATCCTGTTAATGTCGCTGGTTTCCTGGGGTTCAAAATTATCTTCCATGTGCTCTTTTTCGTGACTGTTTAAACGATTGTTTTTTTGTAATAAGTCCTTATGAATAAAGGGTTTTCAAAGGCTGGCAAATCTACCTTTTTTGAAGCTCAAAACCTGATAAAAGAAACTGTTTTTTACCCTATTTTTCCACCCTTGTGGATTATTGTTGAACTGTTAGAACTCTTGATTTATAACAAGCCTTTGGCACTTGGCGGCATAAATTTTCGTTTACTTAGCACTACCAAAGAGAACCCATAAATGGCAAGCTATTTATTGCTTCGTGATAATAAGGAATCTGGTCCATTCTCGGTGGAAGACCTAAGAAAAGCCGGATTAAAACCCTATGATCTTATCTGGGTGGAAGGCAGAAGTGCTGCCTGGCGTTATCCCTGTGAAATCGAGGAGCTGAAACCTTTTGCCCCCGTGGTTGAAGAACAACCCTTCGATCGTTTTTTTAAAAGAAATGAACCGGAAAGTGAACCAAAGGCTGAAATTAAAGAAGAACCACCCGTCAAAGAAGAGTATTTAAAATATGCCCCGATAGAAAAAAAAGAAGAGCCGGCATTCTCACCTAAACGTTCCGTGTTTGTAACACTTCCCAATCAAAAGCAAGTTGTAACCGAAAGGCCGGTAGTAGCTGAAAGACCAGCGAAAAAAGAGCCTCAAAAAGAGATGACTCCCCCGCCTGTTATTTCCATTACGGAAACAGCCCCTGTTGCAGAAATAAAATACTCACAACCTCTTGATGAGATCAAAGAAATGTATGTAAAAACGCTGCAGGATCGTAGAAGCAGGATGGCCAAAAAAACCATCTGGTTAGGTTGGGCAAAAAAAGCGGGTGTTGTTGTTGGGCTTATAGTCGTGGGCGTCCTGGCGGGCCTCGCCATCCGTTCCAATAACGGGAAAGAAGATAAGGTTACCAATGAAATGGTGAAGACAAATACAGCTGTCACCCATACTGCGCTTAGCCAGCCGGCTGAAGAGCAACCGGGAACACAAAATGAACCGGCGAACGAATTGTCTCCTGCTACCGTTATCAAAAAAAATGAGGAGGGTGTAGCGAATTATAATCAGCCCGGCAATACGGGTGAAGAAAAAACTACGTTAAGGATCAGGAAGGAAACGATGCTGATTGTTCCCAAACAAAAACCCGTTTTTGATAACCGGCAAACTCCGCCATCATCCGGGGTTGATGAAATCACCGGCGAGAGAAGCAGGAAACTGAGAATTGCCGATGAAAACATCGCCGCTGTAACCGAAGAAAAATCAGCACAGGTAAAAACAAACAAGACTAGTTTGCGTGACCAGGTTTCAGTATCCAGTAATGATTATAAAATAGTAGCCTTTGGCGGCATCCGGAACCTCTACCTGACGGTCACCAACAATTCGAAATACGAATTGGATCATGTGATTGTAGAATTGCAATACCTGAAACCAAGTGAAGAACCTTTACGCACAGAAAATATCAACTTCAAATCCATCGCCGCGAATTCTTCCGCTACTATCCGGATACCAGATACCAACCGGGGTATAAAAGTTTCTTACAAAATCATCAACATTGACAGTAAGCAAAGTGCCGGTGATGTTGCCGGCCGTTACTGATAAAAATTAAACGATGAAAAAGTGATGTTGTTAAACACATCGCTTTGTTATCTCTTCCCTTCGGTTTGTCTATGTAAAATTTATTTGTTCTGGTCAAAGCTGCTAATTGCTTAAAAAAAGAGCCAACGGATATTCATTGTACCGTTGACTCATGGATTAAAAAAAGGAAATTACTTAATCTATTTTCCCAGCCCGATGGAAAGACCCACCTGTATCACACTGTTTTTAAAATCAGGATCAATACCGGATGAAGGTTCAAAGTCACCTACCTTGGACAGCCCTACCAGGTAACGGGCCCCGATACCAAGACCACCTTTTGTTTGAAAACCTAATCCCGCGGCGGCAGACAGGTCAAGGTTTTTGGCGAAATCACCAATGGTTTCATCGCTTACATTTTCACTTAATTTAAAACCAACCTGTGGTCCGGCTTCCGCATAAAAGCCAGCCGGCGATCTCAGTTTCAACATAACGGGTACGGTGAGATAAGTCAGCTTCCAATCATAGCTTCTGTTTGCGCTATCAATTCGGGCACCCTGCGTTGAGATCAATGCCTCCGGTTGTAGAGATAATGCCCCAAACGAAAAGTTTAAAAAGCCACCACCGTGAAAACCAACGATTGCTTTTTTCTTTACTGCATCAAAATCTCCGCCGCTGAAGTTGGAAATATTAGCTCCTGCTTTAATACCCGCCGTCACACTTTGCGCATATGTAGCAGAACCAGCCAAAAGGAATAAGAACAAAATTGTTTTTTTCATAAAAGGGTCATTTAATCATTAATTCTTTTTAATAATAGTACCTGTTATAAACTCCCAAATAAAGTGCCAACGGATTTATCCTGATATTTGTCGCATGAAGCAAATCATGTTGTTTGGAGCAGGAAAATCTGCAACAGTGCTAATCGATTATTTATTGGCCAATGCAAAAAAAGAAAAATGGCATGTAACCGTAGCCGATGCCAACCTGCAACTGGCTATCGACAAAATTAACGACTCTCCTTTTGGCACGCCTGTTTCGTTTGATATAATGGATGGGGAGCAGCGTCGAAAAAAGATCGCTGCTGCTGATATTGTCATTTCTATGCTACCACCCGTATTGCATAGCGAAGTTGCGCATGACTGTGTTCATTTTTCCAAGCACCTGCTTACTGCATCCTATGTTGATGAACATATTCAAAGACTGAAAACTGCAATAGCAGGCAAGCAATTGATTTTTTTGTGCGAAATGGGGTTGGATCCCGGCATCGATCATATGAGTGCCATGAAAATTATTGATGAAATTCATGCAAAGGGTGGAAAAATCATTTCATTCAAATCACATTGCGGCGGATTGGTAGCGCCTGAGAGTGATGACAACCCCTGGCATTATAAAATAAGCTGGAATCCCCGCAATATCGTAATGGCAGGAAAAGCCGGTGCGGTTTACAAACAGGATAATGAAGTGTGTAAAGTGCCTTATGAGAAACTTTTTGACAATGATGAAATGGTAACGGTTCCAGGTTTGGGTGATTTTGCTTTTTACCCCAACAGGGATTCACTCTCTTATATACCGGTTTACGGTTTAGAAGAAACAGCCACTTTTATGCGGACAACATTGCGACATCCTGATTTTTGCAAGGCATGGAATTACGTAGTGAAGGCGGCATTAACAGATGAAGAGAAATCAGCCGTATTAGCTAATGAAAAGAATTGTAGTTTTAAAAATTGGCTCGACAAAACCATTGCACTGCATACTGATGCAACGAGCTTTGATGATTTTTTAAAACGATATGCACCGGCGGAAGAGGAAGCATTGATCAAAAAAATGTTTGCATTTATTGGATTGCTGAGTAATGACAGAGTTCCTTCCAATCTTTTCAGCGCTGCGGATATAATGCAATATGCGTTAGAAAACAATCTCGCCCTGCAACCTCATGACAGCGATATGATCGTAATGCTTCATGAATTTGTTTATGAAATAAATGGCGTTCAATCGGCAATAAAAAGCTCACTGGTAGTGAAAGGAGAAAACAGTTTGCGTACAGCCATGGCCAAAACAGTGGGGTTACCATTGGGAATTGCAGCTAAACTGATATTGAATGGAACTATAAAAACGCCGGGCCTGCACATTCCAACAATAAAAGAAATTTACGAACCCGTGTTGAAAGAATTGGAGCTGGCAGATATAAAATTTGACGAGCAGTATTCTTAGATCAATTGGTTTAGTAATAACTGTAACTCCTTTATACCTTCCGTTGCCGGTTTTTCGATAACGGTTAGGTTCCTGACGTGATTGGTGTCAGGTACACGTTTGTCAATAATAAATTTTGGAGTAAAAGCAGGTACATAGTTAACCAGGCCTGCTGCCGGGTAAACAACCAATGAAGTACCTGCCACCACAAAGATGTCGGCACTGTTTGCCACTGGTATTGCTTCTTCTATCATGGGGACAGGTTCTTCGAACCAAACAATATTAGGTCGAAGTTGGGCGCCGTCTTCAGCCTTATCCCCTAATTTCATATCGGTGCGGATATCATAGATGAGACCGTGGTCCCGTTCGCTTCTCATTTTAAATATTTCACCATGCAAGTGCATCACCTTAGTAGAACCTCCTCTCTCGTGCAAGTCATCAATATTTTGCGTGATGATCGTTACGTCAAAATCTTTTTCCAATGCGGCGAGACCAATATGCGCCGCATTAGGCTTTGCTGCTGCCACATCCCTGCGGCGCATATTATAAAAATCAAGGACTAACTGCGGATTTTTTCTCCATGCTCTTGGAGTAGCCACTTCTGTGACATCATAGCCTTCCCAAAGCCCGTCGCTGTCACGAAATGTTTTTAAACCACTTTCAGCACTGATGCCGGCACCGGTAAGAACAACTAATTTCTTTTTTGTCATGAATCAAATTTAGTGACAAAAATTGGAGACATGAGTTGACACATGTCTCCAATTTAAAAAATCAAAACGATCAATTTTTGGCTAGAGAAACTGCCGACTGCACCAATTGTACAAACTCTGAACGATAACCATTTATGTCATTTCCTTTTGCACTTTTAGCTAAAGCAATTACCTGCTGGTAGTTTGATTGTTGCTTGAAAGCTGAATTTCTCAGCAGCAACCCGAATTCAGCAACCGCGGCAGCAAATCTAAAATTGTCGGAAGTATTGTTCAAGTTAATATGGTTGTCTCTTACTGTACTTGAAATTAACTTACTTATATCTCCATTTGGTTGTTTATAACGAAGTTTTATGGTCATGACCTCATTGCTATTGCCAGTTATTCTTTTTTCATTGCTTTGATATTTTAGCGAATCAATCGATTTTGTAAAATCATCTTTTATCCCCATAGGTATCACTTCATAGAGAGCGGTAACAGTATGTCCCGAGCCTAATTCACCGGCGTCTTTTGTGTCGTCATTAAAGTCTTCATCAGCTAATATCCTGTTTTCATAGCCTATCAGCCGGTAAGCCTGTACATTAATGGGGTTGAACTCGATTTGGATCTTCACATCTTTTGCGATGGTGAATAATGTGCTTCCGAATTCGTTTACCAGCACCTTTCTTGCTTCATTTATATTATCGATATAAGAGTGATTGCCATTCCCTTTATCCGCCAATTGCTGCATTTTGCTGTCTTTGTAGTTTCCCATTCCATAACCCAATACAGAAAGAAAGACTCCGGATTTTCTTTCAGTTTCTATTAATCTAACCATTTCATCATCGCTGCTTACCCCTACATTGAAGTCACCATCTGTTGCAAGTATGACGCGGTTGTTACCTTCTTTCAAAAAGTTTTCACGGGCTACTTTATAGGCCAGCTTTATCCCTTCACCACCGGCAGTTGATCCACCGGCTTCCAGGTTATTAATGGCTTCTTTTATTTTCACCTTATTAGTGCCGCTGGTAGACGGCAACACTAACCCTGCACTGCCGGCATATACTACAATTGCCACCTTATCTTTTTCACGAAGCTGGTCGGTTAGCATGTTCATGGACGCCTGTACTAGTGGCAGCTTATTGGGTTCATCCATTGATCCGGATACATCAATTAAAAACACGATGTTGGCAGGCGGTAGATTCTCAACAGGAATTTCTTTTCCCTGTAAGCCGATATGTATCAAACGGTGCTTTTGATTCCACGGGCAATCTGACATTTCCGTATTTACAGTGAATGGTTCATCGCTCATCGGCTTGGGATAGGTGTACTCAAAATAATTAATCATTTCCTCTATCCTTACTGCACCTGCAGGGGGAATGGAGCCATTTTGTAAATATCGGCGTACGTTGCTGTAAGCTGCTTCATCCACATCAATGGAGAAAGTAGAAAGCGGATTTTGTGTAGCGGCAAAAAATTTATTTTCAACGATATTGTCATATTCTTCGGTATTAAAATGTTCTTTCTCTTCTTCAATTTTCATAAAAGCGACTCCTTCGTCAGCTAAACCATCCTGCCTGACCTCAGATATTTCCCTGTCTTCTACAATCATTGGAGGTGCAAGTTTTGCGTCCTCATTTTTTGGAAATGGTTTACCGTCTGTTGGAGGTTTTTGGAGATGGTCTATTGTCACACTCTTTATTGTCACCTTCTCTACGTGGTCTGCTTTTTCTTTTGAAGAATTTGTATTTGCCCGTTCATTACAGGCAATAAAGATCAGTAGCAGCAATGCTGCCAATACAGTAAGTAATATTTTCATGGCAAAAAGTGTTGTGTTGTAATTAAGAGATGCTTTGTCTTTGTTTTTGCATAAAAGAGTAAACCTTTATTTCACTTTCGTGAATTGCAAAACAACGCTGTCAGCAGAAAGCAACCTGAGGTTATTGTTGTTCAGAAGAGATATAGTAAACAGCTCGCCGCTTGTATCAGCAGGATGCTCCATCCAGGTAAATTGATCGTTTTTATTCCATTCGTAGCGGGAACTATCTGCTGTTAACGAATCTCCAACTGAAAGTGTAATGGCGCCGTCTTTTTTAAATTCATACTTATACTTCTTTAGATCCGGCTCAATAATCCCGATAATGCCTAACATGGAATTATTTGCAGAATCCTTCAAGGTATATAACGAATCCAGTTTCCATTTGCCAATGATTTTTTCCTGTTGAATAGTATTGCTGGTAGCAGGATTGTTTTCCTTTTGCAACAGGTAATAGGTTGCTGCTCCGGCTGCTACTATCAGCAGCCCGATGAATGCTTTTTTCATTTTATTATTTTTAAGGGTTGTTGAAGAAGAGACAATAAAAACTATTGCCGGTGTTCAACGGCCTGTCTTGAACATCGAACCTTTAAGAGGTCTGCAATAATTTTTATGGCTTAGTTCATATGGTATTGAGGTGAGACTTCAACCATTGATTCCACAACCAGGAAAAAAGTAACCCTTGTTTGTAAAAAAATATTTGACTGGTGATAGCACTTAACTTTTTATTATTAAAAAAGGTTTGTCCTGTTCGAACAAACCTTTTTCCAAGCCCATTTTATTTATAAGTCAACAACTCATTTTTCTCCGGCCATTTCCATCACTATTTTCCATTCTTCTTCAGTAACCGGCTGAACGGATAGCCGCCCCAGTCTTACCAAAGCCATATTCGCTAATCGTTTGTCGGCTTTTACCTGTGTCAGCGTGACTGGCTTTTTCAATTTTTTATATGGCTTCAGATCCACGGCTGACCAATCGTCCTTTGTTGTGGGATCCTGGTATGCCTCTTTCGCCACTTTGGCAATCCCAACAATCTCGGTTCCTTCATTGCTGTGGTAAAACAAAACCTCATCGCCTTTCTTCATAGCTCTCAGGTGAAGTCTTGCAGCATAATTACGAACGCCATCCCAAACAGTTTGTTTGTCTTTCTGAAGTTGATCCCAACTATAAGTAGAAGGTTCAGATTTTGCGAGCCAGTATGCCATACGTTTAATTGTTGTGTTTAGATTTCAAAAATAAACCGAAGTGAATAAATAAAGAATGGAATTTTTAAAACCGATCTTTTACCGTTTAACGTATTTGTATGCGATGGGCTGCTGCACAGCCTGATTAATCAAAACCTAAAAGCAACAATTTTATGAAATCAATTAAAGCAATCGGTCTTGCTCTTGTGGCAACAACGCTGATGAATGTATCGTATGCACAAAAAGAAAAAACAGTAGAAGTTGGTGGAGCAGCAATGTATCCTGCCAAAAACATTGTCGAGAATGCAATGAATTCCAAAGATCACACTACACTGGTAGCTGCTGTAAAAGCCGCCGGGCTGGTTGAAACCCTGCAGGGTGTCGGACCTTTCACCGTCTTTGCTCCTACCAATGCAGCATTTGATATGCTGCCTGCAGGCACGGTGGAATCACTGGTGAAACCTGAGAATAAAGAGAAACTTGCCAGTATACTTACTTACCACGTTGTTACCGGAAAATTGGATTCCAAAGAATTAGAGAAATGGATGAAAAAAGGAAATGGCACTGCAGAGCTGACAACTGTTGCCGGTGGCAAATTATGGGTGATGAAAAAAGATGGCAAATGGTGGGTGAAAGATGAAAAAGGCGGAATAGCTACTATCACTATTTCCAACGTTTATCAGAGCAACGGCGTGATCCATGTTGTTGACCATGTGTTGATGCCGTAGGAAAAATTCGGAACCACGCTTTATTAGATTTGAATGGATTAATGGGAAAGAGTGGTTGATGTCACCTAAAAACATAAAGAAGAAGCAGCGATACCTGCTCCTTCTTCCTTATAATCCTTTTTAAATTCGATCAATCGTGGTTCTTTACCAGCCATTGGCCAGCACATCAGCCAGGTGAAGTGTTTTTAGATTGTAGCCTTTGTGTTTTATATAACCACTCAGGTGCATCAGGCAGGAGTGATCAGTCGAAATAAGATATTGTGCGCCGGTAGCCAACGCATTTTCTACTTTCTGCTCCCCCATACCGATTGATATGGCTTCAAACTTTACAGCAAAGGTTCCGCCGAAGCCACAACAGGTTTCCACGTCATTCATTTCTGTTATCTCAAGACCTTTTACATTGGATAAAAGCTTACGTGGCTCTGTCTTGATTTTACACTCTCTCAATCCCGCACAGCTGTCGTGATAGGTGGCCTTACCATTCAATTCAGCGCCTACGTTTTCAACCTGCAGCACGTTGATCATAAATTCTGAAAATTCATAAATACGGTTGCCGATATTTTTCACCTCGTTATGCTGCGACGAATTGTCAAAAAGTTTTCCATAGTAATTACGGACAAAGCCCACACAACTTGCACTGGGCGCCACGATATAATCGCTGCCCTCAAAGTCTTTCAGGAATTTTGTACATACTGATTTTGATTCATCCCAAAAGCCAGCATTAAAAGCCGGTTGGCCGCAGCAGGTTTGATCAGTATTATAAGAAACAGTGCAGCCTGCCTTTTCCAACACTTTTATCATGTTAAATGCGGTATCGGGATAAAGCTGGTCTACAAAGCAGGGTATAAAAAGTTGAACGTTCATGCCTGGGTTACTTAAATAACAACTACTTTTTAAAGGAACGGGATAAGGAGATCATCTTAAGGGCTGTAATAGCCGCTTCACTTCCTTTGTGCCCGTGCTTTCCTCCAATTCTTTCCCGGGCCTGCTCATCATTATTTACAGTCAATACTCCAAATATAACCGGAACAGGCAGGCATAGATTTAATTGGGTTATCCCATCCGTTACGGCCTGGCATACATATTCAAAATGCGGCGTATCACCTCGCACCACGCAGCCAAGGCCAATGAAAGCATGCGGTAATTTTTTCTTCGCCGTGTTATCCCAATAATTTTTAATGGCAAAAGGAATTTCAACAGCGCCGGGCACAGTGATCGAAACTATTTTTTTGACCTTATGATTTTCTAACTCAGCTATCGCTCCCCGTTCCAGTTCATCAGCAATAGCGGCGTTCCATTCTGTTTTGACCAAAACAACACAGGCATCCTCAATGTCAAGGATGCCTGTATCAATCTGTAAAAGTTTGCTGTTTGCTATATCAGCCATAAAATTAATTCACGTTGTAAACACCTAGTTGTGCCAGGTAATTGTCTGCATCAAAACCTTGCTGTGTTCTTGGATATTTTTCTTTTAATTCTTTGTATAAAGCAATTGCTTCTTTTTGATTTTTCATCACCCGGTCAGCGAGGTAGGCTGCCAGGAATAAAGCTTCAGCAGAGTTTGCCTGGTCTTCTTCAAAATGATGCGCTGCTTTTTTATAGTAATCCAGTGCATCATCATTTTTACCAAGATCAGCTGAAGCATCGCCCAATAATTTATAGGCTCTTTGCTGTATTTGCTTTGCGTCGCTGCTGAACTCTTTCAAATGTTTGATGGCATTGGTGTTGTCATCCATTTTAATATAGCAGCTACCCGCATAAAAATGAGCCAGGTTAGCCGCATCGGTACCGCCATATTTGCTGATGATTTTCAGGAAACCCATCGACTGGCCGTCACCATTTAACGCAGCATTGACGGAATCTTTGCGGTAATAATCTTCCGCTTTAAATAATGCGTCAGCAGCTTTTTCTTCTTTAGGTTTTTGTACCAGGTTCTTATAGCCCCAAAAACCGCCGACCAGTAAAAGCAGTACGGTACCAACAATAAGGATAGGTTTGCTATTTCTTGTCCAAAAATCTTTTGCTTTGGCAAGTGCTACGTCTCCAGATTCAACACTCTGCACATTTTTCTGTTCTGACATTTTTATGTTGCTTGTTTTAATTTGTATTTTATAATATGGCAATAATAAATGATTGGCCCATTTGATCCGCCTGTCTTTTTCGTGGCTTACGTGTTAGTCAATTATAAATGGATAATTCTGATCCACGTACACATCTTTCAGCACTTCATCATCATCTGGCCAGGGGCTTTCCTCGGCAAATTTTACAGAAGCTGCTACTGTTTCATCAATTCTTTTATCAATTACATTCAGGCTCTCTTCAGTAGCAAATTTATTGTCGAGGATAGTTTTGCGGACTATCTGTATAGGGTCTTTTAATTTATACTCGTCTACTTCTTCTTTTGTACGGTATTTCTGCGGGTCGCTGATAGAATGTCCTTTGTAGCGATAAGTTTTTATTTCCAACAGTGTAGGGCCACCTTTTTCTCTCGCTCTTTTTACTGCTCTTGCCACACCTTCATGTACAGCTTCGGGCTGCATACCATCGATAACATCAGCGGGCATTTCATAACCATCAGCCAATTTATAGATATCGACTACATTGGAAGTACGCTCCACTGATGTACCCATTGCGTAGTTATTATTCTCGCAAATAAATATCACTGGCAATTTCCACAACATGGCCAGGTTAAATGATTCGTGCAGGATACCCTGGCGGGCTGCACCATCACCAAAATAGCAAAGCACCACATTATCCGTATCACGGTATTTTTCCGCAAAAGCGAGGCCGGTACCGGTACCAATTTGTGCACCTACGATACCATGTCCGCCATAAAAGTTTTCTTTTTTTCCAAAAAAGTGCATGCTGCCACCCTTACCTTTCGCACATCCGGTAGCTTTACCATACAACTCAGCCATACAGCTATTGACACTAATGCCTTTGGCAATAGCAAGTCCGTGATCACGATATGCGGTAATAAAAAGGTCTTCAGGTTTTGTAGCAGTCATACATCCGGCGGCAATCGCTTCCTGCCCGATATAGGCATGAAAAAAACCACGGATCTTACCTTCCATTTTGTACTTTTCTTCCGCCATTAATTCAAACTGGCGGATCAACTGCATCAGCTCGTACCAGTACAGGTATGTCTCTTTAGAAAATTTGGTAGCCAAGGGTTAAAAATTTGAGGGGCAAAAATAAGGGAAAGTTGCAAAGTTTTGAAGTTCCGTGTTTTAAAGTTTTTGACCCCTATCTGCCTGAAAATAACTCCTTTTAGACTTTAGCTGAACTCAAAACTTAGAACTTATATTGCAGTTTAATGCTTCAGCTTCATTCCATATCGTTGTTTCAGTTCAAAAACTACACGAACCAGGCATTTGACTTCAGCCACCGGATAGTCGGTATATGCGGCAATAACGGAGTAGGTAAAACCAACCTGCTGGACGCTATTCACTATCTCTGTTTTACCAAAAGCTACTTCACCCGGGCTGACGCCGGCAGCACTCAACAAGGCAGGAATGGCTTTAGAATCGAGGGAAATTTTTCATTGCAGGCAAAACCGGAAAAAGCGGTTTGCATTTTACGGGAAACAGGCAAAAAGGAGTTCCTGGTGAATGATCAGTCTTATGATAAATTTTCACAACATATAGGCCATTACCCCTGCGTGGTGATCGCACCCGATGATGCCACACTGATAACCGGTAGTAGTGAAGAACGGCGAAAGTTTCTTGACTCCATGCTTTCTCAGCTGGATGAGACTTACCTGCAAAATCTTATTACTTATACCAAAGTATTGCAGCAAAGAAATTCACTACTGAAGGCCTTTGCGGAATCGGGCAACCGGAATTGGGCATTGCTGGATGTGCTGGATCAGCAGTTGATAAAGCCCGGCGAACGTATTTTTAATAAACGAAAAGATTTTTTGATATCCTTTTTGCCTGCTGTAAAACATTTGTATCTCGACATAGCCCGCCAGCAGGAAGATATCAGCTTGTTTTACGAAAGCGAATTGCTGGAAGCCGGTTTTGAAGACCTATTAACGACCACCCGGCAAAAGGACTGTTTTGCGCAGCGGACCACCACGGGGATTCACCGCGATAATATTGAAATAAACCTGGGAACCCAACCATTTCGCACAATTGCTTCACAAGGCCAGCGAAAAAGTCTTTTGTTTGCGCTAAAGCTGGCCGAAATGGAAGTACTGCAAAAGGAAAAAGGGTTCCCTCCCCTGTTGTTGCTGGATGATGTTTTTGAAAAGCTTGACGAGGACCGCATTGGCAACCTGTTGCAAAGAGTTTGCGCCGAAAATGAAGGACAGGTTTTTATTACTGATACGAATCAGGAAAGACTGAGAAATAATCTGAATGCTCTATCCGTAAATTATCAGCTTATTGAATTATGAAAGAAGAACTTGAAGAAATTATCAACCTTATTGAAAAAAATAGTGATCCTAGCCAAGCATACATTGATTTAATTGTAGACAGAGATGACTTTTCTACTATTACAGGTAACCCTCTAGGCCTACGTCTATTGGCTTCAGAATTGCTAAAAAGATCAATTGAGATCGAAGAAGGCTACTTGGTTACTGCTGATATCCCAGATGCCAAATGGGTTCTTAACGACAATCTGCCTTTGTCTATTGTCGGGGTATCATCAAGCCAAATTGAAATCCTAAGTAAAAAGAAGAACGAAGAAAATGAAAAACCAACGGGAAGTTGGGGCTGTGTATTTGTCTTAGTGATTATTATTGCCTTAATTGTTCTTGGAGTAATTTACCTAATCAATCTCTTTTAATAACTTTGCCGCATGGGTCAATATTCACTTGGTTCTGCCATTCAGCAATTCTTAAATCAAAGCCGGATAAAAGGTGATATCCAGGCCATGCAGATCGAAGACGTATGGGAGAAGATCATGGGAAAAACAATTGCCCGCTATACCGACAAGCTCCAGATTTTTGGCGATAAATTGATCATCACCACACAGGTTGCCCCCTTAAAACAGGAACTCATTTACCAGAAAGAAAAAATTATTCTACGGGTAAATGAGGCACTGGGACAAAAAGTAATAAAAGAAGTTGTGATTCAGTAAGAATAACTCAGCGACATTTTTTTATCCCCATTGTCAAAAATAGCGTTTCGGTGACTCACAGCTTCCTGCAAAACATCCTCGCAAGAAACGACACCCAAAAAATTAAGGTTTTTAAATACCGGCACGTAGCGTACATTATACCGGCTCATCATCATCATTACATCCTCTACAGTATCCTCGGCATCGGCAACGGGCCAACGTGTGTTCATTAGCTGATTTACCTTGGTCAGCGTGATAGACCGGTTGTTAAAAATAGTTTTTGTTGCAATGTCATGCTCTGTCAACAGGCCTAAAAATCGTTCATCTTCATCCATCACAATCAGGTAGTCGGTGTTCTGACAACTCATTCTGCACAACGCGTCACTAATGGTACAGTTGGGAGAGATCTTGTTAAAGTGAGATTGCTTCTTGGCGAGAAGTACAGTTACGTTTTCCATACAATGAAGGTTTATTGGGTTAAACAATAGGTTCAATTCACGGGTATGTCTCACGTCGGAATGAGCAAGTTACGACATTCTAAAGCCTTAAATTCGAGGGGAACTACTCTTTTTGCTGCTGGAATTACGCCGCTTTTGTTTAGCAAAAAATAAGCCACGGCCGTATTTAGAATAAAATTTTTTCAATCTTTCGGCAGGAGTTGACTTTCAATCTTTTTGTTTGATCGAGAATGATGTCGCAACAATATTATTTTATGGTCTGTACCAGTTGTACATTATTTTCTACATGTATTGGCAAATACAATTAACGTGAGGGCGTTGAACACAGACTTGTAGCAACTGAAAAAGTACCGTCATGCTTTTTGAACTGACATCAGCCCTAAACATCGGCGATATTAAGAATGAATTGACCCAATATGATCCTGCCTATGAACAGGGCTTTCTGCTGATAGTCTGTGATTCGTCAGGCCGAAACAAAAGCCCAAGAAAACTGAAGTTGCCGTTTTCGGGTCAAGGTTATGTTTTGTCGTTTGTAAAAACATGATAAAAGTATTTGATATTGTCAGTATCCCCGTAATGAAATCTTTTAAATGCCTTCGCAATAGGGTCAGTAATATTGCCATTAGATAACTTAACGACAATTGGCGTCATTGTTATTCCGCTTGGCAAATTTGCATCTTCTTGTTTTAGCCAAGTCCCATCGTTATTTTTTATCATGACTTCCCCAACGTAGGCTCCTGCAACAAATATTGTTTCTGCGAAATCATCCACTTTCAACCCTTCATCACTAAATCGTTGAAGAAATTTGTCAACAAACTCTAATGTGTCAACCGAATAGTCAAGTTCTATTCTATCATTATTTTTTACCGCATCGACAAACTGTTGAGCAAACCTATGTCTATTGTCAGGTGTTGGAGTGAACTGGAGATTAAGCCCTCGTGTTGGCATCGGGCCTTTGTCAGGTTTCTTGTTGTTTCGTTTGCCAAATAAATTTTTTAAAAAACTCATAAGATTGATGGGTATAGCTGTAATGGTACCAACAATTTAATAAGCGGTGAAAGCCCAGCTTCTCTCAAACTGGTCAGTTGAGTCCAGCACATTGATTCCTTCTTTTTCAGTCAGCTGCTGGTTGCTGTTGACACTGTCGGCAATGCCACACCAGGGTTCTATGCAAACAAAATCGGCGCCTTTGGCGGCCCATATGCCGAGATAGGGAAATCCTGTAAAATCAAAGTCAAAAATTTCACCGTATTGACCTGATACCAGTTTCACACTTGTTGATTTCAGTTTTTTAAAAACGATCGCATCGGTATAAAATAACTCTTTTGCAAGCGGCAACCGGTTGGTATCCGTCATCAATGGTATTGGCTCCTCTTTTATTAAACCTTCATCCGAGATTGGCCATCGGCCCGCATTTTCTTTTTTATTAAACTCCAGCCAATAATCAGTATAGTCAGTACCGGCGAACACCGGCAGCTTGAACGCAGGATGTCCGCCAACGGAGAAATATAACTTTTGATTGATGTCGCCTTTATTTACGACGCGGTAGGTTACCTGCAGCCGGCCATCTTTTACGGAATAAATAATATCAAACTTAAACTGGAAAGGATATTTCTCCAACGTAACATTATTCCGAATTAGCGTAAAAGTGATAGCGGACGCATTTTGATTGGTCACTTCAAAATCCATTTCTCTTGCAAAACCATGACGGCTCAACCGGTACGCCTTGTTTTCGAAATAATAGGTGTCATTTTTTAATGAGCCGATTATCGGAAATAATACCGGAGATTTTTTGCCCCAGAAGGCCGGGTCGCCACTCCACATGTACTCGATATCTTTTTTCTTATTGTAAATGCTGTTGAGCTCCGCCCCTTTTGCGTTGATCTCTATTTTAAGATATTCGCTTTCCAATGTGAACATAGACAGATACTTTTATGTTGAAATAGCCAATCGTCAAAGCCAAAGTACGGGATCAATCAAACACGATAACTTTCTATAGCCTTAGCAATCCATATTTATACAAATTACTCACCGGTTTATTATCCCAAAATAATTCAAAATCTTCTAATCCTGCCGCCTCATAACTTTCTTTTAACTCCTGCACCGTAAACATCTTTGCATTGTGTATGGAGAGCTTTGGCAATGAGGATGCCAGCCACTCGCCTTGTGGCTTATTGACCTTTATTTCATGAATTTCTTTTTTTGTAATAAAAGAAAGGCTGACCATTTCCCTCGTATTTCCTTTTTTTGATTGGGTGAAATATTCCATGCCCGCATCTCTCCCCAGCCACAGCACTTTAGTGGTAGGTTTGGAAGAACTACCGTCATATTCATTCAGCGCATTGGCGATATAGTTTGGATCAATGCTTGTTTTGGGCACTTTGAAATCAAACCAATGTTGCAACGGATCATTCAAATGAGTGCCGTGCATATAGTTTAATAGTGATTTAGCTAATCCATATCCGAATGCCGGGTGGTCGGTGCCTGTGTGGTCAATATGTTCGATATCATTGTTGGCAAAACTCCCCATGGCTTCTGTCACTTTGCTCACATTATATTTTGCCGGATCCATTCCCACGGGACTATGTGCCGTCATGGTAAACTGGTGCCAGAAGGCTGATTGCAATATTCCCAATTTGAACATTTGCCTTACCATCTCCAATGAGTCAATGGTTTCCTGTGCGGTTTGAGTAGGAAATCCATACATGAGATATGCATGCACCATAATGCCGGCATCGGTAAAGTGTTTATTTACTCTTGCCACCTGTGACACCGTAATTCCCTTTTGTATCAAAGCCAATAACCTGTCAGAAGCAACTTCCAGGCCGCCGGAAACAGCAATACATCCGGAGGCCTTTAGCAGCAGGCAAAGATCGCGGGTAAAACTCTTTTCGAATCGGACGTTTGTCCACCAGCTAACGGTCAATTTTCGTTTCAAAATTTCCAATGCCAGTGCCCGCATCATAGCGGGTGGTGCAGCTTCATCTACGAAATGAAATCCGTTTTGCCCGGTTGTTGCCATTATCTCCTCCATCCGGTCACAAAGCTGTGATGCAGCAATGGGTTCATACACTTTTATATAATCCAATGAAATATCACAGAAAGTACATTTGCCCCAATAACATCCATGCGCCATAGTAAGCTTATTCCACCTGCCATCGCTCCACAGGCGGTGCATAGGATTGACCACTTCAATGGCTGAAATATATTTGTTCAGCAAAAGATCAGTATAGTCAGGCGTTCCTATATCCGCTTGTTTGTAGTCCCTGCAAAGGCTGTTGTTAAGGTAAGACACCCGTCCGTCGATCAATATAAAAGTTCGCTTTAGTTCTTCGACTGTTGCCTTTCCCTCTACGTGGTCAACCAATTTTTCTATCGGTGCTTCTCCATCGTCAAGCGTAATAAAGTCAAAAAATTCAAACACCCGGGGATCGGAAACAGAGCGTAATTCAGTATTAGCAAAACCTCCGCCCATCACCACTTTTGCAGCGGGATAGTTTCGCTTTATCCATTGGCCACAACGAAGGGATGTATAAAGATTACCGGGGAAAGGAACGGAAATAGCAACCAATTTAGGTTGTACTTTCCCGATATGTCTTTTCAGAATATCAATCAATATCTCATCAACATACGTAAAGGGTCGTTGCAAACTTTCATACAATTCATCAAAGCTATTAGCCGAACGACCTAATCGTTCTGCATAACGGCTGAATCCAAAATGATCATCCACGCATTCCTTGATAAGATCAGAAAGATCTTCCAGGTACATGGTGGCCAGGTGTTTTGCTTTATCCTGTATGCCCATTGATCCGAAGGCCCAATCCAGATCATCGATCTGTGCGAAGCGGGATGCTTCCGGTAAAAAATCCCGTTTGCATATTAAATGGGCTAATGTAGGGTTGTGTCCCTGCAAAAAAAGAATGACATCATCGATACTTCGGATATAATCGTCTTTTAATGCGATGATGCGCCTGGCGTTTGCAGAAACCTCCTTCAAATGTTTCGGGGAACCAGTTGAAGAATCTTCTTTTTCAATATGCGCAAATAAATCGGTCAGCCCCTGTTTTGAAAATATCGCCAGCGTGGCTTCAATGCCGAGGTCAGCCTGGAAAGAAGAAATGTTTTTGGTATTCAAAAATCCTTTGAGATAAGCCGTAGCAGGATACGGCGTATTCAATTGGGTGAATGGGGGTGTAAATAAAAAAACGGTTGCACTCAAGCCAGGTAAATTAAAGAGCAAAACTACGGCTTCATTCCTTGCAGGAAAAACTTAGTCTGATTCAAACCAGATTACTGAATTACCGGTGTTATGCTCGTTTTGTTCCCACAACTTGTTAGCGGGATCTAATATCCATTTACCATCGATGACAAATTTATAAAGATGCTTGCCGGTAGAAAGATGAGCGGTAAAGACCCATTCATCCCCTTCCCTCTTCATCAAAAAAGTATTGGGCGACCAATCATTAAACTCGCCAGCGAGATAAACATTTTTTGCATGGGGAAATCCTTTTAGCCGGAATGTATAATTAGGTTCAATAATAAAATAGGAATTCCCGTTTTTATCAGCCAGTCCCGGTTGACTAACCCATTTATTGTCCACAATAAAACGATAGAGATAATTCCCCGGCCCCAATGTGTAAGGCAATTCCCAACCTTTGGCCGTTTTTTTCATATAGAGTTCATCATTCCGCCATTTGTTGAAAGAGCCTGACAAAACCACTTGTCTTGCATCCGTATAGCCTTCCAGGAAAAACAAATACGATTTACCTATCCGGATAACTGAATTTACATCATTGAATTCATTGGGTAGTGTTTCCTTGTTTTGCGGATCACTCATCCATTTTCCATCTACGATATACCGGTAAGTATGTGTGCCATCAGCAAGATATAGTGGCAATTGCCATCCTGATACGGTTTCGTTCAATAATAACTCACGAGGCTCCCAGTTGTTGAAGCTGCCGGCCAGGTAAATTTTTTTTGCATTAGTGAAAGCAGGAAGCGTAAAAAGAATATTGGTTTTATAAAACACCGAGTTCATATTTCCCAGCCCGTCATTTTCGCTTAAGCGGTTGTCGGTATCAATTGTCCAGTTGCCATCTACTATAAATTTATACCAGTATTTGCCGGGACCAAGTTTGACCAACGCTATCCAGCCGCTATCTGTTTTCGTCATGGCGAGAGCTTTCGGATCCCAGTTATTAAAGCTGCCGGCCAGCATTACTCTTTCAGCATTCTTATTATTACGCAGGAAAAAGGTAACCACGGAATCATTTGTCGCAAATGGCTTTTTATTTTTGAAATTATTATAGCCATACACGACACGGTTGCTTACAGCGGGAAAACGTTGGGCAATAGAAGCATGCTTGTCAGTCAGCATGATCTTATTGGCGGGATTGCTCAGATCATCATAACTCCCTAATTTTTTACTGATGACAAATAATTCCGAATTGCTCAGGTCCAGTTTCCAGCCCAATTTTTTCAGCGAGTCGATATAAACTCCTTTTATAAATTGTTTCAGGGAAAGATCACCCAGGTCATATTGCGCAATAAAACTATCAATAGAGGCTTCGGATAAATTTTTACTGAGTGCAATAAACATTCTTCCATTCTTCACCGTATAGGCCTTCACAGTTTCCTGCGCAGTGGCCCCGCTCATCGCCAACATTAGCAGGATGACCAAACATACGGCAAGCTTTCTCTTTATGATGTGGTATGCAGTACCACTTATTTCCATATATACATTTTGCGTTTAACAAAGTTAAATCCAATTTTATGGAGTGAGAGAAAATCAAATCCCAGCATTCCATCAAGGCACTGATTATAGGAAAAGCACATTTTTTCCAGGTTAGTAACCAATACCGGCAGTGTTCCTATTTCCAGTTTTCCCAGTTTAATGTTTTTCATATCACCGTACAAAGCTTCTGTTTTTTGCGTGCCACTTCCTGCCAGCATGACCCGCCGGGTGATATTCACGTGAGCAAATATTTTTTCAGGCAGCCGGCTATCCAGCACGTTCGATTCAGCACCGGTATCAATAATAAATGTCAGCTTTTTGCCGGCAATTTCACCATGGGTTAGCAACTTATCTTCAAAAATGATGATCGGAAAAGTATTGTATAGTGATTCATCATTCAGCATTTCACTTTTATAAGTAGATGCTTCTTTCTTACCAATAAGATGCAGGTGGATCAAATTTTTTTCATAATCAATGATCATTTCAAACCGCTTGAAAAGTTGAAATCCCAGCAACCCAAGAATTTTGATACCCTTGCTATTCTCGATGTGACCAAGGTTTATCCGGTCGGCCTCTGCCTTGTAATATTTTATCGGTCCTAAAACGAGGTTGTTGACCATAGTTGGATTGGCCGAGGTGGTTCCGGTAATCCCACCCGATTCTATCTCTTCTCTATGCGAAGGGTAACCCCGGAAATAAGTAAGATTTAGTACCAGTTTAGGAGCACCGGTATCTAATATAAAATTGCCTTCTGTTGAATCAACTTTCGCTTTAATGATAATAAGGTTGCCCGCACGACTAAAGGGAATAATAGTTGTTGGCGTATCGCTTGTAACTATTGGTTCAACAAAACTTTTTAAGCTTTTCTCTTTTTTAAAAGGAAAATGAACGCTGTTTTGTTTTACTGCTACGGAAGAACCTGGCAAAATGTTTTTGGTATTTCCTGCTGCTAATGTGATGGCAGAGGCGATACATAAGCATATGATCTGGTTTATCGAAAGCATTGGCCTGGTTAGACCCATAAAGCTAAGAGTCGAATAAGCGGAGTTACTTACCGTTCAACCAAATGCAATTGAATTAATCTTAAAGAATCTATAAAATTAATAATGGCAATAACATGCATTGAAGCCCGGAGTGGTCCGGGCTTTTTTATTTCATGCTTCAGGGAATTTTATTTTCCTGCTGCCAATTCTTTTTGTAATGCTTCCAGCTCTTCCCATTTTTCAGCAGCAGCCAACTTTGCTTGTTTGGGCCAACTGGCAGGATCATGCATTTGAAACTTATTACCGGCAGCTTCTAAAATGCCTTTCAATTTTTTGGCAGAAGCTTTCGAAAGATCTTTAAAAGTGAGAATTTTTTCAGCCTGTAATAGTTCAGCGATCTTTTTACCGATACCTTCTATTTTAGTAAGATCATCAGCGGTAACTATCTTTTCAGTTTTCGCAGAAGCTTTTTTTGCCTTCGGAGCCTTTTCAGCTTTGGCAGCTTTTTTTTCTTCTTCCACAGGAACAGAGATCACGCAATTTTCAACATGGTAACCGTTGACAGGCACATAATCATCGGCACGGTGATCATTTACCCAGCGACCATCACTCAATAAATAGCGATACTGGTAGGTCCTTCCCTCTTCCAGTGTGGTTGTGGCTTTCATAGAGCCATCTTTTTGTTTTTTCAGTATGATGGCGTCATCAGAATTCCAATTATTAAATTCGCCTAATAGTAATGCACTTGTTGCGTCACCGACTGTTTCGGCGGATAATGTAAATGTTACTTTCTTTCCCATAACTCAAATCTTATTATTTGTTGCAAAATTAGCAGGAATGCGGTTTTAACGGCCTGCGGATATATTAAAAAAACTTATGTTATCGCAACTTAATACCATGCCAGTTCAAAGGTAACCCGCTACTGGTATGACGCTTTTCCACAGAATGTGTACAAAAAATAGAGAGAGAGCCGAAAATCAAACAAGCTTCAGTTAAATATTCATCACTTTTGGCTGCATTTTTCATCTAAATTTACCGATCTCATTAGAAGCCAACATAATTATGAAAAGTTACTTACTGATTGCTTTCACAGCCTTTACCTGCCTCGCAATTTCCTGTTCCAAAAAAAGAAGTGGTAAACCCCGGGTCCTGGTGTTTTCAAAAACAGCCGGCTTTGTACATAGTTCCATTCCTACCGGTGTTGCCGCCATTCAAAAATTGGGTGCTGAAAACGGGTTTGACGTAGATACTACCCAAAACGCCGAGTATTTCAATGAAGATTCATTAAAAAAATATGCTGCGGTAATTTTCTTAAGCACTACCGGCAACGTATTAAACCACAGGCAGGAGATCGCTTTTGAACGATATATCCAGGCAGGTGGTGGCTATGTGGGTATACATGCAGCAACCGATACGGAATATGACTGGGGCTGGTATGGCAGACTAGTAGGTGGTTATTTCCTCAGTCATCCAAGACCGCAACAAGCTAAGTTTACCATCAAAGACAAAAGCATTGCTGCCACCAGTTTTTTTACTGATACCATTTGGCAGGTTAAGGATGAACTATACAATTTCAAAAAACTAAACCCGGAAACAAAGGTCATTCTCACTATTGATGAGACTAGCTATGAAGGAGGTGCCAATGGAGCCAATCACCCGATGAGCTGGTATCATGACTATGATGGCGGTCGTGCATTTTATACCGCACTGGGTCATTTGGAAGAATTGTATGCTGATCCAACTTATTTGAAACATTTGCTGGGCGGTATTCAATATGCAATGGGTGATAATGAAGAATTGAATTACAGTAAAGCAAAATCACAATACCCGCCGGATGATGATCGCTTCACAAAAACTCAATTGTCGCAGGGTGAGTTTTTTGAACCCACAGAAATTACTGTTCTTCCCAACCTTGATGTATTAATCGTTCAGCGCCGCGGAGAAATTTTATTGTATAAGAATGAAACAAAGAAAATTCAAAAGGCAGGCTTACTCAATGTATATTGGAAAGCTACTGTTCCCAATGTAAATGCGGAGGAAGGATTGATGGGACTTGCTAAAGATCCCAATTTTGAAAAAAACAATTGGGTGTATATGTTTTACAGCCCGATCGACAGTTCAGTCAATCGCTTATCACGGTTTACACTGAAAAATGATACGATTGATATGGCATCTGAGAAAACGGTTTTAGAAGTAAAATCACAACGGAATATTTGTTGTCATACCGGCGGCTCCATTGCATTTGGTCCCGGTGGATTGCTTTATGTTTCAACCGGTGATAACTCCACACCTTTTGATGAGCCCGGTGCAAAATATGTCAACAGTGGTTTTGGCCCCATGAATGATCTGCCAGGCCGCCAACAATATGATGCACGCAGATCTTCCAGCAATACCAATGATCTGCGGGGTAAAATATTGCGGATAAAAATAAATGATGATGCTACATACTCTATTCCTGATGGAAACCTGTTTCCTAAAGGAACAGATAAAACAAGACCTGAAATATTTGTGATGGGCAACCGCAATCCTTATCGTATTTCAGTGGATCAAAAGAACGGGAATCTTTATTGGGGTGAAGTAGGTCCTGATGCTGCTAATGACAGTTCAGACTCCCGCGGACCAAAGGGTTATGATGAGGTGAACCAGGCCCGCAAAGCCGGTTATTTTGGCTGGCCGCTTTTTGTTGGGAATAATTACGCTTATCGTCAATATGATTATGCTACCGGGCAGGCTGGTCCTGCTTATGATCCGCAACACCCGGTTAATGACTCGAAAAATAATACCGGCCTTAATGAGTTACCATCTGCACAACCGGCATTTATCTGGTACCCCTATGGTGCATCTGGAGATTTCCCACAGGTAGGAACAGGTGGCCGCAATGCAATGGCTGGCCCTGTATATTATACCGACATGTATCCGAAAGAAACAAGACTTCCCGATTATTACAATGGTAAACTTATCATCTACGATTGGATCAGGGGATGGATAAAAGCGGTGACACTTTTGCCCAATGGCGATTTTGATAAGATGGAACCCTTTCTTTCCGATATCAAAGTAAATGCGTTGATCGATATGGAAGTTGGTCCGGATGGTAAACTGTATTTTCTCGAGTATGGCAATGGTTGGTTCTCCCAAAATCCTGATGCCGGTTTATTCCGAATCGATTTTAACAGCGGCAACAGGGCGCCTAAAATAAAATCTATTGCTGTTGATAAAACATCGGGCAACCTGCCCTTCACTGTTAAAGCAACTGTAGATGCCGTTGACCCCGAAAAAGACAAACTTTCTTATAACTGGAATTTTGGCGATGGTAAAACAAAACAGACTGAAACACCCGAGGTTAGTTACACGTTTGACACACCCGGTGATTATAAAATCTCTGTTGTGGTAAAAGATAGCAAAGGCGATTCCAGCATCAGCAATATGGCCGCCATCTATGCGGGTAATGAAATGCCAGTGGTGAGCATCGAACAAGCATCCGGTAACCGTTCGTTTTATCTTCCGGGAAAACCAGTTGGCTATAATGTTATCGTAAAAGATAATGACACGGCCAAAATTGACAACACCAATTTATATGTATCGGTTGATTATGTTGAAGGCTTTGACAAAGCTGGTTCATCGATGGGACATCAGCAGGGACAGGCATTGCTAAGCGGCAAAAGCCTGACTCAGTCACTCGATTGCAAGGGTTGTCACAAAGAAGCGGAGAAGTCGATAGGTCCTTCCTTCATGCAGGTATCCGAAAAATATCAAACGCATCCTGATGCTACGAATTACCTGAGTCAAAAAATTGTAAACGGAAGTAAAGGTGTGTGGGGCGAAACAGCGATGGCATCGCATCCCAATATGTCTAAATCAGATCTTTCAGAAATTGTGAGCTATGTATTATCACTGGCAAAAAAAGAATCGGTGAAAAAATCATTACCGCCAGCTGGAAATATTATAGCGGCCGCAGACAAAAAGCCAGCGAGCACTATGGTGATTTCAGCCAGCTATACCGATAAAGGAGGTATTAATAGTAAAGCCTTGACTGGTTCGTCTGTCTTTAGTCTTCCTTCCAATACCGTTGCCTTTAAACCGCGCCAGCCAATGAAGGGTTTTACGTCTTTCCATTTCAATAGCACCCTTTATTATATCATTCCGCAACAGGAAGGTTGGTTTGGGTTGGATAGCATCGATCTTACGGATGTTGGGTCGTTGTCAGCCATTGTTGGTTGGCAAAATATCACTCCTGCCGACTTTGAACTGGAGCTTCATCTTGATGCACCGGATGGAAAATTGCTCGGCAAAGGAAAATTATCCATACCAAAAAAAGATAAAAAGGGAGGATTGGTCAACATACCAATTGAAGCGGTCGGTGATGGCAAATTCCATGCATTGTATTTTGTTTATAAACCACAGGCTGGAAAAGTTGTTACAGGCGCAGGCATTTCTGCCGTCAGGTTTAATGCGAAATAAGAAATTTTGAAAAAGAGCCCTGCTTAATGAAAATAAGCAGGGCTCTTTTTATTTTTTAACTGGCTCGATCAAATCCCAGAGATTTCCATACAGATCGCTGAATACGGCCACTTTCCCCCACTCCTCTTTGACCGGCTCCCGTACAAATGATATTCCCTGTTGTTTCATTTGTTGGTAATCTCTATCCAGGCCATCAGTATGGAGAAATAAAAACACCCGGCCGCCAGTTTGATTGCCGATCCTTGTCTTTTGTTCTTCTGTTGCTGCTTTGGCCAATAACAAACTGCATCCGCCCGATCCGGGTGGGCTCACTACCACCCATCTTTTTGTTTCACTTAATACAGTATCTTCTTTCAGAATGAAGTCCAGCTTCTTAGTGTAAAAATCAATCGCTTCGTCATAATCATTTACAACCAGGGCCAGTTGCACAATTTGTTGTTGCATCCGATAAAAATTTCTTTCAAATCTAGTCAGAAAAAAAGTTGTTCATGCTGGTTTATATAAAACAGCAACCGCAGAACTGGTAAAGCCTTTTCAACACTTCATCTGCCGCTTTATTCATTTCATGACGCATCCAATTGCTTTCCGCATCTGACGGGGCTAGCTTGCGAATCAAATCAAAGTTTAAACATTATTCATTATGAAAAAGTCATTTTTAATTGTGCTTGCGCTGGCTGCCATAACCACTGCAACACTGATCGCCTGCCAGCCGGGTGCTGCCGGTAACAAGATCGAAAAGCCGGTTGTCATAAGCAAAGACAGCCTTATCAAACGGGGTTCCTATCTCGTTTACACCATGCTCTGTGATGATTGTCATTCGCCGAAACGAATGGGACCAAAGGGACCAGAGATCATTCCTGAACTCCGGCTTTCGGGTGCACGCCAGGATGGTAAACTTCCCCCGCTGGATATAGCGCAAATAAAAAAAGGCTGGACCTTGTTCAACGAAGACTTTACTTCTATCGCTGGTGCATGGGGCGTTTCATTTGCCGGCAATCTCACCAGCGATGAAACAGGTATCGGTAATTGGACAGAAGAGCAATTTAAAAAAGCCATTACTAAAGGCAAATACAAAGGTTTGGACAATAGTCGTGACTTATTACCTCCTATGCCATGGCCGCAGTTCAGTATTTTAAATTTCGCTGATATAAAAGCCATCTATACTTTTTTGAAATCAACCAAGCCGGTAAGAAACGTGGTGCCTGCACCAAAAAAGTTGACTGATTTCAAATAATCACTTTAACTCTCATTAATCAAAAACCTTAACGATGAATCAGAAAAAAACAATCCTCGTAACAGGCGCCACCGGCGCCCAGGGCGGCAGTGTTGCGAAAGCATTATTGCATGAAAAAAAATTTAACGTCCGTATTCTGACCCGCAATGCTCACTCACCCAAAGCACAGGCATTGCTACGTGCAGGTGCAGAAATAGCCGAAGGCGATATGGATGACCTGCAAAGCTTGAAAAAAGCTATGGGGGGTGTCTACGGCGTTTTCGGTGTCACCAGCTTTTGGGAACATTATGAAAAGGAGTTTCGTCACGGAAAAAATTTGGTGACTGCTGTTCACCAGTCGGGTATTAAGCATTTTATTTTTAGCACATTGGCCAATTATCACCAGTTAAGTGGTGAAAAATATTTCGTGGCACATTTCGACCTGAAAGCGGAGCTGGAAGAATATACCCGCAGCCTGAAAATTCCGGCCACCTTTATGCGCATTGCCTTCTATTATGAAAACTTTCTAAACTTTTCTCCTTTGCAAAAAGATGAGAACGGTGATCTATTCTTCGGCTTTCCACAGGGAGATACCAGGTTGTCTATCGTTAGTGCTGAAGATATGGGTGGCGTTGTCGCTCCTGTTTTCGATCACCCGCGGGAATATGTTGGACGGGTGGTTGGTGTGGTAGGTGAAGATCTGCCTTGCGATGAATATGCTGCCATTTTCTCACAAGTCTTACAACGAAAAGTTTACTACAAACATATACCTCGTGACGTTTATGCCGGCCTTGGCTTCCCCGGTGCCGAAGAGTTGGCAAATATGTTTGAAGTGCAACGGCTTTATATAAAGGAACGCCAGCTTGATCTTATCGAAAGCTATGGGTTGAACCCATCTATGCAGCGATTTAAAACCTGGCTGGAAAGAAATAAAGAGAAATTTGAATCTCATATTGCTGCCCAAATACGTGCAGCAGTTTAACCGAGAAAAAGCCTGTCAAATATTATTAATACAGATTGATTTGACAGGCTTTACTTCTTATCGTTTGCGATTAAGTTATAAGTATGATTGAAAGATTTTTATTTTGCCGTAAAACTATCAATCAGCTTCATCACCTCCACTCCTTCTTCCGCAGAACAGGGATTAGGGCGTCTATCCAAAAAATAATCTACCACGTTTCCGATCATTGGCTGCTGCACATGCTGCAACGGGTCAAATGAATATTTCTCGATGGAGCCATTGGCCATTACTGTAATGGGATGCTGTTCAAAAAAACTAAAAATAATAGTGCCTTTCTCCCCGACAATTTCACATTCATCTTTTTCATCGGCAGCCGAAACATTGAAGCACCAGGTGCCGCTAAAGTGCACGCCATTTTGAAACAATATGGTACCCGTTACGATATCGTCTGCTGCGTACAATCCGGCCTGGTTGCTTGCGATGCCAGTAGCTTTATTAATGTTTCCAAAAAAACAATAAAGCAGATCCAACTGGTGCGGCGCCAGGTCATGAAATAATCCACCCCCTGCAAAAGCCGGATCAATTCGCCACGCCGTTTTTTCAACTGCCATATCCTGGCTGCTTAGGGATTTTTTATACAATGACAAACGGACAAGCCGTGTCTCACCGATGGCCTTGTCATTGATCAGTTGTTTTATTTTTTGAAACAGCGGTTGTCCCCTTCGATAATGTGCAACGACTAATTTTCCATTTGTTTCTTTTACAGCCCTGGCCATATTTTCGGCTGATGCAGTATTCATCGTCATTGGTTTTTCCACGTACACCGGTTTACCTGCCCGCAAAGCTGCAATCGCATATTCTTCATGTGTGGATGGCGGTGTAGCTACATAAATGGCGTTGATATCAGCATCATGGATCAGCTTATTTGCATCATCATACCATTTAGGAACATGGTGCCGCTTTGCATAATCTTCAGCTTTGGCAGCATTTCTGCGCATGACGGCTATTAATTCTGAATCGGCTACCTTATTGAAAGCGGGGCCGCTTTTTACCTCGGTCACATCGCCACAACCGATAATACCCCAACGAATTTTTTTCATGCGAGAAAATTACAAAAGTTTCACGCAAAGTGCGCAAAGGAGCAGCGACCGCAAAGAATGATCACTTTCACTCTGCGCCTTTGCCTCGTTGCGATCGTTGCGTGAAATTTGATTTAATATAGCCCCTACTAATTGAGGCAGGGCGGCCTTAGTTATTTTACATTGATAGCCGAAAGCCTAATTGATTAAAATCCGAATCGCCTTCTACTTCAATTACATTCTACATCCGGAATTTATGAAATAATGAAACCTGTAATATCTAAAAAGACTAAAGACAAATCAGCTCTGCTTAATCCCAATAATCCTATAAATCCCGGTTCAGATTTTTTAGTGCCTTATCAATATTTGTTGAACCAGTTAATACGGGTTTAAAAATATCGCCTTTCTTTTCTACTCTTTCCAGGATATTTTCAATTGTGAACTGTGAGGGATGTAGTTTGTGAGTCACTTCTTTCCAATCAAGCGGTGTTGAAACTGTCGCCCCTTTTTTTGGCCGGAGACTATAGACAGAAGCTAATGTCTGGCCACTGCGATTTTGCAGGTAATCGACATATATTTTAGATCCGCGTTTGCTTAATGACCTTTCCAATGAAGTTGTTTTGGGTAATTGCTCCTGCACCAGCGAGGCAATAATATGGGCGAAATCTTTTACCGTCTTGTAATCATATTTATTTTTCATCGGCACATACACATGCAGTCCCGATGAACCGGAGGTTTTACAATAACAATCTACGGCGGCTTTATCCAGTACCTGTTTGGTAGCCAACGCCACATCTACTACATCCGTAAATTTATCTTTGGCAGAAGGGTCAATATCGATCACCATCCAGCCTGGATTGTCCGGGGCTTGGGTGGTACTGTTCCAGGGATTTATTTCAATACAACCCAAATTAGCCAGGTATAATAAAGTAGCCCTGTTATTACAAACAATATAATCGATGATCTTGTTGTTGCTGTCACTCTTTACTTTGAACACATCAACATAAGGCGGCGCTTTTTCCCCGGCGTCTTTGTGAAAAAATCCTTCATCCCTGATTCCATTTGGATTTCTTTTCAATGAAAGCGGCCTGTCTTTCAGGTGCGGCAAAATATAATCCGCCATTTTATTGTAATAATCGATTACATCGCCCTTGGTATAACCTTCGTCGGGCCAAAATATTTTATGCCGGTTGGTAATCGCAACGGTATGTTTTCCTACTTTCATTTCTTCACTTCTTTTCACTTCCGTTATTTCTTCTACCACTTCTTCGTTTACATCTTTGGTTTTCTTTTCATCCCGCAAACGGAGAAATACGGGGTGACGAAATATTTTATCTCTTGTCATTTCTGTATAAGCAATATCTGCCACCAGTTTTGGATTTAACCAGGTTACTTTACCGTTCAGCGGCACTTCGCTTTTGAATGGCGATTCACTGGTTTCAAGCGGCTTCATTTTTTTCTTCAGCTCTGCCAATAGCTCATGGGAGAAACCTGTGCCAACATGCCCGCGGTATTCCCAGGTCTTTCCTTTTTTATTGGCGAGCACCAGCGATCCAAAATGACTGCGGCCACCTTTTGGTTCAGTATAGCCTGCAATCACCACTTCTGTACTCTGCACATTTTTTATCTTCAGCCATTCTTTCGTTCTTACACCTTCCGCATAAGTACTATCTTTTTTCTTACCGATGATTCCTTCCAGACCCTGCTCTTTTGCTTTTTCCAAAAAGGCGATTCCGTCTTTATCGATATGATCACAATAGCGGATGATCTTATTATTCTTCAATAGTTGCTTCGCCAATTTTTTACGATCTGTCAACGGCAGCTTTTCGGTGTTCTTTCCCTCCAGTTCCAATACATCGAACACATAATAGATCAGGGGATAATTCAAATGATTTTCGTAGTGCTGCAATTTTTGAAAATCCGGCAGGTCTTTTTCATTTAATAAAACAATTTCACCGTCCAATATCACCTCATGCTTTATTTTCTTTAATGCCTGGTAAATAGCCGGGAACCGGTCACTGAAATCAATACCGTTACGGGAATAAAATTTGATGTCGTCTTTTTTTATCTCCGATATAGCCCGGTAGCCATCCCATTTTATTTCAAATAGCCAATCTTCGTCGTCAAATGGATTTTTGGCGATAGAAGCCAGCATGGGTTTAATAAAAGTTTTAACCTTCTTAGTTTTTCCATGACGGATGGAGGCAATTGTTTTTTCGGGTACTGCTTTCCCGTTTTACCTGCCTGTCCGGTAGGCAGGTTCTTCAGCATCGTAGATCGTATTTGTGGCATATTCATCTTTATGTTTGATCAATAGCCAGTTTTTTTCATCATTTTTTAACCGCACCAATACAAACTCTCCTTTCAGTTTTTTTCCTTTTAGTAAAAATTTTAATTCACCTTTCCCGATAGCTTGCAGGGCTTGTCGTTCTGAAATGGCTTCGTGCTTTTCATTCACCGGTTGGAAGAAGCCATTGTCCCATATGGCCACGGTTCCCGCACCATAGTTGCCTTTTGGAATAGTGCCCTTAAATCCAATATAACTGACCGGGTGATCTTCTACCATTACCGCCAATCTTTTTTGTGAAGGATTCAACGACGGTCCCTTGGGCACGGCCCAGCTTTTCAGCACCCCGCCGAGCTCAAGCCTGAAATCATAATGTAGCCGTGATGCCTGGTGCCGCTGCACAACAAAGCGGAACTTATTGGCCATTTCTTTTTTGCCAGCTGGTTCCGCTGTTCGTTTAAAATCTCGTTTTTTATTGTAGGTAGCCAGGCTCATGATGCTGCTTTACGTTTTCCGGCAGATAGACTGGCTTTCAATTGTTCCATCAGGTCTTTGGTAGTAGAGTGTACCACTTTCATTGGTTTGAATGGAGTTGATTTACCTTTCGATTTGGCCTTGATGATCTTTAACAATTTATCAGTGTAATCGTCTTTGTACAATTTGGGATCAAACTTTTTGGTCAGCTGATTGACCAGGTCAACCGCCATTTTTAATTCGGCCGGTTTACTTTTATCTGTCGGTAAATTCAAATCTTTTGGTGAACGTATCTCCTGTGCAAAACGGATGCGGTTCAGGATGATTACATCCTCTTTTGCTTTGATAATGGCCACATGCTCCCGGTTGTGCATCACAAACATACCTACACCCGCCTTGCCGCTTTTTTGCAGTGCATCACGCAGCAAGGCATAGGCCCGGGTGCCCGTTTTATCCGGTTCCAGGAAATAAGGCACTTCGAAATAAGTGCTGTCAATTTCTTTTTCGTTGACAAACTGGGTGATCTCGATGTGCTTGGTTTTTTCCGGGGCGGCTTTTTCAAAATCAGTTTTATCCAGCACGACATATTTTTCGTTCACCAGATAGCCCCGTACAATATTCTCCCAGGCTACTTCCTTACCGGTATTTTCATTCACCCGTTTAAATTTAATATTGGCGTGATCTTTTTTGTCCAGCATATCGAGGTCGAGGGTACTTTCTTCCACAGCACTATACATTTTTATGGGAATATTCACCAGCCCAAAGCCGATGGAACCCGTCCAGATAGCTCTCATGGCATGCTTTTTTATAAAGGGGGTAAAAAATGTGCCAGAATGTGAGTCTGACGGCCTCCGTCTGACACATGACTTTAATGTTGTTGTTACCAGCGATAGTTTTTCATGGCATCGTCCCTTGCGACCTTTAGTTTAGCTGTATAAAGGATGGTGCACTATCGTTGCTACTGGGAGAGTTTGCTCCGGGGAGCGTATTAGACCATCCTTTATTCTTTTCCTGTCATATATAGGTAAAATCAGCAATGGCGTGAATACACGTCGTATAAAGTGGCCGACATTTTTACTCGGTGGACTTTATCTAAGACAACAGTTTTTCGACATTAAACATACTATTTGAAATAATTTACAAAGTTTACATTTTAATTTACAATCCTGACCCTTCAAGCTGAAAGGATCAAAGTAGTTTCGCTGTATCAAACTTTATTAGGATACGAAAAATAAAAGAAATGCCTTAAACGGATCTGATTTATCAGGAGATAGATCTATGTTAATTAAACCTACAAAAAATATGAAAAAAGTTATTTATGCGCTGATCTTACCGCTGGTTGTGGTAAGCGGACTAGTATTTGCTAATCGCGAAATCAAAAATGAAACTTCTAAAAAATCAAACCCAAAGCCACTCTCTGCTGCTGAAATGAAAGCCGAAAGGGAAAGATGGGAGGCTACCCCTGATGGTATAAAGTACAAAGAATGGGAAGCGTCTCCCGCAGGTAAAAAAGTGTATGCCGCTGAAGCTAAAATAAGGAGGCATATAAGTGATTCTACCAATATGGAGGCTGTTGTAACCTCTCTTTCTCTTCCGCCAGGATCAAGATTAGGTTTCGGTGTGATGGTCAGGATTGATGGTGTCGATTATATTGTAAAATTTGAGCCGGAAAAGTCTCAACTTGAGCAATTGCATAGCCTGAAAGTTAACGACAAAATAATTATAAGAAGCCATAATGTATCGCATGCGCCCAAGTATTCATATCCAATAGTATCGGGCGACTATGTAGAACGAGATAGTAAAGTAATTTTTAAACGTGTCCCCCGAAAAGGCGGTTGCTGAGTAAATAAATTATGAAATACGTACTCATCTATACTTTGTTCTTAATGTTTGTTTTTTGCAGTTCCTGTGGGGGACAAAACCAACCATACCCACCCCCGGATATTATCAGGTCCGAAACCAAAGACACAGTCACTTCTTACGGGCCTAACACAATGGTTCGGAATGTAAAGCAAGATAGAAACGGAAACATTTTGTTCGCTGCATCATGGGGTGGTGTTTTTCGATACGACGGAAAACTGTTTACCAAAATCTCAAGTAAAATTGGTTCGCGCAGATTCTGGGATGTTTTGGAAGATCAACGCGGAAATCTTTGGTTCGCTACTACTGACTCAGGTGTTTACCATTACGACGGGAAATTCTTTAAGCATTTTACAACCAGGGAGGGACTCGCCAATAATTTGGTTACGTCTATTTGTGAAGGTAAAGCCGGCGTTATTTGGTTCGGCACCGGAGGTGGAGTAAGCCGTTATGATGGGAAATCTTTTCGAAATTTTACAACGAAAGACGGACTTCTTAATAACGGTATTAATTCTATCATGGAAGACAAAACCGGGAAATTATGGATTGGCGCAAGTGAGCCTTGTTTTTATGATGGAAAAACATTTACCGTTTTAAAAAACAAAGATGGCAAAGCGTTTAACAACGTTCGGTCTATAATCGAAGACAAAAAAGGAAATATTTGGTTCGGTGGCAGTGATGGTCTTTGGCGCTATGACGGTAATACATTTACCAATATCACCCGGAAGTTTATTGGTCATATCTACGAAGATAACAAAGGAAATATCTGGACTACCGGTGAAGTAAAACCCAATAAACCGAACATCGGGAATGATTGGGTACTTTGCCGTTATGATCAAAAATCCTTGTACAATGAAAAGCCAACTGTAACCGAAATAAAGTCAAAACATGAAGGAGGTAAAGGAATGCTTTGTGGGATGTTAGAAGCTAATGATGGAAGTATTTGGTTTGGATCTTTGTACGGAGTGTACCGTTATGATGGAAAGACCATCACGGACTTTAGAAGAAAAGAGGATCAGAAATAATGTGTATTGCTGACAATTTTAAGATGGAATTATTCTTCAGGCAGTACGTTTTTCGGCATCGACAATTGGCCGACATTTTTACCCGGTGGACTTTTAATCACTAATACATAATTTACTACATCGAGCCTGAAGGTCTTCGCGGTCTTCAGGCTTTTTTATTCCTACATTTTTTCGTTTTATACTACTTCACATTTTTTTCTGTTCAAATATTTGTTTTTAACTTAGAATACGCTCCGTTCATCTGCAGTGTATATGGCATCATCGAAATATTTAAAATCAGGCTTTGCTTTTTTATTGTGAAAAATCTGGCAGGCTCGTTTGATTTCTTGTTCTTTGTTCATTTTTTATAGATATTTTACCCTTTGAAAATTAGTCTTTCAATCCATCTCCTTTCCGAACAAACGCACAATATTTCTTTATCGCCTTATCCATTGCCTGTTGCCTGGTTTTACTGAGTGTTTTAAAAGGAACTGTTTCAACCACTGCTTTATTATTCTTAAATGTTCTCTTCCAGGTTCCTTCTATTTTTCCATCGAGAATGATCATGCGGTTGAAAAACGGATTTTCATTTTTAAATAAAGAAAGATCAACTGTTCCGTTAAACAAGGCACTCCGATCCTTATAACTCATACCATACTCATCGTAGTCCGGCATCAGGAAACTGGATTGTATTTTACCGGTAGCCATAACCGAAGGCAGAAAAATATATTCCTGTTCATTTATTTTTTCCCGAATAAACTTTTTAGGCAACATGGCTGCCCCTTCTTTCGCTTCGGTAATGGATAAACCCGACCAGCCGGCAAAATCTTTGACCGTTGCCGGTCCGCGGCTCGTGAAGTAGCGTTGGGTGAATTGAAACAACGCCTCTTTCCTTGTCATCGCTTTCTCCGGTCTAGCTCTTTCATCCAGCAAAGCATAAGTATGTTGATTGCCTCTTCTTGCCCCACTGCAGATAATCCCTTCCAGTTCTGCTTTCATCATCAGGCAGGATAAACGTATACCGTCTGCATCGATCTTTTTTTGTTTTAATATAGCTTGTAATTCTGTTCGCATCAACTGCTTGCCACCTTCCAGTGCTTTTGCTATGATATCGTTACTGCGTTTAAATATTTTGCTATCCAGGTTTTGTTCACGATAAGTATAAGCGTTGATTGCTTCTACCCGTGGAGCGGTTAACCGCAACAACCAGCGAATATCTTTTGGTGTCACAAAATGCCAGGTAGGCCGCATCAGGTGAGTTCGTAGAATATCGCCTTTGGCAAAGGCCGTTTCAATCAAGCTGTCGGTTGCCTGCGGTAACCGTAAACCAATCGCCCATTTGGCCATTGCATATTCCTGTGCCTGCATGGCCACTAACCAGGCGACAACTTCAGCCGGCTTGGTAAAAACGGGTTTTGCTATTTGTTGATTGAATAGGCGAAAGCGGATGATGTCAGTTCCGTTCATAGAAGGATAAAATCAAATGTAAAAATATTTGGCACCGCAGACTAATAAATTATTTCCACTGCTTCTATGGACCAAGACATATGAAACACAGCGGCACAAAGACACGAAGGCACAGCAAATTTAATCAGTGCAGATGCATAAATTAACTATTCTCCCTGCCCCGTGACCCCGTTTCTCACGTGGTTCAAAAAACTAATTCAGCAGCCGCATCCTATAAGCATTCATAGCCGTCTTACCCAGTTTGCGGATCAATCGATAGTTCACTAACACACCCACGGGAGCACCTATCACCGGAACCAACTGGGCCATCTTGGCCAGGTCAATATAATCGCGGTATTGCTGTTGAAAATTGCGCCAGTCAAATTGATGAATATCGGCCGGTAATTCTTTACTTTTCTGATCCCAGTTTTCCATTTTTAAATAGATCTGTTTGCGGTGTTCATGGCTGGAGAACGCCAATTCGAAAATATGCAGCAGGTAAACCCGTTCTTTGTAATCATGGGTATCAAATCCGTAAGCAGCGGCCACATCAAACAGAAATTTTATTTTAATAGCGATCAGCAACGGGAAATCAGCGAGTCCTAATAAAATACCACCAGCACCGGTGATACCGCCTTCCACTGCTGCGGTTGTCTTATAAAATTTTATCTTCTCCTCCACTCTTGCTTCACGTATCTCCAGGCTGGCATTGATGATGGGATCAGCCGTGGTATACTTTGCACCAAACAATACGCCCCGGATCATTTGTTTGATAGCGACTGTTACGGCGTTGTGTACTTTCTCAGGTATCCAGGAATTTATTTTATCCTGCGTTCGCTTCGAAAGCTTATTAAAAAAGGATGGCCTCCGCAGCATCTGCTTCTGCCATCCTTTTAATTCTTTTTTTGCCTGTAACTGGTATGCATCCATGGCAGGCAAGTTAATTAACTTGCTGCGACCAAATCACTTTATCTCTTGTTTGGGTTGATCGGCTCCAATAGTTATTTCTTCCCACGCATCAAAATCTTTTTGCATTTCTTTTATTTTGTTGCGTGCACCTCTTAGTGCGCCAACACCTAATAATAATCTTATCGGTGGTTCTGCAGCTTCAACCACTTTCACAATAGCTTCAGCTGCACGTACCGGATCACCGGGCTGATTACCGCTATATCCACGAATAGTAGTTTGGTTTGCATGGGCCGATGACGCATAATCATCAATTACAATTTTTGAATCATTGGCCGAGCGACCCGCCCAATCGGTGCGAAAGCCACTGGGTGCAATCACTGTTACTTTAATACCCAAATGTGCTGTTTCTTTTGCGAGTGCTTCCGAATAACCCGTCACCGCAAATTTGGAGGCGTTGTAAAAACCAACTCCCGGGAAAGCAGCCAGTCCTCCTATAGAAGAAATATTGATAATATGCCCGCTGCGTTGCTTGCGCATGATCGGCAGGATTTCTTTCGTGACATTGGCCAGTCCCCAAAAATTTATCTCAAACATGCGACGCACTTCTTCCTCCTCGCTTTCTTCAATGGCGCCAAAATAACCGATGCCCGCATTATTGACCAATACATCAATCTGTCCAAATTTTTCTCTTGCCTGCTTCACCGCATTCTTTATCTCCACGGGTTTTGTTACATCCAACTGTATCGCCATGGAAGTATTCGGATATTGGGTCACAATGTCTTTTACATCATTGGGATTACGGGAAGTTACGGCTGCCTTATAGCCTGAAGCTAATACCAATTTGGCCAGTTCGCGGCCAAAGCCGGTAGAACAGCCTGTTATAAACCATACTTTATCCATGTTAATCTTTTTAGTGTGGGAGTAGTATTCTTTTCAACAAACGGAGTGATTGTTTGTTTTTAAAAAGAAAAAATATTTGCAGTTATGCGATGTCTGGTAACGGACAACCTGAAAAGCAGGATATCGATAATTTTAAACAGGAATGGTATAATGCTGTGGCATAATTTTATCATAATTTGAGAACATGGAACAATCAGACAAACTCGACCGGGTAGTAGATGCCAGGATGAAACTGAAAGCAAGGTTTGAGGAAAAGATCAAACAGACGCCTTCGGTAGCAGATGACAGACCAATGGGTAAAGGCAATCCGAATCGTCACGGGATGCCAATGGTTCCTGTTGGGCAAATCGTTACTCAAAAATGGCCGGTGCTGGACCTGGGACTGCAACCGGATATCCCGCTGAATGAATGGAAGCTGGTATTAGATGGCGAAGTGGAGAACCCTGTTACGCTCAATTGGGAACAGTTTATGGCATTGCCGCAAACGGATGATGTTTCCGATTTTCATTGCGTCACTACCTGGTCAAAACTAAATATGAGCTGGAAAGGCGTTCGATTACTTGACCTGGCTGCACTGGCTCAACCAAAAGAAGCAGCAACGCATATTTTATGTTACGGTTATGATGATTATACCACCAATATTTCATTGGAAGAAGCATTAAAGCCGGATGTGTTATTGGTTCATGAGTTTGAAGGAAAACCATTGCCCAAAGAACATGGTGGCCCGGTGCGAATGATCACGCCACAATTATATGCCTGGAAAGGTTCTAAATGGATCAACAGGATTGAATTTTTGAAAAAGAATAAACCGGGATTCTGGGAAGAACGTGGTTATTCTAATACGGCTTATCCCTGGCGAAATGATCGGTACAGTTAATTCAACTCCCACTGTTTATTTTTTCCCCCAACCAATGTCATTGGCTTTGTATTACTCGTCTGTTATTCCAGCGGAGCCTTAGCTCTGACCTGTTATACAAAAGATCCTTTATGACGCCGCTGATTATACTGGCGGTACTTTTTGGGGTACAGTTCTTAACAAACAGCACTTGTTTTTGTTATAGTCTAAACAAAAAAGGACACTCATGGAAATAGGCATTTATACGTTTGCGGAAATGACAGCCGATCCCGGCACCGGTAAAACGATACCGGCGCAGCAACGGCTCAGCAACCTGATGGAAGAAATTGAATTAGCGGAACAGGTGGGTCTCGATGTATTTGCTGTGGGTGAGCATCATCGTCCTGACTATGCAGTGTCTTCTCCTGCTGTGATACTTGCAGCGGCGGCCGTAAAAACAAAAACCATAAAGCTATCCAGCGCTGTCACCGTATTGAGTTCTGATGACCCGGTGAGAGTGTTCCAGGATTTTGCTACGATTGATCTTTTGTCCAAAGGAAGGGCCGAGATCATGGCGGGTCGTGGTTCGTTTATCGAATCCTTTCCTTTGTTTGGTTATGAGCTCGAAGATTATGATGAATTGTTTTCAGAAAAGCTCGATCTGCTGGTAAAGCTGAATGAATCAGAAAAAATAAACTGGAAAGGGCATCATCGTCCTTCCATACAGAACCGGGGTGTTTATCCCCGGCCCTACCAGGATAAACTACCAATATGGGTAGCTATCGGTGGTACACCTGAATCGGTGGTGAGGGCTGCCCAATATGGATTGCCCATGGCCCTTGCTATCATCGGCGGTATGCCGGCACGTTTTGCTTCACTCACAAAACTCTACCGGGACAGTGCTGTGAAAGCAGGGCATGCTGCCAATACATTACAACTCGGTATTAACTCTCATGTATTTATTGCCGATACATCGCAGCAGGCAGCTGATGAATTCTATCCTTCTTATGCTGATGTGATGACGAAACTGGGAAGAGAACGTGGTTGGAACCCGATGAACCGTCAGCAATATGAAATGATGCGATCAAATGAAGGTTCATTGCTGGTGGGCAGCCCGCAACAGGTGATCGATAAAATTTTATACGAGTATGAATTGTTTGGCAATACCCGCTTTCTCGCACAAATGAGTGTGGGCAGCATTCCGCATAATAAAATGATGCATTCGATTGAATTGTTGGGAACCAAAGTGGCGCCGGAAGTAAGAAAGCATGTAAAGCAGCGAGCCACTGCGACGGCTATTGTTAATTAAATTTTTGTTTGATCCATTCATCCAGCGAAAGCATGCCGGGAAAATCTCGTTTTAACGCATCGAGGTCCTTTACAAAAACAGCATCATGCTGGTTGATCCAGTTAAACATTTTGTAAAGGTCGCGGCCCATTACTAACCGGGTAATGACACCCGGCAGTTGCTGGTATTTTACCGGCTTGTTAAAGGCTGTCGAAAAATGTTCGGCCAACGTTATGCCATCCATTTGTTCAGAAGCAAGAGTGATTGTTTTGTCCATATAGCTTTGCGATTCGGAAAAGATGATTGCCGCAATGCGACCTACATCTTCGGTGCTCATGTATTGTTGTACTTTTTTCTTATGCAGCGGCATTACTAATTTTCCTTTTAGTAGCCGGCTCTTTACCTGAGGCAATAAAAAGTTTTCCATAAAGTAACAGGGGCGGATAATGGTATGATGCACGCCACTTTGCTTCAGCAAATTTTCAATCTTGTTCTTGCTTTCCCAATGTGGAATGCCGGTGTTGGCATCGGCGCCAATGACGGAAGAATAAAGGAAATGAGCAATGCTTTTTTCTTTCGCGGCTATGATAAGATCAAATCCCTGTTCCGTTTCTTTTGTAGGTCCCTGTTTAAAATCGAGCACGGCGAAAATGCCATGGATATTATCCAGGTGATCAGTATAGGTAGAAGGTTCATCCAAATTACCTTCTATAATTTCAACATTCGGTTGACGGAGTAATTGAGCAGCTTTGCTTTCTTTATTCCGGGTAAATGCTTTGATAGCAAAACCGCGTTGCAGCAAATGTTTTATTGCGGCTCCACCCTGTTTTCCTGTTGCACCTGTTACAAAAATTGTTTTACCCGTATCCATGCCTTTTAATTAAAAGCTGGTGACCATAGCTTTAAAATTAAAAAATAATCCTGCAAGGCTTTCGCATGTTTTTGCACGGGAACAATTTTCCCGCATAAACCGGTTGATCATTGATGCATTGCTGTGTATGGGAAAGAAGGAATGGCAAAAAATTTAGTCTTGGATTGTACACGTTGATCAGGCAATCATTTTTTTCCGGGTACTTAATCCCGGTAAGGTACTTATGAAAGAATAAGACGAACGCAGCGAAAATCGCATTGCTACAATAAACAATCCAAATGTGTAATACCATTTGGAGATTTAGTATTTTTAGTGTTATAGCGCATGATACATCAATGTACGAGTTTTGCGTTATGTCGTGAGATCCCCTCAATAAATCTACTAGTTATGACAGAGTGTGTTCCTTTTTTAAAAGTTCCGGATATCGGTCAAACTATAAAATGGTACCAGGACATCGGTTTTGAATGCACTGCTACAAATCATATTTGGGAACCAGGTTGCGAACTTAACTGGGCAAGGCTTGAATGGAACGGTGCGGCATTTATGATTGGACCAGATGAACGAACTACTTCCTCCGCCGCAAAAGATTCAAGTCTTTGGTTTAATGTTGATGAAGTGGATACTATTATTGAAATTTTAAGCCGTAAGGGTACCAGCATGCAGATAGAACCGGAAACTTTTTATGGCAGAAAGGTGGTTTCATTCAAAGATATTAACGCATTTGACATCTCATTCTCATGTGCATTGCCCAAAAAAGTTAATAGGGTAGTATAAAGGCGTTACGGCGTCACCATCTATGTTATGCATAAAAGTTAAGATGACACCTTACAATGAAATTAAAAGCGTTTATATATAGAGTTTTGGGCTTCAAAACAATTGACGAACTTTTCAAAGAATTTAAAGATGGGAAAAGAAAAAACATTGGCGGTAAAACTTTGGAAAATGCAAGAAAGTTGACAAATGCACGAATGCCAAAAGGACTTTTCTATCCAAATGGTGGAGAAATTTTTGAGGCATTACATGATGTAGATATTAATTATTTGACACATTTTATGGCAGCATATACAGGTGGGGATAAAGCAAAATTATTAAAGGGTGAACGAGTTATAATAAGCAAACCAAATCAAACTAAACCAACCGGCTACTATTGTGAAGCGACTAATTACATGGAGGTAGAAAATAGAATTGTACCACATCCAGACATCGGCAACTCAGCGTACAATGGTTACAGCATATCAATTGACACAATTAGCTTAAATCGGGACTTCAAACAAATTGAACTAATGCCAATAAAATATTTAAAAGGCGACGCGACAAACCCAACAGGCAACAAAGCAAAAATCATAGTTCACATTTGTAATGATGTTGGTGGTTGGGGAAAAGGATTTGTTTTGGCAATTTCTAAAAAGTGGAAACAGCCTGAAACAGAATATAGAAATTGGTATAAAAGAAAAGAACTCGACCCAACAGACAATTTAAAATTTGAAAGGCTTGAAAGCAGAGACAAATATTCAAATGAAAGAAAGTTTGAACTAGGCAATGTTCAATTTGTAAAAGTTACTAATGATATTTGGATTGCAAATATGATAGCACAGCATGATACTAAGCCGAATTCGGACGGCGTTCCCCCAATTCGCTATTCATCGGTGAAAGAATGTTTAGAAAGAGTTAGACAATTTGCAAAAAGTCAAAGCGCAAATGTTCATATGCCGAGAATAGGTTGTGGTCTTGCGGGTGGACAATGGTAGAAATTGAACCTATAATAAATCACGAGTTAATTGCCCACGAAATTGACACGACAGTATATGACTTTGAGTAAGCTTGACGAACAAAGCCTAACTTCAGTTCTTAATATTTAACTTTTCTCCCTTTCGGGTTTCCTCTAATCTTCGAACTAAATAGGCGATCCCGCCGGGATGTAGCAAAAGCCACCCACGACGAAAAAGAATACTTTGTATTTTTAATGGCCGCCACAACCATTGGCTCAACCTGCTCAATCAATAATTATGAAACACTTTCTTTACTATGTCTTTCTTACTTTAATAAGCCATTATTCTTTTTCGCAGACGCAATTAGAAATGAATGAGTCGGCTCATAAGGATTTCCAGAAGGCGGATAAAGAACTCAACCAGGTATATCAGCAAATACTGACGGCTTATAAGTATGATGCTGTTTTTATTAAAAGTCTTAAGGCCTCTCAACGAATTTGGATTCAATCCCGAGATGCCGAGTTGAAAATGATGTACCCCAACCGTGAACCCGGCTATTACGGAAGTATACATCCCATGTGCTGGTCAATATACAAAACGGAGCTTACGAATGAGCGGACAAAAAAGCTAAGAAAGTGGCTTGATGGTGAAGAAGAAGGCAATTCCTGTTCTTCGTCCATCAGAACCAAACAACCATAAGCGACAATGATTATCCGCAGGCAACTAACCTTATTCGTCAACGAAACTGAAGCCGTGACTATCGAGACTATTCGCAGTCAATACAATCCCATACAACGGGAATTGATAGACTGCCATGTCACACTCTGCCGGGAAGACGAATTGTTGGATATGGACCAGGTTTTGAAAAACCTTCTAACGCTCAAAGAAAAGGCAATAACCATTTATTTTGGACCGGTGACACGTTTTGACAATGGCAGGGGTGTATTACTACCAGCCACCAATGACAACAAGGAATTTCATCATCTCAGGAAGCAGGTCTTAAAAGGATTGAATGACAACCCGAGACCACAGCAACCGCATATCACCCTGATGCATCCCAGGAATTCCACCTGTACCGACGAAATTTTTGCAGCCATCAGCGAAATTAAGTTACCGGTTCAACTCCACTTCACCACCCTTTCATTGATTGAGCAAGTTGATGGCGGCAGATGGAAAACCTTACAGGTAGTTGCTTTGCCTGGGTATAATTCCTTTTTTACTGAGGGGAAATGATAAAAAATAATAATACCAAAAACAGGCGATGAGTTACTTGAAAAACCGATAGCTCTGATATACATTTATGGCCGGGTGTATATATCCTGCCAAAATCAATTAGCTTATGAACAAAATTTTCGCCGCACTTGTATTATTTATCTCTGTCTGCTTTTGCAGCCATGCACAAAGCAAAAAGGAATCGATTAAAACATTATTTGAACTTATGCAGCAGGATTCGCTGATGCATAAAAGCTTTGACGCAATAACGTCATCCATTGTTACCAGCATGACTGCGCAATTCAAAGGAGATACAACCATTCAAAGCAAAATGGCCGCTGTATTTAAAAAAAGCATGGAGTCTTCCAAAAAAATAGCCATGAAGCTGCTCAATGAGGATATGGTGGAGATCTATGATAAATACTTTACACAGCAGGAAATCGATGATTACATTGAATTTTATAAAACCAAATCCGGCCAAAAGATGATACAGACCATTCCCGATATCCAGAAAGACATTATGTCTGCTATGTCAGCCAAATATACGCCTGCCTTGCAGGAAGAAATTATGAAAGGGTTTGATCAAATCGTCAAAGAAGCTTCAATGCAAAAATAACCCGGTAATGTGCAGCAGTTCCCTGCACTCCCATCCATTTGACCACCTGATTCAAAAAAATCAAAAATGAAACTTGTACTTATTTTTATTTTCGTCTTTTTTACCCTGGCAGCGAACAGCCAGGAAGACTATATACTGCAATTAAATGACACTACGCTGAACGTGGCACTTGACAAACCCTACCATCTTGTGGTGAAGGGGAAAAAAATAGCCTTCAGACTTATTCAAAAAGACACTCTGACTTATAGCAACAACCTATATAGTTTCTTTTATCCAAAAGGCTTTAAGATTTCCAATGTTTCGGTTGACGAAGGAATAGAACAAATTTCCCTATTGACAGCGGAGGGTTCCGGCTTATTGATTCAAAATTATGAATCGATGAACCCCTCGACACTAAACGAATTCATGTTAAACGAGGTTACGAAGGAAAGCATTAGTTATGGCTTTGAAGAAAAACGAACCAGTTATAAAAAGATTTTAAGATCCGGGCAGGAGTTGGTAGTGACAAAAGCAGTACTCCGGTACAAGGATGAAGTTAATATCTATGAAATAGCTTCGATTGGCAGGAAAGATTCCGGCTTAATGATCGTTACCATGCGCATGGATGAAGTGGAAGGAAGCCAGGGCCAAAAAATTATTGATATGATGTGGAAGTCATTACAACTAAAGTGGTGATGAATTCCGCTTGCACTAAACCATATCGTCAGGTAAAAACATAAACCCGCCAACCAATATGTCACCCAAAAGTTTATTTCTTATTATTTTAAAAGTCTTCGGCCTTTTCTTTATTAAAGATTTTTTAGCCACTATTCCACAGGTATTGGCAGCCTTTTTATATTTGACCAACCCTGATTTGAGAACAGAAGCAATCTGGATGATCCTTTCAACCCTGGCTACGCTGACCGTTTATTGGTTTGTTTGCTATTATTTAATATTTAGATCAGAACAGATCATCGAGGTCCTAAACCTGGATAAGGGATTCTCACAGGATACTTTTTCCTTTAACATACACCGGTCAACTGTTTTAAGCATTTCAATTATACTTGTCGGTGGATTGCTTATTGTTTTTGAAATACCAAATTTTTGCAAGCAATTGTTTGGATATTTCCAGGAGACAAGATTAACCGGCGGACAAACGAATCCTACATTAATGTACACCGCTTTTTCCGGGATCAAAATCGTGATAGGTCTGTTCCTCATAGTAGGGCAACGGCAAATTGTGAACTTTATTGAGCTTAGGAGAAAGAATTGAGGTACTGGTAAATGCAGAGGTTAATCTTAGTTAAAAGCCCATTATGGAAGATAAAAAAACTCTATTTCAAGCATTTTCTGATACCAGGCTTATGGAAGTTGTAAAATGAAAAAGTCAAAAGTTCTGATCAATAAATAACGTGCCTTGCTTGTTTTACCGGCAATATTTAAAATGTTTGCCAGCCTCCGGTTGAGACTTACGATGCTATACTAATTGTTCTTGTATCACAAGCCGCAATAGCTCAAAAAATGGATTCTTTAACTATAACAAAACAGAGATAAAAATCTTTTTGAATGAAACAAGGTGATACAGGCTAGCTAAAGAGTTTGGGTTGTATGTATGATCTATAAAGGGTTAACAAAAACAAACTTCAATTTGCAACTTATGCTAAGCAACATTCATCATATCGCCATCATTTGCTCAGACTATGAAGCATCTAAAAGATTTTATATTGATGCACTGGGTTTAACGGTCATCAACGAAACTTACAGGGATGAAAGAGCTTCCTACAAACTTGACCTTGCATTAAACGGAAACTATATCATCGAATTATTCTCCTTCCCTGATCCGCCGAAACGGCTATCAAGACCCGAGGCAACGGGCCTTCGCCACCTGGCATTTGAGGTGGATAATTTAGAACCCGTCATCTCTTGTCTTCAAAAGCATCATGTTGAAGTGGAGCCTATCCGTACTGACGAGATCACCAATAAACGTTTTACGTTCACCACTGATCCCGACAATTTGCCTATAGAATTTTATGAGAAGTAGACATTGTTGATTAATACCATCATTTGTCAGACTCCTCCCTATTTGTTTTACCTGTTCGGAAACAAGATTTGTTTAAACGCCTTTGCTGTCAGGTGAACCTGCACCGTCCAGTCTTCCGCAGCTGAACCATCGGCGCCGTCCGAAATATATTTGAGACAGAGAAAGGGAATTTTTTCTTTCATTGCTATCAATGCTAATGGATAAGCTTCCATGTCCAGGATATTATAATCGGCAGATGAATGCTCCATCTGAAAACTGTCACCCGTGCCGCAGATCCCTTGCTGCAATCCATCCATCTCCAATCCATATTTAAGCACAGGCGGGATACCCGACAGCGGTGTTTCGTACATGGCGAAACCCAACCCTCTTACATCCATATCACGCTGGATAAAGCGGGTGCAGCAAACCACCTCTCCCCGCTTAAAAACATTGCTGCCTGCCGAGCCCTGGTTGATGATCAGGTCCGGTCTTTGTGTATGCAGATGTTTGGTGAGTGCATACGCTGCGTTCACTTTACCGATGCCGGTGATCAGCTTATTGCAGCCATCAAACTCACCTGCTTCTTCCGATTCCAGCGCAAATACAAACAAAGCGTTTTTGAGGGATGATTCCGTTAATTGAAATTGATTAATCATGTCCCGCAAATGTAGTGTGCCCTGTTTCAACGGGCAAATGAGCTTTATCATACCGAAAAGGGAAATGACCGATGCATCAGGCTGCGCTACATTATCAGCAACTCCTGTCACCGCCATGTCTACCGGATTCCGTCAATTGTTCTACCTTCAGCTACTAATCTTAAATAAACCTTTTATGCCTGCCAAAAATTCAACCCTCACCTATCGCTGGATGGAAGAAGTCTGGAACAATGGTCGTGAAGAGGCTATTGATGAAATGATGGAAGCCGATGCTATCGTTCATGGCATTGAAGACATCAGAGAAAACGGGACCAATGGCTTCAAAGCATTTTTCCGCAATTTTCGAAACCAGTTTCCACAAATTCATGTCAATGTGGAAGAAGTAGTGGCACAGGATGATTATGAAACGGGCCGCTGCTCTGTAGATGCTACTACTGCTAATGGACAGCCTGTACATTTCACGGGTATGACCTGTGTTCGTATCAACAATGGCAAGATCGCAGAAGGCTGGAACAATTTTGATTTTCTCAGCATGTACCAGCAGTTAGGATTTAGGATGGTATCCGCCAATGAACTAACCGCCTGATCAGTCTTTGCTTAATTGAATAATCCAATGCAATAGTAGTATTGCATCCATTAGCCTATTGCCTGAACTGTCAATAAAGTTTGCCCAATGCCATGAGAAAACTTATCGCTTCCATCAATATGACCCTCGATGGGTTTTGTGATCATACCGCTATGATCGCCGATGTGGAGTTACATGAAAATGCCAATGAACTGTTGAAGAATACCGATACGATCTTATTTGGCCGGGTCACGTACCAATTGATGGAAAGTTCATGACCGGCGATCGTGCAGCACCCTACGGGGGTCTCATCTGTGGATGAGTTTGCAGTGCTGATCGACAATGTACCCAATCTGGTATTCTCTCATACGCTAAAAACAGTAAGCTGGAAAAATACCAGGCTGGTTAATGGCGACATGAAAGAAGAAGTGACACAACTAAAACAACAACCCGGAAAAAACTTATTAGTAGGAAGCCCCAGCCTTATTGCCGGCATGATGCAATGGGGATTGATTGATGAATTCCGGTTTTGTGTTCAACCCATCGTATTGGGAAAGGGTTTGCCCCTTTTTAAAAACATTGCTGAGCGTATTGATTTAAAATCATTAAAAGCAACGCCTCACCTGTCCAGTGCAATCCCCCTTTTTTATGAACCAGTAAGCCCGGCCTGTAAAAGTTGAATGGCTTTACAATTTAATATACAGTGATGCCCGCCCACTAAATCCGCGGTTGAAAATATAAAGCGGTTCAATGGCAAATGCTTTTTGTCCTGAAGGAAACAAAAATTTGGAAGACAAGAAAGGTTGCATGCTGCTGGCATCACCCATGACATAACCGGCATTTAAAAAGCCCGAGAATTTATAATCTACCTGTACCAGCCGGTAACCCACATAACCAAAAATATTCAGCATGTTGGATTTTTCTGTGATCTCTTCTGTGCCGCTTTTTACAGTAGTAGTGACAGGTGTTGAATAGGCTACTCCCATGCCGGCCGTAAAACCTATATTGGTGAAATAAGCCACTTCTGCTGAAGCCGATTTGGGCAGGATATACGACAAGCCGATAGCGGTGTGATTTTCGCATTCAAACTGGGCATTCGCCAAACAGGGTAAGACAAGTAATATAAGTACAAGTTTTTTCATGGTACCGGATTTGCCTTATAACAAGAATAGTCTTCGCTTTAGTATGCAGGCTTCAAAAATTGAGCCTTATCATCAGCTTAACATCGTATTTATTCATCAGCCTTCGTATTTATCCGGTTTTTGATACGGCAGTTTACCTGCCCTTCACCATTTCACCCTGCTTTCTTCTGTATTATGTAGATTTTTTTGCTCAATAGCACAGGGTTCCCGGTGAAAAGACAGCGATATCACAGCGGACCGTACTGGAACCATTTTTGGGTTACAACCGGTGATCATTTAAACAAAATCAATTATTATGTTCAAACGCAAAATCACCGGATTGAAACAGGCTTATACAAAACTGATACTGGCTATCATGCTGAGTATAACGGGAGCCCTGGCATTTGCGCAGGACAAGGGCCTGGATGTTGATATTAATGTGAAAAAGGAAACCGAATGGTACCAGCAACCCTGGGTATGGATTGTAGGCGCTGCTGTTTTTATTTTGTTATTGGTAGCCATTCTTCGTAGCGGCACCAGCAAAGAATAATTATTATTAACGAGCGTTACCTCAACACAGTAAGGCTCGTTTGTTTTCCGATAAACATCCTGTCACTTTACTAATTGGCAGTTTCAGTAATTTTTCCGTTCAATCTCTTACAGGGTTTGACTCAAAAACAGCAAGCGACAAGTGGGCGATGCATCTCTTTGGCATTACGTCCTTATTTTTCCTGCATTTCTATTATCCAGTTGCAGCTGATAACAGATGCCATCTGCCGGAAAATTTAACAATCGCTATCCCGGAAATAGAGTGTTATTAAAAATCTTCGTACAAAAGAGACATCACCCGTATCTTTCGAATATGACATTTTAGTTCAATCAAAATAACATGAAAGCAATTGGCAACACACCACTGATAAAACTGGAACGACTATCGGAGCCGGGTTGTGCGGACATATTTGTAAAATATGAAGGTGCTAATGCTACGGGCAGCATGAAGGACCGCATGGCGCTGTCTATGATTGAAGGCGCAGAAAAAAGAGGCCGGCTGAAACCGGGTGGCACCGTTGTCGAGTACACGGGCGGCAGTACCGGCAGTAGTTTGGCAATGGTATGCGCCAATAAAGGCTATAAAGCACATTTTGTGACGTCGGATGCCTTTGCCGAAGAAAAGTTGCAAACGATGCGGGCCTTTGGAGCCGAACTGGAAATCATTTTTAGTGAAAATAAAATGATAACGGCGAAGCTGATTGATACGCTAAAGCAGCGGGCAAAAGAATTAAGTACTAATCCCAATACTTTCTGGACGGATCAGTTTAATAATGTTGACAATCGCAATGCCTATCATAAAATGGCGAGAGAGATCATTGGAGCAATGGGCAACCGGATCGATGAATTTGTCACCGGTGTTGGAACGGGTGGTTGTTTTTCGGGTAATGCTGAAATTTTCAAAAATGAAATTCCCGGCATTCGTTGTATCCCGATCGAGCCATTGCATGTGCGGTCGTTGTCGGGTGGCGATGTATCGGGCAAGCATAAACTTGAAGGTATCGGTGCAGGCTTTGTACCTTCTATCTGCAGGCTCGACCTGGCCGATGAAATAATGGCGGTGTCCGACGAGAATGCCATGCACACAGCAAGAGAGTTAGCAAGAAAGGAAGGAATATTTGGCGGCACTACTTCCGGCGCCAATGTATGGGCCGCTATTCAACGGGCAAGGATCATTGGTGCGGGAAAAAGAATTGTGACGGTCGTGATTGATTCGGGATTAAAATATCTGCGAGGCGAGTTGTACAGGTGAGAAAATTTTGGAGTAAGATTATTTGTAAAAATCCTGTTTTGATAATTCCGGATGCGTGACTATTTTTCAAATGGCATTGAATTATTTTGCGAAAAGCCCGGTAGCATTGGTCTTACCGGAAGAAAATTATTCGAATATGCCAAAAGCATTGGTTTGCATAAAAATTATTCTGTAAGAAGCTCTGAGCATCGCTGACTCGCCTTCAAAAAAAAAAATTTCCCCTTCCTGTCCAATTTGTCCAATCTCAGTCATTATTGAAGTGTAACCCAAACATTCAATAATAAAATACAACAAAATGGAACAGAGAATCAATCTATTCGAAAAAGGACAAGCCGCTTTGAAAGCAATGTATGGACTGGGCGGCTATTTGGCAAAATCGTCACTGGACAAAGGACTGTTGAACTTGATTTACTTCAGGGTATCACAGATCAATGGTTGTGCCATGTGCCTGGATATGCATTCGAAAGACCTGCGGGCAAAAGGAGAAACCGAGCAACGCCTGTATATGCTGGACGCCTGGCGTGAAGCACCGATGTATACTGAGCAGGAACGTGCAGCGCTGGCCTGGGCCGAGGCAGTTACAAAATTGCACGAAGGTCATGTATCGGATAAAGTGTATGCCATAGCCAGCGAACAGTTTACAGAGGAAGAACTGATCGAACTCACGATGGCGGTTGTAACAATAAATAGCTACAATCGCATTAATATTGCGTTTCGAACACCGGCTGGTGATTATCAGCCGGGGCAATATGCAGCGAAATCAAATTAAGTTGCAACAAAATTTTAAATAAAAATTTTTTATCACGGCCTGTTCAACTATTGGCGGCCAATTTTTGACAAGCTATAAATTATTTACATATGAAAGAGTTTATGTTATTATTCCGACAGCCAAACTATGATTATAGCAAGGCTACATCCGAAAAAATGCAGGCCCTTGGAAAAAAATGGCAGGACTGGGCTGGTGGCATCGCCGCGCAGGGGAAAATGGTCAGCAATGGCAACCGGTTGTCGATGGAAGGCAAAGTGCTGAAAGCAGGTGGTGTTATCACCGATGGGCCATTTGTAGAAACAAGAGAAATACTGGGCAGCTTTATTGTTGTAAAAGCGAATAGCCTGGAAGAAGCCACTACCCTTGCGCACGGATGCCCTGCTATTGATGAAGGCGGCAGCGTAGAGATCCGGCCAGTCTATGGAAGTTAAACGAAAACAAGAATCAGTTTGCTTGTTCTATTGCGACGAACGCCGATAGGACAAACAAACTGATCTACTTTGCCAAGCCCAAAATGATAATGAAAGAAGAACATTTATCGCTCAAACACCTGTTCCAACAGGAGTTTTCAAAAATGGTGGCTGTAATCAGCAAGCTGTTTGGTCTGCAGCATATTGAAATAGCAGAGGATATTGTCAGCGAAACTTTTTTGCAGGCAACGGAAACCTGGGATGCCAAAGGCATTCCGGCCAACCCTACCGCCTGGCTCTATGCAGTGGCAAAACAAAAAACATTGTATCACTTTCGGCGAAATAAAATTTTTGAAACAAAAATTGTCCCTGCCCTGGTGTCGCAGGAGGAAAAAGAGATAGCCGCTATCGAACCTGATTTTTCCATGCAAAACATTAAAGACAGCCAGTTGCAAATGCTTTTTGCCATTTGTGATCCCGCCATTGCCAGCGAAGCACAGATCGGTTTGGCATTGCGTATCCTTTGCGGTTTTGATATCGATGAAATTGCTGACGCCTTTTTATCCAATAAGGAAGCGATCAATAAAAGACTCTTCAGGGCTAAAGAAAAATTGCGGACTGAAAAAGTGCAGTTAGAAATGCCGCCTGCCAATGAAATACCCGGGCGACTCGACAATGTGTTACATATTATTTATCTCTTGTTCAGCGAAGGTTACTATTCTAAAACGCAAAACGAGGTGCTTCGCCAGGAGCTTTGTATTGAAGCGCTGCGATTGGGAATATTATTAACTGATTATGAAACGACCAACCTGCCGAAGACAAATGCATTGATTGCCCTGATGTGTTTTCATGCTTCCCGTTTCAATGCCCGCCAGGCAAATGATCAATCGCTGATCTTGTATGATCAGCAGGATGAAACGCTATGGGACCAATCAATGATCAGCCAGGGTATCCATTTCCTTGACCGCTCATTAGAAGGAAATGAAATAAGCTCTTATCACCTGGAAGCGAGGATTGCGTATTGGCATTGCATCAAAGACGATGACCAGGAAAAATGGGAGGAAATTCTGCAATTGTATAATCAATTGCTGATGGTAAATTATTCACCGGGTGTAGCCCTGAACAGGACCTATGCTTTGTATAAAGTGTACGGCGCCCAATCAGCGTTGATCGAGGCTGAAAAACTTAAGCTGGAAAACAACCATTTTTATTTTGTGCTGCTTGGCGAATTGTATAAAATCATCGACAAAACAAAGGCGAAAGATCATTTTCAAAAAGCCTATATACTGGCAAAAACCGATGCGGAGAAAATACTGATCCATGAAAAAATGGAAACACTCTGATTGTATTTATCCATCATTGGCTGTCGTAAATCACCCTTTTTTTGTCGCCCTGCACATTTTATAGTTGCTGAGTAATGATGTAAGTTCATATCCTAAAACTGACAACCATGGCAGCCCCGACAAAAGCTTCGGCTAAAGCTAAAAAAGCAGCAAAGAAGAACACCCCGGTTGCTCCAAAATTTAAAACCGTACAGGAATACATAGCAGCCTTGCCTGCGGCAACAAAAGGGCTAATGAAAGATATCCGGCAAACGATCCGGCAAATAGCGCCAACCGCTGAAGAAGTGATCAGCTACAACATGCCCGCTTTTAAACTGGATGGCAAAGGCCTTATATGTTATGCGGCCTGGAAGGAACACATCAGCTTATACCCCAGGACAAGACTCATGGAAGCAGCGATTAAGGAATTGGTCAACTATGAAGGTGCCAAGGGTACCATCAAATTTCCTTTAACTCAACCGATGCCTTTTGATATGATCCGAAAGATTATAAAATTCCGGATGCAGGAAATAAAAAAATAAAAATAAGCTAATCAGTAAGGAATTCCACTTCGGGCTTAACATCAATTATGGCTACCGGAACCTACTCTTTCATAATCGGCCCGGTGACCGGCGTCAATGGCATAGCAACCAGCGACGATACTTAATTTGTTGCCGGTAATTTGGAAAAACTGTTTTTCACTGGTTCTATCATTGTCATAAATGATCCGGTTGGCAAACTGCCCGGCGGGAAATACCAGGCACACACTGGTTTCAACATCCGGGTCAGGGACAATGTTGTATTCTCCCTGTTTTACTACCTGTCCTCCATCATAGATAGAATAGCGGGTCTCTGTAAGCTTTATTATTTTACCATTGCCAGGCGGATAATTTCCTACCAACGGATTCATGGCTGCCGAGGTTTGGCGCAGTTCCCATTCGCCAACCAGGGAGTCAGTAACTTCAACTTTACTGCCGGACTTATTGCAACTGAATGTGAAAGTAGTGAGGCAAGCGATGCCTAATAATTTAAGTGTATATTTCATACCGTCCTGACATCCGGTTTACAGGTAACGTTGCAAAAAGAAAAGCAAATTTTCGTTGTGATTGTATTGTTTGAATTTATAGGTATCATACTCACACCGGGGTGATGGTCAAACCTCGGTGTGAATGCTACTGCTAATGGAGAAAGAAAACATTGACAGAATTAAATTCAATCCTTCCGGTTGCTGCTAAACGAATCGCGGTACATTTTCCAACCCTTTGCTGTTTTCTTCCAGAGCACCAGGAATTTTCCATCATCAAACAGCTTATTGCTGGCATCGTAGGATTGCCACAATCCCTCCTCTGTTACAAAACCATCGCCACTACCGTAGACATTGGTGGTAATAAATTTTCCATTTCTCAATCCTATTTTATGATAAGCCAATCGAAAAAATTCAAGCGGTGCATCAGGTCCGCACATTGCTGGTGCACCAGGCGCCATGATACAGCAGTCTTCCGCATAGCGTTCGATAAAAATGGAGGAGTCTCCTTTTGCAAACGATTGAAAATAGATCGAATTACTTTCTTCAATAGCTCTCTTAGCTTCTTCAAGGTTACTGTTTTGTTGCGCTGAACTATTGCCGCAGCCCGCAAATAAATAAGATGAAGCGACTAAGAGCAGGCAAATAGAAAGGTTTTGTTTCATTTAATTTGAATTTATTGTTATAAAGCAAAACTAAATGCGCTTTCCATGCCTGAATTGTACAAAACGGAACAAATGAACAGATCAAAAATTTTCAACTGTCCGGGTAAGCGATGGGCGTGATATTTCTCAACTTAATTTGTTGCGGTTAGTTTAAGAAACACTAAGGGGCGGTTTATTAATGCATCGTAAAATCACAAGTAGTTTTTCGATATTATCCTGTATTGATTTCTGTTAATTTACACCCGCTTTACCAAAATCCACTGCCTTGAAAAAAGCCACTCTCTTTTTTATCCTATTCATTTGGATAATAGTCGCCATTGCACAGCCTTCGCAGGACACATCGGGTCCATTGATAGCTCAAAAAGAAAATATTATTAAAGCAGAAACGATTATCAAGATCGAAAACCTGGGGCCAAAAGTAAATACACAATACCCGGAACTAAGACCAACTGTATCTGCTGACGGTAATATTCTCTTCTTCATCTGTGAAAATCATCCACAGAATACCAAGTACAATTCCATCCGCAATTCGCAGGATATCTGGTATGCCGTACGGGATAGTTTTGGTAAATGGAGCGAAGCCTATCATATGGAATATCCATTAAACACCTATTTCTACAACGCGGTGTTTTGGATATCGCCTGATAATAACCGCATTCTTATCCGCAATGCTTTTATTGATGGTGATTATATGGGCAACGGTGTAAGCATGAGTTACCTCGATAAAGATGGCTATTGGAGCAAACCTGAAGCATTGCGCATCAAAAACTACCAAAAGTATGACAGGGGCCGGCAGAACGGAGCTACTATGGCACATGATGGCAAGACTTTGTTGCTGTATATGACCGAGGAGAAAAATGGTGTGAACAATGATATCTATGTTAGCTTTTTACAAAAAGATAAATACTGGACAGAACCTAAATCACTTGGCAAGAAAATAAACCTGCCGAAGAGTGATGAAATGACGCCCTATCTCGCGGCAGATGGTGTAACACTCTACTTCAGTAGCGACCGACCCGGTGGACAAGGCGATAATGATATTTGGATGAGTAAACGCCTCGATAGTACCTGGCAAAAATGGAGTGACCCCGTCAATCTCGGTGCTCCTATCAACACCCCTGAATGGGATGCCTTCTTTACTTTGGACGCAGGTGGTGAATATGCTTATCTCACCAATAGTACCGACACTTATGGCGAAAGTGATATTGTAAGGGTAAAATTGCTGGAGCGGGAGAAACCAGATCCGGTTGTATTGGTTAGTGGCAACGTGTATAATAAAAAAACAAACGAACCGCTCAGTGCCTCGTTGCTCTACGAAACATTGCCGGATGGAGAAGAAGTTGGTAATGCTATTTCCAATCCCGATGACGGTGCTTTTAAGATCGTATTACCTTATGACAAAAATTATGTGATCAGGGCTACTGCAGATAAATTTTTTGCTCAATCGGAGAACCTGAATCTTGATTCCCTCGTAAAGGCTGGATATAAAGAAATACATAAAGATCTCTATTTGGTACCCATCGAAATTGGCCAGGTAGTGAGATTAAATAATGTATTCTTTGATTTTGACAAATGGGATCTGCGTGCCGAATCACATTTGGAGCTAAACCGCGTGGTAAAACTATTAGAAGAAAATCCTGCGATAGAAATAGAAATGAGTGCCCATACCGATAGCTATGGCTCGGACGAATACAATTTCAAGCTAAGTGATAACAGGGCCAGGTCAGTGATGGAATATATTTTATCAAAAGGTATATCGCCTAACCGCATCCGTTCACAAGGCTATGGTGAAACAAAGCCCGTAGCACTTAATGACACACCGGAGAACAGGCAACTGAACCGGAGAGTAGAGTTTACGATCCTGAAAAATTAAAACTACTTTTTAAAAATCGACATAACCACCAATAAAATCCAATAAAAAATGAAACCGTCCATTTTCGGACCCTTGCTTGTCCTGCTTATCGTCTTTTCGTCCTGCTCCAAATTTGCCTACGACGACGGCCCTGCATATGGTGAAGGGCTTAATACCTGGACTTTTTATGATGGTAACCGTTACTATTCGGGCAATATAGCTGTGAGTGCAGTACTTGATACCACCCTACAGGCAAACAATACTTATACTTTGGCAATGACCGGTACAGAAAGAATAACAGGTCAATTGTTCACGACAGCTTTAGCCCTTGCTGATTTAAATTTTACCGTGAAGTCATACCAATCAGGCGTCAATGGATCTGATCATACCACGGCCATGTATTTTTCAGCATCGGCAGCCAGCAGGCAAAGCATCTACTCATCAACAAACAATGATCCGGGAGCTGTAATGATGTACAGGATCACCCACTATGACGTAGTAAGAGATGTTGTTACGATTTCGTTTAGTGGTAATGTGCATGACGAACTGGGTAATATGGTTAACATATCACGGGGGAAGATCACCGTGCATATAACCCGGCAGTAAGGCTTTGTTTATTTTATATAAGAAATGCCCGGCCATGAAAATTGCCGGGCATTTCTTTTTTGCGGGAAATTGAGCTTTGGCAATGTGCATAGTTTTATTTGCCGCGTGCTATCAAATAAATTAAATTTATAGTAAATAAAAATCGGATGAAAAAGGTTTTTACTTATTCAACGATTTCCGTCTTCACCCTCGTAGTACTTCTCTCCTGCTCAAAAAACGTAAAAGAAAGCCTGGCAGAGCCGGCTTCACTCAATCCCGACAAGGTAATCAATGCAAAAGTTGCTCCTGGTGAAACTTATGTATTGAATGTTGCCAACACCGGCGGGGTCAACATTTACAAACAGGCATCCCACTATTCATTAAGCCAGACAGGGACGAATGAAAATGGAACATTAATTTATCAATACATCCCTGCAAAAGGCTTTACAGGTGCGGACAAAGTGTTGTTACTTCATACCGATGAAACAAATTTGTCCGCCGGCTACAATGGGTGCAATTACAATAACAATGAAATGAGCAGTCGTACTACACTTATTGCAGTTAACCTAACCGTGCAATAATCAGCCATGGAGAGCACCAGGAAAAAGCCCCGGCAGTGCTGCCAGGGCTTTTATCTTTTCGGTGGGCGTTTTAATTATTTGGAAAATTCGGATCAGCTTTTACTTCGTTTATTTGTTGCATGTGCCGGTTGCTGTGAGCGGCAATAAACAGGATCATTTGATAACAGTCAAGACTGCCAAATGGCAAAGTGGCAACATGGTTTCGCAAGTCTTCAGATGTGCCTTTGGTATAATCAATCAGCTTGCTGCGGTTGTCTTTAAAAGAAGCAATGGCTTCCTCCATTGTTTTATAAGAGGTATTCTGTGGTTCAAACGGTGGAAAGGTTTTGATTTTGGTTGACCGGTCTTCTATTTTCGTTTTCACCTGCTCATCTGTCATTTTGATATCAGCTCTTTTTTCAGGATTGGCAGCTTGTTTTAATGTGCCACTCGTCATTTGCCAGAGCGCAATTTCTGTCGCTGCAATATGCTTCATGCAATCTTCTACACTCCATCTATCCTCTGCCGGTTTGAATTTAAGCTGGGCTTCGCTTAATCCCTTTACCGACTCCAAAACTCCTTTTTCCGTTTCTTTTAAAAATTTGATCGCTGATTTCTTTTCTTTTTTTGAAACACCTTCTGCAGTAGTAAATGAAAGAGTGATTGCTGCAACAAGCAGGAACAGTAACTTTTTCATGGCGAATAATTTTGGTTTAATGAAATGAGACAATGCATTAAGCGGACAATTGCATGGTAAAAGTTACTTAAAATAAAACGTCGGGTAAATTATTTTTAGATGAAGTACTGTCAGCAGGTGATAATATTAAAAAGCAGGCAGCCAAAACGACTACCTGCTTTGTTTCTTTTGACTAAAATATTTATTGGGGTAGTAAAACCTTATCTATTATATGAAAGACACCATTTACGGCATTGCGATCTTTACCGACAACGTTCGCCGTATAACTAAATGGTGCACCGCCTGGCGGAAAACTTCCATAACTCGAGAACGTGAGACCCGATACCACAGGTCCGGTAAACGTTGATTGGGCCACTACTCCGGGATGGACTGCTACCGATCCGTTTATTAAAGTTTTGAAAGCGGTAGGTGTCGAACTGAAGTTGATGGAAAAAGCTCTGTACTTAGGTTCATATGCTCCTTTGGAATTAGGGGCCGCAAGAAAATGGTAAGCTAATATTGCCCTGATGTCAGCGGTAGTGATATTGTTTGTACTTAGAAAAGCTGGGCCTGCCGCCACAGCGTCGGTAGCCATTGCATTGGCTGTGACAGGATCACTCGTTGCCGCCAACACCTTCCCATACACTAATCCATATATCAGAGTCCTGAAAGCGTCATCATTAGGAACCAGCACCGTCATATTGACTACCGGGTACTTTAGTAGAGAGTCAAACCTGGATAAACCTGTGGACCCGCTATCAGCTCTTGCTATAGCTGCTTTGTAGTATGTCAGGTCTGCAACCCTGTATATGGTATCCGCTAATACCCTGGTCGGCGGAGCGACTATCGCCAATGTTTTATGAATAATGCCATTCGCAACAGCAATGTCTGCCTGCGTAACTGGAATATTGTTCACTACAAGCCCGATCGCAATTTTTCCGGGAAATAGTGGCATTCTCAATCCGGGTGGTAAGGTAGCCGAAGGTGGTTGTATTACAAGTGCACTTTGCAGGTAAAGATTTTGGCTGGGATTCGCCGGTGTAATGGATGCGGCAGTATACTTCTGTCCGCCGACCAGGTTATAGTTGATAATAGCGTTCCATTGAGCCGCTGGCAAAAACTTAATCGCATTAGTATCGGCAAATCCAGATAATTGAAAAGCCGCGTTGTCTGGGGCAAAAAAAGTAAATATTGCAGATTTATCGGCTAAAAGATTATTTAATCCTGCCCGGTTGATCGCAAACTTCAGCAAACTAAAGTTTGCATCGCCAGATATGGTTTCAGCAATAGAAGAGCCACTCGGTGGCGTAGGCGTAATCGGTGTTGCCTCTGGCAAATCTTTATTGCAGGCTGTGAAAAGCAGTACGGTTACGCTTAACAGGATGATGAACCGCAACCAGTTATTTATAAATCGTTTCATGTGTTAGTTTTTTTGAGTTTTTTTCGCCATTTCGAGGCTTACAGGTTATAACCATAGCTTATATAGTAAAGCCCGCCGATTGATGGATTACCTACCGAAGTACGATAGTATTGATTCAGCAGGTTGCTGGCGCCAATTTTAAAAGTGGATTTGATCTCCGGTTTTCTATAGCTGAATTGTGCATCCACGGTGTGATAGGCAGGTACATCACCGCTGGCGAAATCATTCTCATAAAAGAATTTATCCTGCCACCTCCACGATACATTAAAACCTAAACGATTTTGACGACCAAACCCGCTATTACTTAAAGACACATTCGTTCGATATTTTGGTGTATTTAAGGATGTAAGAAATTTATCAGGCACATCTCCTAAATCGTCAGATGAAATATTTGCTGATATAGAAAAATTCTTTGGCAAAATATAGTCTAAGCCAAGACCCCAACCGGACGCTTTTACTTTGCTTGGAGAATTTATTACAATTGAAAATCCACGCTGGTTAGCGGTACCAGGATTTTGTACCACATCGCGACGTGACAGAAAATCTTTGTATTCGCTGAAGTAGTAATAAGCATCCACTAATAATTTTTGACCCAGCAATGTCTTGTACCCAATTTCATAAGACTGAACACTTTCAGGCTTGAACTCTACATAAGGTACTACCTGCAGTGTTGTTGGATCATAAACAGGATTGTTGATCATGTTATACTTATCCCACAAAAACTTTACACCTCCTAATAGTCGGCCTGTCACCACGTCAAGATCGATCCATTGTTGCTGTGTAGAAGCAAAACGGTAAGCAGTCTGGTAAGAAAGACGGATGTTGTGATCTTTCGCCGGTTTGATGAGTGCAGTAAATCTGGGTGTAAACCGACCATCTGAAAAAGTTTCATTCTTATCGTAACGCCCCGAAGCAGTCAGCTTAAGCACATCTTTTACGATTTCTTTGGACACCTGTATATATCCACCAAATTCATCTATCTTGATTGGTTCAGCCTCCTTTGCAAATAATGTTCCTTCACTTTTAAGCACATACTGTTTCCAGTTGCCACCCACGATCACTTCGGCAACTTTAATGACGTCAGTGAAGTTGTATTGACCCTCTACCATGTATAGGTCCGTACGATCAAGGAACAAGCCGCCTTGTGGAATTGGCTTTTTGCGGGTCGCATCCCACAATTGTTGGAAAGCAGCCGACCCGGCTACAGGACGACCCTGGTCAGCAACTGAACGGGCAATATTGTGCGCATCTAACTCATTGCGGCCCCCCATTTTTGCATTTACGTATGCAAAACCATATTGCTGAAACCATGTGGCGTCCGCTTTCCAGCCATCATTAAATCTAACTGCATTAAATGTGAGGTTATGAGCGCCACCGGCATTTTCCTGGGTAGTATAACCACGGATAAACCAATTTTTATGATTCAATTCGAGTTTGTATTGACCCATTTTCAAATCACGAAGTGAGTAACGCTGGCTACCGGTATACACTGTATTTCCTGTACCCCAATAGCCACTCAGACTGGCTTCAATGGCATCAGTCAACTTATAATGTAAGGCACCTGAAAGTTTATACACCAAAGTATTGGGATTAACTACATCCTTTTCAGTATAACCTGTACGGGAAACAGGTATATTAGCTGGAAGTGAATTAATATAATCAGCCCAGAATGGAACGGCTTGCGCTATCGGAAGTAACACTCTTTGTTTCAAATTAATTGAAACCTCATCTCCATAAACATTCACGCCGTCATAATTGGGATCCGTTTCACGGGTACCATCTGCTATTACACCAGTGGAACCGGAACGTTTATAATTTCTATAATCGTCGCCCTGCCAGTCTTTGGCCTGGATCAACTCGGTACCGATTTTGAAAGCGAATTTCTTTCCTATCTGTTCAGCCCACCGAAGGCTCCAGTTGTAGTACGGTGAAAGATCTCTTTGACGACCATCCGTGTGCATGATGCCTTGCTTGATTTGAAAGCTTAGCCCTTTATACTTGAAAGGATTTTTTCCATTAATCAATAATGTTCCGTTCATGCCACCAGGCCCATACAAAGCCGAAGAGGCACCGGGAAGCAATTCCATATTATCAACATCCAGCTCTGTTAAACCAATCACCATGCCCACGGCAAAGTTTAACCCCGGTGCCTGGTTATCCATACCATTTACAACCTGGTTGAAACGTGTATTACCGCTACCTGAAAAACCACGGGTAGTAGGTGTAGCGTAAGTGAGCGAAGAGTAAATGACATTTACACCTTTAAGTTTATTTACAATATCATAATAGTTGGCGGTGGCATTATTCCGGATAGCTGCGGCGCCTACCCTTTCAATTGATACGGGTGACTCTAAAATTCTTTCCGGTGTACGGGAAGCTGATACCACCACTTCCTGGCCGAGGGTGGATGCAGGAGTTAAAGCAATTTCAACCGGTGCGTCAGCATTGCTGACTGTTATTTCCTGTGCTTCAAAACCTCCTACAGAAGTTATAACCAGTGTAACCGGTATTTTATCAACGGCTAATTTAAATGCACCGTTTTCATTTGTGTAGGTACCGGATGATGTTCCTTTTACAACAACTGATACGGAAGGGATAGGTTCTTTTGAGACGCTATTGCGAATAGTACCGGAGATGGTAACCGATTGAGCGAAGCCAGCAACAGCAAGAAGATGTACCACTAAAAGAGCAATCAATAAGCGGCGGTTTTTTCTCATATATGGCATTTTTAGTTTGGAATTATCAGTAAAATAAGAATTGTGTTGTTCATCCAAAAATTAATTTTAAGTAAAAAAGGAGAAATTGTTAAAATCTTCGAAACTCCTTTATTGGGTGTAATTTCGCACCTCCTTAATTTCGACCAATGAATCATTTTTCATTTCCAAATCAAACAGCTTTCTATAGCGGTAAAGTTCGTGACGTTTATACGATCGGTGATAAATTAGTGATGATTGCCTCCGACCGTATCTCTGCTTTTGACGTAATACTTCCAAGACCCATACCATTTAAAGGACAAGTGTTAAATCAAATCGCTGCATACATGTTAAAAGCCACAGAAGATATCTGCCCGAACTGGCTTGAATCAGTGCCGGCGCCCAATGCTTCTATAGGTAAGAAATGTGTGCCTTTTAAGATCGAAATGGTAGTAAGAGGAAACCTTACCGGTCATGCCTGGCGAACTTATGATAGTGGTAAACAGGAGCTATGTGGTGCTACAATGCCAAATGGTATGAAGGAAAATGATTATTTCCCTTCTCCGATTATCACTCCTTCAACAAAAGCAGAACAGGGGCATGATGAAGATATTTCACCAGCCGCAATCATTGAAAAAGGTTTAGCGACCGAACAGGAATGGAAAATTCTACGGGAATACACTTTGCAGTTATTTGAAAGAGGAAAAGAGATTGCAGCAAAGCAAGGTTTGATACTGGTAGATACGAAATATGAATTTGGAAAAATTGGTAATACGATTTACCTGATTGACGAGATTCATACACCTGACAGCTCCCGCTATTTCTATGCCGATGGATTCGAAGAGAGACAAGCGAAAGGCGAACGGCAAAAACAATTAAGCAAAGAGTTTGTGCGGGAATGGCTGATCGCCAATAATTTTATGGGTAAAGAAGGACAGACAGTTCCTGTGATGAGCGATGAGTGGGTAAGCACTATATCACAGCGTTATATCGAACTATATGAAAAAGTGATCGGTAAAAAATTTGCGCCTGAGCCTTTATCTGAAGCGGAAACATATGAACGCATTATTGCTGCTTTGAATAGTCTTGCATCTTCCTGAGAAAACATAGCAAGAACAACGATTAGCAGGATTTTTGGACACTAGTAGGAGGTTACGCAGTTAACAATTTATGGAAAGAGCAGCAAAGTATGTTGCTCTTTTTTATTCCTCTTAATCTTTTCTAATCCGATAAATCGAGGTTCTTTTTAAAATAAAGCTGTCAGTGATGCCCTTCCAATATGTACTATTTTGGTTGATGCAGGTTTTCTGCCGTCATATTGAAAGTTCAACTCAAGATTATTGAGCAATCGTTTTGTCAGAATAACTGACCAGAGATAATTTTTGCCAGGCAACAACCCATCCAGCATTATATAACTGACGGTTGATGTGGCAGCACCGCCTGCAGACTTGTAATCAATATTGTTGAACGTGAACTTACCGGTGATAGAACTGTTTTGCAAAACATTGTATTTCGACTCAACATTTATAGAACTGGAATTAGCCTTCTCTCCACCATACGAAGGCAGATTTTTTTTGTTCTCGTATTTATAGCCGGTTGCCAGCCGGAAGGAAGTACTGCGGATAAAAGTCAGCAATGGTTCAACGCTATAGATATCCAGGTCATAATTTCGATTATCGAATCGCGCATTGGGTGTAAACAAAGAATTGGTTCCTCTTCTTCCGTTTAACGTAAAAGCCAGGGACCTGCTGATGTTCCATCTGAACTTCGCTGTCCAGTCTTTGATGCTGCGGCTTTCATAGCCATAGGTCAATAATGATTTCCCATTATTGCGCAGGTTACTTATATCAATACCCCAATCAGCATTGAAGCGGTTAAAAGAAATGGTATTGGCAAGCACCGTGTTGAGCGTTACTAATGCCGTGTCGTTTACATTGTATTTAAACGGGTCAAACTCAAAACTTCCTTTGGCAACTGACTTTTTACTGATCTGCAACGAAGTGAGCAGATTTAGCTTTGACACAAACTTTCTTAGCCCCTTAATGTCGCTTTTATTTAAAAGGGAACGGGGATTTAAATTCAGGCTGTAATTAAATGTGATATAGTTGGCCTTTATAAATTCATTGGTAGGCGTAAGGATACGAATAAACTTTGCCTGGTCTGGAAAAGCAGCCAGCTCAAATTCATTTAATTGTTGAATGCCGTCTGCATTGTAATCGATCCAGGCATATTGGCCGGTGCCGGCAGGTACTTCAATGTAAGTCATATCTCTTTTCTGCTCCTGCCCCGCTCCCACTTCATATAAAACATTTCCTGTTATCAAACCTTTCAATTCATTCATCACGTATTCAGCCCGGCCCAGGATTGTTTCGTCCGCCTCTTGTCTTGAAACAAGCGGATTAATGATGTGTAGTTTTCTGAAGGTCGTATTCAGGAAAAATTGGCGGTTGGAATTTGCCAATAATTCTGTCTGGAGATTAAGGTTATAACTCCGGTCGCCCTTTAAAAAACTTTTGCCATAAGCATATTTGTCAGCCCTTGTAAAAAAAGTGATGCCATAGCGATTCTTTTTAGCCTCGTCCGATTTCACGTACACAGAATAGCTATCGAAATAAAACGCTGATGGTGATAACGTATCAGTTGATTTATCCCTGACTGTATTTTGCTCTTCTGCATAACGAAAACCGATTCGATAGTTGCTGAGTTTTTTTAATTGTTTGCTTAGATCGAATGTGGGTCTGAAAAAAACGCCTTTATCAGTCAGCGCATCAAAACTGGTAATGACCAGCTCATTGTTAAATTGCCAGCCTTTCCATTCTGCCAGTTGGTTGATTGCATTTTGAAAGCCATTGTAGTTGCTTCCTCTTTTGTAATTGGTGAATTTATAGATGAGTGATTGGTTCCTGTTATTCTTAATCCCCGCCGTTGCACGAATGATATTTTCTGTTTCCGGCTGAATCAGGATCGGTAAACCCCAGTCCCTTGAAAATTCAACAGTTCGTAGCCTCTCCAGTGGCTTAAATTTATTTTGAACGTATTCGTAATCCAGGCCTGTTAACAGTTGCAGTTTATTTTTTTCACGTAATTGTTTTGTATTGTTTAGTTGAAACTTTGCCGCAAAACCTTTGTCATCACCATTGCTGATTTTTGAAAAAGTATTGGGATCATAATTGCTCATCGCTACTTCCGTTTTCAACAATGTATTATCCGTGAAAGCGTAGTCCACACCCAGATTTACCAACTGTTGTTTCTTCGGTGTGACTAATAATGTCACCGGTTCAAAGCTCCCTTGTCGCTGAGTACCTACGGGCGGCACATATTTATACACTTTGCCGTTGGCCCCATTGAAATCAGGAACATAATTGCCACGGCCAACGCCGACATCGATAAATGATAGACTATATTGGGCCAATGAAGGATCAGTGGAGTATTGATAAAAAGAGTCAATGCCGTTATAAATTTTCTCGTACAGTATTTTGCCTGCTGCAAAAGTGTCAATGGCGGCTGAAGGATAAAAAGCCCGTTGTATGCTGTCACCGATACCGGCCAGGAATTGCTTTTGCTCTACACTCAATACCTGGTTGATCTGTGAGTTCTTTGCATCGCCATTGGTAAATGCACCGACACGAAGCTTTAATTTTTTATTAATGTCAACTTCTTCCGATACATAAAAATTGGCATTTAAAAAATTACGATCCGCATATTCAAACTCAATTTGAATACGACTGTCTTTTGTGATCATTCGTTTGGGAGTAAATGTCACTTCAGCTGTGTTGTAATTGATCACATAATCCTGGTCTTCGCCCCGCTGCAACAATTGGCCGTCTAAAAACACTCTTTCTGTATTGGCCAGCACGATGAAGAAAAATTCATTGTTGGCGCCGGTAAGACGATAAGGCCCCTGGTTGCCTTCCAATGCCTGTATTACATTGCGGGTAAATTTTCCTTTTGCGATGGATCCGCTGGCCAGTGTTTTCGATTCCGTTTTTTTCCCAATCTTATTCGTCGTTTGGAAAGCGACTCCCTGCAATCGTTTATAAAAATTCAGGAAATAGCTTTGGTTTTGCCGGATGTCAATATCACCTAAATTGAGCTGCCAGTTTCGCTTTCTAAATTGCAAAAACACCTGGTCAAATTCATTGAGTTGTTGTGTAGTGCCATCCGGCTGAATGGGAATATTGTTATCGGTAATAGCAGCCTGAATTTCGATGCTGTCACCCAGCATGCCACTCAATTGCAGATTAAGCGTCGAGTTTAATACGGCATCCTGGCTATTGCCAAATGCGATTTGACGGCCAAAACTTCCTTCCGCTTTTATATTGCCGAAATTGAAAATACCTTTCTGCTCTTCACTCAATTCATTGTTGAATTCATAGGGCGCAACGGCCATACTATTGATAACGCTGTCGACCCGCATTCGCTGAACGACGGGATTGAGTTTATAAAAGAAGACACGGTAGGTGACACGAATGCTATCAGTAGCAGGTCGTTTATTCCAATGAAGAATAGCATTGATAAAATCGAGGCTGTAATCTGCAGGGTCAATCCCCTGAACCGTGAATGTTTGTGGAATGATACTGGTAGTGTCCAGGATGACGCTGTCAGCTGCAACGGCAAAAACCCGTTGGCGCAGATTGGAGCTGTTTTTACCGGGCACCTGGGCTTTGCTACACAGGGTCAAAACTACGGCGAACAAAACCAACGATATCCTTCGCAAACCATTCAATAGCAGTGAGTTTTTATCAAAAGCGCAAAATTCGGTGTTTTATTGCGCTAAAAATATCTCCCCCTGTTATTTCAGGAAAAAAGAAGCAAATTTGAGCCAGTCATGAAAAAAAATGTCTTCAGTTTTTTCCTTTTTGTATTTGTTGTTTCTACATCTTCGGCGCAAGTAACACAGGTTGATAAAAAAAATAATGCATTGTCAGTTGGTCTGTATGCATCATTGGGCGGCTTTAGTGATTCCCATATCATGGGAGCCGGAATTGACTATTGGTGGAAACCTTTTCATCCATATAAAGATAGCAACGATTCAAAACAGATTGCTTTTGCCATTAATGGCGGCGCTCACTACTTTTTCGGAAAGCATGTTATTGTGAATAGCTATGGATTTAAATTTAGTAATTTCCTTGACATGCATATCATGCCAGGGTTTTTGTACCAGCCATTGAAACGATCAATCATCCAGCTATCTGCAGGACCAAACGCTAATCTTTACAAACAAAATATCCGGGTTGGCGTTGGCGCTAATTTTTTTACCAGCTATTACTTAACAGAAAAAATCTCGGCAGGACCTGCGATCCATTTTAGAAAATTCTCCAACACAGCAGCTTTATGGAGTGGCGGCATAGCTGCCAGCTGCTTTTTTTAGATCACTTATCAACTCCTTCCAACACCAGCAGGAATGTATATTGCAACGCTACCTCCTTCAGGTAATCAAAACGGCCGGAAGCTCCGCCATGGCCCGCATCCATATTGGTATGAAATAATATTTTATTATCATCGGTTTTTAGTTCCCTGAGCTTAGCCACCCATTTGGCTGGTTCGAAATATTGCACCTGGCTATCATGCAGGCCCGTTAACACTAACAAATTGGGATAAGCTTTCTTTTCTACATTGTCTACGGGTGAATAAGATTTCATATAAAAATATTCATCCTTGTTTGCCGGGTTACCCCATTCGAGGTACTCGCCGGTAGTAAGTGGGATGTCAGCATCGCTCATGGTCGTTACCACGTCTACAAAGGGGACATCAGCCACTACCCCGTTCCAAAGATCAGGGGCCATATTGGTCACTGCGCCCATCAGCAAACCACCGGCACTTCCACCCATGGCATACAGATGTCCCTTGGAAGTATATTTCTCTTTGATCAAAAATTCACCACAATCAATAAAGTCCATGAAAGTGTTTTTCTTTTTCATCATCTTACCATCCTCATACCATTGACGGCCCATCTCCTGCCCACCCCGAATATGTGCGATAGCATACACAAAACCCCTGTTTAGAAGACTGATCACATCCCGATCGAAACCTGCATCCATACTGGCGCCATACGATCCATAGGCGTAGAGTAATAAGGGGTTGCCGCCATCTTTCATAAACCCCTTTTTATAGACGATTGACACCGGAACTTTTACACCATCCCGGGCAGTAGCGAAAATTCTTTCTGTTGCATATTCTTCCTTTTTGTATCCACCCAATATTTCCTGCTCTTTTTTTAATTCCTTCGTTTTAGTATCCATGTTATAATCGTAAATAGAAGGCGGCGTTACCAGGGACTGGTAATTGAAACGAAGAATATTGGTGTTGAAATCAGGATTGATATTAACGGCTGCATCATAGGCCGGCTCATCAAACTGTATATAGTGTTCTGATTTATCTTTTTGATTGATCACACGCAGGTTCATCAAGCCTGCTTTTCTTTCTGAAACAACCAGGTGATCTTTAAAAATGTTAAAAGAAGCCAGGTAAACATCCGGCCGGTGTGGAATTACTTCTTTCCAGTTTTCTTTTGCTGTTTTATCCAGCGGGCATTCCATCAGGCGGAAATTTTGGGCCTCCAGGTTGGTGCGGATATAAAACTTGTCATTGTAATGATCGATATCATACACAAGGCCCATGGTTCTTGGGTAAAAAACAGTGAAGACACCGGTTGGATTAGCAGCATCAAGAAAGCGATTCTCACTCTGCTGTTCGCTCAGCTCAGAACCAATCAAAATAAATTTCTTCGATTTTGTGCGGCTGACATTGATATAATGGCGGTTGTCTTTTTCTTCATAGATCAATACATCTTTTGAAGGATCGGTACCTAATTCATGACGCCACACCTGGTAACCCAGCAATGTGACAATGTCTTTTTTTATATAAAATACCGTTTTGTTATCAGCGGCCCACGCATAAGCACCACCCTGTGTGTTGATAATTGTTTCGGGAAAGTATTCACCGGTTTGAAGATTTTTGAAGCGAAGCTTATACAAACGGCGGCTTACGTCATCCTCACCAATTGCCAGTAATTCGTTATTATCGCTTACTACAAGGCCTGTAGCATTGTAATAAGTCTTCCCCTCTGCGGCTTTGTTAGCATCATGAACAATCTCCTCCGTCGCATCCAGTTTTTCTTTTTTCCGGCAATAGACCGGGTATTGTTTTCCTTCGTCAAAGCGGCGATAATACCAATATCCGTTGTCCTTATAGGGAACTGATTCATCTTTCTCTTTTATCCGGGCTTTGAGTTCAGTAAAAAGATCGTCCCGCAGTTTTTTTGCACCGGATAACATGGTATCCAGGTAAGCATTTTCGGCTTCCAGGTAATCGACCACTTTGCTGCTATCCGGACCTTTTTTGAAATAATCATTCATCCAGTAATAGTTGTCGATCCGGGTGTCGCCGTGTGCCACCAGTTCTTTCGGTTTTTTATCAGCTACCGGGGTTTTTACACCCTCTGGCCATTTATAGGTTTCCTTACTGATAGTTGAAGCGTTTTGACATGACATAATAAATAACAGTGCCAGGGGCCAAAAGTTTTTGCAGCTCATGCAGACAAGTTTATCCCTGAATATACGACCTTCTGAAAACAAAAAAGCCTTTGTAAAAAGGCTTTCAAAAAATAAGAAGAAAATTTTTATTTATTATCAGCAGTAACACCTGCCAGCATGTATTCAGCATTCAGGCGGGCAATATTGGTGATGGAAATTTCTTTAGGGCATACTGCTTCGCAGGCGCCGGTATTGGTACAGGATCCAAAACCTTCCTTGTCCATTTGAGCAACCATACTCACCACACGTTTTTTTCTTTCAGGATCACCCTGTGGCAGCAAGGCCAGGTGGCTTACTTTGGCTGATACAAATAATAAGGCCGATGAATTTTTACACGCTGCCACACAAGCACCACAACCTATACAGGCGGCTGATGCAAACGCATCGTCCGCTTTATCTTTCTCAACAGGAATGGCATTGGCGTCGACGGCATTACCGGTGTTGACTGAAATATAACCCCCGGCTTGTATAATGCGATCAAACGCATCCCGGTTTACCATTAAATCTTTTATAACCGGAAATGAATTGGCTCTCCAGGGTTCTACCGTAATGGTATCACCATCTTTGTAGGCCCGCATGTGTAATTGGCAGGTAGTATTAGCATGCCATGGACCATGTGGCCGGCCATTGATATACATCGAACAGGCCCCGCAAATACCTTCGCGGCAGTCATGATCAAAAGCAATAGGATCTTTTCCTTCGCTGATCAACTTTTCATTTAGTACATCAAACATTTCCAAAAAAGACATTTCGGAAGAAATACCAGATACCTCAAATAATTCAAAACGACCCGGGCTCTTTGCATTTTTCTGCCTCCACACTTTCAACTTAAGATTCATCAAGTAATGTTCCATAAACAAAAATATTCTTCGTTTAAAATTATTTGTATGACCGTTGCGTCGGCTTCGCCACTTCAAATCTCAACTCTTCTTTATTCAACTGCCACTGGCTTTCACCTTTATATTCCCACGCGGCCACATAGCTATAGTTCTCATCATTCCTTTTGGCTTCACCTTCCTCTGTTTGGCTTTCTTCACGGAAGTGCCCACCGCAGCTTTCGTTCCTGTTCAATGCATCCAGACACATCAACTCGCCCAGCTCAATAAAATCAGCTACCCTATTGGCTTTATCCAGCTCAGGATTCATTTCATTTATTTCACCGGGTATACGAACATCACTCCAGAATTCTCTTTTCAACTGCTGAATTTCACTGATGGCTTCCTGCAATCCCTTTGCATTGCGGGCCATACCACATTTCTCCCACATAATTTTTCCTAACCGCTTGTGCATGCTTTCTACCGACTGCTTTCCTTTTATATTCATCAGTGTATTGATGCGGTCACCTACTGCTTTTTCAGCTTCTTCAAATGCAGGATGCGATGTTGGTATCGGTTTCACTGCAATTTCATTGGCCAGGTAATTACCGATTGTATAGGGAATTACAAAATAACCATCCGCCAATCCCTGCATTAATGCGGACGCACCCAAACGATTCGCCCCGTGATCGCTGAAATTAGCTTCACCCAATGCATACAAGCCGGGGATTGTTGTTTGCAATTCATAATCTACCCACAAACCGCCCATTGTATAGTGCACAGCAGGATAAATCCGCATTGGCACTTCATAGGGGTTTTCGCCGGTGATCTTTTCATACATATCGAAAAGGTTACCGTATTCTTCTTTCACCACTTCTTTACCTAAGCGTACCAGTGTTTCCAAATCGGGATTTTCGATGCCTTGTTTGCTGGCTTCAACTTTACCGTATTTATTGATCAGGTTGTATTTGAAATCGAGGTACACCGCCTGCTTGGTAGTACCTACTCCATAGCCGGCATCACATCTTTCTTTGGCAGCTCTTGAAGCTACGTCACGGGGTACGAGGTTACCAAATGCCGGATATCTTCTCTCCAAATAATAATCCCTTTCTTCTTCAGGAATATCATTGGCTTTGCGGGGATCATCTTTTTTCTTAGGAACCCAAATACGACCATCATTGCGTAATGACTCTGACATCAGGGTCAACTTACTTTGATGATCGCCTGTTACAGGGATACAGGTAGGATGTATCTGCGTAAAGCAGGGATTACCAAAAAAGGCGCCACGTCTATGCGCTTTCCACGCCGCAGTGACGTTGCTGCCCATGGCATTGGTACTTAAATAAAACACATTGCCATATCCGCCGCTGCAAAGCAGTACCGCATGACCGAAATGTCTTTCTAAGTCACCTGTAACAAGATTCCTGGCAATGATGCCCCTGGCTTTACCATCGATTTGTACAATATCGAGCATCTCATGGCGATTGTACATTTTCACATTACCCAATGCCACTTGTCTTTCCAATGCCTGGTAAGCGCCTATCAATAATTGCTGCCCGGTTTGCCCTGCAGCATAAAAAGTTCTTTTTACCTGTGTGCCACCAAATGAACGGTTATTCAATAATCCTCCATATTCTCTTGCAAAGGGAACGCCTTGTGCCACACACTGATCAATAATATTGGCGCTAACTTCCGCCAGGCGATGCACATTGGCTTCTCTTGCACGATAGTCACCACCTTTGATTGTATCATAAAATAAACGGAAAACCGAATCACCATCATTCTGGTAATTCTTGGCAGCATTGATACCACCCTGTGCGGCGATGCTGTGTGCACGGCGGGGAGAATCCTGGAAACAAAATGCTTTCACCTGGTAACCCAATTCGCCCAATGCAGCGGCTGCTGAAGCACCGGCAAGACCTGTTCCAACGATAACAATTTCCAGCTTACGTTTATTCGCCGGGTTTACCAGTTTACAATGTCCCTTGTAATCTGTCCATTTCTGTTCTAATGGCCCCGAAGGAATTTTTGAATCGAGCATATTGTTCTTTTAAAAAATTATTTTTTGTACCGGCTTTTGAATCACTGCTCATCGTCCCTTGCGTCGCACTCTTCATCGTTCTGTTCGCTACTCGGCCTCTCCCCTTCTCCCTCCCCCAAAGGGAGGGAGCGGCGCTGAATTGCAGTTCCAAACTTCACAAATACCACATCAGCTTTATATCTCTACTCACCATTTTCGAAGATTTCGATCTATTGCAGCGTTTTTCGAAAAGCTTGGGCTGTGCTTTGCAAGTCTTCCGCCAATCGGCGGAGAGATTTTAGAGGGGGCCACCCTTACACCCAACCCAAATACATACTTACCGGCATCATCGCAAATGCCAATGAAACGACGACGGAAAAGCTAACACCAAGTGACTGAACTACTGCAATGTGACGTGTGTTCGACAGGCCCAAAGTTCTGAATGAACTCTGAAAGCCGTGTAGTAAATGCCAGAAAAGAGAAAAACAAGCCACAACGTATACGATCACTACCCACAACTCACTAAATGTAAACTTCATTAATGCAAACATATTATGAACTGTTCTTCCACCTTCTAATTCCATTTCAGGACCCGGGATACCTGTGAAACGTGAAGGAATCCAAAACTGCCACCAGTGCAAAATGAAAAACAATAAAAGAATGGTGCCCAACAATCCCATGCTGCGGCTATACCATTTACTGCCCTGGTTTCCCATAGGCACAGCGTACCCTACTTTTCTTTTGGATTGGTTGCTTGCTGTCAACAGGTAGCCTTGTATGATATGGAGGAAAATACCCAGAAAAAGCCCAACCTCCATGATGCGGATAACAACAGTGGCACCCATAAAGTGAGCGGCTTTGTTAAACATAACTCCGCCATCATTAGCCCAGATACAGGCATTTACTCCAACATGTACTACCAGAAAAGAAATAAGAAACAAACCCGTCAAACCCATTACTAACTTCTTGCCGACTGCAGACTTGAGAAATTCAGACCATTTCATCTTGTAATATTTGTTTTACCTGTTGCCAGATATTTAGCGTGTTGCTATAAATGACCGGGGTCTTTCATAAGCAATCATCAATTTGGTTGTTCAATTTTGCGCAAAAATAGTATCCAATGACCAAACAATGACAAAAAAAATTTGCAGGCAAAACAACTGTAAGTTTATTGTTTTGGCTAATATTTACTGCAATCGTGCAGCCAGTTCATTGTCTACTTTCTTAAAAAGATGATAAGGTTTATAGGTGCGCCAGTTTTCAATTTCCATCAGTTCAATATACCGGTTAAGATGCGCTTTTTTAAAATCATATTGCGTTTGTGACGGCATATTCAAACAAACGATCCAGCCATTTTCATCCATCAGTTCTTCATAAAGCTCTTCATAATAGTCAGCTCCGCCACTATGAAAATTAAGGACATTTTCAGTGATGAGGATGAATTTCACCATCCCTTCGTACATGAATTTTTCAAGTACTTCTCTTTTCAGCTCCATGATATCGTTTTCGATTGCATCATTCCATTCTCCTAACATTTCGATGATGGCATATTTCTCATCTTTATCGGCCATCAATACCTTGAGGTATAAGGTGCGGCTGCCAAAATCATCCCATTGTGGATGTATAAAGTAGTTGTAAACAGTTTGAGTGAATTCAAATTCAGAATACTGCCGGCCATAGAAAGGCGAAAGCTGATCCTCCTCACTTACATAAATATGTCGCCAGTTATAAAAGGGCTCTATGGTATGCATAGAAAAATTCTTCCTGCAAAGATAGAATAAGACTTGAAAGAGAGAATAGCTAAGAGATGAAGGAGAAAAAGAGAGAAAGAGTTGGTTGAAAATTCATTTTTACGTATGAAGCACTGCGGAGGCCAGCCAGTTGGCCAAGCCATTATTCTTCTCCTGTTTTGTGCACCGGGACACCCGGCTAATTTTCCAGGTTAAAAAAATTTACAATTGAGCGCTGCTCGTCGGTTTTGATAAGCAGTCTGGAATGGATTTTATTTGAGTATGGAGTTTGGAAAGATACCCGGTAAATTGTTTTGACTATATCTATTGCTTTTTCCGGACTCCATTTGCCATTACATTCTTTCAGTTGCCGTTCCAGCTCTTTATATACTTTACAGGCTGCAAAGGCTATGCAAATGTGTGCTTCTATTCGTTTTTTAAGATGGTGATAAACCGGCCTGATTTGTAAATCGGACTTGGATATTCTGAAGGCTTTTTCGATTAGCCACAGTTGATTGTATTTTTCAACAACTGTTTCTTTGGGCAATGTGGTGTTGGTGATATATCCCTTCAACCCGTCCCATTTGGCATCGTCATTATATTTTTCGTAATCTATTTTGATGGCGGCTTTACCTTCTAATTTCAGATATTTATTATACCCCTTATTATTGATGTGGTTCTTACTGAGTATTCCTGTTTTAACTTTTTTCTCCAGGCTTTCCAATCCTTTTTTCCTGTTATGCGCATCCTTGTCGGCACGGGCTTGTTTGTAATTTACTATCAGCCGGCTGTTGTCTTCTTTCATAAGCTCGGTACTTTGCTTATCCCGTAGCTCTAATGAGAGGATAGCTTGTTTTATGGCATCAGATTCGTTTTTAATCCGGCCTCCCAGTATGTATTGGTATTGTTTGGCCTGTAATGCTTTTATATTTTTATTGGATAACAGCCCGGCATCTGCCACTACTATCAGTTCTTCGGGTTGGTGTTTGGCTGCAAAGTGTTCTATAACCGGTATCAGTGTGTCTCCTTCATATTTATTGCCTTCAAATACATCATAATCCAGCGGATAGCCGCCTTCGCTTACCAGTAATCCTAAAACAATTTGTGGTTGCTGATGTTTGCCGTCTTTGCTGAACCCTGTTTTTCTAAAATCATCTTCACCGGCTGCTTCAAAGTACAATGTGGTTACATCATAAAAAACAACAGCGATTTTATTGCCCAACAGCTTTAGGGTGTGCCGTAAACTGATTTGCTGTACAAGTTCTTTTTGACTGGCGTGCAGTTTGTCTAAATAGCGGTAAATACGGTACACACTTATTTGCACACCTTTGTATTTAAATAAATAGTCAACCGTTTTAAGCTTGCTTACAGGGTACACAAGCCGGGTAATAACCAAATGGCGGAATAATTCATCCCGAACTGCATTAAACCCAATCTCATCAAATATTTTTCCCAGTAACAATTCCGGCCCCACCAACTCAAGCGAATCAATATGATTGATAAATGTATCTGCAAATTCCAGCTCAGCCTGCTGATCAAATGGAAAGGCGGTTTGTTTTGTGTGCTCTAATATCTCCAGCTTTGCTTTTTTAACCAACAAATCAATCTCGGCAGGTTCGGCAGAACTGCCTACAGTTCTGAACACTTCATACTTGCCACTGCTTTTATCAATTATTTGGATACTGATTACACCACTGGGATTAGGCTTTCTGCGTACAAACATTCTCAAATGTAATCAAGCCCCTCAAACTCAACAGGGACACCCAATACAAAAGTATGAACTCAATACTGGCAAAGGTTTCAGCAGATTTTTTTGATTTTTTTCAGACCACCGCACAAAACAGGAAAGAGAGAATAGCTAAGAGATGAAGGAGAAAAAGAGAGAAAGAGTTGGTTGAAAATTCATTTTTACGTATGAAGCACTGCGGAGGCCAGCCAGTTGGCCAAGCCATTATTCTTCTATTTCCCCATGCAAGTTGCTATCCAAAACAGGCCCTACTCTTTCTCCTTTACTCTTTGATCCTCCTAGCTCAGTAAATAACTTTTCAGCTCATTGTAATTATTCTTCATTTGAACACTTTTCTTTTCACTGGCCATGATAGTCGTCAGGGAGGATGGTATTTCAATCTTTTTCCCCGTGGTGCTCTCAACAGCATCCGGAAACTTAACCGGGTGTGCAGTTTCCAGGAAAATTCCTTTCGCAGAAGGATGAGAATCCAGGTATTTTTCTAAAGCCAGGTAGCCAACCGCACCATGTGGATCCAGTAGATAATGATGCTGATCGTACACTTTTTTAATCGTTGCAAGAGTGTCTTCGTCGGAAATACTATAGGAAGAAAGCTTATTTTTCAAATCAGGGAATTGGTGTTGAAATATCTCCAGTATTCTTACAAAATTGCTCGGATTCCCCACATCCATGGCATTGCTAAGTGTGGGAACAGCCTGCTTTGGTTTCAGCACGGCCGTATCGAGATAATCACTCACAATATCATTTACATTGCAAGCCGCAATAAAATGTTCAACTGGCAGGCCGGACTTGTTGGCCAAAATGCCTGCACAGATATTTCCAAAATTTCCACTGGGCACACAAACTACCGGCGGATGTTTCTTATCTGTCCACTGTTTGTAAGCAAAGAAATAATAGAATTGTTGGGGAAGCCATCTTGCAACATTAATAGAGTTGGCTGAAGTTAAAAATAATTGTTGATTCAGTTCTTTATCAGTGAAAGCCTGCTTTACCATCTGCTGGCAATCGTCAAATGTTCCTTGTACTTCCAGTGCATGAATATTTTTGCCAAGCGTTGTTAATTGTTTTTCCTGCACCGGGCTTACTTTGCCTGACGGATAAAGAATCACTACATCAATTCCGTGTACGCCATAAAAGCCATTGGCAACAGCACCGCCGGTATCTCCCGATGTTGCAACTAATACCGTAACCTTTTTAGTATTATCCTGCAAGAAATAGCCAAGACAACGGCTCATAAATCTTGCACCAATATCCTTGAAGGCCAGCGTTGGGCCATGAAATAATTCCAACGAAGAAATAGTATCATTTACTTTAACAAGCGGTATAGGAAAGCTGACTGTTTCTTTAACGATCTGGAATAGTTTCTCGTCCGGTATGGTGTCACCAACATAGGGTTTAATCACACGAAAAGCTATCTCTTCATTAGAAAAATTTTCTATACTATTAATCAAATCCTTGTCAAGCTGCGGAATGCTTTCAGGAAAATATAATCCTTTATCCGTCGCCTGTCCCTGAATAGCTGCTTCTTTAAAATCAACTAATGGTGATTGTTTATTTGTAGAGTAATATTTCATTGTCTCCCTATAATCTTTTTAATCTTGTAAATCGTGGTTCTGAATTTGTACGCCATTTTTATTAATGGTAGTTACATAGGTGTGATAATCTATTCCAATCCTGTCATACACATCCTTCATCACCTTTTCTACGGCCTGCGCTGTTGCTTTATCGCGGCTCAGCATAAATATTGATGGCCCGGAACCCGAAATACCACCACCTAATGCACCGGCCTCTTTGCATTTCGCTTTTACTTCATCAAAGCCGGGTATTAAAATGCTTCTTACCGGTTCAATGATCACATCTTCGAGTGACCGGCCAATAAGGTCAAGATCATTTTTCAAAAAACCCGTGACAAGACCTGCAATATTTCCCCATTGGCGAATTGCATCTTTTAACAGCACTTGTTGCCGCAATATCTGCCTGGCATCCGATGTTCTTACTTCTATCTGCGGATGAATAACGGTCACATGCAAATCAGGCGAAGGAATAGATACGATATCTAACGGATGAATGGAGCGAATCAGACTTACGCCACCCAGGATGCAGGGAGCAATATTGTCGGCATGCTTCACACCTGAGGCCAGCTTTTCTCCATTCATTGCCAACTGTACTACTTCATCAGACGAAAATATATTTCCGAATAAATGATTGGCAGCAACAGCCGCACCCGCCGCACTGGCTGCACTTGACCCAATGCCACTTCCGGGCTTAATGTGTTTTTCGATAATGACTTCAAAGCCTTTATTATTGCCAGCTTTTTCCATAGCCGATAAAAAAACGACACCTGCCACATTTTTTTCTGGCTCCGTGGGTAAGTTATAGTTGTCACGATTATGAATGATCACCTTTGGCTCATCCAATAATTTTACTTCCATGATATCACTTGGATCGCTTAGTGCCAATCCTAAAATATCAAAGCCGCAAACGAGATTGGCAACTGTACCCGGGCAAAATACTTTAATAGCTCCTTCCTTTGCATCAAACTGTTTATTATCCATTCAGCAGATTTTTCAAATTTATTTAAACGCAGCGTGTCATGATTGTTTTGCAGCACGGATAATATCGGCAAAAACACCGCTGGCTGTTACTTCGGCCCCGGCTCCCGCACCTTTTACAACCAATGGTTGCTCTTTGTACCGGTCGGTATAAAACAACACGACATTGTCCTTTCCATAAAGATGATAAAGGTCGTGGTTCGGATCGATATGTTGCAAGCCTACTGAAGCTTTTCCATCTTTATAAGAGGCTACAAATTTCAACTTGCAACCTTCTGCATTTGCTTTGTCATACAATTTTTTGAAATGATCTTCTTCTTTCGCCATGGCTGAATAAAAATCAGCAACCGTGCCCTGCATACATGAAGCTGGCATAAAGGAACTATTGGCGATGTCATTCATTTCAATCTTTTCGCCGGACTCTCTTGCGAGGATCATGATCTTACGCATTACATCAGTACCGCTCAAATCCAGTCGTGGGTCGGGTTCGGTGTAGCCCTCATCCTGCGCCTGTTTTACCACATCAGCAAATTTTTGCTTGCCGTCATAATTATTGAAAACAAAATTTAATGTTCCGCTCAATACCGCATCAATCTGGTGCACACTGTCACCACTGCGGAGCAGGTCATTTAGGGTTCCGATGATAGGTAAACCTGCACCGACATTTGTTTCAAACAGGAACTGGCAATTGTATTCACCTGCCAGGTCTTTCAAACGGCGGTAATTATCAAAAGAAGATGACGCCGCTATTTTATTGCAGGCAACGACCGAGATGCTTTTTTGCAAAAGCTGGTCATATACAGACGCTACTTTATCGTTGGCAGTAATATCAACAAATATGGAATTGCGCAGGTTGCGATTGATGATCTCCTGTACGAAGGTTTGCAGATCAGCCTTGTCAGCTTCTTCCAGTTGTTCTTTCCATTTTGCAGGATCGATGCCTTCTTCTTTAAAGATCATTTTCCGGCTGTTTGACAATCCCACTACTCTTAATTGCAATTGCATTTGTTTTTGCAGGAAGCCTAACTGTTGTTTTATTTGACCTAATAACTTGCCTCCGACGTTACCGGTGCCAATGATGAAGAGGTTGACTTGTTTGTAGGTTTTTTCAAAAAACTCTTCGTGCAACACGTTGATTGCTTTGCGAACGTCATTGGTGGCAATAACCGCAGAAATATTTTTTTCGGAAGAACCTTGTGCAATAGCCCGGATATTGACACCATTTCTACCCATGGCGCTAAACATGCGGCCGCTGATACCGGGGTGACTCTTCATGTTTTCTCCCACTAATGCAACAATTGAGTGTTCTATTTCAATTTTCAGCGGCTCCACTTTTTCCAAAGCGATCTCATTGGCAAAAGCATAATCGACAGCCTGTTTCGCTTTGCTGGCAGAAATAGCATCTACCGCTACGCAGATGGAATGCTCCGATGAGCTTTGAGTAATTAATATGACATTGATTTTTTCATTGCTTAATGCTTCAAACAATCTTTTTGAAAAACCAGGTATGCCGATCATACCACTTCCCTCGAGACTCAATAATGCAATATTGTTGATGCAGGAAATACCCCTTACGATGTTTCCATTTTTATTGGCAATTGACTCGATCAGTGTTCCCTTGTCCTCCGGCGCAAAAGTGTTTTTGATCCATACGGGGATATTTTTTGTCATCACCGGCTGGATGGTTGGAGGATAGATAACCTTAGCACCGAAGTGAGATAACTCCATCGCCTCCTGATAAGAGATATGCGGGATAATGCGGGCATTGGCTGTCAGTCGCGGATCGGCAGTCATCATGCCGCTAACATCTGTCCATATCTCCAGGTTTTTTGAAGTCAACGCTGCAGCTATGATAGCAGCAGTGTAATCGGATCCGCCCCTTCCCAGGGTAGTGGTAACGCCGTTGTTTGTTGCTGCAATAAAACCCGGAACGATAAAGAGCGATGCATCCTGGTGAGGAAAGAATTCAGCGATATTTTGATAGGTGGCAGCAAAATCAACTTCTGCATTGGTGAAATTGGCGTTAGTCACGATCAGCTCTCTTGTATCTTTCCATACATTTTCTACGCCTGCTGCCCTGAATGCTGCAGAAATGATTTGAGAAGAAAGCCATTCTCCATAGCTACCGATACGATCTTTTGAACGGGGTGTAAGTTCCCGCAGCAAGAAAATACCGTTGCAGATATCTTCGATTTCATTGCAGCTTTTCTTTACCAGGCTTAACAACTGGCTTTGATTGGCAACCGGTATTAATTGTTTGGCCGCTTCCAAATGACGCTGTTCGAGTAAGTTCAGTTTACTCTTGTAGGTCTCATCACCTTCAGCTGCCAGGGCTGCAGCGCCAAGTAGTAAATCCGTGACACCACCCAGTGCCGAAACAACTACTATCGTCTTATCTTTTTTTACTGACTCCTTTACAATGGCGATGACTTTATTGATATTATCTGCATTGGCTACTGATGTACCACCAAATTTTAAAACCTGCATGACCGATTATTTATTTTAATGATTTCAATGATGTGTAAACAAAGTTCTTCCTTTTGAAGATTCAGCGATTAAGCCCCTGGGGTGATATAAAAAGTATAATCCGCTTTAGCGGATTGTTGTGATAATAGTAGTGGTAGTGGAAATGGAGCCCACTGCGGAAGAAGAAATGATATGACTATTATTCAACACGATTTTTTTATAGGAGCGCAAGATACAGAAGAATAAGTAGAAATTAAATTTCTAATCCTTCAAATATTTTACAGCAAACTACTGTTAGTTATTTTGCTGCAGCAGCTTTTTTTACACTTCCATATTGCAACAATAATTTCTTTGCTTTTTCATAATCGCTAATGCCTAACCTGTCCATTAGCATCTTTACACCGCGGTCAACCAATTTTTCATTGGTCAATTGCATGTTCACCATTTTGTTATCCTCCACCCTGCCAAGTTGGATCATTGCAGAAGTTGAGATCATATTAAGTACCAACTTTTGAGCAGTTCCGCTTTTCATCCTGGTGCTGCCGGTTACAAATTCCGGTCCTACTACTACTTCGATGGGGAAATCAGCGGCTGCGCTAACCGGCGAATCAGGGTTACAGGAAATACTTCCCGTCAGAATTCCATTCCTGCGGCATTCTTCCAATGCACCAATTACATAAGGTGTGGTTCCGCTTGCAGCTATGCCAATCACCACATCTTTATCGGATACATTATGCGCCTGCAGATCTTTCCATCCCTGTTCTTTATCATCCTCAGCAAATTCAACCGCTGTAGTAATGGCCTTGTCTCCACCGGCAATAATAGCGATCACCAGCCCGTAGGGAACACCATAAGTAGGCGGACATTCACTCGCATCCACCACAGCCAAACGGCCACTGGTGCCAGCGCCAATATAAAATAAACGGCCACCCATTAGCATCTTGTCGCTCACCGCTTCTACTAATTTTTCTATTTGGGGAATTGCTTTTGCAACCGCATCGGGCACTAATTGATCTTCTTTATTGATATTGGACAACAGATCAGCCACACTCATTTTTTCCAGGTGATGATACGAACTCGACTTTTCTGTAATTTTTTCAAACGCCATACATCTTCGTTTAGCTATGGTACTCTATGAGGCCGCTCATAGGTTTCTTTAAAACTTTTCCTAATTCAAATTCATAACTGTGACACAGTTGTTCCAGTACATCCTTAAATCCAAAAGCTACACTGCCCACAAAGTTGACCGGGTGACTCCATACTTCTTTATACTTACATAAATGTGTAAAGAAAAAATCGTTCAGGCAATCTTCAATGATATTTTCGATCATGTAATGGCCCCTGTTTTCTGCAAGAAACATTACAAAGCTGGCAAGATAACGATTGGGTAATGGATTTTTATAAACATTTTCCAATATCTCTGTCGAATTGGTAAGATAAGTAACGTCAAACCGGCCCCGCAATTCGTCATCAAAAGTGTTGTATAAATAATATTGCAATACCCTTTTGCCCAAATAAGCACCACTGCCCTCATCGCCCAGCACATAACCAAGGCCCGGGCTATTGGTCACAATTTTTTTTCCGCTATAATAACAAGAGTTGGATCCCGTTCCTAAAATACAGGCAATTCCTTTTTGGTCACCGCACAAGGCTCTTGCTGCCGCCAGCAGGTCGTGATTTACATCAATGGCTGCTTCAGGAAAAACAGCCTTGATGGCTTTTTTCATCAGCTTTGCATTATCGGGGTTGGCGCAACCGGTACCATAATAGTAGATCTCGTCTACCTGGATATTTTTTAGCTTGGGTTTTAATTCTTTCAAAAGCAAGGCACTAATCTCTGCCTGGTTCAAAAAATAAGGGCTAATACCTTGTGTGAGAAATGTTTTTCGTTTTCCGTTCGTAATAAGACTCCACTCAGCCTTGGTAGCACCGCTATCAGCTATCAATTTTACCGAATCCATATAAAGATTTGTTGAAATGGACGAACGAAAAAAACATTCCGTTCAAATCCAGTATTTTGCGCCAAATTAATGTAAAGTTAGATGATGGGAAATAAAAAACTGCAGGTATGGTTACCAATGATCTTTTCATTGGTGTTGATAGCAGGAATGTTCTTCGGTTATAAAATGGGTAATAGCGGTAGCAGCAGAGGTTTTTTAAAAGTTTCCAAGACTACATCGCTGCAGGAGGCTCTTGATCTGATCCGGTTAAAATATGTCGATAAAGTCAACACTGATTCTATTCAATCAGGTGCTATCAAAGAAATGATGAATGAACTGGATCCTCACTCTGTCTACTTTCCACCCGTTGAACTAAAAGAAGCGAATGAAGACCTGGCCGGTAACTTTGACGGCATTGGTGTAGAGTTTAATATTTTTAATGATACGGTCAATATTGTTTACGTCATTCCGGGTGGCCCCAGTGATAAGGCTGGTTTACAAATAGGCGACAAACTTTTAAAGGTGAACGATTCATCCTTGATCGTAAAAGGCATGCCTACTTCTAAAATAAAAGAATATATAAGAGGTGAAAGAGGATCGGTTGCAGCCATTCAAATTTCAAGAAACGGCCAGATCAAGACTATCAATGTTACAAGAGGAAGTATACCTGTATCGGCTGTTGATGCGGCTTATATGATTGACAATACCACGGGCTATATCAAGCTGAATAAATTTACCGAGAATAGCTACGAGGAGTTTATGGCCGCCCTCGAGAGTTTAAAAAAACAGGGCTTGCAGGCACTTATTTATGATTTGCGCAGCAATGGCGGTGGTTATATGAATGAAGCTATTGACATGGCGGATGAATTTTTAGAAGGTGATAAACTGGTTGTTTACACCGAAGGAACAAACAGCAAGAAAAGAGAATATCGTTGCAAGCGTCCCGGGCTTTTTGAAAAAGGGAAATTGACGATCCTCGTAGATGAGCTTTCTGCCAGTGCCAGCGAAGTATTGGCTGGCGCTTTGCAAGACTGGGATAGGGCTGATATCATTGGTCGTCGCACTTTCGGCAAGGGGCTGGTGCAGGAACAATATCAACTGAGTGACGGATCAGCCATCCGCCTGACCGTGGCCCGCTACTACACACCGCTTGGCCGCAGCATTCAGCGTCCCTATGATAAAGGGAAAAAAGTGTATATGGATGAGATATGGGAACGATACTCGAACGGTGCATCGTTGTATGCTGATTCTAACAAAGTCAACAATGGAAAAGAATATAAAACGGCCGCAGGAAGGGTTGTATATGGTGGTGGTGGCATCATGCCCGATATTTTTGTGCCAATTGATACAGCTACTTATCCAAGAAGTATTAATAAGCTTTTTGTAAATGGCAGCTTCAATAGTTTTGTATACACCTATTATTTACAACACAAAAAACAAATTGATCAGTATAGTTCACCAACTGACTATATAAAAAAGTTTAACCAGCTGGAAGACATGTGGAAGCAATTTGTAGCGTATGCAAAAAAAGATTCTGCTAACCTCGAAGACGTCACAGCAAAACAAAAAGAAACCTTGCAAAAGCGATTAGAAGCTTACCTGGCAAGGTTTCGCTGGAGAAACAGCGGTTACTTCCAGGTGCTGAATAGCGAGGACACCGTTTTTGCAAAGGCATTTGAACTGGTAAAGAAATAAATTTGCCGGGAAGATGGGGAGACGGGAAGTTTGATTGAGGGATAATCTTTTCTTACCGACTTGCCGTCTTACCGGCTGAATTTTTCATTTGTGATGCTTTTCAGGATAAGATGCTGGTTGTTTATTGTTGGTTATTGATTTTATTGTCATCCCACCATTTCTTTTCCATTTTATAAGAACCGAAAAGGCCCAGCCCCCCTCCGATTGCAATCAATGCAAAATAGATCGGTATATTTTTCTCATTGTCGTAGTGACCATTGCGCAGATTTTGATATAGCACATAATTATCCAGCAAATAAGCCAGGAATAAACCAACTCCTGCTCCGATTAATAATAAAGCCCATTTCAGGTTTTTATAGGGGGCTGGCCTATTGGCAAATTCTTTGGGATTCATGCCTTTCTCTATCATGGCTAGATTTTGCCTTGTTTTCAGGTAAACAATGCCGAATATCATCGCAAATCCGCCTGCGAACATAGTTAGTGGAACTAAAACTTCTGGACCGCTCATAATTGTAAATTTTATTGCCTGCCTATCGGCAGACAGGTTTTAAGTAGTTTGTTTGTGTCTTGTTCTTCTATGACTACAGCTTTTAAACCCAGGTTACAGTCATTTCCAAACTTTTTTAAAAATCGTTGTACAATAACTAAGACTACACCTGTTTGAAACAGGTTACAAGCAATTTTCCAATATACTATATTAGGAGTAGAAAATCCTTCGAAACCCTCCTGAGCTTGTCGAAGGATGGGCTTGCGGGATAAAATCGTACTTTACGCTGTAACCAAAACTCTACGATTGTAGTCTTATAGATAGATGTCTACCGGACTAAATGATAATGAGCTTATTAGCAAAGTTATTGGCGGCGACCAACAGGCTTACGCAGCCTTGGTTAGCCGCTATCAGAACTATGTATTTACATTGGCACTCCGTTTTACCAAAAACCGGGAAGATGCCGAGGAAGTATCGCAGGACATATTTATCAAAGCATATCGTGCCCTGGCAGACTTTAAAGGGGCTTCCAAATTCAGCACCTGGCTTTATACCATTGTAAATACTACTTGTATCAGCTTTTTGAGGAAAAAGAAATTGGAAGTTCATTCTTTAGACAATGAAAAAGTGTTTGAAGTAGCGGATAGCCAGGATTCAGGAATGCGGGCCAACCTGGTAGAACAAAAATCGAGAGTGTCGATGGTCAATAACGCCATCAAAATGCTAAGTACCGACGATGCAGCCGTTATAACTTTGTTTTATAAAGGTGAGCAAACGCTGGAAGAAATAGCGCAGATATTAGGTATAGAAACCAATACGGCTAAGGTCAGGCTGCACCGGGCCCGCACAAGATTAAAAGAAAAAATGGAAACTTATTTTGCACAGGAAGTAAAAGATTTAAACTAATCCTAAACTGAAATGATATGAATGCACATGAAAATATAGAAGGACGTTTGTGGGATTATATAGATGGGGTTGCCACTGTTGAAGAGAAAACCATCATTGAACAATTGATTGCAACCAATGCTGAATGGCGTGACAAATATGGCGAACTGCTGGAAGTACAGCAGTTATTGCAGTCTTCAGAATTAGAAGCCCCTTCTATGCGGTTCACCAAAAACGTGATGGAAGAAATCAGCAAACTGCATATTGCACCTGCAACCAAAACCTATATCAATAAAAATATCATTCGTGGCCTTGCAATATTTTTTATTACACTGATCGTTGGCTTTTTGGTATATGGTTTCGGCCAGGTAGATTGGACGGTGCAGGGTGATTCTAAACTTCCGGTCGATTTCGCCAAAGTGGATTATAGCAAGATGTTTAATAATGACTGGATCAATGCATTCATGATGATCAATGTAATACTGGGATTGTTTTTGCTGGACCGATATTTTGCCAATAAACGAAAACAGTTCCACGAAGAAGCTTGACCTCTCCTCCGGCGCTTTGGCCGGAGTCAGACATTCATCGTCTGACCCTAACCCCCTCTCCGATGGAGAGGGGAATAAGAGCAAAATAAGTTGAAGATGCTTGGTGAATTATCATCAGGTCCGGTATAACCCTTCTGTTCGCAGGAGGGTTTTTTATTTGCCGAATTACGAGGAAAAGATGATGAAGCTTTGCAATTTTTCTCAAATCTGGAAACCGGGAGCTATTAATCCGTAGGGGCATTTATGAATAATTGCTCAGTCGGGTATTCTCTTAATTCTTTCCTTTAAGTCTTTATCGGTAATATCCCCTTGTTCCGACTTATCATAAATAGAAACCAGGTACACGATATTTGCAACTATCTTCACACAAGTGATCACCCTGGCACCACCGCTGTTCCCTTTACCTTTTGAAGCGATTGCCAATCTGATTTTGTATGTCCCCTTGCCAAGCGGGGTACCTATAGCCGGGTTGGATTGCAGTTGATTAGCCAACTCTGCAACATCATTCTTAAGCGAAGTATATTTTTTTGCAAGTTTCTTAGCCTCAGATAAAAACTCTGGTGTGGCCACGATATTATAAGGCATCAAGCAACTGTTTGAGCGGAATGGATTTCAATTTTCCTTTTTCAATTTCTCTTACCTGCTTCAGCCCTTTTTCCATAGATTTCAGAATCCTGCTTTTAGCATCAGGCTTATTCTTTTTTAATTCCGATGTAAGTTTTTCCCACTCCCGGATCGGGACGAAAACGCCCACCGGTTTTCCATTCGCATCATATGTGTACTGAAAAGACATTGTTGTGATTTGCTTTCAAATTTAAACAAAATCTTTTTGTCTTATTAGAAGGACGCATGATCCCTGCGCCAATTAACGTTTGCAGAGTGAATATATATTGACGTATCATAGTTATATAACAAGCGTGATAATGAACATTGAGCGTTGAAAATTGGATATTGAATTTTTTTCAGCGGCATTAAATGTTCAACGGTTAACGCTCTCCCGAGCTATCGGGATCAATGTTCAACGAAAGAGCTTATTTAAACGATATTAACCTTGCATTCACCACTCCCCATCATTCTCCTTCGCTCAGGATTCTTAACTTTGCGCTACAACAAATGTTTGTAATGGATATAAAGAATAACATACTGGAAACCATCGGCAATACTCCTTTGATCCGGCTCAATAAAATAACCAAAGATTTCCCCTGTACTGTACTGGCAAAAGTGGATTATTTCAATCCCGGCAATTCGATAAAGGACAGGATGGCGCTGAAGATGGTAGAAGTGGCGGAGCAAGAAGGAAAATTAAAACCCGGCGGAACTATTATTGAAGGCACGAGTGGTAATACAGGTATGGGTCTTGCCTTGGCTGCCGTGGTAAAAGGCTACAAATGTGTTTTTGTTACGACCGATAAACAATCAAAAGAAAAGGCAGATATATTAAAGGCAGTAGGTGCGGAAGTAATCGTTTGTCCTACGAATGTATTGCCTGAAGATCCCAAGAGCTACTATAGCGTAGCCGCAAGACTGGCAAAAGAGATTCCCAACTCTTATCATATGAACCAATATGATAATCTTGCGAACAGGTTGGCGCATTATGAAACTACAGGGCCCGAGATATGGAATCAAACTGATGGCAAGATCACCCATCTGGTGTGCACCGCAGGTACAGGTGGAACTATCACGGGTACTGCCATGTATCTCAAAGAAAAAAATCCCAACATCCAGGTATGGGCCATTGATGTATACGGATCATTACTTACCAAATATTTCCGGACGGGTGAAGTTGATATGAATGAAGTGCATCCCTACATTTCAGAGGGCTTTGGTGAAGATTTTGTGCCGAAGAATTATGACATGAGTGTGATCGATCATTTCGAACAGGTGACAGATAAAGACGGCGCCATTATGGCAAGGAAACTGGCAAAAGAAGAAGGGATATTTTGTGGTTACAGTGCCGGTAGCTGCATACAGGGATTAATGCAACTGAAAAGCAAATTGAAGAAAGATGACCTGGTAGTTTGTATTTTTCACGATCATGGCAGCCGCTATGTAGGGAAAATTTATAATGATCAATGGATGATTGAAAGAGGGTTTCTCGACGTAAAAACTTTTAAAGATGTGATTAGTTCGAGAGGTGCTACACGCCTGATCACGGTGGAACCCACTCAAACCGTTGCAGAAGCGGTGGAGCTAATGAAGAAATATGACATAGAACAGATACCGGTAATGAATGGCGAAGGCCCGGTCGGTGCAATCAGTGAAGGCGGTTTGTTCCAAAAAATATTTGACAACCCGGAGATAAAAAACTCAAAAGTGAGTGATGTGCTGGAGCCTATGTTGCCAGTGGTAGCTTTTGATACTCCGGTGGAAAAATTGAGCTCCCTCATCAACAAAGGCAACGGCGCCGTTTTGGCAAAAGACGAGGCGGGCAGTTACCATATTATTACGAAATACGATGTATTGCAGGCACTAAGCAAATAGCCACACAATACCGCTACAGTTGATTTAAAACAAGGCTGGTAATGTTTGCACCAGCTTTTTTCGTATAAATACCATTCTTTCTGTTGCTTTTTCCGCAACTAAAAACTGGTCCATTTACCATTGTTACAGGAAATACTGACATCATAAAGTAGGGCAGTTTTGCGCTATGATGCTAAAGGAATCACAATTATTTTTGTTTCAGAAGTTGATTGAATTGATTCAATCATTAGTCCAATATCATCCAGATAAAAACCAACCGTCCAAGTATCGATTTAATTTTAAAACCCAATCCTTAGAAAACCAAACGATTCGAAATCCAGTATCAATCAACTTCTACTTTTACTTTTACGATTTAGTTCAAAGAATATATAAGATCCAACATCCTTAGAAAAGCGAACCAAAATCCTGGAGAAAACCGATTCAACGATCCTTACGAAGACCATCCAAATCCAAGACCAGGAAAACCAAATCCAGTCCCTGAAGAACGAACGCAAGTCACCGTGTCCAAATCCATGAAAAGAAATTGACAATCCGGAACCCCTCCTGCTACAAACAACGTTTTTAGCAGGAGGCGCGGTGATAAAGACCCTCTCTACCAAGCTCTTTGCTTATACCAACCTCATTATAATTATAAAGTTATTCACTCAAGGACGGGCGACGCCAATGCTGATTTGAGAAAGAGATTGATGAATGACTCTTTCTCAAATCTAATTGGTATAAATTGCAGCAAAACAGCTAATGTTTTCTTTTACAGATCAAACAGGAAGAACCGTCTCCCTTACTTCTACCCCAAGACGTATCGTTTCCTTAGTTCCCTCACAAACAGAATTATTATTTGACCTCGGCCTCGACGAAGAAGTGGTCGGCATCACCAAATTTTGCGTTCACCCGGCCGAATGGTTTTATTCCAAAACCCGTGTGGGCGGAACAAAAAAAATCAATCTTTCAGCTATACATCAATTAGAGCCTGAGCTGATCATCGCCAACAAAGAAGAAAATGTAAAAGAACAGGTGGAAGAGCTTGCGAATTCTTATCCCGTTTGGGTAAGTGATGTGAATGACCTGGAGGATGCTTACCAAATGATCGAACAGGTGGGGCTGATGACTAATACCAATGACAAAGCCCAATCACTGATCACACTGATCAAATCAAACTTTGCCCAACTGCCGAAAAAAAATACAAAACCCCGAACCGCTTACCTGATCTGGAATGATCCGTATATGACAATTGGCGGTGATACATTCATCAACTCCATGTTGGACATAGCAGGTTATGAAAACATATTTGCTAATAAAATCCGTTATCCTGAAGTAAGGATTGATGACCTGCAAAAGGAAAACCTGGAATTTCTTCTGCTTTCATCTGAACCATTTCCATTCAAACAAAAACATATCGATCAATTGCAACCTCACCTACCTGGTACAAAGATCTTGTTGGTGGATGGTGAAATGTTTAGCTGGTATGGTAGCCGGCTACAATATGCACCGCGATATTTTTTAGAATTGCAGCGCTTAATGATTGAGAGTTGAATAGTTTGCAGGTGACAATTTTCAGTTAGCAATTGGTCTGCGCTTGTGAGTCTCCCTGGGTTTGCCGAAGGATTCGTAACTTCCCCTCATGAGTTTTGCAGACCATGATAATGACCTGGAAAAAACGAAAGTGGATAAGCCTTCCCGGAAAAAGCCCATGTTCCCGGTCAATGCGGCGCTTCGCTCCTATCTAAAACACCATGGCCGGGAAGTAAAGCTTCCTGTGTTGTATAAAGATCTTTTGCATTATACGTTTTCCGTTCCTATCAAAGACAAAAATGGCCGTGATACGCTTTGGGAAAAAACCATTTATGATAAAAGAGATTGGGATTTTATCCGTGACGGGCTGGTAAAAATTTATGCGATTCTGAAAACGGAAGGGGATTTTACTTTCACCAGCCACCTGGACGTAGCACGAATTGATTATTGCACATTTGGTAACTCACATCCGTTTCGCATCCGCATTGTCAATAAATACAATGACAATTACGATCATTATTATATCAAGATAGCAGATGCATCCCGCATTTACGGTTTGGAATTAGAACATATACTCTCTCCTAACCGCATTACTTTTTTTACCTGCGAGAATACTTTGGTGGAAGAGCATATTCCGGGAATACCGGGTGATGTATTCATTCAGCAGTTGAAGAACGATCCCAATATCAACCTCATAAGATTAGCTAAGGAATTTGTGAAGTTCAATGAGCGATGTTTTGTTCGGTTACTGGGTGACATGCGGAGCTATAATTTTGTGATCGACATCACACCTGATATAGAGGATTATCAATATCGCATTCGTGCCATTGATTTCGATCAGCAGTCCTATGAAGGAAGAAAGAACTTGTACCTGCCACAGTTTTTTAAAGAGAATTATCCGTATGTCGATCTTTGCCTGAAACATTTGAATAAAGAATCCATCGCACAGTACCAGGCAGAAGAAAGAACCATGATCACTTTCAGGTTGGCTTCCTCCCGCTATCGTATCAAAGAACTGTTGGATATCATGTCATTGGATAAAATATCTGTGCCTGAAAAAGTTGAACAATTGAAACAAGAACTGAATGCTCACCTGCATACTACAACCTTCAATAAGTGTCAATCGATGGGACAAGTTGTAAAAAGGCACTTAAAACAAACGCTGCAAAAAAACTTGTTGTTGGTTCAGCGAAATGTTGGGAAAGACAGTGATTAACCCCTGTCTCTTAAAGGGAATGTGATTTTACATTAATTAAACCCTTACGATTGTTTGCTTTTATAATACGCTGATCATCTGCAGACTCCCTACACTAATGATAAATAAACTATATTAGCGGCTCTTTTTACGGTTGCTGCCTCTTTTAAAACCAATTATTTTACTTAAAGAAGAAACTGTTGCAATGAAAAAGTACAAAGCCGGGGTCCTTTTCGGTGAAGAACTGGAAGCCCTTTACAAAGATGCGAAAGACAACCAATTTGCTTTACCTGCTGTAAACACCACTGGCACCAACACGATTAATGCCACATTAGAAGCTGCTGCAAAAGTCAACTCACCTGTTATCATTCAATTTTCCAATGGGGGTGCGCAATTTATGGCCGGTAAGGGAATGCCAAACGATAAACTGCAGGCTAACATTTCCGGTGGTATTTCCGGTGCCCTGCATATTCACAATGTTGCAAAATATTATGGTGTGCCCGTTATATTGCACACTGACCATGCAGCAAAAAAATGGCTACCCTGGATCAGTGGTTTGCTCGATGCCGGTGAACAATTTTACAAAGAAAAAGGCCAGCCCCTTTTTAGCTCACACATGTTGGATCTTAGCGAAGAGCCATTGGAAGAAAATATTCAAACCTCGGTAGAGTTCTACAAAAGAATGAAACCACTCGGAATGAGCATCGAGATTGAATTAGGTGTTACCGGTGGTGAAGAAGACGGTGTTGACAACAGCGACGTGGAAAATGATAAATTGTATACACAACCAGAGCATGTGGCGTACTCTTACACAGAGTTAAGCAAAGTAGGTAATTTGTTTACCGTTGCTGCTGCTTTTGGTAATGTGCATGGAGTATATAAACCGGGCAACGTGGAATTGCGTCCTGAAATATTAAACAACAGCCAGGTTTATATTGAAAAGAATTTGAAAACCGGTGCTAAGCCTGTTTATTTCGTGTTTCATGGTGGTAGCGGTTCGCCTCAACACCAAATCCGTGAAGCGATCGGTTATGGTGCCATCAAAATGAATCTTGATACCGATCTTCAATGGGCTTTCTGGGAAGGTGTGCTGGACAATTACAAAAAGAATGAAGCCTATTTGCAAGGACAGTTGGGTAACCCTTCCGGTGCGGATTCTCCCAATAAAAAATATTACGATCCCCGTGTATGGCTTCGTAAAGGAGAAGAAACCTTCATCAAGCGTTTGGAGGTTGCTTTTGAAGATCTCAATTGTATCAACCGGAATGCATAAAAAATCAGCAAGCCTCGCCATTCAGCGGGGCTTGTTTGTTTTATATCGGATATCTTGTCTGTTGCTTAGTTTTATATCCAGATAAAAAATCAATATTGATGAGGCTTGCTTACTACCTGACCCGTTATAAAAAAACGGTTTTAATTCTGCTTTTTATTTTTTCCTGTCTCATCTCTTTTTCTCAATCTTCCTGTTTGCCTGTTGCATTGCAATGCGATTATCTTGTCAATCCAATAGGCATTGATGCAGCGAATCCACGCCTGAGCTGGAAGCTGAAAGATGAAGGAATAAATGCCAGGCAAACAGCCTGGCAGATTTTTGCCGGAACTGACTCCTTAGCAATCACTAAGGGTGTTGGCAATAGCTGGCAAACGGCCCGCATTAGCTCATCCGATCAATTAATAATCTATAAAGGCAAGGCCCTCTCTCCTTTCACCCGTTATTTTTGGGCGGTAAAAGTTTGGGATAAAGATGGTAAGCCAGGCAGGCTTTCCACTGTAAACAGCTTTGAAACAGGGATGATGGATAAGAAAAACTGGAAAGGCGCCTGGATCAGCGACACAAGGGATATTAGCATCAAACAAGCGCCGTATTTCAGAAAATCATTTTCAGGTAATAAAAAAATAAAATCAGCCCGGGTATATATTGCTGTAGCCGGATTGTATGAGCTATCAATTAACGGGAAAATAATCGGCGATCATCGCCTCGATCCGATGTATACACGTTTTGACCGGCGTAATTTATACGTAACGCATGATGTGACGGGTTATTTACAAAATGGTCAAAATGTTTTGGGTGTATTGTTGGGTAATGGATGGTATAATCATCAATCTACTGCCGTTTGGTTTTTTCATGAAGCGCCTTGGCGGGCAAGACCAACTTTTTGCCTGGACCTGCGGATAGTGTACGAAGATGGATCAGCGGAAACGATCAGCACCGACAAGAGTTGGAAAACATCATTGGGCCCGGTCATCTTTAACAGCATTTACACTGCCGAACACTATGACTCACGATTAGAACAGCCGGGTTGGAATACAATTGCATTCAATGATTCAGCCTGGAAAAATATTATTTTCAGAACCGCTCCTTCATCAAATATTGTTGCACAGGTGTTGCATCCTATTCGTAATGTAGAAAAGATCATGACAAGCAGGTTTAACAAGATCAATGATACCACCTGGGTATTTGATTTGGGAAGAAATATTGCCGGCGTCAGTGAATTGAAAATAAACGGTGATGCAGGAACGATGATCCGTTTGAAACATGGCGAGCGAATATATCCCAATGGTCATGTTGATCAGTCCAATATTGATGTTCATTACCGGCCAACGGACAACAGCGATCCATTTCAGACAGATATTTTTATTTTAAATGGAAAGGGTGAACAACGATTCATGCCCCGGTTTAATTATAAAGGTTTTCAGTATGTAGAAGTAACCAGCAATAAGCCCATCGATCTTTTGAAAGATGATCTTACCGGTTATTTTATGCACAGCGATGTGCCGGCTATTGGCCTGGTCAGTTCAACCAATGAAATCATCAATCAAATTTGGCGGGCAACCAACAGCTCCTATTTGTCAAACCTGTTTGGTTATCCAACAGATTGCCCGCAGCGGGAGAAAAATGGTTGGACAGGTGATGCACATATTGCAGTAGAAACAGGGCTTTACAATTTTGATGCGATCACCATATATGAAAAATGGATGGCCGATCACCGTGATGAACAGCAACCCAATGGTGTACTGCCTTCCATTATTCCCACCGATGGTTGGGGATATGAATGGGGCAACGGGCCTGATTGGACCAGCACTATCGCCATCATTCCGTGGAATCTCTATTTGTTTTATGGCGATCAAAAAATACTGGCCGATTGCTATGACAATATCAAGCGATACGTTGATCATATTAATGACTTGTATCCATCAGGGCTTACCACATGGGGATTGGGTGACTGGGTGCCTGTAAAATCAAAAGCACCGGTTGAATTGACTTCCTCTGCATATTATTTTGCAGATGCAAGCATATTGGCGAATGCCGCTAAATTGTTGGGTAAGCCGGAAGATTATAAAAAATATTCAGCATTGGCCACGACGATCAAAAATGCGATCAATAAAAAATACCTGGATACAAATAGCGGTATCTACGGTACGGGTATTCAAACAGAACAAAGTGTTCCGTTGTTTTGGAATATTGTCCCGGAAGAACTACGAACAAAAGTTGCTGCCAATCTTGCCAAACGTGTTCAGGAAGATGGCAATCATATTGACGTCGGTCTGCTGGGTACAAAAGCCATTCTGAATGCATTGAGTGAAAACGGTTATGCTGATCTTGCATACAAAGTAGCATCGCAGGAAACATTTCCTTCGTGGGGATGGTGGATGAAAAATGGAGCTACTACCTTATATGAAAACTGGCCTATCGATGCCAAATCGGATATATCAAGGAACCATATTATGTTTGGCGAAATTGGCGCATGGCTATATAAAGGACCGGGGGGTATAAAGCCAGATCCGCAACAGCCGGGTTTTAAAAATATTTTGCTGGAGCCGCATTTTGTCGAAGGGCTTGATCAGTTTGAAGCTTCGCATGATGGACCTTATGGAAAAATTGTTTCATCCTGGAAAAAGGAAAATAGCAGCATCGTTTATACGGTTGTAGTGCCGCCTAATTCTACTGCAACAATTAAGTTACCGAAGATAAAAAGCCAACTACTGTACGAAAACGGAAAGAGGATACATACCCGGGACGAAAAATTTGTCCGTATCCTACCAGCAGGTTTGTATAAGTTTGAATGGAAATAAATGGAAATTAAATGTGGCGATTAATTTTTATCTCAGCGCTTTTATTCATCCTGTCAATATTTTTTGCGCAAAAAACATTTTCACAAAGCCGTGGCCGCCTTTCAGATTATAATATAAAGATCGGTGTGTTAGCCAAAGGGAAATTAAATGCTATAACAGATGTTGCCGGCGTAAAGGTTGGTCATACAACATTGATCAAAGCCGATTCAGTCCGTACGGGAGTCACCGCCATCTTACCACATGAAGGGAATTTGTTTCAGCAGAAAGTACCGGCTGCTATTTTTGTGGGCAATGGTTTCGGTAAACTGGCCGGTGTTACGCAGGTACGGGAACTGGGAAATATTGAATCACCAATCATTTTGACCAATACATTGAATGTTTCAACTGGCATCGAAGGCGTTATCAGGTATACCTTGTCCCAGGCTGGCAACGAAAATGTACAATCGGTGAATGCTGTTGTGGGAGAAACCAATGATGGCTATTTAAATGATATCCGTGGGCGTCATATAAAAAATGATGATGTAATACAAGCCATTCAAAATGCGCAAACAGGCGCCGTAGCAGAAGGCAATGTCGGTGCAGGAACCGGTACAGTTTGTTTTGGTTTCAAAGGCGGAATCGGCACATCATCTAGAGTAATTCCCAAAAGTCTCGGCGGCTATACAGTGGGTGTTTTGGTTCAAACCAATTTTGGCGGCGTCTTACAAATTGACGGTGTGCCGGTAGGTGAAGAACTAAAAAAGTTTTACCTCAGAGATCGCTTGAATGATCCGGCTGATGGGAGCTGCATGATAGTGGTAGCAACTGATGCTCCGCTGGATTCCCGGAATCTTGAACGCCTGGCCAAGAGAGCTTTCATGGGTCTTGCTAAAACAGGCGGCATTGCCAGCAATGGCAGCGGTGATTATGTCATTGCATTTTCCACGCATCTGTCTGTAAGAGTGTTACATGAAAGCAGGGAGTTATTGCAGTCTGAAAATGTTTTGCGCAATGATGAGACCTCTCCTCTTTTTATGGCGGCGATTGAAGCAACGGAGGAAGCAATATTAAATTCATTGTTTAAGGCGGAGACAATGAAAGGCAAAAATGGTCGCAGCGTCGAAGCCCTTCCGCTTGATCAAATAATTCCTTTATTAAAAAAATATAAAAGCATTCCGCAATGATCGTTTTTATCAACGGACAATTTGTAGATGAGGACAAGGCAAGCCTCCGGTTAAATGATCTTTCGATTCAACGGGGTTATGGCGCCTTTGATTTTTTTAGAACCAGAAATTATATCCCGTTATTTTTGGATGATTACCTGCACCGCTTTTTTAATTCAATGGATGGAATGCATTTGCCCTCACCGCATTCAAAAGAAGAATTAAAATCCATTATTCATGAATTGATAAACAAAAATTATTGGCCCGATGCCGGTGTCCGCCTTTTAATCACAGGTGGATATTCCGCTGATGGCTATGAATTGTCAACGCCAAATTTTATAATCACACAACATAAAATTCAATTAACAGACACCACTAAGTTCAACAATGGCATCAAAGTTATTACCCATGAATACCTGCGGGATCTCCCAGAAATAAAATCTGTCAATTACCTGGTGGGTGTATGGCTGCAGCAAAAAGTAAAGGAACAGGGAGCTGCTGATGTGCTGTACCATAAACAAGGCATCGTCTCCGAATTTCCACGCTCCAATATATTTATCGTTAAAGACGATACCCTCATTACCCCGGCTGATAATGTACTACCCGGTATAACCCGCAAAAAGCTGATTGACCTGGCTCGGCAGAAATGTGCTGTCGAACTAAGGCCTGTTGAATTACATGAAGTGTATAACGCTGACGAAGTATTTATGACAAGCACCACCAAAAGACTGCTCCCCATCACAACAATTGATGACACTGTTATAGGTAATGGCCAGGCAGGTCCCATAACATCCTTGCTGAATGACGCTTTCATTGAAATGGAAGAAGAATATCTTTCAGTGCAACTGGAAAAATAGTTGTCAAAAGCTAAATCCTATTCCGGCGCTGGCAAATGCATGTAACTTAGGATCCATTCTCCAAAAATCATCAGAAGGAGGATCAAGAAAAATAGATGGGCCAGCCGCAACCCGGATAAATACTCCTCCATTTAATTTTTGATACCTGTAGCCAATACCAGGGTTTACATAAATGTATGAATCTGTTTGGTCTTTATACTTGCTGCGGTCTATATAAGGAGTAACAGCCAAACTAAATTCCGGATGGTGCTCATTTCGCCCTGTCATTACACTGAGACTAACCGGGAATGACAACGCATCTTTTTGAAGTGAAAAACCTGCTCTTACACTATAGTCCACTTTCTCTCCCTGCCTGATAATTCTATCATAGTTGATTGAATACACCGGACCTTGAGAAGTCCATTCCGTATAAAAAGTATTTTTCGCCACGGTTGCTTTATGCTGGCAATAGCCGGCCTTTGAAAAAAGAAAAAGCATAACTGGCATAAGCAAATACCATTGCCAGGTGGATGACATTTTTTTCATGTTATAAATTATTTGATGATAAACTTTTCGGGAATGAAATGAAATCAGGAACAAATCAATTTTGATTGAATCACTACGCAGGTTTAACAAGGGGAAAGGGAATCAAAGGGGTATTATAAGAATGGATTTGCAAATATAGCAGCGATATTTAAATTATGCAAGCCTCCTTCTTTTGCATAACCATTTACATAGCCTGATTTGGTTTGTCGGGTATTAATTCTTTATAAATGGCGATAGGTTTTGCTTTTATTGCCGATACCTTTGCGGCGATTTATGCTTAAAGCAACAGCGCTGACATATAAAAATGCATATTCAGGATTATCGCATTCTACCTGGTTGTTATCATTGATCATGCTGATCAACCGGAGTGGCACAATGGTGGTTCCGTTTATGACATTGTATCTCACCAGTCCTAAGATGGGCTATTCGGTGGGGCAGGCAGGTATGGTGTTTGGCTTGTTCGGACTGGGTGCTTTTTGCGGGGCGTATATCGGTGGTAAGCTGACTGATAAAATTGGCTACTATCCTGTTCAGCTGATTACACTCATCGGCGGTGGTATTCTTTTTATTTTATTAGGACAGATGAAAACCTATCCGCTGATCTGCCTTTTCACTTTCCTGGTAAGTTTTGTGGGTGAGGCTTTTCGTCCGGCAAATTCAACAGCTATCGCTTTTTATAGTAAAGAAGAAAACCGAACCCGATCCTATGCATTAAACAGGCTGGCGATCAATATCGGCTGGGCGGTTGGAAGCGCTATTGGTGGCATTCTTGCAAAGATCAATTATGAATTGTTGTTTTGGGTAGACGGCATTACCAATATTCTTGCGGCGATCGTCATGATACTTTTTCTCAAACCGGTAAACCGTGCTGTTGCTGAAACTTCGCAAGAGACAGCACAGACTCCTGCTCTTTCAGCTTTCCGTGATAAAACATTTATCATTTTTATTTTGGTAACGACATTATTCGCCAGTTGCTTTTTCCAGATATTCACCAATATCCCTGTTTACTTTAAAAGGCATCTTCATCTTTCCGAGCCTTATATCGGTTTGCTCATGGCAATTAATGGGGTCATTATTGCATTGATAGAAATGATACTGGTATATAAGCTGGAAGGCAAACGGAAAAGTATGGTGTATATCACCAGTGGCGTTCTGTTAACAGGTCTTTCGTTTTGGTTATTAAACATCCCATTTCATGGTGCATTCATAGGGCTTTGTATGATCACCCTGGTAACGTTTGGCGAAATACTGTCTATGCCATTTATGAACAGCTATTGGATAAGCCGGACCCAGCGTAACAACCGGGGGCAATATGCGGCGCTTTATACGATGGCCTGGTCCGCTGCGCAAACTCTTGGGCCTATGGGTGGCGCTCAATTGGCCGAGCATGCAGGTTTTACGACACTGTGGTGGGTTGTTGGCGGATTGTCAATTGCGGCTGCTCTTGCCTTTAAAAAATGGTTGTAGGTTTTTGCAGTCAAACAATCGATTGATATCTCCTCTGCAGGTCATCTTCCTGCTTTCTTCCTGCGATGGATAGAATGTTATCCAATGATTAATGCTGCCAGGCAAACAGTATTATACCCTTACATTTGCTAAAATTTTTTTGGCTTATGAAACTATCAACAACACTGCTGATTGGATGCATAATGTTTGCTGGCAGTTTTGTTCAGGCTCAGTCTGTTCAACGACCTAAATTAGTAGTTGGAATTGTGATCGATCAAATGAGATGGGATTATCTCTATCGTTATTATGATCGCTATTCACCCGGCGGCTTTAAACGAATGCTGAACCAGGGCTTTAGTTGTGAGAATACTTTTATTCCTTATACACCAACTTATACTGCAGCCGGACACAGCTGCGTGTATACCGGTTCTGTTCCTGCGATCAATGGCATTATTGGCAATTATTGGTATCGGCGGGATCTCAAACGAAATTGGTATTGCACGGATGACTCAACCGTTTCGTCTGTGGGTAGTAATTCTATTGCCGGTAAAATGTCACCGAGAAATATGCTCACCACCACTATTACCGATGAGTTGAGGCTGGCAACAAATTTTCAAAGCAAAACAATTGGTATTTCGCTGAAAGATCGCGGTTCTATTTTACCTGCGGGTCATTCGGCTAATGCGGCTTACTGGTTTGACAATGCTACCGGCGGATGGATCAGCAGCACTTATTATATGAATGAATTACCCGAGTGGGTTAAAAACATCAATAGCAAAAAATTGCCGGATCAATACCTGCAGCAAAATTGGAACACACTTTACCCGATCAACACTTATAAACAAAGTACATCTGATGATAAAGTGTACGAATCCACTATCGGCGGTGAAGACAATACTTTTCCACACATGACTGCTGCTATTTCGGTTAATAAATACGAGTCATTCCGCCAAACACCCGGAGGTAACACCTATACTTTTGATATGGCGAGAGCAACGGTAGAAGGTGAAAAATTAGGCCAGAGAGGAATCACCGATTTTCTTGCCATCAGTTGTTCATCCACTGATTATATCGGTCATGCATTCGGACCAAACTCAATTGAAGTTGAAGATACTTACCTGAGATTGGATAAGGATCTTTCTGCTTTTTTTAAATACCTGGATACTAAATTAGGCAGTGGTCAATACCTTGTCTTCCTGACCGCCGATCATGCGGTGGCACATACACCGGCATTTTTAAAGGAAAATAAATTGCCTGGTGGCACATTTGACGATGCAGCGGTAAGACAATGGCTGAATGAAAAAGCAGAAAAGAAATACGACATCAGGAGCGCAGTCGAACAGGTTATCAATTACCAGTTATATCTTAATTACGCATTGCTGAATGAAAAGAAAGTGGATATTGATGAATTTAAAACCTGGGCGGTTAATGAATTGAAAAATCACCCGGCTATCATGAGCGCATTTGATTTGGAAGAAGTACCGGAGACACCGATACCCGCCAAAATAAAAGACATGGTGGCGAATGGCTATAATCAAAAGCTAAGCGGGGATATCCAGTTTGTATTCAATCCAGGCTGGTTTGATGGATATGACAAAGGCACTACCCACGGATCGTGGAACCCGTATGATTCTCATATTCCGCTTGTATGGTTTGGCTGGAAAATAAAACCTGGTAAAACAAACCGGGAAACTTATATGACGGATATTGCTGCAACGGTAGCTGCCATGCTGCGTATCCAGATGCCAAATGGTTGTGTGGGCCATGTGATTGAGGAAATCACCAAATAAACAATTTAAACGCTTATTATATGGAATTGAAAGAGCAATTTGAGAAGGCAGTAAAAGAAAGCAAGGAGCTGCCATCAAAACCCGATAATGACACGTTGCTAAAGTTATATTCACTTTACAAGCAAGGAACAGAAGGCGATGTAAACACAGAGCCCCCTTCCAATCCATTTGATTTTGTAAATAAAGCCAAGCATGAAGCCTGGAGTAGTTTAAGGGGAAAAACAAAAGACGATGCGATGAAAGAATACGTGAAGTTGGTGGAGCAACTGAAAGGATAAAAAACAAAAATGCCGGAGTAGTTCCGGCATTTTTGTTAGCAGATGTTTGCCATTTGACAGAGGCATAAATTCTTCAATATTGGGTACATAACTCCACAATCTTTCTTTTTAAACAGGATAACTGGCTGCGAAATAGCATTCCCCCCAACTGATGACGCCCCTGCCCCTCTTGGCTTGTTTATTGAAGTATTGTTGCTATAGTTAAATAAAACCAATTTTTATGCGACAATTTGTGAAACAACAAAGCATTAAGTCCGGTACTGCTTTAATGCTGGTACTTACAAGTTTAATGGCAAAGGCGCAGGATAAAATTGATATTAAAAAAGAAGAAGTGGCCTCGTGGCTGGAAAAAAACTGGATATGGGTCGTAGCAGGTGTTGTGTTAATAATTCTTATTGCAATGATGGGTCGCAGAAGAACGACCACTACAACCAGGGGTGGTTTGCGTAAAACAACAACGGTGATCAAAGATGCCGATGGACATACAAAGAGTGTTACAACGACGGAAGAACCCCTCTGATAAGATAAGTTTATTCACGCTGAATCGGGTAATGAGAGCAGGCCTTCAATACCAGGAGTACCGGGTATTGAAGGCTTATTTATTCGGAATATAGCACGGGATATGCGCTTATTTACACCTATTAATTCAACATAAAATTGCCGTTGTTTTCAAAGTTTTCACACTCTTCTTTTCATGGTCAGGTGAGCGGAATTTGCGATCTTGTAGGTGAGAATTCTTTAAAAAAAGATATACCGCTTCCGTGTCAGTTTGCACATTTTGAAAGGCTAAAATTATTCGCCCTGATTAAAACATTGATAAAATGGCCATGAATTTTTATTCAATTTCCGCAGAAGAGGCACTGAAACTGATGGGCAGCAATATCAACGGGCTGGATGATGAAACAGTGCAAAAGAAAATTGAAGAGCATGGAAAAAATGAATTAAAGGGAAAAAAGAAAGTTAGCCCACTGGTGATTTTCGTCCGCCAGTTTTTGGATTTCATGATCCTGGTATTGATTGCTGCCGCCATTGTGTCTGCATTTATTGGTGAGGGGTCAGATACTATTGTCATTATCATCATCATTGTGCTCAATGCCATCATTGGTTTTATCCAGGAGTACCGGGCCGAGAAAGCGATTGAAGCATTACAAAAGATGGCGGCGCCCATCTCGCATGTGTTGCGAAACGGCAACGTAGTTGAATTACCGGCGGCAGATATTGTTCCCGGCGATATTGTATTGCTGGAAGCCGGCAACACGGTTCCCGCTGATATGCGGCTAATAGAGATCGAATCGTTGAAAGCGAGTGAAGCAAGCCTTACCGGCGAATCAAATCCCGTTGATAAAAGAACCGATGCACTGAAAGATGAAGATCCGCCGCTTGGCGACAGGACCAATATGGTTTTTAAGGGAACACAAATTACGAGTGGCCATGGCAAAGCGGTGGTAGTGGCAACAGGGATGAAAACCGAGTTGGGTAATATCGCCGGCATGCTGGACAAAGCGGAGAGCGTCACACCTCTTCAGAAAAGACTGACGCAGTTCAGCAGACGATTAACGGTTATTATCATTGGTCTTTGTGTTGTTTTTTTTGCCGTAGGTTATTGGCAGGGCGGTGACCTGAGCCAAATGTTACTAACAGCCATCTCGCTGGCGGTGGCGGCTATTCCTGAAGCATTGCCCGCTGTAGTGACTATATCGCTTGCATTGGGAGCCCGGCGGTTGATGAAGCAGAACGTCCTGATCCGGAAATTATATGCCGTAGAAACATTGGGGTCCGTCACGTATATCTGTACCGATAAAACGGGGACACTGACAAAAAACGAAATGATCGTTCAGGAAATTTGGGTACAGGATGAAAGCAAACGGGAAGAATTGTTGCAGGCCATGAGCCTGAATCATGATGTGAAAGAAAAAGATGGAAAACTTACCGGCGATCCCACTGAAATAGCAATGGTGGAGTATGCCAAAAAGCAGGCAGATCATAAGCGGGTAAAAGAAATTCCTTTTGACTCAGACAGGAAAGCGATGACCACCATTCATGAACGGGGTGAAAAATTTTGGGTGATAACAAAAGGAGCAGCTGAATTGATCACCGAAATAAATCATGATGAAGGGATCAAGGGACAAATAAAAGAACAGGAAGAAAAGATGGCTAAAAACGGTATGCGGGTAATTGGCTTTGCAGGCAAAGAAATACATGAAATACCCAGCGAGGTAAAACCCGAGACCATTGAAAAAGAAATGCATTTTATTGGTCTTGCCGGCCTTATAGATCCGCCACGGGAAGAGGCCAAACAAGCAATACATGAATGTAAAGCCGCCGGCATTGTGCCGGTGATGATCACAGGTGACCATCCCCTGACGGCTGAATCTATTGCCCGGCAGTTAGGCATCATTGATAATGAAGATCAAAAAGTAGTAACAGGTGTGGAACTGGCAAAGAATAAGGCTGAAAATTTAGAAACGGATGTAGAGAGGATAAGGGTGTATGCAAGAGTATCACCCGAGCAAAAGCTGAGAATCGTTGAAGCTTTACAAAACAAGCAGCAGTTTGTTTCGATGACTGGTGATGGTGTAAATGACGCCCCCTCTCTAAAGAAGGCCAATATCGGTGTGGCAATGGGCATAACGGGCACCGATGTTACGAAAGAGGCCGCACACATGATATTGCTGGATGACAATTTTGCCACGATTGTAAAAGCGGTAAAAACCGGTCGCCGGGTTTATGATAATATCCGGAAGTTTATTAAGTATATCCTGACGGGTAATACGGCAGAGATATGGACGCTTTTTCTCGCTCCTATTATTGGCCTGCCGATTCCTTTATTGCCGGTGCACATCTTATGGATCAATTTAGTGACGGATGGCCTGCCAGCTTTGGCACTGGCAACCGAACCTGCTGAAAGAAGCATTATGGAACAACCGCCCCGCAGTCCCAATGAAAGCATTTTTGCAAAAGGTCTCGGCATACATATTTTATGGGTTGGTATTTTTATCGGGATGCTGACGATCGCTACGCAATGGTTCGCCATTTCGTTTGGAGATACACACTGGCAAACACTTGTCTTTACCGTGCTTTGTTTCTGCCAGCTCTGGCACGTGATGGCCATCCGCAGCGAGATAAGATCCCTGTTCAAATTGGGACTGTTTACCAATAAACCTTTGCTGCTGGCGGTTTTTGGTACGGTGCTGCTTCAGCTGGCGGTGATTTATATTCCTTCTTTAAATAAATTTTTTCATACCGAACCGCTGACACTGGTCGAGATGCTGGCTGCTTTTGGTATATCCTCTTTAGTATTCTTTGTGGTTGAACTGGAGAAAAAAGTGAAAAGAATAGTAAAGAAATCCAGCCCAAAAAGATGAGATCATGTATTCAGATTTTCTGATTCACTCTTTCATACTTTTCAAAATCTGTCATGTTCTTTTGCAGACAGCTATTACTTTTCTTCCAGAAAAGTATTGGAAATTAAAGTGCAATATTGACCAGCAGGTTTTGTGAATGCCTTTTTCTCAGCCGATTCTATGCGTAAGGAGCGATCGGCTTTTTCCCACGGCTCCTTTTTATTTTTTATAAAGTTCTCCAGGCTGCCCAGGTGGCGTTTTAATGATTCGGGTATGTTATACCGGGCTAACATGTGAATTTATTTTTGCAAAAACTTCACCAATTCTGTGTTGAATTTTTCAAGCTCCTCAATAAACAATAAAATTTTTAGTTGAATGCTCTCTCTTGAATGATTTATCAGGTGTAGCCAGGTCGTTTTTCTATATTATTACCGGGATAGCACTTCATTTAAATACCGCTACTGACAAGCACCACTCTTTATTTATTTCGCAAAGCCGTGTAAGCATTTCTTCATACTCTTTTCTTAAGGCCTCTTTTTCCGTTTGTCCCAGGAACTGGATGTTGTATCCATGTGGCCCGTGTAATATTACAAAAGGATATTTGCCTCCGGGTTCTGGTTTTCCACCGACATCATGATTTGTCACATTGGGTGCATAGTGCATAACATGCGGAACGCTAGCTGTTACCACGTTATCGTTTTCGTCCGGGTTCGTATATGTTCTAAGTATCGGGGAAAGCATGTAAGAGAGACCTGCCCGTTCCGGTGCTTTGTAATAATGTTTTTTGAAGCGGTCCTGTATGATTTTTTTTAGTTCCTCCGGAGGAGTGCCTTTGGCCTGCATTTCTGCGATGTCAAAAAAGACGGGCATTTGTGCCTTGACACCCGCTTCATCAAAGGAAATCGGATAAAGAATATCATCTCTATATTCTTTTAACGGCCATGATCCTCTCATTGCATCATCACCTGTTCGGGCAACAAAAGTGTGAAATCCATTTGAGCCCTTACGGACAAGTTCGAAGCCCTTGTCAGGGTTTAAAACATACACGGTTGCACTATCTCTGAGATGCGGCGGAAGTGCACTGAGGGCAAGTTGAACTTCCAAATCTCGTGGCAGCGCCTGAATTTTATTCATTGCCTTGTGGGTCTGCTTAGTTTGTGCGTTCGCTGCCAGTGAGAAGAATAGACCCGTAATTACTGCCAGTGTATGAAACCTTCTCATCCACATTGTCAGCGCTGTTATGTTTGTTGTCATTGTAATTATTATTTACTGGTTTACTTGTGCTTTTGTTTCTTTTACATTCTTGCCTGGTTGTTCTTTACCTGTTGTTATCAGCGGCAATAATTTCTCCTGCACATACATGGACCATGCATGTGAGCAGGCATCGTAACATTCAATTTCGGGAACTAAGCCTTCGTGAGTAAAGACGACCTGGGTTTTGCCGTCCTTTTTAGAAATTTCAAAAATAATTTTCGTGCCTGTCCACTCATTTTTCTTTTCAAGGAAAGTAAGTTCGCTGTCGGTAACAAGCCAAACAACTTTTTTGCCGGGGATTACTTCAATTAATTTTTGTTTGGAATAATGAGCACCTCCTCCGGCATGAAAACTAAACTCATCATTTAGTTTTTCTGTATTCCCTTTAATTTCTTCGGAGTACAATCCTGACCACCATCCGCGAACATTATTGATGGCATTAAACACTTCTTCAGGTGTTTGTTCCAACACCAGGGTAGTACTGAAATTGTTGTTGTTCATATTTTTTTTGTTAGCCATAATCATGATTTTTTATGAACTTCATTAGTTCGAAGACACAAGCTTCTTTTCGGTTTCTGTTCTTGGCGTGCCGGTGGCGTTAGGTTGACCTTTGCCTGTTTGGATCAGATTGTTAAGACTGTTTTGTATGTAGTGTGTCCATCCCTGGCGGCAAGCTTCATAACACTCGTATTCGGGAACAAGACCGATGTGCGTAAACACAAGTTGGGTTTTGTCGCCCTGCCTCGAAATTTCAAAGCTGACTTTTGTATCGACCCACTCGGTTTTGTCTTTTGTGAAGTTGAAGTGGTTGTCCAATATTTTCCAAACTACTTTTTTATCCGGAACAACTTCGATTAGTTTCACCTTGCAAAGATGAATGTCCTCGTAATGATATTTAAATTCATCATTAAGCTTGGCTGTACCGCCTTCAATTTCTTCCGACCACCATCCCCGAACATTATTGATGGCATTGAATACTTCTTCCGGAGTTTGGTCAACCACGAGTGTAGTGGTAAAATCTGTTGTTGTCATAGTTATTTCTTTTTGATTAGTTGTGTTTTTGTTGCCTATTACCTGGCTGGGGTGTAAAATGCTTAGAAACGATTTCTCAATAAAAGAATTGCTCTGATACAATCTGGCCGTCTTTCACTTCATACAGCATAATCTCATTGAGCTGTATTCTTCCTGATTTTTGTACAGTAATATCTACTTCCCTGCCTACGGCAAAATGATTACCACCTACTACAGGTTCAGTAGTATAAAGTTTATGTGCTGCTTCAACACGTTTTACCCAGTCCTCACCTTTTTTGCGAACTGCAGCCTTACCTTCTGCATACCCAAAATAAGGTGAATCGGGAGGGTCTATGCTTCTGACATTTTCCGAAAAAAATTCATCCTGTATTTCAAACCATTTTTCTTGTTGGGCAAGTTCATGGAATCGGGCGGCAACTTCCTGAGTTGTCAATGCCCTTTTTTGTTCTTTTATCATTGTTTATCTTTTGTTGATTTAGTAATTATTCTTTTTTAAGCAGGTGTTCCGGTTTCACAAAGGGATTTTAAACTTGCCCGTAGCCGTCCCCAATGAAATACAGCTGCATTTCTGATGCTTGCATTTCTGAAAGGATTGCTATTTTTTGTAGAAGTAAGTAAATCATTTGAACTCGTAATGATCGTTTAACTCCTTAAAGCTTCATCCTAAAACAAGCTTCTTGCCTTTACCTGTGGCAATCAAACTAAATAAACTTTGCTGAATAAGTTGGCTCCATGAATTTGAACAGCTATCGAAACATTCAATTTGGGGATCTAATCCCAAATGAGTAAAACGGAGATGAGTTTTGTTATCCTGTTCAGAGATTTCAAAACTAATTTTTGTGCCGGTCCATTCTTTTTTGTCTTCAGCATAATTAATTATGCTTTCAGTAACAAGCCATACTACTTTTTGATCAGGAATCATATCAACTATTCTTTGCTTTGAAAAATGAAGTTCTTTATAACGATAAGTGAACTCATCGTTAAGCTTCTCTGTACTGCCATTAATTTCTCCCGACCACCAATGCTGAGGATTGTTGATTGCGTTAAATACTTGTCCCGGAGTTTGGTCTACTACCAATGTAGTAGAAAAGTCTTGCTTTGTCATTTTTGTTTGTTTTTAAAATTTGTATTTACTCTTCTAAGATGGAACGGGGAAAAACTATTCAATAAAAGTGTTGCTCTGATACATCCCTACCCTCTTTTGCCTCTTTACGCATTATTTCATTAATAATTACTTTTCCATGTTTTTGAACGGTAATATCTAATTCACTACCAACTGCAAAAATGATTTCCTGCTATAACAGGCTCCGTAGTATGTAGCCGGTTGACAAGTTCAATTCTTATTACACCTTACGAGGGTGTTCCAACCCCTGTTTCACAATGAGATTTCAGGCTTGTCATAAAACGTCCCCAATCATAATTACAACCGTCAAACAGATCCGTAACTGCCCGCCAACCCGAGTGGGCAAACCGTAAAATGGTGCGTCCTTCTTTTTCTTCTAAATCAAACGAAATGTTGGTGTCCAACCATTCGTCAATAGAACTGATGCATTGCCATTCTACTCTTTTATTGGGAGTAAGATCAGTTACTTTCATTTCGTTTGGGAAATTCCCAAATGTAAATGTGTTTACAAATCCAACCTGAGGGTTAGCCGTGGTTTGCTTACACCACCAACCTGCAAGTCCTTCCTGGGTTGTAATGGCTTCGTACACTTTTTCAGGTAGCGTTTTTATAACTAGTTTATGTCTGATATCTGCCATAATTTTATTTTTTGTTTTTAGCAGTAATATTTCAGACACCAAAGCTATTGTCTGAAATTTATCCGGATGGGCGGCAAAATGGACTTTGTAGTGGGTTGATTTGGACACAATGGATTTATACCTTTGTAAAAAGACAGCGATGAAACATATTACCATAATTGTTCCCGATGGACAAAGTAACCTGAGCACTATAGCATGCATAGTTGGCACTTACGAAATATTTGCAGTAGCCAATAAGTATTGGAAGGAAAACGGCAAAAAGGAATTGTTTAAAATAGAACTGGCAGGTGTTTCAAAAAAGGCGGAATTTGAACATGGCTTGCTGACAGTGAATCCACAGGCACACATATCCGCCATTGCCAAAACTAATCTCATCATTATTCCTTCATTGGTTCGTGATTATCAAAAAGCAATCAAGGGAAACAAACTGCTGGTTGACTGGATTGAGCAACAATATAAACAGGGTGCTGAAATAGCCAGTATGTGCACAGGAACATTTATGCTGGCATCGGCAGGTTTGCTGGATGGAAAAAATTGCTCTACGCACTGGTCTGCTGCGGATACTTTCAGAACCATGTTTCCCAAAGTGAATTTACAGGCTGATCAGTTGATAACGGATGAACATGGAATTTATACCAATGGCGGTGCCTATTCCTTTCTGAACCTGGTGATTTATTTGGTAGAAAAATATTATGACAGGCAAACTGCAATTTATTGTTCCAAAATTTTTCAGATTGAAATGGACAGGCAAAGCCAGTCGGCATTCATCATATTTACAGGTCAGAAACAGCACGGGGATGAAATAGTGAAAAAAGCACAGGCCTATATTGAAAGTAAAGTGGATGAAAAAATATCTGTTGAAGATTTGTCTTCGAAATTTGCTGTCGGCAGACGAAATTTTGACAGGAGGTTTATTAAAGCTACCGGCAATACGCCTGTTGAATATGCGCAAAGAGTAAAAATTGAATCGGCAAAAAAAGCATTTGAAACCAGCCGCAAAACAATCAATGAGGTTATGTACGATGTTGGCTATTCGGATATAAAAGCGTTTCGTGAAGTATTTAGAAAGATCACCGGAATGTCGCCATTGGAATACAGAAGTAAATACAATAAGGAGGCCTTGGTTTTATAGAACTTTTACAATGTGCAACATAACTCCCCATTGCTTCGTGAAGAGCCACGCCTCTAAACCTTCCTTGTGGCAAAGGGTTACTCCACTCTGCTTTTTCGGGTTTTATAAGTAGGAAACCAATCACAGCACTCATCACTCAACTATTTTCCAGTAAGAATTTTTCCGGATAATTTTGCCGCTCCGAAACTCCCAAAGATCACAACCCCGCACTTTTATTTTAACTCCCGAAGTTGTGGTTCCTGTCAGTGTCCATTCCGACACACCCCTGTTACCATCGGCTGATATCCAATGTAGGTCTTCACCATACTGAACATCAGGAATACCTTTGAAGCGACCAGCAAGGGCTTCACGTACCTGGGCCTTGCCGATCAAGCGTTGGCCCCAGGGTTCAGGTCCCCTTGGAAGATCTAAGGAGCAATCATCGGAGAAGAATTCCATAATTGCGTCGACGTCATGGCGATTGAATCCATCAAGCACTTGCTTCATAGTTTCTACTGTGATGGTCATTTCTTGTGATTTGGTTTGAGTTTGCGATGTATTGTCAGTTGTCTTGCTGTTACAACTACAGAATCCTAACAACCCACTTAAAAGTGCGATGATCAAAACTTGTTTTTTCATAGTCGATTTGTGTTTGCTCTTTCGTCAAAGCATGGCGCATGACGTTCCCTGAAATACCACGACACCACAACAGGATTGCTTATGCAAAATTCACACTCGTAGCGAGCCACGAAAACCCCTGGCCGCAAAATATGATTCTGCACCGTTGGCATACACGAAGACACTCCCAAAGCGGAACTCACCAGAGATGGCACCACCGAGTTTCCTGATATCCGAAGGTGTTTTCAGCCAGCTCGATGTTTTCGCATCGAACGTTCCAAGTTTCTGCAAGTCCCGGTATTGTTCCTCTGTTAAAAGCTCAATGCCCATGTCAGCTGCCATGTTAATTGCGCTATCTTCTGGTTTATGTTCTTTTCTTTTTTCCAATGCTTCATGATCGTAACAAAGACTTCTTCTTTCTTTAGGACTTTCCGGTGAGCAATCATAAAAAGCATATTCGCCGGTCTTTTTATCAAGACAAACAACATCCGGTTCACCGCCGGTTATTTCCATTTCATTAAGCGAATACAATTTTCCAGGATTAGCATCCAGCTTTGCCTGTACTTTAGCCCACTCAAGACCTTTATGGCGATTCATGTTTTTCTCAAAACGGGTTTTCAAAGCGTTGAGTAGTTCTTCACGTTGTTCTGCTGACAACTTCTTTTTATTGTTATTCATCTTGTTCATACCTATGAATTATTTCTGTTGAATAGTCACTAATCATCCAATCCCTTTCCATTGAGAATTTGCTTGATGTGTTTTTCAACCCTTGCTTCACGGGTTTTGGATAGTTTGGGTTGAGAAAAATGAAAAATGTATGCTCTTTGCCGCCCCGGTGTCAATGCATCAAAGGCAGTTTTCAATGCAGAGCTTTTGTTCAACTTCTTTTGAAACTCTTCAGGAATTTTGAAATCTGAAGTCTTTTTCAATTTCACTTTCAATCCGGCTCTTTCCACTTCTATGGCTTCATAGACATAGGCTTTCAAAGTCTTTTCCATCTTCACTATTTCCTTAACATTAGTGAACCGGATCTGCCGGGCCGACTGCACATTCTTCGTTTGCTGGATCAGGATGCCATTGGGATCATTTAACAATGCACCTTTGAAAAACAAAAGAGCACAGTATTCTTTAAATCCATGTATTAATACAATGTTTGTGTTCTCAAAAGTGTAACATGGGCAACCCCATTTCAATTCTTCGATCAGTCCGCAGTTAAGAATGATCGCTCTTAATTTCTCATATTCTTTCTGCCACTTTGTCTCTTTACTAAAAACCCAATCAACTTTAGGGTTCATGTTATTCTTTTTATTGATTAACCAAAATTAATTTTCTATCGGCAGGTCTGAAATACCAGGATATCACAGTCAGGATCAGTAATAATGTTGGTCCAAAAATTTCTTTGGCTTCATCTCCACTGATTAAATGAGAAATGACGGCCCCCGACATGGCCATGAAAAAACCTGCATAAGCCCATTCCTTTAGTAAAGGAAATTTAGGAATAAGCACTGCTACAACTCCCAAAATTTTCCAAATACCCAGTATTGTCAGCAAGTAGACAGGATAACCCAGGCGTGTCATCATATCTGCCTCCTCTTCCATTTTTAATAACTGTACTATTCCGGTTGATAGCATTCCTAATGCAAGCCAGATAGTGGCGATCCAATAGATGATTTTATTTCTCTTTGTCATGACGTGTTATTTTAACCTGCCTGCCGTCAGGCAAGTTTGCTTAAGATTTCCTGTATTCTGTTATGTGCCATATTTATACCCTGAGCAAAGGGCAACTGCAGCATTTGGTCCCTGAGTGCAACTGATCTATAGATTACATGCATATTGAGTTTGCTGCTGTCGTCAGTAAGTTTTTCAAATTCAAGGAACTCAAGCTGGACTTCAAAAGGCGAATTTTCCATTTCAAATGTCCGTGTGATCTTGCGGTTCGGAATAAACTCATGGATCGTCCCATTGAACCCATGTTTGTTTCCTTTAGGATCGGTTGTTTCGAATTGATAACTGCCATGCTTTTTATTTTCCAATTTCAGCACTTTGGTTCCCATCCATTGCTCAACAATCTCTGCCTCTACATACGCTTTAAAAAGTAACTCCAATGGCAAATCAAATTCCCTTGTGATCGTTAATTCCTGTTTGCCGTCTTCGGCATGGATTTTTGTTTTTCGCTCCATAGTGTCTTACTTTTTTGATTTGTACTTCTTCATTGCGGTTTCCAATTTATTAAACCTGTCATCCCACATGTTACGGAATGGTTCAATAAAGTCTGCTATTTCTTTCATTTTTTTTGGATTGAAGTGATAATAAACCTCCCTGCCGTTGTACTCTTGTTCAAGTAATTCACACTCGGTGAGGATTTGCAGGTGTTTTGAAACGGTCGGTCTTGCTGTGTCAAAGTTTGCCGCTATTGCACCTGCGGTCATGGATTGTGAGGCTACCAGCAGCAGTATAGCCCTTCTTGTCGGGTCTGCTATGGCCTGAAATACGTCTCGTCTCAAATTCATTGCGTAGCCAATTGACTACAAATATATGTGTAGCTATTTAACTACGCAAATTTTTTCTGCGAAATCAGCGAAGAATTATCCCACACAAGCCGCGACTGAGGAAGTGTAAAGAGATAATGTTGAGAATATAACTGTCTGCCCAAATTGTGGTTCTAATGACTATATACATAGGACCCCTTGTTAGTAGCTCTGGAATAAAGTCTTTGAACTGGTGATATTTTTGTCTATTTTTTTCATAAGATCTTATTTTTTTCTCAAGCACAATTTGTTTTACTACTCCCAAAGGGAGATTATATTGTTTGGCTCTTCATTTCTTGAACTGCCTTCTCACCTTCTTCTGTAATGCCCATTACTTCAGTAAAAACGCCAAGCTCTTTAGATGTGTCGAAAAAAACAATCCTGGCAATAGGGTGATTAACGCTGGTTATTACCGGGAGCTCTTTATTCGCCATTCCGGAAATGGCTTTGTCAAGATTAGCAACTGGTATGCTATAAGCTATATGGTGCACACCACCAGCAGGATTTTTATCAAGATAATCCTGAAATATACTGCGTCCTGAAAGGGGCTGAATTAGTTCGATGAATGTCCCACCTGAGTAAGCAATGGAAACGAGGCTTTCAGCATCACATGGCTCTTCATGATACGTGGAAATGCATGCCGCACAACGTCCGTGCATTGGCGATGCGGTGGTATTCCGTGATTCATCAGCCCGGTAAAGATGTCGACCAGGATATATTCGGACTTCAGCAACTATCCCTCTCGTACCGCTTTACATAGGGATACGACGTTAGCAGTAGGCATTTTTGAGTTATTCATTTTTTATTTCGTTCGCTCACCAATAATTTTATCATATTCTAATCAATAGGCTGCCACAATTGAATTTTATTTCCTTCAATGTCTAAAACGTGAACAAATTTCCCATAATCATATGTCTCAATTTTGTCTACGATAGTTACGTTTTCTTTTCTCAATTCTTCAACCAATGCTTCTAAATTCTCTACTCTATAGTTTATCATAAAGTCTTTTGTTGAAGGCTCAAAATATTTTGTGTTTTCTGCAAAAGGATTCCACTGGGTAAGCCCCTTTTTAGTGCTGTCATCAATTTGTCGCCATTCAAAGCTTGTACCATATGGGCTTGTGTCAAACCCTAGGTGTGTTTTATACCATTCGTTAACTGCTTTTGGGTCTTTGCATTTGAAGAAAATACCGCCTATTCCTGTTACTTTTTTCATTGTTGTATTTTTATTTTTGTTAGAGATTATTGTCTTGAAAGTAAAACCTGATAGAAATGAGGTTGCAATTAGTGTTATTGTCAATATTGTCCGTTTCATAGTTTATAAATTAAATTTTCTGCTGGTTTCCCCATCAATGTTAGCGATTCATTGTTTTTATTATTGTGATTATTTTTCGAGAATGTTTTTCAAACTTGACAAACTTTCATCCATATCTTTCGGAAATTTTTTTTCTGCCATTGGTATCATTATGTTCAGAGGATATTTCAATGTACCTGTATTGATCAGGTTTACTTTGGTTTGATCATCGGATAAAGATTCTGTCTCAAAGATCACAGAGGCAGAGACCCGCATTGGTTTTACAAAGCGGATTTCTGTTTCAATTCTTTTGCCTTCAATAATGTTCTTAATTTCCTTTTCTCCCTGGCCGGCGCTTTTATCTCCGCTCCAGGAGTAAATAAATCCAACTGTTCCGTCTGTTCCTTTGAATTCTTCTTTCCTGTTTTTTTTGTCAGCCGTTGCCCATTTGTTGAATTGGTCCTGGTTTTTGAGCAGTTTTAAAAAATCAAATACTTTTTGCCGGGGCGCATTGATGATAATTTCACGATTGACGTAATGTTCCCTCTTCATGAAAAGTGCAATGATCAACAGCAAGGCAATAATGGCTGCCACTACAAGTAGAATTATAATTATGATATTCATTTGCGAAAGTTTTGTAGAGAAAGTTAATACATTTTCCCTTCCTGCCGGCGGGGGGTGCTGCGAAGAACTATGCGTTACGAAAATGAGACTGTGCAATGACTCTCCCGATAGCTATTGGAAGGGACATTGTGCACTCCGCTATTCAATCAATATTGTTGCTGTGAAGAACTATGGAAGAAAGGTGCTGATTTATTTTTTTCTCATCCGATAGCTATCGGATTTATTTCTCCTAACCTCCAATAGTACCCGTCTTAACTTCTCCGTCCCGTTTGTAATAGGCTATGTTCACTCCGGTTGTTGTAACAGTACTTTCTGTTAATGTAAATGCTGCCGGGATCATGCCATTGTCAAAAAGCTTTTTTCCCTTACCTAAAGTCAACGGAAAAATTTTGAGCCTGAGCTCATCTACCATATCGGATTTATTTCTCCTAACCTCCAATAGTACCCGTCTTAACTTCTCCATCCCGATAGCTATCGGGACGCTTGTAATTAGCGAAGACCCACCGTTTGGCGTAGCCAAACTGTCTGTTAGGTGTTCGTTGTTTTTCGTCAGTTACTTTTGCCCGCTATCTTTTGGGGTAAAGTCCATCATCCATTGAACACCAAATTTGTCTGCAAACATTCCAAAATATGGACCCAAAGGGCCGTCAGCAATTGGCATTTCAATTTCCCTCCTTTTGAAAGCCCGTTGAATAATGTTTTATTTTTAATTATTTTAGCAGACCACCCTTTTCAGTCTGAGCCTTAACCCCATATCGTATTGCCGCTTCAAGTATATCAATGTTTATATCTTTTAGAGTTTTGAACCTGATGCAATACCCGGTCACACTCGCCTTGCCAAGTTTTTTTCCATACGTTTGGGCTAAGTATGTCTTATCCTTGATGCCAAGGATGTAAACAGAGATCCCGGTTGTGTTTGCGCTCAAACCAATTTGATAAAACTCCCTGGTTGTTCCATCAGCATATTTTATGGTGTGAGATCCATATCCTATATTAGGATTAGAAACAGTTTTATTTTCACTGTTTTTACCATCCAGGAACCATAATTTACATGCTGGCATTACTTGAAGAATGATGCGGTGCAACTCCTGCATGTCACTGCGTTTTGGTTCAGGCTGGCTGGTAATATACTTTTTGATTTGTTCTTGTACGTTCATATAATATGAAATTAAGGGTTGCTTACTTTGCCTTTTTCATCCCGATAGCCACGCCTGAATGACTCAGTCGGGCAATGGCATTCCGTCACGCCCAAACCGAAGCTAAATTAATGGAAATTCGCAGCGAAGATTATTAGAAGTTTCAATCATTTTTTGGTTTGTAGCTCAAAACAGTTTTGCCGCCTGGATAGAGTTTTGATTGTATCGGTGTAAATTTCTGTATACTGTCAAGTGAATTAAAAATAGTCATACCATTACCCATAGCTGTTGGATTTACAATAAGATGATACTCGTCAATGAGTCCTTTTTTTATTAGTGATGAAACAAAACCTGCACCGCCAAAAACAAGGATGTCTTTACCGTTTTGTTTTTTTAAGCCCGTAATTTCTTCTGCAAGATTCCCTTTTGCCAAAGTGGTGTTGTTCCAGGCTGATTTGTCGAGTGTTTTGGTGAAAACAACTTTTGGAATCGCAGCTATTTTTTTTGCAAATGGATGAGCAGGATTTTGGTCTGCTTCATTCTCCCAATATTTTATAATGCTTTCCGCCGTTTTTCTGCCAAGTAAAAGAGTGTCGGAGGCATCAAGCAGAGAATTGAGGAACTCTATAAATTCGGCATCAGGATTCCATGTCATCCAGTCATTTTTTCCATTTAATCCTCCAACATATCCGTTTATTGTCATTTGCATTTGCAATTTTACTTTTCTCATTGTGTTTTGTTGTTTGTAAGTTTGTTTTTGTTTTTAATTTGTCTGTTTTAAGTTAGCAGTGTCGCCAAAGAATGGCAGCTAACGTTGCGATAAAGTCGTCAACAGATTTTCCAGATTGATCATTGACATCTTAAATCCTTCTGTGAAGCCCATTTCAATCATCTTCTCCATGCGGGCAAGGGATTCATTGTAAATAGTAATACTGACTTTTGTCTTTCCATCTTGTTCGCTAAAAGTGTAATCCCAATCAGAACCTGGCAATTCAGGGTTTTCATCTTTGTCAGCAAAAGCATTGAACATTTTGAAATTGGTTTTCGGGCTAATGGAAGTGTATTTCTGAATTGCCCAGCGCTCTTGTCCTTCCGGGCTTACCATCGCATAAAATCTTCGCCCGCCAACTTTGAAATCCATAAACTTCGTTTTCGATGCCCAGGGTTTAGGTGCCACCCATTGGTCAAGGATTTCTGCTTTGGTAAATGCGTCCCATACCAGCGACAGGTCAGCATTAAATTCCCTGGTTATGAATACCGTTTTCGCTGCTTTGTCAACGGTAAAATCAAATAGCAAACTGTTTGTCATTTTTTTTGTTTTTTAAGTGTTGATAATACTTTGTCGAGTTGATTGAACTTTGTTTCCCAAATTTTGCGGAACTGCTCAATCCATTTATCTATCTCTTTCATTCTTTCAATTTCAAGTGAATAATAAATTTCCCTGCCTTTGTATTCCTGTTTCACCAATTCGCATTCTGTCAGTATGCGTAGGTGTTTAGAAACAGATTGCCGGGTAGTGTGAAAGTTCTCAGCAATGGCGTTCGGTGTCATTGCCTGCAATGCAATAAGGGTAATGATTGCCCGTCTTGTGGGGTCGGCTATTGCCTGGAAGATGTCTCGTCTCATACTGTTTATTATTTTTAAGAAACCAATCGGTTGCAAATATATGTGCAACTATTCGGTTTCTCAAATTTTTTTGCAAAATATTTTTTCAAAGAGAAAATGTGGTGAAGTCCGCTTTACATAGGAACCAATGTTAGCGATAGTGCATTACTTTGTCATACAGACTTTTTAATTGAGTGTCACCAAAGCCATAAATGCTTTCGCGGTTCCAAAATTCTTCGAACACTTTATGAAAATCAGTAGAAATATTTTTTATGATGTCTTCAATAACTTTTTCAGGTCTTCCTTTTGTCCCATCTTTTGGAAAGCGGTCGACATGCGCCTTTACTACTTCTTGCAGATACGGAAAAGCTGAAGATTGATGCCTTGAGAGATTTGTCAACTCTTCAAGGTTACCGTTTTTGTATGCTTTCCACAACTCTTGCCCGAAATTTATGTCGGCTTCACTTAAAGGAATTCTATCTGCATAACAAACTTTAAGTTCATCTGACTTTGCTGGTCCAAAAGCATTCCAAAACTGTTTATTGGTTTTGTCTAAGTAAGAAGTAAAAACGGCAAAAACCTTTTTCTTAATTGACAAGCTATTGATAATTGAAATAACGAACCACATATTTACCTGACAAAACAAGTCATACTCAAACCAAAGATTAAACTTTGAATTATCAGGCGCATTCATTATTTTTTCAAATTCTTTTACAACAGAATTATTGTATTCGGCTTCTGTTATTCTCATGTATCTGGCTCTTGATTGCCAAAAGTCATGGAGGTTATCGCCTGATAATTCTCCGTCAATAAGACCTTCTCTAACAACAATAATCTCCCCTTCAATTTTTGCGTCTGGAAAACTGTAAGCAAGGGAGTCGCCGTTTAAAATATTGTACACCATAACTGCAAGGTTTTTTGCATTACCGCTAACGAGCAGGGCTTTCTGATGGGCGGGTATTCTGTGATTCGTTTGCCCGGAACTGCGGCTGAATAAAGATGCCGATTGCCCTTCCGTCCAGCCCTGCTATTGCACCGCATGTTGAACTAAACCTCCGGTAGCCTTCCTTAGGTTGGAGATGTTGACCTTAGCTTTTATTCACTTTAAAAATTAAATTATGGAAGCTAAGACAACAAAAAGACAGTACAATACTGTTTTATCACAAGCCAAAAAAGGCGTGCCGGGGTTTGCACTTGCGTACGGTAAATTTATAGAGAAAACTACGCTTGAACAAAGCAGCAAAGGACTTATCACCAACTACAGCCGCAGCCTTGCTTACATCGCCCTGCACTTTAGTCGTGTGCCGCACCAGGTCAGCGTAGATGAGATCAACGCTTATCTCTATAGCATGATGGTGCATGAAAAATGTTCACTTTCTTATTTCAAACATGCAGTGTTTGCATTACGCTACTGGTTTCGCCTGTTTAATATGGAAGACAAAGCCATTCAGATGCCTCCCATTTAAAAAAAAAAAAACTACCGGTGGTTTTATCACGCCAGGCATGTAAAGAACTGTTTAAAGCGCAGGTCAGTTTAAAACACCGGTTTTTATTAACCTTTGCCTATGCAGGCGGCCTTCGTATGAATGAACTGCGATTGATTAAAATAAGCGATGTGGATATGCACCGCCGCCAGATACACATACGACATGGCAAGGGCCGCAAACAACGTTGCGTAACATTATCAAAACTGCTTTGCGATAAACTGCCGCATTATCTCAGCAAGGTAAAACCCCAGTTGTATTTATTTGAAGGCCTCACACCCGGACAGCCCATGGGACAGCGCAGTATTCAATACATCATCAGCGAAGCGATGCCAAAAACTTCCATTCAAAAACAAGTAAGCATGCATACGCTGCGCCATAGCTTTGCCACCCATTTGCTCGAAGATGGCGTGGATATACACACCATACAGCATCTGCCGGGTCATGCTGATTTAATTCAAACACTGGTCTATCTGCATGTGGCGCAGGTAAAATCCAAACCGGCACACAGCCCGCTGGATACATTGTATAATGTCATTACACTGTAGCCATGAGCCGGCCGGTGAAGATTTTGTTTACACATCCTGCCGCCGGGTTTTCGGAAGATCCGTTATTATGGTTTTATGGCTAATGCAAACAGCGCTTTATTGCAGGTGCAGCAAAAAGAAATGGACATACCCCCCTCTCCATCCAGTGGAGAGGGGCCGGGGGTGAGGCCAAAAAAAATTTCCTGGAAAATAATTGCCAAACAAAAATTGAATTATGATGCTGACTTGCGTCCCTGCCGCAAAAAAGGAAAGATGATTACGTTATTGCACTTTGATGCCAATGCACCGGCATTGAATCATTGAACGCATTTTTGAATTGATAAAAGGAAAGATAGCATGATTTTTTTTTACCGTCAATAAGCGGCAGGATAGTCGTTGCCCGCCAACAAAAAAATACTATCCAAAAACAAAAAACAGGAATTAAAAAGATGATCAAAAGGGAAATGGAATGAAAAGTTACCGCAGGATATACTAATTATCACTTACTAAAAAGAAGACTCTTGCTTTTTCTGCAACTCCTCTTCTGCGAAATCGTAATTGAAATTCCATAATGTCTCACCGGCGGCTACCGTCGCTTCATTCAACAAAGGCTTAAATCAAACCTTTGCGCCCAAAAAAGTCTCTACGGCGGAAATACTGCCGGCGCAAAGCTTCGTTTAAGCCTTATATGTTAGCGGTAGTGTTTCTTTTTGTCAAAGCATTTCAATAATTTGAATATTGTTACCGCAAGTGTCATTGAATACAGAAATTTTTACTGTCCCCATTTCAGTTGGCTTAACACTAAATTCAACTCCAAGGCTTACAAGTCTTTCATATTCTTGTTGCACATTGTCAACATTGAACTGAGTGTAAGGAATGCCTTTGTCAAAAAGTGCTTTCTGATAGGTTTTGGCTTCTGCCAAATGATTTGGTGATGGCTCTAACAGAATTTCTGTTCCTTCAGGTTCTTCTTTGCTCACTACCGTCAGCCATCTGTTTCCTTCGCCAAGTGGCACGTCAAACTTCTTGATAAAGCCTAATTTTTCAGTGTAGAATTGCAGTGCCTTCTCTTGGTCTTGAACAGGCACACTAGTTACTTTTACTTTCATTTGTCTTTTTTATTTATGATTAGGCAGCAAAGTTCCAAAACTGAAATTAGAAAGACTTTGTGAAAGTTGCTCTTTTTTGAAATTCGCTTGGGGCAAGCCCAATTTTAGTTTTAAATAGGGTGCTAAACGAACTTGGGCAATCAAAGCCTACCGAAAAACAAGTTTCAGTTACAGTCATTCCGCTCTTTAAATTTTTGACTGATTTTTCAATTCGTTTTTCTGTCATATACTGCTTTGGCGTCATTCCGTAATATTTTTTAAAAAGTCGGAGCAGATGAAACTTTGAAGCGAACCCAATATTTGCCAATAGAACCAGATTTACTTCCTTGTCCAGATTGTTGTCGATATACTGTTTTGTTCTAACAACAGCGTCTAACTGTCTCTCGTTGGAGAAACAAATTTTCTTTATTCGGTCTATTTCACTTTGGTAAAATGTCATATTAGTTGTCTGTTTGGTGTCTTTTAACATTACCGCTAACGTCAGGGCTTTCTGCTGTGCTGATATTCCGTGTTTCTTCAGCCCGAACTGTTGCTGAGTAAAGTTAATGCAGTTGATGTTATATTCTGTTGCTGGGCTTTATTCGTTCAGCCCAAACTACAGGTGATAAGCGAACGGGACGATGAGTATATATTCTTCAGTCAGCATAGTAGAAACCCCATGTTGTACTAAACCTTCGGTAGTTTGTGAAGCCTCTGATAAAGTCAGAGGCTTTTGTTTTGCAAGATTATTCATTGTAAAAATATTCAAATGTAAAACAAACAAACTACCGGCCTGCGTTGCAAGGCCAAAGATTATGTAACTATTGTACAACAAGCCAGTAGCAAAGTAACCGGTTTTGAACAACTGTACAAAGATCTTGAACGGGCTATTAATGTAAGTGGTAAAAGTAAAAGCACTCTTACTAATTATGCGCGGCAACTTGCACATCTTGCATTGCACTACCAGCAACTACCTACTGATCTGGACAACGAACAGGTGCTCGATTACCTGCATCTTGTTAAGTCCAATGGTTCGCCATCTGCCACCTTCTTTAAATTTACCGTATATGGTATGCGCTATGCCTGCAAGTTGCGCGGCTTGCCCTATCAACAGTTCA
>NZ_JARKNA010000049.1 GCF_029360765.1 Terrimonas pollutisoli | reverse complement strand
GATCCAATATCTCTGACCGCCTGCGGAACTGACGACGTTTAACTGCTGATAAAACTTCCATCGCTTTTTGCCACTAAATTAAATCGCTGAAAAAAACAGGAAAAGATGTACTTCGCCGGAGGCTTACATCGTAAAGATGAATTTAAAGGAGACGATGATGAGGGAGGCTTTCATGAAGAAGGTGGTGTTTATGGGCCAACTAAGGATGGCACAGAAGCTGTTGTTCATGCAAAGCCAGGTGCAAAGTCAGACCCATTGAACGATGCACAAGCTACAGTAGTTCCGGGTGAAGCAGCAGACCCTTCACAAGCAGATTTATTACCAAGGCCAGAAGGATCTTTCCATGTGCATCCTTCGGGAACAAGAACACCCGGCTCTAATACAATAGGAGGAAAAAGCGGCAGCTTTGTACCTACGCCAACCGCCGGAGTTGATTATAATGAAGCAAGTGGTTATAGAGGCAACTCTTATGTCCTAAGCCCAAGTAGTGGTACAGTGTATGTCCTGAACAAAAGTAACTCTACTGCACCTGTAGCAACATTTCCTTTAAAACAATTTTTATCAATTGGAATACCAAAAAAATGAGAACAGCAATAATTTTTATATACTCTTTATTTTTAAGCGGCTATTCCTTTGCCCAAAATAATACTATCAACATAGACTTTGAAGTAGATGGAAAACGAATAGCTTATAAGAATGCTACAGTAAAATTTATTTATACCCATGACACACTTACCGCAAACATTGATGATAGCACGGTTATTATACCTGCTTTAGTTTTTAAAAAAAATGCTACAGTTATTTTTTATATTGACAAATATGTTTTGCAGTTTGATTCAATCCCTGTTTCTGTAAATAATTTGTATCCCAGATGGACTGTAGGAGTAGATAAAAAACCTTTTGACAAAAAGAAATTTACGACAGTTAAACGGTGGAAGAAAGTCCAGATAGTATATTATCTTGAAAATAATTACGGCAGAATGTATACTGTTTGGCGGTATAAAAAATCAAAGGTTGTTAGAAAATAAAACAGCAAAGCCGCATCACTGCGGCTTTTGTTTTACTTAGCGAAAGCTTTTTTTGCTTTATGATGAGAGAGAGCCATATCAATGAAGTAGTACACTTTTTCTTTTTCTTCCTGCGGTAGTGCTTCAATATCTTCCATGCCCATTGGGTCGGGAAGGAACGACAGGTCACGAAGTTTTTGGGCATGGGCGCTCTCTTGCTTTAGGAAGAGGAGATGCTAATCAACAACAAGATGCAATTAGATTAGAAAATCTCATATTAAGAGTAATGGGACAGGGAGGCATACAAAGAGATGGTACAGACCATGGAACCAGAGTAAAAGTTGAAAACACAAGTAAATTACCCGGATATTAATACTATGAAGCAGTTAATTTATATAACCTTTTTCTTAGCTTCCCTATCTTCCAATCTTAAAGCTCAAAAGATAGAATTGTCAAAAATTGATTCTTTAAATATTGAGCGTTCCCAAAAATTGGCAGATTGGATTTTAAGTACAAAAGAAGGGCATACGAGGTATTTGATTTTTGCAATAGGTGATGAATTGTTATTTATTTATGATTCTGCTAATGTCTACAATCTAAATTTTTTATCAGAGAAGTTCAATTACACAACTCAACAAAAGGAGTTTAGCTTCAGAGAAACTCAACAAATAGACTTAAATCAGAAGCCATTGAGCAGCTTTTGGTTCCGTAAAAAAGCCTGTTCTCAACAATTTGTATATACAGGAAATCAAGATGTTCCTTCTCATGCAAACTATATGTATTTTTTGATGAAGGATGGCGTAAATAAAATTTGTGAGTTTAATATCCCTGTTCAAAACAATGTGGATTTAAATAAAGGACAGAAAATACCTTTAAATAAGAAGCTTCTCAATTATTTACTAAGAGCGCTACTTCCTTACGTTGCAAAAAGAGCGGCATCTAAATCATAAACAAGAAAGTCGCATCGTTGCGGCTTTCTTGTTTATCGAATTATACTTTATGCTTTAGCTTTTACTTGTTGTTTGCAGTTCAGCAGTGGTAAGATAGTTATCTACTACTTTTAAAATTGTTTCCCTGTTATCGTCATCAATTTTTTCTAATAGCTCCAAACGATGGAGCATTTTTTTATCCTTCACCACAAAAAAAGAAGTACCCACCAAATAAATCCAAGGACACATCAAGAGCATCAGCAATCTTTGCAGTCACATCCATAGAGGGAGTAATCTCATTACGTTCATTGCGACCAATGATAGCCGATGAAGTGCCTACTTCTTTAGCCATTCATCCCCTGACGGGCTTTTGTCTTTACGAAGCTGAAATTAAAGCCGGGCTGCAGCTTGCTTATCCAACCATGATTTTTAATTTACAGAGCAGGATGGTCAAATAGGATATGATATTATTCTGAATGAAACAGATCCCTCATTAGTAAAGTTGGAGATGGATATTTATTAGGTAACGTATGCTTCTGTAAGCTCCCCCAAAGTTCGGCCATGTAGTTAGAGTTAACAAAGGCTGAAGATGTTAACTTTAAATTTTAATACATGAAAAAGCGATTTACCGAAAGCCAGATAGTGGCTGCGATTAAGAAACAG
>NZ_JARKNA010000047.1 GCF_029360765.1 Terrimonas pollutisoli | reverse complement strand
TGTAGATTCTTGCCATGTTGACCCAGGATTCCTGCATGTTGACCCACCCTGGTTGTCGGCAATAAGAGTAAGAGCTTGATGTGGGTTTAAAAATACTAATAAAGAGCTATTGACTGGTTTTGGATTTTTTTCTTCTTAATGATTCTCCCTTTAATTCTATGCGGATTCCATTAGCTGTCATTCTGTCCATGATGGCATCGGCCAGCGTTGGGTCGTTTATATATTCATACCATTTGGATACGGGTAGTTGAGAGGTGATAATAATACTTTTCTTTCCATAGCGGTCTTCGAGTAATTGTAAAAGGGTAAGGCGGATCTCCTGTGTCAAAGATTGCAATCCAAAGTCGTCAAGGATGATGAGTGTTTGTCGTTCCAGGTGATTAAGCAGTTTAATGTACGAGCCGTCGAGTTTGGATAGAGTTACTCTTTCAATAAGCCGATTCATGTTGAGATAAGCGGTCTTGTAGCCCTGAAGGCAGGCCTGGTGACCCAGAGCGCAGGCGAGAAAACTTTTACCACAACCCGTGGCACCGGTAATTAAAATATTTTCTCCCTGCTCAAGGTAACGGCCTTCTGCAAGTGTAGCAAGTTGTTGTTTAGTAAGATTGCGCGAAGCGCTACACTCAATCTGATCTACAGTGGCTGGCAATCGGAGTTTGGCGAGCTTCAGATAATAAGCTGTCTTTTCATTAGCCCGGTTAAGTTCTTCTGACTGCAACAGGTGAGCGATGAGGTCATGTCCTTCGAGTTGCTGATCCATGGGTAGCTCCAGTTGCGAGCGATAAGCATGATACATACCCTGCAGGCGAAGCTGCTGCATTTGCTCTAATGTTTGTGTTGTGTTCATGTGTTTGGTATTTGTTTTTAATGTTTATTGATAATGATCTTTCCCCCTGATATTATCATGATCAGGCAGTGGTGGTGCAATGGGCATAGATAGCTGTGCATCGAGTCCACGTTCAAGAATATTTTTTATCATCGTATAGTTGACCCGTGATCCCTGCAAGGCCCGGCTACAGGCTGCTTCCAGGCGGGCAATGGTATATTTTTTCTGAAGCATCAGCATACCAAAGCAGGCTTTATAGTTTTGTTCTATATAGATGCTGTTTTCCAGCATCAGCGTAGCCGCTTGTAAAGTAGCGGGTCCGATACGGGAAGCCTGCATAAGGAGATCATCCTTGTTCCAACCCTTTATCTGTTGCATACGCTGATGATGTGGCGGCATGTGTTCAGCCAGTGTGGTGTAGGCTTTATTGATATTTTTACGCACATGAACAGCAATACGGGCAAAACCAAAATATACTTCAACGACTCCCGCATCATAAAGCACCTTTACTTTTTTACCGACATACTGGTAAGGAACACTGAAGTAACGGTGATCTTCGGTAAGCTGGACATGGTAATTACGCTGCACCGTAAGCGTCACTACTTTTTTAGCGCTATAAGGTTCTGATGGCAGAGCTTTAAGCAATGATCGTTCCTGCTGCTGAAAAAAATACCAGCGGCTATAGGGAGTATTTTTATAGGGCTTATTATTCAGCAATACCAGTTGTTCCTGCATCGCTGCATTAAGCGCTGACAGGCTGGTAAAGTCACGATTACGTAAAGGCCCATAGATATGATTGTACACAATGTTAACGGCCCGTTCCACCATTGCTTTGTCACGCGGACTATACGGACGGGTAGCAGTGAAAGTGGTGCCATAGTGTTCACTGAGCTGGTTACAGATATCGGTAAACTGTGGTTCATAACGATCGACGCGTTTAACAGCCGTCTTTAAATTATCACAAACAATGGTAGCAGGTACGCCCCCATAAAACTTCAGCATAGCGTTAATCGAGTGCGTGAAGTCGCTTGTTTGCTGCGAGTGTACAGCCTGGCAAAAAATAAGACCGCTAAACGGCAGAATAGCGACAAACACTTCACAGGGGATCTGCTCACCGCTAGAAGGATCAATGTAGTGTTGTTTTTTACCAGCAAAATCAATCATGATCATGTCTGAAGCCTGATATTCCAGGTGCATCGACAGATCACGATTTTTCAGATACTGAGTTAAATGGTGACAATACCGGCTGTAACTATAGCCATCAGGATGCTGAGACAGGTATTCCTGCCATAGCAACTGCCGCGTAACACCGGTCTTTGACAGTTCAGCCCCTGCAGTGTTAAAATGATTGGTTACTTGCCTGAGACGCTCTGCTTCCAGTTCTAACAGATCATTGTTGTAGACTTTATCAGCCAATTCGCTGTCAGAAGTGCTTTCACTTACTTTAAACCGCAAAAGATATTTGCGAACACTATTGCGGCTGATACCAACGCGTCGGGCAATCTCCCGGATAGAAATACCATCGCTTTGTAGTTGAATCACCTGTTTTAATTGTTCCATTGCTATCGGTTTTTGTGCCATGCTCCTTATTTTTTTCAGGAGCAAATGACTCACAAAAGCCATTACTCATTGCCGTATCAGGGTGGGTCAACATGCAAGAATATTGCTTGTATAAAACCGCAATGTCTTTTTAACGGGTGGGTCAACATGCAGGAATGTCAGGTATTAATTCCAGGAACTCTCGCAAGTGGGGTGGGTCAACATGCAAGAATATCACCTGCATAAAAACGCAAAACCTCTTTTCCCCCAGCGTGGGTCAACATGCAGGAACAGTGGGTCAACATAAACAGGAATGGAGGGTCAACATGCTCAGGAATCTACAG
>NZ_JARKNA010000046.1 GCF_029360765.1 Terrimonas pollutisoli | reverse complement strand
ATAATTTTATCTTCTGTGAGCATTGATAATCGAGTTTTGCGTGTGGTAACTCAAAATTATCTTTTATTAATGCTCACTTCTTTTTTTATACACCAAACAGCCTATTGCGTTGACCAAATAGTTTTTTGACATATTAACTAGCAACTTGAGTTAATTAGCTTCTTTGCAGCATCCTTATAAATGGCTTGGATATTGTCTGTAATTTTGAAAAAAAGATCCACATGGCAACTAATCAATTTAAATTGCAAAAACCGTGGGAAGATGTCAAAGAGGATTTGAAGGAAAATAATATTTACCTGACCGATGAAGATCTTAACTATCAACCGGGGCAGGAAGATGCGCTACTGGAACGCCTTGAGAAGAAAATGAATCTTAGTAAGGAAGAAATAAAACAATTAATAGAAAGCATCTCTGCCAACGAAGGAAGGGCTTCCTGAAAAGACTTAGCGTTTGCCGCCCGGTTTACGATGATAAAATTTTCGATTGGGCCTTTTGCCTCCTGTTCTTAGTCTTGGGTTATAAACAGGACCGGGTCCCAGCTCAATGGGGATATCTGCTTTTTCTACTTCTTTACCAATGAGTGCTTCAATGCCGGCAAATTTGTTCTGTTCTTTTTCTCCTACCATTGTAAAAGCCATTCCATCCGCTTCCGCTCTTGCCGTACGTCCAATGCGGTGTACATAATCTTCGCCATCATGCGGCACATCATAGTTTATCACCAGGTCGATAGTATCGATGTCAATACCGCGGCTTAAAATATCAGTAGCTACCATTACCGGTATCCGGCCGCTTGTAAAACCGCCTATTACACTTTCCCGTTGCGACTGCTCTAAATCGCTGTGCATTTCTTCAATCGAAAACCCCGCCTGTTTTAACGTCCGGGCTAATTGTTTTACATTTTGCTTACGGCTGCAAAAGATCAATGCACTTTTATACGGTGTACTCTTTAGTAAATGTTTTACCAATGAAAGTTTCTGCTCTTCATGTACGACGAAAGCTTTTTGAACAATTTTTTCTGGTGGCTTGGAAATAGCAATATTAATCTCGGCAGGTTCATGTAAAATATTCCTGGCAAGCTGCCTGATCTTTGGCGGCATAGTGGCTGAAAACAACAATGTCTGACGCTTTACCGGTAATGCTTTAATAATGCGGGTCAACTCATCCTGAAAACCCATATCCAGCATGCGGTCCGCTTCATCCAGCACCAAAAATTGCAGGCCCTTCATGGACACATAACCCATATTCAGGTGTGCAATCATGCGGCCGGGTGTACAAACAATAATATCGGCGCCTGATTGTAAGGCTTTTTTTTCAGCCACAAAATTCTGTGCATCATTACCCCCGTACACAGCAATAGAGCTTAGATGTGTGAAATAAGAAAGGCCTTCCAAATGCTGGGAGATCTGGATTGCCAGTTCACGGGTAGGTACGATGACCAATGCACCCACCTGTCCATCCACATGATTGCTCAATAGCTTATGAATAACGGGCAATAAAAAAGCGGCTGTTTTACCTGTGCCCGTCTGGGCAGAAGCAATGATATCTTTACCGGCTAGTATGGCTGGAATAACCTGTTGTTGTACCGGGGTGGCTTTTTCATAATTAGAAGCCTCAATACCTTCCATGAGGTTCGGATGAAAATTAAAATCGGTGAATCGCAAGTTGATATAATATTAATGTGAGGCAGGCTGTTCCTGCTTTTTGGAAAGCGCAAAGATAGTTGAACGGGGGGAGGATACAATGTGGCGTCTTTCACTAATGTCCGGCACTGCAGCTTTTTATCACTTCCTTAATCAATCAGATAGTAGCGTTTAATTTACGCTATTGGCGGAGTTGCGTATTTTTTCTATATAGCTTGAGAAAGAATAAGTTGAAAAAATTGTTTGGTAGTTGGAGAGGCGTATTTTAGCGGGAATACAACTGTAAGCAGCCATTTATTGCAAGATGCCTAATAGCAAAGTCACTTTAGATAATATTTCTCATTTCCGATTCACATCTTTTTTGTCGGACAAGACGCTCGACCTACTCAAAAATCAAGTTCTGCGTGTTATGAGGGACCAACTCGACGAACCTCTTGTCGGTCCGTTCTTGGATTGGAAAACGAAGACTAATGAAGTTTTCCTATATGCAACCTATTCTCCTGTTGAGTTTAGTTTGCCAATGAACTTCGACACTTTCTTTTGGCACGGGTCAGACAATTTTACTCATACGTCTGTACATATTCCGTTTTCAATAATTAACGGCTGGGCGCCTACTCAAAAGGTGAGTATTGGCCACAAGCATGTTTGTTTGTTGCAGTTTCTTGATGAAATTCCTGAAATAGTCAAAGACTTGCCGGAAGTGAATGGCCTGCTACATGCACCTTTTGATCTTATTTTGGCGAATGGGTCAGACCTCTCCCGGTAAAGACGTCGGCTAACATTGCAATATGGTCGAATAAATCCTAATCGACATTAACACGAATGAGATGCAGTTCCAACTTTTCGAATCACAGATGAGCTTTGGAATTTAAATTCAGCTATATATCTTTAACCACCTAACGTCCGGCTGATGAATCAAGGAAGGCCGCCACATCGCTAATTCGGAGCCGTTGGCTGTAATTATTTGACAGACCCTTCGCTCAAAAAATAATGGCAAAATGAAAATTAAATTGACTATCCTCTTGCTGACTTTTTTTGTATCTCATTTTTCTTTTGGACAAATAAAATTTGAAGATTTAAAAATTGACACAACCATTAGTGGATTTCATTATGCAGCAAATTTCCAAGGAACATTTGTTTACACACCAAACGGTAAATCTGACTTAAACACAATTAATCCATCTGCATTCTCATTTTCTATCTTACCAAATACGACAATGAAAGCTGCTATTGGAGAAATTGAAAATCTTGTTACAATGTCCAAACAAAATGGCTATACTCTTACTGATATTGTAAAAAAAGACACAACGATAAATGGTTATAAAGCTTTTATCCTTTCCTTCACAGAAACCGAAAAAGGCACGGACTATAAAAACTTAGTTTTTGATGCAGTTATTATGAAAGACAATACTGCAATTATTTTTGTTAGCGGGGACCTTGACAAAGGAAAGTATCTGGAGAATTTCAAAAAGACTTTCTATGCGACAAAATTATAACTACAGCCAACAGCGAGGTTTTGCGTCAGCTGGGGCGACGAATAGATGAAGCCCCCAACAGCACAAATGCCTGAACGTAAGCGGCTATATTTATGGACAGCACTCACCTCAAAACGCATCAATGGGACTGTTTTCATTTCTGAAGTTTCTCAAACCTGACAAAACCAAGTCAATAAAGTTTGACCCCAACGAATATGTTCCAGCATTTTGGGAGGACGGTTATTGCCAAATTGAAATTGTACCATTTGAAAACAAAGCATTCATTCAAAAGCAGGCTGGACAAATTGACGAGTTAGCAACAAAATCAAGAACTGATTATGGCTTTAGTGCGACATTTGAAAGGGGTTCGATGCCATTTAAAACTGTTTCAAAAGAAATAAGAGTTGACTATCTTGAAAAGACATTAACGGACTTCCAATTTCAAAAAGCAAGACATATACGGTATGACAAAAGTGAAATCCTGGATTGTGAAAGCGGAGCGACAAAAGCATTTGGCTTTTCAAACTTCACAATCTTTTTTGACACAGAAGGAGAATTTGTAAAAAACATTTGGATGCACATAGGACTTATTGTTTCATCACCACAGTTTGACCTAATCCAAGCAGCCTTGTACGCTTTGGGAGAAGAATGCGAACTTATTCTCATTGACTGGAACAGCTTAGAATTATTTGACTTAGCTGACAAGAAACAAATTCAAAAATACTTAATGGGCTACTGGAAATAATACAGCCGCTTACAACTAAGAGTTCGTCGGGCCTGAAGGGCCAACGATGAACTCTTAGTTGTACGGAACCTGCTGGTAGGCGTTGCTTGTAATTATGGGGATTGGTGTGTGGAAGACGTGGTTGATGCGGATGTTAAA
>NZ_JARKNA010000045.1 GCF_029360765.1 Terrimonas pollutisoli | reverse complement strand
GTCAACATGCAAGAATATCACCTGCATAAAAACGCAAAACCTCTTTTCCCCCAGCGTGGGTCAACATGCAGGAACAGTGGGTCAACATAAACAGGAATGGAGGGTCAACATGCTCAGGAATCTACAGGGTGAGGCCTCTTCTTTTACATTCTTTCAGGCAATCAACTGTCTCTTGGCCAACTGTTCCATCTGACTTCAATAAGGTTCCATCCAAGTCAATTGATACAGCTTTTATATTTTCCAGCATATTTAGTTATGGGTTTTGGTAATTTGGTTGCTAAAAAACAGTTGTGTTAACCCATTTCTATAATTATCGACAAATGAAAACTGCCTATGCATTCTTTCTCTTTGAACTAGTGATGGCTTATGATGATTCGTTTTATTTATTTCTTTAATAATGGTTTGTTGTAAACATTCTGGGGAAAGAAGTTCCAACTCAATGGCATTGGGATTATTTTGTAACACTTCTTTAAATGTCGGAAGTGGTGAATAAATTATTGTTGATAAATTATTAGCAAAGTAGGCTGCTTCAATGGATGTAAGGCCAAAGCTTTCATATCTCGAACATAAAAGAATAATTCGGGTTTTATCATAGGAAAGTATTTCATACTGTATCTGAGCCTGGAAGGTTTGGATAAAAGTATAAGATACGGCAGGCAACCTGTCCAATAATCCCAGAGTTTTTTCCAGGTATTCCTTATAACTTGTTTCTGTAGGGCATAACAAAAGCAGGTGGTAGTTTTCACTTAAAGAAGTGTTTGCTTTTATCAGAGAAGCATAGGCATTGATTATTATGTCAATTCCTTTTTGATCTGAACAGCGCCCCCATGTAAAAAGGATTTTTTTTTCCTTCGGTATGCCATGCGATCTCAAGAATTCTTCCAGTAATCGGGACTCTGTGTATTTTTTTGAGTTAAAGTAAATACCAGAATAAAAGGATACCATGTCCCGGTTTTTGACCCCATAGTACTTGAATAAATGATCCTTAGTAAAAGCGCTTATATATCCAATCTTGTGCCCCTTTAATAAAAGATGATTAATATTTTCTTTTTCAAAGCTGATCCTTTCATTTTGGTTTGGGGCTTGAAAAAGTGTTCCTAAGCTATGGGGAATCCAGCATATTTCAATATGGGACTCTTCAATATATTTTGTTGATTTAATGAAGAGTGTATCGTGAAGTATCAAAACAATTCGTTCATAATCGTGGCTTAACCTGGTGACTTCTTTATATAATTCCAAACAACAACTATCCCATACCTCGGCTGGAGAAAAGTCCCCTGTTCCCTTCCATATTTCATTTAAACTATTTCCAGAACTGATGTTTACAAGAGGAATCAGCTTTCCATTGTGTTTTTGACATTGGAAATTAACTGTATCAAAAGCTGCTTTGGAAAAATCACTACTCTCCGTATTTACCAGCGGACATAAGGCGTATAAATGTGTTTCAGGCAAAAGCAAACTTTGATATATTTCTGGAAAAGCTTCAAAAGAGAAATTGACAACAATACCAACTCCTGTTTGCAATGACATGATGCCGTCAGCCGATGCTATTACTATTGCAATTTTACCCATTGTAGAATGATTAAACTTTAATTTGGAAAGTTGTTGATTGTCTCAATTATGTGATTTAAATCCTTTTCTGTATAGTCAATATGCACAGAAAGTGTAGTCATTATAGATAATAGTTCTTCAGCATTAGGGCAATGGGTTTTCAAGTTGTTTAGAATTGGGTATTCGTATAAAGGTTTGATATTATATTTTTCTATATCTGAAGGGATTCCTTTTGATACCATATAGGCAGCCAAATTTTTGTTTCCGTCTTTTGTATGTAACACCAATCTTTGATAGCTTGGTTTATCCAAAGAAGGATAATTCACTTCTTTGATATTGTCATGAGTGATAGCGTCCACTATAAAACGGCTGTTGCGTTTTCTTCGCTCAAGGTTTTCATCCAGAATTTTTAACTCTTCAATTCCTGCCTTAGCCTGCAGGTTGCTAAGTTTATAATTTAGGCCAAAGTTTATTCCGTTTAATTCCCCCATCCGGCTATACAACAGGGCTTTTTGATAGTATTCTTCGTTAGCGGTAAGCAGAAAACCTCCTTCTCCAGTAGAAAATATCTTATTCTTTTGAGTGCTAAAACAAGCTATATCACAATAATCTGATAGGGGTTTATTATTAAACTCAGTACCTACACAATGGGCCAGGTCAAAAATCAGAGGGATATTTTTTTTTCTGGCAAAATCTTTTAATTCGTCCACTGGTGTTGGATAACCCCACATAGGTACTTCTATGATAGCTTTAGTTCGTTTATTAATCAATGACGATAGCATAATTAAATCAAGACCTAAATTATATGGTCTAATATCACAGAAACGCAGTGTTGCACCGGTCGAAAGTACTGGATAGGCAGTACATAAAGGAGCTGTGGGCGGAGCAATAATTTCATCCTTGCTTCCGGCATCAAGAGCTTTTAGAGCTACTATTAAAGAAGCTGTTCCAGAAGAAACGGCCAGGCAGTATTTAACCCCAAAATAATTTTTTAAATAGTTTTCATAACTCCCGAGAAAATTCAGATCATTTTTGTTGTCCGTAGATTGAATAGTTTTCCTCATAATTTATTATATTTTTTTAGGGTAGCATCTTACATTGCCTTACTAATTGAAACGTCATGCCTTAAGTGACGATCTTTATTTTTATTATGAATGGCATATCTTATCTGATCTAAAGCCACATAAACATGGTGCATTTTGCTGAAGGAATGTTTGTAGTCTGTATTGAAAAGAATATGTTCAAAATATGAGTTGAACTCTATTATGTATCCTGCTTTAGAATAGCCAGATTTTAAGGGGCTTTGAGTATAAAGGGTAGTGCAGTTTTTTGACCGGACATTAAAGGGAGTGGGTATATCTATTTTGGTGATTTCAATAGAAGCGAGGTCGTTCGCCTTTACAGTATTTCCGGTAGTACTGATGATTTCCACTTCATGTTTAAACCTTGGATAAAAAGAACCACTTTTTAAACACCCAATGATGCCATTGTCAAACTCAATCATAATTTGAATAAAAAAAGGCGAGTGAAGCCTGGAACAATGGACATTGATGGAGTGATAACTTCCACCAACAGACAGAATATAATCCAATGGATGTATTAGTTGTGCTAACAAGAATGAGTCTATGGTTGTGTCCAGATGCCAAAGCGGAGTCACTGGCTTACTACTAACATGTTCTACTGATATAAAAGATATTTTGCCAAACTCAATATCAGAGATAATTTCCTTAAGTGTTTTATGTGAATCAGTATAACTAAAGTTCATTCCAACTCCAGTCTTTATAGAAGTGAATTGGGACAGACCTATTAATTCGTTTAACTGCTCCGTGTTGCTTACCGGTGGTTTTTCAACAAAAATATGTATCCCGTGCAAAATACAATATTTAGCTACTTCAAAATGAACTTCAGGAAATGATGAAACTACAACCACGTCGGGTTTCGCTTCTTGTATCATTTGCTTATAACAGGTATAGCGATTTTTAATCCCTGTTTTTTCTCCTATTGAATTTAGCTTTCGTTCATCAATATCACAAATGGCTGAGACGGAAGCATAATGATTCAAAATTAAACTGGGCAAAAGATTATCCGTTGTTTGTTCACCCAGTCCAACAATGCCAACCTTGAGGTCATACATTTTCATAATGAATAGGTTTAGTGGTTAATGGTTCTATGTAATTGGTAACTTTATTCCAATGGCAAGCCAGAATAAAAATCATTTCCGGAAGAAGTCTGAAAAGCCATAGTGTCTCTTAAAGACGGCATTTTATTAAAAGCACTTCTCTTTTCTCAAAACTTATCTCTTTGCATGATTTTTAATTGGATCATCAGATAGACCAGATGCTATTCCGCATATCATCTAATATTTGATAGCGCATTTAACGACTGTATCAATATGCCCCAACGTTATTGAATCCAAGAGCAAATTCTATTTATGCTCAGTGAATATTCTGAAAATATTTTAAGTAGAATAACTCATTAATAAGTTTTATCTACACTCTCTTGTTTTTTTTTATCACATAATGAACAATTTAGATTGCTGACTAATTTATTATAGGCATCCATTATCGTTGTCCGGGTGGCATCAAATAAATGGAGGTCCTTAATCTTTGAAATGGAGGTCCACATTACTCCGTACGTTTCCTTAGAGTTTAGGGATAAGTCATAGTTATCAGCCACACCTATATAAGTCAGGTCAATATGAAAATGAAACCCTTCTTTTGGAGAGGCGGGAATTCTTTGCTGATACATATACTCAGGAGGGAATAGCCATTCACCATCTTCAACCAGCATTGGCTGATGAATGAAAGATATTAGATGAATTTTTATTCCAGTCTCTTCGATTACCTCCCTTATAGCCCCTTCGTTTGGATTCTCTATAGGTTCTATATGCCCGCCCGGAATCATCCACCGGTCAAATTTTTTATGATGAATAAGCAAAACATCGGTAAATGCTTTTATTTCTTTAAATACAATGACGCTTGTAGTAAACTGTTTATACATATTGCATCTCCCCTATGATTTCAGAAAAGTGGTTTAGATCAGACATTTCTATTCCTTCATGAACCGGTAGTGTAAATACACTTTGCATCAAAATCTCTGCATTGGGGCAATGTGTTTCATATTTTTGAAACAAAGGCATTTGGTACAAAGGCTGGTATTTATATCTTAATGGGTCAGATAAAATATTATTTTTCAATAATTTTTTTTCAATGCGGCTTTTAAGGTCAGGAGTTGTAATGAAAACAATTGAGTAATAATTGCTAATACTGTTTCCATAAGTGGATAACTCATTTATTGTATCATTCACTGCAATTTTCTCCGCTATATATTGTCCATTTTGTCTTCGTGCCTTAATCTTTGCAGCCAATTTGGATAGTTGGGGTATTCCCAGGGCAGCATTGATGGAACTTAATTTGAAATTTAATCCAAAAAAATGCCCATAATTTCCTTTAATATTCTGGAAAGTCGGGTCAGATTTACTCACTTCTCCAAAAGACCTTAACTCACATAAACATTCGTAGTCATTCTTATTTTTGATAAGTAGAAAGGCACCTTCGCCGGTTGTGATCAATTTTCGTTCGTGAGTACTAAATACAGAATAGTCCCCAAATGTGCCGAGATATTTATCGTTCAATATAGTGCCATGACAATGTGAATTATCCTCTAAAACTTTGACATTTGATTGGTGGCACACGCTTACCACCTCATCAATATTATTGGCGTAGCCCCACATGGGTACATTTATAAATAGTTTTGTCTTGGCAGAGAGCTTTTGTTTTAAATCTTCAATGCTTATGTTAAAGTTAGTCGACTGCGTATCAACAAAGACAGGCTTTGCACCAACCGCTATGATTGGCAATACGCACATTACAGGTGCTGTAGGGGGCAACATTACCTCATCACCTGCTTGAATGTTTTCCAAAAGCAAGACCATATGAATCCCTGCAGTACCATTACTGCAACAAAGAGCATAAGGCGAATCAAAATAACTGCATAATGCTTTTTCAAACTCTTCTACATATGGCCCCTTCCCAGATATGCTTTGTTTTTGAATAGCGGTCTTTAAATATTGAATGTCTGTTTCATCAATATTTACGTAACAATTGTGATATGTTGGCATGCTTCATTTTTTTTATAATTATTCAACTCGTTTTCTATCCTCCTCTGCATTCAGCCCTGCTTTATTCCTATGACTTGCGACTTTAATCCCAAACATATAAGTATAGGAGATTTTCAAAGTTCTTTGGCTGAAATCATAGCCGTTTCTAATATCGTAACCTAGCATTTGTACAAAAGCGGTGGACTTTATTGAATTAAAGACATCATTTAGATTCAAGCGAAGTGTGGATCCTTGATTCCATTTTTTTTGTATTCCCAGGTTTAATCCTCCATATGGTTGAATAAGAGAGGTTCCGGCAAACATTTTTGTATTGTAGAAACCTGAAACCTCAACTAAATAATTCTTGGGTAATTTGAAGGATTGGGATCCTGTCATTTGCAGGCTTGATAAATTCAAAGTCGTGTTATTGTGAAAACTTCCTGTTTTAATTTTCTGCCAAAGTCCATTTATGCTGGATTGAAAATTCCACCAGGACGTGATAGGTATCGGCATGGTTAATCCTGTAGAAAAAGACTTGGTGTAATATAGATTTACTGGTTTTACAGTTTCTAAATTGGTTGTCGGGTCAACGCTTATTTGAAATTTTGCCAGACTATTTGCTTCATAACTATAGCTTAAAGAAAAGAGAAAATTACGAAGATTAAAATCTGCTCCAATTGTATTAGTATAAGAAGGTTGTATGGCAGAATTGCCGGAAAAAAAAGTATACGGGTCTATAAATAAAACAAAAGGAGCGATATCATTAAAGGTTGGCCTGTTAATCCGCTTACTATAAAAAACAGACATGGAATTAACAGAATTTGCCCTATAGGATAGAGAAAAGGTAGGGAAAAGGTTACCGTACTTTCGATAAATATCCTGAGAGGGCTCGTTCATAGTAAGGTAAAAATCCGTCCATTCATATCTAATTCCTGCTCTGAGCTTTATTCTATCCTTAATCTTGTAATTGGCTTCAACAAAGCCTGCAATTATAGATTCCTTCAATTGAGAAGTACCGGTAAGTGCCTGGTTATTTGACCAATTTCCATTAACTAATGAACTTACAATTACACTGTCATTAAAATTTGAAAACGAGAATTTGGTACCCACCTGTATTTCTAAGGAATTCCCTGAAAACAAAGTATAGTTTAACTGGGGGACAATTATATTAATAGGCGTAGTTTTTCCACTTTTAGTTATTTGGCCAAACGTAAGCCTCCGGCGAAGTACATCTTTTCCTGTTTTTTTCAGCGATTTAATTTAGTGGCAAAAAGCGATGGAAGTTTTATCAGCAGTTAAACGTCGTCAGTTCCGCAGGCGGTCAGAGATATTGGATC
>NZ_JARKNA010000044.1 GCF_029360765.1 Terrimonas pollutisoli | reverse complement strand
GAGCTACCAGTGCAACCTATACTGCAACTGCTGCAGGTAACTATACCGTCACCGTAACCAACAGTAATACTTGTTCATTTACATCGGCTGCTTTTGCGGTAACCGTAAATGCATTGCCCACAGCAAATATCACCGGCACTGCAGCCATTTGCGCAGGTGCCAGCACTGTTCTTTCCTCTAATGCAACAGCAGGCAGCGGATCAATATCATCTTATCAATGGAATCTTAATGGCACTCCCATTAGCGGAGCTACCAGTGCAACCTATACTGCAACTGCTGCAGGTAACTATACCGTCACCGTAACCAACAGTAATACTTGTTCATTTACATCGGCTGCTTTTGCGGTAACCGTAAATCCTTTACCAGCAGCAACCATCACAGCTGGTGGCCCAACAACATTTTGTGCAGGCGGTTCAGTAACATTAACTGCTTCTGCCGGTTCATCATGGCTATGGAGTAATGGAGCAACAACTCAATCTATTATAGTCAATGCCTCTGGTTCGTATTCGGTAACAGTGACCGATGGCAATGGCTGCTCCGCAACATCAGCCGCAAGTACGGTGACGGTAAATACAGTAACCGCCGGAACTATCTCAACAGATCAAACAATCTGCAGTGGTGGTAACCCGGCTGCATTTACCAGTGTCGCTGCTACCGGTTCAGGTACGCTTGCTTATCAATGGCAAAGCAGCACCACAGATTGTACTACAGGTTTCAGTAATATCAGCGGAGCTACTACGGCCACTTATGATCCACCCACAGGACTTGCTGTAACAACTTATTATCGCCGTGTCGCCACTTTCACACTCAGCGGTGTTCCCTGTACTGCAACAAGCAATTGTGTAACGGTAACGGTAAACACTGTAACAGCGGGAAGTATCACCGGAACACAAACCATTTGCGGTGGCGGTGACGCTGATGCTTTTACAAGCGTAGATGCAACGGGTGGCGGCACCATTACTTATCAATGGCAAAGTGGTACGGGTGGTTGTGCCGGCACTTTTACTAACATCAGTGGCGCTACCAGTGCTACTTATGATCCACCGGTACTTGCTGTAACAACTTACTATCGTCGTATCGCTACCTCGACACTCAACGGTGTTCCCTGTACTGCAACGAGCAATTGTTTAACCGTAACGGTAAATAATACAACACCGGGAAGTATAAATAACAATCAAACCATTTGCAGTGCTGGTAATCCTGCTGCGTTTACCAGTGTTGCTGCTACCGGCTCAGGTACGCTTGCTTATCAATGGCAAAGCAGTACCACAGATTGTACTACCGGTTTCAATGATATCAGCGGAGCTACTGCTGCCACTTATGATCCACCTGCAGGACTTGCTGTAACAACTTATTATCGTCGTATTGCAACTTTCACACTTAACGGTGTTCCCTGTATCGTAACAAGTAATTGCGTAACGGTAACAATAAATACTGTAACAGCAGGAAGTATATCAACAGATCAAACAATCTGCAGTGGTGGTAATCCTGATGCTTTCACCAGTGCAGATGCAAGTGGCTCCGGCACTATTACTTATCAATGGCAAAGTGGTACTGGTGGTTGTGCCGGCACTTTCACTAATATCAGCGGTGCTACCAGTGCCACTTATGATCCACCCACAGGACTTGCTGCAACAACATATTATCGCCGCATTGCAACTTCAACACTTAATGGTGTTCCGTGTACAGCAACAAGTAATTGTGTAACCGTAACAGTGAATACTGTAACATCGGGAAGTATTACCGGAAACCAACCGATCTGCAGTGCTGGTGACCCTGCTGCATTTACCAGTGTTGCAGCTACCGGCCCGGGCACTATTACTTATCAATGGCAAAGTGGTACTGCCGGTTGTGCCGGCGTCTTTACTGATATCGCCGGAGCAACCAGTGCGACATATGATATTCCCTCCGGGCTTGCTGTGACAACCTATTATCGCCGTATCGCTACCTCAACACTCAACGGTGTTCCCTGTACCGCAACAAGCAATTGTTTAACCGTAACGGTAAATACAGTAACCGCCGGAACTATCTCAACAGATCAAACAATCTGCAGTGGTGGTAACCCGGCTGCATTTACCAGTGTCGCTGCTACCGGTTCAGGTACGCTTGCTTATCAATGGCAAAGCAGCACCACAGATTGTACTACAGGTTTCAGTAATATCAGCGGAGCTACTACGGCCACTTATGATCCACCCACAGGACTTGCTGTAACAACTTATTATCGCCGTGTCGCCACTTTCACACTCAGCGGTGTTCCCTGTACTGCAACAAGCAATTGTGTAACGGTAACGGTAAACACTGTAACAGCGGGAAGTATCACCGGAACACAAACCATTTGCGGTGGCGGTGACGCTGATGCTTTTACAAGCGTAGATGCAACGGGTGGCGGCACCATTACTTATCAATGGCAAAGTGGTACGGGTGGTTGTGCCGGCACTTTTACTAACATCAGTGGCGCTACCAGTGCTACTTATGATCCACCGGTACTTGCTGTAACAACTTACTATCGTCGTATCGCTACCTCGACACTCAACGGTGTTCCCTGTACTGCAACGAGCAATTGTTTAACCGTAACGGTAAATAATACAACACCGGGAAGTATAAATAACAATCAAACCATTTGCAGTGCTGGTAATCCTGCTGCGTTTACCAGTGTTGCTGCTACCGGCTCAGGTACGCTTGCTTATCAATGGCAAAGCAGTACCACAGATTGTACTACCGGTTTCAATGATATCAGCGGAGCTACTGCTGCCACTTATGATCCACCTGCAGGACTTGCTGTAACAACTTATTATCGTCGTATTGCAACTTTCACGCTTAACGGTGTTCCCTGTATCGTAACAAGTAATTGCGTAACGGTAACAATAAATACTGTAACAGCAGGAAGTATATCAACAGATCAAACAATCTGCAGTGGTGGTAATCCTGATGCTTTCACCAGTGCAGATGCAAGTGGCTCCGGCACTATTACTTATCAATGGCAAAGTGGTACTGGTGGTTGTGCCGGCACTTTCACTAATATCAGCGGTGCTACCAGTGTCACTTATGATCCACCCACAGGACTTGCTGCAACAACATATTATCGCCGCATTGCAACCTCAACACTTAACAGTGTTCCGTGTACAGCAACAAGTAATTGTGTAACGGTAACTGTAAATGCTTTACCAGCCATTCCAACTATCTCTGCAGGAGGTCCAACAACTTTTTGCCAGGGTGGAAGTGTAACTCTTACTTCTTCTTCGGCTACCGGCAACCAGTGGAATTTAAATGGCACACCGATCGCCGGAGCGACAAATCAAACTTATTCTGCAACAGCAAGTGGAAATTATACGGTAACTGTAACTAATGTCAATAGCTGTTCTCAAACCTCAGCAGCTACAACAGTTACTGTAAATCCATCACCAGTAATAACAGTTACACCCGCTGCGCCTGCAGCCTTTTGCAATGGAGGCAGTGTAACATTAACTGCAAGCGGCGCCAATACATATACATGGGGTCCGGACGAAGGATTATCTATTACTACAGGATCCACGGTTATAGCTACTCCTGAAACAACTACAACTTATACCGTCACAGGTACTGGTGCCAATGGTTGTACAAGCTCTGCGACTGTCACTGTCAACATTACTCCCACGCCTGATGGCGACATTACTTCAAGTCCGCCTGTTTGTTCTGGTAATAATGGTGGGACAATTGAATTATCCAATTATAGCCCCGCCACCATTGTTCGCTGGGAGTCATCAGTTGACGGCGGAGCTACCTGGACAAACATTAATAATACTTCAACTACACAGGCATATTCCAACCTTACGCAAACAACTATTTACCGGGTTTTACTCACTTTGAATAATGGTTGTGATGGGTATTCAGATATCGGTATTGTGCCCGTGAATGAGCCATTCACTCCCATTGTAACCGTTAATCCACCTGTCATTTGTTTGGGCGAATCTGCGACACTAACCGCAAGTGGCTATGGTGCACCTCCTTTTCCACTGGAAGATTTTGGAAATGCAAATCCAGCCGGCTGGAGTGGTAATGATGCCAATAATAACAATGAAGATGAAGACACGGATTGGGGCGAAACCGGTGATGGTAAAATAAGAAGTGGTAAAATCTATAATTCGAACGCCCCTCCGTCGAACACGAAATTCATGATTGTTGCCGGCACTACTGACGAACCCGATCAGACAGCCGCATTGATTACCCCTCCATTTAGTTTGGTAGGGGTTATTAATCCGGTTTTTGGATACATGACGGCTCTTGATTTTAATGCCGGGACAATTGGTAAAGTTGAAATCTCAATTGATGGAGGAAACACCTATACAACACTCGAAACATTTACCGGGCCTGCCAAAGTTGGAAACGGAGATGACGGATTTGTTCAACGCAATTATAACCTGGCTGCCTATATTGGCCAGCCTGATGTCAGGGTTCGGTTTAATTATTTTGGAACAGCGGGAAGTATATGGGCCATAGATAATGTTGGATTGCAGGGAACCTTTGAGCCTGTAACTTATCAATGGTCGCCGCTTGATTATATGAGTCCGGCTGCGGGGAATACCCAGACAGTTGTTGTAACGCCCCCGGTTGGCATTCATCAATATTGTGTTGTGGCTACAACGGGAGCCGGGTGTGCAAGTGAACCTGTTTGTGAAGAAGTTGAAGTAAAGCCATTACCTACTTGCGATATTACCGGACCTACTTCTGTTTGTCCCGGTTCTTCGAATACTTATAGCGGACCTGCCATTGCCGGTTATACATATAATTGGACAATAAGCGGCGGCGGAACTATTTCTGGTTCTGCGACGGGCCAGACAGTTACGGTAATTGCAAATAATACTTGTGGCACTTATACCCTAACCCTTGTAACTACATTGAATGGATGTTCAAGTGCCCCATGTACACTTATCGTTAATGTTGTTGATAATACGCCACCGGTTGCACCGGCAGCTCCTGCAACGCAGAGCTTCCAGTGTCTTACTGAAGTGCCGGCTCCTGGTACATTAACAGCAACCGATGATTGCCGTGGTAACATTACCGTTACCGGCGTGGATGTGCAGGTGGCTAACGGTTGCGGTTATACAATTACAAGAACATGGACGTTCACCGACTTCTGCAACAACACAACATCCGTTTCTCAAACCATCAATGTTCTCGACAATATAGCGCCTATTGCACCGGCTGCTCCAGCAACACAGAGCTTCCAGTGTCTCGCTGATGTACCGGCGCCCGGTATATTAACCGCAACCGATAATTGCAGTGGTAACATTACCGCCACCGGAGTGGACGTACAAGTTGCTAACGGTTGCGGATATACGATTACAAGAACATGGACTTTCACCGATGCTTGCGGCAACACAACGTCGGTCTCACAAACCATCAATGTTCTCGATAATACAGCACCTGTTGCACCGGCAGCTCCGGCAGCTCAGAGCTTCCAGTGTTTGACTGAGGTACCGGCTCCTGGTACCCTGATAGCAACCGATAATTGCAGTGGTAACATTACCGTTACCGGTGTGGATGTACAGGTAGTTAACGGTTGCGGTTATACCATTACAAGAACATGGACATTCACCGATGCCTGCGGCAACACATCTTCGGTTTCACAAACCATTAATGTGCTCGATAATACAGCACCTGTGGCACCGGCAGCTCCTGCAACACAGAGCTTCCAGTGTCTCGCTGATGTACCGGCGCCCGGTATATTAACCGCAACCGATAATTGCAGTGGTAACATCACTTCGACCGGAGTGGACGTACAGGTTGCTAATGGTTGCGGTTATACTATTACAAGAACATGGACATTCACCGATGACTGCAATAACACAACATCGGTTTCACAAACCATTAATGTGCTGGATAACATACCACCAGTGATCACCTGCGCACCAGCACAGGCTTTCTGTGTAATCAATCCCAATAACTATACGATCCCGCCACTAACTGCATCTGACAACTGCAGCGCAGCTTTAACCATTAGTTACGACATCACAGGAGCCACTGAAAGAAGCGGTACAGGAACTGATGCAAGTGGAGAATTTAATGTCGGGGTTTCAACAATAACATGGACAGTAACCGATGATTGCGGTAATGTCTCTACCTGTACAACAACGGTAACTATTAGTCCAAAACCAACACCAATAATCACCCACAACTAATTATATAAAAGAGATCATGAAAAAATTCAGCAACCAATACAAAACCAAAAATACCGGTAAACAAGCCGGGCATTTTTGGTTGAGCCTATTGCAATGGCTCCGGTTGCTGGTACTCTCATTTAAGCGAATAAGAGATTTCTTGTCCGGTGTATTTTTTCATGAGCCGGATAAGCTTGTATCGAACAAGATGCATGCAGAAACCACCACTCCACCCAAACTAACTGATAACAAAAAACTACCGAACATGAAACCAGCTAAACTGCTTATAAAATGGGGGCTTATGCTGTTGCTTACAGTATGCGCCACCAATGCGATGGCACAAGCACCTCCGCCTATTCCTGGTGATCATTCGGTATGTGTTAATACAACGAAAGAGTATGGTGTGCCCTATAATGTGGGGTCCACTTATGCATGGAGCATCACTCCCAATACGGGTTTTACGCTGACTCCCAATCCAACGTGGCCCAATTTAATTACAGTTACCTGGACAGCTGTTGGTGTGTATACCATGACGGTAATTGAAACGAATGCAGATGGTTGTGCGGGGGATCCTGTTTCAATTGTTATTACGGTTAATGAGCTGCCTTTATGTTCTATTACGGGTCCTGACGATGTTTGTCCAGGCTCCACAAATACTTATAGTGCACCACCCGGAATGTCCACTTATAATTGGTCAATCAGTGGAAATGGAACTATCTCTGGTGCAACAAATGGTCAAACCGTTTCGGTGCTCGCAGACAACATTTGTGGAAGTTATACGCTGACCGTTACTATTACAGATGCGAATGGATGTACAAGTACATGTAGTCAGACATTTGATATAACTGCACCACCAGTGGTATTAACGGCTCCGGCAGACTTTATAGCACCCAGCTGTCAGACACAAGCACAAATCGATGCAGCCTATGCAACCTGGTTAGCCGGCGTAACAAGCAGCGGCGGATGTACTTTAAATGTTACTAATAATAGTACAGGTGCTCCATTAGCATGTGGCGGAACAGCAACTGTGATATGGACAGCAACGAGTCCTTGCGAGCCGGATGTAACAGCACAAGCAACGTTCACGGTGACAGCACCAACGCCTGTAGTGATAACGGCTCCGGCGGATACGACGGTGAATGCCTGTGATTATGCAGACCAGGCAGCCCTTAATGCGGCGATAGTGGCATGGGCCGGTCGTTCAAGTGTAAGTGGCGGTTGCGATCCACAGCTGAGCAATGATGCGGGAGCGGCTTCAGTTCAGTGTACCGGTGGTTCAGTGACGGTGACCTGGACAGCGACAGATCTTTGCCAGTCTCCGACCTTGACCAGGACGTTCACGGTGACAGCACCAGCACCTGTAGTGATAACCACACCGGTTGCTACTACAGTTAATACCTGTGACTTTGCAACACAGGCCGAACTGGATGCTGCCTTCCAGGCATGGCTGGCAACAGCTTCTGTAACGGGTGGTTGTGCTCCGGTTCTGACCAATAATG
>NZ_JARKNA010000043.1 GCF_029360765.1 Terrimonas pollutisoli | reverse complement strand
AAAGGCGCTATTCCTTAGAAAAATACACGCAGTGACCTTTAAAGGATTCCTGCTCAAACTGGTAATGTTTATTCTGGCTTTTACACTGAATAAGCTTACCAATTAACTAGCAACTTGAATTAATTAAACAATAAAAAATAAACAGATGAAAGCGAACGCCTGTTTGAAAGGTGAAATAATTGTTATAAGCAGCAAAAAAACGAATCGGAAACTTTGGCAACGAAAAAAGTTTCCATAGTTTTGGTCCTCAATTCTGAGTTAATGGAGCCTAAAGAACGAATACAGGCAAAGGCGCAGGAACTCTTCCTGCAGTTTGGGATCCGGTCGGTATCAATGGATGATATAGCCAATCACCTGGGTATGTCCAAGAAAACATTGTACCAATATTTTGCCGACAAAGACGAGTTGGTAGATGCAGTAATACATAGCCATATCAATGAGATAGAAAATGAATGTGTTAAGTGCCGTATAAATGCAAAGGATGCCGTTCATGAAATTTTCCTGACAATGGAGCATATCGCCGACGAGTTGAGTAATATGAACCCGATGGTTTTATATGATTTGGAAAAATTTCATCACCGGGCTTACCAGCGGTTTAAGGAGTATAAGGACAAGTTTTTGGCGGAAATGATTCGTAAAAACCTGGAATGGGGAGTAGATGAGGAATTGTATCGCCCTGAAATAAATAAAGATGTGATATGTAAATTCAGGCTAGAGTCGCTGATGATACCTTTTAATGTCAGCGTCTTTCCTCCCGGCAAATACAGGCTCGCTTCAACTTCCGAAGAAATCATTCAGCATTTTATATACGGTCTGGCCACTATCAAAGGACATAAACTGATTCAGAAATACCAGCAACAACGACAAAAAAATCTTAACCATGAAGAGCGCAAAAAGTAATCGATCGGTTTGGCTGATAGCAATGGCTTTTTTTCCGGCTGTTGTGATGGCACAAACATCGTTCCCTGCAAATATCGACAGCTTAACGACAAGACGATATGAGTTTTCCTTGCATCAGGCTGTTGATTATGCTAATAAAAATAATGTACAGGTAAAGAATGCTTTGCTTGATGTAAAGCTTCAACAGCAGGTAAACAGGGAAGTGACAGCCAATGCCTATCCGCATATCAATGCAAACGTTAATACAAGCTACAATCCAAATGTAGCTACACAGGTAATACCCAATTTTATTTCACCAGCTACTTACCAGGTTTTAATAGATGAAGGAGTGAAGGGGAACAATGGTCCTATACAGATGCCGTCTGACTTTGGGTTTATTGCAGCACAGTTTGGAACAAAATATAGTGCAACGGCTGGTATCAGCCTGAGCCAGATACTTTTTGATGGCCAGGTGTTTGTTGGTTTACAGGCCCGTTCTACCACGCTGGATTGGAAGAGAAAAAATTTGGAGGTAACAGAAGAAATGATAAAAACCAATATACACAAAGTGTATTACCAGTTGGTAGTGAGTAAAACCCAGATAGAATTACTGGATGCTAATATAGAGCGTCTAAAAAAACTGCAGCATAATACAAAAGTCATGTATGAGAATGGGTTTGCTGAAAAATTAGATATAGATAAAATAACTGTGCAGCTAACCAATTTGGAATCTGAGAAAGTGAAGGTGCTGAATACGGTTTCTAATGGCTATTACGGATTGAAAGTATTGCTGGGCATGCCCGTTATGGATGAATTGATTTTAACAGATACGCTTAGCTACGACCAGATCAGGGATGGCTTACTGGAAGTAAGTGGGTATAAATACGAAGACCGGAAAGAATACCAGTTTGCAGAACTTGGAAAAAAACTGAATGAGTATAATATAAAAAGATACAAACTAAGCCAGATACCAACTCTGTCGCTGAATGGAAACTATGCAAAAAATGCTCAACGGGATAAGTTCAATTTTACGAACAAAGGGCCATGGTATAGTATCTCATCGGTGAGTCTGAATTTATCTATCCCGATCTTCAATGGATTTGCTACCCGGTCAAAGATCCAGCAGGCGCAAATTGAATTGCAAAAAACAGAGAACCAGATCGACGCTTTAAAACTTTCTATTGACAGTGAAGTGGCCAGTGCAAAAAATAATTTTCGTTCGGCTATTTCTACGCTGGACTTTCAAAAAGATAATATGGCATTGGCAGAAAGAGTGTATGAGCAAACGCAAAAAAAGTATGAAGCGGGAACAGGATCGCAAATTGAAATTACCAATGCTCAAACAGATCTGAAAGCAGCACAAACAAATTATATCAACGCCCTGTATGACGCCATCATTGCAAAAACTGATTTTCTGAAAGCAACGGGTAAACTTTAAAAAACCAAAACAATGACCTATAAAATAAATAGCATGCAAAAGATATTAAACATAACCGTGGCCGCTACGGTCATGCTGCTCCTCACCGCCTGCGGCAGCAGCACCAAAGATGAAAAGGCCGAAATCGCCGATTTGAAAGCAAAGCTGGAAAAATTAAAAAAAGAAAAAAGCGGGCTGGACCTGCAGATACACCAGGTCGAAGAACAACTCGCTAAAGCAGATCCATCATCGGTACAGGTGCAAAAACTGGTATCTGTTGATACCATACGGATCCAGGATTTTACTCACTTCATCGAACTACAGGGTAAGATCGATGCGGACAATGTAGCATATGTATCACCAGCGGGAATGGGCGGTGTTATTAAAGCTGTATATGTAAAAGCAGGTAGCAGGGTAAGTAAAGGACAAACTCTTTTAAAATTGGATGATGTATTGGCCCGGCAGGGAGTTGTGGCCGCTCAGCAGCAGGCAGATGTATTGAAGGCAAGGCTATCGCAGGCGCAAACAATTTATGATCGCTATCAAAATCTGTGGAAACAAAATATCGGCACCGAGTTGAATGTGATCAATGCCAAAGCTGAAGTAGATGCATTGCAAAGCCAGTTGAAAGCAGCTGAGGCGCAGGTGCGTTCAGCACAGGAACAGTTGAGTCAAACAAATGTTACCGCACAGATCAGCGGAATAGTAGATGAGATAAATGTAAAAGTGGGTGAGTTCTTTTCACCGCAAACGGCAGCTGATCCAAGAGTTGGTCAAATAAAAATCGTCAACAACAGTAGTATTAAAATGGTAACGGATGTACCTGAAAATTATGCATCAAGAATCAAGAAGGGTGATGTGGTAGAAGTAGTGGTGCCTGAATCTGGAAAGCCGGCTTACAAGTCAACAATCAATGTGGTAGGTGCGGCTGTTAATCCTACCACCCGGTCGTTTACGGTAGAAGCAAAATTACCATCTGACCCCATCCTGAAACCTAATCAGCTTGCCACTATGAAGATCCGCGACTACGAAGCTAAAGCAGCCGTAACAGTACCGGTGAACGTGGTGCAAACAGATGAAAAAGGGAAGTATGTATATGTAGCTGAGAAGTCAGGTAATAAGATAGTGGCAAGAAAGAAGGTTGTGGTAGCGGGTGAAGCATATAATGGTTTAATGGAAATAAAAAGCGGGTTAGCAGGTGGAGATATCATTATAACAGAGGGTTATCAGACAGTATATGATGGGCAGGTGGTAGCAACAAACCCCCAAACCCCCTAAAGGGGGCTTTCTGAAGCACAGCCCTCGCGGCCCCCTTCCGACTTCCCCCGATAGGGGAAGCCACCAACACACAGCCCTCGCTTTTTGAAAACTCCGCTAACAATCGGGGACTTCGAAAATGTTGACTAGAGAAATAAAGATGAAGTGGAAGTTATACAGCTTGGATTTGCAATGCGGCACCGCTCTTTCCCTAAGGGGAAAGAGAAGGAGATTGGGGCTGATGTGATAGTGATGAAGTTTGGATTTGCAAATGCTACACTAAGAGGGCTTCCCCTCCTTGGAGGGGTGAATTTAATCCTTTAAACGACTGGGGTGGGTTGACGATTAGCGAACAGAACAACGAAAGGAGCGCAACGAAAGTTGATCAGGGATATGTCGCTGGCGCCAAAATCAATTGACGATAAAAAAATACTTCAAATGAAAATTGTAGAAGGAGTTACAAAAAAGTTTAAACAGTTTGGACCAACAAGCTGGGCTGTTGATAACAAGACTGCGATCTATGTTATTGCCATTATTATTTCCATTTATGGCCTGATTAAATTCAACAGTATGCCGAAGGAGCAGTTCCCGGATATTGTTGTGCCCACGATTTCTGTCGCAACGGTGTATGTAGGTAATTCTCCAAAAGATATCGAGAACCTTGTTACACGGCCTATTGAAAAAGAATTGAAAGGAATTAGTGGAGCCAAGGTTAATAAAATTCAAAGCACTTCGCAGGCAGATTATAGTTTGATAGTGGTGGAGTTTGATACGGATGTAAAAACAGACCTGGCAAAGCAAAAAGTAAAAGATGCAATCGATAAAGCAAGAGCTGACTTGCCAACTGATCTCACACAGGAACCAGATGTGCAGGAGTTCGCTTTTAGTGAAATACCGATCATGTTTGTGAACGTGAGTGGAGACTATGATGGGATCAAACTGAAAGAGTATGCTGATAAAATGCAGGATCGTTTTGAAGAATTAAGTGAGATAACAAGAGCTGAAATAGTAGGTGCACCGGAACGGGAGATACAGGTAAATGTTGATCCGGGCAAAATGGCTGTATCAAGAATCAGTTTTACCGATATTGAAAATGCTATTGCCCGGGAGAATATGGACATCACCGGGGGATTGATTGAGACCGGTACGATGCGGCGTACATTGAAAGTAAAGGGTCAGTTCAACAGTGCTGAAGACCTGAAAAATATAGTGGTAAGAAGCAGTGCACAGGGAGCTTCAGTGTACCTGAGAGATTTTGCTGAAATAAAGGACACGATAAAAGAGAAAGACAGCTATGCCCGGTTGGATGGCAAGAATGTGGTTACACTTAACATCGTAAAAAGAGCGGGGGAAAACCTGATCAACGCAGCCGATAAGATTAAAGCAGCAGTGGCGGATATGCAGGAAAAAGAAGACCTGCCCAGGGATTTGAAAGTAGTGATCACGGGTGACCAAAGCAAGCAAACAAAAACTTCTTTTAATGAACTGATCAATACGATTATCATCGGCTTTATCCTGGTGTTGATCATCCTGATGTTCTTTATGGGTGTTACCAATGCCTTCTTCGTGGCATTAAGTGTTCCGTTAAGTGTGTTTGTAGCTTTCCTGTTTTTACCAATCGCCGACGGAATTATTGGTACCAGTGTTACACTCAACTTCATTGTGTTATTTGCCTTGCTGTTTGGTTTGGGTATTATTGTGGATGATGCCATCGTGGTGATTGAAAATACGCACCGGATTTACAACAATGGTAAAGTACCGGTAGTGCGAAGTGCCAAAGAAGCGGCAGGTGAAGTATTCATTCCGGTGTTAGCCGGTACAGCTACTACGCTGGCGCCATTCTTTCCGTTGTTATTCTGGAAAGGATTGATCGGGAAATTTATGATCTACCTGCCAACAATGCTTATTCTAACCCTGGCAGCTTCATTGATCGTGGCATTTATTTTCAACCCGGTTTTTGCGGTAAGCTTTATGCAGCCGGAAGGAAAAGAATATGAAAAGCCGAAGAAGGCGGTTTTTAGAAATAAATGGTTCCTCACCTTCTCAATTGCAGGAGTTCTTTTGCATTTGCCCGGTTTCCATGGCACTGCGAACTTTTTGCTGCTGATGGCCATCCTGATGGTATTCAACTCCTATTTGTTGAATGACTGGATTCACGCCTTTCAGCAAAAAGCATTACCTGGCCTGATGAACCGTTATGAAAAATTATTGCGCTGGGTGTTGCAGGGCAAACGTCCGGTGTGGGCCTTTGTCTCCCTGTTTGCTGTGTTCATCGTCGCTTTATCCATGTTGATGGCAAGGGGAAATAAGCAAACCTTTTTCCCAAGTGGTGATCCAAATTTTGTATATGTATACCTAAAACTTCCGGTTGGTACGGATGTAAAGCATACGGATAGTGTCACAAGAATACTGGAGAAAAGAGTGTTGAAAGTGTTGGAAAAAGAAAAGCCCGGTGCTGAAGGCAGCATTGTGGAAAGCGTTATTTCCAATGTGGCGGTAAGTGCCAATAATCCCAGGGATAATAATCGAAGTGTGCAGTCGAATCTCGGTCGTATCCAGGTATCGTTTGTTGAGTTTGAAAAAAGACATGGCAAAAGCACGATGCCATTTAAAGACTCCATCCGGGAAGCAATGAAAGGTATACCAGGTGCCAGTATCGAAGTAGCGCAGGAAGATGGGGGACCACCCACGGATCCTCCTGTAAATATTGAAGTAGTCGGTGATAATTTTGAAAACATCGCATCAGTAGCTACACAGTTGTATAATTATTTGGACACAAACCGGGTGGAAGGTGTCGAAAATCTTCAACCCGATGTTGATTTGAATAACCCTGAGATCACAATCAACGTGGATCGGGAGAAAGCCATGATGGAAGGTGTGTACACGGGCCAGCTGGGGATGGAGATAAGGGCCGCTATTTTTGGAAGAGAAGTGAGTAAAATAAAAGACGGCGAGGATGAGTATAAGATCCAGGTTCGTTATAAAGAACTATTGCGCAATAATGTGACTGACCTGATGAACATGCGGATCACATTCTTTGACATGAACACCATGCAGGTAAAAGCATTGCCGCTCAGTGCCGTGGCCAGTGTTGATTATACCAACACCACCGGTGGTGTAAAAAGAAAAAATGTGAAACGTACTATCCAGTTACAAAGCAATGTGCTGGATCCAACTATGGTAGCACCGATCAATGCAGAGTTAAAAGCGAAGATTGAGGACTTTAAGAGTAAGGTCAAAATACCGGCTGATGTTACTATTCGTCAAAGCGGTCAAAGTGAGCAGGAAGCAGAAACCAATGCCTTCCTGGGAACAGCTTTCATGATCGCCGTGGGGCTGATCTTTTTGATCCTTGTATTGCAGTTCAACTCGATGAGTAAACCCTTTATCGTCGTTACCGAAATCTTCTTCTCAGTGATCGGTGTCCTGATTGGCTATGCTGTTACCGGTATGACCATTGCTACCATCATGGTGCTGGTGGGTGTAGTAGGTTTGGCGGGTATTGTTATTAAGAATGGTATTCTGCTGATCGAGTTTACCGATGAACTGCGTGGCCGTGGCATGCGGACAAGAGAAGCGGCCATACAGGCAGGTAAGATCAGGATCATCCCGGTGTTGCTGACAGCGGTCGCAACCATACTTGGGCTGTTACCCCTTGCCGTTGGCTTTAATATTGACTTTGCCGGTATGTTTCAGCATTTGAGTCCAAATATTTTCTTTGGTGGTGATAGTGTAGTGTTTTGGGGTCCTTTAAGCTGGACGATCATATTTGGATTGATCTTCTCGTTCTTCCTTACCCTGATGATGGTTCCGAGTATGTACCTGATTGCAGAAAGGCTAAAGAGACCCATGGAGAGGTTTTATGGCACACGTTTCATTGCCTTGCTTGGATTTTTAGGCCCTCTGTTTTTCATCTTTGTTGGAATAATGTTCCTGGTTCGCAGGTTGCAGGGCAAAAAAGTATGGATGGGTAAATTGAAACCTGTTCCTGAACGGATATTGGCTGATGAATATATTTAAATTTATTCTACTGCGGATTGATACTGTAAATGAAATATTTGGTTAATAAAAGCGGGGCGTTCCGATTGAGGAGCACCCCGCTTTTAATTTTTTTTAAAAAAAATTGCGGGTTTGTGCAGCAGAACAAAACCTTCCCTTGTCCTGTTTTCGTCACTGGGACACCCAAGCTAAATTTCAAGGTTAAAAAGCTCAACTAATTCAGATTGCTCCTCGTTTTTAATGACCAACCTGGAATATTTGTTTTTTGAGTAAGGGGTTGTGATTGT
>NZ_JARKNA010000042.1 GCF_029360765.1 Terrimonas pollutisoli | reverse complement strand
TACAGATCACTACACCGGTTGCTACTACAGTTAATACCTGTGACTTTGCAACACAGGCCGAACTGGATGCTGCCTTCCAGGCATGGCTGGCAACAGCTTCTGTAACGGGTGGTTGTGCTCCGGTTCTTACCAATAATGCAACAGGTGCCGGTACACTTTGCACCGGCGGTGTCTTCACGGTGACATTTACTGCTACCGATCTTTGCGAGGCGCCAACGGCAACAGCAACATTTACCGTAACAGCACCAGCACCGGTGACCTATACTGAACCAACCGATGCCACTGTTGCCTCCTGTACGTATACCAACCAGGCAGCCCTGGATGCAGCAATAGCAGCATGGGTAACACAACAAACCACTGCAATTGCAGCAGCAGGTGGTTGTGCTCCGCAAGTAACAAGTGACTTTACTAACCAATCGATCAACCTGTGTGCGGGCGGTAGTGTAACCATCACCTGGACAATCACTGATAAATGTCAGACCGCTACAGTGGATGCCATCTATACGGTGACTCCAGCACCGCCAGTGCAATTAACTTGTCCTCCTTTACAAACCTTCTGCGTAGTAGCTGCCAACTATTATACTATCCCTGCACTTATTGTAACACATGACTGCAGCAGAGAATTAGCTATTGCTTACGAGGTCACAGGAGCAACCACAAGAAGCGGTACCGGCACAGATGCAAGTGGAGCCTTTAATGTTGGCGTTTCAACAATAACATGGAGCGTTACGGATGCATGTGGCAATGTTTCCACCTGCACAACAACAGTAACCCTTAACCCGACACCAATAACAACACCAATCACCCATAATTAAAATGAAAAGCAAAAAAGAAATGAACCCATATTAAAGCACACAAAAGCTGCAAACATGCACACCTGCTTCCTTATCGAAGCAGTGTGCATGTAGCGCTTTGTTTTGATAACAAAAAATAAAAGATAACGCAAGTGCTCCAATTATAAAGCGCATGATTGACGATAATGTTTAAAAGGTTACAACATATCATTGTATTGGCTTTGCTACTGTTCGGTGTCTCACAGGCATCGGCCCAAATGGCTATGCCGGACCATGTATGTGTTGGGACCACCAGGACATATTCTGTGAATGATCCAAGTGTTCCTTCAACCTACACCTGGAAAATAGATGGAGTCACGCAAACCACCACTACTAATGCAATAACGATTACCTGGAATACCGCCGGTCAATTCCTCATCACGGTGCAGGAACGATCGGCAGACGGTTGCGAAGGAGATATACAATCAGGCACTGTTTATGTGTATCCGCCTGCAGTCACCAGCGAGACCATCACAATTTGCGAACAACAACTGCCTTATACCTGGAATGGACAAACGTTAACCGCTGCTGGAACAAGAACGGTTACATTACAGACTGTCCATGGTTGCGACTCAGTAGTAACACTAACACTTAATGTTATTGAAGAGGTCACTCCGCAATTCAATGTCGCGAATAATTTCTGCGTGAATGCAACAGCGCCTGTTTTACCAACAACATCATTGAATGGTATCACCGGTACATGGTCACCGGCAACCATTAGTACCGCCACTGAAGGAACAACGACATATACGTTTACTCCCGATGCAGGACAATGTGCGACAACAACCACATTAGAAGTAACCGTCAATCCGAACATTGTTCCCACATTTGATCCGATTGCACCGATCTGTTCAGGAGCAACTGCGCCGGTGCTTCCAACCACATCAACTAATAATATCACCGGTACATGGAGCCCGGCCACCGCCAGCAATACAACATCGGCTACTTATACATTTACTCCCGATGCAGGACAATGCGCTACAACGACTACTTTGGAAGTAACCGTTAACCCGAACATCGTTCCAACATTTGATCCGATTGCACCGATCTGTTCAGGAGCAACTGCGCCAATACTTCCAACCACATCAACCAATAATATCACCGGTACTTGGAGCCCGGCAACAGTTGATAATACAACTTCGGCTACTTATACGTTTACACCAGATCCGGGCCAATGCGCAACAACAACTACGTTAAACATTACCGTTAACCCGAACATCGTTCCAACATTCAATCCTATAGCAGCTATCTGTTCGGGAGCAACGGCACCAACGCTTCCAACCACATCAACTAATAATATTAGTGGTACGTGGAGCCCGGCTACAATCGACAACACCGCTTCAGCTACTTATACATTTACACCAGATGCCGGTCAGTGTGCCACAACAACTTCTTTAGACATAACCGTTAACCCAAGCATTACTCCAACATTTGATGCGATAGTTCCCATCTGTTCAGGAGCAACCGCGCCAACTTTGCCGACAACATCTACCAATAATATTACCGGCACCTGGAGTCCGGCAACGGTCAGCAATACCACATCGGCTACATATACATTTACACCGGCCGCGGGTCAGTGTGCAACAACAACTACCTTAACTATAACCGTAACGCCGACCATTGTTCCGGCATTCGATGCTATTGCGCCCATCTGCTCCGGCGAAGACGCACCAACTTTACCAACCACATCTGCCAATAATATTACCGGCACCTGGAGTCCGGCAACGGTCAGCAATACCACATCGGCTACATACACATTTACACCGGCCGCGGGTCAGTGTGCAACAACAACTACCTTAACTATAACCGTAACGCCGACCATTGTTCCGGCATTCGATGCTATTGCGCCCATCTGCTCCGGCGAAGACGCACCAACTTTGCCAACAACGTCTACCAATAGTATTACCGGTACATGGAGCCCGGCAACAGTTGATAATACAGCATCGGCAACCTATACATTTACACCCGATGCAGGCCAATGTGCTACAACGACCACATTGGAAGTAACCGTTAACCCGAACATTGCTCCCACATTTGATCCGATAGCTCCCATCTGTTCAGGAGCAACAGCGCCAACTTTGCCGACAACATCTACCAATAATATTACCGGTACATGGAGTCCCGCAACGGTGAGCAATACTACATCGGCCACTTATACATTCACACCGGCTGCGGGTCAGTGTGCTACAACGACTACATTGACCATAACCGTGACCGACCTGATCACGCCAACCTTTGACGCAATTGATAATGTTTGCCAGGATGCCACAGCACCGGTATTGCCAACTACTTCAACAAATGGAATCAGCGGTACATGGTCATCAACAGTAAGTACTTCAACTCCGGGTACAACAACGTATACATTTACACCGGATGCGGGCCAGTGTGGAGCGACAACTACTTTAAGTATTACGGTTGACCCAATCATTACCCCGGCATTTAACGCCATACCTTCTGTTTGTCAAAATGCAACAGCGCCAGTATTGCCGACAACTTCAGTCAATGGAATAACAGGAACCTGGTCACCGGCGGTTAATACTGGCGACGTGGGTACAACAACTTATACATTTACGCCGGATGCTGGTCAATGTGCAACGACAACTACTTTAGACATCACCGTAACGGATCTGACCGAACCGACCTTTGATGCAATCAATCCGATTTGTGCCAATGCAGCTCCACCGATTCTACCCAACACCTCTACCAATAATATCACGGGTACATGGAGTCCTGCTACGGTAAGCAATACAACCAGCGGTACTTATACTTTCACGCCCAATGGAGGACAATGCGCCACAAGTACTACTATTACCATTACTGTAAATCCAATCATCACTCCAACATTTGATGCGATAGCGGCTATTTGCTCCGGTAACACAGCTCCTGTTTTACCAACAACTTCCAACAATGGAATCAACGGTACATGGAATCCGGCTACCGTCAGCAATACAACATCGGCTACTTATACATTCACACCTGATGGAGGGCAATGCGCTGTAACCGTTACGCTAAATGTTGCCGTTACTGATCCAATAACGCCAACATTTGCCCCGATACCTGCTATCTGCGAAAATGGAACAGCACCGGCATTGCCGACTACTTCTCTCAATGGAATTACAGGCACATGGGATCCTGCTGTCGTAAGCAACACTGCCGACGGCACCTATACATTTACACCGGATGAAGGGCAATGCGCCGCCACAACAACAATCACCGTTACAGTCACTGACCAGATCACTCCTGTGTTTGAGAACCTGGGGCCGCTTTGTCTTAACAGTACCGCTCCGGAATTACCGGCTGTATCCAGCAATGGCATAAGCGGTACATGGAATCCTGCCACCATCAGTACGGCTGATGTTGGAACAACTGATTATATTTTTACGCCGGATGATGGTCAATGCGGAACAGTAATTACAATGAGCATTACTATCGCAGACCAGGTAACGCCACTCTTTAATGCAATAGGGCCGCTTTGTCAAAATGCAACAGCACCCGCTCTGCCGACCACATCGACCAATAACATAAGTGGTACATGGAATCCTGCCGTTATCAATACCGACGATCCAGGAACGACAGTGTATACATTTACACCTGATGCGGATGAGTGCGGATCAGAAACGACATTAAGTATAACTATTGATCCCCGCGTTACACCAACTTTTGACCTGGCTACTACCATCTGCGCCAATTCTGCAGCACCTAATCTTCCGGGTACATCTGACAACGGAATTACAGGTACGTGGAGCCCGGCAACAGTCAGCAACACGACAACGGCTACTTATACCTTTACTCCAAATGCGGGTCAGTGTGCTGAGCCGACAACTGTCACTATAACAGTTAACCCGAACATTACACCGGACTTTGACGCCATTGCACCTATCTGTTCCGGTGACGAATCGCCTGTACTTCCCACCGTCTCCAACAATGGTATAACCGGTACGTGGAATCCTGCTACTGTCAGCAACACAGCAAGTGCCAATTATACATTTACACCGGATGCAGGCCAGTGTGCTACCACTCAATCGTTGACCATTACGGTGCAACCGCAAATCGCACCTGTGTTTAATTCCATTCCTGCGATATGCAGTGGAGATATCGCTCCAATTTTGCCAGCTACATCTCTTAACGGTATCACAGGTACGTGGAGCCCATCTACTGTCAGCAATACTGCAAGCGGAGTTTATACATTCACACCGGATGGAAATCAGTGTGCCACCACAACTACTTTAACCGTCACTGTAACAGATCTGACTGAGCCAACCTTTGACGCTATTGCCGATGTTTGTCAGAAGAGTACGGCTCCTGTTTTACCAACTACTTCTATCAATGGAATCACTGGTACATGGAGCCCTGCTGTAAGTACTGCTACACCGGGAACAAGAACTTATACTTTCACACCGAATGGCGGTCAGTGTGCGACAACAACTACTTTAACCATCACGGTTAATCCGCTGGTAACACCAACCTTTACACCGGTGGATAATGTTTGTCAGAACAGTACTGCTCCAGTTTTACCATCAACTTCCATCAATGGAATTACCGGCACATGGAGTCCTGCTGTAAATACTGATGTTCCGGGAACAACAACCTATACCTTTACGCCGGATGCTGGTCAGTGTGCATCAACAACTACATTAAGCATCACCGTTGATCCGCTGGTAACACCAACGTTTACACCAGTAGATGATGTTTGTGAGAACAGCACTGCTCCTGTTTTACCAACCACTTCTATCAACGGAATCACTGGTACCTGGAGTCCTGCGGTAAGCACTGCCACACCAGGAACAACAACCTATACATTCACACCGGATGCCGGTCAGTGTGCGGAGGAGACAACTATCACTGTAACAGTTAACCCCAACATTACACCGGCCTTCGATGCCGTTGCGCCTATCTGTTCCGGTGATGAATCGCCTGTTCTTCCAACTGTTTCCATCAATGGTGTAACCGGTACATGGAATCCTGCGACAGTCAGCAATACAACGAGTGCCATTTATACATTTACACCGGATCCTGGTCAGTGTGCATCAACAACTACATTAAGCATCACCGTTGATCCGCTGGTAACACCAACGTTTACACCAGTAGATGATGTTTGTGAGAACAGCACTGCTCCTGTTTTACCAACCACTTCTATCAACGGAATCACTGGTACATGGAGCCCTGCCGTGAGCACTGCAACACCGGGCACAACAACTTATACATTTACACCGGATGCGGGTCAGTGTGCAACAACAACTACGTTAAGCATCACCATTGATCCGCTGGTAACGCCAAACTTTACACCGGTAGATGATGTTTGTCAAAACAGTACGGCTCCTGTTCTACCAACTACTTCCATCAATGGAATCACCGGTACATGGAGCCCTACGGTAAATACAGGTACGCCGGGAACAACAACTTATACATTTACACCGGATGCAGGACAGTGTGCAACAACAACTACATTAAATATCACGGTTGATCCGCTGGTAACTCCAACGTTTACGGCGGTAGATGATGTTTGTCAAAACAGTACGGCTCCTGTTTTACCAACTACTTCTATCAACGGAATTACCGGTACGTGGAGCCCTGCGGTAAATACAGGTACGCCGGGAACAACAACATATACCTTTACGCCGGATGCAGGTCAATGTGCAACAACAACTACTTTAACCATCACCGTTGATCCACTCGTAACTCCAACGTTTACGCCGATAGATGATGTTTGTCAAAACAGTACGGCTCCTGTTTTACCAACTACTTCTATCAATGGAATTACCGGCACATGGAGTCCTGCGGCAAATACAGCTACCCCGGGAACAACAACTTATACCTTTACACCGGATGCAGGTCAATGTGCAACGACAACTACTTTAAACATCACGGTTGATCCGCTGGTAACACCAACCTTTACGCCGGTTAATGATGTTTGTCAAAACAGCGAAGCTCCTGTTTTACCAACTATTTCTGTCAATGGAATCACCGGCACATGGAGCCCGGCTGTAAGCACCGATGTTCCGGGCACAACAACCTATACCTTTACTCCGGATGCCGGTCAATGTGCAACAACAACTACTTTAAACATCACGGTTGATCCGTTGGTAACACCAACCTTTGAGCCTGTGGCGGATGTTTGTCAAAACAGCACTGCTCCTGTTTTACCAACGACTTCTATCAATGGAATCACTGGTACATGGAACCCTGCGGTGAGCACGGCAGGTGCTGGAACTACAACCTATACATTTACGCCAACTGCAGGGCAATGTGCAACAACTGCCACATTAACTATAACGATTAATCCGAACATTATACCAAGCTTTGATCCGGTTGCAGCTATCTGTTCCAGTGATGCAGCGCCTGTTCTTCCAACTACTTCCAACAATGGAATAACAGGTACATGGGATCCTGCTGTTGTCAGCAATACAGCATCGGCTACTTATACCTTTACGCCGGATGCAGGTCAGTGTGCTACTACGGCTACTGTAACGGTAACAGTCAATCCGAATATCACTCCAACCTTTGATCCGGTTGCAGCTATTTGTTCAGGCGCTGCAGCTCCTGTTCTTCCAACTACATCTAATAATGGCATCACAGGAACCTGGTCACCGGCTGTAAGCACTGCAGCTATCGGAACCACTACTTATACATTTACCCCGGATGCAGGTCAGTGTGCAGGAACAGCGACACTTACTATCACTGTTACCGATCAGATCACTCCAACATTTGATCCGGTCAATGATGTTTGTTTGAATGCAACCGCTCCGGTTCTTCCAACTACATCACTTAATGGTATCACAGGAACCTGGTCACCGGCTGTTTCTACTGCTGCGATTGGAACTACTACTTATACATTTACCCCGGATGCAGGTCAGTGTGCAGGTACAGCAACACTTACTATTACTGTTACCGATCAGATCACGCCAACATTTGATCCGGTCAACGACGTTTGCTTAAATGCAACAGCTCCTGTATTGCCAACAACATCTAATAATGGCATCACAGGAACCTGGTCACCGGCTGTTTCTACTTCCGCGATTGGAACCACTACTTATACATTTACCCCGGATGCAGGTCAGTGTGCAGGTACAGCAACACTTACTATTACTGTTACCGATCAGATCACGCCAACATTTGATCCGGTCAACGACGTTTGCTTAAATGCAACTGCTCCTGTATTGCCAACAACATCCAATAATGGTATTACAGGTTCATGGTCACCGGCTGTAAGCACAGCAAGCCAGGGAACAACAACCTATACATTTACCCCGGATGCAGGTCAGTGTGCAGGCACAGCAACACTCACCATTACTGTTACCGATCAGATCACACCAACATTTGATCCGGTCAATGATGTTTGTTTGAATGCAACCGCTCCGGTTCTTCCAACTACTTCCAATAATGGTATCACCGGTACATGGTCACCTGCTGTAAGCACTGCTGCTATCGGAACAATTACTTATACATTTACCCCGGATGCAGGACAGTGTGCAGGTACAGCAACACTTACTATCACTGTTACCGATCAGATCACGCCGACATTTGATCCGGTGGATGATGTTTGCTTAAATGCAACAGCTCCTGTATTGCCAACAACATCTAATAATGGCATCACAGGAACCTGGTCACCTGCTGTTTCTACTTCCGCGATTGGAACCACTACTTATACATTTACCCCGGATGCAGGTCAGTGTGCAGGCACAGCAACACTTACTATTACTGTTACCGATCAGATCACACCAACATTTGATCCGGTCAATGATGTTTGTTTGAATGCAACAGCTCCTGTATTGCCAACAACATCTAATAATGGCATCACAGGAACCTGGTCACCGGCTGTTTCTACTTCCGCGATTGGAACCACTACTTATACATTTACCCCGGATGCAGGACAGTGTG
>NZ_JARKNA010000041.1 GCF_029360765.1 Terrimonas pollutisoli | reverse complement strand
TAAAGGCGTTGTTTTTAAGAAAAATACATGCAGTGACCTTTAAGGGGTTCCTGCTAAAACTGGTGATGTTTATTCTGGCTTTTACCCTGAATAAGCTCACCCTTTAACTAGCAACTTGAATTAATTAAGATGATCAGCCTCTCCAAACGGGCTGTAAGAAACCTTATCAACCGGCAGACTTTTAAACTATTAAACTTTTTGCTATGCCAGTGCCTGCACCTTTCAATTTAAAAAAATGGATCGATGAACACCGCGATCTGCTGAAACCTCCGGTAGGTAACCAGTGTGTATATAAAGACGCCGAAAATTTCATCGTAATGGTGGTGGGTGGTCCGAATGCACGGAAAGATTACCATTTCAATGAAACCGAAGAATTATACTACCAGATCGAAGGTGATATTGTTGTTAAAATAATTGACAACGGAGAATTTAAAGATATACCGATCAAAGAAGGCGAAATGTTTTTGCTCCCACCCAAAACTCCACACTCACCACAACGTGGTCCCGGCACCGTTGGCCTGGTGATAGAAAAGAAAAGAGAAACGGAAGATGACGGTTTTATGTGGTTCTGCGAAAACTGCGGTAACAAACTTTATGAGGAAACCCTGCATGTTGACGATATCGTCAAACAATTACCGCCCGTCATGAATCGCTATTGGGAAAATCTCATGCATCGCACCTGTGATAAGTGTGGCGCAGTGATGGAGCCTCCGGTAAAACCCCAAGCCCCTAAAGGGGAGTAATCTGCAGACCTAAACAATACTATAACATTTAAATCAGTAAAAGCCCTTTAGGGGTTGGGGTATGAAGATCGACATCCACACTCATATCATGCCGGAACAAATGCCGAACTGGACGCAGAAATTTGGCTACGGTGAATTCATTCACCTGGAACAGCGCAATTGCAAGGCATGCATGATGAGAGGCGATAAACTTTTTCGGGTGGTTGAAGAAAATTGTTACAAAGAAGATATTCGGCTAAAAGAAATGGATGAGACAGATGTAACTATCCAGGTACTTTCAACCATTCCTGTTCTTTTCAATTATTGGGCGAAGCCGGTAGACGGATTGGAAACATCACGATTTTTCAATGACCATATTGCTGAGACAGTTTCAAAAAATCCAAAGCGCTTTATCGGTATCGGCACCGTTCCATTGCAGGATATTGACTTAGCCATAAAAGAAATGGAACGTTGTGTAAAAGAATTAAAAATGCCGGGATTGGAGATAGGATCAAATATTAACGGCAAGAATCTTTCAGATAAATATTTTTTTCCTTTTTACGAAGCGGCTGAAAAGTTGAATTGTGCCTTGTTTGTACATCCCTGGGACATGATGGGCGAAGAACAGATGCAAAAATATTGGCTGCCATGGCTGGTAGGCATGCCGGCCGAAACAAGTCGTGCTATTTGCTCCATGATCTTCGGTGGCGTGTTTGCGGCCTTTCCGAATTTGCGGGTAGCCTTTGCTCATGGCGGTGGCTCATTTCCTTTTACACTGGGCCGTATCGAACATGGTTTTGAAGTAAGACCTGATTTGGTAGCGCTGGATAATCCGACCAATCCGAGGGATTATATCGGCAAATTTTGGGTAGATAGTTTAGTGCATGATAAAAAATCGATGGAGTTTTTAATCGATATCATCGGTGATGATAACATTTGCCTCGGCAGCGACTACCCTTTTCCTTTAGGAGAAGATGAACCGGGTAAACTGATTGAAGAAATGAAATTGAGTAAAAAAACAAAGAAGAAATTGCTATATAAAAATGCCGAAAACTGGTTGCAAATATAAAGGTCCTATTAAATTAACTGTAGTTTCGCCACCTTCGGATCTACTTCCACCTTATCGTGCTCAAAATCGAGTTTTATACGCCATTTTTGTAGAGTGGCGGCGCCAATAATAGCTTCTTCACTTAAAGACGGGACTACCAAAAATTCATCGCTAAGAAGTATGTCATTGATATAAAAATCCAACGTTACCCGCTCATTAATTTCAATAAAATGGCCTTCACTTGCAGTCGCCAGTTTCCGGACGCGGCCCAGACTAACAGGTTGTTCTAACTTGTCTAAATGATTTTTATCAATACAAGACAAATTAGCGCCACTGTCAAAAAGAATGTACAGGTGTTTTTCTCCTTTTGAACCGGCAAACAATAAGGGAAGCTTAATGACCGACATGAGATCGAGGTTTTTTTAAAGATACATTTTCCCTGTGCCAAAACTTAAAATAAGTCAGGATAATCTGAGATAATCCCATCCACTCCCATCTTTTTCAACTCTTCAATTCTTTTTTTATCATTCACCGTCCAGGGAATGATCTTTATATTTTGTTCGTGACATTTTTTCACCAGTTCTTCGGTTACCATTTTATGCTCGGGACTATAAATAGTGGGTGTAAATCCCAGGGCTTTTAACTGATCTTTTATTCCCCGCTCATCAAAGTCTTCTATCAGCATCGCAGTTTTTATCGATGGATATTTCTCATGCAGGTAGCGAAGCGTTCTGAAATCAAATGACTGGATGATCACCCTTTCTTCAATTTTCTTTGATAGAATAACCGCCATTAGTCTGTCTACAAACTCCGCCGGTGCAGGATGATAAATATTGTCAGAAGCAGGACCCGACTTTGTCTCGATATTGAAATAGGGCAAAGGCCTTTTGCTTGTCTTCATGTATTCATCTACACTATCCAGCAAATCGCTCAGCAAAGGCTTATACACGTTAATTTTTTCCTGCCGCGGAAAACGGGGGTGCGGCCGCATGCCCACATCATATTTTTTGACCTCGGCATAGTCCATATTGTAAATGTTCAGTGACCTTTCTTCTTTTTCAGACACTGGCGAGCCATCGGACTTGGTGGTGATTTCATGATTAAAAAATGGTTCATGAGAAAGGATGGGCCATTTGTCTTTTGTAAAAACAATATCCATTTCCAATGTGGTCACGCCAAGATCCAATGCCTTTTTCATAGCCGGTATCGTGTTCTCCGGCATAAGACCACGGCATCCCCGGTGACCCTGGGAATCAAAGGAGGAAATCACTTCGTTTGTTTCAGGTAATTTTTTGGCCACATGACAGGCTGCAAAGCAGCAAAGAAAGACGAGTGAATAGTGAACAATCTTATTTTGCATAATTCATCAATGATACAGAGACAGCCGTTTTATTGCTCTTTTTCCGTTTTAAATAATTGTGAAGTTCGCTGTTTCATTTCATGAGCGATCTTTTTTCCCTCCGCATCCTGTGCTTCTAATTTATCTATGATATTATGAAAACTTTTTTCGTCCCTGTTTTGGCTCAGCTTGAAAACATTATCCATTTCCTGCACCTGTATCTCAAACGCAACGATAGCTTTAATCATTTTTTGCACATACTCATCCGGCAGGTCTTCAAAATTGGCTCCCGAATGCGGGTTATTTTCAAAATGATTAGTCGTTCTTTTCAAAGTATTTAAAAGTGCCTGTTCATCCAGGAACCTTAATTGGCCTCTTACATGCACACTCATATAATTCCAGGTAGAACCTTGTTGCTTATCTTCATACCAGCTGGCACTTACATAGGTATGCGCCCCGCTAAAAACAGCCAGCACATTGGGGTTTTGCAAAAATGCTTTATGATGATCAGTATTCCGCATCATATGGCCGGAGAGAAATAGCTGTCCGCCTTTTTCGTCAATAAAAACAGGTATTTGTGTCGCTACTGGTTTGTTATCGGCACTGCAACCGGTTAGAAATGCAAACGGATGCCGACGGATAAATTCTTTGACAACTTCAGGATCTTTTTCTTTAAAATAAGGTAAGTTATACATCCGGCTAAATTACAGATTTCAGTCCAGCCCATACCAGTGCAACGTTTCTGTCCCTGTGTTTGTCAGGCCGGGAAACGTTATTTATGAAAATTCTTTTCTTTTGCTTCTTCCTTCTATCGTCCACCATCACGGCTGTGGCACAAACGAAATCGCAGGAAATAAATGCGGTGTTGCATGATGAAAGTTATGTAGCCACAACAGGCCGCTTACCCAACGCAACCGCCACTGAAACGGAACGAATACAGGTGCATCTTTCCTATGTTGAATCGCTGTTACGATCAGCAAAGTCCAACTTATCCGCTACTCAATCTGCCAACCGGGTAACGATCCTTAACTTATTACATGAATATTGGACTGCAGCCATTTTCCCGGTCAACAGGGATTACCCCGGTGAAAGAAGGCCCTGCTTCATCGATGCCAATGGGAATATCTGCGCAGTAGGTTACCTGGTCGAGCAAACAAAAGGCCGTGAAATGGCTGAGTCAATTAATGAAAAACACCAATACGATTTCTTATTGGACATGCAGGAGCCGGCTATTGAAGAATGGGCCAGTGAATATGGCCTCACATTAGAAGAATGTGCTATGATACAACCAACCTATGGGCCGCCGCCTGCTGATCAAACAAATTATGCAGATATAAAAACCGGTTACGGTGTTTCATCCGGCCTGGTGGGTGGCACTAATATCGCCATCAATTTTGCCAATCTCTCCAACCGCTTTAAGCAGAATAAAACGCTATCGTATTTGGGTCTTGTCACAGGCACCACTCAAGTCATTCTTGGATTAGCCAATACAAAAAGAACAACTAATTTTTCTGTGATGAATGGCGCTGAATACTATACTTCGTACAAAGCACAAAACAATCTTTCCTATGTTAACATTGCTATGGGCACCACCACTATCATTACAAGTGCGTTGAACCTTGCTTTACAGAAAAAAATGAATTGCAAAAAAAATGTGTTGGGTCTTTATAGCCAACCCAACTATTCTAATAGTGTCTCAATGGGATTTTCTTTTACCAGGAAAATTTAGAAACTAAAGAGCTTGTTTCACTGGATGGTTGACGGGACGATGGACGCTCCCATAATTGCAGAGGCTGTTAAAAAATAACAGCCTCTTTTATACTACCATTTTGAAGTATTAATAACCACGAACTCTTTTCTTTCGTTGACCGGGAGCATAGGCCTTTGCTGATTTACTACCGTAAACTTTTTTGGCATGCCCGGGTGGCATTGGCTTTACTACCGTTGTTCGTTTATGCACAACAACCCTGCGTGTACAGGCCATAGTGATCAACGTAAATGAGAACAGGAGAAATAAAATTTTATAAGGCTTCATAGTCCGGATTTGTTTGTAAAATAAGGAGAATAAATATTGTCAGCAAAGTAACAAACGAAAGAACTTTACTAAGTAAAATCCCTTCACTTTTTTTTAAGACACCACTTCAGCCACTTTTTCTTTTTCTATATCAGCATTGCGCATTGACACACTTCTTACCACCAGGGCGGCAAAATCTTCAAATGCATTCTTAGTGATCTCGTCATTGCCCACCATTACGGGAACTCCCTTATCTCCACCTTCCCGTATTCCCTGTACCAGTGGAATTTGTCCGAGAAAAGGAAGGTCATATTCCTCTGCGAGGCGTTTTCCTCCATCCTTACCAAAAATGTAGTATTTATTTTCGGGCAATTCAGCAGGAGTGAAATAGCTCATGTTCTCTACCAAACCAATAATCGGCACATTTAACTGTGCCTGTCCAAACATTGCTACTCCCTTTTTGGCGTCGGCCAATGCAACATCCTGTGGTGTAGTAACGATTACAGCACCTGTCACAGGAACTGTTTGCATCAATGTCAAATGGATATCCCCGGTCCCGGGTGGCATATCGATAATCAGGTAATCCAGCTCATCCCAGTACACATCCGAAACAAATTGTTTAATCGCACTGCTCGCCATGGGTCCACGCCATACTACGGCATTTTTTTCATCCACCAGCAAACCAATGCTCATGAGTTTGATACCATATTTTTCCAATGGTACTATCATCCCCTTACCTTCAATTTCCATCATCATCGGCCGTTCTCCCCTCACTCCAAACATGATGGGTACACTGGGTCCATAGATATCAGCGTCCATCAAACCAACTTTGGCTCCGCTTTGCGCTATGGCCAACGCCAGGTTTGCCGAGACGGTACTCTTCCCTACGCCTCCTTTACCACTTACCACGGCAATTACATTTTTTACTTTGGGAAGTATGGCCCGGTTGTCACTTCTTTTGGTAGTGGTGTTAGAGGTGAAATTTACCTTGATCACCGCATCCTTATTCACGATCGTTTTAATGGCATTGATACAATCATTTTTCAGCTTATCCTTCAGCGGGCAGGCAGGTGTAGTCAATACGATTGTAAACGACACATAAAATTTTTCGATAACAATATCCTGGATCATATTCAGTGTTACCAGGTCTTTTCCAAGATCGGGTTCCTGCACGGTGCTTAACGCTTCTAATACTTTTTCTTTCGTCATAACTCAGTTTGAGCGGATCAATTTACTCCGGTAAGCCATTCTTTTTGTGTGTTTTATGCTTCGCCGGAAGGGTTCACAAAAATCCTTGTTAAAAAACAGATTAATTGACAAAGTTAAACAGATCAGGAGCTATTTTGTTGGCTCATTTAATCAACTTGTACTTATTTTTGAACCTGTGAAGAAATTTTTACAATATTTCGTTTTAGCTGCCTTCCTTCTACCCTTCACTGCCAAAGCGCAGTTTGAAACAGCCCGTGATTCTGTGGTACAATTATATGGCGTCATCATGACGGCCGACAGCCTTGTAGGAATTCCTGCCGTCAGTGTTACCATCAAAGGTCAAAACCGCGGTACCATCACCAATGACCAGGGTGTTTTCTCCATTGTGGTGTTAAAAGGTGACCAGGTTGAATTTTCACACGTAAGTTATAAGCCCAAAACAATTGACATTCCCCGCAATATTGAGGGCAATCAATACAGCGTAATCCAGTTGATGGTGCAGGACACGGTGTACCTGCCTGCGACGATTATCAAGGCCCGGCCCACACCGGAGCAATTTGCCCGTGATTTTGTGAATACCAAGATCCCGGACGATGATATTGAAATTGCCCGGCAAAATACAAGTGCTGCCAAGCGAAGGGTGCTTTTGCAAACCACTCCCGGCGATGGTGGCGAAGCGACCCGCATACAATTTAACCGCATCGCCAACCGTGCCGTATACCAGGGGCAAACCCCGCCAATGAATATCTTCAACCCTGCCGCCTGGGCCGATTTTATCCAGGCATGGAAACGGGGTGATTTTAAGAATAAGTAGACCCCCTGTCCTCCGCCGCGGCGGAGAGACTTAGATCGGAAGGTTTTTATTTATTGGAGATACTAATAGCAATTCATTTTATTTTTTGTTACCAGCTCCAGTATTTCATGGCATCGCCTGTTGTGTCACTTGCCGACGCTTGCGGTCGGCATCCCGACATTAATCGTCGGTGACACTTCATCGTTCGGTTCATTGCTCAGCAATTTGATCTGCTTACATTTGTCGCAAAACATTTTATCAAACACTCTTGCCCTAAGTGAGTCTTCAAAAACTCCCTCCTGAGTTGATCGAAGGATCGGGGCAGAGGAAAACTTCAACTTATGATATCTCCCGGGGGTTCAGTTTCCGTCATCGGCGCCGGTACCATGGGCAATGGTATCGCTCATGTTTTTGCACAAGCCGGTTTTAAAGTAACGATTGTTGATATTTCATTGACACAACTGGATAAAGCGGTTGCGAACATTGCCAAAAATTTTGACCGCCAAATTGCCAAAGGTTTGGTAACGGAAGAAGATAAAAAAAGAGCACTGGCCAATATCAGTATTCACTCCAATATGAATGAAGGGGTGAAAAATGCGGAGCTTATTGTAGAAGCCGCCACTGAAAATATCGGATTGAAAATGCAAATCTTTGAAGAGGTGGATAGGCTGGCGCCAAAAGAGGCAATTCTTGCTACCAATACTTCTTCTATTTCTATCACCAAAATTGCTGCTGCCACCGGCCGTGCCGGCAAAGTGATCGGCATGCACTTTATGAATCCCGTTCCGGTGATGAAACTGGTAGAAATCATCAACGGTTATGCAACAAAGAAAGAAGTGACCGACACCGTTGTTGAACTGAGTAAACAACTGGGAAAAATTCCCTGCGTGGTCAACGACTATCCCGGTTTTATTGCCAACCGCATCCTGATGCCCATGATCAATGAAGCCATTTATAGTCTATATGAAGGGGTAGCCGGTGTGGAGGAAATAGATACGGTGATGAAACTCGGCATGGCCCATCCCATGGGACCTTTGCAATTAGCGGACTTTATTGGTTTGGATGTTTGCCAGTCAATCTTAAATGTATTGCACGATGGTTTTGGCAACCCCAAATATGCTCCTTGTCCCCTACTGGTAAATATGGTAGCCGCCGGCAAGCTAGGTGCAAAAAGCGGCGAGGGTTTTTATAAATATGAAGCGGGCAGTAAGGAGTTGAAGGTGAGTGAGCGGTTTAAATAGTTCTACTACTCAAATTGTATTGACGCAATAAACAACCTGCCTGCCGGCAGGCAAGTACAAAGGGTATAATACCACTTGGCTGAATGGCAAGATTTAGTATTTTAGAGTAATACCGTAGAATAACATAAGTCTACGTGTTGCCTGCAACCAGACCGCCGACTTCATGAATAAAGTCACCAAATATCTTCTAATAAGTACCTTGACATTAGGGCTTTTGATTGCTATTTTCTATAGTTTAGGTCTGCTTGCCTTTAGTGGAGCCTTCGATAAAAAATATTCAAGACAAGAATTAACAGACAGCTTTTTGGAGCATGAAAACGAGTTTTTAGACGTAGACCGTTATTTTAAAAGTACCATCCCACCAAATATTTCATATTCCGTGACCTTTGGCCTTTCGGCGAGAAAAAGAGTTTCTTTGTACTTACATCCATTTGTTATAGACCCGGCAAACAAGATAATTGGCGGGAAAGCTATGAGTGTTGAATCACCAAAGCTTGACAGCGCATTAAAAGTACTAGGATGGTCAAAAGAAACAATAATAACTCTGCAAAATAAATTGGCTAAGACGAATTGTGATTGGATCAGAACTGTTGATTATAGTGACCAAATTCAAATGTACCCAAATCAGAATGGTTGGGGAAGTTTTACTTACAGTATCTGGAATACGCCAATATCTGACAGCCTTATCAAGGATTACGGTCAACCCATAACCAACAATGGATTTGGTCAATTCGTGACTTTGAATTATTCATCTGCACTATAAAATACGATGGCAGCAGGCAACGGCAGTTCACGCCGTTGTTGGTGTTTCTGTTTTGAACAACTTACTGCTGTAAACGACATACACCAACAACTAAGAGTTCGTCGGGCCTGAAGGGCCAACGATGAACTCTTAGTTGTACGGAACCTGCTGGTAGGCGTTGCTTGTAATTATGGGGATTGGTGTGTGGAAGACGTGGTTGATGCGGATGTTA
>NZ_JARKNA010000040.1 GCF_029360765.1 Terrimonas pollutisoli | reverse complement strand
ATTTAACTGTTAACGGTGGTACGACTCCTTATACGTATGTGTGGAGCAATGGTGCTTCGGCACAGGATATCACGGCTCTTGTGGCTGGCACATATTCGGTTACCGTTACCGATGCCAATAATTGTACTGCGACTACTTCTGTTACCATTACACAACCTGCTGCAGCCCTGGCTCTCACTTCTTCAAAAGTGGATGTGCTTTGCTTTGGTAATGCCACCGGTTCTGTTGATTTAATTGTTAATGGTGGTACCGCTCCTTATACTTATGTGTGGAGCAATGGCGCTGCTACCCAGGACATCACCGCTCTTGTGGCCGGCACTTATTCTGTTATCGTTACCGATGCCAATAATTGTACTGCGACTACTTCTGTTACCATTACACAACCTGCTGCAGCCCTTGCTTTGAGTGAAGCTCATGTCAATGTGCTTTGCTTTGGCAACAGTACCGGTTCTGTTGATTTAAGTGTTAACGGGGGTACGACTCCTTACACTTATGTGTGGAGCAATGGCGCTGCTACCCAGGATATCACCGCTCTTGCCGCAGGAACTTATACCGTTACCGTTACGGACAACAATAATTGTACAGCTACCGCTTCGGTTACCATCAATCAACCGCCAGCAATCACGATAAGCAGCATTAGTTCAAATACACCGGTTTGTTCCGGAAGTGATTTGAATCTTTTATCCAATGCATCTGGTGGTACAGGATCTTTAAATTATAGTTGGTCTGGTCCGAACGGATTTACTTCTGCGCTGCAAAATCCCGTGATAACAAATGTTACCACTGCTGCCAATGGTATGTATACCTTGGTTGTTACAGATCAAGCCGGATGTTCAACCAGCGCAACAACCAATGTAACGATCACGCAAAGACCAACAGCTTCTGTTATCTATCCTGCATCGGCTTTCTGTATCAATAATAATATTGCCCAACCTGTTACCCTAACAGGTACCGGAACCTACACCGGCGGAGGTTACACCGCCTCCCCCGTAGGTTTATCAATCCATTTCAGTAATGGTTCAATAATGCCGAGTGCAAGTGCCCCCGGAACTTATTCCATCATTTATACAATACCAGCCTCCGGAGGATGCCCGGCTATACCGGTTGTCTTTAACAATATCATTACCATTACCCCGGTACCTACTGCAAATATTATATACACAGGATCACCTTACTGTAATTCTGTAACAACTCCTCAGTCCGTTACGCTGACGGGAACAAATGCTTATGCGGGAGGCACATTTAATGCGTCTGCAGGGTTGACTATTGATCCGGTTACCGGAGCTATCACACCCTCCACAAGTACACCGGGCACATATACGGTCATCTATACATCCCCGGCAACAGGAGGCTGCGCTGCCGTAACAGCAATCAATTCCGTTACGATTACCGCAGCGCCTACCGCTACTATTTCATATACCGGAACAACTTTTTGCTCAAACGGTGGTGTGATCCAGGTTACACAAACAGGTACAGCCGGTGGCACTTACAGTGGCACGGCGGGATTACAAATCAACAACACTACCGGTGCTATTAATTTAGGCACGAGTGCAACAGGTACCCATACGATTACATATACCATACCGGCAGCAGGTGGTTGTGCCGCTTTCACCACTAACACAACGATCACAATAAACCCTTTACCTGCTGCGACCATAAACTATGCAGGTGGTCCGTTTTGCCCATCTAATACCAATGTTGCCGTAACGGTATCGGGCACAACTGGCGGAACATTTTCTGCACCGCCAGGCTTGTCGCTAAATGCTACAACGGGTGCCATTAATGCGAGCACATCAACACCGGCAACCTACACTGTCTCCTATACTATTCCGGCAGTCAACAGTTGTCCTTCCGTCATTGCAACAACCACTGTGACGATCGGTGACAATATCGCCCCGACTCTTACCGTACCGGCTAATGTAAATATCCAATGCGGATCCAGTCAATTGCCGGCAACAACTGGCCAGGCAACAGCTACTGATAATTGTACAGCAAATGCGAACATTACAATTAATTATACAGATGTTATAACAGCAGGTAACTGTGATGGCAGGTACACGATCACCCGCACCTGGATAGCAACCGACGCCAACAATAATACAGCAACGGGTATACAGACCATCAATGCTGATGACACGACACCGCCGGTAATCAGTTGCAACAACTTCAGTGTTGCAAACCCTGATGCAATTCCTGCAGCTGACAGTAACTCCGTGACTGCAACTGACAATTGCGGCGCCGTTACAATAACTCTTATCAATGAGGTGTTCTATGGATTGGAAGGGAAACCAGGATTCTGCCCAACAAGTGTTGAACGCACCTGGCAAGCTGTGGATGATTGTGGCAATGTATCAACCTGCACCCAAACAATCACTGTGCAGGATGTTTCTAACTGCTCAGTGTGCCAATCAACTGTACCGTTCTTCCCGGTAATATTAACGGGGAATCCTGACAGTACCTGGATTTCACCCAGCGTGGTAAGAGATGGTTTGTGTTGCGGTGCAACTGGACCTCCTCCGCCAAGATGTGTGTCGTTTAACCTTTACCTGGATGAAAACTCTATTGGTATTATCTTCAATATTGCATCTGGAGCTATCCCGCCAGGTGCACTATATTACCATATTGATTGCGGTCCACCCCACCAGGTTGGAGAGTTTGTCTGCTTACAAGGAAATCGTTTCTATACACTCACTTTCTGTAAGCCAGGTAACAACCCTAATACTTATTCTATTCAGTCGGTGTCAGGAGTAACGGGTGCGTCAAACCTCATTACCCGTGCAGATGCGAATTGCCCGGGTCAATTGTCGGTATCGGGTATTCAGCCGAATACAGTAACATGGTCTGTGGCTAGTTCGAACGATCAAAGCCTGCTCAGGTATTTATCCTGTACCGATTGCCTGAATCCGGTATTTACACCAGATGCCAATGCACCTGCTTCGATTGTTTACCAGGTATGCGGCACAGTCACTGGCGGTCTTAACTGTAACGGTCTGCCTGTAACAGATTGCAAGGATGTTACGGTAAATGTTATTCCTACAATCGAGGCGAAGGTGAGTGTTCCGCCTATTATTTGCTCCAGCAATATTCCAAATCTCACAGCTTCGATAAGCCCGGCCGGAACTTATGTCTACGAATGGTATAGCCAACCAAATGGCATGGGCACTGTTTTATCTACAAGCTCTTCGGGTTTTACACCGCCAACAGCTGGTAATTATTCATTGGTAGTTACTGAAACGCAGACAGGTTTGTTATGTAATAAGGATACAACTAACTATACAATTGCTTTTGACTTATCAGGTCCCGTATTGGATGTACCTGCGCCACTTTACATTGAATGTAACAGCAACAATACTGCAGCCACAATCAGCGCATGGCTTGCTTCTGCAACTGCTTACGACAGTACCAACATATCTAAATTGTTGCCTGTTTCAAATAATTATTCTCCCTTTACACAAACTTGTGGTGGTGTTCGTATCGTGACATTTACTGCGGTAGATTCATGCGGAAATGTAACAACAGATACTTCGTCGATACGAATACTTGATACATCACCACCATCAATTATTTGCCCGCCAACGCTCAACGTGAGTTGTCCTCCTATACCAGCTTTTGACCTGGCCAGTTTTATTGCTGCGGGTGGATCTGCAACAGATATCTGCGATGCGAATCCAACGATAAGTTTTGTGAGTGATGTAATCAGCAATCAGACCTGCCCTAATAATTATATCGTAACAAGAACTTACCAGGCTACGGATGATTGCGGTAATTCAAGTACCTGCTCACAAACAATTATTGTAAATAATACTACTCCACCAGTGGTTCCTGCCAATGTCACTACCACAGTGGAATGTATACTGGCTGCTGTTCCACCGGCTGTTCCGACGGTAAGAGATGGTTGCGGTGCAATCATTACTCCAACGCTGGTGGTAAGTGGCGATCCGGTTTGCGAAGGCGCAAAAACCTATACCTATACATTTACAGAATGTGCAGGCCTGTCCAGCACCTGGGTGTTTACTTATTTAATAGACAGGGTTACACCGCCGACAGTGCCGGCCAATGGAGGATCGACTGTCAACTGCCCTGATGCAACTGATGTGGCGCCAACGTTACCGGTAGTTATAGATGTATGTGGAAATATTTTGACTCCTTCCTTACCGGTTATAAGTCCAAAACCTGTCTGCGGGGGAACCAGAACTTATACGTATACTTATACTGATTGCTCAGGGTTGTCAAGTAACTGGGTATATACTTATACGGTAGAATATCTTCCTTTTGCAAATCCTGTCGATGCAGGATCAACGGTAGTTTGCCTGGCTGCAACGAATATTGCCCCAACCACGCTACCGGTCGTAACAGATAATTGTGGAAATATTTTAACGCCATCAGCTCCTATAATTAGTCCTGCATTGACCTGTGAAGGTACCCGTACATACAGGTATATCTATACCGACTGTGAAGGAAATACACAAGATTGGGTATATACCTATACAGTGGAAAACGAACCGTTCGCAGATCCTGTTGACGCAGGTTCCACTGTTTCGTGCCCGGCTGCGACCAATACACCGCCTGCCGCGCTGCCTGTTGTGATTGATAATTGCGGAAATATATTAACACCATCAGCACCGCTTATCAGCCCTGCCTTGACCTGCGAAGGCACCAGAACCTATACGTATACTTATACCGATTGCGAAGGAAATACACAGAACTGGGTATACACTTACACAGTGGAATACGAACCGTTCGCAGATCCTGTTGACGCCGGCTCAACGGTTTCCTGTCCTGCAGCAACCAATAATCCACCATCAGCATTACCTGTTGTGACCGACAACTGTGGAAATGTATTAACGCCATCGGTCCCTGTTATTAGTCCTGCGTTAACGTGTGAAGGAACCCGAACTTATACTTATACTTACACGGATTGTGAAGGGAATACACAAGATTGGGTGTACACTTATACGGTAGACTATCAACCTATCCCAATGCCGGCTAATGGCGGCTCAACAGTTAGTTGTCCTGCCAATGCAAACGGTTCCGGAATTGTGTTACCGACAATCAGAGACGCTTGCGGAAATATATTGACAGCATCGGTGCCGGTGATCACCGATAGTCCATCAACATTAAGTTGCACGGGTACCAGGACATATACTTATACCTATGTAGATTGTAGTGGCGCAACTGCTACCTGGAGCTACACTTATACTATCAGTGCGCCAGTTGTAAACATGCCGGCTAATGGTTCGTCTACTGTCGCCTGTTTGGTGGAGGCTGTTGTACCAACACCACCAACTGTTACCGATAACTGTGGAAGAACTATCACACCTTCGGCTGCTGTTGCATCGGCCGACCCTGCCTGTGCCGGTATAAAGACCTATACATTTACTTATACTGATTGTAATGGCGTTGCCTATAACTGGGTGTACACTTATACCATCAGCGCACCGGTTGTAACCATGCCGCCTGCTGGTGCATCTACTGTAGCTTGTTTAGCGGAAGCGGTTGTACCAACACCACCCGCTGTGACTGATAATTGTGGAAGAACTATCACGCCTTCGGCACCCGTTGCTTCGGCTGATCCTCTTTGTGCAGGTATTAAAACTTATACATTTACTTATACCGATTGTAATGGCGTTGCTTACAACTGGATCTATACTTATACTATCGCCGCACCAATAGTGGATGTATCATTACCGGCTAATGGTGCTTCCACCGTGGCCTGCCCTGCTGAGGCTGTCGCTCCGGCTGCACCAACTGTGACCGATAACTGTGGCAGAACTATTACTCCTTCGGCTCCTGTTGTAACACCTGACCCTGTTTGCGGCGGAACCAAAACTTATACTTATACTTACTACGATTGTGATGGCACGACCTATAACTGGTCATATACTTACACCATCCTGGCTCCGACAGTAACAATGCCTGCTGATGGCGCTTCTACGGTTGCCTGTTTGGCTGACGCTGTTGTGCCAACGCCTCCTGTTGTAACTGACAACTGTGGAAGAACTATCACGCCTTCGGCTCCCGTTGCTTCGGCTGATCCTCTTTGTGCAGGTATTAAAACTTATACATTTACTTATACTGATTGTAATAGTGTAAGCTATAACTGGGTGTATACTTATACCATCAGTGCACCGGTTGTAAACATGCCGGCTAATGGCGCTTCTACTGTTGCCTGTCTGGCTGATGCAGTTACACCAATACCACCTGCGGTTGTTGATAACTGTGGAAGAGTTATTATACCTTCTGCTCCGGCCGTATCAGCTGATCCAGTTTGTGCCGGTATCAAGACCTATACATTTACTTATACTGATTGCAATGGTGTAAGCTATAACTGGGTGTACACCTATACCATCAGTGCACCGGTTGTTGTAATGCCGGCTAATGATGCTTCTACCGTAGCTTGTTTAGCGGAGGCTGTTGTACCAACACCACCAACTGTTACCGATAACTGTGGAAGAACTATCACACCTTCTGCTGCTGTTGCATCGGCCGATCCTGTTTGTGCCGGTATCAAGACCTATACATTTACTTATACTGATTGTAATGGTGTAAGCTATAACTGGGTGTACACCTATACCATCAGTGCACCGGTTGTTGTAATGCCGGCTAATGATGCTTCTACCGTAGCTTGTTTGGCAGATGCTGTTGTACCAACACCACCAACTGTTACCGATAACTGTGGAAGAACTATCACACCTTCTGCTGCTGTTGCATCGGCCGATCCTGCCTGTGCCGGTATCAAGACCTATACATTTACTTATACTGATTGCAATGGTGTAAGCTATAACTGGGTGTACACCTATACCATCAGTGCACCGGTTGTTGTAATACCGGCTAATGATGCTTCTACCGTAGCTTGTCTGGCAGATGCTGTTGCACCAATACCACCAACTGTTACCGATAACTGTGGAAGAACTATCACACCTTCTGCTGCTGTTGCATCGACCGATCCTGCCTGTGCCGGTATCAAGACCTATACATTTACTTATACTGATTGCAATGGTGTAAGCTATAACTGGGTGTACACCTATACCATCAGTGCACCGGTTGTTGTAATACCGGCTAATGATGCTTCTACCGTAGCTTGTCTGGCAGATGCTGTTGCACCAACACCACCAACTGTTACCGATAACTGTGGAAGAACTATCACACCTTCGGCTCCCGTTGCTTCGGCTGATCCTGCTTGTGCAGGTATTAAAACTTATACATTTACTTATACTGATTGTAATGGCGTTGCCTATAACTGGGTGTATACCTATACCATCAGTGCACCGGTTGTTGTAATACCGGCTAATGGTTCGTCTACTGTCGCCTGTCTGGCAGATGCTGTTGTGCCAACGCCTCCTGTTGTAACTGATAATTGTGGAAGAACTATCACACCTTCGGCTCCCGTTGCTTCGGCTGATCCTGTTTGTGCAGGTATTAAAACTTATACATTTACTTATACTGATTGTAATGGCGTTGCCTATAACTGGGTGTATACCTATACCATCAGTGCACCGGTTGTTGTAATGCCGGCTAATGGCGCTTCTACTGTTGCCTGTCTGGCTGATGCAGTTGTACCAACACCACCAACTGTTACTGATAACTGCGGAAGAACTATCACGCCTTCGGCCCCCGTTGCTTCGGCTGATCCTGCCTGTGCCGGTATCAAGACTTATACATTTACTTATACCGATTGTAATGGTGTAAGCTATAACTGGGTGTATACCTATACCATCAGCGCACCGGTTGTAAACATGTCGCCTGCTGGTGCATCTACTGTAGCTTGTTTAGCGGAGGCTGTTGTACCAACACCACCGATCGTGACTGACAATTGTGGAAGAACTATCACACCTTCTGCTGCTGTTGCATCGGCTGATCCTGCCTGTGCCGGTATCAAGACTTATACATTTACTTATACCGATTGTAATGGTGTAAGCTATAACTGGGTGTATACCTATACCATCAGTGCACCGGTTGTTGTAATGCCGGCTAATGATGCTTCTACCGTAGCTTGTTTAGCGGAGGCCGTTGTGCCAACGCCTCCTGTTGTAACTGATAACTGTGGAAGAACTATCACACCTTCGGCTGCTGTTGCATCGGCCGATCCTGTTTGTGCCGGTATCAAGACCTATACATTTACTTATACCGATTGTAATGGGGTTGCTTATAACTGGGTGTACACTTATACCATCAGTGCACCGGTTGTTGTAATGCCGGCTAATGATGCTTCTACCGTAGCTTGTTTAGCGGAGGCTGTTGTACCAACACCACCAACTGTTACCGATAACTGTGGAAGAACTATCAACCCTTCTGCACCGGTGGTAACACCTGACCCTGTTTGCGGTGGTACTAAAACTTATACTTACACCTATACCGATTGTAATGGGGTTGCTTATAACTGGGTGTACACTTATACCATCAGCGCACCGGTTGTAACCATGCCGCCTGCTGGTGCATCTACTGTAGCTTGTTTAGCGGAAGCGGTTGTACCAACACCACCCGCTGTGACTGATAATTGTGGAAGAACTATCACGCCTTCGGCTCCCGTTGCTTCGGCTGATCCTGTTTGTGCAGGTATTAAAACTTATACATTTATTTATACTGATTGTAATGGCGTTGCTTACAACTGGATCTATACTTATACTATCGCCGCACCAATAGTGGATGTATCATTACCGGCTAATGGTGCTTCCACCGTAACCTGCCCTGCTGAGGCTGTCGCTCCGGCTGCACCAACTGTAACTGATAACTGCGGCAGAACTATTACTCCTTCGGCTCCTGTTGTAACACCTGACCCTGTTTGCGGTGGCACAAAAACTTATACTTATACTTACTACGATTGTGATGGTACGACCTATAACTGGTCATATACTTACACCATCCTGGCTCCGACTGTAACAATGCCTGCTGATGGCGCTTCTACGGTTGCGTGTTTGGCTGACGCTGTTGTGCCAACGCCTCCTGTTGTAACTGATAACTGTGGAAGAACTATCAGGCCTTCGGCTGCTGTTGCTTCGGCTGATCCTCTTTGTGCAGGTATTAAAACTTATACATTTACTTATACTAATTGTAATGGTGTAAGCTATAACTGGGTGTACACTTATACCATCAGTGCACCGGTTGTAAACATGCCGGCTAATGGCGCTTCTACTGTTGCCTGTCTGGCTGATGCAGTTGTACCAACACCACCAACTGTTACTGATAACTGCGGAAGAACTATCACGCCTTCGGCCCCCGTTGCTTCGGCTGATCCTGCCTGTGCCGGTATCAAGACTTATACATTTACTTATACCGATTGTAATGGTGTAAGCTATAACTGGGTGTATACCTATACCATCAGCGCACCGGTTGTAAACATGTCGGCTAATGGCGCTTCTACTGTTTCCTGTTTGGCTGACGCTGTTGTGCCAATGCCTCCTGTTGTAACTGATAACTGCGGAAGAACTATTACGCCTTCGGCTCCCGTTGCATCGGCTGATCCTGCCTGTGCCGGTATCAAGACCTATACATTTACTTACACCGATTGTAATGGGGTTGCCTATAACTGGGTGTATACTTATACTATTAATCCTACTACGTTAGCACTAATCTGTCCTTCAACTCAGACATACTGCGAAAATTCTGGCAACACTTATACAGTTCCATTATTAATCGCCGCAAATAGCTGTAATGGATCAACAAATATTAGTTTTGAAATAACCGGCGCAACGAGTAGAAATGGAATAGGGAATGATGCAAGTGGAACATTTAATACTGGTGTTTCAACTATTATCTGGACGGTTAATGATGCATGTGGAGCCTCAACTTGCACCACAATTATCAACGTTAATCCAAACGTAACCGCTACCGAGACCATCACGATCTGCGAAGGCGCATTGCCATATACCTGGAACGGACAAACATTAACCGCCGCAGGCCTCGCCACAGCGATACTCCAAAATATCAATGGTTGTGATTCGGTTGTTACATTGACTCTCGTGGTTAATCCAAACGTAACCGCTACCGAGACTATCACCATCTGTGAAGCCGCATTGCCATATACCTGGAACGGACAAACATTAACCGCCGCAGGCCCCG
>NZ_JARKNA010000004.1 GCF_029360765.1 Terrimonas pollutisoli | reverse complement strand
ATAATTTTATCTTCTGTGAGCATTGATAATCGAGTTTTGCGTGTGGTAACTCAAAATTATCTTTTATTAATGCTCACTTCTTTTTTTATACACCAAACAGCCTATTGCGTTGACCAAATAGTTTTTTTGACATATTAACTAGCAACTTGAGTTAGTTAGTTTTAGTAAATGATAAGGTTTGACTGCCCGATCACAATCAAATTTCTGGTCGCCAATATAGCTAAGCATAACAGTAAGTCAAAATTTTGGAGGAGTTGATTTGTGAAAAGGCAAGAATAAACATTGCCCGGTTTTAGCAGAACCCCCTTTAAAAAGCGGATATTGTCGCCGTTGTTATTGTTTCACTGTCGCTCACCTTGCGATGGCGATCCTAAAAATGTCTGATCCTTTATAAAATATCATCTACAATACAATAAATCCATATAATCCATTCTCTGTGAGCATTAATAATTGAGTTTTTTTTCGTGTGGTAAACTAGCAACTTGAATTAATTAAAGCTCTCCCAGTAATATACACCCCAAATTGCAATTAAATTTATTTTTATAACAGCTTAAGTAACAATTAAGGTAATTCTTGCGGCGCAGCCTTCTAAGAATTTTAAAAATTATTTACCCATTACCTGACTAGTACAAACAAAACGCTTTTGCTATCTTAGCCTCGTCACCACCATCGTAAATTCTCGTCACCACCATTGTAAATTCATGAGATTTCACCATAGCCGCCCTCTGCTTGTTATAATCGTATCCTGTTACTTCAATGTTTCCCTCCATTCGCAGACATCTGCGAACTATAGCGTCAGCACCAATACATCGGCTACTCTATTGGCTGATAAGAATGGGAACTCCATTAATTTTTCCAATTCGCCCAACCTCATCGCGAATAATATTGTAAGTACCAATTCGACCGTGCTACCGATAGGTTTCGACCTCATTTTTATGGGAAAGCTTTATACCCATTTTGTGGTAGGAGGTTATGGCCAGATCGGGCTTGCTGTCGCGGGCTCACCTTCCTATATACTGGGAGGAGTCAATGACCTCACCCGTGCTATCAGTTATCCACCCGATTCTTTTAACGATGCTCCGTTACTGGCAGCTTTTTCCGGTGACCAGCGAACTGCCCGAACCGGGCCTACCATACAATCAACAATCAGTGGTAGCTATCCACACCGTTGCCTGGTAGTACAATGGAATAGCGTGGTCAGCTCAACCTCCACAACGGCAGTTAATCCCGCTGATGCCGTATTCCAGGCAAGGATCTACGAGAGCACTGGTGAGATTGAATACGTGTATGGCAAGATGACAATTGGTAATGGGAGCACAACCGTTACGGCTTCCATCGGCTTCTCTTCGGGTAATACCGATAATAGCTTTCTTGCTATCAGCAGCCTTAGTTCATTTAGTGCAACCCGTGTGGCTGCCGAAGAATTTGCCACCCAATCACTGGTTAGTTCCGCTACACCAGGTATCATTGCCGGCTTACATTCGACAACAGAGGGTGTACGCAGAAAAATATCCATGACGCCGGTCACCTGCAACGGAAGTGTTACAGCCAGCTCCGTGACCCGTGTGCTTGCAAAATCCATGAAGCTCAACTGGACGGATAACATTACTAATAACTTCGGCTGGATGATCTACCGTTCGGTTTCCGATTCCAACAATTATCAACTGCTGACTACACTTCCGCCAAATGCCAATACTTACGATGCCAAGGATCTTCAAACAAATACGCGATACTACTGGAAGGTTATTCCTTTCACCGAGGGCAACACGGATATCAAGTTAGTGTTGACAGACAGCACCCGTTGTTCGATGGCCGGCATTTATAAAATCGGGCCTGGTGGAAATTTTAGCAGCATCAGGGCTGCACAAGATTCACTTGCGCTATGGGGAATGGTTGGTAACATAACATGGGAATTGGTTCCTTCATTCAGTTTCGCATCGGAGAGCTTGCCTGTTAGTTTTAAATCTCTTGCTCCCTGTCACGAAAAAGATTATACCCTTACTCTTCAACCTGCGGCAGGTGCCAATTTTAATATTATAAATAATTCCGCAACACCTGTATTTCTTATTGATAGTTCAAAAAATATTATCCTGGAAGGAAGAGCAGCGGGAACAGGGCCAGTAGCACTCACCCTAGAGGGCGCAGGTGAATTGATCAGGATTGTAAACGGCTGGCAAAACAGGATAAGATATATAGAATTTAAATCCAGTACCAACTTTTCCACGGTGAGCCCGGTCACGGTTGAAGGCAAAAGTGGAGGCGGAAGTTATTCGAACAACATTGAAAATTGTGAACTGCATGACAGGGGTGCCTCTTTTTCTTTACCTGTCCAACTCATCAGATCTGTAATCAGTAACGGGGCTCCGAATTATAATAACACTGTATCGCGTTGCCGCCTCTACAATTTCCGGCGTTATGCCCTTGACATCGATGGAAAAGGCTGGATAATCAATGATAACAGTTTTTATGCTACCCTCCCTGTTGCAGCAACTGATAGTTCAGGATTTATCAACATAAGCACCAACGATAATTCGATGAAAAACCAGATCACCGGAAACTATTTCGGTGGAAGCAGTCCGAACTGCGGCGGCAATGTATTAATATGGAATGCTTCCTGGTTTTTTAATGGAATTGGAACAAACGCCAGTGCTACGATCAAGAACAATCGGTTTAAACGTCTAAAAATAGTTGCAGCTACCACACAGCCAATCTCTTCCTATATTGATCTTATTCGTGTAGGAAAATTTGGCAGTTCAGGAGCAACCATTGATTTTACCATAGAAGAAAATCAATTTGGCGATCTTAATCCTGCTGACAGTATCTCGTATACCTATAATCCCGCATATCCTTACACAGTTGAAACTACTATAGTGAGAACTGTTGGTGTCGCCGTTGGTTCTATTCAAACTAACACCATGGTGCATATCCGCACATCAGTTGTCGGTACTAATACAGATATCTTAAGTTTACGGCTTTTAGAGACCAACTCGGGAAATACGGTACTGATCAACAAAAATATACTGGGTACTGTTCAACAGGATTATAAGATCATACATAAAGGCTCCGGAATGATGACAGCTATTTATTCCTGGGGAAGAGCCACGATCACTGATAACCTCATTACAAATATTGTTGCTAAAAATGCGGTTATCGGCATTTCAAAAGTATTCGACGAGCATTTTGATCCTACTATTAACGGAAAAATTACTGGTAATACCATCAGCTACATTAAGTCTTTGGAAAGTGTTTCCGGCGCCTACTTTTCTGTTGCAGGAATTTATGCGGCACGTTCCGGAGTACTGATAGAAAGGAATAAGATACTACATATGGAAGACAGCAGTATGATATCCGGTGGTCCTGTTTCTATTTTTTCGAGAGATTGTAATAACACCATCAACGCCAATTTTATTGACGGAACCGGAAAAGCGCTAAGCATGGACGACGATCGCTCGGTTATTACCAATAATATGATCAGGCTGGGTATTGATTCTGCCGGGAATGCTACAAGTAAATGGCCTTCTACCGGATATTCAAATACATATACTACCAATAACCGTGTTGTACACAATACAATTTATATTGCAGGTCATGGCGAAGGTTCATCGGAATGTGTTTCTTATTACGGATCATCGAGCTTTGTGAATAATATACTGGTGAATGTCCGTACTTCAACGAGCGGCATCAATTCCATATTCTCAACCGCCTCAAGTTCCCATGATAGTTATTCGGATTACAATGTTTGCTACCAGGGAACGAATACAATCTTTAGCACAGCTTATCCAAGAAATCTGAATTTTCAGCAATGGAAGGATAAGGGCAAAGATGTTCATTCCGTATTAGTGCAGCCAAATTTTGTATTACCCGATGGTCCCACACGTTTGCTGGATTTGCATGTTACAGGTACTACACCTGCTGAGCGCCGGGGTACTTCTTTTGGATCATACAGTACAACTTTCGATTTCGATGGCGATGTAAGGGCAAATAATTCACCTGTGGATATTGGCGCCGACGCCGGTAACTATTTGCCACTTGACCTCGATCCACCGAACATCACTGTTGTTCCTTTGCCGGATGCGACTGATACAACAAGCCGTTATATCAGCATTTCTATTACCGATGCGCTGAAGGGATTGAATGTAACCGGTAACGAAAGACCGACCATATGGTATCGTAAAAGCTATCCATCCACTTCGCCATGGCAGTTCAGTTATGGAACTCTTGTGAGTGGTACGGCGAAAGACGGCAACTGGCGGTTTTATATCGATCACCAGTTGGTGAACGTTACGCACAATGGCTCGGACAGCATTCAATATTATTTCGTGGCCCAGGATACGACGTTCAACTCGGGCTTTAATCTTTCCGTTAGTCCGGCCCAAGGTGCGGTGCATACAACCGTCAGTCAACAAGTGTCTGCGCCACTGAAACCCTATACATACCGGATCAGATCAGGCGGCTATATCATTCCTTCCGTTGTGAATGTTGGCGTCAACCAGCGGTATACATCTCTTACCGCTGATGGCGGCGTATTTGAAGGATTGAAAAGAGATTCTATAAAAGCCGGTAACCTGACGATACGGATCATTTCGCATTTAAATGAAAATGGGAAATGGGCATTGGACAGTACCATAAATAAACGTGGCGTAAATGTGACGATTGTCCCTTCTCACGATTCCCTATTTGTGATCAGGAACAATGCGGATCTCAACACGGAAATGATCCGCGTGGATAGTTACGATAACCTAACAATAGACGGTAGTTTTAATGGCAGTGGAAGATGGCTGCGCTTTATCAATGCACATTCCGACCCCGCCAATGCAAAATCGACACTGGCATTGATAAGTGGTACCGATAGCGTGCAAATCCGTAATTCGCAATTCCAAAACAATATGGGTAAATACGATCATGAGCGGGGTATTCTTACGCTTGCCAAAGGAACTAAAAAGGACCTTGTAATCAGCAATAATATTTTCAGCAATATTGAGGGTAATTCCGGCAAGCCCACTATCGGCATTTCCGCTGATAGAACCAGTACTCCAATAAGACTGTCCATACATGCCAATCATTTTGTCAATATGGAAAATGCGGGTATACGCCTCAACCCAATTGGTGAAACCATACGCATCGACTCCAATCATTTCTACTGGAACGACCTTAACGCACATCATTCCACATTTTATCATGGTATATACACCTTTGCTATGTCCATGAGCGAAATCAATGATAATTACTTTGGTGGATCGCAGCCGTTTTGTAAGGGAAAGCCATGGATACATGATGGCGCATTTCAGAATTTCATGCTTATTGATGCGCAAGGCAACTCCAACAACGATTGTTATATCCAACGAAATACCATTCAAAATATTCAAACTACCCACGTAAATGCAGCCAATTTCTTCCCCATCCAGGCTTATGGACGGTTTTCGGTTCTCGATAACACAATTGGCGATAGCACGAACCGGCAAAGCATGGAGCTGGCTGCATCCAACATATATTTAATCTACGGAAGCGGCCGCAGGAGTACAATATCCGGCAACCTGGTTGCAGGTATTACCTGTACCAACGCTACCGTTTTCTATGCATCAACCAAGGGCATATTTGCATTCGCCGACTCCGCTGTAATTATCCGGAATAATATCGTGAGGGATATTACTGTTGCTACGTCAATAATTGGAAACGATGCACTTACCGGGATATACGTGGGTACGCCTGTTAAAAATAATCTCGTCGAACAGAACGAGGTCTTTAATCTCTCCGCCACTCACAGCGGCGCGGTGAAGGTAACCGGTTTCCAAACATCTTCTGCCCACAACGGCGGCGGTATTATGCGGAAAAACCGGGTTTATAACATTACGATGCCGAACAGTATCAATGGTACAATAACTGGTTTCCATTTGTCTCAAAATGGAAGCTGGAAAGTTGAGAATAACCAAATCAGGCTGACAAACGGCCTGTATCCAAATCCAGTGAAACTGTACGGTATTTATGATAAATCTACCATCAATACAGAAAACGATAAATCCATTGACTACAATACGATAGTACTCGGTGGTTCGCAGGTGTCAGGCACTACTTCGTCATTCGGCTTTCATAATGAAGGCATTGGTGTGACAAAGCGATTCAAAAATAATCTCATCATCAATGAGCGTACTGGTGGCTCGGCACAGCACGGAGCTGTTGCGGTCAAAGTGGTTAGCCCATCCTCGGTGTGGTCGCAGCAAACTTCAGACTATAATTTATTTGTAACAACCGATACCAGCAGTGCTTTTCTTTGGGGAAATAATATTCTTTCAATGGCTGGTTGGAGATCAATCACTGGTTCGGATAGAAACGGCTATATCACTCCAAAGAGTGTATTGTCAGTCTCCACACTTTTTGTTGATCCTCCAAAGGGAAACCTGGATATCAATACCGCCAACAATTTCTGTTGGTATGTTAATGGAAAAGGAATCCCATTAAATGATATTGACGCCGATTTTAAGCAAACCGGAATACGTTCTGTAAGCGTTGACAATGGATCCGTGGATATCGGCAGCCATGAATTCAATACAAACACCACCCCCCCCGCCGTATATGTTTATGGCCGGCATGCGCCTGGTGGAACGGATACGCTTAGCTTCAATGGCCGAATAATCGCTACCATTCAATGGGACTCACAAGGGACCCTGCCCGATCTTGGCAATGCTCGGCTTTACACCGGTACCTGGCCAAATGATCTCACCAATGGCAACACCATCGCCAATGCACGGACTTGGAGCAGCTATCTTGATCTGCCAGCCACAGGTGGCAGTGGATATAGTTACGATCTAACATTATACTACGACTCATCTATGTTAGGAAAGATAAGCGATGAAGCGACAATGATTGTCAATAAACGGGAATCAGATGTTACAGGAAGCTGGCAGGAAATTCATCCTAATGTTGTTGACAGAAACAACAGGACGATAACTATTACTAACCAGCGATCTTTTTCTGAATTCACTGTTACTGATTCGCTGGCTACATTGGTAACGGGAATTCCTTCGGCAGAGCTTACCATAAGTGAACAGACAGTTAGTGCAAACAGTGTATCCACCGGTTCGGTATTCACCACCAGTTTCATTGAAAACAACTCGGGTGCCGCCAATGCCAGTGCACATAAGATTTATTTTTACCTGTCGGCAGACACGATTCTTACGCCGGGTACAAATGGAGATTCTTTATTGAATTATTACGACGTTGTTACAGGGCCTGGAGCAGGTGCAAATTCGGGAACGATCAATCAATCGCTGACTATGCCCTGTGTCTCTCCCGAATCTTATTTTCTTTTTGTAGTTGCTGATGGCGCTAACCAGGTAAATGAGCCCAATGAAAATAATAACGCTCTAAGGATTGGAATCAATGTAACAACAGGTTTAACCTTACCAAGCGTTCCCACTATTGTGGCAACTCCTTCCGCTACCATTTGCCCGCCCGGAAACGCTATCTTAACAGCATCGCTCGTGAATTGCAGCAGTTGTATCTATACATGGAATACCGGGGCTAGTGGAAATAGTATAACCGTAAATACAGCAGGAAATTATATCGTGACAGCAACAAACGCCTGCGGATCAACTACCGCTACACAACCAGTGGTGGTTAGTCCGCAGTCGCCCGTACCAACGATAACGCAGGTTGGCAACAGTTTGACTTCTTCCAGTAGTGCTGGAAACACATGGTATCTGAATGATACTGCGATTGCAGGAGCTACAGGCGCTGTATATGAGCCTTCCAGTTCAGGGCTATATACTGTCACAACCAATACCAATGGTTGTACAAGCCCGGCATCCGATCCTTTTAATTTCGTGTATACTGCAATCAACTCGCCGGATCTTGATACAAAAATGCAAATAGGCCCCAATCCGGTCAAAGATGAACTATTCATCAGTTATCAGGGTAACCCAACTTTGTTTATGCTGACAATCGTTGACCTCACCGGGAAGGAGGTGTTGGGGAAAAAACAATTTGCCCGCAACACCAGCCTGAATATGGGAAGACTCGCTGCCGGTCTTTACATACTTAGGATATATAACCAGCAGAATAAAGAATATATGCAACGAATGATTCTAAAAAAATAATAGCATTTTACTGAAAATTAGTTGGTAGAGCCGGCTGTACCTTACGCCAAATAAGAGTTTGAAGAAAGCTTAGTGAAACTGGTTTCACTAGCTTTTTTTTACCAATAAAAAGTTCTAAAAAACGTCGCTGTCTTACAACAGGGCGGCGTTATTCGATGGAGAAAACAAGTCGCCAGGCAACGGTTTAAATGTAAAAGTTGCGTAATCAACGATTGGAAAATCCGGTTCGACTGGTTCAAAAAATGGGTATAAAAATGGCAAACTTTTAAGACTCTAAGTCAGTATAGCGGTCTGTCAATAGATACACTTCAACGGATTTTTTATGCTTTTTTACAACGGTCTCCTGTAGTTAGTTTTTTTACGCCGCAGTTGATGTTTCTAACCTACTGAACAAACGAGTGCGCCTTCTTCAATAAAATATATAATTCAATACATTCACGAGCAGAATCCAACATGCAAGACCCGTCAATCATAAAACATATTCGTGATATTCTTATACTGCCTTTTACGGTGACAGTTATCATTCCCTGGTTAATTTATGACAAACACCAGGCGCTATTTAACGCAACTATTTTTTTGAAGGTCATAGGCATTATCCTGTTCGTTTGCGGCCTGATCTTATTTCTGAGGACCGTTTATCTTTTTAAAACAATCGGGAAAGGCACTCTAGCCCCGTGGACACCAACGCAAAAGCTTGTCATCGCCGGGCCTTATCGATATTGCCGGAACCCCATGATATCCGGCGTCTTTTTCATTTTATTGGGAGAAACATTGTTACTGAACTCCACCAATATATTGATTGAAGCATTGATCTTTTTTGCGTTCAACACCATCTACTTTATTTTGATAGAAGAACCCGATCTATACAAGCGATTTGGCGAGGAATATCTGGTGTATAAAAAAAATGTTCCCAGGTGGATACCTAAACTGAAAGCCTATAAACCGCAGAAATAAAGACGATAATTTTCGCATCGCCAAAACCCTCCCCTATCGAAATTTTTTTATGCGAAAATGCTTTTGCCCCTCCGACGGAGGGGATGCAGAGTTCATTACTCGCAGGAGCTAAGATATCCAATTATTCCGCCAGCAGTGTTTCTATCTCCTCAGTTGTTTTTATCAATGGCTCGCCTAATAATTGCGTTCCTTTTTCCGTGATTAGAAAATTCTCTTCTACCCTGGCGCCGCCAAAATTGCGGAACGGTGCCAGTTTTTCGTAATTAATAAAATCAGTAAACTTTTTTTGTCCTTCCCATAGATCGATCAATTCGGGAATGAAATAAATACCCGGCTCAACGGTTAATACAAAGCCCGGCTCCAATGCCCTGCCCAACCGCAATGATTTTAAACCAAAGAGAGTACTTTTTTTCAGGTCATCCGTATAACCTACGTATTGTTCACCGAGATCTTCCATATCATGCACATCAAGCCCCATCATATGGCCGAGCCCACAGGGAAAGAATAATGCATGGGCGCTCTGCTGCACCGCTTCTTTCGCATCGCCTTTCATCAGTCCCATTTGCTTCAAACCATCCACCAGGTGCTCAGCGGCTAAAAAATGAATATCCTTAAAAAACTTACCCGGCGCCAACGCTTTGGCCGCGGCCTCTTCAGCCTTCAACACAATATCATACACTTCCTTTTGCACCGGCGTAAATTTCTTGTCAACAGGAAATGTACGGGTAAGGTCACCGGCATAATGCATTGCTGTTTCCGCTCCTGCATCACACAACACCAGCTCCCCTTTTTTCAAAACTCTTGAGGTAGGATGATTGTGTAAAGTTTGCCCATCGACAGTATAGATGATTGGATAAGAAATGTTTCCGCCTGCAGCTATCGCAATGCCCTGTACAATCCCCGCTACCTGCATTTCGGTTAGTCCTTCCTTTGTATGGCGAATAGCTGCCAGATGCATTTCGTTGCTGGTGTTGACGGCCTTGTTTATTTCTGCTACTTCTTCAGTTGATTTGATAGCCCGCTGTGCTACTACAGCTTTGATAAGGGCAACAGAGGCTTTTTCTTTTATCGCATCAAGGGGAATATTGATAAGCTCATTGATTTTTATAAAATTTTCGGAACGATACGGCGGCAGGAAATGAATGTTTTGTCCACCTGTTATTGCTTTTTGAATAATAGTCTTCAACTCCTTTGCTGGCATGACGGTTGTAATGCCGGTTGGAGCAGCCAGTTCCTTCACAGTTGGCTGTGTTCCCATCCATACGATATCATCAATGGTGGGATCATCCCCAAAAACGATTTCGTTGTCCTCGTCAATATTAATCACTGCAGCCAGTGAGGGCTTGTCCAAGCCGATAAAATATAAAAAACTACTATCCTGCCTGAAGGGATAACAATTGTCTTTATAGTTCATGCCCGTGTCCTCATTGCCCAACAATAATATGACGCCACTACCAACATCTTTTTTTAATCGCTGTCTTCTTTGAATATAAGTTTCTTTACTGAACATAATTGAGTTTTAGATCTCACCCCAACCCCTCTCCATCCTTCGACTCTTCGACAAGCTCAGAGCTCAGGAGAGAGGGGCTTAGAACCCTTTTTTAGAAAGAGCCTAACAGGATTTGATAATTTTAAAATGAATTATTCATAAAAATTGGAAACGATTTTTTCACCATGACAAACACGTAGCTCATCTCCCACCACCCGGACAATATGTTTGTAAATACTTTGTAAACAATTGTGATAAATGCGCCGAAGTACCGGGGCCCTCACTAATACCATGCGTCCGGTTGGGATACACCATCAATTGAAATTGCTTGCCATTTTTTACCAGCTCATTGATCAGCATTTCAGCACCCTGGTAATGTACATTATCATCACCGGTGCCATGCACCAATAATAAATGTCCCCGCAAATTTTTCGCATGTGTTATCGGTGATCCCTGGATGAATGGCTCTTTATTTTCCTGTGGCAAACCCATATAGCGTTCCTGGTAGATATTATCATACAGCAATTGATTAGGCACCGATGCAATAGCAATCCCCGTTTTATAAATATCCGGATACTGGAACAGCAGATTGAGTGTTGTAGAACCGCCGCCGCTCCAGCCATGCACTGCTATCCGGCTGGTATCAACAAAAGGCCATTGTAATATTTTTTTGGCAGCCATTGCCTGGTCCCGGGTGTTCATGATGCCGATATTCTGGTAAATAGCTTTGCGCCATGCCGTTCCTTTTGGTACAGGCGTACCTCGGCCATCGAGACTTATTTGTATATACCCATCGGCAGCGATATCGCCGGCATACAGCGGAGTGCCTGCACTGCCAGCTGCATCTTTCACCGTTGCTCCGGCAGGCTCTGTATACACATAAAAAAGTACGGGGTATTTTTTTGTACTGTCAAAATCTTTCGGCTTTATCACCCAGCCATCCAGTGTAATATTATCCTCCGTGGTGACCTTTATCATTTCCACATCACCACTGGTTTCCATCGTACGGGTTGTTTCTTTTATCGTCTTATGACCGGGAAAGCTTACCCATTCAGCCACCCGCTGATTTTTATGATTGGAAAAATTATGGTTGGCAAACTGCCCATTTGGTGATAAGGTATAATTGTGCGTTCCCTGCTGATCAGCCGGTGATAGCAATTCCAATTTACCTTTTCCGTTTAGTGAAGTCCTGTATAAATATTGTTGCGTGGCATTGGCGGGTGATGCAAGGAAATAAGCAAAGCCGCCTTTCTCATCTATCGCTCTCAGGCTGATCATATCATAATCACCTTTGGTGATCACAGTTTCCTTTTCTCCATCAGCGCTGATCCGATACAAATGTCTCCAGCCATCTTTTTCGGATATCCATAAAAACTCTTTGCCGCCATTGATCCATCGCCAGCCATTATCCTGTGTAGGTTCTACATCTATCCACGAATTATTTTTTTCGGTGTAGATCATTTTTGATTCACCGGTGACAGGGTCACATAAAAAAACGTTGGTTTCATTCTGCTTCCGGTTCAGTTGCTGCAGCATCACGGCATTGCCGCTCCACTCCATGGCGGGAATATAATGTTGCCGGGGATCACCGGGCACATTCATCCAGGTAGTTTGCTTCGAAGCCAGCGATACCACCCCTACTTTACAGGCAGAAGGATCTTCTCCTACCTTTGGATACTCGACAGGAATGGTAAAAGAATAAAGTGAGTCTGTGTTATTGATGAGCAGGAAATTTTTAATCTTTGTCGCATCGATCTGCCAGTAAGCAATGCTCTTGCTATCGGGGCTCCAGCGAAAGCCATCGCGGCAATTAAATTCCTCCTCGTACACCCAGTCGAAAGTGCCATTGATCATCCGGGCCGTTCCATCTATTGTCAGTGCAGTAATTTTACCAGAAGCTATCTCTTCTACATAAAGATTATGCCCGCTTACATAGGCAACATTTTTTCCGTCGGGTGATATTTTTGCAAACATCAATGAAGACGCCGGTTTATCTTTTCCCAATTGTTTTAATTCATTGGTGGCTGTATTCAATATCCAGTAATCACCCCGGGTATCCTGTCGCCACACCCGCTTTGAATTAGTATAGATCAAGACTGTCTTACCATCATTACTGAAGAAAAAATCACGAACCGGTAAAGGTTTATCCATACCCGCCGGAGTCAACTGGGCCGGTTGTATTAGCTCCATTCGTGCAAATGATGGTAATTGATATTTAACTAAAACACCTTTTTCATTAGCGTAATAAGATGTTCCATCCGGCGTCCATTTAATTCCACGCTGGGCAATGGTTTTAAAAGAAAGAAAAAGAAAGCTAACAAAAACAACCAAACGACATAACAACTTCATGGGAAAATTATTATTGATAAAAAAGATCTTACTGGCTTATTATTTTTCTACAATGACAGGATTGACATAGTACATTTTTTCAATGCCATCAACAGTGAACAGGTCTGCCTGGCTGGCTGTTAGTTTTAACTCCTTCCATTCATCCGTTGGAAAGATTTTGATTTTGGCATCCTTGCTGTTTAAAGATAAGGGCAGATTAAACCCTTTTACACAATTGGTATAGCGATAATGCAGTTTGCTTTTATCGGGGCTAAAATAAAATTCAAATGTTGGGATTTGAACCGTTCTTAAATACTGATCAAACACCTTACTGTAATCAAACCCTGCTTTATCAGAAATAAATTTCTCAACCTGTGCGGACGTAACAGTGTTGTGATAAAAAACTTTGTTGAGGGCTCTTAGGATTTGACGAAACTTTTCATCGTTGTTGATACTATGACGAATGCTATGCAGCAAGTTGCCACCCTTGGGATACATGTCGCCGCTTCCCATGGCATTGACACCATAGGCTGGAATAATAGTCCTATCATTTCTGATACCACTACGAATACCGTGATTGTAAGCATTGGCAGCATCTTTACCAAAAATATAATCCACAAACAACGTTTCGCTGTAATTGGTAAAGCCTTCGTGCACCCACATATCCGCCAAATCTTTGGTGGTGATATTATTGCCAAACCATTCATGCCCGCTTTCATGAATGATAATAAAATCAAACTTCATTCCCCAACCGGTTCCCGAAAGATCCCGTTCACGGTAGCCGAATTTATACCAGTTGCCATATGACACAGCGCTTTGATGCTCCATACCGGTATGTGAAGTTTCCACTAACTGATAACCGTCTTCATAGAATGGGTAAGGGCCAAACCAGTATTCAAAACTCTTAAACATTTTATAAACCTGGTCGGGCATATAATTTTTTGCTCTTTGTTCATTATAATCCAGCACCCAGTAAGTGAGATCGAGTTTTCCTTTTTCACCGTTATAGGTTTCTTTAAAACTCACGTATTTGCCGATATAAGGAATCAAACAATAGTTATTGATCGGGTTCAATACGGCCCATTTGTAGGTGGCCGTGCCATCGCCATTTAATTTTTTTGATTGCATCCGGCCATTAGCAATCGCAACCAATGTATCGGGTACGGTCATCGTCAACGAAGCTCCTTTGTCCGGTTCATCGCTTTGATGATCTTTGCAGGGAAACCAGATAGATGATCCCAATCCCTGGCAGGTAACCGTCATCCATGGACGACCCAGCGAATCTTTAACAAACGACCAGCCGCCATCCCAGGGTGCACGAATGGCTTCATGCGGTTTGCCGCTGAAATACACATCTATTTTATGAACCGATCCTTTTTGCTGCGCCGGCATTTTTACAAACCAGGCATTACCGTCGTTAGTAAATAGAAGCGAAGTTTTTTTATTTAAAATAATACTATCGATCACCAATGGCGCCTGCAGATCGAGTTGTAACGATGTAGTATTGTTATTACTTATTACTTTATAGGTGATGGTATTCTTTCCTTCCGTACTTTTCGCTGTATAATCTGGTTTTATGGACAGATCATAACGAAGCAGATCCCACCAGGCCCGCTCTTTGGTAATACTGCCCCGCACGGTGTCTGCATGCGTGAATACTCCAGCTACTTTTTGTTGTGCTTTACCGCTGGCAACAAAAATAATGGCTGCAGCAATACAAAGAAATCTGACTCTCATTTTTATATCCTGTTTTTAAAAAGAAGCGACAAGTTACTTATATCCTGTTTAGTTGTTATTTTTTCCAGCTTTCATGTGTTTATTTTTTATTGTTTTTAGCCAAAACTTGTCCCGAACTTGTTTCGGGATGGAATTCGCCATAAAAATTTTCATCGCGGTTGGGATGAATTTGCTCGAAAATTTTTATGGTTCATTTCATCTTTTATACGAAGAACATTGATGGAATAAGGTTGCCAGGACATTTCAAAAATATTTCCTGTAATCCTTACTTTTTGTTTCCGCGGAATATATTTTTCAGGAAAGGCAAAAGAATTCTCCACTTTTAATTCTTCCGCTGAAAGAACAGTCAGGTCGGCTTCCGGTCTTAACCTGCTTCCGCCTTTTATATCCAATTTACTATTGACAGTTTCACCCGATGCATTTACTAATTTTATAATTAAATCTCCATTGGTTTCATCACGGCCCGACAATGCAAATACCAGCGGTGGCGGCTGGTAGCTTATCAATAAAGTGTCATTCAAATAACAATCTATTTTATCCATGCCTACTTCCAATCTTACATCATACCATCTGCCCGTTTCAATTGGAGCGGCCAGTCGTTTTTGATCAGTGAGCCCGGCCACGTCATACCCGTTCTCTACACTCTCAAAAACACAGTGAGAGTTCCACCACGCACCGATATGTGCCCGCAGGTAGGTATTAGTATCTTTTACAGCAAACGGTATCATAAAGGCATTGAGACCACCAGTCTTCCTGGCTTTTAGTTTTAAAGTATAAGCATCGAAACTTTTACTACTTAGCATAGCAAACTGTTGGGGTCCTTCCGCTGTCTGCGACAATGCGTCATTATTCAGTGACCAGCTTCCCCGTATCTTATTCCATTCGGCAGCATTATTTGCCAGGTCACTTTTGTAAACCGCTTTGCCGCCTTGTATCACTTCAACATCTTTAAACTCTGCTTGTGTGTCCCAGGTGCCGAAACCAATCCCGCCGCCAAACATTGGCTTTACTGATTTTGTTTTACTTGTCTCTACAGTTGTAGAAAGATTTACATCAGCCCTGTTGTCACTCAAAAGTTTGATTGCATAGTAGGAAATACGGCCAAAACTTTTTGCCGCATCAAAGTTGATCAGGTTCACCGGCCAGTCGACATCATTTACATTTACCAGCAACGGCGCATAACTGCTCCATTTCACCAGGTCAGCATTGCGCTCCATTCCCATTATATAAATGGCGTCGCTTAAGGCCGCCTGCATATTGCCCGCACCAACGCCTGCATTGGTGGCGTATTCCCCCACATACATATCCCAATCACCCCGCTTGTATTTATCAAAATGATCCGTATTGCGCCTGCTCCAATAAGCATCTTTATAGGCGTGCTCGTCCACAATATCCACTTCTTTCATGTCCTTCAGCGTTCGCTGGTTTACATCGCCGATACCCATACTGGCCATCAATCGTATCTGCGGATATTTTTCTTTGATCGCCTTATAAAAAATATTGTAACGGCTGGCATATTTTGGTCCGTGTTGCTCATTGCCAATCTCCACATATTTTAACGGAAAAGGGTTGGGATGACCATTCGTCGCCCTCATCTTTCCATACTTCGATGTAACAGGACCAATGGCATATTCGATCGCATCCAGTGCATCCTGAATATATGGTTGTAGTTCCGGTTCCGGCACATAAGTTCCGCTGCGATATTCGCAGGACACACCCGCATTAAAAACATACAAAGCATCCGCATTGATGTCTTCACAAAACTGTAAATACTCATGATAGCCAAATCCATCACTGCTCCAATAACCCCAGGGGCTAAAACTGCCGGGTCTTTTTTCAACAGGACCGATAGTGGTTTTCCAGTTGGGCGCACTTTCTATGGTGATACCTTCTACATAGCAACCACCCGGCCACCGGACAAAAGATGGCTTCAATCCAGCAATCAGCTCAGCAATACCGGGTCTTAAGCCGTTGGGGCGACTTTTAAAAGTTTTAACGGGAAACAACGAAACAAAATCAATCCATACAGTGCCACTGCCGCCCAATGACAAAACAAATTTTGCTTTGGAATCGGAAATATTGGGCTTCAATGTGCAGGAATATTTTTTCCATTCACTTCCGGTTACATTAGTAAACGTATGCTTGGCCAGAATTTTTTTATCAGCTGATTGAAGTGATACAGTGATCGGCTTTTTGTACTGCGCATCTGTTCTTACATAAAACGAAAGATTGTATTGCTCGCCGGCGATTGTATTGATTCCCCAAAATCCTTCATTGATCAAATCCGCTTTACCACTTGCATCAAAATTTTTCACCCGGATACAAACTGAGTTGGGTGTTGCGTTGTTCAATGGCTTTTCTCTTGTCAATGAAACCTGCATGATTGTTTTACCAGTTGCCTGTGTTGACCATGCCGGCCAATCGGTTTTATGCGGCCATTCCAGTTTCCAATCTGTTTTCTTTGGCTCAATCATAAAGTGCGGCTTCGCTGGCGAGGGCACCAGGAAACCGTCTTGTAAAACTGCACCCGCCGGGATACGGGTTTCTTCAAAACCCCGGTTCTGTATCAATTCTGCATAGAGGCCTCCTTCACCTGCATGACTTATCTCTTCAAAAAAAATTCCATGCAGGGTCGGTGAAATTCTATTCCCCTTTTTGGTCACATCAATCGTTATGGTGGCCCGTTGCTGAGAATACAACATCATAAAAAAACAACTATACCCAATTGTCAAAATGATTTTCTTCATTACTTCTTTTCTTTTGCATCAATAAAAAAGCATGATGTTTTATAACTTGACATCATGCCGGGCTGTTAATCTCAATGAGTTAATATGCGGCCAATTTTTCAACCGATCCGATAGCTACCGGATTTATTTTATACTCCATTCATGCAAACCCGCCGAATGTTCTACCGGCTGCTGAATTTCCAGTTTCAATGCTGTGGTATTGACAGGCTCAAACCGGATCGTGTTGTATTTATCCTTTGCAATTTCATATGGCTCCTTGTTTTTTACAGGCAGCCACTGATCACCATCCTTGTATAACAATTTCCAGGAAGCAGGAATACGGCAACCTCCAAAAGGACCATCATCAAACCAATACACACTTGATTCTGATACGGTGTAGGCTTTATCAAAATCGTATTGAACATATTCCAAAGAGTTCTTCTTTGGCCACCAATGCAAATAAGTGGCGTTGCCATCATGAGAGTCTTTGGGATCATATTGATCATTCAGGCCTTTTAACATTCTTGTATTCGTTATCGATCCGCTCACTTTGCTCTTTGATGCAATGGTAGGCGCCGGCATCGGTTTCGCTGCCGATTCTTCATAGGGTATCCAAACTTCCATTTCAGCAGGGCCACGGTTGGCCCAGGAATAATAGGGAATAGCAACCACATTCTGTTGGGTTTTGATCAGTTCATCACTATTCAGCTGCCGTTTGGTAGATGACCCTTTCATCTGCAGCGTCATTACACCATTCAACAGTTCGGGTTTATATACGGCCTGAACAGGTTCATCTTTTTTTACTACGATATTCATGACCGCAGCATCATTGTTATCGGGCCCTTCCAGGCAATACATGAGGGGACCACGTTGCAAGGCAAAGCGATTTTTATCGTCCTGCACTTTATCGTTGGCCATGATCCGCTTTACATCCATTGGCAGATCTAATAGTACTTTGTCTCCTTCTTTCCAGGTTCGATCTAACACTGCATAGCCTTTCACAATTTTATAATTAACGGGGTTACCGTTTAATAAAAGAGTAACCGGTTTTGTCGCCTTATTTTCATTTACATACAGATCACCAGGCACGGGTTGATCGATGGCCCAACCGGGGATACGAATATGCAAAGCGAATTTTGTTGCTTTGAAAGGATTGATGATGAATTCGTTTTTCCCTTCCCAGGGATAATTCGTGTTCTGTGTAATCGAAATATTTCCTGCAGGCAATTTTATTTGAGAGACACTGCCTACAAAGAGATTGACATATAAGTCATTTTTATTTTGACCATACACATAACCCGGCATAGAAGGTAAAAACCTGGTCATGTTTGAAATGCAACAAGCACAGCCGAACCAGGCACTGCGCTGGTGCTGGCCCATTGATGCCAATGGGTTAGGATAAAAAAAACGATCACCGCTTATTGAAACCCCGGCCAGCAGACCATTATAGAGGGTACGTTCCATCACATCGATATATTTTGCATCGCCATGCAATAAAAACATGCGGCTGTTCCAATATACATTGGCAATCGATGCACAGGTTTCGGCATAGGCCGACATATTGGGTAAATCATAGGCTTTACCAAAAGCTTCACCATGACCTGTTGCTCCAATGCCACCGGTGATATATAATTTTTTCTCCACCACATCGTGCCAGATATCATCTATCGCTTCGAGGTATTGTTGGTTGCCTGTCAATGCAGCCACATCAGCCATGCCCGTATACATATAGGTAGCCCTTACTGCATGACCAACTGCTTCGTGTTGATCAATTACCTTTTTGTGTGCCTGGCTGTATTCATGATTCAAATGTCCTGCTGTACCACGCAGGTCAAGAAAAAATTTAGCCAGGTCGAGGTATTCTTTTTTGCCCGTCACACGATACAACCTGGTAAGACCAGTTTCAACAATCTGGTGACCGGGGAATCTTTCTTCTTTGCCATAGCCAAAAGTCCTTACCAACAGATCAGCATTTTTAATGGCGATATTCAGCAACGATCTTTTACCGGTTGCCTGGTAATGCGCCACGGCTGATTCAAATAAATGGCCGGAGTTGTATAATTCATGACTCAGGTCTTCTTCCTTCTCCCAGCGCTTGCTACCAACCCAATCATGCGGCTTCTCCATTTTTGCTGTACGAAAAGTATACAGATAGCCATCTTTCTCCTGCGCATCTCCGATGATGGCGATAAGCGTATCCAGGTATCTTTCCAACTGTGGATTTTTTGTTACCTGCAATCCATACGAAGCTCCCTCGATGATTTTATAGAGATCAGTATCATCAAATGTGTACTCGGTAAGTTTATCCGATTTTTTCTTACCGGCCGCCACTAAAAAATTACCAATGCGACCTGTTTTGCGACATTGATCCAATGTATAAGGGATAGTGACGTCAGCATTCAATTTTATTTTGGGCGCCCAAAAATTATCCATCACATGTACCTGGGTAAAAGCTACCGGTTGTATAGGATAGTCTTTTTTCAACTGGGCATTTGCTGCTTCGATAGTGAACAACAAAACGGCTGCCAGCCCTGTGCCCGCTTTTTTTATTCTGAGATGTTTCATACTATATTTTTTTACACGATGTATTTTCAACCTTCATCGACCTCATCCGGCCTCTCCCTCCTTCTCCCTCTCCCTCTCCCAAAGAGAGGGAGCGTAGCCCCATATCTTTAATGATCTTTATAACTACCACATCATCTTTATATCTCTTCTCAACATTTTCAAAGCTTACTATTTCTACTGTACTCCTCGAAAAGCAAGGGCTGTGCTTTGCAAGTCTCTCCTTTCAGGTGAGATTTAGAGGGGCCCATAAAAATACCTGCATCCCTGTTTGCCCGATATACAAATATTGATAGAAGTTTACCAGATTTTATTCGCTTATATAGAACAACGGCCACCGGTTCCTGAACGTTGTTCCTATTTTATCGATTAGCCGGACTTTAACCCGTTTCATAAGTATTTATTAGCTTTCCGGTTAATATTCGGCCACGCTATTGTCTTAAATTGTAAATTTGACACTTATAAAAGGGATATGAAAGTACTACAATTTACCATACCGGTACCAGCCAACCAAACGATCATCGTGCAGAAGGATGTACTACCCTATTTTTACCCGCACCTTCATCGCCATCATGAAATTCAACTGACCTGGATTCAAAAAGGCGAAGGCACCCTGGTAGCAGATAACAATATGCACAGCTTCGAATCGAATGAAATATATTGGTTGGGAGCCAATCAACCTCATTTGTTCAAAAGCGACCCCTCCTACTTTTTGCCCAAGAGTAAAAAAATCATTTCGGCGCTCACGATTTTCTTTGACCCCAACGGCCGTCTTGTTCCTCTTTTTGATTTACCCGAAATAAAAAACGTCAAAAAGTTTATCCAGAAAAACCCGGCTGGTTTTAAAATTCCGCAACAGCATGTAGCTGAAATATCGAATCAAATGCTACTGGTAAAAAATGGCAATGGGATCGAACAGATGATTCACTTTCTCGATATATTGAATAAGTTGATGAGCTATGAAGATCTTACGCCTCTTTCCAACTCTTCGCAGCCGCAAATGTATAGCGAACATGAAGGTATCAGAATGGCCAATATCTATAATTATATCATGCAGCATTATAGTGAACCTGTCACCCTGGAAGAAGTTGCCAAGCAGGCTCACATGACACCGCAGGCCTTTTGCCGCTATTTTAAAAAACATACCCGCCATACTTTTGTATCCTTCCTGAGCGAGGTGCGTATCAACGAGGCCTGCAAAAAATTGACAGACGGCGCCTATGATAGTATCGCTACCATCGCCTACAATTGCGGCTTCAACAGTATTACCAATTTTAACCGGGTATTTAAAAGTGTTACCTCCCTCTCGCCTTCCGAGTATGTAAATAATTTTTCGAAGATGTTGAGCGTAGAGCAGGACGCCAGTTATTGATAACTACATTGGACAAGTTAATTTCCGCTGACATACCTCCATAGAGTTGTTCTAAAAGGAGTTAATATCTGCAAACTTCCAGGCAAGAATAGGAAAGCGAGTCCTGATTGGCAGCCTTATTTTTAAAAGCCAGGCTTAAATCTTTTCATTTCAATTTCTATTCTGCTTTATGGAGTCAACTTCGTTTAAACCGTCCCTTAAATTATTAGATGCAACCATGCTCGTGGCGGGAAGCATGATCGGCTCGGGTATCTTTATCGTTAGTGCCGATATCACCCGCAATGTTGGAAGTGCCGGCTGGCTGATACTGGTATGGTTGCTTACAGGCTTTATGACACTGACCGCAGCGCTGAGCTATGGTGAACTGAGCGCCATGTATCCCCGGGCCGGCGGTCAATACGTTTATCTCAAAGAGGCTTACAATCCCCTGATCGGCTTTTTATATGGCTGGAGTTTTTTCTCCGTCATACAAACAGCTACCATTGCTGCGGTCGGCGTAGCATTTGCAAAATTTACCGCTTACCTCATTCCTGCTGTCAGCGAAGACAAAGTCGCTATCGATTTTGGATCATTAACGATATCGCCGGCGCAATTACTATCCATTGTCATCATTGTATTATTAACCTTCATTAATACAAAGGGAGTGAAAAGTGGCAAAGCCATTCAAACCACTTTTACACTGACCAAATTATTGAGTCTTTTTGGCCTGATCATTTTCGGATTGCTTGCATTAAAACCGGAGATATGGACATACAACTGGGCCAATGCATGGGATCTTCAAAAATTAACGCCAGGCGGCTCTACCAGCAATTATACCATGGTCGCTGCCATGGGCGCCATCGCTGCGGCTATGGTGGGCTCTATATTCAGTAGCGACTCCTGGCATAATGTGACATTCATTGCGGGTGAAATAAAAAATCCTAAACGTAATATTGGTTTAAGTCTTTTCCTGGGTACATTGATCGTAACAGTTATTTATATTCTTACCAATATCATGTACACCGGCGTTTTATCGCTGACGGATATTGCCGGCTCTGAAAAAGATCGTGTGGCCGTAACCGCATCACAGGTGATTTTTGGCAATGCCGGAACTATTATTATCGCTATCATGATCATGATCTCAACATTCGGTTGCAATAATGGATTGATCATGGCCGGCGCCCGGGTTTATTATACCATGGCCAACGACGGATTGTTTTTCAAAAAAGCCGGAACTCTCAACAAGGCCGCCGTTCCTTCCTTCGCTTTGTGGATACAGTGCATCTTTGCCTGCGTATGGAGCCTTAGCGGCCGCTATGGCGATCTATTGGATATGATCTCGTTCGTGGTGGTAGTTTTCTATATGCTCACCATTGCCGGGATATTTATCCTACGGAAAAAAAGACCCAATGCTGAACGGCCCTACAAAGCTTTTGGATATCCGGTGTTGCCAATCATCTATATTTTAATGGGGCTTTCATTTTGTATTTTACTGATCATTTACAAACCAAAATTTACCTGGCCTGGTTTGATCATAACGCTGATCGGCATCCCGGTTTATTATCTTGTTATCGCGGCGCAAAGAAGAAAGGTCGCTATAGCTGATTAATAAAAAGAAGGCTGTTTCAAAATGAATATATAACCAAAGAGATAACGAAGTTTACACAGGGTACGCAAAGTTGAATTAGTCAGGAAAAATTCTCCGTACTCTCTGTAAAATTACTTTGTGCTCTCTGTGGTAAAAACTTACCTTAATTACTTCCCTTTGATATCATAAAAACGCCATGACGTTTTAAAATCCCTTTTCAGGTTTTGATTCGTCAATATAGCCCGCAGCATTTCGATAGGCATTGCATTCTCCCTGAATATTGCATCATGATATTGTCTATAGGTCATCTTTTTTGAATCCACGAGTTCTTTTTTCAAACTATACAGCTGCAATCCGCCGATCATGTATGCCACCTGGTATAGCGGGCTATAACCGCCAACAAACGATCTACGTACTTCGCCTTCTGCATTCGCCCTTTCGTGCCCTACCCTGTCCACTAAAAAATCGATGCATTGCTGAGGTGTCCATTTGCCCAGGTGATAATTCAGCGAAAAAATAATTCTTGCGCAACGATGCATACGCCAAAACAGCATACCGATCCTGTCTTCAGCAGAACGGGGAAACTTCATCTCCCACAACAGCAACTCCCAATACAAAGCATTTCCTTCCACCCAAAAAGGCGTAGAAAAATTGCGATAGGCTTTATTGCGATTGGTCATGTATCCCTGCAGGTGATGACCGGCGATTAATTCATGATGCACTGTTGCCCTTGAAAAATGCGGGTTATTGCCCCGCATACTCATCATCTTATCTTCATAATCCATCGTGTTGGTGGGATAGGAAATGATCAACGATTCTCCACCAAGAAAAAATGGATTGATCAGTTGTTGCTCCGGCGACATCATACTCATTCGCCAGGTTTCTTCTGCCAACTCTGGTATGGTTAGCAAATCATTCTTCTTTAAAAAATCGACCGATTGTTTATAGAGTTCATACATTGCCTCGGGTTGCCTGCCGGGCGCTACGTAACTATTTTTTACTTTCTCCTGTGCCGTTTTCCAATTATCACCAAAGCCCATCTCCCTGGAGGCTTTTAATAATTCAGCGTCGCACCAGGCAAACTCTTTGTTAGCGATTTCAACTAATTCCTCCGCCGAATAAGGAATAAACTCCAGTTGCAACTGTCGCATCAATTCTTTACTGCCAATCGGGTTGCCGGTAATTCCACTACCATCATCTTTCTGCGAGGAGGTTTGTTTTCCCTTTCCTTTCAACAAACCAGCATATATATTTAAAACACTGTCCACTGCCGTATAAGTTTTGGGAACCCACCAGGTAAATAATGGATCGTACCCATTATAAAAATCAAAAGTGTTCTTCAACGAGCCCTGCAAACCTTTCGCAGCTTCTGTTGCAAAATTTGCCAGTTTTATATCTATCGTCTCCTCTTTCTTAATGGCATCAATTGCTTTTTCAATTTCTTTTTGGATCGCATTTAATTCTTTTGCTGTTTTTTCGCCATCAACCGTCGCACCTCTTCTTCTTGGTTTTTCTAATGCATAGATCCGGTCGGAAAACGGAAAATATTTACTTACCTGGTCATAAGTTTCCTGCTCTTCCTTTAACCGGTATGTTGCGTCATTCAGGTTTCTTTTAAACAGGATAAAATCACATTTTCCATTAATACTCATCTTGTCAAAGTCTACATTATCCAGTTGCCGGAGGTACTCATTGTTCAACTGCAACAATCTTGCTCTTCGTTCAGGTGAATTATAATTGTTGCTTTGCCTGCCCCATGCCCAGCCTACTCCCACGGCACTGGTCGAATAAAACCGGTTAATGCTGCCGAGGTCTGCGTCATAATTGATCATCATGTTATTCATTTCACTGGTTTGCGCATACAAGTCAGTGCTAGTTGATGATTGCGCCCATATGTTGCCAACAGTTAGCTGCATTGAAATAGTCATCGTCAAAATGAATATCCTTTTTATCATATTTAATGTTCTTTAAGTGTATTTAACAGAAAAAAGTGAATGTATCAATTCAAACAAAAATTAACCTGCATTAATTAGTTTACGACTCCTCAAATCACTTTCCCTTCAGCCAATCTTTGAGTATAGCAGCCTCCAAGGCAGTTGGATTTTTCATTCTTGTAATGGTAAAAGGTCGCTCATACTTAGTGGCAAACATGAACGGGATATCTTTGATCACGCCATCCTGCAGCACTTGTAAGTGGACGATGTCACCGGCTTTCTTTTCCTTTTGCAATTGCTCAAGTATTTTCACCGTAGCCGGTTCTCCATTTATTGTAAGAAGCAGTTGCCTGGCCCTTATTCCGGCATGCCATGCCGGAGAATCCCATTCCACATTTGCAATGGTTAAACTATCATTCTTTTGTCGAACAACTAACCCGCTCCACGCACCCGGCAGCGCCACAGGCTTTGTAGCAATGTCTAAACCCGCATAAGCAAAGTATTTTGCATAATCAATTCCTTTAACGGTGTATACATAATCAAAAAACTCTGCCAGGGAAACGCCTGCTATCGACTCGCAGGTGCTACGAAACTCCGTTTCAGTATAACCTCTTTTCTTTTGCTGGTAAAAATTTTTATACAAAGTACGCATTACATCATCCAGCGATTTTTTATTCTTTGTCTCATGACGGATCTTAAAGTCGAGCAATAAGCCCAGTACCGGCCCCTTATCATAATAGGAGATGGTTTTGTTTACATCATCACCTGTCCGGCCAAAGGGACCATCAGACCAGGTATCGAAACTGGCTTGCGTCACCGACTGAAATAAATGACCGGGCTTATTCTCATATGCTGACAAACTTGAACGATATGCTTTCAATAAATCTTCTTCACTTGTTAATCCGGCTCTGCGCAGAAGCAACTCATCATAATACGCAGTGATACCTTCAGCAACCCAAAGCATATTGGTGCGGCTGCCGCGGTCGTAGTCAAAAGGTCCAAGTTCTATCGGTCTTATCCGTTTGGCATTGTAATGATGAAAATATTCATGTGCGAGGAAACTCAGTATACCTGTGCGGCCCGGGCCATCCAATCCATCACCACTAAAACTGATGGCCGTAGAATTAAGATGTTCGATACCGCCACGTCCCGGACCGATGCCAATAAACGTGTAATGTTTAAAAGGAATATCACCCATCATATCGACAGCTGCTTCCACTATCTTCTTCAGGTCGGCTATAAATTTTTCTTTATCGAAATTTCCCAGTTTATAGCCAATAAAATAGTGTGGTATTCCTCTTACAGAAAAAGAGGACAGTTCTTCGAGATTACCAATTAAGATGGGACTATCGTATAAAATGTCAAAATCAGGAGCGGTATATACATGTGTCTTGCCCCGAAAGGGTTCAAGACCGCTGGCAATCTTATTCCACCCATTGTGTGGCGTGATTGTGACAGAGACCGGATGATTAATATAACCATCCACATGCATAAACAAACCTGTAGGAGCAATAAATCCACGATCTTCATCGAGATAATTGGTGGCGACAAACTGGCGGGTGGCTTTTACCTGGTAGCTGATCGTTACAGCTTCTTTATTATTAGTGTAAACACGCCAGATATTGTTAGCAGCCTTTTCCCATTTAAGCGCTGTACCATTTTTATCTGTCGGTTCGAAGCCAATGATATTGTCTGCGTAGTCCAGCAATTGATAATAACCCGGCATCCACACGGGTATTTTAAAATCAAGCCAGTCTTTTTTTATTCCGTTACATTGAAAAGACACCTGGTAAAGATGACTGACTGGGTTCTTCATTGTTACGTTGAAATCCATTGTACTCTTTAGGGATTGACTGAAGCCTTCGGGTCCTGCACTTATCAATAAAAGAGCGATGAATACCGGTTTCCAAAAACATTTAATGACATTATGCATTTGCTGGCGTTTAATTGGCAAAATTGATTGTGCCTTTCGTTTTCATGAAGGACAAAAAGTAGTGAATAAATGATAAACTTCCGGATTCAAATTATCCGCGCCGCCTTAAATCTTATCTTTTTCTACTTATATTTTAGCAGCATTTGTTTTGTCTTCCGATCTGATAGCAAGATCTTAATATGCTTTTGGCTACAACGGCCATGATAAAAAATTAAAAAGGGGTAGAAACCCCTTTTTTAAAACTCCTCTAACTGCTTATGAGGATTGACTGCTAAACTAAAAATCATTGTTTATCCCACCACACCCTGTCAGTAAGCGTTGCGGATTGTATTGCCTGCGGATTGGCAATCATTTCTGATTGTGGATATAAAAATCTGCGGGGTATATCTGTTAAAGCATTGGGCACTTTTGTTATCGCCGGAAAACCTGTTCTTCTCCAGTCGTTGAAATTTTCGATGGAGAGATAGCTGGCAATTGTTTTTTCTTCTATGATCAATTGAAGCGCATTACCGGCCGTCAAAACACCACGGCTGGCGAGGTATGTAGTAGTAGCGGCATCACTTATTTCCAATTTATCCATATGAGCTTTAATTGCATTGAGGTAAACAGGTTGCGCCGCAACGAAGCCAGATTTTATGAATGTTGCTTCTGCTTTTAGAAATAAAGCTTCAGTATAGTTGACTACGTAAAGAAATGAAGCCGGATCACTGTAAAAACTTCCAGGTCTTGAATAATCTTCAAGGTCACCGACATCAACGGAGCCAATGGGGCGACCGGTGTACAATCCTGTGTTTTCTGCCGGTGTTACCATAGCACTGAGGCGGGGATCATTTCTTGTTTTAAACCCATTGACGAGATGTTCAGATAAAATCAATGTAGATACAGGATGAAAAGTAACAAAGATGGGATTTTCCTGCCCTGCAGTACCAGGATAACCAAACTTCATATCATCGTCATTTGACTGCATACCATTTTGCAAGGCCGCTAAAGCAAGATCAGCTTGCGCTGCAGCGGTGTAACCCGGCGCCTTAGTAAGATGCATATAATACCGGGCTTTCAAAGTATAAGCCAGCTTTTTCCATTTATCCAAATCACCGCCAAAGAAAAAATCATCGCTGCCTGGTGATTTACCTTTATTGGTGTTGATATCGGCAATCCCTTTATCCAGTAAATCCTGGATGCTTTTATAAACATCTTCCTGTTTGTCATACGCTGGTTTGAATTTAGCGCTTCCCTGGAAAGCTTCTGTGAAGGGTACATCACCCCACAGATCAGTTGTGGTTCCCAATGCAAGGGCCGTTAATATCTTACCAATACCGGCATAATTACTATTTCCTGAGGTTTCAGCTTTTTTTATTAATACCTGCAAATTGTTAAGACAGGTAACATACACGTTGGCCCAGTCACCATCCATATCCCCGTGAAAAAGCTGGTAAGTACCTGTGTTAGGTACCGGCTGGTTTAGGGCTACATTCTGCATCCAGTGATTGACAACAGCAAAATCAAAACCAGTGGAAACCGTATGCGCAATATCCAATTCTACCGGTGACAGGATCAGCCCCTCACTAACATCAATCGGAACATTCGGGTTATCGTTTACATCGATGAATTTTTTGCAACCTGTTGTTGCAATCAACAGGACTACCAGTATTGAAAGAAATATTTTTTTCATGTGTTATTTTTTATTGTTTTTTTTTGCCACATGGAATTCGCCATAAAATTTTCATCGGTTGGTATAATTTACCTCGAAAATTTAATGGCTCATTTCATAATAATATTTTTAAGAATCAGTAATCAGTTATGTCAAGAATTATCAAAAAGTAAACCTGACATTGAAGTTTACGGAACGTGTAGTAGGCGTAGAGAATGAATAAACACCCTGCGAACCGTTGGATGAACCAAAGCTGCTTGCTTCGGGATCAGAGCCGGTAAAATGTGGTTTATGAATCCAGAGATTGCGGCCTGTAACACCTACCGATGCAGACTTAAATGGCGTTTTAGCCAATAAGCCTGGCTTTACATCATAACTTAAACTGACATTGCGCAACTTAATATAGGTAGCATCCTGCGTAGTAGCTTCGTTGATTCCACTAAGCCTCCGCCAATAATCTACGCCTTCTACTTCTACTTTATTAGGAAGGCCGGTATTCTCATTCACTCCTGCTACCACTCTTTTACCCCTATCTTCGGTCGCTTTGGGCATACCATAGAAAAATCCATAACTGTCAACGTTGTTCGATAAGTCACCTCCTTTCTTCATATCAAAAAAGAAACTGAAGCTAAAGCCGCCATAACGGAAATTATTGGTGAGACCTGCTTGCCAATCCGGAGATATATTACCCACATGACCGTAATCGCCTATTACGGGAAGCCCTGAATCGTCAATCAGTAGTTCGCCTTTCGCATTGCGTTTGTAGGTAGAACCATACAGTTCACCATAAGGCTGGCCTACTACGATCTGTGTAAAACCATTGCCCAATTGCTGCTGGTCTTCATAAATATATAGTACTTTATTGCGCAAACGGGTGAAGGTAAAAGTAGCATCCCAACTAAATCGTGGAGTTTTCACCACACTGGCATTGATCAGGGCTTCAATACCCTTTGTTTCCATTTTGGCACTATTGACAGTTGTTCCTGTATAGCCTGAAGAAGGTGCAATAGAAACACCCGGTATTAGACCATCATTTATTTTTTTATCGAACCAGGAAAACTCTAGTGAAACCCTGTTTTTTAACAGCCTTGCCTCAAGACCTATTTCAAATTCATTCACCAATTCATTCTTCAGAAATGGATTTCCTAATGTCGGACTTAACAGAAAACCGTTTTGACCCTGGAAAGGAAAAGCTATTCCTCCAACATTGGCTGCAAAGAATGGTGTGTTTAATAAGTAAGGTTCTACATTGTCATTACCAACTGTAGCATAGGATACCCGCAGTTTTCCGAAGTTTATAGCATTATCCAACGATGAAGGCAATAGCTCAGAAAAAACAAAACCAACCGCGGCGGATCCATAGGGATAAAAGCCATTATCCTTTGCCAACACTGAACTTCCATCATAGCGACCGGTTAGAGCTAAAATCAACAACCGCTTATATTCGATATTCGCTTGTGAATAAAAACCCACTTTTCGTTGTAATGAATGTCCTTCACTATAAGTTTGTGTAGCTGCATTTGACATATTATCAAATCCCGGAGTAGACAATCCAACACCTCTTGTTCCCATTCCCTGGCCATAGGTAGAGAGAATATTATTTCCCAATATAAGGTTCAGGTTAAAATCATTAAACTGCTTGGTGGCATCAATAATAAAATCGTGATTGAACTGGCGAAATATATTGGTACGATCAACAATAACGCCATTGACATTGGCAATTGATCCGAGGTTCTCAAAATATTTTACCTGCTCCGTATAAATATCGGCGCCCAATCTTTCTGTAATTGTAAGCCATTTTAACGGTGTGAAGTTGAATGTAACCAAAGGCAGGAAACGGTTTACACCTGCTTTATTATATACGTTGTCCAATACCCAGTAAGGGTTGTTGCGGGAATAACGATATAGCCGCTGATTGCCATCCGCATCGAGGTAGGGTTTCATGTTATACGAAATAGGACCGTTGAAAATGGTCCATACAGGGCTCTCCAATATCCAACCTTCAGGCATACTGTTGCGGTTGGAGTTGGTATAGTTAAACTGGATAGAAGCGGAAAGATTATCAAAAATTTTTGCGTTGAATTTTGTGAACATCGAATGCCTTTTGAAACTATTGGTAGGAACGATGCCCTGCTGGTTGAAATAAGAATAAGAAGCAAAGTAATTGGCTACACCACCGCCACCGGCCACACTAACAGTATTATTGGTACCTACACCCGTCTTGAAAAATTCTTTTAACTGGTTATGTTTTTGTGCAGGCTGGCCATTTACTTTCAAGGTATCCATCAATGGCCCCCAGGAACTACTTGTTTTTTTAGTGTCGCCATCAAAATAAGTACCATAAACAAAAATACCAGGAGAGGTCTCTATCTTGTCTCCTTGTCCATATTTATTTTGCACTTCAGGAAAAATAGGCATATCATACGTGAGGTCTGAGCTGACGGAGATAAGTGGCTTTTTATTGGCTGCGCCACTTTTCGTTGTAATAATAATAACTCCTCTTGCACCTGCCGACCCATATAAAGCAGTAGCGGCAGATCCTTTCAAAACATTCATGCTTTCTACAGTAGCAGGATCTATATCAATGAGGCGATTACTACCGGGACCTGAATTGACTGTACCCGTTTCAGAGTTATCAATAGGAATTCCATCCAATACAATCAATGCTTCGTTGTTTCTAAGAAAGGATGTAACACCCCGTACTAATATCCGTGAAGAACTTCCTGGTGTACCGGAAGCATTGGTAACTTGCACACCCGCCACCTTACCTGACATGGCGTTGATCAAAAAAGGCTCTTTCGATTTTAGTATCTCGTTACTCTTTAATTCCTGCGAACTGAAGGTGAGATTTCTTTTCTCTCTTTTTAATCCCAATGCAGTTACAACCACCTCTGTAAGTTGTTCTCCTGTTTTACGCAGTTTTATCTCAATGGCTTCGCCATTCCCAACAGGCTTTTCCGCAGGTTCGAAACCAACCATGCTCACAACTAATTTGGCATTCGGCGCAGCATTAATTTCGAACGACCCATCAACGTTACTAATAACACCAGCTTTACTGCCGGCAACGACAACACTTACTCCTGAAAGCGGTAAACCGGCATCATCAATAACTTTTCCTTTAATAAGTTTGGATTGAGCAGCCAGAGACAGTTGAATACATAGCGCCGCCATGAGTACCAGTGTACCCCTGATCTTTTTTTTCATAACGCAGTTTTTTTGTTTTAAAGGTTAATCAGAAAGGAGCAATCATCAGCGCAATAGTATGGCCCGGCAAGTAAAAGCCGTAACCATCCTGCTTGCGTCACGTTTATTATAAGCGTCAAGAAAACACTTAACTAAAAAGTCATTTCAAATTTATCGATCATTAACCCACGATGTTTTATAATAATTCACCAATGCTATGCGGATATTAACCAAATGTTAATTGATAAAAAAGTAAACAGCTTATAGACGTTTAGAAACGCATGCTGATTCGTTCCCAATAAATAAAAAGGGAATGCACTGCAAGGCATTCCCTTTGAGTAAAACTAAAAATGAAACTTTTTAAAAATTATTTTCTCAAAATTCTTGGACTAAATACTCGACCTGCTGTACGGTCCGGATGCGCCTGTATCTTTACCTCCACTTTTGTTTTTCCTTTTAGCAATTCAGCAGGTATCGGGTATTCCACATCAAAGAATTTTCCTGTTTCAGCACCTTTCAATTCCTGCGTGGCGATTTTTGTTCCATCAATCAGGATATCAAATGCTCTTCCTTTATCATCTCCGAGATAGGATAATAGCAATACCGACTCCACATCCGGAAGTACTTTCATCTCAAATGAAAAGAAACCACCTTTTCTCACTTCACGTCCGCCACGTCCCAATGCAATTTCTGCGTAAGATTGTTCACTTGATTTTAAATTATGATCCCGCTCAGGTTGCATTTCACCCAATCGCATCACATCGATGGTGCGATCATCCAATTCCTTTTGCTTTTTCTTTTCCGCTTCGTAAGCTGCTTGTCTCGCTACCCACTCACTGTTGGAAAAATAATCCCAATACACGCTGTAATACTGATCATATGTTTTATAAAAAGGTGCAAGCATCACATCATTAGGTTTACCAACTCCTTTCAGATTGAAAGCAAGCGGTGCTGAAGCAGGCAATACCCAATCAGCCACATTCCTGTTATCAGTTAACAAAACAGGAGCGCCGTAGACCGGGTCCGGCATTTCTTTACCCAACTGACCGGCCAATACGATTGGCCCGTATAATAATGCGATACGGTTTGGATTATCGGGCATTGATTCTGTATACAAAGACATTGGAAAAGTGATTTCAATCTTATCATTACTGCCCCAGCTGCGATCGATGGTAATATAACCGTGTTCATCTTTTGCTACATCTACTTTACTACCATTTACCTTCACAAACATTCCTTTTGTCGCCCACCAGGGATGGCGCACACGAACGGCAAATTTCTTTTTTGCTTTTGACTGAATTGTAAGAGTTGTGTGATCCGTTTCAGGAAAAGTTGATGCCTGTGTAATAACCACTCCGTTACTTCTCCAATTTAATTGCGAGGGAATAAACAGGTTCACATAAAGACTTCCTTCCGCGCCTTCCATATAAATATTCTCTGCATACTTCGAATGATTTTCCATGCCTGTTCCCACACAACAGGTAAAGGTGTTAAACTTATCACTGAATTCTTTCCTGCCGCCCATGCGCAATGGAACGAAATAACACATCATTCCTGTAGCCGGATTTTGTGATGCCAGTATATGATTGTATAATGTTCGCTCATAAAAATCTCCGAGTTTGCTATCCGGTTGCCAGCTTAATAAATGCCTGGTCAACTTTAGCATATTGTACGAATTGCAGGTCTCTGCCGTGTTATCACTCAACCTGTCATTTAACTTATCGGCCGGCCCGCAATATTCATAATTACTGTTGCCCCCGATAACGTAAGAATGATGATTGACCATCGTGGACCAAAAAAATGATGCGATGGTTTTGTCACGTTCATTTCCTGTCAGTTCATATTGCCTGGCACTGCCGATAGCTTTTGGCACCTGTGTATTAGAATGTTTGCCCGGCATCGGATCAACCTGTTTTGACAAAGGTTCCATGACGAACTTGTCAAAAAATTTATAGGAAAGGTCAAGGTATTTTTTATTTCTTGTAATACTGTATAGATTGGCCAACACATCATTCATACCTCCATATTCGCAATTGAGCATTTTGTCCAATTGCTCCTGCGTTAAATGATTAATAGTATTGAATGTCCAATCAGCCATGCCTGTTACAAGCTTTACCGCTTTTTTATTATCGCAATAGAGGTAAGCATCCAGCAAACCGGCCATTATTTTATGTACGGTGTACCACGGAGCCCAGCCACCGTTCAAATCAAAACCACCTGATTTTATCTCTCCCCTCGCTACCCTGGCAAATAAGGTATCCTCATCCGGAATAGCCCCGATATAACCTGTCTTTCTTGCCAACTGGCATCTTTCCAATTCATCTGTCAGATAATCACATTTTTCCTTAAACCTTTTATCACCTGTCGAAACATACATCATCGCACAAGCAGACAAGTAATGCCCCATCGTATGTCCTGACAAGCCTTCGCTTTCCCAGCCACCATACACGGAATCTTTTACCGGCAGGTGTGCATTTTTATAAAAGCGATATAATAACCTGTCAGGCTTAATCTCGAGCAAATAGGCAGCATCTTTCTGCATGGCGTTTTTAAATGCCCCATCCCCTAATAATTTTACATCTCGCAGGTTGAATGCATAAGCCTTAACAGGTACTACAGGCTTCACATTGAAACGGGGATTATTTTTTTCGGCAATATAACTTTGGCTCTGTGCTGCCGATACGGATAAGTATAACGCAAAGAATATTGTCAATCTTTTCATCTTACACTAAACTTGAAATTGTGTTATAAATAAAAATATCTTGTTAAACGCCAACGGTCAAACTCTCCCGGGTATAATGACCGTTGATCTTTCGCATGATGTTTAGGCTGTTTTCATTTTGCAGCGCTAAAGGCAACAATTCCGCCGGACAATCCTGCAAACAAACAGGTCTTGCAAAACGTTTTATCGCATCGGCCCCGACTGAAGTACTTCCGGCATTTGTGGTAGCAGGATAAGGACCTCCATGTACCATTGCATGGCAAACTTCCACACCAGTGGGTACTCCATTATACAGCAGTCTTCCAACTTTCCCGGTCAATACTTCGATACAGGACGCAAACACTTCAAGATCTTCTTTCAGGCCAATAACAGTACCGGTCAACTGTCCATGCAGTGAACTGACTGCCTGCAAAAGCTCTCCGGCATCTTTGCATTTTACAATTAAGGAACAGGGACCAAAAACTTCGGCCTGCAAATTTTCATTCGCTATAAAATCAGCGCCGTTGGTCTGTAACAAAACAGCAGCTCCCCTGATATCATTCGCAGCACTCTCAACAGCTGCCACAACCTTTACACCCGCTTGTTGCTGCAGTCTGTTCTTAGTATTGTAGTAGTTATTACACACATTCTTGTTCAACATGGTTGTTGGCGCAACACTCTTTAATTGACTACCCAGTGCATCAATAAATTTTTCTGCAGCCTCGCTTTCTATCAAAAACAGCAGGCCGGGATTCGTACAAAACTGCCCCGTGCCTAATGTAATGGATGCCGCCAGTTGCGTAGCAACAGCACTGCTTTCCTTCTCCAACTTACCGGGTAATAAAAGCACGGGGTTTATGCTGCTCATTTCCGCATAAACCGGTATCGGTGTTTTGCGACTTGTTGTTGCAGTACTGAAAATGGACATGCCAGCTTTGTACGAACCTGTAAAACCAATCGCTTTTATCGCTTCATGTTTTACCAAATACTGGATGGTATCAATTTCATCACTGACAACAGATGAAAAAACTGCGTCAGGCATATTTGTTTTTTGTGCCGCCCTTTTAATAGCATTGGCCATTAATGCATGCGTACCGGGGTGCCCTTCGTGTGCCTTTACAATGACCGGGTTACCCGCTGCCAATGCAGATGCAGTATCTCCTCCTGCTGTAGAAAAAGCAAACGGAAAATTGCTGGCGCCAAAAACCAACACCGGCCCGATTGGTACTAACATCTTTCGCAAATCAGGTCTTGGCAATGGTTTTCGATCGGGCAAAGCAGTATCAATAACGGCATCTACCCACGATCCTTCCCGCAACACTTCCGCAAACAATTTTAATTGGCCTACCGTTCTTGCTCTTTCGCCAATCAATCTTGCTTCCGGCAATCCTGATTCCAGCATGGTGAGTTGTATCAATTCGTCACCAAGTGCCATGATCTCATCAGCAATCGTTTCCAGGAAAATAGCTCGTTGCTCAGCTGTTTTCCTGCTATATTCAGAAAAGGCTTTTTCAGCCACGGTTCCTATGTTATTGATTTCGGAAATGGTTGTAACAGGATATTCTCCCGGCAAATACTCTTTTGTAACCGGGCTGAATGCTTTTAATATGCCAGTCGAACTTCTATTCAGAGAAACGGTCAATTCATTTACGTTAACCATTGATCAGGTAATTTATTCATACAATTTACTACAGCTTATTGCAAATCTACTGTTACGATCAGCAAGTGTATGAGGATAAAATAACTGATACTTTACCAATTTTAACTAAAATGAAAATGCCTGGGAACCACTATTCCCCGGCCAGCATAGTACGAAACGTCAGGTTTACTCTTGGTCCCGCTATCTTTTTTGATTTTGGCAAACTGTGCAGCCAGTTTGTTTGTGTGGCGCCTTTCATCACCAGCAGGCTACCGTGTTCCAGCAACAACGAAATTGTTTCTTTACTTTTTTTATGACGAAAGGAAAATCTTCTTTCTTCTCCAAAACTGAATGAAGCAATAGCGGAATCCTTGCCTAATGATTTTTCATCATCACTATGCCAGGCCATGCCTTCATCACCATTATGGTATAAATTAAGCAGGCAGGAATTAAAGACTGTTTCGGTTAATTCCTCAACAATTGTTTTTAGTTTTCTCAGATCTTCTGTCCAGGCCAAGGCCTGCCGGGTTATATTGGAATAAGTATATGAAAAATCCTTGTCTCCATACCAGGCCACTTTTCTCCGGGTGATGATATGTCTGCCAAAGATTACGGCTTCATCGTTTTTCCATGTAATATGGTCCAGCAACTCATGCAGGAAATAATCAGCCTGTGCCTGGTTTAAAACCCGGCCATAATAATTGACCATTCCTTCGTAAGGCAATAAATTTTGTGTAGGATCACGTTTAAATAGTTCCATTTTTCCAAGCTTTATATTCTTTGTTCATACAATGACCGCAGGGCCTGTACCCTTGCTCAATTGCCTCTTGTTTTGAAGCAAAGAAAACTCTGTTTATTTTTTTCATTCGTTTACCAGACCGGCAATTTAACTTACCAAATATTTTTAGTTGGCTATTTCCACCCAACAAAATTGAATGGTTGCGTATAAGTGTTCTCAATTCAGCATCACTTATATTGGAATGTTTTTCCACCTGCTCAATTATCCCCTTCAGTTTGGGCAGCCTCCCATCCTATCATAGCTGTCTTACGAACGCTTCCCCAATGATACTGACCAATGACTCCCGTTGATTGAATCACCCGGTGACAGGGAATGAGAAAAGCCACAGGATTGTCACCGACAGCAGTGCCGACGGCTCTCGACGCATTGGGATTCTGTAAATGTTTTGCAATATTGCCATAGGTTGACAACTGTCCCATTGGGATTTTCAATAAGGCTTCCCATACTTTTATTTGAAAGGCTGTTCCTTTGAGATGCAGCTTCACCTGGTTCAACTTTTTCCAGTCATGGGTAAAAATGAACAATGCGTTTTGCTGTATCAAATCAACCCTTTGATGATACTGCGCATTAGGAAAAACTTGTTGCAACGCTTCAAAAGCAGCTGCTTCATCATCTGCAAACGCCATATGACAAATCCCTTTAACCGTAGACGCAACAAGGATATTTCCAAACGGGCTTTCGGCGAAGCTGTAATTAATGGATAAGTTTTCGCCGCCATTTTTATATTCACCCGGGGTCATACCTTCTATATTAATAAACAGGTCATGCAGGCGACCGGTTCCAGACAATCCTGTTTCAAATGCTGTATCGAAAATGCTTGCCTGTTGTTGCTGCAACATTTTTTTTGCATGTTCAATGGTCAGGTATTGCAAAAATTTCTTCGGACTCACACCCGCCCAATCCGTGAACATCCGCTGAAAATGAAAACTGCTTAAATGAATTTTTTCAGCGATCTCATCTAACCCCGGTTGCGATTTAAAGTTTTCTTTAATATAACTTATTGCTTCAGCAATCCGGTCGTAATTGGTTATATCCTGCTCTTTCATTTTATTCCTTTTTAGTTCAGGGCAAAACTAAACTGGCAAACATCCTTTGCCTACCCGAATCTTGCTAACTATTATCTGTAGAAATTATAAAAAGTGATTCAGCAAAATTAGCACTGCCATAGGGTTGTCAGTAACTGATATTTTCTTTGTGCTATCAAACAAAATTTAAACCCATAAACAGGTACATATGGAAAATACCATCGCAGAAAAGACTAACGTTATTGATGCAGCTATTACAGCAGAGGCACTTTTGAATCACTGGCAGGGTCACCGCAGGCTGACCAGGAAAATGATAGAGGCCTTTCCAGAAAAAGAATTATTTAATTATTCAGTTGGCGGCATGCGACCTTTTTCCGAATTGGCGCTGGAGATGCTGTCGATGGCCGCACCCGGTATTCGCGGTATAGTGACCAACGAGTGGAAACCTTTTAATGATGGCGAACACAAACCTGCGACGAAAGCCGAATTGCTGCAGTTGTGGGATGAAACAACAGACATGCTGAACGAATTATGGCCAAAAATTACGCCACGACGTTTCCAGGAAACCACGCTGGCCTTTGGTCAATATGAAGGGCCCGTTTATTGGGTTATTCTATATTTTATTGACAACGAAATACACCACCGCGGACAGGGATATGTGTACCTGCGAACACTCGGAATAGATCCGCCCCCATTCTGGGAGAGATAAAGAAAAAAGCTGTCTTAAAAGTATTTTCTCGTAAAGACATGGGGTAACGCAAATCAGGTGTGGCAAAATCCAGCACGGAATATTGAACCACGGAGGCACCAAGACACAGAATGAGGGAGATTTATCTTTTATTTTCCTGTATCCCTGTGTCTCCGTGACTTTGTGTTTCAAATAAACTTAACCGTGAATACGCCGGGAAACTATAGAAACCGCGTTACTTTTTCGCAAACTCATCGCTAAGCTTATTCATTTGCTCAGTGCTCAATTTTGAACCGGAAGCGATTACCACCCGGTAACGAAAAATCACTGACTTTTTCGGAGCCAGCGAAAAGTTTAACTCCTCAGCGCCTTTGCTAAATACTTTTCTGCCCAGGGTATTAATGGCAAAGAGACCATAACCCCTGGCATGCCAATAAGCGGGATAACCAATGTTTGCTGGATGATCGATAATGCCCACAGTAATATTTTTACCATCTTTTTCTCCGGTAAGCACAGCCCATTTGCCTTTGCTGCTCCAGACCGAATCACCTTTTAAACCGTTACTGGCATAATACATTCCCGTAACATTTTTATCAGAAGCAGTAACAGTGGTAATATTTCCTTTATCGTCTACAAAACTGGAAGCTTCTCTGGAAGGCATCTCCAATTCACGGGCAACACGAATAGCAAATATGCCATCTTTTACATCTTTAAAAACTACTGTTGTATCTTTAGCCGTTAACTGAGTTGTACGGTCAATGATAAAATTATTGCCGCGGACGCTGAAGTGAAAAGTTGTTTGTTCATTCAATAAAATCTTTCCATCCGGTCTTTTCCATAACGCTGATGTTGCAAGGGTAGCAGTATTCCCGTTGACCTTTTTATCTACTATGTTATTATGAACAATGGTTCCGTAGTGATTTCTTTTTTCCGGTGCAATCGCTGTTGAATTGTTCCAGAAATCCAGCCCGTTGACCGATTCGTAATTCAGCCAAATTCCTGTATGATGCGGATGATCTGTTCTTTCACCTGCAACAGGTTGAAACGGATAACCGCGGGTCACGGTTATACCATCCACCGTATTCACGGGAAACAGTATTGGCTTGAAACTCGAATCATAGTAGCAATAGGAAGTCAGCAGCTTTCCATCAAATAAAATATCAACCTGCTTTTTGTGTTTCTGTTCAACAATCTTAAATGCCTTTTGGGCTGAAGCAAAAAATGGCAGCGACAAAAGCAAAAGCCAAATCGTTTTTCTCATTAATTGCATGACCTGGTGTTATGTCAATTTTAAAATGTCGTTTCAATAAAGCCACGAGCTTGGGGCTATGAGCTTCGAGACCGATAGTTCGATAGCTAAATTGAAGTCCCGAAGCTCACAGCCGAATAGGGACTGCCAAAGTATAATAACTTAATACTAGTATTTAAATACTTTACCATTGGCCATTACTTCCTGCGTCTTTTCATCGAAGGTTACTTTAGCACCTGTTCTGACGGCAGCATTTGTCATGATGGTAGCGATGGAATGATTATATCCTGCCTCCACCGGTGCGTTGGTTTGCTTACGGCTACGAATGCATTCCATATAATTGCGCATGTGATTACTGGTTAACGTATCTGCACCAGTATTCGCCGAAGCCACTACCTTTTCTGTTTTATCTATCAATACTGATTCAGGCAGCAGATTTGGTTTCATGTTCATCGCCGCTGCATGTTTTTCCTCCAATCCTCCGGCCGGTGATACTTTATTGGTAATAAGATTTAACTCACCACCATTCGAGTAATAAATTTCAGCAGGTCTCTCATCGCCATTATGCATTCTTGAACTAAAGGTAACCTGGAAGCCGGTCGTCTTATCGTTTTCCGGGCCATAGTCAAATACGGCAGTAGTGGTGTCCCAGTTTCTCCTGCCATCTTTCCACATATAAATACCACCATTGGCCACCACGCTGCGTGGATGTTTTAAACCGCTAAACCAATGCACCGTATCGATCTGGTGACTCATCCATTGACCGGGCATGCCGGATGAATAGGGCCAGAATAAACGATACTCCAAATATTTGCGTGGATCCCATTCTTCAAAGGGACGATTCAGTAAAAACCGTTTCCAGTCCGTATCTTCTTTTTTGCATTTGGCTACCAAGGCCGGTCTCCGCCAGCGACCCGGTTGATTTACATTCCAGGTCAATTCAACCATGGTAACCGGTCCAAACTTTCCGGATTGTATAAAGTCGGCCGCAGCAGTGTAGTTGCCACCGCTTCTGCGTTGTGAACCTACTTGTATAATTCTATCAGATGCTTTGATCACCTTTAGTGCAGCCCGGTTATCTTCCATCGTTTCTGCAAATGGTTTTTCAACATACACATCTTTACCAGCCTTCACGGCTTCGATGGCATGCAATGCATGTTGAAAATCGGCGGTGCTGATAATCACAGCATCCAGGTCCTTGATACGATAGAGTTCATCATTATTTACACAGGCTTGAATATCGTGACCCATTTTTTCTTTCAAATACGCCTGTCCTTCCTCCCGTCGCAATTTCCAGATATCACTTACAGCCACCAGGTCAAAATTCAATTCTTTATAGTGGTTTAAAAAAGAAGGAAATAAAGACTGCCTGAAACGATCAGAAAAACCTACTGCACCAATCCTTACCCTGTCATTGGCGCCAATAATATTACCATAGCTTTTGGCACTAAAGCCCAAAGAAGCTGCATATAATGCGGCAGAAGCCTTTGCTGACTGCCTGATAAAATTTCTACGTGTTACCGACATAATTGAAATTTAAAATGGACAAATATTTTTTGAGTTTTCTAAAATCTTTCCTTGTAAAAAAGAAAACTGACATAATAAATAATTCGACTGACCAGTGAGATGCCTTCCACCTCCTCATCATCCTCCATAATCCTATAACTCGTGGTTCTATCTTAATGTGCGGATCTTAATGCTTCTGAAAGAAACATTGTCGCCATGATCCTGTAAAAGAATCCTTCCTTCTTTTGCCATGCCGAAGTTGGGCCAATCTTTGTATTTGCTTTTGGCAACAAGAGCCAGGTATTCGGGCGAACCTCTTTTATAGCTCACAACTTTATAACCGTTTAACCAATACTCTACGTTATTATTAGGATAAACCCTGATAATGCCCTGGTTCCATTCTCCGATCTTTTTTCTTGCGGCAGGATTTTTATCAGAGGCGATCAGGTCATACAGAGAAGCTAAGGTCCGGTTGCCATTGATACCCATTTTTGCATCGGGATGTTTCTCATCATCCAAAATCTGGTATTCCAATCCGATGGCAGAACCTTTATTATTTTCCGATTCGGTCACAAAATATTTTACGCCACTGTTCGCTCCTTCCGTTAATTTGAAATCAAATTTCAATTCAAATGCGCTGAACTTTTTTTCCGTTACAATATCGCCACCATTTGTCGATTCGCCACCAGCCGACCTCTCCACCGATAATTCACCATTGTTAATTGCCCAACCTTTTTCCGGAAAACTTTCTTTGTAGGCTCCCCGCCAGCCATTACTTGTCTTTCCATCCCACAATAAGGAAAACCCATTCCTGGCCTCCTGCGATGAAAGATTGTTGGGAACGGTATTCACTACATAAATATTATCGTAAGCTGTCGCCGTCAGGTCTTCTGTTTGAATGCGGATATTTCTCCAGCGAATGTGTTTACCAGCTTGTTGCGGTTGATTGATGCTGTGTACCTGCAAGGCAATAAACCCTTCTGCTGTTTCAGCATCTACGACATGTGCAGCCGGGATACCATTTACCCAGGTACGAATGGTATGACCAATACATTCTATCCGGTATTTATTCCATTGATTGTTTTTAAAGGCCTTTTTAGCGGCGGGATTTAACTCTAATGGATAAAGCCAGCCTCTTCTTGCTTCATCATACAAACCACCGCTCCAGGCTCTTTTGGCGGGATCTACTTCTACCTGGTAGCCATGTACCCTCCCGTTTAGATATTCTGGTTTACTGAGGCTTCTTATTTGTATACCGGAATTCATCGATGTGTCGACCAACAACTCCAGCTCAAGAATAAAATTTCCATAAACCTGTTCGGTAGCCAAAAAGGAATTGGGCTCGTTCATCACGGTAGTTCCTACTATCTCTCCGTTTTTCACTTCATAGGTTGCTTTCCCGTTTAATTGTTTCCAGCCCTGCAGGTCCTTACCGTTAAAAAGTTTTTGCCATCGGCTGTTTTGTGTCATACCATTTAGTGTAACAAGCAGGGTGCAGACTAAAAGAACTTTCATTTTGTGCATAACAATAGTTAGAGTGCTTTGAAAAATATGTTTTGGCTAAAATTACTATACAATCTTAATAAATGGCCAGGATCAAAATATTTAGATTGTCAAAATTTATCCTCCTATTAATCCTGTTAATCCCAAAGACAGAATAATTTTTATTTATCACAGGCAGCCTATTACCAGCTTTATCCGATTTGACCTGAAAAGTTGCTGTAAGCTTACCGGATAAATAATGAAAATTGCATTTATTACCCGATCCACGCTGCATACTGTTCCTGGTGGAGATACGGAACAGGTTTTACAAACAGCAAAATTCCTGCAACAGTTGGGAGTAGATGTAAGTGTTTTTTTGACATCTGAGCCCATTGATTATTCCCGTTACGACCTGGTACATTTCTTTAATATCACCCGGCCGGCAGATATTTTATCGCACATTTCAAAAGCCTCAAAACCTGCCGTTGTTTCTACCATCCTTGTTGATTATACTGAATATGACACCTATCATCGTAAAGGGATGCCAGGGCTGATCCTACGCCTGTTTCCTTCAGCCGCAAATGAATACATAAAGACAATTGCAAGATGGCTGCTGCGAAAAGACGGTCTGCAAAGCAAGTCTTATCTATGGAAAGGACAGACCAAAAGCATCCGGGAAATTTTACAGAAAGCCAAACTGCTTCTTCCTAATTCGGAAGCGGAATACCGGAAACTGGAACAACAATATGGTGTGCGGAAACAATACAGGGTAGTGCCAAATGGCATTGACAGTTCTTTATTTTCCTTCGATCCCGGAATAAAAAAAGATAACAAACTGGTTTTATCGGCTGCAAGAATAGAAGGGAGAAAAAATCAGCTTAACCTGATCCGGGCCCTCAATCATACGGACTATAATGTTCTACTAACGGGATTGCCGGCGCCCAATCAGCAAGCTTACTATGAAGAGTGTAAAAAGATAGCCGCTGATAATATTATTTTTTGTGGCCGCGTGCCAATTGATGTATTGATCAGTTATTACAAAAAAGCAAAGGTTCATGTGCTGCCGAGCTGGCATGAGACCTGTGGTCTTTCTTCGCTGGAAGCAGCCGCCATGGGATGCAATATTGTTGTGACAGAAAAAGGCTTCACCAAAGAATATTTTGACGATGATGCTTTCTATTGCGATCCCGGTGATCCGGCATCAATTTATGCAGCAGTAACGCATGCCGCACATACCGATTTCAATCCAAAGTTGCAGCAGAAAGTATCGCTTCATTACACCTGGCAGCAGGCTGCGGCTACCACTTTAAAAGCTTACCAAACCATTATATCTCCATGCGAAAATTAAGAATCGGCATATTAGGCACCCGGGGCATACCCAATCACTATGGAGGGTTCGAACAATTTGCGGAATATCTCTCAGCCGGTCTTGTACAAAGAGGACATGAAGTTTTCGTTTATAATTCAAGCAGGCATCCTTACCAGGAAAATGAATGGAACGGCGTACAGATCATTCACTGCACCGACCCCGAAGCAAAACTGGGCACTTTTGGGCAGTTCATCTATGATCTCAATTGTATCAACGATTCCCGTAAAAGAGATTTTGACATTCTGCTGCATCTTGGCTATACCAGCGATTCGATCTGGCATTGGCGCTGGCCCAAAAAAACTATCAACATGCTCAACGTAGATGGCATGGAATGGATGCGCAGTAAATTCAATAAACCTACCAAGCGATTTTTAAAATTTGCTGAATCACTGGCGGCCAAAAATGCCCAGGTACTTATTGCAGATTCCCCGCAAATGCAATATCATTTTTGGGCTAACTACGGCAGGAACCCAGCGTACATTCCTTATGGTGCAGATATCTTCTCCCAGCCAAATGAAGACATTCCGGCCAGGTATAAACTTGTTCCCAATCAATATCACCTGTTAGTTGCGAGGATAGAGCCTGAAAATAATATTGAAATGATCGTGAGGGGTTTTCTTGGCTCCGGGCAATCCCACCCATTGCTGATCGTTGGCAACACCAACAATAAGTTTGGAAAATATTTAAACAGGAAATTCAATAACCGCGGTGTTAAGTTTATTGGTTCAATATATGATCAGTATGTACTCAACAACCTTCGATATTATTCAACCCGCTATTTTCATGGCCACTCAGTCGGCGGCACCAACCCTTCCCTTTTAGAAGCGATGGCTTGCGGGTGCAATATCGCGGCCCATAACAATATTTTCAATAAAGCCGTATTACAGGCAGGCGCCGATTATTTTTCAAATGAAAAAGAAGTGTCAACCATCATTGACACGCCGCAAAACAATATCGCCGTCTGGGAAAGAAAAAAATCCAACCTCGAAAAAATCAGGAACGTATATAGCATAGAAAAAAACATTGCCGACTATGAACGTCTGATGCTGCAGGCCGCTTGTGGGGAACAACGAATGATCATTAAACCGGCTGCTGCGAAGTCCGTGTAGCTTCAGATTCTTTATTCCCGTGTACATCAAATTGGCGAAAGACATTGGTAAATGCCAGTATCCATATTACATACTCAGCAATATTGGTTATAAAACTTCCGGTAAACTGGTAGATGAACATGAATAAGAAAAGTGAAAGCCTGTAGTAGTTTTTCCAAACACTTGTAAAAAAGAAAAGCGCTACTTCGATAAGTATCCTGATGGAAACGCCCACCCAGCCAAAGATGGCCATTGTTTCCGCTACAGCATTGGGGATGGTGGCGACAAAGTCCATATTATACAAGTAGTAATTGCTGATAATAGAGTTACCGGCGATTTTAACCTGGCCAAGCCCTATACCCCAATACTCATTTTTTCCATTTAACATTTTACCTGCCAATATAAATGCATCGATGGTTCTTCCTTTACCGGACGTATCTGTGCCGCTAAAAATATTGCTGATCCTTGTAAAAAGCTGGTTGTGCCGGAAAAATAGAATCAACACCAGCATTGCCCCGGCCACAACCGTTACTCCGGTAATAATGGCGTTGGTGATTCTCCTTTTCGAAGTCAGTCGTTTAAAATAACTGATCCAGGTAAAAAACAAAGCGAACAGAACAGACGCCATAACACCAATGGAAAAAGAAAGCAGGTAAGGCAGAAATAACATGAACAACAACAAGCTGCCGGCGAGCTTGTTTTGTTTTAAAAAAAATTGAAGGAGATAAAAAAAGAAAAAGGGAGTAAAAAGTAAGGCATAATAGGACGGCTCATAAGTCAAAAGCTTCAACCGTCTTAACCGGCCAACTCCTTCCGTCAATATTTGCTCATCCCACAGTACATGATAGTACGGGGTGAAATAAAGGGGTATCGCCACCAGGCAACAAATAAAATTCAGGACAAGTATCCAGCGGAATATTTTTTCAACATCCTTACATACGCACAAAAAAGTATAAACGGCCTGGCAAAAAACATAGACCAGTAGCAGATTAAGCAATGAAATTGTGTACGACTTCAGTTCCACTCCAACCACCGTGATATGAATAATAACAAAAGGTAACAGTATGACTATAAACGGAAGCAGTATTTCTTTTTTTCGCTTCAGCAATACCCATATATAGAAAAAAGGAGCCAACAATGCCATATAAGTCAGGCCAAACGGCAGGGCCACTGCATTTATAAAAAAGTAAATGAATGCAAAAGGAAAATATTTATTGATCTTTATACTTTCCCATTCAAAAAAGGATTGACCTGTTTTCTCCTGCATATATCAATAGTTGACGTCAACCGGTTGTTCCCCGACCTGTTTATTATCCTTCATATATTGCCGGTACACGATAAGATTCAGCCCCATTGTTATTAAAAACTCAGTAAAGAAAACAACCAGCACGGTGCCTCGCGCCTCAAAGCGACTTGCCAGTGTAATGTTGAGTAAAATGTTTATGGCAGCAGCCGATGTATATAATCTGAAATAATTTTTTTTCTGGTTTGCAGCCAATAATAAAAGTGTAGCCGGAATATTCAGACAAATCATTATGGCTACAATACTAAACATGCGGAGAAAAAATACGGAATGTACATTTTCATTCCCCATAAAAAAATAAAGTATTGGGGCAGAGAATATAAAAAGCAGGAAACACCCCAGCACAACCAATACAAAAAACTTCAGGTATACCTGTCTGAAAAAAACAAATACAAATTCTTTTCCTTTCTGCAGCAACAAACATACCCGTGGATAAACAGATTGCGAAAACACGACAAACACTTGTTTGATGGCAAACAATATCCGTTCAGCGATGCTATAATAACCTACTACCAGGTCACTGGCAAAAAAAGTTAAAATAAAAGTATTTGAATAATGACAGGCGCTATTAGAGAGATGGCTAAAAGCAATTGGCCAACCTTCATACAACTCCGCGGTAATATCTTGTCGGGACGGCCTGACAAAAGTCAAATTAAAAACGCTGACAGCTATCACCAAACTTATGATACCGGTAATAATGTTACCTATACCCCAAAAAAGCAGGTATAAGATATCGTCATTTTTATTTTTAATAAAAATGAATACAAGTATGACGAATAAGACACGGCCGGTTAATATGGCGGCAGCCACCAAATGCATTTTTTCCAATCCCTGAAAAAACCATGATAATAACAAAGACTGACCGGCCACAAATAAAAAAGCCATTCCATACAAAACAAAATGTTCACGGAATACCGGAACAAACAAAACTAACAAGAGTAATAGGATAAAAGCAATAACACAAAGGATCAATTTTGAAAAAAGCACCCTGAAAAAAATGGCTGACACCTGCTTAGGATCATCTTTATAAATGGCGATATCTCTTACAGCAGATTGGTTAAATCCATAATCAACCAACACCGCCAGGTAAAACATCACCACCTGTGCTACCGCCACTACTCCAAAACTATCCACACCAATCTTCCTGATAACGTAAGGGATAACCATCAACTGGATCAGGGAACTGATAGCCTGCACGGTGCCCAGTGAAAAGAAATTGTAGAACAGCTTATTGCTATTTCCAGTTGGCATAGACAAAACGAAGATAATACCACATAAACGCTGAAAGCAAAATATAATTTCTTTTTTTAGCAGGTCCTGAGGCAACCCCAAAAAAAGAACTTCCGTTTTATAGCTGACGAACATGCAGGGGATAGCTATGCCCTGAAGGCTTGCCTATTGATTGCTGGTTTATCAAAATTAAAATACCAATAGCTGGTTTTATGAGTGGTAATCCTAAAACACAAAACTTGCCGTCAGATGATATAGACTTGCTTTTATTATTGGAAAGAGCTATACTTTTTTTCAAAAAATATAAATGGGTTTTTATCGTAGCTATAATCAGCGGCCTGGCATTAGGTTTTTTACGATATCGATCTTTGCCAAAAGTTTATAAATCCCGGCTGGTATTGCTTTCAACCATCGCACTAACCAATCAAAACAACATAGAAATTACCGCCAACTGGAATGCCCTCTTAAATCACAATGGGTACGCAGAACTTGCAGCTGCATTGAACTGCCCGCAGGATATTTTGTCAAAGGTTAAAAGCATAAAAGCAGAAGAGATTCAAAAATTATTTACACCTGCCAATCCAATCGGGTTTACCATCGACGCATGGGTAACCGATCCATCTGTCCTGCCTGAATTACAGAAAGGTATTGTCTATGGTTTTGATAACAGTGGATATATAAAAGACCGGTTGGCGGCAAAAAGGACAAAGCTTACAGAGCTTATTGAAAAAACCAGTGTGGAAATAAACAGGCTGGAGACAACGAAGCAAACAGTAGAAAATATTATAAAGGGGAAAGGCGTCAATACTTCATCTCTCATTTTTGATGGCTCTGCTATCAGCCGTCAACTTGTGGAATTGAATGAAAAACTATCGGGATTTAAGGAAGAGTTGAAATTTACCAGCTCCGTACAGGTATTACAAAGCTTTGGCAAATCCGGGCAGCTGGCAGGCCCCAATCTATTTGTGTGGCTTTTTATCGGTTTGACATCCTGCCTTTCTATTGCTTTCCTCTTCTCGCTGTTTAGTTCCATCAATCAAAAACTAATGAGACGTGCCACTTATCGCAAAGAAAAACAGAATTGAGCGCCTTACAAATGGTGAAGTCAGTTGGCGGACATATGCAGGAGATACCAGGAACAAAATCCTTGGTTTACTTAATTACACGCTTTACTTCTCCTTTTTCGCCAGCCTGATTTTCTCACTAAGAGCTGTAAGCAGTTTAAGTATAGCCGCCATCCTTTTAACAGGAGCAATTACAAACAAGCAAGCCTTATCTTCTCTTTTCAAAAAAAACTATTTCACGTTTTTTCTTGCCGGATGCACAGTTCTTTTCTTACTCCAGGTTTTTGGGCTTCTCTATACTGAAAATATACAGCAGGCCCTGAACAGTTTGCGGGTAAAAGCCGGCCTGTTGCTGATTCCATTAGCCGTTCTGCTATCCCTAAATTTCAGCCCGCATGTATATCAAAAACTGGTGAAACATTATTGTCTTTTGTTAACCATCGCCTCTTTGTACTGTTTTGTTCGTGCCCTGTTAAAACATCACTACACCAATGATTCTTCTGTTTTTTTCTATCATTCATTGGTGTCTCCCATTGGCCAGCATGCGGTGTATTTTTCCGTATTAGTAATGATCGGCATTAGTTTTTTAACCGACTCCTTTTATAAAAAAAAAGTTATCATCGCCGGGCTTATTAATATTTGCCTTATAGTTTTTCTATCCGCCGTATTATTCATGCTTTCATCCAAACTGGTTATACTATTCTATTCATTATGCCTGTTATATTTTTTTATATCCTTTGCAAAAAAATCCGGGGTGAAACGCATTACTATAAGCGGCTTTTTTTTAATCAGCCTCGGCCTAAGCAGCCTTATCCTTATTTCAAAAAATCCGGTCAGCGAACGCTTCCGGGATATCACAAATGGCAGTCTTCACATGATAACCCAACCTCATTTTAGCAAAGCCGACTATTTTAACGGTCTGCAATTCCGATTACTGCAATGGAGATTTGTTCCGGAAATACTTTCTGAAAACAAAAGTTGGTGGCTGGGCGTTGGCTCCGGGGATGCGCAGGATCTGCTAAACCGAAAATATGTTTCCAAAAACATGTACACCGGAGAAAAAGAAAGGAACGACATTGGGTATATGGCTTACAACACACACAATCAATTTTTAGAAACCCTTTTACAAAATGGAATTATTGGCCTGACCGCTTTATTACTCACCTGTTTTTTTGCCGGAAAAATGGCGTTTGAAAGCAGAAAAAAAACACTGATCCTTATTGTGCTTTTGTTTTTTGCCTGGCTATTCACTGAGTCGGTACTTGAAAGGCAGTATGGCATCATGATTTTTATTTTTTTTCCTTTATTCATCCTTCAAAAAGAAAATACTACGGTCGCCACCAAATTAAATCCGGGTGCTGAAAAAATAACACTTTTACAGTGATACGCATTCTAAAAAATACCTGGCGGGTTCTTTCTCAAAAAGAAAAGAAACATTTCAACATCCTGATCATGCTCGACATCTTCATCAGCATCCTCGATATAGCATCACTTGCATTATTATTATGGATCATACAATTTTACATCCAACCAGGCAACAACCTGCAGTCGGCCTTCCTGCCGGCCTGGTTAACTAATAACGACTCTGCCTGGCCCGTCGCTCTCTTTTGTATCTTCTTCGCTGTCAAGAATGCCGCTGCATTTTTTATTTCCAAGGCTTATTATAAATTCAACAGCGATGTGGCAATTCGTATATCCTACAACAACTTGTCAGGCTATCAACAATCAAACTACGATGACTTTGTGAATATTGATTCATCCAAACATATCCGAAATATCTGTTTCCAACCATTTGAATTTTGTCAATATATCCTGACCGGCATCCAGCAAATCATTACCCAATCCAGTCTTATCATTATTACGGTTGTTGCCATTCTTATTTTGAATGCAAAACTTTTCCTGTTACTCCTGTTAATCTTACTCCCCCCGGTTATAATCGTTTTTTATTGGATAAAAAAAAGAATGAACCTGGCCAGGCAAAATATCAGGATTCATAACCAACAATCTTACCGTTACCTGATGGATGCGCTGAAAGGATGGGTGGAAAGCAATATCTATAACCGCCATGGCTTTTTTCTAAACCGTTTTATTCAATCCAGAAAGCAATTTAGTAATGCCCTGTTCGATTCACTGGCTTTGCAAAACATGCCGCCAAGAGTGATTGAAGTTTTTGCCGTGCTCGGACTTTTTGTTCTTATCCTTATTGCAAAAAGTTCAGCTGCTGTGGAAAGTTTTCTATTGACGATTGGAGCATTTATGGCTGCAGCTTATAAAATCATACCCGGTATCGTGAAGATCACCAATCTAAGCGGGCAAATGAAAGCCTTTGAATTTTCGGCCAGCGATTTGATCAACAAAAACAAACCGCAGCCTAAAGATGATGCAGCAATAAGCGGCATCCGATCCATGCAATTAAAAGATATTTACTTTAGCTATAACGGGCATCCGGTGCTTGACAACTTTAATCTCACCATACAACCAGGGGATTTTATTGGCATTACCGGTGTTTCGGGTAAGGGAAAGACAACCGTCCTGAATATATTGTTGGGTTTTGTTGAAACAGCAAAAGGCGAATTAACGATCAATAATTCACCCATTAAAAACGGGGAAATAAAAAAGGCCTGGCCTTCGATAGCATATGTCCGGCAGCAAACATTTTTAATTCATGATACCCTCTCCAGAAATATCACGCTGGAAGAAGAAGCAGTGAGCAAATCAACGCTGGAGTCTGCCATAAAAATAGCGGGGCTGACAGAGCTGATCAGTCAATCACCGGAAGGATGCGACAAAATGATCACGGAAAATGGAAAGAACATCAGTGGCGGACAGCAGCAACGAATTGCTATTGCAAGGGCTTTGTACAAGACCGCAGATATGATCCTGCTGGATGAGCCTTTCAACGAACTGGACGAAAATGCTGAAACTGCACTACTGCAACATTGCCGGATGTTGACTCAACAAGGAAAAATGATCGTATTGATCACACATAATAAAAAGAGCCTGGCATACTGTACAAAAATAATTTCATTGGATGGCGGGGAATAAAAATACACTGGTCATACTTACTCCCGGCTTTGCCGAAAGCGAAGCAGACTCCGTCTGTCTGCCAATGCAGCAACAACTAGTTAAAACCTTAAAAGAAAATAATCCGGAAATATCGGTTAAAATACTAAGCTTTCAATACCCTTATCATACCTATAACTATTCCTGGTTTGGAATTGAGGTGATCCCATTTAGTGGCCGCAACAAAGGAGGAATATCCAGGCTATTGCTTAGAAAAAAAATAATTTCCTCCCTGGATAATATTCATCGTACTTCGGCAATATCAGGGCTATTAAGTTTTTGGTATGGCGAGTGTGCAGCCGTTGGCCACCAATTCGCGGCTAAACACGGCCTACAGCATTTTTGTTGGATATTGGGCCAGGATGCAAGAAAAGAAAATGATTATCCCAAAAAAATAAAATTGCCGGCGAGCACACTCGTAGCACTTTCTGATTTTTTGCAGGATGAATTTGAAAAAAATCATGGCCTCCGTCCCGGATTTGTTGTTCCACCCGGTATGCAGATAAAACGACTATTGAAACCTGGTCTAAAAAAAGATATTGATCTTTTAGCGGTTGGTTCATTGATCCCTCTAAAACAGTATGAAATCTTTATTGAAGTAGTAGCCGAAACAAAGAAACACTATCCTGCGGTAAAGGCAGCATTGATAGGTAAGGGTCCTGAAATACAAAGACTGCAATCTCTTACTGTCCAATCAGGATTAGAAAACAATATTGTATTCCCCGGCGAGTTATCCCATGACGAAACATTATTATGGATGCAAAAAGCAAAAATATTGCTGCACCCTTCTTCGTACGAAGGCTTTTCAGGCGTATGCATGGAGGCTTTGTCTGAAGCAGCTCATGTCATTAGCTTTTGCAAGGCGATGAGAGAAGAAATTGAACACTGGCATATTGTACAATCCAAAGAAGAAATGAAACAAAAAGCTTTGGAGATTCTACAAAACCCGGTTATAGAATACAAGAGAATAAGCAATTTTAAAGTAGAGGATACCGCCAAAAAAATAATGGAGCTATTTAGTTTGTGAAATAATGAATAATAGCTTTTCCTACTTTTTTAAAAGGAATAATACTAAACGGCTTATTCTTCCACGCAGTAAAGAAATTTCTTATCGCCCCTATCCTTTCTTTGTGCAATAAACAGTCTTCCCCAAAATTTATATACGCAGTAAACAAAGCTTTATCCGCCATTTTTGAAGTCACTAACTTTTTATTTTTGTAGAATTGAATAATTTCGATTCCCTCCTGGTAGCTTTTCTTCCAGGTTGAGTTAATATAACTTATGGCATGCAGGCGGCGATACAAAAGTGGCTCATACAAGATGACGGCCTTGAAATGCAATGCCAGGTTTACAATAAAGTCAAGATCAGAAAAAGATTTTTCCTCTTTAAAAAAACCTGTCACGGCAAAACATTCTTTTCTTACCATTAATGCCTGTGTAAATCCCGGTAATTGTGATTCAAAAAAAGAATTAAACATATTACCATACTTCACGCCTTCAGTTTGTTTATAAAAATATTCCAATGGCTGATCGGGCACCCTAAAATTATACCCTCCCGTCAGCGAAAAACCAGCTTCAGGATATTGCTGCAAAGCAACTACCTGTTTCTCCAGTTTTGTTGGCGCCCAAAGATCGTCCGAATCCATAAATGCGATCAACTCCCCCTTTGCTTTTTGCAACCCGATATTTTTTACTTTTCCCCCAATCCCTATGCGACCGGCCCTGTGGAACTGAATTCTTTCATCCTTAATCCCTGCAATTTTTTCTCCGGTATTATCCTCTGAACCGTCATCTACAATGATCAATTCCCAGTTCTGATAAGTTTGGCTTTGGATACTATCAATTGTTTCCATTATTAGCCCGGCCCTGTTATAAGTTGGCATAATGACACTTACGGTATATGTATCAGCCTGAACCTGCATCCCCTTCAAGTATTTATTATTTATAGCGCAGTTATTGCCTTATCAATCTTTTGAGCAATTGCTTCGAAAGAAAGTTCCTTGTTGAATTGCTCTAGTACTTTTTCCCGTTCTTTATTGATATCCATTTTTTGCGTTTGCAGTAAACAATTCAACAAATTTTTTTCATTACCTGCTTCGTACAGCAATCCGCATGCGCCCCGGTTCGTCATCATTTGAAACGAAATAATATTGGTCAGAACAGGGATACAGCCACAGGACATAGCTTCACAAACTGCCACCCCGCCGCTTTCATAATGCGACCCGGAGATAAAAAAATCAGCAGCGTTATACCATTCCTGCAATTGCCGGTGCGGAACCTGGCCAGCAAGAACAATTGCGCCTGCCGCCTGCCTGTTTGCCCCGATCAATTGCTTTATATCGTTCAATAGCACATCTTCCTGGTATATCATATTCAATCTCGCCTGTGGTTGATGGGAAAGAAAATTTACAAAAGCCTTTACAACAGTAATGGGATCCTTATTGGCATTCAACCTGCCAACCCATAAAAAAGTAAGGCCCTTAACATTGTCCAAATTCTTCCTTCTATCTTTTTCACTGTAAGAAAAAACAGAAGACACTTCCATGATTTCAACGACCTTCTTCTCCTTTCTTATTATTCCCCTTTCTGTCCATTCCCGGGCCATTTCGGGTGAAGTGAAAAAATAAGCGTCAATAACATGGTCCGCCAAACGCTGAAAAAAACTTCTTACCCCGGAAGCAGGTTTTTCAGCATGATTTTGCACGATGATCTTTGGCCTTTTACCCAATGAAAGCCGAAGCTGTATGATTTGCAGCGGGAAAATAAATCCATGCACTAATACTATGTCCGGACGCTGTTTGCGTATAAAACGGTGCATCCGCCAGGGGAAAAAAACAACGTTTCTTTTCAGCCGCATAAAATAATAAAAGACACCATTCAACTGCAGCCAACCTTCATAATTGATTCTTTCAATACTGATCACTTCATGATCTGCAGCCAGCTTTTCGAGGATACCAGTATAAAAACTGATCCGTTTCAGCCAGGCGTACGGATTGTTAAAAGTTTCATCTTTGGCATAGCTTGTAGTGACTATCTTCATTTTTTGTCGTTTCTATTCGGACGGAAAATATTTTCATAGCTTTAAAGATGGCGCTCGTAAAAAAAGTATTAAACAAGCTCAATGGCCTTCATTACCAACAGGAGTATTTATGCTTTTCCAAAGAAGCCCTGGCACAACCGCTTCATGTTTATCTTACAGCAGAAGGGCAGATCATAAAAGATATTACGGATCAGCATCTGTTTACCGGTTATAATCCCCTTATTATTACCCTGGCTGGTGAAAGCCATTCACAGCTCCCTGTCAATATTACTATCATTTTTGCGCAAAAGGTTTTTCTCCCTAACGATTTTTTTGAACAAAAGGCTGCCCTGGCTACCTTATCACTGAGATTGATGCATACATTATTAACCGACAATTTTATACTTTATTTTTTTGAAGGAATAAAAGGTCATCATCATTTTATTCATCCTTTTTACCAGTATGTGATCGGCTTAAACAACAGACTCTATAACAGGAAAAAAGGAAACGTATTCCTGCATAACAACTTGTATAAACAGGTACAGATCGCTTACTCCGTACCGAGAATTATCTCCCTGATCACGGTTGGCAATGGCGAATTATACAATTTATTTCCTACCGACCTTCATGGCCCGGTAAACAACGAATATTATATAGGATCACTGCGTTATAATGGCAAGGCCTGCCGGCAGGTTGAACAAAGCCGAAAGATCCTGCTCACAGAAGTAAACAGCGAATTTTATAAGGCGGCTTATTTACTGGGTAAAAATCACATGCAGGAACTGAGGCGCAAAGAATCCTTTCCCTTCAGCGCTAAGGTCTCGCCTACCTTTCAGCTACCTGTTCCGTTATCAGCCCTTCGTTACAGGGAGCTTGAATTGATCGACTCATTTACACATGGCATTCACCGGCTGTTTATTTTTAAGATCATCTCCTTTCAGCAGGTGGAAAACAGCCCCTCCACCCTTGCACATATCCACAACGTGTATGCCACCTGGCGCTACAATCAACATCTGCCGGGCAACTATTTACTGCGTTGATACGATTTAACACTGTACCAACTGTTTAAAGCCATCCTGCATGAGCCGGGTTTTATTGTTCAATCCGCGAAGCGCCAATTATAAGCCGAGGATACCTAATTCTATTCTTAGCATTGCCTCTTCTATTGAGGGGCTGTATGATTATGTGATCGTAGACGGTAATCTTGAGACCGATCCATGGACAAAGATTTACAATTATCTCTCCAATGGCGACTTCAGGTATTTTGGTTGTACTGCTATGCCAGGGCCCCAGCTAAAACAAGCCATTCCTATTTCAAAAAGTATCCGTGAGTTATTTCCACAGGTTACCATCATATGGGGAGGTTATTTTGCTTCCAATCAATCGGCAGCCGTCCTGAATTCCGGTTATGTAGATTTTGTTGTTAACGGACCAGGGGAAAAAACTTTTCCGGCTTTGCTAAATGCATTGGAGACAAACGCTTATTTTGAAGAGATTCATAATCTTATTTACAGCACAGGAGGCAACATTGTTAAAACTCCAAAAGACGAATTATACGACCAGGATGAACTACCCTCCCTACCCTATGAAAAATTAAACCAGTTTTATCCAATTCCTCGTTATTTGGGCAAAACCTATCTCGGCACCAAAACCATCGCTTATCACTCCAGCATGGGCTGTCCTTTTAAATGTTCTTTTTGTGCCGTAGTGCCCATTTATAATGCCAGGTGGAAAGGTAAATCGGCCAACAGAATCTATAAAGACATTAAATATCTGAAGGAAAACTTTGGCGGCAATGCGATCGAATTTCATGACAACAATTTTTTTGTATCAGAAAAAAGAACCATTGAGTTTTCAAAACTGATCGAACCAGAAAACATGGTATGGTGGGGCGAAGGAAGAATTGACACCATTGACAAATACTCCGATGCGTCTTTAGCACTGATGCGGGAAAGCGGTTGTAAAATGATCTTTTTCGGCGCTGAAACAGGCAATGATGAAATCCTGAAAAAAATGGATAAGGGAGGTACCCAATCCGCAGCTGAAATAAGAAGTTTCGCCGCAAGAATGGCGAAGTTTGATATCATTCCCGAATATTCATTTGTGTTAGGTACACCTGCTGATACCCCCGAACAGGTGATGAAACAAATTGACCAGGATATCGCTTTCATCAAAGAAATTAAAGAAATCAATTCCAAAACTGAGATCATCATTTATGTGTATAGCCCCGTACCCACTGAAGGAAGTGAGATGTATAAAAAGGTATTGCAAAGCGGCTTTCATTTCCCTGAAAAATTGGAAGACTGGATAAGCCCGCAATGGGAAAGTTTTGATCTGCGCAAAAATCCGCTGACTCCCTGGCTTACACCCGAGATGATCAATAAAATAAAGGATTTTGAAACAGTACTGAATGGCTACTATCCCACCATTTCGGACATGAAGCTGACGTCGTTAAAAAGAAACCTATTGCGGACAGTTTCTTCTATACGTTATAAAACAGGTTTCTTCGCCAAACCCTATGAATTAAAAGCCTTACAGCTGCTTTGGAAATATCGTCAACCTGAAATTGAAGGATTTTGAAAGAACATTGCTTTTAGAGTTGCTGACTGAAACCGATTTTATAACACGAGATTCTTTGTCTTAAGATAACCTTAGTAGAAAAACCAAATTGCTGATTCAACCTTATTACCTTATTGTATTGTTTGCAGAGCTTCGATCAAAATAAGGTCATTGTTCAAATGAATCATTTTTCTACTAAGGTTAACAGACTGTCCTTAACGGCAAGAACAGAGACAGAAATAAGGTTAAAATCATGAACAGCATTAAACCATCTAAGAAGTTGTTTAAAAATGTAAAAATAGAACGCTGATAACACTGATTATTATGATCTATTAAGATAAACCTTAGTAGAAAAACCAATTTTACTGATTCAACCTTATTACCTTATTGCACCCTTTTAAGAAGTTCTGTCAAATAAGCTAATAAGATCAATGCTCAAATAAAACATTATTCTATTAAGGTTAACAGACTGTTTAAAGACAGCAATGTCAGACGGAATATGGTTAAAAATTTAAAATTAAACCAACCTGTCAGGAATAATTAAACGCATTAACGCAGTAAACCATTTAATCGAACATTGAAAAGCGTCATCAAACATATTGTCGGGAAGACTTATAAACCCCTGCTGGTAAGATATCTTTCCAAAACAAGGCAATATCGTCATGGCGATATTTGTCTTGAAATACCGCCGGAAGTATTCCACCCCGCTTTCTTTTTTAGCACTCAGTTATTGTTACAATATATCGAAGGCATTGCATTACAGGGAAAACGATTTTTGGAACTGGGTGCCGGTAGCGGTCTAATCTCGATCCATGCCGCAAAAAAGGGAGCCATTGTCACTGCCACGGATATTAACCCGATTGCCATTGAGTGTTTACAAAAAAACAGCCAGGAAAACCGGCAATCGCTAACCATCATTGAATCTGATCTTTTTTTAAACATCCCCATTCAGTCATTCGACGTCATTGCTATCAATCCGCCCTACTATAAAAAACAGCCGCAAACATTTAAAGATTACGCCTGGTGCTGCGGTGAAAACGGCGAATATTTTGAAAATCTGTTTGCCCGGCTCGGCGATTACGTGCATAACAACACAGGGTGCTATATGGTTCTTTTCGACGGATGTGATATGAACATGATACATAGCAAAGCTGCTCACCACGGCTATCATTTGCAATGTGTGCATTCCGTTAAAAATATATTGGAAAAAAATTTCATTTTTACGATCACCAAAACAAAATGACCCAAACCGGTTATCATATTGCCAAACCTGATTTTGAAACATTATATATTCGTCTGCGCCGCCAGGAAGGACGTATTTACAGCGACGAAGAGTTGATCAACCTGCCCAATATTCAAACTACACATCCACACTATAAAGAGTGGCAGCTTCGCAAACATTCTTCCCAAAAACTTATTTCCTATCTAAAAAGAAAAAAGAAACCACTTGACATATTGGAACCAGGCTGTGGAAACGGGTGGCTATCCCACCGGCTTTCTTTTATCCCTGGCAGCAGAGTAATAGGCACTGATATCAATTTTACAGAAATACAACAGGCTGCACGGGTTTTTCAGCACATACCTAATCTCCATTTCATGTATGTGTACCTGGAACCCGGAGTATTCAAAGAAAAAAGATTTGATTCTATCATTTTTGCAGCCTCCATTCAGTATTTCGCTTCAATCGATGAAACGATCAGGAACACTATTCCGCTCTTAAAACCCGGAGGCGAAATCCATATTATCGACTCACCCTTTTATCCGCTTTCAGAGGTGCTGGCAGCACAACAGCGTTCACGGCATTATTATGAGTCAGCCGGCTTTAGCCAAATGACTGATTTTTATTTTCATCATAGCCTGGATGAATTGCAGGGATATAATTATTCCGTCCTCTCCGATCCTAAAAGCCTGCTCAATAAATTACCTGGTAATAAAAATCCATTTCATTGGATCTGCATTCAGTCAAACCACCCTTAGATGTTTACTCAGTCCATATATGATACCTATAAGCGTTACCGCAGTTTGCAGACAAATGTAATAACGAGCCTGCCTATTGTAATCCTGATGCCGCATAGTGCTTGCAACTGCCGGTGCATCATGTGCGACATCTGGAAAGATAATAGCAACCTGAAACAGCTTACAGAAAACGACATAACCAGGCTCCTTGTTTCTTTAAAAAAATTAGGTACTCAGCAAGTGTTGATGTCGGGCGGAGAAGCACTCCTGAATCCGAATTTTTTCCGCTTTTGTGAAATATTGGGAAATCACGGGATAAAAATATCATTGCTTTCAACAGGACTTACACTTAAAAAAAATGCCGAACAACTGGTAAGATGGGTAGATGAAATCATCGTTTCATTAGATGGCAATGAAGAAGTGCACAACACGATACGCAATATACCCGGCGCCTTTCAAAAACTAAAAGAAGGAGTGCGCAGTGTAAAAAACCTGGCGCCCAGTTTTTCAATCTCCGGAAGGACGGTCATTCACCGGCTCAACTTCCGCTACTGGCCCGCTATTATTGAAACAGCCAAAGAGATTGGGCTGAACAGGATCAGCTTTTTACCCGCCGATGTCAGCAGTCATGCTTTCAATCGTGAAATATTGTGGAGCAATCAGCGGCAACATGAAATTTTGATTTCCGAAAATGAACTCTCTGAACTACATAACATTATTGAAACAATTATTCAAAAGCATGAAATTGATTTGGCGCATCACTTTATAGCGGAAAGCCCTGCCAAACTGCGCAACATTTATAGTTACTATGCCGCTTTTTACGGATTGAATCCATTCCCTTATAAAAAATGCAATGCGCCATGGGTGTCCGCGGTAGTAGAAGCCGATGGTACGGTGAGGCCTTGTTTTTTTCATGACCCAATAGGAAATATCCACCGAGGGGAACTGCATACAATTCTTAACAGCGGGCATGCGATTGATTTCAGAAAAACACTTGATATCGATAAAAATGCCACCTGCAAAAAATGTGTGTGCTATTTGAATTTGAAACCAGGGACGAACCTAAGGAAACTATGAAAATAAATTATTGTCAGTTTACTCTTCACCGATAAATCAATAACTATTATCTGTCAAATGAATGCTTTCCTCCTCAAATACTACAAGAAAGACAGTATAATAGCCGCTCTTTTTATTTGCCTTTATTCTTTCTGTCTTTTGCTGATAGCTACTTATGCTTACAGGCGACCACTTTACAATTGGGATATGCTGGGATATATTGCCCTGGTTATTCAAAAGACTCATAAGGACGTAAATGAAATACATCAAAAAACTTATAGCAGCGTTAAGGACGTGGTACCTGAAACAAATTATACCTTACAAATAGCAGGTAATGAACGTAGAAAAAGATGGGCGACATACCCTAATGAGTTTTATAGCATTCTCCCTTTTTATGCAATCAAACCGGCGTATGTTGAGCTGGTGAATTTAGCTTATAAGATGGGGTTTTCATTACCCATCTCAACAGTTTTACCATCGATATTAGCTTACATTTTAATTGGATTTCTTGTATTTTATTGGCTGGCGAAATATTTGAAAATTTTATTCGCCTTTTTAGTGAGTTTATTCATTATGTATTCCGAGCCAATGATATCTCTCGCAAGATTATCAACTCCGGATTCTTTGTCGGCGCTTTTATTGCTATTTAGTTTTTATTTTATTATCGAAAAGTCTTCTTTAAAGTGGATATTTTTATTCATGACATTATCCATATTTACCCGCCTTGACAATATTATTCCTTGCGTTTGTATCCTTTCTTTTTTGTTTTTATCTAAGAACTGGCAAAAAAAAATGCAACTCAAGTCTTATATCATAATGTTGTCCGCCTTTATTGTATTCTATTTTGGAATTACAACCGCAACACTTAAGCCTTTTGGCTGGAATGTATTTTATTACCCAACATTTATACGACACCTCAACCTTTCGGGAGTTGAGTATTCCCATTTTTCGTTAGCCGGCTACCTGGAGTTGCTATACTCCCGGCTTATTACTTCGCTATTACATTTTAACGTCCCACTGTTCCTTCTTTTTTTGTTATTCCTCCTGCTCCCTTCTGATTCTCGTTTTGGGAAATTTACATTTGATCAACAACTGTCCCTTTTATTAGGAGTGCTCATCCTATTAAAATTTATTTTGTTCCCCGATCTTAGCGACCGGTTCAATATATCTTATTACCTGGTGTTTATTATACTTTTTACCAAACGGTATAAAAACCTTCTTTCTATAGAACTAAACCAACCAAACCATCTTAAAACTTAAATTCATGAAACAATCATTTCAATTTTTGTCTTCTGCTGTTCCTTAGATGAAGTTAAAAGCAACCCCAATTTTCGCATTTACGATTGGTTATTTAAATCACAACTTGTTAATTTATGCGTATCAGCGGATCAACAAACATTCTTTTCTCCCATTCCTATTTTCTCCGGTTTGACCCTAAGCAATGGGCCACGGGCCAGCCCTATGCGCCTATTGGCAGTTTGTATGCAGCGGCGCTGATGAGGCAACAGGGATACAACATTTCTTTCTTTGATACAATGTTTGCGCATGGTCCCGGAGACATCCTCCCGTCTTTAGCTAATCATCAACCGGCCTTTCTTGTTTTATATGACGATGGCTTCAATTATCTCACCAAGATGTGCCTGACCAATATGCGTGAAGCAGCCTTTAAGATGATAAAGCTGGCTAAAGAAAATAATTGCACGGTCATTATTTCAAGTTCCGACTCAACAGATCACTATGAACAATATTTGCAGGAAGGCGCCGATTTTATATTATTGGGGGAGGCTGAGCAAACGTTGTTGGAACTGGTTAGCATGATCAACCAGCAGCAAACGGATTTTCTGTCCATTGCAGGGCTTGCTTATAAGGAAAAAGAGGCTGTAGTAAAAACGGCAAAAAGAAATGTAATGAAAGATCTTGACAGCCTTCCCTTTCCGGCCTGGGATCTTATTGACCTGGAAATATACCGGAAAACATGGTTGAGGCACAAAGGCTACTTCTCTATGAATATGGCTACCACAAGGGGTTGTCCCTTTAAATGTAACTGGTGTGCCAAGCCTATTTATGGTAACCGGTATAATTCAAGATCACCCCGGAACGTCGTTACAGAATTAAAAATGCTGAAAGAGAAATTTGGGTTTGATCATATCTGGTTTTGCGACGATATTTTTGGTTTGAAACCAGGTTGGGTACACGAGTTTGCTGATTTATTGGAAAAAGAGAAACTGCATTTTCGTTTTAAGATACAGGCAAGAGCCGATCTTTTAGTGCAGGAAAATTATGTTCGTGATCTTGCCAGGGCTGGTTGTGAAAATGTATGGATGGGAGCCGAAAGCGGTTCGCAAAAAATCCTGGATGCCATGGATAAAGGCACCACCGTTGAACAGATCTACAAGGCCACGGCATTGCTGAAGAAAAATAATATCCATCCATCTTTCTTTATCCAGTTTGGCTACCCCGGTGAAACCAGGGAGGATATTTCCAAAACGATCCGGATGATCAATGAACTTATTCCGTATGAGATTGGCATTTCCGTATCCTATCCCCTTCCCGGCACCGTCTTTTATGAGCGGGTAAAAAAAGATTTGAAAGAAAAGACAAACTGGACCGACTCTGATGAATTGGCATTACTATTTCGCAATACGTATGCGCCGGCATTTTACAAACAACTTCACCGTTATGTTCACAAGACTTACCGGAAGCATCTCGCTATTCAACAATTGCGGAATTTATTGACTAAGCCTTTTATGATCAGTTATGCGACGGTAAAGAAAGCTTTATCCTTTTTTTATTACGCCCCAGCGGCCTGGCTGGATAAGAGAAGATTGGACTCGCTTGAAAATATGACGGCATGAGTGAACTAACCACCATAAACGAAAAAAAGGCTGCCGCTGCATTCAGCAAGCAAGCTAGTTTTTTTGACGAGTTGTATGCCAATGATACCATTATTCAGTACAAAAGAAAAAGAGTGAGGGATCAGGTATTAGCTCATTTAAAACCCTCTTCTTCCATTCTGGAACTAAATGCAGGCACCGGCGACGATGCGATCTTTTTTGCACAATTGGGTCATACCGTGCATGCGACAGATATTTCAGATGTCATGCAGGTGATGTTAAAAGAAAAAGCAAGGTTGAATGGCCTGCAAATGAGTGTCAGCACTGAATTATGTTCTTATACCACATTGGAAGATTTATCCAACAAGGGGCCGTTCGATCTTACTTTCTCCAACTTCGCGGGATTAAATTGTACAAACGAATTGTCAAAGGTGTTGTCCTCTTTTGACGACCTGTTGAAACCGGGCGGCTTTGTGGTTCTTGTGTTATTGCCCAAATTTTGTCTTTGGGAATTTTCCCTGCTTTTTAAAGGAAAATTTAAAACGGCTTTTCGGCGGTTTAACGGCAGCAAGGGCGCAAAAGCGCATATTGAAGGAGAATATTTCCGTTGCTGGTATTACAATCCATCTTTTATCAAAAAAAATATCAGTAGCAATTTTGAAGTTGTCAGTTTAGAAGGTTTGTGCACCCTTGTGCCGCCATCCTATTTGCAGGGATTTGCGGAGAAGCACCCAACTCTTTACCGGCGCCTGGTTAAAATGGAGGACAAATGGAAAACAAAATGGCCCTGGAAAAGTATAGGCGATTATTATATTATTACCCTAAGAAAAAAGTGAAAGGTGAAAAAAGTGAAAAGGCAATGGACAATAGGCAATAGGCAATGAGCAATAAACACTATGAATTTTGAACTGCCGATTGCAAACCATCCGCCCCCTACTTGCCACTCGCCATACCCCATACCCTAAACCCTGCTCCTTAATTTCAGTTCAGTAAGTTTTTTTTCATATAGAGCCACCACCCTTTCCTGGAAAGCACCCGGGTTTGAACGGGAAAAATGTTTCCCGGTTATTAATTTCATCGAAAGCCCGTTTTTATTCCGCTCGCCTTTGATATCTTTTTTATTCCAGCGGCTGGTAGTAATTTTTTGCAACCAATCATCAATCCTGTTGCCGATGCTGTTATCAAAAACCGCTTCTATAACCTTTTTACCTGGAGCAACCGATCTGTATGTATTAGATTTTTTATTATGATCCGGTGTGGCCATAAACCGGTTACTCCAACTATTAACAGTAAAGAAATTATGGAACGCTTTATCTCCTCTAACGGGAATAAGGGTTGCAATTTCAGCAGCAGTAAAGACATTTTGTTCTTCGATCAGTAATGCTTCTTCATCAATGTAATAATTCATACAGAAATAATGCTGATGGCCGGTCAGGAAAGTAAGTTTTTTGAAAAGATGCATGATCGTCCTGGCGATCCAAAGCCGATTGGCCTTTGTAATGATAAAGAAATCGATATCTGCTTTTTCATCTGCAAAGTTCTTTGACAGAGAGCCTGAAATGCCCACCGCCCTGACGAAAGGAAAGCCGTAAAGGAAGCGACCGATGGCAAAAGCCTTTGGCAATAATTTTTCAGCCCGGCGGTTGCCCTGTTTCCGCCTGATAGCAAGTAGCGGGTTATTGTGAAGAGAGAAAAAATCGTTTTTGACAAAAATCACCCGATCGAGGAGCAATTGCTGCAGGGACTGTTCCAACCTGGCCTCACCTATGTTTCTGCCTGCAAACTGCCGGATCTCATCGCTGGTCAACGGGTATTGAAAAATATCAAAATAAGCCAGTATTTTAAGAATAGAGGTATCTATATGCTCTTGCTCCAGGTATTGGTCAATTTCTCCCTGATTGATTGTTACCGGCATTGTTTTGGCTTTGCATCAAAACGAAAAGAGCAAAAGATTGGTTGCCAGCAGGAATATAGGCTTGCCAATTTTTATGGTAACGTCATTTCTGTCTTCCATCCCGTGCTGTGTTTGTCAGAAAACTGGCGGTGTTGTCCGTCAACGGTTACAGAGAAATTAGTGGTAATAGAAAGCCCACTTGGCAGTTTGTAGAAGCAAGGGGAAAGGATTGGGATGGATGATTGACGAAATCTGCAATACAAAAAACGAAAAAGAGAAGCTGTGATTATCAAAGAGAAGGAAATTTGCGATTTCGTCTTATTTCGATAATCTTTGTGTTGACATAAAGAATGGCAGACAATGTTTACATACTCGAACACGAAATATTAAAAGCCCTTTATACTAAGGTGTCATTTACTGTTGTTGGTGAGGGTAAATTATCTGGCAAGACAATGCCAGCCTATAAAAGAGATTATCAATATTCTTCGCTACACTTTGGGACATTGGTTGACATAATAAATTACCCAGAAAAATATACCGATGACAAAATCCCCAAAGACCAATTAAACTATTTGAAAAATAAAATTGTAACTGTTGAAGAGGTTGATGCGGAACGAATGAAATATAATTGGATTGAAGTAAACGATGCTTTAGAGGTGTTGGTTCTTAATGGACATATAACAGAAAGCCCGGTGGAGATACACATTTATTCGGACAGCATGAAAAGAGAAGTACGACTGACCAACAAGGGGGCTATTGATTATAGAATGGGGTTCTATTTAAAAGAGGCCGGAAAAGAGTTGTCAATAATGCGGGGGTATGAAATACAGAAAAGAGACTTATGGTTGAAAAAATATTGGTGGTGTGTAGAAGCAGCAAAATACATAATGGGCGGTATTATTGGGGCAGCAATAGCAATAGCAATTTCACGAATCCGTAAATCACCAGACACGAAAACAGGAAAATTAGAGGCTCCCATACAGGATACGGTATCACCATATACCAAAACGGGTATCTCTCTTTCCAAGTCTGCTTCCGCTTCTTACTATCTTGACACATTTTACATTAATAACTAAACACTTATTTTATGAAATTTACACCAAGTAGTTCTGATGGTTTTGGGAGCTCTCATACTCCATCAAATTTTGAAGATTTAAGTTGGTTTGACAAAACTCATATTCGACACAGGACAATTTTTAGACCATACATTAAAAAACCTGCTGAATTTGAAATTGACAAAAACCCTAAACTTGACACAATGTGGTACTACTACATTTTCTTTAGAGGCGTTGAAATTTATCAATTCCATAGTTCAAAAGATTTTACTGTAACCGAAATAGATACCCCTGCGACAGATGATGACTTAAAAAACATAATCAAATTAACACACAACATTCTTAGAAAGAACTTTGAAGAAAGAAGAAAGGAGTTCCCGATGTTTGACTCTATCGGGGATGTTCCTTTAAATACCATTGAAGAAATTGTTCCCCAGTTACAGGAAGTTCTCCTTCAGACACCAGAATAGACATACCGCACAATTTCCCATTTTCGCCATAACTCCTTTCTATGACACGGGGTAACTTTTTTACGCCGTTGGTGTTTCTGTTTTGAACAACTCGTTGCTGTAAACGACATACACCAACAACCGAATTAAGGAAGGTGGCTGAATGGTAATGAAATGTTCTTAGTCCGGCTGTTGATGATTAGAATTAAATTTGAAAGTGCACATAGAACACCAACGGCGCTACAATTAAACAATGCCAGGACAACTGTGAGTCTTTTTTATTCCCTTTTAGGGACCAGGGATTTATCCTCCTTTTAGAGCTAGTAATACTACCCGGGCATTTTCCAACTATACATCGAAAAAAACCGGCGCAGTTCCAGGTGATTAAACACAGTAAAAAAAAATATGAAAATGAATTAAACCGGAAGAATAGAAACGGGTCTGTATAAAAAATCATCTACTTATGAAAGCAACTCGTATCCTTTCGGGATTTATTTTCCTTGCACTCTCATGTCTTTATTTCATTTCCTGCAGCAAAGAAAAAAGCAATAGCCGTCTTTCCGTTTACCTCACCGATGCTCCGGCCGGTTATGACGCCCTCTATATAGATGTGGCAAAAGTGGAGATAAAAACAAGTTCAGACCAGGGCGATGACGGATGGCAAACATTGCCGGTGAATGCAGGCATCTATAACCTGCTCGAATTTACCAACGGTATGGATACTTTGTTGTCGTCTGTTGAACTGCCTGCAGGTAAAGTATCACAGTTAAGATTGATATTGGGATCACACAATTCAATCGTTGTGGATGGCGCCAGCTTGCCTTTACCCTTAGAAACGCCCTCGGCGCAAACATCGGGATTGAAGTTTAATATTCATGCAGACCTGGTAGAAGGCGTGGAATATAAATTATGGATTGATTTTGATGCAGCCCGTTCCGTGGTTGTTACCGGTAACGATAGTTATAAACTGAAACCCGTGATCCGCACTTTTACCGAGGCAACCAGCGGCGCTATTAAAGGAAACATACAGCCCGCAGCAGCACAAGCTACCGTATATGCGATTGCCGGTACTGATTCATTAAGTGCTATACCTGATGCTGTGACTGGCAACTATTTGATTCGCGGCGTACCGGCAGGCACCTGGAAAGTAGTGGCAGATGGTAATAATGGATATGCTGATCAAACCATCAATAATATACCTGTTACATTAGGACAAGTAACTGTGGTGGATACTATTACCCTGGTACCATAAAATAAATTATTCAAGAATTATAAAGACCCTCCGCAAAAAAGTGATTACGGAGGGCTTTTTACGCTGTTGTTGGTATGCGGGGCTAATCGAAAAATTTTTGAACGGCGGTGTAATAACATAAATTAGCGTGTTGTACACAATTTTATTTAACTCTTATGATTCGAATATATCTTCTTCTGGTATCTATTCTTTTTTCCTCCACTTCATTCAAAACTGTTGGTTCGGGTATAGCCTACCTGGTTTGTAAATCTGAATCTGGCAGAACTTTATTCAATGCAGAACTTCAAGATATCGTTGGAATAGTTGAAAAAGCTGAATTAATAGTTGATGGGAAGAAAATAGCTTTTAGTTATGAAGGCGGTGATGAAGCTTTCACAATATTTGATCCCCATAATAATGTTTTTACTTTACACATTAGTGGTAAACCAAACAAAGAGTTTCCAAATAGTAGATTCATAGAATTTTGGGCAATTCCATCTTCTTTCAAAATAATTTCTTCTGACCATAGCAATCAGAAATATGAGTTCAAAGCAAAAGTAGTCGGTACAGAGCCGAGAAAAAATAAGGACTTAAGGACTCCCGAAGTGATTGTGAATTGCACTCTGGAATATAAAATCTGAAAACAGCGCACAACAAGCTCTGACATTACCTGCCATATTGCGACTACCTTAAGATTGATATTTACCGTTGCATCGTTTTTGTCTTTTTGTTCTTGTAAGTTAGCCGCCCGTAATATGGGATTTGAATGATTGTTTTTCTAAAGCCGGGACAAATTCCCCGAAGCATAAACAAGCAGGCCCGCCGGTTGCTTTTTACGCCGTTGTTGGTGTTTCTGTTTTGATCAATTCGTTGCTGTAAACGACATACACCAACAACCGAATTGAGGAAGGTGGCTGAATGGTAATGAAATGCTCTTAGGCCGGTTGTTGGCGATTAGAACTAAATTTGAAAATGTACATAGTTCGAACATCAATGGCGTAAATATGACACCTCTTTTCATCGGAATAGTCTTTTTGGGTATCGGAATTGCTTTTTGCTTTCGCTATGGGTGGAAGAAAGTAAACGCCTATGTTCCGCTAATAATTGGAATGTTTTTGATCACCATTTCTACCTTCGGTTCACTTTCAAAGACAAAAGCAGAAAGGGTTAAAGTCAAAAACATCACAAGCCAACAAGTTACCTCTATTGTTCTTCAACCAACAGAAAAGAATGGAGTTAGAAGCATTGTTCAACACAATATTTTAATAGCCGAACCTTCAACAATTGAGGAGATTTGTACAGCTTTAAATCAGGCCAGTGTCGAAGATGAAAACTATATGAAAAACTTCGCAGAGGCCGGCAGCATCAAATTTAACCTGAAAGACAATTCCAGCTTTTCCATTGGACTCAAAAGAAAGGGACAGGCAATAAGAATTGATGTTAATTCAAGCGGAGAAAGTGGATGGCATTACACAGTTTTGTCTGCAAATCGCATCAATAATATATTGGACAGAGTAACAAAATAAGGTACGCACAACATAGCTTGAATGATTATTTTTTCGAATCCGGGATAAATTCCCCCAGGTATCATCAAGAGGCCTGCCAGTTGCTTTTTTCTTTTTAACTTGTGCTGTACAATTTACTATTCAGCAAAATAAATGCAGGCATGAAACCAACTATTGTTATCGAATATTGTCCTAAATGTCACTGGCTGTTGAGGGCGGCTTATATGGCCCAGGAATTTTTGACCACCTTTGAAAATGACTTAAAAGCTGTGACGCTTCAACCAAGCGAGGTCAACGGTGATTTTCATATCACTATCAATGGCACGAAAATCTTTGACCGGAAAGAATATGGCGGTTTCCCGGAGATTAAAGAACTGAAACAATTGGTTCGTGATATCGCAGCTCCCGGCAAGAGCCTTGGTCATACGGATACAAAACCACATCATACGACTAACTGATCAATTGAAATTATGACAGGTATCGTTTTATGCGGCGGTCAAAGTTCCCGGATGGGCCAGGACAAAGGATTGATACCAACAGCTGCTTCTACGTGGACACAAAGCGCTGTTGACAAGTTGGCCGTCCTAAATATTCCTGTAAAAATTTCGGTTAATAAAGACCAGTTCAACCAGTACGCAAAATTATTCCCCGAAACAGACCTGGTTCCGGATAACACCACGTTATCACTGAAGGGTCCCCTCCTCGGCGTTTTGAGCAGCCACCTGCAATTTCCGAATGAAGATCTGTTTGTGCTTGCCTGCGATATGCCATTGATGCAAACACCTTTACTACAGGAGTTATATTCCTTATACCAGCAAGATTCAATTGATACAGCCTTTGTCTTTACCACAGACGGTGAGCCGGAGCCGCTTTGTGGAATCTATAAAGCCGGGGGATTAGCATTTATACTTTCGCTTTTACAGTCAGGGCAGCTCTTAAAATACAGCATGAAATTCTCGCTGGATCATTTGCAGGTAAAATCAATAGCCGTGCCTGATGAGCAAAAAAAATATTTTAAAAATTTCAATGCCCATGCTGATCTAAACGGTTTGTAAACCCAGCTTTTCTTTTTCAGTTTTTGTAAAATCAGTTTTCGGAGCATCGCATAAGGCGCAGGTATAATCATCCGGCAACGACTCGAATGAAGTATTGGGGCTGATATCTCTGTCCGATTCACCTGTGCCGGGATCATACACCGTAAGACAATGCTTACATTGGTGAACAAAAGCTATTTCAGGTGTTTTTGGCTCGGCTTTCTTTGCTACCGGTTTCTTTTCTGTTTTTATTTTACTGGCCTGGTTATTATAAAAAGCGATCACGGCCCGCCGTAGCTGATCAGCCAGTAAAAACTTAGGATTATTCCGGCTGAAGACAAAGCCGGTGCGTTCGTTGGGGTTAAAATCATGGGCGCACAAAATATCGTACACAAAAAACAACTCCACACCCAAAAAACGCAACAGAGCCTTTCGCCTTATCAAAATACTGCTGAAGACCTCGCTTTTCTTTTTTGATTTTATCCCGATACATACGCCGAATGTCCTGATGTCTTCACTATTCAACTCTTTTACCAGGTATTGTTTTAACTGGAGACTATCACTGCAATTTTCTTCTACCTGGAAATTGAGTTCATTGGCTGCATGCCTTACGTTGATCTGAAATTTTTCCAACAGGCGGTTCCAGGCCGCTTTATCTTTCTCCTCGATTCCTTTTATGATGATCGTTTTCCAGGGAGTAGAACATAACTGGCCAATCTTGGTATGAAGGCAGAGCAGGCACAGCTCTTTCAGGAAGTCGATACGATATAATTCATTTCGCCGGTATATGCCCAGCCAATATTTATTGTTATAACGGTTCAGCCCTTCATAATATGGCAGGTTAAATGCCGGCAACACTGCAGGCTTTTCGGCTTTTTTAGTAATAAATTTCCCGACAGCTATTTTTTGAAACAGCTCTTCGCCTTTGGCTTTCGCATTATCATAAAAATCGTCACGGTATTTAAAAATAGTTTGCTCTATTTCTTTTGAAAGCTTTGGTACATCATTGGTGTATACCATTTCAGTCCATTCATAAACCGTATTAGTCTTAGGAAAGCGGATGAAAAGATGCCAAAAATGCTGATCCGTCGCCGAAGCCACCCAGTTGATATTACCCGTAAGCATGGGTGTGAAACTTTGGTTACTGTCCGAGACATTTATCTTCAGCCGCGGCTGATAGTCTATCGAATCAAAAATGTCTTTGTAAACACCCTCGCTCAGCCAGGTATTGTTGATAAAAACCTCTTCCGCCGGATAGCTGCTGATGATATTCGGAAATTCATCCGTTTCATTTTCAAACGGTATGTCAAGGCGTTTTAATTCCTCCGTTAAAAGATGAACTGTTTCCGAAGGCACGTCAATCAGCAGTTGCTGGCGCAGTCCAAAGCTTACATAATAGATTCCGGCTTTCGAGGCGGCCACCAAAATATTATACAATTCACCGGGGGAAATAATTCCTCCGCGAAAATTTATTTTTATAATAAACCTGCTTTGCATGTGTCTATTGGGTTATTCCAAACTCCCTGGTTGCTTTAATAAAATTTTTGCTCTCGTGGCCGGGCCGGCTTAGTTTGACCAATGCAAACCGCTGCAGCCTGGTCAGATCACGCCATTGCTCAACACTCATATCACTGTTTTCATCCACCAGCCTTTGTCTTACTTCAATAGGAATGCTGTATTGTAAACGCCATTCGGGATAGCCATTCAACTCCAATAATGTTGCATCCTTATTAGTATGCTTTTTCACCAAACCCCGCAAATACTCATGGTATTGCTTCACTTCATTTTCCGATTCACAGGGCATACTGGCTAATTGGATTCTTTCACTAACCGTGAACTTTGTCCATTCGCTTAGTTTCAACTTGATCCCTGCTTTATCCATTTTAAATCTTACAATCATGGGAATACAGCGGATATTTTTTTCTACGAAATCTTCTTCAAATGAAAAATATTCGACTCCGTCTAAATCCCTGAATTCAGCAGGTATTGTTACCTCAAATAACTTTTTTTTCATGCAAACACTTTCTGCCAGCCCTTTATATTGGTCATAATTTTCGATGATTTGATAACCCGCGCCTGTATATAATGCCTTGGCAGCCTGGAAATGTATGCTCGTCTCCAGAATCGCATACCGGAAACCCAGTTCTCTCGCCCACTTCTCCAATTCATCCAGTACCGAAATAGATAGCCCTTGTCCCCTAAAATCCTTTACAACAAACATTCTCTTTATCTCAACCGTTACCTTATTATACTCTTTGAAACATCCGATGGCAACCGGCTTATCATTTGCGTACAATACAACAGCGGTTTTAATGTCAGGCACCTTATTATACTGATCGTAAGTAGCCTGGTCTTCGTTCAATTCATTCCAGAGTTCATGATCGAGGTGAGTGATCAACAACTGAAAATCCGGATCATTACTATCCGTTCTTTTGATTTTGACTCCTGTGTTCATTTGGCAAAAATTGTTTTGATACTTTTTTTTATGCTATTTTTAAATTTACTTGTAATGAATTAGTGTTTGCTTCTAAAATGGCTTTCACTTCCGGGCGGCAACTGCCACAACCCATGCCTGCACCACTCAACTGGCACAATTGTAAATGATCCCTGCATCCTTCATTGATCTTGTTGATAAGATTGCCTTCGCCTACATTGTTACAACTGCATACCAATTTACCAATGACGGGTTCCGGTGCTTTGCCTGACCGAAGTAACTGTAAACGTTTTTCGCTCAACTCGATCTTGTTTTCAATCAGGTTGCGGTATTCGAGGAATTCCGCTTTATCGCCGATCAAAATAGCGCCAATCAGCCGGTCATTGTGGATGATACATTTTTTATAATATCGTTTCGCTTTATCAATAAAGACCACTTCTTCGTAGGCCGGGTCATCCGGGCATTCTACTTCGCCCAACGAACACAGATCCGTGCCATGCATTTTCAGGATATTCATCAATAAGGAACCGCTATAATATTTAGAAATATCTCCGCTTAAATATCTCGCCACGATGTCAGCCTGTTGTTCAGCAGCAGCAGTGATTCCAAATAAGAATCCTTTAAACTCCGCTATTTCTCCAATAGCAAAAACGGAAGGATCATTTGTTTGCAGGTACTCATTTACTACCACGCCGCGTTTACATTCCAGTTGGCTTGCCCTTGCTATTTCAATATTTGGCACGGTACCAATAGCGATCACAATAGCCTGGCAATTGATCATCAAACCACTTTTCAAACGAATGCCGGAAACTGTTGTATCGCCGAGGAATCTTTCTATTTCATCATTATAATAAATATCGACGCCTTTATCTGTAAGTTCTTCATGCAGCAACTGGCTACCCAAAGGATCAAGCTGGCGATCCATTAAACGGGAAATACGTTGAACGATCGTCACTTCCACATTTACCTCACGCAGGGATGCAGCCAGTTCAATACCCAACAAACCACCACCAACGATCACTACCCCGCCTTTTGAAGCATCAACATGCTCTTTAAAATTATCTGCATCTAACCGGCTGCGCATCGTGAAAATGCCCTTCATCGCCGGCACATCCCGCAGCATTGCTGCGCGGCTGCCGGTCGCCATAATCAATACATCATAGGAGTGTACATTTCCTTTATTGTCCGTTACGATTTTCTTTTCCCGGTCAATGTGTTCGATGCTTACGCCGCGATGCAATTTGATATTGTAGTCATACTCCTCTTCGTCAGTCATTTTAACAAGACTGTTCCACGGTAGCGTACCGCTGATATAATCGGGAAGCAATACCCGGTTGTAAAAAGGAAAATCTTCTTTGCTGAATATTTCAATTTCATCTTCCGTATTTAATGCCCGGTAACTTTTTACAAAGCCACAGGCGCCTGCCCCGGCACCGACAACAATAATTTTTTGTCTCGCTTTCTTATGTAATCTTACCTGTACAGCGCTGAATTTAAAATCAGGTTCTTTACTCTTTGCATCTACCAAATTATTGGTGAGATTATTGGCCCTGTTCAGATCGCTGTTCAAAACCTTGCCCCAATGCATCGGGAGGAAAACCACACCTTCTTTAATATCCGTTGACAATTTTGCTTTAACTCTGACATTGCCGCGGTCATTAAAAATTTCAACCAGGTCATTTTCCTTGATGTTTCTGCGGCTGGCATCTTCCGGGTGAATTTCTAAAAAAGCTTCACTGATGTGTTGACGGAGTTTATTCACTTTACCCGTCTTGCTCATGGTATGCCAGTGATCCCGGATGCGACCCGTAGTGAGAATCAAAGGATGTGTTTCATTGACGCCTTCACTTTGGTTACTATCATCAAAGGAGTGAATAATGGCTCTTTGAGATTCGGTATAAAATTTTTTATCCGTGAATAAACGGGGAGTTCCATGGCCATTGATCTCCTTCCTATAAGGCCATTGAACTGTTCTTTTCTTTTTCAGAATACTATAATCCAAATCGCTGATATCGATAGATGTTCCTTTTGTCAATGCCGCATGCTCGGCATAAATCTCCGCGGCATTCTTAAAATCAAATCCACTAAAGCCCATTTTTTGAGCGAAGCGGCAAATGATCTCTGCATCAGGCAATGCTTCACCCGGCGCATCTATAACCTTTGAAAGGAGGGAAATATATCGACCCGCATTGGTCATGGTGCCTTCTTTTTCAACCCATGCAGCTGCGGGTAGAACAACATCGGCATACGATAATGTCTCCAATTTGCTGGTCACATCCTGCACTACAACGAATTTAGCTTTCTTTAAACCTTGCTCTGCTTTGCGCACATCCGGCAAACTGATCAGCGGATTGGTGCAAAGAATCCAGATGGCTTTTAGTTTACCATCGTTCAAGGCATCAAACATTTCTGTAGCCGTCAGGCCTGGCTTTGGTTGGATCGTACCCAACGGTATCTGCCAGAATCTCTCTACTTCGTTCCGGTCTGCTTCATTCAACAGATCCCGATGTGCCGGCAGTAAGTTAGAAAGACCTCCTACTTCTCGTCCACCCATCGCATTGGGCTGACCCGTTAACGAGAATGGTCCCGAGCCGGGTTTGCCAATGTGGCCAGTGATTAGATTAAGATTGATCAGCGAAAGATTTTTATTCACCCCGATCACACTTTGATTCAACCCCATCGTCCACATGGTGATAAACCCTTTTGCATTGCCGATATAAGAAGCTGCCAGCCGGATATCTTTTTCTGCAACGCCACATATAGCAGCCGCTTCAGCAATGGATCTTTCAAAAACAACTTCTTTATATTTTTCAAACCCGTCGGTATGATTTTGTACAAAGTCATCATTGATTTCACCTTCTTCAATAAGACAACGGCCAATGGCATGATGCAGGGTGATATCAGTGCCGGGATTTAGCTGCAAATGAAGATCAGCGATGGAACAGGTTTGTGTCTTGCGTGGATCGCTGACAATAATTTTAATCGCCGGATTTTTCTCTCTTGCTGCTTCCACTCTCCGCCATAATATCGGGTGACACCAGGCAGGATTCGCACCTGCTACAAAAATGCAATCAGCCAGTTCCAGGTCATCATAGCTTACCGGCACACTGTCCTCACCCAAACTCATTTTGTAGCCCACCACCGCACTGCTCATGCAAAGCCGGGAATTGGTATCAATATTATTACTGCCGATAAATCCTTTGATCAGTTTATTGACAACATAATATTCTTCCGTCAGACACTGACCGGAAGCATAGAACGCTACCGAGTCAGGCCCATATTTATCAATAAAAGTTTTGAATACCGCCGCCGTTCTTTCCAGGGCTGCATCCCATGAAACCCTTTGCCGGGGCTGATTGCGGCTATAACGCATTTCCGGATACAGCAACCTGTCAGATTTGTCATTCACCGTATGATGAAGGTTCATTCCCTTACTGCAAAGCATTCCCTTATTGACAGGATGAGATGCATCGCCCTCGACAGAAACTCTGCCGAGCTTATCTTTTTTTACAACAATACCGCAGCCTACTCCACAATAGCAGCAAGTCGTTTTATACTCCCCATCCTTATGGAGAGGTTTTGAAAAATCGTCTATGGAATTTATATCACTCAACTTTTAATTATTTTTTTTTGACAAGCTTTTGTACTGCTATCGGCTTTGTTGCGCCTGCCTGCCGGTAGGCAAGTCGCACTCTTCATCCCTTTGTTCTCTACTGAGCAACCTCATCCTCTTATCCTTCTCCCAGGGAGAAGGACGGTGCTACATTGCAAATCCAAGCTAAATAATCACTACTTCATCTTTTGTTCTCTATTCACCATTTTCGAAGAGCTTTATTCTATCAACTTCTCTGAAAAGCAAGGGCTGTGTGTTGCAAGTCTCCCCTATGGGGGAGATTTAGAGGGGGCCTTTACGCCGCCGCAGCCTCCGATATCGCCACTGGTTCTGCCAATTTATTTTCTACTTCCTTTTTACTCATTAGTCGAACTACCAGCACCACGACGCCTACGGCAAATACCGCAGCGCCGAGATAAAGAAATGCTGCCGAATAGGACATGGATTTAAATAAAAAGCCAATTACCATCGCTCCGACATTACCTCCCGCACCAACGATACCGGCTACACTTCCTACCGCTTTCGGATTAATAAATGGAACAATACTATAAGTGGCGCCATTGGCCATTTTTAAACACAAACCAAAAAAGAACATCATGGTGATAGCCAATACCAAACCTCCTGCATTTGAAAATAACATGATGCCAACGCCTTCCAATAGTAACAGGATTGCCAGCAGGCTTACCTTACCATTAAAACCAAATTTCTTCCCCACTTTATCCGATACAATACCACCCAGTGCACGGGCAAAAAGATTGAGCCAACCGAAAAGACTGGCCAATAAGCCGGCAAAAATCAACGTGGCTTTATAGTCATCATGAAAATAGGAAGCGGCAAAGTTGTCAACCGTGATCTCTACACCGAAGCAAGCAGCATAGGCTATGGTCAATACCCAGGTACGATAATCTTTAGCTGCTGCCAAAAAAGTATTTTCTTTTTTTCCTGTCTCCACAACTGGTAACTCATCAAAATTTCCAGCCGGAGTGTCTTTGGTATATTTCCAATACAGCCACGCCATTACCAATAATAATATCCCGGGAATGATCATGGCATATCTCCAACTGTCCGCCTGGCTTACCCAGCCTGCTCCCACCAATCCCGCTGCGATCAACGGCATCACGATCTGTGTGGCGCCGCCACCTGTATTTCCAAAACCACCGGCGGTTGCATTGGCGGTACCTTTGATATTGGGTGCAAACATCACAGATGTGTGAAACTGCGTTAATACAAACGAAGCCCCGATCACTCCAATTCCCAAACGAAATAACAGGAACGTCATATAACTATCAGCCAGTCCGATCAACATAACCGGGAAAGCACAGATCACCAGTAGCCAGGTATATACCTTACGTGGTCCAAACTTATCTGTCAATCTTCCGATGATCAACCGGGCAATAATAGTAGCGCTAACAGCAGCTATAGCTACATTTCCCTTTTGTGCTTTGGTTAAATGCAATGACTCACTGACAAGTGGCATCAGCGGTGCAATACCAAACCAGGCGAAAAAACAAAAGAAGAAAGTAAGCCAGGTAATATGAAAGGTTTTCATTTGTACACCTTTCAATGAAAAGATATTGAGTTTGTTTAATGGCTGCTGCAATGAATTTTGTTCCATGAACCGGGTTTTAAATATTTAACAGAATCAATGTATATCGTCAATTGAAAATTTATCGATCAATAAGTTCAATAGTTTGTCGTGTGTAGCCATATAAGCCTGGTCATGCACGATCTCTTTTTTATTACGGGGCCGCGGAAGCGGAACATCAATGATTTCTTTGATAGTTGCGGCAGGACCATTATTCAACACTACCACACGATCGCTAAGAAAAATGGCTTCTTCAATATCATGCGTTACCATTACAATTGTCTTTTCCCTGTTATCAAGGTTCCAAAGTTTCAGCAACTCTACATGCATATTACTTTTCGTCAATGCATCAAGTGCACCAAACGGTTCGTCCAATAATAAAATAGACGGATTGATAGCAAAAGCCCGGGCAATGGCCACCCGCTGTTTCATACCACCCGATAGTTGGCCGGGCAGTTTGTCTTTATGATCCCACAAGTTTACCTGTTTCAGATTTTTTGCCACCAGTTCTTTCTTTTCAGCAACTGACAGATCTTTCAAGGCTGAATCAACGGCTTCATAAATATTTCTATATACACTGAGCCATGGCAGCAAAGAATAATTCTGGAAAACAATTCCCCTGTCAGGTCCGGGGCCAGATACCGTTTTTCCATTGGCGACAACCGAACCACTGGTTGGTTTTACCATACCACTGATAGCACTCATCAACGTTGACTTACCACAACCGGAGTGACCGATCAATGAAACGATCTCCCCTTTTTTCACAGATAAGGAGATTTCTTTGATCGCAGTATAGATCCCGTTGGCCGTCTTAAAACTAACCGTCAGGTTATCCACTTCAATAGCATTGCCATAAATGGCCGAGTCAATCAACTCTTCCGCTATCGAGTCGGTATCTATTTTTATAACAGGAGTTTCCATGATTCGCTTTTTAAAATTTTAAAATGGTTATGATGCATAACTGTATTTGTGCTGCAATGCAGAAAATGCTCTGTCCAGCAACAAACCAATCACACCAATTATTAGTATAGCTGCCACCACTTTTTCAAGGCTCGAAGCATTCCAGCTATCCCATACAAAAAAGCCGATACCAGCGCCACCGGAAAGCATTTCGGCGGCAACGATCACCAACCAGGCTACACCGATACTTAATTTCAGCCCGGTAAAAATGTAAGGAAGACTAAACGGCAAATAAATTTTGATAATGGTCTTCCATTTTGAAAATCCAAAAGCTTTGCCCACGTTTTTATGATCGTTGGGAACAGAAGCAACACCCAATGCTGTATTGACCAGCGTTGGCCAGATACAGGTAATAAAAACGGCGAAGACTGCGGCCTTATCAGATGCTTCAAACAATGCAAGCCCTAAAGGAAACCATGCTAATGGAGAAACCGGGCGCAATACCTGGATAGCGGGATTTAGTATCCGCATCATGGTTTTACTGGAACCAATCAGGTAACCCACCGGCAGTGCTACCATGGTAGCTAACAGGAATCCTTTAAACACTGTCACCAAAGATTTCAACAATTGGTGACCGATGCCTTTATCATTGGGGCCGTTATCATAAAAAGGATCTTTCCACAGATCATATAAGGTGCCCAAAACTTTTGAAGCCGACGGAATAGGTATTTTATTGGATGCAGTAATCCAACTGGCTATATCAAACAGGCCCAGCAACAGGGCAATTCCTATTACAAAATAAACGGCTGGTAAAAACTTTTTTATCATAACCTTTTTTTTAATGTTTGGAGCCTAACAGTCTTCGCCCCTGATTTATTTTTTGATATAAGCGGCAATATTTGCCGGATCAAATGTTTTGTTTTCAATTGCCAGTTTAAACGGCTTCATGTCATCGTTGGGCGAAGGAACTTTCATCTCCGCTATCACTTCATTGTACAGATCCTGCATGACAATTTTATCAGCAATGGCTTTATAATCGGCAGGCGCAGTCTTTAACAAACCCCACTCTACGTATTTCGCCAGAGCCCACATGCCATAACTTTTGCGGGGGAAATTGGTGTTGCCGCCATCAAAAAACTTCATGTAGTCGTCAGTATACTTTTTTTCACCAAACTTGTTACCCACATTATTGATACCCATCAGCCTTGCTTCAATTACCGCTGCCGGTGCATTTACATATTGTTGTTGCCCGATAATTTCAGCTGCTTTCTTCCTGTTCTCCATGGTGTCCAACCATTGGGAAGCCCTGATCACCGCTTTCATGATTTTCTTCAGGTCATCTTTTTTGTCAGCGCTGAATTTTTCATTTACCACCAGCGCTTTTTCCGGATGATTTTTCCATATTTCCTGCGAAGCAATATGCGTAAAACCTATACCATCTTTTACCGCTACACCGTTCCAGGGTTCACCTACGCAGAAACCGTCCATATTATCTACTTTCATGTTGGCAACCATTTGCGGAGGAGGAATAGTTTTGATCCCTACTTTGTTAGCATCGATTCCCACTGCTGACAACCAGGTACGCAACCAAATATCATGGGTTCCACCTGGAAAGGTCATGGCGAATTGAACTTGTTTAGCGGCATTTAATTTATCAACCGCAGAAGCTACTTTCGATGTTTCATTATTTCCCACCAGGTCGCCGAATTTATTAGCGAGTGTAATGGCTTGCCCGTTATTATTAATAATCATCGCTATTTTCATTACACTTTCAGCTTTACCGCCAACACCGCTATATACAGAAAACGGCATGCTGAATAAACAATGGGCCCCGGTCAACTCACCTGTTATTATTTTATCACGGATATTGGCCCAGGACGCTTCTTTCGACAATTCAACATTTACTCCTTCCTGCTCAAAGTAGCCAAGCTCTTTGGCCATTACAAGCGAAGCGCAATCGGTGAGCGGAATAAATCCAAGTTTATAGGCTGCGGCTGTTTCTTTCTTTTCTTCTGCAGGGGCACCTTTTGTTTCGCTGTTGCAGGAGCTAAAAGTGGCGAGTGCAAACAGAGCAATGAATAAAACAGAAAATATATTGATAGTTATCTTTTTCATTTCGTTGTGTTTTTAAAGAATGATCACTTAAATAAAAATTCCGGTCTGATGTTGATCATCAGGTAACTCCAGGTACCTGTAAGTTTGGCAGTATTGGGAGTAATACCTTTTGCATATTCCATGCTTTTGGTAGCAGCCATCAGGCTAAAGCCCCATTCCAGCGATACTGTTTTGTTTAATGCATAGGTGGTAAGCAGATCAAACTCACTGCCGAGATATTTATCAATCGCATTACCATTTACATCCTTCATATCTTTTGCCAGCAGGAAGTAGTGATAATCGAGCCCTGCAGTGAACCGTTTATTCTTGCTGCCATACTTTATTTTAAAATAAGGATCATTCAAACCGCCTGCAGGAGAGCCGGTACCTACATAGAAATAATCCATCGTTCCCCAAAATTTGTGCGGTGTGCCATATAACGGATCAAAACGATGATTGGTAGGACCGGAGCTAAAAGCATCATTGCCGGAAACGTAATCCCATCCGGCTGTATAACTAAATTTCTTTTTCGTAAGCGTCAAAGCCAGTGTTGAGGTATACCCACTCAGATCAATCCCATCTTTATCTTTTCCTGCCTGGTAATAAAAACCTGCGGTTACTGCCAATGATTTGGTTTTATTCAACGGGCTATTCAGCAGCACACCGGAAGTGATACGGCTATATGTACCTTTTTGATTGAAGCGACGGCCATATACATAACCCGGTTCGATTACATTGGATGTTTGTACAGAATCCAGTTTATATTTTCCAAAATGATCGGCTACTACAAGACCGGTTACTTTGGTATTTTTAAATGTTTTGGCTGCATATAAAAACTGTAATGATTTGTAGTTTTGGTTCATCCCGTTGGTAGAAGGAGGATTCACGAATGAGGGATTCCCTCCTTTACTGCTCAATCCTGATCCATTCATTAATGGTACAAGGCCGGTTGGAGTAGCCACTAAAAATCCTTTACTGTCTTTTACAGTGGCCGGCACATTGGCGGGTGTGTAATACACGCCATTGTAATTAAATGCATCTGTATTTTGATTAAAGGCAAAACCTGCATCAAGTTGCCAGCCTTTATCTAAAAATTTAAACACCGCTGCATCGTGACGGCGTGCTTGCTGCAACCAATCAAGATTTCCCAGCAAACGGCTGTCGTCATACAATAATTCCTGGCGACCAACTTTCAAAGCAAAATAATCGACAGGTGATTTTTTAAATGAACTGTCCTTTTTATTAGCAAGAATAATTTCTGCCCAGGCTTCATGCAAACCCAGCCTGCTGCCATCTGCGTTACTGATTGTAGATGCATCCTGGCCCCATACTCTCACATCCTGTACAGATGTCTGGAGTATCACTCTGCCTGCCTTGTAATTGAAAGTAAGCCGGCTTCTCTGCGAGGTAAAAAATGAGGCGTCATTGGTTTTAGCCCGCAGAGTGCCTAAACCATTCCTGTACTCTGTACGGGTTCTTACCTGTCCCGTCAGTGTAAGCTGACCGCTTGCTTTGAAAAGTGAGATCATCGCAAAGAAAATCAGCAAAATGGCTTTGGGTGCTTTTGTCTTTTTCTTCATAAATTTGCTTTGGTTTTTAAGTTGTGAACAATTTAGAATCCTCCCCCGGCTCGAGCTTCCATTTCGTCCGGGGCTTTTTTTGTACTGCCAGGAATTGGTTTTCCTGCCATATTTTTTATTTAGCTATTATTTTTTTAATCCTGAATTCCGATAAACACTTTTCCATTCTCCACCTTCACTTCGTACGTTTTAATAGAACACTCATCGCCGCTCAGGCATTCCCCTGTTTTTAACGAAAATGTTCTTTTGTGAAAAGGACAGGCCACTTTAGGTTCATCACCCTGGCTGCCGATCATGCCACGGCTCAGTGCCATTTGATTCCGATGGGGGCATTCATTTTGGGTTGCATACCATTCATTCATCCGGGTGAAATGAAACAAAGCGATCTGTTTATCCTTATACTTTACACATACGCCGCCGTTAGCAGGCATATCATCCACCCTGCATGCTAAAAACCAGGTCATTGTTTTTTCTTCAATCATAGTTTGATTCCTTTTTTAAAAAATTATGATCAGTTTCTGTTGTTTCCGGGATAGTAAGAAGCAATAGAAGTCTGCTGCACTTTTCATACAGCCAGCAATCGTTTAATATGATGAAATCGTTTACCTGAAAACTGGCAAACAATCGTGAAGGAAAATTTTCAGAGGGAATGGATCTTTATTGATAATTATGGCAAATCAAATTATTTCCACTCCTTCGCCCTCTTCTGTTCACGCATCGGGTCAAATTGTACGGTCGGATCTTTTTCTTCCGGTGCATTGATAAAGTGGCTGAACCGTTTGCGAAGCTCAGGGCTTTCAACAGCGGCTTTCCATTCACATTCATAACTGTCAACTAATAACTGCATTTCTTTTTCCCACTCTTCTGCCATACCCAGGCTATCATTGATCACTACATTGCGCAGGTAATTAATACCGCCGTCCATTTTATTGAGCCAGGTTGCTGTTCTTGTCAATGGATCGGCAGTTTTTATATAAAACATGAGAAAACGATCGATGTATTTGATACAGGTTTCATCGTCAACATCAGTAGCGAGTAATAAGGCGTGTTGTGGTTTGCTGCCGCCATTGCCACATACATATAAGTTCCATCCTTTCTCTGTTGCGATGATGCCGAAATCTTTGCTCTGCGCCTCGGCACACTCCCTGATACAACCGGATACAGCCGATTTAATTTTATGCGGAGCCCGTAACCCACGGTAACGTTCTTCAATGCGAATAGCGTAACTGACACTATCATGCAATCCAAACCGGCACCAGGTGCTGCCTACACAACTCTTCACAGTTCTCAAAGCTTTACCGTATGCGTGGCCACTTTCAAAACCTGCTTCAATCAATTCCGCCCATATTTCAGGAAGGTCATTCACGTGTGCGCCAAACATATCAATACGCTGGCCACCCGTGATTTTTGTATAGAGATTATATTTTTTAGCGATCTGACCAATGACGATCAGTTTATCAGGCGTGATCTCACCACCCGGTATACGTGGAACTACAGAGTAAGTGCCGCCTTTTTGTATATTGGCCAGGAACCTGTCATTGCTATCTTGCGCCGTTGCATTTCCTTTTTTCAGGATCATTTCATTCCACAAACTGGCGAGTATTGAAGCAACAGCAGGTTTACATACTTCACAACCATGGCCGGTACCCAATTTATCCAGCACATCATCATATGTTTTGAGGTCATGAATTTTTACAAGGTCAAACAACTCCTGCCGGCTGTGACTGAAATGTTCGCAAAGAACATTGCGGACATATTTGCCCTGCGATTTCATGGCGTGCACCATCAGATCTTTTACCATTGGTACACATCCACCGCAACCTGTTCCGGCTTTTGTACATTTTTTTATAGCATCAACTGTGTCACAATTATTTTCTGTTACCGCACTGCAAATACCTGCTTTTGTTACACTCTCGCAACTGCAGATCAGCGCATCATCAGGTAAGCTTAAAAGGCCTGCACCAGCATCGCCCTCGCCTCCTCTTGCACCCAATATCAGGTCTTCGGGATTGGGTGGCAGCACTACTTTATTCTTACAAGTCTGCAACAACATATTGTATTGCTCCGCCTCTCCTACCAAAATACCACCCAGCAGTTGCTTGCCATCACCGCTTATATTGATGCGCTTGTAAATACCTTTCATGCTATCATCAAGCACAATGGACCGGACATCATTGCCAGCGATAAATGGATCACCAAAACTGGCCACATCTACACCAATCAGTTTTAATTTGGTGCTCATATCAAATCCCATGAAAGACTTATGGCCACCCAACAAATTTTCAACGACTACATCGGCCATCTCGTAACCAGGAGCCACCAGGCCATAGATCATACCGCTGTGCAAAGCACACTCTCCAATAGCGAAAATTTCAGGATCAGAAGTTTGTAATTTGTCATTAACCACTATACCACCGCGGTTGCCAGTTTCTAACCCAGAAGTTTTTGCCAGCTCATCCCGCGGTTTGATCCCGGCAGAAATCACCAGCATATCTATATCCATTGAACTGTTGTCAGAAAAACTCATTCCTTTTATACAGTCATCACCGAGAATGGCAGAAGTATTTTTAGAAGTATGGATAGTAAGACCTAATGTCTCGAGTTTTGATTGCAATAATTTTGAGCCTGCTTCATCAATTTGACGTGGCATTAAACGGGGAGCAAATTCTATCACTTGCGTATCGGTAATACCCAGATCGAGCATAGCTTTTGCAGCTTCAAGACCTAACAAACCGCCGCCGATCACGGCTCCTTTTTTTGATTTTTTCGCCCAGGCTGTCATCAACTCCAGGTCTTCTATAGTCCTATAGATAAATACACCTTCCTTTTCTATACCGGGGATAGGCGGAACAAATGCTGCTGAACCTGTTGCTAATATCAGGTAGTCGTAAGGGGCAGTAATGCCATGGTGAGAGTAAACTGTTTTGTTGACGCGGTCGATGCTTTGAATGGGATCACCTAAATATAGCTGGATATTATTGGTGGCATACCAACCGGCAGGAGCCATCGTAAGATCGTCGGCTGACTTTCCTGCAAAAAATTCACTTAAATGGACCCGGTCATAGGCAGGTCTCATCTCTTCTCCAAACACGGTTATTTCCATCAACCGGGCAGTATCACGGGCTACTAGTTTTTCACAAAACTTGTACCCTACCATTCCATTTCCTACTACCACTATCTTCATAAGCTAGACTTTTAAAATTTAAGTGTGGTAGCAAACAATCGTATTAGCAAATAATATATATAATGTATTTCCTGAAAACAACTAAATAAATCACATTAAAATATTACTCATGTAATAAAATTAGGACTTTTTATTTAATTTTAGTCCATTCTTCAAAATAATTTTTAAAATACTATTAAATATATATATGACTACTTCCACATTGTCCCTCGTAGGAGCCGGTCCCGGAGATCCGGAGCTGATTACAATGAAGGCCATCCGTTGTATAAAACAGGCCGATGTAATATTATATGATGCGTTGGCTAATGAGGTTTTGCTGGATTATGCCCGCCCGGATGCCATTAAAAAGTTTGTTGGGAAGAGATTTGGCTGCCATGCACTTTCCCAGGATGAAATAAATATGCTAATTCTTGAGTATGCCCGTTCCCATGATCGTATAGTGAGGCTAAAAGGCGGAGACCCTTTTGTCTTTGGGAGAGCCCAGGAAGAAATTGAAGTTGCCAGGCAGGCAGGTATTCACGTTGAGGTTATTCCCGGAATATCCAGCGCATTAGCGGTGCCTGCCATGCAAATGATACCTCTCACTAACAGGGGCATGGCCGAAAGCTTTTGGGTAACTACCGGTACTACAAGATCAGGCGACATTTCCAATGATATCAGGCTGGCTGCACAATCCACGGCAACGGTAATTATTTTGATGGCTATGAGCAAGCTCGAAGCTATTATGGACATATTTAAAGGACATAATAAAGCCAACACGCCGGTCGCTATCATTCAAAACGGAACGACCAAAGATGAAAAGTGGATAACCGGTACTGTAAAAGATATAGTATTCAAAGCCGAATTTGCCTGCATTACCAACCCGGCCATCATCGTAGTAGGCGAAGTGGTACAACTCCACCCATCCCTGCTGAAAAAAGAACTGCACCAGCAAATCGATCATTCACAATTTTCCAGGAGATAATTTTAATATGCTCCTTTCAGACTAATATTGCCCGGCATTAATTTTAAAAACGGCTATGAAGCAAAATAAAAAAAGCTGTGATCTGCATAGTTGTGTATTATGCAGGCAATGTGTAAAGGACTGGCTGCCCGCTATCGATGCTAATCGAAAAAGCTTCCATTTTAAAAAAGGCGAATTGCTTTTTAAAGAGGGAGAAGCGATGACCGGGATGTTTTTTGTAAATCACGGTCTTGTAAAAGTGCACAAAAAGTGGAACGACGATAAAGAGCTGATCTTGCGCATTGCCAGGAGTGGTGATATTGTCGGCCACAGGGGATTGGGAGCTGATACGATCTATCCTGTTTCAGGCACTGCGTTGGCGCCGACCGATGTATGTTACATCGATCTTGATTTTTTTGACAGTACATTGAAAGTAAATCCCGGCTATCTATACCACCTAATGATGTTTTTTGCTGCGGAATTAAAGGAATCGGAGAAAAGAATGCGCAACCTGGCGCATATGCCGGTAAAAGGAAGAATTGCAAATGCCCTTCTTTACCTGCAACAAAAATTTGGCGTCACTCCAGAAGGTAGTATTGATATCATCCTGAGCCGCCAGGACCTTGCCTCCTACACCGGCACCACATACGAAACACTTTTCCGGGTGATGAATGAACTTGCCGAAGAAAATAGCCTAAAGGTGATTGGAAAAAATATTTTTATTCTTAATGAAGAAGCGTTGATAAACTATACAAGACAGGAATAAACCATAAAAAATAAAAAGGATGGGGTTCTTATAACCCCATCCATCTTTAACTCACTGCAATTTCTTTTGTCGCTTTGACCTGGGCTTTTGATTTCGGTAACTCCAGGTTTAATATACCGTCTTTATAAGTTGCTGCTATGCTATCATCTTTTACATTATCAGGCAGGTGGAAACTGCGTGTAAAAGAACTGTAGCTATACTCTCGACGGGTATATTCTTTCCTGTCTCCGGTTTCAGTCTTTTCTGATTTTGCTTCAGCACTGATCGTAAGAATATCATCGTCCACTTTTAATTTAAAATCCTCCTTCTTAAAACCAGGCGCCACCACTTCAACAGAATAGGCTGTTTCACTTTCTGAAATATTTACTGCCGGAAAATCCCTCTCCCATTTTGACAACCAGTTGTTGTCAAAAAAATTATCGACATTAAAAAACTCTCTCCATGGAGTCATCGCCCTGTTGCTTTTGATTTGGTTTGCCATAAGTTTCCTTTTTAATGGTTAGAAATATAAAAATGAGCCACAAACTTGATACCATAGAAAGCATCGGCTATCCGTTTTGAAATCAGGTTGTTTTATAAGAGCTTGTACTCATTGTGGAATACTTGCCCCATTAAAAACGAATTCAATTGCCCTTAATGCGATTAATAAATGAACGGAAAGTCCTCCTGTTCCACCCTTCAAACCTTCCCCGCTGAACGATCAAATGATTTGCCCCCGGCTTGTCAAGAAAGTAATGAAAAGTAAATTTTTCGTGGGGGTCGTACCAACCAACCACCTGGCCAAAGCGAAGAACATTAAACACCAGTGTATCGTGACTATTTTCAACCGTATAAAAATCGCCGGCAAAGCGCAACAGGTCTTCCACTTCATCTTTATCGTTTACGTTAATCAATAAAGAATCGTTCTTTGGAAAATAAGTCAGGGAGGTCGGCCCATGATCAAAGACCGAACGATATCCCACCCAAAAACCATTTTTGTCTTTTATCACTGTATACCAAAGCCAGGTATTAAAAGGCGACGGAGTTAAAATATAGCTACCTCTTTCAACGGGAATATTTTTGTCAGCAAGGTCCTTTCTTAATTTTTCATCCACGGATAATTTATTGACCAAAGCATACACCAGGTATACTGCGGCTAAACTTATTCCTAACCATGCCGCCCATTTTCTTCTTTTGTGTGTTAATGCCGCTATCAATAAAAAAACGAACCCTAAGAAAGCACCGACAGAAAAAAAAGGATCGGCTACATACAATACATGAAAAGAAAAACGATTGTGACTAAATGGCTCGAACCAACCTGTACCGTAAGCATTGAAAGTATCAATAAATACATGGGAAAATATATTGATACTAAAAAGAAATAACCATCGCACCCGGGATATAGGCCGGTTAGGAAATATTTTCCATGAGACAACCGATAATACTAAGGTCATGATGACCCCAAACAAGATGGAGTGAGTGAAACCCCGATGCGCCAGCAAATCATCCGAAGTGCCTAACCACATTTGAGGAATAAAATCAACATCAGGAATGGATTGGCCGATGGCACCCAACAACAGGGCTTTTTTGCCTAATACTTTTCCGGCTACCACTTCCCCGATACAGGATCCCAGGACAATATGCGTTAACGTATCCAAATAAAAGGATTGATTGTTGAGTAGTTATAAATTTCCTGATTTTTTCAACCTCTTCCCTATCAATCAAGAAAGATACCAACCGGGCTGGCACTAAAAAAATGTAACTTTGAAGAGATGATATTACCAGGCTTTTCAATGTTTTTTTATGGAAGAAAATAAAATACCAGCATCCGACGAAATCATCCGTCAAAAAATAGCTGAGCTTCTCTTCAATGACCCGACCATCGATAGCGGCAGGATCCAGGTGGAGGTTACAAATGGCGAAGCGCTTTTAAAAGGCCATATTGATACGGAGGTTGAAAAGCAAAGGTCCGAAGAACTGGCCCGAAGCGTTGAAGGAGTAAAAAAAGTAGTCAACCACTTGCATATCGATGTAGGTTTGGCACATGCACTGAGTAACATAGCTGCACACATACAGGGAGATATTATTAAAGGAGATGATGATGATACTAGTAAAATCTAAACCTCTACTTCCAGGTATTTCTCAGAAACCGTAACCAGTTACCGTGCATAATTTTTTCAATGTCATTTGCAGAATAACCTCTTTTTGTAAACAGATCCGGCAGCTTTTGCAGATCGGCTATTGTTTCCAAATCATAAGGACATTGCTCCCTGCCAAATGCTCCGTCTAAATCGGAACCAATTCCAATATGATCAGCATTGCCGGCCAACTGGCAAATATGATCCAGGTGATCAATCATGATTTCAAGATTACAATTCATTGATTGCGGAGTTGATTCGCCTCTTACCCAATTGGGAACCATCATCCATGCATCCAACGCTCCACCGATTACGGCACCACGGTTGATCAATTCTTTAATTTGCTCATCACTGAGCTGGCGGTTATGATCCACCAATGCCCTTACATTATTATGACTTGCCCATACAGGTCCATGAAAATGATCCATTGCCTGCCAGAAAGCATCATCACATAAATGCGTTGCATCCAAAATAATATTCAACTCTTCCATTCTTTTTAACAACGCCAGGCCATTTGCATTCATTTTGCCCATGGCATCGGTACCGTTTGCATATCTTCCGGGGCCATAATGTGCCGGGCCTACAGCTCTTAATCCATATTGAAAAGCTTTCTCCAGGTGCTGTATAGTAACAATTGAATCGGCTCCTTCCAAACTTAACATATACCCAATGGGCTTGTCGTGATTTGAATTTTGATTTGCCCAAAGGGCAATATGCTTTTCCAAAGAAGCGGCATTGTTTATTTGTATCATCTCTCCTTCTTCTTCCATCGCTTTATACCAAGCCAGTTGCCCCTGTGTTTGTGCCCAGGCCTGTTCGGGTGAATGCCAGCCCGGCAATGGATTGCCTGCCGCTACGTATCTTCCTATTTGCGTAGCTACAACCAAACCAATATTCCCCTTTCTTAATTCGGGTAGTGATACGGTTGCCTTGCCGCGGTCGGGTTTGTCCGTTAATCCTTTTTCTCTTTCATTGATTTCAGCAACGGGCCGTTTTAAATCACGGTTCCATTCCAGTGCATTCATGCTGAGATCGAGATGGGCATCTATTGTAAACATATTTGGTAAATGTTCAACGCTCTCCCGACGCTATCGGGATCAATGATTAATCTTCAAGAGAGATCAACGTTCTTCAATTGAGCATTTTGATTGAGGTTTTATTTATTGTATCAGCAATTAATTATAGACTGATTTTCCTGTCACGGGCAGCGATCTTCCATTCGCCGGTAACAACACCGCCTTCCACGGTAAATGCCATTTCGTATAATGCACAGGTGGGACACACATGAACTGGCATCCCATAAAGCACATCGCCAATTTTATACCTGTGCCCTTTCTCAGCTCTTAACACCAGGTGTTCTTCACTTTGGCCAATGAATTCCAGACCCGGTGCATTTAAAAATTGTACCCGGTTAGCCAACACATTTTCCGCAGCGATGGATTTATGTCCAAGATCAGTACATATAATCGTTTCATCCGGTAGTGAAATGATACGGCTGATAACTAATGCCGCAGGCAAAAATGGTTGTTCTTTATATTTTTTTACATAACCCGCATCCCAGTAAATAAATGTGCCGGGACTGCATTCTACGTTTTCTCTTTTTACATGAACAGGAAATGTCGGTGACCCACCGGCGACAATTACCGGCTCCTCGTATCCCTTTTGCAATAATTCTCTTTTTATTTTTTCAACCGATGCAAATGCTTCATCAGCTTTTGTTGTTCTTGTGGCAAGATCCTCATCCACAATATGACCATCGTATGCATGCAATCCAATAGGCTCCATTCCTTTTAACTGCAAACAAAATTCGTACAGGTTAACAGCGTTCGCCGGCAAAATGCCGGTTCGGTTCATTCCCACATTCAGGTCAATAAATACCGGAATAGTTATACCGGCGTCAAATGCGCCTGCAGCAATATGCTGAGCGGCATTTTTGTTATCGACAAGACACGAAAACCTGGTTGCCGGATATTGCTTTATTAATGCAATGAATCGCTGAATTTTCGGACCGACGGGTTGGTAAGCCAGCAACACATCCGGCGCATTGACTGTTGCCAGCATTTCCGCTTCGGCAATGGTTGCACATTTGAATTTGCTGATACCTGCTTCCAGCATCAATAAAGTCACGTCGGCTGACTTGTGTGTTTTTACATGCGGACGCAACCGGTCTATGTCCCCGATCAGTGCCTTTATCAAAGCAATATTTTCCTTTACCCGGTCGGGATACACTACCAATGCCGGCGAATCTATTTCGTGAATATTTTTGATCTTATACCATTCTTCCATAACAGACGATTATACTATCAAAATAAAACAGCCTTACCGGTTTAAAAGGTTTCAGGAGTTTAAACTGTTTAAGAAGTTTTGAGTTTAACCTTTTGACCCTGTTAAACCTTTTAAACTTCTTAAACCCTTTGAACCTGGTGAACATTTTAAACCTTGCTAATGCAGCTCAAATATCACCTCTATTTCCACAGCCATATTATTCGGTAAAGAACCCATGCCTACGGCACTTCTTGCACCAATACCATTTTCTTCACCCCATATTTTTGCAAACAATTCACTGCAGCCATTAATGACATAAGGATGCTTTTCAAAATCGGGAACAGCGTTTACCATGCCAAGGATTTTGATCACTCTTTTGATTTTATTAAAACTGCCAACGCTTGCTTTAAGCGTAGCAAGAATAGTTAACGCGGTTTGCAATGCGGCAAGCTTCGCTTTTTCCTGGTCTATGTCCTGCCCTACTTTGCCGGTGATATAAGTTTTGTCTTCGAGCATGGGACCATGACCGGATAAATATAAATAGTTGCCGGTGATCAAAGCTGGTTTATAAATGCCTCCCAGCGGCGGTGCTGGTGGCAATGTCAACTTTAATGATTCAAAATTCTGATCAGCGTTAATGTGTTCCATTTATGCGGGTATATGTTTTAATAGTAAAAAGAGATAACAGTTGCAAACTTAACAAGAGCATTGAAGCGGAGGTAAAATATTTTGTAAAGCAATTGCTTTTATCTAAACCCACCCCAATTGAAATTTCTTTATCCGAAGACGCTGCGGCCCCTCCCGGGAGGGGATGAATAGCCTGCTGCTTGAAAAAAAATAAAACACACATCATTGTGTCCAAACTTTTTCATCTCCGTTTATTTCAATATGGCTATATTCAACAATTGCTTTGTACTCATACCGTTGCCCTCTCTTTAAACCGGTAAGATTTGCTTTGAAATTTCCATTAGCATCAATGGCAACCGCTTTTGATTTTATCCAAGAGCCTGCATACAGATCTTCCGTTTGGCCATGGTAAGGACGATACAGGAAGAAAGCTTTCATTGGAGTACTGGTCCTATAATTATATACTTGACCTGTTAATAAAGCATTCGCCGCAGATGGCTTCGCATCAATGGTACCTACCTGCAGCGGATGGATAGCTGGCTCCACATTCTCCATTTTGATTACAACAGGATTGGGCCAGCGATGATCATCGTAGATTCGTTGTGCCTTCACTACTGAAACAACCAACCCTGTATCTGTTTGCATCAGTTTACAGCTTACATCCTTGCCGGGTTTATATTCCTGTATCAGACTGCTTTGACCGAGCACACTTATTTTAGTTGCTGCATTTCCTTTTATGGAATGGAAAGTAAACGGCCTTCTGTCTCCTTCTTTCCATGCGGCAGCATCCGTTACAAAGGCATACACCGTTTTTTTATCAATAGATGAAGTGAACCATGTATTCTTTTCATTTGTGATCACCCACGGTCTTACACTGTCCACGGCCTCCCTGTTAATAAAATACCAGGCAGCCATTTCCCGCAAACGATCTTCCTGCTCTCCGGCCATTTCACCATTGGGTTTTGGGCCAATGTTTAACAGCAACGAACCGCCTTTGCTTCTTGCCTCAATCAATAATTCAATCAATTTTGTTCCTGTTTTATATCTGTCATTCGTTGGCTGATATTGCCAGGCTGTACCCATCGTAATACAGGAAAGCCAGGGCTCATTAATGGTTACTCCGGGAAGCATTTGTTCGGGTGTCTTTAATGCACCTCTTGTTATCAAAATATCCGGCTGCAATTTCCAACAGGTTTCTTTTACTATTTCTTTGGGTTCACCGTCTATGAATAGCAGATCAATTTTACCATAGTTGGTCATTAATTCTTCGCATTGTTTTTTTGTAAAATCATTGAATTCTTTTTTGACTGCATCATTCATCACCACATTATCGCGACTGATAGGCATATCATGTTTATAAAGAAAACTAAAATCCTCCGGGGAAAAATAAAAACCCACCTGCAGCCCCGCACGTCTTGTAGCTTCTACCATTTCTTTCAGCAGGTCTTTTTTATAAGTTGAATTCGTAATATTGAAATCAGTGGTTTTTGTATCCCACGTACAAAACCCCGAATGATGTTTCGTGGTAAACATGATATACTTCATGCCCGCTAATTTTGCCAGTGTGGCAATCTCATCGGGATCAAATTTTTTCGGGTTGAACGTTTGTGGCAATTCAGCAAAATATCGCTGAACATAATCATCTGACGCTCCTACCAATGAATGACTGATCACAATGCCTAATGGCGCATCCACGCTGAAATGAATAAACATCCCGTTGTTGGTATTGCGCAGCCATTCTTCACGTTCCGGTTTATTCAGGTTATAGCTGCTGGATTCATCATCATTTACCACGTCCTGCGCTGAAGAGAAAAAATAAACCAGCGTGAAAGTGATACATGCCAGCACTCTTTTATCATTCATAATCATTTATTATTTGTTACCATTATTGCCGACTAAAATTTTCGATATTGGGCTAAAGCCCATTGTGGAAGAGGGTTTCATAGCCCCGCCATTAATGGCGGGGTAATAAATTCAAAAACCAATACCACCGGGCTTTAGCCCAACTTAACCGGACAATAATGATTTGTTACTTAATTTTTTTCAACTGTAAAAAAGAGGGTATAGAAATACCCCCTTGTGCTTAACATCTATGACTACTTACGAAAAAAAAGTTTGTCATTATTTTTATACAGCTTCTTTTAAACTGATCTTGTCTTCGTATGCTTCCTTGTCTGGCGGGTGACGATGCCAGTATGATGCCAGTATGGAACCGGTAATATTCATTAATGGTCCAAAGATGGCAGGCGCTAAACCTATGGTGGCAGTTTTCCCCATCGCCTTGGCAAGCCCCGAAGCAAGACCACCATTTTGCATGCCTACTTCAATGGCAATGGTTCGGGAATCACGTTCACTTAGCCGGAACAGACGTCCCACCCAGTATCCAAACAAATAGCCCGTTGTATTATGAATCAATGCACATACGATTAATGCAGGCCCGATCAGTATAAGGCTGTTTCTGCCGGAAGCGATAATAATTACAATAATGAATGCAATCCCAAACATGGAAACAAGCGGCATTGCTTTATCAAGCCATCTTAATTTGCCTTTAAAATATTTATTGAAAACAAGTCCGGCGCTAATAGGGAGCACAACCATTTTTATAATATCCCACATCATGGCCAGTGCATTCACTTCAATGAACTGGCCGCCTAAAAACTTCATCCATAAAGGAGTGATTAACGGTGATAATAAAGTAGCCACAGCTGTAAGAGTGATGGATAAAGCTAAATTGGCATTAGCAAGGTATGACATCACGTTTGATGCCATACCACAGGGCATGCTCCCTGTCAATACCACGCCGGCTGCAACTTCGGGTGGAAAATCAAATAATGATGCCAGCATAAAACCCATCAATGGCATAAATGTGAAATGACCACAAAGGCCTATTAATACAGCTTTTGGCATTTTAATTACGCCGGCAAAATCTTTTACGCCCATCTCTGTCCCCATCCCAAACATAATCAACTGTATCAGCGGAGTAATTAATGCAGTAAGTTTAAAGCCGTTCCATTCCGTAAAATAAACAGGATAATACAGGGCTGTAGTAACTGCGGCAAAGATCATAATGGTATAGGCAAAACCTTTCAGCAAAGCAAAGCCCCCGAAACCAACAGCTAATGCCGTAAAAAAAGCAATCAGGAAAGGGCCAGACCATACAGTATTCCCATTGGCACTTAGTATAACAAATGCCATTAAACATGCAGCAGCAATGCACAAAGCAATCTTATAAATGGTTGTCGTGTTCAAAGTATTGTTTGTTAAAAAATGTTTCAATAATTATGCTCTTTTTATTGAACATTGAAAATTGAGCGTTGAGCATTGAACATTTATTCCTGCTGAAGAAATGTTCAATATTCAATTTTCAATGCTCAATGTCCAATTCTAACTTCCTTAAGTAACCCACATTGATTCACTATTCGCCATTCACCTGTATTCCAACATCAATATCCCAAATGCTGAAGGAATATGAAAATCCGGTTCAACAGACTGTGGTTTTATCCAACTAATCCATCTTAAATCGGCTTTACCATCCTTTATGTCTTTACACTCTGCCCTGAACAAACCAGCCTGCAGGCGATTGCCTTTCAACAGTCCCAGTTCTTTCAATGATTGTATGCCGATGGCCGTTTCAACAATATATCCATCCTGCGTAGGCGATGTCCTTACAATAAGCTGGCCTTTTGGCCATTGCCAGTTATAATTCATTTTCCGATAGTAGGCTGCGGAATAATCTAAAACCCTTCCTGAAGCATCCAGTTCAAGACAATAGTAGGGCGACATATTATCATCGGCTTTTAAAAATATTTCTACCCGGTCGGATGCTCCCGCTTCCAGTTTATCATTTTTGTTTACGTATGTAATAACCGAATCATCTTTTACATGATATAAACAATAGAGCCATTGTCCATCCCACAGTGCGGCAAAAGAAGTAGCCGGTGCAGTTGCGCATTCCCAGGGATAAATAAAATTGGAAAGAACATTCGCACCGGCCCAGGCAATGGCATTCCCTTTACCATTTATGTTGATGGAACCCGGAGATATTTTTTTTACTGAATAAGTTTGTCCACTCAAACGGGCAGTGCTAAAAACGATGGATATAAGAAATAGTATAGCACTGAAAACTTTCACCTAATGTCATTTTTTATTATTCGAAGCATCTCTTATTTTACTTACTTCAGCGGAAGTAATTGGAGTATTCTCTTTAGCAAATTTCTTTTTCACATAAGTCAAAATTGATGCAACCGCATGATCATCTAAAAAACCACCATGTGCAGGCATTACACCATTATAGGTTTTTCCGTTTACTTTAATTTCTCCCTGTAAACCGTTCAGAATAACACCAATCAACCTTTCCTTATTCCCAGCTACCCAATCGGAACCTGCTAATGGCGGATAGCGGTTGTTATCACCCTTCCCATCCCGCTGATGACAGCTTGTGCAATAAGAATTATACAATATCAGGCCGTTCATTTCGCCTCCTATACCCAGGTTATCTTTTACTTCATCAGGGGTTTTTATATACGACCTGGATTTTCTTTTTTCCATTCCAGCCAATTGTGCGTCACCAAATTTGTTTTTATCTCCCTTATACATCACCCGCCAAATTTTTCCTTTATTGGATTCAGAAATATATAAAGAACCATCAGGCCCCACAGCAAGTCCCATTGGCCTGTATAGCGCATCACTTGTGTTGACAACCGTGTCTACGCCGGTGAAGCCGTCAGCAAAAACCTCCCATTTATCCGTTGGCGCACCATTCTCAAACGGAACAAAACATACTATATACCCTGCTTGTGGATAGGGTGAACGATCTGTAGAACCATGAAATGCAACGAAGGCTCCTTTTTTATATCGTTCGGGAAATTGATCTCCCTGGTAGAATAATAAATCCATCGGGGCCCAATGCCCCGGGAAAGCCATTACGGGTAAATCAAACTTAGCGGCCCTGCCGGCTATTTTACCATCGCCGCCATAGCCTGGTTGTAAAATATTTTTTTTCTGTATCTGGTCATAATAAGCATATGGCCATCCAAAGTTTGAATGTTCGGTAACTTTTAATAAAGGTTCTGAAGGAAGCACAGCCGCCTGCCAGGGCGAATAGATATTTGGATACCTGGTATGAAAATTATCCATTCCATTCATTACCGCATACAAACTATTATCCATAGGATTCCATGCAATACCCAATACACTTCGGATGCCGGTAGCATATTTATATCCGTCCTTTTGCGTTTGGCCTTTTTTATCAGCATCAAACCTCCAGATGCCGGCATGTTTTTCAAGATCGGGAGCAGGGTCTAATCCCTTACCACCCGGAATACCGGCCGGCCCTGCTTTAGCGACGTCCTGGGCAGCATCGGTTGGCGCCCCAAAAGGAACATACATATTACCTGCATTATCAAATGCAAAAGGTTTTGCTGTATGCCATTTTCTTCCCAGGTTTTCATCATCATCATTGAGTATGACTTCAGTTCTGCTTTCAGGAATTAATTGTCCGGGAGTTAATTTGCTTCTTAAAACATTTTTTACCGTAGAGAAATACAGGTATCCATCATGTACCATTATACCAACCGGTAAACCGCCCTCATCTTTGTACTCACCAAAATAGGCGATAACATCAGCTTTACCATCATTGTTGTTATCACGAAGGCCAACAGTTCCTCCCCATCCATGCATGGCGTCATTAAAAGATAATTTCACATATACATCACCATTGTCATTAACCGTAATATGCCTTGCTCTACCTATGCTGTCTGCAACTACAACCGCTTCAAAATTTCCCGGCAGAAAAAGTCCCCCGTTACCGGGGTCGCCTGGTGGCAAGCTTGTTGCAGGGCTGGCACACCGGCTAAGGCCTGCGACTATTAAAACAATCACTATTACTTTTACAAAAAGTCGTAATATCAAAAAGTCCGGAAAGGAATAGCTGAACATAGTCTTCATTTATCTTTAATTGTAAATGAAGTGGTGAGAGCAACACTAAAATTGCTGGGCAATTTATCAACGCCAAATATCGCCCTGGTATGTTTTCCCTGGTCTCCTAAAACCTCCAAAAACAAATCAGATGCACCGTTTGCCACACGAGGTCCATCGTCCCAGTCTTCGCTTGCCCGGTAATAGATGTCAGCATGGTTAAGACCGATGATATTATCAAAACCAACAAACTTATTTATCTGTCCTAAAACATTCATTGCAGCAAGCCTTGCAGCCTGGTAACCTTCTTCTGTTGTTACATTTTCTCCAAATCGTCCTGTAAAAAAGAACCTACCATCTTTTATTGGAAACTGGATAGCGACATAAGCAATGTTACCCCTGATGTTTACAGCAACATAAGATCCGCCGGGTTTTGGCAGGTTGTCAAACTCAATTCCTGATGCCTGTAGGTTGTTAAGTATTTTATTCTGTTCCATTTTTTTTTAAATATTTCCTGGCAATAAATAATAAGCAATTAGCAAACACTTGCTTATTGCAAATTGTCTATTGCCTATTGTCTATTGAATTACCATGTTCTGTTTTTCATGTATTCATCTAACTGGGTTCTTGTCATTGGCACTTCTTCCGGATGTTTGTTGAGCCACTGCAGAAAATCTTCCTTTATTTTATCTGTCCATTGACTATCTATCTGCCCGGTCGTATAGCGGCCTTCTTTCAACATACTGATACCAAACTTATCTTTCAGGATAATAAACTCTGCTGTAACTATTACTTTTTCCGCCAGCTGTGAAGGAATGAAAATGACACCTCCTTTTTTTGCAATAACAAGATCGCCGGGTAATACAATGGCATGCCCGATGCGAACAGCTGTGTTGATACCCATTAAAACTTCATCCTTAAGGTATGAAGGGTGCCAGTCTCTTACGTAAGCGTTAAAGCCTTTTATCTCTGTCAGCCCCTCCAAATCACGGGCCGCTGCATCAAACACCACACCATTACCAGTTTTGGCAAAAATAGAATTGCCGAGGTTGCTGCCGATCAGCGTGCCATTTGCAATCTTACCAAAGCCATCGGCCACATACACGTCGCCCTTTGTCAGCATATCAATCGGCCATGAATTGGTGTTCCCACTACGTCCCTGCTTTTTGCCACGTTCTTTAATATTGTTTTCCAGGTCCGGGCGACTGGGCATAAAGCAAGCCGTGAATGCACGGCCAACTACAGGTGTATCCTCATTCACCATTTTCCAGTTTCCTTCATACTGGCAGCTATATCCTTCATTATTTAAAATTGTCCAGGCATCTTCAATGGCGATTTTTTTCGCCCTCTTTACCAGGTCATCTGGTATTTTAGGACGCCCATCATTAAATCGTTCTCCCTTCCATTCAGCAGTTAAAAAGATCAATTCCTCTTTGGAAATTGTTTGCGCATGAAGGGGGCAGCAACAATTGCAAAGCAGATGCAGTACTACGATTAAAATAAGCCTATGTTTCATTTGTCAATAGTGAATTGTGAATATCGAATTAATGTCGTCTTGTTAAGGATAGGTCGTCTGCTATGTCACCACCAGAAAAACTATTGAATTATCTTTTCTCCCTGTGTCTCAGTGCCTCTGTGCCCCGGTGGGTTCAAACCAAATCTTTGTCATTAGAAAATTATGGAACACAACGCCACGAAGACACAGAGGCACAGAGATGTTTCACATACCGGCTTATCACTAGTGTTATGGTAATCATATGCCGACGTATATCCCACAAAGTACTTTAGTGTTCCTGGCGCCTTCGTAGGAACTGTTTGCGACATAATAAACTTAACATAGCACTACTATCTGCTCCCCTTCACTACAACCGGCACAGCCATACCATTCAAATCATAAACAATTTTTCCCCCTTTAATCGTCATTTCACATTCGAGTTTTTGTTTGCCTTCTATTTTATACCCGGTATAATCATAAAAACCAAACTTCCCTTCCCGTACAGAAAGAATGGCTATATCTGCAATCGCTCCCACTGAAAGGTTTCCCAACTCTTCATGTTTGATTTCTTTTGCCGGATTCCAGGTAACCGTTTTGATTACATCTTCAATACTCATTCCCATTGCCATGAATTTTGACATGATATTCAGAATATCTTTCATCGAATTGTTCATGCTTCCAACATGAATATCGGTGCTGATGGAGTTTGGATAAAAGCCGCTTTTAACAGCAGGTATCGCCTGCGAAAAAGCAAAACTGATTTGCCCATATCCTACATCGAAAACAATCCCTTTCTTTTGCGCATCGAACACAAATGGTTTTATTTTTTTTGTGTTTACGTCTACGATTGGTTCTCTATTGCTAAGCTGGCCAAAGCAATGTGTAAAAATATCTCCGGCACGAAGATGCTTCATAAACAATTCTTCTATAGACAGCGGCGGATCGCTATCACCAAAGTCTATCATCACCGGGATGTTTGCCATGGTTGCGGCTTTCACGGCTTCATCTACCGGTGTCCACTCATTACCCACAAAATGGGCCACTTTAACGCCAACAACATAATCTTTATAACGACGTGCCATCAGTGCCGTCATCTTACTATCCATGTCATTGGTATTTTGCTCATTGATTTCGCCACTCATACCTTCTCCTACAATATTGAGCAATGCCAATACACGGGTTTTGGAGTTATCTATTATCTGCTGTTTAAAAAGGGGAAAATTGCGCCAGCCGGAACAACCCGCATCTACTACCGTTGTAACACCTGTTCTGAAAGTAAAACCATCCGGCAGAATGGATGATGTTCCATTACTGTATTTTCGATCGGGATTGGTTCCATAAAAAACATGTACATGGGCATCTATAAGCCCGGGGCTAATGTATAGGCCTTTGGCATCAACAACCTGTATGGCTTTAGTGGCATCGATATTTTTGCCTACGCTTATAACTTTCCCATCAGTAATAGCAATATCCATTACCTCATTGATGCTGTTCTTAGGATCAATGAGATGCCCGCCCTTTATAACGATTGCATATTGCTGTGCTTTTCCAAAATGAAAGACAAGAATAAAAAAGAATAAAGCACTTGCTTTTCTCATGCATTAATGTTGATATTTTTTCAGACTATACTTGCTTGCCGGAATAAACAGGGCTTGATAAGAACACGGTTTCCTGGTACATAAAAACAAAACACCTTATAACAGCTTATTATTAAACAGAAGCTTTTGATAATTCTTCCGCAATCCTTGTTGCTACTATTTTCTCTTGCCCGGGTTTGAGCATCCACACTGTAACAGCAATACTTTTTTCCTGCACATTACCGATTTCAATGGAAGGGGAAGCATTGCGTAATTTTTGCTGCAGCTCTTTGCCGGTAAGCTTTACTTTGGTATCATCCCAGCTGATTTCCAATGTTGGAGTAGTATTACCTAAAGCAGGAACAGTTACTTTAGTTGCAACTCCATTTACAGCCTTAACACTATTTTCAATTTTGGCTGTAGCTGCTTCCCATTGTTTCCATTCTTTATCGTGGTCCTGGTTGATATATTTTTCCAGCGCTACATACATTCCTAATATTTCCTCCTTATTCACCTTCATACCACGGCCAACATTAAAACCACGGGGAGGCATGTGTAAACGGGCGGCGGATACAATATCTTTTTTGCCCATTAAAAGTCCTGCGCTTTGTGGGCCGCGCATAGCTTTACCGCCGGATATTGCTACAAAACTGAAGCCCATATCATTAAACTTCCAGAGATTGGATACAGGCGGTACATCCGCTGCTATGTCAATAGAAGTTGGGATGCCATGTTTCTTTCCAATAGCTACCCATTCTTCATGCATTATTTTTCCTTTGTCTGCTTCAATATTTAAAAAATGCAATAATGCTGTTTTATCATTAATGGCTTTCTCTAACTCTTCCACTGTTTCTATATAAATTATTTGACAACCGGTATTCTTCAGTGCATGATTGTATACGATCTCATGTGCTTTTTGACAGATCACTTCCGATTTCATGCCGGTTGCTTCCAGGTGTGGAAGCTGTTCTATTTTCTTCTGATCCATCCCTGTCAGAATTCCTGCCAAGCCCAACGTCATAGCGGAGAATGCGCCTGATGTAACAACAGCCGCTTCTGAATGAACTAATGCGGCAATCTTTTCGCCAACCTTATCCTGTAGTTCATCTAACATGCAAAATTCCTTTGCGCCGTTATTAATAGCTTCCAGCACATAATCATGCATTAATGAACCGGTCATCATCGTGAGGGTGCCTGCAGCATTAATAAAAGTACGCACACCTAACTCTTTGAAAAGGTCTCTCTTTGCCCCAGGCGGAGCTGGGGCTGCAGATACAGATTGCGGCAATCCTGTTACTCCTGCTGCTAATGGAGTAAGTGATAAATATTTTAAAAGTTCTCTTCGTTGCATCTTTCTTAGTTAAGTTTTAATAAACGATTATGTACGATGTCAGAGGTTTGAAGTCAGAAGTACGCTCACTCTAAAATTGGAGCGGCTTTATTGTCAAGTTCTCCTCTGACATCCCACCTCCTACATCCGACATCCTTTCTCTTCAGGTATGTGCGATGCAATCCATTTCAACCAAAGAATTTCCCGGCACACCACCTTTGGCAACCGCTACGGTAGTGCGAACAGGAGGTTTTTTTCCAAAGCGGCCCTGGTACACTTCGTTCATTGCTTTATAGTCCGCTATATCATTTAAAAACACGGTTACCTTCAGCACCTTTTCCATTGAAGACCCTGCACTGATCAATTCCTTTTCAAGTTCCTTCAGTACATGATCGGTATGTGCTTTTATATCGCCTTCAAAATGCGCCCCTTTGCCCGCTATAAAAACAAGCTGTTTGAATTTGGTAGAGCCGGAAAACAAGGGGATTTTTTCCTGACCCGTTGTTGTTACATTAAATACTTCTTTTTCATCTGAGTCCTTATCCATGGTTGGTTTGGCATTTGCCAAAAACCCTAATCCCACAGTGCCGGCAACAGAAGCAAACAATTTTTTCAGCGCTGATCTTCGTTGTGTTTTCATTTGTATATATTTTATTTTTTTTTGGTCAGATGGAACCTCGCAAACAATCCTGCCTTGTGTGGAAAAAAAATATCATGCTCGGCTTCATGCTTATTTTTTTAAATAATTATAAACTTTGCCATTCAAAATGTCTTGCCCTTCCCCGCCGGGAGAAGGGCAAGACATAAAGTAATTTGTAGCAGTTTTCACAGGCAATAATGAATTATAGTGTATCACTGTTTTATTAACCCCAAAGCAGTTTTTATTTGATGCCAAAAAACTATAAGAATAAACAAGATGCTGTTCAGCATCTCACTACGGCTTATCCCACCATACTCTTGTCATCAGGTCATCAGCACCCTGCCTGCTAACGGCTTCATTGTATGATGCCCTGTTCAGGGTTTGTTCGGAACTAGGATATAAAAGTCTTCTGAAAATTTTACCACCTGTAGCATTACCCGGATAATTATTAGGAACAAGTGCGGGATAACCGGTTCTGCGATAATTGGCATACACTTCCTGTGCGTCAGGAAAAATACCGACCCAAAACTGGTTGTAGATCTGTTCCATTTGTTGGGCAACAGTGCCACTGGTATTTAAAGTATGAGCAGCTACATAAGAATCAATCCTGCCGGCGTCTATTGTACCCGTGGTGCCGCTGATCAGATCCCAGTGCTTCATAGCTGCCCTTATACCTTTTTCATATAAAGAGCTTGCCGTTTCCGCAGCGTACCAGTTTTTTAATGCTGCTTCAGCCAGTAAAAAATTAGTTTCTGCAGTAGTAAATAATAATAGAGGAGCGGACAGCTTCAAAACAGTATTTTGATTAGGCTCTGAGAATGTAACAAAATTGGATGGCTTTGTACCATTGATATTCGAAGGCATTCCCTTTTGAATACTTTCCTCAGAACTGGCCACTCCATTTACATATACCACTGATATAACTTTCAGCCTTGGATCGTTGTTTGCTTTGAGAGAGTCGATAAACACCTGCTGATATTTTCCTCCTTCATTATTACTAATTCCATCCGCCTTTATATAATTATCATTGATCATTACTAAGGCTATCGGATTTTTGTTAATGTCCTGGCCCGAACCGACATAACTCAGTTTCGCAATATCCGCATAGTCTGTAATAACACCGCCTGCTATAGCTTTGGTTACCCATGTTTGCGCCGCGGCGGCATCTGCTTTAGTCATCCGCATACCAAGACGCAACATCAGGGAGTAAGCGAATTTTTTCCATTGAGCTGTATTACCATTATAAATAAGATCAGCAGCGCCAAATGTGTTTGTGTTGGCCGGATCCAAACTTTTTGCCGCTTCATCCAGCTCTTTCAGCATATCGGTATAAATATCTTTTTGTGCGTCATAGGCGGGTTGATAAAGAGATTCGTTATACCCTTGTGCTGCCTGGGTATAAGGAACATCTCCATATAGGTCGGTGATGCGGCTGAAACAAAATACTTTCCAGATACGGGCTACAGCGTATAGGTTTATTTTAGCAGGATCATCTTTCACCACTTTGATCACCTCACCAATTTCATTGATCTGGTTTGGATAAGCGTTATTAAAAATACCCATGGTCAGATCAAGCCGCGCAGCTACATATTTAGAACCAAAACCTTCCACATCATTATAGCTTGTGGTGTATTGCATGGTACCTAAAAGCAAGGTTTCCGTATTACCGCTGAATCTTGCACCATCATATAATGCCTTACTGAAAATATATTGCGGCGTCGGGGTTGAAACCGCATCAGGATTGGTATTGATCTCTTTAAAATCTTTATCGCAGGATTGTATCAACAGCATACAAAGTGCTAACGATAAAAGGCTGGTATATTTTTGTTTAAGCAGTTTCATCATTGTCGGTTTTAAAGATTAAAATTTGAGCAGAAGGTTTACGCCATAAGAGCGGGTACGGGGTAATCCAATAGATTCAATACCCTGGGCAGCGCCGTTGGTTAAACTTTGTTCCGGATCGAAGGTGTCTGTGTTTTTGTAAAGCGTAAGCAGATTGCGACCAACAAAAGCAATGCTTGCGGACTGTACATTATTTTTTAAGAAACCCATTTTAGACACCGGCAAGCGATAAGATAAAATTACCTGGCGCAATTTTACAAAGCTGCCATCATGCACAAACAACTCTGTATACCTGTTTTGGGCGTTATAATAAGCAGGGCGAAGACTGGCTACCGGAACAGTATAACTATATTTATCTCCTGTTTTAGTTACTCCGGTTAATAGCAGGCCATTTTCTCTACCCTCCAGGGTGCTCTTCATTAGTCCTAAGCGTGTGGCATATACTTCCATCACCGAAAATATGCTGTTGCCAAATTTTCCATCTACCAAAATGTCCAATGAAAAATTTTTGTACCTGAACTCGTTACCGAAACCCATCGTAAGCGGGGGCACACCTTTTCCTAATTCCTGGTTATTATCTGTCTGGAGCGGAAGGTTGGAATTTATATCAAAGACGATATTACCACTTGCATCTCTGAGCTTGCGGAAACCATAGATGGCGCCAAATGTGCGGCCGACATTAGCTTTGATATAAGCATTACCGTTGGCTGAATTACCCAGTGGGTATGTACTAATACCATCGGCCAGCCTCAGCACTTCACTTTTATTATAAGCGAAATTATAACTGGTAGTCCAACTGAAATGTTTGGCTTTAACAGGTATCGCTGTTATTAATACTTCCACGCCTTTATTACTTAGTTCACCTGAATTTAAAAAGACGCCGGTATAGCCGGAAGTATTAGATATGCCAATGTCAACTATATCATCGTCTGTTTTACGATCATAAAACGCAAGGTCTATGTTTAGCCGACTTCTCATCAGTTGCATATTTAAGCCTATTTCCGAAGTGGTAGATGTAAATGGTTTCAACTTAGCATTGCTAATAGAAGAAGAAGTAACATTTTGCAGTGGAACTGAGCTGGCACTGGGTACACTGCTGTAAGTAAGATTGATAGCATAAGGGGTCGGTCCGCCGCCGCCAACCTGCGCCCAGGAAGCTCTTAGCCTGACAAGGTTAAAAACATCTGGCAATTTAATCGCATCAGATAATACAAAACTGGCACCAAAACTTGGATAGAAAATACTGTTATCCTCAGGGCTGAGCGTAGAAAACCAATCCTGGCGTCCCGTTGCTGTTAAAAAAAGTAAATTTTTATAATCTATATCAATTGATCCGAATATGGAATTGGTGGCGATATTACTGGTGACTGGTCTGGTAGAAGAAGTTGATAAATTTGAAAAACTATAAAAATAAGGTGTTGTATATGACTGCCCGGTCAAATTAAGTTGATTGTTTTTAAACCGGCGGCTGTTGGCCCCAGCGAGTATTGAAAGCCCTATTTTATCAATAAACTTCGTTTTATAAGTGCCCGTTATCATGCCGTTGGTTTCAGACACATCAGATTTAATACCGGCATACTCTCCATTAGGTACGTATTGAGTACCGGTTGGTAAAATGCTTGTGAAATTGTAATTATAAAAATCTCTTGTCACTATGCCCTTCACCGTTAAATTTTTTAATACATCATAAGACACGGAAGCTTGCCCGATAAACCGGTTCTTGGTATCTGTTTGTTTAAATTTATTAGCGATAAAATAACTATTGGTTACAATGCCCGCATCATTCCAAACAATTTCATTTCCATTGGCATCATAGCCTGGGCTCAACCAGCGTACATCAACTGTATTAGCCACTTCATAAGGCGTCCAGTTAGGATTACCCAACGCATCGCCGGCTATCGGACGGTTATTACCTTTTTCCAGGTTATACTGAATCACCGACTCGATTCTTAAACGATTGCTGAGTTTAGCACTGATGTTCAGATTGGCTGTTTTGCGATTATATTTATTACTGGGTAAAATACTTTTTGCATTCAGATCAGATAATGATAACCGGTAGACAAGCGCTTCAGTTCCTCCTGAAAATGCTATGGTGTTAGTGAACGTAGTGCCTGTTTCATAAAAATGTTTCAGGTTATCTTTTTGAGCCGAGTAAGGATGATTCTTTCCATCGGCTGCCATGTAATTCGTAGATCCGTCAATCTTTGCGCCGAAAGAACGCCGACCTGTGGCCTGTGCATCTTGAAGCGTTGTGGGCATTACTCCTCCATCACCCTGTCCATATTCATATTGATAATCGGGAAAAACAGAAACGTTCTCCATTGTAAGCGTAGAATTATATTCAACACCTATTCCTTTTTGCGCTTTCCCTTTTTTAGTAGTAATTAAGATTACACCATTCGCTCCTCTTGAACCATAAAGAGCTGCAGCCGTCCCACCTTTCAATACTGTGATAGATTCGATATCATCCGGATTGATAGCAGCAATACCATCACCACGGTCTGTACCTTCTGTCAAGCCAAAGCCATTGGGCCTTGAACTTCCACCAGGTACGCTATTATCTATGGGCATACCATTGATCACATACAAGGGTTGGCTTTCGCTTGAAATCGAACCGTTGCCCCTGATAATAACACGACTGGAGCCACCTGGCCCGGTTGATAACCCTGTAGCATTCACACCTGCTATTTTACCTGTCAGCGCATTGGCTATATTATTTTCCCTGGCTTGCGTAAACTCTTCGCCTTTTACTTCCGTGACAGAATAAGTAAGTGATTTGCTTGTTCTCTTAATACCCAGCGCTGTAACCACCACTTCATCCAGGTTCCTGTTGGCTTCATCTAACTGTATCAGCAAACCCTGCATTTGTTCCGTAATCGTGACCTCCCTGGCTGCATAGCCTACGGAAGATATTACAAGTATGATCGTTTTATCTTTATACTCATCCGGGAGACTGAGTTTAAAATTTCCATTTTCATCTGATGTAGTGGCAATGGCGGGATTTCCTTTTATAGAAATAGTAGCCATGGGTAAGGTAACCCCGTCTTTTGAGGAAGTCACTTTACCGGTAACAGGTATCACATACGTAGCAGACACACCGTTACTATTACCCGAACTAACAATTTCAAATAACGAGAACTGGTTATTGCCTGTTTTTTTATAATTAAGCTGATAATTGGTTAACAATAGTTTTAAACCAGACTCAACATCATAGGTTTTTATTTCATTGATAAGAGAAGCAGGAACGATTTTACCATCCAGCAAGCCCTCACGGTAAGCGATTTTTATTTTATAGATTTTTTTTACCTCGTTAACAGCATCTTTCAATGAAATTGAATTAGGATGCTGATCAGGCGGTGAGTCGGAATCGGATCGTTTATAATTTAACCTGGCGAATTCCTGTGCAGAAGAATTGAAATAAATATTCATCCCGCAAAGAAAAAAGAGTGGAATCAGCAGTTTGGTTCTGGTACTCATAAAAGCAGCTTATTTTTTGGCAGTTATTGATATTATTTCGAAATGGTTATATGCTTATTGGCGGTTTGTTCTATCGCTACGTCTAAGGTAGTAGCCACTACATCCAACAGGTCGGCTACATTGCTTACAGTTATATCCCCTTCTATTTTCAAACTGTACAGGGCAGTATCCTGTGCATTTACCGTGTAGCCAAACCTGTTTTCCAGCGTCTCTGTTATCTCCCGCAGCGTAGCATCGGTAAATGAAATTTCATTCGCATTGGTCCATGCAGTAACCTGTGCAGGTTTGGACAGTTTCTTATTTACCAATAATTCTTTACCGGCGTATTCCACATAGTCGCCCGGCGCCATGATCAGCGAATTATTTGTTTTGTTCACATAATCAATCCTGATCTTACCCGTAAGCAGTGCCACATTGGTCTTGCCGCTGCGGGCCTTCACATTGAAAGTGGTTCCGAGCACTTCTATATTCACATCGTCGCAGTGCACAATAAACCTGTCCGAAGGATTGATGTGCAGGGTGTCTTTGTTGAGGTGTTTTACGTCAAAATAACCTTCCCCACTGATCCAAACTTCCCGCCGCATTTCATTATCCCAGCTCCTGCTATAGGATAGTGTAGTATTCCCGTTTAATGTAACCTTTGAATGGTCGGGCAGCGTTATAGTTTTTACTTCGCCCGCGGTAGTGGCGATGGTAACGGTTTTATCAGACTTATAATAATTAGCAAGCCAAAGCGCCGCCGCCGCAACAATGATAATAGCCGCTGCAGCACGAATGAAAACCGGCAAACGGAATACTTTTTTCCTTTTTTCAACATGGTTTACCGATTCTGAGATGCGCTGCCATACAAGATCTTTGTTTTGCTCGTTTCCCAAAAAAGCCTGCCTGCGGTAGATCTTTATCATTTCAGCCGCCTGCTCCACGGTCTCCCTTTTATGCGGGTTATTTTCTATAAACGATTGCCAGAATGAATCGGTGTTTACATTGGGATTGATCACCCATTGCACAAAAAAATCATCTTCGAGAAAATCCTTTACTTGAAATTCAGCGTAATTAACAGGGCTCATTAAACAGGTATTTTCTACCTATTACACCGGGACTAGTAAAAATTATCCCTTTGAGGCAGAAAAAAATTTCAGGCAAAGCAAAATTGAAAGTGAAGAGGGAGCGCCTAACGTGGCTTGCAACCGTTCCAGCGCCTTGTATAAAAGCTTATAAGATGAATTGACACTGATGGACATTACATCGGCGATCTCTTCGTAAGAAAGCCCTTCATAAAACCGCAGGTAAATTATTTCTTGCTGGCGGGCCGGCAAGGCCTGGATAAATGTTTTGATCTTAGCCTGCAGCTCAATATGCTCAATGCGTTTCAGCGCTTCGTTATCGTATACTATTGTAAATGAAACAGGGTACTCCTGCCCGTCTATATCGGTATATTTTTCTTCGCTTTTCATTTTGCGCAGCAGGATATTGCGCAGTGACTTAAACAGGTAATTCTTGACCGAAGCAGGTATGCTTAAACGTTCCCGGCTTGTCCACAATCTTACAAACAGATCATGCACTGCGTCCTCTATCAATTCCTTTTCGTTAGTAAACCTGTAACCGTAATTATTCAATAAACTGAAATAAGAGTCGTAGAGACGGCCATAAGCGTCCCAGTCGCCCATTTTAAAAGAACGCCACAATATCAGATCGCCTTCACTTCTCATCACAGTTATTAGCAGTTTTAACCAGAGTTAGAAATAAAGATAACTATTCAGCTTGTTTTTTTATCGGCAACTTTTTTGAATGTTAAAAACTAACAGTCATAAATAGTTGAACACTACACCCCAATTCCTTATTGTTCAGCATTGAATTTGACAGGATAAGATCTAAATAAAAATGTCAAGAAGCAACACGCCAAGCAGCCCCAAAACAGAAACGATGGTTTCCATGATAGACCATGAACGGATGGTATCTTTTATGCTGAGATTAAAATACTCTTTGAAAAGCCAGAAGCCTGCATCGTTGACATGGGAAAACATCAGGCTGCCCGCGCCGATGGATAACACCATTAAGCTGGGACTTGTATTTGTATCCTTTACTAATTGCTCTACAATACCGGCAGCCGTAATACCCGCAACCGTCGCCGATCCAACAGCCACCCGGATCAATGCTGCTATGAGCCAGCCAAGCACCAATGGAGATAATGAACTGTTACTAAGCAACCCTGCAATTTCATGCGCCACTTTGCTATCAACAAGTACTTGTTTAAAAATACCAGCACCTGCAATGATGAGAAGGATCAGTGCAATATCTTTAACTGAATCACTGTAAATATTCATTATGGCCTGCATTTTCTTGCCACGTCCTATTCCTAAAGTAAATGTGGCTACGATCAAAGCAATCAGCATTACAATAGGCGCACGGGAAAAGAAAAAAATAACATCTTCATATTTCGAATCGGTGATCATAGGAAGCATGGTCATAACTGCAAACAGGATTACCGGAAGCAGTGCCGTGAGAAAACTATTCATAACACCTGGAAGCTCCTGCTGTTTCAGATCAGGAGGTTTGAAAGTTTCAAGAGGTTTCGATTCAATGTTCTTGAGTGTTCGGGAAAATATGGGACCGGCGACAATGATAGTTGGAATCGCTATGACGATTCCGTATAGCATGGTTTCTCCCAGGTCCGCTTTAAATTGCCCCACCAATGTTGCAGGCGAAGGATGCGGCGGCAAAAAACCATGCGCTACTGACAATGCGGCGAGCAATGATATACCAGTGGCAACAGCAGGAAGCTTATATTGGTAAACGATAGAAAAGATCAGGGGGATCATTAAAACAAAGCCGGTATTATAAAACAGCGGTATGCCGATAACAAGACCAATTAGTGCCAGCGCCCAATGAATATTTTTTAATCCCATCCCTTTCATGATCGTGGTAGCGATCTGCTGAGCAGCTCCGCTTGCTGCTATCAGTTTGCCAAGCATGGCACCGATAACAATGATGATGAGCGTATCCGCAAGAATAGCTCCTATCCCTGTTTCTACAGATTTGGTGATGCCGGTAAGAGGAATGCCGAGGCATAAACCTGCAATAACACAAACTACAAGAAAAGCAAGAAAGGGATTTACTTTGAAAACAGCGATAAGAACTACCAATGCAATTAATGCAAGGAGAACGATGAATAAAGTCATTGAACGAATGGATTGAGCCAAAAAGATAAAGAATAATCCTCTATCAATGATCCCTGTGATTACAATAATTTTTTTCACTACCCTGCATTTAATAAACATCTCAGCCTGTTCGGAGAAATGTTTTGAGCCGGGAGCAAAAGATTGACCACCTGCAACGTATTTCATACAACAGTTGTCATTCCTTTTATAATCGCCTGCTATGAACAAAATGTATTTCTTACCTGCCCTCCTGCTGACAGTCTTACTAATTATCTCCTGCAAAAAGGAAAAAGAAAACAACGACGACAGCTACACCTATTACCTGGTTGGCTTTAACAGCGACCATGCCAACTGGCGGGACACTGGCTTTGTTGTCCGCACCAAAAATCAACAATTAATTCAACAAGCCGATGCCCAGTTGGCCTTGCCCGTGAGTGAAAGACAAATTGTTTTTGGGAACCTTGTTCCCGGTGATGGAGGCTTCAACAAAAATGCTTCGCATGCTTTCAAATGGCATTTCAACGAACTCGACTGGAGCCTCGTGGACATTACCGCAGAGATCTATGATGGAAAGCCCTTTACTGATGTAGATTCCGATATCAATTACTGGTTAAACACAATGAAGCGATTTGGCGCCTGGAGTTCTTATATTAAAAAGAAATTGCCGGGTAAGCCACAATGATTTAGTTGAAGAGCATTTGAACACAGCTATGCTTCGTTTTATGGCGCTATCAGCGGAGATAAGCGAAACTAAACCCTTCCTCTATCTTTTATTTTCAAAAGAAATAATAAATGATCCTATACTTCTCTATCGCCTATATACACAAGACTCCTATGTTAGCGGTTCGTTGTTTTTTTTGTTTGTCGGTTCATAGTAAAGCGTTACTGCACCACTGATAAAGGTTTTAGTCTTTATGAGTTTAAAAATAGTCCTGTCGCTTATATTTTCAAATAATGGCAAACCGCTTCCTGCAACGACCGGGTGAACACAAAATTGGTATTCATCAATCAAATTAAGTTCCATTAGCTGTATAATTAAACTCCGGCTGCCAACTAAAATGTCTTTACCCGGTTGTTGTTTTAGTTCTAAAGCTACTTCTTCAAGTGGTTGATTTGACAATTTAGCACTGTCCCACCCGATAGCTATCGGGTCTGTATTTTTCAGCGTATGCGAAAAAACAATTTTTGGAATTTTGTCTATCGCTGCAGCAAAGTCGTCCATTGTCTTTTCTCCTGAAGGATTTTTTAGCAGCGTTTGCCAAAATTGCATGAGTTGATAGGTTGTCCGTCCATATAGAACAACATCTGCGTTATCTAACAGTTCAGCGTAGTGTTGATGTATTTCTTCATCCGGGATTATTACTGTATGGTCGCAAAATCCGTCAAGTGTCATATTTATTGCTGCAATTAGCTTTCTCATAGTTTGCTTTTTATTTGCCTTTGATTAGTTGCGGTGTCGCTCCACAATGACCGCCGACGGGCAGAGCTTTGCGTTTATTTGGGAATTTGGAAAGCGTTCAGCCCGTATGTTTGCTGAATAAAATTACAAAAGATGAAGATGGGTTATGTAGTTCATTTGTCATTCGAGCAGCCGGGACGAATGTTCATCCGCCTGCATGAAGCTGATGGGATATTCCGTCAGCCCAAATAACGCAAAGCTCAATGTTACCTATCATTTATTTCATCATAGTTCCAGTCAAATGATTTAGTGTCAAATGGCGAATTGTATCTTTCCTTCCAACCTTCTCGATCAAGCTGTTTCATGCTTTTTAGCATTAGCTCTTTTAGCTCAAATACTTTTTTGGAAAAAATATCATTATCTAAAAAGGGTGAATAATAAGTCAAGGATTGAACTCCATTGCGTATATATAAGCTATAGTCTTTGTATTGATCGCTTCTCTCGATATCTGCAACGTCTCTTTTAAGACTTATTCCTAAAGATTTGAAAGAAAGATTAGGTATACAATTTTGAACTTCAATCATAGCATTGTTTAAGTGGTCGAAAAACTCTTCCTTTATATACCCAAGAAAGATTCGAACATCTGGAAAATTTATCTCTTTCACTCTTTCCAGATCAGTTTTTCGTTCCCAATGTGCGAATCTTATTATCGGCTTTAAATAACCCCACAGGAACGATCAATCGTCCTCCGCAGGGTCATCATTTATTCAACAATTATTTCGCCAACAACTCATCAAGGTTACCCAGGGCTGCGGTAAATCCTTCTTCAAAGCCAAGCTCAAGTATCTTTTCAAGACCGGCTTCAGTATCAAAGCTGATCTCCACCTTTACCGTTGTTCCATCAGCGGTCTTGCTGAACACATTTGTCCAATACATCGACGGGAAATTGGCGTCTACTTTTCCGCTCTCATCACAAAAATTGTCGACAGCTAAAAAACTATCCGGTGCGTCAATTTTTTTGAAATCAGCCCGGCACCAGGAACCGGTGCCGTCCGGCCCTACCATCTGGTACAACCAAAAACCACCTTCTTTAAAATTCATCGTCTTTGTCTGGGCCTTCCACGGCTTTGGCGCCCACCACTGATCGAGCAATTCGCTTTCTGTCCAGGCCTTCCACACCTGTTCAGGCGGCGCCTCAAATTCCCTGACAACAATAAGTTTCTTGTTGGCCAAATCTTTGGTCAATACAGTTTCTTTGTTGATGATCATGATTTTTTATTTTTAAGGTTCTTTAATACATCATCCAGCTGATTGAAACGGATATCCCACAGGCTGCGAAAACGTTCCAGCCATTTATCTACCTCTTTCATTTTTTTGGCATTTAAATGATAATAGATTTCCCTGCCGGAATATTCCTGCTTTACCAGCTCACATTCGGTCAACACTTTAATATGTTTGGATATCGCCTGCCGTGTGCAATCAAAATGCTCTGCCAGCGCATTAGGTGTCATGGCCTGGAACGCAATCAGTACCAGGATGGCCCGGCGGGTAGGATCTGCGATGCCCTGGAATGGATCTCTTTTCATACAAACGAAAATTTAATAGGCAACTACCTGGTTGCAAATATAATTGCAATCACTTGGTTGCACAATTTTTTTTTATCCACTTTCCTGTTTGGTCAACCCGGGTATCATATTATGATTATCTTTTTAAATATTGGTTTGGAATATTGGTTGACACATAATCAATCCCATAGGCTGCCTTCAGCAGCCGGGACACGATGTTGGAAATGGTTGCCTCATTGCGGTGCATTTGCGGGAGCAATCCCATCATAGCATAGCTGATGGGATTGACAGCGGGAATGAGTGTCTCCCATTGATAACCTTTGCCCCAGATCAGCCCTGCAACTGTTACTCCTAAATCAGCATTATTAGCCAATAAAAAATCCAGCATTGATTTGGAATTATTGCGGATCTGGTTAACGGTATGAAAAATGGGAGTTTGTCCGCCAAATCCATACTCATCCACGCCTGCCCTTGCATTGATATCGGCTCCATGTTTTACCAACACTTCCGCACAGGAAACACGATTGTATTCAGCGCAAATGTGAAGCAGGCTTACTTCAAACATCGGTGTAAAAGCACAACGAAGCGTATACCTTTTTTGAATGATGTTCCGATCCTTTCTTAAATGTTCTTCAAGAGCAGACGCGTCATCCAACAATACTGCTAATAAAACTTTGTCATCGAATTCAAGTCCATAGTCCACAAATGCCTTTACACAATCTTTAAACCATGGTGATCGTATATACTCGCTGGTCAATTCGTAAATCAGTGGTTCATTCCTGTAATAGTCGTTTGGACTAACGCCATTTCGAAAACACTCAACAATTCCTTCAACCGAGTGCTCTTCAATTTCACCAATGATTTTCTCCAGATAGTTCATAGCAAAAACCTTTTAAACCTTTTGAACTCCTCACCTTTTTATTCAACTAAAGGCACGATGGTGCTATTCCAACCGGCTAAAATTGATCGAGATAAATAAATTGGGAAAAAATGAGACTGACAAACGTTGGATTGTTGTAAACCTGTATATTTACAAAACAAAAAGCAGGTCGGCTAGACAACCACCTGCTTGGTCTTTTGGACCGTTCACATGAGAAAACTCTTTATGTCTGACCGCCTCACTTCATGAGGCGGTTTTTTATTTTATCAATGTAAAATTACTATTCTGGCATTCGACTCTTATGGTTGATTTACTCAACCATGAAATTATATTGCTGAAAAACAAATTACTTCGGATCATATTCACCCGGGTAAAAAAGAAAAGGTTATCCCATTTCCGAAATAACCTTTTCTTATAATGCATTTAATCACCAGAGGCTAGCGGCTAATCTGGTCATAATATTCGAGCAACTTTACCAGGTCGGCATCTACAGTCATCTTTAAATTATTAGCCTCCGCCATTTTAGTCAATTCCTTCTTTTTATCACCTAAAATATTCAGAATAGAATCGCCTTTCTTTTTCATTTTTTCCATTTTACCACCGGCAGTGAGAATATAATACGCTGGCCGTTCTTCATACACTTTTGCTTTTACACCCGGTGTAGAAGTCAGTTCTTCTGTTATTATTTTTTTGTGTTTCAGCAACAGCTTTGTCTTACCATCATATAATACCTGGTAGAATGATTTTTCTGTCATACCGGGAACGGGAGTATAACCTGACCGAAACAAAAGATTCTCATTAGAAACCTCGTGATAAATCAAAAATTCCTGTACATCGATATTAAACTGGTATTCCTGTTCGTCAACCTTTACCAGCAACAAATCAGTATAAAGATTGTATTTGATCAATACACTATCTACTTTCTCTTTTGTTTTTAATAACACACTCCCCTTTTTCCATTCATCGAATAAAAAAGGCTGTCCCTTAACATCCGCACTTTTTTCGTTGATGTAGGAACCATCATTATATTTTAACCCCGATCCCGAGAGTCCACCCTGGTTTACATTTATCCCCCTCATAGGCGTAAGCGTGGGTATATTGGAAGAATTCTGCGAAAAAATCAAGGGAGATAAAAACAAGGCTATATAAAAAAAATAGAATTTCATCCGTATTTTTTATTTGATACTTACACCCATATTAACGGGACAGGCTATGACAAAATTTTATCGCCTTGTGCGTATAACTTTTGCCATGAACGTTTCATCACTGTAATTTAAAAGGCTTAGAACGTCATCGTGATCCGGAATAAATCGCCGATACGTTTTAAGCCTTTAAGAAAAAAATTATTTTACAAATGTTCTTACCTGTGTTCCATAACCCGCATTTTGTACCCGCCAGGTAGCACCAGTGGCTGTAAAATTAATCTCGATCACGCCAAAAGGTCCATCAGGCGTTGGCTGGGGTGGACAAACAAAAACATTTGGCTCGACCTCTACGAAATATACAACGATGTTGACACCAACTCCTGCTCCACCGGGATTTTGAACCTTGTAAAGTCCATCTGCTATTTTAGTAACTATACAGTCGACACCAGTTGCCGTACGTGTATAAGTACCCGACCGATCCGGCGTTCCTGTTACGTTGGTTACTGCCACTATCCTGGCGGCATTCGCTTCAAATCCATTGGCATTGGCCGCTGTATAATTAACGACATACAAACCGGCTTCCGCTGTATTAATATCGCTGCTGGTCGGTTGTATATCTGAAACGGCGCCGGAAATATCATCCGTGAGTTTTGCACCTGCATCCGTATAGGAAGCCCCTATCGCCAGCTTCACTACCGGGTCACCATTTAGCGCAATAGAAGGGAAACTCACTTTTACTTCCTTCGACACATGTTCTGTCTCCTTTTCACAGGATGTAATAATGAGCAGGCTCATGATCCCGGTTAGCCAAAATTTATTGTTGAATTTCATGTGTATATTTTTTATTGTTTTTTGTCAAATGGTCCCGAATGCTTTCGGGATTATGGCTCATTTCATCATTTAAAGTTTTAATAACTCAGTTAATCAATTTTGCCCGGTTGTATTTACATCCCACCACATTTTATCGGTAACTGTTTTTTGAGCAGGTGTATTTGGATTAGCTGTTACTTCTGAATCCGGATACAATAAGCGGGTTGGAAATTTATTTCCAATAATAGTGGTTTCAGAAACAGTAAAAATATCGGGATACCCGGTTCTTCTCCACTCGGTCCATGCTTCTATGTTTTGCGTTCCACACATGCTTACCCATTTTTGGGTGATGATTGCTTTTAATTTCTGCTCAGTTGTTCCGGCTGCAGGGAAGGTTACGCCTGATTGAGCTTTGTAAGTATTGAACTGTGCTGAAGTAAAACCCCAATAAAGAAATGATAATTCAATAGCATCGTTATATAACTGTTCAGCGTCTCCTGTTCCCCATCCTCTTACGACCGCTTCCGCCTGAAGGAAATAACTTTCCGCTTCGCTCATAAAAATAACCGGGGCCTCACCTCCCACACCTGAAGCCGGGGCGCCACCTACTGCAGGGCCTGGTTTGGAAAATTGCCTGTCATCCAAGGTAGCCGGGTTGGGAAGAATTCTTCCTTTTCCTTGTGGAATACCTACATGCTGTCCTGTGCCTGCCCCCAGCGTGGCCCGGCGATAAAACTTATCGATACGGGGATCATTCAATCCCAACATATAACCTAAAGCTGTTTGACTGGCCAATATGTTGAACTCACCTACTGAATTGATGTGTGCAAATAAGGGATGTTGATTAAATGTTGCCGTGGTGAAATTTACCTGTGCTGTTTCTTCAAAGTCCAGGAATTCTGCACCGGCTGCATATAACGCCTTCACACCGGCTTCAGCTACTGCAGGTCTTACGTAAGCCTGGCGCAGGTATATCTTCAATTTAAGAGTATTGGCAAACTTCTGCCATAGGTGCATATCGCCGTGGTAAAAAAGATCATCTGCTCCCGGGTGAACATTGCTGTTTTCATCCAATAGTGCCAATCCTTCATCCACCAATGTGATCAGGCCGTCATAGACTTCCTGTTGTGTATTAAACTTTGGGTTCAGATTGGTCGCACCCTGCAATGCTTCAGCAAAAGGAACATCGCCTTGCATATCGGTTACATACTGGAACAAATAAGCCTGCATGATCTTTGCAATCGCGGCGTAATTATCATTGCCTGTTTTCTGCCCTTCTGCAACGATGTATTTGAGATCATTCAAAGGACCTGCGTATACATCGATCCATTGACGATCAAAGTCACCACTGTTTATTGAATATTGATCGTAATTGGAAAACTGGTTGCCTGTTGGACCTTGTGTCCAGTATTGCGCCCAGAACCCGCCCAGTACCTGGTAGGGATTTCCCAGATCATACGCTGAATACACCAATGCTGTCGGCAATACAAGATCTACAGAGGCCGTTGTTGGATTATTGGGATCAACATTCACCTCGAGGAAATTCTTTTTACAGGAGCTTGTTGCCAATAACCCCGCTCCAAAAAATAGTGTTACTATATTCTTTGCTTTCATCTGTTTATTTTTTATTTTATTTAGGCCAGATGGAACTTACCATGACAAAATTTTCACTCCCATGCGTGTTATAATGAAAATTTTGTCATGGACGTTTCATGTGTTAATTTTTTTTCGTTTTTAAAATACCACTCTGACATTAACTCCGTAGTTGCGGATGGAAGGAATAGTACCATATTCATACCCCTGCAGGTTACCTGTACCGAATGAACTTGCTTCAGGATCAGAATATGTATTTTCATCGGGAGTCCATAACCAAAGGTTACGGCCCGAGAAACCTACTGTTATGCCATTGATCCTTGTTTTCTTAAACCACGCTCTTGGAAGACGATAAGACAAAGACGCTTCACGCAGTTTGATAAAGCTGGCATCTACTAACTGTTCCATCGCTGTGGGTGAGCTGAAGGCATACCAATATATATCCGCATTTTGCACAGGTGTAGTATTCGGTATAAATTTTCCATCTGTTGTTTGCACTACACTCCCTGGTATAACAAAAGGATCACGGTCATTATACGTTGTTCTGGGATCAGTCCCAAGGAATTCCTGTAATGATTTGGTTCTTGAATAGAACACACCACCTTTGCGGGCATCAAATAAAAACGAAAGACTAAATCCTTTATAAGAAAAACTGTTGTTCAATCCGGCTAAAAAGTCCGGCTGAACATTGCCATGAATTCTTGCCTGCGGCTCAGTAACTGGATAACCGGTGGCCTGGTCAACAACGATAGCTCCTTCCGGGCTTCTGAGGAAACCAGCACCAAAGAAAGAACCATAAGGCTGCCCCACTTCTGCTACCAGTGCCCCACCGGCAAAACCGCCAATAGCCAATTGAGTAGTACCCGGGAAAAGTTCTGCCACTTTGTTTTTATTCTTCGTGAATGTACCGGTCACTTCCCAGGAGAAGTCACGACCACGCACCGGTGTACCTCTTAATAGCAATTCAATCCCCTTATTGGTGATCAGACCTGCATTCAAAGTAATAGTGGTGAACCCTGTAGAAGCTGCCGTTGGAACAGTTATAATTTGATCTTTACTGCGGTTGGAATAAACTGTTCCTTCAAAATTCAAGCGGTTATTAAACAATCCAAACTCTAAACCCAATTCATAAGAAGTCGTGATCTCGGGTTTCAGATTCGGATTTCCAATATTGCCGCTTTGTGTAAAACCAGCGATCCCATTCAGCGGAAGATCAACCTGCGAGTTTTGCTGACCATCTGTAATGCTACCGGTAAGGAAAACTGATTGCAGTAAGTAAGGCGCCGCATCATTGCCCACCTGCGCCGCACTGGCTCTTAGTTTAGCATAGGAAATTGCTTTTGGCATATTGAATGCCTCGCTTATTATAAACGATGAGTTTACACTGGGATAGAAGAAATTATTTTTGCTTTTTGGCAAGGTTGATGACCAGTCATTCCGGCCGGTTAAACCGAGGAATAAAAAGTTTTTATAGCCAAAATTGATATCAGTATATACTCCATGAAGACGTCGCTTAGTGTTGGAGTTCGATGTTTTAGGAGGTTGAGCCGAATTAGCCAAATTGTAATAGAAAGGAATTGTCAAGGAGTTGATCTCGCTAAACTGTATCCCGGTTGTTCTTTGGCGAACATTGTGACCTACCAGCACACTTAATGAAAGATCATCCGTTAAGTTTCTTTTTGCAGTAGCAATCAGGTCTGTAGTAAGTTCACGAATGTTCAACTGCGCCTCAGCATAGTGTCCATCGAATTTCCGGCCTGCATTCTGACCATCGGGATCAGGCGTACGTTTGGATTCAATTTGTATTCTCTTATCGTTTGATACATCTGTACCGATGCGGAAACTCACATCCAGCCACGATAAAGGTTTGTAACCAACCTGCAGGTTACCCAGAATTCTGTCGACGACTGAAGTGTATGAATCTTCACCCAACAAATACCAGGGATTAACGGTGTAGGCGCCATAATAACCATTGAGGTCATTATACTTGTTTTTGTAATCTTTCAATTCCAGCAAGGATATATCCCTGGGCGTTTGTAACACCTGGTCATAAGGAGAATTTCCCTGTCCCTGTATAGACAGATCACCTCTCGACCGGATATAGTTCATTGTGGCCGATGTATAAATCTTATCGGTAATATCGGCAGTACCGGAAAGTTTCACAGATGTCCTTTTGTATTCCGTTCCAGGCATCACACCTTGTTGGTCAACGTTGTTAAGAGATAAGTAATAACTGTTTTTGTCATTATTTTGAGAGAATGAAACGTTATTGGTGAACACACTACCCAAATCAAAAAACTCTTTTACATTATCAGGCAGCGCTACATAAGGTTTTACACGCTGCGAATCTCCGACCTGTTGCCCCCAGGGCCGAACCTTACCATCGAACTTTGGCCCCCAACTAAAATTTTCTCTTGAATCAGGAAGCTTTTGACCTCCTTGTCCAAACTCGTTTTGATATTCAGGCAATCGCAAAATAGATTCCAGGTTATAGGAGCTGCTGACAATAATCTCTGAACGTTTCCCCTTTAAGCTTTTACCTGTTTTGGTGGTGATGATCAAAGCGCCGTTGGCGGCTCTTGTTCCGTACAAAGCCGCCGCTGCAGGTCCTTTCAGCAGTGTCACAGATTCCACATCTTCAGGGTTAATATCATTGCCCCGGTTACCGGCATCGACCTGGTTATTTAACCCTTGTCCATTCACATTACCAACAACATTAGGGTCACCTGCTTCGATATTGGAATTGTCGATAGGAATACCATCCACTACAATAAGCGCCTGGTTATTGCCGGTTAATGAAGTACCACCACGAAATACAATACGGGTGGAACTGCCCACACCGCCGGAGGAACTGGTAATTTGCACGCCGGCAACTTTACCCTGTAGCGAATTCAATACGCTTCTGTCTTTTCCTTTTGTGAGATCTGCATTGTTAATAGTCGTTGTTGCATAGCCAAGGCTTTTCGCTTCTCTTTTAACGGCGGCAGCGGTTACAATTACTTCATTTAGTTGCCTGGCGTCCTCTTCCAGTGCAACATCAAAACTGCCACTTGCAGATAACCTGCTTTCAATAGGCTTATATCCAACGTATGAAAAAACAATCTTTGCATTCGCAGGTACGTTTTGCAAAGTAAAATTTCCACTCATGTCAGTTTGAGTGGCAGCATTTCCATCTTTGACCATTACTGAAACCCCGGCTAAAGGGGCTCCATCTTTTTTGTCTGTGACCTTACCGGTAATATTCCTCTGCGCCATCGCAGCGGAATACCCCAGCAAAATAATTGCAGTTAGAAACAACAATTTCTTCATAAAAATAATTTTGACGTGATTGTTACTCAAATGGTATTACGCATGTTAGTTTGAGAAAAACTTAACAACAAGGCAACAATTTCAGGATTGTTGTTTCAGTGTCGGGGCAGAATGTTTCTAAAGCATGAATAATCGAATTTGAAGCGGTACATCCTTACGCTAAAAACGAATCTGAACAGTGAAAAAGTAGCCTTAAAACCCGCTGATTAATGTTATCAATGAAATACAAAATCTAAAGCAGGATAATCCATCACTTAATCGGAGCGTTGGAAACCATCTTTTATGACACAAGTATTGGCAACCGGATTGCCTTTTTCATCGATTACTTTTCCTGTAATAGTTCGCTGCGCAAACAACGACAATACAGGCAAAAGAAATACCAGGCACAGGAATAACTTCTCTTAGGTAATTGTTGTGTTGGAATAATTTTTCAATAAGGCAACAAAATCATGACAGTTATTGCCAACAAGCAATTGTTTGTTACTAAAGCATGAATAAAAAAAGCTTAAACAATAATTAACATGTATGGAATCGTTTTATACCGGGCAATGAAAATTTCCAGCTGAAGACGTTATAATATTTTGTACGCTGAAAATTGTTTAGTGAACCGGGAAGATTACAAGCTGATTTATCGAAAACAAATGAGGTCTATATTTTTAGTAGAGTTTATTTACCACTTGTAATGAAAATCGTCCATGAAACCATTTTTATACTTAGTTAACAGTCAGTCATAATAGTTTTATGGCTGATTAATCGTTTTAACAGGACACATGAGAAAAACAGAGAAAACAACTGGTTTACCACTAAACCGTAACCGCTGCTTTTATGATCAAGGATTTGATTCTCAAGATTGTTTTTATTCCACTGCTGGGGATATGCCTTCCCCTTATCTCCGGCATCGTCACTTATAACCGTTACTCGCCTTTTGAATTATTTGTCGCTAATTTATTTTTCATACTTACTTCATTCCTGATATGGATGGGTTGTAACTGGATACACATCAAACTACGCCCCCTGTACAGGCCCATTGCCAACCCGTTCTCAAAGATTGCTGCCGTTTGTTTTGTCTCGGCTGTATATGGCGCCTGTACCGGCGGACTCTCCACATTGATCTGGCTGAAAGTGTCCCGTGAACCGTTCAACCCGACCAGTATTTACAAATTCATTGCACTTTGTGTAGCTGCTGTTATCATTTTTACCCTCGTTTATGAAATACTTTTTTTAAGCAAGGAAAGAGAATTGGACACCAAGATCGTGGATCAACTGGATAAAGAACTTTCACAGGCTGAGTTGCAGGCATTGACTAATGAAATGGACCCGCACTTTATTTTTAATTCGCTCAACACATTAAATCACCTGATCATGAACGAGCCCCAGCAAGCTTATTTGTTTAACAACAAGCTGGCCCAGGTGTATAAATATTTTTTGATCAACAAGAATAAAGAACTGATATCACTTAAGGAAGAGCTTGACTTCATCGAAAGTTATTTTTACCTGCTCCAAATAAGGCATGACAATAAACTTCAACTACAAACCGACATAGATGAAAAGAAAACCGGGGTGATGCTTCCACCCTGTTCTATCCAGATCCTGGTGGAAAATGCGATCAAGCATAATGAATTTACCGAAGAAAAGCCGTTGCTGATAAAAGTATCCGTAAACGACTATTACCTCCAGGTGAGCAATAATATCAAGCCAAAACTGTATGCGGTTAATTCTACCGGCATTGGTTTGAAAAACCTGAGCTCACGTTACAGACTGTTATTTCAAAAAGACATTACCATAACAACAACCCGTGAAAATTTTATTGTAAAACTACCATTGATCACATAACCCAAAACCATTTACCATGTTAAACGCTGTAATTATCGAGGACGAAAGACCGGCATTGGAAAACCTTATCACAAATTTATCATTGCTTGCCGACGATATTAAAATAACTGCCCGTCTCGGAAGTGTCCGTGAGAGTATTGAATACCTTTCGCAAAAACCTGTCGTTGACCTCATATTTAGCGATGTGCAACTCAGCGACGGACTTTCATTTGAAATCTTTAGCCAGGGCAATATCCGCACACCCGTAATCTTCATCACCGGGTATGATGAATTTATGATGAATGCTTTTGACTATAACGGAATAGACTATCTGCTGAAGCCGGTGGATAAAGAAGACCTGAGAAAAGCGCTAACAAAATACAGGATGCTGGAAAAACACTTCACCGATCATCATTCCCTCAACAGCCTGTTGCAATATGTTGGCGACCACAAAAAGAAAAGAATACTGGTTAAAAAAGGAATGGAAAACATTTCGTTACGCCTTGATGATGTTGTTTTGTTCTATACAGAAAATAAAATTGTATATGTGGTCGATCGATGGGGGAAAAAATACATCGCGGACAAAAATCTTGGCGAAATGGAAAACGAGCTGGATGAAAATGTTTTCTTCCGCGCCAACCGCCAGTATATTATCAATATCAATTTTATCCGGGGATTCAAGGCCTATGAAAAAGTAAAATTGATCGTGGACCTCACTTTACCCGATCTAAATCATTGTGTAATCGTCAGCCAGGAAATGGCGCCACAGTTCAGGGAATGGATGCATAATGCGTAAAGAGGAGGATGTGGAATACGGGATCGATACATTATTTGCTAATAACTCGTATCCCGTATCCCATTTTCAAACCACCATTAAACTACAACCTCTCAGATCACTGTTGTCCATCCGGCCGATTACTTCAAAACTGCCGTCCGAAAAGAGTCGGCCTGCATCATCAGTAGCGATAAAACTGCACGAATATATATTCGCCAGGTCGATAATATTAATAGCGCCACCCGTCTTCCCGTTATTTGCGTTTTTAATATCAAAGGGATCTTCATCGTCCCTGACCACAATCTTCATCCACGGCGGGCATTTAAAAATACCGTTGCCATCGGAATAAGCCTGTGATAAAAGTTCTGTCATTCCATATTCAGAATGAATGACCGGCACATCAAACGAGCTTTTTAAAACAGTGTGAACTTCCTGCCTGATCATTTCTTTCCGGCGCCCCTTCATGCCGCCAGTTTCCATGATGACTGTGTATTCGAATAGACCCGGAATTTTAGATGATGCATATTTTTCGGCAAAGTCTAACAAACCGAAGGTCACTCCTATCAACAATGTTTTTTGCTGTTGATTTTTTAGTTCTTTCAATACAGCTACCAGTTTATCATATTCGTCCAGGTAAAACCCACCATGCGGATGACCTGCCAACTGAATTAATTCATTCACCATAAAGACAAGTGACGAATTGTTCCGTTCAAGATAGGAAGGCAACAACCCGAGGATACACCAATCTTTTACAGGCCCATAGAAAAACTCGAACCCATGGGTAAAGCTTTCCGTATATAAACTGGTATCGTTTACCAAATGCCGGCTGTTAATGCTGCCGGTAGTGCCACTGCTTTCAAAAATAACCATAGGTTCAAACCGGGTCGTTTTTATTGCATGTGATTTGAAAAACCGGATCGGCAAAAAAGGGATTTCTTCGATAGACTGTATATCACCGGGATCTTCGCGGACCATATCCACATATTGACGATAGATTTCATTGTTGGCATATTGAAATTGAAAAATCTCCAGGGCTAGTCTGTCAAAACCGGCCGCTGTGACACTCAAAATTTTATCTTTCCATTGACATCGCATAGTCCACAGATTACTGCAAAAGATATTATATTTGTTTACGATCGGGATTCAGGCCCTTGTGACCGAATAATTATAAAAAACTTACGGATGAAAGCGTTACCCGCCATTTTTATTTCCTCGCTGATCATACTATTAATAGCATGCGGCAAAGATAAGTTTGAAACCAAGCCAAGACTTGAAATAAAAGATTATAATACCCATGAGCTGTTTCCCGGTCAAACCTTGACGATACGTATAAACTACTTTGACAAAGAGGGTGATTTGGGTGGGGCGCCTGTCATCGGAATTTTAAAACGGCTGAACCTTTTACCACTTGGACCTGACCAGGATAAGGCTGATATATTCAACACTTCCTTGCCGGAATTTCCCGATAAAGGCAGTGGGGAAATTAGTTTTAGTCTTCCCTATGACTTTTTAAAAGAAAGTACCATAGAAGAAGACACGCTTATCTTTCGGTTCGCCGTTACAGACCGGGCCGGCAATAACAGTGATACCATTACCAGTGACCAGGTAGTGATTCGTTTTTAATACCTGATGCAGTTATTAAAGAAATTATTTCTCTCATTTGTTTATAGCAACCTGTTCATTGCCTGTTGTGCAGTGCTAATGGTCTTTCAAACCTGCGAGCTTTTATTAAATGCCGCTCCTGATATCTATTTTGTGTCATTTGTATTCTTTGCCTCTATCACCAGTTATAGCTTTCATTGGTACTTAACACCGGTGCTCAGTACAGCACCTGTTGCAAGAGAAAAATGGCTCTTAGCTCACAGAAATGCTCATGCTGCTCTTTTTATTATTGGCATTGCCGGCGCCGTGATTACCGGCATTTTCCTGCTGGATCATTGGCAATGGTTGCTTCTCTCTGCATGTATCACCTTCCTGTACTCCGCACCTAAAATTCCTCATCCCTATTTTAGAATACTGCGAAAAGTAGCCTTTGGCAAAACGATCTTTTTAGCCCTGGTCTGGATGTATGTGACTACGATGCTGCCGCTGATCATTAGTGATCATCCCTGGAAAACCAGTTTTACCCTTTTCTCTATAAGCCGGTTTTTCCTCATATATGCAATCTGCATTCTGTTTGACTACCGTGACAGGGATTACGACCGAAAGGTTGGGATCCGCAGCCTGATAACCTGGTTAAGCGACAAAGGAATAACGCTCCTTTTTTATGGGTCGCTCATAGTTTTTGCTTCGTCCACGGTATGGATGATTCATTATGGTTTTTCTTTATTGGTGATAGTTCTTATACTGGTGCCCGGCGCTATAACCGGCCTGTTGTTTCAGCATGCAAGGCGAAATTTCTCCGATTTACTATATTATTTTATCCTGGATGGCCTCATGGCACTGTCCGCCCTGTTGACTGGTCTTATACTGGTCAAACATTTGAAATATTAGTAATACTGTTAACAACAACCCAATGACTCTTCTTTTTTCTTTTTTGTGAACAAATTATTTATCTGTTATCATTCTTAGCACAGAAATTGTTGGTGGTTGTGATTACATTAATCAACTATGCAGATACATTTCACCAAAGTGGTTCATTTCACCCGTTTGATAAAGGCTGGCGGCAGGCTCAGAGAGTTTAATTTCAGGAAATTGCGCCAACTTGAAGAGGAAATTTTTTCAGTAGATACTGTTGATGACCGGGGCAACCGGATTCTTTTCTATATGCGTAAAGACGGCAATTCAAACTGGAGTATTACTCCCCAGCCTTTGCCTGCCTGGGTCACAGAAAATGAGACAAAGCTCAGGGAGCAAATCGAGGACGAATTGCAACAGCATCATTGAGCTGATCCTTTCCTGCTAAACCGCATTTATTATATTGCAATAAATAAATGCCTGGTTTATGAAAGGTTATATTTCCTTTTTTTTAATAATAGCTTTAGCCGCCTGTTCGACATCCAAAAAAGCTGCGGTTATTACTGCATCTTCTACCCTCGTAGCTGATGGGAAATTGTGGTCTTCCCTTTTCCAACAAAGAGCTGCAGAGTACAGGGCTTTGTGCTTACAGGCCTATAATATTGCCCGCCTTCGGGTCGATGAATTATTCCCGCTTACGACAGCGAAGCCAAAAGCAATCGTTACAGATATTGATGAAACTTTTTTGGACAATAGCCCTTACGCCGTTCACCGGGCTTTACAGGGGCTGGACTATACAACGGATACATGGATGCAATGGACCGCAGAAGGAAATGCGGACACCCTGACCGGCGCACTTTCCTTTTTTAACTATGCCGCTTCGAAAAACTTTGAAATATTTTATATCACTAATCGTGAAGAAAAAGAAAGAGACGGAACCTTACAAAACCTGAAAAAGTTCAACTTCCCTTTTGCAGATAATGCCCATCTTATCTTACGGCAAAATACTTCCAGCAAAGAGCTAAGAAGGCAGCAGGTTTCTACCACGCATGAAATAGTTTTGCTTTTGGGCGACAACCTTGCTGACTTTAGTAGTTTGTTCGATAAAAAATCAGAGACAGAACGGGAACAATACGTACAACAGCTCGCAGCCGAATTTGGTAAAAAATTTATTGTGCTGCCGAATGCGAACTATGGTGGCTGGGAAGAAGCCATTTATAACAACTCTTACAATTGGACCGCCGTACAAAAAGATTCTTTGATCAGAATAAAACTTAAGGGTTACTAGCGAATTAAGTTTTAGATTTCCTTTGCTATACTTTCTTTTTTGAACCTTCGAATATTCTTTTTTTAATTCCCCGGAAAATAAAATCTTTGCTGCGCCGGATAAACGTCTGACACTATTCAACTATCAACTGTCATTTTACTATCAATGGTTCAAGCCTACAATTTTTTAGCTGCCTGGCAGTTGTTTCCTGAAAAAGGTATTTATGAAATGGGGGAAAGACCCAAAAGCGGTATCTATAAAATCGAATCGCCGGAGGCCCGCCCGGATGACCCGGTCGGACGGGGAAAAAAGGAACTAACTATTTATCATAATTGGGTCACTCTCGAAAACCAGGCACTGTCGGCCCAATATCATGTCATCGCAGATGGAGAATTAAATCCCTTTACACCGCATGACCTGGCCGACCAGGTACAGGTAAACTTTATTGATAGCATCAGTTTTGAAATTCATTTTTATAAAAAAGGAGAAGTTGTTTTACATATTGTGCACGAGATAATGCCCAATGGTTACCTTAAAATTATACAGCAGGGAACAAGAGAAGATGGAACACCGTATACCAATACCGAACAATATCACAAACAGCTTAGCGTACTTCCCTACTCTGCGTCGGTAGCAGGGGCTGTAATCAAGGCAAACGAGGAGGGCCTGATTAAACACAAGGCGCTTACCGCCATGGAAGAGCAAACGAATATGCAATTGCAACAGATCAGGAAACAAATCGAACTGTTGGCTTTGCAGGCTCAGGAGATCCAAAAAAGAAAAGAATTATCGTTAATGATCTATAGCGCCAAATTATCTTTTAAACCCAATATTGGCCAGGTATACTATTTATATGAAAAAAATGATGGCAGCCATACATTGTCCCTGGTATCGCCGAAAGAATGGGGAGCTGGCGGACCATTCAAAAAATTTGTCGCCGGTGTGAAACTGCTGGCTGATCACACATGGATGGAGTTGTGAAGAGAGGTTTAAGAAGTTTAAAAGGTTTAAAGTTTTTAGATTGAAGTTTTCTTGATTTTTGAAATGTTTTTTAATGAATACAGTTTTGAATTACCCATTGCAGATAGGCAAAAGCAGGATTGCCGGTAAAGGCGCTTTTGCCTTGAAGGCTATTCCGGCAAAAAAGAAACTCGGCAATATGGGCGGCGAGATCATTTCTTATAAAGAAGCCCAAAAAAGAGTGAAGTCCCAACCAGACAATGTGTTGTTTATGGTGGAATTCGATCATGAAGATATTGCCCTTGACGCCAGTATCAACAGTAACGAGTTAAGATATATCAATCATTCCTGCGATCCTAATACTTACATGCGCCGGGCTTATCGCAAGGTTGAATTCTATACCCTTCGCCCTGTAAAGAAAGGCGAAGAGCTCACCTGTGACTATGGAGAAACACATCATGATGGCAAATTGCCCTGTAAATGTGGAGCAACCAATTGCAGAGGGTTTATTTAGTCTGAAACTTTTTATAATATGAGTGAGATAGTTAATGGCAATAAGTATGGCTCGGTTGAACTTGAACTAATTAGTCAATTTGAGTCTGCTAACGATGTTGTACTTCCTGATGACTATAAGAATTTTCTATTAAAATATAATGGCGGAGAACCTAAACCAGCGATAGAGCCAACAATTAAAAGCGATGTTCAATGGATTTACGGCATGGTGTCAGAGCCTTACTTTGCCAGTCTGTTCCAACACTTAGACACCTTTCAAGGCCGCCTTCCTAGCTGGTACATACCTATCGCAAATGACTCGGGAGGAAATTTATACGTAATGTCTTTGTATGAGGAAAATCATGGCGTAATTGCCTTTTGGAGTCATGAAAATGAAGCAGAAGAAGGTCAAGCTGATCAATATTTCGACAATATGCAATTCGTTGCTCCTTCCTTTACAGATTTTTTAAATCAATTGGTTGATCATATTGATTGATCCTTGGCAGAATGGCAGTGAGCTCATTGCCAAAAAATGGAAGTGGGGATTTATCTTTGAGCCATGACAAAACTCTCTGTAAACATCAATAAGATCGCCACCCTGCGTAATTCAAGAGGTGGCAATAATCCGGATGTGGTAAAAGCAGCCGTTGATGTGCAAACTTTCGGCGCCGATGGAGTCACCGTACATCCCCGTCCCGATGAAAGACATATCCGGTATAATGACGTACGGGATATAAAAAAGATTATCACTACTGAATTTAATATTGAAGGCAATTGCACAGAGCAAAAATTTGTCGACCTGGTGTTGGAAACAAAACCCGACCAGGTAACATTGGTCCCTGACACATTAGGTCAGCTCACTTCAGATCATGGCTGGAATACAATAAAGCATAAGGAGTATTTGCAAAACATCATTGGCGTATTCAGGAATGCCGGCATTCGTGTTTCCATTTTTGTCGACCCCATTATAGAAATGGTAGAAGGCGCTGCGGCCACGGGTACCGACCGGATTGAATTATATACAGAAGGATATGCCAGGAATTTCGCAAAGGGAAGCAGGCAACTGGCCATCGCCCCTTACCTGTCAGCGGCCATAAAGGCGAAAGAACTTGGCCTGGGCTTAAATGCCGGCCATGACCTGGATTTGCAAAACCTGCAGTTCTTTAAAGAAAATATTCCCTGGCTGGATGAAGTGAGTATCGGTCATGCATTGATCTGCGACGCTATTTATCTGGGATTGGAAAATACAGTGCAGTTATATAAGAGACAGTTGCAGTAAAAAAGCCTGTAAGAAAAAGGTGTATCGAAAATTTGATACACCTTTTCTATAAACCAAAATATAATTTCTTATAAAGCCTCTATCGACAATCTTGTTGACTTTTCTTTTCTGTTATACTCATATACCATAATATGGCCTTCCTTCGCAGGGCCGATATTTGTCACTACCCCATCTGCTTTATGTGGTATTGTTCTGTCTATCTTTTTTTCGTTGACGTTATAAATGGTGATCTCTTTTGGATTGTCAAGGATCAGGAAATTGTTCTTCGAGTCGCTTCCTTTTAAACTGTAGCCGTTTGAAAAATAATCGGAAAGTCTATACCCAAATATGGCTTTCCCTATGATAAATCTTGACTTCTTCAGTTCTATTTCATCGTTGACAGACACTTTGCCATCCTGCGCCTGTTTAAGCACCACTGCGTCCTCCATTCTGACCTTCCTGGTTCCGGCCGTCAGGAAGAAAAAAGGCAATACGATCGTAGGACTGGTAATCACCGAACCTGCAATATTGCCCCATTTAGGCTTCCGCACCATCGATACGCCTGAAAAATAAAAATTACCATTGTTATCTCTTGTCGCCATATTAAACACCGGCAACGATTTATTCCTGGAAAGCCTTCCGGAAGAGGTCATGTGCCCGGCCAGTTCACTGTTTTTCCAGTAAGAAAAGGATTTCTTAATATCACTTTTGCCGCTACCTGTAATCGTTATTGAATAAACTCCCTTGAAAGGCCCTTTACGCATAAAGCTGTTATAGGTATCGTAGCGTTCTGAATTGTCTTTACGCAGAATCATACCAGCTATATAAGGCCTGTTACTCACAGGATCATTGCCTATATCCAATACACTCAGGTTAAGTCCATTTGCATCCTGCAAACTGATTTCCTGCGCCGGGCTATTTTTTTCCAGGCCCATTACTTTCAGCGTGAAATGGCCATCATTTTTATACTTTTTGCCTAACAAACTGATGCTTTCAGGTGAAGTGAGCAGGTAACATTTGTCCTCCTTTGCCAAATCCTTTTGCCACTTTTCTTTTCCTTCACTATCAAATACTGTTATTTTATTATTGTTGACCTCTTTGTCCCGGAAGAATAATACAAAACCTTTTCCCGGTATATTCCGGATAATCGGATCCTGTTTAAAATTTACTGGCGCAACCACCCGCTCATTTTTTTGTCCGCCCAGGGCCCAGTTCGCCCTGATCTCAGGATCCACCCTATATTGATACTCGTTCACCACCTCGCCTGAAAGATCCATGAACTTGACAACAACCTTTGTGGCATCTGCATCTTTGATAGCGGAATTGGCCTGTCTTTGATTTTTAAATCCACGGCTCAACAACTTATTTTTTACAAACACCATCGAGAGCAAATCGTTTTCAAAAGCTACCCCCTTCATAGTGACACTTTCGTCTTTAAAATTGACGATACCGATATCGTTGAGATTCTCATCCATAATCGTCAGCTTATAGTTAAAGCTGTCTTCCGAAATTTTTTCCAATTGTGTGAGAAGCGTATACCCTACCAGGCTCTGGTCCTGTAAAACCGGGCGAAACTCAGATTTTATTTCATCGCTTACTTCTTTAAATACCCGGGATTGGGCCATTGACATTACTGCTGAACCTAGCATTGCTGATGCCAGGAAGATAAACTTTCTCATTGCGTTTTATTAATTGTTAGTGATGGTCTTAATTTTTACTAAGGGTGTTAAAAAGTTCCTGATAGGGATTATCAACAGATGAGCCAAATGCCTGTTTGCTGATTTGTTCAATTCTTTTCTTATTTGGCATTGTCTCTTTATCGAGTAATTGCAGGGCCAGGTATAATTCCTTTTCGTATTGTTGAAGTGAACGGCTAAAATTATGTTGCTGAAAAGTGATACAATTTTTTTCCAGCGATGCCCGGTTCATCTTTGTCAATAAGGTCTGTAATTCATAATACGTGGTTGCCACGTATTCCTTTTGCCTGCTGCCTACAACGTTGAAACGGCGCAGGTCTTTATCAGCATAATTGAGTGAAGAGAAAACGGCCCCGGCCATTAAATCATACCATGGGTCAGTATTTCCTTTTTCTTTTTCCTGGAATATGGAGTATAAAGCGGGGGTCAATTCCAGCGCTGCTATCTTATTCCAAAGCGTTATTTTTCGGCCAAACTCTTTCAAGTTACCGGGAATTTCCGTTAAAGAAAGGTTGGCATCAGATTGAGTTTTGGTTTTTTCATAACGCAGGACGCAGTCCGGGTGTGTTTTAAGCGAATCCTCTTCTGCCAATGAGGTGTCTTTGAATTGATAGTTCCTGGATGAAAGCCCTTTCGACTGTTTTAACCAGTTGTCATCAAAACCAAGCTTATACTGTTCAAAAAAATATTTTACCGGTTGCTGCAATGGTTGCTGACTAACGCCCTTCACACTATCCAGCCGCCGAAAGAAGCGGGCATCAAAACCAATTTTTGAATTTTTCAAAAGAGCTATAGCAAGAGAATCGGCGCTTGTTTCTTTATACCTGCTGTGACGGCTTCTGTTGACCGAATAGCCGATAAATATTTTTTTAAGGCGTGACAGGCGTTCATATTTAGAGTCCAATACAGCATTCAGCGACTCCTGGTATTCATCTGAGCTGAGCCGGGCAGCAGTTTCTCTCAATGAGTTTTCGGAATGCCGTAGTATGTTATGAGCCAGTTCATGTGCAATAATCAGGGCCAACTCTTCACGGGATTGAACAAACAGAAAAAGACCGAGGTTTATAACAACAATATTATTTCCTAACGCATAGGCATTGACTACATCCGACCTGTCGAGTAACACCAAAGGGGTTTCTTTAAATAGCGTTGGATTATGTTTTTTAAGCGTCAGCGCTATTTGGCCCAGGTAGTCAACAATATCTTTTTGATAAACAAAATTATTGTCGGCAAAACCACTAATGATCGACTTGCGGACTTCCTCACTAAGCTCGATATATTTTTTTTGTGCTTTTTTATCCGTAAGTGCGGCGGCATCAGGTTTTGCCTTTTTTAATGTGCTTTGTTGCTCCGCATAGTAGCTTCCACTTAATTCATTATAGCGATATGGCAGGTTTCCCTGGCCGGCAACCGGCAAATTTGAAACAATGAGTGTTAGTAGTAGTGGTAGGTATACAATAAGTTTTCTCACAACAGGGCTTGAAAAGCGTAAATATAGTCTGGGAATAGTTTATCTAAAAGCTTTTACGGATATTTTTACGAATATGTTCAAACCATAAAAGCCTGCCATTCCACGAAGTACAGCCCTTGCTTTTATACTTTATACTTTTTTATCATTTTCTTATAAAATAGCCAACCATACGACTTTACATGTGTTTATAAATATGGTAGTTTTGTAGACTAACCGCCCAAAACCTGTGATTATCTATGAATCAAAAATTTTACCAGCATATCTTCGAAAAACAAGAAGGAGTAGAAGCTGTTCCGTCCAATGAAACAATTGCTTCATGGGCTCTTCGGTTAATACATCTCTTATATCCGGAAAAAGCGGAGTACTCCCCTGCATCGGCACAGGAAGTCGAACGGGAGTTTATGTTTTTGGAAAAAGAATTAGTGAGGATTTTCAATGCCACCAAAGCTTGCAGCAGTTGTGACAATGCAGATAAGGGCCGTTCCTTTTTCAATTCCATACCCGAAATGTATCGTATCCTCAACACGGATATCGATGCCATCCTGGAAGGTGATCCGGCAGCAAGAACAAGATTTGAAATCATCAGGGCCTATCCTGGGTTTTATGCCATTTCATTTTACCGGATAGCACATAAACTGGCAGAGTTAGATATACCTCTTTTGCCCCGCATTCTTACAGAATATGCACATTCAAAAACGGGTATCGACATCCACCCTGGTGCTGAGATCGGCGAACATTTTTGCATTGACCACGGTACCGGCATCGTTATCGGCGAAACAACAATCATCGGTAATCATGTGAAAATTTACCAGGGTGTTACGCTGGGCGCCTTAAGCGTAGATAAAGCCATGTCCTTTATCAAGCGTCATCCGACAGTAGAAGATCATGCAGTGATATATTCCGGCGCCACCATCCTGGGTGGTGATACAATTATCGGGCATCATAGTATTATCGGCGGTAATGTTTGGCTTACAAAAAGCGTTTCTCCATACTCCACCGTATACCATAAGTCAGAGATAGAGGTAGTAGATCAAAAAACTAAAATTTAATTATGGCGAGCATTATTGACCTGGTTGGCAATACACCCATGGTAGAGATAAAAAAATTAAATCCTAATCCTAATGTAAAAATGTTTGCCAAGCTGGAAGGCGATAATCCCGGTGGCAGTGTTAAAGATCGTCCGGCGTTGAACATGATCCGTTCCGCACTGGAACGAGGTGATATAAAGCCGGGGGCAAAATTGATAGAAGCTACAAGTGGGAATACCGGTATTGCTTTAGCAATGATTGCCCGTTTATACGATTTGGACATAGAATTGGTCATGCCATCAACTTCTACCCGTGAGAGAACGCTAACCATGGAAGCTTATGGCGCCAAAGTAACTCTTTTGGAAAGTATTGAGATCTGTCGTGACTATGCCGAAGAAAAAGCAGCCACAGGTGAGTTCTTTATTTTAAACCAGTTTTCTAATCCTGATAATTATAAGGCACACTATAAAACCACCGGCCCCGAGATTTGGAAAGACACCAATCAATCCATCACTCATTTTGTTAGTTCGATGGGAACCACCGGAACTATTATGGGTTGTTCAAGGTTTTTTAAAGAAAAAAATCCAGCTATTCAAATAGTGGGTTGTCAACCAACAGAAGAGTCATCTATACCCGGAATAAGAAGATGGCCAAAAGAATATTTACCAAAGATATTCGAGCCGGAACGTGTAGATCGTGTCATGGATGTATCACAGCAGGAAGCGACAGAAATGGCACGGCAATTAGCAAAAGTAGAAGCCGTTTTTGCTGGCATGAGCAGTGGTGGTGCAGCCGCAGCGGCTATAAGACTGGCAAAAGAAATAGAGTCGGGAGTGATTGTGTTTATTACCTGCGATCGGGGTGACAGGTATTTGAGCAGTAATTTGTTTGGGTAATTAGTGTCGGGATATAAGGACAATAATTTAGCCTTGACGACTATTGAAGATATCCTTCCTTACTAACAAATTAAAAAAATTTCATCCTTCGTTTTTGGTCGGAAAAAAATAGCTTTCTTATCTATTGATTTCAAGAACTAGTTGCTTAATCTGTCCTTTTCATTATTTTTGATTTTCCTAATCCTTGTTACACCGCCTTATATCGTCACTGGCCAATAAGCCCAGTGATATTCTGAATATCCTGTGTTTACCTACAAGCACAACAAATAGTCAACCCGAACCTACTGAATATGGCTTCCGTAAATCTACCCGTAGAGAAAAAATATTTTCTTCTCCCATTATTTATTTTTTTTCAACTAGTTTTTAGCAGTGTAAATGCACAGATGCGCCAGGTATATGTAGATGCCCAAGACGAGGATAACGAAATTGAAAAAATCGATTTTTACTCACCTTCAGAGGGATATGTCGCTTTCAGTTATTGGATAGGCTTCACTAACGACAGTGGGAGGACATTTAGCCGGAAATACATAACGCTCTCTAATGTGAATTATAATGGCCATAATGTCAACCTAACATTTGGCTTTGGTATCAAAGGAGTGAAAGCTTTTAATAAAGATACCGTTATCGCTTATGGTCATTATGGGGCAGAGCCGGCGATTCTCTATTCAGTCGACCAGGCAAATTCGTTTACGGTGGTTTATCATGCACCATTGAATAGTCAGCAATTAACTCAAGGCGTCATGGATATGTCTTTTACCAGCAATCCTAATATTGGTTTTGCACTAGATGCCGACCGGATCATAAAAACAACGAACAAAGGCATATCTTGGACAGTATGCCGGTCGGATCCAAATAGTTTTTTTGATGACGTACAGGCCGTGGACAACAACACGGTGTATGCATATAGTACGAACTACGCTGTAAAAAAACTACTTAAGTCAACCAATGGTGGTTCTTCCTGGCAAACGGTGTCCTTACCTGTGAACGAAAGAATTAGTTCCGCCTTTTTTCTTACCGCCAGCAACGGCTGGCTGAATATCACAGGCCTGGATAATGACGTTAAAAATTTATATTACACGTCAAATGGCGGTCAGTCATGGACACAAAAAAATAATAGCATAGCAACTCCTGTTAGTGTTCGTAACATGAAATTTACTAATGATAGCACGGGATATGCTTTGTATGGTTTATATACTGTTTACAAAACAACCGATTCAGGAAAAGTGTGGCAGCCTCTTCCAAGAGACAACAGTTATACCTATTTACTTTATTCACACAATGATTTTCAATGCCTGAACAACCAGTTATGGGCCGGGGGTGGCCATGGCTTTTTAGAATTAAGTACCAATGCAGGAGGGACACCTTTACCGAAAGCTTACTTTAAAGTTGATACTACTAACTTTTATGTTGCAGGCAATGTAAACCTTATCAACTACTCAAAACCAAATTATCAATATAAATGGTTTAATGGTGATCAGTTGATAGGCACTGCTTATCATGTTTCTTATGTACATTCTATTTCAAAACAGGTAGATACCATCAAATTAATTGTATCAAATGGCACCCACTCCGATACGTTAGTAAAATATCAATATTTCAATGTGCCGCCGTTGCCTGCGATACAATCTTTCAGCCCTGCTATAGGCAGTACAGGAACGCTTATAACCATTAATGGCATAAACTTTACGGGTGTATCGAAGGTAAACTTTGGAGGAGTGCCGGCTTCCTCTTTCAAGATCGAATCATCAACAAGAATTTCAGCAGTTGTTGCAAACGGAGCAACAGGGAATGTCTCTGTTACCACAAATTACTATAACTATAGTCATTCTGCTCCTGGATTTGTTTATAGCCCGCCCCCTGCTTCGCTCCCACCCGTGGTTACATCGTTATCTCCCGCCTTTGGCCCTATTGGAACAATAGTTAAAATAACAGGAAACAATTTTGCCCCTGGTATTTCAAGCAATATTGTTTATTTCGGAGCGACTAAAGCCACGGTAACATCAGCTAGTGCAACGGAGGTGAATTGTATAGTTCCTGCGGGAGCGAGTTATTTACCAGTTTCAGTATTAAATACAAATACACATTTAAAAGGTCAGTCGTTCAAGCCTTTTAATGTCACATTCTCCGGTAGCAGTAATTTCACTTATAACTCATTCGTTAAAAATTACACTATCGAATTTAAAGGTATCCAGAGCTCAAAGGCAGTTGAAAGTGCTGATGTTGACGGAGACGGGAAAACTGATCTTCTTTACACCTATGTGGCCAATGGTGACTCACTTGCGATACAAAGAAATATAACTACCGGAACCGACCTGGTTTTTGAAGACAAAGTCAGGGTGGCCAACTTACCTGGTGGCTCATTTGCATCATTTACTTTAAATGACCTGGACGGAGATGGAAAATTAGATATTATTTCAGCCAGGGGAGATATTGGGTTTACAGCTATACGAAATAAGAGTTCGGTAGGCTTGATATCATTTGAGCCGCAAATAAACTTCCCTGGTGGCGGTTCATGGACGGCAGCAGTAGATGATCTCGATAATGATGGGCGGCCTGATGTTGTTACGGGAAATAAAAGCATCTCTATCTCGAGAAATACGAGTGTTCCGGGCACTATATCTTTTGCCTCAAACCTTGATATTGTTACGAACGATAATACCGTGAGTATTGCAACGGGCGACCTGGATGGAGATGGGAAAAAAGAAATTGTTTTGTTTAACGCAGTCGAAGGAGCTTCAAATTTTTCTGTATTGAAAAACACAAGTACTCCGGGTAATATTTCTTTTGCCACCAAAATAACGTTTACAACGACCGGGTTCATTTTGCAGGGAAGAGATATTCATCTGTCAGACCTTGATAACGATAATAAGTTAGATGTTATCATTTACAACGATCGTAATTACATGATCTTCCGAAATACAAGCACACCAGGTAATATATCTTTTATAGAAAGTAGTCATACCGCGATAGCGGGCCTCGGACGAAGCAGTTGTATTGCAAATTTCAACGGCGACGAAAAACCAGATTTTGCAGAGGCAAATCCAACCGACAACTCATTTACGTTTTACAGAAATCTATCAATTCCAGGCACTATTATCAATGATAGCCCATTGAAAGCAATCCTGGGGGTCCCATACACTTTCAAAGCACATGATTTTAATAGCGATGGCAGACCTGACATTGTTGCCAGTTTTGGTTCAATAATTTACATTTATCAAAATACAATTGGCCTGCCTCTCAAAAAGACGTTATGTGACGGATCTAATACTACCATTACTGCCGACATCGCAGGAACTGCGTACAAATGGCAACAGGATACGGGGACAGGATATATTGACTTAGTTGATAATAGCACAGTAACAGGAAGCAAAACAAACACATTAAATTTTATTAAGGTCCCATTATCCTGGAACAGTTATAAATACCGGTGTATTGTTGATTCTTATAAAAGCAGCATCTTCCAATTAGAGGTATTAGGAGGATTTCCCCAGCCAACGGTAACCATCAGCATGCCTGCTACTGGTATATGCCAGGGAAGTCCTGTTACATTTACGGCAACCGCCACTGACTCCGGCGATACTCCCAGTTATTTCTGGTACATAAATAATACTCACGCAGGCTTTTTCACTAATACCAATCAATTCACAACAAGCAACCTTAAAAATAATGATCGTGTAGTAGCCGTAGTCTATGCAAGTGGAATGTGTAAGTCGGGTCTAAAAGACACGAGTAATGTTATTACAATAGCAACCATCGGAAGTTTGCCAACAGTTACAATCACCGGCACAACAGGAGCAACTTGTGTCGGATCTCCGGTTACATTTACCGCAACACCTACCAATGAAGGGACCGCTCCTGTTTATGATTGGATCAGGAATGGAGTTAAAATAGCAACAACTACCAGTAACACCTATACATCCTCTGTTTTTAACCATGGAGATAATGTACAGGTATTTATGACCAGCAATACTGCACATTGTAATGCACCCTCGTTTGTTAAAAGTAATCAGCTCAGTATTTCCAGGAAAGGGCCCTTTCAGCCAACGGCCATTATTGCAAACGTTGCTACTACCATCTGTGAAGGTACGTCTGTAACATTTACAGCAGGCATCAGCCCCGCAGGAACGGTGAACACTTTTCAATGGCAGGTGAATGGAATAAACGTTGGAACAAACAGCAACACATATACGACATCCACGTTAACGAATGGAAGCAAGATAACGGTAATTGTAACAACCAATGCGGAATGCGTAACTACCAATACTGCTACCAGCCAAACTATCACCATGACGGTGAATGCGGCTATTGCTCCCGCCATTACCATATCCGGAACAACAACCGTTAACGTCAACCAGGCAACACTGATAACAGCGACAACGACAAATGCCGGTACTACTCCCGCTTATCAGTGGCAGGATAGCACAGACACGCATAATTGGCAATCCATTTTGGGTGGCGATTTACGAACCATAAATTATACCCCTGCAAAGACAGGTGACAAGATCCGTTGTATTCTTACAAGTAATAATTCCTGTAACAACATTTCAGTTGTTACCAGTGAAGCCCTTGTATTTATAATAAATACCGTTACTGCTATTGATCCTGTTCCTGCCTCAAGCCAGGGAATAGTTTATTATCCAAACCCGGTTACCAATCTGCTTACCATTGACAGTTTAAAGATCAGCGACCGATGGGAAACATTGGAAATAACAAGCTTGAATGGATCGCAAAAAGTATTAGTAGAAAATATTATTAACAAAACAAGGGTAACTGTATCTGTCGGCAATTTAGCCAGCGGGCTCTACATTGCAATTCTGAGAAGAAAATCGGGAGTGCCTGTCTATCTAAAATTTATCAAAATTTAATGCCTACTATCCTATTGACTTATTTTCTCTCCATTCCGGAAGCTCTTGGAGAATGTGTAAAGCCTGATCCTTTTTTTCCCAGCCAAAGCTGTACTCGCCATTGCTGATAATAAGAAAGCCTGTCGGCACACTGATATGATATCTTAGCAATTGCTGCAAAACGGCATCATCCAATTTTATTGCCGGCGCCTTGCATTCAATCATCATCCAGGGAGTATGATTATGATCATATACCAGGATATCAAACCGCTTTTTCAACTCACCCAATCGTATTGTCTTCTCCATTGCAATGAGCGAAGAAGGATATTTTTTAACCTGCACCAGGTACTGAACAAAATTTTGCCGCACCCATTCTTCCGGCGTTAACAATAACCATTTTTTGCGAAGCGGATCAAAAATGAAATCCTTACCGGCATCTTTCCTGATACTAAATGAAGGTTGCGGATAATGTATGTTCAGCATGCTTCAAAAGTAAATGATTAAATTCGCTGAACTGTAAAATGAGAAAACATGAAATCGAAAGAAGAAATTGTAGAAAACTGGCTCCCCCGCTATACGGGTGAGAAATTGAGCAACTTTGGAGAATATATTCTATTGACAAATTTCAGCAATTATGTTTACAAGTTTGCCGAATGGAATGGTGTGGAAGTAATAGGAGAAGACAAGCCTATGCAATGCGCCACAGCCGACAATATCACCATCATAAATTTTGGTATGGGCAGCCCCACCGCCGCAACGGTAATGGACCTGCTCAGTGCAATAGAACCAAAAGCGGCTTTGTTTCTTGGCAAATGCGGTGGCTTGAAAAAGAGAAATAAAATTGGCGATCTTATATTGCCGATTGCGGCAATAAGAGGCGAGGGAACTTCCAACGATTATTTCCCGGCTGAGGTACCCGCTCTGCCAGCATTCGCCTTGCAAAAAGCAGTATCTACCACCATTCGTGACTATGGTGTAGACTATTGGACAGGTACAGTGTACACCACCAACCGAAGGGTTTGGGAACATGATGAAAAGTTTAAAAACTACCTGCAGGATATCAGGGCCTATGCCATAGATATGGAAACAGCTACTATTTTCACCGTTGGTTTTTATAACAAAATACCTACTGGTGCATTGTTACTGGTCAGCGATCAGCCCATGATCCCGGAAGGTGTGAAGACGGAAGAAAGTGATAAAACAGTAACGGCCCATTATGTCGATAATCATATTAAAATCGGTATCGATTCATTAAAGCAACTGATCAATAACGGGCTAACCGTAAGACATTTGAAATTTTAAACTTTATTATTATGAAGCTTATCCTCCTTTTATCTTCAGTTTTTTTATTGACAGCATCTGCAGAAAAATGCAACAACAAAAAAACCGCTGACCCTGGTACATATAAAGCAAAACTGGAAGTAAAAGCCCTGTGTATGAATTATACACTCAGCCTCGTGGAAGGAAACCTGGATACTTCTTTGATTGTTGCCAACTGGACTGATGAATCAACCGGCAAATCCTATAAAAATGTTTTTGGACTTGGAAGTCCCTGCAGCTTCCCTGCATCTATTCAACAGGGGGATGAGTTTTATTTCACTATCGATACCACGCAAAAAAGTGATTGCGCTGTTTGTATGGCTTACTACCCTACCCCCTCCAAAAAACTGATGATAAAAGTGCTGGAAAAATAATGCTGCCTTTACTGAGTATACAAAACCTCTCTGTTGATTTTATATCCGGCCAGGCGAAAACAACGGCACTAAAAAACATTTCCTTTACAGTAAATAAAGGTGAGATCGTTGCCTTGGTAGGTGAATCGGGTTCGGGAAAATCAGTTACGTCACTTTCAATTCTGCAATTAGTTCCTTCGCCACCGGCGAGGTATGTTTCCGGACAAATATTCTTCTCTGAAAACGGGGTTGAACAAACTAATCTTTTAAAAAAAGATCGTTACTCGCTGCAGAATATCCGGGGAAATAAAATAGGCATGATCTTCCAGGAACCCATGACGTCACTGAACCCGGTACTTACTTGTGGGGTCCAGGTAATGGAAGCATTGTTGGCGCATAAGAAAATATCAAAAACAGCAGCCCGTCAAAAAACGATTGAATGGTTTATAAAAGTAAAGCTGCCTAACCCGGAATTGATTTTTAGTCGCTATCCCCATCAGTTGAGTGGAGGCCAGAAACAAAGAGTAATGATTGCTATGGCGATGTGTTGTGAACCGTCATTGCTTATTTGTGATGAACCAACAACAGCATTGGATGTGACGGTTCAGAAAACCATATTGCAGCTCATCAAAGAATTGCAGCAGCAATCCGATATGGGAGTCATATTTATTACACACGATCTTGGTGTGGTCGCTGAGATTGCTGACAGGACTATCGTCATGTATAAGGGAGAGATTGTTGAACAAAATACAGTCAGGGAAGTATTCAATAATCCGCAACATCGCTATACCAGGGGTCTACTTGCCTGCCGGCCACTGTTGCATGAAAGAGGAGAACGATTGCCCGTTGTTAGTGATTTTTTAGGTATGAAGTCAGAAGTTGGAAGTCAGAAGCCGGAAGTCAGAGATCAGAGGCCGGAGGTCAGAAATCAGACATCAGAACTCAGACTTCAGGAATCAGTCCTGCTTCGTGCGGAAAATCTCTCCGTGTGGTTTCCCGCGAAGAAAACCTTCTTCGGCAAGCCTGCTGTTTACACCAAAGCCGTTGATGATGTAAGTTTTTCTATTTATAAAGGCGAAACTATGGGACTGGTTGGCGAAAGTGGTTGTGGTAAGACAACATTGGGCCGGACATTGCTGCGACTTATTGAGCCAACAGCGGGAAAAATATACTATGATGGCCTTGATCTTACCTCAAAAAAGAAAGATGAACTGCGATCATTAAGAAAAGAAGTTCAGATTATTTTCCAAGACCCCTACTCTTCACTCAATCCACGGTTGACAATTGGTTCGTCGATTGCAGAGCCATTAAAAGTTCATCACATTTTACGGTCAGATAAAGCCAGAAAGGAAAAAGTAATTGAGCTCCTGGAAAAAGTTGACCTAAGGGCAGAACACTTCAACCGCTATCCCCATGAATTTTCCGGTGGTCAGCGGCAGCGGATCGTTATTGCAAGAGCTTTGGCGTTGAACCCTTCGTTTATTGTTTGCGACGAATCTGTTTCGGCTCTCGACGTGAGTGTACAGGCGCAGGTCTTAAACCTGCTGAACGATCTGAAAAAAGAATTGGGTTTTACTACTATTTTTATCTCACATGATCTCTCCGTGGTTCGGTATATCAGCGACCGCATCATGGTGATGAACAAAGGAAAAATAGAAGAAGCCGGAAATGCTGATGAAATTTATTTTAATCCTCAATCTGACTACACGAAAAAGTTAATTGCTTCCATTCCAAAAGGAATGGCTATGTAAAGCCTCCTTCCGATCCCGATGAAATGTCAGGACCATCTACGCACAGCCCACCCTTTACAAAGCGTCCTTAATAGAATTGATCAGTGCTTACAATCAGCAAATAAATTATTCAGAAAAGCTATAACTTCTTTCTAATCAATTTCACTTTCCGTCTCGTAGCTATCGGAATCGTCTTTATTATAAAACTCTTTCGCACTTTTGCGGGCCGAATACAAAAGCTTCTTTCGTTGTTTTTTCAGTTGATTCATTACCGGCTCATCTGGCCGTAGTTTTGTATCCGTAAAGGCAGTAAAGTCATAGGAAGAATTTCCGGAGCTATTATCATAAATGGAAAAGTACGCTGTTGATTTTTTTTCTTCTTCTTCAAATTCAAATTGCCTGGCGTCCCGGGGCACCAATCCTACCGAGGCAATTTTCCAGCTTGCATCATCCTTTTTTGTTTTGTATTTAAAAAAGTAGATGAAGCCTTTTTTATTCTTTACCTGTGCATCCAGCCTGTCGAGATAAACAACCGAATCAGGTTTATCGTAAGATTTTTTATCAAGCAACTTACTTTTTGCAAGATCAATATGATTATTATACAATGCAGGAAATTTTTTCTCCATACTGATTTCCCGCAGATCGGTATATAAGTTATAACGATAATTATCCAGCGCTGCAAAGTAGTTTAACAGGCTGTCAGGGTATGGCCTTTTATTCCGGAGCAACAACAGCATAATATCATAGGTAAGCTTTTTATCCCCGGAAGAAAGCAATTGTTTAAAAAGTGGTTGTACAGCCGGGTTTACGTCCCAATAAGGCAATAACAAAGTGGCGTAAAGCTGCAGTTTTTCATTGCCGGTATTGCTATCGTTGCTATCATCGTAGCCCGCATCCTTTTTATCTTCCTTTTTTTCCTCAGCCTTATTGATAGCCTTTTGCTTCTCCGCAATAGCTTGTCTTTTTAGCTCCTGCCTGGCTTCAATTAAAAATTTGCTATAGTAGAGGTCGTAATCTTTTGGTTTTATCATACTACTATCCACCATTTCAGCAAGTAGCTGCATCATGCTGTATTTATAATCATCCAGGTTTAAAAGTGGCAGCAACTCAGACAGGATAGTTTTGGTTAATTGTAACGAGTCATGCAATTCATCAATAAAATTTCCATCATCATAACCAATTCTTGCAAGGGCTTTGATTTCACCGGAATAAACGGACGAATAATCATTACTGCGGCCAATATCGAGCACCGGCGGTTCATTCAGCATGATGTCTTTGAAAAGTTTAAAAGAATACGGCGTTTTTTGTTGTAATAAAACCTCCAGCACCTTATGCTGCAGTTCCACCGTATCGCCTGCGGCATAATACAGTTCCTGTAAATAATCCGAAGCCTGGCGGTTTTTTATGTCATCCAGTTTAGACACAAGGTCCTTTTTGACGTCGAGGTATTTTTTTTCTTTCCAGTCGAGAAAAGCAATCACTTTTTTCAACGATCCCAGGTCGGCTGAGTCAAGTTTGATTGAATAAATGTTTTTAACGGCCCGTTTGTGCGCAACACTGTCCGTGCTCATAAAATCAGTAAAGAAGAGATTGGTCTTTTTTGTGAAAGGATTTATTCCTGTTAATGTATCTGCAGGAACAAAACTGTCAAAAAAAGATTGCACAAAACTGCTGGGTTTGTTCAGCGTATCCGACTGCGTCTGTAAGGCGTAACCGATTCCATTTTTATAAAACACCTTGCTCCAGATTGTTCTGCTGCTACCCGTATCGGTGATTACAGTTTCCCAAACCTTTGTCTTATTGGGCAATTCAAACTTCCTTTTTAGCTTGACAATACCGGAAGAATCACTGAACAACGAAGTCTGGTTTTCCTTATCAAGTACTGTGCTATCCTTTACGTAGGTGTATCGTTGCATTTTGAAGAACGAAACAAATATTTTTTCGCCGGTGGAATCATTGGCTATAATCCGGCTACGGAAAGCACCGTTTTCCAACAGATCGTTTTCCAATAATTCGTCATCATCATCCGATGAATGGGTGTATTTGGGAATATCCAATTTTGCTTTACCGGCTTCAGGAAATACAGGACTTTTAACAGTATAGTATAGCGAAGTATCTTTCCTGTCTTTAGCCGGGTTGTATTTGAAAGGTTGGATATCGAAGGAGTTCAGGAACTTTTCCATGGCGGGAGTGGAATGCTTGCCATGTGCAACCAATGTATAATAATGAGGCCCCTGAATAATAAAACGGGTAAGAAACAGGCCGCCGCTCTTATCCTGGTATTTGCAATCCAATGCGGGATATCCTTTGTATGTCTTTTGTATCCTGCTTTCGTTTTTACTAATAAACTCTGAGGATTCAAAACTCTCCGCCATCAGGTTTAGATCGAACGTATCTTCTTCTGCAAAATGATAATTGTGAATATCCGAACGGATCACGCGGTATTGCGCATTGTTTATTTTATCTTCCGCATCGTATATCCAGCTTCCATCGTTATCGATATTTGGTTCGTGTGGCATATCGATACTAAACCCGCCATACGGAGGTGAATATTTCTTCCAACTGCCTGCGGGAATATCTGCAGGCTTGTATTCTTTCAATTGTATACTTCCAAAAAACTTTCTCGCTTCTTCACCGTTTTTTACATAATCACCTGTACCACTCATTTTGAAAATCACCACTTCAAATGGTGTGATGAAAATATTGTAGCGTTGAATATCACCACGGCGTGTTTTATTGGTAAGGTCTATACCGGGATATCCATTGCGGACAATCTTTGTCTTGGCGATAATCTTTCCGGGAATGTTTTCATACAATAAACTATCTACAATTTTAGCTACCCTCACTGAACTATGCCCCCACATCCACGCATTCGTGCTGACACGGGTAACCATGTAGTAACTGCCGTTGGCCATATCCGCATACTGTCGCTGGTCAAGGCTGGCATCGTCACCAAATTTGTAAAACTTGCCCGGTATATCCACCTTATACAAACCGTCATCAGCTTGTTGCGTGCTGAAGGGAACAGCCACTCTAACTTTTTCAACAAGATTTTTGTGCTGGCTATCCCTGGCCCCCATTTTTACCGGTCGCAACCGATAACCGGCCCGGCGAAGCATTTCTATTACACCGCGGTTACCGGGCAGGTGAGCCGCACCCACACCGACAAACAGCGATTGTCCTGATTTAAGAATGGAGTCGATTGACGAAGCCTGTATCTCATTTCTTTTGTATAAAAACTTTTCGTCAAAAGCCGCTGAAAAGCTGTTGTATTTATTGATAGAGTCCAGCCAATCCAGGTTTCCACTCCTGTAGGCTTCCTGTAGTTTACTGGATGCAAATCCGTCTTCACTGTCATAGCTCCGTACTTTTGTGTTCTTGTCTTTGGCGGCATCCTTATAAGCTTCCATCATCAGCTTCATACTTTCAGCATATCGTTCTACACCGGCTACCTTTTTGCCCCATTTTTTTCCGCATTGATAGATATACATATCAAGGTAAGTGTCTTCTTCGAAATCATTGCCACCGTCATCATTGGAGCGATACAATAAATTATTAATAGCAGAGGGATTACTATAGAGGGCTCTTTCAATTTTCTTATCGTACTTGAAAAACTTCAGTGTATTTATGCTAAAATAATCGTTGGGAACCGCCAGCCGGTATTGGTTATCATAGCTGTCATAGCCGCTGTTGGCCAGTTCATATTTGCTCATATCTTCCTGCCACGACTCAGGATTCGTTTCCAGGGCAACCACATCTGCATTTCGAATGCCTAAATAAAAAGAATCTGCAAGGTGAAAAGCCAGCTTGCTGCTGACATGCATGGTTCCAAAAAGATAGGATGGCTTTTTCATCCCATTCCCCGTTATCTCCCATAAAAGACTTGGGTAGTTTTTAGCTTTCAGTTTTGTCTGGGCAAAGGCACTCAAGGGCAACAACACAAGGATCAAATAAACATATCGCTTCATCTATTCTATTTTAGTAACTGAATCACCGGATTAAATTGACCACATCAACCAATCCGTTGCGTATTCGGTAAAATACTATTTTAATAATTATTGACATTGAAATCGGGCCATCTTATCGCAAATTATTGAGGCAGACGACCTTTACCGATAATACCTGTTTTATAGTTCTATGATGCCGTAACCGGCTAAAACCATAACCAGACCCGGATATTTAGAACAACCCGGATTTAAAAAAAATATTGTCCACAGCTCAAATTTTTTAGTTATAAATATTTACCTTTGCCCGCTTTTAAAGCTGTCGCATGACAGAGCCCGGTGCCGTAAGACCGGGGTTTGCCGCTCCGCTTTGATCCTAAATTCATCTCAATTGCCTTTGGCAAAGTGGAACCGATCAACCCTCCCGCCTTACTTCCAGGAAAATACCTGGCCGGTTAATGTCCTGGGCCTTTTATAAACCACAATAAATACAATGAAGCTTTCACAATTCCGTTTCGACCTTCCCTTAAATCTTATTGCTCAAAATCCTGCCAAAAAACGTGAGGATGCCCGTATGATGGTAGTTCACCGTCACACTGGTCAAATCGAAAACAAACATTTTCGTGACATCCTGGATTATTTTGATGACAAAGATGTTTTCACCGTTAACAATACCAAAGTTTTCCCTGCCCGCATGTATGGCCGTAAGGAAAAAACCGGCGCCAAGATCGAGGTGTTCCTGCTTCGTGAACTGAACAGGCCTAATCGTCTTTGGGATGTGATCGTGGATCCCGCCCGTAAGATTCGTGTAGGTAACAAACTGTATTTTGGCGACCAGGAAGACCTGGTAGCCGAGGTTATCGACAACACCACCAGCCGTGGCCGAACTATCCGCTTTTTGTGGGAAGGCTCTGAGGAAGGCTTCCGTGGACAACTTGAAAAATTAGGTGAAACCCCACTGCCGAAATATATTAAACGCAAACCGGATGAAGAAGACAAAGAACGGTATCAAACCGTCTATGCTAAACATGAGGGAGCAGTAGCGGCTCCTACTGCGGGTCTGCACTTTAGCCGTGAACTGATTAAGCGTTTAGAGATAAAAGGGATTCGTTTTGCTGAAGTAACGCTTCATACAGGCTTGGGTACTTTTCGCCCAATTGAGGTGGAAGATCTGAGCAAGCATAAAATGGACGCTGAATACTACAATATCGACGAGACGGCTTGCAAGATTGTTAACCGTGCTAAAGAATATGGTCATCGTATTTGCTCCATCGGCACTACTACTATGAGAGCTTTGGAATCATCTTTCACCGCTCAAAAATTATTAAAACCATCAGAAGGCTGGACCAATATGTTTATTCACCCGCCGTACGATTTTAATATAGCGGACTCGTTGGTTACAAACTTTCATTTACCAAAGACCAGCCTGCTGATCATGACCTGTGCGTTTGCCGGCTACGAGCTAACCATGGAAGCTTACAAAAAAGCAATTAAAGACAAATACCGCTTTTTCAGCTACGGCGATGCACTACTGATTGTTTAGAACCACGATTAATGTGATTAATAAAGATTACCGGGAAATTTTCGAACAGCCTTGCTAAAGTGAGGCTGTTTTGTTTTAGGATCTATTTATCTATTTATCCCTTGAAAATCGGATATAAAGGGATTAAATAAAATACCGACCTGTTAATAGAGTTTTGTCATTTAAAAAAATACAAACCATCGGATTGTATTACCCGATAAAGGAATACAATCAGGTCTCCGCAGTCCTCGTATTAACTTTACTGCTTCACAACATATTAACACCCGTTTGGACGAGCTTTGCACGAGGCTTTCAATCCCTTACCTTTGCGCAGTTTCATCCGACCACCCTTTGATCACCTGCCGGATGCAGCTATCGATTCATAAACCAATAACAATTACATAATATGGCGGATATTTTTGATCGCTTATTGAAAAATTATGGCCCAATCGGCCAGCATCGTGAAAGAGCCCATGGTTATTTTGCTTTTCCCAAATTAGAAGGTGAAATAAGTAGCCGGATGAAGTTTCGGGGTAAGGATATGATTGTTTGGAGCCTGAATAACTACCTGGGTCTCGCCAATCATCCGGAGGTAAGAAAGGCAGATGCTGAAGGAGCTGTACAATATGGATTGGCTTTGCCAATGGGCGCCCGCATGATGAGTGGAAACAGCAATTATCATGAGCAACTGGAAGCTGAATTGGCAGCTTTTGAGCAGAAGGAAGACGCGGTACTCGTCAACTTTGGTTACCAGGGTATGGTCAGCCTCATTGATGTATTGTGCGGTCGTCATGATGTGATCGTTTATGACGCTGAAAGCCATGCATGTATTATCGATGGTTTGCGTTTACATCCCGGCCATCGTTATGTATTTAAGCACAACGATATGGAGGATTTTGAAAAACAGCTTCAACGTGCTACAGCGCTGACTGAAAAACAAAAAGCCGGAGGAATATTGGTTATTACGGAAGGTGTTTTTGGAATGGCGGGTGATCAGGGCAAATTAAAAGAAATAGCAGCACTAAAAAGTAAATATGAATTTCGCCTGTTGGTGGATGATGCACATGGCTTTGGAACATTAGGAAAAACAGGCGCCGGCGCCGGTGAAGAACAGGGAATACAGAATGAGATCGATCTTTATTTTTCTACGTTTGCCAAATCAATGGCGTCCATCGGAGCCTTCATCGCCGGAGATAGAAAGATCATTGATTATATCCGCTATAATATCCGCTCTCAAATTTTTGCCAAAAGTTTACCCATGCCATTAGTGATTGGCAACCTGAAGAGACTGGAATTACTTCGTACCCAGCCGCAACTGAAAGATAAATTGTGGGAAAATGCACTTAAACTGCAAAACGGTTTAAAAGAAAGAGGTTTTGATATTGGTAAAACGGACTCTGTAGTTACACCTGTGTATATGAAAGGTGGCGTGGAAGAAGCTACAGCCATGGTGATGGATCTTCGTGAAAACTATCACATATTCTGTTCCATCGTGGTTTACCCGGTTATTCCGAAAGGGCATATTATTTATAGGTTGATCCCTACCGCCGTTCATACAGATGCGGACATTAAAGAAACACTGGAGGCTTTTTCTGCCACCAAGAAAAAACTGGATGCCGGTGAATACCGGGTTGAAGCCATCCCTGATATGGCTGAAGTAACCGGAAAACGTTTCGACTATATGACCGAAAGACCAAAAAATAAATAAATCATAAATATTAACCAAAGCCTCGCAACTGCGGGGCTTTTTATTTTCATAACCGTCTTTACAAAACGATTGTACATTCTTAAATTCAAAAATCAACGGATGCGTAACTTATTTCTTGTATTCTTTCTCCTGCCCTTAGTTGCTATTGGACAAAAAAAGCAAATCACCCTGGAGGACATCTATAAAAAAGGAACTTTCCGTGGTGAATATATAGCAGCGGATTTTGGAAAAAGATCAACCGACCCGGTATTGCCCGCGGAGTTGAAAGATGAAAAGGGCTATGTCATCGACAAGCCCTCTGATATCGTTTACAGTTCTTCCCATCCCCGTATCGTGATACTGAGATCGAATGTGGAGCCGATCTATCGCCGGTCGTCAAAAGCAAACGTGTATATATTCGACTCGCTGACAAAAAAAATCACATCCCTCGATAGCGGTAAAGTTTTACATCCCACATTATCACCTGATGGTACAAAGGTTGCCTATGTCAAAGACAATAATCTTTATATAAAGGACCTTCCCACCAATAGCATTAAAGCAGTGACAACCGATGGCAAATGGAATTACATCATCAATGGTAATTGTGACTGGGTGTATGAAGAGGAGTTTGAATTTACCCGTGCTTTCCAGTGGAGCCCTAAAGGGAATTACATCGCCTACTATCGCTTTGATGAGACAGATGTAAAGGAATATAACATGACGATTTACGACAATGCTTATAACAAAGATTATCGTTATAAATATCCAAAAGCCGGTGAGGCCAATTCCAAAGTGGAAATACATATCTACGATCTGGCAAACGGCAAAGATGTAAAAGCCCAATATGAACAGGGAGATATTTATATACCCCGCATCAAATGGACAAAAGATGATAATAACCTGGTAGTATTTTGGATGAATCGCCACCAGGATGACCTGAAGCTGTTAGCTACGAATGCTAAGACCGGTGCCAGCAACCTGCTTTATGAAGAGAAAAACAAATATTTTGTAGAGATCAATGATGACTGGTGGTTTTTAAAAGATGGAAAGCATTTTCTTTTTACCAGTGAAATGAACGGCTATCGTCACTTGTATCTATACGGCCTTGATGGAAAAAATAAGATCCAGGTCACCAAAGGAAACTATGAAGTAACGGAAGTAAATGGAGTAGATGAGGTCAACAAAAGAATATTTTATACAGTGGCCTGGCCCCGGCCTATGGATAGAAATTTGTTTGTAACTGATTTTACCGGCAAAAACACGTTTCAGCTAACCAAGGGCCAGGCATGGCATAAAGTTGAATTCAATGATAATTTCACACAGTTCTACGATTTCAAAACTGATATCAATACACCCCAGGTCGTTACCTTGAATTCAATTAACGCCAACAAAAAAGCCATTAGTTCATCGCTTATAAAAACAGTGAGTGAAAGCGCTAAGCAAAGAGAAAAAATAAACGAGTACGAGATCAGTAAAGCTGAGTTCATCCGGGTGCCTAATAGCAAAGGCGATACATTGAATGGCTGGATGCTCAAACCCGCAAATTTTGATGCGTCCAAAAAATATCCTGTCTTGTTTTGCAACTATGGAGGCCCCGGTTCACAACAGGTTGCCAACCGCTTTGGAGCAGTTAGCTTCTGGCATCAATTATTGGCTCAAAAAGGATTTATTGTGGTAAGCGTGGACAATACCGGAACCGGCTTTCGAGGAGAAGAATTTAAAAAGAAAACCTACTTGCAATTGGGAAAATTTGAAATAGAGGACCAGATTGATGCGGCCAAATACCTGGGCTCGATGCCGTTTGTAGATAAGAATAATATCGGTCATTGGGGTTGGAGCTACGGGGGCTTTATGAGTTCACTGGCGATCACCAAAGGTGCAGATGTTTTTTCGGCAGCTGTGGCAGTAGCGCCTGTTACCAATTGGAGATTCTATGATAATATTTATACAGAACGATACATGCGGACACCGCAGGAAAACCCCAAGGGGTATGACGATAACTCACCAATCAACCATACTGATAAAATAAAGGGCAAATACCTGCTCATTCATGGCACCGCCGACGATAATGTTCATTTTCAAAATGCCACTCAAATGATCACAGCGCTGGTTAAAAGCAACATTGATTTTGAGAGTGCTTATTATCCTAATAAAAATCATGGCATTTCCGGTTCGATGGATAATACCAGCTTTCATCTCTGGAGCAAAATGACGAACTGGATCATTGAAAATATGGGTAACGAAAACACCCAAAAACCAATTCAACCGGCTAAGCAACCAAAGGCATTTTAGTCTGGTTATTCCTTTAGAAAAAATGTCCCGCTTTTGGTGGGACATTTTTTTATAGTGCAAACTTATTTAATGTGGGAAAAAAAGAACCCCGACGTTAAGTCGGGGGCCCTAATCAAAAACCATTAACCATTAAACCTTATCCTATGAAAATTCATGAGCAATATCGTTAATAAAGATTTAATATGGAAAAAAATTTATCCATTTTTTTTGTAACTAAGTGTTTATTCTACACTTTATTGATGTATATCAATAGCTTACCGTTAAGTTGATAGCTAAAACGTTTCCGGCCTAATAAACAAACGTTTGCGTAATTTACTTCTAACTTCATATCATTTACTGACTTTTGCTGCTATAATTCACCGGAAATGAGAAAAATTGTTGTCGCAATCACAGGAGCCAGCGGTTCTATTTATGCAAAAAACTTACTGATAAAGCTCAACAATTTAAAATCACAATGGAATGAACTATCGATTGTAATGACATCAAATGCGCAGCAAGTTTGGCAAACTGAACTCGCGGATGATAGTTATAATCAATTGCCGGGCAAGCTTTATACCACGCAGGATTTTACTGCTCCGTTTGCTTCGGGATCGGGGCAATATGATACCATGATCATCATTCCCTGCTCAATGGGCACTTTGGGGCGCATCGCAACGGGCATGTCTAACGATCTTATTACAAGAGCCGCCGATGTAATTTTAAAAGAAAGAAGAAAGCTTATTTGTGTAGCAAGGGAAACGCCTTACAGTCTTATTCATATCCGCAACATGGAAACTATTACCCTGGCAGGTGGAATTATCTGTCCAGCAACTCCTTCTTTTTATAGTAAGCCGCAAACCATAGATGCAGTTGCTAACACAGTTGTAGACAGAGTTCTTGATCTCGCTGGCTTTGATGTATCCACTTTTCGCTGGGGCAAATAGCTGGTAAATATTTATTAAGCCATCAGCACCTCATGGCTTGAGTCCGTTATACTTTCTGATCATTTCCCGGGCTTTCGCTCCAGATGGTTTCAGATCGCTTTGCTGCCAATTGCCTTCAGAAGATGCCGCAGGCAATAAGACGGAACAGGTTTCATTTTTGTCGCTCACTGACCAGGTCACCCAACTGATCTTATTTTTTTCGGCCCAGTTGATCCATTCATTCCATTCCGTTTCATTAAGAGGGCCGTCACCTGTAGCTTCCATTCCAGCAGATTCAGAAATAAAAAGTGGCAAGCCTTTTTGAAGCGCATAATCACCCCGCTCCCTTAGCTGTTGTTTATGTGTTGCTGCATAAAAATGTAAGGTGTACATCAGGTTGTCGTAGCCCTTGATCGGGTCATCCGCGGCGAGATGAATATCCTGGTCCCAATGAGGCGTGCCGACTAAAATTATGTTATCAGGGTCTATTGCCCGGATCGTTTTTATCAATTCTATTGAGTAAGCTTTCACATCAATCCAGGATTGTCGTTCGGGCTCATTGAAAATTTCGTAAATGATATTAGGATATTTGCCGTACTCAGTTGCCATTTCGGTAAAGAACTTTTTCGCTTCTTCCAGCCTGATATTATGGCTATGCCAGTCGATAATGACATAAATACCTTCTTTAATGGCTGCATCTGCTACAGCCTTTACTTTTCCTTTTGACCAGGCAGGTTCTTTAATATAACCCTTGTCCGGATCGACGCCCATAGCAGCTCTTACCACATTGCAACCCCAGTCTTTTTTTAACCAATTTACGGCGCCTGCATTATAGAAGCGTGGCCACCAATTGTGCCAGCCAAAACTCATGCCTCTCAATACTACTGCTTGTCCCTGCTCATTGACAAGATTAATACCGGATACTTTTAACTTCCCATTTTCTTTAACAGGTTGCGCAACGCCAATAGACAAGATAAAAACAGAAAGGATCGATAGATAACTTTTTTTCATGCTTACAAGCTTCAACTTATAAATTGCAATTTATTTTTTAAAGAGACACAAAACGAGCAATAAAAGCTGATAAATAGGTAAAAAAGTAGCAATAACAAATAGTAGTGAAAAGGATCAATGATGAATGCTCTGCATCTCTTTCGGATCATGCTTGTACCGAAACACAAGCGGAAAAACAATACCTAACACTAATGCATAACCAGCAAAGCTAAACCAGATGCTTTGCCAATCTTTAACGCCATCCGATGTAAAATAATCTACCACCCGACCGCTGATCTTTGTGCCCAACCAGGCTCCCACTCCGTTTGTCATCAACATAAATAATCCCTGTGCACTGGCCCTGATCTTGATGTCCGCTTCTTTTTCAACAAAAAGAGATCCCGAAATATTAAAAAAGTCGAAGGCCATGCCGTATACGATCATCGATAAAATGAGCAGGAATAATCCTGACCCAGGATCACCAATACCAAACAATCCAAACCGGAATATCCAGGCAAAGATGCTCAACAGCATTACCTTTTTGATTCCAAACTTTTGAAGAAAAAATGGAATCGTCAGGATAAACAAGGTCTCGGAAATTTGAGATATTGAAAGCAATACATTAGGATGCTTTACGCCAAACGAATCCGGGTAGGTTAATTTAAAATCATCCAAAAAAGCACCGCCGTAAGCATTGGTAATTTGTAATGCCGCTCCCAGGAACATCGCAAACAAAAAGAAGATGATCATTTTCTTTCTTTTGAAAAGCACAAAGGCATCCAGTCCCAATGAGGATGCAAGGCTTTTCTTCTGACCTGTTTTGGCGGGTGGGCACTTCGGCATAGTAAACGCATATATGCCTAATAAAATTCCCGCTCCGGCACTGATGTATAATTGAAGCGGACTCTTGGTCCAGCCCGCAAGGTCCACCATCCACATAGCGACAATAAAACCAACCGTTCCCCATACCCTGATCGGCGGAAAGTCTTTCACAATATTATACCCTCTTTCCTCCAGAATAATATAAGATACAGTATTGTTCAACGCTATTGTCGGCATAAAACACATAGAATTGAAAAGCATGACCAGGTAAAGTGTATTGTACTCTGTAACCGTAGAGGCATATAATAAAAGACAGGCGCCAATGATATGACAAAGCCCAAGCACTCTTTCTGCATTGACCCAACGGTCAGCAACTATACCCAGCAAAGCCGGCATGAACAAGGAAGCAACCCCCATGGTACCATAAATATCTCCTACCTGCCAGCCTTCAAATTTCAATGTATTAAACAAATAAGCTCCCAACGATATCAACCACGATCCCCAAACAAAGAACTCCAGGAAATTCATTATAATCAGGCGGGACTTGACATTCATGCAGTGATGTTTTGTAAAATAATAAGTATTAGGAGGTAAGATAAGGATTTTTTAATGTTGCCAAATTTTATCGGACAACAAACCTTAGGACCGTAATTTTGTTTTACCAATAAATAAATTAATACGATGCCCGGAGTTTTGGCGAAAGAAATTATGGAAACGGCCGCTATCGATTCTGAACTGGCGGCGATTGCAGAGAAAGTAAGAAATAAAGAAAGAATCACCGACGAAGAAGGGGTGTTACTCTTTGAGAAGGGCAGCCTCCCGTTTTTGGGATCATTGGCAAATTCCATCCGGGAACGATTACACGGCGACACCACCTACTTCAACCGCAACTTCCATATTGAACCGACCAATATTTGTGTTTTCAGTTGCAATTTTTGTTCTTATAGCCGTCTCTATGCGCATCGTGAAGAAGGCTGGGAGCTCACAACTGATCAAATGCTGGATATTGTAAAAAGTTACGATGGCAAACCTGTCACCGAAGTGCATATCGTCGGCGGCGTTCATCCAAAGCTGACAATGTCTTTTTTTGCCGATCTGCTTACAAAAATAAAAGCACACCGTCCGGAGCTTCACATCAAAGGTTTCACTCCTGTCGAGTTGGATTATATGTTTCGCAAGGCAAAGCTTAGTGTGGAAGAAGGCATGAAACAATTGCATGAGGCCGGCCTGGATTCATTGCCGGGTGGCGGAGCCGAAATTTTCAGCCCTGAAATAAGAGAACAAATTTGTGCTGATAAAGTGGATGCGCACGGCTGGCTGGCAATTCATGAAGCGGCGCATAAGTTAGGCATGCACTCCAACGCCACCATGCTCTATGGCCACATTGAAAATTATTCTCATCGTATTGATCATATGCGCCGATTAAGAGATTTGCAGGATAGAACAGGTGGCTTTAATACCTTCATACCGCTCAAATTCAGGAATAAGAATAATGATATGAGCTCCGTTCCGGAGAGTACCATCGTAGAAGACATGAAGATGTATGCCATAGCAAGAATATATCTTGATAATTTCCCTCACCTGAAAGCTTACTGGCCTATGCTCGGCCGGCAAAATGCGCAACTGACCTTGTCATTTGGCGTAAATGATATCGATGGTACCATTGATGACACCACTAAAATCTACTCCATGGCCGGTTCTGAGGAGCAAAACCCTTCCATGAGCACAGCTCAGCTTGTTACTCTTATTAAACAGGCAAAAAGAAAACCGGTGGAAAGAGACACATTGTATCATGTTATCAGGGATTATAGCGCTATCGAAGCAAAAGAACCGGAACAGAACCCGCTTTTGAATTGATGCCAGTCATCAACATCTACATCCCCTTCCGGTAGTTAATTTTTTTTGGGGTTGCTTCGATCTTTCCGTAAATTCCCCATACAAAAACACGCATATGAATAAGGTATCTGACATTCTTGCCCGGAAAGGAAATACAGCCATTAACGTTTTACCGGAAACGACGGTATTGGATGCTTTGAAATTGATGGCCGAAAAAAATATAGGTTCTGTAGTGGTGATGGAAAACGATCATTTTTTAGGTATTGTAACAGAAAGAGATTATTCCCGCAAAGTGATACTAAAAGGAAAACATTCCGACGATACGATAGTTTCAGAAATTATGTCCAGGGATTTTCCTTCCATCAAACCATCAGACAGCGTGGAGCATTGCATGTCGCTGATGACACAGCAAAACATTCGATACCTGCCTGTATTTGAAAAGGACCGGCTCAGTGGTATTATCTCGATGAGTGATGTAGTAAAGGAAACTATTCTTGCACAAAAAGAAACAATCAATCAATTAGAGAATTATATCAGGAGTTGATTCTTCTACTTCGCTCAGTATACTTTTTTTATAGCTAGCATTCACTTAAGCTGATAGGAATATTAACGGCAAGGCCGCCATCGGCTGTTTCTTTGTATTTACTATTCATGTCCAGCGCTGTGTCCCACATTGTTTTTATTACAGCGTCCAATGAAACCTTCGCATAGTCCGGGGTGCTTTGCAAAGCTAATTGTGAAGCCGTGATAGCTTTGATAGCTCCCATCGTATTTCTTTCTATGCAGGGTACCTGCACCAGTCCCGCAATAGGATCGCAGGTCATCCCCAGGTGATGCTCCATAGCAATTTCCGCTGCCATCATAGCCTGCCGCTGGCTTCCGCCCATTGCTTCCGTTAATGCAGCAGCAGCCATCGCAGATGAAACGCCGATCTCTGCCTGGCAGCCGCCCATGGCAGCTGAAATGGTCGCACCTTTTTTGAAAATACTACCAATCTCCGCAGCCGTCAGCAGGAAACGAATGATCGACTCGTCTCTGTTGCCATCACAGAAAGCCACATAGTATTGCAACACTGCCGGAATCACTCCTGCGGCTCCATTTGTAGGCGCTGTTACCACTCTTCCAAATGATGCATTTTCTTCGTTTACTGCTAATGCAAAACAACTGACCCAATCCAGCGTATATTTAAAGCCATTGCCTCCTTGTCGTATCGCAGTCATCCACGAATCAAAATCTTCATAGACCGCTCCTGGCAATAATTTTTTATTGAGCGAAGCAGCTCGTCTTCTCACCGACAATCCGCCCGGCAATACGCCATCTGTATGACACCCCCTGTACATGCACTCTTTCATCACCTGCCAGATTTTCAAAACGCCTTCGTTCGTTTCATGTTCAGGCCTCCACGCATTTTCATTTTCCATCACTATTTCATGGATAGCAAGCCCCGTTTTTCTGCACCAATGAAGAAGATCACTCGCCGTGTTTATTGGAAACGGTAATTGCAAATCGGCAGTGGAAACAAAGTCCTCCCCTTCTTTTATTACAAAACCACCACCGATGGAATAAAACGTTTCAGCTATTGAATCTCCGTTTTTCAACTTCACCAAAAAAGTTAATGCGTTTGGGTGATAAGGCAATGATTCGGTAAACAGGAATTCAATGTCTTCTCTGGGGTCAAACTTCACTTCGTGTTTACCTGCCAGCACTATTTCTTTCATGGCAGCAATATCGTCCATCTTCGATTGAATGTTATTGACGTCAAATGTCACCGGATCATCACCACTAAGTCCCAACTGAACGGCAATATCTGTCCCATGACCATGGCCGGTTTTTGCCAATGAGCCATAGAGCAACACTTTTATTTCTGTTACGGCAAAAAGAATATTTCGTGACCTAAGTGTTTCCAGGAAACGTTGAGCGGATCTCCAGGGACCGAGAGTATGTGAACTGGAAGGTCCAACTCCTATTTTAAAAATATCGAAGACTGATATTGGTTCGTATGACAAGTAAATATGATTTTATCAAAATTACAATTAAAAAGCCTCGAACTGATAGCAGTTCAAGGCTGGTAAGCAAGTAGTAACACTATTATTGAACAGCAACCAGGTCAACTTCAAAAATCAAAATCGAATTGCCAGGAATAGAACCATAATCCTGACTGCCATATCCCAGGCTTGGTGGAACATATATCACCATTCTTCCTCCCGCTTTTATCAATGGTAATACATTTCTCCAGGCGGGTACTAATCTCCCAAGACTATAATCAACAGCAGTGGTTTGTTGATCAAATACAGTTCCATTAGTTAAATACCCTTTATACTTAAAAGAAATATTGGAACATGGGTCTGGCGACTTACCGGTACCTGTTGCTTCAATATTGTAAAAAACGCCGCTGCAATGTTGGGTTGCTGTAATTGAATTAGCACTTATATATGCCTGCAAGTTGGCTATCTCTGAAGCAGGGGCTTTGTTGGCACAAGGATCATAATCACAGTTTGATTCGTTCTTTTTGCAAGATTGGAGAAAAAGGGTAAAGATTAAAATAAAGAATAATGCTTTTTTCATACATCAATTTCAATTAGCGGCAAATGTAGGAGTTTGTATATAAAGACCAACATACCGCGGAAACGCTGCAAACCTGAAAAAATCAGGGCCTTTCTTTTTTCGCCAAAAACTCTTTATAGCGCTGCTCATTTAAATCCCATTGATGTTTCGCCGAGAAAACAGCAACAAAAACAACGATCAGCAAGGCTGCAATGACCAATACCAATATGAGTGAGGTTTGGGAGCGTATCATCATATCGGCTCTCTTATACCAGCCGGAAAAAAAATTGATGAAAATGGCAATTACGATGGCTACAGATATGGGAAGGCCAATGGCTAGTTGTTTAAGTAGTTTTTTGCGGCGAAACCTGTTGTTTTCCCAGTACACAACAAACTTTTCCTCGTCTTCGGTAAGCATAATTGCGCAAAATTAAAACATATCAGCATCAGACACTTGCATCGGCCAATCAAATTATTTATATTGTGTCTACAATTCCAACTGTCGTGAAAATACCATCCTTACTGGCCCAGTACCTTTATAACTTTAAACAATTAGATCTTCCCGGTATCGGCACTTTCGTATTAGACAATTCTGCGATTTCTTCTGTCCAAAACAGTAAACAACGCCAAACAATTCTTGAAGGAGTAAGTTTTGTCAGCAAACCGGCTGCAAAGGAGTCTGGCGGCCTTATAGAATTCATTGCTGAAAAGACTGGCAAGATGAAATCATTGGCTTCGTCTGACCTTGAATCACACCTGCAGTTGGCGCTGCAGTTCCTGAATATGGGCAAACCCTACCTGTTTGAAGGTATCGGTATTCTTACAAAATTGAAAACGGGGGAATACGAGTTTACGTCCATAGCCGTAGCAACGGATAAAATAAAAGAATTAAACACGACCGAAGACACACAGCCAGTTTCCCTCGAAGAATCAAGTTCAAAATATGACACGTTTTTAAGTGGTTCCAAAACAAAAGTTGGATGGCAGCGCCCCGTTGTTGCCGCAGCCCTGATTTTGGGAATCGGGTTGACTGTATGGGGCGGATATATCATTTCAAAGAAGAACAAGCAAACAGAAATTACCACGACTGCCAATGAACAAACTGTTCAGCCAGTAGCTAACACACCAGACACTAGCGTTATCATACCCGCCGCCGACATGGCTCCGGCAACAACTCAGGTTTTAACCCCGGAAAATTATAAATACGTTTTAGAAGTGGCCAGGAAAAAAAGAGCATTAAAACGTTATAATCAACTTATTGATATTCGCTGGAAAGTACAGATGGAAACAAAAGATTCCGTTCAGTATACATTATTCATGTTATTGCCTGCTATATCTGATACGACCAGAACACTGGATTCATTAACCGCCATGACCGGACGAAAAGTATATATCGAGTACTCCAACTGATTTCAAAAAAAGGCGTACAAGAAAATAAAAAAGAGAAGCTCATGGCTTCTCTTTTTTTCTATTGATGAATTTAGACTTTACAGGTCAGTAATAGGTTTGTATTTTGGCACAAGCGACTTCATAACCAACCAGGCTACCAGATAAGCAACAGCGCAAATAGTGAACATAATAGTATAGCCTGTCTCAATATGTCCTAATGCTTTGTAATGATCAAACAATGCACCACCCAGTTTTGACATTACCACACCGCCGATACCACCTGCCATACCACCAATTCCTACTACCGATCCAACAGCCTTTTTGGGAAACATATCTGATACCGTTGTAAAAATGTTTGCACTCCATGCCTGGTGTGCTGAAGCACCGATACCTATCAATAAAACCGGTATCCAATAGCTGATATACCCTAACGGCTGGGCTAATAAAACTACCAGGGGAATAAATGCGATCATCAGCATCGCCTTCATTCTTCCATCATATACCCTATAGCCTTTCCGGATAAAATACATCGGGAACCATCCCCCCATAATACTCCCCACCATAGCTATTGTATAAAGAATCGCCAAAGGCAGCATTATTGCTTTGTCAACAATATTATACTGTGCTTTCAAATAAGCAGGTAACCAAAATAGAAAGAACCACCAAACTCCGTCAGTCATAAACTTTCCAAAAGCAAAAGCCCAGGTTTGTTTGTATTGCAACAATTTTACCCAGGATACTTTTTTCTCTTCTTCTGCTATCTCAGGCGCCTTCTCCTCTTCGCCGGAACTGATATACGTCAGCTCGGCTGCCGACATTCTTTTTTGCCGCTGGGGTTTTTCATAATATATCCACCAAAACAGCAGCCACACAAATCCGATAATCCCCATGATGATAAAAGCCCAGTCCCAACCCCAGTTCAAACGTATCCAAGGCACTGTAAGCGGCGCCAGTATTGCGCCAACATTCGCACCGGAGTTAAAGATGCCGGTAGCTAACGACCTTTCTCTTTTGGGAAAGTATTCTGCAGTTGCTTTGATAGCGGCGGGAAAATTTCCTGCCTCACCAAATGCGAGTATGGCTCTTGAAAACATGAAGCCCATCACAGATATCGAAAATCCTACAATTCCAAACCATCCCAAAACCACCGACATGGCCTCACCAATGGGAATAGCGGCGGCATGAATGATGGCAGCCAAGGACCAAATAACAATAGCCCACGCATAACCATTTTTGGTTCCCAACTTATCAATGATTCTACCTGCAAACAACATGGAAAGAGCATAGCCAAACTGGAAAACGGCAGTAATATTTGCATAATCTGTATTGGTCCAATTAAACATTTCAGGGCTGGACAAATACGGCTGCAGCAAACTCAACACCTGCCGGTCAAGATAATTGACAGTTGTTGCAAAAAATAAAAGAGCACAAATCGTCCACCTGTATTTTCCGACGGAATTCTGCGCACTCTTTATCTCTCCCCCATCCCCGGACAGTTCAGTTTTTGTGTATTTTCCTATGGCATTCTCCATGGTGTTTTTCTCCAATCCGCTAGTGCGAATACTTTAAAAGCGATGAAAGAATAATTTTTATATAACTAAGCTAAGCACTGTTCGTTTCATTTTATATTCTCGCTTTTACCTGCTGTACTGTTTGCCGGGTGGCGTCACCAGTCTCGTACAACTTACCGACAGCCGCCGCCGCTGCAAAGTTGATGATTGCGTTCGGCTGATGCTGATGATAAAGCCCGTAAATCAAACCTGCCATAAAACAATCTCCACTACCAACTCTGTCAACTGCTTTATCGATCACAAACGTTTTTGATACGGCCTTCTCAGTTCCCTGTTGCAACACAGCAAAATAATCATTTTGTAAGCGGAATGTGTAAGCAAAGCTTGATGCCTTTTGATAATGCTTATGTAATTGAAGCATGCTGTTGCCGGTTGCTTCTATAAGTTCTTCGCTTCTTTTTCCCTCACTACTTTTTATGGGTGATGAAATCCCTAACAGGCTTTCAACGGCCCAGAGGTTTCCCATGATCACGTCACAGTATTGTACCAATTCCGGCATCACATCTTCCGGCTGCTTACCGTATTGCCAAAGCTTGGCGCGGTAATTCAAATCAACAGAAATTTTTATTCCCCTGGACGATGCGGCTTTCAATGCTTCCCTACAAACCAGTGCGGCGTTTTCATTCAATGCAGGGCTAATGGCACTAAAATGAAACCAATTACAATCCTTCAACACTTCGTCCCAATTGATCATACCGGGCTGTAATGATGCGAAAGATGAATGAGCCCTGTCATAAATCACTCCTGCATTTTTCAGATCAGCGCCCTGCGGCAGATAATATAATCCAATCCTGTCGCCCGAAAAATGAATAGCAGATATATCAATATTCCTGGCCTCCAGCTCAGTTGTTATCTCTTTACTGAAATAATTATCCGGCATGGCGGTACCATATATAACGGGCAGCTCCCATTTGGCCAAAGCCGTAGCTACATTCAACTCAGCCCCGCCAACATACACCGGCATTGATGCTTCACTGATCCATTTCCTGTTTAGCACAGGACTCATCCGCAATAATATTTCACCAAAACAAAAAACGGCCCCCTCCAAACCTCCCCCCAAAGGGGAGGCTTTCGAAGATTCATTATTAAAAATTGCTTCTGCCATTATGTTTCTTCCCTAAAAAATTATTTTAATTCATGCACGGGTGCAGGATCCATATCGGTATATACCAAATTTTCACCGGCCATTCCCCAGATAAAACCATAGTTGCTGGTACCACAACCAAAATGGGTGCTCCAGGGTGGCGAAATAACCGCTTCATGGTTGGCCATAGCGATATGCCTTGTTTGCTGTGGTTCACCCATAAAATGGAATATGCGATGTTGTTCTCCCAAATCAAAATAAAAATAAACTTCCATTCTACGGGTATGCGTATGCGGAGGAACAGAATTCCAAACACTACCAGCTTCCAAAACTGTCAGTCCCATCACCAGTTGACAGCTTCGGATGCCATCGAGGTGAATGTATTTATAAACCGTTCTTTTATTAGATGTTTCAGCCGCGCCTAAGTTAACGGGTGCAGCCTGCTCCTTTGTAAATTTTGTATTGGGATAAGTGGCATGAGCCGGCGCCGATAACAGATAAAATATAGCCGGTTCAGCAGATTGATCGCTGGAAAAACTCACTTCTTTAGTGCCCTTTCCAGCATATACACAGTCCAGTTTATTCAAGTCGAAAGATTGTCCATCGAGCACAACCTTACCCTTTCCCCCAACATTGATGATCCCTAATTCTCTTCTTTCTAAAAAATAATCAGCTCTTAACTCCGGGTGATTAGGAAGCTGTATTGATTTGTTTACCGGTTTTGCACCACCGATAATCACCCTGTCATAATGCGTATAGGTCAATTGAATTGTATCATCCTGCATGAGCGGCGATACCAAAAAATTTTCCCGGAGCTGGTCCGTGTCAAAATCTTTCGTCTCGTTTTGACTAATAGCAAAACGAATACCCATGCCCCCATTTTCAACCGGTGAAAATTGAATGTTATCTAGATAATGAAGCTTCATTTTTGTTCAATAATTTACTTTATACATTAATCATCGAAAATAATGATTACCTGTATTATAATCGCTAACCTATGCTAAATAAAAACGCTAAACATTATTTTACAATGCCAGAAAACCTGCCTGCATTTGACAATAAAATCATTGAATGGACAAGGCTAGCGGGCCATCCATCCACCATCTACAAACAACACGGTGCCGTTGACATAACTGGAAGCATCTGATGCAAGGAAAACTACAGGCCCTTTAAAATCATCCGGAACTCCCCAACGTCCAACAGGTATACGGGCTAAAATTGATTGATTTCTATCAGGATCTTCACGCAAAGCCTGGGTATTATTTGTTTCGACATAGCCCGGTGCAATTCCATTCACACAAACACCTTTGCTACCCCATTCGTTTCCAAATGCTCTTACCAAACCTGCTACTGCTGATTTGGATGCTGTATAACCCGGCACATTAATGCCACCCTGGAAACTCAATAAAGAGCAGGTATAAATAATTTTACCTCCTCCCTTTTCTATCATATGTTTTCCAAATTCACGGCCTAAAATAAACTGGGCATCCAGGTTGATGGCAATCACTTTGTCCCAATACTCATCAGGATGCTCTGCAGCCGGCTTCCGCATAATAGTGCCCGCATTACTGACCAATATGTCAATTCTGCTGTGTTCATCCTTCACCTTGTTAACGAACGCATATAAGTGATCTCTTTCTGCGATGTCAAGTTTATAATACGTAAATTTTCTGCCGGCTCCTTCCACAGCCTTTTGTGTAGCTGTATAATCACCAACCCGTGAAGTGCCGATAATATCAGCTCCTGCTTCTGCCAGCGCTATCGCCATTCCTTGTCCGATGCCGGTATCACATCCTGTTACAACCGCAGTTTTGCCTGCGAGACTAAATAATTCCAATGTTTGCATTAAGTATGACTATTTTAAAATGTTGTTTGTTTTTCTGCCTTTGGCAGAGTTAAAGACTCAAATTTAAAATAGTCGCGGACATTATTGTAACAAATATCCTGTATTATCTTTCCTGTCCATTGAATATCGTTGGGCAATTCTCCATTTTCAATTTCTTCGCCAAACAAATTGCAAAGAATTCTTCTAAAATACTCGTGTCTTGGGAATGAAAGAAAACTACGGCTATCGGTAAGCATGCCGATAAACCGGCTAAGCAATCCCATATTAGACAATGCGTTGATTTGTTTGATCATTCCATCTTTCTGATCCAAAAACCACCACGCTGAGCCCCATTGCACTTTACCTGCAACCGATCCATCATTAAAATTACCGATCATGGTAGCCATCACTTCGTTATCTGCGGGGTTAAGATTATAGATAATGGTTTTAGCCAGCTTGTTGTCAGCATCTAAGCGGTTTAAAAATTTGGCCAGGGATCTCGCCTGCGAGAAATCGCCGATGCTATCCCAACCGGTATCGGGTCCAAGTTGTGATAACCTGCGACTGTTATTATTTCTTAATGCACCCAGATGATATTGCTGCACCCAACCTTTTTCCCAATCCCATTCAGCAAAAATTACCAGCATGGCACTTTTAAACCGGAGGTTTTCCTCTGTTGAAAGATTTTTGCCGGAGCGGATCTTGTCAAAAATTGATTTAATAGCCGCCTCGGTATAATCTTCGGCATAGATATTTTCAAGACCATGATCGGATACTGAGGTGCCCATAGCAGCAAAAAAATCATGACGCTTTTTTAAAGCATCCAGGTAATCATCAAAGCTGTTGATCGAAACATTCGAAGCAGACTCCAGCTTACCGAGATATTGATTAAAGGACACAGCATCGTCCACATTCATTGCCTTATCTGGCCGGAAGGCGGGCAACACTTTTATGGAAAACTCATCGTCCCTGATCTTTTGATGATATTCAAGGGAGTCAATAGGGTCATCGGTAGTACACAGAATCTCCACGTTCATTTTTTGCAACAATCCTTTTACACTATACTCCGCCGACTGCAATTTAGCAGTGCATGTTTCATATATTTTACTGGCGCTGCCGGGGTTCAAAATATCATGAACATCAAAATAGCGCTGTAGTTCCAGGTGTGTCCAGTGATACAAAGGGTTTCTTAAAGTGTTAGGAACTGTTGCTGACCATTGTTGAAATTTTTCCCAGTCACTTGCTTTGCCGGTGCAATAGTCCTCATTGACACCATTGATGCGCATCGCTCTCCACTTATAATGATCGCCATACAACCAGGCCTGTGTCAGGTTTTCAAAATTGATATCATTAGCGATCTGCTCCGGTGGCAAATGATTATGATAATCGATCACCGGCATTTGCTTCGCAAAAGCATGATACAGCTGTTGGGCCGTTTTATTTTGCAATAAAAAATTTTCGTCTAAAAATTTTTTCATACCATCTTTTTAAAATCTGTAATTATAAAGAAACACCGCGTTTCCAGGGAATAAAATCGTCCTGGTTCAGCGATACGGCTTTGGGTATCACTTCACCACTGGCAGCTTTAATGCAATATTCCATTATTTCCTCTCCCATTTGTTTAATGGTCTTATCCCCTTCCACAATCGGACCGCAGTCAATGTCAATGATATCACTCATTCTTTTGGCAAGAGAAGAATTGGTAGCAACTTTGATTGTTGGGCAAACGGGATTGCCTGTAGGTGTTCCGAGTCCCGTAGTAAACAAAATAAGCGTAGCACCACTGGCAGCTTTACCAGTTGTAGCTTCTACATCGTTGCCGGGTGTGCAAACAAGATTTAAGCCGGGCTTTACAGCCGGCTCTGTGTAATCCAATACATCTTCAACCGGCGAAGTACCTCCCTTGCGGGCAGCACCTGCACTTTTGATAGCATCAGTTATCAATCCATCTTTTATATTGCCGGGCGACGGGTTCATGTGAAATCCCGATCCGACTTTCGTAGCAGCATCACTATAAGCGGTCATCAACTGAATAAACTTTTTTGCCGCTGCTTCATCCTTTGTACGATCGATTAAGTTTTGTTCGGCACCGCATAGTTCCGGAAACTCTGCCAGCAATATTTTACCGCCCAGGGCTACCATCATATCAGAAAAATACCCAACGGCGGGATTAGCAGATATGCCGCTGAAACCATCGCTACCACCACATTTAACGCCTACCACCATTTTATCCAGGGAAGCTGGTTTTCTTTCGAGCTTGTTTGCTTCAATCAAACCTAAAAACGTTTTGCGTATCGCCTCCGTTATGAGTTGCTCTTCGCTTTGCGATTGCTGTTGTTCAAAAATGTATAGCGGTTTGTCAAAATTTGGATTACGCTCCTTTAAATCGCTTTGAAAATCCTTTACCTGGAGATTTTGACAACCGAGGCTTAACACAGTAACACCTGCTACATTGGGATGATCAGCGTAGGCTGCTAATAGCTTACTTAAAACAGCGGCATCCTGCCGGGTACCTCCACACCCGCCCTGGTGATTTAAAAATTTAATTCCATCCACATTTTTAAACAACCTCACCCCCGGCCCCTCTCCAAAGGAGCGGGGAGAAAGATCAACGTTTGAAATATCTTCTCCTTTTTTATAAACCTCTATAAGCTGATGTGTTTTCTGTTTGTATTTATCGGTAACTGCATAACCCAGTTCGTTGTGCAATGCTTCACGGATGACGTCGAGGTTCCTGTTCTCACAAAAAACAGTTGGAATAAATAGCCAATAATTAGCCGTGCCCACTCTCCCGTCGCTGCGATGATAACCATTAAAAGTGCGGTTCCTGAATTTGCTAACATCCGGGGCCTGCCATTTATAGTGATAGGGTCTGTAGGTAAATGGTTCGGCAGCATGCTTAACATTTTGTGTTGTCATGAGCCCACCAGCAGGAATAGCCTGCTGCGCCTTACCTACCAGTACGCCGTACATGATCACTTCATCGCCGGCTTTCATATCGTTCACAAAAAACTTATGTTTCGCCGCTATCTCATCTGCCAAAACAAAGTTTTCGCTTTCGTACTGTACCGACTCGCCTTTTGATAAGTTTTTGAGAGCCACCAGCACATTATCCTTCGGATGAATTTTCAATACGTTCTGTTTCATCAATTTATCGCTTTTGCCGGTTGTGAAATTTGTTGTAATACAGCAACCGCGCCGTTGTCAATTAACTCCTGCAATTTACCGGAAACCGCTGCAGTAAAATCAGCATGGCTGCCCAGGTTAGTTTCCCAAAATGCCTCATCTGATAAAATATCTACTACTAATTGGTGAGCACTGGTTGCAGTTTGCCATTTTTTAGCAAACCATGCTGCATTATCATCGTTGATATGATACCGTTTGCCGTTCAGTTCTCCATAATACTTTCCATCATCAGCCAGTTCTGCCTTCATAAAAAACAGGTGACCAGCCATGCCAGTCGCCATATACTCTGGTACTGCGCCAAACCGATCCAGGTATTTTTTAATCACCGGGATATTCCGCAATTTCATCTTTGATGAATACTGCATGGTAATACTCAACCATTGGTGATCAATATGGGGATTGCGAAAACGATCCAACACTTTTGCCGCAAAGTCTTTTGCAGCTTCAATACTGAGGTTAGCACTGGTGATAGAAGGCGCTATTTCCTGCATCATGAGATGACTGATATAGGCAGAAAAATTTTCATCGTCCATTGCCTGCTTCACTGTTTGAAACCCGGCCAGGTGTGCTAAACCGCAACTAAATGTATGCGACCCGTTCAATAAGCGAAGTTTTAATTCACGGAAAAACTCAATGTCACCGGTAATGATTACACCTTTGTCTGCTTTGCTGAATGACAATATATCCTTCACCTCTTTTTTATCTGATTCAATAGCCCACAGACGATATACTTCACTCATGATCATGAGATCATCTGTATAGCCTGTTTCTGTATCCATCTTTGATTGCATAGCGGCCGGCAACTTACCCGGCACAATACGATCTACCAACGAATTGCAGAAATAATTGGCATTTTCCAACCAATCCATAAACGCATATTCCAAATTATTTTGGTGAGCCAGTTCTTCAATAATCGCTTCCAGTTTCGCCCCGTTATCGATGATCAGTTCAGTAGGGATAATCACCATTCCCTTAGAAGGATCTCCGTTGAAAACCCTGTAGCGTTTATATAAAAATGCTAATAGTTTGGCAGGAAATGATCGTGGTGGTGATGCCTGCAGGTCGTCGTCAGCATCCAGCACAATACCCACTTCGGTTGTATTGGAAATGATCACCTGCATATCTGGATTAGCGGCACACTTTAAAATTTCTTCCCATTGCGTAGCAGCCGACAGCACCCTGCTGATGGCGGAATGAATAATGTTTTCTTCAATGGTATTACCATCTTCTATTCCTCTTACACAAAGCGTATATAACCCATCCTGCTGGTCAAAGGCATCGGCGCCCCCACTGGCTGTTGACTTTATGACCACAACTCTTCCATTGAAAATATTTTGGCGGTTAGCCTTATCAATAAAATAATCAGGCAAGCCGCGAAGCAACACCCCCGTGCCAAACTGCAATACCTTTTCCGGCAATGCAAATAAACTTTCATCCGGAATGACCACAGCATTTTTCGGGTCAATCGCTTTCAAATTCTTTTTAGACAGTTGCATATATCAATTCTCCTCAGGATTCCACCTGTTTTTAAAAACCCATTTTACATTTATGTCGCCTGCATCTACCGAAGCAGGAAGATTATTTGCATACCATTTAAAATCATTCCCTCCTTCACGACGGCAATTATAATAATATATTCTTTCGCCCCATTGAATGATATTGGCAGTTTGTACACGATAAATGGCAGAATCCCTCATATTCCTGGCAAACTCACAATTGATGAGGTAGAATTGTGCATCGCGATGGTAACGGCCCAATAAAAAACCATCATACCCTTTGAATGTACAGTTGACCAGTACCGTTTTGGAATCTTCTGCTTTGGAACCATCATGCCAGATAGCCGCTGTGCCCGTGTGTGTAATGAATTCACAATTTTCGGCCCAGGCCCATCCCCGCGGGCAATAAAAATCAACACCGCCTTCCATCACGCAATCCTTGAAATACCACATGCCGTCATCCACATTCCAGGGGCTCACTGTATCTCCGCCAAATGCTTTGAAATGACAATTGATGGCTTTCATTCTGGTTGCATTCATTGTTCTTAATGCCATTTGGTGGCTATTCTTTACCAACTTTTTTTGACGGGTGATGGTATCGGAAGTGCAGTGAATTATTTTCTCATCTTTAAAATCAAAACCAAAACTGTTGGTGATGGTCAGGTTTTTCAGTGTAATATCATCAGCGCCTACATTCATTGTGGCTACACCCCAATCATCCGCATGGCCGCAACGCCATTCATCTCTTGCAATAGACGCAGTGATTATCGTTTTGTTCCTGTCTTCGCCTTCAAAAATGATATTGCTTTTTTCGATATAAAGCTTTTCGTTATAGATCCCGTTTTTTATAAATATCGTCCGGGGTTCAGGCGACGAGCCGGCAATGGAGTTGATAGCTCCCTGTATGGTTTTGAAATCACCCTTGCCTTTGGCATCAACAACAATTTTTTTCTGAGCAATCCCGCAGAAAAAAAACATTAACACCGGTATCAATAAACTATATGTTTTACTTTTTTTCACTTTTCACTTCTCACTTTTTCCTTTGACCGAGCAACCATTTCACCAAATCAGTCGCCGCTTTAAAGTTAGGGTACTCAGTAGGCAGTTTTCTACCGTCGAGGTATTCATTATACAACCACGGATCGCCCACTGCCAATACACTACCCTTTCCATACTTTGCTACCGCAATAATTACTTCGTTGTCTTTTTTTACCACTGCCTTAGCAGGAGACTTAACCATCAACACACTTATCTCCTTCAAATACATTTTATATGGTTCGCTGAAGACCTGTTTATCATTGGGTATTACAACACCTGTTTCGTAAGCATCATTTTTAACCATATTTCTGCTTAAATCCGTAAAGTGTATACCAAAGGTCTCACTCAGTTTATTAAAATGCCGGAGGTCACAATTAGCACTGTCGTTTGCCATCAGGAGCAATACCCCTCCAGCCTTCACCCAATCGCTAATCGCTTTTACATCTTTTGATGAAACATAATTTGGTTTAGGATTATCTTTCAGGTGGTCAGGATCTACTATGATGTAAACCGATGCTTTCTTTAAATTATCAGCAGTTGGCGCTACATCTAAAGAAGCCAGCTTAGCGCCATACTTGTTAAAAATAAGTCCCAACCCCGCAAAGCCGGGATGTGAATATTCTTCCCATGTATAATGCCAGTAACCAATATTTCCGCCAGGTCCTTTTCTTTTTTCACTGTTGAAATACCGGTCGAGCAAAACCGTTTTGCCTTTCCCTGTCGATTGTGTTAGCAACATTTCCATTTCATTACCCGCCAGTAAGAAAGCGCCGATCCCTTTTGGATCATTGACAATAACATCTTCACTCATATAATAAGCAAAGCTACCATCACGATAAGGATTGCCACCCAGGCCGCTTACTTTCACGGTGCCATGCAAATGGGTTTGACCATCTTCAACCTTAATAAATTGTTTGACGATCCCATCATATCCCTTTTTGGCAATGGAAATTTTTGTTGATGGCAAATATCCTTTCCTCACACCCTTTGCCACTGCATAGACAAACTGGCTGCTGGCCGATGCTTCAAAATAATTCTTCTCTTTACCCGGGCCATTATAATTCAAAATATCCAGCCAGAGACCGGTTTTGGGGTCCTGTACTTTTTCAACCGCATTCACCAGCCGGTTCAGTATAGCGATAAGATCTTTTCGTTTCGGATGATTTTCAGGAAACCAATCTAAGGCATCCACCAAGGCTGTAGCATACCAGCCCATTGCTCTTGCCCAAAACAAAGGAGAAGTACCGGTCTGTTTATTGGCCCACTGTTGCTCACGGCTTTCGTCCCATGCATGGTAGAGCAAGCCTGTCTTTGCATCTCTTGCATGTTTTTCCATCCAGATAAATTGATTGGCCACATCATTGAACGCTGTATCCTCGTTCATCAAATTGGCATACTCCGCATAAAAAGGTGAGCCCATATATAACCCATCCAGCCACATCTGATAAGGATAAATTTTCTTATGCCAGAAACCACCTTCTTTGGTACGTGGATGTGTAAGCAATTGTGTCCTCAATAACTTTGCTGCTTTCAGGTATTTTTCTTTTTGTGTCACCCTATAAAGTAGTAAGACCAGCTTTCCGTTGTTGATATGATCAATATTATATTCATCGGGCCGGTATGTTTTGATGGAACCGTCATCCTGAACGAAATAATCCATTTGCTTCTGGATATAGTTATAATATTTTACATCACCGGTGTTTCTCCAAATACCTTCGAAACCTTTTAAGATGACACCCATATCATAGGACCATTTTGCCTGGCTTCCCAATGCAAAAGAATCCTTCCACCTGTTCATTACGGTTTCAGCCACCTGTTCAGACAAAGCTTTTTGTTGAGCGGCCACACCTGTTGCCAGGCAAACAAATAAAACAAAAACTGCTATATAGGAAATCTTCTTCATTTTACGGTTATGCTTTTTTCTGTTGCTCCTAATTCATACACGATCTTCTCTTTCGCCCTGGTAGCATCGGTTTTTTTAATATTGATATCATTACTCCTGTCGCCACTAACCCGGAACAACAATTCTGAATTGTCTTTATAGGTGATATTATCAAAAGTCAATTTATCGCTTTGTACTATATCAACTACTGGGTTCGTTTCATTGCTTATTACCTTGATATTTTTAAAGGTAATGCCGGTCGCCTCCTGCACATCAATACCTTTTTTGGCCTGCAGCATCATATTTTCCAGCACAATATTTTTCACATGCATTTCAGGAAGGCCACGAACAAAAATGGCCTTTTCTGCGCCGTTGCAATACACGTTGCTGATATGAAAGTTGCGAAACTGTGGTGTTGTTTCATCAACGGATTTGAATTCTGCTTTTGGCAATTCTCTTTTTTCGCCAGCCAGCACGACCGGGTCTTTAGCCATATAGTACATATCAAAAAGAATGGCCTCGGCAGGAATATCTTTCATATAAATGTCTTTAATGAAAATATTCTCCACAATGCCACCACGGCCTCTCGTTGTTTTAAACCGTAAGCCAATATCTGCTCCAACAAATGTGCAATTGCTGACATAAATATTTCTTGCGCCGCCACTCATTTCACTACCGATCACAAAACCACCATGCGAAGAATACACAGTACAACCCCGGATAATTACATTCTCTGTAGGCATAGCTCTTTTTCTTCCTTCTTCGTCACGACCACTTTTCATACACAGTGCATCGTCACCCACATCAAACACAGAATTTTCAATCAGTACGTTTTTGCAGCTCTCTACATCAATACCATCGCCGTTTTGTGCATACCAGGGATTTTTGACAAAAACGTTTCTTACCGTCAGGTGTTCACTCATCAACGGATGCAGGCACCAGGCCGGCGAGTTTTGAAAAGTGACACCTTCCAGCAAAATATATTTACAGTTAGTAAGTAAAAGCAAGTTGGGCCGAAGAAAATCTTTGATGCTCTCATAGAAAGCCGCATCCTTCCCGATTATACCAGGATTGGCCGGCATCTTTGATCCTTTCATAAATCCTTCGGAAGGATACCATGTTTTTTGATCTTCACTCAATACACCGCCTGCAGTAACCAATTTTTTCCATTGGCTCTCGGTCAGCTTATCTTTTTTTACTGCCCGCCAGGCATCGCCGTTTCCATCGATAATTCCTTTTCCTGTTATTGCAATATTAGTTGCACCGGTAGCCGAAATAGGTGATTGATTTCTCATTTGTGGCAGGCCTTCCCAATTAGCCTCCACTAATGGATATTCATTTTTATCTTTTGTAAACAACAGGGTAGCTCCATTCGCCAGGTGAAGATTGACATTGTTCTTCAATACTACGGGTCCTGTAAGCCATAGCCCGGCAGGAACAAGCACAACGCCGCCACCTTTTTTACTGATCGCATCAATGGCGTTGTTTATACTTTTTGTATTTAATGTGTTGCCATCCGGTACCGCACCCAGTTTAATAATTGAAAGCGTATCTTTTTTGAATTTGGGAGCAACCACCACAGGTAACTTCATCCCGAATTGTGCTGAGACAACACTAACCAATACTACCGCAATAAGAAAGAAGAATAGCTTTTTCATTATGTCAATTAATCGTTGTACAAACGTCAGGTTTGCAACACAAGATTACTCTGAAAGTCATTCATAGCAAGCCAGTTATAACCTTTTATTTACGCAAACGTTACCGGTAACGATACCATCGGACACGCTTTATCCCGTTAATTGAAAAAACCTTATTGAGCTACCTTAACGGCTTGCCTGGCCAGCAATTTCCATTGCTTGTTTTCCTTTTGAAAAACTAATAAAATAGCCAGGTGAACTTCACCGGGCTTCCCGTTATCATTTGTTGTTGCATTCAATTTATGTCGTACCACGGCCACTTTGCCATTGACGCTAATGGTTTGATCTTTTAATTCGATTGTTACAAAATCGGATTTGCCTGTGGCGATTTTGTCAACAAATTCTGTCTTCCCTTCTACATAGCCACTACTATGCCCATAACTCAATTTATCTGAAGCAATGGCTTCCAATTCCGCTTTGTTGCCGTCAATCATCGCCTTGCGTAATTGTTCAACGGCGTTGCCGACCGCTGTCTCCTCCTTACTTTGTGCATTGACGCTGATCATTGTGGTGAGTAATAAAAATGTTACAATTAATTGTTTTATCATGTTATCATTTTTTAGAACCTGTTGGCCATTGGAACTAAGTCCGTTAATTCGGAAATCTTCACTGGCCGTTTCTCTTGAATACTTTTTCTTGCCGCAATTCCAATCAAAATGGACATAGCACCTTCCCTTGTTCCCGCCATCACATGATGTGGATTATCATTGGTATCTACAAACATTCTCCGCTGCATCCGGATATCACCACCGCCATGTCCTCCCCTTATTTTAGGAGTGGTATACACTTCAAAGCCTTTTCCAAAGTTATCCATTGCTAGTATTTCCCGCACTTCTCCTGCAACAGCATCGTCTGCATTTGACATTTCGATGGCATGTCGTTTGGCCTGGTCCTCCGGCGTTTTTTGCAGGTAAGGAATATCTTCCCAGGTTTCTATTCTTCCTTTCAATCCATTAAAGGCGATCTGCCATCCTTCATAGGGCGAATAAGTAGTGAGGGAATAATTGGCGACTACACCATTGGCATAAACGATCTGCGCAGACATCTTATCGTATATATCTATTTCAGCACTCCAAACACAGCCATCTTTTATATAGCCATCATGGTGCTCATTGTTTACATATAAATCCATCTGCCCTTTATCCTTCGTGATATCCCAATAAAATTTGCATTTATCCTTGTATTCACAACCGCGGCATTTTTTTCCCTGGAAAGGATTGTTTTTTCCGTAATGATCCAATGTACCATAGGCGGTAACTTCTACCGGTTCCGAATTCAGCCACCAATTCAACAGGTCAAAATGATGGGTGGCTTTATGCACCCAGAGTGAACCACTTTTTGCCATACGCCCATGCCACCTCCTGAAATAATCCGAACCATGATGCACATTAAGATACCAGTTGAAATCAACCGAAGTGATTTTACCTACTCGTTCAGCTGCTAACAATTCTTTTAGCTGCATATTATGAACACTGTGCCGGTAGTTAAATGCAACGATCACTTTTTTGCCGGATCTTTTTTCGGCATCCAAAACCCTTTTACATTTTACTTCATCTGTGGTCATTGGCTTTTCAGTGATCACATTCACACCCATGTCCAGTGCTTTTACAATAAACTCATCGTGGGTAGCGTCGACAGTGGTTACAATTACATAATCGGGTTTTGTTTCCCTCAGCATCTGCTCAAAATTGCTGAAGGTCGGACAGCTTACCTCCATCATTTTTTTCACATACTCCAGTCTCCCCGGATTAATATCCGATAAACCGACAAACTCGGTTATATCACCAAAAGTTTTAACTATGCTCCGTCCCCACAGACTCGATCCGCGGGCACCTGTGCCTACTAAAGCAAGTTTTATTTTTTTCCCGGATGGAATAGCGAAGGATTCGAAAGGATTTAACATCAATGCTGCACCAGCGGCAGCGGTAAATTTCATAAATGTGCGGCGTTCCATGGCAATTATCGTTTTTAATAAATATTTTTTTTTGAAGCAGGCTGAAGTGCTACTATCAACTTCGTTGCGTCGCACTCTTCAGCGTTCTGTTCGCTACTCGGCCTCACCTCCCCGAGCTTTGCTCCCAACTTTCGCTTTGCTCAGTTGCCTCTCCCAAAGAGAGGAGGCGGTGCTGCATCTCTTTACACATCATCATATCTACCACATCAACTTTATATCCCTACTCAACATTTTCGAAAGCTCCGATTAATAGCAGAGTTTTCGTTAAGCAGGGCTGTGCGTTGGTGGCTTTCTCTACCTCATCCTCTTATCCTTCTCCAAGGGAGAAGGACGGTGCTGCATGGCAAATCCAAACGATATAACTACCACATCGGCTTTATATCTCTGCTCAGCATTTTCAGAACCGCCGATTAGTTTTCAGCATCTTCGAAAAGCGAGGAGCTGTGCTTTGCAAGTCTCCCCTATTGGGGGAGATTTAGAGGGGGCCGTGGGTTTTCAACCCTAAACCAATCCACATCCATAAAGCCTGAATCATTTGTTTTCGCGGTCCTTGTACAAAACAAACCAACCTTAGCTCCTACCCAGCGACCGGACTTTGCTGTTAACTTATCGCCTATTGCTTCAAATGTTTTTCCGTCTTCACTATAACTGAATTCACACATTCCTCCTTTGCCAACAATCACCCGAAAATAAATATCCGTATTGCTTATCCTTTGACCGTCCTGTACTGTCTCGTTTTTTCCTTTATCCGCTTCCTTGCAGATGCTATAAGAAATGTAATGACCATCTTTCCTTTTTTCTACAGCCACATAGGCGTAATCGGCTCCTAATATGATCAGTCCGGCTTTCTCACCATCCAGCCTTGGCTTAAAAGAAATTTTTGTTGTCACACTAAATTCATCGGCCGGAAATTTTTGCATCAATAAATTAGGCACCTCCCAATAGTTTCTCACACTATCGGCTATTGGATAAGAAAACAACCTCAGTTGTCCATTTGATGGAAAAGCCCAATAAGGTTTTGCATTAGCCTGCCACTGCCATTGCAAACCGATCCGATAGCTATCGGATTTATTTTTATCGAATTCATCTGAATCCGCAGGAGTAGTTATAGGATATGTTTTGCCAACATTTGGTTTTTTATAAATCATTACCGGTTGGCCCTTGCCATCACCGTCTTTATCCTCACCAATCACCGGCCAGTCATTAACCCATTTCATCGGCTGAAGATGCACCACTCTTCCGTATGCTTCCTTATCCTGGAAATGCAGGAACCAATGTTCGCCGGTTTTTGTATCTACCCATGCTCCCTGGTGCGGGCCATTTACAGTTGTTGACCCCTGGTCCATCACCACTTTTCTTTCATAAGGTCCATAGATATTTTTGCTTCGCAATACCAGTTGCCATCCGGTGCTTACACCGCCGGCAGGTGCAAACAAATAATACCAGCCATTCCGCTTATATACTTTAGGTCCTTCGAGTGTCGGGTCCAGGTCGTGACCATCATAGACCATTACACCATCATCAATTGTTTTAGTTCCTTCCGTATTCATTTGTTTGATCACAATGATGCTTTTGATACCTGCACGACTACCTGCATAGGCATGAACAAGGTATACCTTACCATCCTCATCCCACAACGGGCAAGGATCAATTAATCCTTTTCCGCCTTCTACCAATACAGGATCAGACCAGGGGCCTTTGATATTTTTTGCTTTAATCAGGTAAATACCAAAATCAGGATCTGGATAGTAGATATAAAATTCATTTTTATGATAACGGATGGCCGGAGCCCATACACCATTTCCATGTTGTACTTTAGTGAAATGATCGAATGGCGCCTGCCTTTTTAATGCATGCCCGATGATTGTCCAGTTTACCAGGTCTTTTGAATGAAGGATTGGTAAACCGGGTATATGATTAAAGCTGGATGAAATCATATAATAATCATCTCCTACCCTGATGGCGTCAGGGTCAGAATAGTCAGCATTGATGACAGGGTTTTTGTAGGAGCGGTTCCCATTATCGGATACCCATACCCTAGAGATGTTATTCTGTGCAAATGCATTAAAAGAAATCAATCCACAAAGTATCGTGTAAGCAACAAATTTTTTCATCCGGAATTACTGATTAAAAAGGTTTAGGTATAACAAAACTCATTTCTTTCATCCATAGCTCCAGCAGGTTCATCCACGAATCAGTGGAACCGGGATTGTCATCGAGCCGTATTCCATGCCCTCCCTGCGGAAATATATGAATGCTTGCATTTATTTTTTTGTCAATAAGTGCATTATAAAACAACAGACTGTTTTGCACTTTTACCGTACTGTCATTTAATGCATGAACAATAAAAGTGGGTGGAGTATAGCCTGAAACATGCAATTCATTCGAATATCGCTCTATCATTTCCTTGGTGCTGTCGGGCCCTATAAAATTTCTTTTACTTCCGGGGTGAGCATACTTACCCATGCTAAGCACCGGAGAAAGCAATACCATGAAATCAGGACGATAATTAAAAGTATCCACTGCATCTTTGATCGAGGAAGCATCTCTGCTATTTGTACCCAGCATACTGGCTACATGGCCGCCTGCCGAAATGCCCATCGTCCCAACTTTGTCCGTTTTGATACTCCACCTTGCATGGTTGGCCCTGATAATCTTCATAGCTCTTTGTGCATCCTGCAGGGGAGCAAGCTGTCGTTGTAATAAATCCTGCTGGTGAGGCAAACGGTAAATAAGAACAAAGGCGTTTATACCAATTGAATTATACCATTTGGCAAAATTGAATCCGTTGTATAAATGCGATAGTCTTTCATAACCTCCACCCGGGCAAATCAGCACTGCTGTTCCTTTATTTTCCGACTGGGGAACAATGAATGCATACATCCCCGGCGTACCCACTCTCCATATTCTTTCATTATATAAACTATCTGTTACCTTTTTGCCGTTGAAGTTTGGCTTCTTTCCTTCGGGCCATAGCGGGATGAACTCTTGCGCTTTTGCATCAACAAAAAAGCTGACAATAAAAATTACGACTAAAGATTTTTTCATATCTATTTTTTATCTATGGGCCATTCAAACGATTTTGTCCTGATATTAGAAAACCAATCTGTCTCCTGTAGCATTGCCGGATTACATCCGGAAAAAATATTTTCCAATGTATAATCTTTTGCTTCTTTATCGCTGAGTTGCTTCGACCAGTTTACTCTTTTGCTGATGCCTGCGCCAGCACCGGTATTTTTATACTCCGCGTAAAAAGTTGTTTTTTCATTTTCGGGATTACCCCAGTTATTCCATCCTTCTGCAGCAATGACATTAGGAAATTCACAACGGATAAAAACAGTTTTGGACCAGGCCCGCCACGGACGGCCGAGATAGAGTTTATTGACTGCAGAATCAGTGATTACTTTACAATCCAAAAAAACAAAGCCGAATTTCTTCCCCGCCGGAGTATTGGCCGCCGTAATATATGAATTGGATTTTGCCCGGATGGTGCAATGTTGAAATACGGCTGTAGCGGGACCAAAAATAAAATCAGTAGTGCCTTCGATAAAGCAGTTGATAAAAAATTGTCTTGATAATTCCCCGCCATTATAAATCGTATCCTGGTTGCCAATAAAACGGCAGTTTTTGAATACCGCCTTATCAGCATCTACATACAATGCCACAGCCTGTCCTACCGTTCCCGCTGAATTGACAAAAGTGATATTCTCAGCGACGAAGCGATTGCCTGAAATTTTTGCCGTGTAGGAAGTGAAGGTGGTGAGCTTTCCTCTTCCGGAATAATCATTAAAGGTGATGATTGTTTTTTCTACGCTTTCGCCGATGAACGTGACATCGGTATTATTTGCCGGCAATTCAATTTTTTCATTATATACTCCATTCTTTATATAAAGTGTGATCGGCTCCAATGGAAAAACCCGCATGGCGTCAATAGCATCCTGTATGAACTTATAATCACCGCTCCCATCCTTTGCTACGGTAAATACATATTTATATTGCTGCGGATTCGAGGCCTGGCCAAAAACACTGTTTACAATCAAACAGGTCAGTATCAAAACAAAAAATAATTTTTTTATTGACAGCATAAATCTATTTTTTAAAAACTCGTCAATACTTTTATTCGCAATACTGTCTTTTAAGTTCATGCCTTTACTGTTTGGCATTTCCCATTTGCATATAGAGGAATAAACTCCGCAAACTTCTCAGGAGAAGTCTGCGGAGTCTGCGCACGAGAGATCACACAATAACTGATCAAAGAAATCAGGACAATGGCTTTCATTAATGTATTCTTATGTTTTTGCTCAATTCAGTCTTTTACGATTGCCAAATTCAGGTTTTTTGTAACAGCCATATCACCTTTCGTAATTTTCAAGGCATAAGTTTTTCCTGGCTGTGTTGAAAAATTATACATGTAAACTTTTTCCCCGAACACTCAACTTTGCGTGTCATCTCATTCTTTCTTTACGTTTCTACCTTCATCTCTCCACTGTCCCAGCTAAAAAATTTCCAAATGTTGTGGAAGGGTTGAAACCCATCCCCGCCAATAATTGGAAATTGGCTTGCATGAGAAACTATTGAATCACTATTTTGTTTGTAGTGGTTTGATCGCCGTTTCTTATCACCAGGTAATACATACCTGCCTTCAAACCTTTCACCGGAATTGTGTTTGTATTGTTTATCAATTTCAGCGAACGCACCAGCGATCCATTGGCACTATACAATTGCATCATGGCGCCTGCTTCTATTTTGCATACCTGCACTTTCAAATTATCGCGAACAGGATTCGGATACACCATCACCTGGTAAGGAGTGACCCCACCATTAGCACCTGAATTATATAATCGGGCAGACGAATTCGCATTGCATCCACCCAGGTGATCACCATGATCCAAATGATGCTGTACATCTCCGGAACTCACACAGATCTCTTTTCCGTTATGGCATACCATCACTTTATCGCTATTGTTGCCGCAACGAACATCTACCACAGTGATAGTAATAGAAGCTTGCGCCGTGCATTGGTTCGCATCTGTTACCAACACAGTATACGTGCCGGCTGCATCTACTGACGTGGATTGTGTTGAATGCCCATTGCTCCATGAATAGGTGTAAGCCGCTGTACCACCGGAAGCATTTGCCGTTAGGTTAAGCGAAGAAGGACCATAGCCGAGGTAAAGCGTATTCTTTGCATCCACTGCAGGATTCATTGCATATACATCGGGAATGCTTACCAGCAAACGCGGATTCACTGTAACTGTCGTCTGACATGTAGTTTGATTGCCGTGGCCATCGTTTATGATCCAGTTAATAGTGCTTACACCTTCGTTAAAGCTGCCGCTTGCATCAGCGCCGCTGCCGCTTCTTGTCGTAGCTCCAGTAATGGAATAACTGATGTTGATCGTACCACAATTATCCGTAGCCGTTAGAACAGGTATGCTGTACGTACCACTGGTATTGTAACATTGAACAGGTACAACAGGATAATAGGTGATGATGGGTGCTGTTACATCTGTAATGGTAAGCGTTCCATTTACATAAGTTATTGTGTAATTAGAAAGCCCCGTGCCGTCAGCAGAACCTGGTACTATAGGATACTGTCCTACTCCGGTAACAGCATTTGCCGTTAACGAGACACTGCTCACTGCATCACCGTTCACTAAACCATCTATAGTAAAAGCAATAGTGCCTAAGTTTAAATCATCACCACATTCTTTTGTTTGATCATTAGCCTTGATCGTTAGTGGTCGCGGGTCAATTGTAAGCATTGCAGTAGCTGAAGCCGGATTGTAATAATCGTTTCCTGCAAATGAAGCAGTAACGGTGTAGCTACCTACATTTTCTGGTGCGCCGCTTAAGTTGTTATTGTCAGCATCTTTATACGTGAACGTCACATCAGGACTTAACCTGTCTCCCTCGCCGCCTGTTCCATAGGCAAAGCCTGAAGCTGCATGAGCATTACCATCATAACTATAATTACCTGCCTCAATCTTTACCGTTGCATTGGCCTTAGTGTAATTCGTTACACCAAATGCACCAACACTTGTAAAGCCCGATGCCGTAGCTGTGTAAGGATCGGAAATGCTTCCGCTTCCATTACGTGATGCCGGTGCAATCTTCCAGTTGCTTTCTTTGTATTGCATCACCGCCAATGGTTGTGATGGATCAAATCCGCTTGCCTGGTCGGCAACAACCCATCCGAATTTTGCAAGGAGATTACTTCCGCCATCTGTATCTTCTTTGATCGTCCATTGCTTGTTCACTACTTTGTCGGGATCAGAAGCAGGATTGTCAAAACTATTTTTTACACTCACTGAAAAATTATCAATAGCGCCAGTGTTGGTTAGTGTTACAGGATTGTAGCTGGTTGCAGAAGTCCCGATCGGGAAGCTAACTGCTGAAGCACCTACAGAACGTTTCAAAGCGCCGCTTCCGGAAGTGATGAAATAATTACTGCCCAGAGTAAGAGTGGTTGTTTTTGTTGCATCAACCAAACCTCCGTCGGCAATCGCCAAAACCATCTTGCCATTATTGCCTGTAGTAGATGGCGAACTATTTACCGTATTAAAACCTTTACCCAATTTTAAAATTCCTTCCGAACCAATATTCAGTGAAACAATTGAAGATGCATTGTTAGAGTAAGGCACCAGATTAGAAGTGGTAGTAGTAGCACTCAGATCCAGCGTTCCTTCAATGTTGTACGTATAACTTCCTCCGGGATTCGTAGTAGCAGAACCGGTAGGACTAAATGAAGCAGAAGGATGAATCAACTTAATGGTTTTCCCTTTATTGATAGTGTAGGTTACATTTTCACTCGTCGAATTGGTGGCAGTGTTGTAATACGCTGTGAAACCTGAAAGATTATACGACAAGCTTACATCCTGGTCGAATACAACATTCAATGCATTGGGATTGGCAGGTAATGGACGCAGCCTGGTGATCTTTGAAACACCTGCACCAGTCCACAATACTGATTCACATGCAGGATTAAATTCAAGGATAATTAAATCCTGCGGATTGGCTTCACCTCCGAAAATCCCATCATTTTGAAGGGTAACAGTGGCTGCTTGTCCTGCACCAATACGTAAGGTTTGTGCAGCCGGTGTTGCACCATAACCTCCATTACTGTTCAGAACAGCCCCTTGCGCAATGGTCAGGTTGTTTACACTCTTTAAGCCATCAATTGTTACCGCATGTCCCGACCGGATGGTAACATTTGCATTAGTCGGCTGAACACCTGTTGGCTGCAACACCCAACTGTTGGAAGCAGATACATACTTTTCCCAGATGGAAGCGGGATTAGACCCGTTGCCGCTCGAGGCATTGGTCCAGAAACCGGAACCTGCAGAGCGAAAATCACCATTGAGCGGAGTGGAGCGATCAACCTTCACTACTGTATCCGTTGTAAACGCCTGATAACCGGCTTTGCTTGCTACTATTTTATAAAAATAACTGACACCAGCTGGTGGTAAAACATCAGTGAACCTGTATGCAGCAGAGGTGTCTGTTGAAGCAACCAACTCGTTGACCTTTGAAAAGTTTACACTGTCGGTGCTTCTGTGCAGCTCGAAGGTTACACCATTAATGGGCCAGCAAATATTGAACAGAATAGTTGATTGTGCAGAGGAACGGTTTACTCTGAAATTGCTCAGGCTAATGGGTGCAGAAAAAGGCTTACAGGCGTCTGCCAACGCAACACAAGGATCCCAGGTTCCAAACATATTGCTGTTTATGAAATACGGGGCCGCTTGTTCATCAGTAAACTCTTTTGACCAGCTCACTCTTTTACTCAAATCAACCAATGCACCGCTGAAATATCTTGTCTTGTATTCTGCATAGGTAATTAACGCAGTATTGGTTTCTGGTGTCCATACCTGCCAACGCTCTGGTCTTACGGTTGTACCCATGCGGCAATTCAGAAATACCACTTTGGTCTCTGATGTATGTGGCGGTGCCGCATTCCCCCAGGGACGTCCTAATGTATAAGTCGTCTGTCCATTATTGTTAGGTAGCAAACAATCTCTGAAAACATATCCATACGTTTGGCCGGGAGGTGTACTTGCAGCAGTAAATACGCTACTGGTTGAACCATCTACCCTGTCCCTGTTAAACAGCACACAGGAGTCAAAAACAGCTATGGCAGAACCATAGATATAATCGGTATTGCCGTCGATGTAACAGTTTCGGAAGTATTGTCTTTTACCATTGCCCTGTGCCATCACTGTATCCTGCCCGCTCACCATTTTACAGTTTTTAAATATGATCCTGTCGCCTGTTGCTTTTACAGCCAGTGCCTGTGGTCCATCGTTTTTACGACCCCACGAGTTTTCGATGGTCATATTCATGAATACACAGTCATTGGAATTAATGGTGATCGTAGCGATCTCGGTAACACCTGGTTTCCCTGCATAATCATCCCACGAAAACACTACTTCATTAATGCCTTCACCAACCACGTATAAAAAGGGTTTGTTAGCGGGGATGGTTACTTTCTCTATGTACTTACCTTTCTTTACAAAAATCCGGTAAGGCGTTACACTGTTAGACGGTGCCGCATTAATGGCCGCCTGCAAGCTTGTATAGTTTCCTGTGCCATCCTGAGCCACTACCACATCATATCCCGCAACGGACAACGGTACATTAGCAGCCACACCACTCGCTGCCAGGCTGGCGTCGGTTGCACCAGCACTTGTTGCTGTGATGTTACCGCTGTACAAACCAGCAGTAGTTGCATTCAATCGCACAAAGGCTGTCGCATTAACGCTATTGTTTTCACGCACCAGGTTTAATGAACTGTGCCAGTTGTTATCATCTTCAGATAGTTCGAAACCGGCAGGAGCCGAAACGCTTACATTGGCTGTAAGATTATTTCCTTGTATGGTAAACGACTGGGAAGCCGAAGGCGTGCCCAGGGTTTGCGTAAAGGGATTTAAATTGCCAGACATAGAAACTACCGGAGCAGTTGAGATGGTGGCTGCTGATGCTGTTGCAACAGATGAATAGTTGAATGCTTTATCAACAGTAAAAATGTGATAGTAATAGGTGATGCCGGGTGCTAGAGCAGCCACAGTTCCATCATCAGTAAAATTGGTATTGGATCCAATGTAAACGACAGTGTTACCTGAACCTATGCTGTTACCAATGAAATAAAGCCCATTTGTTTTTATTGCCGGTGCCGTGGATGAAGTGCTTCTCACTACAATATAACCACCAGCATCTACCCCGCTGGCCGGGGCGGTCCAATTTACAGTAATGCTGTTTGAATTACCTGTTGCTACAGGAGAAGAAGCAGCATCCGGTGCCGTCACATCGGCTGAAGGAACCGTCTGATTATCGGCGGGATAGATCACAAAATCATCCACATCAAAAGGTTTGGTAATTGTGTTTGTACCTCCTCCATTGAAGCGGAAGCCACCAAAACTCATGGTAGGTGTATAAGCGGGGTTCACTGAGTAAGTGTACACAGCTTTTGACCAGTCACCATTTGTAGCCGTCCAGGCAGTGGTGGATGTAGCCGTAGTAAAATTCGTGTTGTCAGCTACTGCTATTAACCCGCCTACCTGGTTGCCGGTAGCAGGTGCCGGCGCACGGTAATAAAACTGAACGATGTATTTTATACCTTTTGTTAACGGTGTAGTTACTGTTGGTGAATAATTATTCTTCGTACTTAAACTCGTGCTGGTGTAAGTAAAGTAATTATTGCCTGTCCTTGCTGTTCCGTTGCTTACAATATTGGCACTGCCATTCGTTGTCCATACTTTTTGAGAAAGATTAGTACCTGCAGCTGGTGCAGTAGTGGAAACTGCGCCGGCTGGCTGATTTTCAAAACCGCCTTCCATTTCCGGAAAGAGACCGATAATTTGTTTTTGATTAACGGCTGGGGGAACAGCATTAGAGGTTGTGCCATTCACCTGCATATTAATGGTTGTTGCTCCTGTGCTTGCAGCAGAAATATTTCCGTTATATGTTCCATTAGCAGTTGCGTTGAGGCGAACACGAACAGCTGTGGATGAAACTGTACCGTTATTGGCTGTTAGTGTCAAGCTGCTGCTCCAGGTTACACTATCTAAGGAAAGCTGGTAATTAGCCGGAGCAGTTAATGTGATGTCACTGGTAAGATTGTTGCCTGAAACCAAAAATGTTTGTGCTGGAGAAGGTGAACCCAGGGTTTGATTAAAATGGCCAAAGGAACCATTAGCATAGATGGTTGGATTGTTATTGGCTACAGGGTTGGTAAGACTGTTCAAATAATTTTCAAGATTGGTATAACCATTTGCCGCTACACCATTTCTATCACTGGCATCGTTTGGATTAAGACCGTTGCTTGTTTCCCAGCTATCCGGCATGCCATCATGATCGCTATCTGCCGGAGCAGCAGTTGAATTCAATGCAGGCCATGCAGTTACTGTTTGATCATAAGGCGTACCATGCGGATAACCTCCCTGCACGTCAATAATTCTTCCTGTTCTGTTGCGAACATCATTTACAATACGCTGATCTAAAGTATCACGATTAGGAAGAGAACAGCCTGCTTTTTGTAAAACCGCTTCATAAGCATCAATAGCCGCTTCGGTGTTTAATGGATAACCAATATCAAAAGCTGTTGCAGCTTTTACCGTGGCAATATCACCAGTGCCTCCCTGAGGCACAACACCACCTGACCAGTTATCAGCCGTAATGGTTGCAGAACCGTCCACATAGTTCCCGTTCACATACCATTTTCCATAAGGGTCAGTGCTGCTGAAGCTGGGATTTGCTATGCGGAAGCGAACACCGCTGCCGGTTGAAGGACCATACTTGTAATAGTTATTTACAACATTATAATTACCACCCTCACCACCGTAAACTGTGTTGATACCCCAGTTATAAATTACGTTGTTTCTAAAATCACATTTCTCAATACCAACAGTGTTTGGTGAATAGGTACTAATCCCTGCAAAACGCGGATTACGATTACGGCAATCAGCAAAAAGATTGTGATGGAAAGAGCCTCTTTTTGCTCCCCATATACCACCATAGCCATGTTGTTCCCAGTCTGTATCGCCTGTTTCCCAATGGTAGGAATAGTTCAATGGTTCTGTGATAAAACACCATTGAATAGTTAAGTTATCTCCGCGATAGATGGTCAATGCTTCATCAGAGCTCCAGCTTACAGAGCAATGATCAATAATAATATTGCTTACATCAGCTCCACCAAATGCGTCATCACCCCCGCTGCCATTAACAGGGTTGCCATTGGCATCTACTTTCTTTTGGTTTTTATCGCCCAGGCGAAACCGCATGTAACGGACAATGACGTTGTCACCGACGATATAAACCGGGTGATCGGCTACACAAATGCCATCCCCTGGTGCGGTTTGACCTGCAATGGTAGTGTTGGCTTTGATGGTCAGCCTCGAATTCAAATGAATGGTTCCTGATATTCTGAATACAACCGTGCGATAGGTTGCTGATGCCGTTAACGCATAACGAAGACTGCCCGGTAATCCGTCGTCACTTAAGTTAGTTACTTCAAAAACAGTTGTAGGTGTACTTGTTGTTCCTCTTCCACCTGTAGCAAACATGCCTCCACCTTCAGCTCCGGGAAAAGAAGGTTGTTGTGCAATTGAAGGCAAAACATATAACAACAGGTAAATAATCGATATTGCTGGTTTCAGTGAAAAAGAAGTAAAATTCATTCTCATATTGAATCTATTATTTTATTTAGGTTGACTGATTCGTGTTGAAAGTTCGGGGAGTTGGTTCCTGATTTCTTTTAAAACTAATTGTGCAACCATTCTTGCCCCCAGTTCGTTAAAGTGGGTGTTATCTTCTTTGCCTTGCGGATAATTCGGATGCTCTCCCGCTTTTAACTGAAGAAATAATAATGCTGATTGTTCGGCTCCAAACTGCTGGAAAAGCTGCTGTGTTTGCTTATCCATATCAAACAATACCACTCCTTCTTCTTTCGCCACGTCACGGGTAATTTGTGCATACACATCATGCGTACCAACGATGCTGCCGGCTGCATCAAATTTTCTGCGGGCCATTGAAGTCATTAAAACAGGAATTGCTTTTTTATGTTTTGTTTCTGCAACGAATTTTTTCAGGTTGGCCTTGAATTCTGCTTCTGTTGTGTACGATTTCTTAGTGGGCACTTCATCATTGTGTCCAAATTGTATGAATATGTAATCGCCTTCGCTGGCCTCATCATAAATGGATTTCCACAAACCTTCAGTGATAAAGGTTCTGGTGCTTCTTCCATTTTTTGCACGGTTTACAACCGTAACGGATGAATCCCAGAAATAAACAAAAGGCATTCCCCACCCTGTTTCGGGATAAGCTTTTGTTTCTTTAATGCTGGCCGTAGAATCACCGGCAATGAAGATCTTTATTTTCTTCTTCTCCGGCAATGCAAAGGCAAAACCGGAAAGAACAATTAAAACTAATAACCATCTATTCATCTTCATTTCAACAACGAGTTAATATAAACTTCAATATTTGTATAGAACGAGTGCAGGGAGTTTTTGGATGCATCCGACGCATCGCTTTCATTCAATCCATTCTTTTTTTCCCATTCATCAGGCATACCATCTTTGTCTGAATCAACCGGCGCAGGTAATGACTGCAAAACAGGCCATGCCTTGACTGTATGTTCATACGCCGTGCCATGCGGATAGCCGCCCTGCACATCAATAAATCTTCCCGTCCTGTTTCTTACATCAAGGATAATCCTTTCATCCAACGTATCTCTTTTAAAACTTGCACCCACTTTTTTTAACACAGATTCATAAGCTTCTTTAGCCGGTTGGGTTGTTATTTCTTCGGTTGGAAAAGCAGAGTTTATCACAGCATTTTTTTTATCTGTTTCCGTTCCTCTATTACCCATGATAATGCCCTGCCAATTATTTTTCGAAATATCATTGGCTCCATCTACATAATTCCCGTTTACATAATATTTACCAAAAGGAAGTGTTTCTGTCTTCGATGGATTCACAATTCTGAAACGAACATTTTTATTGGTAGATGGGCCATATTTATAATAGTTGTTAACAACATTGTATTCACCGGCCTCGCCGCCATATACATTATTGCCGTCCCAGTTGTAGATCACATTGTTCCTGTAGTCAACAAACTCTTTTGAAGCGCCCAGCCTTGTACCATTGAACCGCGGATTGCGGCTGACACAATGTGCAAACAAATTATGATGCGCCGATAAATGATTACCACCCCATATTCCGCCAAAGCCATGATGCTCGAAATCCTTATCGCCTGCTTCGAAATGATAGGAATAGTTCAACGGTTCGGAAATAAGATTCCATTGGAGTGTAGTACTGTCGCCGTTATAAACAGAAAAACATTCATCCGTGCTCCAGCTAATGCTGCAATGATCAATGATGATATTTTTTCTTTTGCTTCCACCAAAAGCATCGTCACCGCCGCTACCATCCACTTTACCTTTTTGGCTTTGGTATTTATCACCCATGCGAAAACGCAGATAGCGAACGATGATGTTATCTCCGCCCAAGGACACCGGCTGATCAGCAAGACAAATACCATCCCCAGGTGCTGTCTGTCCTGCAATGGTTGCATCGCCTTTGATCGTCAGTTTCGATTCAAGATGAATGGTGCCGGATACAGCAAAAACAATGATGCGTTTTTCTTTCGCTTCGGCTGCTTTCCGAAAACTGCCTTCGTCGTTATCATTTAAATTGGAAACAATAAAAATCTTTCCTCCCCTGCCACCGATAGTGTATTTACCAAATCCTTCTGCGCCGGGAAAAGCAATGGCTGTTTCTTTATCGCTCACAAGCAGTGAACCATTTTTTTGCGCGGCACATTTTGTAAAAATACCTGCCATTACAATTATGCAATAATACCATCTCGAAAACATCCTTATTGTTTTATTATTCCAATACTGTTTTTTGTGGTGTATTACCCGCACCCTTCGCTCCTGGAAAAGCAGGCGATTGTGCCACCAGGCTTTGAGAAATTATAAAATACAATCCTGTAAAAAGAACTATTAAAAACCTGTTGCAAGACCGGGTGTAAAATTTACTCATACCTGCGTTTTTATAAGCTGTAATTTTTTATACGCTGAAGCTGATCCGCTACCAGGCTGTTATTTTTTCAAGCGTTATCATCTGTTGCAAAATGAAAAAGCAGATGCGGTTGTCATCATCCCGCATCTGCCTTTTTATTATCGCCACCTGGGATCACCCCCATTGTTTTTACCAGGAAATGAAGCATCTATAATCTTAAAGTTTCCGTTGGTAGGATCCTTCCAGATTTGAGCAGCTGTTTTGGTGTGGGTATTGATATTGGCAAAATCATTCCCGCCGGAAACATGATCCGATGTTCTGTAATTATTGCTGGCATTGACTGTAGTAGCCGAATTGACATTTACATCTCTTACGGCATCAGTGGCGCCGCCATTGGGTATTCCCGTACCAAAAAGACAGTTATTGACAATGATCCCATCAGTAACAGTATTTGAACTACTGGTGCTGTAATTGATATAATAGCTGTAACCATTGGTAGCAGTAACCCCCAGTGGCGCTTCATTGAAAGTACAATTTTCAATCAGTAGCGAAGTGGAGTTTTGCTTGCTTACCAGCACCCGTTGCGCTTTATAGATTGTACTGTTGGTAATGGAAATATTTTCAGCTTTACAGGTAACATTATCCACGTTAAACACACCATAATCTTTTACACTGTCAATGATGCAATTGTTGATCTTAAAATTGGAGACAGTCGTGTTGCCCGCTTTCAAACGAACCAGTCCCCTGAATATTTCGGCAGTACAATTTTCAAACCTGAGAGTTCCTACCGTGGCGCTGTTGTCAGTGTTAAAAACATAGCGTGATGAATAGTTATCGCTCTTCAGGTATATATCGTTAAACACAATTGAGTCTATCACACTGTTGGCTGCAAAATTGAAATTGCTGGTAAAGTAAATCATTCCCCTGTCGGTGGAGGAAAGATCGTCGCCGCTTTTTATGGTAATGGATTTATCCAAAAGCACAGCTGAGCTGATAGTATATGTTTCTCCTCTTTTCAGATATACAATGCTGCCCGATGGTATGAATGGAATGGTATCGGCCAATACAGAAGGCCGGCCCGTAATACTCCTGAGGTCAATGATGATACCCGTTTCCTGTGTTTTGGTTGTAAAGGCCGCATCTCCCCTGAGATCGGCCTCGCTGTAAAGCAGGATAATATAATTTACAGAGGGTAACAGGCCGCCAATAATTTTATATTCATCGGCCCGGTCGGCTGCTGTAAGATCAACCCCGGTTACCAGGGAACTGTCCGATGCTTTCAGAATTTTAACTGAGCTTACCGGGGCGCCTTTGGTTGTCCAGCTTACCCTTACTGCTTCATCGGTTACATCACTTTCAGTGGGTACTTTTAATATAGATGATTCTGTTTTTACAGCGCCTAAATAAGACCATTTGGAATTTCGTGCTGTGTCGGATGCAATGGCTTTTACCTGCATCTGGTAAAGCTGGTTATATTTTAAACCTTTTATTACGGCCGCATTGCTGTCCAGTTGCAGCGAAGCATCGATCGTTCTGAACGTATCCCGGCTTATTTGAAATTCATAGGACGCTGCACCGCTGATTTTTTGCCATGCAGCTACAATGGTGTTGGAATCGGCAGAAAGCGAACCGGCCAGCACCGGTCTGAAAATACGTGGAGCCTCCTCTATTAGATCTTTTTTCTTACATGCGGCTATGGTCAAAATTATTGCTGCCACTGCCGGTAAAATATTTTTAATCCGCATCATGATAATAATTTTTTTTGATCAGTACCCGTATTGATTTTCTAATGACCCTTTGCTGCTTGAAATAACACCGTTGTGCAAAGGCAAAATATAACGCAGCGGTGTGCCGCCTGTGTTGTCGGTATAACCCCGGTATTGCCGGTTGGTATAATCGGCAGGAGCATTGGTGGTGGTATTCCATAATGCACGGCCCCAGTTGATGCGGCTAGCTCCCGCAGGCGCAGTAGCCGCTTTTGAATATTTGTTAACGAAAGTGATGGTTTTGCCATCTTTATAATAGTACATATAATCAGGCAGGCTGGAATAAGTGCCTGTGCCATTTACTGCATCCTGTCCCATTTGAATCAGCGTGTTTCTTGTTTCTGCCACTTTTTTACCGAAGAGGTTCCATCGCTCCAGGTCAAATTTTCGCAAAAATTCACCGCCAAATTCCCAGGCACGTTCGTTGACGATAGCATTGAAGAAATTATCCTTACCACCTGATACGGAGGCAATATAGTTGTCCACTTTGTCACCCCACAATGAAGAAGGAAAAGCTCTCTGCCGCACTTTGCGCAAGGCATCCTGCGCTACAGTAGTGGGCCCGTTCAATTCATTTTCACTTTCAGCCAGCATCAGTAACACATCGGCATAACGCATCATCGGCCAGTTGATGCCGGTACCTTTGGAAGTAGATTCGCCCAATGCTGACGGCACCAACAGCCTGTTCCATTTATTGATAGAAATAGAAGTAGGTGCATTGGGGTTCTGCATCAATGAATCACCATAAGAAATAAGAGAACAGGTGGCGGGCAATCGCAAATCGGTGGTATCAAAAGAATGATAATAAGCAGGCGTCAGGCTCATTTGAATAGTAGTGGTACCAAAAGCATGGCCTACTTTGCTGGTAACTGCTACGCCTACCGACCAGCCCACATCGCCAAAGCCGGGATTAAATGCCACTTCGTAGAGCACATCGTCATTTACCATCGGCAGGTATTTATTTTCATTCATAAATACCGTTGCATAGTTGCCCAATACCCTTGGTTTCAGGCTGACGAGTTTTTTACAATATTCGTTTGCTATTTTATAATATTCCAGGTAATCATCCTTGCGCTTCATCGTCATATCAGGATACAGCCAGTAGCCACCGCGCATCAGCGCCAGCCGTGCAATCATACCCATGGTAAACTCCCGGTTTACTCTTTCAATACCAAAATCCAATTGGTCGGCCCATTGCATTTTTGACTCTATACTGATGAGGTCATTGATCAGAAAACTGAGAATGCTATCGCGGCCTGTGCGGGGCAAATAAAAATCATCGCCTGCCCTCGAGGGCTTTACAGGAAAAGGCACATCGCCCCAGTGGTTCATCAAAAGATAGTACCAATAAGCACGAAGCGTTTTCACTTCGCCCAACAGGTTATTATAAACAGCATTGCCAGGTTCTTTTGCCAATGCAATGTCGAGAAGTCCACTCTCACACTCATTCGCCTTGTTGATGGCGCTGTACGCATTATTCCAAACCGTCAACAAATCTGGATTGGACGGCGTACATTCAAACGACCAAATATCCCTGCGGCTGTTATCGGGTGAGCCGCCCACCGGCCCAACTTCTACATCGGTATTGCCGGCAAAATTGTTGGACACCCTCGATGTAAAAGCATCCTGGTTGAACAATGCATACACCATGTTGACGGCCTTTTTAGCATCCGTTTCGTTGCTAAAAACCTCCTCATCAATAAAGTTGGAAGGCGAATCTGCTTCCAGGTACTTTTTGCAGGAACTAAAGATCACTGCGGAAGCTGCGATGATGAAAAAAAGACGACGTTTCATTTGAAATTTTTTTATTGTTTTTAGCCAAAAGGAATTTTGTAATGAATTACCCGGGCTTATTTCATGAAAATTATTTTTTGATTTCCCGGTTATCAGAATGTTACGTTTACACCGGCGGTATAGGTACGGCTTTTGGGAAAGGCCGAATAATCTACACCCGGCGTCAGTTGCGAATAGCCGCTGCTGCGTGTAGTACTCACTTCCGGATCGTAACCTGAGTATGAAGTCCACAGGAAAGCATTATACACCGTCACATACACCCGCAGTTTCTTCATATAAGCTTTCGATATCAGCTTTTGAGGCAGTGAGTAGCCGAGCGTCACATTGTTTAGGCGCAAAAAAGATCCATCTTCTACAGCCGACGAATGAAATACCGGGGAAGCGGTGCCCATCGAAAAAGGCGACCATGTTTTAGCATTGGCATTCATTTTTGACAACTCAGCCATATCAGTAACAATTTCTCCGTTGGCATCTGTGTAGTGAAACCGGTTGTCATAGCTGGATGTATTCAGCATATTACCATAACTGGTTCTATACTGCATGTTGAAAGAAATTTTACCAGTATTATACACGTCGTTGCCATACATCCAATTGAAGAAAGGAGAAAAGTCAAACCCTTTATAAACTATGTTGAAACCAAAACCACCGGAGTGTTTTGGCAGAGCGCTGCCAATCAACTGCCGGTCGGCAGCAGTTATTGCAGTATCGCCATTAAGGTCTTTAAGTTTTAATATGCCCGGACGTACCGTTCCACTTTTAAAATATCCGCTGGGTAAACCCAGTATGCCGGCGTCATTAGGTACACCTGCCTTCAATATATATTGCTTGCTGGTGGCGTCATAAGATTCAAAATCATCAGCCGTGTACCAGCCGTCAGTTACATACCCATACATCAATCCAATGGTTTGCCCCACAATAAGCCGGTAATCATCCTGTGTTTTGAGATCGGTTCCGGCCCAGTTTGAGCTGAAGGCTTGTTCATTTACTCCATCCAGTTTATCAATTCTTGCACGGTTGATACCTATGTTGAAGTTGAAATTGATCTGTAGGTCTTTTTTTCTTATCACATCCACATTTAAAGCCAGTTCAATCCCCTTGTTTGATGTTTGCCCGATATTTTGCTGCTGACGGGAAAAACCGGTGGTGGTCGGTATTAATGATTCTACCAATAGATCTTTAGTAGTGTTTTTATAAAAATCCAGCGTGCCGGTTAAGCGGTTTTTGAATAAACCGAAATCCAAACCGATATTCCGGGTAATGGTAGTTTCCCACCTGATATCAGGATTGGTAAGTAAGGTGGAAGCATAGGTGTAGTAAGGTTGTGGCGCATCACCAAAGCCAATAGGCCGTGTAACAGACGGAGTAAACAAGGTTCTCCAAAGATCATTCGCTATGTTATTATTTCCCACTGCGCCATAGCTTGCCCTAAACTTCAGGTCGGAAACAAAGGCTACATTATCCATAAATTCTTCATTGGACATACGCCATGCAAATGAAGCGGCTGGAAAGAAACCCCACTGTTTTCCGGGAGCAAATTGGGTAGAACCATCAAAGCGTCCGGTCAGATTAAAGATGTATTTTTTATCAAACTGGTATATAGCCTGACCAAAGAAGGAAGCTACTTTCTGACCTGCTAAAACAGTGGTAGTATGCTTGTCGGTAGTTCCCAAAGCCATGGTAGCAAAAAGTTTTTCGGGCGCTGTACCATCGACAAACTTGATTGCACGGGAATATTCGGTAAGGCCTTTGTTTAAAGCCAGAACTTCCTGTCCTGCCAACAGGCTGAGATCGTGCCGCTCCGCAAAGTTCCTGGAATAAGCGAGGGTATTGGTCCAACGGTAACCATGTGTCTCGTTATTGGTCAGTTCTCCAAGAGGAAGATTGGAGCCTTCATTTTTTGATAAAGTCGTCAACGGACCATAGTAGCGTTTGATGATGCTGGTTCCGTGGTTTAAGTTAAACTCTGACCGGTAAGTAAGCCCTTTTATGATTTGCCAGGAAAGGCCTGCATTCATATTCAGCAAACGTGATGTTCTTTTTCGCCAATCCTGTTCAGCAAGTGCCAGGGGATTGATCAGGCTTTTTAAAAACTGTTCATACTCATCATCGCCAGCACCCTGATCAATTACAATCTGGTCAGCGATACCATTCACCGGCCTTGCTGTGATAGCATCCCCAATACGAAGGGATGAAGTGCCCGCAGTTCCGTTTCCATCAACAACAGTATGTGTAAACCGGGAAGCAAAATCAAACTTGAGGGATTTTGATATTTCATGGTTCAATTTGAAGTTAAGATAATTGCGCTGGTAGGCATTGGCAGGTATCAACCCCTCGTCTTTATTGTTGGATACGCTCAAACTCATTTTGGTTTTATCGGTGCCGCCGGTAATGCTCAGGTTGTGCTGTTGCGACAATGGAGCGCTGCCAAACAATACCTCCTGCCAGTCGGTGCCTTGCTGGTATTTATACAATTCCAGGTCATCATAAGCGCCAAAATATTTTGTGAGGTTGTCTACTTCGGACTGTCCCCTGAGTTTGGCAAATTCATGTTGGGCAAGTACAAACTCATAAGGAGAAAGTACATCGAGTTTTTTGGGCAGATTCCTTGACTGCATGAATCCGTTGTAGGAAATGGTTGTTTTGCCACCTTTGGCGCTTTTGGTAGTAATAATAACAACGCCATTGGCGCCGGCGGCCCCATAGATGGCCGCTGTTGCTGCATCCTTTAAAATATCAATGCTGGCTATATCGGTTGGCGCAATATCATTGATGCTGCTTACCCGAAATCCATCTACGATATAAAGGGGATCATTGCTGCCGGTGATAGAACCTCCACCCCTTACACGGATTACCACTTCAGCACCGGGTTGTCCATCCACCGTGGTTACCTGCACCCCTGCTAACCGGCCCGTTAAAGCTTCCGCAGCGCTGGATACCGGTATTTTCTCCAATTGTGATGCAGGCAAAGAAGATACAGTGCCTGTCAAATCTTTTCTTTTGACAGACTGGTATCCGATCACCACCACATCCTCCAGCGCTGCCACATCTTTATCCAATTTAACAGCTACAGCGGCTGCGCCATCTGTTCTAACTGTAGCCGGTTTAAATCCTGTATTGGTGATTTGCAATACCACCTCACCCGAGGCAGGTGCATCAATTTTAAAATTTCCATTGGTATCGGTTTGTGTACCTTTTTTGGTTGCAGTTACTAATACGGTCACACCACGCAAAGGCTTTCCTTCTTCGTCTGTAACCTGGCCCGACACCTCCCGGGTTTGTGCCTGGCTAATCAATACGGTAAAAAGCCAACCAAGCAAGAGCAGCATTTTTTTCATACAGTCAGTTTGTTTTTTAATGAGATACATTCAAATCAATTTGCTGTCACAAGGACAAAAATTGACAATCGTTGTAATAAAATCAGAAAAGATAGTGCAGGATAGTTGCTAAAGATGCAATATTTAATTTAGCAGAAGCATAGATATTTCTCTTCATTGCAAGCAATCCTTTAAAAATCGACACAACAAGTCTATGCAGATTTTTAATTGTACTGTATTATTTAAACCCATTTATTTGCGCAATCGTTCCCGACAACGATGCCATTTGTTTAGCAACTCTCTTTTTTATTTCTTTTTCCCTGATCAATAAAATATTGTTGTTGCAGGATTGCATTTTAAACAATTAAAGTTTATGTAAATCTTTTGCAATATCATGGCTTGAAATGCGCAACTAAAATCGCTTACCTTAGTGCTTTCCTAAACCGATGTCTCTGCCATGAAATTTGAAGCTGTTACTATAAAAGATATTGCCAAAGCACTGGGTATTTCTACTTCCACAGTCTCACGGGCACTGCGTGACAGCTATGAGATAAGTCCGGAAACTAAACAGATGGTGTTGGAATGTGCAGAAAGGCTGAACTACCGGCCCAACCCGATTGCACTTAGCCTTAAAGAAAAACGAAGCCGTTCCATTGGGGTTGTCGTCTGTGAAATTGCAAACAATTTTTTTTCCCAGGTTATTAATGGTATTGAATCTATTGCTTATGACCGTGGTTACAACGTTATCATCTCGCAGAGCCGGGAGTCCTACGACCGCGAAGTAGTAGATCTGCAATATCTCGCATCACGTTCTGTAGATGGTTTATTGATTTCTCTTTCTACAGAAACAAGTGATTTAAGTCATCTGAAAGCACTGCATGAAAAAGGATTACCGATTGTTTTGTTTGATCGCATTGCTGACGAAATCAATACCCATAAAGTTGTCATTGATAATTTTAAAGGCGCCTACGATGCTACAACGCACCTGATCAACAACGGTTATAAAAATATAGCAGTTCTCACCAATTCGGAATTTCTCTCCATTACGACTGAAAGAATGGCTGGCTATAAAGAAGCGTTGCAGTCGCACAATATGAAAATAAATAACAGCTATATCCGGCATTGTTTTTATGGGGGCATGATATTTTCCGAAATTGAAGATGCGGTGAATAAGCTATTTACTCTTAAACAAAAACCGGATGCCATCTTCACTACCAGTGACAAGTTAACAACCGGTTGCCTGAAGACCTTACAGCGCCGCGGTATAAAAGTTCCCGATGATATTGCGTTGGTTGGCTTTTCTAACACCGATATACCCGAGTTGATCAACCCGCCCCTGACATTGGTTCGGCAACCCGCAGAAGAAATGGGAAGAGCTGCTACCGAACTATTGTTACAATTGATAGAAAGTAAACGACCAATAAGGGAGTTTGAAAAAAGAGTATTGACTCCTGATCTGCAGGTACGGCAATCTTCCCTGATCTTAGCGAACAAGGTTTAGGAATATTCATTCAATATTGAATTCTCAGCCTGGGGACCTTTTTAGTTAACAACAACTTGCCTCCGTTCAAATTTGGTTTTGTCCTGAATGTGCAACAAATAAATTCCCGACCGCAATCCCTGGCAATTTAACCGCCATTGATAAGCACTTCGCTTGTGACTCGTCACCGCTACCATTTGGCCATAACTATTATATAGGGTCGCGGATTGAATGGGTTCATTGTTTTCGATAAACAGATCTGTCATTACTGGGTTAGGATAAATAAAAATACGGGCTCCTGATTGCTGCAGGCTGGCCGATACTGTTGATGAAATAGCTGCCCTGTTATCCTGATCCACCTGCACCAGGCGATAATAGTTCACTGGTCGGGGATTTTCATCAGTCCATTGATAGACCTTCTTTGCATTACTATAACCAGCCGCTTCCACCGTGGCGATCGTTTGCCAATCCATCGATGAAGTGGCCCGTTGTATTTTAAAATGATCACTGTTGCTTTCGGAGACGGTGGCCCAGTTTAATTCTACTTTATGCTGGTTAGCTTTCGCCGTAAAGCTTTCCAGTTGCACCGGCAAGATCAGATTGTAGTAAACCGTAATGCTTACCCGGTCTACATTGGCTGTCAAAAACAAACTTGCCAATCCAGCTGACATGCGTGCCGAAATAGCCACACCAAAATCGGAGCTATTGATATCTGCCGCCGTCCAGCTTAATCCCCAATCATCAGATACAGATCCATACGTTGTCGTCGCATCGCTACCCGTCCAGTTGGTTGCACTTGCCTTATCGTCTCCGTCGATCACGTTATTTTTAATGATCCGAACAGAATTGTCCCGGATAGAAGATCCCACAAGCAGGCCGCTGGCTGAACCTTCACGGGAAACTTCGATACCACATATTGCAGCACCAGCCGGAAGGCTGAAATTAAAATCTTTGAATACGAGATATTGTGTATTGGCAGTTGCCAAGACACCTAATAAGGTACCAGCACTGGAATAACTGTTATCAGAAAGTACAGTATTGGCAAGATTGGACCAGGTTATTGATCCCAAACCCGAATTGTTCGCTACGGAGGAAGATGTATGTGCACCCGTTGTGCTGCATTGCGATGAAGCGATGAATGGCATAGCCATCCATAATAAGAACTGGATGAATTTCATAAGAACCAGGTGGATTAGTTGGTTCGCTAAACTATTGAAGCAAATTGTCGGTTGCAAATTATTGGGCTCATTCAAATGATTTCTTTTTCTGCCAATATAAAATCCCTTAGCATTTTTACTATTAATTAATGCGATTCATTGTGTAACCATCATCCCTTAGTGCAGCTTACCTGCATAGATGAAAACCCTTAATGGCTAATATTTCCCAATTTCGTTGTTATACCGTCTTAATTTTTCCGATCTTTAAGTAATCGCTATACTGGCGGTGAAAATCATCTGTTAAGGAACCTGCTCTGTTATGGAAAGAAACTGATTGGTAGCTTCAACACCTGATAAGCCATGGTTGAGTTCTGTGTGGAATGGTGGCTTGATTTTAACGAATTAAAATATTGGTCATGCTTACGCCCAGCGGCGCATATTTTCAATGGTTATTTGAATCTGCACCCGGATCATACCTGGTACCCTGGTCCGACTTTGCCATAATGGCTGTATTAAAGTATGCAGGCAACCAATTAAACTCTTTCACAAAGATTTATTCTGAGAAGAGGAAAGACAAAGTGGTGTATGCTATTGAAGACAATGGCGCCAGGTTTACTATGCATAAGCCGATAAGTTTGTGGAAAGGCATGGGCCGAAGCCGAAGTGAAAAAAGGTGAAAAAAAATTTAGTTTATCCTATTCAAATCAACCAGCATGAATGTTTACAACCCCATTGAAATTTTATTTATTGAAGACAACCCACATGAAGCAGAATTGACCATTCGCAGCCTGAAAAAACATAACCTGGCAAACACCCTCAAGCATATTGATGACGGGGCCGAGGCGCTGGATTTTATTTTTGCCAATGGTGTATATGCCGACCGTGAATCCTCTCCCAATCCAAAGCTGATCATTCTTGATCTCAAACTCCCCAAGGTGGATGGATTGGAGATACTTCGTCAAATCAAAAATGATCCAAAAACTCAGAGCATTCCGGTAACGATCCTGACTTCTTCACAAGAGGAAAAAGATATCATCGAGAGCTATAAACTGGGCGTAAACAGTTATATCGTGAAGCCCGTCAATTTTGAATCTTTTAGTAAAGCAGTGGCGGACCTCGGATTATATTGGATGATTCTTAACCAAAGTCCAAATGCCTGATCAATCAACCTTATCAATGAATACTGAACTGAAATTATTATTACTGGAAGATAACCCGGCAGATGCTGACCTGATACAGACCTTGCTGAAACGGGCCGGTCTCCAATTTAGCGCTGTTGTAGCGGGTGATGAAGCAGAGTTTTTAGCAGCGATGAAAAGTCAGGGTTATCATGCGGTGCTGGCCGATAATGCGCTGCCGCAGTACAGTTCCATGGAAGCACTGAAGCTCATTCAGAAAACCAACCCGCATGTAGCCTTTATCCTTGTAACCGGCACGGTGTCGGAAGAATTTGCGGTAAATATCATTCAGCAGGGCGCCGATGATTATATTTTAAAGACCAATCTTACACGGCTCCCCGCAGCCTTGAAAAGCGCCATTGAGAAAAAAAGAAGCCGGTATGAAAAAGAATTGGCGGAAAAGGAAAGAGAGAAAGAAAAAGAATTGTCAATCTCGATTGTCAATAGCTTACCAGGTATATTTTTTCTCTGTGACCGGTATGGCAATTTTTTACGATGGAACCGGAATTTAGAATTCATTACCGGTTATGATAATGATGAAATAAACAACCTCACCCTAAACCTTTTTATTGAAAACATCGATTCATATGTACATCGTTGTTTTGCGACGGGGTATGGTGAGACGGAAGCCTTGCTGATTCGTAGAGATGGCAGGCGGATACATTATTATTTTACCAGCCGGGTAGTAACTTTTGAAGAAAAGTCTTGTTTGCTTGGCGTGGGGATTGATATTTCAGCGAGCAAACAATCAGCACTGGTGTTAAAACAATTGAATGAAGAGTTGTTGACAGTATCGGGACATCTGGAGCGAATACGTGAAGATGAACAGGCACGTATCGCAAGGGAAGTACATGACCAGTTAGGGCAAATGCTGACAGGTTTAAAGATGGACCTGTCCTGGCTGCGAAACCATAGTGATAAAAACCAGGCATCAGTCCGGCAACGCATGGATGAAATGGCCGCCTTGTTAGATGATGCCATGCGCTCAGTAAAAAAGATTGCCTCCGATCTCCGACCCAGTGTGCTGGATGATTTTGGTTTGATCGAAGGCCTTCAGTGGCAAAGCCGGGAATTTCATAAGCGATACGATGTGGAAGTAGAAGTGATTCACCCCGAACAGGAAATAGATATCGATCCATCTGTGGCCATCGGTGTATTCCGGATTTACCAGGAAGCATTGACGAATGTCGCAAGACATGCCGAAGCGACAAAAGTGACCACAACCCTCTCCTATTTGAAGGATATGCTGACGCTGACAGTTGAAGACAACGGGAAGGGGTTCGACACTTCAACGGTGTTGAAGTCCCTCGGATTATTGGGTATGCGGGAACGGGCTTATATTATGAATGGCCAGGTGACGATTAAAAGTGAAGCCGGAAAAGGGACAACGGTAAGTGTAGGCGTACCGTTGAGCGACAACGATAACTCGTAAGGCCCCGGTACATTGCCCGGAATAAAAGATGCTGGCTGAATTGATCTTATTGTCAAAACAGATCCCTGTCTTTCCAATCTCAGTTTACCCGGTTGACAGGCTGACCCTCTAAAAAAGCCACTACATTATTCCGGGTAATATGCAGGATCCTGGCTCTCGCTTCTTTGCTCATCCATGCATTGTGCGGCGTAATAATGCAATTCTTCGCCTTCAATAAAGGATTGCCTTCCTGTGGCGGTTCAGTAGATAAAACATCCAGGGCGGCGCCGGCTATTTGATCATTATTCAATGCATCAGCGAGATCCTGTTCATGAATCAAAGGCCCGCGGGCCGTATTGACAAGATAAGCCGATCGTTTCATGCGCTGCAATAAGTCCTTATTTACGAATTGATGATTGCCGGTCGTCAGCGGGCAATGTAATGTTATAATATCACTGCTGGCAAATAGGGTTGGTAAATCCACGTATCGGCCCAGCGTAGTGGGTTTATCATTCAACCGATGATAGATAACCTGCATCCCGAATGCATTGGCAACGCGGGCTACCTGCTGCCCTATATGGCCAAAGCCAACAATCCCTACGGTCTTACCGGCCAATTCCATAATCGGCGCCACGCTATAGCACCAGTCCGGCGACTGCTGCCAATCACCTTTAGCGACAGACCATGCATGTTGTCCCACCCGGTTCGTCAGTTCCAGCAACAAAGCAAAACAATGTTGCGCTACGGAGTCGGTACCATAGGCAGGCACATTACAAACAATTATTTTTCGGTCGCTGGCAGCTTTGACATCAATGACATTATAACCAGTTGCCAGCACACTGATCAATTGAAGCTTTTTACATTGTTCAATGGCTTCTTTATTCATCGCTACTTTATTGGTCAGAATAATTTCCGCATCTGTGCACCTATCCATAAATTCTGCCGGCGGGGTTCTGTCATAAACAACCAGCTCACCGCAAGCTGCAATGCTGTCCCAGCTTAAATCACCCGGGTTCAGGGTATAACCATCAGTAACTACAATCTTCATTGTTTCATTTATATACTTAAAATAAAAGTAGTGAAACTATCACCACATAAGTTTGACTATCTATTAAATCTTGCATTCCCTTTCTATCTCCCTGCTTAATAATTTGTATTTTTAGTGCAATAGCATCTAATACATCAATACAGTACGTTGGCAAATTTCAGGAACACTTCAACCATGACAGCAAAAGATTTATTGAACAAAATTTTAGACTACAACTATTTGTGGTTGTCGCCAAACAGAAAAAATTCTATCCCCGCAAAGATTAGACTTTCACAGATTGAAGCGCTACAAGAAGCATTCGGACTTACAAAGAAATACGTAAACCCTCTTGTTCAAATAAAGTACTCTTTTACTGGTAATAAGGACAAGCTGGACAGAGCGAAACACCTAAACAAGTTGACAAATCTTGAATATTTGCTAAATGGAGAATTTCTTTACGACAGAGAAAAAGTGGCAAACAAAGAACTGTCTGAGAAAATTGCAACAAGAATTACTTCTTTGTATCCAGACCTCACAGAATATATCCATCAAAAGCCCGTAGATATTGGCTGGCTGTTTAATGACCTGCTTAATTTCAGACAAGAGATATATAAAATAACTTATCCTAATGATGGAATGTTGGAAGGTTTTTCAGCCGGACTACATTATAGCTTTTATCTGCAACGGCAACTTAAAGAAATAATCAACAATAATCTTTCTGAAATTGACGAAACACTTTGGCTTATTCTTGACCCAACTAAAAGGGAGTTAAGCAAAAAAGAAATAAATTATCCAGATGCAGATTTGGAGAATATAGACTTAGAATGGAGAATGGCTAATTATTAAATCTGCGTACAACATTCCGTACTATGTATTATAGGCATTTTAAAAAATGTACAACCCAGAACAAACAGCAACATTTACAAACCAACGACATGTAGACCATTGTCCACCCCTTTTTCATAAGCGTGGAATAATTTTATCATTGCCCGAAGTTATCCACTCTATATAGAGAAAATAATTTTAATCTATCAACGAATGAAATGGGCGTGGCTTCTCCACAAATCGGTATCATAAATGGAATTGTCAATAAGTTTTCCGATTTCCTTTACCAGGTGCGGATCAACGACAGCCTTGCCTTTTTTAACCGATTCGCCGTGCCATGCTCCCCTATGCTTTTTTAAATCAAATTGATAGTCCCCTTTGAAATATACCGTATAGATAATAACATCTTTTTCCCGCTGCGATTCAAATACCCAAATATTTACAGGCTCACCATTTATATTCTTCCGGTGCACCAGGTATTTTTTAAAAACAGGATAATATTCAAGCGTTACCAGGTCGTCCTTAACAGCTTTGAAGCAGGCTTGCTCGCAATCCTCATTATGTTCACTGAACCAGCTATTGTGAATAGCATCATGCACATAAATATCCTCCTGGCCGTTCCCGAATTTGACATAAAACCTGAATTGACCACGGTCCAGCACTTGCGTTAAAACATCCACCCCCATTGATTTATCGTCAATATCAGTCTGAAATGATATGACAGGATAGGTGATCATTTACCAGGACTTAGAAAAAATAAGCCGCAAAAGCTTAGCCAATCTTGGCAAAAATGGTATAAATTTTATTGCTGATGGATATGCCCTCAAGCGTCATTTCCGATATAAAATACAATGCTGCTTCCAGGAACCTGGACATTCGTTTTACATCCGGTAATATTTATCGTTATAAAAAAGTGCCTGCTGAACTGTATACCCAAATGATCCAGGCTTTTTCGAAAGGAAAATTTTTCAACACCCATATTAAAGGCCTTTTTGAATATGAACAATTAAAACGTCATTAAAGCACAGCACTCCAGTATTTTGCCGCTCAGGCATTAAAATTGGACAATACGAATAAATTACGATCATGTCCCTGGAGGAAACAATTGTCCACGAAATCGGGAAAAAAGGCCCGATTGGCTTCAGAAAATTTATGGAAATGTGTCTCTATTATCCGGGGATGGGTTACTATACCTCTCCCACTCCCAGGATTGGCACACCTGGCGACTATTACACAAGTCCTTGTATAAGTGAAGTGTTTGGCCAAATGATTGCACGACAAATAGCAGAGATGTGGATTGCCCTGGGCAAACAACCTTTTACCATTGTAGAAATGGGTGGCGGATCGGGCAAACTCTGCAGTGATATCCTTCACGCATTAAAAGAAAATAAATCATTGTATAAAAATCTTCGATATGTATTTGTAGAAAAGAATCTTATGCATGCGAGGACAGTATTGGCTGAATTTCATGAAAAAATGAGTTGGCACGAATCGCTTGAGGAAATAGACCAGTTTGAGGGCTGTTTTTTATCTAACGAGTTAGTCGATAATTTTTCCGTACACCAGGTGCTGATGGAAAATCAACTTATGGAAATCATGGTTAGCTATAAGGATAGCTGCTTCACAGAAGTATTACACCCGGCAAGCAAGATCCTGGCCGATTACTTCAAGAAACTCAATGTACAGTTGCCATTTGGCCTGCGAACCGAAATTAACCTGCAAGCTATTCATTGGATGAAAACAATCTCGGCAAAAATGCGCAAGGGATTCGTATTGACAATTGACTATGGCTATACATCTGATGAATTATATCAACCATACAGAAAATCCGGTAATATGATTTGCTATCATGAACACAAGCGAAACTATTGCCCATATCAAAATATAGGTAAGCAGGATATTACTGCCCACATTAATTTCTCTGCGCTGAAATTATGGGGTGCCAAATTTAACTTGCTGCCACTCGGCTTTACATCACAGGCTCATTTTTTATCGGGTTTGGGTATCGGCAACCTACGATCGTTAAAATTAAATAGTCGTGACGCTGTTGATGCAATAAAAGCTCTGTTATGGAATATTGGAACCAAAATCAAAGTGTTTATTCAACAAAAAAATATGAACGCTGCTTATCTTTCGGGGCTGTCCCTGAGTAATCCTCTCTGAATGGCACGGATTGTCACAGCCATATTAATTTTAAACTATTACAGACCACATTTATCAATGCTGATTTTTTTCAAACAATTGAAACCGCGATAAAGGGAAGAAACACCAGAGCCCTCCTCTGTTTTACCAACCAATATAAACCCTTCACATTTTCTTTGTTTTCAGGAAGAAACCAGGTAATGGCAATTTCTTCCAGCAAGTCCAGGGCTGTAACTGCAATGGCAAGATAATAAAGCGTATGCAATGGCTCTTTTAAAAAAAATGCGAGAATTAAAAATGTACCCTGTACGACAGCAGCAAATTTGGCCAGGTAGGTATGAAAACTTGTTAAAGCGCCATAGCGGATGAATGCTGAAATAACCTGGATAAGAAATAACATAAAAATGGCAATCAGCCAAACATATTGACTACTGATAAAATCCCATTTAAATACAAAAAGTCCGATGACACCCATTAAAACAGTAAGATCATCCCCGATCGAATCAATCTTTGCTCCCATTGCACTGACAACATGATAACGACGGGCCAGGAAACCATCAATTGCGTCGGTAAAAAAACTGACTGCCAGAAACCATTTAAAAAAATTGGGTTTATCCGAGATAATGAAATAAAGAAGCAATATCGACGCCACAATTCGATAAACCGTAATCCCGTTGATGATATAATAACTGGTTCTTTGCATGTCCTTCTTCATTAATACCCGAACGGATATGTTTCGGGCATTTTATAACAATCCGGTTCTTCCTACAGCGGATACAATGACTGATCCGAATCAGCAGAGCTTTTAAGCGAAAAGCTTTTTACTTTATTGTCCACGTCCATAATCCATACATTAACCGATTATTGAAAGCTATGATTTGCTATCCTGTGGTTCCTTCCAGCATCGGAACAAACCTGAACTGGTTAAATGCTTCATGTGTCAGGGATGACGGGCGGTGTCAAGTTTTTGATGATACATGCTACTGTTTATTAACCAAAGCGACAAAAAAGATGCCCATTCGCTTTTCAGAAAAAAAACCAGCAGTGCAAATAAAACAGGATCAGATATTTCCGGATCATGTCCCCATCTTATAACCCGATTACATCCGGTAATTGCCGGGCATATACGTGAATGCCTTCGGTATTTGTTTTTCTATTAATTGTTTATACTTAATTAAGAAGACGATTTGAATAACCGGCACCAAATCAGGATTTGCCCGGTTAAACCATTCATCAATCTTCCGCTTTTTGTGTAATTTTTTTTGTGACTTTTAATAAACCTTACTACAGGGACGGGATCACAGAGTTCTTTCTTTGATTGTTCCGATGTTTTATATGAAAATCTATTGATATGGATACTAATGAAGAAATTTTGAATCAGTTACGCCAGGAAATAACCGAGCAAGAGGTAAAAGCGAAAGAAGCTATTAAGAAAGGAATTGTATTTGAAGAGGTAAAGAGAATACGCCGTTATATCAGCTTGCTGAAAACAAAGCTCGATTCTTTTTTGATGCACACGAAAGAACGACAAAACTAGCTTCAGACCTTACTTGCTTCTTTCTATTTAAAATTCAACCGGACCTCAAAAATTTTATAAAAATCCGGGTAGGCGTCGGTTTATATCCCACTTAACCTGTCGACTAAATTGTATAAAAAACAAAAGCCGGTAAAAACCGGCCTTTGTAAAAACTACCAACCAGGGATCACCTGTTCTTTGATATGAGTATTCTCAAACGGATATTGGACAAAAAAATCGAACAATGCAGAATGGAGCCGTAGATTATTTGTAATAAAAAGAATTGCATAGGGTATTAATTGATTTCATTTGCAATATGTCAATCCATCAACGGTAAATTCACAAACCCAAACGCCACCGTCGTTAAATCCTTTCTCATACTCGTCACACTTACCGAACACATCATTTTTTCAGCAACCGGTAGCAACTTGCAGACCTCTGTTTCAACAGCTGGCGTATCGGACAAATGATCGGTCACATACATCATCACAACATGACCATATGCTTTTGCCGTTAACCGGATACAATTGTCCCTGGCATGAAAAACAACTACTGACAACAACGCCTCCAACATCATTGTTAACATACCCTGGTCTGTAGCCAGCGGCAAACGGGCTGGGACATCATTGATAAAACTAATTTTGTTCAACACTGCTTTAGTGGTAATGGTGTTGAGCAAGCCTGAGGTAAACTCGTGGAGGTCCGCCGGCTGATTGACAACCGGCGGGATTTCCGGGATAGTGTCAGTTAACATGGTTTACAACGGATAGGGATTTTAGGACATGGTCTGAATTTTTCACAGGGCAGGTTATCCTTGCTATGACGATACAAAGTAAGTAACAAACTGAGCCGGAAAAAATAGAGTGTTCTATGATTCGGCCGTCATTAACTGACCGCCCGATTTGTAGAATATAATTGACTAAACACTAAGTATTTTCACTGTAAGAAACCTTTACAACCGCGAACTTTTTTGCAAGTACCCCTGTCCTAATCTTACTGAAAAATGATTCGACAGCAATTGTTATTCGATATTCAATATCGTTTTACTTAAGGTCTTTTTATTGAAAATTGAGCGTTGAGCATTGAACATTTCTTCAGCAGGAATAAATGTTCAAATATTCTCCCGATAGCCATCGGGATCAATGTTCAATTCTGGTTTCCTTAAGTAAACGACATTGATCCGATACTATTAATATTTATTGGTACCGGGCTTGATGTCTATGTTGTCAGTCCCTCCTGCCCAGGATACGGCCAGCTTTATCGCAATATTGGATTCAATCAGCAGTTGTGGCTTTTGTTTTGCATTGCTACGATTTGCACAACGAAATGAAATAAGACCATCCTTACCCACCGGGTATTTATCGATGCCATGTTCTTCTGTCAAATTGATATCCCATTTTATCAACTGTTGTTGAATATTGGCTGTTACTCCAAAAATAGATTCAATTAAAATGGAAATAGGAACAAGCCCGGTCCAGCCGATGAAATCCGGGCGGGCCAAAAAACCAGGAGCAGCAGATTCGGGAGCATAATATTCAAAAAAAGTCTTCTCCTTCTTATACACTTCCCCTACTTGCTGATGATGTTTGATAGCCAGATCGAAGGCCATTGCGCCGAAGTTTTTCTTCTTCAATCCTGTTATGACCATATAATTTGCAGGAGCCCACACACCTCCCTGCCAATAACGTCCGTCTGCCTGGTATTTCTCATGATCGGCAGGCATGGATGGAATGGGATGTTTTCTTGCAAAAGTTTTTGGATCTTTTAAATGTGCGACAAAACGTTGGAGTTCTTCTGGCATAAGTATATCTGTCCATAGCGCCCAATACGCCCCTATACTTTTCAAAGTTCCTTTGGAGCCATCTGCATAACGATCATAAAAAAAGGATGTCTTTGGATCCCACAATTTTTCCCGGATATATTTTCTAAGAAATTTTGTTTCTTCTTCGATGTCTTCAATCTCCTGCCATCTTTCTGTATAAAAACCAAAATCTACCAGGATCTTACCGATAAACAATTGTTGTAAACAGGTATCAAGCCAGGTCATGTGTCCATTCGAATAAATCGGGTTGTACTGTTTCGGCACCCGTGGCTGATTATCCATCCCGGTTCCCCATCCGCTCGACCAGTAGGACCCATCCTGCCAGGTGCGGTATAGTTTCAGCCATTGATAATATCCGCAGAGTACAGGAAAAATTTTATGAATCCTGTTCAAATCCCCGAACTGGTGATAATACTCCAGTTCACTCCAGGGAATAAGGTTGGGGCCTGTGCTCGTAGGATCGAAACGGTGAAAACAATCACCCCCGGTTTGACCCCAGATTTCCCGACAAATAAAACCATCGGGATGTTGCTTGCAATAGAAATTGTTCAATGTTTGCTGAAAAGGATATGCTTTCGATCCGTAACGGGCAAACATGGTGATAAAAGCAGAATCCCACATGAATATATTTCCGTTGTAAGCTGTATCAATATAGGAACAGATAAAACCTGATTCAGGAGCAGGGTTTTTGATATTTCTAAATGCGATTTCCCAGGCCTTCCAATACATCTCAATAGCAAGATCATTCCCCTTCCACACCGGTGCAGGCAACAATTCCTTTGCTTGTTGAAACGCCGGAGCATCTATAATAGTTGGTTTGGCGTTGCGAAATTCATTCTCGGTTACAAATACATTCTTTACATATGTATTTTTGAATTCACAGCCGCCGGCATCAGCGTTCATCCCAACATTGTCCTTTTTTTTCTCATTTGCTTTCAGCGCAGAAACAGGAACAGCTGTGGAGGCAGCGATCATCACACTGTCCCGTAAAAATTTTCTTCGTGAATCCATGGCAAATAAATTATAAAAGATAAAGGTGATTGGTTAAAAAGCTATCCGTGCTAAGATATCCCCGGCGGCAATATCGTTGCTGCGCAATTGCGCAATTACTACCTCAAAATACGTAATAGAAAATAAATTGACCCGCTAAATATTTTTGAAAAGACGCTACTTTTAATCTCTTAATTACAGGTATTAAATGTACAAACTCATTCCGCTTTTTCTTTTTGTAATTGCGTTGTTCTTTATCCCGGCATGCAAGAAAAATAGTAACCATCTTGTATTGCTTGAACTGCTGCCATCTGAAAAGACCGGTGTTGAATTCACCAATGAAATCAGGGAAGATGAAAATCTGAACATTTTATCATTCGAATATTTTTATAACGGCGCCGGTGTAGGTATTGGCGATTTCAACAAAGATGGTTTGCAGGATATTTTTTTTAGCTCCAACATGGGCCAAAGCAAATTATACCTTAACCGGGGCAATTTTGTCTTCGATGATATCACTGATTCATCAGGAATCAACACCACCGGTAAATGGGCATCAGGTGTTTCCATTGTAGACATTAACCAGGATAGCCTGCCGGATATTTATCTATGTTTTGCAGGTCCGCACGGTCCGGAGAAAAGAGCCAATTCACTGTACATTAATAACGGTAATAGCACTTTCACTGATAAAGCTGTTGAATATGGATTAGCGGATACCGGGCACAGTGTGCAGGCTGTTTTTTTCGATTATGACAGGGACCAGGACCTTGATATGTACCTGCTCACGAATATTACAGATGAAACGGGCCCCAATATCATCCGGCCCAAACGCAACAATGGGGAAATGGCCAATACCGACCGCTTGTATCACAATAATGGTAATAACACTTTTACAAATGTTTCAAGAGAAGCCGGTATAACCAAGGAAGGCTATGGGTTAGGCGTTTCTGTCGCCGACATCAACGAGGACGGATGGCCCGATATTTTTGTTTCAAACGATTACATTTCCAACGACCTGTTATACATCAATAATAAAAATGGAACATTCAGCGATGTGGCTGGCGTTGTTTTTAAACACACCAGTTATTCCGCCATGGGGAACGATATTGGTGATATAAACAATGACGGAAAACCTGATCTTATCGAGGTTGATATGCTGCCTCCTGATAACTATCGAAAAAAAATGATGCTGGGTTCAACGAACCATGACCGCTATCGCTCAGAATTGCAATACGGGTATGACCCGCAATTCATGCGAAATACACTGCAACTGAATCGTGGCATTAATGAAAACGGCATTCCTGGCTTCAGTGAGATTGGCCAACTATCGGGAATAGCCGCTACTGACTGGAGTTGGAGTGCTTTGCTTGCCGATCTTGACAATGATGGCTGGAAAGACCTGGTGGTTACGAACGGTTATCCGCGGGATATTACCAATCGTGACTTTATTACCTATAGAGCGCAAAGTGGAAATACAGATTTATTTGCAGCGCTACAAAAACTTGATGGTGCATTGCTCCACAGTTTTGTTTTTCAAAATCAAAAAAATCTTATTTATAAAGACGTATCTGCTGAATGGGGCATCTCTAAAAGTGCTTATTCAAGCGGCGCTGCTTATGCAGACCTCGACAATGACGGCGACCAGGATCTGATCCTTGTAAATACCGGCACTCCGGCTGACATATACCGAAACAATGCCGATAGTTTAAAACAACATCATTCTATAAGCATTGCATTGAAAGGCCCTCCCGGAAATATCGATGCATTTGGAACAAAAATTAATTTGTATGCCAATGAACTGGCATTGTACCAGGAGTATAACCCGGTGCATGGATACCAGTCATCTGTTGCTGGTCCTATTCATTTTGGAATTAACAAGGAATCAAAAGCAGACTCCGTTATCATTACATGGCCGGACGGAAAAATAACCCGGTTATATAATATCAAGGCTGATCAGCAAATTCAAATCGTTTATTCTACCGGCAATTTTTCCAACAAAGAATCAGGTAAGCAGGATGAAATAATTTTTCAACGGGTGAACAAGCAATACAACATTCATTTCCGGCATAAAGAAACGCCTTATACCGATTTCAACATACAACCTTTGCTGCCGCACAAATTTTCGCAAAGTGGACCAGGTATTGCGGTTGGCGATATGAACGGAGATGGCATGGATGATTTTTTTGTGGGCGGCGCTTATCATCAATCCGGAGAACTCTTCTTTCAACAAAAAAGTGGCAATTTTATTTCAATCCCATTGGAGAATAGAAAAAAATCCGAAGAAGACATGGGCGCATTGTTATTTGATGCGGATAACGATAAAGACCTTGATCTGTATGTGGTGAGTGGTGGTAATGAATTCGCGGCTGGCTCTAAGTATTACCAGGATCGTTTGTACAGCAATGATGGGCACGGTCGCTTTAAACTTAACACGGATGCTTTACCTGCTGAAAACTCAAGTGGATCCTGTGTTACAGCAAGCGATTTTGACCGGGATGGTGATCTTGATCTATTTGTAGCTGGCAAAATAAATCCACAACATTATCCCGAAGGAGGAAATAGTTTTTTATTGGAAAACAGGGCTGGAAGGTTTATTGATGTAACCGATGAAAAGGCTCCCGGCTTAAAAAATATCGGGATGGTAAATGCTGCGATTTGGTCAGATGTAAATAATGATCACCGGCCGGATTTAATTGTAGCGGGTGAATGGATGCCTGTTACCGTATTCACAAATGAACAGCAACAGTTCAGGAATGTGACACGACAATTTGGACTGGAGAATACAGTGGGTTGGTGGAATAGCATCCATGCCGGCGATTTCAATCGTGATGGAAGAATGGATTTTATCCTCGGCAATTTAGGTAGCAATAGCCGCTATACCACTTCGGCAACAAATCCCCTGACCATTTACACCAATGATTTTGGAAACGTAGGGAATCGCAATCCGGTTATCACTTATAAAGAAAAAGGGAACAGTTACCCTATCCATCCGCGGGATGACATGATGATGCAGTTACCCGGCCTGAGAAAGAAATTCCCCCTGTATGATGATTATGCCAAAGCGGGCATCACTGATTTATTTTCACCGCAGACTTTACAACAAGCGAAGATGGTGACCGCAAATACTTTTCAATCTGTGATATTGCTGAATAATGGCAACCAACCCTGGGCTATTTCACCACTTTGTGTCGAAGCGCAATTTGCGCCGGTATTTGGCATCCTTGTCAATGATTACGATGCAGATGGGTTTGAGGATATATTGCTTACCGGAAACTTCTATGGAACTGAAGTAATCAACGGACAGTATGACGCATTCAAAGGGCTTTTCCTGCAAGGGAATGGCCAGGGAGAATTTAAAGTCAAAGAGAATGGCTTTCGTGTTGAAGGCGATGGCAAAGGCCTTGCGGAAATTTTGCGGACAAATAATACATCTATCATCCTGGCGGCATTGAATAATGATTCCCTGGTTGCAGTAGAATGTCGTTCTCCTAACAAAGGTCTTCGAATACTGAAAGCAAGCGCTGATGATGCGGTAGCGATTATCCAGCTTGACAATGGAAAAACAATCAAACAGGAATTTTATTACGGTTCCGGCTATTTATCCGGCACTGCAAGATATCTGCGACTACCAGGCAATGTGAAATCGGTGGAGCTATACAATTACAAAGGCGTGAAAAGAAAATTATCGTTTTAACGTGAGTTTGGGATGTTTTTCAATGATAAATGCCTTTCATTGCCCGTTAGGAACTGATGGTGGGTTGATATTATAAATGTTTGCACCCGGAGGTTGTCTGAAAAGTGTTTAGTAGCACGAAGGACACTAAGAAAACACAAAGGGCACAAAGAAACCAGTACTTGTGTTCAAACGTTGTGCCTGCCTGCCGGCAGGCAGGTTCTTTGTGTCCTGCGTTGTGTCCTTTGTTCTCCGCAAATTAATGTCATTTTAATTCAACAGAATCGATCCTGGTAAAGTAACGAACCTCATATCTTACCTGGTTCTTTCCGGGAAATAAAAACTTTCTGTTTTTTTTAAGTGCCATCCTGTTTTTGTCGAGATGAAGGATAATAAACTCGGAACGTTGATTACCCGATGTATCAGTCAAGGTCAACATTGAATCCGTTAAGTTATACCGGTATTCCAACTGCTCCCCCATACCCTTTCGCAACACCGTATTGTTTTTTCGGTATTCATACACTTCCTTCGGATATGGATTTGTATTGGTAAAACTAAACCCGTTATAATTATCATAAATAGAATCCATACGCCAGTTGCCGATGATTTGTACATCAGGCGATGGATTGCAGGATGTGCATAGGATACATAACATCCCTATAAAAAATTTTACAGTTATTCCTGAACTCATTAAATAAATGATAATTGCTTCTTAAAAAAAATCCCTGTCCTTGTGTCTAAGTTAACACATGAACAGGGACCCGTAATTAATAATTGTTATTGAAAATCGGGATTTTGTATCAGCACGCCATTACTCAAATCAATTTGCCGTTGAGGTATAGGAAAGAGATAATTTTTCGGCCGTTGAAAATTTCTTCCGGGTTTAAACTGCCCGCGATTTTTTGCATAATGCGTTTTGAGATCTATTAAACTGGCTCTGTCCCAACGCATCAAATCCTGGTGTCTTTCATTCTCTCCGGCCAATTCAACTCTTCTCTCGTGAATCAATTGCGTCATCGTAGCATTGGTGACATTGCTTAAACCGTTTCGGCTTCGTAATTTATTTATTTCATTATCACCGTTTGCTCCCGACCTGATCTTAGCCTCGGCAACGAGTAAGTATACATCCGCCGATCTGAGCATGGGTATATTCATATTATTATCTAAACCACCATCAGGTCTCCAGCTTACGTTTTTCCTGAAAAAATATCCTGTGTTAGTAAGACCAACGGGAACGGGTTGCGGTCCGCCATTTGACGCACCCGGATCTATAATATCTCCTACTTTTCCAATAGAGTAAGTCAATCTTTCATCACCGGTCTCGAACTCATCTGCCAGGTCTTTGATGGGTTCTGTAAATCCCCATCCGCCCCATGGCCTCGGAGCCGCATAAATTTGCTGAACGTTTTCTGTCCAGCCGTCCGTACACTGGATAGCAAATAACATTTCGGGATTGTTCTTCGTATCTGGTTTGAAGTTGTCGCCAAAGCTCGGAGCAAGTGCATACGGTCCGGTGATGACTTTGTTACCGGTTTCAATCGCCTTGGCCCAGTTTTGCTGGTACACATAAAACTTGGTAAGATATCCCCATGCCGAACCTTTTGTTGCTCTGCCCAAATTAGCCGCATCATGTTGCACTGGTAAAAGATCTGCCGCCTTTGTCAAATCAGATTCAATAATTGCTTTCATTTCATCCGCTGTTCCTTTCGGCACGTTGTAAGTATTGCTAAGCACATTTTCTTCTTTGATGATAGGAACCTGGCCGTAGATCCGGTAAAAGTGCCAATAAATAAATCCCCTGATAAAATGAGCTTCCCCGAGTATCCTATCTTTCAACGTTTGGTCCATATCGATATCCGGAACATTAATAAGCACCGCATTGGCCCGGGAGATCACTTCGTATTTCCGGGACCAACTTTCATTGAGCTGCGGATTGCTGGGTTCATAGGTAAATTCTTCAATGGCCTGGTCCTCGGGATGGTCACCGGCTCTCCACATGTCATCTGAACATATATCCCAGGTAAACTCGGTATGGGCAAACATATATTCATCACCCAAAAATGAATAAAGTGCATTGGAAGCTGAAATAGCATCATCTGCATTGCGCCAGAAATCTGCTGATGTGGACTGACCATAAGGTGTTGAGTCCAGGAGATTTTTTTTACAGCTGCTTATTGAAAGAGCTGTCAATAAGACCATTCCGCTTTTTATTATTATATGTTTCATGTTAGTTAGTTCGTTAATCAGTTAAAAAGTAACGTTGACACCAAAAGCCCATGAACGTGATTGCGGGTATTGTGCAAAGTCTACATTGATTTGTTTATTACCATCGGTGTAACCCAGTTCAGGATCCAATCCATTATATTTTGTGATGATAAATACATTTTGTCCCGTGATATAAAATCTTGTACGGCCAATGCCCAATTTGTCAGTGATCTTTTCATTCAACGTATAACCGAGTACGAGATTTTTTAAACGGAAGAAGTCGCCTTTTTCAATAAACATGTCGGAAGTGCGGTAGTTCCTGTTATTCCGGCGTGTTGTCATTCTTGGAATTGTGTTACTGGTATTGGGACCTGTCCAACGATTAATTGTCTCTGCATACATATTGAATGAATAGGTAGGATCTATCCCCTGCATTCTGTCCGCATTATAAATTTCCAAGCCTGCATTGCCCAGGAAAAACAATCCCAAATCAAATCCTTTATATCCTATGTCCGCATTCAAGCCATACACTACAGAAGGATGAGGACTGCCTAGTTTAACCCTGTCCCTGTCATCAATCAACCCATCGCCGTTTGTATCAATAAACCTGACATCACCGGGTTCAATCAATCCACCCGTCCTTCTTGGATCGTTGGCAATATTTGCATCTTTATTGATTTCATCTGCTGTCTGGTACAAGCCGTCTGTTTTCCATCCCCAGAAAATACCAATGGGTTCTCCTTCGTAGGTCCTGGAAATTTCTTCATTGGGTCGACCATACGTTTGCGAGCCAATGAAATTCCCATCATATAATTTTGTCACTTTATTCCTGATGAAAGATGCATTACCACTTATGCTATAACTAAGTTCTCCCAGCTTATTGCGATAAGAAAGGTCAACCTCTACCCCGCTATTTTTAAGCACACCTAAGTTTTGATCCGGAATAGATAAAGTACCAACGGTTCCGATAGTAGGCGGTGAAAGCAACATATCGCGGGTGGTCTTATCGAAATAGTTCAGCGACACCTGGAAGCGGTTGTTAAACAACCCGGCGGTAAGACCAATATTGGTCATCTCTGCCGTTTCCCAGGATATATTGAGATTGGGTAAGCGGGTTTGTGTTGCTGAAGAAACCGTATTGTTATTAAAGGAGTATCTTCCACCATTACCAATTGTTGCCAGGTATTGCAATCCGCCAACATTCTGGTTACCTAATTGGCCCCAGCCAGCGGTTAATTTTAACTCATTGATAAAACTTACATTGAAAAATTCTTCCTGTGATATTCTCCAGCCGGCAGAGAAGGCGGGAAAGTATCCCCATTTATTTCCTTCGGCAAATTTGGAAGAGCCGTCCGCACGAAATGTTCCTGTAAATAAATAACGATTTTTATAATCATAGTTTACTCGTCCGAAAACAGATTGTAATGCATCATAGTAACGATTGCCGGAGATACCGCCGAGTGATTGTCCTGCATCCAAATAACGTTGATTAGGATCTTCATTGAGAAAGTCCCGCTTGCTCGCGGAAAATACATCGCCATCAAAAGTTTGCGCAGTGTACCCGCCTACTACATCCAGTTTATGTTTATTGGCAAATACTGTATTATAAGAAAGAAAGTATTCACCCAGCAAAGAATAGGACTCACTAAAACTCTTATTAAGCGAGTTATTATTGGTAGTACGTGTTTGATCAGTAACAATAATATTGAAGTTGCGGCCGGTATAATGATTTCCATCGAGACCCAAATTCACTTTCAACTTCAGGCCTTTTACTATCTGGTATTCCGCATTCAAATTTCCAAGCAGGCGGGTATTGATATTGGATGCATCCACACTATTGGCGGTAAAAACCGGGTTATTGATATCACCATATTCATTGGAAGCCTTTGATGTGCCCCAGGTGCCATCATCATTTATTACCGGTATAAACGGCATGAAACGAATAGCACTCCAGATCAAACCGTCTTGTGCAGATGTTGTGTTAAGGCTATTATCATTGGAGCGGGTCAATTGAAGACTTTGCCCGATCTTTAGTTTTTTGCCAACCTTGTGATCGGAGTTAAGACGGAAACTATATCTTTTAAAATAAGAGTTGGTAATAATACCTTTCTCATCATAGTAGCCGGCTGATAACATAAATGATGATTTCGCAGAACCACCGGTAAGGTTAACATCTATATTATTTACTTTTCCGGTTTGAAACAATTCATCCTGCCAGTTGGTGCGTTGAACTTTGTTAGAAGGATCATCCCATACAGAATTGACCGTTAAACCATCATTGGTATAACGTTCTCTTTTTAGTTCTACCAAAGATGCTGCATCCAGCATATCAATCGTGTTTCCTACTTTCGAAAAACCGGTATAAGCGTTCACACCTACGCTGGTAGGTTGTTCAAAGTTGCCGCGTTTGGTTGTTACAATTAAAACTCCGTTAGCAGCACGTGTACCATAGATCGCAGATGCGGAAGCATCTTTCAATACTTCGATAGAAGCGATGTCATTAGGATTAACTGAATTCAGATTGCCAGCAGGCACACCATCAATAATAATAAGTGGCTCTGCATTGTTGATAGTGCCGGTACCACGGATACGTATAGATCCTGTATTACCAGGGCTTCCTCCGTTTCTCACCACATTTACACCGGCAGTGCGGCCCTGTAATGCCTGTACAGCGCCGGATACGGGTAGATTTTCAAATTCTTTTCCTTTAATGGAAGCGACAGCACCCGTAACATCCCGCCTGGTTTGCGTACCATAACCTACAACTACTACTTCACCAAGGCCGGTTACGCTTGTTTCGAGTGGTAAATCAATAACCGATCTTCCATTAATAGCCACTTCTGCCGTTGAATAACCGGAACTTGAAAATACTAATACGGAATCACCGGCAGCTAACGTGATTGAATACACACCAGCATCATTAGAGACTGCCCCCCTGGTGGTTCCCTTTACAGTTATGTTGACATTGGGAATTGGCTGGCCGGAGCCCTGGTCAGTTAGTTTACCTTTAACAGTGGATTGTGCGATGGCTATCGCACAACTTAACATAGTCAAAGCAAAAACCAATACAGGTCTTCGCATATGCGTTATTATCATATTTTTTGGGTATTTGTCAGTTAATTTGGTGAAATGCATAGTATGGCAATACATTTTATAGTGCTTCCCGTAATCGGAACATTTGAAGCATTCATTCAATAAGACAGTTATCGTTTTTCTTTCCTAAAGATAAATTCCACTGATTGGGGAACAATGCGCAAATGCGTATATTAACCATCTATTTGCGCAAGGCCATCATTTGATAGCAAAAAAATAATACGCTGCGCATTTTGAAGAGATTACTGCGCAATTGAACCAATTGTTTTGTAAAGGCAAGGATATATTTGTTGAAAGAACCTATAAAAATTTCCCTTTATTTTATTCAATTCATAGCAAATCATGATCATTGGAATTGATTTGGGAGGCACGAATGTCAGGGCTGGTTTGGTTGACAATGGCACGATCCTTCAAATTCATCAGTCGGAACTTTCCGAAAAAAATTCATTAGAGAGCACTCTTCAACAATTGTTCTCCAGTATTTCTTCTTTCACCAACTATAATATAGAGGGAATCGGTATCGGCGTTCCGTCGATAGTGGACACGAAAAAAGGAATTGTCTATGATGTCGTCAATATTCCTTCCTGGAAAAAAGTTGATCTGAAAAAAATACTGGAAGATAAGTTTAGCATCCCGACCTATGTAAACAATGATGTGAATTGCCTGGCTCTCGGCGAGCAGTTATTTGGACAGGCTTCTTCTTTTTCTTCTTTTGTGACGATTGCTATCGGTACAGGTCTTGGTGCGGCCATTGTCATCGATCATAAATTGTATGAAGGTGTACAATGCGGATCGGGTGAAATAGGCTATATCCCATACCTGGATAAAAACCTGGAGTTTTATGCCAGCGGCGCTTTTTTTGAAACCTTTTCCACTACTGCCCACGCCGCTTACCAGGCTGCTGTAAACAAAGATGAGTCAGCCTTACAAATGTGGTCATCTTATGGTCATCATTTGGGACAGGTAATGAAGGTGATATTATATACCTATGCACCCGAAGCTATATTTATTGGCGGCAGTTTGTCTAATGCCTTTTCTTTTTTTGAGACTTCCATGTATCAAAGCATGAGTGATTTTATTTATCCTGGCCTGCTTAAACAAGTACGCATACTTCCTTCTTCAGTAAAAAACATTGCCATTTTAGGCGCCGCTGCTATGGCCTATTCCAGGCAATGAGTGAGGGTATAGTCCTAAATTTTGGCAGTATTGGGTTTTTCGCTGCTACAATTAATGAACGCTGCATCCCCTCCGTCGGGGTAGAAGTGATTTCGCATAAAGGAAATTCAATTGGGCCTGGCGATAAATGTCTGGCTCCGGCCGAAGCGTCGTAGGTGGGTTTTAAAAAAGCGAAAATTGGGGACGCCCCATGAATAAGTGTAATAAAACTAAATTCTTCAAATTGTACTAAGTTTGAATGAAAGCACCTGCTACTGTAATGCACAAGATTATTTTGTTGTTCGATATCTCTGAACAATATGGTCAGAGCCTTCTATCAGGCATCGTGAATTATTATAAAGAAAATGAACCTGCTTTATTTTGCAGGATGCCCATTTATTACCGGGAAAAAATTGGCATTAAAGGAATATTGAAGTTTGCAAAGGAATGGGGCGCACAGGGAATCATAGCGCAATTGGATAATACCCGCGATGTAAAAAAAATTGCAGACTCAGGTATCCGGTTAATATTGGAAGATTTTAAAGAGCGGTTTGACGAATATCCTAATATTACCGGCGGGTATTATGAAACAGGTCAAATGGGTGCGGAATATTTTGTAAAAAAAGGATTCAAACATTTTGCCTTTTATGGCTTTCGGGATATTGTCTGGTCGAGGGAACGTTTGGAAGGTTTTGAAGAATATTTGAATGCACGTGGTTTTGAAGTATACAATTTTGAACATGAGGAAATACACGTGACGGATTTTTGGCTTTACAGGCCTTCAGCGTTGAGTAAATGGTTAAAATCGCTTCCCAAGCCGATTGCAATCATGGCTTGCGATGATGCCCGGGCGCAGCATATTACTGAAGCCTGCAAACATGCCAATATCAAAATACCGGAAGATGTAGCGGTACTGGGAGTAGACAATGATGAAATGACCTGCAACCTGTCAGATCCTCCCATATCAAGTATCAGCCTTGACACAGAGAAGGGCGGATATGAAGCAGCCAGGCTAATGGATATGATGCTTCGTGGAAAAATAAAAAAACCAAGGAATGTGATGGTGATGCCTACTTATATTGTCACCCGTCAATCTACCGACATCACGGCTACCACCAATGCGCATATTGCCATCGCTTTGAATTACATTCATAAAAACATAGAGAAGAACATCAACGTGAGTAATGTTTTGACGCAAATTCCTACCTCGCGGCGATCGCTTGAAAAGAGGTTTTATGAAGTAACGGGAACCAGTATATACCAGTATATATTGAAATTAAAGATGCAACGGTTCTCGCAGCGTTTGCTGAAAACAGATAAGAGAATTTCTGAAATTGCTCTCGATGCAGGTATAACGCTCACCAATAATTTATCACGTCAATTCAAGCAAATTCACGGCTGCAGCCCGGGTGAATACCGGAAGAAACATTTGCCGAATAAGTAGGGGTATCTATGATTTATAATTAATGATGCGGGTGTACACAGCACAGCCCTGGATTTCTTTTTTTAACAACACTAAGGCGGAGGAAATTTTGTTGTGATATGCCGGCACCGTGATCAGGAGACCTGTGATATACATTTTTAGGAGTATGGAGTTTATAAATAATTTTTCTTCTTTTCTTTTTCCCTTAGATGGAGTAACAAAAAGATCAAGGCAAAACACCGACGCTCCGCGGGTTTTTGCCAAGCCAACGCACATGAAACGCTGATGGCTTGTATGTCGCCTTTGCTTTTGGCGGGGAAGGACGAAGACTCCGCATCGTGCTATTCAAAGCAACTGGAGGCGCTGCTTTTTCGCCTGCAGTGTCTACAGCAGGACGAGTTTGATTTGAGTCTTCCTTCCTTTTCACTAAACTTTCATTTATCAGAATAACCAAATGATTTAGAATCACCCCTTTCTTTTCCGAGTATCCGTTATGAATATTTGGCAACCGATGTCTGTTTGTGTTTTTGTGCGTTAGCCCTCGACTTGTTAAAGAATAAATATAGTTTTCCCTTCCTTTATGAAAACCCAGATTAATGATTTTTCCACGTTTAGCAGTTGGTTGAACTTATTATCTCTAATTGAATACGAGTTGACATAAAATGAGGCATCAGAAAAAAATAGTTTATCATCGCTTAAATACATTTGATTACCACTTAAATCAAATTTTTTGTCGAATTTTTTGCCCACGCAGGTGTTGGCCAAAAAAAACACGCCGAGGTTGGTGTTTTTCACCAACCGCACAATCTAAAGTTTTCTAACTATCAATACAACAAATTCTATATTTTCATATGCAGAATGCCGGCTTTTATCACAGAATATCCACAATTTTTTACAGCCACAAATCTGGAGTGGAAGAAACTGCTTGAACCTGATAAGTATAAAGATATTATAATAAGCAGTTTTCAATTTTTGGTAGAAGATAAGCGGATAAAGCTATATGCTTTTGTTATTATGCCCAATCATATCCATCTTATCTGGCAGATGGAGCCTTTGATACATCCGCAGCATGTACAACGGGATTTCCTGAAGTACACAGCGCAGAAAATCAAACATGATTTGCGACAGCATCACCCGGCCGTATTGGAACGTTTCAGGGTGGATGCGGCTGACAGAGAGTACCAGATATGGGAACGAAATCCTTTAAGCATTGAATTAAGAACAGATACGGTTTATCGGCAGAAGCTTGACTATATTCATTGGAATCCTGTAAGAGCCGGAATTTGTGGGTTTCCGGAGGAATATAAATATTCTTCGGCTTTATTTTATGAGACAGGCGTAGATAATTGGGGGTTTCTTTCTCATCACAGGGACTGACCAGATTGCGGAATGAAACTATGGATAAAGGCATTTATTTCTCAAATAGTCTTACAGCAATGCGGTTGGTGAAAAACACCAACCTCGGCGTTCGGCGTATTCTTTTTCGGAAGACCAACATGAGCGAAACCGTCCAGTTGACATTGCCGATCTTTTCGGCTACATCGGTTTTTAGATTCCCTATCCTGTCATAGGTGTAGTTGTTGGCTGACTGGTTGTCGATATCAACCGTATAGTTGCTGATGCTGACAGCATCTCGTACATGGTTCAGCCTGTTATTGACCAGGTTGCCATTTACATCCCGGTTATATTTATAACCGAGGCTGTCCATATCCAATGGGCCCCCTCCGGCTCCCCCGGGTGGGGGAGGGTCATCGGCGCCATGGCGCAGGTATTTTAAAATATTGCCATTGGCATCGTAGCTGATCCGCTCTTTATTCCCGGACAAAGACGCATCGATTAATTCCTTGCGTTGGAAATAATATTTTGACAGTCGTAAACTCATGAGGTCGTTGTATCCAGTAATCGCCGGTGGTAATTAATCTGACCGAGATGATAGCTCAAATGCGCGGCAAGATGAACAAGTAAATATTCGGTTGATGTTTTTTCAGCAAACACCAATAATGGATATTCCTCCTGCAATTTGTCAGCAGACAGCTGGCGTAAGGTTAGATCAACAATATTTCTTGTTTCAGTGATCATCGCCAATAGTTCAGCTTTGGGTACTCCCTTTTGCGAAAATTCCAGGTCACGGTTTCTTGTGTAAGCAAAATTTCCGAGTTCGGCGCCAATATAGGTCTTAAGATTACCTACTAAATGAAGACAGAGATTACCACCCGAATTGGCAATTGCTTTTTCTGTGGCCCAAAGTTTTTTCTCGTCGTTATATTGTTCGATTTCTGCATAAAGTTTTGACAGGTCTCTTTGGAAAATTGAGGCCAGTGTTTCAGTCAGCATACAAGTAAAATAAGTGTCTGATAAAATTTATTCAGTGAATCTTTATTATTTGCTTTTTCAACTGATCTGTCAATTGATCCAGGTAAAAATTGTTGTACCATAAGGAGGGGCTTGCAGAAACAAAATTTTTAAAAAATGGAAGGCAAATACCTCCGTCTATTGCCGGTCCGCCTTACCTGTAGTAATAATATTTAACCAGGCATCTTCATCAATGGCTTTAAGCATATCCAACATCTTTTTGGTGCTTACAAGCAGACTTCGAATATCAGGATATGATTTAACCGGGGCGTAGAAAGCGTTGTAAAAAAAAGAAGTATACATGTTCTCAAGCATTATTTTTTCTTCCAGCGGCATACAGCCGGTCTGAAAACGCTGGGCCAACCGGTTTAAACAGGTAATCCATGCATCCTGCAGCAGGCATTTAGCTAATATGGCTGTCTCAACATTGATCAAAGTCGGGGCTATCGCTAAATCGGAAGTCATAATAGTTAAATTCAACATTTAAGTCAAACTACACTAATCCTTTTGCCAAAATGTGTCATCAGCCAGCCATGGACACAACGTTAAAATAGATATTTATTGATAAATTCCATATTTATCAAACGTTTTTTACAGCAAAAGATTAAAAAAAAATTTCATGGAAAAGCGGGTTTATACGGCATTATGTTTCATGCAGGGTGGCTATACCGTTCTGACAGCATTGTGGGCACTCATCGATATCAAAAGTTTCATGGCGGTAACGGGTCCGAAAACCGATATTTGGCTGGTGAAAACGGTGGCCGCATTGCTGGTTCCGATCGGTACCGGTATCCTGCTTGGCCCGCTTTTAAAAAAGGATTTCTGGATAGTGTTGCTGTTGGGCACATCAACTTCGGCTGGTTTAGCCATAATCGACTTTTATTATACGGCCAATGGAACCATTAGATGGATCTATCAACTGGATGGTTTCATAGAACTTGCGTTTCTGCTTACCTGGCTATTTTTGCTGAGCCGGTTGAACAAAATTTGAACCCTGCTGCCGGCATCCCTCCTTCTTCCTTAAAGATCAATCTTAAAGGCTCCCCTGTTTTTGCTGGTATCAGCTTTTTTGGCATCTCCTGGATAAATAGAACTTCCTTTAACCTCCAACAAAAAGCCGGGCTATGAACAACCCGGCTTGTCGCTAACTAAAACCACTTTCTAATCAGGCATCATCGTCTTCAGTATTATCTTCCTGTTCAGCTTCCCAGTTGATGCTGCCTTCTGCAATTTCTGTAAGACCTGCGTCAGTTTGTTTTTCTTCTTCCAGGGTAGAAGTTAAAATTTCTGCTATTTCTGTTTTACCCATGGTAGTAGCCAGTTGAGCCAATCCACCATAAGCGGCTATTTCATAATGCTCGACCTTCTGAGCAGACATAATGATTCCCGCATCCCTGGTCATACTCCCTTCTTCAGTCTCCTCCACCACGGTCTCTCCTTCCTTAAGCAATCCCTCCATAGCGTCGCATTTTTTTGCCTGCGCCTTCATACCCATCATTTCAAACACCTGCTCCAACCGGGCCACATGCTCTTCTGTCTGCGCAGTGTGTTCATCAATAGCATCCTTAAGCTCCTGCGATGTGGCTGCCTTTTGCATTTTGGGAAGAGCCCTTGTCAAATGTTTCTCAGCCCAGTAAATATCTTTCAGCGAATCCGTAAAAAACTTTTCAAGTTGAGAATTGGATTCATTCCGTGATGAAGAACCAGTTGATCTCCTGGTTCGCACGGTGGCTGACTTCCTGGTTTTTGTGTTTGGCATCGCTATATAATTTTTTGTTTAAAAATTTGTTCAATCATTTGGATGGCACAAACGATATGCCATGAGTAATCCTTGTTTACTATACAATTGATCGGGTGATTATGGGGAGTTTGTTGCACGATAAGTGAGTAAAGCCATCGGTAGTTTAGGCCACAATCGAAAGTATTCAAAAGTCATCTTGCAGTAAACTATGTAACATTCACAGGTATTGAAATAGCAACAAAAATTGACATCGGTTCTTTCATTTTACCATTAGCAGAAATTTTACACGATCGGAAACTGAGTGTCGCAATGCCTGCGGACGGCTGGCCAAGCCAATGCAGCGGGTAAAACTTTTCCTTTTTTGTGGATAATCATAGATCTGTTCATCACCATTTTTTTGTAATTTTTAAACACTAAAATCCATGACAGGATAAGTAGCCAGTTCATTATGTTAGTGTTCGATGTTTTATATGAAAATCTATTGAAATGAACAGCATCGAAGAAAATGTAAATCAGCTATGGCAAAATCGCTTACGGGATAAAATTGGAAGATAAGATATCCTGGAAAACAATTAAGGTTGTAGATGGTGAAATGGAGGTTACAGAAGAATATTTTAAATCTTAGGTTTGACCATGAACGGAGGCAGATTTTATTTGAACAAAAATTTTAATCAACCCAAACAAGCCCTGCTCTGTTTGGTTTTATACATTTTATACGTTTGGCAACTCATTATAGCCGGTCCCTGTGGCGAATGCTTTTCAGCTGATAAGAAATAACCAATAACCTTGGCAGTGATTCCGCTTATCCGGATTATTCTCAGTAGTTGGCAAAGCTCAGATACTTTTATACTTAACTCCATGTGTTTGGGAAAATTTATTCCGAATCCAATCCTTAATGTTTACGAAATTTTTGTCACTGCATTTCATTCGGTAAAAAATGACAACTGCTGAAAATAGTGTAAGCAGCCCTATTACCAGGATTGAAGCATTAATCCCAAATGTGTCGGCAATAACGCCAGTGAGTATTGCGCCAATGGCATAGCCCAAATCACGCCAAAGCCGGAATATACCTAAACTGTTTGCCCTGTCGTCAGGATGAGTATTCTCAGCTACGGTGGCAAGAAAGGTAGGATATACCATAGCAGTGCCGCAGCCAAGAAGCGAAGACAGTATAACAAAGTGTGTCATTGTACCGGCAAATAAAAAAGCGACTAAAGCTATTCCCTGCAATAGCATCCCCCAAAAAAGTAAATCTTTTTTACAGAATTTATCTGCCATCTTACCTGTAAATAATTGTCCTATGCCCCATACAGCAGGATAAATAGCAGTTACAATCCCGATTTGCGCAATGGTAAATCCTTTTGTTGCCAGTAAAATGGGAAATAGCCCCCATGCCATACCATCATTCAGATTATTAATAAGACCAGCTTGTGTGACTGAGCCAAGATTTTCATTTTTCCAGGTGGTTTCCCAAAAGATGTTTTTAAGTTTTGGTATTTTACTCGTTGTTGCTTCTACCGCTATATGGTGTTTTGTATCTTTTATCAGTAACCAACTCCCCAATAAGCCCATTAATGATAAAACAATACCGATATAAAAGGGATATGGTCGCAATCCGTATTCAGAAGCCATCCAGCCGGTGAAAAACGCAACGACTGCTACAGCAAGATATCCGGCAAACTCATTTAATCCCATGGCAAAGCCCCTTTGTTTTTCACCTACAAGGTCTATTTTCATTACCACGGTACTACTCCATGTTAAGCCCTGGTTGATGCCCAGTAAGACATTGGCGGCTACGATCCAATTCCAGTTATCGGCAAACATCAGTATAAACGGAACCGGAATTGCGATCAACCAGCCGATCACAAGCAGGTTCTTTCGGCCAACCTTGTTAGCTAATGCTCCTGTAAAATAATTAGTAATAGCTTTAACAATACCAAATGCTATAATGAATGAAAGAATAGCTGTTTTTGCAGCTATATGAAATTCAACTTCCGCTATTTGTGGTAGAATACTTCGTTCCAATCCTATCATACCTCCAACAAAGGCATTGATGATAACCAGTAATGTAAACTGCCTCCAATTTTCTTTTAACCCTAAAACGACTTTTCTGTCTTCCATTCCTTATTTTGTTTATCAAATTATTTCTTTGCTTCAGTAATTAAGGCCCTCATCGGCGCAATCATTGGTGCTGCACCAAATTTTTCTGCCAACTCTTTTTCTATTGTCATTGTTATCTCTTCAATCCATGCCGGGTTTCGCTTTACGATTTCATTATAAAGAGCTCCTCCCTGTGAAAGTCCGTAAGCGGCTTCTTTTGCTGTTGGACTGATTGCTGCTTTATCAACTCTTTCAATAGTGATTTCAGTGAATCCGGCATTTTGCAAACTTTCTCTTATTTCATTATCATCATTCATAGAAAAAGGAAGCTTATACGTCTCGGGCAACGGCTCTTCCAGGTATTTTTTTACGGTTTTCCTGTGAACATGAGAAGCAGCATTGTGTACAAGCTGATCCCAGGTGCTGAACAATAACACTCCACCGGGTCGTAAAACCCGGTAAGCTTCTGCAAAAGCTTTTGGTTTATCCGGAACGAACATGTAGCCAAAGCAACAGACAACAAGATCAATGCTGTTATCATTAAATGGCAGCTCTTTCGCATCGATGATCTGCCAATCGACATTTACTGCTTTTAATTTTTCTTTTGCTACAGCTAACATATCGGAACTTATATCAGATGCTATAAGCTTTGATGCCGCAGGAATAACTTCCCGCAGATGGCGGGTAACACGGCCTGTTCCACAGGCAATTTCCAAGGCCAGATGAACGGAGGACGGCTCAATACGTTTGGCAATTTCCAGTGCATAAGGTTCAAAAAATATAGGTCCCTGGTATTGGTCAAAATGATGCGGAACGGAGCCGGAAAAACTGAAAGGAGCAGGTGCTGTGTTTTTAATATCCATAATCACTTATTTTAAATTTATGCAATGGCGCAACGATTAGCGCCTGCCTCCAGATCCAATGGATTTATGTCTGAAAAATCGCCTGTTAGATTTTTTTCCACTATTGATAAATAATTGGCGGGAGTAGGCGGTATCTTTTGCAGGAGAAGATCAATAAAATCATTTTCGGAACTTTGCAGTAGCGGTATATTTTTTTTGGCTTCATCTATAGAGGTGCTGATCAACTTACCATCAAACTCAACAGGCTTATTAGTATGTGCCGGAAGTATCAATACCTGATCAGGTAATAAAAGCAGCTTTTTCAACGAGTGATATAATAAAGCTGATTTTTTTCGACTTTCTTCTTCGCTTGCCTTTAGGTCTGGGCGGCCTACACCGTTTGTGAAAAGTGTATCACCTGTGAAGACCACACTGTTTTCTATATAAAAGCTAACGCTTTCGAATGTGTGTCCCGGAGTTGGGAGCGTTTGCAGAGTAATGGTTCCTATGGAAAAAATAGTATCTTCTGTAATTTTATTGAAGGGAAATTGCACCTTATTGGGAACAGGAAGAAATAAGGGAACCCCGAAATGTGCGGATACTTCTTTGGACCTGGAAAGGTGATCGGCATGGATATGGGTCTCAATCACATTTTTAACGGAAAGATTGTATTGTTTTATCAGATGAACATAAACTTCTAACGGAAGTGATGGGTCAACGATAATGGCTTCGGTATTTGAAGAAATGATATAAGACAAACACCCTTTTCCCGTACGCCTGATCTGTACAACTTCAAAATCAGTGAACTGCTTTTGAGCTACATTCCAGGCAGTACCCCATGCTTTCATACCGCCTTCCAGCGACCAGGCTTTAATTCCTTTTTGCCTTAAAGCATCAGAAGCGATCTGGCTCGTCCTTCCCGCTGCACATACCGTTATTACCTTCGTGTTTTCAGGAATCTCTATTTCATCCAATACGGACTTATCACCCTCATTCAAACGCTTATAAGCATCCAGGTAGTGACTGCCCGGTATTTGCCACTCCTCCCGTTGCTCTTTTGGTCTTATATCTAAAACAAACACCGGTTTTTTTTCTTCAAGCCATATCCTTAGGGTTTCAGCATCAATCTTGATTTCTTTATTTTCCATATTGAAATTTTTAAGAGTTGGCTACTTCAATTGGCAATCCTTTCAGTTTCCAATCGGGAAAACCTTCAAAAAGGCGTTTGGCCTTGAACCCTTTTTTAACAAGCAGGGTGACAGCTTCATCTGCAAAAACACAAAACGGACCTCTGCAATAAGCGATATATTCCTTATTCTTAGCTAGTTTTTTGAGTTTAGCAGACAATTCTTCGACCGGGATATTAATGGCATCGGGAATATGACCATTCTTATATTCCCCCGCCGGACGAACATCTAACAAGACTATATTCTTTGATTTTAGCCTGTTCAATAGTTCATCTATTTTCACTGCTTCCAGGATATTACGTTTCTCCCTGAAATCTTTAATCAGCCTTTCCATCTCTGTCATTCTCTCCAACCCTAACTCCCTCATAGCCTGCCAGGCCCTGTAAATTTCATCATGGCTAAGCCTGTAATGAATAAAATTCCCTCCGCGCCTTATTTCCACAAGGTTGGCTGCCTTCAGCACCTGTAAGTGCTGCGATGTATTGGCAATGGACATATCGGTATCAACTGCTATTTCCTCCACTGATTTTTCACCCTGTCCCAGCAGGTCAATAATCTCAAGCCGGTGTGGATTGGCCATCGCCTTAATCATATTTGCAAGGATGGAATATACTTTGTCCTTAAAAATTCTTTTTTCCATATTGGCAGAATATTGGTCAAAAATAAGTAAATTCAACTATTCAATAAAATACTTGAATAGTTAAACTCAAAGGAACTTTTCTTCGGATTACCCATAACCCGGATGCGCAAGGAATACATCTTCTAAAAAATAAAAGCCTTGTTATGGAATCAACATCAACCAGGCAGCTTGATACTGCGGACCTTGAACAAAAGGTAAAAAATATGTATCGCGATGTAGCGCTGCACCCGGAACAGGAATATCATTTTGCTATGGGTCGCCAACTTGCGGAAAAACTCGGCTATCTCATGATTGATCTGGATCGTATTCCTTCTTCCGCTATTGAATCCTTTGCCGGTGTTGGCTATTTTTTTGATTTGGCATCCATTAAAGAAGGAGAAACGGTGCTTGACCTGGGCAGCGGATCTGGCACAGATTCGTTTATAGCCGCCCTGAAAACCGGAAAGTCCGGACAAGTGTGGGGTGTGGATATGACCGATGAGCAATTGGAAAAATCGGAACGTTTGCGTAAGGAAGCTGGCTTTGAAAATGTTTTTTTTCACAAAGGTTATATCGAAAAACTTCCTTTTGCCGATCAAAGTGTTGATGTAGCGATCAGTAATGGTGTTATCAATTTATGTTCCGACAAGGAAAAAGTTTTTAAAGAAATCGAAAGGGTGCTAAAAACCGATGGCCGGTTAGCAATTGCTGATATTGTAACCGAAAAACAACTGCCGCAAAATGTTGTCAGCAATACTACACTGTGGGCATCCTGTATTGGCGGCGCCAGCCAGCAGGATAATTACAGACAAGCCATTGAAAAAAGTGGATTACAATTACTGCAAGTTCGAACTAACCCTTCTTATCATTTCCTGTCCAAATCAGCCAAAGGTGCGTCAAAAGACTATGGCGTAAAAAGTGTATCGCTACTCGCACAAAAAAAATAAAACCATGAATGCAGACAAAGAACTGTTGAAAAAATTACCCCTCGTTATGCAACGCATTTTTAAATTTCTAAGCAGCATGTTTATTTTTTTTGCTTCCGTTGCTTTATATGCACAGGACGAACAACCCTTGATTGGCCAGCCGGCTCCTTTATTTGAACTTAAGGGGATCGACGATATAACATATTCATTGGGCCAATTGAAAGGAAAGTATGTAGTGATTCACTTTGCAGCAACCTGGTGTCCTTTTTGTAATGCAGAAGCACCATTCCTCGAAGAACTTAGTCAAAATTACCGGAACAAAAATGTGCAGGTATTTATAATCGATGTAAAAGAAGATAAGAACCTGGTCGAAAAATCGCTGGCCCGCTTTCACTTTTCATTTCCTGTATTACTGGATACGAATGGAACGGTATCAGCAAAATATGCACCCGAGGAGGTACAACCGGCTCTTGCAAGGCATGAAGTGCCGATTGCCTCTAACCTGATAATTGACAAAGAAGGAAAAATAAGGTTTTATTCTTTGCTGAATACAGTAAGTTTTGACGCAAAACTTACCAAGCTAAAACAAAAATTGGATGAATTGCTGAAAGATAAAAACTGATGATGGTACATTGGCCTCTAATATTCCTGTTTCATTTTTTGCCTTTCACTAATCAAAGCAGTGCTGACAGTATTATAAAATTAACAGCGCCGGAAGTTATTGTTCATGCCGGGAAAAAGGCAACAATAAATGTTTATGTTGTTGTAAAGAAGGGATTTCATATCCAGTCCAATGAAGTAAATGACGAATTTATAGTACCTACCACACTTGAAATGACTACAGGAGACATAATAACGACTGGCAAATACTCATTTCCTGCGGGAAAAAAATTCAGATTGGAAGGAACGGATAATTATTTGTTTGTGTATGATGGAAACTTCAAAATTACAATACCATTTAAGGCAAGTGAAAAAATTCAAAAAGGGAAATATCCATTGTATGCCAAACTTCGCTACCAGGCATGTGATTCCAGAACTTGTTTTTTTCCTAAAAGCATTGATTTTATAATTTTTGTAACAGTACTATAGCATAATACCACTACTTAACGAGCTGGTTGAAATCTTATGAATATTAATTTTTAAATCGCCTATGCAATACCAGGAATATTATATAGAACCATCATTAAGACCTTTCGTGAAAGTAATTTGGTAGATGGGAAAGTAATGCCCCCAGTATCACTATTCAAAATAAATAGGCATTGTTTTCTGTGGTTTGATCTTTTACTCGCCCGTTATCACCAATTATCCTTCAAATCCGCAGAGGACTCGATCTGCCTTAAAAATTCGTGGAACAAACAAGAGATTTAAGAAATAAATGCTGATTCTTAAATATTAAAATCGGTTTACCTTTAGATTCATATGGACTAATAATGGGGGCCCTATGAATAAGGGGTATTAGCAAAAAGCATCACTACAATGAAATTTTTGCAATTCATAGGACTTTTAATCTTACAATCTTTCTTCTGTATTATTTGTTTGGCCCAAAAAGAAATAGACAGCCTGAAAAAACTATTGCCTTTAACACAAGATAGTGCAAAAGTGGATTGCCTGAATGCACTGGGCTGTTGGTATGGAAATTCAACGGATAGTCTGAATTGGGATACAGCAATTATATATATAAATCAAGCTGATCAAGAAGCCGTAAGAATAAATTATACTAAAGGAATAGCTGACGTTCTGTTCAACAGGGGGTTTATGGAAATGAACAAACATCATTATCAAACTTCCGAACGATATTTCCGGAAATCTATCCCATACCTTGAAAAAGCCCGGGATAAGCCGAGCCTGGGCGGTACGCATCATATTCTCGGGTATATTTTATATGTCCAGGGCGATTTCGATAAAGCCATAGCTGAATTTCAAACCTCTATTCATTTTTTTCAGCAGCCATCCCCGGAATGGGACGGAAAAGAAATTATCAAGTCCTTAGAATTTTTGAGTGTGATTTACGGTTTGAAAGGTGAACTGGAAAAAGGGTTTGAGCTTGCCCAAAAAGGTTTGGCGGAAAGCCAACAAAAAAATGATTCTTTAGGAATGGCGTTTCCCCTAATGATCATTGGAGACCTGTATCTGAGCATGGGTGATTATCCAATGGCTTTGGAATATTATTATTCAAGCGCCGCCATGGGAGGAAATGAAGATATCTATCTGTCGAACCAGATGGCGGCAGCTCATAATGCGATGCAGCAATATGATTCAGCACTATACTACCACCAGAAAGCCCTGGTGAGAGACCCTGCAAATAATTATGCACATATTATTTTGGGCGAGATTTATTTACAGCAAAAAAAATACAAGGAAGCATTGCTGATTTTTAAGAAGGCAGCTTTATTTCTAAAAAAGAACAATGGTCGCAAAGAACTCCTGAGAGTGTTTCCCGATATAGCAAAAGTATATATGGCTCAGGGAAACTATCCTGCATCGCTTTATTATACAAAGGAAGGGTTGGCATTGGCGCAGGAGACAGGCGCCCGGCAGTATATAGCCAACGGCTTTAAAATGCTGGCAACTATTTATGAAAAGATGGGAGTAAGTCAGAAATCCCACCAGTATTTGAAACAATATATAATGCTGGAAGATTCCCTGCTGAGTGATCAATTTAAAGCCAAACTATTCGGTTATAAATCGGTAGTGCAAAATGAAAAAAAACAGGCGCAGATAGAACGGTTAAACAAAGAAAAACAGATCAGTCTGCAACAGTTGAAAATACAACAACAGCACTTGCAACGGGCATCTTTGTTGAAAAAGATTCTTATTGGTGGCATTCTTGCTTTTGTGTTACTGGGTATTATTCTTTTCAGGAATTTGATCCTTAAACAAAGGAATGAAAAACTAAAAAGCGAAAGAACACAGGCTATCCTCCAACACAAAACAGTGGAGCTGGAAATGCAGGCCCTCCGTGCTCAGATGAACCCCCATTTTATTTTTAATTGCCTTAGTTCCATTAACCGGTTTATTTTAAAAAATGAAAGCGAACCGGCATCCGATTATCTTACAAAATTTTCCCGGCTTATCCGCATGGTGCTCACCAATTCTAAAAAAACATTTATTACCCTGGAAGATGAATTGGAAACGCTCCGGCTTTACCTGGAAATGGAACGTTTGCGCTTCGGGTATGCTTTTGATTTCAACATCAGTTTTAAAAATGAAATTGACCCGGAACATATTTTTATCCCCCCACTGCTGTTGCAGCCATTCGCTGAAAATGCCATCTGGCACGGACTGATGCACAAGCAGGACCAGGGGCGTCTTGAAATTGAATTGAGCTTAAACGAGAAGATCTTAGCCTGCATAATTACGGACAATGGCATTGGTAGAAGTAAAGCTGCTATTATTAAAAGCAAGTCGACCGAAAAGCAAAAATCAATGGGACTGCAGATCACCACAGAACGCCTGGCATTACTCAATCACGACTCCAATGTAAGAACCTTTTTTAGTATCCAGGATCTTACAGACGACAACGGCGAGCCTGCAGGAACACAAGTGATCCTTAAAATCCATTACAGGGACATGGTGGAAGCTCCGGTTGAATTATGAAATAAAAAATACAAAATGATCACAGCAACCATTGTTGACGATGAGCCTTTCTGTTGTGAATCTTTAGCCACGCTACTGGAAAGGTACTGTCCTGATGTAAAAGTCCTGGACATCTGTTATTCTGCTACCGATGCCCTGCAATCTATACATCAGCAAAAACCCCAGATACTTTTTTTAGATATCGAAATGCCCCACATGAACGGGTTTGAATTATTGGAAAAAATACCATCAATTGATTTTGAATTAATCTTTACTACCAGCTACGATCAGTATGCCATTAAAGCCATTCGCTTCAGTGCACTGGATTATTTATTAAAACCCATTGACCGGGATGATTTACAAAAAGCGGTACAAAAAGCAGTGCAACGCCAGAAGTCTCCGCTTCCACAGCAAATCGAAATTCTTTTACATAAATTAAGCCACCCCACTATTCCTGTTAATAAAATAGCTATCCCAACCATGGAGGGTCTTCAAATGATTTTTGTTGAATCAATAATAAGCTGCACCTCCCACAGCAATTATACTACCCTCTTTTTAAAGAATAAGCAAAACATTATCGCTTGCCGTACCCTGAAAGAAATTGAAGAAATGCTGGAGGATTACTCTTTCGTCCGGGTTCATCACTCCCATCTTGTTAATCTTAACGAAGTGGAAAAATACATTAAAGGAGAAGGCGGGTATCTCCTTATGAGTGATGGCACATCTATAGACGTTTCCCGTAGTAAAAAGGAAATACTTCTTAAAAAACTCAAGCCCGGCAGGCATTAACACATTCATTTCAAAAATAATCATTGGGATCGTTCAACTGTCATTCGTTAATGCAGGTTGCTCAATATAGCTGGCAAATGCATTAGTGCAGGTATAGTTTTGTTGCTGCAAGCCTTGCAGACAAACCAAAATCTATTAATCAATAAACTTAAAATCATGAAAAAGATTTTTTTCTTCACAGCAATTACATTCTTAACGCTAAGTTCCTGCAGAAAAGAAGGAACAACATTAGCGAAAAACCAAACATCAGTTCAAAGCCAGACCCAAACATTGGCAAAAAATCAACAGCAACCAGTTTTGAGTACTGCGAGTTCCAATGGGGCTGCTGTTCCGTTCCATGGAAGTTTTGACGAAAGTTTAGATGGTGTTCAACTTTACAATTCATGTACGAATGAACAGATGACTTTATACGGATCTGTTCATTATGTTTTTCATGGCTTTTATGATGGCTCTGATTCAAAGATAACTTTTCATTATGATTTACCAGGGACGGTTAGCGCTGTAGGCGAAAGTGGTAGGGAGTATATTGTTACCGGAACCCTAAATGCACAGGAAGGGGAATTTTCTGTGGATGAATTTACATTCAAGTTTATAAATAAATATCGCTTTATTACAAAAGGTGGAGGCCTTAATTTCTTTTATGAACTGACTCACTATCTTAAGGTCGATGCTGAGGGTAATTGGATTGTTATCAGAGAGGAAGTTGAAAAAACCTACTGCCGGTAATTGCTAATGACGTAAGCAAACGGTTCAAGTCAGTACTGGCATTCGACTACCCTTCACTATAGCATTGTTTATAGGTATTTCTGGCGAAAATAATTCATCAAAAGGAATGGCAACTATTTTCTAACATTTAAATAAACCTATTATGAAACCGAAATTAAAATCAATGCTGGTTTTTATGGCAGTGTCATTTATCATCTTCTCGGGATGCAAAAAAAGCGACAGCCATATTTCGCCTTCCGCTCTGTCGGCCCCCGATTCAAAGGCTGCTGAAACTGCAGCCAAAAAAGAAAAAGGTGACAAGCATGATCCGGGTACCATTACGTTTAATTATACCGGTCGTTCAACTGCTGGTTTTACCGGTAGCTTTACCGCAAGCGGTGGACCTGCAAAGGAAGGCACTGCTTTGATGGCCGTGAAAACTGTTGGCATGGAATTTCATTGCACAAATACCCTTGAACTATCAGGTGGCACTATCACAATCCTTTCTGTTTGTCAAATGTCAGATAATACAGGAATATGGTATGTTGAAAAAGGCACAGGCCGTTATAAGAAACTTCAGGGCGAAGGAACTCTCGTAATGACTTTTCCAGGGTCAGGCATTATTGTCAGGGAAGTGTTTACAGGTAAATTTTTAAAAGGACATGATCATAATAAAGAATAGCAAGTTTCGGATACCTGAGAATAACAATTACAGATTGCTTGTAGCATACTGAAGCATCAAAATAAAAGCTCCGCCTGTTTTAATAGAACTCTTTCTCACTGAAACACATCATAACTAAAACTTGTATGAGACCATTAACACGTCGACAGGAAGTAGTATGCAATTGATGAAAGCCTCAGACGGAAAGAAACATTGATCAAGAAATTACAGCCCGGAAGATATTGATCCGGTTTCATCACATTTACCATAATCATTGCGCCGGTTAAACTATCAGGGCTTCCCGCAAGTTGCTCAAACTGGCTGGTATCACGCCTTACGTTGATATAGATTTGGTTCAGCAATCAATACTAAATCATTCACACTAAAATTTACAATTATGAAACACATATCCTTCGTCATATTAATAACAAGTGCAACCACACTCAGTCTGAATTCTTGTAACAAGGACGACGACCTGACTCCTGCAGTTAATGATCGTTTCATCAACACAGCAGCGGCACCTTACACAATTGATCTTGTAGCCAGCTATTGGAATAAAATTGTGACGGGAGTTTACACCTGCTCCTTTCTAAACATCATTCCCCCTGGTTATAGTAATAACCGGGAGGTGAAAGTTTATCTATTGAAAGCTGAACAGCAACTACAGATCAATAATCCCATCCGTTTTATGGATGGTGAATTATCGGCAACCACCACTCCCACTGATGTAACAATAAATTTCCGCCACTATGGTGAGTTGCCTTTTAATTACCTGGCTATTAAAATTGTGATCGAATAAAAACGGGTTAGTTACTTTAAAAGGCAAATTATTGAACAACCGCAAATATTAACGACCGTTATTAAATACGTAAAATCCCAGTGCCAACACTGGTACATTTGCTCTTGCCATCGTCTGCCTTGCTTTCTATATTTGAAGCAGAAGTTGAATCATCCAATATCATTGAAAAGACCGTTCTAAATCCTTGTAAAAACCAACACTCAACTTCTCCGTCCATTAAATCTAATTAAGGGCCTTCGTGAGTAACGATGGCCCTTTTAGTTGAAATAAATGCGACCACTTTTGATAAAAGAAAGTGTGTAACAAACCCTGCAAAGAATTCAGCTAATAAAAAACGGGCAACACTTCTAAAATTCGATATACTGCGGTGACTTGGAGATTACCGGAGTCGAAACGCCCAATACCCTCCGGCTACGGCATAGTAACCGGCTATGCCCGGTCCTCTCTTTTTAAAAAGAATAAGGTATAACCAAAATTCAATTCATTATAAATGACAAACCCGAATTGCTGATACCAGGGAATGTTTTTTACGGTGGAAGTTTCGAGGCAAAGAACCCGACTTGCTGATTTACTATCCGCAATTATTTCACGCATCAATTGACTTCCTGTTCCCTTGCCCTGGAATGCTGGGTCAACCCCGATAAACCATAAATAATACATAGCTTCTTCAACCGTCGTTCTTTGATCTTTACCTCCCGCTCAATAGCCTTTTTTAGATGGAATAAGCCAATAGAGAAAAACACCAATTTCAGATCCAGCCACATACGCTTAATGGATGTTCTTTTCTTATCCGGAAACAAAACCAACGCACATCCATGCTGATCGTCTGCCAGGAACACCTTTCCATACAGGTGACAGATATCGAAGGAATACTCCATTAGTTTCCTAATTCGCTGCTTTCTTCGTTTGTCCTGCGGAATAATATAATTGACACCTTTATTATCATCAAACGAGCTGGCAAGAATATTTACAATATGCTGCTTATCCTGAACACCGGCTGTCCCCATATCGAATAACCTTTAGTTTAACTCAGTCAACTCATTAGTACTGAAGCAAAAATGTCGGAAAAACTGGCATGAAAAGCATTTGGCTGAATAATAAAAAAATACCGGCTCACACAAATGCAACCCGACTTTAGGGATGCCTACCCACAGGCCAACACCGGTTCGGCAAACAATTTTTCCCCAATCATATGCTAAACAGGCGAAAAAATCTAAAACTTAAGGTATAAGCTTAAATAAATGTCAACCAAAAGAAAGAAATATGGCAATTTTTCAAGAATTTTGCACCCGATTTTAAAAAATTTACAAATGAGCAATACACCCAGTACATTATTTGATAAAGTGTGGGATTCCCATGTAATCAGGAAAATAGAAGATGGCCCTGATGTATTCTTTATCGACCGCCATTTTATTCATGAAGTAACCAGCCCGGTTGCGTTCCTCGGATTAGAAAATCGCGACCTTAAAGTAATGTTTCCGGAGAAAACATTTGCTACGGCTGATCATAATACACCAACCATCAACCAGCACCTGCCGGTAAAGGATCCGCTTTCCGCCAATCAATTAAAAGCACTGGAAGTCAATTCAGCCAGGTATGGTATTTCACACTGGGGATTAGGCAATCCTAAGAATGGCATCGTGCACGTGGTTGGACCTGAAAACGGAATTACGCTACCTGGCATGACCATCGTATGCGGCGACTCCCATACTTCTACGCATGGTGCGTTTGGCGCTATTGCTTTTGGTATCGGTACATCCGAAGTGGAAATGGTACTTTCTTCACAATGTATCATGCAGCCCAAACCTAAGAAAATGCGCATCAACGTAAATGGCAAGCTGGGCAAAGCTGTTACGCCAAAAGATGTAGTGCTTTATATCATAGCTAAATTGACGGCTGCCGGGGCTACCGGTTATTTCGTGGAATTTGCCGGCGAGGTGTTTGAGAACATGAGCATGGAAGGAAGGATGACGGTTTGCAATATGAGTATTGAAATGGGTGCCCGTGGCGGTATGGTAGCTCCTGATGAAACAACCTTTGCTTATATCAAAGGAAGAGAAAAAGCTCCCAAAGCTGAAGCATGGGACAAAGCATTGGCTTACTGGAAAACATTAAAGACAGATGCAGGTGCCAGTTTTGATGTTGAACATACTTATGATGCCACGGACATTGAACCAATGATTACTTACGGTACAAACCCTGGCATGGGAACCGGTATTACCAAACATATTCCTGTTTCAAAAGAAGCCGGCAGCAGTAAAGCCAGTTATGAAAAATCACTGGACTATATGGGTTTTCATGAGGATGACAGTATGCTGGGTAAAAAAGTGGATTATGTTTTTATTGGCAGTTGTACCAATGGACGTATTGAAGATTTCCGTGCTTTTGCTTCCATCGTTAAGGGCAGAAAGAAAGCGGAGCATATTACTGCCTGGATCGTTCCCGGTTCACATATAGTGGAACAGCAAATAAAAGATGAAGGCATACTGGATATATTAATTGAAGCTGGATTTCAATTACGTCAGCCTGGTTGTTCCGCTTGTTTGGCAATGAATGATGATAAGATACCTGCCGGCAAATATGCGGTAAGTACCAGCAACAGGAATTTTGAGGGCCGGCAGGGACCCGGCGCAAGAACCATGCTGGCAAGTCCATTAGTGGCAGCTGCAGCAGCAGTAACCGGCGTTGTGACTGATCCGAGGGAGTTGATTGGTGAGTAGTCAATAGGCAATAGACAATGAGCAATGGGCAATTGACAATCATCATTACGGCTCAGCAACAAAAGAAGTTTATAAAATAATATTTAAGGATAACAATTATATATGGCTTACGATAAATTTACAGTGCTTACCAGTTCGGCGGTTCCGATGCCGATTGAAAATGTAGATACGGATCAGATCATACCTGCCCGTTTTTTAAAAGCAACAGAACGTAAAGGGTTTGGAGATAATCTTTTTCGCGATTGGAGATATGACGCGGACAATACGCCTAAAAAAGATTTTATTTTGAATAACCCTCTTTATTCAGGAAAAATATTAGTGGCGGGAAAAAATTTTGGCAGTGGCAGTAGTCGTGAACATGCGGCATGGGCTATTTATGATTACGGGTTTCGTTGCGTGGTATCCAGCTTTTTCGCGGACATTTTTAAAAACAATTCACTCAACATCGGCATACTGCCGGTACAGGTAAGTGAGGAATTTTTAAATAAAATATTTACTGCCATTGAAGCGGACCCGGCTACACCAATTGACGTCAATCTTCCTGATCAAACCATTACTATCCTGGCTACAGGGGAAAAAGAATCCTTTGGCATCACCGGTTATAAAAAACACAATATGATCAATGGTTATGATGATATTGATTTCATGCAGTCGCTGAAAAAAGATATACAGGCGCATGCCGCTAAAAGCATTTATTAAACCCCCAGCCCGCCTGGTGGCGGGAGCAATAGACTCCTGTAGTTTAAATAAAGGCTATTAAGGATTTAGCATCAGCCAGCATACATAAAAATAATGCCACAGCAACAACATATAGAAATAATGGATACCACACTCCGTGACGGTGAACAAACCAGCGGCGTGTCGTTTTCGGCGTTAGAAAAGCTGACTATCGCCCAGCTTTTATTAACCGAAGTAAAAGTTGATCGTATAGAAATCGCATCGGCCCGTGTATCCGAAGGTGAGTTTGACGCCGTTAAAAAAATTACGAAATGGGCGAAGGCGAATGGCTTTTTAAATAAAGTGGAAGTATTGACATTTGTAGATGGAGATGTATCGGTACAATGGATGCAAAAGGCAGGCGCTAAAGTAATGAACCTGCTTACAAAAGGCTCTTTAAACCATTTAACGCACCAGCTAAAGAAAAAACCGGAACAGCATTTTGCTGATGTAGCGGCCGTGATCGCATTGGCCAGGAAAAAGGGATTGGAGAGTAATGTATACCTCGAAGACTGGAGCAATGGCATGCGTCACTCAAAAGACTATGTTTTTCAATATCTCGATTTTTTACAGCACCAGCCGGTAAAAAGAATTATGCTGCCTGATACGTTAGGTGTATTGACCCCGGCTGAAGTATTTGATTACATATCTGAAATAGTACAACGTTATCCGCAGATTCATTTCGATTTTCATGCGCACAATGATTATGATTTGGGTACCGCTAACGTATTGGAAGGCGTAAAGGCAGGCGCTAAAGGAATACATTTAACCATAAACGGGATGGGCGAAAGAGCGGGCAACGCACCACTGGCCAGCACCATCGCCGTATTGAATGATTTTATGCCGTCGGTAAAAACGGCCGTAGCGGAAAAGTCATTGTATAGAGTAAGTAAACTGGTCGAAACATTCTCAGGCTTCCGCATTCCTGTCAACAAACCCGTGGTAGGTGAAAATGTATTTACCCAAACAGCAGGTATACATGCTGATGGCGATAAAAAAAATAAACTCTATTTCAGCGACCTGATGCCGGAACGATTCGGCAGGGATCGCAAATATGCATTAGGAAAAACAAGCGGCAAGGCCAATATTGAAAACAATCTGCAGCAATTGGGTATCCAGCTTTCGGACGAGGACCTGAAGAAAGTTACACAACGCATCATAGAACTGGGGGATAGAAAAGAAGTAGTAACACAGGCCGATCTGCCTTATATCATATCAGATATATTGGACAGCAATACGATTGATGAAAAAGTAAGAATAGAAAATTATGTGCTCACCCATTCTAAAAATTTAAATCCCTCTGTTACACTAAAGATCAGTATAAACGGTGAAGTATTTGAAGAGCATGCACAAGGCGATGGGCAATACGACGCCTTTATGAATGCATTGAAAAAAGTATACAAACAAAAAAAATCAGAGCTTCCCTTGCTGACTGACTACGCCGTTCGTATTCCACCCGGTGGAAAAAGTGATGCGCTATGCGAAACAATTATCACCTGGAAATATAATAACAAAGAATTCAAAACACGGGGCCTGGATAGTGATCAAACTGTTTCGGCGATTAAAGCAACACAAAAAATGCTGAATACCATTCAGCCCCAATAATTATTTTTATAGCATTCCCCCAACAAAAATCAACATGGCAACAAAACATATCTTAATCGTTCCCGGAGATGGAATAGGACAGGAAGTAACCGCAGTAGGCAAAAAAGTATTGGATAAGATCGCCGCGAAATTCGGACATACATTTATCTATGATGAAGCGTTGATCGGCCATGTAGCTATCGAAGCAACAGGCAATCCATTACCTGATGAAACATTGGAAAAGATGAAAAAATCGGATGCCGTGTTGTTTGGTGCCGTTGGTCATCCGAAATACGATAATGATCCATCCGCTAAAGTAAGACCCGAGCAAGGTTTGCTGAAGATGAGAAAGGAATTAGGATTATATGCTAATCTTCGGCCTATTAAATTATTTGATGAACTACTGGGAGCCTCAAGTATTAAGCCTGAGATATTAAAAGGCGCCGATATCCTATTCTTCCGCGAGTTGACAGGTGATATCTATTTTGGTGAAAAAGGCCGTAAGAATAATGGCGATACGGCCTATGATGTTGCTGAATACAGCCGCTATGAAGTAGAACGTATAGCCCGCAAAGCGTTTGATGCTGCGAGAACAAGAAAAAAGAAATTGTGCTCCGTTGATAAAGCCAATGTAATAGAAACATCAAGATTGTGGAGAGAAGTGATACAAAAAATAGCGTTGGAATATCCTGATGTTGAAGTAGAACACCAGTTTGTAGATGCAACCGCTATGTTGCTGATAAAGGACCCGCGTCGTTTTGATGTGGTAGTAACAGCTAACTTGTTTGGCGATATTCTTACCGATGAAGCTTCGCAGATAGCAGGTTCTATGGGAATGTTAGCATCTGCCTCTATTGGTGATGGCACGGGAGTATATGAACCTATTCATGGTTCGGCGCACGATATTACGGGTAAAGGCGTAGCCAATCCCCTGGCTTCTATTTTATCGGCCGCCCTGCTGCTGGATATTTCATTTGGCATGAAAGCAGAATCAGAAACTGTTATCAATGCCATTGACCAGGTTTTAAAAGCCGGCTTCCGGACAAAAGATATTGCCGATGCACAAACAGCTGCTGATAAAATATTGGGAACGGACGCAATCGGGGAACAGGTGTTGAAAGTTATCTAATTTACCACTGTCTTACATAAAGTCAATGCCGGTTGCCTTCGAAGAGATGGTAATCAGATTCATACTACCTGGCGTGAAAGGGGAATGTGCCTGGTGAGGATATTTTGAAGAAGCATATACAAGTGAGTAACACTAGTTCTACGGGTTAGTTTCTTTCAGAGTTTATCTTTACCAGATGCATTTAATGAGCTTCCTTTCATTTCAGTCCGCAAATTAAAGAGGGTTGTTTAACTTCATCCTATCATGGTGACCGTTTTGCAGATTTTATTTGTTCTGGTATTAATTGTTTTAATAATTCTGTTTGTATTTAAAATAAAAAGAGCAAACGAACCCCTGCCACTGCCGGAGAATTACCGGGAGTTGCTTAATGACTATGTAAAGTTTTACAAGCAACTTGATGAGAAAGGAAAAGAAACGTTTGAAAAAAGAATTCAACACTTTTTATCTGCCGTGCAAATAACCGGCGTAAATGCTATTGTTGAAGATATTGACCGGCTTTTGATTGCAGCCGGGGCCATTATTCCCGTTTATGCATTACCCGACTGGCAATATATCAACCTGCACGAAGTTTTATTATACCCCGGAACATTCAATGAAGATTTTGACCTGGGAGGATCGGATCGCCATATCACAGGGATGGTTGGCACAGGGGCTATGCAGCATGTAATGATCATTACCAAGTGGCAATTAAGACAGGGGTTTATTAATGACAATGACGCCCACAACACAGCTATCCATGAGTTTGTGCATTTGATAGATAAGATGGATGGAACAATGGACGGCATCCCTGAAATAATTTTAGAACGGAAATACATAGACAGGTGGAAGAATATAATGGATTCAACTATTTGGCAAATGAAAAACCATGGATCCGATATTGATATGTACGGAACCACTAACCATGCAGAATTCTTTGCTGTTGTTTCCGAATATTTTTTTGAGCGGCCCGACTTATTAAAAGCAAATCATCCTGACTTGCATGAAATGCTTGGGAGGATATATAAAAGGGAGATATAATTTCGAAGTCACCTCGCATAGCGTGAGTGAATCCATTCTTCCCTCATTATTTGGAACAACACTTCGATGATTGTTTTTAAGAGGCACTAAATACAAGGGTAACCTGCAAAAGAATCAACTTTTCTTTCAAGTTTGAGATATTCATATTTTTCTTCGATTTGTCTCACAAAATAATCTCTCTCCAGAGTGTTATTCCTGATAATATCGCAACTCATTTTTGATTTAACATTATCGTTTGGCAACAACCCTGCCCTACCCCGCTGGTAAGATTCAATTAAACCAAACCGCATATCCTTGCTTTCGTAAATGCCAGGCAAGTTTTTCTTCCATTATTAAGGCTTCCTGCCTGGTCATAGGTTTCAAATTGATGTGATCGTAAAGACTGGGACGCAGATAAGCGCCATATTTCTGGACTATATAAGCCGATAGTTTGTGACCTTTCTTGTTAACGTATCCTGTCTTATGTTGCCTCAATCGTTCTGCCGGAGTCTTACTTGTCATACCTACATAAAGACACTCGAGTACTCCATTAAATTGTGGGTTAGCAGCCCGAAATTTTGAATTTTCGGTAAACACCCGCTTTGATAGCTCAACAACGTAAACCCGGTATATTAGTCTTGGCACAAAAATTCTGATTTTTCCAAAGGCAAAATAAGCATAATCAATGCTTCTGGGGCAGTTCTCAACCAAGGACGTTAGAATTACCCGGCTACCAGCTGTGAAACGCTTGTAATAATAATTTGCGGCTTTTCTTTAAACACTTTACCCTACCGATGACGCAAATATTTTTATCACTAATACAGTAATAGCTTTTCTCTCTTTAGCTTTTTACCGTTAGTGTTTTTGCGGGTGTAGTTCCTACTCGACTATTTTGTCTAATACTTGTCTGAAGTTCTCCTCTGATTTTGTTTTCATGTTTATCATTCAAATTGAGAATCTGCTTGTTGTTAAGTAGAGTCTTTGCAAGCCTCGGGCCTAGTTCTCCCATCTTTCTAGATTACTGGAATTTCCGATGACTACAGTTTATTCCTTCCGTTTTCTCCCGGGTAAAGACGACCAACTTTGTCGCTTTGCCAAAACTGTTTTGTCCCGATATCCACGATGCTAAGCTTACCTGAGAAGGCAGCACCGGTATCAATATTCCAAACATTACAACCCTGCATCGGAACGTCAACATTGTAATTAATTGTTGGGGTATGACCAATATAAATTTCTGTAAACAGCTTTAATCTTTTGGGAAAGAGTAATGAGTCGTTGGAAATGCGTCTATCCATAGCAAGCGCCATTTCCCATAAGGTTCTATCCCAACTAAAATTGGATGCATAAAATTCCTGCCGCGGCCCATGCATCGAAGTAAAACCAGCGTGAATGAACAGCCGGTTCTTTTCATCAATATGAAAATCGGTCATCTGCTCAAAAAGATTAAGGTGCCTGTTCCTGGTAGTTGTATCAACGGTTTTATAGCCTTCAACTGTTGAACGACCGCCATGAAACAACCATTCGCTGTCCGCATTTCCCGTTCGAAGCCAGTCTTCGCACCACAAATCATGATTACCTTTTATGAAAATGCAATTTTGCTTTTGGGACAAGTCAATTATAAAATCCACTACCCGGGCAGATTCACTCCATCCGCCCACATAATCTCCCAAAAAGATCAGGCAGTCATTTTCAGAAACATCAGCTCTTTCCAACACCTGTTTCAATGCCTGCAGGCCACCATGAATATCGCCAATCACTAAAGTTCTTTTCATCGTGAAATATATTGTATCGGTACCGAATTGGTAAGCCAGACATTATTGTCTGATAAGTAAAAATGGAAACCGGCATCATGCATGGCTTTTGCATCTATAAAAAGAATGACTGGCTTTCCATGCCGGCTGCCAACTGTCCTGGCAGTTTCTATTGTTTCACTCAGGTGTACATGTTGCCGGCCTTGTTTCTGCAGGCCGTTTGTCAAAATGCTATCGATATACTTTATTGCTGTGCCATGGTATAAAATATCCGGCGGAACAGTTGTTTTTAAATTCAATTCCACAACTATACTATGTCCCTGACTAGCCCTGATGCGACTCCGGTCTTCATTAAAGGCAAAACGCTTTTTATCGTTGGTCGCAACAATCTCATTGACGATCAAAGCATCAACCGCCACGCCTTTTTCATTAAGCTTATCAATGAGTTCCTGTACATCGGCCCATCCATTTTCATCCAGATGCAAACCGATTTCCTCAGGTCTGTGACGAAGCACCAGGCTCATCAATTTGCTGATGTGTTTTAGTTGTTTTTCCATTTTTATTTTAAAATATCCCTTACTTCCATTAATGCAAACCCTAACAGATTAGTGCCTTTCCACCGTACTGGATCTAAGGCTTCCTTTGCATCCTGCGCAAGGCCAATACCCCAAATGGTATCTGTTGGACTTGCTTCCACAATAACCTTCTCACCTGTATTAACTAAAAAATCCTTTAACGCCTGGTTCTGAGAAAACTTATACCTGTTGCCTTCCACCACAAGTTCATAACAAAACCTCTCCCAAACTTTCGCATCAAAATCCTTTACCTCTCTTCCCAAACTTTTAGCCAATGACGGCTTCTCCGATGCGATAATTTTTTCACAGGTGGTTTTATCATTAAACAATAATGCTTTCCCTGCCATCATCCAATGCTCAGCAGAAAGATATCTGGTACCATCAACAATAAACTCCGATGGTAACCATTGGCTGAAGCAGGATTTATCGACAACGCCTTCTTTCTTCTGCGTATGTCCCCAGAAAAAAAGATAGTCAGGACGAAACCCCTTTTTTATTTGTGCGGTTAACCAATTTGTTGAATACTTCATGTTTTGATTTTATGTTTACTTCCAAAAAATGACCGTACCAGTCGGATATTACCTGCAATGTTCGAATTAAACTCTTCCAATTCTTCCGCAGGCACCCAAAGCTCGTTATGGATATCTCCCCCTACATTTTGCACGGGATATTTTTTCAAATATTCTTCCGGCAGATCAAATGCAAGTACATAGCCTGCAAAACCGGAAAACTCATCCTCCGTATTCCACCTATCAGCAATTTGTGCTGCATACTCCTGGTTCATTACGGGGTAAAAAATAGGTTGCCAGTCCAACCGGGGTGGAAATCTTTTGAAGCCTGATTCTTTGACTAAGTCAAACTCTTTTTGGCCAACAGGACGATATAATGTCATTAACTTCATTTTACATATTTATTGCGACTCAATTCCGATTCTTTCTTCTATGGCCGGGTCTTTGAGATCAACCACATCTTCATACGGCACATTCAATTCTTCTATTTGCTGATTAGCCACTTTTGCATATTCCTCCTTAACAAAGCCAGTAATATCTTCTATTTTGCTGATCCACTCTGTACAAAATTTCTTTAGGGTTTCTCCTTTCATCCCAATTTGGATTGCCTTCCTTTCCAGTTTATTGCCATAAGGATCATGATCCGGATCCCACTGGAGTCTTACATCGGTTTTAGCAAGTTCTTTCTTCCAGTCTTGTTCTGTTACAAATAGACGGCCGTCAAATGATGATATTGTCGCCTGTTGTAATATCATTTTGAAACAGGACATAGGAAAGGTAATTGCTAAAATATGCTGCTGATCCTCTTTTGACGCCCAACCTGCCCGATACATCATCCATAAGAAGCCTGGCTTTATCCATGACATCCGGTTGAAACTGTAATGGTCTCCACCAAATTTTTGTTTACTAACAGCATAATTTGCAATCTGCGGTTTAAAAGCTTGGTACACTATAATAGAATTAGTATCGTGACTACCAATTACCTGTCGCCCTTTTTCAGGCAACCTTTTCTTCTGCTTTATGTATTTTTCTGTTTTCATGTATTATCTTTCTTATTTCTCTCAATGAATACTCTTTAATTATTTTTCCATCCTTAAACACCGTCTTCAATTCGTTGTTTTTTTCCTCGTCCCAGCTTACTTTATCATGTAGTATGTAACTGCCATTTTCTTTTTTTACCTGCAACAATCCTGTCGCCGATTTTTTTGTACCATCATCCGTTACAGGATTTTTGAATATCTCCCGGCCCTCGCCATTCACTTCCACATATGTCGCTTTCATTGCCAGCCCAAAAGTATCTCTTGTATTATACTGGTAGGTATAGCTCCCTATGCCAAAAACAACCTGGCTGGCAAATCCCTTACGTTTCAATCCTTCACAAATCGCTTCTGCCCGTTGTAAGTTGATGCTATCTCCGTAAATAGCTCCAATATGACTATCCAATAGTTTATATCCCTTGTCAGTAATCGTTCCACCAAAAACATCCCACAACAATTCTACCACTCCTTTTCGTTCCGCTTCAGTTTTCCCTTCAGCATCTCCACAGATGATTTTAACCGGATCACCGCTGTCGGGACGGATAACCACCTTACCCTCTCTATGCTGAATGATATTTTTTAAAGCGACAAGATATTCAGTGCACACTTTCCACAAGTCCCATGTATCGCTGACAATACTGACAATGCCTGTCGGATAAATTTCCGTGATCAGTCGCCGGAATGTTTGCAATTCTCCTTCTTTATTGCCGCTGCACATTACACTATGTTCTGTTGCTGCTACACTCCCTCCGATCAGTTCCTTATCAGCATCAGCACCGTAATATTCTTCTAATGCATCAATGGCAGGAATGGTATCCGTACCGGTAAATGATAGTAAATGACCCATGCCGCTGAGAATAGCAGATTCAAGGCTGCTCATCCCCCGAAAACTAAAATCATGTCCCTGCCATTGGACAAAGTCAGCAGGCACTCCTGTCTCATCAGCATACCGATCCAATAACTTTCTATATTCATAAGCGAGGGTTGCGCTGGTACAGGTTTGCCATATCGTCGCTGACAAAATCGTTTCGAGAAAATTGGTCAGCCAGTAAAACTCACGTTTAGTATTAACAATCGTCAGGCAAGGCACTCTCATCGGCACTTTACTTCCTTCCGGCAATGCTTTTATTTCTACCGGCAAATAACCCAGGTCATGCAATTGCCCAATATGGTCATAGCTGGGTAGATGAGTCCCCAAAGAAGTAACAATTCTCCTTTTATAATCCGGGAGTACTTTTGCCTTTGGCTGATCAAAGAAATTTTCCTGGAAATAATTTATCAAATACTCTTTAATAAAATATTGCAGCCCGAAAAAGATCATTTCATCAATATCGTCAAAGCGACTTTTTCTTGGGGTAAGGTTACTATACACTAATGTGGTGTTGGCAGGATATTGAAATATATGTCCTACTTTATAATAGTCGGTCAAAAGGAAGGGATTTGTTTTCATAACTTAAATATTTTATAAATTAATATTCTCCAGGAGAACTTGCATATTGTCATATAATGGAATCCCGTATCTATCACATAAGATATGCACATTACCACCCCGCCAATAGTCTTTCGGACAACAAACCATTAACTTATTCGATTGTGCGTATAATCCAAACTCCAATAAGGTAATGGGTGATTGTGAGCCGGGAAGAAAATTTAATATAATAATATCTGCCATCTCCATTGCATCCAATTCCCAGTTTACCTGTTGCGAAAACTGCGGATTCTCTGCTTCCTGCTTCCAGTCATCGTCCCAATCATCTCGCCTGGGATTAAAAATGGTGCAGGTCTTATCATGGAAAAATTGAATAACTGTTTCCTGCCAGTTTACCGACGCACCCATTTCGATAGTGCCCCCAAGAAAAATCTTCTTTCCTTCTGTTTTGTTGATTTGCTGAGGTGCTTTATAAATGATCATAATCTATGCTTATAGTTTTTACTTTTTCCCCATTATAAATCCTGCAAAAGCTATCACTGGTTATAATCTCATCGAATTGGTCTGTGAGTGCCGCAAAGCCTTTGGAAAATATGCCGTGCGTCACTATTAAAGTAAGATGAGCAGGTTTGATCTGGCTTGCAATTGCCAGGAAGGTAGCTCCACCGTCACATATATCATCAATGATGACACAATTCCTGTTGAAGCATTTCCCTGGCTCCTGTAGTTCCAATGAAATTTTACCAGTTGCCAGATCCCTGCTTTTTTTGCAATAGACTATTTCTGTGAGATTACTGTTCCAGGTAAAATATTCATCCGTTTTTTTGGCTGCCCCTGCATCCGGACAAATCAATACAGCATCCTGTAGTTTGTATTGCTCCACCATTTTCCTGTTCTTAATATTCGCTGCGTTCCTGATCAACCGGATGGCAACTTCTGAATGAACATCCCACAGCCATACTTTTTCAAAACCGCAACTGTTTATAAGCCCAGCCACCACCTCCAGGTCAAAACTATCACCCGGCAACATCAGGCGATCATACCTGGCAGCCATCAGGTAAGGAATAACCAACGTTGTTTTTTTTGCATGCAGGTTATCCAGCGCATTCGCCGTTTGCAGCAGGTGCATCATCCTTAAACTATCGGTAATCGAACAAATTACTTTTACTTCCTCACCTGCCCCAATTCCGTGGATATTTATATGCGGTTGGTTGTCCGGAAATAAGGTAAACTGTATCCCTTCACCGGTATTCAGATTAATGATCTTCATTTTGCTTAATTATTACGCAAATATTGATAAAAGAATTGAGACCAGCAAATTTTGCTTCAATTTAAAGCAAAATAAATCTGCTGTTCCTGTGTTACGTGATTAATGGGACAAGAAATCTAGTCCAGAACGAGGCACTCTAAATTTCAAAATGAAAACCTTCTTTCAGGAGTTCTTTGTATCGCTTTTGATTGAACTGGTACATTTTGCTGGGACGCCCCTTCCCTTCCGATTTGGACAGCTCGCCTGTTTCTTCCAAAAAACCAAAGGAAAGTATTTTTTTACTGAAGTTGCGCCGGTTGATATCCCGGTCTAACAGGGCCATATATAATTTCTCCAGGTCAGAAAAAGGGAATTTCTTATCTAGTAATTCAAAACCGATAGGCTGATAGCGAACTTTTGAACGAAGTCTTTCGATTGCTACCGCTAATATCTGCTTATGATCAAATGCCAGTGCAGGCAATTTTTTTATACTGAACCATTTTGCATTTTCAGCATCTGTGCTGGCCTTTAACTCCTGGTATTGGCTTGTTTTTACTAGGCCAAAATACGCAATTGCAATAATCCGTTGCCGCGGATCACGATGAGGAGCGCCAAAGCTGTAAAGCTGTTCCAGGTAATTTACTTCAATACCTGTTTCTTCCGACAACTCTCTTCTCACAGCCTCCTCTAAAGATTCTTCGGTCTGTACAAAACCTCCCGGTATTGCCCATTCATTTTTAAACGGCTCATATTTCCGCTGTACCAACAACACCGATACTCCATCGTTTTTTGAATATCCAAAAACAATAGCATCAACAGCAACTTTTATAATGGATGACTTATTTTGCATATAATTAAAGCAAAATTACATGTATTTGTTAATTCCAGGCAGGCATCATCTCATCACACAGTTCCAGTTTAACTACTTATCGTCTGTTATTAAGAATGGCCTTTCCGCAGTCCGGGATGTTTATGGCGCTGCACTAAATATTGATAAACCCATAGAAGCAATTATTTTTCCGGTCACTTCAGCTAATCATTCCAATACCCGTCGTAACCCCCTACCCTTTTATCTCCGGGCTATTGCGATTGAAGCCATGGCTGACGAACTGCCGGTTCCTGTATACATCTACGGTATTGATGATGTCGGTTCTCTTTCCAATTTTGCGACATATACCTTAAAACGTATCCGGCATGAAAGTGATGGACAGTTTAGCTGCACACCTAAAAATACAATTGTTATCTGCTCCACACCCGTATTCAAATTATACGATGAACTTGGCTTTAGCGTTCTCCCTGCTGAATTAAAAGATATTGAACCCTGGCAGCATCATACAGAAATGCCATGGGATCTTGTTGAGTTGATCTCCAAAGCCGATAACTGGCAGCAAAATGAATTCTTGAAAAATAAAATACACAGATCCTCCTGGAATGTCTGGCAGAAATATCATTTAGGTGAGAGAGTGAAACTGTTATTCAGTGATGAGATGATCAGCAGCGATGGTGACCTCACGGAAACGCGGGATTATAATGCCTATGTCAGGCAAATGGATGAAATAGCGACACTCAAGTATGACGAAACGGCCACCTTTATTCAGCCGGGACGTATTGGCGATATTGGTTGCGCAGTTGGTAGCTGGATCAAACTGGCCGCAACTGGTTACCGATTCCGGGAAAGCGATTTTTATGGTATTGAAGTGAGCCGTCATCTTTTTGAAATATGTCGTCAGCGAAAAGAGAACGGCGAGTTTAGGAATCCATTTGTTTTCTTTTCGCAAAAGAATGCGGTGACCGGCTTGGTGTTTGAGAAAAACTCGATGAATACCATTCATACATCTTCACTTACCCATGAGATAGAGTCCTACGGCAGCCGCAACGACCTTCTGCAATTTATTAAAAACAGGTACGACGAATTGGCGCCCGGTGGGGTATGGATCAATAGGGATGTGGTAGGGCCTTTTGTAAAAGACCAGGATGTACTGCTTTTATTAAATGCGACGGATGGAAAGAACGATGATCCGCATGCAGACTTTGCTAATCGCCAGCACCTGGCTGAACATCTGCAATCCTTATCCACCAGGGCCCGGTTTTTCCGCTTTGCAAAAGACTTCCGTGCAGCAGAAGGCTATCAATTGATCTACCGGGAGATCAATATTGAAGATGTTAGCTATATCCAATTAACACTTCGTGATGCGGCCGAGTTCCTTAGCCGGAAAGATTATACAGACAACTGGCAAAGTGAAATGCATGAAACATTTTGCTTCTGGGATTTTGAAGAATGGCAGGCGCATTTGAAAGAGGCAGGATTTTCAATTCACCCTTCATCGAAGGCATACACCAACCAGTGGATAGTCGCAAACAGGCTTGCCGGCAAGGCTGAGTTATTTACACTTAAAAATGGAAGGCCTGAAAAAATAGATTATCCTGTCAGTCATGTGCTATTGGTAGCAGTGAAAGAATAAATAAAGTATAAGCCTGATCCAGTCTGACTTTATCAGATTGAGATTTATAATTTTATACGGTTATAGTATCATAGATATTTCATATAGTGACCCCTCTTGTCTTGCAGGCACATGCCAGGGCTAAGACGGAAGGAGTCAGTTTCGAGGGATTTGCTGTGTGCCTAAGCCGCCACATGGTAAACAGACATACGCTAAGCCAGCCGGTGTGCATTGTGATTTTGCCTCATCCGCTTCATGCATAACAACCAACTTTAACAAGCTTGCAACAAAACCGGGAAAATAAAATGTGCCCAACACAGTTTTATCGCATGCATTGCCGGTTCCACGACCTTGATGCCGGTCAATCCCGCACAGTTGCGGTTCACTAACGTTGATCAACAAGCCACAAGATGAATAGAATAAAAATCCACGGCCTGCTGCTGTTGGCAGGCATCCTAATCGTACTCCGCCTGCCGGCTCAAACCGCCGACAGCCTGTTCAATAATCCCGTCATAAAAGATTCGGCTTTATTGAATCTTTCCATCCGGGTAAATGAAAAAAGAAAACCCTTTCCTGTAAAGCAATTGGTTGCTCCTACGCTAATGGTGATGTACGGTCTCGGCGGCCTGGAGAGCAAAGGCATTCAAAAGGTCAATACCGAGTTGAAAGATGAAGTGTATTTCGCCAACACCAAAAAAGTCAAAATTGACAATTACCTGATCTTCGCTCCTGCTGCCACGGTGTATGGATTAAACGCCCTTGGCATAAAAGGCAAGCATAATTTTCGTGATCGCAGCATTATCTATCTCATGTCCAACCTGCTGATGAGCGGGATTGTTTTCTCGGTAAAAGAGATCTCTCACGAATGGCGGCCCGATGGTTCCAATCACTTTTCCTTTCCCAGTGGGCATACCGCTGCAGCCTTCGTCAGCGCCGAATTTTTAAGGCAGGAATACAAGGATGTGTCGCCCTGGTACGGCGTTGCCGGCTATGCTATGGCCACTGCTACCGGCTATTTGCGTATGCATAACAACAAGCATTGGTTCAGCGATGTGGTTGCCGGCGCCGGTATCGGTATTGCTTCCACCCAACTCGCTTACTGGCTCTATCCAAAAATTCAAAACAAATTATTCAGCAACAAACCCATGAAGACGATCGTTATGCCGGGATATCAGAATGGAACGATTGGGCTGGGGTTGGTACATAGGTTTTAGCACACCTTAGCATTGCCGGCATCAGAAGGCTTAACCGGCGATATAAGCTAGCAATGATCCTGGTGAGTGGATTGCCGATAAAGAAATAAAAAACTTTTGCTGCATATGGCTAAAAAAAATCGTGGCCGGGACATTTGAGATATCCTTCGGGTTGCGGAGGCATGATCCATTTCTCAAATGGTATTTCTTTTTTATTTTCCTTGCATATTTCGTTCACTTTTTGAGATGGATAAACAACAGGAAGCGCCGGTATTTTTATTGCTGGCAGGACACTCTTTTTACGTATTGTTTTATGAGGTAAGACTTTTATATCCGCGGCATACTCAGTCATAGGTAAGAGCTGGAGCTAATGCAGTGAATAAAATTTATTTCTTCAGAAAGTTACTTGTTTAATTATTAATTGCAATTGAAGTGGATCTTAAGTTTAGAGAAATTTTCGACTATTATGTTATTCCACTTATACATTTTAATTAATTACCCCTATCATCATAAATATTTTTTCTCTTTACTATCAGGTATCGTTAAACTATAAAAACCGATCCGATACTCACACCGCGTACAATATATTTTTTGTAGCACGATCTGCTTTGAATAAAATATTGGACGAACCGGTCTCACACAACGACAAACAAACAACAGCTCAATAGCATCTCTATTGACAAACGAAAGGTCAAAAAAGTCCGCTTCTTTTCTGAAAAATACCAGGCTAGACTGAATGAAGATTGACGAAATCTTAACCTTTTCTTTTTTGTAAAGGCATGGTGATCGTCAGCGAAAATCCTTTACCAGGTGTAGTTTTTATATCCGCTTTTCCGTTGAAGACACTAAGACGACCAATGATGTTTTTTAACCCGATGCCTTTTGTTTTTTTGTCTGCTTCCATGCCTATTCCATCGTCAGTGATGGTCATGCTGAAAAAGTCCTCAGCCGTAATGAGGGTGATGGTTACCTCCCTTGCCTGGGCATATTTAATGATATTGGTAGATTGCTCTTGTGCTATGCGGTAAATAGCCAGTTTTTGCTGTTCATCCAAAAAGGCTTCATCGAATTGGGTAATATCTATATGCACATCAAGTCCCGGAACCTCCAGCATTTTTGCTGCGAGTTCGGTTATCTGTTCCGCAAGATTGGTATGATCGAAATCAGGTGCCACCAGTGAATGGGCCAGTTTCCTGTTTTCATCAATAGCCTGCTGCAGGCTGGTCATACAAGTACTGACAAGCTCCCGGTTTTTCACCGGGTCCTCCTTAATTATGGATAAAAACAATTTAGTGCCAACCAGTATCTGGTTCACATTATCATGCAATTCCTGGCCAATCAGTGTTCTTTCCTTTTCCTGCGCATGTAACGCTATAGCAGTCATCCTCAACTGTTCTTCCCGTTGCCGTTTAAAAAGTTTTTCTTCCAGCTTCTTTTTCTCCGTTATATCCGTTCTGATAGACAAATATTGGTAAGGCTTGCCCTTCTCATTCAGAAAGGGAACGATGGTAGCATCCACCCAATAGAAAGTTCCATCCTTTGCTTTGTTACGAAACTCACCCCGCCATATCTTTCCACTGGCGATAGTAACCCATAAATTCCTGATATAAGATGGGGAATGAAAACCTGAATTGATGATGCGGTGATCCTGTCCAATAAGTTCCCTTGCATCATATTGTGATATCTTACAAAAATTTTCGTTCGCATACAGGATGATTCCCTTCTGATCCGTAATGGCCACGATGGCTGACTGGTCCAGTGCGTACTTATAATCGGTTATTTCTTTCAGCGCCCTGCGTTGTGCAAGCGACGACTCTATCGCAGCCGGCAGTCTTTTCATCCTGTCTTTTAAAATATAATCATCCGCTCCCTGCTTGATCATTTCCGTCGCATACTCTTCGGATACGGTTCCCGTTACCAATATAAAAGGAACATGCTGGAACCGCCGGCGGGTTATTTGCAAAGCTTCAGCGGAATTGAACTGGGGCATAGAATTATCAGATAGTATAACATCGGGACCAAACTCATCCAGGCATTGTAAAAAATCTTTTTTATTCATCGCTAGCCGGAACTCGCAAGTTAGTTTCTCCCTGGTCAGCAACCTTTTTATCAATTCTGCGTCATCGCTGTTGTCTTCGAGGAGTAATATCTTTAATGCTGGTTTCATCTGTATATTTTTTATTTTCTTGTTGGCCAGATGTTACTTACCATGATAATCCGCCGCGGCGGACCTCTGTGTGATAAAAATGAAAATTTTATCATGGACGTTTCATACGAATATTTTATGCAGGTAGTTGATTAAGCAATAGCCAATAAAAGCCCAGATTTTTGATAGCCGCAGCAAATCCTTCAAAGTTTACAGGTTTCACTATATAACTGTTGGCTCCGAGATCGTAGCACACCCTTATATCCGGATCCTCCTTGGATGAAGTAAGCATCACCACGGGTATTGCCCTGGTACGCGGATCAGCCTTTATCGCCTGCAATACTTCTATTCCATTTACTTTGGGCATTTGTATATCTAATAATATTACCCTGGGCAAATAATGCATTTCCTTGATGCCGGCATATTTGCCCGTTGCAAAAATGAAAGCCAGCGCTTCTTCTCCATCCTTTAGGTGAACAAGGTTATTAGCCATGTTGTGCTTTTTTAACTCGCGGATGGTCAGCTCTGCATCCGTACTATTATCTTCAACCAACAACACTTCAACTGAATCTGGATTCATATTTCTGATTTTTTAATTCATTATTCCTGTGGCAGGCTAAAATAAAAGCAGGCGCCTTTGTTCTCTTCGGCTTCTGCCCATACTTTACCGCCGTGTTTTGAAATTATCTTTTCTACGATGGCAAGTCCGACCCCGGTCCCTTCAAATTCTTCTGCCCGGTGCAGTCGCTGAAATACTTTAAATAATTTATTCTTGTACTTTTCATCAAAGCCTACCCCGTTATCCTTTATATAAAAAACGGCTTGTCCATCCAGGCTGGCAGGTCCTATTTCAATGACCGGCTCGTCTTTTTTGGCCGAATACTTAAAAGCATTCGAGACCAGGTTTACCCACACCTGCCGCATAGCATTGATATCTCCTTTCATATCCGGCATCTCATGGACGATACATTGAATCGTTGACTTCTTATCTTCAGGCAGCAACTCCTGTATCACCTCCCTGACCATGTCTGTCGTAGCGATGTTCGTCTTTTTTATATCCTGTCTCCTGATGCGTGAGAAGGCAAGCAGGTCATCAATCAGGTGACCCATCTTCAATGCATTTCCTTTAATGACAGTAAGGAGTCTCCTGCCTTCATCATCTAACTTATTGCCGTAGTCTTCCTCCAGCAGGGTACCAAACCCAATAACGCCCCTCAATGGCGCCCGCAGGTCATGCGAAATGGAATAAGAAAATGCTTCCAGCTCTTTGTTTACTGATTCCAGTTGTTCTGTACGATCTCGGACTTTCTCTTCGAGGTGTTGACTGAATTCCTGTAAGGCCTGGTTCTGATCCTGTATCTGGTCAAGCATGTTATTGAAGGCGTCGGTCAGTGAACCCAATTCATCGTTGCCTGTCTTTACCGCTCTTACGGAATAATCTTGCTGCCCGGAGACCATTTTCGCAGCTTCGGCCAAATGCAGAACCGGCTTTGAAATATTTTTCTGAAGTATCCTTGAAAGCACGTAAGACAACAGGAAGGACAGGAACCCCACCACACCGGCTATGATACCATAAAGCTGTAACCGATCATACATCTCACCCAGGTCGGACCTGAGATACAAGGTACCCAGGTGTCTTGTGTCCAGTATGACCGGCTGAAAACCTTCCAGGTGAGAGTGCGCAAACTGATAACCTCCTTTCCCCGGTTTCACTGGTAATGTATCCTCGCCGGGAGTAGCCCTATACTGTGAAAAAAGATTTCCTTCACTGTCATAAAGGGCCGCTGCTACGATATTAGGTTCCGTCTTCAATGCCGCCAGGATTTCTTTGGCGTCTTCCTGGTTGGCAAAAGCAAGTGCCGCCGTGCTATTGGCCGCAATAATTTTTCCGATGGTGGAAAGCTTTTCGGTTGTTGTTTTCCGGAATGCATAGAACTCATAAATAAAGAATGTGATGCAGGTGACAAACAATACCGTCCCGCTGATCAGAAACATGATTCTCATCAGCTTTTTTTGTATCGGCATATCTTTGAACAACCTCATCTTTTTACCGGGATTTAACAACCTCTACCAGCCTGAGCAATTTTGAACTCATGACCAGGCTGGCCATTTTAGTAGCTTCCAGGTTGACCTGTAATTTTATTTTATCCTGTTTTGTAAAAAACCTGATCATCCCTCCCTGCTGCATAAAATCAGGGGCGTCACTAACAGTCAAAATATTCCGATCTTTTACTTTCTCGATAATCTGTTCTCTTTTGTTGGTCTCAGTCACATTAATAAACAATACATGGCATGCTCCGATGTCCTCCATCGTATCGTAGTATCGTATAAGCAAGGCGCGGCCATTAATTTTTTCACCGTGTACTGTTTCTTCGAGGTAAGAGCCAAATGGGTTGGAGCCTACAATCCCGATAACCATGGGTGCCTGGTCGGAAGAAAATGAATTGGCAGGCCACTCCACAAATTGTGTAAAGTTGAAAAGAAAAACGGCTTTTAACTGGTACTCACGGGAAGGTTGTGTTGAAGCTGATATGATCAACAGGTTTATCAACAAAGGCACAGCCATGATCAACCGGGTGACCGGCGAATTGCTGACATACAATTTCCGCAACCGCGATATAATTTTTAAAATCGGCATAGGACCTTTCCGTATACGTTTCGTTCAATTTGTCGACGACGGGTTGTTGAAGCAATAAATTCAATGTGGCGCTTGTCCAGCAAATTTTGTCCTACCACACTTAGTTCGATCGCTTTGCTCAATTTCCAGCCGATTCGCAGGTCCAGGCCCGTATATCCCGGCACATGAGGTTTAGGTAGTTTGTCAATGTAACGGATTACAACTCCTGTTTCGATCCCACCCGGAAGATCCATGGTCGATTGAATGAGAAACTGGTGCCGTGGATCGTTACTTTCAGCTGACGCTTTGTTCAAGTCCTTGCTGCCGGCTTTTACTGACAAATCTTTTTTCAAAAAAGTATAGCCACCCCGCAGGCTCCACCAATCCGTCAGCTGGTATGTCGCTGATGCCTCAATCCCGTAACTTTTTCCTTTCACACCATTCCCAAGCGTGACGGGAAAGTTGGAGGGCGGAGGGCCGGGTTCAATACTTCGTATTTTATCATAAACATTATAGAAGGTTGCCAAAGAGAAAGAAAGATTCTCAAAGGGTTGCGACCGCCATCCCAGTTCATAAGCCATCAGGGTTTCCGATACGAAATTATCATTGGTAACTATTCTTGGAATGTTCGGAGCTGAATATATAAAGAATTCGCGGTCAATCCGGGCTGGTGTTCTAACGGCCCGTGATACTGCTGCCCAAATAGTTTGATTGCTTTCGGGAGTCCAGGTGAACCGGGCGTTGGGTTGATATTCAAACCCGGTATAGCTATTGTGTTCAATCTTTGAACCAATCGTCAATCGCAAAAAATTGCTGATAGTCATTTCGTCCTGCACGAATATATTATACAAATAAAGTTTTTTATGGGCCGGGAGAAAAGCTGCCAGTTCATGGTTGGTAAAGCTGTGATCCATGAAGCGGAAGCCCAGCCCGTAAGTCAATATATGTCGTTTACCCAGCGGGTACCGGTTCTGCCAATCTATATCAAATGTTTTCAGATCTTCCGTGAATTCACTTCCAAAATCACGGAAGGTATGATCATAATATACCTGGAGCTGAAGAGCTGCATTGGCTTTAAGGGCACGGTTCCATCGGGCCACGATATTGTCGCCGTTCGCGATAACGGCTGTGTCATTCGCATCCGGGTCAGGCCTGCCCGTATGCCAATTGACTTGTAGCGACAGTTTGTCCTTTTCAGACGCTTCCCAATCAAACCTCGAACCGGCTTTAAACATTGTCCATTCGTCGTTTGCTTTTACCCCATTCGTGTCAAGTACACTACCCATTTTAAACCCTGTTCCAAATACGCGGTAAAAAAGATTCTTGCCGATTTTTCCGCCGTAACGAAGGCTACCCAGGCCCGGAAGATTGCTGCCCGCAGCTGCCTCAGCAAAAAAACCTTTTGTATCTGCTGCGCTCTTTGTAATGATATTAATCACCCCATTCACCGCATTGGCCCCCCATAATGTTCCACCGGGCCCGCTGATTACTTCGATCCTGTCTACATCTTCCAACAGCAGATTTTGTACGTCCCAGAATACCCCGGCGTATAGCGGCGTATATATGGTACGACCGTCAATCAATACCAGTAATTTATTGGCCAGTACGTTGTTGAAACCCCGTGCACTGATGGCCCATTCACTGGAATTGACCTGTGCCACCTGCAAGTTGGGTGCCAGCCGCAATGCTTCCGCTAATGTTCTGGCGCCGGATGCACGAATATCTTTTTGGGTGATTACCTGGATGGCCGAAGCCACTTCTGTCAGTTTCTCGGGTCGTTTTGAAACCGACATCACTTCAATATCCATTAATTCTTCGAGGCTTAATTTTTTCAGGACACGAACTGATAACAAGCTATCGTTAACCTGGCCCCAACTTAACTGGGGCAGTAACGCCAGGACAACGTTCAACAGTACGGCCAAAAAGAACAGATGGCAGTGAGCCCGTCCCTTGTTTCCAGGATTCATATTATTGGGATCTGATGAATAGATGGATTAGATCTTACTGATACCAATAGAGCCGCAACCAATGTACAGGAGAACTAAGAAAGTCATCTCCCTGTAACTAAATGTACAAATTATCAGTACAAGTTAGAGATAATTATCTTTAAATCAGCCAGGTGTTAGTGTTTACACTTAAGAAAACATGTGCCTGTTGTAATCCCTAATTATTTTTAGGTGATCCGTGCTGATGAAGTGCTGCCTTCCGTACTCCTCATTTTTTTGTTATTCCATTCCGATAACTACATCTTCCCTTTTATCCAATGCAGGTACTGCTTGCACGCCAGTAATAAGTTTTAACTTGTATTATCCTGTATTATTTTAATCAATAATTATTCAATGGCTTTCTTAACTGAAGCACTATGCAATTGCTTTCTCAAATAAATATTGACCGTGACCAGGGGCCTGCAATGATACAGTTGTTGCAGGGCGACCTCAGCGCTATACCTGCCCGGCATGCTACCGATATACTGGTGATGGCTGCTTTTCCCGGTAATTATATTGCCTTAAAAGGAAGCCTGATTTATGCCTTACAGGAAAAAGGTTTGAGTGTGCAGGCACTGGCACCGGATAAAGAAACCGACCTCCGCAACCAGTTACATTGCTGGCTAAGCAAACCACTTTCAACCACCGATCAGCAGCAGTTCAATTTCAAACGGATACTTTGTTTTGAACCTGGTGAAAAAATAAAAGATCCGCGAACTTCGGTCAATGATATTTTTCGCTGCATCAACAACTTTGTTTTTGAAGACGACAATAACGTGGTGGCAATGCCGCTTATCGGCACAGGTTACCAGCAGGTTCCAGTTGACAAAATGTTACCGGCCTTATTAGATGCTGCTACTTTCTGGCTGCAAAGTGGTTTACCCCTGCAGTGTATTAAATTAGTTGTGCACAATGAGACTAAGGCTCAGGAGGCATTGACCATCTTCAACAAATTTGCAAACAGGTTAAATAAGGGAATCACAGAACAAACCCTTCCGCCAGCGGAAAAATTACCATCCCTGCCCTCTTCACCTCCAAAAGAAATCATCGGAGCAGGTGAAACGCTGTCACCTGAACCCATTAAACCACCAACAGCACCATCAACAAAAAAAACTTATGATTATTTTCTCAGCTATGCTCATGTGCATGCTAAAGAAATTCAGTTTTTCGTAGAACAGCTGAAAGCGAGAAACAACAAGCTTGCTATTTTTTATGATAAGGACAGCATTCCACCCGGCGGGCTCTGGATACAGCAAATTTCAGCGGCCATTCAGCGGGCTGATAAAGTGTTAGTCTTTCTTTCACCAGACTATGATAATTCAGCCGTGTGTTGGGATGAATTTCAGTGCGCCAAACTCATGGAGTATAACCGGAAAAAAAGTATCATCCAAACGGTGTACCTGTATGGACATAAAGAAACGGAACTACCTCCTATTATGGGTATTTACAGTTATATTGACTGCCGCGAAGGCAACACGGAAAAAATTCAACATTGTGTGCAGCAGTTGCTAACATAAGGATTCGATTATCTCAATATATCAAATTCCGCGTTTGACTGTTGGTTAGCTAATAGTGACAAATGAAAATGGGTTAGCTAAATAATCTCAGCTAATAGCACCGTAAAAAATTATTAGTATGAAAAAAATCTTCCTATTCCTTTTATTGAATTCAGTCAGCATAATTTTTCTATATGCCCAAAACGATAGCCCTACAGCTCAGCAGCGCAAAGCGATTAGTTTCTTAATTGATCAATATTCGAAAGCCAGGGAAGAAAGTGATACGGTATTATTGAAAACTATTTTAACGACAAACGTGGATCAACTGGTTTCTACCGGCGAATGGAGAAATGGTATCGGTATGGCTGTGCAGGGCATGCTGAAAAGCTCCACCAATAGCCCCGGAACAAGAACGCTGCAGATTGATAAAATACGAATGCTGAATCCAACGACTGCCATCGTTGATTGCAGATATGAAATACAAAATACAGACAGCACCATGCGAAGGATGTGGAGTACGTTCGTCGTTGTAACTGAAAAGAGCGGCTGGAAAATCAGTGCGATCAGGAATATGTTGCCAGCCAGTCAATAACTATAAAAGTCTTCTTACTTTTTTGTGGAAAAAAAACAAAAAAGCCACCCGAAAACGATTTACAACCCGTTTTCGGGAACGCCCTGGTTAAGCTGCTGTACTCCTTTGACTTCAGCTAAACAATTCTATTCCCTTACACTTGTATCGAAAAAATCTGAATCTTGAAAAACAGTGTCAACCTCAAGCACTCGTATTGGCCGGTGGAGATACTTCAACAACCACGGCGTATAATTTTCAGCGTACGCTGACAGGGCACAAATATTCGGAAGACGGCAATTGTAATAACGGATATTATTGTTGCCGCCTCAATGGCTTTTTCATTTTCCTCTCATGCCCGATTAAAAAGCCATAGGGTTTTAGTGGTTCGATATGATCGCACACGATCTTTACAATGCCGAGTAATGGAATAGCAAGGATCATCCCGGGTATGCCCCAAATCAATTCACCCAGCACCAGGATGATGATCGTAAACAACGGATTGATGTTTACCTCGGCGCCTACAACGAGTGGTTCCAGCAGGTAAGTTTGTAAAAATTGAACGATGGCATAGGTTAACAGAACGGCGAGAATCATGGCTGTACCCCCACCCTGTATGATCACCATGACGATGGCCAGCATGTTGCCGGTAAAGTTTCCGACAAACGGAACTATTTCCAGCAATCCACAAAGAATGGCAAAGAACACTGCATATTTCACACCTACAATAGAAAAGCCAATACTGTACATCACCCAAAGACAAAGGATCATCAGGCCGATACCAGTGAGGTATAGCTGTGTCACTTTTTGTATATCATGAAGGATCTGCTGTGCATTTTCTTGCTGCTGACCGGGTATCAATTGCAGGATAAATTTTTTGATCCTGCTGCGATAGTACATAAAAAGAAAAATGTACACCAGGCATAGGATAAAATCAACCAGCAGGCCCAACAACGCAGGTCCCATATTGGCTAACACTCCGTTGGCAACACTGTTTTGAGCCTGCTGCTGCAATAACTTTTCCTGCTGTTTTACCGGTATCCCAAAATGAGTGCTGATATATTGTTCCACCTCGTTCAGCATTTGTCGCAGCCTGTTTTGAATATTACTTACCTCACCGGTAAGATCGGTAACCTGCCAGCTTATTAACAGGGCAACGATGCTGATAATGCTGAGTAATACCAATATGCAAATCAGTATAGCAAGTCCTTTTGGAATATGTTTTCTTTCCAGCCAGCGGCTCAGTGGTAAGAACAACATAGCTAATAACGCACCAAAACAAAGGGGTATCAAAAAAGGCTTTGCAAAATAGACTCCTGCAACAACCAGGAAAACCAACAGTAAAAACAAAACAGCCCTGAACAGGGCGGAGGTTTGAAGCATTATGTAAATTAAAATAAAATCCATCAATCGTGCATGATGCCGGTCAGCCGGTGGTGTAACACCTGCCAAAGTTGAAAGACCTATTCTGAGACAGCAACACAGCTTGAGCAATCTTTCTGCGACTCTTTGCCTCCGCCAGTAATATTACCGCAGAATCGTTTATTAAAGCGTACCTTTTGCGGCTGCTGGTAATTCTACCAGCACTTAAATCAATTAAATGGCAAACATTACGCAGATTGTTAATACAGACAAGAATTTGAAAACCCTAAAGAAAGGCCTTCATTATTCTGATCTTGACCAGTTGCTCAGCAGCAGCGGTCCCTTTACTTTTTTCGCTCCTTCTGATATTGCGTTTGAAAAACAGGGAAACAACTATATGGAAGACCTTTTAACAGCGGCCAATAAACCTGCCTTAACTGACCTGTTGCATAGCCATATTGTAAGTGGCATGATCAGTTTTCAAAACCTGAAGGATGGTGACAAATTAACCACTTTAAATGGCAAGGAATTGCTGGTAGAAGTGAAAGATGGCCGGGTAAATGTTGATGGCAGCCCAATCGAAATACGCCAACAACGAATTACAAATGGCGTGATTCATTCAACAGATACGGTGTTTATTAAAAAGTAATGCTGTTAGGCTGGGGCGGGTGTACTAAGCTCTGAGCCTGGCGAAGAGTCGGAGTATCACCACCGCCACCCTTGCCTGACCGGCAGGCAGGGATCTATAGTTTAATCACGATGATAAAAGAGAAACCCGTCCTGAGTATTTAAAAATACCGTTGCCCAATGTTAGGGATGTATTAAGGGCTGCATCCCGCAGCAGGCACCAACCGAGGGCGAAAACTGACTTAGCTGATTGCTAAGGATTGATCATAATATGCGCCCCGTGTGTTCCGGGATCCATGATCCATGGCATGCCGTCGGCGGATGGTTTCTCCGGCAAACCTGTACTTGCAGCAGTTGCATAAGGAATATAAATTACATAACGCAGGTAACCATTCTTTACTTCACCGGTTGCCCGATCAAAATCTTTATCTTTTGCAGAATAAACATACAATGTTGCGGGTTGTTTGGGCATTTGCAGGGTGCCTGCAATTACTTCTTTCTCCCGCTCATCAAATACCTGTTGACCGTTAATGCCCTGCTTTCTCAGTTCACGTCCTCTTTGCATAAAGGGTTCCAGATCCCTGACATAACACGCCACAGAAAAGTCGGGCACTTTAGGATCGTCTGCAAGACAAATCAATTCATTCGTGCCTTTTCGTAAAAGGACGAGTTGTGTATCGGCCGAATAGCCATAAACGGTGCAACTATCTCTCTTTTCCAGGGGAGCAGCTAATAATGCAGATTTAATTTGAATGGCTGCTGAGGGCAAATCATTTTCAGAAGAGGATGTCTCTTTTTTAGAATTGCATCCGTAACAAACACTGATCGCTGCCAGGAACAAAAGAATAACTTTCATGTGAAGTCTCTTTAAGTTGAAAATTAAACTAAGGATAAAAAGAACAAGGTCTTTTAAAGTTAGTTATTTTTTCTTCCGCCCGCCACGCGGAATAGCGGATACCCCGATAATAAAAGAACACATCAAAAAACAAATGCTGCTAATTAGTTTTTGTAACTTACAAATGAAAATCTTCATTTGTCGTGTGCGTCACTGGTTAACTATTGTTTATGCCTGATTATTATACACACATACTTGAGACAACCATTGAAGAAGATAATAAAACTCGCCATATTCTAGTCGAGGCGGTCATTGATGTTGACTCAGAATATACCGGCAGATACCGGGTGACCCTGGATGATAAATCAACCTTTTTAATTCACACCCCTGATCTTGGCTGGATTGAAGAGGAACATGGCGTGACAGAACTATCAAAAAAAGTAGGTTATATGATCGAACATCATGAGGCATAGATAAGTTCAGGTTGATTTTTTGTCACTTCAAATTTCAATTATATCAAGAACCAACTCTCCGCACCAATACGATCAAATCATAGTTCCGGTGCCTGGAGCGGAAGCGATAGAACTTCGTAAATTTATACAGAAAACCAGGTGTTATGACAAGTGAAAGACATATCATCAAGGTTGATAAAGAAATAACTCCCATTCATTACACAAGAAGAACAGAGCCGGTACTAACACCAGGCGCCGATTATTATGTTTGTTTTGGTAACAACATAGCTTATCCCTGCACACTTAAAGAGATCATTGAAGGCCGCAACAAAAGAGTGGTGATTACCAAGTATGACAACAATCAGCGTTTTGGTGAACACGTTCTATTTAGTAATGAAATAGGACAAACTCCGGAAGAAGCAGTTCGAAATACTGCAACTTTTTAAAAAGAAACATGGCAATCTTTTACGCCGTGAGGGGTGTACTTTTTTCGGCGAACACCTGTTAAGGCGGAATACTTACTCTGTCTGTTCAAATACAGTAACAAGTTTAGCTAAAAATAAAATCAAGCAAATATTTTTTCAAAGGAATAAATTGATAGTTCCCGGGAATAGCAGAAGCCCCTATTTCTTTCCACGCATTGCTTGCTCAATCCGGCATCCCTGGTCTTAGCAGTACAGTCAATTCCGGTAAACATCGGGATTTTTCGCCAATCAGGATGTCATGAACAAACTATATTTAAAGTGTGCCAGGCTGCGGCTGCGTACCTGTTTGGCATATACATTCATTGTATATTTGGAATCACTGATAAAAAACTTACGATGGGCCTTGGTAATAAAGTACTTTTCTTTTTTAGTTCGTTGGGAGCCTTTAACGGTCTTATTTTAGGTATTTATTTTATTTTTTTCGCAGCTAAAAAACACTTGTCCAATTATTTTTTAGGTGCTTTAATACTGGCACTGAGCATCAGGATAGGAAAATCGGTAGCCTTTTTTTTTGATTATAATGTACCGAAGACAATTTTACAAATTGGATTGACTGCCTGTACCTTCATTGGACCATTTTTGTATTTCTTCATAAAATCAGAATTAAATCAAACCAGGAAGCTGCCAAAACCATGGATGAAGCAACTGGCAGGTTGGCTCTTATTAATTTTAGGCGTGGGTGTCGTATATCCTTATGAGCAGTATCCTTCTTTATGGGGAAATGCTATTATCCCTCTCATTTATCTGCAATGGGGTTGTTATATAGCTTTTTCGATTTCACTATCAATACCTCTTCTAAAAAAAATCCGGAAAGAAAAGTTGAAACCGTTTGAAAAATGGATGTTGACCATCTGCGGAACTGTATCGTTAATATTTGTAGCATACGTTTGGGCATTTTTAAACATTACGAAAGGCAGCTATATTATCGGGCCTTTATATTTCTCATTGATCATTTATTTGGTCGTGTTTGCCTTACTATACCGCAAAAAAGCAAATGATCTGTCTTCCTTTTCTACGCAGAAAAATGGCGACAAAAAATTGCAGGAACAGGAGGCAAAATACATTTTAAGCAAGCTGGAAAGGGTTATGACGGAAAAAGAACTTTTCAAAAATCCCAATCTCAAGGTCAATGATGTGGCCAGGGAAATCAATGTTTCCGGGCATCAGTTATCCCAATTGTTGAATAATAATCTGTCGAAGAATTTTACGCTATTTGTCAACGAATACCGGATCAACGAAGCCTGTAAGATATTATCAGAAGACTCCAATTTTACGATTGATGCTGTCTCTTTGGAGGTGGGATTCAATTCCAAGTCTACTTTCTTCGCCACTTTCAAAAAACTCAAAGGAATGACTCCCAGCACTTTCCAACAATCGGTTACTCCGGATTTATAAACCCGTACTACTGAATTCAGGTTATCAGACCTTGCCAAAAAAAGTATCCCAGACATTTGAGAAAATACTTTTAAATGAAAAAGATAACCTTATTGTTAGGCTTATTGTCCGGCTTTTTTCCAGCATTTTCCCAGGACGCTCCCACTGAAAGACAATTGATAGAAAATACCATCCTGCTCTATTTTGATGGTTGGGCAACAGGAGATACTGTAAAATTGGGCAAAGCTATGCATGCTTCCTGTTATTTAAAAAATTACGGGGATGGGAAATTCACCCAATTTTCGAGAAACCACTACCTCAGTTTATTCAAACCCCATGAGAGGCCTAAAAACCTAAGCACCCGCATCGTTGCTATGGATATTACAAACAATATGGGTAGTGCCAAAGTGGAGATCAGCACTGCAAAGGATCTGTTTACCGACTATTTCAACCTCATGAAAACCAGCGAAGGCTGGGTGATAGCCGATAAAGTTTCTACCCGGACGCCTCACAAAATCTTTGACGTAAATGCCATCCGTCCCAAAAAAGAGACGATCCTGGAAGGGCTGAAACGTCCCTGGAGCATTGTTTTTCTGTCAGAAGATGAAGTGCTGATCTCAGAGAAAGAAGGTGACCTGGTAAAATACAACCTATCGAAAAAAGAAAAGACCAGGATACAAGGTTTTCCAACCGACCTGGAAGATAGCCTGGGCGGTTTTGGAGATAATACCGGTAAATTCGAAGTTTTGCTTGACCCTGATTTTAAAAACAACAAATACATATACCTGTCTTATGCTGCCAAAACAAACAAGGGAAGAACTACTAAAATTATCAGGGCCGTACTGGAAAATGAATCATTGCGGCAGATCAAAGTGCTTTTTGTGGCAGAACCTTATACCTATGAGCGGGTTCATTATGGAGGAGGAATGATCTTTGGAAATGACGGCAAATTGTATTTTACAATTGGCGAACGGATATTTACCGAAAAAGATGAACCGGCTATTCCCATAGCTCAAAATAGTGAAGATAAAAGAGGAAAAATTTATCGAATAAACGCCGATGGAACGATCCCAAAAGATAACCCGGATTTTGGCGATAAAGCAACTCCGGGATTATATGCTACAGGTATCAGGGCAGCACAAGGCCTAACACTTGAAAACACTACCAACAAAATATGGTTCAGCGAGCATGGTACACAGCAGGGAGATGAAATCAATGTGCTGAAGGCAGCGGCCAATTACGGTTGGCCCATGAAGACAACGGGCAAATATCGTTTTGCAGAGTTTGCACCAAAACCCATCCCTGGAAATAGCTACACAGAGCCTGTTTGGTCGTGGCTACACACCGTAGCGCCCACTGGTCTGCATTTTTATTCGGGCAACGAATTTGCTGCCTGGAACCGAAACTTACTCGTTGGTGGATTATCAAGGGGTAGCTTATGGCGGATGGTTATAGAGGGTGAAACTATAAAAAGTGCCGAGGAACTATTTACAGACGACCGGTTGAGAATACGGAAAGTAGTACAAAGTCCAATGGGTAAATTGTATATACTTTCTGATGAGTTGAATGGTAAATTGATACGAGTAAAAAATGGGGCTTATTAAACTAATGACAAATTACTTTTCAGATTGTTACATTCATCAGCCTAATAAAAAAAACTTCAACTAAAGCGAAACACGAATCATATTTCAAATGATAAAAACATTATCCCTATACTCATTTCCTTTTCCTCTTACGCTGTGGCGGGTGTACTGAGCTCTGAGCCTGGCGAAGAGTTGAAGTATCACCACCCGCCACTCCTGCCTGCCGACAGGCAGGGATCTGTAGTTCAATCACGGTGATGAGAGAGAAATCCGTCCAGAGCTTGCCGAAGGAGTATCAACTCCTGTATGATAAAAGAGAGCCGATGAATAGTTGTATTCTTCCGGCAATTTACAAATGCCGGACAGTAATTCTGCGTATTAATTAACTTCAACAAATCTAAAGGTTCGTGTGGCCGGTGGAGATACTTCGCTTGCTTCCTGCTTCACGCTTCGCTTTGCCCGCAGTCGCAATGACGCTGCTCAGTACACCGCCCACGGCGTGCTTTTTCGGCGAACACCTGCCAGGGCGGAATATACAGCACAACTCCTTCGGGTTGAATAATGATCAAAAAATAAATAGGTTTACTTTCGTTTGGCTAACGGATCGCCTTCCTGTAAAATATCAAAGCGATGAATGAATAAATCCGGGTCGCTGACATCTCAACTGTTTTCTATACGCAACCGGTATGGGAAAGAATTTTCATCTCAAAAATTGAATTTGCTGCATGCGCTGGGCAAGGAAAAGGTTACAAGCAAAAAGGCATTGCAATCTTACTATGACAGTTTACTTTACCTCCTGGCATATCCTGATAACCGATCCATTTACCAACTGGCGAATCAATCATTGCAGCAATTGCAATTGTACATTCAATCGCATGAAACTATAAAGGCAAGATTATATAATTCCGGCATCACGAATACACGGCTTTGCGCAGCATTCAGTTTTGAGATCGTAAAATGGCTGAGAAATAAGCATCCAAAAGATATCCGGTTCCATTCGTTTGAAGCTGATGACGGACAGATCCAATCCATCCTGGCGGTTGTCATGCCCAGGGTGGAGTCAGAAATATTGCTGGATACCCACGGCGCATGGCGATCATGGCTTCAACAATCATTGAAAGAAGGAGAAGATATGCTGGACCGGCTGATCGCTGTTTTTGAAGAAACGGATATTCGTCCGGGTGTCAGGGATGAGCTTTGGGTGGCTATCGGGATAAATGTAGAAATTGATTTTCCCTCTCATCATTGTCTTCCCGGGTCTTTAATTGTTCCTTACTATCATCGTTCGCTTATTAAAAAGAATTTCATCCAACCGCAGCACGATGCAAAACCCATCCGGGTAAGCCTTGATGAACAGGAAGCCGAATATATTATTGAATGCAGCAGGATGATACTGGTGCGCCAGCTTCGCGAAATTGATCCCATCACGTTTACGGCCAGCCGCCTTGTTTCATATTACCGCCTGGCCCGTGGTCTTTCGATAGCGCTGATGGGTATGGTTCCTGAACGAAGAAGTCCTATTGACAGCTATATGGGATACGTGGTTTTTAAAAATGGCTTGCCCCTGGCTTATGCAGGTTCATGGATCTTGTTTGACAGTGGCCGCGTCGGGCTCAATGTTTTTCCTGCTTACCGTGGCGGTGAATCCCAATACATTTTTGAACAGGTGCTGAAGCTACACAGCGAAGTTTATCAATTAAACCGTTTCAGTGTTGATCCTTACCAGGTAGGAAAAGAAAACAGCGATGCCATTCAATCAGGAGCATTCTGGATTTATTACCGGGCGGGGTTTCGTCCTATAGGTGAAGAACAAAAACAATTAGCTGAAGCAGAAGCACTGAAAATAAAATCTATCAAAGGCTACCGGAGCCCGGCTTCAGTTTTAAAAAAGCTGGCTGATTCAAGGCTGGAAATACTATTGGAAAAAAACGCAGTGAGGTTTGATGCAACTGACCTGAGCCTGGTATATGCCAGGATACTGAAAGATCAATACAACAATAACCGGAAACTGGCTGAAGAACACTGCTTCACAAAATTGGTTGAATGGCTACAGTTAAAAAATCATGGCGAAGAGAAGCTTCAATTCATTTTGAAGAACTGGTGTGTTCTCCTTTTCCGCAACGAACCTGCCTACGGGACAGGCAGGCAAGAACTGCTACGTAACAGCGGATTAAAAAAGATACTCAAAAAGTTGTTTGCATTAAAAGCAGAAGGCTCTGAAGAAGACTATATAGCCGAATTGCAGCAGGCAGAAGAGCTGAGAAAATTCTTTGAGAGAATGCTGAAATAATTGAAACCAGAACACGGAAAACACTGACCAAGTTGTCAAGGACTGGACTTAAACTCGTGTCAGCGGTTGCTAAAAAAAATCATGCCCGGGACATTTTAGATAGCCATCGGATTGCCCAGGCATGATTCATTTATCAAGGGGTTTTTCCTTTCATTTGTCTTTCTTTGATTTGTTCAATTTTTTTTGATGATCAATGACAGGAACAGGATGGGCCGGTGTTTTTATCGCTGGCAGGATGCTCTTTTTCCGAATTGTTTTTAGAGGTAGGACTTTTATATCCGCGGCATACTCAGTCATAGGTAAGCGCTGGAGATTGTTGTTAGTAAAATTTATTCCTGCAGGAAAGTTAGTTGTTTAATATTATTAATTGCGATTGAGATGTATGTGAAGTTTGGAGAATTTTTCAACTATTATGATATTCACTAAAGTCATTTAATTGATTACTCTTATAGATGTTGATGGATTAATTACCAATTGCCTTCCTGCTGTGCCCTGGTTCGTGTCTCACGAACCAGTCATGCTAAAACACTTCCCACAAATCTTTCAGGAAAGAAAAATTTTTCTCATTTAGTTCATAATACCTCGCCGAAGAATATTTATAATCACATGGATGTTTAGCCAGTTGCCAGTGCTCCGCCAAAGGGTTGTTATGAATATACTTCAACTTTTGAAAGGCTACTTCCCGGCTATAAAGATGAATAGCTAATGAATCCCTTTGCCAAAATTCATGTTTCTTGTTTCAGCATCCACTTTATATAATGCTAATTTTTCGCCGCCTTCTTTTAACAGCATCCTTCTGAATTCATGAGCAGTATATTTCAAAAAAGAACCCTGTGCCGTTTCTTTTCCATTCAATTCTTTTGTCCGCCATATGACATGAATATGGTTTGGCATAAGGACAAAAGCAAACACATCAATTTTTCCTTCGTTGGTCAGATATTCGAAAGAACTAAGAATAACATCTTTATAATTATCCTCCCATAAAAGCTTTTGCCATTGATTGATGGTAGCTGTCCAAAAAAATACTTCGCCAATCTCAATATATGATTTTCGTTTATGCTTAAATATATCTTCCGCCATTTTCAAAGCTACCTATTGTTGAGGATTCCGGCTCGTGTCATACGATATCGCCTGCTGATCATAGCTATGAAAACGCTCCTGCGCTGAAAACGAAACGGATTGTCCTGAATGATATACTCCAGTATGTGTTAATTTCATAGTTCTAATATGTTTAAAATGTTTTCAATTTGTTGTTGAATAACACAAGGTGCCAATGGAAATGCTTAACACTTTTGAGTAGTTAGGCGATGAAATTGGTATCCGCCCTTGGTGCGTGTCTTCACGCACCAATATAATCAAATCATAGTTCCGGTGCGTGGAGCGACACCGGGGCTTTCTTTTCTTACGGACACACACCAAAGCAGAGAGAATGTATTAAGGGCTGCATCTGCCATACATACCTACCGGCAGCTAATCCTTACCCAAATCTCTCCCTTAGGTTTTTGCTCTAATAGACCGGTATAGGGAATATTCCAGCGCCTTGTTTTTCGCCGATTTATTGGTCGCCTAATTTTAAGAGACTGCAAGCGAAAAACACAGCCGCCTCCGGCGGCTACTTATAGCACGCAGCGGAGTCTTGTTTCTATAGGTTTTTCAAATTTCATGTTGTTCTCATCGGCCAATTCTGCAGTGGAAATTTTGACATAAGGAAATGTACCGCATAAAATTGGCCTTGAATTTTCTTTGTTACTTTCTTTTTTTTAAGAAAAAGAAAGTAAACGGAGTCTGCGTAACCGAAAGAAATAATCGAGAAACCGGTACATGTTCAAACTACATGCAACATGCGTTTAGTCATTACGGACACTAGCGCAGGCGAAGGAGTTTATAGTATTCGCTGCAACCAGCGATCGTAAAATCCCCAGCTGTTGCAGGTTTTACAACAATTTCAATCCATTGTTTTACCGAATGCGAACAGAATGCGCTACTTTGATTCTATACTTGAGTGGTGTATAGAACGGTGATGCATGATCGACTTTTTTGCAACAGCAAAATCCTACTTTATGAACAAACATGTATGGCTTCTTTTTTTATTGGCTATTCCTGCCTGGGCTTGTTGTCAAACACTACCCGACAGCGTGGCCATTGGAAAAAATAAAAAGGCATCTGCTGTACAATATGGTGTTGCCAGTTATTACCACAATAAATTTGAAAACAAGAAAACGGCTAATGGTGAAGTTTTCAGCCAGCAAAAAATGACGGCTGCCTGCAATACCCTACCCCTCAATAGCTGGGTAAAAGTTACCAATACAAGAAACAAAAAATCGGTGATCCTGCGCATCAACGACCGTATGCATCACAAAAACAAAAGGCTGATCGATCTTAGCCTTGCGGCAGCCAAACAACTCAAATACACCGGTCATGGTCTCACACAGGTAAAAGTGGAATGGCTCGGCAAAAAAAAGCCAAAACTCAAGGAAAAGGAAGACTATGCGGGGATAAAATAAGTCATGCCGCATCGGAAGAGATCCGATGTTAACAGGAGAATAACTATTATCAAACAGTTAAGTAAAAGAAGTTTACGCCGTGGCGGGTGTTCGCTGCCTTGGTGCGTGTCTTCACGCACCAATATAATCAAATCATAGTTCCGGTGCGTGGAGCGACACCGGGGCTTTCCTTTCTTACGGACACACCAAGGCAATGGGCTGAAACTTTCATATCTATTCATTTGTCCAATAATTTGCCATTGCTTCCGCCTGCTTCATCACAGTTTCAATAGCTTTTGGTTGCTTATCGGGTGGATAGCCATACTTTGTTAATGTTCTTCTCACCAACACCATCAACTTAGCTCTTGCACTTTCTCTTATTGTCCAGTCTATAGTAGCATTGGCTCTTACTTTATCCGCTATCTCTCTTGCTATATCTTTTAATGTTTCGTCGCCTAATACTTTAACGGCGCTATCATTTGTTTCAAGAGCATTATAAAAAGCTACTTCATCTGTTGAAAGCCCGAGTTTTTCTCCTTCCTTGTCTGCTTCCCTCACATCTTTAGCAAGATTTATTAATTCCTGGATGATTTCGGCTGTGGTCAATAAGTTGTTCTGGTATTTTTTAATTGCTCTTTCGAGCATTTCGAGCAATGCCTTGCTTTTTACAAGATTGGTTTTTGTTCTGGATTTTATTTCATCATTCAAAATTCTCTTCAGCAGTTCCAATGCAAGGTTCTGATGCTTCAATCCTTTTACTTCCATCAAAAACTCATCTGATAAAATAGAAATATCAGGTTTCTTTATTCCTGCTGCATCAAAAATGTCTATCACTTTATCACTGGCAATGGCCTCATCTACCATTTGTTTTATTGCCGTTTCTATTTCTATATCCGATTTGCCGGCGCCAGTTCCTTCAAACTTTACCAGTCTTGCTTTTACTGCCTGGAAGAAAGCTATTTCATCTTTTATCTTCATAGCTTCTTCATCGGGTATAGCCAATGCAAATGCCTGGCTTAGCAAAGTGGTTTCATTGATAAATCTTTCTTTGCCCTGTGGCAACCCCAGAATATGTTCTTCTGCTTGTAATATGATGGATAATTTTTCGTTAGCATCGGCTTTGAAAAATCTGCGGTAGTTAAACCTGAAGCTGTTGCTGTAATACGCTTCGGGTTCTTCCATTAAAATATCGCTGCGGGTCTCGCTATCTTCATTAAACATTTGCTGCACTATTTCAATCTTCTCTTTCATTACTTCAATAGCCTTATCAATATTCTCTGTTGGAAATCCTTTACCACCCGCATCTGAATAAAAAGACAATGCTTTTTTTAAATCAGTAGCAATGCCGAGATAGTCCACTACCAATCCGCCCTTTACATCTTTAAAAATCCTATTCACCCGTGCAATAGCCTGCATCAGATTATGGCCATGCATAGGTTTATCAATGTATAAAGTTTTTAAGCAAGGAGCATCAAAACCGGTAAGCCACATATCCCGAACGATTACCAGTTTCAGTTCATCTGCTTCATCCTTCATCCTGTCGGCAAGTGTGTTTCTTTCTTCTTTAGTAGTATGATGTTTTTCCATCTCAGGACCATCGGAACTGCTAGCTGTCATTACTACTTTGATCATTCCTTTACTCAAATCATCATGATGCCATTCGGGACGGAGAGCAATAATCTCCCTATATAATTCAACGGCGATGCGGCGGCTCATGGTTACAATCATGGCCTTACCAATAAATACCGTTTGCCTCGCTTCAAAATGAGCAACTATATCTTTCGCCAGGTTTTTTAATCGTTCAGGATGGCCAATGATGGCTTCCAGTTTGCTCCATTTGGCTTTTGCTTTTTGTTTCTCCGTCAGTTCTTCCTGCTCCAGTTCTTTATCAAATTCTTCAATCAGTCTTTTCCCTTCTTCGTTTAAATAGACTTTTGCCAAACGGCTTTCATAATAAATCTTTACGGTAGCACCATCATTCACCGCTTGCGAAATATCATAAATGTCTATGTACTGGCCGAATACCTGTGGCGTATTTACATCGGTACTTTCAATGGGCGTGCCTGTAAAACCGATATATGTAGCATTGGGCAACGCATCCCGCATGTATTTAGCAAGACCATAAGCAATACGCTGGCCTATCACTTCTTTTGTCTCTTTGTCCTTTACCTCTTTCATCACCGCTTCAAAGCCATATTGGGTACGATGCGCTTCATCGGCAATTACTACAATGTTTTTTCTTTCTGAAAGACGATCATACTCCGCTTTTCCTTCTTCCGGCAAAAATTTTTGAATAGTGGTAAATACAATGCCGCCGCTGGATACTTTCAATAGTTCTTTCAGATGGGTTCTGCTTTCGGCCTGCACAGGGTCTTGTCTTAGCAATTGGCGTGATGCTGCAAAAACACCAAACAACTGCTCATCCAAATCATTGCGGTCGGTAATGACAAGAATGGTTGGGTTTTGCATTTCAGGTGATGTAATGAGCTTGCCGGCATAAAATAACATGCTTAGGCTTTTACCGGAGCCTTGAGTATGCCAAACCACGCCACCTTTTTTATTTCCTTTTTCCCCTGAAGCCTGAACGGTACTTTCCACCGCCCTGTTAACGGCAAAATATTGATGATAGGCAGCGAGCTTTTTTTCAGTAACAATTTGTGTAAGTCCTGTTTTGGGATCCTCTCTTTTTGTTTTTTCAAATACAATAAAGTTGCGAATTAAGTCAAGTACTGTAGCATGGTTGAGCATGCCCACCAGCAACGTTTCCAGTTGAGGACGGAAACGTGAAGCATCTTTAACACCATCGGCGCTTTTCCATACCATATAGCGGCTGATACCAGCAGACAAAGTGCCGGCTTTGGCAACATGGCCATCCGATATAACGCAAAATGTATTGTAGGTAAACAATGAGGAGATGGTTGCCTTATAGGTTCTTAACTGATCATACGCTTTTTCGATAGTGGCATTTTCATCTGTTGCATTCTTCAGTTCGGCAACAATCAGCGGAATACCATTGATGAACAGTAACAGATCGGGCCGCTTGTTTTGGTGATTTTCAACAATGGTATATTGATTTACTACAAGGAACTGATTATTGAAAGCGTTTTCAAAATCTATCAGCGCTACTTCATAACTGCGTTCGAAACCATCCTGCTGGTAGGGAATCTTTACTTTTTCTACCAGGTATTCGTGAAAAGTTTCGTTGCTATGGATTATATCAGGTGAGTAAATGCGAAGCACTTTTTGTACCGCTTGTTCTCTTGCATACTCCGGGATAAGAGGATTCAATACTCCAACAGCTTTTCTCAACCTTTCCACCAATATTATTTGTTCAAAGCTTTCTCTTTCCTGGTTTTCGGCGCCGGGAGCAATGGAAAGACCAGGAACATATTCCCAGCCCAGTGATTGAAGGGTTTCAATGGCAAAGATTTCTATATTTGATTCGGTGATGGGTTTCACTTTGTCTGAACTATGATTTGATTGATTTTTGTGATTCCGGTGATTTAAACTTTTTATTCGTTAGTCTTTTAAAATTCAGGCTCGTTTCACCGAAGTTGATTAATAATCCAATTTCAAGATTATAGGCTTCAAGATAGTTAATAGCTTGCGCAAGATGAACATCTTCCAGTTTAGTAATAGCTTTCAATTCGACAGAAACAACTCCTTCTGTCAGAAAATCAACCCTCCGTGTGCCTATCTGTTGCTGGCGGTAATAGATTGGCATATCATGTTCCCGGGAAAAAGAAATATCTGCCAACCGCATTTCAATCTCAAGAGCTCTTTGATAAATGACTTCCTGGAAACCGTTACCAAGTGTTTTGTGAACAGTCAAAGCACAGCCGATTACTTTGGCTGTCAGTTCAGAATATTTATATTGTTCCTTTATCATATCATTAAACTGTCTGAACTATGATTTATCTGATTTTTGTGATTAAATGATTCTTACATATAACAAGTATCACGGCAATCATTTAATCATAAAAATCACAGTTCAGACATTTCGACCCGTACTTCTCCACTCATCAGCTTGGGCAATAATGTATCCCGAAGTTGGGTGAGGGTTTTGATTTGCTTTTGATTTGCTTTGATTTTATTCCAAGTTTCCGTAACAAAATTTGAAAATGCCGTTAGTTTTTCTTCAGGGGGTTTTGGAAACTCAAAATTTGAAATATCTGAAGGTTTTAGAGAAGGATATGCACTTGTTGAGCCTTCAGCAACTGAATCAAAATAATCTATTGTTTCATCTCTTGTTAGCAGTAAATAAATAAAATATGGATTAATATTTCTACAAGTTATAACACAAAATCCTGTAGATACTATAGTGTTTGGTTTAATATTATGAAGTAGTCCATAATGCCTTTGTATTGGTCTAACTAAAGAATATACAATATCGTTTTCTTTAACTATTCTTTGGGCTCTGCTAGGAGCATCAGATAAATTATACATTTGAAAACCGGAAATTACACCTTGTGTAATTGAACCCGTATCCAAATATTCTATTTCAGAGTATGGATAACCATTAGAAATATTCTTGCTATTAATATCTGCCACATCGGAAATTTTAATGGTGTCAGAATCTGTCCCCGCCTCTTCCACAAACCACTGCCTGAAAAGCGTTTCAGCTAATTGTTCTAAGGTTTTGTTTTGGCGATGCAGTAAATCTATTTTATCATCGAGGCTGCGGAGAATAGAGGCTATGGTGATTTGTTCTTTTGGATTATCAGTTACTGCAACATCTATGGAATTAAGTAATGACTGTGTCACCAAAGGATGGCTAGAACCTTCAGCAAACTGATTTAAATCCAGATGCCTCAAAAAGTAATAAAGGAATTTTGCAGAAAAACCATTTTTGGGTTTAGCAGCTAAAGCATTATCTGAAACCCAAACAGGACCTTTGTTATAATAAACCGATCCACAATAAGCCCCAACCCTGCCAATTATAATTGTTTCATCATCATAATTTGATTCATCGGTATATCCTAAAATCCCGTTACCGCCATATACTGGTATCTTTCCTTCAGATCCTGGTCTGACTTTTCCATTTCCAAATCTTAATAGATCAACCAGTTTCAGTTTTTTCCATCGCTGATAAAAAACAATCCCAACTCTATCAATATGCTCAAGCACATCTTTATCAGTCACAGTGGCATAATTAATCAAATCAATTTTATAAGGGAGGTTCAGTTGGTCTAATTGCACACTCAATCCGGTAATATCATCAAAAGAAATATTTCGCCCCTTCACGGCAAGGTCTATGTCAGAGTCTGGCCGGTAATTGCCTTTGGCCCTGCTGCCAAATACCAGCACTTCATCCACTTTGGGGTTGCTTTCAAATACTTTCTGTATTTGTTCTATAATATTTTCATCCAATCCAAACTGCATAGGTATATCAGCTAAGGCGTTCTACTTCCAGCCTTGTTTCTAATTGTATAAATAAGGGGAGAAAAACTTCTATGGTATCGGTGGCAATCTCATTGGCCGTTTGCTCATCATAAGTATGAGATGTTTTATTTCTCGATACCCTCATTCTTCTCCAGTTTTCTGCATCGGTAATCCACCCTTCTTCAATGGCAGCTTCTATTACCGTGGCAACCACTTCTGGAAGGCTATTTCCATTATAACGCATCAAATCCCTGAGAGTTTTCCAGGCCAGTTCAAATGTAAACTCAAACCGCTGTATCAGCCCGTTCATCTCAAGGTCGTTCATATCAAACAAACCGATGTCTGCTGCTTCATTCAGTCTCGCCAATGCTTTTTTATAATTATTGAAACGCTGTATCCAGCGAATGTCTCTATTGGGTGGCATTAACGTCAATATTTATTTTAGCAAGCTTTGTTTTTATCCGTTCATTCAATTCGGTTTCTTCAGCCATCTGTTTTTCCAACTCTGCCTTCAGCGCAATAAAACGTTCAGCAAAATTGAAATCATCTTCTTCGTCGGGCAGTCCTACATAGCGGCCGGGCGTCAATACATAATTTAATGCTTTTACTTTCTCAATGGTTTCGCTTTTGCAAAAGCCCTGTATGTCTTTGTAGCCGCCGTTTACGTTTCTCCAGCTATGATAAACAGCCGCAATTTCTTCTACATCACCGGTTTTGTCAATGCCCTTTTCCCTATAATAATCCTTGTCTGTTAATACCCTGTTTTTACGATTTATTAATTCGCCTTTGTTTCTGGCATCAATAAAGAGTATCTCACCTTTTCTTTCCCTGAAGTATCCGTTGTCTTTATTTCTTGTAAGAAACCATAGGCAAGCTGGTATTTGTGTATTCAGAAAAAGCTTGGTAGGCAAGTTTACAATACAGTCTACCAGGTCCTTTTCAATCAGGGCTTTTCTTATTTCTCCTTCATTATTGGTTTGCGAAGTGAGCGAACCTTTTGAAAGCACAAAGCCAGCTTTACCTGTTGGCGCCATGTGATAAATAAAATGCATGATCCATGCATAGTTGGCATTGCCGGCCGGCGGCGCCAATCTTTCTCCCAACACACTCCATCTTCCATCATCCCGCAACAATTCACCGCTCCAGTCGCTATCATTAAACGGCGGATTAGCCATGATGAAATCAGCTTTCAGATCTTTATGGGCATCATTCAAAAAACTTCCTTCGTTATTCCACTTTACATTGCTACTATCAATACCCCGGATAGCGAGATTCATTTTGCATAAGCGCCATGTGGTCTGGTTGCTTTCCTGTCCGTAAATGGATATATGATCTGCAGGATTTAATGATAACTTCTTTCCATTCTTTTTTTTGTAATGATCCTGGTGATGTTCAATAAATTTTTCGCTTTGTACAAACATGCCGCCGCTGCCGCAGCAGGGATCAAATACACGGCCTTCATAAGGTTCGAGCATTTCTACCAACAATTTCACTACACTTTCGGGAGTATAGAACTGTCCGCCTTTCTTTCCTTCGGCAAGTGCAAACTCACCTAAAAAATATTCGAATACCCTGCCGAGCACATCTTTGCTTTGGGCTTCCTTAGTTCCTAAAGCTGCACTGCCTACAAGGTTTACTAATCCACCCAAACTTGCTTTATCCAGTTTTTCCTGGGCATACACTTTGGGCAACACGCCTCTCAAAGATGGATTGTCTTTTTCAATGGCATCCATTGCATCATCAATGTCTTTGCCGATGGTTGGTAATGCAGCCTGGCCTTGTATCCATGTCCACCGGGAAGATGGCGGAACATAAAACACCTTTTCGGCTGTATATTCATTTTTATCTTCGGGATTGGCCCCTTCATATTCTCCTTCACCCTTTAGCAGTTTTTGATGCAGCTCTTCAAATGCATCAGATATATATTTGAGAAAAATCAATCCCAACACCACATGTTTATACTCCGCAGCATCCATGTTCTTGCGAAGTTTATCAGCGGCCTTCCAGAGTTTCTTTTCTAGTTGTCCTTCATTCTTTTCCTTTTTTCCTTTCACCATACCTAAATTTTGTTCGAGCACAAAATAAGAAAAGGGAAGTAGATTTAACGAAACGGATAGTGTACGATAGAAACGATAGTGATGATTGAGTAAATGGCTTGGTATTATTTTTTACGACTGATTAAGAAACTAAAATGAAAAATATCTGCCAATATTGATGTGTCGTTTAAGCTTCGGAGGCCGATAGCTGACCAAAGGACCCTTATTAATCAGCCTATCTAGTTAGAAATAAGAAAGTCATCCTGATTATTCAGAATGACTTCTTCCGAGGTCCCTAGCGGATTCGAACCGCTGTACGAGCTTTTGCAGAGCTCTGCCTAGCCACTCGGCCAAAGGACCATTACAGCATTTTTTGATGCGCTGCGAAAATAGGATATTTTTGATAATTGATTGATTCTGTCATCTTAAAAATTAGTCATGAGCCGCATTGCTGAGTCCGAACTCATTATTAACCCCCGCGGAGCCGTGTACCACCTCGATCTCCGCCCCGAAGAAATTGCCGGTACCGTGGTGACGGTGGGTGATCCCGACCGGGTGCGGGAAGTGAGTAAACATTTTGACTCGGTGGAAATCATCCGGCAACACCGGGAGTTTATCAGCCATACCGGCTATGTGGGTAAGAAAAGACTGACGGTCCTGTCGTCCGGTATCGGCCCGGACAATATCGATATCGTCATCAACGAACTGGATGCACTGGTCAATATTGATTTTGAAACCCGGCAGATTAAAAACCAACTCACGCCGCTGAATATTATCCGCATCGGCACTTCGGGCTCCTTGCAGGCGGATATCCCGGTAGATAGTTTTGTAGCCGCCACCCATGGCCTGGGAGTGGACAACCTGCTGAACTTTTACCGCCATGAGCAAAATGACGAAGAACAACAATTGCTGCAATCTTTTGTTACACATACACAACTGCACGGCCAGATGAGTTACCCTTATATCAGCCATGCGGCGGCTTCCCTGATCAAACATTTTGTAAAAGATTTTCACCAGGGCATCACGGTGACCTGCCCCGGTTTTTATGGACCGCAGGGACGGATCTTACGATTAGGAATCCGCAACCCGAACCTGATCAACCGGTTGACGGATTTTCGTTTTGGTCAGCATCGCATCACGAATTTTGAAATGGAAACTTCGGCGATCTATGGATTAGGAAAATTGCTAGGGCATAATTGCCTGGCGATTAATGCCATCGTCGCCAACCGGATCAAACAGGAGTTTTCAAAAGACGGGAAAGCGGCGGTGGAGAAGTTGATAGTGAGGTTTATGGAGATTTTTTCGAAAAGTATAGGCTAGTGGGGAGTGGGGAATGGCGAGTGGGTTTGGGAATTGGGGAGTTGGAGAAGAATGGGACTGATTCAAATTACATAAATTAAACCTATCAACTATGCTGAATTTATCTCATAAGAACTTGGAAGTTTATCGATTTTCGTTGAATCTTGTAAGGGAAGTGTATAAAGCGACCAGGCAGTTTCCGAAAGAAGAACAATTTGTTTTGATCTCCCAGGTGCGAAGGTCGGCCATTTCTGTTTCCAGCAATATCGCAGAAGGGGCATCACGGATATCAAAAAAAGAAAAAAAACGTTTTTATATGTATATGAATTAGTCAGGAGCTTCTTGAGGAAATGGGTACGCATTTACTTGATTGCGATGATAAGCTCCGATGCTTTTTGAAACCAGTTCTTGTTATTGTATTTTTTATTTACTTTTTGCTCCCGACTTATCGGGACAGGCTTTGACGCAATTCTTCGACTTGGCTCAGAAGTAACAAAAAAAGTCAAGCCCCGATCGCTATCGGGGCGGGCCAGCGCACAAGCACTCCGAAAGGTTGAAAGCCGCCCACTTATTCGAAGTGGAAGGGCGAAGATTGTTTATCGTGCTATGCGGAGCAACGGGAGGCGCTGCTTTTCGGCCCCCTCCTAAATCCTCCCCCGGTAGGTGGAGGACTTTCCTCCGTAGGGAGATTTCGAAAAAAAAGAGGCGCTGGAAGTGTCCCAAAACAGAAAACTGCTGTTGAGAAATAAATTATAGAGTTGATGGAATATTTTCGCCCAATATTTAGTTTAAGAATAAAGTAATGATTTCCTATGCAAATCGAATTTTATAAATACCAGGGAACGGGAAACGATTTTGTTATTGTCGATAACCGTGACAACAAATATTCTTCGTTAAGAGAGTACCAAATCCGTTGGTTGTGTGACCGTCGAATGGGCATCGGCGCCGATGGGTTTATGATGCTTAATGAGAAAAATGGTTATGATTTCGAAATGAAGTATTATAATTCGGACGGCCGTGAAGGCAGCATGTGTGGTAATGGCGGCCGTTGCATTATCAAATTTGCTTACCACCTCGGCATTCACCGCAACGAGTATAAGTTCATAGCGGTTGATGGCGAACATGAGGCAGAGATAGATGTCGATGGCATCGTGTCGCTGAAAATGAAAGATGTGGATACGATCCGCAAAGTGCATGGTGATTTTGTGTTAAATACCGGTTCACCACACTATGTGAAACTGGTAAACGACGTGATGGACATGGATGTTTACAAGAAAGGAAGGGATATCCGCTATAGCAAGGACTTTGAACAGGAAGGCATCAATGTAAATTTTGTAGAACAGGCTGGTGATGATAAGATCATCGTTCGCACCTATGAAAGAGGCGTGGAAGATGAAACCTACTCTTGCGGTACGGGTGTTACTGCTGCGGCGCTGGTTTGCTATCACAATGAAAATGGTTTTAACGATGTAGAAGTTAAAACACTGGGCGGCAGTTTAACGATCGAGTATGATCGGCTGGATGATGAAAAGTATGCTAATATCTGGTTGTGCGGACCCGCGGAAAGAGTGTTTGAAGGCTCTGTACAGGTGAAATAGGTTGAATGGGGAATGGGAAGTGGGAATGGCGAGTGGGGTGTGGCGAGTGGGTGGCTATTCATTATTATAAAAACATAGGGTGGCTAGCAATGAGCTTGTCGAAAGAGGAAATAATTAAAGACTTACGGTCCTGCTCAGATGAGTTCATTAGTTTTTGCGCATCAATTCATGATGATTCTTTTTTCCACCAACCTTCAACTAAGTGGTCGATTGCGCAAAATGTAAAGCACCTTGTTATTTCGGCAACCACGACCCGGTTGGCATTTATACTACCCAAATTCATTGTGAGACTCTATACAGGCAGGCCCAACCGCTCTTCCCGTAGTTATGATGAGTTGGTAAATAAATACAAATTAAAATTACAGCAGGGCGGCAAAGCTTCTGGCATTTATATTCCTAAAACCATCAACCCGCAAACCGGGAAAGAGAATATGCTGAATGATTTTTCAAGAACGATGAACAGGCTTATCAGCAGCATACAGAAAAATTATCGTGACGACCAGTTGGATCAGTTCCTTGCCCCTCATCCCCTGCTGGGTAAAATAACGTTGCGGGAATTATGCTATTTCACCATTTATCATACCCAACATCACCTGAACATTATTAAAGAAAGAGGCGGGGAATGAAATCAGCAATAAGATGTATGAGGGGTGAAAGTGAAAAGCGAAAAGATAAAAGTGAAAAGAATAACATTCACTGACCTCCTGCTCAGTGTTGAATTATATTGAGGATTTCATGATCCACCCCCAATTGAAATTTCATCATGGTCAAAGCGCTTCCCCCGTCCCGATGACTATCGGGAGGGACAACGTACACTCCTCCGCCCGAACAGTCATGTGAAGCTGCCTTGACCACCTCCCCATTCCCCTCTAACCACGGCCCACTTGCCACTTCCCTTTCCCCATGCCCCACTAGCTACTAGCCATCCCCCACCCCTCCTCACTTCATCGTTTCCCCCTACCTTTACGCCGTTTTATGATAAAATATTTTAAAAATATTAATCACCAGACGGTTGAAATAGATAAGCCGGAAGATGGTGCATGGATTAATGTATTGCCGCCGTTGAAGCAGGAAGAATTTTCTGAACTATCCTCCCAATTGGAAATACCCCTTGACTTTTTGACCGACTCGCTGGATATTGATGAAAGAAGCCGGTTTGAAAAAGAGGATAATGTACGGCTCATTGTGATAAAAACGCCCACTGAGAATAATTCATTTAATGAGAGTGATGCCTATTATATCACAATCCCTATTTGTATCATTCTTACGCATAATCATACGGTAACGGTCAACTCTTTTGAAAACGCAGCGATCAAGAAATTCCTGAACACGTTTCAAAACAGGGATGCCGATAAAAGGAATATGATTGTGCTGAAAGTGTTTGAAAAAATAGTTCAAAACTTTCTCGATACACTGAAAGAGATCAATCAACGCCGCAACATCCTGGAACAAAAATTGTATGATGCCAGCCGGAACGAACACCTGCTGCAACTGATGCGCATTCAAAAAAGCCTGACCTATTTTGTGACAGCCTTACGTTCCAACGAGCTCTTGTTTATAAAATTGGAAAGAACCAATTTTCTTGGGCTGAATGAAGATGAGAAAGAGTTTCTTGCCGATCTTACCGTAGACAATTCGCAGGCTCTTGAAATGGCGAATATTTATGCTACCATGCTTACGAGTACGCTGGATGCTTTTGCCAGCATTATCGCCAACAATCAAAACCAGGTCTTAAAAAGACTGGCGGTTATTACTATCGTATTGACTTTCCCTGTTTTGATAGCAAGTATTTTTGGCATGAATGTTCGCAGTGGTTTTGAACATTCGCCGTATGCATTTTATATTGTCGTATTTGTATCCTTAATTATAGCCTTAACGATTGGCTGGCTTTTTTTCCGAAGAAAAATATTTTAATTCGTATGTCAATATTTACTATCAGGGTATATGGACTCCTGGTTAATGAAAAAAAACAAGTGCTGGTAAGTGATGAATATATCCGTGGCAACTATTATACAAAATTTCCCGGTGGCGGCTTAGAGTTTGGTGAAGGCACGAGAGATTGCCTGAAACGGGAGTTCAAAGAAGAAATGGATCTTGAAGTAGAAGTGGGTGAGCACCTTTATACTACCGATTTCTACCAGATGTCTGCGTTCAATCCCAGTCACCAGATCGTCTCCATTTACTATCATGTAAAAGCATTGGAAGCAATCAAAGTTCCGCTGCGGGACAAAGTTTTTGATTTTGATGAAAAGCAATTGTCGGTTTATAACGAAAAAGGAGAAACAGAAACTTTCCGCCTGATTGAATGGGATGACTTTTCTGCAGAAAGTGTCACACTACCCATTGATAAAGTAGTCGCCGCACTTATAAAAGAAAGGAACTAATCTATTCATCACCCATTGCGGCCTTCTTCATGGCGGTGGCTTGTTCAGGCCCGAGATATTTTTCAATCAGGCTATGAACAAGATAAATAACCGGGGTCAACAGGATCGCCACTGTAAATTTATAAATGTAGTTCACGACCCCAACCGCGATAAATAAATTAAACGGCCATACAAAATCATTACCACTTCGATTTACCCTGGTACCAACGTAGAAAGCGATAAACAATACCACAAAACTGTCGATGAATTGCGAGATTAAGGTTGACCCGGTTGCCCGAAGCCAGATATTTTTTTCACCGGTCGCTTTTTTTATTTTATGAAACACGAACACATCAATTAACTGGCCCAGGATAAAAGCAGTCAACGATCCGATGATGATAAAACCGCCCTGGCCCAGCACACTGTTATAAGCCTTTTCCATATCGGGCACGCCACTACCCTGTTTGCTGGTAATGAAAAAATCTGCCGGTGTCAATTTCATGGCGCCATAAAAAACAAGGAAAGCAAAGGCAATCAGGCCCGCTGTCAGCCAGGATAAAAACCTCACTCCTTTCATCCCATAATATTCATTAATGATATCCGTCATGATGAAAACTACCGGCCAGAGTAAAACACCGGCTGTGAGATTCACCGAAAGATCGTTTCCGAACAAGTGAATATTTAAGGGAGCAAAACCCAGTGTTTTCTCCAACGAAAAAATTTTTACCCCAATGATCTCTGCGATCAGGGCATTAGCAACAAAAAAACCGCTTAATATCAAAAATAACCGGGTGGGCTTATGATGGATAATTGCCTTCAACATTGATGAAAATTATATAAAGCATTAAAATAAAAAGGAACACGATGTTGGCAATGATCAGCCAAAGAGGAACCGGGATTTGTTTTTTTCTGACCAGCACGATCAAATAGCAAACAAGGGTTGCCGGAACAATTAACAAACCCATCACAAATCCAATAGTGATAATAGTGGAAGAAACTACTTCGGTATTCCCTTCTCTTCGCACCAGGAATGCCAGGGAAGCAAGGAAACATAACCCGCAGATAAAAGCCAGTCTTGACAAAAATAATAGCCAACCCATCGGTGATTTTCGTCTAAAATAGCATTATTTTGTCAGCCTGAAACTGAATGCCCCGGGCTAATTTTGCGGGGCTTTCTTTTAAAACAAAGCCAACGAATGTTCCTGCCCGGTTTTCCATAAACGATGACTGACCCGGGAAGATTAAAAAAATTATCAATGAAACCGACATGACAAAATTTTCATTTTTATTACACAGGGAAATGAAAATTTTTGTCATCAAAGGTTCCATTCGGGCAAAATAGAATAAAAAATATACGAATGAAAAACGACCTGGTAAAAAAAATAGTTCCGCATGTAATCGCTGTACTTATTTTCTTAGTTGTTTCCGTTTTCTTTTGCAAACCTGTATTAGATGGCAATGTGCTCAACCAGCATGATGTGTTAGGCTGGAAAGGCGTCGCACAAAATGCGTTTGATTATAAAGAAAAACATGGACATTTTCCTTTGTGGAACTCCAATGTATTTAGTGGCATGCCGAATTACCAGATTGCAGTGGAAGGAAAAAGTATCTTACCTGATCTCAATAAAATTTTTTCATTAGGACTGCCTGATCCTATTCATTACTTCTTCCTGGCAGCCGTATTTTTTTATATACTCTGCCTGGCCCTCGGGATGAAACCCGTGGTTGGTATTTTCGGCGCATTAGCTTATGCTTTTTCAACATACAATCCCGTTATCCTTAGCGCTGGTCATATGACCAAGATATCAGCGATTGTATATATGCCCCTGTTGCTAACCGGCCTCATTCTCATTTTTGAAAAAAGGTATTGGCTGGGCCTGGCCATTGCCACCCTTGGCACCTATATGGAAATACTTGCCAATCATCCACAGATCAATTTTTATTTTTTTCTTGTAGCCGGCTGTGTCACGCTGGGATACCTGGCTACCTGGATAAAAAGAAAAGAATGGAAACATATAGCAATAGGATTTGGCATAACAGCGATTGCCGCAGTAGCAGGTGTAGCGGCTAATTCATTCTCTTTTTTGATCGGCTCCAGCTATGCCAAACATACCATACGTGGTGGTCAAAATATAAATATTGAAGGTGACAGTGTAAAAGTGAAAAAGACTTCAGGGCTTGACACTTCCTATGCTTTTCAATATAGCTTTTCGAAAGCAGAGCCATTGGTCATGCTGATGCCAAATGCTTTTGGCGGCAGCAGCGCCAACCCTCTTGATGAAAATTCAAATGTCATCAGGAAGTTAACCGCTAAAGGATTGCCTGAAAATTCAGCAGCACAGGTAGCAAGTGCGTTGCCCAGGTATTGGGGAGGACTTGAAAGCACCAGCGGCCCTGCATATATCGGCGTCATTGTTTGCTTATTGGCTTTACTCGGTTTTGTACTGGTAAAGCATCCGCTTCGATGGGGCTTGCTGGCAGCATCCGTTTTATCCATCCTGATGTCATGGGGTAAATTTTTTCCGGGGTTCAATGTTTTTCTTTTTGAGAACCTCCCGATGTACAATAAGTTCAGGGCGCCTTCTATGTCACTGGTGATGGCGCAGCTCACTTTACCGGTGATGGCAGTACTGGCCGTTCACCATTTATTCTTTACCGAAAACAGCCGTGAATACGTCAAAGCAAACTTCAAAAAAATACTCTATACACTTGGCGGCCTTGTTGTTTTAACCGGCCTGGTTTATATAGCCATGGACTATAGTTCGCCAATTGATGATTTTATGATTCAGCGTTTAAAAAGCATGGGTGCTGATGATGAAATTTCGAGAACCACCATTGCCGGCCTGAAAGCCGACCGCAGTGCCATGTTTGGCGGACAGGTATTGCGTACGATTATTTTTGCAGTATTACTATTGGGGTTATTTTGGGTCTATGTAAAGAGCATTTTAAAACCTTTTAGCATTGCAGTTATTCTTACCGTAGTAACGATAGCTGATTTATTAGTGATAGACAAAGACTATTTAAATGAAAACAACTATCAGTCTAAAGATGAGCAACAGGCAGAAAACTTTACTAAAACACCGATAGACGAACAAATACTGGCAGATAAAGATCTATCCTACCGGGTTTACAATGCAGGGCCGGATAGATTTAGTGCAAGTGATTTCCGGGTTTCCGCCTTTCATAAAGCTATCGGGGGATATCATCCTGCAAAACTCAGGATTTACCAGGATATCATTGAACGATACCTGTATGGTAATCCCAACCCGCAGGTGCTCAACATGCTAAATGCAAAATATGTTATCGCTCAAAATCCACAAAACGGTCAGCAAACGCTGATACCTAATCCTAATGCTTATGGGAACAGCTGGTTTGTAAAACATATCCGGTTTGTAAAAGATGATGTAGAGGAAATACAAACAATTGGAAAGACAGATTTAAAAGACACAGCCATTGTTCAGCAGGCATTTTCCGCTCATGCAGCGCAGCCGTCTTTTGATTCGGCTGCCACTATTGCCCTCACAAAATTCGATAATGATACAATGGAGTATTCCTCCAATGCACAAACACCCCAGTTTGCTGTATTTAGTGAAGTATATTACCCGGATGGATGGAACGCTTATATTGACGGCAAGAAAGTTGATTATGTAAAAACCAATTATGTATTGCGGGGCCTCTCCGTCCCTGCCGGCAAACACACTATCAAATTTGTGTTTGAATCGGAGATGTATAAAAAGGCAATGAGAATTTGTTATATCGCCTCTTATTTTATTTTGCTGCTAATTGTGTTGGGATTTTTTATGTCATGGTGGACGGGGGTTAAAAAAAGACGGGCAAAATGATACGCATTGCGTCTTTGGTGCCTTATCGTGTAATGCCGGCCAAAATGGGGGGGCAAAAAGCAATTTATTTTTTCCTTAAGTATTTTTCACGGCATTGCGATGTGATTTGTTATACCACTAAAAACAATAGCGAGCAAAGCCATGAACCATTTATAGTAAAAAAGATCCTTGGCACACACAACCTGCGTTATATAAACCCTGCTTACTTTTTCAAACTCAAAAGCGAATTTCGAAAAGAGAAAATCACTCACCTGCTGATGGAGCAGCCATACTACGGATGGTTGGCGATTTTGTTGAAAATAACTACAGGCGTGAAGCTCATTATACATTCCCACAATATCGAGGGGCTTCGCTTCCGGTCGACCGGCAAATGGTGGTGGCGGATAATGACCTGGTATGAACGTACTGTTCATAAAAATGCAGATTTCAACTTTTTTATCACTGAAGAGGATTTACTCCATGGAGTAAAAAACTTTGGCATACCCAAAGAAAAGTGTGCGGTGATAACATATGGTTCAGAAAAAAACGCACCGCCTTCTATTGAAGAAAAAAAAGCAGCCAAAAAAGAGATATGCAAGCAATTGGGCATTGCCGGCGACAATTATCTTTTGTTATTCAATGGGGCCCTGAACTATCTGCCTAATAAAAAAGGGTTAGATTATATACTTAAGCATATAAACCCGATGCTACTGCAGCAAAAGGACATACGCTATACTATTATTATTTGCGGCCCCCTGCTTTCACCTGAATACAATGAGCTAAAAGACTACAGGGATCGCAATATTGTCTATGCTGGTTTTGTCAATGAAATTGATACTTATTTTAAAGCTGCCGATATTTTTATAAATCCCGTCACCGATGGAGGCGGTATCAAAACAAAACTGGTAGAAGCATTAGCTGCAGGCTGCTCCGCTGTTTCTTTCGTCAACGGCGCCATCGGGGTACCGGCAGCCATCACCGGCAACAAATTGAGAATAGTTCCTGACTACGATAGTAAAGCGTTTTGTAAAAATATTATTGCTGCCGCCGAAAGTGTAGAAGATCGTATTCCTATGGACTTTTTTAATCATTTTTATTGGGACAATATAGCGAGACAAGCTTCCGACATTATTAAAACAAACCTGTGAATCCTACTATCTCCATCATAACGATTTGCTTTAACAACCTGGAAGACCTTATTATAACCTGCAAGTCCGTTGATATCCAGGATACCCCGCCTTATGAGCATTGGATCATTGATGGCTCAACCAATAACGATATCCGTAACTATCTGCAAAATCATGAGCTGCCAGCCTACCGAAAATGGATCAGCGAAAAAGACAGTGGAATAGGTGATGCGTTTAATAAGGGTATTTTGCGGGCGACCGGTACGATTGTAAACATGCTTAATTCCGGGGACACGTATGTTGATAACAACGTATTAAAGATGGCATCGACCGTCTTTTCGAACGACATTTCCCTGCAATGGCTACACGCAAAATATCAAATAATGAGAGGTGGCAAGTGGATCATTATTGGCAAGCCATTTGAAAAGGATAAGCTATATCGTGGTATGCGTAGCATTTGCCATCAAACCATGTTTGTAAAAAAGGAATTGCATGACAGACAGGGTCTTTATGATCCGGGTTTATCCATTGCAATGGATTATGATTTTCTTTGCCGCATTTATAAGGAAAAATTTCAATTTATACCCCAACCTTTTGTTGTGATGGCCCCCGCAGGAGTCAGTGCCACTCAATATCTGCTTTCGCTGAAACAAACCAAAGCAGTTTACTTACGGTATTTTGATTATTCGCTTAAGATAGATATATGGCAGCTACGTCTTAAAATTCTGCACCTGTTATTGAAATCACAAGTGGGAAAATGGTTATTTAATCTAAAAACAAAGCTAAAGCTGGAAAATATGTGAGCACTTTGCTCTTACATCGACTTTCTTATTTTGTACCGGTTCCAATAATAAACTGCTCTTTGTATAAATGTTCTTTTTGTATAAAAACACTCCACATTGGAATTATACATTTTCTTTGCATTTCGAAAATTAGCTCCATAATCTTCAAAAAGCTTTTTTAAATCCGGCCTGTCTTTCAATGTGTACCTCGTTCCATTCCTGGCTAATGAATTTATGTCATTTAAATTGAAAGAACTAAAGTGAAAAAAAATTAGCGGGTGGACCTTATTAACATAAAACCTGTTATCAATTACCTGATAATACCTTTCGTGTAAGTTCCAAAATGCCGCATTCATTCCAGGATGGTCAGAAATATGTACATTCTTATAATATACAGGCAAAAATCCAACCCATGACTGATCCACAAAAATACCCATCTGTGTCTCGGAATAGCAAAGAACTGCCAATCTCTCCTTCCACCAGTTCACAAAAGAAATACTTTGCTCACCTTTCCTTAAGGCAATAAAACCAAGATTATATATGCCATACTTCACAAACACCCGCTCCTGCGGAAATTGATCATCCAAAGGAATAGGAGAAAGTATATGGGGTGTAATCACAAAATCATGTACATCCAGCAAATTGATGACCTCGTTAAATGAGTTATACACGTATATATCCGGGTCGAGGTAAATAACTTTGCACTCATTATTATTAGCAAAAAAATAACTGATATAAAATGGCTTCACACTTGTATTAAGCTCTACTATTTTATACACTTTCACCATCTCGCTCAATTGTTCTGCCGGTACCACCTTGTCACAGGGCAATATATACAGATTATCCGCAGCGGGATATTTGATATCAGGAAGAATAACATCTACCAAACCGATATAAAAATCAAAATCAGGATTTTCCCGGATAAAGGACTCAGCTAAAAGTGATGCCTGCGCCAGATAATTATTGGAACAAATTGTAAATACTATTTTTTTCATTCTTGACGGTGAATAATGGAAATCAGGAAATAGAATGGCAAAGTTAACAGCATCCAAAAACAAGCGATTATTTTTTTTGCATAATGTCCGCCCCTCCAAATGACCGTTCTCATTTTTTTGAATGGATACCTCAACAGTATTTTCCGGAACAAATGAGCCAGGTTAGCAATGATTGAAATCTTACTAAGATTGCCATTCAATAAATAAGCACTTGCGATGTACGGATAATCATCCACCAACGCACTATCCCTGCTGCTTCCACTTAATCCGCCCGAAGTGTAAAAAGCAATCGTCACCGGCACAAATTGGGTACGAGCACCCCTCAACCAACAACGAAGATTGAAATCATAATCCGCTTCTGTTTTATACAAAAGATTGTAAATACCGATTTCAGCAAAAACCCCGGATTTATAAAAAACAGCCTGGTGACAAATATTTCTTGTCAACAGTTTTGAAATAGTAAATTTTCCATCATAAAATCTCCCATATTGCTCATACCACACATTGCCATAAACGATTGAAGCGGTCGTATTCTTCATTACTATTTGCAATTTCTCCAGTACATCGTCGGCATAAAAAAAATCATCTGCCCCTAAAAAGTACAACCATTGTCCTTCCGCAAGCCTGATTCCTTTATTCAACGCATCATAAACACCCGCATCGGGCTCAGAAAGAATTTTGATCCTGCTGTCACCGGCACTGAATTGTCTTAGAATATGCATTGTTTGATCCGTTGACCGGCCGTCAATGATCAGCAGTTCAAAGTCTTTAAATCGCTGGTTGATTATACTCCGGAGTGTTTTCTCAAGCGTTTGTTCTGCATTGAATGTAGCAATTACAATGGAAAAAAAAGGAGCTTTCATAGTTGTCCTCTACTGCTGAACTTTTGGATTTATCGCATATAACATTCCGTATTCATTTAGTGAATCGTCGCCGGGTGACAATACCAGGAAACGATTAGCCGATAAAATATCCTGTAAGGGTCTTTTCCCTTTAAAATGGTATTCAATCATAAAAATGTCAACCTTTTTCACCAACCCTGTTTCATCCAACCTTTCCATTATTTCATATTCCGCACCTTCACAATCCAGTTTCATGATAATTCCCGCCTCCGGATGGCTGTTTTTAATCTGATCAACTATAGCTGCAATATCCTTTATTTCAACCATCACTAATTTTTCTTTATCTGCACCTGGTGTTTTTTCTATAAAAGAAGCAGTGGTACTTCCACCCAAAGCCCCTCCGGTAGGGCAAGGCACCAGAAGCGACTCATCTTTTTTACCCAATCCATAATTATGAACTTCCAGTTTCGGCGAAAGCTCTGCATTTAAATTGATGTTTTCCCTAGCCATGTCAAAAGTATCTTTAAACGGCTCGAATCCATACACCTTGCTGATATTACTCATACCGGCAAAATACAGGCTGGCAGCGGCCACGTTCATCCCAACATCACAAACTACATATTCTCCCGGCATCATTACATCGTATAGCCTGTCAATAAATATTTCTTCGACGACTCTCAGATTATCATAATCATTCACAAACAGCTGTACTTTTTTTTCACTATTCCCGATAACCACCGTTTCCCTTTTATCATTTGCTTCGATAAACGATATTCCAGGTGCTTTAATAAATTTTATCAGCAACTCCCCGTGGTTACCAAACAATGCGAGCTGCTTTTTTGTAAATCGCTTGGCATATTTCTCAAATATTATTGCATTATCATTCTCAGTTGTTTCGGATGTCAAAAGAGGTGTGTATACTTCCGGCAATAATTGATAAGCCAATCTCTTATTCCCGATTCTTTTGCTTAAGCGCCACCAGGAAGTAAGCGGTTTTAAAAACTTTTTCATGTTTTTTTAATATTATCTTCGTCGCTGTAAGAAAGCAAGGTAAAGATATATGCTTAAAATAATCAGCCGGCCGATAAGTAAATTACTTCATGCGCTAGGCTATACCATTTCACCTATAGACAATTTAATTCCGCCATCAACGGGACCAAACTGGCTTGAAAAATTGAACATTCAAACTGTTATTGATATTGGCGCCAACGAAGGGCAATTCATAAAAAGGATAAAAAAGGTTCTCCCGGGGGCAAAAATATTTGCGTTTGAACCTATCCCCTCCTGTTTCAACAAGATTATAGCCGCTAATGCTGACGTTACGGCATTCAATATTGCCCTGAGCAATGAGGAAGGGAGCACGGAAATCAACATTAGTAACAACCTGGCCAGTTCATCTTTTTTAGAGATGAAGGAGCTTCATAAGACATCTTTTCCTGAAGCGGTCTTTGTTGGAAAAGAAACCGTCGCATTAAAACGACTTGATAATGTTCTTCTCGATTATAATCTAAAAAATAACTTGCTGATAAAACTGGATGTTCAAGGTTACGAAGAAAAAGTAATAGCAGGAGGTGAGAAAACCTTTGCAGCAGCTTCCGCTCTTATTATTGAAACTATTTTTGAGCCTTTCTATGAAAGTCAATGGCTCTTTGATGACATTTACAAACATTTTACAAACAACGGGTTCAAATTTATGGGCTTTGCCGAACAGGAACATTCAAGAACCTCGGGCATTCCACTTTTTGCAGATGCTATCTTTATCAAACAGGAATTCGTTCGACGGATTCTATGAAGGTTTACCGCGACAGCCATCTAAGTCTCATCGTTGAACCCATTTAGAATATTTACGTTTCGTTTACCGATATATTTTGGGTTTAATATAGATTTTTGCTTCCGGTGGCAATCATGGAGTTATCATTTTACTATCTAATCAGTGTAAATGTCCCCTTTCTAAAAACTTCGGCCTCGCATATCGTTTTAGCCTTTATCATGTATACATACACTCCTCCATCCTGCTCAACACCTTTGTAAGTACCATCCCAACATTGACCCGGATTTTTGGTGGTGAATATCCGTTCTCCCCAACGGTTGTAAATGCTAAACTCAAATTTTTCAATCACACCCCAGTATTTTACGCCATAACAATCGTTTAGCCCGTCGTTGTTAGGCGTAAAAGCATTGGGCATCAGGTAGCCGCCTTTATTTACATTATCAACTTTTACAGTAATCGTATCATATCCTGTGCAACCTTCCGTATCCGTCCCTTTTACGACATACGCAGTTGTTGTTGCAGGTGTGGCTACGGGGTTAGCTATTCCCGGATTATTTAAAGTTGGTGCGGGAGTCCATTCATATTGGGCAGCCCCCGTAACATTAAGTTGGCTACGATCATTGCTGCAATCAATATCATTAGACTTCACGGCATTTACTGTTGGTAAAGGCATCACCGTTAGCCGGGTTGATAATGTGGCAGACTGATTACAGGTTGTTTCCGTTATCGTGACCTTATAATCGGCAGTAACAGCAGGAGAAACCCATGGATTGGAAGCGATATTATCCAATCCTTCAGCGGGCTGCCAGGCATAAATATCCCCGCCAGCGGCATTTAACTGCACAGAATCGAAAAGACAAACTTTTCCGGGAGCATTGATTGAAAAAGCTGGATCAGGCCTTACAGACACACTCACAGAATCGAGATACTCACAGCTATTGGCATCCTTAATAGTTACGTAATATTTTGTATTGACAAGCGGAGAAGCTACCGGGTTTGCGATAAATTGATCACTTAAGGTAGCTGCAGGTGACCAACTATAGCTGTTTCCTCCTGTTACAAATAATTGGGCCCGGGCATTTTTGCAGATCATTGTGTCACTGGAAATAATAATAGCCGGCTTAGTATATACCTGGACAACAACGGTATCATTTGCCGAACAGCCGTCTTCAGTGCCTGTAACAATATACTCTGTTGAAACCGCAGGTTTAGCGACGGGGTTAGCGACGCCCGGATTGTTTAAAGTGGCTGCGGGAGCCCATACATATTGATCGGCCCCTGTTGCGTTCAGTTGGCTGCGGTCATTTCTACAATCAATATCATTCGCCTTAGCAGCATTTACTATTGGCAAGGGCTTAACAGTAATCCTTGCCGACAAGGCCTCCGATTGGTGGCAGGTATTTTCCGTTATAGTGACAGTATAGTCGGTAGTTACAGCAGGAGAAGCCGTTGGATTGGAGATACTGGTATTGCTCAATCCATTTGCGGGTTGCCAGCTATAAATATCCCCACCCGAAGCAATCAATTGTGCAGAATCGAAACGGCATACCGGTTGCGGGCTATTGATAGTGAAAACCGCATCAGGCCTTAGAGATACTTGTACAGAATCCAGGTGCTCACAGGTATTTGCATCAGTGATAGTAACATAATACTTCGTATTGACAAGAGGAGAAGCTACCGGGCTTGCAACAAGCGGATCATTTAATGTAGCTGCCGGAGACCAGCTATAACTGGCTCCGCCTGTTACAGACAGTTGGGCCAATGCGTTTTTACAGATCAATGTATCATCAGAAACTGCAATAGCCGGTTTTGCATAAATATTGACATGGACAGTATCCTTTGCCGAACATCCGTTGACGGTAGTGCCGGTAACAATATATGCTGTTGAAACTGCCGGCGATGCAACAGGGTTTGCAATAGCGGGAGCCGATAAACCTGTAGCGGGAGACCATACATAATTTTCCGCACCTGTTGCATTCAATTGAGCTGATTTTCCTGTACAGATGGAGGTGTCAACATTTGCCTGGACAAAAGGCTTCTCCACTTTTATTTTTACAGAATCTCTTTTTATAAATACCGGTGCAAAAGAAATATCATCCAATGCAAAATCATTGCCCTGCACCTGGGTGTTTTTATTTACGATTGAAATAACTGCTGTTGTATTATTTCCCGAATTCCATGTGGTATGGAATTGAGTCCATGTACAGGTAGGGAGGCTGGCCGTTATCAGCGAACCTGCGTCTTTTCCGTTAATAGAAAATTGTAATTGGGCAGGATTGGGTGGCCACAAAGCTTGTATCCAGGTTGAAAATGCATAGTTTGTATTGGGAGTTACATTCACTGTTTGCTTCCATACATTTACATCTACCGTAGGGGATCCATTTACCAGCATCATGTTTCCATTGCCGGCTGTATGATCTTTGCAGGCACTCAGGCTGCTATTCCAGCTTTGAGGATTACTCCCGACAAAATACTGCCCCTCTGTTGTATTGGAGCTGGCAAAATTATATCCTGAAGTAAATCCCGTATTTCCCTGTGAAAAATTTCCATTTGTAATAAGATTAGCACCCGTTACTTCTGCAGTGAAAAAATAAGTAATGTCTTGTGTAGCTGATGTGACAGGATTGGGTGAGTTGGGATTATCAAGGTAAGTAATGGGAGACCAGCAAAAACTTAATGCGGAAGCAGTGACCAGTTGCTTGGTAGTACCGTAGCAAATAGTTGTGTCGTTCGTTATAATAAGACTGTCATTGATAACATTTACAGAAATTTGTTTTTCAGTGCTGTCGGCACATCCTGCTATATTCTGAGTTTTTAGTTTAATTATATACGTATCAAAATCGGTATACGTAACAACCGGGTTCGGGTTGCCGACATTTGTTTGACCATCTCCGAAATCCCATTCATAGTTCTGAATATTTGTAAGATTCGTTTCAATTTGAATTGTTTTTGGGTTACAAGGATCCCTTTTAATAGAAAAATCAGGTCTTGACACAGGACACAGATCTTTATTTTGAAGAGGTGCATTCACTGCGTTTAGTACAGCGGATGAAGCCGGGAAACTTACATCACTAATAGTAGGCCATGTAAACGGTGAAACTGTAAAAACCGGTTGCTGAATTTTTAATGCAATATCCTCGACGTCACACACAGCACCCAGGGCTCCAGTGATATCGAAGCTTGTGATAAAGAAATCTTCCTGCCCATTGTCTATTGCTCCACCCACTGCCATTAATTGCTGGCCCGACACAGCCACCCGGTAAAGACGCCTTGCAGCTGCTGCATTAAATTTTTTTACAAAAACTCCTGAATTATCATCGTTAATACGATAGATGCATCCATCTCCATTTGTTTGATTCGTTGAGGTGCCTATAAAGCTACCGTCTGGTAAAACAGCCATTCCGGTATAAAAATCGTTGGTAGGAGGGTCAATAGAAATAAGCCGGCTTTTCCTGATATTGAAATCCTCATCCAGGTTGAGGATGGTGTGATTCATTTTTGTATAACTGCTATTATCAATTGTATGGAGCGAAACAATATAGCCAGGTTGTAAGGGGTCTTTGTGAATATATGGATTATATAATCCCCTGGTCGCAGGAGTCAACTTTTTTGCCATAATGAAAGTCCCATCGACCAATTTTAATTTCATCATTAAAGTTTCATAATTGTATATCGTATTTTGAAGATCGATGCTTACAATAAGGGTATCTCCTTTTTGAAATAGCCCAACCCCATTATCGCCGTCACCCCTGTCAAATCTTTTACTCCAAATCACATTGGCGGCGTTATCCAGCTTTATAACTACTGCGTCTGCTACTGTTCCTTCCACATTCAAAATTCCCGAAACAGCATAACCACCATCGCTTGTTTCAATGATATCCATTCCCAAATCGCCATTAACTGAACCTACACCCAGGATTTTTGACCATACCAGCGTTCCTGTGCTATTGATCTTCATGCATAAAATGTCACCCTTCGAATTGCTAAATGATTTTGTTTGACCAACAATCAGCAGGCCCCCATCTGCAGTAGGTGTAATTTTTCTAAGCAACTCTGTGTTATTATTGCCAAAAGTTTTAGACCATATCACTGATCCGGCCGCAGTAAGCCGGGAAACCAGGATATCATCGCTGGTAGAAAAACTTTTACTAACTCCTGCAACAAAAAACTCATTATTGGTTGTTGCCGCTACGTCATAAGCCCTGTCATATGCGTTTCCACCAAGAGCAAATTGAAATCCGCCACATCCCGAAGTTGGGAGAGGGCCAACTACTATCTCACAATCCTTAACTACAACCTGTTTACATAAGGACGCTTGAGTGGGCAATCCTTCATCTATTGTGAGATTTATATTGTATGTACCAGGAGTAGAATAAGTAACCGGCGGAGGATTTTGTAAAGAAGAGTTTGGTATGCTGCTGTTTGTACATCCCTGGAAACGAATCCTTGTAATGGTATTATTATTTACGTTTGTGATAAAACTGTACAGATCATTCCCCACTCTAAATAATTCAGAAATCGAATGCGGAAAATTCATATTGCCGGTATTACCTAAGGTAATCCCTGCAGGAACAGAAGTAATATTATTATTAAAATCAAGTTTAACCAGATCACTGTATCCATCTCCATTAACTGCTAAAGCTGTTATTTCATCACAGGCCTTCAGGATATAAATATCCCGTGTCTTATGCAAAACATTTCCCGGGTTACCCAAGTTCACAGCAGTAGGTGCATTCAATAAGGAATTACCAAAGTTGAGACGAACAAGAAAAGAATTGTCTACGTCATTCGTAATAAATACGTACCAGTTACCATTATCTTTCACCGCATTGATACCGGTTGGATAATTAAGTCCTCCCAGATTTCCTAAATTCACTCCGGTTGGTATGTTGTTGAAACTATTAGAAAAATTGAATCTCGTTATAGTATTATTTTGAGCGTTCACTGTAAATCCATACCAAATCCCATTTTCCTGGAATATATGAAGGTCAACCGGGTAAGCAAGGTTGCCTATGTTACCCCAATTAGTTCCCACAGGATTGATGTTTGTAATGTTAGGTCCGAAATCAATTTTTATTATTCTCGATGGAATACCCCCGTTGGCATCACCTCCAACCATAATCGCATACCATCTGCCTTCATTTCTTACAACCTGAATCCCTTCAATAGTGCCGGGTATAACACCCCCGACGTTTCCAAGGTTTACAACCGTCGGATTATTGAGTAATGAATTTCCAAAATCCAATCTCACCAATCCTCCTGGCCAGTTATTCGATACGAACACATAATAGTTACCGTTATCATTTACTACATCAGAGAAAACCGGTAATGATAAGCTTCCACCAGGATTGCCAAGGTTAACAGCAGATGGAATCACATTAGGATCTGCAGCGCAAAAATTCCAGTAACTACTCGTAGCATTCAACGATATATTCGAAATATTCACAGGTGTATTGACACAAACCGTATCAGGCATAGTAAATCCTGCCTGTACATTTGTAACCGTATTACAAGAAGATGGAGTAAGGGAACAAGCTGGATTAGAAACTCCGCTGATTGCCCCACCACCTATCGTTCCATTGAAAGCTACATTTCCTTGCTTGTTGGCAAGATCATTAAAACTATAGTAGGCGACAAGCCCTGTTTGAGTAGTTGGGTTTGGCAATGCCTTATCCATATATGCCTGTATCTGCGACTGCGATCTTGCAACTTTCCATATCCTAACCTCGTTTGTATAACCCAGGAATTGATTATTAGCAGGGTCAGTGTTACCAGCAAGTTGGGCGATTGTGGTTAACAGGTCATTGTTTACTATATTTCCTGTACAGGCGACCTGACTCATTAAAAAACCATTTCTATAAAACTTTAAGGTCGTACCGTCATATACCATCGCCACATGATAGGTTTTGTTCAACTCCGGAACACAGGTTTGAAATATCGCTTTATATCCGCTGGTACTCGTGGTTATTTCACATCCGTTCGGTAACAGTGCATAGTTTACATTCGTTTGATCTGTATGTTTTGAAACCAGGTGCCCATAGTAAAGGCCATTATTTAAGGCAGCCGTCCGGTTAAACATTGCCTCAACAGTCAGTTGATTTCCGGCCACGTCGACATCTCCGACAGTAACTTTTGCTCCTTGCGAAGGCAACGAAAGGGCATTGTCACAAGACTGTGACAATGCCCTTTGGGAAAGTATAATATTCAGAAAAAATAAACAAAGAAAGAATTGCTTTCTCAGTACGTTTTGGTTCATATAACGGATGGCTAAGAATAAGGTGGAAATGTGGTAAAACGCTAAAATAGCCTAAATCTTTATAATCTAATAGTACAGCAGGAACTCAAATTTCACATCAACATTTTCTAAAAACAAAAACTTCCAAATGAAATGGAAGTTTTTGATAGAAATATGATAAAAAAATTATATCAGTGTTTGTTCTCCTTCAAAAAATGCTGATACGCCTTTGCCAACCCATTTTTCAGGGAAACTTTATGCGTCCAACCCATTGCATGCAGGCGGGTGTTATCCATCAATTTGCGGGGAGTGCCATCCGGCTTTGATGTATCAAATTTAATTTCTCCTTCGTATCCTGTCACTTCTTTTACAATTGATGCCAATTCTTTAATTGATACTTCTTCCCCGGTACCCGCATTGATAAATAATTTTCCGTCATACTTCTCCATCAGGAAAAAACACGCATCAGCCAGGTCATCCACATACATGAATTCACGCAATGGCGTACCCGTTCCCCATATTTCAACATGGTCGGCCTTATTGACTTTTGCTTCGTGAAACTTGCGAAGCAACGCTGGTATAACGTGGGAGTTTTGCGGGTGGTAATTATCGCCCTGCCCATATAAATTAGTGGGCATGGCAGAAATAAAATTGCAACCGTACTGATCCCTGTAGGCCTCGCAAAGCTTGATACCAGCTATTTTTGCAATCGCATATGGTTCATTGGTTGGTTCGAGCAAACCTGTCAACAAATACTCTTCATCTAATGGTTGCGGAGCCAATTTTGGATAAATACAAGAGCTCCCCAGGAATAGTAATTTTTTTACACCATTTACATAAGAAGCCTGGATAATGTTCGATTCTATCATCAGGTTATTATAGAGAAACTCAGCTCTATAAATATTGTTGGCCATGATGCCACCTACTTTGGCCGCAGCGAGAAAAACATACTCAGGTTTTTCGGTTGCAAAAAAATCGTTCACCGCCTGCTGATTGCAGAGATCCACCTCTGAAGAAGTACGGGTAACGACATTGGAAAAACCGTCCTGCTGCAATTTTCTTACTATGGCAGAACCCACCATCCCGCGATGACCCGCTACAAAGATTTTACTATTTTTTTCCATTACTCGAATTGCCTTAAAGTGTTATAACCTGAATCTTTCAGAATTACGTCCTTGCGGAAATTATCGATATCTGATTCCACCATTTCTTTTACCAGTTCACTCAATGTATATTTTGCCGTCCACCCCAGCTTTTGTTTTGCTTTGGTAGGGTCACCTAATAACAGGTCAACTTCGGTAGGCCTGAAATAACGTTTATCAACTTCCACCACTACTTCTCCTTTTCGCAAAGGAATGTCCGGAAGTGAAACTTCTTTCACAACGCCTTTTTCATTTTCACCCTCACCTTCAAAATCAACCGTAACGCCTGCATGCGCAAAAGCCAGCTTTACAAAATCCCTTACAGCTGTCGTTGTCCCGGTTGCAATTACAAAATCTTCCGGCTCGTCCTGCTGGAGAATAAGCCACATAGCTTCCACATAATCTTTGGCATGACCCCAGTCACGCTTAGCATCCAGGTTTCCCAACCAAAGTTTTTTCTTTAATCCCAAAACTATTTCAGCCACGCCCCGGGTGATCTTACGTGTTACAAAAGTTTCACCTCTTAATGGACTTTCATGGTTAAACAAAATTCCATTGCACGCATACATGCCATAAGCTTCCCGGTAGTTTACGGTAATCCAATAAGCATACAATTTAGCTACGCCGTATGGAGACCTGGGATAAAAAGGTGTTGTTTCATTTTGAGGAACTGCCTGCACTTTACCATACAATTCAGAAGTTGAAGCCTGGTAGATCCTTGTTTTTTTTGCTAATCCCAAAATTCTCACCGCTTCGAGAATGCGTAAGGTTCCGGCAGCGTCAGTATTAGCAACATATTCTGGTTCATCGAAACTTACCTGTACATGGCTCATGGCCCCCAGGTTGTAGATTTCATCCGGCTGCACCTGTTGAATGATACGGATAATATTGGTAGAATCTGTCAGGTCACCGTAATGCAGAACCATTTTCAGGTTAGATTCATGAGGATCCTGGTAAAGGTGATCGACACGCTGGGTATTGATAAGGGATGTACGACGCTTGATCCCGTGAACTTCATAGCCCTTGCTTAATAGTAATTCAGCAAGGTAGGCACCATCCTGGCCGGTGATGCCGGTGATAAGGGCTTTTTTCATTCCGCTTTTAATTTCCGCAAATATAAAGTCCGGTTATCATAATTCATAACCCGCAACATACCGCCTTCAGGGTATAATGAAGCTTAAAAACTTTTGTAACCCCTGTCTTTTCCTTTCATCAAGACCATAGCTGAGATGAATAGTGTAATATTTCTTCAAATCATACAGGTCAAATGCTGTTTCCCGGACGATTTCATCAATATGATTTAATCCCATTGCATTGGCCTCATCAAAAATCCGTACAAACGCCTCCGGCAAAGGCCTTTTGCTTACCCATGCTGCAAACACAAAGGGCAGCCCCGTAATTGCCCGCCACTCACTACCCAGATCATAAATAAAGGTGGATATTTTTCGTTGTTCCAACGCCCGGTCACCGATCACTAATCCCGCTGTAGTTCCCTTTATTTCCTGCCGGTAGCTCTCATCCAGTGCCTGTTTTATCTCAGGATTTATGCCCCATGACTCCTTCATAAGCCATTTCAATAAGGCAACTGACGACCTGCTTTGATAATCGAGGTAAACCGTTGTTATTTCCTTCATCGGCACTTCACTGAACAAACATACGGATGCCACCTCTCCTTCGGCGCCAATACAAAAATTTCCATTAATATGATAAGAGGATAATTGAGGAATGACCGCTACCGGTATCAACCCTACATCAATTTGATCATCGGAAAGCATCTGGGCCAGCTTCGACGGGTAAGCACCGATCAAATCGATCAATTTATTGATCGGTTCCTTTTGTAATCCGTAGATCAGGGGTTTTGTATTCAGGTAATTTACGATGCCCACCCGAACTTTTCTTTCATCACTTCCATCGAACGGCGACAAGCTAATTTCTTTCATCCGCTATATTCTTTTTTGAGGCCGGAGCCAACACCGTCCTTATCGGCAGAGTCTTGCAAAACTTCATTCTCATATTGAGGGAAATAAAGATGCCCGGTTTCATTACTACAATTTGTGTTCTTTATCTTTGCCGCAAAGATATACCAAGTTGTTTCTCGTTTATGGTTTATAATATGTCGCTAAAGCCTGCAGGTGTTGTTAACTATAAGCCAAAAACAAAAAACAAAAAACTTTCTCATGGAACTATCAGCACTAACCGCTATTTCTGCCGTTGACGGCCGCTACAGAAGACAAGTTCAACACCTCGACGAATATTTTTCGGAATATGCTTTAATCAAATACCGGATACTGGTTGAAGTAGAATACCTGTTGTTTTTGGAGAGAAAAAAATTTTTCAAATTATCCGGCAAAACCATTAAAAGTCTTACTAAACTCGCCGAAAGCTTTGGTCCCGAAGATGCCCAGGAAATAAAACAAATTGAATACATCACCAACCATGATGTAAAAGCCGTAGAATATTACCTGAAAAATGAATTAGAAAAAACGGATGGCAAATCGGTCAAAGAGTGGATCCACTTTGGACTGACTTCGCAGGATATCAACAATACAGCTATTCCTTTACTTTGGAAACATGCAATCGAATATGAATATCTTCCGGGTTTGCTTAACCTGAATACGCAACTAAGGTTACTGGCAGAACAATGGAAGGACATCCCGATGCTTGCCCACACACATGGACAACCAGCCAGCCCGACAAAACTGGGTAAAGAAATAATGGTCTTTGCGGAAAGAATACAAGCGCAGATAGAACAATTCATCACGGTACCTTTTAGTGCGAAATTTGGCGGAGCCACCGGAAATTTTAATGCCCATCATGTCGCTTTCCCAAAAATTGATTGGATAAAACTGGGTAACGAGTTTACCGATCACCTTGGATTAAGCCGCCAGCAATTCACTACGCAGATTGAACATTATGATAATCTCGCAGCTCATTTTGATTGCATGAAAAGGGTCAATAATATCCTGATCGATTTTTGCCGGGATATATGGACCTATGTATCGATGGAATACTTCAAACAGAAAACAAAAAAGGGTGAAGTGGGTTCATCCGCCATGCCACATAAAGTAAACCCCATCGACTTTGAAAATGCAGAAGGAAACCTGGGAATTGGCAATGCAATCTTTGAACATCTTTCATCAAAGCTACCTGTATCGAGGTTGCAGCGGGACCTAACCGATTCTACGGTGCTTCGCAATATTGGTGTTCCTTTTGCCCATACCATTATTGCTTTTAAATCCATCGAAAAAGGATTGGAAAAACTAGTCATCAACGACGCGAAGATTCACGAAGATCTTGAAAGTAATTGGGCCGTAGTTGCAGAGGCCATACAGACCATCCTGCGAAGAGAGAACTACCCTCAACCCTATGAGGCCTTAAAAGATTTAACAAGAGGTGCTGCCAAAATTGACCAAAAGACCATTCATCAATTTGTAGACGGATTAAAAATCAAAACCGAAGTAAAGAAAGAATTAAAGAAAATTACACCGCATAATTATACGGGTGTTGCTGCGAAATTTTAAGGCCGGAAGTCTTTTTTCAAATAAATAAAACGGGACAGCTTTTTCCCATCCTCTTCTGTTTCATCAAATGGGTCAAATCCCGCCTTTAGCAATACTTTTTGCGAAGCTAGATTGGCGATTTCAGTGACGGCATAAATCTCGTCCAGCCCGGTTTTGGAAAATACATAAGCGAGGCCTCCATGTGTGAGCTCGGTTGCATAGCCTTTTCCCCAATTTGATTTTAACAAAGCATAGCCCAGCTGCATTTTATCCGTTTTTTCTATGGGAATTAGCGCAAATGAACCAACAAAATCACCGGTTTCTTTTTCATTAACGGCCCAGCGGCCATACAAAGGAAAATTTTCTGCATACTGAATCACTTCCAGTAAAAATTGATCGGCTTCTTCCCTGGTTTTAGCAGGTCTTATGTACCGCATGATTTCCTCGTCACCATTTAACAAAAAGAAATTATCGGCATCTGCTTTTGTGTAATGCCGGACAATCAATCTTTCTGTTTCAAATAAGATCATGCGGTTTCCTTATGAATTTCCGAGGTAAAATGGAAAGTAATATCGGGATTGTTATTTATTTCCGTATTCAGGAACCATTCGCTTTGGGCTAAATAAACCATGTGGCCATCCTTGTCTGCGGCAATATTGGCCTGCTTGAACCGGGAGAATTCCAATAGCTTTTTCTCGTCGGTTGTTGTCAGCCAGCAAGCCTTATAAAAAGGCAAAGCGTTAAAGACAACCGAAGCGCCATATTCATGCAACAGGCGATATTGAATCACTTCGAACTGGAGTTCGCCGACGCAACCGATAATTTTTTTATTGCCACCAAATTGAGTAAACAATTGCGCCACACCCTCATCAGTAAGCTGCAAAAGTCCTTTTTCCAATTGTTTGGTTTTCATCGGGTCTTTATTCACCACCTCCTTAAATATTTCAGGTGAAAAAGAAGGGATTCCTGTAAAATAAAAATCTTCTCCTTCTGTCAGTGTATCACCAATTTTAAAGTTCCCGGTATCAAAAAGCCCCACAACATCACCTGGAAAAGCCTCTTCGATTACATCCTTGCTACGGGCCAAAAATGAATAAGGGTTGCTGAAGCGAACATCTTTATCCAGCCTTACATGATGATAATACTTATTGCGTTCGAACCTGCCCGAACACACCCGCATAAAGGCTATCCTATCACGATGTTTGGGATCAAGATTGGCATGTATCTTAAAAATGAAACCGCTTAGTTTGTCCTCTTCCACACTTAGGAACCGCTTTGTTGTTTCCCGGCTTCTTGGAGTTGGTGCAATACGGATAAATGTGTTCAGCATTTCCCGTACTCCAAAATTATTAACCGCACTTCCGAAGAAAACCGGCGCCACTTTTCCCGCCAGGTAATCTTCCACCTTTAATTCGCCATGAACCGTGTCTACCAATTCCACATCTTCTCTCAATGTATTTGCATCATTATCGCCAATTGTCTGCTCAAGAATCGGCAAACTCAGGTCCTGGATCTTTAATACATCTTCCTCTGAAGCCTTCGTGTTAGCTGTAAATAAAACAAGGCTTTTATCGTCCAGGTTGTACACTCCTTTAAACTCTTTACCACTGTTAATGGGCCAGGTCATGGGATGAAGTGATATTTTCAGTTCTTTTTCGATCTCCTCCAACAGGTCGAAACGGTTTTTACCATCCCGGTCCATTTTATTAATAAATACAATTACCGGCGTATCCCTCATGCGGCAAACCTCCATTAGCCTTCTTGTCTGTTCCTCTACCCCATTTACGCTATCCACTACCAGGATAACGCTGTCCACAGCGGTCAGTGTGCGGTAGGTATCTTCCGCAAAGTCTTTGTGACCGGGTGTATCCAGCAGGTTAATCAGGATGCCGTCATACTCAAAGCTCATAACAGAAGTGGCGACGGAGATACCTCTCTGCCGCTCGATCTCCATAAAATCGCTGGTTGCGTGTTTCTTGATCTTATTGCTTTTAACAGCACCCGCCACCTGAATGGCGCCGCCGAATAACAGCAATTTTTCTGTTAATGTTGTTTTACCCGCATCCGGGTGACTGATAATTGCAAATGTTCTACGCCGGCTTATTTCGTGATGATATTTCATGATTCGGTCCACAGTCCATGGACGACAGTCCATAGCACTCTTTTTAAGGCGGCAAAGTTAAGGTTTGAAAGCCTGACATCCAGAACCGGACAGAGATAGTTTAAGGGTTAATTCGGCGAAATTATTGTCAAAATATAGCGATGGCTTTTGCTTTATCCAGCAATTTTTCCTTCTGGCCCTGGATATTGCTCTCCAGTTCTTTTAGCGCCTGGTATTCATCTTTTGCATCGGGTACAAAATCTTTCCTGAAATGTTTAATTTTTTGATGAAGCATTTCATGGTCCTGCCAATCGCCCAGGTTATTTAAAATCTTTTTTATTTTCTTCACCTGATCTGTGTTCATCAAAACACCTGCTGGTGCGATTTCAACCCAATAGAAGATGTCTTTAAAAATTTTACGTATTTGATGCGTATCCCGGTTAAAGTGATTTATATGCCGCCCAGCTTTTTTAAACTCCTTTTCAATAACGATCTTAAATTTATGCATCAGCTCTTCCCGGTCCGCATCTTTAAGATCCTGCTCCAACTGGTAAGTTAACCCGGTCAATTCATTTTCGTCATATTCCAACATAGCAGCCTGCAACCATTTTCCCTGTTGTAAAAGCGCAATAGCGAGATAATCGCTAAAAACTTTGTAACTGGTATTATTTTCTTTTTCAAAACGACCAAGCAGGTCAAGCCCCATTTCGATATCCCGGTACTTTCCCATTACGCTGAATAATTTTTCCGTTCCGTCAAACGCAAGACTGTAGTTGTCCTGCCGGGCTATATTCAGCAATTTAAGGTAAGAACGCATTTTTTTTACCGCCACCCGCAGGTCATGTACCGCCTCAGTTTGCTTTTGCTTTTTCACCAACGCAAGATTTTGCTGAAAAACCTGTACTTGTTTTTTCCATTGACGTACTATAAAAAGGCTGGCAGACATCGCAATCCAAATTTAAGACATAGGCTATGCAGTAAATTATCAAATCTTTTCCCAGATGCAAAAGCATTACAAAACCTTTTTGGGAATATTATTCATAAGCCAACTAACAATAACATATAAATTAAAAAATATATCACGGTAAAAACCCAGCGCTTCAAAAGTATTCTTACTTAATTTCTTTAAAAAGATATTACCTCATTCGTTTTGCGGAAATCGGCAGTATACATTTAATCCCATATTTTTTTAAAACTTTAAAACAAGCCATGAAAAACAAATTGTTGATTCTTACCGTAGGAACTATTTTATCTTTTTCCGCCAGTGCACAATCTGAATCGGACCTGAAACCTTTTAAAGTAGATGTCAGCCTTGGTTATGCAATACCCGGAGGCACCGGAGCTAAAGGCGGCGTTCTATTTGCCGTTGAACCAAAGTATGCCGTAATGAGCAATCTCGCTGTTGGTCTTCGGATGGAAGCAGCTGTTATTGCCCGCTTCAGCGGTTATGATGCGGAAGGCAACGTGAACGAAGCAAGTGTAAAAGCTGCCGGCTCTTATTTGCTTACCGGTGATTACTACTTTAGCGACAATTACTCCTTTCGCCCATTTGGCGGAGTAGGCGCCGGTATCTTCTCGTTAGCAAGTGCTGAGGTCAACTCAACACAAGAAGGTGTTTCCGCCGGTAGTAAATTTGGTGGAATGATAAGAGGTGGTTTCGAAATGAAACACTTCCGCCTGGGTATTGAGTATAACCTTATTCCAAAAACTGATGTTATTGGTTACGACAATAACGGCGAACCAGCTACCATGAAGGCTAAAAATGGCTACCTGGGTATTAAAGTCGGTTTTTGTATCGGTGGCGGTCCCCGCTAAAATCAAAAGAGAAAAAACATAAAAGTTGCCTCCAATAAAGGCAACTTTTTTTATTGCCGTCATCTCGGTTGGAAAGAGTATGAGCAGCTATGACTTTAACCTTTTAAATAAATTCTGTCTTCACTCAAACACTATCCAGTAAATTTGAAGCATGGTCCGCCGCACGATAGAAATTATTGTCAGCAGTTTTAAAATGGCTTTGCTGGAGTTATGGAAAAACAAACTCCGCACATTTCTGTCCTTGTTTGGAATCACTATCGGAATTTTCTGTATTATCGGCGTATTGGCTACTGTAAACAGCCTGGAACAAAACATCAAAAACGAAGTCAATTCTCTTGGCACCAATACTATCTATATTGACAAGTGGGATTGGACAGCGGGCGGTGGACCCGATTTTCCCTGGTGGAGATATGTAAACAGGCCTTCGCCAAAATATGAGGAACTAAATCAGGTAAAAGAAAGAACAGCCAGTGCCAAATATGCCGCTTTTAATATCAGCGCCACCGATAATGTGGAGTATAGGGGCAGTGTTCTCTCCAATGTAAACTTATACGGCGTTACTGAAGAATTTCATGAAATACAACCAGTCGATATAAGCTATGGCCGCTATGTCACAGAATCTGAATTTGACAGGGGCAATAATATTGTTGTAGCCGGAAATGAAATTGCAGAAAAACTGTTTGGCTCGGCGGAATTGGCCGTGGATAAAACAATAACGGTGCGTGGCAAAAAAGCCCTGATAGTTGGTGTGATTAAAAAACAGGGGAAACAAATGATTGGCGGGTGGAATTTTGACCAGAGTGTGGTTATCCCCTACAAGTTTGCCCGCACATTGATGAATGAAGTAAGATCACAACCAATCATCATGGTGCAGGGCCAGGATAACCTGACCAGTAAGGCGTTAAAAGATGACCTGACAGGCACGATGAGGGCAATCCATAAGCTAAGTCCAACAAAAGAAGATGATTTTGCGCTCAATGATATTAATGACATTAGTGAATCGGTGAGTTCAGCTTTTGTGAGCCTTAATATTGGTGGCTGGGCTATTGCTGCCTTGTCATTGATCGTAGGAATGTTTGGCGTGGCCAATATTATGTTTGTATCGGTACGTGAAAGAACCAGCCAGATCGGTTTGAAAAAGGCGATCGGCGCTAAAAACCGGGTGATACTAACGGAGTTTTTATTGGAGTCCGCTTTTCTCTGCATCATCGGAGGATTGATTGGGCTTACCCTTGTATTTGTTCTCACCCAGATATTAACCAATGTTCTCGATTTCCCGGTATTTATTTCTACCAACAATATGATACTGGCCATTCTTATTTGTATTGGTGTAGGTATACTGGCAGGATTTATTCCGGCCAGGCAGGCAGCAAGAATGGACCCGGTTGTTGCGATCAGGAGTAAATAAAAACCCTCCAAACCTCCCTGAAGGGAGGCTTTAGCTTACTACAGCATTTATTATATTAAATTATTCTTTTGCGTAGTATCCGGTATTAAATCGCAGTCTTCTTTTCCATACCTGATTCCTAAAGATTTATTTTTGCCAAATGCTACCTGAAGAAAATTATCAATTTGCAGACTCCTGGGGCTCTCCCTTTAGGGAACGGGGAGGGTTAATTCTCGCTATAGAGTCATCCTGTGATGAAACTTCAGCAGCCGTTTGCAGGGATGGAAAAATTTTATCCAACATTATTGCTACACAAAAAATACACGAGCAATATGGCGGTGTTGTACCTGAATTAGCCAGCCGGGCACATATGCAAAATATAGTTCCTGTAGTAGAAGCAGCACTACAAGCTGCCAATCCTTCGGCTACCGCTCAGGATCAATTGCAAACTATAGACGCCATCGCTTTCACCCAGTCGCCGGGCCTGATAGGTTCATTATTGGTAGGCTCCCAGTTTGCAAAATCGCTTGCGCTGTCGCTGGACAAACCGGTAATAGCCGTGCATCACATGCAGGGGCATGTATTAGCTAATCTTATCACCGATCCAAAACCAAGGTTTCCTTTTTTGTGTCTTACGGTCAGCGGAGGTCATACGCAAATCGTTTTGTGTGAATCGCCGACTACAATGAAAGTGATTGGTGAAACCATTGATGATGCCGCGGGAGAAGCCTTTGATAAATCGGCGAAGCTGCTGGGGCTCCCCTATCCCGGCGGACCCTTGATTGATAAATATGCTAAACAGGGCGACGCCAACCGTTTTAAATTTCCCGAACCCCAAATACCGGGATTGAATTTTAGTTTCAGCGGTCTGAAGACTTCTATCCTATATTTCTTGCAAAATGCCGGAACAAGCCTCGTGTATAAAGAAGAGTTTAAAGCTACGGAACAAGAAAAGCAATCATTTATTGATAACAACCTGGCAGATATCTGTGCCTCCATTCAGCATCGCATTGTTTCTATTCTTCTGAACAAATTAAAGAAGGCTGTCATCACAACCGGCGTCACTGATGTGTGCCTGGCTGGTGGTGTTTCAGCCAATAGCGGTTTAAGGCTGGCATTTGAAGAAATGGGTAAAAAAAACAAGTGGAACACTTTTATTCCTGCTTTTGAATATTGCACCGACAATGCGGCCATGATTGCTATCACCGGCTATTACAAATACCTGGATGGCCAGTTTGCCGATCTTACTGTTAGTGCAACTGCAAGAGCTGAATGGTAAATTTTTCATATGGAAAAGATACAAACCATTACCCCGGTTCTGCGAATACTTGATGTGGCGAAAGCGAAAGAGTTTTATGTGGACTGGCTTGGCTTTACCGTTGACTGGGAACATCGCTTTGGTGAAAATTTTCCGTTGTATTTCCAGGTATCAAAAGATGGTATTATCATTCACCTGACTGAACACTATGGCGATTGCATCCCCGGGGCAAGAATAAGAATTCAAATGGATAGTGTCGCCGATTTTCATAAACAGCTAAAAGAATACCGCTATCTCAAGCCCGGCATCAATACAACCGAATGGGGAACATTGGAAGTATGCCTGATTGACCCGTTTGGCAACCATCTTGTATTCACTGAAACTATAAAAGAATAATTGCCGGATGGCCAATTCTTATTTCCAGTTCAAGCAGTTTATGGTTCACCAGGATCGTTGCGCTATGAAGGTGACGACAGATGGTTGTTTATTTGGCGCCTGGGTGGCGGAGCAGGTGAAGAGTGAAAATAAAGAAGTGACAAAACTGCTTGACATTGGCGCAGGTACGGGGTTATTATCATTGATGGTGGCACAGGCAAACTCGGCAATAAAGCTTGACGCCATTGAGATTGATAAAGATGCTTTTGAACAAGCCAAAGAAAATATCGCCAATTCGCCATGGAACAGCCGGATAAGCGTCTTTCACGGTGACGCAAAAGAATTTTCATCACCTTACTTATATGATGTCATTATCAGCAATCCTCCTTTTTATGAGAAGGAATTAAAATCTGAAAACAGTAAAAAGAACAAAGCTCATCACGACGAAGGTTTATTGCTGGATGATCTCTTATCGATCATTAAAAAAAATTTAGCGCCTGGAGGTGAGTTTTATTTACTGCTGCCTTATAAAAGAAAGGAAGCTATTGACATCGCCTTTGCAAAAAATGAATTAGCTATTTCTCACATCACTTTTGTAAGACAATCTACACAACATCATTATTTCCGGATAATGATTTCTGGTAAATATCCAGCAAATAAAGAAGGGCTATCTACCACAACGGAATTAACCATCCGGAATGAAAAGCAGGAATACATGCCTGAGTTTATTCAGCTTTTAAAGAACTATTATCTTCACCTTTGACACAATTAGTGAATCGCAATTATCAACCATTAATCCTTCGGCTACCGCTCAGGACCAACTGCTAACTTCCCTTCTGCATAGTCTTTCAGATACATGTAATGTTCTGTCAATTGTCCGTCTTTCGTCATTGTGGCTCTTTCAATAATGGGAGAACCACCCTTGATGAGATCATCCAAAACATATTTTATTAATTGCTCGCCAAAGTAGCGGGAAGCATCCCGTGGCAATTCATTGGGCAGGTTGCCCACAGCCATAATATCAATTGAATTGGGCAAATAAGGGGCCGTTTTTTGTAACGTAGTTCTATCGATCCCATAAATAGGATCTTCAATAGTTTGATCGCCTGCATTGATGGGCACAGAGCCATCGGCATCGTCGGTAATATCCGCGATCGTCTGAATGATGAAATCGTTCGCTTTCACATCATTTTTTTCAAACAGTCTCGGAACAGCTTTATCCCAATACACGCCGTTCATTAAAATATCAGTTTGGGCTGCATAGGGCAAAAATTTACAACGATATTCTTCCGGCTGATCATGAAACGCCTGCCGGTTATATTTTCCTGTTTTCTTATGTTCGTACAGATCAGCTCCTTTTAATTGCGTATAAACCGGGTAGGCAAAACGCCGGATAAGATAATCTTCCGGCTCCACTTCATGGATACCCATCAGGTTCATAATCTCAAGCAGGCCATGTGCTACCCGACCTGATCCTGCCACTACGATTTTTACATTGGGCAACTTAAGACCAAAATAAGTGTGTATTAACTCGCGGAAGCTTCTTTGCTTATACACTCTTTCCAATTTGTACAAACCGGTCCGGTTGCCATAGGCCATAATGCCATTATGAGCTCCTACTACGCCGGCAAAAAAACCAAAGCCGATGATCCGCTGCCCATCATCATGTTCCAGGCATTCGTAATCTACCAGGCGAATATCTTTGTCTAATATAGCCCGCAACAACTGCTGGTTATATGGCTGTTTCTTTTTGGTATGCGAAAAAAACAAATAGGTTTTACCGGGAATGAGCTGATCTATTGGTACTTCTTTTATGCCTAACAAAATATCACAATCAGAAAGATCCTCCTTTATTTCGACACCGGCAGCAATATATTCCTTATCAGTAAAACATCTTGCGGGAGATGACTGCGCCACAATCTTAACATGTGAGGCATTTTTGTGTATCCATTTGCATTGGGCCGGGGTAAGAGCAACGCGGTTGTCAGCCGGAACTTTTCCTTCCTTAATAAGTCCTATCCTTGTCATAGTCGTACATTTGCAATCGATTTATAAGAAGGGCAAATGTAATTTTAAAATTCGGGACGGGCTGAAGTATCATTTGAAGTATAAGTCCTGGTTTATCTGGATAATTTGTTAACGCTCAATCTTCATCTTGCACATGAGCTTTTTTAGAAAATTGTGGAGCCTGGTTAGAAAGGTACTATTGCCGAAAAAGAGTTGTTGCAGATAACCTCAATATTCAAAAAAATATTTGAATTCATCGCCGGCAATTACCCGGAAAGCCGTAATATTGCAACCCCAAACACCACCTGCCCGGGTGGCGGAATTGGTAGACGCAGCAGACTCAAAATCTGCCGTTCGCAAGGATGTGCTGGTTCGATTCCAGTCCCGGGCACGGAACACGATTTAAGGCAATTTTTTTAAAATTGCCTTTTTTGTTATCCTCTGTATCCTTTACCAGTGGCTGGATTTCAGCGAAAATTGAATTTACTTTTGAAGGTCGAACTGTACCTTTTTTCTTGTTGTACAGAATTCCCTCAGGGAATATCAGGTATTGCAACCGTTGCTTGTTACTAAAATCCAAGGAAAGCCACAACTGGCTTAGGTTTTCAGCGATTGCCATCCCTTTTTCTACAACCATTTTCAGGTTCGATCTGTCAAACGAGGTATCAACTGATTCTTGCCTTAATTTTATCAGTTCATCGTTGTATTTTGAACTGTACTTTTCGAACAATTCTTTGTTTAAATTGCCCAGCACATAGCGCTCTTCAAGTTTCTCAATCTGATCTTCCAATCCCTTTATACGTTTTTTCAACTGTATGTTGTCCTTTAAAGCCTCTCCGAACTTATCTGTAAGCTTCTGCATTAAAAGTTTTGACAATACCTCTTTATATTTCTTGCTGTACTCAAACTTGCGAAGTAGATCTTCAAAATGAGTATTTAACCTGAAGGCATTAATGTTTAATTTTCCGGATTTATTTCTTGTCTTGTAATACCAATGTTCCTTCTTAATGTATGCGGTAAGGGGGCATAATGATAGTTCATCCTTGGCAAAGATTTTTAGGGGAGCTTCCTCCACCCTATAGCTTTTAGCGATACCAGCAGTAGGTTCACTTTTGAAAAGATCATTGGCTTTTAAAAACGTTTTTAAATTAACCAGTGCAGGATGATGCCCTTTAATCAACTTTCCGTTTACAAGATTACCAGTTACATAGCCAGCGTAGAATGGGTTTGAGATGATCCAACGAAAATTTTTCTCATTTACCCGAACGCCCTTAGTTTTTAAATGATCAATTATTTCTCTATTACTTAGAATACCTTCAGATTTAAGAGTAAATGCTTTTTTTAGCCAACGTCCCTCTTCATTTATAACATATACATGATCGCACGCCCGATGTTTCGGCTGTTCTCTTCTTTCCAAAAAATATTCGGCCCTTAACTCGGGATTATTGGGAAGTTCCAACGATTTGCTGACGGGCTTTGCACCACCTACTATTATTTATAGTAGTTCAATTTTACAAACCAAGTCTCTTATCCGTTTTTTTCACTTAAATTCAAGCAACAAGAATGAACCCGGTGAAATTGACTATTGATTATTAGAATGAAATCTTCTTCTTATTTATCATCCACAAATGATTATCGTTCCTATTTGGAAACACTTCTTATCGTGCCATCCAGCCACCATCTACAAACAAAACAGTACCGTTTACATAATCGGAAGCGGATGAAGCAAGAAACACCGCTGGTCCCTTGAAATCATTCGGAACTCCCCATCGGCCAACAGGTATACGATCCAGTACTGCTTTATTTCTCTCCGGATCTTCCCTTAAAGCTTTTGTGTTAGCAGTAGCTATGTAGCCTGGTGCAATTCCGTTTACACAAACACCTTTACTACCCCATTCATTTCCAAAAGCACGTACAAGGCCGGCTACAGCCGATTTGCTGGCTGTGTAACCCGGAACATTTATCCCACCCTGGAAACTGAGTAATGAACAGGTAAAAATGATTTTTCCTCCCCCATTTTCCATCATGTGTTTTCCGAACTCACGGCCCAGGATAAACTGTGCGTTCAAATTAATATCTATCACTTTGTCCCAGTATGCGTCGGGGTGCTCTGCAGCAGGCATTCGCAAAATGATCCCTGCGTTATTCACAAGGATATCTATGCGTTCATTATCCTTTTTAACAACATTGATAAATTCATACAATTGCCGGCGATCAGAGATATCTACCTGCATGTAGGTAAATTTTCTACCGACAGCCTCCACAGCATTTTTCGTTTCTATCGCTTCCTTTACAACTGAAGCGCCAATAATATCAGCTCCTGCTTCTGCCAACGCAATTGCCATACCTTGTCCCAATCCTGTATCGCATCCGGTTACCAATGCAGTCTTACCGGTAAGGTTAAATAATTCTAATGTTCGCATTCGACAATCTTTGGTTTAGTGTTTATGATCTATATATATATATATCAAACCCGGACCATTCGCCTCGCAAGTAATTTCCGTTTACTCATTTTTTTGCCAGGTGGTCATTAAAAGCAGGCGCACTTCGGCGGGTTTGTTCGGTTGTCACCCTGACAACCTTTTCTCATGAACGTATTGGATTTAAAACGAGGCATTTTCTATCACTTATTTACAACTTCAGCGAGCACTGCTAAACTCAGAAATGAAATTAGTTTTCATTTTCCCACAACAAGGTGAAAGTTGTATTGAATTAGGGTGAATTTTATCTGGATAAAGTTTTTTAGTTGCTTGTGTACTGTTTACCAGTGCAAATGATATCTACTTTCGTTGTACAAATATTGACATTAAGCTAAAGCGAGGAAAGAGTAGAAACTCCCTCCGAACATTAGCCAACTGCTTATATCTGCTAAAAAAATCTTGATAAGTTATTTGAAACTTATCACCTGATAAACAAAGGCTCTTTCTGCCTCAAAGCTGAAAGGAGTCCTCACCTCTCCGATGCATCAGTATTCTATTGCTTTATAATCTTCTTTCTAATGGACTGCATGCACTGTCCAAAAACCGTATTCTGCAATCCTATATTTACCGAAGCCAAATTCTGGCTCGGGTCGGCAACAAAAACAGGTGGATTAGCGGAGGATACCTTGTGGATCCCTGGGAAAATGTTTAAAAAATTGAAACCGAAAAAATCAATGCCAAGGAAAATTTCAAGTATTGCATGGAATTTCTTTGTGCTTTTTTTGAAATATCAGCTATAAGTATAAGCCGGCAATGCCTTCATAATTGAGGGCATTGCTGGCTTATTGGATATTTTAAACTCGTTTACCAACTCATCGCCTGTTCTTTGTAACAAGTATTGAAAACAGGCTGTCAGTGCTTTGCTGTTATTACTTCCCTTACTTTAAGTTAGGGTTCAGCAGCGCATCGGCATAAGGAATGGGCAACCAATAATTAGCTTTGGTGATTGACCCAACGGGCTTCAGGTCGTCGGCATGTTTGTTGGCGTTGGCTGCTTCCACTTTTTCTAAGCGAACCAGGTCGAACCAGCGGGTATATTCTCCGGCAAACTCCCAGGCACGCTCCTGCACTACGGCATCCGCAAAGGCATCGGGGGTTAGCGCTTTCACCATGCTTATTCTGTCAAAATCGGTTTGGAACAGTTCATCCAATGCAAAGACTGTAGCACATTCAACAGCAGCAGAAGATGATAATCCGGCGCCAATCGGTACATCACTGGTGAGTAAAGCATTAAAACCTTTTAAGGGAACTCCCTCTTTAATAAATTGAGCTGTTGACCCTAAAATATAATTGGGCCAACTGACATCGCCGATTGGTTTTAATTCATCAATATTTATTGAAAATGTTTCATTAAGATCGAAAGCACAAAGATGAATTTCATTATCATCCCGGAGTGAAATAGCTATATAAGCTGCTTTGTCAATCGCTGCTGGCAATACAAATCCTTCGTTGTAATCCGTGTGTTCTCCAATAATATTCACCCTGCCTGGCGAACGAACAATTAAAGATGCAGGGCCATTGCCGAAAATTTTGGCAAATTGTTTTTGAATCTGATCGATAGTATTCATAATAAAGTTTACTGAGTTATTGTGATTAAAATGATCAAACACGAACTGCCTGCCGGGCCAGCAATCGCCATTTCCCCTTTGTCTTTTCCCAGGTTGTCATCATCCTTTTCATTCGCCTGTTATTTTTAACCGGTCATCTTTCATTTTATTCAGGCTTAGTGCAGGAAGAGTAGAAACTCCCCCGCACATTTGCCTTGACTGCTTGCTTAAACCGAAAAATTTTACAGTTTCACTATCTTTTTTTTGATCAACTCTGTACCATTTTTTACATGAACGAAATACATACCGGCGGCTAATCCATTTAATGAGACGCCCTGACTTGTTGTGGTAAGTTTTGTAGTACGCACCAACATGCCCAGTGAATTATATATCTGCATTATTGCATTTGCATCCGGCGTTGTTACTGATATATACAACATATCCTGAACCGGATTGGGATATACCGAAACAATCTGTTCATTAACAATCCGTTCATTTGAACCTCCGGTGTTATTACTAGTCCGGCTTCCCATACCACATTCACCAAGTAAATCGTCGTGATCTAAATGTTCCTGTACAGCATCAGAAGAAATACAAATGCTATTGTTATTGTGGCAAATCTTTACCTTGTTGTTATTGTTACCACATCGTACATCTAACACATTTATTTGAATTGATGCAGATGTTTGACAGCCTTTCGAGTCTGCTACGTTTACCGTATATGTACCGGCTTCTGTAACTGCAATCGACTGCACTTGTTGCCCATTGCTCCATGCATAAGCATAGCCTTCTGTTCCTCCATCAGGAGAAGCAACAATTGTAAGTGTTGAAGGTCCATAGCCAAGATAAACTGTATTTTTTGCATCTATTGCCGGGTTCATTGCAAACACATCTGCAATACTTGCATTCAAACGCTTATTGATGGTTACTGTACAAACAACTAATGATTGATTACCGTGAATATCGGTCACCGTCCAGGTAATGGTTGATTCGCCCTGTTCAAACTGTCCGCTTGCATCAGCACCGCTACCACTGCGTTGGGTAACACCTGTAATAGCATACGTAATGGCAGAAACGCCACTGTTATCTGTTGCCGTTACAGCAGGTATAGTATAGCTGTGGTTGTTACCGGCATAACAGAAGAACTGATTTGCCGGAGCTGTAACAACCGGAGGTTCATTGTCGGTTACCGTTACTGTTTGTATGGCGGTTGTTACGTTTCCGGAATTGTCTACAGCTGTCCAAATTACTTCCGTTACACCTACAGGATAGGTTGCCGGAGCATTGTTGGTAATAGATTGAACGCCGTCGTTATCGGTAGCTGTTGCTGTACCCAAAGCCACATTGCTGGCGGTGGCCGCCCCGGCATCGGTATTCACTGTTACATTAGCAGGAGCCGTAAGAACCGGGGGTTCAATATCGTTCACCGTTAGTGTTTGTGCTACCGGCGTGGCAGCTTCATAAATGTCATTGCCTTGCTGTGAAGCCGTAATAGTACTGATACCTTTGCCAACAATAGTTACGGTGTTGCCACTTATTGTAGCCACGCCAGTATTGGAACTGGTATAGCTAACCGCTAAGCCAGATGAAGCCGTAGCCGTTAAATCAAATGTTGGATCACTGGTTGTTTTTGTCGGTATTGGATCAAAGCTAATCGTTTGCGGAGTCAACACACGACTCAACACAATTTCTACCGGTAATCCATCCACTACCGTGAACTGAATGGTAGTTTCTCCGTTTGCAGCGCTTGCTATGCTGGCTCTGGCATTCGGTTGGGAAATCTGCCAGTTTGTTCCTTTTATTGTGATGTTTATTTGTTTGTCAACAGATATGGGACTATCCTGTCTCCAAACAAATCCAAGATCAGGATTGTTTACCGCTATCTGGAGGGTTTTCTGTGCTTTATCGTATTGTGACATCACCAGGCAAGGGTAGTCCGCACCGGTCAATAATCCTGTGTTGTTTATTCCGGAAAGCGGATTGAAAAAAGCGTATCCAAATATAGCGTTTGCATTTGCATTGGGTTTGTATTCCACGATGTGAGCAACACTGTCTTTACGATGTACCGTATACGGCTTGTTGCCTGCACTTACCTGGTTATTTAATTGAACCATGTCAGTAGTGCTTGCATTCGGCACGCAAATGTATTCGTACTCTTTGTTTGATGGAGACGTTCCGTGATCGATATAACCAATAGCATAATTCCCTACCGGATTATTGGCAATGTTTTGTGCCGACCACAGCTGCTCGTGATTCGGTGTTTGCTGATCTGCTCTTGTGAGCTTGATATCACCACTACCTGCAAACACATAAAAACCGGTATTGTAATTATCAACCAACCAATGGTTACCGGTACCTGAATAGATGTTGTTATAACTGCCAGCCTGCAACAAACCACCATCCACATTTACTACATCTTTGCCGGTTGCAGTTTTACGTTGATACAAGGTGGTTAACGTTGTATTCACTGCATCGTTATTGCCAATGCCAGAACCAAGACAGATCAACATGTTGTCAAACGTAAATACGGATTTCTTAAAAGTAAATGTGTTGTTATGACTTTCCGGACCATAAACAGCATCCCATCCCTGTCCTGTTTTTTCCTGGAAGTCCATGGCAAACATTCCGTAAGTACCATGAATGGCTTTTAAATAACTGCTGTTTTTATTAATGAAGCTTAATGAGCCTACAAATCTTTTTTGTTGCAGCTCGTCAACCTGGCCTCTTTCAGCATGAAGCTTATCCCAGGGAAGTCTGATAACAGTAGTACCCGGAATAAAATTCCAATCTCTTGTTGTTACATCATAACCATTATCAATAAGGTTATCACCTGCATAAACGATGTCAACAGCACCATAACTTTGGTAGCGTCCAAAACGATTTGAATTTGGATAAATTTCTGCACCAAACATATTATTGTTGAAACCTTTGCAGGTAGCTACCCAATTATCTTTCCGATAAATACCCGCCATGCTGTGGTTAAACTGAAAATATCCTGCATTAAAAGGAGCTACGGTACTGTTACCAAAAGGTGCATAGCCTCCCCATATACGATTATGAAGAGTAGCCATAACAGGATCTGAAGTTCCTGTTCCTAAGATGCTTCCCCCGGCTACTGCCATGTTACGGAAAGAAAATCGATTTAATACCGTATTGAATTCCTGGGGCTTTCTCCCTCCCATAGATATTGATCGTGTGGTTTTATCATTACCAAACATGAGTTGCGCCATAATAGCATCTCTTAAGAGAAGATAAGTTTCAGTGCTTACCTGGAAAGAAGTTTGCCACAAATAAAAAGTAATATCAGCAGCAGGATTTAGATTGTAACCTGTATAAGACGGATAGCCAGCCCAATGATGAAAACCAGAACCATCGGGTTTAATTCCATCAAGAGTACCTCCTGAGTAGCGGATATACTTTCCCATCATACGTTTGAATGCGGTCATATAACGATAGCGTTCATCAGCAGAATCAATCCACTTTACATAGGCCATCGTAACAGATGCCATATTTCCCAGATGATCCATATTGTAACCGACAGTCACACTTTTCTGATCAGGTTCCCACATGTAGTCAAAAACATTTTGTTGATTCAGCAAATTCTCAAATAAACTTTTTACATAAAAATTGTCTTTGATACGGGGGATTAATATGGAGGACCATCCGAAATTCCGAAAGGAATATCCATTGTATTCTACATTCATTGTTCCCTTACATATACGATCTGAAACCAGCCATACCGTATTGAGGGCTTTGGCATATATATTAGTAGTGTCTTCAGGATGAAACTTGAGATATTGGGCAAAGGTTTTTATAAATGATACCTGATCATAACTGGTAACAGCTGTTGTTGAACTGATATTATATCCGTTTACCGAAATACCAAGTGCATTATAACCTGCTATTGCCGTATTAAGTGCTGTGGCCGATGGTTCGACTGTACCTAAAAAATTATCTGAAAACCGTTTAAATATTGATTCAATTTCGGCGTCGATTGTTGCATTTGAAGGAACCAACGGCAGGTCTGGGTTTAGACTCATAGAACAAGCCGGAGCCGGAGGTGGACCAGATACTATTTCATATTGTATTTTCCCTGCAGGATAATTAATGATGCCCGTATAATTATTAGGATCTTGCCTTGATGCAAAAGTTCCTGTAATAGTTCCGGTTGCTGTAGCAAAATCAAACTGCGATCCAACCGCAGGAGCATAAGCATTAATCAAATCAAACTGCAAAGTGCTGGCATTACCTATTGTAATATTTCCGATTACTTTTAATTGATCGCAAGCTCCTTTGCTTTGTATGCGCATTGAACCGTTATCGGCTAATGTAAAGTTACCTGTTAACTGAGGCGTTCTTACAAGCGTGCCTCCTGAAGGAACTCCAAAATACAATGTACTTGTTGTAAGATTGCCGGTGATGTTAACTGCTGCATTGGTTGTCACACCTGATGGGTTCATTGATGCATCGATGGTCAGCTTCTTAAGTGTTGATGCACTTGGATCGAGAAAGAGATTAGTAGCCTGTTGTCCTCCGGAAATGGAAAGACTTGAATTGGGATTGCATTTCAGCAACCTGGTTGTGTTTCCTGCCTGGATACTCGACACCTGCAGATCATAACCGTTCAGGTCTAACACAGTAGCGGGAGTTGGACCTCCACCGAAAATAAGCGGACTATACCAAATACAGTTTCCAGTCAATTTTCGGTTCTTGGTTACCTGAATACCGGCAGCGCCTGAAGCAATTATACCTCCTGCAACCTGGGTTAAATTAATTGTTCGTAATCCATCACCACCAAAGTAAACACCTCTGGTGCTGCCAATATCATGTAGCGCTGTGTTTCCTGTAACATCACCGTTTGCGCTGAAAAAATTACTTCCCGATGCTGCCTGTAAGGTTTTGATTGTTCCGTTCCATGTGAGCAAACCGGTAATGGTAAATGAAGCACCAGTGGCATTATTGTTATGGATAATTTTTCCTCCTTGATGAATATTTAAAGAGGCAACGGTCATGGTGCCAGTATTCGTAATGGTAGCTACGCCTCCATTCAAAATAATAAGATTGTCAGCAGCGACAATGGTAACTGAAGTTAAGCCAGTTGTTCCATCTGGATTTGTTGTCCAGCCGACTGAAGCTGTTGAATTACCGGTGAGTGTTGCGCTGGCAGAAGCAGTGTAGTAATCTGTAGCCTGGGCGTACATTGCTGCAAACAACAGCATTAAAAATGCGAGTAGATTTTTTTTCATCATAAACAATCGTTAAACAGAAGTGAATACTTTTTACGCAGTAAATCTGTGAAAAAATAAGAAACTTAGAGGGGCGAATCTGTCTCTGTTTAGGGTGAGATATGTCTGCTGAAAGTTGAAGTAAATAAGGAAAATGCTTCCTCATTTCTGGGTGAAGCAATAATCATTCGCTTCATTTACTACCCCCAATGCGCCATCATATTTTTCAATTATACGTTTGAAGATGCATGCAAGGCAAATGAAATAAATGTTTGAGTCAGGGCTTTAAAAGTATTTGGATCTGCTTTTCAATTGCAGCACATTGTCGCTCAACTTCAGATAAAGGGAGACGGGGAAACTTACCCCCTGCATGATTGGGCTCCGACAAACCAGAAACAGTTTCGCTGGGAAGGCCCAGATTAATTATTTCAAAATTCCTTGTGGGATATTGAAGACGCAGGCAAGCATCTATACAGGACACATAGTAACCTGCATAAGTAATACTATTCCCTATAAAAACAATTCTCTTCACATTAACCGGAATAGCATAAGGCCGGGCATCACATTGAATTTGAATTCCCAGGAAAAGTATTACTATAAACAGAAACGTTGCATATCATTAGAACCTTATTTCTTTCACCACTGGTTTAGCTAACATCCTTTCGCTGTGGGAGCACAAAACACCAACCAGTTCTCTTCATACTTCTTACCATATAAAAAGTTGCCGGTTGAATAGCAGGTGTTTTGAGAAGGCTCATTCTTGTTACCTACTATTTGCCGGATACCATTACACTTTATAAAACTGCTCCCAACCTTTGCGTGGAGGAGGGCCAACCAATAATGCATTGGCACGCTTGCTGCTGGTGATGATTTTCTTTTTTTTGTTGAACACAATTTTTTCACCCGTCCATTGGGCCAGTACGCCTAAGCAAAACACCTGGCTCAGCGGACCCGCAACCGAAAATGGCGATCGTGTTTTTTCCCCGCCCTTACATGCTTTTAAGAAGTTGGCAAAGTGGTTCGATGAACTTTGCGGAACCACAGGCAGTTTCGACGCCATGTCTTTTGCTTTCGCTTCAGGGATAATTGACAATGTACTTCCATGCGAACCCCCTTTGAACGTAAGTTCTTTGCTGTAAATGATTTTGCCGGGGTTAAGTTTTGCCGGCTGCATTGCACCTGTGCCTGGCGGCGGAATGTTTGGATCTAATCCCTGCACACCGTAGCCTTCGGGGATCGGCGGCAGGTTGTTAATTCCATCGTACCACATTACTTCCACCGGGGGCATGTGGCCACGCCTGGGAAATTTGAACGAAAGCGTAGTGGACATAGGGAAGAAGAAATTGTTATGTCCCTCTAACTTCAAAGGATTTACTTCATAAGGCAACCCAAGATCCAGGAACTCATGCGCTGTGTCGAGCAAATGTGCTCCCCAATCGCCCAGCGCCCCCATCCCAAAATCGAACCAGCAACGCCATTGTCCGTTCACAAAATCTTTATTGTATTGATGTCCCTGTGTTTGCATTTGCCATACATCCCAATCGAGTGTTGAAGGAATGGGTTCTGCTGCCGGGAATGATGTGATCTTTGGATTCCATCCATGCCAGCGACGGGCTGAGTTCATATGTGCCGTAATAGCTGTAACATCTTTAATAATGCCGGCTTCTTTCCATGCTTTGAATTGAAAATAGTTTGCTTCCGAATGGCCCTGGTTGCCCATTTGTGTTACCACTTTCGGATGTTTGGCAGCCGCTTTCATCATCAGCTCCACCTCTTGAAAAGTGTGCGCCATAGGCTTTTCTACATATACGTGTTTGCCCAACCCAATGGCCATCATCGTAACGGCGAAGTGGGCAAAATCGGGGGTACCAATTGATACGGCTTCAATCTGGTTGCCCATTTTATCAAACATTTGTCTGAAGTCCTTAAACCGGGGAACATTGGGAAACTGCTTTAAGATAGCCTGCGTGTGCGGTGCTTCCATATCCACATCGCAAAGCGCTACAATATTGGCCAGGCCTGTATTATACAATTCACGAATGATTTCGCCGGCGCGGTTACCAATACCAACACAGGCAAGGTTTACTTTTTCGCCTGCAGGCAAACCTGCGCTTTTTCCTTTGGCTATTAAAAACCCTGGCGTGGCGGCGGCGGCTGAGGCCAGTAATGCCTGTTGCAAAAATTTTCTTCTTGAATAATTATTATCTGACATACGCTTCTTTTTTTAGAATAAATTTTTCAAATGCTTCTTTCGTAAAGGCCTACCGGTTGAAAATATAACATTCATTTCAACTCCCTGATCTTAATATTTCTATACCACACTTCATTACCATGATCCTGTAATAAAATATGTCCCCTGGGAGCTTCGCCAAAGTGGGGCCATACTTTATACTTGCTGATAGCAACCAGGTCACGGAATGCCTGCGAACCACGATCGTATTCCACTACTTTAACGCCGTTGAGATAGTGCTCTACGTGATTGTTGGAATACACAACAATACGGCCTGTGTTCCAGTTACCCGGCTGGCGGATAAAACGGGATGACTTGTTGGCTTTAATGAGATCGTATAAAGAAGCCAGTGTGCGGTTACCATCACGACCCAGTTTTGCGTCGGGGTGTAAAGTGTCATCGAGCAGTTGGAATTCTAAACCAATTGCAGACTTGTTGCTCACTTTTTCTTTGAGCGTAACAAAATATTTCACACCACTATTGGCGCCTTTGGTGAGTTTGAAATCAAACGACAATTCAAAGGCGCTGTATTGATCCTTGGTAACAATATCGCCGCCGTTGGTTGATTCATCGCCGTTCGATGATAATACTTTTAATATGCCATCTTTTACTTCCCATCCTTTTTCAGGAAAGCTGGTTTTGAACGCACCCTCCCAGCCATTGGTTGTTTTTCCATCAAACAATAATTTCCAGCCGTTTTGTTTTTCGTATGGAATAAGCTGGTTGGCTTGCATGTTTAATACATAAACACCTTTGGGAAATGCCCTGGGTTGAATGTGGCTGGTTTGAATACGGATGTTTTTCCAAAATATTTTTATGCCCGCATATTCAGGCTTTCCAATAGAATGTACCTGCAAAGCAAATAACCCTTCGTTTGAAGTTACGGTATCCACCAAATAAGAAACAGCCTTACCATCAAGCCATGTTTTTACTGCATTGCCAATACACTCGATCCTGATCTTGTGATACACATTTGGCGCAAAGAGAACCTGGCCTCCCGGGTTATACGATACAGGATATAACCAGTCTCTTCTTCCCTCATCATAAATACCGCCGGCCCACTTGCGTGAAGAAGCATCAAAATCGAATTGATAACCGTAAATGCGTCCCTTTCCGTTATTTGCTTTCGGATCAAAATTGCTTTTAAACTGCACACCGGAATTGGTATTAGTATCGGTCATCATTGTTTCCATTTCCAAGACAAAATCACCGGTAACCTTTCGGTCGCTTACTAAAAACGAATTGGGCGAACCGGCTACCGTTGTGCCAACTATCTGTCCATTCTCAACAGCATAAGGTGCAGAGCCGGTCATTTGTTTCCAGCCCTTGAGTGTTTTTCCGTCAAATAGAGATTGCCATCCGTTTTTCTGTGCCTGTGCGCTAAACACAACGGCTACTAATAAAGCGATAGTTAGTACCTGTTTCATAAAGTTGAGTGTTGTTAAAGCTGATGTAATTGAATGTTTTAAAATTGGTTTTATTCAGATGTTTACGAAATGTATTGCTGGCTCCATGATGAAATGTGTTTTTTTGGGGATAACATTTGTCTGCGGAATGCGTCGGGGGAAAAAGCGTCATCTTGTCGTAATGCTCAACTTATTTTTTGAGATCACTGCCCCCTGTTTCCAGTCGTGCTTGTCTTCTATAGCGTTTAACACAAGCATGTCCGTATAACGTGAGGATTTCAGTTTAGTCGCTGCTTTATAGATAATATTACCAGGCCTACCCAGATCAAAATTCAGTTTATCTACTTTCACAGATTTTGCGACGGCCTGATAGATTTGCCCCGATGCTGCTTTTACTTTAGATTCCTGTTGATCCAGCTTCAGTGTTCTCAATCCATTTTCATACACCCAGTTGGGATTGTTGAGAATGCCAAAAGACAGGGTTCCTATAGCATCAGTAGTACAATCTTGCAGTACCGTAAGTTTTTCGCTGATCGTTAATTGTCCATTAGGATCCGATTCGCACCTGATAACTGCTTGTATATATTTCCCATGTTCCACTACCATGTTTACTACAAAGCTGTTTTTGGTTTCTTTCACCTCAACAGATTTTAGTACAACACGCTGTACAGTATCATTTACAGATATGGATCCGATCCCGTTTCTTTGATCGGGGGAAACAATATGATCCTTTGCCAGCGGCATTAACTGAATCATTATTTTTTCTCCCCAGGAAATACTGTGGAATGCATTCTCCGTTCTGTGAATGAGAATCTTACCATCAACAAAATAGTTGATTCCCGGTTTTTGCGAAACAGGTTTTAATTGCTTTTGCGCAAACTGTAATTCCAGCCAGGCCTGCGCCAGCCAATAGCCTACATGGCCCTGGGCAGAAGCGAAAAAATTTTCACCGGGTGCATAAATGGCTCCGTCTTGATTTCTTCGTTGCATTTTTTCTGCGGTTTCCAGCCCGGCCCGCAGAAAATAAAGCGCTTCCGGATCATTAAACCTTGCTACGGCTGTTGCGTGTGGAAGAATCCAGTCAGCATTCCTGAATAATGTCCAATCCTGTCCGTTTGGATAGCAATAGCTGCCATCGGGTAAAAACAGACGCTTTTGGTTGTTATAGATTGGCGACAGGTTATATAAAAAAGCCTGAAACGGTTTTCTTCCGGTTAATAAATAATCGAGCTCATTTCCGGCATTCATAATCCAGGCGCCCATATAATCGGGGTGAACAAAACTGTGGTTTTCCAAAGTAAAATCGTCGTAGATATTAGCGCCGCTAAATTGTTTTGAAACAGGCAGCTGATCTATAATGGCGGTTGAAGTTGAGTCGGCTGGACGCAGGTAGCTCGACATGGCCCATTTTTGCAGGGCTTTCTCCCATTTAGCATAACGGGGATCATTGGGCATTAGCAGCAATGCGGCAGAAATTACCTGGCTGTTCCAGGCATTCTCCTCCGATTTGCTATCTAATTTAAGCTGCTGTGGAGGATTGGTGTCAGCAATCCTGTCTGCTTCATGCGCCACAACATTCCTTGCTCCTTTTTGAATATCGGCCGGTAATTCCTCCCATACCCACCAGGCTGCATTTCCCAATGTGGCAGCCCAATGCGCCGATTGCCAGGCATTACCCCAAGCCTTGCCGTCCTCTGTTTTTAAATCACCTGCCTTATGTGTGCGCACCAAATACCTGAGCATAGGAATAATTTCCCGCTGCAGTATTTCTTTCTTTGATATGCCCACAACCGACTGTTCATATTTTCCAAAACGGTACAGAAAAGCCATATTGGCCACACAGGTAGTATTGGGACGAACGTATGCTTCTGCTGATCCGCTTTTGGTGATCAGCTTCATGGTAGAATCGCCTTTCCAGTAGTGCAATTCGCCACGAAGGTGATGCACTTGTTTTTCGATTAACTGGTAAATCCTGTCTTTTTCCTGCTGATACAATGGATTTTCTTTTAAGCGACAGGTTAATACTCTTGAATCGCTGCTTACGGCACTTTGGGCTTTCACGTTATAGTGAAATATCCCACCCAAGAAAAGCACACTCAATGAATAAGTCCTTATTTGTTTGTTCAATATTCTCATATGGTTTTGATTAATATTTCTCCTCCAGACAAAATATTTCAGTACTTATCGTTAAAAAAGCACCTATGCATATTGCTGTCATTTCACCTTTAATCTTTTAGTATTAGTTCCAACATATTCTCCCCAACACAACTTACCATCTGGGTTTGATAAGCATTTGTACCTGCTTATCAATTTCTGCACATTGCCGCTCAGCATCAGGTAAAGGAAGACCAGCATTCATCCCAGGTCTTTTGTGCCCGGTAAAAGTTAACCAGGCATCTTTCCTGATGGCCTGCTCTTTTTCTATTAAATGAAAAATAGAATCGCCGTTTTTATAGCCAGATAAAATATCTTTCATATCTGTAGCATCAGCAATCATTGTTTCTCCCAGGTTTAAAAGAATCTGTTTTGCTATAATAAAATGTCCTGCATTGTCGGGGTGTATTCCATCTTTTGCATAAGTAAATACGCTGTCCTTAATGCGTTGGTCTTCCAACGATTTTTTCATTGGCCAATGAATATCTATCACACTCCAGCTATTCGTATAACGGCGGCTGATCAGCCAATCAGTATACACATCGAGAACATTGGCATAGGCACTACCCTTTCGTTCATCGTAAATTGGTGGAGTGATGTGGATTATCGATGCTCCCGATTTTACAACCTTATCGTGCAGCCACTGCATTCCCTTTTGGAATTTTTGAAAACGTTTATCATCAAATGGTAAATAAATCCCATCATTCATTCCGTAACAAGCAAATACCAAATCTGGTTTTAGTTCTTTCAACACACGATCGAGGCGTTCATGCAAATCGGGGCGTGGGAATTTTCCTCCTGCATGATTGGGTTCTGATAAACCGGAAACTGTTTCACTTGGTAATCCAACGTTGATTATTTCAAACTGCCGTTGTGGATATTGAAGACGCAGATAAGCATCAATACAGGATACATAGTAACCTCCATACGTAATACTATTCCCCAGAAAAACAATTCGCTTTACGTTTGCAGGAATTGTATAAGGTTGAGCATGACTTTGAACTTGCAAACCGAGCGAAATAAGTACAATTAAAAAAAAGCTTTTCATGTTACCTGTCATTAGTTTTTTTGCATCGTTCATTTATCTGCTAATTCTGTTTGTGCAATGCAAGATACATCTCCTGACAATGCCTATTAAACGCAACTTCTACTTTGCAGGAATTACAAATTCATCGCCTGTTTTTTGCAACCAGTATTGCAGCCTTGGAGCAAGGCTCTTTACCGCCGGATGATCTTGACGGTAAATATTATTGAGTTCAAAAGGATCGGCTTGCAGATCGAACAAATGAGGTTCAGCACCATTACTTCCTTTTGTTACGTAAGCCAATTTATATTGTGTTGTCCGCACTCCTCTGAATCCTGATTTCTTAATCATTTTTTGGTCGTAGGCTATTGTTCCAAGAATAAATTGTTCAGAAGCTTTGCTTCCCTTCCTGTCGAGGAAATACGAAGCATAGCTTGTTCCGTCAACTGTTGATGGTATGTTTTTTTTGTAGCCTGCGAGATCAAGTAAAGTGGGATAAAGATCAGGCATACCTATCAGCAAATCATTGTCAATACCGGGTTTGATTTTCCCTTTCCAATAAACAAGTAAGGGCACACTGATCGACTCTTCGTAAATGTTGTTCTTCGATTCCTGGTTGTGCTTACCAAGGCAGTTACCATGGTCGGCAGTGAAAACTATAATGGTATTATCAAGCAAACCAGTTGTTTTCAATGTTTGAATAATGCGACCGATTTGTGCATCTACACCGGTAATATTTGCATAATAATCTTTAATGTTTTTACGATACTCCTCACCCATTGGAGTACCTGCTGGTGGAATGTTGGCATCTGTCAACAATGAATCGAGTGGAATATTTTTATAAGGCTCATGATATTTTGCAGGTGCTGTGTTATAAGGAGTATGCGGCGGATTGATAGAAACGACCAATGAAAAAGGAGAAGAAGGATTTCGCACATTTCCTTTGTTCATAAAAAAGTCGATGGCTTTTTCGGCTTCATGCTCGGGTCCCCACTGATTTACATAATGAAAACCATCCCTTGATGCTTTTGTATCCCAATACATTGGTCGTTCGTGATAATCGTAAGTACCATAAGCATACCAATAATCAAATCCGTGTCGGCGATCATCAGGAGTCCACTCATTCCAGGCCACTTCACCTTCATTGTTCTTACAGGGGATATAAGGTTTATGCGGTGCATCTAAATGCCACTTACCAATATAACCATTTGAATAACCTTGTTGCTTTAACACATCAGACCAACAAACAATATTCGCTGGCAGCTCAACACCATAAACCGCCGACTTTGAATTGACATTACAATGAACACCATTTTTAAGCGAATATGTGCCGGTTAATAACATCGCTCTTGCCGGAGAGCAAACCGGGTTATTTGAAACCATTTGTGTTAACGTTAACCCTTCTGATGCAAGTTTATCAAGATTGGGCGTATACACTTTTTCCTTACCTCTGTATCCAAGTGCCTGCCCCCTCCATTGATCAACAAGAATGACCACAATATTCGGTTGCTTTTCCTTGGTTGAAACCTTTGTAGTTTTTGACACTGAAGCACAACGAAGAGAGACACTTAAAATAAGTATAACTGCTCCTACACTATACAATAAATTTCTTTTCAACATAAGTACTCTTTGCATTACATATCGATTTATAATAAACGACTGTTTACGAATGTGGACATGACTTCATGTAATTTACTCGCTGCCATTTCCCGACTTAACTACTTCCCATAGTGGCTTAGGTAATTTCTGCCTCCATACTTTATACATTTCCTCCAGCTTTTTCGCCACTTTAGTTTCACTTTCAACAAGGTTGGTTGTTTCAGCAATATCTTTCGTCAAATTATAAAGTTCCGGCCCCTTTTTGGCACTGAATATCATTTTGTAATCACCCAGCCTGATGGCTCCTGTGTTGGCCCAGCCGATATACCAATACATTGGCCGGTCGACAACCTTTTTTTTGTTTTGCAATCGTTTTACCAAATCATCGCCGGCAATCTGTGGAATTTTCTCAGCTTGAGCTTCTGCAGCATTCAAAAAGGTAGGCAAAAAATCGAGTGTTGAAACGGGATGTTCATACCTGGTACCGGCTTTTATTTTCCCCTTCCACATCATACTCATAGGCACCCTTATACCACCTTCATATATCTCTGCTTTACTGCCACGAAGAGGATAGTTGTCAGCAAAAGAAGCTGTTGATCCTCCGTTATCATTGGTAAAAACAACAATTGTATTCTCAAGCAATTTTAATTCACTAAGTTTATTGAGGATACGTCCTACATTTTCGTCGAGGCTTTCAGTAAGCGCTGCATTTAATGCACGGCCTTCCACGCTAAACTGTTTTTTATATTTTTCCAGCAGTTCGGGTTTTGCCTGTAATGGCGTATGCACCGCATTAAAAGCAACGTACAAAAAGAACGGGTGACTAGCATTGGCTTCTATGAACTTCAAAGATTGATTGCCGATGGCATCTGTCATATAAGGAATAGAATCGGCTGGTACAGGCCGACCGTTTTCTTGTACTCCCTTTGCCAATCCTGGCTTGTAATTACTGCTGCCATCAAGAAAGCCCCAGAAATAATCAAATCCACGTTGATTAGGATGATAGGAACGAGAATAACCTTCGTGCCATTTACCTACTATGCCTGAAGTATAGCCCAGCGGTTTTAGATAATTGCCGATCAACTTTTGAGAAACAGGAATTCCAAAACTGTCTTTGGGGATTGTATAAGTATTATAAGGCAGAAAATTATATACATGACCAAACTCTGCTTGATTAACACCTGTAAGAATGCCGGCTCTTGAAGGGCCGCAAACTGCGCCGGTTACATAGGCATTAGTGAAAGAAGCTCCATTTTGCGCAATGCGATCAATGTTGGGTGTAGGTATAAGCCGCTTGCTTTGAAAGCTAAAATCGGCGTAACCGGCATCATCAGATAAAATTAAAATGATATTAGGTTTTTGTTGTGCAAAACCAGTAACACTCTTAAGAAAAAATATAAGACATATTAATAGTTTATTCATTTTATACATATTAGTTTAATAATCTATTGCTACAGCTTTTTTAACCAACTCAAAAAAGTGACAGAAATTGTTATTTCAATTCTTTCTGCATTATAGTTTTACTCTTTTTATCTTCTCCATCAGTTGTTCCATTTCCTTCAACTTTTCTGGATATTTTTCGGCAAGATTGTTTCGTTCACCAATATCTTCTTTCAGATTATACAATTGCGGCACCGTAGAGTTTCCCGTTTCAATATTGGTAAGCTTCGGGTTTGTATTGGCAGGTCCGTTATTAGCCGGAATATATTTCCAGTTGTTTTGAATCAGCGCTAATGTTGATATTGTCTTTCGATCAGAAGATCCTGCTTTGTTTTCATTGCCTTGAATCAGCGACAAATCAGCACCCTGCACGATCAGGGAAGAACGGCCAAGTTTCGATTTACCCAACAGCACATTCATCAGATCTTCGCTATCGTTTGCTTCGCCGTTCTGCAGGCGTTGATGAAAAAAGCCGGCGAATGACCTGATCAAATCAATTTGGCAAACCAATGCATCTGATACACCGGCGTTTACCTTGCCGGGCCAGCTTAGGATAAACGGCACTCGAGTACCAGCTTCGAGCATGCTGTATTTTCCGCCACGCAACGGCCCCCAAGGTGTATGCCCGTTTAATTGCGTTACTGCGCCATCCATATAACCATCATCCAGTACCGGACCATTGTCGCTGCTGAAAATGATGATCGTATTTTTCCGCAGATTCAGCACTTCAAGCTGTTTTATAATTTCACCTACAGCCCAGTCGAGTTGAAGAATAGCATCGCCTCTGAATCCGAGGCCACTCTTTCCTTTAAACATAGTAGAAGGTACCCTTGGCACATGCGGCTCGGTAAGTGCATAGTAAAGGAAAAAAGGGTTGTTTCGGTTGTCGACTATATATTGCTTTGCTTTTTCAAGAAAAGTAAGTGGCATTTCTTCATCGGTCCATCGAGCCATTTTTCCTCCAGTCATATAGCCAATACGACCAATGCCATTTACAATGGTTTGGTTATGTCCATGATTGGGCGAAGAAACCATTTTCAATAACTCGGGGTGTTCGGCACCTGTTGGTTCATTGCCGATTTTAGTTGTATAACTCACTGCTATCGGGTCGCTTGTATCCAACGCCACCACCCTGTGATTTTCTACGAACACAGAAGGCACCCGATCGGCTGTAGCGGGAAAGATGAAAGAGTAATCAAAACCGGTTTCATTGGGGCCGGGCTTCAGTTCACCATTCCAGTTTTTTGCCACCGAATCGCCTATGCCCAAATGCCACTTGCCTATGATAGCTGTTTGATATCCTGCATTCTTAAATACTTTCGGCAAGGTTGTTTTATTTGTAGGTACAATCAACGATGCATCGCCAGGCAAAATACCGGTACCTGATTGTCGCCATGGATAATTACCAGTCATCATTGCAAACCTTGATGGCGTACAAGTAGCTGAGGTACTGTGTGCGTTGGTAAACCGAACTCCGCCTTTTGCTAATTTATCCAAATTGGGCGTTTTCAATTTAGTTGCACCATAACAACTAAGATCGCCATATCCAAGATCATCAACATACACCAAAATAACGTTTGGTTTTTGTTGAGCTAAGGCTGTAAAACAAACAAGGTTGAAAAGAATACCTACAAAAAGGTTATGTATTTTATTAATCATGTTTGATGAAAAATGATTATCGTTTTTATTGAAGAAGCTTGATTTGAGTTGATTATTTCTTTTCTTTTTTTAACCAATTCGGCACTTTTTTCAATCGCAATGCAAGCTGTGCTTCATACAAAGAAGCAGGTGTAACTTTTTGTCCGATGCTTTCAAAATTACCTGGTTGATCTTTTTTAAAGTTGCTGCCGTTACTTGTAAAACCAACCACAATGGGGTTTACCATTTTAAACCATACATCATTCACCGGCCAAAAGTCAAAGTCTTTTACAGGAGCATTCGTTTGTGTATAATTCCAAAGCACAAGGCCTGATAAATGATTTGGCAAATTATCTACGGCACCACCCTGGCGACCTGGCATAAAGCCACCGGTTGTATTGTCGAATAAAGAATTTCTTGGCTGGCTTGCATGTGCTTCGAAACAGGTAGTGGAAGGATAAGAGCAATACCAAAGAACAGTATTGACAGATCTATTCTGCACACCAAATGAATGCCATTGAGAGGATTCATCGTTTAAATTAGCAAGCAATACATTGGTAGAATGACTGGAGCCGATAGCTTCGTGCCCGGCATTGCCGGTAATCACACAATTGATCACCGTTACATTGGCACTTTGACTAACCATGGCTGCAATATTGCAATCGGTAAAACGGCAATCTTTCATCCACGAATTAGTACAGCGTGAAAAATTGAACAGGTTAAATCCGCTATCATGTTTCCATGATCCATGATGTACAAATTTTTCTTTCCAGTTACCAACAAAAGCGATGTCTTCAATACCTATTTCATCGGCATTGGCAAATTTATAAACAGTCCATTTGTATTTTGTATCTATTGCATAAGCCAGGGGCGCATGAATTGTAACAACATCCTTCTTTATTTTTTTAACCTGGTAATACATACAAACATCCACTCCTTTTTCAATGATGTATTTCCAGGCCCGGTCGGCTTTATGTGGTGCAAGTTCAGCATCAACCAATGCAGGGTTATTATCCAATAATTTTACAGCAATCCAATCTCCTTCCTCAATGTTCTCTGTTTTGCTCAACTGCAAATTAAACTCACCAATTTTCGCATTTGCAGTGATAGTACCAATTTTAGTATCTACACCTTTTGCTGTAAATGTAAACATCGGCCTGCCTGTCCACATGTTCTTTGGGTTTTCCGGCACCAACATTTCTTTCATGAACAACTCTGTTCCACCGGGACCCGATCCACTTCCTCTGAAAATGATTCTACTGCCTTTTGATACAATCCCTTTTGTAAGTGTGCTGTCGTCGTTTACAATAAATCTACCTTTTGGAAAGAACACAATGCCAGATCCGTTTTTATTCGCAGCATCAATTGCTTGTTGAATAGCTTCACGATCGGAGACATCATCATTAGGTTTTGCACCAAAATCGAGCACATTAAATGTCTTATAGCTCTTTACATCCGGTATGGCTTTTTCACCACAACGATAGCCTGCATACGAGAAATCGGGCAATGGCGACTGCTGTTTGTTTTGCTTGTAAGCTTCAAATAATTTCGAATCATTTGTTTGCTGACCGAACAACAACACAACGTTTGCCATACCAACTAAATAACAGCTCACTTGTTTTATGGTTATCCTCATAAAAAAACGTTTAGTACTTCTTAATAAAAATATTACAATGTAAAATGCTGTTATTTATCAATCACTACTGTTACCGGCTTGCCGAAATTTCCCCTAAGACAAAGTAAGCTCAATCTTTTTTTTCATTTAGATAATTATGAAAAAATATTAAAACAAAACACCCTCTTTCTAAACCGGACGGCTGATTGATAGAATGATGCGGTGTTTTACAAACAAGTAAATGACGTAAATAAATACAGGCTTCAATATCACCTTTTAGTTGACATTGAAGCCTATATATTCGTTGTTATTAAGTATGTCTTTTAAAAAGGCCGTTGTTGAACTATTAGTTTAGTTAATAGTAATAGCAACTTTTTTCACGGTATTTGAAGCCGCATTAACATTTTGATTACTTGCTACAAATACCGCTTCATACGTGCCACTCTTTGAATAAGTATATGTATAGGATGGCATATAGTTGACAATAGTTTGAATAGGAACCCCAGCATCAGGAGTTACCTTTTTCAAGTTAACCGGACCTGTAACAAACCATGCTTCTACATCATTGGTTGCTGTTGCAGCAGAAGTTTCACCTGCAACAATCATTATTGCTTTTACATCAAATGCGGTAGTGGAACCAACTGTTTTTTGTCCCACCCATACAGGAAGATTGCTGGTATTACCATAATTAGTGGCTGTTGTTATGGTAGGAACTGAATCAATAAGATAGGAAGTGCCATCACTCAAAGAGTTGCGCAGAGAAAACTTTGTCAGTGTCCACTTATTTTGAATTGAACCTGCTGCTGCCTTGTATTTGAAAGCAATATAGACAGGTTTGTCAGCTGCAGCAAAATCAGACAAGTCAACATTGCCGGAACCAAGTGCAGTTGCATTGGTTGCCCATACTGCACGATTACTGATATCTGTCCAAGGTGCATTTACGATTGACGCCGAATCAATAAATCCATTAAGATCAGAGGTGATCATCAACTTCAGCGTATTCGTTTGTGTGCCTGTATCTAGTTGCGAAGTGAAACTTAATAAAGGAATGCCATTAGCTGTTTCTCTGTCTTTAAATTCGAATCTTTGGCCAGGTTCACCCGAATAAAAAGAAATGTAATTAGGTTTACCTGAAAAATTGAATGTCGTTTTGCTTCCTGCATTGTAAGAAGCACTATCGGCAACAACGTTGAATGATACTGGTTCTAATTTAATTTCCTTGCTGCATGAGGCCAGGAAAAATAATCCGGCTATAGCCACTATATAATTTATGCGCATTTTAAATAGTTTTTTTTTAAAAATGGAGGTGCAAGGTTTAGTTACCAACCCGGGTTTTGCGTTAACTTCTTGTTGAGTAATATTTCTGCGGCGGGTATGGGAAATAACAAATGACGTTGGTTAACATTTCTGCCAGCAAGACTACCATAGGCATTGCCGCCACCATTTGCAGTGAAATCGGCACTCACATCTTTCATACGGCTAACAAATTTGTTCCAGCGGATGAGATCTAATTTTCTTAACGATTCAAAACATAATTCACGTGCACGTTCGTCTTCAATAAATTGTTGAAACGATGCTTTATCAAGCCCGGCAGGTGCATCTGCATTTATATTAGGTTCAGATAAAGAAGCAGCATTAAACGCTCTTCTTCTTACCATATTTACCGCTTCATAAGCTTCAAGGGTAGGACCATTTACCTGGTTCTCTGCTTCAGCAAGCATGAGCAATACATCTGCATAGCGTAATAAGGGAAAGTTGATGGGCGTATAATTCTTGTTTTTTGGAGTTACTAATTCAAATGATCTTCTCCATTTGCCGGGGTAACGGCCGTGCTTATTTGAAGCTAAAAGCGGGGTTCTTATACCTGTGAGCCTGTTAATTGAATAATTGCCGATTGCCCAGTCTCTCCGTAGTGTATCTTTTGTTCCATATAGGTTATACAGCACTCCTGTTACCTTCACCAAACCCCAGCAAAAACCACTGTCTCTTTCGAGAGCAGTACCAGCAGCAGGTTGAAAGATAATACCGATGTTGTTACCTATTCTGCCGTTTTCATTAAAACCATCAGTCCTGTTCCCTTTAAATTCAACCTCCCACATGCTTTCTTTTACATCGTAAAGATCTTGTGCCTGATTAATAAAAATCTGACTATAAGGAGAAGTAGGGGTAAATTTAGGATCGAAGTTGACGTACTTCGGATCAATGTACATATTCAACGAATGCTGGTTTGAAGCTTTTACTTTTTTCGCCCATTCAAGCGCTTCTGCGTATTTGCTCTGATCATTTACCGGGTAACCTGCCATATGCAGGCAGACCCTTGCTAACATACCCTGCACAACTGTTTTATAAACCCTGCTGGCAGTTGAATACATCGGAAGTACTTTAGCCTCTGCAGCCTTCATGTCATTTAAGATTTGCGCATACACTTCCTGAACAGGTGTGCGGGGCAATTGTGCATCGGCCGGTGAGGTAATGGCTGTTAAGCGCATTGGCACTCCGCCAAAACGGGTAACCAATGTAAAATAATAGTAGCCTCTTAGAAACAATGCTTCACCCAGAATAGCTTCTCTTGCTGTGCTATCCATTGATGCAATATTGATATTTTCTATTAACCGGTTTGCTCTGTCAATACCAATGTAACAGCTTTTCCACAGATCGGCAATGCGTGGGTTAGTAAAATCAAAATTGTAAACCGACATACCTGTTGTTGTTGTTGCAAAACCGCCCCATGATTCATCACTATAATCAAATTCGGTAATCATAGCGCTGCCGTACATTCCATTTTCATTTCCTAACTGGTCGTAAACGCCGGCCAAGGCAGCAGTAAGTTTTGCTTCACTGCCGTAGTATTCCTGTGGGGTTAATGTGTCTGTGGGTTTAGTGTCGAGAAATTTTTTACAACCTCCCAGGCCCAGCGCCAATATGGCAATTAACGATATATATAAAAGCTTTTTCATACTATACTTTTTTTAAAAAATTAGAATGACAGGTTTAAACCGAACGTAATTGTTTTTGCACGAGGGTAAGTTGAAAAATCAAACCCTGGCGTAAGCGCTGAATTATATGCACTCACTTCCGGATCAAGACCTGTGTACTTTGTCCAGGTTAATAAATTTTGCGCTGAAACATAAGCTCTCAGGCTTCTTACCTTAACTTTCTGTAACAATTTGCTGTTTACATTATAACCTAATGATATGGTTTTTAAGCGCAGGTATGAACCGTCTTCCACCATGTATGAAGAATATCCCCCACCTCTGTAGCCTTTTAAACGTGGGAGGTTGGAGTTTGGATTTTGAGGTGTCCAGCGATCTTTGTAAAAGGCAAACAGATTTCTGCTTGTGTGTCCTTCATTAGCTCCAAAGTAGATAAGATTGCCATTTAAAATATCATTACCATAAGACCATTGAAAGAAAATATTCAGATCAAAATCCTTGTAAGTGAAATTGTTGGTAAACCCACCGTAGTGAACAGGTAATCCACGACCAATAACAGTATAATCGTTTGCATTTATAGTCTTGTCGCCATTGATATCTCTGTATTTAATATCGCCTGGTTGAATTTTATCTCTGCTGTTTCCATTGGTAGTTATGTTGTCTTTTAACATATATCCACCAGTACCTGATATGTCGAAATCATCATATGTGTAAACGCCATCCCAAATAAATCCATACATCATACCCAAAGGCATACCCAGTTTAGCAATATAAGCAGGCGTACTTCTCCAATGCTGATCCCAATTGATGTTACTTAAAAGAGCTTCCTGATCTTCGGCAAGTTTTAACACCTCACTTTTGTTAAAGGAAATATTGAAGCTTGAGTTCCAGGAAAAATCAGCTTTCCTGATATTCACGGTATTAAGAGTAAACTCGAGTCCTTGGTTTCGAACACTACCAACATTTTTAAATACAGTGGTAAATCCGGTAGACGTTGGAAGGTCTGCATTCAGCAACAGATCAGGGGTAGTTTTTCTGTATGCATCGGCGGTTAATGTAATACGCTGATCAAAAAAACCAAGATCAATACCCAAATCAGTTTGACGGGTATTTTCCCAGCGCAGATCTTCATTACCTAATTGCGTTGCTTCAACACCCGGCTGGTAGCTATTATTAAACACGTAAAGCGGATTAGTTACACGCATCATCGTGAGATAGGCAAAATCGTTAACCCTGTTGTTGCCTGTTTGACCATAGCTAAATCTTAATTTACCATCCGACAAAACATTGCTTTCCTTCAGGAAATTTTCCTGTGAAAAACGCCATGAAACAGCGGCAGAAGGAAAATAGCTCCATTTGTTATTTGATGAAAATTTAGATGATCCGTCAGCCCTGAATGAAGCTGTAAATAAGTACTTTGATTTATAACTATAGTTAACTCTTCCGAGATAAGAAGCCATTGACCATAAAGAACTGCTTGCAGAAATAGGTTGGAGAATACCTTCATCCAATCCGCTCAATCCAAGTTCTTCGTTGGGAAGTTGGGTTGCTCTCATTCCATAGGATGAGGACTTACCAGCCTGTGCAGTAAAGCCCGCAACAACATTTAGTGTATGTAATTTACGGATCACTTTGTTCCAGTTCAGTGTATTTTCATTTAACCATGAACTGCTTTTTGGAAAAACGATGGAACCATTTACGCCATCATTTGAGCGTGGATTACCATATTGCGTTTTGGAATTATTAAACAGCTCATTCTGTCCGTTGTTTTCTACTAAGCCGCCGGTAATACGTAATTTAAGTTCAGGTAAAATTGCATATTCGGCATAGGCATTTACCGTAAAGTTTTTAAGTCGGTTATTTCTAACGAGGTTTTTTTGATTAATTACGGGATTCACACGGTAATCAACAGCTGAGTTAATTGTAGGATCAAACATCATATCTTCCGGATCATCAATATCGGGCGAAACCGGTCTTGCTCCCCAAATGGCAACCATTAAATTATGGCTGGCACTGAAAACACTTTGGCTTGGGCTGATACCTGATTGGAGCAAACTACTGTAGTTGGCATTGATCCCAATTTTCAATTTGCTGTTAATGGTTTGATCCAATACCAATCTTCCCTGGTAGCGTTTATATCCTGAATTAATGAGTATCCCTTGCTGATCGAGTAAAGAACCGGAAATAGCATATTTTGTTTGTTTGGAACCTCCGGAAACAGACAAATTGTAATTGGCCATTGGAGCCCTGCGTAAAACGGCATCTTGCCAATCAAAAGCTTTTGCTGTTTTATAATCCTCTAACGTTTTTCCATTAGAAAGATATATTTGGGTTGGAGTTTGTGAAGATGAGCCGGAGCCAGGAAGTAGTGCAGGATCTGATTCCAATTGATACCTCACATATTCGTAAGCGCTTAGTAAATCCATTTTTTTATTTACATTCTGAACGCCATAAGAAGCATTGAATGTAATTACGGGCGGGCCTTCTTTCCCCTTTTTAGTTGTAATGATTATAACCCCATTAGCGCCTCTTGCACCATAGATAGCTGTAGCTGACGCATCTTTCAACACTTCAATTGATTCAATATCGGTTGGATTGATCGTGTTATTATTTGAATTTTCAATGGGGAAACCATCCACAACATACAGTGGTGAATTATCCTGGGTAACGGAATTGTTACCTCTTACCACAATGCTGATACCTGAACCCGGCTGACCATCATTGGATGATACCTGCACACCCGATGAACGGCCTGCCAAGGCTTCATCAAACGAACGAACAGGCGCCTTATTAATATCACCCATATTCACCTTGCCCACCGAGCCGGTAAGGTCTTTCTTTTTTACAGTGCCATAGCCGATAACCACTACTTCTTCCGACTCTGCAACTTTTAATTGCAACACAACATCCAGGGTAGCATTGTTCCCGGGCGAAAGTTCTCGTTGAGCATATCCAACCGAGCTGAATACAAGGAGCGGGTTGGTACCGCTAACTGTTATGGAATAAGCGCCACGGCTGTTGGTTATTGTGGCAACTTTTGTTCCCTTTTGGATAACTGTAATATTCTCCAATGGTTTCCCATCGGGACCTGTTACGGTTCCGTTAACTGTCTTTTGAGCAAAAGCAGCACTGCTCAAAAGCATAATACAAGCAAGTAACCAGTTTCTCATCATTTAATTTTTAGTGGGGTAATAATTTTTTACTTCGCAGTTATTATAGAATTTGGTATTCTCAGGATTTCTTTTGTTTGTTTAAGTGCCGGTAACGCAACAACGCTTCGAGATAATAGTAATCGGCATATACCAGCGGCACGTCTATTTCCTGGTTATGCGGAAAACTACCCGTACAATGTTTTAGGAGGAAATAACCGTTAGAGCCGGGTTCCGCCATATATTCCCTGGAACCCAAACTTGCTAAACTGGCAACAGCAAAATTGTTGTACATTTTTCCTTGCTTGCCCAGGTAACTACTTAATTCAAACAATGCTGAAGCTACGATGGCCGCGGCCGACGCATCTCTTGGTACATAGCTCAGTTTATTGGGGTCATATTTCCAGTCGGGCTTATATCCTTTCTGGTTTACATTAAAATCCCAATAGGGTATTTTATCCTTTGGCAGGTTGGGATGATTGATGTAGAAATCGGCCAATTTTTTGGCCAGGTTCAAATACTTTTTGTCGCCTGTTTCCCTGTACGTCATGGTGTACCCGTAAATGGCCCATGCCTGCCCCCTGGCCCAGGTAGAATTGTCGGCATAACCCTGGCAGGTTTGGCGGTTTAACACTTTGCCAGTAAGTGTATCGTAGTTTACAACATGGTACGAACTGAAATCAGGGCGGAAATGATTTTCCATTGTTACGTCGGCATGGCGAATCGCAATTTTCCTGTACGAAGGATCACCGGTTACTTTTGAAGCAAAAAACAACAGTTCCAGGTTCATCATATTATCGATAATAACCGGGAAATGCCACATGGTATGGCCATCCCACGACAGGCGGGAATTCCACGATTCAATACACCCTACTTTCGGATTAAACCTTGTGGCCAGTGACTTGGCCGACTGAATGAGTATTTTTTTATAATCTTCGTTTTTTGTAACCCGGTAAGCGTTGCCATAGCTGCAATACATCATGAACCCAAGATCGTGGTGGCTGGTATTATATTGATTGTTTTCCAGGCTCTCGGTCCACTTAATAGCTTCCTTCTTCCATGAAGTATCTTTTGTTCCTTCATATAAATACCAAAGAGAGCCTGGGAAAAAACCACCTGTCCAGTCGGATATTGGCACATACATCGTCTGGCCATTTTTATCGATGGTACGAGGATACTGAGTAAAATCTTTAGAATGAAGCAGCATATCAGCATATTGCCTTTCTGCTGTTCTAAACACTTTTCCGACAAACTCTTTATCTTTTTCAGATTTTGGCTTGGGTATAAAAGCATAAAGGAGGATAATACCAATAAGCAGGAGCCCAAACTTCAGGAATTGATTTTTTTTCATTTGCATATCGTCAATCGTTAAAAAGTGACTAATGAATACTTAAAACGGGATATACAAATCTTGTATTTACTGAGAATACCGAGAGGGCAGAAACATCTCAAAAAAGGGGTATTTTTTTATTCCGGCGCGGCCTTTTGATATTTTTAATTATCACCCCAGGTAGTCAGATGGCGATTTACCGAAAAACTTTTTAAATTCTTTGCTGAAGTATTTGCGATCGCTAAACCCCACTTCCCAGGCTACCTCGGAGATGTTCATCTTATCATGTGTAAGAAGCAATGCTGCTTTTTTAAGCCGCATAGATTTTATAAACTCACCTATAGGTATTTTTACAAGTGCACTAAACTTTTTATAAAGAACGGCTTTACTCATCCCTACTTCCTTTGCAAGATCAGGCACATTAAATTCTGATTTACTAAGGTTCTGCTCTATAATACTCATGAGCCTTTCCATAAATTTTTTATCTACGGTTCCAACTTCCACATCCAATGGTTGCAAAAATATTTTCTGGCTGTAACGTTGTCTTAGTACTTCTTTCGACTTCAACAAATTGCTGATATAAGTTTGCAAAACCTGTATACTAAATGGCTTGGTAAGGTATACATCGGCACCGCTTTCAAGCCCTTCGAGCTGTTGCTCTACTGCAATCTTTGCCGTGAGCATTATTACAGGTATGTGGCTGGTACGTTCATCTTGTTTCAGGTTGCGACAAAATTCATTGCCATCCATTTCAGGCATAATTACATCCGTAATGATCAGGTCGGGAAGTTCTGATACTGCAATCTCCCAGCCTTTCAAACCATTCTCCGCTTCCAACACGGCGTAATCTGTTTCAAGACAGATTTTTACAAACTCTCTTATTTCATCCGTGTCTTCTATAATTAAAATTCTGTTTTGGTTCATACAGCAGTTTTATTGGAAGTCGGTTAATCTCGGATCATATAACTGTCGTTAAAATGCTCTTTTCCGGGAAGTAAGGTAACAACAAACCGGGTTTCCTGTTTATTTGTAGTGGGATTTATCTGGCTGGTAAAACTTAGTTTTCCTTTGTGTAATTCCACCAGGCTTTTTGAAAAAGCAAGTCCTATTCCCGATCCGATATTTTTAACAGACCCCGAATCGGCCTGGTAAAAGTCAGTAAAAATTTTGTCCTGGCTTTCTTTTGGAATACCGATCCCGTCATCAGAAACAATAATGTTTACTGTTTCATTTTCACCTGGATTTATTGCAATTGAAACATTTCCTTCTTCAGCAGTAAATTTTAATGCGTTCGAAAGCAGATTTGTAATAACAATTTCCAAATGATGTGGATCGAAATAAACAGGAATATTCTTCTCTTCACTTTCAAATTTAAAATTGATCTTTTTTTCGGAGGCTACTTGCGTAAACTTATCAAAAACAGATTGTACAAACTCTACAATATTGGCTGTTTTGATCTTTAACTGCGTGTACCCTGCATCAGCCTTTCTGAAGTCGAGCAAGTCATTGGTCAGTTTCAATAATCGTTGAGCATTACTCGTAATTGTTGCCAGCATTTTCTTAGCTGTGGGGTTACCTGCGTAAACATTTTGAAGCATTTCAGCAGGACCTACTATCAATGTAAGCGGCGTTCTTATTTCGTGTGAGATATGGGTAAAGAAATCTACTTTCATCTGGTGCAATTCCTGTTGCTTAATGTTTGTCATATGCTCATACCGGATCTTACGTTTCAATGCTGTTCTTGAAACAAAGAAATAAATGATACCTGTTGCGAGCAGCAATAGAAAGAGTACATACAGTGTGTAAGCCCACCAGGTTTTCCATGGTGGAGGAAGTATCTTCACAGTGAGCATGTGAGATTCATTATTCCATACGCCATCATTATTGGCAGCTTTAATCAGCAAGCGGTATTTTCCCGGTTGCAAATTTGTAAATACAGCATGATGATCATTTGTATAAACCCAGCTTTTGTTATAACCATCCAGCATATACGCCGATTTGTTTTTTAAGGGCTTGATAAAATTCAATACCGCATAATCGAGTGTAAGCACGTTTTGATTATAGCGAAGCGTGAGCTCTTTCACATCTGCAATACTTTGCTTTAGTATTCCGGAAGAATCCCTGCTGTTGATCGTTTCCCCGTTAATACTTAACCCTGTCAACTCAACGTTTGGTTCTTCCAGGTTCATTTTAATTTGTTGCGGATCAAATTCTACCAAACCTTTATAGCCCCCAAAATAAATATGCCCTTTACTGTCTTTGAAAAAAGAACGAAAGTTGAACACATTGCCGGGCAATCCATCATACGTATTAAATAAATAAAATTTTGCCCTGGCAGCATCAAAACAGTTGATTCCTTTTTCTGTACTGATCCACAAATTATCCTGGTTATCGGCAACAATACCAACTACTTTATTTCCAGCCAAACCACTGGCTTCCGTGTATATAGTAATTTTTTTCTGCGTAAGATGAAATGATGCCAGCCCAACATGTGTTCCAATCCATATTACACCGTTTTTATCTTCGGCCAGGCAATTAATAACATCCGATTGTAATTGGTCCTCGTTATTACCTTGAAAAAAATGAATCAGCTTGTTGCTTGCAAACTCCAACATAAATAAACCATGCCCGGTTCCTATCCACATATTCCGTTTCGAATCTTCCAGCAAGCAGTTAATACCTATTGTAGGCATCTTCTTCCCGGGGTAAACAGATTCAAATTCTGCAACCTTGTTTTTTTGGAAATCATAAATACTAATGCCTGCATCCTCTGTTCCAATCCATACACGGTTCTTATGATCTTTTGCTAAACAAAGTACCTTATCTGAATGATTATTATTTTTTCCATTGCTCTTTCCAAACTCCTTAAGTTTATGTCCTGCCGGATTAAATACGTCTACTCCTCCATTATAGGTGCCCGCCCATAAATTATTTGCTTTATCTATAAGAACTGCTTTTACCAGGTTTGAACTTAAAGCTTCACGTTTGTTTGCGCCATTGGCTTTGTACCATTTGAACACATTGGCTTTACGGTCGAAATAATTCAACCCTTCTGCTTCAGTTCCTATCCAAAGATTCTTTTTTTGATCTTCAACAATTCCGCTGATAATATTACTGCTCACACTTTTTTGTGTGCCGTTACTGCTGTAAACTTTAAATGGTTTCGCAATAGCTTCTACGTAATTCAAACCACCAAAAAATGTAGCAAGCCATATGTTGCCTTGCCTGTCTTCAAAAATATCATAGATCGAGTTGAAATATAATGTCTGCGGATCGTTTGCATTACTCACATAGGATTCTGCTTTTCCAGAAATAGGATCAATAAGATTTAATCCCTTTAATGTACCAACCCATATACGGCCTTTACGATCAACATACACTTTACGTATCACGTTACTCAGGAGAGGATATTCATTATTATTCTGTGCATATTGGCGTACCTGCTGCCATTGCCGATTAAGTTTTAGTACCCCATTTCCATTTATGCCAACCCAGTAATTCTGTTGCTTGTCTTTTGCTATGGAAACAACCGACTTTCCTTGTAACATATGCCTTACATCAGAAATACTCCCGTTCTTTCCGGCTGGTAAAAAACTAACAATACCTGCATCTGTTCCTGCCATCATTCTGCCACTTTCGGTTTCAATAACTACATACACATTATTTATTCTCGAAAACTCCGTATTGTCCAGGAGAAACGGTAAAAAAACAAACGCTTCTCCCTCTTTTGTTACCCGGGTTAAGCCATTTCCTGTGCTAACCCAAACTACACCAGCCTTGTCTTTATAGAGTGAATTAATTACATTATCACTGATACTTTTTTTACTGAGAGGTTGATGATAAAAAACACGAAATGAATCGGTGTGATTATTATACAGGTAAAGACCATTGTTTGTGCCAATCCAAATTTGCTGATCATCGGCTAACAGGGAGGTAAGTTTTAAATTCGCCCCTTTTGGATTATTGGCATAAAACGACTTGAATATTTTTACCTTATTCCCATCGTACCGGTTTAGTCCATCCATTGTACCAACCCAGATAAAACCTTTTGCATCTTGCGTTATGGATAAAACAGAAGATGAAGACAGCCCATTCTCAATTGTAAAATGGTTAAACTCAAGCCGGGTTTGTGCACAAAGCACAACAGCTTGTAAAGAAACAACTATAAGCCCGAACAAACGGACAACTTGTTTAAGGAGTAAGGATGGCTTGCAGGATACTTGCAACGCAAATTCGTTTTAAGAAATTACTACGAATATAGTAAGATGCAAACAAGTGGGCATATTAATCTGAGAGTTTAGAGGTTAGGCTAGGCCTGAATTGTAGCGTGAAACCTTCTGCTCGGTTTGTACCTCAACAAATTGATGAAAAAGAATATTTGTTTCAGAGCCTGGTAACCTCATATTCTGCTAATCCCAGGTTGAACGTTATACCAATGTCGTTCAAACCGCTCAAGAAAAACTGCCAACTTCTGATGAAAAAATTGTTTAGTGTCTCTGTTTGTTATTTTTTGAAGAATGCTAATTCTGCAAATAATTGTGGACGAGCTCCTTGATGTGGAATATTGAGTTTTTGGGAAAGCGATTGAGCGTCAAACCTGATTTGAATAAATTATCCGAACTTTTTATATTTCAAGATAGATTTGAAATCTTCCTGGAAAAAATTCGAACTCTGGCTAGTCCCGGGCACGGATAACAAAAAAGGCAATTTTTAAAAAATTGCCTTTTTTGTTATCCGCCGGATTCGTTACCGCTGGTGATTTCAGTGAAAAATGAATTCCGTCCGGGAATATCAGGTATTGAAGGCCCTGTTTGCCATCCCTTTTCTACAAATCATTTTCAGGTTCGATCCCACATTATACTTTTTCACCTGCTTTCCTTTTTGAAAATAAATCCCGCTTTCCTTTAGTAGGAATGCGGGAAATATTGATTTTTTACAGAACCATCATCAAACAAATCCAGGATAGCATAGCCGGGAGGCGTTTCCTTATAATAGTATTTACCTGCGGATTCTTTATCACCTTCGCCCCACCAGAACCCGCTCATAGAGCCATTACAAAAATATTTTACACCGTTATAATCAGCATTGTCCAGCAAATGAATATGGCCGCTTAAACAATTGATTTTTTTATCCCGGTGTTTGTAGAAGAGATCGGTGATGTAGGAAGTGTCCGTATGATTACCACCCACTACATGTGTACATACGGCCAGTATGGGATAATGGCTCAGACAAATAATGGGTGTGCCGTTGGGAACAGTTTGCAAATCTTTTTCCAGCCACCTGCGTTGTTCTTCATCCAGTGATCCGGCGCTTTTATTGTTGCTATCCAATATTATAAAATGCCAGTCTTTTTTATCAAAGCTGTAATAGCGGCCGGGAGTTCCCAATTGTTTCACCACATAATCTTTACCGTACATCGCATCGTGCTTGTCTGGTGCGGCCCACCACATATCATGATTACCAAGGCAGCTATGCATCTCAAAACCATTGATCGCTTTGGTAGTTTCATGCCATATATTCCATAATTCATTTACTCTTTCACGGGTAATATCGTTGTAGTCAGCCGCGAATATTGTATCACCTCCGTTAAGGAAAAAATCAACCTGGTGATTTTTAATTTCTTCAAGGCATTTTACAAAACGGGCAGGTGCATTTTCTTCAGGCCGGATATGTACATCGGTGATATGCGCTATGCGTAAAACTCTTTTTCTTTTGACTACTTGTTCTGAAGCAGATGCAACAACGCCCTGGCCACCCAATGCAACAACCCCTACTGTTGTGCCTATCTGCTTTAATAATTCTCTCCTTTTCATAATAATTCTTTTACAAAAAAACTTATCAGCTATATTTTTTTCTTTCTATCATTATGATACTGATTGGGAAAAACGTTTTCTATTTTCTCACAACACCCTCGATTCAAAAAATGATCAGGCCTTCAATTCAGTATCTTATTATTTTTTCTTTGTCGTTTTCATTGTTAAAAACATTTCTCAAAATTTGGATCATCCAAATTTTGAGAAATCTCCCGGGAAGAGTTATTTTAATTTGGCATTGTCCGGGGACAAGTCCACCCATCGGTTTATGAGATTATGCGGACTTTCAAGCACTATTTTATAGAAGCCTGATGATTGATCGCTTACGGGTATAATAGTCTTACCTTTTTTTAACTGCACTGTTTTGATTAGTTTATAGTGATCCTTACCGCCATTTTTATAATCATTGGTGGCCGTCAGCCATATTTTTGCTTTTCCTTTTTTTTCTGCTGTTTTCCAACTGAGGATTATGTTCCCGTTTTCATAACGGGCCTGTGCTGAAGTAACCGACAGTTTTCCGGTTAATGGAATACCATCTATCTCCATCTGCTGATCACGGGGAATTATAATATCCAAAAACGAAGCAATCGAAGGCATAATATCTACAACAGCGGATTGGCCGCTTTTAAAATAACTGTTCAATCCTTTAGCGTTTGTTACTATCCATGTTGTACGTTCCCGGTCTGATTGACCGCCATGCCCCTTGCCAGTAGCTGCATCTCTGCCATGATCGGTAGTTATATAGATCTGCCAGTCTTCATCGAAATGTTTCATCCGGTATTGAATAGCCTGCCAAACAAGACCCACCTGTTTATCCATTATTTCCACTGCATCATAAAACTGTTTGCTGTCGCCATAGTGATGACCCATATCATCGGTATACTCCAGGTATACCCATGAAAGATCAGGGCTTTCTTTTTGAATGCATTCCGCCGCCTTTTTTGCAACAGCTTCATCTATCCTGTTCATAAACTTTCTTTCCCGGTCATGCGGATAATTAACAGTATCCAGTTCAAGACCATCGAAATGATAATCTACTTCGATATTATTGGTAGCTGTCAATCCCTCTCCCACCAGTTTGGTGCGATTATCCAACCAACTTGAAAATACAGCTGTTTTCTTCTCCGGTGCTTGTGCTTTAAGTAAACGAAAAATAGTAGGATAGTTATAGTTCGGTGCTACGATATCATTATCCCATACATTATGTTTATTGACCCAGGTACCTGTAAGCAAACTGTTGTAACCTACGGCAGAAATAGTAGGCGTTTGCGAATAACCATTCTTCTCTCCGCCTACATAAGCACGGGCATAACCACCTGATTTAGCTATGCTATCCAGTACAGGTGTTTTTAATTTTTCAATTACATCCGCAGGAATACCATCGGCAATAATAAACACTGCTTTCTTTTTGGTTTGAGAAAACAATTGCATGCTGATGCAAACTGCTACCAGGAGTACGCTGATTCTTTGCATAAATTGTAAAAAATATTTTTTTAACTGCTATTATTAAGTAATGAAACTATTCCGTTGCTTTATAAAAAACAGGGAAGCACATAATTGATACGGCCTCCCTGTAAACTCAAAACTAACTGCTCATTTAGTGTGTTTAATCCCAGCCAAATGATTGCGGGCCAAGATTTGGATTTAAGGTAATTTGATTGAAAGGAATAGGACGGTAATAATATTTCGGATCAATAAATTGCCGGGGCTTGTTATCAGTAACAATAGCGCCACCGCTATTACCATTTTTCAGATAGACTGTAACACCGCTTTCTCCAAAATTGCCCGCTTTATAATAAAATATACCACCCTGGGGATTAGGAGACGGAATAGAACTATTCTTATCAATCAAACCAATATCAGGAATACCATCCCCTGTAAGATCATAGTTACCTAGTCCGGGGAAATACATTCCCTCAGGTGTTTTTTCTAATTCTTTGCCGGCATGCCATCTCATCAGGTCATCAAAACGATGGCCTTCTGCAGCAAACTCTACTCTTCTCTCACGGCGAATCTCCAGTATCACTCCTTTATTAGCTCCGGATACATCCGGATATTTTGCCGCCAATACCGGATCAACATTTCCATTAGCCCATCCCAAATTGAGTGGGGTTGTTATGCCAGCCCTGCTTCTTAAAAGGTTGACAGATTTATCCAGGTCTGCCTGGGTCAACGTTTCAAGTTCAGCCAAAGCTTCTGCGTAAATCAACAACACTTCTGCAAACCGATAAGCAGGAAAGTCAACACTATTGTTCACTTTTGCATCGGTCGTATTGATATAACCTTTCAATTGGTGATATGCCGTAAAGTTTTTATTGAATCGCAGAACATAAGGTGTGGTAGCCGGAGCAAGTATTATACCGGGATACATTAGTGTTTTTGATAAACGCGGATCCCTGTTTTGAAATTCCTGCACGTAACCAAAAGTTTCATACCCTGGCTGATCGGTAAACCGGCTGCCATCTATCATCAAATATGTTTGTACAAGGTCACGGGCCGGGGACTGCTCATAGTTATTAATAACACCATTATTGCCACCATTTCGATTCAGATCCTGATCGTATATGTTAGCTAAAATAACTTCTTTGTTCCCTGCGAGGCTGGCGCTGTTAAACAGAGCGGCGTAATCGCTGTTTAACTGGAATTTACCTGATGTGATTATCTCATCAGCTACCTGTGCTGCTTTTTGCAAAAAACTATTAGCCGTGCTTTGTAAATTCAATTCAGGATGATATTTCCGATACGTGCCTTCATATAATGCAGCTCTCGCATGTACCAATTTTACTACCCACTTGCCGGGTGTACCAACAGGTACTGACTCCTTCACATGTGCAGAAGCAAATTCGAGATCAGCCATTACACTGTCGATAACAAGTGACCTTGAGTCACGGGGCTTGTATAAATCCACCGTATCGCCCGGGTTAAGTACACGGGAATACCAGGGCACATCTGAAAATCTTTTTACTTTATCTAAATAAAACTCCGCCCTGTAATACCGGGCCAGCCCTGCATAATGGTCTTTTACTTCCTGCGTTGCATCAGCCCTGCTATAATTTTGCAGAAAATAATTAATATCCCGCAGGCGGCTCCAACTCCATCCACCGGTGATATTTTGCGAATTAGGCGTGCCCGTCATCATAGATTTTATTTCCTGTGCGCCGGTAGTTGCCTTATCATCCGTATTCTGATCACTTACATAGGAACCTCTGCCAGGCAATGAAACTAACCCATTAATGTATATTGACAGGTCTTCTTCCGACTTAAAAAACAAATCGGGCGGAATAGCTGTTTGCGGAAAACGATCCATAAAGTTTTTTTTGCATGAGACAACCGCTATCATCATGCAGAGTAGTATATAAAAATTATTTTTTTTCATGTGTATATCTTTATTGCTTTTTTGTCATCCCGAAATGCTTCGGGACAGGCTATGGAATTCACCATAAAAATTTTCATCGCTATTAGAACAAGTTGCTCGTCCGCCGCGGCGGATTATGGCTCATTTCATTTTCTGATTTTTAACACTTAGAAATCAAGATTAATACCCACTGCATATTTGCGTTGGAAAGGATAAGCCCAACCATAGCCATCTGCTACGGCTTCGGGGTCAAAATATTTTTTGATTTCAGAAAATTCAAACAAGTTTTCTCCGGTAACAAATACCCGCAAACGGCTGATCTTATATCGTTTTGTCAGCGCAGCCGGCAATGTATAACCAACCGTCAGGTTTTTCACACGTAAATAGGCTGCGTTCAGCATATACTTTGTTTGCGGAAGATCCAATCCATAACGGACATCTCCGCTAGTTGTATAATTGTTATCAGCCAGCCAGGCTTGCAGCACCGGGAAATATGAATTGGTATTGGCATCCGCCAATCCGGCTGCTATATACGATTTGGAATGCCTGTCCCTATCGGCCCCGGTTTCGGAAGTGGCACGATAGAAATCAAGGTTCCAGGGATAAACACCCGCATAGGGTTGCTGGTAAGGTCCCCAATAGAGGTAATGGTGCGGATAAAAATCTTTTTTTGCTACCCCCTGCAGAAACACAGAAAAATCAAAATTATTCCAATCCATATCCAGGTTGAACCCAAACCGATACCTGGTACTGCTATTGCCTATGCGTTTTAAATCACCCGGATCTGTTTGGGTATTTCCCAATGTTATTTTTTTATCCTTGTTCTGATCTATATATTTAGGCCAGCCTTCTACAATGTCTAATGCACCCCAGGGAACAATAGCTGACTCATCAAGGCTGTTTATTTCATCCTGTGTTTTGAAATAACCATTACTCTCAAGCCCCCAGATTTCGTCGGTGTACTGGCCTACCCTGTAATCCGATAACAAAAGCAGGTCATTTTTATATCGTGTGATTTTTGTACGGGAATCAGAAAGTGTAAACCTGGCTCCGAAACCAAAAGGTTTTGAAGCTATATTAAAATTATCCCTGTAACCTACAGATAATTCAAACCCCTTTGTTGCAAGGTCGGCTGAGTTTTGTGTTGGTGCACTTGTTCCTAACACTCCCGGCAGTTCAGCAACCGGGCCCAGCATGCCTATCGTTTTGCGGACATAATAATCAAAACCAACCTGAACTTTATTTTTCAATAGACCAATATCTGTACCTACGTTAAAGGTGGTTACTTTTTCCCATGTATAAGTATCGGGGTCAACCTGTAAAAGCGGTGCCATATGAAAAGGAATCCTGGGATCCGGCTCACCGATTACAACAGGAAAAACATTATTAATAAGATAAGAAGATGGTTTGGTAGGCAACGTTTGTATATAACCAAAATCGCTTACGCTTTGGTTGCCCAGGTCGCCGTAAGATGCACGGAACTTAAGCGTAGGCACATGCCTGGTAAGGGACTGCAACAATGGCTCATCACTGGCTATCCATGCTGCGGAAACAGAAGGAAAAAATCCCCACCTGCGCTCTTTGGGGAAACGGGAAGAACCATCGCGACGGCCATTTGCTTCGATGATATACCTTCCTTTGTAAGTATAGTTAAAACGGCCAAAAATACTACGGAGTGCATAGGTAGTATAATCTGATTTAATAGCAGCAGTGCCAGTGGTTAATCCAATGTAAGGAAGGGAAGATGAGATCAGCACATCCCTTGATGCTTGTTCGTAAGACCAGATATATTCTTCCTGGTTATAACCGGCCATTAATTTAAATTCATGATCATTGCCAAGGCGCTTGGTGTAGTTAGCATAAAGATCATATACATCATGCTTCACATTGCCGTTCCTGATGGTGACGGAACCACTACCGCCTTCTTCACGGATATCAGTGGGGCCATAGCCAATTTTATATTTTTTATAGTCCTTATTATATTTCCAAAGCTCCCGTTTAAAACTGGCGCTTCCGGTAATCTGCAAGTCATTGTTTAATAAACTCACAACGCCCCTGAAGATATTATGAAAGCCAAACCGGTTTTGATCATCACGTCCACCGTTTGTTAATTGTGCACCCAATCTTCCCGCTGCGGTATTGGCCCATGTACCATCGGGGTTTTTGGCTACCTGAGTAGGCTGCAGATAATAAAGGTCGGTTATAGCGTAACTCGGAGCAGAAGAAATGGTCTGATAGACATTAAGGTTATTATCAAACTTCAACCCATTGATTGGCGTAAAATTAAGACGTGCCCTTAATCCATAGCGGTTCCAATCGTCTTTGGCCAGTTTGTTCAAACCATTCTCTTTAGTATAGTCCGTAGAAATCAGATAGCCAAAAGGTTTTCCTCTACCGATTTCAGACCCGCCACTGAAGGAAAGACTATGATTTTGTGAAGAATTTGTTTTATTAAAAAAATAGTCATTCCAGTTATTGCTGCCCATATATATCCAGCGGTTCGGATCGTTGGGATCTATCCGTGTATCTTCTACAGAAGGGTTTTCTGAACGCTCCTTTGCCCATTGATAGTGATAATCTGAATAATTTACATAATCCCATGGCGAATTATCAGTAGATGTTTCCAATACCCTGGAGTAGATATAAGGGTCAGTTACCATATCGGGTAATACCGTGCTGCGTGACCAGGAAAAATAATTATTGTAACTGATACGTTGCCTTCCCCCGCTTACGCCTTGCTTAGTAGTAATCAAAACAACTCCAAAGGCAGCACGGGCACCATAAATAGCTGCTGATGCTGCATCCCGCAATACAGTAACTGAAGCAATATCAGAAGGGTTAAGGCGAAGCATATCATCAGTAGCCGATGCTATTCCATCTATTACAATCAGTGGAGAAGCCCCACCACCTGTAAGTGTAGTAACACCCCGGACATTGATAGAAGGAGTAGAACCCGGCCTGCCTCCTGAATAGGTGATGTTAAGCCCTGGACTAAGCCCCTGCAAGCCTTGAAAAATATTGGCAATAGGTCTTTTCGCCAATTCTTTTCCCGACACCTGGTCAACGGCCCCGGTAACATTGATTTTCTTTTGAGATCCATATCCTACTACCACGACTTCGTTCATACTGTTGTCTATGGCTGTAAGCGATAAAGAGAGCGATGTCCTTCCATCCAGGGCTATTTCCTGAGTAGTATAGCCAACAAAGGAAAATACAAGTACGGCGTTCTCCGGTACTTTTAATTCAAATTCGCCTTTTGCATTTGTTGTGGTACCAAGGGTCGTATTCTTTAACTGAACGCTGACACCGGTCAATGGCTCGCCAAGACTATTCAATACTTTCCCGGTTACCATAATATCGTTGTTTTCAGAGCCGGTTGGGGCAATAACGACCAGATTATTGGCCATCATACGGTAACCCAATCTTGTATCGCCGAGTATTTCATGTAAAAGTTTATCAATGCTCCAATCGTTAGCCTCTATATTTATCCTTTTGTTCAGGGGCAGATAATCATCACTATATACAAACCGGAAGTTGGTTTCTTTTTCGATCAGAGAAAAAGCCTTTTCAAGACTGGCCCTCGAGATTTTTATAGAAATTTTCTGCGAATGTCCCGTAGCACTTACCTGCAGACAAAACATAAGCAGGAAAAAAGCTGTGAGTTTCATAATCAGAAGCAGTTTACGATAGCCTGGCTCCTTGCCAGGCCATTTTAGCAGTAGCATTTTTTGCATACCTTTGAATTGGTTGGTTAAATAAATATTGTAGCGACTTCCAGACAATACAGTATTATTACCCAATTAATCTTAGCGGGAAATGGGCCAACATTTCCCGTTTTTTATTGGTTGAAATAACTGCTGTATGTTTTGTTGACTAAGGGGGAAAGGATTCTTTCATGTTACAGTTGTTTTGGGTGAATTAATCTTTTTTGTAACGGCATTTTATTCAATCCATATCACGTTGTTGGTATCTTTCGTATAATGGAAAGTTCCTGTCGCTTCAAGAGTATATAAAATGTAATCCAGATTTTCTCCATCGTATACTCCGCTAAGTTTAACGGCTTTTCTTGCCTCATTCTTAAACCGGATATCAACGCCAAACCATTTTTCAAGCATAGCTGCAACATCCACAAGAGGTAATTTTTTAAACGCAAGTTTGTTGTTTACCCAGGCCGTTTCCAATTGCACCGTATCCTCTACCATCGTCATTTTTTCCGGGCTGATCCCGTCCAAAAGCATGGTCGGATTTTCCGTTGATTTTTCAGACTCCGCAGATGCTACCGCATTCATTGGGAGAGTAATCTTTTCGTTGGGACGCAGGCGAATGGTTCTTTTTTCTTTGCCGCTCAGGATGACTTCAACCGAGCCATGTACGAGGGCCGTTACAGCGCTATCTTCATCAGCGTAAGCTCTGACATTAAAACCAGTTCCCAATACTTTTATATAAAACGCATTGGTATGAACAAAAAACGGTTTTTTACTGTCTTCCGTTACTTCAAAATAAGCTTCGCCCTGCAGTTGAACATCTCTTGTTTTGCCGGTGAATTGTTTGGGATAATCCAGTGTACTTCCGGCGTTCAGCCAAACTTTTGAACCATCTGGCAAAACTATTTGCGAACGATCCCCTTTTTGTGTGACTAATTGCTGTTGATAGGCAATTCTTTGTTCAGCATTGTCTTTATTATCCTGGCTCCACCATCTCCAGGCAGCTAAAAAAGCAACAACGACACAGGCAGCCGCTGCGTATTGCCATATTCTCTTTATCACCCCCCGGCGACCCTGATCTGCCGGCAATGTCGGAACAACATCGTTTTCCCGCATAGCCATTGCCAGCCGCTGCTGATGATTTTCGAAAAGCCTCGATGTCTTGTCCGGCTGATAGTAAGTATAACTGTCACGCCATTCATGCCCGAGCACTTCATCGACATAGGAGACATAGGAATGCTTCTGCAGCAAAGCATGGAGTTCATCCAGTTCATCCTGCGATATTTCCCTGGAAAGTTTCTTCGCCAGTAGTTCCCAGATTCGTTCGTTTGGAAGTTTATCAGACATAGATATACAGTAAGGACAGAAATAGTAACAAAAGTTCCCTAAAGAATCCGAAAAAAAATTATCGGCGGTGCAGAAAAGCAGCAATCATGTCATCAGACATATCAAGACGGATGGTTTCAGCCACCTTTTTCACAGCGATGGTTAATTGCGCATCTACTGTTTTCGGGGAAATTTCCATCAATTCGGCCACTTCCTTGTAGCGAAGCCCATCCATTTTGATCAGACGAAAAATAAGCTGGCAACGGGCGGGGAGGCAGCGAATAGCATTTTCGATTTTCTGAGCTACCTGTGTGGATATAATATGACTTTCCACGTCCGGCACTATAGACAAAGCATCGTCATATAATGCGTCATAAGAAAGCAGTTGTTGTCTTGTCTTTTGCAGTGCATTCAGTGTCAGATTCTTTGTACACACATACAGGAATACCACCGGGTTTTCTACTCGGCCCAACAGCTCCCGTTTTTGCCAGAGCGAAATAAAAACATCAGAAACAATTTCCTCGGCCTGGTGAAAGGAACCTATGATAGACGCCGAAAAATGAATCAATCGATTGCACAAAAGCTTGTAGAGTTCTTCATAATCTTTGGTGCTGCTTTGGGAACACACATTTCTGAATAAAAGCTCTACATGTTCACTTCGACTGGTCATATGGCAAAAATAAAAACACCGCAAAACTATCTTTTGAAAACGATGTTGTCAAATGATTAATAAAGGTGTGTTTGTATCAAAATGAAAAAGTTTTCAATGGCTCAGGAGTAACAATGTCTGGTCTGCGGCAAAAACATTGAAGCAATAATTTACATTTGAAATATTTCTTTCTCTATTATTCATTAATATCACCAGAAGCTTACACAAAACCGATCATTGATCTTCTCATATTGCTTGTATCTGCACAATTTGTTATACCAAGGTACTCCCTTTACTGTATAAATAAACTACTCAAACGTTTGCGGTATTTTTAAACCTTTACAACAGCATTTCCGGGGTTAGACCTGGCCAAAGTATATCGAAAATATTTTCCTCTTCAGAAATCAAAATGCCCTTTAAGACTTTGATGATATGATTATGCCAGGAACCCAGGCTTCCTGATGATTTTTTTAAAGCCAATTAATAAATGAAAAATGATAAGATCCCGGTTGCTATTAAAACACCACCGGATATTAATCCGGCATTGTGCTCCCATTTGTGCCAGTTTAATTTTAGCAGACCCTTATAAGCAAACCTGATCCACAAAAGCATTCCGGAAATGCTTACTACGGAGTACAACAGCGCTATTGTTGCCAGTATCCACCAGCCTTTCGTACCGGCCAATAAAAAATAAGCCTCAATTTCAAGACACGGAGAAAGAAACATAGCTAAAACCAAGCCCGCAATGATTTTACTTTTTGGCTTACCAGCTACTTTCTGCTTTTGCAAATGAAAATGATGATGCACGTAGTGTTGTCTAATAAAATAAAAACCTATCAGTATTATAATGGATGGTGCAATAATGCGGGTAAAATCTTCAATAGTACTGCTTAACTCAATCCCGATTATCCCAAGAAAAATACCAATGATAACGGTACTTAGAACATGAGCCAGGCCTGCAATAAATGTGACCTTTTCCGTCTCGCTTAAATCCCAATTCTCTTTTTTCCCGATCGCAAGCACAGGTAGCCAATGACTGGGTATAATCGCATGAAGCAGACTGATTAAAAAACTTCCTATCAGGATTGAAGCCATAACTTTTTCACGAAAAATGCACGTTTAACAACATTCTTTACACCGGCAGATACGTGTTTAACAGGTAATTTTATTCCTTGTTGCAAAATACAATCGAAATTCATGCCCAAACAAATTGCAACATGTCCCTGGCCAACTCTACGAGGAAGCAGGATTTGCTATGAATCTTGTATTAAATTTTTATAATTACCTCCGGGCAAGAAAAATACATTTAGATTGCAGGCAAATCCATTTGGTAATGATCAGTGAGCTCCCGGTGCTAACAGCCACCACCCGTTTTTCCAACCGCGCCGAAAATTATGTCAAATATCGTCCCGGTTATCCCAAAGAAATCATTCCTTATTTAGAGCAAACAATTGGCCTTGCAAGGAACTGCCGCATAGCAGACATCGGATCAGGTACAGGATTATTTGCCGAGCCGTTGTTGCAACAGGGTTATAAAGTCATCTGCATCGAACCCAATGAAGAAATGAGAATTGCCGGGGAGGCAAAGCTTGGCCACTACCTGAATTTCACCAGCCGCCGGCACACCGCTGAAGCGACGGGATTGCGAAGCCGCAGCATTGATTTGATCACCGTTGCCCAGGCTTTTCACTGGATGGATATTACTGCCGCAGCGAAGGAATTTCGCCGCATCCTGAAACCTGGTGGGCATGTCGTTTTGGCCTGGAACAGTCAAAAAACCGATACGGAATTTCTCAGGTTGTATGCGGATATAAAAGAATGCTATCGCATTGATGACACTACCACATCCAGGATGGAAGAAGAAAAGATAAACAAGTTGTTTACACCGGGAGGTTTTCAAAAAACGATCTTCCCCAATGTTCAGTTGCTAAATTTCGATGCACTGAAAGGTCAATTATTATCATCATCCTATATACCCTTACCCGGGCATTCGTCGTACGAAACGATGATCTCGGCCCTGATACAATTATTTATCGCCTGCAATGAAAACGGTTTTGTCCGCATGGAATTTGAGACCACGCTATTTTCGGGAACCTTACATTAAGTGAGATTGAATCTCTATGAATGTTGAATCAATCACCTTTTCTTTTATCATGGCTTTAATGACAGCCTGCACGTAAAAAAAAAGACTTTTCACTTTCGCAGCGTATCTATTTTAGTTAGCCCGTTCATTTATACTGCAAAAGTATTTTTGGAGAATTGGTTGTAATGGAAACAAAAGCAGTTTTGGCTACTTTAAACCGACCCCGTTTAAAATTCTTATTTTTATACTGGTAATTAGCCCGCTTCTTTGGTGGTCAGCGGTTATTCGAATTGTGAAAAATAGCAGTACGCAATATTCAGAAAGCAGCTTTATAAGGACGAAAATATTATTACGTATCTAAACCTGGTAAAAACTATTCGCCTATAATATTTAAAAAACTTGCCATGACTATCGAGGAGTACAAAGAGTTTGTGGTGCAAAAGCTGGGAACGGCGGGTGACTGCGAAGAAACTGAGCAGATCATAGACAGATCAATACAGATTTTAAAAGAAAAACATTTACCCGCAAAAGTAAAAGCTGATTACCTGGTTAAATTAAAGCAAGGATTAAAAGATCTATCTCCTGGCAACTTTGACTATACACACTGGTGCAATATACAATGCGCTATCGTGTACCTCAGGAAATTGACAAATAAGTAATATCCAAAACTGAGTACATTAAGAAAAGAAAGTAGTGCCTGGATATCTGTGGAAAATTAGAGTGCTAATTTAAATCCTCACTCTAACATTACCGTGTCAACGCTACCCTCATTCCACACTTCTTCCCTTACCATTTTACGGGGTGTATCATTGACGGGGAATTTTCCGTAGATGACATAGACGTAACGGCTATTTAATCGAAGCACAATAGGCATTGAGTAACCATCCAGGCAATTCTTTATCAATTTGCTTTGGATCACTAATTCGTACGCGGTGCGTGACCATGGCGTTCCAGTTACCGGCTGCTTCCAGTCTTTTTGTCGCTTCCTCTCCTTTCAGCTTAAGGCCAATATCCATTCTATTTGTTGAGACCTGTATGATGCCAATCTTTTTTTCACCCCGCAGCAATGAGAGATAACTTACGGCAGGCGCAATAGCGATGTCCGGCCCAAACTTCCTGATCTTAGTTAACAAATCATCAAAAACAGGGCAAAAAGCAAGTTCTTGGGGAAAATCCTTTATCAACAAACTCATTCATCTATGTATTGCCCGGAGCAGAAATTATTAAATAAAACTCAGTATTCCAAGATCAGATATTCTCAGGTTAATTTAAAAGTACACTCCTAAAAATAATTCCGGATACACAATTGGTATAAATTTCATTTCAGCATCAGCTCTATCACCGGCACTTCAATAGCTGGTTTATTTACCGGAAGTATCAATACAATATCGTCGCCTTGTTCCTTGTACTTTACTTCAGATGCGTCATGCAAAAACTGCGCATATTTTATCTTGTCCTTGTACCCAGGCAGCACCAATGTTTGCGTATGATAATCCATCAGGTGAATATATATTCTTTTAGTGGAGGGGCTGTAAGTTAGCAACGTTTTTTCCGGAACTGCAAAACCCTCCGGTGCCTGCCTGCAATTGTAGATAGCTTTATTGTTATATTTCATCCAGGTACCCATACTATCTAATGCACGTTGCGCCCGGTAATCAAAATAGCCCCTTGCAGTGGGGCCTACATTCAGTATCAGGTTGCCTCCTTTACTGGCTGCAGTAATCAGCAGTGTAAGCAGTTCATGATTTGTCTTCCATGTACTTTCATCACGGTAATAACCCCACGATCCGGAAAAGGTCTGGCAGGTTTCAAAGTAGGTACCGGCAAACTTGTTAAGCTCTTCAGGCTTTACCTGTTCAGGTGTTACAAAATCAGCACCATCAGTATACTCATCAAGGTCAAGCCTGTTATCCACCAATATTCCCGGTTGTAATTTTCTTATCATCTTAAGTAACTCAACAGAACCCCAGTCGTTTTTGCCTTTGCCATGACCATTGCTGTTCGGATAAGAAAAATCTAACCATATAATATCTATTTTACCATAATTGGTAAGCAACTCTCTTATCTGGTTATGCAAATAAGTTTTGTATTTGCTCCAGTCTTTGCCCTTATTCAGCCGCGCATAGGCAGAGTCAGTTTCATTAGCGGGCTGAAGGGGATGCAAGGCATCAATAGTATAATCAGGGTGATGCCAGTCGAGCAATGAATAATAAAACCCAACTTTCAAACCTTCTGCACGAAATGCTTCCACGAACTCTTTTACTAAATCCCTTTTTGCCCTGGTGTTGGTGGCTTTATAATCCGTGTATTTTGAATCAAACAAACAAAAACCTTCATGATGTTTGGTCGTAAGCACCGCATACTTCATACCCGCTGCTTTGGCTTGCCTGGCCCATTCTCCCGGGTTGAACATATCGGGATTGAAATTATCAAAATAAGGCTGGTATTGCGCATCATTCATTCTTTCCCAACGCTTCACCCATTCATGTCTTGCTGCTCCTGCATATAAACCCCAATGTATAAACATCCCGAAGCGATCGTTTGTCCACCATGCCATGCGCTGCTGTTTTTGTTCGGATGTTTCCCTGCCAATTTGTTTTTTCTGTGCAAAACCTTGCAATGATGATGTGATAATTAATGCTGCCAAAAAATATTTCAGTGATTTCATTGAAATGATATTTATTGATGGTTATCTATTTTTATAATTATATTTTTCATGTACCCGGCTGCATTACTACTATTGATCTTCTGTTGCGTCCGCCAGTTGGCGGATCATCATTCAGTTCTTCACTCAGTAAATGCGTCGCAATTTACCCAGAGCAAAGCAAAGGGTCGCACCTTGTGCGTCTACATCTATACTGAGCAATACGCATCTATCTTTATTATACTCTACACAGGATAAAAATCCCGATAGTCGGGACAAGTTGTGCTTTGCTATTATTCAACCCCTTGGGGGGTGGGTATATCCCGCCATATCCATGCCCGGATTACATCCGGGGCTATTAACATTATAGCCTCCGGGCTATTACACAATTTTATCTTGCGTCTGCTATAATTGCTTTCGGCCCATAAACTATTTCAGATAGCTTGCCAATTGGGCCCCCAATTTTTCATACCCTGCTGCATTAGGATGCAACCCGTCTTCAAACAACGACTCATTAATATTTCCTGTTTTGTTCAGCAACACCGTTCCGGGATTAATATATTTAATGTGCAACAAAGTCGACAACCTTGCAATGCCTTTATTCAAAACAATGATCCTTTTTTCCATTTGTCTTCTTGGTAATATTCCAGCTAATAAAACAGTTGCTTTGGGCTGGCGTATTTTAATTTGTCCTACCAGATTTTTTAGCCCCACAATAATCTCTTCATCATTGTTCTCTGTTAAATTGTTTGTACCTATCATCAGCACAACATTGGCCGCATCAAAGCCATCCAGTTCTTCATGATATACACGCCAGAGAACGTTTTCAATTTTATCCCAGCCAAAGCCAAGGTTGCGCATATCCAATGGTAACAAATGTTTATTCCATGTATCTGCGCCACGGGTTAAAGATGCTTTCGGCTCCCCACCCCAGTAATGGATAATAGAGTTACCAAGAATAACAGATTTCGGCGGATCAGCTTTATTCAATTGCAGTATTTCTGCATGTCTGCTTCTCCAGTCATAATAACCGTCCCTGCTTTGTATTACAGGAATAGTGGAGGATATATTGCCCGAAGGTTCATGTAATATATTCCTGATAATTTTTTCATAAGCAGCAGCATATTTCATCATGCCGATATCGTTTGGATGAAGACCATCAACAGTAGCGTCAATATCCAGGTTAATATCTTTATTCCCCAAAAGGGAAATATTTTGTATGCCTTCGTTTTTCAATTGAGCAAAAATTTTTCTCAATGCGTTATTTACCTTCTTATATTCGTTATGCTTAGCTGTATCGATAATACTTAGCGTATTGCCACTGCTATGCTCCACCAGCAGTATAGGAATTGAGGGGTGTTTCTGTTGCAACAGGTTTACCGATTCCCTTATTCTTTTCTTCACTTCATCATCGGCAAAACCTGCACCGTTAGTTAAATTAGGCAAGCAATCGAGTATATACAGCTTCGCATCAATTTCAGTCATTAAATCAATAACGGATTTTTCCAATTGCCCGCTTCCTGAAAAACCAAGATTGATCAGCGGCCTGTCCAGGTTTCTTTCGAGAATGGCTGTCCAGGCAAGCCCGGGTCTTGTAGCACATGCTCCCTGTGCGATAGATGTGCCATATACAACAATCGGTTTCTCTGCACTCAAAGGTATCGGCGCAAAATTTTTAGCACCCGGCACACCAACCTGCAGCCATTGCACCGCATTATACAAGGGGAGAAATAATCTGTATTCACAATCTCTGCCTGAAAATACAGGATCCACTTCAAGGTTTGAGAAACGATATTCAATAGTATCGCCAAAAGAAAATCTGCCCTGTGCCCATACCCATTTACCATTATGATCAATAGCATAAAGATCTATACCACTTACACCTGTTGCAGGCATATGATTCATGGCAAAACTTCCTTTGCTTTGTACCACATAGCGTACAACAATATCGCTTGCATCTGTTTTAAATTTTATATACAGGCCGGCACTGCTGTGCGATATATTCCACACATTGGGATTCAAAGTTTTTTCTGCACGGGCCGGGAACCGGTCATACCTTTCTTTTACTTCATTTGGCCATGCCTGTCCTTCAATAACAGGAAAAGAATTATTGGTGGGGTTCCACCATTTATACTCCTTCGTGTTTTGAGAAAAACAGGTTGTCGTTTTTACAAAACATGCAATTGCAACAACAAAAAATTTACATTTCATCATTGAATATCTAAAATGCATCCAACACCTTTTTCGCTTTTTGCAACATGCCTGCTGCTGATTGCTGCTCCAATGCTTTTGTATTAAATTCATTCAGCATTGCTTCAAGTTGCTGTAATTTTTTTAGCTCACCTTTTTTAAAAAAATACTCTTTGAGTATCCGTATCTTTTCATAATCCTGTATTCCTTCTATCAATCTTTCAAAACGAATGGAGCTGCCGCCGGGGTAAACAAAATAGGTGTCTCCCGAAGACCACGTGCTGAACCGGGCATCCTGCATGGGATTTTGCGGCCAGCAATTATAGGCCCATCGCAAATAACCATTATAATTTTGTGCTGCGGCATACCAACCCAGCCATGCAGCTTCAGCAGGCGGCGAAAAAGTAAATGTGTTTGGATGCCCTTCCCAGCAATAGGTATAATAAGTAGTAGGCAAGCCTGCTGCTACCCGTTTTGCTTTGATGGTGCTATCAAAATTTTCTGCAGAAGCAATGCAATAATCATATATATCATTTGTTATTTCAGCGTGGTAACTGCCCGCCAATGAAATTTTAAAATCCTTATCTACACTTCTTACCAGTGCAATTACTTTCTGCATATCATCAAGCGGTCTTTCGTCCATTGCTATAGCTGTCTTATTAAACCAACCTTTCTGTCTAAGATGTTTTGCAAAATCGGTAAGCATGGGCAGCCAATGAGCCTCATATTCCGGCGTTCCTGTTTTGGCAATGAGCATTGTATCGCTGCCAAGTGCTTCATCATAATAATAAAACTTATTGTTCCAGGGAACCATCGTGTAACAGTTGATCAGTTTATCAATGCCAAGCTCCATCATATAGCTCACCCATTGATCAAAGACGGAATAATCGTAAGTCCATGTGCCATTTTTCTGCTTTATCCATTCTATCATTGACTTATAAATATCATAAGTTTGTCCGCGCCATGGATCATATATCATACTTACCGTAATGGCTTTCTGTCCTGCATTGGCCAGCATTTGCATAGATGGGCGCATGAGATCAAAATGTTCTTTACTCCATTCTTTTTGAGCAAACACTCTTGCCACCGAATACGGATTTTGCCAGAGATCCAGGTGAAACCGCCAGTCTTTTGGTGCAGGCAATACTTGAGGTCTAACGTTTACCGTGTAAGTAAGTTCATAAGCCCTGCGATCAATCATCACCTGCAATTTGCCTGTATAACTGCCTGCAACCGTATTCCTGGGAATAGCTATACTTAACCAGACCGGTTGTACGGTATAAGCGGTTATGCTTTTTTCAGAAATAAAATCAATACCATCGGCAGACAAAGAAGAGTCTGATTCATTCGCCGGCAGAATACCACAACCATGACCTTCTTTATTCAATCCATCTGACAAAACATATCGCACAAAACCTGTTGTAACAGCGGAAGCGGGAATGCGGCGTCCCCTGTTATCCGTTAATGCACCCGCTTTGATAAACACTTTTGCCAATTTCATTTTTGTTGCTATTACAAACTGTGTATGCACCCGCTCTCCTTTCCACCCTATGGCATTCCAGTTTTTTTGAGAAGTGCTAACAGCAGGCGCATTGTTTTTCTCATACCGCACATTAATATCTGCAAAGCTTATCAGTATATCCGGAACCAGTGCATCCCATGATTGCTGATCAATTGGTTTGGGATTGGGAAACTCCCGGTAATCAATATTTCTTTTATGTTTATCGGTGGCATTCCATGTTTGTGCATATACAAAGCTGCATCCTAAGCAAAGACATAAAATAAAAATGGTCCTGTAATTCATGATGAGTGATTAATCAAAAATAAAAAAAGCCGCTGGTGAGAACACCAACGACTAACTGCTATGAACTGCTATTTGTTGAACAAAATTTTGTTTACTATTTTTCCAGGAGATGTTTTTTTCGTCGCCTTTTTTATAAAGAGATTATCCTTAACCCAGCTTCTCTCCCACTCAAAAAAATCAGGCGCTTCGGGCTGTTCCCCTTTCATTTGTTTACGCAAATAATCAAAATATATTTCCCATCTTTTTTTGTAAAAACTATTCATCATACCACTCCACTCTTTGTAGGCATATTCATGCAGGTAATCTTCTTTACGATTATGTTCTCCCCAATAAGTGATCAGCATCATCAGGTTCAGCATGTTGTTTGTCTTTTCTTCTTTCGTATTTCCGGCATTCACTGCCTGTTGCTGCCAGGTGCTTAACCTGTAATAAGGATGTGAATTCAATAACGTGTCAGTCAGTGAACATAATTGCAAAAAACGATTTGCTGCCTTGTCAAAGGTGATTATATCCTTCGCGTTGTATGCCGCAGCCATATTGGCAAATACCGTATCTGCTTTATTGGCTAACACCTGTCTTAATAAATCAACCAGGTCAATTTGATAAGTATTGCTTGCTTTGAATGCGGGAGCAGCTTTTGCAAACAACTGCACTGCTCTTGAAAACACTTCAATATCATAATTCTTTTTCAGGGTACCCCAGCTTGAAACAGACTTGATCTGCAGGGCCGGCCTCGCACAAAGGATATTCTCAGGCGGTCCTTCCTGGTAACCGGGTATGCTGTTATACACAGTTTGCAAGAATAACTTCCAGGCATCAGCTACATCTGCATTATACTTTCCATATCTGTATGCAGTAAAGGCCTTGATCCATTCTTCTAGATTCACATGTTCTTTATGCCAACCTAACTCCAGCATTATATCATACGAAACGGGATTATTATTAAGGCCTTCGGGCATAATACCACATCCTTTCATGTATTGACCCCATGCACTGTTCCTTGCCCGATAAGATTCATCGGCATAACGTTGCAGTTTGCCAAACAAGCCGGGTCTTTCACCATAATTGTTTACCATGCACCAGATAAACGGCGTGCCCTCATATGCATTTCTTATTTCCCAATTGTTGGTTACTTCACCAAACAATTCCTGTACAAGAATGTCCGACTTGTTAAGATTAACCAGCATGGCTTTTTTAGGATTGTCCTGCCATCCCTGCAACACCCATACAGCGCCGGGAAAATATTGTTGCATCGCTTGTTGAATAGCTACACCTGCTTTAGCCAGATCCACTCCTTCCGTTATTCCACCTTCATGAAAAGGGTCGCCCGAAAAGAAGCGAATATTCCTGCCATACAATTTCTGTGTCTCTTCATAAAATATGCCCGCAACACGGTTAAAAGCAGTATCGGTAGGGTCAAGTATGTCCGGTCGTACAAAGGCGCCCCAGTTACCTTGTGCAATAATATGTGCCTTGGTTTTGTTTTTAAAATCAGAAGGAACCATTCCATAAAACCCCGGCATTACAGGTTCGATTCCTAATGATTGCATCCGTGCAATCATTTTCTGAACAAGCTTTTTCCTGTCATCGATTTGTGTTTGCGGCATTGAGCCGCCCCATCCCTGTATATTGCCCATCAGCCACCATGCATTATAGGCAGGGCCCGTTATGTAATCACTGATCTCTTTTTCTGTATAGTCTAATCTTCTTAAAACATTTTGCCATACTGCTTCTTCTCCATTCGCCACCAGCATCACATTTACACCATTCAATGCCATCCAGTCCAGTTCATGCTCCCAATCTTTCCAGGTATAAAAACTCATGGTATAGTTGTAGGTGCAATAATTCAATGCATACCTGTATTGTGCGACAGCATTTATTTTTACCGGCGCTTTTACAACAGGCAACGGATATACTGCTGAAAGGTTATCACCCATATGACTCATTGAACGGTGACAATAATATTTCAGGTACCAGTTAAGGCCAACCGCTGCAGCGTTTGCACCGGATGCTTTTATAACAAGCTTTTTATTTTTAGTGACCAGTTCAAAGACATCGTTTGAATTTTCCTTATCTGTTTTTTCAAAAACAATATGCTTATCAAGCCAGGGAACTCTCCTGTGTATTAATTCTTTTACTGGGTCAAAATCGCCAGCAAATAATTGCAGTGGAAATACCAGGAACAGTAAGTAAAGTCGTTTGCACATTTTTAAATCGCTATTGTTTTCCATAATTTATTTGATGTGATTATTGCTGCGCCCCTTTGCTTATTTTGTTGTTCACGATTCGTGTATTGCCATCTATATCTGTGGAGCCATTTATAGCCGTTGAAATAACAGCGCCACTGTTCTTTGCAGGAGAAACAGCCTGGATATGCAGATCGGGTGAAGACGTACTTGTTAATAGAGGGTCAATACCATTGGTAGAATTGGCATCTCCGCCGCAAGCTTTTTTCCATGCAGCATAGTCTGCATATTCCACGCCGTTCCATATCCATTTAACTGTGCCCGTTGTGTAGTAAAGGTTATGATCAATTATATTGTTGCTTCCTGTTGATGTGTATTTATGTATAAACACATCATTTTCGGGTCTTGCATATACAATATTATTCTTAATGGTATTGTTGTTACAGTTCTCCGTAAGTCTTATTTCACCTTCCACTTCACCAAAAGCACCCGGCTCCCGGTTGTTATAAAAAATCGTGTTATTTACAACAGCGCAGTTATTGGTACCTCCTGTCGTATAGTTAAGATAGCCGCCGAGATAAATACCCGTACGCCAGCAATTATAGACGAAATTGTTTCTTACAATACAGTTTTCCGTTGGGTAAGCATCATTCTCGCTAACAATACCGATTCCCCTGTCAGCCTCATGCACTTTGTTTCTTTCAACGACAATATTTCTCGCTCCATCGATGTAAATACCAATAGCCCCATGACCATGTGCACCTCCAACAGGCCCGGTTGTCATGTCAATATTATAAATTTCGTTATCGCTGATAATACCGTTACGTGCATAATTAAATGCAGGTACACTGTTTGCCCAGTAGCCACCCGCTGCATCAATGCCTATATTTTCTGCATTATAAATTTTATTTCTTTGGATAATAAACCCATCCACATACCCATTGATGGTAAGATTTTCGCTGTAACCGGTATTGCAATCGTGAATTTCATTGTCTTCTACAAGAATATTTTTCATGGCCACACTTGTATTGCCGATGATCTCAATACCATGACCACTTCTTCCATCAGCAGGGGCAACATTATGTTCGATGTTGTATATTTTATTTTTTCTTACTGTAATATTTCCCGAGCCGTTATTTATTAATATCCCGTTTATATTAACCCATGGGGTGCTGCTTTTATAATTACAAACATCAAATCCTTCAAAAACAATATAGTTGACATTGCTGATGGTAACCAGCGCCTCCTTCCCGGTAATAGAAAGACCTGTACCATCAATAACGGGCTTTTCGCCCGTGTAGGCTTTTAACGTGATGTGTTTATCCAGTCTTCCAGACTTGGGAAAAGACACTTTCTCGTAATAGATCCCTGTTCGTACAATTACTGTATCTCCCGGATTAGCTTTGCTCAACGCTGTATTAATACCCCGCAAAGGACTATCGACCGTTCCAGCATTGGCATCACTGCCGGTTGTTGCCACAAAATATGTACGTGAAGTATTGGTATTGTTTCCTGTTGAAACGGGTATGCTGCTTTTTTTACTGCAGCCTGTTATCATTGCAAAAAGCAGCGTCAACGAAAATATCTGTTGCATCTGGTGAGTACTTTTTTGTTTTTGCCGAATGATGATCCGGGAGAGGTAGTATTATGCCACCCTGCGTGATTGTGTTACATTAGCCGGGAAAATGTCATGATAAGAGTTGTATGCCGTTATCGTCAAACGGCATGAATATTATTCTGAAACTATTTTTCTTATCCTGTTATTATTCTTATCCAATACATACACTGTTCCGTACTTATCAACAGCAACACCTGTTGGCGCATTGAACGCCGCTGCTTCGCCAATGGCGTCTGCATAACCTGCAGCACCATTACCTGCGAACGTGCTTACATTCCATGTACCTGATTGTATATAGCGTACGGATTGATCTTTATTATAAGTGCCGCCATCCCATGTACCGTTTCCCGCAACATAAATATTACCATCTGCGTCGATTGCGAGTCCCCAGGGATGATCAAATTTTGCTTCGGTGCCCGTTGCATTTACATAACCTGTTGTTCCTTGTGTACCGGCAATAATGCTGTTGTCCCATGTACCTGCTGTAAATTTTCTTATCACATTCTCACCATTAACCGACACATACAAATTGCCTGTCTTATCAAAGTCTATACCTGCCGGGTAATTAAGCCCGGTAATAACAGCGCTTGCATTCCATTGCGATGGAACCTGGTAAACATTACCGCTGCCATCGCAACTTGAATAGTAAACATAGCCGGTTGTTTTATCTACTGCAACGCTCCATGGCGCTTGTCCTCCCCAAGCCCAGGTAACTGCATTACCGCCTGGAGATATTTTTCTTATATCCCAGTTACCCGGATCAACGGAGTATACATTTCCATCTGCATCAAGAGCCACATCGTAAGGAAGACTGAATTTTGCAGCGGTACCCTGACCATCTGCATAACCGGAACTATTTGGATTACCTGCAAAAGTGGTTACATTTCCAAGGCTATCTATTTTCCTGATGCAATGATTACCGGGATCCGCAACATATACATTCAGATTATCATCAACAGCCAATCCCATACTCCTGTACCATATTTCCCCATTAAAATTGAACATGGCATCTGCCCCGGGACCGTTGGCAAAACCGGCAGTGCCATTGCCTGCCAGTGTTGTAACTGTTCTTGTAAATACATAATTAAATAAGCCGGAACTTACTGCACTGTCACTTCCTATTCTTACAATTACATTTCCACTGCCGCATTTTTTGGGTACAACAGCCATGATCTGGTTACCGTTTGCACCAATTATGGCAAGTTGATTGCCGTTTATGGTTACATCTATCAGTGACGTATCCATCGAAAAATTAGAACCAGTTATCAATATTTCTGTACCACCACCACCTTGTTTGGCAACAAAGTCATCAATGGTCATAGGAGCGCCTGCTGTATGTGTAAAATCTTTATCTTTTTTACAGCTAATAAAAATTGCTATAACAGCAAAGAAGCCGAACAAAAAGTGAAGATTTTTTTTATTACTTATCATAACTGTTAGTTGTGATTTGAAAAAAATTTTTAAACAAATTTTATTATAGCAGTATTTACTTTATTTGACCCGACTACATTGCCGCTATTAGGCTTTTGTTGCGTCGTCGCGATCCTTCGACAAGCTCTGGACTATCGGGTTGCGTTCTTTTCGCTATTGAGCAAAGTGCAATTTCAAAAACTATTTCATGCTGCTGGTGGTGTATGGTCAGACCGGGACGGTCAGACCAGCCAGACCCATAAAAAAATGAATGAACAAATTACCAACCCGGATTTTGTACCAATGCCTGGTCTCTTTCAATATCTGTTTGCTGTATAGGAAACAAGTACATTTTATCATCCCAATAACGTTGCTGAAATAATGTTCTTGTATAGAACCCCGTATAAGAAAAACCAAGACCACCATCATCACCATTTACATTCATGCCATAAATAGTTTGTATTCCTGGTTCCTTCATCATCAGCCTTCGTATAAGTGTATAATAGCGGTCGCTTTCAAAACATAATTCCACATTTCTTTCACGCAGAATATGTTTACGCATCAGCTCTTTATTACCAACTGCATCGGGATATATTGTTTCAATACCGGGAAGGCCGGCTCTTGCTCTGACCATGTTGAGATAGGTTGCGATATCCGGATGGGAAGGATCGTATTCATTTAATGCTTCCGCATAATTGAGCAGTATTTCAGCATAGCGGATCAATATATATGGCCCGTGATAAGAAGTTACATCGTTCCTGATATTATCGTTAGGGCTTATTCTTTTCAGCAGATCATAGCCTGTTATATTATTACTGCCTGCAGCTTTTTGTCCCGATTTACCATTGTAATATAACTCTACACGACCCTTACCGTCCTTATTCATATCAGACGAAAAATAATTTTTATCATCGGTTGAAGAAGCAGGCAAAACAGGGCGGCCGTTATACTGGATGTATGCATAAAACCTTGGTTCACGGTTGGCATACATATTCCATTCTCCTTTTTTATGTCCCCATGACTTAGCAGCATCACTGCCTGCGAAACCAGTCTCCACATAACCCGAAGCAGGATCATCTATGGTTCTTCCATTATTCATCGAAAACGCATCTACGATATTCTGGGTAGCGTTGTACATATTATAACCACCGGGACCAGGGGAAGCGCATTTTGTAAAACCCCATGTCCACCAGTTATTGTTAGCGAAAATTATTTCGTTGTTCCAGGTAGTTGTAAAAAGATTGCGTGCCGATAAATAAGGATCAAAAGTTGCATCGCCTTCGTCTATGTTGGTGAAGAGTTTATAGGCATTCAGATCAATAACGGCTTTGGCGGCATCTGCAGCAATCTTCCATTTATCAGCATTGTATGCTGCAGGCGCCAATGGCGTACCATCGTGATTTTTAAAATTAGCAAAGCGTGGATTGCCGTTCCATAACGGGCTTGCGGCAAATAATGCTACCTGGGCTTTTACTGCAAGGCAGGTACCTTTGGTAGGTCTTCCATAATTGCTTGATGATGGCCATGATACCGGCAACTCCGCAGATGCCTGGTTCATCAGTTCGTTTATATGTGCCACACAGGTATCAAAAGGAGCACGGGGATATTGATTGAAATCCGCATCTCTTGCAATCGGTTCCGTAAGCTTTACAAAAGGGCCATACTGTTTCAAAAGTTGCCAGTAAAACCAACCACGTAAATATCTTACTTCAGCTTTATATTGAAGTTTCAATTCATCACCCATTTCCGCTGCAGGAACATTATCGATATTGGCTTCAAAAACAAATGATTTTCGGATGCCGGTATAAAAATTGCCCCATGTATAAAAATACCAGCTTGCCGAACTCCAGTTTCCACTAACCATTTGCCTTACATTAACGGTGGGTATGCACACGGATGATTCATCACTGGCTCCCATACTCGCCCAGTCACCACCATCCGTGTTGTACACATAAGAATATACATTATGCAGGTATGCTTCGGCATTGGCTTTGGTTTGCCATACCTGTTCTTCCGTTAAAAGATTGTCTGGCTTTTTATCAAGGTACTTTTTGCAGGAAAAAAGCACAAAGGATAACATAACCCCCAAAATGATTCTACAATAGATATGCTTGTTCATATTATTAATTCGTTTAGCAGTTTTAAAATTGTGCCCGTACGCCAACAGTTATTGTTCTTGCATAAGGATATTGCGCCCCGTTAGAACCCATTTCCGGATCCCACAATTTGAATTTTGAAAATGTCAGCAAATTGGTACCAGAGAGATAAAATTGCAGGCTGGTTATACCACTGGTTGCAGTAGCCGCGGTTTTTGTAAATTGATTGTCGATGTTTTTATATTCATTGCTCCTGCGTGCATTACCCCTGGCACCCAGCTTTACAGTATATGCCATAGTGGCTTGTTTCAAACGCATAAAACTGCCGTCTTTCAACCACCAGGTACTGCCGAGATAATTATTATCACTGGTATTGGTAATAGTAAGCCTGGGATAATCAACATCCTGGCTGGGATTTGCTGTAGTCCATCTGCTGGTTACATTGGAAAGTACATTGGCTGGGTATTGGCCAATACCGGCAAAAGGTATAATACCTACTCCATCACTACCTCTTCCATTGCCTAAAATACCCGATCCATTGGCCATAATGCCAACATCGGCAACCCCAGCAAAAAGCGATGAAATTTCAAAGTTTTTGTAGCCAACATTAAAACCAAAACCATAAGACCATACAGGGAAGGAAGATTTACCGAGATAGGTCCAGTCGGATGCATTTACTGTTCCATCTCCATTCAGGTCCGTATATTTTATATCACCTGCATATACAGTTCTTGTTTGTGTGGGGCTTTTATCTACATCGCCCTGGTCAACAAATAAACCCTGGCTTATATAACCAGTGAATTCACCATATTGATGTCCTTCAGGTTGCTGATAAGCATAAGTACGTTTGGGGTTATCAGCATATACTATTTTGTTTTTGGCGTAAGTGATATTGCCAAAAAGACGAAGGCTTATATTTTTACCAATGCGTTCATTATATTCTATGCTACCATCAATACCCTTGTTCTGCATTTCACCAAGGTTGGCATAAATAGCCAGGCTGCTATAACCTGCGATGGGCGAAATAGAATTACGGTTAATTAAAATATCAGTTCTTTTATCACGGAAGGCATCCAGTACAATATTTATTTTGTTGAGCAATCCTATTTCAATACCAATATTATCTTTTGTAGATTTTTCCCAGGTAAGATTAGGTGTACCCAATACGGTTTCTGCAATACCGCCATAGTAAGTAGGTGATAGTCCAAAGGAGGCTCCTGATGAACCATCTATATAAGTAAGGTATCCAAACCTATCGCCACCAATCTGGTCATTACCTGTTACTCCATGAGAAGCTCTTAATTTAAGCAGTGTTACTACAGGCCTGAAACGTTGAAAAAAATTCTCTTTTGAAATCACCCATCCGGCAGAAACTGCCGGGAAATAACCCCATCTATGTCCTTTGGCAAAATTTTCGGAACCTGTGGCGCCGGCATTTACTTCTGCCAGGTATCTGTCCATATAAGAATATGTGATTCTGCCGGCCATACTTTGGTTACGGAAAGGGATAGCAGTCTTCAAACTGCCGGCAGATCCTATTACACGGTTCCTGATATTGGCTACCGCCAGTGCACCGACATTATGCTTGCCAAAGGTGCGGTCATAAGAAATATTGCCTTCGAGATACATCACTCTTTCGCCGCTTGAATAAGTGGAATATCCAAGATAGGTAGAGCCTGTTCTTACATGCTCAAAAACAAGATTACCATTTGGATCCCGTGAGCCTGCAAACCACAGATCATTATTACTGGTTCTTGAAGTGCCAAATTCGCCATATGTATCAAAAGAAAACCTGGCCAGGGCACTTAATCCTTTTGTTATACGATCCAATTTTTGATTAAGCGTTAGTACAGATTGCACAGAGGGTTTGAATTCTGTACTGTATCCTGCATTTTGTACAAGGTTAAAGGGATTCACACCTCCGTTATTGCGGGGGCCGGCCCATTTATTACCGGGATATTGCACAGGAAATGCAACCGGGTTGGTGGCAAAAGAAGAATACCAGATTGTAGAAGCTGAGTTACCCGGATAGCGGCTGTTGACCAGCATAGAAGCTATATTCAATGATAATACAGTACTTGTAGTCAGGTTAATATCAATATTGCTTCTGAAATCATACCTTTTAAAATTAAGATTGGGATTGTAGCCATTTGCTTTCGATACGCTATACTGGCCATCCTGGTTATAAAAACTCATGGAAACATAATATCGCATCGCTTCACCACCGCCACTAACGTTGATGTTGGCATTGGTCATCGGGGTCCAATCTTTATAAACTGTATTGATCCAGTTTACATTTGGGTAGAGCCATGGATCTAATCCACTTGCAGTTTTCTGTATCACTTCATCACTATAAGTTACGGTACCGGAAGTATTAGAAGGATCGTTTAGCTGGGCTTCGTTGTACAATTTCATATAGGTAACACCGTCGAGCATAGTGGGCAGTTTGGTAAGACCGTTGATGCCCGTTTCTACTTTTGCGGAAATCTTTGGCTTACCTGCAACTCCTCTCTTAGTGGTGATGATCAAAACACCGTTAGCACCCCTGGCGCCATATACAGCCGTAGCCGAAGCATCTTTCAATAAAGAGATGCTGGCAATGTCTTCAGGATCGATATTGTTAAATGCGCCGCCATAAGTACTGTTCACATCATCGCGTTGCACGCCATCAACAATGATCAATGGCGTAACACTGCCGGTAAACGTACCAATACCGCGAATGGTAAAAGTAGGATTGTCATAACCGGGTTCACCACCGCCACTTGCCATGGAAATAACACCTGCCACTTTACCGGCAAGGGCATTGGTTAAGGAACGTACAGGAGTTTGCATATCTTCCATATTAACGGAAGCCACGGATCCTGTAACACTTATTTTCTTTTGCTTGCCATATCCCACTACCACTACTTCATTCAGTTGATCAGTTTTATTTTTTAACGTGATCCTTAGAACGTTTTTATCTTTCACCGTCACTTCTTCTGTTTGCATACCTACCATTGAAACAGAAAGCAAATCCCCCGGCTGTGCCTTAACGGAGAATATTCCCAACTGATCCGTTACTACCGTATTATCAGCTTTATCTTTTACCATTACTGTTGCACTAACCAGGGCCTTTCCATCCGCATCCATCACCTGACCCTTTACAACATTTTCATCAGAATTTTTATCACTAGTTGTTTTTGGGGCATTCACTTCCTGCCTTGCAGCCTGTTGTTTTTCATTCAACAAAAGGCGGTTGCCACGTAGTTCATAACTTATATTTTTATCCTTAAAAATATAAGTCAATACCTCTTCCAGTTTTGTATTCTTAAAATCCAGGGTTATTTTTTCATTGTCATCGAGTAATTGATTGCTATAAAAAAATGTAAGTCCCGTTTGTTTTTTAATAGTTTTAAATACACGTAACAAAGTGATTTTATTGCCTGTAACAGTTACGGGTGTTTGTAGCGATGCTGAACTTACCTGTGCACAGATATTAGTCGCTTGCAGCAGGATAAATACACACAATGCAAGCAACCGGAGAGGTCTTCGTGTGAGCTTGCTGTGACTAATCAGAAATTTTCTCATTTTTAGCAGAATTTATTGTTTCAATATTTGGCTGGCAGGTCTATACAATTGTACCTGTTCATAACTGCTACAGTTAAGTATAAAAAAAGGGTGAAAGAACGGGAATAATTTTTTGAATATTTACAAAAAGAAAATCATGACGTTCGTAGCAGCAAGAGTTGATTTATTCTATATGGTTAGCAAAGAGTGAAGATAACCGGGGTAGCATTGCTGTTAAACAATAAGTTTCGGCTGACTATGAAATACAAATGCCCGTATCAAAAAATCTTATCAGCTATTAATGTAAGCTTCTATTTCAAATAGAGTTCATTGCCCGAATAATAATAATCTATCTGAGCTGTTGTTTTAAGATCGTTCAGAAAATCCGTGAGTTTGTTTTTATCCAGCAGGCCTGTAATGGATCTGCCTGCAAAGTCATTTTTGTTCAACACGATTTTAATGCCATAGCAACGGGAGGCTGCAACAGCCAGGTCAGCAACAGGAATATTGTGAAAATAATACACGCCATTTATCCAGGAAAGTACATCATCTTCATCAAACACGCCTGACACAAACCCTTTTGTTACTTCATAATCTGCCGCATAACCGGGCGTTAGTTCCATACTCTTTCCATCGTTACTTTTTGTGAGTACTTTACCTTCTACCAATGCTGTTTTTACATTTCCCGCCTCGTAAGTATTGATATTAAAAGAGGTACCCAACACCTGTACCTGTGTAAGCTCCGTATGAACAATAAATGGATGGGCGACGTCTTTTGCTACTTTAAAATAAGCCTCGCCTTCTACATAAACCTCCCGTTGCCGTCCGTAAAAACGGGACGGGAAACGCAGCCTGGTAGCGGCATTCAGCCACACTTCGGTGCCATCTGATAATACTATTTTATAATTCTCTCCGACCGGAACCGATAAAGTGTTTTGCATGGTATCTGCAGCACTGTATTGTAAAGTACCGTCATCGGTATTTATAGTCCCGTTGTCCAGCGCAATAGTTTCAGCAGAACTCTCTTTGCTTAATTCAAAAGCTTTACCATCAGCAAGCACAAGGCTTACCGACTGCCTGTTCTTTTTAACGGCGGCGGCTATTTTCTCCTTATCTACAATTTTTTCGTTTCTGAAAAAAGTAAAATAAGCTCCTGTTACTATTAACAAAAAGCCGGCTGCAACCGCCAATGCTTTTTTTAAAGAAAATAATTTATTACGGGGTTTCTCTGCGCCATTAATTCTTTGTTTCAGCATATGCAGATCATCCCCAACATTAATGTGCTCAAGAAAAGAACCTGCTTTTAATGTTCTGCTTTCCTCCTCCAATGTATGCCACACCTCACTGAAAGAAGCATCATCTGCCAGCATTTTCTCCACGTATTTTTCATCTTCAGGAGAAAGATTGCCTGACAGCTTTTCCATAAACAATTCAAAAACCTGTTCGTAACTGTGCTTCATCATTAGTAATACAGTGATAAACCTGAAACAGGTTAATTGTTTTTATTATTTTTTTCTCCGTACCGCAAAATTTTAAGTCCGCTTTTTAAATGGGTTTTAAACGAATTGATACTGATACCCATTTCATCAGCGGCTTCCTGGTATCTCTTACCTTTCATATAGACCATTTGAATGGCCGCCCTTTTTTGCCCGGACATGCCTTCCAGTGCAGTTTGCATTTGTCCATAATAATCGGGTATTTCATCATGGGGCGAACTTTTCGCATCCTGCAGGTCTGCAAAAGCCTTATGATTTTTTTCTCTTGTTTTTTGCTTGCTGATCTCGTTGAAGCAGCGGTTTTTAATAGCACGGTATAAATAACCTTTGATTTCGCCCTGAAAATGCAGGTATAATTTTTTCTCCCATATATCGAGGAAAAATGTTTGAACGAGGTCCTTAGCTTCCTGCTCATCCCGCAAAAAGAAATATGCGCTTACACAAAGCAGCTTATAATATTTGACAAATAAACTATCGTAAGCAGACAGATCGCCGTTCTTTAACTGTTCTACAATCTGTATGTCCTGCTGTTGCTGCATTAACAATAAGTAAATAGTTCCTTCATAAAAAAATAACACCGTGATGAATATAGCAAACTTTAATATTTCCAGGATGCACAACCGATTGTGCTATTTGTTCACTTACCGGTTCACAAATTATGAAGCATTTAACGGGCTGTTGCACAACACTATGATTAGTAATAGGAGGAATAATTAATAAATGCTTCATCCGAAAGTCCGCGATTATGTTTTCATGCCGGAATTTGGCAGACGCTTCAGTAGCTCAACAGGCGAACTTTGTATAGTAATTACGGCGAATAAAACCCTATTAAATGCATAAATGAGTGGAGCAATACGGTTGGGAATCCAGTCCCGGGCACGAAAACCCTGCAAGTCATTTGCAGGGTTTTTTATTTAAATCTATTCATTGGTGACCTCAGTCCCTGCTATCTCTACTTCCTCCGGAATGATCAGCATTAACTCACACCCCGGGTCCGATTGAACTGAATGCTTAAAACCGGGAGGAGTATATAGATAATCACCTGCATTTAATTCGGTCTCATTTACCCGGCAAGTCCCGCTTAAGACAAACAATTCTTCACCTCCGGGATGATTATGATAGGGATATTTCGCTCCTGGTCCAAATTTCAGCAAAATGCTGGGTGGTCTTTTCTGTTGTTCATCGAAGCGAAGAATCTTCACATAAATTCCATTTGTATCCACTCCATTCTCCACCAGCGGCTGCCATTCGATAAGACTTGTTTTGGTGATATAATCAATAATAGAAGTGTTCATGTTATACCAATTTAGTTGTTGAGAAATTTCTTTTTGCAGGTCTTAGCTGAGTTGACACCCCAATACGATTCCATGCATTGATGGTAATAATTGCCATAATAATCTGTGCAGTCTTTTCTTCGCCAAAATGCGAAATAGCTTTTTCATACGCCACCTCACTGAGTCCCTGTTGATGAATGAGGGTGATTTCTTCAGTCATTTGAAATGCCAGCTGCTCTTCTACCGAAAAAATATCACCAGCCTCCCGCCACGCACTGACCAGGAAAATTTTTTGGTCTGGCACGCCTGCATTTCTGGCATCCCGGGAGTGGGCATCCACACAATAAGAGCAGCCATTAATTTGCGAAGCCCTGATCCTGATAAGCTCCTTGAGTTCGGCATCGATGGAAGAAGCATTTACAAACTGGTCTAAAGCATCCAGCGCATCATAGGCTGCTGGTTGCACTTGGTTAAAATCAATTCTTTTGTTCATCGTTTTTAATTTTCGTTTGATGAATCAAAAGTAGCTTGTAGCTCCACTCTAAAGAATAGAGAATCCTGTGAAAAGCATGTAAAATCCGGGAAATTGAAATACTATAATGGTGTTCATACAAAATCCTATAACGCAAATTTTTCCTGGTAGGCTTTAGGAGAAGTATTCACATGTTTCTTAAAAAAGTTGGAGAAATAAAAAGGATCATTAAAGCCCAGCTTATAGGCTACCTCCTTAATTGATAAATTTTCATAAGTCAACAGACGCTTGGCCTCAGAGGCAACCAATCCATAGATAACACTTTGAGCCGTCCGGCCGGTATGCAATTTTGCATGTTCGTTTAGTTTGAGTTCTGTTGTACCCAGCAACTTCGCAAACTGCGATACCGGATAGTTATGTTCAAAGTTCTCACGAATAGCCTCCAAAAATTTCAGGAATAAGGCATCTGGCTTATATATTTCACCACCGTGCCTGACTTTAACACGATTTATTTCAACTAATATTAATTTCAGCCTGCTATGCACAGAAACCAGGTATTGGTAAGGTTGCTTAGCTAATTCCTGGTCTATTTGTTTTAGTTCCGCTTCAACTACCTTACTGTCCCCCAAAGCGATCAATTCATTCATGGCAAAATGACAAAACAAACTGTTATGAAAAATCAATTCAATATCGTTATCGTCTTTACAGAAAAAATCATATGTAAATTCGAGAACATACCCCTTTGCATTAATTCTATCTTTGAAGTAATGTACCTGGCCTGAAGTGATAGTAATTACACTGTTGGCTTCCAGATTAAACTCCTTTTCATCCACCACAATTGCTGCCTTGCCGGAAGCGCACCATATAAGTACATATTTTCGGATTCGCCGCGGCCGGCTTAAATCAATCGCTTTATCAAAATTTATTATTTCAATCATTATATACCGGAGCATGAATTGAATCCTAAAATTACAGCAGGTAAATGCCGGGCGGAAAAAAAAATTCGTTGGGCCCAACTACATATTTTTAAACTGAAATATATAAAGAGATGTTCCCCGCACCAAAGAAAAGAGACAATCCAAAAAGCCGTCCGTTTATTTTATCAGCCTGGGTTTTATCTTACCCGGAAAAGCAGCATCCGCCTGCAAAGCCATTACATTCAGTGATGCAACCCGGTAGCTTTCCAAAGCATGGGCAAAATAGGCCGGCCTGTTATTCCCCCATTGCACCGAGCAGTTCCGCACCGTTATACTATTTGCTTTATCAAAATAAAAACCGGATGTTTTTCCTTTTACAAATCCTTCCACATCAGCCGGCCGGCGATCATAAACTCCTCCGGCTATAGCGGTTGTTTTATTAATGAAAATATCTACGTTGTCAAAAACAATAGTTGAGATCTTATCAGCAGACTCGGCGCTGATATAGACCCCGTTTTCGCTGCTGCATTTGATATTGGTAAAATAAATATTCCTCACCGCCCCTACCTTTCCTTCCGTTGCGCCTTTCGGAAAACGCCAGTTGGCATCTTTATGATTGACCTTTGCCCGCCGATAAGCTGTCACATAGATCGGCTCCGCTTTTCCCCACCATACATCACTGAATAAATGACCTTCAATGATCATATTGGAAAATACCACATCACTCACAACACCTTCATCCCTGTTTTGAATACCTACACCCCGGTTGCTTTTTTTGATAATACAATTGTTGAATAAGACCTGCCTGATGGTATCCATATTTTCTGAGCCGATTTTAATAGCACAGCTTCTTGATGTCATCGTGCAGTTGGTAACTGTTATATTTTCACAACGGCCAAACTCTTCATATTCCCTGCGGTTCTTTAAACAGATGCAATCATCACCGCTTTCAATATAACAATCGCTGATGCGGACGTTTTTGCTATGATCAAGATCAATGCCATCGCTGTTGCGAACCTTTAAGCTATTGAGCAAAGTGATGCCTGAAATCACCACATCATCACAACCAACCAGATGAATGGTCCAGTAAGCGGAGTTGCCAATCTTCAGGTCCCTGATGCGGATATTCTTCCCGCCTATAATCGTTAATACATGCGGCCTCGGATCAAGCACATTGAAAGGCTTTAATTCGTACGAATCATCCAGCTCTCCTCCCATGAAAGAGATTCCGTTGCCATCTATTTCGCCATGGCCGCTGATAGTTACATTTTCTAAATTCTCTCCCCCGATCCAGATCGTTCCTTCACCCGGGTTTTGCCTGAAAGCACTTTTGGTATAAATTTTTTCATCAGGATTGACCAGCAGCTTTGCATTACCGGAAACATGAAATTCAATATTCGATTTTAAATTAAAAGGTCCTGATAAAAAAACACAGGAAGAAGGCAGAAGAACCTGCCCGCCGCCTGCTGCATGACAGGCGTCAATCGTTTTTTGAATAGCTGCTGCGTCATCTGCCTTACCATCGCCAATAGCGCCAAACTCTTTTACATTAAAAACTTTTTGCGCCGAAGCATTTGTTATTGCCAGCAACAAAACACTTGCAACTAAATTTATTCCCAGCCTGTTCATTTTTATTTCATTTTTGTTTGTGTCAAACCAGACGGCCGGCTACTAATGTTACTTCCCCATGGCGTTGGCTGATCAGTCAGCCATAATTCCAGCCTGCCGCCCTGCTTAATGAGTGAATGAGTAATAAAATTTTTATGATATAATTTACCATCCCACATCACCTTGCTGATATAAATGGCATCAGCAGATGACCGGTGACAAATGATTTCAAATTTCTTATTTTCCACCAGTCGTATACTTATTCTGTCAAACAGCGGCGAACTCAATAAATATTCACCTGAAACAGGATTCAAAGGATAAAATCCCATTGCAGCAAATAGATACCAGGCACTCATCTGACCGGCATCATCATTACCGCTCAATCCACCCGGACCATCGCCGTATTCTTCCTGCAAGATTTTTCTTACTTCTTTCTGTGTTTTCCAGGGCGACGCTGTATGGTTATACATAAACGGAATCTGGTGCCCCGGTTCATTGCCATGCCAGTATTCATTTTTTGCAAACAAACTATCCAATGCATTTTCCAATTGCTTTGTACCTCCCATCAGCCTGGCAAGACCCGGCACATCATGCGGCACATAAAAGGTATACTGCCTTGGTGTGCCTTCGGTGATATACACTTCTCTTTTATCTGCATTAAATGATTCAAACCATTTTCCACTGCTGTACCTTCCTCGCATCATACCAACCGAAGGATCAAAAACCTTTTTATAATTAAAGGAACGTTGCCGCAACCTTTTGTAATCATCCGTTTTATTCAACCCTTTGGCAACAACACTTAACGCATAATCATCAAAAGCATATTCCAAAGTTCGGCTCACCTGCTCTTTTTTATGAAAAGCTTCCTGCACACTGTCTTCCATCGGGATGAATCCATACCTTAAATAGGAAGTCAATGCTCTGCGGCCCATTCCGTTTTTATATTCTTCATAAGTTTTTGCTGTTTCAAAAGCATTCTTCCGCATTAATGCATAAGCGGCATTCACATCAAAGTTCCGGATGCCTTTGTTGTAGACAGAAGCGATAAATGCAGTAATATGATCGCCAATCATAGCAGCCGTATAACTATTCCAGCAGGGAAAAATTGGCAGCCATCCTCCTTGCTCCCCTTTCAATATCAATGAACGGACAAATTGATTGGTTAAACCGGGATTGACTATTTCGAAAAGCGGCAACTGCGCCCTGTAAATATCCCACATGGAAAAATCATCATAGTAATGACCATCACTCATTTTCTTGACCTCGTAATTACCGGCAAACTTCGGATAGCCGCCATCCGCATCACTCATTAATCTCGGATGCTGCATAGCATGATACAAGGCTGTATAAAAGATGCGTTTATCTTTTTCATTGTTTGTTTGTACTTCTACCTGTGATAATGCTTTTTCCCATTGCTGTTTTGCTTCTGTCAATACATCATTAAAATTTTTATCGCCTATTTCGGTCTCAAGATTTTTCTTTGCCCCTTCCAGGCCGCTAAAGGATGTGCCGATTCGAATTTGAAGTTGCTCGCCTTTCTTCATCGCAAAACCTACAAATGCGCCGATATCCTTTTTTTCTTTTATACTATCAACTGCAAACAATTCATTGTCACTAAACGTTCCGCTTCCTGAAACAGCGTTATCTATTTTAATATAAAACCAGCCATTGAACCCCGCAGGTTCACCCCATCCCTGGTAAATCCGGTGCACTGGATTGTAACCCCATACTTCCCCGGTTGCTGCATCTACTTTTACAAATCCTTTCCCGTTATCACTATTGGGTATGATAAGCAAATACAGGCTATCATCTTTTTGCATCGTGAATTGCATGATGCCACAGCGAAGCGATGAAGTCATTTCAGTAGTAAGATGAAAAGCAGGCAAATCAATTTTATAATAAGCAGGGGTTACCGTTTCATCTGTATGTGAAAACGGAATTGCGTATTCTTTCACCGTTGTTTTCAACTTACCGGTTACCGGCATGATGGTGAAGCTGCCATAATCCTGTGTGCAGGAACCGCTGAGCCAATGCGTTCCCCGAAAACCGCTCAGCAATGAATCTTTATAGAAATAAGGCGGTTGACATTTTATTTCTGTTTGCCTTGTTTGAGGCGTCCATTGCGTCATCGCGAAAGGAAGCGTAACAGCGGGAATGGTGTTGGCATTTTTTTCAGAACCGGCCTCGCTGTGTTTTAATGCGGCAGTGGTAGTGGAAGGCGCCGTACCTGAAAATGGCTGCACATATTCTAACAAATTCTGCGCAGAAAGATACTGCCCCAACAAAACAGCCATGATACAGGCTGTTATTTTTTTTATATACCCGGCTGCAGTACTACTATCGATTGGCTGTTGCGTCGCACTCTTCATCGTTTGGTAATTCTATTGTACTTTAAACAGTTGTTGTTTCAACTAAATACCAGTTTATGATTGAACGGTGTGACACCTGTAAGATATACATGCATACCGTCTGTTCTCAAACTGCCGAAATGAGTACTGTACCTTTCTCCTTCGAGATTATTAACTGACCGGTGAACAAGAGTGCCCTGGCCAAACCGGATACGATCTTCTCCAAAACTGTATTGGGCAACATCCTTTTCGTGAAAAAAATTATTATTATCAGAAGCTATTACACCGGACAAATTTCCACCCTCCTTAAAGCAAAGCTCAATAGTCACCGGCACACCTTTCAAACCATCAATGTGAAAATTCAATTCAACAGCTCCATTCGTTTCAATAAATGTGATGGTTGTTTCCAGCGTCTTTACATTACTAACCGGCCTGTTTTTAAAATCCATTTTATTCCAGAAACGATCGTCAATACTGGGAGACAGTTTGTAATCACCCCTGCTGTTTCTTTTATCCATTGGCAGCGGCTGGTAGTAGGGAACTTCCAGTTTTTTATAGAGAATATATTTACTCCCTTCTTTTCTTAATCCGTCACTGTAAAAATATCCCATACTGAAAAAACCGGACGACAACCTCATGTATTTCAAAACAGCATTCCCCCTCCTGTAAGAAAAAAAGTTGGGGCTGTTGGATCGGCCGGATGCTGTTATCAATGGCCAGTCCACTCCCCCAAAAAGCGTAGCGGTTGTATTATCTCTTCGTATCCGCAGCAAATGCGAAGTAGTAAACAGCTTTTCATAGTTAACAGGAAGATGATCGGCGGCCGGAAGTTGTTTTTGCAATAAAGAATTTTCCATGAAATAAAATAGTGCCCTGTCCAGCACCGCTTCGCGGAAATCTTTCATGCTTTCTATCTGTTTCGCTATCGCAGCAAAATGGCTGTTATTATCCCGTATGGCCATATACCTGTACTGCAGGTAAAACAATGAAATATTCCTTGCTGCGTACTGATCCTGCCTGCGGGAATCTACACTCACCAGTTCACCATCCGGTTCCATATAATAATACATCATCTCCAGGTTCTTTCTTACAGGCTCCAGTAACGATGGCTTATTTAATAAGCGGGCCATGGTAATGAATGCAGTATCCTCTACAGCAGAATAAGTGCCGCTTCTTTCCGGATAATGGCCATCTTTATCTATAAAAATTCCTTCACCAAGCCAGTCTTCTATCCTGTCTCTATATTTTTTATCGGGATATAAATCATTTATTTGAGATAACGCTGCACTGATCACCCAACGGTGATTGGGAGTATGCACACCTCCTTTGCTCAGTGCATCCCCGGCTTTGACAATAATCTTTTTCAGCTCGCTGTTAATAGCTGACAATTCCTTTGAATTATCTTTTGACAAAATATGAGCGGTTGCACAAAGAATTTCCATCAGGAAGGCAGTATCCGGCGGTGATTCAAGGTTTGCTATATTCACGGTCCCATCTTCTGATTGCGACTCCGCCAAAAAACGTATCAGCCAATCAAGCCTGGAAACAATTAGCGGATCATGATAATATTTTGAACCCTCAGAGCAGTAAGATGCTGATAATATAGCTATATCATACCCGGTTCTCCGGCTGAATTTCAGATTGCCCGGCTCCAATGATGTTAGCAATAGTGCAACCGTTGCATCATTAGCTGTAATAAGATCTTTCATTATATCATCCGCCAACAAACATTCCTTTTCTGTATTTAGTACCGCCTGAACAAAAAGGCTATCTGCTAACGGAGCTAATATCGCCAGTGCTCCTCCCATTTTTAAAAAAGAAATTCGTTTCATTTTGCTCATTTGCTGGAAAATTAATACTCATCAGGATACGGCGGCTACTCCGTTATTATTTTTCAATAAAAACCATTGGACAGGTAACGAAAGATATATCAATAGAAGAATGATCAGTACGCTATTTTCCGAATATTTTCCGTATTAAAAAAATCCCGGGGCTGAAAAACCCCGGGGGACTGCTTAATATAAAAACTGCTAAACTAATAGCCTGGGTTTTGTACAAGTTTGTTGTTGGTAGCAATGGCTGAGGTGGGTATTGGGAAAAGACGGCGATAAGTATCAGTATTTATTTTCCCCAATCCCCAGCTATTCTCAAATTTTCCAAAGCGGATCATATCATTCCTGTGCCAACACTCCCACGATAATTCGCGGCAACGTTCTGCATAAATATCATCCAATGTGAGGCTGGTTAGTTCAGGGCTTGTGGTGCGAACCGCCCTCAGCATGTTGACCAATGAAAGTGCTGTATGACCCATAGTAGCCGTGCCTCCTCTTTGAATAGCTTCTGCTTTCATTAAAATAATATCAGAATAGCGGAACACAGGCGCATCATTATTCTGGTTTCTTGTTATTGAATTAGGATCAGCCAAAAATTTAATATTCCTGTAACCTGTATTCCATGCAAGTTCATCTTTACCCACATCATAGGCAGTAGCGCCGAGCCGGGAAGCATTTCCAAGCGGCGAAAGATTCAAATGATAAGTATATGATGCACCTGGACTGCCGCCTGAATAAAACTGATCATATCCAAGATTGGTTGTGTTTACCATGATGGGGTTGCCATCTGGCCAATATTGCAGGCCGGTAAGCCATTGATTGTTTCTGATATCATTGGCATCATTGAAATGAGCATAGAACTCATCGGTTGTGCAACGGGGGCCGCTGGGCTTATTGTTTGCCAGTCCATTGTCCTTGGTTTGATTTAAAATAATCTGGCTGTAGGTATAAGTACCCGGCGAGGAAGCAGCATAACGGTATTTGATGCCTAAGTTCCGGTTCAGATCATAACGGGCATAAAACAAATAACCATTGGAAGTGGAAGGATCATACGGAATGGCAAAAATGAATTCTTTAAAAGAAGGCCCATTTGAAGGAGCAAACATATTGAAATAAGTAGCCCTTGATTCCAGCGCATATTGGGTGCCTCCTCCTGCATTGATCACACTATCACAGGCAACAATACATTCATTGTACTTTGCCGTACCGGTATATACTTCTGCATTCAAATACATCTTAGCCAGTAGCGAATACGCCATATAGCGGGTGGGTTTACCATAGGTAGCAGAGCCCGATGCTGTTTTTAAATAAGGAATGGTAGCCTTCAGCTCGCTTTCAACATAATTAAACACATCTTTCCTCGGAGTATTAGTACGCAACTCGGTATTTCCGTACACAGTATCCAGCGGTACATTTCCAAACATATCCATCATATAGTAATAAAACAATGCCCGCATGGTACGCATTTCTGCAATACTGGTAGTTTTAACCGTTCCTTCATCAGAGTCTTTAAGGAGATACAAAACCTGGTTGGTGTTACCAATAAGGTTAGCTAAGTAAGACCATTCACCTCCGATATTCGGATGATCTTTTGTCCATGTGTGCCGGTGAAGATCCATGTACCTGTTTCCGTCAATCCAGTCGGATCCATAAATCAACAAAGCAGACTCATCCGTTGACTGACTTGTAACGAAGAAATGGCCTGTAGTATAACCATCTCTGAAAAGGTTATAAATTGTACCCATCAGGGCATTATAATGAGCCTCTTTTTTTGGAAAGGTTTCGCTTGTAAGTTCAGTAGTTACTTCTACATCCAGTTTATGGCAGGATGCTAAAGACAAAACCAGCAAAACCGGAATCACCGTATAAAAAAATATCTTTTTCATTTGTCTAATTTTATTGTTTTCTGGCCAAATGGAATTCGCCATAAAAATTTTCTTCGCGGTTGATATGAATTTGCCCGAAAATCTTTATAGCTCATTTCATATTTCGTAATGGTTAGTCGTTATTAAAATGAAACATTTAAACCAAACAGGATGGTGCGTGTTTTTGGATAAAAGTTATTGTAATCAATGCCCGGCGCTATACCACCCTGGTTGATCTCAGGATCTATTCCCTTGTAGCCGGTGATGGTAAATAAATTATTGCCAGTAACATATAACCTGACACTGTTCAATCCTTTCACTGGCTTAGAAAAAGTATAAGCCAGTGTTGCATTGTCCAACTTTACATAATCTCCCTTTTCAATATAACGGGTGGAGTAAAATGAGTTCTTACCATCCGCAATTTTGTCATCCCCGGCGCTTACCAATATGTTGTTGGCTGTGGCCGCACTCACATAAGAAAGATCGGCCCTTGTAGCATTGAATATCTTATGACCAAACACACCGCGGAAAAAGAAATTGACGTCAAACTTTTTATATCGGAGACTATTGCTCCATCCCATCAGCAATTTGGGTTGTGCATTACCTACATAAAAATAATCTGTGCCAATCGCTGGCGCTGTGGTTAAGGTTTTGTCTTTTTTATAAAACTGGGAAACACCATTGGCATCCTTGCCTGCATATTCCAATGAAAAGAACTGCCCGATTGGTTTGCCTACTTTCAGCAATTGAAGTGTGGCGCCTGTTTGCCCAGGTCCTTCCGGGTCTGAATAGCGGGTGGAATCACCGTTGGTATACGGATTACTTAAACTTGTAACCAGGTTTTTATTGTGAGCAAGATTCAAAGTGGTTGTCCAGCTAAAGTCAGTTTTGCTTACAGGCGTTGCATTTAATGTCAATTCAATTCCTTTATTTTCCAAACTTCCACCATTCACTGCAATCCTTCCTCCCGGAACCAGAGAAGGAGATACACGTATATAAAAGAGCATATCAGTTGTTTCTTTCTGATAATAGTCTATGCTTCCGCTTAGCTTGTTTTTCAAAATGGTAAAATCCAACCCAATGTTTGTCGTGGATACTTCTTCCCATTTTAAATCGGCGTTGTTAGACTGAGTGGGTACTATTGCATTATCCCATGGACCGGCGTTATAAAATTGTCCCTGTAAACCATATAGCAACTGACTGTTGAAGGCATTTATTCCTCCAGAGTTACCCGTTACACCATAGCTAGCCCTTAATTTTAAATCGTTAAATATATCCTGATTCTGCATAAAACTTTCGTTGCTGATGCGCCAGGCTAAACCTGCAGACGGGAAATAACCCCATTGAGTATTCTTGCCAAAAACAGAGCTTCCATCTCTTCTTATAGAAGCTTGTAGCAAGTATTTGTCTTTGTAATTATAGTTGATCCTTCCAAAATCTGATATCTGTCTTATTTGACTATATGTTTGACCAGCACCAAGACCTATACGATAACTGGAAATTGCATACGGATTACCTGCAGACAGATTATTGTAACCAATTTGATCATTCTGGAAATTAGTGCTCGATGCCTGGAAACCTTCGCCGTTCGTGTTCTCCTGCCATGAATAACCTACTACTGCATTGACAGTATGAAACCCAAATTTCCTGTTCCATGTCAGAAATGCTTCCAGTGTTTTAAAAGTATTCTGGTAAGAGCTCCTTAATGCCGACCCATTCACGCCAAACAGATTTCCGATCAATGTATGTGCAATGTCAATACCGGGATCAGGGTTATTATAAAAATTGGAAGTTGGATACTTGCCATAATAGCTTCCATAATACTCACCACGTAAGGAAGTTGTTTTTTGATAAGCTAAGTTGGTATTAAACGTAAGATCAAAAGGCAACTTGATTTCAGTAGTGAAATTGCCGGTCACCGTATTATATTTTGCATCATCTTTTGCATTGTCAATAATGGCAACCGGGTTAAAATATCCCGTGGTATTCAGGTTTTCAAAATAAGTGCCATCCTCATTCATTACAGGAGAAATAGGCAAATGTTTAGCAGCCTGCAGCAAAACCACATTTTGTAAAGGCACATAGTTGGCATTGCTGTTAGAGTTGGCAATATTTAACCCGAATTTTATCTTATCGTTTAAGGCATATTGCTCGATAGCCAACCGGCCAATAACTCTTCTTAGCCTGCTGCGTGTTAAAATACCTTCTTTATCCAGGAAATTCAGACTTGCACTATAAGTACTGTGTTCACCTCCACCGCTGAATGATAAATTGTGATTATGAGATATGGCGGTTGGTCTTTGTATGGCTTTTTGCCAATCTGTAGTGGCGCCCTTATCATCGTTGGGGGAAAATGCAGCGCCATTGGCGGCTATATAAGCCCGCAACTGAGCCGCATCCATCAGGTCAAGATTGTTACTTACATTTTCAATGCCGACATAACCGTTATAAGAAGTTTGCACCTGGCCTTTTCTTCCCCGCTTGGTTGTTATCATTATTACTCCATTGGCGGCCCTGTTACCATAGATCGCGGTAGCGGCAGCGTCTTTCAATACATCCAATGAAGCGATATCATCGGGAGCTACCGTTGCAATATCAGCACCGGGCACACCATCAATTACATAAAAAGGGCCGCCAGGACTATTCACCGTAGAAGCGCCGCGAAGAACAACAGCGGCAGGTTTGTTAGGGTCACCACTGGCGGTAATATTTAATCCGGCTACTTTACCCTGCAACAACTGCCCCACATCACTGATAGCGCCACGGTTCAGATCTTCGGGCTTTATCGTTGTTACTGCACTTGATAAGTTTTTGCGTGAACTTTTACCATAACCCACCACCACTACTTCGTCCAGTTTTCTTGTATTGGGTTTTAAAACAACCCGGAAAGAACTTCTGCCGCTCAGGTCTAACTGCTGTGCTTCATATCCCACCGAGCTAATTACTAATATACCTGAAAGATTATCTGTTGTCAGGCGAAATTGTCCATTGGCATCGGTTATAGTACCTCCTTTTTGACCCTTTATCACAACAGATACATTCTCCACCGGCAGATCGGTTTCTTCATTGATCACTACTCCGGAAATGGTTGTATCGGCAACAGCCGCGGACTTTTCCACTTCATTATTAAAGGAGGCAATCGCTTTGCCATTTTTCTGGTAAATAATAATGCTGTTACCCACCTGCCTGAAAGAAAGATCAGTGTTTTTCAGCAGCAGTTCCAGCGTAGAGCTTACCGACCTTTTGGCTTTTTCAATACTTACTTTGTAACCATCTACCTGTTGCCGCTGGTATGCAAAAAGATAATCGGTGAGCTTTTCAATTTTTTTAAAAGCTGTTGTGAGAGTTTCATTTTTCAGTTCAAGCGTAATAAATGTCTCCTCTATTGACTGGCCCGATGTGTTCTTTGCCAGCAATACTTGTGCGCTGAAAGCAAGAATGGAGATCATTAAAAAGCTGACCCGCATGATCAATACAAAATTTGATTTACTAATAAGAGCACGGCCCGGCACAGCGCCTGAACCGCCAACCCTTGCAATGAATAATTGCATAAATTGCAGTAGTTTAAAATTTATGAATGAAGTTTTAAACGGAGCCCCTCGATTGCTTTCCACGGCTGAGGGGTTTTTTATCACCAATTTTCGAGGTGAAGTTTTGTTAAGTGGAGTTTAAGTTTAGCATATTGGCAATCGTTTTGGTTAGTCAGTTAAGTTTTTAGTAATCGCAATTGTTATTCGCAGCCTTCGCCGCTTATAATCACTTCGTCATTAGGTTGCAGCGTGTAATCAGCATCCACTACACCTGTTACTACCGTTAAAACCTGCTCAAGGTTTTCATTATTTAAAAACGTGGCGCTTATCCGGCAATTTTCCAGTGCTTCTTTGGAAAAAGAAATATTAACATGATACCTGTTGCCTATCAGGACCGCCGCTTCTTCAAGGCTTATATCATCCAGCACCAGGTATTGTTTTTTCCAGTTTAGCGCCTCATCAGCATTTACTCTTTCCAGTCTGAATGAATTGATCTCTGTATTGACCGCAATACTTTCATTGGGAACAATGACGCCATATGTTTTTTTATTATCACCGACTTTTACTTTTCCCCGGGTCACCGTTACGGTGATCTGTTTTTGCTCCGGGTAGGCTTTTATATTAAATGCCGTTCCCATCACAGTAGTAGTTACTTTTCCCGTATGAACAATAAAAGGTCTCTTTGCATCAGGCCTTATATCAAAATAAGCTTCACCACTCAGTGTCACTTCTCTTTTATCATTGGCAAAATCGGCAGGATAATCAAGCAGGCTTCCTTCATTCAACAAGACAGTGCTGCCATCCTGCAGGCGGACATATCTTTTACCGTTTGTTTCGGGAGCTGGTTCCAAAACTTTTTTCTCCGTTTTGGCAATGGGAGATTCCGGGTTATTCCTCGTGGCTACCAGGTTCCATATTGCCAGCGTTACTATCAACAGTGCTGCGGCTGCCGCATACCAATAACGGTAACGCCGTACCGGTCTGCTAACAGGGATAAGTTTGGCCGTTTGTTTTTCTGAATTAAGAATGCGATATAATAGATCCTGTGCACGGTTTACGTCAAGATCAACGGCTGGGTTGTCATGCAATAGTGAATCATCAATACGCTGTTTCAGCAAGTCATCATATTTTCCGCATTTGATCATTCGCATCAACTCGTTGTATGCTGCTGATGAAGCTTTTCCTGACAGGTATGCCTGTAAAAGCTCAATAAATTTTTCCTTACCATTCATACTTTTCCGGTATTAAGATCGGGAATGGCTTCGCTTAATACCTTTAATAAAGACGATTTAAAAAAGAACAGGGAGTAGTTCCGGGTAAAAATTTTTTTTATCCTCTATTTACAACAATGCTCCAATGATCAATGGCAGGATGGGTAAATAATGAAGATGACTTTCAAGATGCTTCCTGATAGCCTGCAATGCCATGGCCATATGTTTTTTTACGGTATGCTTGGAGATCTGCATTTTTTCTGCGATCATTTCGTGAGTCAATCCATCCATTTTAGCAAATTGATAAACCTGCCGCTGCTGAGACGGTAACATATCTATTGCCTGTTGCAGTAATTGCTGACATTGATGCTGGCGTACCAGGTATTCTGTATCATCAGCTGAAGATTGTTCCATTACAATAGAAATTTCATCCGCAGCTTCGTAAGACATTTTCTTTATACGGTCGAAGATGAAATTTCTCGCCATAATAAAAAGATATGCATCCAAATTCTTTACCTCTGCCATCTCTTCTCTTTTGTGCCATACCTTTAAAAATACATCCTGTACTATTTCTTCAGCCAATACCGGCGACTTAAGAAATTTAAGAGCTACACCATAGATTGTTCCGCGGTAATGATCAAACAGACGGGTGAAGGCATATTCGCTACCGGCGCCTAACTGGCGGAGTAATTCATATTCGTTATATGAGTCAGAGTAGTTCAAAATGGCAAAAGCAATAAGTGTCAAAATAACGCTAATCTAAATTGCTATTTTTTTACTCACCTTTCGTCAGAATGCATAAGAATATTTACGAAACCGTTTTCGCTGCTCGTCCACAGCCATTCTCTTTTGAAAACCCAATAATTCGGATTTTGCTTTAGTTAATATAGAAATGCAAAAGCCAGTTGTCATTACCAACAACTGGCTTTTACCAGAATTTATAGGGGAATGCTTCAGTAAAATAACCATTCACGTTATCTACCTCCAGCCTCCACCCAATGATCTGTAGAGTTCAACCATCGCAGATAATTGCTGCCTGCGAATAGATGCCAGGTTTAGTTCCGCTTGTAATGCGTTGCCCTGAGCTGTGATCACTTCCAAATAATTTGCCATATCACTTTTAAATAATAGCTGTGCATTACCAACGGCAAGGCGTAAGGTGTCTACCTGGCCCAAAGCGATCTGTTGTTGTTCTTTTAATTTTTCTACCGATACCAGGGCATCAGCTACCTCACCTGTTGCTGTCAAAACGGATTGCCTGAATTTAATAACCGCCTGTTCTCTTTCCAGTTTGGCAATTTCGTACTGTGTTTTGAGTTGCCTTCTTTTAAAAATTGGTTGCGCTATTGAACCTGCCGCTAAGCCAAACAGGGAGTTAGGAATGTTAAACCAGTTGCTTGCTTTAAATGACTCCAGTCCTCCACCGGCAGTAATATTAAGCGCAGGATACATATTTGCCTTCGCAATGCCAATCCGGGTAGTTGCTATTTGTAACGCTAATTCATCGGATCTCACATCGGGTCGCCGGCTTAACATTGCGATGGGCAGACCCGCAGATAAATTATCGCTCAAGGTAATTTCGTCCAGCAAAGTTTTTCTTGAGAGCTTCCCGGGCAATTGTCCTGTTAATACCTGCAATGCATTTTCCTGTATTGCGATCTGTTGTTCCAATTGCGGAATAAGTAAGGCCGTAGATTGTTTTTGCGATTCAGCTTGCTGCACTGCTAATGCATTTACCACGCCAGCATCTTTCAATAACCGGGTTGCCGTTAAAAAAGAATCATTAAGCATTAAATTTTTCCGGCTTATCTCTATCTGCTTATCCAGCGTCAATAGATTGAAAAAACCTTGAGCAATGTCGGAGACCAGTTGTGTTTGCACCGCCTTTGTTCCTTCATAGCTTTGAAGATATTCTGTTAATGCTACTTCCTTTTGCCCCCTTATCTTTCCCCAGACATCTGCTTCCCAGGAGAAGTTAACTGCAGCCGAATAATTTTCGACATAACTTTTTCCCAAAAAGCTTTTGAGGCTAACACCATTCAAACTATTATCCGACGGACGGCTGATGCTACCGGCAACCCGGAGATCCATCTCGGGCAATTGAAGTGCTTTGGCTTGTTTTACCTGCTGTTGCGCTATGTCGATTCGTTTAATTGCTATTAGCAGATCATGATTGTATTGTATACCTTTTTCAATCAGGGACTGCAAGGTAGTATCGCTGAAAAATTTTTTCCATTCAATATCGGCAATGCTGCTGGTATCAGCATAACTAACTGTACCGAATTGCTGCGGCAATTCCACCTCGGGTCGTTGGTATTCTTTGCCGAGACGGCACGCAGATAGTAGAACTACCAGCAGTAAGAGTGTCGAATAGTGCTTAAAATTTATCTTTTGTATCATCGCTAATTTTTTATTTTTTCATGTGTTAATCTTTATAGCTTTTAGTCACATGGAATTCACCATCATTGCATATTACTCTGCCAGGGCAGGTGGTTCAGTTTGCACGGGTTTCCGGCTTATTTTTTCGTGCAGGTATTGGAAAATCACAAACAATACGGGAATAATAAATATTCCGAGTATTACACCCGTAAGCATGCCACCAACAGCACCTGTTCCGATGGAACGATTGCCCAATGCTGAACCTCCTTTCGCCCATGTTAATGGTAACAATCCCACGATGAAAGCAAATGACGTCATCAGAATCGGGCGAAGACGTAATTGTGAAGCTTCCAGCGCTGAAGCAATCAACGACATACCGGCTCTTCGCCTTTGCACTGCATATTCAACGATCAGGATGGCGTTTTTTGCTAACAAGCCCACCAGCATGATCAATCCTATTTGTACATAGATATTATTCTCGATGCCAGCAAACCCAATAAACGAAAACACTCCCAGTACACCGGTTGGTATTGTTAATATAACAGCCAATGGGAGGATATAACTTTCATATTGTGCAGCCAGCAGGAAGAAGACGAAGATTATACTCAGCATAAAGATAAACGCCGTTTGATTTCCTGTTTTGATCTCTTCCCTTGTTACGCCGGTCCACTCATAAGCATATCCTCTTGGTAACACTTGTTTCGCCGTTTCCTCAATTGCTTTAATGGCGTCACCCGTGCTAAATCCCGGCTTGGGCTGTCCGTTAATGGTTACGGCATTAAACAGGTTATTACGTGTTACTGTTTCCGGCCCATATACCCGTTTTAATGAAACCAGGGTATTGACAGGCACCATTTCTCCATCATTATTTTTTACATAAATGCCATTCAGCGATCCGGCATCGGCACGATAAGAAATATCAGCCTGCGCCATTACCCGGTAGTATTTTCCAAAGCGGTTAAAATCGGAAACGAAGCTACTTCCATAATAGATCTGCATCGTTTGCATTAGTTCCCTTATTGAAACACCTAGCTGCTTCGCTTTCAAATTATCCACCTCGATCATGTATTGCGGATTACCGGCCGCAAAGGTGGTAAAAGCAAAAGCGATTTCTTTTCGTTGCATCAGCGCACCGATAAATGCATAGGCTGTATTACCCAATTTGTCCAGGGGCCCATTTGTCCTGTCCTGTAACATAAATTCAAAACCACTCACATTACCAAATCCCTGTACGGTAGGAAAATTAAAGAAGAAAGTGTTGGCACCTTTTACCGCACTTACCTTTTGTGTCAGCATACCGGCTATCTGATCGGGGTTGGTCACAGGTCCTCTTTCATCAATATCTTTTAGCCTGATAAAACCGGCAGCATAAGGTGACGCATTCGAAAAACTGATAAAATTCAAACCATCTACAACATACAAGTGGTTAGTGGCAGCTTCTTTTTGAATAATGGTATCTATTGCTTCCGTTGCCTGCCGGGTCCTGTCCAGCGAACTACCCGGAGGAGTATTCACGGCATATAGTACAAAGCCCTGATCTTCGGTAGGTATAAAACCCGTCGGTGTTTTTTTAACCAGCCAGAAACTGATGCCGGCAATGACAGCTAATCCTGCTAAAGCAATCCATCTATGCCGGACAAGAAATTTCAGACTTTGAATATATTTATTGGTCATCGACTTGAAGCCTGTATTAAAGGCATGGAAGAAACGGCCGGCAAATCCTTTTTTACGTGTATGTCCTCCTTCTTCTCCATTATGTGGATTCTTTAGAAACAGGGCACATAAAGCAGGGCTTAATGTCAACGCATTTACAGCCGAAATTAAAATGGCGATAGCCAGTGTAAAGGCAAACTGACGGTAGAAAACGCCGGCCGGTCCCTGCATAAATCCTACTGGTATAAATACCGCTGCCATTACCAATGTAATAGATATAATGGCACCAGATATTTCATTCATCGATTGAATGGTGGCAACTCTTGCAGGCAGCTTTGTCCGCTCCATTTTTGAATGCACCGCCTCCACCACTACAATCGCATCATCCACCACAATACCAATAGCCAAAACCAATGCAAATAAAGTGAGCAGGTTAAGTGTAAAGCCAAATAATTGTAAAAAGAAAAATGTTCCGATAATAGCCACGGGCACGGCGATGGCCGGTATAAGCGTAGAGCGGAAATCCTGCAGGAATAAGAACACCATCATGAACACCAGTATAAATGCAATAACCAGTGTTTCTCTTACCTGGTCAATTGACGTATCCAGGAACTCTTTGGAATTGTACATGACAGTCGTCTTAACACCTTTTGGCAGGCTGGCGGAAAATTCATCGAGCAGCTTTTCTACTTGTGTTAATATATCGTTGGCATTAGATCCTGCTGTTTGCAAAACGCCAAAACCTGACACTGGCTTTCCATCCATGCGGCTGTTAGATGAATACGTATAAGATCCAAACTCTACTCTTGCCACATCTTTCAACCGGAGCGATGAACCATCAGGATTGGCTTTTATGACAAAATTTTCATAGTCCTCTCCCTCATTTAATTTTCCTTTATATTTCAAAACATACTCAAATGTTTCAGTACTGTTTTGACCCAGCCGTCCCGGAGCTGCTTCCAGGTTTTGATCCCTGATGGCATTAAGCACATCCTGTGGTGAAAGATTGTTAGCAATTAACCTGTCAGGTTTCAGCCAGATACGCATGGAATAGTCCTTCGTACCAAATACCTGCGCCTGTGCTACGCCAGGCACCCGTTGCACCTGGGGGATAAGGCTGATCTTAATATAGTTTTCAAGGAAAAGTTCATCATACTGGCTACTGTCTTCACTTGACACTGCCACAAACATGATGAAACTGTTTTGTACTTTTTGTGTTGAAATACCTGCCTGTACTACTTCCTGCGGCAACTGGTTTATAGCCTTTGATACACGATTCTGCACATTCACGGACGCAATATCCGGGTCGGTACCCTGGTTGAAAAAAACCGTTATGGCCATGCTTCCGTCATTGTTGGAATTGGAAGTCATATAGGTCATGTTCTCTACCCCATTGATCGCTTCTTCAATAGGTGTTGCAACGGAACGTGCTACTACTTCGGCATTAGCGCCGGGATAAAAGGCCGTTACCTGCACACTCGGTGGTGCAATATCCGGGAACAGGGTAACCGGTAAGGTATATAACGACAACCCGCCTAACAAAAGCAAAATGATTGATACAACTGTTGATAAAACAGGTCTCTCGATAAATCTTTTTAACATGAGATTATTTTTTCCTGCTGATAAGTAATAAAAATTATTCTATTGATGACAGGAAGGGCTCTCACCCAACTGATCGAAAAATCAGCGGATAAAAAAGTTCACTTAGTTGAACCTACCCTCCTGGCCTTGTATGTGTTTTTTGTTTACAATGGTTTTGCTTTAAGCAAGCTATCGGAAGAAAGAAGTTGCGGGGCAATTGCCATTCCATCCTTGAGATTACCGGTGCCTGAAAAAACGATTTTCTCCCCGGCACTCAAACCACTTTCAACAAAATAGTAATTGGCAGTTTTACCGGAAACAACAATTGGCTTGCTGACTACTTTATTACTATCCCCTACTGCAAATACAAATACCTTGTCCTGTATTTCAAATGTAGATTCCTGTGGTACTACTAAGGCTTCTTTCTGAATTTTCGAAATGCGCACCCTACCAGTATTACCGGAACGCAACAAATTATCTGTGTTGGGGAATGTTGCGCGGAAACTGATTGCTCCCGTAGTATTGTTGAACTGCCCGAGAACAGTTTCAACCTTTCCCTTTTTCGGATAAACACTGTTATCAGACAATACCAATTCGACCGGTGGCATTTTTTTCACTTTTTCTTCAATGGTATTGCCCGGGAACTGCTGTTTAAACCGCAAAAAATCATTTTCGCTTAATGAAAAATACGCATACACATCTTTTATTTCGGAAATCACCGTCAGGGCCGTCGGAGTTGTCATACCTACCAGGCTTCCCGTTTTAAAAGGTATTCTTCCGATATAGCCATCAACCGGTGCCTTGATAGTGGTATACCCCAGGTTGATCTGTGCAGCGCCTACCATTGCCTGGGCCTGTGCCACATTTGCTGTCGCAGCATCATACGCCGTCTTTGCAGTCTTCAACTGCACTTCAGAAATCACATTGTTCTGAACGAGCGGTGTTAATTTTGAAACATTAATTTCAGCATTGGCCTGGCTGGCTTTTGCTGCTGCGAGAGTGGCCCTGGCATTATTTAATTGCTCCTGGTAGGGCCTGCTGTTGATTTTAAACAAAACCTGGCCTTTTCTTACGTGAGCGCCTTCATCCACATATATTTTTTCCAGATAACCATCCACCTGTGGACGTATCTCAATGTCCTTGCTTCCTTCCAGTGATGCAGAAAATTCCTGGTAAGTAGTTGCAGGCATGTTATTGACGATTAGCACCGGCAAAAATTGTGGAGGCTGCTCCATCATCGTCGGATTCCCGGATGATGAATTGCACGCATATAAAAAAGCGGTTGCAACAGCTACAAATAATAAGCTTAAATAGTTAGTTAACAGAAAGGGCAACCTTTTGCTCCTTTGATTTTTTTTATACATAACAGAATGGTTTGAGAAATACTCCTATTTCCCGGTTAATGAATAAGGGTCGTGAATTGATTCCGGCACTTTACATGGCACTCCAAAAGGACCGAAACGGTGTGTTTTTTACATGTGGCTTCTTGTCATTGCAGCTACGACAGGTGACAATCGGTACATAACAACATTAAAAAAGCTAACATTGTTAATTAAAAGGGAAAAAAAATTTTATTGCTCCAGGTTTTTTATAAATCCTTCGATGGCATCATCCAATACCATTTTATTTAATTCATCAGCTATTTCTGAATAACTCAACATCTTAATTGAAATCAGCCCATGCATAACTGACCAGAACGTATGATACTTTAAACAGGCGTTTATATCCTTCTTTTTATTTTCAGCCAAAATCGCATTGATCGGCTCCATTATCAGGTTCCTGAATGCAGATTCCTCAGGAAGACATTTATCAGTTTCACAACAAGCTATGCCCAGTCCAAACATCAATTGGTAATATTCTTTGTTCTTAAAAGCAAAATTCCAATATGCATCGGCAATTAACCTCAGTTGTTCGGCAGGATCATTCGATTTTTTTTTTGCCTGTTGAAGCCTCCTGATTAACAAACCGAACCCATCTTTGCCAAACTGCAGCAATATATCTTCCTTGTTCTCGAAATGATCATAAATAACAGGTACGCTATATTCAATGGCGTCGGCGATCTTTCGTATTGACAAAGATTGCCACCCCTCCTCCTTCACCAATCCCCATGCGGTGGAAAGGATGTTTGCTCTCACTTCTTCTTTTTGCCTTAACCGGCGTTCTGCTATACCCATATCACCATTATTTTACCTAACACTGTTAGCAAATTTAGCAAGTCACCCGCATTTCCAAAAAACTTTTTTCTTAACCAGATCACAAAACAACAAACAGCCACTGACAACCCTATGGCAGCCGGGATTTTATTTTTCAAAAAATTTATAAGGCCAAACGTTTGTACTTCCTATTAGTGAAACAATGAAAAGCCCCGCTTAACGGGGCTTTTGCTGACTTAAAATTCTATTTTATAATTCAGTATAGGTATCAACCCTGCCTGGTAATTTGTAACAATACTTCCCTTTTCTTCATCGAAGGTCTGGTTGTAAATGTTAAGGCGGTTAGTCAGATTCTGTATATCCAGGGACAACGTAGAAGTTATTTTCCGGCGGTTCCATTTTATACCCAGCCGGAGGTCGGTTCTGAAATATGCGGGATTTTGCAAACTGTAAGCCTCTTCTTCCCTGAAGATTGTATAACCTTCCTGTACTGATCGCTCTTTATCTATAGGTGTTGTGCGATAACCGCCTGCATAGATCGTCTTAATATTCACACCTATTGTTCTTAATTTATTGGCAGACAAAAATTCTTTGCCGGCTAAGAAGCTCACAATATAATTGCCATTAAAACGGGTATTTCGTTCTTTCCCGTCAGCCGCCGTGTATTTCGATTGGTACAAAGAATTGCTCAGCGTGTAATAAAAATTGTTAGCAAGGTATTTTTCCAACGAAATCTCTACCCCATAGTTTTTACCTTTTCCTTTATTAACTAACGGATCGGTAACATAATCGCCTTCGACATTTAGTACAGAAAAAGAACTTGTATCGGATATACTAATGGGCACTTTGAATAGATGTTGATAATAAACTTCCGTTTTTAACCTGAGATTTTTCGCCAGCCTGTATTGATGTGATACGACGAAATGATGTGCCCGGGTAAGCCTGAGATTTTTATTTGGATGACTCATATTTCCAACCCCATCCTCAATCTGTGCAAAATACACACCAAGAGGCTGCACCTGGCTGTGAAGGCCATAGCCAAATGAAAGGTTGCTTTTCTTACTTATATCCCATTTAACGGAAGCTCTTGGCTCAAGGGATGTTGTTTTGTTGTATAGGAGCTGGATATAGTGAAATCCGGCATTCACAGCAACATCATTCGATGGCTTATATTGCCATTGAGCAAATGACTGCAAAAGTTCGGTGTTTCCCCGGGTATCGATCATTTCTTCCAACGATGCATTGCGGTTTTCTTTTGAATGCTGGTTGTAAGCAAACTGTATAAAGTTCACCATCACTCCTCCCCTCAATATGTGCCGGGTGTTAAACCGGTGATTTAATGTGGAAGACAGCGTCCATTTCCTTGTATCATATTTACCCCGGTATTCTTCTGACTCGGAGTAATCGTCTTCAATGTATTTTTCGTTATAGCTGATCGTATTATACGAAAGCCCGATGGCCGATCGCAGGTTCGTCTTATTTCCCAGCAGTATTGTATGAGTCAGACCGCTCATGGCTGTATTGGAAACAAATTTTGAAATATCCCTGTCACCGGACTCCTTCCATGTGGAAGAGTCCTTTTTTGCATCGAACTTATCATTGCTCAATCCGCCGAATCCAAAAACAGTAAAGTCGCCCAATTTACCGGCAGGCAAATAAATATTATATGACAGGTCCTGGAAATTAGTAGTGCTGCCATCGTTTAAAACGCCTAGCTTATTCAGCAATGATAATGTCGAGTAACGATAGTTAACAAGATAAGATCCTTTATAAAAAGTAGCAATTGGTCCTTCTGCCGCCGCATTTAACCCCAATACTCCAGCTTGAAAAGAATATTCTTTTTTTTCATTATTACCCTTTCTCAATTTCAAATCAAACACACCACTTAACGCATTGCCATATTCCGCAGCAAAAGCACCTGTCACAAAATCGGAATTGGCCAGTAGTTGTGAACTTAAAATGGAAATGCCACCACCACTCGTAGCTGCTCCGCTGAAATGATTAGGATTTGGAATATCGACGCCTTCCATTCGCCATAACAAGCCAGCAGGAGAGTTCCCTCTTATAACGATACTGTTGTTACCATCATCAGCAGCCATTACACCCGGAAAGCCAACGGCCATCCGAAGCGGATCATTTACTGCTGCGGCATATTTCTGTGTTTCTTCCACAGTGAATGCCCTTGCACTGACCGCACTCATTTCATTCAGGGGTTGGTTCTTCCTTGTTGTTGCTTTCACCGTTACTTCCTTTTCATCCCGCACATTCGTTTCTAATAAAATGGTGAGCACAGTTTCTTTTCCTGCATTCACAACAATGTTTTCAACAGCGGCATCTTTATAACCCGTATGTAAAATATGTAGTTGTTGGGATGTTAGTGACACACCGCTAAATCTGAAATTACCATTTTGATCAGTTATCACAGACTTACCTGCTCCTTGTAAAATAACAGTTGCTCCAGCTACAGGAGTTTGCAAGGTGTTGTCTAAAGCTGTTCCCCTGATACTTTGTGTAAATACCGTTGATTGCTGAGCGGTTAAAAAAAAGGGAAAGAGTAATGAAAGAAGTGTGACGAGGGTCGTGAATCTCATAAATAGATAATGTTTCTTCTAAGAACAACTGGAGAAACATTTACCCCTATTCGCAGAAATAAAGTTTATTGATTGTGGTGAGAGATTATAGTTAACAGCTGACAGTTGGCGGTTTGTAGTTCTCCGACTTCTCACTTTTCACTTTTGACTTTTCACTTTTGACTTCCGGCTCACTTTCCCCAGCCCCACTTCAAAAACTCTGGCATAGCTCTGCCCCAGGTTGCAATATCATGCCTGCCATCGGGCATTTCCAGGTATTGAATATCTTTTTCCCGGTCATAGCCTTTTACCTCTAATTCTTTAATTATATCCAGCGTATCGTCAATAGAATCAATGATACCATTATTATTGCGGTCCATTGTTTCATCCATACTACCACATTGAAAAAAGAATTTTAATCCCGGATGATACTTACCATTTCGTATCACCTGCTGCATGATGCGATGTTTATCGTCATCATATTCCTTTTCCGTTTGATCAATACTGCGCCACCAAAAAGAAGCGGAAAACAAACCGGCTTTTGAAAATTTTTCGGGATGGTTCCATACAATATCCATGGCCATCAATGCGCCTAACGAAAACCCGGCAAAAGCTCTCTCCCTAAATGAGGTGATTTGATAACTATCCCTGATAAACGGTAACAATTCACGCAATATAAAATAAGTATAAGCCCCCGCCCTTGCACCCCGGCCGAGATAGTCAGCCTGTGAAGCGACGCCATACTCCATTTTACGTTGTGAACCGGTATGTATCGCGGCAATAAGAACAGGATTTATTAATTTGTCGGTGTATAGTTTTTCCAGAATAGCCTGCAATCCCAATTCGCCCATGTTTTGACCATCATTGATCAATAACAAGCTCATAGCCGACGTATCCGTGACATTTTTGGGCAGAAAAAAATCAATCTTTACTTCACGTTCGAGGAATACAGATAAAAGGGTTCTGTTTTCTACAAGGATATTAGCAGTATGTACCAGTTGCATAATTTTCAAAAATAAGCATTCACATAAAACAAGGGCAACATTTCTTACGCTTATCAACAAAACAACTTCATTAATTTGTTTATATGGCCTCGAAAAAATAAATTTGGTAAGAGCTGATTACCAGTTCACAATAGCCCAATTAAAAACTGTCATCTTCGAATTTTGCGCAAAAAATAACTATCTCATTGTACAACTAATCCCATTTGGCCAAAACCTTAAATAATTACAACATGAAAAAAATCGGAATCCTGCACGGCAAAGAACGTTCCTTCCCCGAGGCATTCGTTGCAAGAGTCAACAGTAAAAATGTTCCAGGCATAGTAGCAGAGTCTGTGCGCATCGATAAAGCCATGCAGGGTGATCCCAGTGGCTATGCGGTGATCATCGACCGGATCTCGCAGGATGTCCCTTTTTACAGAACCTGGTTAAAAAATGCTGCCGTTACTGGCACAGCGGTCATCAACAATCCTTTTTGGTGGAGCGCCGATGATAAATATTTCAACAACTGCCTGATGACAAAGGTGGGAGTACCTGTTCCCAAAACGGCCATTATTCCATCCAGGCAATTACCAGATGACACCACCGATGAATCATTCAGCAACCTGGCCTACCCGCTGGATTGGGATAGCATTTTTAATTATGTCGGTTTCCCAGCCTATATGAAGCCTTTTGCTGGTGGTGGATGGAAACATGTTTACAAACTGGATAGTGCGGAAGATTTTTTTAAAAAACACAGTGAGACCGGCCAGTTAGTGATGTTGTTGCAGGAAGAAATTATTTTCAGCGAATATTATCGTTGCTATTGTATCGGTGGGAAATATGTACGCATCATGCCATACGAGCCCCGCAATCCACACCATCTTCGGTATGTGGCGGAGTTTGCTCCATTCCCGGAAAGGCTGCAACAGATGACCGACATCGTCTTGCGAATTAATAAATATTTAGGTTACGATTTTAATACCGTTGAACTGGCTGTAAGAGATGGTGTCCCTTATGCTATTGATTTTTGCAACCCGGCTCCCGATGCCGAAAGAACCAGTGTAGGTGAAGAAAATTTTGAATGGGTGGTAGAAACGGCCACTAACTACGCCATCGAAAAAGCGATGAGCCATGATGGGAACGGCGATAATCTTACCTGGGGTGAATATGTAAAAAGAAGCAGTACTAAAACACCATTGACATAGTGTTTACCATTTACGATACAGATAATGAACAATACATGCAGGTGGAAGAGCCCGATCCTTCCGTTAGCTATACCTATGCTGATTACCTGCAATGTAAATTTGAAGAACGGCTGGAACTTTTTCGTGGCAAGATCTTTAAATTATCTGCCCCTAATACCCGTCATCAGGCGATTTCAAGAAATCTTTTTGTCCCAATTGCCACTTACCTGAACGATAAAAAATGCCAGACTTTTAGTGCGCCTTTCGATGTCAGGCTTCCGGTAAAAAATCGAAAAAAAGACAACGAAGTAACTACCGTAGTACAGCCAGATATTTGCATTGTTTGTGATGAAACAAAAATTGATACAAGAGGCTGTTGTGGCGCCCTCGACCTGATTGTCGAAATTCTATCACCTGGTAACTCGCACAAAGAAGTAAATCTTAAATATGAGTTGTATGAAGAAGCCGGTGTAAAAGAATATTGGATCATTTACCCGGAGGAAGAAAGTCTCGCTGTTTTTGTACTGAACGAAAACAACCGCTATGATGGAGCCAAGTTATATGCAGGCAAGGAACTGATATTCAGCAAAGCTGTGCCCGGTCTTATCATTGAAACAAAAGAAATTTTTACCCAATAACTAGTATGATATTAAACTATAAAACCTTTACGCTCGGCGTTGAAGAAGAGTACATGGTGCTTGATCCTGTCACCAAAGAATTAAAAAGCCATGAGCAGAAAATTGTGCAGGAAGGACAGAAAGTGATCAAGGATAAAGTAAAGGCTGAAATGCATCAGGCGGTAGTAGAAGTAGGCACAGACATTTGCGCTGATGCGGATGAAGCTTTTAACGATGTATCGCTGTTGAGAAAGACAATTTCCGACATAGCCGGCGGCCTCAATCTCGCCATGGGTGCATCCGGCACTCATCCTTTCAGCCATTGGGAAAGCCAGTTGATAACAGATCAAGCCCGCTACAACGAAATTGTAAATGAATTACAGGAAGCAGCCCGTAGCAACCTGATCTTCGGCCTGCATGTACACGTAGGCATGCAAAGCCGGGAGATGGCCAATCATATTGCGAATTCAACACGGTATTTTCTGCCACATATTTTTGCGTTAAGCACTAACTCACCTTTTTGGGAGGGAAGAATGACGGGCTACAAATCGTTCCGGACAAAAGTGTTTGATAAATTTCCCCGTACCGGTATACCCGATGCATTTGATAGTATTGAAGCGTATGATAATTATGTAAAACTGTTGATCAAAACCAATTGCATTGATAATGCAAAAAAAATCTGGTGGGATCTGCGGGTGCATCCTTTTTTCAATACGGTGGAGTTTCGCATTTGTGATATCCCGATGACAGTGGATGAAACAATTACTATAGCTGCCTTGTTCCAGGCCATCTGCGCCCGCATCTATATGCTTCGTTCTAAAAATCTCAACTTCATTCAATACTCCCGGGCATTACTCAATGAAAATAAATGGCGGGCCAGCCGCTATGGAGTGGATGGTTATCTTATCGATTTTGGAAAGGAAGAGGAGGTTAATACCCGGGCATTGATTTATGAGCTGCTTGATTTCATCGATCCGGTTCTCGATCACCTGGGTAGTCGCCATCGCATTGCCTTTGTTCATCATATGCTGGAAAAAGGAACCGGCGCCGACCGCCAGTTGGCCGTGTTTGAACAAACCAAATCGCTGGCCAGTGTAGCGGAGTATATACAGGGCCAATTTTTAGCAGGCATTTAATATTTTATATCGAACGCAGATTTATAAGATGGTGATGATTGTCATGATGCAATCTTAATCATTCATACTAATCTGCGTTATCTGCCTTCCTTCTTTCTAAAAAGGTTTTAAATAATCCTGATGAAATATTTACTATACCCCTTACTGGCATTGTTCAGCCTCCTTGTTTCCTGTTCTCAAAAAGAAGATGTTGATCTGTTAGTTTACAACGCTACCATCTACACCGTTGACTCTTCTTTTTCTACTGCTGAAGCGTTGGCAATAAAAGATGGAAAAATTTACGCCGCTGGCAAACTAACCGACCTGGAAAAAAAATACAATGCCAAAGAGAAAGTCGATGCCGAAGGAAAATTTATCTATCCCGGTTTTATTGATGCCCATGCACATTTTGTAGGCTACGGTATGTCGTTGCAAACAGTCAATCTTGTCGGCACCAACAGTTGGGAGGAAATTTTGGAAAAACTACGATCATTTGCTGCGGAGAACCTGTCTGCCGGACAGGCCGGCAAAAAAGGATGGCTGACTGGACGTGGCTGGGATCAGAATGACTGGCCTATCAAGGAATTTCCCAATAATGAAAAGCTCAACGAACTATTTCCCGACCGGCCGGTGTTGTTAACAAGAGTAGATGGCCATGCAGCTATCGCCAACCAAAAAGCACTGGAGGAAGCGGGTGTAAAAGCCGGCATGAAATTAACAGGTGGTGATGTGGAAACAAAAAATGGCAAGCTTACCGGCATCTTAATTGACAATGCCATTGATCTTGTCTCTTCAAAAATTCCTTCTCAAACGAATGAGCAGTTTGCCAAAGCGTTGAAAGACGCAGAGAAAAATTGTTTTGCTGTTGGTCTTACCTCCATTGATGATTGTGGGCTTAGCTTCCCTGCAGTGGAAGGAATAAAAGCCATGCAGGCCAGTGGTGATTTGAAAATGCGGTTGTATGTAATGCTCAGTGATGAAAAAACCAATTTTGACTGGCTGGAAAAAACAGGCGCCATCAAAACAGACCGGTTGAATGTGCGAAGTTTTAAAGTGTACGGCGATGGTGCGTTGGGATCAAGAGGAGCTTGTTTGTTACAACCCTATAGTGACAAACCGGATCATTACGGATTTTTATTGAGTAAGCCGGACCATTTTGATTCTGTAGCGAATTGGATTGCACAAAAAGGTTTTCAAATGTGTACCCATGCTATTGGCGATAGTGGCAACCGGACCATGCTTAATATTTATGCAAAATATTTGAAAGGCAAAAATGACCGGCGCTGGCGAATTGAACATGCACAGGTAGTCAATCAAGCTGATTTCAATTTATTTGGCGACTATTCGATCATTCCCTCTGTTCAGCCTACACATGTCACCAGTGATATGTACTGGGCCGGTGACCGGTTAGGTAGTGAAAGAGTAAAAGGTGCCTATGCCTACAAACAATTATTGCATCAAAATGGGTGGTTGCCGTTAGGCACGGACTTCCCTGTTGAAGACATCTCTCCTTTTAAAACATTTTATGCTGCTGTTATCCGCAAAGATGCCAAAGGATGGCCGGCCGGTGGCTACCAAACTGAAAATGCATTGACCAGAGAAGAAGCATTGCGGGGCATGACCATCTGGGCCGCTAAATCCAATTTTGAAGAAAAAGAAAAAGGAAGTTTGGAGCCGGGAAAGTTTGCTGATTTTATCATACTCGATAAAGATTTGATGAAAGCAGGTGAAAGTGAATTATTGCAGGTAAATGTGCTGAGGACTTTTTTGGGTGGGGAGATGGTGTATGAGAGGAAAAACTAATTATGCCGAAAAAGCTACAGGTACTTGGTATTCCATTTTCTGTCGAAAGAGAATTATTTTTGAAACAAAATATTACGCCGACACACACGTGGGTTGCTATGTATTTTATTGGCACTCCTAATTATGCAAAATTTCTAACGCCAGCATCCTCTCTTTAAATTCTTATGAGACTTAACACTTTACTTTTATTCCTTTTAGTTGGACGAATTTCAATAGGGCAGACATTTCTCGACAGCTACAAAACCTTTCAACTTGCCAAAATTAAGTCTGATAAAATACTCGATTCACTTCGCAAGACAGAATACAATAAGGCTCTCAATTTGACAAAGAAGCAAATAAAGGAAAATAAGTCAAATCGGAAGCGCCTTCTCGACAAACAAATAATTCAGTTTGATACAATTTTTAAGTCTCATTATAAAAAGACAGGATTTAACTTCAATACTGCAGATTCATTTATTTTGGTTTTTCAGACAGGCATCGAAACTAATTTATCCGACTACATTTTTTTGACCGGCAACGACACAATCTCCTATGGAGAACTATGGTCTATTGCTACCCTACATTCGACAAAAAAGATTATTCAGTACAAGCCGTTTCTTGACACAACACGTCGACCAAAAGGAATAAAAGTAATTAACGAAAGAGATTCTCTTATTAAACTTGCAACAAAAAGGGACTGCAAAACTGCGCAGCGTCTTTCTAAAGAAAACCCAGTGTTGGACGGCATGAATTCAACAATTTTATTTGTAAAAAAGGTTAGAGGACAATACATAATCGATGAATGCCATATACAACCTTTTGGGCTTGTCCCAATTTGGAGAAAAGAATAACAGCAACTTTCAGCTCTTGAGAAGTCTCCGCAACCTCAAGTAAAAGTAAGCGGCGGCGCGGGGCTTTGGCCTAAGCCAACCGGCGAATAGGATGATTTGTATATTTATCGTCGTTTAAATGATTAAAGTCCTAAGCCTACAACCAACCGATCAATCTTTTTGTCAAATTTCCATTAAAATGAATATTATACGAACCATACAAAACAGGATATATGAAATAAGAGGCGAAAGAGTAATTCTTGACAGAGACCTGGCCGCTTTATACGAAACAGAAACCAAGGCGCTTAACCTTGCCGTAAAGCGTAATGAAAAACGGTTTCCCAAAGATTTTATGTTTCAGCTCAGTAAAGGGGAGTTTGAAACGCTAAGGTTTCAGAAACCTTAAAAAAAGGTAGAGGACAGCATAGTAAGTATCAAATTTATGATGCCATGGAAAACCTGTTGGATGAAAAGGCTGCACAAAAGAACTGGGATGACCGGGAAAGAATAGGATTTAAAAAATGAAATTCAGGTTACCTACCTACCGCTCTATCTAAAAGCTCAGTAGCATTACAGAAGGCACAAGTGTGCGACGCAACAGGCGATGCCATCAGTACCGAAGCCGGCTACATACTTCTTCTTATTTTCTTAACCCAGATCAAACTCGTTTGAATTTTAAGTAAATCTGAACAGTAGCTGACAGTCAATCTTTTAAAAAATTGCTATGTTTGCAGGATGATTTGGAACGACAACCGATCAATCCGTATAGCCATTCTCGACCTGAATGATGGCCGGCCGAACCAGGGCATGCGCTGTATCCGCCAGATCGTAAAAGAATGGTCAGCAACGGTGGACCTGGACATAGAAACTACGGAATTTGAGGTAAGGCAAAAGAACGAACTCCCCGATACTTCTTTCGATATTTATATTTCGAGTGGCGGCCCCGGCGACCCCCTTTCGAGCCGTTTTGACGACTGGGATATTGCCTGGTGCAAATGGGTGGACGAAATGGTGAGATGGAACAACAACCCCTCCACCGCGCAAAAGAAACAGGTGTTTTTTATCTGTCATTCTTTTCAACTGGCCTGCCGTTATTTTAATGCCGGGTTGGTGTATAAAAGAAAATCAACTTCGTTTGGCGTATTTCCCGTGCACATGCTGGAAGAAGGAAAAACAGAACCCGTATTCGATGGCCTGAGTGATCCCTTCTATGCCGTAGACAGCCGCGACTACCAGGTGATACAACCCAATCATTCTTTGCTCAAAGAAATGGGAGGTTCACTTTTGTGTATTGAAAAGAACCGGCCGCATGTGCCCTACGAAAGAGCCATCATGGGCATACGCTTTAATGAATACATGATCGGCACGCAGTTTCATCCCGAAGCGGATGCGGAAGGTATGACCCGTCATTTTGAAACGGAAGAAAAAAGAAATGCAGTGATCGAAAATCATGGGTTGGAAAAATTCAACACCATGCTGGAGCATTTGAACGATCCTGATAAGATCCGCTGGACCTATTCACATATACTGCCCAACTTTTTGAACCAGGCCATCGGCCATTTTGAAACAGTGGCAGTGGCGTGAGGTTCTAAAGTTTTTAAAGATCTAAGTTTTGAGTTTTGGAGTTGCAACCAAAACTCATTTTTATTTTATGAACAAGCCATTCTATTAAAAACTTAAGATAATTAATTTAGACCGCAAACCCTTTTCAAATGCTACTTTTTACTTTTTTGCCTTGATGCAAAAAAGAGTAACAAAAAAGATCAAGGCTTCGAAAAAATGGCTAAAAATTACTTCACAAACCTAAACGCAGCGAACTCGCTTCGCAGTTACGTTATACTTCGAAGATACCACGGGCTCGAACAACGCTGCGTTCTTAACGGTTTGTTCCGTAATTTTCTTAACGCCATTTTTTCGAGGCCGCTTCCGGAAAGCCCATGCGGTTTAATGATTATTCTATAAAAACTTTAAAACTTAAAACTCCAAAACCTTCCCTCTAAGTTTTTTGCAGTAAATTGATTGGGTATAAAATTTTAAACGCATGGTTCCTGCTGTTCGCAAGGCATTCAACGCCCATTTTACCCATGAAAAATATGAGTCCTTCTTAAAAGAGTTACATGCCGTGCATCCCGGCGCTATCGAGTTCAGGGTGGCGGAAACGGCGGTGTTTGTGCCGAAATATTTTACCAATAAAATATTGGATGCCTGCGAAAACATTATTGATATCATCACCGATCCAAAGTTTAAAGAATTAACCAACAATGCGATCCCCAAAAGTTTACAGGTTCCCGGTGAAAACAATCACGCACATTTTATCGCTTTTGATTTTGGCATTTGCATCAACGATAGCGGCGAATATGAACCGCAACTGATCGAGATGCAGGGCTTCCCTACCCTGTTTGCTTATGAAGTGGTGATCGATGATGTGTTCCGCAATCACTTTGATGTTCCCGCCAATTATTCAGCTTACCTCGGTGGTCATGACAAGGAATCGTATATCCAACATTTTAAGGAAATCGTGCTGGGTGATCATGACCCGGAGAACGTGATCCTGCTCGAAATTTTTCCGCACCAGCAAAAAACAAGAATTGATTTTTATTGCACTGAAGATTATACCGGTATTAAACCGGTTTGCTTGACTGAACTGATCAAAGAAGCCAGCCCGGATGACCCGGTCGGACAGAGAAAGAAATTATATTATTTGAAAGATGGCAAAAAAACGGAGATCAAACGCATTTATAACCGGCTGATCTTTGATGATCTTTTTCAGCAATCAGCCGAAGTGCAGGAAAAAGGAAAGATATTGTTTGAAGATCTGGATGTAGAGTGGGTGCCGCATCCCGCCTGGTTTTACCGTATCAGCAAATACACCTTACCCCTGATCAAACATCCCTATGTGCCAGCCACCTGGTTCCTGGACCAGGTAAAACAATTACCTGCTGATCTCGAAAACTATGTATTGAAACCGTTGTTTTCTTTTGCGGGACAGGGCGTAGTAATTGATGTAACGAAAGAAGATATTGAAAAAGTAAAAGATCCTGAGAACTGGATATTGCAACGCAAAGTAAGATATGCCGATGTGATTGAAACGCCGGATGTGCCGGCAAAAGCGGAGATCAGGATATTTTATTTCTGGAAAGACGGTGAAGCAAGACCGGTGCCTGCGAATAACCTCGCCAGATTAAGCAAGGGAAAAATGATTGGGGTGCGGTACAATAAGGATAAAGAATGGGTGGGCGGCAGTTTGTGTTATTTTGAAGTCTGAACCATGATTTATAGGATTAATGGGATTTTAAGACCTCACCCCCAACCCCCTCTCCAAAGGAGATGGGGCTTAGAACCCTTAACCAAAACGGGTTTTAAAGGATTCGGGAAAATTTAACCAGACAATAATGAAAAAAATAAATGAATTACCAGCGAAAGAATTAGCACCCGGCCTTAAGGGCTATTATGCTCATGGCACGAATATGACATTGGGCCTGGTGGAAATAAAAAAAGGAAGTCAGCTTGCACAGCATCATCACCCGCATGAACAGATCACTTATATTATCGAAGGGCAACTGGACATGGTAATTGGCAGTGAATCCTGTTCACTCACTGCAGGAATGTATTATGTTATTCCTTCGAACGTGCCGCATGGAGCTACGGCCGTTACCGATTGTAAGGTGATTGATGTGTTTAGTCCGGTAAGAGAGGATTACAAAGCCCCCAACCCCTAAAGAGGAGTAAAGGCTTTTGCCGGTAACATTTAGTTGGCAACTGGAAATCCGTCAGGTGTTAACCAAACTCACACCTTCATATATTTCAGGTAATGGAACGGACAACTCAAGTATTCTGATACTTAGTGCATCCTCCATTTTTTTATACTCTTCCAGTTCCCAGTGACCGCCTTCATTAATGCGAAAGGCATAGACATTCAGTGATTCCGAATCAACAAGAATGTATTCTCTCAAAGTTGGGATGTCACGGTACAGGGCAAACTTGCCGCCCATATCATAATCCCTCGTGGATTTCGAAAGAACTTCGATAATAACCGTGGGGTTTAAAAGATTCCAGTCATCATTGTCCCTGGTTTCAACTTTACCACACACAATTGAAATATCCGGGTAAGTGAAAAGAGAATTTTGGGGGATATAGATTCGCTGATCACTATTGAAAGCTTTGCAGGATTTGCCTTTAAGTTTTTGCACTAATATCCCACTCAAGTTCATTGCAATGGTATTATGAGGAACTTTGGAGCCCGACATGGCAAAGATTTCCCCTTTATAATACTCATGCTTTTCTTCCGACGTTTTTTCAAACTCCAGATACTCCTCAATGGTTAAGTTGCGTTTGCCGTAAGCAACGTCAGGTTCTCTTACTTGCATAGTTAAATTTACAACAATGCTAATAAGTCACCAATCCCTGGAGATGAGTAAAACATTTGCCAATTACCTGCAACCTGAAACCGGTAACCGGCAACTATAAACATTAGTCCTTAAAATTCTTCTTCAACTCCATCAGCTTCGCCTGGAAGGGATTCAAGGCTTCAGTTTTTTTATTTTGGGGTTTCGAACCTCTGCCTTCTGATCGCTGACCTCTGACTTCTGGCCTCTCTCCTCCTCCTTCTTTCATCGACAAAGCAATTCTTTTTCTTGCCGCATCTACTTCCAGCACTGTTACCATTACTTTCTGGTTCAGCTTCACGGCTTCGTTCGGATCACTGATATAACGGTTACTCAGATGAGAAATATGCACCAATCCATCCTGCTTCACTCCTATATCTACAAAGGCGCCGAAGTTGGTGATGTTGGTAACGATCCCCGGCACTTTCATGCCCGGTTTCAGATCATCCATGGTGCTGACGCCATCCGCAAAACGAAACTCCTCGATCGGTGAACGTGGATCACGACCCGGTTTTTCCAATTCTTTCAAAATATCTTCGATGGTGTACTGCCCGATTGTTTCCGTAACAAAATCTTTTACTTTGATATCTTTTCTTATTTCGGCTTTTTGGATCAGATCGTTTACCGAGCAATTGAGTTTAGCCGCCATGGCTTCTACTACTTTGTAACTTTCCGGATGCACTGCAGAATTATCCAAAGGATTAGCAGCATTCGGTATTCTTAAAAAACCTGCGCACTGCTCGAATGCTTTTGGCCCTAGCATGGATACCTTCTTCAGTTCTTCACGATTTTTAAACCCGCCATTCTTTGTCCTGTACTCCACAATATTTTTTGCCACACTTGCACTAAGACCCGAAACATAGGTCAGTAAATGTTTGCTGGCCGTGTTGACATCCACTCCCACATAGTTTACGCAGCTTTCTACTACCTGGTCAAGTGACTCTTTCAATCTTGTTTGATTGACATCATGCTGGTATTGTCCCACGCCAATACTCTTCGCATCGATCTTTACCAATTCACTTAACGGATCTAACAAACGACGACCAATACTGATGGAGCCACGAACGGTTACATCTTCATCAGGAAATTCTTCCCTTGCTACCTCACTGGCTGAATAGATAGAAGCGCCGCTTTCATTCACCATAAAAATGGAAACCGGTTTGCCAAAATCAATACTGCGAACCAATTGATCAGTTTCCTTACTCGCTGTGCCGTTGCCATAACCGATGGCTTCAATATTGTATTTTGTTACCAGGTCTTTCAACGTATGAATCGCCTTGTCCCATTCATTTTGCGGAGCATGTGGGTAGATGGTTGCGTAATGAACAAATGTTCCCTGCTCATCCAGGCACACGACCTTGCAACCGGTACGAAAGCCCGGGTCCAATGCCAATACTCTTTTTTGCCCCAATGGTGAAGCCAGCAATAATTGACGAAGATTTTCGGCAAATACACGAATAGCTTCCTCGTCTGCTTTTGTTTTGCTCAGCATTCTGAATTCTGTTTCAATAGAAAATTTCAATAATCTACCGAAACTATCTTCCACAGCTATCTTCACCTGTTCTGCCGCCGCATTGGATGATTTGACAAACAAATCCTGTAAAATGCCAACCGCTGTTTCTTTTTCCACCGTGATTTCCATGATAAGGAATCCTTCTTTCTCACCGCGCCGGATAGCAAGGATGCGATGCGAAGGGCTGTCTGCTAATGGTTCACTGAATTCAAAATAATCACGGTATTTCTGTGCATCAGCCTCATCCTTCTTAGAAGATAAAACTCTTGATGAGAACTTTGCCGTTTCCTGGAACAGTTTACGAATGGCATTGCGGGCCTGTTCATTTTCTGCCACCCATTCGGCAATGATATCTCTTGCTCCCTGCAAAGCGTCAGGAGCATCGTTTACCTGTTCTGAAATATACTTTGCTGCTTCTGTATCGACATTCACATTTTCCTGGTCAAGAAGAATTTTAGCCAATGGCTCCAAACCTTTTTCTATCGCCACAGAGGCCTTGGTTTTTCGTTTAGGCTTATAGGGCAGATAAATATCTTCAAGTTCCGTTGCATCCACACAATTTTCAATCCGCAACTTTAATTCAGGCGTTAATTTCCCCAGCCCTTCTATTGTTTTGATAACGGTCTCTTTTCTTTTTTCCAACTCCGCAAAATATTTGATCTTATCGATCACATCGGCTATTTGTACTTCATCCAAATTACCGGTTGCTTCTTTACGATAACGGGCTATAAAAGGAATGGTTGATCCTTCGCTATGCAATTGTGCAATACTGTCAATTTGTTTTAAGGAAAAGTTTAATGTCTTTGCAATCTCCTGCTGGTACTTTAATTCCATCGGTTTCACTTTTGGGGTAGCAAATGTAAAGGTAGCCCGAAAAGAAAAAAATTTGTTTTACTCACTTTATATGCCCATGTTGCCGGCTGTTTTGACAGCTTGTTTTACCTTCGAAAAAGACCCGCCGTAAAATGATGCGACTAAAATACTTTTGCTTCTTCTTTTGTGGGCTGTTGTTTAACATAGCGATGTATGCCCAGGCCGACAACGAGATTCAGGTGTACGCTTCCCCAACCATTCAGCATAAATGGACCATCTTTGAACTGCACAACAATTACACGTTCAGGGGCAGCAAGCTGCTGACCGATCCCAAATCGGCACATTGGTTTAATAAAACACTGGAAATAACCCATGGATTGGGAAAAAATTTCGAAATCGGGTTTTATACTTTCACGGGTATAGCTCCCCGCGGTGGCTATCAATATTTAGGCAATCAAATACGGCCAAGAATTACCGCACCGCAAAAGTGGAACTGGCCCGTTGGTATAAGTCTCTCTGCTGAGTTTGGTTTCTTAAGACCTGACGATACTACAAAATTTGTATGGCAGGGTGAAGTAAGACCTATTATTGATAAAACTATAGCCAACTGGTATTTCGCTTTTAATCCCAATGTTGATTTTGTATTGACAGGCGAGAATAAAGGAGCAGGCATTGCGCCACAATTCAAAACAGTGTACACGATCGAAAAAAAATTTGGCGTCGGCATTGAATACTATGGCGGTCTTGGCTCGTTTAAAAAAATACTACCCATCGACCTGCAGGAACATTTACTGGGCCCAATGATCGACTTATATATTCACCCAATGTGGGAGTTGAATGGCGGCTTCTTGTTTGGCATCACCAAAAATTCCAATCAACGAATCATCAAATTATTATTGGGAAGAAGGATTGGGAAATAAGAAAGTTTATTTTTTTAATGTGAATCTTGCACCGGCAAACACCCGAATACCCTGGTTCGGAGCATATACGTAAGCCGGATCAAAACTTAACGCATACGGATTTTCTGCAGTAGCCAAAATTTTTCCATTTGGATCATATTCCACTTTCTTATCAAACGGATCGTGTGACCGTGCAATAAGGAAGGGTGACTTTTTTGCTGGTGTCCAGTTTAGTAAATTTTTTATCCCGGCAAATATTTCAAATCCATGATTCAACAATTTGGTGAATTGAATATTTTGTATACTCCATACCGGAGAGGAAGCCGGTCGCGGATCTGTTGCCGAAATCAGGGGCAACCGCATTGGACCATAGATATTACCAGTATAATCCATCGTGAGGCCGATAGCAGGAATAATATAAGTAATGGCCCAGGTTCCGCTCCATTTTTCCGTTAACACTGGTTGCAATCTTGTTTTTTCCCCCGCTCCATCTTCTTCCACTTTTTCAACATCCTGTAAGGTAACACCCAGCATGCTTTTGAAACGATGCCCGATATTGAACTCTGTGTTGAGTGTCGCACCCTTTGATGATGAATAACCTCTCAGATTTTGATAAATGATCTTGTTAGGATCTGTATCATAATCCGGAATAATTTGATTGGTGAAATGGGAATACCAAACTGATGCATCCATGTTCAACGACACATTCTGCCAATTGAACTGCCGGGTATAATTCATGTTCACGTTGTAACTTCTTTCAGGCTTGAGTGTTTCTTTAATTTCGACAGCTCTTGCACCTGTCAGCGCAGCATGTTCCTCGGTAAATAAACTCACCACCCTGAAGCCAGTGCCTGCATTTATGCGAAGCACTTGCTTATCCTTCATTGACCATTTCCAGGCGGCACGGGGCGTAAAGATGCCCTTATGTACCGGGTGATGATCGTATCGCATTCCTAACAGCAGCAGGTGTTTTGTATTCAACTTCCATTCATCCTGTACAAAAACACCGGGTATGACATAGCTATCCGGCCGGTTATTTTTTGTGAGTGTATCCTGCGTAGCGGTTGAATTGTCATCATAATAGTTATAACGAATTGCAGAACCCAATAACAAACTGTGGCTGTTGCCTGCTTGTTTGTCCCATACCGCTTGTCCGAAAGCAATTCGCTGCTTGCCCATATACGGCGTAGTTCCATAATAAGAATTCTGATCGTGGCTGGTAGCAGAAAAAGAAAAGAAAATTTTTTCATCAACCGGCAACTGATAATTGCCTATCAACTCCCAGCGATTGGTGTAAATGCTTTCACCATATAGACTATCACCGCCGCGGAAACTTTTGTTCCAGCGCATATCACCCCCCCAGCGATCTTCGTAGAAATACCTCGCTGCAAGAGTAGCCACACGATTCTGCTTTCTGTTAAAACTAAGTTTATTAAAAACGGATATCCGGTGCTGTAAGGTGACATCCGTGAACTGATCGTTATTCTTATCAATCGGGTGTTGATAGTTAAAATAATTTACGCCCAGCAACGAAGTAGCCTTTTTTCCCAATTTGATTTTTGTGCCGATGTCTACTGTATGTTCCCGCCAGTGTGTTGACATCAGGTTTACATTTAGCAAAGGGGCTTTGTCCGGCGATTTGGTGATAATATTAATGAGACCGCCAATGGCTTCTGAGCCATATAAACCGGAGGCAGGACCTTTTACAATTTCTATCCGGTCGATCAATTGGGTAGGTATACCAAATAATCCATACACCGACGCCAGGCTGCTGACAATCGGCATTCCATCAATAGTGATCATGGTATAAGGGCCTTCCAGTCCATTGATATGAATATCGCCGGTATTACAAACACTGCAATTCAATTGTGGTCTTACACCATTCACATTTTGCAATGATTCAAAAATGCTCGGAGAAGGATTTTTCTTAAAGAACTGTGGTGTATAAACTTCTACCGAAACCGGGCTCTCTAACTTTGTAATGGCCCTCATGGTTCCCGTAACGACTACCGCATCTATTTCTTTTTGCGTGGGTGATAATAAAATGGTCATATTATCCTTTGCAGCCGGCAGCATTTTTTTGCGCTCATAACCAACAGCCGAGATAATCAATGAATCATTGGCTGGCAGCTGAATGGAAAATTTTCCCTGGCCATCACAGCTCACGGAATGTGACGAATCTCCCCGTTGAATAGTGGCACCAGCAACCGGTTCTCCCGTTGCTCCACTCAACACTGTACCGTGAATGCTGCGCTGTGCCCAAACATTTACACTAAAAAAACCACCCAGGAATAACGCCAGTATTTGTTTCATAAATTAAGAGTAACTAAACTAATTTTTAGACTTGACTAAATATTTATTTAGCCAAATGTAAACAAAATATGGGCATTTGCAAACCTGTGTACAAAAAAATTTCTATGCTGTTGGCAGAGCACTCTGAAGTTGTTTATGCAAAGACCCTTAGGTCACTAATTTTATCGCATTGACATTTTAAGACTGATGAATGGTAATTTTTTCCGGCATCGCCCGATCGGTATGCAGATTTGTTTTGAGAGTTAACCTGCCATGGTCGGATTTTCCTGCTTAACAATAAATGGTATGAAGGGGCGGCGATAAAGATTTCAGGCCATTTTAATTTCCTAAGCAGCAGTTCCCCGTGACCTCTTGTCTCTTTTGAAGTAATAATCCCACCTTAGCTGCAAAACAGTTTGGAATTGACCACATGAGGGACCGATCATAAGGTCGCATATACATGGATCCTGTCTAATCGCTCCACCCGAACTATTTTGATATGTGACAGCTTTTCCGATCAGTCCTGTTGTTATTTATTGTTCACTTCAAAATTAACAACATGCAAAAATTACAACTTCCGCTATTTCAGTTGCTGATGTGCCTGTTAGCCCCTTTATGGCTATTTGCCCAGGTAAATGTTTCCGGTACCGTTACCAACAATAAGGACATTCCCGTAGAGGGTGCATCGGTAAGACTCAAGAACTCCAGCCTCGGCACCGCCACAAACGCCAGCGGTAAATTTAGCCTCACTCTCCCGGGCCAAGGTGGTGCATTGGAAATTTCCTCTATCGGTTTAAAATCGCAAACCGTACAGGTCAGCAGCAGCATATCCGATCTTGTTATAAAACTGGAAGAGGATGTAGGTAACCTGGACGAAGTGATCATAACTGGCTTGGCATCTTCCATCAAACGGGCCAATATTGCTCATGCAGTGGGCACTATTTCTGCGAAACAACTTGTTGGTACTACAACACAACCAACCGTTGATGGAGCCTTATACGGCAAATTTGCCGGGGCAAATATTTCGGCAAATTCTGGTGCACCGGGTGGTGGCATCTCCGTAAAATTGCGGGGAATAACATCTTTAGTCGGTAACTCACAACCCCTCTTTATCGTAGATGGTGTTTATTATGATAATTCCTCCATCCAGGCCGGCCTGAATTCTGTTTCAAAAGCGGCAGGCCAGGGCAGCACCGATTTTCAGGACAACCCCTCTAACCGGGTGGCCGACCTTGATCCTGAAGATATAGACCGCATCGAGATACTGAAAGGCGCCTCTACGGCTGCTATCTATGGCGCAAGGGCAGCGGCTGGTGTGGTGATTGTTACTACTAAAAAAGGAAAAACAGGTAAGCCAAGAATTGAAATTGGCCAATCAATAGGCTGGCAAATGCAATTGAAAGAGTTGGGACAACGCCAATGGGACACTACAAAAGTGCGGGCTGCTTATAAACAAGCTGGTATTGATGTTTATAATGCTAACGGAGGAAAGATTTATAACTACGAAGAAGAATTATATGGCAATAATGGATTTATGAGTAACACCCGGTTAAGCGTTAGCGGTGGAAATGACAATACATCTTATTATGCAGGGTTTACCTACAGAGATGATGAGGGAATAGTAAAACATACCGGTTATCAAAAAACATCTTTTCGTCTCAACCTTGACCAAAAGGTTACCAAATTCCTCGATGTGTCTCTTAACGCCAACTACGTAGAGTCAAAAGCAGATCGTGGCTTTTTCAATAACGACAACACCAGTACTACATTAGGCGTATCGTTTGTAGCCACCCCTTCGTGGGTTAATCTTTACCCCGACGCAAACGGCAACTATCCTAACAATCCTTTAGCGCCTTCTAATTTTATTCAAACCCGCGACCTGATGACGAATAATGAAAAAGTCAATCGCATTTTATTGGGTGGAAGAGGTACATTAAAAATATATGACAAGGAAAAACATAATGTCAAACTGATTGCATTGGGTGGTATTGATTATTATACTCTAAATACGAATGCCATATTCCCTGCAGTGTTGCAGTTTCAAAAAGACGGTAATGGCACCAACGGCGCTTCCATTCGCGGGACAACTGTTACCCGCAATTCAAATATTTCCGCCATTGCAGTATATGATTTCAAACCTGGTAATGACTTGCAGTTCACTACACAGGCCGGTATTAATGCCCTCAATGTTGATCTGAATACGATTGTCAACACGGCTACACAGCTAATTGGAACACAAACCAATATTGACCAGGCCGGTTCCATCATAGCGGAACAAAACCGGATCATATCAAAAGACCGTGGCTTTTTTGTACAGGAAGAAGTTGCCTATAGAAATATAGTGATTGCCACACTTGGTTTAAGAGGCGATAAATCCAGTCGTAATGGAGACGCAGATAAGTTGTACTATTATCCCAAGGCTTCCGTTGCATTCAATATTCTTCCACTTACTTCCTGGGAAACCATCAGCCAGCTGAAGCTCCGTGCCGCTTATGGCGAATCGGGAAATTTCGCACCTTTTGGTGCCATTTATACACCATTAGTGCCCGCTAATTTTAACGCCACTACAGGGTCCATAGTAGATATAACGAGAGGATCCGCAAACCTAAAGCCAGAAAGACAAAAAGAACTGGAACTTGGCTTGGATGCCGGTGTGCTTAATAATCGCATTGGCCTCGAGTTTACCTGGTATAATAAAGATGTAGAAGACCTCTTGCTAAAAGTGGAGACAGCCAGTTCATCAGGTTTTGCAAACGAATGGAAAAATGTGGCTGCTATTGAAAACAAAGGTGTAGAGATTGGCGTAAATGCTGTACCGGTGAGCAATAAAAATTTGAGATGGACCCTTCATGCAAATTGGTGGAAGAACAAAGCGAAAGTTACACGGTTAGATGTGCCTGCATTCAATGATGGAGCATTTGGCGCTACATTGGGGACATACCGGATTGAAGAAGGCAAAAGCCCTACGCAGTTGGTTGGCATCGGCGACTCTGCCATTGATAAAGTTGATCCTGTTACAAAGCTGGCCGTGTACGGTGATGCGGAACCGGATTTCAATCTATCTTTCTCTAACAACCTGACCTGGAAAAATTTTGAATTATCGGTTTTGATGCATTGGAAAAAAGGTGGTGAAAATGTAAACCTGAGCACTTTGCTTAGCGATATTTTTGCCACATCGCCCGACTATGATAAAAAATCGCAGGATCCAACCGGGCAAAAAACAAATGGTGCATACCGGCTTTCTATCTTGGGTGTTACCGCCCGGCCCTGGATAGAGGATGCCTCTTATTTCCGGGTCCGGGAGATAGGGTTAAGCTATACTTTGCCCGGAAAATGGTTCAAAGATATTGCACGGGTCAAAGTTGGGTTTTCAGGCAGAAACCTGATCAACGTTTTCGACTACAATAGTTACGATCCGGAAGTATCCAATTTCGGAATTGACGCTATTTCAAGCAACGTGGAAGTAACACCTTTCCCGTCGGCTAAGAGTTTTCATTTTAATGTAAGTGCGACTTTTTAATTGCAAACCAAAATGATACCTCAAAAAAAGTATCATCAACAAATTGTAGCCAGAACATAAAATAATAAACAGATGAAACATCAAAATAAATTATACCGGCCAATTCCATTAGCAGGTATGCTTTTTATTGTCTTCGTTTGGACCTCCTGCGAAGTGGAGCCCATTTTAGATCCCAACAACCCGAGTGTTGGTGGTATCACACAAAATGCGTCATTGGGAGAAATACAAAACCTGGTAGTTGGAACGGAAGCTACTATGAGAAGTGATATCAACTTCTATTTCGATGGAGTTTCAGTGATAGGCAGAGAATATTATCGTTATTCCACTTCTGATCCACGATTTACCTCAGACCTGCTCGGCAAAGGAAGTGCTACGCTTGATAATAACACTTTTTATACCACTAACCCATTTGATGCAAGGTATCGTGTTGTAAAGAATACAAATATTCTCATTGACGCCTTGACAAATACAAAAGCAACCATTACCGATGAACAACGAAAAGCAGCTATAGCCTATGCAAAAACTGTTCAGGCGCATGAATTGCTCCTTGTATTTAACCAGCAATATGATAATGGCATCCGGGTTGATGTGGCGGATCCGGATAACTTAGGCCCCTTTCTTTCAAAAGACGAGTCACTGAATGCCATACAGAGTTTATTGGATGAAGCCAATGCTGATTTAAAAGGAAATGCGGCTAAATTTCCATTTTCAACCACTTTGTATAGCAATGTTGCAAACGAATTTTCAAAATTCAACCGGGCCCTGGCTGCAAGAGTGGCGATATATCGGAAAGACTGGGCCGCTGCAAATACGGCCCTGACCGAATCATTTTATGATTTAAATGGCGATCTGAAAAAGGGCGTCTATTATCTTTACTCGACAGCAGGAGGAGACCTGTTAAATCCAATGTTTTTCCCGCTGAATACGCCACCTGCTGAAGCCCGTGTAGTGCAGCCAAATTTTATAACTGATGCTGCAGCCGGTGATACAAGATTGAGCAAAGCACCCAAACGCACTTCTACCGCAGCACAGGATGATTTGTCAAGCGACTATGATTTTTTCGTCTATAAAACAAATATCGACCCCATTCCTATTATTCGCAATGAAGAACTGATCCTGATCTATGCGGAAGTGCAGGCACAGCTGAGCAATACCATGAATGCCACAGCAGCGATTAATAAGATCCGGAGCTCCGCCTCATTGGGCAATTATGGGGGCGCAACAGATCTGAACAGCCTTATTACAGAAATATTAAAGCAACGACGTTATTCTTTATTTGGTGAAGGCCATCGCTGGATCGATATGCGCCGTTATGATCGCCTGAGCCAGTTGCCAATTGACCGACCCGGTGATGACGTATGGGCACAGTTTCCACGACCGGCAACCGAGTTATAAACTATTGAAGGCTTTATGGTATTTTATTGCACGGCCTTATCAGATAAGCCTTGTTATGAAATTTATTGCCTGCATAAAAAAATCATTTGTTCGTCAAATTCGTTTTTAATAGTTGTGCATTAAAGGCGACGATGATCGTACTGAGCGACATCAGCACCGCACCCATTGCAGGACTTAATACAAACCGGGGATATAAAATTCCTGCTGCCAGTGGAATAGCCACCAGGTTATAACCAACAGCCCAAACCAGGTTTTGGATCATCTTCTTGTAAGTGGCTTTCGCAAATGCGATCATCCCAACTATATCTTTGGGGTCGCTGTTTACAAGAATCACATCCGCTGTTTCAGCTGCCACATCGGTACCTGAACCTACAGCGATACCAACATCGGCCTGGGCCAGTGCCGGCGCATCATTTACGCCGTCGCCCGTCATAGCTACCCATTCACCTTTTGATTGGAACTCTTTTAGCTTCTCTTGCTTTTCATGCGGCAATACATTGGCAAAGTAGCCATCCATTTTTAACTTACCTGCCACCGACCTGGCGATATTTTCATTATCACCGGTAAGCAAATAAGATTTTATATGCATTTTCTTCAAATCATCAATGGAACCTGCTGAAGACTCACGAATAGCATCAGCAAGCGAAAAGATTCCCGCCACATGCCCATCAATCAACAGGTAATTTATGGTTTCCACTGCAGGATCAACAGAAGATGGTGTTACTGGCACTGCCTGGTTGCTTTGGACAAAATAATTCGGCCCTGCGGAAACAATATTTTTTCCGTTGACTATCCCTTTTACACCCACACCTTGCATGTAACTAAAATTTTCTACCGGCCACAGTTGCACCTCTTTTTCTTTGGCCCTTCGAATTAATCCATGAGCGATATGGTGCTCCGAATTTTGTTGTACCGAAGCGGCATATTGTAAAAGCTCATCGGCGGAGTATGCATCACTTAATGGAATTATTTGCTGCACTTCATGCGAGCCTTTTGTAAGCGTCCCCGTTTTATCGAAAATAATTGTACTTAATTTTCTTGCCGATTCAAAAGCCGTACGATTACGGATCAATAAACCATGTGTGGCCGATAAACTGGTGGATATCGCAACCACCAGTGGGATAGCAACTCCCAACGCATGTGGGCAGGCCGTCACCATCACCGTTACCATTCGTTCCAATGCAAAAGCCGTATCACCTTCTTTGTTTAGCCAGAATATAAAGGTGCCCACTCCTACTGTTAAGGAAATAATCGTTAGCCATTTGGCTACCCTGTCGGCCAGGTTTTGTGTTTTTGATTTTGAGGCCCGGGCTGAGCTAACCAATGTAATTACTTTATTCAGATAACTATCATTACCTGTTGCTGTAATCTTTACCTTCAGCACTCCATCACCATTGACAGAACCGCCTATTACGGTTTGTTCTTTTTCTTTTTTTACCGGCACACTTTCGCCGGTAAGCATACTTTCGTTAACATAAGAACCGCCATCGATCACTATCCCATCAGCGGGAATTTTTTCACCAGGTTTCACCAGGACGGTATCGCCATTTTGTAGCTCTTTCAAATTAATATCTTTTGTTTCGCCATTTCTTTCAACATGTACTATAGATGGCAACAACGCTACCAAACTCTCCAAAGCCTTCGATGCCGCCATCTCGGACCGCATCTCCAGCCAATGCCCCAACAGCATGATGTCGATCAGCGTTGCAAGTTCCCAGAAGAAATCCATTCCTTTTAATCCCACCACTACAGCAACGCTATAAATAAAAGCCACGCTGATAGCGATAGCTACCAATGTCATCATGCCGATGGCTTTGTCCTTTATCTCGCTAACCATTCCTTTGAGAAAGGGCATCCCACCATAGAAATAGATAAAAGTGCTGAAGATAAGCAAGAGGTATTTGTCACCCGGAAATTTTAATTCAAACCCCAACCATTGCTGGATCATATGAGACAAGAACAAAACAGGGATAGTAATGCCAATACAAATCCAGAAACGTTTTAAAAAATCGTGGATATGATGACCCGCATGTTTGTCGTGAGCTGCATGCATTTCATGCCGCTCATGCCGGATAGCAGGCTGAGGTTTCTTTTCCATTACTGTTCCTGCATCGCGATGATGGTCATGATGATCCATTGTTCAAAGATTTTGGTTTATTGAGTGATTAACAACTTCAAGTCTTTTCTTTGTATCACCAAGCATGCTTTTTAAGCACCAATTACAATACCAGTCAGCAAACAGGAAGGAAATTAATTTTGCCAACCATCCTTCCGGTCTTTGATATGTAATAGACAAAATGGCTTCAGTGCCATCATTTACCGGCTTCAGCGAAAAGTGCATCCGGTACCATGAATAAATGATCATTTTTGATTTGCCAACTGTTTCCCAGGTTTTTTCCTGTGCTTTCTCCCACCCGGTAACTTCAACGATGAAATCCATTTTCATTCCCAGCATGCTTCCCGTCCACCGGTATTTTGTACCTAAACCTGTTCGATGTTCTGTCAGCCATTCCAAATGCAGCTTACTTCCCATCATCATTGCAGACTTCTTTGTCATGTGCATGCCGGTAACACTCAAATCATCTAACACTGAGAAAACTTTCCCAGGTGAAGCATGAATAAAAATATTTCTGCTAATGGTTTTCAACTAAAGGTTGTTTAAAATAAAGTCTGCCCGGTCTTCCGGCGGCAAAACTGGTACATGTACAATGGGAAAATGAAGTGAGCTATACACCTTCATAATCAGTTCATGAATTTTCTTTTGTCCCGCTTCATCTTCCTTTCGAAAATAATCGTTGACCAAGGGCAGCAAATCCAGAATAAATATCTTCTTATACGATACTTTCTCCAGGGTCTCCAATAATTTCTTATCCGGCTCAAGGTTCAAAAAATAATAATAGGCAAGTGAATCTGGTATAGCCCGGTCAAGAAACACTGTCTCATCGGGAGAAAGTAATGTTTCCTGTTCTATCTGCATATTGAGAACACCTAATTGAAATTCCACCTGGTTTTTTCGCACTTCCTCTGCAGTTCGGCCCTTGATGCGTTGCGTATAGAGATAATGCCGTGCATGTTCAATAGTTGTTGTGTATCCTCTTTCCCTGAGTAAATTGACCATCGTTGTTTTACCGCAACCTGGCCCGCCTGTAATGACATACCAGTTTGTCAGATGTCGTATGTTGTCGCTGCTCATTATATTCAATGTGAATGCCCCGCCATCGGGTCGGTTCCTTTTTTGAAAACATATTCGCTGTTTAGCAGGTACGCTCCACTCATTACTACCACATCACCGGGTTTCAATCCCTTTTTAACTTCTACACTTCCGTTATCTTCCATTCCAATTTCTATCATTTTGCTTTTAAAAGTATTCTTTCCGGTTTGCAGCCACACCGTAGCGCCTTTACTGTCCTGTATCACTGCATCAGTCGGTAAAGTCAGCGAGTGATGTTGCTTTTCTTTCAATAAAAGATAAGCCGGCATACCGGGCTTCAGTTGATTGCCTGCATTCGGAATGCCTACACGGAGCAACGTAATTCTTGTCTCCGGATTTATTTCAGGGTTCACAAACTCAATTTTTCCTTTGGCGGATTTACCCGGAAAATCAGGAAACTGCACTTCAGCAATGGATTGCGGATCCACTTGTGCCAGTTGCGAAACATATACCTGCGCCTCCGCCCATAGTGCTGATAAATCAGCTACACGCAACACCGTTGCTCCTTCCATCACATATTGTCCTTCCAGCGCTTCCAGCGAAGTGATATAACCCGGCACAGGGCTATAAAAAGTTGTATGTACAGAAATTTTTTCTGCAGTTTCCAGTTCCTTGATTTGCGATTCACTCATGCCCCATAATAAAAGTTTTGTTTTGGCACTGCTCACTACTTGTCCAAAATCCACGATGGAATTATCAAGCGTCTTCTTTTTCTCCAGCGCCAATTTATATTCCTGTTTAGCATTATTCAACTCTTCGCTATATAAATCAAAAAGCGCAGCACCCTTCTTCACATAGTCGCCCACATTTTTGAAATACAATTTATCAATGCGACCCATCACTCTTGTACTCACTGAATTCGTTCTCAACTGGTCGGTGTTTAGTGTCGCCGTTAAAATCATTCTATCACCAATCATTCCGCTCCGGATGGTATCCACACGAATGTTGCCGAGCTGTACCTGCTGATCGCTCAGTTGAATTTCATCTTTATTCAGGCCGTTGCTTTTTTTCACCGGCGTCAATGGCATTTTGCATATCGGGCATTTGCCGGGCTTCGATTCTACCACCTGCGGATCCATTGAACAGGTATAATACACATCTTCATCTGCATGTTCTTCATGCTTTTTATTATTGCATGAAATAAATAAAAAAGCAATGACTGAAATAATCAATAAGTGTTTCATAACTATTTTTATGTTGCCAGCTTTTATGCTGCTATTAAACTTCAGTTGTTGAGCGAAGCGAAATCCCGCGATATGGCGGGACGACGCTCCATTCATCGTTCTGTTCGCTATTGAGCAACCCACCCCAATTTCTCACAGCAATAAGATTCCTAAATTCGCCCCTCCGGGGAGGGGAAGATCACTAATGCTCCACTATCACATCGGCCTCACTACCCTTTCTTCTCTTGATTCTTCGACAAGGTCTGGACGAGAAGGTGGTGCTGCATTGCAAATCCAAACTACCTGTCTACCACATTGTATTCATAACACTATTCAACATTTTCGAAGAGCTTTTAATCAATTAGTCTTTTCGAAAAGTGAGGGTTGTGCGATGCAAAGTCCCCTTTAGGGGGTTTGGGGGTTTACTTCCTTCACAAAACTTTCGCTATCCACCAAATACTGTGCATTCGCCGCCACGGAATCATTTTCATTTAAACCACTCGTTACCTGTAACAATTTTTTATGCACATGTCCTGTTTCAATTTTATGCACTCTGAATCCTTCATCAGTTTTTAAAAAAACAACTTTATCCAGGCCCAATGATAGTACCGCTTCTTTCGGCAACCATAAACCTTTGTGCACTCCTGAAAAAACAGTTGCGTTCACCTGGCTGCCGATAGGCAACTGTAATTCACGATTATCAAAATTTACTCTTGCGGCAATCGTCTTGCTTCCTTTCCTGTAAACTGGTTCAATGTAACTGATAGTTGCACGAAAATCTTTACCTGGTTTTGATTCCGGAACAATCCTCACTTTATCTCCTGCTTTTACAAAAGCCATATCCTGCGGATAAATATTCAGTAGTATCCACAATTTACCGGGATCATATATTGAAAAAACAGCCTGCCCTTTTTGAACATACATACCTTCTTTTAAATTTAGTTCCTGGGTAGTTTGTATTTCTGAAGTTCCCATATCTGTTGTTTGTGATGCCATTGTGCCCACAATTCCCGCTTCATGAATATGACCCGAATAATTGCTGTACACCGAAACTGTCATCTTAGGCTTACCACCTTTTATTAACTGTCTTAATTGCTGTTCAGAAAAACCAAGCAGTAGCAATCTTTGTCTGGCTGCTTCAATCATCGAAGTATTTTCCGCATCACTCTTCAACAGAAACAAAAGATTTTGTTGCGCCGTCAGCAATTCAGGGCTATAAACATCCATTATCTTTTGCCCTTTGCTGATTTTCTGATAGCGGTACTTCACATAAAGCTTTTCAATTCGTCCATTGATACGGGCAGCAATTGTTCCCACCGATGAAGTGTTGTAAGCAGTATATCCCAACACATCAATCTCCACAGGCTCCTCTTTGTACTTAGCAGTTACCAATGGCAATGATGCAATCACGTATTGATTGGTGGGCTTCAGTAATGTTTCCAGTGAAATCCCCGTAATTGCTTTGGAATCTTTTCCCTTCTTCACCAAATCCATCCCGCAAATCGGACAGTTACCGGGTTTATCCTTTATAATTTCAGGATGCATGGGGCAGGTGTATTGCTCTTTGCTGGTTTCAGGTTGCTGGTGTTGTGAGTGGTTTTCTTTTTTTTCATCATTGCATGCATAAAGACCAAATATCAATAAACAAAGGACAAAACGTAAAATGAGAAACTTTCCTATTGACCATTGATCATTCACGATTGATAAATTTCTATTTCCAAATATTCGTTTCATACAAGAAGTTATTTTATTTCCAACACCCTCTCCAGTTCCACCTGCATCATCAGCAGTTCTCTCAACTGGTCAAGATATTCTACCTGTGTCATGTTTAATGTTTCCCATGCATCAAAAAGCATAAACAGTTCCTCCGTGTTTTGCTCATAGGCCAATTGATAAGCAGAATAATTGTTTCGCAGCGCCGGAATTATCTTTTCTTCATACAACCTGATTTGTTTTTGTTTGGCTGCAATCTCGCTTTGCATGGATTGAGCCATTCCTGCCGCTTCGTTTAGTATCATTTGTCTTTGCTGCTGCAGGCTTTCATTTTTCCAGACAATGCTCTCCATATTAGCTTTATACATTCGTGAAGCACCGCGGGTAAATGGAATTTTCATCATTCCCATCAATGTGTATTGCATGGGCAATCCGCCAAAACCAAACATGTGCTCATAACGGATACCAAATTCAGGCTTCAGCTTTGTCTTTTCAGTTTTAAACTTTAACCAGTTCAGGTGAATTTCTTTATTCACTGCTTTTAAATCACTTCTTGAAGCGGCCAATCCTGTGCTGTCAATCACATACGCCGAATAATCTTTCAGTGAATAAATGGTATCTACTGAAAACTCCGCTAACTTATCACGGTTCATCAGTGTATTTAGCGTTATTCTTTTCTGCAGCACTTCGTTCTCCAGCATCACTTTCATTTTTTCCAGGTTGCCCAGTGCCGCCTTCGCTTTGTAATAAGCATTGATTTTTTCCAGCCCATTCTTATACCGTATCTCTGCGCTTTGAATCATGAAGTTCAACAGCCGCTCATTCTGTCCGATCACATTTATTTTTTTCTGAATGATGGTCCATTCATAATAATTTTTTTTTGCCTCTGCATACAACTGGTTTAGCGAATAATTCTTTTTTTCTTTTTCTACTGATGACATTGCCGACATGTATTCAAACTCTGCATTCTGTTTTTTGCGATTGGGAAACATTTGTTGAGCAGACAACATGAACTGTCCCATGCCTTCTTCTGTGCCGCCCATACCATCTTCCATTTTTTTCCAGCGGTTAACATTATAAGGCGTCATAAAAAACCCAGCGCCAAACTCTGCCGGCATCCAGTTTCTTGCACCTTTGGCTGCTTCATCCATGGAGCGGATATCGTTGTCGTACATTTTCAGCAATGGATTTACAGCCTTAATTGAATCAAGTACGGTCGCCAGCGATAATTGTTGCTGGGCTTTCAGCATTACAGATGACAGAACACAAATTGATATAAAAACAACTTTCTTCATTGTTGATAATTTAAATGTTATCGAACCAACAATCGTACAAATGCAAAATTTGCTCAACAGCGAACTGGACGTTGAAGAGTGCGACGCAACAGAGGATCCCATGAAAAACTTTAGCCCGGTTCCTAAAAACTATTTTTACTCTTATTAAAACATTTACTCTCCTAACTCCGCAATCTGCAGCTTACCGTATTTCCTCAATTCATATTCCCTTACCATCGCATACATCACCGGCAAAACGATCAATACAAAAAGTGTGGAAGTAATCAATCCAAAAACAAATGGATAAGTGATCGGTTTCATCACATCGCTGCCCGTGCCTGTTGCCAGTAACACGGGAAGCAATCCCAATATGTCAACAATTACCGTCATCAGCTTGGGACGCAGACGCAAAACTGCGCCGTCATAAATAGCATCTTCCAATGATTGTTTATTGATCGTTTGATTTTGTTCATTTAATTTGTTAACCTTTTTAAATAGTGAGTTATTGAGATACACCAGCATCAGCACACCAGTCTCAACCGCTATTCCAAACAAGGCAATAAAACCAACGGCTACCGCCACGGAAAAATTAACATTGAAAAAATGAAGTGAATAAGCGCCGCCAACCAATGCAATGGGAATAGCAGATAAAACAATCAACACTTCGCGGAATGTATGGAAAGTGAAATACAGGATAACAATGATGATGATGAGAACAATTGGCAAAATTATTTTCAGCCGCTGCTCTGCCCTTACCTGGTTTTCGTATTGACCGCTCCATTCGAGAAAATAACCTTTGGGCAATCTCTTTACTGCTTCTGATAATCTTCTTTTTGCATCATCAACCGTACTGCCAAGGTCACGGTCACGAACATTAAACAAAAGCGTTCCCCGAAGCATCGCATTTTCTGAAGTGATCATCGGCGGGCCTTCGGCAATTTCAATATCAGCAAGTGCAGCCAAAGGTATAGGCCCGTAATTCATCGTGATCACAGGCAATCGTTTTAATTTTTCAATCGAGTTACGATAATCCTGCGCCAGGCGAACGTTGACAGAAAAACGCTGCCTTCCTTCAACTGTTTGCGTAATGTTCATGCCGCCCAATGCGGTTTCAACAAACATGTTTACATCATCAACAGAAAGATTGTAGCGGCCGAGTTCTTCTTTTTTAATTTTTATATCAATGTATTTGCCGCCTGTAATTGGTTCAACATACAAATCTTTTACTCCGTCTACACCTATCAACGATTTTTTAAATTCCTGTGCCAATGCATTGATGGTGTCAAGATTTTGCCCATATATTTTTACTCCCACATCGGTGCGGATACCGGTAGAAAGCATATTGATGCGGTTGATGATGGGTTGCGTCCAACCATTCACAACACCGGGTATCTGCATCTTTGCATTCAGTTCATTGATGATGTCATTCTTCGTGATCCCTTTACGCCATTGTGATTGCGGCTTCAGCAATACAATTGTTTCAATCATGCTGATGGGTGCATTGTCGGTGGCGGTGCTTGCCCTGCCTGCTTTTCCTAAAACATTTTGCACTTCGGGCACTGTCAGCATCAGTTTATCCTGCACCTGCATGATGCGTTTGATTTCTGAATTGGAAACATCGGGCAATGTAACAGGCATAAAAAGCAATGAGCCCTCATCAAGCGGCGGCATGAATTCACGACCCAATCGCATTACCAGCGGAATGCTTCCTGCAAGTATCAAAAAACTAATAAGCAGCGTAAGTTTTTTCCATCTTAAACACCAGCGAATAACAGGAGAATATAAAAAGATAAAAAACCTGGAAACAGGATGTTTGCTTTCGGGTCTTACTTTTCCTTTCAATAAAACAACCATCAAAACAGGCACCAGAAAAATGGCAACAAAGGCAGAGCCGATCATGGCAAATGTTTTTGTCCATACCAATGGTGAAAACAATTTATGCTCCTGTCCTGTCAGAAATAAAATGGGACTGAATGAAACCAGTGTAACCAATATGGAACTGACCACGGCTTTTGCAATCAGCTTAGATGATGATTCTATTTTTTGTTCTCTTTCCTGTTTAGTAAGCATAAATATTGTTTAATCGGTTTCACCGCTTAATGATTTCATGGCGTTTTCTACCATCACAATGCCTGCATCCACCAGGTCGCCAACAGCCAATGCCACGCCGGCCAGCGACATGATATTGGAAGTGATGCCAAACCATTTCATCATAATAAATGCAACCAGCACTGACATTGGAATAGTGATAACAACAACCAATGCACTCCTAGCGTTTAGCAGGAAAATGAAAAGCACAAGGGAAACAATGATGATTTCTTCTGTCACGGCCTTTCTCAATGTATCAATCGTTGCTTCTATCAAATCGGAACGATCATAGGCTGCTTTAAACTTTACACCAGGTGGCAATCCTTTTTCTACATCAGCTAATTTTATTTTTACACGGTCAATCACATCTTTCGCATTTTCACCATAACGCATTACTACAATACCGCCTACTTTTTCGCCTTCGCCGTTTTCTTCAATGATGCCGAGTCGCAGCTCGCCACCCATTTGCACAGAGCCGATATCTTTGATTCGAACGGGAATAGAATTGATAGTAGTAATAGGAATTTCTTCTACCTGTTTGATGTCTTTGATGTAACCCAATCCGCGGATGATATAACCAATGTCGGATTGTTCAAACTTTCTTCCACCCACATCATTGTTGTTGGCTTTTACTTTGTTTACAACCTCCATTAATGGAATATTGTAGTACTGGAGTTTTATGGGATCAACTATAACCTGGTATTGCTTTTGAAATCCACCGAAAGATGCTACTTCGCTTACGCCTTCCACTGTTTGTAATGCAAAGCGGATGTACCAATCCTGTAATGCTCTCAACTCACCAAGATCAAAACCAGGAGCATCGAGTGTGTACCAATAAACGTGTCCTAAACCAGTACCATCAGGCCCCAGTGTGGGAGTAACTCCCTGCGGTAATAAACGCTGTGCAGAATTTAATCTTTCCAGCACACGGGTTCTTGCCCAATAAATATCGGCGCCATCATCAAAGATGACAAACACAAAGCTCATCCCGAACATACTGTTGGCGCGGATGTTTTTCACTCTTGGGATTCCCTGCAGGTTGCTCACCAGCGGATAGGTGACCTGGTCTTCGATGATCTGCGGATTGCGGCCCATCCATTCGGTAAAAATGATCACCTGGTTTTCTGACAGATCGGGTATAGCATCCACTGCTGTTGTTTTTACGGCATAAAAACCATAACCGGCAATGCCTGCAGCAACCAACAGCACAATGATGCGGTTTCGCAAAGCAGCTTCGATAAGTTTTGATATCATGATCTCTTTTGAATTTGCAATTGACAATTAGCAATCGGCTTCAATTTTTGCATATTGTCAATTACCTGTTGTCTATTGAATAACTTCTTCGACACTTCCGCAGGTAAGCATCTCCGCACCGAAATATGGATTTTTTACTTCTTTCGTTTCACTGATCCACATGGCGCCTTTATTATCTCTTGCCATCGGGCAATGATCATGATACAGCGGGCGGCCTCCGCCAAAATTCTTTACGAGATCATACACTACTTCACTCATCATGACGAAGTGTGAACGCTGATGACTGATCTTATCGCCATTTTCGGAAATATGCTCTGCATGTTCTTTCATTTCTTCTTCATTCACATCATAAGCTGCTTTTTGTTCAGCCGTCAGCAATGACTTATCCAACCTGCTTATAGCTTTTTCCATTGCAGCGCCTCCTTTAGCTGCTTCTTTGCCATTGTCATTGGCCAGTGCATTTTTTATATGCAGGTAATGATCTATGATTTCTTTAATGGAACTGGCTGCTTTTGCATCTATATTGGTATAAGTAACTGCAACAGCTTTCACATCTTTGTTATCAGTTGTGGCTGGCTGTTGTGCTGTATCCTTGCTCATGTTGCTTGTATCATGTCCTTCATGTTCGTTCTTACTGCCGCCGTTATTACAAGCTGTAAAAACTATCACCGAAAATGCAAAGGCCGCTGATAAAATCTTCTTCATAGTATGTTTTAATTTATAACTTTAATGTTGATTACCGGAATGATCTTCTTTTTTTACTTCTGTCAGGTCCATATTGCATTTTGGGCATTTGCCGGATTTATCACTTGTTACATCCGGATGCATGGTACAGGTGTAAACTACAGATGGCTGCTTTGAACCTCTTCTGTCAACAACCAATTTTGATTTACATTTAGAACATCTACCAGGTTTATTACTTAATACATCAGCATGAATGGGGCATGCATAATTTTTTACCACCTTTTGCTTCATTTGCTCCTTTAGCGATAAATCCATTCCGCACTTTGAACATTTATCAGGTTTTTCACTCGTCACATCAGGATGCATCGGGCAGGCATATAAAGTAACATGTTGCGTTGTGTCTTTCTTTCCGGCTTTTTCCTGTGAAAAAACAGTAAGCGTCATGATGGAGAAAGCTGCCATCAACAGCATTTTAAGTGATTTCATTTTTTTATGATTTAATGTGTTGGAAAAACTTGTATCGTATGGCACAGAGAAATGCCAAAAGCCCGGCAAATGTTTTTACCCGGCTTTAAAAAGAAAGGAATCTCTAAATCAGGAAACTTCTTTTGAGAATATAAACAGCAATGCTGCTACTTCGTGGCGGTGCATTGCTCAAAGGGTTTTCTTCAGTTACAGTAGAGATTTGTACAGAAGGTAAATGAGTATAAGTGGGAAGCAGGGCTGATCCCATCACTTCCATTAATTGAAAAGAAGATTCATTAATCTTTTGATCGGTATCGTTTTTTATAAATTTCTGTTCATCTTTACAGCAGCCATCTTCCTCCGCATTCTTTTTTTCCATGCCGCATTCGCCGCAGGTTTTTGATTTGTTATGGCCTAATCCCCAATCGGCGAGTTTACCCATGCAATAATGCATGTGAACAGTTGCTCCCATCGAAGTGCTGAGATATAAAACAGCTAATATGACAGTGAGGAACTTTTTCATGTGCCGCAGTTATTAATAATCCCTTCTCTTTAACCCTTATTAATGTGAACTTAAAATAATCAAATTGTCTTCAGTATCTCCATGACAAAAGTCAGCCAATTTTATGATATTGCTTACTATTATTTTTTTAATGCCTGTGCAAAGAAGGCCTTAGTTGCAGGTATACCTGTAGTCCAACAGGCATGTCGCCATACAAAGGTTTTAATTCTTTTGCCGGAAAATTAATCGTTGCTTTTGTACCTGCTGACAATTCAAAAACGCCTTGCTGAAATAGACTCCGGTTATAACCCAATGAAAATACATGAACATTGAAAGTCTGGTGTCCCAACTCATCTTCAAGATCAAGTTCTTCGGCGGATTTTTGCAAAAATTCGTACCGGCTGAATAAAGCATTCTTTCCAAACTGGTAATTATTTTCCAATAAAATGGAATGTTCTTTATGATCTTCACCTTTATCATTCAATCCCCATACCAATGCCGCACTATAATGTTTGTCTGCACCTGCTGATTTTGCATACAATACCGAAGCTGTTGTGCGGGTAATGTCAACTCCCGGTTCCAGCGCTTCGGGTTCTTTAATAAATCCCTGGGAGAATTGTAAAGCCCAATTCCGGGTAGGGTTATAAGATAAGCGATATGAATAACTGTTGAATCTTGCCTTATCAAAATCATACCTGTCCTCATCAGGCTCACGACCGGTAAACGATGAACCTTCCAGTTTGAAATTTTTGTAACGAAAACCAAGTGTAGCTACTCCAAAAGTAACATGTGTGGCATCCTGCCAGTGATGACCCAACGGTGCATCGGGATTATTCATAGATGAAACACGGTGCATAAAAGTAGGAGCACCTAAAGCAGGTTCGCCGGGATAACCCACATAACCAAACACATCAATATTTTTATTGATCATTTGTGTATAACCAATACTTAAACCCGAAAAAAGATCGTGAGGATGTTGCCTATCAACCAACCGTTTTCCATTCCATGTTTCGCCTGACTGAAGTAATAAAGGATAACCGTCACCTCCTTCTGTAAGCCGGTCAAGGCTGATCATCGCGGTAAGATTAAAAAGTCCTTTCTTTCCCATTTTCCTGTTCATCATTGCCATAAACCAGTTGGGTGCATCCAGTTTATCATGGCCCCTGTTACCGCTGTTGAAGATATCCGTATTGGTATAGCGCAGAAAAACATTACCATGAAACATCCAGTCGGTTTTTCCAGTTTGTTTCATCCACATATACATCGGGCTGCTATCCGGGTTCCAGGCCGTACCGGAACTGTTACGGCTCATGGGAAGATTCCTGGAAAAAGCATGTGAGGACATAGGTTGCATGTTATGCATATCATGCATGGAGTGATCCATATTATCCATTTCTTTCTTAACAGGTTGTTTCTTTTTTACAGTGTCCCTGGCAGGTACTGCTGGTTTGTTTTTAGTCGTCACGGTGTCTTTCTTAGGCTGTTGGTGATGTTCGTGCTGAGCCGAACTTTGCCGGATTGAAAAAAACAACATTGTCATTATAATAAAAAAAGTTTTCATCCCTATATTTTTTAATTATTTAATTGCCGACTTTCTTTCTTACACTCAGTTGAATCATCATTTGTTTCATTTGCAGCAATTTTTCTTTATAAATAATGATTTAATAAAGCTGAGTAGCCATCTTATTAGTTTCATGTCATTGAAATAATCATTATCGCACTCATTACCACCATTAACAAGTCTTCAAACAGAGTCACTTTGCTAAGCGGTAGTTTAATAACAGTACCAAGACAAGCACACTGAAAAGCTGTTTTTTTCAACAAACTTTGAATTACGCCAATGCTGCTTACTCCCATTACAATCAATGTTGCAATATTTGTACCTATTGGATTAAAACCGGTAAGAAAGGAAATGCCGAGAAACAATTCAACAAAAGGATAAATAAATCCCCACAACTGTATCTTTTTTGCCACTATATCGTAGGTTTGATAACCCTCTGCGAAGCCTTTCAGATTCATTAACTTGAAAAAGGAAAACACCAAAAAGAAGCCCGCCATAAAATGGCTCATCCACTGCATCCGGTTAAATGATCCCTGTGCATATTGGATCAATAACGTAATCCCGGCGATATAGCCAAAGATCAGGAAAATAGGCAGGTAAGATTTTTCCTCCTCAACTTCCGTTGCCGATGAGTGCATAGCTGTCGATACGCCGTTACCATCTTCGGCAATGATATAATTCCCGGCTTTGTTCACCGCCTGTTGTAATGTATCCGTTGAAACATGCTTACTCATGGTAATAGTAGCTTGTGGCGATTGTAATTGTACATCTGCTGATAAAATATCTCCAAGCTTTAATAATTCGCTTTTGACCCTTGCTACACAACTGCCGCAGGTCATCCCGGTGATCTTGTATTCGTGTGTCATACTATTGTTTTAATTTGATAGTACGAATTTCACGCAGAGATTGCCTGGCGTTGTTACACAATCCTGAGGATCTGTTACATAATTTCTAAAGGCTCAAACCTTATCGAGAGGTTTACGGCGATGTTCTTTTAACTGCCTGAACTGAGACACGGTGAAGCCCGTTACTTTTTTAAACTGGGCCGATAAATGTGCCACACTGCTATAGCCAAGCTTAAAGGCCATTTCGCTTAGGGTAAATTCATTATAAGCCAGCCATTCTTTGATTTTTTCTATTTTTTGCAGAATAAAATATTGTTCGACTGTTGTATTCTCAATGGATGAAAAAAGAGTGCTGAGGTAATGATAATCTTTATGCAGCTTCGAAGACAAATAATCAGAAAGATTCTTGTTCATTTCATCCAGTTCACCATAGTGTACCAGTTCGATGATGATTCGTTTAATATCATCGACCAATTTTTGTTTCTGGTCATCTATCCAGGCAAACCCTTCTGTTTCAAGAGCTGCTTTTATCTTTTGGATTTGTTCCTCGTTTAACTCTTCTTTCAACTCTACCACGCCTAAGTGAACCAATTCGGGAACCACGCCTGCCTGTTGGAAAATTGTTGTCACTGATTTGATACAGCGATCACAAACCATATTTTTAATGTATACTTCCATTGTTTTTTTTCTTCCGTAATGCATTCAGAAAGGTCCGCTCAAAACTAACGAGCCAGCTATCGTTTGTCATACGCTGCATATCACCTTTTAACTGGAAACGGTAACCGATGTTCAACTTGGCATTACTGTTAAAGATGAGCTGAATGGCTGGCGCCATATCAACAAAGTAAGCTTTCCTGTCCAGGGATTGTTGCGCCAGAATCTCGGTATACAAATTCAGGTTAGTTTGCCGGTAATCGGTGTACTGAAAAGGCAATAATAAATAGCCCCCCGACAAGGAGTAGTTCATTACCTGGTAAATGCGGGATGGAATGTAAACAGCTTTATCATTTCTCGAATCATCCAGCACCTGCGTATGGCTCATTGTTCCCGATAAGGCTAACTTATTCCAAAGTTGTGTAGCAATCACACCCAACTGTACCCCGGTCTTATCTCCCTGCAGTGTCACTTCATCATAATGGAAAGGACTTCTTGTATAGCCTGCATCAGCAAACACTGCCATTCTGAAATGCGAGTGCAGCTCATCCTTTGACAAAAAACGATACTTCGCATACAGGTAAACAGACTCCCATCTGAAATTCCGGGTATGCATATCGGCAAAGGTTCCACCTACATGCAGCATCCAGTTTTTATTGATCCCAAACATCAACTCGGGAATATAACGTTGCATAAACCGGTCGCCCGTTTCAGGTTTTTTTCCCACATAGTTGGCAGTGATCTTTGCACTTAACGAATGGGCGGGCATATTGGAGGCCGGCTCCGTGTAAACGTACAACTCCTGCGCCCTAACAACTGAAGAAAGAAAAAATAGAAACAGTACAGCGGTTGTCTTTTGCTTTTGTGTTTTCATGATCATGTAAGCATCACTCCTCTAATAGCTCCCGGATTCCTTTTTCCAACTCCTTTCCTTCCGGATCAATAGCTACCACGTCCCCTTTTTTATTGATTAAAAAAGTAGTAGGCAACACGGATATATTCCAATCGGCAGCGGTTTTGGCATTCCAGCTTCCGCGGGGATCATTTACCTGCACCCAGCTGATCTTATCCCGGGCAATGGCTTTTTTCCAATCGTCTTTATCTTCATCCAGGGAAACGCTGAATATTTCAAAACCTTTTGTCTTATACTTGTCATACAACTTTACCAGCTTTTTATTGGCTGCACGGCAAGGCATACACCAACTGGCCCAAAAGTCGAGCAGCAAAACTTTTCCCTTTAACGATGCCAGTGTAACCGAATCACCTTTTATATCGGGCAATTTTATTTGCAGCCTGGGATCGCCGATGTTCGCCACTTCCTGTGCTGATGCATGAAAGGCCAGGGACAGGAAAATTATTATCGGAATGATTTTTTTCATTATTAAAAAATGTTTTACCGGGTTTTCATAATTGGACAATATTAATCTTCATCTCAACAATCAAATAGTTGCATGGTATATTCTTGCTTCAGCAGGCACTCCTTCCTTTACACAACAAGCCGCTGCCTTACCAGTTTGCAGGCAACTCATCTTAGTAGCACCACTGATTTTTTTGAATTGTTTATTTGTCAGGAAATTCTTGTCCACTATCGTGATTGTTTTTTCACCGGTCAACAACTGGTCACTGACATTCAGGAAATGAAAAACATCTTTGCCGATTGCTACATGTTTATCATTTTCAATTTTCACATCATTGAAATTCCCTGTCATTTTAAGGCTACCGATGGAAAAACCCGCGTCTTCTACCGCTTCCCGCAGTTCATCTATTTTTACTTCCTGTCCTTGCTTAAACACAATGTTGAAAGCAGAGTTCTTAATGTCCGACTTCACTGATTCAACAAAGGGTACTTCCATCAATGCTTTGTTGATAGCATTGCTACACATGGCACAGGTCAGGCCCGTAGCTTGCAGGTTCGCCTTTGTGAATTGAGCCTGAGATGAAAACACCGCCAGCGAAATCATCACTAACATCATTATCTTTTTCATCTGGTTATTTTTTTTGTTACCGGGTACTAGTAATCTAAAAATGACGGAGGCATTTAACCACCGCATCATCACTCATTTTACCCGGAAAAATTTTGTTGTCCTGAAATATTAATTGTATCACCAAAAGAAAAGTATTCCCTACTGAATAGACATGGTAAAGAATACTTTTCATTTCGATTAAGCTATATCTTAATGATCGTGTGAAGCCTTGCAGCATTCTTTACCGTCATGGCCGGGCTTTGTGCATTTGCCATCGTTGCAACAGTCCATTTGGCCATCCGTTTTTTTGCAGCAATCTTTACCATCGTGGCCTTCTTTACTGCATTTACCATCCTTGCAGCAATCCCCGTCCGACCCAGTCTTCCGGGCGGTCATTTTTGCATCATCGCCACTTGCCGCTGAACGATCATATTGGCAGCAGCCATGCAGCTTAGTATAAGCTTCATTGGTAGCTTTTACATCTCTTGTATCATAACCCACGGCGGCTACTGCTGTCTGAATTTTTGCAGCACTCGTAGTTGAGCTGTTGTATTTTACTGTAAGTGTTTTGGCATCCACATCCCATTTGGCATCAGCGGCGCCGGCTGTTTTTGCGGCCTTTTCGATCTTTGACTTACACATGCCGCAATTGCCAGATACAGGAATGGTTTCCGTTTTTGATTGGGCAAATGAAGCAGTTGAAACCAATAATACAGCTACGAAAGAAAATATTTTAAGCGTTTTCATCTTTTAACTTTTTGAGAGTATAATAATATATAAAATATCGCACTATTTAAAGTACATAACCTTCAGTGCCAGCATTAGCTGCCGGTCAATAATTTACTGTCATAGTCTTTAGGCATAGCCAATTAATGACTAAGTACCTAACTGACTGTTGACCTATTATATCTCAAATTCTGAAAACTCCGTTTTGCAGGTATGTATCCTGCTCGGATAGTAAAGGAGGGGAATGATTTGGATGATGTCTTTCATCACCGGTATTATAGAAAGAAGTGACAATAAATTCAGATGGCTTTTGAATAAGGGCCGCAAAAGATGGAAAATCAAAACTGACTACAGTATTTACTCTCTGATCGTCATCGATCTTCACGATTTTTACTTCATCCCGGCAGCAACCATGCGATGTTTCGATATGCATGCCGCATTTGGGACATTCTTTTGTTTCAGCAGCAAAAAATTCAGTGGACGCCAGCCGGTTCATGCAATAGTGAAAATTGACCATCACGCCTGTACTTAAGGCGAGATAGCTCAATAATACTATGGATACCAGTAGCTTTTTCATGAACGCTACAAAGATAAACGCAATTATGGATAATTAAAATCCACCCTTTACACTTTATCTTTTTTGGGGATCAGTTAACAAAACTCCAGTAAACGCCCAGGCGCAACAATAAACCGGGATAATAATAGCCGGGGGCGGCTAAATTATTGTTGGTAAAGCCAAATTCTCGATTAACAAGCTGGGCTGTATTCAGGTTTTCAGCCCTGAAATAAAGTTTAAATGATTTAATACGGAAATGTACATAGCCGGCTATATCCGGCATAGCGTTTTCGATACGGGTGCTGTCCTGGTAATAAAATTGTCTCAACACCGGCGAATAACCATCCGCTTTGTAGGGCGTGTGATAGCGAATCTCTGAACCAAAAGCGATGTCCAGGTTTTTGAATCCGAGGTTTCCCTCATAACCGATACGGTTACGGGTAAAGATCAACGGTGTATTGACCGGTGCATTCCCGATCTTTCGCTGAAAATAAACATCAGCATGCCACCACCAGCGTCTTCCCAGGCGTATTGATTTTTGCACGGCGATCTGGAAAAAGTTGAACAAGGTGCTCTCCTGCCGCAACTGGTAATAGTTCGACAGGTAAGTATAGTTTGTAATAAGGTAGTAGTGACCCGTTAACTTCAACCTGAGAGCTGGTTGTAATAATGAAGCGAATAAGTGTGTTGTATTTTCTTTATTGAAACTGGCAGTATCGGCTAAATAAAAATTGCTGCGGGTATCAAAAATAAACGAAGGAGTACGGTTTACATTTTCAAAAGCTAATTGCGCATAGCCCATTCGCTTACCAACAAAACGTTGAAGGCTTGCATAAGCATGATAGTCGCCTGCATACTCGCCGGTGAAATATAATTTGCCATTCGCCTGCATATCCCATTTCTGGTTGCGTGTACGATTACGGTATTCAGCATGACCAAAAACATTGAAAGAATTTTCACTTACATAGCCGGTATTCGAATTTCTAATGGAAAGATTTTGCACCGCTGCACCCACTTTAAAAAACTGGTGCAGGTTCTTCGCATCGGGGAATTGATAGATAGAAAAATCATTGATCATTTCTTTCCATTGGTCCCGTAACTGGAACGTATCAACCGCCGCACTTAATGTAGTATCATAATTATCTTTATAGTAAGCAGAGTCTACTCCATAATTACTGAAATCATATTTACGCTGGCTGTACTGGATGGTGTGCTCAAAGCGCAGCCGGGGATAAAATAGTGGAACAACTGTTGAATCGGTTACCAAAGAATCTTTTTGTCCAAAATCATATTGCTGTCTCAACAAAACACTAAACTCGCTATAGCGATTACCGGTGCCGACATCGGTACTGAAAAAATTGGTTGTGTATGAATTATCGCCGCCAATCTTCGTTGGAATATTAAAACGATCCTTATAAATGACATCATCTATAAGTGTATCCTGTATGCCGCCATTTTCGCCGGCCTGCAATTTGTTGCCCAACAAAATAAGATAGGCATTGTAACGCTTGTTCACTGTTTCGAATCTCGAGGTTAGCAGGTAATTATTATGATTGGTTTTTTGATTTTTAAAAGCTCCTGGTGCATTGATCAACCGGTATTGAAAGGCAAAATTGAAATTGGGCTTCACATTTTGCGTATGCATCAACTCGATCACCTGTTCCGACCGGCTGGCCAGCATATAATTCAGTTCCGAATAAGGCCGGGTGGTATTAAAAAACCTGGCTTTCTCCAGTGTCCATTTATAGACATCAAAAGCATGAAATCCGGGATCCCAGCCTGGTTGCATCTTCGGTGAAAACAGGATAGACCGGGAAGCCGTTCCGTTATTTCCCAAAAAAATATTGGTAGCCGGAATCGGAAAGCGATTTGAGAAATCCACTATCGACGAATCAAGTGTATAGTTGCGGGTAGAGTCGAGATAACGAAAACGAATGGTAATGGAATCTTCATTCTTATCCCGCCGTTTCAAGCTATCTGTGCTGGCGCCTCCTGAAAACTTGCCACCCAACTGACCGAGACGGCTGCTACCCTGTCTTATCAAATTGCGTTGAGAAAAAGCATCTACAGCTGAAAGAAGAAGCAGGGTTACTAACAGGTATGTAATTTTCTTAACCAGTTTTTATAGGTTTAAAGTTTACCGGCCCATTCAATCAAAGATTCTGAAGCCTGGAATGATCCGCATGCAAATTAAGGCGGCAAATGTAGAGTTCTTCTATTAAAATGTTAAAGGGAGCCATTCAAAAATATTCCGTCCTTTCAATTACCACCCGCGGGCCAATTTTCCCGGATCAAATGATTGCTATCAGTTCTTTAAATAGTAATGCCAGCTTTGGTTCCGCCTCTTTTGCTGCCTGCAGCACTTCTTCATGGGTAATAATATTTTCTTCTTCACGAATACCCAGGTCTGTCACAATACTAATGGCAAACACCTGCATACCCATATGATTGGCTACGATATTTTCCTGTACCGTACTCATGCCCACCACATCGCCACCAATTACTTTGATAAGCTGGTATTCGGCCCGGGTTTCAAACGTTGGACCCGTTACAGCTACATACACCCCTTCTTTAATATCAAAATTATTTTGAATGGCAATGTCCTTTGCTTTCTTGATCAGCGACTTTTTATATGGTTCGCTCATGTCGGGAAAACGTGGTCCCAGTTCTGTGATATTTTTCCCAATTAACGGATTGGGCGTAAAAAAACTAACATGATCTTTGATGATCATAATATCACCCACCTTAAAGCTTGGATTCACCCCACCTGCCGCATTAGATAGTAATAATGTTTCCACTCCCAGCATCTTCATCACCCGGATGGGATAAGTCACCTGTTGTGCTGCATAACCTTCGTAAAAATGAAACCGGCCTGCCATCGCCACAACAGCTTTACCGTGGATTTTTCCAAACACCAGTTTGCCCTTATGCCCTTCTACTGTTGAAACGGGAAAATGGGGAATATCAGCATAGGCCACTTCCTTTTCTACCTCTATCTCTTCAACAAAATTGCCGAGGCCGCTACCTAACACAATACCTACCGCAGGTTTGGTTGCATATTGTTTTTGTAAGAATTGTACTGTTTCATCCAACTGTCCTAAAATATCTGAAGCCATGTTTTGGTAATTAAGCCCTGCCAACCATCAGGCAGGCAGCAAACGTAATGAAAATATGCGAGTCAGAGGTTGGGAGCCGGAGGTCCGAAAGAAAACGTCAACTACCGGAAATTCCGGGCTCATACTTCCAACTTCCGACTTCATCTTTCCCTATCTTCGCAGCAAATTTTTTTAGACCATGAATCTCCACGAATACCAAGCGAAAGAATTACTGAAAAAATATAATGTTACCGTACAGGAAGGATATGCCTGTACCTCCGTACACGAAGCAGAAGAAGCCTATCGCCAGATCAAGACACAATACGGCAGCAGCTTTGCCGTAGTAAAAGCACAAATACATGCGGGTGGCCGCGGTAAGGGCACAGTAAAGGAAACCGGTATCAATGGAGTAAAAGTGGGAAAGAACCTGGAAGATGTAGCCGATATTGCTAAAAAAATACTGGGTGGCACCCTGGTGACTATTCAGACCGGACCGGCCGGAAAAGTGGTAAATAAAGTGCTGGTGGCACAGGATATGTACTACGATGGGCCCAGTGACAGGAAAGAATTTTATCTATCCATCCTGCTGGACCGCAGCAACGGGCAGAATGTGATCATGTATAGCACGGAAGGTGGTATGAACATCGAAGATGTGGCACATGATACACCGGAAAAAATATTTAAAGAATGGGTACATCCTTCCGGTGGCCTGCAAGGTTTCCAGGCAAGAAAAATTGCCTTCAATCTTGGGCTGACTGGCGATGCATTTAAGAGTTGCGTAAAGTTTGTTACCAACTTATACAACGCCTATGTAGGTTTGGATTGCAGCATGCTCGAAATAAACCCGCTGTTTAAAGCCGCTGATAATAAAATCGTAGCCGTTGACTGCAAAATGAATTTGGACGATAATGCGTTGATGCGTCATGCTGACCTGGCTTCTTTACGGGATACTACAGAAGAAGATCCTACGGAAGTAGAAGCGGGCAAATACAATCTGAACTTTGTAAAACTGGATGGCAACGTGGGTTGCATGGTAAATGGCGCTGGTTTGGCCATGGCTACTATGGATATGATCAAACTAAGCGGTGGTGAGCCTGCTAACTTTTTGGACGTAGGTGGTACCGCCAATGCACAAACCGTAGAAGCCGGTTTCAAGATCATTTTAAAAGACCCTGCGGTAAAAGCTATTTTGATCAACATTTTTGGTGGTATCGTTCGTTGTGACCGGGTAGCACAGGGTGTGATTGATGCTTATAAAAATCTTGGCAATATCACTATCCCGATCATTGTTCGCCTGCAGGGAACTAACGCTGAAGAAGCTAAAAAGCTGATTGATGAAAGCGGGTTGAAAGTTCAATCAGCGATCTTATTGAGTGAAGCAGCTGATTTGGTGAAGAAAGCAGTAGCGTAAGTACGAAGTAAGAAGTTTGAAATACGAATCCCGTCCATGAAAGTGGGCGGGATTTTTTGTTCTGTTTGGATTTGGAATTGAATTAGATTTGGAGCAAAGACTTGCTCAAATACAAGTGTTGTAACCCATATTATGACAAGACTCCGATTTTTAATAATCATATTTACACCGATCATAATAATTAGTAGTTGTTCTAGACGAATTCAGTGTGCCCAAGTACCAGGAACTGTAAAGGTTGACAATTCGTATTTTATTCGTGCAACAGAATTAACTGTTAGAGAGTACTTAGAATTTATTGTAAGTAACGATAATAACCCAGCCCTTTATCCAGATTCAACTCTTTTAGGGCTGCTTCCTTATAAATTTCTTTTGGACGACATTTCCAAGCAAAGCAATTTTAAATACTTTAAACTCGGCAAACAAGCTCCAGGCCCAATTGGTTTTTTTCTTAAGATGAAAAAACAAGGCAACAAAGAAGAAAACGAGAAGCTAAAGTCTGTAATGTTTATGCCGATAACTGCAATTTCGTATGACCAAGCTCAACAATATTGTAAATGGCTAGAGAATAAATTTAATTCAATTACACAAAAACATCCAGTTTGTAAAGTTAATATAGCCTTACCGACAATTGAAACATACAAAAATTTAATAAAAAACAAAGACAGCATCTGTGTTTCGAATTGCACAAGTAATTGCAACTTCAATTTCAACTACAATCAAACCAAATGTGACAATAACTCAGTAATTGGCATTGAATTAAACACTAACAAACTTGTACGATGTGACAGATTCCCAGCTGACAATTATGGAATTTTTAATTTACAAGGAAATGCTGCGGAAATCACTTCAGAAAAAAACATCTCAATGGGCGGGTCATATATTCACACCGCAAAAGACTCGTATAGTAATGCACAGATTGGTTATACAAAACCTGAAATTTGGTTAGGTTTTAGATTCGTTGTGACAAAATATAGTAAGTAAATACTCCTTACAACAAATGGTTCCTATATAAAGCCATAAAATGTTACATGTGGCACTCAACACTTTTTCGCCCTTGCAGGTCTTCTAAAACTGTAAGACGCCTTTGTTGGTGTTGTGCGGTGCTTATTGTGTATAGCCATCACCAACAAAACGAATTCGGACACCAACTCTGATATTCAAAAATTAGCTAAGATCTTGTTCTTATTTGCGCCCTACATTTTACCTTCATTTATCAGTTTAATAATTTTTGAATGCGGCCTGACCTGACTCTAAAAAACGTTTCCAAACACATTAGCCTTGATGAAAAGGAAACGGCTTTATTTACGTCTCTCCTGACTTACAAAGAAGTTCCCAAAAAAACTTTATTGCTAGCCGAAGGACAAGCCTGCAAACACCTAAGCTATGTAACCTCAGGCGCCCTGCGTTCTTATTGCCTCGACAAAGAAGGCAAAGAATCGACGATCATGTTTGCCGTAGCCGATTGGTGGCTGACAGACATGTATTGCTTCCTGAACAATAAGCCCGCCATGATGTATATCGAAGCGATTGACGATAGTTGCATCCTGCAGATAAGCAGGGAAAATTTTGACAAGTTGTTTGACAGCATTCCCAAATTTGAACGCTTCTTCCGCATCCTGATGCAAAACGCCTATACGAGAGAACAACTGCGTATTATCGAAAACTTAACGCTAACCGCCGAGGAACGATATGATCGTTTTTTAAATAAGTATCCGCAGATCGCACAACAGGTCACGCAGAAACAAATTGCTTCCTACCTGGGCATAACGCCGGAATTCTTAAGTGCTATCCGCAAAAAGAAAAGCGGCAAATCCATTTCTTAATCTATCTTAATTTTCCCTTGCCACTTTCTTGCTTGTTTTGTAAAAAAATCAACCATGCTTATTCTCATTGCAGGACCTTACCGTAGCGGAACAAACGATGATCCCAAACTGATGCAACAAAATCTTGACCGGCTGGAATCGGTAGCCCTCCCACTCTTTCGTAAAGGACATGTGCCCATGATCGGTGAATGGGTGGCTTTGCCATTGATCCACCTGGCGGGTTCTGCCAAACCCGGTGATGCCGCCTGGGAAGAAATTCAATATCCTGTTGCCCATCGCCTGCTTGACAAATGCGATGCGGTTCTTCGCCTGGAAGGCACCTCCAAAGGAGCCGACGAAGACGTAAGAAAAGCAAAAGAAAGAGGTTTGAAGATTTATTACAACATCGATGATGTTCCTGAGGAAAAATAAAGCTGCGAAACTAAAAGTTTCGCAGCTTTATTTTATTGCCTTTGGCAATAATCCTCCCCGCCGGTCCGGCTTCAAAAAAACGGGTCTTTTTAAAAAACATAGCATACCATAAATTCTCACCAACTTTGCAGCAGGTCAGCTCTTTTTAGATACTGACCCAACCTTTTTGCCCGGCTTATACTACTATACCAATATTGTAACCGGTATGGACCAGCCAACGCAACTGATACAGGCTTGTATTGCAGGTGACCGTCATTGAAGGCAATGAAGATGAAGTGGAGTTGATCACAGAACTGCAATTGCATGTCAGCAGAAAAATGTATTTCAAAATAAATAATGCATTCGGGCTTAGCTCCAAGGCGCCCGGTTGGGCACCCGAGATAGGTGTAGCTTTTTCTTTTTACAAAGGCAGTGATTAATAATAAAAATTCTTCCTGACAGATAGAGATAATTAAACAACTTAAACTTTCTTTTGGCCTTTTTCAAAATTTAAAGGAACTTGATGATACCTTAATCATTAAACCTTTTAACCATGGCCACTACCACACGCTATGTGTCGCAGGACACGATTCCTTTATTTACCAACAAAACTACCAATACAAAAAGCATCTCCCTTCTGTGGGGTGACTCTGTTCAACTACAGGAAACATTACCTGCCAGCGGCAGGGTAAAAGTAAAGGCCCGTGGCATCAATGGTTATGTAAACGTGGATCATCTCAGCGATAAGGCCTTGCTGGAATATTATTTTATTGATGTAGGCCAGGGTGATGGTGTATTGATCGTGACACCTGATCGTAAGCATATTTTAATTGATGGCGGTTACATCCGCAAAAAACAAATTACCAAACGAAATGCCGCCGATTTTGTCGACTGGAAATTTGACCGGGATTACGGCAAAACAAAGATCAGCCTTGATGTAATGATGAGTTCCCATAACGACGAGGATCATTATGGTGGCTTATGGGATATTATCAATCCGAACGAAGTGAATGAATTAAAGTTGACAAAGGTGGAAGTAAAAAATTTTTACTATGCCGGCGTCAACTGGTTTGAAAAAGATGGCAAACGCAACCTCGGTCAAAATAAAGATGGCTACTGGACACCGCTGCTGGATAATAAAACAGCGTTGAAAAAATACTTACCAGGTGGGAGTGCCGCCAACAGTACCGGATACAATCTACAGGGACAATGGAAAGATTTTATTTCACTGATCGTAAATACAGCAGGCGCCTGCGAACGATTGAGTAATAAACGAAACAGCAATGGTTATGTACCAGGCTTTGAACCAAAGCCGAATAAACCCAGCATCAAAGTGCTGGCGCCGATCGAAGAGACACTGGATGGTAAACCGGCTTTAAAAAAATTCACTAATGGCGATGCTATCAATACCAACGGTCATAGTTTGCTATTAAGAGTGGATTATGGAAAAACAAGGGTATTGCTCACCGGCGATCTCAATTCACAAAGTCAAAAACATATCCTGAATTTTTACCAGCAAAATTTAAGCGAACTGTCCTGTGATCTGGCAAAAGCCTGCCATCATGGAAGTGATGATTGTTCATTTGAATTTTTATCTGCACTATCTGCGTCAGCAACCGTTATCTCTTCCGGCGACAATGAAGGGCACAATCACCCCCGGCCAAAGATTGTTGCCGCCAGTGCGTTGACAGGTCATAAATTCATTAAAGATGACCGGGTAGTAACACCGCTGATCTACTCAACCGAAATCGCCAGGAGTTATAAAATAACACAACCGGAAAAACTAATCCTTGACGAAAACGGTGTGGACAAAACTTATAATTCTTCAAACAAAAAAGCTAAACTGCAATTTACTTCCAGCGGACAGGTGCGAACAAGGGATTTCTGGCAAAGCATGTTTGTAAGTGGTATTGTGTATGGACTTGTCAATGTCCGCACAGATGGCGAAAAAATATTATGCGCCACCATGAGTGAAACAAAAAGAGAATGGGAGATTGAAACATTTATGTCAAGGTTTTAACCCATTTATAAAAAAACTGGTAAATCTTTTACAAGGTCCCGGGATGTTCATTTAAAAATTGTTTGGCTAAAGCCGGTAAATTCTTTAATTGTATTGCCCCATCTTTAAGTGGCTGTTGCGCGACTGTAATTTTAGATTGTTATGAAATTATACTTTGAACAAGTGCTTGCAATATTGAACTTTAGCATCCATGTGTTATTTATTCTATAGCGTAATATAGATTTCCATAAAGC
>NZ_JARKNA010000039.1 GCF_029360765.1 Terrimonas pollutisoli | reverse complement strand
ATGAAGTGAACAGTTGTTCTTGATATTTTTTTTGGCCTTGCATAGCTCTTACACAGCAATTACTTTTCCAATTATGCCATATCAACATAATGTGCATTAGTTTTGAGTCGTGCAACAGCCACTTAAAGACGGGGCAATACAATACCAACCCTGGGGTTTTAGTTAAATACATCTATTAAATTAATTGATCAGGTTTGTGTTGCTATAGAATGTTCCTAACTTCCCTGAAATCGCTGACATGATAAGAAATACGATTGCGGGTCTCCTGTTTCTCCTTTTTTTCATTGCCTGTAAAACAAAATCCGGCGAAGCTGATTATTCCGGCTGGCGAACTTATGCCGGCACAAAAGAAGGTAACCGCTATTCATCAAACGACCAGGTCAATACCGCCAACGTGGATTCACTGGCTGTTGCGTGGACCTTTTCTTCCAATGATAAAGACACCGGCAACCATTCCCAAAATCAGTGTAACCCCATCATGGTTGATGCTGTGTTATATGGCACTTCACCGAGACTAACTTTATTTGCGGTGGACGCTGCTACCGGGCAATTGAAATGGCAATTCTTTCCATCATCACTTGATACCTCGGCGAAAAATGACCCTTATGCTTATTTTAAAGTCAGCCGTGGTGTTATGTATTGGCAAAATGAAAGCGCTACCGACAAACGTATTCTCTATTCTGCCGGTTCAAAAACTTTTGCCATCAACGCTATAGATGGAAAACCAATTACCAGTTTTGGTAAAGGTGGTTTTATTGATCTCAACGAACATATTGACAGGGAACCCGGCACTTATAATCCATTTATCGCTTCTACAACACCTGGTGTCATTTTTAAAAACACTTTGATCATGGGCGGGCGGGTGGCAGAATCCGCTGATGCTGCACCCGGCGACATAAGAGCCTTCGATGTAATGACTGGCAAATTAATCTGGACCTTTCATACCATTCCACGTCCCGGCGAAAAAGGTTATGAAACATGGCCCGATAAAGATGCATGGAAAAAATTGGGCGGTGCTAATAACTGGGCAGGCATGTCATTGGATGAAAAAAGAGGTATCGTTTATATTCCCACCGGTTCTGTGGGTAGTGATTTTTATGGCGGCATACGCAAAGGACAAAATCTATTTGGCAATTCGCTTATTGCTCTTGATGCAGCTACCGGAAAATATATCTGGCATTACCAGGTCATCCATCATGATCTCTGGGATCGTGACTTGCCGGCCAATCCAAATTTAATCACCATAAAAAAAGATGGCAAATCAATTGACGCCGTGGCACAGATCACCAAACATGGCTATATTTTTATGTTTGACCGTGAGACGGGCGAGCCCATCTTCCCGATAGAAGAAAGACCGGTGCCTGTTTCGGCATTACCGGGTGAAGAACCCTGGCCAACACAACCTATCCCCACACTTCCGGAACCATTTTCAAGACAAACATTTACTGCAGCCGATGTGTCTGATCGTACACCTGCAGTGCATGCCGCCATGATGGAAATATTCAATACAGTAAAAGACGGGAGAATGTTTGTTCCACCAAACAAAGACGGGGTTTGGATATTTCCCGGTTTTGATGGTGGTGGTGAATGGGGCGGAGCGGCCGTAGATCAGGAGTCAGGTATTCTGTATGTGAATTCAACCGAATTGCCCTGGCTGCTAAAGATGATTGATATGCCCGGTAAAAACACCGGATCAAATTCGTTGAAAACAATCGGACAATCGATGTACGGCAAATATTGCATCAGTTGTCATGGACCGGAATTAAAAGGCAACGGCACTTCGTTTCCTTCTTTAGTCAATCTTGAAAAAAAGTACACGGACAAAACCTTGTCCAATATCATTGAGAACGGCAGAAATATGATGCCGGCATTCAAACAGGTGACCGCGGATGAAAAAGCAGCATTGGCGGCTTTCCTGTTGAACAAGCCTGACAAAGAACCAGCAAGCAGTGGTGCACAAGCCAAAGAGCCGGAGTCGAAAAAACAATCGCTTACCAAAACCATTTTGGACGAAGTACCGTATACGATGACAGGTTACAATCGCTTTCTTGACGCAGATGGCTATCCCGGCATTAAACCACCCTGGGGTACATTAAATGCTGTCGATTTGAATACCGGCAAGTTACTATGGAAAGTGCCGCTGGGTGAATATGAAGAACTAACAAAAAAAGGAATGCCTGTTACCGGAACAGAAAACTATGGCGGTCCGCTTGTAACAAAAGGTGGATTGATTTTTATCGCCAGTACCAAAGATGAAAAGATCAGGGCTTTTGATAAAAAAACGGGCAAGCAGCTATGGGAACATCATTTACCGGCGGCTGGCTATGCCACTCCTGCTACTTATTTACTAAATGGCAAACAGTATATAGTGATTGCTTGTGGCGGTGGTAAGATCGGTAGCAAATCAGGAGATCAATTTGTAGCATTTGCTTTACCCGGCAATTAATCACTTGTATCGCTATCGTGAACTTTTCGGATCTCTAAACTCCTTCACTTTATCGTTAATGTAAATCAACATGCCCTGCCTGTCTGTCTTCCGACAAAATTTATACGATGGCCGATAGCGATACATAAATAATGATAACGAGTCGCCATCTAAACCCGTTACGTTTTTTACCCATGGCAAAGGAAACGAATGATCAACATAATTTCCCTTTTCCTCCTTTTCAAGACGGCTACGCAAACCTCTTTTTTGTTTTGATTCTTTGGAGAAAAAACTAACCGGGCTGAGAGTAACTCCTACTCCATTAGCCGGCCGGTTACGACCCGTAATACCAGCCTGCTTTGCATAAATATGGCTATAATAATTTCGCCTTGCCAATGAGTCTGCCTGGTAACTCCCCGTAACTCTTACTTCTTTTAATGACACGACCTGCCTGTGCAAATTCAGATCAAATGGTGTCAGCAATAAACTAAAACTTACTACAATGGTATCCGTTCTAAAACCGCCTGCCGAAAAAATAACGATATCGCCTTCTGCGGCAGCTATGCTATAACTTCCATCCGCTGCTGATCTCACAGAATTTTTTGTATGCGTATTAAAAATATTAACTGCAGAAAGGATAGAATCGGTAAAGGCTTCGTACACTTTTCCTTTTAGTGTTTGCTGAGCACTGACCAGCTGGTAAAGACTCATCATCACCAAAAGAAAAAGGAAGCGGTATAAATACATCTTTAAAAGTAAAAGTGATTTCAGTACAGCTTACCCTGTGCCAGGCAAATTTTTGTTAAACTATTTTCCGGAACTTTTTTATTTACCATTAAATTTATGCGCATGAAGCTGATCACGTGGAATTGCAATATGGCTTTTCGCAAAAAGGCAGGGCTGCTGCTGAGCCTGCACCCGGATATTGTGATCGTACCAGAATGTGAACACCCGGACAAATTAAAATTTAGCGATGACATCCGGCAACCATCCGACATGTTGTGGTTTGGTAATAATCTAAACAAAGGCCTCGGCATTTTTTCTTATAGCGATTTTCGTTTCAGGGTTCATAAAAAACACAATCCCGAACTCAGGATGATCATTCCCGTTACCGTTACGGGTGGCAACACAAAATTCTTACTTTATGCTATCTGGGCTAACAATCCTACCGATCCGGATGGTCAGTATGTAGAGCAAATATGGAAAGCTATTCATCATTACAAAAAATATATCACCAATAAACAAACCATCCTCATTGGCGACTTTAACAGCAATACGATCTGGGATAGAAAGAGAAGAGCAGGGAATCATTCCAATGTAGTAAAGCACCTGGAAGAAAAAGGCATTTATAGCTGCTATCACCTGCATCATCAGCAAGTGCAGGGCAGCGAACAACATCCTACCTACTACCTGTACCGGCACCAGGATAAACCTTATCATCTTGATTATTGTTTTGTATCTGCTGACCTGAGTGAAAAAATCAAATCGGTTGAAATTGGCGACTATGACTATTGGTCACCGTATAGTGATCACATGCCGGTGATCATAACGCTAGACTAATGCAATAAATATTTTCAAGCTGGTTGATTTTTTATTTCTCTTATTTTGCATCATCCCTCAACTTAGTATGAGCAAACGACAAAAAGTAAGAATAAAAGAAATCATCCGGGAAACAAATGATGCCAAAACTTTTGTACTGGAAACTGTTGATGGGAAAAATATCCCTTATAAGCCGGGACAATTCCTGACTTTTATTTTTGAAACGCCGTTTGGCGAACAAAGAAGAAATTACTCCATCTCTTCTTCTCCGGCTTTGGCAGAGTCATTGCAAATCACGATCAAAAAAGTAGTCAATGGCCTTTTCTCCAGGAAATTGATTGATGCAGCTAAAACAGGTGAAACATTAACCACAATAGGCGCCAGTGGCTTTTTCACCCTGCCCAATGATGTTCATTTATACGAGCAATTATTTTTATTGGCAGCGGGTAGCGGCATCACTCCCATATACAGCCTGTTGAAAACAGTTCTGCACCTGTATCCTAAAATAAGCGTTGTACTTATCTATAGCAATCGCTCAAAAGAGGATACTATATTTTACGACAAAATCCAACAAATAAAAAACCAGTATCCGTCCCGCCTTGAAATTGTTTGGCTTTTTAGCAATGCAACCAACTATAGGCATGCAAGACTCAGCAATTGGTTATTGGGTGAACTTTTAAAAAAACATACAACTGCGCCAACCGAAAAATGCCTGTTTTATTTATGTGGCCCTTTTGCTTATATGCGGATGATCACAATCACTTTATTATCTGCCGGAATAAAGGCCGCCAATATGCGAAAGGAAGAATTTGTCATCCCCACACTAAAGTCGCCAACGCTACCGCCGGATACCTCGCCGCGGAAAGTAAAACTAATACTGGATAAAAAAGAGTATGAATTCCGAAGTGAGTTCCCGCAAACTATTTTACAGTCAGCAAAACAGGCGGGCATTGAGTTGCCCTACAGCTGCGAAACGGGGCGATGCGGCACCTGTGCTGCCATATGTGTACAAGGCAAAGTATGGATGCAATACAATGAAGTACTGACAGATGAGGATATAAAAAATAACCGGGCACTTACCTGCACCGGTTATCCTGTATTTGGCAATGTTGAACTTGATTTTGACAACCTTTGATAAAAATCTATGTAGCGTTCTCAAGGTTAATATCAACCCGCAAAGCCTTCAATCCGCTAACCCCCTGCAATTCTTCCAGCTCCAGCATTTCCAACCCCGGGCTTAGTATCTTTTTACTTTGTAAAAATTGAATATACTCCTGGTATTCCTGCGCTTCTTTCTGATTGGAATAAACCATAGCTATTTTGCCGGGTTGTGTTAATCTTTCGCTCGTCTCTTTTATATGCACCTTATCCAATCTTTTTTTCATGATCTCGTAGCGAATATTGTATGACCCTTCTACATCAAATCTTCTTTCGTCCCTGCGGAAGCTGATAGAGATTGGCTGACTGTGAATCAGCAAGAGCTGGGTAGTTTGTAACTGAACAGGAAGTGATGGCAGCATTTCGTTGGTGATCTTAGCAATGGCAGCCATCGATTTCAATTGCCACAAACGGATATTCTTTAAGTAAAGCTGATCGAAAGGATTGTTAGGAGCTATGGATTGACCAATATAAATATTATACTCAACACCATCGGTCCGGTATTTTTCAAAATAGTGCGGGTAAGACTGCTGCAGGGTTTCCTCTTCTTTCTGAAGATAACTGAGCACGGCCTCATTAATGGCTGCCAATGTTTTTTCATACTCGTTACGATGCTTATATAAGTAGCCATTGGTATCGTTCACACTGGCAAAATATGCGCCGATCACTTCATTGGTTTTGCTGTTGCTTTTGTTAAGATGAAGCAACACGGGGTTTACCTCATTGGTAAAAAAATCGTTGAGCCTGATCTCATCTTCCGCCTGCATGCTTTTATCAATAGCTTCTTTATAATTGAAGTTCTTAAATTTCAATCCTTCCAGCAATGGCAGGTGCATAACAGCATCCAGTTTATCAAACGTAGCATCGATCAGCTCCAGGTGAGCCTTCACATCTTTCTGAAGGGCCATACTTCTTTCCAGTGATGAATTGCGTATATCGATTGCCCCATATAAAGGATACACATTTTCAAAAATTACATTGCTCGCGGTGCCGCTGCCGTTGCCATTCGGGCTTTTCATATAGTTCCAGGCTACTTCGGCAAACTTCCATTCAACTGACGGTTGCAAAGCGGTGAACTTTTCTTTAATCAACTTTTCGATCCTTTCCGTAAAAGAGTCCCTGTTTTTTAACAATGCCAGTGAAATAAGCGGCATTGCTGGTTCCAGCTTCGTCATTATATCCAACGTAAGCTGGTTTGACACCGGGGATGCCAATTCCAGTAAGCCCAGCAAGCCATCATTATTTTGAACAGGATAAATCAGGTAACTCTTCATACCCCGTTTTAAAAGATCCCTGAAGAATGGCGCAACGTTCATTAGATTTTCATCCACCACAGGAATGGGCATCGGTTCCGGTCGTTCAGAAAGAAAGGCAATGCTGTTCTTAAAATCATTTATATCCTCCTCGTTTGACGTCTTCCAGTTTTTGCCCATCAGGCCATGACGTGTACAAGTTTCATCCAGCACAAATTCATTGTTCAGTTTGACAAAAGGGGCTATCCCTACTTCCACTTCATTTAAGCCCGTCAGCGCATGAATACATTCTTTCAGCTCATGAATAATACCAGGACTGCAAGTTTCTTCTCTCAGTAATAATTTTTTGATAGCGTCGAGTGACTCTTGCACGGTCACGTCTTCGGCGACCCAAACACCAAAACCTTCCGCTTTAAACAGGTCAAGCGGCATTTTTTTCATCTGGTGTTCCAGGTCCAGTATTCTGAATGTATTTAAACAAACAGCACAATCTTTTATTGGCGGCAGATCCCCCTTGGCATGCAGGTCAATAAACCGGTTGTCATATCGCAATTTGTAATATCGCTTCAAACCGGTTGCCGGATCGGCAATTGGGTAGACGAGATCCGTATTAGCATTCAGCTTTATCCCATAAAATTTTTGCAGGGCATGCTCGTAAATAAGCGAACATTTTATTTGCCGGATCTGTTCCGACAAACTGTCCTGTGGCAACAGGAAGTGTTCCTCTTTGTCGACAAATAATTTCTTGAAAGGAGCCGACTCATTAAAAATGGAAAACTGGTAAGGGACACCCAGTGTAAAAATATTTTTTTCCGGATCGGTAACAACGGGGAAAAGTGCTGTTCCCAACAGTTCGAGGAGATTACTGTGCTCATCCAAAAGTCTGTTATCTCCGATCGGCATCAGCAGGGCTGGTTCTGTCTCAAATCTTTCAATGAGGTAATTATAAAATCTCGATCGTGTATCATCAATGCCCGCTAAATGGTCTTTCAGGTAATTGACAAAGGGAAGAAAAGAGATACTGCTGTCAAACGCAAAATTTCCTTCTGCACTGCCAGGTAAAGCGGTTAGCACTTTTACCTTCTCTGAAGATCCGATGGCAGAAGCTATATCTTGTAGCATAGCCTTGATGTTTTGGTTAAAAAAATCAGACGGGAGCTTTATAAAGTTAATAATTCTGCCCCGGAAATGATTCAATGGTAAAAACTTCTGTCTTTCATTTATATTGGCGGCAATTGGTTGTCAGGCCAGGTCAGACGCATTAAAAATCAGGCAAACGGGGAACACGGATGACACAGATTAAACGGATTTGGCTGAGATTAAACCTAATGATTATAAACTCCCCTCATGTTTAAGCGATAAATATTATTTGACTAAATGGATAAGTACAGATTATCCACCTGCGGCAGAAAAAAAATCCGTGTTTATCCATTCTACCCGTGTCATCCTTGCCCCAATATATGTTTTTGAATAGTTAATAAGCACATTTTAATTCGTCTGCTGGTTGTCAGGCACCGTTTGTATTTTTGAAGCATGAGCAAAATAGTTATCCGCACTATAGAGCCTGGAGACAACCCACATCTTGCAAAAATTGTAAAAGATACCCTCGCTGAATTCGGCGCCAATCATCCCGGCACGGTGTATTATGACGAGTCCACCAATGCACTTTATGAATTGTTTGATCATAAAGGGGCAGCTTATTTTATAGCGCTGCTCGATGGAAAAATTGTGGGTGGCGGTGGCATCTATCCTACTGATGGTCTTGCCGCCGATACCTGCGAACTGGTAAAGATGTACCTGTTGCCTGAAGCACGGGGCATGGGCCTTGGACGTGAATTGATTGAGAAAAGCCTCGCTTTTGCCAAAGAGTATGGCTATCAAAAAGTTTATCTTGAATCGATGCCCGAACTCAAACAGGCGCTGAAGGTGTACGAAAAATTTGGTTTTGAATATTTAAAAGGACCGATGGGCAATAGCGGTCATACCGGCTGCAGTTTGTGGATGTTAAAAAGTTTAAAAGGTTGAATAAGTTCAAAAGATTTAAGAAATTGTTTAACTCCTTAAACCTTTTGAACCTTTTAAACTTATAGAACTTTACTTACCCCTGACCCTGTCCATTTGGCGTTTAAGAATGTAAACCTGGAAACCCACCGTCATAGCAAAACCGCCGCTGCCGTCAACATCTTCATACTTTGTATGATCATAACCCAATAAAGCATCAATAGAAACCTGGTCGCTGATAAAAATAGCTGCCCCACCTCCAAGGAAATAGTTAATGCCTGTGCTGCTTGAAGATCCAAGCCCTATAATTTTTGTCTTTGAACTTAGAAAATCGAAACTGCTATGTAGAATAGGTCTCACGTTGGCATTCGTAAAGTAGTAACGTACAAAGGGGCCAATGCCAAAATCAGTAATTTTCGTGTCGTCTGCTTTAACATAGGAAAACCGAAGATTTCCGCCAAGTGCCAAATTATTGATGAGAAATACGCCGGCATTCGGTGTCAACGCTATGACGGTATTATTACTGGATGTATTGAGTTGAAAACCGCCCCCAACCATCCAGTCACCTTTTTCTGTCTGTGCATTGGCAATAATAACGCCTAAAATAAATGTAAGAACTGATAAGATCTTTTTCATAATCAATGGTTTTTGATGAAACAAAGCTAATCAAACCACGATGCCGAAAAAAAATATTACCCCGCATTCAACCATTCCACTTCATAAACGGGACTGAATAAATATACTTTACCCGTCTTGACCTCAATACACCGAAATCGCTTCCGGAGTTTTTCCTGCTTTTTAAAGATCCTCCCGTCGCTGGTACGGAAATATGCATCCATCGATATTTCTTCCACCAAACGATGATGGGTTTGCTTCGAATCATACTTTCTTAACACTCTCAATAAGCCATCTTCAGCACAAGTGCTGGCAGCAGGGTTATTGAGTGATAAGATTAACTCTGCTTCAATATCCTGCGGAAAAATTTTATGCTGAAGAAATTGTGCCAGCATTCCTGCATAAATAATTTTCCATTCACGGCCGTGCGCCAACACCCTATTGCCGAATTGTTCAAAGGTCAACAGGTGAGCTAATTCATGCAGTAAAGTGATAAGAAAAGAATAAGGATTCAGGTTACCATTCACACTGATCCGGTGATTGTCGTGGTGAGTGCGGTGCCTGTAATCACCCAAAATACTTTTGCGTTCGCGGGCAATTGTCAAATGCACTTTATGTTGTCGCAGATAGTCAAGCACAGCCTCGTAGGTACCGGGTGGTAAATAATCCTGTAACTGGCCGATCGGGACTTCTTTTTTAGGCATTCTTTTTTTGCTTCAATATCCGCAAAAGAGTGTTTACTTCAATAGCCGAGTAAACAATATACAAACCCATCATACAAAAAAGCGCTGGCTTATTCAGGTTTTTTTCAGCCAGCAAAATGTATATAAATGCTGCCAGCGCTATGGCAAAAAATTTTACGATAAACCCGGTATACAAGGCGCGGACAAAGACATGTGTATTGTCAGATTTCAGGCTGCGCCAGGTGAGCCAAAAAGTCAATATGGACACGGCAAACAAAACGAGGTTGCCAAGAATCAATACCTCCTGGTCAATTCCTTTTTTTTCCAACCACAATTTGCCTGCAATAAAAAACCCACTCAGTAAAATAAAAACAAGGATCATTGGACGAAGAAGCTTCAACATGTTTTGGTTCATCTTTTTTTAATCATTAAATAATTCAAGTTGCTAGTTAAAGGGTGAGCTTATTCAGGGTAAAAGCCAGAATAAACATCACCAGTTTTAGCAGGAACCCCTTAAAGGTCACTGCATGTATTTTTCTTAAAAACAACGCCTTTA
>NZ_JARKNA010000038.1 GCF_029360765.1 Terrimonas pollutisoli | reverse complement strand
TTAACATCCGCATCAACCACGTCTTCCACACACCAATCCCCATAATTACAAGCAACGCCTACCAGCAGGTTCCGTACAACTAAGAGTTCATCGTTGGCCCTTCAGGCCCGACGAACTCTTAGTTGTTGTGCGCATCTATTTTGCTCTTTGAATTGTTCCAAAATATGCAGTTTTCAACTTACAGCTTTCTTCCATCTATAGGTATAAGGCCTACCCAAAAGACGGCTCTTCGCTTGGTTACTGTATTAAAGTTTATAATCTCAATCTATGTCAGATGCTTATACAACTCTGGTGCGGCATTTAACTTTTGAAACTGCCGCTGATGCCAGTAAGGATATGGCGGTAATATCTCACCTGCTTCATCGAGTTTCTTCACTTGCTCTAAAGTAAGATTCCAATCTACTGCTTCGAGATTTTGTTTCAATTGCTCCTCGTTTCTTGCACCAATGATGATATTGCTTACAGTAGGTCTTTGTAAAAGCCAGTTAAGCGATATCTGTGCTGGTGTTTTTCCTGTCTCCTGCTGCAATTCATCCAATACATCTGCAATGCGGTAAAGCCTTTCCAAATCTATCGCAGCTTCAGGTACAGTACTCCCACCCTGTGCTACTCTTGCATCTTGCAGCAAAGGTTGATTTCGACGATACTTTCCCGTAAGTGTTCCGCTTGCAAGTGGGCTCCATACAATGGTACCAATATTTTGATCGATACCAAGCTTCATAAGTTCCCATTCAAAATCGCGGTTGATCAATGAATAATATGCCTGGTGTGCCACATACTTGCTCCAACCATACCGCTCAGAAACAGAAAGTGATTTCATTAAGTGCCATCCCGAAAAATTAGAGCATGCTATATAACGCACCTTGCCTGATTGCACAAGGTTATTGAGTGTACTCAAGGTTTCTTCTACAGGAGTATTAGCGTCAAAGGCATGCATGTGATAAATATCGATATGATCTATTTGAAGACGTTTCAAACTATCCTCACAGCATTTAATAAGATTGAACCTTGATGAACCAAAATCATTGATTTCGTCACTCATCGGTAAAGTAGCTTTTGTAGAGATAAGTATTTTGTTGCGCAGCCCTTTTATAGCCTTGCCCAAAATCTCTTCGGAGGTGCCCTGTGAATAAACATTCGCAGTATCGAAGAGGTTTACACCTGCATCAATACAAAGATTCACAAGTCTTGTAGCTTCATCTACCTGTGTACTGCCCCATGCTTTAAAAAAATCATTACCACCCCCGAATGTGCCTGTTCCAAAACTTAATACCGGTACACGTAGACCGGAATTTCCGAGTTGTCTGTATTCCATAATGGTTTTTTAAGTAAGAATTTAAAATTATCGAATTTAACGGCTAACGATGGTTTAGTTGTAAGAACTGTTGGCAATTTCAATGCTACTTTTGCCAGCTGTAGTAAAAGTAGCATCACCTGTAGAGCCTCTCCTAAACTTGTTCCATGGGGCACTCACTTGTATGTTCGGTTTTTTACCGAACCCATAACAAGGCTATTTGTAGTTTGCCTCATTCGCTTCGATTAATTCGCTCAAATGTCCCTTTGATTTTTGATCGCTAAATTTAAAATGTCAAACTAAAAATTATGTCCTGGCCGCTATGAAATTGAAGCTGCTATATAAGTTGCGCACAATGGGCAAGGCTTTCTGCTGTGATGATATTCCGAGTTTCTTCAGCCTGCATAGGAAGCGTTTGTTGGCAGCAGACCCTAATTAATGTTATTCGATAGGTTTTTTTGAAAGCATAAAATACATAACAGGACAAGACACAAAGATTGCGGCAGATAAATATATGCTGAAATAACTTAAAGGAATGCTTGTGAAATACAAAACACATGTCATCCAATTTATCCAATGGATTGAAGCTCTTAATTTTATTTTTGAGTGCCTGGCATTTTGATCCTGTAACCACGTGTAAAGAAAAGAGACCAGGCCTAGCACCAAACCATAAAAAATATGACTTGATCTTTCGTGAAAATGTTCACTAAGCGGTGCGGTTGCTAATGGAATTAGCGAGGTGACAAACAGCAAACAAAAGTTTATCCAAACCACATTAAAGCTTATTCTTTCTGTATGAACGAAAATATTATGATGACTCAGCCATAAGACGGCTATTGCAACAAAACTTAAAGCGTAGACCAAAATTTGTTGTAAAATCTTTGGAGTATTTTCCGCTGTCAATTCCGGTATCTTTATTTCCAGTACCATCAGCGTCACAATTATAGCTAACACTGGATCAGTAATAGCATCAAAGCGTTCTTTTTTCATAATATATTCGTGTATTTAACAAAACGTCGGTTTATTTCCCACTGTTCCTTTTTCTATTTAAGCAGGATCAAAAATCATTAGCATTTTATCATTGCCGGATATTTTAAAAATAAAGCAAGAACGGACGCTCCGTTAAAGTAGCGTCCGTTTCCAAAGCCCGATAATAAACGCTTTGCGTAATCAACGCAGTGATTTGAATCCTTCCCGGATATCACTAACAAGAAGTTCGGGTTGTTCGAAGGCAGCAAAGTGCCCGCCCTTGTTATGCTTCTTGTAATAGACCATGTTGGGATATGATTTCTCGAGCCAATTCCGGGGAATATTGATGACTTCGTCCGGAAAAGCACTCACAACAACCGGAATTTTGACACCTTGTGGGCTGAAAAAATCATATTTATTCTCCCAATAGATACGGAACCCGGAAATCGCTGTGTTTGTCAACCAGGCAAGTGTAAGGTTGTCGAGGACATCATCCCGTGTAAGACCTTCAGATGCCCCGGCAAATATTCGGGAGATCATCGCCAAACTAATCTGGTCGTGATCAAGAAAAATAGTGGCAAGGCCGACGGGTGAATCAGAAGTCGCGAGCAGGGACTGCGGACGCTTTGACATCATAATTTGCAAAATAAAATCGCTTGTAAAAGTGCTTATTTGTGCATAGGCCTTTTTTTCTTCTGCTGATAGGCCTGATGGTGCAGGCGCTCCCGAAAAAGCCGCCTTTTCTATTTCAGCTGGAACTCCAATCGGGAAATTTGTGGCCATGCCCAGTACATTATCGGGTGACTGTACAGCTATTAAATCAGTGACCATAGCACCCCAATCACCGCCTTGCGCAAAAAACTTTTCGTATCCAAGACGCTTCATTAGTGTTACCCACGCATTTGCTATGCGACCAGGATTCCAGCCTGAAGTTGTTGGTTTGCCTGAAAACCCGAACCCCGGCATCGAAGGAATCACCACATCAAAGGCATCTTCAGCATTTCCACCATAAGCAGTAGGATCTGTAAGCGGATCAATGATCTTCAACTGCTCAACGGGCGAACCTGGCCATCCATGGGAGATGATGATTGGCTTCGCATTTTTTTCTTTCGAACGAACGTGAATAAAATGAATGTCGAGCCCGTCAATGTTAGTAATAAAATTGGGGTAAGAATTCAGTCTAGCCTCCACTTTTCTCCAATCATATTCTGTTGCCCAATACTTGGCCACTGCTTTGACCGTTGCGAGGGGAACACCCTGTGTTTGATCGGAAACAGTTTCTTTTTCAGGCCACCTTGTCGCTAAAATCCTGCGACGCAAGTCGTCGAGGTCAGCTTGTGTCGCTTTAAATTTGAAGGGGCGAATTGCTTCGGGGGTTTTGGCTTCGGTCTTTAGACCTGATCCTGCCTTACTTGCCCCAGTACTGATTGTATCAGCAAGTGTGTTTGTGTCCTGTTCCATTTTTTGTGATTTAAATTTTTGAAAAATTGTTTACAGCCCGTGGCAGATGGAAGAAAACAGGTGAGCCAGTGTAATTTTTTCGCCGTAACAATTATGCAATGCCTGTCTGTATACTTTTGAACTTAACTTTAAAATCGGTAAAAAGCGAGAGGGCAATATGCTAATCAGGATGACAGCACTTTTAATTGGAGACTCCGGGTTCTTAGAAAGATTAAAGCAGAAAAAGGTACGATTGTTTAATCACTATTTGCAAATATACTTTTGCACATCAGGAAATAAGATTGAGTGAAAAGCAAGTAATCTATGGTAGCCAAAATGATGTCGCTGTGTCGCTGTAGTTCTAAATGTTTGTGTCAAGGTGTCAACTCTTGTCACTTTTGATTTGAACGCTGTTCCAATAGGGTTGTTGCCCAAAACCGGAATAAATCATTATCCAGATTTTTTTATTGATTCAATTAAAAGTTCCTTACTTGCTGATGGTTATTTTTTCTACCAATCATTGCTATGATAAGATCAAATACTGGTTCTTACTTATAAACCCTTACTCTTTAATTCAATGATTGCGTACAAGTACTCCGCAGGTTTCCGTAAATAAAATTCTACAGGCAGGCAGGTATTTTCATTATCCGGAAATGACAGGCATGTCTATTTTTTAAGGTGGCGGTTCGTAGTTTCTTTGTACGGCAAGCAAAGCGTTGATCCGTTCCTTACACAAAATCCAATCCATTGAAAACGTTTTGATCCGTACCCTATCGAAAAACCGTGCTGAAGTTTTTGTGGTGATAACAAGGCTTTCAATCACGTGAATAAATAAAGCGGCGACTGCCGCTTTATTTTGTTTATTGGTTATTTAATCACACATCCGTTAACTATTAAACACCGCTGCAAATTCTTTTGCAAAATCTTCCAATTTAATCTTACCTGAAAAGCCAGGATTTTGTTTTTTAAAATCAGCCTGCATTTCGCCGGTACGTAAGGCAATGCCCATCTGTTTATATCCTTCGGCATTGGTTGCAGGAACGCCGGCCTGCAGCATTCCCTGCAGGTATTGCTCATCCGTAAATTCTACCCAGGGAATATTTTCTTTGCCCACGGCTTTTGTCAATGTGTTCGTGATTTCCTGCCATGAACGTTCGTCGCTGGCAATATATATCACCTGGTTGGCAAAGAAAGAAAGTTGCGATAATTGCTCTGCAACCACCGCGGCGATATCGACAGGATGCGTCAACAGCATTCTGAAATCACCAGGTTGATTACCGCCCATGATGCCTGCGTTTTTTAACAGCGGGATCATCGCCAGGATGTTTTGATAAAAGTAACTGGGACGCAGGTAAAGCGCTTTTGTATCCGGCAATTCCCTCATCCTGGCCTCGAGGTATGCCAGGCCATCAACTGGTCCTGCACCCGTGCCCATGTGCGCCCCAATGCTACTTAACACCACTACCGCTTTTATTTGATTTGCCCCGACGGCTTTGGCATAGTTGTCAGCCACGTGCTTTTGATTGCTGAAAACATCCGGCACATCAAAGCGGGGTGGTGTCATCAGGTATACGGCGTCGGCGCCTTTAAATGCTTCGGTTAAAAACCCGGGGTCCTCTATGTTTCCAATAAGAGGTGTAGCGCCTATTTTTTTTATTGCATCAGTGTTGGAGGCTTTGCTGGAAATCACCGAAACCTGGTGACCCGCTTTGACCAGTTGCTCAGCGACCGGCCTGGTGATATTGCCCAAAGAGCCGGTAAGTGTGTATTTCATACTCTTGTTTTATTTGAGCAACAAAGGTACATTTGTACTTACTTATTTATCAGTACTAACCTAAAAGTATGTACCATCGTGATTAAAGAAACATCTACCAACAACCTGAATAAAAAAGGCATCCTGGTTCAGTGCCCGGTCACTTTTACCCTGAATAAGATCGGCGGACGATGGAAACCGCTCATATTATATAATTTAATTAGCGGCAAAAAAAGATATAGCGAACTGAAAAGGTGTATACCGGATATTACCGAAAAAATGCTGATCCAGCACCTGAAAGAATTGGAGCTGGACAACCTGGTATCAAGAGAGTCGTTGCCTGTAGTACCGCCGCACGTGGTATACAGCCTGACCAAACCAGGAAAGGAAATGGAACCTATCCTTGAAGCAATGGCAAAATGGGGACTAAAGAATAATAAGGTGATGAAATAATTGCGATGACGAAAGCGTAGTGCCGTGGCAATACGCTTTACTATCATTTTTTATTGAACCTCTTTTATCACTCCTGTGAATGGAGCGTTATTTTATTTCCTTCTGTATCCAGGAATATCGCCATGTAGCCGATTTCAGGGGTAATCTGTGTTTTGGAGCTTATCACCGTGCCGCCCATGCCTTCAATTTTTTCAAGTATGGAATCCATGGAAGGGTTGGCGTTCAAATAAATTAGTGGGCCGTTCTGACCAGGCTGATGAAACTCTCCCTGCACCAATGCGCCGGACAGCTTACCACTGCCCATTTCGTAAGGGAAGAAAGCCATTTGCATCCCCATCATTTCGGATTCTTCCATATGCATGCTGAAGGTTACCTGGTAAAAATGTTTGGCACGTTGCATGTCTGTAACGGGAATCTCAAACCAGTTAAGGCTGTTGGTTGTTGCATCCATAGTAATAAGTTTTGAAGGTTTTTATACAGAGCAATTTAGAGATTAATCAAAATGAACAAGCAGTGCTGAATTGAATTAACAGAAAGTTCTTGGTGACACTATTCAATGCAGGTTGACCAGTTACTATTTATGGTGGCGGGTAATAACCGTATCGTTTAATGTTTTTAAAAAAGCAACCAGGGCTTTCTTTTCATAGGCACTTAGCTTCAATTGTTCTTCGGGCAAGGTTTGATTGTCTAACCTAAGCCCCAATCCTTTTCCCCCGCCCCTGTCATAAAACGCTATCACTTCTTCCAGCGTGTTGAATACTCCATTGTGCATATATGGTGCTGTCAGTTCGATGTTGCGAAGTGTAGGCGTTTTGAAAGCAAAGCGATAGAGATCAATCTTGTGATTATAATATTTTCCCTGGTCCGCATCCAGGCGCGGATGCAGTGTATCGCTGGTGGTAGGTACGCCAATTATCTCCGCATCGACCTTTAAGAATTGCGGCGGGTTATTGCCATTGAATAAAGGAACGAAATGACAAGTGCCGCATTTACCCTTGCCCATGAATAAATTGAAGCCATCAATCTCCACCTGGTTCATCGCCATTTTATTTCCCTGCATATACTGATCAAATCTTGAGTTGAGGGCAATAAGGGAACGCACATAGGCTGCTATGGCATTTTTTATATGAAGTTCATTCATCTCTTCTCCCTGGTAGGCCTTTTTAAAAAGTTGCTGGTAATCTCCGTCCTCTTTTAAAAACTTCACGGCTGCCGCCAGTGATCCATGCATTTCACCTTTATTTGTAATCACGGCTTTGGCCTGGTCTTCGAGATAGTTAACACGGATGTCATAAAACAGCGCAGGTTGCAAGGCTGCATTTAACAGCGTGGGTGTATTTCTCTGGAGTGAAGCCAAACCATTCAATGCTTTGTTGGCTTTTAGCCTATCCGTAAAAGCTTTATCAGGCTGGTGACAGGACGCACAGCTCCTGCTTCGATTGGCAGACAGTACAGGATCATAAAAAAGTTTTTCACCCAGCGCTATTTTCTCCGCTGAAGAAGCGGAGGCGGCATCGGGGATATAAAAATCAGGATTAAAAATACCTGCAGCGAAAAGATGCCTGGCGCCGGCCTTCAACAACCGGGGCTCGCTAAATACAGGGATATGTAATTCGTTTTGCAGGGCCAATATATTTTCCGCTAACGGATCGAGGTACCGGGTTATTAACTGCATGCGGTCAAGCGCAATAAAATCGTGTTGGGCAGCCAGGTATTTTTGTGTTGCCTGCAACAAGCTATCTATAGTTTGTGACGTTTTATTTTTTTGCAGGTAAGATGACAGGTAAAATTGTATTCCCTTAATGGAAGCAGCCGCTTCTTTAATGCTGTTTTGGGCAATGGGAGAATCAAAACCTGAAATGCCAAGGGCGATGATGCGGAACAACTGTAAACGTAAAGCATCAAAAATATGCGCATCGGTGGTCTCCAGATTAAGAGCCGCTTTCTGTAAGCGGGAAATATTGGAACGAAGCAGTGCGATTTGTTGTACCAATTCTTTTTTTGAACTGCTGTCATAGGCGGGAAATAAATATTCTTCGATCACCTGGAACCCTTCCGGTTCGATAGTGATCGCCTTATTTTCAGGCTCTACTTCCTGTAAGGCAGGGCCATTGATAAACCTGGCTGTATATGGTTGATAATATTCTGCCAGCCATTCTATTTGTTTATAGGCATATTTTGCCTTGTAAAACTGCTGTTGCAGGTCAGTGATAACGGTATTTTTCTTCGTCACCGCAATAAGTGTATCAACCTGCTTTAGCAGTCCTTCGATATCACTTTGATAAGCAGCAACCACCTGTTGTGCTGTTGTTTCTTTTTTTGAATTGAAACAAGCGGCCCATATTAAACAGGCTAAACAACTGATGGCTATAACCCATGTTTTTTTCACCAGTGTATATTTTTTATGCTTTAATGGCCTGATGGAACTTACCATATAAAAATTTTCATTCCCCTATATACTATAATGAAAATTTTTACATGGACGTTTCATTGCTAAAAAGAAAAATTCCCCGGACCCTGAAGCCCGGGGAAAATCAATCGTAATTAATTTTTATTTGGGCAAACCCTGTAAAATAACGATTTGGCTTCCCTGTTTTTCGTTGGCTCTTTTGGAACCGCCATCCACACCGGCAAATTTTGCATCGGTCCATGAATGAGGCTGGATGCAAAGTGTAAATGTATTGGGCAGGTGCACCACATCAGAAATATCCACCAATGCCCCATATTCCCAGCTTCCCTTTTTCGAAGCACCACCGACATTGTATTTGGCAGCGTCGGCTTCATTTCTGCGGTGATCGAGTTCAAATACCTTTTTCAATTCACCGGTTGCTATACTGAACTGATAAACGTAAGCGTCATGCTCTTCGGAGCCATAGGTGTTAGAGTCTTCCTGGATGTAGACATAGTTTTCCGTAACCATGATATTGTCCGGGTTTTGAAAATCCTTTGCGATGCCATTATTGTCATCACCATCGAGTATGCAAGTCAATTTTCCTTTGAGCGGATCGGCAGGGTCCATCTCCAATTTGTACACACGGCCCATGACGGTGCGGGATAAATCGGTATTGACACCGGATGCATCCTGGCCGGTAACGTTGAAATAAATTTCCCTGCTATTTCCTTTGCCTTTGCGATAGTCAATATCTTCTACCCGGCCAAACTTGATGGCCTGTAACGGATCGACCAAAGCCTGTATCTGGGTGCCGGTTAGCGTTTTGTGATTTTCAATTTTTACAAACTCCACCTCGTAGGGAGTTCCTGTCGCCATGGCTGTTTCTTTTTGTACCCCATCTACCCTTTTCAACATGAATTGACTTCCGTTTTCGAGATCACCGGTGATATCTGATTTATACATTACCAGTTGCCCGCCACTTGCGTCTGAGGCATCTTCGCCGGTAATGATAATGGTTTTGCCGGGATAGGCATGTTTGCTTAATGGTACTGCGTTTTCAGCACTCCATTTACCAAGTCCGGACAAACCCTTTGCGACATTGGGGCTCAAGCTGGCTGCAAATGGATCAATGCCGTGGATCATTGCTTCCGAATTACTTTCACCGGCAGAAAGATAAAGAGGACCAAAACCATTTTCCTGCGGAGTTGCCATCGTACCCGAGCAAAGGCGCCAGGTACCGCCATCTGAGTTTAATGCATATTCACCACGAAGCGGTTTTAAATTCTTATCTAAAAAGAGCCTTGCAACGGAATAATTGTCTTCATTGTTCACCATCATAATATATCCGTTACCATCAGGATTTTTTACCAATCCTGCGCCATCAGCCGAACCTGCAAAACGGAAACCTGTAAATTCATCATCGCTGCTGATAAGGCTATAAATATTGACGTCTTCAAAGCCTGTTAATTTTTTAATTAATGCAGGTGTTACTGAATAATCCTGGAGCCCCGATTTTTTTAAGGCCGCCAGCGCATCAGTTCTCTTTGCATCGTCAGCCAATGCTTCTTCTTCTGAGGTTGGTTTTAAACTTTTTGAGCATGAGTCCGTGAGCATAACCGTGGCAACAGCCATGGCGCAAATTGACAAGGGTTTGATGAGTTTTAGCATTACAGAAACGTTTTTATGTATCAAAGGTGAAAGGCGGGAGTTAGCAAATTGTTACGCCGATATGAAAGGATTTTGAAGAAAAGAAAAAATGCATTCTGTTACATTCGGACATAAAAAAACCACCCCGGGCTGCTTGCTCCCCGGGATGGTAACTGCATGAGAAATTGCTTACAATGGACAACTGCTAATCCATTTGTAGCCTGGAACGACGTTGATGAAAGAACTGGTGCAAAGATGCTCCCGCATTATTACAACAGGGTTATCGCAAGGTTATTAAAGCATTAACTCCCCTGATAAACTAAATCCAGATGATGGCGATGATCATAGGCAAGTTTTTGCTTGCCCGGAAAAATTTAATATTACCTTATTGTTAAGTTTTTATATCTTTAAAGAGATAAGGTTCCTTTGAAAATTGCTGCCCTCATATTATCCCTTGCGCTGCTAAACGGTGTTTTCGCCCTGCCAGCCTTTACGCAAAGTCATAACAGCCCGGTGCGTTTTGATTTTTATGGCGATACTATTGCATTTGATTTTGATCCGGCTGCAAGAGTGGAGTTTAACGGACCGCTTTCTGCTGAAAACATCCAATCTTTTTACGAGGCTATCAGCAAAACCGAATACCAACCCATCGTGTCGGCCCTGCTGAACTATAAAGAAGAATATAAGCCCGACGACTGGTTGTTTTACCAACTGATCCGCAAGGTTGCGCAACAAATAAGCCCCAAGGCAGCCAACTACGAACGTTATACACTTTATAAATGGTTCTTTTTATCCAAATCAGGCTATGACGCTACGCTGGCCATTTCAGCCAACCGCATTCTTTTTTATGTGCAGAGTGATGAGAACATTTATAATATTCCATTCCGGGTGCGTGATGGCAAACAATATGTCTGCCTGAACTATCACGACTATGGCAGCATCGACTTCGACAAAGAAAAATTCACTGAGATAGCCATTGAAAGTCCCGAAGCACAGAAAGTTTTTTCGTATAAAGTGACCAGCTTACCCGGATTTACGGCTGCTGATTATGAAGAAAAGGATATTTCCTTCAATTACTATCAAACCAATTATCATTTCAAAGTAAAGCTGAACCCGCAGGTAAAAACCATTTTTGCCAATTACCCGGTGGTAGATTATGCCTCGCATTTCAATATACCCTTAAGCAAGGAAACCTATAGCTCGCTGATTCCCTCGCTAAAGAAAAATGTAAAGGGAATGAATACCCGTAACGGTGTTGACTACCTGATGCGTTTTACCCGTTATGCCTTCCTTTTTGAAAAAGACACTGATGCTTTTGGTAAAGAAAAAAGAATGTCGCCGGAAGAAACTTTATTGTATGGTCAAAGTGATTGTGAAGACCGGGCCGCTTTGTTTTTTTACCTCGTAAAAGAAATTTATAATCTGCCGATGATTGTCCTGGCTTATCCCAAACATGTAACGATTGCTGTAAAATTTGATAAGCCAATCGGCCATGCGATTGTTTATAATGGCAGCAAGTATTCTGTTTGCGAGCCTACGCCCCAGCGGGACGACCTGCAGGTGGGACAATTATTGCCCGACCTGAAAAAGAGCTCGTATGAAGTGGTGTATGTTTATAATCCGCAAAACCACTAGAGCCTTTTAAATTTAGTGCGTATTACATCCGCAGGATTACCCTGACCAGGAAACTCCACAGGGTTAGGTATCGATCCGGGAATCCAACTTCTCTCATTATACCGGACACAATTGTTTGCACTCAATAAGCTGCTTTTATTTTTTAGTAAGTGTTGAGAAAAGGTATAAACATTCCATCGCTACCTGGTTGCTGCGTTCAGTGTATTTCTCGTCCTGGAGTATGGTATTATCAAATGCTTTCGGATCATTATAAGTTGTTGCGATACGCAAGTCACAGTTTGGAATAAATGGACAGTTTTCTTCTGCTTCCGAGCAGGTCATAATAGCTGCAAAATTCTGTGAAGGATTTCCCGGATGGTTATATACTTTAGAAAAGCAGGTGGCAAATTCGGTTTCAGAAAAGTATACCTGATAAATGGGATTGTCGCTTTCATCTGTCAACTTTATATCAAAGCCTGCAGCCAGCAGTGCTTTGATGGCATTTGGATTAAAGGCAGTGGATTCTGTGCCACCCGAAAATGTTTTGATGTTTTCAATGCCGTAGTAGGCTGCTGCAACCGCCGCCCATACCTGGCCAAAATGACTTCGGCGGGAATTATGCGTACATACATAAACAAGATTGCTTGTTTCGTTATTGGCGGCCTTGGTTTTGATAAAGGCAGCAATTTTTTCCAGGGTCAATTTCCGTTCTGCAGGTATTTCCCTGAAGTTCCTGGCCAATGCGTCACAACGTTCCCGGATAGAATGAAACATATGTCATTTTTATTTAGTAATTAATTCAAGTTGCTAGTTAAAGGGTGAGCTTATTCAGGGTAAAAGCCAGAATAAACATCACCAGTTTTAGCAGGAACCCCTTAAAGGTCACTGCATGTATTTTTCTTAAAAACAACGCCTTT
>NZ_JARKNA010000037.1 GCF_029360765.1 Terrimonas pollutisoli | reverse complement strand
ACAGTAAATCCTTATAATTTTATCCTCGTTGAGCATCGATAATTGAGTTTTGTGTGTGGTAACTCAAAATTATCTTTTATTGATGCTCATCCCTTTTTCTCTATAACTAGCAACTTGGGTTAATTAGTGTATTCCAATGAGCCTAATCTTACCCGTAAAGGAACAGATGTTGCTTTTTCAAACTGCCATTCCTTTCGGCAAAAGAAACTGAGTTCTTCTTTATTAAAAGCATTTTGCGAAAAGATAGGTTTTGCCAATGCAATTGTTTGAGGTAATTTGTAAGTACTGCCTTTAGGAAGTGAGTATGATGGAGGAAAATAATTTTTAGAAAATTTTAGAATATGGTTTAAATCACCGGCAGGCCGCTCCCTGAAAGGCTTTACAGCGGCGTTTTTACAAAAGTTTTCCACATTTTTCTCTTGTCCAAAAATGTCGCTGCAACACAGTAAAATCAACACAACAAGAAAAGAAAAAATACGTTCGGGCATTCCTATTCATTTATCTTGTAAATTTACGGCCTGATTTTTGATGAATGGCGGAATTTTTTTAAACTGAACCGACCCTAAAAAAGATTCGATAAATAATTATGGCCCTTAGTCAGTCACTACAACAGAAATTATTACAGAAGCTATCACCTCAGCAAATCCAGCTAATGAAGTTGTTGCAGGTACCGACAGCTAACCTGGAATTAAGAATTAAAGAGGAGTTAGAAGAGAACCCTGCACTCGAGTTGGACGAAGAGAAACATGAGGATGAAAAAGAAGAAATGCAGGATGAATTTACCGACGGCGAGGATACGGAATATGATGATAAAAATGGGAGCGAGGAAGAATATGGCAATGTAGATGTAAGTGAATACGTACAGGATGGTGATGATGACGTAGCGGATTATAAATTACGTGACGACAATTACCCGGAGGAAGATCAAAAGCAGGTTCCCTTTAAAACAGAAACCAGTTTTTACGAGACACTATTGCTTCAATTGGGTTTATTGAAACTGGATGAAAAGGAACATAAAATAGCAGAACAAATAGTAGGAAGCATAGATGAAGATGGCTACCTCAGAAGGGAAACCTCGGCCATCGTGGACGACCTGGCCTTCCGCCAGAACATTTCTTCCACGGAAGAGGAAGTAGAACAGATCATCCAGCGCATCCAAAATTTTGACCCCCCCGGTGTAGGTGCCCGTGATCTGCAGGAATGTTTGCTGCTGCAATTGCAACGACAGAAAAATGAAGGCAAGGATGTTGACATTGCCATACTGGCCATCAAAAAATACTTCGACGAGTTTACCAAGAAGCATTACGAAAAGATTCAACGCGGATTAAATATAGATGAGGATCAGTTGAAAAAAGTAATGCAGCAGATCGTCAAGCTCAATCCCAAACCCGGTGGCAATATAGGTGGAATGAGTAAGGCGGAAAGTTATGTAGTACCTGACTTTTTTATTTTCAATAATAATAATAAGCTTGAGCTCACACTCAACTCACGTAATGCTCCTGAACTTCGTATTAGTGAAGGTTATCGTGACATGATGAAAGAATATGACCGCGGTGCTAAAAAAGATAAGCGTCAGAAAGAAGCAGTAATTTTTATCAAGCAAAAAATTGATGCGGCCAAATGGTTTATCGATGCCATCAAACAGCGGCAACATACACTGCTCAGCACGATGACCGCTATCATGAATCACCAGCATGATTTTTTTATCAGCGGTGATGAAACCAACCTGAGGCCGATGATCCTGAAAGATATTGCTGAAAAAACCGGCCTCGATATTTCTACCGTGAGCCGCGTTGCCAACAGCAAATTTGTTCAGACAGAATTTGGGACCTACCGGTTAAAATTCTTTTTCAGTGAATCATTGAGCACCGACAGCGGCGAGGAAGTTTCGACAAGAGAGGTAAAGAAGATCCTCAGCAATCTTATCGAAGGTGAAAGCAAGAAACATCCGTTGAGCGATGAACGCCTGACCGAGTTATTACAGGAAAAAGGATATAATATTGCCCGGCGTACGGTTGCCAAATACCGGGAGCAATTAAACATTCCTGTTGCAAGATTGCGGAAGGAGTTATAAGATGGTCTAGCTCCCTTCGTCAGGCTCAGGGCTGGCGATACCCGGTTTAGAGTATTGGTAGCGACAAAAATTGGTTTACATTTATCAGGTAAACCTTTTTTATGCAAAACCAAACTTACCGGTTATTGATCCCGGTGCTGCTGCTGTTTTGTAATTCCCTTCATGCACAAGATCCCGAAGACACTGAATTCAGAAAAGGCTGGGTTAATTACCTGAAGCTGGACAATGGCGTTATCAGCAATTTTCATGCGGCACCGGACCTCTATGTTGGCGGCATTCGCCTTAATCCCCAAATCACCGTAATACAACACAAACTTCGGCTTGGTGCCAATGCAGGTGTTGTGTATGGCAATAAAAAATGGTCGGGGCTTTTCGGACCCTCTGTTGCCTTTAAACTAAAATCATTCAACTTAAAAAACCTGGCGGGACTGGGCAACCTGCAATTAATAGCCGAACACAACTGGGGCACAGAAAAACAAAGACTGATTGGTGGTGGCATTGGGCTGGAGTTGTTACAAAAGCTAATGCTGCTGTTCACCGCTCAACGGGATTATAAGCTGAACAGTTGGTGGATACAATCACATATCGGGCTTCGAATTAACAAGCCAAAAAACAAAGTGCCTGAGTTCAATCAATAATTCAACGGCAGGTTTACTCGTCTTTATTTTCTACCATTAAAAACAATACAGATGAAATGAGACATAAAATTTTCGAGGCAAATTATATCAACCGCCGATGAAAATTTTATGTCGAATTCCATGTGACCAAAAAAAACAAAAAAATTAACACATGAAAAAAGCATTGGTCATCAGCGGTGGCGGGTCCAAGGGAGCTTTTGCAGTGGGCGTTTATAAATACCTCGTTACAACTTTTGATTTAGATTTTGATGTGCTGGTAGGTACCAGCACGGGATCACTGATCGTGCCATTGGCTGCTTTAGGCAAAACCGAAATGCTGGAAAAATTATACACCACCCAAAAGACTGAAAACATCGTTATCAAGGACAATATTGGTAACCGGCTGGATAAAGATTCCATATTTGATGTAACACCCCTGTGGGAAACAATAAAAAAATTTTATACCAATGATTTTTATGATGAACTGATTGACTCCGGTAAAGAAATTTACCTGAACACAACCTGTTTGCAAACGGAAGAGCTGGTTGTTTTCACCACGGCTGCCAATCCTGTTCCTTCCAAATACTATGAATTGAGAAAGCTGGAAAATGCGGAACATTTTCGCCGGGCCGTACTCGCCTCAGCTTGCCAGCCTGTGTTTATGACGCCGGTAAAAGTCAACAGGGCGGTGCCGGGTCATCCCGATCCTGATCACCAGTTTGTAGATGGTGGTGTACGGGAATATGCCGGCGTGCAAATGGCGATCGACAATGAAGCTAAAGAAATCTTTACCATTTTGCTCTCCACCGATAAGGCAGGCAATGCGCCGGAGTTTAAAACCTTATTCCCCATACTGGAGCAAACCATTGGCATCTTTACAACCGATGTCGGCAAAAATGATCTCATCATTCCGTTGCTTTACAATGATGCTATCACCTATATCGATGCCGTCAAGAAAAAAATGAAGCGGGAAGGTGTTTCTGCCGATGATATCGCAAAATATTTTTTTATCCGCGGCAGAGAAAATCCTTTTGAAGACAAAATACCGTTGAAGATACATATCATCCAGCCCTCAATGCCTTTGGGCGGCGGACCCGGTGGACTGATATTCGATCCCGCAGAAATGAAAAAAATGTTGGCCATTGGAGAAACACAGGCTGAGAATTATGTAGCGAGTTTATCGCCGGGTGATGTGGATTGGGCTTAAGTTTTAATAAAATTATTTGTCTGAGAAACCGGGAAGCTTCAACTTCTACCTAAATAGATCTCCATCCATTGATCAAAGCTACCTATTGTACAAGTTCCGGCACGTGAGACACGTGCCGGGGCGTTCTTTATTTTTATGAGCACTGATAACGGCAGCGGCAAAATCCGTTTCAGCGTTTAATTTGTAATCGCTCTTATCTTTTCGATCAGTTGTTTCAGGTCAGCATTGGTTTCTTTTAGTTTGTTGTTATCCGGCAGGGATGATTGCTGGTACTTTTCTATGGTTGGTATTGTGATCATTACCTGTAACAATATATGCAGGCCCCGCAATTCTTTTTCCTGTGTATTCATGACGGAAATCTGGTTTTGCCAGTTGGTCAGTTTGCTGTAATAGCCGGCTTCGCTTTTGCTGATCAGGTCAAGGGTTCTTTGTTTGGTGCCGGCATCAGCAATGTTAGCAGCATTTGCTTTTGCATCGGAATAATAGCGGGTATTATAATTTGTATAGCTATTGTATTTCTCCAGTGCTTCATCTTTTTTCTTGTAAAAGTTTTCAACTCCTTCTTCAATACTTCTGAGGTTATCATTTTGCTTTACTGCCTGATTATAAAGTTCTTCCACCAGGTCTTTACCACCATAGCGGGAATCTTTGCTGATGCCGGCTGTCAGGGTTATGAAAGCGATGGCAGTAATAGTCAGAATGAATGCAGTAAGGAAATACTTTCTTTTCATAACAGTAAGGTTTTAATAATTGAGAAGAGATGAAAAATAAGGAATATTCCATACTGTCGTAACGACAAAGTGAACCATAACAAATTCTTTTTACTCCGTTGGTGTTGCGTATTGCTTTGTGAGCAGCCCCACCAACGGCCGAATTTAGGGCATTCCCGATAATGAGAGAAACCCCGGTTATCAACACCCGTTTCAGAAAACCGAGTGATAGCAGTTGTGAATAAGCAAAAGGAATATGTGAAAAAATCAGCTTAAAATACATTTGTTTTTATCATGGAAATCGACAGCGTGCTGGTTTTTGGTATTAGACCAGCAAGGCAGAAAATCATCATTGAGATTTTCTCTTTAAATTTAATTACCTAACCTTTCATCCGGCAATTTTTATGGACGGTCTGTTAACCTTCATCAGTTACAGTCGTGCGGACTCCGGGTTTGCGACAAAGCTGGCAACCGATCTCCGCAAAGCAGGAATAAATATCTGGTTTGACCAGTTTGATATTCCTGCCGGCACACGTTGGGATAATGAAATTCAAAAGGCTCTTCAATCGGCCGGCACCGTTTTAGTTATTCTCTCACCCTCATCTGCGGCCTCTAATAATGTGCTTGATGAAGTTGATTTTGCCATTGATCATAATAAACGGTTGATACCGGTAATGCTGACTGAATGCACTGTGCCTGTTCGCATGGGGAGGTTTCAATATGTTGATTTTATCAATGACTATCACAAAGGATTTGATCAGCTGGTTAAAGAGCTTGGTGAACAAAGGCAGCGGGAAGGCTACCATAACCCTAAACCTTATGTGCCGGTTGAAAAATCTTTTCCGTCGCCAAAAAGAAGATCCAACGGTGTATTACTGCTAACCGGCGGAATAATAGCCCTGATTGTAATAGTTTTTGCAGTTAATCCCCGGACAAAAAATAAAACAGAACAGAAAATAACACCAATACAGGAAAGTGAAAGGCTGGACCAACAAAAAGCTTCTTCAACACAATCTTTATCTGTGTCTTACTCGCCCTCAAAAATTGTTGCTCCTGCGTACTCTTTTCAACTCAATATCCTGAATGCACAAGCTGAAAAATTAAATGGTAAGATGGTTCTTACAATAGCTGTTAAAGCCGTCTGCGAATCCCCATATGGTTATGCTATAAGCACCGGGCATTTCCGTGTGAAGATTGGTGAAGATAAATTTGCTCCTGATAATTTCTATTCAGAAGCTATTCCGGGCTTTTCCTTTAAAACCTTCGATATTATTTTCAGCTTGCCTGCGAATGTTAATCAGTTTGAATTACTGCAGTATTATGGAGAGAATTTGCTGGGATCGGTTTCAATGCAGATAAAATAATCTGCTCAAACTTATCCGGCGCCTTGGGTCGTGTCACCACGACCCAGCTATTTTTAAAACTGTTCCCCAAATCCTTTAAAAAAGAAAAAAAACTCTTCTCCTATAATTTATAATACCTGGCTGAAGAATACTATTCGCAAGGATAGTTGTTCCAATTAAGACTCCGGCACGTGGGACACGTGCCGGAGCGCTGCTGATACTTCGTTGCAAACGAAGCACAACCACTCATCTTTTTTATCGTTCGGTTTATTCATCTTTCTTTTCCTTTTGCTGAACACTCAGGAGAAATCGGGGTATTATTTCCTAAACCAATTACTTTCCACAATGTTAAATTTAAATTCGTTAACCTCCCCACTTTTTTCTGGATTGAACTTTACATCCATAAAATAAATCCCATTATTATTTTTTAATTCTTTCAAACTATCTTTTAAAACCGATTTAACTGTGATAGTAATGTAATCATAATAATTTGCAGGCGCATTGGAAGTTTTATCAGAAAGGGCAGTAGAAAGAATGTCTAAATTGCCGTCTTTGTTAACATCTCCAAAGATGTTAACATCACCAAAAATATTGTCAAATGAAAATTGCTTAATGCCACCTAAAGAATCATCAATCCTGAATAGATTAAATCTAACCTTTCTGCAATTATAAGAATTACATGAACTATATCCGCTATAAACACAAACAAAGCTTGAACCATTAATTTTTAAACTATATAAATAAAGATTGTCAATCAATAAGTACATATTATCTTTCGGTGTCAATTTATACTTTTTTCCATCAATAAAAATAGAATTGACACCGCTAGGAATATTCTGTTTTTTGTCTATTTCAATGATAATATCTTTACTAAATACCTTTATGTCATAGATTTCAATATTATCCTTTGTTTTTTTTGTAAGACCAGTCAACCCTTTTGATAAAAGTGATTTTTGCAGAACTCCAAATTGGTTAACATCCCTCAAAGTATACAAAGTAGTATCGTTAGATGCACAGGCTTCTAACATTACGCATAACAATATGACAGAAAAAAAAGGATTTGCCTTCATAACTGTTGTACTCTTATTTAATAAGCCCTTTGACCAGCAGCTCTTGCTGCTGTTGAAACTCTGGTAAATACAGTCGTGCCAATACCTCTTGTAGTTTCATATGTGTAAGTTACTATTGCTCTACTACTGGTTGCAGGAGTTGAGAGTAAATAATTACCATTTGTTGTTCCTAAAACACTTGTATGAGGAGTTATAGTTTTGGGACCCCATCCACCTAAAACACTATAGTTCACTTGCAAGCCCATAAGTCTCTTTTCATGACTTGAATTAGTTCTTAAATCACTATGATCCCAAAAAGTAGCTCCCCTACTCAAATCCTCACCTCCTCCAGAAGCATGTATAACGGCTGCAATACTTTGAGTCATTGCAGCATTTTCACCCCGTTCCTCAGCAGTTGAATTCATAAAATTTCTAAAAGGGGAATTCCCAACAGCAATGGCATAGTTATTATCCGCCAATATCCCCTCGTTGTCCTTAGTTTGTTTTCTTTGGCTGCTGATAAAAATAAAAAAAGTTGAATGGTTGTCATGAGTCTGCGACTCATGACTGAAAATATGTTTTATAAAAATACTAAATCCAGCAAGCCACATTTCGTTGTTAACACATAATCCTTTGCACTGCTGTATATATAGTATTCCGGTTTTTCAACAATACCCGCTTCTACCGGGTTATTATGAAGATAATTTATCTTTTGAAACGTGAAAGCAGGACTATATAACTCCTGTGGCTGATTATCCTGCCGCCAAAACTGATAGTTACTGTTTCGGCTGTTCTTTTGGCCTTCTTCTTTGAATATTCGCAACATCCAGTCCCTTCGGCTTTCGTGCTGGTTGGACTCAATAGCTGTAGTTATTTGCTTACTTGTAAACTTCTTAAAATCCCGAAGTATATCGCTTAGATCATTGTTTTTTGCAGAAGCGACTAAGTGAAGGTGGTTGCTCATAATACACCATGCATGCAGTAATAGTCCCCTTTCATTCTGGCAATGCCGGATACTTTCCAGTACGATATCCCGGTATTCTTTTTTTGTAAAAACATCCACCCATTCTACAACGGCAAAGGTTATAAAATGAATGGCGGACTGGTTTCTTATTTTATAGCCTCCATCGCTCATGCTTATCTTTTATACTAAGATAAGGCGAGCCAGCAGCATTAGAAAGCAGGAAAAGAATGACAATGTGTTTACAGCAGCGGGCTTGTCAGCCTCTTTGAGGCTGCTGCGGAGATGCAATCTCCGCACAACCATTCAGCTTTTTTATTTTTATTCAACTTTTCGAATTAAGACAAACTACGGACAACGGGGGGACACGTGCCGGGCGCTGGCTTTATTGTTTAGCTTCTCCAATAATTAAGAAACCCAAAAAGAACTAATACTATAGCAGAAAAAATATAGAAAGGAATTAAATATTTTCTCCTCTTTTTATAAGTAGGCCTATGCTGCATCAATTTCGGTTTACTAATATTTCTTTCAAAAAAGAAAAAAATTATTGCCAACGTTAAACCGAAAAACGCTAGCATGGCATAACTTTTCAAATTTACATTTGTAAAAACCAAGAAGAGCAATGAAGCAGTCATTGTTCCAATAACCGTTATTATTTGGTTTGCTCTATATATATATCCTTTTCCAGACTTATAGTATCTCGTTTTATAAAGCATATATATAAGAGAATATTGTATCCTATCCAGAATCTGAAACATACTTTTAAAATTTTACCACCAGTCAAAAAAATCATTCAACCCTAATACTATTTCTCCAACCACTACAACCCCTGTTGTCGTTAGTTTGTTTTCTTTAGCTACTGATAAAAATAAAAAAAGTTGAATGGTTGTCATGAGTACCGAAGGAAGTCCGGTATTTGCAATCTGCGACTCATGACTGAAAGATTTTATAAAAATACCAAATCCAATTAAACACACCCTTTGTCGTCACACCTTTTAATAATCACAAAATAATTTTGACAGCCTTTTGCGTATTCATTTAACCCCCAAAATTCTCCATTCACCGAAATTGCCGGGACGGTCTTCATTTGTTCAGTAATTTGCAGCTTCATTTTTAACTATGCGACAGCTCGCTGCTATATTATTCGCTGATATGACAGGCTATACGGCCCTGATGCAGGAGAACGAGCAACTGGCCCGCCTGAAACGCAGAAGGCTCAAAGAAGTACTGGAGTCATCCATCGCTGACTTCAACGGTAAAGTATTGCAATACTATGGCGATGGCTCACTCAGTATTTTCAGCAGCGCCATCGACAGCGTCCGCAGCGCCATACAAATACAACAACAATTACAGGAGCAGGAACCCAAAGTAGACCTGCGCATTGGTATTCATACCGGCGATGTCATCATCGAAGAAGAAGCCATCTACGGCGATGGGGTTAACCTGGCTTCACGCATCGAATCCATGGGCGTGCCGGGTGGCATTTTTATTTCAGAAAAAGTATATGATGAAATAAAGAACCAGGATGGCATCAGCACCCGTGAGCTGGGCTATTTTGAATTGAAAAACATAAAACAACCGGTTCGCATTTTTGCTATTGCCAACAGGGGAATCACGGTTCCCCGCCGTGATGAATTAAAAGGTAAAACCAAACAAACAAGCAACCGGCTGGCGGTATTACCTTTTGTCAATATGAGTGCCGATCCGGAAAACGAATATTTCAGCGATGGTATTACCGAAGAATTGTTGAACGCATTGACAAGAGTGGATGGCCTGCAGGTAACCTCGCGGACCTCGGCCTTTGCCTTCAAAGGAAAGAATGACGATATCCGCGACATTGCGATCCAATTGAATGTCGATAAAGTGCTGGAAGGAAGTGTACGCAAAGCCGGCAACAGGGTTCGCATCACCGCACAGCTAATTAATGCGGCTGATGGCTATCATATCTGGAGTGAAAATTATGACCGCAATCTTACCGACATTTTCGAGGTGCAGGACGAGATCAGTGGTATTATTGCGAATAAACTACGGGAAAATCTTTCTGCCAGTGAGCATCAATCGAAACACTTGGTAAAAGCCCCGACTAAAAACATCACTGCCTATACGCTTTATTTAAAAGGACTTCATTTCTGGAACAAACTCACACCCGCCGATTGCCGTAAGGCAATAGAATGTTTTGAACAGGCTATTGAGCTGGAGCCCGCCTATGCTCACGCATATGCCATGGCTGCCGCAGCTTACAGCTATCTCGGTTCTACTGGGCAAATGCTTCCTGAAAAAGCATTTGAAATAGTTCATCGCTATGCCGACAAAGCATTAGAGTTGGATAGTTCGCTTGCCGAAAGTCATATTGCTAAAGCCAGCGCTTACCTTTTTTATGACTGGAAATGGCAGGACGCATTTGTTACGTTGCAAAAAGCAATTGAATTAAATCCCGGCGCTATCGAAGCGTATGAGTTGTTGGGGATGTATTATATCGTAATGGGACAAAAACAAAAAGCGGTAGCAGTATTGGAAATTGCGGAAGAAATGGACCCGCTGTCACCGGTTATCAGTCAATCGCTGGGAAGCATGTATGCATTTGCCGAACGTTATGATGATGCCATCCGCCAGGCTGATAAGCTGCTTGAGATGAATCCCAAAATGCGCATTGCTCTCGAACTAAAAGCATGGTCCATCGGCATGCGGGGAGATTGGGCAGCAGCGATGCCTTTGTTTGAAGAAGTACACCAGCTTACCAATCACCCGCTGAAAGGGTTAATGGGGTTGGGCTATTCATATGGCCGGCTGGGAATGATTGATGAGGCAAAGGAAGTGATCAGGAAAATGGAACAACGCCAACTGGAAGAACCTAACTCGGTGATTGATGCCGATCTCGCTGGAGTTTGGTTTGGACTCGGCGATTATGATAAAACATTTTATTACCTCAGTCAATGCGTGGATAAACGCATGGGCCCCATAAGCTATTTCCTGGAATATCCTGCTTACAGTGGTATCAAAAAAGATCCCCGTTATGCTGATATCATGAAAAGACTGGGACTATAAAAACAAGCCTTTTACTTGTTGTTAGCTTTCATCCAGCTTATGCAGCTTATGTTTTTGGATTGCTGCTGAGATATTCTTTTTCCATTCCTGTGGTACTGTGGAATAGCCACTTTTGCTGATTGCATCCAGCCAAAGTTTGTAGTCCATTTTGCCTTTTAGTTTGGGATAAAATTTTCGCTTGGTCAGCAATTTGCAAAAGGCAATATAAGAAGCTCTGCCATCAGCATATTGCTTATAGCTTGACCGGACACCTTTTGTTTTCATTAAATTGTTCTTACCCTTTATCCCAAAATGATTGTTCAGCAATTTACAATTACGGCTTTTGCCGGCTCCTGATTCAATGATGGCGACCCCAAGGATTACTGAAGAAGGTATGCCATGGATGGCAGAAAGAGAATCTGCAATGGGTTGGTATTGCTTCACGTATTTTGACTGGCCAAAAACTGTTTGGCAGACGAGCAGGAAGGCAAGCATTAATAGACCACCTGAGCGATTTTCAAGGAAGGATATGATTTTCATATATGTAGTTTATCGGTTTTACATCGCTAAAACTCCGGCCAACTCAATTCATATTATGGATTTTTCTTCTTTCTTATCATAAATATAAGCTCAAGGTTTCTTTTTTTATAATCATTTACTTTGCAAAAAAAGTTAAGGCTCAATGAGTACAAGATTGATGGTGGACAAAACCAGCCAACTACAGGAATACCGGGAAACCGGCTATCAACCGCAAAATCGTGCCATCCGGTTAATGGCAAAGATTATTTCTTATGTCTTTCACCCGCTTTTTGTACCTGTTTATATTGCCTGGTTTCTTGTAAATGCGCAACCCTATTTGTTTAGCATTTTCACACCAGCCGAAAAACTAATCACTCTTTTGCGTTTTTTTCTCATGTATAGTTTTTTCCCATTGGTGACGGTATTGCTCGCTAAGGGGTTGGGCTTTCTTGACTCTATCTATCTCAAAACACAAAAAGAACGCATTATTCCTTATATAGCCTGCGGCATTTACTATTTCTGGATGTGCTATGTGCTGCGCAATCAACCCCAGTTCTCCAAAGAAGTAGTTCAGCTTTCAATGGCAATTTTCATCGCTTCTTCCATAGGACTACTGATAAATATTTATATGAAAGTAAGTATGCATGCCATTTCCATGGGCATCCTCGTTGTTTTTATGGGCCTGCTTTCTTTTACGCAGGCAGGCAGTTATACTATTTATATGTCTATAGCTCTCATCATCGCCGGCATTGTTTGCACGGCCCGCTTTATTGTTTCTGATCATACCCCCGGTGAAATTTATATGGGCCTGATGGTAGGTGGAATTTCGCAGTTGCTGGCTATTTGGGCAGACGGCATCCTGCCTTAGTGTATTTGGTATTTTAAAAAATACAAAAAATCACTATTGTCCGACTAAAATTATCGAATAGAAAATAGAAAGGGCAGTTCCGAAGAACCACCCTGATTAGTTAAGTTTGAGTTACCACACCTAAACTTCACTAATGATGGTTAAAGATAAAAGTTTT
>NZ_JARKNA010000036.1 GCF_029360765.1 Terrimonas pollutisoli | reverse complement strand
GGCCTTGCAACGCAGGCCGGTAGTTTGTTTGTTTTGCATTTGAATATTTTTACAATGAATAATCTTGCAAAACAAAAGCCTCTGACTTTATCAGAGGCTTCACAAACTACCGAAGGTTTAGTACAACGTTGGGGCTTGCTGCTGTGCTGGTATTTTATAATGTCCAGCCCGGAGCCGCAGCCGATTGAAAAACTGATGATGAAGATAACAACAAAAGCTGATAGAATTCCGTCGGCTGGATATGGGCTGATAGCGATATGAAGATGAGTTTATATTCGTCAGCCAGCATAGCAGCAAACCTCGCTGTTAGCTGCATACCCTTCGTCACTACGAACAGCAGGATGTTCCCAATTGCATTGGTGGACATTTTACTGTCCCGTAACTACAATAAACACAACAGTCACCTTCTTTTGGTTTAAGTCGTGTCTTGCAATTTGAACACTCATAAAAATATTGGCAAGCATCTGTTGGCATTGTTTCTTCTTGTCTGTGTCCACAAACAGGGCAAGTAATAACAGATTGAAGTATGATAGTTTTTTCCATTAGTTGTTGATTACTGATTGAGAAGTTACTTTATAGCCAGTTTTATTAATGACGGATACAAGGCTGTCAACGGAAGTTTTACTGTTGTCAAACTTAACAAGGCTGCTGCCTTTTTCATAAGAAGTATTGAACTCAATCACTCCCGATGTTTTTGAAAGTTCGCTGTTTATATGTTCTGTACAGCCTTCGCAGGTCATACCTTTTATTTTAAATTCTGCAGTCTGTATATTGCTTTTATCAACAATAATAACTTTTGCTTCCTGAGGCTTTGGATAAAATATTTTTGCGTAATAAGGAAATGCAATTAACAATCCTGCAACTACTGTAACGATAGCTAAAAATGCTTTTGATTGCCAAAATGATTTTTTATTGTCTGCCTCACAGTCGCAGTCAATTTGTTTTTGCGGTTTGAGTTTTTGATACCAGGCAAATGCAAAAACTGCAATTGTCAAACCGATTAAATATGGACGATACGGTTCAATCCACGAAAACGAGGAAGCAAGTCCACTTGCACCACCTAAGAAAGCCAAAACTGGTGTTATGCAACAAAGGGAAGCCGCAACTGCTGTCAACAGACCTGCAACCCAACCTTTACTATTTTTTGTTGTCGTTGTCATACTGTCGCCAAATTTTGTTGATTAATAAATTTAAAAAACGGTCTTAAAGTTTTTAGATGTTCGCTGCGTAAAGAATAGAAAATAGTTTGCCCTGCTTTTCTGGCTTCAATGATGTTACCGTCTTTTAGTTTGCGAAGATGTTGAGAAATGGCAGGAATACTCATTCCCAAAATATCGCTAAGGTCGCAAGGGCAAAGTTCATTTTCCTCTTCAAGCAGAAACAGTATTTTCAGTCGCACTTCGTTGCCTGCTAAAGCAAGAACCTGTCCCAACTGCAAAAATGATTTTGAGTTAGACTTTAATTTTTCTCGGCAGCTTTTAATTTGTTCTATGTCTGCCTGTAACCTTATGCAAGTGTCGTTTGCCATTGTCAAATTTGTTTGTCGGGTCAAATGTAGCAAAGATTACTTATTTAAGCAAATACTTAAATACAAAGACATCAGCAACGTTACAAGATGGTTTTGAAGTGTCGCAAAAAATGTCCGATTGAGTTAACGGGAAGTGTCCTACAGGGTTGCAGCTAACGTTCGAGGCTTGCCGCAGGGCTGATATTTTATAACTGTCAGCCGGCAACTGAAGCCGATTAAAAAACTACAGTTGAAGTTAACAACTAAAAGCCAAATAGAATTCGGTCAGCCCGATATTAGTTGATAGTATTACAACTGTTGATTGTCATTTCGTCAGCCAGCCTTGCGGCAAACCTTTTGTTATCGGCTGCCTTGTCGTCTAGGCAACGTTTACTACCAAAATTTCCACCATTTGTTTTTTGCTGTCAAATCTTTAACCATAATTTTCTTCGTTGGCTTGGGGTTATTTTTCTCGTGTTCAAATTGTAGGTTAGCAGCTAATTTTGTAATTCCCCAGTCAGCAACATAACCAAACTTATCTCTTTCTGTGCTGTATTCTTTGTCAACTTTTATTTTGCCAATAAGTTCAAAGAAATCTAAAACCATTTTTTTGAAACTGTCAGGGTATGTCCAAACTATAATTGGGTCGTCCTTCCAGTTTGCATAATTTCTAATAAGAATTTCAGCGTCCTCAAAATCCTTTAATGTTGGTTTACTTGGTTGGTTTATTCTTGTTCCCGCAACTAAATTAAATCCAGTCTCGTTGTCGTTAATTTCTCCTAAAATAACAACACCCCCATAATTTCCATTTTCGTGAATAAATGCCAAACAGTCGCCAACTGAAAAAATTGGTTTTACATTTTTTACTTTTGCTTTTGCCCGTGGTTTTGCTTTAGCCTTGTCAGTTTGAATTTTCTTCAAGAAATTCTGTAAATCGACTTTTCTACTTTCTATATCATTATCATCAGCATCAAGGTCCTTCCATATTTGTAAGTCGTTGCCGCTTTCAATAATTGCTTTGACCTTTTCAAAAATATCTGGGTCTAATGATTTTGTCTCCCATTGTGCCAATGCAAGTGCAAACCAAAAATTATTGCAATCATCAGGGTTGATTATTAGCTCTGTATTGTCTGAAATAAGTTTTGCAGAAATTTCAACAGGGCTTTGTCCAGCATTGTAAAGTTCAAAAAAACTATCGTAGATGTCACCTGAAGTGTCGTTCTCTTTTATGTTAGTTCCCCAAGTTCCCATTAAGTAAGAATATATTAATTATTAGTTTTCAAAACGGCGAAGGGTGTCATTTAAGGTTGCCGATAACGTGTGTATTTCTGCTAAAATACGCAACTCATTTTCAAAAGCAATTTTTTTCTGCTGTTCATTTTCAAACCCTTATCCTAAAAATTCGCAAGTTTTTTTCCAGATCATACTTGCGTCAAGCCAACCTGCATTTTTATTTTAATAATCCGCTAATGTCTTCTATAGGGCTTAATATCTTACCTAAATCTTTATTGGTCACGTGTAGATATCTCAATGTCGTTTTTAAATCATTATGTCCTAAAAGCTTTTGAATCATTACAACGTCAATCCCTTTATCCAGCAAATGTGTAGCAAAAGAATGCCGCAAGCTATGCATGCCGCCCGGTTTTAAAACACCCACTTTTTTCTTTGCCATTTGTAATACTGTTTGTATACTTCGTATACTATAATGGTCTCCTGCGCCTTGTCCTTCGAACATCCATTTTTTGGGTTTGTACTCCTTATAATAAGCTCTGAGCATTACCAAAATGGTGGGACTGATGCTCACAATCCTGTCTTTTTTTCCTTTGGCATTCCTGATGTGCAATATCATACGCCTGCTATCAATATCTGAGATAGTAATGCTTACTACTTCGCTTACCCGTAAGCCGCAGGCATAAGTAAGCATTAGTATTGTTTTTTGTTTTAGATTATCAACAGCATTTATTATTAAGGCAACATCTTCCTTATTAAGTACACCTGGCAATTGATGCGGCTTTTTCGGCCTTGGTATCTCCCAAAAAAACTTCTCCCGCCGCAATACCTGCTCAAAATAAAATTTAATTGCATTAATACGGCTATGCAATGTATTTTCCGTCAAACCAAGCGTTTCATAACAATAGACAAAATACCGTTTCAAATCTTCGGGAGTTAATTCAATGACTGCCTTTTTCTTCAGCACCTGCAATAGCTGAATAAATTCATTCCGGTAGGTACGGATGGTGGAACTACTATAAGCATTCAGCTTTAAATGTTGGATAAACTTCTCCAATGCTTCCAGGTTTTCCTTGCTTAACTTCCATACCGGCGATACCGGATTAGCCGCCTTAGTCACATTATTTACAGATAGTGATGGCGCTACCGCTGCTCTCACCTGTTTTCTTTTTTCCAGGTATTCTTTCAACTCTCCGGTCACTATTTCAGCCTTTCCCTCTAAAGCGAAATAAAGCTTGTTATAATTCTCCCTGCTCAATGGCAGGTACCAGCACTTATTAGTCTGGCTCCATTTTACAGCCGCTATTTTCCTTACTATATTATTAATGGAAGAATCATTGGTAAAGTAGATACCAATACACTCCTGTTGACGGTGGTGGAGAGGCTTCAGGCTCACAGTCGGCATACCTGAATTTACAAAAAGAAAATGTGCAAACCAGCAGTTGCTATATCCTTCTATAATCCCGCCTTTGCACTGATCTCCAGCATCCTGTCAATGGGTTTTTTAGCGGCTAGTCGCAGCTCTTCATCCATGGTGATCTCCGGCGTTTCATATTCCATGCAGAGATAGAGTTTTTCGAGTGAGTTCAGCTTCATGTGCGGGCAGTCGTTGCAGGCGCAACTGTTAGTGGGCGGAGCAGGAATAAAGGTTTTATCCGGCGATGCCTTCATCATCTGGTGAAGGATGCCTGTTTCGGTAGCGACAATATATTCGTTGGAGGGATCCGTTTGAGTGTATTTCAATAAACCCGTGGTTGATCCGATATAATCGGCAATGCGCAACACCGGTTCTTCACATTCAGGGTGTGCAATGAATTTGGCATTGGGATGTTTTACTTTCAGTTTAGTGATCTTTTCCAGGCTGAATATCTCATGTACCATGCAGGCGCCGTTCCACAACAGCATATTACGGCCCGTGACTTTGTTGATATAGGCGCCCAGGTTTTTATCAGGAGCAAAAATGATCTTCTGGTCTTTCGGAAAACTTTCCACAATTATTTTCGCATTGCTGCTGGTAACAATCACATCGCTTAATGCCTTGATGCCGGCACTGCAGTTGATATAACTCACCACTACATGATCGGGATGCTGCTCTTTGAATTTTGAAAAAAGTGGCGGCGGGCAACTATCACTGAGCGAACAACCGGCTTTGAGATCCGGAATCACCACTTTTTTGGTGGGATTTAAAATCTTAGCCGTCTCCGCCATGAAGTGCACACCGGCAAAAACGATCATATCCGCCGTTGTCTTTTCCGCCTGCTGTGCCAGCCCCAGGCTATCGCCGATATAATCCGCCACATCCTGGATATCGGGCTCCTGGTAGTAATGCGCCAGCACCACGGCATTTTTCTCTTTTTTCAACCGCTCAATTTCTGCAAACAAGTCAAGCGTTGGATCCAGGTCTATGTCAAGGAACCCACGTGTATCAACATTTGCCCTGGCTATGGCGAGTGTGTCTGTGTTCATCACTTTAAAAATTTTGGTGCTGAGCGAAACCGATTCTCCGATAAATTCAAAACGAGGGAGCAATATTCCACCAGCTTTTTCAATTTTTCAAAAACAATTTTCACAACCCTCTTCTGTATTATAATAAATGTATTAATACAATTTTTATAAAAAAGCCTATTACTATTACGGCTGTGAATTAGTGGAAAAGAACTTTTACAAAATTATTGTTTTTCCAATATTCACATTTTAAACACCGTAATCCACATAATGGTTCATCACTGGTAGCGGATCTGGCGACGCTATCCACAATCATGTGAAAATAGTAATGGGAAAAATAACATCGCTATGATCGTAAATGTTCTTGTGGATATTGATAGAACAACTGGCAGTCAGCCAACCAAAAGAACTAAATTTTGGAGCTGTCCAAATTTTAGCGGCAAAGAATTCTATTTCATATCAACGTTTCACAACGCATTATTCACATTTTCACCCGGATATCAACAGGCCATTGGGGGTAAAAACCGGTGAGGGTATAAGTAAATAATTTAATACCAGCCATCAAACAAGTCCCCGTACAAAAAAACCAAGAAGGCAAAATCTGCTAATTTTATCTGTCTAAAAATAATTTACCATATGAAGAAGGTGAAACTGCTGATTCTCTCTATATTATTAATAGTATCCATTGTATCGCAGGTCAAAGCTGGCGAAGGGATGTGGCTGCCTTTCCTGCTGGAAAAGCTGAATGAAAAAGAGATGAAGAGTATGGGTATGAAGATCAGCGCCAAAGATATTTATGATATTAATAAAGGAAGCCTGAAGGATGCTGTCGTCAGCTTTGGTGGTTTTTGTACCGGTGAAGTGATCTCCGCTAAAGGGCTCGTTCTGACTAATCATCACTGTGGCTTTGATGCGGTGCAAAATCATTCTACCCTCGATCACAATTATATCCGGGATGGTTTTTGGGCCAAAACCAATGCGGAAGAATTGCCCAACCCAACTCTCTATGTTACGTTTATCGTACGCATTGATGATGTCAGCAAACAGGTACTGAATGGAGTGACCGCCGGGATGACTGAAGCGGAAAGACAATCGATAATTGATAAAAATGCGCAGCAAATCAATAGCAGTGTAAAAAAAGAAAGCTACCAATCTTCCTTTATCAAACCCTTTTTTGAAGGCAACCAGTATTTTCTTTTTGTTACGGAAACCTATAATGATGTTCGGTTGGTAGGAGCGCCGCCATCTTCCATCGGCAATTTTGGAAAAGATACAGATAACTGGATGTGGCCACGTCATACCGGCGACTTCTCCCTGTTTCGCATTTATGCCGGAAAGGATAATAAACCAGCCGCTTACTCGCCTGGTAATGTGCCTTATGTTCCCAGGAAAGCTTTATCTGTTTCACTGGATGGGGTAGCGGAAAATGACTTTACCATGGTATTTGGTTTTCCCGGCAAAACCACGGAATACCTTCCTTCAACTGCTGTACAACAAATAGTGGACATAAATGATCCGGCAAAAATTGCGATTCGTGACAAAGCCCTGGCTGTTATCGACAGTTTTATGCGCAAGGATGAACAAGTCAAAATTCAGTATGCTGCTAAATATGCGTCTATCAGCAATGCCTGGAAGAAATGGCAGGGCGAAATATCAGGGTTGAAAAGAACCAATGGCGTGGATAAAAAGAAAAACTATGAAGCCCAATTTCAAAAAAGAGTACAGGCTAACCCGCAGTGGAAAACAAACTATGGAACTATACTGGATGATTTGAATGCGGCTTATGCAGAACTGAAACCCTACGGGCTGGCAAGAGATTATTATTTGGAAATCACCAGTAAGATTGAATTGCTGGCTATCGCCTCGCAATTAAACTCCCTGGTGAAAGCCTATGAACAAAATGGTGAAAAGGGGTATACCGAACAATTAGAAAAGGTAAAAGCAAAGCTGAATGATATTTATGGAGAGTACAATGCAGAAGTAGACCGCCGCCTGTTTCGGAGTTTGATGGAAATGTATATCAAAGATCAGCCGGCTGAGTATATAGCACCCATTGCAAAAAATGGCTGGGCCGATCAAAACACTCACGATCCCGGCATTACGATATTGGAAGCCTTGTGTTATAGTGTTTCGGACCTCCCGTCTGCAGACAAAGTCAAAAGTCATCTGTTAGTAGCTGATCCGAAAATGGCTGTTGCGGCGATAAAAAAAGATTCAGCATTTCTATTATACCTCGATATGAGTAAAACGTATAATGAAAAGGTGGCGGCCAGGTTAAATGAAATTCAAAACCGGATCAATCAACTGCAGCGAACATACATGCAGGCGCAGATGGAGGTGATGAAAGAAAGGAAATTCTATCCTGATGCCAACAGTACACTACGGGTTACTTATGGTAATGTAAAAGGTTATAATGCCCGCGATGCAGTGAAGTATGACTATTATAGTTATATGGAAGGCCTGATGGAAAAGTATAAGCCCGGCGATTATGAGTTTGATGTGCCGGCCAGGCTAAGAGAACTCTATCAAAAAAAAGATTTTGGTCAATACGGAAAAAATGGCCGGATGCCGGTTTGCTTTATTGCAGCCAATCATACTACCGGCGGCAACTCAGGCAGTCCCGCCCTGGATGCTTATGGCAATTTGATCGGTCTCAATTTCGACCGGGTGTGGGAAGGCACCATGAGTGATATCAATTATGACCCCTCCATCTGCCGCAATATCATGGTAGATATCCGCTATGTCCTCTTTATCATTGATAAATATGCCGGAGCCGGTCATTTGGTAAAGGAAATGAAACTCGTTCACCCAAAGAACCCCGCTCCTAAAGGGGAGTAAATGAGGTAATTTTCTGGTACTTAGGCTTTTTAAAACCCTCAAGCGATTAAAAACTAGCAAGCCTGAAATAAGCCCCCTATAGGGGGTTTGGGGGTTTTACCCTATTTTTGCCTCCCTTTTTAAACCCTGTTATTTAATATGTCAGTTATTCAGAAGATCCAGGACAAGTATGCAAAACTAATGGCTGTTGTCATTGCTGTAGCCTTGCTTACGTTTGTCGTTATGCTTGCCTTTGAAAACGGAGGAAGTTTGTTCAGAGGAAATGTTACCAATATCGGTAGCATCAATGGAGAAAAAATAGATGAGATCGCTTTCAGCAAAAAAATCGATCAGCAGGAAGCCAGCATGGAACAACAAGGCTATCCGTCCGGTGCTGCTACCCGTCAAATGGCAATTGATAATGCCTGGAACCAGGAGCTTGCCCGCATCGTGATGCAATCGGAACTGGATAAGCTGGGTATGCAGATCGGCAAAAAAGAATTAGGCGATGTGCTTTACGGTGAAAATGCACCACAGGATCTGAAGCAACAATTCACCGACCCCAAAACAGGTGTTTACAATCCCCAACTGGCCAAACAACAGATAGACCAGATGCTGAAAAGCAAACAGGTTTCTGCCGAACAAAAAGCCGGCTTCAACAGCTATGTTGATCAACTGGAGTTTATGCGGTTGAATGAAAAATACAATTCATTGCTTACGAATAGTACCAATTTTCCCAAATGGTTGGTTGAAAAACAAAATGCGGATAACAGCCAATTGGCTAATATCTCTTTTGCCAGACAATTCTATACCAGCATTCCTGATAGCAGCATCAAGATCAGTGATAGCGAAATCCAGGACTATATCAACAAGCACAAAAAAGAGTTCAAACAGGAAGAGAATCGCAGCATTTCTTATGTTGCCTTCAGTGCCTTGCCAACTGCTGCTGATACTAATGCAACAAGAGATAAATTGCTGGCACTGAAACCTGAATTGGATAGCACAAAAGACCTGCAACAGTTTTTGGAAAACCAGGGAGTAAGAAATTACTATAATGGTTATATCAATGGTAAGAACATCCAGATACCGGTTAAAGATTCAATCTTTAAAATTCCTGTAGGCACGGTGTATGGTCCTTATATCGATGGGGGATCCTATTCACTGGCAAAATTGGTAGGTGTAAGAACACAACCTGATACAGTAAAAGTTCGCCACATCCTTGTTGCTACCGTACAACGTGATCCGCAAAGCGGGCAAACTATTCCTGTCAGAGATTCGGCAACAGCAAAAAAATTAATTGATAGTATCCAGACAGCTATTGCGTCGGGTTCAATCTTCGATACAGTAGCAGCAAAAGTTTCTGACGATCCCGGAAGCAAAGACAAAGGTGGTGTATACGAAAATATTACTGCAGGTGGAATGGTGCCTGAATTCAACGATTTCATTTTTGGCAATCCTGTGGGAACAAAGGGTGTAGTGAAAACAGAGTTTGGTTATCACTATATCGAGATCCTTTCACAAAAAGGCGGATCGCCTGCTTATAAAATTGCTTATCTCGCATTGCCGATAGAAGCCAGCCAGGAAACGGATGCCGCTGCCAGCAATGCCGCAACATTATTTGCCGGTGATAGCCGTGATCAAAAATCATTTGATGCGAATGCCGAAAAATTAAAAGCCAAAGGAATCAATAAAGCATTTGCAACAGAGATCACGCCGAATGCTTACCAGGTAATGGGGTTAGGTGTGTCAAGACAATTTGTAAAAAGCATTTATGATGCAAAGCTGGGTGAAGTATTGCAACCTGAAAGAGTAGGTGAAAACTATGTGGTGGCATTGGTAACAGAGGTGAATAAAAAAGGAACACAAAGTGCAGCCAAGGCAAGACCGTTGGTAGAACCATTATTGCGTAATCATAAAAAAGCAGAACAGATTCAAAAGAAACTGGGTACTATTACCAGCCTTGAAGATGCAGCTACTAAATTGGGTGGCGCCACTATCGAAACAGCAGACAGTGTACGAATGAGTGGAACACAAGCTTCGCTGGTTGCTTCAGAACCAAAAGTGATCGGCGCTGCTTTTAATCCTGCCAACAAAGGAAAAGTAGTACCGCAAGCGATCGAGGGAACAAGTGGGGTGTATGTCGTAAGAGTAAACAGTGTTTCCGCTACAGCTATTGCCGATGCCAATGTTGCTGAACAAAGAAAATCAAGATACCAGCAGGCGAAAATGAGAGGCGGTTATCCGCAACAGGTATTGATGGAAGCTGCTGATATCAAAGACAACCGGAGTAAGATTTATTAAGATTGTATAACCCAAACCAACTGTAACAGTCCCGAACGAAGCTTCGGGACTGTTTGTTTTAATGGATATTGTTATCCTGTATAAACAGGTAAGAATAAACGACGGGGAACACTGAGAAGGCTCGAAGCTGACTGGGAAATCTTTGTGTCCCTCTGTGATAAACTCCGTGAATCTCTGTGGTTAATTAGTGCGACAATTCGGAATGTCCCCAATAAACAACTGCCGCCGCTGAGTGTTATTATCTTTGTACCTAAGACGAAACAAATAAGTATGGCCGAACAACTTGTCAATAAAGTAGCAGAAAGCGGAATTATCACTGTGGATCCTGCCAGCTATCTTCCAGTGGGAGAGACCGTGGTATTTGATCTGAAAGATCATTTATTCATGGGCCTGATCCTGAAGGAAAAGGATTTTCGTGAAGACCTGAAGAACATGGATTGGGAACAATACAGGAACAAGAATGTAGCGGTTACCTGTTCTGCTGACGCCATCATACCGGTTTGGGCGTATATGCTGGTAGCTTCCAGCCTGCAACCGGTAGCCAAAGAAATTGTGATGGGTGATGAGCAAGAGTTGCATCGCCAGCTGTTTCTAAAAAATATCGCACAAATTAATGCCCATGATTTTGACGATAAACGGGTAGTGATAAAAGGATGCGGTGATACGCCGATTGGTGATTTCGTTTATCTTGAATTGACCAAGTTATTAAGACCCGTTGCCAAAAGCATCATGTACGGAGAGCCCTGCAGCACTGTGCCGGTGTATAAAAAGAAGTGACCAACCCCCAAACCCCCTAAAGGGGGCTTGCCGGCACACAGAAGCAGCTTATGCATGTTTTATTCTTTAGTTTCAGAAGCCCGACAATCGCAGTTCTATATTTAATATAAAGATTCTTTGAAAGCCCCCTTTAGGGGGTTCGGGGGTTCAAAACCACCCTCTCTTCTTAAACATATAAATCATCCATATCGGGATGATCAGCATAATGCCAACGGCGATCCAAAAACCATATTGATTGTGCAGGTAGGGAACGGCATCAAAGTTCATCCCGAAAATGCCGCCGATAACAGTAGCTGGTGCCAGTAAGCAAGTCACTATAGCCATTACTTTCATCACTTCGTTCATCTTCAGGTTTACGTTGTTGATATATAAATCCTGCATGCTCACCATGATATCCCGATAGTTGTCGCTCAAATCGATGGCTTGTACAATATGATCATAAATATCCTTGAAGTATTTGGTATTTCGGTCGTCCAATAAATCACTTTCGCTGCGTAAGATGCCACCAATAAGATCCCGTACCGGAACTGTATTTCTCTTCAAAACAATCAGTTCTTTTCGCAGTTGGTTGATCCTCGCCAGTGACCGCTTATTACTGTTACGAATTACTTCTTCCTCCAGCAGCTCAATGCGATCTCCTAATTTTTCCATCACCAGAAAATAATTGTCGACAATCAGGTCGAGCATGGTATAGCAGAGATAGTCGGCGCTCCGCTGCCGGGCTTTGCTATTGTTTATTTTCAAACGATCCCGCAAAGGATTAAAAACATCCCGCCTGGCATCTTCCTGGAAAGTGATGACAAAATCTTTTCCCAATACAATGCTGATTTGCTCCTGCTCTACTGTTTGCTTGGTATTGTTGTAGTAAAGCATATTCAGCAGGCAAAACAAAACGCCTTCTACCTCATCCATCTTTGGCCGCTGGTTGATGCTCAGAATATCTTCGATCAGCAAAGGGTGTATGCCAAAATGCGTACTGATAGCTTCTACGTCAGCTTTGCGCAAGCCGTCAATATTGATCCAGCTGACGCGGTTGCTGGTTTTAAAGTAAAAAGCATCCTGTACACAACTAAGTTTTTTTTCTTCAATGGTTTGCCCATCATAGTCGAAGGCATAAACCAATACTTCCTTTGCCTCTTCTCTCTGTGGAATAATAGTTGGATTTACCGACAGAATTTCCTTGGTACGCTGTGTTCCAAAGAGATTTGGCAAATAGAGGTAACGTAAATATTTCTCCGGTTTCAGCTTAACGTTCATAAAAGAAAGGTAAATAAATATAGGCAAAGAAAAACCATGCCTTATTTTCAAACGGTGCATGTTGGCTTGAAATTTTGTTGTGCCTAAGGATTACATTTATAAAAGATTAAGAGGTCGAACCCAGCATGCGTGAACAAAAAAAACAACAAGGCGATCGTAACATTGTGGTATTGGGAAGACTGTTGCGAAGGTCCTTTGCTGAAACAAAAAGAAATGATCCGTTACGTCTCGCCGGCGCAACCGCCTTTTTCACCACTTTCGCCCTTCCGCCTATTTTTATTATACTGTTTCAACTGTTCAGCTTATTTCTCAACAAGAGGCTGGTTGCAACGGAAATGATGCAGATATTAACAGACACACTAGGCAAGGCCAGCGCCTTACAAATAAGACAAACAACAACTAAGAGTTCGTCGGGCCTGAAGGGCCAACGATGAACTCTTAGTTGTACGGAACCTGCTGGTAGGCGTTGCTTGTAATTATGGGGATTGGTGTGTGGAAGACGTGGTTGATGCGGATGTT
>NZ_JARKNA010000035.1 GCF_029360765.1 Terrimonas pollutisoli | reverse complement strand
AATGAAGTGAACAGTTGTTCTTGATATTTTTTTTGGCCTTGCATAGCTCTTACACAGCAATTACTTTTCCAATTATGCCATATCAACATAATGTGCATTAGTTTTGAGTCGTGCAACAGCCACTTAATGGTGGGGCAATAAATTCAAAACCCCTTTCGGGCTTTAGCCCAACTTAGCCGGACGATAATGATTTTTTATTTTCTTACAGGAATATTTCTTTCACCTAAATAATTTTTCAGATCGCGGATATCCACTTCTTTAAAATGAAAAATGCTGGCCGCCAATGCAGCATCCGCTTTTGCTTCTTTGAATACATCTACAAAATGACTCATACTACCTCCGCCACCACTTGCGATAACCGGCACGGGTAAAGAAGTTGCCAGCTGCCTCGTAATATCCAATGCAAATCCAGCTTTTGTGCCATCATGATTCATAGATGTTAACAGTATCTCACCTGCTCCCGCTTCGACACCCTGCCTGGCCCAGTCAAAACATTTTGTGTCTGTTTTCAGCCTTCCGCCGTTCAGGTACACGTACCATTCGCCATCTTCTTCTTTTTTTGTATCGATTGCCAGCACCACGCATTGACTACCGAACTCCTTTGACAGTTCATTGATCAAGGCAGGTCTTTTAAAAGCGGCTGTATTCACCGAAATTTTATCCGCCCCGTTTTGTAATAAACTGTTTACGTCTTCAACAGAACTGATGCCGCCACCTACGGTAAAGGGAATATTAACGTTGTGCGCAACACGGTTTACCAGGTCAATCAATGTTTTTCTTTTTTCAACAGTGGCTGTTATGTCAAGGAAAACTAATTCATCAGCGCCCTGTTTCGCATACAAGGCACCTAGCTCAACCGGATCACCGGCATCACGAAGGTCTACAAAGTTGGTTCCCTTCACGGTACGTCCATCTTTGATATCCAAACAAGGTATGATTCGTTTCGTAAGCATTTCTAGGAAAAATTTTTTAAATCATTAAGAGTGATACGATTTTCATAGATCGCCTTCCCTACAATAACGCCGCTACATCCTATCTCCTTTAATTTATGCAGATCGTTTACATTGGCCACACCACCGCTGGCAATAAAAAATAACTCAGGGAATTTTTTTATAATCTCATTATATAAGTCGACCGAAGGCCCTTCCAGTTTTCCATCTTTGCTGACATCGGTACAAAAAACCTGCTGCACTCCTTTTTTGATATAATTTTCGACGAATGTGAAAATGCTTTTATCCGTTGTTTCGAGCCACCCATGTATGGCAATCATTTTATCCTTTACATCGGCGCCCAACAAAAATTTATCGGCCCCGAAAATCATTAGCCACTTTACAAACTCAATTTCATTTTTTACAGCAATACTGCCCACCGTCGCAAACGCAGCTCCCGATTCAAAAACAATCTTCACATCCTTCTCCGTAGCAATGCCTCCGCCAAAATCAATGACCAAACCCGTTTTAGACGCAATCATTTCAAGCACCTTCCAGTTTTTTACCGCCTTTTGTCTAGCTCCATCCAAATCTACGAGGTGCAATCGCTGCAAACCGGCGTCCTCAAACTGCTTAGCGACTTCAAGCGGATGTTCATTGTAAATTTTTTTCTGCTCATAGTCTCCCTGGGTTAGTCTCACGCACTTCCCATCAATTATATCTATTGCCGGTATTAACTGCATATTAAGTCAACTGTTTTTGCATTTTTATAAATTCGATACCATATTTCTCCCAGCTCTTTCCTGTTTGCTGCATTCCAAATTTTTCATACAAGCTGGTTGCAGATAGCCTGGCATTACACCAAATAGTTTTCTTTTCATTTTCTATCGCCCAATCCATCACATATTGAAGCAATTTTGTTCCATGGCCTTTACCCTGCTCATTCGTAATCGTCGCAAATTTCCTAAACTGTACCACCCTATCTCTTTCAAACAAACTAATCACCGATAACAAACGATCATCCTGGTATAGTCCCAAATGAATCCCGAGAGCATCATCTTCCAGCTTTACAAATTCCAATGTTTCCTTTGGATACATTACCTGTTGCCGGAGCTGCCATATTTTTTCTATCGGAACTTCCTTGATCAACATATCAGGCTAACAAAAAGTTTTTCAAAATTTGTTCGCCGATATTTGCCGATTTCTCGGGGTGAAATTGCACTCCCCGGAAATTGTTTTTCTTCAACCCGGCGCTGTAGGGCTGAATATAATTACAAGTCGCTATTGTTTCATCACATAGCTCAGCATAATAACTATGCACCGAATAGATGAAAGAGTTTTCAGGGACTGACTCAAACAATGAAGTTTTAAGATTGTAAATATTATTCCATCCAATCTGGGGAACCTTTATTGAAGGATCATTTGTCTTAAACCTTTTTACCGTTACATCAAAAATATCCAAACAGTCTGTATCATTTTCTTCACTATACCTGCACATAAGCTGCATTCCCAGGCAAATTCCCAATACAGGTTGCTCCAAATCTTTAATCAGTATGTCCAGCTTTCTTTGACGCAGGTATTGCATAGCCGTGCTTGCCTCCCCGACGCCCGGAAAAATGACTTTATCTGCGGCTTTTATTTTATCCGGGTCATCAGTTACAATAGCTTCAACTCCTATCCGTTCTAATGCATACAAGACAGACTGAATATTTCCTGCGTTATATTTTATAATTACAATACTCATTTTTTGTCACGAATTACACTAAAGCTCACGAATTATTTAAAACTTTATAGTCTGTTATTTTCACTTTTGATTTCTGACTTCTAACTCTGACTTCCGATTACAACACCCCTTTTGTACTTGGCAGGTAATTGCTAAACGGATCCTTTTTAACTGCCATCCTGATCGCTTTTGCAAACGCTTTGAAGATCGCTTCAATTTTATGATGCTCGTTTTCTCCTTTGCATTCGATATTCAGGTTGCAGCGGGCCGCATCGCTAAATGATTTGAAGAAATGAAAAAACATTTCAGTTGGCATCTCACCGATTTTTTCTCTTTTAAACTCTGCGTTCCAAACCAGCCAGTTCCGGCCGCCAAAATCGATCAAAACTTTTGCCTCTGCTTCATCCATCGGCAAAGCAAAACCGTAACGCTCCAAACCGGTTTTATCAGCCAGTGCTTTCGCAAAGGCTTCCCCTAATGCGATACCGGTATCTTCAATAGTATGATGTTCGTCGATATGCAGGTCGCCATCGCACCGGATAGAAAGATCCAGTTTCCCATGTCTTGCAATCTGCTCGAGCATGTGATCAAAGAATCCAAGACCGGTATGTATGTGTGCTTTACCGTTCCCATCCATATTCAACTGAACACTGATTTTCGTTTCATTAGTATTCCGCTCATGTGATACTTTCCGCAATTCGTTCTTTAAAAAAGCATAAATGTCACTCCAATTGGTCGTTTCCAGCGCAACTGTCGATAGGCGCAATTCTTCTGCCTTATCTTTTATTTCACCACCACCCAAGGTTGGATCATTGTTCAGCCAGATCCCTTTACAACCCATATTCTTCGCCAACTGAATGTCGGTGATACGATCGCCGATCACAAATGAGTTAGCTATATCATAATTATCGTTATTAAGGTATTCGGTCAGCATTCCGACACCAGGCTTACGAGTTGGAGCATTATCTGCGGGAAATGTTTTATCGATAAATACTTTTGAAAAAAAGATTCCCTCTCCTTCCAGGCTTTTCATCACAAGATTTTGAAGCGGCCAGAATGTTTCTTCGGGGAAACTTTCGGTTCCTAAACCATCCTGGTTGGTCACCATGACTAATTCATAGTCCAATTCCCTGGCAATTCTTCCCATGTATTCGAACATAGCCGGATAAAACGTGAGCTTATCAAATGAATCCAGTTGGTACGTAGGCGGAGCTTCATTAATAAGCGTTCCATCCCTGTCAATAAATAAAACCCGTTTCGACATAATTTATCTTTTTGATTTCATATAATCGATCATTGCATCTACCAGCAACGTATTTTCGTTTTCTGTCCCGATCGTGATCCGTAAACACCCGTCACATAGTTGCACCTTACTCCTGTCTCTTACCACAATACCCTCGGTTAACAAATAGTCATATACATCAACGGCATCTTTTACTTTCACGAGTAAAAAGTTTGCATCGGAAGGATAGACTTTTTCTACCAGCGGCATCCGCTGAAATACGTTGATCAACTCCTCCCTCATCGCTACAATTTCTTTGATCATATCGTTTACCTGGCCTACCTCTTCCAGGGCTTCCAAAGCAAGATCCTGAGTAGCCTGGTTGATATTATATGGCGGTTTGATCCGGTCGAGCAATTCAATAATTTCTTTTGAGGCAAAGGCCATTCCTAGCCGCAATGCCGCTAAGCCCCACGCTTTGCTAAATGTTTGCATGACCACGAGGTTCGGATACTCATTTAGTTCTTTTAGCAAAGAATGCTGCCGGGAAAAATTAATGTATGCTTCATCAACAACAACTAAACCATTGAAATTATTCAGCAGCATCTCGATATCCTGGTAATTAATGCTATTGCCAGTCGGGTTATTGGGAGAACATATCCAGATAATTTTGGTATTGCTATCAATCAAGCTTTCAATCAGCGCCAGGTTAAGTTGAAAGCTGGGGAGCAATTCCGCTCTTTTCAATTCAACATCATTAATGGCTGCGCTTACTTCATACATACCATAAGTTGGCGGACAAATGACCACATTATCTTTTCCAGGTTCGCAAAAACAACGGTATAAAAGATCGATACACTCGTCGCTGCCATTTCCCAAAAAAATATTTTTTGGATCAACATTTTTTATCCGGCTGATGGATGCTTTTAATTTTTGCTGGTGCGGATCAGGGTAGCGATTGTACCATTTCGTCAACGGCGAGCCCAAACTATTTTCATTAGCATCCAAAAATACCTTTGCTTCGCCACTAAACTCATCTCTTGCCGATGAATAGGCTTTTACTTTTTTTATATTTTCCCTGACCAGTTTACTTAAATCGAAACTCATAATCTTATTTGTTACCAGTTTGTTTTTAGTTTTTCAATCTAATACTAACCGCCCTCGCATGTGCATCCAGTCCCTCTGCCTTTGCCATCAGCTCAACTGTTTTGCCGATATTAGCCAATCCTTCTTTACTGAGCTTTTGATAGGTAATTTTTTTTACAAAACTATCGACACTGACGCCGCTGTATGACCGGGCAAAACCATTTGTTGGAAGTGTGTGATTGGTGCCGCTTGCATAATCCCCGGCACTCTCCGGCGAATAATTTCCCAGGAACACAGATCCGGCATTGGTGATTCGCTGAGCAATTGATTCATCATCGGCGCAGGAAATGATCAGGTGCTCTGCCGCATACTCATTTACCAGGTCAATTGAATCTTCTAACGATTCAAGAACAATTGCCTTGCTATTTGCCAAAGATGCCAAAGCAAACTTCTCCCGGGGCAATTCTTTCACCTGTTTTTCGACTTCAGCTTTTACTTGGTCAGCAAGGACTGGTGATGTAGTAACCAACAATGTTTGGCTATCTGCACCGTGTTCAGCCTGCGATAAAAGGTCTGCAGCGATAAAAGATGGATTACCGGTTTCATCGGCTAGTACGCAAACCTCACTGGGGCCTGCGGGCATGTCAATCGCAATACCTTCCGACTGGATCATCTGCTTGGCACAAGTGACATATTGATTTCCGGGTCCAAATATCTTATCCACTTTTGGAATAGATTCTGTTCCGTACGCCATCGCAGCGATTGCCTGGGCTCCACCAGCTTTAAATATTTTAGTAATTCCGGCCAATCGTGCAGTAAATAACACTGCAGGGTTAATGGTCCCGTCTTTCTGCGGAGGTGTACAAAGAACGATCTCTTTACAACCAGCGAGTTTAGCGGGAATGCCCAACATTAATACGGTAGAAAAGAGAGGAGCTGTGCCTCCCGGTATATATAAACCTACCTTACTGATAGCCACCGAACGGCGCCAGCATTTAACTCCAGGCATTGTTTCAACCAGGGATTCTGACAACAATTGAGACTGGTGAAAAGAGGTGATATTACTGGCAGCAATCGTAATGGCCTCCTTTAATTCATCCGCAACCGTTGCAATTGCCTGTTCGATCTCCTCTTTGCTTACCAACAACTTCTTGATTTTTACACCATCAAAATCCTTTGTCATTTTTCGAACGGCTTTATCGCCACCTTCTTTCACCTTCAACAAAAGTTTTTTTACCATCTTGGCTAAAGAAAGTTGTTCCAATACCGGACGTTGAAGCAGTTGCTCCCATTCATTTCTTTTTGGATATTCTACTATTTGCATTTACAATGAATTATTTTTCCCATCAATCATTACAGCCACGAATTACACTTATACACACTAATTAATTTAATTTTACTGCCCGCTAATCTCACTTCTCACTTTCTCACTTCCTCAAACTATCATCTTCTCAATAGGCACCACTAATATTCCCTGTGCACCTTCTTCCCTTAATTGTTCAATGATGTCCCAAAAATCATTTTCATCGATAACACTGTGTACACTACTCCATCCGGATTCTGCTAATGGTAATACAGTTGGACTCTTCATTCCGGGCAGCAAGGAGATAATGTCTTTTAATTTTTCATTGGGAGCATTCAGCAAAATGTATTTATTATTCTTTGCTTTTTTTACTGACCGCAAACGGAACAATAGCTTATTCAGCAAACGCTGTTTTTCAGGGTCGAGCTTTTTATTACGGATCAAGACCGATTGCGAGTCCAGGATAGTTTCTGCTTCCTTCAGGCCATTGGTCAACAACGTTGAACCGCTGCTAACAAGATCGCAAATAGCATCTGCCAGCCCAATTCCCGGGGCTATCTCCACGCTGCCACTGATTTCGTGGATTTCAGCATTGATGTTGTTTGTTGCTAAAAACTCCTGCAAAATGACGGGATAACTGGTAGCGATCTTTTTCCCATTTAAATTTTCCCGGTTGTATGTCTCTCCTTTTTCAATAGCTATTGACAGGCGACACTTACCAAAGCCTAATTTTTCCATCACATCTACTTCTTTTTTCTTTTCATATACCACATTCTCGCCCACAATACCGATGTCGGCCACTGCATCTTCCACATATTGGGGGATATCATCGTCCCTTAAAAAATAAACCTCCAGCGGAAAATTGGCAGCTGACGATTTTAATTTGTTACCCCCATTGGATATGTCGATTCCACACTCTTTCAATAATCGTAAAGAATCTTCGTGAAGTCTGCCTGATTTCTGGATCGCTATTTTCAGTTTCATCTGTTTATTTTTTATTGTTTTAATTTGGTCAGTACTTGTCCCGAACTGGCTTCGGAATGGAACGCCCAATCAAATATCCTTCTGTGTATCAACTATTTTATGTGGGCGTTTCATGTTGTTGTTCCCTTTAAGGGGTGAGAAAATAAAAAGGGCCTACCGCCATGGTAAGCCCTTGAAAGTTAATTATGTTGACATACTACATAAAAACATCCCAGCTTACCCCGTGGGTAAAGTGATGATGATGATGTATATGCAGGTTTAAAATCATTTTGTGTTTTGCGGTGCAAAAATAGAGAGCTTTTTGATATGGCAAAATTTTATTTGACTACTACTTTTTTAAGAAAGTGGAAAAATACCCGTTTTAGGGTATTGTGTTTATGAAACATTCGAATTAATATTGTCTTGGTTTTTCATAGGATATTGGATTTTAAAACGGGGCTGGATTTTCATCCTGGCCCCATTTTTTTATCTGAACCGGGATTTTTTAGATTACCGGGATTGCAGAGAAAACCAAGTCGTATAATAATCCGGCACAACCTTTAGCCTTCACTTTTGCCTTTTCACTTTTCACCTTTGATTTCCGGTCCCAGGATATTGCTTCTGACTTTAAATTATGGAACCACCACAGTCCTGGTTTGCAAAGTATGTGCACTAAAATAGCCTAAAGCGCCACCTTTTATATTTGTCACTGGGTTAGCTGGTGAGGCGGATTGGCTATTGCCCGTTGCACTTTGATAAACACTGTACCAGTATTTATACACTGTCGGATCAATGCATAGCATATCGATGGTAACCGTATCCCCCGACTTTATTTCCTCCTCGGGATTTTCGTCTTCGTCTACCAAATACCACAATTTCGACTGAACATATTTTCCATCGGAATAGTCGTCATTGTTGACAAAAATTGGTTTGTTCTTTTTACCATTTACATACTGCACATACCGGTAACATTGTCCTTTGCCAGCCGGATCCTGGTAGGCGATATTGGCAAGCTTCCTGGTTTCACCAAATAGTATTTCGTTTGAAATAAAAAGAGTGTCGAGATTGATTTTTTGCGGCATGGTTGAAGTCGCGGTAAACTTTTCTCCATTCATCATTACTTCTAATGAATAGGTTTTACCCGGAGTGCCGACAAGTGCCGGCGCTGTATAAGTCCCCGGTGATGTTTCTGTAAGGGCTATATTGTTTCCGCTATTGTCTTTTATCATTACCATAGCTCCTGTTACAGGCGGAAAGTCATTGTTTTCAGTAATATTTTTCGTTTTGGATAGCTTGACAAAACTTTTGTCCGCTTCGTCAGTAACTACACCTTCCACTACATATTTTTCTTCGGCATTTCTAGTATCTACATCAATTACTTTTTGGCAAGAACTCAGCAAACCTGCAATTGTTGCTCCTGCAAAACACCAGGTGAAAATTTTTTTAAAATAAATCGATCTATTAAAAGACATGCTCTAAAATTTAAAATTGTAAGAAACCGACGGAATGTATTTGAACAAGGCTGTTTGCACAGCTTCGGTCTTATCGGGATCATCTTTATTATCACGAAACTCTATCGTATAAGCGTTTTCACGACCATATGCATTGTACAAACTAATAGTCAACTCGGAAGAAAATTTTCTTTTCTGTTTTAATATCCAGGTAGCACCAATATCAAGGCGGTGATAAGCCGGCATTCGATAACCATTTCGTTCTGTGTAATAATAAACAGTTTGATCATCGATACGGTATTTACCAGCAGGGAATGTGACCGCACTACCCGTATAATAGATCCAGTTAGCTGAAAGCGTCCATTTCTTACTCAATTGATAAATTCCTACTACCGCTACGTCATGCGTTCTATCCTGCCTGGCATTGTACCAGTTGTTGTTATTGATGCCATTAATCTTTCTTTCTGTTTTTGATAAAGTATAACTCAACCACCCGCTAAATTTTCCCAGCTTTTTTTTAAATAGCCATTCAATTCCATAAGCCCTTCCTTTTCCAAAGAGCAACTGCGTTTCTATTGCATCAGAATTGATATAGATATCGGCTCCATCTTTATAATCCACCTGGTTTTGCATGGTTTTGTAATAAGCCTCCACATTCAATTCATACAGGTTGCCACCAAAATTTCTATAATAACCCAGCGAAACCTGGTCTGAAATTTCGGGCTTGATAATATTGGTACTGGCCACCCATTTATCTGTTGGACTTGCCGTAGTAGAATTAGAAATTAAATGCAGGTTTTGAATATTTCTGACATACGACGTTTTGACCGAAGACACGGGGTTCAGTTGATAGCTCATAGCCACCCTTGGTTCTGCATTGAAGTAGGTTTTGACAATTTCACCTTTTTTATAACTGAATGTATCCGTCACAACACCATCATCATCTATTGCGTAGTAATCTCCCTTTCCTAAAATGCTGAAAGCCGTCAATCTTACACCATAGGTAAGATTGATTTTATCGGAGGCTTTCCAGGTGTTAGTTACATAGGCTGCATTCTCCAATGAGTATCTTCTTTGCAAATTACTGCTGTTGATACTCGAAGCAGCGGTCGCTGTTACTTCACCGGGTCTGATGGTATGAAAAATAGCGTTCATGCCAAATCGCATACTATTCCGGCTATCGATATACCATTGCAATTCCTTTTTCAAATTCCAGTCACGTATCTGTGAGAAAATGTCAAAATCAGTCGCACCGCTCCTGATAGATATCTTATAATTATAGTTGCTGTAAATAAGTGAAGTGTTGGAAAAAAGTTTAGGGCCAAAAATATGGTTCCATCTAACCGTGCCGGTACCATTACCCCAGGCTAATCCAAAAGTGTTGCCAACACCCAACTGATCACGACCGAAATAACCGGACAGGTATAGCCGGTCTTTCCTGCCCAATATATAGTTGGCCTTTGCATTAAAATCATAAAACGAGAGATTATTACTATTTACCGTTGAGTCTTTGGACAGTTTTAAGAAAGCGTCTACGTAAGTCCTCCTTCCTGTTGCCAAAAAGGAAGAGCGATTTTTTTGTATGGGTCCTTCTATGTTTAATTTGGTAGAAATAAGACCAATGCCGCCACTAACATTATAAGCCTGGTTATTTCCTTCGTTCATTTTAATGTCCAACACCGATGATAACCGGCCGCCATATTGAGCCGGCATACCTGCTTTGTACATCGTCATATCCTTGATGGCATCTGAATTGAATGTAGAAAAGAATCCCAGCAAATGTGATGCGTTGTAAACCGGGGCTTCATCCAGTAATATCAGGTTTTGGTCAGCAGCACCACCCCTGACAAAAAAGCCGCTGTTTCCGTCTCCGGCTGATTTCACGCCTGGCAGCAGCTGTATCACTTTCAAAATATCTCTCTCGCCCAATAAAACAGGAACATACCGGATGTCTTTTGTCGAAAGTTTCTCCATTCCCATTTGCGGGTTCGTTAAACTGCGATTACGGGAATTGGATGACACTACCACTTCATCAAGGTCCCTTACTGCGTCTTCCAACGAAATGTTCAGCACAATATCCCGGTCGACATTTATTTTTTCCAAAAATGGCTGCAGACCGACAGCAGTCGCCTCCAGGATATATTCTCCTTTAGCAAGGGTAATGGAATAAAAGCCATAATCATTGCTGATGGTACTGACATTCCCAACTTTTATGGTAGCCGCGATAACGGTTTCGCCTTTAGCTTTAGAAGAGACGGTACCGCTGATCGTAAACTTTTGTTGTGCATTGACTGTCAACCCGGTGAAAAAGAAAAAAAGGATAAGAAAAAATTTATTGCGCATGTAATAGTATTTGGTCAAAAAGGAATCAGCTATGAATTTTCTTTCAGGCCACAATATTAGCAGTAATCAGGTATGTCGAAAAAATATGGCCTGCTATTTAACTTAAGTATGACATTCAACTAATGAAATACGTTTTATGGCACATTTAGTTTGCGAATTGTAAAAAAACAATGCTGTCGGCTACTTGCATGAACGGAGAATGTTTTTTATTTTGGCAGCGATATCTATGAAGACCGCGTTGACCATCCTGATGATTACCTTCACGTTGATCCTTTCTGCCCAACCACTGAAAAGATCGGAATACAATATTATTTTGGGAGGATGTTTTAACAAAGACAAGGTCAGCCTCTCGATCAACAACCGCACAATTTTTACCAATTACATTATTGATAATAAGGACTCTCTGGCTAAGGGAAACCTCAACCTGTCGCAAGATGTACAGGGCGTACGAATTAACTACAACGGAAAGGAGATTACCCGCAAACCTATCCCGTTTGAATACCTTCTTAATATAAAAGTGACCGTCAACCGAAAGATTAGCCGTTTTAGCCTGGATATGAGAAAGGGTAATATTATCCTGCTGGATTTTTGCCCCGAAAAAGATGATCAGCCCTCCACCCGAAAACTCAGCGCCAGCCAGTTACAAGAACCTTATCTATTAATGTAAAGAGTTTCCTGCTTACCCTGTCGCAACTGTTTTCCACTTTTTATTAATCCGTTTTATAGCTGTACAGAAAATGTACAACGTAAAATTACAGAGTTGCAAATAGTGACTTTACGAACAATAATTTTTAAGTCGCTGTGTGTATATTATTATTCGCATATGCTACGTTATACTAAGTAGTACCACGTAGTTAAGTAGTTAACCATAAAATCCAAATCATGAAAAATTCTACACCAGGGAATTGTGTTGGTCCTCTTCGTCAAACTTTTGGCATTTCGCCACTATCCGCATCCTGTTTTACCCAAACCTCAAAAGGTAGCAGCCTGGTACCACTTGGAAAATTCTCCGGGTGATTACTTCGCAGAGTTTTACCTGAGCGCTTGCATTGCAACAATAAAGCAGCATGCCCAGGCAAAACTGCAGGTTTGCCATTGATTGAAACCAAAATCCTATTTAAATACCAACCACCGTCCGCTTACTGAGAATTACATGTGTTCTGACCTGAATACATATCCGCCACCCCTTAAAAACAGGCACACAGGCATTGCTTTGTCTAATACTGTGAAGACCTTTATTTTTTTATTGGCGGTATTTGTTTTAAGCTCTGTTACGCTCAAGGCGCAAATAGCAACTACCACAACCTTAACATCAACTCCCAATCCGTCCTGTCTGAATGAACCGGTTACATTAACAGCAACTGTAGATCAACTTACAGCGACAGGGGATGTGCATTTTTGGGAAGGCCCAATTTTATTGGGAAATGGAACATTAGGTATTGGCGGAACAGCGACGCTTACACTATCAAATCTTTCAGCGGGCAACCATACTATAACAGTAGTTTATGACGGAGCCCCACCATTTAATGGAGGTTTGTCGGCTGCAATAATTCACACCGTTAACTCTCCCCCTTCCATTATTAATCAGCCGTTGCCACAGACAGTTGGTGCTGGATGTAATACTTCATTTTCCGTTACTGCTAATGGTACTGAACCCATAACTTATCAATGGAGAAAAGATGGTGCTGATATTGCTGGTGCTAATTCATCGACGTTAACGATTAATAATGTAGCTGCTGCTGACGGCGGTAATTATGATGTTGTTGTATCCAATAGTTGCGGGACTGCGACATCCAATGCAGCTACTCTAACAGTAAACTCTCCGTTAGCCGTAACACTCACTTCGCAAACCAATGCTCTTTGTTTTGGCGCTGCTACCGGTGCTGTCAATATCACTGCTGCCGGTGGTGTGAGCCCTTATACCTATGCCTGGACCGGTACCGGTGTCAATGCAACGGCCGAAGATCAAACTGGTCTTGCTGCAGGAACTTATACCGTTACCGTTACGGACAACAATAATTGTACAGCGACTACTTCTGTTACCATTACACAACCTGCTGCTGCTCTTGCTTTGAGTGAGGCTCATGTCAATGTGCTTTGCTTTGGCAATGCGACCGGTTCGGTTGATTTAACCGTTAACGGGGGTACGACTCCTTACACTTATGTGTGGAGCAATGGCGCTGCTACCCAGGATATCACCACTCTTGCCGCAGGAACTTATACCGTTACCGTTACGGACAACAATAATTGTACAGCGACTACTTCTGTTACCATTACACAACCTGCTGCAGCACTGGCTTTGAGTGAAGCTCATGTCAATGTGCTTTGCTTTGGCAACGCCACCGGTTCTGTTGATTTAACTGTTAACGGTGGTACCGCTCCTTATACTTATTTGTGGAGCAATGGCGCTGCTACACAGGACATCACGGCTCTTGTGGCCGGCACATATTCGGTCACCGTTACCG
>NZ_JARKNA010000034.1 GCF_029360765.1 Terrimonas pollutisoli | reverse complement strand
GTTGCGATTCGGTGGTGACATTGACTCTCGTGGTTAATCCAAACGTGACCGCCACAGAGACCATCACCATCTGTGAAGGAGCATTGCCCTACAGCTGGAACAACCAGTCACTTGCTAATGCGGGCACCTATAATGCTACCCTCCAAAATATCAATGGTTGTGATTCGGTTGTTACATTGACTCTCGTGGTTAATCCAAACGTGACCGCTACCGAGACCATCACCATCTGTGAAGGCGCATTGCCCTATACCTGGAACAACCTTTCACTAACCGGTACGGGCACTTACAATGCTACCCTCCAAAATGTCAATGGTTGTGATTCGGTTGTTACATTGACTCTCGTGGTTAATCCAAACGTGACCGCCACGGAGACCATCACCATCTGTGAAGCAGCATTGCCATATAGCTGGAACAACCAGTCACTTGCTACTGCAGGCACCTATAATGCTACGCTCCAAAATAGCAATGGTTGTGATTCGGTTGTTACATTGACTCTCGTGGTTAATCCAAACGTGACCGCCACAGAGACCATCACCATTTGCGAAGGCGCATTGCCATATTCCTGGAACAATCAATCGCTGAACGGTGCAGGCACCTATAATGCTACGCTCCAAAATATCAATGGTTGTGATTCGGTTGTTACACTGCACATGATCGTCAACCCTGCTGTAACAGGTGAAGAGACGATTACTATTTGCGAAGCAGCATTGCCATATAGCTGGAATGGTCAGTCCATCACTACTGCCGGTGATCATATCGCTACATTAACAAGCACTGCCGGTTGTGATTCGGTTGTTACACTGCATTTGATCGTTAATCCTGCTGTAACAGGTGAAGAGACGATCAGCATTTGCGAAGCAGCATTGCCATACAGCTGGAACGGTCTGTCGGTAACAACAGCCGGTGATCATACTGTAACACTCATCAATGTTGCCGGTTGTGATTCCGTTGTTACACTGCATTTAGTTGTTAACCCTGCTGTAACAGGTGAAGAAACGATCACCATTTGCGAAGCAGCATTGCCCTATACCTGGAATGGCCTGTCTATCACAACAGCCGGTGATCATATTGCAACATTAACAAGCACTGCCGGTTGTGATTCCATTGCAACACTGCATTTAATTATTAACCCTGCGGTAACAGGTGAAGAGGCCATCACGATCTGCGAAGCAGCATTACCCTATACCTGGAATGGCCTGTCGGTAACAACAGCCGGTGATCATACTGCAACACTCACCAGTGTTGCCGGTTGTGATTCGGTTGTCACACTGCACTTGATTGTTAATCCTGCTGTAACGGGTGAAGAGACGATCACGATTTGCGAAGCAGCATTGCCATATAGCTGGAATGGTCAGTCCATCACTACTGCCGGTGATCATATCGCTACATTAACAAGCACTGCCGGTTGTGATTCGGTTGTTACACTGCATTTAATTGTTAATCCTGCTGTAACAGGTGAAGAGACGATCAGCATCTGCGAAGCAGCATTACCCTATACCTGGAACGGTCTGTCCATCACCACTGCCGGTGATCATACTGCAACATTAACAAGCACGGCCGGTTGTGATTCGGTTGTTACACTGCATTTGATCGTTAATCCTGCCGTAACTGGTGAAGAGACGATCAGCATTTGCGAAGCAGCATTGCCCTATAGCTGGAATGGCCTGTCGGTAACAACAGCCGGTGATCATACTGCGACACTCACCAGTGTTGCCGGTTGTGATTCGGTTGTTACACTGCATTTGATCGTCAACCCTGCTGTAACAGGTGAAGAAACGATCAGCATTTGCGAAGCAGCATTGCCATATACCTGGAATGGTCTGTCGGTAACAACTGCCGGTGATCATATTGCGACACTCACCAGTGTTGCCGGTTGTGATTCGGTTGTTACATTGCATTTAATCGTTAACCCTGCTGTAACAGGTGAAGAGACGATTACCATTTGCGAAGCAGCATTGCCATATAGCTGGAATGGTCTGTCGGTAACAACAGCCGGTGATCATATTGCGACACTCACCAGTGTTGCCGGTTGTGATTCGGTTGTTACACTGCATTTGATCGTCAACCCTGCTGTAACAGGTGAAGAAACGATCAGCATTTGCGAAGCAGCATTGCCCTATAGCTGGAATGGCCTGTCGGTAACAACAGCCGGTGATCATACTGCGACACTCACCAGTGTTGCCGGTTGTGATTCGGTTGTTACATTGCACTTGATCGTTAATCCTGCTGTAACAGGTGAAGAGACGATCAGCATTTGCGAAGCAGCATTACCATACAGCTGGAATGGCCTGTCTATCACCACTGCCGGTGATCATATTGCGACACTCACCAGTGTTGCCGGTTGTGATTCGGTTGTTACACTGCATTTAATTGTTAACCCTGCTGTAACAGGTGAAGAGACGATTACCATTTGCGAAGCAGCATTACCATACAGCTGGAATGGCCGGTCTATCACCACTGCCGGTGATCATATTGCGACACTCACCAGTGTTGCCGGTTGTGATTCGGTTGTTACACTGCATTTAATTGTTAACCCTGCTGTAACAGGTGAAGAAACGATCAGCATTTGCGAAGCAGCATTGCCCTATAGCTGGAATGGTCTGTCGGTAACAACAGCCGGTGATCATACTGCGACATTAACAAGCACTGCCGGTTGTGATTCGGTTGTTACACTGCATTTAATTGTTAATCCTGCTGTAACAGGTGAAGAGACGATTACCATTTGCGAAGCAGCATTACCCTATACCTGGAACGGCCTGTCGGTAACAACAGCCGGTGATCATACTGCGACATTAACAAGCACTGCCGGTTGTGATTCGGTTGTTACACTGCATTTAATTGTTAACCCTGCTGTGACTGGTGAAGAGACGATTACCATTTGCGAAGCCGCATTGCCATACAGTTGGAATGGTCTGTCGGTAACAACAGCCGGTGATCATACTGCGACATTAACAAGCACTGCCGGTTGTGATTCGGTTGTTACACTGCATTTAATCGTTAACCCTGCTGTAACAGGTGAAGAGACGATCAGCATTTGCGAAGCAGCATTGCCCTATAGCTGGAATGGTCTGTCTGTAACAACAGCCGGTGATCATATTGCAACATTAACAAGCACTGCCGGTTGTGATTCGGTTGTTACATTGCATTTAATCGTCAACCCTGCTGTAACAGGTGAAGAAACGATCACGATTTGCGAAGCAGCATTACCATATAGCTGGAATGGTCTGTCCATTACCACTGCCGGTGATTACACCACAACATTGATTGCTGCATCGGGTTGCGACTCTGTTGCTACACTGCATTTAATTATTAATCCTGCTGTAACAGGTGAAGAGACGATCACCATCTGCGAAGCAGCATTGCCATATACCTGGAATGGCCTGTCGGTAACAACAGCCGGTGATCATGCTGCAACACTCACCAGTGTTGCCGGTTGTGATTCGGTTGTTACACTGCATTTGATCGTTAATCCTGCTGTAACCGGTGAAGAGACGATTACCATTTGCGACGCAGCATTACCCTATACCTGGAATGGCCTGTCCATCACCACTGCCGGTGATCATATTGCAACACTCACCAGTGTTGCCGGTTGTGATTCGGTTGTCACACTGCATTTAATTGTTAACCCTGCTGTAACAGGTGAAGAGACGATCACCATCTGCGAAGCAGCATTGCCCTATAGCTGGAATGGCCTGTCGGCAACAACAGCAGGTGATCATATTGCAACACTCACCAGTGTTGCCGGTTGTGATTCGGTTGTTACACTGCACTTGATCGTTAATCCTGCTGTAACAGGTGAAGAAACGATCACCATTTGCGAAGCCGCATTGCCCTATAGCTGGAATGGTCTGTCGGTAACAACAGCCGGTGATCATATTGCGACACTCACCAGTGTTGCCGGTTGTGATTCGGTTGTTACACTGCATTTAATTGTTAACCCTGCTGTAACAGGTGAAGAGACGATTACCATTTGCGAAGCAGCATTGCCCTATAGCTGGAATGGTCAGTCCATCACTACTGCCGGTGATCATATTGCGACACTCACCAGTGTTGCCGGTTGTGATTCGGTTGTTACACTGCATTTAATTGCTAACCCTGCTGTAACAGGTGAAGAAACGATCAGCATTTGCGAAGCAGCATTACCCTATACCTGGAACGGCCTGTCCATCACAACAGCCGGTGATCATATTGCAACACTCACCAGTGTTGCCGGTTGTGATTCGGTTGTCACACTGCATTTAATTGTCAACCCTGCTGTAACAGGTGAAGAGACGATCACGATTTGCGAAGCAGCATTGCCCTATACCTGGAATGGCCTGTCTATCACAACGGCCGGTGATCATATCGCTACATTAACAAGCACTGCCGGTTGTGATTCGGTTGTTACACTGCATTTAATTGTTAATCCTGCTGTAACAGGTGAAGAGACGATCACGATTTGCGAAGCAGCATTACCATACAGCTGGAATGGTCTGTCCATCACCACTGCCGGTGATCATATTGCGACACTCACCAGTGTTGCCGGTTGTGATTCGGTTGTTACACTGCACTTGATCGTCAACCCTGCTGTAACAGGTGAAGAGACGATTACCATTTGCGAAGCAGCATTGCCATACAGCTGGAACGGTCTGTCGGTAACAACAGCCGGTGATCATACTGCGACATTAACAAGCACTGCCGGTTGTGACTCGGTTGTTACATTGCATTTGATCGTTAACCCTGCTGTGACTGGTGAAGAGACGATCAGCATTTGCGAAGCAGCATTACCATATACCTGGAACGGTCTGTCGGTAACAACAGCCGGTGATCATATTGCAACACTCACCAGTGTTGCCGGTTGTGATTCGGTTGTCACACTGCATTTAATCGTCAACCCTGCTGTGACTGGTGAAGAGACGATCAGCATTTGCGAAGCAGCGTTACCCTATAGCTGGAATGGTCTGTCGGTAACAACAGCCGGTGATCATACTGCAACATTAACAAGCACGGCCGGTTGTGATTCGGTTGTTACATTGCATTTGATCGTCAACCCTGCTGTAACAGGTGAAGAGACGATCACCATTTGCGAAGCAGCGTTACCCTATACCTGGAATGGTCTGTCCATCACAACAGCCGGTGATCATACTGCGACATTAACAAGCACTGCCGGTTGTGATTCGGTTGTTACATTGCATTTGATCGTCAACCCTGCTGTAACAGGTGAAGAAACGATTACAATTTGCGAAGCAGCATTACCATACAGCTGGAATGGCCTGTCGGTAACAACAGCCGGTGATCATACTGCGACATTAACAAGCACTGCCGGTTGTGATTCGGTTGCCACACTGCATTTGATCGTCAACCCTGCTGTAACAGGTGAAGAGACGATCACCATTTGCGAAGCAGCATTACCCTATACCTGGAACGGCCTGTCGGTAACAACAGCCGGTGATCATACTGCGACATTAACAAGCACTGCCGGTTGTGATTCGGTTGTTACACTGCATTTAATTGTTAATCCTGCTGTAACAGGTGAAGAAACGATTACCATTTGCGAAGCCGCATTGCCATACAGCTGGAATGGTCTGTCCATCACCACTGCCGGCGATTACACTGCAACGTTGGTTGCTGCATCGGGTTGTGATTCTATTGCAACATTACACCTGGTGATCAATCCTGCGGTAACCGGTGAAGAAACGATTACAATTTGCGAAGCAGCATTACCATACAGCTGGAATGGCCTGTCGGTAACAACAGCCGGTGATCATACTGCGACATTAACAAGCACTGCCGGTTGTGATTCGGTTGTTACATTGCATTTGATCGTCAACCCTGCTGTAACAGGTGAAGAAACGATTACAATTTGCGAAGCAGCATTACCATACAGCTGGAATGGCCTGTCGGTAACAACAGCCGGTGATCATACTGCGACATTAACAAGCACTGCCGGTTGTGATTCGGTTGCCACACTGCATTTGATCGTCAACCCTGCTGTAACAGGTGAAGAGACGATCAGCATTTGCGAAGCAGCATTGCCATACAGCTGGAACGGTCTGTCGGTAACAACAGCCGGTGATCATACTGCAACATTAACAAGCACTGCCGGTTGTGATTCCGTTGTTACACTGCATTTAATCGTCAATCCTGCTGTAACAGGTGAAGAGACGATCAGCATTTGCGAAGCAGCATTACCATACAACTGGAATGGTCTGTCCATCACAACAGCCGGTGACCACATCGCTACATTAACAAGCACTGCCGGTTGTGATTCGGTTGTTACATTGCATTTAATTGTTAATCCTGCTGTAACAGGTGAAGAGACCATTACCATTTGCGAAGCAGCATTGCCCTATAGCTGGAATGGTCTGTCCATCACAACAGCCGGTGATCACATCGCTATATTAACAAGCACTGCCGGTTGTGATTCGGTTGTCACACTGCACTTAATCGTTAACCCTGCTGTGACTGGTGAAGAAACGATCACGATTTGCGAAGCAGCATTGCCATATAGCTGGAATGGTCTGTCCATCACCACTGCCGGTGATCATACTGCGACCCTCACCAGTGTTGCCGGTTGTGATTCGGTTGTTACATTGCATTTAATTGTCAACCCTGCTGTAACAGGTGAAGAAACGATCACCATTTGCGAAGCAGCATTGCCCTATAGCTGGAATGGCCTGTCTATCACAACAGCCGGTGATCATATTGCAACATTAACAAGCACTGCCGGTTGTGATTCGGTTGTTACACTGCATTTAATTGTTAACCCTGCTGTAACAGGTGAAGAAACGATCACCATTTGCGAAGCAGCATTGCCCTATACCTGGAATGGTCAGTCCATCACTACTGCCGGTGATCATATCGCTACATTAACAAGCACTGCCGGTTGTGATTCGGTTGTTACACTGCACTTGATCGTCAACCCTGCTGTAACAGGTGAAGAGACGATTACCATTTGTGAAGCAGCATTACCATACAACTGGAACGGCTTGTCCATCACAACAGCCGGTGATCATATTGCAACATTAACAAGCACTGCCGGTTGTGATTCGGTTGTTACATTGCATTTAATCGTTAACCCTGCGGTAACAGGTGAAGAGACGATCACGATTTGCGAAGCAGCATTGCCATACAGCTGGAATGGTCTGTCCATCACAACGGCCGGTGATCACATCGCTACATTAACAAACACTGCCGGTTGTGATTCGGTTGTTACACTGCATTTAATTGTTAACCCTGCTGTAACAGGTGAAGAAACGATCAGCATTTGCGAAGCAGCATTGCCCTATACCTGGAATGGCCTGTCGGTAACAACAGCCGGTGATCATATTGCAACATTAACAAGCACTGCCGGTTGTGATTCGGTTGTTACACTGCACTTAATTGTCAACCCTGCTGTAACAGGTGAAGAGACGATCACCATTTGCGAAGCAGCATTACCCTATACCTGGAACGGTCTGTCAGTAACAACAGCCGGCGATCATATTGCAACACTCACCAGTGTTGCCGGTTGTGATTCGGTTGTTACACTGCACTTAATTGTCAACCCTGCTGTAACAGGTGAAGAGACGATCACCATTTGCGAAGCAGCATTACCCTATACCTGGAACGGTCTGTCAGTAACAACAGCCGGCGATCATATTGCAACACTCACCAGTGTTGCCGGTTGTGATTCGGTTGTTACACTGCATTTATTTGTTAACCCTGCTGTAACAGGTGAAGAGACGATCACCATCTGCGAAGCAGCATTACCATATAGCTGGAACGGTCTGTCCATCACAACAGCCGGTGATCATATTGCAACATTAACAAGCACTGCCGGTTGTGATTCGGTTGTCACACTGCACTTAATCGTTAACCCTGCTGTGACTGGTGAAGAAACGATCACGATTTGCGAAGCAGCATTGCCCTATAGCTGGAATGGTCTGTCCATCACCACTGCCGGTGATCATACTGCGACCCTCACCAGTGTTGCCGGTTGTGATTCGGTTGTTACATTGCATTTAATTGTCAACCCTGCTGTAACAGGTGAAGAAACGATCACCATTTGCGAACCAGCATTGCCCTATAGCTGGAATGGCCTGTCCATCACCACTGCCGGTGATCATACTGCAACATTAACAAGCACTGCCGGTTGTGATTCGGTTGTTACACTGCATTTAATTGTTAATCCTGCTGTAACGGGTGAAGAGACGATCACGATTTGCGAAGCAGCATTGCCATACAGCTGGAACGGTCTGTCGGTAACAACAGCCGGTGATCATACTGCAACATTAACAAGCACTGCCGGTTGTGATTCGGTTGTTACACTGCATTTAATCGTCAACCCTGCTGTAACAGGTGAAGAGACGATCAGCATTTGCGAAGCAGCATTGCCATACAGCTGGAACGGTCTGTCGGTAACAACAGCCGGTGATCATACTGCAACATTAACAAGCACTGCCGGTTGTGATTCCGTTGTTACACTGCATTTAATCGTCAACCCTGCTGTAACAGGTGAAGAGACGATTACTATTTGCGAAGCAGCATTGCCCTATAGCTGGAATGGTCTGTCGGTAACAACTGCCGGTGATCATATTGCAACACTCACCAGTGTTGCCGGTTGTGATTCGGTTGTTACACTGCACTTGATCGTCAACCCTGCTGTAACAGGTGAAGAGACGATCAGCATTTGCGAAGCAGCATTACCATACATCTGGAATGGTCAGTCCATCACTACTGCCGGTGATTATGCAGCCACACTCGTTGCAGCCAATGGTTGTGACTCAATAGCAACACTGCATTTAAAAGTAACACCTCAACCGTCTACCCCAACTGTTACAACAACGCCGCCTGTTTGCAATAGCATTAATGGCACAATAACAGTTACATTACCTGCACCGGGCAATGGTATTACCTATAGCATTAATGGTGTCGACTTCCAGTCAAGCAATATTTTCACTGCTCTTGCACCCGGCACATATACAGTAACCGTAAATGTCAATGGATGTATTTCTTCTGCAAATGTGACATTAGAGAAAGTGACTAATACATTTACCATTAACCAGCTTGTTACAAATACTGTCTGCCTGGCACATAACGGAACCATCGACATCAGTGTAGGTGGCAGCACAGTTCCTTATACCTATAGCTGGAGCGGCCCGGGCAATTTTACTTCTACCAATGAAGACCTTAGCGGACTCGCACCCGGTGATTACACTGTGACGGTAACAGATGCCAATGGTTGTACGCAATCAAAAACAATGACTGTAGGCCAGGTTAACAGCATTATTACACTCAACCAGCAGGCGACCAATACAAACTGTACGGCAAGCAACGGCGCCATCAACCTGACAGTAAATGGAGGCACGGCTCCGTATAGCTATGCATGGACAGGCCCCAGTGGTTTCTCTTCAGCAAAAGAAGATTTAAATGGATTAGCGGCGGGCAACTATACAGTAATCGTGACCGACGCCAACGGTTGTACCGCAACTACGACAGCAACGATAAGCCAGGAAAGCAATATTCTTACAGTAAACAAAACAGTTAATAGCGCCACCTGTACAGCGAAGAATGGTTCTGTCAACCTGCAGGTGAATGGAGGCAATTCGCCTTACACTTACCATTGGAAAGGGCCACAAGGGTTTGCCGCTACAACAAAAGACATTTCAAATCTCGCCAGCGGAACCTATGAAGTAAATGTTACTGACGCAAATGGCTGTACAGCTGCAACGACTGCAACTGTTGGCCAGGCTGATCAGTCGCCAAAAGTTGTTACATCAGATATCACTTTATGTTCTCCTGCTAATCTTACAGACCCATCGGTGACAGCAGGTTCTGATGCGGGATTGACATTTACTTATTGGCTGGATGCAGCGGCCACCAATGCAATACCTGATCCAAAAGCAGTGTATGCAGGCACTTATTACATTAAAAGTCTCAATCAATTTGGTTGTGCGACAATTGAGCCTGTTACAGTGAGCATACAATCATCACCATCATTTGTGGTAACCAATCCTGCCAATGTATGTGCACCGGCAACGGTTGATATTACTGCACCTGCCATCACTGCAGGAAGTGATCCCAGGCTGACATTTACTTACTGGATGGATGCAGCATTAACTACACCAATAAGCAACCCGAAAACAATTGCCAGCAGCGGTACATATTACATTAAAGCTTCTGCATCGGGCGGCTGTACGTTTATTAAAACAGTGCAGGTAACAATAACAGTAAACAAAGGTGGGAAATCTGTTCGTTATCCAACAGTAACTACATCACCTTATGTTTCGACACAATTAACGGCCAGAACGATTGGCGCAAATGATAAATACACCTGGAACCCGGCAACCGGATTGAGCGCAACAAATAGTAAGAATCCTACTTTCCGTCATAACGCAAACGCGGAATATACAATCACAATTGATGATGGAAGTGCGTGCCCGGTAGTAGACACATTAGCTGTGGTGATGCGACCATTGGATCCGGGAAGCTGTACCTCTGATATTTTTGTTCCAAAAGCCTGGTCACCGAATAATGACCGTCATAACGATCGGTTATTCCCGATACCGGTTTGTATCCGTGAGTTGAAATATTTCCGTGTGTTTAACCGCTGGGGACAGTTAGTATTTGAAACAAATATTTTGAAGGAAGGATGGGACGGAAACTTTAAAGGTGTTCCGCAGGTGATGGATACTTATACCTGGACACTGGAAGCAACCGGCGAAGACGGCAAATATTTTAAACGTGCTGGAAATTCAGTTTTAATAAGATAAATTTCAGATCATGAAAACTTTGAAACGACTGGTGGTAGTTATCTTTTTACTGATAGGAGCAAGATCCGTTTTTGCCCAGGATCCCAGCTTTTCACAATTTTTTTCTTCACCGCTTAATATAAACCCGGGGCTCACCGCCAACATCAATGCAGACTGGCGGGTGATTTCCAATTTCAGAGACCAGTGGATAGGCCCAGCAAGCCCTTATGTCACGGGAACCATTTCGTATGATATGAAGATCATGCAGAATAAAATTCCGAATGTAGAAACGGAGAATAATATTATTGGTATTGGCGCCATGCTGATGTTTGATCATGCCATGAGTGGTGTGGTAAAGAGCACATATGGTTCATTCAATCTTTCTTATAATATCAAGCTGATGGAAAATGATCAGCGAAAGCAACGGCTTGGTTTGGGATTTGGCGCCATTTACGGCAGACGACATGTTGCCTTTGACCGGTTAACTTTTGAAGAGCAATTTGCCGGAAATGGGTTCAATACCAATCTGCCAACAGGCGAAGCAGCTTTAGAAAATATGCGGCCGTATTTTTCTGCCAGCGCAGGACTTGTTTATTCGTACACATCGTTAAAAAGCAATTTTGACCTGGGAGTGGCAGGATTTCATTTAAATAAACCCAAACAAACTTTTTTGAAAGATGAGAACCAGGTATTGGCCATGCGCAAAGTAGCACACACCAATTTTGAAACATTTTTAAATGAAAGAGTGGTGTTAAATACGAATGGTATTTACCAATTCCAGGATAAGGCGAGTTATTTTTCTGTGGGCGGCGGATTAGGTTATTATTTGGGTGATGACGCCAATTCGTTGATTAATGTGGGACTTTGGTATTGGTCAAAAAATGCCATCATTCCTTATGCCGGTTTAGCTTATGGAGACTTTCAATTTGGTTTGAGCTACGATATAACCATTTCAAAACTGAACCAGGCCAGCCGTAAACCCAAGACATGGGAACTTTCGTTGATCATCCGGGGTGTGAAAAAACCCAGCGGCGTCATTCCCTGTCCCTGGAAATAAAATAGGTTATCTATCTACTCTACAATCGATCAGATCACGTTCAGCAATCTTTCTTTATATATTACCGGCAATACATTAGTGTTTTTTTCTATTTCAGTAGTTCAAAGTGAGCATTCCGGCAACTACTTTACTCCTGGCTTCGGTCGAAACGGCCAACAAATTCTACCATTGCGGGCTGAATAATCTCCGCCGATGCTAAAGCCACCCGGTTTAGGGAAATAATTTAGCAGAACGTCAAAACCTACACGACTGCTAGCCAACTTCTTATAACCTTTTACTGGCCCCCTTTTATTTTGGGGTTAATTAATCAGCTGATTAATTATAAAAATTGACAAAGATTGCTATTTTTATACCCACTCCTCAATCCTAGTTAGCCGACCCGAATACCGCAGTACCACCAATACCACTACAGAAACTCCACTTTTTTTTCAACCAAAATTGGCGCAAATGAAAACTCATTTCTACACTTCAGCATTCCCGTTTAAAACAAAAAACTTTTCATCTGCATTCAGCTAACAAGGAGTCATCTTGTTGGTCACCTGTTTTTTGCTTATCCGCTAAACCAGTGTAAGTGATGGGGCCTTTTTAATTTTTTGTGCCTCCAGACCGTGTTCTAATCTAGTATCGCTGTAAACTCCCTTGAGAATTTTATAAACAAACTAAGGTTTATAATCAGGAATGAACCTCGTCCGCCCAAATACTATCACTGCTTTAAATAAAAGGCTAATCAAAGGGCCATGCTATAGCTTTTTTGCACCTGTGTTTTTGGGATTGTTGTTCTTGATTGCTTTTGGATTGAAGGTGGAGGGGCAGACATGTCCAAGTAATATAAGTTTTACACTTCAACCGCAAAGTCAAACTGTATGTAACGGCGTTAATGTAATTTTTGAAGCTACTATTACAGGAGCGCAAGGAACACCAAATTTTGACTGGCAACGAAAAAGGCCGTCCGATCCAGGGTTTAGTTCAATAGGAGCACCCAGCGCAACAACACTCTCAATAAGTAACGCTGGAAGTGTAACCGATCCTGATCAAACACAATACCAAGTTGTTATTAGTGACGTCTGTGGAGTATATGCAACTCCTTCTGCTATCGCAACACTTACAGTCAATTCTCCTCCCACCATCAGTAATCAACCCTCCGCCCAAACAGTTGGTATTGGATGTGCAGCTTCCTTTTCAGTTACAGCCAGTAGCACTTTATCATTTACTTATCAGTGGCGAAAAAACGGGGTTAATATAAGCGGTGCTACTTCTGATAATTATGCGATTCCTAATGTTGCAGCAGGTGATGCAGGCAATTATGATGTACTCATAACAAATAGCTGCGGAACAGTAACATCTGTTTCGGCCGCACTTAATGTTAATCCTCCCCTAAATCCAGGTTCTCACAATACGGATCCGATTACTGCTTGCATAAATTATAACCCGGATGTTTTAAATTTTAATCCACCTAATACACCCCCTTCAGGTGGATTAGCCCCTTACACTTATCAATGGCAGTCTAGTACTGACGGAGGCACTTCATGGAATAATATTTCCGGAGCGACATCTGCCACATACGACCCGACCAATTTATTAACTCCAGGAACTTATAGCTATCGTGTTATTGTAACCGACGCTTGTGGAGAAACTGCAACTACAACAGCTAAAACAATTACGATTGTAGAAGAAGTAACAGCCACTATTTCAGGCGGAGGTAATTTTTGTGAAGGCGATAATGTAAATCTTAACGTAACCCTTTCCAATGGAACCGGTACATATAGTTACCAATGGCAATCGGGTACATCCTTAAGTGGTCCATGGACAAATATTCCTGGAGCAACGAATGCAACTTATTCGCCTTCATTAACAGCCGGTACATATTATTACCAGATTGTAGTTTTTGCAAATGGAGCGGCCTGCAATGATGAGAAGGAAACAGTAACAGTAATTGTTAATGCTCTGCCCACAGCAAACATCACCGGCACTGCAGCCATTTGCGCAGGTGCCAGCACTGTTCTTTCCTCTAATGCAACAGCAGGCAGCGGATCAATATCATCTTATCAATGGAATCTTAATAGCACTCCCATTAGCGGAGCTACCAGTGCAACCTATACTGCAACTGCTGCAGGTAACTATACCGTCACCGTAACCAACAGTAATACTTGTTCATTTACATCGGCTGCTTTTGCGGTAACCGTAAATGCTCTGCCCACAGCAAACATCACCGGCACTGCAGCCATTTGCGCAGGTGCCAGCACTGTTCTTTCCTCTAATGCAACAGCAGGCAGCGGATCAATATCATCTTATCAATGGAATCTTAATAGCACTCCCATTAGCGGAGCTACCAGTGCAACCTATACTGCAACTGCTGCAGGTAACTATACCGTCACCGTAACCAACAGTAATACTTGTTCATTTACATCGGCTGCTTTTGCGGTAACCGTAAATGCATTGCCCACAGCAAACATCACCGGCACTGCAGCCATTTGCGCAGGTGCCAGCACTGTTCTTTCCTCTAATGCAACAGCAGGCAGCGGATCAATATCATCTTATCAATGGAATCTTAATAGCACTCCCATTAGCGGAGCTACCAGTGCAACCTATACTGCAACTGCTGCAGGTAACTATACCGTCACCGTAACCAACAGTAATACTTGTTCATTTACATCGGCTGCTTTTGCGGTAACCGTAAATGC
>NZ_JARKNA010000033.1 GCF_029360765.1 Terrimonas pollutisoli | reverse complement strand
CTGTTTCTTAATCGCAGCCACTATCTGGCTTTCGGTAAATCGCTTTTTCATGTATTAAAATTTAAAGTTAACATCTTCAGCCTTTGTTAACTCTAACTACATGGCCGAACTTTGGGGGAGCTTACAGTTTGAGCTATTCTTACTAAAAAATGATGAACCCAATGCATTTGCATTTAAGCATGAAGAGGTTTATATTATAGGCATACACCTATCATTATTCAAGTTGCTTGAATCAAGAATAAGAGAACAAGTGCCAAATCTTAAAGGCTCGGCACTTGCAATTATCCAGGCAGTTCAAAATTGCACCCCTTTAACAGCGGAGTTCTTGATGTATCAGATTATTACTCAATTTACTTTTTACCATGAATTAGGACATTTACATCAATTAAAACATGCTGACGAGTTAGGCCTTCTCTGTTTTGAAAAATACAGTTTGGTTGAAGGAGCTGAGTTTAATCAGGTAGCTCATGCAATGGAAATTGATGCAGATTTGTTTGCTGCCAATCAAATCGCTTTGCACATTCTTCAGTACTGGTCCGATTTTGCCCCCGAATACAAAACGAAAGAAAATTTGGAGGCTTTTATTTCAATAGCTTCCGCTTCTATTTTCTTGTTCTTCTTCGAGCTGGCTGGGGGTTGGCATGATCTATATTATTTAGACTATGATCACCCGCATCCTTTAATACGGGTTAGCTACATTACGGATGCGATCGTTAGTATCGCAAAACAAAGTCAACAAGAAAATGTTCCTAAGCCGGATGCCAAAAAGTGCATGTCTGGTTCGTTGCTTATTGCTGAACAGTTATTGTCAGAGGGTACGAAAAATGGGCTTGACGAATTTGTGCAGGAGTATATGAATTATAAAACTGAAATTGATGGTTATGTAAGTGAAATGAAGAATTTCATACCAAATGTTCCTTTTTTGATTGTGAACTGGTATAAGCCATAGCACATTCAACTAAAATGGACTGAGGGTAATTCTATCTTTTAATTCCCTTTTGCAGATTGGAATTTCAATTCAGATTTCCGGTGTACAATCCCTCATGCTTCGGGGATACTACACCTTTAACATTGATGGTGGAATTCAACTTTCCGCTACCTCCTTCATTGCGACAAAGCCGGTCCCATGTTTGTCCCGTAATTGTTTCGCTATGGCATTTCGCAATATTCTGTGAGCTATTTAGAAAGAAGTAAGCGGAATGACACATAGCTTTATGTTAATAGTACATTCCACCGGCGGCTGCCTTCAGTTGTCCGCTTCAAGTTTAATTCCATGATGTCATAAGTTAATGACACGGGTATTTTACTTCCACTGTTTAAAAAAATCATTCAAGGATTTACGTTTTGTAACAAATGCGGGCAAATGCGAAAGCGAAGCTTGCGGTTGTAATTATAGGTGCTATAATGGGCAAAAGATTGCGACATGAATCGTAGAGATCAACGTAACCCTTCGTCCAAGTACACCTTTTCCTGCATTGGCTTACAGATCAACTACGATGGTGAGGTTTATTTTTTTTCTGAATTATTATCTCGCTTCGCTCATGTTTCAACCTCGCCACTTCATTATCAATTATATTTTTCACCTCCATCTTTATCTGAAAATAATTATCCATTATTTCATGCTGGCTTACTTTACGAACTTCAGGGATCGGCTTGTAACCTTTCTCTTCCTGTTTTAATTTTTCAACATCATTAATAATCTCACAGTGAAACATTTTCAGCTTTATTTTTTTATCAGGATCGTCTGCAACCATCCCCACAAATTCACCGGAAGACAGGGCTGAGATCCTCGAGGGTGGGATAGCAGCATCCAGTTGCCCGGATTTGCTGATGGATGTATCTGTCCGGTTAATAGAAATGCTTTCCTTTATCTGCATGATCTTGCCAAAGCGTTCTGAAAGGTTTTTAGCCGTTTCTCCGGTCACCTGTCCGCTAATTATGTTTCCCACAATATTCATGATAACGGCGGATTGATCGGCCCCGTAATCCTTTTTAAGCTGGCTGAAATCCTGCATCCCTAAGCAGGTTGCCACTTTATTGGAACGGGCGGTTGCGATCAGGCTGTCAATGTCGTTGAAATAGACGGTCGGGAATTCGTCAAAAATTAGACTGCATTTCTGTTGATTTTTCTGATTAACTAATTTGATCAAACGAGTTACATACAGGGACAGGACTGCCCCATAAACCTGCTGTTTTTGCGGGTTATTGGCAAGGCAAAGAATTTTGGGAACTGCAGGGTTATTAATGTCTAATGTAAAGTCGGTATATGATAGCACCCAGTAGAGTTGCGGGGAAGAAAGCCTGGCCATGCCGATTTTGGCACTGGCGACCTGGCCTTCCAATTGTTCCATCGCATCATTTTGGTAAGCCGAGATAAATGGATTGATCAGGACCTCAATTTCTGCTTCCGATCTCAGGACAGGAAAAAGTAGTTTATATTCTTCCTGCATCAATTCAATTACATGCGGCAGGGTGCAATATTTCCCCTCTTTATATTTTTTCAAAAACCAAATAACTGCCGTTACAAAATTGATGGGTGATTCTACAAAAAAGTCTCCCTGCTTTGTGATCCATTCACGATTAAGCCCCAGCATGATTGTACGGGATGCTTCTGCAGCATCTGTAATATCAAACATGGTAGAAGGATCTAATGGATTACAACGGCTGCTGCGTGAAAGATCGTCAAAGTTGACAAGATAGAATTTCGGTTTTAACTTATAAGAATTTCTATTGCTCAATAGTGTATTGTATGCAATCTTTGACAGATCATCATATTTGAAATCATATACCAGCATCGTGAATCCTTTTTCAATATGCTGTTTAATGACATGTTGAATAACAAACCAGGACTTACCGGCTCCCGGTGAACCTGTTACCAAAAGTGCCCGGAAAGGATTGATAATATTGATCCAGCTTTTACGAATTTTTCCTCTCAGGTTATAGCGGGCCGGAAGGTTTAACGAATACTCATTTTGCAGCAGGCGTTCTTCTTGTGGAAAAGTTTCATTCAGCTCATTAAATACATCTTTTTTAAAATTCAGTTGAATAAACCGCGATAGAATAGTTCCACCGGTAAGAATGAAAATAAAACCCAGACCAGTTACCGTCATATATATGATGGTAACTACTTCAGCCGTTTGTTTCAATTGTAATAAATAATGACCGAGAAAATAAAACAGTAACCCGGTAACCAGGTAAAAAAGTATCGACTGGCGGCTGATTTTTTCACTTTTTTTCCCTTTTGCTCCGAGTAAAGAAACAATCAGTAATCCCAATGCTAATAGCTTTGAATAGTGCATAGAATCAAATAACCCTGTTCGATATATGTTAATCAAAAACCGGTCGCCTATTTCTGCAGTAAGCTGCCATTGTTTAAAAGCTTCGTAGCAATAATAATAGAAGTGCAATAAAAGAATAATAATGCCGGCAAGCCTTGTAAAGTCCAGTATCTTCCGCAGCCCCATTTCATTTTCACCTGTACTGGTTGACATAGTTGATATTTTTAAAGTTTATAATCCAAGATTTCTTTTTCGTTTTTTTCTTTTCTTTTTCCTCAATTCATAAGGTGTATTGCCAAATTCTTTTTCGGATTTCATGAGTTGCTCCAACAAATCATTTCCTTGAGGAGATCTTTCAATTGGTAACTGCTTACCCCTTTCAATATCTTTTGTCTTTATTTCTTTCCGGGAAGCCGGTTTCGATTTCTCAGATTGAAGGGCCTGCGATGCTTCAGGTGGACTACTTTGTTGACCAATCTTCTGTTGTATTGCAGCAGCACTGTATGGCTTTCCCAAATCGCTGCCATTAAATACGGATTTACTGTTATGATCAATGAAGGTGATGCCATAAATAAACCCTTTATCATTCTGTCGCAAAACTGTTGCTATTCCTTTCTTTCTTAATTCCCTAATAAACTGCTGCATACTTTCAGGCTTTTGCAATACAAGATCAATCCGATCTTTAATTGATTGTTTATGCAGTTTTCGTTTTTCTTCATTGACTTCAAATTTCTTTTCCAAATTGGCAAGTGTTGGTTTGCTGTAAATTTTACTGGCTTTAATAGGTACGCCAACCTTATTGCCCTTTTCATCCAATACCCGAAAAACAAGTCCCCCTTTTTTATAAATCCTGCCTTCTTCATACCCCCGATCAGCCATTACATTATATTGCTTCAAGACAGCATTTAATTCCGCCAGCGAAGTGTATTTGTATTGGATAATGACTGCATCGAGAACATTTGTAATAGATCGCTTGGTTTCAGACTGGCCATAGATCACTTTCTGAACATTGACTGGATTAACTGCATGTGCCTCCTGGTCGATTCTGCCGGAGGCTTTAACCAAGCTAAATTCCTGCTCTATTTCCTTTCGTGCCTTTTCCGATTGATTGCGGCCAATATTATGCGTGTTGATGCGGCTTCCATCTTCCCGAATATTGGTAGTGACAATATGAATGTGCGGGTGGCCGGCGTCCAAATGTTCATACACTAAAAACGGTTGCTGCTCAAACCCTATTTTATTCATATAAACAGCGGCTATATCAGATAACTTCTTTTGCGATAGATTTTCTGAAGGGTCAAAATTCAGAGATATATGCAAGCTATTGGTGGTGGCTCGTTCATTAAGTGCAATAAGACCTTGGAACCTATGAAGTTTATCATAAAAATTCATATCTTCTTTATCCTGTAAAAAATTACCGGCATGGATACACTGAGCTTGCCCATTATGCAATTTATCTTCATTGTAGTTCAGCGCCTTTTCAATGCTTTTTGATATGATTATTTTTGCAACCATTGCTGATACATTTGGTTCATCCGTTCTTTGATTTCTTCCACTTTTTTGAACAAGATTTGTTTAGCTGTTTCGTTTTGTAAAATCCAGGTTCGGAACTCAGGTATTTTTTCAAGTATGTGCAGCTTATGAACTGCTTGATTGAAGTTGTTGCCGATAGCGTTTAATTCATTTTTCAGTTTAATCATTTCAGGTAAAAATTCATCGGCAGTTTGATTCCGGTATTTAACAGTCACAGGTTGTTGAAGAGACACCTTTCTTAGATACTCGCTAAGTTGCCTGCAGGTCGTTTTTTTAAAAAGGCTTTGCAGGCGGCTGTATTCGTCCTCATTCATGCGGACTACCACCATTTTATTTCTCACTTCACGGGTTTCCTTTCTCACTGTCCTCTTATTTTATATGTCAAACCTGCCCATCCGGCAGGTACTATTCACTTTAAAATGTCTTTACAAAACCCCGAAACGACTCCGGAGTGAAAGGGGCGAGATTCAAACGTATAACGTTTGTACATCTCGCCGGGTGCAATTCCGGGCACCCTTCGGCCCTGTTGCTGTGTCTGGATCGTTATATTACTCATCAACTTTATAATTATAATTTCGCACATCTGACAAAATGTTAGACCTGCGAAGGAGGTTACTCCAAATCACTTTCATAGATGCATAGATTAATTTTCCATCTCTGAAAAAAGAAAGAAGATGTCTCAGAAATTGTTGGAAATTGTATTTAGTGCGGAATGGCGAAACGGAAAGTTTCGGAAAAGAAAAATTGTTGTTTTTAAATCGTCCTGACGGGATTTGTATTTGCTCTTTCTTAGCCTCATTTTTTGTTACCTGCATGCAATAAATTTTGCCTTCAGCTTTTTCAAATTCGAATACCATAACACCTCTATTTTTTCCTTCTTCACGATTCAAAATTGAATCAGGTATTAAAGATACTTTCATTCCCAACTCTCACCTATACCAGTTCAAATTTTAGACAGGTCATCAATCTGTTTTCTTAATAATTTTATTCTGCAAATAAACTTTTCAATAATCTTAAAATTGTGTGGTATGAGTAGTGTGGCAAAAGAAAAAATTAAGGTTTATGAAACCGTATTAAGTAGTCCAGGTATGGCCGACAAATGCAAAGTCGTTCTTCAGTTAAGTCGTCAGAACATTTTATTACTCAGCCGCCTGATCGAAACTGGCCTAAATTCCAGCAAAGAAAATCCCGATGAACTTATCAGTCTATTGTCAAATGAGTCAAGGGAGGAGTTGAATACTGTGGTGCCTGAATTGCTAAAGAAGGGTGGCCTTACTGAATTTTACGAGAAATTAAAAACATTGTAATTGCAGAGGTGTTAAAAATCCATTCTTAAAATTCTTCAAATGAGTTTTAGAAGCCATACCGGGCAAGGATAAATCAAGTAGTAAATGAAATGAGCAAAAAAAGGGCTTAAAGCAGCCCTTCATCCGCGAAAGAATAATATTCCTCCGTAGTTATAATTAAATGATCGGTGATTCCAATGTCCAGGTATTTTCCACCTTCTTTCAGATGTGCGGTCAACTGCTGGTCTTGCCTGCTCGGTGCAAGCGTTCCGGAAGGATGGTTGTGGCAAAGAATAATTTCACAAGAGCCTGCTTTGATAGCAGCGGCGAAAATTAGTTTTGCATCAACAACTGTTTGACTCATGCCGCCTGTTGACACTTCATAAATTCCGAGCACCTTACTTCTCCTGTTTAGCAGCATAATTTTAAATTGTTCTACTAATTCAATCCGGTCTTTGTCCCATGATTCAATAAAGATTTTATAAGCGTCATTTGAAGTGGTCACCTTCGGTCTTTCGGAAGGCTTCACTTTTGACCGGTATACCAATTGAATTTCTGCTACCATGTAAATTGATTGAAGATTTGTTGCATGTTCCATAACAATTCATTTTTAATGTTGAAGAATTAATTATGGTGCATACACCGGCCTTACCTGGATTTGCGCAAGGAGGAACGGAATAAATTGCATCATTATGCCGTCCGCAAGGACACCACTAATTTATGCCGTAGTTCCTTGCAAGCATATCATAGGTATAGGCCGAACTTCGTGCCTGAATTAAAGCGAATGATTATAAAATAAAAAAACCACCGTTTAACGATGGTTTCGGGAACATGCTTTAATGTCGTTTAGAGTAATTGCTTTGATCTTCTTCCGCTTACCGTTTCGGTTATTTTCATCAATTTTAGAGAGGTGTCAATGCCAAATTGATAAATGGGATAAGCAGCCACCGGTGATATATTTGTCAGAAAGTGATAATGGCTGTATACATAACATCCAAAAGCGATAGAAATAATCCAGTTTATTGCCTGTCCTGATTGTTTGCTCCAGTCATCAGCAAACGGCTGAATGGCATCAAAAGCGACCCATGCCGGGAGTAAACAAGCATAGGCTATGCAGAGAATAAACAAAGGCATCCAAAATATATTCTTTCGGCTTTTAAAACCTATGATCATGCCTTTAATGAAAAACAACATTTGATAAAGGCATATAGCGAATATAATGATCAGCCCTGCCCATGCAAAAAAGCTATCTTCCCTTTGTAGAATCTTAGTGGCAATAATATAGCCGGTAAACCATAACGGTAAGTAAACAATAGCTTTTAAAATCCATTTTGCAGCTATCCATATCGCCCAGATCGCACGGTCAAAAATATGCTGCCCTGAATCATAAATGTATATACCCATAGCTCACGTTTTTTGCTAATTCAAATTTACCTCTGGCTCATTGCTGCGTTTGTTAATGCCGTCAATATTTACTCACATATAATGCGGTTATCATAAGACCCTTTTCCCGTTTAAATTAGCGATACACGGAATCGTCATTAAGTTCTTATGCACATTTGACAAGCTACTCCTCTTAACACGTCTTTTCGCCTTTTTTAAGGGCCATCAGTTTGTAATAAATATCTCTCCAATACCTTCTTAGTTTCTTGTCAAGTTTTTTGTAGCCTGCTCCTTCATGCCTAAAAGATTTAAACATTTCTGCTTGTTCAATGGCTTTATCAAGATCAGCTACCTCTATCAGTTTTCCTTCCAAATCTGTGAATTGCATATTTCTGATTTTAGTTGAATTAAAATTTATGTGTCAGCATAAATAGGTTTAAATAATTTTCATCTATACGGCATTTTCTTTGCTTCTTTCTTTGTTGCTTTGGACAAAGAAAGAAGTTTTCCCGAAGGGGAAAATCATCTATAGTAAGGGATTGTGGAACTGGAATCTTTCAGCATTTTAATTGTTTACGAATTCAATTTCATTTTGTATTTAACAAGCTGCCGTTCCTGTTTCTGTGTACACGTTGCGAGGAACGGCAGCTTTCCAACAGTTTCTATAAAAACCTTTGCAAGTATTCTGATTCTATCAGATCGGTATCTTCTCTTGGTTTTGCTCTCAGCACCATTTCAGACAGTATAGCATGATAAATAATTGCGGCCAACCTGAAACTTTCTGCCGGTTCATTGTCTGCGTTAATTGCTTCGCTTTCGATAGCGACCTCAAAAAGCGTTTGCATTATATCCCACGGCTTTTCTTGCAAAATGAATAGATAGAATTGGCGGGTTAAATTATTTTTTGTCATAGTTTTCTTTTTAATTGTAAAAAGCGGGGATTTTCTCCCCGCCTATTTGATCAGTTCAGCATTAAAGCATCCGCACCATGTTTGGCATAAGAAAGGCATAAATCAAAAGCTGCCTGTCCTTTCTTTTGACCTGTACCTCCGCAGAGTATGGAGTTTATTTTATCGTCTTTATCCTTGTAATTCCTTACATTTTGAAAATAGCCGGTTACTGCATTGTAAGCGCCGAATAAAGTACCTTTTGTAGTTTCCAGTTGTTGTGTATCTGCCATCATTCCATAACCAAAGGCTGCATAAACCTGATTTTTATACGTGGCTGAATTTTCATCCGCTTTTCCATCCCGGATATTGTCTATTGTTTCCTTGTTAGGTGCTAACGCAATCTGAATGAGTTTTTGAACTTCCTTATCCGTCATCCTGATCTTTGACCACTGGTTAAATGCCTGTTCCATTAAAGGAGAAAGTGTATTTACCATTCCCATAATCTTCGGCACTTCCTTTAATCTTGCCTGTGCATTGCTGGTATGTTTAATTTTTATTGAATTGGAGCAATTGTTAAGGGCGGCATTCAGGGTATTATTACAAACGATACGAACTGGAGTAAATGCAATGGTTATACTTTCGCTTCCATCGTGTGAGGTTGTTAAAAATAAATACTGCTCAATAACATCATCGTTGCCTACTTTAATATAGGTGGGAAGTTTAGCAGTAATAAAAATCCGCGCTCCTTTCCCTAAAGCTCCGGCAGTTTCATAAATGATACCTTCACCTTGTACTATTTCATCAAAAAATGAAAAGGCATCAACGTTTTGTAAAACGGCATATTCTGAACTAAGACCATCACCTAATATTTCTTCTGTATCTGCCCGAAAAGTATAAAATGAATTATCGGAAATAATTATTCTACCCGATGGCATTTCGTATTTATGAGGTGATTTTATTACAGGGTAATCCAGTTGTGATTGCATTAAAACCTCACGGCTGCTTAACGGCTCGTCGGAAATTTGCCCGTAGCCATGCCATGCTTTTTCTTTTAAAGTATAAAAGGAATACTTTCCTGTTTGGTCATTATAATTAAGATTGTGTGCCATGATTAATAATTTTATAAGTTTAGAAATAATTGCATCTGGAATAGCGTTTGAATTTTCCATGCTTAAAATGGGAGGTCATCAATTGGCTCTGTAACTTCTTCGGCTGTGGATACATTACCAGTTTTGGCTTGGGAATCCTGTTTTGCACCACCGTGAAGTTTGATTTGATTGACATGAAGCGTAATTGATGCCCTTGCCTCGCCTTTGAGATCATTGTAAGCATTCACTCCTAAGCGACCAGTCAGTTCTACCAGCGTTCCCTTTTTCAGGTATTCAGCAATAGCGGGATTAAGCCAATAGGAACAATTCACAAAGATTGTAGCCTTCACTACCTCTCTATCTTTTGGTTTGTAACTGTCATTGATGGCGATAGAAAAGTTTACTACCTGCCTGTCGTCTTTTAAGTTGGTAACTTTTGCATTTGATGTTACCCTTCCGATTAATACTTGCATAACTTTAAATTTTAATGATGAATAAATACTGAATGAAAACAGCGATCTAAATGCTTTAAATTCATTCGGCTTCGCCTCATTCATTCAACCTTAGCGACCAGTCAATAATCCTGTAGATGGAAGGGCAAGGTTTTTCAAAAAAAAAATACTACCTCAACTGAGATAGCATTTTCCTTGGCGCAAAGAGGTGGAGATTTTTTTTTGAAAACCTGTGGCAAGCGAAATAAGAGACAACGATCCTTATTTCGTGCAGACCTTGCCCGACTGAAACAGGATATTAATTTTGCGGCAGGGTTAGTGAATGGAAGTCTTTACTTTTTGCTTTTTGATTATAGAAGATCAGGGAATAGAAAGATGAAAGGAGCGTCGCAACGATGCCCAATTAGTGAGCAGAACGTTGGTAAATAAAAACAGCTGAGGCAATGCTAGGTGTTAGGGAATTTACGGCGATAAGAATTAAGACATTCTTGTTTACATCTTATGTAAGCATCCTGATGGACCAATAAGTCTGGGTAATCTTTTATTAATTCATCCGCAAAACTCCAGGCCAATTCTTCTCTTTGAATAGTTAAATCATCCGGTTTTCTTTTTCCGGAAAGGAAGTGTCCGTATTCATGTAACAATTTCCAGATAATGTCCAACGGATCTTCTACAGCGATTAAACTAATTCTTATATGATTGCTATTCTCGACACTCTCCTCAATATTTGAGTACCCTACATCGTACCGGGCAGAAACCCTGCACCCGTTTTTGGAAATCAAAGAAAAAAGTTGACTAAGTGTATTCCGGTAAGCTTCCAATTTACCTTCAAAACAAACTTCATTTAAGAATCTTTCATTTTTTTCTGTATTCATATTGCAAAATTAGTAAGTAGGTCATGAGGTTCCATTTTCATTGGCTATCGAAAGTCCTCAAAATACGTTAGGCTGCGCAGATGTGATTGAGTTGAGCGAAGGCCGTAGCCCCGAAAAGACTTCGTGAAAACGAAGGAAGTTTCGTGCAGCCGTAGTGTCTTACAGCCTTGCGGCAGGCTGATTTTTGCACTGGAAAATTGTGCTGGGAAATCACCTCTGGCGGTGCAGTTGTCCTGCCTTGGGGTTTGTGTGCCGGCTGGCAGGAGTACTGCACCGGCCTGCCACAAGGCTTACAATTTTTCACCTCTTTTAGTATGGGAATCCGGTAGACTGAAGCAGGTCAGACGCATTAAAAATCATTGGGCTTTGGCTAAGATAGATAACAAATAATCATTGTCCCTGTCTGCTTTTTTTCGCTTTCATTTCATACTTAGTTTTCTGGCCCTTTTTTTTCGTCGGACTTGTAGAGCAAATTAAGAGCTACTTTATTGACAAAAGAAAAATTGACGGCCGCATTTCCAGCCCGTTTCGTGCTGTCATCTTCTCCAAAACATACATCTAATACCAAGTGCAATTTATTTTCTATTCCCCAGTATCCCGTATGGCTTCATTAAATTTTTGTGCAGTAGCTATTGCACTGCTGATATAATGACGGGTTTGTATCTCCGTAACGCCTGTTGCTTTATCTTATCGGCTATTTCCTTTTGGCAGCCCATGGCATTAATAGTAACCCCACACCCTTTTACCATTAAGGCATATGTTTGACCTTTAAAATCAAATGAATTAGAAATCTTATTCTAACCTATCATTATTTATAAACCGTTTAAAAAGTTTAACGATTCTTAAAAATAATAATAAAAACGAAAAACTAAGACCAATAATAAATCCTATCCAAACTCCCGCTACTTCCATTTCCATTTTCAATCCCAAAATATAACCGAGGGGTATAGCAATTAGCCAATAAGCAAAAAAAGTAGCAATAGTTGGCATATATACGTCCTTTATTCCCCTTAATATTGAAGCTGATACGATTTGAAGGGCATTTACTGCCAGGAAAACGCCTGCAAAAATCAATAGAGAAGAAGCTTGGGATATAACAAACGAATTTTTATTAAAAAGTAAAACGATCTTGTCTTTATAAATATACAGGATGAAGCTGCAGAGTAAACCATAGAATAGGGTAATCAACAAGGTGCTTTTTGCAATCATTAAAATTTGATTCCAATTATTCTGACCCAAGGCATAACTAATTCTGATTGAGCATCCCTGAGCTAGCCCCAAAGTAAGCATAAGAGTAAATAGGATACAATTAAAAGCAATCTGATGGGCTGCTTGTTGTACAGAGCCTAAACTTCCTATCATTATTGCGGAAACAGCAAAGGCCGAAATTTCCATTACTAATTGCAAACCAATTGGCAGACCTATAGAAAGTAGTTCCCAGATTGTTTGCTTTTTAATATTCCATTGCTTAATAACAGCGAGATACTTCCGGAATTCTTTATGAACTAAAATAACAGCAATTAGTGTAATCAACATAAGTGTCCGGCTAATAAGCGTTCCTAGACCGGCTCCTAATAGCTCAAGCCTGGGAACTCTTTCAAAGCCATAAATTAAACTCCAATTAATAAAAATATTAATTGGCAAAAAAATTAAGGATAATATCATTGGCATTGTTGTTTTTTGCAATCCATCTATAAAATGCTTAAGTGCTAAAAATACTAATAGAGGAATCAGAGACCAGCCAAGAAGACGTAAATAGGGTACCGCTAATAAAGCGACAGTTTTGTCCTGATTTAAACGGAGAACACCAATTGCTCCAAAATGAATTAATATAGAAATTAATAAAGCGAAGCAAAAACAAAGGAAAACACCATTAAAAAGAAAATGCGATATTTGATTAATGTCCTTTTTTCCATGTTTGGAAGAAATTTGTTGTAAAAGAGAAATGGTTATACCTACACCAATAATAAACGGGACACTAATAATGCTACCTGCTAATGCAGCAGCTGCTAAATGATCATAGGATATTTTGCCCACCATCGCCATGTCAATTATATTGGCAAGCATCTGAACAAATTCTCCTAGAATCAGCGGTATAGAAAGTTTAATCGTTTTAATGGATTCCCGTAAAAGCATGATTACATAACGAGATTATTTAATCATTCAATTTAATTGGATATTTCCTTCCTTTCCATTCAACTGGGGAGGGCAAAAACTGAAAAAAAAGAAAAATGAAACTGCATATGATTTCGTACGGTGTATATAGCAGTATTCCAATATTACTTTTAATCTTAAGTGTTCGATATGCAATATTGAGAAAATAAATATTTTTTATCCATCGTATTGCCAAGATACTTAGAGAGACAAGTGGATTTATCAAGAAAAGGGCTAACAGAAAGGGAAGAAATAAACAATTCATATTGAAGCCAAGTACAAAGCGCCAGTTCTTTCTAAAAGATCCTGTTAGCCACCTTCTCCTTTGTCTAAGTAATGCTTTGAATGTATCTACAGGGTTTGTAAAGGCAAGAATTTCATAATTAAAAAGATTTTTAAATGAATAACCTGAGGCTACAACCACCTTAAAAAGTTCATAATCTTCTGTTATGGAAAATGGAACGTTTTCATATCCACCAATAGCTTTATAAGTACTTGCTCTTATTGCCATATTACAACCGATCGCGGTAACGGGTTGCCCTTTATTGCTTTTTCGATAACAGTGTGCCATATAATTAAGCCAGTCCGCGTTTTGTAATTGTGCAAAAACAGAATCACAATTAAGTGCAACAACACCAGACGCCATATCCACACCATCTGTAAAGCAGTCTGAGTATGTCTTAATCCAGGTTTTGGTCACCTGAACGTCAGCATCAGTAATTAAAAATATTTTTCCATTGGCCGCTTCGGCTAATTGTGCAAGAACATTTGCTTTTCCCAACAGCCCATTAATTTTCTTTTTGATTTGCAGTAAATGCAGATTTTTATGATTCAGCTGAAAATTCCTGACTATACTGGCTGTACTATCTGAGGAATTATCATCCCCAATCCAAACCTCATATTCTTCCGCAGGAAATTTTTGGCCTAATATAGCAGTCAGACATTTAGATATATTATTTTCTTCATTACGGGCTGCAATAAGAATTGAAATCATCGGGGTATTGTTACGCATAAAACGATAATTCATAATGATTTTTCCAAATGGTAAGCGTTTAATTGAATTCGTAATTGATATCTTTCATAATATTTAGTTCTTCAGCTATTCTTTTCAGGCCAGAATAGTCATTCACCATTTTTGCTTTTGAGGCGGCCTGTCGGCAATCTTCAATGATTTCTCGTGATTTTTTTATTTTATGATATTCCAAAATACATGACCATGATGAAAAATCCTGTACACAAAAAGCATCCATTGCCATAGGCAGATACTGCACGAAAAAAGTTTTTTCTCTTTTGTTAAAATGAACAAAAACAGACTTTGCAATTTCTACCAACAAAGATGAATGTGCGAATTCATCCACATCATGTAGCTTACTAACCAAAGCATGCCTGGGTTGCACTCCGGTACTCTTGGACAAAAGAGATAAAAAAGCATTAATCGAGGTTTCCGAAACAATTCCGCAGGCCAAAACCATTAATTTCTGCTTCCAATCTTCTGGTTGATTGCTTTGATGTTCCAACAAGCGCCTATAAGTAACAGAATCCGGCAAATTAATTTTGTCCCTTATAGATCTGAGTTTTTTTGTTATCTCCATTGCATTATAGTGCATCATACTATGAAATCGTTCGTCAATTAATGACTGATGGACAACATTCTTCATTTCCACCTTATCGGTCCCGGGGAAAGTATCCTGCAGAATTAAATCAAACGAAGGATTGACAATTTTTTCTTCCGCATGTATTGTTCTGGTATTATAGGTTATCCAACCCCAGGTAAGTATTTTAAATTTAATCTCGTCATCCACTTTATCGAAAGACGGGTGATCCCAAAATGGTACTAGTTCCTTTGGATAATCCGGTAGCGAAGGATCATAATTGTCATTGGTTTTAAATTCGTCAAAGTAGCAGCCTCTTACAGAAGCCCTTTTGGGCCAGTTTCTCATTAATCTGGAAATTAGCTCCATATTAATTTCAATAGCTTCAAAATTTTCATTCATATTTAAGGATTTATTTTTTGCATCTTGAAAAATAGGCATGAGGTAATAACATGCGCTCAATAAAAACTCTAATGCCATCTTGATCATTCGAAGAGGTTATGTAATCGGCACAACTTTTCAATTCGCTATATGCGTTATGCATGGCTACTCCTATTCCTGAAGCCTTAATTAACTCCAGATCATTCAAATCATCCCCAAATGAAAGAACATGGGAAATACTCATATTCAGATTGCCGAGTATATGCTCCACAGCAGAAAGCTTAGAAACCGTTACAGGCATTATTTGAATATATTTACCCTTCTCCGTTATTAATAATTTTAATTCCGGATTCAAACCTTCTTTCAATTCCTCTACTGGAAAGTCCCTGTTCTCAGCAATTACAATTATTTTATTGATATCTTGAATAATAACAGATTCAAGTTCCATGAAATCGGCAAAGTATTTTTGATTAGTCTTTGCACACGCCGACGATGTAAATATTTGTCCTTGAACTTCAACCGAGAAAAAGTAAGAGGGGTATTCAATATGCAATTTTCTGAGTATTGATTCCATATGAATATTTTTCATAGATATATGGAAAATAGTTTCTCCATTTCTGGTACAGGTAGTGCCATTTGAAAACACCCAATAATCTTCCCTGAAGTCTTCAAATAATGATTGAGGGATTATTTTAACTGGTCTTGCTGTGTTGAAAATCAGGGTGAGTGTAGATTCTTGCCATGTTGACCCAGGATTCCTGCATGTTGACCCACCCTGGTTGTCGGCAATAAGAGTAAGAGCTTGATGTGGGTTTAAAAATACTAATAAAGAGCTATTGACTGGTTTTGGATTT
>NZ_JARKNA010000032.1 GCF_029360765.1 Terrimonas pollutisoli | reverse complement strand
TACAGTAAATCCTTATAATTTTATCCTCGTTGAGCATCGATAATTGAGTTTTGTGTGTGGTAACTCAAAATTATCTTTTATTGATGCTCATCCCTTTTTCTCTATAACTAGCAACTTGGGTTAATTAGAAGTAAGCACATCTACTGAAATGCTGAAATAAGAGGTGTAGAATGTGCCAATGCTTTCAACAGGCTTGCCAGTTTGTTCCTATTTAAACGCATATTACGATGTTTAAAAAATATGCTCAAATCGCCTGGAGAAAATAACCGGGCTGACCAAACTTCTACAAGGCCTTTGGCTCGGTTGCTTTAGCCTGCAATCCGTCCAACAGTTTTTTTACATCCTCACTCATTTTTACAAAATACTTATTGCCTGTTTTGATAAAGGAAAGTGTCATGCATTCATTGGCACGGGTAAAGTAAGCGATATATACTGCATCGCCTTTGCCATAGTAATATATCTTACCCTGAGTAGCACAGGTATCTTTTGCCCTAATTATTTCCCCGTTTATATCGGCGGCAATTAAAGACAATGAAGTTTTATCGAACAATTTGGTCATGTTGAAAAAACGAGGATTGCCGGGTTTGTGATAGTACATAACTGCTGCACTGTCGCAGGAGGTTAATTCGGGCAACAGGTTCTTTTGTGCCGGCTCTTTACAAGACAGGATCAGCAATGATAGGATAGAAAAAACGGTTATCGTAATTCTAAACATGCTTTTTTATTCTATTCACAAATTTCTAAAAAAGAACGTCCTGAAATATCCAGGACGTTCAATGAAATTATAAAGAGATCACTGATTTCTTAATAGGCGGCATTCTGCGGATCCCAGTTGGTCCAGCCAGAGGTCCAATTAGTAGTTCCCATTGCACCGCGATAAGTGGTGGTGGTGAAATAGGCGTTCATACCTGTAAAGCTTGCTCCTGATAAAGCAGGCGAGCCGGCTTTTGGTAAAAAGTTAGGTGTTGTAGAATAGAACGGACTTTCCAACATGATATCATCTGCCTTGTCGTATGTAATTGACCCATTTGCCTCCGCTTTTGCTTTCAATGCAGCCGCCGCATCCTGGCGCATTGCTTTCAGATCAGCACTTGACATAGGGTTTGCAGGATATGATTTGGTAGCAAAGATGCGGGCAGTAATTGAATCCGTATAGTAAGGCTCGGCTACTGCATGCACCAGGTTGTTTGCAAATTCTGAAACACCGTTGGTAATATAATCATCCCATGATCCTTTTGACTCTACTACAAAACCGCCTTTTTGATATCCTACCAGTATCGAGTTTTTTAACACAAACTGTGATCTTCTTCTCCAGCGGTTAGCATAGTTATGAAACGTAGCCGTACCGGTAGCGTTGTTAGGGCCTACAAAAGTAAAGTTGCTCAATTGAGGACGGGTGTTGGGAGACGCTGTAGTACCGCTACCATCATTATCACTTTCAATTCCATTGCCGGCATCGGTATCATCTACATCTGGTTTACGGCAGGAGACTGCAAATTGTATTTTTCCGGTATAGCCAAAATCAAAGTCATAATCATCGTCAGAAGTAGCAAAAGCTACCAGGTTTTTTGCATTCACCGTACCACCAAAAAATTCAAATGCATCATCATTACCAAAGGATACCTGCACATTTTCTATGATAGTACCTGCACCTACACCACCAAGAGTTAAACCATTAATTTCAGAACCTGGCTCGGCAGCGATACCGGCAAATTCTATTCGCACAAAACGGAGGATACCGCTTTCATCGTTTGAATCGGTACCGCCATATTTGCGACCTACGCCACCTTCGATAGTAGGTGCAGGATCTAAGGGACGATTGGTTGGCGCCTTACCCAACAGGATGATGCCGCCCCAGTCGCCTTCCTTTCTCTGTCCGGCAGGTTGTCCGCTGGTAAAAACGATTGGTTTGTCTGCTTTACCGTCGGCAATCAGCTTGGCGCCTCTTTCGATGATCAATGCTCCTTTTTCTGTAATATCACTTTTTACTACCGATCCGGCTTCAAATGTCAATGTCGCCCCTTCCGTAACATACACATAGCCTTTCAATGTATAAGTTCCTTTTGCATAGAAACGACTGGAAGAAATGGTTCCGGTAATTACATTGTCGGTACCCGGATCTACCGGCGTGGTCGTTGTTCCGTCCTCATCAAACTTCACCTTTACACAAGAGGTAACACTGAGGATGGACACAAGAGCCAGTGTACCAAAAAGGATCTTCTTCATATTCGTTTTGTTTTATTTTTTGTGGTTGTTGTTAGATTTATTTTTTACTGCCCAAATTAAAGTCGTAGGTAAAGCCCACCGTGATAGTAGAACCAGGCTTATAGGAATTGAACAAGCGGTCGGTCCCTTCGGAGAATGCTTTTTTCTTATCGACATTCTCATAGAAGTAGAAAGCAGGGTTTAACAGATCGGCCCATGTAATCTTGATCTCGCCTTTCTTATTAAATACTTTTTTCGCCAGTTGGAAATCGACCTGGTCGCGGGGCCGTTCATAGATATCCTTAAATTCAAGATTTCCTACCAGCGCCAAACGTTGACCAACGCGGTTGTACAACAATGAGCCACTCCAAATTGTGTTTTTGCTGTTGTACTGCAAACCTGCGTTGACCAAATAAGGAGACTGTCCCTGCAAGGGGCGAGCAGTTGTAACCGAACCACCTAAAGTGACTTTCGAATAGCTATAGGTAAGATTCGCAAAAATGTTGAAGGCATCCAGGTTTTGGCTGATAAAGTCGAGGTCCTTTCTTACTTCAAACTCAGCTCCTATTGTATAGGCTTTATCAGCATTATCATAATTATACATACGCCTGTCGGGAACGGCTGAAGCATCCAGTCTTAACTCGATAGGATCATCAAAACTTTTATAGAAGCCGCCGATGGTAATCGCTTCGCCGCCTTTGGGATAAAATTCATAACGGATATCACCGTTCAGAATAGCGCTTCTTTTGAGAGCAGGATTACCATTTACTCCATAATTAGCTTCGTAATCATAAAATGAGAAAGGAGCTATTTCCCTGAATTCGGGACGGGCCACCGTGCGGCTACCTGAAAGACGAATGCTTTGTTTGGTGGTTGGTGAAAGTGTAAAGTTGAAAGAAGGTAATACATCCCATTTTTCAGTATTTATTATTTCCCGCTTAGCACTTGTATTTTTTGTTGTGAGAAATTGCTGGAAATTCTCCACCCTTACACCCCAAACCAGCCTGAACATATCACCAAACTTATTGTCAAACATTCCATACATGCCATTGTTGGCAGACGCGGCGAAATATTTATCCTGGTTATTGGTAAATTCATCAAGCTTGAATCCATCCATAGCAATGTTTTCCGGAGCAAAAATCTGATCGTAAGGAAGTAGTTCTTTGGCACCGTCAAATTGGGATGATGCAGGTTCATATCGGAATATGCGACTTCTGAAATCACGAACTCTCATCAGGGTTGAACCACCTACCTTCAGCGTTTGCTTGTCGCTTCCCAATGTAAAAGGAAAAGAAAGGCTTCCATTAGCACCATAACTAAAATCTTTTAACTCGCTGAAGAAACGACGGGTATCATCATCATTGTATTCAAAGGGATCACTTGTTCCTTGGGACCGGGAGTAAGCTGATGTACGCATGTCCGGTTGGGATTTAGAATTATAGGCAAAATTTCCATTCCATCTCAGTCGTATGCCATTGTTTGTTAATTGATGCTCACCTTCCAACTGGCCGCTGTACAGGGAACGCTGATTCAATACCGAAGAACGAAAATTAATATCTTGTATCTTGTCATTACTTGCGCCATTTCTTACATAATAGTTATCTTCTAAAAGCTGGTTAAATAAATTTTTGAACGAGATTTTATGCCGGCCTTTTATATAGGTGAAATTGGCCAGTGCTCCTACATTAACACTGTACTTATTCTGGTCATCCATGAATTGTACGTTTACTCCACCATCATCATTCAATCTCCTTTCCACTTCATACTTGAGCAAGCTATTACGATACTGCAAGGAAAGAATGGTTCCAAAGGTGCCGCCATTTTTTGTTCTCGCACTATTGCCCCAGGTAAGGCTATAGGATTGAGTAGGCAATGCCGTTGTTTTTTTCTCTGCATATCCGGTATTGCTAAACAATTTGCTTAATTCAATCTGCTGCTGCACACCGGCAGTAGTTCCACCTAATGAACGATAAGCCTGTGCCGTTTTGGGAAAGCCTTTTGGTAATGCTCTGTGACCATTATCAAAGCCTAACCAATCCGTGCTGTTGCGTTCGTTGCTGATAAAATCTTTGAAGGCAGATTGTGTGTTGAAGCCAAAACTTGCACCAACACTTAAAAAGTTTTTAGTAGGTACATCTTTTGTATTGATCTGCACCAACCCACCGGCAAACTCACCGGTTAAATCAGGAGAAGCTGTTTTATTGATGATGATATTATCGATCAGTGCAGAAGGGATCACATCAAAGGAGAATGCTTTTTTATCAGGCTCTGTGCTCGGCAATTGTGCGTTGTTGATGATCGCTGCATTGTACCGGTCGCTCAAACCACGAACGATCACAAACCTGTTGTCCTGGATACTGGCACCACTTACTCTTTTCAATACTTCACCCGTATTTTTGTCCGGTGTTCTCCTGATAAAATCAGAAGCCAAACCACTTGATAAGGCGATATTATTTTTCTGAAAGCTTAATAGGGCGGCGGTATTTTCCTGGCGGCGGGAAGTAGCTCTCACTGTTACCCCTTCAATGTTTTTGGCGGCTGCTTCCAATACAATATTTAATTCGTTGTCTAAACCAGTGCCCACTTCTACCTCATTGACCAGCTTGTTTACATAACCTATTGCAGAAAATTCCAGTTCGTATTTTTTATTGGCTGTAAGTGATAAAGAATAGCGACCCTCTACATCGGAGGTAGTTCCACCCTGTGCACCTACTATTTTAATGGATACGCCTGCAACGGGTTCGTTCTTGCCGTTAACAACTTTCCCGGTCAGTTTTGTTTGTGCATGAACAACAGAAAAAAGTACAACAAAGAGAGCAGCTAATGGTAGCCTTAAACGCATATTGGTAATTTGCAGCAAAGGTGTACTTGTAGTATTACCGCTATGTTACCCACTGGTTAAAGAATTGTGACCTCAATGTTACCAAAATGTTACCAACCGCCTTAAATGCTATAAACAAACACTTATGTGCCGGCCTGTGTTACCTTTTGATTAATAAACCGACGAGATATTAAAAATTAATACTATTGAAAACCCATAATGTCGGTCAGTACTATATCAATAGTATGAAATGAGGTTAATGACTAAATGGTATAAGAACAGGTATTATAAAATTTTAAAACCTGAAGTGGATGCGGGTGGTAAAAATATTGTCTTTCAGATCCTTTGTGTATCCGGCCAGTTGCGTGGTTTCATTTTTCACGATATCATAATAAAATACCAGTTTAATGTTATCATTGATATGATGAAGAAACCCAAGGCCGAGGGTCGAAAATTTAATATCGGCCGGGGTAAGGTTGGTTCCGCCTTTGCCCAGATCATCACCGGCCACATCGGTGTTCGGATCATACCAATCGTATTTTACGATCAGCTGATTTTTTTTATTGATAATATTTTGCAGGAAAAGGAAAAATGCGCCATCAAAATTCCGTTTATAAGTAGGTAGAGGGACGCCATTCAATGCAGGTGTATCCCCGGGATTCACCGTTGTAGTGGCAGTACCAGGTTGACGGCCCGCCCAATATTCAGCCCTGATTTCCGTTTCACCCCAGCCATGTTTGTAAACCGTCTGCATGTCGGCGCCATAATAACGTCGTGGTGCTTTCCCCCCGAGATTGGAAGGCGTTGAATCCACTTTAAAATACTTCTCACCATTTGGCAGCGAACTTATTTCATATTCATATTTCGAACCATTTCTCCAGCCACCATATAAAAGCGAAAGACCACCACTAATATTCCATGGTCCCCGTTTTACCGGTTTAAGTGTAAGCCTGCTGATAAAATCTTTATAGCTGTCAAAATCTGTTCGACCCGACAAACCCTGGCCGTTAAAGACACCCGCATCCAGTTTTATGAGTTTATTTTTTGCTTCCCGCCTGAGGGGCTCATAAGTAACCATGGCGCCAAGGTCCCGTTCGGAAGGCATGAGTATCTGTGACATCCTGCCCCGCTCCGGGGCCTCTCTGAACGTTGACGATAAATTAACCTCGTAACCAAAGGGACGTGCAAACATACCCGCCGTCATCGAAAAATTATTTTTTTTGGCCTCATAGATCTTTACAAACATATCCCTCAGGCCAATGGCTCTTTCTGTAGCATCTACCTGGAACGTAAATAATGCTTTGGGATAGTGATCGTCGGTAGCCAGGAAATAGTCGATCTTGACCCTGGCCCGCCTTAGCATAAAGCGATTATTGGAGTAAGGCGCAAAATCCCCGCCATTGTATGATCCGGCTCCTTTGCTTTCGGCCACCTGGAATTGCGGCTGAATATAACCGGTAATACGCAAATTTTCGAAACGTTTCAATACGGGCCTGAGGGTATCCCGTACAAATAACAAGGAGTCAAAGTCTGCCAAATAACGCTGGGAAAAGCCATGAATGCTGGCTAAAAAAGCAAAAACCAGTAAACCAGAATATCTTAACACCTTGTTTATCATTTCTTAATATTAAAGTAACATTCAATTATTGTGGGGCGCAAGGTACAACTGAAGCATATAAAAGAATTGTTACCTCACCGTTATGTAATTATTATCTCTATATTAAATAATCATTAACTCTGCTTCATTAATCGTTCTATCAAAGGTCAAGCCGGTAATTTCGCAACCAATTTAAAAGCATATTATGGGGCTCAATTCATTCCTGAAAATATTTACACCAAAGAATAAAATCTTCTTTGAATTGTTTGAAAAAATGGCCGAAAACGGCGCCATCATGGCCTCCAAGTTAAAAGAAGTGGTATCGGAACCTGACTTCGATAAAAGAGCATCACTTATCACCCGGATAGAAGATTTGGAACATGCCAATGATGAGCTCACTCATAATGTATTTACTGAATTGGGCCGCAATTTTATTACCCCGTTCGACCGGGAGGATATTCACTATCTCGCTACATCCCTGGATGATGTGGCCGATTATATTTATGCTTCTGCCAAAAAGATCAACTTCTACCGTGTCAACCCCAATGATATGGGAATGCAGAAAATGGCTGAATTGATTGAGCAGGGTGCATTGCAGGTGAAGAATGCGGTGTTTGAATTGAGAGACATGAAAAACATGCGCAACATTACCGAGGCATTGGTAAAGGTGAATAGTATTGAGAACCAGGCCGACGATGTTTTTGACATGAGTATTGAAAGACTCTTTGCCACAGAACCCGATGCGAAAGAGGTGATCAAAAAAAGAGAGATCTACCAGGTAATGGAGATCGCCACCGATAAATGTGAAGATGCCAGCAACGTGATAGAGTCAATCATTATTAAATACTCTTAATGTGCGAATATGCAGATGTGCGGATTGATGAACCAACATTTATGTAGGTCTATCCGCAAATTTGCACATCAGTAAATCTGCAAATTATTCTTATGACCACATTCCTCATTATCATCATTGCACTTACGCTGGTATTTGATTATATAAATGGTTTTCATGATGCGGCCAATTCGATTGCGACCATCGTTTCTACCAAAGTACTAACACCCTTTCAGGCTGTGATTTGGGCAGCCTTTTTTAATTTTGTAGCACTATATATATTTACAGACTTTAACGTTGCTACTACCATCTCCAAAACCGTACACAAGGAATTCATCACCTTGCCGGTAATTTTTTCAGGTATCGTTGCTGCTATATTTTGGAATCTGCTTACATGGTGGTTTGGTATTCCTTCCTCTTCTTCGCATACATTAATAGGGGGGTTTGCGGGTGCTGCTATTGCACATGCCGGTTTTGGCTCAGTCAGTTCTGACGTAGTGATCAAAACTGCCAGCTTTATATTCCTGGCTCCCCTGATAGGAATGGTAATGGCATTTGTTATGTCTATATGGTTTTTAAATTCTTTTAGAAAGGGACATGCACCCAAACTAATATCGCTATTGGTATTAAGCCTTGTAGCTCTTTTTCTTTACAAAAATCTTGAACTGGATCCAGCAGTATTAAAATCGAAATACGAAGCTTATATCTGGCAGGTAATTTTTTATTCCAAAAATTTTAAATGGATTCTGCTCGCATTTGTTATTGTAGTGATGGCCTTTTTTACCTTTTATTTAAATACCCTGAATGTTGTCAGATCCAACCAATGGTTCAAAAGATTGCAGTTAGTTTCATCGGCCGCATTTAGCATAGGTCATGGAGGCAATGATGCGCAAAAAGCAATGGGTATAATTGCTGCTGCAATGATCGCTGCGGGATATATTCCTTCGGTTGAACAAATGCCTTATTGGGTGCCTTTTGCCTGCCATTTTGCGATTGGAGTAGGTACTTTGACCGGAGGATGGCGAATCGTGAAAACAATGGGAACCCGCATCACCAAGGTAACTCCTTTTGAAGGTGTTGCGGCGGAAACAGCCGGAGCTATTACGCTGTTTGTAACTGAGGCTTTAAAAATTCCCGTCAGCACCACACACACGATTACCGGCTCCATCATGGGTGTGGGCGCCACCAAGCGATTATCGGCAGTAAGATGGGGTGTAACAGTAAATCTGCTTTGGGCCTGGATATTGACCATTCCGGTAAGCGGCGCCCTGGCTGCACTGGTATATTTTCTCGTTCACCTGTTTATTTAAACCGATTGTTCTTTTTTTCTCTTTCTGAATTGATTCATATTCACCATTTTTGCGTGCAGAAAAAAAGACACTCAAAAATATGGCTACCATACTTGTAACAGGCGGTTGTGGATATATTGGCTCACATACCATCGTTGACCTTATTGAAAATGGATTTGATGTAATCTCCGTAGATAACAACAGCCGGTCAAACCCGGCCATGTTTGAAGGTGTAGAAAAGATCACCGGTAAAAAGGTAAAAAATTACAAAGTTGATCTCTGCAATTTTGACGACACTTTTGCCATCTTCCAGGAAAATATTGACATTGAAGGCATCATTCATTTTGCTGCTTACAAAGCTGTAGGCGAATCTGTGGAAAAGCCATTGATGTATTTTGAAAATAACCTGACCTCGCTGATCAATTTATTGAAATGTGTACAGGAATTTAAAATACCCTATTTCGTTTTTTCTTCTTCCTGCACGGTGTACGGCAATCCTGATCATATACCTGTCACCGAAGAAACACAACCCAAGCCAGCCGAATCACCCTACGGCTATACCAAGCAAATGGGTGAGCAGATCATCAGCGAGTTTGCAAAAAGCGTGGACGTGCAATGTATCCTGCTTCGCTATTTCAATCCCGTTGGCGCACATCTTTCCAATTTTATCGGTGAAATGCCTATCGGCCGGCCACAAAACCTGGTGCCCGCCATCACGCAAACAGCGATTGGCAAATTGCCCAGGATGACGGTGTATGGCAATGATTATGATACCCGTGACGGATCCTGCATCCGTGATTTTATCCACGTAAGCGATATTGCTCATGCCCACACCCTATCCATTGAATACTTGCAAGAAAGAAAGAATGAAAAGGCTTGTGAAGTATTTAATCTTGGAACAGGGAATGGCGTTACTGTGTTGGAAGCCATTCAGTCATTTGAAAAAGTAAGTGGTGTAAAATTAAATTACGAAATAGGACCACGCCGTCCGGGTGATGTGATTGCTATCTACGCCAATAATGACCTCGCCAAAACGAAACTGAAGTGGGATCCTAAATTCTCTTTGGATGAAATGATGGCAACTGCGTGGAAATGGGAGCAACGCCTGAAAGCGGATGCGACTATTTTTGGCAGTCAACAAAACGAGTTGAATTAAACTAAAAAGCAGCCGGTTAAAGCTGCTTTTTCTTTAAACATTTTAGAAGAGTTACTGACTTGTTTCTCTTTTATACTGCCGGTAGGTACGCCCCTGTTCTACCCGACCTGATTTGCGGTCGCCGGCCCGTCCGATCGTGTAACCTACCCCTGCACCCGCAGCTCCACCAACTACCGCTCCAGCCGCCCGGTTCTTTTTGTTAATGATAGCCCCGGTAGCGGCCCCAGCCACTCCACCAATAATGGCACCCTTAGCAGCTTTGCTCAATCCCTGTGGTTTTTCGGGGGCCTTAGCTGAATTAGATCCTGCGGAACTATAACTTCCAGACTGGGCTGCCTGTGCAGTAGCAGCTCTTTCTGCAGCTTGTTTTTTCTCCGTTTCAACCTTTGCAATACTGTCAGCGATCGCTACTCTGCGAAGGCTATCCTGCAGGGCCACTTCTGCTGCTGCTTCCGTTCTACTTTTACAGGAAGCAATTATCCCAACAAAGGCTAGAGAATAAATTAATTTTTTCATGTGTTAATTTTTATGGTTTTTGCCGCATAGTCCCGACAAGTCGGGATTCATCGGTGGTTGGTAATATACCTCGAAAATTTTATGGCTCATTTCATCAGAAACTTTTTAAACTTACAATAAGCCAAATCGGAACTTTTATAGGGGCAGGTATTCAAGAAAAGGGCCAAAATTAAATTCATCCGTTAAAATCGTAGATGTTCAGAAGTCTTTAACTGGTTATTACGAGAAAACGTTCGTTAAAATGTGGAAATTATACTTCAGCCACGAAAAAAAGTAAATAGAAAATATATGTGAAGTCGCTTTTTGCAATAACGGTTTAAACCGGCTTTGCCTTACATTTGCCAAGCTAAAAAAACATTATGCTTTTAAAAGATATTCAGTCGACCGGCAATAAGGATACACGTAGTGGTTTTGGAGATGGCATTGTAGAAGCCGGCCGAAAAAATTCAAACGTCGTAGCACTTACAGCCGATCTTGCCGGTTCATTAAAATTGAATCAATTCATTAAAGAATTTCCGGAACGTTTTATACAGGTTGGTATTGCCGAGGCGAATATGATTGGCATTGGAGCGGGTTTAACTATTGGCGGTAAGATTCCCTTTACTACCACCTTTGCCAATTTTTCTACAGGCCGTGTGTATGATCAAATACGCCAGTCGGTAGCGTATAGCGGAAAGAATGTAAAAATTTGTGCTTCTCATGCCGGTCTTACACTAGGTGAAGACGGCGCTACACACCAGATACTGGAAGATATTGGACTGATGAAAATGTTGCCTGGTATGACGGTGATAGTTCCCTGCGATTATGCACAAACAAAAGCAGCTACACAAGCGATAGCCGAATACGAAGGTCCCGTTTATCTTCGTTTTGGCCGCCCGGTATGGCCCATTTTTACTAAAGAAGAAGATTTTAAAATTGGTAAAGCGCAATATTTTTCGGAAGGAACGGATGTAAGCATTTTTGCCTGCGGGCATCTGGTTTGGCTGGCTATACAAGCCGGAGCTATTTTACAGGAAAAAGGTATCAGCGTTGAAGTGATCAATATTCACACCATCAAACCACTGGATGAAGAAGCTGTGATCAAATCGATCAGCAAAACAAAATGTGCCGTTACCGCTGAAGAGCATAATATTATTGGAGGCTTAGGAGATGCTATTGCACAATGTGCGGCAAAAAATCTTCCTATACCTATTGAATTTGTAGGTACAAAAGATACATTTGGTGAAAGCGGAAAACCCACTGACCTGTTAAAGAAGTATGGACTTGACGTACCGGACATTGTAGCGGCAGCGGAAAAAGCAATAGCCAGGAAAAAAAATTAATACAGACATTTAAAATTGCGTAAGCAGGTTCATTTCCAACGTGAACCTGCTTTTATTATTTTAAAAGTATATTCGTTTAAACATTTTAACCAGATATCCGTCAAACCAACACCAAAGTCAATAACATGTCGCTAACCGCACCAGACACTGAGTTATTAATTCAGTTTCGTGACCCTGTTACGAAAGAAAGAGCTTTTACCTCCATTATAAAGAAGTACCAGGAAAAATTATACTGGCATATTCGCCGGATGGTAGTAGACCATGACGACGCCAACGATGTATTGCAGAATGTGTTTATACGTGTGTGGAAGGGATTGGAGAATTTCAGGGAAGACAGCCAGTTGTACACCTGGCTATATCGAATCGCTACCAATGAATGCCTCACCTTTTTGGAGCAGAAAAAAAGGCGAGCAGCTGTAAGTCTTAGCGATGTGGAGAATGGACTAAGTGAAAAAATAAAGGCCGACCAGCATTTCGATGCCAATAAACTGGAATGGAAACTGCAGTTGGGCATGCAGCAGTTACCTGAAAAACAAAGAATTGTATTCCAGTTACGTTATTACGATGAAATGCCGTATGAAGAAATGAGTAAGGTTTTGGAAACCAGTGAGGGAGCCTTAAAAGCCAGTTATCACCATGCGGTCAAAAAAATTGAAGAATATATTAAAAATCATTAAACCTAATTGCTCAAATAGTGTCTCAATACTATCGCAATGGCACAAAAAGCTACCATATTAAATGAGTTAAAAGAGCTGAACAGTAGCCTGGCTGACGCTGGCTTGCTGCCGGCTTATAGCGTTCCGGCCGGATACTTTGAAGCTTTTCCCGATGAAGTAATGAGGAGAATAAAAGCTCTTGATGCAGCTGACGATCCTACAGAAGAGTTGGCAGCCTTATCTCCTTTATTGAGCGGGCTTTCTAAAAAAATGCCCCATACTGTTCCGGCGGGGTATTTTGAATCGTTGAGTAAATCATTGGAACAAAATATTGAAACAACAGAAAATGCAGCACTGGAGTTAGAAACTATTTCTCCATTGCTAAGCGAACTAAAATATAAATCAAGCTATACGGTACCGCAAGGATATTTTGAAAGTTTTCCCGAAACAATGGTTAAAAAGGTAACCGGCAGGGAAACCAAGGTTGTCGGTATGGGTGGACGGAAGTGGTTTCGGTATGCAGCAGCAGCCGTAATGATTGGCTTTATAGCAACCACAGGACTTTTATTTTTCAACAGACCGGGAAGTTCCAGTCCTACATCGCATGAACTGGTAAAAAAGATGATGAAAAAGGTTAGCACGGATGAAATCAATAGTTTTATCGAATCCAGTATAGAAACGCCGGCGGTGGCACAGGTACCCACTACCAATGAAGTAAAGAGTTTGATGAAAGATGTTTCCGACAAAGAGATACAGGATTTTTTAACCGATACCCAATCAGCTGAGCCAGATAATGGTGATGATGATCTAATATTGAATTAAGATGAAAAGGTTTTTACTCATAGTAAGTTTATTCTTTGTTACTGGTACCGGCCTTTTTGCGCAGGACGATGACAATGATGGAAATGAAAAGATTCGTGACCGGATGAACGAATACATTCAAAAACGGCTGAATCTTTCCAATGATGAAGCAAAAAAATTCACGCCGATCTTTTTACAGTATTTCAAAGAATGGCGTCAAACGCTGCGGGAGAACAAAGGAGACAGGTTGATATTGCAACAAAAGATCGTAGACCTGCGATTGCGGTATCGCACCCAATTTCGTGAGATATTGGGAGAACAAAGAGGTAATCAGGTATTTGGTCACCAGGAAAAATTTATACAGGAATTGCGGGATCTCCGGCGGGATAGGCTTGGCGACAAGCCGTTAAAGCGTGGATTATAAACTTATATAGCGAAGTTTTTCGACTTTGGTGTTTTTAATAGGTTAGCAAGGCCGGTTCTTTTTAGGATCGGCCATTTTATTAGAATTTATGTGTGGGATGTTTCACATCATGATAAAAAAGAAAAGTCCATTTTTCTGCAGCTCCCTGTTCCCACCACTGTCTCCGCAGCTCCATCGCTTTTTTCCCGTCAAAATCATACTTTGCCGCATAGCGATGCTTCATTTGTTGTAACTGTGGCGCATCGTCGGCGCCAAAGAAAATAAGATCATCATTTTCTTTTATCCAAAACACCTGGTGAAAAGGGGAATGTGCTCCCGTGATTCTGTACTCAATATAGTCATCTATTTTTCCTTCATCGTCGTGCAGCCACTCAACCTGGCGGCAGGTTTGCAACACTTTCAGTTCATCCGGAATAAATGATGGTAATCCTTTTTCCATTGCAAAGTCCAACTCCCTTTTTTGTACATAATACGTAGCATTTGGAAAACAAGTGATACTCCGGTCCCTGTCCTCTGCTATACCGCCCGCATGATCCTTATGTAAATGACTCATCAAAACCTTAGTGATATCAGAAGGGTTAATACCAACATTGGCCAAATTTTTATGTATTTGCATTTGACCATCAGCATTGGAAAAACCAAGGCCAGTATCGAGCAGTAAAATGTCTTTCCCTGTAATAACGACAAATGGTTGTACTTCTACCAACAGACTACCGATTGGCCGTCCCTGCAAATCTTCTGTTTGTTTATCGAAAGGAACAAACAGTTTTGTTTTATCAATAGTGAATGTACCTTCTGAAAGTGGAATAATCTTCATACCCCTAATCTCTAATGTGGAATTTTAATTAAACGATTTGCAAATGTAGGGCTTTAACACCCTTTGAGGGGATGGGGTATTATCGCAATACCATCTGCCTGTCAGCATCCAGCCTGATTAAAATAAAAAGCAGTATGGTAAAGGTTAATAAAGATGTACCTCCGTAACTGATAAAAGGAAGCGGAATACCGATTACCGGAGCCAGGCCAATCGTCATGGCAACATTGATACCGATATGAAAAAAGAAAACAGCAGCCACTCCGTATGCATAGCAGCGACTGAAAACGCTGCGCTGCCTTTCGGCGATAGTAATCATCCGGAATAATAAAAAAAGATAAATACCGAGTAAAACGAAACTGCCGATAAAACCAAAACCCTCACCAATGGTATCAAAAATAAAATCAGTACGTTGTTCCGGCACAAATCCATAGCGGGTTTGTGTTCCTTTTAATAGTCCTTTTCCCGCGAGGCCGCCACTACCAATAGCTATTTTCGATTGCTTTACATTATAATCAGCTGTATTGACTGCCTTTTTGCCGGGAGCAACTGTTTCGCCCTTCATATACTCTTCCGGTACGTCGCGACCAATCGTACTATAGATTCTTTCGACCTGGTGTTTGGCCAAAACATTTTTAAAAATGAAGGGGACACCAAACCGTTGTATGCCCACACATATCACCCAAAGCACTACGATTTTGATCAGCACAGATTTATCTTTTTTCACCTGCCTGCGCATCAGGTAAACCATTAATAAGGCAATACCGGTGAGAATAAGAGCCAGCGTATTTTTTTCCAGCAACAGGGTAGCAACTACCAAAGCAGCTACTGCAAATCCAATGACAAGAACCGCAGAAGGAAGACCTTCACGATACATAACCAAAAAAAACGCAAAAAACACAAGGGCAAGACCCGTTTCTTTTTGCATGATCGTCAATAAAGCCGGCACAAGCGCAATAGCCGCAGCAATTAATTGTGATCTTGTCTTGCTGAAATCTGTTTCGGGCCTTGATAAATATTTGGCCAACGCCAGGGCTACACAAATCTTACAAAATTCCGCGGGCTGAAACTGAAAGCCGCCAAAGCGAATGATCGATTCCGTTCCCTTCACTTTCGAGTGAAATGGAAATACCAATAGCAATAACAATATACCTGCCGCGTACCACAGGTTAGCTGTAGCAGGAAAGAATTTACTGTCGGTAAGCAAAATAAAAAGACCAAGGACCATTGCAACACCAAAAAAATACAGTTGCTTACTGTAGTCAGTTTTATAGCCAATAAAACTTTGAAATATGGGATCGCCTTCCTTGTAGGTGGCGCCGAATATCGCCATGATGCCAATACTCACCAGCAACAGGTATATCCAGACAATACTCCAATCGATTCCTTTTGATATAGCGGGATTATTCTGCCTCATGAAGTGATGAAGAAATAGGATCTTGGTTTATACAATAATTTTTCATTGGGCAAGATAGCAACAACCGGATCAGCACCGGTCTCTTTCGAGGGTACTTCCTTATTTTGGGCGGGCCGCTTATTCAAATTGAGCTTTACATATTTTTTGATATAGGAACTGTCTTTTGTCATCTGGAACCATTTGCGGGCACGGATAGAGTCTTCTTTGTATTGCAGGCGTTTTAAATGCTTCGGCATTTTGTTCGTAGCAGACACCCGTTCATAATCTGCTTTGCTCTCTTTGGTTAGTGTATCATTTAAATATTTCTCGATCATGACCCTTGCAATAGGTCCGCCCCAGGTACCACCATACCCTGCATTTTCAACTACGACTGCTATAGCAATTTTTGGATCTTCCTTGGGGGCAAAGGCCACAAACATGGCGTTGTCTTCCAATTTTATCCGCTGGCCATCGAGTATAGCATATTTTTCAGCTGTGCCTGTTTTGGCACAAATATTTATACCGGGTATCCTCACACTCCTGGCTGTACCCTGGGTGACCACCGCTTCCATTCCATCCATCACTGCATTAAAAGCGTCATCAGAGATATGGGTCAACACTTCATGTTTGACCCTGTACTTGTTCATCAATGCCGTGTCTGCTTCTGTTTCGCCATCTATTTTTCTTACAAAATGCGGCGTATAATAATATCCCCTGTTTGCAATGATGCACATGGCGTTTGCTAACTGTAGCGGAGTAACTCCCATTTTATCCTGACCAATGCCTAACGTAAGATTGGTACATGAACTCCAGCTTCCCCTATACTCTTTATTATAAACTGAGGTATCCGGTATAAAACCCCTATCCTCGCTGGGAAGGTCAACGCCTAATTTTGTGCCCAGTCCAAACGCATTCATGTAGTCTTTCCATTTCATATAGCCATCTCTTACATTGCCATACTTAGGATTATCCGCTGCCATCCTGTATAAATGGGTGAAATATGAGTTGCAGGAATAAGCGATCGCTGAACGCAAATTGGCAGAATGGCCACCGCCAGAGTGCAGGCAAGCAGGCTTACCACTACCACAGGCAGTATATCTGCCAAAACAAGGATAACCAAAGGATGGTGTTATTAAACCCTCATCCAAAGCCACCAATGCGCCAAGCGGTTTAAAGGTAGAACCGGGCTCGTAACGACCCTGTATGGCCCTGTTCAATAAGGGGCCTGCTACATCCAACACCAGGCGGGAGTAATTTTTGTTTTTATCGGGACCTGTTAAATCGTTTGGATTGAAAATGGGACCAGAAGCCATCGCTAATATGCCGCCTGTCTTAGGCTCGATGGCCACTACTGCGCCTACTTTATCTGTCATCATTCTTTCCGCTATTTCCTGCAGTTCAATATCGAGGTAGGTTCGTAATCCCCGGCCGGCAATAGCAGCTGTATCAAAAATGCCATTTTCATAACTTCCCACCAGGCGGTTGTGATTGTCTTTTATCAAATGCTGAACACCCCGCTGACCCATCAATACTTTTTCATAAGTGGCTTCCAATCCATTTTTACCCATGTAATCACCCATTCGATAAAAATCACCGGACCGTTCGATATCATTAGCTGAAACTTCGTTAATATAACCCAGCATTTGCGCGGCGACATTATAAGGATATACCCGTATCGGTCGCTCTACCAATGCAAAACCCGGAAAGCGCCAACTGTTTTCTTCAAATCTTGCCTGCATTTGCGGTGTAAGCAAAGCCTGGAACACGGAAGGGCGAACGGCTTTATTTTTAAAAACAGCATCCCGTATTCTACGGTTAAATTCCGCTGTATCGATCGCCATCAGGCGGCAAAAAGAAGTAGTGTCAAAATTCTTTACCTCAGCCGGTGTAACCATCAGGTCAAACATGATAGCGTTATTCAGAATAGCTTTTCCTTTCCTGTCATAAATGATCCCCCGTTCGGGATAAACGATTTTTGGAAAAACAGCATTATCCATCGCCAGCTTGCTGTACTTACCGGACATTACCTGGAGATTGAATAATTGCGCTATTATGATGAGAAAAGCCAGCAGGAATATTAAGCGAATGATACGGCTTCTTGATTGGTTAAACACAGACATGGTGTACGTACAAATATAAACGGGAGAGAAAAATACAGTACAAAGTACGAACTACAAACGCCTGTTTCCAAATGTTTGCAGTATAATATTTTCTTTTAAGAAAAGCTGGCGGGTAAATTTTCACTTTTTTAACATTGTGAAGGAAATTTGCTTTCACCACAATGTTTTTATCGGAGCTTAAATGCAAATATCCGGGAAAATTTTCCGGGAAATTTTGACCACTTCAAAGTCGACAACGCTCACAAAATTTAAACTATGCCGTATTGGTACGGAACTTCATTCTTCTTGGGAAAAGCAATTCTGTTGTAAGGATGAGCAACATGCTGATCGCGGTAGTAGCAACTACTTTGATCAGGAAATGCAAAAAAGATCCAAAAGATAACCACTCTAATAAGGTCAGGTATCCATGATGAAATATGGTTAATACCAAAGCATACACGAGGTAAGGTGTCCAACCCATAGCTCTTGGTGAGGGCTCACGATAATTAAACTCAGTTGGGTCTTTTGGCGTAAGAATATTGATGACAAAGGGACGGCAATAAGCTACTAAAACACAAGCGGCGGCATGAAGACCCGGCGTCATAGTGAAAAAGTCCAGTGCCATACCAGTCATAAAGCCGACAGCCAGCAGTCCAATTCTTGAAATGCTAAACGGCAACCATAACAGGAAGAGAAAATAGATGTAGGGCACAATAAACTGGTGAAGATGCGGAACTTTATTCAGCACATACACCTGTACCAATATAAAGATGGCAAAGCGGATGATATTGCGCAAAAGATCACTCACCGGTTTGTTCGTTTAGGGTCTTCAATTTTTTTCTTTGTTTCAGCATTCAACTGTGTTTGTTCTGCCTCCTGGATATTTTCTACCACCATTACCTGTTGCAGGTTTTGAAAATTAGCGGCGGTTTTTATCTTTAATACATAAAAATTGGTAGAAGGATCAGGAATGATTTCCGCGACTGTTCCTACCATATGACCCGGAGGAAAGCTCAGGGAATAATTACCAGTCAGGATCGTGTCACCTTTTACCAATGAATCACTTTTGGGAATACTACTTAAAGTCAGGTAACGGGGATCTTTTCCATCCCAGGATAATGTGCCCGAACTGTTGGTTTTTTTTACCAGCACATTCACCTTATTCTGTACATGCAGCAAACTCATCACCTGGCTAAAGTTTGGGCTAACGTTTACTACCTGTCCTACCAGGCCACCATCCGAACTAAATACACCCATATTATCCCTGATACCCTGATTATAACCACGATTGATCTGTAAGTAGTTTTTTTCACCATTTACTGTATTGTACATTACCTGTGCGTCCCTCCATGCATAATGACGAAAGTTGCCCAGTGTATCATAAGGAATAGTATCCTTTGTTATAGTAGCAGAAGTATCGAGCTTACTGAAATTACCGGGCAGGAGATTCATCAGCGAGTCGTTCATTTTTAACAATCGCCTGTTCTCTTCTTTCATTTTAAAAAAATCTTCCAGCGTATTGTAACGGGAATTGAACCAGCCGGTGGCTTCATTGGCGACACCTAAACCTTTAGCCTTGTGAAAGCGGTTATAAGTAAACAAAAACCATAAGGCTATTCCCTGCAGAACAAGGAAGACGAACAAGGTAAAAAAGCGTCGAATGAAAAGAAATATATTACGCATAAGCCCATCCTAAATCCTTCCCGAAGGGAAGGACTTTTGAAGGTCGTTTATAAAATAAAAAGTCATTTTTACTGAATGATGTTAAGCCTTCCCCTTTGGAGAAGGTTTGGATGGGGCTTTATCTCATTACAAATGGATACCTGTCGTAGTGCTTTAAAGCAATACCCGTACCACGAACCACACTTTTCAGCGGATCGTCGGCTACATGCACCGGAAGTTTTATTTTTTGGCTTAATCTTTTGTCAAGACCTCTTAACAAAGCACCTCCACCTGTCAGATACAGGCCGCGGCGGTAGATATCGCCGGCCAATTCGGGAGGTGTTTGTTCCAATGCTTTTAAGATTGCTTCTTCTATTTTAAAGATACTTTTATCCAAAGCTTCGGCTATTTCCTGGTAGCTAACCATAATTTGCTTGGGAATACCTGTAACCAGGTCACGTCCATTTACAGGAATATCATCCGGCGGATTATCGAGGTCTTTCATCGCCGAGCCTACCTGTATTTTGATCTGCTCTGCTGTACGTTCACCAATTAACAAGCTATGATAACGGCGAAGAGCCTCCATAATATCTGCAGTAAATTCATCACCGGCAATGCGGATTGACTGATCACAAACGATACCGGCCAAAGCAATAACGGTAATACCGGTAGTACCACCTCCGATGTCAATGATCATGTTACCCACCGGCTCTTCTACATCGATGCCAATACCAAGGGCCGCAGCCATCGGTTCGTGTAAGAGATAAACCTCTTTGGCTCCGGCTTGCTCAGCACTATCTCTTACCGCACGTTTTTCAACTTCAGTGATGGAAGAGGGAATACATATCATCATTCTCCAACTGGGGGGAAATAATGGCTTTTTGGGATAAACGAGTTTTATCAGTTCCCTGATCATCAACTCTGCTGCATTAAAATCAGCAATTACACCATCCTTCAATGGACGTACCGTTCGGATGCTTTCATGGGTTTTTTCATGCATCATCAAGGCCCTTTTGCCTACCGCCAATACATCCTTGGGATTATTTCTGTTTAAGGCTACAATGCTCGGCTCATTCACTACCACTTCATCATTATGTATAATAAGGGTATTAGCAGTACCCAGGTCCATTGCTATTTCTTGTGTAAACCAGTTGAAAAGTCCCATTCTATATTATTGGATTAAATGTGTGCAAAGTTGTAGGAATAATTCGAATTATCAAAGCGAAGCCTTTACAGGCACGATTTCCCCGGCGAACACAAAATTAAGTGACGGTATTCATTTGCACAGTATAATCTGTCGGCAGTGGCTTTTCAAAAATTCTTACTGATAATTAACGGGTTTTATCCGATTCTATTATAGCGGGCTTTACTTTTTATTGCATCAATTTTACGCCGGCATTGCAGGTATACTTACGCTAACCACCTGATTTCTTCAATTTTGGCATAAAAATCGCATCTCCCTTTTTGAGGCATCATTTTTAATTTCTTCCACTAAAATCAATGTATGAGAAAAATCGGGTTCTTATTATTCGCAGTATTTTTTACAGTAGCAGTCCAGGCACAAAGTCGCAGCGCAAACAGTACTTCTTATAAAACGGCGTTGGGTGTGAAAGTGTGGGACGGTGGCGGTATCTCTTTAAAACATTTTTTTAATTCACAAAATGCAGGTGAGTTGATTGGTTATTTCTGGCGTCACGGTTTCCGCCTGACGGGTTTATATGAAATTCATGGTCCTATTTCGGGGGCACCAGGATTAAAGTGGTATATCGGACCAGGCTTACACGTAGGGGCGTACAGTGACCATCATTGGCATCATCATGACGATCACTGGCATGACGGACACGCCAGTGTGGGTATTGACGGTGTATTGGGTCTTGATTACAAGTTCAACCGGGCACCAATCAATATTTCATTAGACTGGCAGCCATCATTTGAATTTGCCGATGGCCATGGCTTCAATGGTAGTTGGGGAGGCTTAGGAATCCGCTACACTTTCTAATATATATCGTCAATTTATCAGCAACAAGAAAAGGCGGAGAGCTCCGGCAATCGCCTTTTTTTGTTTAATAATGTGTTGAAAAAATTACACAGCTACAAATCCTAATCTCTTTTCGACGGCGGGAGGCAATGCGGGCAATTTCCTTCTTTCAATCAAAAAACTATTGAGCTGGGCTATTTCACGATATATATAATGCTTATCAGCCGCCGCCTTTAAATAATCTTTACCGGTGCTGCCACCAGTACCAATACGTGTACCAATCATCCGGTGTACCATATTCATATGGCGATAACGCCAGGAGCTGAGTTGTTCATCTATCTCCAGTAAACTATTGAGCAATTGAAAAGGCAGTTGAAGCATGGGATAACCCCGATACAGCATAATAAAAAGTGCAGCCCGACTCGCCTCTGTCGAAAGGGACCGTTCACTGCCTGGTTTGACTTGCTGATCTTTGCCCGAAAGAAAAATTTCATCAAAATATTGGAGATTATTTTTCTCTACTTCTGCCAGGCTATTTTGATATTGACGCCTGTATTGCGCCCAAAAAGGATGAACATTTTCTGTCGCCGCATTTTCATCTACCAAAAAATTACTCCAGTTTTCTTTTTCATTAAAAAAAGGCATTCGCTCCAGCCAGCCATTTAACAACTGTAGAAGCGATACGTCAGCTTCTGCTTTTTTAATTAATTGCACATGCTCGGGCCTCAACTGGGCTGTATAGTATTCTTTGCCGTGACGGTGTTCAAACTTAAGTCCCAGCTTTGCCTCCAGTTCTTTGAATTGCCAGCTTTGAAAACCCGAGGCCGGTCTGAGCATATCCCGAAAATCAAGAAAATCCATCGGTGTCATGGTTTCCATGATATCAATCTGGTGAACCAATACCCGTAAAATGGTAACGCATCGATTGAGGCGATGCACAATAGTTTGCAGTTCCGGTGAATTGTCATTCAGCGAGGGCTTTGAAAAAATTGCCACAATGGAATCTACCTCGTGGTGCAGTTGTTTAAACCAAAGTTCATAGGCCTGGTGGATAACGATAAACAACATTTCATCATGCGCATGCAGCTGTTGTTTGTCGCTTTCAAAAAACTGCGCATTCAAAATTTTGTCCAGCTGTAAATAATCGTGGTAATGAACCTCAGATGGCATAGCACGGTTTTAATGTAAGAAATTTCAAAGCTGGCTTGCTTTATTCTTCCTCTTTATTCGCAGGCGGAATAAATTCATACCCGATATCACTGCGATAATATTGACCTTCAAACTTTATATATTCCATCATGTCCAGCGAAGTATTGACAGCTTCTTCAATAGACGATCCGTAGGAAGTAACACAAAAAACCCTTCCGCCATTACTTAAGATTTTTCCATCCTGTTCTTTGGTCCCCGCATGAAAAATCATGGATTGTTTCCCATAGTTGTCACCGAGCCCTGTTATTTCAAACCCTTTTTCAAAAGGACCGGGATAACCTTTGCTTACTGCCATCACAGTTGCCGCGGCCCGTTTGTCAGCCTGGATATTGACGAGGTGTAACTCTTTATTCGATGCTGCCACGCAAAGCCCCACCAGATCATTTTCCAGTCTTGGCATTACCACTTCCGTTTCCGGATCACCCATCCGGCAATTATACTCTATTACATAAGGTTCGCCATTAACATTGATCAAACCGAAAAAGATAAAACCAGTGTATTCGATACTTTCCTGGTTCAATCCATTCACCGTAGGTTTAATGATCTTCTCCTCCACTTTATGCATAAAGCCGGGGGTAGCAAATGGCACCGGGCTTACTGCGCCCATGCCACCCGTCATTAAACCCTTGTCTCCTTCTCCAATACGCTTATAGTCCTTTGCCTCGGGTAAGATCAAATAGTTCTTACCATCGGTCAAAACAAAAACACTGAGTTCAATACCTGTCAAAAATTCTTCGACCACCACTTTCTTACTCGCTTCTCCAAATTTGGAACGCTGTATCATCAACTCAAACTCAGCTACAGCTTCGATATGAGTTTGACAAATAACAACACCTTTACCGGCAGCTAACCCATCGGCCTTGAGTACAACCGGCATTGGGTGTTGCTCCAGGTATTTTATTCCCTCTTCATAATTATCCAGCGTAAACTCTTTGTAAGCGGCGGTAGGAATATTATGTCGCTGCATAAAGGCTTTTGCAAATGCTTTACTTCCTTCCAGCTGTGCACCCTTTTTTGAAGGGCCAATGAAATGAATGTCCTTCAACTCTTCATTTGATTTGAAATAATCATACAATCCATTGACCAACGGCTCTTCGGGGCCTACTATTATGATCTCGATTTTTTCGTCCAGGCAGAATTTGGCGATAGTATCAAAATCGTTAAGATCAAGATCAACGTTCACGCCAAACTTGGCCGTGCCGGGATTACCCGGTGCTATAAAAAGAGGATTGGTCCAGACACTTTGGCTCAATTTCCAGGCCAGAGCATTTTCCCTACCCCCGGAGCCTAGTAATAAGATACGCATACAAAAGAATGGTTTTCCAGTTTACAAGTTTACAGTTCACGAGTTCTATAAGCAGCGCTTGTTCATTTATTGAACTTGTAAACTTCTGAACGAATGAACTTATTTGGATTTGCGAATATCGTGACTTTGATAAAGATACCCTCAAAAATTTGCGGGTGATCATTTTTCTGTATTTTGGCCGCTATTAGGTTAAGTTTTCTGCTTATATAACAAAAAAGCCATTCTATGAGTCAACCTGTACAAACGGGTAAACACCCCAGAGGTCTCTATGTTCTTTTTGCGACCGAAATGTGGGAGCGATTTAATTTTTATGGAATGCGGGCCATCCTGGTATTGTTTATGACAAAGGCCCTTCTCTTTAATGACGTATTCGCCTCTAACCTTTATGGCAGCTATATTGGATTGATCTATCTGACTCCCCTGATCGGTGGTTATGTAGCCGATCGTTATTGGGGAAACAAGCGATCCATCTTTGCGGGGGGTATCATCATGATGATCGGGGAACTATTTCTTTTCTCCTGTGGCACATTTTATAATTCAAATTCTTCTTTATCGACTTTCCTGTTCTTTGGCGGATTGGGATTAATGATAGCAGGTAATGGTTTTTTCAAACCGAATATATCTTCGCTGGTTGGTCAATTATATCCTGCCGGCGATACACGCAAAGATGCGGCCTATACCATATTCTATATGGGCATCAATGTGGGTGGAGCTTTGGGGCCACTGGCCTGCGGGCTTGTTGGCGACACAGGAAACCCCGCCGATTTCAAATGGGCCTTCCTGGTGGGAGCGGGTGCCATGCTGCTGAGCTTGTTGGTTCAAAAATTATATCATGATAAATACGTTCATGATCCTGAGGGAAAGATCCTGGGCCAAACACCCTTGTATGGAATCGATGAGGTTTCAGGAAAAAGTTCTGTTCAAAGCGGCAAAGCCCCATCACGAAAATGGCTTGATCCGGTTTATATGATCATTGGTTTACTCATTTTCTCCGGTATCATGATCAGCGCAATGTACCTGGATGCATATTATAGCTATCTTTCTTACCTGCTTGCAGGTGCATCCTTATTCATTGCAATCTTTATTCTTTCTGATAAGACCCTAACCAAAGATGATAAGCAACGGATCTGGGTCATATTTATCGTTTGTTTCTTTGTTATCTTTTTCTGGGCAGCTTATGAGCAAACGGGTGCATCCCTGGTTTTTTTTGCAGACCGGCAGACAGATTTGACGATCGGCTCCTATACCATGCCTGCTTCTTATTTTCAATCCTTCAATTCCATATTCATTATTTTATTCGCACTTCCATTGGCCTGGATATGGGTAAAAATGGGCAGGAAACAACCTTCCACGCCTACCAAAATGGCCATGGGACTTGCAGGTCTCGCATTGGGCTATTGGTGGATTGCCAGGGGAGTACAGAATGTTGATCCCTCAGAAAAAGTAAGCATGATCTGGCTAACGGGTATGTATGCATTACATACGTTGGGAGAACTTTGCCTCTCACCGATCGGACTGTCATTGGTAAACAAACTTTCGCCATTGAAATTCGCTTCGCTATTAATGGCTGTCTGGTTTCTGGCTACTGCCGCAGGCAATAAACTTGCAGGGGTAATGAGTGCTTTATATCCTGAGGGGGGAAAGACCACCGCATTCCTGGGTTACAAAATGGATAATCTTTACGATTTCTTTATGCTTTTTGTTTTTATGTCTGGCTTTGCCGCTATTGTTCTGTTCCTGCTGTCAAAAAAGCTTCAAAAAATGATGCATGGAATAACATAAACCATTTATCTCTGAAAACTGAAATAAATAAAATATCAGCCTTTTACTATTTATAGTTCCTGGTTTATCCCCGTTAAAAACATTTTGCACATGTGGAAGAAACATCCCAAAGCTCTGCCCTTTCTTTTCTTTTCTGAAATGTGGGAACGTTTCGGTTATTACCTGATGATCGGCATATTTACGCTTTACCTGAAAGATGTAAAAGCCGGTTATGGTATGACAGAAGCCGAATCAGCTGACTTGTATGGAACTTTTATCGCCCTTGTGTTTTTAACTCCTTTCCTGGGTGGGTTGCTGGCTGATCGTTACCTGGGTTACAGCAAGTCGATTATCATGGGCGGACTAATGATGGGATTGGGTTATTGCCTCATGTCCATACACAATCTTGTCATCCTCTATATTTCCATGACGCTGGTGATCGTAGGCAACGGATTTTTTAAGCCTAATATATCTACGCTGTTGGGCAATGTTTATTCCACTCCAACTCACAAGGCTCAGAAAGATGAAGGTTATAATATTTTTTACATGGGCATCAACACTGGCGCCTTTATCTGCAATTTCATCAGCGCCGTGTTGTATATCAAATATGGATGGGGTTCTGCTTTCCTGGCGGCAGGTGTTGGTATGTTTATAGGCGTCGGTGTCTATATCGCCGGCTTAAAACATTACCGAATTTATGATGTAAAAAAAGGGATGCGGGAAGGCGATATGCCCTTTGGCCGCATAGTGTTACTCATATTAGTTCCGTCTATTCTTGCCGGCGTGATTGGCTGGCTGATTCCGGGTTCGCTTTTTGGCTCTGATTCAACAGATGCCTTCATTTTCGCCTGCATTCCCGTTGTTTACTTTTATACCTCTATTTACCTAAAAGCAGATAAAGATGAAAAAAGACCGATCGCTGCATTGCTGGCCATCTTTGCGGTGGTGATTATGTTCTGGGCCGTGTTCAAACAAAATGGCTCTGCGCTTAATACCTGGGCCGACCGCTATACCAATCGGGAAGTAACTGGTACTGCACAAAAAGTTTTTGATAACCTCATATTGGCACAATCTGTTTCTTATCACAAAGATTCAGTACCGGTTTATGATGAACAATTCAGGTTGCAAAAAGTGGAAGGCAAAGTGATAAAAGAAGTCAACTACCCGGCTTACTTCAAAAACATACCGAAAGAACAGCTTCCCCGCGAAGGAGAAAAAGTAAGTCTTTGGGCAACTAATCTCAGTCAGTCCATCAACCCCGGCTGGGTTATTTTACTGACACCCCTGATAATTGCCTTTTTTGCCTGGCTGCGGAGAAAGGGAAAAGAACCATCTACTGCTACCAAAATTGCTTTTGGCCTATTGATCTCGGCGCTATCGGCATTGGTGATGGTCGGGGCCGTGTATGCCAGCTCCAATGGGGAAACTAAAGCCAGTGTATTATGGCTGATCATCAGCTATGGAGTCATTACTATCGGGGAGTTGTTATTAAGTCCAATGGGCCTTTCCATCGTTTCCAAATTAAGCCCTTTAAGGATCAGCTCATTGATGATGGGTGGTTGGTTTGTATCTACTTCAATCGGTAATAAACTCTCAGGTGTGCTGGCAACGATGTGGGATAACTATGATCATAAAAGCAGTTATTTCCTGCTGAACTTCCTGCTGCTACTGGCTGCGGCTGTCGCCTGTTTCCTGATGCTTCGCTGGCTAAACAGGATAATGAAGGAAAAAGGGGTGGGCTAGAACGGGTAACCAGCTGCGAACTTGTTAGAATATCAATTCTGAAAATAGTTGATAAGGAACGAAAACAAAAGAGTCCCGATGATCGGGACCCTTCTCCGCTAAGCAGTTAGTGTGGCGGATACAAAACCAACTAATTAAGACATCAGTTAAAAGCAGTCAACGTGAAATTAAAATAATCAGGGTACTACGCTAAAAAGACAAGGGAAGGTTTTGTTCTGCTGCACAAACCCGCAATTTTTTTTAAAAAAAATTAAAAGCGGGGTGCTCCTCAATCGGAACGCCCCGCCTGTCTTCGTCATTCTCCAGAAATGGTCCTTAAAAATTGGCTGAAACCATTGAAAACACTGGATTTTGATTTTTGCGATGGGTGTCCCTGCTGTATTTTAGAGGATGTTTGTACGGAAGAAGCCAA
>NZ_JARKNA010000031.1 GCF_029360765.1 Terrimonas pollutisoli | reverse complement strand
CAACAGCTCCTGTATTGCCAACAACATCTAATAATGGCATCACAGGAACCTGGTCACCGGCTGTTTCTACTTCCGCGATTGGAACCACTACTTATACATTTACCCCGGATGCAGGTCAGTGTGCAGGAACAGCGACACTTACTATCACTGTTACCGATCAGATCACTCCAACATTTGATCCGGTCAATGATGTTTGTTTGAATGCAACCGCTCCGGTTCTTCCAACTACTTCCAATAATGGTATCACCGGTACATGGTCACCTGCTGTAAGCACTGCAGCGATTGGAACCACTACTTATACATTTACTCCGGATGCAGGTCAGTGTGCAGGTACAGCAACATTAGCTATTACCGTAAAAGCAATAAAAAACAGCACTACCGAAATAACAATCTGTTCTGACCAACTTCCTTATTCCTGGAACGGACAAACTTATACCCAGGCAGGTTCGTATGATGTGAGACTGACAAGTGTTGCAGGTTGCGATTCTATTGCGACACTGAGATTGACAATTAGCCCGGTACCACCAACTCCAATCGTTGTCGTAACGGATATAACTTGTGCAACAACAGGAACTATCACAGTCACTTCTCCTGCACCGGGAACCGGTATTATTTATAGTATTGATGGAATCAACTTCCAGGCAAGCAATGTGTTTACAAATGTTGCGCCGGGAACATACACTGTGTCAATAAAGAATGCGGCCGGTTGTAGTTCATCGACTACTATAACAGTAATACAGATAAACAACACCATTGCACTTGATCAAACTGTTACTGATGCCATCTGTACCTCGAACAATGGTTCCATAAACCTGGCTATCAGTGACGGCGCTGCACCATACACTTTTGCATGGAGCGGACCTAACAATTTCACTTCCACTAACGAAGATCTCACCAGTTTATCCGCAGGCGACTACACCGTAATTGTAACCGATGCAAATGGATGTACCCAGACAAAGACCATAAAAGTTGGCCTCGATATAAATACAATTACTATCAACCCGGTGGTAGCAAATACAATTTGCGCTGCTAATAACGGCTCGATAAACCTGGTCGTTCAAAATGGATCGGCTCCCTATAGTTATCAATGGTCAGGACCAAATAATTTTATTTCAACAACTAAGGATTTGAATGGATTGGCAGCAGGTAACTATACGGTTCTTGTAACAGATGCAAATGGTTGCACCGCTTCATCTACCACCACAATCAACCAGGTCAATAATATTATTACATTAAATAAATCCATTACAAATGCTACTTGTACAGTAATGGATGGTTCTATAAATCTTATTGTCAACGGTGGTAGTTCTCCCTATTCATATGCATGGACCGGACCTTCGGGCTACACTGCCACCACAGATGATTTGACAGGGCTCGCCCCAGGTAATTACAGCGTAGTTGTTACAGATGCAAACGGCTGTTCAGCTACAACAGAAGCAGTAGTCGGTCAAACAGACCTGGCACCAAACGTTGTGACTTCTGATATTTCATTGTGTTCGCCTGCCAATCTCACCGATCCATCGGTTACAGCTGGTTCTGACAATGGTTTGACGTATACATACTGGCTCAATGCCGCAGCCACTAACCCTGTTGCTAATCCGCAGGCTGTACTTGCCGGAACCTATTATATCAAAGGAACAAATGCGTTTGGGTGTTATTCGATCAAGCCTGTAACGGTAACCATCGAATCATCACCGGTATTTGTCGTAACCAATCCTGCGAGTGTTTGCGAACCTGCCACTGTAGATCTCACAGCGCCTGCCATTACAGCAGGCAGTGATCCACGCCTGACCTACACATATTGGATGGATCAGGCCACAACCATACCATTGACGAATCCACAGACTGTCAATACAAGTGGTACATATTACATCAAAGCTTCCGCTGTTGGTGGATGTAATTTTGTGAAAGCGGTAGAGGTTGTGGTGACTGTTACGAAAGGCGAAAAATCGGTACGTTATCCAACTATAACCGTAGCGCCAAATACCTCAATACAGTTAACTGCGAGAGCGCTATCACTTAATAATAAATACACCTGGTATCCGCCGGTTGGCCTAAATGCGTATGACAGAAAAAATCCAACCTTCCGTCATAACAGCAACGTGGAATATACCATCACAATAGATAATGGAACTCCATGCCCGGTAGTTGATACGCTGTTGGTGATGATGCGTCCGATAAATCCGGGCGGATGCGTGTCGGATATTTTTGTTCCGAAGGCGTGGTCGCCGAATAACGATGGTCATAATGATAAGCTATTCCCGATCCCTGTATGCATCCGTGAATTGATCTACTTCCGTGTCTTCAATCGTTGGGGTGAGCTTGTATTTGAAACTAATATACTGCGTCATGGATGGGATGGTATTTATAAAGGCGTTCCACAGGTAATGGATACTTATACATGGACATTAGAAGCTACAGGCGAAGATGGCAAATATTATAAACGTGCCGGCAACTCAGTTCTTTTAAGATAAAATCAACTCATGAATGAACTCTTAAAATTATTACAATGAAAACCTGGAATCGAATTGTGGCAGTTGTGCTTTTATTGATGGCGACAAAATCCTCGTTTGCACAGGATCCTAGTTTTTCCCAATTTTTTTCGTCACCATTAAATATTAACCCCGGGCTGACGGCTAATATTAATGCAGACTGGCGGGCAATCTCCAATTTCAGAGATCAATGGATCGGCCCGGCAAGTCCTTATGTCACGGGAACTGTTTCTTACGACATGAAGATCATGCAGAACAAAGTTCCCAATGTTGAAACAGAAAATAATATCATTGGTATTGGCACTATGTTAATGTTTGACCATGCCATGAGTGGTGTGGTAAAAAGTACCTATGTTTCGTTTAATCTTTCCTACAATATCAAGTTGATAGAAAATGATCAGCAGAAGCAACGGATTGGATTAGGATTTGGCGCTATCTACGGAAGAAGGCATGTCGATTTTGACAGGCTGACTTTTGAAGAACAGTTTACCGGGAATGGATTTAATACTAACCTTCCTACGGGTGAAGTAGCGTTAGATAATATGCGGCCTTACTTCTCCGCGAGTGCAGGCATTGTGTACACCTATACATCGCAGAAGAGTAATCTTGATCTTGGAGTAGCGGGTTTTCATTTAAACAAGCCGAAACAAACCTTTTTGAAAGATGAAAACCAGATACTGGCGATGCGTAAAGTGGCACATGCCAATTTTGAAACCTTTTTAAACGAACGTGTCGTATTAAATACAAATGCCATTTATCAATACCAGGATAAGGCGAGCTATTTTTCAGTTGGCGGAGCACTGGGCTATTATGTCGGTGACCAGGCAGGTTCGTTATTTACCGCCGGGCTTTGGTATTGGTCAAAGAATGCTGTCATACCGTATGCCGGCCTGGCCTATGGTGATTTTCAATTCGGGCTTAGTTATGACATCACCGTTTCAAAACTCAACCAGGCTGCACGAAAACCAAAGACCTGGGAGCTATCGTTAATCATACGTGGAGTTAAAAAACCGAGCGGAATTATTCCTTGTCCCTGGAAGTGATCTATATCAAACTAAAAAAGCGTCATAAGGACAAGCCCTATGACGCTACAAAAACTCACCTTATTTAATAACCGTCCTTAGTTACGAATTTCCAATAATTCTGCAGGCGTAATGAATGTGATCAAATGTGAAGGCACACCCATTTCAGATAAAGAGATAGTAGTAGGATCTTCAAACGATGTATTGCTACAGTTGCCTGCATTCCATCCGTTGTTTATACTTCCGCTTTTATCTGTCCAGTTTACCCTGTTACCTTTTACAGTGATGTTAGAACAAGATGCGCCTTGTTGTGCCCATACATAAAGAGGATTATTGGTAAATGGTTGTTGTCTTGCGTAGATCTTGTTATTGATCAAAGAGATATTGCTACCACCAGCGGATGCAATACCGTATTGACCCGGATCGAGCAATGTATTGTTTTCAACAATTTGGTAACCGCCACCATAGTCACCTGTCATGATACCACCACCAGATGTTGATGGACCACCGCCTCTGAACATATTGTTACGAACAGAGATTGGGCTTGACGCAGTTCCTGAACTTTGATACAAAGAAATCAGATCTTCCGGATCACTTTCACCTGCAAAGTTTTCACCCTGGTTGTTTTCAATCAGGTTGCCTTCGCCGCTTACATTGTTAAACTGTACAAACTGACCACGACCACCCGTGCTACGCATACGTACGTTTACAAATTGGTTGTTACGAATTTTGATTGTTTTAGAACCTAAGGCGTAAACACCGGTAGTTACCCCGTTGAATAAGCAATTCTCAATTGTGATGTTGGAAGAGTTTTCAATGCTGATTGCTTCTGCGCTTGCCCTGTCGAAGAAACAGTTTCTGATAGTGATATTGCTGCTTCCATTTAACAACAGCGGATTTCCTGAAATGTCAACAAATCTCAAATTCTCGATTACAACATTTGACTGACCCGACAAGTTTTTCGCTCCGGATGTTGGCAACGACAAATACGCTACTGTACCGGTCGAGGGAGTAGTTGGTGTTGTAGGGGCTGGAGTTGCTACGGTATCCGTAGGAGTTGTTGGAGTTTCTGTAGTAGGAGTGGTGCGACGTCTTCTCTTGTATTCGGCGTCTTCCTTGCTACAACTGGTTATTAACGCTGCACTGAAAGCTAGTGCGAGTACGGCTTTGCCGCTAAACGACATAGGGTTTAGTTTCATAAGTATTGAATTTTCGCCTACATTGCCAACAAGTGTGCCACTAACACTTAACTGAAATCAATGCAGTCAAACAACAACGTTTAAATAATTATTCATCAGTGATTAGAATATTTTTCCTGTTTTTTTTCAGAATAAAAAATTGTAGATTTTTTTTCTTAGAAAAAATCAACGCATGAAAAAGTAAATGGAAGATGCAATAATGATTAACTGAAATCAATGCATTTTAATCTGAATACGATTTTTAATAAATCAAATCATGAAGTAGCAACGGCAGATGTAGTACCCAGGAAAGTAATTGCATAGATTTTTATTGTACAGCGGTAAGGCCATACACTTATTGAACTGAACAATGTTGTTCAATATAAAATTCAATAATAAAAAAAGGGATAGCCTGGTGGGCCATCCCTTCAAAGTGGAGCTGAGGGGAATCGAACCCCTGTCCAAACATATTCGTCAAAAGCTTTCTACATGCTTATTTCATTATTGCTTGTCGGCGATAAGCAGGAAATGAACAAACCAACTTATCACTTAGCTGAATGATCTTAATCAACCGTCACAGCCTTCGGTCGCAGCATCCTGTTTTGTTGTTGAGTCGGCGGCGGGGCGTGGTAACAGAACAACCGGCCCGGCGGCCCAAATGACTACTTAATCACTGATTAGGCAGCCATGGCATACTGAGTATTGCCATTTAAAGTTTGAATCTTCAGATTAAAGTGCTAATGATACAACGCACTGCATGCTTACACTCTCAAAGATCTATGCTGTCAAAACCGGAACAGCCCCGCTACGCCAATTGACAATGGACAATTGGCAATCGGTCGTTTATATTTGTTTATTGTCTATTGCTTATTGCCCGTTGATTACCTTCCCCAACCAAACCAATCGTTTCCATTGGCGTATAACATCAACAATAATAACAAAATCATGCCAGCCACCTGTGCATACTCCATGAATTTCTCATTAGGTTTTCTGCCACTCACCATTTCATATAAGGTAAACATGACGTGTCCGCCATCTAACGCCGGTATTGGCAAAAGGTTCATAAAGGCCAATATGATTGATAGAAATGCCGTAATATTCCAAAAAGCTTCCCAGCTCCATTCGGTCGGGAACACGGAGCCAATCGCTTTAAACCCGCCAACTCCTTTATAAGCCCCGGTTTCCGGGTTAAGAATCAATCTAAACTGATCTATATAAAATTTTAGTTTTTCAAATGACTTAGTTACACCGGCGGGAAAAGCGGCAAAAAAGCCATACTTACGTACTTCTGTATTATAAACACCTAAATTCTCGTACTGTTTATCATTAAGCCCCGGTACACCAATTCTTCCCTCTTCATTTACTTTTGATTTCAATTGAATTGTTTGTCCTTTTCTCTCAACGGTAAGAGTCACCTCGCCGTTTTTATGATCCTTCAGCGCCGCTGCCATTTCATCAAAAAATCGAACAGGGGTAGAATCCACCGCAATAATGCGATCCATTTCCTGCAGGCCTGCTTTCTTTCCATAAGAGGTATCCTTAGCTGAGTACTTTCCAATATATGTAGGCAATCTGCGATCAAGCAACAAGCCTTTTTTTCTCTTGCTTTCAATCAACTTTTCTACGAGATTGACCGGCAATTTTATATCCTGTTGCTTTCCGTCTCTCTCAATCAGGATTTCCCTTCCTAAAATAACCTGGGCGCCAAGGTTTTCAAAATAATCAACAGGCTCTCCATTTACCGCTAAAATTTTATCGCCGTTTCTCAGGCCGATCTCATTCATCAGGGTATCCGTTGTCCAAATACCGTACTTTATTGAATTCATTGGCGTTTTTCTTTCACCCCAAATCATCAGCACGAAAGCATAAATAAGAAAAGCTACCAACACATTCATAATAATACCCCCAAGCATGATGATCAAACGCTGCCAGGCCGGCTTGCTTCTAAACTCCCATTCTTTTGGTGGTTGTTTCATCGCTTCTTTATCCATGCTTTCATCAATCATCCCGGAGATTTTCACATATCCACCCAGGGGTAACCAACCTATTCCATATACTGTTTCACCAACTTTCTTCTTTACCAACGAAAACCATGGATCGAAAAACAAAAAGAATTTCTCAACCCGGCAACCAAACCATTTGGCAGTAATGTAGTGGCCAAACTCATGCAACACGATCAGTATTGATAATGCTAATAGCAACTGCCCCACCTGCACACCCACGGCTCCCCAATCTATCGCTAACAAATACATATTCAAAAAATATATTTTATAAAAAATTGAAAGAATCGCAAATATCAGCTAAATATAAAAGATTTTTCTACCGTTGCTGAATTATTTGATTTTATTAAGAATAAACGTCGATATGGAAGCAGTCTTTAAAGCCGGATAAGATCCGCAGCATAATTCCGGGCCATGCCGTCACTTTCAAAATACTCATCCAAAGTTGGGTTTTCAATAAAGTTGACCTTTTGCATTGTCTTTTCAATGATATCGGTCATGTCCAAAAAATTTACCCGGTTGCGAAGAAAGGCATATACAGCGATCTCGTTAGCGGCATTCATTACAGCAGGAAGGTTGCCTCCTTTATTTAAGGCCTCCATTGCCAGCACAAGATTTTTGAATGTTCTCAAATCAGGATCTTCAAAAGTCAACGTGTTTACTTTTTTGAAATCGTAACGCGGAAAATTGTTAGCAATACGCCGCGGAAAAGCCAATGCATACTGAATAGGCAACTTCATATCGGGTAATCCCATCTGCGCTTTTATACTTCCGTCTTCAAATTGTACCATGCTGTGAATAATGCTCTGCGGATGAATGACCACCTGTATCTGTTCAGGCTTTAAATTAAACAGCCATTTTGCTTCGATCATTTCCAATCCCTTATTCATCAATGTTGCTGAGTCAATACTCACTTTCACACCCATATTCCAATTAGGGTGCTGTAATGCATGCTCTCTTTTTACATTAACAAGGTAATTAGGTTTTCTTCCAAGAAACGGACCTCCGGATGCAGTCAGGATGATTTTTTCAATACGGTTTCTTGTTTCACCAACCAGGCATTGAAAGATCGCTGAATGCTCTGAATCTACCGGTATTACAGGAACCCTGTTCTCCACCGCTTTTCGCATGATGATATCACCAGCTACCACTAAGGTTTCTTTATTAGCGAGAGCAATTGGCTTACCGATGCTAATCGCACGTAAAGTTGGTCTGAGTCCGGCATACCCCACTATAGCGGCCAGCATCAGATCATAACAATCCATGGCCGCCACTTCTTCCAATGATTTTTCACCGGCAAAAACTTTTATATCGGTTGACGCAAGCGCATCTTTTACCTTTAAATATTTTTTTTCGTCGCCTATAACTACAATGTTGGGATTGAACCGCAAAGCCTGCTCTATCAACAATTCTTCATTAGTATAAGCAGTCAGTATTTCAGCTGAAAACAAACCAGGATTAGCTGCAATCACATCCAATGCCTGTGTACCAATTGAACCTGTAGAACCGAATACTGCAATACGCCTGGTCAATCGCTCCGCCGAAGCGTTTGCTGATTCAGCCTTTTTATATTGTTGTTCTTTCATTTTTACAATCTCTAATTTAATTCCCGGCAGCTATCAGAAGTCATTAATTATCCATCCATTTAATTAATTCATCGGCAATCTTTCGATCGTTACTCAAACGGGGCACTTTATTTTGTCCACCCAATTTACCCACCGACTTCATATAATCAATGAAGCCATTTTTTCTTATCGCAGTCAACTTCAACGGTCGTAAAATATTGCCGGCAATAAGATCATCATAATAAACATTTTTCTGACGCAAATTTTCATCCAGCTTTTTTGCAAAGGCTTGCATATTGGCTGGTTTATTTTCAAACTCGATAAACCATTCATGATAAGATTTGCCTTCTCCTTCACTCACAAAAGGAGCAACTGTGAACTCTGTTATTTGAACATGCTCCTCCTCAGCAGCTTTTAAGAGGCTTTGTTCCACTTCCTCTCCTATTACATGCTCACCAAATGCGGAAATAAAATGCTTTGTTCTGCCAGTCACAACAAGCCTGTAGGGATTCGTAGATACAAATTTTACTGTATCTCCTAAGTTATATCCCCAAAGCCCTGCATTGCTATTAATGATGAGTGCGTAGTTCTCACCGACTTTTACATCAGCTAAAGAAAGGCGGGAAGGATTGGTATTGTTTATTTCGGCAGCAGGGATGAACTCAAAGAAAATTCCGCTATCAGTATTTAACAAAAGACCTTCTGCATTTTGAGAATCCTGGAAAGCAAAAAATCCTTCGCTGGCCGGAAACAGCTCAATCGTATCAATCTTCTTACCGATACTTTCAAACAACCTGGCTTTGTAGGGTTCAAAGTTTACACCACCCTGCACCATCAGGCTGAAATTGGGGAACAGCTCTGCTATCCTTTTGCCGCTTCTCTTCATTAGTTCATCAAAATACATCTGCATCCACGGTGGTATCCCGCTGATCAGGGTCATATCCTTATTGATTGTTTCATCCACGATCTTATTCAGCTTGGTTTCCCAGTCTTCAATACAATTGGTTTCATATGAAGGCAACTGATTGGTGCGCAGATAACCTGGCACATGATGATTGACGATTCCACTCAACCGGCCGGTCGGAATACCGCCTACTCTTTCTAACACCGGTGATCCTGACAGGAAGATCATTTTACCATTTGCAAACCTTGAGTTTCCTGTTTCTGCCATGTAGCAAAGCAGCGCATTGCGGGCAGTATTAATATGATTGGGAATAGAATCTTTGGTGATGGGAATATACTTCGTACCACTGGTAGTACCAGAGGTTTTGGCAAAATAGATGGGCCTGCCTTTCCAAAGTACATTATGCTTGCCTTCTTTTACCAGGTCGATGAACGAGCGGAATTGTTCGTAGTCCCGGATGGAAACCGCCTGCTTAAATTCTTCGTAGGAGTTCACCTTGTCCAACCCCGCCTGTTTTCCAAACTCAGTATTTCGCCCTATTTTAATAAGATCTTTAAGAATATTTTCCTGGTCAGCAACAGCGGTAGCCATGCCTTTACGGATACCTTTATATATATAGGAAGCAAACGGCTTAGCTAAGAAAGACTTGATTTTCATCTGTGTATATCGGTTTTGCCCGCCTGATGAAACGGGCATATGTCTTAATTTTGGGTAACTGAATCGGCAATTCACAAAGATAAAGGAAGGCAATTCAAAAGGCCCGTGATTTTGGTCATTAAAACTTTGACATTTCCGTTTGCTGGTTGAAACTTTCCCCTTACCTTTGCCACCCTAATTTCAGATTATGATAGCAGTAATAAAAGTGGCCGGTCAGCAATTTAAAGTAGAAAAAGATCAGACTTTGTTCGTTCCGCATGTAGCAGGAAACGCCGGAGATAAAGTAAACCTGGAAGTAATATTAGCGGAAGCTGATGGAAAGCTTTCAGTTGGTTCTGCTTTAAAAACAAAAGTATCTGCAGAAATCCTTGATCATGTAAAGGGTGATACTGTGATCGCTTACAAACAAAAAAGAAGAAAAGGTTTTCACAAAAAGAAAGGTCATCGTACTGCTTATACAAAAATCAAAGTAACAAGCATCGCTTAATAAAAGTAAAAGGTTGAAAAGTTGAAAGGTTAATAAGGTCCTCAACTTGTAAACCAATAAACTTGTAAACTAATAAACTTAAAAACATGGCACATAAGAAAGGTGAAGGTAGTGTAAAGAACGGCCGCGACTCACAAAGCAAACGCCTTGGTGTAAAAATTTTTGGTGGTCAACCCGCTGTTGCAGGTAACATCATCCTTCGTCAACGTGGTACTGTTTATCATCCTGGAAAAAATGTTGGTGTTGGAAAAGACTTTACATTGTTTGCATTGAGTGATGGTGTAGTTGAATTCAGAAAAGGTCGCAACGACAGAACATATGTTTCTGTAACTGCAGCTGAAGCATAACTTCTTCGATTGTCATTTTGTGGAAAAAAAATTTGGGTAGTATAAAATAATTATTATTTTTACTTACGATAACCCATATTTCACTAAACATTAAATTCTAAAAAATGGCAACAAAGAAAAAAGCAGCTAAAAAAGCAGCTCCAAAGAAAGCAGCAAAGAAAGCAGCTCCAAAGAAAAAAGCAGCTAAAAAAGCAGCTCCAAAGAAAAAAGCAGCTAAAAAGAAATAAGTTTAATTTCTTAGAAGTTTATAAGAGTCCCGAGTTAATCGGGACTTTTTCTTTTATACTATTCCCTCAGCCACCAAAATAAAATTTCCTGCATTATATTAACTTGCGCCAATGGATAACTCTGCCATAGCCGACAATTTTTCTCTTCTCTCCAAACTAATGGACATCCACGGAGAGAACTCATTCAAAACAAAAACCTACTCCATTGCAGCTTTTAATATTGATAAGCTTCCGCTTCAATTAAAAGATATTCCCCGTGAAAATTTATTTAGTATCCAGGGCATCGGAAAAAGCGTTGGAGAGAAAGTAATTGAAATGCTTGACCATGGGCACCTGACTATCCTCAATGAATATATCGCTGCTACCCCTGTTGGTGTCGTTGAAATGCTAAACATAAAAGGCATCGGCCCAAAAAAAATTCATACGATCTGGAAAGAGATGGGAATTGAATCGGTCGGTGAATTATTATATGCCTGTAATGAAAACAGGCTAACGCTCTTCAAAGGTTTTGGAGAGAAGACACAGCAAAACGTCCAGGAGTCAATTGAATATTACCTGCAAAACCAGGGAAGCTTTTTATATGCCCAGGTTGATGAATTATTTCCGCAGATAGATGGCTACCTGAAAAAAATATTCACTCCCGAAAAAGTTTGTGCAACCGGCGCATTTCGAAGACAAGAATTAACAATTGATGAACTCGAGTATATCGTTTTGGAAAACAATGACACGATAAAACCAAAATTTCAAACCGCACAGCCACCAGAGTTGTTAGAAGAAACGTCCGGCAGTCTCTTATATAAATTAAAAAATGGCTTAAAACTAAAATTATATACAGGGGTAAAGAATAGGGCGGAACATTTATTTAATACAACCGGCTCTCCGGACTTCTTAGCAGCTTTTCACAAGGAGTTTCCTGGCATTTCCGGTGTAGTGACAGGAGATGGAGATGAAGATATTTTTGCACAGGCAGGTGTTCAATATATACCACCCTGTCAACGGGAAACCGCCGGCATCATCGACAAAGCAAAAAAGAAACAACTACCCGCACTCATACAGCCTACAGACGTAAAGTCAATTATCCATAGCCATAGCAACTGGAGCGACGGCGCTAATACGATTGAAGAAATGGCCAATGAGTGTATAAAAAAAAATTTAGAATACCTGGTTATTTCAGATCACTCCAAAACGGCGGCTTACGCCAATGGCCTGTCGGAAGAAAGAATCAGGGAACAGCACCGGTATATCGATGAATTAAATAAGAAACTGGCTCCATTCAAAATATTCAAGAGTATCGAGTGTGATATTCTGAATGACGGAACACTTGATTACAGCAACGATATTTTAGCAAGCTTTGATCTTATCATCGCCTCCGTTCACAGCAATCTGAAAATGTCTGAAGAAAAAGCGATGACCCGTTTACTGACGGCTCTTTCCAATCCTTATGTAACTATTCTGGGGCATTTAACGGGACGATTATTACTGAGCCGTAAAGGCTATCCAATCGATCACAAAAAAATAATTGACGTTTGTGCCGCTAACAATATCGCGGTTGAAATAAATGCCCATCCCCGTCGTCTCGATCTTGATTGGCATTGGATAGAATATGCAATCGAAAAAAATGTGCTGCTTTCTGTCAATCCTGATGCCCATTATCTCGAAGGGTTCAATGATGTTAAGTATGGTGTACTGGCTGCACAAAAGGGTGGCCTGACAAAAGAACAAAACCTGAGCAGTTTTTCCCTGCAGCAATTTGAAACTTACCTGGAGAACCGGAAAAAACAAAAAAGCATTTAGTTGGTTAATGGCACTTCCACATGAAAGGTAGTGCCATTTCCCTTTTCTGTATCAAACCATATTTTTCCTTTTACCTGCTCTACTATTCCTTTACACATTGCTAATCCAAGGCCGGTGCCGGATGACTTCGTGGTGAAGTTTGGAATGAATATACGGGATTGCATCTCCTGGGGTATTCCTTCACCATGGTCTTTGATATTTATTTTCACCATCCCGTCATATCGTTCTTCCGTGACTTCGATCTTGCAATCTCCCTCTTCACTCGCTTCCACGGCATTGGCAAAAAGATTGGTAAACAACCGGTTCATCTGCGTTTTATCAGCATTCACGATGATCTTTTCAGGCAAAGGTCTCCAGATAAACTCAATGTTTTCGTCCGAGCGATACAACTCATGCAATGAACGCAGCACATCATGCAAATCAAACTCCTCCATATTTGTATTACTGATATTCGCAAACTGTGAAAAGTCGGCAGCGATTTTTGACAGGTGATCTATTTGTTCCACCAATGTATTAGCAACATTGCTTGACAGCTCTTTCACATTGGGATGATTGCTATCTATCGATTTTTGCAGGTACTGAATACTCAGCTTCATGGGCGTTAATGGATTTTTGATCTCATGCGCTACCTGTCTCGCCATTTCACGCCACGCCCCCTCTCTTTCTGTTTTGGCAAGAGCTTCGGCACTCTCTTCCAGTTTGGCCACCATTTTATTGTATTCTTTGACAAGATCACCGATTTCATCCTTCCGGTTCCATACTATTTCTTCGTTCATCCTTCCCAGGTTCACATCTTTCATCTTATCACTTATAATGGAGAACGAACGGGTGATCCGGTTGGTGATAAATAAGGCGATAAGTCCCGCTATCAATAATATAAAAGCATTAAGATTGATCACCGTTACGATAAAGTTGGATATTTCCTGGTCAAGCTCAGGCTGCGATGTAAAATAGGGAATGCTTAAATAGGCGTAGGCCCTTCCATCTTTATCCCTCACAGGTGCATAGATACTTAAATAAGAAAGATTGGCAATCTGCTCTTCCTGCACATACTCGATCAGATTTTGTCTGTTCAGGCGGTAAAAAGCAACGGGCTCCATTTTTTTGCTTAAGACTCCTCTTGTATAAACATTATCCTCCGATGAAACCTGCAGGTCGCCATTCAGGTCATATACGTTTACATCCACACCATGAATAACAGAAACATCTTTTACCAACTCCTGCAGGGTGTAAACAGAGCCCGAATCATTCATTTTAACAAACGGATCAAAGGGATATTCGCTGTCAATCCGCTTTTCCATTTCGTTCACCATTATATTCATTGTACGACTCAGTTTATCACTGTTATTGCGATTGTACCGGTTTTTAAAGAATGTAATAGTTGCAACTCCTATAATGATGAAAGAAAATATGCTAATAAAAATAATCGTGCTGTGCACCTGGTTCCGGATGTTGAAATGAAAAAAGCTTTTGAATCCATCCCAATCATACACCGCTTTTAAAATCAGCGACAGTATCTGTACAATAAAAACGAGAAACAGGAATGAACAGAATATGTAGGAGAACAAGGTGATGGCTTCAATTATCGTATCCCCTTTACGGGCCATAACTACCACTTTTTCATTGCTGGCACGGTACCACATTTCATCATAATCTCCATTTGCTTTTCGTTCGAACTCTTTGTTCTTCGGAATATCCTTCTCGGTCAATTGGGTTGCAAAAGGATACTTATTGGAAAGAGCAATTAGTTTTTTCTGGCTATACACCGCATAGGAATAAATAGGCGAATTCTCAGGATCATTCTTTTTATATTGCTTAAAAAATTCAGGGAACAGTGCATCTCCCCTGTATTTTTTAGGATTAGATATCAGGAAAAAGTAGCCAAGTTTGTTTGAATTGCTATCCGTAACAACCCTCTCAGTGATATAGGTGTATTTATCAAAAGCCGTTTCGTAATAATACAGATCAGGCGTTTTGGTAGGATGAGATTGAACGGTAACAATCGTGTTTAATGCGTCGAAAGTGGTGAAATCTTCGTTATACAAAGGTCGTTTGAGCGAGTCGTAAACATAGAGCTTTGTCTCATATTTATTGATATACGCACTATAATTACTTCTCATGATGCTATCACGGATATAGTGATTGCTGGCACTGTCCATGAAACGATAAAAATTTTCCTGCAGAAAATCATTATCCAAATACTTCATGGCGATGTTCATCAGGCGTTCACTGGACGCATCCGTTTGATCAGCTAATTTTTCAGCATAAAACTTTCTTTTTTCCCACTCGGCCTTCCGGTTCTCCGCCAACATGATGGCCGCAATGGAAACGGAGAATAAAAATATCCAGAACAGGATGCCGGCAATATTGATACGGATACGGTTTAAGATCACCCCGTCCCTGTTAACTAACCACGTATAAAGTAGCAGCCAGGCCAATACTGGAATATAAAATAAGACTGCCGGATCTCCTGATTTTAAACTCAGGTAAATAAGACCTGAAAACCCGATAGCAAAATATACCAACCATATATTGTTGCTGAATAACGGGAAAATTACCCTAAACAATAATTGCGTGAAATAGTAGTAAGACAGAGACAGCGTGGCCAGCACTATAAAACCAACGACTGTATACCGGTCAAGACTGAAAAAGTTGGTAACATCAAAAGATATTTTTGAATCGGCGACAATACTCCTGATAACCGAAGAAAGAATAAAAGTTGAATAAATTAGCAGGCATAGACAAAAAAAACCGGCCGTCACCCTTAGCCAACGGTAAGGCAGCCATTCCACGATATTTTTTACATGCTGCACCTTGTACCAGGTGAATAATACCAGCCAACAAAAAAAAGTAGAATTCATCAACAGATCACCCAACGATTTCTGAATAATATTTGAGCCGTAGATGGAAGGATCAAACAATTCAAACTGGCGGAGATTTAACAACTCCGGAAACATGTAGATGATGATCCGGATAGCCAATAAAGACACTCCTAAAAAAGCAATGCCTTTCCATCTCTTATCCCTGGCCAATGACTCCGCCACCAAATGGGTAAACAGTAACAGTAACAGCAGTCCGCTAAACCGTAAAATGATAGTGAATTTGTTATTGTAGGGTACAGCACCCGCTGTTTTTTTATCGAGATAGTATAATGTTTTACCTGTTAAGGATTTTACCGGAAAGTCAGTTTTTGCTTTACTTAGGATAACCCGGTTATCAGCTGAATTGCTGTAAACAAATTTTTGTGGCAGATACTCCGTCTCCAGGAAAAACTCCGATCGCACCGGTATCATCGCATACGCAAAAATCGGGTAGGCCGGCAGATTAATAATTCGCTTGATCACCAGGTAATAGCCATTATCCAGGTGCATAAACTCTTCCATATCACCTGCTCCAAATGTCTGTGACGGTGGCAGAATAAGCTGGTCATTCCAAAAACTTAAAGACAGCGTATTGGTGGTATTGATCCGGTATAAAAATATACCATAGGACCTTGAAATGACGTCCTGAAACTCATTGGCCGATTCCGTGTTTTCTACCAATTTCCTGATCAGTACCGTGTCAGCAAGAAATGAATTAAAGTTCTTTTGTTGCCGGTAAAGATAGTTTTCAGCGTTCTTGACCTCCTGTATTACCGACGTACGATTGGTATATAGCTTATTAAATATGAAAGAAAGTGCAAAAAGAATGGCTGCCAGGAGAAGCAAGCTGGATTTCCAGACAAAACTATTTTTAAAGAGTGGCTTCACGTATCCCTATGTTGTTTTACACTGTTCCAGATGTCGTCTAATTCTGTAAGGCTCATTTTGGTCATGTCTTTTCCTTCCTTCAAAACCTGTTGCTCCATCTGTGTAAAGCGGTGGATGAATTTTTTATTGGTTAGTTCAAGAGCATTTTCAGCATCCACCTGCAAAAACCGTGCATAATTAATTAAAGAAAATATAAGATCCCCAAACTCTTCTTCCACTTTCGCCTGTTGTCCTGTGTCAATTACCTCCTTCAGCTCTTTCATTTCCTCTTCCACTTTTTCCCAAACCTGGTCTTTGTTTTCCCATTCAAAACCTACCTGCTTCGCTTTTTCCTGCAACCGCATCGCTTTTACTGTGGCTGGCAATGATGCCGGCACACCACCCAGAATCGATTTTTTTCCCTCTTTCAATTTCAGCTTTTCCCAATTCCTTTTCACTTCTTCTTCATCCGCAACTTTAATCACTTTTCCACCATTGGCGGCATCACCGTATATATGCGGATGCCGGAATATCAATTTTTCACTGATGCTCGTAATCACTTCCTCCAAATCGAACTTTTTTTGTTCATTGCCGATTTTTGCATAAAACAAAATATGCAACAGCAGGTCACCCAATTCTTCTTTTAAGCCCTTCCAGTCCTCGTTGGTTATAGCGTCAGCTAATTCATAAGTCTCTTCAATGGTCAATTGCCGGAGGCTTTGAATTGTTTGTTTTCTGTCCCAGGGGCATTTTTCCCTGAGATCATCCATTATAGAAACCAGTTTAAGAAAAGCTCCACTCAGTGTATCGTTCATTAGTTATCGTTAAAGTTGAAAAATAGAAAAAAGTAAAAAGAACACCAGAAGAATCATAGCTACGATAAAACCCATAATATTCAACAAAACAAACTTGACAAAGGTTTTGCCACTTCCCTGGTGGTAAAATCGCTTCATAGCCAGAAATAAGTAGACAGGCCAACACAATATCGTTATGAATTGAAAAATGCCCCAGATGCTCCAGCCAGTCATATCATCCATTTTATCCCAGGAAAAGATAAACAACAACAGGATAAAACTAAATATATAATGGTGGATCGTGAATATGCCATGATCAGCATAATAAAACTCTTTTCTCCGCCTGATATAAAGCAATTTCAAAATCAATGCAAAAAACGGAAGAGAAATAAACAGTAAGTAAGGTAGTTTATGCAATAAAGAATCCGACCAGGTGGACAAGGAAAAAGATCCTTGTTTTTTATATTTCTCGTTCACCCGTATCGCCCTTTTATTCCATAATCCTTTTAACCATCCGTCTTTTTCGCCGGCGGGCAACACTTTTTGCAAAGAATCATACTCGTGCCTGCTCTTGTAATCCCGTCCAATAGTGCTCATCATCGTGAAATCTTCCGACAAAGGAACTAAATCCAGGGCGGTCAGCGGTTTGCTGGTATCTTTTAAAAGTTCAAGCTTCTTCTTTAATTTCACATTCGCCGAATCCCGTCTAAGTTTTTTTTCCACCCGTTGAATGATGGAATCTCGTGCATTAACAGAGAGAGGTTCGTTACCCTCTGTAACCTTGAATGCATCCTTCGGATTAATCAGGCTGAAAAAAATAAGGAAAAAAATAGCGGACGTAAATACATACATCCTCACCGGGTTCAGGTAACTCATCCTCCTGCCCTTCATGTATTCAACCGATAAGAAGCCTGGCTTAAATAATAAGTCTTTCAGCGTAGTAAAAAACTTCCCGTCGAAATGGGTGATATCATTAAAAAAATGCGTGACCATCCCGAAAAATGTCTCCTTCGGTTCTATGTTTTCCTGTCCGCAAATGTGACAGAATCTTCCCTGTACAATCGTTCCGCAATTGAGACAATTTTTTTCTTTTCGTTCCGGGCTATGAGACATGTAAAAATTTTTCTAAAAATAAGTACTAAAAATACAAGAACTGGTTTGTTTTTCGTTACTGCAGAATTCAACTATTTTTGAGCCGAATCAATATCAGTCTCTACATGAAAAACATCCTGGTTTTTATTGCCCTGTTCCTGACAACTTCCTCTTTTGGCCAATTTTATTACAATGATATTGCTGATGCGAGAGCCATCAGCGACAGGATGAAAATTTACCTGGATCAAAAGGTAAAAACCGTAACAGCCACTGGCTATGACGCCCGCAATGTAAAAACAACGGACTTCAACGAATGGCAGGAAATTGACCCATCCAGAAAGATTCTGAAAATTACAAGCCGGAACGGCCAGCAAGTAACCCGCCAGTCGTACCAATTTGATGACCAACTGAAGCTTATCGGCATAGTTGACTCGTCAAAAGATATAAAAAGCACAACCGTATATTCTTATAATGGAAAAGGTAATATTGTCTCTGTCAAAACTACCACCTCTGATTCGTTAAAAGATTTCTCTGAAACCATTGAGCATTCCTATATCAATAACGCCGCGGGCAAACCTGAAAAACTTTGGCGGATCACCAATGGTACGGATAGCATGGAATATCGCTTTACCGTTGATGATAAAGGAAACGTGGTTGATGAGCATTTGTACAGGCGGGATGTTGCCTTTGATCCTATATATTATTATTACGATGATAAAAACCGGTTGACAGATGTTGTCCGTTATGACAAGAAATTAAAAAAATTGATGCCTGACATGCTCTTTGAGTACGATGAGTCTGACAGAGTCATTCAAAAAATGAATGTGGTATCATCCAACCGGCCTGACTACATCATCTGGCGATATATCTTTAATGAAAAGGGTCTGAAGACCAAAGAAGCGCTGTTTAATAAACAAAAAGAGCTTACCGGTAAAATCGAATACGCTTACACTTTCCAATAAGACAGTGAATCTATAACCAGCTTCTAAACATTTCTATACCGTAGCTGTTATAATTAGCTGTATTTATTACCAACTGAAAACAGATAATTATGAAGTATAGAAATCTGGCCAACACAGGTGAAAAGCTTTCTGCCATTGGCCTTGGCTGCATGGGTATGAGTTTTGCCTACGGCCCGCGGAATGACGCGGAGTCCCTGGCCACGCTCAACAGGGCACTCGAACTGGGTATTAACTTCTGGGATACGGCTGATATGTATGGCTTCGGCCACAATGAAGAGTTAATTTCAAAGGTGCTGGCACCCAACCGGGATAAAGTATTTATTGCAACAAAGTTTGGTTTTCGCCAAAGAGAAGGAAGCACTTCTAATTTTGCCGGCACTTCTGCCACCTACTTTGATGGTTCACCTGCTTACCTGAAACAGGCAGTAGAAAAGAGCCTGAAAAGACTAAATATAGAAACGATTGATCTTTACTATGCCCATCGCATCGATCCCAACGTACCCGTAGAAGAAATGGTTGGAGCAATGGCCGATCTTGTGAAAGAAGGAAAAGTAAAATACCTGGGATTATCGGAGGCTTCACCTGCTTCTATCCGTAAAGCACATGCGGTTCATCCCATTGCTGCATTGCAAAGTGAATACTCATTGCTGACAAGAGACCCCGAAGGTGAAGTATTGAATACGATCCGCGAACTCGGCATTAGTTTTATTCCATATAGTCCTCTTGCAAGAGGACTGGTAACCGCTACTGTAGCCGAAAAAGAAAATTTGGCGGAAGATGATTTTCGCAGAACCTTACCCCGTTTTGACAAGGAGCATTGGGAAAATAATAATAAGTTGGTGGATGAATTTGCAAAACTGGCTGAATCGAAAAATGCTACACCTGCACAGTTGGCGATAGCGTGGGTACTAGCCCAGGGTGATGATATCATCCCCATACCGGGCACCAAAAAAAGAAAATACCTGGAAGAGAATGCAGCAGCCGTCGATATTACACTAACATCGCAAGATCTGCAGGAAATAGAAACCCTGCTAGCAAAATATCCCAACATTGGTCAACGCTATAGCGATGGCGCTATGAAACTGGTGAATCATTAATTTAATTGTGAGTTCTGGGCCCGCGGCGGATGACTCGTGGGATAAAGGATTAATGGAAAGGCACGAGGCGTTCCTATGGAACGCTTGGTGCTTTTATATTTGAGATGTTACCCATGATTTGTTCCTACGGAACAATTTGGCAAACTGATTATCTGCGAAAAAGATCCACATTAATTTAAATTTGTCTTCAATCAGGAGCCGCGTCATTCGATGCGGCTTTTTTGTTGCGTAACCATACATCTGTTTTATAAGAATTTCCTCACATACGATTGAAGCAAAAATTTATACAACTAATACATTGAATTTTCCGGTTTAAACATTTCAACCATAGACAACTGGTCCGGCACAGATAGTTTCGTGTCTCCAAAAAGTTAGTTATAGCTGGTATCTGCGACCGGATTGTGTTGATCTTTTTATGTACCCTGCTTAATCACTTCTTTTTTCATCCTTCGAAACCATTTTATCGCTTTGATCAAATCAAAGGCGAAATGCTCTCTTATACATTAAACCTTTAAACCTTTATGAAAAAGATTTTTACTTTTTTAGTGCTCTTATTATTTACGCAGGCATCCGTATTCGCAGCACCACCAACCGTTACAGCCAGCAACTTAAAATTCAGTGATCTTGACGGAAACAGGTAGACATCGATGGCCGGTACATGTATTCAAAAATTGTAGTGGTAAACATCCCGCAATCAAAAAATAGTATCAGCGTTTATCCAAACCCTGTACAGGATCATTTCACCATAAAACTACCGGCCAGCATTACACAAGCAACGGTTATTTTATACAACAATAACGGTGCAGCTTTAATCACACAGAAGATTAACACAACAAAACAGTTCGATGTAAGACACCTGCCCGATGGCGTCTATTACATTTCGGTACAATATGCTGATAAAAAGTATCAGCATACATTAATCAAGCATTGATTAGGGTCTAAATATAAAAGCCGGAAGTTTCTACTTTCGGCTTTTGCTTTTCTATTAAAAAGATGACTGATCAAAATTTCCAACCCAGGCCAATCAAAGGCAATTTATCTTCTTTGGAAGCAGCATAGGTAAATGTCAGCACCATGCGACGAAGCGGTGATATCCAAAAACCTGCACCATAACCACTCACCCATTTATTACTATCATCATTGTCAGCCCACACTCTGCCGGTATCATAAAATCCGAGAAAGCCTAATGATCCGGGGAAGAGATAAGTTTTGAAATTCGCTATCCGCCATCTCAGCTCAACATTATTGTAAAATTTCGACTCACCGGCAAACCTGTATTTTCTGTAGCCACGCAAATTATCTTCACTGCCGAGGTATTGCGCCTGGTAAAATTCAAAATCTCCAAAATTGTGACCGCCACCAACTCTATCCACTAATACTAATGCATTTTTTACGAGATTGATATAAAAACTGAGATCAGAATTGACTTGCGTCACATCATACTTCGTTTCATTCAATCCCGATAAATAGCGAACCTTTGTCTGCCAGAATATTCCTTTTTCGGGCAACACTTTGTTATCACGGGTATCAGCCGTCAATGAAAATTTAGCACCAACATAGGATTGCTTTGTAAAGGCGGTGCTTCTATCCAGACCATCATCAAACTCCTGCACAATCCGTCTCTTCCTGTTGTTCTTGTCGGTGGAATCCATTTTATAAAACTGGAATGTCGGCCCCAATGTCACAATAACTTTCTCTGAAAAATTCTTGCGCAGTAATAAGGAAATGTCTCCCAGGTTATACCTCGTCCAATAATAACGGAACTTACCCGGTTTTGACTTATCATAAACAGTTTCATTGCCGTAGCCAAAAAAGTTGGTGATGTTGGGGGCCTGGATATCTGTTTCAAACAACAGATCGGACCGCCTGCCGAACGTTCCGATAAACTCGGCATTATATTTAAAATTGAAAGCCTTTGTCCGCAATGCATGATTCAGCGTAATGGTGTGGCTGTTTTTGTAAGGTGTCTTCCTGAATCCATGACGTATGACCTTGAGCCAACCACCCAGGTAAACTCCATCATCCCGGTTGAAGCCCACGGACAAAAACGGTATTACCTGGTTGTATTTATAATAGATCGGGTTATAATAATTGGCCATACTGTCTTTTGCCATTTTATTTTTCAGATTACCAACGATCTTATTGTTGCCTGGCAAACTATCATAAACAATTCCACCTTTACCCGACGAAGCCGTATTTTCAAATACATCTTCGCCATCACCGCCGATCATACGGATCTTGATTTTATCATTGGAGCCTTTGATGACAAACTTATCATCGCCGCCAAATCCATATAAGTTCAGCTCCTTTGTGTCACCGGGATCAAACAATCTTTCAAACATTTTGATATCTCTTTCGCCGCCCTTACTAATCTTATAAACTTGTAGCAAAACCGATCCATCTTCATTGCGTGAAATATCAAACAGTTCCTTTTTATCACTGGTGGTAATGTCAACGATTTCTGCAAGGAATTTGTAATACTCCATCACGTCCGCTGCCAGGTATTTTCGTCTTTCTTTTAAAATAGCTATGATCTTGTCACCTGAAATATTTCTTATTTCAGGAGGTTGTTGTGCGATCGCTTTTTCAATAACGGCATCTGTCATTTTTGGAAGAAAAGCATCTACAGCATCCCGCCAATCTTTTTCCGTTAAGCCATTCAGGAAAAACCGGTCGAGATTTCGGGCAGCAAAGTTGAAGCGTTTTATGTTCTTTGTTTTGGCTTTGAGTCCTTCCAGTTGCGGCACCAGCCAGGGCCACTGCACAATATGCGGTAACACTCCCTGGTTAATATAAAAAGCCTGGTCTCTGTCTTTGGGTATGGGATAAAACTGTTTGCCTTTTTCTTTATCAATCGCTCCCCAAAGCCATTGTCCTTCATGCCTGTCAAAATCCATGACGAACATGTCCAGTATTCTTGCTCTCAATAATGCATGCTGATCGGCAGAGTTATCATTATCATCCCATAGTTTCTTCACCACATCTTCGGTGTCATAGTCTTTTTTTACGGAGTCCGGTCTTTTCTCTTCCAGGTATGCCAACAGGTTTTTGAAATCTTTTCGATGCTCACCGAGTTGGGGATCATCCGGTATATATACTACCCTCACTTTCAGATAAGGCACACCTGCCGCCTCAGCCAATGTTTGCATTGACAATGCAGCGTAGGGATACGAAGCCGAAATACCATCCGCTACCAGGTCCTCTGCTGCCTCGCTTTGCAGATCGGCTGGCAATGTTTTGCTGGTAATAAATTTTTGAATCGATCTGAAATTATATTCCTTCTTATTGGCATTTTCCAGGCGAAGTGAGCGGGTTTGTTTGCCACCGCCGCGTTTTACCGGGGTAAGTCCTCCAGCCTCCGTAGCAAGATTGATCACCGGAACTTTTATCGGTGTCAACCATTCCCGGCGGTAGTTAGCGCCCATCCAGAATTTTCTGCCGCCATTGATTTTAAATAATGTTGAGCCAGGTACCGTAATTGAGTCGTTGTTTGATTGGGCGAACGAGTCGGTAAAAGCAACAATAAAAATTAAGGATAATAGTCGAAGTAATCTCATAAATGATCTTTTAATAATTGAGCAAACCAAATTATAGGGTAATCGATTTAAGTCTCAATAAAATACTAATCCCCACTAAACCAAATTATATTCCAATTCAACCTCTTCCTGTCAACAAATAGAAATTACATACTAAAGCTATGAAAAATCGAACTGCCCCGGAGAATTTGAAGTGAAAGGGGGAAGTTCTTCTACAGGAAAGCATTTTCCTTCGTTCATGAGATACAAGATTGCACCGGGAAAAAATAAAGCTGGCGAAGCGGATTGCTGTCCCAAAAAAACGAAATGAAAGTTTCAAAAAATGGCCTCCGCGAAAAGCTGAGGTTACATTATTTTCTTTATTATCTTTCTTTTGATCTCATCGGTACAGTGCTCCACAAATGCATCAGCAATAATACTGACCTGGCGGAAGTCCAGTGGCTTTGTAATAAAACCAGCATTGTATTTTAAGGCAAACTCCCTGTCGTCAGGAAGAGAGGACGTAGTAAAAAGAACAACAGGAGTATGTTTAAACCGATCCATACTTCGCAGCTCTTTCAGTGCTTCTTTGCCATTCATTCGCGGCATATTAATATCCAAAATGATCAAACAGGGCGCAGGTTCTATCGGGGAAAGCGATTTTAAATACTGGATAGCTTCGACACCGTCGTTTGCCGTTAACAGCTCAATATTTTCAGCATATTTTTCAAAAGCGTCTTTTACGATCATCAGGTCATCCGGATCATCGTCAGCATATAATATGGAATGTTTGATGAAGTCAAAATTGCTTATCATGAATTGGGGGTTGCGTCAAAAATAAAATAAAGTAAACACACCTGGTAAAATCTTTTTTCTTCTAACAGCAATTGATGAGTTCTTCAATATCCATTTGATGCAGGTAAGCATCAAGCCGGTTCGTTGATTCAAAACAACGTATCCTGTTCACAACTCTCCGGTATTTTTTATATATGATCTCTACATAAAAACTATTGAGCTGGTATAAAACTTTATACTGTGATTCCTCCCTGAGTTTACCAATAAAAGTGCCTTCTTTGTAAAGCAGGTCCAGTTGTTCGCATTGGGTAAGCAAGCTAAATTCAAATAGTTTCATGGTGTTTAACGGTCTTTATTGTGATGCTGGGTAAAGTTAATTTTAAATGACGAAGGACGCAACACAATACCGCGGTCGCCAACTGCAGGAAAAATGATAGTATAACAAAAAAGGATAATCCGAATCTATCGAACTATCCTTTTTTGTGCCCAGGACTGGATTCGAACCAGCACATCCTTTCGGACACCACCACCTCAAAGTGGCTTGTCTACCAATTTCAACACCTGGGCAGACTAGGTTCTAAAGTTCACCAGTTTGAAAGTTTAATGATCAAACCGGGTCAACTTTATGGGATTGCAAATATAACAGATAAGTTGGAAAGAAGAATATTCCTGGTGAACTTGTGAACTACTAAACTATTTCTTCAGCACTATCCTGAATGTCGTTCCTTTTCCCGGCTCTGATTGCCTGACAAAGATCTCGCCCTTGTGATATTGTTCTACAATGCGTTTGGAAAGACTTAAGCCCAGTCCCCACCCTCTTTTTTTTGTGGTGAAGCCGGGTTTGAACACCTTAGAAATATTTTGCCGGGCAATGCCCTTGCCTGTATCCGTCACATCAATGATCACTGCTTTTTTCTCATCCCTGATATCCACCTTGATGTATCCTTTTCCCTCCATTGCATCCAGGCCGTTTTTTAAAAGATTTTCAATGACCCAATCAAACAAAGGCGCCGAAACAGTAGCATTGATGGATGACTTGCCATGCGTATTGACTACAAAACTTACAGTTCCTGGTGATCGCTTGCGGATATAATCTACCATGTCACTTACCTGTTTTACAATGTTGACCACGTCCAGCTGCGGCTTACTGCCAATTTTCCCAAAACGATCGGATACGAGACGCAGTCTTGTGACATCCTTACCCAGTTCCTGCGCAATACCCTGTGTTTCGGTTTTCTCTTTCATCACTTCTACCCAGCCCTCCAGCGATGATACAGGAGTTCCTAATTGATGTGCGGTCTCCTTTGCCATCCCCGCCCATACCTGGTTTTGTACAGAACGGTAATTGCTGCGCAACGTTAGTAATGTCACGATAATAAATAATCCAACAATCACCAGCTGAACCAGCGGATAGTAACGCACTTCGTTCTGCAGTTGTGATTCACCATAATAATATTTAGTATAGGTAAGCGGCTCCCTGGTGATTTCAACCAGCACGGGGGGATTGATACTTCCAAAATGCTTGACCATTTTGCGCAGGTAGTTGCTATCGCGAGCCACTTTCGTAGAATCAAGGTTAACGTATTGACCAGACGGATTATCGTTCTCATCGGTTTCAATGATCGGAATGTCTACATTATCTCCGGCAATCTGGTTGGTAAAAAGCAATACATTGGGATCCTCACTCAGCGCTTTTATTTTTAACGATTCTCCAAAAGCTATTACCCGTCCTCTTTCTTCTTTGGCAATCTTATGAGAAACATAACGGGAGTAAAAAACAGTACCTGTTACAATCAGTATGGCAATCATCGCCAGCCCTATCCGCCAATTTAAAAGTTGCTGAAACATGTTCTCAATTTAGTAAGGATAAATCGAATCAGGAATACAGTTGCCAACTTTCAATAAGCGTTGCTGTTTTATCGGGCAACTAAAGTTGGCAACTCTTTCGTACGTTTGAACAAATTTATCACTAAGCATTGAAGCCTTTACCGAAATGTGCTATCGTCATTCTCAACTGGAACGGCAGAAGTTTTCTTGAACAGTTTTTACCTTCTGTTTGCGGGTCCTCTTATGCAAATTATGAGCTGGTTGTAGCGGACAACAATTCAACAGATGACTCCATTTTATTTTTACGGCAGAACTACCCTTTTATCCGCATTATCCACCTTTCAGAAAACTTTGGTTTTGCCAAAGGTTATAATGAAGCCCTGAAGCAGGTCGTTGCGGATTATTTTATTTTATTGAACTCTGATGTCGAAGTAACCAGTGGCTGGATTGAACCCATGGTTGATCTTCTCGAAAGCAATGCTTCTATAGCCGCCTGCCAGCCAAAGATCCTCTCCTTCCACAATAAAAAACTATTTGAATATGCCGGTGCTGCCGGCGGTTGGATCGATAAATATGGATACCCGTTTACAAAAGGGAGAGTTTTTGATGTATGCGAAGAAGACCGGGGACAGTATGATCAGTCAGCACCCATTTTTTGGGCAAGCGGCGCCTGCTTATTTATCCGGGCCGCTGTTTTCCGGCAGATGAATGGCTTTGATGAGTTCTTCTTTGCTCACCAGGAAGAGATTGATCTGTGCTGGCGCATACAATTGACAGGATATAAGATTTATTCCTGCCCCTCTTCTGTCGTGTATCATGTAGGTGGAGGGACGCTGCCAAAAGGAAATTCAAAAAAGACTTTTCTCAACTTTCGCAACAACCTCATCATGCTTTCCAAAAATGTTCCCCCTTCCAAAAAAACCTGGCTTATTCCTTATCGCATTTTGTTGGACATGGTCGCTGCGTTCAAAGAATTGTTATCAGGTGATGCTGGCTACTTCAGGGCCGTGATGAAAGCGCATTGTGCATTTATAAAATGGCGTTTTTCTCCTGCTAAGAATAAAACAAGTGCAGCCATAAGCCCTTCGAAGCTGGATGGATATATTTCAAAAAGTATAATCTGGCAATACTTTATCAGGAAGAAAAAAACCTTTTTTGAAATTGCGGGTAAAACAGGATAATTATTTATTTTGAAACCCTATTTTTGCACCACAATTATTGTCAGCATGGCGACTATCCAAAACGAATATCAGGAAGAACTGCAAAAGGTACAGGACAGGGATTTTACACATAACTGGGTTTCTTCCTCCGCTTTTCTTTTCTACCTGCAAATAGCCTGCGTGGTAGCATTTATTTTAGGCGGTTGTTATATGCTCAGCACCAAACGCTTTGAGAAGCCAAAAGTGCCGATCCAGGAAAGCACCCTGTACACGCCAAAGTATAAATAATTTTAGCTAAAAAATTTTTTTGCAAAAGCTGATATACCTATTTTTGCACCCCCTTAGTTCTTTACCGGTTTAAGATGTTTAATAGGTTCAACAGGTTTAAAAGGTGGCTAACTTTTTCAACTTTTTGAACTTCTGAAACTTTTTAAACTTAATAATGCGGAAGTAGCTCATTTGGTAGAGCACGACCTTGCCAAGGTCGGGGTGGCCGGTTCGAGCCCGGTCTTCCGCTCTGAAAGTCCTTCCTCCTTTGGCGGAGGGATTTTTTTTGAGCCTGACTGTATTGCTGCTAGCATCATCGTTGCGTCGTCCCGATAGCCATCGGGATACGTTCGGTAATGCTACTCAGCAAGATGAAAAGTTCTTACATAGTTGCCCCGGTGGTGGAATTGGTAGACACGCAGGACTTAAAATCCTGTGACCCGCAACGGTCGTAACGGTTCAACTCCGTTCCGGGGCACAAGTAAATTTTAAAAGCCTTGATAGTACTTGACTTTCAGGGCTTTTTCATTTATTCGAGGACATTGTGGGGGACAAACAGGTTGAAAAATCAAGTATTTAGACAGAATGCGCAAATGCAATACATGAGAAGGTATTTAAATACTACACCTGAAAAATTTGACTCGTTAACAGCGGAATATTTAAAATTTAAATAGGTCATGTCATTCGTTTTTCTTTCGTTTTTTAAGGTAGCTGTTTATTAATGGAATGAAGTCATAAAGCCTTTCGGCTTTAATAACGATAGCAATATTTAATGGTAGGCTAACTTGAGATTTATATTTTATACCCAAAGAGTCTAAAGGAGTGTTCATCTGATTATATGGAACCAACTTTCCTTCTTCATTATACGTATAGGATTCTACAGCAATTCCTAATAACATAGTCCTAAATTCATTCATTAGTGCTGTTGTATCTGTCCAATAAGGATCAAAAGAATAAAGAACTATTGGTGATCCGCTTGATCCATGAAACGTTGGAATGTCTATGAGAAATCTTTTCTTCCCATTAAAATCGGAGAAATAAGGTGTAGCTGTTAAACCCTGTCTTATAACTGGTAAATTATTAGTTGAATCCCATAAACTTTTAGGATATCCTATCATAAAAACTTTCTCAATTGAAGAAATTTTTAAAGAGTCTTTAAGAGAAGGGATTATATCCTTCCCAAACCAAGAATAATTAATACCTTGTTTGTGTTTTTTTAAAAACCTTTCTTGAATTGGTCCAACAGGAAGAATTGCTAAATCTTCAGATGGGTGCAAAATCCATTGTTCATTGAAACGTTGAATTATTATTGTGTCTGATTTTATTCTGCTGTTTAATTTATAACGTAACCCTCCGGCCAACTACATATTGCTAATATGGGTTCAGGGCTTTTTATAATTTGCTCCAGCGATGAGGTAATAATTCGTGCACGTTGTTGATGGGATGCTCTGCTATTCTTTGCAGTACATCT
>NZ_JARKNA010000030.1 GCF_029360765.1 Terrimonas pollutisoli | reverse complement strand
CACCGGCAAGCGGAAATCATTTACAAATTGAAGCGCAGCCGGTCGTGGATAAAGCGGCGGATAACAAAAAGAAAATTACATTTGAAAACTCTAATTAACCCTGGCACTAAAATAAGGGGAGCTTACAAAACGGTTCAATACGAAACGGATTGTCGGGGTTTGATACACTTCCATAAATAAAATCGCTGTACTGCCTGGTAGGAATAGTGTTGGGTAAAGGCTTAAAATCAAGTATTTTTTCCTTACTATACTCGGGTCCGGCGGCCAGTAAGGCATCAATAAATTCTTTACTGTAAGACATATGGTTTAGGTTTAAAAGTTTATTCCTGCTTAAACATTCCTCCGTAGCTACTGTCTGGCTCATCAACCCTACTTACTTCGTCATTTGCCTTATACCCTTTCTTCTTTCTACCCTTCTTATCCCACAACCCCGCCTTTACTTCTTCTTCATGAATTTTATGGTTAAGCTCGAGTAAACGTTTGAGCACTTCTTCGCGGGCATCTGGGTGGATGGTGAAGCGGATGCGGTCGTTTTCGGGAAGGTAGTCTACTTTGTAGAAATCGTGGCGGAGCTGGATATCACTCCAGCCATAGGCATCTAATACCGCATTATCCATTTGAACATGCAGTTCTCTTAGTTTAACAATACCGGCAATGGCTTCTTCCATGCTGCAAGTACCTTCTGTTTTTTGCAAATGATTCCACAGGTTCCAAATCTCTTTGCCGTATTGCTTTTCGATGACCTTTTTAGCTACGCCTTGCAAAACTGAAGTTGAAATACCCAGCTTTATTTCCGGCGCATGAAAGGCATTGAAAGTTTTTGTAAGGCCCAACCGGATAGCATGCATGAGTTGGCGACGGTGTCCGTCATAAGTTTCGCCGATTGTTTCTAACTGCTGAGTTCGTTGTTGGATGGGCGTTTTCGGAAACGGGAAAGTTTGAAAACAATCCTCCACTGAATACCTTCTGTCAGACTTAAGCCTTGAACTATACTTCCAAGCCCATGCTTCATGTAAGGAACTTTGTAGATAACAGAGCATGTAACCTCTTTCTTGTGCAATAACAACTGTAGCATCTGAAAAAACCATATTTGAGCGAATAAATGAAAAACCATGGGTTTTTGTTACTCTTGTATGGATAAGTACTCGCTCCAAACTTTTTATTTTTGAATACAAGGCCTTTCTTAATCGCCAGAATTGCCACCAAGGTGCTGAAGCAACATCTTTTGATTTTGACAACCTAAATGATTTCACTTTATTGTCAACGATTTCAAAACAGTCAGGATATCTTTTAGCCATATCTAGTGACATGTCTGAAAAATTAATTACCCATCTGCTAGCTTCAAACGAATAGGAACTATTCAGATCATCACCATTTAAATAAGGGAATAAAACTTCTTTATTATCGGGGTTTGCTGTTATAAGCTTCTCTGCCATTTTCGGATCAATTAGAAACCCGTCACCGAAAACATAGCTACCATTGAAACCGAAGTTCTCATTCTGAACTAATGGTTCAGGAGAGCCTTTACTAATGCCTGTTTCCAAAAAGGAATTTATCTCACCGACTAAAGTATCATGCAAATATTTTCTTCCAATGAACTTTCCTTTGAAAACTGAAATTAATGACACGATTACGGCAGCTTTCCCAGGCCAGCGTATAGACTTCGCAGCATAATTAATAACGCCTTCTTCTGCTAATATGATTTCCAAGCCTCCAAGCCTTGTGTCACCTTCAGAAATGGAGTTGGTCGCTATCAAAGACAAATACCTATTCTGTCCTGTTATTGAATATATCCTCCTAAGAAAATATCCTAACAAATCACATCTATTTGAGGCTCCTTTGTAATTAAAAGTTATATACTCATAATAGGACTTTTCAAATGCGCCGCTAATTAATGTGCCCCCTAAGTAGGGTGGATTTCCCAATATGCAATCAAAACCACCTTCATTAAACACTTCCGGAAATTCCAAAAACCAATGAAAGAATCGTTTTTCTTTTGCAACCGTTTCCGCCTTGGCTAATTTATTGCTTTGCAATACACCCATATGTTTGTTTACCTGGCGTAAAAAGCTGCGGTATTCTGCATCAGTCAACAAATAAGGTTTGTTGCCATCTATTTTTGGAATAAAGAACTGGGCTACCTGTGCATCAGCCAGTTGTTTCATGCGTATGCGGTGGTAATCGCTTTCATACTGTCGGTATTGCTTTTCCTTATTCGCTATTTCTTCAGGTGTACGTTCGGGCAGGTTTTTAAAGAGTTTGTATTGTTCAATAACTGCTTCCAATTCTGCTTTAGCAGCACCATCAAAATCAAATGCTGTTTGTTCCATTTGTTTGCGTTCCTGTTTGTTGCGCTTTAAAAAAGAAGTTGCTATGTTCTTATCATCACCAGGTAATGTTTTAAACGCTTCATCCGCTATGCCTTTTTCCAGTTCATCTTTATGGGCTAAACCCACAATGGCATCACCACATTTAATGTGGTGGTCTAAAAAGTTCAATGGCTCACCTGGGTTATGTGCTTCTAGCCACATGGCCACCTTACACAACTCTACGGCCAACGGGTTTTTATCTACACCGTAAATGCAATGATTAATTGCATCCCGTATGGCTTGCCGCAACACTGTTGGCGAGGGTTGGTCTTCTTTACTACGCAGCTTAGCCAGTTCAAACCCAATGCGTCTTGCAGCCGATAATAAAATATGCCCACTACCGCAAGCCACATCGCAAACCTTTAAAGATAACAAACCTGCTTCGGGGTTCGATTCTTTTAGTTTATCGTGTATCAGGTAGTCAAGTGAGTGTTGTATTAATGGCTTTACCAACTCTTCCGGTGTATAATGGCTACCGCTTCTGCTCCGTTCGTTACCAGCTTTAAATATAAACAGGGGTTGTGTAGCCGGCTCCAGCAGTTGCGGTTCATATTCCAGCAAGCCTTCATATACCGAACCAAATTCTTCCACATCCAGATCGGCATAATTTACCCGTACCCGTTGGCCGTTTTCGCTTTCAAACGTTACGAGATGGCGTAGTACTTTCAGGAGTGAATCGTTGTCCAGCACCTGTTCACCCATAATACCCAGTACATCAGAAGAAAATAAACCTGAGCCTAAGGGAGCAATGCCAAGTTGCTTTCCATACTTACTGTTTTCAAACAAAGTAAAGCAGGTAACCAGCGATTGCCATAAATCTGTTTTCTTGGGATCTACATACACTGTCTTCTCCACCAGCCTGCACAAACGCTGTACGCTGTAATAGTTGTAATAAATAGTTCGCTGCTGTTCCTGTTGTTCATCTCTGTTGGCCGGATAAATAAGCTTCCGTTCTTCAATCACCATCAGAAACAATAACCTGTAAATGATTCGAAGATTATAGAGATAGTAATCTTGTGCATTCAGTTGATTGGCTGCAATTGCTGTTCGTAAACTTTCGTTTACATTGCTTTGCAAAAAACCATTCGCCAGCTCTTTAATGGAAGTTTCTACCGCAATACTCAGCCGCTCTCGTATACGTGAACCCGATGCCAATGCTTCCAAGTGATAAAACTCCAGAATACTATCTTTACTGGTATCCAAAGTTTGCGGCATGCGGCTGGCATGTAACACACGATACAACAGCGCAAACTCTGCATAGAGGCTTTCCTCCATCATTTGCTCCAGGTTAAATTCCAGATAACTAAGTCGGCTGAGCCGGGTAGCATCACGCAGCAACCGCAAAAACTTACCATTGCTCACCAGTGCATACATGTGTTCCTGGTTATTGAGGTATTCCTGTGCCAATGCATGCGGAGAGAGTCGTGGACCGCCTGTTTCGGCCCTTGCATCAAGTGATTGGTTGATGCCTACAAAATGCACCGGATATTGATCGAGATTGGTTGCCCTGAAACTGATGGCATAGGTTTTACCGTTGATGAGTTCGGCTTGTGACGCAGATAATTCGTAACCGAGAATACCTATCAGGGGTTTCATCCAATAGTTACGTGTTTCGGTGGTACCGGTATCGGTGACGGAAAGCTGTTCCCGTTTTTGTTTGAATGCTTTCCAGTGCGACAGTGCTAAAGACCAGGCCAGGCTGATTTCATCACGTACAGATGCATGCGGATCGAGATTAAAATCTTTTGCCTGTTGAAAACGAATATCCTCTGTGCGGATTTTTTCCAGCACCTCACTACTGAGGATATTACCTTGTATGTTAATAGAAGAATAGTTCATGGACGATATTATTGACGCCGTTCAATTATCTTGTAAGTATTTGTTCTTGTATTCAATGCCGGGAATGTTCCTTCTAAAATATCTATTACAGCATCATTAATTAGTTTATTTTCCAGAGAGCCACTTATAAACTGAACAGCATTCTTATTTTGCTTATCTATGTTAATGTGAACGATTTGCTCAGAATCGCATGCAACCGCTATATTTGGATTGTGCGTTACAATAATTATTTGCCTTTTGTCCTTAGCTTCCTTAATAAATTGAACAAGAATTTTAAATACGCTCTGGTTGTCCAAATTTTCTTCAGGTTGGTCAATTATAAGTGGGATGTCATTTTGGTCAAGCGTTAAGTAGAAGATCAGAAGCAAAGCGCCTCTTTCTCCTGGGGAAAGTTCCGATATATTCTTTTCACCCAATTTAAGTTTATATTCTGGCTCTAGGTAGTCAAGATTGAAAAGAAAAGAATATAAGTCTAATACTGAGTATCCTTTTTTCAATTGTTTCTCAATATCTCGTTTTTCACCTTTGAATTCATCTCTTCTGTCAAAATGAAGATTATCGATCATTTCGTTTAGGAATCCGACTATGCCATTTTCGGTTTTTAAATCATGATTAACTGTGATGTGGGTAAGTCGCTCAATGCCGGTTGGATTTCCAATAAAACTTCCTTTTGAGCCTAGACTTATGTGATCAAAAAACTTTTCCGTTAATCCGTTTATTTTGTAATCAACATCTAGATTGATACTGTAATTTTCGAGTACGTCACCGTATGTTTTGATAAAGTCAGAAACGGGTTTAAACAATGATCTATATAAGGTGATGGTTTCTTCCTTTTTGGTAAAAAGTTTTTGCACAGCTCCAATTCGTTCTTCCCGATGTCGTTCTATTTCTGCTAAAAGTGAATTTTCCAAGTACTCGATTTGAGACTTGAAAAAAGTTATTGTTCCATCTTTTTCTGCAACTCCTATTAGGGAGGATCGCTTTTCCTCCCAAGACTTCAAATCGTCAATAAATTTCTGATACCTTTTTGAATGGTCATCAAGTTTATCCTGCAATTCCTTAATTTCATTGCTTAGGGTTATTTTATCTAATAAGGATCCGTTTTCTGAACCATTACCAAGATCTAATTCTATTAATTTTGCCTGTTGGTCTTTTTCAGTTATTAGTGATGTAATTTTTGATTTATCTATTTTTATAGTAACCACATCATCAAATGCCAAGTTATTTCTTGAAAGCGTGGGCATTATTTCGTTTCTGAGTCTGACTAATTGATTCTCAAAAACTGAAACACTTTGATTTGCTTTTTCTAATTCAGCAATATCAAGTCCCAATACTTTTAGTTGGGAGTGCTTATTTGTTATAACTTCCTCAAGCACTTTAAGCTTCATTCTTTTTACGTCAATTTCATTGGAAACTAATCTATTCTGTTGCAGTACTGTGGGGTCAGTAGGGGGATCTACTGAATTAGGTTTTGCAAGTTCATGAGCCTTAAGTTCATTTTCTTTTTCTTTCAATTTTTCATCAATTGCTTTTCGATAGTCGTCAGATTGCTTTTTCTCCAGTTCAATCAGAATTTTATTGGTTGTCGCAATCTCCCTTTTCAGTTCTTCAATTCCATCATTAAGAATCTCAGTTTTATATTCTATTAATTCGTTCAAATTCGCTTTCCCTAACCTTTCTGCCTCTGATAAGTGAGAAAAGATCACTTGCCTTAGTTCTTTTTCAAAATCATCCACATCCTCATTACATAACCTTTCCAAAAAGCCTTGTGGGATATATTTTACTTTTTCTACATTGGTTGCTTCAGGATTTTGGTTAAGTCTCTTAACGTCAGAGCTTTCGTCTTGCCAGTTTATACTCGCTTCATAATGCTCTGATTTATTAATGGGCTTCTTCTTGCGAAATTTCTGATCGTTTAAAAAGGAAAAGAAATTAAAGTTTGGAGTATTTCCAACAAGACCTATTGAGTCTGCGATTGCGCTTTTGCCGTTGCCCTTATTCCCTATGATCGCAACCATTGAAGGGTTTAATGGTAGTTCAAATTTATCAAACCACGTTTCTGTTAAAGGTGAATTATCAACTTTATTAATTGTTAATGACTTTATGAATTTGGTTTTGTTCGCTTCGAATCTTTCTAATAGAGGAGGTTTACTTCCTATATAAATTCTAGCTTTATCATTGGAAACCTGTTTTAAACCTTCAAATGTAGTATCTGATTTTAACCAAGTAAATGAATTGCCAATACGATCCTTGTCAGTTGTGTCAGAAAAATTATGCGCATCGCTGCAATCCAATAGCATGCTTTTTACCTTTTGAGTATCTAAAGCGGCAATATGTTTAGAATAATCCTTAGGTTTTTCAAGTGAAATAAAAGAAAAGTTTGCATCATTAATAATACTTTTTTTAAGTACGGCCGAACCGTCCCACCGCATTGTATCCCATTCTGATTTCCCGATAGCTGTTAAACAACTTCCTTTAAAAAATCCCTTTGTAATGTCCATGACAGTTTTATAGTCAAAAAAGATATTCCAAAAACCGACCTTTAAATCTGAGCCGTTAATTTCTACAGTGGATGTATCCTTAATTTGTTTTCCAATTTGCGCCAGTGCCTCTTTTGTTGCCACCCCCTTGAAGTCAACTCCTTCAATGTCCGGTGAAATTTTTATTGAATGTTGAATTGCACTTAAAAACTGTGCTTCGATTATTTCAGGGGTATTTTCATTTGAGAATATAACGTGAAGATTAATTTTTTTCCATGCTTCATCGCCAACTGAAGCGAACTTATCTACTCTCAATTCTATAACCGGCAATATTAAATCGATGTTCGTGAGCCTTCCAGCTTCTTTGTATTCCAAGACTTTTCGATACCCATCTAAAAAGATGTAATCATTGATGCCGATTACTTTATATTCATTTGGCAATTTTTCAAGGTCATCAATGAATTTTTCCCATGCCTCAGGTGTGTCACCACCATAATGCTGAACAATCGATTTTGGAGTATGAACATGTAAGTCCCATTTACGCCATTCCGAACCTTTTATATATTTATTTGCCATTTGAACAGTTATGTTATTGGTTTTGATTTTTACATAATTTAAAGATTCTTCGGTTGAGGCATCAGGATATATACCCCCATTACATCAGGAGGCAACACGGGTGTAGCTTTTTCATAGCGGCGTCCGCCAATTAAATCCTTAAACCGGCTGTGGGCTGTTACCAATTCATCGGCTCTGTTACCTGCCAGTTCCAAAAACTGTTGTTTCATTTCATCGAAGCGGCTCATTTCATTTTTTATATCTGCCTGTTGCCGCTCTGCTGAAAGGTTTGATAAACTGCGTGACTCAAGTAAGAGCGTCTTTGCTTCTTTAAAGTCGAGTATTTTTGTTTTACCATCTACAGAGCTGTACCCCCAGAGATACATTTCTTCTGCGATGCTTTCCTTTTTGGACGAAACTTCTTTGATGACGTTTCTTACACGGAACACTACTAATACTGTTTTTGTGAAAACGGTATCAGTTTGTACTTCACAAACCCGGGCAATTTTTCCATACTCCGTTCTTGGTTCAAAAGACAAGGCAATTAAGAACTGGCAAAGCAATTCCGTAAACTTATGGTTACGCCCAATGTAGATATAGCCTTTTGGTGTAGGTGAGTCAAAACTCAATTTCACTGTAGCAACGTTATTAAAACAGCGGCTGATATGGGCTGGCAGGTTTTGCGGCCTTAAGATGAAACCTACTTTACGATCTGGTTCGCAGGAACCACCTAACTGTTGCACGGCACTGCAAACAAAATGCTTTACTGTTTTAATATCGCCAATGGCTTCATCAACTGCTTCGAGATCGGCTTTGATAGTTGCGGGATCAATGGTTTCATGCGCAAATATGCTTCGGATGTTTTCACCTTTTTTACGTGCCAGTTCTAATTCATTACTGATGGTCTCATCAGTATCTTTAAACAGCTCCTGCTGAACGGCATCTTTTTTATTGTTGAATAAAAGACGTTGAGCAGCTTCTGTCATTATCGACTTGCTATTCTCACCTATGCTGATGGATACACCGGTTGAACGTTGAATATCCCGTACTTTACGGATGAGTACTTCCAGGATAAACATATCCATATCGTTGTTCTCACCATAAAGCACATAGGTTTTTACAATGGGTGCCGCCTGTCCAAAGCGGTCAACCCGACCTTCCCTTTGTTCAATACGGTTGGGATTCCATGGTAAATCATAATGCAATACTGCAGTAAACTGATCCTGCAGATTAATACCTTCACTCAAGCAATCTGTTGCTACCAATATCCTTTTTTCACTCTTACCCATGAGTTCTATACGTTCCTTTCGTTGTTCATCAGCCAATTCAGAAGTAATGGCTTCGATATGAATATTATTAGGCAAAACTTCTTTCAATCGTTCAGCTACATAATTAGCTGTGGGGATGTAATGACAGAAGATAATGGGAGCAAATCCTTCTTTCACCCATTCTTTTACCAACTTAATCGTTGTCTCAATTTTCTGATCAGTCTTACTATTGAAAATAGATTGTGCTTCTTTATGCAGATCATCTAACTCTTTTAATTCGTTATTGGCAAAATTGAGATTTTCAATCAAGTCCTGCCGGGGCACATCCGATACCTGATCGAGTTCCTCAAAAAGTGTATTTTCTAAATTGTCTTCTACTCCCAATAGACCATCCTCCTCAATTTTTTCCTTTCTTCGTGTAAGCATTTCCATGGCCATTGCAGGGCTCGACATAGATCCTTTGATTAATGAAATGGCTGCCCACGAACGAAGCAAACGGGTGTGTTCGTTCATTGCTTTTCCAGCAGTAGAAATTCCCTTTGCAAAATGTAGAAGTCTGTTATAAAAAAGTAAGTATTCGTTGGTCAAAATAAAACCTAATTCTTTTGAATCCCGTTCCGGAAACTCTGTACTTTCATTTAACCATCTTTTGATGTTCTCTCTTTTACGTTGAACAAAATGGCGGGCTAGTTTTTTTCTGTCCACCGCTTCAATGGTTTCAAAATTCAGTTTCGAAAATTCAGGCTTCAATAACCCAAGTAAAGAGGCAAACTCGCTATCCTTGCCACTATGCGGTGTCGCTGTTAATAAAACAATCTGACGTTCCTTGTTTGCTGACAGATCATGTAGTAAGGCAAAACGTTGTTGTTGCGATTTGCTTTTAGCACCTGCCGGTAATGTACATGTATGTGCTTCATCCACGATAATAAACTCCGGACAATCGTTCAGAAAGATTCCTCTACGTTTGTCGGCTTTTACATAATCAATAGAAACAACCTGGTAAGGGACATGGTGAAACACGCTTTGATCGTCTGGTAGTTGCCGATCGAGTTTGGCAGCCGTACTGGAACGAATGATTTCAGCTTGTATGTCTAATTTATCTCGTAACTCCTGTTGCCATTGTTCACAGAGATGCGGTGGACAGATAACTGCAAAACGTTTTACCTCGCCACGCTCCATCAATTCTTTAAGGATGATTAGCGCCTCTATTGTTTTACCTATACCTACATCATCGGCTATCAATAACCGTGTCGTATCCATTTTAAGAGACATTACTAATGGAATCAACTGATAAGCTCTTGGTCTGAAAGATAATTTCCCCATACAGCGGAATGGGCCCGATGCATTACGAAAGGATAAACGAAAAGCATCATATAACAAACGTGCAGTTTCAAATGACCCAATCTGTTCAGGATTCGGTTCTGGAAAATTCGCAGATGTTATTTTCTCGTGAGGGATGGTGATCGGAAGAAAAATGGCTGTTTCTTCTTCTTCTGAACCACCCAAAGGTTTTATACGTAAAAGATCAGGATCATCAGATGGTAATACCATCCAATCCCGTTGTCGGTAATGTACAAGTGTTCCCGGTTTATGTTTTACGGTTGTGGACATAATTATTATCCTAATTTTCGAAAAATATCTTTCCTGTTATTGATTAGCTCTTCGAGTGGCGTTAGATAATGCCAGACAATGACATCATACCCGGCATCTTTCAGTAAAGCCCTTTTGTGTTCATCATCTTTTTTAACCCGCTCATCATCGTGCACTGATCCATCACAAAATATCAGTACTGGACCATTTCCGCTCTTGTACACAAAGTCAACGCTGATAAAAAAATCTTCCATTCTTACCTGCGCCTTGTGTGGCAACGCTAGTTTGTTTTTGTAGAGATGTTTTAGGAGTGGCAATTCTGAATGGCTCGATTTATCATAACTGCACAACAACTGCTGGTATTGCTGTTCGTAATCATTTCCATTATTCACCTGCGAAACATCGCAATCCATCAGATATTCAAGTATTTCTTTAATGTTATGCCTATCCAGAATATCATGATGTCGCTGGTTGTAATAGGAAAGCAGGTCTTCGTATGAAGCCCTGGGTAATTTTTGTCCGTATTCTGTCTCAGTTCTTGTTTCAGGATCAAAATGTAGCGCCCTGTAGGCGGTGTCGAATAGATCTTTCAGCTTACGTGGTTCATCAATGAGTTGCGATAGAATACCTAAACTACCCTGTGCCGCTTCGTAGATTAATAAATTCGGGGCTTCGGGATTGCCCATTACAGTTACACCAATCTCGCTTCCTTCAACTTGGAACTGAATTTCAATAGCTCGTTTTAAAGCATAGCTTAGGCTTATAATCTGCGCAGCACTTAATTGCAAATTGGCTAAAGGCTGTAAATAAAGAGTGTCAGCAGTTTCACGAACAAAGAGTAATACATCTCTTTTGTTGTTGAATGCAGCTTCATCTTCTAATTCCTTTTGAGTGAGCCATTTCCCATTCCGGGTATCTAACGCAAATCCTTCACGATCATCAGCTGCCCGTCTTGTTTTGCGATTTAATTTTATAAGCTCGGTCGATTGGCCGTATATCAGTTTCAGTAATTCCGTATCTGCATTTTTTATGATTGCCTCTTTGGTGTGTTCAATGCCTGATGGATAACGGAAGTATTCCTCTATTTCATATCCCTTTGATGACCTTTCTTCTTCGATACATGAAATACGTTCCCTCGGGCGTGCTTCTGTTTCACTGAGTTCAATCAGATTGGTTTTGAACTCAACATTTGCGCCCCTCAATTCATTTTTGGTTATTGGGTCGTTATTGGCTACCTGCGCTTCATCGTCTAGGAATGCGTAGCCGGTATCTCTAGAGATTTTTATCCTTCTCTGCAATTCATCAGGATTAAGAATACTCATTCTATTTACCTCATATTTGCTACCGTTATGATACAAAACATTTTGCGGTGCAAATTCTCTTAAAGCGACAGCCCGTGATCTGGAAATATATTCACCCTGATCTGAATGTTTGTGACCTACAAAAGTCCGTACCGGGAGGCGGGTGAAGTTGTAGCCTGGCAAAAAACCTTCTGCTGCTAAATATCGAAAAACATAAAACTCCGATTCATTGCCTATTTCTTTGTTTGCATCATTTAATAAAAGCTCTACCTGTTTAAGCCCGGCATTATGCCTCCTTTTAGCATCCCTTTTTATGTCACTGTCCTGCCGTATGGTTACATCATCTAAAATGGCGCGTGAGGCATTAATCATTTTACGGGCTGTCCGGTACAAGTGAATCCACCGCTTGAAAGAAGTTTCAAACCTAGTAGCGAAAGAGTTTATTTTTTGTTCAAACCAATTATCTGAATACCACCAGGCTTTTTTTAATTCCGGTTCAATTGTCTTTATTATATTTTTAAAGTTCGTAGTCCAATAATTTCTTTGTGTAGCAATACCGTTGCTAATAGCATCCAATATGGATTGCTTTACAATAATGTTATTTTCATTGCTAATGTCTAGTAATACCGAAACAGATGCTTTTAATTCTTTAATGCCCAACTCCATAAGAATATAGGCATTAAAATGCCCGGTCAACAACTCTTCATTTACAAGATCAATCCGGGGCGGAACCACCGAACCTGCAACCATTTTATCGGATGCTTTGAAATAATTCTGATCATGTGGCGACCATGCGGAACAATAAGTAACAACCACAGCGGTTTGTCCACTTCTCCCGGCACGACCACTACGTTGGGCATAGTTAGCAGGGTTAGGAGGAACATTGCGCATGTGTACGATATTCAAGTTGGCGATGTCAATACCCAATTCCATTGTCGGAGAACAATACAGACCGGCCAATTTACCCGTTCTGAATTCATCTTCCCTTTGAATTCTATCATCTGAATTTAACTGTCCCGTGTGCTCACGCCCGATTAATTCCCTTCCGAATTGTTGAAAATCGGTTTGGTACAATGCTTTGAAAAAATAGTTAGGCGCGATAGCTAAAGGTCGATAAGCATTAATTCGGGTATAGTCTAATAATACAGTTTCACCATCACCCGCGAACCATCTTAGGCAGTCTGTGCGCAATAAGTAACCGTTAACATTGCCGTTCTCGCCACGTAGCCCCTCATGTTTAATTAAAAATCCGGTGTTTACCAAAAGATCACAAAGCGTTTCGATATAGTTCCTGAAATCATCCTGACTTAACCAATCTAGTTCAGCATCAGAAAATTCTCTTTTCAGAAATTTCCCGAAACCCGACCTGGCACCCATGCTGGCAAAATAGATACCTCGTTGTGTACTTCGGCCAGGGCGAACTGATACCATATAAGCAGGCCGGTCCAATTTCTCATTATGGTCCAATGACCAAAGTTTATTTTCATCCAGCCTATTACGAAGCAGATTTTCTGTTTCTGCAAAATCTTCTGCCAGGAACCGATGATACAAAGCAAAATTGGTTCGGAAATAATTTAGTAATTGCGTAAGGATATGTTTTCGTTTTACCGGAGTGGCATTGTCCAATAAAATCATTCCCTCAAAGCGATTATGAAGTTCAACCAGTTTGTCTAACCTGTTGTATTCAATCGTAAGTAATGCCGTTTGTTCCAGGTTGGGTAGGGTATAGCGCCATCCTTTCTTAAGATCCTGAAAAATTCGGATAAGCACGTAGGCTTTAATAGCTTTTTCATTTTCTAGTTCTGGGAAATCCGGATCCCTGCTTATAAAATTTGGGTTTGTATAATCAGTTTCTTTCAACTTCAACTCTTGTAGTACCCTTTCTGCGATATTGTTGATTTCTAATCCTTCCGCATTTTTTAAAGCGGCTTTGTGCAATCCTGACCTCAATCGTACGGACGCTATAAAATCGTTGAAATGCCCGGCCTGAAGTGCAGCATCCTGGCGGTTATCTGTAAAACTTAAGAGTTTTTGGTTTTCGATTTCTTCCTTCTGTTCTAACAAAGATTTTACGATGCCATAGGAAAGAATGGTAGTAGCAGTACTTCTACCCTCATGACCAAGGCTCGTCAATTTTGTATTCTCATTGGTTTTGGAATCTTCATAAAACACTCCCGCCGTCGGATCAACCCTCAATTTGACCGGGAGGTAATAGCCTTTTAAGGGATAGATAGGTTGTTTGGAATATTTGCCTTCGGAATTAAAATATACAGGTTGTGGCATGTGCCATTCGTAATATGGCCTGAAGGCATTATTCGCATTATTGAGCCAGCTTTCGGGCGCCAGGTCAAGAAGGTTCTCATTCCAGAATTCTTCTCCTTCATCTAATATCAAATAACCAAATCTTAAATTATTTTCATTCAGGTTTTCACCTGATAGTTCCTTTTGACTGAAAGTTTGAACAGGAGTTTCCGGATTCCTGGGAAGCAACAATTGCTCAGCAGTATTTTTTTCCACGCATAAAAAATCGATACCGGAATAGCGGCTGAATAACACAGGGTATATTAGTTTTTCTCCTTGTTCATCTTTTATATATCGGCCAGACTTTATTGTTATTCTTCGGCTGCTTCTAGGCTCAAGTGTTACTGCAACTGTGCTTGTTTGCGATATAAACTGATGAAAGCGAAATGGTAAAAAATTCTTTCTCGAACCTGCAAGCCTGTTTTTTTCATTAAGTTTTTCGGCCCATTGTAACAAATCTTTAATGGTGTTATTTGCAAGGCTTATGCTGACTTCAGTTTCGGCCTTCAATCTTTCTCCAATTTTACTAATGGATAGAGGAATACCACGCTCCAATTTCCCATCATTATTCAGCAAAGCAATTTTCACCTCGAGCCAATTACTTATAGGATGGTTCACGAAGACGATTTCGTCTGCTTCTTTGTTAATTCCATCCAGGGCAGCTTTCCTTAGTTCCATTGCATTTGGCAATTTTCCGTTTGTACAGGTTCTTAATTGCTCATCTACAATTTGACTGCTTTGAAAAGAATCGCCGAATATTTTGCTTGCCACTTCTGCAACAGCTTGTTTTTTTTCATCCGGTGTTCCTTTTGACGCCATAGTTGCGGAAGTGCCAATACATACAAGTGGTTGAGTGCAATGATTCTTAATTCTTCGAATAAGCATGCTTACATCCGAACCTTGCCTTCCTTTATAGGTGTGCAATTCGTCGAATACCAGAAACCCCAAACTACTCTTTATAGAATCCCTAAGCCATGCTTCAGAAGATCTGGTCATAATCAATTCCAACATCATGTAGTTGGTCAGGATTATATCGGGTTCATACATTTTTACTTTATCCCGAAAATCTTGTTTTTCCTGGCCAGTATATTTGGCATAAGAAACAGGAAATCTAACAGTGGTTATTGCATAGAGCTCGGTTAGTATTTGATCCAGGGTCTTTTTTTTCTTTTCTTTGATTGATCCTGATGGAAGAAATGATTCCAGGTAATTAATTTCATACTTTTTAATTTCTTCTTCCTGCGAGTTAATGAGGGCATTCATAGGATAGACCAAGATGGCTTTCACGCCTTTGTGATTTCCTATTCCCTTATTAAAAATATAATTAAATATAGTAGCAAGATATGTAAGCGACTTACCTGACCCCGTACCCGATGTTACGACAAATCCTTTGTTGGCAAGGCCGGTTCTTAATGCCTCCACCTGATGATTGTATAGGTTATACTCCCCGAATACTTTTGGCAAATTTGAATTTACAACACCTTCCTTCACCAGGTCGTTTAATGATTGATCGGTTCGGTATGCGGGATTGAATTGCACCAAAGGCTCTGGGATAAAGCCATCACTCTCAAATGATTTCTTTACCTCTTCCTGTATTCTCTTATCGTCAATTGATAAAAACGAATTGAGATAATTTCTATAATTGGTTACAATATTGTCATGAGTAATAAATGCGTCCATGTTGATGTTATTTTAGTATTTCACTGTACTGTAGTCCGTTGCTTGAAATCGGCCACCTAAGTACCTGTTTCCAACTCATCTTCCATAATTTCGGGCAAAATATTTTTTTCGTCCGTTGCTGGTAACGTTTCGACATTACGTAACTGCCGCTGGATTGCCCTTGTTCTTGTTCCCACCACATCTTCCAATTGCCCCAAACCGGTTTGAATATTTTTCTGTGCTTTCTCTAATAGGCCGCCAAATTTTTCAAATTCTGTCTTAACTCCTCCTAGTACCTGCCAAACTTCGCTGCTACGTTTTTGTAAAGCCAGTGTTCTAAAACCCATTTGAAGACTATTCAGTAGTGCCGCTAATGTAGTTGGCCCAGCAACTGTTATTTTAAACTCGTCCCTTAATTGATCAACTAATGCACTCCGCCTAATTACCTCAGCATATATACTTTCAAAAGGAAGGAAAAGAATTGCAAAATCAGTTGTATTAGGCGGGTCGATGTATTTGTCCCGAATGTCTCTAGCCATTTTCCTTATGGTTGCCTCAAGATTTTTGGTAGCAGCTTCTATATCATCAGGAATGGCGTTCTCATATGCTGTTATTAAATGCTCATAGGCGTCTTTGGGAAACTTAGCATCTATTGGTAAGTAAACGAAGCTATTTTCATCTTCACTTTTGCCCGGAAGTTTGATTGCAAACTCAACAGGTTCCATGCTTCCCACCTTCGTCCGCACGTTGGCATCGTATTGCGAAGGAGCCAATATTTGTTCAAGCAACATAGCCAGTTGCACTTCGCCAACGCCTCCTCTCAGTTTTACATTGCTCAACACTTTCTTTAAGCCGCCAACATCGGAGGCAATAGTTTGCATTTCGCCCAAGCCTTTTTGTACTTCTATCAATTGCTTTCCCACTGTTTCGAAACTTTGGCCAAGGCGTTCACTCAGTGTTTTTTCCAGCTTCTCCTCAACGGTAGTGCGAATGGTTTCCAGCTTTGTTTCAGTTGCTTTTACAAGATCGTTTTGGCGGGTTTCAAGCTGCGCAAATTTTTCTTTCTGCAACTCGTTGAAGGAGGCCACATTTTTGTCAAAGGTTTCCTGAAAACCCTTAAAAGCATTTCCGAGGGCTTCTCTCAGCTGGCTATTGTCTGTTTTAGCCTGATCATTCAAGGTGTTTAGCTTCTCCTCAACCTTGCCAGTAATTTTTTCCAACTGGTCTCCTGTTTTTTCAGTCAGGTCTTTCTGCTCTTGCTTAAGTTCATCAAATTTATTGCGTTGTTCTAATGTAAAATCTTTAAGACTCCCGGTAAGTGCTTCCCTGTTTGACTTGTTATTCTCATCAATCCTCGAAATGAGTGAGTCGACCTTTTCGGTAAGGGTATTATTAACCTCTTTCAGGGCATTCTGAGTCTGCTCTGTAATGTTTCTCAGCGTTTGTGATAATTCTGATTTGAAATCTTTAAGAGTGTTATTTAATTCGCTTCGATTGTCTTTTGATATGGCGGTAATTTCTTCCCGGTTTGCCCTAAAATCTTCGTTGATATTTGAGTGTAGTGCATCTATCTTGCCTGACAGAAGTATTCTTTCATCACTCGGTTTGGGACGGAATAGAATAACTAGAAATATTGCAATAGCAATTAGTATACATATTACAATCATTAGAATTTCCATAAAGTTAAGTTCGGTTTAGAGGTGGCGGATGTTCCTTATTTATTTGTCATCATAAGAATCGTTTCATTAAAAAATGGTTCGTTTCCGAATTCATCATTTAGCTTTTGGCTCAAGTATCGAATCTGCAGTTCTTTAAAGTCCAATCCAAAAAGCTCCGCAATCACCGGTATCATTTTAAAATTTGCCGGACGTTCTCCCTTTTCAATTTTACTCAAGGTAGAAGTATCAATATCCATTATGGCAGCTACTTTCCGCAAAGGCATTTTCTTCAGTTTACGCTGGCTGTTAATCAAAGCTCCGAATTCACGACTCCAAGTGTTTGGCATTTTATTTTGGACTAAAGCGTCAAATCTAACAAAAGGAACCTGATTTCTATAGTTTCCAACAAAAAAGATTATTTCTTGGCCTGCCTAAACGATGAGTCTTTTGCTTTAATTTGTACTTCGTGATTCCCAATTTATTTTGAAAACTATTTGATTGTGGAGTCATAACCATTAGCTGGGATTGTTTTCGTTATGGCTTGCCCGTCGCTCAATTCAATTACCAATTATTTACGTCAGCTCTAATAGATATTGTCGAGCTCAGTTTTTGGTAATACCGACTTATCTGCAAACCAAGTAATCTTTATTCAATAAGTTCCTCAAAATCACGTCTCTGCTCATTATCCATATCTTTTTTCAACCACAGCGTAAATTGTGAAAAATACTTAGGCCTCTTTTACTGATTTTAAATTATGCCACAAATAGGCATATTTATAACACTAATCGCTTTAGCTATTTCTTTTAAAGCTTTTCTATTAGCTTTAATACATACATGGCCTTAGCTTTGTTGACCTAACATTTATATTATGAATAGCAAGACATTGTCTGATAATGTTGAACTTACCGGGGCTTTTCAACAAGGTGATATAAAAGCATTAAATGCGTACTTCGACGAATTTTACCCGGCTTTATGTTATTATGCCAACAGCTATACCCATGATATGGAAGTAGCTAAAGAGATAGCGTCGGAAGCCTTTGTGAAAACTTGACAATACCGGGAGCAGTTTACAAATACTGGTTCTATTCGTGCTTACCTCTATAAGGTGGTTCGGGGCGATGCATCCAATTGGCACATAAAAAAACAGCGATTTCCTATCGCTCCCCTCTCGGATGATGAAGATTTTGTATCACTTGATCCTAATGAATTTGCAAGAATTGTTTCAGCAGAAACAATGCGGCTTTTGTATAGCGCCATTGGGGAGTTACCGCCTGAATGTCGTAAGGTTTTCCGGTTATTATTAACAGGAAAAAAAGTAGCTGCCGAACTATTACAGATTTCTACCAGCACGGTAAAGGCGCAGAAAGCCAGAGGAATAATTCTTCTAAGAAAAAATATGGGGCCATCGGTTTTATTTATTCTTTATCTACTTGAGCATAAAAAAATCCCTTTAAATCTGCTTATCGATTTTGCCAATTAGTGATTCGCAAATGATGGAGGAAACACCTACCAGGACGGGCTGATTTTGGGTGTCGGCCGGAAATTTGAATTTTCTATTCCAACTGCTTTCGCAATTGCTCTTTACTTGGAAGATATAATTTGTATTCTTTGGCAAAAATCGTTTTATTATCTTCCGGAAGTGTAAACTCAACAACAGTTTTATTTTCTTCTTTGCACAGGATTATTCCAATAGTTGAATTTTCATCTGGCAGTTTTATTTTCCGATCATAATAATTCACATACATCTGCATCTGGCCTATATCCTGATGAGTTAGCTCGCCGATCTTTAGATCGAGCAAAGTAAAGCTCCTGATTAGTCTGTTATAAAATACAAGATCTATATGAAAATGCTTGCCATCTAAAGTTATTCTTTTCTGCCTCCCTGCAAATAAAAATCCTTTGCCAAGTTCAGTTAAGAAATGTTCAAGTTTGTCGATAATAGCCGTTTCCAATTCGTTTTCAGAGTATGAAGAATCTTCCTTTAAACCAAGAAATTCCAAAACGTAGGGACTCTTGAGCGCATCAGTTGGTTGATTTAAAATTTGTCCTTTCCTTGCAAGCTTTTTAACTCCTTTCTTATCTGTGCTTAATGCTAATCGTTCGTATAATGAAGAATTGTATTGTCGTTGTAGTTCTCTAACCGACCAATTATTTTGAGTTGTCTCTAATTCGTAAAAATTTCTTTCCTTCCTGTCATTTATTTTGAGTAATTGTATATAGTGGGACCAGCTAAGAATTTCCTGGGCAGAAATACGAGACATTGTCTCGTAAATCGGTTTACCTTTTTCTTTTTTGAATATACGAGACGGTGATTCGGAATTCGAGTATTCCAGGAAAAAGAGTCGCATGTATTGAAGATTGTCTACTGAGTAGCCTCGACCAAATCTCCTTATAAGACGTTCGCTCAATTTCTTTAGTGTTTGTTTTGCATAAATTGCCCTTTCTCTTCCACCTTGTTCTTTTTCGACAATTAAACGACCTATGTGAAAATATGTAAAGACCATTGTAGCATTCACGCTGCGGATCGTATGACTTTTCGCAATTTCAATTAAAGACTTTATGGAATTAAAAAGGGAGTCTGAAATACTCTTGTTCATGCGCTATATTTTACGATATGGTTTTAAAATCCAATTGAATTAAACTCTTAAAATATTAGTCGGCTACATTCAATAATCTGCGGGCGGCCAAAACAATTCCTCTTTTTCTGTCAAGCTTTTCCTCTAATCCTGCCATATCATTTATTACCTTTTCCTCATCCACATCTGCATAAATTTGAGTGGTTGTAATTTTGGTATGTCCTAGCATAATTTGAACTGTTTCTAACGGAACACCATTTTTAAGTGCGACGACTTTTGCAAATGTGTGACGGGCAACGTGGAATGTCAGGTAAGTAACAATCCCACAGATCTCAGCAATAATTTTAAGGCTGCGATTTATTTCCTGATTGGTGAGTGCTGGGAATATCGGACTACTATTCGGTGTGCTTATATCTACACCACGGGCAAGGAAGATGTTTATTGCCGATTGTAAAAAGGGGACTGCACAAAGTTCATCTGATTTGGTCCGGTAAATTTTACACCAAACAATGCCCTCAGATGTTTTTTCAAAATGTGATTGCCTGAGCGCCATCACATCCACAAAAGCCAAGCCTGTATAACAGGAGAACAAAAACAGGTCACGGACATAATTGAGCTTTTCATTAATAAATACCTTATTTTCCAGCGCAACCAACTCTTCAATAGTCAATTTTTTGCGCTTTGATTTCCTTAAAGGGCAACAATACTTTTCAACAGGATTTGCTTTCAACCACTCAATTTTGGTAGCCCAGTTCATGATTCTTTTAAAGCGCTGCACATGTTTACCTACACCATTTCCTCTGCAGGGGTCGTGTTGCTTGATGGGATTGTTACGCACATAACTTTCAAAGTCCGTCATCAGTTGCATGTTTACCTGGGACAAATAAACCTCTTTGTTGACCGGATACTTTTTTTCAATGAAGAGTTTTATATACTCAATGGTCGTGCGATAGTTTTTTAAAGAACCTTCAGAGAGTTTATCCTTCCAGATACTGTAATAGTAATTCAGCAAGTCGGTTAACTTATGCCCTTTCAGATTTGCATGTACGCCAAGGTAAGCCTGTTTGATTCCTTCTGCTGTAATTAATGCACTGTTATCAACCAACTCCCGATATCTTTCCTTGATTCTAAAACGGACATTATCAATGGTTGCATTAATTGTTTTAGCCTCCAGGGATTTGCCTTTGACGATTTCTTGTTTATTATCCCAATCAGCAGCAAAAATCTTTTCTTTAATGGAGATTTCTTTGGGAGGCTCACCATCTACTGTAATACGTGCATAAATCAATGCTAATTTTTTGTTTTCCTTGCAAAGCCGTGTTACAAAGTCGATACTAAAGGAATGTGTTGTTTTCATACCAAATGATTTGATAGGGTTTGAAATAAATTGAATTCACTCTTCACGCATTTTGTCAGTCATCACATTCGAATTCATTTCGAATCCAATCAAAAAACGTCAAAATTATCGACGACATAGTTTTGGAATTCAACGAATTAGATGCAGTTCTGTGAGTACAAAGGGTATGCCTTTTTTTACTCACGGATTTACTCACGAGAAGTTTGACATCTTCTGATATAAACTGATTGGAGGGAAATAAAAAAAGCCCATAAATAATCAATATTTATAGGCTTTGATAGCAGTTGATATGCTATATGTCGGGAAGACAGGATTCGAACCTGCGACCCCCTGGTCCCAAACCAGGTGCGCTACCGGCCTGCGCTACTTCCCGAACTTATTTCTTTGTTGCCGATATTTTCAATCAAGGATTGGTCTGTCATTTCTGCGACCCTCCCGATCTCAATCGGGATGCGCTACCGGCCTGCGCTACTTCCCGAACTTTCCAACTCCCATTACTTTCCTCACTTAACTAAAAACAATCTGCGGTGAGGGCGGGATTCGAACCCGCGGTACAGTTTAACCCGTACGGCAGTTTAGCAAACTACTGATTTCAGCCACTCATCCACCTCACCGTCGGCTGCCCTTTTTATAAGGGGTGGCAAAAATAAGATAACTGACCAGAAAACCCAAAACAAATACAAAAAACAAATCCCAAATTCCAACATCAGCAGAACCTGGGATTTATAATATTAAACTTAAACTTTTACATAGCTGCCAGCTGCACTTTCTGCTGCAATTCCAACACATTTTCCCTGAATACCGTATCTGTATCCATCAGGTCTTTTACTGTCTGGCAAGAGTGGATAACGGTAGTATGGTCCCTTCCTCCAAAATGCTCCCCTATAGTCTTTAATGAATTTTTGGTGAAGGCCTTGGCCAGGTACATGGTAATCTGTCTCGCCTGCACGATCTCTCTTTTACGGGTCTTTTGAAGGAGCTTATCGTAAGACACATCGAAGTACTCACATACCATGCGCTGAATGGTATCGATAGTAATTTCTTTGCTGGATGATTTTATAAAATTACGTAACACTTTTTTCGCTAAATCTAGGTCGATCTCTCTCCTGTTAAGCGAAGATTGTGCCAACAGTGATATTAATGCACCTTCCAGTTCCCTGATATTGCTGTTAATATTGTAGGCTATGTATTTTACTACTTCCTTAGGCATTTCCAACCCGTCATTCTTCATCTTCTTTTCCAGTATCTCGATGCGGGTATCATAATCAGGGATTTGCATGTCGGCACTAAGCCCCCATCTAAAGCGGCTTAACAACCTCTCCTGTACACCATCCAGGTCTTTCGGAGACTTATCAGAAGTTAAGATCAGTTGTTTATGTGACTGGTGCAAATGATTAAAAATGGCAAAGAAAGCATCCTGTGATTTTTCAGCTTTATTAAAAAACTGAACATCATCAATGATCAATACATCTATTAATTGGTAAAAATGAATAAAGTCATTAATCGCATTGTTCCGTCCATGATCCATGAACTGGTTGATGAACTTTTCAGAACTTACATACAACACCACCTTGTTGGGGTGTAATTTTTTTACCTCATTGCCGATTGCCTGGGCAAGATGCGTTTTACCTAAGCCCACACCGCCATAAATAACCAAAGGATTGAAAGAATTGGCACCGGGTTTTTCAGCTACCGTTTTACCGGCACGTCGGGCTACCCGGTTGCAATCACCCTCAATAAATGAATCGAAAGTATAAATATGATTTAGCTGGGGGTCTATCTGCATTTTTTTCAGACCCGGAATGACGAATGGATTTTTAACGGGGTTATTTATGACAAGAGGAAAATCCATTTCATTGTTTGAAAAAGTTTTAAATCCCTGGCCGGTGACATCCATCGTCAATGGTTTGTTCTTGCTATTACCACTATCAACCATGATACGATATTCCAGGTGAGCTTCTTTTCCCAATTCTCTCTTCAAAGTCTTTGCCAATAAATTTACATAATGCTCTTCAAGGTATTCAAAAAAGAACTGACTGGGAACCTGGATAACGAGAACATTATTTTTTAACGATACAGGATGGATGGGTTCGAACCATGTCTTGTAATGCTGCCATTCAACAATGTCTTTGATGATCTTTAAACAATTAGCCCATACTTTTTCCGCATTTTTCTCCATCAGTAACGTAACAGTTTATATCGGTTTAATTATAGTCTTGTGAAAACTTGTCCAAAAAAATTCTCCACACATTGTCAATAAAAAAAGTTGGACGGGACGGCGAATATCAACATTTATTGGATAAAAAAAAATTTTATTCCCTTGCTTTTTTGACAACTAAGCCATAATATTTTTTTTCTTTTCCCTTGAAAAAAATTTGGCTGTCTCAGCAAAAAAAACTCTAAAGCAGTTACCGTCATTTCAACAAAAAAAATTGACACTTTAACTGAACACAACTTGCTTCCAAAAAGTAATCGGGTAAAAATTTGTTACTGTATACTATTGCTCTTTCCTAATAAAAAAACAGACTAGCACTACAAAAAAGTATAACAGAACTTTGATTTTTCAATAACGTTCAAAGTAGTTGAAGGTAGAAATAATTCCTTATAGCTACAAGAAAAACACAACAGATTGCTACTTTTTTTTCTGGCTATGCCTAACCTGTTTTATTACAACACGCTTTACGCATTTAAAAGCAAATAAACAAACACCCAATAGCTTTATTGGGTCGTATTTTTGCGATGCCCAAAAAAAATTGTTTCAGGATAAAAACCTGGCCACATGCAAAAAAAAATTTCTCTCCGGTTGCTTCCGGCAGAAGCTGACAGTGATCATTCAATCAGGCAATATATAGCCCGTTCGGAAGCAGTCAACATGGCTGACATAACAGGCTTTACAATCATTAAACAATCGATAGATGCAAGAGCAAAACAGGCATGGGTAAATTTAACACTACTGGCCTATATAAATGAGCCCTATCATCAAAGGGAGTTGATGGCATTTAATTTCCTAAATGTTGCTGTAGCAGAAAAGAGAGTGATCATTGTTGGCGCCGGACCGGCAGGTTTATTTGCAGCATTAAAACTCATTGAATCGGGTGTCAAGCCAATCATTCTTGAACGCGGTAAAGATGTCAGGGCCAGGAGGCGTGACCTTGCTGCATTGAATAAAGAAGGCGAAGTAAATCCTGAAAGCAACTACTGCTTTGGCGAAGGGGGAGCCGGCACTTATAGCGACGGCAAATTATACACCCGCAGCTCAAAACGCGGTGACATTGAAAGGATACTAAACCTGTTTGTGCATTTTGGCGCCGAAGAAAAAATATTGTACGAGGCCCACCCCCACATTGGCACCAATAAACTGCCGCAGATCATCACTGCCATGCGCAGGCAAATACTAGACTGCGGTGGTGATTTTTTATTTGAAAAAAAAGTGGTTGACCTGTTGTTGTCAAACGATACAATAAAAGGTGTCAAGACTGCCGATGGCCAAATATTTGAAGCTGACGCTGTAATTCTGGCTACTGGTCATTCAGCCAGGGATATTTTTCAATTGCTTCATGCAAAAAAAATATTGATTGAAGCCAAGCCGTTTGCGCTGGGAGTAAGAGCCGAGCATCCCCAGGCCTTAGTAGATAGTATTCAGTACCATTCAGCAATTAGGAGTGAATTTCTTCCTCCTGCCTCTTATAGCCTGGTGCAACAAGTGAATGGAAATGGCGTCTTCTCTTTTTGCATGTGCCCAGGCGGCATTATCGCACCTGCCGCTACATCACCCGGCGAATTGGTAGTGAATGGCTGGAGTCCTTCCAAAAGAAACAACCCCTACGCCAATAGCGGAATTGTGGTAACAGTGCAGAATCACGATTTAAAGGATTATAAGAAATACCAAGATTTTGAAGAGATCACCAACCAACCAGCAAAACTGTTAACCTCGGATCTCGGCATGATGTATTTTCAGCAGTATGTAGAGCGAAAGGCTTTTCAAGCAGGTGGTGGAAAGTTTGTTGCACCTGCTCAACGGATGGTTGATTTCGCCGAAAGAAAAATATCAGCTTCTTTACCTGACTGCTCTTATCTACCCGGCCTCCATTCATCCGATTTAAAAAATGTACTCCCCTCATTTATATATACCAGTTTGCAGCAAGCCTTTAAAGAGTTTGGAAAAAAGATGAGGGGCTACTATACCAATGAAGCAGTAATAGTAGCAACAGAATCCAGGACATCCTCTCCTGTCCGCATTCCACGCAATGAAACTTCGTTACAACATCCACAAGTGAAAAATCTATACCCTTGTGCGGAAGGAGCTGGTTACGCAGGGGGGATTATGAGCGCAGCTATGGATGGAGAAAGAGTTGTCATGCATATCCTTGCTTCACTTTAACGCAATTGGCGCCCTGGTTTAGATAGTTTAAGAGCTCCGGGATGCCATTTATCAAAATTTTATTGCTTATATAGAGTAACGGTTATTTTTGCCAGACAATTTTAACAATCATGCCCATACTGGAATTAAACCACCTAAGAAAATATTTTGCCACGCAAAAAGCTGTTGATGACATCAGCTTTACCATCGAAAGAGGACAAATATTCGGCCTGCTGGGACCTAACGGTGCAGGAAAGACAACCCTGATTCGGATGATAACAGGCATTTTTTACCCTGATGAAGGCGAGATTACTTTCGACGGCAAAAAATTTGATCCCATTAATGACATTGCCCATATTGGTTACATGCCTGAAGAACGTGGCTTATACAAAAAAATGAAGATCGGGGAGCAAGCCATGTACCTCGCCCAACTCAAAGGTCTTAGTAAAAGTGAAGCCCATGCTAAAATCAAAAACTGGTTTACCAAACTGGATATGGAGACATGGTGGAACAAAAAGGTAGAGGATCTCTCAAAAGGAATGAGCCAAAAATTACAGTTCGTTACTACTGTTTTGCATGAACCTAAATTGATCATTCTTGATGAACCATTTAGCGGTCTCGACCCCGTCAATGCCAATTTAATAAAGGATGAGATATATAACCTGGCCAAGAAAGGAGCCACCGTTATTTTCAGCACACATCGCATGGAGCAGGTTGAAGAAATATGCGATCATATCGTATTAGTAAATAAAGGCGAAAAGATATTAGACGGTACAGTAAAAAAGATAAAACACGACTTTAAAGAAAACCTCTTTAAAATCAGTTTTACCAACAAGGTGTTAGCGGAGCATCTCGCCATTCATCTTTTTGAAGTAAAAGAAAAAAGCGATCACGAATTGGTCATGAAGCTTGACCCTGGTTATACTAATAATGATGTTTTACAATATTTCATTCATAAAGGGTTGAATATTGAATCCTTTAATGAAATTCTTCCTTCACTGAATGAAATATTTATACGATTGGTAGAAGGAACACCCACTGCACGCCGGTTTCAAAATGTAATGGTCTGAGAAATCAGCATAAGCCATAAGATTAAGAGAAAGGGATCTTACAAACTAACTACACACTATGAACAAGACACTACTCATCATACAGCGGGAATACCTGACAAGGGTACGCAAAAAAACATTCATTATCAGTACCATTTTATTTCCAATCTTATACCTTGGGTTGATCTTCGGAATGGGCTACCTGGGAGCAAAATCAAAGTCAAGATTAAAAGTAGCAGTTGTCGATTCTTCAGGATACTTTGATAAAGGAAGAATTGAACGGGAAAACCAAAAAGACAGCTCCTCTATTCTAACCGTTTTGACAACCCATGTGGATAGCCTGAAAAAGAATTTTTCTGAGTGGGGTTATGATGGTTATGTTGTAATTCCACAACAACAAAATTGGGAATCAGGTATAAAAGACCTGTTACTGCACACCAGCAGAACAATGGGTGAAGATGCGTCAGGTAGGGTTGAAAACAAACTAAACAATATCTGGAATGAAATCAAAAATGAAAAGCTGGGGATAGATGAGGAGAAAAAAGCGATTATCAAAAACAGTACGGTCAGTGTCAGATCGGTAAATGTGAATGATGAAAAAGCCAATTCGTCGGTTGCCAGTACAATTGGCTATGTGGCAGGCTTCCTGATCTACTTTATTTTGCTAGTATATGGATCACAAGTAATGATGGGTGTCATGGAAGAAAAGACAAACCGTATCGCCGAGGTTATTGTTTCATCGGTAAAACCATTTCAGTTAATGCTGGGTAAAATAATTGGCATTGGTCTCGTAGCATTGACACAGTTTTTTCTTTGGGTAGCTTTTATTTTCATCATTTATAATATTACCTCTGCATCAGGCAGCAGCATGTCATCCATGAGCATGGTAGTAGGCGGTATTCAAAAAGCATTTGGAAGTATAAATGTTCCAATGATCCTTTTCGGATTCGTTTTCTATTTTCTCGGCGGCTTCTTCTTCTATTCATCTTTATATGCAGCCATAGGAAGTGCAGTGAATGAAGATATGCGTGAAGCACAGTCATTGAGTTTTCCTATTACCTTGCTGGTCATCTTTTCCATTGCTATGATGTCGGTGGCAATTAATGATCCGACCGGGCCCGTTGCCGTTTGGGGTAGCATCATTCCTTTTAGTTCTCCCATTATTATGATGGCCAGAATTCCGTTTGGCGTTCCCGGAACCGTTCCCTGGTGGCAGCTAGCTCTTTCCATGACCTTACTTATTGCCGGTTTTATATTTTCCGTATGGCTTAGCGGAAAGATCTACAGAACCGGTATATTGATGTATGGAAAAAAACCCAGTTGGAAGGAAATGATCAAATGGGCATTTAAAAAAAGCTAACTATACTTCCCGAAAATGTATATAAAGACCTTGGCTGAGCTGAGGTCTTTTTTGTTAAAATTCTGTTTAGTTGACAAGTGGTGTAACTTAATACGAAATCAATCGTATATTTGATACGAAGCTTTTCGTTAAACTATCATTACCAATAAAAAATTAAACAATGAAACCAGGATCAATTAGAATGTTGCGTCTTTTAGCAGCAGTAGTCATTATTGCAACAACCCTCACACTTATATCATGGGATCGGAAACAACAACCGGAAGGGTTTTATCAGAAACAAACTAACCACGACACCATTCCTCAAAAAAGAGATAAAAAAATAAGAGACCTGGATGAGGCCATTGCTGAACTGGAAGAAATTGACCTCAAAGAACACCTGGATAAGGCAATGTTGCAGGTACAGGAGTCATTGAAGCAATTAGATGCTAAAAAAATGCAGCTCGAAATCGAGAGGTCTATGAAGGAGGTTGATGTTGAAAAGATAAAAGCCCAGGTAGACAAAGCAATGAAAGAAGTTGATTTTGCTAAAATCGAAAAAGAAGTGAAAGAGTCTATGGCAAAAATAGATTGGGATAAAATGAAAGCAGAGTTGGATGAAGTCAAAAAAATTGATTTCTCCGAAATGAACGCAGAAATGGAAAAGGCCAAAAAGGAAATGGAAAAATTTGGGCCTGAAATAGAAAAAGAATTGAAAAAAGCAAAAGTGGAAATTGAAAAAGCGAAAGCTGAAATGAAAGAGTACAAATCTTTTGTCGACGGATTGGATAGTGATGGAATGATCAACAAAAAAGAGGGCTATTCTCTTAAACACGAAGGCGGCCGGCTAATGATCAATGATAAAGAAGCCCCGGCCAGGACCTATGAAAAATACCGCAGCTTCCTGCAAAAACATCCAAAATTTAATATTGAAAAAAACAAGGATGACTTCAATATAAACATGGATTAAGATTAAATGCTTATCATAACATCCATGAAAAGTAGCCCCGGATTTCCGGGGTTACTTTTTACATTCAAGCAACGAAGATTATTTACAATTGTTTGCAACGCCTTGCCTCAATCCGAAAACTTTGCACTGACGGGGGATAAAAAGAATAACCTTAAACGGATTCGGGGCAATAAAAAAGCCGGTCATCGACCGGCTAATATCTTATCTGGCAAAAAACAACTAAAAATCAGCAAAGAGTAACGGTGAAGGAACAAGGTCAAAATCTTTATTCTCGATCATTTCGATATTTAATTGAAAAGCTTCATCGGTTTTTACCACTACTTTTTCTTTAGTGACTCTTTTATAGCCTGATTTTTCAAAAACAAATTTATAGGTGCCTGGCTTTAGCTCTTCAAAACCATAATTGCCCGTTTCATCGGTATATACAGCTTTCTCTTTTTTGGAAACAAGGTAAGCCGTTACAACTACGTCTTTAATAGGCTTCTTGCTCTCCCCATGAATGATAACTCCCGCCAGATCATTTTTCTTTCCCCCTTTAGTACATGTAGAAGAGTAAGGGTCGGGTTCTGCATTTGCCTTAGCAAAGGTGAATCCCAAAAGTCCCAAAGCAAGCATTAAAAATTTTGGTTTCATACGACCTTTTATTAATGGTAACAGGAATTGATCTGAAACAACTTTATAAAATTAAAGTAATAAGATGGGATTTTTTAAACCTTCCATAAATTCCAGCCAAACTTTTTTTACGATATCACCAGCCGGTAAAATACGATCCAGCAAAGAGCTTACCTGCCCTATCTCTAACTCCCCTTCGTCCAAATTACCTTCAAACATTCCTTTCTTGGCTCTTCCTCTGCCCAACAGTTCTTTTAGCTCTTCAATAGTGGCTCCCCTTTGCTCGGCAGCCTGCACTTGCTGGTAAAACTTATTTCGGATAAGGCGAACAGGGGTCAGTTGCTTCATTGTAAGAACCGTATCCCCCTCACTGGAATTGATGACAGCATTTTTAAAAGAACTATGGGACGAGGCCTCTTCGCTGGCTACAAAACGGGTTCCCATCTGCACTCCTTCCGCTCCCATTATCATTGCCGCCAGCATTTGCCTGCCCGTCCCTATTCCACCTGCTGCTATTACAGGAATCTTTACGGCATCGGCAACAGCGGGAGTCAGCACCATGGTAGTGGTTTCTTCCCGTCCGTTATGACCACCCGCTTCAAAACCTTCGGCAACAACAGCATCACAACCTGCATCCTCTGCTTTTAAGGCAAACTTGCTGCTACTAACCACATGAACCACTGTAATTCCTTTTTCCTTCAATACCCCGGTCCATGTCTTTGGGTTGCCGGCGGAGGTAAAAACGATTTTAACTCCTTCCTGTATTACAGTATTAATATGTTTATCGATATCCGGGTAAAGCAAAGGAACATTTACCGCAAATGGCCTATCTGTCGCTTCTTTGCATTTCCTGATATGTTCCAATAAGACATCAGGATACATACTTCCGCTGCCTATCATTCCCAAACCACCTGCATTACTCACTGCACTGGCCAGCTTCCAGCCACTGGCCCAGATCATACCAGCCTGTATAATGGGATAGTCGATCTGAAATAATTTCGTAACCCGATTTTTGAAAGGAGTCTTTAGCCCGGATTCGTTAGTCATAAAGCATATTGTTGCCGGTCACCGGTAGCCAGCAACTGGTAACCGGCAACGCTTGTCTATCCTAAATCAATATTTGTATTGTCGCCGATGTTTAACGTCCTGGTTTCTCCGCGCAGACCGGTATCGCTACCAATGATAGAAGCCTCCAGTACGATATCGAAAAGATTAGAATAAGCTCCGATGATGGAATTCCGTACGATGGAGTAATTTATTTTGGTATTCTCGCCAATACTGACATTCGGACCAATGATGGAATTTTTGATATCGCAGCCTTCCCCGATACTCACTGGCTGAATAATAACCGTGTTTTCAAAATGCTGGGGTACTTCCGACCTTTTGCCAAATTTTTTCAGCAGTGTCGCATTCGACTCCAGGAGAGTCTCCTTTCGACCGCAGTCAAACCAACTTTCGACTTTAAAGGGCTTGAATTTTATTCCCATGTGGAGCATGCAGTCCAAAGCGTCTGTCAGGCTATACTCGCCATGCGTTCGCAAGCCCTGCAGGTAATTGCTTTCAAGACACTGAAAAAGCTGATCGCTTTCTTTGATCTTATAAATCCCAACCAATGCCATATTAGACTTCGGGATCTGCGGCTTTTCAACAACGTGATGAATGAACCCATCTTCATTTATTTCGGCCACACCAAATTCCCGTGGATCATCTACTTTTCGTACGCCCAACATCGAGCAAGGGCTGTTTACGACATCCAACACGTCATATTCGCAAATGGTGTCTCCCAGTACCACTATCACTTCATCATTGTTCACTACCTCTTTGGTGATCTTGATGGCATGCCCTACCCCCTGCCTGTCGATTTGCTGCACGTAGTGAGCTTGCAGATCAGGATATTTTGCCTGTACATAATCCCTGATCTTATCACCCAAATAGCCAACAATAAAAACAAATTCCTGGATTCCGGCATCCCGCATTTGATCGATGATGATGCTTAGCACGGTCTTTCCTGCAAGCGGAATAAGAGCCTTTGGTTGTGTGTAACTATGAGGACGCAGCTTGGTTCCTGCACCTGCTACTGGTATAATTGCCTTCATTAATTAGTTGATAAATACCTGCCTTGTCGCCGTTTCCCCTTACGTTTGTAAGGTTTTGGCGGCAAAGCCAACGAAAGTAAGGATTTTTGAGACAATCAAAAAGTTATCAATACTACCCCTTTTTAATACATCACACGCTTAATTTTGCAACCTGAAATTGTGTAACCAGCTGTTGTACTACTATAAACTTCCGTTGCGTCGCACTCTTCAACGTTTGGATCGCTATTCAACAAGGTTCAAAGGGCTAAAGGTCTAAGAAGTTTACAGGGTTCCTTCAGCGGGATCCAGCTTCGTAACCTCTGCAACTTTTGGAACCTTTGAAACCTATTAAACTTTTGAAACAATTTATATGCAAAAAGATACCCAGGTATTCGATCTTATCAGCCAGGAATTGCAACGCCAACGCAACGGCATTGAATTAATTGCTTCTGAAAACTTTACTTCCCTGCAGGTAATGCAAGCCATGGGAACCGTTCCTACTAATAAATATGCAGAAGGCTATCCCGGAAAAAGATATTATGGAGGTTGCGAAGTGGTTGATGAAATAGAGACACTGGCTATTGAAAGACTGAAAAAAGTCTTCAACGCAAGTTGGGCCAATGTGCAGCCACACAGTGGCGCCCAGGCCAACGCAGCGGTGTTCCTCGCCTGCGTAAAGCCCGGTGAAAAGGTATTAGGACTGGACCTAAGTATGGGGGGCCACTTAACACATGGTAGCCCGGCAAATTTTAGCGGCAAAAACTTCCAGGCGCTTTTCTATGGAGTCAAAAAAGAAACTGGCATGGTAGATTATGACCAGCTTGAAGCCACCGCATTAAAAGAAAAACCTAAAATGATCATCTGCGGTGCTTCGGCTTACAGCCGCGACTGGGATTATAAACGTATTCGTGAAGTAGCCGATAAGATCGGTGCTGTGATCATGGCTGACATCGCCCACCCGGCAGGTTTGATCGCAAAAGGATTGCTGAATGATCCGTTCGAGCATTGCCATATTATAACCTCCACTACACACAAAACTTTAAGAGGCCCAAGAGGTGGTATCATCATGTTGCGCCATGATTTTGAAAATCCCTGGGGCATCAAAGATCCAAAAGGCAATACCCGTACGATGAGCCAATTGCTGGATCTCGCTGTTTTCCCTGGCACCCAGGGCGGACCATTAGAACATGTTATCGCTGCCAAAGCAGTCGCTTTTGGTGAAATTCTTTCAGATGACTTTGGCACTTATGCAAAGCAGGTTATTACCAATGCACAGGCAATGGCTAAAGCCTTGGTAAAGCGTGGTTATGATCTTATCAGCAACGGTACAGATAACCACCTGATGCTAATCGATCTGCGCAACAAGAAGCTCACTGGTAAAAAAGCCCAGGAGACGCTGGACAAAGCACATATTACGCTAAACAAAAATGCTGTGCCTTTTGATGACAAGTCTCCTTTTGTTACCTCGGGAATCCGTGTTGGTGTTCCAGCTATTACTACACGGGGACTGAAGGAAAACGACATGGAAACAGTGGTAAACATGATTGATAAAGTATTGATGAATGCGGATGATGAAAAAACAATTTCGGATACAAAAGCAGAAGTAAAAGCCTTTATGCAACAATTTCCTTTGTATCCCGAGTTAGGATAAACTTTTTTTAGTGATCTTCCGAAAAGCCATTCGCTGATGCGGATGGCTTTTATTTTTTGATGTAGTGATATAGTTGTTTACTTCCATCATAAGCATTCCGACTAACTAAATAGGGTCTGCTGATTAAGTCGCCATCAAACACTCAATTTTTTTGGAGGCGGGATATAAATTTCATGTAATACTGCCAGCCATTTAATAAACTCAACATTTTTTTGTTTAAGCCAAACAACGAGGCAA
>NZ_JARKNA010000003.1 GCF_029360765.1 Terrimonas pollutisoli | reverse complement strand
ACAATACAGTAAATCCTTATAATTTTATCCTCGTTGAGCATCGATAATTGAGTTTTGTGTGTGGTAACTCAAAATTATCTTTTATTGATGCTCATCCCTTTTTCTCTATAACTAGCAACTTGGGTTAATTAAAGTAAATGGAAAGTAGTGAGTACATAAAAATGATATGACATTTACTTTTCCCTTTTTTTCCTTTCACTTTTCACTTTTTACCTCCTGTCTGCCTGGCTATTTGATAAAGAATAGCCCCAAGGACGAGCAAAGGTAATACACAGGTCAGCAATGGCGAACTGTGCAACCACTGATCGGCTTTGAGGCCAACAAATATAGCAATGCCAATAGACACCAACATCTGGGCGCCTAAACCTGCATAACGTAATAAGTCTCTTGTGCTATTATTGGAGAACGGCTTCCTCTTCATCAACTTTACCTGATTCCACCATCTTGATACCGTTGGAACCCATATGGCATTGGCCATTGAATTTAGCTGAAGGCTCTACCTGCAATTTCTCTGCATAAAGATTTCCTGTCACTATCGAATCACCTCTTAACTGCAACAGATCTTTTGCTTTGATATTGCCGGTTACTTTGCCGATAATGTCAGCCTGGTTGCCGGTAATATCACCCTCTACCACACCATTGGCACCGATCACGACCTTGGCTGTGCTTTGAATGTTACCGATGACCGTTCCATCGATGCGGAGATCACTATTACTACTGATATCTCCTTTTAAAGTTGTTCCGGCACCGATGAGGGTGGTGCCATTGCCGCTGGTTGGTTTTTCAAGTGCCATGTCAGTTTTGTTTTTTGAGTTAAACATAGATATTTGATTTAATACTCAGCCTGCCTGAGTCTATATTGGATATTATTAAAACTATACTATTTCCACTTCATTTCATATCCCCTCTTACTCGCTAATCTTCCGACAATTCATCTTTAGGTACTTTTAAGATCGTTGTATCAAGGGCGGCAGCGTCTCCGTTCAATACTCTCTTGATATTATCAATGTACCTGGTCTGGTGATCCATTTGTTTTTCCAGTGAATCTACCCGGTATTTCATTTGCCTGTATTCCCTTCCCACCCTCAAATCATCATAGCCGGGGATATAGTATTTTAACGGCGTAAAAACAATAAGAGCCACTGTCAGGCCAACCAATACAACAAAAATTGTGCTCAAAACTATGTAAACGCTAAGCCGGGATAATTTAAAAGTCACTACTTCTTCATACGTATCATCGTTCATCACTACCAACCGATAACGATTTCGCAACCGTTTTAGCGTGTCACCTGCATCCAGTTTTGCCATGTATTTATTTTATGGCGGCTAAGGTATGAAATGAGGTATAAAAACCTTCGGGCATCTTTATTTCAGCGAAGCCAAATTTTTGCTCAGCTAAAGCCTGGCTATCAGCTAACAGTACAGCCTATGGCGAACTTGATCGAAGCCTTTTTGCTTTTTTGCGGTTAATCGGCAGGCTAAAAAAAATTCCTCTATTTTCGTCCTCCTGGCATTCATTTTTTGTCTTGCAGAGAAACAGGATTTCATCTGGGCAAATTGTACAAAAAAAGATCGGCAGTCCTATACTAAAATGTTTGAAATTCAGTTAATAAGAGTCTAGCTTGAGCATGTCACTGACCCGATATATTATCCCGGTATTATTATCCTTTTTATTGAGCCAACTGGCGGTGCCTGCTTTTGGTCAGTTAGGTATAGCACTCGACGTAAAAAAACCAAAGGAGTTTGAGAACAGGGTGTTGCGATCAGAAAAATCAGATCAAAAGAAATTTACCACCCCTAAACGATTCATTCAAAATACCATTACGCATTACAATTATTTCTTCAATGCGAATAATAAGCTGAACGAAGTACTTGACAGGGCCAAATCAAATTTTAAGGATGATTATGCGGAACTAATCCCTTTTTACAATTATACTCTTGATGAAACGGCTGCCGACAGCATTCAGCTGGATTCAATTTCTTATAAAGCCCAAACCGGTATTGTATTGCATGATCTCCGGAACGACTGGGCTGATAATCTTTACCTGCTGTGGGGTGCGTCGTACTACCTGAAACAACAGTTTGATTCGGCTCACCTGATGTTCCAGTTCATCAATTATGCATTTGCCGAAAAGGAAAAAGACGGTTATTATAAAACGATCGGCAGTGCCCGTGACGGTAACAGTGCTATCGCTATTTCTACAAAAGAAAAAAATACGCTTAGCAAACGCATGTTTTCCGAGCCGCCCAGCCGGAATGATGCTTTTATCTGGCAAATCAGGAATCATTTGGCGCAGGATCAGTTTGCTGACGCCTCCAGCCTGATACAGGCATTGAAAAATGATCCTCAATTTCCCGCCCGTTTACACAATGACCTGGAGGAAGTACAGGCCTATTATTTTTATAAACAAAAAAATTGGGACAGTGCTGTCGTACATCTTGAAAACGCTTTGAGCAATGCGACCCGCAAAAGTGAAAAAGCAAGATGGGAATTTTTAATCGGGCAACTTTATGAACTCACGGGCAAAAGAACAGAGGCAGAAAAATGGTACAATGAATCAGTAAATCACACCACGGACCCGATCATGGATGTATATGCCCGGTTAGCCATGGTAAGAGTGAATAAAGATAGCAGCGAAGATTATATAGATAAAAACATTGCCGCTCTATTGAAAATGGCAAAACGTGATAAATACCTGGACTATCGTGACATCATTTACTATATGGCGGCTCAAATGGAACTGGAGCGAAACAATATTGACGGAGCCTTGCCATTGCTTTTAAAAAGCACGAAATACAATACCAACAATCCTTCCCAGCGCAACAGGGCTTTTTTACAACTGGCCGACCTTTCGTTTATCAAACGACAATATCGCCAATCGTACAATTTTTATGACAGCCTGCAACTGGGTGATCCAACAATAAAAGACCCCCAGGCCATCACTGAAAGGAAAGAACTATTGGCAAGACTTGCTAATAGTATTGAAATCGTGACAAGACAGGATAGCCTGCAGCGAATAGCTGCCTTGCCAGATGATGAAAGAAAAGATTTTATAAAGAAATTAGTCCGCAAACTACGTAAGGAACAGGGCCTGAAAGATGAAGGTGTTGTGCTCAAAAAATTTAATGCCAAGGATGAGGTCACCCCTTCCCTTTTTGTGGACAATGACAAAAAAGGAGAATGGTATTTCTATAATAAGAATTCACGGGACAAAGGTTTGGCCGATTTCGAGTCCAGATGGGGTCGCCGGCAAAATATTGACAACTGGCGGCGCATGGCCACACAAAATGCCGGCATCAGGCCAAGAGCAGGACATCAACCGACGCTGGTGAATCAGGCTGCTGCTGCAGATCAGCCGCAGGAAATTACGTACGATCTTCTGTTTGAAAGGCTTCCATTGACACCGGAAAAAGTTGAACTCTCCAATGACTCCATTCAAAACGCATTATTTGAGTCAGGCCTTATATACGTTAAGGAACTGGAAGATTGTACAGGCGGCACTGAAACACTCGAAAAGTTGCGGGAACGTTTTCCTCAATTCAAAAAAATGTCTGAATTACTCTTTAACCTCTATTACTGTTACAATAAAAACGGGGAAACAACTAAGGCTGGTGAAATAAAAAAATTGATGAGTGAAAAATATCCCGGTCAGCTCTTTACTACAATCATTACCACCGGGAAAAACCCGATAACAAAAGGCCCGCAACCAGAAGCGACAAAAACATATGAAAATATCTATGATCTTTTTATCGAAGGAAATTTTGCCGAAGCCCTGGCGATGAAGAAAAGTGCAGACAGTACGCACGGCAGTAATTATTGGACACCTCAATTACTGTATATCGAAGCGGTATACCACATCAAACAAAGGGATGATAGCACGGCTGCTATCGTTCTGAATAATATTCTGCGAACGTTTAGCAGTACACCATTGGCAGCCAAAGCCGAAACAATGCTGAATGTATTAAAACGCCGCAAGCAGATCGAAGAAGAACTGCGTAATATGGTGATCGTAATGCCGGCAGAAGATAGTATGGCAAGACAACCGATAAAAATTATTCCACGAACAGTAACTCAACTACCCACAAAAGATACGGTTGTTATCAAACCGGTGCAGCAACCATTAGTGGTCAATAAACCCGCTGTTGATAGTGTCAACAAACAATTCTTCAAGCAAACTTCCGACCCAACAGCCTATAGTTTTGAAGCCAATGCCCCGCATTATGTAATCATTATTTTAAACAAAATCGACCCCATATTTGTCAACGAAACAAAGAATGCATTTGCACGGCACAACCGGGACAACTACTATAACAAACAAATGCAGGCTGAATTGATCGATATCGATGCCGACAATCGCCTGTTGCTGATCAGTCCTTTTCAAAATGCCGTTGAAGCCATCACTTATGTAGATCAGACAAAACCAAAAACTTCAACAGAAATTATTCCGTGGTTGAAAGGTGGTAAGTACAGTTTTTCGATCATTACTGAACGGAACCTCGAAATTCTAAAAAGCAGTAAGGACCTGGAGAAATACAAACAGTTTTTGGATAAAAATCTTCCGGGAAAATTTTAGATACCAGCAATCAATTCTACATAAATCCAAAATGAACGTTACAATTTTAGCTTTCTTTCACATTCTCTTTGTCACCTTGGTTTTTGTTAGTATCGATCATTTTATTTTAAAAAATATTTCAAAGGCAACAATATCGTTATTACCAATAATTCTGGCAGAATACACATCTTTATTTTTAGGCGCTTATTTAACAACTCACTCAATTGATTATTATTTTCATGATCAATGGTTTGGCTTCAAAACAGGAGTTGTAAAAAAATCACTCTTTGCATTAGGTGTCATTTTTTTTACTATTTGTTCTATTATTATAGAGTTGCCTTTCTACATTTTAGCTACACGAAACAACAAATTTTTGCCAGGCTTGAAAAGCTCTATTATTTCTAATCTAATTACCAATATTCCGATTGGGTTAATGTATTTAGCAAGCAATGCATTTTATTCATATGAAGATTAAACGGAGCACTAACGATGGATAAGCCCAAATAGCTGCATTTCTGTTAATTTTTATATGATTTTAATTGGGCTCATAAAAACGCTTCCATATCAAGCTGTGAACTAACAGCTTTTTACTAATTTCGGTTTGCTTTTTGCTAACCTATTTGTTTATCGTCACTCTTGAATTTGGCTAGCCACAGCATAAAAAATATCTCAAATGACAAAATCAGTCCGCATTTTCTGGCGCATTTTTCTTTTTGGCTTATTGGCATTTGCTTTACTGATCGCATTGGCCAATTTCGGCGTGTTTGGAAACATGCCTTCGTTGCAGGAATTAGAAAATCCATCCATACAACAAGCTTCTGAAGTAATTGCCAATGACGGCACCCTGATGGGCAAATATTATACAGAGCGAGGCAACCGCAGCAATGTAAAATTCCGTGATATTTCTGCCAATGTAACCAATGCACTGGTCGCTACCGAAGACGAACGTTTTTACAATCATGCCGGTATTGACTTCAAGTCTACCTTGCGTGCCGTTTTTACTTTAGGCGGCCAGGGCGGTGGCAGTACCCTTACTCAACAATTGGCCAAGGCATTGCTCGAACAGGGAAGTAAAAACAGGGCCTGGCGGGTAATTGAAAAATTAAAAGAATGGATCATTGCCGTCAAGCTTGAAAGAAATTTTACCAAGGAAGAGATTCTGACTTTATACCTGAATGCGGTTCCGTTTGGTAATAATATCTATGGCATTCGTAATGCCTCCCGCACTTTTTTTCAGAAAGAGCCGGATCGCCTGAAAGTAGAGGAAGCAGCATTGCTGGTGGGTATGCTGAAAGGAAATACAATTTATAATCCCGTACGAAATCCAAAGGCGGCATTAGATCGCCGCAACGTGGTAATTGGTCAGATGGAAGTAAATGGAAAGATCAATGCGGCTGAAGCGGCGAAACTGAAAGCATTACCGATCGACATGACCCGTTATAAAAAACTGGATGAGAATACCGGTTATGCGCCTTATTTCCGTGAGGTATTGAAAGACGAAGTCCGTGCCGCATTGAAAGGATTGGAAAAACCTAATGGAGAACCCTACGATATTTATAAAGACGGGTTGAAAATTTACACGACCATCAATCCCCGTATGCAGGAATATGCGGAAGAGGCAACCGCCTCTCAAATGCCTGTTCTTCAAAAAGCATTGAATGCACAGCGAATGATAAAGACCGGCTCCGTATGGAAGGGCCATGAAAATGTATTGCAGGCCGAAATGAAAAAAAGTGATCGCTGGCGATATTTAGCGGATGAAGGCTTTACCGACAAAGAAATAAAAGCAACTTTCTACAAAAAAGTGCCGATGAAAGTTTTTGCCTGGAACAGCCATCGTGAAAAAGATACGGTGATGACGCCTTATGATTCCATCAAATACCACCGGCAAATGGTACAAGCCGCTTTTATGGTGATGGACCCATTGACCGGCGAAGTAAGAGCCTGGGTTGGTGGTATCAATTTCAAAACTTATAAATACGATCATGCTAACCTGAAGACAAAACGCCAGGTTGGGTCTACCATCAAACCACTGCTGTATGCACAGGCCATGGAAGAAAGAGGTTTTACGCCGGAAACAGAAGTGATAGACCAGCAACAAAGCTTCGGTAAGAATCAGTTAGTACCTGCTACCACCAAAACCTGCAGTGGACGAACTATGACAATGGCTTCAGCATTGGCCTGGTCAAAAAACTGTGCAACGGCTTACATCATGAAGCAGGTGGGCGCCAAACAATTTGCCGATTTCCTGGGACGTATCAATATCCCGACTAAAGTAGAAGCCTATCCATCTATCGCTCTTGGAGCCTGTGATCTTTCATTATTTGAAATGCTATGGGGGTATTCCATTTTTGCGGGCCGCGGGTTTTCAACCAAACCATTTTTTATCAGCCGCATTGAAGACAGGAACGGGAATATAATCAAGCGTTTTGATTACAGCGTAAACCGCAAAGAAGCAATCAGCGAGATCACCGCTTACCGCATGGCAAGAATGATGCAGGGCACCGTTGATGTGGGTACTGCTGCGGGCTTGAGAAACAGGTTAGGCGCTGCAGAAATGGCCGGCAAAACAGGTACCACCAATGACAATGCAGATGCCTGGTATATGGGCTATACCCCTCAACTGTTAGGTGGCGTTTGGGTGGGTTGTGATGATCGTTTTATCAGGAACGAGAGTGCAGGTGGCTTTGGCGGTGCAGCGGCCAGACCAATTTGGGAAGTATTTTTTAAAAAAGTATATGCAGATAAATCGTTAGGAATAGAAAGGGAAGCACATTTTGTACAGCCTGCTGATTATGATAATCAAATCAACAGCGCCGATATCATGCCCGTAGATACAGCTCCCAATCCGGAAGCAGAGGGTGTTGACCAGGGAGTGGGTACAGCAGATGATTACAATTATATTGGCCCGGAATCAAAACCAGTGGTTGAAGATGATGCTCCCCGTCCGACTAAAAAAGATTCATTAAACAATCAAAGTTCCGGCGATAGAAAAAAGAGTGAAAGCAAGCCCATCGGCTCCCCCACCGATGAGCCAAAAAAAAAGAAAGGATTCCTGAAAAAAATATTCGGTAAAAAAGAGGAACAGTAAATGATAAAAAACCGGCTCAACATAGCCGGTTTTTTATCGGATTTATTCTTTTATCCAATATTTCAACAAGTTATTTACCTCGCTTCCTCCTTCCAGGTAACCCGGCGGCAAAATATCATCCATACCATGAAAAGTGACAACCCTGGTGCCGGATGGTTTTTTGGATAACTGCCGATAAAGGTATCGGCTATATTGGTTATATAACTCTATGGAATAATTGACGTTTTCATCGATCTTATGCGTAAGAATGAGATTTTCATAAAATGAATTATAGAAGTAAAAGTGGTCATAGTGAGTAAAATCCAGCTCCATAAAATTGCCTTTGACAAAAGATACGTTAGTCATCCCCAAAAAGAGCCGGGCTTTCTCAGCATAATCCACCAGATCATCCCGCTGCTCAATGCCATAGTAAAACGCATTGGGCTTGTAATAAGCGGCAGCGAGGCAAAACTTACCAATGCCACTCCCAATATCCAATATCTTCACACCACCTTCCGCTGCCAGGAAATCAGCCGCCTTCTGCGCTATCCGCAACGGCGTCCAGTGATTGCGGGCCAATTCATGAACAGAGGCAGGGAATAAAGCATGAAACTGGTTGTCTGAACTAAACCATTTATCTAAATCCTGTTTCACGGCATCGGTCATTTTATCTTCCAATTTAAGATGCAAACTTAACCTTCCCTTTTTTCCAAACTATGTTATGGGCTAAACAAATTTTTGATTTTTGACGACTTTCTTTATTTTCAGTTTCTTTGTTTACTAAATAAAACCAACCAAACCTTCATAAAGGCTTGAAAATTTTATGAAGGACCCTAACCAACAAACACCTTTATATGAGAGACATTATAATTCCGGTAGACTTTTCTGAAACTTCTTTAAATGCGGTTCGCTATGCCACTAAAATGTTAAGTGAAAAAGCAAATACCCGTGTGATCCTCTACAACATGTTCAAAGATGAGGAGGAAGCTTCAACAGCAACACAATACCTTGAAAGTCTTAAAGCAGAAATGGAAGGAAGTGGTGTAAGCAATATTGAGATCATAAAAGAGCTAGGTTCTGACCTGATTGATAACCTTAGCAGGCTGGCCTACCAGAAAACTGCTGAAATGATTGTGATGGGCATTACTGAAAAAGATGAGTGGCGGCAATTTTTCATGGGCAGCAATACGGTGAAAATGGCGGAAGAGGGCATTTGTCCGGTGATGATCATTCCTCCGACTGCTAAATTCAATGGCATCAATAATGTAAGCCTGGCTTCTGATTTCAAAGAGGTAGATGCAACTCCTATTTTAGCAATTAAAACCATTCTCGAAATATTTAATGCCAATCTGCACATTGTAAATGTAGATAATGAGCATTATGTGGCGCTGACTGAAGAATATCTTACCGAAAGGGCCAAGATGCAAAAAATGTTCGCTGAATTCAATCCTGAATTTTACTTTATCGGTATGAATGATTTTTATGAGGCGGTAGAACAATTTTCAAGGGATAAAAATATCGACCTGCTGATCGTTGTTCCCAAGAATCATACATTTATGAACAGCCTGTTTAGCAGCAGTCATACTAAAAAACTTGCCTTTAATAGTTCAGTTCCTTTGCTGGCCGTGCATCAATAATCAATAGAAGTTTGAGGTTCCGGGTTTGAGGTTTGAGGTTTTAAACTTCAAACCTCAAACAACCATCACCCCTTCATTTGCCCTCGGGCCGTTATTCCTTACCTTTACAGCACGATTGCAGGTTTTATGCGCCGAAACACTGATATCCGCATGAACAGATTTGCCGGTCTCATCCCGGCCAATTTTTATATCCCCGATTGATATATCTGCGTAAGCACCCTTAGAAGCAGGAGCTTCTTACATAAATTTTTTGGTTAAAAAGATTGACTTTATGGCAAAAATGAAGAATAAGATCAATGTCACTTCTGAAATTGGTACTTTACGACGATTATTGGTACACAGTCCTGACAGCGGCCTGGGAAAAGTAGTTCCTTCAAAAGCACAGGACTGGCTATTTGAAGATATTGTCCATCTCGAAACTATCCGCCGTAAAGAATATGACTATTACACTAAACTATTACTTTACTTTCTTGATCCCGAAAAGATCAGGGGTCGCTTAAAACATATCGACGACAGTGAAAATGATTTTAGTTTTTATAAACCAGATCACAACCATTTTTTTAAGTCGGACAAAGTAGTAGAACTGCAATGGTTGCTGGGTGAAATTTTAGAAGACCATGAAATCAAATTGAAACTGGTCGCTTCTGTATGTGCTATTGAGAATTGCTCTTACGAACTACAGGATGAATTGGCCCGGTTAGATGGAAAAGAATTAGCGAAAGTCTTTATCAGTGGCACGTCCAACGATAAGGAAATGCTCTTTCCGCCTATTCCTAACCTGATCTTTACCCGAGATATTGGTATCGTTATCAATGATCATATTCTGCTAAACAAGCCGGCGAAAAAAGCAAGAACCCGTGAAGCATTGCTGGTAAAATATATTTTCTATTCGCATCCGCTCTTTGCCGACTATCGTAACAACATTATTGAACTGCCCAATACTTCTTATCATTTTTTATTGCCCAGGGATGGAGATGATAAAAAGGTGACGCTGGAAGGCGGTGACATAATGGTCGTCACCAAAGATCACCTGCTGGTGGGCATCAGTGAAAGAACAACGATGGAGGCGGCGCACCAGTGCATTAAAATTCTGTTTGAAAAAAATATTGTGAAAAAAATTACCATTGTAAAAATTCCTAAGAAAAGGGATTACATGCATATTGATACGGTGTTCACACAGGTAAAACGGAACGTTTGGGTATTACTTGGCGCTTTTTCCCGCAAAGCGATTAAGATGGAAGATGCCGACCCGGTACAGAGAGTTTTGGAGGGAAGCAAAAAAGAAGATAAAATAAGTATCATCCAGTTCCGGAAAAAAGATCCTTCCACACCGGAATATTTTGACAACCTGGAAGAACTATTGATCGATATAAGTAAGAACGACCTTGGCTGTGATGAAAAAGTAAAGTTCATTTACTCGGGCAATAACGAATTTCCCTTTGATGCAAGAGAGCAATGGACCGACTCCTGCAACTTGCTGGCATTGAAAGAAGGTGTTGTCTTAGGGTACGACAGGAACGACAAAACGATGGAAGCCTTTAAGCAAGCAGGATTCAGCATTATTCATGCACACGAACTGGTCAATAAGCTTGAAAATGGCGAGATAGAAGTGAAGGAAATTGAAAATACGCTGATCACTATGCCGTCCGCCGAATTGTCAAGAGCAAGGGGAGGTTTTCATTGTATGAGTATGCCGCTTTTGAGAGATGATGTCTGAGGACAGATGTCTGAGGTCTGAAGTCAGAAAGAAAACTCCAGCCTCCAGGCTCTGACTTCTGATCTCCGGCTTCCGACCTCTGACTTCCGACTTCAATTTCACTGACTTCAAACTTTTTTTATGCAAACGACATCCCACTTACTAATGATACAGCCGGTGAATTTTGGCTACAATGCCGAAACAGCCGTCAACAATGCATTCCAGGTAAAAAGCAATGAAGCGGATATACAACAAAAAGCATTGACTGAATTCAGTGACTTTGTCAATGTATTACGAACAAATGGAGTGGAAGTAACAGTAGTGGAAGACACTCTCGTCCCTCACACCCCCGATTCTATCTTCCCGAACAACTGGGTTTCATTTCATCACGATGGAACATTGTTGCTTTACCCGATGTATGCAGTCAACAGGCGGGCTGAAAGAAAAGAACATGTACTGGACACCATCACTAAAAAATTTTCCATTGCTAAGAAAATTGATCTTAGCAACTACGAAAACGAAAATATCTTTTTGGAAGGTACGGGAAGCATGGTGCTGGACAGGGACAATCATATCGCTTATGCCTGCCTTTCTCCGCGAACCAACGAAAAAGTGCTGGCTGACTTTTGCACAAAAATGGGATATAAACCTGTGGTGTTTAATGCAACTGACGGCAACGGGCAGGCTATTTATCATACCAATGTGTTGATGTGCGTAGCTGATCAATATGTGGTGATCTGTCTCGAAAGTATTTACGATCCTGAACAGCAAAGAATGGTAGCAGATACAATAATTAACAGCCATAAGAAAATAATTGCCATTACACTTCACCAGGTCAATCATTTTGCCGGTAATATGTTGCAGGTAGAAAATGACAAGGGTGAAAAGCTGCTTGTCATGTCGACACAAGCCTTTGATGCGTTGACAAACGATCAAATAGAAGAACTTAGCAGGTATAACAGGATCATTCACTCACCGCTTACTACCATAGAAACAAATGGCGGTGGTAGTGCCCGCTGCATGATGGCTGAAGTTCATTTGCCACTCCTGTAAAAGACGTGCAACGAAAATCAAACCGGTGTTGTCAGCGGAAAAAAAGCTATGCGGCAATCCTTACTTTTTATTGTCACCCTTTTGTTTTTAAGCCTTTCGTGCACAAAAAACAATGACGATTTCGTAACCGGAAGAATTGAAGTAAAAGGCGGATGCTTCCCCGATTCGTGGCTCGTATCCATTGATAACCCGGACCCGCAAAAATATTCGTTCTTACGGGCTACCGTCCTGAGCGGTACTGCCTTTAATTGCAGCAACGCAGTTTTCATCAGCTTGCCATCATCTCTTGCGACGACAGGTACAAAGATCCGGTTTACGTATATCAGCACGGAGGTTTCCTGTCTTTCCAGTTCCGAAGCTCCCAATCACATCAGGGTAAAAAACCTGTCCCGCCTTTGATAAAAAGCGAATCAGTATTTTCGGCTCATGAAATGAGCCGTGATAATGTCTATCATCCGCTGTAAGTTCTTTTGGCGAAACTTGCCTGACGGCAGTCAGGTTCCATATGGCCAAAAAACAATAAAAATGAACATATGAAAACTATAGGTTATAGCATTTTTATTTTGCTCGCATTCAACAGCCACGCCCAGAACAGCTACAGGGATTCGCTGCAAAAATATTTGACTGATTATGTAAAGAAACATGAAGTGGTGACGGGTGAAGACAAGCAATTTTTAAGTTTCTACCCTATTACTGAAAAATATAAAGTAACAGCCATATTCGAGAAAAAGCCCGACAGCAAATGGTTTTCGATGGAAACATCGGGTATCATTAAAAAAACGTTCCGGGTATACGGTGTTGTACATTTTACTATTGATGGTACCGCTGTTAGCCTGAACATTTACCAGTCGCAAAACCTGATGAATACCGACGAATACAAAGAACATCTGTTTCTTCCCTTCACCGACCTTACCAGTGGAGAAGAAACCTATGCGGCCGGACGTTATATAGACCTGGGCACTTCAGATATTATTAATAACAAAGTGATAATCGATTTCAACAAGGCTTACAATCCTTACTGCGCTTATGTCAGCGGGAAGTACAATTGCCCCATTCCACCCAAAGAAAACCAGCTACCGGTTATGATTGCAGCGGGTGAGAAAACATTTGCAAAAAACCATTAGTATCCAGGAAAAGTTTTCTTTAAACCTTCATCAAACGATATGGGATCAAACCCTAATTGAGTTTTCGCTTTATCAATGATAAAACCTGTTTTGGGTGGCCGCTTTGCCGGTTGTGTAAAATGTGCCGCCGTTACCCGGTTGATTAAATTTTTATCCAATCCCAGATGGCCAGCTACCCCGCAGGCCATCTGGTAAGGCGTCAGAATATCTTTGCCTGATAAATGAAAAATACCTGTTGCCTTTTTTTGAATGATCTGCACAATTCCCCTGGCAAGGTCTTCTACATAAGTTGGCGTCCTGATTTGATCATCCACCACATTATAAGTTTCTCCGTTTTCGAGCTTCCCTTTTACAATCGTCAAAATATTGGAACGACCGAACGCTGGCTTACCGTATACCAACACCGTTCTTACTATTGCCCAGTCAAATTCATACTCCTTCACTGCTTCCTCTGCTTCCTGCTTGGTTTTTCCGTAATAATTTACTGGTGCGGGACTGTCTTCTTCGGTATACATCCCCCTTTCCCCATCAAAAACAAAGTCGGTTGAGATAAAAATGAAAAAACTTTTCCATTCAGCCGCATTCATCAGCAAGGTCACCGTTCCCTCTACGTTCACGAGATAAGCCTGCCACTGCTGCAACTCACATTCATCCGGCTTGCTCATGGCACCTGCATGTACCACCATCTCCGGATGAAACTTTTCAAACACATCATGTACCCGATAAGGATCTGTAAAATCCATTTGAACATAAGTAAAATTACCCCTGGTAGTGAATGGCAGCCGGCACTCTCCTTTACCGCTGGCAATTACATTATATCCCTGGTCGAGCAATTGCTGCACCAGGTAGTATCCTAAAAATCCGTTTGCCCCGGTTATTAATATATTCATAACTCAAAAATAAAAGCTTCGAATGACCGAAGCTTAATTTATTCAACTGCTATGTTGGTTGATCGTTATGCCCATTGATTGTTAATAAGGTTAAACATCCGTTAACCATTTTCTACTAAGGTTAATGCTTCGAATTCTTAAAAAAGAAAAAACTTAATAGATATGTAAATATCCATATTGTGCTAACCTTACTACCTTATTCTGATAATCCCCACGAATCTTCATTGCATCCTGTCAACTTATATCAAAATGCTTTCTTCTGCTTCTTTTGATAATTTAATCCTGAAAACTTTGGAGTCAGCTTCATATTGTAAAAGATAAATGAATAAATGTCAGCAGTAGTTTCCAAGGCTTTTTTCAGGTTGCTGGCACCATGACCTGAGTTTACATCAATTCTAATCAATGCAGGATTATCTCCTTTGTAGTGCTCCTGTAGAGTAGCGGCATATTTAAATGAATGCGCAGGAACAACCCTGTCATCATGATCAGCCGTGGTGATAAGAGTTGCGGGGTAGTTCAATCCTGGTTTTATATTGTGTATGGGTGAATAAGCATACAGGTTTTTAAAGTCTTCGCTATTATCGCTGCTTCCAAATTCTGCAATCCAGTTCCAACCGATGGTAAATTTGTGAAATCGTAACATATCCATAACACCTACCTGCGGAATGGCAACTTTAAAAAGATCAGGACGCTGGTTGATCACCGTACCAATCAGCAACCCTCCATTGGACCCACCCTGTATAGCCAAATAATCTTTCGAGGTATACTTTTTATCGACAAGATATTCGCCGGCTGCAATAAAATCGTCAAATACATTTTGTTTGTTAAGGCGCATGCCGGCCTGGTGCCATTTTTCACCGTACTCACTACCGCCGCGGAGGTTAGCAATGCAATAAATACCGCCTTGCTCCAGCCATGCAATCCTTGTTGGTGAGAAAGAAGGATTCATGCTGATGTTGAAACCGCCATAGGCATATAATAAGGTAGGATTCTTTCCATTTTTTTGCGTGCCTTTTTTATAAACGATGAACATAGGAATCTTTGTTCCATCCTTGCTGGGATAAAACACCTGCTCCATGGTATAATCTTCGGGATTAAATTTCACTTCCGGCCTTCTGAAAACCGTGCTTTTTCCAGTTGCTATATCATATTTATAAATAGTGGGCGGAAACGTAATAGAAGTAAAAGTGTAAAAAACAAATTGATCATCTCTTTCGCCGCCAAAGCCACCGGCCGATCCAAGGGCGGGCAATTTCACTTCTTGTTCCAATTTTCCCCCGAGATTATAAACATATACCCTGCTGGTAACATCCTTCAAATAGGTAATAAACATTTTATTGCCAGCTGTGCTCACCGATGAAATGTTTTCTTCTTTCTCCGGAACGACTGTCTTCCAGTTAGCGGGTTCGGGGTGCAGTGGATCAATTAAAACGATCCTTTGATTTTTTGCACCATCATTGGTCAGCACTAAAAATTTACCATTCACCTCTTCCACAAAATTGTGCGTATAATCACCGGCTTCTTTAATAATAGGCTTAAAAACCCTATCTCCGCTTTTATTATCAAAATACCAAAGCCCGTTGCCATCTTTTGCCTTGCCCCTGTCACTGATACTTAAAAAAACAAATCGCTCATCTTCGCTGGTAAATACAAAGTGAAAACGTTGCGGGTTCACTTTGTCTTCGAATACCAGCATATCCTGTTGCTGCGGAGTGCCAACTTTATGAAAATACACCTGGTGGTTTTCATTTTTGGTAGATAGCTCTTTGCCTTTGTCGGGTGTGGGGTAGCGGCTATAATAAAATCCATCCCCCTGCCAGCTTACACCAGACACTTTTACCCACGCCAGTGAATCGGCCAGGTATTTCCCGGTTGTCATATCCATTACATAAAAAGTGCGCCAGTCGCTGCCCCCTGCAGATTTACCTACAACAGCATATTTTCCATTTTTGGATAATGAAAATGCCGCCAGGCTGGTGGTACCATCTGCTGAAAATTTATTAGGATCCAAAACAATCGCAGGCTTACCTGCTAATCCCTTTTGCCGGTATAAGACACTTTGATTTTGCAACCCCTCATTCTTATAAAAGTAGAAATATTCATTATTTCGAAAAGGTGATGAGTACTTTGGGTAGTTATTGATCTCCTCCAAGCGCTTTAGCCATTCGGTCCGATAGGAAATTTGTCCGAGGTAGTCGAATGTCACTTTGTTTTGGGCTGTCACCCAATCCTTGGTTTCTGTGCTCCAGTCATCCTCCAGCCAACGATAAGGGTCCTGCACCACTGTGCCGTGATAGTTTTGTGTGGAATCAGCTTTTTTTGTCACCGGGTAACTTAACTGAGCCTCCGCCTGTAGGACAAAAGCCATAAGCAATAATGAAAGAGTCTTCTTCATATCGATCAATATTTTAATCTTTTAAAGATAATTGAAATGAACATGCAACGACTTTTGTATCATTACCAAAGGATTTGAAAAAAAATAATACCAATTTATTCAGGACATAGATTACATTTTTGTTCAAAAAATCAATTCCCTGATCTTTTTCTGGTCATTTTGAAATTAAATAGTAAGCCACCCGACTAACACCTATTCGTATAGTTTTTTAAGGAATATGTTGCACCCACACACAATGCGAACAAAACCTTACTTTTGGTGCGTTTTTTAAGGACCATTTTGAACGGATTGGTATTAAAAACAAGATTTATTTATAAAAAAGCTATTTACAAAATCTAATGTCAAAAAAAGTCACAAAGATTGGGGTTCTAACATCAGGAGGCGATTCACCGGGCATGAATGCTGCAATCCGGGCCGTAGTACGTACGGGTATTCATCACGGTCTTGAAGTTTACGGTATTATGCGTGGATACCAGGGCATGCTCGAAGATGATATCTTTAGAATGGAGTCAAGATCAGTAGCCAATATAATTCAGCGTGGCGGTACTATATTAAAAACAGCACGTTGTAAAGAATTTATGGAATACGAGGGCCGTAAAAAAGCTTATGCCAACCTTAGTAAGCGGGGCATTGACGGCCTTGTGATAATTGGGGGTGATGGCAGCTTTCGCGGGGCTCAAATTTTCAGCAACGAATTTGATATTCCCTGTATAGGTCTTCCCGGTACAATTGATAAAGACATGGCAGGCACTGATGTTACTATCGGTTTCGATACTGCCGTCAATACAGCCATTAGCGCTATCGATAAGATCCGGGATACCATGGATGCACACGACCGTCTTTTTATAGTAGAAGTGATGGGGCGTGATGCTGGTTATATCGCCCTGCATAGCGGTATCGCTACCGGCGCTGAAAACATCCTGATTCCGGAAACAAAAACAGATATTGAAACAATCATTGCCGGGCTTACTGAAAAAGAGAAGAGAAAAAAATTGGTAAACCTGATTGTGGTTGCCGAAGGATATGACGAAGCTGGTGGCGCCAGTGGTCTTGCCGAGATCATTAAAAAAAGACTGCCGACTGCTGACGTACGTATTTGTGTGCTCGGTCATATTCAACGTGGCGGATCACCTACCTGCGAAGACAGACTTATAGCAAGCCATATGGGCTACTACGCAGTGGAGAGTTTGCTGGTTGGCCGCAGGAATGTAATGGTTGGTGTAATTAATAATAAAATACATTACACACCACTTGATAAAGCAGTAAAAGAAAAACAAAAGGTCGGGCAGGAATGGATGAAGATCGTTAAGATTCTTGCATCTTAAGAGAAGAAAAACATAACCCAGGAACCACTCAAATAACTAACTACACAACATGACTAAAAAAGCTCAAAAATATTTCCATAAAGAAATGGATAAGGATGCCGGCATTTTGCATACTTATCATAAAACCAAAATCGTCGCAACGGTTGGACCTGCCTGTGATACCTATGAAAAATTATTGGAGCTCGTAAAAGTAGGCGTCAATGTATTCCGGCTCAACTTTTCTCACGGTACACATGAGAACAAGGCAATGATTATCGATCATATCCGTAAGATCAACAAAACCGAACCTTATAATATCGCTATTTTGGGAGACCTGCAAGGTCCCAAACTTCGGGTGGGTGATATTGAAAACGGAGCCTTGAAAATAGAACCCGGCGATATCCTCACTTTTACATCCAGGGAAAAAGTGGTGGGCACTAAAGAGAAAATTTATATTTCTTATCCCAACCTGCACAATGACGTGAAAGTGGGAGAAAAAATAATGATTGATGATGGTAAACTGGAAGTAATAGTAGTTGAGGTTACAACATCCGGTGATGTAAAAGTGAGAGTGACCTATGGCGGCATGTTACTTCCCAAAAAAGGCGTGAATCTTCCGGATACAGCTATCTCACTGCCGGCTATGACGGAAAAAGACATGGAAGACTTTGAGTTCATCGTTGAAAATGAACTGGATTGGATAGCTCTGTCTTTTGTTCGTAAAGCAGAAGATATCATTAATCTGAAAAAGATGGTGTCGGACAAGAAAAGCTCTATCAAGGTGATGGCGAAAATTGAAATGCCCTCCGCTCTTACAGACCTGCGCAATATTATACTTGAATCGGATGGTGTGATGGTGGCACGTGGTGACCTGGGAGTAGAGCTGCCGGTTGAAAAAGTCCCGATGGCGCAACGGGATATCATCCGCAAATGTATTCACCGTGGTAAACCAGTGATCGTTGCTACGCAAATGATGGAAAGTATGATCGACCGGGTGAAACCAAACCGTAGTGAAATTACCGACGTTGCCAACGCTGTACTGGAAGGTGCTGATGCAGTGATGTTAAGCGGAGAAACAGCAACGGGACAGCACCCGTCACTGGTAGTGGAAACCATGCGCAAGATCATCATGGAAGTTGAACGGACAGAGTATCGTTATGACCGTGAACAGGACCTAACACCTATGGCCCACTCCCCTTCTTTTCTTAGCGATGCAATTTGTTACAATGCCTGTAAGATCGCCAGCGATATTTCAGCCAATGCCCTGATCGGAATGACGCAAAGTGGCTATACCGGTTGGATGTTGAGCAGCTATCGTCCGAAATCTCCTTTATATGTATTTACCAAAAAGCGTTCACTGGTGAATCAATTAAGTTTGAGTTGGGGTGTCAGGGCATTCTACTACGACGAGGAAGAAAGTCTCGATGATATCTTTCATGACCAGATAGTCATTTTAAAAGAACGTGGGTTTTTAAAAACGGGTGATATCATTGTAAGTACCGGTAGTACTCCCGTTCACCTGCACCTGCCTACAAACGTGTTAAAGATCACCAAAGTAGAAGATTAAGATTTTTATAGTTAACGGATGACAGTCGACCGGTTGTTAAAGATCCATTTCTTTCCACCTGTCAACTGTCATCTTTTATTATAATTACCGCCAAAGCACCAGTATAATAGCTGCTAGTATATGACCCGCCAGGTGATAGCCGCAGTCTATAAAGTATAATGCGGCAGGCCGGCTTTCATAGATAAATGAAATAGCAACTGAAGTAGTTGCAAAACAAATTCCTGTTATTAACCCCAGCTTAAGACCTGAAGGAAGAAGATGCAAATCGATCCGGTTGATCAGCAAAGCAAGACCAATACTTGTGAGCAGGATAAGAACAAATGTTCCAACCATCATTTGAGCCATGCCCTTTCCTTTATCCGGATCATTCATGTCAAGCCCTACCAGTGAAGCCCATTTGGCGCCAAATAAGGCTTTGGAATACCAGATTGCTCCTAACATAAAATAAGTAATAGTGGCAACTAATACTGCCAGCCAGTTAATGTTGGAAAAAATCGCTGCGTTCATAATAGTTGGTTTTAGTATTAGAAAAATACTTCTATTTTCTTGCATAAAAAAAGAGGAACCATTAGTCCCTCCTTTTCCATTTCTCTTTTTGAAAACGCTTATAGCTTCCTGACTTTAATATTTCTATACCACACATTATCGCCGTGATCCTGCAAAGCGATCTTTCCTTTTTTATAGGTACCAAAATCAGCAAGGCTCTTGAATTTACTACCGGCAACCATTTTTTTCCAGTTATCATCCCACATGGTAGTTGAAACGATGTTTTCACCGTTGAGATATAAATCCAGCTTGCCATTTACACATTTGATTTCAGCCGTGTTCCATTCCAAAGCTGGTTTCACTGTTTCTTTTGAACTTGAAATAAGGTCATAAAGATCACCCGCCCTGTGCTTAATGATTTTGGCATCGGGGTGGCTATTGTTATCCAATACCTGCATTTCCGGACCAGTGTACCAGGGCCACTTATATTTAGCGGCATCCTCATGCACATAAAAAATAACACCGCTATTTCCTTTCACGTCGATCTTCCAATCATACTTGAAATGAAAATTATCAAACTCCTGCTCAGTGACAATATCTCCACCTGCATCTTTTATTGATGCATTCAAATGAAGCGTTCCATCTTCCACACCCCACGCAGCGCCAATCGGGTTGTTTCCATATTTATGCCATCCTTTAGTAGTAGTTCCGTCAAACAGCAGTTCCCAGCCTTCTTTTTTTTCTTGTTGCGTAAGTGTATTGGGCGACATGTCAGAAGCTTGGGAAGTCTTTTTGGATGAAGCATTATTGCAGGCAAACAGCAGCGCTGATGAGCTAATAATCAGAATGTGTTTTAACATGAAGGGGATATTAATTTTTTAATAAAAGAATGTATTTAACCATTTGTTCCGCATCTGCCTGGGATAGGGTGGGATGTGCTGTCATCGGTACCTGGCCCCAAACTCCTACACCTCCTTTAATAATTTTTTCCGCCAATTTCGGAATGATGCCGGGAGCCTCACTGGCATATTTATTAGCCACTTCCCTGTAAGCGGGACCTGTTAACTTTTCATCCACCTTATGACAGGTTAAACAATCGCTTTTTGCGATCAATGCCAAACCAGCCTGGTAATCGGGATTTTCAGAAATGGGAGTTTCAGCCGGCGCTGCTTTTTCTTCTTTTGATTCAGTAGCAGTATCTTTTTTTTCTGTGTTGCCACCGCCACAGGCTACGAGGGTTGCAAGTGTTATAACAGTAACAAATATTCTTTTCATATGTATATTTTTTAGTGTTTTTTGGTCATATGGAATTCACCATAAAAATTTTCTTCGCGGTTGGTGTGAATTTACTCGAAAATTCTTATGGTTCATTTCATGGTTGTTTGTTTTTAGTGACACAAAAATATTAACTCAATCCTAATAATGAACGATTAAATGCTTCATCCGCTTTTACACCGGCAAAATCATCAAATGCTTTTTCTGTAACCCGGATAATATGTTTTTGAATAAACTCGGCTCCTTCCTTTGCACCATCCTCCGGATGTTTCAAACAACATTCCCATTCCATCACTGCCCAACCTTTGTAATCATATTCGGTCAGTTTGCTGAAGACAGTCTTAAAATCAACCTGTCCATCACCCGGAGAACGATAACGTCCTGCCCGGTTCAGCCAACTTTGATAACCACCGAATGTTCCCTGCTTACCGGTTGAATTGAATTCCGCATCTTTTACATGAAAAGCTTTTATTCTTTCATGGTAAAAATCGATGTATTGGATATAATCTAGCTGTTGCAATACAAAATGCGAAGGATCGTAAAGCAGACATGCACGGGCATGATTGTTTACTTTTTCCAAAAACATTTCATACGTAACGCCATCAAATAAATCTTCCCCGGGATGTATTTCATAGCAAACATCTACACCACATTCATCGAAATAATTGAGAATAGGCAGCCACCTGTTAGCTAGTTCTTTAAACCCTTCCTCTACTAATCCGGCGGGACGTTGCGGCCATGGATGAAAGGTGTGCCACAATAACGAACCACTAAACGTCGGATGAGCTTTTAATCCCAGGTTTTGCGAAGCTTTTGCACCATATTTTAATTGCTGGATAGCCCATTCTGTTCTAGCTTTTGGATTTTTCTTTACTGCATCCGGGGCAAAGGCATCAAACAGGTCGTCATAGGCAGGATGCACGGCTACCAATTGTCCCTGCAGGTGTGTGGACAATTCAGATATTTCCAATCCACATTCATTGATGATGCCTTTTATTTCGTCAGCATACGTTTTGCTTTCTGCTGCTTTTTGTAAATCGATGCACCTTGAATCCCATGTGGGGATCTGAACAGCTTTGAATCCTAAACCTTCTGCCCATAAGCAAATTGACCTAAGATTATTGAATGGCTGCTTATCGTCGAGAAACTGTGCCAGGAAAATTCCGGGTCCTTGAATTGTAGTCATAATATACCCCAACCCCTAAAGGGGCTTTTAGACTCTGTAGATTGAATATTCCTTGTTGAATTGATAGGAAAATTCAATTATGAGTTGGTTAATAAATATTGTTTCGAATAAAAAAGAACTCTTCGACCTAAGTTCCCCCTTTAGGGGGACAGGGGGCTTAGAGGGCTATCCACTTACTCTCACTCTTCCCACTTTCGATCACCTTTTCTACAAAAGCCATTCCTCTTACACCTTCGTCGACACCGGGGAAGTCAAGCCATTCAGGTTGTGGTTCGCCACCACTCATTTTTGCTTTCACACATAATGCAAAATTTCTGTAGTGATTGGCAAATGCTTCCAGGTAAGCTTCGGGATGGCCAGCAGGAACACGGCAGTTGTGTTTTGCATAACTGGTTAAATAAGGAGTACCTGTTCTATACACTTCCGTTGGTTTATCCAGCCATTTTACTAATAATGTATTGGCATCTTCCTGTTGCCACTGCACACCGCCTTTTTCACCATACACTCTTATCTTCAAATTATTTTCTTCACCGGCTGCGATTTGCGTGGCAAATAAAACGCCGCTGGCCCCATTGTCAAATTTCAATAAAACATTTCCATCATCATCCAACTTTCTTCCCTCCACTACAATATTAATATCAGCGCAAAGTTTTGTTACGTTCAAACCGGAAACATATTCTGCTAAGTTAAATGCATGGGTACCGATATCACCCATGGCACCGGCGATTCCGCTTTGAGCCGGGTCCGTTCTCCATGTAGCCTGTTTATGTGAAGAGTGAGTGCTTCCCTCCTCTTCTAAAAAATCAGACAGCCATCCCTGTGGGTACTCTACGTACACTTTACGAATTTTTCCAAACTTACCACTTAATACCTGTTGTCTTGCTTCTTTAACCATTGGATAACCTGTATAGGTATGTGTAAGGCAAAAAAACAATTGACTTTTTTTTGCTATTTCTTGTAGAATTTTACCCTCGTTTAAATCAAATGCCAGTGGCTTATCCAGCACTACATGATATCCATTTTCCAGTGCCAGTTTGGCTGGTTCAAAATGAACATGATTGGGTGTAACGATACTTACAAAATCCATTCGCTCATCTGCAGGCAATGAGTTTTCCGCTCGTATCATTTCTTTATATGATCCGTAAATGCGGTGTGGCGGAAGGTTTAATTGTACACCGGCCTGTTTAGATTTTTCAGGATCGCTGCTAAAGGCACCGCATACCAACTCAATTTCGCCATCCATATTAGCAGCAATGCGATGTACTCCGCCAATAAAAGCACCGGGTCCGCCACCTACCATTCCCATTCGTAATTTTCTATGCAACATTTCAAACATTTGTTAGTGAAGAGAGAATTATTTTTTTCTCTCGTAAAATAAATATGGTTTTAAAAATAGTACATTTAGCTTTTACAACAATCTTAATTACAAATCTAACGACATGCAAGCTGTAAATAGAAATCAACTTTTCCTGGCTAGTTGTATTGCTTTAATTTTTACCTCACTCACTTTCGCTTTTCGTGCATCTTTAGAGGGAGTATGGGGTGCTGAATTTAATCTCACCAAAGAACAAGTAGGATGGATATTTAGTCCCGCCTTCTGGGGATTTACTCTGGCGATGGTAATTGGGGGGCCTTTGTGTGACGTACTTGGTATGAAACGATTGTTAGTCTTCGCATTTATAGGTCATATTGCCGGAGCTATTATTTATATTATAGCTAAAGATGCCACCATGCTGTTTATTGGTACACTTTGTATTGGTATTGGGAATGGAATGGTAGAAGCAGCTTGCAATCCACTTGTCGTTTCGCTGTATCCAAATAACAAAACCACTATGTTGAACCGTTTCCACGTTTGGTTCCCGGGAGGAAATGTAATTGGCGGATTGTTAGCTTTTGTTGTTCTTACACAACTGAATCTTGACTGGAGAATTCTTCTTGTGCCACTATTTATAGCAGTTGCTATCTATGGTTTTTTGTTTTTCAAATTGAAATTTCCTCAAACAGAAAGAGTAACAACAGGTGTAAGTACAAAGGAAATGTTCGCCGCTTGTTTGAACCCACTATTTCTCATCATGCTGGCTTGCATGTTTTTGACTGCCGCTACTGAATTGGGTACTACTACGTGGATATTGGCTTTGCTTGAAGGGTCAGGTGTTTCCGGAATCCTGGTGTTGGTTTTCATTTTCGGAATTATGGCATTAGGAAGATCATTTGCAGGCCCTGTTGTTCATCGTCTTAATCCAAACGGAATGCTGATCTTTTCAGCTTTATTTGCAGGAATTGGTTTATTGCTATTAAGCCAGTCAAGCGGATATGCTGCATTTGGTGCTGCCGCTGTCTTTGCAATAGGAATTTGTTTTTTCTGGCCCACCATGCTCGGTTTTGTGTCTGAATATGTACCCAAATCCGGCGCACTTGGTCTTTCACTAATGGGAGGCGCCGGCATGTTTTCTGTTTCCTTGATTTTGCCTGTTATGGGAAAATGGCTTGATGAGGCGAAAGCAAAAGCTATTGCTGAGGGAATTGATCCATCCAGAGCAGAAGCAATAGCAGGATCGGAGACTTTCATGAAGGTGGCTATAATGCCAGCTATCCTGTTAGTCATTTTCACAATTATTTATTTCGTAAGAAAGAGCAAACTTAAACCAGCGGTAGCCTGATCGCATTAAAAAAGTTAGGTACTCATTTCTTAATTATTTTCTGATTACATGAAATCAACAACTCGTATCCAGCTCTCCCTGATGATGTTTATTGAATTTTTCATTTGGGGAAGCTGGTTTGTTACACTCGGAACATTTTTAAGTGTTAACCTAAGCGCAACTGGCGGCCAAACAGCGAGTGTATTTTCTACCCAATCATGGGGCGCCATTATCGCACCCTTTATCATCGGCCTAATTGCAGACAGGTATATTAATGCTGAAAAAATATTAGGCTTCCTTCATATTGTTGGCGCCATCCTGATGTACCAGATGTATAGTGCCGATAGCATCGCTGTATTCTATCCTTACGTGCTGGCATATATGATTCTTTACATGCCAACTATTGCCCTGGTAAATTCAGTTTCATTTAATCAAATGAAAGACCCCGAGAAAGAATTTTCCAGCATCCGGGTATGGGGAACAATTGGCTGGATCGTGGCAGGTTTGTTGATCAGCTTCTTATTTCATTGGGATACCGAAGAAAACACAGCTAAGGGATTTTTAAAAAATACTTTTTTAATGGCTTCCGTTGCCTCGCTTATTTTGGGATTATTTAGCTTCACATTACCCAAAACACCACCTTCTAAAAAAAGTGGCGAAAAAGTGAGTGTAAAAGAAATTGTTGGACTGGATGCACTAAAATTGCTGAAAGACAAAAATTTCGCTGTTTTCTTTATTTCTTCTATTCTCATTTGCATACCCTTGGCGTTTTATTATCAAAATACCCATGCCTTTTTATCAAACATTGGTATGACCAATCCAACTGGTAAAATGACGATTGGACAGATATCGGAAGTATTATTCCTGTTGCTGCTTCCTATCTTCTTTAAAAAATTTGGCTTCAAGAAAACGATTTTAATAGGCATGCTGGCCTGGGCTCTTCGCTATGTTTTATTTGCATTTGGCAATGCAGGCGATCTGAGTTTTATGTTGCTGATCGGTATCGCCTTGCACGGTATTTGTTATGATTTCTTTTTTGTTTCCGGGTACATATATACCAATTCAAAGGCCGGAGAAAAATACAAAAGCGCTGCACAGGGCCTCATTACGCTGGCCACCTACGGTGTGGGCATGTTGATTGGGTTTGAAGTAGCCGGTATGATCACCGACTCATACAAGATCTCGGATAAAGAATTTGATTATAAAATGATCTGGCTTATCCCCGCTATCATTGCTGCGGTGGTATTTTTATTATTCTCCGTTTTATTCAAGGATGAAAAAAAGACAAATATTACAATCTGATTCTGGCGATACCATAATTCATTTGTAACTTGTAAGGCTCAAAAAAATGACAAACAAAACAACATCCCGACGTAAATTATTAAAACAACTGGCAGCCGGAACTTTAGCGACGGCGATCATTCCTCCATTCCAGGCATGTGCCACCGATACTATGGACGAACAAAAATTAAAAGGCAACATTAATCATTCAGTTTGCCAATGGACCTATGGCTTTATGCCGCTTGATGAACTTTGTGCAGAAGCAAAAAAAATGGGGCTAAAGGCCATTGACCTGATTGGCCCGAAAGATTGGCCAACGCTCCAAAAACACGGGCTTGAATGCTCCATGTGTTATATAGGTGGAAAAGTTAGCCTCAATGAAGGGTGGAACAATCCAAAATTTCATGATCAGTTGATAAAAGATTACCTGGAAGCAATTCCTCTGGTGGCAAAAGCAGGATACAAAAACCTGATCTGTTTTAGCGGCAACCGCAATGGTATGGACGACGTCACTGGCCTGAAGAATTGCGTGGAAGGATTAAAAAAAATCTTACCACTGGCCGAACAACACAATGTGATAATCCAAATGGAGTTGCTGAATAGCAAAGTGGATCACAAAGATTATATGTGTGATAAAACGCCGTGGGGAGTAGAACTCTGTAAACAATTGGGTTCACCCAATTTCAAACTTTTGTATGACATCTATCACATGCAAATTGACGAAGGCGATGTGATACGAACCATCCGGGACAATCACCAATATATCGGGCATTATCATACCGCAGGTGTTCCGGGCCGGCATGAGATCAATGAAACCCAGGAATTGTTTTATCCCGCTATCATGAAAGCAATCCTTGACACCGGACACAAAGGATATGTAGCCCAGGAATTTATTCCTACCGGTAAAACAACAGAAGATAAACTGGCAGCATTGAAATATGCGGTTAAGGTGTGTGATGTGTGAAGCCGGCCCCCTTCCGATCCCGACCTATCATCGGGACCACCAATACACAGCTCTTGCTTTTCAAAGAGAACGATAACAATTAATATTTCCGAAAGTGGTAAATAGGGTTATAATGTTGATGTGGTGGTTATGAATGTGATTAGAAATTTGCAGCACCGCCTCCTTTCTTTTAGAGCGGTAACCGAGAAACCGAAAGTTAGGAACGAAGTTCGGGGAAGTGAGGCTGGGCAGTGAACAGAGCCCTGAAGAGTGCGACGCAACGAAGCTGATAGTAGTAATACAGTTGGGGCAATAATAAATTAAAAATTAAATCTCTTCCCCTGAGATTTAAAAATTGAAACCGATTTAAAAACACCCCTTCAGGGGATGGGGGTTAAACTTATATCATGGCAGACAATGTATATGATGCAATTGTGGTTGGTTCCGGTATCAGCGGTGGCTGGGCAGCGAAAGAATTAACCCAAAAGGGTCTAAAAGTGCTGATGCTGGAGCGTGGCCGCAATGTGGAGCATGTAAAAGATTATGTAAATGCGAACAAAGAGATTTGGGAATTTCCTCACCGGGGTGAAAGGACGCAGCAGATGATCGAAGACTATCCCAACCTGAAAAGGGATTACCCTTTGAATGAGACAGTGCTTGATTTTTGGGTAAAAGACAAAGAATGTCCTTTCACGGAAACAAAACCTTTTACCTGGTTCAGGGGCTATCATGTGGGTGGTCGTTCGCTAACCTGGGGAAGACATAGTTATCGTTTTAATAAATGGGATTTTGAAGCCAACTTAAAAGATGGCCATGGTGTCGACTGGCCAATACGTTATGAAGACATTGCTCCCTGGTATAGCTATGCAGAAAAATTTGCAGGCATACAGGGCACAAGAGAAGGCTTAGAAGTATTGCCCGATGGTGAATACTTGCCCGGTATGGGTTTGAATGTGGTGGAAAAAGATGTGGCAGCAAGAATCAAAGAACATTTTAAAGGCACCCGTCATATGATCAATGCACGGACCGCCAATATTACCGAATCCAAACCCGAGCAGGGAAGAACAAATTGCCAATACCGTAATCGTTGCTGGCGTGGCTGTCCCTTTGGTGCTTACTTCAGTACTCAATCTGCTACCTTGCCTGCCGCCATGGCCACCGGTAATTTGACATTAAGACCGTTTTCCATTGTTACAAAAGTGTTATACGATAAAGACACTAAGAAAGCAACCGGTGTGGAAGTCCTGGATGCGGAAACAAATAAAACATACGAATACAAAGCAAAAATAATTTTCCTGAATGCTTCTGCATTTAATTCAACCTGGGTGCTCATGAACTCAGCCACTGATATCTGGCCTGATGGTTTGGGCAGCAGCAGCGGCGAGTTAGGTCACAACGTAATGGATCACCATTTTCGTTGCGGTGCATCAGGCCGCATGGAAGGTTATGATGATAAATATGAATACGGCAGAAGACCAGGGGCTATTTATATTCCCCGCTACCGGAACATTTACGATGATAAAAGAGATTATGTTCGGGGATTTGGTTACCAGGGTGGAGCAAGTCGACAGGGTTGGAAACGCCAGGTAGCTGAGCTGGCAATCGGTGCTGATTTCAAAGAAGCATTGACCGAACCAGGCAACTGGACCATCGGCATTACGGGCTTTGGTGAAATTTTACCCTATCATGAAAATAAGATCACATTGGATAAGAATACCAAAGACAAATGGGGATTGCCGGTGCTGAATATGGATGCGGAAATCAAGGAGAACGAACAAAAGATGCGCAAGGATATGATGGAGGATGCAAAAGAAATGCTGGAAGCAGCCGGCGTGAAAGATGTAAAGACAAGTGACTCGGGCTATATCTATGGAATGGGTATTCATGAAATGGGTACTGCCCGAATGGGGCGTGATCCAAAAACATCGGTGCTGAATGGCAACAACCAGGTATGGGATGCCAAAAATGTATTTGTTACTGACGGCGCCTGTATGACCTCGGCTTCTTGTATAAATCCTTCATTGACTTATATGGCAATGACAGCCAGGGCCGCAGATTTTGCAGTGAATGAATTAAAAAAGGGTAACCTCTAACCAATGCCCGATACTACAAAAGTCAATATCAATAACAGGGCTGAGCAACAAAATACCTATGATGCTATCGTAGTTGGTTCAGGTATCAGTGGTGGCTGGGCTGCAAAAGAGCTTTGTGAAAAAGGGCTCAGAGTATTGATGCTCGAAAGAGGTCGTGATTTTGAACATGTAAAAGATTATAAGTCGGCAGCTACTAATGTTTGGGACTTACCTCATCGGGGAAAAACAACACAGGAGCAAAAACAAAAATATCCGGTGGTGCATCGTGGCTGGGCCGCATCGGAAGCTGTGATGGACTATTGGGCCAATGAAGAAGATTGTCCTTATACAGAAAAAAAACCTTTTACCTGGTGGCGTAGTTATCAAATGGGTGGCCGCTCCATTTTGTGGGGCAGGCAAAGTTATCGCCTGAGCGATCTTGACTTTGAAGCCAATGCAAAAGATGGCATTGCGATCGATTGGCCCATTCGTTATAAAGATCTTGCTCCCTGGTACGATCATGTTGAAAAATTTGCTGGCATCAGCGGATCATTTGAAGGACTTGCCCATCTACCGGATGGACAATTTTTACCACCCATGCCCTTGAATGTGATAGAAAAAGATGTAGCGGCCAGGATCAAACAACAGTATAAAGGAAACAGGCATTTGATTATTGGGCGTGTTGCTAACCTTACCCGGGCAATCCCGGGAAGAACGGCTTGCCAGTTTCGCAATCGTTGCTGGGAAGGTTGTCCCTTTGGTGGTTATTTCAGTACACAATCCTCTACCCTTCCCGCTGCACAAAAGACAAACAATCTTACAGTAAGACCTTTTTCAATTGTAACAAAAGTCATTTACGATAAGGACACCAAAAAAGCAAAAGGTGTTGAAGTATTAGATGCAGAGACAAACCAGACCTATCAATTTTTCAGCAAAATTGTTTTTCTCTGTGCCTCTTCTTTAAATTCTACCTGGGTATTGTTTAATTCCGCTACAGATATCTGGCCGGAAGGCTTGGGTAGCAGCAGCGGTGAACTGGGGCATAATGTGATGGATCATCATTATAATCTCGGTGCACAAGGTAAAGTAGAAGGCTATGAAGATATGTACGTATATGGCAGAAGAGCCAACGGTTTTTATATTCCCCGCTTTGTGAATTTAGCAGGAGATAAAAGAAGTTACCTGCGTGGATTCGGTTACCAGGGCTCAGCCAGCCGGCAAGGCTGGAGCCGGGAAGTAGCTGAGCTAAATATAGGCGCTAATTTCAAAGAAGCTTTAACAGAGCCGGGGTCATGGACGATCGGTGCAACCGGTTTTGGCGAAATGCTTCCTTATCATGAGAATAAAATTTCATTGGATAAGAATAAGAAAGACAAATGGGGCTTACCTGTTTTGGAAATGGATGCAGAGCTTAAAGAAAATGAAATGGAAATGCGGAAAGATATCAAGCTCGAATTAAAAGCCATGCTTGAATTGGCGGGTGTAAAAGATATCACTACCTGGGATTCCGGTCATGCCGTAGGTCATGGCATACACGAAATGGGCACCGCCCGGATGGGTCATGATCCCAAAACATCGGTATTAAACAGTAACAACCAGGTTTGGGATTGTAAAAACGTTTTCGTAACAGATGGAGCCTGCATGACTTCTTCTGCTTGTCAAAATCCATCACTAACCTATATGGCTTTAACGGCAAGAGCAGCAGAACATGCGGTGAAAGAATTACAGAAAGGAAATTTATAACCGTAATAAGATAAACAGTGTTGATTTCATTTGAATTTTAAACTTTTTAAACTTAAAATATGGAACGCAGGGAACTTTTAAAAATGATTGCTTTAGCAACCGGTAGTGCATTGATCGGTGGTGAATTATTTCTTTCCGGCTGTAAAAACTCCCCGGCTCTTGGCGGTGCTACTTTTAATGAGCAGGACATTAGCTTCCTTGATGAAGTAGGTGAAACAATCATTCCGAAAACATCATCCCCCGGTGCAAAAGAAGCCGCTGTAGGATCATTTATGACAGTGATGGTAAATGATTGTTATACCAAAAATGACCAACAAATATTCCATGAAGGAATCAGGAAACTGGATGATGCTTGCAAGAAGGCCAATAATACCAGCTTCATGACTGCTACCCCTGAACAGCGCACCAGCTTGTTGACAGCTCTTGATAAAGAAGCAAAACAATACCAGGAAACAAAAAAGAAAGAAGACCCTTCTCATTATTTTACCATGATGAAGCAACTGACCTTATTGGGATTCTTTACTTCAAAACCAGGTGCTACACAAGCATTGCGTCATGTGCCTGTTCCGGGCAAATATGACGGAGCTTTCCCTTACAAAAAAGGTGATAAAGCCTGGGCTGAGTAATTATTTTATCAATCAATTAAAACATTGAAAAATGGATTTTAAAAGACGAACATTCTTGAGATTGACGGGCAATCTCGCCGCGGGCCTTGTGATAGCTCCTATGGCTTGTAAGCTGGATTCAAATAAAGAAAAGGAAACAGAATCAAAAGATTCAACTGCAGCAGCAGGTCCTTCAGCTACAGAAGCTGGTACCGCACTTACTACATTTGGTTTGCAGTTGTATACATTGCGTGATGACTTGCCAAAAGATCCCAAAGGTGTTTTAAAACAAGTAGCTTCATTCGGTTATAAGCAGATTGAAAGTTTTGAAGGTAAAGACGGAATGTTTTGGGGCATGAGCAATACGGATTTCAAAAAATACATGGATGACCTGGGCATGGTGATTGTGTCCAGCCATTGTGATATCAACAAAAATTTCGAAAAGAAAGCAGCAGATGCTGCAGCCATCGGAATGAAATATTTGATCTGCCCATGGATTGGTCCGCAAAAGAAAATCGATGATTTCAAAAAAATCGCTGACACTTTTAATCAACGGGGCGAAATATGCAAAAAGAACGGGATAAAGTTTGCCTATCACAATCATGCCTACTCGTTTGAACTATTAGATGGTCAAATGGGCCAGGATGTAATGATGACTAATACCGATCCTGCATTGGTAGATTATGAACTGGACATGTATTGGGTAGTAGCCGGTGGGCAAGACATTGAGACCTGGTTGAAAAAATATAAAAACCGTTTCAAACTTTGCCACGTTAAAGACAGAACTAAAGGAGCTACTGAAGCAGCCGATACCTGTACGTTAGGGGAAGGAAGCATTAACTACCCTGCTATCCTGAAAACGGCAAAAGAAACCGGAATGGAATACTTTATCGTTGAGCAGGAAAAATATGCCGGCACAACACCATTAAAAGCTGTGGAAGCAGATGCAGCTTACATGAAGAATTTGAAGATCCTGTCGTAAAGGAGCATTCATACAATTAATCATTCGGGAGTTATGTTCTGCATACTCCCGTTTTTTTTTAAAAAAAAAGCCTGAAAGACATTCGGAATTTTACTCTTTAACTTCTGCAAATTTTAATGAAAACCGTTTATTCTTTATAATTAGCCCGAAATAAGACAGGGCAAACGCTCCTCCTTCCAATATATAAAAATACAGGGGCATTTTCAGTGTGCTGGTAATGCAGTGAATCATTACCTGTGTGGCCAAAATGATGATACTGATTCTGAACAGGCCGTCTTTCAACATAGTCCTGATATTGTAGTTTCTGTCTTCTGCATATCCAAAAATGATCGACGCGGAAAAACTTATGATTATTGCAGTGACCCCCGCAGATTGATACCCGAAAAGAGGCACAAAAAACATGTTTAACCCAATACTACATAACACGGCAGAAATGTATGTAATGGAAATGAGCCGAACCTTATTCCTGAATTTCAGTTTCCACTCCGGAAGCCGCCCAAAACCCTTCACGAACTCGACGATGGCAGCCATAAATATGATAGGGTACCCGATACGAAATTCTTCGCCCAGCATGATAACGCCTATTTCCCTGGCATATAAAATAAAATAAACAGTGAGCGGCAGAAAGAGCAAAGCCCATGTATTAAAAGTCTGGGAAAGGCGTTTTTTGGTTACTTCGCTATCCATCTGAAATTCCAGCGACTTCAGCAAAGTCGCGTCCAAAGCAGCCCAGTAAACGTATACCAACGCTGCAATGCTTATCTGTGCGATATTATAATTTTGGTTATAAATCCCCACTTTAGACAACCCGTCGAAGTGTTCTATCACAAACCGGTCAGAAGATACTAACAGCGTCATGCAAAGATTCGCAACCAGCCCGATTTGTCCGTATTTATACAAAATGGTTAAATCTTCTTTGTTGACCCGATTAAATGATATTTTCATTTTGAGAATGTACGGAATAACGATAACGAGTATCAAAACAATATTTAAGAAAATGATACTGGTCAGGAAGGATTCGATACCATAGTCAAAAACAAAAGTGAGTAGCAATAACAAAACAAAACTGGCAACAGAGCGAATGATCTGTATGACGTTATACCTAAAGGCCCCTCCTTCCAGGCGAAGCGGGATCAAAAAAAGGTTAACTATTTCGGAAGTAAAAAATTGCAGGAAGCACAAAAAAATGAGCCTCTTGAGCAACGGATGGTCTGCTAACATGTGCCAAACCGCTGAAAAAATTAATATCAGGATAGAAAATAAAAGGAAAAGAAAAACCAGGTTGGAGAATAATACGCCCGTCCTGCCGTTCTGTTTATACTGGTAATAATATCGCCACCCGCAAGTCACGATCCAAGAGTAACAAATAATCGACACATAACTAAAGAATAAAAATACCAGGGAATAAATCCCGAAATCCTCCGTGGAAAAATGCCTGGTATAGATGGGCGACCTTACAGCCCCGATCAAGATCGGCACCATAGCGCCTACCAAGTAGAAAAAAGTATCCTTGAAAATAATATTTCTGCTACCTTTTTCCAATCCAGATAGAATTCATTAGTATCATTCTGTAATAGGTTTTAGCAAGCCACATTCGATGAGCGACTGCGGCGATTCATATTTTTTGGAAACCTCCGGATCAAAAAATGATACCGGAGAAGACGCTGAAAATTTATCCATATATCCTTTATACTCCATTCGCTCATGTATATTTTCCGCTGTCACTCTTTCCCTGTAATTTTCAAAATCCTGTGGCAAAAACTTATAATGTAACCATGCAAGTCGTTCAACACACTGTATATTGATTTTTCGGGGAAAAATCACATGTGTTTCAAAGAAAATACCTTTCTGATAATAAATCAGCCTTGTAATATGCAGCCAGGGCTTTACACCTAGGCAGCGGCTGCGCATGCCACCAAGAATGATCCTACCCATTTTGTCGTATTCATAGCCTGTTTTGTCAAAATAATCCATGCCCTCATAAAGGTCTTTCGCTTCGTTTGGATGTGGAGGCAAGGCTTCTTTGGGGTATACATCTACTACGATACCCGATACTGCAGTAATGCCCCTTTGCTGAAGATGGTCTGTCAGCGAAGGGATATCAGGCAATTTACGATTATCATACACCAACAGTTCATCTGCATCCAGCACCAGGAACCACCTGTTAAATCCATAGTAAGCCAGCATCCTGTTTATCCACGCAAGCCGGGCGTTGCTGGTATACCGAAAATTACTTTCAAACAGTTCCACATCCGGATGATTATAGAGGTATTCTCTTGTACCGTCGGTGGACTGATCGTCCAAAAAAGCAAATTTATGTACTCCAAGAGCGTTATAATAGGCAATGAATTTTCGGACACGAGCCAGCTCGTTTCTTACCACACAGATGATGATCAAACCATTGTCCCTCACTGAAACGGAAGGGTTTTTTCTGGCCACCCTGATATCTATATTCAAGAAAAGAGGTATTACGGTAAATGGATCTTCCTGAAAACGCATGCCTCCAAGGTAATTTACCATCCCGGCAAAAACTCCGCGGGGAATGGGCAGCCCCTCTTTTGGCGCATTAAAGAAGAATTGATAAAAAATACGGATCAACCCGGGCAGGTTTATGAACGCCCTGGCGGCCACCTTCCAAAACCCAAAAAATTTTGAATTTACTATTGCCATTAAATATCCCGTTGCTATCTCAGAAAAATATCGATTAGGTTCATCATGAATAAATCGTACTAACGCTTTTTAAGAGGAACTCTCTTTGTCTAACAACCCGCGGTAAACCCCTAAGAATTCTTTTTCCATAATTCCCCAGTTGTATAGCTCATTTACTGCCTTTACCCCATTTCGGGAGCATTTTTCATACAATGCCTCATCCGTTAAAAGCCTGATAATCGCATCTGCCAGTTCCCTCTCATTGCCTGCCTCAGCAGTGAGCCCGGCTTCATTTTCTTCCACATACTTTTGCATGTAGCCAAACCTGCTGGCGATGACCGGTATTCCAAAGTTCATATATTCAAACAGCTTGATCTGTATGATATCCCGATGTGCTTTCACATCCAACAACGGGTTCAGCCCGATTTTAACCTGGTTGTAAAAAACCGATATATCACGGTAGGGAACCGGTTCATGCAAAATAATATTATCCGAAAGTCCTGCTGATGCAATATATTCATTCATTTCTGCTGCCAGCCCATCTCCGTAAACTGGTCCCAGCAAAAGGAGCTTAAAATCCGGCAGCCTGCTCGCAACTATCCGGGCTGCTTGTAGCATGACCATGGCACCCCTTACTTTTGACAATCCGCCCACATAGGCTGCACCATATTGCCTATCTTTAACCGGCAAGTCTTTCCGCTTATCTGCCAGATTGGTAAAATTGTATATCACTTTCAGCGGTACCCCCGTTTTTTGCAACTGAAACCTTTCAAACAATCCGTCATCTACCGCGAACAGATAATCATATAGCCGGACCTTTTTATATTCCCAGTTTTGAATATACCTTGCATAGAGATTTATCAGGAATGCGGGTAGCGAAGAATTGCCAAATTCAATATCTTTTAAATTATTATCATGGGGCTCCCGTGCATCATAAATCAATTTTGGTTTATGGGGTAAGTTTTTCAGCTTATGCACAATGCGGTTTAGCCGCAAATCTTCAACCTGATAGGCATCCGCTTCTATTTCCCTGCAATAAATAAAAGCCGCATCGTATTCGGTCGTCAGGGGCAAAATCTTTTTAACAATCCAGTTAATGTATTTATTCTTAAAATACCTCCTGGAGCTTATCAGTTTAAAAAAAATACCTTCCGGAGTAATACCCTGCCCGTCTTCATCACCTATAACGAGATAATGTACTTCATAACCATTGTTCCTTAAAGAAAGGGCCTGCTTCCAATAAGTCCTGTCATCATACAGGCCATGCCTGTCAGCCAAAAAACATACTTTCTTCATTGCATCCGGAAGCTACTATTTCAGACTAAGTATTATCTCCCCAAATTCATCCGCCTTCAATGAAGCTCCACCCACCAGGCCACCATCAACATCCGGGCAGCTAAACAATTCTTTTGCATTGCTTGCTTTTACGCTTCCGCCATATAAAATGGAAATTTGATCCGCGATATTTTTGCCATACTGATCTGCAAATACCGAACGCAGATAGGCGTGCATCTCCTGTGCCTGTTCGGTTGATGCAGTTTTTCCTGTTCCTATCGCCCAGATTGGTTCGTAGGCAATCACAATATCTTTTATTTTATCGGCTGATAAATGAAAAAGCGATTCCTTCAGTTGGGTTGCAACAAATTCATTTTGTGTACCAGCTTCACGGATTGACAAAGGCTCCCCGCAACAGAAAATCGGCGTAACAAAATTTTCCAAACAAAGATTCAATTTCTCTGCAAGCATGGTATTACTTTCATTAAAATACTCCCGTCTTTCGCTATGCCCCAGTACACAATAGGGAACGCCGATAGAATGGATCATTTCGACGGACACTTCCCCGGTATATGCTCCCGACTTTTTATTGTAACAATTTTGTGCGGCTACATAATAATTTTTAGCATCATCTACTTCACTTCTTGCCATAAGAAGATAAGGATAGGGAACTGCAAATATTGCCTGCTGATGAGCAGCTAATACGATATTTTGCTTAAGTATTTCATTCAGTAAATTTTCTCCCTGTTGAAAAGTAAGATTCATCTTCCAGTTGGCTGCGGCGATCTGCTTTCTCATATTTTTTGATTAGGAATTTGGGGTTAAACTTTAAAAATGTTTAAAGATATATTTTAAAATACTTTTTTCGTTATCTGTGATCGAATGTTTTTTTAACTTCTTCCATCCGGTGATATCCTCGAGAGCCTTATCGAATCCATACCGGTCTATACCATCGCTTCCCCATGAAAAATTGGGAATATGTTTTGGTGTGAGCCCGTTGCCAAACACATTGCAACAAACGCCGATTACGGTTCCGGTGTTGATAGCTGTGTTAATCGCCGTTCGTGAGTAGTCCCCCATCATGACACCACATTTGTTACCGGCACTTAACTGACCTTTGGGTGTCCAAACCTTTACAATACCCGCATTATTTTTCAGATTAGAATTGGTAGTACCGGCCCCTATATTGCACCATTCGCCAATAACGGAATCACCGAGGTAACCGTCATGAGCTTTATTAGAGTAACCAAACAAGACCGAATTTTTTATTTCGCCAGAAACAATACAATAAGGACCTAACGAAGTTCCTCCATAAACCCTTGTTCCCATTTTTATAGAAGCTCCCTCTCCCATGGCAAAGGGTCCCCTGATCATCGCCCCTTCCATCACCTCAGCGTTTTTACCAATATAGATGGGGCCGTCTGATGCATTGAGATAACTATATTCTACACTTGCACCCTTCTCAATAAATATTTTACCACTGCCTACAATCTTATTGCTTGGAGAAATGGGCTGCGATTTTCTTTTTTTAGTAATTAGCTCAAAATCCTGTTGGATCGCCCAGTTATTCAATTGAAAAATATCCCAGGGGTATTGAATAGTTTTTATTTCTTCTTCGATTATAACCGGATTGGTGACTTTGATCTTGTGTTCTTCACTAACCTCTTTTTTCGAAAAACAAAAAACAATGCCCGTGTTATTGTTCACTGAAATAAACTCACCTGCCTTGAGACTGCTAACGGCTTTTATCAGTTTATTAGTTGGAAGTACATTTCCATGAATCATGATACAAATGCCATCCTCAGCGGCTTGCTGTATCGTTAGTGCCCGATCCAGGTCTTTATAGTCATCCTCATTCCTGTCATAAGAAATCAAACCAAGCGCTTTTTCCCATTTTTCCCTTATGGTCAAAATACCAACCCGGATGTCCTGTATTTGCCTCGTAAGAGTAAAGGGATAAAGATTCTCGGGCTGGCAATATTCTTCAGTAAAAAGGATCTTATTCATGGATATGAAATAACTGATACTATTTGGAAAGATACTTGAAAATAAATAGCCGGAAAAAAGCTGTCAACTTTTAAATAAAGGAGGTAATAAAAAAGCCCCCGATATATTCGGAGGCTGATAAAATATTTGAAGAATGAGAATCAGATTATTCTCCCTTCTTAGCGTATTTCTTTTTAAACTTGTCGATACGTCCCGCTGTATCTACCAATACATTTTTGCCAGTAAAAAAGGGGTGCGACATATTTGAAATCTCCAGTTTTACCAGGGGATATTCATTTCCGTCTTCCCATTTCACAGTTTCTTTAGACGCAGCAGTGGAACGGCTCAGGAATGAATAGTTGTTACTCATATCTTTGAATACTACTAACCTGTAACTTGCCGGATGGAGACCTTTTTTCATAACTCTTTGATTTTAAGGCTGCACGGATTTTGCCGTACTTATTTTATAATTTTTTGAGTGTGCGAAGATAAGCGCCATCTGCCTTTTTGCCAAATCTTAATTAAAACATTCTCCCACCCCACTTTAATTCGCCTGCCTTGCCATAAATTGAGCTTTTATTGTAAACATTTCACTCTAAGCGTTGCCATGAAGCCTCTTTTTACCCAGATAGGTAAAACCCCACAGGACAACCTGATTGTTGTCAAAAGAGAGGTTCCTTATTGGGATACCCCCTTTCATTTTCATCCGGAATGTGAATTAGTTTATACATTAAGCGGCACAGGAAAAAGAATAATTGGGGATAGTATTGAAGTATTTGGACCAGGCGATATGGTTTTTCTCGGTCCCAATATTCCACATGTTTGGTACAGCGATCCTTCTTTCTATAAAAACGACAACAACCGGCAGGCAGTAGCCATCGTCGTGTATTTCAGCAAAGAAATTTTTGGCGAAAAATTCTTTCAATTAGAAGAAACCCAACAGCTGAAAGAATTTTTAAAGAAAGCGGAAAGAGGTTTGAAAATACAAGGCCGGACATTTGAACAAATTGCTGAGATGTTGAGCAATATGGTTGAAAGCAACGGCATGAAAAAAATTGTGGGTCTCATGCAGGTGTTGGAACGCTTGGCCGGGTCAGAAGAAGTACGATCCCTGGCCAGCATCACTTATAAAAACTCTTACGACACCAAGGATAATCACAAGATCGACGAGGTTTTTTTATACCTCAACAAAAATTTTATGCGTGACATATCTATGCCGGAGGTAGCTGAACTATGTCATATGACGCCGCAATCATTTTGCCGTTTTTTTAAAGCAAGAACCAAAAGCACTTTTATCGATTTTTTAAACGATATCAGGATTAGCCATGCCCGTAAATTATTGATCGAATCAGAAGAGCAGACAATTGCCGAGATCGCCTATCTATGTGGGTATAAAAACTTGTCCAATTTCAACAAGCTTTTTAAGATAAAAACAAAGCTGACGCCAAAGGAGTATAAGAGGAACTTAAAAGCAAATTGGATCAAGGAGCTATAAAATAAGAAAGCACCAGAATCGATTCCTATACTTGCTTGCGCAGATATATTCCTTTTTTCCTGATGCTCTCGGGAGTTGTATTTATCCTGTTACAGATATTTACTTCTCCAAGCCACAATTTTATTTGTTTTACCAAATTTCTTGTAGCTATTGTTCATTGAAGGTACGTTACCGGAATAGCGTTTTCCAAATTTTTTTTCGTCTTGTTACGCACCTGTTTGCCACTTTTTTTTCCACCGTTTTCGGCAGTTGTGAAGATTTACAGGCCGGATATGCACATTTAGCTGCGCATATTCTCAAACTGAAGGGGAATACCCAGGTCCCAGCTTTTTGATGCCTGAATTACCTCCTGCAAATCGTCGATTTTTTTGCCCGTTACCCTTACGATATCGTCATTGATTGAGGCTTGAACTTTAAGCCCTGAATCTTTTATGTGTTTTACGATCTTTTTGGCATCCTCCTGTTTTAATCCATTTCTCACCACAACTTCTTTCTTCCATACCTTACCGCTCAGGCTCCCTTCTTTGGACAGATCAAAGGCCTCAGGAGCTATCCCCTGCTTGTGAGCCCGGTTAACCAATACATCCAGCAGCTGGCGCATTTTCATATCATCCTCTGTTTCCAGGTTTATTTTAAACTCTTTTTTATCCAGCTTAATCACTACATGTGATCCTTTAAAATCAAACCGGTTGGTGATTTCTTTGGTAACCACATTTACAGCATTGTCCAATGCTTGTGCGTCTACTTTGCTTACAAAATCAAATGAAGGCATACACTAATTAGCGCCAATTTTAACGGATGAACGCTAAGGTGCGAATGTACATGATTAATTGGATTCATTCCATTAGCGTCCATTCGCATTAATTCGAAAATATTGGCGTTTCAAACAGGTCCCCCGTAGAAACGGGAGACCTGTTCACATGAGAAAATTATTTTTATGGATTGGCGCCGCCTACCCTGTTTTGCTCATCCTGCGAACTTGAATTTCTGCGGCGTGGCTGACTTTGCTGGCCATTCTTACCAAACCTCCAGGTGAATGTAGCTGTAACCTGGCGTATGTCAGGCCGGGCAAGAAACTCGCCATCAACTTTTCCATATTTATTTATACCGGAAAATTTTTGCCATGCAAATGGGTCACGTACATTAAGCCGAAGCGTTCCTTTTCCTTTCATGATCTGCTTTTGTCCGCCCATACTTAGCTGGTAAATAGCTTTCATTTCGGTCAAGCCGTTGACTCCCCTGTGACGATAAAATCCACTCAGTTCCGCAGTATAGCCTTTGCCCAATGTGAAATTATTCGTGATATTGATCATAAATGAAGTGAAGTTGAAATTAATTTTAGTCGTATCGTAAACACCTTCATATTGATTGTTGAATACATTGGTGAAAACATTCGCATTCCACCATTTGACAAATGTGAAAGGCGCAGTAATGGAAAGACCAATATTGCGAAACTCAGCCACATTATCAACGGTAAGAAATCTCACTTTACTTTCAGGATTATTGGGATCCAATTTTATAATCTGTGAAATGACATCATCTGTTTTGCTATAATTTAAGGTGGTAATATATTTTCCCTTAAATGAATGAGACAACTCAATATTATGAGTGTATTGCGGACGCAGATAAATATTGCCCTGCCTGTAGGATAAAGAATCAAGGAAGTACGTAAATGGATTCATATCCTGGTAGTTGGGCCTATTGATGCGCCGCCCGTAAGAAAGGGTGAAAGTATTTTTTTCGCTCGCCTTATAACTTGCAAATGCCGTTGGAAACAGGTTGGTTGTATCTCTTTTAAATTTTGTTTGAGCAACTACACGATTACCTAGCTGATTGCCATGTGCAATTAAGTTTTCTACCCTGAGTCCTGCCTGGAATGACCATTTTTTTATTTGCCGGTTATAATTCACATAAGCGGCATTGATATTTTCATCATAAATAAAATGGTTTGACCGCACAAGGTCTTCTTCCCACTCTTCATTGATCAGATTTTCATAGTTCACTTCGTTATCATTTTTCACATAGCTGAATTTCAATCCTGCTTCTATACGGCCATTCTTTACCGGACGAACATAATCTGTTTTGAAAGTATAAATGTCAATATCAGAAGGCAAATGCCCACGTAAAGACGAATTACCTGTTTTTTGTAAATAACTGTTGTAATAATCAGTTTCCAGCACCATATCGGAAACATTACTGTAAACAACATAATCAAAATCAGCAGTGAGCTCCCTGCCGGTAGTATCAAAGCTATGTTTCCAGTTCAGGTTAAGTGTTCCGTTTTTAAATTTTATCCTGTTATCTGTCTTGGACACAAGCCTGCTCTCCAACTGGTGATTTGCATCGCTTAGATCACCAACAGTAGTAGGCCGCGGATGACCGCTGAAAGCAAAACCGCTTACTACTATCCCAAAAATATTTTTCTTATTGGCATACCAATCAAGCCCCAGCTTGAGTGTATGATTATTGTTACCAAATCGGAAACGGGTTTCTGTATTATTATAGCCAATTATATCATCACTGTTGGCAGCCAGGAAACGGTTTTCAAAAGTGAGTGTGTTGCGGCCGCGGAAAAAGTTTGGATTATAATTTCCAAAAAAATTAATCTTATTCTTTCGCCAGTTAAAGTTGATGCTGTTTTGAGATTTGGGAAGGAAATAGGTTGCATTGTGTATCCGGTATATACTTGACGTTGCTCCCACCATGACGCTACCGTTAAAACCATCATTCTTTCCTTTTTTAGTTTTAATATTTATAACACCGGAGTTACCTGATGCATCATATTTAGAAGAAGGATTTGTCATGATCTCAATCTGATCGAGAGCCGAGGCCGGCATATTTTTTAGCATATTTGCCAGGTCTGCAGCCGATAAATAAGATAACTTCCCATCAAGCATAACAATTACACCTGATTTTCCCCGTAGGCTTATATTACCATCATTATCCACTGTAATGCCCGGTGATTTTTCCAATATTTCCAATGCCGTGGCACCTGCACTGGTGGGTGATGATTCCACATTGACTATCGTTTTATCAATCTTTGTTTCAATAAAAGGTTTCTTACCGGTTACCGTCACCCCGGCAAGGCTTTTAGCTGTTTCAGTTATGTGGATAATCTCCAGGTTGATCTGGGGCACCGCTGCGGTAATTTCAAACACAGGACTAAAAGCTTTTTCATACCCTACAGATGAGACGGCTACCCGGTATTTTCCTGCCGGAATATTTACAAATTCATATTCACCACTCTTATTGGCGACAGCAAATTTTATGGATGATGAATCGGAAGCTTTTATAAGTGAGATAGTAGCAGACTGAATATTCTTTTGAGAACCATCTTTAATACTGCCGGTGACCCTTCCTATTTTTGATTGTCCGAATATAGCAGTAATCATGCTAAGAAAAACAACAGATAAGATTAAGATCTTTCTCATAATGCGGTTTAAGAGCATGAAGATGATAAATACAGAACTGATTTCTCAGTGAAATATGACAAGTTTCGTAGTTTCCGTGACGAAGGGTAAAAATTACTTATCAAACCACTGCAGTGATTTTTAAGAGTATCTAAGGAAGCCATCACCAAAACAAAAGTTCCCGCCCTTTGATCAGGCGGGAACTTGCTGAATTTTCTTTTAAAGGTCTAAAGGAAATGATCTTGATTGTCGATTAGTTTCCACCACCTGTATTAACTCTGTTTTGTTCGTCGCTTGCACCGCCTCTCTTTCTTCGTTCAGGAGCGATATTCTTTTTACCAAACCGATAGTTAAATGAAAGATTGAACTGGCGGCTATCTCTTTTGCTATATACATTCACATCCACATCGCTGTATTTTGCAAAACCACTGAATTGCTGCGTGTAGAAAACATCACGAACGCCTAACTTAAGTGTTGCTTGTTTTTTGAATAATTGTTTGGATATAGCTGTATTAACAGCGCCCATATCATTTGCTATTAATAAACCTTCGGCTACTTTCGAGCGATACCAACCACTTATTTCAGCAGTCCAACCTTTTTTCCCTATGGTGAAGCTATTTGTCATATTACCTCCAAAGCTGGTGAACTGTATATCAATCGGATCGTTCTTAGCTCCATCCTGGTAGATGCCTGAGTAATGATTGTTGAATACATTGGAATAGATATTCATATTCCACCATTTTGCTACCGGGAAGTTTGCCATCACGGCAAGGCCTATCTGCTTCATTTGATTAAAATTTTCCCGGGTTTGATAAGTCACTTTCTTTTCAGTATTCTGTTTCAGCATTTGCGTGATGATATCATCTGTCTGCGTGTAGTTCAACGTTGTTGTCAAAAATTTGTTGAAAGTATGGCTTGCTTCAAAATTGTGAGTAAACTGGGGTTGCAGGTAAGGGTTGCCCTGGCCATAAGTCAACGAATCCAAAAAGAAAACAAAAGGATTCAGATCATCATAGTTGGGGCGGGAAATCCTGCGGCTGTAACTGAAGTTGAATTGATTTTTTTCACTTGCACTATAACTTAAGCCAACATTCGGAAACAAATTGGTATAATTTCTTTTGAAAGAAGAATCTGTTTTGATCTGGTTGCCTTTTGCATTTGTATTTTCCAAACGAAGGCCTGCAGAAAGTTCCCATTTCTTCATTGACTTTGAAAAAATAGCATATACCGCATTTACATTTTCTTTGTACACAAAATGGTTGCTTCTGTCATCAACGGTCCAGCCTGCACCATTATTACGCATATACTCCACCTGGTTGTCTGTTGTTACATAACTTGTTTTAAAACCCGTTTCTAATTTTACACCGTTTTTGAAAGGATGTAAATAATCAACCTTAGCACTGTATATATCTATATTAGAAGGAATATCACCTCTTAAAACAACATCATCGCCATCTTTAATATTATTAGCATCAAAAATTTGGGTGGTAAGCTCTGTTTTGCTTTTGTTATTGTAAAAAGCATAATCCAAGTCTGCTGTAATCTCACGTCCTGTTGAATCAAAAGTATGTTTGAAGTTGATGTTGCTTGATACACCTGCCCATTTTCTTGTATTGTTACCGCTTGATCCTATCTTATAATCCACGGCCCCGGATGGAAACCTTACAAAGGAAGTGCTTGTAGGATCTTCATCATTATCGTTAAAATTTCCATTTGCAACAAAGCCCAGCACGGTTTTTTTAGAAAAATAGTAATCCATTCCTGCTTTTACACCATGATAGATACCTTTAAAATGCGGTCTTGATCTCTGGTCTGAAGATCCTTTTAATGTAACATTATCCGCTTCATAGAATTTACGGTCAATAGTAAGATTATTGTATCCTTCATACTTTCCTGTATTATATCCGCCAAACAGGTTTACTTTCTCATTACGATGGTTAAGATTAAACCCGCCGTTAAATCTTGCATAAAGCCCTTGTGTGTAGGATGCATTAGCAGATCCGTTTGTTCCGGTTACGATACCTTTTTTCGTTTTAATATTAATGATACCTGAATTGCCGGCCGCATCATATTTAGCAGGTGGGTTGGTCATTATTTCAATTTGCTCCAGGCTACTGCTCTGCATATTTTTCAATAAAGCTGCCAGATCGGCGCCGCTCATATAAGTGGGTTTGCCATCTACCAATATCATAACTCCCTGTTTGCCTTTAAGGCTGATGTTACCGTCATTATCAACAGTCACGCCAGGAGATTTTTCTAATAATTCCAAAGCATTTAAACCTGTATTAGTAGGAGAAGCTTCAACATTAATGAGTGTCTTTCCGGCCTTTTGCTCAATAAAAGGCTTTTTGGATGTAACGGTAACACCAGAAATTGATTTTGCCTGTGGTACCAGTTCAATGGTCTTGAGTGTAACATCCAGGTTGGTAGCTGAAATCTCGATTGGTTCAGAAAACCCTTTGTTGTGACCGATTGCCGAGATAGCGACAAAATATTTTCCCAGCGCAACATTTTCGAATTCAAACTTGCCGGTTTTATTGGCCACACTCATTTTAGCAACAGATGAATCTGCGGCTTTATGTAATGTGATGGTCGCGGATTCAATTGTTTTAGTGTTGCCGTCGATAACGGTGCCGCTGATTTTCCCTGAAACCCTTTTTTCTGTTTGAGTTTCGTTACTAAGTTGTGCGTAGCTGGCTAAGGATAAGGTCAAAACGACCGCCAGCAAAGTCAAAATCTTTTTCATGTGCGAGTTTTTATTGGTTTTTGGTTTAATGTTATTTTGGTTAGTACTTGTCTTTAATTATTACAGTCCAAAAGTAGGTACTATGCAATACAAAGAACATTGTTTTAAATTAAACGGCCATATTTCCTGATGAGTGGCCGTTTATTCTAAACACTTAGTTTGACGCAGCTCGGGAAATGGGGTTACAGGATGAGTTGAGTTTCTGATGAGTGGTTAAAAATCCATATAAATGGGAATATTTGCTAATAGACTCATTTTCAGTTGAAACTAGCACAAGAAAATATCCCAACAAGAGACAAAAACGGTAGCGGATGCTTCGGCGCAGCAGCCGCACAATTTATTTTTGGCTGAATTGATCAGAGGCTAAACTCGGCCCGTATAGCGTCATAATAGGTCCGGCCAGAGGTTAGGCGGGAGCCAGCCTTATCATCCATTAAGAAGAGATAGCGGCCGTTGAAATGCCGGTGCATCTCCTTTACTCTATCTTTATTTATAATATATGATTTTTGGATCCGGTAAAATTGCCCGGGAAGTTTCTCGCATAATGCTGCCAATGATTGATCTGTCAGATGCTTTTGCCCATCGGCGGTATAAACAAATACATATTTATCCTGCGCCTCCAGGTAAACAATATTTTCGAAACGAAGCAAAATAATCCTGTCCCCTGTTTTTATAGTTAGTGCCGTCGTTTTTGCCGGGGCCTGGAACTGGCGGATAATATCCTGCAAACCGGCAATATTAATCGACGAGTTTAGCCTGCCAAATTGTTTTAGTTTTTCAATGCTTTGCCTGAGCCTCTCTTCTTTGATTGGTTTTAATAAATAATCAATGGAAAAAGATTCAAATGCCTTGATAGCATATTGCTCATAGGCGGTGGTAAAGATGATATTGGGCTTTCGGCTTAACTTCTCTATCACTTCAAAACCGGTGAGATCCGGCATCTGGATATCCAGGAAAATGAGATCTGGATTTAGCTCTTCAATTTTTTGGATAGCCTCCTTGCCCGTTCCTGCTTCACTAATTATCTCAATTGTTTCTTTATAATCGTGTAAAAGGTTTCTCATCAACCTTCTTGCAGCCGGTTCATCATCGATCAAAATGGTTTTAAATAACGGGCTCATTTTTTATCATCTTTTGAACGTGTACAGAAACTTTTTTACGTGGTTCGTTACTGAAATGAATTTCATATTGGCCGGGGAAAAGCAGGTCCAGCTTATCGTACACACTCTTTACTCCATACCCTGCATTCAATTCATTTGGGAACGCCGGGCCTGAATCGGTAATGCTTAAAACAAGTCCGCCGTTATCTTCCCTGACTTCCAATTCTATCTCCGTCATTCTACCGGTGGCTTTCAGGCCATGCTTCACCGCATTTTCAACCAATGGCTGCAGCACAAACCTTGGAACCAGGTAATGATTTAACTCCGGGTCTACTTTTATCGTGTAATTAAGTTGATCTTCAAATCTTATTTTTTCAATTTGTAGGTACACTTCCGCCATCTCCACTTCATCTTTTACAGTAGAAAAATTGTTGTTGCTGTAATTAATACTATAGCGAAACAGATCGGCTAAGGCCACTGTCATTTTCCTTGCCTTGATTCCATCTGTAATAGAAAGATCAGCAATAGAATTAAGCGCATTGTATAAAAAATGTGGGTTTACTTTTGAATGAAGAGCTTCCAACTCTGCTTTCGCCTTCAACTCTCTTAATTTACTTAGCTCCAATTCTTTTTCATGAAATTTCCTTTTACGTTCCAGGTCGAGATAATCGATGACGGCATATACAAGACCGGTAGCTCCGGCAAGATAAATACCGGAGACAACAGCGTATTTCATATACTGTGCCGAAAACCCATATAGAATGTAATTCAGCGGCACATTGATGGCAAGGATAGTGACGATCAATGTCGCAAACACCAGTAGTTTATGTTTTACAAAAGATAATTTTTGTAATCGCCTGCTTTCTGCAACAATCCTCGCCAGGTTAAAAACAATTAATGTCAACAGGGTAGTCGAGATAAATTGCCCGGCTACCGCCCAGCCCCAGCCAAATTTGCCAAGTATATAAAAAAAACCGCCGCTCATCGGGATCATACCGCAGGAGATGCAAAAGATCACCACCCATGCAGCCAGGTTTCGGCGCAATATTTCGTTTTTGATTCGTCCCCGGAACAAGCGGCTAAAGTTTGCCAGCAGGTAAAGACCCAGCAGTGACATGATAAGACTGAATGCTATCAGCAAACCATATTCGAGGAAAGTTGGTTCTTTCATACAAACGCCAAATTAGCAAATCACTATCATTTATTATGCTGAGACCCGTCAACTGCCTGATTTGAGGAGTGAACTGATTATATTGCAAATAAATTCGGTGAATGTTTATTGATTTTCGTTCGGATACTGTTACCAAGCCTACTCCCGCCATGCTGGATGCGATGATGACGGCCAAAGTAGGCGACGATGTGTTTGGAGAAGATGATTCAATCAATGAATTGGAGACGTTGGCCGCCGGTATGTTCGGCATGGAAGCGGCCCTGTTTTGCCCATCGGGCACGATGACCAACCAAATAGCAATCAAATGTCATACACAGCCGGGGGACGAAGTTATTTGTGATGAAAGCTCTCATATCTATCAGTATGAAGGAGGTGGTATTGCATTTAATTCCGGGGCATCGGTAAAATTATTGCACGGAGACCGTGGACGCATTACCGCAGAGCAGGTGAAAGCAGCCATTAATCCCGAGGATGTACACCGGGCCTATAGCAGTCTCGTGAGTCTTGAAAACACCAGTAACCGGGGCGGAGGCAGTTGTTATGATTTTTCTGAAATCAAAAACATCCGAAAGGTATGTGACGAACACAAGCTGGGATTTCATTTGGACGGGGCCAGGCTTGTCAATGCGCTTGTGGCAAAAAAAGAAACACCCGAGCAATATGGAAACGTGTTTGACAGTATTTCTATTTGCTTAAGCAAAAGTCTTGGCTGCCCCGTAGGAAGCCTGCTATTGGGAAATGCCGCGTTTATAAAAAAAGCGAGAAGAATAAGAAAAGTGTTTGGTGGCGGTATGAGGCAGGCCGGTTTTTTAGCGGCGGCGGGCATTTATGCGTTGCAAAACAATATCGGCCGTTTGCAGGAAGATCATGAGCATGCTGCACAAATAGCAGTGGCCCTCGACAAGAAAGATTTTGTAGAAATGGTGCTGCCGGTTGAAACGAATATTATCATTTTTGAATTAAAGGAAAAACAAGGCGCCCCTGCATTGGTGGCTAAGCTCAAAGAAAAAAATATTCTCAGCTATGCCATTGCACCCAACAGGGTACGTTTTGTTCTCCATCTTGATATTACCAAAGAAATGGTTGCAAAAACCATTGACATCATCTCAACTTTATAATTGAACAGCATGTTACCAAAGATCAATCCAACTACTACCACTGCATGGTCACTGTTACAGGATCATTTTTCAGAAATGAAGACCGTGAAAATGAGAAGCCTGTTTGAAAGGGACAAAGACCGTTATCACAAATTCAGCACCCGTTTTGATGATATCCTTTTTGACTACTCCAAAAATATCATCACCGATAAAACCATTGAATTGCTGTTGCAACTGGCGCAGGAGTGTAAATTGAAGGAGGCGATCAGTGCCATGTTCAATGGTGAAATAATCAATGCAACGGAGCACCGGTCTGTGTTGCATACCGCTTTGCGCAATTTTTCCAAACAACCTGTCTATTCTGAAGGGAATAATGTGATGCCCGAAGTGAAAAAGGTATTACGCAAAATGAAATCTTTTTGCGAAGCAGTGCATAGTGGCGAACACCGGGGCTATACCGGCAAGCGGATAAAATATATTGTCAATATCGGTATCGGCGGCAGTGACCTGGGACCATTGATGGTAACAGAAGCATTGAAGCCTTACCAATCGCAGGACATCGAAACATTCTTTGTCTCAAACATTGACGGTACACACATTGCTGAAACATTAAAAAAAGTTAATCCTGAAAGAACGCTTTTCCTGGTTGCTTCTAAAACTTTTACCACGCAGGAAACTATGACCAACGCACATACGGCCAGGGAATGGTTCCTGATAAAAGCAAAAAACGAAAAACATATCGCCAAACATTTTGCCGCTCTATCAACCAATGAAAAAGAAGTAGTAAAATTTGGGATCGATAAGGATAATATGTTTGAATTCTGGGATTGGGTAGGCGGACGTTATTCCTTGTGGAGCGCCATCGGCTTGTCTATCGCTTTGAGTATCGGCTATAAAAACTTTGAACAGCTACTAAAGGGTGCCCATCATACCGATCAACATTTCCAGGAAACGCCTTTTGATAAAAACATCCCGGTGCTAATGGGGATGATCGGCTTATGGTACACCAATTTCTTTGGATCACAAACGGAAGCCATTCTTCCTTATGATCAATACATGCATCGTTTCCCGGCCTATTTTCAACAGGGAAATATGGAAAGCAATGGCAAAAGCATTGACCGCAATGGTGAGGCTGTCGAGTATGCAACCGGCCCGGTGATTTGGGGCGAACCCGGCACCAATGGTCAGCATGCATTTTACCAATTGATACACCAGGGTACACCACTTATCCCCTGTGACTTTATAGCACCTGCCCAGACACATAATCGTGTTGGCGATCATCATCAAAAACTATTGTCCAATTTTTTTGCCCAAACAGAAGCATTGATGAATGGAAAGACAGATGAAGAAGCAGAAAAGGAATTGGAGAAACAGGGATTAACACCAGAACAGATTTCGAAATTGTTGCCCTTTAAAGTCTTTGCGGGCAACAAGCCGACGAATTCATTTTTACTAAAGAAGGTTACACCTTTTACACTGGGCCAACTTATCGCCTTATACGAACATAAAATATTTACCCAGGGTATTATCTGGAATATCTTCAGTTTTGACCAGTGGGGTGTTGAACTGGGCAAACAACTCGCTAATAAAATCCTGCCCGAATTGGAAACGAAAGAAGATGTCAGCAATCATGATTCATCGACTAATGGATTGATCAATGCGTATAAAGCCTGGAGGAAATAACTAATGCCAGGATCTTTTTCAGAGATAATCAGTTTACTAAATTGTTCCGTAGGAACACATCATGGGTAACTGCTCATAGAATAAAGGCACCAAACGTTCCTTTGGAACGTCTTGTGCCTTTTCCGCTGATACTTTTACACCACAAATCATCCCTAATGGGATGAGAAACTCATATTAATTGTCATACTAACAACAATAACCACAACGATAACAGAATAAGCAAATAAAAATGCCTCCCAAAAGGAGGCATTTAATTATTTACACAAACGGTTATTACCATTTGTCAACTTCTTCCTGACTGTTGTTTTGCACATTGGCAGCAGTTTCAGTTATAGGAGCCACTGCAACTGGTTCTACCTTTGGTGCAATACCATTTGTTTTAACCTCAGAAGCTGGAGTTTCTTCAGTCGCAGCCGCAGATCCTTCTGCACCATATTCATCTACCTCATCGTGATTGAATGCATCAAAATCGAAATCAGGCATCAATTCTGTTTTCACGTAGTCAACTGATTCACCCAATGCCTTGATAAATTTGTTGAAGTCCTCTTTGTACAAAAAAATCTTGTGCCTGTCATACCCGTTATCATCAAAACGCTTACGGCTTTCCGTAATGGTCAGGTAATAATCATTACCACGGGTTGCTCTTACATCAAAAAAATACGTTCTTCTCTTTCCGGCACGGATTCTTTTGCTGTAAATACTTTCCATTTTCTTGTCGTTGTTCTCGTACGCCACAATAGTTAATTTTCAGATTTAAAAAATACTTCCCTTTTTATGAAGTCACAAATATAGAGATGTTTTTGAAACAGCCAAAAGAGATTGAATTTTTCAGTAAGTTCCCGCGACCGGGTTTATCGTTGAACGTGAATGGCTATAACCGGGGATTCAGGACATCCAATTTTATAGCATGCCTGCATATTCTCCATTCTCGGGAGTACCCTTTTCTTCCTGTTGTTGTCGCTGATACAAGGCCGCATAGAATCCTTTTTGAGCCAGCAATTCCCGGTGGGTGCCCTGCTCTACTATTTCACCATCCTCCAGCACTACGATCTTATCAAAATCAAATAGAGAGAATATCCGGTGAGTAATGATGATGGCGGTTTTATCCTGCAGGTATTCATTGAGGCTGCTGATGATCTCCTTTTCCGTTTTGACATCAACGGCGCTAAGACAGTCATCAAAAATGACCATGGCAGGATCTTTTATCAGGGCCCTGGCTATGGAAATGCGTTGCTTTTGTCCGCCGCTTAAGGTGACGCCCCGCTCCCCGATCATGGTACTGTATCCTTCAGAGAAGCCATGGATTTCCTTATGAACATGGGCCTGCGTGGCCGCTTTTTCCACAGCTGTGGCCGTCGTTTTTTCCAACCCAAAGCCAATGTTATTAGACACTGTTTCACTAAACAGGAATACATCCTGCGGCACATAGCTGATTTGCTCCCTCAGGGTGCGCAAGCTGATGTTTTTTATATTAACATCATCCAGTTCCACTTTTCCTTTCTGCGGATCATACATACGAAGCAGCAACTGGGCGACAGTTGTTTTGCCACTGCCGGTCCTTCCAACAATAGCGATCTTCTCTCCTTTGTTTACCTGCAAACTAAAATTCGACAAAGCCTTTATACCTGTATCCCGATAAATAAAATCGACATTCTCAAAACGGATATTCCCCTGCAGCTTTATGTCAACAGGCTTTCCAGGTTCTCCGATCGAAGGTTCCGTATCTAAAAATTCATTAATGCGTTTTTGTGAAGCAGCCGCCCGTTGTATCATACTTGCCGTCATACCAATGGCACTAACCGGGAATGTAAGCATGTTGATATACATGATAAATTCCACGATGGTATCTACCCCTATATTATGACTTCCGGTAATATAATAAAGCCCGCCGATCATTATCGTCAGCAACGTACTTAAGCCCACCAATAAAGTAATAGAAGGAAAATAGATGGCTTCCACTTTCGCCAGGCTTATCGCATTCTTCCTGTATTCTTCGCTGTTATTGGAAAAAAAGCCCAGCATCGCTTTTTCCTGCACAAAAGATTTAATAACGCGGATACCAGAATAGGATTCCTGCGCATTAGTAGTCAGATTTGAAAGTGAAGCCTGGATCCGTTCACTTTTTTTATGGATCATGTTGTTGACATAATAAATAGTAATGGCTAATATGGGTAAAGGCGCCAACACATATAAAGTCAATAAAGCATCTCTTCTGATCATAAAAAATACAGCCAGTGAGATAACAGCAATCAGGTTGACGAGGTACATGATCGCCGGACCTGTAAACATTCTCACCCTGCTCACGTCTTCGGCTATGCGGTTCATCAGGTCGCCGGTGCTGTTTCGTTTATAAAAAGCGGCGTCCAATTTCTGATAATGCCGGTAAACTTCATTCTTCTGATCAAATTCAATGTGCCGGCTCATCACGATAATAGTTTGCCGCATCAGGAAAAGAAAGAACCCACGCAACAGTGCCAGCGCCAATATCACGATGCCACATAGAACCACCACATTTGCGGGGCTATAGTTTACCGATTCCACCTTTGCAATGAACTGGTTTACCAATACATCATAACCGGGGCCATTATTTTTGGGTTTATAACCCGGCAGGTTCAATGCCTTTTGCACAAAATCGATTACATACCCGGTGATCTGGGGCGTCAGTACGTTGAAGTAGTTGGAAAGAAAAACAAACAGGATACCTATACCCAAACGGATACGGTATTTCCAAAAGTATTTATAAACGGCCTTGAGATTTTTCATGCAAGTATGCAAGTTATAGAACACCAGCGAGAGATAGGCTCCGTTCAAGGAACTCAGCTCAAATTTGAAAAGAATTTAACGCAATCAGCCCTGTTAAATAGTTTATTGGTATACGAGAAGAAAAAAGTAAGAGCCAAATCTGCCCTTAGCGACATGCTCTGTTCCACTTGTACTCAAAAAAAAACCGCCGACCTGCGAAGAGCAGACTAGCGGCTGGACGGTTCAACAAATCAGGAAGATAGTGGTTGTCTTGAAGTGGACGGGATTTTCAAGGACTAATATCTTTGTTGTTCTTCAGTATAGGGTACGGATTAATGATACAAAGTAAAGAAAGCAGCAGGCCCATGCAAATAGAACAAGTCCTCAATTTCCGGTCATAATTACTATAAGCGAATTGTAGAGTAACTACTACACTTTATACTAGCCCTATTGATTGCAATCAATGATTTTGCAAAAATTGCAAAAATCTTTTGTCATTTGATGCGTCCGTAACCCAACACTTTATCCATTCTCGTTTTTACATAGGAGAAGCCGGCAACATTCGCAGCTTTGTTGCCTTCTATTGTATATAAAAAACCGTCCTTAAAATGATGTACTATTCCAATATGCCCAAAGCCGGAAGCCATGCTCACCCGCCACCACGCTACTATATCGCCCGGTTGCGGTGAAGTAAGATTGGCATCATAGATCAATCCATTTTTTTTTAGTTGATTGTAAATATTTCTCGCACCTGCATTATACCGGAATGGCATACTCTTTTTTTCACCACCAGCTGCTTGTAAAAAACACCAACTAACAAACGCAGCACACCAACTATACCCCTCACCCAGTCCTGCCGGTTGTAAATATTTATGGACCCATGGCCCTTTATTATTACCACCTTCCTCTCCCGCCCCGGCATTCATTTCCCTGATAGCTGCCTGCAGTGCATTTCTTCCAACGACGCTACCACCAAAAGAAAGCTCCGGCATAATACCATAATTAATAGCTCCACCTTCCACTTTATTGCGAGGATTTTTAAGAGCCCACCAGGTTATATCACCTACCTCGCCATCTATTTCAAGCGGAAGATTGTGTTTGTCCAAATGACAGCTTTGAAAATTCCTCACCGCCTTATAAGTAGCTGTATCAAAAATGCCGGTGACCGGGATATTATAATCCAGCTCCCGTAAAATATTTTGCAGCTCTGTAACTGCTGGCCCCTGGCTTCCTTTTTTTATAAATGTCATAGTCAAAAATTTGAAGTTTGAGGTAGAAAGTGTTACCTGTTGCCGGTTACCAGTTTCCAGTAGCCGGAAACAGGCAACCGGTAACCTGAAGCTTACAATATCCTTTCCAATTGGTTTCGCATATCACTAATCTTTGCTTTCATCGCAATAGCCGTTTTCTTTTTGCTTAACGACAGCGCATCAGTTAAAAAATTAAAATGATCTATCTCACCCAGTTTCTTGCCCTTTGATCCGGCTTTATCCCATGTTTCTTTGTAGAGATCAAATGTTTCCTCATAGGTAGGAAGCTTTGACCTGCCTGTTTTATAATCGAGCATCAACAGGCACAGCCGGATATTGGCAGCAGACGCCCATTCCCAGTAGCTCAATTCATCGGGTGAAGAGCTGGTCAATGCATCAAGCATGTTATCGAGATCTTTTACTGCATCCTTAATGGTTGGTAAAGTATATTCGGTATTTTCCATTTTTACCACCTGTCCCCATTTTCTTATTTCCAGCAAAACAAGAATGTTTTCGATCTCCAGCCAGTTGGTAAGTGAATACGCTTCTTTCTTTTGATTATAGGCTTTATAATATTGCAGTGCCGCCTGTTTATAAGCATTCACTTTCTGTGTCTTTACTGAACTAATCAATGCTTTGTCTTTATAAGCACTACCTAACATATTCAGCCGTTCGGAAGTAGGGCTGTAATTGATCAGCAGGTTTAAGTCGTTAATTACATTATCAACCTTCGCCAGCAGCTCCTGCTGGTTGTTCTTATTTTTTCCATACTCACTCACATAAAACTTGGGCCGGATATTGCAATATTTTTCCATAGCCGAAAAAGAGAAAGAGGCATTTTCCATTTTCAGCAGGCTTTCATACTTGATCATCGCTTGTTCATACATGCACAAGCCGCCATAGATTAGGGCCTCTAATTCTGTTATCTCACCATTCCGGATATTAGCCTTATCAACGGCGGTGGCTATAGCGTTTAACTCAGCCAGGTGCCCTTCTGTGGTGTAACCAGTTATTTCAAGCTTATTCAACAAATTGCTCAGTTCTATTTCAGCCTCACGGGCAATGACAAATTCTTTTGGCGGCTGTTTTTTATAACCTCGTCTCAGGGTATAAAACTGGTCGCCATAACACTGATAAGCACCCCATGTATTGGTGTATTTGTATTTTTCATAAATAATTTTCCTGGCCTGCAATACGGCCTGTCCAAACTCCTCTCCATTAAACATACATTGATAAAACACATCAGTGAACTCTAATGCTGCTGCATCATCCACGGCCCAGCCTGCAGCAATCACTACTTTTACGCCGTTCTCAATCAACTGGGTTCCGATATTGGCTGCCAATTTAAACCGGTTTCGATACAAGTTTTCAGCTGCTCCATCTGTTTTGCCCAAATGGCAACAATTGACAAAAACCAATTCCGGCACTGAACTCATCTGGCATATTTCACGGGTTGACAAAAACACATTATCACCAATCAGCATGCCCGAACCTTTGGATGGATCTTCATTGAACACGCCATGTCCTGCGAGGTGAATGATCTTATAATCATCACTAAAAAGAGCCTGGATAATATCAGAGACCGATCCTCTCGAAATTTTCGTGGTAGTAAAATCTGTACTGCCTAAAATTTCGTTAACCAATTCTCCTTCCTGCAAAGCTCCCTGCAGTTGATTAGCGAATCCCTTCAAATCGGGATCGGCTATGATCAGTGCTGAGTCTTTTGTGACCGAATTAATCTTCATCCTATAATCGGAAGTTGCTAACTGGCGAACCATCCCGGCATTAATGCACAAAGGCTTTGCATTATGTGTACTATCCTGCAACAACTCCCAGGGATAAGAAGCGGTATCCTTATCCACGATCCAATTGATATTCGCTTGTTTTTTTAGCTGCTCTTTAAAATCATTCGGCACCAGCAATTCAAAAATTGTTTTAGCTAATTGCGGCGTCCATTGATTATTGCCAGACAGATCATTGATCAACTCCTGGATCATTTCACGACTGGTAAACAAGTCCCGCTGTTCTTCCCTTGCACCGCCAGTGGAGATATTAAACTGCATGCCTTTGATCCTTGCCGATCTTATTTCATACTCTTTCAATTTTACGTTGATCCGGGTCCACCATTCGTCTGTATTATCCAACGGCAATCGTTCTCTTGACCCCAATAGTTTTTTAATCCGCTTTTTCTCAAAAACGATGTTCACAGTATGATCATCTTCTTTTTCTATTTCATTTAAAACATAGAGACAACCCAATGCCCGGTCCTGGTATTGCTCAATAAATTCCAGGTGGGTGATGGTTTTGGCGCCCTCTCTTAATGTTTGCCTGATCTTAGTATTGGCATTTTGGACTCCCATTATAATGGCCCTGATCGATTTTTCAACTGACAGACCGCCATAAGAACAAGCTATAGCGAGTGATGAAACACCCACCTGTTGTATGCCCACACCGTTCGTAGTATGCGGAGCCTTACTGTTCAGATATAGTAAATACTTGGCCACTCCCTGTTCAACACTTTGTGTAAGCTGGTAAGCCGTCAACGAACCGGGATCGCCGAGCCCTACGATAATGGCTCCATTAAAATCTTTTTGATGTGTAATCACTACTTCGCTGGTACCAATCTCACCGGGATAAAGTCCCAATTGGTATCGTTCGGTCAATACGCCCCTCAAATTATAATCAATCGCTTTTTCTGCATACAGGATGCCATCATTTATAAAGTGCCCTGCCATCAAAGGATAAGAAGAATATTTCAGATCTCCGTTACTGATCGAAACACGAATAGGCACTTCGCCGGCTTCAGTTACTTTCTCCTCACCTAATCCCAAAATAGTATTCTCTACTCCTTCAGCTGAAAGATCAAAATCATTTACGACCGGTGTTCTAAACTGTAATTCGGCACCACGGATCACCGGTTTTGTTTTCTTTAATAGAAGAGTAGATCCATGCTCCAGTATCTCATCGATGCTTTTAAAAAGTGACGGATCATTAGACAATGCACCATGAGAAGCATCCGAATAATAGACTGAATTATTTTCAATCATTTTTTTAGGAATACCTGTTTCCCATGTCACACTTTGGTCACCAGCCGCCGTGCTGAAAAAAACAAGATTGTTGTTCTCATCTATTTCATAACCGGAGGGAGTTGAGTTGTCCCTGCCAGCTATATAAACAGCATTAGAGTAGTCAATATTTTTTACATTTTCATTGATAAAATCACGATAGGTTTTAAATGTATCCAATTGCTTTTTTGCAGGAATTGGCCAGGCAGCATCACCATTAGCCTTGCTCATTTTTTTCCAGGTTTCTTCTTTGGCAAAATCATTTTGATCATCATCTGATAAAGGCAGTAAACTTAACAAACCAGGAAAGTTGGAAAAGATTTCGAGCAATTGCTTTTTGCTATGAAAGATGTCAATCTTGCTGATCTTATCAATAATGGGGTCTTTGCCGTACAACACATACGGAATACGAAAAGAACCACCCAGCGGTGAACCCAAAAACAAAAGCCGGAAACCACTGGAGTTGTTTAACCGCTGCCAGGTATCCGGATGTGTTAAAATAAAATCACGAATCAGCACACCACCCATGGAGTGCCCAATTAACTTGATTGGTTGCCCATAAGCCAGTAATTCAATAATCTTTTCATTCAGCAATTTGGCACAATCATTCAGTTGCTGCCGCCAGTCAAATGCAAAGGTGACTACATCATAATTGGCACTTAAATGATCTGCCAGTTTTTTGTACGAAGTTTTGATCAGTGAAGGGGCTTCCACTCCTTTCTCAGTAATGCGCAGATCATTTAATTCTCCGCCAATAAAACGGAAATAGTTTATCCAGATCAGTTTTCCATTCTTTGACAAATTGGAACCCATGATGCCGGGTAGTAAAACAGCAATAGGTCGTTTACCGGTAACTGTATTTTTAAATACCTGCCCGCCATCCAACTTCAGGATAGCATTTCGATCGGCCAACATCGATGCACCCTGTTCCAACTTCACAAAGCCGGGGATCAGTGCATCATCCGTTGTCCTTAATGCATCCAGCAGGGCTGTACTTGTTTTAGGGTTTTTGAAATAATGAAAATGATCCACGGTGGCGCCTTCGTCAAAAAAGTATTGCATCATCTTTATCCGCTTTGCACCATTGTACATGGAAGCTGTATTTACGACGAGATCATTCTTCGAATCAAAGAAAAGTTTACTGGCTAATACAACCAATGCTTTAAAACTTAAATTAACACGGCTATTACCGGATATAACCGCCAGTGGACTGTCGATAGCTGCAGCAGGCCGGGGGTAGTTTAGTACCTTGATAAACGGCGAATCAGGATTCATCGCCTCCAGACCCGGTAATATACTTACATCTTCTTTGCAATCTACCACAGAAGCAAGCAGGTTTTTAAATGCATTATATACAGGATTAGCCGGGCCACCTATGGCGAGGCCAATTAAATTAAAAGTGACATTAAAAAAATTATCAAGCCTCTCGGAAGCCAATGTAGTCCCACTGGCCGGGCAGGCAACACGAATAAATTTTTGTACCGAAATATTTTTTGCTTTTAACGCATCTTTAATGGCCTTACTATATTTTATATCCTCATCCCGGCCTTCTTTTTTTAAGTAATTAATTTCTTCCGCAGAGAAGCCTGCATTGTTTTCATCGTCGACGCAAAACCGGGAAACAATATCACCGACCAAACCGCCGCGGGAATGACTGATCAGATGGAGAACGGCATTCGAAGGAAGTTGCTTTACCAGTTCAGCCACATTTTGTAAAGGACTTTTGGTAAGCGTCTCATGCTGGAAGGCCAATACATTTTGCTCATAGTTTTGAAAAATATATTTCCACAATTCGGTGCCAGCCAGTTCGCCAAATGATCCGCTGGTGGATGAATTAGTACCGTGCAGGAAAAGCAGGAAAGGCTTGCTGTTGCTGACAGGAATGTCTTTAAAAAACTGGAAGCTGGCATCGAGCCTGTATAAACCGCTTTTGTTATCCAGTTGTTTTTTCTCAAGATCAACAGCCAGTTCCCGTACTCCTTTTTTTATGCTCTTTTTGGTGAAGACCTTTAATAACTTCAATGCTACTGTTCCGATCCCCCGCTCATCAGAAGTGGATTGAATGTAATAAGGAATTTCAAAGTCACTGTCAACAGACCGGCTTTTAAGGGCTGCGGCCTCAGGGAAAACATCCTGGATCGTTTGATCAGAACTAAGCCAGACCGTATTATCTTCAAATACAAATTCTACTACCTGGTCTTTTTTTAGCTGAATGCTGTGCCGCTCTGCTTCACCCCTCGTGGAGCTTCCTAACAGGTAAACTTCTTCCAGTTTAAGATCATCGGCTGATTCAAAGGTTGATTGGCTGGGTTGTTTTTCACCGCGGATGGTGATCTTGTTAATTTTCATATTCTACAGGTTGAGGTTATGCGATTTCAATTCATCAATTTAATTAACGAATGCTACAACCAGGCCTACGATAGAAAATAAATGAGCAATAGACTAAACCAGCACAAATCCTGCTACTATTGCTGAAAGGTGGATAGATCAGTGAGAAATACAAGTTTTCGAAGAGTCCGAAAAATTGCAGTGTAAAAATTAAGTAAAAAAAATGAGGTGGCAATACTACAGGCAGGTAGATGGATCAATCAGAGTTGAAAAATTTTAGCAGAATCAGTAGAGTGTTAGTTTGTAAATCTAGTTGTCAACAACAGATCCGGGTGTATTCATCAGCAATAGCGTCAATTCCTTAATTTCGGCAATGCCTATATCAATTGCAACCAGCGAAGACATTCCTGCACTCGTTCAGCTTATCAACAGCGCTTACCGGGGTGAAGACTCCAAACAAGGATGGACCACCGAGGCTAATTTTTTAAAAGGCGAGTTGAGAACGGATGAGGCCTCACTAAACTCGCTTCTTGAAAATAAGGACGCCGTACTATTAAAATATTTCGAAGAAGATGGAACCATTACAGGTTGTGTATACCTGCACAAACAGGAAAGAGGTTTGTATTTAGGCATGTTAACCGTATCACCCATTTTGCAGGGTTCCGGCATCGGGAAAAAATTATTGGCAGCCGCAGAAGAGTATGCGGAAAAAAATAATTGTTCCTACATTTTTATGAACGTGATCTCCCTTCGTGCTGAATTGATAGCCTGGTATGAAAGACATGGGTATTACCAAACCGATGAACGTAAACCGTTCCCCAAAGATCTACGCTTTGGCATCCCAACGCAACCGTTGGAGTTTGTCATCATGGAGAAGAAAGTGAAATGAGTGAAAAGTCAAAAGAGAAAAGTGCCATGGACCATAACTCTGAATTCTAAACTCATTTTCCCACTTTATTTGCCCGTTAATTTTTTTTGCCACAATTTTAGATTTTATAGCAAACCCAACAGGATATGAGAAAAACTGTCTTGCTCATTAGTTTGATTGTCGTTAGTTGCTTGCAAGTAATGGCTCAGCCAAAACCATCTTCCCCTGCAACAGCAGATGAAAAGCCGGCAGCAAAAGAAGAAAAGGTTGTCTTACCCAATATTATTTTCAATCCTGATAAAAATGTAGTCACCGATCATACCACTACCATCAAGGGGCAGCGCATTGCTTATAAAGCCACAACAGGCACCATGCCGGTTTGGGATGAAGAAGGAAAATGTATCGCCGGTTTATTTTATACTTATTATGAACGAAGGGATGTAAAAGACAAAACGATAAGGCCACTGGTGATCTCCTTTAACGGCGGACCCGGTTCTGCTTCTGTTTGGATGCATATCGCCTATACTGGTCCACGATTGTTGAATATCGATGATGAAGGTTACCCGGTGCAGCCTTATGGTATAAAAGAAAACCCCTACTCCATTTTAGATATCGCGGATATTGTTTTTGTGAACCCCGTTAACACAGGCTATTCAAGAGCAGTGAGCAAGGATATACCCGGCACTAAATTCTTTGGTGTTCGTGCTGATATCAAATACCTGGCCGAGTGGATCAACACGTTTGTTACACGTAATAACCGCTGGGCCTCACCTAAATACCTGATCGGTGAAAGCTATGGTACTACCCGGGTATCAGGCCTTGCATTAGAATTACAGAATGCACAGTGGATGTACCTGAACGGTGTGATATTGGTTTCACCCACTGAATTAGGGATTGAAAGAGACGGGCCGGTAGATGCGGCTCTTCGTCTCCCCTATTTTGCTGCCACAGCATGGGATCACAAAATGTTATCAGCCGATCTGCAGCAAAAAGATCTGACAGCAATGTTGCCGGAAGTGGAAGAGTTTACCATGAATGAACTGATACCTGCTATGAGCCGCGGCAGTTCTTTAACCGATGAAAAGAAAAAAATGATCGCTGAAAAGATGGCCCGCTATTCCGGCCTTTCATCAAAAGTAATATTGCAACACAACCTCGATGTGCCCGTTAATTTTTTCTGGAAAGAATTGTTACGTGATAAAGGCTATACTGTCGGTCGTCTTGACTCCCGTTATCGTGGCATCGATCGTGAAGATGCGGGTGATGGTCCTGATTTCAACGCTGAGCTGACGTCCTGGCTGCATTCGTTTACGCCGGCTATCAATATGTATTTGCGCAATGAATTAAACTATAAAACCGACCTGAAGTATTTGATGTTTGGTAATGTAAGTCCGTGGGATCGCACAGGTGACCGCACCGGTGAAAACCTGCGGCAAGCCATGGCACAAAATCCTTTTTTGCACGTGATGGTTCAATCCGGTTATTATGATGGCGCCTGTGATTATTTCAATGCCAAATACAGTATGTGGCAAATGGATCCCGGTGGCAAACTCAAAAAGCGGCTTAGCTGGAAAGGTTATCGCAGCGGGCATATGATGTACCTGCGCAAACAGGATTTGGAAACAGCGAATGAGGATATAAGAGAGTTTATCAAAGCTTCAACACCGAAGCAGGGAGAGGCGGCGAGATATTGATCATTCATTGTTTTGGAAACAAATTTCGCCACAGAAAGTAGTGGTTGTTTTATTCGACACGTCATGCAAGTTTTTAATTCCAAAAAATATACTGAGACACTTCGAAAACACTACGAAAATTATTTCGGCAAGATTGGCAAGCTGTTAAACCTTAACTATGGCCCGAAAGAAAAACTTCATCCTGATTTTTCCGTTCTTGAAGTGACACCAAATAACCGACATAATATGTTTTGCTATTGCACCGTAGGTATGTCCGTTGACAGAATGGATGAAAATTTAATTGAACTCGTACTTTATTCACCTCGACCCGACAAAAAACAAATAAATTATCTAAACCCAAACAGAGACAGCCTGGTCATTTAGCCATAAGCTTATGTGTTATCAGCAACCTATAGGCAATTCTTAACTTCAAATCATATTTAATGAGGACTCTTGAAAAAATTAAATGGTTCCTTTCTGGCATAGCCGATGTTTCGCTTGGCTATAACGAAATAAACTTTTTTCAGGCAGACACTTTAGAAGATGAACAAGTAGGTTATAGCTTTGACACAGCAGGTAAATCACTTACTACAGGACAAGAAGGAGATTGGCAAAAAGAATGGATTGCAATAGCAAGCGACCAAATGGGCGACCCGTTTATTGTTGACACAAGTTCCACCAATCTGAGAGTGTTAAGTGCTGCACACGGTGAAGGAGCGTGGGAACCTTTTATTGTCGCTGATAATTTAGGCAGCTTCAAAAGTATTATTTCAATTCTCAACGACGTTTCAAAAAAAAGAACTAATCCCGTTGACTTAGAGAAAAATCCAATTACAGAAAAAGAACGCCAAAACGCATTAAGAGAGATTGAACAACAAAACCCTGATTCAGAACTTTGGTTTTGGGAGAACTACCTTGAAAACGATTGAATGTCGGAAAGAGCAGCAGTCGTCAAACGGTATATAATAGCGATATCATCAGCTACGTTGTAGGATAGTTTTTTACTCCATAGTTTTTTAATGGACTGTTGTTCCAAAGAAGAATAACGAAAAGTAACTTTTTCTACGAATTTTAAACCACCTGATCTTTCTAAAAACTCAACCACAATCAATGCCCAAATCAAAAGACATCCATGATTCGGCGGCTGTTACGGCCTATATTCAAAAACTCGATCCTGTCTTTGCTAAAGCAATCGAAACATTGCGGCAGGTGATTTTAGGAGTTGGCAAAGAAGTTGGAGAACAAATAAAATGGAACTCACCCAGCTTTTTTTACACCGGTGAAATGAAAACCTTTAACGCCAAAGAATATAAACGGGACATCGTGGTGATGAACCTTCACAAAGGAAATATCCTGCTGGTGTTCCCCACCGGCGCTACGGTTGACGACAGCACTGGTTTGCTGGAAGGCGATTATACCGATGGCAGAAGCATAATTCGTTTCAAGGACCTGGCGGATATCAAAGCAAAAAGCAAAGCCTTGCAGCAAATCATCCGGACATGGTTGAGCCAGGTAGAAAAATAATAGTTGTATGAAACCGCCTGATGCGTTTTTCCTGAAACTCGCCAAACCGGCCCAACGGGCTTTGGCCAATGCAGGCATCACTTCATTGGAGCAATTGGCAAAATACAGTGAGCAGGAAATTGCGCTGCTGCATGGCATTGGTCCCAATGCACTCAGGCAAATCAAGCAGGCGCTTAAAGAAAAAGGATTGTCTTTTACAAAGAAGAAATAAAGAATCAACGGAAAGTCGTCGCTGCGGGCAAACGGGCCGGTTTGCAATTTTCTCTGGCATAGCTTTTTTATCACTACCGGTAAATTACGACGCCGTGGCTCGTTTCCCACGAGTCATTTTTATTGCACTGGTTCTTTTGGCTTCAAAAAACCTATTTCTTTAAAAGTGAAAAATTTAAAACTACTTACCTTAAAGTTTCCTTAGTCGATCTTTCCTAAAACTTAACTATCACCAATGCCTGAATCAAAAGACATCCACGATCCGGCGGCTGTTACAGCCTATATACAAATACCCGATCCTGTCTTTGCTAAAGCAATCGAAACATTGCGGCAGGTGATTTTAGGAGTTGGCAAAGAAGTTGGAGGACAACGTTTGCTTATGTAAGGGTTGATGTGTAATTTCGAAAAATGCCCGATTTTTTAAGATAAACAGGGTAAAATAAATGCCGATACCAAAAATAATCCATCAGACCTGGAAGAATGAAGAAATACCTGCCAGGTGGTTGAACTATCAAAAAAAAGTAAAAGACTTACACCCTGATTGGCAGTATTGCTTATGGACAGATGACGATAATAATGCGTTTGTAGAAAAAGAGTTCCCCCGCTTTTATCCTGTATACAGTGCGTTTCCTAAAAATATTATGCGGGCTGATGTTATCCGCTATTTAATTATGTACAAAATCGGCGGATTGTATTTAGACCTGGATTATGAAATGCTGAAACCGTTTCAATATACGGATAAAGAACTTGTGCTCCCTGTTAGCAGAAATATTTCTTTTGGTGATAACAGGGATTTATTAGGCAATTGCATTTTTGCGTCCGCGCCCAATCATATTTTCTGGAAAAACATGATCGAAGATCTGCAAAATAACCCGCCACAGATTGACAATTACCTGGATGTCTTACACACCACAGGGCCTGACTTCCTGACAAGGATATTTTATGCAGGCAATTATAATGATGCATTTTTGCCAGAGCGTTTGATGTTTCACCCTCCCGTTAAAAATAAAAGCCAATATAATAAAGTCATTCAAAATGGCATTTCAGAAGGCATTCATCATACAAACGGGACATGGAGAGAAAAAACAATAATGAGCAGGATGAAAAACGGGGTAAGGAGAATATTCAAATAACAGATTGGTTTTATTTTCGGTTATTCATCATTTAGCCAGGTGGAAAATAAAAGTGCTATGAAACCGGTTGATGAGTTTCCCTTGAAATTAGCAAAGCCTGCTCAACGGGCACTGATCAATGCAGGCATCACTTCACTCCACCAATTGGCAAAATACAGTGAAGAAGAAATTGCGCTGCTGCATGGCATTGGTCCCAATGCACTCAGGCAAATCAAGCAGGCGTTTAAAGAAAAAGGATTGTCGTTTACGAAGAAGAAATAAAGAATCAACGGAAAGCCGTCGTTGCGGGCAAACGGGCTGGCTTGCAATTTTCTCTGGCATAGTTTTTTTATCACTGCCTGTAAATGATACATTATGCAAAATTGGTTAAGAACGTTACTGGCCGGCTACGGCGCTTATAAATGGGGTGGTGGCTGTTTAGGCTTTATTGTCGTGTTTGCCTTGTTATATTGGTTATTGGGTCATTGCTAAGCTCTTTCTGAAAATTGTTGATTTTTTTACACAGGTGGGCTATATCAAAAGTCAGTTTGTTTGTCATATTGAGTATATCGAAATATTGACAAGCAAACTGTCAGGCATTCGACAAGCTCAGGCTGGCAATACTTTTGACAGCCCCTTTTTTCGCATAAAATAGGTCGGCTTATTTTGCGTTGTTGGGATTGTTAAGTACATTACTAGTCCAAAACCTGTCTGCATGAAATACGCTTTTTACCCCGCCTGTTTTTTAGTGATGGTGCTGGCTGCTTGTGAAAATTCCGGTGGTGGTATCCAAAGGGAGCAAAGCCAGAAACCACTTACTATTCCGTCTTTAAATTCCAATTCAGGCGCCACTCCAACAACTACCCAGGGACCTGTGCCCGTAACACAAACCCCTATTCAACTTAACAGCCCATCGCCGTCAGCTCCAGTGGTTGCCTCAAATCCTTCTGCTCCTGTCATTGGATCAAAAATCAACCCGGCGCATGGCCAACCCGGACATCGCTGTGATGTAGCAGTAGGTGCTCCTATACCAGCAACTGCCCCGGTTTTAAATACTTCTGCAATAAAGCCAGCCGCAAACAATGCGGTTGCTACAACGACGCCTGCAATCACGCCAGCCACGACGACTTCAACTGCACCGGCATCCGGACTAAATCCGGCTCATGGTAAACCCGGACATCGTTGTGATATTGCCGTCGGCCAACCGCTGAATAGTCCGCCGGCCGCAAAAACAACTACTTCCCCTGTAGTGACTACAGCTCCTACTTTACAGGCATCACCACTGCAAACAGCCACGACCGCCACTACGCCAGCGAATGGGTTGAACCCAGCTCACGGTAAACCCGGTCATCGTTGTGATATTGCCGTCGGCCAGCCACTGAGTAGTGCTCCGGCCGCAAAAACAACTACTTCCCCTGTAGTGACTACAGCTCCTGCTTTACAGGCATCACCACTGCAAACAGCTACGACAGCCGCTGCGCCAGCGAATGGGTTGAACCCAGCTCATGGTAAACCCGGTCATCGTTGTGATATTGCCGTCGGCCAGCCACTGAGTAGTGCCCCGGTTAAAAACAAAAAGTAAGGTTCACAGAAATCCTTCTTTTACCAGGCTCCAGAAATTATCGAGGGCCAGCATCCGTGGTTTTAAAAAAGAAATGATAGCCGGCCAATCAGCATTATTAAAAATATTGACGCCATTGATCGTTTTACTGATACGAGAAACCGGCTTGCCATCTTCATCCACTGCATGAAGCTGCCAGTCCCATTCTTCCTGCAACGTGTCGTAAAATACATTCTTCAACGCAACAAATTTTTGAAAATATTCCTGTTGTGTTGAAGTATCAGGATGGCGCATTTCGATAGCAATACTGGCTCGTCTATTATCAGCATCCATCCTGAAATAGAGATGCCTGATGCCGGTTTTATAATTCAGCCAGTTTACCGTCTCTCCTTCTGCATTTGGCAGGGGACGCATATACTGTCCAAAGCTTGTCCAGAAATTTTTGCGTAGCTGCGATGCTTCCTGCCGGCTGTACATGGTGGCAAAATAAATACATGAATTTTATAGCAAAAATTTATTTATGGCTGATCAGACAACTGCGATCGAAATCAATTCATCTATCTTTATCGAAACGATTATTAAATGAAAAAGATTGGTCTTATTGGCGGATTAAGCTGGCTTTCTACTATCGACTATTATCGCATGTTGAATGAAATGATCAATGAAAAAATGGGCGGTGTATCATCGGCGAAGATCATTTTATACTCCGTCAATTTTGAAGAAATAAAACAACTAACTGAAGCTGGACGTTGGGATGAAATAGAAAGAATAATGATAGGCATTGCAAAAAACCTGCAAGCAGCGGGTGCAGACTGTTTGTTACTCGGCGCTAACACGATGCATAAAATTGCTGACAATATTCAACAGTCGATCGGCATTCCACTGATCAATATTGCCGAAGAAACTGCCAAAGAAATAACACAACAACAATTACATACGGTCGCCTTGCTTGGCACGAAATACACCATGCAATTTGATTTTTATAAAAATAAGCTGGCAGCGCAGGGCATTACAACCATCATACCCGGAGAAGAAGATATTGAGTTTATCAACACAGCTATTTATTCAGAAATGGGAAAGGGGATTTTTTTACCCGCTACCAAAGAAAAACTCCTGGCGATAATCGGTAAGTTGGCAGAGCAGGGAGCACAGGGAGTTATTCTTGGCTGCACCGAAATTCCTATCCTGATCAAACAAAGCGATTGTAAAGTAACCCTTTTCGATACTACAAAAATACATTCGGCTGCCGCTATCCGTTTTGCACTCTCGTAAAGTTAATTTGGCATACAATTATCTATTTTAAAAAGGAAGAGCTCTGTTAAGGAGTTACGGAATCCTTAATAAAATAAAATTTGAGTATGAAAAATAAACGGCTTCGCAATTACCTGCAACAAAAAGCGACCATGAAGGCAAACAGCCCCATAAAAGCTGATGCCATACAAAACCTCCCGGATAAAAGGATAGACCAGGATTTTGTAGGTTACCCGCATGCACCGGCAAAAGAAGAATTGATCAATCCCAAAACAAAAGAGCAGAAGAAAACAGCTGCAGTGAATGTAAAAGACGGTGAAAAAATGGATCAAAAGAATAAGAAAAAACAACCCGGCGAGGAAAGATCGGATGGTTCGTCCAACGCCTTTAGAGGCACAGAAGAAGTAAAGAATGACGATTGACTTCAATAAACAAAAAAACATACAATGAGCCAGGCATTTGTAAAAGAAAATGAAGAGCAATGGTTACATGATGTGCCACCTGCCCTTTCCGCATTAGTCATCTATCTTACCCGTGAAAACAACGGCATCAGGGTATATGAAAAAAGTAATCACTACAGTAAAAAATGGGAACGTGATGTACATGTGATGAGCAACGGTCTTGGATATGCAAAGGATGATGAAGGAAAATGGTTTATAGCGGAGTGAGTGAATGAGGTGCAGGGATACGGGATGTGGGATGTGAAATAATTATTGCAATGCAAAAAGACTGCCTTTTGGGACAGTCTTTTTGCATTGTGATATTCTAAGGTTAGAAGTAGTTCAACTTTAATTCTACCCGACGGTTCTTTTGACGGCCCGTTGCAGTTTTATTGTCAGCTACCGGCTCTGTTTCGCCATGACCAACTGATTCAAGCCTGCTTTCGTCCACACCTTTTTTAACCAGGTAGGCCTTTACTGCAGCGGCACGGTTCTCACTCAGCTTTTGGTTAAATGCATCATTACCTACATCATCGGTATGTCCGTTTATTGCCAGTTTCAGATCAGTATTTTCTTTCATGATCTGTGCCACCTCATTTAATCCCTTAAATGATTTGCTTAGCAAAGTAGATTTACCCGTTGCGAAATAAATATTCTGCGCCGCATAGTTTACTTTTTTCACCACTTCTTCTTTCACTTCCGGGCAACCCTGGTTTTCTTTTGTACCAGCCAGGTTAGGACATTTATCTTCAGGATCAGGAATGCCATCACCATCGGTATCTACAAAGGGACATCCCTGGTTGCTGGCGGGACCGGCTTCAGCGGGACATTTATCTTCCTCATCATTGATACCGTCTTTATCTGTATCGGGAATCGGGCAGCCCTGGTAGCGGGCAAGACCGGCCGCCGCAGGGCATTTATCTTCTTCATCATTGATGCCATCCTTATCACCATCAGGAACAGGGCAGCCTTCATATTTCTCCAGGCCCGGCACTGTAGGACATTTATCAAGACTGTCATTAATTCCATCCTTGTCGGTATCTGCAGGTGGAGCCGGTGGCAACGGTTTTAATTCTGGTTCTTTCTTTTTACCAATTCTTCCGGCAATGCCAATTTGATTGAAGAAATGGTGCACGGCAGTTTCTGTCGTAACGGGAACCCTGTATTGAGACGTAGCAAAAAGATGTGCGTCATCAAACAGGTTTAATTTCATTCCAAGACCTAATGGCACAAATGCTCCAAAATAGGTACCGCCATACATTTGCGCACCAATGCCTGCTATAGCATAAGGTTGCACCCAATATTTTTCAGAAACGAGTTTGAAATTTAAAGCAGCATCTGCTTCCAGTAAAAAACGATCACCGGAAGTAGGCGCACGGTTAGGAAGATCAAAACTTGGAAATGTACCGGCAAGTGTACCTGAAAAATCCATTAATCTTCTCAATCCTTTAAAATAACTGATAGCAATGCCGGGCGACATATCTGTCAACTTTGCCCAGCTACCTTTATTTAAAACACTTGAGAGGGAGGTAGAACGGATACGGTCAGCAGTTGTAAAATCATTTAACAGAAAACTTACTCCAATTGCTGCGGGCCTTATTTCATCATCCTGCGAAAAACCTGCAGGACCTGTTAAGGACAGCATCAATAAAACGGCTAAGATCTTCTTCATAAGCAGATAGTTTTGTTTTTAAACTAAACAAAAATAGCGGGTCTGTTTTATTTGTTGAAAAAAATATTACCCCTACAAACCGCGTAAATATTACAAGAAAAACAATTGGAAAGCTTGAAAGTGCAATAGAAACAGAGAATCAAAATCACTAAAGCAGGTTGTGTTCTCACTTACCTTCCTGCAAAATATTTTGCCTGCAATGCCTTGTCCTCACCATAAATATCATCATAAAATACCAGCTTTCCTTCTTTACCCTCACAGGTAAAATAACGAATATAAAGAGGTAAACGCTTTTTAACAGGGATCACATGTTTTTCCTTACGTTCCAGCCAGGCTGTCAGTGAATCTTCCGTTGGCGAAGGCTCATCGAAGTACAGGTCTTTATTATCATAGCGAACAATATAATAGGCCAGCTCTTCCCATTCCTGCACTCTTACGCAACCATGACTTAGTGATCGCATTTCACGACTGAATAAATATCGCTGGTTGGTATCATGCAGGTACACTGCGTATTTGTTAGGAAAGTTAAATTTCAGGATGCCTAATGCGTTTTCATCTCCACTACCCTGCACCACTTTGTATGGAATGCCCTTAGTATATTTTGACCAATTGACATCAGCAGGATTAATAATATCGCCGTTGTTATCGATCAGTGTATATCCCTTGCGGGCCAGGTAATTCGTATCTTTTTTTAAGCCCGGCAATATTTCCTTAACAATAATACTGGTAGGAATTGTCCATTGCGGATAAGTGATCATATCTGATATGGCACTGGTGAGTAATGGGGTACGGGTAATATTTTTTCCGCAAATGATCTTCGATGAAATCAATACCGTATCATTTTCTATCAACTTCAAATTAAAAGCAGGCAGGTTCACCCAGAGATACCGCTCAGGCATTTTTTCCGGCAACTTTTTATACCGGTCAAGTGTAATGGCGATACGAATAAACTTATCCCTGTCCGATTCATTTAGCAGCCGCAAAGTACCCTCGCCGGCTTTTCCGTCGACTGTTATTTTTTTACTGCGTTGAAATTTTTTAACGGCGTCAGCTAAGCTTGCTGAATCGGCCTTAATGCTGTCATAAGCGATAAAGCCACCTTCATACAACCGGCGCTGTAATAGCACAGGGTAGTTAATTGAATCTTTTTTGGGTGATGGAACTATTGTGTAAACCCGGTTATCAGCGCTATCCAGGAAACCTTTAATTCCTTCTTTCAAATTGACGTACCCTTCATGAGCCGGTTCCAGTGCCTCAAAGATATTGGTGATTGACCTGCTCTGTTGAGCTTGCTCAAATTGCTGCAGGTAAAAGTCATCGATCAATGTCGTGTCTTTTCTCTGCGTCATACTGTCCTTCGGCAACCGCCCCAATTTTAAATCTTTGACGATGTGAATGAACGCATCCGACAGCATCAGATCAGCCTTTGCCCAAAGCACGACGTCTTTTTTTGCCAACGTATCCGTCAGCAATTTTTTATTCAATGAATCCAAATCGTCGTGGTGGTAATCCTGCGGGAATAAACCAAACAATTTTGCATCCCTTATAAACCGAAACATTGAATCGGCCAGTGGTTCCCAGCTTTCCTTACTACTCCATACAGAAGCAAATTTGCTTTTCTCATACACCAGTTGCACCTGCGGTGTATAGGACAACCGGATGCTGTCATCGATCTTCCCATTATTGGATAATGCAAAGGCCAGTGAACTTTGGATAATGTCCGGTATCTTCTTTTCCAGTTCTTCCGGTGTTTTTGCAATCTCAGTTACAGGGGGACGCTTGTCATTATTGCATGCGATAACTATGCAACAAAAAAATGAACACAAAAAAAGAGAGTACAACAATACTTTTTTAACCATGCTAAATCCAGGATGTGGTGGTGATCTTATTATACGACCTTAATCCCATCAACACATATTCATAACAAATTAAGCAATCCTGCCAGTATTTGTGGGTTGCCAGTTTGTTATTTTTCTAAGATGCTGCTAATAAACAGAACAAAAAAGAAAAGCCGTAAAAAAATTTATTAAAGGGTTTTGTCCACCGTAAGTTTAGCGGAATTTGTCCGTTTTTTCATTCGCAGTTATACTCCGGTCGCTCCTGATCTGCAACTGTACATTACTGATCCACTCAGCGCAGCCTTTGCTGTAAAGAAATTCGTTTATCGCATGAATGACTTGCGTGACCTCATCGTAGGTTCCTTCCAATACAGTGGCAAAAGGACCCACTTCGTGACGAATGCCTGACTGCCGAATGATGGCAATGGCTTCATCCACCCATTCATAAGGGTGTTTATCCAAAACGATCGGAACAATTTGAATGGATGCGTTTACAAGGTACTGGTGCATATCTTTAGATTGCTATTACATCTGTCACGGCTTCCATATTGATAGGGCCGTATACATGGGGGAAAGTGTCTTTGGTGGAGGGTGACCAGTCAAATACAAACCGGCTGGTGAGTTTATCGGTGTCTATAACCAGTTTTATTAGACCGGTTTTGTCAGAAAAATATCTTTCCAAAACGCCGGCTACCTGGTGCTCCTGCGAGCAATGAATAAAACCTTCTTCTTTCAGGGATGGGGCTTCATAATAACCTTTCTCTTTGGCTGCATTCCATTCGGTAGCAGTGGTGACATGATAAATGATTGGCATAATCGTTATTCCTTTCTTTATGATATTACTCTTTTTACCTGTTGCTCCAATAAAATTAAGTCAACCAACGCAATTGCCGTGGCAGCTTCGAGGATAACAGGTGCCCTGAGCGCAACGCAAAGATCGTGACGACCTTTGATAGAAAAATCTTCCACTTTACCGGTATCCCAATTCAAACTGTTTTGTTGCTTGGGTGTCGAGGCTGTCGGCTTGATAGCAATGCGAAACACCAACTCGTTGCCATTGCTGATACCACCAACAATACCACCCGCATTATTGGTTCTCGTTTTGCCCTCCATATTTTCAATCGCATCGTTATGCTGCGAACCAAACATCCTTGCCGCCGCAAAGCCGGCTCCAAATTCAATTCCTTTTACGGCGGGTATCGCAAAAGCGATATGGGCAATTTGCGATTCTACCGAATCAAAAAACGGTTCACCTAAGCCAACAGGTAATCCATTAACGCGGCATTCTACCAACCCGCCTACCGAATCTTTGGCGTCGATAGCTTTTTGCAACCCTTTTTCTAAATCTGTTTCGCCGCTAATTTCAGTGACAGCCGCTACGATTGAGACCTCACCCTCCGGCTCCCTCTCCAAAGGAGAGGGAGAGTCAGACTCCGATGATTGAGAATTCACTTTTGATTGTTGAAGTGCTTCTTTTATTTTTTGAAGCACTACAGGCATTTGATTTAGTACTTCTTCATTCGTAAATCGTAAAAAAGAATAACTGTGCTCTTTCAGCCATTGAGATCTTGCCTCGTCATATTTGATTTGTTCTTCTACACTATGATATCCTCCGTCAATTTCAACAATTAATTTCTTTTCCAGGCAAACGAAGTCAGGGATAAATGCTTTCACCGGATGTTGCCTTCTGAATTTATAGCCCTCGATGTTTCTATTTCTGATTTCCTGCCACAGTTTATCTTCAGCTTCAGTCGGATGATGCCTGTTATGCTTTGCAAATTCTTTTAAAAATGTATAGTTATCTGCCGAGGTAGTAAAGTACCCCAATTTATCAGAGTCGCCCATTCCCCTCTCCTTTGGAGAGGGGTTAGGGGTGAGGTGTCGCATCAGCTTCTTCGCAATAGCGCCTGCTGCAACCAATCCCGTAGTTAGCCTGGCACTGAAATGCCCGCCGCCGCGGTAATCCTCGTTGCCACCATATTTTTGATGGGCTACCCAATCTGCATGCCCGGGCCGGGGAAAACTTCTTTGTTTTTCATAATCACCGCTACGGGTATTGTTATTTTCAAACAATATCGTAATCGGAGCGCCGGTTGTTTTTCCATTAAACAATCCACTTTTAAAAAAGGGATAGTCGGCTTCCTGCCTGGGTGTTGTTCCTTTTTGCTTCCCTCCTTTCCTTCTTTCAAGATCAGCTAACAGATCTTCTTCCGATAAGGCAAGGCCTGCCGGACAGCCATCAATAACAATACCTACTGATTCGCCATGCGATTCACCAAAAATATGTACACGAAATATGCGGCCAAATGAGTTCATGAATTGAACAATAATTGAATTTGTGTAGAATTATAGACCTGCTGAAAGTCCTTTTTTATTAACCCGTTATAGAGCCTTTTATCGCCTGTCCACAGGCAGCCATTAATCAATAAGCAGGCCGCTACAAGATGCATGTCATTGATATCAATATTTTTTACAAGTTCAAAAGCTTCACCTATTATATCAATAGTAAATAAATCAGATGAAATAATAGTAACCTGCGATAGTATGGTAATTTTCAATCTTTCAAAATCATCGGCTGACAATTTTGAGACCTTTAAGAGTTTTGCCCGGTGAGTATTCAATTCTTCCAGGGTAAAGTCATTTATAAAAAGTTCATTCTTCTTTCGGATGCTCTCAAAATATGAAAAAATTCTTCCATCAGGTTTTACCAGGATACTGAACAGGATATTGGAATCAAGTACAATATTCATTCTATGGTTTTATTCCGGCCTTTTTCAACAGAGCCTGTACCCTAGGTCCTCTCTCCTTTTTTATGTCGGCAAGTATTTTATTAATATCTTTTTCCGTAGCTTTTGATTTGCTTACAATTTTCCTAAACTGAATGTAGTCAAGAAACTGCTGTACATTCTTATCATACAGTTTCCGCGGAATCCTGATAATTATATCATCATCTTTTTCTTTGACTGGCATAAATTATCTTTTTCCAAATTTAAATAATTAAAGCCGGATAATCCACTGCGCCACCCAGTTGCTTTAGATCACGGTAAAAATCAGGATATGATTTCTTCACAGCCATAGCTTCATCAATGATCACTTCACCCTCGGCCCGTAAAGCAGCAACAGCACAGGCCATAGCAATACGATGATCGTGCCTTGAATGAACCCTTGCTCCCCTTACTTTATCGGATCCATGGATGATCATAATATCTCCATTCAATTCGATCTTTACTCCCATCTTTCCAAACTCTTCCTGCAATGTCAACCCACGGTTACTTTCTTTATGTGCTAAACGGCTTACTCCTTTAATACTTGTTTTCCCTTTACAATAAGCTGCCAGTGCAACCAGCGGCGGAAACAGGTCAGGGCAATCAGTGGCATCAAAATCAAAGCCCGTCATGGCTGCCGGAGTGAGTTGTATGCCTTTTGCTTCAATAGCTATACCGGCATTGGCTTTCATTAATGCATCCACAATAGCTTTGTCCGCTTGTGTTGACATAATATCCAATCCTCTTACAGTGATAGGACCTGCAATGGCACCTGCTACTAACAGGAAAGCACCGCCACTCCAATCTCCTTCAACAGTATAGGTGCGTGTTTCACATTGCAGTTGATGATCTTCGTTTCCAAAGTAAAACGCCTCGTAATTCCTGTTCTCCGGCATTTTCATGCCAAACTGTTTCATGACATCCAATGTCAGGTCGATATAAGGCTTACTTTTTAAGTTGGTTACTTTCAAAGAAACATCTTTTGCATTAGCATAGGAATAAGCCATCAGTAATCCCGTAAGAAATTGTGAGCTCAAAGACCCATCTACTTCAATTGTTGCCGGTTGCAATGGTCCCTGCACCACTAAAGGCAACTTGCCATCATTGCTTTGGATATTGACTTTTAGCAACGGGAATACCTGGTCAAAAAAATCCATCGGTCTTGTCAACAGGCTTCCTTCACCAGTGATGATGATCTCGTCCTTACTTAATGCAGTGATAGAAGCAAACATCCTGATGCTTAGCCCGCTTTCACCGCAATTTACCTTTCCTGCAACAGGGTCAATGCCGTTGCTTTTGACGTGCCAATCCTGGTCGATTAATTCGGTGGTAGCACCTAATGACTGTATGATACCTAAGGCAGCTTTATCATCATTGCTGCGACCCGGGTTCTGAATAATTGTTTCTCCTTTCGCCAATAAAGCAGCTGCACAAGCCCGCTGCATCGAACTTTTGGAAGCTGGCGTCTGGATGATACCTTTTAACTGCGATGGTTGTATTGTTACTTTCATGCCCCTATCCCCTAAAGGGGTATTTTAAAATTTATTTATAATTTGTTCCAGTTTTTGTAAACTGATTTGCTTTACCACTCCCTTTCCTATTTTTTCCAATAACACGTAATTCATTTCTTTTCTTTCTCTTTTCTTATCCATTTTCAACACGTCAAACACTTTTTGTTTGTCAAAAGACAGGTAAGTTGGCAAACCATATTGCTCCAACACTCTTACGACTTTATCGGTTTGCTTAAACCCGGTGAGCTGTTCTGAAATATGACAGGCATAGGTCATCCCTATCGATACTGCCTGGCCGTGCATCAGGTCATACTGGTTTTCCAACGCATGACCGAGTGTATGCCCGAAATTCAACAGCCGCCTTTCATTTTTTTCAAACTCATCTTTCTGCACCACTTTGGCCTTGATCATAGCGTTTCGCTGCACGAGGTTACAGATAGCTGTCTTTCTTTTTTGATACATGAGCAAAGAATTCATTTCCAGGTCACGGAACATAGCTGCATCTTTTATGCACGCATGTTTGATGATCTCTGCAAAACCATTTTCCCATTCCCGTTGCGGCAGGGTATTCAGAAAAATCATATCGTGGAGGATAAAAGAAGGCTGGCGAATAACACCTACCATATTTTTATACACGCCGACATCAATTCCATTTTTACCCCCGATCGATGCATCTACCAATGCCAGAAGAGATGTTGGAATAAATCCAAACCTCAATCCCCGCATGTAGACAGAAGCAACATAACCTGTAATGTCGGTGATAACGCCGCCACCAATTCCGACCAACGTTGTTTTGCGGTCCGCCTCCATGTCAATCAACTGTTGAATGATTGTATCAACCGTTGACTGCACTTTAAACTCCTCACCCGGTTTTAGCACAATCGTTTTCCAGCCTTTGAATCTTTTTGCATGAGCATCAAAAAGGTTTTGATCCGTGATCAGTATCGTTGCCTTTGGGTCAGTAATCTTTTTGAGATGACTGAACCCCGCAGCAAAAAAGAAAGCCGTAGATGAACTGCCAAACTTGTATGTAATACCGCCATCTCCGCCAACCGGCGGAGGGCTCGGAAAACTCTTACTCATTTGCTAAACAGAATTACAGAACGATGAAGTGTGCGACGCAACAGGCGATGCCATGAAAAACTAAAGCCGGTAACACAGCAACAATTATCTTTTAAAAAACTTACAAATAAACAAGGGCACATCGACCTAAGTCCTCCCTTTAGGGAGACAGAGGGTTTCTATGCATCCAACACCTTCTTCTGGTGATTGATGCTTTCCATGTGCACCGCATCAAAATATTTCACGATAAACTCCTTGCTCAATCCGATCTTTTCTCCTTTTTGGGAGGCTCTTTCGAGTATCTCGTTCCAGCGGTTGGTTTGCAGAATAGTGATGTTGTTATCCTTTTTATACTGACCGATCTTATCAGCGATCTTCATACGTTGACCCAATAATTGCATCAACTCATCATCGAGGTGATTGATCTGCTGGCGCAATTTTTCTAATGCAGCATGAAACTCATCTGAATTGATATCTTCTTTTCTCCAGATGATCGTATCCAGCATTTCTTTCAACTGTTCAGGAGTTATTTGTTGTTTGGCATCGCTCCAGGCGTTGTCCGGATCAATGTGGCTTTCAATCATCAGACCATCAAAGTCAAGATCTATTGCACGTTGTGACACATCCAACAAAATATCACGACGGCCGCAGATATGCGAAGGATCATTGATGATCGGCATACCGGGGTTACGACGTTTCATTTCGATAGCCAAATGCCACATCGGTGCATTGCGAAACTCAGTATTACCATACGAAGAGAACCCACGATGGATCAAACCAATTTGTTTGATGCCAGCTCTTGCCACACGTTCAACCGCACCACTCCACAACTCGAGGTCGGGATTGATTGGGTTTTTGATCAGCACCGGTACATCCACGCCACGCAGTGCATCGGCTACTTCCTGCACACTGAATGGATTTACGGTTGTTCTGGCACCAATCCACAATACATCCACATCAAAAGTGAGTGCATCCTGCACTTGCTTACCGGTTGCCACTTCAACTGTTGTGGGGAGACCCGTCATTTTTTTTGCCTGTTGCAGCCAGGGTAAACCTTTGGCGCCAATACCTTCAAACAAACCGGGTTTGGTACGGGGTTTCCAGATGCCTGCACGAAGCATATCCACTTTGCCTGTTGCGGCTAAACGTTGCGCTGTTTCCAGCACTTGTGCCTCTGTCTCTGCACTGCACGGTCCGCTGATGATCAGTGGCCGTTTGCCCCATGCCTTCTGCACGGTTTCATTTGTTGGTTGTTCTGTTGTTTGCATATACACTTATTGGTTTGTAAAGTTAAGCTCCATTTGTGTGAAGCATTTTAATTTTATGTTTTATGTTACCAGTTTTTGTTTTTCATGGCATCGGTCGTTGCGTCGCACTCTTCAGGATTCCCTAATTTCAATTCAGCTATTCAAATAACTGTTTAAAAACCCAATTAAAAGTAACAGTGTAATTCCCGAGATTAACAAAATCATTTGCTTCTTCGAGTATCCAAAAAAATCATCAATAATCGCTCTTGACTCCTTATCGGTCACATACTCTCTAAGTTTTTTATATTGACGGATAGATGCCCGACCATTCCACAAATCACCGATAAGATGCGAATATTTATTGCGAATATTCGAGGCTATAGCAAACATTTTCCATTGCAGATATAAAACTGAAACGAAAGTAATTATAGCTACTACGTTAAATATTATTGCAAAAATCACTTTATTATCCTCCTGATCATGTTCGCATGTTCAATCAATCCTTTCAATTCTTCTGCTTGCCCATTCTGTATACTATCCCTAAACTTTTTCAATTGATCAATATGTTCGTTCAATACATCCAATACATTTTCCTTATTCTGCATAAAAATGGGCACCCACATAGCAGGGTTACTTTTTGCCAGTCGCACCGTACTTTCAAAACCTGCAGAGGCTAATTCAAAGATGGCATTCTCTTCTTTTTCCTTTTCCAATACTGTGTTCGCCAAAGCAAAAGAGGTGATATGTGAAATATGACTGACATAAGCAGCATGCAGGTCATGAGCTTTTGCTTCCATCTCCAGCAGGTGCATGCCAATTTTCTTATACATTCCTTTTACCCATTCCAGCGCATCCACGTCACTTTCCTCTGCGTTACAAATAATCACTGCCTTATTTTCATAGGCGCCACGCACCGCTGCCTGTGGACCGCTGTATTCGGTACCCCACATTGGATGCGTGGCTACATATCTCCCCCTTTTGGGATGATCTTTTATTACTTCGATCAATTGACGTTTGGTAGAACCCAGGTCAATCACAATTTGCTGATCAATCTTATCCATAATGGATGGTAACAGCCCCACCAGTTTATCAACAGGTATCGCCAACACAATAACATCCGATTCACTGATTGCTTCATCCAACGGTAAGGTTTCATCTACCAGTTCCAGCTCAACAGCCTTTTTTGCATGTTCAGGATTTACATCCACGCCGATCAACTTCGACGAGAGCTTCTTCTCATGCAACTGGATGGCCAATGACCCACCGATCAGTCCAACGCCGACGATGGCTATCCGCTTTCTTTCCAAAGCCCCCATCCGACTTCCCCCGGTGGGGGAAGCCACCACTTCACTAACCTCGCTTTTCGAAGACCCTGATTGCTTTGATAGCTCCTTCATTAAATTATTTTTCAAATCAAATAATATAATTCCAACTTCCAGACTCTAAAGTCTCCCTTCAGGGAGATTTAGAGGGTGTTCTTTATTCTTTCAATGGCTTCCTCAAATCTTTCGATCGATCCACACAGGCTTACCCGGATATATTTTTCTCCGGCACTACCAAAAATTCCACCCGGCGTAATAAACACATTACAGTTGTATAAAACTTCGTCACTTAATTCATAACCATCTTTATATTTTTTAGGAATTCCGGCCCAAACGAAAAGTCCAACCTGCCCACGGGAGTATTGGCAGTGTAATAGATCCAGCAATTCAAAAACCTTCTCTCTTCTTTCCCGATAAATAGCATTCACTTCATCCTGCCATTCTTTACCGAGGCTAAGTGCTTTTGCGGCTGCCAACTGTACCGGTAAAAACATCCCGCTATCCATATTGCTTTTGAACCGGAGCACCTCTTCAATCCTCTCTTTGGCGCCACAAAGCATACCTACCCGCCAGCCCGCCATATTGTGACTTTTGCTTAAAGAGTTTAACTCGATCACCCATTCCTTAGCCCCTTCGATGCTTAATAAACTCAATGGATTATCATTCAGAATAAAACTATAAGGGTTATCATGAACAATAAGTATCCTATGTTTTTTGGCAAAAGCAATAATTTTCTCAAGCAACTCCTTTGAAGAAGCCTGGCCGGTTGGCATTTGCGGGTAGTTGACAAACATGAGTTTCACCTTTTTCAATCTCTTCTCATCCAGCTTCTCGAAATCAGGCTCGTAACTATTTTTTTCTCTTAGTTTATAATCAACACATTTGCCTCCCGCTAATTTTACAGCACTCGTATAGGTAGGATAGCCCGGGTTAGGAACCAATACTTCATCACCCTTGTCGAGATAAGTCATGCAGATATGCATGATGCCTTCTTTACTGCCAATCAGTGGCAATACTTCTTTATCAGGATTCAACTCCACGTTATACCACCGCTGATACCATTCGCTTATCGCTTTTCTCAACACCGGTGAACCTTTATAGCCCTGGTACGCATGTACATTTGGCTTTGCCGCTTCTTCCTGTAATACTTTTATCACTTCGGGATGTGGGGGCAGGTCAGGACTACCAATGCCAAGGTTAATGATATTCTTCCCGGTTTTGTTGAGCTCGTCAATTTCCCTCAGCTTTTGCGAAAAATAGTATTCGCCAATTCCTTCTAGTCGTTTACTGGTACGATATCCGGTCCCCTCCCAACCTCCCCCAATAGGGGAGGCCACCATCTCACCTGCCTTGCTTTCCGAAGACCCTGATAATTTTTGTGATTTTTTCATTTTATTATTTTCAAATCCATAATACTATTTCAACTTTCATGTGCTCTCTTAAGTCTTCCGCCAGCTGGCTGGGAGAGATTTAGAGGGGCCTTCCGTTCTTATAAACTCCATATATCTTCAACGCTTCCGTCAGTGGCTTCAGGCTATCTATTACCTTTTCAAATTGCTCTACCGACTCAAATTCCATATCCGCATGAAAGCTGTATCTAAAATCGCTGCCGGGTATCGGGAAGCTTTGCAGCTTGCTTAAATTGATTCCGCCTTCAGCGATCTTTGTCAGCACTTTTGCAAGACTACCTCTTGAGTGATCGGTATGAAAATTTACCGAAGCCTTGTCCGCCCCTTCCACCGGTTGAGCAGTATCTTCCCGCTGCAACACCAAAAACCTGGTGTAATTATTTTTCATCGTATGAATATTCGGGGCGATCACATCGAGCTCAAATAACTCTGCGGCAAGCTTGCTGGCGATGGCGGCGATATGTTTGCTCTTGTGCTGGTGAATATGTTTGGCACTTAAGGCCGTATCATCGGTCTCCACCAGCTTCCATTTGTATTTGTCTAAAAAATCATAACACTGTTGCAGGGCCATGGTATGCGAATGCACTTCACGGATATCATCAAGCTTTACACCGGGATTGACCAGCAGGTTTTGTTTGATGTGCAGGTACACTTCACCGGTTATTTTCAAATTACTTTTTTGCAGCAGGTTGTAATTGGGCAAGATGCTGCCGGCAATGGAGTTCTCAATAGCCATTACGCCGCCATCACTTTCTTTTTTATTGGAAGCAATTTTGATCACGTCCCTGAAAGTGGCGCAGGGCAGCACTTCCACGTTTTTACCGAAAAAATGACGGGCAGCTACCTGGTGAAAGCTGCCTTCGTATCCCTGTATTGAAACTTTTGTATTCATGATTGCTCAAAAAAAATCCCGGCCTTTGAGCCGGGATTTCTTTATGTTGATTTTAGTTGTTCTATTTTACTTTCAACAAAAGCATTCCCGGCTTCATTCTAAAATAAAAGAAGCTAAAATAAAAACCGAAGAATGTGTTTACTGTTGTCATGCTTCAACAAATATAATCGCTCATAAAATTCTGAGCAATTATTTTTTTATTTTTTTCTGATCAACCGTTTGAATGGTTAACGATAGGTCATCAATCTCTGCCTTTTCTTCTGTCACCACCTGTGTTCGCATCATTCATTCTTATCTTACGGCCGCGATAATTTTTACCATCCATAGCCTTGATCATTTTCTTGCCTGCAGAAGGCTCAATCTCAATCCAGCTGGTCATTTCCTTCATATCGATACGTCCCAATACTTCTTTCTTCAGGTCACTCATATCCAAAATGAACTGCAGGAAACTCGCTTTATAAAAACCATCTTTTGTTCCCAGGTTTACGAACAGTCGTTGATAGCTTCCATTACCTGCATACGCTTTTCCTTTTGTATCACGATCTCTTTCTCTTGATGGGGCCCTTTCACCTCTTTCGGTTCTTCTATCTGCCCTTCTTTCTTCCCGCATATTCAGGTCAGCAGCATTTTCATAATATTTCAGAAAGCGATCAAACTCCAATGCGGCCACCCGTTGCAGGATCTCTTCCTTTTCTACATTTTCAAATTTCTCTTTCAATAAAGGCAGATAGGTTTCATATTCGCCATGGCTAATATCTGCCTGCAACATCTTATCAATGAAATGAAAAAATTGTTTGCGGCAAACATCTTTACCGCTCGGTATGTCCATTTTATGAACACGGGTGTTTACCAGCCTTTCAATCTGTCGTAAGCGATAAATCTCCTTGGGCGTTACTATTGAAACAGAAACACCACTTTTTCCTGCACGGCCGGTACGACCGCTTCTGTGGGTATACACTTCCACATCATCCGGCAATTCATAATTGATAACATGGGTAATACCGGTAACGTCAATACCACGAGCCGCCACGTCTGTAGCGATAAGCAACTGAATACTTTTATCCCGGAACAGACCCATCACTTTGTCACGTTGTTGCTGTGTCAGATCACCATGAATCGCATCAATGTCATACCCCTCTCTTGTCAATCGCTCCGTTATATCCTGCGTATCGGCCTTGGTGCGGGCAAACACAATACCATATATACCGGGATTGAAATCGATGATACGTTTTAACACCTCGTACCGGTTGTGATGCTGTGTAGCATAATACTGGTGATCAATATTGGCATTGCCTGCATTCACCTTACCAATGGTAATCTCGAAAGGTTGATCCATATAGCGTTTGCTTACCTGCCTGATCTCCGGTGGCATGGTAGCACTAAATAACCAGGTGCTTTGCCGGTTGGGGGTATTTTTTAAGATGAATTCTATATCATCTTTAAAACCCATGTTGAGCATTTCATCCGCTTCATCCAATACTACGTAATGGATCTGTTCCAAATTGATCGCCTTTCTTTCAATCAGGTCGATCAACCGGCCGGGTGTAGCCACAACAATTTGGGTTCCTTTCTTCAGATCGCGGATCTGCATAGAAATAGAAGTACCGCCATATACTGCTGTAACGGAAATGTGACCTGCATTTTTCTTGAATGTGGTAAGATCGCTTGTGATCTGGAGACAAAGTTCTCTTGTTGGGCATACGATCAACGCCTGGGGAAACCGATTTTCCTTATTAATAAGTTGTAATAATGGCAAACCAAAAGCGGCTGTTTTGCCGGTGCCCGTCTGGGCCAAGCCAATAAAATCTTTTGTGCCTTGTAATAAAACAGGAATGGCTTTTTCCTGTATGGGGGTTGGCTGTGTAAAGCCGAGGGCGGTGATGGAACGCAATATGCCTTCCTCAATGCCTAATGATTCAAATGTAACCACTGATAGTATGATTTAAAATGACTTCACGGATAGGGGACGCAAAGGTAAATGTTTTATACCTGGCAGCGACTGAGAAGTTGTCTGCCTTTACTCCGCGAAATCCTTTTAAATCCTTCACCCGTGATAAAAAAAAGCCGTTCCGGTTTATCGGAACGGCCACCTAACGATTTGCTTGCCGTGAGGAATTTCTTATTTTTTCAAAGTATCTGCTTTAACAGTTGTATCTGCTTTAACGGTTGTATCAGCAGGAGCTGTAGTTGTTGTATCAGCAGGGGGAGTTGTGGTCAAAGTTGTATCTCCTGATTTTTCTTCAGTTTTGCTTTCGTTGTTACATGCTACAAAACCAAGGCTAGCTACTGCCAGTACGATAAAAAGCTTTTTCATTGTGATTTTTTAATTTTTATTTTATGAAATATTTCATTCTTTATACCGCAAGCGGGAAAAGGTAACCCATAATTTTAAAAAAAATTTTTTAAGGGCAGACAGGGTTACTATTTTTAAAAAAAAGTATTAAATAACGGATAGTGAACCAAGAGAATAACGAACGAATTTTATTGCAAGGATTAGCCCGCAACGATAAGAAAGCCGTGGAAACGATCTACAAGGAGAATTATAGTACGGTTCAGTCCCTGGTAATCAACAATAACGGTACGGCCGACGACGCAAAAGATATTTTCCAGGAGGCCATGATCATACTCTATGAAAAAGCAAGGTCCGGCACCTTTGAGCTGAACTGTCTGATCAAGACTTATGTTTATTCTGTTGCAAGGCGACTGTGGCTCAAGAGATTACAGCAGGCCAGCCGGTATACCGGTGAAATCGGGAATGCGGAAATTGTAGTGCAGGTAGAAGATGACATAGAAGGACATGCCCGCCGGGACGCCGAATTTGAAATGATGGAAAAAGCAATTTCCGGTTTGGGAGAACCTTGTAAAAGCCTGCTGGAAGCTTTTTACCTGCAAAAAAGAAATATGCAGGAAATAGCGGCCAATTTTGGCTACACCAACGCCGAAAATGCTAAAACACAGAAGTATAAGTGCCTGATGAGACTGAAGAAAATATTTTTTACTCATTATAAAAACGGAGTGGGTGATGAATGAGCCTAATGAAATAATGATACTTGACGCTGTTGAAAGGTATATCCGTGGTGAAATGAACCCGGATGAGCGATTACACTTTGAGAACCTGCGCAAAACAAATGGTGAAATTGATCAATTAGTGGTGGAGCACACCTTGTTTTTGCAACAAATGAACCGCTTTAGTGAATGGAAGAGATTTCATTCCACGTTGCATGATGTACACACTGACCTTGCCCAACAGGGTAAGATCAACGCTGATAAGCTGAAAGGCAAAGCCAAAATGGTGTACATGTGGAACAAATACAAAAAGGTAGCCGCCATTGCCGCATCAATTGCCGGTGTTACAGCTCTTACTTTTAGTTCGCTGGTTTGGTCATTCTCGCCAGCTACTAGTAATAAGAAGTTGGTGGAGGATCTCAGCCGTGATATCCAAATTGTAAAAGCCGAGCAGCGTTCACAAAAAAATGCGGTAAATAGCCTGAGAAACCAGATCACTGTTGATCCGGCCATTACGTATAAATCGGGAGGGTCGGGTTTTTTAATTGATGGCAAAGGTTTATTGGTTACAAATGCCCATGTTGTAAGAAATGCACGCAATATTGCGGTTCAAAATAAGTCGGGCGCCAGCTTTAATGCTAAAATTGTGTTGATCGACGAAGTGAAAGATTTGGCGATCCTGAAAATCGAGGATACTAACTTTAAACCGTTCGCCTCTATCCCTTACGCTATCAGCAAATCATCTACTGATCTTGCATCACCTATTTTTACATTAGGTTATCCCCGCGATGAAATTGTTTATGGTGAAGGATACCTGAGTGCAAAAACCGGTTTTAATGGCGATACATTAAGCTGCCAGATCTCTATTCCGGCCAATCCTGGTAACAGTGGTGGACCGGTATTGAATCAGCAGGGCGAAATCGTCGGTATACTAAGCACAAGAGAAACTGCTGCTGAAGGTGTTGTTTTTGCTTTGCAGGCAAAACATATTCACAAAGCATTAAATGACCTGAAAAAAGATACCTCTTATCAACGGGTAAAACTGGCTTCCAAGTCTTCGCTGGCCGGCATGGACCGCACACAACAGGTGAAAAAAGTAGAAGATTATGTTTTTATGGTTAAAGTGAACTAATCCCTTCTCTTTCATAAAAAAAGTAAAGCCATTCGCAATGCGGATGGCTTTACTTTTTGAATTCAGTTGATATTATTTTTCAACCCATAATTTCTCCGGATATTCTCCCTGGTCGATCAATGTCTTCAGGCTATTTTCTACAAATGGTGCATCTTCTTTATAAGTCACACCGAACCACGAAGAAGTAGTCGGAATAATCTCCACTCTTCCACCCTCTTTGATAAACTGGTCGGCAACAATCGGAATAAAAAATTCAGACTTTAATTCCTGGCCATATTGTTGCAGGAATTCACGAAACAATTTTTGTGTGTAGGAGAAAAAGGATGTATCAAAACACCAAAAGTTCATTGACACCCTTGTATCCAGTGAAAGTTCCTTTGGTTCCAAACCATCATCCACAGTAATTTTATCCCCTTTCTTACCAATATTGATTCTTTCTGTTATACCGGCAAGGTGACCAGTTTCATCCAGGCTGCAGACACCCCTGTTTACTGTACCGTAGTCAGAAAGCGTTTTTAACAGGTCATAACCAACAATCGCATAGTTTTTTTCGTTGCAATCATTTACGAGAAAATCAGCAGCATTTACAAACGCATCATGACCATAAAAGTCATCAGCATTGATTACCGCAAACGGCTCGTTTACCTTATCCTTGGCACATAATACTGCATGTGCAGTTCCCCATGGTTTTTGGCGATCAGCCGGGTAATTATATCCTTCCGTAAACGCTTCCATATCCTGGTATACATAGTCGATAGCGATACGGTCTTTTAATTTCGGTTCAAATATTTCTTTGAAGTCATCAGCAAACTCACGACGGATGATAAATACAACTTTGCCAAATCCTGATCGTATTGCATCAAATATTGAGTAATCCATAATCGTTTCGCCACCAGGTCCAAATCCTTGTATCTGTTTCATACTTCCATACCTTGATGCCATGCCGGCTGCCAATATTACCAATGTCGGTTGCATAGAGTCTTAAAATTTTTGGGCACGAAAATAAACTAAATTCGCTACCCATTCATGCTATTTTAAATGCCTGCTCTATCGTTTGACCGGATAACAACTGATCGTATTGCGTCTTTCAATAATTATAACATCGAAGTTGAGGTTTTACGCCTTGACAAGGTTGATGCAATAATATCCGGCAACAAATGGTTCAAACTACGCTACTACATCGATGAAGCCAAAGCCACCGATAAAAAAGGGATACTGACATTTGGCGGCGCATGGTCAAATCACATCGTTGCTACGGCAGCGGCTTGTCAGCTGCACAGACTCCAATCCATTGGCATTATCCGCGGCGAAGAGAGTCTTCATCTTTCCAATACTTTGAAAATGGCTAAAGACTTGGGGATGCAGCTTATTTTCATTTCACGTTCATCCTTTCAAAAAAAAGAAATACCATCAGACTTAAACATCAGTGAATATGCAATAGTAGATGAGGGCGGCTATGGGCGGCTTGGAGCCAAAGGAGCTTCTACCATTTTAAATTGTTGCAACAAATCATATACGCATTATTGTTGCGCTGTTGGTACAGGCACCATGATGGCCGGCATTATTAACGGCCTATCATCCGATCAACAAATACTTGGCATCAGTGTTTTAAAAAATAACTTCTCCTTGTCCTCCCAGGTGCAATCGCTCCTGGACGTTGACAAAAAAAACTGGTCCGTCCTGCATGATTATTCTTTTAATGGCTATGCTAAACACACGCCGGAGTTATTGCAGTTCATGAATGCGTTTTACAGACAAACAGGTGTTCCTACTGATTTTGTGTACACCGGCAAATTATTTTACGCCGTCACAGACCTGGTTGAGAAAAACTACTTCCCTCCAGGTAGCAAAATCCTTGTAATCCATAGTGGCGGCCTGCAGGGAAATGACTCGTTGAAGGAAGGAACGCTGCTATTTTAACATTCTTGACCATGTATGGTATATTTGTTGCTTATGGATGCAAACAATCCATATCTTTCGTTTTTGAATTATGAAAAAACTCGTCCTGTTTCTCTATATCATTTCTCTCGCCGCGGCCCAAGGTTTAGCCCAGGATACTCTTCCCAAATTTTCAGTGAAAAATGTCGGTAACAACCGTATCGTTATTGGTTGGGTCAACACTTTTGAAACAGTGAGGCAGATCAGCATTCAGCGTTCTTTTGATAGTACGAGAAATTTTAAAACGATACTTACTGTTGCCGATCCTACACTTCCTGAAAATGGATTTGCCGATACAAAGGCCAATCATGACCAGATGTTTTACCGTCTTTATATAATGCTTGACAAGGGTGCCTATCTTTTCAGTGATTCAAAAAGACCTGTAAAAGATACCGTAGTAAAAAAAGATGCCGCTGTTAAAACAGATTTGCCTGGACTGGCAGTGATCATTTCTGACAGCGTTGTGATAGGCCCTGTTGCTGCCAATAACCGGCCCAAGACAGACATGTTTATTCCTTCCAAAAGAGTGTTTACCTATAAAGATGGCTATGTAAGAGTGTTATTACCGGATGAAGATGAAAAAAAATACAGCATTAAATTCTTCACCCAGGAAAATGAGCTGCTATTTGAATTAAAAGAGGTAAAAGAAAAAGACTTCAAAATCGATAAGGCAAATTTTTACCACGCCGGCTGGTTCAAATTTGAATTGTACCAGGATGGTGAACTGCTGGAAAAAAATAAATTCTACATACCGAAGGAGTTTTAAAAACTTGACAAATAAGCAATGGGCAATTGACAAATCAGATCCTGACTGTTGAAATCGCTTATTGCTTATTGTCTATTGTCTTTAGTTCTGCATCAAATACTTTCTCAAAATTCCTTTTCACCTTTTCTTTCACTTCTTCAAAATTTAACGGCCTGCCCAGTTCTTTTTGTAAAGAAGTTACCTGTTTATCCTGTATACCGCAGGGTATGATGAAATTGAAATAATCGAGATCTGTATTAACATTGAACGCAAAACCATGCATAGTAATCCAGCGGCTGCTACGAACACCAATGGCACAAATCTTTCTTTCCCGGCCTTTTTTATCAGCATCCAGCCAAACACCCGTTTCTCCTGCGGAACGTCCCGACTCTATCCCATATTCCTTCAACGTAAGTATGATCACCTCTTCAATATTGCGCAGGTACTTCCCGATATCAGTATAAAATTTTTCCAGGTCCAGGATCGGATAACCAACTATTTGTTGCGGACCATGAAACGTAATATCGCCACCACGGTTGGTACGAAAGAATTCAATCCCCTTTGCTTTTAAATTTTCCTCACTCAGCAGCACGTTCTCTATATGACCGCTTTTCCCCAACGTATAAACGGGAGGATGCTCTACGAAGAGGAGATAGTTTGTAGTTGACAGTTGGCGGTTGGCAGTTGGCAGTCCCTCAGTTTCTGACATTTCACTTTTCATTTCTGATTCGCAGCTCCTGATTTCTGACTTTATCCTGACATTTTCCTGCAGGAGGTTTTCCTGGTAGTCCCAGGCAGTTTTATAATCCATGCTCCCCAAATCCCTGAAAATAACCGGTTGTTTGCTCATAGTAAACGGCAAATTTACGATCCTGCTTTTAAATTGACTTCTGACAAGAATGCTATAAAAACAAATTGAAATGCGCACCTTTGCAGGATTGCAAAAATGATACGGCACTATGAATGAGGAAAATGAGCTCGAACCCCAGGAAATTATCGATAATAACGATGAACTGTATGAAAGGTTTACCCTGACGGTAGATAAAGGACAGGAACCGTTACGCATAGATAAATTCCTGATAAACCGGATAGAACGAGGCACCCGGAATAAGTTGCAAAGGGCCATTAATACCGGCATGGTGCTCGTAAATGGCAAAGAAATAAGGCCCAATTATAAAGTAAAGCCAAACGACGAGATCATTGTATATTCTGATACCGACCCGGAAGAGTCAGAAATAGTTCCCGAAAATATCCCCCTCAATATTGTATATGAAGATGACTCACTGATGGTGATCAATAAACCAGTGGGCATGGTTGTGCACCCCGGCAGCGGTAATTATTCAGGCACATTGCTGAATGGTGTGGCTTATTACCTGCAACAAAAAAATCCTGCCGTTTCCGAAGCTGTCCTACCCCGCTTTGGTTTGGTGCATCGTATTGATAAAAATACCAGTGGCTTACTGGTATTGGCAAAAACGGAGCATGCCATGCGGATGCTGGCCAAGCAATTCTTTGATCACACGGTAAAACGGCAATACGTGGCGTTAGTTTGGGGCGATATGCAGGAGGATGACGGCACTGTAGTTGCCCATATTGGTCGTCACCTGCGTTTCAGAAAACAGTTTGCTGCTTATCCCGAAGGCGATCATGGCAAAGAAGCGATCACCCACTACAAAGTAATGGAACGATTTGGCTATGTAACATTAGTACAGTGCATACTGGAAACCGGTCGTACTCACCAAATAAGGGTGCACATGAAACATATTGGACATCCGCTCTTCAACGATGATTTTTATGGCGGTGATAAAATTGTAAAGGGAACAGTGTATGCTAAATACAAACAGTTTGTCGACAATTGTTTTGCTATTTGTCCGCGCCAGGCCCTGCATGCAAAAACGCTGGGCTTTATACACCCCGAAACAGGTGAGGAATTATTTTTTGACACCGAACTGGCAGACGATATGAAGCAGGTGATTGAGAGATGGAGAAAGTATATCAGTGCAGTTGGAAACCGGATGGAGAAATGACAACGGAAGTCAGAGGTCTGACTTCCGACTTTAATTCTTAAAATCGAATAACGTTGCCGTAAACACTCCTCTCTCCCGTTTTTTGAACACTACGTCCCAATTGCCTTTGTAGCGGAGAGTTTTGGGAACCAAATAGTCACCAAGCTTTGTCATCTCTACTTCCATACTAACATCAAAATCATACACCCCAGCGTCATAACTAAGGCTATAATTGCGGGCCAGCACCTCCATGGTCACCGCGTCAAACCAGGTGATCATATTATCAATAACGATCTTATCTCTTTCCCCGCCCGATAAGTCTTCCCTGGCCTTCACCGAAAAAAGATAACAGGGCTTGCCCCCATACTCCACCTGGTCAATCATGAAATCATAATACGCCGCCACGTCGGGATCGAAAACATTTATTTTGTTGCCGATAAAAGGAATGCCTGGTATCTTCTTGCCAGGATTGAAGAATAACATTTTCAATTGTTCTTTATGCCTGGCAACACCTGATTTTCCTTTCGCATCAAAAGAAGTTCCTTTTACAATATTATTTTCACCACAAATTTTTCCATTGGTGAAAAACAATCCGGCGTATAATTCAGCAGTATAATAGTTGTACTCCCTGTCGGAATTATAAAAATTGCCCTGTGTAGTTTCGGAAATGATTTCCGTGGTGCGGCAACCATTTTCTCTTACCTGTCGGGTCTTACTTTGCATGCCCGCTTTTTGCCGGTCTTTTTTATCCATAATGCGAATATCATTCAATGCTGTAAAGCCCAGCACATGCAGGTTTTTAAAGGCTTTGTAAAAAGTCGTGTCGTTTTTTACCCGGTCAATAAATTTGGGAACATTGATATCTGTCCGTACCACTACTTCGGACAGGTTGATCATTTTTGCAAGGCGCTCATTGTCCAGCGAATCCGTTTGGGCATAACCCCGCAGAATGAAAGAAAAAAATAAGAGTACGAATAAGAAAAGCTTCTTCATGCTGCTTATTTATCGGGAAATAGCATTTTATAGTCGACACTTATTTTCCCTTTGGAAATATCATTTAACCGGCCCTTCATCAGTTTTTTCTTGAGCGGCGAAAGATAGTCGATAAAAAGTTTTCCTTCCAGGTGATCATATTCGTGCAGGATCACTCTTGCTGAAAGACCATTGAATGTTTTCTCCTGTGGTTGAAAATTTTCATCCACGTATTGCAGCGTCACTGTCTCATGCCGGTAGATATCTTCCCTGATTTTCGGTATACTGAGACAGCCTTCGTTATAGGGCCATTCTTCGCCATCCAGCTCTTTAATATGGGCATTGATAAAAACGGACTTGATGCCGGGTGCATCGGGGTAATCGTTTTTGTCTTTTTCATCCATATTTTCAAACATTTGGACGGTATCCATCACAAACAGCCGGATGTCCCTGTTGACCTGCGGTGCAGCAAGCCCAACGCCATTGCTGGCATACATGGTTTCCCACATGTCTTCAATAAATTTTGACAAACCGGGATAATCCGGGGTAATATCGGTGGCAAGTTTTCTTAAAACCGGGTGGCCATATGCTACAATCGGGAAAATCAAATTGACGAATTTAAAAGTTCAACGTTTACACAAAATTGAAGGTGCAAATTTAAGCCTTATCGGCTTACTAACCTACCCTGGAACAAGGGTTTAACTATTCCGCATATACTCCTGCAACATAATGGTAGCGGCTATTTCATCAACCAGGGCCTTGTTTCTTCGTTGCATTTTTTTAAGTCCCATTTCCAGCATGGCATCTTTCGCCATTTTGGAGGTATAGCGTTCATCCACTTTTTTGATGGGAATGGCTGGAAAGTTTTTTTGGAGCTCTTTGATGCATTTTTCCACCAGCGGGGTGGCATGGGTATCGGTGTCGTCCCAGTTTTTGGGCTCACCGATGATGATCAGTTCTACCTGTTCCCTCGAGAAATAATCTTTGAGAAAAGGGATCAATTGTTTTGATTCAACCGTAGTGAGCCCGGTGGCGATGATCTGTAAAGGATCGGTTACGGCAAGGCCGGTACGCTTGAGACCATAATCGATGGCAATTATCCGGGGCATAGAAGGAACGCTGATTTTTATGATTATTAAGATATGCACTGATCATCATAATCAATCATAACGATCATGATGATCTGCGTTCTAGTTTATAAACAGGTCGGCAATCACAAATATCGCAAAGACCACACTGGCTATTCCATTCGCCGTCATAAAAGCCAGGTTTACTTTTCGAAGATCATTGGGTTTGACGATAGAATGCTGGTAGATCAGCATGCCTGTAAACACCGCAATGCCGATCCAATACAGCCAGCCAAAACCTCCATACAAACCCGCACCAATGACACAAGCCGCACTCAACACATGGAGCAACTCGGATACCCGTAACGCTTTTGCCTTGCCTAACCACGCCGGAATAGAATAAAGTTGCTGTGATTTATCAAACTCTTCGTCCTGCAAGGCATAAATTATATCAAATCCACTGACCCAGAAAATAACGGCAAGTGAAAAGAGAATAGGCAACAATGAAAACTGGCCTGTAACAGCCAAATAAGCGCCAATAGGCGCCAGTGATAAACCCAACCCCAACACCAAATGACAGAGCGGCGTAAATCGTTTGGTATAACTATAACCCAACACAACTGCCAAAGCAACGGGTGACAGGTAAAAGCAAAGTCTATTTATAAAGAAAGTGCAAACAATAAACAATAGGCAATTGACAAGAGTGAAAAGTAAAACACTGTTTGCTTTTAATATACCCGCCGGAATTTCTCTTATTGCGGTCCTGGGATTTTTGGCATCAAAGCTTCTGTCGAGATAACGATTGAATGCCATGGCTGCACTCCGGGCAAAGACCATGCAGAGGATGACGAGGATGAGTATTTTTAAATAAAATTTCAGTGGAGGATTTAGGCCAGGTATTCTTTCACCATTTATGTAAACATTAAAAGGATTTTCAAGCAAAATACTTAATGGAGTGTCATATCTGGTTGCCAAGAAAAATCCAATCATCGCAAAAGGCATTGCGAAAATGGTATGGGAAAATTTTATTAGGCTTAAATATTTTTTTACGCTATTCATCAATGTTCAATTTTCAATGTTCAATTTTCAATTGGCAAACTCCCCTTTAAGGGCTGGGGGCATCCAATCATCGCAAAAGGCATGGCGAAGATGGTGTGGGAAAATTTTATAAGTGACAGATAGCTTCTGACCTTTGTCATAATTTATTTTAAATACGGTTTTAACCGGTCATTCAATTCTTTTACAGAAATATTTTCCTTAACCGATTTGTCATAGATGCTAATCAATAACACTACTTCATTTATCAATTTTACAAAGGTGATTAGCCTTGCTCCGCCACTTTTTCCCTTTCCTTTGCTGGCAATTGCTAACCGTATTTTGTAACAATTATTACCCAGCGCAGTACCCTGAGTTGGATTTATTGTCAGTGATTGAACAAGAACCCCAAATCATTTTTTAGAGAAGGATATTTTTTGGCAAGTTTTTTAAGTTCTTTCTCAAATTCGGATGTAGGAATGATTTTATAGCTCATCCAAAAGGTCTTGTATATTTCGAAGTTTTCTTTTCCCTTTTAAATACTCGGCTGCTTCTTTTGCTCCTCTTTCTATTGAATCCAAAATTTCCTTTTTCGTTGGTTCTTTGAAAACCTCATTCTTCACCCGTTTCTTTTTCAAAAAGTCAAGTACCTCCTTGAATTGCTCAGAGTTTTTGGGTTTTACAATTATCGTTTCCATAACTACAAATTTAGGTTGAAATCCTGGAACGCACCATCTCCCACAACACCACTCCCGCCGCCGTCGCAATATTCAACGAATGTTTCATTCCTAATTGTGGAATCTCAATGGTGCCATCACATAAGCCAATGGTTGACTGCTCCACACCCGTTACCTCATTGCCAAAAATGACCGCTATTTTCCCTGCCGCATCAAATTTTTCGAGAGAAATACTGTTTTCTACCTGTTCAATGGCGAAAACTTTGTAACCATCCCGCCGTAAATCCTCCACAGCTTCTTTGGCCGAGGGAAAATGTTTCCAGGTAACCGTTTCTTCGGCGCCGAGAGCTGTTTTTTTGATCTCTTTATGCGGTGGTTTGGCGGTATAGCCGGTGATATAAATGGCTTCAATCAAAAAAGCATCGGCTGTGCGAAAAACACTGCCAACATTATAGGCACTCCGAACATTTTCCAGTACGGCTATAACAGGTGTTTTGGGAGATTCTTTAAATTCTTCTACCGTTTTGCGGCCCAACTCTTCCATGCTCAGTTTTCGCATGGCGCAAAATTAACCGGTCAGGATGGAAATATAAAACCCTGCAAATGATTACAATTAATTTCAATCAAAGCACGTACAGTCCTCAGCAGAATATGGTTGTGAAAAGCTATTTATACACCAGTTACCCAAGCCGGAACAGTTGAATCAACACTTCCTTATTTTTGCCCTCCTTAAAACGGCGATTATCCTGATGGCTAAAGCGAAAGTTGAAGAAACTCCCATGATGCAGCAACACCGGGCTATTAAGCAGAAATACCCCGATGCTATCCTGCTATTTCGGGTAGGGGATTTTTATGAAACGTTTGGCCAGGATGCAGTGATCGCCTCGCAGGTATTGGGCATTACATTGACCAAAAGAAACAACGGCGCAGCTTCTTCTCTTGAATTAGCCGGTTTTCCGCATCATGCCCTGGATACTTACCTGCATAAATTGGTAAAGGCCGGTTATCGTGTGGCTATCTGCGATCAGCTTGAAGATCCCAAACAGGCAAAAGGCGTGGTGAAAAGAGGCGTAACCGAAATGGTAACGCCGGGCACCACTGTCAACGATAAATTACTGGAACATCATAGCAACAACTTTTTGGCGGGAATACATTTCGCCGAGAATGAGCATTTTGGCCTTGCCTTCCTCGACATCTCAACCGGTGAATTTTTTATCGCCGAAGGTGATAAAGAATACGCGGATAAATTGCTGCAAAGTTTTAAACCAGCCGAAGTCATTTTTCAACGCCACAAACAAAAAAATTTCAAAGAATGGTTTGGCGGAAAAATGTACACCTACACCCTGGATGAATGGATCTTTGATAAAACATATGCCGAAGATGTTTTGCTGAAACATTTCCAGACACATTCCTTAAAGGGTTTTGGCGTTGATGATCTCGGCAATGGCTTAATTGCCGCCAGTGCCATCATTCATTATCTAAAAGATACAGAGCATCCCAACCTGCAGCACATCACTTCTATTCAACGTATCGACCGGGACGATTTTTTATGGATGGATCGGTTCACCATCAGGAATTTGGAATTGGTATATGGTAATTCAGAAGGCAATCACACTTTGTTAAGTGTGCTGGATAATACCGTATCGCCGATGGGTGCCCGTTTGCTGAAACGCTGGATCATTTTCCCGTTAAAAGATATTCTTAAGATCAATGAGCGGCTGAAACTGGTGGAATTTTTCATCAAAGAAACTGATTTACGAAACAGAGTTTCACAGTCCATCAAACAATGTGGTGACATTGAAAGACTGGTGTCTAAGATCCCGATGAAAAAGATTAATCCCCGTGAGGTGTTGCAACTAGCGAGGGGCCTGCAACAGGTAGCAACGATCAAAGAGCTATGTTTGACTGCTGACAATGAATACCTGAAAAGATTGGGTGATGCATTGAACCCCTGCCCCTATATCGCCGAAAAAATTTTTAAAGAAATTGTTGATAATCCACCTGCTGTTGCTGCTAAAGGTGGCATGATGAATAAAGATGTCAGCAGCGAATTGGATGAGCTAAGAAAAATATCGCAGACAGGAAAAGAATACCTGGTACAACTACAGCAAAAGGAAATAGAAAGAACGGGAATCAATTCCCTGAAGATAGGATTCAACAACGTGTTTGGTTATTACCTGGAAGTAACCAACCTGCATAAAAATAAAGTGCCTGCCGAATGGATGCGGAAGCAAACCCTCGCTAATGCGGAACGTTTTATCACGCCGGAGCTGAAGGACTATGAAGAAAAGATAACCGGCGCGGAAGATAAAATCCTGCAATTGGAGTTGCAACTGTATGAATCACTATTAAACGAATTGTTTGATTACCTCGCTCCGGTGCAAAACAATGGTAATATTATCGCCATACTCGATTGCATTTGCTGCTTTGCACAAAACGCTATTCATTATCAATACAAGAAACCGGTCTTGCATACAGGCCCTGAATGGAAAGTGAAAGAAGGCCGCCACCCGGTTATTGAAAGAAATTTGCCGGTAGGTGAAACGTATATTCACAACGACCTGGAGCTAAATAAAACGGATCAACAGATCATTATTCTCACGGGCCCGAACATGAGTGGTAAAAGTGCTTTGCTCCGGCAAACGGCACTCATTACTTTGATGGCCCATATCGGAAGTTTTGTTCCCGCTACAGAAGCCAAGATTTCGTTGACTGATAAAATATTTACCCGTGTTGGCGCATCCGATAATTTAAGTGGCGGCGAATCCACATTTATGGTGGAGATGAATGAAACTGCTTCCATCATCAATAATATCACGCCCCGCAGTCTGATCCTGCTCGATGAAATCGGCCGCGGCACTTCCACTTACGATGGCATCTCTATTGCCTGGAGCATTACAGAACACTTGCACAACACCTCTCACCAGCCGATCACTTTATTTGCCACGCATTATCATGAACTGAATGAACTGGAAGATAAGTTTCAGCGCATAAAGAACTACCATATCACCAACAAAGAAGTTGGCAATAAAATAATTTTCCTTCGCAAACTGGCGCCGGGCGGCAGCACACATAGTTTTGGTATACATGTAGCCAAAATGGCGGGAATGCCACCTTCATTGATTGAAAGGGCCAATGAAATATTATCGCAATTGGAAAGTAAACATGTGGAGGAAGGAGAGCCGGAAGTCAGAGGTCAGAAGTCAGAAGTGAAAAGTCAAAGGATTTCAGATAAAGTAAAAAATCTTTCACTGCCACAAATGCAGCTTTCCATCTTTGATGCGCATAGCGAAACCTTTGATGAAATAAGGAAACTGTTGGAATCAACGGATATCAACCGTCTTACGCCTGTAGAAGCTTTATTGAAATTGCAGGAGATCAAGAATAAGTTGAAATAAGATTCACATTACCTCGCATCAAACCAAAGCGGCTTGCTGTCATTCCACTCGCCGTTATAATTGATAAACAACTCCTCTCCTTCTTTTATGTACCGAACCGTCTTAATACTGATCAGGTCATTGTCAAAATCCATTTCGTATTCGCAATTGGACTTATAAGAGTGATTATACATCGGCACATATCCAAGGGCCATACAACATTGATTACCTTTTTTGCCCCATTCAAAAATATAATCATGCAACAGGGTTTTATCCAGCAGCTTCCGGTCATCATTACTCATGACAATAACCGGGGACATTTCGATAACCGTGTCTGCTTCAATAGCGGATGACGTGTAAACACCGCGGCCCAGGTCGCCGGAAGGGGCAATAAAAAGAATAGGCAGGATCATGCAGCAAATAATGTTTAAAATAAAAGTCACGAAGTACGTAAATATTAGTTAATACAGAAACGGCAGTAGCATGGGCATTTCATAGCCTGTACTTCGTATTTTTGACTCATGTCATTAGAAGACGAACAACCTTCATTACCGGAGCAATTTAAAGCCGTTATCCAAACGGAAGACAAATTGCAGATCCGTGATTTTTTGAATCATCAGAATATCAGTGATGTAGTGGACCTGGTTTATGAGTTCCCCGATTATGAAAGCCAGATCATTGCCAACATGTCGGTGCACCGTGCCGCCAGTGTTTTCAAGATACTCGAGTTTCCCACACAAAAAAGAATTATCCAAACCCTCCCACCCAATACCGTCGCTTCCCTATTGAATGAATTACCGGCTGATGACCGTACCGATTTTCTCGAAGGCTTGCCGAGTAATGTGGTTCGTGAACTCATTAAATTACTCGATCCCGAAGAAAGAAAGATCACTTTATCATTATTGGGCTATCCTGAAAATAGTATTGGCCGTTTGATGACGCCGGACTATGTGTATGTGTATCCCTATAACACCATTGAAGAAGTTTTCGCTACCATCCGGAAATATGGCAAAACCAGTGAAACCATCAATGTGATCTATGTGATCAATGAAAAAGGAGAGCTACTGGACGATTTGCGGATCCATGAATTTATTTTGAATGCACCCGATAAAAAAGTTTCGGAATTGATGGATGACAGGGTGGTGTCGTTAAATGCTTTTGATGACCAGGAAACCGCCAGCGAAGTATTTAAGATGAATAACCGGGTGGCTTTACCCGTCGTCAGCAACAGTAATAAGTTATTGGGTATTGTAACCATCGATGATATATTGTGGGTAGCCAGCGAAGAATTTAGCGAAGACATGCAAAAGATGGGTGGTACGGAAGCTTTGAATGAACCTTACCTGGAAATGCCGATTCTTCGCCTCTTTAAGAAAAGAATAGTCTGGCTGGTGATATTGTTTTTAGGCGAAATGTTAACCGCAACGGCGATGGCTTATTTTGAAGATGAGATTGCCAAGGCAGTAGTGCTTGCTTTATTTGTACCATTGATTATTTCCAGCGGTGGCAACAGTGGTTCGCAAGCCTCCACACTCATCATACAAGCCATGGCAGTAGGTGAAATAACAGTTTCGGATTGGTGGCGGGTAATGCGGCGTGAAATTTTTTCAGGAGTCCTCCTGGGGTCTGTACTCGGCATCATTGGTTTTTTTCGTATTGCTGTGTGGCATTCCATATTTCCTGATTTGTATGGAGCGCATTGGGTGGCATTGGGATTGACCGTAGGCATAACATTGTTGGGTGTCGTGCTATGGGGTACCCTGGCCGGAAGTATGCTTCCCATGATGCTAAAACGTTTAGGCGCCGATCCTGCTGTTAGTTCAGCTCCTTTTGTAGCCACGCTTGTTGATGTCACCGGCCTCATTATTTATTTTTCGGTTGCCTTCATGCTGCTGAGCGGCACGTTATTATAAATGCTTTTAATGCATTTTGCGGCAATCTGCAACGGCGCTCAATCGTTTGCACAACCTAAACAATTCTATATCTTTACCGCATATAAAAAACCTAAATCATCTATGTGCGGAATCGTTGGATATACCGGCCCAAGAGAAGCCTACCCTATTATTATTAAAGGATTAAAAAGATTAGAATACCGCGGCTATGACAGCACCGGAGTTGCTTTACAAAATGGCGAAGGATTAAATGTGTATAAGAAGAAAGGTAAAGTAGCCGAACTGGAAGAATCGATCGTTGGAAAAAAATTACATGCCCACGCAGGAATCGGTCACACCCGTTGGGCCACCCATGGTGAACCAAGCGATCGCAATGCCCACCCGCACCAATCAGCCAGTGGCAAATTAGCAATGATCCATAACGGCATTATCGAAAACTACGCCCCGCTCAAAAGTGAATTACAAAACAAAGGATATACATTTAAGAGCGATACAGATACCGAGGTTCTTTTGAACTTTATTGAAGAAATTAAGACAAACAATAATTGTTCGCTGGAAGAAGCGGTAAGGATTGCGCTTAAGAGAGTGGTAGGCGCCTATGTTATTCTGCTGATGGATGCAGACGATCCTGAAACAATCATTGCTGCCCGTAAAGGCAGCCCGCTTGTTATCGGTATTGGCAAGGGCGAACATTTCCTGGGTTCCGACGCATCTCCCATGCTGGAATACACCAAGGAAGTGGTATATGTAAACGACTATGAATTAGCCATCATAAAACCGGATGAGCTGATCTTAAAAAATCTCGGTAATGAAAAGATCACTCCCTATGTTCAGAAGCTTGACCTGGAACTGGCAGCAATTGAAAAAGGTGGCTTTGATCATTTCATGCTGAAAGAGATCTTTGAACAACCACAGACCATTTATGATTGTCTCCGGGGAAGATTAGATGCGGAAGCGGGAACTATTACGATGAGTGGCATCCAGCAATATGCTGAACAGATCATGAAAGCCCGCCGCATAGTGATGATTGCCTGCGGTACCAGTTGGCACGCGGGACTCGTGGCAGAATATGTCTTTGAAGAACTCTGCCGCATCAATGTAGAGGTGGAATATGCGTCCGAATTCCGGTATCGCAACCCCGTTATTCACGAAGGCGATGTAATTATTGCCATTTCACAAAGTGGGGAAACGGCAGATACCCTGGTGGCAATAGAAACGGCCAAACAAAAAGGCGCCATCATTTTGGGTGTTGTAAACGTAGTAGGTTCGTCTATTGCCAGGATGTCGCATGGTGGAGCATATACACATGCCGGTCCTGAAATTGGCGTAGCAAGTACCAAAGCATTTACAGGACAGCTGGCTGTTCTTACTATGATTGCGTTGAAGATCGCTCATCTGAAAGGCACTATTTCACAGGAGCGTTACCTGCATTTATTAAATGAATTGAATGATGTGCCGGAAAAAGTTGCTTATATTTTAAAAAGCAGCGACCATCTAAAAGCTCTCGCTGAAAAATATAAAGATGCGCAGGATTTTCTCTACCTCGGCCGGGGTTATAATTTCCCTGTAGCACTGGAAGGCGCATTAAAACTAAAAGAGATCTCCTATATACATGCCGAAGGCTATCCCGCCGCCGAAATGAAACATGGACCTATTGCTTTGGTTGATGAAACTTTGCCAGTAGTTTTTGTAGCTACCAAAGATTCTTACCATGAAAAAGTAGTCAGCAATATGCAGGAAATAAAAGCGAGGAAAGGAAAAGTTATTTCTGTCATCACTGAAGGAGATGTGCATTCTACCGAGCTTTCTGATGACGTGATGATCGTTCCGGCGGCTGACGAAATATTGGCCCCTATGCTGAGTGTTGTTCCCCTTCAATTACTGGCTTATTATATTGGCATTGCAAAAGGTCTTGATGTAGATAAGCCGCGCAATCTCGCCAAGTCTGTTACTGTAGAATAAGGTTGTTTTGCCAGGCGCAGAGCTATGAAAATTTGATAGCTCTGCGCTTTAAAATTTTATACATGAATCAAATCACAAAAACTCCGTTATCGGGGTTGGGTTACAACTTCATTGATGAGCAATATATTCCTGAAGGAAAAGACGAATATTATCTTCGAAATATCCAAAATCCCAATCACTCACAATATCGCTCACTCACTGACAGCGAGATAAACCAGTTAATCGCTAATGGCAATTGTTCAGATGATTGGAGCAACGTATTAGTAACAAACGGATTTGACACTTCGCTTGTACAACAATGTAAGTTTTATGGCCTGGTGCGAATTGGCAGGCTTGAATCTTATTACCTGGAATTTCATGATATCCGCTTACCCGTTGGGCTTTATAACAGTTCCATCATTAGTTGTGATCTTGGCGATAATGTAGTAATCAATAATGTAAACTACCTCAGCCACTACATTATCGGCAACGAGGTAATCATTGTGAATGTAAATGAGATCGAAGTTTCCAATCATGCGAAGTTTGGAAACGGCATCATTAAAAAAGGTGAGAAAGAGTCGGTACGCATCTGGCTGGAACTCTGCAATGAAAATGCTGGCCGCCGTGTGATGCCCTTCGATGGAATGCAGGCTGGTGACGCCTGGCTGTGGACCCGTTATCGCAGCGATGAAACTTTAATGCAAAAATTCAAAGAATTTACAGAAAAGAAATTTGATGACCGGCGTGGCTATTATGGAATGATTGGCGATCGTTCGGTGATAAAGAATAGTCGCATCATTAAGGATACATTTATTGGCACCGATGCTTATATCAAAGGAGCGAATAAATTAAAAAACCTGACGATCAATTCTTCGGCTGAATCACCCACTCAAATTGGCGAAGGGTGCGAATTGGTGAATGGTATTATCGGGTTTGGTTGTAAAGCATTTTATGGTGCGAAAGCCGTTCGCTTTATCCTGGCTTCTCATTCCCAACTAAAGTATGGCGCCAGGTTGATCAATTCATTTTTAGGTGACAACTCCACCATCTCCTGCTGCGAGGTATTGAATTCATTGATCTTTCCTGCGCATGAGCAGCACCATAACAATTCCTTCTTATGCGCCTCTATATTAAAAGGCCAAACGAATATGGCTGCCGGCGCTACCATCGGCTCCAACCATAATTCCCGCGGTGCAGATGGTGAAATAATTGCTGGTCGTGGATTTTGGCCAGGCTTATGTGTAAGTTTAAAACACAATTCAAAGTTTGCATCGTTTACATTGATTGCAAAAGGTGATTTTCCGGCAGAGTTAAATATCCCTATTCCATTTTCTTTGGTAAGTAACGATGTAGCTAATGACAAGCTTGTTATCATGCCGGGTTATTGGTTCATGTATAACATGTATGCCCTTGCCCGCAACAGTGGCAAGTATGAAAGCCGCGATAAGCGAACATTCAAAAACCAGTATCTCGAATATGATTTCCTGGCGCCGGATAGTGTAAATGAAATATTCGATGCCTTACAATTACTAAAGAAAGCCGTAGGAAAAGCAAAGGCGACAAAAAAAATAAGCGAGGAGCAGGCCCTTCAAAGCGGAGAAAAGTTGCTGGAGCAAAAAAAGAATCTCAGCAAACTGGAGATACTGATAGATGGTGTTGAAAATACTTCCCGCAAGGTGCAGTTGGTAAAGGTCACCGAAGCATATCAGATGTTTAAAGAAATGATCATTTATTACGGAGTTACCCAATTACTAAATTGGATTGAAGGAGATGAGATCACTTCTTTTGATGACATGATTAATTCGATCGGGAAACCTGTACGGACAAACTGGTTAAATATCGGCAGCCAATTGATTCCTGAGCCGTCCGTCAATGAGTTACTCAAGGACATTCACGAAAGCAGGATAAGTGACTGGGAGGAGGTGCATACTTTTTATAAACAAAAAAGTGAGCAATACCTGCATGACAAAAGACAACATGCAGTTGCGTCCTTACTTGAACTTCTTGAGATCAAGCCTTCCTCCTTTACCAGAAAAATATTTCTGCAATTGCTACAACAAGCTGTTGCCACAAAAGAATGGATGGTCAACAACATTTATGAATCAAGAGCAAAAGATTATGCCAATCCATTTCGCCTGATGGTATACGAATCACAAAAGGAAATGGAAAAAGTAATCGGCAGTCTCAAAGACAATGCCTTTATCAAACAACAGCAGGAAGAACTACTTGTATATAAAAAGAAGGCAGCCGCAATCAGCAAGCAATTCGGTAAATGACCGCTTATTTTTTTCTGAAAAATAAGCGGATCGGCACGCCGGTAAAATCAAAATGCTGGCGGAGTTGATTCTCCAGGTAATTCTGGTAAGGCGCCTTTATGTCGTCCGGAAAATTGCAGAAGAAGGCAAACGATGGCACCGCCGTTGGCAATTGCGTTACAAATTTTATTTTAATAGCATGCCCCCGAACCACAGGCGCATGATAGTTTTCCATCGCCTTTTGCATCACATTGTTTAATTCTGATGTAGGCACTTTGCGTTTGCGGTTTTCGTAGACTTCCAATGCCGTTTCAATGGCTTTGAAAATGCGTGTCTTTTCTTTGACAGAGATAAAAAGGATCGGCACATCTTTAAATGGTGCCAGTCTTTTCTTTAAAGTGGCCTCATATTCCTTGGCAGTATTTGTTTCTTTCGCTACCAGGTCCCATTTGTTTACCAATACAACTATCCCTTTTCCTTTCCTGGCGGCCAAGGAAAATATATTCAGATCCTGCGCCGCTATTCCTTTTTCAGCATCCAACAAGATTAGACATACATCCGCTTCATCCAAAGCTTTGATAGCCCGGATAACGGAATAAAATTCAAGATCCTCATGCACTTTGGATTTTCTCCTGATACCTGCCGTATCAATCAGGACAAATTCTTTTTGATAAAGATTATAATGAGTATGTATCGTATCCCGGGTGGTGCCTGCTATTTCACTGACAATAGTCCGCTCCTGCCCTATCAACGCATTCAATAATGAAGATTTTCCAACATTCGGTTGACCGATGATCGCAAATTTTGGTAAAGCTGTTTCATCCTGTTCTTCATCTTCGTCGGGTGTAGCAGGAATTAACTCGGTGATCGCATCCAATAATTCACCACTACCACTGCCACTGGCCGCCGCTATAAAAAATATTTGATCGAATCCGAGGCTATAAAACTCCGATGCTTCCAGCAACCTTTCGTTATTATCAACCTTGTTCACTGTCAGGAAGACAGGTTTTTTACTCCTTCTTAAAACATGAGCCATTGAATCATCCAGGTCAGTCATGCCGGTGTGAGCATCGACCATAAAGAGTATCGCATCCGCTTCATCCACGGCAATCAATACCTGTTTGGCAATCTCTTTTTCAAAAACGTCTTCGCTACCAGCAACAAAACCACCGGTATCAATAACGTTGAAATTTTTTCCATTCCAATCAGCCACACCATATTGCCTGTCACGGGTCACGCCGCTCATGTCGTCAACGATCGCTTTACGCTCTTCCAGCAAGCGATTAAAAAATGTACTTTTCCCTACGTTTGGACGACCTACTATTGCTACTGTAAAACTCATACCCTAAATCCCTAAAGGGACTTTTAGACTCCGATAATTGAAATTGTCTATTGAATCAAGAACTTCAATTAACGAAATGATTAAAAATATATTTAGAAATCTATTGCTACATTTTACTCTTCCCAAAAGTCAGACAGTCCCGATCTAAGTTCCCCCTTTAGGGGGACAGAGGGGGGCTAATAACCGTACTCCTTCAACTGCAAATCATTTTCCCGCCATTTCGGTTTTACTTTTACAAAGAGTTCCAAAAAAACTTTTTGTTGCAAAAACTCTTCGATATCCTTTCTGGCCATCATGCCCAACTTCTTGATCATACTTCCTTTTTCACCGATCAATATTGCCTTTTGCGTTTCCCGGTGAACAATGATGTCGGCCACTATTTTTACCAGTGTTGTTTTTTCTTTGAACTCTCTCACCAGTACAGCGGTGTGATAAGGGATTTCATCCGCTGCTAATTCGTAAATTTTTTCCCGTATCAGTTCGCTTACAAAAAACTTGGTTGGCAGGTCGCTGATATCATCTTCCGTATAAAACGGATCTCCTTCCGGCAGTAATTCCAATATCGGTTTTAAAAAATTCTTCAGGTTAATACCGCTGGTAGCTGAAATCGTGATTGTTTTCCGACAATATTTTTTGCTATCAAAAAAAGCAATAGCTTCCTTTATCTTTTCCTGGCTTGCTCTGTCGATTTTATTGATGACAACTATTGCCGGTACTTTCAACTTTAGTGCTTCAAATATTGTATTGCACTCTTCCCAATTTTCATTCACATCTACAATCAATAAAGCCACATCTGCATCTTCTAATGCTCCTTTAACGGATTGCATCATTTTTTCATGCAGCTTGTATTTCGGTTCAATGATACCCGGCGTATCTGAAAAAATGACCTGGTAATCTTTTTCGGTCATGATCGCCTTTATCCTGTGCCGGGTGGTCTGTACTTTCGGTGACACAATAGCCAACTTCTCTCCCATCAGCGCATTTAACAAGGTGCTTTTACCCGCATTGGGTCTGCCAAAAATGTTTACAAAACCGACTTTCATGATAAACTTGTCCAGTTGATTCCCGGCAAGCCGATGCTTCAAATTGCAAGAAGGAGGAGGTAGTCAATCCTTGCCAGTTGAAACAGCAACTGTTAGGAAAAATTAAATAATCACAATTACGGCGATTATCAAGTAAATACATCTTATGTCAATCACTGAGAAACCTATACCGTAAACATAAACAAAAATCCGCCGGATGGCGGATTTCCTCTGTTGCGAAGGGGAGGATCGAACTCCCGTCCGCCAGCTGGCGGATATGAGCCCGGAACTACTCATCAGCTATCTTTTGCCAAATCCAGTCTCTGCCTCTAGCTGATTTAAGTTCTTTTTCCCGACGCATCGCTTGTGCTTTGGTTTCAAATATCTCTGTATGAACTATTTTCCAGGGCCTGAATTTTATTGTCCAACCCTTTATCGCAAGTTCGTTATGCGAATTAAATCTTTCAGCTAGATTTGATGTATATCCGATATAAATCTTTCTGTGCTGTTGACTATATAAGACATATACCGTAAACATAAACAAAAATCCGCCGGATGGCGGATTTCCTCTGTTGCGAAGGGGAGGATCGAACTCCCGACCTTTGGGTTATGAGCCCAACGAGCTACCGCTGCTCTACTTCGCGGTGCAAATGTAAGGTCATAGAGCTTAGCAGCCAAACAAAAATCAAAAAGCTGTTGTGTTTATTTTCACAACAGCTTTTTCTACAAATAATTTCATTGATTATGATCTTCTTGAAATGCTACTGGCACCGCTTGTTTTGATATCACGGATTAAACCAGCTCCCTTATATTTAACATCGCTGGCACCACTGGCCTCAGCCGATAACTCTTTATTAACAGTAATTTTAATATCACTTGCTCCGCTGGCTTTTGCATTGCAATAATCAACAATCATGTCAAATCCTTTAAAATCACTGGCGCCACTGGCTTCAATATTTAATTGACCCACATCACCGTTCAGCGTAAGATCGGAAGCGCCACTCAGGTCAATCATCAGTTTTTGCGCATCTATTTTGCCTTTTAAATTGCTGGCGCCTGACATATCCAGTTTTAAATTTTCAGCTTTCCACGCATCCACGATGTAAACGTCGCAGGCGCCGCTGACATTTAGTTTATCCAATTGCTTGAATGAAATATAAGCCTTCAGTTTTTTATTACCCGAGTTCCACTTGCCCTTATTGTCATAACCAACAATGAGCACACCTCCTTTCACTTCCACTTTTATATTTTCCCGGTATTTCTTTTCAGAAGCACTTACGGCCACTGATTCTTCATTCGACTGGGTGAGGTATACATCAAAAGCACTGGATAATTCAATCGCCCTGAAATTTTTAGCCTCCCGCACCTCCGCATTGGGATCATTAATGGTTTTTTGCGACAAGCCGGCAACAGCAAAAACAGTGACAAGCAAAAGTGACAATATAGTTTTTTTCATAAACTTGTTGATTTTGAGTAGTACGAAGGATGCAGTAAGAAAGTTACAGCGACATAATTTTATTTTCTTCTTACTTTTGCGGCAGTTCTTATACTTTCAATACGAAAGCTTTAAAGTTTTCAGTGTTCCCGGGGTGTTTGAGCCAACCTGACGAAGGGCCCTTCGAGAGGTTTGGTGACAATCTGAGATTATACCCGTAAACCTGATCAGGGTAATGCCTGCGCAGGGAAGGATGGCAGCCTACTGCCCTTTCTCCTACAGCATTTCCCTCTCATTTTTAACCGTTTAAACTTAAAAAAATGAAGAGGATTGCAATCACAAGCTGTATTTTATTTTCAGCCTCTGTTTTATTTGCACAACAAGTCCCGGCAAATCGGGAAAAAGTTCCAACCGAACAAAAACAAGAAACCAGCGACAGTTTTTATTTGCTTACACCAGTCGAAGTAAAAGCTATCCGTGCGGGTGAAAAAGCACCGTTTACCAAAACCAATTTGTCGAAAAAAGAAATCCAGAAAAACAATCTTGGCCAGGACATCCCTTTTATCCTGAACCAGACTCCGTCGGTTGTCGTCAATTCCGATGCAGGTGCTGGGATTGGTTATACCGGCATGAGGATCCGCGGAACCGACGGTACCCGCATCAATGTCACATTGAACGGCATTCCATATAATGATGCAGAATCACAAGGAAGTTATTTTGTTGATTTGCCCGATTTTGTCTCATCTGTGAGTTCCATCCAAATTCAACGGGGTGTAGGTACATCATCAAACGGGATGGGAGCATTCGGCGCAACCGTCAGTTTATCTACCAATGAAGTCAACCTGAAATCGTACGCTGAACTGAACAACAGCTATGGCTCCTTTAATTCATGGAAGAATACCGTTAAAGCCGGCACAGGTTTAATTGACAATCATTTTACGATTGATGCCAGGCTGAGCCAGATAACAAGCGATGGCTATATCGACAGAGCCAGCAGTAATTTGCAGGCGTTTTATTTATCCGGTGCCTACATGACTAAAAAATCGTCGCTTAGATTGAATGTTTTCTCTGGAAAAGAAAAAACCTACCAGGCCTGGAATGGTCTTCCCGAATATTTATTGAAAACGGACCGCACTTTGAATTCGAGTGGTACTGAGAAACCCGGTGTCCCTTACGATAATGAAACTGATAATTATCGTCAGACACATTACCAGTTATTTTTTAATCATGCCATTAATGACAACTGGAATTTTAATACCGCTGTTTTCCTGTCGAGAGGATTAGGCTATTATGAAAATTATAAAGCACAGGAAAGTTTTGCTGCTTATGGTCAACCTGACCTGGTATTGGGTGATACAACTATTGAAAAAACTGACCTGGTGCGTCAGAAATGGCTCGATAACTATTACTATGGTCAAATAATTTCAGCCCAATATAAAAAGGATAAACATGCTGTAACCATTGGTGGTGGCTGGACCGTGTATGATGGCCTACACTATGGCGACATTATTTGGGCACAGTTTGGATTTGATAAAGGCTTCCGGTATTATGATCTCGATGCATTGAAATCGGACATAAATTTTTATACCAAATGGCAATACGAGTTCATGCAGTACTGGAACTTGTTTGCGGATTTACAATACCGGCATGTGCAGCATAAAATGAACGGGTTTTCTAATAATCCAACCCTTGTTATTAATCGCAAGTTTGACTTTATCAATCCTAAAGTTGGCATTCAATACAACAAAAATGGTTGGCAGTCTTATTTAAGTTATGCGGCGGCGAATAAAGAGCCAAACCGTGATGACTTTGAAGCCGGGATTACCAACCAACCCAAAAAAGAAACATTGCATGATTTTGAAGCAGCCATTGAAAAAAGAAGTAATAAGGCTTATGCCGGCGCTACTCTTTACTATATGCTGTACAAAAATCAACTGGTGTTAACAGGCAGGATCAATGACGTAGGAGCCTATACAAGAATCAATGTTCCCAATAGTTATCGTGCCGGCATTGAATTGCAGGGTGGATACAATTTTGCAAAATGGTTGAATGCTGTGGCTAATCTAAGTCTTAGTCAAAACAAAATAAAAGCATTTACCGAGTACCTGGATGAATATGATGCAAACTGGGATTGGACAGGACAGAAACCTGTTACCCATGAAAAAACGGATATCGCCTTTTCGCCTGCTATTATCGCTGGAGGCACTATCAATATTTTGCCGGCAAAAAACTTCGAGATCAGCTTTTTAAATAAATATGTAGGCAAGCAATATCTTGACAATACCGAAAATGAAGCGAGAAAATTAAATGGCTTTTATACCATGGATGCCCGGGCAGTACTCACGTTAAAAAACAAGATATTTTCCGAGTGGAATATTATCGGGCAGGTAAATAATGTGTTTGACAAAAAATATGAGCCCAATGGCTACACTTACAGTTATATCCATCTAACTAAAACCATTACTGAAAATTTCTATTTTCCAATGGCCGGGACGAATTTCATGATCGGGTTGAATATTAAACTATAGAACCACGATGGACATGATTAATATGGATTTTTAGGAAATAGTCACAATCAAAAGGCCGCTTAAAATTTTTAGGCGGCCTTTTGATTTCCTAATAATCTTTCAAAATCTCAAAAATCGTGGTTCTGTGTTACTTCACTCTCTCCTGCCATGCCAACATTCCACCAACGAGGTTCTTGGTGTTCTTAAAACCCAACGTGTCTAAAATAAGACAAGCTTGTCCGCTCCGGTTCCCACTACGGCAATACACGATCACTTCCTGGTCCTTTAATGGTTCTAATTCATCCACCATCATCGTTTGTACTTTTCCCAGGGGATATAAAATGCCCCCTATATTAAATTCTGCATTTTCATGTGGCTCACGAACATCAACAATGTTCAATTTTTCGCCGGCATCCAGGCGGCTTTTCAATTCTTCAACGGTTATATTTTGCATGGCGCAAAGGTAGTTTATTCGGGTAACTCTTCCTCCTCTAATGGAGCCGCAACACTATCAGTAACAGGTTTGTCCTTTTGCAACCAGATGTCCATCAATTGCCCAGACCGGATATACCTGAAACGTTTATCAGCATCGTACCGCTCCGGACTTTGTTTATAGATATACGCATTAACAGTGTCGTCGATGTCCGGAGCGATGACAACACCTAAGTTCAGGCCATGTGACTCCAGTAAGGACTTGGCTTGCCCATAGGTCATGCCTATCAAAGTTGGTACAACAAATTGACGCTCCCCTACCCCATTGCCCAGTACCAGCGAAATTTTACTGCCCATCCGGATTTTGGTACCTGGCGTAATCACCGATCCGTTGTAATGCTGTTCCAAAACAGCATTTTTTGCAAAATCTGCTTTGAAAGATGTGTCCCCCACCCTGAGATTAGAATTCTTCAGCGCCATTTCAGCACTGCGGTAACTATAGCCCACAAGATTAGGCATATCGACCATTGGTGGAACAGAACGGTTTATTGTCAGGTATACCGTGCGGTTCACTTTTACATTTTCATCCGCTTCCGGCACTTGTTTCAATACATGCATCGGTTTAGAACTATCAACATAAATGGAATCTTGTATTTCCACTTCAAATCCACCTTGTTCCAGTAATTCCCTGGCTGCCTCGAATGATTTGCCAACGACGGAAGGAACAGTCTTTGACTGGTCATGGTGCGTAAACCAATTGAGCGAAAAAACAAAAATGAAAAAAAGAATAACAGCAATAAGAAGCCCGGCAAGGATATTAGCCCATAATGGCTTGTGTGTAATGAATTTGAACATGCAGATAAATTTCTCTTGTAAATTTTATTATTGATGTCAAGAGTAACCTTTGATTAAATTTTTCATCCCTGCTTTGTGTAATGTTGAAATGAAAAATTTAATGTCGGTTTGTAATGGGAAATCATTTATTCCCCTATCGGTCTAAATTTTAAAATTAATCTTCAAACGCTTCTTCCACCAACTTAGTATAAAACTCCTTCAGACTCCATCCCATTGCTTTTACCTGTTGCGGCACTATGCTTGCTTCGCTTTGACCGGGGATTGTATTAATCTCCAGCATATAGGGCTGTCCGCTTTCTTCATTGTAAATGAAATCAATTCTGACTACTCCCCGGCAATTAAATACCGAATATATCTTTTTTGCCGCATCCCTTATTTTATCTGCAATTGCTTCATCCACCTGCGCAGGCGTTGTTTCCGTTGACTTTCCCTGGTATTTAGCCTCGAAATCAAAAAAGGATTTATCATCATGCGCCTTTACTTCTGTAATGGGTAATACAATAATATTACCTTTTGTTTTAAAAACACCGACTGTAAACTCGCGGCCTTTAATCATTTCTTCAACCAGCACCTGGTCGTCTTCTTTAAAGGCCTTTTCAATCGCCGTGTCAAGATCCTCCGGCTTATCCACCTTGCTCATGCCAATGCTTGAACCACCATTATTGGGTTTAACAAACACGGGCAATTTTAATTGATCGGCTATCTGTAAGGAAGAAACTGGCAGGTGTTTAAATAAATGAACGGAATTAGCTACGGCCACTCCCGCCATTTTTGCAATGGCTACCGTGTATCGCTTATTAAAAGTGATAGCGGAAGTTGCAGCATTGCAACTGGTGTAGGGAATTTTAAGTGTATCAAAATAGCCCTGCAGTTTACCATCCTCACCGGGTGTTCCATGCATGCCAATAAATACAGCATCGAAGTCAATCTTTTTATTATCTAATTGTAGTGAAAAATCATTTTTGTCAACTTCCACTTTCCTGCCGTCAGTCATTTCATAAAACCAACCATTTGGATTGACATCAATTTTGTACACATTGAAGATTTCGGGGTCGAGATTGTTACCAATGGTGGTGGCACTTTTATAGGAAATAACTGCTTCGCCTGAGAAACCGCCCGTTACGAGGGCTATATTCTTCTTCATAATAATATAGGACTGCTTTTTTGAAGCACAAATATTGAGGAAAAATTGCTTAGCAGGAAATTTAGATCGCTAAAATTGATTTATTTCTCAAAATGTAAACTGGTGAGTGGTCAATCGTGAGTTGTGAGACGATGAAATACTTATAACGCAGTGGACTATGAGATTTTCTCCTACTAATCCTAATAATCTCAAATCCCGAAGCTATCGGGACCGGTTCAGACAATAAGAAAGGTGAAGGCCGTTTCTCCTTCACCTTTTTACGACGGGAAATATCACCCGCCTGAAAATTAGCAGTATTACCTGCTTTATTATGCTTTTGTAAGATATAACAAATATGTACCAAATGCGTTTTTATCAGCAGCTTTTTTTGCACATCAAACATGCAGGCTTTCCTTTTTAGCCATTAGTTGTTCCACCGTTTCCTGGTACATTTCATCAGGCACACAGCAGTCGACCGGACAAACCGCCGCACATTGGGGCTCTTCATGAAAACCCTGGCATTCCGTACACTTGTTAGGTGTGATGTAATACGTATCAACACTGACCGGGGCATTTTTTTGATCTGCATCCACAACAGTTCCATCCAATAATGTAAAAGAGCCCTTCACCGAGGTACCATCTGAAATAGCCCACTCTACCCCGCCTTCATAAATAGCGTTATTCGGGCATTCAGGTTCACATGCTCCACAATTAATACATTCATCAGTTATCTTAATAGCCATACAATTATGATTAAATGAGTGATCTTATTTTGCCAAACAAAATTAATCTTTGCAAATGAATTTACAACAACGCATCGATTTAATAGTAAGGCTCGGCGAATATATAAAATCTGACAACAACTTTTGGCAGCAGGCAAAAGAAAAAGCCAGTCGGGAAAATGGATGGTTCATTCCTGAATTCATTGAATTATCAACTGATAATATTGCCTCTTCTTTTTTACAAAAAGATAAACTGGAACCCTGGTGCAAAACATATCAACTACCCCATGAAAACCCATCTCCAAAAAAGGTTGGGATCGTGATGGCAGGAAATATTCCGCTGGTTGGATTTCATGATATGCTCTGCGTGTTCATCACGGGTCATATTGCCTGTATCAAGCTTTCGTCAAAGGACCAGGTTTTATTAAAGCACCTGGTTGAAATAATGGCTTCCTGGAATGAGGAGGTACGCAGCCTTATCATTTTTTCGGAGATGCTGAAAGGTTGCGATGCCTACATTGCCACAGGCAGCAATAATTCTGCTGGTCACTTTGAATATTATTTTGGAAAGTACCCTAATATTATCCGCCGCAACAGAACATCCGTAGCCGTATTAACCGGAAAAGAAACTACTGATGAATTAGAAAAACTGGCTGATGATGTTTACCTGTATTTTGGCTTAGGATGCAGAAACGTAACCAAGATATTTGTGCCGGAAAATTATGACTTCATCAAATTGCTCACCGTCTTTAAAAAATATAATTACCTCGCCGACCACCATAAATACAAAAACAACTACGATTATAACCTGGCAATTCTCTTACTCAACAAAAAGGTTTATATGAGTAACGAATCTATCCTGCTCGCTGAAGAATCTTCCGTTTTTTCACCCATCAGCCAGTTGAATTATGAGTATTACAATAGCGAAAACGACCTGGCTGAATCATTAAAACACCATGATTCCCTGCAATGTATCGTTGGAAAAAATTTTATTCCCTTTGGCCAGGCACAAAATCCTTCCTTAAATGATTTTGCTGATGGAGTTGATACAATTCGGTTCCTTATCTCGCTTTAAGTCATAACAGCGTAATTTTCTCCGCAAACTTGGTTAAATTTGTATTGAAGTACGAAAGGCTTAGTAAATGATTTGTTAAACTGAACTGACGGTAACAGAACTTGTTATGACAGTTTGTTATTTTGTGTGGCTAAGGCATACAATTTGAGTTAATCCTTGCTGAGCTTATTACTGAATAAAATAAAAATTAATAAAGAATATGAAATGGAAACAACTTCTACTGATTGTTGGTGTTAGTGCCGCTTCAGCCGTTGGCAGTGTGTGGACCTATGGAAAGCTTACTCATGAAAAAACAGCATTCGTACAATCCACCAATGGCAAACTTCCTGTCAACTATGCAGGATTCAATGAAAATATTGCCGGCGCTCCTGCCGATGCTATTGATTTTACAAAAGCTGCCAATGCTGCCGTTCCTGCGGTTGTGCATATAAAGACAAAAATTCCTGCAAAGAAAATCAGCAATGATCTTCCCCGCAGCCGCAGAAATAGCGCTGAGGATTGGTTTGAGCAGTTTTTCAATTTTGGCCCGCAAATACAACCCGAGCAAAGAGCTTCCGGAAGCGGTGTGATCATCAGCGATGATGGTTATATCGTAACAAACAACCACGTTATTTCAGATGGAGGAGCCGGGGTTGCGGATGAAATAACTGTTACACTTAGCAATAAGAAAGTTTATAAAGCCAAGGTGATTGGTAAAGATCCAAGCAGTGATCTGGCTGTACTGAAAATTGATGGCACCAATTTCCCTTACATGATCTATGGTAACTCTGATAATCTGAAACTCGCACAATGGGTTCTGGCTGTTGGTTATCCCCTGACATTGGAGACAACCGTAACAGCTGGCATTGTGAGTGCGAAGGGAAGAGCTATCGGTATCAATGCAAGACAAAGCCAGACACCTATTGAATCTTTTATTCAAACAGATGCTGCGGTGAACCAGGGAAATAGTGGTGGTGCGTTAATCACTACTGATGGACAACTGGTAGGTATTAACTCAGCTATATTGGCTCCTTCAGGTACGTACGCCGGTTATTCATTTGCCATTCCTGTAAACCTGGTAAAGAAAATTGTAAATGACCTGATCAAGTTTGGTGATGTGAAAAGACCGTATTTGGGTGTTCAAGCGGATGAAACAAAGGTTGAAGCAGGTGGTGGTGCACATATCGGTGCAGTACCAAAAGATGGCGCAGCGGCTTCTATTGGTTTGAGAAAAGGCGACATTATTACTGGCGTCAATGATATTCCTGTCAATTCATGGTCGGAATTGCAAGGAACTATTGCTTCTTACAATGCAGGCGATAAAGTTAAAATATCTTACAAAAGAGATGGTAAAGATTACACCGGTACCGTAACGCTAAGTTCACAAATAGGCACTTATGATGAAACCGCCTCTAACAGTAGCATCGGTGAAATGTTGGGCGCAGACCTGGAAACTCTCGATAAGAAAAAAGCAGAGCAATATGAAGTGGATGGTGGCGTAGTTGTTAAAAAAATTAAAGAAGGTGGTTCGATAAGCCGTACAAGAATGCAGGAAGGCTTTGTGATACTGAGTGTGAATGGCCAGGACGTTCCCAATGTACAGGCCCTTGGAAGATTGTTATCAGCCATGGAAGGAACTGTTCAATTAGAAGGTATTTATCCCGGATATGATGGCACTTATCGCTATCCGTTGAATTTGGAAAGTCAATAACATAATCACTGTAGTTATATAAAATAAGAAAGCCCCGATTGGGGCTTTCTTATTTTAATCTTCTGACCAACTATTTTTCAAAGACGAAATAGTCCCATGCTTTCACATTCAACTTATGCCCTGTAATGAATCTTTCAGCACCAGCAGATAATGCATTTTTAAATTCCCCTGTCAATTGTTTATCAGTTATTGAAAGATCGAATGCGGAGGATGATAAGTTTAAAACAACTAATATTTCCTTGGCGCCGTTTTTACGGAGATAAGCCAAAACATTTTCCGGGTGAGATGTCTGCAGCATATAGGTCGCAACATTCTTGTCGCCACCACGCAATGCGGGATGATTGGAATGAAGATTCAGTAATGTTTTATAAAAATCATGCAGCTGATATTTTCCGTTCCACTCAATCGTATCTTTTTCAAAAAACTCCAACCGCTTATTATTCGGCAGTTCCTGCCCGCTATAAATAAGTGGCACACCATTCCAGGTGGCGCTGAACACCGCTAATGCCTTCGCCATTTGTCCATACTTTTCATATTCGGTGCCGTTCCAGCTATTTTCGTCATGATTGCTGGTAAACCAGGCCCGCATTGAACCATCATCCAATTGACTATACTGTTGCAATAACGATGTCAAAACAGTCAGCGGTTTGTGATGCTCGTAAAAATCCCTCGTTGTATGCATCCATTTCCAACTGTAACTGGCATCAAATACTTTTCCGTAGTCGGGATTTTCCAGCTCATCAAATTCACCCAGCCAAAACAAATGTTTCAATGAGTCAACCTGTGGCCTCGCTTCCTGCCAAAAATCCACCTCCACCCATGCTGCCAAATCGCAACGGAATCCATCGATATCGGCCTCTCTCACCCAATACTTCATCGCATCGATCATAGCCTTTCGCATTGACTGATTACTGTAATCGAGCTCAATTATGTCATCCATTCCGCTGGCCATCAAAAAATCATCGGTGCCTTTATCTTTCAGGTAATACTCCGGGTGTTCTTTCGTCCACACATGGTCCCACCCCGTATGGTTAGCTACCCAATCAATCAGCACTTTAAAGCCTTGTTGATGCGCTTCTTTTACAAGTGTCTTAAAATCGTCCAGTGTTCCAAATTCGGGATTAATTGCTGTATAATCCGAGCAGGCATACTGGCTGCCCATTGGGCCTTTTTTGTTTTTTTGCGCTATAGGTGTTATTGGCATAAACCAAAGTGTTTTAATGCCCATATCCTTCAATCTTGGCAATTCATTTAGAAAAGCAAGAAAAGTTCCTTCTGTCGTATATTGTCGCAGGTTCACTTCATAAATATTCGTAGTATGAGCCCATGCCACAGTTTTTGCTATTTCCGTCATATCAGCTTTTCTGTTGTTTTTGTTTTTAAAGAATTATCGCCACAGCCTGCCAGCAGCAAGGCAATTGCAATAGTTGTACTATTACGTATTCTTAGCCCTGTTTGGGTGAAAATAAGAACTTGAGACGAATATTGAACACAGATGCCGCTGATTACACAGATTTGCAATGATTTTCTTTCCTGAAGTACGCTATCTCCCACTCTTGTCATAAAGAGCAAGTGATAGGTGCAAAATCGGTAACTTGCGTGCCGATTTTCCTCCTAATCCCTGTCTGCCGTCAGGCAGGCTTTTCAATCTGGAAAATCGTGGTTCTACATGAAAAGTTTTGAAGTACCTATCATATACCGAAGTCCGTTGATCACCGCTATTAAAAAAAAGCGGAAAGAAATGGATAAAATGAAAAAAGATTTTACACCTACCCTGTTGGACTTTGGGCCTATCCAGATTTATTTAGCAAGGCATTTTGGTTTTTGTTATGGTGTGGAAAATGCCATCGAAATTGCTTTCAGAACAGTAAATGAAAACCCAGGCAAAAGGATTTTTTTGTTGAGTGAAATGATCCATAACCCCCAGGTAAACGCTGACCTCCAAGCCCACGGAGTTGAATTCTTACAGGACACTTATGGCAAACAACTGCTGCCCTTTTCCGAATTGACGGCTGATGATATTGTAATCATTCCTGCATTTGGTACTACCCTTGCCATTGAACAACAACTAAAAAAAATCGGTATACAGATTGAAAAATACAATACCACCTGCCCCTTTGTAGAAAAGGTATGGAACCGAAGTGAAGCGATTGCTAAAAAAAATTACAGCATCATTATTCATGGCAAGCCCAATCATGAAGAAACAAGAGCTACTTTTTCTCATGCAGCCATCAATGCACCATCTGTGGTTGTAAAAGACATGCAGCAAACAAAAGAACTGGCAAAATATATAACCGGCGAAAAGCCGGGTGAACAATTTTATTCCGAATTCAAAGGACAGTACTCAGAAGGTTTTTCTATTGAAAAAGACCTGCAACGAATCGGAGTGGTTAACCAAACCACCATGCTCGCCAGCGACACACAGGCTATTGCTGATTACCTGAAACAAGTGATGATGGATCATTACCAATTAAACAATTCAACTATCGCTGAGCGATTTGCCGACACAAGAGATACACTTTGCTATGCCACCAATGACAACCAAACAGCCGTCACTGGTATGTTAGAGACCGATGCAGATTTGGCGATAGTTGTTGGCGGCTACAATTCATCCAATACCTCTCACCTGGTGGAGCTTTGCGAAGAAAAGCTGCCTACCTATTTTATAAACAATGAGGAGAAGATCATTTCAGCGACGGATATTCTTCATTATAATTTTCATACCAAAGAAGAATTACTGACTTCAGGATATCTTCCGGGGAAGGAACCTGTAAAAATTCTTATCACCAGCGGCGCCTCTTGTCCGGATGCACTTGTAGAAGGAGTTATAAACAAGCTGGTAAGTTTCTACAATGCACCTATAACAGTTGAGGATTTGATTGATGAGTTTCAGTAAAAAAATTACTGCTTAAAAGAAAAGTGACCTCGCATTAAGGTCACTTTTCTTTTATTCCCGTATTCAGTCTTTTCTTACTTATACAACAAATCATAATATTCATGCGCCATGCGATTGCTCTCGAAACGGAACCGCACATCTTCCATTCCATTTTTCATGATCTGGCGCCAGGTGCTGTAATTGTCATAGTAAACAGGAAGGATTTCTTTTTCCAGTATTTCATACAATTTATTCAGGTCATATTGATCCTGCTCGTGTGTAGCCATACTAGCATAATCGGCTTTTGGCACCACGAAGCCATTGTGTCCATGGTTGATAAATTCAGGTATCCAGCCATCATCAGTTGAAAAATTGACTGCACCATTCATGGCTGCCGTCATGCCACTGGTGCCCGAAGCTTCGCGGGGCACACGGGGATTATTTAACCAACAATCCGCTGCCTGTTTCAAACGTTTGGATAAAGCCAATTCGTAACCCGTAAGAACGGCTACATTCTTATGCTGTTTGCTTAAATACACCAGTTGGTTGAATTCGCTGATGGCAGGATGATCAACAGGGTAAGGCTTTCCTGCCCAGATGATTTGCACAGGATGCTTTGGATTGTTCAACAATTTTTTGAAACGCTCTTCATTGGTGGTAATAAGCCCGGCCCGCTTATAGCCTGCAAAACGGCGAGCCCATACTATCGTGAATACATCCGGATTAAATATTTTGCCAGTCTGATCAGCTACAATATCAAAAGCTCTCTTTTTGAGATATTTTTTTCTGTCATCGATTCCATAATCATCACCGGCTTCTCTAAAGCGATACAATTGCTTATCCGCCCAATAACGATAATTCTGAGCATTGGTAATAGAAATGATCGGGCAAATATCGTCGTATTTACTCCACATAGCCCTTGACACATGCCCGTGCAATTCTGATACGCCATTGGCCAAATGAGCAAAACGTAAGGCCACGAGGGAATGATTGAAGGCGTCATCATTAATGCCTGTCAGTTTCTTTACTTCATCAACACTCAACCCGCAGAAATAACTCATTTTATGGCAGAGATAAATATCATGCTTTTCATTGCCCGCTTCTTCCGGTGTATGCGTTGTAAACACCAGCCTTTTCTTCACTTCCTCTATCTTCCGATTGAATTTGCCATAGAGGTAAAACGCTGCTGACAGACCGTGAGCTTCATTCAGATGGTAAAGCTCCGGGTTAAAGCCCAATACATCCATCAACTTAGCGCCACCAACTCCCAGTAAAATATATTGAGCCACTTTCGTAGCGACGTTTGCATCATACAACCGGTGAGTGATCGTTTGTGATACATAATCATTCTCCGGTGTATCAGTTGATAAAAGAAATAATGGCGCCGATTTAAATGTTTCGGGATTGAGGTAAAATACTTTTATCCAAACAGGGTGTTCATGCACATTGATCTGGAATTTTATACCGGTATCTTCCAGAAAACTATAACTTTTTTCATTCCAGGCAACATCCAGGGTTTGATCCTGGTTTCGCTCCTGGTCGTAATACCCATATTTCCATAAAATACCTACACCAACTAAATTTTGTTTTAATTCATAAGCACTACGCAAGTGTGAACCGGCAAGAAAACCTAAACCACCGCTGTATATCTTCAACGGTTGATGCACGGCAAACTCCATGGAGAAATAGGCAACCCGTTTGGAATAATTCTGCTCGACAGGATATGGAACCTTAAAATTGGTAAAACTCATCTTTAAAAATTTAGTTTTTGGCAAGTTTTGAATTACTTCAAAAATTCGCTGAAACACTATTAAAATAGTGTCTCAACACTGTGTTGTTTTTACACGAGGGCGCAAGATAAAGGTTAATTTGGAAATGGCTCTTATTTGGGCTTTTTGGCCTTTACCGGCCTGGGTTTTGCTTCCTTTTTTCTTGGATAAGTTCCGTCGAAAGAGCATCGCAGTCCCCGCCGCGAACCACAGGCGTCGATTTCTTTTATCGTAACCGCAGAAGAAGAAAATTTGAATTGTAAAACACAAGGATCACCTCCTTCCCTGTATTCCGCTAAGGTTGGAGATTTGATGATGGCCTCGCCTTTCAGCTCGCCGGTACATTCTCCGTTGTTTTTTTCAAAATGAATAAAAAAGCTGAGCCGGTCATTCTTTCGTCCATCCCTGAATGAAACTAGATTCATTTTACCACTGCCATAATCAGCGGTATATTTTTGCTTGCGGGAAAAGGTGTCGATCGGGTTGGTCAACTCGCTTACCCTGTCGTCGAGAGCATCCGTCATAATCAGCATAAAACTTTTAGACCCGCTATTCAGCACATACACATCCTTCCCTTCACTCACCGTCCCATTCGCATTTTTTTTAAGTATTGTTTTATAAATGGAGTAACGGCTATCCATACTTGCTGTCTGCTGCGTGGCGGCCAGGTCATCTTGTTTTAAAAAAGGCATACCGGCAATAAACTGTTGCTTTTTATCGAATCCAAGGATCAATGCCGCCCGTTTATTCCCGGCAACGGTTTTTGCAAAAAGATAGGTTTCATCGCCATCAATTCTTGCCAGTGGATAAATTTTAATTTTAGTTGTTTTACCTAATGCCTGTGTCAGTATAGAATCAGGCACAAACTGTGTAAACACTTTGTAACCGATCAGCAATGAATCTTTTTCTTTCCTTAATAAAGTGCTGTCGGCAACCTGGTAGGGAAGCTTTGCCGCAGGAAAAAAATCAATGAAATCACCTATTTCAACCGGGTCTTCCCCCGAAAGCGATGGCTTTTTTGATTTACAACTTACTACCATCATAGCAAAAAGAACAAACAGGCAATACTTGCGAAATAGCAGCATAGTGACTCAATTGTAACGGCAAATTAACGGTTTCCGCCTTCATACTCAACAGAAAATTTGGATGGCTGATAATAATATTTTAGGTTTGTCTAAAAATAATTTTAGCTGTGTTGAATTATTCCACGAGTGAAGAAAATTACATCAAGGCTATTTTTCATCTGCAGAAAGGAGGAACAGTGACCACGAATGAACTGGCTGCCGAACTTCAAACAAAGCCTGCTTCAGTAACCGATATGATGAAAAAATTGAGCAGTAAAAAACTGGTTCATTACAAAGCTTATCATGGTTTCAATCTGACAAGTGAAGGTCGTAAAGTAGCATTGCTGATTATCCGCCGTCACAGGCTATGGGAATATTTTCTAGCGGAAAAATTAAAATTCAATTGGGATGAAGTACATGCTGTAGCGGAAGACCTGGAGCATGTGAGCAGCAAAAAACTGATTGACAAACTGGATGAATACCTGGGGTTCCCCCGCTACGATCCGCATGGTGATCCTATTCCGGATGGCAGCGGAAAAATTGAAACCAGCAGGCAGGTTTGCCTGGCAAATTTACCCTTAAATAAAATGGCAACTGTTTGTTATGTCAGCGATCAATCTACCGAAATGCTGGAATTGCTCAGCCATAAAAAAATTGGCATTGGCACAAAGTTGGAAACAAAAAAGAAATTCAATTTTGATAGCTCGCTTGAAATAAAAATCCGGCAGCAATCTCCTACCAATATCAGTGGCGAGCTCGCCAAAAATATTTTTGTAAAATACGATGACTAAGAATTTACCCGATACATCATTAAGTGAAGTTCACGAAAGTGTCGACACTACTTCAGCACATCGCCCGACGTGGAGACGTATTCTTTCTTTTTTTGGACCAGCTTACCTGGTTAGTGTGGGTTACATGGATCCTGGCAACTGGGCCACTGACCTTGCGGGTGGAAGTAAATACGGGTATAGTTTAATTTGGGTTTTGCTGATGAGCAATATCATGGCGTTGTTGCTGCAAAGTTTAAGTGCAAGATTGGGGATTGTAAGAGGTCGTGACCTTGCACAGGCCAACCGGGAAACATACCCCAAGCGAATGAATTTTGTGTTATGGTTATTAGCTGAAATTGCGATTGCCGCAACAGATCTTGCAGAAATATTGGGAATGGCCATTGGTATCCAATTATTGACTGGCCTCCCATTAATATGGGGGGTTTCAATTACCGTGTTCGATACTTTCCTTCTTTTGTACCTGCAACGTCTTGGTATCCGCAAGATGGAAGCTTTTATTATCGGCTTAATTGGAGTGATCGGCATTTGTTTTCTGTTCAATATCATCATTGCACAGCCTCAACTACATGAAGTATTGAAAGGCTTCATTCCCTCGCTGCCAGAAGCCGCTGATCTTTATAAAGCAAAAGGGATCACTAACGCATTACCCGAGGAAACTGCACTATACCTGGCTATCGGGATAATCGGCGCTACCGTGATGCCACATAATTTGTACCTGCATTCGGCCCTTGTACAAACGAGGAAAATCAAAAAAAATCAGCAGGGAATTAAACAAGCTTTGAAATGGAGTTTTATTGACAGCGCCGTTGCATTGAATATCGCTTTTTTGATCAATGCTGCGATCCTGATTTTGGCCGCCACTGTTTTTTTTCAAACCGGCAGAACCGAAGTAGGCGAAATAAAACAAGCTCATGAATTGTTGTCTCCTATGTTGGGTTCATCCATTGCCTCTACCTTGTTTGCTGTTGCCCTCATTGCTTCGGGCCAGAGTTCCACTGTGACGGGTACGTTAGCAGGACAAATTGTAATGGAAGGCTACCTGCGTTTACGTATCAACCCGATCATGCGCCGGTTGATCACCCGATTAGTAGCGATCATTCCTGCAATTATCGTCATTGCTGTTTTTGGCGAAGATGAAGTGGATAGTCTTTTAGTCTTTAGCCAGGTGGTGCTGAGCCTGCAACTGGGTTTTGCCATTATACCACTCATACATTTTGTAAGTGATAAAAAGACGATGGGCAGTTTTGCCATCAAACCCATTGTGCAAATATTTGCCTGGTTGGTGGCGTCTGTATTGGTATATCTAAATTTAAAAATGCTGACACAGGAAGCTGTTGGTTTCTTTACATCATCTGACAATATTTTGGCTAAGGCCTTCATTGTAGTAGCCGGGATTTTGTTCGTGGCCCTATTGATCTTTTCTTTCATTTACCCATTATCTATAAAAACAAAAAGAACAGTTTCAATTCAAATGCATCCTGAAATTCATGGCTTACAAAATATCCAGATCCCGGCTTATAAAAAGATCGCCGTTGCTTTGGACTTTAGCGAAAACGATATCCGGTTGTTGGCCTCTGCTATCGGGCAGGCAAGACAGGATACCAGTTTTATCTTAATACATATTGTAGAAAGTCCCGTTGCCAGAATATTGGGTAGTGAAACTGACGACTATGAAACATCGAGTGATCAGCAACGACTGGAAACATTTGTAAGTCAGCTAAGAGAAAAAGGATATGATTCGAAAGGCATTTTAGGTTTTCAAAGCAGGGCTAAAGAAATTGTAAGGATCGTAAAGGAAGAAAATGCGGATATGCTGATCGTGGGAGCACATGGGCACTCGGGACTAAAAGATTTTATTTATGGCGAAACGATCAATGCTGTTCGTCACGAGTTAAAAATACCGGTGCTGATCGTGCATCTATAGTGAGTCGTTAGTCGGGAGTCATGCAAAATTGAAAATAAAATGCGCCTGGTATTGAAAAAAATTATAAACAAAGTATTTAAGGGGAAAGCCTCCAAACTCCCGACTCCTGACTATCAATCAAGCTGCATTATTTTTCGTGTGATTTCTAAGTAAATGCTTGAACCGGCTAAAGGTTTCTGGTTTGATGTTAAGATAGCTGGCAAGATATTTTTGAGGCACCCTCTGCATTAGTTCCGGGTTCTTCATCACAAAATTTAAAAAACGTTCACGGGGAGTCATTTTTACCATTTGCATTTGCCAGCGATCACTAATCACCATTATATAAGTAACTACCAATCGACCCAGGTGCTCCATCTTTTTGGACTTCTTATACAATTCTTCCAAATGTTCGTACTTAATAGAAACAACCACAGTCGGTTCGATAGCTTCAATATGATATTCGGAAGGATAGCGCCCCAGGAATGATTGTTGGCTCATGATTATCTGCCCTTCCCGGGAAATTTGGGTATTGATTTCCTGGTGACCCTTTTTATAATATTTGCGAACCAGCCCCTTTATTACAAAGTTGAAATAGGGCTCTACTTCACCTGATTTGATAAGATATTCCTTCTTTCCAAAACGCCTGACTTTAATAATAGGCATGAAGTATTGCTCAAACTCTTCGTCTGTTATATTAACAAACTTGTTTAAATATTGGTGAAAAAGCCTTGTGGTATCCATGACAATTGTACAAGGAAAAGTTACGCAATAAATTGACCAAAATCAACCCCTTCTGAAAAAAATCTTGCTATCCTAAAAATTGAGGCCCCTGAGAATTGGTTATAATACTTCGTGATAAATTGTAGATTTGCGACCCTGTACGAATAGTACAGCCCTTGAATATTAACCTTAAAAAAAGTATTATGGCCCAAAAGATCAAAGTTGCAAAGCCGGTCGTTGAATTAGACGGAGATGAAATGACAAGAATCATCTGGAAGTTTATTAAGGACAAACTAATCCTGCCATATGTAGAACTGGATATAAAATATTATGACCTCGGGGTTGAATACCGGGATCAGACCAATGACCAGGTGACCATTGATGCGGCCAACGCCATCAAAGAATATGGAGTAGGTATCAAGTGCGCCACCATCACCCCTGATGAAGCAAGGGTGAAAGAATTTAGCCTGAAACAAATGTGGAAGAGCCCGAACGGTACTATCCGTAACATCCTCGATGGAACCGTATTCCGTGAGCCAATTGTGATCAGCAATATCCCAAGACTGGTTACCAATTGGACGGCTCCGATCATTGTTGGCCGTCACGCCTTCGGCGATCAATACCGGGCAACAGATACGGTAATCAAAGGGAAAGGAAAACTGACCATGACCTTTACTCCAGAAGGCGGTGGGGAGCCACAAACTTTCGAAGTATTCAACTTCAAAGGAGATGGCGTAGCAATGACCATGTATAATACCGATGAAAGTATTATAGGCTTTGCAAGAAGCTGTTTCAATATGGCCCTGAGCAAAAAATGGCCGCTGTATTTGTCTACCAAAAACACCATCCTCAAAAAATACGATGGTCGCTTTAAAGATATTTTTGAAGACATCTATCAAAAAGAATTTAAGGCACAATTTGACGCCGCAGGTATCGTGTATGAGCACCGCCTCATTGATGACATGGTGGCCAGCGCTTTAAAATGGAATGGCAATTTCGTTTGGGCTTGTAAAAACTACGATGGCGACGTACAAAGCGATACAGTAGCCCAAGGTTTTGGTTCCTTAGGATTGATGACCTCTGTACTGATCACTCCTGATGGCAAAACCATGGAGGCCGAAGCTGCACATGGAACGGTTACCCGTCACTATCGTGAACACCAGGCCGGCAAACCCACCAGTACTAATCCCATTGCATCCATCTTTGCGTGGACCAGGGGACTTGCTTTTCGGGGTAAATTAGACGGCAACCAGGCCTTGATTGATTTCAGCAATGCATTGGAAGCCGTATGTATTGAGACAGTAGAAGAAGGCAAAATGACAAAGGACCTGGCTGTTTGCATACACGGTAACAAAGTAAAACACGGTGAGCATTATTTGTACACCGAAGAGTTTTTAGATGCTATTGATGCGAACCTGAAAAAGAAGATGGGATTATAATTCACCAGAGATTATCACAAATAGTCTTTTAGAATAAACCACAAAGGCGTTTCAGCAATGAGACGCTTTTTTACTTTTATCCATGTTTATATTAAGCCATGGTCATCTTTACTGCTATGCTTACTTTTGTGGCTGATAAATTATTGTAAGTATGACGATACGGGAAGCATTGCCGGAAGACGTTTCGCTGATACGTGATCTCGCCTGCCAAATATGGCCTACCGCCTATGGCCATATTTTAACCCGGGAGCAAATCGATTACATGCTCAATAAAATGTACAATGAAAATACACTCCGTGAACAACTGCAAAACGACATAGAGTTTGTCATTATATATGATGAAACGCGACCTGTAGGCTTCGCCGCTTTTGGACTTGAAAAGCCCGGTACTTACAAACTGCATAAAATATATGTCCTTCCATCCCAACAGGGAAAAGGCACGGGACGTTTTATGTTGGATGAAATAGAAAAAACAATAATGCAGCGGGGTGCGATAAGTTTATTGCTGAATGTAAACCGGCAAAACAAAGCCAAATTCTTTTACGAGAAATTGGGCTTCACTGTCATAAAAGAAGAAGACATCGACATAGGCAATGGCTATTTTATGAATGATTACGTGATGGAGAAGAAACTGAGTACAGAGTCGTAAGTCAGGAGTTCGGAGCCCGTCTAATGACTCCTGACTCCAATCCCCCGACTCACTTTCCGCAGGCCATATATTTTTTCGGATCGATCGGGGTTTCAAAATCATAAAGCAATAATTCCAGCTTCTGACCAGGTTGCAGTATTCCGAGAGCATCGCCTGTTTTTATCTTTTGATCTTTTCTCACTGATGGTTTAGATACACCCGAGAGCCAGAACCAATAATCCTTATGATAAAAAACGATTTCCCATTTCCCATCCTCATCCTTTTGTACATTACTGATAATTGCATCAATACAGGCTTTGACAACTGTATCAGTAGTACTCGACAAGATAATTTTTGGCTCTGCTTGACCGACATTGATTGCCGCTTTTTCCGGGGCGTGTTGAATAGGGTTATTTAAAAAGCAGGCCAGTTGAGGTAGGTCTTTCTTTTGTGCTGCCAGGCTAAGAGGAAAACAAATAAGCAGCAGGTACAGATATTTTTTAACCATAACTTATTTCAATGAATATGTATTTCCAATTTTTTTGCCATTTCCGAGCTCATTGTGTCCGATGTTGGACCATAGCCATTTACCAATACGCCTTTATGACCGCGGTTACTTTCAATTGCGTACACAACTGCTTCGTCGGCTGGATCGGTGTTCCCTTCAAACCTGTAAACTTCTACGATCTCAAAATCCTCCGGATTAAACTTATCCTCATGACATACCAGACAATTCTCACCAAGGTTAAAATCCATGGTATATCCTCTTTTCTTAAGGCCGTTAACAGCCCCGGAAACCGTATCGTAGGTGTACATAAATGGTTGTTTTGAGTATTCCAAAGTTAGTGATTTCGGCCCCATCCCGACCTTCCCCCAAAGGGAAGGCCATCCAAACACAGCCATGGCTTTTCGGAGGCTCTGAAATAAATTGAAGTCTCCGAAAATGCTCAGTAGAGATATGCAGATGATGTGGTAGTTATAAAGATCATTTAAGATATAAAGCACCGCTCTTTCCCTTTAGGGAAATAGAAGGAGAATTGGGTTGATGTGGTAGTTATGAGGTTGGGGTTTGTAATGCAGCACCGTCTTACTCCCTGGGAAAAGGATAAGAGGTCAGACGATAAATGTCTGACTGACCATAGCATCGGAGATGAGGTCTGCCGAACGGCGAACCGACCCCTGAGGAGTGCGACGCAACGAAGCCCAATAGTAGTACTACAGCCGGGCCAATAACTCTTATCAACACCCCTAATATCCATTAGGCTTTTAAAGGGGTAAAACTTACCTTTGCCCCCGAAAAAAACACTTATAAAATGTCTACACAAACTAAGTCCATTGACTTTTCACTCCCGTATAAAGTAGCTGATATTTCATTAGCTGAATGGGGCCGTAAAGAAATTCGTTTAGCCGAAGCTGAAATGCCCGGCCTTATGTCGATTCGTGCTGAATATGGCCCTTCGCAGCCATTGAAAGGCGCAAGAGTTGCCGGTTGTTTACATATGACCATTCAAACCGCTGTGTTAATAGAAACTTTAGTGGCCTTGGGTGCTGAAGTAAAATGGAGTTCCTGCAATATATTTTCTACCCAGGATCATGCCGCTGCTGCTATCGCTGCTGCCGGTATCGGCGTTTTTGCGTGGAAAGGACAATCGCAGGAAGAAGCTGACTGGTGTATTGAACAAACCCTGTTCTTTGGTGGCAAAGACAAACCCCTGAACATGATCCTTGATGATGGTGGTGACCTGACCAATATGGTGCTGGATACCTACCCCGAGCTGGTACAACATGTAAAAGGTATCTCTGAAGAAACTACTACCGGTGTTCACCGTTTGTATGAAAGAGTAGCAAAAGGTACATTGCCGATGCCTGCTATCAATGTGAATGACTCTGTTACCAAATCTAAATTCGATAATAAATACGGCTGTAAAGAATCATTGGTTGATTCTATCCGTCGTGCTACGGATGTAATGCTGGCTGGTAAAATAGCAGTTGTTGGTGGTTATGGTGATGTGGGTAAAGGTTCTGCCGCTTCATTGGCAGGAGCTGGTTGCCGCGTTATCGTAACCGAAATCGATCCTATCTGCGCATTACAGGCAGCAATGGATGGTTTTGAAGTAAAGAAAATGATCGATGCCGTTAAAGAAGCCGATATCATCGTAACAGCCTCTGGTTGCCGCGACCTCATTACCGGTGCTCATTTCAAACTGATGAAGGATAAAGCCATCGTTTGTAATATCGGCCACTTTGATATTGAAATCGATATCGCCTGGTTGAATACAAACTATGGTCATACCAAAGACACTATCAAACCACAGGTAGATATCTACAATATAGATGGTAAAGACATCATCATCCTGGCTGAAGGCCGGCTGGTAAACCTCGGTTGTGCCACTGGTCACCCAAGCTTTGTGATGAGCAACTCTTTCTCCAACCAAACTTTGGCGCAAATAGAATTGTGGACCAACCATAAGAGCTACGAGAACAAGGTATATGTGTTGCCAAAACTATTGGATGAAAAAGTTGCCCGTTTACACCTGGCAAAAATTGGTGTTGTGCTGGATGAATTAACTACCGCACAATCTGATTACTTAGGTATTAAGAAAGAAGGTCCGTTTAAGCCGGAATTGTATAGGTATTAAGGCCCACCTAAATCCTCCCAAAGGGAGGACTTAGCAACCGCACAGCAAAGACTTATTTGATTATTATAAAATCTCTCAATTTCTCTTAAAATTGAGAGATTTTTCTTTTAAAAAACATAATGCCCCTGAGGGTCTGGGCATGGATGGCCTTCCCTTTGGGAAGGTCGGGATAGGCTATAGCCCGTTTCGTTTTTGACGAGACGGGCTTTTATTTTTTTGCCGGCTGTAGTGCTACTATTAAGCTTTGCTTGACGCTCCGTTCAGGGTTCTGTTCGTTATTGGACATTTTAATAACAATCAATCAATTCTGTTCTTCCCTTTATAATAGGCGCGGCAAAATTTGGACATGCAATGTCTTGCATCTATTTTAGTACACTATTCAATTTTATGAAGACTATACAGTTCGCACTTTTTTCATTATTGACACTCAGCGCTTGTACAACGCAAACTAACAAAGCCAATGACGATATGCAGCAACCGCAGGTTGTCGTCTCAACCAGGGGAGAAAACATCGAAGAAACAATTGAAGCCTCCGACACATTAACTATTAACAAAAAAGCTGCGGTGTTTTATCAGCCTGATTCAACGCAAATTGAAAAAAGGAAAAAAGAAATTGGCGAAGAAAATTTTATGATTGGCGCTGATGACTATCTTTTTTCCCTTCACACAGCCCATGAATTTGTTGACAGCATTCGTCTTCCAGTTCTGGAAGCAAACAACAAGCGATTTTTGAAATTCATTAGATATGACAAATCACAAACTCTGATTAAACTAGACACGGTATCTGATCTTTGGGGTGTTTACTTCTTTGATACATCAAAAAAACCGAAACTGATTGATGGAACAAGAATTGAAGAAGAGTATAAAAGCTATTTTCTAAAATGAAAAACCAATTTCGGCTTTGGCAATCACCATCCGGAACCCTGTAAAAAAATCAATGGCTCCTTTCCATTTGATCAAACAACTCTTAAGTTTTACGTTTTAAATCATAAGGTCATCTTGTATGTTGACAGGTTTGACAGAAGAAATTATTTTTTTGATCTCGAAAAATAACGTAGTTACAGATGACTTTTCATTTTTCTAAATAAATAGCAAACTCATTCCCCTTATTTTTTCTACCTTTTCATAAAATAGCTATTATGAAAAGCAGGATCATGATCCTTATCTTGTCCATTTGTTTTCTTCAACAAACAGGCTTTTGCCATACGGAAGAACCGAAGACATTGCCGATTGGCTCAATAGCTCCTGACTTTAAATTAAAAGGAATAGATAGTAAAACTTATTCTCTGGCATCATTTAGCAAATACAATCTTCTTGTCGTCATTTTCACCTGCAACCACTGCCCTACTGCCCAGGCTTATGAAGACCGTATCATCGAACTGGCAAAGAATTATACACCCAGGAACGTAGGCATTGTTGCTGTTTCTCCCAATGATCCCGCTGCTGTTCGCCTGGATGAGCTGGGCTATACTGACATGAGTGATTCTTTTGAAGAGATGAAGATCCGGGCCAAACAAAAAAAGTTCAACTTTCCCTATCTCTATGATGGTGATAAACAAAGCATGTCAAACGCTTACGGCCCGGTGGTGACACCGCATGTTTTCATTTTTGATAAGCAACGAAAACTTCGCTACCAGGGACGCATTGATGATGTAGAAAAGCCCGGCAAAACACCCAATCATCATGATACAAGAAATGCGTTGGATGAATTGCTACAAAACAAGGAAGTAACCAATCCCACTACCAAGGTATTTGGCTGCTCCATCAAATGGGCCGATAAAAATGATTGGGTGAAAAAAGGATTTCAAGACTGGGCAAAGGAACCGGTGTCATTGGAACTGATTGATGAGGCAGGTATAAAAGACCTGCTGAAAAATAATTCCGGCAAATTACGCCTCATCAATGTATGGGCCACCTGGTGCGGCCCCTGCCTTATTGAATTTTCTGAATTCGTTACCATCAACCGCATGTACCGCGAAAGAGATTTCGAATTCATCAGCATTTGTTTGGATGACACCGCCCGAAAACAAAAAGCATTAAATTTTCTAAAGAGCCGGCAGGCGTCGAATAAAAATTATCTTTTTAATATTGACAACAAGTATGCATTGATTGAAGCTGTTGACCCCAACTGGCAGGGAGCTCTTCCTTATACATTAATTGTAGAGCCGGGAGGAAAGATTTTCTATGCAAAACAATACCTGATCGATCCGGCAAAAATGAAAAAAATGATTGTGGATCATCCTTTGATCGGGAGGTATTATTAAAAGAATCGGCCGGATACAGGCATCATAACAAAAAGCTTCTTTTAAACGAAAGATGATGTATTGAACCGGGTATCGTTATATTTTCCGGTACTTCTTTTTAGGATTTCTGCTGGTATGAAAAATGGCAGTTATTATCACCAGATATTTGTCTTCTTCAACAGTATATATGATAACATAAGGATATTTCTTTACACCTAGTTCCCGATAATCTTTATATTCATTGCGCCAACGATCAGGATTATCGCAGATTAATTGTAATCCCCGTTCTATTTCTAAAATTAAATTCTCCGCTGCCTTAATACTCTTTGCCGCATGCCATTCAACAGCTTCCTCATATTCTTGCTGGGCCAGGGGATGCAGGATATGACGGTAGCTCATTTTCTCCGGGATGCTTTTAAGATTTTTTGCACCCTTTTCCGGCTTTCCGCTGCTGTTATCATTTTAGCCTTCCCGCTTTTATATTCGGTATACCGGCGGTCTAATTCTTTTTTTGTTTCACCGGTGTATTCCATCGCCAATTCTTCAATATCATTCTCCATAATGGCATAAATAGCTTTAACCTTTTTATCATCGGCAACTTCTAAATAGCTGTGCAACTTCTGCCGTATTGTGCTTGTACTCATGATTCTTTCCATTTTGAACAAATTTAGTTTTTAAAAAACAGCCTTCCAAACGGGAATGTTTTGACCGCAAACAACCTGATCCTGCCAAACAGAAATACCTAACTTTGATCTGCAATCATCTGCAAGCCATTTTCACAAATTTCTCATTGCATAAACGGATTCATTTTTAAAAACTTTATGTATGAGAGTAGTAAAGCTGATCATATTATCAATCTGGCTTTTTCCGGTGCAGCAGGATATTCATGTGAAGCGACGGGAAGAGATGGTAAAAAAACAGATAGAAGAACGTGGCATCAGCAATGCCGCTACATTAAGCTCCCTGCGAAAAGTTCCCCGCCATTTATTTGTTCCAAAAAATAGTATAGATCATGCTTATGATGATCGTCCCCTGCCAATCGGCTTCGGGCAAACGATATCCCAGCCCTATATTGTTGCCTACATGACTGAGATCGTGAATCCACAATCGAACCATCGTGTGTTGGAGATCGGAACAGGATCGGGTTACCAGGCCGCCGTACTTTCAAATATTGTAAAGGAAGTGTACACGATCGAGATCATTGATACGCTGAGCAAGCGGGCAAGAACCCTTTTCAACCAACTCAATTATAAAAATATCTCGGCAAAAACGGGCGACGGATATTATGGTTGGAAAGAGAAGTCACCTTTTGATGCTATTATTGTCACGGCTGCAGCAGAACATATTCCTCCGCCCCTGATAGAACAGCTGAAGGAAAATGGACGAATGATCATACCCGTTGGCTCGCCCTTTATGGTGCAGCAACTGATGCTTGTGGAGAAAAAAAATGGGAAAGTCCGCACCACAAGTATGATGCCTGTTCGTTTTGTTCCTTTTAAAAGAAGTCAATGAGCCGGCTGCTTTCTTATCATAACAGACTATTGACAGCCGTGGCCTTGCTATCCGTGGCACTTATCGCCTACCAGGTTTCTATCATTCAATTACTTTCTTATGTACAATGGTATCATTATGCTAATATGGTTATATCCATTGCTTTGCTGGGCTTTGGCGCTGCCGGAACAGTTCTGTCGCTGCTACGTAAACAGCTGCTTGATCACAGCAATATCTTGCTACCACTATTGATGATCGTAAGCGGTCTTATGATGATGCTTGCGGTATGGCTCAGCCGAAGCGGCTTTGCACGTTTCGATTCTTATCTTCTTTTTGTGAACCGTAGCCAGTGGTTATCGCTCCTCATAAATTACCTGCTTTTCTTTTTTCCTTTCTTTTTTGGCGCACTGGCATTAGGGATCATTTTTGTAAATTATGTTGCGGGCATTGGCAAAGCGTACTTTTTTAATCTCTTAGGTTCCGGTATTGGAGCGATAATAGCCGCGTCTCTTGCGGGGTATTTTTTCCCCGCCGTGTTACCCATGGTAATAGCACTAATGGCAGTGCTTGCAGGTCTCTTCTTATTGCAACGCAACAATCAGTTATTGGTTATTTCATTTGCTCTTATCACTGTGTTGCTGACATTTTACAGGATCATACAGCCTGTTGACCTTACGATGTCTGAATACAAAAATCTGAGTCGCACACTTAATTTGCCAGCTGCACAAATTACCCTGAAGAAAGCAAGTCCTTATGGCTTTGTTGAAATGGTTTCGGCTGATGCATTGCGTTATGCCCCGGGATTAAGCCTCGCTTTTACCGGGGAAGTAGCTGTAAAAAAGGCGGTATTTAGCAATGGCGACTGGCTCGGTCCAATGATTTCATTGAAACAAATAGGAGACTCCCACCTGCTTGACTACACGACAATGGCTCTTCCATATATATTAAAAAAAAGGGACAGAGTCCTTGTGTTGCATGCAGGAACGGGATTATCGGTTTCCCATGCCATCAGCAGGAATGCTTCAAGTATTGATGCCGTTGAACCCCACAAAACTATTAATGATCTCTTACTACATGAACTTGCTGGCGATAGCGATTCGCTTTATTATCATCCTGCAGTGAAGATCCACAGCATCGAGCCGCGAACCTTTTTATCTGCCACGAAGAAAAAATTTGACCTGATACAACTTCCGATGATTGGTTCCTTCGGTGGCAGTGCAGGTTTATACGCCATGCGGGAAGAATACAGCCTCACCAAAGAAGCCTTCCTGCAAATGTGGAATTTATTAGAAGATGATGGAGTGATCGGCATCAACGCCTGGATGGATTATCCTTTCCGAAATCCTTTAAAGATTGCGGCAACTATTACCGAAATAGCTGAAGCAGCAGGCCTGGCATCTATTCATTCACATATAACAGCCGTCCGAAGTTGGGGCACTATTAGTTTCCTGTTAAAAAAATCTCCTTTCACTTCATCAGACACATCCGCTATCCGTCAATTTTGCAACAAGCTATTTTTTGATCCTGTTTTTCTTCCGGGAATAACACCGGAAGAACGTACATTTTATAATAGGATGACCGATACTTCTTTCTTTTCCTACATGGATGAGTTGTTGTCAGGAAACAGGAACCGTTTGTATAAAGAATATGATTTTTATCTGCAGCCCGCCACAGATGATAAACCTTATTTTTCACAATACCTGCGTGTCAAAAGTCTTCCTCATCTTACCAGTATCTTCGGTTCCCAATCGGTCCCCTTTTTAGAGTTGGGCTGGCTTATATCCATTGTTACATTTTTACAATTATCCGTGTTGGCCTTACTCCTTATTATTCTACCCCTGTTTAAAATTGGTTGGAAAGGGAATTACAAGTTCCGGACATTTTTATATTTCAGCGGCATCGGTATTGGCTATATGTTTTTGGAAATCGTTTTGCTTCAAAAATTCATCCTGTTTTTTGGCAATCCTGTCTATACGGCTGCAGGTGTGATCGGCGTAATGCTTATTGCATCAGGCATTGGCAGTTATTACTCATCAGGATTCAGAACAAATACGTCTACTATAAAAAAAGTATTGCTACTGATTACCGGCATTTTATTACTATACTCATTCTTATTGCCAGCATTCCTGCAAAATATCGTTGGGCTTGGCCTTGCCCTAAAGTCCGTCATTTCAATTATCATCATTGCCGTGCCTTCCTTATTGATGGGAATACCTTTTCCGATAGGTCTAAGATTATTATCCCGCATAGAGGAAAAAAATATTCCCTGGGCCTGGGGCATCAATGGGTGCATGTCGGTGATCAGCGCTGCATTGGCCGCTTTACTGGCGGTGGAAGCGGGTTTTACAATAGTGATGTTGTTGTCAGCCCTTGCCTATGCGTTGAGCCTGTTCGCAGTACTTAACCTTCGCTTGTTGCGATAATTTAAACTAAAGCCAACTCCCGTAGATTATTGCTTAAAAATACCGGCATGTAAGTAGTGGTTAAGTAGTGGTGTTTTTATTCGCGCCGTATCATCCTAAGCACTTCAAATAATTCCTGCTCAGAATTCAACAGGCAACTTTACTTCCTTCACCAACCTGTCCAGGTTCTCCAATGATTTTTTAAACCGGTCTTCCATTTTCTTTTTCATCAGCATGTTGAACATTAGTTGTAAAGGCAGGCTTTTCTTTAGATAAAATTCAAGCGTCAGCTTTGACTTTCTCTCTCCCAATTGCTCCAAAATAAAATATAAAGAGCTTCTTTTGTTTTCCTCTGTTTCGCTAAACACAATTTTACTATCAGGATCATACAAAAAACTGCTGCTGATCATAAACACTTCTTCTTTTTCCAGCACACAACGATGCCTCGTGCCCACACCCGGCAGCAAATGATCAACCTCGTCGATCGCCTTAACGCCTTCCTGCCATTGAGGTCGGAGTTCAAAATGCCCGGCAGTATAAAACAAGGTTTTGATATCAACATCATATTCACGGGACACGGTTATCATCTTCACCCTGTTCTCAATTTCCAGGGCGGGAGGTGTTTCAGGTGGTAGTTCATTCCTTAGCTCACTCAACTGAGTATAATGGAAGGGTATTTCCCCGGTTTCGGTTTGTTTGGAGCTGCTGTCCCACTTCATCCATTGCGCATAACCGGAGGGCTTACCGTCATGTGTAACACTATTTGTTACGAGCCAATATTCATGTTGCTCTATATCATTTTTCAGGAGCTGGTGTGCGACAATTACATCCTTACCGATTAGCTTATAAAAATTCTTAACCGTGTAACCGGTAAATTCACCATAGTGGGTAACTACTTTTAAAGAAAGATTGACGGCTGATATACAAGCTTTGCATTGACAAAAGCGACGATGCTCGTAGCCCAGAAGGTGGCTATGAAAAGAGCAAAACATTTTTTTCACCTGCTGATAAATTGCATCCAGTTCCGGTGACTCACCAAATTTGTAAAACAAAATAGCATCGCCTTCTACTTCTGAAACTTCTAATCCAAGCTGGTTTGAATCGATCAGTATTTCCAGCAATTCCTGGATGATATGACGGCTATGCTCTATCTCCATATCCGTAACAAAGCGGGTAAATCCACTTATATCCGGGATAAAAAGCAAGCCTTTATTTTCCATTTTTTATTTAAAGTTACCGTCAATTTGGTTCTTCTAAAAAAATTGCACACAGCATCATTTATCTTTCTTTATCGATCCCATTTCAACTGATACCCCGTTACTTGCACGTTATATAAAGAATATGCTGCCAAATAAGCATGACTTATTTTCAGTCAGCTATTTTCATATGTATTCCTTTGGTTGTCATTAACCTATACATGGAAAGTATATTTCCTAAGGCCAAAAAGTTATGAGATTCGGTTTTTGCTGAGTACGTTTGATCCCGGTTGTAATAATAACACACCAGTACATCGCTGCGGATTAAATGAAAAGCCTCATTACCGTACCCTCCGTAGCAATTCAAGTACTCATATTTCCAATATTCTATCGTTAAAATTCCTTCCTCTCTCCTATGCTGAACATTTAATCCAAACCTTCGGGTCGGCATTGTTTTACCCTAAAAAAGAAAACGATGTTGAAAAGAAAACTACTCCGATCAGGTCTTTTTGCAAATGGATTGTTGGTCATTCTTGCTGCAGTACATGCAACAGGTACTCAACAACCGTTCGGCGCTCCACAACAAGCCATCACAGATTCGGCCATGAAATGGCTGACGCTTGATGAAGAATTGTTACGGTTTTCCGGCCTTACAGCAACAATCGCTGAAGATGTTCCCCGGATCAAACTGAATAAAGAAGCCGCCAGGTTCACTAAAACTTATATTGCTGACAACAGCGAAATGCTTGAAAAAGTCAAACAGCGAAGTCCTGTTTTTTTCAGGATCATGGATACGGTGTTTAGCAGGTACAAACTGCCAATAGAACTAAAACACCTGGCTATAGTGGAATCGCAATTGAACACCACTGCAAGGTCACGTGTTGGTGCAGTAGGTACCTGGCAACTGATGGCAAGCACTGCACGGTTACTTAAACTTAAAGTGACGAGCAGGTATGATGAACGTAAACATCTATACAAGAGCACTGTGGCCGCTGCCAAATACCTGCGTGATCTTCATGGCTTATTTGACGACTGGCTGCTGACGATTGCCGCCTACAATTGTGGCCCGGCCCCCGTATATGCTGCTATACGAAAGTCCGGTAGCAGAAACTTTTGGAAGTTGCAATATTTTTTGCCGAAAGAAACAAGAGGGCATGTAAAAAAATTCATCAGCACTCATTATTATTTTGAAGGGCAGGGAAGCATTACCACCGTTACCAAACAGGAAGCACATATGTATAGAAAAACGATGCTTGCCTTTGCCGAAAAACATAATCGTCTCTTAAAAGAAAAACAGCTGGCAGACGCTGCAACAGTCACTACAGATACTACCTGTGTGGAAGATAAGATAGTGGCTAAGGGCAGTTTGGCTGTTGAAAAATAAATTATCAATCACCGTTACTTGTTACCGGCTTATCAGCTACATAAAAACTGATAACCGGTAACTTTCCAGACATTGCCCATTGCGGGATCGGTACAGCTCATTTCTCCTGTTTCTACATGACCTGCATATCGTTTGGCAAAAAATTTATTGCCAGTTATTGTAACAGTGAAATCGTACCAGCCAAAGCTATTCTGCAAATTGAGGATAATCGTTACTGCCTCCTTACCTGATCCTTTACTACCTGCCAACCTGGTTAATTTATTTTTTTTGTAAGCGTTGTCATTAATTTCAACAGAATAAGATTGACCAGGGTTCTTGTTGCTTATTTTTATCAACAGGTTGCCGGAAAGTTTTTTGCTTATTTTTTTTCTTTCATACTCCAGTGAAATAGCTACTGCAGGATCTTTATCGCTTCCTTTAAACTCACGGAAGAATCCGTTTGGCCCGTTTAACTCCAAATGATAATTATTATTTTCAAAATCATCCAACGACCATTGATCTTGCAACTCATCTCCGGCTTTTACGGCATAGTTTCGAATGTTCAATCCTTTTGACGAACGGGCATATACATTGAATGGCGAGCCTGCAGCTTTCTCCCTGAATAACTCGTTGGCAGCTGCCATTCTCAATTCAATTGTTTTTTTATCGTCACTTAGCTGCCCATCTGCATACAACTGGTATGGCAATGGGCAGGAGAATCGCATCCCCTTTTCCTGGCGGGGCATTAATGGTGAAGCTTGCGGCTTTTGATTTATTGTTTGAATTTCTTCCTTTGTCAATCTTTTGTAGCCAACCGGGTCTTTCTTAAACTGAGCCTTATGAATGCTTTCATAAAAAGGTTCTTTTTTTACCACTATAGGCGTCTGTATCTTTTCGCCATTATAGGGCCTGAATACAGACGTAAGGTCGCCACAAACAGTACGACGCCACGAAGAGATATTAGTTTCCTCAATTTTTTTTCCAGTCCTGGCTGTTAAAAATTTTTCCATGAACTGAAGTATCGAAGTGTGATCAAAGACCTGTGAACATACGGCGCCGCCGCGGCTCCAGGGAGAGGCAATAACAAGCGGCACTCTGTACCCTAATCCTATTGGACTTTCCCTGGCATATTTTTCTTTTGTTCTTTTTATATCCTGCTGCCATGTTACAAACTCCATGGCTGCATCAACGCCTTTTGAAACCAGGCCTGTCTTTTCTTTGCCAGGATGTGGCGGTACATATGGAGGCACATGATCGAAATAACCATCATTCTCATCATAACAAAGTATGAAGATCGTTTTCTTCCACACTTCTGGTTTTTTTGTCAATATATCCAGCACTTCAGACACATACCAGGCGCCATACCATGGCGACCCCGGGTGATCAGAAAAATTTGCAGAACCAACTACCCATGATACCATTGGCAAATTGCCGCTATTCACATCTTCACGAAACTGGTGTAAAACATCTCCCTTCGGAATAGTCATTTTCCTTTCCGTATTATTGTCTTTATAACCAAGCGTAGTCAATTCACGGTAATGGGGATCTTTACAGTTGGTGTCAAATGCTTTATTGTGCAAATTCTTTTCATACTGCGATAACTTTTCAAAATTTTCCGCCGACCATTTGTGCCGGTCCTTCACTTTCAACCAAAGAGATTGTTTGCCCTGCAATTTTCTTTTTAATTCTTCCGCTTCTTTACTTTTTTCGTCCAGTCCCTTCAACTTGTTTTCGAGTTCATTTATTTCAGTGGGCAAGATGGCTTCCATCTTTTCCAAATATTTTCGATAAGATGGTGAAAACCGTACATTGAATTGTGAGAACCATTCGAGAGGATTGTCGGTAAAATTGGCGAGCCACGCATCTTCATCACCGGTCAGGCCAGATTCGAGGCTTATTTCATTTTGATAGATCTTCCATGAAATCCCATTTTCTTCCAAACGCTCCGGGAATGTTTTCCAGTTTTTCTCTTTATCATAGTCTGTATCCCCATTCGAAACATTGGCCTGCGCATTCGCATCCTGCTTATCCCTTATTGTTCCCGTCCATAGATGCAAACGATTAGGAGTGGTACCAGTTAGCGAAGAACAAAAATTCTGATCGCATACCGTAAATGCATCTGCCAATGAATAATAGAATGGAATATCCTCCCGGTTATAAAAACCCATTGACAATGGCACATTTTCAAACCCCTCATGACCCGAAGCCTTTGCAATCAGCCATTGATCGTATTTACCGCCATTTCTTGCATCAACCTGGTCGCCCCAGGAATGAGGAAGTGAGCCCAACCAAGTAGACTTTGTTTCATTTATATTCAACCGGAAAGGCGCAAAGGTTTCACCGCCAGCATTTGTTTGAAGCCAAACAAGATTTTTATCAGGTTGTTGTATTGCCCGTGGATCATTGAATCCTCTCACTCCTTGCAAACTACCATAACAATGATCAAAAGAGCGGTTTTCCTGCATCAATATCACAATGTGTTCTGCATCCAGATATGTACTGCCCGTTTCAGGATCGATAGTCAGTGCTTTATGAATAGAAGATGGCAATGCCTGAAACAATCCTGCACCACCGGATAATAGGGTTGCCTTTTTTATAAACTCTCTCCTGGAATCCATATGTTTCGAATGATAAATTGAATAACTAATTTAAAATTATTTGCACCAGTTATTCTTGCCTGCGAATAACCTTCAGTATATTTCAAATGTAACTACTGAAAGATGAAATGCCTCATTTAGCTCATTAAAATATTGTGATGATGACTGGTCAATCGGTTGAACTGGCCAAGTTGAATCAATAATTGGAGAACCGGTAGAGCAATTTGATACCATGAATAAAATACCAGTCTTTAACACCTGTATTGCCACGCTGATCCCCTTCGCCCTGGGGAAATGGCGGCTTGGCTCTGTAAGCCAGTTCAACCGCCTTAGGCCCTTTTGCCGCCGATAGTTTTTCAGGATCTACATAGGTACCGCTGACATCATCGAGGTAATCAGTAAATAAAGCCCGGTAGCCTATCTCGTAGACAAAATCCCAATTCTTGTTTAGATTCACTTTCCATCCTGCTCCAAATGGAATGCAAAATTGTGTTTTGGAATATTTTTTTTTGGAAGGATAATCAGCCAGTCCCTGTCCTTCTGTACTTAACGGCCGCAGAAAAACTTTATCGCCATTTGCGTCATGGGTAAAAGGATCAAAATGAAACACACCCACACCTGCAAAGACATAAGGATAAGCATAAAAAATATCAGGTTCCAGCAAATTGACTTCCGCACAAATATTAGCTTCAAAAATATTGCTTTGGAAATTCAGGTTACGGGCTTTTAAATCTGCTTGCTTATTGTATTTATCATTGCCAGTAACCTTTCCAACTACAATGCCGGTACGAAGCACTACCATGTTGCCGATATTATACTTGATATTAACATTCGTCGCAGGCCGCAATGTTCGTAATGCAAAATGCCTTTTGGTGAGATCCCCCTGGTAACCGGCTATACCCATCAATACTTCAGCTTCCCAACCCTGCGCACAGCAAGATGAAGCTGCCATCAGCAAAGCAAGCACACTTAATCTCATAACAGTAACATTTCTTGTATTAAAAAAACAGGCTTCCGGTTTCTCACTTTTTGCGGATACTGACCTGGGTGGAGGATGGGGTCTTTTAAAAATAGGCTTTTTTTTCATCTCCGGAATAAATCCAGATGTACTGGACCGAAAATAGTCCTTTAATGCGCTGCTAACTCAATGAATTGTCATCGGTTGGAAAACTGGCACAGTTTTTTTCTATATAAACAAAATTATAGGCTATGGCTAAGTCCAGGAAAAAACTTCCCGAAGAAAGCATTGATTCCGAATCGTACACGTTTAACGATGATGCCACAAAGGATAAGATCAAAAAGCACATCCACGACATCAAGGATGTGATCACGGAAGAAGATATTGCCAACGCTAAAGTGCCGGGTGAAGAAGGTAATTTTCCGGAATCTCCAAAAGAAGATGAAGAAAAAAAAGAGGAGCCCCATTCTGAAGGTAAGCCTGTCACCCCATGGGATATCGTTAATTGAGGCTCTTGAAAGCCTTTTTACTAAAAATGTCGCGGGACATTTATTTTCACTAAACTTGCGGCAATGAAGCGGATACAGCAGTCTATCAAAAAACAGTTGGCCAGTATTGCATTATTGTCTGTCGAATTAATTATCGTCCTTATCCTTTTTGTTTGCGCCCTGGTAGCTTTTACGCTGATAGCCTACCGCATTTTCAATCTTGAAAACGAAAGCTTCGATTTTCTCGTTTTTGATAAGGTCAACACAATTGTAAGTCTCTCCACCACGAGGTTCATGCAATTCATCACTTTTTTTGGTAATCATAAATTTCTCATTCCTGCAAACGTCCTGCTAATTGTATACTTCCTTTTTATTAAAAAGCACCGATGGTACTCCATCAAAGTACCCGTCATCGCTCTTGGCGGACTTTTATTAATGTTCTTTTTAAAACAGATATTTAATCGCCCCCGGCCGCTTGTGCCATTGCTGGAACCAGTAAAAGGCCTGAGTTTTCCCAGCGGTCACGCATTAATGAGTGTGTCCTTTTATGGTCTGCTTATCTTTCTTGTCTGGGAAAATATTACGAACAAATTTTGGAAATGGCTTTTAACGCCATTGCTCCTGCTTTTCATCTTACTAATTGGCTTTAGCAGGATCTACCTTCGGTTGCATTATTTCAGCGATGTAATGGCAGGATTTGCCGCGGGAATTATCTGGCTATCCTTGTCTATATGGTCAGTGCGCCGGATGGAGCAATACAGCCGCCGGAAAATTGACCCGGTTGTGGCTGAGATAAACAACTAACATTTTTAAACTATATGAGAAATCTTAGTCTGCTACTGCTGTTCTTTTCTCTTTCGTCATGCACTCGCTATTTCTACGTAGTTCGTCATGCCGAGAAAGCGGTAGTCAATAGCGGTGACAGTATGATGAGCAGTGATCCGGGATTAATTGAGAAAGGACAACAACGTGCTGAAGCATTAAAAACAGAATTAGCAAACAAGAAAATCGGCTACATTTTTTCAACAAACACCATCCGGACGAAATCAACTGCAGAGCCAACCAGGGTCTTGTTTAACCTGACTGTAGAAACATATCCCCCTTTTCCAGATTCGGCCTTTTTTGATCGCCTCCAATCACTCAAAAAAAATACGCTGATTGTCGGTCATAGCAACACCGTAGATGATATTGTGAACAGGCTTTGTGGTGCAGTAAAATTGCCAACCGACCTTGCCGATACTGAATACGATAATCTTTACATAGTAAAAAAAACGGGAAGGAATTTCCGTTTTGAACAAAAGAAATATGGAATACCTTCCACACCCAATCAATAAATGGTTGGCCCTTGCTTTGTATATAGTTATCAATTCTATACTTTAGTAAAATCAAATTTTATAAAGAACATAAGTCGTTTGCTTATTCAATATCCATACACTAAACCAATAACCGTCGCCCTCTTATTGCTGGTCTTCCCGTTCAGCTTAAGGGCGTCTCCTGCGTTACATCCGGCCGACACTTTAAAGTTATCCAGTCAGCAACAGGCCATCGATTTCCTGGATAGTTTGAAAAAATTACAGCCCAGCAAGCATTGGCCAAATGTAGACCCCGATCTTTTTTTACAAAACCTGAAAACATTTGCGACCGAGCCTCTAAAATTTTATGAAGGTAAAGGCACTAATTTTTGTGCTTATTCGGCACTTACCTACATTCCTTTAAATTATGATCCTTTAGGGTTTTCCCGTTTCATGGTAACGCTTTACCAGAAAGGAAGGGCCAGGATGGGCAAAGTTTTATTTACACCCAGCAGGACCATTAAGAAAGAAGCGGGGCTGTTAAAATATAAAGGGGCTTTAGACATTAGCCCTGCCGGACAAATTTGGTTTCTTTCATTAGCCGATAAATTCAAAGGATATCTCAACTTCTTTAACCGGCGTTTTAAGACCGGCGATGAAAATACACTGTGGGCATCTACCAATTATGCTAAATTCAACCGGATGCTCCGCAAGTTATTCCCCGTTAAAGTTCATGCAAGAGGATCCGATCTTATCAGGCCCTGGATCGGCGATACCTATGCATACCTGAATGAGCGGATGAAACAGCGGCCCATTTTTATCTATCTCAACAACCGGCTTTTGTATAAGAAAAAACATGTGGTTACTACCAGGTTTGGCATACCCACTCATTTCGTGGTGCTCATGAACATTACAAAAACACCGGATGAGCTGATTACAATTGTGTACTGGGACTATGGGAAAAAAACATTGCAACAAGTAAATCCAAAGCTGCTTCGCAAAATTATATTTGGCATCACCGACTATACTTTTAAAACAAAATGAGCCGTATCGTCTATATACCTGTTTTATCACTTATGTGGATGATGACCTGTTGCTCACCTTCCAAAAAATTTACGCAGGGCTACTATAGCACCAACGAAACAACCATCCAATCGATATTGCATCAATACAAGAAGATATATGCCAGCCGGCCTTTTTCACTGGAGTTTAAAAATGAGGCTCAAAGCCGCATCGCTATAGAAATTCATACCGATAGCATCAAGTATATCTACAACTTCAACCTGCATGAGCCCTTTTTGCAGGACACGTTGCATAAATATAATTTTGACACCAGGTCAATGAATCAACTGATCAGTGACATGCAAAAAGTACATTGCACCTGGATTAACAATCTTGACTATTATGAAAAGCGGCAAAAAAAATATCTTGTTTTTTTGTCAGTAAGAGATAAAAAGCTTGACGCCTTTTTGAGTTCAGAAAAATATTTTACACTTATTTTTTTTGAACAAAAACAACCATCGGATGAAAAAGGAAGATTACTGGACAACGATGACCGAAAAAAAATGCGCAAGATAAACGGTGAAATTTTCCGGCGAATTAATGATAAAGTCTTTTACGCGGTAACGGGTCATTTCAGGTAAGGTCATCTCAACCGCTAGTAGTAGGAGGTCTGCGTGTCGGGAAAGCTAAACGACACTGTTGCTTCTCTTTGCTGAGCGCCATAAATATTGATATCGCCGCCGACATGTCTCGCCGATTGCCCTACTGACAACAGGCTAAATTGCAATGCATACCCGTTGTAGTTATTAGGGTCCTCAAAATTTAAAATTACAATATCAGAATATCTCTCCGCGGTAATACTAATGCTTGTATTGCGTGCATTAGATACAACCGTATTTAATACTTCATCTATCACGGGAACAATCTTATCTCTGTCTGCTTTCATTGTGAATTCAGCTGCAACTTTATTTTTTACGGAAATTTTATTACGAAAAATTGTTTCGGGTAAATTATCCACCAGGTTGTTTAAGAGAAGTTGTAGCGAGACCTGGTTGGTGGAAACCTGATCAATACTTTGACTTTGTGGGTTCATCATAAAAGTGGATATCAATGCTGTGATTCCTTAAAAAGGATTGCTCACAAATAAAATAAAATGCGGCCGGACTTTGAAGTAAGTCTGCCGCATTTATTTGACAAAAAGTAAAACTACTACTGTCAGAAAAGATTTCCACCTATACCCGGTAAGAGTTTCCCTAAAACAGTGTAGTTACTTATATACTAATCAGGATCAATGGCTATATATTGCCTGCTTTTAATCTTATAATCGAACAGCAGTTCCGGAGGCAATCACCATCAGCATGCTCCCATTGCTGCCGATGGTTTCAAAATCAAGATCCACGCCGACAATCGCATTCGCACCCATACCCTGTGCTTTCTCAGCCAGTTCTCTTAATGCATCTTCTTTCGCTTGCTCAATTACTTTTTCATAAGTTTTACTGCGGCCACCAAATACATCTCTCAAACCACCTAAAAAATCTTTAAAGATATTGGCGCCGATAATGCTCTGCGCATTGATAACACCCAGGTACTGTTGTACAGGTCGGCCTTCAACGAAACCAGTAGTTGTAATGATCATTTGCTTATAGTTTGTTTTAAGTTTTCAAAAATAGTTTTTAACTCCATATTTTCCTTCACGTTTGAATTTTTGCCGGCTTCCTGTATGTAAGCGATCCTATTGTCAATATCAGGATGGCTGGCCAGGAACTCAGGCACAGAAGAAGTGGTAGTTAATGATTTCAACTGTTGAAATAAACCGGTGAACCCAACTGGATCGATCCCACGCTCTTTTAACAGCAATAATCCCTGCATGTCGGCCTCCTTTTCCAATGACCGGGAATACTTTAAGGATTTAAATTCATCAGCCTTATCGATCAGTATAGACGTGACCGAACCAAACTTGCCAAATAACAAGCTTAAAAAAATCCTGGAGCCCAACTGCCGAAAAATTGATCTTGTAGAATGCTTATTGTTTACGTGTATGAACTCATGGCTTAACAAAGCTGCCAGTTCAGGATAGGAAACCAGCTTTTGCAGCAAAGCAGTATATACGACAATATTTCCGCCGGGCAGCGCAAAGGCATTGATCACATCTCCTTTTAGAGCGGTGATCTTAACGTTGTAAGCGGTTTGGATTTTCATGGCCCTGAAAAACTCATTCAAAATTGCCGTAGCATTTTTATCTTCCTGCGATGCGATATCTAATGCATTGTAGACCGCATTACCAAATTGTTCTTCTCTTTGTATGGAAACACCTGAAGCCAATTTGCCGGAAATCCAGGGAACCACCAGTAAGTAAGTTCCCACCAACAGGCCGGCAACAATAAGAAATATTGTCAGATTTCTCGTCCATTCCTTTGTCCGGTCTTTCTTATGCCAGGGCTTGTTTTTTTCCTCTTGTATTTGCTGTAAAAAGTTTAAGGCATCCTTGCCCTGGATGATGAGCCGGCTGCCCGGATCTTGCCTATTGTTGAGCCTGGTAGCCTGTTCGCTATTATCAAAACCGGCCTGGACATCGTTGATATCCCACGACTTTCTATTCACTACGCCATTGGCATCGCGAAACCCGATCGTAATATTTTCCTCACCAGCTAATACCGTCACTTCAACTGGATCAGCATTCGTCGCTGCATAAAAAGACCCGAACCACGACTTCATTGTTTAATTGTTTTTTTAGTTACTGGTAATTTATACTTCTTTTTTTGACGAAGTTGGTACAATGCTTTTATAACTGTTTAAAAAACGAAATTTGCTCACAGGAATAATTCACAAGTTTACAATTTTTCCAAATCAATCATTTCCTTGACATTTGCCTCTCAAATTGTCGTCATGCGCAAAACACCTGCAAGGTTTTTTTTACGAACCATTTTTCTTTTCTCTTTTATTTTCATTGTACACACTGCTTTTAGCTGGGGATTACTGGGTCACCGGATCATTGGTGAAATAGCCCAACAACACCTCACAAAAAAAGCGAAGAAAGGCCTGGATAAACTGATAGGGAGAGAAACACTGGCATGGTGGGCTAACTGGCCCGATTTTATTAAATCAGATTCTACCTGGAACCATGCATCACCCTGGCACTATGTAGATCTGCCTGGCCATATAGCAAAAGATAGTTTTGTAGCAGGATTGAAAAAATTGCCCGGAAAAAATTTATACACCCAAATCCCGGCAATGATGCAGGAAATCAGCGACGAATCTCTTTCGGTTGAAAAGAGAAGAACAGCTTTGTATTTTCTTATTCACCTGGTGGGAGACCTTCACCAGCCCCTGCATGTTGGAAGAGACGAAGATGCCGGCGGAAATAAAATCGTCGTGTACTGGTTTGACAAGAAAACAAATCTTCACTCACTTTGGGATAGTATGTTACTGGAATTTCAGCAATATAGTTATACCGAATATTCATCGCTCCTAAACATTCGTAGTGAGGAGCAGGTGAAAGCCTGGCAATCCAGTTCGCTGGACGATTGGTTCTACGAATCACATGTATTGTCCGATGCTATTTATGACGCAACACCCAATGAATCGAAACTGAGCTATCGTTATAACTACCAGTTTCAAAAACTGATGGAAGAGCAACTGGTAAAGGGTGGTGTCCGCCTGGCAGCCTTATTAAATCAATGTTTCGAATAAACCTGTAATGAAATTTATTGCTTGATCAGCGTTTTTGACTCTGCAATCATACAGGCTGTAATGTCCATAAGGACTTTTTGCTGCTCAGGCAACAGATCCACCGTCGTTTCTTTTTTGTCATTGCCGATAAAAATAAAATGAGCCGCTTTTTGTGTCGCCAGTTTTTGCAATACTGTTGGCGTGGTGATGCCATTCCTGAATTTAAAATGAAAAAAACCGTCACAGTTCATGCTGCCATTATTGCGATAAGTGGTTTTGACTTTACTTCCTTCGAAATAAATGTATACGGTGGATGCATCCGAAAAACATTTATCAGGAACCGTAAAAAAGAAATCAATTTCCTTGCTATCTGCATCAACAGTTAATGACGCTCCCTGCAGGGAAATAAATCCCGATGACAGTTTTGTTTCTTTGGTGTAAGGATCTGTTTCCCTCACCAATTTACAATCGGCAGAAGCCGGCTGCTGTGCCGACAAAAACAAGGGCAATAAGAACAGGAAAGTCACTAAATATTTCATGCAGGTCACGTTTGTTGAATAAGAGCTAAAAATAAGATTTTCCTTTTTACCTGTTTGCATATTAACATTTTTATCAAGTCAAATATCCCGATGGTGTAAAGAATTTTAAACCGGTAATAAGTGCTCTCAACTTTAGTCCACTTAGCTGCTGATGATTTTTCCGCTGGTAACAATTAGCAGCCACTTGTAAAGCATTTGATATTTATTAACAGTACGGCTGTCACGAATTGTGCTTTTGCACGTTTCTTTACCGACCATGTTACCAACAATTGACATGAGAAATATTTTTTTATTCATCGCAAGTCTTTGCGTCACTAGATCAGAACAGCGGTCAAACAATTCTTCAAAGATTGAGACTCTACCAAAATCAATGATATTCCATGATTGTTCGTTTTCAGCTGGAAATCGGATTTATTAAAAATCGATTACTGCAATAAAATGAAGCAACCACTCTATTCAAAGTCCCGGCTTTTTTGAGGCAACTTTGGCTTCCCTCCAACCGATATTCATACCAATGATCCGGCTTCTAAACCCGGGATTATTGGTATATTCATAGAGGTTATTTATTTCTCTCATTTGGAGTACCGGAAAAAGAAGGCTGCATGAGAATATTTCTTTCCATATTCTTCTTTGTCGTTTTCTCTTTTGTTGCCAAAGCCGATCATATTACCGGCGGAGAAATGTATTACAGCTATACCGACTTCTCCAATGGAAAAAATAATTACTACGTTACATTAAAACTTTTCATGCGCTGCAACTCAGGACGCCAATTCCCCGATCCGGCCATTATTTCAGTCTTTGATCTTGGAACTAATCTGAGGATCCAGGATGTAAGTGTTGAACAACTAAGCCAGTTAACCATCGAGATCACCAATCATGACCCCTGCATCACAGATCCTCCGAGGGTCTGTTATGAAGTGGCTTATTACAGGACTACTATTTCTCTCCCTCCCAACAATTCCGGCTACTTATTAGCCAGCCAGGTCAATTATCGTATCAATGGCATTAGTAACCTTGACGGCAGCACCCAGGTAGGCGCCACTTATACTTCCCAAATAGCGGGATCACAACCGCAGAGTAACGGCTATGTCAACAACAGTGCTTTTTTTACTGGTTCAGACCTGGTAGAAGTATGCGCCGGTAATTATTTTTCTTACAGCTTTGCGGCCAAAGATGCGGACAATGATGTACTGCGCTATTCTTTTTGTGCTGCTTACCGGAGTAGTGCTCCGGGTGTCAATGGGGTACCATCTGGCGATCCGCCCTATAAGCCTGTTCCTTATAGGTCACCTGATTATTTGGAAACCAGCCCGCTGGGCAAAAAAGTTTTTATTAATGAAAGTACAGGATTGATAACAGGTATAGCGCCGCCGCAGGGCGTTTATGTAGTTACAGTCTGCGTGGATGAAATCAGGAATGGCACCGTGATCGCCACCCAAAGAAAGGACCTCCAGATAAGTGTCGCCGATTGCAGCGTAGCCGCCGCATTACTTGATGATGATTATATGGTTTGTGGTGATACCCGGAATTTATCGGTAAAAAATAATTCAACCAGTCCGCTGATCAATACGTATGACTGGACAGTTTTCAATCCTGCGGGAAACAGCATTTATACCAGCAAAGAAAAAATATTGAATTATAGCTTTGCTACCAACGGAAAATATTCAATAGAGTTAATTGTCAACAGAGGTGCTCCATGCTCCGACACCACTACAGCACCTGTGTTTGTTTATCCCGGCCTGGCAGCTGACTTTAGTTTTACAGGTATTTGTAATAATAATCCTACTCTCTTTTCAGACCGCACCACGCTAATCACCGGTTTGGTCAATTCCTGGAAATGGGATTTTGGCGAGTTGTCCACTACTGCTGATGTTTCAATTGAGCAAAATGCCTCTTTCACCTACCCAAGTCACGGAGCAAAACTTGCTCAACTGATTGTCACTACAACGGAAGGCTGCCGCGATACAGCCACGCAACTTGTACAAGTGATCGACAAACCACCGCTAACAGTCGCATTTTCCGATACACTGATTTGTATCAACGACCAGGTACAATTGCAGGCAACGGGTACCGGCAATTTTTCCTGGTCACCTGCATTTCATATCACCAATGCGAATAGCCCCGGTCCATTAGTGTCGCCACCAGTGAATACAACTTATTATGTCAATCTTGAAACAGAAGGATGCGTTAATACGGATTCCGTTTTGGTATTGGTAACAGATCATGTGAATCTGCAAGTAATGCGGGACACCATTATTTGCAGTGGTGATACCATTCAACTTCGTGTTGTATCCGACGGCTTAAGTTATGCATGGTCACCCGCCGGCCAATTAATTGATCCTTTTGCAAAAAATCCATTTGCAATTACTACTGCAACTACGCAATACCAGGTTACAGCTTTCATCGGCGGATGTTCGGCAACACAGGGTATCCTTGTCACTTCAGTTCCTTATCCAATTGCCAATGCAGGAAAGGATACTGTCATTTGCTATGCCACCACGGCGAACTTGCAGGCCATTACAAATGGTAACTCATGGCAATGGTTACCCTCTTCCCATTTAAGTAACCCCTCTTTATTGAATCCAACTACCACGCTGATTCAAACGACCACTTATATTTTCAAAGCGTATGATTCGGGAGGTTGTCCCAAGCCTGGTATTGATACCGTCGTGATAACAGTATTGCCTAAGATCATAGTTTCTGCAGGAAATGATACCGCCATTGTGGTGGGGCAACCGTTACAATTGAATGCATCGGGTGCTGATAATTATTTCTGGTCTCCGGCTTACAATTTATCTTCTACAACTATTGCCAATCCGGTGGCAGTATATAGTGAACCTTCCGGCGGATTAAGGTATAAAGTAGAGGCTTTCAATATTGCCGGTTGTGTTGACTCGGCTTTTGTTATGATAAAAATATTTGCCACCAAGCCGACCGTTTTTGTGCCCACCGCCTTTACCCCTAATCATGACGGCAAAAATGATATTCTCCGACCCATCCTTGCCGGCATGAGACAGTTTGATTATTTCCAGGTGTATAACCGTTGGGGACAATTGGTATTTAGCACCTCGCGGGATGGACATGGCTGGGATGGAACGATCAACGGTCAGCCACAGGCCAACAACACGTATGTCTGGATGGTAAAAGCTACCGATTATACCGGGGCTCCTTATTTTAAAAAAGGAACTGTCACCCTCATCCGGTAAAAGGCAAATCATCACAATCGCTGATATTTAATTAATTTGCCCCCTTATATAAAAAAAATCGAATGGCTAAATCTGTAAAATCAAAAAAGAAGGCAAAGAAATCCATTTTGACTGATGAGTCTTTCCAATTCTTACGTAATTATATCAACAATGCTTCACCGGTAGGTTTTGAAACGTGGGGACAAAAGCTATGGCTTGAATATTTAAAACCCTATGTAGATACTCACTATGTTGATCCTTATGGAACTGCTGTGGGTGTAATTAATCCTGAGAATAGCTTCAAAGTAGTAATTGAGGCACATGCTGACGAGATCAGCTGGTTCGTGAATTATGTTACTGCTGAAGGGTTGATCTATTTAAAACGCAATGGAGGCGTGGATCATCAAACAGCGCCGGCCTCAAGAGTATTTATTCATGGGAAAAAAGGCCCGGTAAAAGCTGTCTTTGGTTGGCCCGCTATTCATACACGGATTGGCGGAGATAATAAAGAAACACAACCTAAAACAGATAACCTTTGGCTTGATTGCGGTGCAAGAAACCGAAAGGAAGTAGAAGATCTCGGTATTCATATTGGCGCTGTCGTTACTTACCAGGATGGATTTGATGAACTGGCCAATGGTAACTATGTCGGTCGTGCATTTGATAACCGCATTGGTGGTTTTATGATCGCCGAAGTTGCAAGGCTATTAAAAGAAAATAAAAAGAATCTACCCTTTGGCTTATATGTCGTAAACGCTGTGCAGGAGGAAATCGGCTTACGCGGTGCTGAAATGATTGCCCGCCGCATAAAACCCAATATTGCTATTGTAACGGATGTAACGCATGATACTACCACACCCATGATCAACAAAAACGTGGAAGGCGACGTACTGTCCGGTAAAGGACCTTCACTATCCTATGCACCAGCCGTACACAATAAATTACTGGGCCTCGTCGAAAAAGTAGCAGCGGATAAAAAAATCGCGGTGCAATGGAGAGCTTTAAGCCGCAGTACCGGAACAGATACAGACTCGTTCGCTTACTCCAATGATGGCTGTCCTTCAGTATTGATATCCATTCCGCTTCGCTACATGCATACAACAGTTGAAATGCTTCATCGGGACGATATCGAAAACACTATTCAGCTGATGTATGAAACTTTGCTAACTTTATCACCCAAGACAAATCTTAGTTACTTATAATGCATTTATTTTTATTATACATTGATCCCGGCAGCGGCAGCTATCTCGCACAGGTAATTGCTGCTGCTGTACTGGGTGTTGCTTTCTTTTTTAAGAATATCAAATTATATATACGTTCCTTTTTTTCAAGGCTGTTTAAAAAACAAAAGGACACATCTTCCAACTGATGCCAGGTGCTGTTATTAATCATCCATCCTCATACAGGGATCCTTCTGGTTTTATTTTTGAAAAGAATGGGGAGTTATACAGGCAGGTCAATATCTGCTTTAAAGAACATTTTGACCACTTTATACAAAGCGGTTGTTACGATCAGCTTATTAAAAAAAACTTGCTTATCCCCCATGAGCAAATTCCGGAAAACTTTACAGGCGATACCGATCACTATACAACGTTAAAGCCCCAAAGAATTTCGTTGATTACCTATCCCTATGAATGGAGCTTTGATATGCTCAAAGATGCAGCACTACTAACACTGGGCCTGGCCAAAGAAGTTTTGAATTACGGAATGATGCTCAAAGATGCTACTCCGTATAATATTCAATGGCATAAAGGGCAATTTATTTTCATCGACACACTTTCGTTTGAAAAGTATGCCGAAACTCCGTGGATAGCCTACCGTCAATTTTGTGAAAATTTTCTTGGCCCTTTGTTACTTATGCATTATTGCAAAATGCCTTTACACCAACTGCAACTTTCCTGGCCTGACGGAATCCCTTTGGCAATCATCAAATCATTGCTTCCAAAACGAAGCAGATTTTCTTTGCATGCCTATTTGCATATCCACTTACATGCAAAGGTTTCTTCCAGTAATAAGAGAAACACCAACGTGGTTCAACATTTTTCAAAACAAAAACTCACCAACCTACTTTCCAGCCTTGAAACCTTGATCAACAAATTGAAGCTGCCGGAGCAAAAAAGCACATGGTCCGGGTATTATGAAGAAGCATCCAAGCGGGATAATTATCTTGAAGAGAAGAAAAAGATTATTGGCGAATGGCTGGTTGATTTGAAACCATCCATAAAAACTGCAGCAGATATTGGTACTAATGAAGGTGAATTTTCAAAATTACTGGCTGGGCAAAATATAGAGATAGCTTCCGCTGATTTTGATCCTTTTTGTATCAACCGGCTTTATTTATCAATAAAAAAAACAAATGAGAAAAACATTCAACCTCTCATACTGGACATATCCAACCCTTCCCCTGCCCTTGGGGTGAATAATGAAGAAAAAAGTGCTTTTATCAGCAGACCCGATGTTGACCTTGTATTGGCATTGGCACTTATACATCACCTGATCATTGGCAAAAACATTCCATTTGAAAAAGTCGCAAAACTTTTCGCAACATTGGGAAATTATTTGATTATTGAGTTTGTGCCGGATCAGGACGAAAAAGCAAAGTTTCTGATAGCTCAAAAAAGCAAATTCATCATGGATTATAACAAAGATAGTTTTGAGTCCTCTTTCAAAAAATATTTCACTATAGAAAAACAGAAGAATATTTCCGGCAGTCAGCGTTCACTTTACCTGTTAAAGAAAAGATAGTTTATCACTAACACATTGAAATGAAAAAAATCACTTCTTTACCCTGGCATATTCTCCTGTTGCCGGTATTTTATACATTACACGTATACAATGAATATTTCGGAATCTATAATATAAGCCTGGCTTTTCGTTTCACTTGTTATTACCTGGCCCTTGCAGCAGGAGTTTTTCTTTTTTCTTTTTTGTTACTAAAAAACAAAATAAAAGGGGCTGTATGGACCTCCTTATTTCTGCTGGCGTTCTTTTTCTTTGGCGCCACCCATGATTTTTTGAAAACAATTGGTCTTCCTAAATTTTTTGTTTCTTATACCTTCCTGCTTCCACTTGGAATAATATTTTTCATTTTCCTGGGTATCAGGCTTAAAAAAAGCAGCCCACCTGCAAAATCAAACCGCTTCTTTGGGTATCTTTTTATCATGTTATTCCTGCTTGAAACAGCGATAACATTGTTTTATATCTTTTCAAATGAAATAAAGAAAAAAGATCCTGCTGGAAACAATCCACCGTTAAACCTTAGTTTAAGCACCAGCAATGAGAATCAAAAGCCCGACATCTTTTTCATGGTATTTGATGAATACACCAGTTCAACGGCCTTGAAAAAATATTATCATTTTGATAATAGCGGAATTGATTCAGCATTAGTAAATGCAGGTTTTTTTATATCAACAAATTCACAAAGCAACTATAACGCCACCTCCTTATCGATAGGATCTACTTTTAACCTGCAGTACTTTAATAAAAATATCGAAAAGACACCCAACAATCCATTTAGTTTATTGCGAGGGGCTTATTCATTTAAAAACAGTTTATTGCCTGACCTGTTAGAAAAGAATGGGTATGACATCATAAATCATGGCCTTTGTGATATAAAGGGTCATCCCGTATCTGTGGAGCCACTTTTTACTGAGTTTGCAAAAAGGGTAATGTACTATGAGACATTATGGGGTAGAATTAAAAAAGATATTTACTGGAATTTGACTGTAAGGTTACCAGGGTATAATAAGTTAAAACCAGCTGATATGAACTTTGTAAATAGAAATCGGTACAATTACACCAACTTCCTTACAGAACTCGGTAAAGAAGGTGACCGGCCGAAATTTGTTTATGGACATGTAGCTATCCCACACCGGCCAGCTTGTGTTGACAGGCATGGCAACCTACGAATGGTATCCGACGATGATTTTACTGACGCTAATCATGACAAGCTTTATGTAGAACAGGTAATTTATGCAAATACATGGATTGATTCACTTGCAAAAGCGGCTACTACTACCAAACGTTCACGACCACTGGTGCTGATAATTGAAGGTGATCATGGAAACCGTTATGCCGCATGGGGACGACCTATACGGGAAAAACAATTCATGAACCTGAATGCTTATTATTTTTCTGATAAAGACTACACTATGTTATATGACAGTATCAGCCCCGTGAATAGCTTTAGGGTAGTTTTAAATAAATATTTTCAAACAAGCTTACCATTATTAAAGGATTCCACAATTAGGCTGGCTGATTAAACTTATCTCTTTACCATCCAATCCGCTCGCCCAACCTTCCTAATCCAAAATATTTGTTCAACGGCATATTCAATCCAAACTGGTTGTAAGCTGTATTATTTTGGTAATGTGACCGGGCATATCTCACCTGGAGTTTATTTAATAACAATGAGACCCCCACAGAAAAACCGGTAAGACCGTTACCTCCACTACCAATGTTTAATTCTTTTCTCCGCAAATAATTGTAGCCGGCTTGCAACTCAACTTTATCACCCAGGTAAATAGTGGTAGCAAAGACAAAATGCTGGAACAACTTATCCACGGTAAATTTTTTTGTGCTGTCACTTGCCAAATCATTGTCAGCGTTATAAACGGCATCATTATATCTTATATCAAACCGGTGCAGATGATGTGCAGTCACGGAAAATTCAAACGGAGAATTTTCCAATCTCCTGGAAATGCCAACCTGCAGATCAAACGGAAGATCATCAGGATCTGTTCCATCATATTTTCTTAATTGAGTGCCCATGTTCCTGGCCAATAGGCTGGCGGAGAAAAGTCTTGAACTGTCATGATACAACACGCCAACATCGGCGGCAATACCACTCGACCGATATTGCCCGTAGTTTGAATATATAAACTTGAATGTCGCTCCGTAATGCCATTTGGTCAAATAGCTTCGCGAAGCAGATAGCTGTATTACCCAATCCGTAGGTCTGAAACGCCCCATGAAGTTTCCCGCTGCATCAGTTTGCTGAATATTTCCATAGTCCAGGTAATTGAGAGCCCATAAGAAATTTGTTTTGCTTTTTTCATGCCGGTAAGCTAATGCCAGGCTATAAGAATTAATACCATCATACAATGAATTAAAAACCGCATTCATTTGTGTATGCATTTGCGGACTAAGCAAAGAAGGATTATTGGCGGCTAAACCCACATCATTGGATATATGCGATGTATTGACGCCTCCTAATGCAGTTAACTGCGGTGTATTGGGCAGCCGAAGAAAATTGAAAACAGAATTTCCGCCCAGTGTCTGTGCCTGCAATTGTGCAGCTATTCCTAAAAGCAGTATGAATGCAAAGAATCGCAAAGTCTTACGAAGATAGGCGTCGGCAGCGATCCATCGATATGATTACTGGCAAGAAAAAGCCCAACTTTTGGTTGGGCCTATCAAATGTCTTTTCCTGAAAATTTATATCAACGCCATATCCAGCACTTCCTTCATTGTCTTCACATAGTGGAATTTGATCCCTTTTATGAATGTTGAATCAATTTCCTGTACATCCTTTTCATTTTGCCAGCAAAGAATAATCTCTTTTAAGCCCGCCCGCTTGGCAGCAAGCACTTTTTCTTTAATCCCGCCTACCGGCAATACCTGGCCACGTAAGGTGATCTCACCCGTCATTGCTAAAAAAGGCTTTACTCTTTTCCCTGTCAATGCCGAAGCAATGGCTGTCATCATGGTGATACCGGCACTCGGACCATCTTTCGGCACCGCACCTTCCGGTATATGAATATGGATATTTCTTTTCTCAAATAATTTCTGATCGATGTTATACTTTTTAGTATTGGACTGCAAATAGGTCAAAGCTGTACTGGCACTCTCTTTCATCACATTGCCCAGGTTGCCGGTAAGCTTCAGTTCGCCTTTACCATCACTGATACTCGTTTCGATAAAAAGAATTTCACCACCAACATAGGTCCAGGCAAGCCCAACAGCTACGCCTGGCATATTCGCTGTTTTATAGATCTCGTTACTGTATTTAGGTTTACCAATTATTTTTTCAATGTCTTCCGAGGTCAGCGTTGATTTCAAACTTCCATTCATGGCAAGTTCCTTTGCCTGGTACCGCATAATTGAAGCCAGTTGCCTGTCCAACTCACGAACCCCGCTTTCTCTTGTATGATCCTGTATGAATTTCTCTAAAACCTTATCGCTTATCTTGAAGTTGGTGCTCTTAAGTCCATGTGCTTCCTTTTGTTTAGGCAACAAATGTCGTTTGGCAATTTCCAGTTTTTCCTCTACTGCATAACCACTAAGATCAATGATCTCTAAACGATCACGCAATGCCGGTTGAATATTTTGGATATTATTAGCTGTGGCAATAAACAATACCTTACTCAGGTCATACTCCATTTCGAGGTAGTTATCATAAAAAGTATTGTTTTGCTCAGGATCCAATACTTCTAACAGCGCACTGCTGGGATCGCCACGATGGTCACTGCCTACTTTATCAATCTCATCCAATATAATAACGGGGTTGGATGATTTCACTTTCCGGAGTGATTGCAAAATACGACCCGGCATGGCGCCGATATATGTTTTCCGATGCCCTCTTATTTCACTTTCATCATGCAAACCTCCCAGACTTAGCCGGACATACTTTCTGCCGATAGCATTGGCAATACTTTTACCCAATGAGGTTTTACCGATTCCGGGAGGACCAATAAAACAAAGGATCGGGCTTTTCATATCCCCTTTTAATTTCAACACGGCGAGGTATTCCAATATCCGTTCTTTAATTTTTTGCATCCCATAATGATCATCATCCAGCGTTTTCTTCGCCTTCTTCAGATCATAATGATCTTCCGTATAGGTTTCCCATGGCAGATCCAGCATCAGGTCAAGATGGTTGTACACCACCGAATAATCAGGTGTGCTCGGGTGCATTCTTTCCAACTTCTCAGCGCCTTTCTTGAACATCTCCTTTGCAGCAACAGGCCATTTCATGGTTTCTGCTTTTTTCTGCATTTCTTTTACTTCCTGCGCATTGGTATCACCACCCAGTTCATCCTTGATACTTTTTAGTTGTTGTTGTAAAAAGTATTCCCGTTGTTGCTTATCCAACTCTGTTCTTGTCTTGGTGGTCACTTTATTCTTCAGCTCGGCGAACTGCAATTCTTTTTGCAGCATCTGCATCAGCAGGTCTGCTCTTTCACGAATATTGTCAATCACCAGAAGTCGTTGCTTTTCCTTGATATCCGTGTTCAGGTTGCTGGATACAAAATGGATCAGGAACGAAGGGTTTTCTATATTCTTTAAAATAATAGAAGCTTCAGCGGGCAAATTGGGCGAAAGCTGGATGATCTCGGTAGCCAGGTCCTTGATATTAGCAACATAGGCATCAAAGTCTGCGTCTTTTGGCAGTTCATCCTCCTCGAGGCGGAGAATCTTCGCTTTAAAATAAGGCTCCTCATTTACAATGGATTCGATGGAAAAGCGGCTTTTCCCCTGAATAATGATCGTAGTGCCTCCGTCCGGCATTTTTATTTGCTTCACGATTTTGGCCACTGTACCTACATTCTCTAAATCTTTAACAGCAGGATCCTCCACCGTACTGTCTTTTTGTGCCACCACACCTATCAATTTGTCAGCCTTGTAGGCATCATTTACAGCCTTAATGCTCTTGTCTCTGCCCACGGTGATGGGTAAAACTACGCCGGGAAATAAAACGGTATTACGAAGGGGCAGCAAAGCAATCTCAGCAGGGACCTCAATACCATTCGCATCATCCTGGTCACTTTCGTTAAGGGGAATGATTGGCATGAAATCCATCTCATCTTCTGGTCGCAGCAAAAATTTATTAAAACTCATACTTTTATCCAACTTTAGACAATATGTCATTCCGCAACTGGCGGAATTAAAAACACATCGGGAATGACTAGTTGTCAAGTTTCGTGCCGCCAGGGGAAACCTGACAAAGCTGTAAAAAAAAGCCCTCCCGCCAAAGCGAAAGGGCATTTTTATTTGTACATTTTTTTTTATAAAGCCAGACCTAATGACAACTGGAATCCCTGGCTTTTCCATTGGTCTTTATTATCAAGGTCGCTGATATTATTCAGACCTACCGCATACCTGCCGGTAATCCGGATAGCACTCAATTTCAGCTGTACGCCGCCCAACATCGAGAAATCACCATTTTTGAATGCATCTCCACCGTTTTGTAAAAGAGTTTTATCCTGCTTCATTAAAACACTAAACTGGGGACCTGCCTGCAAGGAAAGAAAATTGCCCAATAATTTATAATTTAACAAAATAGGAATAGAGAGATAGTTCAACTTAACATCCCGTTGTCCCTGCGTGAAGATATTTTCATAAACATGATTGTAATTACTGTCAAGCGTAGTGGAGTACTGATTGAACAACACTTCCGGTTGTAATCCAAATTTCTCCCCAAGACCTATCTCCGCAAAACCTCCGAGGTGATAACCATAGGTAAACTTGTCCTTAAATGAATGCCCGTCTATTTTAGTAATGTTAGCACCACCCTTCATACCAATATGAAACTGCGCCATAAGTGTGGATGATACAAATAATGCTGCGAGCAACGGAAGAAAAAATTTTGCTTTCATGTGTTTAATTTTTAATGTTTTTTTGCCGCATGGTATATTCATAAAAATTATCATCGCTATTGCTATAAATTAGCTCGATAATTTTTACGAATATTTCATGTGTTTTAATTTTAGTGTTTGACTTTTTTATTCATCAAAGGATGGCGCAACAATGTAAACTGGGTTTATATTAAATTATTGCAACACCAATGTGAATGTTATCTAAAAACGGATCGTATTCCCGATAGACCTGTTTGCAGGAAAAGAAGTTTATAGAATGGTAGTTAAAATTTTTGAAATAAAATTCAATGCATAGATACTACCTGGCATAACCCTTCCTTCAACATCTCTTCAAGATTGACAACTGGCAGGAGTTACACCCCTATCCGTTTTGAAAAAAATCGTTTGAAATTTTGCTAAAGTCCTTTAACACTTAAAAAATAAATCCTGCTCCCAGGGAAAACAGCGTAGAGAATTTTTCAGCGGGGAAGTAATAATCAAGAATCACCTGGGGTTGTATAAAAAACTTACCAATATTATACTCCGGGCGCAGGTATAGTGATAACGACAAAGGTTGAAACTCGAGTTTATTATCGATAGTAACATCGCCGCTATTGTATAAAAGATAGGAGGCTAGTCTTGTATTAACGGCGTAAGCAGAAGTAGTGCGGTTGAATCCAAATTTTTGTGTGCCGGCTGAAAAAACAAATTGAGGAGTAAATTTTACATAATCCTTTTCACTCAACACATGCATCCAGTAAAAACTATGTCTTACAGTTGCCGATAATGAAAAATCAGCAATTTCCTCAGTAGTTTGCTGGTCAATAAGAACGGATCCCCTTTTTTTAAGTCTTAAAAGCCTGATATATCTTATTCTTTCTTCATATCCTGTCTTGCTCCCCCAGCCGTAGCTGGCGGTAATGCCGGGCTGCAGCCACGACTGTCTCCACAAAAAATAAGCATTGACTTCATTTTGCAATGGAGAGGTATAAAAAGGCAATGAATCTTTGGTGAAATAATGAACATAGGAAACACCGGCGATCCAGTTGTGATTTTGAATAAGATCAAAAGAAGGAGCTACTGAAAACTGGTAAAGATCCAACTGCTGCTGGTCATTAATAATATTACCGGATAATGTTATACCCGGCCCCGATTTGTGATAGTAACCGATCGTAGGCGTATAAACACTTCTTCTTTTTGATTCAATTTTTGTATTTGTCTTTGGATAATTGAAATAACCACTGCCGGCTGAAGCACTGATCAAAAAATAGCTTCTCGGTGCCAGCAACGAATCTAAAAATACATCCAGCTCACTCATCAGGTCATCATAGTCCATGGTAGTATCCATCGATAACAGATCGTCTGTCACAGCAGGAATTGTGTCTTTAGGCGTAACCTGGGAAAAGGATGCGAATGACAGCAAAACAACTCCAATGGCGATGAAATATTTTTTAAGCATGAGCAGTATTCAAAAGTTTTAGAATGTGTTTTGCAATCGCAGGTTAAGACTTCTAACGGATATAATAGTTTAAAAATTATAATCATCATGCCAACTCCAGCACGGTGATCTCGGGCAGAATACCTACCCTGCCGGGATAGCCGATAAATCCATAACCCCTGTTCACATACAATTTTTGGGCAGCCTGTTCATATAGCCCCGCCCACTGCTGGTACACATATTGAACAGGGCTCCAGCGAAACCATGGCAGTTCAACACCAAATTGCATCCCATGAGTATGCCCCGAAAGCATCAGGTCAATGTCACTGTATTTCGTTCTCACTTCTGCATCCCAATGCGACGGATCATGGCTCATCAATATTTTAAAAGGATAAGTATCAGCACCTGCATAGGCCTTTGCCATATTACCATATTTTGGGAACCTGGCTTTAGCACTCCAGTTCTCGATTCCCAGCAACGCAATTTTATCATTTCCTCTTTCCAATACCACGTGCTCATTCATTAATAAACGCCAGCCCATGTCAGCATGGATTTGCTTCAGCCTGTCGAGGTTCGCTTTTTTTTCTTCGTGAGTCTTCCATTCAACATAGTCACCATAATCATGATTGCCCAAAGTTGAATAAACACCCATTGGCGCATTCAATTTCCCAAAAACCCCGACATAATCTTTCATCTCGTCGGCGGTATTATTTACGAGATCACCGGTAAAAAGGATGAGATCGGGCTTCTCATTCAATATTTTTTCCACACCCTTTAACACCGCATGTTTGTCCATCAGGCTGCCGGAATGGATATCAGATATATGAATAATTTTTAATCCCTTAAACGCTTCCGGAAGATTGCCGAAAGCCAGCGGCACTCTCTTTACCTGGTAATGATATTTGTTTCCAAAACCATTCATGAGTGTAGCAAATAGACCGCCACCGGCAATCATGCCTGTCCAGCTTAAAAAAACTGACCGGGATATTTTTTCAGATTCTAAAGCGCCAGATCCTTTATTGCCCTGAAAAACCTTGCCCCCGGTCCATTGAAGCAGCCGCCGGATATCATCGATTAAAAAGAATAAAGCCGCTATTAACTTAGCAATGAACAGCCCCAGGATAATAGCAAATATCGTGGTACGAAGAAACCGGGCCTGGTGAGCAAAATGCAGGTAAGGAAGAATTAGTAATACCACTATCGCCGATACTGAGATTACCCAATAGCCTGAATAAATAAAAGTTCTGATCCGACCGCTTGCCGGCGAGGCAATGACTTTAATTGCCTGGAAAACATAAAAGTCCAGCAATACCATCAACATGATTAAGATCCACCAGACCGGAGAGTTTCGCATGAATAAGAATTTGAGTGCAAAGATAACCGGGAAATATCCCTATTGTTTTGCCGAACACTTATTTTTGCCCGATTGGCTGCCGGGAATGGGCAAAACTTAATTTTGCGGTTTTGGCAATCAGCGACAATTTTACTATAAACTGCCTGGCTTATAATTTTTAATTAAAAAAACTGCAGGAAAAACCCCGATGGCAAGAATAATTGGTGTAGCAAATCAAAAAGGAGGTGTTGGCAAAACCACAACCGCTATTAACCTGGCGGCAAGTTTTGCAGTGTTGGAATTCAAAACCCTGCTGGTGGATGGTGATCCGCAGGCCAATAGCACTACCGGCGTAGGCTTTGACCTTCATAATATTACCCAAAGTTTGTATGACTGTATGGTCAACCAGGCTGCGGCCAGGGATGTAATCCTGAAAAGCGATATTCCCAACCTGGATCTTCTTCCTTCCCATATTGACCTGGTAGGTGCTGAAATAGAAATGATAAACTATCCCAACCGGGAAATGGTGATGAAAAACCTGTTGGATGCCGTAAAAAATGAATATGATTTTATCATCATCGATTGCTCACCTTCGCTCGGCCTGATAACAGTTAATGCCCTGACGGCTTCAGACTCAGTGGTAGTGCCGGTACAATGCGAGTTTTTTGCGTTGGAGGGTTTGGGAAAACTGTTGAATACGATCAAAATTGTCCAAAGCCGTTTGAATACAGCGTTGGTAATTGAAGGAATATTGATGACGATGTATGATGGCAGATTACGTCTTTGCAACCAGGTGGTGAGTGAGGTCAGGCGCCATTTTGAAGATATGGTATTTAATACCATTGTACATCGGAATGCCCGGTTGGCGGAAGCACCCAGCGTAGGGAAGCCTGTGATATTATATGATGCCAATAGCAAAGGCTCGATGAACTACCTGAATCTTGCCAAGGAGATATTGCAGAAAAACGATATGACAAAAATTAAAAACGAAGAAAGAATACTTGAACTCTAAGGGAAGGTAACGGGTGCCGGGAGTCTGTCAGGACGCAAACCTTCAACCTCAAGCCTTCAACCTTAAACCTCTTATGATGACGAACCCCAAACAAAATAAAGAAGCTCTGGGTAAAGGAATCCGTTCATTGCTGCAAGGTATTGATAGCGATCTAAAAACCGGAACCGGTGCTTTGAAGCCTGCTGTAGTAGAAAATGTTACCGGTATCAACCGCATCCCTGTTGACCAGGTAGAAGCTAATCCCAAACAACCCCGCCGTGACTTTGATGAGCAGGCTTTGAAAGAATTAGCTGAGTCGATCAAACTACACGACATCATTCAACCGATAACGGTTACCAAACTGCCATCAGGTAAGTACAGGCTTGTGGCGGGTGAACGTCGCTGGCGGGCATCAAAAATGGCCGGATTAAAAGACATCCCGGCTTATCTGCGCCAAAGCAATGACCAGGAGCTGTTGGAGTTGGCATTGTTGGAAAATCTGCAGCGGGAAGATCTGAATGCCATGGAAATTGCACTTAGCTATAAGCGGATGATGGAAGAATTGGACTATACCCAGGAACAGGTTGCAGAAAGAATGGGCAAAGACAGAAGTACAGTTGCCAATTTTATCCGCCTGTTAAAACTTCCACCCGATATTCAATTGGCAGTTCGCAGCGGCCAATTAAGCATGGGACATGCAAGAGCCTTGATCAATGTGGATACGGTTGACAAACAACTTTACATTTATAAAGAAATAAAAGACAAAGGTCTTTCTGTACGACAAACAGAAGAGTTGGTTCGCAATCTATACAAACAAAGTGGTGCTGTTAAAAAAACTTCAAAAAGCTCCCTGGCTCCTGCCTACCAAAAAATTGAAGATAACTTAGCATCCTATTTCAGCACAAGGGTTAAACTAAAACACAGCCGTAATGGCAATGGACAGATCATTATCGACTACTACTCGCAGGAAGAACTGAATAAGATCCTGGAACAAATGGATGTGCGGGTTAGCTAACCGGATGCGGAGATATAGCGTGCTGTCATCATTATCATAAATGGAATGAGAAATAAAAAAGTTTTGGGTTGCCTTTTTCTTTTGCTGATTTGTCTTACAACAATTCCTTTCCCTCTATTTGCCCAGGAAAAAGAAGTTCTAAAGTCAGCTGACTCATTGAAAACAATTACCGCAGTTGTTGATACAACTTCACCGGAAGGGAAAAAAGTAAAAAAGATAAATGTTTACAATCCTAAAAAAGCAGCGTTGCGGTCAGCCATCCTTCCCGGTTGGGGACAGGTATACAATAAGAAATATTGGAAGCTGCCTATTGTCTACGGTGCGCTGGGAATTACAGGCTATATTTTTTTTGATAACATAAATACTTATCGTGAGTACCGGGAAGCTTATAAGATAAGATACAAAGCAGCATTACCTGTACCCGACTCTATAGGATATAATGAGTTAAAAGAAATTTATAAAATAATAGAGCCTAATTCTATCCGGGCAGCCCGTGATGAATTCAGGCGTTATATTGACTACTCTGTTCTATTCTTTATTCTTTTTTGGGGGTTAAATGTCGTAGATGCGGCAGTAGACTCCCATTTAAAAAGTTTTGATGTAAGCCCCGATCTGAGTTTTCGTTTTAAACCAGGCCATAGTGAAATGGCCGGTACTACCGGGTTAAGTTTTGTATTGAGCATCGGAAAGAAAAAACCAACTACTTTCCTGCCTTCACGATTTTAGATCTAACCCTGTAAGAATATGATTTTCCACTAAGGTTTAATCAAGAAATAAATATTTTTATACAGTGCTCGTTGGGGGCTTTTCCTATCCTGATAAAAGGGTAATGGCATACAATTTGAAACCCTTGCTAAAAAAACCCTCATGAAAAAACTTTTTTTTCTTACCACCTTTCTTACCGCAATTATTAGTTTAGTTTTTTTCTCTGCCTGTACAAAAAATGATACGAAAACAGATGGCAAAGCAAAGCTTGCAGTTTATCTAACCGATGACCCCGGTGATTACGACGAGGTCAACGTAGACATACAGGATGTACAAATTAATCTTACTACCGATAGCGAAGGCGGCTGGCAAAGCTTGCCTGGTGTTGCCAAAGGTGTTTACAATTTATTAGACCTTGTTGATAACAAGGATACACTATTGGTGAATGCAGATATTCCTGCCGGTAAAATTCAACAGATCAGGTTGGTATTGGGAAATGACAATACAATTGTAGTGGATGGTGTGGAATCATCGCTTGAAACGCCCAGTGCACAACAATCAGGTTTGAAACTTAATATACACCAGGATGTAGAAGCGGGCTTGGTATATAAAATGATACTGGACTTTGATGCATCCAGGTCAATAGTTCATACTGGCAGCAATAAATACATACTGAAACCTGTCATCCGCACCTCACTTGAATCGGTTGGCGGCGGCTTGCGCGGCGTAGTTGTTCCCTATGATTCGCTGACAAATATATTGGCGATCCAGGGTACCGACACCATTGCAGGAACTTATACAGGAGCAACCGGCGGTTATTGGATCGGTGGCCTGGCGGCGGGATCTTATTCCTTACATTTTCTTCCTTCAGCCAGTTTTGCTGATACAGTCAGGAACGACATCATGGTTACTAATGGATCTGTTACAGTAGTTGATACGATGTTTTTGAAATAATTTCTTATCATTCATCATTGTGAAACCATGCACGGAAACGTGCATGGTTTTCTTTTTTACACCCGTTTTTACTATAGGTCATGCGAAGTCCCCGGCCTCGCATGACCTATGTCAAAAGTCAACAGACTTTGCTCATAAAAACCACCGTCTTCTACACAAACTATCATTAACTTCACAGCCTCAAAAATTAAAACCAGGCTTCACAATGAATATTGCTTTGATCGGGTACGGGAAAATGGGAAAAGCTATTGAAGAAATTGCTATCGGAAGGGGTCATTCTATCGTTTTAAAGATCAACGATGAAAACCTGCAGGATTTCACCAAAGAAAAGGTTTCGAAAGCGGATGTAGCTATTGAATTTACCAGTCCGCATAGCGCCTACGATAATGTAAAAAAGTTATTGGAATACGGAACTCCTGTGGTGTGTGGTTCTACTGGTTGGACGGAAAGGATCGGCGAGATTAACGATTATTGCAATAAGCAAAATGGAAGTTTTTTATACGCCAGCAATTTTAGCGTTGGGGTCAACATCTTTTTTGAACTGAATAAAAAATTAGCTGCACTGATGTCACCTCATGCAGAATATGAGGTCAGCATGGAGGAAATACATCATACACAAAAAAAAGATGCGCCGAGTGGTACTGCTATTACATTGGCGGAACAAATATTGAAGGAAGTGCCACGAAAAACAAAATGGGTAAATAACCCGGCGACGGCCGCGTCTGACCTTTCTATTATCAGTAAACGAGAAGATCCTGCTCCCGGCACACATAGTATAAAATATTCGTCATCGATTGATGATATTGAAATCATTCATACTGCTCATAACCGGCAGGGCTTTGCCCTGGGAGCCGTGCTGGCCGCTGAATTTATCAAAGACAAAAAAGGTATTTTTAGTATGCAGCAGGTATTGGGTTTGTAGAAAGCCTTGCCGACTTTGGTATTGACCAACGCCATGTTATTGACCGTTTGCCAACATTTCCTGTCTACATGAAATATCGACTCGCTATTCTATTGTTGATGTGGGTATCTTTGCGGGCAAATTCTCAACATCATCAAATTGATTCGCTTTCCACCATTGCGCAAAACACAGCGGGCACAGGACAAGTAGAAGCTTATGTGTCATTAGTCACTCTTACCCGTAATTCTGATCCTGACACTGCTATCTTTTTTGCAAAAAAAGCATATGCAATAGCAGAAGAATCTGAAAATGCTTATTCCAAAATGATTGCCTACAATGCCATGGGCAGCATATTGCATGTGCGTGGCAGCTACGACCTTTCTTTAAAATATTACAGGCAGGCATATGAACTAGCCGAAGCCGCAAAAAACGATTCATTAAAAGCAAGTGCCCTTACCGGTATAGGAGCATCCCTGTGGCAGACAGGCAAACATGCCGAATCATTAGAACACCACTTCCGGTCACTTCGCATCAGGGAGAAGATAAATGACACCAAAGGCATCATCGTTGCCAAAAACAGTATCGGCATGGTGTACCAAAGCCAGGAGAAATTACCACTGGCGGAAAAATATGTAAGCGAAGCCCTGGCTTTGCTTAAAACCTATAGTGACCCGGGTCTGCAGATCAATACCATGCATACGTTGGCAAATATTTATGGCATGCAGGGAAAAATCAAAGAAGCATTCGCTATTGACCAGCAAGGATTGGAATTAGCCGAGAAGACACACAGCGAATTAGCAAAATCATTATTTTATGATAATATGGGTAACTGTTACCTGTATGGTGATCCGCCCAACTATGTTAAAGCAATCGGGTTTTTTACTAAAACATTAAAAATCGACTCAGCTTTCGACAATAAAAAGCAAATGAGCGACAGCTATGTAAACCTGGGTGATGTTTTTTTCCAGCAAAAAAAATACGCCGAGGCGATTCCTTACCTCCAACGCTGCATTGTGCTAGCCGACGAATCGGGTTATGCACAAGGAAAATTAAAGGCGTTGCAAATGCTGTCAACAGCCTACCAGCAATCCGGGAAAGCCAACGAAGCTTATATAGCTTTAAAAAACGCCATGCGGGTAAAAGACAGCCTGGTAAATACGGGCAGTGAAAACCGGATAGCCGAAATGCAAACTTTGTATGAAACAGAAAAGAAGCAACAACAGATCAATTTGCAACACGAACAACTGAGTAAAAAGAATTTTATCCTGGGGGCACTATTATATTGTTTTTACTACTGGGATTACTGGCTTTGTCGGGCTGGTTACGCTACCGGTTAAAACAAAAAGCAAAGCTGCAAAATGAAATCATCCGTCACCAGGAGTTGTCAACAAAAGCAGTGATAAAAGCTGAAGAAGATGAGCGGCAACGGATAGCCCGTGATTTGCACGACGGTGTTGGACAAATGATGAGTGCTACCAAAATGAACTTATCAGCGCTGGAATCGGATATTAAATTTGAGACCAAAGAACAACAGGTATCCTTTGAAAAAATTATCAATTTGGTAGATGACAGTTGCAAAGAAATACGCAGCGTCTCACACAACATGATGCCCAATGCCCTGTTGAAAAAAAATCTTTCATCCGCCATCAGGGATTTTGTAGATAAGATGGATAAAAAATCATTGGAGGTACATTTATATACAGAGGGATTGGATGAAAAGCTTGATTCAAATGTTGAAACCGTATTATATCGTGTAATACAGGAGTGTGTGAATAATGTAATCAAACATGCTGAAGCAACCACACTGGATATATCTGTAATAAAAGAAAGCAACAGCATCAGCGCTACCATTGAAGACAATGGAAAAGGATTTGACATAAATGACCGGCAAAAAATAGAAGGCATTGGTTTAAAAAATATTTTAACCCGGGTAAATTATCTCAAGGGCACGGTTGACTTCGATTCTGCTCCCGGCAGGGGGACACTGGTGGCCCTGCATATACCGTTATTAGGTTGATATTTTTTAAAATATTTATTTTTTATAATGCGGCATATTTCTTGATTCTGTTTGTTTGATGCGAGGCAATTTTATAGCACTAAATTTTTCAGTTTAGTTTTGCAAGCCATTTTATAGTATTTTAGAAACGCATGAAGAATGGCAAAATCATACTAGCTCTTGTGGACGACCACCAGATCGTAATCGACGGTTTGATTTCTTTATTGAAAGGAGATGACAAGTTCAGTTTTGCCTTTGCAACCACCGATGCTGGAGAAGTATTAAAAAGGCTGGAAGAGCAACCCGTAGATATTTTACTCACTGATATCATGATGCCCGGTATGCCGGGTAACTTGTTGGCCAAACAAGTAAAAGAAAAATTTCCCGCCACACAGATTCTTGCCCTTTCAATGAACGGAAGTGCTGACCTGGTTAATGAAATGATCAATGAGGCAAATATTTCAGGCTACGTGCTGAAAAATATCGGTAAGCAGGAACTGGTAGAAGCACTTGAAAAAATTGCCAACGGTGGTATTTATTTCAGTGAAGAAGTACTTGCCGGCCTGCAAACAAAATCGGCAACAAAAAAAGAAAACCCGACAGTTCATCTTACTGATAGGGAAATGGAAATTATTCGCCTCATAGAAAAAGAATACAATAACAGGCAGATCGCTGAAGCCCTTTTTATTAGCGAACGAACAGTAGAAACACACCGGAAAAATATATTTCGAAAAACAAATACCGGCAGTGTAATCGGCCTCGTGAAGTATGCTTATGAGCATAAGCTAATCTGATCGTCTTTTGTGTTACATCGCCTCACATCCTTCTTCCATGCGCTTTATCCTTTCGCCAATTCGTTTATAAAAAACCTGGCAGGCGTACATTATTTCTACCTAGCTTTTGGTTTAAAACCCAATTGCATGAACAGGAAAATTGTTTTACTGGCCTTTGGCCTTTTTATCACTATTCTCGGATTAGCCCAAATACCATTGATCGTAGCTCCCAGTGGCGGCAATAAGAAAGCTTCGGTGAGTGAACGCATCGGCCTCACGGATGTAACGATTCACTATGACCGGCCCGGTGTAAAGGGAAGAGATGGAAAAGTGTGGGGGCAACTCGTACACATAGGATTTATCGATCAGCAATTTGGCAGCAGTAAATCGGCCCCATGGAGAGCCGGTGCCAATGAAAACACAACGGTTGAGTTTTCTACTCCTGTCAAGATTGAAGGAAAAGATTTACCCGCAGGCACATATGGATTCTTTGTAGCTTACTCGCCGGAAGAATGTACGTTGATATTTTCCAAAAACTCTACATCATGGGGTAGTTATTTTTACAATGATGCGGAAGATGTATTGCGGGTAAAAGTAAAACCGGCAGCATTAGATAAAAGTGTAGAGTGGCTGAAATATGAATTCATGAATCAAACAGAAAACACCGCAACCATCGCCTTGCTTTGGGAAAAACTGATGATCCCGTTCACTGTTGAAGTGGATTATGTGAACGCACAGCTCGAATCATTCCGGAAAGAGCTGAGAACGGAGAAAGGATTTATCTGGGAAAGCTGGAACCAGGCGGCTGCATGGTGCCTGCAGCGAAATGTCAATCTCGAACAGGCACTCCTCTGGGCCGATTCGGCTACCAGCACTAATTTTGGCGGTGATAAATCTTTCGCGGCATGGAGCACCAAAGCTCAGCTGTTAGATAAACTCAACCGTTCTGCGGAATCCGCCGAGATCATGAAAAAATCAATGGTCTTTGCAGGCATGAATGAAATACATCAATATGGTCGCCAACTGCTGCAACAGAAAAAGACCAAAGAAGCTTTGGAAATATTTAAAACCAATTTTCAAAAAAATCCGAACCAGTTTACAACGCTGATGGGATTGACAAGGGGTTATTCCGCAAATGGCGATTATAAATCGGCATTAAAATATGCCAACCTAGCCCTGGCGCTGGCGCCTGATACCAACAATAAAAACAATGTATCAACGATGATCGATAAGTTGAAAGCAGGGAAAGATGCTAATTAAGAACGAAGCAGAAGTACGGGGTCAGAGGTCAGATGTCTAACTTCTGACCTCAGCCTTTTAGTCTAATTACAACCAATTACTTCACACAGCTTTTGTTCCAATGCCGGGCCACGCAGGTTTTTGGCAATGATCTTTCCATCGGGACCAATCAAAAAGTTTTGGGGTATGCTCTGCACCCTGTATTGTTGGGCAACCGCATTATTCCAAAACTGCAAATCGCTGACATGCGTCCAGGTCAGTTCATCTTTATAAATCGCCTGTAGCCACCTTTCTTTTTGCCCGGGCCTGTCAAGCGAGACACCTAACACCGTAAAATTTTTGTTGTTGAACTTTTTAAAATTGGCCACTACATTCGGATTCTCCTGGCGGCAGGGACCACACCAGCTGGCCCAAAAATCAAGCAGCACATACTTTCCCCTGAAAGATGAAAGCGAAACCGGAACACCAGATGTATCCGCTTGAGTAAACTCCGTTGCCACAGTCCCTATAGCATTGATCTTTGCTTCTGCAATATTTTCTTTGAGATAAGTACCATACATATTTTCCAATGCAGCGGGTTTTAAGCTATTCAACCTTTGCTCGGTTACCATAACATCTTCATTCAACTGCATGGTTGCCGCTATTACAAACGCACTGACCGGGGATGATTTTCTTTTAGTGATAAACTGGTCAATTGACTGCTGGATATCTGCTTTGATTGTTCTGGTAGCAGTTTCAAGACTATCTGAACGTAAACCCATCTGCAATTGCTGATTTATTTTCATCAGCTTCTCAAACTTAGGGTCGAATGTTTTTTTGAAATCAGTAAAGTCATTGTGAGTTTTTGAACCGCTGAATTTGATATTCTTCATCTGTTCTATATCACCTGAAACTTTGACCGGCGAATTATCCAGGAAGGTCATCACCGTTTTACCACTACCTATTCCCAAATTAAGCAACATAGGCTCCTTCAACTCGTGGGTAAGCACAAATGCGCCTTGTTTAGCCTTCACTTTCGCCAGCGTATCCGCAGGGCGGTTTACATCTGAAATCGAAACAATGGTACCATCTTTAAGCCCTTTCACCTTACCGGTAACAGTGAGCTTTTTCTGGGCACTTGCCAACAAGGGAAGCATTGCTAAAACGACTACTAATCTTTTCATATTCATGCACATCAATTTTTGTCTGCAAACAAAGATAATTTCTTTTTTTAGCCGGCAAAAGTAAGCCGGCTTACGAAATAACAGACTTAAGGAATTGTTTAACAGATTCTTTAATCAGAAATCTGCTTTGTATATAATCCCCATAGTACCAATTAAAAACTCCTGATATAACTTATCGCCAGTATTACCAATGCTGTTAAAAACTGATTCCCAAACTCGAAATCTATACCGTTTCCCTGATTGTTTGTCACCAACCTCTAAATAATAGAATCTGGTCTTACCACTCTTTTCAGTTTCTTTTGACAAAATAACCCCATCAATAATAAGTCTCTCTTTTTGCCCGACTGTATTGATTGTTTGAACCCATCCCCGGTTAAATGCAAATGAAAGAATCAGAAACAAAATGAGGATAAGGGTTTTTGCAATCCCATTCTGATTTGCATATCCTTTAGGAAAAGCCATTTTAAATCCATAAAAGCAAGCTATTCCTATTAAAACTGACGTTCCAATAAGAAATACCATTTGATTAGCTATACTTTTTTGAAGGGTATTAACTTCAGTGTAGGCATTTCCCATCAGTCCCAAGATGGCCCCTGCAACGTATAAAAGTACAATTACCAGGAATATCAATCTTTTCATGAAATAATATCGGACAAAAAACTTTTAACACTGAGGCCTATATCATCATGAACTTTTTCTATTGCCTTTACAAAAGCACTACCGATAATAGCGCCGTTTGCATAGCGGCAGGCTTCATCAAATGTCTGCTTGTCCTTGATGCCAAATCCTACCAATATAGAATTACGAAGTTGAAGACTTTTAAGTTTTTGTAAATAACTGGCAACAGCAGTCATGTTTTTATCACTACCTGTTGTAGAGGATGAAGACACAGCATATAAAAACCCGGTACTTAGTTCATCCAGCTTTTTTATTCTTTCTTCGGATGTTTCAGGAGTCACCAGGAAAATAAAATCAAGACCATATTTTTTGATGATACTTCCATATTCCGTCTCAAATTCATATTCGGGCAGGTCAGGAAGTATCAGGCCATCGATACCCGCTGCCGCAGCATCTGCACAAAATTTTTCAAAGCCATATTGTAATACAGGGTTCATATAGCCCATTAATATCACCGGAATACTAATGTCTTTTCTAAAGTCTCTTAACTGCTCAAAAAGTTTTTTTATTGTCATCCCATTGGCGAGTGCCACGGTGCTGCTGGCCTGTATCACCGGGCCATCGGCCAAGGGGTCGCTATAAGGCATTCCCAATTCGATGATATCCGCACCATTTTGCTGCAGCGCTTGCATTACAGACACTGTGCTATCAATCCTCGGATAGCCTGCGGTACAGTAAACATTCAGTATGCGTTCATTTTTCTTTTTAAACAATGCTTCGATCCTGCTCATTCAAACTATTTTTCTGAAGAAGTAATAGAATAGGTTTCGTCATCAATCGTCAGGTAATTATACCGAGGATAGCTATCAATATCTAAAGTAAGATGGTAGACATTTCCGGTTTGTGCCGAAGGAGTAATTTTAAAACTTGCCAGCACGGTGTCTCCTCTTCTTTCAGTTACGAGTTGTTCTTTACTAAAATCCGCGGGTAAACATTTTTCAAACTCATAGCGTTCGCCACCAAAGTTGGAATTCATCCGGAAGTAAGTTTGTTGCTCATTACAATCATCAGCTACTTTTTCAAATTTTAATTTATGCTCGACATAGGGCTTATGGTCGCAGCAAATGAAAGAAAAATTGATTACTAAAAGTAAGAGCAGTTTGATCTTGTTCATTCGGGTTATTTTATATATTTCATATAAGTGCCGAGATCCTTATCTCCTCTCCCACTCAGGCAAACAATAACAGTATCATCCTTTTTAAATGTCATTTGTTTGAGTGCTGCCAATGCGTGGGCACTTTCGAGGGCCGGAATAATTCCTTCCAGTTTCGCCAAATTAAAAGCAGCTTCCAACGCTTCATCATCTGTTGCACTTAAAAATTTCGCCCTGCCACTATCAAACAGGTAAGCATGTAACGGGCCGATGCCGGGATAATCCAAACCGGCGGAAATGCTATGGGGCTCCACTACCTGCCCGTCTTCTGTTTGCATCACCAAACTTTTACTTCCATGCAAAATGCCGGGCCTGCCCAATTGCGATGTGGCCGCACTATGACCACTGTGCACACCCATGCCGGCTGCCTCTACAGCTATCAGTTCAACTTTCGGCTCTTCCAAAAAGTAATAGAACGCACCGGCGGCATTACTGCCACCACCTACACAAGCAATAACATGCGATGGTAGTTCCGCCCCCGTCTTTTCTTTTAGTTGCACTCTTGTCTCTTCACTGATCACACTTTGAAACCTGGCCACCATATCCGGATAGGGATGAGGTCCTACTACCGATCCAATGATATAATAAGTATCATTCGGATTATTGATCCAATCACGGATGGCTTCATTGGTCGCATCCTTTAATGTCTTGCTTCCACTGGTAGCGGGTATTACGGTAGCACCCAGCAGTTTCATTCTCGCTACATTGGGAGCTTGCCGCTCGATATCTTTCTCACCCATGTAAACGATGCACTCCACACCCTTCAAAGCACAAACAGTAGCAGTTGCCACACCATGTTGTCCCGCTCCTGTTTCTGCAATGATTCTTTTTTTGCCTAACCGCTGCGCCAATAAAATTTGCCCGATCGTGTTATTGATCTTATGAGCACCGGTATGACAAAGATCTTCCCGCTTCAGGTATATAGTGGTCCCGTGTTGTTCACTCAATCTCTGTGCATGATACAATGGAGTAGGTCTTCCCGCATAGTCTTTTAATAAGCCCTGGAACTCATTTTGAAATGAAGCAGACTGAATGATCTCAAGATATTGGGTTCTCAGTTCTTCCACATTTCTATGCAGCATTTCGGGAATATAAGCTCCCCCGAATTTTCCATAGTATCCCTGCTGGTCGGGATGGGTATATTGTTTCACTTCCATAATCATTTATCCGCTGTTAACGCCTTTTATTTTTTTAATGCCTGCAAAAATTTCAACCCCGGCTCTGCGAAGTCTCCGACTTCGCAGGCTATATGCCAAAAGTCTTAGACTTTTATATAAACTCCACATCTATTATCCCTTTGCCCAAAATATAATTCGACGCACTGGAATAAATATAGTCTTCCGGTCTATTCACAATTCCGGCTCGTACAGGATTCTCATGAATATAATCAAGTTTGGTTTTCGTAAACGCATAACTATAACATTCTTCCGGGTGACTATCATTTACCCATACTTGCTTGATCTCGTTATTAGGATTGATGCGACCATAATAATTAAACTGGTGCGCCATCCACTGCCTCCTGCTTTCCGCTTCGCTCTCAATAATGGGCATCATCACATGATGTGTATATTTTTTAAAATCCCTGACAATATCACTCAATGATTTCCTCTGTTTATCATTAGCCCTCGCAATCAGATGAACATGATTGCTCATGATCACATAAGCATTTAAAATAAGCTGCCCGTTTTGTTGAGCAAAGCGAAATGAATCCATAACAATATCGCGGTACACTTTTCTTGTAAACAGGTCAATCCAGCCACATATAGTAAAGGTCAAAAAATGAGTGGCGAACTGGTCCCTGATAGCATTACCTTCCCGAAATTGCGCTCCTCCCATATTTTCAATTTTTATTTTCATGTCTGTGACATGAAGCATTGTGTCTTCGAAGTCGGAGACTTCGAAGAGCTATTTCTTCAATGCCTGCAAAAACTGCAGTAGTAAAGCCATATCTTTTTCACCCGGCTCTTTATCGAACTGGCTGTTAAGATTTACTCCATAAAAATCGGAATGACGAAAAGCCTTTATATCCGCAGCATCTTTAAGGCCAATTCCCCCGCTTAAGAAAAAAGGCTTTTCTATGCTGCATTTGTCCAGTAGTGACCAATCAAACTGGTGACTGGTGCCCCCAATATCTTTCCTGGAAGATCCGGCATCGAAAAGATAATAATCACAAACCGCATCATATGGTTCAATCATTTTATCAATGTTAAGATTAGCACTACCACCCAGTTGAAAGGCTTTGATCACTTCTACCTCGCTGCCCAGGTCCTCGCACATTTCAGGACTTTCATTACCATGCAACTGCACTACATCCAAACCGTAGTCATCGATAGCATCGAGGACATCGATCATTTCAGGATCTGCGAATACTCCCACCTTCTTTATGTCAAAATCGGCATTTTTTAATTCCTTCTTTGATATCTTATCGCCGGGATACTGTGGAAGATCTTTCAAAAAAATAAATCCTGCAAAGTCAATATTCAACCCATCCAGTTGTTTCAACTGTTTTAATGAAGTAATACCACAAACTTTAATGTTCATAATTTCATTCAGGTTTTTGGGTCGCTCAACCCTTTAAGTTTTTTACAAATCGCCTCACCTTTTCAATATCTTTTACGCCTGCTGTTATTTCGAAGCGACTGTTTATATCGATAGAAAACATTTTTTTAGCTACCGCTTCCTGCGAAAATAGTTTCAGATTCTCTTCATCGCCAGGTTCAATACCTCCGCTTAATACAAACAGCTTTTTTATATCTGCATCCTTCAGGACGTTCCAGTCGAATTTTTTTCCCGTGCCACCATACCCAGCTCCCATCGTGTCAAACATATACATATCGGTGCCTTCATGGTAAGGCCGGGTGATCCACTCTATCGGGTCATTATCAGATAAGCGAAATGCTTTAACTACTGTCACGTAGTTCGCTACTTTTTCACAAAAGAAGGGTGTTTCATCACCATGCAACTGTACCATGTCAAGCCGGTAATCTTCCACCGTCTTCATCAGCTCTTCATAAGGCATATTCACAAACACACCCACTTTGGCAATATGGCCTTTTATCTGCTTCATTTTCTCCGGCGATATCTTATTGGTCACATAGCGTGGCGACTTATGATAGAAAATAAAGCCGGCGAAGTCAACCCCCATCTCATCCAATGCCCTAACCTGTTCGGGCAAGGTCATGCCACAGACCTTGATCCTGAAATCTGCTTTGTGTTTGCCAGGGGACGAACCCATTTGATTGGTTGTTGTGTTATTCATAGTTTGACCAGTTTTAAATAGTAACTGGCTAAACAATCGTTATCCATTCAGCGCTGCTACAAACTCAGCAAAAGCCTTACCGGGGTCCGCTTCTTTCATAAAAGTTTCTCCGATCAAAAATCCCTTGAATCCTGCCTGCCGCAGGGTCGCCAGCGTCTCAGCACTGCTGATCCCGCTTTCGGCCACAGCCGGCTTGTCCTTCGGTATTTTATCGATCAGCTGCAAAGAAGTATTAATATCTACTTCAAAGGTTTTCAGGTTACGGTTGTTCACACCAACCAAATCTACTTCTTCGCAAATATGCTCCAATTCTTCTTCATTGTGAATTTCCAGTAGCGATTCAAGGCCAATACTTTTGGTAAAGGCCGCCAGTTGTTTTACTTCACCCGGCGTCAAACAGGCTGCAATCAGCAAGATAACATCGGCTCCAAAAGCTTTCGCCTCCGCTATCTGCCATTCATCAATGATAAAATCTTTTCTCAACACAGGTATATCCGTCACCACTTTTGTTTGGATCAGGTCATCCAGGTCGCCGCCAAAAAAAAGCTCATCTGTTAATACCGAAATGCCCGCAGCTCCTTTTGTATTATACCAGGTTACAACTTCTTCTACCTCCAGTTCCTTTGTTTTGAACCAACCCTTGCTGGGACTCTTTCGTTTAAACTCCGCGATAATACCCGTACTACCTTCAGCCAGCAAACTTTGTTTCAACGAACGGTTACTTATTTCCCAAAAGAAACCTTTTTTGCTAAACCGCTCAATACTGCTCAGGGGCTTTAACTTTTCGATTTCCTTTCTTTTGTTAGCAATAATATCATCTAAAATAGTGCTCATTGTAATGCTATTAATTTTTGTAAAGACCCGTAGGCTTTTCCACTTTCCAAACTGTCAACCGCAGCATGATACGCATCATCATATGTTTTATATTTTCCGGTGCAATGCAGGGCCATGGCAGCATTGGCCAGAACCACAGCATTTTGTGCCCAATTTCCTTCTCCTTTTATTATTGTTGAAAATATTTTTGCAGCTTCTTCTACTGTTCTGCCCCCATAAATATCAGTAGCAGCCACCGTTCTTTTTCCCAATTGCTCAGGTGTCATGATCTTTTCTCCTTCATTGGTGATCACCTTGGTATCATTGGTTAGAGATATTTCATCATAACCATCGAGGCTATGAATGATGGTAAAAGGCTTGCCGCCTAATTGCAATAGGTAGTTATATATCCGAGCCATCTCCAAACTATAAACGCCTACCAACTGAAATTGTGGCGAAGCAGGATTTACCATTGGCCCCAGCATATTGAAAAAGGTTCGCATGGCCAGGTTTCGGCGGATGGGTCCCACTGTTTTTAATGCAGGATGAAATAAAGGCGCATGTAAAAAACAAATATTCGCCTCTTCCACTTCCTGCTTCAAACGGTCATTGTCATTTTTGAATTTATAACCTAACTGCTCCATCACATTGGATGCGCCGCTTACGGAAGAAGCGCCGTAGTTGCCGTGTTTGGCCACTTTTTGTCCCGTACCTGCTACAATAAAGCAGGCAAGTGTTGAAATATTGAACGTGTCCTTACCATCTCCGCCCGTACCGACAATGTCCATTGTCTGGTGTCCATTGAGATCAACAGGTACGCAAAGCTCCAGCAACGCATCCTGGAAACCCTGCAATTCCGGCAAGGTAATACTGCGCATCAGAAACACAGTCATAAAGGCCGTTACTTCATGTTCGTTGTAAACACCCTTGCCAATATTGACCAATACTTCTTTGGCCGCTTCACGACTTAGTGTTTTATGTTCGAATAAATATTGCAGAATCTTTTTCATTTGCACATTTTCAAATTTTCAAATTTGCACATCATTGATTTAACCAATTAAAAAGTATCCTCTCCCCCATCGGCGTCAACACACTTTCTGGATGAAACTGCACACCCTGTACATCATATGTCTTGTGTTGCAGAGCCATGATATACCCATTATCATCCCTGGCAGTAACTTCCAGTTCTTTCGGAAAATTATCATCGGATACGATCCATGAATGATAGCGTCCCACTTCTATTTCATCGGGCAAGCCTTTGAATAGTTTGCAATTGGCGGTTTGGAGTTTACAGTTTGTGGCTACGCCATGATAGACGGTTGATAAATTTTTCAATGTACCGCCGAATGCTTCGCCGATGGCTTGCTCACCCAGGCAAACTCCCAATATGGACTTGCTGGATGCATATTCTTTTATCAATGGCAATAGCAAACCAGCTTCTTCGGGTATACCCGGCCCCGGTGATAAAATGATCTTATCATACTCCTTTGCTTTTTCCAACGGCAATTCATCATTGCGGTACACATCTACTTTCTGATGCAATATTTTTTCTACCAGGTGTACCAGGTTGTAGGTAAAAGAATCATAATTATCGAATACTAATATTTTCATAGTTCTCTATTAAATGTTCAATTTTCAACGTTCAATGTCCAAATGACAAAACTCAAGGCCGCTTTATAAATTGAACATTGATCCCGATAGCTATCGGGAGAGCATTGAGTATTGAACATTTTCTTAAATGTTTTCTGCCATCACAATGGCTTTTTTTAAAGCCCCCAACTTATTGTTCACTTCCTGCAATTCACTTTCCGGTTTTGACGCCGCCACTATTCCGGCACCTGCCTGGTAAACCAGCGTATTATTCCTGCTTAAAAAAGTCCGGATCATGATCGCATGGTTACAACTGCCATCAAAGCCCATAAAACCGATACCACCACCATAATAACTCCTCGCTGTCGGTTCATAGCTATCGATCAGTTCCATGGCTTTGAATTTGGGTGCGCCGCTCAATGTGCCGGCCGGAAATGTTTTTGCCAGCAACTCAAATGGATTACTTCCGGGTCTTACTTTACCCGTTACTTCACTCACCAGGTGAATGACATGAGAAAAGTATTGCACCTGCCGGTAATGACTTACTACTACATCATCACATAAACGGCTCAAATCATTTCTTGCCAGGTCCACCAGCATTACATGCTCCGCATTTTCTTTCGCATCTTCCAGTAATTTTTCTGCTGATTGCTGGTCCTGGTCATCATCACCTGTTCTTTTGAACGTGCCGGCGATAGGATGAACCACGGCCTTGCCGTTTTTTATCACCAGTTGCGACTCCGGTGATGAACCCATCAGTTTATAATCGCCGTAATCAAAAAAGAATAAATACGGCGATGGATTGATATTTCGTAATGCCCTGTATACATTGAATTCATCACCACGGAATTTTTGCTCGAAACGCCGGCTCAGCACAATTTGAAAAACGTCACCACGATGGCTGCTGGCAATTCCTTTTTTTACCATGTCCATGTATTGCTCGTTGGTCATGTTAGAACTTTCTTCCTCGTATGACCGGAAAGGATAAACAGGAAGGTCTTTGCTGCGAATCAATGACTCCAAAACCGCCAGTTCTGATTCAACACCAGCCATTTTATTTTCGCAGATAAACAATTCATCTTTGAAATGATTGATAGCAATGACGTATTGATAGAGACGATAGCGCATCAGGGGAATGGGAGTCGTGAGTTTGGAGTCATGAGTCGTGAGTTTTATTGTATCAAAAAACTGAACGGCATCATAAGTAGTATAACCAAATAATCCTTGTGCAAATTTGCCTTCTTTTGTCTCCGGGGTTTTTGCGTCAAAGCGCTGCATAAAATCCCAAAGCAATTGCGGCACTTCGTTGACATTATTGATCGCCATCTTCTCCGGTTTTTGCCCGGGCAGTTTGAACTCAATGCTTTTAGCCGAGCTGATTTCCATACCGGCAATGGCATTAATGCCAATAAAGGAATAACTGTTTTCCGCCGAATGGAAGTCGGAGCTTTCCAGCAAGATGGTATCCCTGAAACGATCCCGTAACCGCAGGTAAATACCAACCGGCGTAAACACATCCGCCAACAACTGCTTACAAGATGTTTGAATTTCAATTTTCTTCATAATAACCCTCCTAAATCCTCCCTAAAGGGAGGACTTTGTAACCTCCCGTTAAGGAACCTTTTTTACTCGTAGTTAATCTGACCTTTTAAGTTCACCAAGCCCTCCTGAGCCTGTCGAAGGGTCAGGGGGTTGGGGGGTAATAAAAAACCCCGACTTTGTCGGGGCTTCTTGATAATACGTTTATTTACAAAATAGTAATAGCATTACATCACCCCTGAAGAGTTAGCATGCCACCACCACTGGATATTTTTTATCGTTTGCTTCATTGCATTGCAAATATGCGGGAGAAATTTTAGTTGAACAAACTTTTATTCCGAAAATCATCCGCTAATTTTAATTTTTATCAAAAGGCACAATGACTTCAAAATACAAGGAACACATATTTACCGTGCCGGGGTTATACAGTTCCGGCCCGGACCATTGGCAAACTCATTGGGAAAAAGAATTTGGCATTGCCCGCATTGAACAAAAGGATTGGGAAACACCAGTGTGTAACGACTGGATACAAACGATTGATAGTGTTGTGAACAGGCATCCGCTGGATAAAGTAATATTGATCGGCCATAGTCTTGCCTGTTGTACTATTGTGAGATGGGCCGAAAAATATCAACGCATTATCAAAGGTGCATTATTGGCAGGACCCAGCGATGTGGAAGCCCCTTCTTATCCACCTGGCACAACAGGTTTTTCACCAATGCCGGTATTCCACATGCCCTTTCCGTCAATTGTTATTGCCAGCAGCAATGATGAATACGTAACAATGGAAAGAGCAAAAGAATTTGCGAAAAACTGGGGAAGTGAATTGGTTAATGCGGGTGAACTGGGACATATAAATTCAAGCTCGGGACTAGGAAAGTGGCCTTTTGGATTATCTTACTTAGAAAGATTGGTTCAGAAGTAAATTTTTGTTATTAAATAATTCGCCTAAATATTTCATATAATACCGCTAGCATGAAAACCGAACCGCCTAAATAAAAAAACATTACCGTGATTTTATCAGACAACTCGTCTATAGCAAAATCTGATGAATCTTCTGAATTATAAAATATTTTGACTTTATCACCAACTTTATGAAATGAAAAGTATTTGTTGAAGATAGAGTTCTTTGGTACACCTGTAATTTTTATGTCCTTATAGTCAGTAAAGGAAACAATTGGAACGAAAGATTGATTTTCTCTTTTCAAACTTATTACTTCTGCATATATGCTTTGCCCTTCTCTCTTAAGCTTAGTTAAGGTTAAATGCTTATTAAATCCAAAGCGAAACATGTAGAGACCTAGACAGAAAAAGAAAAGCGAGCCAATAATTTCTAATAGAGTCATGAAACTATGTTTTTCTCTTTATTGCATAAAGGGGCATAAATTTATAGCTCTTTTTGTCGGTCTTACGATAATAATCAATGAGGATGGAAATATCAACCAGTATTATTTCATTCGCCATTGGTTGATAGATTTTCTATTTCGGGTTATTGTTTCTAATTGCTTTTTCGTTGCTGTAGGTCCGTTTAAAAGCAAGGATTCCAAATCATTTTTTGATTTTTCTGATTTTGTTCCTTTTTCAATTTCTGCTTTGAGTAATCTTAACTTTCCTGACGGCAAAGTTCTGACGAGCTTAAGCAATTGATCAAACTCTATATCTACCTGTACTCGCATAATTCCAAATTTAAGAAGTTTTGTCAAATGTAACTGCCCTGAAATTATCCGTTAAACATGAAACAGCGATTACAGCTTTTAGTCAATTCCTCATTTAGAAATCGCTTTTCTTCAAAACTCTTCGCTAACCCTTCTCATTCAACTGCCTCAATGCCACAGTGATTCTCTCCTGTTGCTGCTGTTTCAAAATTTCCACTGGCTCAGCCGCCCTTTCTTTACAATCCATAATACCACAACGTTCGCAGGTGGTGTGTACCGTTTTTACTGGTATCGCAGGATCATTGACAAATGGCATGGTCTGCAGTAATTTCTGATCGATCAATAAACCGATGGTAACACTCACCATTTCATCACTGCCTTTCGCAGCCGGTTTACCGATTGAAATGCACAGGTAGCGATTATGTGTTTGCCAGTATTGCGAGATCTGCACATCTACTACCGGGTGACGGTATTTCTTTTTTTCTACCAGTTCCGCCACATGTTTAATGCTGTTGATCAGTATCCACCGCCGGCAATAATGCTCATGCAGCACATTCGCATAGGGATTATGCAACTGCGAAAGATGCAGCTCCTTGGTTATTTCATATTCATCTTTTTTAGGATCGCCGGACATGCGCAGGAAAAACAAATGATCGATGCCGAAGTGATTGGGCAATAAATTCGTCAATCGCTGCATCATCATTTCCGGTGTCACATCATAACGTTCATAAAGCTCCGTCCACGCCTTATCATTCCATTTAGGTTGCATCACGATACGCTTTACATCTTCCACCACATTCTCTTCCGGCATCAATAACGCTACTGCAAAATAGGAGGCTTTAAAATTATTCAGCAGCATATCAAATGAATCGCTGTGCTGGATAATGGTTTCATAGGGCCGCTGTGTAATGCCCATGAATTGAAAGGCGATCTCCCGGCTCAATAAAAATTTTTCCTGCGCCGGGCTCAACCCCTTGCTGAGATAAAGTATCTGGTTTGCCGCTGAATAATATGAACGCAAATTTCTCAGGGACTCCAGGCTGGTCATCCGCTTACGGTTCACCTGTATTTTCATTTTTGCCAAAACGGCCTCTAATGAAGCAATGTCAATTGGCAAACTATTTTTCCATTTATATTCATCCCTGAATTTTTTAACGGCCTCTTCTGTTTCTTCAAAGTAATTATCCTGCAGGTCCTGGTAAGAACGCAAAGCGGAATTATAAAAACTCTCTTTTGACAATTGGTAACTACGGAAAATCTTTAACAGCGTACTGATAAAAGCCGTCACCTTGTCGGGTGTGTTGGAAAAAAGATCGAGCAGGGCGGCAGGTGTCAATCCAAAATGCTCCCAGGGAATGGCATTGATAAAATCAGAATTGATCAGGTCAATGATCGGCTGCAGTTTTTTACTGGCCCGTAATGAAACGAGATAATCATAATCTACGCCCAGGGCTTTTGCCAGGGCCAGGATCTTATCGGCCTTCGGAAATTTTTTCCCGGTCTCAATATCGTGTACATACGAAAGAGACATACCTGTCTTCTCGGCCAGCTGCTGGTAGGACAATCCTTTCTCCTGCCGCAGGGCTTTCACCTTCAGTCCGAAGATGAGGCGGACGTTGTCATTATCTGTCATCATGCACCCAAAGTAAGAAAAACCTTCATTTTTCGAAAAAAAAATATTCAGCGAAATTTTCGCTTTTAAAGAATTTTACTATTTTAGTAGAAATTATTTTAACATGGCAGCTATTATCACCCACCCCGACACCCGGTACACTACCCCGGAAGGCATGGCGATCAGGGCCCCGTTCCATGCACCCTACACACAAATTCTTACACCGGAAGCCCTTTACTTTATCCGGGCTCTTCATCTCCGGTTTAACCCGCATCGCCTCAAACTGATGGACGAACGAAAACAGGTGCAGGTGAAAATAGATGCCGGCTGGAAACCCGGTTTTTTAGTCGAAACAGAAATCATCCGTAGCAGCGACTGGAGAATCCCTGCCCTCCCGGCCGATCTCGCCGACCGCCGGGTAGAGATCACTGGACCCGTCGACCGCAAAATGATCATCAACGCTATGAACTCCGGCGCTAATGTTTTTATGGCGGATTTTGAAGACAGCAATTCACCGGGCTGGGATAATAACATGAATGGCCAGGTCAACCTGCGTGATGCTATTAATAAAACCATCAGCTTCACCAATGAAGCCGGTAAAGAGTATTTGTTGAATGAAAAGACAGCCACACTTTTTGTGCGTCCCCGCGGCTGGCACCTCGAAGAGAAACATGTAGAGATCAATGGTGAACCAATCAGCGCCAGTCTTTTTGACTTTGGGCTTTACTTTTTTCACAATGCCAAAACCCTGCTGAAAAAAGGATCGGGACCTTATTTCTATTTACCCAAAATTGAAAGCTATAAGGAAGCAAGACTCTGGGATGACATATTTGTGTTTTCTCAAAATTATTGCGGCGTGCCCTATGGAAGCATTAAGGCCACGGTATTGGTGGAAACCATTTTGGCCAGTCTCCAGTTGCATGAAATTTTATGGGAACTAAAAGATCACTCCGCCGGGTTGAACTGCGGTCGCTGGGATTATATTTTTTCCTTCATCAAAAAATTCAGGAATATCCCTGGCCATATTTTCCCTGATCGTTCGGAAGTAACGATGACCGTTCCTTTCATGCGGGCCTACACACAACTGGTGATACAAACCTGTCATCGCCGCGGTGCACCGGCTATCGGCGGTATGGCAGCACAGATACCGGTTAAAAATGATGATGAAGCCAACCGCAGTGCACTGGAAAAAGTAAAAGCCGATAAACTGCGGGAAGTAAAGGATGGTCATGATGGCACCTGGGTGGCCCATCCCGGCCTTGTTTTACTAGCCAAAGAAGTTTTTGATGAACACATGAAAACACCCAATCAAATTCATGTGAAGCGGGAAGACTTTCATTGTACCGAAGAAGAGCTGTTGGCTGTGCCTCAGGGAGCGATCACAGAAAAAGGTTTGCGGCATAATATCAATGTTGGCATACTCTACCTCGAAAGCTGGTTAAGGGGAAATGGCGCTGCTGCTATTTACAACCTGATGGAAGATGCCGCTACTGCAGAAATATGCCGCACCCAGGTTTGGCAATGGATACATGGCCATGCTCAACTGGATGATGGAAGAGAGATCACACTGAGCCTGTATGAAGACATGCGGGATGATGAAATTGAAAACATCCGTCACGCAGTAGGCAGCAAAGCCTACCAGGATGGTTTTTATGTACAAGCCATTTGCCTGTTCAACAAACTTGTGGTACAGGATAAATGGGAAGATTTCTTAACCCTGTCGGCATACGAACTTATCCTTGCCAATGATGACAAAAAAGTTTGTGCAACGATAGACGAAGGTGAAACAAGAGAAACATCCATGTTAGTTAGTCTCGACAAAGAAAAAGCGGGATAGAAAAAGTTAGTGGTTTCCGGTTGATGGAAACCAGTTTTTCACTTCTCACTTTTCATTTTTCACTTTTTGACTTTTCACTTTTCATTTTCTCATCTCTCATTTCAAAACCCCATCACTCATGACAAAGCATCCAAAAACAACACAGTTATTTTTTGATTGGCAAACCAATCCCCGCTGGAAAAATATCAAACGTCCTTATAGCCCTGAAGACGTCCTACGACTACGCAGTAAAGTGGAAATTGAATACAGCCTCGCAAGAAAAGGCGCCGAAAAATTGTGGAAGAAACTGCTATCACAATCTTATGTAGCCGCCTTGGGTGCACTTACCGGCAACCAGGCGGTGCAGGAAGTGGCTGCGGGATTGGAAGCCATTTATCTCAGCGGCTGGCAGGTGGCTGCAGATGCAAATCTTTCGGGCACCATGTATCCCGATCAGTCTTTGTACCCTGTAAACTCTGTACCCGAAGTAGTGAAACGCATCAATAATGCTTTATTACGAAGTGAGCAAATTGATTCGGTAAATGGTGATAACAGTAAAGACTGGATGGCGCCGATCATTGCTGATGCTGAAGCCGGTTTTGGTGGTAACCTGAACGCTTTTGAATTGATGAAAGCAATGATAGAAGCCGGCGCTGCCGCGGTTCATTTCGAGGACCAGTTATCATCCGCAAAAAAATGCGGCCACCTCGGTGGCAAAGTGTTGGTACCAACACAGGAAGCTATCAATAAATTGGTAGCGGCAAGATTAGCTGCTGACGTGATGAATGTGCCTACACTTATCATTGCACGTACGGATGCGGAAGCTGCCAACCTGCTTACTTCCGATATTGATGAAAGAGATCAGCCATTCATCACCGGTGAAAGAACGAATGAAGGATTTTACCAGGTTCGCAATGGTGTGGAGCAATGCATCTCCCGCGGCTTATCCTATGCACCGTATGCTGATATACTCTGGATGGAAACATCGCATCCTGACCTGGGCATAGCGAAAGAATTTGCCAAAGCCATTCATGCCAAATATCCCGGCAAATTATTGGCTTATAATTGTTCACCCTCCTTCAACTGGAGCAAACATTTAAGTGAAAAAGAAATGGAATGTTTCCGCGAAGAGCTGGCGGCACTCGGTTATAAATTCCAGTTCATCACACTGGCCGGTTTTCATGCACTCAATACATCGATGTTCGAATTATCCATGGCTTATAAAGAAAAAGGCATGGCCGGTTTCTCACAGTTGCAACAGCGGGAGTTTGCCTTGCAGGAACATGGTTTCAAAGCGGTGAAGCACCAAAGCTTTGTTGGCACCGGCTATTTTGACTATGTGCAAAATGCCGTGCAGCAAGGCATGGCTTCTACCGTAGCGATGAAGAATAGTACAGAGGTAGCGCAGTTTCATTAATCATTGCAGTTCTTACCACATATACAACGCCGTTTTCTATAGGACAGTTAGGTTTGCTAGCTCTGATAGTAGCACCTAACGTTTTATTGAGGCCGGTGTTTTTTATTTTTATCGGGTTGATTTGCAGTACTACTATCATAACATTTGAGATTGTCAGAAAATTGCGCTATGATATTTGTATAGCTAATTAGCTGAAACCAGTAAACATTATCCTTTCCGATTACAACTAAATCAACGTGTCTTATCATGTAATATTAAATTGAAAGTTCTACCTGATAATATTATATTGCTTATATGACAAATAAAAATGAAAGACGAAAAATTGAGATTAGCTATAATGTATATCGAATGGAAAGAATATTTAAAACTAATATTCTTGAAGATAACAAACATCCACTTTTTGCATCAGCCCTTATTGAAAGTTTAATTGTTACAAGAGATCTTCTCGAAAAGACAAAGAATTTGATTCATATAAAAATTGACTTTAAGGACGATGTTATTATAACTGAAAAAATTGGAAATGTTTATGATCTGATAATCTTCTATAGAAATGCAGCTTGTCATAAAGATTCTAATAATCATCTGGATGCAGAAGGGAAGGTTTTTTCATTTAACTCCAAAAAGGGAAAAGGAAGTTATCCAATTTCTAACTATAAAATTTTACAGTCTGATTATGAAGATGATATTTGCATCTTTCTTGGAGAACAAAAGTTATATATCCAACGTCATCTTATCCGAGCATGTAAAGAATCAATTAATCAATTAGAACCTCATTTCCCAATATTGAAAGTTTGGCGCCGTCTTGCTCAAATGTTATAAGCATTCCCATCGTCGCAGTTTTGTAATAACTGCGAACCATATTTGGCCGCATCATCTTTCCGGTTTTAACTAAGTACCTTTATAAAAATTGAACAGTATGATACAACCCGTTCTCTTATGGGCTTTAGGAGTCAAAGAATTGATTATTATCCTGGCCGTTATTATTCTTCTGTTTGGCGGCCGCAAAATTCCCGAGCTGATTAGGGGAATAGGACGGGGTATCCGCGAATTCAGGGAAGCTAAAACCGATAAAAAAGAAAACCCTGATGCAAACAATAAATCTTAACGATTGAATTTCCGCTAATGCTTTACTTCCGCCATGGCCAGTGTACTGAGCTTGCCGAAGTATCTTTCACCGACCGCACGAACTAAGGTTTCACTGATGCGTGCCTTTATAAGATGAAACTTCTGTTGAGTAAAACGTTTACCAGGGGTATTCAGAGATTTATATAACAGCGCTATTTCTTCGCTGGCTTCCTCATCTCTCTGACAATCTTTATCACCAGCGGTATCGTTACTACCAGTATAAAAAAGGTGACGATATACTTTAGCCAGGATCGCAAAACCGGCAGGCTGTCTATTAGATATCCGGTCAACACAAACACCAATATAAAGATTACCGATCCTGTAATGGTGTAGAGAAGAAACCGTTGAAATTTCATCCTGATTATGCCTGCCAACACCGGTGCGAATGTTCGGATGATAGGTAAAAAATAACCTGCTATCAGTGTCAGGGCTCCGTATTTCTTATAAAATTCTTCTGTAGCAATTAAATATTTGCGGCGGAAAAAACGGGAACCTTTCCGGGTATAAAAAAAGTTTCCTGTACTGCAACCCAATCCGTAACCCGCCAGGCTACCGGCAACACTGGAAAGGATCAGCAGCCAACAAATGGTGAACACATGTTGAACCAGGTCTCCCGTTGCGGCAAATATCCCGGCTGTAAACAAGATACCTCCGATGGGTAAAAAGAAACAAAAGAATACACCGACAGAACAAAAAACCAGCAGGCAGACGATAAATACACCGCCATACCTGATCAGCGATTCCGCATCGAGGTATAACAGCACCTGCGGCATGATCGATATAAGGCGAATGACAGCCATTTGCAGAATATCCCCAAATTACGGCGTTGCAGGCTAATCATGAAGGGGCAGAACATTTACAGTAAAACAAAATGTTCTGCGAGGGGCTTTACAGCTCAGCTATTGTGTACAGGGCGACAGCGATTTTTTTATTACCTGGTTTGTAGGAAGTACAATTCTATTTTGCTTATCCCAGGATAAAAGACAATTAATCGCCTGATTAAATTCTTCCAATGAAAGAGGCTTTTTTCCGCCCTTGGCAACTGTTCGCCGAAAGAGAGCACGCCGTGGCTGGTGTACTGAGCCTGTCGAAGTATTTCCACCGCCACACTGCCTAAGGGCTATCTTACAGTACCTTTATAAAAATTGAACAGCATGATACAACCCGTTCTCTTATGGGCTTTAGGAGTCAAAGAATTGATCATTATCCTGGCCGTTATAACCCTTCTGTTTGGCGGCCGCAAAATTCCCGAGCTGATTCGTGGAATAGGTCGTGGCATTCGTGAGTTCAGGGAAGCTAAAAATGATAAAAACGAGAACGCTGAAACAAACAATAAATCTAACGGTTGAATCCCGCTTTACCAGGCGTTCTCTTGTTGGTGATATCATCCATGCTTGAAATTTTGCAACCTATCTTACCAAAACTATTTGCTGGTTACCGATCAATACCTTCTTCGTTTGGTTCCAGAGTTGCAACACATAAGTTCCCGGCTGCAGGTTCCACATATTCACTTCCGCTGAGCTGCCTCTCGCCAGGTTCGTCAAACCGTTCACCTGTTTTCCATTGTGATCAATGATCCTTAACCCGTACTGGTAAGCGGGATTAAGATTATTAATAATAACCATACCACTTGTCGGGTTGGGGAAGAAAGAAATGACCGCATTGTTATTCGTTGGGTCTAACAGCGATGTGAACACGGCATTAAGCGGTGGGCTTGAAGGACTGATGCATCCGTCAACCGTGTACGTATAACTGTAATTACCGTTCTGCGTGATGGCAAGTGTCTTTTCTGTTTTGCCTGCCATCGCTGCTGCACCGTCGTACCATTGATAGGAACCGCCGGTCGCAGGTGCTGTCAACACATTACCATTCTGCGTCGGCATCGCTCCGGCCGCAGGTGTAAGTTTAACCACAAAGGATGTGTCTTTAAAAGAAGAAGATGATTGATGCGCATAAGTGACCCTGATCGTATGATAGCCAGTATCAGTCACTGAATAATTAAACGAACTGTCAGCAGCATTATATGGTATTGCCGTCGTATTATCTATCATTATCGAGATCGTATACGGCGCTGCAACGGGATTTAAGAGTTTCCCGGTTTGTGTTGTTGTGCTGCTGCAAACAGGTGAAATAATATCATTGATCACAGGAGTCGGAATAGGCGGTATCAACGTAGACGCATCCACTTCGTAAATGAATCCTGCATAACCATATACCGAATCCGTTATCTGCCCGCTGACCAGTGTTTGCCCATCCTGCCCAATCGTAATGGATGTGGCTTTGTTTTGCCACGCACCATAACCATCTTTTGTGAATGTATTGATCGCATTTCCGGATGTATCAAATGTCACGATATGGATCTTTGACATTGTCTTGATCACCGTATCGATGATATGACCGACAATTGTGATTTTTTGCCGCTGTTTGCTCATGGCAAAATCACCGACCTTAAAGATATGTCCAACCGGCGCAGCAATGGATTTGGTCCATACCACATCACCATTTGTGCCTTTGAATTTCCGGATAAACACATCATTGCCCTGGGTGCTCAATGCATAAAAGGAACCGTTCAATTCATAACCTTTCAATGTGAGGATGGTTGAATCAAAACGTTTGGTCCAGAGAAGTGTTGAATCGGTAAGACGATATTTGAAGATAAGGTCCCTCAAACTGCTGTCTTTAGCCGCCACGTAAAAATTATCCTTGCCCTCCCGTTCTACGGAGTTGAACCATCTTATATCCAGCGATGACCAAAACCAGTAGTAAGCATTGGCAACAGGCAAATACCCCTGCCATAATTTACTTAACGAAGCTTTCCTGTTCCTGCCAACCGGTTCGCTGAATAATAAAACAGTGTCTTTTGTATAAGGGAAATAGGTTGTCGGTTTCAACAACTTGTAAGGCCTTGCTGTCCACTGGCCGGAAATGCCGACTACCCCCGGCATTGAAACATATGGAAAGATACTTGAATTAACACTTGATCCCGCTACATAAGAAAACCATGTTCGGCCCACACTGTCCTGGAAAAATTGGTACGGATACATGATGGACGTACTTTGAAGGCGGGAATAAGAAGAGAAAATCGTACCTGTCGTATCAATTCCAACGATATTGAAGGTCTCGGGATTGGCTACCTGTGAAAAATAAAAGTGGTTATTGCTGGCATTGGCATATTTATAATAAGGAACAAAAGTGATCCCGGAAGTATCGTTTGTCCCCAGCCTGTCAATGCCTTCATAAGGATCGAGTGTATCGCCAAGTGTCTTTTCCGATATTTTATTGAGCAAGGCATCGACTACCGCTACCTTCAATGATTTGCCGATTTTTTTTACGATCATTTTTTTGTTGGCTGATACATTTGCAATACTTACTACCGACGAAGTATATTGTATGTTGGATTTGTACAAATGTGTTGGGCGGGGCACGAGGTCCAATGTATCAACAGAACCACCGGCGACATTGCCCGGCATAATGCCGGTGGTATAAATTTTGTCTCCTATTAATCTCGCGGTAAAGCCACCCGGGAAATCTTGGGTGATATCGCTGGCGGGAACAAAACTCCTTTTTAACACCGTACCATCTCTTCCACGGATCTTCATAAAAGCCCAGCTTACTGCAGCCTGGTTATCCGGTAAACCGTAACCAGTTAAATAAATTGTTTCATTATTGTCAATATCCATCGACACCATCGCTTCAGCTTTGCTCACATTGACCGGCTGGGTGCGAAATGCATGATTGAATTCCCAGGTCTTGGTACCGGTATTAATATCTATTTTATTGACAAAACATTTTTCGGAAATGCTACCGACATACGCATGACGCCACGAAGTATAAAGAGCACCATTTTTTACTTTATGGTCAGCATAATAAAAATCAAAAGAGCCCCCGTTTTTCACGAACCATTTGAGCGTTCCGTTGGAGATATCAATGCAGGAGACCATTCCATTTTTGAATCCCGATTCTTTACTACCATAAATGAACAGGTTATTGCCGTCCTGCGCTAAATCTTGTACCGGGTAAAACCGATCTGTGCCGGTACACATACGAACCTTCCATTCGAACGCGGGGTTATCAAAACTCGTGTACTTGTAACAGCTATCCCTGCTGGCCAGGAATATATTGCCATTGGTTGCTACATGGATACCAAATGTGCCTTGGCCGGGACAACGAAGGTCTACATAGCCCAGGTTTTCACCCTTTGCCTTACTGTATCGTATTAATCGTACTGTATTCACGCTAACTGTTGTACTCGCATACACCACAGTTTGCATATCGTAATCAACAAGGATAGCGGGCGAACCCACCACAGGTGTCAATGGCACCATCCAATCGATGCTTCCATTACTGGCTCTTATTTTAGCCAGCTTGCCATAATTCATCCAGGCATACAGATTGTTGTCACTGCCTAAGATAAATTGGGTGAAGCCGATATTAACCGGCTCAATACCTGATGCGATAAAATTGGTCGGATAAGCTGTCCAGATGGTTTTGCCGGAAGTATCCACTTTAATAATAGTAGATGCGGTGCTGTGATCCCCATCGGTTGACGAGTTGGAAATATAAGAATAGATACCGTTGTTGATAATTTGCCCGGGGCTGGCCGGTCTTAACTTTTGCAGCGTATCGCTGAAGAGATGCATTTGCTGGGCATGCACAACGTTGATAAGCAGTACGGAGCTGATCCAATAGGTTACCCGAATTTTTTTCATGCTTAAAAATAATAATTAGCATTAAAATCGCGAAGCATCTTTCACTCACCTTCGATTTTGATTTTTTCTGCTTGTTGAGATCTCTAAAGATCTCTCTTTAATGTCTAACACGGAAAACTACTACCGGTTCCTTTTAAAATATTACTTTAGACATCCTGCAATTAGTAATAAAATTTAGAACCATGTCTTCAAATTTTTTTTGGTAATAACGCAACTGACTTTGTATTTTCATTTATCAGCACGGCCAAATCAAAACCCCAGCAAATCGATTGGCAAATGGGTAGGTGTAACCACTCAAAATGATTTTGAAGCCTTGGATTTTATTGATAGTGCAAAATTATAATTGAATCAGTTTCTGGTGAGGAATTCTCATCGGCAACTCATAGAATAATACTGCAAAAACCAATGTGATTTGATACCAACGTGGTGATTCAAATATATCCTTGTCAACCACAATCCCTGGAAATTTCACTCTTCTTATCGCCAGGCCGGCACATCGGTGTTATACATTTTAGTGTTTACCATTACACAGTTCTGTGTTTACCACTATTGCGCAGTTCAATGCGCTGACATATATTTATTATCGAAAGTGTAAGCCGCTTTCAATAAATCCAATATCATGAACCACCTTCTTCGCTTAATTGCATTTGCAATTTGCTGTCTTTTCTGTTCACTATTTTCCCCGGCGCAAACCACTAATACTTATACCAGCAGCACTACCTGGAATGTACCGGCCGGTGTCAACACTATTATTGTAAGAGTCTATGGCGGCGGCGGTGGTACCGGTGGCCGTGATTGTGGAGCCGGCTGTACCAATGCTCTGGGAGGGCCAGTTGGTTATGTTTATGCCTCGTACGCTGTTACACCGGGAGATGTAATTGGTATTTACCCGGGAGGAAAAGGAACAGACGGCGCAAACAATGTAACCAATACCGGCGGAGGCGCCGGCGGAGTTTCATCATATAATACCGCTTATAATGGGGGAGTTGGAGGAAATGCCGGGGCATCAGGTTCCTCAGGTGGCGGGGGCGGTGGTGGCGCTGCATCCATAGTTTCTGTTAACTCGGTAATCAAAGTCGTTGCAGGCGGTGGTGGTGGTGGGGGCGGTATGGCTAATTCTCCCAATTCCGGCAAAGCCGGTTCTTCCGCCACTTCTGCAAACGGAACCTCCAATACAGGTGGCAATGGTCAGCCAACTGTAGGTGATGGTGGCGGTGGTGGTGGGGGCGGCGGTGGTCAATATGGATCTGTTGGCGGAACTGTTTACACAGTTGGTGGCGAAAAGGCCGGAAATGGCGGTTACAGGGGCAATAATGATGTTACGGGGACAGCTATAACTTTTTACGATAGTTATGCAACATGGGCCAATGCCGGAAGAATTGAGATCACTTATTCAAGTGTAATCTTCGGCGGAACTACTTCATCTGATCAATCGTTGTGCGGTAGTCAGCAGCCTTCGGAGCTTAGCTTATCCGGGTTCTTCGGCAGTTCAATACAATGGCAATACTCAGATAATAACAGCACATGGAATAATATTTCCGGCGCCACTTATCCTATTCTCAGCACATCACAAATCGGCAGCCTTAGTGCTACACGTTATTATCGTGTATTGGTAGATGGTAGTACAACTTCTACTGTTACCACTATTGCAATAGTTAATCCGGCAGCAGGAATCGCTCCATCAGGTAGTGGAACTGTAGCGGATCCCTATCTCATTTCTTCAATGGGCAATCTCAACTGGATAACGGCTGATGCTTCACGATGGGATAAACATTATAAACAAACAGGTGATATTGACGCCTCCGTTACTTCAACGGCATGCTACAGTCCGGGTGCAGGATGGAGCCCCATTGGTAATGCTGCTACCAAATTTACAGGCTCTTATGATGGACAGGGTTATAGCATCACTGGCTTGTATATTAACAGGCAAACAAATGCCTATACCGGGTTATTTGGATTCTTATCAGGTGCAGAAATAGCTAACCTGGCTTTAGTTAATATCAATCTAAGAGGTGGTAAATATGTGGGAGCTTTATCAGGAGCGGCAGATGGGGCAACAAGTGTTACTAATGTAGATGTATCCGGGAACGTCAATGCAAATTTTTACGATTATGAAGCAGGAATTGGCGGGCTTATCGGATGGTTTTACGGCAACCAGGGCCTTGTTGACCAGTCTTCCTCATCCGCAAACATATCTTGTTATGATAATACCAGTATGGCTACCTGTTACGGAGGAGGGCTGCTTGGTGTATCAGAAGCAACGTGTCAAAATTCATTTTCCACGGGCAATATTACAATGGATGGGTCTTATGATGGAAATGTGAATGCAGGAGGTTTTGTTGGCAACAGCAGCGGACAGATCATGAATTGCTATGCAACCGGGTATGCCGAAATATGGAGTGCTTACAACGCATATTACACATCCATGGGAGGCTTTGCTGCAAAGAACAGTGGCACGATCGCTAATTGCTATGCGCTTGGCTACAGCACCAATTATGATAGCTACTCAGGAGATAGCTACGCTGCTGGTTTTACAGGCGATAACAGCGGACAGATTACAAATTGCTATTCTACCGGGTATGCTAATGCCAACTCAATGTCCGGTGGACTGGTAGCCAACAACAGTGGAACTATTACCAACAGTTTTTATGATATGGATGCTAGTATCGGTGATGATGGCTCAGGCACAGCAAAAACAAATTCTGAAATGATACAGTTGGCAACTTTCTTCAATGCAAGCTGGGATATGAAATGCGAAACATTAAATGGAATGAATGATGTATGGAGGATAAATTCTTCTTACAATAACGGTTACCCTACCCTGTCCTGGCAGAATTATTCAATGAACTGCCCCGAATGGGTGGGAACATCGAATACAACATTTGGAGAAAATAGTAACTGGGGTAATAACTTTACTCCGGCAGAAGGAATGGATATTGTAATAAGTGCTTCCGCAGTAAATAACCTTGATCTGCCACAAAACTGGTTAGCCGGAAATATTACTTTTAACGGGTCCGGTAAACTCATACAGACTGGAAATTACAACCTCACAATTGGTGGCACCGTTTCCGGCGCCAATGCGTCAAATTATATCCGTACAAACGGTAGCGGTCTGGTTCAAAAAAATATTCCGGTCGCAGGCTCCTTTAACTTTCCTGTTGGCAACAGCGATTATAACCCTGTTGCAATAACCAACAACAGCAGTAGCAGCGATGATTTTACCGTAGGTGTACTGGACGAAGTTTATGCCAATGGAAGCAATGGCGCTACCGTTACAGGCACAAGGGTACAGCGTACCTGGAATATTGGTAAAACGAATGCCAATGATGGAAGCGGGATCGACTTTGTATTTAACTGGAGCGGCGGAGAAACAACCGGCACATTGATAACGCCGTCGCTCTATCACTATGGCACTGCCTGGGATATACAAACCGGCACTACATCTTCTACAGCAACAAGCCTTACTTATACAGGCTACACCGGCTCCTTCTCGCCATTTTCTGTAATGGAAGGAAGTTCTATCCTTCCCGTTAGCTGGCTCAGCTTTACTGCACAAAAACAAACCAGCAGCGCATTGCTCAACTGGAGTACCGCTTTGGAGCAGGGAGCAGATAGTTATACCATACAGCACAGCACAGATGGCGTCAGTTGGAAAATGATTGGTCTAAAGCCTGCTGCCGGCAATAGCAGTACAATACAGCAGTATACATTTATCCATCCACATCCTGCTACAGGTATAAACTATTATCGTTTGCTGCAACGTGACATTGATGGCAAAGAAAATTACAGCAAAATCGTATCGCTTAGCTTTGACGATCTGGCAAAGCCGCTGACCATTTATCCCAATCCTGTTTCAAACGGGATGCTGATGGTAAAATTGATAAACCCAGCAACTATAAAAGTATTCAATAGTGTGGGGGCATTGATGCTGCAAAAGAATTTAATGGCAGGAGAAACTCAATTGAAACTTACGCATTTGTCAAAGGGAATTTATACCATTAAAGCAGGAGACGAAACAATCTCTTTTATTATACAATAGGAAAATCTTTTACGACTATTTCTGAACCGAATCACATGACGAAAAAAACCAGCCCTTCAACATGGCTGGTTTTTTCTTGCGTGTAACACAATGTTTTTTATCTCACCCTAAAAGCTTGTACACCCCCTCGTTAAATTCTTCCAGCGAAAAAGGTTTTTCAAAAAACAGGTCCGCCCCGTTTTCCAATGCCACATCACGGGCCGAACCAAAACCTGAAATCATAATGATCTTGAGAGAAGGATATTTTTTCTTGAGATAGCTGATAAAATCAACCCCATATCCATCAGGAAGTTTATTATCTAAAATGATAGCCAAAGGCTGATGTTTCTTAAGATATTCATCCGCGGACAAAAGGCTGTTGACATAATCCAATTCAAATTTGCTTTCACTGAGGATCATATCCAGCACTAAACCCATTTGGCCATCGTCATCAACAGCCAATATCTTGTTTGTTATATGCTGATTCTTCGAAGCTGCTTTTGCCATAAGTTTTTTTTGATCGGTGAGCACAACTACTCAAATTTAGGGCCGAAGTTTATCGCACAGCATCTTTATTATAAACCTCCTTCCACTTAATACTTAAATCGTTTGACACCTTCCAGCCTGCTGTCCTTTTCACTGAAACCATCATGATGATCTATGTTAACTTTTACTGATCCTCCTTCCTGCAGTTCGAACACCGCTTTCAGGTTATCCGTTCCCTCTGCTCCGCCGATAAACGTATTATTACCGCTGTACCGTAGCCCTTCTATAATCTGCCCGTTTCTTTTTACAAACAGCATGTCGCCATCTTTATAAAACTCTAACAGCGATTGGTCATCCATCCTATAAATACCACTGATCTTTCTATACACTTCCGGGGCCGGTTTAAATTCTTTTTGCATCACCACGTCGAACTCAACCATTTTTTCTTTTTTGCTGTTCTCCTTCACCTGCAGGATGCGGTTGATCGCATCGGGCGATTTGGATGAAGGATCTTTTTCGATATAGGGATCATTTTTGAAATAGACCTGGGTGATCAGGTCCTGTTGCCCCTCCCCTGAAATACGCATGTGAATATGGGCGGGACGATAGATGCCGTCTCCGCTAATGGGATAAGGCACAGGATGTGTAGTGACAAAATGATATTTGCCATTCTTACCTACCCGTTGTGATCCCCGGTAGCGGAAATCATCCGTGGTATTATCATATACTTTGTGTTCGTCGCATTGCCATATCTCTACCAGGCAATTCGGGAAAACAGTTTTGCCATCTGCTTTATATATCGTGCCGGAAAGATGGAACAGCGGCCCACTATAGCCTGCCGGATTGATATTTACCCGCAGCGGCGCATTGGGACGATAGAATGGTCCCAGCATATCCGTAGTGGTAGCGGTATCACCTATATACTTTTCATTGTCCCAGCTGATTGTTCCAAACACACCAACACCGAAAGCTACCATACCGGTATGCTGAATAAATTTTCTTCGTTGCATAAAACTGTTTTTGAAGTGAAGAATAACTTTTACTTTTCAGCTGGTACCGCCAATCAGTTTCATGGGGAAGAGCGGGAAAGAATATGCAGCGACTCGCCGGAAAAAAGAAAGCTTACTGAAAGTAATAAAAAATTAAAACTTGCTTTTATTTTTTTTTATTTCTCTGCTTGGTTCCTGAGTAAACTGAACCTGTCGGACGCTGAAACCCGGATTTACTATCAGGAATAATACAGCGGAGTACAACATCATAGCAGGAGTCAAAAAAGAAATAATTAAATTGATCATTAAAAAAACTATGACTTCAAAAACAACCAACCTGCTTTACTGGATCTTTACTATCCTGTTTGCAGGGCTTATGACATTCACAGCCGTGCCCAACCTGTTGAAATCGCCTGAATCCATACAGTTGATCCACGACAGTTTGGGATACCCAATTTATTTTATTCCCTATATCGGTTTGACCAAGTTATTAGGCAGCATTGCCATTTTAATTCCCGGATTGAAAAAAATAAAAGAGTGGGCCTATGCGGGTTTGTTTTTCGACCTGGTCAGCTCGGTTTATTCAGGTATAGCCGCATCCGGCAAATTTGATCCAATGATGCTGATGATGTTGATATGGTTTGTACCCGGCATCTTATCTTATATTTTCTGGAACAAAAAGATGAATGCTACTACTACAACCACATAAACGAAACCCCGCAATCATTTGCAGGGTTTCGTTTATCATTTTTTGAAATTTAATTGGCCGCCGGTGGCATATAAGCCGGCACCGTATTCGATATAGGCTTTATACTTTTGAGGTAGGCAAAAATTGCTTTCAACTCATCATCAGAAAAATGTTTAATGCTTGGCCATGGCATCGGTGGCAATAAAGGTCTTGAACCGGCAACGCCCTTATAAATACCATTCCGGAGAGCATAGATAAATTGTTCTTCTTTCCATGAGCCGATTCCCGTTGAATCGGGAGTAAGATTGGCAGCAAAAGAAACGCCCCATGGGCCCACCCATGCGGTCAGTGTTTGACTGGCAAATACTCCCTTCTTTTGAAGATCTACCCTGTCTACAGGTGGTATCGGCATTTGAGCCGGGTGTCCTGATAATAACAATGTGCTGTCATCGGCAGGACCACGATCGGTCATCTTCTTAGGAGTGTGACAGTCACCACAACCACCAGTCAGGACAAGATGTTCACCCCATTTGACCTGGGTGCCATAACCGCCAAACTCAGCGGTGGTTGTTGCAGTGTTTTTATCATCCTCTTTTTTTTCACTGGCACATTGCGTTAAAAAGAAAAGTGCACCCGTTAGTGCACAAACGATGGTGGTGATTCGTTTCATAAATTTTTAGTTTTAGTTGATGGGGATACTAAAAGATATGATTTTTTTTTACCCGTATTGAAATTTGGTCGCCGGAGTTTAATTTTTTTTGACTTCATTTTGCACACCTCCTTTTGAGCCTGCTGCTAAAGCAGTCATCAATACCATAACTTCATAGTTGCAACTACATTTTTTGAATTGGCCCTTGAGCTTCTGTACCGGCAACTGAATAACTTAATAAATTGTTTTTAACATGATCCAACTTAGAAAATTCGACCAGGGAGACTACGACAACTTAATTTCCTGGATTGACAGCGAAGAAATGCTGATCCGCATCGCCGGCCGGCAGATGTCATTCCCGGTAACTAAAGAACAACTGGATATCTCCCAAAGCGATGCCAAAAGAAATGCGTTCAGCATTATTGATTCAGAAACAGGTAAGTCCATTGGTCATTGCGAGCTTTACCTGTTGGAAAATTCCGCCAAAATTGACCGGGTAATTATTGGCGACCTTTCGATGAAGGGAAAAGGTCTTTGCTACCCACTGATGAAACTGCTATTGGACTATGGGTTTAATATCTTAAAACAATCCGCAATCGAATTAAATGTCTTTGACTGGAACACTGCTGCAATAAGCTGCTATGAAAAAGCCGGCCTGAAAAAGAATAACGATAAAACAATGGAATTCGAAACCAATGGTGAGAAATGGATCGCTTTTAATATGTCAATTGACAGAAAAACCTATGAACAAAATAAGATGACCTCCGCTACACAGGGTGTTTTGTAATCAGTACTACATGAAACTCCCAGCGCCTCTTTTTCGCCATTTATCAACCTTGTCCTGTCGTAAACACTGCAGGCGAAAAAGCAGCGCCTCCTACAACCTCGTCTGGCACGATAAAGAATCTGCGTCCTTTTTATCCGAAAGCGAAAACGACTTACAATTCATCAGGGTCTTCAGGTGCGTTGGCCTGGCAAAGCCCGCGGAGCGATGGCGTTTGCCTAGACTTTTTTGTTCCTTTTTGGGGCAATGCCAAAAAGGAAATAAGAAATATATAATTGGAAAAACTTGTTTTCGAAAAAACTAACATCTTCTACAATTTATAGCGGCCCATTGCTATATTTTATTATCCCAAAAATAAAATTCCCCACCATATTAAGTTTGGCTAACTTTTAGTAACCTTATTCTTTAAACCCTAAATCAAAAACTATGTTAGACAACTTAATGGATCTTGTCCGCAAATATACCGGCAGTGCTGTCAACAGCAATCCGGCTGTACCCAATGAAAAAAATGAAGCGGTGACAGAACAGGCCGGTAACTCTATATTGGAAACACTAAAGAATGCATTGAGCTCAGGAAGAATTGCCGATGTAATGCGGTATTTTAAGAAAGGCGGCGCTGACAACGATGATATCGTCAACGAAGCCACTTCCAACTACGCACAGGACCTGCAAGCTAAGCACGGACTCGATGCTGTGCAGGCACAGGAAGTAGCGGGTAAAGTGGTTCCGCAAACGATGAACGAACTGGCTGCCAAAACAGCTGACCCCAATGACAATAGCTTCAACATCCAGGATATCTTTAATAAACTGAGTAGCGGAAAAACAAGCGGCTTCAATATGGAAAAAGCCATGAATAAATTTACCGGTGGTAAATTCGATAAAGATGGTGATGGCGACCTGGACCTGCAGGATCTCAAAACAATTTTCTCTGGCAGTGGTAGTATTGTCGATAAAGTAAAAGGTTTCTTTAGTTAATGCTTGTTGTTATAAATGACAATGAGAAAAGCGGGGTACATGCACCCCGCTTTTATATTAAATCCACGAATGATTTCTTTTTTTACAAGGCGCCCAGTAAATATTGCAAAGCCACCGCTCCCCTGATGGCCCATGTTTGCCGGGTCTTTGGCTGACCGGCAAAAATAACGCCGGTAAAGCGATAGACCACCTGGTCATTGGCATCCCGGAACTTACCAAAAACAGGGGCACCGGAATAACCCTGTGCAGCATAGGGCTTGATAAAATAATAATAGCGGGAAGTGCCGCCGAGTATGATCCTTGCACTATCCGATGTAGTGGGAAAATTTAAACGCAGCGAAGCATCATAATCTGTAAAGCCATCGGGATTCACTTTGCCCTCCAGCCGTTGCTGCTTCGAATAAAAAGGCGGAATACTGTCGGGATTGGTAGGATATCCAAACACCACAATTTCCTCCGGCTCAGCATCCAGGTATTGTTCATCTACCAGTTCATTGATAAAAGCTATATCAGCATCGGCGGGAAGCTGTATAGGAATTTTTAACAGGTCAATACGGTCCACCATGCTGAATATCTCCGTCTCACCGGTCACCTCCTCGCTGATATTAACCGGCATGATTTTCAGCTCACCTGATTTTTTTAACGGGTATTTCAGGTACAGGGTATCGGCGGTGAAAGTGATAGCCTGCTTCAAAGGACTCATGCCCTTTATCGCATGATAATTACTGACTAAAAAACTCGTGTCGCCAGATTGAAAGAAAAAAGCGGTACCGGTATATTGCTGGCCGCCGGTAACAACAAATATAGGATAGCTGTATTTAGCCAGTTCATCTCCCTCGTTCATTTTTGCGGCCGAAATATGGGACTGCGCCAATGACGCCAGCAGGCTAAAAAAAGGAAGGTATAAGGTTCTCATAGTGCGATGTAATTTACCGGAACACCAATCGAAAAAAGGTTATGAAAATGCAAATATTGCCAGCTGCTTTTCTATAAAACTCAAACGCAAAAGGCCTTTGCTCTGGTATGCAGCATCCCTATCTTAGGCTGTATTTTTTTCACGAACACTGAAAAATTGGCAAGTGGATTTGTCTTTTTTTCATTTCAGAAACGGCTGGCATTGAATTGGCTAACGCATTTTTAAAACTAAAAAAAGGAGGTTTGTATGACAACCGCAATTGCAAAAAAACAAAATGGTAATCCATCCGTTAGTTTTGGAACTGTAGTTGATAACATCTTCCAAAACAGCTTACGTCATTTCTTTGATGACAATTTTTGGGATAACCGCGGTAGCCTCGCCAATGGCCGGGTGCCGGTGAATGTCCGGGAAACAGAACAACACTATGAAATGGATGTAGTGGCTCCGGGTTGCCGCAAAGAGGATTTCAACATTCGCCTCGAGGACAACCTGCTTACCATCTCCATGGACCGCAAAGAAAAAGATCGTCAGCAGGATGAAAAGACAAGCTGGGTGCGCAATGAATTCCTGCAACCTTCTTTTTCAAGAACATTTACCCTCGATGAAACAGTTGATGTAAATAATATCAACGCTACTTACATCGATGGTATCCTGCACTTACAGCTTCCAAAAAATGAAAAGGCAAAAAAAATTGCCCGGACCGTTGAAATCAAATAGCTTTATTAACGGATGAAACACCAAAGGTGGGAAATACCTTCCCACCTTTTATTTAACTTGTTTCGGGCATGAAAACGGCTTTCTATATCGACCTCTCACTTAAGACAACCAACGGGCCTGAACCTTATGCCCGTTTTTTTATCGGTGACGACCGGAAAAAAGCACAAGAATTATTCGACCGGCTGATAGGCAACCAAGAGGTTCAGGACACAGATATGCTGTATCTGGATTTTATGGAAATGAAACAGGACCTGCCCCTGAACCTTAAAATGATCTCCTGCACACTGGAACAACTCTGCGAAAATTGTAAGATCATCACCCGCGGACTGTTTCAACTGGCCAACCTGAAGGTCTGAAGAATTCATTCCCTGTATTACTCATCATGGAGCAAATCCGGAAATATTTTGAAACGATCACGACCCTCACTGATGCCGACTGGCAACTATTTTCTTCCAAACTCCGGCACCAGGAGTTTCCCAAAAAGACAGTTGTCTTAAAAGCGGGACAAACGGAAAACTATCTTTCTTTTATGGAAAAAGGTATCATTCGCTTTTATTTACCAAAAGAAGAAAACGATCTCACCTTCAGCTTTACTTTTCATAACAACTTTGTAAGCGCCTATGAATCCTTTCTCACACAAAATGCTTCGCAATACCAGGTTGAAACATTAACGGATACCATTCTCTGGCGGGTAACTTATGAGGACCTGCAGGAGATTTATCGTGAATCAGCAGCAGGCAACCGCATCGGCCGCCACGCAAGTGAAGAGCTTTTTCTGAAAAAATCAAAACGGGAACTTTCCCTACTGAATGATACAGCCGAAGAGCGGTACTTAAAATTATTGAACGAGCAGCCCAACTTAATTCAGCAAATCCCATTAAAATATCTCGCCTCTTATATTGGCATCACAGCACAGGCATTAAGCAGGATCCGGAAACGAATTTATTAACCCGGGTTCATTGTTTCATGTTGCCCGGCGCCTGACATTTGCTACGACAAATAAGATAAGCTCAAGGAATATTCCCTGTTATAGTGCCTGAACATTTTTAAGCGATCAGGATTTTATCAATCAAAAAAATAAAGAAATGAAACGCCCAGGTAAAATTGTTGACACACAGGGGGATGTTGATAGGGCGTTCCATCTGACCAAATTAAAACAATAAAAAATAAACAGATGAAACCGTTAATTGTTTTATTGGTCGTATTTATCATCGCAGTTGTTGTGTTGAAATTAACAACCGGCAACTACCAGTTTTCACTATCGGCCCGCATTGCCATGTGTGTCATGCTTTGCTTTACCGCCATCGCCCATTTTGTATTTACCAAAGGCATGACGATGATGATTCCCGATTTTATCCCGTATAGAAAAGAACTGGTTTATTTTACCGGCATCCTGGAAATAGTGTTGGGAATTGGCTTATTGACTCCTTCGTTCAGGGTGGTTGCTGCGTGGCTATTGATTGGATTTTTTATCCTCATGCTTCCCGCCAATATCAATGCCGCGATACATAAAATAGATTATCAAAAAGGAACTATCGGCGGCCCCGGTCTCACTTATTTATGGTTCAGAGTTCCATTGCAGGTATTGTTTATTTGCTGGACCTACTTTTCAACGATCGTGAAGTAGAAAAAAATTGGATGATCGTTAATGCATACAGGCCTTGCGAGAAACTACTTTTGATTTCACGCAACGAACGCAAAGTGAACAGCGACGCAAAGAAGAATGAATAGTTTTCTAATCGTTGCGTTCTTTGTTTTCTTTGCGCCCTTTGCGAGAAATACTCTTGACAGCTTCAATACTGCACCGCTTTTCACTTGTGGCCTCCATCCTAAAACTTTTGCAGGAAGCTAAGCGGGTTGCCTGTTCCATTCAGCTTTAAGTAAATAGCATTGGTACCACTGGCTTCTGTACCGGTTGTGTAGGTATAATTGGAAGTGGCCGTCAATTCGCTTTGTGCCAAATCTCTTTCCTCCAGCGTTTGCCCGTTTTTAGTTCTTTTATAATGAGCAGAAAAAGCATGGGTAATAATGGAGTGATTGGCTTCATTGATTTCTGCCGTGCCCCTGGTTACCGATTGCTGGTAGGTAGTAACACCGCTGGTGACGGAGCTGGAAGTAAAATACTGCTCATAAGTACCATTGGCATTAAACTTAAACGCAATGGCAAACTGAAGAGCGTTGCCCAAATAATCACCGGGATTTTGGTTCCAGTATTCCGTCATGGAGAAATTACCATACATCCAGTTGCCCTGTAAACTGGCAGGTACATTGGTTCGGGGACCATCGCCATAATTATCCGTCGGGGATTTTGTTTTGTCCTTCTGGCAGGAGCCTAAAAAAGTGGTAGCCACTACGGCTGTTAATAATAGAATTCTTTTCATTGTCGATAAGGTTGTTTTTATTTTGATAGGTTGTTTACGATCAGATCATACTGCTCCTGCTGCCCTTTATGATTCCGGGTCAGCGCTTCCGCTTCTTTTGTAAGACCCAATTGCTTTTTCATCATTTCCACCTTATCAATATAGTTTTGATATTTGTCGAAATTGGTTTGTACAGCTTCCGGTAAAGATGGAACAGGCGCCGGTATTTCTTCCCAAATGGGAAACAGGTTCATTTCACCGGGCTTATGATTGTAGCCGGGTTGATAGCTTTTCCTCCGCCTTGGCGTGTGTCCGCAAATGTGAGGCTGCCTCGGTGCGTGTCTCCACGCACCGAAACTTCCGCCCTGGTTGGTATTCCCAAACTGTAAGCCGCCTTTGTTGTGTGTTGCGCTGGGCGTTTGTGGCTGGGCTATCACCAACAAAGCTGGCATAGGGCACTAATCTTTACTTGTTAATTAAATCCTCCGCCTTGGCGTGTGTCCGCAAATGTGAGGCTGTCTCGGTGCCTGTCTCCACGCAACGAAACTTTCTTTGTTAATCTGGTGCGTGAGACACGCATCACGGCAATAGTATATTTTTGATTTCTCTGCCTCGGTTGATATGGCGGGAGGAAGAAAAACACTCACCACGGCGTAAGTAAAGATATTAGTTTCCTTATTTCGGTTGTTGGTGTCCGCCTTACACATCCCCCATGCGCAACACACAACAACGGCCGCCTATGTTTTCGAAAAAGCAATGCCTCATGTGTTAGCCATGAACCCGGCGGCAAATCTGAAAGAAATATTATGAAACAAAATACCCGCCACGGCGTAAATGCAGTACAGTTCATATATTTACCTACCTGCATATTTTGATCATCATCTAAATATTGAAAATGAAAACAACAAGGCGTCTTTGCCTCTTCATTTTTTTATTGGCGGTTCTGCACTTTCCTTCTTTCGCCACCTGGTCGATTATCGTGATCGATCCCAAAACAAAAGAGATAGGGATAGCCGGCGCTTCCTGTACAAGCAGTGTTTATGGCATCGGCGCCATCGTTCCCGGCAAGGGTGCCATCGTAGTTCAGGCCATGAGCAATGGAATGGCAAGATTACAGGGATTCAAAATGATCATGGACGGGGCCACACCGGCGGCCATCCTGGAAGAAATCAGGAAACCGAACTACAATCCTGAGCAACAACAGTATGCCATTCTCTGTATGAATGACATCAAACATCCCGCAACCTATACGGGTACAAAAACCACATCACATAACGGCACGTTAACAGCAAATGGCATTTCTGTGCAGGGCAACACGCTGACTCATCCCGAAGAATTACAGGCGATTTTCGATGCGGCTGTAAAAGCGCAGAAGGATTCTCTGCCTATCCAGGATATATTGATGCTTGCATTGGAAGCAGGTGCAAAATCCGGCGGCGACAAACGATGCGGGGAACGAAAAGCATCAAGCGCTTTTGTAACCGTGTCTAAGCCTGGCGAAGTTGAAAAGCACTGGCTAAACCTGGTTATTTATGGAAATGATGACCATACCAATGCTGTGGAGGCGCTGCGTCAAAAATTCGATGACTGGAAATCCAAAGAGAAAACTGCTATCAGGACGCCATGACCCCGATCTTCAACCGCCCCGGTTTGTGTCTCACAAACCGGAATCAATTAACTTCATTGCAGGTAAGAATACATATGACTATAAATATTCTTCTGCCCTGCCGCCGTGGTAAGTGTCCGCATAAATGAACGCCCCGTTGCGTGTCGCCACGCAACGGAACTTACGAACTAAAGTAATGTTTAAAAACACAAGCCGCCTTGTTCGTTTCGGTTTGTCCTTGATGTCAGAGCATGGTGTGTGAAGACACGCACCTTGGCAAAGGAGAGAACATAAAAAATGAACTATGAAGACCTGATACAATAATAGCCTTTATGTAATTTTTTCTCCCGGGCAAAATACTTAAATTCACAATGCGTACTGCAGGAAAAAGTGATTGAAAAAGTAAAAAAACTGTTTCCTTTTTTTATTATAATCCGACTCAACTAATACTACCCCCGTCTCCTTCGTTTACTATCCCTGAAAAATTTACTTACAGCTCATTCTTACCCGTCAAAAAGGAATAGAATAAGCAGCAGAGAATAATTTTTTTAATGATCAAAAAGCCATCATAAATGAAAAAAAAATACTTTAAAAATAATACTGCAATACTTATTGCTTTACTGATTATTTTATTCGCCTGCAAAAAAACAAATGACATTCAATCAACCCCCGGAACCGGAAATGGTTCTGTACAGGGCGTTATAACCGATTTGAATAATTCTCCTGTCAGCAATGCAACCGTTACTGGCGGCACCGCTACTGCCACCACAGATGCCAGCGGAAAATTCACACTCACCAAAGTACAATTCACCGCTGATACTGTAGTGGTTACAGCTACTAAGAATGGATTTTTTGAGGGTTCAAAAAAATTTGCAGCAAGTAACAATGCTGTCAGCAATGCAAAAATTCAGCTGATACCTAAATCTGTATCCGGAAGTTTTACGGCAACATCAGGAGGTAATGTTACAATAGCAGGGGGCGGTTCCGTTAATTTCGGCTCCGGGTTTGTTACTGCATCTAACGGTAATGCTTATACGGGAAATGTTTCCGTTTCGGCGCATTACCTGGATCCTGCAGATCAAAATTTCAGCGCCTATGCTCCCGGAGAGTTGAAAGCTGCCGGAGCCAATAACCAGCAGGGAACACTTCAATCCTTCGGCGTTGTTGCAGTTGAAATGAATGATGCTGCAGGTAATAAGCTGCAATTAGCATCTGGCAAAACGGCCACCATTACAATACCTATTCCTTCAACACTACAGAGCAGTGCGCCATCTTCAACACCGCTTTGGTATTTTGATGTTACCAAAGGCGCATGGAAACAGGAAGGCAGCGCCACCAAACAAGGCAGTAATTATATTGGCGTTGTTAACCATTTTACATTTTGGAATGTGGGAGATATTGCAGGCAGCGTAGTAAATCTTAGCGCCACTTTTATTGATTCCATTAGCGGGACACCATTTGCAAATAAGCTGGTTACTATCACCAGGCCTGATTCTTCAAGTAAAAACAGCTATACCGATAATTCCGGAAAGGTAAGCGGCCTGGTGCCTGCCAATGAAGTTTTGAACATGAAAGTATTTGACACTTGTGGCGCTATTGTGTATTTAAAAGATATTGGCCCTTTTAGCACCGATACCGATCTGGGTAATATTTATGTTCGTAATTGTAACCAATCTACTGTGGCTGGTTTTACTTATTTTGTTTCAGGTTCCGTAGCGCCTGTAACCGTAAGTTTTTTAGATATATCATCAAATGCTACCGGTTGGATATGGGATTTTGGTGACGGTGGCACTTCCACAGTTCAAAATCCTGTACATACTTATTCAACTGCTGGGGATTATACCGTTACATTAATTGCATCGGGAGCCGGCGGTAAAAAAGATTCGACTTCTCAAATATTGCATTTGCTTAACCAGCCTACTGTGGCCGGTTTTACTTATTCTGTTTCATCAGGTTCCATTGCATCCAATGTACATTTAACCGTAGGTTTTTTAGATACATCAACAAATGCTACCAGTTGGGTGTGGTATTTTGGTGACGGCACTACTTCCACAGTTCAGAATCCTGTACATACTTATTCAACTGCAGGAGATTATACCGTTACATTAATTGCATCGGGAGCCGTTAATACAGATTCGACTTTCCAAATATTACATTTGGTCAATATAGCAAATGACACTTATATCAATCTTACATTGAACGGAACTAATTATTCCTGGGCGCCTCCCGATCGAATTAGTGGCTCATATATAGTATATTATTCAGGAGGAACTTTATTAAAGCAGACTAATATAGAGGGGTACAAAAATGGAAACGCTGCCGGTATTTATATTAAAAATGGTAACGCTACTTCGCCCGGGAATTATAATGGTTCTGTCGGATTTGAAATTAACGGCAAATTTTATGCTCATAACGGTTTTATAACAACCCCTGTTACCGAATATGGTGCAGTTGGGGGATACATTACCGGATCAGCTTCGGGGCAGGTTTTCGCAAATAGTGATACAGCTACAAAGTTTCCTTTTTCATTGCAGTATAAAGTAACAAGAATTCAATGATAATATTTTCATTTTAAAACTAAACAAAATGAAAAAGCCTTATTTAAAAAATGCCATTTCAATAATTATTACTTTAATAATTATTTTATTCGCCTGCAAAAAAAATAGTCAACCGGATCCAGGAAATGGTTCTGTTCCCGGAACAGGAAACGGCACCGTTCAGGGCGTTATAACCGATTTGAATAATTCTCCCGTAAGCAACGCAACCGTTACAGGCGGAACAGCAACTGCAACCACTGATGCAAGTGGCAAATTCACCCTCACCAAAGTGCAGTTCAGCTCAAATACTGTATTGGTGATAGTTACTAAGGATAGATTTTTTGAGGGTTCAAAACAATTTGCATCAAGTAACGACGCTGTCAGCAATGTAAAAATTCAACTGATACCCAAAACAGTTTTGGGAACATTTGCTGCCTCATCCGGCGGCGATATTACCCTTCCGGGGGGTGGTTCCATCAATTTCAACCCGGGGTTTGTTACTGCATCTAACGGTAATGCTTATACGGGAAATGTTTCCGTGTCAGCACATTATTTAGATCCTTCAGATCCCAATTTCAGCGCCTACACTCCCGGAGATTTGAAGGCAGCCGGCGCTAATAATCCGCAGGGAGCACTTCAATCATTCGGCGTAGTGGCAGTGGAGATGGATGGGGCCTCCGGTAATAAGCTGCAATTAGCAGCAGGCAAAAAGGCCATTATTACCCTGCCTACAGCATTGCAAGGCAAAGCTCCTCTTTATGTTCCTCTTTGGTATTTTGATGCTACCAAAGGCGCATGGAAACAGGATGGTATTGCCGAAAAACAAGGCAGCAATTATATCAGCACTGTCAGCCATTTTACATCCTGGAATCCCGGAAACATTGTAGATACCAGCCAATATATCAGACTTACATTAAATGGAACTAATTATTCATGGTCGCCTTCTGATTCAGGTGGAATTGATGTGCAATATCATGAACCATACGATGCATTTCATGATGCTACTATATTACGGGGCGGAGAAATGAATAATTATTTCAAGGGTAAAATTGTTAACAATAGTTCTCATTCGGTTGGCAATTATCCTTTCATCCTTTTGGCCGTCCTAAATGGCAAAAACTATAGCACCGTTAACAACCCTCAGGCAACTGTTACTGAGAATGGCCCGGTAGGTGGCTATGTTAAGGGGTCGGCATCGGGCTGGATTAAATCGGCCGATTCATCTGCTGTTGCTTTTACCTGTTCATACAAAGTAATAAGGATACAATAAAATTATTTTCAATTCAAAAATTTCCGCCTTGGCGTGTGTCCGCAAATGTGAGGCTGCCTCGGTGCGTGTCTCCACGCAACGAAACTTTCTTTGTTAATACTGGTGCGTGAGACACGCACCACGGCAATAGGACATCGGCTATGAAGCGTTAATTCCGCTTGTGTTGGTGTTTCATAAAATAGCACGCCGTAACCGGTGCACTGAGCCTGCCTGTCGGCAGACAGGCTTGTCGAGTATCTCCGCCGGCCACACGAACTAAAGACTAAAAACCGCTTAACAAATTATTGCTGAAAAAAGCCGGGTTAATTCTGTAAGCTGATATATTTGAACATTCGCATTCATTCAATCTTGTTATCTATGTCAACCCGTTCATTACAAAATATATTACTTGCTGCTGTTTTATCGTTCACATCATCATTGGTTGCGGCACAAAAAGTAAAAGAGCCCAAAACCACGGCGGAATGGGCAGCACCCTATAAGCCTTTCCGCATTGCCGGCAACCTGTATTATGTAGGCACGTACGATCTGGCTTGTTATCTCATTACAACGCCAAAAGGAAATATACTGATCAATACAGGGCTTGCCGCCTCGGCGGCCCAAATAAAAACCAATATCGAAACCTTAGGCTTCAGGCTTGCTGACACCAAAATACTCTTAACAACACAAGCTCACTACGACCATATGGGTGCCATGTCAGCCATTAAAAAAATGACCGGTGCACAACTGATGGTTGATGAAAAAGAGGCTGATGTATTAGCAACAGGTGGCAGCGCTGATTATGAATTGGGCAAGTATGGAACTTCTTTTAAACCGGTAAAACCCGACCGATTACTAAAGGATGGCGATACCATCCTGCTGGGCAATATGCAACTGGTAATGCTGCATCATCCCGGACATACGAAAGGCTCCTGCAGTTATTTGTTTACAGTTACCGATGAGCAGCAATCTTACAGGGTGCTGATCGCCAACCTGCCGACGATCGTTACAGAAAAGCCATTTGCCGCTATTACCACTTATCCCGGCGTAGCCGCTGATTATGCTTATACATTTAAGGCAATGAAAAATATCTCCTTCGATATATGGCTTGCATCCCATGCCAGCCAGTTTAAACTGCATGATAAACACCAACCCGGAGATGCATACAACCCCGCTGCCTTTAAAGACCAGCCCGGGTATGACAGGGCAATAAGCGATTTGCAAAAGCAATATGAAGAGAAAGTTGCATCCGCCCGGGGTTCCCACTAAACTATCTTCAATGGCTAAAACATTTTTCGCCTGACGAGATAAAGATATTGGTTTCCTCATTCCGGTTGTTGGTGTCCGCCTTCACAGATACCCATGCTCAACAACAACGACTATCTGCTTTTCCGAAAGACCAGCAAAGCCTAAACACTAACAGCGGCGTAAAAAGATAAAGCTGACTATTTAACGAACGCTGCAGGATCGGTTTTACTTTCCTATTGTGTAAATTACCATCACATAAAAAACCTTAATCATGGTTTTAACTATTAATGGTGTAAAGCACGAAGTAACGGTGGATCCCGATACCGACTTATTGACCGTATTACGTGACTGGATCGGGTTAACCGGCAGCAAATATGGTTGCGGTGAAGGGGCTTGCGGCGCCTGCACGGTGCTGGTCAATGGTAATCCTTCACCTTCCTGCATTACTCCTGTCAATGCGGTAGCTGGTAAAGAGATCACCACCATCGAGGGCCTCGAAATAAATGGAAAGCTTCATGCCGTGCAGGAAGCGTTTTTGGCGGTAGATGGTTTTCAATGTTCCTACTGTGCTTCGGGCATGATCATGTCGGCTGTGGCACTGCTGAAGAATAATCCTTCACCTTCTGAAGAGGCCATTATAAAAGCCATGAACAGGAATATCTGCCGTTGCGGAACCTATCCCTATATTATCAAAGCCATTCAACTGGCTTCTAAATCATAAATAACTGACGATGGAAAATCCGGATTATTTATCTCATCCGTTTGAACCAACCAAAGATGAACTGCCGCCTGCCCCACGCTTTCAGTTTGCACTGGATCGGCGTAAATTTCTTAAACTTACCGGTGGCGGTTTAGTCGTTGCGTTTGTATGGCAGGATATATTTTCAGCTAAGAACAAAACTCTATTACACGAATCGTCGCCGGATCCGGTGAGTGGAGTAGACGCATGGATACATATTGGCGAGGATGGAAAAGTGACCGTGTACACAGGTAAAGTGGAAGTGGGACAGAACATACGGACATCCTTGTCTCAATTGGTTGCGGAGGAACTGATGGTGCCTCTCTCATCTGTCATCATGATCATGGGCGATACGGACCTAGTGCCTTACGATAGAGGTACTTATGGCAGCCTCACCACTCCGCAAATGGGCCCACAATTGCGTAAAGCTGCGGCCACAGCCCGCGAAGCCATGATTGAAATGGCGGCAAAAAACTGGAACACTCCCGCTGCTAATTTAAAAGCAGAAAACGGGATGATCATTGATAACGTCGCCAATAAAAAAATAGGTTATGGTGAATTGACAAAGGGTCAGCAACTGCTGATGCCGGTTTCAGAAAAAGTTCAGTTGATCGCTGCAAAGGATTGGAAGGTCGCAGGAAAAACAGTGCCCAGGGTAAATGGACGGACTTTTATCACAGGTAAACATGTATATGTCTCGGATATGAAGTTGCCGGGTATGCTGTATGGTAAAGTGTTGCGGGCTCCTTCCTACGGAGCAAAATTGCTGGAAGCGGATACTACAAAAGCAAGTAGTATACCGGGTGTAACGGTAGTGAGGGATGGAAATTTTGTTGGCGTAACAGCACCGGATGTAAAAACTGCAGCAAAAGCGTTGCAGTCCATTAATGCCAAATGGGAAGAACGCAAAGGGCAGCCATCGAATGAAAACATATTTGACTGGCTCGTTCAGGATGCAGTACGTACCGATGGTGGCAGAAATCCTGGCGACCTTAAAGGAGATATAGAACGCGGATTAAAAGAAGCCGACTTCAAACATTCCAAAACATACAACATCCATTATATAGCACATGTACCACTGGAACCAAGAGCGGCAGTGGCAGAATGGGCTGATGGAAAGCTGACTGTGTGGACCGGTACACAACGTCCCTTTGGTGTTCAGCAGGAACTGGCCGAGGTTTTTAAAATGAATAAAGAAAAAGTGCGGGTAATAATGCCCGACACCGGATCGGGCTATGGAGGAAAACATAGTGGTGAAGCGGCCATTGAAGCTGCCCGTCTTGCAAAAGAAGTAAAGAAGCCGGTTAAACTGGTCTGGTCAAGAAAAGAAGAATTTGTCTGGGCTTATTTCAGACCGGGTGGCGTCATTGAAGTAAGTGCTGGTGTCAATAAAGATGGCACCATCACTGGTTGGAAATTTACTAACTACAATTCCGGTGGTGCCGGTCTCGATACGCAATATAAAATCAGTAACCAGCGAATAACACATCTTCCTTCTGATTCGCCATTAAAGCAAGGCTCCTACCGTGGATTGGCCGCGACAGCGAATGTGTTTGCACGGGAATGTCATATGACCGACCTGGCAAGATTGATTAAAATGGACCAGCTTGCTTTCCGGATAAAAAATTTAGAAGACGATCGTTTTATCGCGGTGCTGCAAACGGCCGCTAAAGCCTTTGGCTGGAATGGTTCCAAACCCAGCGGACATGGATACGGTATAGCGGGAGGTTTTGAAAAAGGCGGTTATGTGGGTTGTTGCGCAGAAGTAATGATCAATAAGGATAAGGAAGTAAAGGTGGTTCGCATCACGCAGGCATTTGATTGCGGCGCTATCATTCATCCGAAACATTTGGAAAACCAGGCGATGGGTTCCATTGTTCAGGGCCTTGGCGGCGCTTTATTTGAAGCGATTGGTTTTGCCAATGGTAAAATCCTTAACTCAGGTCTTTCTGCTTACAGGGTTCCCCGCTTTAGTGATATGCCAAAAATTGAAATCGTTTTAATAGACCGGAAAGACAGGCCATCAGCCGGCGCAGGCGAAGCATGTATCGTTGGTATCGCTCCTGCCATCCGCAATGCCATCGTGGATGCCACCGGTATAGCGTTGAATACTTTGCCCATGTTACCAAAGGGAGTATTGGCTTAAACTTCGTTAGCGAATTTAAATATCCATTCGTCATTAAACTATGCAAAATTTTCAGTTTCGCGGTTTTATTCTTTGTCTGTTGTTCATCTATTTGCATATTACATTAGTAAGATATCACAGCAACAAACGAATTTAAGAAGTTTACAGATCGAAGATTTTTTGTAAAACCCTGATAGCAGACGCCGGGTTCCTAAACCTTAGTAGAAAATGAACCAGGAGATGAGGCTACCTTATTTCCTTATTCCGTTTTCGTCCGGTCTCAGAAGGTAATAAGGTTGGGACATTGGTTGATAATTTTCTACTAAGGTTTGTCGGATGAAGCCTTCTATATAGTCACTATTTTTACTTATTCAGCAGATCCTAATTACAATTAAAAGTAAAAGGGAAGATTGGGGGATAAAGGATTTACTTCTTCTCTGGAGCAGCCTGTGTCATTTCGCACAGCGATAACCACCCGGTGGGACTATCCTTGTCGCGAATATATATTACCATGGATCGCCCTCTTGAGATTTCCGGTTTGCCACCGTTTTTTGGTGTATTCTTTATTGAAAAGATGCAGGTTTGGATCGCCGTTTCCCCGTTAAAAACGGTGCTTTCCACTGTGTTTTCGACAAATTCAACAGTTGCGTTTTTAAACCAGGATTCCGCTCCCTTCCGCAGCGCATCGCGACCAGTGACTACATTATCGCCCCCAAAGTATTTTACGATGCTCGGGTGATGCAACCTGGCGACTGCTGCTGCATCCCCTTTAGCGAACGCTTCACCCAACCCTGCGATATGTTTACCCAATGATTTCATTTCTTCTTCTGTACCATTCGATATCTGTGCGTGTAAATCCGTCGTAAAAAGGACAACGAAAATCAGCCTTACTATAAATTTCATAATTGACCAGTTTATTGTTTAGTGATTAAAACTATTCGTTTCTGTTCTTTCTGCGATCATAATTTGACCACTAACCATTAATTATTGCCAAGTAGCACCTGAAGGAATATGAAACGCTAAACCAAAAGATGTATACATTGGAAGATTTTCAATCAAAAAAACAGTATGGTGTACTGTTCTTGCGTTGTAAAAAATTTTTTGGATGAACGGTTGGCCGGGCAGGGGTTTCTTAGTTAAATGCCTTTACAATCTTATACCAGCTGTTTTCCAGGCGCTATTTCCCAGCCGAGTCTCATCCGAGCCATTGCGAGTTAGCCATGGACTCGGCGTTTGAATGAAGGGATATCACATCTTACAACGACGAGTCCGCCGATACGCATACCCACGCAATAAGAATCTCATCTGAAAAAAAGAAGATTTAATAGTATTCAATTGTTCTTTTGATTATTGACATAAGCTTTCCCCCAGAATAATCATACTTGCTGATCCAATTCAATTGTTTGTCGTATTCATAGTCGAACCTGTAAGTGGCTTTAAGCGTAGGTAGAGATTCTTCAACAATGTTTGAATGATTATCATATTTATATAAGGTCGGAAATATATTATCCGGATAGCCAATAGTCTTTTGCTTTAATAGTCCGTTCAGATAATAAGTAAATACAGTTCGTCCGTTGAGATGAATTATTGAATCAAGTTGGTTTTTAGAATAACGATAATCACTTCTGGCAACACTATTAAACCCATCACCAAACTCAAACTCCTGGCTCAGTCTTCCGCTGTTATCATAGTTAAAAACTTTTTTTCTTGATGTTTTACCATTATAAAACTTTTCTTCCTTTATCAAGAAGCCATTGTTATTATAAGTGTAGTTAATACTATCGGTTCTACCGCTTTTTGTTTTGAGAATGACTTGATTTAACAACCCCTTTTTATATAAAAAAAATTCATCGGAATAAATAACCGTATCAAAATAATTTTGCCTTCTTATAAGCTGGCCTTCTTTTGAATACCAATATTTATAACAGTTCCCAGGTACTTTGAGGCCAGGCCGTTCGATTTTTTCGCCATTTAATGTATAATAATCCTCAATTATAAATTTGACTTTACCATTCAGGTTGTCTAATTTTTTTTCTTTATTCTTAATTGGTGCAGAGTTAGACTTTATTAAACCATCCATGCTTTTAAAAATTGCATCCCTGTTCACCTGTGAAATCGAAACCATATTACTCAATAAAAAAAACGTAACTAAGACAATCTTCATCGAGTTAATTTTTATTAAAATATAAACTTTTGTTTGAAGTTACTATTACTTCCCCCGCCGAGTGTCCTCACCCTTCACAGGCGACGTCCCGGCCAGCAAGGTTTACAAACAAAAAAATATGGCGGCCGGATTCGCCGCACTACTATTATCTTCACGCCGCGGTTGGTGTTTTTCTTTCACCAACCGCACAATCAAAGCTGATACTTATAACCGCACTCAATTGAATACTGCGAAGCGTCCCGAAACCTTACAAAGCGTTTTTAAGTTTAATAACAAACAACTCTGCCAACATTTCACCGGGTTGCATGCCGGAAAGATCGATGATACAATCATTACCGGTTTGTTTAAAGGGCAATGATTTACTGTTGCCCAAAATGCTAACCGTAGTTCCTGCCGCTGGTTTAAAATTGCGCAGTTTTATTTTTGAACGATAGCCGGGAACAATACAAAACAGGTCTTTGTTTTTGGTAGTGAAAAATGCCTCGATAGATGCATTGTCTTTGCTGGGTTTTACAAGTTGGCTTACACTGTAACCTGACATAAAACTCTCATCCTTTTTTTGGGGTATTTTACCTTCACTCCATTGATAAGATTGTTTGTACGCTTTTGTTCCATAAATAGCTTCTCCATTTGTTTGCAGCCAGGTTCCCATATCCGCCAAACGTTGCTGCATAATGACGGGGATGCGGCCATCTGCCGTTGGGCCTATATCCAGCAACAGGTTGCCACCCCTTGATACAATATCTACCAGTACTAAAATAAGATCATGGCTGCTTTTATAATCTTCCAGTTTTTCATTGCGGTTGTATCCGTACGAGTGGCCGATACCCTGGCTTTCTTCCCAAATTACACTCGCATCCATACCGCTTCCGTATTCGGAAGTAGTGTAGGTAGCCCCGGTATTTTTTCCACGGGTATTGCTTCCCCAGCGATCATCCACTACTACTTCCTTTGCTACCGGTGATTCATTGAATAACCAGGCCAGTAACGCTTCACTTTTCCAGGCTGTATCAGAAAGCTCCCATTCACCATCAGAAAATATAACAGCCGGTTTATATTTTGTTACCAGGTCTTTGAACTGGGGTATCATATGCTCGTTTACATATCTTTTTTTATCGGTCAGCCATAGCGGATTAAACCATTCATAGAGCGAATAATAATAACCCATTTTTAAGCCGGCTGATCTCACCGCATTACTAAGGTCGCCCAAAAGATCACGTTTGGGTGTACCTGTTACAGCGTTCCAGGGTCTTTGCCATGTCCGGTCTGCTTCAGCGCTGTTCCATAAGCAATAGCCTTCATGATGTTTGGATGTTAAGACTACATAGCGGGCGCCTGATTTTTTAAACACATCGGCCCATTGCTGCGGATCAAACAGTTCGGCTTTAAACTGCGTTTCAAATTGCGGATATAAAAAATCAGGTCCGTAATGCTTATCATGAAATTCTTTAAATCCTTTTTTCTTTTCATTAATACGGTACCAATACCATTCTGCATAACTGTCCCCGCTGTTAGGTATCACCGGCGCATAAGAAGGCACTGCATACAGGCCCCAGTGGATAAATATGCCAAACTTATCCTGGTGGAACCATTCCGGTATCTTCCGTTTATTGAGCGAAGCCCAATTAGCTTCGAAAGGCTGCGAAGAAGCCAGGTAAAAAGCGATCAACGCCGTGATAAAGGAGAATGTTTTTTTCATTTGTTTATTTTTTATTGTTTTTGGCCAAATGGAATTGATGAGTTCATTTGTTATTTTATTTTGGCCTCATCGAACTTTGTTTCGCCAAATAATCATCCCGGTTGGTGACGGCAATCGTCCTGGCTCATTTCATCTGCTGAAGTTGGTAGGATCAATCGTTTTATTATTACTATTCATCGAAGTAACAACTAAAATTGAATAGTTCCGTGGGTGCCGGTTGAATCAACGGCGATAATGTTTTTGCTGCCGGTCTCTTTTATTTGAATCTCATATACTTTCCACAATAGAAAAGATTTTGTAAGAACGGCATGTTGTGCCTGGGGCGGGTAGGGGAAAACTTCACACTGACCACGTAAACATATTTGAAAGCCTTGATTAGCCTGGGGGCTTCTCATGTTGACCAGTTCAGATAAACTAATTTTTGTGTTCGGAATAAGTTGAAATTGGTAACCCTTGCACGAATCGTTTTCTGCTACTTCGAAATTGTGAATGACTTTGCTTCCTGAATACCTTGAAAACCTGTGATCATTCGCAGTAATCGCCGACCCTTTATAAAACATAAGGCTGACCGGCTGATTGTTACTGGTTTTATTATTGATATAATACAGTTTTGTACAGCCGCTAAGAATTATTGATAGTATTAGAATTCTTGTCATCCCGGCTAAAGATATAAATTAGAAAGGGTAACCCGACAGCGATGTTATTTGGGAGTCGCTACACGCACCATGTCACCCCGGAAATAAATTGACTATGAAAGACTATTTCGCCAATGAAAGTGATGCAGGACAAACCTACTGATACTTCATCATCAGTTAGCTGAATACTCAGGAACAATCAACTCCGTCATTAATTTTCCTTCCCTTAATAAGCCAATGTGCACAGGAATTCCAATCGTTTCTTCTGTCAGGTGTTTAAATAAGCCGTCTATTGTTTCAACAGTTTTGTCATTGAACTTTACAATGATGTCCCCATATTGTATTCTGCGATGGTTCAGCGCATTTATCTTCATCACTTCAAAAACAAAAACACCGGTTTTATTAGTGATCCTGTTAAACTCTCTCATCCGGTTGCTCAACTGCACTGTCTGGCCGGCAATACCGATCAGGGCTCTTGTTACTTTGCCTTTCATAATTATTTGCCCGGCTATATAACCCGCCAGGTTGGATGATACCGCAAAACAAATTCCCTGTGCTGAAGAAATAATGGCTGTATTTACTCCTATTACATAACCTCCTGAATTTAACAAGGGCCCTCCTGAATTACCGGGATTAAGTGCGGCATCTGTTTGTATCACATCATCAATCAACCTTCCATTGCCAGCCCGCAGGCTTCTGCCCACAGCGCTTACCACCCCGGCTGTAACAGTTTGCTGCAAGCCATAAGGATTTCCAATAGCAATAGCGATTTGACCAGGCCTGATGGCATCCGAATCTGCAAATGATAAAGATCTGAAGCTTTTGCCATCTGCTTTAAGAACAGCTATATCAGTTGAAGCGTCGCTTCCTTTTAGTTCTGCTTTCAAAACATTGCCGTCATCAAGTGTTACATAAAGTTCCCTGGCCTTATCAACAACATGATGATTACTGATAATATAGCCATCGGAGGAAATGATAAAACCGGAACCCATCGAATCATTTTTATCCGCCCGTCTTCTGTTTTCTGTTTTATCACCGACATTTTTTATATGTACTACTGAAGGTGCAATCCGTGTGTAAACATTACCAATAGTTTCCGAATAGGCATCTAAAAGCTGCGCATCTGAATTTATTGTTTCTAACATACCGGTATGAGCTCAATGCCTGTACCGTTTTTAAAAAGCTGACAAATTGGAAATGTTTAACAAAATAATCAGTCATACTTAACTCTTCTGAATTGAAAAAATGCCGGCTTGTCATTTTCCGTCTGTGTTGGCGTTATCTTCCATTTCGGCCTATTACCCTGCATTTTTCAAAATTATCGGTGTCTTCAAATCGTTCTGCTTTTAGTCTTATACGCTGCCTGTCATTCCGTATTGATAGATAGAAAATCACAAAGCCATTTAGAGCCTGTTTCGTAAATTTGATACATGCCAAAAGCTAAGAAAACAACTCCCCCAAAGCCAGCAGCCGATAAGAACGACGAAAAACTTACCGCCAAAGGCAGGTCTGCAGACCCATCTAAGATTATCAAAAAGAATAAAGAGGATAAGAAAAAGCCTGACCCCTACGACTTTGAAGATGACCAGGCATTAGATGAAAGAGAATTAGGTGGTGAAGGATAATCAAGGCAACTATATACCCCCTGGATTTTTAAAACTCTACGATAGAAAGATCCCCATAGTCTTCGCAACCGATAAATAAACCAAAAGCCATAGGGTTGTTGTGAAGAGACAGGGCCTCCGTACCGGCTTGCCGTGAATGATTTTGTAAATAGCAACAACCCCGCTGTATAGAAATCTTCGTTATAGATTATGATAGCGGTTAACACCCGCTGTCTTTACCGGCCACGCAAATAAACGACCAACCTTTTAATTTAGCCGATACCTGTATTCGCTATAAAACTGCAGACGATTAATTGGATATCCTTCTACCTTCAATAACATAATACTGCCGGTCATCGGGAAATTGTAGCTTTCAAGGTAATTCACTCCGTAAATTGATAAGACCATTGTAACACTGCATATCATGAACAACTTACCTTCTCCACGGCGACGATTTATAAAAAGTTCTGCATTTGGTTTAATAAGCATTACTGCATTTGGTTATTCATCTGCGCAGGGTACTGCTGCTATGCCACCTGCGGTCATTCATGGAGAGCCACTTTTTTACCGGTATCCAGGTATGAATGATGAAATGGTGAGCAGTATAGTTGGCGCTTCGCATGGAAATTTTGACAAAGTGAAAGAACTGGTGAGCCAGCGACCCGAACTGGCAGGCGCTGCCTGGGACTGGGGTTTTGGAGATTGGGAAACTGCGCTGGGCGCCGCTTCGCATGTGGGTCGCAGGGATATTGCAGAGTTCCTGATCAGTAACGGCGCCAGGCCTGATATTTTTACTTTCACAATGATGGGCATGCTCAAAGCTGTGCAGGAAATGGTTGAAACCGTTCCGGGTATTCAAAGCCATACAGGCCCGCATGGGATCACGTTGCTTCAACATGCAAAGAACAGGCTTGAAGCTAAAAATATTTCAGCATCAGACCGGGACAATGTAAATAAGGTGATCAGTTACCTGGAAGGGCTGGGCAATGCAGACATGAAACCAAAGAGCCTCGCGATGACGGATGAAGAAAAGAAAATGTTTTTTGGTGAATATCGCTTTGGAGCCGGCGAAGCTGAGATCTTCGTTGTTGATCAACACCGGCTGGGTTTTTTACAAATTGGTCGCAAAGGATCATCTCCAAGAAAATTAAATAAAGTGGATGAAAATACTTTTTCGCCGGCAGGCGCCGCTTCGGTTAAGATCATTTTTAAGATGAACAATGACAAGGCCATTTCATTAAGTGTTCATGAGCCTGAACCATTAGTGGTGGCTACAAGGATCTGAACCTTTGGTTTGGCCGGTATCACCGAAAAAAATAAAGATAAATTCCGTTACTGGCTCTACGCAAGGGAATTAAAGTGATGCGTGAAGACATGCATCACGCCAACAGGAAAAAGTAATATTCAAATTCTACTGTTTCTTGCAATGACTTCCATCTACTAACGATCTATTGGAAATCCCCGGCGCCTCTTTTCGCCTACTAAGTTCACTCATTACTATAATGGCTTCCGGCGAAAAAGCAGCGCCTTTCGTTGCCACGCATAACACGAAGCGGAGTCCCGAACCTATCACTACAAACAAGAAAACGACTTTCAAACAATCAAAGTCTACCCTGTGCGTTGGCCCGGACAAACAGCGGAGTATTTGTTTGTCCTTGATCCTTTTGTTTTCCATCAAGGGGAAAAGAAAAGAAAGAAGAAACCGGCAGCAACAATAACTGGAATAAGATTGCGTCGGGATGCTTGAGCTATCTTTTACACAGAATATTCAAAATGTATCGTTGTTGTGCGGAGGCTGCGTCTCCGTACCGGCTTCAAAGAAGCCGTAGAACCTCGGCTCCCGCCCCCGGTTCATGTCACGAACAGGAATATTGAATAGTCTGAAAGATGTATCCTATATTTCCGCAAGAGCACATTGCACCCCTACAGGGTGCCAACAATATTGGTGTACTGTAAACTACCAACATGCAGCCCCGCTGGGGCTCAATCCGGTACCAATGTTAACGTATGCAGGATAGGTCCGGCATAATGAAAACCCATCATCTGAAATTTGCCTTTCATACCATCCTTCGAAGAATACTATCATTTTGTAGTAGCTTTAAGTGTAAAGTGTATGAGACGTTGAAGCATTTTGGTTTCATATTCATCATTCTTCCCTTCGCCTTTGTATCGAAAGCGCAACCGCCCAACTGCATCTTTAAACCATCCCAATACACCATACACTTTGGCAGGGGTAATGTAAAAGACCTGACCAGGCCTGGCCTTTCCTATTATGAACGGGTTACAAATTCATGCCCAACCGACGGCCATTATTCCTATGCTTCGTATACGCAAGCCTGCTTTCGTGACGATTGGCATACACTTTTGGAGGATCACACTCCTGGCGATGTTGACGGGAATATGCTGCTGGTAAATGCAGGGCCGCGTGGAGGTGTATTTTTAAGCACCTCTTTTGGTGGACTAAAGAGTAACACCACATATGAACTCGGTGTGTGGCTGATGAACCTTTGCAGGCCCACTAAAAAATGTCCCTTCCTGTTATTGCCCAGTCTCAACATCCGGCTGGAAACACCGGACGGTAAGTTCATCGCCGATATGGTGACAAAAGATCTGCCCAGGGTGGACGAGCCCCGGTGGGCACAGCATCGTGTTTATTTCACCACCCCTGCTTCCATATCAACTGCAATCTTGTTTATGACCAACAATGCGCCGAGTGGTTGTGGAAACGATTTCGCCGTAGACGATATTACCATCCGCGAATGTGTGAAGCAAGACCCGAAACCCACAGCCGCGCCAACAACAAAGCCTCCCGCAAAACCATCGGCTGTTAAAAAAACACCATCCAAAAAAGTTACCGCCACGCCCCCAAAAAAAGTTAACCCATCCCAGGTGATCAAGCCGCAAAGGGATACGGCCTCCAAAACAATTGCTGCGCTAAAGCAACCGCCGAAAATATTTCCTCCACCTCCCCTGGTGTTAAAGACCAGGGAAAATGCACTGGTCAGGAAAATTGAGACCAACGCTGGTGAAATCAAAATTAACATCTATGACAATGGTGAAATAGATGGGGATACGGTTAGCATATATCACAACAATATCCTAATAAGATCGCATATACGCCTTTCTCAAAAACCAATTTCCTTCAGCATCGGTCTAAATCCATCTCAACCCCACCACGAACTGATTATGGTCGCTGAAAATTTAGGTTCTATTCCACCGAATACTTCAGTCATGATCATCACTACACCAGCCAATCGTTATGAAGTTTTTATTTCATCCAGTGAGCAAAAAAATGCGAAGGTTGTTTTTGACTTAAAGAAATGAGTGGGATTCCGGCCGTTCTTCAATGCGACAATCATATGGTTGAGCTGGTAACATGGGGTCGGCAAACTTTTGCGCCTATGTTGGCGTTCCCATAAAATAACACGCCGTGGCCGGCTAACTGCCTTCCCGGCACCTGTAAACATAATAAGGAAAGCAATCTGGCTATATGGTCCAATCTCTTCCCCCGGCTTATCTAAATATTTCATCCGGCACCCCCTTATTGATAATGTATCCTGAATAGCTAATCTCCACCTTTCCTTTTGTGCCTGCTGTCTTATCAGCAGCGGGTTGTTTTGTATTGCCATTATCATAATCAAACGTAACACCCTTCGGCAACTTATAATCTTTGATATTAAAAGAAAAGACAACCCTATCAGGCAAACCATAGGCGACATAATTTCCATAACTCATCTCCAGTTCATAGGTACCATTGTCTTTGGTAGTGTTCTTCGCCTTCCGTATTACCAATGCAGCTTCATCTATATACAGGGTGGATAAAACGATTTCATTATTTTCATCCGTTGGTAACAACTTGAGGATCCTGAAACCGGTTGCGGCTTCTTTGCCGGCATCAATCACATCGAAACGACCAACTTCTGCCAGGAATTTATTGAGGCTGATATTTACCGATCCTTTGGGGATTAATGAAATACCTTTTTCATTAACGATCTTCAACTTGTCCGGTTTTTTATAATAAATTTTTACAATCGCTACCGGGGCTTTGATAAAAACAACATTGGTCTTTAGTTTTCCCTTCGCTTCATAGTCTTTCACAATCTCCAGTTTAGCTTTTACTTTATTGAGCAACTCTTCTGCTGATTGGGCCAAAGCCGTACTAATAAAAGCAAAAGCTATTATGGATAATAAAAACTTCTTCATACTTAGAAGTTGTTTTGAGTTATTTATTTTTTGCTACCAGCTACATATTTTTATGGCCCGCCCGAACGTACCGTTTATGTTTTTAGTTTTTGATACCAGCGTTCGCTACGGGCGGGCATCGCCTGTTGTGTCACTCTCTTGTACGTCCTGTTTTTCATGGCACCTGCCTGCCGGCAGGCAGGTCAGTTTAACGTCATAATCAATTTTATGCAATTAATTCAAACAGTTTCTCAGCTTAAAATGTCTTTCTTCCTGAAATAATAAATGGCGACTGCCAAAAAGCAGGCAGTATAACCCAGCAGGATAGCGGCGCTTTTTATGATGGCAGTAATATTTTCAATAGAACCATCAACCGTTACCCCATCCTGCCCTTTTACATAAAAAAAACCCTTCCAGCCCAGCATGTGGGTTGTAAAAAGCCAGGGCTTTATGGTCTCATCATAAAAAGGTATCTGCATTTGTGTAAGGATGGTAAATACAATGATGACACAAACCGTTGCAACAATGGGGCCAACGGAATTATCAGCAAAAACAGAAAACATAAATGCAAGCGCTGCCACGCAAATAAGACCGATAGCGGCAAATGCAAATGCTGCGAGGTATCGCCAAAGAATATCATGTTCTGAAATAATATTAGACTCAAACGCACGGGCAACCACCAGGCTATTTGTTTTAAATAAAAAAAGACTTAGCAACAAAGAAAGAACCGCCACCCAAATCAATAAAAGCAATGTATAAATGGCGGAAGCGATAAATTTTATAATCAGCAACCGGGTACGGCTCAGCGGTTTTGAGACCAGTAACCGCAATGTACCCATATTTGCCTCTCCCGCCACTGCATCGCCGGCGACCAACGCTACCAGTATCGGCACATGTATCAGCAACAGGTTAAGTATAATAAAACAAACAAGATAACCATTTAGTATTTGAGAAGCCGGCACTTCAAATGTTTCCTTTAACCCGCCCATCATTATGTCTGTATATTCTTCGCCGCCGAATTTGAACCCGATCTGTATCAATAAAATGATCACGGTTATTACGGCAAAAGCGATAAAGGTCCGCGGCTTGTGAAAAATCTTAAATAGTTCTAGCCATAAAAGTTTGATCATAGTTGCTGTGCTGTAATGGAAAGAAAATAATCCTCCAGTGAATGTTTGTTCCTGATGGAATAAACCGGTGTCTCCATGCTGCCAATGGCCCGGATAAGCATTGGTATATCTTCTCTTCTGATGTGAACTAAAATTTTACTGCCATTAACAGGAGTAATTCCGTTTGTCCATTTTGTATTTTTTAATTGACCTGTCAGCTCTTCTACCGAACTGGTTTCTATTTCTACGATGGATGATCCGGGATTCAGCATTTCGTCCATTTTTCCCCCGGCCACTTTTTTCCCCCGGTGTATGATCAGCAATGAATCCGCCACCTGTTCCATTTCCGATAGCAAGTGAGAAGAAATAAAAACTGTTTTTTTAAAGTCCCTGCCCAGGCGTAGGATCAGGCTCCGGACATCAGCAATTCCCTGCGGATCGAGTCCATTCATTGGCTCATCGAGTATGACCAGTTCGGGGTCATGCACCAGGGCTACTGCAATTCCCAGTCGCTGCTTCATTCCCTGTGAGTAGGTTTTTACTTTGCTCTTTGCTCTCCCCGCAAGTCCTACTTTATCCAATTGATCCATCAATTGTGATTCAGTCAATTTTATCCCACTTAATGCAGCGAAGATCTTCAGGTTATCAAGGGCGGTCAGATATTTGTAAAGGTCAGGACGTTCAACAAGGGCACCGACCTTTCTCAAAATTTCTTTGCGATGTAAGCGCAGATTTTTGCCGAATATTTCAATTTCGCCACTGTCAGGATTGATAAGTGTCAGTAACATTCGTATGGTTGTAGACTTGCCAGCACCATTTTGACCCAGGAAACCATATACCTGCCCGGGATAGACTGAAAAGGAAAGCTGGTCAACCGCTTTAAGTTCCCGGCCAAAACATTTTGTAAGATCCGTCGCTTTTATAATAGCAGACATCCCTGAAGTTTGCGTTCAAAGGTATAAGGTTTAAGCTGCAACCAGGAATCGTAAGTTTTTAAATATTTATTTCCCATCCGGGTCTCATTCCTCTCCTATCTCACAAAAACGTCTGCATACCCTACAGACGTTTTGTTATACTCTTGGTTTTATTTGAAAAAATGCTGAAGCCTACTCTATCCTTGGCAATTCGCTGTTTGTATTATTCATATTCAGTTTGATCTTTGTAGCCTTACCATCTTCGCCTTTTACAAAAGAAAGTTTTGCATTGATCTCCAGTATTACAAAGTCTGTGTCAGACTGGGGCAACATTTCAAGCCTGGGCTGATCGGTTGGATGCGCATACAGTTTATTATTTTCTTTTAAAATAGTAACAACAATATTGCTGTTCAGCCTGTATTTGCCGGTATAATTATCAAGAACCGACGGATCAATGGTTGCAATTTTTTCTTCCGGCAATTTGTTTAACACCATTTGCTGTCCGTTTTGAAATAAGGTAGCCTTGTTGATAATACCTTTCTCATCTTTATCAAATTTCAATCTTGCCTCCACCACCTTCCAGAAAAATTCATACTCGGAAGCAGGAAATATTTCAAACTTCGGCTGGCCGCTTAACTGTGCATACAATTTTCCTTCGGCAGTGGTAACAGTTAATACGCCCATACCAGTCAACTCATACCGGCCGGTAAATCGTTCAAGATTAGTTGGCGCTACGGATGAAGAGGAATAGGAAGACTGTGTATCCATTTTATTCCACAGCCAGGCTTCGGCAATTTTATTAGGATCAAAATTTACTTCAGGGTCGGAAGTATTGGTAAACATTACTACCGTCATTTTTTCTTTGGGATAATACAAAAGTTGCGTCAGAAAACCATGCAGCCCGCCGCTATGCCCGATATTGTCAAGGCCCCGGTATTTATTCAATCCCAAGCCATAGCCATATTTCATGGGTGGCTCTTTGCCATCTTTTAAAACAACAGGAGTAATGGCAGACTGGTAACTTTTTTGATTCAGCACTTTGCCATTATACAATGCCTGGTTCCATTTCAGCAGGTCATCCACTGTAGAATACATGGCTCCTGCTCCCCCGGCCCAGGACATGTCCCAGTTTAACGATTCATCGTACTTACTGCCGGATTTGCTATATCCTTTTGCTTCCTGTTCCAATTTTATTCCCGCATGATGAACACCGGTGTTATTCATCTGCAGCGGACCAAAAAAAGTTTCTTTCAAATAGGTTTCATAAGGTTTGCCCGATACTTTGCTGATGATATAACCCAAAAGAAAATAGGCAGAGTTATTATACTGGTATCGTTCACCCGGGTTGAAATCATAAGGATCATTCCTGAAATAAGCAATCAATGAATCAGGCGATATGGGTTTTGTCACCTTATCAGGAAAATCCGGTTTGCCTGTATAACTGTGTATCCCCGATATATGTGTCATTAACTGGTGAATGGTAACCTCATCACCTCTTGGAAAATCAGGAAGGAATTTTGACAGTTTATCATTTACACTTAACAAACCGTTTTCCTGCAATTTTAAAATAGCGGCAGCCGTAAACTGTTTGGTCACAGAACCAATCCTGAATTTTGTACCAGGAGTGGCCGGTACTTTATTCTTAATATCAGCATAGCCAAATCCCTTTTTATATAAAACAGCTCCATCCTTTGCTACGAGGACTGCAATACCGGGATAGTCTTTTGTTTTTAGAGATTTATAAAAATTATCAACGATGATTTCAGAAGAAGGAACCGGTTTATCTTGAGCGCCTTTCTTTAAAAGTAACTGAACCATTTCATTTCTTCCGCCGATTTTAGCGGCTACTACAGGTGTAATACCATCCGTTTCTGTATTGACATCAGCCCCATGCTCAATAAGCATTTGTATTTTATCCAGGTTACCATTTGCCGCAGCGGTATTCAACTGTTTGCCGAATGCAGCCTTATCAAGCAACCGGGCGGCAAAGCCCCAACCGCCTTCCATATCCTGCACCTTTAAAACTATCTGGTTACGTCCCTTTACCAATTTCAATGGAACCAGGTCATCATCTTTATTTACTCCTCTTGGTATCCAGTTTTCATGTACCAGCTTTCCATTCAGCCATATTTTTATTCCATCATCGCTGCCTACAGCAAGCATTACGTTGGCCGGAGCAGTGGCTTTGATCTCTGCCATGGCATAGGCATACACAAAATCTTTTCCTTTATAAAACGTATCGAGATCTATAATATCACCACCGGTAATGAACTGCCAGTTATATTCTTTTTGATCTATCGGAAATGATTTACCCGCTGCAAAATGTAATCCTTCGGTGGCATCTGCTTTGAATGCTTTCTCCTGCAATGCCGCATCAGGCTTCAGCGTATCTTTTTTTACTGAAACAGGACCTGCCACAAGCCATGTATGCATAAACTTTCCGGCTTGCGAAACATGATAAGATGCTTTACCGTATCCGGTAATCTTGTCTTGCGATAAAACTGTAAGCTGACTGATAAAAAAAAATAAAACAAATAGCAAACCAGCATGCAGGGTTTGGCCAGAAGATCGTGTTGTCATGGAAGAAGGTTTTACTAAAATTAGGACTTTGTTTCTTTTGATAAGCTGCCTGCATATCTAATTCCTGTCGTTAAACAATAATTTAACGATCATGCTAATTCATTAATAGTATATATCCCAACGGGCTAACTGCAGCTAAACCCGACTTTGCCGGGACAGGTTACGCCAACTCCAACGAACATTCCGCTGGTCAGTTACTTTTTACACGTGTAATTCATACACTTATTTTTGGATTTATCTCTTTTTTTTTGCACCTTAGGATCACGAGCCTTATCCACAACCTATAAAAACCACTTTTCATGCGAACCGAAAACCACCGTTCCGGATCAAGGCGTCGTTCTAAACAGGTTCTGAATGCACATGGAAAAATATTTCCTGCGATACTCAATACACTGAAAGAACCACTCTTTCTCTTTGATGATAAATTTAAAATGGCCTGGCACAACAAGGCTTGTAATGAATTGTATCAGTATGTTTCCGGAAAGCAACTGGATAGCAATTTTGATTTTAATGAATTACTTACCATAGAGCAACAACTTGTATTCAGAGATTACCTGGAAAAAGCACTGGGCGGAGAGCAGGCTCATTTTGAATGGAAATATATGCAGTCCATTACAAAATGGCTAAGCGTTTCATTATATCCGTTTATTGCAGATAACGGCGCTTTCGTTGGTATCTGTGGCAGCCTTCGTGATATTACTGACAAAAAAAAATCTTATGAGATTATAAGGGAGAACGAAGAGAAATACCGGACACTGGTAGAATCATTGAACGAAGGTGTCATTTTACAAACACTTGACAAGAAAGTATTGACTGTAAACAAAAGCGCAGAGCTCATATTGGACCTGCCAGCCGATGAGTTGATGGACAAAGGGTTTCCTTACCCCGGCTGGAAACTCCTGGATGAAAATGAAAAAGAAATACCCGGTGAAAGACTTTTTTATAAAAAAAATGGTAAAATAAATGCTGTTAAAAGTAAAAATATCGGCCTGCAGAAAACTGATCACATACAATGGCTGAGAGTGAGTGTATCCTGCGTCAGGAATTCTCAGAATAATGAACCTTATGCGCATGTCATTTCCTTTGAAGACATCACGGAACAAAAAAGAATTTCAAAGGAAATGGAAGTATTGTCAATGGTAGCCAGGGAAACCCTGAATGCAGTGATGATCTTACAACTTAGTGGAGAAGTGTTGTGGATCAACGAAGGATTTACCCGGCTTACTGGTTACCAGCCTGAAGAAATTCTCGGTGGAACTTCGGGGGAAATGTTGAACGGTCCGGAAACAGATATGCAAGTCCTGGAAGAAATGAAATATTGCAGGATAAATGGCCTTCCTTTTACTACGGAACATGTGATCTATACAAAGGAGGGCAAAAAGGTTTGGGCGAAAATAGAAGGGCAACCTATTAAAGATGAAAAAGGATCCATATCAAGGTTTTTTGTGATCGTAACCGATATTACTGAGGGGAAAAAGATAATGCAGGAAATGGAAGTGCTGTCATTGATAGCAAAGGAAACAACTAACGGTATAATAATTTTTGATAAGATTTCCAGTGAAGTTTTATGGATAAATGAAGGCTTCACCCGTCTTACGGGATTTCCGGCAAAAGATGTTATTGGTAAGAACCCCGTGCTGCTGTTACAGGGACCTGAAACAGATCAGCATACTTTGAAATACATGAGCAGGCAGATACAAAACAATTTATCTTATAATGGCGATCTGCTTATTTATGCAAAGGATGGCAGCAAAAGACTACACAACGTTACCGGGCAACCTATTAAAGACGCAAATGGGTTTGTCACCAAGTATTTTGCCATTTCCACCGATATCAGTGAACGGCACAGGCTGGAAGAAGAAAGGTTGCAAAAGGAAATTGAACAGCAAAAGGAAATAACCCGTGTAACATTACAAGCCAGGGAGGCCGAACGAAATGAATTGGGAAGGGAATTACATGACAATATTAACCAGATACTGGCGACTGTAAAATTGCAGTTATCTCATTGTCTCGAAAACTACAAAACCGGCAAACCGGTTATAGCAAATAGTCTTAAAAATATACAGGAAGCCATGGGGGAGATTCGCTCTTTATCCCACAAAATGGTTATGCCCCGGTTTTCAGAAAGTTGCCTGAAAGAAAAGCTACAGGGGCTGATTGCAAACTACACTTACCAACAAACTATTGAACTGGTGGCAAAGGAATGGGACGATAAAGGAATGCCTCCTGCCATTAAAGAAACTTTTTTCCGGATAGCTCAGGAGCAACTGAGCAACATACAAAAACATGCGAAGGCGAACAAGGTAGTGGTACAAATAAAAAAAGATCCGGGAGCTGTAGCTATGTCCATTGAAGACAATGGTATTGGTTTCAACACGAGGCAGAAAAGAAACGGGATTGGCCTTACCAATATTATCAACCGTGTAGAATCGTACAATGGGGCTGCCCAATTTATTTCTGCTCCCGGAAAAGGATGTATATTATCTGTTACGATCCCGCTACTATGATAATAATCCGGCCCGGTAAACAACGAGGTCAATAAATCTATTTTCTGGCCACTGGCTTAATTAGGTTACCTTGCAGATGACTGCCGACCCGTTCAATCAAACTTTTACCATGAAAGATTTTTTGGCAAGAACATTCAGGGGCTATCACTTTGAATTCACAAGAGTACTTTCTTCAAGTTTTGATCCCTGGTATCATATTTTAGTTCACCTGGCTGAAAGGGATATCAAATTTAGAATGCACAGTAATAAATCAGGCGAATGGAAAATAACCGAGGGACGTTTACCGGCCTTGCTCTATTCACTCGAGCCAGAATTTGCGGAACTAATACAATTGAATGAAAAACCGCCTGCTCCCGGCCACACCCGTTGATTCTCTTCTTTAGACTTCATTGTTCATAGGTAACAATACAGGTCAATATAAACGACTAAGCTGTTCTCCCCTTTCGGCAATACTCTCTCCTTCCTTTAGCAATCGCATCGCCATTCCCGTCAGTTGACGGTACGAAGCATGCTGTCGTTGACCATCATGCAAAACCCTGTATAATAAGGCCAGCACGGTGCTTCTTTCCAAATCCACAGCATCAGAATTTGCCGGATTACCATTCTTTGAAATATCTCTTTTTTGAAAGAATGGAGCTATCATGCGTTGTACATCAAGCTTATAGAAATGATTTGCCAATTATAATACCTACTCCATAATTTAAACCTTATTCGACGGAATAAAAAAACATATACATTTGCGTAATCAGTTACGTAAACAGTTACTATAAATGGAGTTTTTCAATCAACTCGGGAAAATGGCAATTGGCAGCCGCCTTCGCCTGCTTACAGATAAAATAACAACCGATGCTGCCGGCATTTACAAACTTTACAATATAGACTTACAACCGAAATGGTTTCCTGTTTTTCATGCTCTCTCACAGGAAAGTTTTACGATTACAGAGATTGCCCAGCAAATCGGGCATTCTCATCCCTCGGTTAGTAAAATCGTTACTGAAATGTCTAAGAAAGGTTTAATAACAGAAAAAAAGGATAAGCAAGACGGACGTAAGAATGTGATAAGCCTGTCAAAAAAAGGCAAGGAATTGACAGAGAAGATCAAAGAGCAGTATATGGATGTAACAAATGCAGTAGAAGCTATATCAGGTAATACACAACATGATCTTTGGAAAGCCATCGAAGAATGGGAATTTCTATTAAACCGCAAAAGCTTGTTTCAGTATGTACTGGAACAAAAGAAACAACGTGAAAGCAGAAAGGTAAAGATTGTACCGTACAAGCCAATCTACGCTGATGCTTTTAGAAAGCTTAATGAAGAGTGGATTACCACTTTTTTTAAAATGGAGAAAGCTGATTACAAAGCATTGGACCATCCTAAAGAGTATATTTTAGACAAGGGCGGCAAAATATTGGTGGCTTTATACGACGAAGAGCCCGTTGGTGTTTGCGCACTTATTAAAATGGACGACCCGTATTATGATTATGAACTGGCTAAAATGGCCGTATCTCCCAAAGTACAAGGCAAAAATATTGGCTGGCTATTGGGACAGGCGATCATTGAAAAGGCAAAATCGCTTGGCGCTAAAAAATTGTACCTGGAAAGTAATACTATTCTTAAGCCTGCCATTAACCTTTATTACAAATTAGGTTTTAAAAAAATTGCTGGCCATCCGACACCCTACGAACGCTGCAATATTCAAATGGCGCTTGAATTATAACACTTAAACTTTTATGCTTAAAAAGATGAGAAACATAGTAAAAAAAGAAGACGGTACTCCGAGACAATTTTTAGGAGTTGATTTTGTAGTTCTTTCCATTGGTAAAGAATCCATGGTAACAAAGATGATGTATAAGGCAACAGATTCAGTTCCTTTTCATAAACATCCGAACGAACAGAGTGGTTATGTTATTTCGGGTAAATACAAATTGAAATTTGGGGGAGAAGAATTTTTATTGTCTGAAGGAGATACCTATTCTATTCCTGCTAATATTGAACATTCTATTGAAATCATCGAAGCGGGTCAGGTTGTTGATGTCTTTACACCAATCAGGCAGGATTATCTATAGATTATAAGATCGAATATGAAACAAAACGGTCTGACAAAAATTACTCCTATAGAAGATCATGGAATTTTCCTTCTATTAAAACAGCGATAATTAAATCAAAATGAAAACAATCCCCATCAGGTCCATAAAGGCAACCCAAAAAGAGCCGGTTTTTTCCGGCAGCTTTAGCATCCGGGATCTGGGGGATCTGCTTGGCGGAAAAGACATGGTGCAGGAGCTTCACAGGCATGACTTTTTTTTCCTGCTTGTCCTAAAAAAAGGAACAGGTAGTCACGAGATTGACTTTACACCGTACAAAGTTTGTGACAATGCTGTTTTCCTGATGCGTCCCGGCCAGGTACATCAGCTCACCCTGCAAGCAGGAACTACGGGCTACCTCGTGGAATTTAAGCCGGATTTCTATTCTCCGCATGATAAGTCATCACTGCAGCTATTACGCAGGGCTGGTAACAGAAACTTTTATCAGCCGGATGACGATAGCCTCAGGAAGATACTTGCTGCATTAACTTCTATATTCCGGGAGTATTCCGGCAAACAGGAAAGCTACCAGCAGGTCATTAAAGCGAACCTGGATATTTTATTTATCGAACTGGTTCGCCAACATCATAAAGGCCCCCCAAATAATGTTAATCCTTACACGCAGGAACGCCTGGATGAATTGTTAGCACTGCTGGAGACGCATATTGCCGATTACAAACAAGTGTCACAATATGCTGCCAGGCTGAATCTTACCCCTTACCAGCTGAATGCTATTACCAAAGCAACACTCGGCAAAACCTGTTCAGCACTTATCGATGAACATATCATCCTGGAGGCCAAAAGATATCTTCTTGCAACAACTAACCAGGTAAACCAAATAGCCGATCACCTGGGTTACGAAGATGTTTCTTATTTTATCCGGTTTTTCAAAAAGCAAACGGGATATTCACCCGAGTCGTTCAGGCATAACTTTAGATAAATCCAATACAACTACATTTTTGTCCTATCGGACTACTTTCTTCTCCGGATATTTTTGCGAACAAATAAAACAATTGTTCAAAAAAAGCAACTAACATGAAACAGAGCATGATAATTTTTTTCTCCCACAGGGGAATGATTATTTGCGAGGTTCCATCCCGAAGCCAGTTCGGGACAAGTACTAGCCAAAAACAATAAAAAATAAACAGATGAAAACAAAAGCAAGATTAATCGCATCGTTAAAAATCTGGGTAGCCATCTATCCATCCATTACGCTGTTTCTTTATGTATTTGGTGAAGCATTATCCGTCCTGCCCTTGTATCAACGGACCTTGTTGCTGACACTGTCATTAGTTCCCTGGATAGTGTTTGTGGGTGTGCCTTTTTTAGATTCAATTGTCCGTTTGCTTTCATCAACGAAAGAAAAAAGATAATCTGGGATGCTAGCGATAATTTAATAAAGCCTATAAATCAGCAAAACATGAATGAACCCTGGATCGAACGATGGGATGAGCGATATCGTAAAGACGAATTTGCGTATGGCGAACAACCCAACAACTATTTAAAAGAGCAATTGGAGAAGTTAGCAATTGGGACAATACTTTTCCCAGCAGAAGGAGAAGGACGTAATGCAGTGTTTGCAGCCAAATTGGGCTGGACTGTTTCAGCGTTTGATATCAGCGCTGAAGGTAAAAAGAAAGCCGATCGGCTTGCAGCAACTAACAAAGTGACGATTGACTACCAGGTTGGCGAATTACCAGCATTGAATTATAGCGCCGGACAATTTGACGCTATTGCACTCATCTATGCACATTTTCCGGCACACAGTAAATCACTATACCACCGGATGCTTGACAAATATTTGCGTAAGAACGGCATAGTTATTTTTGAAGCGTTTAGTAAAAGGCATATCGACTACGTCTCTAAAAACGAAAAGGTTGGCGGACCAAAAGAGATAGCAATGTTATTCTCCATTGACGAATTAAAGTCGGACTTTGCCAACTATGAAATCATAGAATTAGCAGAGAAAGAAATTGAGTTGAGTGAAGGACTGTTTCATAACGGGAAAGGTTCGGTAATAAGATTTGTCGGGCGAAAAAAATAATTATCGCTGCCATCGGGTTTTGTGCAAGTGGGGGCTTGTCGTAGCGATCGAATCGCTTTTCTGCTTATATTGGTATTCCCATAAGTATAGAAAATGAAAATAGTAATTTCAATACTCGGTCTTCTGAATGGCGCATACATGCTGCTTGATGGAATATTTGTACTGCTTAAGGGTAAATATATCGGGCCTGAAAAACCCGGCCCCTGGGCAAATCTTTTTTACAAACTTAACATTGACGTTTTTAAGCTGGGTCCGCTATTTATAGTGTTTGGATTACTTTGGCTGACTTGGCTTTACAGCTTATGGACCAATCAAAGTTGGACACATCCGTTTGGAATTGTGCTGAGTATTCTCACACTTTGGTATTTGCCGGTCGGAACAATTTTCTCACTCATTATTTTACTGGCGCTAATCTTTGCCCAACAAAAGCCCGGATGAACGGTTATTGAATTCTCCGTCTGTGATGCTGTTCCGATAAAATAACATCCCGGTCAGTCATTCTCATTAAGGCGGCATTACTGTGGTTCTAACGTAGCAGGTACAGCAATGCCGCTTTTATACATCTTGCTGAACGAGATCAAAGATTTGTGGCTTTGCTTTTTTGGATTCAGGAAAATTTAAAAATATCCATGCATGTGCCATGTCTTCATATTCATAATAGTCAACTGTGATACTTAAGAAAGTCACAACAGGACCAAAAGACGGGGATTTCAATTGTTGTAACCTTTGGCATCTTAATTATAATTCTATCCGGATTTCTGTATTGGATTGCAAGTACTGTCCGGTCGTAAGGCTGCTCCACGACACAATTACTAATCAAATACATAGAACACCAAATTTTATACTTTTTATACTGTTTGAATATCAATATATTTATCGTAACGATTGCGCACGCCATATATTAAATGATTTAAAGGCTCAATAGTATATAGCATGGAAGATGTGCGCCTCTCCCAATCCGACAATAATAAAAACTGGAAACGCTGGGGGCCTTACCTGTCCGAACGACAGTGGGGTACCGTCCGGGAAGATTATAGCCCAGAAGGAAATGCATGGGGTTTCGTGAACCACGATCTGGCACGCAGCTATGCTTACCGCTGGGGCGAGGAAGCCATTGCCGGCTTTTGCGACAGCGATCAAGTGCTATGCCTGGCTCCTGCTTTCTGGAATGGAAATGATACCATTTTAAAAGAACGGCTTTTTGGACTCACCAATAATGAAGGCAATCACGGTGAAGATGTCAAGGAATTGTATTTCCATTTGGATTCTTCGCCTACGCATTCGTATTGCAAATTTTTGTACAAGTACCCGCACAAAGCCTATCCTTATCTCGAACTATTACAGCAAAACAAGAAAGGCCGCCATAGTCCCGAACACGAATTGCTCGACACCGGCATCTTTAACGAACATCGTTATTTTGATTGCTACATCGAATATGCAAAGAATGATATCAATGATATACTCCTGAAGATTACGGTGTATAACCGCGGACCGGAACCGGCTGTCATTCATGTGCTCCCCCATCTTTGGTTTCGTAATTTCTGGAATCATAACGGCCGGTTCAGTAAACCAAAAATTGTATCGGTTTCAACCAACTGCCTGCAAAGCACATCAAGCCGTAGCGGCAATTTTTTCTTTTACCACCAGGGTGGTGAACAATTATTTTGTGATAACGAAACCAACAACGAACGAATGTATCACCGGCCCAATGAGGCGGCCTATGTGAAAGACGGAATCAACAACTACGTGGTTAACGGCGAGGATACCATCAATCCTAAAAAAGAAGGCACCAAAGCCGCTATTTGGTTAAAGCAAGAAATAGCAGCAGGCGGAAAGGCAGTCTATAAACTTCGCCTGAGCAAAACAGAACTGGATGCCCCCTGGGTTGATTTCGATACAATCGTTGCAAAACGATTGATCGAAACCAATCATTATTACGAAAAATTAACACCCAAAAAATTATCGGGCCAGCATCGCTCATTATTGCGCAGTTCCGTCGGCGGCTTACTATGGACAAAACAATTTTATTACCTCGACGTGTTTAAATGGCTGTTTGGCGAACCCCATGAGAAGCCACCTTTCCGGCATCAGAAACGAAATTTTGACTGGCAACATCTCACCTGCCGCAATATCATTGCGATGCCCGATAAATGGGAGTATCCCTGGTTTGCCGCCTGGGATCTTGCCTTTCATGCAGCCACCTTTATCCATGTAGATCCATTTTTTGCGAAGCAACAATTGTTGCTCGTGCTGCGGGAATATTATATGCATCCGAATGGACAGATTCCTGCTTACGAATGGAATTTCAGTGATGTTAATCCACCCGTACATGCCTGGAGTGTGTGGTATGTGTTTGAAGCGGATAAGAAAAAAACAGGCACTCCCGACTGGGACTTTTTGGAAAGAGCTTTTCAAAAACTGTTGATGAACTTTACCTGGTGGGTAAACCGGAAAGATGCCAGCGGTACCGATATATTTGAAGGTGGTTTCCTTGGCCTGGATAATATCGGTGTATTCGACCGCAATCATATGCCACCCGGCATCCGAAAATTGCAGCAAGCGGATGCTACCAGCTGGATGGCGATGTATGCCATCAATATGTTGCGCATCTCGCTGGAGTTGGCACAGCATAATAAGGCCTACGAAGAATCGGCGGCAAAATTTTTCCGGCATTTTCTGAATATCGGCTGGGCCATGCATCATATCGGCAAAAAGGATATTTCGCTATGGGATGACCAGGATGCTTTTTATTACGACGCCATTCAGTTTGAAAATGGAACAAGCCAGCGATTGCGCATCCGTTCGCTGATAGGCATTATTCCTTTGCTGGCCGTAGAGATCATGCACAAAAGCATTTTTGATAACCTGCGGGAGTTTAATACCCGGTTGGAGGTGATCAGGCTTACCCGGCCAGATCTGACCCGCATCATTTCCGATATTGAAAAAAAGAATAAGGATGACAATTATCTCTTTGCCATTATGATCGGTGACAGGCTCGAGCACCTGTTGAAACGCCTGTTGGATGAAGCGGAGTTTTTATCAGACTATGGAATCCGATCCTTGTCAAAATGCTACCAGGATAAACCCTATGAGTTCGGCTACCAGGGCAGCAACTATGTGATCCAGTATGAACCCGGCGAAAGTTCCAGCGCCATGTTTGGCGGCAATTCGAATTGGCGCGGCCCCATTTGGTTTCCGTTGAATTATTTGATCATTCATGCCATCCGAAAATATTATACCTATTATGGCGATGCTTACACCTTTGAATTTCCGGCCCGGTCAGGCAATAAGCTTACGCTGAAACAAATTGCCAATCAACTGACCAAAAGGCTCTTGAAAATTTTTGAACAGAATGACAAAGGACAATTTCAATATCATGCACCTCATCATTCCCATTGGACAGATGATCATTTCAAAGAACATCACCTGTTCTATGAATTTTTTCATGGTGATACCGGCCAGGGTTTGGGAGCGTCGCATCAAACGGGATGGACGGCGCTGGTAGCTAATTTGTTATTGGAGATGGATGAGGAGGAGTAGTTGATTTGTTTTAACAACCCTTATTTGCTGACGGTGAAATTTTGAATAGCAAATCTTATAGTATAAATTAACGTGTTGGCTGCAACACTTTTCGCCCATGCAAAAATATTTATCTATCCTATTTGGCCTGACAGTTACTTTCTTAAATGTTGTTGGACAAACTCAAACAAAAAGGGAAATTAAGGAGGCCTGGAAAAATATTCCTTTAAATATTGAAGAATGTATAAACAGGCTTGATATAATTTATTCTGACTCCGCCAAAATATACTTTGCAAGCAAAGACGAAGCAAAAGCGGTATCGGAATTTAACATGATGCAAGGAGTGTCAATTCGTAACAACTGGAACCTTTGGACAGGCTCTGAGCTTTCCAAATATTTCAACAGTTATAGTGTCTATCATCCGGAGGACATGACCTATTTTATCTTTACATCTTATCACAGAAAATTAAACAACCAACCTATCGACTTCGAGGGACAAATAACTGAATATTTTGCTTTAATCAAACGACTAAAAGCTAACCCTCCAAAACCAACCGATAATTTTAATACCGGTGACACTGTTGTTGCAAATCGCTTCGAATCAAATGGCATAATTAAAGATATGCTTGGAAAACAACGCGGTTACGAAATTACCGCACTCGTTCAGGCCATCGACACTACTAGTCAAAAATTTAACTAACCATTTTAGAAATGAGAAGTACCACTACCAAAGACAAAGGGGAAGTAGCCCAACTAAGCTTTAACAAACAACTCATTTCAAAAGGTTCTGAACTTTGGACTGATGTAACTCGGTGGAGAAAGAAAGGCCAAATAATTCAACTTCATATTGAACAATAGTGCTGCGGAAACAGCGAGGTTTTGCGTCAGCGGGGAGTGGCGAATAAATCCTCACCTTAGTGCTACTATCAGCTGCATATCAAGCTGACGGAACACAGGTGAGCTATAGAATATGCTCTCAGCTTTTGTATCTTCGATCGGAAAAACAAAGAATAAAAGGATTGCTTCCGAATTGTGTAATTCACTTCTGACAAATCCAGTATTGCCAACAGCTGGGTCATGCAACGAAACCTGGCAAGCGGCTGTCATTCGGGTTGCGAATAATCAATACACAAAAGAACAGTATTTTTGACCCGCTTTACGCAGCAGGTCATTCGCCTGTTTTTAAGATGTACCTTATTTTATAAACAATAACGATAATGTCACAAAAAATGAAACCCAATATCTTAGGATGGAGTTGTACAATGATCGCAGCAGTTCTTGTATTGACCGGATGTTTAAAATCTCCTGACAACATCACCCAGCAGCCTGCTACGGCCTATGTTTCAATTATGCATCTTGCACCCACGGCACCTTCCCTTGATGTTTTTTTTAATGATACCAAAGTGTCCAATGCTGCCTTTGCTCCGGGAACTGTCACCACGGGTTATAATGCCGTAGAGAAAGGCGCTTTTGCGGTAATATTTAAAAAAGCGGCCTCGGATAGCATCGTTGCATCTATATCACCGGCGCAATATGATTCGCTCAATTATTATACGTTGCTGATTTATAACCAGCAGGCAGGCGGCGCGGCAAGCGCCACCCGCATCAGGGATGATTTTTCGACGTTGACAAACGATAAAGCGTATTATCGTTTCTTTCATACCAGTCCCAACACAGATGCTGTGGATATCTATATCGATAATGTAAAAGTGCAGAGCAATCGTATGCTGGCCGATAACACCGGCTATGACGTATTGAATAAATTTTCAGCCACTACTTCCACAACCCATGACATACAGGTCAAGCTGGCCGGCACCGAAACAGTGATTGCCAGCCTCACGTATGTAGACTTGCAGCCGGGCAATGCCTATACTTTTTATTTAAAAGGACTGGAAGGCGGCACTGGCGCCAACCAGTTATCGATCGGGTTACTGCGGGCTAATTAAAGGAGGACCGCTACCACCATGTTTTAACCTACTTTTTTTTAGCAACACAAACCTGGAAATGCGGCAAATCATTTTGCCGCATACTCTTTTTTCCCTTTTGTGTCCATAATGTATTGAGCCAAACTGGCGCCAACCTTCAGTCCGGTTTCGTTGTCCGTCTGAAAATGAATGCCTGCATAAAATCTTGAGTCCGCACACTCCTGTGCCCTGGCTCTGAAGAAGGCAGCATCGGCCGGGAAAAAAGATGAAAGTATACCGGCCGCCGTAGCCGAGGCTGTGGCGTGACCGGAAGGATAACCGGGAAAAGGCGGTGTTTCAACTAATGGCGTATAAGTGGTGTCGTATTGAAAAGGCCGTATTCCCCAATAGGCATATTTGGCATCCATAATGACGATGGCTGCTTCATGAAATGCTACATGAAGCAACGTATATAGCCGGGCACATTCCGGTGTATTTCTGTCGAGCCGGTACTCAAATATTTTTTTGCTGGCAAGATCCGTCCAAAAATCCAGCCCGCTGAGGGCATGCCAGCGAAGGGCCTGCTCATCTGTTTTAAAATTTCTTTTAAACTCTTTAAGTGCACGCATGTCCTTTGCAAAATCCGGCGGTGCCGGCGGCCTGAACTGGTCAGGAGATTTCAGTACAAGAGGTTTGAAGCCTGCCACATTGATACCAACAGGATGAGGTCCACGCCATAGCCCCGGATCGCTGGGCATAGTGCCATTCCATACTTTATCCGATCCATCTTTTTTGGCTTCTTCAATCACAATAGCCGCCACTTGTTCGCCAAGTTTCCATCCGGCCGACACATCGCTGGGAAACTGTACCCCTGCGTAAACTCTTGACTGCGCCGCTTCATTCGCCAGTTTCAATATTGAATCAGCTTTCTCAGGAAAAAAATAAGCAAGTACATATGCGGCCGCGGCTGCTGTCACGGAATGTTCGCATGGATATGAAGGCGTGGCTGGAGCTGCAATTACCGGTTTTAACGAAGGGCTGGTTTCACCCGGACGTTTTCGCTGGTAATTGTATTTTGCTTTCCAGGCTGCAACAGTAGCATCGTAAATGGCCATATTCATCCAGGCAGCAGGCTCACGGGTAAAAGCATTAAAATTTTCAAAAGTGATGAGTTGACAAGCTATTTCATTCCAACGGTACGACGGAGCACCTGCATCCCAGTACTGTATCCGGCCCAATACCTTCTCATCCTGCTTTGTCATTTTATCCTTTATTTCTGCCAGCTCTTTTTGTGTTTGCGTTTTATCCGGCGGAGCGGCAACACTCACCTGGTTTATGTCTTTGAGCACCCAGGTTTTCCAATGAGAAACATTCCTGGAAGATTGTGAAAAGGCATAAAAAAAGACTCCGGAAAATAAAATGCTTAAAACCGGTTTTGCTATCATAAAAACGAATCGACAAGGGGTATACATGGCTTAAGGTTTTTGTTATTTAAAAAATAGCCGCAAGAAGAACTTCGTCAAATGAAAAGGGAGAATGATGGTTACACAAAGCTATTTTCAATACACGGAAATGGATACGCTTTGCAGTTCAAAAATTTTACCGTAGAGTTCAATATTCCGGGTCAGGATAGAGAGATACTGTTGGCAAAAAATTGTTTCCTGTATTGCAATGGAGATTGACCGAATTGTTTCTTGAATACTTTGTCAAAATGGGCGATGTTTTTAAATCCGCTTTCCTGTGCCACGTCCATCACCTGCATACCAGATTGTCTTAAAAGTTTTGCCGCAGCACCCAGTCTTTTCTCCAGCAGCCAACGTCCGGGTGAATGGCCAAACCTCGCCTGGAAATCCCTTTTAAATGTAGATAAACTCCGGTGACAAAGCCGTGCATATTCCTGTAACCGCAGATTATAAAGACAATTAGTTTCCATAATCTCCTGCAGATCGTCCATACCGGTCATTGCCAGCCGGTAGAAATAAGCTGCTAGTTCCCTGTTTTCCTTATTGGTGATAATATGAAGCAATAGCTCTTTGAATTTTAATTCCACCAGGTTTTCGGGAGGTTGCGTGGTCGATGAAAAATAGGCAAGCACCGATTGATAAAATGCTTCCATGACCTCTGTCGTATGCACTGGCAGCACCTTCTGTGCTGAAAGCAGTGCCAGGTCGACAGGAGGAAAGAGGGCTATATTTTCTCTGACAAAGGAACAAATGTATTTGTCGGGAACATAAAACATCAATGCACAAAAACTATCATCGTCTACTCTTTCTATTCCCAGTCCTCCTTTCTTTACGAACATAGTGGAACCGGCTTTTAAATGCCACTCATGTTCACGACTGTACAGGTTGTGTCGCCCGGTCATCACATAAATAAAAACATTATGCTCCGCCCACTCCTCCCCTTTTGTAAACTCAGGAGGACATTCATTGATCAGAAATAATAAATCTTTACAGGAAAATTGCTTAAGCTGTTCCGGGTGGGCTCTTACATGGTCGTAGAAGTTTAGCATAACACCGGCTTAATTGCTTATACTAAGTTAAAAAAATGGCCGTAAATAGCCGCCCTTTTGCAGCAGTTGAACTTTCTTGCCTGACCGTTTCACCGCTATCAAATTGTTAGCCTGCATTTAATTTCCCGATAATTAATAAAATCCCCTGAAACTGTAAGAAATTCATTGCGCAGGCGACTAATGTATAAAGCCACAAACCCGGATGGAAAACAAATTCATTGAACTGGTCAACGATTACAGGGCATTAATATTTAAAGTATGCAATTTATACTGCCGTGATCCCGAGAGTTGCAAGGACCTGTTCCAGGAAGTAGTGTTACAACTTTGGAAATCGTATGCCGGCTTCAGACATGAGTCCGCCAATAGTACCTGGATCTATAAGGTGGCACTCAATACTGCTATCTCCAATCTCCGTAAGGAAAACCGAAGCCTGCACAAAAAGCCCCTTGACCTGGAAGAATTGGAGATACCGGATCTTTCAATTGCAACTGATGAAAATGAAAGCAGGATGTTGTTGCATCAGGCCATCGACAGGTTATCGGAAATAGAAAAAGCCATCATCCTGTTGTACCTCGATGAAAAGAGTTATGATGAGATTAGTGAGATCATCGGTATTTCCACCAGCAATGTGGGTGTCCGGCTCAATCGAATAAAAAATAAATTAAATAAAACCATTAAAACAAATTAATATGACCATTGAAGAATTAAAAGGCGCATGGCAGCAATACAATCAAAATCTTTTGTTTTCGCAACGGCTGAATGATCGCCTTATCCTGAGTATGCTGAAAGAAAGATCCCGGTCAAGGGTATCGGGAATCAGGCGGGAAAACTGGCTCTATATGATATGGATGACTTTCATACTTGTATTCCTGGGCGGAGTTTTTGCCGGCAATCCTTTTGATTTCACTCATACATGGCAATACATACCTTATGGTGTATTGGCAGTGGGTGTGATCCTGGCCATCATCTCGCTGGTCAACAGCCTTCGAAACTTTACAGTCGATATAAACAAAGCCGACCTTGGAACTTTCCTAAAGAGAACCATTGAAGAGTATGAGAAAAACAAAAAAATACAAACCGCATTTGGCATCATTATGTTACTGGCGGGCATTTCAACTGTATTCTCTTTTTTACCAAAAAAATTGGAGCATAAGGAGCTATGGCCGGCATTGGGAGAAACGGCATTGATGATCGGTATAATCTTTCTTATTTATTTCCTGGCTTTTAAATTCGGAGCGTTTAAAAACAGGAAAAAAGAGGCTTTTGAAAATGATCTGAAAGAGCTGAATGAACTAAAGGCGCTTTCTTCAGAACTGGGAGAACAGGCAACCAGCTAAGCAATCCGTTCTTTCTCATAATATTTTCTTAACCCGATCTTGTCGAGCATTTGCCAATAGCGTTCGTCTGGCTGGAATAGTTGGTTTAGCGGGTAGCGAAGAGCATACACAATACTGCCGAGCCGCTTTTCATAACAGGCATTGAGATAGTAAAATGCTTTATCCAGATCGCCAAGCGCCGCATAGCTCGTAGCCAGGTCGCTATCCAGGGATATTTTCGAATCTGCTTCGGCGCGGCGATGCAATTGCTCCAGGTAAGGATAAGCTTCTTCTTTTCTGCCAAGAAGGCTAAGAGCGATGATGTACCCGGTAACGCCCTTACCCGGTTGATTGACTGCCCGGCGAATCTGGTCCCAATAGTCAAGAGATTTTTCAAAGTCTCCTTTAGCCTGGTACACCAAAGCCAGTTTCTCCAAAGGTGTACGCCAGGCAGGATCCATTTCACTCGTCTTCATCAGTTGCTCCCCGGCCTCGTCAAACCGGCGTGCATACAGCAACACTTCGCCAAGCTGGTTGTTTTTCATCAATGATAAAGGATCAGCCTGTAGTGCCAGCCTGGCTTGCTCTACCATGAGCTGCTTGTCGTTGATAATGGCATAATAATGTGAAGCCACATAATGCACATCGGAAGAATTGGGTGCAATCTGGAAAGCCTTCCGGATATTGGAATAAGCATCATCGAAGTTAAACTCAAAATACAATTGCAGCATGGCCATGCTCAGGAACGATTGCGGTAACTGGCTGTTATACTGAATGGCATTGCGTGAGGCTGCCCTTACTTTATCAATCACCATCGCTGGGTTCACATGACCGATAGAGGCCAGTGCTGTATAAGAGGTGGCTATCATTGCATGGGCATTCGCAAAAGAACTGTCCAATGAAACAGCCTGGTCAAAAAATTGTATGGCCTTATAATAATCAGCAGGCGTTGCTTTGTTGAAGAAAAATAAACCTTTCAGGTAAAGCTGGTACGCTTCGATATTGGTAGAAGGCTCTGTTGTTTCCACCGGCTTGCCCATCATTTGTTCCCGCATCCGGTTACAAATGATGCCGGCAATTTCGTCCTGCAATTCGAAAATATCGTCGAGATGCCTGTCAAATGTTTCAGACCATAGCTGGTAACCATCCGAGGTGTTCACCAGTTCCGCCGTGATACGAACCCTGCTGCCTGCTTTACGTACACTTCCTTCCAGCACTTTGCTAACGTTAAGGGTCTTGCCTATTTCCCGCACATCCTGGTTCTTTCCTTTAAAACTAAAGCAGGACGTACGGCAAGTTAATTGTATACCATCAATTTTAGAAAGTACATTAATCAATTCTTCTGTAATGCCATCACTGAAGTATTCATTGTCGGCATCATTACTCATGTTCACAAAAGGCAACACGGCCAGTTTGTTTTTTGTACCGGCTGTCTTGCCCTCGAGATCAGCTGGCTTCGGCACTGCGATTCCTTCGTTGGCAATGGCAAAAACTTCTACCGTTCTCGACACATTTTTCAGGCTAAATAGGCCCATCGAAACGGTACGGATACCGGACTGGTTTTTTATTTCATCAAATACTTTGTCGGAGATAAAAACGGAACCTGCTACTCCAAGTGATTCTATCCTGGAAGCAAGGTTTACCCCGTCTCCATACACGCCGCTATCATCAATGGTAATATCACCGATATGGATACCGATACGCAGTGGCACCTGCGGAGGTTTGCAAAAAACCTGTTGCATTGATACGGCTGCCTGAACCGCATGGATGGCACTGCTAAAAATGCTGAGGGTGCCGTCGCCATAATACTGGATGATCTTACCGCTATAACCGGCCATTGTTTTTTCAAACACTTCGCGGTGATGGTTGCGACGTTCAATAGCCGCCTGCTCATCTTTTTGCATGAGTGCAGTATACCCTTCGATGTCGGTAAACATAATGGCAGCTAATTGGCGGGTGGCATCCATAACGGTATTAAAAATAAATAAAAATACTTAGGCTATCACCGGCAGGACCAAATCGCCGGCACCAACTAAACCTATTCCCCGGGTTGGTTAGAGATCCTAATGCCCATAGGTCTCCACATGCGTATAGGTTACACCATTTTCTATAAAGATGGAATTGTTGATATTAACTTGAAAAAGAAAGGACCAACCGCATTAAATCTGTTGTTTCAGCAGTTAAAAACGGAGACTTATTAGAGCTTTCTCTACATTCATCAACTAACTACTGAGCCCGTCACATATAATAGATTTTTCCCTATCGTGTTCCCGGAGAAAGCCATAACATTGATTGATGATAATTTTTTGTTTGAAAACCGCTATTTTATTTACTTTTTATTGGAACTACCCGATTTTTTTCAAATATTTATTGGACAAAGAACACGAACCGAAAAGTTATCTTAATCATGTACCTCAACAAGCACCTCATTTGCTGGCTCACCCGCTATCCAAAAGCGATGGATCTCACATTAGAAGACCTGGTGGAAGGCTTACAATATAAATTGCCCGGCACAACAATGGAAGGCACCAAATTTAATGGTGGCTTCGAAATCTTCATTCCTATTGAAGGAGTAACCTATATCAATGACGATGGTTTAGAACGCCAGCATTATTTTATCATTACCGTCGATTCTATCAAATGTGCCATCCGGACGTATATCTACCGGGAAGAAAAATTAAGTGCCGACTTTTCCCAGATCCGGGCTCCTTTCTGCAACATTATTGATGCCATAAAAGAATACGTGAAAGAGCATCGCAGCATTGACAAATTCCTAAGTAAAATAATTTCAGTTTAACCAGTTGTAACTATTTCTTCCGTGCCCTTTTTGACTTCAGCAAACGGTTATGTTGTTGGCGATGCAACTTATATATATACTTTCGACAGCAGGGATAGAATTAGCATGAAGAAAGCAGTTGGCAGCGACGGAAGCGTCGTGATAAAAACCTACACTTATTTTTAAGTAAAGACGTATTAAGGTTGCTATTTTTCTTCTCAAAAGATAGCTGAGATCTTTTTACTGAAAGAGCTTTTAGGGAACTACTCTCCTGGTTAAAAAATAGGCAGGTAATCCAACCGAGTCCGATCATATTACAATTATTTTCCAGACAAAATCAAGGAACGGAAAAACTTATTCACCTTTTTTTATCGCAATTAATATTTTTCGTTACTTTAAAACTTTGTCGATTCTACCCCCTGAAAGAAGTTATCCGTCTGTACTCCTCTGCTGATTAGTGTTAATCTTATAAAAATTCAAAACTTTCTGTTTATGTTTTTACACCTGAAGTTCTTTCGGTTGCAAACCCTTGTAACATTTGTCTCGCTTGCTTTATTCTTAGTATCCTGTGGTAAATCTTTGGAATACAAAAGGCGAAACCCAATAAGTCCCACACCGAATAGCCCTACACCCAATAACCCGGCCCCTACTCCAGCCCCAACAACAATCAATTACCTGGCATTACCCAAAGCAGGTCCGAAATTTATTTATCAGCAATCAAATGTGGTAATTGAAAATTTACAATTTGAACATAGTGGTCGTATGTCCATCTATATAAAGAAGAGTTCCAACATTACTGTACGCAATTGTTTTTTCAATAAGTCAGCGCTGGAAGCGATCAACGTGGAGAGTTCATCGAATATTACCATTGAAAATTGCTTATTCAACGATGCACAGTCAGGAGTGTATGTAATGCAGTCGCAGGTGATAAAGGTTGTCAACAATCAGTTTGTAAATGTGCGCAAAAGAGAAGACGGAAGCCGGGGACAGTTTGTGCAGTTCAACCAGGTGGCCGGTGAAGGCAATATCATTGAAAACAACAGGGGTGAGAATTTCCTGAATGAAAGTAATCCGGAAGATCTGATATCGTTATACATGAGTAATGGAACTGCCGCAAGCCCGATTATGGTACGCAATAATATTTTCAGGGGCGGTGGTCCGTCGATCTCCGGCGGCGGTATCATGACAGGCGACCTGGGAGGAAGTTATTTCATTGTGGAAAATAATACATTAGTAGATCCCGGTCAATACGGCATAGCGATAGCAGGTGGCAGCAATATCACTATTCTCAATAACAAGATATATGGCCGGCAACAACCATTTACCAATAACCCTTTATATGTTTGGGCACAAACTGGTATTGCCTGTTCCGATATTAATGTAAAAGGAAATAAAATTAACTGGACTGATAAAACAGGTTATATGAACATGGGCTGGAACGCTGGCAACTGCGCCGGCACCTTATGGGAGCCCCCGGTTGTAATCAGCCTGGAAGAAATGAATGTTCCCTCACATCTCATCACTTTTATTACTCCTGAGGAACTGCTGCAGATTAGAAAGCAATAAAACAGGGTGCATTTACTCCCCTGCATGCCCGGTATGATCCAACGGCCCGCCGCAATGCGGGCAAACATGCTTTTTTGGTGATTTCATTTTCCTGATCTCTTCGAGAAAACCGGCTGTAATGATACCCGCCGGCAGAGCAAAGACGGCTAAACCGGATAACGAAACAAGGCCACTCAGGATTTTTCCCAACGGAGTTATTGGCACCATGTCACCATAACCAACCGAGGTAGCGGTGACAACAGCCCACCAGATAGTAGCCGGAATACTTGAAAATACTTTGGGTTGTGCCAGGTGTTCTGCAAAATAAAGCAGGCAGGATGCCATGATGATAAAAAATAAAATCAGCACCAGGCTTAATTTTAATTCATTGGCCCTGGTTTTAAAAACATTCTTCACCATCTGGGCCGATTTCATATAAGCCGTTAATCTAAACAGCCTCAGAAAACGAAGTAAACGGAAAATACGCAGTACCCGCAGATCGAACCCGATAAAAATATGTACATAAAAGGGAAGAATAGCCAGCAGGTCAATCAGGGCATCGGTTGAAAGCATATACCGGATACGCCCATGCAAACTGTGTGAGTATCGTGGGTCATGATTACTACTCCACACCCGGAGCACATATTCAATGGTGAAAATAATCACAGATACCACGTCAAAGACATGGAAGAACTTTGCATGGGGATCGTGAATAGACGGAACAGTTTCCAGCATGACAGCTGTTATATTCAGAATGATAAGAGTGATAATAAAACCATTGAGAATCTTATCCCATTTTGTATCACCTAATTCAGGATGAAGGAGGATATGGACCTTCCTTTTACTTTCATGATATCTCACCGAAGACAGTTTTTGGTTGTCTTAAAGTTAGTGAATAATCGATCCAAATATTATTGTGCCTTAACTGCCGGTAAAAATTAGCTGAGTTGTTTTTTGTCTCTACCTAATAAAGACATCGTAAGTATCCTGAGCCCGATTGAAGACATTAAAGATTTTCTGTAGCAGGGTGGTTGTATTATCGAGACTCCGGGAGTAATCGGGAAATTTTGAAAAAATTAATCGGATAAGCTGGTATTCAGAGCGACATTTTTTTGGTATAACAAAATGTTTAGTTCGTATATTCGAGAATACACACGTTGGCGGTTATGCCGACACTACATCAAAAACGACTATGAAATTTTGGGAACTGACATCAGCATTTAGAAGTGAAACAGATAACTTAAAATCTGTTCTTTTAAAAGACAGTTGGACAAAATTCAAATCTCATTACGACAACTTAAACGAAATTATTCAAAGACAGGACAGACAAATATTGGATGAAGAAATTCCATTTCAGTTAGCAAAAGAGGTTCGTGAACTTAGTAAACTGAAATTTTATTTGTACTACAAAAACACACCATATCGTTTGACAACTTGGAAACAAGGAACGGACGAGCCATTTGAAGAAATTTCCTCACTTGACATTTTACTTCGATTTGGAGGTTCGTATATTGAAGAAACATTAGAACGTAGCATTTCAGACGTTTTACCAAGACAACTCGGAAATAACATTGAAGTTTTAGGTGCATTTAATTTGACAAATATTGGAATGCTTGCGTTTCTAAGAACAGAAAATTCTATACTGACTGAAAACGAAATAATTTCTTCTTTTGACAATTCGAGAGTGTGGACTGTAATCAAAGAACCATTTATGTTTGTTAATCCATATTCTGCATACGAAAAGCAAGAACGCCAAAAGGAACAAGGTATTAGACAATACATTATTAAACCAATAGTGGGGACAGACAAACCATTTGATACAGAAATATTGAAGCGTAACACAAACGACACGGAAACGGCCTAACCGCTAACAGATGGCAATATGGTGGGGCGACGAATATATTCTCCTTTTTGTTCGCTAATCAGCTTCGGTTCCGGCTGAAGAATAATGCTGAGCAACAGAATAAACAATGGGCTTTTGTATCTTTAGTCAGCAGCGGCACCGGACGGAACAAAGAATACTACCACATCGCCAATGCTTCAACGTAAGCTGCCATTTTAAAAGCAACGCCCTGATAAATTATGGAGATAAATCCCCAAAAACTAAACGGACATTGGAAAGAAGGATATGCCTTAGACTTGCATACTTCATCCAGTTTTCCAATGAAAGATGCTGAAGGAAACAATATTACCGACAGCAACGGCAAAATTAAATGGGATACAAAGCGACCTCCCATTGCAGAAGAACTTTATAAGTTAAAATATTGGAAGGAAAGGCATCATGTTGGAGCTATAGCAACATGTGCAGGAGATTTCTTGAATAAGTATAAGGCAAAGTGGGAACTTGATTTTATAATACCTATTCCGCCGTCGGACACAACCAGAGAATTTCAACCTGTATATGACCTGGCAAAAGCTATAGGTTTACATTGCAATTTGCCAGTTGACTTTAGAATTTTAGTAAAATTAAAATCGACTTCACAACTAAAAGAAATTGAAGACCCTGAAGAACGAAAAGAGACCTTAAAAAACGCATTTTCGGTACAAAGGAATGCCCTAAGTGGAAAAGATGTTCTCGTTTTTGACGACCTTTACCGTTCAGGCGAAACGCTAAATGCAGTTTGTGATATATTAATAAATGTTGGGAACGCAAGAGGGGTTTATGTTCTTACAATAACAAAAACAAGAACAAAAAGATGAGAAACAGAGAATATTCGACTTATATGCTTTTAAATGCGCCAGGATTTGGCGCTAAAAGCATTTATTACATTTTTGAGAGCTTAGAAAAAAACAATCTCTCTGTAAATGACCTATTTGATTTGGACAGTTCCCAATATTCCAAACTATTTCCAGAAATTGGGCAGGGAAAATTTTCAAGAGCTAATCTGACATCGTTGGCTTTTTTAGATGACGACAAAATGTATAATGCTTTTCAAAAACTTAAAGATGACCAAGTTTCTATAATCGGACTGGATGATGAGAGATATCCTAAATCAGTAAAAGACAAGCTGAAGCAAAATGCTCCGCCAGTGCTATTTTGTAAAGGCAATTTATCACTCTTAAATACAAAAGGCATTTCAATAGTAGGCTCTCGGGATGTAAGTGATTTTGCAATAATGCTTACAAAAAGAATAGCAGGTCGTTTAGCAGAAAATGGTTTTAATGTAACGTCTGGTTATGCGAAGGGCGTTGATACAAGTGCACATCTAGGAGCCTTAGAAGGGAATGGTACTACGACTATGATACTTAGCTATGGAGTTAATCACTTAAGCGTAAAGAAAGATGTTAAAGATTTTAATTGGGAAAAGAATACCTTATTCGTAACTCAATTTATGCCTTATGAAAAGTTTTCAGGTCAAAACGCTATGATTAGAAATAAGCTTGTTTGTGCTATGTCACAAGCTGTGATTGTAATTTCTTCAGGACCTGAACGAGATTCCAGTGGCAAGATGAGTGGAACGTTTGATGCAGGTTTATCTGCATTAAATATGAAAGTGCCTCTTTTTGTATTAGAACCAGAATTACTTAAACCTTCACCGCCGAAAGGAAATTATGATTTAATTAAATTAGGAGGAATTTCATTGTCCAACGGTGCTGAATTAATACAATATTTAGAAAATCTAAACATTGAAAAAATACTTCCAGATGAACCCATTGTTGAAAATCAAGATGCAGAGGAGGAACGAATTGAAAACAACATCATAAACGAACCTGTAGAAAAGTATGAAAATATAGAAAGTAGAATTTTGAATATACTTAATGGTAGCCCTCTATCGGCTAAGGATATTTTGGCAAAATCTAAATTAGATTGGACAACAAAAAAATTGACTCCTTATTTGAAAAAAATTCCTGGTATAGAAACAATAAAAAAAGGAAGAGAAACCTTGTACTCACTTAAACCTAATTACACAAAAGCACCGACACTTTTTTAATTTGCTTAAACAACTTCCGGACATAAACTGCCACTGCATTGACTATATGGCGGGGCAACTCAAGAACAATCTGCGACATATCACTGCTCAGCTTCGGTTTCGTAGACAAATACATATTTAGGAACAAAGCCAGGCATACTGTCCGGCTTTGTTCTTCCTTGTCATTATTTTTTCAAGTTAGTTTTTGCAGCCGGTACTGTTTTCAGGTAAGCATATATTGCTTTCAATTCCGTATCGGTCATACGCTTAAAAGCCGTCCATGGCATCGGACTCTTTAGCACTAACCTTCCCATTCTAAAGCGGTCTACAAAATTCTTTTCGGACCAACCGAAGATGCGGCTGCTTGAATCCGTAGTAACGTTGGGAGTAATAAAGCCTTCAATTTCATTTCCGCCCGCAAAAGGCTCCCCGGTAAACTCGCCGCTTAATGTTCTTTGTGTATGGCAACCACCACAATTAGCTACGTTGTTTGCCAAATATTTTCCATAAGCAGCTGTACTGTCTGCTGCTACTTCTTTTGGCACGTCACCATTGGGGCCTACTGGTTTCACCACAAATGCTTTTACTGCTTTGCCCAGCATATTCAGGCTATGGTCCGGCACTTCATTACGAACAGGCTTTTGTGCACGCAGGTAAGAAATAATGGCTGTCAGGTCTTCATCAGACATATTATGAAACGGCATGAAGTCAAAAACCACCGTTCCGTTGGGATGAACACCGTAACGCAGGGCTCTTGCAATTTCGGCGTCGGTGTATTTACCAATACCGGTTTCTTTGTCCGGCGTAATATTTTTTGAGTAGATCTTGCCAACCGGCAGATTAAAAACGACGCCGCCTGAAAGGGGTACATCCTGTCCAAGGTTGAGTAGCGAATCAGCATTGGTCTTGCTGTGACAATCGGCGCAATGAGCCGCACCAAAAACTAAATGTTTGCCACGCAAGATCACATTCGTGTCGGCAGATGCTGTTATAGTCGGGTAAGGACTCTCATATTTTAAATTTTGCCTCGCCATCACTGTAACAGTGATGCCCAGAACCAGGAACAACAGGACAAGACCTGTCCATTTTAAAATTTTTTTTAGCCTGCGCATGAAATTTTGGTTTAATGCGGCCAAATTATAATCAGCGCTTTTGGTTACAAATGTTACAGTGGCTGAATTGCGTGTAATCCCGGATGAAATGGAGCAATTGATGTAAAAGCCCGGGGGCAGACGCATTAAAATGCGCTTAAAAATTCTTTGAAAATAAAAAAAAGAACACGGATGACACGGGTTGAACGGATAAACACGGATTTGTTATTCCGCTTTGCGGAATAAATCCGTAAAATCCGATTGATGGGACATGCTCAATTAAATTTTATGACCAAATATGAAAGATGGCTATCCAATCTGTCTAAAAAAATCTGTGTAAACCTGTATAATCCGTGTCATCTGTGTCCTAAACTACTCAGACTTTAATGAGTTTGCCCTGCAAAAGCCTTGCATTGTCCTTTATCCAATCTTCAACTTCATTAACTTTACCCCTTACCTGCACAACGATAACTTGCTGATGAAAAACAGTTCAACTGATACCATTTCTATACCCGGTAAAAAAAAGGCTCGCCTGATCGATGTCATCAGGAATAGCGGGGAAATTTTAAAGAAAAAAATAGTGACCGCCGGTTTTGATGGTTTTGTTGACTCCCTCGCTAAAGTGATAAAAGAAAAAAATGAACAAAACACAGCTACCCTATTCAGCACCATCGAAGAGTTTGGAAACTATATTCTCGAAAAGAAAGGCGCCAGCTTCAGTCTTGAATTGTCAAGCCAAAGTATAAAACTGGGTGGCAATATGCCGATCATGGCGAATGCACTGGGCAAGTTTGGCATGAAGGTAAGTTGCATAGGCGCTCTTGGATATCCCCAACCAGAGCCAATCTTTAATTTTCCGCCTAATTGCCAGCTGTACAGTTTTGCCAATCCTGGCAGTTCAACTGCATTGGAATTTACCGATGGAAAGATGCTGCTGGGTGACATGGGTGCCTTAAACACAACAGGCTGGGAAGAAATAAAAAACAGGATCGGTATAGAAACGCTGGATCAACTTTTTAAAGAAAGCGACCTTATTTGTTTACTCAACTGGAGTGAGATCGATGCCTCAACGGACATTTGGAAAGGCCTGTTAAAAGCTATTTTCCCGTCATCTTCTTTTGAAAAAAGACAAACTGTATTTGTTGATCTGTCTGATTGTTCAAAGCGAAGTACTGAATCAATAAATGAAGCCCTGCAATTATTGAAAGAATTTGGCCAGCATAGCAAAGTTATTTTAAGTCTAAATAAAAATGAAGCCGGCGTTATTTCCAGGACCTTGTCTCTGACAAATGATAATGCTGACCCCGTTAAAACAGCCGCCGGTTTGTTTGAAAAGTTGGAGATCCATGAATTGGTCCTGCACAGTTCAAAAGAAACGCTTGCTGTTACAAAAGGAAATGTTGTTAGCGTCAAAACTTTTTATACCAGTAATCCAAAAATATCAACCGGTGCAGGTGACAATTTCAACGCAGGGTTTTGCACTGCACAATTACTACAATTAGATATCGAAGAATCCTTGTGGCTGGCCAATGCTTTTTCGGGTTATTATGTAAGAGAGGGTAAAAGTGCCGACGCCAATGAGATTATTAATTTTTTTGAAAACTATTAAAATCATTTCCGGATGGAGTTAAAAGTTTATCCAGGTTACACGGGCCTGTCAGATGCAGTAGCCGATGAAACAATTGAATTGATAAAGGCAAAACCAAATGCCGTCATATGCTTTGCATCCGGCGACACACCCAGGCTCACTTGTCAGTTGCTGGCGCAAAAAGCAAAAAGTCAGCAGGTCGACACCGGCAAGATCGTTTTTATTGGCCTCGATGAATGGGTCGGCATTCCGCTTTCAAATGAGGGAAGTTGCCACTACTTTTTTCAGCATGAAGTGTTTGAACCGTTAAGCTTGTCACCGGCACAAATGCATTTGTTTGATGCCATGTCAAATAACCTGGATAACGAATGTCGTAAAATGGATGCCGTCATCGCAAAAAATGGTGGCATTGACCTGATGATTGTTGGTATCGGCATGAATGGTCATATCGGTTTTAATGAACCCGGCGTATCCTTCAACAATTATTCTCACGTCATCGACCTGGATGAAACAACACTTACAGTTGGTCAAAAATATTTCAAAACAACTGTTGCATTGCAACAGGGAATTACATTGGGACTGCAGCACTTTCTCGAATCGAAGAAGGCGATATTAATAGCTAATGGAAACAAAAAAGCCGAAGTGATAAAAAAGACAGTTGAAGGAGAAGTGACAAATAAATTTCCCGCCAGTATCATGCAAATACATCGCAGTGGATTTGTGATGGTAGACGAAGAAGCAGCTTCGCTGTTAAATAAAAAAAATGTTTAGAAAAGTAATGAAACTTAGCGAAGTCAAAAGTAAGAATACTCTATTTTTTTGTTTTCTCATCTATGGTGGTGTGGCCAGCATTGAAAACGCCGTATAATTTAATGAATATTGTCTGGTGGCCGATTAGTTCAACTTTTCAAAATATGTATCTTCAGCATTAATATTTATACTATGACATTGGAACATGTTGCCATATGGACCAACAAACTGGAAGTATTGAAAAATTATTACATCAAATATTTTGATGCAAAACCAAATGACAGATACACCAATCATCAAAAACAATTTCATAGCTACTTTTTAAGTTTTGCATCCGGCGCCAGGCTTGAGTTAATGACGATGCCCGGTTTACCTTCCAATCAGAATGATACTAAACAAAAACAACATCTCGGTATCATTCACCTTGCGTTTGGTGTTGACACCATGGATGAGGTAGATGCAAAAGCAAAACAATTGACTGCGGATGGCTTCCCTATTCTTAGTGGCCCAAGAAAAACCGGCGATGGGTATTATGAATTTGAAACGTTGGACCCGGATCAAAACAGGATCGAAGTAACCACTGCTTATTCCTTGTTATGAATTATCTGTCATAACATGACTCAAGGTAGATGCAAAAGCAAAACAACTGGCTGAAGACGGATTCCCTATTCTTAGTGGCCCAAGAAAAACCGGCGATGGGTATTATGAATTTGAAACGTTGGACCCAGATCAAAACAGGATCGAAGTAACCACTGCTTATTCCATGTTATGAACTATCTGTCATAACATGACTCAACATCAGGAAGCGACAGTTTGCCGGCATGAAACAACCTATATTTTTTTGGGGCAAACTATTTTGCAAGGCCTTTACCTACAATGCCACCACTAACTTCAAGTGTCGTTCCATGCACCGCTTCGTTCTCAATAATAAAACGAATGGTTGCCGCTATCTCATCCGTTTTTACCAACCGGCCTACCGGTATCTCGTTGAGGATGCCCTGCAATATTTCCGGTTTAATAGAAGTAAGCAAAGGCGTCTCCACATATCCCGGGGCTATCGCGGCAATGCGGATATTTTTTATTCCCCGTGCATGAAATTCACCGGCAAGAATTTTTGGCCACAAAGCAATAGCTGCTTTTGTCGATGCATAATTTAACTGCCCCAGTTCGCCTGATTTATTGATAGAAGAGATGGGTATCAGCACGCCTTCCCATTTATTATCTGTCATGCGGATGGCTGCTTCACGCAACGTGAGGAATACTCCCGTCATATTCACGTCTATTACCTGCTTCCACTGTTCAGTGGTCATAAACTTTTTTATTTTGCCTGTCTCTTTATCCGGTGTAATGAAGAAGCTATCCCTGGTGATACCGGCACAAGCCAGCACTACATTGATGCATCCAAACTTTTCTATTGCAAAATCCATTAATGATTGAACGGAACTTTCCTCTGTAACATTGACAAGAGTAGCCGCTGCAATACCACCACTGTTTTCAATAACCTCTTTCACTGCATTGAGCTTTTCTTCATTCATATCACCGAGCACTACTTTGGCGCCTGCTGCGGCTAAAGCTATTGCTGATGCTTCGCCGATACCGCTGGCTGCTCCCGTTATAACAGCAACACTATTTTTTACCTGCATATTTACTTGTTAAGAAAATGTCTGATAACCTGTACGATTTCTTTTGCTCCTTCACCATACAACATCGTTTGATGATTGCCCGGCACTTTTGCATAGATACAGTTTTTCATCAGTTCCACCGTTTCCATGGCATTCTCTTCGGGTAGCAGAGCGGCATTCATGGTGTAAATGCCCGGTGCATTGATCAGCAGGGCCTGCTGTTCTACTGTTGACAGGTAATTCAGCCAGGGTTCACCAAGACTCCCTTTCATCACCGCTTCCATCATATGTGCCGGTTGAGGAATGACCGTCACAGTTCCGTCAGCATTATCTTTTACATCGGCACGATAATAACTCCGCATCTGTTCATCCCATTCAGTAAGATACGGAGCTGCTTTTACTTTTTGTAAATAGGCATCAAAAGAAGGAAAGCTTTGTCCCAGACGGCTCAGAGCCGGGCCCAGCATCTCTTTTGTATTGGGGTGCATATTGGCTGCCGCATCCATTAATATCAATTTATCAACCTTGTCCGGAAAAAAATGAGCAAGGTATAAAGCAAGAAAGCCGCCAAAAGAATGACCAACAAAAATTGCTTTCTCCATTTTCAACTGATCAAGCAAGCCAATTATATCGGCTGCATGTTCTTTCATGGTATAACCTGCAGGGGGTGCATCGCTTTCACCCCTTCCCCGCAGGTCAACTGATAGCACATGAAAAGCAGGGCTCAATCCTGCAGCGATCAACCCATCAAACGCATGCGCATTGGCGGTTAATCCATGCAGCAATATCATGACTGGCTTTTCACCCTCAAACTCTATGTAGTGAAGTTTGATCCCGTTAGTACAGGTATACCGATTGTTCATGGAACTTTTTTTATTCAGCAAATGTTTCTCTTAATTCACGTTTCAATATTTTGCCAGCCACATTTCGCGGCAGCTCATCAAGAATGATCACTTTATAAATTTTCTGATAACGGGCCTCAAGGTTTTGATTGGCCCAGTTCTTTATTTCTTCTGATGCAATGCTGGCATTTTCATGCAGTACCACGGCGGCTACCGGTGTTTCGCCCCATTCGGCATGCGGCACTCCAAACACTGCCACATCTTTCACCGCATTATGCCGGATAATAATTTCTTCAATATCCGTTGGATAAACGTTTACCCCACCTGATATAATTAGATCCTTTTTTCTGCCGGTCAAAAAAAGAAAACCATCTTCATCAATATACCCCGTATCACCGGTGAATAACCAACCGTTTCTCAGCGCTTCACGGGTTTGTATCTCGTTTTTATAATAACCCGACATCAGCAATGGCCCCCTGCCAATGATCTCACCAATTTGCCCCCGGGGCAATTCACTTCCATTATCATCCACAATTTTTATTTCCATGAACTGCGACGGAAAACCTACACTGCCTGTTTTATTCATCGAATCATTCCGGTCAAGTATCGTCATAAATCCTTCAGTCAAGCCATATAACTCATAGAACACGCCGGGTATTCGCTTGTTCAATTCCTGTTTATGTTCCAGCAACAGCGGTGCGCCAACAGATAAGATATATTCGATAGAGGATAAATGTGTTTTGGTAAAATTTTCTTTTTGTAAACAACCGATGATCTGTGAAGGAACAAGAATGGTATGTGTCACTTTTTCTTTATGAATGATCTCCACTACTTCTTTTGCATCGTAATGACTCATTAACACATAGGTGCAGCCCAGCATCATTGCCGGCATCAATGTTAAAAAAGAACCATTGAAAATAATGGAGCCCGAATGCATCACTATACTTTCCGGCGTCATCCGGTAGGCATTGGCAAATAAGGAGCCGTATAGAGCTCTTACCGCATGGCTGATCACGATGCCTTTTGGCAAGCCGGTTGTACCACTGCTATAAATAATATTGTAAGGATCATCTCCCTTTACTTCTTCCACTGCCGGCGGCTCATCTGTCTGTTGTTGTTTTTGCCAGTGATAGTTTTGATAACCCTTAACGTCTGTATCCGTGACCCAATAATTTCCGGCTGGAATTTTCTTTAACTCCAATTTTATTTCATCAACATGTGGTACCAGCTCATGACTTGTTATCAGCAATTTTGTATCGGAATTATCCAACAGGTTGAACAGCCCCTGCCCTCTTAATAACGGACTTAGCGGAACAGCAACGGCACCAATAGCGGCACAGGTCCAATAAATTTCCAAAAGCTCCAATGAATTGGATAGAAGTGTGGCCACTTTATCCCCTTTGCCAATACCAGCTGCAATAAATGCATTCGACAAACGATTCACTTCTTCATAAAGCTGTCTATAACTAAGCCGCTTATCTTCAAAGACGATAGCAGTATGTTGTGAGCGGTAGGTAGCATGTTTTTTTAGCCAATATTGTATGGTAAGCAATTGGAGAGACATATAAGGTAAATAAAGTGGCTCCCGATGGATGCCACCTTTGTTGACACAAGAGAATTAATTTTTACTTTTTCCGCTATGGGGAATATGCGCTTTCAATTCGATGGAGAACAAACGGCCGATAGAAGGTGAGCCGACAAACTCTCTTTGTTCGGTATCAAACAAATTGCTTACACCAGCCCCCAGGTTCAGCATACTGTTCAGCTTCACACCGGCACTGATATCAACGGTAGTGAATCCGCCCAGTGCACCCCAGTTAAAATTCTTAACGTAATTTCTTGGCTGGTTATTGATAGGATTGATACCACCATAAACAATGCCTCTTTTGCCCTCACCTGCCTTGGTTCCAATCTGGTTGCCGCTATACATGTCAAACTCCTGCACCCAGCGGGTTGAAAGATTGATATACAATTTTCCTTTTGCAAGGTTCATAAAACTTAATGTACCGGCTAACCTGTTTTTGGGAGCATTGAGATTTCTTTCTTCCAGCGATACATAACCATCACGGTTCGCATCGTTTTTGATGTTATCATCGGTAATATCAGAACCAAACCAGCTATATTTCAAGGCAAGGCTGATATTATCGGTAAAATAATAATTCAGTCCAAGATCGATACCATACGATTTCACCTGGCCATAATTAAAATAGCTACTGAATGCAGCACCCTTTAATGTATCATTGGTGACTGTGCCCGGCAGCAGCAATGGCGTAGTGATAGGAATGTCGCCTACACTTAATGCACGGCCACCTACGGTGAGGGCAGGGCTTAAGAAATTTTTACTGTTGCCATAATAACCATTGATGTCGATGTATAATTTCTTTCCGACAGTCCCTTTATAACCCAGTTCCCAGGTATTGATTTCTTCAGGATTAAGAGGCACCGTTGTTTTTTGCTGAGAAGCATCGCTGAATTTAGCGCCGTTTGGAATGTAGGTAACGCCACTACCATTGCCAAACACCAAACCGAAGATGCTTGCACGTTGGAAGAGGATGATCGGTGCTGCATAGGCTTTACCCCATGTCAATCTTACGGACCCACCGGTAACAGCTTTTACCAAACCCAGCTTTGGAGCAAACAGGCTACCGAATAAACTATGGTGATCCAGCCTGGCTGCACCCACCAGTTTAAATTTAGCCGGCAATGTTTTTTCTAATTGTAATGCTCCGCCATATTGCGTGATCTCAACTTTTTCCTTTGCATCGATCAGAACGGTACCAAATGTTTTAGGGTCATCTTTTTGATAAGAACCACCCACTACCATATTTAATCCAATCTCGCTGAAGTTGTAGTGGTATTGTGCTTCCGCATTGAAACGTTTTGATTCTTCTTTGAACATATTGCCAAGTCTCAGGGCATAAGCCTCCGCTTCATCCGGGAACAGGCGTCCGGCTGTTGCATAAGCTGGATTGGTAGGTTCTGTGATGGTACTGTGCGTACGGTTCCAGTAGTCTCTTGTATAGCCCGGCACACCATATGATTTGCCGACATTGGTCCATGTTTCATAAGCCTGCGCAAAGAAACGGGGACTTACATACCGTAGTTGCAGGTAAGAGAATTTCCAGCCATCGATTTGGTTGCGGCCGGTATTGTTCACACTATTGAAATCATTATCACTACCGCCATAAGAAGCGATGATATCAGCTTTAGGCGTAATGCTGTAATAAACATGCGCCTCGCCACGCATATGCCGGAAGTAACGGGTAGACAATCTTTCAGGAATAGCCACCACGGGACCATATACAGTACCACCGGCATAAATACTATCACGCCAGTTAAAATCTTTCCCGGTAGTGTATTCACCGGTCAGTTTATAAGCCCACTTGTTGTTGATCTTTGTTGCTATACGAAAACGTCCGCTGAATACTTCCTGGTTGCCTGCTCCAACAACAAGGTCAGTTCCCTGCCACTTACGCGGATCTTTGGTAATAGTATTGGCAATACCATTGTGGGCATTTGGTCCATATAATGCAGAGTTGGGGCCCAGTACAATTTCCAGCCGCTCAATATCTTCTTTGATCACTGTATTCATAATGCCGGATGGTAAACCACTGCTGCCCGCCATCATGCTATTGCGGCCATCGGTCATCTGTAAAATTTTTGCATTGAAAGCATTGTTGAAGCCACGGGCATTGAAGCCAACCCCCGTAACGCCGGTGCGAACAAATTCAACACCCTGGATCTTTGAAGCCAGTTCGCCTATGTTGAAAGAAGAGGATTGTTCAAAATCCCTGGCGCTGATCACACTGATGGAGGCGGGTGCTTCTGTAATCTTTTCAGGTCGTTTGGAAGCTGAAACCACTACTTCATCGCCGGGCCTGCTGGATATGCTCATTTCAGCATTGACAGTAACTGTTTCACCGCTGCTTACATCTACTGATTGAACAATATCTGCATAGCCAACATAAGATATGATAACAGTATTCTTCCCCGCTTTTACCTGCACTGTATAAGCCCCGTTGTTATCAGTAATAGCGGAAGCTGAGGTTCCACGCACTATTACGGTGGCGCCGATAAGCAGCTCGCCGGTTTCTTTGCCAGTAACCTTACCGCTGATCTTGCCGGTGTTTTGTGCTATGGCAGCAAGCTGGATCACAAGCACCAGTAAAAGGATTATTGATCTTCTCATAGCAGTTTCAATTTAGTTGTTTATTAATAAAAAATTAGTGAGCAAAATTTTTAATGATGGAAGTCACCTCGTTGCTTTTTTCAAACTGTACCATATGACCTGCCTGCGGGATCATTTCCACTTTACTGTTTTTTATCGACGCAGCAGATTGTAAAGCCAGTTCATCCGTTTTTAAAGCCGGGTGCAGGTAGCGGTTCGTGATTAATGCGTCGTTAGCTCCAAACACGACCAGCACAGGCATGGATAAATATTGCAACGAATCCCTTACGGGATGTATCAACATCCCCGTTACACCTGCAGCAACATTTTCACAGTAAATCTTGTAAATATCACAGGCTTTCATCCGAAGGCGATCCTGTATCAACGATTCTACTTCTGCCGGTTGCCGGAAAAAATTCACGTTGAAATTATTCCTGATAACGGTTTCATCCTGATTTTCCAAAGCAGCGGGTGTAGCAACCCCTGATAAAAGTTTCGCTTCTTTTTCGGTAAAAGTTTCCAATCCGGCAGGCGCCACCAACACCAATTTTTTTACTCTTTTATTTTGCAAACTCATGATGGTTGCCACCTGGCCACCCATTGAATGACCAGTCAGCACTACCGATTTGATTTTTTTCTTTTTCAAAAATTCACCGAGCACATCAGCATAGAATTGCAGCCTGTCCCGGCCTCTTGTGTCAACTTGCATATCGGACCATCCATAGCCTGGCAGATCAACAGCGATACATTGATAGGAAGATGATAATTCGTTTATTGCTTTTTCCCAGTGAGAAATATTCCCTCCCAGTCCATGTATGAACAAAATAGTTTTTCCTTTTCCTTTTTCGATATAAGCCATTTTGCCCGATGAAAGTTGTATCGTTTTTACAGGAGTGTTATATTTTGGTAAACAACTTTCCTGTGCCAGGCCAGCCAGCGTCAAACAGATAATAGGTATAACAGCTAATTTTTTCATGCAATAGCAGGTTTTCTTTTTGTAGCCAGGTACACTACGCCACCGGCCAGCAAAGAACAAAGGATAGCAATGGCCGCAGCGATGCCCGGGTTTCTTACACTAGTCTCCATATAGGGAGTCAACCTCCCATAGTACACACTGAAGTGAACAACGATGGCCACAACAGAAGCAGTGATCGGCGCTGATTTATGAACATCTTTTAAAAACATTCCGAATAACAACGGAACAAAAGCTGCCGAAAATGAAGCATATACTCCATTTTGAGCCAATATACCCACACTCAGGTCGGGGTGTACCAATTGCCTGTAAGAAACAAGGATCACTACAACTGCCATCAATGCAATCACCAGGCGGTTGATGACCAGTTCATTTTTCAGTACTTCTTTTCCTGACAATGGTTTGATAATATCAGAAGTTATCGTGGTGCTGATAGACTGGATCAGGCTTTCAAGTGTGGCAATGCCCGAGGCTATTAAGCCAACAACGAGGAAGAGGCTCATAGCGGGTGTAAAATTTGTCACCACATAAGCTGACATTACACCATCGAGCGGCAAATGGGCGCCATTAAATTTTAAATCGGGAAACACCAGTCTTCCATAAAGTCCGGCAAATACCACCGCAAAAAATAAAACCAATAAAACAACTGCTACGGTCAGGAACTTGTTCATTCCCTTATCATCTTTCAACAACATTGAACGGGTGATGATATGCGGCTGGCAAACAATAGCCACACCCACAATAAACTGGCAGACGACCACTTCAAAAAAATCACGGTATAATGGACTGGAAGAATTAAATGGTTGGGTAAGCTGAGGATCTATTGCATTGAGTTTTGCAAAGAATCCCCCATTGTCATCTGTAAAAAAATAATAACCTGAAGCAAGAACGATAACAGCTACTACTACTTTCAGCAAAGCCTGGATCATATTGGTATACACCATGCTGTTGGCGCCCCCAAACATCATATAGCCAAAGGTGAATACAACAATACCCACCAGTACATACAGGACGTCTGCATTTAACGCCTTACTTAATACCTGCGTTAGCCCCACACAGATCAAAACAATAAACGTAAGATGCAACAATGACAAAAAGGCGATATAGATTTTGAAACCTTCACTCTGGAACCTGGTGCCCAGCCACTGCGCAATAGTTTTTGCCTGCACCGTATTGCCAATTTTTCTGAATCGCTTTGAAAGGATCACCAACGAAATCAATGCACCCAATGGAAGAAATATCGCCATCGACAAAAAAGCACTGAGGCCATAGTATGCAATAAAACCGGGATTGATAATAAAAGTGGCGGCGCTGGTCATACCGGCAGCAAGCGACAAGCCAATAGCCGCGGGAGAAAACCGGAAAGTGCCGGTAGCATAATCGGACATTGATTTGGTGCGCCTTGCACCCCGGATTACAAAGTAGAGGATCACACCTGCATAAAGAGCAAGACATATCCATACGGCAAGCAGCATTCCCGGTGTGGCCAGGTTATTCATATTGCAGGCAATTCGTTATTAATAACCTGAATTTAGAAGGCTTTTAATTCTCCTGAGACGAAAACGGGTGAACGGTGGAAAACAATCAGGTAAACGGAACTATTTTTCAGGTGAATGAAAATCAGAGAAAGGACAATTTCTTCATTAATGCGTCCCGGTAAGTTTTACCAACGGGTATGGCTGAATTAGCAATTACAAGATCGTTCTCTTCGATAGCATCTATTTTTTCTCTATTGACAAGGTAAGAACGATGAACCCTGATGAAATGCGAGGATGGGAATCTCTCCTCTACTACTTTTAAAGAATGGCTGAGCAGGTATTGACCAGATGCCGTTTTGATCATTGCATAAATATCATAGGCTTCGACCCATAAAATATCTTTGAGCATCACTTTCTCCAGCCGCTTTTTATTTTTTACAAAGATGGCTTCGTCATAAGAAAGATTCTCCCTGATAGTCGTCGCTTCCCTGCTCATTTCAACATTGCGGCGGGCGGCATTATGCAGTGTTATTTCGATGGTTGAGTATAATAATTCAGGCTTTACCGGTTTTACCAGGTAGGCATAAGGCTCAGCCAGCTTGGCTTTTTCAATAGTTTGATGATCGGCCAGGGCCGTTAGAAAAATACAAGGAACAGGACTGAGCTGTTTCAACCGATGAGCAGTTTCTATCCCGTTTATTTCCCCCGACAGATCAATATCCATCAATACTACATCCGGTTGTAATTGCTTTACCTGCTTCAAGGATTCTTCCCCACTTTCAAAAATACCGGCCACCTCAAAACCGAGGTCCTGCAATGAATATGAAATTTCTTTTGCAATGATCCAGTCATCTTCTACAAGCATCACTTTTATTCCCGGCATAAGGTATATTTTCTATCTACAATCAATTATCAATTAAATTTACAAAAAGCATTCATTGAAACCACGCTTGTCATTTTACTATCTTGTTTTGCTTTTCTTTGGAATGATTTTGCTCAACAAAACAGTTGCGCAAACTATCATACCTATAGAACAAGTGACAACTGTCATACCCCGTGAACAACCTTTATGGTATATTGATAGTAGCGGCCAGCAACGCCTGCAACAGGTACAATCAAAGACTTTCTCGTCCGCACCGGCCTTACATTCCATAAAAAAGGAATGGGCAATATGGGCACATTTCAACCTGGCAAATAAAACAAACGTTGACCAGGAATATATCCTGCAGGTTCCCAAAGCAGGTTATGCTTTTTTATACGCTCCTGGAAACAACAACAGTTACCAGCCATTCCAAACCGGTAGTTTGTTGCCTTTAGATCAACGTTCAGAACCCTCCAATGTCAATGCCTTCCGGTTACTCATAAAAAAAGAAGAAATAAAAAACATCTGGTTGCAGTTGAAGCCTGTATATAGTCTCTACCTGCCACATGACTTAAAATTGCAATTGACCACGCAAAATTATTTTGAACATTCGGACCGCAAGCGGTTGTTCTGGCAGGGGATGTTCCTGGGTGTTTTACTCGTAATGGCATTTTACAATCTCTTCCTTTTATTTGCAGTAAAGGACATCAGCTATCTCTACTATGTATTAAGTTTTGTAAGTCTTGGAATCTACTTCGCCTTTTACTACGGCTTTGGCATTGAGTGGCTCTGGCCTGGTTCTCCTGTATGGGATACTTTTTGTTATACTATGCTAGTTCCTTTTACCGGCTTATCCCGTATTTTATTTACCAAAACTTACCTGCATACTTCGCAACTGTTGCCTTCAATAAACAAGTGGCTGAATGTTCTTATTACGGTGACGGCAGTTATTCTGCTTACCGGTGTTATTAGTTATGCTGCCGATATTGATCTGCTGGTGCCATTGATCAATGTGATTGGCATACTCGGTGCAATCATTCTTATAATGATGCTGGTAGCGGGGATCAGGGCTTATCAAAAAGACTATGAACCGGCCAGGTATTTTATCGTGGCCAATATAGTGCTGGTGATTGGCGCCATCGCATTTATCTTCAGGGAAATGGGTTTGCTGACCGATAACTATTTCACCCGTTATGTTGTGCAATATGGCGTGCTGATCCAATTGGTTGTTTTCTCATTAGGACTCGCCAGCCGTCTTAATCGCACCCGCCTGCAATTGGTGCATGAAACATTGGAAAAAGAGAGACTGGCCCTGGAAAAAGAAAGAGAGAAAAAAGAATTAATTGAACAGCAAAAATCAGAACTACAACAACAGGTAGCACGGCAAACCGGGGATCTGCAGCAAAAAAATAGCATGTTGCAGGAAAGCATTTCACAATTAAAGGACTCTCAATACCAGCTGTCACAATTGAATAATGTAAAGGATAAGCTTTTTTCAGTGATATCGCATGACCTGCGTAATCCTGTGGCCACCATGCAATCTTTTATGAAGTTGCTCACCGATCACCACGACAAGCTGAGTGAAGAAGAAAAACAAAAGATGTTTGCCGAGGCACAACAATCGCTTGACAACCTCAACCTGCTGTTATACAACCTGCTTCAATGGTCACGGTCGCAAATGAACATATTGCAGTTCAAACCTGAAAAAGTAAATATCAAGTCTGTTACAGAAAGGTGCGTACGATTATTGCAACTCAATGCACACATGAAGCAAATTATCATTGCCACAAACATTGATGAGACATTATCAGGTCTTGGCGACAAGGAAATGATTGAGTTCGTTATCCGCAACCTGTTGAGTAATGCCATTAAATTTAGTCATCGAAATTCGACGATTAAAATAAACGCAAATACAGATGAGGAAAAGGTAATCGTGGAAGTAGTTGACAACGGTATAGGCATGTCTGATCAACGGATCCAAAAGTTACTGGAATTAAATACTGCAGTTACCCGTCGTGGCACGGAAAAAGAAAAAGGCACAGGCCTCGGTTTATTGATCAGCAAGGAATTTATCGAAAAAAATGGCGGAAGTTTGAAAATAAAAAGCGAGCCAGGTCATGGTTCTACATTTAATTTTTCAATCCCCTTATACATGGCCAAAGTCTTTACCTGAGCACACCGGCAATATAAAATACAATTGAACAACAACAACAATTTATGAAAGCACTATCATTATTTCTTATCCCGGTTTTATTATTCTCCTGCGCAACAAAAAAAGAATGGAAATTAGTTTGGAGTGATGAGTTCAACTATACCGGTTTGCCCGACTCAACAAAGTGGACGGCTGAAGTGGGCGGCCATGGATGGGGAAATAATGAGTTGCAGTATTATACAGCCGGGAGAAAAGAAAATGCAAGAGCAGAAAATGGTATGCTGACCATTGAGGCCCGGAAAGAAAATTGGGATAGTATGAAATATACTTCGGCCCGGTTGATTACAAAAGGAAAAGGCGATTGGCAATATGGAAAAATTGAAGTAAAAGCAAAACTACCAAAAGGGCTTGGCACCTGGCCGGCAATCTGGATGCTTGCCTCAACCACGCCGCTCAACTGGCCTGACGATGGTGAAATCGATATTATGGAGCATGTGGGTTATAACCAGGGATTTATTCATGGTTCGGTGCACACGAAGAAATTCAACCACGTTATTGGTACACAAAAAACAGATACTGTCGTAGTAAAAGACTGTTCTGAAAATTTTCATGTGTATAGCATGGAATGGAACAAGGATTCTTTGAAAGTAGCGGTAGATGGTAACTATTATTTTCATTTTGCCAATGAACACTCAGGCTATGATGCGTGGCCCTTCGATAATAAAATGCATTTGCTCTTAAACATAGCTGTGGGTGGTAACTGGGGCGGTAAAATGGGTGTGGATGAAAATATCTGGCCCCAAAAAATGGAAATTGATTATGTGCGGGTTTATCAGCAATAAGACCTGGCGAGCCATAACTCTTAACCATCCTCTAACACAATAATTTCGTAAATTGTAGTAGGAGGAAAAAGACATGAAGAGGTTAGTTTTTGTTTTGCTATTAATCATTCCGTTGCTGAGCGCTGTGGCTCAAAAACAAATTTCCCGGCCCAAAACAAAGGCGGAAATTTTAAACGAAAAATATTGCAGCGCCTTATTCTCAACCATACATGGCGACTATTTTGACTTTCTGGATGAAGCAGTGAATGGCTCAGCATCAGCTTATTTCAATATACTGGATTGGCTACAGGGAAGAGTAGCCGGCTTACAAGTTTATACGACCCGTTTTAATAGTCGTATTCCTTTTATTCGTAATCAAAGAGCGGTGGTATATGTAGATGAGATGCGGGTAGACTACGACTACCTGAATGCTTTGCCTGTCGCAGATATCGCTATGATAAAAGTTATAAAAGGGCCTTCTGTTCTGCCGTTTAGCGGCGGAGGCGTTATTGCTGTTTATACTATCAGGGGTGAAGACGAAGAAGAAACGGATTGAAATAAAAAACTAAAGGCCCGTGACTTTAATAAGAAACGGGCCTTTCTTCTTAATTGAATCAGGTTGGCTATTCCAGGCCAAACATTCCCCTGTTTAGTTGCTGCAATATCCGGCCCTTATTTTCGGCAGCTATCAGCAATGAAATATTGTGAGGACTACCTCCATAGGAGACCATGCGAACAGGAATGTTCATGATAGAGCCAAATAATTTTTTTACAATGTCAGTAGTCTGCGAAATCTCATTACCCACCACAGAAATGATTACCTGGTTATGATCCACCTCTGTATTACCAAATGGTTCTAATTCTTTCAATATCTCTTTCAGGAAAACCGGGTTATCGATTGTCAGTGAAACTGCTACTTCCGAAGTAGTGATCATATCGATGGGTGTGCGATATTTTTCAAACACTTCAAATATCTTACGCAGGAAACCGTAGGCTAGCAACATGCGGCTACTTTTGATGCGAATAGCAATGATGTTGTCTTTGGCCGCAACCGCTTTCACCCCAACACTGCCAGCCTCCTGGGTAATCAATGTACCTTTTGCAGTAGGCTGCATCGTGTTCAACAACTTCACCGGTATCTTGTACATCTGGGCCGGCCAGATAGATGCGGGGTGCAGGATTTTAGCGCCGAAGTAAGCCAGCTCAGCAGCTTCATCAAAGCTTAGCTGCTCTACGGGCACTGTTTTCTTTACCACCCTTGGATCGTTGTTATGCATGCCGTCAATGTCGGTCCATATTTCGCAAACCGTGGCATTGATGGCAGCAGCGATAAGAGAAGCGCTGTAATCGCTTCCGCCTCTTTTTAAATTATCCACTTCGCCTCTTGAGTTACGACAAATATATCCTTGTGTTACAAAAAATTTCTTGTCCTTGTATTGCTGCAAAAGCTGACTCAATCTTACTTTGATGCTGCCGATCTGCGGTTCATCATACGCATCAATCGTCATGAACTCCAAAGCGGGTAACAAGGCGTGATCAACACCTTGCTCCTCCAAATAAGTGCAGAATAATTTTGTTGATAGTAATTCACCCTGCGCTAAAATATCTTTGCTCAACGCTTCGCTGAAAGAAATTTTGAGAATAATATTCAGGAATTCGAAATGCTCGGATAAAATATTCTTTGCCTTTGCCAGGGTCTCCGGCTTCTTTAGTAAATCCGTAATGAATGCCTGGTAATGTGCCTCCAGCTTATCGATGGATTGCTTGGCTGCCGTGCGATCACTTTTGGCGATATGATCACCAATTTCTACCAGCGCATTGGTAGTGCCCGATAAGGCGGATAAAACAACAATCGTCGGTTCTGTTTCTTTGGTAACCAGCGAAACGATCTGGTGCATGCGTTCAGGCTTTCCTACACTGGTGCCACCAAACTTCATTACTTTCATTTGCTTAATTTTTATTGTTTTTTAGCCAAATGGAATTCGCCAAATAATCATCCCTGTTGGTGACAAGCAAGCATTACATGGCTCATTTCATATCAAAATAAATTAGGGTGCAAAAATATTTGAAGGGCGGGTTGCTACCAAATGGAAAAAGAAAATAAGAGACTTTAAGAATTTGCCATATTCTTGATAAAAACTTTTTTAAAAATCCAGGTTGAATTTTTGGGCGAGTCCCTTTAGGTCCTTGATAACAACGTCTAACAAATTAATACCGTTTGTAGATCTTTCTGCTTCCATTTCCCTTTCAGGATCACCGGGCACCAAAACCTTTTCTTCGCCGGGAATAGTTTTACAATTACGAAATCCCTGTATCCAATGATCCATATGTTTTTTAAATTCATCGGCAGGCCGAAATGCATCAATGCGCATGGCGCCAAGGAAATGACCAATACCTTTTCCGGGTTGTTGCGACGGCATTGGTACATAAGCAGGGAATGGTGGCACCCATGGCGCATAGTTGGCTCCGCTGAGGAGAGCAGAAAAGATATCGACAATGGCTCCGAGAGCATAGCCTTTATGACTACCGTGTTCACGGTCGCCACCCAGCGGTAGCAGTGCTCCACCTTTCTTTAAAATATGAGGATCATTGGAAGAGCGACCCTCCGCATCCTGAACCCAGCCATTGGGTGTTTCTAAATTTTTACGTTGCAAAATTTCCAGCTTCCCGTTGGCAGCGGTTGTAGTAGCCAGGTCGGCTACAAAGGCAGGCTCTTCACCAGCCGGAGCTGCTACACAAATAGGATTCGTGCCGAGCATTTTATCTGTAGAAAAAGTAGGCGCCACCAGCGGGCTGGCGTTAGTCATAGCTATGCCAATCATATCATGTTGTAAGGCCATCATGGCATGATGGGCTGCAATGCCAAAATGGTTACTGTTTTGTACGCTTACCCATCCTGTTCCAACATTCCTTGCTTTTTCAATAGCTATCTGCATGGCAAAAGGAGCCACTACCAGCCCAAGACCACTGTCACCATCCACCACGGCGGTTGATGGTGTTTCATGAATAACTTTTATAGCTGGATTAGCATTGACTCTGTTCACTTCCCATAGTCTTACATAACCGCTGAGTCGGGCAATACCATGCGAGTCGACACCTCTTAAATCGGCGGATAGTAAAGTCTTAGTTGCGATTGTTGCATGATCGGCAGAACAGCCGATACGTTGAAAAACACTATTGGTAAATCCGAATAATCTTTCGTAGGAAAAATTTTGTTCTGGCATGCGCAAAGAAACAACAATTAATAAAGCCCGAAAACAAAAAAGTCCTTCCGCAAAATGGAAGGACCTTATATAACTTATCAGTTATGTTTAGAAAGGAAGATCATCCATTGGTTCGGTAATCTCACTGGCTGAAGGGACATTGGACGATGAATAGTTGCTGCCTGATGATGCCCCGCTGCTGTAAGACGGAGAACTGCTGCCACCTTCACCTTTACCACCTAACAACTGCACCTCACGAACCCGTAGTGATAATGAGGCTCCGCCGGTTCCATCCTGACGGGTAAAACTTCTTACTTCCGGGGTTCCTTCTACAAAAACCTGTTTTCCTTTTGTGAGGTACGGCGAAATAGCTGTACGATCTGTCCAATAGGCACAATCAACCCAAGTCGTTTTCTCCTGGTTGTTACCCTGGCTGTCTCTATACTTTTCAGTGTGTGCAATTGTAAAATTGATAACGTTTTTACCGTTCACGGTGTTAACCACGCAATCCTTGCCGAGGTTACCGATAACTTGCATTTTAATCATAGTGCTCAAATTTTAATTGACGTAATAAATAATTAAGGCAGCAAATTAAGCTTATTGTTTAAAATCGCTGATACAACTTATAGGTAGTTTTTTCACATTTATATATACCATTGTATTCCCGGATTGAAAGCTCCCCGAAGCTTATTGATTTATCGCTGATGTTTCCATTTAAATTAATATTACTTATTTTATTTATATCATTTACATCACTTCCATTTTTAAGAAAAATAAGCCTACCAAGCCGCTTTTAAAAAACTATTGTTTTGAAAAACAAGCAATTAATAGTCAACATATAGTGTCATACTGACATATTAAATTTTTAGACAATTGGAAATTCTATTAACAAAAATCAATTTTTTTTTACACTAGCCTAAATAAATAGCATAATTTATCGATTTTATTTAAAAAAGGCCTAATTTACATTATCGATTGCTGCATTATATTTTTTCTTAATAACTATAAACCCCACGTTTCTGATTATGAGTAAAACAACTGTGAAACAGGTGGCGCCATTCCTGATATTACTGGGAATCGCAATTGCTGCAATCTTCGTTAGCCCTGCAGCCTCCTTTGATCCTGCATCTGTATTAGGCGAAGATGGAAAGACGCCAAAATACGTTTACAACAGCGGTGACATTGCCTGGATGTTAGTGTCGTGTGCTTTTGTTTTTTTAATGACGCCCGCTCTTGCTTTCTTTTATGGCGGAATGGTAGGCCGTAAAAACGTTTTGTCTACCATGATTAAGAGTACTGTTTCAGCTGGTATCATTTCAGTTCTTTGGATTGTCGTTCAGTTCAGTCTTTGTTTTGGAAAATCAATTGGTGGCTTTATTGGCGACCCCAGCACATTTTTATTCTTTAAAGGTGTGATGGATGGCGAACCCTGGAGTCTCGCAGCGACTATTCCCCTGCCCCTGTTCGCATTCTTCCAATTGATGTTTGCGATCATCACTCCGGGCCTGGTGGTTGGTGCGGTTGCAGAACGTATCCGCTTTAGCTCTTACACACTGTTCATTGTTTTATTTGGAGCTCTTGTATATGCTCCTTTGGCCCATATGGCATGGCATCCCGACGGACTGATGTTCAAATGGGGTGTTCTTGACTTTGCGGGTGGTACGGTAGTACATATTTCAGCAGGTATGGCTGCATTGGCAGGCGCCCTGGTGCTGAAACCACGTAAATCAACCACTGCCACTTCTCCTGCCAATATTCCTTATGTATTAATTGGTACTGGTTTGCTTTGGTTTGGTTGGTTTGGTTTTAACGCTGGTAGTGCTGTAGGCGCAGGTTCATTGGGCGTGTATGCTTTTGCTACAACTAATACAGCTGCTGCCGCTGCAGGTCTTTCCTGGATGTTCTGGGATGTGATCCGTGGCAAAAAACCTTCCGTACTTGGCTTTTGTATTGGTGCAGTGGTTGGTCTTGTTGCCATCACTCCGGCTGCAGGTTTTGTGGGTGTACCCCAGGCCCTATTCATCGGATTTGTAGCTGCTATTGTATCGAATGTAGTGGCTGAATTCCTGAAACACAAAACCAAATATGACGATCCTTTGGATGTATTTGCCTGCCATGGTCTCGGTGGTATGACTGGTATGCTCCTCACCGGTGTTTTTGGAAGCAAAACTGTTAACTCACTCGTATTAGATGGTCAATTCCTGATCCAGTTAAAAGGCATGGCATTGGCTGTAACTTATAGCTTCGTTGTTTCCTTTATCCTTTTCAAGGTAATTAATATGATATTACCAATGAGGGTAAATGAGAAAGAAGAAGAAGAAGGTCTTGATGCTTCACAACACAATGAAAAATATCTCCAGGGTACTTTATTGGTTCACAATAATGGTACTGTTGAAGAAAAGACCGTTACACATTAAGAGTCTAGCACTCCTACCCCTTTTTTTAAACATAGAATAGGCACATTTAAGTTGGTATAAACTTCTCGAAGAAGTTTATACCGGCTGTGCCCTTTCCTTAACATCTAAAATGTAAAAACAATGCTACGAAAAAAAACTGCTTCAATCCTTACAACACTTCTTCTTGTTTTTTCACTTTCCCAATTGGCAATAGCACAGGACGACACTACAAAGGCGCTTACCATTTCGGGCAATGTGGATGCTTATTACCGGTATAATTTTGCCGGCAAATCTGATGTGACAAATAATTATACCAGTTTTACTAATTCTCAAAACTCATTTGAGCTGGGTATGGCAAGCCTTCGGGCGGATTTTACTGCGCTATCAGGAAAAGTAGGCGGTACAGTTGATCTTGGATTTGGCCGCAGGGCTGAAGAATTTTCTTATAATGATGGTGCCGAAGCCGACGGTAAGAATGGCTTTATCTCTCTGTCCAATGTAAAACAGGCATTTGTAACTTATTCACCTTCCTCTAAAATAAAATTTACCATGGGTAAGTTTGGAACACATGTAGGTTATGAATTGCTGGATGCGCCACTAAACAGAAACTATAGCATGAGCTATATGTTTACTAACGGGCCTTTTTTTCATACAGGTATAAAAGCTGATATTACTGCCGGCCCGGTTGGATTTATGCTTGGCGTAGCAAACTATACCGATCAAAGCACCTCAACTCACTCTGTAAAAACCGCATTGGCACAGTTTAGCGGCTCGGCTGGTGAAGGAGCTTTCAAATATTATTTGAACTATGTGGGCTTTGGAGGAGCGAAGGGCGGTGACAACCCAAGTGGTTTAAAATCGTTAAACCAGTTGGATTTGGTTTTATTAGGTACTCTTAGCAGTAAATTTAATATAGGTTTCAATGGCACGTTGCAATCCAGGAAACAAGTTGATGGATCAACAGTTGAAGACGGGTCCTGGTGGGGAACTGCACTTTATTTGAATGCTGATCCTAGCCCCAAAATCGGGCTTACGTTAAGAAGCGAATATATTGGTGACAGCAAAAATGTTTATTTCCCGACGGACAATATTTTTGCCAATACTTTATCGTTGAATTATAAAGTGGGCCCGCTTACCATTATTCCTGAATTACGTTTCGAAACTGCCAAAGAGGAAATATTTACCGATGGCGATTCGGATCCGACAAAATCAACATTTACCGGTCTGCTGGCAGCGGTATTGAAATTTTAATAACTTTATCATCTTAGTGCTATTAAAAATGCCGGATTCGTGTCCGGCATTTTTAATTTAGAAAAGTGTAGCTTTTATGCTGAATTTCTCCCTGCATTAATAATTCCAAATGAACAACGCATCACCAGCTTCTCATATACTTCTTTTACCGGCGCCTGTACAAGCTGCTCATCTATCTCCCTGATTTTGGTAAGAGCATACTGCTGAATAGTAAGCAGCGGTAACACAATCCTCTCACGCATTTGAATCGACAACTGATCCACGGGGTAATCAGCCATCAACTCAGTATGACCTGATAATTTTGTCAGATATTGGCGTGTCAGTTCATACTCATCAAATATCATTTGCCATATTTCACCAAACAACTTATGCTTGCTGAGATAAGCCGTCAGCGGAAAAAAAGATTTCAGCATTGCCATCTCACAATTGTCGAGCAAGGTTTTAAAGAACAATGATTTTTTATACAGCTCCTTTATCGCAGGGAATTTTCCTTGCTCCTCAATTTTACGAAGTGCTGAACCTACACCGTAAAATCCTGTTACATTTTGCTTTAACTGGCTCCATGAACCAGCAAACGGTATGGCCCGCAGATCTTTCAATGTAAGACCTGAAGAAGCTCCTCTTTTTGCTGGCCGGCTACCGATATTCGTTTCACTGTAAAATCTTAACGGGCTTGCCTGCAACAAGTAATCTGCCAGGTAAGGATGGTCTCTTAATCGCTGGTAGGCGTTATAAGAAAATTCAGAAAGCTCCTGTAACAACGCATCTTCTTCGTTTGTAAATGTCGTTTGCAAATGTGCATACAAATCATTGGTGATGCCCGCATTCAACAGCTGCTCCATATTATACTGTGCAGAGTCTATCGTACCAAAGTTGGAACTTACTGTCTGGCCCTGTATGGTCAATTGTATTTCTTCATTCGAAATATTTTGCCCCATAGAAGCATAGAACTTATGCGTTTTACCACCACCTCTTGAGGGAGGACCGCCTCTGCCATCAAAAAATACTACCTGTACATTGTATTGGCGTGATATCGCAGTCAGTTCCTCCTTTGCTTTATAAATGCCCCAGTTGGCCATCAGGTAACCACCATCCTTGGTACCATCCGAAAAACCAAGCATAATTGTTTGCTTGTTGTTTCTTCTTTTTAAATGCTCACGGTAGACTGGGTTGGTATACAATGTTTGCATTACCTGTGCAGCGTGTTTCAAATCCCCGATGGTCTCAAACAACGGTATAATGTCAATATTCATTTCTTCCGGCTTCCATCCTCCCAGCAGAAATAACCCGTAAACTTCCATTGCATTCAATGCGCTGTTACACTGGCTGATGATATACCGGTTGCATCCTTCCGGGCCATTGAATTGTTGTATCGTCTTTACACATTGAGTAGACTTGAGTGTATCCTTGTGTATGGGATCCTCCAACTGCTCAATATCTGCCACCTTATTAATCGATCCTAATACATTGATTTTTTCTTCATCAGTTAGCTCGCCATAATGAGCAGGCAACACATGCTGTTTATTCGCCAGTGCCTGGAACAATTTCCCGTGCACCGAACTTTCCTGCCGGATGTCTAATGAAGCAAAGTGCAATCCGAATACCTCTATTTTATTGATAAGATTAGTAACGGTGTGCAGGAACAACCCATTATGCTGGTGAATGATTGTTTGGCGTATCTGCTCCAATGTAGTCAAAATTTCTTCCTTTGTGAGCCTGGTCTTAAGTCCAGGGATAAAAAGGTTACTGTATAATTTATTTTCCAATTCGGACAACACCGTATCAACACCTTCGAATGTAAGTCTGCGTTTCAACCGGCGCACTTCCAGGTAATAACATTTAATAATGCTTCCCCTTAATGCATCTGCTACCTGTAATGTAATATCACTTGTGACGAATGGATTTCCATCCCTGTCGCCACCGGGCCAGAATCCCATTCTGATAATTGGGTTTTCATCACTCACCGCATCCGGAAATTTCGACTTTAGTGATGACACTATTTTGCCTGCAGCTGAATAAAAAACATTCTCCAGGTACCAAATCAAACTAATAGCCTCATCATAAGGCGTGGGCTTTTTCTTTTTAAAAAAGGGAGTTTTTCCCAACTGCTGCAAATAAGTATTTACAACATTCGTGTTGTTATCAGCAAGAGCTCTTGCCAGGTCATTGATAATACCCAGGACAGAACCCGGATAAAACTGTGTAGGATGCGCGGTCAATACAAGCCGGATGGAAAAGTCTTTTAGTTTTTCTTCCAGTTCTGCTTCTTTATTATCCTGGATTACTTCTGACTCAATATGCTTTAATGTACCTACACCATTCAGATCATGTACTTCTTTAAACGCAGCATCTTCGAGAGCATCGAATAATACTACCTGTCTTTCGAGGTATTGTACAAAACGAAAAAGCAGATCCGTCTTATCCTTCTCATTAAAATAGGAAGTATGCTTGGTAAAAAATTCGTCGATGATACGAATAGGGCTTAAGTTCTTCTTATATCCTTCTTCACAGTTACTGGACAATAAGGACAATAAAATTCCTGTCTTTTCAATCCGGTGAAAAGGCAATGACGTAAAAAGGCTGTTATAAAGTTGAAAACGTATCCCAACTTCATTCCGATACTTTTGTAATGGTCTGTTTGACTGATGGTTCATGCAATGAAAATTAAAAATTCAAGTATAACCTGGCAAGCAGTCAATAGTGCCTGAAATGAGTCCCGACGTTTACAGCCGGGGCGAATTCCATGTGGCTAAAAAACAATAGCAATTAAACACATGAAAATAATTCATTTTACGCTGGCAGAAAAAAACTATCTGTTATTGCAGCAAAAAACCCCAGCCATCCGGGGTTTTGAACAAATTATTGTTGAATCATTTATTAGGAAGGAGTGTTGTTTGTATTGTTGTCTTCACCTGGAACCGGCTGTGGCTCGTAAACAAATTCCTCCTGTTTTTTTCTCCTGCCAGTGACAAACTTCCAAATTGCTGTGCCGGCTAATCCAATACCGATAATGATAAACTTTAGGAACTTAAGAATCACGGCAAAGAAACCTACTTTCGCCAACACCTTTCCAGCCACAAGACCACCAATGGTCCATGCAGCTACATCATCGGTCTTAGAATCAAAATCCGCATAGCGGTTTCCCTCGTTGAAGGTTACCATTTTTAATACCTCATCCAAATGATTGTTAACACTATCTAATTCCTGCATGGACGAAACAGCCTGCAGCGTCAATACACCTTTCCGTCCCAGTATGCGTACGTCATAGTTCAATGTATGTTGTTCCGAACCAGAGACAGAAAATTCTTTTGCCCAATACAAAACTTTTTTTTCTTTGTCATAATGTGGTTTTGCAGCCCAACCAAGCAGATCCATTGTATAAAGACCTTGTTTCTTTCTTTCTTCATTCTCTTTTACACTGCTTTCTTTTAAATCTTTCAACAAGTCATCATAGTTGATCTTACCGGCATCGTCATCTTTTACAAAACCAAGCTCTTCAAATTTCACGATAAAAGCATATCCGCCTGCATCGGTGGCTCCGCTATTGTCCGGAAACAATACTCCTAAGGGTGCGTTCCCCTTGGGATTTCCCCAGAGATCCTGAACCACATAAGCTGCTTCAGCAGATTCAAGAAACTTAAAATTAGGTGGCACATTGATCGTAGCAATACCTGACCCTAACTTAATGACTCCGGTTTTATAATGCAATGAGCTTTCTATAGAATCCATCCTTTTCAACTCATCAACAATTATGTTCAGAGAATCACCGGGTTCTTTAGCGAAAGATATTGTGTAGGCGAAAGATAGCCCGAGAAGGGATAAGAAAATCTTCTTCATAAAATGGTGGTTTGTTTTGGTGAATGGCTAAAATAGAAAAAGACCCTCTTAAATAAAAGGGTCTTTTCAAAATATTTATTTAAGCCAAACTATTCCTTTGTATCAGCTTCTTCTGCTTTTACTTCTTCCATTTTAGCTGCTTCAGTTTTCTTGGAACCTCCACGGCTACGACGGGTTTTCTTGGCAGCTTCTTTAGCTTCCCCTTTACCCTTACCATAGATTTCATTAAAGTCCACTAACTCGATCAATGCTTTTTCAGCATTATCACCAGGGCGGGCACCCAACTTAATGATTCGGGTATAACCACCGGGACGGCCACCTACTTTTTCAGCTACGGTACCAAATAATTCCTTGATGGCTTCTTTATCCTGTAAATAACTAAATACCACACGGCGTTCGTGAGTAGTATTTGTTTTACCCTTTGTGATCAGTGGCTCTACATAAACACGCAAAGCTTTTGCTTTGGCTACGGTAGTTACGATCCTCTTGTGCGCAATTAACTGGCAGGCGAGGTTGCTCAACAAAGCATCTCTGTGTGCTTTGGTGCGGCTAAGATTTTTTACTTTGTCTCCGTGACGCATGACGTTTTAATTTGAAAATTTGAGAATCTGGAGATGTGAAAATGAAAACCATTCTTACAAATCCTTATTCCAAATTCATGTTATATAATATCCGGCTGTACCGTGTCAGGAATTACAGCCTTCGCTCATTAGATGCTAATAAGCCTTTATTAAAAAAATAATTAAAAGAACTTTCCAAACTCTCCGCCGGCTGGCGGAGCGGGGGTTACAGTTCATCTTTATCAACACCCAGTTTCTGCAGGTCCATTCCGAAGCCAAGGCCTCTTTCACCCAACACCTGCTCAATTTCAGCCAATGATTTCTGACCGAAGTTGCGGAATTTCATCAGGTCTTCCTGCTCATATTGCACCAGTTCACTCAATGAGTTGATCTTAGCTGCTTTCAGACAGTTGAAAGCACGAACAGAAAGATCGAGGTCCTCTAATGGAGTCTTCAACACTTTGCGCAATTGCAGAGTTTGCTCATCCACGAGGTCTTCTTTTTTCTCTTCTTTGTTGTCGAAAGTGATGTTTTCATCAGTGATGATCATCAAATGCTGGATCAGGATCCTTGAAGCTTGTTTCACGGCTTCTTCCGGATGGATAGTACCATCGGTAGAAACTTCCATGATCAGTTTTTCAAAGTCTGTGCGCTGTTCCACACGGGTATTTTCAATCGTGTATTTTACATTCTTGATCGGCGTGTAAATAGAGTCGATCGGAATATAACCCAATGGAGCATCTTTTGGCTTGTTATCTTCAGCCGGAACATAGCCACGACCTTTTCCGATAGTCAGTTCAATATCCATCTTGGCAGATGAATCCAACGTGCAGATAAGTAAATCAGGGTTCATGATCTGGAAAGAATGAGTTGCCTCACCGATCAAACCAGCTGTGAATTCAGTTTTATTCTTCAACGATAAAATGATCTTCTCATTTGCCACTTCGTGATCCACGATTTTTTTGAAACGAACCTGTTTCAGGTTCAGAAATATCTCCACTACATCTTCTGAAACACCCTTCATGGTAGCAAATTCATGCTCTACACCTTCTATCTTTACGCCAACAATTGCATAACCTTCTAATGAATTCAGCAATACACGGCGTAGTGCATTACCAATGGTTACACCATAACCAGGTTCCAATGGACGAAACTCAAACTGAGCTTCGAAATCATTTGCTTTTTGCAGTATGATCTTATCCGGCTTCTGGAAATTTAAAATGGCCATATTTTAGATTTAGTTTTTAAATGTTTGGGAAAAGCTGTGAGCTTTTAGCTACGAGCTGTGAGCAAAGGATCGAAGCTCACGGCTCATGGCTCGCGGCTTTCTTATTTAGAATACAACTCTACGATCAGTTGTTCCTTGATATTTTCAGGAACGTTTTCTCTTTCCGGGTAAGTAATGAAAGTACCTTTCAGTTCAGTTTCATTCCAATCCAGCCAGCTGAACTTTGGATTCTTTCCTTTGATTACGCTTGTGATTGAAGTTCTGTCTTTGCTACCTTCTTTGATGGTGATGATATCACCGGCTTTCAATTGATAAGAAGGTACGTTTACTACCTCACCGTTTACTTCCACATGTTTGTGGCTTACCAACTGGCGTGCAGCAGGACGACTAGGAGCAATACCCATACGATAAACTGTATTATCCAAACGGGCTTCAAGTAATTTGATAAGGTTTTCACCTGTTACTCCTTTGATACGGGAAGCTTCTTCAAATGTTTTGCGGAATTGTTTTTCCAAAATGCCGTAAGTGTATTTGGCTTTTTGTTTTTCACGAAGCTGTAAAGCGTATTCACCTAAAGTTTTACGTTTACGCTTTTCACCGTGCTGACCGGGAGGGTTGCTGTTTTTACCCAACCATTTACCATTGCCTAAAATTGGCTCACCGAAAATACGGGAGATCTTGGTCTTTGGACCAGTGTAACGTGCCATAGTTTTTATTCATTTACGCTTTTTTGTACCGGTGCTTTGATCAGTAAAAGCGTTAAAAAATCAATCAAGCACCCTTTTTTAAAATGAAACCAAATTGGCTCAATATGTATAGAGCTTCGAGCTTTTAGCTACGAGACTTAGGCTCGGGGCTTACAGCTCATAGCTTTTCTTTATACTCTTCTTTTCTTGGGAGGACGGCAACCATTGTGTGGCAGCGGAGTGATATCCTTGATCATCACTACTTCAATACCTGACTGGGAGAGAGAGCGGATAGCTCCTTCACGGCCTGCGCCTGGTCCTTTAACATATACATCAACTCTTTTCAAACCTGCATCCAGCGCCACTTTTGCTGCGTCGCTTGCTGCCATTTGGGCTGCATAAGGAGTGTTCTTTTTAGAACCTCTGAAGCCCATTTTACCAGCGCTGCTCCAGGCTATCACCTGGCCGGTTTTGTTGGTCAAACTAACGATGATGTTGTTGAATGTAGCTGAAATGTGTGCATCGCCGTAAGCGTCCACTTTCACCACTCTTTTTTTAGCTGCAGCTTTTGCGCTGTTTTGTGCTTGTGCTTTTGCCATAATTGTTGTTCCGAGGTAATCTTTTCTTTTTAAAAAATTTCCGGTTTCTAAATTGAACCCGAAACTGAATCAATCCTCCTGCTGACTTACGAAGCGATCCGCAATTGATTCATTTGAATGTAAGTCGTATAATGAAGAATTCGGAATCTCATTGCTAAGACTCCGAACTCCCGTTTATTACTTCTTAGCGGCTTTTTTCTTACCGGCTACTGTCTTACGTTTACCTTTTCTCGTACGGCTATTCGTCTTGGTACGCTGACCACGAACCGGCAACCCTTTACGATGACGAAGGCCACGGTAGCAAGCGATGTCAAGCAAACGCTTGATGCTCATTTGCACTTCAGAACGAAGTTGACCTTCAACCTTTAATTCCTCCGTAATAGTGTTACGGATTGCATTCAGGTCTTCATCATTCCACTCATGTACTTTTTTATCACGGCTAATGTTATTCTTGTCCAGAATATATTTAGCAGTAGATGGACCAATACCATAGATATAGGTCAGACCTATTTCGCCTCTTTTATTTTTTGGTAAATCAACACCGGCAATACGAGCCATAGTTTTCTATTATTTTTTAGATTCTTTTAATTCAAATTGGCAACAGGCAATTGACAATGGTTAAGCCGCACATTGCATATTGCTAATTGTCTATTATCCCTGGCGCTGCTTGAAGCGGGGATTCTTTTTGTTAATTACGTACAGTTTGCCTTTACGACGAACGATCTTGCAATCTGCGCTACGCTTTTTAATGGATGCTCTAACTTTCATAATATTTGCTTTTCTGCCAAACAGTCAAAGACTATTTGTATCTGAAAATGATTCTTCCCCTTGATAAATCATACGGCGAAATCTCCACTCCTACTTTATCACCCGGCAAAATCCGGATGTAGTGCATCCTCATTTTTCCAGAGATGGTTGCCAATATTTCGTGACCGTTTTCCAGCTTCACCCTAAACATGGCGTTTGACAGGGCTTCCAGAATGATACCATCTTGTTTAATAAGGGGTTGTTTCGACATACAAATTTTAGGGGTGCAAAGATAGGAGGATGAACCCACAAAAAGAAAAAACCCCGATTATTTTTCGGGGCCTAAAACTAAATTAATTATTTAACCGGGCAAAAAGCCCTTAACTCATTTATTATTAATGTATTCCAAGAGGAACTTTGGTCATATCATGATACAAATTTTGCAAATCATGTACGCCAAGCGGAAAGTTAAAATGCCGGCGATCTTCCCGCCACCACATTTCAATGTTCGAAAAATCATCCTTATGAGGAAGTAGCAACCTGAAAGAGTCCTTTTTATATTTTACGGCTCCGGATCCGTTCATCTCCTCTTTGGTAAAGCCCAACCGCACCAATTGCTTTTCGTCCAGGGGAATTGGCCGGATCTCATCGAGGTTATACCAAAATTCCTGTACGCCGTTATTTACCAGCGCCTGCCGTTCCTCATGGCTCACTTTTACTACCGTCCCTTCTCTTTCTACACCCTCATCATTTAATAAAATATGGTCGCCTTGTTTTAAATCTCCGAGTTTGAGCATAGCATTCGTTTTTAGTTATCCGAATATAACGAAAAATTGAAAATTGAACCGGCCCTGATTTAATTCCCGGTTAATGCCCTACTCCAGAACTAGCTTCTTTTCCGATAATTAATGACCGCCCAACTATTGAGGCCAACAGCAAATGCCGCCATTATCCACAGGTGTTTGCTGATATCAGCCAGGGTGCTTCCTTTTAGGACCACCATCCGCATTACTTCTATAAAATAGGATACCGGGTTGAATTTAGTGACCCATTGAGCCCAATCCGGCATGCTATCAATAGACGTATAAAGACCTCCCAACAAAATAAAGATCATCATCATAAAAAAGGAGATCAGCATAGCTTGCTGTTGGTTAGACGTATAAGTAGAGACCAACAAACCCAGCCCCAAAACAGCCAGCAGGTATAAGGCAGCAAAAACATAGATCGTAAAAAAACTCCCGGCTGGTATGATGCCGTACACGATCCTTGCAATCAGGAATCCAATCGACATCACCAGCAGACCCAGTATCCAAAAAGGTATTAACTTACCCAAAATGAAATGGTGTTTCCTTATTGGCGTCACATTTATTTGCTCAATTGTACCTATCTCCTTCTCCCGGACAATATTTAAAGAAGTAAGGAAGGCCCCCACCATCGTTACCAGGATCACGAGGATACCCGGTACCATGAAATAATGATAATTCAGGAAGGGGTTAAACCAGTTAGAGGAAGTGATCTCAATATTCAGCTCGGGATTGAACCGGGGAAACTGTACCCACTCAGTGCGAACCTCGCGGTTATAATCCCGGATAATACTCTGCAGGTAAGAACTGCCCAACCCGGCCTTTACACCGTTAATCGCATTGGCAGCTACAAACAACGTTGCCTGGTCCTCCTTCACAAGATCTTTTTCAAAATGGGCTGGAATTTCAAGTATAATATCCGAGTGATCTTTTTCTACCTCCGTTATCGCATTTTTAAAAGACCCTGAATGGTCATTTAATTGAAAATACCCGGAAGCCGTAATCTTATTGATTAATTGGCGGGAATACGCCGAATGATCATGATCGACAACACTTAGCTTGATATTCTTCATTTCGTAATCGGCCGCTAATGGGAGGATCAGCAGTTGTATCATCGGCATTACAAAGATGATCCGCAGGATAGACTTATCGCGGAAGATTTGCCGGAACTCTTTCTGTAATAAAAAACGTAAACTTCTCATGCCAGTCTGATCTTGCCCCCATCCCCTAAAGGGGCTTAAGGGTGTTTAAAAATTATGATAATCTTATTTTAAATTTCTTAATACTCAACCCGAGCAATATACCCGTCATCCCCAGTAGGATTAATGTTTCCTTCCAAACTGCTGCCGGCCCCACTCCCTTTATCATCACATCCTTTACAATAGCGTAAAACCAGCGGGCAGGCACAATATTCGATAGCAACTGCAATGGCTTTGGCATGTTTTCAATCGGGAACATAAAGCCGCTCAGCATAATAGTCGGTAAAAACATTCCTGTTAGTGAAATAAACATGGCGGTTTGTTGTGAACCGGTAGAAGAAGAAATGAGTAGGCCCAACACCAGGCAGGTGATGGTAAACAGTGTGCTTTCAGCAATAAGAAATGGGATGCTTCCATTGATGGGCACATCCAGCACAAAAACGCTTAAACACAAAATACTTGCAATGTTCACCAGCGATAATAATAGATAAGGAACGGCTTTTGCTAAAATGATCTTTAATGGCTGCATTGGTGAAACCAGCATTATTTCCATTGTTCCCAATTCTTTTTCCCTGACAATAGTAATGGCGGTCATCATCGTACATACCAGCATCAGCACCATCGCCATCACACCCGGCACAAAACTATAAGCGCCTTTTTGCTGTGGATTATATAACATCCTGGTTTCGGTGCTGATGGTGTAAGGCAGTTTGCGGTCATGCGTGATGCGATCCTGGTAGTTTAAGATGATAGCACCGGCATAATTGGTAAGCGTGGTAGCAACATTGGGATCAGAGGCATCTGCAATTAGTTGTACCTGTGCTTTATTAAAGTGTTGCAGTTCTTCATTAAAGTTCCCGGGCAAGACAATGGCTAACTTTATTTTTCCTTTTCTAAAAGCGGTTTCAATGTCCTTATATGAATAGAGATTTTCTTCGATGTCAAAATACCGGCTGGCATTTATTTCCTGCAGCAAGGAGGTGGTGGCCACATCCTTCGATTGATCAAACATAGCAATCTTTGCATTCTTCACTTCATTGGTCAACGCAAATCCAAAAATGATGATCTGCACGACGGGCATTCCCAACAAAATAAGCAGGGTGCGCCTGTCACGAAAAATGTGGTGAAATTCTTTTTTTACAAATGATATAAATTGCTTGCCCCCTGTCGCCCTAAAGGGGAGACTTAGGTTTGATATTACCTTTTGTTTTATTTTTTTTGCTTTGTCAGCCATATATTAATTTTTACTGAAGCAAACTAATCCGCCATTCTTGTCGCTTTCCGGGCCAGCATCAGGAATACATCATCCATTGAACTGGCTCCAAATGATTGCTTCAAACCTGCCGGCGTGTCCAGGGCTTCTATTTTACCATCCACCATGATGCTTACCCGGTTGCAATATTCCGCTTCGTCCATATAATGCGTCGTAACAAAAACGGTAATGCCATCGGCCGCCGCTTTATAGATCATGTTCCAAAACTCTCTCCTCGTTACCGGGTCAACGCCGCCCGTTGGCTCATCCAAAAAAACAATTTGAGGTTCATGAAAAATGGCTACGGAAAACGCCAGCTTTTGTTTCCAGCCAAGCGGCAATGATTTAACCAGTTTGTTGGCCTCTTTTTGCAAATGCAGTTCGTCAATGATAGCCGTAGTTTTATCTTTTATAAAGGCATCGGACTTTCCATAGATGCCACCATAGAATCGCATATTTTCTTTCACGGTCAAATCTTCATACAAGGAGAACTTTTGACTCATGTAGCCGATGTTTTTTTTGATAGACTCAGTTTGCCTGAATACATCAAACCCGGCAACGGAAGCTTTGCCGGAAGTCGGAATTGAAAGACCACAAAGCATGCGCATCGCTGTTGTTTTACCGGCACCGTTTGCTCCTAAAAAACCGAAAATCTCACCTTTGCTTACTTCAAACGATATTTCACTGACAGCGGTGAAGTCGCCAAACCGTTTGGTCAAATGGTCTGCTATAATCACGTTGCCCCCATCCCCTAAAGGGGAGTTTTGAACACTCCCGTTGATTTGATCATTTATCATTGACAGACATATTTTAAATATTATCAATTTTAAATCATGACGCCTATTCCCTCTTAAAAATGGGCATTACTCCCCTTTAGGGGATGGGGGCCTCATTAAAGCCATGAAACAATCTTCGATATTTGGCTGCACCGGTTTTAATTCAACATCTTTATTATTTGCCAGCAGGTAATTCCTGAGCTGCTCTTCATTAAAACCATTTTTTAACACCACATGATGATATTCACCAAAAGGATAACTGTCTTCAGCATCTTCGAATCGCTTTAACTCGTTTAAAAGCTCAAGCATATTCGCCGAACGGGCTGCCCACAGGGGTTTGCCAAATTCCGCAATGACAGCTTCCGGCGTATTCATGGACAACATTTTTCCTTCCTGCATCAACATTACCCGGTCACAAAGACTGGCTTCATCCATATAAGGGGTGGAAACCAAAATGGTGATGCCTTGCTCTTTTAATTTTTTCAACATCTCCCAAAATTCTTTTCGGGATACCGCATCCACGCCTGTGGTGGGCTCATCCAAAAACAAAACAGAAGGCCGGTGTATCAATGCACAGCTTAAAGCCAGCTTTTGTTTCATTCCTCCTGATAATTTGCCGGCACGGCGATCTTTAAAAGGTTCAATCTGTACATAGATATCTTTGATCAACTCATAATTTTCTTCAATGCTGGTATTAAAAATCGTGGCGAAAAATTCCAGGTTTTCAGCAACGGTCAGATCCTGGTACAGCGAAAATTTGCCCGGCATATAGCCTACTCTTTTCCGGATCTCTTTGAAATCTTTTACGACATCAAAGCCATCCACTTTCGCACTTCCACCATCGGGCAACAACAGCGTTATAAGAATACGGAAGAGAGATGTCTTGCCTGCTCCATCCGGACCAATGATACCAAACAACTCGCCCTTGTCCACGCTAAAGCTGATTCCCTGCAATGCCTGCACAACGGCCTTTTTAGTGCCGTAAAATTTGACAATGTTATCTGCAATGACTGCTTCCATAAACTTCTTTTAACGATTAGTATTGCCCTAGCTCATCGCTCGCAGCTTAATTCAATTTCACTTCCCCATACATGCCGATCTTCAGGTAGCCATCATTCTTCACTTTTACTTTTATCGCATATACAAGATTGGCCCGCTCATCTTTTGTCTGGATAGTTTTTGGTGTGAATTCAGCTTTATCAGCTATCCAGGTGACTGTCCCAGTCAATTCTTTATACTTCTCAGCCCCGTCATCTACCAATACTTTCACCTGCTGTCCCAATTTGACCTTGGATAACTGAACACCGGTTATATATGCCCGCAGTGTCATTGTTGACAGGTCACCGATCTTATATAAAGCTTTACCGGGAGAAGTGATCTCGCCTTCCTCTACATACTTTGTTGTAACGGTACCAGCCACAGGGTTCACAATATTTGCCTTCTTCAATTGGTCATCCAATTGCGCCACCCTTTTTTCCAGCGGTTTCTCTTCGCTTAGTATGCTTCTATTTTGCGTAGAAATATTATTGCGCTGCACATTGATCTGTTGTTTAGTTACCGACATTTCCCTCATCACCGATTCGATTTGGAAGTTGATATCATCCAGTTGCTTGCCGGTAGCGGCATCCTGCCTGAGAAGGTTTTCCGTTCTTGTTTTTTCATGCTGTAGATTGGCAAGCCTTGCCTGTTGCACGGCCAGTTGATCCTCCAGCAGCTTTACCTGTGGCGACACATCGGAAGTCTTTTGGCCCAGCGACCTGATGCTTTCTTCTACCTGTTCTTTTTGGAGCTTTGTATTTTCTGCATCAATCACTCCTACTATCTTGTCTTTACTCACCGTATCGCCTTCATCGATCGTAAACGACAGGATCTTTCCACCCAGTTCGGACGATACGATCACCTCATCGGTTTCAAATGTGCCCATCGCATCAAATTCATGATTATTGTTGTTACAAGCTGCCAGTGAAAAAAGAACGAGTGGCAGTATAAAAATTTTTCTATGCATAAATGATTTATTGATTTCCGGAAATGGTTTTATAATTAATAGTTGCTTGAAGTAATTGCAGTTCATGGGTGATCAAAGCCTGTCTCGCCTGGTCCTCGGCATTTATTTCACGCAGGTAATCATTGGCTGTTGTCACGCCATTTTCCAACTGTGCTCTCGTCGCATCTTTCACACTGGCTCTTATGTCGATGATCTCTTTATCCGTTGTGATCAGCTGTTCCAGTTTTTCAATCTCCGACTGCTGTTGTTTTAACTGGGTATTGGTATTTAAAAGGAAGGTTTCTTTTTTGGTGTCCACGATCTGCTGGTTCACTTTTACCAGTTGCTTCTCTTTTTTCTTCGTATACAAATTGCTGACCGGCCAGTTCAATTTTACCCCGCCGATATAAAAAAGGTCAAACTGATTATCGAGCATATTCAAACCCGGCCGGCCATAACCACCCTGGAAGAACAAACTGGCCTTGGGAAGATTTTTCGACTGGATAACTCTATTCTGTTGTTCATATAATTTAATCTCGTTATTGTACAATTCTAGTTCGGGTCGCTGGATCGTATTATTTAACGCGGAAAATTTTTGTTCTGCTGGCTTTTCCAGCACAATATTTTCATCGAGCGCCTGGTTAAGAAACAATCCTAATGTCTCTACGTAACCCTTGCGGGAAGCTTTTATCTCAATAACACGTTGATTGGTTTTCAACAACTCTGCTTTCAATACATTCAGGTTCGACTTAAAGGCCACCCCATTGTTTACCTGTGCTTCTACCCGTTTAATGCCGATCTGGATATCCTGCTTTACCAGGTCAAGCTGTTTCAACTGTTCATCGAGATACAAAATGCCGAGGTAGATCTGGTTGATCCGTTCTTTCAACTTATACAACTCCACTTCCACTTTTTGTTCTTCTACGCCGGCATTTAATTGCTGCACCACTTTTTGCTCTTTTATCACTCCGCCGTCAAACAGCACCTGGCTGATATCAGCTGTAATCTTATATTGATCCTTTTGCGGTGTAGGAATCTTGACACCGGGAAGCGGCACATTCACGTTGGTTACATCGGATTGATAACTGGCCTGTCCATTAAATGATAGTTGCGGCAAATTCCCTTTGGAAAGATTACTGATATTCAACTCAGCTGTTTGTCTTACCAGGTCCTTTTGCTTAATGACGGGATAATTCGCTTGTGCCTCGCGGTAAGCATCTTCCAGTGTTAGTTTGTTTACCTGGGCCCACAACACACTGGGAAGAAAAACTAAAATAATCAGCCCTTTTTTCAAGTTAACCATTTGGTTAATTTTAGATCAAAAAAATTATTTTCGAATACTGTCTATGATAAATTTGGGTATCTCCTTTTTACGCTGTTCCATGATCGACCTGAACTGCAACTCATCCAATCCCAGGTTTTTTTGAAACATAGGTTTTGCCACAAAAGGAAAGATGGTCAGCGAAACAAGGTTCATTAATAAACTCACCGGGCTTATCTTTTTTATCGTTCCCTTCTTTACTTCCCGTTCGATTTGCTGCAGAAATTTTTCCGGTTGGGGTTTACTTTGCCCAGACCATACTTTTTGCAAAAAATACTCAGGGTTCTGGTTTATCTCGTTCAATACAAACAAAGGCAGGTAAGGGTTTTCAGAAACAACAGTAATATATTCCGAACAAAAACTTTCAATCTTTTCAAACAGCGGCAGGTCCGAAGTAAATACTTCATTGATCCTGGGAAACAATTTACTGGCTGCTTCCATAAAGATCACTTCAAATAGCTTCTCCTTGTTGCGGAAATAATAATGAAGTAGCGCCTTATTAATACCCGCTTCATCAGCAATATCCTGCATCCTGGCACCAGCCATTCCCTTACTCACAAATACCTTTTTAGCTGCCGCCAGTATTTTTTCCTCTGTGGTCTTGTCCTTTTCTTTTTTAACCATATTATTTAACCAAATAGTTAACAAATGTAAAAACAAATTCTCACCCGATCCAATTATTTTTTTATGAATTGCTGATTTTGGCCGGCGAATGGCGGTTTTTACTATACCAAAGGCCTGCATTTGCAGGCCTTTATAAATCTATCTTTATTTCAAAAAAATGTCTGTTCTAAGCCCGCAGCTCACCGCTCCAAGCTCATGGCTTTTCTATTCAGCCCAGCTCATAACATAATCCTTGTTCTCAATCTCCAGGGCTTCTTTTGTCAGCATCAATGGATGAAAGGTATCAACCATTACCGCCAGCTCTTTTGTTTCCTTGGCTCCGATGCTTTTCTGAACTGCACCGGGGTGTGGTCCATGCGGGATGCCTGCAGGATGCAACGTGATCATCCCCCTTGTTACATTTTTGCGGCTCATGAAATCGCCGTCGACATAGTACAGTACTTCATCGCTGTCAATATTACTATGGTTATACGGAGCAGGAATAGCCTGTGGGTGATAGTCAAACAATCGCGGACAAAATGAACACACTACAAAATTGTTGGCCTCAAAAGTCTGGTGCACCGGTGGCGGCTGGTGCACTCTGCCGGTGATGGGTTCAAAGTCATGAATGGAAAAGGCGAATGGATAGCAGCAGCCGTCCCAACCAATGACATCAAACGGATGTGTGCCGTAATGTAATCCATACAACATCCCCTTCTTTTTTGCCCTGATCAAAAAATCTCCTTTTTGATCAAAGCTGGGAAGATTTTGCGGTGGCCTGATATCCCGTTCGCAATAAGGCGAGTGCTCCAGCAGCTGACCATACTTGCTCATATATTTTTTAGGATAGCGGATAGGACTAAATGATTCTACGATAAAAAGACGGTTGTGAGAATTGCTGAACTCAATTTGATAGATAGTACCCCGTGGTATTACCAGGTAATCGCCATAATCAAAAGGCAGTTCCCCATACATGGTTCGCAACACACCTTTTCCTTCGTGAACAAAGATCATCTCATCCGCATCGGTGTTTTTATAGAAATAGTCCTTCATGCTTTCCTCCGGCGCCGCCAATACAATATGACAATCATTGTTGACCAATACCGGGACACGACTTTCCAAAAAATCTTTTGCCGGTTTAATATTAAATCCTTCGAAGCTGCGATGCTTCAACATTTTTTCCTCGGCGATAGTGGGTGCAACGCTGATTTGCGGCTCCGTTTTAATGATCTGTGTGGGCGGATGGTAATGATATAACAAAGAATAGTCATTGGAAAATCCTTCCGTTGAAAACAACTGTTCAGAATATAAATCGCCGTTTTGTTTTTTGAATTGGGTATGGCGTTTATGTGGAATGTTCCCAAGTTTATAATAATGAGGCATAGTCAATCGGTAATTTGAAGATTTAAGAATGATGTAACCGGCTACAATACTTTTATCAACCGCGGTTCCGCCAGTTGGCGGCCTCTTGTACTGCAACACCGCTATTCAACAATTAATTTCGGGACAATTCGAGTGTAGCCAGCAGAAAAATATATTTCCACTTCCTTTTGTCGATATAATACGTAAAGTTTCGGTGAAATGGCATGATCAAAATTACTATTAAATTCGCCAGATGACAAGGATAGGATTAATGGCGGATACACATAGCTATTTAGATGAAGCAGTTTTTAAACATTTTGAACCATGTGATGAAATATGGCATGCCGGCGATTTTGGAACGATAGCCCTGGCAGAAAAACTGGCCGCTTTCAAACCTTTAAAAGCTGTGTATGGAAATATTGATGATTTGTCTGTCAGCAGTGTGTACCCCGAGAATCTCATTTTTACCTGCGAGGAAGTAAAAGTGTTTATGACCCATATTGGCGGCTATCCGCCTCACTATAACAGCCGCGTCAAACCACTGATGCTTGAACATCATCCCCGGCTTTTTATTTCGGGCCATTCGCATATTTTAAAAGTTATGTACGATGAAAAATTACAATGCCTGCATATGAACCCCGGTGCTGCGGGCAACCAGGGCTGGCATAAAATCAGAACCATCATTCGCTTTGCGATTGACGGTTCTGACATAAAAAATTGTGAAGTGATTGAATTAGGAAAAAGATGATCAGGCGTGTTGTTCCGCCATTTCTTTCATGCCCTGGCGGATTTCCTCATCGGAAACATCCTTTACATGCGTAGCCACTGTCCAGTCATATCCAAATGGATCTTCAATGCGGCCAACCCGGTCGCCATAAAACATATCCATAGACTCCATAATCAGCTTGGCCCGGTTAGCCAATGCTTTATTAATTGTCGCATCTACGTCTGCCACATAAATATACAGGTTGACGGAGTTCCCATTTGTTGATTGTGGGCTTTTATTATAGGCAGGATTTTCTTCTGCCAGCATGATCATTGAATCTCCAATGACCACCTCAGCATGGCCAATTGTTTTATCAGGATTTTCCAACCGCATTTTTTCTTTGGCGCCAAAAATATTTTTGTACCAGTCTATCGCCGCATCTGCGCCTTTAATGGTAAGGCCGGGCGTTACGGAATGATAACCCTCCGGGCAAAAATTTTTCTTACTCATTTGTTTCAAGTTTAGATTAATAAATTAGGATTGCTTCTGCGATCTTGGAGGAAGAGGAAATAAAATTCCGCAAACCTGGTACCAAACATGAAAACGTATATGATTAAATTTTCATTATATCAGACGGGGCCTTGCTGCGGCGGGACTATCTGTGTGCCGACACGCAGGCAGCTGACTAGAAAACAATAAACTATATACAGGTGAAATACTAAGCGTATTACTTTGCGCTGTGCAAAACTTCCAAAATTTCTTTTGTGAACTGCGGGATATATTTTTCATCCCTGTCGAGAGTGGGATCGAGAATAGTGATCTCCATGCCTGTAAGCTGCGGGGATTGAATTAAAGGTTTCAGCATTTCTTTTAATTCATTGTACCAAAGTCCATCTTCCGTCCGGGAATCAACACAAGGCATTATTTCGTCATTCAATGCATCCACATCAAAATGTATCCAGAAACCATCCAGCTTTTTGTCATGGATCATTTTCAAAAAATCGTTCACAATATTTTTAATTCCTTCACTGCGTATGCCGGCCAAATCAATATATCGCATCCCACTGTTTACAGATAAGGCTACATATTCATCATCATATTCCCGGTTGCCAACACAGTAAATATTTTCCTCTTTGATATAAGGTCGCAGGCCCGAAATATTTGTCAGCTTCTCATGCCCCACACCCGCCACCAATGCAAGCCCCATTCCTGCAGCGCCGCCTGTTTGTGAAAATTCCGGCCACATATAATCGGTATGCCCATCAAGATGAAACAAACCGTAGTCACCCTTTTGTTTTAATGCGAGTGTATTCCCGATCATCATCGAACAATCCCCGCCGATCACCAATGGCATCTTATTTTTTTCGATTACCTGTTTTACCGTTTCAGCAAGCTTTTGGCTATAATCAGCTATGGCATCCGCATTCCTGATTTTACTTTCTATATCCAGTTGCATAGAGTAGGCAGGCGGAATCACTGCCAGCTTTTCTTTTATTCCAGCCAATACAGAAAATTTTTGTTTTTCAAGAGCGGCAGGAAAAAATTTTACTCCTGGCTCAATACCGGGTGCCGGTTCTTTCAATCCCAAATTTGTTGGCGCTTCAATCAAAACAATTTCTTTCATGTGTATATTTTTTATTGTTTTTGGCCATAGGCCTGCCTGAGTTTTTTTCGCTTTAATTGCCCAGGTATAGGAAATATTCCAGCGCCTTGTTTTTCGCCGGCCTGGTGGCCAAGAGATTTCAAAAGACTACAAGCGAAAAACAAAGCGCCTCCAGCAGCTGCTCATAACACGCAGTGAAGTCTTGCTTCTGTAAGTTTTTCAAATTTCATGTTGCTCCCATCGGCCAATTCTGCAGAGGAAATTTTCTCATAAGAAAATGTACTGCATAGAATTGGCCTTGAATTTTTTTTGTTACTTTCTTTTTTTCAAGAAAAAGAAAGTAAAGCGGAGTCGGCTTATTCGAAAGCAATGATCGAAAAACACGTACATGTTTAAAGTTTGTGTTAATCAAATAAAATGATCAGAGGTTCCATAAAACATTATTGCCACATATCTGTCTGTGAAAATCTGTGTCATCTGTGGCAAACAAATAATTCGAATAACCTCTTACCCTTATTCTGCAAAAAAGTTGCTTCAGCATTTCGTCCCTGATAAAAAACGGAAAGGCACCCAGGTTATCAACGGCTACGTATCTCATTGATTTAGCTGACCCAATTGACTTTTGTTGATACGATAGCTTGTAGGGCTTGATCTGAACCTCCGGCGATAGGCTGTCGCAAAATGCTCAATACTGTTATAACCACACGCAAAAGCGATATCTGTAACCGGGTCGTTGGTACTAGTCAATAATACTCGGGCATGGTTTAGCCTGATCTCAGCCAAATATTGATGTGGTGAGACATTCATGATACTTTTAAATATGCGGCTGAAATGAAAGGGGCTTATATAACAATGTTGTGCCAGTTGCTGCAACGAAATATCCTGGCCAAAGTTTTTCAGCATGTATTCCTTTGCGTTTTCAAGAGTACCTAAATGAAATTGTTTTAAAGAATCGGGTAAAGGCGGTACTTCCTTTGCATTGCCCAATATCTGCATCACTTTTTCCAGCAACTCCATCACCATTTCGTCTATCTGCAAACCAAAAAACTCTTTGCTTGCTGTCATTTGCAGGATGCGATGATGCAGGTAATCCAGCTCTGCATTGCTGCGCAGCATCAGGGAATGAATATCATTATTATTCAAAAACCAGCCTGCTTGTGTTGCATACTGGTCCTGCAACAGGCGAAAGAAATCAACCCTGAATTCAAAACCTGTTGTCATATCAGGTTGGTCATCTATATGCCGGGTAACATGCTCATATCCCGGCTTGGTAATAAGCATCCTGCCTACATGCAATTCATCTTCGCGGCGGAATGTCCTGTATTCAAAAAAACCTTTACGAATAAAGTTGATATAAAAGCTGCTGTTATATTCAGGTTCCGACAAGGAACAAAAATCGCAATGGCATCTGAAATCATTGATGCGGTAAAAATCAGACCGGTGCAATATGTGAATATCCGCCAATAGCATACTGAAAATTAAAGTTACAACAAGTGCTGTTAAGGAATGGTTGAATCCTGAAGTATAGCAAGATTTCGCAGGTGTTAGCAATGCCCTGAATGGAACTTGCACCTGAAATAATTAAACAATGAAACGCCCATATAAAGTTTTTGAACCACAAGGATGGATATAGGGCGTTCCATCTGGCCGAAAAAAAAATAAAAAATATACAGATGAAATTCCAATTAAAAATCGTGCTGGCCTTTGCGGCTATTTATATTATCTGGGGCTCTACCTATCTCGCCATTTTGTTTGCTATTCATGATATTCCGCCCCTGCTCATGTCTGGTCTCCGCTTTATGGCGGCTGGCATCTTGCTATTTGGCTGCTGTACCTGGAAAGGTGAGAAACTTCCCGGCTATTCTTCCTTTCTCAAAAATTCCTTTTGTGGTATCCTGATGCTGCTAGGTGGCACCGGTGCAGTAGCCTGGTCAGAACAATATATTCCCAGCGGCCTTGCAGCGGTTATTGTCACAACCGTACCTTTTTGGTTTATTTTACTCGACAAAAAACAGTGGCCCTTTTATTTTTCTAATAAATCAATTATTCCCGGCCTGCTGTTGGGTTTTGCCGGCGTGCTATTGCTACTATTTTTTAATACTTCAGGTACCACGCTAACTATTTATTCAGGAAAATCCTTATTGGGAATACTGGTGATCATATTGGGCGGTATCGCCTGGACAACAGGATCGTTGTATTCCAAATACAAACCGACCGGCGATTCATTGCTGGTAAATGCAACCGTACAACTTTTAGTGGCAGGTGCAGTTAGTTTTTTGATCAGCATTTTTACCGGCGAGTCACGGAACTTTAGTTTTGCAACTGTCAGCATGAATGCATGGCTGGCATTACTGTACCTGGTCATTGCCGGATCATTGATTGCTTATTTATGTTACCTGTGGTTGTTAAAAGTAAAAACGGCGGCCCAGGTCAGCAGCTATGTATATGTAAATCCTGTCGTCGCTGTTTTATTGGGTGCATTGATCGCCGGTGAAGAAGTTACCCCAATACAACGGGTGTCGTTATTATTGATATTGCTGGGTGTGTGGCTGGTGAATTTACCTAAATACAAAGTAGTCAGTAAACCCAAACTATCGGCAACCTGAATTTGAAACGGGTCAGAAAAATAGCGTTAAAAAATTTATGAAATGTAGCGTTAAAACGAAACCGCTGCCCGGCTTTATTGCAAAGAAGATGCGCAGGATATTTAAATCAGGATTATGAAGCTTGGCTTCAGATTCGTTTTCGATAGCGAAATGAAATAAATTTTAGCCATTTTTCTGCAGCCTTGATTTTTTTGTTACTCCTGAACGAAGACGAAGGATTGCATCAAAAAGTAAATAAAATCTAAGTTTTATGATCGTACGCATCTGGCACGGCCGCACAAAAACAAGCGATGCAAAGGAATACCGTGAGTTTGTTATCAGGACCGGCATCACCGATTATCAATCGGTAAAAGGAAATCTTGGTGCACAGGTTTGGCAGCGGGAAGAAGGTGATATCACACATGTGTACACTGTTTCCTGGTGGGTCAATTGGGAAAGCATCAAGGCATTCGCCGGGGACGATGTGGCCAAAGCAAAATATTACGAAGCAGATAAAAAATACCTGCTGGAGTTTGAACCGACCGTCATGCATTGCGACGCCTATGATCTCAGGTAGTTATTAATCCGATATTACCGCTAATTCTCATTTTTAGGTGCTGTAAGTGGTTTGAGCTGTGACCATCGTCAAACCTTATTTAATTTCCCTGGTAACTTTTAGACTCTTATACTTTAACCTTAGTAGAAATCCGATCGATTGAGCCCTTAACCTTATTACCCCATTTTAATTTCCCGAAAAGCTGAAGGATCTTTTGGTAAAGCATGATAAACTCTCCCCGGATAATTTTGCAAAACTCGCTTTACGATGACCGGCTTTCTTCTGATACTTTTGAGAATGGGATACAAGAAAATGTGTATGTCCGGATTGGCATATATCCATACGAATGTTAAACGTTATAGTTCACAATGCCTGTACTATATTTTTCAATTCTTTCCCGGTTTTTTCGGCAATAAGAGGCAAACGATGCAGTGTCGAAAATATAAAACGGATGTATAAATTGTTATATTCTATTTTCATACAATAAGGTAATAAGGTTGAGTCATTGATGTGCTGGCTTTTCTACTAAGGTTTACCGTGGTATCAAAAAGTGTCGTACTATCTTTCCGATTAAAGATATCCAACCTAATAATTTTTTAGCATCTCAAAACAAGAATTAGCCAATATTATCCCTTTACGGGAAACCCAGCACTGTTTTCGACGCTGATATTTGATAATGAGTTTGTCGTACCTTAACGCAATAAACTTTTTATATGCATCGTCGTGAATTACTCAGGCAAAGTGCTCTTGCTGTCGCTGCTTTTACGTTAAGCAAGGATCTGTTTTCCCGCGAAACAGAAAGGATCATAGCCACTGCGGGCTTTACTGATTTTATCAAATTAAGTTCAAACGAAAATCCACATGGCCCATCTCCAATGACAAAAAAGGCAATGATGGAGGCAGTGAAAACTTCTAACAGGTATCCATGGGATACAACCTCCAAATTGAGAGAAAAGATTGGTGCCCTATATAATCTTTCCATGGATCATGTGACCATGGGAGCAGGTTCATCTGAGTTGCTGGGAGTTGTTTCGTTATTAGCCGCATTGCAAAAAGGTAATGCGGTTGCCCCCGATCCTACTTTTCGTTTGTGGATGCCTGCTGCAAAAAAAACGGGGCTTCCCATCAAACTGGTTCCTCTTACCCCGGCTAAGATGACTGACCTGCAAAGAATGAAAGATGCCATGGACGCTGATACCAAAATGGTCTACATCTGTAATCCCAATAATCCTACCGGAACGGTATTACCTGCCGCCGAACTAGAAACGTTTATTAAAGACATCGCACTAAAGTGTATCATCCTGCTGGATGAAGCTTATACTGAATTTAGCGATGAACCCTCAATGGCTAAACTGATAACCGATTATCCGAATCTCATCATAGCAAAAACATTCTCTAAAATATATGGCATGGCAGGCGCCAGGGTTGGTTTTGCATTGGCGCATCCGCAAACGATTAAAAAATTGAATGAGCTGCAGCCCTGGCCCAATGCCGGAGCCAGCGCAGTAGCACTGGCTGGCGCTATAGCGTCATTGGATGATAAAGAGTTCACTAGTTTCTGTAAAAAAGAAAATCAAAAAGCGAGGGAAGTGTTTTATGGCGCATTGGATAAATCAGGAATGCGTTATATCCCTTCTCATACCAGCTTTGTTTATTTTGATTCCTCTACATATGGTAAAGATGTAAAGACATTACTGGAATCACAACAGATCATCGGTGCCCGTACGTTCGAAGAAGGAACTAAATGGCTTCGGCTAAGTGTAGGCACAAAGGAAGAAATGCAAAAGGTAGCCGATGCGTTGACGGCATAATTTAAAGCATCTTCCTGCCGTTCGTGTAGGTAATATCACGCCGGTCAACTATTAATATTTTTACTTCAAAGGTTCCTGATATATTCAGGAACTTTTTTTGTACATATTAAAAACTACACGCCATGAAATCAACAAACATAAAGATCTGCGTTTTAGCAATCCTGTCGCTTATGTTATCTGTTGCCAGTATAGCTCAAGACAAAACAGTCGAAGAAGCAGCCGTGAGGGCCTGTCTTGAAAACTACATGAGCGGTGACGGCAACCGGATGGAAAAAGCCTTTCATCCCAGTGCCACCATGAAATACATCGACGCAAAAACCAATGAGTTTAAAGATGTACCTATTGCCGATTTCATTGCAAGGGTAAAAGCCAATACCAATAAATCGGAAAGAAAAATAGAGATCGTGGCCCTGAATATTGAAGGCAATGCCGCTAACGGAAAAATCAGGATCGAGTCAGGAGATGTGATTCTTTACGACTACATGAATATGCTGAAGATCGATGGCGAGTGGAAGATCGTCAGTAAGATTTTTTCAAAAATGAGTAAGTAAGATGCCTGAGGTCGGATGTCTGAAGTAGGAACGTAAACTCAGCATAGAACATCTGACCTCCGATCCCGGGCTTCCGACTTCTGGCTTACATGCCCGGGAACCATGGCCTTCCAATGCCCACCCTGAATGGCCAGGGAACTGCTACCAGGATCATCAATAAGGCAATGATAAAAAACCAGAATGCTCTTTTATATTTCACCTCATCGGCAACGGCCTTCTTCGCCATACCATGTCCCAATGTGATCATAGTAATGGCGAGGATCATAAATACAGGATGCTCTACCCAAAAAAAGCGGAAAAATTTATCCTTCATCACACTTACTCCTTCAGGTGGAGATACTACCAGCATGCCATATCTTCCCCACAGCCACTGATACAACCCGATCAATAAAGTGATATGTCCCGCGATCATCGTAAACAACCACACTTTTTTATCACCCGGCGAAAATGTCTTTTTTTGCTGCCAGCCTGAAAATGCTTTGAAAATGGAAATCACTAACAGAATAAGAATAACCCAGCGAAGAATATTATGTAAATGAACTAACCCTGTATCCATAAACAATTGGTTTTAGATTGAATATTTGAGCTTCGAAGTTAGGGCAATCAGGTTAACCTCGAACATCTGATGTCGACGATGTCAGCCGGCATTTCAGTTTTCACTATTCACTTTTGACTTTTCCCTTTTCACTTGTCATCCTGAGCCTGCCGAAGTACACTTTTCACTTCTCACCTTTCACTTTTCACTTTCTCACTATTCCACCCAATCTCCAATAAAAACATTGGTATCCCTGGTGCCGCCATTGTTGCGGTTGCTGCTAAAGATAATTTTTTTACCATCGGGTGAAAACATCGGGAACGCATCAAAGCCTTTGTCACGGCTCACCTTATTCAATCCTGTTCCGTCCTCGTTAATCGTATAGAGATTAAAAGGAAAGCCTCTTTTGTATTCATGATTGGAGGCAAAGATGATGCGCTTGCTATCGGGCATATAGGTAGGCGCCCAGTTGGCCTGGCCGAAACTCGTTACCTGTTTTACATTCGATCCATCCGCATTAGCAACAAACACTTCCATATTAGTCGGCGCCACCATATTTTCCGCCAGCAGCTCTTTGTATTCTTTTATCTCCGCATCTGTTTTAGGTCTTGATGCCCGCCAGATAATTTTTTTACCATCAGGACTAAACCACGCACCGCCATCATAGCCCGGTGTATTGGTAACCCGCTTTTCTTTTCCTGTTTTCAGATCCATGATATAAAGATCAATATCGCCATCTTTATTACTGGTGTAGATCATCTTCTTTCCATCGGGACTCAATGTAGGCTCTGCATCATACCCTTTTGCTTTGGTCAATTGTTTTACAATTTTTCCATCCAGGTCGGCCATAAAAATATCATAGCTGTCATAAAGAGGCCAGATATATTTATTGCCATATTTTTTCCGATCGGGAACAGGCGGGCAATCGTCGCTACCGAGGTGGGTGGATGCATAAATAATATGTTTTCCGTCTTTGGTAAAATAAGGACAGGTGGTTCTACCCTTGCCGGTGCTCACCATTTTATAAGTAAACTTTTCACCCGGTGCCGGTACTTTGCCAATAAAGATCTGGTCGCAGTTAATTCCCTCTACCGGATTGGTACGTTGAAAAATAATATGCTTACCATCATAGCTCCAATACGCTTCGGCATTATCGCCACCAAATGTCAGTTGCTGAATATTTTTAAAATGGGTTTCATCGGGATAGAGAAGAGTATCGTTGGAAGTCAGTTGGGAGCCGGGAGTCCGGAGTTCCGAGTCGGAAGAAGTTTTAAATGAAGTGATCATCACCACCAATAAAACAGTCACCAGAGATAAAACAAGTTTTTTCATCATTGATCGTTTATATGAAGCGAAGCAAAGTTATTTTTGACAAACTTATGCTTTGTCAGCAAATTGTAATAGCTGCTTTTAGATACATTAGTTTTGAAGATATGAAATCGATTTCTTTTTTGCTATTAATCGCGATGATATGGGGTTGCAACAATAACGAAACCAGTTCCCCTTATGACGATATTCTATCCCAACCTCCCTATTCATCCATCACCGACAGCATCCGCAAAGAGCCCAACCGCGATGAGCTATATTTCCGCCGTGCGGTATTGTTAAATAAAAATAATTTACCCGAACCTGCTTTGGCCGATTTTAAAAAAGCCTGGGTGCTGGCGCCCAATGAAAGCTATGCAGTGGGGGTGAGCAATATCCTGCTCGAAAAAAAACCAGACTCCGCTGTTATCTTTTTAAATAAAGCGATACAGGAAATTCCCAATAGTCTTTTCTTACAGCTTAGCCTGGCCCGCTCCTATGATGCATTGAATAAAACAGATGAGGCATTAGCGGTTTGTGATCGCATTTTGCAGCAAGAACCCAACCAGGTAAATGCGCTGGTATTAAAATCAGACCTGCTACTCAAAAAAGAAGACATTCCCAACACCATCGCTACTCTTGAAAAAGCATATGCCTTAGTACCTTCCAACCGTGAGATCAGTAACAAACTCGCTTATCAATATGCGGAAAGTAAAAATGCCAAAGCCATTCCGCTGGCTGATTCCATGATCAGCAAAGACTCGCTGCATTTGTTTGCCGAGCCTTACTATATCAAAGGGCTTTATTATTCCAACACCAAAAACAACGCAAAGGCTATCCAGGAATTTGATGCCACTATCAAAACCGATCATCGTTATCTCAATGCTTATATTGAAAAAGGAAAGATCTTACTGGAGCAGAAAAAAACAACGGATGCCCTAAAAACATTTCAGCTCGCCAATACCATCACTCCTTCCTTTCCCGATGCCTGGTATTGGATCGGCCGTTGCCTCGAAACACTCGGTCAAAAACAAGAAGCCAAACTCAACTACGAAAAAGCCTACAGCCTCGACAAAACCTTCACCGAAGCCAAAGAAGCGGCGGAGAAGATTTGATTGCATATAATGGTTTGCGGTTGCCGGTTGCTTGTTGCCCGTTACCAGTTTCAGGTTTCTAGTTTCAGGCTACAGAAAATCTTCAGCACTATAAATTTTTCTCATCTCTTTTGAGTCTGGTGTCAGAATCGAACTGACTACATTGGTTTTGCAGACCAACACCCATCCATTGAGCATACCAGACTTGTATTAATGAAAAAACCGCTTGATACGTTGGTAACAAGCGGCTCAATTTGATTTCTGCATTATTTTCAACAGACAAACATGGCCCACTTGTTGCCAATTATGCGGCAACAAAATGAACCTAAACAAAATTTGACTGTTGACATCTTCATGATTGCAAATATAAAGGAGGCGATTTGAAAAAATTCAAAAAACGTTGTTCCCTTACATAAAAATTTGAAGGTCACTCCCAGCGCCTTTTTTTCGCCTGGTATAAACATCTTTAACTATAAAAACTACCAGCGAAAAAGCAGCGCCTTTCGTTGCTTCGCATAATACGCAGCGGAGTCCCGCTCCTATACCTTCAAACCCAATAGCGACGTTCAAATTTTCAGACTCTCATGTGCGTTGGCCCGGAAAAACGGCGGAGCATTCGTTTTTCCTTGACTTTTTTGTTTCTTTTTTTGCTAAGAAAAAAAGAAAGCCAAAGAGAATTCATCATATCCAATGAAAATATCAGTTACCCAACTTCCCTTATCTTGCGCCTCAAACAAACCCCCATGTCCATTGTCGCTCCATCCCTTTTAGCATCCAACTTCTTCAACATGGAAGCCGAATGTAAAATGCTCAACGAAAGCGAAGCCGATTGGTATCACCTGGATGTGATGGATGGACGTTTCGTTCCCAATATCAGTTTCGGACCCATGATCATTGAGTTCTTCCGGAAAGCCACAAAAAAGCCCTGCGATGTTCACCTGATGATCCTCGAGCCCGGCAACTATGCCGAAGAATTTAAAAATGCCGGCGCCGATCATTTGACGGTGCACATCGAAGCCTGCCCTCATTTGCACCGCAACCTGCAACAAATAAAGTCACTCGGTATGAAAGCCGGTGTAGCCATCAACCCGCATACACCTGTGTCAGCATTAAGTGATATCCTGCACGATACCGATATTGTTTGCATGATGAGTGTCAACCCCGGCTTTGGCGGGCAACAATTTATTCCGCATACATTGGAAAAGATCAGACAGCTCCGCAAGATGATCGATGAAAGAGGACTAAAAACCCTCATCGAAATTGATGGTGGAGTAACAGTAGAAAATGCATCTACTATCATCTCCGTCGGAGCTCATGTGTTAGTAGCGGGTAATACTGTTTTCAAATCCCCCGATCCAAAAGCGACGATACACCAATTGAAGCAACTATAAGCAACTGCATGAAAGCGAAGACAAGTTACCCTTTGCGTCGCCGCTCCTTTGCGTTCTTTGCGTGAAACCTACGCTGTACTGCTTGCATAGTTTAATTGAACCACAGAGTCACCGGGACACAAAGATTAGTTGAATCGTGCCGCTTTTGCGTGGCTGCCCCTTTGCGTTCTTTGCGTGAAACCTACTCCGTACTGTCTGCATAGTTTAATTGAACCACAGAGTCACGGAGACACTGGGACACAAAGATTAGTTGAATCGTGCCGCTTTGCGTCGCCGCTCCTTTGCGTTCTTTGCGTGAAACTCTTCAGCTTTAACAAGCTTGATGTGAAACACAAAGTCACAAAGACACCGGGACACAGGAATATAAAATAAAATCTCCTCCCTGTCTCTGTGCCTCAGTGGTTCAACTCTCCGTTGACCTGATGTTTCACTGCTTTCCAAGACACAAAGGGCGCAATGATTCGTTTTAAAATAGCCTCTGCGTTACTTTGTGTCTTAGCGCCTTCGCGGTTAAGCTTTCCGGACCTCCAGGCCACGGCCATACACAAAGATGAATTGCTTCGTGATCCTTTGCGTCGCTGCCCTTTTGCGTTCTCTGCGTGAAACCTACGACGTAAGCTGCTTTCATGCTTTGAGGTGAATCACCAGGCCACACAGGATCGGGTATACAAACATCGGAGCAACGATAAACACTTCCGGCTTGTCATCTCCTCATGCTTAAGCCAGTTATCAAATTAATTTTATTGATCATAACAATATTGTCGGCATCCTGCAGCGACTTTCCCTGCGCAAAAGCCAGTTTGCAGTTCGGCCTTGTCGGTTTTTCCGATACAGAAGCAGATACCATCATCATTAAAAAGTTTGCAAAGAGCAATCCCGCCATTTTGGAAGATAGTATGATGATTGATCACATCGGTTTCAAAAGAACCAATGACACGTTGAAGATGGTCGCCTTTCCCAGCACCGCTTTGCTGGAAAGTACTTCGGATTATGAACTATTTTTTCCGCAAACTGGCAAACTCGTTCGTGTGACTGGCATTGAAGAAGAGCAGTTGTATCATAAGAGGAAAGGCCTTTTTTCCACCACCAAAGAAGGTTGTGAAAACCATATCACTGCATACCGCCTCGACGGGGAAATCAAAACAGTTCCTGAATTCAATCTTACTTATTTTACCCGGTAATTTTTTCACGCAAAGCCGCTAAGCAAATAAGGCGCAAAGAAAAGTCATCCTTTGCGTCGCCGCTCCTTTGCGTTCTTTGCGTGAAACTCTCCAGCTCTAACAAGCTTGATGTGAAACACAAAGTCACAAAGACACCGGGACACAAAGACTAGTTGAATCGTGCCGCTTTTGTGTGGCCGCCCCTTTGCGTTCTTTGCGTGAAACCTACGCCGTACTGTCTGCATAGTTTAATTGAACCACAGAGTCACGGAGACACTGGGACACAAAGATTAGTGGAATCGTGCCGCTTTGCGTCGCTGCCCCTTTGCGTTCTTTGCGTGAAACCTACGCCGTACTGTCTGCATAGTTTAATTGAACCACAGAGTCACGGAGACACAGGGAAACAGGAATATAAAATAAAATCCCCGCCCTGTCTCTGTGCCCCTGTGCCTCGGTGGTTCAACACCCAAGCAAATCAATACTTTAATCCTGCTTTTGGCGTTATACCCCATAGGCAAACCAAAATTAATTGCCTAATATTGTCCGCAAATCCGCCACTACCGAATGAACCGGCCAAAAACTCTCTTATCCTGCTTATTCATTTTCCTTAGCATAGTGGGCCTTGCCCAAAACCCGCCTGCCGGCAAGGCAGGGAAAAACGCTTACGTCTCCGGCAAGGTCATCGATGAAAACGAAAACCCCTTACAAAATGTATCCGTCATCATCCTCGGCAAACAAACCGGCATCGCTACCAACGATAGTGGTTACTTCCGTTTAAAAGTACCCGCCGAAAAAGCCTTTGCCATTGTATTCAGCTATACCGGTCACCGCGAAGAACAAAAAAACTTCCTGCTCAACGAAAATGAGGAAGAATACATCACCGTACGACTGGAAAGAGGAAGCGGCACGGTACTAAAAGAAGTCATCGTTACCGACCAGCGGGAGAGAACCGAAGCCGGCCTCATCCGTCCCAATCCCAAATCCATTATCAACCTTCCTTCCGTTACCACCGGTGTGGAAAGCCTGATCAAAATATTTGTCGGCTCCAACAATGAGCTCACATCGCAATATTCCGTTCGTGGTGGCAGCTATGATGAGAACCTTATCTATGTAAACGACTTTGAGATCTTCCGGCCCTATCTCGTCCGGAACGGTCAACAGGAAGGCCTGAGTTTTATCAATCCCGAACTGGTACGCAATATCAATTTTTACAATGGTGGCTTCCAGGCAAAGTATGGTGACAAGATGAGTTCGGTGCTCGATATCCAGTACAACAAACCCCGTCCGACCGGGCCATCCGGGCGGGCCAAACGTTTCGGCGGTTCAGCCTATGTTGGTTTATTAGAACAGGGTATGCATCTCGAAGGAACTTCCGCCAACAATAAATTCACTTACCTCATCGGCGCCCGCAACCGCAGTAATAAAAACTTATTGAGCCGGCAGGAAACACAGGGCAACTATGTCCCCTCTTCCGGCGACCTACAGGCATTGTTGACTTATCAACTTACCAGCAAGTCAGCCGTTGAACTCTTTGGTAATATTTCTCAAACAAAATTTTCCCTGCAGCCCGAGTTCAGCCAGCTCACGTCTTCGGTCTTCTCTCCTTTCTTTACTGCCAACCTCGGTCTCGATATATATTTTGACGGCAATGAAAAAGATGAGTACAAGACCAACATGGCCGGTCTCTCCTTCACCAACCAGCTTACCAAAAAACTAAAACTAAAATGGATGGCCTCCCGTTTTGAAAACGATGAGCGGGAAAACGTCGACATCACGGGAGCTTACTTATTTGGCCAAAGAGACTTTGATAAAAGCAAACCCAGCTACGGGCTCATTGTAAACCCATTAGGCGCCGGTGTGTTCCAGAATTATGCAAGAAACCGGCTCAATATCGAGAACTGGAGCTTTGCACACAAGGGTAATTTGGAAAAAGGCAGGCAAGCTTATCAATGGGGCATCACCTACGACCGCACATTGATCAATGATAAACTCAACGAATGGGAATTCCAGGACTCGGCCGGTTACTCATTGCCGTATCAGCCCGATATGTTGCAATTGAGTAAAGTGCTCAAATCAAAAGCCGATCTCAGCATTGATAAATTCTCCGGTTATGTGCAGGACAATATCCGCTTTGGCGATTCATTGAATGCTTATACACTCACGGCCGGTGTTCGTTACAATTATAATTCGCTGAACAAAGAAACGCTGATCTCGCCCCGTATCGGCGCCAGCTGGAAACCCAACTGGAAACGTGACTTTGTTTTTCGCATTGCCGCCGGCGCCTATCACCAGCCACCCTTCTATCGTGAGTTAAGGCGTTATGATGGCACTATCAATACCGATCTCAAAGCACAAAAAAGCTGGCAGGGCCTGTTGGGATTTGATTACAACTTCATTGGTTTTGGCCGGCCCATGCGCTGGACCACCGAAGCCTACTATAAACACATGACCGATGTAGTGCCTTATGATGTCGACAATGTGCGAGTCCGTTATTTTGGTGAGAACAATGCCAAAGCTTATGCCGCCGGTATTGAAATGCGGCTCTATGGCGAGCTGGTCAAAGATGCCGAATCATGGATCAGCATCGGCCTCATGAATACCAGGGAAGATATCAAAGGCGATACCTACAAGGAGTATACCCTCAATGATCTCAACGAACCTATCGACAGTGTCACGCTGGAAAAAGGTTGGGTGCGCCGCCCTACCGACCGCCGCATCACCTTTGGTATGTACTTCCAGGATTACCTTGCTACCAACAAGAATTTAAAAATGTATTTGAACCTCTTGTATGGCAGCAACCTGCCCTACAATATTCCCAACAATACCAAATACCGCAATGGGCTTGAGATACCCGCTTATATCCGTGCCGATGTAGGCTTTAGCGCCCTGCTGCTTGATAGCGACCGCAGCAAGCGCCGCAGCCATAGTCCCTTCCTTGGTTTTGATAATATCTGGGCCAGCCTCGAAGTATTTAATATCATCGATCGCGACAATACCATTTCCTATTTGCTCATCAAAGATTTTTCCAACACTACTTATACCATGCCACAACGCTTAACACCACGACTGTTGAATTTTAAAATTGTGGCGAGGTGGTGATGTTTTGAAAGTTAGTTTGTAGGTTGTGTTGGTATTCAATGGTATAATCGTTGTAAAACATCCGGCGCGACGCAGAAGAAAAACACTTTAATAACTAGTGTCTAAAAAATGAGGTCTTAGAACATCTGAATAAGCTGCAAAAAGGATTAAGGTATTTGGTTTGACGAGAGCTTAAATAATGGCGGACCATCTTTTTAGCAAGGCTGGTAAAACTTTTAAGGTGGCCATGGCTGGTCTTCAGTTTATTTTAGCATATACATATTGAAATTAATTTCGCAAACTAAAATTCATTTCAACAGAGAAGTACGTTTACGACAAAATAAATCATTATCATTTATGTTTCAGAAAAAGGATATCATAGTATTGCTCGAATATGAATAATGGCGATTTCCCCTTAACGACTTATGAAACTCTATTTAAATGTTCAGAGTATTAGAATAAATTAGAAAAATGCCAGTTGCCACCACCATCACTATATACATTGCGGACAAATTAGTAAGCCAGTTTATTAAGGAAGAAGGCTATGGAAGGATAAAGAAATTTTTCTTCCCATTTCAAAAATATGCACACAGGCTATCCGACATAATTGAAGAAACGATAGCCGAATTTGAAAAAGCACATCCCATAGAAAATAATGGGACGAAATTTCCATTTTATCACTCCCAAATTCTATATGATCTATTAAATCAGCATATTCTTTTTAAAACGACCAATTCGCCTCTTGTTATTGAGGAGTTCAGGAAAAATAAGAATATAATTATCCCGACGGAAAAAGAACTGGAATTATTTTACCGTCTTTTCACGGAAAAAGTAAACGCAGACAAAACACTGAAAAACCTGCATTTCGATGAAAATTACAAATCCGAAATCTTCGGAATTGCAGCAGATGTAAAGAAGCTCCTGTCGGGGAACGCCGAAATTCTGGAGAAAGTTAATAAAATAGAAGAAGAATTTGGAGCTACTTCATCCCAGATGCAACAGCTTAGAAACCGCTTTGAAGATGTATTGCAGGTTCAGAATTTTTATAAGCTCCAGGGACTTGCCGTTTACCCGAAGATTGAAAAACATTCCGACAGAAAAGACTATGTTGAAGAATTGTTAAGGGATCTTCAGCAATTCTCCTGGGTTCTCGTCCACGGTAATGTTTCAATGGGAAAAACGCAAATAGCCGTTCTGGTTGCAGAAAGATTTAAACATACATTATGGATTACCTTAACTGACCTGGATTCCAAAGTTGTTATTGATGTTATTCTTCAGGAATTATCACTTCACTTCAACCGCCCCGTTTCTTCGTTAGACGACATTACCGCCCTAATAGCAATGATACCCGAAGGGACGTTGATAATATTGGACGATTTACCTAAGCTTGACTTATCAAAATCAGATTGGATCAGGTTGCAACATATTGTAAGTAATTTAAAATCTCGGAATATAGAGTTGCTTTCTACCAGCAACTTTATCTTACAATCTAGAATTAAAGACTATATCTCCGACTCCCTTTTTAGTGAAAAATCCATCCCGTATTTAAACGAAAGCGAAGTTTCCGAAATCCTGTTGGCTTACGGCGCATCGGAAGATAAAGCGAGTACGTTAAAAGGCATAGTGTGCAAAACGGCAGAAGGACATCCTGCTATTGTTAATGCCATGTGCTCCTACCTGAAAAAGTTGAACTGGGATATTACCAGAGAAACCTTTATCGAGTTATTCAGGGGAAACTATACGAGTGCATTAGACGACGATACATACGAACGTATTATTAAAACAGTTTCGGATGCTGATTCCCGGGACTTACTATATAGACTAAAGGTTGTTTCCGGTACCATTACAAGTGAAGAAATTGATACCGTATCAGCAATTAAGCCTTTCATTTCCCGACCATACGAAAAAATTACCCCGCTGTCGGGGATCTGGTTGCAAAAAATTAAAACCGATAGTTATGAGATATCCCCTTTAATTAAAAGGATCAAAAGCCACAACATGTCCCCGGCAATATATAAATTAATTAATAATGCTTTGGGAAGACAAATACTTTCAAAAAAGAAAATTGATCAGATTAAGGCCAATAAGGCAATCCTTTATTTTATAAATGGGAAAGACTATAACCAGGCTGGTTTTGTGTTATCCCTTGTGCTGGAAGAGGCATTAAAAAACCCCGACTTGTATTTTGACTGGGGTTTTTCCTTCTATTGGTCTTCAACAGCATTGCCGGAGGAAATGGACTTGTTTTTAAAATCTGTAATCAGGTATCTCCAGATCAATTTGTTTTTAAAGAAAAAAGATCAAAGCATAGATTTCCTGATAACTGACCTTGAAAAAATTACTGTCCAGGCAGCCAAAGAGAACATCAATGTTACACATGCAGCCCTTCTTTTAACTACAATTTTGTCCGGAACAAATGCTGAAAAAAGTTCCGAATACCTGCTGTTGTCGCTAAAACACCTTGATCAGATACGAGCAAAAGATGTTGACAAGCTGCTTCCTGAATTATCCTTTCCTGTCGAGAGCCTGTTATGGAATAACTTATTGCAGGTTAAAAATGCTGCGGGGTTCGACAAATGGCTTTCTTCATTTTCCCTATTGACCCCGGAACAGCAGCGTCGTTCTTTGGATGGAGATTTAAATCAGGTTTGTTGTTTGCTATTCTGCGCCAAAATGTTTGACCACTATGCAGCGCAGCAAAATCCTGACTGGAATTTATTGCTTAAAGAATATGAAATCATAATTGAGAAAATCACTCCTTATAATGTTTCTGTTTTGATTGCCTGCTGCGTGAAATTTCAGATTAGATGTCTTTGTTCAAAATTAAATGACACTGCAGCAGCGATCCATCTTTTCGATTCGCATTTCAATCTGATCAGGGATAATCCGATAGGAGCTTTTCTGTTATATGACGAGCTGGGGCGGCAACTCTTCTATGCCGGGCAGCCGGAAAATGCCCTGCCGTATCTGCTTGAAGCCGCCGTTATAGAAACCCCTGTGATATTTACAGAGAAAATAGATACATACCTAGCTCTAAATGAAATTTTTGGCCATAAAGATATCCGGGTAGCTCATGAATATGCTCAAAAAGCGTATAATGCCCAATACGAAAATCAATTTGTAGATGATGTATTTTCTGCAAAGGTCATTGGCGAGTATGCCATCTCCACATGGCAGATCAAACAGGATAAGGATATCTTTTACCTGCTTGAAAAAGGATTGGAAAAACTGCTGTTCTCGTATAAACCGCTGGCGGATTATCAAGGTACAATCATAAGGTATGGGCATATCATAAACTATTATTTCCATCTTCTTGCTAAAAAGCCCCTGGCTGATATTGACGGACAGCCTTATGCCATTCCGTTCCAGGGCACCTTTTCTAAAAACAACGACCGGCTGCTGGAAGGCGGCTACTATTTTGAACAACGGAAATTTATGCTGGCCTACTTAATGGTACAAGCGTTTGAATTCATCGGCGATTTAGAGCCAGCAAGAAAATGGGCCTATATATGTTTTAACCTGGATAAAGAAACTGCTTTAAATCCTTTCGCCTCTTTAATGACGGGTATGAATACCTACCTGATACTTGAAGATAAATATGAAGAAGCTGTTATTAAGGAAATCGAAATATTAAAGGTTATTAACGAGTTTAATACCGGCACAGGTCTTTCCGGCAAGATAGACAATCCACGTCTCTCCGAAATAGTAAAAGACAGGCCGAAGACCACTTTTAATTCTTTTGATGACCTTCTTTTTGAGTATGTCATTAATTTTATTATCATCAAAGGCCTTTGGAACTATTGCCTCAATAAAAGCGATGAAACAATAACCGGATTCCTTACTGCATTTGATGCGGTAACGGAGTATTTTGATGACAAGGAACCGCTTTTGATTTTAAAAAAGGCTTTTGAATTCTTGATGGATGATGAAAAATCGGCTGATGATATCCTTTTATTACACAACGAGTCAATTAAATTGGCTACACAACTCCGGCTTCTCCTGTATTTAATAGCCTCCTTTAAGAGTGATGCTAAAAAGACCTTGCAATTACATCTAGCCCTGATCCAACGATTGGAAATGATTTCAACCAAAGTAGCTGCCGAATCGGCTTATAAATTTATGGTGGAGCCTTTCCTGATTGACTTTTGGAATGCAAAAATGCAAGAGCAAGCTCACGAATTCTTTCAATATGATTTTCTTATGGCGAAAGGCATACCGACAATACACAAAGCTGGCCCAGACAAAAAACTAAAAAAACTTTTCAGGATATTATGCTATCATTTGGAGATAGAACCTGATACTAAAATTGAAGACTGGTTGAATAATTAAGAAATAGATTTCCGTCCTGTTGTCCGTAGTGTTCCAAACCAATAAGAAAAATAAAAATTATAGGATGTTATACGGAGACTGCGTCTCCGTATCAGCTTCAAAGAAGCTGTCATACCTGCAATTATCTGCTAGTTGCAATGATAGGAAACCGGGGCTATCTCAAGTTATGCTACCCGGTTATCATTCATTTAAAAAGCCTGTAAAAAACCGAACTTTATTGTAGATTTAAACATTAAGACAGCAATATGACACAACTGGTAATTGATAAAAAAAAGTATGTTCTTATCCGGGAAAAGGAATACCAGGCCCTCCAAAAAAAAGCTGCATTAAAAACTGCACCGGCAAAAATCTTCACGGTGGAGCAGGCAAGGGCCTATAGCAAAAAACTGATCAGGAAATGGGCCGCCGGAAAATAGTTGTAAAACAGGAAGCGGCGGAAAACATTGCAGCCATTGCATGGTATATAGGATCACAGGGTATGCTGGCTACTGCTGAAAAGTTTGCCGATGATGTGTACATTACTTCATAAAAATGGCCGATAGACGCAAAAGCTATCGCCTATGCCGGGAACCAAACCGGACTCTTTTGGGATATAAATGCCTCCCCTACAAAAAGAAATATACAATCGTATTTTTTGAGTCGGACACAGAAATAATTATCACAGAGTTTGTTTCGTCAAAAGTTATTCATTGGTGATTTCCTTCCCCTCGGTTAGTGTCCCCCCTCATTCCTTGCTGAGTCTCCCATCCTTTCACAGGCGATGTCTCACAGCATAGCCTTGTGTGTAGCGTGGACCTGCCTTTGCCGGCAGGCAGGCTCGCCGTGCTACGAAGAAATAATCCGTAATTTGTTAAATGCCTGTCAAAAGAAAAATAACAGAGTCGGATGGGGTTTACTTTATTACCATCACCTGTTACCAATGGTTATCCTTAATTGAACAGGTAAAAGGTTATGATCTTATTTATAAATGGTTCGATCATTTAAAAGAAAAGGGCATTTCATAACTGGTTATGTCATTATGCCAAATCATTTGCATGCATTGATAACTTTCAGAAACACCGGCCAATCGATTAATACGATTATCGGAAACGGGAAAAGATTTATGCCTGCCTGCCGGTAGGCTGGGCCTATGAAATTATCAAACGCCTGGAACTGCAGGGAGCTGCAAGGCTATTGCATAATTTAAACCTCGCTGTAGAAGCTAAAGACAAAGAAAGAAACAAAAAACATGAAGTGTGGGAAGACTCATTTGACTGGAAAGAATGCAGAAGTAATTCATTCATCCGGCAAAAGCTTGATTACATACACAATAATCCGTGCAGGGGTAAATGGAACCTTGTGAATGATGTTACAGAATATGAACACAGTTCAGCCCGGGTTTACTTGCGTAGCATGCAATCCGCCTATCCTGTTATGAACTTTATGGAGCTTGATGATATAGACCTGACGAAACTCATTACAAAATGACGCCGAGTCCACCCCACCCCCAGAAGCCATGCAGTGAGACCCGGCTGGGAAACAGGTATTACTGGTTTTCATACCAATCTAAAATATAATCGGCCACCATTTCCCAACCAGGTTCCCCGCAAATGAAATGACTTTTACCTTCAAATATTTTTACGTCAAGCCGGCTATTGGAGTCCTTATACCTTCCTGCTATTGTTTGGGTAAGTTGGGGCGGGAAGATATGATCGCTGCCGCCCCCAACAAATAAAATGGGGACATGAGGTTTCTTAAAGTCTATATTTGAAAAAGAGTTTAAAACTAATTGACGACTGACCTTATAACTTTCTGGTACAGCCAACGCTTCAAATGCCTTTGTTTTCTCCGCGTCAGGTATTGTATTGAAAAATGCATAATCGTACCATTTACGGCTGCCCATAAAATATTTATTGAAAGAAAAGAACCCAAAGGCTGGCAACACAGTTTTAAGTGTTTGAAACGGGGGAAAAACATTTTTCGGAGGCGCTCCATCAATGCTTACTCCGGCTGCTGCCTTTTCCATTTCTACCAGTTTCATCGTTACCATGCCTGCCATAGAGTGACCGATCACCAATGGTTTTTCAGGTAAGCTATCTATTAATTGAACAATATTGTTTACAACATCTACGAACCCAGTTTTGACAAGGTCGGGATGAACTTTTGCTCTTAGATCAGCAGGGTTACCCTCATGCCCGGGGTTTGTCGGTGTATAAACTTTATAACCTTTTTGTTCATAGTGGCGTTTCCATTCTGTCCAACTGATATTGTTCACAAAATTTCCGTGGATGAGGATGATGGTCTTTGATTTTGCCATAATTGTTTATGTTATATCGGTAATAAACTTACGTCGTGGTAGGTGTTCGGACTATGAGTATTTCAAATTTAGTTCTATAACACCAATTACCGACAAACGAACTAAGATCATCTTCATTACTGTCAGAAAGTTTCTTTCTTTCGCCTCGGTTAGTGTCCGTAAAATAAAAGCCCCGATGCGTGTCTCCACGCATCGGAATCCTCGAACTAAAGCAATGTTGTATGAAAGTTCACTCCGACTGTCCCTGGAATATCTCACAGTCAGAAGAATGATGCGTGGAGACACGCATCATGGCATCACTTCATTTTTTCATTCCTTGCCCAGTCTCCCGTCCTTTCACAGGCGATGTCTCACAGCATAGCCATGTGTGTGGCGTGGACTCGCCGTGCTACGAAGAAACTCATTACAAAATGACGCCGGGTCCACCCCACCCCCAGAAGCCATGCAGTGAGACTCAACTGGGAAACGTACTTTTGGAAAAATCTTTTGTTTTGCATGAAGTATATTTTTTGTATAGCCATGTTGGCCAGCGCTTGCACAGCTAAGAACAGCTCTGTTGAGCCGGACAAACTAGTCGGTATCTGGAATTTGCAGCCCGATACATCCAGTCAATCTTTTTTTAACGGGAAAAACCGGTTGGACTACCACAGGGGATATACGATGGCTGCTTTTGATTATACAATCAGCAATAATGTTCTGATCGAAACAGACCGGAAAAACGGCGAGGTGTATCAATACGATATCATTGTCCTCACTGATGACTCTTTAACCTTAAAACATATGCGATCAGGTCACGTGTTAAACTATCGGAAAAGTAAATCAGCCGTTATTGTTCGAAGACCCAATTGATATCCAATATCGTGAATTAATGAATTTTGACCTGACGAAGGAATCAATTTCAAAAGCGATGAGTCCCCGCTATCCGTAGTGTTCCAAACCAATAAGAAAAATAAAAATTATCGGATGTTAAACGGACACCCGATAGCTATCGGGTGCATCTCCGCATCAGCCTCAACGAGGCTGTCCATCTACCAAAGAAATCTGGCTAATAATGGCCTTTGCATTTGGCAATAAGAATTTGTGAATCGGACACTTTATATATCAACCGGTGTTCCTGGTCAATGCGGCGGCTCCAGTAACCAGTCCAGTTTCCTTTCAATGGTTCAGGCTTGCCAATTCCTCTAAAAGGATCACGGTCAGTGTCACGTATCAATGTCTTGATGCGGCTAACCAGTTGTTCGTTGGCTTCAAACCATTCATTGTATTCCTGAAAAGCTACAGGGGTAAAAGCAACGTTTCTCACTGCCTTTTCTTTGGCGTATAGGCTACGAATTCTTCCATTGTCATCGTGATAAGTTCGTCGCCGTTTTCTGCCTGGTCAATGGAACGGTCAAGGGCATCCACATAAGCAGGGTCAAATTCCTTTAAGGAAATTGTGACATCAACATTTTCATTATTCCCGATAAATTTCCTGATCTTATTGATAAGGCTGGAATTGAGTTCTGATGGATGTATTTTAATAACTGTTTCCATATTAATGATTGGATTATAAAAATAGCAAAAAAGCCGGATTTGTCCTTAGAGATGACATTGTGGAAAACAGAGCCTGGTCGTCCGGGTTCTACTTCCCATCGGTATCACCTTAGCTTTGTGTTATGGATTCGGCACAATGATTGAAAAATGCTATGGTCCGGTCTTTCACTACCGCTTTATTAAGCGTGAGGTTGCACCCCTAATAAAAATGAATTAAATTCAGCTCCAATAAATCATACAACTCTTTTTGATATGCCTTATCCTATCAAAACATTCCTTCTGGCAATTACTCTTTTTGCAGTTAATCAAACTAATGCTCAGGAAAGCCAAAGAATCTATTCGTTCAAACAGGTTGGCTGGACAATCGAACTACCCCCTGGTTTCGAGGTGATGGATTCTTCACAGAACACAGCACGGATGGAACGTGGACTTAAAGCATTGGAAGAAGCAAATGATATAACAGCAGATGTTTCCGGGACAATAACGTTGATCGGTGCAACTAAAAACAAATTCAATTATTTCAATGCGACGATAGAACGATTTAATCCCAGGACAGACGGGAGCTGGCAAGCCTCAAATCAACAGCTTAAAGACATGGTTTATGCCACCTTTGCTGAAAAAATGAAAGATGCAACAATCGATACCGCTTCAGGAAAGGCAAAGATTGACGGTGTAAGTTTTGATAAGTTCCGTATCACAGTCAAGGTCGGGGACAGAGTCCTGTTTAACTCATTTCTTTTGTCCAAATTCTATAAGGGATACAATTTTGGCATCAGCTATTTGTATCTGGACGAACGAACAAAAGAAGAAATTGAATCAATGCTTGAAAAGTCAAAATTTATAAAATAACTGTATACCAGTGGGTCTTCCTTCCCGGTTGTCGGTAGTGTTCAATACATAAAAAAGTCGAATGGTTGTGTGGAGGTTGCACACAGTTATGCGGAGACCCGATAGCTGTCGGGTGCATCTCCGCATCAGCCTCAACGTGGCTCAAACCAGCATGAAATAAACAGGGGCTTGGGGTTGATGCATTGCTTGCAAAGGAAGATTCCATGAACCAAATAGCAAGCTGAGAAATTTGTAACTTCCGGTATATGCCAAAAATATTTCAATACCTCAGCTACCTGATTCGTTTCTATACCAATGACCACTTACCTATTCATGTACATGTTCAGATTCAACAGAGAGAAACCAAGGTGGAATTTCTTATTGCCGGAGATGACTAACTTTAGTATTCAAAAAAGTTAAAGGAAAAACTCCTTTAACAGAAGTGGAAGCCAATGAAGTAGCCGTATTTTTAAAAGCTTATTACAAACAAATAATTGAAAAATGGGAAACAGTGTTCATCTTTCACAAAAGCGTAAAGTGCGAAGTGATTCGAAAAAAGCTAAAGAAGAAAATATAACTGTCCTGGCCGCCCGTTACATCAGTGATTTTTCCATTGCTGTCACTTTTTCATCCGGTCGTACACAGTTAGTGAACTTTCTTCCCTTATTTGAAAAATATGTAAAAGGAGATAACCTGAAATACTTTGCACCGGAACGTTTTAAAAAATTTATTGTAAAGAATGGAAATATTTACTGGGGCAGAAATGAAGATGTAATTTTTCCTGTGTCCGTTTATTTTAAAGACTCTGCATTACAAACAGAGACGTCTGATGAAATCCTGTATATTATCTAACTATTTAATCGACACTATCCTCCCCGTTGCTCGTAATGTTCCAAACCAATAAGAAAAATAAAAATTATAGGATGTTATACACAGAGACCCGATAGCTATCGGCTGCGTGGCTGAGGCACGAACCTTTAGGCGAAGGAATTACCCTCCTGCTATATTTTGATTGTTGTGATCAGGCGTTAAACTGTCTTAAATGATGGTCCGCATGTTTATAAGCAAAAATGCCGATTTCGTCAACGGTCATTTTGCCAAAAAAGTCGTGAATAAAACGCGGGTTGGAGAAATGCTCATAGGCAGCAATTCTCTCTGTCCAAATCTTTTTTTGATGTTCGATATTTCCGTCGTTGTCTTTTACAATAAAAGCCCTTCCGGACGGCATATTTTTTTTGATAGGCCGGTCATCCTTTACCATAGGTTTTAAGGCCATCCGGCCAAAGATTAATCCTAAGAATCCCTGCTTATAGGTAACATTCGTTTTCCCCAGCACCCAATCGTCCCATATCGTACAATGTTTGGCCATTTGATAAACATTCATTTTGCCCCATTGAGCTTTACAATTTTCATCCAGGGAATTGATCCGGCTGATCAGTTCCGCTCTTGTTTCTTTGTCAAATATTGTTTTCATAACAAGTTTGTTGTTTGATGCTGTTCACAATCGTACTGTAAAACTAGCCCGGGGTTTCCTCAGCGTCACTGTGTAAAAATGCCAAACTAAGGGGTATTTTGTGCCAGGCATTTATAGTAAATTCATTTTTAAATGCACAAATAAGTATGAAACATATCTCGATCATAGTGTATGAAGATGTGCTTTTAACGGCGCTTTCCAGTTCATTATCACTGTTGGCCAGCGCCAATGAAGCCGTTGCCAGGAGAGGTAAACCCGCTCCTTTTCAAATCGAGCTGGTGGGGATTCATTTAAAAAATATACAATTGAATATGCCCGTTCAGTTTTATTGCAGTAAAACGATCGCGGATAATTTTTATACGGATGTCATTGTCATTCCACCAATGACCACAAGCCCGCAGGATATGAGTGCTTTCCTGTCCAACAATAACGCCCTCGTCAATTGGGTGAAGAAGAAATACAATGAAAAAGCGCAGGTCATCAGCCTTTGCACCGGAACGTATTTTGTGGCAGAATGCGGTTTGCTGGATGGTATGCCGGCAACATCACATTGGGGCGCTATGGAAGATCTGCAAAAAAGATATCCTCTCATCCATTTTAAACCGGGGCATGTTGTTACCAACTCAAAAGCCATTACCACCGGTGGTGGTGGATTTTCGGCGCTGAATGCTCTTTTGTATTTTATCGAAAAAAACTGTGGTAAAGAGATTGCGGTGGAGCTAAGCAAATATTACGCCCTTGATTATGGGCGAACTTCACAAACAATATTCACTGTATTTTCAGGACAACGCCTGCATAACGATGATGAAATCCATAAAGCCCAAACTTATATTGAGAAAAAATTTAAAACCGATATTTCGGTTGAGCAAGTGGCACGGCAGGTAAATATGAGCAAACGAAATTTTATACGCCGGTTTAAGAATGCCACATCATTAAACCCGATAGAGTTTATTCAAAAGATAAAGGTGGAGGCCGCCAAGAAGGCATTGGAACGTGGAGAAACAAATATTGCCGCTCTTACGTACAGTGTTGGCTATAATGATTTGAAAACATTCAGGTCTGTGTTTAAGAAGATCACGGGGTTAACACCAATTGAATACAGGAACAGGTATAACGGGGCCGCGGTAGCGTAGTTGTTTTGGGTGGAAGTCGGGGAAGTCCGGAAGACGGAGGTTACTCCCGGTCGCTTTAGATGCAGGAACATGATTGACGGGGAGACACATCGGCAAAGCAATGCTCTCCAACGAAGTCCTTTGTTGGTCAAAGAAGACACTGAAAGAACTAACTAGCATGAAGATCGGGGGAAGGTCGCCCAATAACGAAAAATGTAATGGAGTCTCCGCCGAAATTAGAAGACTCCATTTAAACAAAATGATCGCTTACAGATTCAAATATTTAAGCCTTTGCCGGAGTGATGTTTTGATTAATGCGAAACATGTTACCAGGATCATACTTACGCTTCAAAATAGCCAACTTCTCATATTTCTTTCCATAGCCCTGTTTAACGCGGTCTTCGCCTTCGTCTCCAATATAGTTCAGGTAAACGGCCTTTGACATGAATGGCTTCATTGCATCATAAAACTCTTTTGTCCATTGGATATTTGTTTCTGAATCTGCAGCATTGGTCCATTCGGATGTAACAAGAAAATTGAAATTGCAATTCCGGTAACCAAATGCAGTCTCATCTTCACCAATCTGACTCATAGCACAGTCGCCAATATGTTCGAGGACAACTACGGTTCGTGGGGAAGGAACACTGGCAAAGAATTTAAGAATAGTATCAATGGCGCCATCACCAAGCTCATTGAGAAAGTTTGACTTCCAGTAATTATATAATCCCCGGGGCCATAGAAAATCCGCCATCGTTTGAGCCGCACTGTAAGGCATTGGTTGAAAAATGTCGGCCGCAGGCGGGCCAAATTCGCGGAGCGGACGCAAAGCCTCTTCACCGATGCCAAGAGATCCCGTATAAACGCCGCCCATTGCTACGATACCTTCCTGGTGCAATATATCCGGCACAGGGAGTTCAGCAGGGGGATGGAATAGCAAGGCTCCTCCCGTTAGCTCTATCGGTGATTTATCCGAAAAGTCACGCCAGTACTGAAGAGCTTTTCTGCCTTTTGATGCAGGATGCAATACCAGGCCACCCAAAACTGTACCGGCAGAATGTACTTTGAATTTGAACGATGAGACAATTCCGAAATTTCCACCACCACCGCGAACACCCCAGAAGAGATCTTCGTTTTGAGTTGAATCAGCAGTTAGAAGCCGTCCATCCGCAGTTACAACATCCACGGACAAGAGATTGTCCAACGCCATGCCATGCTTGCGAAGGAGCCATCCCAGTCCACCACCCAGCGTAAGTCCTGAAACGCCAGTGGTAGACACATAGCCGCCTGTAGCAGCAAGACCGAAAACCTGCAGGTCGTGGCTAAGTTCGCCCCATGTAACACCAGGTTCAACCCGTGCCGTGCGATGTGTGGGATCAATTCGTATTCCTTTCATGCCGGAGAGATCAATGACAATTCCACCATCACAAACCGAACTTCCTGCAACATTATGACCGGCGCCGCGAACAGCTACGAGCAGGTTGTTCTTTCGGGCGAAGTTGACGCTGGCAATGATGTCGGTTACGGTAGTACATTGAACTATCATAGCGGGACGTTTGTCTATCATTCCGTTGTGTACCTTGCGTACCTCGTCATAAACAGCGTCTTTGGTACCAACCAGTTTTCCCCGAAGGCTGTTCTTAAACTCATCAATAATTTCTTTTGAAACTACTCTTTCTTCACCCGTGGTTGTAGTAATCCGCACATTTGATATTATATCTTCCAGTTGATCTGCCGGGGCGGCATTACTCTCAACAGTTGCATTTTCTGTAATCATAACGAAAGATTTAATAGTGAGATAATTTTTTTTAGGACACATTAAGGAGACATAGAAGTCATTTGAAGAATACAAAAATAAAAATATAATTTAGGCGACTTCCAGCTTTTACAGCATTTAATTTTCCGTTTCTCCGGGGGGCTTCCGTTTCATCAGGGTTTTCAAAATATTTCAGTTCCTTCGGGATCTTTCAAATAATAATCTACAATAAAAGAAAATGTTATTACAAGATTTCCCGTTATCCCAATACCGGTAAATTCCATATTCCGTTAACAGAGATCTTACACCACATTCGTGAAGCCCATGCCTTACCGGTCACCCCTGTAAAAGGATGTTTCAACTTTCAGCGGGTGATCAACACAGAACAACTCATCGGCTTCGACAAAGCCGGCCAGCCCACTTCCACTATTACCATCCTCACCGACGGCAAGATCATCACCGCATTCCCCGACACGCTTAATAACGAAACATAAGAGCACATGCCGCCCCTACAGGGCTTGAAATAATAAATAGTTCTACCCACATCAGGCCCCGCTGGTGCCAAAAACCTTCGCCATCAGAATTAAGTCAACACCTTTCCCCTATTATCATCGACAGAATCGGGCCAGGACATCGCGGTTTTACAAAGAAGAGAAGCCGATTCAATAACTGGCAGCAGGTAAAATGAAAAATGAAATTCAGACAAACCAAGTTAGTTAAACAAAGTAAAAGACATTACCGGCGCCTCCTTTTCGCCTGCTGTAGAAATGATAATGCTATTATCAACACTCCTGGCGAAAAAGCAGCGCCTTTCGTTGCCTCCCAAAGCATGCTACGGAGTCTTCGTCCTGCCATTTCGGATAAACAAACGACTTCCAAATTATCAGACTTTTTGTGCGTTGGCCGGACAAATAGCGGAGCATTTATTTGTCCTTGAACTTTTGGTTCTTTTCGTTCAAGCGAAAAGAACAAATAACTACATCCTTCCTTGCCGGATGTCCATTCTTTCACCGTCGATATCTCACTGCATAGCCATGTGTGTGGCATGGACTCGCCATTAAAACTTCTCAATGGATGGATAGGTTTTCTCAGCAGTGCAGATCATAACTGTTTGCTGATACAATAACCTGCCGGCCAGAACCAGAAAAAAATAGACCAACTTATCAATTCGTAGTAGTTGTTTTTACGGTTATGGTGTAGAGTTTTGTTTACAGAAAAATACCTGCTGCAAGTGACCGGCGGCTATACCTCTGATCTCTAAGTATTCTGCCGGGTTCTATATAAGTGATAACACTGTTGTTGAAATTCCTTACGGAAAAGTTGCTGTGAAAATTTAATAAAAAGCGGAAAAGCCCGTTACTGGTAATGCGTTTGTGAAATTAATATTCTTTAAAAAAAACCAACTACCATGTACGGTATTGTAAATAAAGCCATCCAGGGACTCATCGTGGAAAATTTCGGCGAGGAAGCATGGCAGAAAATCAAAGATAAAAGCGGCGTTCATGTCGATGCTTTTTTAAGTAATAGTTCATACCCGGATGAGATGACATATAAGTTAGCCGCTGCTGCTTCCGAAACGCTGAACCTGTCAATGAAAGATGTGCTGATTGCATTTGGCGAATATTGGGTGCTTAACACGGTGACAAAAGGTTATGGTTCGCTCATGAAATCAGGAGGTAGCTCATTGAAAGAATTCCTGGTAAACCTGCCTGACTTTCACAGCCGGGTGATGCTGACTTTTCCTAACCTGACTCCACCTGAGTTTAGGGTATCAAACATCAAAGACAGATCACTGCGCCTGCAGTATTACAGTAAGCGGGAGGGACTCATGCATTTTGTCTTTGGACTCATCCAGGGCCTGGGAAAATCCTACAATACTGATACTAAGATTACCATACTAAAACAAAAAAATGGGACTTATGACCATGATGAGTTCTTAATAGAATGGTAAACAAAACGCCGTGCCATGAAAACACCAGCCAACATCCTGGAAGGGAAACTAAATATCCTTTTCCCTTTTTATTTTATCGCTGATAATTCGCTTACCGTTACCGATGCCGGCAAGAGTTTGCAGAAACTGTTTCCGGGCATCGTCGGCAGGCAACTGGCAGACTGTTTCCGGTTTAAACGACCTGGCAAGGTGGCTTACCAGTTTGATTCTATCCTGAGCTATACTGATCAGATATTTATTATTGAGTCAATCGAAAAAGAATCCCTTTTATTTCGGGGACAAATTCTTAAAATAGAGGAGCTTCCCCACCTTTTATTTACAGGTTCTCCGTGGATAACCAATGCGGATGATTTGACAAAGTATGAGCTCCTTTTAACCGATTTTGCCCTGCATGATACTACCGTTGATATGATCAGGACTATTACGTCAAAAGAGGTCATGATGAATGATATGGAGGAACTAACCAGGAACCTGGAGAGGCAGAAACAGGAATTAATCATATCGCAGGAAGTTATTCGTAAAAATGAAGAACGTTTCCAACAGGCTGCAAAGGCTACAAGGGATGTAATGTATGATTGGGATATGGTAAACAATACAGCCTGGGTAAATGACCAGCATTACATTGCTTTCGGATATGAAAAAGAAAACAACTTTGTACCAGGACTTGAATGGTGGGAATCAAAGCTGCATCCTGAAGATCATGACCGGGTACTGGCTTCGATTGAAGAGACTACCATGCAAAAAAAAGATTTCTGGACTGCAGAGTACAGGTTTCGTCGTGCAGATGGCAGCTATGCCAATGTTTTGGACCGGGCTCTCATTTTTTATTCAACAGATGGTCAACCGATTCACTGCCTTGGCGTCATGACGGATGTATCGGCCCTGAAGGAGGCTGAATGTGAGCTTCGCAAGGCAAAAGAAGCGGCCGAAGAATCAGTAAAAACTAAAAGCGAGTTTCTTGCCAACATGAGCCACGAAATACGAACCCCGCTCAATGGTATTATCGGCATGACCGAAATGGCGATGGAGACAGACCTCACTGCTGAACAACAACATTATATCGACATTATAAAATCCTCTTCGGACACCCTGCTGGGATTGATCAATGATATTCTTGATTTTTCAAAAATCGATGCAGGTAAGCTTGAGCTTTCAGCCGCACCGTTTTCCCTACGGAAAGAATTTCCAAAATCTTTACAGTCCCTGGGCTTCAAAGCTGCCGGGAAAAAAATTGAATTCTTGTGTTTCATTGATCCGGACGTCCCCGATGATTTGGTTGGCGATATCTTGAGGCTGGAGCAGGTGATTGTGAATCTTGCAGGCAATGCCATCAAATTCACTGAAAAGGGTGAAGTGATTCTTCGTATACAAAGTCAATCTTTTACTGACGAAGAGGCTGTTCTTTATTTTGCCGTAAGCGATACTGGTGTAGGAATACCTGCCGACAAATTGCCCATCATTTTTGAAAAGTTCACACAGGCTGATGCTTCCACCAGCCGCAAGTTTGGAGGTACAGGCCTGGGGCTTGCCATTACAAAACGACTTGTAGAAATGATGGGTGGCACGATATGGGTGGAAAGTACCGAAGGAAAAGGCAGCACATTTCATTTTACCATTCCTTTCCGGCTGCATTCAAAGCAAGTCTTGCCCTCTTGCATACCGTTTCCGGAAATGGAAAATACACGGGTACTGATAGTAGAAGATAACAAGACAACCTGCGGATATCTTACTGAAATGCTCGGACATTTCAACATGAAATCAACGGCTGTTGACAGGGGTGAGGATGCTCTCATAGAGCTAAACCGTGCTGTCCGTCTTGGGCGGCCCTACTCGTTGGTATTGCTCGATATTACATTGCCCGGCCAACTGGATGGACTTGATGTGGCTGAATCCATTAAAAATAATGCGGCGCTGAAAGACACGGCAATCATTGTAATTACCATTTCGCAAAAGCCCAGCGACCGGCAGCGCTTTTCATTGTTGGGTATTCACGACTATTTCTCCAAACCATTCAGCCAGTGTGAGCTGATTGAAAGCATAAAAAATATCCTGGGAGGAAAATCATTGCTAAATGAAAAACGCTCCGATCAACATCGTTTGAAAAATGGAGAGCCGTGTTTTGCTGTAACGTCTAAAGGCAATCTTAAGATCCTGCTGGCAGAGGATAACAAAGTGAACCAGGAAGTGGCGATAAGTATGCTTAGCAAACAGGGATATGAAGTACATATTGCCAATAACGGGGAAGATGCGGTAAACGCAACGCTAAAAAATTCTTATGATCTTATACTGATGGATGTTCAGATGCCGCTCATGAATGGCTATGAAGCGACAAAAAAAATCCGTCAATTGCAGCGGGATACAATCAGGCCTATTCCCATCATCGGGTTAACGGCTAATGCAATGAATGGCGACAGGCAGAAATGCATTGACGCAGGCATGGATGATTACCTGAGCAAGCCGGTGAGAATGCAAAATCTTCTTGCTGCTATTGACAAGCTGGGATTAAGTGACGAAAATTCCGAAACTAAAAACAATGGTGGGAAACAGTTGAAAGTTGGATTAGAAGAGCTGTTCAATAAATTGGGCGGTAACAAAAAGATAGTTGCTACCTGTCTGAATTTGTTTCACGAAGAAGTTCCTCCATTACTAAACAAACTAGACGCTGCTTTAAAAGACGACAACCCGGATGAAGTAAGAGCTATCTGCCACGGATTACGGGGGGCTTTATCAACGATGGAAATGTATGAGGCGGCAAAAATTGTTAAACAAATTGAACAAATGGCGGAATCTAACCGGTGCCAGGAAATCAAAAAGCTTTTCCCATTGTTGAAAAATGAGATCAAAGAAGCGACAGATTACATTGGAAGCGTGGTTTGAAATGTGATGTAAGAGTACCTGTGAAACACTTTAACTCAATCTTCGATTTTTTCCGACGCTGCAGTTATTTCCAATATATCGCCACCACGGAGCTCTGAAATAATGCATGATGCCGGGGCTACAATATTTGGCCCCCTGGGCCAGTTAGTTCAGCATCCAGCAGCTTCTCACCCCGGCAAAGGATTACAGCTTTTTACCAGCCTTACTGCTATGTTTCTTAAGACTGAGGTAGTCCAGGAAATAAATAACTTTTAAAGAGAGATTGTTATTGTTGTCTGAATCGAGTGTATTGCCCAGGTTTTTGAAATAGCCATTTTCTACCTGGTTGCTGTAATGCTGTGTTGCATTTTTCCAAACAATATTTAAGAAACTTCCGGGTGCAAACTGCCAGGTATATACCATATCAATATTGAAGAAGTTTACATTTTTGTTTGCACCAGGTTGGAAGCCCTGGTTGAAACGTAAATTACCATCCTGCTGCAGTATATAAAATTCTTTATTATCAACAGTGCTTAAATAATGTCTTGCCCGGAACGTAATGCCCATCTTGTTGCTGAAACTATATTTGGCGCTGAGTACATGTTCGATGGTGTTTACTTTTCGTTTAGCAAAGTTTATATCGCTGCTGCCTTCAACATAGGTGTAACCCATATTGTTGTAACTGGGTTGATAACCGATCCGGTGAGAGAGTGATAATTTATTATTGAAGCGAAAATTTTGACCTAACCACATATCCATGGCAAAAGAATTATAGAAATTGATGCTTGATCGTGCATAAAGTTCTGTAAACCATGAATATTTTTTGCTGTAATTACTTTCAAACCATACACCTCCGCTAATGTTTGCACCCCGTTTAAAAAACCACCCTTCTGTTCTTGGCTCATAAAAATCGTTTTGTTCAAAATTGTACGTCACATTTCCTCCGATCCACCATAATTTTTTGCTTTGAATATTTGTATTCACATTTAATCTTGCAGATTGATAGGTTTCATCGCTGGGTGCAATTTTCTTTGAGAGAACACTCAGGTTTGAATTAAAGTTAATGTTGATACGGTTGTACCAGTTTTTCGGTTCAACCCATTTATAACCTAACCACAGGTAGTGGTTAATAAAATTATTGTTGGTAAAATAACCCATGTCATCACTGTTATACCGGGTATCCGTTCTCTCCTGCGAGAGATTAAAATTGAAACGTCCGCTTGTTTTGCCTACATGCAGTTCGTGGCTGAAACCACTTTGTGTATTGCCGGTGGGCAGGTAGCCGAAACGGTTACTCATGGCCAGTTTGCCGCCAAGGTTCCAGGTATTCTTTTTATTATTCAGTTCAAACAAACCAGCCGTTACATTGGCGTCATAGTCAGGGCCGCTGCGCCAGACATTGGTGTTGATCAGTGATACACTCGAATTATTCTTCAGTGTTTGATCAAGTACCAGTACATTGTAGTTGGTAAGCGGATCGGTAAGTATTTTTCTTTTTTCTTTTGTAACAGTATTTTCAATAGTGGCATACTGCTCTTTTGTTATCGCATTTAAAATACCTATTCCCAGTCCATTCTGCATTCTGCCGGAAATCTTTGTTGCATTGATCAGTTTTGATTCCGTAGGATTTTTGACAACGGTTTCGTTGCTGTCTGTTTTATTGTACACATCGTATAAACGAATAGGGGATCCGCCAATACGTCTTGAATAAAAAAGATTGCCTTTACTGAACAGTTCAGTACCTTCTGTAAAGAAGTTCCTGTACTCGTTAAACTTTACTTCAAATGGGGTAAGGTTAAGCACCTGGTTATCGCTTTGTACCTGTCCGAAATCCGGTATCAATGTAGCATCTAATGTAATAGCCTGGTTAATGCCATACTTAACGTCGAGCCCGCCATTTACCTGGCTTGTCCAGTTTTTTTGTCCCGGTTGGTTGCCCGGAAAATGATTGGCATAAACAGAAAAATAAGGAGAGAACTGCAAACGCAGGGGAGGCTTAATATTGGAAATATTTTTCCAGATTCCTTCCTGGGTAAGAAACCCATTTACATTGGGATCAATTGGGTTCCAGGTGTTTTGTTGTTCAGTTTTTCTTCTGCGGCGGGTAATATTAAGACCCCAATCCTGCACTTCTTTTTTGCCGAACCGGATGGCAGAAAAAGGAATGAACATTTCAAAACTCCAGCCACTGTCTGTGATAACAGCCCCGCTTTGCCATACGGCATTCCAGCTAAAATCTTCCATGTCGGTATTTGGGCTGGGCGGATTCATTTTTGAATCCCATTGTTCACCTAAGGGTGTAACAAAATATTCAAATCCGTTCAACTTATCGTTATAGGTGTCAATAATTATTCCTACATAATCATTCGCACCAAAACCATCACGGGTGCCGGTTAACTCTGTAGCGATGCTGTCTTTCGTTCTTTCATGGCAAAAGCCGCCGAAATAAATCCCTTCATCGCTGTACATGAGCCAGGCAATGGTTTTGTTAGCAGGATCTTCCAATGCACCGATCTTTGGCCTGAACTCTACCATATCTTTCATAATAGCGGCATCCCGCCAGGCACTATCATTTAGTAAACCATCGATTTTTACAATACCGTAAGTGCGTTTTGCTTCAAGTTCTCTTATTACTTTTTTTTGGGCTGTGCTGCTGAAGGAAACAAGCAACAATGCTAGCCATAATGTAAAGCTGGTTCTCATTATTCCGGTAGTTGGTTCTACGATTTACGTTTGATGCAAAAAAAAGTTACACTACTAACAATTTCGTAACTCAAAAATCACTGATAATGATATCTGTAGTGAGTTAATTTATTTGAATTGCAGCTTATGCCTGACAAGTGGTATATTTTAATTCACCTCGTTGTCTATTCAAAGCACGATGCCCTACTGTGATTTACTCGCCTTTTCCATTCTTTTATCAGGTATAAACCAGGCGGCTGCAACTAACGCATACAGCAAAACTCCAAACCACGGAGATAAAAAGCTAAGCCCGGCGCCGGCAACATACATCACAACAGACAAAATGCCTTTCCAGTCTTTGCCCAATGCAATAGCCAACGAAGAATCTTTCCCATGCAAATCAGCCAGGCAATGTGCCAGCAGGTAATAAGCAATGCCCGCCATGGCGGCCACCACGCCGTATATGACTACCGGAAAAGTGGCAAAATTATTTTCACCCATCCACCCGGTGACAAATGGAAACAAGGAGAGCCAGAAAAGCAGGTGCATATTGGCCCACATCACGGATCCGTTAATATGCTTTGCCGCATGCAGCATGTTGTGGTGATTGTTCCAATAAATGCCGATATAAATAAAACTGAGTACGTAGCTCAGGAAAACCGGTATCAATGGCTTCAAGGACTGCAAGGATGCCTCATGCGGCACTTTCATTTCAAGCACCATGATGGTGATAATGATAGCAAGTACGCCATCGCTGAAAGCTTCAAGCCTGCTTTTTGTCATAATAAGATAGTTATGTCCGGCAATATAAATAATTCCGTCGCCAGGGTTGTGCCTGGAAAATGAAAGCCGGTTAAAGATAAAGTATCGCAAATTGCGATGCCAAAGCCCCGGACATATTTAACGCCGGCTTGGTGTACTGAGCCTGCCTGTTGGCAGCTTATCCTTACCAAAATCTCTCCCTTAATGTTTTCGCTCTAATAACCCGGATATAGGAAATATCCAGCGCCTTGTTTTTCGCCAGAAGCTGCGGGGTCCTGGCCTCGTAGCTTTCTATTTCTTATCCTGAAAACCATTACAGGAGCTGGTTAATATACAGCAGTTTTAATACCCGGCCTCCGCAAAAAAAGCCCCGATGCTTCAATGCTTGGTTGGAGCCTGCAGACGCACCATGGCAGCAGAAACATGATGACAGCACCTGAAGTTCTGCATTTTTTATCCATCTCTGTCCGAACTATTTATTTTGATGAGAATCAGGTTTTATTTTGATGGCCGTCATTTTCCTTTTACAGTCACAGTCCGAACTTCTGGTTGCAAAAAAAAATGATGAAGCCGATTGTAGTAGAAACCGGGAAGCCATTATACACGCCAAAACTGTTGCAAAAATTTTTACTCATTTGCGGCATCTTCTCCTCCCTGTGGTATGTCGTAATAAACATTGTTACACCAGCGCAGTATGCAGGTTATAGTATCGCATCGCAAACAGTGAGTGAACTCTCAGCGATAGACACTCCTACAAGAACACTATGGGTTGTACTTTGCATATTTTACACGCTGCTTTTAATTGCTTTTGGCTGGGGTGTTTGGGTATCAGCAGGCGACAACAAAAAACTCCGTGTTGTCGCAGTTGTAGTTGTTTTCGATGCTGTCTTCGGATTATTCTGGCCGCCGATGCATCAGCGTGAAGTAATCGCAGCCGGCGGAGGGACGCTTACGGATACATTGCACCTTGTTTGGGCCTTCGTTCATCTTATTTTAATGTTACTAATGATCGGGTTTGGAGCAGCGGCGTTTGGAAAACAATTTCGCAACTACTCCATAGCAACCGTTGTTGTCTTTATCGTATTTGGCATATTGACTACGATGGAAAGTTCCGGAATTGAAGCGGGTAAACCGACACCTTATATCGGCATTTGGGAGCGGATCAATATGGGAGCTTATATGTTATGGATTGTTGTATTTGCCATTGTTCTTTTACAAAGTGAAAAGATGCGAAATACAATGAATGCTATTAATGCCTGAATCAAATGAGAACCTCTTTGGAAGTCCTGGCTATTTTCTTCCTTCTTTCCTGACTCTCCCATTTTCTTTCACTGGCGATGTCTCACTTCTTGATCATGTGCAGATTCTTCCTGTAAAAGGAATATAACGATCTTGGCTCCTCTTTAGTTAAATGAATGACCTTCAACAACGGGCTCATTTTAGATACCTGCGACGGATACTTGTATAAAAGAAAATTATTTTTTTCATCCGAAATAATAGCTCCCCTTTTTAAAGATCTCCCGATTAGAAAAAGAGCTACGGCTACAGCCCTTGGTAACGATATTTTTCGCCCCCTTCTCCCTTCCAGGTTCAATGAACCCGAATGGTTAAATACATCATGATCGATAAACAGTCTTATTGCTAATATGTCCATCGCGGCCTGTTCTTTTACTTTTCCCCATTATCTTTCTCCGGTGGGCAGTGCCCCACTCATACATAGCGAGTAAAACTTTTTCCAGCGATTTTCCATATTCAGTGATCTCATATTCCACCGTAGCAGGAATGGTATTGTACACTGTCCGGGTAATCATATGATTCATTTCCAGGTCCCGCAGCTCTTTTGAAAGCATGCGTGGTGATATACCCACAACTGTACGTTCTATTTCTTTAAATCTTTTTTTGCCCTCAAACAGGCAGCCCAGGATGGGCAACTTCCACTTACCGCTGAAAAAATCAAGCGTATCATTTACCGCTTTAGCAAACTCCGTAGAGCATTTCGGCATTTCAGTTTTTGTTGTTCGCATTTTGTTCGTTTTTGATGCTATACCAGAGTATAGCGCTATACTTGAGTATAGTAGTTACTGATGTATAGCGAAGGTAGGTAATTTTGTGTGTCCAATATTATTACACACATAAAAACTACAAGAATGATTCTCGTAACAGGAGCCACCGGGCATTTAGGAAAAGCCGTGATCAACTTTTTATTACAAAAAGGCATCAGGGCGAATAAGATCATCGCACTTGTAAGAGATGAAGCGAAAGCTGCAGACCTGGAAGAAAAAGGTGTCATACTGCGCAAAGGCAATTACCATGATTATGCATCACTGGCACAGGCATTTAAAGGAGTTGAAAAACTTTTGCTTGTCTCTTCCGGCGATTTCAATGATCGTTCTCAACAACATATCAATGCAGTGAATGCGGCTAAAGAGGCAGGTGTTAAACATATACTTTATACAAGCTTCCATGGCAGGGAAGATAAACCATCGTCTATTCCTTTTGTAGTGCAAAGCCATCTCGATACTGAAGCAGCCATAAAAAAATCAGGCATCCCTTATACTATCCTTCGTAATTCAATATATGCCGATATGCTTCCGATGTTTCTTGGGCCAAAAGTAACAGAGACGGGTGTGTTCATTCCTGCAGGAAATGGTAAAATACCTTTTGCTTCGCGACTCGATATGGCAGAAGCAGCTGCAGTTGTATTAAGCACTTCCGGTCATGAGAACAAAATATATCCCATTGCATCATCAACAGCTTATTCATTTGCAGATATAGCAACCACACTTTCTGAACTGGCTGGAAAAACTATTCCTTATATAGATGCAGATCCTCTGCAATACAAAGAAGCATTAGCACAGGCTGGCGTGCCGCAGGAATATATTGGTTTCATGGGGGGCTTTGCTGAAGCTTTCAAACAGGATGAATTCAATGCTGCCAGCAATGATCTTGAAACATTACTCGGAAGAAAACCCTCTTCACTTAAAGAATTTTTAAAAACAGCTTATTTCAACAATAATTAATTAAAACAAACAAAACACACACCTGATGAAAAAAATTATTTTTCTCTCTGTTGCAGCAGCATTTCTGCTTCTTGTTTCATTTACCGTTGTAAACAATATTACCTGGTCCGTTGACGGCGCCCATTCAAGATTGGGTTTTACCGTTAATCATCTCGGCATTGCCGATATAAACGGAAGTTTCGGTGCTTTTGAAACAAAGATCAGTACAACAAAACCTGATTTCTCCGATGCAGTAGTAGAGCTGAGCGGCGACGTTAGCAGCATCAGCACCGGCATAACTATGAGAGACGATCATTTAAAAAAAGCTGACTTCTTTGATGCAGAAAAATATCCAAAATTTAGCTTTAAAAGCAACTCATTTAAAAAAGGTGCTGGCAAAAATTATATCGTAACAGGCGATCTGACGCTGCATGGCGTTACCAAACCGGTTACATTAAATGCGGTGCTGAACGGAACCGCTACACATCCGATGACGAAAAAAGAAATGAGCGGATTTAAAGTAACCGGTAAGATCAAACGTTCCGACTTTGGGGTAGGCTCCGGTTTTCCCGCTCCCATGCTAAGCGATGAAATAAACATCATAGCTGATCTCGAATTCAGCAAAGAATAAAAAGTGTGAAGATGAAAAGAATAGCATTAGTGATGGCAGCACTATCCTTATCGGGGATAGTGTTTGCCTTTTTAGGCATCACCCCATGGAAGGTTGACAAAGATTATAGCATCCGCTTTTCCAGCAAAGACGTAACGGGTGTTTTTGAAAAATTCAATGCAACAATTGTCTTTGATGAAACTAAACTACAGGCTTCCTATTTTAATCTATTGATTGATGCTGCTTCGGTCAATACCGGCATCGATCTGCAAACCGAAGATGTCAGAAGCCATGAATGGTTTGATGTGGCAAAATACCCGGAAATAAAATTCACTTCTTCAAAAATAGATACGGCAGGTACAACTTATATTGTAACAGGAACTATGGAACTGCATGGTATCAAAAAGGAGGTCAACATTCCTTTTTCATTTGCAAAAAATGGCGACGATAAAGGATTTTTTTCATCCAGCTTTATCATCAACCGCAACGATTATAAAGTAGGCCCGCCAGGTGGCGGCATAGCAGAAGAGATCAAAGTGGAGGTAAGGGTGCCGGTGCTAAAGAAATAGGTTGGCTGGTGGTTTTAGGGGGGTACAGTGGTTCACAACCGCAGCACCCCTTTTTTATTTTTCAAGATCCGGTGAGTCTTCATCATCCGCATCCATCTGCATCTGATATTCCGGTTCTCCTTTGCAGGCGTGGCTTACCGCATAGGGCAGTTTCTCTCCATGGGCAGAAACAACATCAATAATTGACAAAGCTTTGACAGAGCAGGATCAAAGCGGATTTGAACGCCAAAATAAAATTATAATCTTTAATCAACTGAATAACAATATTGAAAAAGGAAATTATAAAACTGCTATTGGTACATTGGGCTTTTGAATAAATCCTCCTCCCCTGTTGGTCTTCCAAAAAATAATAGCCGAACGTCGAAGTTGGTATACTGAGCCTGCCTATCTGCAGCTAACCCTTACCCAAATCTCTCCGATATTTTTTTCGTTTTAATAGGCCGGTATAGGAAATATTCCAGCGCCTTGTTTTTCGCCGGTCTGCCGGCCACCAAATTTCAAAAGCCTGCAAGCGAAAAACACAGCGCCTCAAGCGGCTGCTCATGGGACGCAACGGAGTCTTGTTTCTGTAGATTTTTCAATTTTCATGTTGTTCTCATCGGCCAATTCTGCAGAGGAACTTTTCACATAAGGAAATGTACCGCATAGAATTGGCCTTGAATTTTCTTTGTTACTTTCTTTTTTTTAAGAAAAAGAAAGTAAACGGAGTCTGCTTATTCGAAAGAAATAATAGAAAAACAGGTACAATATTATTATAATGAACATGGATAAAAATTTGGGTAAGGATTAGCTATCTGCAGACAGGCATGTCAAAGTATCGCCAAACGGCCAACCTAAAGTTCTACACCTTCTAACAATAACCATGGAGTGATCTTTTACTCTTCACCCGGAGTGAACCACAGATTGGTGGTTGGGGAAAGAAATAACATCGCGGTATAAATAAAGAATCCGTTATGCATACGGAAGAAATTATTTTATCTTCATTCTTAAATAACATTCCTTATGCGGACTTTCCTCGTAAACTTTACATACACTTCGGGCGGCCAATCTTATAATGCTGACTTTGTTTTATTCAAGCAAAAAACATTTCCGACTTCGCATGAGGTCTATCAACACATTAAATCAACGGCAGTTGAGAAGGGGCTACATGTTCACGGGTCCATTTTATGGACAGGAATCATTGAATTACACAAAAGCGACGAGCAGGAATTTCTTTTTAAAGAAGAATAATTTTTTTGGCCTGGTTAGTCTTCCATAAAAATGAAGATCGCCTTCTCCTATTCATAAGGGATGCCTCACCGCATAGCCGTGGCGGGGTCTCGCCGTATTACGAAAAAATAATCCGCCATTTGCTGAATGCTGCGTCCTACCAGCCACATTTTTCGTCCTGCCGGGATCTTCCTCAATCCGCCAGCAAAATTTGTCTCCTGGCTTACACAACAGTTCCGATTTATACAATCGCTGTTTTTGAAATTCTATATTTTTGTCTTTACCTACGTACTTAATAAAAAAAGGTAATGGCATACAAAGAATTTATACCGGGTGATGCATTAAAGCAATATGTTAAATGCTATTACATTTTTGAATCGGATTCCAGTGCGGTATTTGAGGATAAGGCTTTTGCCACCGGTTGTATGGAGATCATGTTCAACCTGGGAACAGGCAGGTGGCAAACGGCTTCAGGCGGTGATTTTAAGACTACTCCCCACATTGAATTATGGGGACAGATCATCCAGCCATTAACCTTCCGGTCGCTTGGGAAAAACACTATGCTTGGCATAAGATTTTATCCGCATACGGCTTCTACTTTCTTAAATACAGATGTCAGCCTGTTGAATAACCAGGTTACAGACCTCATGGATGTAGCAGGCAAACAGGTGCATACCCTTCATTCAAGATTGCTGGATATAACATCCATGCATGAACGCATTAAACTCGTTGAAGAATTTTTACTGAACCGGCTTTCGCTTCTTGAAAAAAAACTGGACAAAATTATTTTGGTAAACAACGTAATGAAGGAACTGAAACGTGAAGACTTCTTTAATAATATCGGGAATGTGGCATCACGATATGGCGTTTCATCCCGTTATCTTCAAAAAATATTTTTACAATACACAGGTCTTACCCCAAAATTATACAGTAAAATAAACCGTTTCCAGAACAGCCTTCAACTCGTTGCAAACGGAAACTTATCTCTTACTTCCATTGCTTATGAATGCGACTATTTTGACCAGTCTCATTTTATAAGAGAATTCAAATCCTTTACCGGCCTCACACCCTCTGCCTTTAATCCTGAAAGTTCATCTGCTATACTTATTTCACCAAATTAGCAGACTGTTCCGTTTTATACAATTTTCATTGTTGCTATAAGCTCAACTTTGTGTAAAAATTAAAAATCATGACATCAAATTTTGAAGTATTTAAAGCCCTGCACCATGATGAAAATTTATTTATTCTGCCAAACGCCTGGGATGCAAAAAGCGCCTCGGTCTTCCAGGAAAATAAATTTCCGGCCATAGCCACATCCAGTGCAGCGGTGGCTGCAAGCCTGGGTTATGCAGACGGAGAAAACATGCCATTCACCGAATATCTTTTTGTCGTTAAGCGGATCCTTGCGACTGTAAAGGTTCCATTAACTGTTGATATGGAAATGGGCTATGGAAAAACGAAAGAAGAAATTATGGAAAACCTAAAGAAATTGGTTGCCCTCGGTGTTGCGGGAATCAATATCGAAGATTCAACCATCCATAATTCAGAAAGAACGTTAAAAGATGCAAACGAATTCGCAAAAACTATTGAATACCTGAGAAGCAAACTACAATCCGAAAAATTGGCTCTGTTTATCAATCTCCGGTGCGATACTTATCTCCTTGATGTAAAGGATAAGCAGAAAGAAACCACGAAACGGCTGAAAATATATGAATCAACCGGAGCCGATGGAATTTTTCTGCCTTGCATCAGTAATGAAGATGATATTGCCAAAGCGGTTGACAATACAAAGCTACCCGTTAATGTCATGTGCATACCAGGTCTTCCCGGCTTTGATAAACTGAATAAATTGGGTGTGAAAAGGGTAAGCATGGGACCATTCCTGTTCAACAGTGTTTATAAAAAAGCGGCAGAGCTTTCACAAAAGATTGTTGAAGCCGGAGATTTTTCGCCTCTATTTTAATCATTTTTAAGAGATAAATATGAAAGCATTGACCTTTTCGTCCTTTGGCAAGCCAGATGTATTGGAATATACTGAAGTAAATAATCCTGTTTTGAAGCAGGATGAAATATTAGTGGCGATGAAAGCCATCGGCCTGAACTATGCTGATATGATGCGAAGAAGTGGCGTTTACCAATTAAAAGGAAATGCACCTTATATAAATGGATACGAAGGCGCCGGCATCGTTGTTGACAATAATAATCACAAAGAGATTAAGATTGGCGACAGAATTGGATTTGCCGATGTACCATTTGCCAATGCAGAGCTGGTAGCAGTACCGGCATCACATGCTATTCCTTTACCTGATGCCATTGATTTTGAAACAGCCGCGGCTGTTTTATTGCAGGGTTTATCGGCACATTTTTTAACGACAGACTGTCATCAGACAAAGGCTGGAGAAATAGTGGTCATACATGCGGCTGCCGGAGGTGTGGGCCAGATAATGATCCAGATCTGCAAAACACTTGGAGCCAAGGTGATTGGCCTTGTTTCTTCTGAAAGCAAAAGACAGTTAACACTATCAAAAGGAGCCGATGCAGTTTTTTTATATAATGAAAACTGGAAAGAAAAAGTACTTGCACTTTATCCATTGGGTGTAGATGCCGTGTTTGACAGCATAGGCAATACAATGGAAGAAAGCCTTCATGTAACAAAAGTAAGAGGACAAGTAGTTTTTTTTGGCATGGCAGGGGGCGAATTCAAATTGGGCAATCCGCTTTACCTGATAGGCACATCCAAAACTATTACCGGTGGCGACTTATGGGATTATCTTACTTCAAAGGAAGAGAGGCTTAAACGTGCCGGGCAACTTTTCAAATGGATCATGAATAAGGACATTCAAATTTCTGAACCTGTAAAATTTAAATTATCCGATGGAAAGGCTGCTCATGAGTTTATGGAAAGTCGTAAAAGCACAGGAAAAATATTATTGATACCATAACTCCCAGATTTCTGTACAGAAGAAACCTGTATCCAATTTGGTCAAAGATTGCTACCATCACTTTTTTTATGGGGAATTGTTCGGTCCGGCGGCATTATCACCAAGAGCCATCGTCAGCAACGCTTTTCCTTTCTCCCCGAAATCCAGTGATAAGGCTGCATCTTTACCTGGTCCGGTCATTTTTCTCCATGTTTTCTGTAAAATTCTGATCACCATCTGGTCATCATGCTTTGTAATAAAATCTTCGTATTGAAACTGAAGAAATACCAAACACAACGCATTTTCCATTACCTGCACTACTTCATCCGTCCGAAGGTCTTCTTTAAGCAGAATGTGCTGTACTGCATTTATTTCTTCTTCAGGGTAGCCGGCCTCCGACAATAATCTTCCGGCTGTATCCGCATGGAATTTCGCAAGGTCGTTCCGCCATTTGTAATAACCCGCTTTTCCTGAAGGGTATTGATTTCTCGGAATTTTCCACCTTCCAATATGCTGACATCTTGATGCCAGCAGCAAATCCTCGCCGGCCTGTGGCGCCAGCTTTTTTACCCATCCATACAATTGGATTGCATAAAAGTATTCAGCAGGATATGCAATACCATCCCATGTTATAATATTCGGATCCTGTTTATTATAAGCATCAAACAGTTCAAATGCCTTTTCAGTTCTTTCTGTGCTTTTATCCATATCTTTTTTATTCTTATAGCTTTATCAAAAATAAAAAATACACAGCGTGCATAAGAAGAAAATATTCAACATTTAACCCGGAATAAATAGGCGGGTAGTTTCATCATCAGAAAACCCTTCCAACTTAATTTATAAAGTATTGAATAAACAGCGATGCAAAATCCGATAGCATCAGGTCTTTGTTCAAACTTTGGCTAAAGGGATTTGGCACAGGCACAGGATAGAAAGTGAGATAAAACGGCCGGCTCAGATCCTGCGAATACATACGCCTTAATCAGGGTTTAATTGTTTCCGGCAATATTTTATCAATGATAATATCCTGGAACAAGGCGGGATCTGTTTCAGGCAATGTATGACCGCTGCCGGCAAGCAGGTACATATCCTTTTTGGGCGCTGATACTTTACTAAAATACTCCTGTGTAATGGAATAATTGATTTGATAATCTTTTTCGCCTGCAAAAAAATAGACAGGGCAATTAATTGTTGGCAGGCTTTTAAAAAGATTTACAGCGCAGGATTCAGACCATACATTGAACCAGGTAACTCCCCATGCCATTACAAAGCTTTTGGGAAAAGTAAGGCTTACCAATTTTTGTCCGTAAATCAGAAAGATACCTGGCTGATAACCACAAATAAAACGTGATGGACATCCAACGGGGAATATCGGCGTACACATTATAGTCATCAATAAAAACACCCCAGGGCTTTGGGTTGGGCCTGATCACTCCTGCATAACCCCTGCAAAAAAAATGATACCTGTTAATGAAGGAACAAGGTCAATGATGGTGGGCAGGAAATGACGCCGGTGTTTTTTTGTCATTTTAAATTCCGGGTCAAGCGAAGACCGGATGTAAAAATATACCAGCGGACCCATCGGCATAACGATCACCATTGGGATCAATGCACTAAGGGTAGAAGTTAATCCATTCAGGTTAGTGACCCCAATCTCATTCAGGTACAGATTCAGGCTCGCAAGAGACATCAGGAAGATCAGCTTAGCCAATAAACGATCGGGAAGTTTGTTTGTGTTTGAATAAAAGAGCAGGCAACAAACAATAAAACCCTGCAGGGTTCCAAGCAGTATGATTGAATTAAAAAAGCCGGGGAGAGAACATGAAAGAACGCTTTGACTCTTGTAAATTAATAATCCCCGGCGAATGCCTGTAAAAAGGGAAGTTAATTTTTCTTCACATTGAGTTTCTTATTCCTGGGGGTCTGTGCGAAACGTGGACTCGACTGTGGTGCCAGGGTAGGTATTCCAGGCACCAATTAAATGAACTTTATTAACGCTCACAAAAAAAGAAGATAATATGGCACTCATTCAAAAGCCCTTACTTTTGCCTCTCATCATAAGCAAAGCGTATGCGTCCTGTACTTATCCTTCTGCTTATTTTAACAGCCTGTGCTGACAAAAGCAGTAAGCAAACCTCATCAACAGCTGACACAACCCAGGTAATCGAATTAGCCTTAAAAACAGTACTCGTTGAACCTTTTCCCGAGATGGATGGCATCAAGAGGAAAAGCAGCTTTAATGATTCAATCTTTCTAACGACAACTTTGTTCCCTCTATCCAAGCTTCCATCTGCTGTAGATAGCTTCCGGTTTAAGATACTTCCGGATTCCACCATATGCTCTTTCATAAAAACCGACACGGTTGCCGAACTGCCAAACTACCTGCGGCTTCAATCCTTTGAAAAAACGGATACCGGTTATTTTGTTCAATTCGAAAGTATGGATTGCATTCCCTCGCCTTCGCGGGATGGCTCTGTAAGTTTGCACCTGTTGAAAACGAAAGATAAATATGTGTTTAGACACAAACAAGACAACAAAGAATCTCACTAAGAAATCAAAATCTTAATGGCAGATGCAATTGGGACGGTCAATAACAATATCCAACCAGGGTGTTCTGTTAAGCAAACTTTATCAGAACGTCCCCTCATCTGCTGATGGCCCATAAATAGACGGTACAGGAATATCATTCAACCGCATATAAACTGTAAGCTGACCGCGATGGTGCACCCAGTGATTGATCGAGGAACCAATGGATTCTTTTTTAGAAGTTGACATCAGTTGTTGCCCGTTGTTTTGTAAGACAAATTGATCTTCCAGTTTATCATCTGTTATTTGTTGCAAGGCCTGCACAGCGCTTTTGAAACTATCTTCATAATGTTTCAGTAGCGCCTCCCCTGTGGATAATTGGAATCGTTTGTACGTCGCGAAGTCTATTACTCCTTCTTTAATTATATGCACGATCCACAAAGGTATTTCTGCCACCAGCAGTGCCAGGTAGCCTAGTTCCATCGATTTGGGATGTGGCTTGAAATGATAGATACTCTCCGGTATTTTTTCCAGGCACTTTTTTGTGGCGGTGTACTCTGCCTGTAATTCGCGGGCATATAAATTAGCCAGGAAATTATTCTCCATAAAGTTTTTTTGGGTCTTGTTCCAAAGATGATGCCTGATCCGTGTAAAGAGTCAGAAGAATTTCGGTGGGATGTATTTTGTCTGGAAGACCGGCGATCAACGAGAATGGAACTATTACATGAATGGCGGGAGAAGGAAGAACGATAGTTTTTCTCACACGATGAATCTCTATTTGTCGTCCCAACTCTTTCTTGTAAGCTATTCTACGTTTTGTGACGACAACAAATCTTATAAACTGTCCCGCATACCATCAACATAATAATATGCAGGACAGTGTCTTTTAGTTTAAACACAGCTGCAGATCACGCAACAACCTCTACCGCATATTTTTCCAATACTGTATTTGTTGTAGCGATTACCTGCATGGTCCCGTTGGAGCTAAGCACCACATTTTTCAATGTATATAATCCTGCTTCATAGCTGGCAGGAACTGTCATGCCTTCTACCTTGACATCTGCCGGCAAACTACCACCGTCACCGGCTGCTATTTTTTCAATAACCTCAATGGTCTTCATCGGGCAGAAATACATCACCATCTTACCGGGATGACTTTCAAGGCGTACAGGTGAAATGTTTGCCGTTACTGTTTCAGCATGCGTCATTTTTTCTTCCTCCATCTTACGTCTCAGGACATGTGGTTGTGAAAAAGCGCTGGTTGTAATGGGCTTGGATGTTGTGGACTCAGGTGAACGCAACCCTGTTCCGGAGCCGAAGCCAAATAATGTTTTCATTGTTGAAGTTTTTTAAATTTTCAATAATTGTTGAGAACCCCGGTTAATCATACATATCCGGTCAATAAACTTCGTTGAATTATTCTGTTCTGTTAAGGCAACCAGTAAAACCTATGAATCACTATTACCGTTTTATTCCTTCTTCTTTGCGTAGCTATTGTTGCCTTATTGGTTTTGTGAGTGGCCACTCCGGAAGAACCAAAATAAAGGAATGAAAGCTTTATACTATAATTGACGATAAAAAACGCCGGATTGCTGCCCCAAGTTATAAAAAAATGGTTAAACTTTTTATTTAAAGTAGAAACAAAAAAAGTGCCGGCGCTTTCTTGCACCGGCAATTATTTTTAAGTAATTTAATAATCAATATTAGCGGGCTATAGCGCCTTTTTAATTACTTTGTTTCCTTACATATTTCGTAAGTATTACAATCAGCTGTCCCTCGATCTTGCCTTCTATTTGTTCAGTATTATCTTCCACGATCCGGATATTTTTTACCACGGTTCCCATTTTTGCATTCAGCGTAGAACCTTTTACATCCAGTGATTTGGTCAATACAACGGAGTCGCCGTTTTGCAAAACCTGGCCGTTGCAATCTTTATGCAGGTCGACGCTTGCATCGTTCTCATGATCGCCACTGGCCTTGGCCCAGGCCAGGCGTTCATCATCCAGGTATAGCATATCCAGGTTATCCATCGCCCAGCTTTCATGCCGCAAGCGGTTGAGCATGCGCCATGATACCACTTGTATCCCCGGTACCTCACTCCACATGGTTTCGGATAACCCATTCCAGTGGCTGCTGTCCAATTCGGCTTTTTTATCGATCTGCAGCCGGCAATCATTACAGATCATGATACAATTATCTTCATTTCTCCCTGTTTGCGGCAATACTTCGTATAGTTGAATGTTGTCCGCTGATTTACACAGCTCACACTTTTCTTCACTGCGTTGCAGCAATATTTCTTCCAGCTTCATATTACAGTTTTTAATGGGCGGCAAAGGTAGGTAAACCAGGTATTTCTACCTCAGGGACTTCCACTTTGGAACTAAATGGTCCACCCTCGTCATATTCAAAAAAACAGCATACGAAGCCGGTATTTTCTTTGCCTTAAATCTCAACATCAGTAAGGCATAAAAAGCCCGATAATAAGTACAATTATCTGCACTTTCTCAGTGTGGCCTCTATTTTATGGAATAACTTTCAGTTCTCCTGACTCGCCGTGTTTATCACAACGATACCGGAAATGACCCAGGTTGTATGCCGTATACCTATACTCACCACCTGCTGGCAGATCCGCAATAAAGGCCCCGAAAAATCTGTACAAATTATGCTATGCGGAATGGTATCGGTATTGTGCCATGTCACCATCTGCCCTTTCTGAACAGCCATTGAATCCGGTGCGAACCCGTGACCCATGATGTAAATAGTATTGGAAAAACTTCCGCCGCATCCGAGACAACCACCCTGACCAAAATCAGGTCCCGTGTCAAAATCGGGTGAACAAGCTGAGAAAAGAAGAAGAGAAAAAACCAGCAACCCACAACCCGCTTTGTCAATTAAACGATTAATCTTTTTCATCGATTGCTGTATTGAATTCCTGATTACAACCATCGATATTTAGACGGGATACGTGTGTGCAAGGGAAACAGTTATTGGGGCCCTGATATTGGGTGATTGAAATCTTTGAAAGCAAATCTTGTACTTTCTCACGAACCCTTCCGATAGGCCGAAGTTTTTTTACGTATCATAATTACCAAATCAACCCAAAACTGAACAAGAATTAACGGATTGTTTTTGGATATTTCGTTTTCGGCATTACATTCAGGTGTTGAAAAAAATCGCCGTATACAATATCAAGGGAGGCGTTGGAAAAACCACCACATCCGTAAACCTGGCCTGCTTCCTGGCTAAGAGTGGTTTGAGTGTTTTACTTTGGGACCTCGATCCGCAGGGTGGCAGCAGTTTCTTCTTCAACCGGCAAAATCACAACAATAATACCCATAGCCGCTTATTCGACCGGTATATCACCATCTACGATGTTATTCATTCCACCGAAAGTTACCAGATTGATGTCATCAGTAACGATGCCCTGTTCTCCGACCAGTTTATGAACCATGCTTCCCGGATGACCACAGTAAATTTTGGCAACAACGAACTCATCCGGATTACGCTGAAAGAAGTGGAGGATGATTATGATGTTTGCATTTTGGATTGCTCGCCCGGCCGCTTTTTGTTGCACAACAATATTTTTCATGCCGCAGACCTCATACTGAATCCCAATGTACCGGCACCGCTTTCTATTTATTGCAACAACCTGCTGATGGATTATTTTCAGCAAGATGATTTGCTGGCAAAGAAGGTCCTGAGCTTTTATAATATGGTCCAGGTGCACAAGGTGCTGCACAAACAATACCTTGACAATCGTAAAGATGCATCCTGGATGCTTGAGAGCTTCATACCCTTTTATACCGATATCGAACTGATCGGTCTTACCAAGGAATCTTTGTTTCACCAGGAAAAAGAATGCCGGGCCAACAGCTATTATCTCAACTTATGGATGGAAATATGCCAGCGAATGCAATGGCAAAAATTGAATGATCTGAAAGGGTTGCTAGTGGACATGCGCAAAGATGAACCGACCGATGACTTTGCTTCGGTTCTGCAAGCGACAGGTAAATAAAAATCGGGGCTGCTTTTTTAGCAGCCGCCTTTCCCCGCTATTGCAGCCTACAATTTATGTTGGGTCTCAAAAATTCTTCCTACCTTTTATTATCCTTTGGCAGCACCCACACCCCCTGGAAATAATGGAACAGCAGAGGTCTCTTATTCTGTCTCTTGTAAACATTTCTCCAGGTATCTCATCATTAACTCAATACTTTACAACATGAAAAAAGCATTTTTATGCGTTATGGTTGCCTTTGTATTTATATCGTGCAATAATAACCCAAAAACAACCGAAACAACTACTACCGCCGACAGTAAAGAAAAAACTGATACCGCAGCCATATCGGCGCCGGCCATGAACCTGCCTTACACGGCGCAATATTCCTCGCAGTTTAGTATAGGTGATCCAAAAATCACTGAAAAAATTCTTATCCTTTTTAAACAATGGGATGACAACAAGCTAGCCGATGGCAAGTCACTCTTTGCCGACAGCGTTCATTTTTATGCCAACAATTGGGAATTTCACGGAACCAGGGACAGTTTTTTTGCGGTATCACAAAAACAAAGAGATAACTACAAGGAAATTAAAACCGTTGTGCATGCCTGGGTACCCATGCACAGCATTGATAAAAACGAAGACTGGGCCCTGATATGGAGCACAGCTTATCTCACTGACAAGAAGGGGAAGCTGGATTCCACACATTTCCAGGATACCTGGCGCCTGAATAAGAATGGACAGTTTGATATGATGTATGATTATGAAGCGAAAACGCCAAAACGGCCAGCTAAAAAATAACCTTGTGTAATGGCTTAAATAATGCGGTCGTCTCAAAAGGATGACCTTTTTTCACATTTATAGATAACTCATAGGATGATGGGCTTACCCAAAAGCACGGGCACCATAAAGGGCCATCGGGTTTAAATACATATGTGCGTCTTCATCGCTGAACAAATCAATCCAATTCTTGCATAGTACAATACTCACTTTAATTCAGGATAATTCATAATCTTCGTAGTGTGGCCAGCCACATTGAAAACTTGACACATGCGATTCAACAACAAAACTGCGATTGTTACCGGCGCAGGCCAGGGAATTGGCTTTGAAATTTGCAGGCAATTGGCAAAAGAAGGGGCAACTGTCATTCTTAATGATCTTGACCCGGTATTGGCCGAAAATGCAGCCAGCCAGATTCAACAGGAGGTCAACGGAAAATGTATACCACTGCCAGGTGATGCAAGTCAGCCAGCATGTATCACTTCAATGGTAAACATGGCTGTGAATGAATCGGGCCAGCTTGACATCGTAATTGCCAATGCCGGCATCACTTTATTCGGGGATTTTTTTACTTACACCCCTGAAGCCTTTTACCGGGTGATGCAGGTAAACCTTGGAGGAACATTTTTTTTGGCACAGGCTGCCGCCAATCAAATGAAACGACAAACTACAGGAGGATCACTGCTATTTATGTCATCGGCTACCGCACACCAGGCGCATAAAAACCTGGCTGCCTATGGTATGAGTAAGGCGGCATTGGAAATGCTGGCCAAAAATCTTGTGATTGAAATATCGCCTTATCATATCAACATCAATACGATTGCACCTGGCGCGACATTAACAGAACGCACATTAGATGATCCCGATTATATAAAAACATGGTCGAGGATAACACCGATGGGAAAACCGGCAAGTGTAAGTGATATTGCCCACGCTGCATTATTCCTGGTACATCAGGAAGCCAGGCATATCACCGGTCAGAACATTATTATCGATGGAGGCTGGACAAGTGTCAGCCCGTCTCCTTATAACTTATAACCAGAGTTTATAGGGAAAACCTGACGGTGTCTTTATCAGTTGGTATTGAGCAGGCCTACAATTGCTTTGATCCCCATATAACCCATCGTCACCACAACGATCCATCCAGCCGTGGCGAGCCAGACCGGGTGACGATAGTCGTCTATAATCTTGCCTTTGTAAGCCGCTAATAAAATTATCGCCAGTGCAAAAGGCAAAATCAGTCCATTAATAGCTCCCGCCGCAATCAAAACTTTTACCGGTTGACCAATCAACAAGAAAACGGCTGTCGAGAAAACAATGAAACATACAATAACTGCTTTAAAATTTTTCGTGATGGCAGGATGAATCAATTTCGCAAAGGTGACAGAAGTAAAAGCCGAGCCTACTACAGAAGTTATAGCGGCGCTCCATAGCACCAAACCAAAAATTCTATACCCCACTTTCCCCGCTGCGCTTTGAAATACGGTAGCAGCAGGGTTCCCTTTATCCAAAGTAATTCCCTGCCAAACGATGCCTAAAGCAGCAATAAATAAAATGAGCCGCATCAGGGATGCTATTAAAATGGCTGAAACAGCACTGGTTGAAACACGGCGCAAATTTTCCTTACCATAAATTCCCGCCTCCAATAAACAATGAGCCCCGGCGAAACTGATATAACCACCCACCGTACCACCTACAATAGTGAGAATGATCGTTTCATTAATTGTGTCGGGAATAAACGTTTTGACCACCGCCTCGCCCATTGGCGGATTGGATTGAAAAGCCACAAAAAGAGTAAGCGCAATCATTACAAACCCAAGCAATTTGGCAAAAGCATCAATGGCTTTTCCTGCTTCCTTTACCACAAATACCAATACAGCGATCACACAACTGACAATAGCCCCGGTTTGCACACTACAACCAGTTAATACTTGCAACCCTAACCCAGCCCCGGCGACATTGCCAATATTAAAAGCCAATCCGCCGAGGATAATTAAAAATGACAAAACATATCCTGAACCTGGCAGCAACTTGTTCGCCAAATCCTGTGCATATAATTTACTGATGCTGATAATGCGCCAGATATTTAGCTGGGCGCCTATATCAATTAAAATGGAAGTGAAAATCACGAATCCAAAACTTGCCTTCAGTTCTTCCGTAAACTTTGTTGTTTGTGTAATAAAGCCGGGACCAATGGCCGATGTGGCCATCAGGAAAGCAGCGCCCAATAAAGGACCGGAAAGAAAGGATTTATTTTGCATGCAGAAGGTTGTAGATGGCTTTTGCAAATTCAACGGCATGCTCACCATCGCCATGAATGCATATAGTATCGGCCTGTATTGAAATTTCCTCACCACTTGTTGTACGAACTTTCCCTTCTTTCACCATTTTCAACACTTGCTCTGTCACTTTCCTCTTATCAACTAATAGCGCACCAGGCTGAGAGCGGGGCGTAAGCGATCCATCCGGCTGATAAGTTCTATCGGCAAAAACTTCACTAGCTGTCCGAAGTCCCAGCTTTTCTGCTTCGGCAATCATCACCGATCCCGAAAGCCCGACATAAAGCAGCGAGGGATCAAAATTCCTTACAACCTGCGCAAGAGTGTTGGCGAGCCCTGCATTGGTAGCAGCCATATTATACAAAGCGCCATGGGGTTTTACATGATAGAGCCGGCTGCCGCAATCACGGGCAATGTGATCAATGATCCTTAATTGCGCCTTAACCAAATCATATACTTCGCTATTGGGTAAATGCATCGGCGTCCGGCCAAAATTTTCCCGGTCTAAAAAAGAGGGATGAGCGCCTATATGAACGTTGTATTGAAGACAAAGCAATATTACTTCCCGCATGGTCGCAGCATCACCGGCGTGATAGCCACAGGCAATATTTGCAGAATCAATATATGGCATCAGCTGAGCCTCATTGCCCACGCCTTCCCCCATATCACAATTAATATCTATCAAGATTCTACTAGTTTTTAAGTTGAAGCTGGCAAGCCAATTTTATCTCTTCCATTACTCTTTTCATTTGCATATACTGGTCCTCCGCTTCCTTTAATGATACGATCTTAAAATTAATTGCCTGTCCTGGTTTTGCCTGGGCCAATTTTGCCAAATCTGCTTTGATAACCGACCCAACCCGTGGATAGCCACCCGTGGTTGGGTGATCCGCCATCAACACGATACAATTACCATCGGGTAATAATTGGATCGTGCCTGCATCTACCGGCGATGAGATCAGTTCAATTGATTCTTTCAGCAAAAGTGGCTGACCTTTTAGCCGGTAACCCATTCTGTCACTCTGATGAGTTACCATAAAATCCCGAGTTTCGAAACTTTTCTTACCAGCCGTATCTAATAATTCATATTCTATTCCCTTCACGCATCGAACTTCATTTAATGGCCGGTAAATTTCATCCAACAGTTGTTGAGAAACGGGTGTGGTGAAAATTTTACTTTCTTCAAAATTTTGTATTATCGGATCAAAGAATAGCCGATCTTCCTTTTGCAATGATCTGCCGTAGTGTCCCCCGACCGAAAGTTTTAAATGAGTGCTAAAGCTGCTTAGCCATTTCTCCGCCTGCCACCCTCCCTTCACAGCCAGATAAGCCCGGGTGCCAAAAACAGGTTGATTGAATTTCAGCACTGAATCCTTTTTTACCAATAAAGTACTCCAGCCGGGTACCGGTATTTCATCCACTGCTGCTTTCAAATTGGCGCCTGTTATGGCAATTATTGCATCTTCTTCAAAAACAATCTCAGGAGCCGGAAAATGGATTTCGATCACAACACCATCTTCATCATTTCCCGCCAGGTAGTTTGCGATACTCATCGCAAAACAGTCCATGGCTCCGCCGGTTCCAACCCCGATGCTGCGGTAACCTCTGCGGCCATGATCCTGCAAAGTGGCTAATATTCCCGGCCTGGTGATTTTAATACTCATTTGAATTATCAAACTCCTGTTTACTGATCGGTGTGAATTGAATTTTATCTCCCGCTTTCAATAAGCAAGGTTTTTCCCTGCTGGTATCAAAAATTTTTATCGGTGTTTGCCCGATCAATTGCCAGCCTCCCGGTGATGACACCGGATAAATACCTGTTTGCAAACCTGCAATACCGACACTGCCCGCCTTTACATTTATTCGCGGAACAGCATGTCTTGGCGTAGCAATTCTTTCATCCACCTTTCCCATGTAAGCAAAGCCCGGTAAAAAACCGATCATAAAAACACGATATATTTTTTCCGTATGAATTTGTATTACGTCTTCTGCGGAGAGCTGATGCAGGCGAGCCAGGCTTTCGAGGTCTTGCCCTTCGTAATAAACAGGAATAATGATCGTCTCCGCTTCTCGGGCTACAACGTCATTTTCTATTCCGGCAATCAATTCCTCAACAACCATTTTGACCCACTCAAATGCTGTGATATTGTCTTTGCAATTTTTTTTGACAACTATTAAATTATAAAAAACGGCGAGTGAGGCATAGGCTGGAACAGATTCTATAAACCCGTCAAATGGTTGTTTCCCCAGTGATTCATGCAAAGCTATTACCTGCTTATTTATATCCTCATCAATCCTGTTTTCAAACGAAACCAGCAAAGCCATCTCATTTAGTGCTGCTATGGAATAAGATAAATAAGTGATAACAAATTAATTTGATACTAAATATAAATAACGAAGGGCTAAAATAAATGGACTGCAAATGTTTTTTCGTTGCTTATAATTGAATTCTCTTCAACTCAATCCTGATTTTCTTCAACTCACTCCTTTTTGATTGCGGGCACCGCATCTTACCACTAGCATTGTGCCGAAAACAATCATCAAAGACAAAAAAACCAAAATCATGAGAATAGTAAACATCTTAACTGTTTGCATTGTGAGCCTTATTCTTTCACATGCCAATGCCCAGACCGAGGCGCCCAAAGGATTTAAAAAAGGATCGATCGTATTAGCAGACGGCTCCCCTCTTTCCGGTTTTATTAAAGATAATATTCGCAATAGCGCTTCGGTGATGTTTATCAGCGGGGCCGACGGGAAGAAAAAAAATTATGATGGCACTGATCTCAATGCAGCAGAAATTGAGGGCATCAAATTTATTTGTATTAAAGGAGATTTTTTTAAGATCATTACCGAAGGTGAGTTGAATTTCCTGCAAAAATCAAGCGACGCTTCAGGCAAGGTGACTTATAACGGCAGTGATGCTATTATCTCCGGCGGCACAGAGGGCAAGCCAAATGATTATTTCATCTACAACCAACAAACCAAAACGCTAAAGCTGGTTTCCAAAAAAAATTTAGCGGAAGTGATTGAAGCAAGTTTCGCCGGCAACACGGCTGCCATTGACCAGGCGAAAACAGTGAATGGTGATTTATCCCAATTGAAAACTGCGGTTGAACTATACAATAACCGGAACAGGTGATTTATTCCATTTCTTCCTTTTCTATCAAAATTCAGACTTGTAAAATGAAACCGATACTTACAGTATTAACGTTGTTTATTGTGCAGCTGGTGCTAGCACAGGATATTTCATTCAGGCAAACAATCAAAGGAACAATTTTAGATGAACAATCGGGAAATGCATTGAGTAATGTCAGTGTAATACTGGATGGCCCGGGATTAGCAGGAGATATGACAGACTCTCTTGGCAATTTTAAATTAAAAAATGTACCCATCGGCCGGCAAACAATAAGGATATCACTGGTAGGATATGAGGAGGCCATTATGAGAAATATAGAAGTTACTTCTTCGAAGGAAGTAGTGCTTGAAATAAAATTGAAAGAAAGAATTAAAAAGTTGGATGAAATAACGATTAAATCCTATAGACAAAAGAACAGGGCATTGAATGAAACGGCTGTAGTAAGTGCCAGGCAATTCAGCGTGGACGAAGCAGTGCGATACTCAGGTACAAGAAATGACCCAAGCCGGATGGCACAAAATTTTGCAGGGGTTAGCGGAAGTAACGATGCGAGAAACGACATCATCATCCGCGGCAATTCGCCATCCGGCGTTCTTTGGAGAATGGAGGGAATTGACATTCCCAATCCTAATCATTACAGTACGCTTGGTTCCACTGGAGGACCGGTCACCATTCTGAATACAAATACGCTTAAAAATTCAGATTTTATTACCAGTGCCTTTCCGGCACAGTATGGAAATGCCATTGCAGGTGTGTTCGACCTGCGCATGCGAAATGGCAATAATGAAAAATATGAATTTCTTGGCCAGATGGGATTTAATGGATTTGAATTTGGCGCCGAGGGCCCACTAAACGCTCAATCCAAATCGTCGTTTTTGGTAAACTACCGGTATTCGATGATCGCTACTATTCAAAAACTGGGGCTTGATGTTGGCACAGGTTCTGCAACACCCTATTACCAGGATGTTAATTTCAAAGTAACTATTCCAACGAAAAAGGCAGGAACCTTTAGTTTGTTTGGTTTGGGTGGTGAAAGCCATATTAAGTTTGCTGCAATCGACGAAGACAATCTATATTCTACTCCCGATGGCAGCCTTCGTGAAAGAAATTTTCGTTCATGGACAGGTGTAACAGGTTTTACACATCATTACTTCTTCAATCCAACCAGTTCCGGCAAGTTTACGCTGGCTGTTTCGGGTTTTGATTCAAAATACCGGGAAGATTTTTTTGACAGTCCTAAGCCGGATAAAACTGCTTTCTATAAAAAGAACACGCAGTTAAAATATTCAGCCGGTTATACCTTTAATAAAAAGTTTAATCCAAAGAATCAACTCACAGCGGGAATTGTCACGGATTTTAACCGGTTGAAATTAAGAAACGATTATATCCCCGATGGAGATTCGGTGCTCATCACATTTTTTGACAGCAGGAAAAACGCTATGCTGGCGAAAAGTTTCATCAATTTTACCCACCGCTTTTCCGATAAGCTGTCTTCCAATCTTGGAGTATATCACCAGCTGTTTACCTTAAATAATACGCAAAGTATTGAGCCCCGCTGGAATCTTAAATACCAGTTGCGACCCAATCAATCATTTTCAATTGGCGCTGGTTTGCATAGCCAAACACAGCCGCTGGAAGTTTATTTTTATGAAACGAAAAACAATAACGGTCAAATTGAGTTAACCAATAAAGACCTGGATTTTGTAAAGAGCCTGCACGGAGTCTTGGGTTATGATATCAACTTTTCAAAACACCTCCGGCTCAAGGCCGAAATCTATGGGCAGTATATTTATAATGCGGCAGTTGAAAAAGAATCCTCTTCTTTCAGTATGCTGAATGCCGGTGCTGATTTTTATTTTCCCGACAAAACAAACCTGGTAAACGAAGGAAAAGGTTACAACTATGGCGTGGAGCTGACGCTGGAACGATTTCTTGACAAAGGATTTTATTACTTAATAACAACTTCAGTTTTTGAATCAAAATATAAGGGTAGTGATGCTATATGGCACAGTACCGTATTCAACAGCAATTTTGTAATGAACCTGCTGGCGGGAAAAGAATTTCGGCTCAACCAGAAAGCGTCATTTGGAGTTGACACAAAACTTGCTTATACCGGAGGTCAACGCTACACCCCGTTTGACCTGGCCGCTTCGCAGTCAGCCGGCTATATTGTGTTCAGGGAAAACGAGGCTTACAGTTTACAAAATGACTCCTATCTCCGCCTTGACCTAAAACTATCTTTTAACCGTAATGGCAAAAGAACAACCCAGAAATGGTACATTGATTTACAAAACCTGACCAACCGGGACAATATCTATATGCGTACACTAAACCCAAAAGATGGAACAATCGGAATGATCAACCAGATCGGATTTTTCCCCAATATCAATTACCAGCTAACTTTCTAATTCCAGTAACTTTACCAAATGCAAAAACACAATTGCAGGATAGGATTCAATGACGGCTTGCTGATGGCGATTGGCATTCCTTTTTTAAGTTTTATTATTCCTATTGTGTTTTTCGGTTGCCGCTTCAACAAAGCTCCTTATCTCACCTGGGAAAAATATATCGCGACGCTTTGCATTACCGGTGCAATATGGATAGGCAACCGCTATATAATGATATATAGCCGCGGGAAGTATCCTGATTTCAATGATGTAAAGAAAAGGCTGGTGTTTCAATCGGCCCTGATGTTTGTATTTACCGTTGTTACCAACATTCTATTAGGACAGCTTGCTGATGATATTTTTAATAAAGACCATGGAATGCTTACCCCGGCGGATATCCTTATTCATTCGAATTCCGCCGCCATTTTCTGTACCATCATGATCATTGCCGTGTATGAAAGTATATTTTTCATGCACCAACTCCGCCATTCGGTAGAAGAAACTGAAAAACTCAAAAGAGAAAGTTTAAAGGCGGAATTATACTCTTTAAAAACTCAGGTCAACCCGCATTTTCTTTTCAATAATTTAAACACACTTGTTTCGGTGATACCGGAAGATCCGAAACTGGCCGTCAATTTTGTAAAACAATTGTCGAAGCTCTATCGCCATATACTTGAAGTAAAAGATGAACAAAGCATCCTGCTGAAAGATGAACTGGATGTAATGAAAGCTTACGCCTTTTTATTACAAACAAGATTTGGTGAGAATCTTGAGGTGGTCATTGACGTGCCGGATGAAAAACTTAGTAAACGTATTGTTCCATTGTCCTTACAAATACTGATGGAAAATGCAATTAAACACAATATTGTTTCATCCGACAAGCCGTTGAAGATTGAAGTGCTGGCACAAAACGGAAAACTCAGGGTCAGCAATAACCTTCAGAAGAAAAACCAGGTAAATGAATCAACCGGTATTGGCCTTAATAATATCCGCAACCGGTACAGGTTGCTCGGTAATGAAGAAGTGGAAGTGAAGGAAAGCGGGTCTGATTTTACTGTTTCTATTCCTTTAATCGAAGAATGAATATGAGGGTCCTTATTATAGAAGATGAAACACCGGCAGCCAACCGGCTGGCAAAATTGTTACAATCTAATACCGACGAACTGCAAGTAGTGAGGAAAATTGACAGCGTAGAAGCAGCCGTGAAATACCTGCAAACAGCCGACGAAATAGACCTCATCTTTATGGACATCCAATTGGCCGACGGGCTGAGCTTCGACATCTTTAAACAGGTCAAAGTAACAGCCCCGGTGATTTTTACAACTGCATTTGATCAATATACATTGAAGGCTTTTAAGGTAAACAGCGTAGACTACCTCCTGAAACCTATTGATGAAAAAGAGTTGCAACAGGCTGTTGAAAAATACCGGCAATTGTACCAGCAAAAAGAAAACGGGCTTTCGGAAAAGATCCTGAAAATAATGCAGGACATAAATGGAACCAGGTATAAAGAAAGGCTTCTAATCAAACGTGGTCAGCAACTAAGTTATCTGAAAACAGACGCTACTGCCTATTGCTATGCCGATGGTAAGCTTTGTTATGCTGTTGATTTCACCAATAACAAATACATGCTGGAAAGTAACCTGTCACAACTTGAGGAACAGTTACAACCAACAAAATTTTATCGTATCAACCGCCACCTACTGGTGAATATAGACGCTGTGAACAAAGTGTACACCTGGCTGGGCGGACGATTAAAACTTGAGTTATCTCCTTCTACCACTTCCGATACGGTAGTAAGCCGCGAAAGAGTGAATGGTTTTAAGGACTGGTTAGGCCAGTAATCCTTTACAAAATCCCGATTGTTACAGCTGCCTTTTTATTTCTTCTTCAACCCTGTCAGATATTCCAACAAGTTGGCTAATTCCTGTGCGGATAAATTGTTTTGCAAGCCTTCGGGCATCATGGATTCTTTCATCTGTGTAAGGGTTTTCAGGTCTGCTGTCTTAACCGCTTTCTTTCCGCCACCGGGAAATTTTAAATCAATATCGGTTTCCGTCTTACTGGCAATGATGCCAGACATGGTCGAACCATCTTTCATCCTCAGTTCCCAACCCTCATAGCCGAAGCCAATGCCAGCAGAAGGAGACACGATACTTTCCAGCAGACTTTCTTTGGGAAGCTTGGAACCTATTTCATGGAGTGCCGGGCCAAAATCATAGCCGCTTTCATTAACACGGTGGCAAGTAGCACAGGCTGTGGTGAAAACTTTTTTCCCATCTTCTGCATTCGCTGTTAACGCATTTATTTCCTGCATTGTTATTGCCTTTTTCGCAGCAGTTGTTTTGCCTTCGTTGGGTAAATAGCTGGCCGCCTCATTGCGTATTGCACCACGCCATGCGCCACTCACACTGCTCACTACTGCTGGAATCAACTCTTTGGGAACTTTTTTTGCCTTTAGTATTTCCAACACTCTTTCTTCCCCACTCCAGCTTTTTCCGATAAGACCAGCCGATTCTTTTCGCAGAGGCATTGCGTACTTATTGGACAAAGCAATTGTTTGCAACATGTCAACAGATACCTTACTTCCTACTCCCGCCAGGGATGCCAACAATTTCTTTTGCTGAACGCTGTCGGCAGCGTTGATTATATTCCAAACCAGTTGACTACCACCAAGCTTCAGCATTAAAGAAGCTGCATCTTTGCCAAGACTTTTATCATAGTTGTTGATCGCCAACTGCAACAGATTAGAGTTTTCGGTTTTTACTTCGTAACGGGCCACCATTTCTACGTACTCATTTGTACCTGCCAGGGACTGTAATACTTCCCGCAATGTTTTTTGCGCAGCAGGGTTTTGTTTTACGGTTTTAACATCAAGATGACGCAAGACCAGCTTATTCAAGGCAACATCGTTACCACTATTTTCCTGTATCATTTTCAACAGCAATGCAGATTTTGCCGGACCGGTATTAAAATCAAATGCACGGAAATAACGCAACCTGTTGCCCAGGGGAATATTATTATCCGATGCCAGAGCAGCCAGGTAGGGAACCGCTTTATCCGTTCTTGCCCGCCATACAAGGTCATTAAATGCTGCAGTCTGCTTATCTTTTACCTGGGTAAGGTAAGTGGTGAAAAATTTGTCCCATTGTTGATCCGCACCAATGCCCAGGGCTTCTAAATACCACCTGTCTTTTCCGTCGTACTGCAACGCCAACGAGCTCCACAGCTCTGCGGCTTCTTCTGATTTATTATGATGCAAGGATATCGCACATTCACGACGTACCTGCGCATCCGGATCATTGATCAATTGCTTAATCGTCGCAATTAAATTTTTGTTCAATTCACGTGCTGCTCTCAAACCGGTAATGCGCAGATCAGCATTATGATCTGCTACGGCTTCACTGATGTATTTTTCGGCAGTAGCCGCTGGCATTTTTGCCAGCACCCAAAATGCCCTGGCCCGCATCCTTGGATCTTCCGATGTTCGCCAAATTTTTTCAAGAGCAGGAATCGCAGTCGTGCCCATTTTTTGCAAAGCAGTAAAAGCATGGTAACGCACCGCAAGATTAGGATTTTGCAAGGCTTTGGCAGCGCCATCTGTAGTTGTATAGTCTTGTGCCGGTATTGAATATTTTGAATTCCTGGGAGCAACACGATAAATCCTGCCTCTAGCCTGGTCTGCCGCTGCATGTCCGCCTACACCGGGATCATACCAATCTGCGACGATCAATGAACCATCCGGCGCCACACATACATCTGCAGGACGAAACCACTGATTTTTATCATCTTTCAAAATATTAACGATACCTGCTGTGTAACCTGCTCCATTTTTCTTTACGGGATAAGAACGCACTACGTTGGGGCCCGCATCACAATGTATCATACTACCTTGAAAAGGCTGAGGCAACAAACTGCCTTCATAAATGATCATACCGGTCGGCGAACCCGCAAAAGTTTGCAGCACATTGGGCACTGACCCGGGATCATTCTGGTACCAGTGACGAAGCGGTATAGAATCTTCAATGTTTGTACGATTCGCCTGCCAGCCAGCACCCGTCATTTCATCTGTATAGCCATAATTGCCATACTGCAGGATGTAATTGATGCGGGTACCACGGTTGCCATCATCGTCATTATCACTTTGCCACAAGCTACCATAACTGTCAACCGCTACCTCGTAGGGATTACGGAAATTATGTGCCAGGCATTCAACAGCTGATCCATCCGGATTGCAGCGGAATACCATACCCTCTTTATACTTCTTGTTGTCGATGATATCACCATCCTGGTCACGGACCGGCCTGCCATTTTTATCCTTTAATTGTTTCCCGGCGTTGCCAAAATTGAAATAGAGTTTGCCATCAGGTCCAAACGTAAAAGCATGCACGCCGTGATCATGTTGCTCACCACTGATGCCCTGGAAAAGTATTTCCTTACGATCTGCCTTATCATCCCCATTATCATCATAGAAAATCCACACAAAAGGACTTTGCGAAACAATGGCTTTATTACCCAAAACACAGATTCCTAAAGGGGCATTCAATTCAGGTCCCTGGTAAAAAACTTTTGCGGTATCTGTTTTGCTGTCACCATCTTTATCTTCCAGTATCACGATTCGATCTCCCAATGCATTCGTTGGATTGCCATTGATACCGGGGCGATAATTATAAGCTTCACAAACCCAAATACGGCCACGATCGTCCACATCAATGTTTGTTGGATTTTGTAACATGGGCTCCGTGGCTATTGCCGTTACTTCCAGCCCATCTGCCACGGTGAGAGTTTTCAATGCATTTTCAGGGAGATGTTTTTGTTCTTCGGTAAGACTGTCTGACTCAATTCGGGCATTTTTTTTATCAGCTGCATTATTACAGGATACAATCAGTGCTGCCAGTATAAATCCATAGCCGGCGGCAGCAATCATTTTTGTTTTCAATGGCATTTAGTGTAAAATTTACAATTATACCGAAGCTATGAAAACAAGTTGATTTTTGGGTGATCAAATTAGAATCAAGTTCTGTTAATAAAAGCAATCCCGGCTGCTAATGCCGGGATATAAAATCATTCAACTGAAGCTACAGGACGGTAGAATTGGATATTTATCCCCTAACATGATAACTATTGACAAAGTCATTCTATCACTTGAAAGCGATATATTTTGCTTCTGCTTTAACTATTTTATTCATTAAATCCTTAAATGTCGTGTAGCCTAAAAGAAAACTAACTCAATGCGTTTGATTAAAAAAATCGAAACATCATTCTTTGAGGTTAAAATACCCCCTTCTTCTTATCCTTGTCCACTTCTTTGGTAATAACAGATGTGACGAAAGCGAGGAGCAATGCGAAAAGTAATCCCCACCAGAAACTATCGATTCGAAAGCCATCGACAAATTTACTGGCCAGTAAAACAACCAGAGTATTGACAACAAAAAGAAATAATCCCAGCGTCACAATAGTCAGGGGTAGCGTTAACAGTATTAAAATGGGCTTGACAAAAACATTCAAAATGGCCAGGATCACTGCAAATACTATGGCAGTCCAGAAGCTGTCCACATGAATGCCCGTTAATAAATGAGCAAGAGCAAATGCAACCAATGCCGTGACGAGAATGCGAAATAAAAAATTCATACGGGTAAGATACAGAAACTTAGTTTATTAGCAAGCAATGCCGGGCACTATTAAAATATGCAAGAATAAAATGTTGCACTATTCCTAAAACCTTTTTACTACTATTGCCTGCTATTATTCTTTGGCTATTTTTGAAGGATAAATAAATTTTACCCATGAAGTTTTTGTCTCTTTTGCTCTCCATTTGCATCTGTACTCAGTTAGTGGCCCAACAGGATTATTGGCAGCAGCAGCTTAGCTATGATATTAAAGCGGAGCTAAACGATAAAGAAAAATCCATTACTGGTTTTGAAACGATTGTTTATAAAAACAACTCCCCTTCTTCGCTTGATTTTATCTGGTTTCATATCTGGCCAAACGCCTATAAGAATGAGACAACTGCTTTGCTGCAACAACTAAAGAATGATAAAGAACGGGCAAAGAAAATGGAAAGCTTTGGCACCGGGTCAATCGATGGATTTGCGTTCAAAGTGAACGGGCAGGCGGCAAAAACAGAAGCACACCCCAACCCTCAATACATTGATATCATTAAACTGGTATTAAACAAGCCCTTGGCCTCCGGGGATTCCATTACAATTTCTACCCCCTTCAAAGTGATGCTGCCCCCCTATTTTTCAAGGTCGGGTTATGCCGATGGGCAATTCATGGCCTGCCAATGGTATCCCAAGCCGGCTGTATTTGATAAAAAAGGCTGGCATGAGTTCCCCTATCTGGACATGGGTGAGTTTTATAGCGAATATGCTGACTACACGGTAAGTATTACGGTGCCGTCGGATTATATTGTTGGCGCTACGGGTGTATTGCAAACAAAAGAAGAGCTCGAAGCTTATAAAAAAACAGGTAAGAAAAATGTTGCTGACCGCAATGGTAAACCAGCACTATACGCCCCGTTAAACAAAAAAGAAAACAAAACGCTAAGCTATCATGCTGAACAGGTGCCTGATTTTGCCTGGTTTGCCGATAAGGATTTTGTCATCCAATATGATACCACACAATTACCGGGTGGAAAGATCATTGAGGTCTTTTCTTACTATCACAACAAAAAAAGTACACTTTGGAAAAATAGTATTGATTATATCAAAGACGGTGTGAAAAAATACAGTGGCTGGGTCGGCGAATATGGCTACCCGGTAGTGCAGGCTGTAGAAGGGCCAAAGAATAACTCAAGCGGCGGTATGGAATATCCCATGATCACACTTATTACAAGCCCTGATGCAAAAATAGAGACATTGGATGCGGTGATCGCTCATGAAATAGGTCACAACTGGTTTATGGGAATGCTTGGCAGTAACGAAAGAGCTCATACCTGGATGGACGAGGGCCTGAATACCTATTTCCAATTTAAATATGAAGCCGAGAAATACCGCAGCAATTCCGTTTTTGGCGATGCTATTCCTAAAGAAATAAAAGAAAAACCGGCGGATGAATTTTTGGATATTATCTACAACGTGATTGATAAAAATCTTCCCATGCAATCGGCCATGGATATCCCGGCTGATAAATTTCCCAATAGCGAAGAATATGGGATAGTATCCTATGTAAAGACAGCTTTGTGGATGTACCTGCTGGAGTCAGCAGTGGGACAGGATAAAATGGATCTTGCTATTCAAACCTATTTTACCAAATGGAAAAATAAACATCCGCAACCTGAGGACATGCAGGCGGCCTTTGAGGAAGCGACCGGTACTAAGCTCGACAAAGTGTTCGATCTAACCAAAAAAGAAGGACGATTAACTAATTAAAGGTTATTTGCTCTCCCGGACTTATTTCAAAAGTCATCCTGTTGTAAGGATGACTTTTTTTTAGCAAAAGAAGAGAAAATTAACTCCTGACAGTAACTATACTAGTTCGATACAACAATCATCTTTTGTGAAGAAAAATTATTTTCACCGGTTAGACTGATGATATACAATCCCGGCTGAAATTTTGTTGTTACCTGTATTTTATTGTGCGTGTTGTTTCTTGTGGTTTGAAGCAGTTTGCGGCCAGACATGTCATAAAATTCAATCACCACATTTTCCTTCCATTTGCCGGAAAAATAGATATCAATGCTTTTCTTATTTGCCGGGTTTGGATAAACATTCCACGCAGGTTTGGCAGCTGTCATTACTGTTCTTACAAGTGAATAAATATAATGGCCATTTATATCAACCTGTTTTAAACGATAATAATTTTTCCCGGTTAAAGGCCGGTCATCATAAAAGCTGTATTGGTTTAAATTATTTGAATTGCCCTGGCCCCGGATAGTTCCAATTTTTACATAGCTATTACCATCAGCGGATCTTTCAATCTCAAATCGGTCATTATTTATTTCGCTGGCTGTTTTCCAGAACAACTTCACCTTATCAGCTTCCATTGTTGCGAGAAACTCAACTAAAGAAACAGGCAAAGGGTCAACTGTCGTAAAACTCCACAAGGGCCCGGTGGTGATATTCTGACCGTCATAAAGCTGCAAGCCCCATTCATAGGTGGTATTATACACCAGATCATTCCAGCCAAGACAAGGCGTAGTGCCTGAAGGGATATTATTTAAAACACCCAACTGTGGTTGCATGACAAAAGGCAATTCAAATTGGCTGCTGGCATCGGTTTCATAGTTGTCGATATAAGGCGAATAAGTTTGCACGGATACCTTATTTTGCGAGGGATCAAACTCGTATATCCGTAATAAACCGTTGCCTCCCCCATTTCTGTGTTGGTAGTCTGAAAGAATGGAATGAACCTGGTTACCATTGTAAATATCAGTTCGCCTGGCCTCTCCCCCGTTAATGCTGCTCATGTGGCCACCAATCAAAAAAGAAAAATTGGAATACAGTTTTAGGCGGTCATAAATAGCTTGCCCCTGTGGGCCAAAAGAAGCATCTTCACTAATCGCCCAATGCGTCATAACAATCACTTTTTTATTCGGATTGTTTTGTACTAAACTTTCTGCCCAATCCAGGGCACCATCGGCGACGGAAAATCCCGGGGTCTGGTCAAACTCCAACGATATTACAAGAAAGTCGATACCGCTGGCACTGAATAGCTGATAATGATTGTCATTGTTAGTTCCATGATGTCCGCCATAATAGCTCCGGCCGGCAAAATGCGAACTGCCGAAATATTGATTGTAGAAAAAAGTCGTGCCTGCTGGTGATCCGATAGGAGTTTGTTCATGATTGCCCACACAAATACCAAAAGGAACTCCATGCACCAAGCCCGTTTGTACAGGGTCTTCGATGGTAGCGAAAGCAGCCTGTGCCCTTTGCCATTCTATTTCAAAAAAATCTCCATTCTCAACGCAATCACCCAATTGACCAACATACACAATATTTCGTGCCAAACGGTTATTCTTTATCCATGTTGTTTGTGCATTGAGCATAGCAATATTTCCACCATGATTTCCCTGGGGTTCTTCCGTGTAATATTGTGTGTCGGGCAAAAAAACAAGAGTAAATTTTTGCGACCCGGCAGACGTTTTTGTGCGACCAAAATATTTAACCCGCATCAGATCTCCATTGGGATCACTGATGTCGGCACACAGGTTTATATCATTGGAAGTAGTAATATCCTGGTCTGGAGGATCGGGATTGGTTGGTTGCGCAGGCGCCTGGCTATGACATGAGAGATACACCCCTACAGTTAGTAGAAACAACAGCATATAAAATTTGTGCTTCATGCATCATCGTTTAAATGGTGAAGGTTCACAAACACAGGACATTCAGGAATGAAGTAAGAGGAATGAGAGAGTACTATTAAGCCCGCGGGAATTCAGGGGGAATTGGTTGTACTCTAAGATAACAATTATTTAAAAGTCTCTGCTATAAAAAGAATGGTTTTCCGGAATTTTTCTCTCATCTTTTTGTTTGAATGAAAAACAAAAATTCAGGCAATTTACTTTTTACAATATGCGTATAGCTGAAACAATTTTAACACCCGAAAATTTGTATTAACACTTGTTAATAAGTAACTTTAGGAAGTAACTATTGTTACAAGTTATATTTGAAAAAGTGAGGGTAAAGCTTCTGTACCAATTATCAGAAGACGCAAACTAACCCGGTATTTACCCTACGCCGGTTTTTGAAATATGTATAAACTAATCCGCATTGACTGACACAATTATTAACCTTGAAACCGTTAATCCAATTGAGTTTTTCGGAGTAAACAACGGTAAACTGGACATTCTCAAAAAAAAATTCCCACTTCTCAAAATTCTTTCCCGCGGTAAACAGATCAAATTGAGCGGCGCTCCTGAACAGGTCGAAAGTGCCAGGGAAAAAATTTCTCTTATCATTTCTTACCTGGAAAGAAATGGCCACATGAGCCAGAATTATTTTGAGCAGGTAATTGGTGGGGATGATGCCGAAACTATTGACAATTTTGTTGAACGAAACCCCAACGAAGTATTAGTGTTTGGCCCCAATGGCAAATCGGTTCGTGCCAGGACAGCCAACCAGAAAAAAATGGTACAGGAAGCGGAAAAAAATGACATCCTGTTCGCCATTGGACCTGCCGGTACTGGTAAAACCTATACCGCCGTAGCTCTTGCTGTAAGAGCTTTAAAAAATAAGCAAGTAAAAAAAATTATTCTCACCCGGCCGGCCGTAGAAGCAGGCGAAAGCCTTGGCTTTTTACCCGGCGATCTTAAAGAAAAAATTGACCCTTACTTACGCCCCCTTTATGATGCATTGGATGATATGATACCTGCAGACAAGCTTGGGTATTATATGACGACAAGAACAATTGAAATCGCACCATTGGCTTATATGCGTGGCCGGACATTGGATAACGCCTTCATCATTTTGGATGAAGCGCAAAACTCCACTGACCTGCAGTTAAAAATGTTTCTTACCCGTATTGGCGCCAATGCCAAAGCGATCATCACCGGTGATATGACGCAGGTGGACCTGCCAAGAAACCAGAAGAGTGGTTTGTCTACTGCGGTCCGCATTCTTCAAAACATTGATGGCATCGCCCATATTGAACTGGACGAAGAAGACGTGGTTCGCCACCGGCTGGTAAAACAAATACTCCGTGCTTATACCAAAGAGCATGAGAAGGAAAACCCGCAGGATGCACCTCATCGTTCGCTGGGCATTATCAAGAAAAGCCAGGAGAAAGATATACCTGCAAAAGATTAATCATCCGCAAGGCCGGATCAATGAAAAGTTTCATTTTCTTTTATAGAAGAAAGTGAAACTTTTTTATTTTGAAGGGGCTGAAAAACTAACTTAATTCGGGCAAACAGTGTTGGCTCTTTCATCCTGTTCGATTTTAATAATTACTTTTACGAATGAAAAAGATTTTCTATCCCCTGTTCATTTTGCTTTCGGCTTTTTATGCTTGTAATGACGGAGACAGGCAAGCCGCTTCTTCCAGCTCCGACAGCGATATTGATGCGGCACGCAATTTCATCCAGGCGGCTTTGGTAGGTGATTTCGAAAAAGCAAAGACCTATATGCTCAATGACTCTTTGAGTCTCCAGGATTTGAACGCCATTGAACGGCTCAATGAAAGACTGTCCAAAGAAGAAAAAGAAAAATACCAGACAGCATCCATCCGCATTCACAACGACAGGAAAATTAATGATTCGACAAGCATTATTTATTACTCCAACTCTTATAAGAATAAAGTGGATTCGTTAAAAGTAGTAAAGAACAATGGTGTTTGGATGGTGGATTTTAAATACATTTTTCACAAGACCGATAACCTGCCATGATAAAAAATATCTTATTGGTAGGTTTAGGTGGCGGGCTGGGTAGTATCGCACGGTATATTTGCCAGCGTTGGGTGCTTACTGCATTTCCTCACTCGTTTCCTTTTGGCACTTTTGCGGTGAATGTGATCGGTTGTTTTTTGATTGGTCTTTTCTGGGGCATCACCTTTAAATCTTTTGAAAGCAATGAACACTGGAAACTTTTTCTGATGACTGGAATCTGTGGTGGATTCACAACCTTTTCAGCATTTACCCTGGACGGAATGGGCCTGATAAAAGAAAATAAACCGACTCTTTTCCTACTTTATATTTGCGGCAGTGTAATCGTGGGACTATTGGCTACCTATGGCGGCATGAGATTATCGAGAGGCTAAAGCTATATTTCGACTATAAACTATTAAACTTAAAACAAACTATTTCCTATGCTCACAGTTAATCATCCCTGGCACGGCGCTCATTATGGCGAGAAGGTTCCTCAAAAAGTAAATGCATTAATTGAAATACCACAGGGATCAAGAGCAAAGTACGAGGTTGACAAAGCGACCGGCTTGTTGAAGCTGGACAGGGTGATCTATTCTTCTTTCCATTACCCTGTTAACTACGGATTTATCCCGCAAACACTCGGACAGGATAATGACCCGCTCGATATCCTGGTACTCTGTTCGCAATCTATTCAATCGCTTTGCCTCGTTGAAGCAAATGTGATTGGCAATATGCAAATGATCGATGCAGGGGAAATGGATGATAAGATCATTGCAGTAGCTTCAAAAGATCCCTCGGTCAATCACTATCACAATATTGAAGACCTTCCGGATCACTTTCTCCTTGAACTCCGTAACTTTTTTGAACAATACAAGGTATTGGAAAATAAAAAAGTGGAAATAGACAATTTCCAGGATAAGTATACTGCCTGCAAAGTCATTGAAGCCGCTATCGCTTACTATAAAGAACATTTCAAACATTGATTGGTGAACCCGCTTCAAAAAAGAACTATGACGGCTGAACTGGTGATCACTATTTTGCTGATTGGTCTTTTCGCCGGCATATTAAGCGGATTGGTGGGTGTAGGTGGTGGTCTTATCATCGTACCTGCACTCATCTTTTTCCTGGGATTTACGCAACACCAGGCACAGGGAACTTCATTGGGGTTATTATTATTACCGGTGGGAATACTGGCCGTGATCAACTATTATAATAAAGGGAATGTCGATATAAAAGTGGTGGCTGTGATGAGCATTGCATTTATTGCCGGCGGATATCTTGGCAGCAAATTGGCTTTGCGGCTGCCGGAAGACACGGTAAAAAAGATATTTGCCGTATTTCTTTTCTATTCTGCTTTTAAATTGCTGGGCTGGGACAAAGCTATTTTCAATTCCATAAAGGAATTGTTTAAATAACTATAATCATTTTAACAAACCGGTATAGCTGAGATCGAAGGGTTGCATTTAGATTTGAGCAAGCTCCGCTTATGAGAAAAATTTTACTCGTCTTTTTCTTAATTGCCGCATTTCATGGCGAATCTTTCTCACAAGATGGGTTGTTCCAATTCTCCAAAAGTTATTTCCGTTCTGATCCTTTTGCTGGTAATTTCAGTGACTTTATAAAACACCTGCTCAATGATCCTGCTATCCAGAACAAACAGGTGCTACATAGAACAGATACAAGCTTATTTTACTTCTTTGGCGCCTATAAAAACTATAATCCATTTTTCTTTAAACCCCGGTATATAGAAGTGAGGCTGCTGGAGTCTCCGATTCAATATGCGGATTCATTACCAACCGATACGATATTGATATACCAACTGACTGCGTATGCCGAACCAGGCGACGTGGGAAAACAGGAAGTGAAAAAAGAATTTGAGAAGATCCACCGTCAAATTAATAAAAGATTTTATACCAGCAGCTATAAGGAACTGAAAACAGGTACCACTATTACAGGCGGTGTCCACAACTATTTTGTTGGTTTTGCCTCATTGGCGCCGGTCTCAGTGCTTTGGGCAGTTTTGGATGAAACCAATGAGCCTGTTCTTAATATTATACTGCGCATGAAATCAAGTAACAACCAGGCAGTATTAGCGACATCGCTTGATAACCCTTAATGAGTGGGTTCGTTTTCCCGTTTCGCTATTGATAATTCCTTTCTTGTCAATGTTATCAATTCTTACTTTACCTGACGCATGTATAATCTGCTCACTGTTCAATAAAATTCCGACATGAACGATTTCTTCTTTGTCATCAAAAAATGCAAGATCGCCACAGATGGCCTGCTTTAATTTTCTTACCTGCACTCCCTCCTGGGCCTGCTGCCACGCATCACGGGGAAGATCAACTCCCATCATTTTAAAATTCACCTGCACAAAACCACTGCAATCAACGCCAAACATGGTTCTGCCACCCCACAGATAGGGAACGTTTAGCCATTGTCCGGTCAATTGCCGGATCAATTCTTCACTGATCGGCTGATCATCTCTTTTCAAATAACTTGCGTCGAGATGATAAGTCATACTATTGATACTTCCATGTCCTTCGTTAAAGCCCGGAAGCGTTGATGCCATTGGAACGCTCATTTTCATCTCCCCGATCCTGACCGTATTAAACAATCCAGCGGCGAGAAAGGAACAATAGCTATTCGCCAACTCTTCATCGATGGGGTGCAATAGCGTATTTGTCATCCAGCCTTCATAGCCATCATGAAGGCTCCTCACCTTTACCCACAGGTTGCCCCGCTGTTTCAGTACTTTCACCGTTTCGCCAAACAATAGTTGATTGGTCATCTCGCTTTGATGTCTTGCTTTTCTTCTGACCGGTGCTGCCGGCACTACTACCACTCCAAAATTCATGTCATAATTTTTTCGAAAATATTAAAATACTACTGCTGTCATTATTATGAAATTATGTCTTCTTTGCATCTTAATAGAGAATGAATTATTGTTATTCCTATATGGCAAATAAAAACAGAAGTGAAGTGTGGATATAGTATAAAATCCCTATTTTTCCTTTGTGAAGGCAGAGAAATATAATCATATAACCGACCAGGAACTGCTTCAGAAATACCAGGCTGATCATAACAGTGAGTGGCTTGGTGTGTTATTGCAGCGCTATACGCTGTTGTTATTGGGTGTTTGTATGAAATACCTTAAAAATGAAGAGGAAGCAAAGGATAGTGTACAACAGATCTTTCTAAAAGTGATCCAGGAACTGCAAAAATATAAAGTAGATTATTTTAAGTCGTGGTTGTACATGGTGGCAAAAAATCATTGCCTGATGAAACTGCGGGACAAGCAAAATAAGATACCGGCAGAACTGACAGAGAAATTGATGGCAGCACCTGAAGAAGAAACCGACTGGCAGGCTATGGTACAAACAGACCAGGTGATGGAACTAATGGAAGAATCATTAAAAGAATTAAACCGCGAGCAACAGGAGTGTGTAAATTTGTTTTACCTGCAGAAAAAAAGCTACCAGGAGATCAGTGATATAACTGGGTTTAGCATGTTGCAGGTAAAAAGCTATATACAAAATGGAAAACGAAACCTAAAACTACTGATTGAAAAAAAAATAAAGGAAAATAACCATTGGCAATAAACTCCAAATGCAGGAAAACCTGAAAGACATATTATCCCATTTGACTACAGACATTGATCAGGAGACTTTATTGCTTTACCTGCAAGACAAGCTGCCAGTCGAAAAAAAGCATGAAGTAGAAAAAACATTGGCCTCAAATGAGTTTGCCAATGACGCTTTGGAGGGTCTTCAGCAATTTGGCGACAAGAAGCAGATTGCTCATTTGGTTGAAACCCTTAACAGGGATCTCAAGAAGAAGATAGAAATGAAAAGCCTTCGCCGCGAGAAATTGAAGTTAAAAGACCAGTCATGGCTGTATGTCGCCATTTTTATATTTATTATCCTGATCGTTCTCAGCTACATGATCATTCACCGGATGTTGCAGCAATAATGCATTGTTTTATTTTTTGCTCTCTTTAAAAAATCGTAACTTTTACAGTCAACATAACATATTTCAGTTCTTTAAACTTTTTGTTATGGGTATGCTACATCAACTTGAAGAATGGAGTACCACCCATCATCCCCGGTGGCTGGTATTTTTAAGAGTTGCCCTGGGCATTTGTCTAATCATAAAGGGCATCTCATTTATGAATGATTCTGTCGGTCTTGAATCCCTGCTGGCAGATACAAGCATGGGCTTTACGAATACCTGGTTGCCCATTTTTATCACCTGGGTTCACATGCTTGGCGGCTTTTTCATTATTGTTGGGCTTTTTACAAGGGTGGCGACACTTTTCCTGATACCTGTATTGTTAGGCGCTGTTTTCTTCGTCAACATTCCGAGAGGTATTTTTGCTCCGGGATCTGAATTCGGTTTTTCGCTGGTAGTGCTTTTATTGCTGATCTTTTTCTTTATTGAAGGCGGCGGCCCTTTGTCATTGGACGATTATTTCAAACGGAATCCGAGATAAATATCAATACAGTTTTTTGTCCTCCATTGACTTCCATTGGGCAAAGACCTCCTGCGCCAGGGGGTGAGGAAAATGAATAAACGGAATTTTCCGGTCGAACATCGGGGCATTTATTTCTTTATAGATAAAATCATCGTCGAACTGGATGGCCGCGGCATCCTTTTTTGTATTGGCGTAAATCACACGCTGCGGCCTCGCCCAATAAATGGCTCCCAAACACATCGGGCAGGGCTCACAACTGGTGTATACTTCGCACCCGGTAAGTTGGTAATTATTTAATTTTTGACAGGCATTCCGAATGGCAACTACTTCGGCATGCGCCGTCGGGTCGTTAGACGAGGTAACCATATTGCATCCTTCCCCTACTATTTCATCCCCCTTTACAATCACACAGCCAAAAGGACCGCCATGTCCATCTTGCATCCCAAGCCTGGAAAGTTCAATGGCCCTTTCCAGGAATTTTTTTTCTTTTTCTGACAGCATAGTGTTTGTTTTACAAATGTGATATTTTTTGTGCATTATCACCTGTTTATCCACAGTTTATCACCCTTATTCCGCCTAATATGAAGTTAATATTAATTTTAAGTTAACTCCCCGGAGGCTATCCAAATCTCACTATTTTCAACAAATAGTCGCACACTCAAAACGATTTTGTTATGAAATGGGAAACCTTTACATCCACTATTGGTCAAACGGTGTATACCCTTTGCAATAATGGCAAGAAATTAGTGACACTTGTTTTCAATTCATCTTCCAATGCTGCAAGAATAGAATATGCCGATGAAAAACGAGTGTTCCTTATACGGGATGAAGGGTTTCGCAAAAACAAAACGGTGCTTAGAAATGAATATGGTATTCGTATTGGTCACGCCGGTTCGGAAAACAATGAAAACTTTATAGAGCTCAATAACCAACGTTATTTCTATTCGGTAGATGACAAACAACAACCTGCGGTAACGATCTATAAAGAATCAATTGAGCATCCTCTCGTTATTTGTAAGTTAGATATCAAAGACGATTTACTGACCCGTTCAGGAGTTAAAAAACCGTTGCACCAAAAAACACTTTATAGCCTGCTATTAGGTCTTTGCTTACATCTTTTCAAACCTTTGGCTGAACAACAGTCAAGACCGACCTACAGTTTTGCCATAGAATAATGCTATAATTGATTCCACACAGTTTTAGCAAATTGTTCCAGCGAAGGGTCCCTTGCTCCCATCAGTAGCAGCACGCAATCACTGGTAAGGTGGGGTTGCACGGCACTGACAAAATCATTTCTATCTTCCACGAAAAAAGATTTCTTCCCTTTTGCTTTTAGATCATTGATGAGGTCATTAGCCGAAATATCTTTTACCGCTGTGCCGCCGGCATAAAATATTTCACTCATCCATATCTCATCGTCATCACGGAGCACTTTTGCGATTTCCTCCACAAAATCATTTCGCAAAAACTTCGTGGGACCATATCCATGTGGCTGAAACCAGGCAATTACTTTAGGAGCGATGGGTTGACAAGCCTGGATGGCAGCGGCGCATTTAACCGGGTTGTGAGCAAAATCATCTATCACCCATACTCCTTTTTTATTTCCCAAAACCTGGTGACGCCGGTATATTCCTTCGTAATTTTTTAACGCGGCAGCACATGTTTGAAGAGGAATACCCAACTGTGCTGCTACCGTTGTTGCAGCTAATGCATTTTCCATGTTATGCTTGCCAACCAGGTTTAGCGTAAAGTCAATACCATTAACCTGAAATGAAACAGCGAGGCCATCCTGGTGAAAATTGCTGGCAGTAAACCCGGCTTTATTTTCATCGAGTGAAAAATCCTGGACGATTTGCTGCGACAATTGGCGGGCCTGTGGGTGTGATTGATTAATAATAAATTTTTTGCTGTTAGACTTAAACACGGAGAACACATCCATCAACACGTCCATTTCCTTATGATCCTTTTCTACGTTTAGCAACAAGCCAATCTCAGGTTTGTATTGAACTATTGAACCATCACTTTCATCCGCTTCGATTACCAGCCATTCGCCTTTGCCAACTTTTGCATTACCAATCTTTCCCTGGCGAATGATGCTTACGAGCCCGGCGCCACTTATTATGCTTGGTTGAAGACCGGCAAACTCCAATATATCAAAAAGCATGGCGCTGGTCGTGCTTTTTCCACTGGTTCCGCCCACTGCTATTGTTTTTTTGCTCGCTGCGATCAGGGCCAATAACTCGGAACGCTTGATAATAGGAATATTCAGTGCTTTCGCCTTTTTCACCTCTTCTACGGTGTCTTCCACTGCTGTCGATACGACAATAAGATCGGTATGCCCGGTAATCCCTTCACCATTTTGAGGGAAACAGGCTATTCCTTCGGCCTCCAGTTTTTCTTTTGTTTCATTTGGCTCACCCTTTTTAAAAAATCTGTCACTGCCTGAAACGTCTTTACCTATTCCTTTTAAATATTGTGCAATTGCACTCATACCTGCGCCGGCAATACCAATAAAAAAAGGCTTTTGAAAATCATGAATGGATGAAATCATATTGCAAATTAAGAGGAATATTTTTTGAGGCCAATTGATGCCAGCGCCAGAATTACATGTTTTTCTTTTGCATCGATCTCATCATTTCAGAAAAATTCATGCCGGTTGCAAGGGAGGAGACCGCTGCCGCTATTCGTTTTGTTTTAGTAGGCTCTGTTTTAGCACTCTCTATCCATTTGCTGTAATAGTTTTGAAAAGAACGGGGCATTGCCTCAAAATTTTTCAGCGCCCTTGGTTCATCATTGAGGCACTCCAGGAATTCCGCATTGAGCTCGTAGGCTTTTTTATCTTCCTGCAACGCTACTTTCAACATAGCGCCCTGCTTTTTCCCAATTCCTTTTCGCATCGTAGCATTAATGGCCATTATAAAAGAACCGCCCCCCATTGGCAATAGTGATACTCCAGCAATTTTAAATTGATCCAGTTTGCCCTTCACCCGGAAAGATTTTTTATTGCCCGGCTTTAACTGCTGGGCGATATCTGCCGGAATTTCGATATAAGTCCAGCCGCTTTTCTCGCCTTGCTTTTCAAATTTGTGTATTGTGGCCGTAAATTGAACCATACTAACACTAAATTAAATCTATAATTAATTTGATGAATAAGTGAGCTGATTTTCTTGTTTATTGTAATGCATGTTTTAATTATCTTCCCTCCCCAATATAAAAAAATGAAAAAGTTATTTCTGTTTCTTTCTGTTCCGGCCATCTTGTTATTGACAAATCATGCGATTGCTGCAATTCGTTTACCATCGGTTATTGCGAGTAACATGGTATTACAACAACAGTCTAAAGTCAACCTTTGGGGTTGGGCCGATCCCGGTGAAAAAATATTCATTACTACATCCTGGGATAATAAAACTGACTCCGTCACCACTACCCGTGATGCTAACTGGAAAATTAAAATTGCTACACCAAAAGCAGGCGGCCCCTATACGATTACACTTAAAGGCGGGTCCACGATAGTACTGGAGAATATCATGATAGGAGAAGTATGGGTTTGTTCCGGCCAGTCAAATATGGAATGGAGCAGCTATCAAAATCTGAAACAGATAATCGATGAATTACCCAATAGTAATAATAGTAATATCCGCCTGTTTCATGTTCCTAAGACTACGTCTGCGACCGTGCAGGAAAATACTGCCGGGCAATGGAAGACATGTTCGCCTGAAACATTAAAGGGATTTAGTGCTGTTGGCTATTTTTTTGGCAAAAAGCTACAGCAAGATTTGAATGTACCCATTGGTTTGATCAATGCAAGCTGGGGCGGCACACCGGCGGAAGTGTGGACACCGGCAAACGAAGTGAACGATGATCCTGAATTGAAAGAAGCCGCGGACAAACAAAACATGACCCCATGGTGGCCGGTATTACCCGGTTACACCTTTAATGCGATGATCGCACCGCTCACTAATTTTTCCATTGCCGGTTCTATCTGGTACCAGGGTGAAAGCAATACCGGAACTTCAGCAACCTATCAAAAACTATTCAGCAAAATGATCGGCAACTGGCGAAAGGCCTGGGAAAAAGAATTTCCATTTTACTATGTTCAAATTGCGCCCTACACGTACGGCAACAAAAATATCGCGGCATTACTCCGGGAACAACAGACAAAAACTTTATCGGTTCCCGGTACGGGCATGGTAATAATTACAGACCTGGTCGACAACCTAAAGGACATTCATCCGCAAAACAAAAAGGATGTTGCCGACCGGCTGGCAAATTGGGCGTTGGCCGAAACCTATGGATTAAATGTTCCTGCTTATAAAAGCCCGATATACAAAAGCATGGAAATAAATGACAACAAAGTTTCGCTCTATTTTGATAATGCTCCTAATGGGTTTATGGTGAAAGGAAAAGAAAAAGCAAGTGAGTTTTATATTGCGGGAGATGATAAAAATTTTCTGCCCGCTGAAGTAAAGCTGGAAAAAGATAAAATTATCGTATACAATAAAACCATAAAAAAACCAGTGGCCGTGCGGTTTGCATTCAGCAACACGGCAATGTCAAACCTTTTCAGCAAGGAAGGCCTTCCGGTTTGCCCTTTTCGGACAGATGACTGGGAAGTGGATACGACAAAAGAAAACTAAACTTTTATGCAACAATACCTCGTTTACGCCTGGGACGGTACCGACGATCAGGCTTTGGAAAGAAGAATGACTGCCAGGCCCGCTCATTTTGAGGGAGCCCGCAAATTAAAAGAGAATGGAAATTTTATTTTCGCCGGTGCATTGCTGAATGATCAGCAAAAAATGATTGGTTCGACGATGGTGGTGCAGTTTGAAACTCCTGAAGAGTTGAAGGGTTGGATGAATACAGAGCCGTACATCGTAAATAATGTGTGGAAAAAAATCGAAGTTCATCCCTTTAAAGTAGCTGATGTCTAGCATTAACCTCCGGGTTGTCTAACGATCCTGGCCGTTACCAGCAACTGACCGGTATGCCTTTGTATATGTTCAGCAGCGTGAAAAAGCAGGCCTAATACATTGGATGGGATCTGTTTTCTTCCGATATATCTTACTTCCAAAAGGCTGTCTTCCTTTGTGTCTTTTAATTGTTGGACAGCTTTTTCTACCTGCCGGCTGAAATGAACCAGTAAATCGGTGAGATGAATGGTGGAGTTTTCTTTTCCCTCACCACGTAAAACATTCAGTTGTTTTGGCGTAAGTTGTTCACCCCTTGCATAAGTAAATAAACGATCCAGAACACCAGACAGGTGTTGCAGGTGAAAGGCTGGCGATGCAACTCCTGCGGGACGCTGCCATAATAAAGCCCCCGGAAAGTCATTCATGGCGAGCTGAACCTCGTGATGCGCCTGAAGAATGGCGTGAGCGACTGGCTGCAGCAAAGGGATAATACCTTCTACTGGTCCTTTCTGCCAAAATTCCATTTGTTGATCTTGCAACATCTTAAAGGCAAGTTAATATAGAAATGATTTACATCATTAAGCCGGGCGATCTCCAAATAATAGTTTTTTTGTCGAATGAAAAGAGTACCTTCGCACCGTCAATTTGAGTAACACAGTTTTTTGTAAGTGAACGATTTTTTCTGCTACGCATTCTCTGCTAATAGTTAGTCTTCTTTACCCCTGCGTTTTTCTCAAGTATTTTTTATTATTTAATTTTTAAGATGAACATTTACGTTTCAAATTTAAGCTTCGCAGTTCAAGACGAAGATTTAAGAGAGTTTTTTGCAGAATACGGTGAAGTATCCTCTGCTAAAGTAATCGTTGACAAATTCACCAACCGCAGCAAAGGCTTTGGTTTCGTGGAAATGCCAGATGACGCCGCTGCTCAAAAAGCAATTGCTGAATTAGATGGTGGCATGGTTGAAGGTCGTGCTATCAAAGTAATGGTGGCTAAACCAAGAGAAGAAAGAAGCAACAACAATAAAAGGCCTTCTTACTCTTCTAACAGTCGCTGGTAATTGATCCTGAATTCAATTATTATTGAAAGATAAAAAGGGGAACAAATTGTTCCCCTTTTATTTTATTAGAATGATGTCCCACACAGACCGAAAAAAAAATGCCGCTTCCATCAACATGAGAACCGGCATTTAATTATATGGTTCTTCTTTATACTTTTTGCTTAGCCAAAGGCTTCTTTTTTGTTTTCTTCAAAGCAGACTCGATAGCCGCACTAAGATTTGCAAAAGTAGGCTTACCGGAAAACGGCTCGTCATTGATGAAAAATGCAGGAAGTTCTTTTACTCCCCTATCAATTCCTTCTTTCAGGTCATCCTGTACCTGCCAGCCAAATGTTCCATTAACCAATTCGTCCAGGAATTTCTTATTATTAACACCAGCTTCTTTTGAATGCAGTTTAAGACTGGTTGTTCCAAGATTGCGCCTGTTGCTGAAAAGCACATTATGCATTTCCCAGAATTTACCCTCCTGGCCGGCAGCCACGGCGGCTTCACTGGCTTTCATGCTACGCTGGTGAATCAATGTCAAGGGGAAATGGCGAAAGTTAAATTTGATCTTTCCTTCATATTCTTCAAGCAACTGCTTCACTACTTCGTTTGCTTTTGCACAATCCTCATTCTCGTACTCTCCAAATTCCATTAAAGTTACCGGGGCGTCTTTTTTTCCGACAAAAATGTCTTTAGGTTCAATAATTTCTTCGACCTCTTTTTTGAATGCCATTGTTTAACTCCTTTTTTATTAGCGCCAAAGCACCTGTAGCTTTGGCATTTATCATCTATATAACAACCTTCAGGCTATTTGGTTGGGTGTTTATCCACATTTCAAAGCACTAAAAAGTGTCTGAAAGCGGTTGAAGATAGTGTTTTTTTGCACCCGCCATATAAGCAAAAAAGCTAATTTTCTTTTCATCTGTTTTATTTATTGAGAATCACATATTTGAAGAAGATAAAAAATGAAGACTTAATTAAAATTTACGTTATTCTGACAAACCTTGTTATCAAAAAATATCTCACCAAACCGCTACGGGTGTTAATAACCTAAACCTGTCTAAACGACCCAATAATTAGCAAGCCTTAGGAAAAGAGGATTTCCACGTTACATCATACCGTAATCCTACCCAGCCGATGCAGAAATCTGCATTTTTGCGCATTTTTTTGCCTCAAATTTGCGGTTGGCCATCAGGTGGTTTGAATCAGGAAAAGCAGTACAGTCAAGGGTTTCACAATTTTAAAGTGCAGTTTGACACTCCCAAAATCCGTTTTTTATGTTTTGCATACACGATTTTGCGTTTCTATATTTGTATCGTCAAAGGAGAAAAAGCCATTCGGCGAAAATCTTTTAAAGCATTCAGTGAACTGAAATAACGCTTGCACTACTAATCCTTTGCTTCCATAAGATCCCCGATTGTACGTCATCAGACTAGTTATACATTTTTTAACTTAAACTATTACACTCATGAAAAACACATTCATCAACCCAAGAAACCTTGCAATCGCTATTGCAACCGTATTATCTTTTGGTTTTACTTCTCCTGCAAAAGCAAATGATGAGAAGAAAAATGAGAAGAAAACTATTCCTGTTGAACTGAAGTATCTCGGCAATATAGAAAACAAACCAGTGTTTCAGCTGACACTTAGCAGTGCCGATGAAAACGAGTTTACTATTGTTGTTCGCGATGAATACAATACTGTTCTGTACAGGGACAATTTAAGTGGCAACACCTCTAAAAAATTCTTGTTAAATACAGAAGAATTGACCGGTGTTGGTGTTCAATTCGAAATTACTGGTAAGAAAAGTTTCAAAACAGTAACCTACGAAGTGAACAAATCTTCACGCCTGGTAGAAGATGTTGTTGTAAACAAATTGTAGTCACGAATTACCTCCTAAGACAAAGCCAATACTGGATTTCCGGTATTGGCTTTTATTTTTAGAAGATTTTGAATTAATTGTTTTCCCGCACTCTTTTGTTTACCATTTTAGCTTGTTCCAGCCCTGTCGGAGTAATGCGGATTACCAGCGTATCCTGCTGTTGCATCCTGATCATTTCTTCCTGCTCTAATAACTGGAGGCACTGGTAAATAACTGACCACTCCTGCAGTTGGCGTAGAATTAATTCCCGCGGCCGGCACCCATAATGTTCGGGTTGCGGATCGTTTTTGACAATATCATAAATGGTAAGGAGAAGTTTATAATGGTCTTGCATCAACTAAAAATATCGGAAAAAAACTTTTCTTCTGAAAGAATTTATCAACACGCATTATGAATAACTTTTATTGGTCACGAAGCAGCGTTTTAGCCGTGAAGGCTTATAAGAATCGAAGAATGGGCCGTTCATCAGCTACAAGGACGTTCCCGGAAATCGGGCAAAAAGAAGTAATCGCAGCCCGCTTATAAATCGCCTGACATCAAACCCTCCATCAGATCTTCCGGACCCGGAGACAACACGGGTCTTATTTTATCAAATTGATCGCCGGGTTGGCGACTACCGTCACCTCGAATAAACGGATAAATGAAAAAGTTTCCCTAACGAGGAAACCGATAAAAAAGATCAATAGCAAGACTATTATCATGCGGGTAATAAAGGGAAAGTTGACTCGAAATGTTGATGTAGACAGGTAATTCATAGAGCATAATTTTGGATTAATGTTAGAATCAGCTGTATGCTTTTCCTTATCAAATATGGTTGAAAAAAATATGCCAGCCATCAACACCCGGCCTGTTTCTGCCCGGAAAATGATGTTTGATAGGGCATTTACCTGCTATTTTGATCGGGAGTTGGAAAAAACTACGAAAGGTTGAATGGGGCTAGTATCATTCCCGGTTACAGCACAAATTCTCCTAATTTTACAAACCTAAAATTTACAGGCATGAAAGTATGCGGGTTCTCGTTTGTCCGCAATGGAGTACAATTCGACTACCCATTTGAAGAAGCTATCAGATCCATTCTCCCTATATGTGATGAGTTTATCATCGCGGTTGGAAAATCAGAAGATGGTACCCTTGAACGAGTTCGAGCCATTGATCCAAAAATAAAAGTGCTGGAGACCACGTGGAACGAGTCATTGAGAAAGGGAGGTGAAGTGTTCGCGGCAGAAACAAATAAAGCTTTCCAGGCTATCTCCACTGATTATGACTGGGCCTTTTACATACAAGGTGATGAAGTAGTGCATGAACAATATCTGCCGGTAATCAAAAAAGCTATGCAGGATAATCTGGCAGACCAGGAGGTGGAAGGCTTACTGTTTAACTACCTGCATTTCTTCGGCTCCTACGACTTTATTGGCGCAAAATATTCCTGGTACCGAAGGGAAATCCGCATCGTAAGAAACCGTAAAGACATTTTTTCGTTCCGCGACGCACAAGGATTTAGAATTGGCGAAAACCGGAAGCTGAAAGTAAAGCTCATTGATGCGTATATCTATCATTATGGTTGGGTCCGGGACCCTAAGGCATTGCAAAAAAAGATAGAATCAAATATTCGCCTGTACCAAGACGGCATTGAGATAAAAAAAGACAGCGGAACTACTTCCGTTTATCAATACGATAAGGCGACCGAACCTGTTATAAAATTTGAAGGCACTCACCCGGCGTTAATGAAAGACAGGATACTCCGAAAGAACTGGCCATTCAATCCGGATCCAGAACTTAAATATGCATCCGCAAAAGATAAACTGAAACGAATCATTGTCAAATGGACGGGTTGGTATCCCGGGGAGTATAAAAATTATACGCTGATTAAGTAGGCTATTTTTGGCTAAAGCTGAGAATATTCAAACCTGGTCGTTGCTGCTTTCTATTCATTAATTTCGCAAAAAAATTATCATCGCTTCTTTCCAGCGTATATATACATTACTTAAGAAGGACCTGCTGCTTGAAGTAAGGCAGCAATACAGCTTTTACGGAATTCTTTTATATATAGGTGCGACCATCTTTGTTTTATTCATGGCGATTGATGATCCCGAAACCAGGGTATGGAACGGCTTATTTTGGGTTATCCAATTGTTTATATGCATCAATGCGGTGGCTAAAAGTTTTTTGCAGGAAAGTAAGGGGAGGATGCTTTACTTCTACTCCATTGCTTCGCCGGCCAATTTTGTGTTATCAAAATTGCTATTTAACTCCTTACTGATGCTGGTGATGTGCCTGCTCAGTTTACTTTTGTTTAGCTTATTTCTGGGAAACCCAATGGTAAAAGCCGGCGCCTTTATAGGTCTTGTTTTGCTCGGCGGCTGGAGTCTGAGCCTGATCTTTACTTTCCTGGCGGCAATTGCTGCAAGAGCCCAGCAAAATGCTGCTATCATGGCTGTTTTGGGTTTTCCGCTGATTATTCCACAGCTAATACTGCTGATGCAATTATCGAATGCAGCCTTTAATCCTATCTTAACCATCAAAGTCAGCACGATTTTGTTGCTCGTGGCACTCGACCTGATGGTCATCTTGCTTGCCGTTATCTTATTTCCCTTTTTATGGAAAGATTGAGGCGCTGATAATTGTAAATCATTTCACCTTCTTTATTGAAAAATATTTATGTTATAAGTGCTTTTACTATAAAATGTTAACTCAGTCCTGTATTATTAATAGTTTACGAAAAATTAGGCAGGATTAGACGCACCGCCTTAATTTTGCTGCGCTTTAGCTACACTTCTTAAAGCTGAAACAAGCCATAGCCATGGAAAAAAATTATATGTATAAATCCTGGTGGAAAATTCTCAGTGTCGTTTTGCTGGTATACACATTTATTGGTGGTTTGTTGTTTAAAGTCCCTCTCCTGCCGGCGTTGGAAGAAACTATCCGCAATCTTTATTTCCATGTTTGCATGTGGTTTGCGATGATGATCCTGTTTACCATCTCAGTGATCCAGTCTATTCGCTATTTACGTACACTAAATCACAAGTATGATATCTATGCAAGGCAATTTGCCGTGGTTGGGATTGTTTTTGGATTATTAGGATATGCTACCGGGGCTATCTGGATGAGTTATACCTGGGCCGACCCAAATAATCCTGCCTTTGAATCGTTCGGCGCCTTAGCAAGGGAACCCAAGCTGATTGGCGCAGCGATAGCCTTGTTAATTTATGCGGCTTATCTTGTACTTCGTGATTCAATCACCGATATGGATAAAAGAGCAAGAATAAGTGCAGTGTATAACATTTTTGCTTACGCTATGCTTTTCCCATCAATCTGGATTGTGCCCCGCATCCTGCCCAGTTTGCATCCGGGACAGGAAGGTAATCCTGCTATGAACTATAAAGATATTGATGCAGGCATGCGCATAGTTTTTTATCCCGCAGTTATTGGCTGGACTTTGTTAGGTGTATGGATCACCACTATCAAGATACGGTTGAGTTTAATAAAAGAAAAAAAGATGATGAGTTAACCGCTCATCATTTTGCTTAATACAGAAATAAAAATTTACAAATGCGAAAAACCAAAAACCTATTTTTTCTTTTAGCGGCAATGCTGTTAACAACCATTGTCAAAGCACAGGATGTGGAAGGTAAAACAGCTTTTGGAGAAACAATGCGTAGCAATGGAAGAATATATGTGGTGCTGGCGGTGATGCTGACCATATTGGCCGGTTTGATATTATACCTGGTAAGATTGGACAGAAAGGTCACCAAAATTGAAAAAGAAATCTAATCATTATCCAACTTATACAATTGCCTATTTATAACGATTGCTATTTGAAAATCAAAAATTCAATTCATGTCAGACAATTACAGTTTTTTTGGCGCTGTTGAAAAAAGCTTCGACAAGGCCGCAAAATTTACCAAATGGACTCCTGGTATCTTAGAACAGATCAAAGCATGTAACGCAGTGTACCAGATGAAGTTTCCGATCAAAAGAGACGACGGGACTGTCGAGGTAATGGAAGCCTACCGTGTTCAGCATTCCCAACATAAAACACCCTGTAAAGGTGGTATTCGTTTTGCCGCTGAGGTAAACCAGGATGAAGTAATGGCCTTAGCCGCATTAATGACCTATAAATGCGCTATCGTAAACGTTCCGTTTGGCGGTGGTAAAGGCGGTATAAAAATCAATCCCCGTAACTACTCAGCTTACGAACTCGAAAAAATTACCCGTCGTTATACTGCCGAGCTGATCAGGAAAAATTTTATCGGACCCGGTACAGATGTACCAGCCCCTGACTATGGAACGGGTGAAAGAGAAATGGCCTGGATACAGGATACGTATTTAGCTATGCACCCCGGAGAAATTGATGGCGCAGGATGTGTAACTGGTAAGCCGGTGTCACAGGGTGGTGTTCGTGGTCGTCGTGAAGCGACAGGCTTAGGCGTATTCTTCGGTCTTCGTGAAGTATGTAATATGGAAGATATCATGAAGAAGCAAGGCCTGACCGTTGGAGTTGAAGGCAAAAGAGTGGCTGTACAAGGTTTGGGGAATGTGGGATACCATTCGGCAAAATTCTTCCAGGATGCGGGTGCGATTATTGTCGGGTTGTCCGAACATGATGGAGCTATCTATAATGAAAATGGCCTCGACGTTGATGATGTTTTCAACTTCCGCAAAAACACCGGCTCGATTATCAAATATGAAAAAGGAAGCCATTTTGCCCGCAAAGAGGATATGCTGGAAATGGATTGCGATATCTTAATTCCCGCGGCGCTTGAAAATGTGATCGATAAAGAGAATGCTCCAAGAATCAAGGCAAAGATCATAGGTGAAGCTGCCAACGGACCTTTGACACCCGACGCAGATGAAATTCTTGCGGAAAAAGGAGTGCTGGTTGTTCCTGATATGTACCTGAATGCGGGTGGTGTTACCGTTTCTTACTTTGAGTGGATTAAAAACCTGAGCCACGTCCGTTACGGCCGCATGGAAAAACGTTTCAATGAAAATATGAATGCTCATATTGTCGGACAGATCGAGGCCCTTTCCGGCAAAAAAATGAACGAGAGAGAAAAGGAATACATCGTGCATGGCGCTGATGAGGTGGACCTGGTGTATAGTGGCCTGGAAGAAACAATGATCACTGCTACCCACGAAGTGATGAACGAGTGGAAAAACTACCCGGAAATTCCTGATATGCGTACAGCGGCTTATGTAGTAGCTATTAACAAAGTAGCTACCAGTTATGCTGAGTTAGGAATTTTCCCGTAATAGTTATATTTTTTATCTAAAGCCTGTTTCCCCGAGAGACAGGCTTTTTTTGTTTTCTTTTAAATCAGTTTTAAAATGACGTAATTTCCTTACAGAATCCAACAATACCAGTCATACTTCAAAGGAATTTTGTTTATCGTATTAAGCCTTCATTAACAAAATCACTTTATGTAATGGGCAGCAAAATCACATCCTATCAATCTAAAATTCAAGACATGCAAAAAATATTTTTTTCGGCAAGTGTTTTAACAATAGTAATAATGGCAGCAGGATGCGGTAGCTCTAAATCAACAGCAGGCACTTCCGGCGGAAGTGAAATGTTATATCAATACCAATGGAACCTTGAAATACTGGACGGGCAGCCAGTAAATACTTCAACTGGCAAAGGCTCCTACTTATTATTTTCACCCGGCCAGGTCAATACAGTTGCAGGCAATGCCGGATGTAACAACCTCAGGGGTAGTTTCGAACTCTCCGGCGAGAATGCCATGAAGTTTTCACCTTTAATGACAACCAAAATGGCATGCCCTGATATCAACATCGAAACCAGCTTTCTCGACGCATTGAGCAAAGTCGACAACTGGAGCATCATCGGTGATCAGCTTTTGTTAAGCAATGGGAAAATACCTTTGGCGAAACTCAGAGGGGTCAAGCCGATAGCAAAGCCAGTCTCAACTGCGCCGAATGCATCTTTAATAGGCACTTGGGAACTCAATTATATTTCAGGCAAAAAAATTGCTTTTGAAGGATTGTATCCGAAGACAAAACCTCAGTTAACTTTTACGGATAGCAAAACCGAAGTAGGTGGTCATACGAGCTGCAACTCATTCAGCAGTAAATTGACCATTGATGAAAATAAGATAATGATAGCAGAACCCACAGCCATGACCATGATGGCTTGTGAAGGAGAAGGTGAAAAATCTTTTTTGGACATGCTGAAAAAAGTAAACAAATATGCTCTCAGTGGCACAACACTTACTTTCCTGATGGATGATATTGCTGTAATGCGTTTTGAGAAAAAGTGAGAAAGAACAATCTAATCTTCTACCTGCTGCTTATTTTTTGCCAGCCCTGCGAAACCTTCGTTCCGCGGGGCTGTTTTTTTGACATCAATATACAACAGTCACCGTTCCTTTTTTAATTATAGGCGCCCGGCTGTCACACTCCATTTCTGCAAAATAAATGTAGGCGCCGGTGGGCACTAGTAGTCCTTTATTTTTTCCATCCCATCCATTTGACCGGTCATCAATACCAAAATTTCTTTTTTCAAACACCATCTCACCCCAACGATTGTAAATGATCAGCGATTTGATAATGCCAATGCCTTTACCCTTTATATAGAAGACGTCATTTTTTCCATCATTGTTAGGTGTAAAACTTGTTGGAATGAACACGAAGTTGTCGGCACATTCCAGCCTGACACCTACTGTATCGGACGCCTGGCATCCATATTGATTTTTGACAGTGACAATATAATCCATAGGTCTTCTTGGCTGAGCAATGGGAGAAGGACAGCTTGCGCAACTCAAATAATCAGCAGGGGACCACAGCCATTTCACTACATCATTACTTGCCGTTGCTCTTAGCTGATGGGTTTCTGCTGCAAGCATTTGGAAGTCGGGCTCAGCAGTAACTGCCGGCAACGGTCGCACCGCTACATTAACAGACAGGGTGTCTTTAAAACAATTATATGCATCGGAGCCAACAACCGTATAGACAGTATTAACAACAGGACTGGCAACAGGATTCGGGATCTGTGTATTATTTAATCCGGTGACTGAATTGATCCATTGGTAAGAGTTGGCCCCCCGTACATTTAGCTGCACATTGGATCCGCTACAAACAAATGTATCGGTGGCCATTACCATGTTGAAAGGTTGCACAACAGTCAATAAAATTGAGTCCCGCTTTGTACAACCAAAACCATTGGTTACATCAACCACATATTTTGTGGTTTGAATTGGACTGGCCAATGGAGAGCCGATGGTGGCACTGGTTAACCCGGTGGCTGATTGCCATAAAAATGTATCACCACCGGTTGCACTTAGTTGAATTGTTTCCCCACGGCACAACTGATTTTTAACTGCCGACACATTTGTAACAGGATTAGGATGAACAACCAATTGATGAGTAGTCGTATCATAACAGCCATTATATTTCACCACCAACTGTACGTTGTAAACAGCTGCCTGATCAAAAGTTTGCGCAGCGGGATTTTGTGCGTTGCTGGTATTTCCATTATTAAAATTCCATGCCCAATCAACAGGGCTCATGCTTGCATTGCCTTTGAACAGTACACTGCCCCCTGCACATAATTCACCAATGCCTGTAATACCTGCTTTTGCTTTTTTATAAACTGTTACTTTTTCAGATACTTCCTTTACACAACCAAACGGTGAAGTCACTTTAAATTTCACCGTATAGGTTCCCGGTTTATTAAAATTGAATATGGCATTTTTTATATTGGATGTATCCTCTGCGTTGCCGGTACCAAAATCCCAATGATAAATAAGCGGCACGCCGGCCTGGTCAGCCGCCACACTTCTTACATCAGGAGTAAAAAATATTTTAGTTGAATCACAAATCTGCGCAGGTATTCCTTTTATAGCGATAAACAGACTATCAATAATAATTTTTTCCGGCAATGTTGATGTAGCTGTACAACCACCGGCATCTTTCACGATCAGTTTTGGCTGGTATACTCCCGGCGTCAGGTATTTATGAACCGATGATGCAGTGGCATTATTATTTATCGTACCATCACCAAAGTCCCAAGTATATTTCGTGGTGTTTTTAACATCAGCTGAAAGCGTTACCTGCTGTGATGTACAACCTTTCAGTATATCCGCACTTATTTTCGCAGATGGTTCACTGATGGTGACAGAATCCTTGTAGGTTCCCGTGAGGCCATTATACCCGTAGGTGTATAAAGTAATCCGGTAAGTTCCCGGCTTGTCATACACATGCGAAGGATAATATTGATCGCTGGAAGTGGTTCCATCACCAAAGTCCCATTTAAGACTTGTAAAACCGACAGAAAGATTATTGATGCGAACAACAACAGGCGGACAGCTATTATTGGTAAGATAATTAGTGGTAAAACTAAATGCGGTATTAAAGTCTTTGACCGTTATCACCTGTATGGCTGTATCAGCACAGGATATACTTGGGTCATTAGCGATTAGTTTAACTGTATTGGTGCCGGCTTTTGTATACGTATGTTCTCCCCAGTATTCGTTAGAATTGGCCCCGTCTCCATATAGCCATTTATAATTAACTGAATTGCTGTACCAGGAAATGGTATTGTTATAAAAAGTCACATTGGTATTCAATGGCACGTTGGGAACATATAAACCCGATGCAGTAAAGGCGGCTTTTGGCCCTTTGGCATTAACCGTGTAGCTAAATGCAGATTGACAACCACTCGCATCCGTAACAGTCAGCCTTACTGTATAGTTGCCGGGTGTCTTGTACAAATGCGTCACCTTAGCCGATGAAGTGTATGTAGCATATTCTCCATCTCCAAAATCCCATTGCCATGTTTTTAACGGCGTATTGGTAGAAGTCTTAGAAGTGTCTTCAAATACAAATGAAGATTTATAACAAATATCATTGGCGGCAATTTTGAACCCTGCGATGGGACCATTTACTTTCAAACTGATGTAACTAGTAGTGTCCGTGCATCCGGTATTAGCGGCGGTTATAATGGCTCTCATGCTGGTAGTACCTGCCTTGAAATTCTGAAGTGTGCCATTAAAAGTGGTGTACTTAAAATAATCATAGATATAGCCATTGTAGATAGCCCCGGTGTTGTGCTCAAACTTTGACACATAATACTGCCCATACTCCCAATTGCCTGTATGGGGATTCGTCTCCACGCCGGTGATCTTCACCGTCAAATTATCATTACTGCATATCTCTGTTTTATTGCCGGTCAAAACTGGATTTTGTTTGAGCAAAATGGTTACCTGTTGCGTGCTGGTCAAGGTACAATTGCCTGATACTCCTGTCAGGGTCACCTGGTAAGTACCAGTTTTAGTATACGTATGTTTTACAAGATGTACACTTGTATCATAAGGAATTGTGGTGCCATCGCCAAAGTTCCAGGTGCCGCTACTAATACGCAAAGAACGCTGATCAAAACTGACGGTGCCCCGGGTGCCCTCGCAGGTATTTTCAACTTTGGTAATTGTTACGAAAGAAGGCAACACATTGGCATAAACCTGTTTTACAATTGTATCGGAGCAATGGCCGATATGGCTAATAAATTGAACATTGTATTTACCGGTATCCCTGTAAGTGTGATAAGGCGTCTGGTAAAAAGCAAACCCATTATCGCCAAAATTCCATTCCCACCTATCTGCGAAATTAGACTTGTCAGAAAATTGCAGGTCTAAAGAATTGCCACAGGGAATAGAATAGATAAAATCTGCCTTCGCTTTTCCATACACTCTTACAGAATAAGTTGTTGTACCCTGGCAACCACTTTCCGTAGTATAATTTAATGTGATAGTATACGCCCCTTCTTTGTGGTAAGTATGTTCAGGTGTTGCGTCAGCAGAGGTAGTACCATCGCCAAAACTCCAATTATAAGTTTTAATAACCTGGTTGCCATTAGCACCTAATTTTACTTTCAGTGAATCACAATCATAGTTCCACCGGAAACTGCTGGACGAGAGTAGTGAGATATTGACGCTGGGCTTAAACACATTCACCTGCCTGGAGATATTGCTGGAACAGCCTGCTGCATTGGCTACCGTAAGATAAACCCAGTAATATCCATCATAAGTGAAATTGTACGATGCATTTTGTTGTGTAGAAAAATTGGTGTTGGAAAAATAATCCAACCGCCACTGCCATTTTACCGCACCCGCCGTCGTGTCTTTAAATTTTATATTCACGGGTGAACCACATACTCCCCCGTAATCCACTACAAAACCTTTCAGATCCGGCAGATCGTTTACCACTATTTGTTTTGTTACTGTTTCTTTACAAGTTCCAAAAGTGTTGGTCAATTTTATCGTATAAGTACCGGCCTCGGCATAAGCATGATTTACTTCCGTCCACCAGTTGTTGGTGGAGCCATCTCCAAACTCCCAATAACTGCTGCCGGGAGGTGTGTCGCTTTTACTTTTAAAAATTGAATTCCCCGCTTTACATAACAGGCCCGGCACTTCTATTGAGCTATTAAACTTTACCTGGTCCTCCACCTTCACTGTTTTAGTAACTGAATCCTTGCAGGTTTCGTAGGTATTGATAAGTGTAACATCATAAGTTCCCGGGTTGGCATAGATATGACTGGCACCCGAATAAGAATTGACAGAATTACCATCACCAAACTTCCACAAACTGTTATTGGGATATAAATAGCTGCTACTGGTAAACGACAGTTCACGACAGAGAGGACGGACATTAAAATCCGTATTAAAGTAAGCTGCATTAACGGAGACAGGATAACTGGTGGCAGAACAGCCATCCGTATTAGAAACAGTCAGGGTTACCGGGTACACTCCCTTTTTTGTGAATTGATGGACAGGATTTTTTTGAGTGGAGCTGGTGCCATCTCCAAAATTCCATTTATAAAGCAAGGAACCCGGCCCGGTACTGCTATTGGTTAGTTGCAAGGTTTGATCGAGTGAACATAAAAGATTTTTATCTGTGGTGAACACTGGCTCGATCCTTCCCAGTATTTCAATGGTGTTGGTCTTTGTGACGGTATTATAACAGCCGTAGCTATTGGTAACGGTGAGATTAACAGCCGGCTTTTGCTGGTAGCTATAATAATGAGTCATTGTTTGACCATAGCCTTGTTGTGTTTGGCCATCGCCGAAATCCCAGGAATAGTTGCTGATATAACCATCACCGGCTGTGACATTAGCATTAAAGCTGACAGCAGCAGGTATACAAACTTTTGGCGCAGTTGCTGTAAAGTCAACTGTCGGTTTTTTATAAACAGTAATAGTAGCTGTCTTAGACGAAGTTTGATTTCCGTCCGTGACGGTGAGCGTAACAGTGTATTCTTTTTCTTCCGTATAAATGGCACCGGGATTGGGAAGTGCTGAAGTATTACCGTTTCCAAAATCCCAGCGAAATATGGCATTGGCCGAGGCTCCAAAACTTTGATTGGAAAAAGAAACGGACAACGGCGAACAGCCGCCGGATTTATCCATTGAAAAATTCGCTGTTAGTTGCGCCTGGCTAAATGCAGGGAAAGCAGCAAGCAAAAAAAAGACAGGGGCGGTTCGTCCTTTGAAAAAAGCAATTAGGTGGCTCATATTATAAACTTCCGCAGAATGTGGTCATGAAACGGTGGAGCAATATAATCAGGGAAAACAGTTTTTACAAGCCTGCTATAGCATTAAGCGACCTTAGGTGTATTTTCACCCGGTCGCGGTGAAAACAAGATGATGGTTTTCCCCTACGAGGAGAAGATGACTTATTGATTTTGGGAAATCAAATATTCCACCGCCAGCACATAGCCTTTCATTCCGAGGCCAATTATGCTGCCTGCTGACTTCCCTGATACATGGGAAAGCTTTCTGAAATCTTCCCGTGCATGCACATTTGAAATATGCACTTCTATAACCGGAGTTTTAATTGCCGCAATCGCATCACCGATTGCAACGGACGTATGGGTATAGCCACCGGGATTAAGCACAATACCATCGAAGTCAAAACCCACTCGTTGCAGTTCATTGATCAACTCGCCTTCAACATTACTTTGATAATAATTAAAGGAAACTTGCGGGTACGATGCTTTTAACTCTTCAAAAAAATCGTCGAAAGACTGGTTGCCATATATACCGGGTTCTCTTTTACCGAGCAGGTTAAGATTGGGGCCATTGATGATCGCTATCTTCATTAAACAATGCTGATTTATAAATAACGAATTTAACGGATACTATTTACTTTCATTGGCCAGTAAGCTGTATAAAAGCAAATTGACCCTTTTCCCATTTTTGATTTCCGCTTCTCTTAGCTTTCCTTCATACTTAAAACCCAGCCTTTCTGCAAGCCGCCAGCTTGTTTCATTACCATCTTCTATCACCGCTTCGAGGCGATGCAATTTCCAGTGAGTAAATAAATGACGGATCATTACGGGCATCACTTCGGGCATGATGCCTTTCCGCCAAAACTGTGGCAGCAACCAATAGCCGATCTCGGCTTTTTCATGTGCAGCACTATAATAGTTCATGCCACAGGCGCCAACCGGCTCGCTATTGTCACGATCAACAATTTTCCACCAGATACCCGTTTTCTCCCGCCATAGCCCATCATAAAAATCCATTTGTGACTTTGCTTCTTCAAATGTTTTATAGGAGACCCCATAAAATGGAATCACCTCGGGATGACTCAAGCCTTTAAAAATAAAAGCCTGGTCAGTAGCAACAATCTGTTTTAGGATGAACCTATTGGTATGTAATTCCGGAAACATAAAAAAAACATCCGCCTGGGCGGATGGCAATTTATTAGTTTTTCTGTTCTTTTATCATTTGTATAAACTGGTCGAAAAGATAACGGCTGTCATGCGGACCGGGTGTAGCTTCCGGGTGATACTGCACTGAAAACGCCGGTTTGCCTTTTACCCGTATACCTTCGATCGATTGATCATTTAGATTGACATGCGTTACTTCTATATGATCAGCTTTTTTTACAGCTTCAGGATCTACGCCGAATCCATGATTTTGTGTCGTGATCTCTGATCGCCCGGTAACTAAATTTTTTACCGGATGGTTTAAACCACGATGACCATGATGCATTTTAAAAGTAGGGATATCATTAGCCAATGCCAGCAACTGATGGCCCAGGCAGATACCAAATACAGGTTTCTCTTCTTTTAGAATTTGTTTCAGGCTGCTTACTGCATAATCCATTGGAGCAGGATCACCAGGCCCGTTGGAAATAAAATAACCATGCGGATCAAATTTCTTTACTTCATCCAACGGCGTTTTGGCCGGGAACACTTTTACATGTGCTCCCCTTTCTACCATACAGTTCAGGATATTTCTTTTTACACCATAATCCATTACTGCGATGCGGATAGCAGAATCTTTATCACCCAGCTCATATGTTTCTTTGGTGCTGACATGCGAAGCCAACTCCAGTCCGTCCATATCAGGTACTGCGTCAAGCTTCTTTTTTAGTTCATTAATATCTGTAGTTTCGGAGGAGATGATACAATTCATGGCTCCCTTGGTGCGGATATGTGCGACGAGAGCTCTTGTGTCCACATCAGCTATCGACACAATGTTGTGTGTTTTCAAATAATCTTCCAGCGAACCTTGTGCAAGTTTTCTTGAATACTGGTCTTCGAGGTTACGACCGATCAGCCCTTTAATTTTTACACTGTCAGACTCCACATCAGCTTCTTTCACTCCGTAGTTACCCACATGTACAGCATTCATAATGAGAACCTGGCCATAATAGCTGGGGTCAGTAAATACTTCCTGGTAGCCGGTCATGCCGGTGTTAAAACATACTTCGCCGGTGGTAGTACCAATGGCGCCAAAAGCTTTACCATAACAAACAGTGCCGTCTTGTAACAGCAAAACAGCGGAAGGTCGGGTTGTTGACATAGTTGTAAAAGAATCTGCTCTTTAAAAACAAATTGCGCAAAAGTAGGGACTTAAATGTTTCCGGGATGAGAAAATTTTGAACATAATTTGCCCTCAATAAAAAAATCCCGCAGACTGCGGGACAACAACCTTAAATGGGTGTTTATCACCGAAATCTGCGAGATCTGTTCTTATGGCAATTGATGATTTTGGGTCGATTATCCTTTAACCCGCAAAAAATTTCCGTTTTTGTCAAACTCGAGTTGCAGGCCGGATGAAAGCTTGGTTTCCTGTGAAGCATCCTTGATTTCCCAGCCGCGGATAAAATCTGTTGGATAATGAGTGTCGACATATTCCAAAACAAGCGAAGGAATAACCGTACCTGGTATGGCTTCCGTTCCTTCTATTTTTTTGATATTTCCCTGCCGGGTAAAATCGAGTTTTGTGCCGTTGTTGAGGTAAACATGAAAATAGGTTTTCAGGTTATCCAATTCTTTTACGACCTGCAGAATTTGTTTGCCGGGATAGTGGGTAGTTACAAACCCGCTGGCGTTGGCGGGAAGATCATCTGACTGCACTACCTTCTCTTTATCGCAGGCCACCAGTAATAAAGCGGAGAGTGTCATAAGAAGAAAAGTTTTTTTCATAAAATAAAAATTGTGTTTAATGATTGTTGCTGTCAAAATGTGACAACCTGCTTTCATCAAACCCCTACTTTATTGAGATGAAAAAGAGTTAAATGCTTGTTATCAGGAAGAATGCTGATCGTTTATAATAAATATTTTTTTGTCGTCGGCTGCAGTGCTAATGGCATCGCCTGTTGTGTCACACCCTTCTACGTTCCGTTTTCATGGCGTCAGTTAATTTTATTTTTCGTCACAGCAATGTTTACAATTGAAAAGACAATAAAACCTTTTTCAATCGGGGCGTATGAAATGATGTCATTGTGTTGATACAATTGCCACGTAGTGACAACCTGTTTATAGATAGTCATCATTTATTATTAAACAGACTCCATAGGGGTCGCCCGTAGAACAAAACAGGAGGCTCCTACAGAGCCAATGCAGATTCCATGAATATTTCCAACAAACAGGAAGCTCCTGACAGAGCTAATCAAAAGATATTAATTCCCGCACTCCAGCCAAACCAACCGCGAACTTTTGGATCACCGAGCTCAAAGCTTTTATAAGAGCTCGGAATAATGTTGTATTTATAACCATCAACAGCAGCGGGTTGCTTAGAGTAGTACACAGAAAAGGAGGGCCCGCCGAAAATGGAAAATCGTTTTCCAAATTTTATATTGAACTGCAAGTCTAACCGATTCAGCAAATTGAGATAATCCCAGGTTCCAAGATAGACGTATTGAGAACCCAGCTCAGGATTGATGGAAAACCATTTGGCTAACCTTAACTCTGTGCCCAGCCCATAACCAAATGTATAAAGCTTGTCATCTTTTCGATCCAGGTTCATACCCGCCTGCAGGATACTATAGAGCTTACGGCTGCCCGTTTTAAAAGACAGGTTGCCATTGACCACTTCATTGGTTGAAAGAGATAACTTATGATATCCTTTCAAAACAATATTGATCAACCCGATGCTATATCCATCCGATGTGTCGGCTATATTGATGATACCGATCTGTAATCCTTTTAATTTTTTCGCATAATTAAATACGCCACTGGCCTGTATTCCCCGTACCAGTCCACCACCAATATTGCCCACTCCGCCGATTTGAATTCCGCCAACATTCCTGTTTTGGTAGTTAAACACACCCGCAGCCTGGAAACCTTTCATCGTGCCGCCGCTGATATTGGCCACTCCTGCAATTTGCAATCCACGCATATTCCCTTTTACATAACTATTAATCCCGGCAGCCTGCAGCCCTTTCACATTTTTCAACACCGTATTTTGAAGACCCCCGATTTGCAAACCAGTTACTGATCCACCGGTGATATTAAACAACCCGGCTCCCTGCAAGTATCGTACATCCTTTTTATTCAAATTAAATAGTCCACCAATCTCCAACCCTTTGACACCAGCCGTATATCCGCCGAATAAATTGAATGAAAAATTATTCACCACCTGCCCGCTTAGTTTACCCTGTGTACTCACACCCGGCACAACAGAAAACTGGAAAGGTTTTTCGGTAAAGAATTTTTTCATGTTCAGGCTCCTGATCTTTTGTTTAGCTGTCAACAAAAATCTTGCTATGCCCGTTTCTTCTACTTCATTGACAGAAGTGCTTGCCTCCGTAGTATCGGCTACAATTGAACTGGTACTTGTATCAGCCAATTCAAAACTGTTGGGAGCCGAAACAACAGTTTCATTTACTACCGGCACAATCGCAATCACCAATTGCAGATCGAATTTTTGCGGAATGGTAACCATAGTGTCTTCAAAAGCATCCTTGTTTATCGCCAGCGAAGTGGTTCTATATTTATCCTTTAGTTTGATTTTAAAATTACCATTGGCATCTGTCAATGTAGAGGTGAGATGCGTGGTTTCATATATACTTACATCACTCAACCGTTCACCTGTCTCAGCATTTACCACATAACCTGAAATGAACCAGCTGTTGTCCTTTGCGGGTGCTGTTTTTGTAACAGTAGTAAGTTGCAAACTCACCCGGCGTAGTATTACATAGTTACCACTCTCCTTGAATTCATAAGCGCCGTTAAATAATTGATTCAGTACCTGCCGCACCGTTTTATTGTTTACGGATAAATTAACAAGGCTATCCCGTTTTAAAATATTACTGTTATAGGAAAAACTGAAGCCTGCTTTGTTGCTGATAATGGCTAACACATCATCCAGCCGTTGCCGGTCGGCGGTAAACGACACCCGCCTGTCTAAAATATTTTGCGCCTCACTGCAAACTGAATACAGCATAAAAATCAGCATTAGCGATCCGTAGAATATCCCTTTCTTGTTTACCATGTTCCGGCTGATCAATTAGTGCAAAATAATTTCATTCTCTTTTTTTGAAACTTTTATCATCAGGGTCTGGCCGATGATATCAAGAATGGTATCCAGTGATTCCTGGTCAAATGTCACGGTAAGCGGAAGTTTTCGCAATGATTCCTTTTCAATCCTGATATTAACATCATAAGCTTCGTTCAGTTTCTCGATCAGTTTCCAAAGAGGCGTATTATCACAAACAAAAGTTTTACTAACATAGTAGTTATACAATTTATCTTCAGTCTCCTGTTTCTGCAATGAAGTGTCTGCATTCACAAGAGAGGTCTGTTCTCCTGCTCTCAGTTCAACCATTACTCCATTCCTTGTTACCTGCACAACACCTGTTTCCACAATAACTTCCGTGGAGCCATTTATACTTCTTACATTAAAAGAAGTGCCCACCACTTTTACCTGCACATCATTTACATCAATGATAAAAGGTTTTGTTTTATCTGGCGTGACATGAAAAAAGGCCTCTCCTTTCAACTTCACTTTTCTTGTTTTGCCTTTAAATGAAGATGGATAGGATAAAACAGAATGTTTGTTCAACGTTGCTACTGAACCGTCCGGCAAGGTGTCTTTTTTCACTTCGTTGGCAGCAACAACACTAAGCACTTCAGGATTTTTCGTTTCGGTTTGCCATTGTGACCGGATGACCAGGCCAGCAGTTACGATGATCAAAACACTTGCAGCTATTTTCCACCAGCCGAAACCCTGGCGCTGTTTACGCCCCTCTTCCTTTTTTATCCTGCGTTGAAATTTTTGCCAGGCTTTATTTTCATCTACCGATGTGGTTACAGCCAATTGACGGCTTTGCTCCCAGATCATTTGAAAATGCCGGAAATAATGTTGGTTGGCTTCGCTGGCACTGATCCATTCCTCTACCAGCTTTTGCTCCGGCACAGTAGCTTCATCGGTGAGGTATTTCACCAGCAACTCATCCATTTTATCGTGTGTAAAGTTTTCCAAATATTTTCAGGGTTTACTATTGAACAGGAATAAAATCAGTAAAGGCAAAAACTCTACAAGCTTTTGCCGCAATAATCTCAGTGCTTTGCCCATTTGGTTCTCGATCGTTTTTACAGACAGGCCCATTTCATCGGCGATCTCCTGGTATTTCAATCCTTCAAACCGGCTCATCTGGAAAATGGTACGACACTGCTCCGGCAGTTCATTCATGGCGTCATGAATATGTTCTTTTAATTCACCCTGCAATATTTTATCGGATGCATTTTCAATTTTGTCATTCGCCTGTCGCACTACATGCATGGCATGTGTTGATTTTACTTTTTTATGTTTGATATAATTAAGGCAATCATGATAAACAGCTTTGTAGAGATAAGCCTTTGGCGAAGATTCGATCGCCAGTTGATCTCTTTTTTCCCAAAATTTATAAAACACATTTTGCACGATCTCCTCTCCCATCGCCTCGTCTTTCAAAATGGTAATAGCATAGGCGTGCAAACCCCTGAAATGCATTTTAAATAAATGCTCAAAGGCCGTTTCGCTGGTTGGCGCCAGCGACCTGACGATGGCAGTATGACTTTGTTCCACTTGCAATATCCTGTGATCAGCTAAAATATGGCTATTCCCTGTCAAGATGGTTTATAAATGGGACAACCGGTAAGGGGCTTACCCCTATGGCGAGAAATAAAAACTTAATCGGCACTAAAAAGCCGAGGCCTTCTTCGTTAAGAGTTATTGCTTAACCACATTGTGGCACTTATTAAAAGTTCCGGCTTGTGGTATAGGAATAGCGACAGCATCTTCATAATTTACTATTGAAAATGGTTTTATGAAAAAAAACAAATCGCCTTTTTCAATATTTCCGCTTCTATTTTTGTGTTCATTCCTATTCAAAAACTCTCTATTTGCACAAAGTAAAGAGCCTATTTTTTCGGTAAGAGTTTCTGTCCAGTCAGACTTTCAAAAAGCTGATTTTAAAGATGCATCGTTTCCATTCGATTATAAAAGACATTCAACAACTACAATTAATTTTGGAATAGATGCATTGATCGAAAAAGAAATTACAAAACAAATAACAGCTTACATTGGTGCGGGATATTATAGAAATAAATTTACTTTTAGCAGGTTCTATGATCACAGACTTCTAAACATCGGAACAGACAGCATCCTTATTGGTACGAGCACTCGTAATTATACATTTCATTTGCTCAGATGCCCTGTTGGTATTTATTATCAGCTTATAAAATTAAATAAATATGCATTGAATTTTGGATTAGAGAATATAGTCAATTTTTCATTTCAGCAGGCTTACAATGGAGCAAAACCCTTCCCTACTGCAAATAATAAATATTCTGGGTTTCGATACTATGGAAATTCAATACTTATTTCTATTTCTGGAATGAAGAGAATTTCCCCCACATCTTTTCTGGAGTTAGGTCCTTATGTTAGGGTTTTAAATATTTACAAAAGAAAAGATCCAATTTTATTCGATTACAATACGAAATTTTATTCAAGAAATTTTGATGGAATAGGGTTCTCAATTAAGTATTCATTCACTCCCAAAAGGATATCTTGAAAGCGGGAAAAATGGCCTGAACGCTTGAGAGTAAGTCCTTTCATTTCACTCTTCTCTTGTATCTCTCCCTGATCACATCTTGCACATTCACATTATGAATCTTGCTTTCCAACCAGGAGATTACATCGAGATAGGCAAATGCCCGCCGTTCGAGGGGATTGTGTTCGTATTTCTTGAGTTTGTGGAGCAGTTTTTCAAACTCGGGCTTTAGTGCCCTGGCGCCTACGTGGAAGGATTGGCGTAAGAAAGCAAAGATCTCTTCTTCCACCCGGCTCAGACTTTCCATTTTCGACATGTACCGATACACTGATTTGATCAGGTATTCCAGCAGGTCAAAATTGCCCAGCTCATAATGAGCAATCAGGTGAAGCAATCTCGCATAACATTGCAGGTCATTTCTCAATCCTGATTTTTGATTGATGATGCGGTTGAGGTAATCAATGGCTTTTTCGTTGTTACCACTGCCGAAATACAGGCAGGCGATTTTATAATAAAACACCAGCACCCGATGCGTGTCGAGATAAAGACCATATTCCTTAAGCATCTCTTCCAGGTGCGGCACCATCAATAGTCCTTTGTTAAACGTGCCCTGCAAAAAATAGAGATTGATACGGGCTGTATATAAATATTGGTAAGCCAGGATGCGGTTATTATCATTTTGGATTACCAGCTTATGCCGGGTAAACTTTTCAAACTGTTTGATTGTTTCTTCCAGTTTCTCATGGTTGAGCAAATCAAAATGGGCACTCATCAGGTTGTGCATTCCTTTTATATAACTGGCTGTTTCCACGGCCAGCATGTCCGGGTTTTTGTCAAACAGATCTACCCATTTCTGGCAATATCGGTAGTACTGTAAAAAATCAATCCGGATAAAAGCATACCAGCACTGGCTCTGGTAATAGTATAATTTTTCATAAAACCCCTGGGCTGACTTTGCTTCCGGGGGTAAATGAGTTTCAAAAAAAAGCCGGATGCTTTTAATATCATTTTCGTTACGGGCATGACCATGTTGAATATACCAGCTATACAGTTGCAAGGAAAGGTTGGACAGCTTATTGATCAGCGCCAGTGTGTCATTTACCTGGTTGGCTTCAGTGCTCAGTTGTTCCGCCCGGTTTTGCATGCTGCGGGTAATGTAGAGGACTTCGATCTTTTTTTCAAAAAACAACGCCTGTTGCAGGTAGGTAACCTGGTTATGGGCCCGGGCGGTATCTTTCAACCGGTCAAGAGCCTTCAGGCTTTGCAGGTATAAGCCCTTGTTAAACAAGATGCGGGCATAGTCCATTTGCTCATGTAGCTGAATATCAATATTATTTTCATCCTTTATGATCCGCAGGCTGGACAAAATCTGGCGGTACAATTGGGCCTTGATGTTCGAAAGCTGCTGCTTACTGATCGACTTGTTTTTTTTCAATAGCAATGCTTCGTCGTAATCATTCAGTTTGTCCAGAGCATCAAAGAGTTGGATAGTTTTCAGGGTGTCGCTGGAGGAGTTTCGCCTCACATATAGCTTAAAATTCCTCTTTTCTGACTTTTCCAGCGATTTTACCAGTTGAAAAAGGGCATCTGTGGACCGGTTGGGCATCGTAATTCAGGTGATTTAAAATCCTTTACAGCAAAGGGTTTCAGGGGATTTTCCCCTTTTTAAACTCTGTAAAACAGGGTCAATTTTGGTTTTACCTGCCCGTACATCTGGGCTACCTTAGATGATCGGGTTGCTTGTTTTGTTGTCGGTAGCAAGCGGTACAAAAATAAGCAGCCTGTTTTTTTATCACCACAATATATTACTTAATTATGGCTGATGGCAAAATCCACATCTTTGACACCACCCTCAGGGATGGTGAACAGGTACCTGGTTGCAAACTGAACACAACGGAAAAAATACGTCTGGCACTTGCATTAGAAGAGCTTGGAGTTGATATCATCGAAGCAGGATTTCCTATTTCGTCACCGGGAGACTTTGAATCGGTGAATGAAATTGGTAAGGTGGTTAAAAATGCCACGGTTTGCGGTCTAACCCGGGCGGTGCAAAAAGATATTGAAGTGGCCGCCGAAGCATTAAAGTCTGCTAAACGTCCACGGATCCATACCGGTATCGGTACTTCTGATCTTCATATCAAGGCAAAATTCAATTCAACGAGGGAAGAAATATTGGCCAGGGCTGTCCAGGCTGTAAAATGGGCCAAGAACTTTGTGGATGATGTTGAGTTTTATGCGGAAGACGCCGGCCGTACCGACAATGAATATCTTGCTAAAGTGGTGGAAGCGGTGATCAAAGCAGGCGCAACAGTTGTCAATATTCCGGATACTACCGGTTATTGCCTGCCACATCAATATGGTGAAAAAATCGCCTACCTCATCAATAATGTGCCCAACGTCGATAAAGCTATCCTGAGTTGCCATTGTCATAATGACCTGGGGCTGGCAACAGCCAATTCTATTTCCGGTGTGATCAATGGTGCACGACAAATAGAATGTACAATTAACGGCCTGGGTGAGAGAGCGGGTAACACTTCGCTGGAAGAAGTAGTAATGATCCTGAAACAACATCATTCACTGGGTTTTTATACCAATATCAATACACAACAACTCAACCCCATCAGCCAATTGGTTTCTGAAACCATGCGTATGCCGGTTCAGCCTAACAAGGCTATCGTTGGTGCTAATGCATTTTCGCATTCGTCCGGTATTCACCAGGATGGTTTCTTAAAAGAAGCATTGACTTATGAAATCATCAATCCTGAAGAAGTAGGTGCCGGCGTCTCTAAGATCGTGCTTACTGCCAGGAGTGGCCGCTCAGCATTGGCTCATCGCTTTCACAAACTGGGTTATCAATATACCAGAAACGATATCGATGTATTGTATGTAGAATTTTTAAAAGTGGCGGATTTGAAGAAGGAAGTGGCGGACGAAGACTTACATGCAATGGCAAAAGAATACACTGCTGTAGAAACCGCATAAACGTTTAGCACTATGGCGAAAACATTATTTGAAAAAATTTGGGACAAGCACATCGTCAAAACGATTGAAGATGGCCCATCTGTTTTATATATTGACCGGCATTTTATTCACGAGGTAACAAGCCCACAGGCATTTGCCGGACTGAATAAACGAGGAATAAAAGTTTTTCGTCCCAAACAAATTGTAGCGACAGCGGATCATAATGTACCTACCCTGAATCAACATTTGCCCATCAAAGAAGAATTATCCCGCCGACAGGTAGAAGCATTGAAGAAAAATTGCGAAGAGCACGGTATCGAATTATATGGCCTTGGACACCCGTTCCAGGGCATTGTTCATGTTATAGGGCCTGAACTTGGGATCACACAGCCCGGCATGACGATCGTATGTGGCGACAGCCATACTTCCACACACGGAGCCTTTGGTAATATCGCTTTTGGTATTGGCACCAGTGAAGTAGAAATGGTGATGACCACGCAATGCCTGTTGCAAAGCAAGCCCAAACTGATGCGTATCAATATCGACGGGCAGTTGAACAAGGGAGTAGTGAGTAAGGACATTGTTTTGTATATCCTTTCAAAAATATCAGCGAGTGGCGCTACTGGTTATGCTGTCGAGTTTGCAGGTTCTGCTATCCGTTCATTATCGATGGAAGCAAGAATGACCATTTGCAATATGAGCATTGAAATGGGTGCCCGTTGTGGTATGATCGCTCCGGACGAAACAACATTCAATTACATTAAAGGCAGAAAGTTTGCCCCACAAGGCGAAGCCTGGGACAAGGCCGTTGCTTATTGGAAAACGCTGTATAGCGATGGCGACGCAAAATTCGATAAGGAAATTTTCGTCAAGGCAGAAGAAATAGAACCTATGATCACCTATGGCACCAACCCCGGAATGGGAATTGGCGTCGGAGGACATGTTCCTGCCCTAAACGAAATAGACGAAAAAGAAAAAGCCTCCTTTGAAAAGTCCTTAAACTATATGGGCCTTGAAGCAGGCGCTACGATCAAGGGCAAAAAAGTGGATTATGTCTTTATCGGCAGCTGCACCAATTCAAGAATCGAGGACCTGCGCATGGTGGCTTCATTCGTAAAAGGAAAACATAAAGCCAAAGACGTAGAAGTATGGATTGTACCAGGAAGCAAACAAGTGGAAGCACAGGCAAAACAGGAAGGCATCGATAAGATTTTTGAAGAAGCCGGCTTCATGCTTCGTCAGCCAGGTTGCTCAGCTTGCCTGGGTATGAATGAAGATAAAATTCCCGCGGGCAAATATTGCGTATCTACTTCCAACAGAAATTTTGAAGGGAGGCAAGGTGCTGGTGCAAGAACATTATTGGCAAGCCCTTTAACGGCTGCAGCAGCAGCTATTACAGGCGTGATAACAGATGTAAGAGAAATGCCGCCCCTCTAAATCTCCCCGAAGGGGAGACTTGGCTAAGCACAGACCCGAAGAGTTGAAAATTGCTGATAAGATCAAAAAGTTGAAACATGCAAATCACATTATTAAAAAATAAAAAAAGACTTTCCGGAAAGCGGGGGCTGTGCATTGGTGGCCTTCCCCTTCGGGGAAGGTCGGGAAGGGGCTTATGAAAGCATTAAGAACCATCAATAGCCGGTTTGTTCCGATCAATATCGAAAACATCGATACAGACCAGATCATCCCTGCCCGCTTCCTGAAAGCAACCACCAAGGAAGGTTTTGGTAAAAATCTCTTTCGTGACTGGCGGTATGAAAATGACGATGAAACAAAGCCAAAGAAAGATTTTGCTCTAAATCAGTCGCAATACAAAGGTGAAATATTAGTAGCGGGTAAAAATTTTGGCTGTGGTTCTTCCCGGGAACATGCTGCGTGGTCCATTTTAGATTATGGATTCAGGGCTGTTGTATCCAGCTTCTTTGCTGACATTTTTAAAAATAATGCACTCAACAACGGTGTGCTTCCGGTCACGGTTTCTGAAGCTTTCCTGAAAAAAATATTTGAACAGGATAGTGAGGCTACACTGACCATCGACCTGGAAAAACAAACCATCACGATCGATAAAACAGGAGATCAGGAACATTTCGATATCAACAGTTATAAAAAAACCTGCTTGTTAAACGGATATAATGATATCGATTATTTATTAAGTATAAAAAAAGATATCGAGCAATTCGAGGAAACATTGTAATGTCATCAGCTTCTATCATAGTAAAAAATATCAGTGCACAACAGTTTGGCAAAACTGTATTGGACAATATTTCTTTTACTATTGAAGCCGGCCAGCATTTGGCTGTTATTGGTGAAAGCGGTAGTGGTAAATCCTCGCTGGCAAAAGCTTTAGCCGGAAAATTATTTACAAAAGGTTCCATTGAAATTAACTATACCCATCATTCTTTTCTGAAGCCAACAACTGTTTTATTAGAATCGTCGGAAACGTTGAAAAACTTATCTAATGTTTCTGACTTCTACTACCAGCAACGCTACAACAGCTGTGATGCGGAAGATGCATTAACAGTGGAACAGGAACTGGAAAAAACCATTGGTGCATCCAGTGAAGTTGACTTGTTATTAAATCAACTGAGTCTATCACACCGGAGGCAAACGCCGTTGATCCAGCTTTCAAATGGTGAGCAAAAAAAGCTACAGTTAATAAAAGCATTGGTGCTACAGCCACAAGTATTAATACTGGATAATGTATTTGTCGGCTTAGACGTGAGTAGCAGGAAAGAGTTACATCACATTATAGATGAGCTTGCCAAAAAAGGTACTACACTTATCCTCGTTACCGACGAAAGAGAGCTGCCCTCCTGCATAACGCATATTGCTGAATTATTCAATGGAAAATTGGTACAGGCAGGTGAAAGAAAAACATTTGTTGCCTTTCACCCGGAGAATGCGAGGGAAGACAAGAACAACATCAATGCTTCTTTGTTCTCGGGCCGGATTGATAAATATGACAATATTGTAAAAATGAAAAACGTCACCATTCAATATGGCGACAAGATCATTTTACAAAACATAAACTGGGAAGTAAAGCAAGGAGAACATTGGCTGGTAAAAGGTCATAATGGTGCCGGCAAATCAACATTGCTTAGTTTGATCACTGCTGACAATCCCCAGGCCTACTCGCAGGAAATCTTTCTGTTTGACAAACGTCGTGGCACCGGTGAAAGCATTTGGGATATAAAAAAGAAAATAGGTTTTGTATCACCAGAGCTGCACAAGTTTTTTGATATGGGCACTTCGGTGCACAATGTAATTGGATCCGGTTTCTTTGATACCATGGGGCTATTCCGTTTGTTAAGCAACGAGCAGGAACAAATGGTAAATGAATGGCTTGAGTTTTTTGATTTAACGGATCAGCGGGAAAAGCCATTGTTTCTTTTATCAACCGGACAGCAACGCAAAGCACTGTTGGCAAGAGCATTGATAAAAAATCCTGCGCTGCTGGTCTTGGATGAGCCGTGCCAAGGATTAGATGATCATCAAACCAAACATTTTTTGCAACTAATCGATTCTATCTGCAATTGCTCAGCTACCACCCTGATCTACGTAAGTCACTATGACAACGAAATACCTGCCAGCATCCTGCAAAAAATGGAATTGCAACAGGGCAAACAAATTAGTTTAATTAAACCGCAACCAATAACTGTATAGTCCGTACATAAACACACAGATCATGAAAAAAAACATTGCAGTCATAGAGGGAGATGGAATTGGTCCGGAAGTAACCAAACAGTCGATTCGTGTGCTGAATGCCATCGCAGAAACTTTTAATCACCAATTTACATATTCCCATTGCCTGATGGGTGCCGATGCGATTGACAAAACAGGCAATCCCCTACCAGACGAAACAATTGAAGTATGTTTAAAAAGTGATGCCATTCTATTTGGAGCTATTGGGCATCCAAAATATGATAACGATCCTACCGCTAAAGTAAGACCGGAACAAGGTTTATTGAAGCTACGTAAGTCACTGCAACTATTTGCCAATATCCGCCCGGTTAACACCTACCCTGCCTTGCACCATCTTTCACCACTGAAAACAAAAAATATTGAAGGTGTTGATTTTGTCATTTTCCGTGAATTGACTGGCGGAATTTATTTTGGGAAAAAAGAATTGAATGCAGAAGGCACACAGGCGTCCGATGATTGTGTTTATAGCCGCGAAGAAATTGAGCGCATAGCCCATCTTGCCTTTCAATATGCACAAAAAAGAAGAAAGAAATTATTATTGGTTGATAAAGCCAACGTGTTAGAGACCTCGCGGCTCTGGAGAAAAGTGGTCCAGGAATTGGCTACTTCCTATCCGGATATCACTGTTGAATATATGTTTGTCGACAATGCTGCTATGCAGATCATTATTAATCCCAAACAATTTGATGTAGTGTTGACCGAAAATATGTTTGGCGATATCATCAGTGATGAAGCCAGTGTAATCAGTGGATCGTTGGGGTTATTGCCCTCTGCTTCTATCGGTAATGGCTCAGCGCTGTTTGAGCCTATTCATGGCTCTTATCCACAGGCAGCCGGTAAAGACATTGCCAATCCATTGGGTTCAATTCTTTCGGCGGCCATGTTGCTCGATCATTTTGAATTAAAGGAAGAAGCTGACCTGGTGCGTGAGGCAGTGACCTGGACTTTGCAAAATGGCTTTGTGACCAAGGACATTGACCCCGTTAATTTTTATTTGACATCCACCATCGGTGAATTGATCAGTGATTACGTACAGGGGAAAATTCCCGGATCGATAAAAAGAGAAAATATTGAGTTGAGTAAGTCAACAATTATATAAAGCCCCTCTAAATCTCCCCAAAGGGGAGACTTAGGTAACGCACAACGCCGAATAGCGAGAATTGAGCAAGTAAAAAGTAAGTTTGAAAAGCGTGGGCTGTGTGTTGATAGCTTCCCCTATCGGGGGAAGTCGGAAGGGGGCCAAAAAAGTTCTTTGTTTTTACAGTTGGCGGGAGTATATTCGCAATACAAACTCCTTCATGTTAAAAAGCATAGTAAATAATGGCCTAAACATCACCACAATTATTATTGTGGTAGTCGTTATTATACCTGCACTTAACGGAGGAGGATTACTAGTATAAATATCAAAAACGAAATACTTAGAAACCCGCCTCCGAAAAGGCGGGTTTCTTGTTTGGCCCATCCTAAATCCTTCCCGAAGGGAAGGACTTGCGAGGCCGCCGAAATAAGAAAGAGAATTACAATTTAAAAATTTTAAAAGCCTCCCCTTCGGGGAGGTTTGGAGGGGCATATGTATTACAACGAGCATACAATTATTTATCACAACGGTGAGCTGGTAAAAGCGGCGGAAGCAAAAACCGACTTCTATAGCCAATCATTGCATTATGGTTATGCGGTATTTGAAGGCATCCGTTCTTATCGGGTAGCGAGCGGTGAAACAAAGATCTTCAAAGAAGTAGAACATTACGAACGCTTGAAAAGATCAGCACTCGCCTTAAATATGCCTTATCCGTTTGATACGACTGAACTAATTGATGCTACGTACCAGGTATTGCAAAAAAACAACCTGCAGGATGCTTATATCCGGCCGGTAGTATATGCTCCTGCCAATATGAGCTTTAATAAAAACAAAGAATCCTTTATTGTTATTGAAGCCTGGAAGATGGAACCTTTCCTGGGTGAAAAACTGATCCGGGTAATGACATCTTCGTTTGAACGTCCCAACCCCAAAGGTTTTAAAATAGAAGCGAAAGCATCGGGCCATTATGTGAATTCTATTCTTGCCAGCCAGGAAGCAAAAGCCGCTGGCTATGATGAAGCGTTGCTAAATGATATGAACGGGTTTGTGGCAGAAGCCCCCGGCGCCAACGTGTTTTTTGAAAAAGATGGCAAGCTATACACACCGGCGACAGGAAATATTTTACCCGGCATTACAAGAGCTACTGTCATTGAACTGTGCCAGGAATTAAATATACCTGTCGAAGAAAAATTATTTACGACGGATGAATTAAAAAAAGCTGATGCCGCTTTTTTCTGTGGTACAGCAGCGGAAGTCATAGGCTGGGAAAGTATTGATGATGTAAAGTTTGTACTGCCATGGGCGCAGTCTGTCGGAAAGATTATACAAGATGCATATAAACATAGAGTAACAGAAAAAGAATACAATAAAATAGAAGAATTGGCATGAGTGAATTAAATAAATACAGTAAGACACTAACACAGGATCCTACGCAACCAGCGGCACAGGCCATGTATTATGCGATTGGATTTAAAGAAGAAGATTTTAATAAGGCACAGGTTGGAATCGTAAGTATGGGCTGGGATGGCAATCCCTGCAACATGCACCTGAATGATTTGGCTGTAAGCGTTCGCAAAAGTGTGAACGCAACAGATGGCTTACTGGGCTTACGATTTTATACTATTGGTGTAAGTGATGGTATCAGTATGGGAACGGACGGCATGCGGTATAGTTTAGTTAGCCGTGATGTAATCGCTGATAGTATTGAAACCAATGCCGGTGCTCAATATTATGATGCATTGATCGCCATACCTGGCTGTGATAAAAATATGCCCGGTGCTGTGATGGCTATGGGAAGATTAAACAGGCCATCAATCATGTTATATGGCGGCACCATTGCTCCCGGTCATTATAAAGGCGAAGACCTGAATATTGTAAGTGCTTTTGAAGCATTAGGCCAGAAGATAGCCGGTAACCTCAGCGAAAATGATTTTAAAGGAATAGTACAACACTCCTGCCCCGGCGCCGGTGCTTGCGGTGGTATGTACACCGCCAATACAATGGCTTCTGCTATTGAAGCATTAGGAATGAGTTTGCCCAACTCATCGTCCAACCCGGCCTTGAGTGAAGACAAACAAAAAGAATGTGAAGCAGTCGGCAAAGCGATAAAAATTTTGCTGGAAAAAAATATTACGCCAAAAGATATCATGACCCGTAAAGCATTTGAAAATGCGATCACTGTGATCATGGTATTGGGCGGAAGTACGAATGCAGTGTTGCACCTGATTGCAATGGCAAAAAGTGTTGACCTGAATTTAACACAGGATGATTTTCAAAAGATAAGTGACCGCATTCCGGTGTTGGCTGATTTTAAACCTTCGGGTAAATACCTGATGGAAGATTTACACAAGCATGGCGGTGTTCCTGCCGTGATGAAATATTTATTAAGTAATGGCTTGCTCCATGGCGATTGTTTGACAGTAACTGGTAAAACAGTAGCAGAAAATTTAGCAGGTGTGCCGGATCTGGATTTTAACGCACAGAAAATTATTTACCCGCTTGAACAGCCGCTGAAGAAAACGGGACACCTGCAAATTCTGTATGGCAATTTGGCTGAAAAGGGAAGTGTGGCGAAAATCAGTGGCAAAGAAGGCGAACGTTTTGAAGGAACAGCCAGGGTATTCGATGGCGAAAAGGATTTTATCGAAGGCATAGCATCGGGCAAAGTAAAAGCTGGTGATGTGGTGGTGATTCGTTATATCGGTCCGAAAGGGGCACCCGGCATGCCTGAAATGCTGAAGCCAACCGGTGCTATTATCGGCGCAGGATTAGGAAAGTCTGTTGCATTGATAACAGATGGCAGGTTTAGCGGCGGCACGCATGGTTTCGTAGTAGGTCATATTACTCCCGAAGCATTCGATGGTGGATTGATCGCATTGGTGAATGATGATGATATCATCGAAATCGATGCAGTGAAAAATACGATCAGCTTAAAAGTAAGTGACGACGAGATCGCAAAACGAAAAGCCAATTGGAAACAACCGGCTTTAAAAGCAACAAAAGGCATTTTATATAAATATGCAAAATCTGTAAAGCCGGCTGACGAAGGTTGTGTAACAGACACCCCCTAACCCCTGAAGGGGGAATTAAAAAATCCCAAAATCACTGGTGAAAAAAGTCAACATCAATAAAAATAGTATGGAAACATTGCGAAAAATACAAGAAACACCAAAGGCAAAGAATCTTCAAAACACCCCTTCAGGGGTTGGGGGTATTAGCGGTTCGGTCGCTGTGCTGGAAGCTTTTATTGCTGAAGGTGTTGATACCATTTTTGGTTACCCTGGCGGGGCCATCATGCCTATCTATGATGCCCTGTATGATTATAGTGACCAGCTTAAACATATACTCGTCCGTCATGAACAGGGTGCAATACATGCGGCACAGGGTTATGCCCGTACATCTGGTGAAGTGGGAGTTGTATTCGCAACAAGCGGACCGGGTGCTACTAATCTTGTTACCGGCTTAGCCGATGCAATGATTGACTCCACGGCTGTTGTCTGCGTCACAGGCCAGGTGTTTGCACATTTGTTGGGCACAGATGCTTTCCAGGAAACCGATGTGATTAATATTACAACACCAGTAACCAAATGGAACTACCAGATCACTGATGCTACAGAGATACCTCATGTATTGGCGAAAGCATTTTACATAGCGAAAAGCGGAAGACCCGGCCCGGTATTAATTGACATCACCAAAAATGCGCAACTACAACTGTTCGAATACAGTGGTTATAAAAAATGCGATCATATACGCAGCTACAGGCCTAAGCCGATAGTACGCAAAGAATACATTGAAGAAGCGGCACAACTGATTAACAGTGCAGAGAAACCATTTGTGATTTTCGGGCAGGGCGTTATTCTTGGCAAAGCCGAAAAAGAATTCAAAGCTTTTATTGAAAAATCCGGTATCCCTGCTGCCTGGACCATCATGGGTATGAGTGCTATACCAACTGATCACCCATTGGGCGTCGGTATGTTGGGCATGCACGGAAATTACGGGCCGAATGTGCTGACCAATGAGTGTGATGTATTGATCGCTATCGGCATGCGTTTCGATGATCGGGTTACCGGCCGGCTGGATAAATATGCAAAACAGGCAAAAGTTGTTCACCTCGATATTGATCCGGCAGAAGTAGACAAAAATGTAAAAGCTACCGTGCCGGTGTGGGGCGATTGTAAAGAAACTCTTCCTTTACTCACGGAGCTGATCGAACAAAAAGTTTACCCGCAATGGATACAAAAGTTCAGGGATTACCAGCAACAAGAAGAAGAAAAAGTAATTCGTGAAGAGTTGAACCCAACCGGTGAAATCTTAACGATGGGCGAAGTAATAAAAGAATTAAACGAATTAACAAAAGGTGATGCCATCATCGTAACAGATGTCGGTCAGCACCAAATGGTAGCCTGCCGCTATGCAAAGTTTAATCAAACAAAAAGTAATATCACCAGTGGAGGGTTGGGAACAATGGGATTTGCATTACCAGCAGCAATTGGTGCCGCCTACGGCGATACTTCGAGGACAACGGTTGCCATTATCGGCGATGGTGGCTTTCAAATGACACTGCAAGAGTTGGGTACCATCATGCAGTTTAAACCCAATGTCAAAATACTCATCCTGAACAACCAGTTCCTGGGGATGGTGCGTCAATGGCAACAATTGTTTCATGAAAAAAGATATTCGTTTGTTGATATCACCAGCCCTGACTTTGTACAGGTAGCCAAAGGGTTTAATATTCCCGGCAAAAGGATACATGAAAGAAAGGATGTGAAAAGTGCATTGAAAGAAATGCTGGACAATGACGGTAGTTATTTGCTGGAAATAATGGTGGGCAAGGAAAATAATGTATTCCCTATGGTACCGCAGGGACGTGGAGTGGCGGAAATTGTTTTATCAAAAGACGATCTCTAATCTGCCTGATGAATGATGATTTTTCCGGTAAGCCGGAGATAAAAATTAAAGACTATAAAACATGCTAAAGCTAGAATATACAATAACAGTTTATACCGAAAACCAGATTGGCATTATAAGCCGTGTATCCACCATTTTCTCCAGGAGAAAAATAAATATTGAAAGCCTTAATACCTCTCCCAGCGAAATAGAGGGGATTCATCGCTTTACCATTGTGATCCACGAAACAGAAGATGTGGTAAAAAAACTGGTACGCCAGATTGAAAAGCAAGTGGATATTCTCCGGGCTTTTTATAACACCGACAACGAACTCGTTTGGCAGGAAATGGCTTTGTATAAAGTATCTACCGATGAAATAGCAGAGAAAGTAAAAGTGGAACGCCTGTTACGGGAGTTTGGTGCCAGGGCGGTAGCTATAAGAAAAGATTATATCGTATTTGAAACAACAGGTCATCATGAAGAAATCGATAAGCTGGTAAAAGTATTGGAGCCGTACGGACTGATCGAATTTGTTCGCAGTGCAAGAGTTGCTATCATCAAAGACAGTGCTGGCTTCCATGAACGATTAAAAGATTTTGAACGTAAAGATCCAAGTGAAGAGTTGATAGAAAATGAATTCCTTAGTGATAATGAAAAAGTGTTTAGCATGTAATTGTTATGACAAACCAGTTTAACATAACAAAACAGAACAGGCAGGTTTTCATTAACCTGGTAGATAGTTTAACAACCGATCAGCTCAACGAAATACCTGAAGGGTTTAATAATAATATCGCCTGGAATTTTGCACATATTGTCGTCTCGCAGCAGATCCTGTGTTATGCAAAAGCGGAAAAGCAAATGAAGATCGATAAAGAATATATAGAAAAATATCAGCGTGGTTCAAAACCCGGTGAATACATCGGACAGGAAGAGATCAATTTTTTTAAGCAGCAGGCGATTCAACTGATAGATGAATTCCGGGAAGATTGGGAAGCGGGAACCTTTGAAGAATACCAGGCTTTTACCACTTCCATGGGAGTAAAGATTGAAAGCTGCGAAGAAGCGCTGCATTATGCAGCAGGTCATGATCAATTACATTTTGGCTATTGCCTGGCTCTCAAAAGAGCCGTCTTACATAAATCAATGGTTCAATAATATTTTAAACTTTTAAACAACAATAAAAAATGGCACAACTAAATTTTGGTGGCACATTGGAAAATGTGGTAACGAGAGAAGAATTTCCTCTGTCAAAAGCACAGGAAGTTTTAAAAAATGAAACAGTAGCAGTTATTGGTTACGGCGTACAAGGTCCGGGCCAGGCGTTGAATCAAAAAGATAACGGCATCAACGTTATCGTTGGTCAGCGTAAAGATTCAAAGACATGGGATAAAGCTATTCGTGACGGATTTGTGCCTGGTGAAACTTTGTTTGAAATTGAAGAAGCATTGCAACGCGGTACCATCATCTGCTACCTGCTGAGTGATGCTGCACAGATTGCGCTGTGGCCAACAGTAAAAAAACATTTAACTCCCGGTAAGGCATTATATTTTTCTCATGGCTTTGGCATCACATTCAACGAGCAAACAGGCATTGTTCCGCCAGCGGACGTGGATGTGTTCCTTGTAGCACCTAAAGGATCAGGCACATCTCTTCGCAGAATGTTTTTGCAGGGCCGTGGTTTAAATAGCTCCTATGCTATTTTCCAGGATGCTACAGGCAAAGCATTTGAAAGAGTTATTGCATTGGGTATCGCTGTTGGCAGTGGTTACCTGTTTGAAACAGATTTCAAAAAAGAAGTTTACTCAGACCTGACCGGCGAAAGAGGAACGCTGATGGGTGCTATCCAGGGGATATTTGCAGCGCAATACCAGGTATTAAGAGACAAAGGCCATACTCCTTCAGAAGCCTTCAACGAAACAGTAGAAGAATTAACACAATCACTGATGCCATTGGTAGCAGAGAATGGTATGGATTGGATGTATGCCAACTGCTCTACTACCGCACAGCGTGGTGCTTTGGATTGGTGGAAAAAATTCCGCGACGCAACAGCGCCTGTTTTCAAAGAATTGTATGAAAGCGTAGCCTCCGGTAAAGAATCACAGCGTTCGATCGATAGCAACAGTAAAGTTGATTATCGTGAAAAGCTCGAAGAAGAATTGAAAGAATTGCGTGAAAGTGAATTGTGGCAAGCTGGTAAAACAGTGAGAAGCCTGAGACCAGAAAATCAAAAACCCGCCGTTGTTGTTGAGCCTGCTTCGGGGTCTGTAAAAGATACATTCAGACACCAGGCGGAAAAAACTGAATCGGTCGGCTAATTGTAAAAGACGTGAAACAACCGGTAACAAATACAACTGGATTTCCTGCTGACACAGCATCATCAAACTATTCATTGAAGTTTGATGATGCTGCCAGGCGGCTAAAAAATATTGTAACAAGAACTCCGCTTCAGTTAAACATTCATCTTTCCCGTAAATACCAATGTAATGTTTATTTGAAAAGGGAAGACCTGCAGGTAGTTCGCTCCTATAAACTGCGTGGCGCTTACAATATGATGAGCAGCCTGCCAAAAGAACAATTGGCAAAAGGCGTGGTGTGTGCCAGTGCAGGCAATCATGCCCAGGGTTTTGCTTATAGTTGTAAAAGACTAGGTGTTAAAGGCGTTGTTTTCATGCCGGTCATTACTCCCAGGCAAAAAGTGAATCAAACCAAAATGTTTGGTGAGGATAATATCGAAGTGAAATTGATCGGCGACACATTTGATGATTGTGCTATCGCGGCCAAAAAATTCACCGAAAAAAATCAAATGGTTTTTATCCCCCCCTTCGATGATCCCCGTATCATTGAAGGCCAGGGAACGGTGGCGCTTGAAATATTAGAAGATCTTTCTGATGTGGATTATATGTTTGTGCCGGTTGGTGGTGGCGGGCTTAGTGCAGGTGTTGGCACTTACTTTAAAATGTATTCTCCTAAAACAAAGATCATTGGCCTGGAGCCGGAAGGTGCGCCTTCCATGACAGAAGCATTAAAAAATGGCTATCCCGTTACATTAGACAGTATTGATCGTTTTGTAGATGGAGCCGCCGTGAAGCGGATCGGTGATCTTACTTTTTCCATTTGCAAAGACGTGCTGGACGATATGCACCTGGTGCCGGAAGGAAAAGTTTGCACTACCATCTTAAAACTATACAATGAAGATGCGATTGTCGCGGAGCCTGCCGGTGCTTTGAGTATAGCGGCATTGGACGACTATGCGCAGGAAATCAAGGGAAAAAATATTGTCTGCATCGTCAGCGGCGGCAACAATGATATCGACCGCATGCCGGAAATCAAGGAAAGAAGTTTGCAATATGAAGGGTTAAAACATTATTTCCTCATCAATTTTGCCCAGCGACCGGGAGCACTAAAAGAGTTTGTCAACCACGTTTTGGGCCCAACAGATGACATCACCCGGTTTGAATATATGCAGAAGACCAATAAAGAAAGCGGTCCTGCATTGATCGGCATAGAGTTGAAGAACCGGGAAGATTATGACATTTTACTGACAAACATGAAAAAGTATCATATTAATTACACCGAACTCAATAAGGATGATACACTTTTTGGCTACCTGGTATAACTTTGGAGCTCAGAAAACATGATCGAAAACAAGAATTCATAGACCTATCCTGCGAACACTTATTAGCCTACAAGTCTTGTGGAAAATAAGTGGCTAAGATGAACAATCCTTTGAAAAAAAAGCAGTAATTTACAGGCTTACTTGCCATACGTTTAACCTTTTCTATATTTTTTTATAATTTATCTAAACTATTACTTTGCCTATGGCAAGCAACATTGGTTTATATCACCCTTCGTATGAGCATGATGCATGCGGTATCGGTTTTGTAGCAAACATCAAAGGTTACAAATCACATCAAAACATTTCTGATGCTTTAACCGTATTGGAAAACATGGAGCACCGCGGTGCCTGTGGATGTGATGCCAACAGTGGTGATGGAGCAGGCATAATGATTCAAATGCCACACGAGTTTTTCTTTGATGAATGTATCAAGTTGGGCGTGCATCTCCCCTCTTACGGAAAGTATGGAGTTGGTGTTATCTTTTTCCCGAAGGAAATAAGATTGCGTGAAGAATGCCGTGATATTTTCAACCGCACCGCTGAAATACTCGGCCTTGACATTTTGGCCTATCGCAAAGTGCCTGTTAATACCAGTGACATCGGACCTACGGCCTTGAGTGTTGAACCTGAGATGGAGCATGTATTCGTTGCCTGCCCTGATCATATTTCCAGCCCTGATGATTTTGAGCGCAAGCTTTATATTCTCCGCAACCTGGCGAGCCATACCATTTTAAACACGGTAAAGAAAGATGAAATCGGTTTTTACATCGCTTCTCTTTCTTATAAAACCATTGTTTACAAAGGGCAATTGACCAGCAACCAGGTAAGAAAATATTTTACCGATCTTAATAATAAAAGAATGGTGAGTGCATTCGGTTTAGTGCATTCCCGTTTTGCGACCAACACTTTTCCTTCGTGGAAACTGGCCCAACCGTTCCGCTACATTGCACACAACGGTGAGATCAACACCTTACAAGGAAATCTGAACTGGCTGAAGACAAGCGAAAAAGGATTTACTTCTCCTTACTTCACCAAAGAAGAAATGGAGATGCTTCTGCCGATCGTAACAGAAGGACAAAGTGATTCTGCCTGTCTCGATAACATGATCGAACTGCTGACTCTTACCGGTCGTTCTTTACCCCACGTGATGATGATGCTGATACCAGAGGCATGGGATGGTAATGAGCAAATGGACCCGGTGAAAAAAGCTTTCTATGAATTCCATTCGGCAATGATGGAGCCTTGGGATGGACCTGCTTCTATCTCCTTTACCGATGGAAAAATAATTGGTGCTACGCTGGATAGAAACGGTTTGCGTCCTTCCAGGTATTGTGTAACAACAGATGACCGTGTGATCATGGCTTCGGAATCAGGTGCACTGCCAGTAGATCCTTCTACTATCATTGAAAAAGGAAGGTTGCAACCTGGAAAGATGTTCGTGGTTGACATGGAACAGGGAAAGATCATCAGTGATAAAGAATTAAAAGAACAAATCTGTTCGCAAAAACCTTATGGCGAATGGTTGAATAAATATAAGATCAGGTTGGAAGAGTTGCCTGAGCCAAGGATCACTTTTACACATCTTGAACATGAGCATGTGTTTAAATATCAAAAGGCATTTGGTTACACCACCGAAGATCTTGACAACATCATTGCCCCAATGGCGGTCGATGGCAAAGAGCCGATTGGTTCTATGGGCACAGACACACCTTTGGCCGTGTTGAGTGATCAGCCACAGCATTTAAGCAGTTATTTCAAACAATTATTTGCGCAGGTTACCAATCCCCCTATCGATCCTATCCGTGAAAGATTGGTAATGTCACTGGTGAGTTTTGTTGGTAACAATGGGAATTTGTTGATTGAAGATCCATTGACCTGCCATTGTGTTTCTTTGAAACAACCGATACTCAACAATCATGATTTGGAAAAGATCAGGAGTATTGACACAGGACTTTTCCAGGCCAAAACCCTGCAATGTTATTTCAAAGCCGATGGTAAACCCGGATCGCTGAAAGCTGCATTGGACAGGATTTGCCGCTATGCAGTTGATTCAGTAGAAGACGGCTTTAAGGTATTGATATTACAGGATCGGGCAGTTGACTCCGACCATGCTCCTATTCCTTCTCTTTTGGCTGTAGCTGCCGTGCACCATCACCTCATCCGTAAAGGACTACGTGGACAGGTTGGCATCATTGTAGAGGCAGGTGATGCATGGGAAGTACATCACTTCGCCTGCCTGATTGCCTTCGGCGCTACTGCAATTAACCCTTACCTCGCTTTGTCTTCTATTCGTGATATGAAAGAGACAGGCAAGCTGCAAACCACCTTACACGAAGATCAACTGAAGAAAAATTATATCAAGGCGGTGAATGAGGGTTTGCTGAAAGTGTTTTCAAAGATGGGTATTTCAACTTTGCAGTCTTACCAGGGTGCGCAGATATTTGAAATACTCGGACTGAATAAAGAAGTCGTTAATAAATATTTCACGGGTGCCACCTCCCGTATTGAGGGAATGGGGCTTGATGAAATCGCAAAAGAAGCATTGGTAAAACATTACTTTGCCTTCAACAAAAAAGATATCCCTGTTGACCGCTTACCCGTGGGTGGTGTTTACCAGTGGAAACGCAAAGGCGAGTTCCATTTGTTCAACCCGCAAACCATTCACCTGTTGCAGAACGCAACAAGGATGAATGATTATAGTACGTTCAAAAAATATTCAAAGCTGGTGAATGAGCAGGGTGAAAAAGCCTGTACACTTCGCAGCTTATTTCAATTCAAGAAGAGCCGGCCATCTATCTCCATTGATGAAGTAGAACCGGCGGAAAATATCTATAAACGTTTTGCTACAGGGGCGATGAGCTTTGGTTCTATTTCCTGGGAAGCACACACCACATTGGCTATTGCGATGAACCGTCTCGGTGGTAAAAGCAATACGGGTGAAGGAGGTGAAGACGAAAGAAGATATGATCCATTGCCCAATGGTGATTCAATGCGCAGTGCTATCAAACAGGTAGCTTCTGCAAGATTTGGTGTTACCAGTTTGTACCTGACGGAAGCTGATGAGTTACAGATCAAAATGGCGCAGGGTGCAAAACCTGGCGAAGGGGGACAGTTACCCGGTCATAAAGTAGACGAGTGGATTGGTAAAACAAGACACTCTACTCCAGGTGTGGGTTTGATCTCACCACCACCACACCACGATATCTACTCCATCGAAGATTTAGCCCAGCTAATATTCGATTTGAAAAATGCCAACCGTAAGGCAAGAATCAGTGTAAAACTGGTAAGTAAAGCCGGGGTTGGTACAATCGCTGCTGGTGTTACGAAAGCAAAAGCGGATGTAGTATTGATCGCTGGTCATGATGGTGGTACAGGTGCCTCACCGGTATCATCGATCAGGCATGCCGGTTTACCATGGGAACTAGGCCTGGCAGAAACACACCAAACACTGGTGAAAAATAAACTGCGCAGCCGGGTGGTTGTACAGGCAGATGGCCAAATGAAAACAGGTCGTGATATTGCCATTGCTACTTTGCTTGGAGCTGAAGAATGGGGCATTGCAACGGCTGCCCTGGTAGTTGAAGGTTGCATTCTGATGCGCAAGTGCCATTTAAACACCTGCCCTGTTGGTGTTGCTACACAGGATCCAGATTTGAGGAAACGTTTTAATGGGGCTGCGGAACATGTAGTGAATTTTTTCCAGTTCATGGTGCAGGAGCTGAGAGAAATCATGGCTGACCTCGGCTACAAAACAATCAATGAAATGGTGGGCCAGGTTGAAAACCTGGAGGCAAGAGAAAATATTGCACACTGGAAATATAAAAAACTGGATCTCTCCCCGATCCTGTACAAGGAGCCTGCTTCACCATATACAGGCTTATATTGCCAGGAAGAACAGGATCACGGAATTGAAAATGTGCTGGATTGGAAATTATTGGAAGCTGCAAAACCTGCGCTGGAGTCACAACAAAAAGTAAAAGCTGAATTCAACATCATCAATACAGACCGCACAGCGGGTACCATTCTCTCGAATGAAATCACTAAAAAGTACAAAGCGGCAGGTTTACCTGATGATACCATTCATTTCAAATTTACCGGTACAGCAGGTCAAAGCTTTGGCGCATTCAATACAAAGGGTGTCACCCTTGAAATAGAAGGTGATGCCAACGATTATTTCGGTAAAGGATTGAGCGGTGCAAGACTGATCATTTACCCTGATAAAAAGGCAACTTTTACGCCTGAAGAAAATAGCATCATCGGTAATGTGGCCTTCTACGGCGCAACAGGTGGTGAAGCTTTTATTCGTGGTAAAGCAGGTGAACGTTTCGGCGTTCGTAATTCAGGCGCCAATGTAGTAGTGGAAGGTGTGGGTGATCACGGTTGTGAGTACATGACCGGTGGCAAAGTGGTGATATTGGGTGACACGGGAAGAAACTTTGCAGCAGGTATGAGCGGCGGTATTGCTTATGTATATGATGTCAATGGCAAATTCAGGGAGAACTGTAATACAGAAATGGTAGATCTTGATGCCTGTGAACTGGAGGACAAAAATGAGCTGTTCACCATGATCCAAAGACATCTGGAGTATACCGGAAGTACTGTAGCAAAGTTCATTTTGCAGGACCTGGATAACCAGTTACAACATTTTGTGAAAGTATTCCCAACCGATTACAAGAAGGCGTTGCAACAGAAAAAAGTGGGAGTTGAGATTACCAAGTAATTGTTGAGTAGTGAACAGAACCTGCCTGTCGGCAGGCAGGCGCTGAAGTGAGTGACACAAGGGACGATGATAGCAGCACTTCAGCCGGTAACAAAAAAAATAAAAAAGATAAAAGACAACTAATTCAAATGGGCAAACCAACAGGATTCAAAGAATTTACAAGAGAATTGCCGGGCAAAAAACCAGTAGCTGAGAGATTGCAGCATTATGATGAGTTTGTAGAAAAATTCAGTGATGATAAGCTCAATCAGCAGGCCGCCCGTTGTATGAATTGTGGGGTTCCTTTTTGCCATAGCGGATGCCCGCTGGGAAATGTAATACCTGAATTCAATGATGCGGTGTATCGCCAGGACTGGAAAGAGGCTTATGATGTGCTGGTATCAACCAATAATTTTCCCGAGTTTACCGGACGCATCTGCCCTGCGCCTTGTGAGTCGGCTTGTGTATTAGGCATCAATCAACCACCCGTAGCGATTGAAGAAATAGAAAAGCATATCATCGAGATCGCCTTTGAAAAAGGTTTTGTAAAACCTAAAAAACCTAATCTTCGCTCCGGTAAAAAAGTAGCAGTGATTGGTTCAGGTCCTGCAGGTCTTGCTGCTGCGGCGCAATTGAACTATGCTGGTCATACGGTTACGGTGTTTGAAAGAGATGACAAGCCCGGTGGTTTATTGCAATACGGTATTCCTGATTTCAAACTGGAAAAATGGGTGGTTGACCGCAGAGTAAAATTGCTCGAAGAAGAAGGAATAACTTTTCAATGCAAAGCTAATGTTGGTGTAAATGTCAACATCAATGATTTGCTGCGTGAATACAATGCCATCGTGTTGGCTTGTGGCTCTACTGTTCCAAGAAATCTTGATATTCCAGGTCGTGACCTGAAAGGAGTTTATTTTGCGATGCAGTTTCTTAAACAACAGAATAAACGCAATGCAGGCCTGGATCCTTTTGCAAATGCAAACATTGAAAGCAATATTCTTGCTGAAAATATTATAGCCGAAGGCAAAAACGTAGTAGTGATCGGTGGCGGTGATACAGGCTCAGACTGCGTGGGTACTTCCAATCGTCATGGTGCTAAATCAGTGACGCAATTTGAATTGTTGCCAAAACCACCAGCCGAAAGAACGAACCTGATGCCATGGCCCACGTACCCGATGGTGTTAAAAACTACTTCTTCTCATGAAGAAGGTTGTGAAAGAAACTGGTCTATCGCTACCAAAGAATTTATTGGCGACGGAAAAGGCAACCTGAAAGCATTGAAGATTGTGGACCTTGAGTGGAAAGCATCAGAGGATGGCAGACCGGCACGATTCGAAGAAAGACCGGGAAGTGAAAGAGAAATTCCCTGTGAATTAGCATTACTGGCGATGGGCTTTTTGCACCCACAACATGCCGGCTTGCTGGATCAGTTGGAAATAGAAAAAGATGAAAGAGGCAATGTGAAAGCAACCGAAAAAAGTTACCAGACAAACTTATCCAAGATATTTGCAGCCGGTGATGTGCGCCGTGGTCAATCACTCGTTGTATGGGCCATTAGCGAAGGGAGGGAATGTGCAAGAAAAGTAGATGAATTTTTGAGTAATGGCAGTTCTGTTTTAGAGAGAAGGGATGCAATGCTGCAGGCATATTCTCTGTAATAGACATATTTAATTTCCAGTGAAACGATACCTGCGGGTATCGTTTTTTATTTAGGGGTGTGTTTGATGGGTGATACTGACTTTGGTGAGATTCGAAAAGGTACCATACGTTTCTGAGCGACACTGAATGTAAGGTCACTGTGTCAGTTAAAAGATAAATCAGAACTAGTTCTTATTTTCAGTTAGGCCATGCGAAAAATTTCTCCCTGGTAATATTCATGTCTTTCTGAAGCTGCTCTCTCAAACCGGAGGTATTCTTCAACAGTAAATTTATTTTTACCGTAAGCAACTTCGGGTTCTCTTACTTCATTCATAACTACAAGTTACAAAATATATTTTCACTACTCTTGTAGGAAACACTCTCTCTGGCAGGTAATAATTTAAATCCTGGGCATGAGAATAGTGACAATGAAAAGAAAAAACAGGCTAAAAATTTCTTCAAAGAGATAATTATAAGCAGGGAAATTACAGCCTTTAGCTCAAACAAGGCTTCTCAAACTGAAAATTACCCGTCCAAAGCAACTCATTACCCTTTTAAACCGCAGACTGCTCATCGCCGCCAAAAAATCACCGGTATTCATGGAAATTTGGAACCAAAGAAAATGGTTTAATATTCAGACAGGCTCTACCTTTATAGTACTTTCTTACAAAGGTTGACATCGGTTGCCCTAACCGAATATCAAACCAGGTCTGCTCCCTCATTACAAATTAATTGTTCTTTCCAAAATGAGGCACTTAAAATTCATATTAACTTTTTCTGCGCAGATTCTATTGATTGTTTTTTGCGCGGCACAAAATGAAATAATACGACAACAGGAAGAACAGATTTATGAGCAACACAGGTTGCAAAAAGCAAGGATTGACAGTTTACAAAGAATATTACTTACTGCAAAAGATACTGTAAGGGTAAATTGCCTGAACAGGTCAAGCCCTGAGTATTTGATATTCAATACAGATACCGCATGGAACTATGCAAAGGAAGCTTATGAGTTGGCTGTTAAACTAAATTTCACGAAAGGCATCGCGGAGAGCTTACAGAATCTTGGGCAAATAACACAGGAACGGAGTGATATACATGGCGCAGAAAAATATTTCAGGCAGGTTCCTGATTTGTATAAAGAAATTCATGCTTTAAAAGAATATAATAATGCTATCAGAATACTTGGTTATAATTTTTTACTTCAACTCAGATTTGATGAAGCAAGAACTTTGTTTGAAAAGACTTTACCTTACTATAAGGGTATACACGATGAAGAACGCATGGCATATACATACAGGGTAATTGGAAAGACTTATGAGGCCCAGGGCTATTATGAAAAAGCTTTTGAATACTTCCGAAAAGACATGGACATCAGCCGGAAACTAGTAGAGAATGGCTCACGACGCTCGCTATTCATGTGGGGGAATTATTATATGGCCAATTTATATAAAGATGCAGGTGATGAAAAAACCGCTTTAGTCTATTACCGTTTAAGCGCACAAAGAGCTAAAGAAAATAAGCTCCCGGATATTTATAATTCCAGGATGGGCGATATGTACGTTTTGCTGCATAACTATGATTCTGCAAGGTACTATTATGAACGTGCCCATTATCTTATTACACGGATATTGGCAGATCCTGTTATCAGGAAAACTTTCCTTTCGGATCCTGAAATAAATATTGGAGAAACTTATCTGGCCCAAAAAAAATATGATAAAGCACTTGAATATTTTATAAATCCCCTGCAATTTTCTTTTCCTACTAATCCTTTTACAATGAGGGTATTGTATGATGTTGCGTGGATATATGAAGGTCAAAAAAAAACCACGCAATGCTTTCAATACGCGAAGCAATTGCTGAAGGTGGCTCAAACTACCGGGGCAAGACAATATATACGAGATGGATATGAATTGTACTGGAAACTATATGATCAGCAGGGCAAAACAGATAGCGCCTACAAATATTCTCTTCTTTACACTGCCATGAAAGACTCCCTTGCAAGAGATGTACAATTAAGAAACATGGGTATTACTGAAATGAAAATTGAAGATGAACAACAGGAATCAAAAATTACATTGTTAAGTAAAGAAAAAAAAATTCAGCAGCAGCAAAAGCAAATTCTTTTCATCTGTATGATTGGCTTTACCTTACTAAGCATCGTTGTGTTCAGGAATATTTTATTAAAGCGACGGAATGAGATTATTAAAAGAAAACAAATTGAAAATGCATTAAACTTACAAAAATCAGAAGCAGATAGAACTAAAGCAGAACTTCAACAACAGGCCACCGAACTGGAAATGCAGGCCCTTCGTGCACAAATGAACCCTCATTTTATTTTTAATTCGCTTAATTCTATCAATCGTTTTATACTTCAAAATAACAAAGCAAAGGCTTCGGAATACCTTACCAAGTTTTCAAAACTGGTGCGGATGATATTGCAGAACTCACAGGTGTCTTTGATCACATTGGAAAGCGAACTGGAAGCATTGAAATTATATCTCGATCTCGAAGCATTGCGTTTTGAACATCATTTTACCTATAAAATTTCAGTACCAAAAGATATGGATGTTGAAATATTAAAAGTGCCGCCGCTGATCATTCAGCCTTATGCTGAAAACGCTATCTGGCATGGACTGATGCATAAAGAAGAAAAAGGAGATTTAGATATAGAGATGATACAAGAAGGAGATTACCTGTTTGTAAAAATAACTGATGATGGCATTGGCCGTAAACATGCGGCCGAATTAGCCAGCAAATCTGCCACCCGGCACAAATCAATGGGATTAAAGATAACCGCTGACAGGATCGCCATGCTACAACGACTGAATGGAAATGAATCTCCGGTAACCATCAACGATCTTGTAAATGCTGATGGCAGCGCTGCTGGAACGGAAGTAATAATTAAAATACCTGTGTTGTATGCATAAAGCATAGTAAGACATGGTATTAATCAAATCATCATCCAATTCTATTATAAAACCGCATATCACATTAAGGAAACAAGTAGCATTAATTGAAGCTAAAACTTACCGCTATGGCAAAGAATCTACTTCATCCTTCTTTTACCGGATTGTTTCTTTTATTGCTGAGCTTTCTGCTTAATTATGGTTTTGCCTTCAGCCAGAAAAAAATATCGGGACTTGTATTAGATGCCGATCATCAGCCGGTGGATGGTGCTACCATTGCTGTAAAAGGTTCTAATGTTGGTACTCTCAGCGCTGCAGATGGAAGGTTTTCAATAGCAGCCGGGGCTGGGGATATTTTACTTGTTTCATCCGTTGGATTAATAGGAAAATCCGTACCTGTTAAAAGTGACGCATTTATTATTATCATGCTGTCGTTTGCTGTCAATAATATGGAGGAAGTGGTGGTGATTGGTTATGGCACAGCAAAGAAAAAAGACCTGACAGGAGCCGTAGCCTCCGTATCAGATAAGAATTTCAATAACGGAATTTTTACCTCTCCCGATCAATTGATACAGGGCAAAGTATCAGGTGTTCAAATAATAAACAATAATGGGCAACCTGGTGGGGCCATCACAGTTAAGATCAGGGGTAACTCCGCACTCTCCGGTACTGGTCAGCCTTTATATGTAGTAGATGGTGTTCCTTTAGATGGAAGATCCTTACAAGCCGGTAACAATCCGCTGAATTTTCTTAATCCTTCAGACATAGCGTCCATTGACGTTTTAAAGGATGCGTCCGCAACAGCGATATATGGGTCGAGGGCTGCATATGGTGTAATAATAATAAATACTAAAAAAGGTCAAACTGGTTCAACAAAACTTGATGTTGCTATTTCGGCAGGGGTTTCATCCGTTTTGAAAAAAATACGTGTATTAAATGCTGCGGAATACAGGGATGCTATTATTTATTATGGGGTTGACCCTTCTTTTAACAAAGGTGCAGACGTGGATGCCATGGATGAGATTTTGCGAAATGGCCTGCAACAAAATTATTCTATTGCCGGCAGTGGCGGAAATGAAAATGGAAAATATCGTTTTTCGGTAGGGTTTTTAAACCAGGATGGTATTGTGATCAATACAGGTTTTAAAAAATACAGTGCAGACATATCAACAAATTTAAAATTACTTACCAGTAAAAAGTTAGGATTAGATTTTCATTTAAACTCAAGTCAATATTTTCAGAATGTTTCAGCTCTTAATCTTAATACTGGTTACGACGGGATAATTGCAAAGGCCTTAACATGGAATCCTACAGATTCATTAAAAAATGCTGACGGATCTGTTAAAATAGTGCCGGGAGGTTCTGTTAATCCCCTTGTCTTGTCAAAATTCGAAAGAGACAATTTAAAAGTTACTACTCTGTTAGGAAGTATCTCCCCCTATTATAAATTTTCAGATTGGCTTGAATATAAATTACTCGTTAGCATTAATTATAGTTCCGGCATATCACGGTCTTCCGTTAACCAGGCACTTAATGTATATCCTTTTTTTCCGGGAACAGGTCTGGCAACTATAAAGCAAAGCGAACTTACAACTGAACAAATCACAAACACGCTGGACTTTAATAAAGAAATTTTTGAAGACCTCCATTTAAATGCAGTGGCTGGATATGAGTTTATGAAATTTATAAATAAGGGATTTGGTCTTAGCGGTAATGGAGCTCAGCCTGCAGGATTTGGCAATTATGGGCTGGATTATACTAATTATGTTCAATTTTCCGATGTAAATGGTCGCAGCATTTCTTCTTTCATAGATCCATCATCTGAATTAAGATCATTTTTTGGAAGGACCATATTTAATTATAAAGATAAATACCTGTTAACGGCAACATTCAGAGCAGATGGCTCCAGCAAATTTGGATCGAACAACAAGTACGGTTATTTTCCCTCTTTTGCCTTTGCGTGGAATATCAGTAAAGAAAAGTTTTTTAAAATTGACCTGATCAATTCTCTTAAGATGAGGGGTGGATGGGGTAAAACCGGCAACCAGGAATTCCCGCCAGGTTCTTCACAGGCATTATATGCTTTTCAAAATAATGGGAACATTATTCAAATAAATAACCCCAATCCTGATCTGAAGTGGCAATCGGACAGACAATATAATATTGGTATTGACTTTTCAATATTCAATAACAGGATCACGGGAACAATGGATTATTTTAGCAAAACAACTACCAACTTATTATTTCCGAGTCCTCCAATTCAGCCTGCACCTCCAAGCTCTACTGTCAGGTGGATCAATTTAGATGGTGAAATAATAAATAAGGGATTTGAAGTTTTGATAAATGCATCAGTTATCAGGAAAGAAAAATTCACATGGAACTTAGCAGTCAATGCAACGTTCCTTAAAAATAATGTTTCCGGTTTACCCACTTCAGTATACACAGGTGATGTTTCGGGTGTCCCGGTTGAAATAATACAAAACGGGCTTCCTATGGGCGCCTTTTATACCAGAAATTTTTTAGGACTTGATAAATCAACAGGGTTTTCGATTTACGAGGATAATGGTAATACTTTTTACTATGTTGGAGATCCAAATCCTAAAACCTTATTAGGCATCAGCTCAACTTTTCGTTATAAAAAGTTTTCACTAATAGCGAATATGAATGGAAGCTTTGGACATGATATTTACAATGCTACTCTTATGAACTTCCTGAATGTCGGAGGTATTAAGGGAGGAAATATCGCACTATCAGTATACCAGGATCCTGTAAAAGAAGACTTTGCTAATCCGTCACAATCACCTTCGTCAAGATATATTGAAAAAGGCAGTTATCTAAAAATGAGCAACCTGACGATTTCTTACGACGCAGGAGATCTGGCAAAAACCTTTAAAAGAACGAACGTGTACATAACAGCGCAGAACCTATTCCTGATAACGAAATATTCAGGATTTGATCCTGAGGTTAACATAGATAGAAAGATTAATGGAATACCCTCTTTTGGTATTGACTTTGCCCGTTATCCTTCGTCAAGATCATTCATTTTAGGAATAAACTTTTCTTTATAACCATGTTGAATAAAATGTATGAAAACCGGGAGATCAGCTTTTATCATATTCATTTCAATTGTATTCATATGTAGTTGTAAAAAACTAAATGAAACAGTTGGCGGGAATCTTACCATCGGGCAGGTGGCAAATAATTCTGCTGCTGAATTGTTGCGCGGTGTATATGGATCACTGGAACCCACCTTCACCGGTCACTTTGAAATATTTGCGTTATCCGATATTACAACAGATGAAGCAATAGTACCCACACGTGGCAACGATTGGGATGATAATGGAATGTGGCGTGCACTGCACCAGCATAAATGGGATCCAGGTCATGCTTCAATACGTGATTGTTTCAAAAGCCTGGGCGGAGTTGTTTTTGCTGCAACAGACATGCTTCAATATAATCCTACTACTCAGCAAAGGGCTGAAGCAAGATTTCTCCGGGCATTCGCCATGTACTGGCTGTTGGATCTGTTTGACCAGGTTCCTTACCGGGAATCGGGAGAGAATGTCATTCAGCCAGCTAAGGTTCGTATTGGGCTAGATGCGCTTACCTATATTATCAGTGAAATAAATGATGTACAGTCCGATCTGCCGGATTTTCCGCCCGCAGGTAAAGCAAATAAATATGCCGCAAAAGTGCTGTTGATGAAATGTTATCTTAACAAAGCTGTCTATAAAAACAGGGCCAATCCTTCATTTGAGCCAGCAGATATGAACAAAGTGATAAGCCTCGCAGATGAAATAATCAACAGCGGTAAATTTTCTTTCAGTGATAATTACTTTGATAATTTTTCTCCCGTTAATGGTATGAAGATCCATGAAAATATTTTTACACAATTAAGTAATGCCGATGGTGGCTATAAGCTGCAATTTGCATGGCATAATGCCCTCCATTATACACAGGGTGGTTTTAATGGCTATACCACCTTATCCAAGTTTTATAACAAATTTGAGTCCACCGATAAAAGAAGAGAAGCTGTTTATACATATCCTGGCTCTCCTGGTAATCCCGGTAACAGAGTTAATGTTGGATTTCTGATAGGCCAACAATACGATCTCTTCACAGGTGATTCACTTTCTGACGGGACTCTTCCGGTTATTTTTACTCCCGAGGTAAAAAATATTGAGCCGGGACCAAACCTGGATATGCCGGGCATCAGGCCAATAAAGTACGCACCGGACTATTTGAATTTCTTTTTTTGGGGCAGCCCCGCGAGGAATGAATTTGTTTATTTCCGTTTTCCCGACGTATTGTTGATGAAAGCTGAAGCCATATTGAGAGCAAGGCCGGGCGATGCTGATGCTGCACGTGCTATTGTAAATACGATCCGTACACATCCGTCAAGAAACGCCACTGCTCTTTCTTCGATAAACCTCGATGTTTTATTTGATGAACGCGGAATGGAACTGTGGTGGGAGAACTGGCGAAGGCAGGACATGATTCGCTTCGGTAAATATCTTAAGTCCTTCCAGGAAAAAGAGGATCCGAGCGAAACGAAATATTTATTGTTCCCAATTCCCTATGAACAATTAGCGGTTAATCATAACCTGGTACAAAATGATGGATATTAGAACAGGTGTCTGAATTTTAGATACCGGATTTGTTATTTCAATACCTGGTGTTTAAATCGAAGTAATATTGAAATTGTAGATTGATTTAAATGACAAGCAATGATTTTTTTTTATAAGTCTGGGATATTTTGCCTGTTTATACTTTTTAGTTTTAAACAAAGTAGCAATGCCCAAAACGAAAGTTTACGTTTTGAACATGTAGGTATTGAAGAAGGTCTTTCAAATAACAATGTATCGGCCATTTTGCAGGACAGCAAAGGATACATCTGGTTCGGTACAATGGATGGTTTAAATAAGTATGATGGGTATTCTTTTACGAAATACCAGTTTGATCCGTTTGATTCCAGTTCCCTTTCTCAAAATACTATATACACTATCTGGGAAGATAAATATGGTTTTATATGGGTTGGCACGTATGAAGGCCTGTGCAGGTTTGACAGATCTACTGAAAAATTTACTCGTTTTAAACCTGACCCAAATGCAAAATTTTCTGACCCAAATATTTCTGCGGTTAACGAAGACCGCGATGGAATGATATGGGCCGGAAGTTTTATGGGTGGCTTGTGCCGCTTAGATAGGCAAAAGGGAATTTTTGTGGATGAGCGTTTTGAAATACTTTGGGTGAACTGTATTTATAAAGACAAGGCTGGTACATTATGGGTAGGCAATCCAACAGGGCTGCACAGAATAAATTTAACTGCTAAAAAAGCTGGCAAACTTTCCGGAGTAAGTTTCACTCATTACCAATATGACCCAAGTAATCCGAATAGCTTAAGCAGTAATCATGTAAGATCCATTTTCGAAGACCATGAGGGTATAATGTGGCTTGCAACTGATAAGGGTTTAAATAGTTTCGACAAAAAGACAGGTTTATTTAAACGTTACCTGCATGATTTGAAAAATATTCATAACAAGATGGCCAATCTGATAAAAGAAGACCAGGAGGGAAATTTATGGATTGCTACAGATAAAGGGCTAAATAGGCTTAGCAGTGACCGCAGTGTTTTTACAACTTATTTGCATGATTCAAACGATAGCCATAGCTTAAGTTCTGATATTGTTATTTCATTACATATTGACAGCGCAGGAATTTTATATGCTGGTTCATGGGGAGGAAAACTTAGTAAAGCAAACCTGAATCCTAAACCTTTCGGGCTCATACGTCGGGATCCAAACAATTTAAACTCTTTAAGTAATAATGCAGTTACCTCAATAATAGAAGATTCATCCGGGATTATTTGGATAGCCACTTATGGTGGAGGATTGAATCGTTGGGATAGAAAAACCAATCGATTTGCTCATTTCAGGCGTAACCCCGCCAGCCCTAAAACAACATTGAAGTCTGATAGCATTACGGCCCTATTTGAAGACAGGCATGGACATCTTTGGGTATGCAATGGAGATGTGTTATCTCAATTAAATAAACAAACCGGCAAATTCATTCACTATAACACCAAAGACGAGCACACCCGATTTATTTTTTCTATTGCTGAAGACCGGGAGGGGTTCCTTTGGTTAGGAACAGCGAACGGCCTTAAGCGTTTTGATGAAAAAAAAGGTGAGTTTCTGCATCATTATTATGATCCTGCAAATACAACAAATGGTATTAGTGATGGAGCGGCTATAACTGTTTGTGCCGATTCAAGGGATAATATATGGGTTGGCAACGGCAGCAAGGCAACGGATAGATTTAATAAGCGAACCGGCCGCTTCGAGCATTATAGATATATTCCGGGGGATTCTACCAGCATCAGTCAAAATGTTGTGAAGACTATTTTCGAAGATTCAAAAGGAAATCTTTGGCTCGGAACTTTATCGGGAGGCTTGTGTTATTTCGATTATCAAAAAGAAAAATTTACAACCTTCACCGAAAAACACGGGCTTCCTGCTAATAATGTGTATTCCATTTTAACAGACAACAAAGGCCAGCTTTGGGTAGGTACTTCTAATGGTCTTTCACGATTTGATCCTGGTACAAAAATTTTTACCAATTATGACTACAAAGATGGCTTGCAAAGCAACGTTTTTGTCGCGGTTGATAAAACGACTATGAGTAAGGGTGCTTGCTTTAAAGCCAGCGACGGTACCTTATATTTCGGCGGTAACAATGGATTTAATTTTTTCGATCCCCTCCAGATTAAAGCGAATAGTTATGTAGCACCTATCGTTATTACCCAATTTAAACTTTTCGATACGCTGGTAAAAGGTGCTATCGAATTAACAGAAATTGTTTTGAAGCACAATCAAAATTATTTCTCTTTTGAATTCTCCTCTTTAAGCTATTACAATCCATCCAAAAACCAATATGCGTATAAACTGGAAGGGGTTGATAAAGATTGGATATATAGCGGATCGAGACGTTACGCAGCCTATACCAATATTGACCCGGGTACCTATACCTTTAGAGTAAAAGGAACCAACAATGATGGCGTTTGGAATGAAAACGGCACTTCGATTACCATTATAATTAAACCTCCATGGTGGAATACCTGGTTATTTAGAGTAGTTGCCACCCTTTGCCTGGTTGCTTCATACTATGGCTTAATTCGCTGGCGCATACATCAAAAATTCAAGCAGCGTTTGCAACAAAGCGAAAAAGAAAAACAAGTAGCAGAACTCCAACAACAAAAGACTGAATTAGAAATGCAGGCCCTTCGTGCCCAAATGAATCCACATTTTATTTTTAATTCACTTAATTCAATCAATCGTTTCATCCTTCAAAACAATAAAGCACGGGCATCGGAATATCTTACCAAATTTTCAAGATTAGTAAGATTGATTTTGCAAAATTCACAGCAAGCATTGATTTCTTTGGAAAGCGAATTGGAATCACTGCAATTGTATCTGGAACTGGAAGCACTACGATTTGATTATCATTTTGAATTTAAGATCACTATCGAAGATGAGCTTGATACTGACATCATTAAAATTCCTCCGCTGATCATTCAGCCTTATGCTGAAAATGCCATCTGGCATGGGCTGATGAATAAAGAAGAAAAAGGGCATTTGGAAATTAAATTGTTTCAGGAAGAAGATTCATTGTGTTGCCGGATCACGGATGATGGTATTGGCAGAAAAAAAGCTGCGGAATTGAAAAGTAAATCTGCATCCATCCATAAATCCATAGGAATGCAGATAACGGCCAGCCGGATAGAGATGCTGCAGCATAAAAAACAATTGGATACATCTATCAAAATAACTGACCTGGTACTGGCCGATGGCAGCGCAGATGGTACGGAAGTGATTATTAAAATGCCTTTGATGTATGAGGATATGTAATAAGCATCAATAATTTATAAACTGATATTATTTTGTTTCAATGATAAATAAAATATTTTTTTTGCCTCTTTTCTTTTCCCTTCTGCTATGCGCATGCGGCAGGCAGAAGAAACATCAAAGCAGTTTTGATTTCATTCCGCCTGAGGTTGTTGAAGCCAAAGGATACGTTGTATCTCAGGATAAAATGGCCCCACCTGAAATTACTCCTGCGAAAGAAATAAAAAGCAAAGCGGTTAGTAAACCAAAATTGACAAATATTAATTCAAACATATCTCCCGTAGGTAAACCACGAATTGTAGCGGCAGGTGCGCCAAAAATATGCACTCCGGGCCAGGCTGGTTTTGCATTGCCAACGATTGTACCTGCTATTGACAGCCCTTTTAAAGCAGGCATTCCCAAAGTAACGATTGCAGGAGTCCCTCAAACAAGAGAAAATAACCCTGCCAGCTTCAGTATATTGAAAGTAGAGCAGGGGCTTAAAAGCAATTGGATATTTCCCATCATCCAGGATAAGGCGGGTAATTTGTGGATTGCCTGCTATGAAGGTGGTGTATCTAAATACGACGGAAGATCATTTACTAATTATACCGCCGCCCAGGGATTGTGCAGTGATAATATCTGGAGCATACTGGAAGACAGCAAGGGAAATATTTGGTTTGGTGGTTTTGACGGCGGAGGTCTAACCAAATTCGACGGGAAATCTTTTACAAGCTACAAAAACACGCAGGGACTTAGTGATAGCTGTGTCATAAGTATATTGGAAGACAAAAAAGGAAATCTCTGGTTCGGTACGAGAAACGGCGGGGCCAATGAATACGATGGTAAAACATTTACCCACTATACAACCAAACAAGGACTATCCGGCAATGAAGTACGCAGTATAGTAGAAGACAGCTTAGGCAATCTTTGGTTTGGTACCCATAGCGGGTTAAGCAGATACGATAGAAAATCTTTTTCGAATTATACTACTGACCAGGGACTGAGTAATGCGGATATCATGTGCATATTGGAAGACCGCAAGGGAAATTTTTGGATTAGCACCTTTGGAGGTGGCGTTAATAAGTATGACGGAAGGGTTTTTGAACATTATGCGATTGAACAAGGTTTGCCTGGTAGTGCTCACGGAGTTAATAAGATTTTAGAGGACAAATCGGGAGATCTTTGGTTCACCTTGTATGGTGAAGGTGTTTTTAAGTATAATGGCGAATCCTTTACACACTTTAGTTTTGAGCAGGGACTGAGCAATAATAGGGTTCACAGCATCCGGGAAGATAAAAATGGAAATCTTTGGCTTGGCACTGATGATGGACTTTGCAGATATCATGGAAAAACCTTTACACATTTAAATTCAAGCCTGGGTTTTAGTGAAGGCAGTTACAATTGTATTGAAGAAGATGAGACGGGTAATCTTTGGGCGGGTATGAATGGAGGTGGCCTCAACAGGTTTGATGGAAAGTCAGTAGCACGTTATACTATTGACCAGGGTTTAAGCAGTAATCAGGTGATGTGTTTGCTGAACGATAGCAAAGGCAACCTTTGGGTTGGTACTAAGGGGGGTGGAATTAATAAATATGATGGAAACTCCTTTTCGCAATTTGAAACTGTCCAAGCCGCCGTGTGGTGCATACTGGAAGATAAAAAAGGAAATATTTGGTTCGGCACTTTTAAAGGTCTGTATAAATATGATGGAAAAAACTTTACGCATTTTGGAACTGCCCAGGGCCTTAGCTGGGAAAGTATTAACAGTATTTGTGAAGATAGAAATGGTAATCTTTGGTTGGGTACTGAGTATGATGGAGTGGTGAATAAACTGGACTTATCTGCTGCAGAAACGGGACGATATTCCTTTACTCATTATAATATTAACCATGGTACAAGTGTTTCACGTGTCTATAGCATCCTTGCAGATAAAAACAATAACCTGTGGTTTGGAATTAATGCCGAAGGCGTCATAAAATTTGATCGCAAATTCTTTACACGGTACACTACTGACCAGGGATTAAGCAGTAATAGTGTGAGCAGTATTGTGGAAGATAAAGAAGGGAATCTCTGGATCCTCACCAATAATGGATTGTGTAAGATGAAATCACCTGCAAATAATACAAGAGAAAAGCCAAACCCCGATCATACGCAAATCTCTTTATTCACTACCTGGTTATATGAGGATGGTTTTTTAGGCGTTGGGAGTCATCTTAACTCTATGATCCTGGGCCGCGATGGAAACATCTGGGCGGGGGCTGGCAATCGTCTTACCTGCTATCATCCCGAAGGAGATATCCCGGACACAATTCCTCCCACTATACAACTAAGCGGTGTGGCCCTGTTTGATGAAAACATTAACTGGCTTGATGTGAAAAAGAAGAAAGACAGTACCCTCATTTTGAGTAATGGTTCAAGGGTGAAGAATTTTAATTTTAGCGGTCTTACATCCTGGTACAATCAGCCTGAGAATTTACAATTAGCCCATAACAATAATTATATCACTTTTCAATTTATTGGTATCACAACAAACCGGCCCAAACAAGTACGATACAAATATTTCCTTGAAGGTCTTGATGCAAACTGGAGTTCAATTACAAACAAGCCGGAGGCAACGTACAGCAATCTGCCGAACGGCACATACACGTTTAAAGCCAAAGCGGTTAATAGTGAAGGATTCTGGAGCAAAGAGTTAGCCTATACATTTACCATTCTCCCTCCCTGGTGGAAAACCTGGTGGTTCAGGATAATTGCTGGTTTATTAATAGTTGTTGCATTTTATGGAATTATTCGCTGGCGTCTTCATCAGAAATTCAAACTTCAAGTAGAGCGGTCAGAAAAAGTAACGCAATTAGCAGAGATGAGGCAAAAAACAGCAGAACTGGAAATGCAGGCCCTTCGGGCACAAATGAATCCTCATTTTATATTTAATTCGCTTAATTCTATAAACAGGTTCATCCTGCAAAACAACAAAGCTCAGGCATCGGAATACCTCACCAAGTTTTCAAAACTGGTTAGAATGATATTGCAAAATTCACAAGCCTCTTTGATCACCTTGGAAAGCGAACTGGAAGCATTGGAATTATATCTTGACCTGGAGGCTCTTCGCTTTGAGCATCATTTCGATTATAAAATCGCTGTTCCAAAAGATTTGGATATTGAAGTGTTGAAAGTACCTCCATTAATAATTCAACCCTTTGTGGAAAATGCTATCTGGCACGGATTAATGCATAAAGAAGAAAAGGGGCAACTTGATATTGACATTTCACAGGAAGATGATCATTTAATTTTCAAAGTAACCGATGATGGCATAGGGAGAAAACAAGCGGCAATATTGGAAAGTAAATCAGCCACCCGCCACAAATCAATGGGATTAAAAATAACAGCCGACAGAATTACTATGCTTCACAAGCTGAATGGAAACGAATCACCCGTAACGATCAATGACCTTGTACATGCTGATGGCAGCCCCGCAGGAACAGAAGTAATTATTAAAATGCCGGTGACATATGCTTAATTACATCCACCGGCAATGAAGGTCAGGCAAGATAAATCCCGATTGGTCCGTACCAAATCTTTTTCAACTTAAAAACTTGAAAAAAGGAAAATTCCCGGCTATTTGGATTTCATCAGTTACTTGTAATTCCTTCCGTTGCCCTAAAGAGTACCTGTAAAAACATCATTAGTACCTGCGAGTTGTTTTCCTGAAACCGTCTTTTATTCATTCACTAAATAACAGGAGGTTTATTATGAAAAACAGAATTTTTATTTATATAAGCTTTTGTTTAGCGTTCATTATCCTGGGTTGCAGCAAGGACAACACCGAGGCAAAGCAGTTGCCTGCAGACGAGCCGGTATCTGTTTTAAACAGGGACGCCGGAGCAACGCAAATATCGGGGGTCGCCTTTTTTGACGCAACTGATGAATGTAACTCCCCAGGTCAAGGCGCCGCCTATGCCATCAGCATGACCGGGGATATTGAAGGTTGTCTGTACACATTCGTCGACGACTTCGAATGTTCGCCGAGCGGAACCTACCGGGAAGTGGGGAGAGAACACTTTGTTGGCACATACAACGGAGCGTCTGGCGAGTTCTGGACGACTTACAAATTCGAGGCGAAGTACGAGGGTTGCGCCGAAAACGGCTCCTATGTAGGCGCCGAAATTAAGGGACGTTGTCAACATCCTATTGTAGAGGGTAGCGGCACCGGTGTTTTCGAAGGTGTCACCGGGCGAATTGACTTTAAAGACGAAATTGAAGCGGGAAACTATCCCTATAGAGGCCATCTGCAGTTCTAAGGTTCGCCGGGGCCTAAATTCGTGTGTCAAACAACAAGAAGGGTTCCACACTTTACCTCACGCCGGGGTCTGTTCAAAGGTATGTCAGAGGCAGGGACCCCGGCGTCCTTTTCAATCCTGAACCTTTTTAAACTATACAAATGATATATCATCTACTTTCGTTTTATAAAACAGTGGCATGATCAGGGCAATCATTATAGATGATGAAGCACACTGCATTGATACGCTTTCCATGCTGCTGAAAGAATTTTGCCGGGATGTGCAAATTGTGGAGCAATGCCGTTCGGCGCAGAAAGGTCTGGAAGCAATTGCAAAACATAAACCCGACCTGGTATTTTTGGATATTGAAATGCCGGCCATGAATGGGTTTGAAATGCTGGAACAGTTTACTGAGATTCCTTTTGCCGTCATATTTACTACCAGCTATGATCAATATGCCATCAAAGCCATCCGCTTTAGTGCACTCGATTATTTACTCAAGCCTATTGATCCCAATGAACTAGTCAGCGCTGTAAAAAAAGTACAGGAGCAGCGTCATTTGCCAATGGCAGAGCAATTTCAAATACTGCTGAAACAAATACATGGCAAGAGCAGCGGCTTCAATAAAATTGCTGTGCCTACTTCTGAAGGATTTGAACTAATACCCGCCGACCAGGTGGTCTATTGCGAAGCCAATGATAACTACACCCATCTTTTCTTAAAAAATAAAAACAAGATCATCGCCTGCCGCACGTTAAAAGAAATGGAAGAACAATTACAGGATTTCATTTTTTTTATCCGTGTGCATCATTCTTATATGGTCAACCTGAATGAAGTAACTAAATATGTCCGCGGTGAAGGTGGCTATCTTGTTATGAGCGAAGGTAGCATCGTCAACGTATCCCGTAGCCGTAAGGAAGGATTGATGAAATGGTTCTAAACCTTTGTGCAAATCCTTACCAATTCTTTTTTTCCGCCGCCATTTTTTTAAAAATTGTTCCCTTCTTACCCTCCCATTCCGACCAATTACCGCTACCAGTCGTTAACTATTCATCCTTATTCGTAAATTGTACAGAAGCCATTTACTCTAGCCCCGACAAAACGAATACAAAAAAGATCATTGCTCAGGGCCCGATCTCAAACTGAGTAACCAACAAGATTGGTAAAATCTGCTCGTAAACAATAAGCTGCTCTTGCTTTTTACATTTTTGGTGCTGCCAAAGCCGGTTCCAGATTACGTTTCCGTGTATCACTCACTTTTTACAAAAGGACACCATTCTGTTTTATGCCAAATCCAGTTTAAAAAAATCAAAACAGGTTTCCTTCCCACTCTCTTATTTCGACCAATTACTGCCGGCAACCGTTAACTACTATCTCTCCCTATCCTTCAGCTTGCCTGTAACCTATTTTTGATTCATGATTAAACAAACCAATTTTAAAACATTAAACCTCTAAAAATGAAACACCAATTCTTTAATCTAATCGGCAGCGGCCTGGTCTCTATAGCTACAGTATTCAACTCTTTTTCCCAGGAAGGAACTATCAAAGAATTACCAGCTATCACCATCACTGCCAGTTCATCAAGCGCAGTTGTCAGTGCTAAAATTAACAAGGCATTTAACCAGTTTTTTGCTGGCGCTACCAACCTGAGATGGTATGAAATTGATAAAAAATTCCTCGTAAAATTCATCATGAACGACCAGGAAAACCGGGCACTGTTTACCAAAAATGGCCAGCTTGTTTACCACATTACTTATGGAACAGAAGATTTTCTTCCTAAGGATGTAAGGCATCTTGTAAAGACCAAATACTACGATCAAAAGATCACCCGGGTACTCAAGGTAAGCCAGGACGCCAGGAATATTTGGGTGATCAGCATGGAAGATGCAAAAGACATAATCATGGCAAGAGTAGAAGATATGGAATTAGAAGAAACGCAGCGAATGGCAAAAACGAAATAAGAGTCCCGAGCAGAATAAGTATTCGTTCTCCGGCCTCCCTTTCCAGGGGGGCTTTTGTTTGACATGTCGCTTAATTGTTATACCATTTGGACATAAATCTCATCTCATAAACCATTGGTATAATGTCCGACGATAAATGTCGGACTCAGACCAAAGCGTCGGAGCCGACAGACATTATGTGTTTTCAATAGTATTACTTTAATATCTCGTCGGTATTAGTTTCACGGTGCAAATTCCCGCTTGAAAATGTTTTCGCTGTTACTGTTATCACGACCAATTATGAAAGAAAGTTAACCGATGATATGAGAAAATATACCGCAGGTAAATTTAGTTCTGTTTATCATCGATAATCTTGTAGCTTTATATTATAAATTATCCTACTTAGGTACTGCACTACGAAAGGAGCAATTTTTCAGCCAGCTAGATATCCGCCAATTTGAAAATTGCATGATGATCAATTAAACCAACTGTCCGACAATAACCCTTTACCCTTTTCTCGCTTACCTGGAACAACACTCACAACCATGCTCCGTCACTTTGATTAGATGCCGGCACGCCGCACTGATGAAGATGCCACTGACTTTACCATAGGTTAAGGCCATTTAGTTCTGACAATCAACAGCTTTTTTCTGTCAAAACTTACTGTTATGAAAAATTATCTCCTCCCCTGTCTTGCAGGTATCATGCTCACCTGCATAAACAATACCAGCCATACACAAAGCACCACCGGTTTCGCAAAACTTAATGCGCAAACTTCGCTTGAAAAACTTATCCCTCCATCTAAGCAATTCAATTCATCCGGCAGTGCGGGTTTTATTTTTCGCAATGATATCTGTATTAAAGCGGTGCGAAATTTCATTAGAAGATATAGAGATATATCCGATGTTACCTGGCGCCAGTCGCAGAGTGGAGCTGCTGCTTACTTCACTGTGAATGATATCAGGATAAGTGTCTACTTTCATAAAAACGGGGATTATAGATGCATGATCCGATATTACACCGAAGACAAGTTGCCTCAATATATTCGTCGCCTGGTCAAAAGCCGTTACTACGATTACGCCATTTTTTCGATAGCAGAGCTTAATGAAAATGGCAAGACGATTTATGATGTGAAAATAGAAGATAAACTCTCTTATAAAACAATCAGGATAATCGACGGCGAAATGGAAGTAAAGGAAGAATTCTTTAAGGCCTGATTAATACAACGCCAAAACACAAGACTTCATTTCCGTACACCACCTGCTATAGCACTTTAATGCATTTCAGCAAAATGCTTATTCATCGTATATTTGCCAGCTAATTTTGAAAGTATGAGCCGTAAAGGGAAAGTGCTGGTAGCGATGAGCGGCGGTATCGATAGTACCGTTACCGCCCTGATGCTCAATGATGAAGGCTATGAAGTAGTGGGTATCACCATGAAAACATGGGACTATGCCGCCAGCGGTGGTAGCAAGAAAGAAACAGGCTGCTGCAATGTGGACAGCTTCAATGATGCAAGACAAGCCGCCGTGGAGCATGGGTTTGCACACTATATACTCGACATCCGGGAAGAATTTGGCGGTTTTGTGATTGAAAATTTTGTAGACGAATATCTCGCCGGCCGCACCCCCAATCCCTGCGTACTTTGCAACACGCATATCAAATGGCGGGCTTTGTTGAAAAGAGCAGACGCCTTGGGCTGTGATTATATCGCAACCGGTCATTATGCTAAGATTCGCCAACATGAAAATGGAAGATATGTTGTGAGCAAGGCCATTGATGATACCAAAGATCAGAGTTATGTTTTATGGGGATTGCAACAAGACCTGCTCAGCAGAACCTTATTGCCCTTAGCGCCCTATAAAAAAACAGAGATCAGGCAAATGGCATTGGACTATGGCTACCCTGAACTAGCAAAAAAAAGTGAGAGCTATGAAATTTGTTTTGTTCCGGATAATGACTACCGCGGCTTTCTAAAACGTCGTGTTGATGGCCTGGAAGAGCGGGTAGCCGGCGGAAATTTTGTAGACAAGGATGGAAAGATTTTAGGCCAGCATAAAGGCTATCCTTTTTACACAATCGGGCAACGTAAAGGTTTGGACATTGCTTTTGGTAAACCCGTATTTGTCACCCGCATAGATCCTGAAACCAACACAGTTGTTTTGGGAGATGAAAGTGATCTTGAACAAAATGAAATGACGGTTGCCAAATTAAACCTGATCAAGTACGACAGTATAACTCCCGGAATGGAAGCTGTCACCAAAATAAGGTACAAGGACAAAGGCGCCTTGTCCAATATCTATCCTCTCGAAACCGGCAATGCTGTTTCAGTACGATTTTATGAAAATGTAAAAGGTATTGCCCCGGGCCAAAGCGCTGTTTTTTATGAAGGTGATGATGTGATCGGCGGCGGTATCATTCAACGCGGAAATCTCACTCATTTTCCTGATTTATAAGGCAATAATACAAGTTGAAATACGTTTAAAAGCAGTGCAAAAAGCGCTGCTTTCGGTTTTTAAGAACAAATATTTCCATTTAAGTTTTTGAAAATTATCGCATTAGCTTTTATCGCCTTGTTCCCTATTTAACAGCAACCACTTATGAGATATCGATTAGGCCTTGTAGTTTTTGTTTTTGTATGCCTTTTCTCCTGTTCCGAAAAAGAAGAGCTTCCGCTTGAGCCATTGTCCGATTATCTCCCATTGGCACCCGGGAAATATATAACCTACCGGATTGACTCTTTATCGCTTACACTTTTTGGACGAGATTTTGAAACACACAGCTACCAGGTAAGACACCAGGTAGATACGCTCATTACAGATAATTTAGGCAGACCTTCGTATCGTATATACCGTTTTTTAAGAAATGCAGATGGCACCGGCGAGTGGACCAACAACGGATCTTATTTTGTAACGCCATTACAAGATCGTATCGAAGTAATAGAAGACAATCTCCGTTTTATAAAACTACACGCCCCGTTAAGAGAAGGATACAACTGGAAAGGAAATAGCTATTTAAATTTAGACCCATACGAATCACAAAGTTTTACATTGTTTGGATACATGAAAAACTGGGACTATAATTATGACTCCTTCGAATCTTCTTTCACCTATGACGGTCATGAATACAATGATGTATGGACTGTAGAAGAAGAAAATTCAGGAGAAAATTTCCCTGTTACAGCTCCTGCACGTCCGGGCGGTAGAATAAGAGCTGTTGAAAAGTATGCAAAAAACATTGGACTTGTCTACCGTGAGTACATGATTGCCGAATACGAACCCAATACATCCGGTCCTGACCCTTATTACCGTGGCTTTGGTATAACCATGTGGATGATCGATCACAATTAATTTTTTGATGGCTTAATTTTGAAAAGACAAAGCCATTTACATGAAGGCATTTCTTTTTTTTATTTTCTTCGTTTTTTTCCTGGCTAAGTCGGAAGCACAACCTACCCGCTATCTTGTACAGTTAAAAAATAAAGCCACTACCAATTTTTCGTTAAGCAGCCCTTCCGCTTATTTATCGCAAAGAGCTGTCGAAAGAAGAACCCGTTATAACATTCCCATTGACAGCACCGATCTGCCAGTTCCTTCTTCTTATATCTCACAAATAAAAAATATTGACGGCGTTGAAATACTAAATATTTCAAAATGGTTAAACGCTGTCGTAATCAGGACGACAGATGCAAATGCCATTGCGGCAATTAACTCGTTAAGCTTTGTCGAAGATGTGTCTTCCGTCGCCGCCCGGCCAATTGATAACACCGAAAATAAATTCAGGGAAAATATTTCGTTATCAGCTCCCACGGCTTCCCGCTCAAAACAGGCCGCATCAGATTACTATGATTATGGCGCTAATTCGTATAACGAAATACATTTACACAAAGGTGAATTCCTGCACAATATCGGTTTGCATGGCGAAGGCTTGCAAATAGCTATGCTGGACGGAGGTTTTTTCCAATACACCTCGCTAAAAGCATTTGACAGTGTCAATGCCAACGCCCAAATATTAAGCACCTGGGACTTTGTAACAGGTAATGCCAATGTTGTTGAAGACAATGCGCATGGCATGCAATGTTTTTCCACTATTGCTGCCAACATTCCGGGTCAATTTATTGGCAAAGCTCCCAAGGCTAATTTTCATTTGTTCAGAACAGAAGATGTAAGTTCAGAGTACCCGCTTGAAGAATTCACTTGGGCATGTGGAGCAGAGAGAGCCGATAGCATCGGCGCCGACATCATTTCTTCCTCATTAGGTTATGGTTATGGTTTTAATGATCCTTTTCCGGATTATTCCTATACTGATTTGAATGGTGATAAAACTTTATCAGCAAGGGCTGCTGACATGGCAGCAAAAAAAGGATTGATGATGTTTAATGCGGCCGGTAACTCAGGCAACGATTACTGGCAAATGATCACAACACCGGCAGATGGTGACAGCATTGTGGCCGTTGGCTCGGTTAATGCCTCGGGTGTTGTTGCAGCAAGTTCAAGCTATGGTCCTTCTGCCGATGGAAGAATAAAGCCAGATCTGGCATCAGTGGGTTTGGGTGCGATGATACAATTAGGAAATAATACTATCGGCGCCGGGAGTGGAACTTCTTTTGCATGCCCAAATATAGCAGGCTTGGCGACATGCTTGTGGCAAGCGTTCCCTGAATTTAATAATATGCGGATCATTCGTGCTTTAAAAGAAGCTGGCAGTATTTACACCAACCCTGATAATAGAATTGGATACGGTATTCCGGACATGAAAAAAGCTTTTTCTTCATTGCTCTCTGAATATGCTACCTCTTCAGTCATGATTAATAACAACTGCACTGCAACCATCAGTTGGACCAGTAAAGATGTGGCAGGCATGAAGTATATTATCGAAAGAAAACTGCCCGCTAATACTGATTTTTCGAAACTCGCTGAAATAAATGCAGAAAACAGTAGCAGCCTGCTGTCGAATCAATACCAGTATAGTGTGCCGGTGAATATTTCCGCCGGCACTTTCTATTTTCGGATCCGGCAGGTGATCGATACAAGCGCAGCAGGCCATACAGATGTTATTATTGACACTGCATCCCTGATTGTTTCTTCATCTTGCGAAACAAACAATACCAGTTCGCTGATCATAGCCCCTAATCCAGCCATAGGAAATGCCACCCTATTGATTGAAACAAATGACGCTATTCAAAACATCCTGATTTCGGTCTATGACATGAAAGGAAGCCTTGTCATGCAACAACTGACATCCAAAAACAGTGGAAGAAAATCCATTGACTTGCCAGTACAAAAACTGCCGGCAGGAAAATACCTTCTAAAAGTTAACAAGGGCAATGTAGAGATAGGTATCGTGAGCCTGCTAAAATTATGACGGCATCTTTAACAGGGCCGCAAACATCGTGTCTGCCTTAATATTGTATCCGTCTAAGATTTTTGATTCGACCAGCTCAAGCGAAAAATTATCCTTGATAAACTCAACCACTTCTTCGTTTTCCTTTTTAAATACGGAACAGGTGATATAAAGAAAATAGCCGTCAGGAGTTAATTGCTTTATTGCATTTGATACAATCCTTTTCTGCAATCCGGAATAGTAACTGATCTTTTCCTTTTCGAAGAAATATAGCTGCTCTGGTGTCCGGCTCCAGGTGCCGCTACCAGTGCAAGGAGCATCGCAAATGATTAAATCAAACCCCTCCCCGCTCCCTAAAGGGAGGGCATTAGTGTCTTTATTGGCAAGATCTGCCTTGAAACTTTTGTACTGATGAACACCTGCTTCAATAAATCTTTTTTTAAGATTGTGAAGAATTGAATCCCTGATATCAGAAACAGTAAGATCAACATTACCGAGTATATCTTTTGCCATGATGGATTTACCACCACTGGCTGCGCAACAATCCCACACCTCGAGTGAACCGGGTCTGACCGTCCCGGTCTGACCCATTTCTAAAAACTCTCCTACCCTTTGCGAACTATAATCCTGCACTACGGCGTCTTTATTCAATTCTATTACTTCATCAAGCTTTGATGAGTTGGATAAAACGAGGGAGGTATCACTTACTTGTTTAAAACTAATTCCTGCCCTCTCCAGTTTTTCCATTACCTTTTTTTCTTTGCCGGGCCTCAGTCGTAAAAACAGATCCGGTTGTTTGAAAAATGACGCACAAAATTCTTCATAAACAATGCCCGTACTTAACTCTTCACGCCACGGGAAAACGTCAGTTATTGAAACCCCTTCGACAGGATCACGGGAATTTAGCAATGCAATCTTCTCTTCTATACTTACATTAATTTGTTCATTCCAGCCGGGTTTTAGCTGTTGCAAAAATTCATTGGCAACATCCGAGCAAAGAAACAAGGCGGTCAATATTCTTTCCTCCATTGAAAGCCCTGTTCCCGCTTTTCCCAATCGAAAATAGCAATAGCAAAGATGACCGATTTGCTTGCGGTCCTTTGATCCATACTTCTTATTCAATGAAAAGTATTTTTTGAGAAAAGAAGAAAACGGTTCATCGCCTTTATAATGGTTTATAATTTTTACGGCGCTATTCAGATAAGAGAAATATCGGTTCATAAAGGATCAAATTTCGGCTTAATAGTTTTTAAAACATAAACTTTCGGCACAAGCCATCCGAGGCAACAACAAAAAATCACATGGAAATTGAATTTCATATATGCTTTATTTTGTAATTTAAAGTATGACTGTAGATAGCACTGCCAAACTCCGGTTGTTCATTTCCTATTCTCATGAAGATGAAAAAATGAAGAATGATTTGGACAAGCACTTGGTAATGTTAAAACGATCAGGGAAAATTGAGGTTTGGAATGACCGCAAACTTATAGCCGGAGAAGAATGGGACAGCGGAATAAAAAAAGAAATGCAAAGCGCTGACATAATCTTATTGCTTATCAGCGCAGACTTTAATAACTCAGAATATATCTGGAAAGAAGAATTGGCGCATGCAATGCAAAGGCATGAACAAGGCACTGCAAGAGTGGTGCCGGTAATTCTGAGAAAATGCGAATGGAAAGATATGCCTTATGCAAAACTCCAGGCCCTTCCAAGGGGAGCCCGGCCCGTCACCGATTTTACTGATAAGGACGATGCATTCACCGATATCGCTTCGGGTATCCGGGTACTGATCGATTCATTGATACTTAAGAAATAATTCAAAAAAGCTCCTGATTGTAGTATATCAATGGCCCTATTTTTTTAAAACTTAAAAAGGGTTTATCATGTCTACCATTCTTGAACTGCTCAATCAAAAGTATACTGTATTTGTGGGCAGCGATGCTGGAAACGATGTAGTATTCACTGATCCCGGTGTATCTCCGCGACACTGCCAGGTATCGAAAGTGGGAGATAACAACTTCTTAGTCGCCGATCTTGGATCCGCAACCGGCACCTTTGTCAACAATAAAAAAATTGACAAAGAGTTTATCAGCGAATCAGATTTTATTACAGTCGGCGAAAACATTTTTCAGCTTACCAAAAAAATATCTCCGCCAATAGCGGCCGCTTCAACAAGCCAGCAACAGCCGAAACCCCATCCTCCAGAATCTGCAAAGGAACCTTTGCCCCCTCAGCCAGAACCACAACCCATAAAAGAGGAAAAGCCGACATCTCAACGTAAAAGCCATATTGACGTATATTTTTTATCAGCGCCGGAAGATGAGAATATCTGCCGGTCTATTGATAAACATCTTTCGACCATTCGTTTCAATACCACTATCCCGATAGCAATAAAAGGCGACTTTAAAATAGGCGCCGGAGAAAATATTCATGAATACAGAGAACAATTATTTACTTCCGACATCGTATTGGTATTTGTAAGCGTCGACCTATTGAACAATGATGAATGTTACGAGCGGCTAAAAAAAGTAATTGCCAATCACAACAGCCGAAAGACAACGCTGTTGCCCATACTCGCCAGGAATTGCATGTGGAAAGCAACTCCATTCGCCAATCTGCCCCTGTTACCCAAAAATCAGCATCCGCTGAATGATAAACAATTTTGGAACAGCGAAGATGATGCATTGACTTCTGTTGTTGATGATATTTACAAAGCCATCAACGAACTTAACCTCGGTCAATCACCAGGAGAAGTCAAATCACAGGCGCAAACTGCTCCGATCAAGTCAAGCCTTGAAATCGATTGGAGAAAAAATTATTTATGGAAGGTATTTTGGAAAAGAGTTGCTGCCTCCTTGCTCGACGTATTGATAATTGGAATACCGTTGTATATTCTTTTTTACTTATTGGTTTTGAATAGTGCAATGGCGCAGTCGGATTATTACTATTACGATACGGGTTATGGAGCTCAGCAGGATAAACTGATGGAAATTGTTTTCTATTATATTCTGATTGCTTTTGCCCAAATAGTTATTTGCGCATTTATGGAATCTTCACGGTGGAGAGGTACTCCCGGCAAGCGAATAATGAAACTCCAGATCACTGATAATGCCGGCAATCCCTTAAGTTTTGGAAAAGCCTTTGTCCGAAATATCATCAAGTGGATCATCAGTGCCTTTACAAGTTTTGGCAATGGCATTTTACTGATTCTTTATATCATCGCCCAGGTCATCGCCTATTCTTATTCAAAAAAGTTCTTTCACGATCAGCTTTCCAATACGGTGATTGGGGAAAGATTGTCCTAAAGCAGGTAGATGCGGGAAATAGTCTTGCTTAGGTATAAATTTTCGGGCCTTTTTCATTCTATTATTTGGAAAAATAATTCTCGCTGAAAAACTTCAATATATGAACCATACAATCACCACAACTAACCGTAGGGAAGCTCTGCAACAAATGCTGGCCGTAACAATGGGCACTTCTTTATTGGGATTATCGTCCTGCAAGGACAGCTCAACGGAAGCAAAAACACAAACAACAGCTAATACAAAAACCATCATCCCCTGCAAGCCATTAAATATACCTCCGGAAGATAAGCCACTCGAAGCTCCCCGGAGGTTTGAATATGCGTATCAGGGTAAGATCAACACAAACCAGCAACCAGTTTGCCTGTGCCGAAGTACTGGTGATGCCAAAACAAATGGGCCCCTCACCACATCTTCATAAAGAGTTGGATGAAATAATGTTTGTGCAAAAAGGTATTGCATCTGTCATGGTGGGTGATGAAGTGCATGAAGTAAAAACCGGTGGCTGGCATATCAGGCCACGTAATGTTATACACACATTTTGGAATGCCTATGATGAGCCGCTTATATTTTTCGACATGTTTTTCAACCAAAATTTTGAAGATTTTTTGGAGGAGCTATTTAATAATATCAGGCGGGATATGGTAGAGCAAAAACTAACTCCTGCCGATCCCGGTATCGCCAAACGTATTGAGGCATTGAATACAAAATTTGGCATTGTCGTGTATCCAGACCAGCGACAACCGATTGTTGACAAATATGGATTAAAGGCATAAAAAAAAGCGGCTGTGAATCCACAGCCGCTTTTAAACTTCTAATTCTCTTATATAAAAAATTACACTTCTAAAAAGTCTTAACGGGATCTTTCCCTATCAATAAGTGTTCGGGATTCCCCTGCAATTCTTTTATTCTTACCAGGAAGCTAACCGACTTCCATCTTTTACCAATGCTTTTTGTGACGGCTAAAATATAGTTGAGATAGTTGGCAAAGGCTTTCTTCCATCATGAGCTCTCAGCGATACAACAGTGGTGTTCAGGTGAGCCAGATGGCGGATATCGGTAAAAGTGCCAGCCCTTAACAATCAACAACATTTTCCTGATCGAACGTCCATTGCAAAAACGGTGTGCTTGCTGCACACCGTTTTCAGCATTGTTTTACATGACTGATTGTGTAAAAAGGTTATTTAAACGCCTTAGCCTCATTCAGGGTATCATATATATCCCTGAACCGGGTAATCCTGCCTTCATCATCAAATTCAAAAATCATGCACCAGGGAGATTCTGTTGTCTTTCCTGTTTTCAATACCCTTCCTTTAGCATTGCCGGTAACCACTACAAGATCTTTTCCATTGGATGATTTTTCAAAGAAATGATCGGGCTCCATTTCCGAATATTCAATGTGTTTGGCCATTTCAGAAAAAAAACGCCGCACTTCATTGGTTCCTTTGTACTGGCCAGCATACGGGATATCTGGCGCCCCCATCACCTTAAAATCCACCTTGGGGTGCATTTTCGCAATAATGGCTTCAATGTCGCCGCGGTTAAAGGCTTCATACATTTCTCTAACCTTAAGGTCGTTATGCACTAATAGTTCCATAAGAAATAATTTTTTAGTGAATAAACAATTACTCATTCTCACAAAGTAGGTTAACCAACCAATTGTTTTTTAAGGAAACGGCAGAACTAAAAGATAAATCCCGGTAAGCTGAGGAATGGATTGTGCGATTTCAAATACTGCCTGTATGTAGTCGTAATCAATTGAAAATTTCCGATTTTTTTCTTAAATGCAGAAATCTTTCTACGCACATATTCAGCGAAAACAGTTGCCAATGACACTAAAAAAGCGATTGTGGTTTTACCGCAATCGCTTCTGCATTTTTTTGGGGACGATGGCTGTTATACTTCCAGCAAAGTCTTCACCGGGTCTTTCCCGACTAGTAACTGTTCGGGATTCTCCAGCAATTCTTTTACTCTCACCAGGAAGCTTACAGATTCACGACCATCGATAATTCGGTGATCATAACTTAATGCGAGATACATCATCGGTTTGATAACCACCTGGCCGTTGATCGCCATCGGCCGCTCCTGGATCTTGTGCATACCCAGGATGGCACTTTGTGGGATGTTAATAATAGGCGTACTCATCAAAGAACCAAATACACCGCCATTGGTGATAGTGAAGGTTCCTCCGGTCAATTCTTCGGCTGTCAATTTGCTATCTCTTGCTTTACCGGCGAGTTCAATTACTTTCCTTTCTACGTCAGCCATGCTCATGCTTTCAACATTTCGCATTACCGGCACCGTCAACCCTCTTGGTGTACTTACTGCAATACTGATATCAGCATAGTCATGATAAATTAACTGGTCGCCATCAATATAAGCATTCACGGAAGGCCACTCAGCCAAAGCCACCGCACAGGCCTTTGCAAAGAAGCTCATAAAGCCAAGACCAACTCCATGTATCTCTTTAAACTTGTCCTTGTATTTGGTACGAATCTCCATGATACGGCTCATATCCACTTCATTAAAAGTGGTAAGCATCGCCGTTGTGTTTTTTGCTTCTACCAATCTCCTTGAAATTGTTTTACGGAGATTGCTCATTTTTTCTGTGCGTACATTCCGGCTATATAATTCAGTACCTGCAAATGCTTTCTTGCCGGGGCTACTCAAGGCAGCTAATACATCATCCTTCAGGATTTTTCCCTGGAAGCCAGAAGGAGTAACGGTTTTTGGATCTACTTTTTTATCAGCAATAATAGCGGAAGCGACTGGCGTAGCTTTTAAGCCCCCATCCCCTGAAGGGGGGTGTGGAAGCGTCGTCTGAGCGACAGTTTCCTTCTTTACACCAGTTCCATTCGAAGATACTTCAGGCTTCTCACTTTTCACTTCTGACTTCTGACTTCCCGCTTCCGGCTTCGTTGCTGCTTCATCAATACTCGCCAGCAGATCGCCAATTTTTAACGTATCACCTTCGTGTGCGGCAGTTTTCAACACACCGGCTTTTTCTGCATTTACTTCAAATGTAGCTTTCTCACTTTCGAGCTCTGCAATCACTTCATCCCTATCAACATAATCCCCGTCTTTTTTGGTCCATTTTAATAAGGTGACCTCACTGATAGACTCTCCTACTGTTGGTACTTTTATATCGATCATATTATTTGTTTCTATTTTGTAGTTCGGGTTTTGGTTGGGTTTTAGTGATGATCAAACATCTTTTTATATTCATGTTATATAGAAAATGCAGTTTCAATTATTTCTTCCTGCTCCTGTTTGTGCACCTTGGCGTATCCTGTCGCCGTTGATGCACTTGGCTGACGGCTGATCACTCCATAGTTGATCGTCTTCAGGTTCATTTGCAGGAATGAAGCAGCTCCCATATTCAGTGGCTCTTCCTGTACCCAGAACCAGGTAGCACGGTTGTATTTTTTATATAACTCTTCTAATTGCTTTACCGGCAATGGATACAATTGTTCTACCCTGATAATAGCAACGTCTTTTTTATTTTCTTTTTGTTGCCGCTCTGCCAGGTCAAAATAAATTTTACCTGAACAGAATAATACTTTCTTCACTGCATTACTATCAGCAAAAGGATCATCAAGCACTTCTTTAAAACTACCGCTTAAAAACTCTTCTTTGGCAGAGTAGCTACCGGGATGGCGAAGATTAGCCTTCGGTGAGAAATTGATCAATGGTTTACGGAAAGGCCATGCCTGTTGTCTTCTTAAGGCATGGAAAAAATTAGCCGCTGTCGTGATATTGGTGATCACCATATTCAATTCTGCGCAGGCTTGTAAAAATCTTTCCAGTCTTGCACTGCTATGCTCCGGACCCTGTCCTTCATAGCCGTGCGGCAACAACATCGTGAGGCCATTCATCCGGTTCCATTTTTGCTCACCCGCTGATATGAACTGATCAATCATGGTTTGAGCTCCATTGACAAAATCACCAAACTGGGCTTCCCAAATAACCAATGCATTTGGATTAGCAAGACTATAGCCATACTCAAAACCCAACACCCCATATTCACTCAATAGCGAATTGAAAATGCGGTATTTTCCCTTTGCACCTTCTATCCTGTCCAACCTGTTGTAGGCTTCATCCGTATTTTCATCACGAAGCACCGCATGACGATGTGAAAATGTACCCCGGCGAATATCCTGGCCACTCATTCTCACGTCTTTTTCATCTACCAACAAACTTCCATATGCCAACAATTCACCAGTAGCCCAATCAAGCTTCCCTTCTGTTTCAAACAATTTTACTTTATCCTGTATAATCTTTTCTACTTTTCGTAATGGTTTAAATGTATCAGGCCATTTCATCATGGCATCAAACACTTTATCAAAAACCTCTGAACTGATGGCGGTCACAGGTGACTTATCAAAATCCTGATCCGTTGCTTTTCGCAGGTTTTTCCACCAGATCTCCGGCTGTTGATAATGATAAGGCAAGGGTTTTTGTTTTACTTCATCCAAACGTTCCTGCAAATCATCCCAGAATTTTTTCTCCATTTGCTTTGCCAATTCCTGGGCATCTGCCTCACCATGATCCAATAAGTATTTTACATACACTTCTCTTGGATTAGCATGCTTATCGATCAGGGCATATAAATGCGGTTGTGTAAATTTTGGATCATCCCCCTCGTTGTGACCATGGCGACGATAACACACCATATCAATGAAGACATCACTATTAAACTCCTGGCGATAACGTGTCGCAATTTCAGCACACTTTAGTACAGCTTCGGGATCATCACCGTTCACATGAAAGACCGGAGCCTGTATAGCTGCCGCCAATGAAGTACAATAATCAGAGCTTCTTGCTTCGTCAAAGTCAGTTGTAAATCCAATTTGGTTGTTAATTACAAAATGGATCGTTCCTCCCACATAATAACCCCCAAGGTTACTCATTTGTGTTACTTCATATACAATTCCCTGGCCTGCTACGGACGCATCACCATGGATAAGGATAGGAAGTATTTTATCATAATTACTTTCATATAATACATCAGCCTTGGCTCTTGCAAAACCAATCACTACCGGGTCTACAGCTTCCAGGTGCGAAGGATTCGGCATCAATTTCAGGTGGATCGTTTTGTCGTTCACCGTTTTTACTTCACTTCCAAAACCCATATGGTATTTCACATCACCGCTTCCCATGGTTTGATCAACCTTGGCTGTGCCTTCAAACTCGCTAAAGATCTGCTCATAGGTCTTACCCATGATATTTGCCAGTATATTCAATCGTCCGCGATGTGCCATGCCGATTACCACTTCCTGTACATCATGATCCGCAGCTGTATTGATAATAGCATCCAAAGCCGCAATGGTAGTCTCTCCTCCTTCCAATGAAAATCTTTTTTGCCCCACATATTTGGTATGCAAAAATTTTTCAAACATCACGCCCTGATTCAGCTTTTCCAGAATGCGTTTTTTCTTTTCCAGCGGAACGGGGTCAGAAAACTTCCGCTCCATTTCCTCAGCCAGCCAATTCACTTTTTTCTGGTTGCTGATATATTTAAATTCAATACCGACATGTCCTGCATATACTTTTTCTAAATGATCCCAGATATTCTTTAGCGAAGTGGCGCCTAACCCAATTCTCTCACCCACCTGGAAAGTTTTGTCCAAGTCAGCCTCTTCCAAACCAAAAAAGGCAAGGGTGAGATTGGCGTCACGGTCCTTGCGGGCCCGGATAGGATTTGTTTTGGCTATCAGGTGGCCTTTATTGCGGTAACCCAGGATCATCCGGTAGGCTCCTAACTCTTTTCTCCAGCCAAGACTACTGATCAATCCTTCCGCTGGAGCCACATCAGAAGATTTCACGGCAGCTCCATTACCGTTGGTTTTCACCGCACCGCTATCCACTGCAAAGTCAAATCCCTCAAAAAATTTCTTCATTTCAGGATCGACACTATTGGGGTTCTTTACAAACTCCAAATACATATTTTCAATAAACGCAGGGGATGAATTAGTTATATAAGAAAAATCCTTCATCTGAGGCAGATTTGATAGTGAATTTTAAGGGCTGACAAATATCGTTTAAAAAACTGATAATCCGTTTGCGATGCCCTCCACTTTCAGCGTCATGACACAAACAACTGTTTGCCAAATCAGGGTCTGTTTATCTCCTTTCTGCTTTTTCAGAATAAACCTTATAATATTTGGCTGATAAAAGTCTCAGCCTTACCTTTGCCCTCCTTAAAATTGATAGGAATGGCTAATCACAAAGCAACAAAGAAAGATGTACGTCAGGCTGCTAAACGCCGCGAAAGAAATAAATATTACGGAAAAACAACCCGTAATGCTATCCGCGATCTGAAAGCTGCCAGTGGGAAAGAAGCAGGAGAACAATTTCCTTCTGTTGCCAGTATGATTGATAAATTGGCAAAACGTGGTGTAATCCATAAGAAAAAAGCGGCTAACCTTAAAAGCAAATTGGCTAAAAAAGTAGCGGCTGAAAAATTGGCTAAGTAAGTTATCCCAAAATAGTTTGAAAGGCATTCGCTGTTGCGGATGCCTTTTTGTTTTTGTAGCAGCGGAAGAAGTAGGCTCATAGAATGCTTTATATTTATCGCTTTAAATTGTATTATGCGAAAAATATTGCTGCTGGCTTCTATACTCCCCGTAATTGTATCGTATTCTCAAAACATCACTACAAAATTTGAATTATCCGGTGGTAAAGAAACTCCTGTTTACAATGAAATAATCGATTGGTGGAAAAGACTGGATGAGAGATCGGGTAAAGTGAAACTGTTTACCATGGGAATGACGGACGCCGGCTTTCCACTCCACCTTATTGTTGTTTCCAATAACGGTGATAACAACTTCACCAACATCCGGAAAAATAATAAACGAATCATCCTCATCAACAATGGTATTCATCCGGGTGAGCCAGATGGCATCGATGCAAGCATGCTTATGGTGAGGGACATCGTAACTAATAAATATAAAATTCCGGACAATATTGTTTTAGCAATCATCCCGGTTTATAACATCGGTGGTTGTCTTAACCGCAGCGTTAATTATCGGATTGATCAAAATGGCCCGGTGGAAAAAGGATTTAGAGGTAACTCCCAGAACCTGGACCTCAACCGCGATTTTATCAAATGCGACTCAAAGGATGCGAGGGCTTTCACCGAAATATTTCATCTAACTGATCCGGATGTTTTTGTGGACAACCATGTAAGCAATGGCGCCGATTACCAGCATATAATGACTTTGCTTACATCGCAACATAATAAGTTAGGCGGCGTAATGGGTGAATTTATCAATAAGCTATTTGAACCTGCCCTTTACTCCTTGATGAAAGAAAAGAAGTATGACCTGGTTCCTTATGTAAATGTATGGGGCGAAACACCAGATAAAGGCTGGTCGCAGTTTTGGGATAGTCCCCGCTATGGAAGCGGCTATGCTTCTCTGTGGAATACATTTGCGTTCGTTCCTGAAACACACATGTTGAAACCCTACGATCAACGGGTGAAAGCAACCTATGCATTGATGCAATGCTTTATTGATTTTACCAGCAAGAACAGCATTATCATCAAACAAACAAGAGAGCAGGCGAAACAAGCGGTAAAAACGCAGGCACAATTTCCTTTGAATTGGAAACTTGATAAATCAAAATTTACAACCATCGGCTACAAGGGATATACGGCAGGATACAAACCAAGTGAAGTTTCAGGACATCCTCGTTTATATTATGACCGCGGCAAACCCTATGAAATGCAGGTTCCTTTTTATAATTATTATGAGCCGAAAGAATTTATTCAGAAACCAAAAGCCTACATCATTCCGCAGGGTTGGTGGAGAGTCATCGACCTCCTAAAGTTGAGCAAGGTAGAGATGCTACAGTTGAAAAAGGATACAACGATTGAAGTAGAAGTGTATCGTATTGAGGATTATAAAACCGCAGCCCGTCAGTATGAAATGCATCATCCGAACAGTGAAGTGAAGATCAGCAGCCAGATGCAAAAAATGAATTTTCGCAAAGGCGATTATTATATTCCTATGAACCAGGAAGCGAACCGGTTCTTAATTGAAACTCTGGAGCCGCAAATGGAAGATTCTTATTTCGCCTGGAATTATTTTGATGCGATACTTGGACAAAAAGAAGGCTACTCGGCTTATGCATTTGAAGATATAGCTGCCGAATATTTAAAAACAAATCCAGAACTGAAGACAAAGCTGGAACAAAAAAGATTGGCTGATACAAGTTTTGCAAAAAGTGGTTCGGCTCAATTAAATTTCGTTTATCAAAACTCTTCTTACTTTGAACCTGTGAATATGCGCTATCCTGTATACCGGATTAAATGACCAGTAAGTCAATTATAAACTACTCACTCCTTTTACTTTTTCGATCCGGAAATTGTTGGCTTTGGCAAATTTTTGTTGGGCTTCCTGCAATTCTTTTGTCACCTGGTCTTTTTGACCCACCATGCGGGCCAGCTTTTGACGTTCATTCTCCTTTTCCGCTTCGTCCGAGGCCATTGTAAATTTTTTAAACGAGGAATAAACTGCCTTCAGGTAAACGAAATATTGAACAGCGGCTTTTTTAAAATTTTCTCCTTCCTCCACATTAGGAGCCTCCAGCTTTTGAATTTCTTTCAGCTTGTTATCGGCCAACTCCTCCATGTGCTGACTTACCAGGATGGCACTGTCAGTCTGGTTATTGTCCAAAAATGTTCCCGCCTTTTCATCAGCAATGGCAATGGCGGATGAAAGTTCAGTTTCCATTTGAACAATTCGTTGACTATAATCGAACGCTGATTTGGATTGGCAACCAAAAAGAGTGGCAGTAAGTAGTAACAGTAAAAGTATATTTCTCATAGCAATTGGACTTGTTGATGAATAACGTACATCAAAACAAAAAATTTAGTAGCAGACCCAAAAAAGCAGTGGCAATAGGACTTTTACCTGTCGATTATACTATCTGGCTGAATGATTGCATCCTTTTTATCCATACCGGAGAAGAGATAACGTCCTAATAACAGGCTTGCGACCAAGACAAGTATACTTATATAACCCAGCCATTCGTAATGTTGTATTTTTCCCGCCTTGTCTTTTAATACGATAAATCCTGCAACCATCGATGCGATGCTGGTACCCAATTGCTGAACACTTCCATTAAAACTCATAAAGCTGCCCCGCTGCTCAGGCTTTACCACTTCGCTGATCATCGCCTGTGCCGTCACCGCCCGGCCCGTTGCTACCACAAACCAGATGGCAAAAAATATCAGAACGACCGTAAAAGGAACTGTCGGCATTCGGGTAATTATTATTACCATAAACAAAGAAAAGAAGACAGAAATGCTAAAGACTGGCAGTTTACCTTTTTTATCAGCAATACGTCCTAAATATATAGCGGCAACCAAAGAAGCAATACCTCCTACCAAATAAATCATTGGAGTAAGATCTTTTGAAAATCCTTTGTTGAATTCAAGATAAGGATTGATAAAAGGAATGATCAGGAAATGCCCCATCATCAACAGGCAGGAGAAGAGTAATGCGGAACGCTGAGCAGGAGTTTGCAAAACTGTTCCCAATATCATCATTGGCTGCTCCTTCTTTTCTGACCGCTGTATATGATCCTTCATTGGTGGAATAAACTTTATGAGCAGCGGTACCAAAGCGATACCAACACCACCAACCAGCAAAAAAGGAATATGCCAATCATCTTGAAAAAGATTAGTGAGATACAATGAAAAAGGTACTCCCAGAATGGAAGCAATGGCAAATGCGCTCATCACTGATCCCATAGCAGCGCCTCTTCTTTCATACGTAAAAAGATCTGCAATGATTGAAAATACCTGGGCACCAATAACACCTCCAAAAATTCCCGCTAAGATCCTTGATGCAAACAAAAAATTATAGGTTGGAGAAAAACCGCAGGCCAGTGTTCCAAGGAGAAAGCCAATATATGATAATACCAGGATTTTCTTCCTGTCAAACTGGTCCACGATAAAAGCAGCAGCAAATCCCGATACAGCAGCACTTATAGAATACGCACTAACTAAAAAACTAAACTGCTTTGGGTTAATATCAAAATATGGCATCAGGTAATTACCCAATGGCATCATGATCATAAAGTCCAGGATATGCGTAAAATTAAGCCCTGCTAATATGAATACAATTATTCTTTCTGTTCTGGTCATTGATTGAAGATGGGCAAAGGTCGGGAATCCTCAATTAAATCAAAGCAAAATATAATCAGGCAATTATTGATCAATAAAGGATACTACCTTTTATGGAGTCAAAAGATGCCCAAATCGTTTACTCATCGTATCCGCAACTTTTCCATCTGTTGTTCTGTAAATGAAATGAGCAGCCAGGTCTTTTTTCTTGTCAACAAAAGCCAATGCTTTTTCAAGCCCCATTACCATCAGCGCATTATCATATGCATCGGCCGTCATGGCATCTTTCGCATATACTGTAGCACTGATCATCTCATTTTGCAGCGTATAACCAGTCTTCGGATTTAAAAGATGGGTAATTTTCTTACCATTACTTTCATAATATCGCCGGTAGTTGCCGGAAGTAGTAATTGCTCCATGATCGAGGTATACAATTTTTTCAATCATGGTAAAATCGGCATCATCACCAGGAGCTTCAATACCAATTGACATTTTTTCATTACCAGGTTTTCGGCCACCTATTCTTATTTCGCCACCTAATTCTATAATATAATTTCTGACTCCCTGCCGTTCAAAAAAATCAGCAAGAACATCCACGCTATATCCTTGCGCTATGCCATTGGGATCTAACTGAACACACGATTTTCTTTTTACAATTCTATTTTTCTTTTTATACAACAAACGGGAATCGACGCAAGGCAGAATCTTTTTTATCGCGGCTGAATCAGGCAAAGAGCTTCTTTTTTGCGGCCCAAAGCCCCAGGCATCCGTCAACGGGAATACGGTAATGTCAAACAAACCTTTTGTCTTCCTGTAAACTTCAAGGGCTTTTGTTACCACCTTCATTAAATGTTGATCAGCTGTTATTCCGCTGGCGGATTGATTAAACTGATTAACCAGTGAGTAAGATTTGTACAGTGAAAGTGAGCTATCGATTTTATTTAAAACGCTGTCTATTTGCTTTTTTATAATAAAACTATCCTGCGCATAGTAAGTGATATGATAGGTAGTTCCCTGCGCAGTTCCGTTGATCTGAATCTTTTTTAACTCTGGATATCCGGCAAAAGACAAATTGAAGAAGCACAAAACTATAAGACATAAACTTTTCATGCTGCAAATCTATTTCAACAAACAAAAGAATGGAGATATTGTAAAACAAAAAAGCCTCTCAGAAATAAATCTGAAAGGCTTTTTTAATAAATATGGCAGCTACCTACTCTCCCGCATTGTTGTGCAGTACCATGGGCCATGAGGGACTTAACTTCTCTGTTCGGTATGGGAAGAGGTGAACACCCTCGGCAAAACCACCATAAAAAATTGAGTTGACAAAATCAACTGTAATAAATTACATATTGGGAGTGTTAGAAAAGTATTTAAAAAAATTAAAGCTTACGGGCAATTAGTACTACTCGGCTTTGATGTTACCACCTTTACACCTGTAGCCTATCAACGTCATAGTCTTTGACGGCCCTTAAAAGTAAACTCATCTTAAGGAAGGTTTCACGCTTAGATGCTTTCAGCGTTTATCCTGTCCGTACATAGCTACTCAGCATTGCACCTGGCGGCACAACTGATACACCAGCGGTACGTACGACCCGGTCCTCTCGTACTAAGGTCATGTCCTCTCAATTTACTTGCGCCCACCACAGATAGGGACCGAACTGTCTTGCGACGTTCTGAACCCAGTTCACGTGCCACTTTAATCGGCGAACAGCCGAACCCTTGGGACCTTCTCCAGCCCCAGGATGTGACGAACCGACATCGAGGTGCCAAACCTCCCCGTCGATATGAGCTCTTGGGGGAGATCAGCCTGTTATCCCCGGAGTACCTTTTATCCTTTGAGCGACGGCCCTTCCATACAGAACCGCCGGATCACTTTAGCCGACTTTCGTCCCTGCTCGGCTTGTGTGCCTCACAGTCAAGCACCCTTATACTAATGCGCTCTTCGTACGATTACCAACCGTACTGAGGGTACCTTTGCAAGCCTCCGTTACTCTTTAGGAGGCGACCACCCCAGTCAAACTACCCACCATGCACTGTTTCCCGCAAGGGATTAGACTCTAAATCAAAGAAGGTTGGTATTTCAACGACCGCTCCACAATGGCTAGCGCCACTGCTTCAAAGCGTCCCAACTATTCTACACATCCGTAATTCAAAATCAATGCAAAGTTGTAGTGAAGGTTCACGGGGTCTTTCCGTCCCGTGGCGGGTAACCGGCATCTTCACCGATACTACAATTTCACCGGGCTCGTGGAGGAGACAGCGTTCAACTCATTAGACCATTCGTGCAGGTCGGAACTTACCCGACAAGGAATTTCGCTACCTTAGGACCGTTATAGTTACGGCCGCCGTTTACTGGGGCTTCAGTCAGGAGCTTTGACTTGCGTCGAACACCCTTCCTTAACCTTCCAGCACCGGGCAGGTATCAGGCTCTATACGTCATCTTTCGATTTTGCAGGGCCCTGTGTTTTTGTTAAACAGTTGGTTGAACCATTTTACTGAGACCATCCGAAGATGGTACGCTTTATCCCGAAGTTACAGCGTCAATTTGCCTAGTTCCTTCTCCACGGCTCACCCGAGCGCCTTAGAATACTCATCCCGTCTACCTGTGTCGGTTTGCGGTACTGGCTGCTATACTCGCTTTTCTTGGAAGAACTTTTATCACTTCGCTTTGTCCGAAGACTCCACTCAGGCGTACATATCCGTCAGTACGCAGTGACCACGGCTCTCCGTCACTTTCATTGTATAGCAGGTGCTGGAATATTAACCAGCTTTCCATCATCTACCCCTTTCGGGTTTGACTAAGGACCAGACTAACCCTGATCCGATTAACGTTGATCAGGAACCCTTAGACTTTCGGCGAAGGAGTTTTTCACTCCTTTTATCGTTACTTATGCCTACATTTTCTTTTCAAACCGCTCCAGCAACCGTCGCCGGTCACCTTCGATGCAGTTTGAATGCTCCCCTACCGATCATCCGCTTAGCGGCGATCATAGAGCTTCGGTTCATAGTTTGATGCCCGATTATTTTCCGTGCAAGACCTCTCGACCAGTGAGCTGTTACGCACTCTTTAAATGAATTGCTGCTTCCAAGCAAACATCCTGGCTGTTATAGAAGTCTCACCTCGTTTGATCAACTTAACTATGTATTAGGGACCTTAGCTGCTATTCTGGGTTATTTCCCTCTCGGCCACGGATCTTAGCACCCGTAGCCTCACTCCCGGAGAATATCTGTTAGCATTCGGAGTTTGTCAGGGTTTGGTAGGCGGTGAAGCCCCCTAGCCCAATCAGTAGCTCTACCTCTAACAGACTTCATAATCCGAGGCTGTTCCTAAAAACATTTCGGGGAGAACGAGCTATCTCTCAGTTTGATTGGCCTTTCACCCCTATCCACAGGTCATCCCAAGACTTTTCAACGTCAACGGGTTCGGTCCTCCAGTTAGTTTTACCTAACCTTCAACCTGCCCATGGATAGATCACAAAGTTTCGCGTCTGCCCCCACTGACTAGTCGCCCTATTTGGACTCGCTTTCGCTACGGCTCCGTTAATAAAGAACTTAACCTCGCCAGTGAGGAGCAACTCGTAGGCTCATTATGCAAAAGGCACGCCGTCACATATTGCTATGCTCCGACCGCTTGTAGGCACACGGTTTCAGGTACTATTTCACTCCCTTGTTTAGGGTGCTTTTCACCTTTCCCTTACGGTACTGGTTCACTATCGGTGTCTGAGGAGTATTTAGCCTTACCAGATGGTGCTGGCAGATTCAAGCAGGATTTCTCCGGTCCCGCCCTACTCAGGATACTGCTCGTCCTTGTCAATTTGTGCTTACGGGGCTATCACCGTCTATGGCTCAACTTTCCAGAAGATTCAACTTGATGACAATTTCTAAATGCAGTCCTACAACCCTCTAACGGCACGCCGTCAAAGTTTAGGCTCTTCCCTTTTCGCTCGCCACTACTCGGGGAATCATTATTATTTTCTTTTCCTCTCCCTACTTAGATGTTTCAGTTCAGGAGGTTGGCTCTCTTTCGAGTACTATACCTTCAGTATAGTGGGTTGTCCCATTCGGAGATCCAGGGATATAATGCTTGTGTGCAGCTTTCCCTGGCTTATCGCAGCTTACCACGTCCTTCATCGCCTCTCAGACCCAAGGCATCCACCATGTGCCCTTAATTGCTTTAAAAAAATTAAAACTAGAATTTCTCAATTCTTGAAGTGGTGTTTCTTATAATCAAATAAGAAACATTATTAAATACATATTCTAACAACTTTTCCCAATATGTCAAAGAGCTTATTCTGATAAATCAGAACGTGTCGATGTGTTGGACTTGAACCAAACGATTCGCCTGAACGAATCACATCAAATAAAGAACTTTTGTGGAGGATATCGGAGTCGAACCGATGACCCTCTGCGTGCAAGGCAGATGCTCTAGCCAACTGAGCTAACCCCCCGGTTAAGGTTGATTAGTTTATTAGTCAATCAGTTGATAGGTTAAACCTAATCAACCAGTCAACAAATCAACTAACTACCAGTATTAGTAGACCCGAGCAGATTTGAACTGCTGACCCCTACATTATCAGTGTAGTGCTCTAACCAGGCTGAGCTACGGATCTGTTTTGTAGCCCCCGTGTTATCGGGTTACTTTTTAAAAAGAACTAAAATTGAAAGTTGTGGGAAACAATAGCAAGTAAGTGCTTGCTCTAAAAAGGAGGTATTCCAGCCGCACCTTCCGATACGGCTACCTTGTTACGACTTAGCCCCAGTCACCAGTTTTACCCTAGGCGGCTCCTTACGGTTACCGACTTTAGGTACACCCGGCTTCCATGGCTTGACGGGCGGTGTGTGCAAGGTCCGGGAACGTATTCACCGTATCATTGCTGATATACGATTACTAGCGATTCCAGCTTCATGGAGTCGAGTTGCAGACTCCAATCTGAACTGAGAAGAGGTTTTTGGGATTAGCTTCATATCACTATGTTGCAGCCCTTTGTCCTCCCCATTGTAGCACGTGTGTAGCCCTGGGCATAAAGGCCATGATGACTTGACATCATCCCCTCCTTCCTCACGTCTTACGACGGCAGTTTCACTAGAGTTCCCAGCGTTACCTGATGGCAACTAGTGATGGGGGTTGCGCTCGTTGCGGGACTTAACCCAACACCTCACGGCACGAGCTGACGACAGCCATGCAGCACCTTACTGGCAGTGTATTGCTACAAAGTGAGCTTTCACCCACGGTCTCCCAGCATTCTAGCCCAGGTAAGGTTCCTCGCGTATCATCGAATTAAACCACATGCTCCACCGCTTGTGCGGACCCCCGCCAATTCCTTTGAGTTTCAATCTTGCGATCGTACTTCCCAGGTGGGATACTTAATGCTTTCGCTCAGACACCAACAGTGTATCGCTGATGTCGAGTATCCATAGTTTAGGGCGTGGACTACCAGGGTATCTAATCCTGTTTGATCCCCACGCTTTCGTGCCTCAGTGTCAATATTCGTGTAGCCAGCTGCCTTCGCAATTGGTGTTCTATGTCATATCTAAGCATTTCACCGCTACATGACATATTCCGCTAACCTCCACGATATTCAAGACTGATAGTATCAATGGCAGTTCCCAAGTTAAGCTCGGGGATTTCACCACTGACTTACCAACCCACCTACGCACCCTTTAAACCCAGTGAATCCGGATAACGCTTGCACCCTCCGTATTACCGCGGCTGCTGGCACGGAGTTAGCCGGTGCTTATTCATATGGTACCGTCAGACGACTTAGAAAAGCCTTTTTTCGTCCCATATAAAAGAAGTTTACAATCCAGAGGACCTTCATCCTCCACGCGGCATGGCTGGTTCAGACTTTCGTCCATTGACCAATATTCCTTACTGCTGCCTCCCGTAGGAGTCGGGCCCGTGTCTCAGTGCCCGTGTGACTGGTCGTGCTCTCACACCAGTTACTGATCGTAGGCTTGGTGGGCCGTTACCCCGCCAACTACCTAATCAGCCGCACACCCATCTTTAAGTGATAAATCTTTAATAAGAGTTAGATGCCTAACCTATATACTATGGGGTATTAATCCAAATTTCTCTGGGCTATTCCCCGCTTAAAGGAAGGTTGTGTACGTGTTCCGCACCCGTTTGCCGGTCGCCATCAGTGTATTGCTACACCATGCTGCCCCTCGACTTGCATGTATTAAGCCTGCCGCTAGCGTTCATCCTGAGCCAGGATCAAACTCTCCATTGTAAATGATGTTTGATACTGACAGTAGAATTCTCAATAGAAAATTAAACGTGTCAAATCTAAATTGTGTTTAGCTTGACTTACCTATTGTTTTTGACGTTCCGAAGAACTGTCAAAGTGCTATTGTTTCCCAACTTTCAAAGATCTTTTGGCTTTATTTTGCCATCCCTTTTGTTACTCAGACTAGCTCAGTATTTTTGGGAGTGCAAAGGTAGGAGCCTTTTTATTTCTACCAAATTTTTCTTCATTTTTTTTGAAAAAATTTCAGAAGCATTGGTTTGATAATCAATTTGTTTTGTGAAGAACTTTCCGTTTTTTAATGACGGACTGCAAAGGTAAGCGTTCAATATTTACCGGCAAATTTTTTTGTAAACTTTTGTTCACATTTGCCACGCAGTGTTTTTCACAATCTCAGAGAACTAATCCCGTTTTTAAGCGGGGTGCAAAACTAAGGGTTTGAGTATTACTACCAAACTTTATTTCCTGATTTTTTTGCTTGTAGTTTTCTTAAAACCAAATGATGTTATTCAGAGAACTAATCCGTTTTTAAGCGGGGTGCAAAACTAAGGGTTTGAGTGTTACTACCAAACTTTATTTCCTGATTTTTTTGCTTGTAGTTTTCCTAAAATCAAATGATGTTATTCAGAGAACTAGTCCGTTTTTAAGCGGGGTGCAAAACTAAGGGTTTGAGTATTACTACCAAACTTTATTTCCTGATTTTTTTGCTTGTAGTTTTCTTAAAATCAAATGATACTATTCAGAGAACTAGCCCGTTTTTTAAAGCGGGGTGCAAAGATAGGAGTGAAATTATTCTCACCAAATCTTTTTTAAAACTAAACCCGCCAATCGCCTAAAATATAGACCCACAGGAAATAAAATCAGGCTTCGATCAGCGGAAATTTAACCGCCACCAGGAATAAGCCATGTGCAGGGACTGCAAAACTTGCTTTTGTACAATCTCTTGCCTCGATTATCCGCCTGAATTCGGGCAGATCGATTTTTCCTCTTCCGACCTGTAACATAGTGGCTGTCAAAGCTCTTACCATTCCTCTAAGGAAACGATTGGCTTCGACATGGTAAATCAAACAACCATTTTCCCAAAACCACTCACTTTGGCTAACCTGGCATTGAAAGGTTTTAACCTGCGTATTTCTCTTTGAAAAAGAAGTGAAATCATGGTATTCCTGCACCACTGAAGCGGCTTCCCGCAATTTATCAAAATCGAGCTTATAGGGAAAATAATAAGCTCTACCCATCAGGAATGGATCCTTTTGCCGGTAGATAAAGTATTTGTATTCACGGCTTATTGCATCAAACCTGCAGTGAGCTCCTGGTGAAACCTGGGAAACAGACCTTACCACAATTTGAGGCGGCAATATCGCATTGATCTTATAAACAAACTTTGGATTTAACGGCTGCTGAAAGTCGAAGTGAAAAAAATTTTGCAATGCATGTACCCCGGCATCCGTTCTTGATGAGCCGGTCATTGCTACTTCTTCCCTTTGTAATATTTTAAATGCTTTTTCAATTTCTGCCTGGATGGTATTGGCATTTTCCTGGGATTGAAAACCACTGTACTGAGAGCCATTGTACGATACTTCGAGAAAATAACGGGGCATGAGTTAGCAACGATTGACTAGAAAGGCCTTTTAAACCAAGAGGCTTATTTAATCATGTTTTTAAACCGATGAATAAAATAGGGGTCTTTAAATTCGTTTTGTAATGCTACGAAACTAGCCGGATCGCTGCTATAAGGATAGGCGGCCTCATAAAATTGAAACTTACCGGGTTCATTCAAAAAAAGAGCACCGAGATTTTTTACCTGTTCGCTGGAAAAACATCTGAGCTTAAACTCCTTTTTAGCTTCAGTTAACATCGCCTCATCATCTTTTTGACCAGCCATTTTCTTTCTTAGTTTGAGAAAGTCGTTTTGAGAAGCAACAGCCTTGCAATTAGTCTTATTTACAGCCAGAGATGACATATTTTCTTTCGAATCATCAATATTCAAAAACTTCTTTTCATTAACAGGTGATGTATTTTCAGTTCCGAAAAGCGGAGCTGTACTGGGAATTAATATACTGATTGTATCTTTCTCACCCCCCGGATACTGATCTATAAACACCAACCCCAAACCTTCTAAGCTAGAACTTTCTGATTTTTTTAGTACAACTGATCTTCTATAAGCTGTTTGCGGTTGAGTATTTTCTTTCTGCGATGTTGGTGATCTTTCTAATGCAATTGTTTTATTAGCCGTGTCGGTTTTTGTTTCTTCTAAAGCAACTATTTTGTTTGTCGTTTCAGCTTTAGTGTCCTCAACATTTTTCAACATCGAAGAGGCGTTGATAGAATCTTTCTTTTCTAACTCCTTGTCCTTTACCGCTACTTGTGGTTGTACACTGTCCTGCGGTAATTTCGAAATCTCTTCTTTCTGAGATACTATTTTTGGAGTTTCTGCTTTGGGTTCGTCGCTTTCGACAATTCCAGTTGTTTTGCTGCTATCAATGGTTGCAGCTGGCTTCGCCTCTAGCTTCGGTTGAAGTTCTTTTTCTTTAACAGGAGCATCTTGCTGCCTGGCAACCACATCCTGACTGATTGATTTTTCTTCCTTCACCACAGCGAATACTGGCTTTTCCCGTAGGGAAGGATCGTTGGCCGCTTTGGATAAAACTTCAGTAAATAGCGAAACTGCCTGTGGCTCTGTTTTGATTTTGGCGATTTCCTTTTTCCCCGCCATTACAACATTTAGTGTCTGCAAATCAAATAGCCCCCACCCTCTTTCATTAAAATTCTTTAATAAAAAGCCATGGTCGTTAGATTTCATTGCAATTGAAAAATCCTGCTCGGGCCATTTATTTTGCGGAAATCCTACCTTGAAATTATAAGTACTGTCCTTCAGTTGTGATAAAATAACATACCCGGATGGGGATGAACTTATATTTTTATCATTCATCTTCACAAAAAAAGGTTGCTCCGCTTCAGACTGTATGTAAACGAAAAAAGTCTTTTGAGAAAAACTTATGCCACTCAATACCAGAAAAGAAATGCTACAAATAAGCCGGTTCATTCAGAAGATGCTTTCATCAAAATTAATTCAATTAAGTCTATAAACAGTTGCGCAAAGAATGACTTATAATTTTATTATATATTAGTTTGAGCTGGTTTGAAAGGAAGGCCTGTATGCGGATACTGTCATCTGCTGACACGCAGGCGATTTATCAATAAACACCAATAATTTTTATTACTTTTTACCAGCTTCCACTTGCTCCGCCTCCGCCGCCACTTCCACCACCAAATCCACCAAAGCCTCCGCCGCCTGACCAACCCCCGCCTCCTCCGCCACCAGACCAGCCGCCGCCGCCTCCGGTCCAGCCACCAGTTGGCAACCACCATCCCCTGTAACCACGACGGGATACATATCCACCACCGCGTCCGCCCCCGGCGCCACTGAAGAGAATAACAAGAATAATAATGATAAAAATAATAGTGCCCAAACCCGGCCCTTTACTACCCTTCCTTTTTGCATACCCTTCCGGAGCCTTGTATTCCCCGGCAGCAGCCTTGAATATTGCATTGGTTCCTTCATCAAGACCGCGATAGTAATTATTCTCACGGAAATTGGGAACAATTTCATGGTCGATGATCGAAGCAGCAATCAGATCGGGGATAGCGCCTTCTAAACCATAGCCAACTTCTATCCGAACTTTGCGATCATCTTTTGCAACCAATACAACAATTCCGTTGTTTGCACTTTTACCCCCTACACCCCAGCGCCTCAAAATTTGCAAGGCCACATCTTCTATTGGGTAATCACCGGTGGTTGGAATAATAACTACCGCAACCTGGCTGGAAGTACTGTCATCGTAGGCGACAAGTTTACTTTCCAGAGCTTGTATTTGTTCCGGCGTAAGCGATTGTGTAAAATCATTTACCAGCTTTGGCGGGGAGGGTCGCTGCGGAACATATTTATCTATTTGAGCATAGGCACAAACAGAAGAAAGAAAAAATAGGAAAAGAAAAAATTTCTTCATGAATATTATTTACCAAATACGACCTCGTCCGGCAATTCATTTTTATCTGTATCGTTATCAAATGGGAAGTGGGTATGCAGGGCTTCACCGACATCAATTACACATTGACGAATTCCCTCTGCATAGTTATCCCTGTTAAAGGAGCTGATCATTTGTTGTACTTCGCGATCCCAGTATTGTTGCCCCACTTTATTGTGAATGCCGGCATCACCATAAATCGCCAATTGATGATCTTTCAACGCAGCATATATGATCACAGCGTTACGATCCGCTGTTTTTTGCATTTGCAGTTTAAAGAAAATCTGTTCAGCCCTGTCGATGGCATCCATGTAAGGGCAACGGCTTTCGATAAATACACGTACTTCTCCACTTGTTCGCCTTTCTGCATTGCGCACTGCTTCAACAATAAGTTGCTTTTCTTCAGGGGTGAAGAACTCGTTCTTTCTCTGCCAGGGGAAAATTTTCAACCACATTATTTTATCGGGTAATCAGAATTTTACTTCGGGAGCTTTCTGTGCTCCTTCATCGGCCTTAAAACCCTCTCTCACTTTAAAGCCAAACATTCCTGCAAAAAAGTTCATGGGAAAAGATCGAACTCTTGTATTATATTCATTAACGGTCCCGTTAAAATCATTTCTTGCCACATTGATCCTGTTTTCTGTTCCGGCCAATTCAGCCTGTAAAGCACGGAACCCTTCATTTGCCTTTAAATTCGGATAGTTTTCAACTACTACCATTAAACGGCTTAAAGCGCTGCTCAATTCGCCCTGAGCGGCCTGGAATTTCGCGATGTTTTCATCGGTGAGATTAGCCGGATCCACTTTTACGCTATTCAGATTTTTATATCTCGCCTCGATTGTTTGAATCAAAGTCTGTTGTTCAAAATTGGCCTCACCTTTTACCGTATTTACCAGGTTAGGAATAAGATCAGCTCTCCGCTGATAAGAGCTTTGCACATTGTTCCACGAATTTTTTACCGTCTCATCTTGCTTTACCAATCCGTTATAACCATTACAACCCATTACACCAACAATAAGAACGATTGCAAGAATAATTATCAAGGTGAGGTTTTTTGTCCCTTTCATGGTAGATAGTTTTTGTGTGGCACTAAAATTAGTGCTTTTAGTATTTCAACAAGATAAATTTTCCCTTCATCAAGATTTATACAGGAGTTGATATTTTATAACGAACTATGGGCATGATTTTGGCCGTTATGTTTATACAACTGGCAGATATGAATTTTCTAAAAAATTCTTTTCTCCTCTTTATCATTTTATCGCTGCATGTATTGCAGTGCAAAAAAGAAAATAAGAACATTGAACCGCCCGGGGCGGTTGAGATAAAGGACAGTGCAATTGTCAGCAGCCTGCGTTTACCCTGGGAAATTTTGTGGGGCCCTGATGACCATATCTGGATGACTGAAAGAAACGGGAAAGTAAGCCGTGTCAATCCATCCACAGGTGCTGTAACAACTATTTTAACAATTGATGAGGTGGTATCAATCGGGGAAGGAGGACTTTTAGGTATGACGCTGCATCCCAATTTTGCTGCAACCCCACATGTTTTTGTAGTTTATAATTATAATAGCGGTTCGGGCTACACTGAAAAAGTAATTCGCTATACGTACAATGGAACTCTCTTAACCGAGCCAAAAATCATTATCGATAACATTGAGGCCGCCAATTTCCATAATGGCAGTCGTTTGCTAATCATCGGTGAAAAACTATTTATTTCAACCGGCGATGCTTCCAATCAATCTTTGGCGCAAAATAAATCATCGTTGAACGGGAAAATCCTGAGATTGAACCTGGATGGCAGTGTTCCTGCGGATAATCCTGTCGCCGGAAATCCTTATTGGTCTTTTGGTCATCGTAACCCGCAAGGCCTTGTATTTGCCAACAACAAACTTTATAGTTCTGAACACGGCCCCAGCGATAACGACGAAATTAACATTATTGAAAAAGGCAGAAATTATGGCTGGCCAGATGTGCATGGCCTTTGTAATACGCAGAACGAACAAGACTTTTGTTCAGATAACAATGTCGTAGAACCTATCCAGGCGTGGACGCCGACTATCGCCACCTGCGGTCTTGATTATTACAATAGTGACCTGATACCGCAATGGAAAAACTCTTTATTACTGGTGGCGCTCAAAAACTCAAGACTATATCAAATGAAACTGGATGAAACATTTTCTAAAATAATCAGCACCAACGAATATTTCACCAATAAATACGGCCGAATGCGGGACCTATGCATCTCACCCCAGGGAAAAGTTTATATCTGCACCAGTAATGGGAGTAATGATAAAGTGATAGAGATTAGTAAAAAATAAGCTCCTACTTTTTCAATCTTATTACTTGAGTTGCATCAACTATAACCTGGGCATTGTATCCATTTATTATTTGGACCGTATTGTATTTAATTGGAGATGTTAATACAAGAACGTCGTTCTCCCAGCTAATTTTAAAATCTTGTGGTATTGTCTGGTTCGAAGCGCCTCCACCGCCAGCTGCAGGGTCAAAAGCAACAAGACCACTTTCCAGGTGAATTGAATCTGTACCGACTGTTTTATAAGTAGTGGATGCACTTGACACAGGCATATCACCTTCAAAAGGTGAGTCATCTGAAAAGTCGAGAACACCTCCTACATAAAACTGTGTTTTGACGTTCGTTTTAAAAGAGTAGCTTAACCCACTGGTTTTAATATTCTTAGAATCGATGGTAACGGTTCCCTTGGGGTTTTGCGCAACAATTGGGTAGGATGTTATCATTTTTTCCTGATCAACTCCAGTGCCGGCAGTTATTGAACTTTTCACGGAAGCCGTCATACCTATGAAATTCCAGGTACCAAATAATTTGTCATTCGTATTTTCCTGGGGTGGATCGGAATCTTTTTGACAGGAGGTTAAGAATAATCCCAAGGTAAGTATTACCAGCAGTGCTTTAGTTGCTTTCATTTTTATGGTGGTGTTTTAATAGGTGGCCAAAATAATATAAAAATTCAACACCCCATAGCCCTATTGCTGTACCGCCGCTATTCCCGGCAAAACTTTTCCTTCAAAATATTCCAGCATCGCACCACCACCCGTAGAAACATAACTTACCTTGTCAGCATAGCCAAACTGGTTTACTGCAGCTACAGAATCACCACCGCCTACAAGGGAGAAAGCGCCTTTTTGTGTAGCTTCTGCTACTGCAGTTGCAATAGCTTTGGTTCCATGTTGAAATTTTTCCATTTCAAACACTCCCATCGGGCCGTTCCATAAAATGGTTTTGGAACGATGAATCACATTTACAAATTGCTTAATAGCGTTTGGACCTATATCGAGTCCCATCCAGCCGTCCGGGATATTATTACTTGGTGCATTGGAGGTTTCAGCGTCTGCAGCAAACTTATCAGCGATAATAGAATCGGACGGCAAATGAATACATACACCCTTTTGATTTGCTTTTTCCAATAATTCTTTTGCCGTGTCGAGCCTATCGTCCTCACATAAAGATTTACCAATCTTTCCCCCTTCTGCTTTCATAAAAGTATAGGCCATGCCGCCACCAATAATGATGTCCGTGGCTCTTTCAAGCAGGTTTTCGATGATTAAAATCTTGTCAGACACTTTCGCACCGCCAATGATGGCCAGAAAAGGCTTTTCGGACCCATGTAAAACTTTTTCCGCACTGCTCACCTCTCCTTCCATCAATAGCCCAAACATTCTTTTATCTGCAGGGAAAAATTTAGCTATCACTGCTGTCGATGCATGTGCCCTATGCGCCGTTCCAAAAGCGTCATTTACCCAAACATCTCCGAGTTTCGACAGTTTTTCGGCAAATTTCTCATCGCCCTTTTCTTCTTCTTTATAAAATCGCAGGTTTTCCAAAAGAAGCACTTCCCCCGGCTTCATCATGCTGGCGGTTGAAAATGCCTGCTCACCAATGCAGTCATCAGCAAATAAAACCGTGGCGCCGCCAAGCAGCTCACTTAAATGCTTAACCAGGTGTTTTAAGGAATACCTTTCTTCTGGTCCTCCTTTGGGGCGACCGAAATGCGACATTAATATCGCAATGCCACCATCTCCGGTAATTTTTTTAATGGTAGGAACAGCGGCTTTCATCCTCGTATCGTCGGTAATCTCGTATTTATCATTCAATGGAACATTGAAGTCAACTCTAACCAATGCCTTTTGGCCTTCAAAATTGTGATCCGAAAATTTTGACATAAAAGTCATTTTTAAAATTTTATAATCCCTTCGCGCTATTCGTTTCCTTAAATAATAAGTACCCGTCAATCACATCCATCACTTCATCGGTAACATCTTTTCCTCCTTTTAAATTAGTACGTATAGCGCCGCAGGTATATTTTGGTCCCCAGGGAATTCCCCACCACCCAAAAAAGAAGGAAATGGCAGTAAATAAAAAACTTCTTTTGATTGTACTCTCACCTGACCTGATCAGGTAAACACCAGAAACATCCCTGAAAGTAACAACAATTAAAGATAGGGTATATGCAAAATAAACAAACCTCCCGCCCTCTTCCACCTGCTGCTGAAGATCAATAGCAGAGAGGTCGTCAATGTTTTTTATCTTCATAAACCGTCCCGGCGAGAATGAAAACCGCAATGTTAACAACAAAAATGTTCTGTTGTATTCATTGCGGTTTCTAAAACTATTTCCTTATTTACTGATCAGCTTTGCAAAATAATGCACCGTGCGAACCAACTGGCTGACATAGCTCATCTCATTATCATACCAGCTCACTGTTCTTACCAGTTGTGTATCCCCAACTGTCTGTACTCTCGTTTGCGTAGCATCAAACAATGAACCATAAGTAATGCCGATAATGTCACTGCTCACAATTTCATCCTCTGTATAACCAAAGCTTTCATTAGCCGCAGCTTTCATTGCTGCATTTACCTCGTCCGTAGTGGTTTTTTTGTTAAGGATAGCTGTTACTTCTGTTAATGACCCGGTCAAAGTAGGAACCCGTTGGGCACTTCCATCTAACTTTCCTTTCAGGTTGGGTAATACAAGACCAATGGCTTTTGCGGCTCCGGTGCTATTAGGCACAATGTTGTGTGCGGCGGCCCTGGCACGGCGAAGATCTCCTTTCGGGTGAGGAGCATCCTGTGTGTTCTGATCGTTGGTGAAGGCGTGGATGGTTGTCATCAATCCGTTGACAATGCCAAATTTCTCATCCAGTACCTGCGCCATCGGGGCCAGACAGTTTGTGGTGCAGGAAGCGCAGCTGATGATAGTTTCACTACCATCCAAAATATTATGATTAACGTTAAACACAATTGTCTTAAGGTCACCAGTGGCCGGAGCTGATATCACTACTCTTTTTGCGCCAGCCGTTAAGTGTGCAGCCGCTTTGTCCTTATCAGTAAAGAACCCGGTACATTCCAGCACCACATCTACATCGTGGCTTTTCCATGCTATTTCTGCCGGATTTTTTTGCGCATATATTTTTACCTCATCTCCATTTACGATAATCGAGTTTTCAGTAGCCTTTACATCCGCGTCAAAACGGCCCTGAGCTGTATCGTATTTCAGCAGGTGTGCCAGTACTTTGGGACTTGTAAGGTCATTGATTGCAACGATATCAATTCCATCCATTTTATAGATCTGGCGATAAACGAGGCGGCCAATTCTTCCAAAACCATTGATGGCTACTTTAACTGTACTCATAGTTGTAAAAAAATTTTAGTTTTTAAAATTGCCGGGCGAAGTTAAGAAACCGTTTTTGGTTTCTGATTTTCTGTGTAATTGTTTTTGGGATGGGGTCACGCCGTTCTATTGAACGTTTGTTGCAATACTTATCTGCCGGCGGAAGTCGATTTTAAAAAAGTCATTTTTTTTTGGCTGTAAACTATTGCACTCCTATCTTTGCCGTCCCTTAAAACGGCCCGTTCGTCTAAGGGCTAGGACACCACCCTTTCACGGTGGTGATACGGGTTCGAATCCCGTACGGGCTACAAGAACAAATTCAGTACAACCCAGTACGACACGAAATCCCCGCAATGTCAATACCAGCGGGGATTTTTAGTTTCAATACACCCCACTAAAAAACAGTTTCCGTAAAATTTTGGTTCACCAGTTTGTCACCAAAACAAACAATTTCACCAAAAATTAAAAATATGAAGGCGACTGTCACCTTTTTTCCAAACACTACCAAGAAAAGCAAGAAGAATGGCAAGGTGCCAATGTACATGAGAATCTCTTACAAAGGCCTAAAAACTGAGAGCAGGCTGAATGTCGAATTAACCCAAGATGAAATACGCAAGTGGGATCCATTTACTATGCGATTCTCCGAAAGAAATTTTCCCGCTAACCACATTTTGAATAGGCTGGATCAAAAATTCACGGATTTTCTTATCCTGAATTCTACAGAGCTATCAAGATATAATCCTGTAGATATAAAAAACTTCGTCATAGGAGTCGAAACAAAATCCAGTTCGATAGCACTGCTAGACTTTATTGACAATTATTTCAAAAACGAAGTGGCAGCTAACATCAACAAAACGCCTGGCACTGTTAAAACATACCGACGAGCCATCAACCACATGCACGGGTTCCTCTCATACAGAAATCAAAGGTCATTAACTGTTCAACAACTAACATTCGAAATAGCCAACGACTTCAAAAATTACCTTACTAACTCCAACCCGCAATTAAACCGTGCAGGAATGACCGAAGTGTCCGCTGCCGGTGTTATCAAGAAATTCAGGACAATGTTTACACGAGCTGTTGACAGAGGGTTGTTGCCTTCCAACCATTTTAAGGCAGTCAAAATCAAAACAAAGTCCCCAAGGAGGGAAAGACTAACAAGTTTTCAAATCAGTCAATTATACAACCTAACGACACAGCTATTGCCACATCTGCATTTGTACAAGGATATTTTTTTATTTTCGGTATATACAGGACTGGCTTATCATGATGCCATGTCCTTGACTCAAAAAGACATTGAGAAGCGGCCTGATGATAGCCAAAAGCTTTTAATCAATAGAAAAAAAACAGGGGTAATTACCGAATGTTTTTTACCGGAAGAAGCAATACAGATTGTCAATAAATATGGCGCCTTTGCAGACTGTATAATTACAGGTAAATTATTACCCTATAGATCGAATAAGGAAGTCAATGCGCAGTTAAAGATCATTGCAAATTGCGCCGGAATCAAAATTCCGCTGTCAACCCATATCGCCAGACACAGTTTCCGTCAGCTTCTGTCTGAAGCCGGCATAACTGACTATGGGGTAATAAAAAGATTGATGGGGCAAACAAGAAGTGGGGATGTTGATGAAGTTTACTATTCGATTACCGAAAAAAGCCTCTGGCTAGCCAAAAAAAAGATTGACTTACATTTAAAAGAATTTGTATGCACACCGATTTAAACGGCTACGTAACACACATTGAAGAAGAGTATTTGAAAGCAATTGAAGAAATTAAGCATAGAGGTAAAATCAGAAAAATCGAATTTTTTGCGGCCGATTTGAAACTTGCTAAGGACGCTGCTTACCGAAAAAGAAGACCTGATCCAACCTTTTTTACAACTATTAGTCGCTATTATTATGATCTGTGTTTTGAGGCAGATAAAGCAGTTAAAGACCGGTTTATCTTTTGGGGGATTCCCGAAACGGCATTGAAATGGATGATACCACTCGATGACATCTTAAAATCCATAAAGGCAATTGAAATTGACAATAATGCATTATTTCTCAAAAACGTGGCTCTTCAAATTATTCAGTGCCATATAGAAATCAAAACAAAATTTGAAATTTTTTCTTGGGCTGACACAGCGACAAGAAAAAAGCACAGAGAATTATCGCAACATAAATACTTCCATAATTTTTTCAGAAGATTTGATGAGGGCCATGGAAAATTTAAAAGAAAAAGCAACAGATTTGAGATCCTTATGGAATCACTCTTACAAGAAATTGCTAAAATTGCGAAGGATAAAAAGGAAAAACGAGCGTTGTTTATTGACCAATTAAAAGGTGAGAGCAGGATTAGTTTGGAGATTTTACCAGCCCTATTTTTTAATGAACCAGAAATTTCTGAAAGCAAAAGGCTGCTGGCGTTATTTGACATATTGAATTTAATATGCAAGGACAAACATTGGTTAACTGAATTGGAATTTGACAGAATTAAAGCCCGCAAAAATGTCGAAGACAAATCTTTCTATGATGGGACGTACAATATTTATTTGATAAATTCAATAAAAAAATATCTTTATAAGACTTAGACAATCAACCTAATACAAACTTTCCGTAAGAATTTTAGTTTATCATTCAAAGGTTTCTTGATCCATCTTGGGGGCTATAAATCAAGAAACACATGGATTCGAATGAAATTATCATCACCATCTGCGAGGAACTAATAGAAGTCAAGAAAACTCTTCTTTCACTATCACTCACAAATCCCGTTTCCGAGAAATGGGTGCCACGTGCGGCACTCATGGAATTCCTTCAATACGGCAATACCCAAATTGCTGCATTAATTCAAAAAGAGCGTTTAATAACAACAAAAGTTGGCAAGAGGATTTTTATTCTCCGCGAGTCAATTGAAGCAATGCTTGACCGAAACGCTTCGCAAGGGTCAACCACAATCACTGCCAACGAAGATCAACCCAGCACCAGTAATAGATTAAAAAAAGTATTGTAAGGTAAATATCGTGATGCCACCATTAGCTTTAGATATAACCCCTCTCTCCTACCCCAAAGACGTCCGTGTGCTCACACGGTCACCGGAGTTTTTGGTAGCGAGACGGGATACCTACGGTGTCGGTAATAAGTATCAAACAAACCGGCAAATCAAATATTGGTCAACCTGGTTTCTTCTTAAAGCCTTAACCACGTCGGGCAAGATTCAGGCATGGACAAAACAAAAGGAGTACATACTGAAGTGGATTCGCCTTTGTGAAAAAACATTCAAATCTCAACTAAGCTGGTTGCAGTCGCAAGGCCTACTAACCGTGGATACCAAGACCAATCTAATTAGCCTGGCAAGCTTTCGGAAGGCCGCCGCAATACTCGGCATCCCTTATACCGGCACCTATACAATCGGATACAAACCAAAAAATGAAAATGCTAAACAAAATTTTCGACTCCTGCTGATAGCAGAAGAATTCAAACAGAATCAAAATATGCAAGCAAAGGCCATCATGTCCAAACTGGAACGAAATCCCACATCACGTCAAGACTTGATCTTTCTGCTCACAGCACATGGCTGCGATGAAAAGCGCCTGCTGTTAGACAGCAGATACTTTATCGAACGACTATTGCAATTACAGATCAGGCTTTTCCAAAAGGGGTCAGAGTTTACATCAAGGGCCATGATCGTCAGGGCGGACATTAACCGGGGCGCAAAGAAGATACAAGAGCATCACCGTTACCGTTCAGCACAATCCGTTAGCTATTTGAAAAGGAAAATGCTTGAAGCAGGAATTATGCAGGCTAAGAAAATCGTCGTTCACAGCGAAAATCGAGGCAGGATTAATTACTCAACACCGGATGGCTCGATAAAAGATGGCTATAAATGGGTTCCAAGAATTAAAAATACTGTTTGGTTTCTTACGGATCAATTAATCTTTAATGTGACACATGACTAGTCATATCTTAAATAAAACTTCAGTGGAAAAAATTGTTCATTACATAAATGATCGTAGAACTTATATACCATTACTAAGTGTTTTTAGTACTAAGAATATTTCAGAAAAATACTTAAGAATATCTAAAATCAAATTTTAAATGAGTAAAATTAGCAACAGCGAATTTATTGCTCAAAAAGCAAAATCGACCAACCAAATACACCTATTGCTACTGGATTACTTCCTTTTCAGGAGTTACATAATATTTACGAGCGGAAAAAAAATCCATATGTATGGCTTCGAGCACCAGTGTACCTACAACCAAGTATTTAGTGGCAAAATTTCTTCGATTATCCTGGATCGAAAGAAGGGATGGAATTTCCTTGTAAACTATATAAGGGATAAAAGCATACAAATCAACACTGCTAAAATCTATATGAGGGATGAGGTGAAAAAACCATTTGACAAGCTTTGCATTTCTTATTACCAGGGCAGCTGGCAGGAAGATTTTATTCCAACAATAGCTGAAGAAAAACGATTCCTGGAATTAAAAAGTACCGTTTCAGATGGACGTGTTATCATCAATAATGATGACCACTATCAGGAGATAGATTGGAGGAAAGAGGTTGAATCAAGGCTGGGTCAACCTAATCGTTAATCCCAACTGTCAGATTAATTCTTAGCTTTTACATAACTAGTCTTGGCTTTACACAGCTCTCGCTCACACCGCCTTCTTTGCTTCAACTGTCCGCCACCGGCCACTGGGGCTTTGATTATTTTCTGAGATTTTAATTTGCTATCTGCTATGAGTAAATCCTTCTTAGGTCGCACACTTCGCGGTTCGGGGTTCTGCTGAGCGAAATATTTTTCAAATTAAACTTACAATCCGATTGCCTAGTTTTTCCGCGACTTTGTATGCATAAAGTTGATTTAATCCATCGTAACGAACTTGTCGAAACGTGAGCATAAAAAGTGCAATTAAATAGTCAAGCTTATTACTTTCATCGCTGATAAATTGATTAGAAAGTTGCCTAATTACAGCAATCAAATGAAAGGGTTTAGTTAAGTCACTTCTTTTTATGGAATTATATCGAAATTCGGTACTAAATGACGAGGGTGACAAAAGATCATCTTCAATCTTATCTAAAACATCCAATTCAATATAGAATGGAATATGTCGGAATTTAATCGAGCATTCAAGAGTTACATAATCAATAACCGAATGATGCTTATTTGTATCGCCAAAATCGATTAAAAAGACGTTTTCCTTTTCATCAATAAAAAAATTTTCAGTATGCAGATCACCGTGACAAACTTTCGTTTTTACTGACATCTTGTGGTCTGAGATTTTCTTGAAATTCTCTAACAATGGAAGACTATTGACCTTGTCCACCGAAATATCTTGAATTCTTGAAATAACCTTTTTTATTTTCTCAAGATTAATATAACTCGTGTACAAATCTCCCATTCTAAGATTATGATGTTTATTGAGTCTAACATCCCAATTACTTTTAAAAAGGGTTATATCAAAGAGTTTTCTAACAATGACTTCAAAGTCAGCAACTCCCTTAGCTGGGTTTTCATAGAAACTTGCGAATGACTTAGATTGGATTTTACTATCGGTGGATGCATAATTGTATTTAATTGCAATATGCGTATCAGTTTTTTCTGGGTCTATTGTATATAAGGTGTCAAGACCTTCAATAAACTGCTTGAAGTTTTTTAGCTCTCCTTCGATTTTTGCTTTTCTTTCCTTGCTTGTGATATTGTCAATTTTCACAACATATTTTGCCGAGTTACCATATTCTTTAAAAGGTGTCACCTCAATAACTTTAGACCCGCTAAAACCTGAGCTTAGAACCTTATATTCTAGTGTATGATAATAGTTTTTTGAAAATAATTTCTTCAATATTTTTTCTTCAAATGGATTTAATTCTTGGTTAATTACATCGATTTCAGTTAAATATCTTACCTCTCTTCTAATTTCTTCAAAGTTTTTATTTAATGAATTGAAATCCTTACTTAGGTCGTCAATTTGAGTTACATTGATCTGTTCGATGTTGTTAAAATACCCGCTTAAAGTGTCTAAAAATTCTTCTCCCTCTTGAGCGGACGAATTTGGAGAAAAAATTAGAAGCGCCAAGTAAAATTTTTTTAACCTCACCGTACTTTCTTTTAAGTCAGAAAGAAACTCATTGAACTGAATCATCTCACAGTCATCACCTAGAAGATTGCTTGCTTTATCAAGTAATGGGTTTTTAGAATAGGAATCATGAAGTAATAGGATATCAGTTTTTAGATTTTCTTCTCCGAATTTTAGGATTACAAATCTTCGCAAATGATTGTATTCATCTTTAATGCAGTTCAGTAGACATTGAAGCTTATGATCCAAATCATCTATGCGTTCTTGTGTTTTGATTGGTGTGGTTGTTTCTTGAATCTTAAATGCATCAGGATTAAATTCTTTTAGCTTTACTCCTTTTTTGAATAATTTTTCTCCAAGTTGTTTGTGATATGCTTCAAACTGAGCTCGGTCTTTTGCCGGTATTTTATAAATTGAAGAAAGTATTTCTTTTACAAGTGCTATTGTAGGGTAATTTTCAGAGAAAGCCAAAGCTTCTTTATGCTCAATTTCTTTTTTTAATATTTCTAATTCTGTAGTATTCATTTTCTAGCCTTTTTAATACCCATAAATGTTTTTTCTCTTTAAAAAGGCTTCCTCACCACCCTCCAATAACTTGATAATATTTTCCTTTACTTCATCAACGCTCCCATCCTTTTCAATTTTAGCTAGATTATCAAAAGTTAGGAATATATTATACTCGGCTTCTGATAAAACGGGAATGTTTGGATTGTGAGTTATAAAAATTAACTGTCTGTCAGCTTTTTGATCTCTTATTATTTCATGAATGTTCCCTGATATGTATTTGTTGTCTAGATTATCTTCAGGTTGATCTATCACTAACGGATTATTTGAAACTGCAAAAACTATTGGCAAGACGGTAGTACAACGTTGTCCCATCGATAGTTCATCAGACTTCCGATAAGTTTCAGATTCAAGCTCGCCGACTGTTCTTACTTTCAATAAAAATTCTGGTAGGTCTGGGCAATACAATCCTTCAATTGAGTATATAGCATCAGTTTCATGCAAGGCGTTGACTAATGCCTCAGATCTAACTGCATCTATTCCCGTAATTGTTTTTAAACTTTCAATGTCTCTGTTGTGTACCAGCTTGGCGAATTCATCAGGGTTAAATTTTTGTATAATTTTTGGTATCAACTCATTATATCTTAATCCTGAACCTTTTAATGCACTTCTTAATCTTTCTTCGTATTCATCAACAATACCACCAAAAGTCAAACTAATTTTTATTTCTCCTTTAAACTTCTCATTTAATTCAATTATACATCCGAGTCTTTTATTGAAAAGGGTTTGCTTATATTCATTTAGCTTTTTTACAAGTTGTTCTCGTCTCTGTTTTATTTTTTGTCTTTTAGACTGTTTTTCCTCTTTATCCTTTAAGAGAGCAGCTTTTTCATCCAGAGTTTTGGTTAATCTGTTGTATTTGTTAATATATTCTTTGTGGTCATCAAACTTCTGCTTAAGCTTAACAAACTCTGCTTGTTGAAGGTCATGATTATCTTTCAGGGATGATGACTTTGAAACTAGAGCTGAGAGAAAACTTTCAATTACTTCTTTGGATTTAGAATAGTTAATTTTAATTACTTCTAAAACATCTTTTGTGTCTTTAAGTATTATATTGATTAGCTCTTTATTTAAAAAATTATCGGCATTTTCAGGAATATTGGTTCTTTCAAAGTCTTTTATTTCATCAAGCCTAGCATCCGACTCATCCTTAATTTGGGTTAATTCACTTGTAATTCTGTCAACAAGCCGTCTCTCTCCGTTTCTTGTCTTTTCACTTGAATCGGCAATTTCAAATTCTCTCTGTTCTTCTTCTTTAATACCACTGGGTTGTCTCTCCTTATGTTCCATTAATTCCGCCTCTATATTCTCATAGCCTCTTAGCTTTTCGTCTATTTGAAGAAATCTTGCATTAATTGTTTTTATCTCCTGTGAATTTGATTCAAGGTCAATTTGAATTGTTTCTATTTCTTGAGCCAGTTCTGCCACATCAGATAAAATCTTTTTGTCTAATAACTTCAGTCTGTCCTGGCTATTTCTTCCTATTTGTTCAATAGCTCCGGCTTCGTAAATATCACATTCAACGTCACTAATTATCCTATCTATTGATATAAAAACGCCATCTGATGTCTTAAATGGTTGAGGTTCGTCATTAAAACTCTTCGTAATTCTGTAACTGGAATCTTTATCAACTTCAATTTCAACTATCACTTGACCATTGCCCAAATTATTTTTCAAAATATTAAACGCAGAAGATTCATCTTTTGACAAGGCCGTTTTTAAAAAATATAGTAACGTGGTTTTCCCAGTTCCTCTGCCACCCATTATACAATTTAATTTTTCCGAAAAGTCAATTTTTATATCCTCAAAAAAAGTAGAATTTTTTATCTCTATTGATTTTATCTTTTTCATTACTTTTTGGTTTTTTAAGCAATTAATCTTTTTGTCAATTCCATAATCTGCTCCACTTCATCTTCTAAATGTTCCCCGATTCTTCGTATCGCTTCCACCTGGTAAGAGCGGATGATAATGCTTTCTTTGATCTTCACGAAAGAAAGCGGTTGCCGGTTTTGTTTCAGGAATAACAGGCGTTCCAAATCTCCTTTTGTAAAAAATCCCGCAACAGGCCGGTCAGGATAATCCAGGGAATCCCAGAACCAGATATCATCACAATTGGTCAGAAATCCAAATGGACGAAATGACTGCTTCTTCTCAATTTTTGTGTTGTATTGATACAGTTGTTCTTTGCCTACACGGGCATCTCGTCTTGTACGTTTAGCCTCGATCACAGTCAGTACTTCGCCGTTATCACAGAATAAACAGTAACCGGTAATACCATTTATGGGAGCAGCGTCATAGCCATCAACGGGAATTTCAAAACCAATAGACCGGCGGTCGGCAATATCCCAGCCGGCTTTCTTTACAAGTGGATCGATGACATTGTACCGTGTTTCTGATTCGCTGAATTGGTTTTGGTTGAGCATGCAGGTTTAATGGCTGTAATCCAATAAAAATAATCATTATTGTCCGACAAAAATCGGGTTCAAAAATGCTGTAACACTTTGCTGTTAAAGGTTACAGGCTAAAAAATCATTGTTGCAAAACAGGGGGGAGCACCCCTGGTTTTTTTATGTTGTAAAAGCAAAAGAGGCATTATATGTTTTCCTCCATGCTTTATACGTGTCTTTGATAAACTCCAGCAAGGCTACATAACTCATCAGGTGAAGCCGTATAACAGTAATCATATTGGCAAATGATTTCTTTGTAGCAGCCTTTTTTCTTATTACCACCATTAGTAACTGCGCTATCAGCACG
>NZ_JARKNA010000029.1 GCF_029360765.1 Terrimonas pollutisoli | reverse complement strand
GGCCAAACAAATAATTATTTTGATGGTCCATGTAAGATATGTCGTAAAATGATGGATTATTATCATGATAAGACAGATAGTTCAAGCTTAGGGAAATAGCTTTATTATTTTTCAGTTTGGCTTGAAAATAAACATTACCTCCAATATGCTTCCAGTGATTGATTTCTGAATTTGTGATTATAAGATTGGTGTCGTTAGCTCCAATTCTAAACTTTGTCTTATTTAATGCAGACATTGACCACTTATTATCAAAAGCTGAAATTGACCCACCAATAGAGGTGGTATCATTAATTTGGTAATCTATGCCGAAGCGTAAGTTATGATTTCGCTGGATAGGGTTCCTCTCGCTATGGGTAGATATCAAAAAGTCGTTGCCATCGAAAGTGTTTCTCCGGGAATTAAATGATAACTGATTCTGGTTGATTCGGGATATAGAATATGATAAATACATCCCTAGTTTGTTTATTTTATAGTTAACATCTCCATTAAAGTTATATACGCTCCCCTTGCCATATCCAACCTGACCTTCTACGGAACCATTAAGACCGTTTGCCTTTGATCTGGCCATTATAATATTGATGATTCCAGCATTCCCTTCTGCGTCCATAGCGGCTGAAGGATTTGTTATCAGTTCTATTTTATCAATTTTGGACGCATTAATGCCAGAGAGCAGTTGCAGCAGAGCTTCATTAGGAATATAGGTTCTTTTACCGTTGATCATCACTATTGAACCTTCTTTTCCTTTCAGAGAGATAGTGCTATTTTGCCGGTTAATTATAACATTAGGCAATCGTTCCAGGGCTTCCAATGCTGATGCACCTGCAGCCGTGGCACTATTTTTTAGATTCATTACAAGCTTCCCCTCACTTTGTTCTATTGTTTTTTGATTGGCTTTAACTGTAACGGCTTTGAGGTCTTGACCGGCTGGCGAAAGTATGAAATCACCCATATTCAAGTGAGATTCCGAACCGCTCACTTCAAATACTCCTGAGTATGAAGGTTTATAACCAATGAAAGAAATTTTTAGAAAGTATTTTCCAACAGATAATTTTTCAATTTCAAACATACCAGACGAATCTGTAATTAATGCTTTTATTTCCTTTTCCGGAGAAAGATTCATGACTTTGATAGTAGCCCTGTTAAGCGGCGTTGAATCCGAGCTTAATATTTTTCCAGTAATTTTTACTTGTGCATCACTATGTACAACATTAAAAAGCAAAAAAATTATAAGTAGAAAAAAGGGGGTGAAATATTTCATTTTCATGTATCATGTTATAGTTATTCTTAATTATATATGGCTTCTAGTTGTTTTCCCTGTATTACTAAATGCTAATCCAATTTTATTACTAGCCGACCAGTCATTCCGCTTTTTAAAGTTGATTGACAAGCATAGACTTCGTTGGCAGATTCAGTGTTTTTATTTTCCCCTTGCAGAAATTCATCCCCTTCTTCAATCTGTATGTGACATTTTTTACATATCCCAGCTCCGCCACAAAGACTTTGAATATCTATATTATTGTCAAAGGCTATATCTAAAATTGTCAGGTTGGCCTTAACATTATTTATGATTAGTTTCTGTTCATTTCCTAGTCTGAATACGAGCTGATACATCTGCTCTATTTTGATTTAATGTTTAAATTGTTGCATACAATAGCCTCATCAATGAATATAGAAATCCCATATTTTTACTTTTGGAATATTGCTAGATTATTTACTGGCCACCAAAATAAGTAACTTAATTCAAATTAGCGTTCTTATGACGCTAAGTTAACGTTATAATAATCATAAGTGCAAAAACTTTTTAAAATAACTGTCGATTGTTTGGTATTCGCATATGATAATCGTACAAACGAGCTGAAGTTGCTATTAATCAAACGCAATAATGAACCTTGCAAGGGACAGTGGGCACTACCAGGGGGCTTTGTAAAAAGAACTGAGGAATTTGTAGATACTGCGCTAAGAAAATTAGGTGAAGAGACCGGAGCCAAAAACATATTTCTGGAACAACTTAATGGGTATGGGCTTACTGACCCATCCCCGCAAAACCGTATTGTTTCCATTGCTTTTTATGCTTTAATTAAACTAGATGACTTTGCTCCTTCTGACACAAATAACCATCAGTATAAATGGGCGCATATTAAAAGCATTCCTGCTTTGCCATTTGATCATACCCGCAAAGTGAATGATGCAATACAAAGAATTAAGGAACGGGCTCATGTTAAACCAGTTGTTTTTAATTTATTGCCTGGTAAGTTTTCATTAAATCAACTTCAAAATATTTATGAAGAAATTTTTGATTTAAGTCTGGATAACAGAAATTTTAGAAGAAAAGCAAAGAGTTTGGAATATTTGGAGCCTTTAGATGAATTTGAAAACAATGTTTCCAGACGCCCGGGGAGGTTATACACATTTAATGAAAGCAAGTTCAAGGAAGTAACCGACAATTTATTCATTCTGTAAACTGGAATCTGTATCGGCAATGCCATCAAAGTTTAATTATTTGCTGAGTAAAGGATTCGTCCTGTATCAGTCGGTGCAAGTAAAAGAACTGAGAATCTGACTTAGGCATTGATGCCTGATATTGTTTAAAACTGCAAATGGGTTACTTATTTGCATTTAAACATGCCAAATGAAAATATGGATTTTCTTATTTGCATTGCGAGTATTAATTACTGCCACCGTGGCCCCTATCTCAGTATGATAGGATACCAGTTATAAAGTAAGAAGATCGCAGATGAAGGATAATGATTCCCGGTTTTGAAACCAGGAGCATAATAGCTACGACGTCGGAGACTTCGTAGAGCGGATGGCCGTTTTAGAAAATGATTTAAAGTAAGAGCTGGCACAGTCTTTTCAACTGCATAAAAACCACTTTATGGCAGACAATTCAAACAAAAAGAAAGCAGACGGCAAACGTATAAGGCAACAACCTCATGAACAGGCTTATCAGCGTAAGTAAGTGATTGGAAAGTCCGGAACGAAAGCGAAAACAACAAGTAAAAGTGATACAAAGTCGGGTAAGTGATGGGGGTAATTCATGAAAACGTTCATCAAAAAATTGCAAAGCAGGGGAAGCAAATCCACAATGCCAGAGAAGGTGTCACCCATGCTTTGCACGCTGATCAAAGAACCGCCAAATGATCCGGCATTTCTTTACGAAATAAAATGGGACGGATACCGAATCATTTCTTATGTCAATGTCCCATAAGGTGAGATTAGATTCGCGTGGGGCAAAAAAATATACATCAAAATACCCCTCCCATTGTTTCTGCATTAAAAGAGCTGAATCATAAAGTTGTTCTGGATGGAGAAGTGGTTGTCTTCAATAAGGAAGGGATACCGGATTTTGATGTTTATGGCAAAGAAGAAATTCCTTCTACCAGAAATATTTTAGAATAACTGAGTATGCCGAATAATAATTGTCCCCAACCGATTTAGTTACGGGATCGTAATCGAGTTCAAAAGAAGAAACAATCTTGAGTACCTGACAATACAACAATTAGTTGATCTGTATTTTTTTTCCAAGACTTCGAGTTGTATTCTAACATGTTTTCTTCCTGAAGACATTCACAATTGGCTTGGCCATAACCACCATCCTTAGCCTCAATGTCGGCTTGTACACATTTAATTCGTTCGCGAAGCGCCTATAAAAGGTAGCTAGGCAATCGGTGCGTTTCCTATTAATCATGCTATATTTATCGAATGAGCGAGTGTAGGAAATATTATCTTGCGCTATTATAGGCTTAGGTAAATTATTAGATTGCAGGAGACCTCCCAATACAATGACAAAGAACTGCTCTTGCAGGTAGCTAGCGGCGATGAATCAGCCTTTAAGCAGCTATTCTTGCGTTGGAACCAGTTGTTGACGGGTTATGTCCTTCGTATAACTGAATCCAGGGAATTAACGGAAGAAATTGTGCAGGATGCTTTTTTGAAGATCTGGATGACCAGGGAAACGTTGGCTGAAATAGACAACTTTAAACATTACTTATTGGTAGTGAGTCGAAACCAGGCTTTTGACGTGCTAAAAAAACAATTGAGAGAGAAAGAACGCCACCGGCTCTGGCAACAGGAAAACAAACCTGAACTGTACATTGCCGAAAAAGATTCTACAGTAGCGGAGCTTTCCCTTGTTGACCAGGCCATCAGTAGCCTGCCACCTCGCAGAAAGGAAGTGTATCTGCTAAGTCGCCATGAGCGGCTCTCATATCAGCAAATCGCCGACCAACTGGGCATATCCAGGGAATCCGTCAAGACCCATCTGAAATTGGCTTCTGAATCAATCACCAGTTTCATTCGGTCTCATTTAACCGAAATTACTTTTCTATTAATGGCCTTGTCTAAAAATTTTTTTTAAGCCTGTTCCCCCTTTTTCGTGATTTTAAAGTCTGTCTTAAGTGACGATTGTTAAATCGTTATTTTATCAACCATTGCCAATTATGAATCCTGAACAGCAACGATTGCAATATTTGTTTTCAAAATATTTCGAAAAAACAGCCAGTGAGGATGAAAGAACCGAACTGGCGAACCTGGTTAATGTTGAATCCAGCAAGGAACAGGTTATGCGTCTTTTTTCGTCGGCGTGGGAGCAATATCAAGGTGACGGTGTGGTCATGTCTGCGGAAAAAACAAATGAAATGTTGCAAAATATTCTCTTCTCTCATCTCCACTCAGAACAAGCCAAAAATGTTTCTCCGGTTCACAAAATGTTTTCATTAAGGAGAGTGGCCGTTGCCGCCTCAATAATGTTGATGCTGGGCATTGGATCATACTTTGTTTTCTTCTATAAACCATCAAAACAAACTGAACTTGCCGATACCAAATCAACTAATGACGTAAAAGCCCCTGATAAAAATCGGGCAATGATCACCCTGTCAAACGGCAAACATGTGTTGCTGGATAGCCTGGTTAGTGGAACACTTGCGACACAGGGAAACGTAAGTGTGCAAAAGACGGCTGATGAGCAGATCATTTATGAAGGATCTGCTACTGAAGTAGTGTATAATACATTGTTTAACCCGAGAGGAAGTAAAGTAGTATCACTTACTTTGAGTGACGGCACAAAAGTATGGCTGAATAATCAGAGCTCCATCCGCTATCCCGTCGCCTTCGTTGGAAATGAAAGAAGAATAGAGATAACTGGTGAAGCATATTTTGAAGTTGAAAAAAATGCAAACATGCCGTTTAGAGTAAAGATTAACGGGGCTACAGAAGTTGAAGTATTGGGAACGCATTTTAATATCAACGCTTATCCGGACGAAGCAAGTATCAATACCACATTATTAGAAGGGTCGGTAAAAGTAACCGCTACCAACAAAATGCAAATCTTAAGCCCGGGGCAACAGGCACAGGCAAGCGCAAACAATATCAGCCTGATTAAGGATGCGGATGTAGAGCAGGCTATCGCGTGGAAGAATGGATTATTTTCTTTTACCGATGCTGATTTGCCAGCCGTAATGCGTCAATTAGCCAGATGGTACGACCTGGATGTAAAATATGAAGGAACCATTCCTGAGAGAGAATTTAACGGGAAAATTGGTAATACTCTTACACTCAACCAGGTATTGCGCATACTTACGAAAACCCGTGTGAACTATAGGATAGAAAGCGGAAATAAAATAACAATTATACCTTAAAGAAAATGAAATCACTACAATAAAAAACAAACTAAACCATATAGCAAATTATGGCTACAACGATATCAGTAAAATGAAAATCACGGCACTCATCCTTGTAGTTATGTCCATTTAGTCAAAAAGAAGCTTCAACCAAAACGATTGTAATTATGAAACTGACAAAGGGTTCTCTTCCTGCTACAGCTCTCTGCATAATAATAAAGCTATGGCTCAAACATCAACGTATCCTAGCTGGCCCGATGCTACATTGATAGCTCTCCTTTCCTTTGAGAAAACAAGAACGTAAATTTTTAAGACAAAAAAGATAGAATAACCGAAAAGAAAAACCGGGAGTAAAATTTGGCAATCTTCCCCGGCTTTCATTCAGGTTAAAATGATGTACAGTCGTGTGACTGCTTATTAATAACCCAAACGATGCAAATGTATGAATTTTAAGATGCTTTGCACTCCTGCTCTTTATGCCCGATGGCCAAAGAGAGGGATGCTAATTAAACTGGTGTTAGCGATGAAACTAACGACGATTTTTCTTCTTGCCACAGCACTCCAGGTAGCCGCAAAAGGTACGGCTCAAACGCTTACGTATTCCGGCAAGTCCGTTGCTTTACAAAAGGTTTTTGCGGTCATTGAACAACAAACTAGCTATGTAATTTTTTATGACAAAAAAGATTTAAAAGGTCTTAAATCTATTTCAGTAAATTTTAAAGAGACCCCGCTTCAAACCGTTCTTGTAGAAATTCTTCATGAGCAGTCTCTTGAATTTGAAATAACCGGCAATACCATTGTAATAACAAAAAAAATCGTAGAGGTAAACGCGGATATCCCACCGCCACCCATTACCGGAACGATACGAGATTCCACAGGTACGCCATTACGAGGCGCAGTTATTCTAATAAAAGGCACGCAAAAAGGCACGGCGACGAATGACAAAGGAGAATTTTCAATTGATGTCAAACCCGGTGATGTACTTGTCATTTCTTATGTGGGATTTCAAAACAGGGAAATTGTCGTTGATTCACAATCGAACTTGGAAATCAGGATGATTCCGTTTAACCGTTCAATGGAAGACATAACTATGGTGGCTGTTGGTTATGGAAAACAAAAGAGAGAATTCCTGACTGCATCTGTGAGCACAGTGTCCGGCACCGAATTGGTAAAGGCACCCGTATCCAATCTAAGCACGGCATTGAAAGGGCAACTCTCAGGACTAGTGGCAATGCAGACTAATGGAAAGCCCGGTGCTGATGGATCTGTGCTTACGATCAGGGGCATTGGTACTTATACCGGCCAAACCGCACCGCTGATTATGGTGGATGGTATTGCCAGGGATGCGTCTGACGACATCGACCTCAACGAAGTGGCTTCCATCAGCATATTAAAAGATGCCTCTGCAACAGCCGTTTATGGAGTACGCGGCGCAAATGGTGTTATTTTGATCACTACTAAACGTGGAAAGCTGGGAACTCCGTCTATCAATTTTACCTCGCAGACAGCTGTTTCCTCTTTTACAAATTTCCCATCATTTGCCAATTCGTATGATTATGCAACTGTTATTAACGAAAGGGCTATGCAGGAATACTGGATCAAACACGCAAAAGATCCCGATATACATACCTGGGATGATTTTGTTGCCAAGCGTGATGCTAACTGGAGAAATGACGGGTCGCTGAATTTTACAGACAATGATTTAAAATATTTTCAAAATGCCCATACACCCACATTGGCTAATGGGCAACGCAATCCATGGTACGACCCTTATTTTCACCCTAGTACGGACTGGGTAGACAAGTTGTTTAAGAAATACACGCCTACAACCCAGGCCAATGTGAATGTAAGTGGCGGCACCGCATTTATGAAATATTTTGTATCGCTTGGTTACCTGAATCAGCGGGGACTTTTTGAGACTGATTATATGGCCTTCCCTGATAAGATGGACTTTTCTAAGAAACGCTATAACCTGCGTGGGAACTTTGATTTCGATGTTACAAAAGATTTCAAAATGTCTGTAAACCTGGGGACGCAGTTCGTCACCCTTAGCGGTATGGACAATGATGGATCTATGTGGAATACGAGAATATTATGGGCATTTCCCATGAGCTCCCCTGGCATGATCGATGGTAAATATGTACTGCCTTATTGGGCCAACGGTTATGATCTATACAACCCCATGTATGCTATAGAAAGAAATAATTACTGGAATATTACCAATAACAGTACCTTAAACTCATCCGTGAATGCGGAGTATAAACTGGACAAAGTGACGCCAGGCCTTTCCATAAAACTGTTAGGCTCTTACGATAGTTATTTTGCCAGCAGAAGCTATGGGAGATTCTCACCGGTGTCATATTCAATAAGACCCAATCCCAACGGTGACCCGCTAGATCCGGTGTTCACACAACTTACTGATGCAACACCGCCGCAGATTTGGGCTGACTTCAACCTTGGTAGATGGCGCAAACTATATACGGAAGCATCTATCAATTACAATCGCACCTTCGGAGGCAAACATTCCTTATCTGCAATGGTATTGGGCATGAGGGAAAAAAAATATGACCCCTGGCTTCAGTACGGTTTACCACACGCATATGAAGGGGTCACGGCAAGGGTCAATTATAATTATAATGGCAAATACATTGTTGAATATGATATGGGATACAATGGCTCAGAGAACTTCCCGGAAGGTCAGCGATTCGGTTACTTCCCCTCTTATTCCGGAGCGTGGGTGTTAAGCAATGAATCTTTTTTCCCTGTAAACAGAGTCGTAAACTTTGTAAAACTGCGTGCTTCTTATGGAGAGGTCGGCAACGATAATATAGGAGGCGCTCGTTACCTGTATCTGCCTAATACCTGGAGGGGTAATGGCGGTTATACATTCGGTACCTTGAATAACCAACAAACGATCAATGGTTATAGCGAAGCGGTACTTGGAAACCCAAATGTAACCTGGGAGGTATCCAGGGAAATGAACCTGGCGGCAGACTTTCGTTTCTTTAAAAGCAAGTTGTCCGTTACTTATGAATATTACAGGAACAATCGTTCAAATATTCTTTCTTACAAAGGAACCGTCCCTGCGTTCGTGCAGGCCAACCTGCCGCCGTACAACCTGGGAAGAGTAACAAGTTGGGGACATAATTTCGAGTTTAGCTATAACGACAAGATAGGAGCTTTTAATTTTTACCTGCATGGCAACGCCGCTATCCAGAGGAATAGAATATTGTTTCAGGACGAAGCCATCGTTCCCGGGATGGAATACCAGGCGACAACAGGGCGCCCGGTGGGACAGCAGCTATTGTTAAAAGCCAGCGGCTTGTATACCTCGTGGTCACAGCTATATGCCATTGACAACAATGGAAATCCTATTCTGTCGCAGCCTGTGCTTGCGTCGAGCAACGGAAAACCATACACCAATACAGCCGGTGATCCTGTATATGTAAAAGACCTGGGATACGGTGGCAGGCCATTGCAACCTGGTGATGTTCGCCTGGAAGATATAAACGGCGATGGTGTAATCAATGAAAAAGACAGGATGAGAACGGGTCGTACCGTCAACCCGGAATACAATTTTGGCCTTACAGCCGGAGGCAGTTACAAAGGCTTTGATGTGTCTGTTTTGTTTGCTGGCATCGCTGGCGTTGCAAGAGGCGGTTTAGGGCAATATCATATTGATAAGCAACAGGCAATTTTTTCTGTTGACCTTGCACGGTTTACCATAGACAGGTATAATGCAGGGGAAAAGATCTATTTCCCCATGGCGGCTTATGATAAAAATGCCGCGGCTACCGGGCCTAATAATGCGGGTAATACTTTCTTCTTGATCAATACTTCTTATATCAGGTTGCAAAACCTTGCGGTGGGGTACACGTTTAGCAACGCCTTTATGAAAAGAATAGGGATCAAGTCGGCGAGGCTCTATGTCAGCGGCGATAATCTTTATACATGGTCGCCCGCAAAAATATGGGGAGATCCGGAGAATCTTGGGAATATCGGTTACCCTCTTTACAAAACGTATAACACAGGCGTCAATATCAATTTTTAATGGCTGATAAATATTGTTCGGACAGATGAAACCAATTTCAATATTATTTACAGGATTGTTTTTTATAGGGCTGTTTGCGGTAAGCTGCAAGAAAGATTTCCTGGAAAAGCCGCAGGCCGGCACATTTACCGTAGATACGGTATTTAATACTAAGCTGAATGCGCAAGGTGCAGTAGCCCAAATGTACAATTTGTGTATCCCGTCCGGGTTTCCCCAAAATACCAACTGGGATATGACAAGACCCGATATGGTAACGGATGAACTGTATATGATCCATCCGGAGTATGACTGGATGGTGAATGTTGCCGCTTATGTTACGGGTACTCAAACAGTAGATGGAACTATCGACAGGGGAGGATTTGGGAGCCATTATCTTGGCATCAGGCAGGCCAACCTGGTACTGAAAAATATAGATGAAGTGACAGATGCCGATGCTGCCTGGAAAGCGCAGGTGAAAGGGCAGGCCTTGTTCTGCCGGGCTATGCAGCATTTTGAATTATTCCGTCAGTATGGAGGTATTCCGCTGATTGTGGAACCTCTGGACGGGGAGCAAAAACTGGACATCCGTAGAAGTTCGGTAGCCACTACGGTAGACAGCATTGTAAGTTGGTGCAATCAGGCAGCGGCCTTATTGCCGGCAACCTGGGGCGGCCCAGATTACGGCAGGGCAACGAGCCTTGCTGCAAAGGCTTTAAAGGCAAGGGTGCTTTTGTTTGCAGCAAGCCCTTTGTATAATACACCGTCTACCATGCAGGCCGCTGTTAATGGTGCACGTTTTGGAAATGCTCATGATACCGTGCTCGCCTATCCCAGTTATGATAAAGAGCGCTGGCTCACAGCCGCCAAAGCGGCTAAGGACGTTATTGATGCTGCACCAACTTCCAGCGCCGCGTTGTACTATACAGGTAAGGCGGAAACTACTCCAAATGATGACTCTTACTCCGGTTTGGGCGATTATGAAGCTGTTTCCAACGTTTATGCCAATTCGGAATTGATATTAGTTAATACCAGGAGTATGGATGCAGGTAGCTGGGGCGGTTGGTATTGGGGCCAGTGGATGACTTCCAAAGTAAGACATGGGCAGTGGGCTTTTAAGAATAATGTACCTGTTGAATTTATACAGCAGTATGAAAAGCGGGACGGCACAAAATGGACTTTGCCATTGACAAGCACTGGGGATGATTTTCCGACATGGATCCGTGCGCAAAACCTCGATCCGCGTTTCTACCAGACTACTGCATACGATGGCATGTGGTACAATAGCCAACGTGGCGTATTGGCCTACTACCTCGGTGATGGCGGACAATATCCTACTACTGATTTTGGACGAAGCGATGTGGGTGAAGACGGCTATGCTTTGGAAACATATAAGTTCGTAGCCCGCATAGACAACTTCAATGATAAGAATTTTGCATGGCCTGTTTTTCGGCTGGCCGAATTTTATTTAAGCTATGCTGAAGCGCTGAACGAATACCAGGGACCGCAGGGTGATGCTACAATTTATCTTAATAAAATTCGGCAAAGGGCGGGTATGCCTGACAAGAATCTTTCTTCACCGGACGATTTCAGGAACGCTGTTCAAAACGAAAGAACAATAGAGTTTGCATATGAAGGTTTTCGCCTTAATGATCTTCAACGCTGGTTGAAAGCATATGATGTATTGAATGGAACATTACATGGTATTCAAACGAAAGCCAATGCCACATCGGGCACCCTGAAAAGAAATTGGAGAGTGGTTGATTTCATGAGGCGTACGTTTTTAAAGAGATACTATTACACGCCCTTCCCCAGTTCCCAGATCAGCATTAACTATTTAGGCGATGGAAAAGAGTGGAACGGACAGAATCCGGGATGGTAAGTCATAAGAAATAAAAAAAATAGAAATGAAAAAGCATCATAAGATATTATTGTTTTTGTCAATCATACTGTGCAGTTGCATTGCTTCCAGGGCGCAGTCAACAATTGTCATTAATCCAAAGCCATCATCAGGCGGTGATATGCAAGTTGTCGATACAATGGTGGATCTTGGTTTTAAAAGGGAGCGGCAATGGCGAAGCACCGGAGCTACTTATACGCTTTCGGGTAACGAGCTCACCAAAATGTTTACCGGTAACTTATTGAATACGCTTCAGGGGAGGATACCGGGTCTCACAGTTGTTACAGGCTCAGGAGAACCGGGATATGACTTTCCTACCCTTTATGTACGCGGGCAAACGAGCTGGAATATCGGCGGCAACCAATTGGTTATTTTACTGGATGGTTTCCGCGTTGAATTAAATGCTTTAAGTGCGTTTTCACCTTACGAGATAGAATCGGTGACATTGCTAAAGGATGCATCTGCTACTGCTATGTTTGGTTTACAGGGCGGCGCAGGAGTTTTGAGTATCCGCACAAGAAAAGGGAAAATAGCGTCTAAAAATGAAGTTGTATTCAGTGCAAAATATGGCATTTCAAGCCCGGTGCAACTACCGCGGGTAATGGTTGCTTATGATTACACGACATTATATAACCAGGCACTGGTAAACGATGGATTTTCACCAAAATATCCCAATCCTGATTTATACAAGGCAGTCAACGATCCCTTTCATCCAAATGTGGACTGGTACAAAGAACTATTAAATAATACATCCTATATCCAGAACTACAATCTATTGTTCAGAGGAGGTAATCAAACCGCCAGGTATTTCGTAATGCTGGATTATATGAACAATAATGGTTTGTACAAAAATGCCAGGGCAATTAATAAAGACTTTGGCACAAACGCTACTTATCACAAATTCAATCTCCGGGCCAATGCCGATATTGACTTAACTAAAACCCTTCTGGTGTCGGCAAATGTTTCCGGCATTATTGAAGACCGTAACACTCCTTCCGGTTTCCCTGCCTGGCAGTTGTTTAATAACCTGATGACTATTCCTGCTGCAGCTTTTCCGATAAAGAACCCCAATGGCACCTGGGGCAACAGCTCCGTATATAATTTCAATCCGGTGGAGCTACTACAGCAAGGTGGTATCTACAGGGCCCACACAAGAACATTGCAGACGGGTGTTATGTTAAGACAAAAACTCGATATTATAACACCAGGGTTGAATCTTACCGGAGGTCTGTCATTCAATAATCAGTATGGAGGATACTATTCTACATCTTATTCTGTAAGAAGCTATGAAATTGTAAAGAATGCACAGGATATGCCGGTGAGGGATGCAGACAGCAACATTGTTTACAGAACTATTGGCAATGATGCGCCGCTCTCAACCGGTGATGGCGGAACTTCGCACTGGAATCGCAATACACTCGAGTTGGGGTTTGATTATAACCGCTCTTTTGGTAAACACACATTTTCAGGAACCTTACTGGGAAGAAGAGAAAGCTATCTTCACGATGGGCAATACTATCCCGTGCGTGTACAAGGATTGTCTACTGATGTAACGTATGATTATGCGCAAAAATATATTGTTGATATTAGTGGCGCTTACATGGGGTCTGCTGATTTTGCGGCTGGAAATAGATACGGTTTTTTTCCTGCGGTTGGTATTGGATGGGTGGCATCCAACGAACACTTTTTGAAAGGCAACAAGGTGGTTGACTATTTAAAATTCAGGGCATCCTATGGTTCTGGAGGCAATATCAATGAAGGTTTTCGTTTCCTGTATGAAGAACAGGCCGGCGGCGCCAACGGATGGATTGTTGGAAGCAATAACTCGTTTCAAGGCGGTATGGCGACCTCGCAACTTGCAAACCCGAATGCTACCTGGGAATTAAAAAAAAGTTTCAATCTTGGTTTTGATATCCGTCTTTGGAAAACATTGTCTGCCTCAGTTGATGTATTCAGCGAAAAGCGTACGGGCATTTATGAAATTCCTTCTGCCAGTGTTCCTGCATTCACCGGATTTAATTTACCCTGGGTAAACAGTGGTGTGGTGCGCAACAAGGGCTTTGAAGCAGTGCTAAATTATGACAACAAAGCAGGTGACTTTAAATACCATATTTCCGGGTCTGCTGCATTTGCAAGAAATAAAATTATTGATAGATCAGAGACGGCACAACCTTTTGATCGGCTTTATACAAAAGGCTTTGCTATCAACCAGGAGAAAGGTTTGGCCTTTGACGGCTTTTATCAGCAATCAGATTTTGATGCCAATGGCAATTTAAAGGCAGGTGTGCCTGCATCATCTTTTGCCAATATAAAGCCGGGTGACTTGAAATATAAAGACCTGGATGGCAATGGGATTATCAATTGGTATGATATGCAAGCGTTCGGGTACAGCAATGTGCCGGAAATCACCCTTGGCTTAAACATAGGATTCGCCTGGGAAGGATTTGATCTTAGTGCATTCACACAAGGTGTGCTGCACCGAACAGTCAACCTGCTTGCAGGGGCATACAACTACACGCACCCATTCGTAAACAACAATAACATAACCGTCTTCTCCAACAATAGCTGGACGCCTGCAACTGCCGCAACGGCGACAACGCCAAGGCTTTCTACACTCAGCAATCCTAATAACGATCAGTCTTCCGATTTCTGGTTGCGTAGTGGTGATTTTATCAAACTCCGTAGTCTCGAGCTGGGATATACTTTTTCGAAGAAAGGATTTTTACAAAAAATCGGTTCGATAAGGTTGTTTGCCAATGGAACTAATCTATTTGTCTTTAACAAGATCGATGGCCTGGAACCGGAGAATCTTTCGATGAACTATCCGTTGACCAAAGTGGTGAATTTCGGATTCAATATAAAATTTTAGATACACTATACAATTATATCATGCTATGAAGAAAATTGTTGTCATCATATTATTATTCGCCATCCTCTTTATCGATGTGTCCTGTAAGAAGGATTTCTTAGAGGTGCATGAAGTAAAAACCTATGTATCGCCTGATGATCTGTACTCCAATTACAACTATGTGCAGCAGGCGGTATGGAATATTTACAGTTATTTACCTGATGGCTTTTCGCTTCTTGATTACGAAGCTGTAACAGAGAATGCAGAAGCAACGGATATCACCTGGGCATCGCACACATTTAATAATGGCATCTGGAATCAATACAATAATCCCGATGGTTCGTGGTGGCGTGACTTTAACGGTATCCGGCAGGCAAATCTTTACCTTGCCAATAAAGACAAGGCAAACATAGATTACATTAAAGGACAGATCATTTCTGCTGATTCATCTGCCCTGTACAATGCACGGAACAATATAAAGTTCATGCAGGGGGAAGCACTGTTCTTAAAGGCGTTCTTTTATTTTGATCTGGTAAAGCGTTATGGCGGTGTGCCAATTATGCATCAGCCATTGAACTATGACGATCCGGCTACCTGGAAAAACATATCCCGCAATACGGTTGACGAATGCATAAAATACATTGTTTCTTTATGCGATTCAGCCGCTAACATTATCCCTTCCAACCTGGCGCCTTATTCATGGTACAGCCAGGGCCGTGTAACATTCGGTGCTATCAAAGCATTGAAGGGAAAAGCATTGCTGTATGCTGCAAGCCCTTTGTTCAAGGACGCCGGCGCTACGGCTACCTGGGCTGATGCGGCGAGTGCATTGCATGATGTTATTGCATCGAATGCTTATTCGCTGGATGCAAATTATAGCAACCTGTTTGGCGCCAATAATGCCAGTTCCAATGAACTGATCTTTTACCGGCGTTACGGCAATATCAATAATATCGAAAGAGATAACTTCCCGATTGTTTTTCAGAATAGCAACGGTAACAGTATTGCACCCACACAAAATTTTGTGGATGAGTTTGAAGTGCTTGAGAAAGATAATAACGGCAATATCACCGGTGCAAGGCCTTTTGATTGGTCGAATCCTGATGATGCTGCCAATCCCTATACAAATCGAGATCCTCGTATGGCGGTAACCGTGGTATATAACGGCGCTACATTTTCTTCTAAGACTATTGAAACATTTACAGGTGGTAACAGTGGCCTGCCAACGCTGAACGCCACCAAAACCGGCTACTATCTTTCAAAATGGGTGAACCAGTCAGTAGACCTGGTGGCAGGCACAAGTTCCGCACACACATGGAGCTATTTCCGGTATGGAGCAATATTGCTGGATTATGCTGAAGCAATGTACAATGCGTATGGGGCAACAGCAGATCCACAAGGCTATGGCATGACGGCATTGGATGCGATTAATCTTGTAAGGCAGCGTGTGAACATGCCTTCATTAAATGCGGCGCAACTTAACCAGCAAAGCATAGAGCATGAACGCAATGTGGAATTAGGTTTTGAAGATCAGCGTTTATGGGATGTACGCAGGTGGAAAAAGGGGACAACCTATTTTAATAAACCTGTAAACCGTATAGAGATCATTAAAAATGGTACTACATATAGCTACACGGTTACAAATCTGGAGAATAGGGTTTTTGAAAATAAAATGACCTGGTACCCTATACCGCAGGATGAGATTACCAAAACCGGCTGGGCACAAAATTCAGGATGGTAAACGAATAACAGTTTTAATAGCTATTATGGAAAATAAAACATTGTTTGCTTTATTCATCATACTGCCTGGATTGTTCGTTTTCCCTTTGGCAGGTTGCACAAAGAAGCTTGATATAGGTAGCTCCACAATAAAAGAAGTTAGCTGGGATTCGAAGGGGATTGTTTATTCAACTACAAAAGGCACCAATGAAAAAATAACTCAAACGGCAACTATTGGTTTTGAGCCCAAGGCACAACCACTGGAAACAGATGTATGTATTTTTATAGATCCATCCCGTCAGTTTCAAAGCATTATTGGTTTTGGCGGTGCGTTGACAGATGCCGCTGCCGAAACGTTTGCAAAACTTTCCCAGACAGCACAGGATTCCGTTCTTACTGCTTATTATGATCCGCAAAATGGAATTGGCTACACATTTGGAAGAACCAATATAAATAGCTGTGATTTTTCAAGCGAATCCTATACTTATGTAAGTGAGAATGATGTTTCGCTTAAGTCATTTTCCATAAACCATGATCTGCACTATAAGATCCCGTTAATAAAAAAAGCGAATGACAAGTTGAAGGGTCAGCTTACTTTATTGGCAAGTCCATGGAGCCCCCCGGCATGGATGAAGGACAATAATGATATGCTACATGGGGGTAAGTTGAAAAAAGAATTTTACCAGGTCTGGGCGGATTACTTTGTAAAGTTTATTCAGGCATATCGTGCAGCAGGTGTTCCTGTTTGGGGTGTTACTATTCAGAATGAACCAATGAACAATGCTCCTTGGGAATCATGCCTCTTTAGCGCTGAAGAAGAAAGGGATTTTATTAAAAACGCTTTGGGTCCCGCCATTGAAAAAAACAATTTTGCTGACAAGAAGATAATTGTATGGGATCACAACCGTGACCTGGTATATCAATATGTAAGTACTATTCTAAAAGATCCGCAAGCAGCAAAATATGTGTGGGGGGCCGGCCTGCATTGGTATGAAACATGGACAAATAATCCGCCAATGTATGACAATGTATTACAAGTGAATAAGGCATTTCCGGATCTGAATCTGCTTTTTACCGAAGGTAGCATGGGCAGAACTCATTTTTACGAAAATAACCCCTGGGCCTTGGGAGAGCTGTATGGCAATAATATCCTGAACGATTTAAACAGCGGTATCAGAGCCTGGTGCGATTGGAACATGCTACTTGATCAGAATGGTGGCCCCAGTCATGTTGGCAATGTTAGTTACGCACCAATCATTGGAAATACAATTTCAGGTAGTATAAATATCAGGAATGAATTCTGCTACATTGGTCAGTTTTCAAAGTTTATTCGTCCGGCAGCAAAGCGCATAGCTGCTTTGACTAACCGTAGTGCATTACAAACAACGGCTTTTATAAATAAAGATGGCAAAGTAGCGGTTGTTGTATTGAACCGGAGCGATGACAACATTTATTATCATATCTGGTCAAATGGTTTTTGGGCAGGCCATACATCAAATGCCCATAGTATTCAAACAATCATTATTGAATAATAAAAATGTTTATGAAATGGGCCATGATAATGCTTGCCACTAACTGGGATGATTACTTGGCGAATTCCATTTGGCCAAAAAACAATAAAAAATAAACAAATGAAAAATAAAATATTTCGTTCCTTACTCGTCATTCAGTCCGCCTTGTTTCTGTGTTTGTTTTTGGGATGCAGGCCCGATAATTTTGGGGACATCAAAACAAAAGAGACAGGTAAAGTATACTTTCCCGATGATGATGGGATTGTTGCTGCACTGAGCAATTATAACATTGATACGGTGAAAAATCTGATCAATTTCCCGGTAACAGTTTACCGTGGTGGCTTTTCGGATTTTGCTCCTTTCGCTGTGAATGTGGCGGCGGATACCAACAGTATTCTCGATTTTATACAATCGGGTAAACTTCCTGCCAACACGGTAGCACTTGATCCATCAGATTACGAGCTTGCTAATACGGATACTATTGCATACACAAACGGGATAATGAAAGGGGCGATCACTCCTAAAATTAAAGTCGCCAATATGAACAAATACAGTGGCAAAAATGCAGCGCTGGGAATCGTTGTGAAAAGTGCGGATAAATTTGATGTAAATACCTCCTCGAACAAAGTGGTCATTTATTTCCCTGTTGATTCACTCGTTGGTAAGGTACATTTTCCTGCCGCTATAAATGATGACAATAGCGTACTTGCGTTGGATGATGATAGTTATACGATAGACAGCGTTGCGAACACAGTTAATTATTCCATACCTATCATGCGGGAAGGTATTGCCGACCTGGCTACAACCGATGTCACCGTCACAGTTGACAATAGTGCAATCGCCGGTATGATAAGCGCTGGTACATTACCCTCCAATACCGTAACATTGAATTCATCGGATTACACATTTAATAATAGTATATCGATGAGCGTTAAAAATGGTGTGCTCCAGGGAAACACAATTCCTAAGATAGACATAGCCAAACTATCGCAGTACGCAGGCTCGGTAGTTGCATTGGGATTAACGATCACTGATTCTAAATTTCCAATTGATGGGAACAGAAATAAGATTGTTGTTTATTTTAATGCAGATGATATTCTTGTTTTATTTGCTCCTCGTGTGAATTTGATCGGAGACATTACCAAATGGGTGCCGGTAAATATTTCCTGGAGCAATGATGTAACGGCAACTATAGATACACAAGCCGGTTCTATTCTGTATAAAGGTGGTAATGGAGGCTGGAACCAGGCAGGCGTCTACCAGGAAGTACGCCTTTATGGTCGCCGGCAATATAAGGTTGATATGCATGTGAAAGGTTCCGGCGCAAACAATGTGTGGTTTGAAGTATGGTTATCAAAGAAGAAACCGCAGGACGGCCAGGATGTTACTACCGGCTGGGACCCTGCTGCAGTGATGTTGCTGAGTTTAAATACGTGGGCTGGCTGCGGGGTGTCTCCTTTCAATGCGCAGCTTTCGGCAATAAGCTGTAATGGCAATGGTGGCACCTTTACCCCACCTACCGGAGGCACGTACTATCTCACCGTAAGAGGTGGGGGAAATGATTTAGGAACCACGGGAATTACTGCTTCCGCATTTGAATTTAAATAAGCATTATAAAAAGATGATGAACAGGCACAGGCATCGGTCTGCCGAAGACGTTGCCGCAGGTTCAGCATCCATTAAAAAATACAATGGCAGAACACTTTATACCTCAAATATCACTATCATACAAGTGTAACGATTCAATATTTTTTTTAGCAGTCGTGTTTTTCTCATGAAGCAGTTTTAGCCTGTTGTTTTTACAACGGGCTTTGCTTTTTTCTTTCAGAGCTAGTTCCGCACTTATTAAAAAATTACAATCGCAGAATATGAATAAACAAGTTTTGGGTGTATCCGTTTCTCTATTTACGTTTATTGCCTCGTTGCATGCGCAAAATAAGAAGACAGGAAACACAAAGTTGCCCCGTAGAGAAAAAGAAGTTGCTGTTTATACTACAGCCCAGAATACGAATTACCGCCTTGCGAAAACAGGAACATTGCCTTTCATAGCAAAACCCCAAGTTGACAATGGGGATGTTTCGATTTTTGTTGATCCTTCACAAACATTTCAGACGATGATTGGCATTGGTGGAGCCTTAACAGATGCTTCCGCAGAAACGTTTTACAAATTGCCTAAGGACAAACAAAGGGAATTACTAACCGCTTATTATAGTAAGGGAAATGATGGAATTGGTTATACACTTGCCCGAACATCCATACAAAGCTGCGATTTTTCGAGTGAGAGTTACAGTTATGTGAAGGAGGCGGATAAGGAACTAAAAACGTTTGATATCAGCCATGATAAAAAGTATCGTATTCCTTTTATTAAGGAAGTAATTGCAGCAACAGGTGGTAAGCTCACTCTGTTTGTCTCACCATGGAGCCCACCAGCTTTTATGAAGAACAGCAAAGAAGTAAAAAAAGGAGGCAAACTATTGCCGGAGTACAGGCAAAGTTGGGCTGATTTCTTTGTTAAGTTTATAAATGCATACCAAAAGGAAGGCGTGCCGGTATGGGGAATGACTGTTCAAAATGAACCCGGAGCCGCATCACCTTGGGAATCTTGTCAATTCAGTGCCGAAGAGGAACGAGATTTTGTAAAAAACTTCTTGGGCCCTACCTTAAAAAAGAATGGTTTAGGCAACAAAAAATTAATCATTTGGGATTTTAACCGTGACTTCGTTTACCAACGAGCCAAAGCAATTTTGGAAGATCCGGAAGTGACAAAATATGTTTGGGGAATAGGATTTCACTGGTATGAAAGTTTTAGCAAAGAAGGTCCCCAACATGACAAAGTACGTTTAGCATACCAGGCATTTCCCAATAAAAACTTACTATTTACAGAAGGTTGTATCGAACATTATGATGCAAATAAAGTAAATGACTGGGCAATGGGAGAAAGATACGGCCTGGCGATGATCAATGATTTTAATGCCGGAACTGTTGGCTGGACCGACTGGAATGTTTTACTTGATGAAAACGGAGGACCAAATCATGTGGGCAATCGTTGTTTCGCTCCCATACATGCAGATATACGTACTGGTGCGTTAACTTATACCAATATATATTACTACATCGGTCATTTCTCAAAATTCATTCATGTAGGAGCCAAACGTATTTCCTGCTCGTACAGCAGCGATAAATTGTTTACAACGGCTTATCAAAATCCCGACGGGACAATTGCTGTTGTCGCAATGAACAAGACTGAGGACAAGATTAATTACTTGCTGTGGATAAAAGACCAAGCGGTTAAACTAACCAGTGAACCGCACTCAATACAGACTTTGCTTGTGAAGCAAAATGGTAGATAGACAATAGGATTAACGTTAGCACATTATCATGTAAAAAATTATGATTAAGATGTCTGCATGCAGATTGTTACCAGTATTTTCCCTGATACAAAACTTTCAGGGGCAAAGCATATAATGTAGAACAGGGCGGCAAATTGTTGCCGGAGTATAGGCAAAGCTGGGCCAATTTCTTTGTGTTTATCAATGCATATCAAAAGGAAGGCGTGCCGGTATGGGGATTAACGGTGCAAAATGAACCTAATGCCGCATCACCATGGGAATCGTGTCAATGCACTGTCGACGAGAAAAAAGGACTTTGTAAAATACTTTCTGGGTCCTACGCTGCAAAAGAATGGCATAGGAAATGAAAGCTAATCATTTGGGATTTTAACCGCGACTTCGTTTACCAACGTGCCAGTACGATTTTGGAAGATGCTAAGGGAGATCAGCTTTTGCTATTTTGTTTATGGCAGTCTTGCTTCAAGAAGTAAAGTTTCAAGAGATACGCTTTATCAATTAGTCCTTGTAACCAAACCTAACTATTAAAAAGTAGACCAAATGCAAACGGCTTTTCTTATCCGTACAAATGGGAAATTAAAATTCATTCCATTTGACGAGGTTCTTTATATCACCGCCAAAAATAATTATTGCCAGATTGTAATCACAAGCAAAAAGAAGTTGCTTGGATCTGTAACCTTGGGTTACATGCATAGAAAACTTCCTGAAAACCTGTTTTGCAGAATTCACCGCTCCTATATCATCTCATTAAAGAAGATTGACTGGCTGGATCATAACTCAGTCACAATTGCAAATGAAAAACTTCCCTTGACCAAAGAGGGTTTCAAAAAAATTACTCAAAAAGTATTGGTCATCTCTCCTGGGCTTGATAATAAACTAAAAATTGAAATGGAAGGTATAAGGGCAGAAAAGTATGCGAAAAAAGCAAAAAGAAAAAAAGGAGTAATGATTTAAAAATCGTTCACCACAGAAAAACGAAGATTCACACAGTTAAAATAAAGATTAAGATAAAAATTTGCTTAGTTGAGATAATAGTACAAGACTGTTTTGAATCTATTAATAATTTTCCACAACCTAAAACTCTAAGCTTATGAGATTATTCCTCTCATTTTTTTACCGGTTCCCATTACCGGCAATTCATGGAAAACGCTACAAGGCTCTTCAAAAGTTATTACGGGTAAAGGTTGTGGTTTATACTGTTAATGATTTGGCTAGGGAAAAAAGATAAAAATCCAAATCAATAAATCGCAGAAATCTCATTCAAATGAACAAGGGCGTTATTAAAATAGGACTGGTCTGGCTAACGATAGCAATTGCTCACTATTGCTCATTTGCACAAGACAGTTCAGAGCTTGATAAAGCTATTGCTCTACCAGCTAAACTCTTTGCGTCACTTGATAAAAAGGCAGCTTCCATTGAGTTAAAACTCGACAGGCAAACAAATAGATATTTGAACAAACTTCAAAGACAGGAAAATAAGTTAAGAAGAAAACTCTTTAAAAAAGATTCAACTCTTGCCAAACAGCTATTTGATGGAGTAGATGAAAAATACAATCAGTTCAAAAACACAACGGGTAATGTGAGCAAGTATCAAAGTGTTTACTCCGGACATTTGGATTCTTTATCCACTGCTCTTAGTTTTTTAGAAGATCAAAACCTAGCTGATAATTCTAAGCTTCAAAAGACACTTTTTCAGTATAAGGAACTCCAACAGAAGCTCAATGCTTCTGATCAAATAAAAAAACAACTGAAGCAAAGGGAGCAGATATTACAAGAGCAATTCAAAAAGTTGGGAATGGTGAAAGAATTAAAGCAGTTTAGAAAGAATGTTTACTACTATCAAGAACAGGTAAAAGAATATAAACAGGCTTTTGAAGATCCTTCTAAACTGGAAGCGAAGCTGATGGAAATGGTAATGAAGCTTCCACAGTTCAAAGATTTCTTTGCAAAGAGTTCATTGCTTGGTTCTCTCTTTGCCATTCCTTCAGGCAACGCTATCAACACTACGGCTTCGCTTGCAGGGCTCCAAACAAGGGCAATGTTCAATCAATCTTTAACTGATCGCTTTTGTTCATCAAGTGCAGTTATGCAGCAACTACAACAAAATGTTCAAAGTGCACAAGGGCAATTAAATCAATTAAAAAATAAGGTTAGCTCTTATTCAAGTGGAAGCTATGGAAATACAAGTGATGGGGATATTCCAGAGTTTAAACCAAACACACAAAAAGCAAAAAGTTTTCTTCAAAGATTGGAGTATGGAGGAAACATTCAATCACAAAAAGCAAGGTATTTCTTTCCGGTTACTTCTGATATAGCGATCTCACTTGGTTATAAAATCAATGATAAATCATCCATTGGGGTAGGTGCTGCTTATAAGCTTGGATGGGGAAGTAACTGGAACAATATCAAAATTTCTTATCAAGGTCTTGGACTAAGAAGCTATCTCGATTGGAAGATCAAAGGAAGCTTTTATTTCTCAGGGGGGTATGAGCAAAATTATAAAAGCATGATTAATTCTGTTAGCCAATTGAGGGATTATTCTGCCTGGCAGACTAGTGGACTTGTTGGAGTTTGTAAGAAATATAGCATAAGCAAAAAGATGAAAGGAGAGATGAAACTGATGTGGGATTTTTTGAGTTACCGGCAGATGCCGAAAGGACCACAAATACTTTTTAGAGTAGGATATAGCTTGAAACAATAAAAGAATTAAAAGATAATTAAAGAAAACTTAAGATTAGTATAATATAAATACCATTTCTTTTTATGAGAAGATTATCAGGTACTGCTGTTGGCCTTATCACCATGTCCGAACGGCCAATAAAGGCATTTTCCCATATCATCGTTTTGTTGTCATGTATTTTTTTAAGTGAGGAATTGTTGGGGCAACCTAGTCCTCCTTCTAATTTATTGCCCACAATTATATCTCCATCTCCAGAGGTAGCTGCTTTTGCGAGATTTGGGAATTATGAAGTCAATCTTTTCAATGGAACGCCAAATATCTCAATTCCAATTTATGAAATAAATGCAGGGGAACTTAAAGTTCCAATTACGCTGACCTACAATGCTTCCGGAATTCGGGTTAACGATATACCTGGCAATGTTGGTACAGGATGGAGTGTAAACGCCGGAGGCGCCATAACAAGAAAAGTCATGGGGGGAATGCCTGATGAATATAATGTCGCACCTGCAAATGCGGGTTATTTTGGGTATCTAAATGGGGGAACAGTAAAGAATTTGGTAATAGGTTCAGCGGAAGAATTAGAATACTTTAGGGAGATTACTGACAGGCACAGGATCGATACCGAACCTGATATATTTTCTTATAATCTACCTGGCAAGAGTGGTAAGTTTCTCTTTCTTCAGGAAGATAGTCTGAAGCCTTTCCTTATACCGTACGAGCCACTACAAATTTCAAATACCATTACAGGTCCCTCCACTATGAACCTAAATATAACCGATGAGTCGGGGATTAATTACCAATTTAATGATAAGGAAAGTTCCACCTATTCACTTCAAAGCACTATTACTTCATCCTGGTTATTATCCAAAATGACATCTTCAAATGATAAGGATGTCATAAGTTTTAATTATTCGAATGCTCCTAATTTGACTCTACAACTTCCCAATGACAACATCACCGTTATCGATGCAGTTTATTCAAATTGTAGTAATGGATTGGAGCCTTACAGTCCAACCCCTGGCCAGACTCCCACTTCCTTATACAACTACAATACAATTTCCCAGAAGAATCTTGAAACCATTGTTTTTAAAAATGGAAAAATTGTGTTTCAATTAGCTCCTGAAGACCGTTTAGATTTAGGACTAACCGGATTAAAAAAGAGGATGCAGAAGATCTTAATTTATGCTTCAAGCGGGTCAGATTACACACTCATTAAGCAAATTGAATTTTATCACAGTTATTTTTTTAGGAATGATAACAGCACCAATTCAAAGCGATTGAAATTGGACAGAATTGTAATCAGTGACGGTGCGGGTGCGAGTATGCAAACTTATAATTTTGAATACAATAACCCCACTGACAACTATGGTCTTCCGGATAAAAATGCAAAGGCAATAGATTATTGGGGATATTATAACGGTAAGTTCCAATCAACCCTGGTACCAAGAACCGATATTTCTTACACCCCGACGGCAAATTCTACAACTCAAAACATTTCAATCGGCGCCAGTACTTACGGCACGAGAGACCCTGCCCCTGCATTTATGCAAGCGGGAATGCTAACAAAAATAACGTATCCTACGGGCGGGTATTCTTTGTTTACATATGAAACAAATCAATATGGTACTAATCCGCCAGTCACAATTTATAATGCCGGAGGGTTAAGAATAAAAAAAATTGAAAGCTATGATGGGATTTCTGCAACACCTTTAACAAAGACATATGTTTATGGTCAAAACGAAAGTGGATACGGAGTCAAAAATTTTGTGCTGGAAAACTTTTATTTTCAAACCAGGTCGGCCAGGAGGTACTGGGCGCTGCCTGATGGATTGAATTACGTACAATGCGCTGGTGAAAATATAAGAACGTTTTTGGCAAATCCCACAAATGATACTGAACCATGGGATGCAGCCCCCGTTGTTTATCCTTATGTAACAGAGTATACCGGTGATGGCACGGCCAATACCGGCAAAGTTGTTTATCAATTTGACTATCAACCCGATAATGTTTTAATTTCTCAGTTTATGGGTGGAAGCCCATTTATATTATCAAACCACTACCATAGGGGACAAATATTGTTTAAAACAACTTATAGGAAAAATGCGGATAACTCTTACGCCATGGTTGCCCAGACAGAAAACCATTATTCCGCTTTTCCTGATGTCCAGAAGAATTATAGCGCTTTATCGGTTACTCATAATCTCTATTCAGATGGTCCGACTCGATTTGGGCAAGATGTAGAATCGCAACTGCCACCGGCAAATGAAGGGTTCTACGGTTGGAATGGTTCAATGGAGTATATGTCTTTTTATTATCCTATTCAAACCGGAGATAAAAAACTTACAGAAACAATTGAAAGGATCTATGATCAGAATGACCCGCTAAAGGTATTGGCAACAACAACCAATTATAGTTATAACAATTTTAACCATCAGCAAGCTACTTCTACTACGACCACAAATAGCAAAGGGGAAGTTATTGAAAGGCAGTTAAAGTATCCTCATGATTTTGTTGGTCAGCAGCCCTATACTGATATGGTTAATGTAAAACACATGTGGTCGCCGGTAGTTGAGCAGTTGACTTACAAGAATCCAACTACAGCCAATCAATTTTTGCAGTCCACCAGAACGAACTATGATTACTGGTATGCCGGTACATGGGGAAATAACAGTACAGGTAGCATTATTGTGCCTCGCACAGCAGAGGCCAAAACATTAAATGTAAACAATGCCTACGATACCCGTCTTCGCTACCATTCTTATGATGACAATGGTAACGTAACTACAGTTTCCAAAGAAAACGATGCACAGAAAGTGTACGTGTGGGGTTATAATAAAACTTATCCTGTAGCTGAAGTGGTTGGTGCTTCGTATAGCAGTGTGATGGCTGTGCTCAATCAAACCATATTAAATAATCCTGCTGATGACGCAACTCTGCGTACAGAACTCAATAAGATAAGAACAAATTTCCCTTCCGCCCAGGTAACAACCTATACTTACAGGCCTCTTGTTGGCATGACTTCCCAAACGGATGTTAATGGCAGGACGACATATTTTGTATATGATGCTTTTAACAGGCTTGCGTTCATAAAAGATAAAGATGGCAACGTGGTAAAAAAGTTCTGTTACAACTACCAGGATCAATCAGGCAACTGTTCTATTTATGGCAATGTTGTAAAGAGCCAAAGCTTTACCAGGAATAATTGTCCTTCGGGTCAAACAGGTGGGTCGGTCACTTTTACGGTTCCTGCAAACACGTATTATGCCTCTACACAAACCGATGCTGATGCGCTGGCCCAGGCTGACGTAAATGCAAATGGTCAGAACTATGCCAATACCAACGGTTCTTGTACTGCAGCCCAGGTAACGGTCAGTGGATATAACTATGGTAATGTTCCTTATCAGGTGATATTTTCTGGTTCGTCAGGTACATACAATTTGTACCTATACCCTAGTAGTAGCAGTAGTAGTATATCTATGCCACAGGGCACATATAATGTAACATTCTATCCTTATACCACGGATGGTGTTTCAAGGTATTTATATGCCAGCGGTTCTTCTACCTACGCTGCAGGGCAGTACACATTTTCCAACATCAGCATAAGCTCTGGTTCCTATGTTCAAATTGGATATTAGACTTTAAAAGCTTTATAAACATGAAACTTCTTTTTTTATACATCAGCACAATTCTTATAAGTGCTACTTCTGGTGATTTTTACGATATCAAGTTCGAAACTATTGAAGGCAGTATTATTAAAACATCTGCTTACCAGGGCAAAAAAATAGTGGTCGCCGTCGTAAGCGGCAATACAGCAGGAGTAGCGCTTGTGCGCTATTTAGATTCTGTTCAAAAAGAAACTGCAAACCTGCAGGTAATAGCCATACCTACCGACGATTTTGATGGAAGCATAAGTACCCAGGATTTAAAAGAACTAAAAAAGAATATCTCCATTGTTGTCACCAGACCGCTTAAAGTAAAGAAAGCAAACGCTTCGCTTCAGCACCCGCTTTTCCAGTGGTTGACACTGGTTCAGCAAAACCAGCATTTTGATCACGACGTGGAAGCTGAAGGGCAGGTATTTGTGGTAAGTGCAAAAGGAACTTTATATTCAGTACTGCCAAAAGACACACCTGCAAAAGTGCTTTTAATGGTCATCAATGAACCATTTAAAGAATAACAAAGCCATCATATAACCTCAACCAACTGACTATATATGAAGTATCTGCTTCAAAAACAAAGAAAACAAAAAATATTACTGGACATTTTTGTTTTAGCCCTTATACTTGTACCCTTCTTTTCACAGGCACAGGGTGCTAATATGAGTAATCCTATCGTGATGGGCACTTATGGTGCCGGCACGTATACATACAGTGATACAAGGAATACCAGCAGCTATGGCAATGATTACGGACAAACAAGCGCTGATATTTTTTACCAGTTTACTGTAAACGGAACTACCACCATCAGTATCTCCACCTGCGGTTCAGGTTGGGACACCTACCTGCACCTGCTAAACAGCAGTGGAGGTTCCGTTATTTTAAATGATGATAATGGAGCAGCCTGCTCTGGCCTTACGGCTTCCATTGTTATTCCGTCGAGCCAGACAACTATCACCTCACTTGCGGCAGGTACTTACTTTATTGTAGCAGAAGGATTCAGTAGCAATACAGGAACAGTCAGTCTTTCAGTTTCCTTTACGGTACAGGGAGCCCCTACTTACAATACAAAAAATTTCATTCGTACCTGGGAAGCCACTGCACCGGAAACAAATGCCAATACTCTTATGGATAAAGGGTTAAAGGAAGTAAAACAATCCATTACTTATTTTGACGGGTTGGGAAGACCGGAACAATCGGTAATAAAGAAAGGTTCACTGGTTACTTCTTCAGGTGCAAACACAGATTTAGTAACGCCTTTTGAATATGACCAGTTTGGACGGGAAATAAAAAAATACCTGCCCTATGTTGCCACAACATCCGATGGCTTGTACAAAACCACAGCGTCTGCCGATCAATTATCGTTTAATCAAAGCTGGTATAACTCACAAAATGAAAACAGTTTTTATGCTCAAACCGATTTTGAAGCGTCGCCCTTGAACAGGGTAAGCAAACAAATGGCGCCGGGTGCAAGCTGGGCCGGCAGTTCAAGAGGTGTATCCACTAACTATTGGATCAATACCGCCACCGATGCTGTCAGGATATGGAATGTTACCAATGGCACATTACCAGCTTTTGGCACCTATAGTTCACCCGGTGCATACGGGGCAGGAGAATTATATAAAAATGCAACAGTTGATGAACACAATAAGCAGGTAATAGAATTTAAGGATAATGAGGGAAAAATAATTTTAAAAAAAGTACAGCTAACAGCTGCGGATGATACAGGAGCCGGGAGCGATCACACGGGTTGGCTTTGCACCTACTATATGTATGATGACCTGGGTAACCTGCGTTGTGTGATCCAACCCCAGGGCGTTGAGTTATTGAGAATCGCTAACTGGGCGGCAGCAACGCTGACCGCTATTCTGCCGGAGCAATGCTTCCGTTATGAATATGATAGCCGTAATCGGATGGTGATGAAAAAAGTTCCGGGGGCCAACGAAGTGTATATGGTCTATGATACCAGGGACAGGTTGGTCATGACACAGGACGCTAAATTAAGAGCGATAAATAAATGGTTGATTACTTTATACGATGAGCTGAACCGACCCATTCAAACCGGGTTACTGTTAAATACATATACCTCACCTGCGGCCGCCAAAACATTTGTACAACATCTTACTGATGCGGCCAGCAGCACAGCTTATCCTTTTGCAGTGGCAACACCACCCACTATAACCTATTGGGAATACCTGACCAAAACTGGTTATGATGATTATAATACTATTCCCGCAGCCAGCGGTCTCACGTCAGCCATCGATAATACCTATAACAATAGCACTTATGGTATAAATACTACTTATAATGTGTCACCGGACTATGCTCAACAAATACCTTCCACTGCATCAGTGCAAACAAAAGGCATGGTAACCTGGACGGAAACAAAGGTATTGGGTACAACTACTTATTTATATACGGTAAACCTCTACGATGATAAAGGACGAATGGTACAGGTGAAAAGTAAAAACATAACCGGGGGAGCTGATTTGGTAACCACGCAATACAGTTGGGCGGGTCAGCCATTGGTAAATATATTCAAACAGGTAAAGGCAGGGACCAATACGCAAACAACCGTCACTGTTACCAAGATGACTTATGATGACCTGGGCCGACTGGTACAAACGGACAAAAAAGTACAGAATACCAATGTAAACAGCAATGCGGTGCCGGCGAGTTATATCACGGTGAACAAAAACGAATACGATGCCTTGGGTCAATTAAAGAAAAAGAAAATTGGCAATAAAACCGGAGCACCCGCCGGTACGCCGTTGGCTAATCTTGATTATGACTACAATGTTCGCGGTTGGCTGCTTTCCATCAATAAAGATTATATCACTGCTTCTTCTAACAGCGACCAGTATTTTGGAATGCAACTTGGCTATGATAAAAATGGCAGTCTTGGAACTTTTGCACCGCAGTATAATGGTAATATCAGCGGTGCACTGTGGAAAGCTGAGGGCGATCAACAGAAACGGAAATATGATTTTACCTATGATGCGGTTAACCGGCTGACAAAAGGCGATTTTACCCAATATATAACCGGTAGCGGCACGGCAGCCACTTTTAATACCAGTGCCGGTATTGACTTCAGCATCGGCGGTGATCCCTCAACCGGGGGTACCCTAAAATATGACGCCAATGGTAATATCACCCAGATGTGGCAGACTGGTTTAAAAATAAACACCTCATCAGTCATTGATAAGCTGACCTATACTTATAATACCAATAGTAATAAGCTGCTCAAGGTCTTTGACAATGTTACTCCCACTACGGACAATGGCAAGTTGGGAGACTTTAAGGATGGTACCAGTGGCAGCGGTAATGATTATACCTATGATGTGAACGGTAATCTTACAGCTGATAACAATAAAGCCATCAGCGCCATTACCTACAATCATCTGAACCTACCCCTGGTCATAACGGTAACCGGTAAAGGGACGATAACTTATACTTATGATGCCGCAGGCAACAAGCAGAAGAAAACAACTGCCGAAACAGGGGCCACAGTAGTATACAATGGAACTACCTATACTGCTATTGCAATAACCACCACTACCACTTACCTGGGCGGCGCTATTTTTGAAAGCAAGGCCTATACCAATAACACGACATTAAATACTGCTTTAGGCTATACGGATAAGTTGCAGTTTATTGGTCAGGAGGAAGGAAGGATAAGAGGGCTTTATGATAATAGCGCCAGCCCCAATACCCTCACCGGTTTTGCATATGATTATATGCTAAAAGATCATTTGGGTAATGTGCGGACTTTATTGACGGAGGAACAAAAAACAATCTACTACCCGGCAGCTACCCTGGAAGGCACCTATAGTGCGACAAGTCCGCAGACCAATAGTATGATCAATTATGAAAAACAGTTTTACAATATTGATAATACAAAAGTGGTGGCTGAAACAGATATAGCCTCCTGGCCCACGGAATCGGTAGCCAATACCAAGTTGTATTATAATCACAATGGCAATCCGCCATCGAATCTCAGTTACCCATCGGGCTGCACACCGGTGCAAACCGATGGCAGCACCAAATTGTATAAGTTGAACGCCGCCACTAACCGTACAGGCCTTGAGTTTGTCATCAAAGTAATGGCAGGTGATAAGATTGACATCTTTGGCAAATCCTATTTTTTAAACACCGGCACGGTCAATAATGCCAACTCAACGGCGCTTGACCTGGCCACAGTGATGGCTAATTTATTAACAGCTCCTGCTAATTCAATAGGTGCAAAGGGCGTACTGGCCGGTGACCTGGCAACTTGGAACACGGGATTGGTACCTTCTTCTTTCTTCAGGGGCGTCAATGGCGAAACGACTACCATCCCCAAAGCCTATATCAACTATATTTTCCTGGATGAACAATTTAAATATGCCGGTGGCAGTTTTAGCAGGGTCGGCAGCAGTGGTGTGGTGAAAGATCATTGGTATGTTGATGCAGCCGCACTGCAAAACATCACCGTACCAAAGAATGGCTATATATTTGTGTATGTTAGCAACGAGAGCAACCTCGACGTGTTCTTTGATAATTTGCAGGTGATCCATAAACCAGGACCATTATTAGAGGAAACGCATTATTATCCGTTCGGACTCGTCCAACAAGGGATAAGCAGTAAAGCATTAGCTTTCGGCAATCCAGAGAATAAATTTAAATACAATGGAAAGGAAGAACAACGTAAAGAGTTCTCTGATGGTTCTGGACTTGAATTGTTGGATTACGGCGCAAGGATGTATGATAACCAGATTGGCCGCTTTCACACACAAGATAGATTTGCAGAAAAATATTTCTCATTAAATCCATATCATTATACTGCTAATAATCCTATTAGGTATGTTGATGTAAACGGAGATAGTGTTATTGATAGAAATGGAATAATTGCAGGTATTGAGAGTACAATAAATTCACAGATAACATTCCTCAATGGCCTCGTAAAAGGCGGTACACTGCCAGCAGGAGTTACCGCAGCAGATGTAAGAGCTTATGTTGGTGAACTGAATGGAGTTTTGACAGATATTAATACTTTAAAATCATCTGATGTTATCTATGATGTTTATACTGATGCAACAGGAGGAACTGCAGCAGGCCAAGGTGAAACAAGGTATAATGCTACAACCGGTCATGTTGATATTGCATTTGATGCAGCGGTCCGACCTGCTGACATCTATCTTCAAAGCCATGAAATAAAACATGGTGTTCAATTTGACAGAGGCGAAATATCATTAATGGCTAATGGGAAAGGAGCAGGCCGTCTCACAGACATAACAGACGAGGTTCAGGCTAATAATAGACAAGAGGGCGTAGCAGCAGGATTGATAGGATATAGAGGAAGAACTGTCTATACAGATGCAACCCTTAGGCAAAAGGTATTCCCTGATGGTCAACAATATTACAAAGCACTTCAAAATGGTCCTGTTGATATAAACTCACCACAAGGGAAGGCTTTACGGCAAGAAACAATGAGGGCCGGCTATACAGGTCAATCTGCTACCGAGATTTATAATGGCAGTCGGAGAGATTATTCTGTTGGCGCAGCACTTAAGGCGACGATACAAGCAATACAAAAAGCAATACACTAAAAATGCCAGTAATGAAGTCAATATATTTTTTGTTTGTTAGTTTTTTTACAGCTACTCAATTGTTTTCTGTTAAAGAAAATTATAATCCTAATGAAGTTATATATCATTGCTCAGGGGATACAAGTATTTATAAAAGATATCAAAGCAGAAGAGATTCTTCTTCATATGGCTTTAGCGAGAAACTTGAACTAAAGAAAGATTCTACGTTTACTTATTCATTGAGGGCAGACCTGATTTATAAAAGTACAGAAGGTAAATGGCAAATTGAAAATGGCAATCTTAAGTTAATAGACAGAGACACGTCTAAGCCAATCATAATTAATGAAAAGTTTATTAGCACTATCCCTAAAGGCGTAAAACGTTTTGAAATCTCAGCATTTAATGGGAATGATTTGGGGTATGATTTATATATAAAGCTTAAAGGAAATAAGTTTATTAAAAAGAGTGATTCAAAAAGAGTTCTGGATGTGCCTGTAAGCAAGTGTAAGTTCTTTAAAATTAAATCTGTCAAGGAGTATGATATTTTTTTCCCAAAAAGGAAATCAAATTATTTTCAGGTTTTGATAAATACACAGAATGCTTTGTTGGAAAAACTATGGCATATAGATAATAGAAGGATATATCCTATAAGCAACCGAAGTAAGGGTTCTTCAAATTACTATTTAGAAGAATTTTGAAACAGTAAATGGAAAAGCTTGAATAATAAAGTCCGGCGGGCTTTGTATTTTAAATCCCCCGGTAAGCGATGATGTAACCGGAGCAGCATTAAAAGAACATTTTTTACACGGAAGAGAAATAACTAAAAGCGGATACCTGTATATTTACGTGAGCAATGAAACGCATCACCAGGAAGTGTTCTTTGATAATTTGCAGGTAACACACATTAGAGGCCATTACTGGAGGAAACGCATTATTATCCGGGTGGGTTGACGATGCAAGGTATAAGTTCGAAGGCATTAAGCTTTGGAAATCCTGAAAACAAAAAGAAATATCAGGGCAACGAATACAATACAGATTTTGACATTAATCTTTATGAAACTTTCTTCCGTTCACATGACCCGCAAATTGGAAGGTTCTGGCAGATAGACCCCAAGCCAACGGATTGGGAAAGTCCTTACGCTGCGATGGGAAACAATCCCATATTGAATATTGATATTTTAGGTGATAGCATTGCACCGGGCAGAACAAGAGGAAAAAATTTCTTTGTAACAGCAGATAAAGAGCTTCGAAAAAAGGACATTGAAGAACACACACCAACGAAGGGGGTATTTAAAAAATTATAAGGATTCTTTGGCAGTGCCTATGCCGTTGACAATGCGAAGGCAAGAATAAAGTCAGTATTGAGCTTCGGCAAAATGAAAGTTATCACTGCCTCAAATGCTAAAGAAGCTACAGACAAAATCATTGGTAAGTTAGGAGATAAAGGATACGTCAAAAATTTGACGATAGACTATCATGCAGGAACATTCGGGAATGAATCGCTAAGCAGTAGTACAACCGAACTAAGCAGACTTGCAGGCGGCTATGCGGGAGATGCTACAACTTGTTATTTAGGGCAATGTTGGGCCGGAGGAAACACAGCATCAGGTGCTCCTGATAATACAGATGACATTAGTAATGCTCTTGACGGAGCAACAACTTATGGCAACCAAGCAGCAGCAAGTTCTATCTCGTTTGCATTATTTAGTCACTTTATTGGAGTTGTACCCCAGCCTTATGGAAAGACCGAGGCAAATCGTGCTGCTGTGGGAAAACATACTGTTACTGGCAGAGATCCAACGACGGGGGCAACAACTACACGAACGACAACGAATATCATTCGGATTGAGAACTCCGGTAAGATAGTTGAAGAAGAATAACCAATAAAATGGCTACTATGAAGTGTCTAATTTTTATATCGATGATTACATTCTTAACATCATGCGGCAGTGCCCAGAAATTAATAGAAAAAACTACTGCCGATAACGGTAAAGCTACTGTTAAGAAAGATTTATTTAGCGGTATTGATTACATCTATGTCGAAAAAAAATTAAAGAACAAAATACAATACAAGCTTATTTACGATTGTGAGTGTGGTATAAACAATAAAATATCCTTGCGGAGAGAAGATTTATCAAACCGCAAGCAAACAACAGTTTGGACAGCCGTAACGGATACAACGAATGGCCCAAATTTTTTTGGTGAAACTATAACAGCTAACAGGCTGTATTCTCCAGTTGAATTTATGCTTATTACAGAAGAAGAAAGAAGTTTGCTTGAAGAAGGACTTAGTAAAGTTGATAAAGCATGTTGTAAGAATCCAGATAAACCAATCAGTAAAGTTGTTGGTTATGTGCGAGTGAAATTGAATTAAACAACAAAGCCCCTTCGGGGGCTTTTGTTTTATTGAGCAAGTTTTTGCTTCATCTCCTGCTGGAAAAGAAAAGCATCAATAAGTTTGGAAACAACGGTTTTATTTTCTTCCGACAGTTCTGAAATCCTATTGAACTGATTAATCAAAGTTTTATCTGTTATATTCTCTGCTGCTAAATCAGCGGTAGTACCCGTTCATTAAATAATCAGTAGAGACATCGAGAGCATTAGCCATTTTTCTAAGAGCATCAGCCGAAGGACTTGCTTCATTGCGTTCATACCTTCCAATCTGTGAGTAATGTATTTTAACCAGCTTGCCGAACTTCTCTTTAGTAAGCCCTTTAGCTTCCCTTGCTTCTTTAAGCCTTTGCCCGAAGGAAGATTTTGCCGTTTTACACAGCAAACAGGCTATACGTTTGCAAGACGAGATGGAACTGTGTATATATACAATTCAACAGGTGTAGTGGCAAGCTTGCCAGATAAAATACTAAGGAGGTAATACCATGAGTTTTTTCAAATTGTTTATATATAGTCAATTACTTTTTTTCTTTTCAAGAGCCGAGTCTCAAAATGTTTTCATTAAACAAATAGATAGTATTGTTTATGAAGATTACGAGGGAAATCATTTTAGTCAGGAAAAGCAAAAGGCTGCAAAACTTTGTGCTGAGTATATCAGAGCGTATTACGGCCAAAGCGATATACCCTTGATATATTTGGATATTGATGATAGGAAAGATAGTATTAGTGCAGTTGGATTGGCTTATGATAATTTGTATGGAAATGCTTTAGAAAACAATACTTATAATAGGCAGAGTAAATATTATAAACCAGGCATACGAATAAAACTTCATGGCAGCGATTACAATAATGAGGCCATGCTAAAGTTATTGGATTACGGGGTAAATAATTTTGAAGTCTTAAAAAAGAGAAGTGATAAAGTTGCCAAGTTAGATTATTACGACAGGCCTAAAAGTCCCGTTCTATCTTTATCCCGACTAAATAAAATACTGAGGAAACCGGCAAATCGAAAAATTAAAGGCTTTATGTCAGCAAACAAATAACAGCAAGCCCGGCGCAGTCGGGCTTCTTTGTTTAAATGGCTTTAAGCTTCACACTTTTGATAAGTGCATCGAGGGTATAGAGGATATGCTTTTTATCTTCATCAGGGAAAGAAGCAATATCATTGAGCCTTTTAAGCATGGCTGTATCTTTAAGCACATCCTGTTTTTTGCTCTCACCTAAAAGATAACCCATTGTTGTATCCAGAGCAGCAGCAATATTTTAACCACATCAATAGAAGGTTTTACTTCATCCCGTTCGTACTTGCCGATGATGGAATGATGCACAGAAAGCAAACGGGCCAGCTCACTTTGTGAGATGTTTTTTTCTTCCCGGTTCCCCCGGTTCTCTGTAGTTTGTCTTACAACGAAAATCTGAAAGAATAAAAAAAGATGAAAGGTTGTGCTGACACCCAAAGCTTTTTGACATTGGATGAGCAGTTTAAGCTTAATACCGGGGCCTCCTTCTACATGGGTAATGATGGCGAGTTTAAAACCATTACTCATACGGCCAACATACTAAAGAACGGTTATATTTATATTTATGTTAGCAATGAAACACCTAATATTGATGTGTTCTTTGATAATTTGCAGGTGTCGCATGTGAGAGGGCCGTTGTTGGAGGAAACGCATTATTATCCGGGCGGGTTGATAATGAACGGCATCTCCTCAAAGGCTTTAGCCTTCGGTACTCCAAACAACAAGCTTAAATTTAACGGTAAGGATGAACAGAGACAGGAGTTCAGTGATGGAAGTGGTTTAGAGTGGTTGGACTTTGGGGCAAGAATGTATGACAACCAAATTATGCGTTGGCATGCCATTGATCCGCTTGCTGATCTCTCAAGAAGATGGTCTCCTTATACATACTGCTATAATAATCCCATAATATTCGTTGATCCTGATGGAATGTTTGGGGATTTTTATGATCAAAAGGGTAACAAGATAGGAACAGATGGAGTAGATGATGGTAAGACTTATGTTGTAACGAATAAAGATGAAGTCAAAACGATTAAGGCAACCGATAAAGCAGGAGGCAAAACTGATGTGAGTAGTGTTAAATCAGCAGTGAAGCTACCAAGTGCTTTTGTAAGAGGTGAAATGGGAAAAGCTGTTGACCGTATGGAGAAGCGAAATGATAATCGTAAA
>NZ_JARKNA010000028.1 GCF_029360765.1 Terrimonas pollutisoli | reverse complement strand
GCCTTGCAACGCAGGCCGGTAGTTTGTTTGTTTTGCATTTGAATATTTTTACAATGAATAATCTTGCAAAACAAAAGCCTCTGACTTTATCAGAGGCTTCACAAACTACCGAAGGTTTAGTACAACAGGTGGTCCTATATATGTAGGCATTATAGAAGGACCATATCGTTCAAATCATTTTCTTTTGAAAGCAAGGGATAACGTGCATGTTACTCGCTATAGAATTTCTATGTAGCAACACATCTTATCCAGGACGGATTACCTGCTATTAATATCCAGGCTTTTTAGATATCTTTCTTGTTGATCGCTCAATGAAAACAGAAAAACTTTTATATACCACTTTTAAGTCTCTCTAATGCTTCTTCTAATACTTCAAGACCATCAAGTTTTGATACATAAGCATCAGCCCCGCAGGCAAAAGCCTTTTGCTGATTCGGCGTCTCATTTTCCAGTGAAAAAATTAGCACCTTAATAAAAGGCCATTTTTGCTTTATATACTCCGTGGTTTTATAGCCGTCCAGCAACGGCATCTTTAAATCAATAATGCAGATATCCGGCAATTGGCCGGCTTCAAGCTTTTCAATTAATGATTGGCCGTGCTCTGCCTCAATGATCACATTATATCCAAACGAGGTTAAAATGCGAAAGAGTGTTTGCCGGATTAATGGATGATTATCAGTGATGGCGATGGAGAAGGGTGGTTTATTAATCATAGAGGATACGGATGGAGTTGCCTGCGTGCAGGGAATATTGGAATCTGGCATCAGTTCATAAGGGTAGTTTCAATAAAATTCATCCAGCAAAGGAATAAAAATAGTGGGGTAGTGTTGCCATCAATTGCCATGAAAAAAATGTCGTTGGCAATACATTTTTTATGTAGCCGTTATTCTACGATGCAGTTGTTATAATAGATGCTGACCATTATTCATGTATTGTCAGCCCAAATCTTATTTTTTACAAATTATTGCAAAAAATAAGAGCGGCTTCGCACCGATGGATAAGCTGTGGTAAATTAATTTAAGCCGAGTGGAATATCGAATCCGAACGTACTACCCTCCCCAATCAGGCTTTTTACCCAAACTTTTCCTCCCATAGCTTCTATGAACTCCTTGCATATAGCCAGGCCAATTCCGGAACCTTTTTTATCTGATCTGCCCGGAATCTGGAAATAGCGTTCAAATATCTGGTTGATATAGACCTGGTCAATGCCAGGACCATGATCGGTAACTGCAAAAGAAACCTGGTTTTTTGCTTTTGCAACAGCAACTATGACGGTGCCTTCAAAAGGAGAATATCGTATGGCATTGGTCAGAAAATTATTCAACACCCAACTAACCTTATCGGCATCAGCCCTGAAATCCGGCAGGTTTTTTTCAATAGTTTGCTCAATAGTTATTTCTTTTTCTTTGGCAGTGGACCTTACCGCCATGATTGAACTCTCAATTACCTGGCTGGGTGAAACGGATTGAATAGTGAGTTGTATTTTACCCGCTTCTACCTGCGACATATTCAGCAATTCGCTTAATATTTTAAGCATTCGCTGGTTATCATTTTTTATTTGCTGAATTAACTCTTTCTGTTCGTCTGTCAGCGGGCCGACGCGGTTATCTTCGAGAAGTTTGAGGCTGAAATCTGAAGAAGCCAATGGCGTTTTGAGCTCGTGTGAAATGGTGGCGATAAAATTAGTCTTGGCTACATCCAGTTCCTTAAAAGAAGTTATATTTTTCAGAACGATTACTTTATTACTGGTTTCTCCCTGGCCAACTTCAATGAGCTCTTTTACAAAATAATTTTCTTTTCCATCCATAACAATTTTAAAAGGGGTATTGTTGTCATTGGTGATCAGGAACCGGAAAAGGTCGTTTTTATCACTTAGCTCCGATACCGATTTGCCGATAGTTTGTTCGCCTTTTAGTCCGAGTAATTGAAGAGCCTGTTCGTTAACGAACAATACCGAATTGTTCTTGTCTATTCCGATACTCGCATCCTTTAGGCTATTAATAACCGCCTCAGCTCTTGTTTTTTCAAAAATGAGTTTATTGAGGTTGCTGTTCTCAAATTCCTCTAGCCGCTCCGTCATGTCATTGAAGGCGCCTGCCAACTGGCCAAATTCATCTTTACTCTCTAAATGAATCTTGTGTCTGTAGTTCTTTTTGGAAATTTCTTTTATGGCTTCTGTAAATTTTTTGATGGGAGTAACAAGAACCCCGGGAAAATTGTAAACAAAAGTTACCCCAATAATAAAGGCAATGGCAGCAATCGCCGTAATGGTGGCGATTGCTGATTCGGATGAACTGGTGGCATAATTATTTTTCTTTTCTATAGCCTGCATATTCAAGCTGAGAATGGCGTGGATAGAATTTTCGATGCGGTTATAATTTAATTCACTTGAGTCACCTTTCACCAGGTTGTCAAATGCTTCCCGTAAACTTTTTGTTGCCTTTCCTTCGCCGGGTTCAGTAATGTTGGCTTCCTGTTTTTTTAAATAGAGATCGAACTCCTGAATAGCAGACGGGGCATGCAAACGAATACCATCCAGTTGCCTTTGCATAGTATGGCAGTAATCAAGTGTTTCATAATTATTCTTAATAATATTCCTGGATTCCGTTTTTAGTTTTGAGAGATAGTAAAGACTAAAACCGCCCAATAATATCAGTAATAAAAAGAGAAACAGCGTTCCCAGCCTGATTTTATTTTTTACACTAATAGCCATTATGATAAAATGATAATATCGGTTTCACTTTTTGACAATGTTGTCAGGAGCTGGTTAAATACATTGGTTTTTAAAATGACCTGGAACAAGTTAAAATGAGGCTTGCCAATGCAAACAGTGGTGATTCCTTTTTTCAAAACTATATCAATAATGGCTTTGGCAACATTTTCTCCTTTTATCTGAATTACTTCTGCTCCCAGTTCCGTGGCATTTTTAAAATTATGAATTAAATGTCGTTGGGCAGCTAATGGAATCTTTTCAAGAGACTCCTTTGAAGTCTGCACATACAACACATACCAATGGCTGTTGTAATAAGAGGCTAACCTTGCCGTTTTCCGGATCACCTTTTGAGCCGTCTCGTGGTTAGAGGATATGCAAGCCAGGAAACGTTCGTGACGATAGGCGTCTTTTTTTGTTGTTACTTCGTAGTCAACCTTCCTCTCCACCTGGCCCGCCACTTCTTTTAAAGCTAATTCCCTGAGTTGTAAAATTTTTTCCGGCTGAAAAAAATTCGTTAGTGCCTGCTGTACTTTGGCATGATCGTATATCTTTCCTTCTTTTAAGCGGGTTATCAGCTCGTCTGCCGTTAAATCAATATTAACGACTTCATCGGCTATTTGCAGAATCTTATCAGGAACCCTTTCTTTAATTTCTATGCCTGTTATTTTTTCAACATCTTCATTAATGCTTTCAATATGTTGGATATTGATGGCTGATATGACGTTAATACCTGCATCAAGAATATCGAGCACATCCTGCCAGCGTTTTTCATTTTTACTTCCGGGAATATTGGAATGGGCCAACTCATCCACAATTACAACAGCAGGATGGAGCAAAAGAACCGCCTGTACGTCTAATTCCTCAAGCCGCTTGCCTTTATAAAAAACTTCGCGGCGTGGAATGACAGGCAATCCTTCCATTAATGCTTCTGTTTCCTTTCGGCCATGTGTTTCAATATAAGCAACACGAATGTTTACACCGCTGGCCAAAAGGCGGTGTGCCTCCTGGAGCATGCGATAGGATTTCCCCACACCCGCACTCATGCCGATGTAAATCTTCAGCTTTCCATTTTTATCCTGCTGAACCTTTGCTAACCATTTATCTGCTTCCTGTGTGGCCATAGGTCAAAATGAAACGGAAATTGATGATGTAATGAAAGTATTATTCTTTGTTGTGCCATTTTCTTTTGTAAAATTTCATCTTTGAAATTATCGTTATCGTAAGCCGTCTAATGCCACATTGAGTTTTAAAACATTAATTACGGAAGGGGCAAAAACTGATTTTTCAATATGCTGCTCCACCAAAGTTCTTACTTTATCTTCTGCCAGGCCACGAACAGTAGCCACACGTTTTACCTGCACATAAGCGGATGCTGGTGAAATATGCGGATCCAATCCGCTGCCGGAAGCAGTGACCATCTCTGCAGGTATCTCTTCCCTTCTCACGCCTGGATTGTGTTTAAGAAAACTATCAATCCTTTCCTGCACAACTTTTAAATAATCAGGATTGGATGGCCCTTTGTTGCTGCCCGCAGAACCATCGGCATTATAATCGACAGCAGATGGCCGCCCCCAGAAATATTTGTCATCGGTAAATTGCTGGCCGATTTTTTCATAGCCAACTACTTTGCCATTTAGTAAAATCGTTTCACCTCTTCCGCCACCCGGTGTTACTTTACCGATAGCTGCAATAAGCAGGGGATAGAATACGGCGCAAAGGGTGATCATTACCAATGTGAGTTTGAAAGATATTAATATATTCTTCTTCATATAATAGAATTAAATTTGAGTAAATAAAAGTTTATGGATGCTGTCTTTCATATTAAAGCAGGTGAATTTGATGAGAATTTTTTCAACCAGTTAAAGTCCCTGCTCAAATCCAAAAAGAATTTAGAAATAACGATTGCCATTAGTGAAGAGCAGTCAAAAGACATTTTGCGAAAAGAAACCAAAGAGGAATATTTTTCCCGTTTGAATAGAGCAATTGACAATCTTAATAAAGGAAAAGCAATAAGTTTTACCAGCAAAGAATTTGATGATTGATCTACCAGGTGCTGAGCGATGGAAGTATTCATATAATAAGCGTACACGTCCATTATGAGCAATAATTTTATAGTAGTAGTCCTATTAAAAGATCAATCAGTTTGATACCTATGAACGGTGCGATAATGCCACCCAAACCGTAGATTAGCAGGTTTCTCCTTAGCAGGGCAGAAGCCCCGATTGGTTTGTAAGCCACTCCCCGCAGGGCCAGCGGTATCAACAGGGGAATAATGATAGCGTTAAAAATAACCGCAGATAGAATAGCTGACTCAGGACTTTTCAGGTTCATGATATTTAACGACTGCAAAGCTGGTATCGATGCAATAAACAAGGCGGGCACGATAGCAAAATACTTTGCCACATCGTTGGCAATAGAAAAAGTGGTCAGTGTTCCTCTTGTGATTAGTAATTGTTTTCCTATTTCCACCACCTCAATCAGCTTGGTGGGGTCATTGTCAAGGTCCACCATATTTCCCGCTTCTTTGGCGGCCTGCGTGCCGCTGTTCATAGCTACGCCAACATCGGCCTGTGCCAATGCCGGAGCATCATTGGTTCCATCACCCATCATGGCTACCAGCTTTCCTGCCACTTGTTCCTTACGGATATAATGCATTTTGTCTTCAGGCTTTGCTTCAGCAATAAAATCATCAACACCGGCTATGCCAGCAATGTATTTTGCAGTGAGTGGGTTATCACCTGTCACCATCACCGTCTTCACTCCCATCTTGCGCAAACGTTCAAAACGCTCCTGTATACCGGGTTTAATGATATCCTGCAATTCAATCACTCCTTTTATCTTATTATTTACCGCAACAACTAAAGGGGTGCCTCCATTGATTGAAATGGCTTTTACTCTTTCTTCGGTTTCTTTCGGAACAGTATTACCGTCAGCGACAGCCATATCCCGGATGGCATCAAATGCACCTTTCCGGATTTTTGTTCCGGAAGCAGTATTTACGCCGCTGCTTCTTGTTTCGGCAGTGAATTTAACAGAGACGCTGCCTGTTTCTATTTTTCCATTGATCCCTTTTTGCGCAGCCAATTCGACAATTGATTTTCCTTCCGGGGTTTCATCGGCTAAAGAACTCATTGCAGACATTTCAATAAGTTCTTTTTCATCCACACCAGGAGCAGGATAAAAATTAGTGGCCTTTCGGTTGCCAATCGTGATCGTACCGGTTTTATCTAATAGCAACACATCTACGTCGCCGGCGGTTTCAACAGCTTTACCACTTTTGGCAATCACGTTTGCCCGCAACGCCCTGTCCATACCTGCAATGCCAATAGCGGATAACAGGCCGCCGATGGTTGTAGGAATGAGGCAAACAAACAGGGAAATAAATGCGGCGATGGTTATCGGCGTGTTGGCATAATCAGCAAATGGTTTCAGTGTTACACAAACAATGATGAAGATAAGTGTGAAGGCAGCCAGCAAAATAGTGAGTGCAATTTCATTGGGAGTTTTTTGTCTCGATGCGCCTTCTACCAATGCGATCATTTTATCCAAAAATGATTCACCGGGTTGAGTGGTTACTTTGACGACGATGCGATCGGATAAGACCTTGGTGCCGCCGGTAACGGATGATTTATCTCCACCCGCTTCACGAATAACGGGGGCGGATTCACCGGTGATAGCTGACTCATCGATGGTGGCGATCCCTTCCACAATTTCTCCATCCATCGGGATAATATCCCCGGCTTCGCAAACAAAATAATCTCCCAGCCGCAATGCTGAAGAAGAGATTGTTTGAACCTGGCTGCTAAATGTTTCTCCAACTGCATTTACTTTTTTCGCAGGGGTGTCTTCTCTTGTTTTGCGAAGACTTTCGGCCTGCGCTTTACCCCTTGTTTCTGCTAACGCTTCAGCAAAATTTGCAAACAAAACAGTTATGAGCAGGATAAGGAAGATGACAATATTATACCATAGGGCGCCCTGGCTGCTATCACCTGTTAACAATTGATACAATACAACGGCCAGCATTACTGCAGTGCCGATTTCAACAGTAAACATTACCGGGTTCTTCACCATCAGCCTCGGGTTCAATTTTGCAAAAGATTGTTTGATGGCCGTGCCCACTAAAGCCGGGTCAAATAATTTTATACTGCGTTTTCTTTTAGACATGATTTTTTCCTGGAAAGCATCTGCCAGGAAAGCAGGATTTATTTCTTAAATGATAATGTATGTTTCATTTTTAATGATTTTAAAGTCCCTTTAGGGATTTAGGGCGAAATACTCAGCCAGCGGTCCCAGGGCCAGCGCTGGGAGGTAAGACAGAGCTGTTATGATGATGATCACTACCAGCGTCATGGCTCCGAACGTTGTAGAATCTGTTTTTAATGTTCCCGGGGATTCAGGAATGAATTTTTTATTGGCCAGTAAACCAACTATAGCAATCGGTGCAATGATGGGTAAGTAGCGCCCCAGCATCAGTACGATGCCCGTTGTTACGTTCCAGAAAATATTATTATCACCCAATCCCTCAAAACCGCTACCGTTATTGGCATTGGCTGATGTGTATTCATACAGCATTTCAGAAAAGCCATGGTAAGATGGATTGTTTAACCATGCAGAAGGCTTTACCTGCCATGCAATATCAGGATGATGCACTACCATATAAGCAGCTAGTGCGGTAAATCCTTTTATAAGAAACGCTGATAACAGCGTTATCAATGCTGCAATCTTTACTTCTCTTGCTTCTACTTTATGCCCCATGAATTCCGGTGTTCGTCCAACCATCAGGCCGGAAATAAATACAGCGATGATGATAAAGATGAAATAGTTTAATAAACCGACGCCAACACCACCATACAGTGCATTGATCATCATATCCAGAGTGACTACACCACCGGAAATGGGAGTAAGACTATCATGCATGCCATTCACCGAACCATTGGAGGTTGAAGTAGTGGCGACGCTCCAGAATGCAGTGGCAGCGGCGCCTAGTCTTACTTCCTTTCCCTCCATGCTCCCTGCAGTTTGTGCTATTCCTAACTTATCAATGGCAGGATTGCCTTTTGTTTCATAATAAATATTGATGCTGCAAAAGATCACAAAAAGAAACGTCATGACTCCGAAGATCACTGTCGCCAGCTTCTTTTTATTGATATAAAAACCAAGTGCAAAAACCAGGGCGATTGGGATAAGGAGAATGGAAATGGTTTCCACGGCATTGGTAAAGTAGTTGGGATTTTCCAGCGGATGTGCAGAGTTCGCTCCAAACCAACCACCGCCGTTTGTGCCTAACTGCTTAATGGCAATCATGCCGGCAGCTGGTCCTTTCGAAACTTGTACGCCGTCACCCTGTAATGTTACAATACTGTCTTTACCATCATAGCTGGTGGGGACACCATTAAAAGCAAGTATTACGGCAACAACTATTGAGAGAGGCAAAAGAATTCTGGTAACAGATTTTACCAGGTAGTTCCAAAAATTACCGAGGTTATTGGTCGTTTTTTCTTTGAAGCCATTGAGCAGGGCAACTAATGCAGCTATTCCGGTGGCGGCGCTGAGAAATTGCAGGAAAGTGATCACAAATAATTGCGTGAAATACGTTAATCCCGATTCACCGGAATAATGCTGCAGATCGCAGTTCACCAAAAAACTGACGGCCGTATTAAAAGCCAGGTCAGGTGTTTGACCACGATTTCCATCCGGGTTCAGCGGCAGCTTATCCTGGAAAATAAGCAGGAACATAGCATACACCAGCCATAGCATATTAACGGTGAGCATTGCCTTTAGAAACTGTTTCCAGTTCATGCCCTCGCTGGGATTGATACCGCTGATGCGAAAAATGAACCGTTCAAAGGGGGCCATAAAATCAGTGAATGTTCTTTCGCCTTTAAAAACTTTGGCAATGTACCGGCCTAGCGGATATGCGAGCAGCACCGCCAACAAAAACATAATTAGTACACCTAAAATTTCGCTGTTCATGCAATCAGAATTTTTCTGGTTTGATCAATACATAAACCAGGTAGCAGAAAACTGCTGTTGATAAAATGAATAATACGGTCATCATCATAAAAGGAATGTTTTATTGCTGCTTATGCAGCGGTTAAATTTTTTCGAACCAGTCAATGGTCTTAAAAAGAAGCCGGAATACAACCAACCCGGTCAGTAATAAGAGGACACTTAACATCTCTTTGAATATTTAAATTTTGAATTTGACATACAGGAAATACGACAATGCCGTCATAAGCAGGGACACGACAACGACCCAAACAAGAACTCTGAACTGATCGTTTTGCTCATTTTTCATAATGAAAAAACTTAAGCGGTGAAATGCCTGATTAATAAACCAGCTACTAACAGGGTGACATACACAATCGGGAAGATGATATGCAACCCGGGCCCATACCTGGTTTCTTCTTTTTTAGTTGGTTCCATGTTTTATGATTTGCCGGGTAAAGGGCCAATGGCATGCCTGTTTAAGCCGGAACCGGGCGGGGAGCCGGGAAGCCAGGCGCAGAGCGGGTTTCGGTGAAATTGAAAAACTGGAACCAAAAAGTTGAAAACAAAAAACCCTTTCAAAATGAAAGGGTCGTTTTCCAAAATGAAAGAGTTTATTTACTGATATGGTATTCCTCCATCTTACGGTAAAGCGTAGTGAGGCCAATACCTAAATGTTCGGCGGCCCTGGTTTTATTGCCCCTGGTATAATGCAGCACTTTTTGAATATGGATCTTTTCAACACTCGCAAGTGTCAGGTTAGTGGCGCTTTGTTCATTTTGTCGTTGAATCTCATAAGGCAAATGTTCAGGGAGCACTTCTTTTCCATCAACAAGGATGGTAGCTCTTTCTATTACATTTCTCAATTCACGAACATTTCCTTTCCACCGGTATCGTTGCAATAGCTTTAAAGATTCGTCGTTAGCATGTAAGCCAGGTTTATTTTCCCGGTTTCCAAACCAGGAAAGAAAATTGTCGACCAATGCGGGTATATCCTCGCTGCGATCATGCAAAGCGGGTAATTGAATAGCAAAAACATTTAAGCGGTAATACAGGTCTTCCCTGAATTCAGCTTCCTCTATCCGTTTGACCAGGTCACGATTGGTTGCAGCTATGATCCTTACATTGACCTTCGTTGTTTTTTCATCTCCCAGTTTGATAAACTCTCCATTTTCAATCACCCGGAGCAGCTTTGCCTGGAGATCGATACTTAACTCGCCGACTTCATCCAAAAACAGGGTTCCCTGGTGGGCTATTTCGATCAGCCCTTTTTTATCTTTTGTTGCGCCTGTATAGGCTCCCGCCTTATGCCCAAACAGCTCACCCTCTAAGAGTTCTTTTGTAAAGGCGCTGCAATTGATAGCGATAAAAGATTGGCCAAACCGCTTGCTGTTGCTGTGTATAGCATTGGCAAAAATCTCTTTGCCTGTTCCGGTTTCTCCCAAAAGCAAAACATTGGCATCTGTAGGGGCTATTTTTTTAGCCAGTGCGATGGCCTCCTTTATTAAAGAGCTTTGACCAATTATCTCATCAAAATGCTGAGTTTCCCTGTTCTTGATTTTAATGGCAGATTTTCGCTGCGCCGCCACCCTATCCATCGCCTGGTAAAGCAGGGGCACGATCCGGTCATTGTCATTTCCCTTGGTGATGTAATCAAATGCCCCATTCTTGATGGCCTGCACGCCATCCGGAATATTTCCGTAAGCGGTAAGCAGGATAATTTCAGCCAACGGGTATTTTAGTTTGACCTCTTTTACAAAATCAACGCCGTTGCCATCGGGCAATTTTACATCGCAAAGCACCACATCTATTTCTTTTTTGTTGAGCAGGTCAAAGCCGGCCCTAAGCGTTCCCGCTTCATCTACATGAAAGCCTTCTAAACCGATGATCCGGCCCAGGAGTCTTCGCAATCCTTCTTCATCATCAATCAGTAAAATATTTCCTGGCATAAGTCAGGCAAAGCTATGAGTTTAACCGAAGTTTAGCTATTGCGTTATTGTTGGGTGGACGTGTTGAATAAATAAAAAGGGAGATGATAGCGTAAGCCATGCAGTCTATTAGGTGGTAGACCTTGAAAAAATATTGAACCCAAATTTTGCAGTAGGCTGCAAAATCTGGGTTGAACGGGAAGCAGTCAATCAACCCGGAGTTCACTCTGCCCTGGCCTGGGCTGTGAGACTCCGGGCGGAAAAAAAGGGGATTCGAACTTTTACAGAATAGAACGAAGCGGGAATTAAAAAAACTTTTCTATAAGTTCATTTAACACTTCCTGGGTAAGGGGTTTGTTTTGGAATGCTTTTATTTCATTTGAATATTTTTCAGTTGCCATTTTTTCATCGCCCGGGTTCAAAGAGCTTGTGAGCATTACAATAATCACAGGCCTGTCTTCCGTAATTATTTTTTCTTCTTTAATTTTTTCTAACAAATCAAAACCATTCATCCCCGGCATATTAATATCAAGAAATATAAGGTCGGGCAAAGGATATTGACCTGGGGCCCGCTTTCCAAGTTCAAAATACTCCAGTGCTTCCTCTCCTGTTTCTGTTGTTTTTATATGTTGAGCCGCATTGGCGTTCCTGATTACACGGGAATGAAAGTAATTGTCATCTACATTGTCGTCAATTAGTAATATGCAATTCAACTGTTTCACAAAATCTGGATTATTGTTTTGGAATAGTAAAATAAAATGTAGAGCCAATACCTGGTTTTGAACTCACCCAAATATTGCCTTCATTTAATTCAACAATCTTTTTGCAGGTAGCAAGCCCAATGCCCGTTCCGGGGTATTGTTCCTCAGTATGTAATCGCTGAAAGATTAAAAATATTTTTTCCAGGTATTCTTCTTTAATCCCCACACCATTATCATTAACCGAAAATTCCCATTCATTGTTTTTCTCCTCACAGTGAACCTGAATTTCCGGTTTTATATTTTTCTTTTTAAACTTAAGTGCGTTGCCTATAAGATTTTGAAACAGCTGCTTTATCTCAATTTTATTGGCATTAATGACTGGCATCTCATTTACCTTTAATTGCGCCTGGGCTTCTTTAATGTTAAAATGCATGTCCGTTAAAACTTCATTTATCACTTTATTGCAGTCTACTGCTTCAATTGATCTGTCTCTTCCTATTCTGGAGAAATTTAAGAGTTCGCGGATGAGAATTTTCATTCTATCTGCCGATTTTATTATAACACTTAAGAAATGATTAGATTCTTCACTCAGATTTTCTTTTGATTGTTCCAGCAAGCCGCCATAATTTGTAATATTTCTGAGCGGTTCCTGTAAATCATGCGAAGCCACATAAGCAAATTGTTCCAGCTCTTTATTCGAAGTTTCAAGGCGGGAAGCATATTCCTTCAATGCCATGGCCGCCTGTTTCTGATCAGTAATATCTCTGATGGCAGCGGAAACAAGCAGTCCTTCTTCTGTTTCGATAGGGCTTAAACTTATTTCTACAGGAAATTCAGTTCCATCTTTTTTTCTGCCATAAAGATCAAGGCCGGCGCCCATCGATCGTGTTCTTGGCGCTGAAAAAAAATTGTGACGGTGACCCGGATGAATTCCTTTGAAACGAACAGGGATAAGTATTTCTACTTTCTGGCCGACGATTTCTTCCCTTTTATAGTCAAATAGTTTTTCTGTTTGTGCATTTATCAATTGAATATTGCCTTCTTTGTTTACTATTACCATTGCGTCAGGAGCTGATTCGAGCAATCCTCTGAATTTAGCTTCAATCTTTTTTCTGATTGTAATATCACGGATAGCGGCCGAAACAAACATTCCTTCTTCAAGTTTCAGCGGGCTTAAACTAATTTCGACAGGAAATTCTGTTCCGTTCTTACGCATGCCGTAAAGTTCAAGCCCCGCACCCATCTCTCTAACTTTAGGGTCTGCAAAAAAATGTTTGCGGTGTCCGGGATGTTTGTCTTTAAAACGCGGAGGAATTAATATTTCCACTTCCTTTCCAAGAAGGTTCGAACGTTCATATCCAAATAGTTTTTCTGTTTGTGCATTAATCAACACAATTTGTCCGAATCTATTTACAATGACCATCGCATCAGGAGCCGATTCCAGCAATGCCTGAAATTTTCCTTCCGCTCTTTTCCTTTCGGTAATATTCCTGATCACTTTGGTAATTCCTATGATCTTTCCTTCATCGTCCTTCAAAGCGGATAAACTTACCGAAACATAAATCAAATTATTATTTTTATCAATTCTTTCGGTTTCATAATTTTCTACCTGTTCGCCCCATAAGATACTTTCTACTAATTTTCTTTCTTCGTTTGCTTTTATGGAAGGAATGATGGCTTCAACATCTTTACCTAATAACTCTTCTGAATCATATCCGAAAAGTTTTTCTGCCGATTTGTTAACAAAAAATATTTTTCCGCCAAGATCCCTTACAATTATAGCATCTTTTATGGATTCTAATACACCTAGATGTGAGTAAGAGTGTTGATTCATGAGTCAGTTAGTTGGATAAGGAGAACTCAAAAGTTAAACTTACAAATTAAAAATTACATTCAGTCAAAATGCATTTGGAAGGTTGGGACAGAGATCTATAAAGGACTGGACTTAAATTGGTGTCGGGGATTGCTAAAAAAAATCATGCCCGGGACGGATATGCATCGGACTACCCAGGCATGATCCATTTATGAAGGGGTTTTCCTTTTCATTTGCCGTGCTTGCTTCATTCAGTTTTTTGGATGGATAAACAACAGGATGGGCCGGTATTTTTATCGCTGGCGGAATACTCTTTTTCCGTATTGTTTTAAGAGGTAAGACTTTTATATCCGCGACATACTGAGTCATTGGTAAGCACTGGAGATAATGCTGTGCGTAAAATTTATTCCTCAGGAAAGTTACTTTGTTTAATTGTTAATTGCGATTGGACTGGATATGAAGTTGAAAGAATTTTTCAACTATTATGATATTCACTAAAACCATTTAATTGATTACCCCTATAGTCATGTATATTTTTTCCAAACCGGATTTATTGGGCTGGCATGTATCGAGGTAAGGATTTCTATTTTACTTGTTGATTTTACCAATCAATTACGTGCAGAGAGAAAAAGCCTCGATGAAGCGATAAAAGAAGCGGTCGAACTCCGGTTCCTGCCCATTGTGCTGACAAGTTTAACAGCTTTGGTGGAACTTGTGAAAAAATGATAGCTGTGCTATTGGTGTCTTTTGCAGCATGAAGTGTAAAGAGACGTTCTACTATCGCAGGTATCGCCATAATTAACTTTGACCGCCTGATCAGTATTCAGTCATTGATAAAGAGCAGAAGAAAAATTATTATCCATCTTTTTCAAACATTTCACACCGGGTTCTTTGTAACGCCAAGGCGTTACAAAGCTGTTCGTATTGACCACCCAAACATGAAAAAGTCAATTATATAAATACGAACCGTTTAAAAAAAAAATAAAAGGGGTAGATAAAAATCTTCCCCTGTTTTAAAAATCCATAATTCAACGAAAATCTGCTAAATGATAAACAATTAATAAGCCATATTCGGGAAAAGGAATTGTCAACCTTTTAAATACTGGAATTATCTCCCTGAGAGGAATGAATACTACAATGAGTATCACATTGTGGTAAGTTTTTCCCCCTTTGAAAAGAAATCAAATCATGAAAAGGGTCTCATATCAACTCATCAGCTTACTCTTCATTCGTGCTAAAAACAATTCTTTATAACCTGCGCTAATCGGACCTGTCAGATACTACTCCTGAAAGCGTTGTTATTATCTACATGGTTTTCTTTCTTCTTTTCTTGCTCCTGTCGGGGTGTCAAATCAGCCATTGGCCATTGCTCAAAGTGCCGCTGACGTTTGAAAGAACCCGTTTATTTGTATCTTTCAATATCGCATTGTACTAATTCTTAGAGTTAGTTTTAAGTGTTTTATGATTGCAAAAAGCACAAATGAAATCGAAATATCGCTGTTACTGGAAGCTGTCTTTCAGAAATATGGATATGATTTCCGGCAATATTCTGAGGCGCATATCAGGCGCAGGATTATGAACAGGATGCTTCTGTCCGGCTTGAAAAATATTCCGGAAGTGCAGTTCAGGATTCTTCATGATGAACTGTTTGCATCCCAACTTCTCCTGGATTTATCCATTACTGTATCGGAAATGTTTCGTGATCCTGATTTTTATAAATCATTACGGGAGAAAGTTATTCCGTTTTTGAAAACTTATTCTTTCATTAAAATATGGCATGCAGGCTGTTCAACCGGTGAAGAAGTTTACTCTATGGCTATCGCTTTAAAAGAAGAAGACCTGTATGATCGGGTCACTATTTATGCCACAGATTTTAACCAGCAGGCAATAAACCAGGCAAAAGAAGGAATTTACTCCTGCGAAGCAATAAAAGAATATACCGCCAACTATCAGGCGTCGGGAGGAAAAGAATCATTTTCGGACTATTATACGTCGAGTTACAATATGGTAATTATGAAACAATCGCTTAAAAAAAATATAGTATGGGCCAATCACAATCTTGTTACTGACAGTGTTTTTGCAGAAGTAAATATGATCTTGTGCCGTAATGTGCTTATATATTTTAACAGGGAACTGCAAAATAAGGTGCATAAACTTTTTTTTGACAGTCTTGTCAACGGTGGAATCTTGTGCCTGGGAGCTAAGGAAAGCTTGCGGTTTAGCAATTTTTTCGATTCTTATACAGAAGTAGAGAGAAAGCAAAGGATTTTTAAAAAAAAGTATGAAACTATTTACTAAATTAGTTAATTAGTGAGGCTCATAACTTTTATTCTTCGTCAGTTATGAGTAACAGTTCATCTTACAGTAATTGCCTCACGATAGTCTAATATTCAAAGAGAAACCTGGTGGGGTAATCATTTTTTGAAAGGGCTATTGTATAAACACGGCAGATATATGCCGGAATAGTAGCGGGATTAAAGATAAAATATCACTAAGAAGAGTATTGTCGTAAGAAGCAAGCCCATATGCCCCGGTCTGTTACAGGCCTTTAGTAGCAACAATAAATCCTCCTGCTTTGCAGCGGGTAATTTAATTGTATGCCATATAAAGCCGTCGTTATAGGTGCATCGTCAGGTGGAATGAATGCCTTGAAAGCCATCTTGCCAGTCTTGCCTGCGGGTTTTAGCATGCCTGTTATCATCGTACAGCATATAAGTGCAACTTCCAACAGTTATTGGATAGAAATGCTGGACAACTTATGTGAGCTTCATGTAAAAGAAGCCGATGAAAAAGAAAAGATACAACAAGGATATGTATATATAGCTCCTCCCAATTATCACCTACTGGTTGAGCGGGATGAAACACTTTCTCTTTCTGCCGACAAACGGATAAACTTCGCCCGCCCTTCTATTGATGTACTTTTTGAATCCGCAGCAGATGTTTATAAAGAAAGGCTTATCGGTGTAATTCTAACTGGTGCAAATAATGATGGTACTGAGGGTGCACAAAGAATAAAAAAGCACGGTGGGCTGATCATAGTCCAGGATCCTGAAACTGCCGAGTCAGCTTTTATGCCGGTTTCTGCCATTGAGAAATCGCCTGTTGACCATATTTTATCGTTAGAAAGAATCGCAGATATCCTCATAGAAATAAACAAGAAACCTTAATTCCAAGAATATGAACCATTCTATTAAAACCAGGCTATTAGGCGGATTTTCAGTTATTGTACTCCTCCTTATTGTTGTAGGGCTTCTTATGTCAAACAAGCTGTCGGAAACAAACGGAAGACTGGAGAATTTAGTAGACGTGTCGTCAAAAAGAATAAATCTTTCACATGAACTGCTGATACTTGTACTCGATGCAGGCCGGCATGAAAAAAATATTATACTGGAAAAAGACCCTGTGAAAAAGGATTACTATAAAGATCGGATCTATCAGCCATTGGGCATAATCGATAAAAAGATGAATGAATTATTTGAACTATCTGACGAAAAAGGGAAAGCGTTCCTGAATGAATTTAATAATTCATGGAGCAGCTATAAAGCAGATCTTGATGAAATAGTTTTACTGGCCCTGAAGAATGAAGATGAAAAGGCATTTAGGATTTCTATTGACAAGGGTGCAAAAGTCAGGGACGCCGCCATTACCCAATTACAAAAAATTGTTGAAAAGAATGAAAAAAGCATGGCAAATGATAAGGCCGTCAGTGATCAGAGTTACAAATCCTCGCTTAACCTGGTGATCACATTGATAATTGCAGCGCTTATTCTGTCTATTGGCATTGCCTACTGGATTATCCAGGGAATCACCAAAAGGATCACATCCATTGCTTTTGAAGCCGAAAAAATTGCAAGCCGTGAGTTTACAAATGAAAAACTTGAGGATAAAACAAAAGATGAATTAAGACCTATTGTCAGTTCATTAATCAACATCAATGAAAGCTTCCGTGAAGTCACCGAAAACGCCAATAAAGTTTCATCCGGAAATTTCGCTGTCGAAATAATTCCCAGATCTGAAAAAGACATTCTTGGTAATGCGTTGAAAAAAATGACTATCTCACTTCGTGAAACTACGGCAGAAAACGAAAAGCACACATGGCTTACTACAGGCCAGAATCGTCTTAATGAAAAATTGCGCGGCGACCAGGGCATAGAGGAACTGGCTTCTAATACGATCGCTTTTTTATGCGGCTATCTTAAGGCCAACATCGGTTCTGTCTATTTGCTCAATGAAAAAGAAAACACTCTTACTCTTTCGGGGCAATATGCATTTTCGTCTGAAAATGGAAATGGGATAAGAAAAAAATTTAATTCGGGTGAAGGGCTGATCGGGCAGGTTGCCCATGAGCAAAAACAAATGTTTTTAACGGATATAAAAGATGAAGATATACGCATTGTTTCATCCGTCCTCGATGCAAAGCCACGGCATCTGATCATTACTCCTTTCATGTTTGAGGGAAAGACACTGGGAGTTATAGAGCTTGGACGGTTAACAGATTTTACCGGGACGGAAAAAGAATTCATCAAATCTTCCATGGAAAGCATTGGAATAAGCATTAATTCAGCTATATCCCGAAAACGCATACAGGAATTATTGGAGGAAACACAGGTACAGAGTGAAGAGCTTCAAAGTCAGCAGGAAGAACTTAGGCAGGTGAACGAAGAACTGGAAGAACAAACACAAAACCTGAAACAACAGCAGGAAGAGCTGCAAATGACCAACGAAGAACTGGAAGAGCAAACACAGGCACTGGAAGTAAGAAATAAAGAAGTTGAATCTGCACGGGGCGATATAGAACAAAAAACCAGGCAATTGGAAATAAGCAGCCGGTATAAATCTGAGTTTCTGGCCAACATGTCGCATGAGCTAAGAACCCCGCTCAACAGCTTACTTATTCTTTCTAAAGACCTGTCAGATAACAAATCTGAGAATCTTACAAAAGAACAAGTGGAGTCTGCCGGCATCATTTATAAAAGCGGTCAGGATTTGCTGACGCTGATAAATGAAGTGCTGGATTTATCCAAAATTGAAGCGGGGAAAATGGTGCTTAATATAGAAAAGTTGGCATTAAAAAAATTGGCAGATGGCCTTTACGGGGATTTTAAGCACCAGGCAGAACAAAAGGGCCTCGGGTTAAATGTAAACATAAGCAAACAGTTGCCGGAGTACATCCATACAGATCCCCAGCGGCTGAACCAAATCTTGAAAAACCTGCTGTCAAATGCAGTAAAATTTACTGAACAGGGAAGCATTACTGTAAACATTTACGGGAACGGAGAAAACAAAATTGCCATATCCGTCACTGATACAGGAATAGGAATTTCCCAGGGAAAACAGTTGACAATATTTGAAGCATTTCAGCAGGGCGATGGAAGTACATCCAGGAAATATGGCGGTACAGGATTGGGACTTTCTATTTCAAGAGAACTTGCCAAATTGCTGAATGGAGAAATTACTCTCACCAGCAAAACAGGTGAAGGGTCAACCTTTACACTTGTTATCCCGCAGGAAATACAACACAAGGAAGCAGTAATTTCTATTGTGCCGGAAGATATTGACCGCTTTAAAAAAGTACCTGTAAACGCTAATGCCTTTCTCAATTATCCTGCAATTGAAGATGATAGAAAAGCAATTGGAGAAGATGATAAGATCGTTCTTGTTATTGAAGATGATTTAAAATTTGCAGAAATTCTTCTGAAGCAGGCTCACAACAAAGGGTTCAAATGCCTTGCTGCAGCAACGGGCGAAGATGGACTGGTACTGGCAGAAAAATACCTGCCTCATGCCGTTATCCTGGATATTGATTTGCCAGGTATCAGTGGCTATAAAGTGCTGTCCCAATTAAAATCGAACCCGTTCCTGCGACATATTCCTGTTCATATCATGTCTGTTGAAGAACGCTCCCTGAAACCTATTAAAGAAGGTGCGGTGGAGTATCTTAATAAACCAATCAATAAAAGGCAATTGGATGAAGCATTTAACAGGATAGAAAATTTTATTGACAGAAAGATGAAGCATCTCCTCATTGTTGAAGATGATGAAAATTCCCGCAAAGCAATACAAAAACTGATTGGTAACGGGGACGTGAGATGTTTTGAAGCAGGAACAGGAAAAGAAGCATTGGCAATTTTTGAAGAAAATCATATTGATTGTATTGTTCTGGATATTGGTTTGCCGGATGTCAGCGGGTTTGAGTTGATCCGGAAATTCGAAAAAAAGAAAGAGAAAATCATTCCTCCTGTAATAGTCTACACCGGTAAGGAACTGACAAGGGAGGAAAATGCTGAATTGCAGAAATACGCCGAAACTATCATTATTAAAGGGGTGAAATCGGAAGAACGGCTGCTGGATGAAACGGCGCTTTTCCTGCACAGAACGATCAGTAACCTGCCTGAAACCAAACAGCGGCTTATTGCCAGCCTTTACGATAAAGATATTATTTTCAAAGGCAAGAAAATATTGTTGGCAGATGATGATATGCGCAACGTATTTGCATTATCAAAGATTTTAAAAGAATATGGAATGGAAGTGATAAAGGCCGAAAATGGAATTAACGCACTGGAAATACTCGATAGGCATGGCGAAATAGATTTGGTATTAATGGACATCATGATGCCGGAAATGGATGGGTTTGAAGCCATGCGCAAAATAAGATTGCAGCCAAAGTTTAAACAATTGCCTGTTATTGCTGTAACTGCCAAAGCCATGAAAGAAGATAAACAGAAATGCATTGACGCCGGGGCCAATGACTATATTTCAAAACCTGTAGAAGTAGATCGTTTGCTTTCTCTTATGCGTGTCTGGCTCAGCAAATAAAACATAAAACAATTTGCAATGGACGCAAAACCGAAAATATTAATTGTAGATGACAAACCTGAAAATTTACGGGCTTTGGAAATTGTGTTGAAAGACCTGGATATTGAATTGATAAAAGCCGCCAGCGGAAATGATGCCTTGAAAGCTACTTTGCATAATGATTTTGCCCTGGCGCTGCTCGATATACAAATGCCCGGAATGGATGGTTATGAACTGGCAGGTATATTAAGAGAGGAAGAAAAAACAGCTCACGTCCCATTTATATTCATATCTGCGGTTTATACAGACAACCTGAATGTTTTTAAGGGATATGAAAAAGGAGCCTTTAGTTTTATTACCAAGCCATTTCAATCAGAAATATTGATTAACAAAGTAAAATTCTTTATCGAAAAACATCAGCAGGAAATAGAATTGTATAAGCTCAACGGAGATCTCAAACGAAAAAATGCTGAGCTGGTACAGATAAATAATGAACTGGAATCTTTTACTTACTCCGTATCACATGATCTGAGATCCCCCTTGCGGGCCATGAATGCCTATGCTCACATTTTAAAGGAGGATTATGAAAAACTATTGGATGAAGAAGCCAAACGTTTGCTTGGCAATATATCTGAAAACGCTCAAAAAATGGCGGCGCTTATTGACAGCTTATTGGATCTTTCCCGCCTGGGGAAAAAGGAACTGGTAAAGCAAACTATTGATTTGAACACACTCGTAAAAGAAGTTATTAATGACCTTGAGCAAAATCCCGCCCTTAATAAAAAACTGCAATGGAATATTGCTGATCTGCCCGAAGTAAAAGGCGATCCTGAATTACTTAAGCGGGTCCTGGAAAACCTGCTGTCAAATGCTGTAAAATATTCCGGCAAAAAGGAGAACCCCGTTGTCGAAGTGGGTGGATATACAAAAGAAGCTAAAAGTGTCTTTTATATAAAAGATAATGGTGCCGGGTTTGATATGAGTTATTATAATAAGCTTTTTGGTGTATTCCAACGCCTGCACAAGCCCGATGAGTTTGAAGGAACTGGTATTGGCCTGGCCATTGTGCAGCGAATCATTTCCAAAAGCGGAGGCGAAGTATGGGCAGAAGCTACAGTGGACAAGGGAGCTACTTTTTATTTTAGCCTGCCTGCTGCATATCAGAACCAGGATTTGGTATACGAACGCTGATTAAAACAATTACAAGATATGAATGAATATAGCCCGGTAGAAATCCTTTTTATAGAAGATAATGATTATGACGCAGAACTGGCCATCAGGACTTTGAAAAAGCATAATCTTGCTGATAAATTAAAACACATTGATGATGGTGCTGAAGCGCTTGATTTCATTTTTTCCAGGGGCGCTTATTCAGGCAGCGACCAGCTATCCGGTCTCAAACTGATTATTCTTGACCTTAAGCTGCCCAGAGTAAACGGTCTTGAAATTCTCACGGAACTAAAGGCTGATGAACACAAAAAGATGATCCCTGTTGTTGTGCTCACTTCGTCCCGGGAGGAAAGGGATGTTATCGAATGTTGCAGGCTGGGGGTAAACAGTTATATCGTCAAGCCCGTCAATTTTGAATCCTTCAACAGGGCTATAGCCGACCTGGGATCCTATTGGCTGCTGCTAAACCAAAGTCCCGGCTCCTGAAAATGAAAAGCTGATAGGATGAAATGAGCCATGACGATGCTCGTCACCAACAGGAGATGATTATTTGGCGAATTCCATATGGCTAAAAAACAATAACAAATAAACATATGAAAAAACTAAAAGCCTTTTTAATGGAGAATCAGCAAGCTGCAAGCCAGCCAAAAAATAGTAAATTTAGTTGTGGTAAAATCTAAAAAAGCGGCCCGCGGTAGCAAGCCCGGAACCGGGCAATCCGAAGAAAAGCTACCTGCAAAGGGCAGCCCTGCGAATAAATTTAAAGTAGTAAAAAAGAACAAAGAGGATAAGAAAAAAGCTGCATCCACCAGCTTTGAGGATCTTCAGGATGATGATAGGGAGTTAGGCGGAGAGGGTTAATAATTATTCTGCTTAATAAATTACAAGACTTAATATATTTGCGCCGATTTTCCGCCCTTTGAATAACGCTTTCTTTCCGTTATAACTTCACTCCTTTGAATTTTTTTCTAAAAGTATAATCCTTGTTAGTACTGGCTATACGATGTTTAATCACACTCGTTGCTGCTTTCTAAACCCATTGACGAATTAATGAACAAAGACACTGTTAGACCACAGTCAGAAATAGCCCATTGTAACGGCATTGATCAACTGGTTGATGGTCTTGGCTATTTTCACCCGATATCCTGCGGCGTCATAGAATATATGCAGGAGTACACCATTCCCCGTACTGTCAGGAATAAAGAGTTGCTTTTAAAAGCCGGGGCTGTTTGTAAATATATCTACTTCATTAAAAAAGGAATCTTACGCGGATTTATCAAACAGGGAAACAAAGAAGTGACGACATGGATAACGGCCGAGAATGAGCTGGTAACCGCTATTCCAAGCCTGAATAAACAATGCACTTCAAAAGAATACATTCAGGCAATGGAAGATTGTGAGCTACTTGCATTGAGCTACGAGGATCTCGAAGTCTTGTACAAAGAATTTCCGGAATTTAACATCACTGTTCGCAAACTACTACAGAAGTATTACGAAGATGCCGAAGGGCGGGCTTTTGTTGTCCGCCTTACCAAAGCAGAAGACAGGTACAATTATTTCCTGGATAAATATCCGCACCTGGCCCATAGAGTTCCCTTAAAGTACATAGCCTCGTTCCTGGGTGTTGCTCAGGAAACCCTTAGCAGAGTACGAAAAAAAGCACTACGCAAACGAAAAACCTGAAAGGACTTCTGACACTATGTAACAACCGTTTTAGGAAAGGTACTTTCTTTCTCCCGGTCACATCTTTCAGTTCCATATCCTCCTTATAATTTAATCCTAACTGGATAAACAATCGCTGATTGCAGGCGTCCTCCTCAATCCATTTTGCCAACTTTTCATGGTCTTCTGCTGATAACTCACCCAGAATGTGCTTACGGATAAGGCAGGATATACTGGCATTAACTTTAGAAATGTCAGGGCTCATAAAATATTGGGTTAAACCGCAAAACTAACAGCAAACCTCATTCATAATTATTGACAATTGTCATCATTTAGGAAAAATGATAAACGGCTGATTTTAGGATGACTGTTGTCGCAAAATTCCCGAATGTTCAGGGAAACAAGGATTCTGCCCTGGCAATGCTATCCGTTTTACCAACATCTGCAAATTTGTCGCCGGCGTGATAATAGCCTAAAATAATATGCTCTTTGGTCAGCTTGAGATACATATCAGTCAATAAAAATTTTCCGGTGAATGGCATCAGCCTGAAAACATCATATTCAAAAACTACCACGCAACTATAGGCCTTTTGAGAAAACGGTAGGTTTTTTAATTTAAGGCTGAAGCCGCCCGTTGTTAATCCACATTCCCTGTAATTTAAATACATAGGATTGTCTCGCTCATTCCTTTATGAATGCATTTACAATTATTAATGAATCCGGCACCTCCTTCCCGCAGATATGTCCGTTATAAACAATAATTCTTAAATAGAGCTGCACATTCTCAACTCATCAGTTTACTCTTCATCCTTTCCAAAAAGGCTTCCTTATAACTGGCGCCAATCGGTATCCGCAAGCCTCCTTTTTTCAGTACCAGTTCATTATTTTCCATCAGCGATATTTGTTTCAGCGCCACGATATACGATTTATGCACTCGTATAAACTGGCTCGACGGTAGCCGTTCTTCCAGTTCTTTTAATGTCAGGTAAGCCATTGTTTTCCTGCCATCGCAGTGAAAGGCTACATAGTTATTTTTGGCTTCAACAATGTCGATATCATCAATATCGATCTTCAGCATCTTCCCCTTTTGTCCCGCTTTCACAAAAATATAATCATTAGGTATAGCATCTTCATACATCGTAGGTTGTGCCGCCATGGTATCAGCCACACGTTGCACCGCTCTTACAAACCGGTTAAACTCGATAGGCTTCATCAGGTAGTCGATAGCATGCAATTCATAGCTCGTTACGGCAAATTCGGAATAGGCGGTACAAAATATTACCAGCGCATCCTTGCCAATGATCTTCATCACGTCGATGCCGCTCATTTCATCCATCTGTATATCCAGGAACACCAGGTCGGGCTTTTCTGTTTTGACCATGTCGATACCTGTTATGGGGTTGGTGGTTTCCCCTATCAGTTGCAGCGTCGGTATTCGTTCGATATACTTTTTTATAACCCGGATCGCCGGTCGTTCATCGTCGATGATAATACATTTGATCATGCTTAATTATTTATGGTGAGTTCAAACGTGTAAAAATCATCTCCGTCATTTACCTTCATTTCATATCTGTTTTTAAACCCTACATCTAGCCGTTTGCCCAGGTTGGAAATGCCGATATTGCCCGACGATAGTTCAGGATTGTCCTTTCGCTTTTTGTTTCGGCAATAAAAATAGATCTGGCGGTAGCGGAGTAACACCTTTATCAGCAGGGGATATTGTGAGTCTTTCAGATCGCCATATTTAAAAGCATTTTCCACGATGGTGATCATAGATAACGGTGGCAGCATCAGTCCGTCAGTTTCTCCTTCGATGGCCAGGTGAACCACCTTATCGTCAAAGCGTATTTTGTTGATCTCGATAAGCAACTGTAGGTTTTCCAGTTCCTTTTTCACGGGTACTTTGTCGGTCTCATGTTCTACACTTTCCATCGAATAGCGCATCATTCTCGAAAGCTTCGAAATATTTTCTGCCAGTTCCTGGCTGTATTCCATGGCTTGGGCAAAAAGAACGTTGAGCGTGTTATGTAGGAAATGCGGGTTCACCTGTGCCCGCATAAAAGCATATTCGAGTTGAAGTTTATCTTGCTGTGATCTTAGCTCCTGTTGTTTCAGCACCGCGTTTTCAAGTTCATTACGCAGTTTATCCTCCTGCAATCGGCGCAACTGCCGTTCTTTATTAAAAGATTGTACTACATAAAAATAAAGCAGGGCATAAGAAAAATATTGCACGTAACCCAGCACAGCATATTTTACAAAATCCCGGAAATTGTCAGAGCTGTATAATTTGATTCCCGACATAGGCAACAGCAGGTAGATATAACCATAACCGATGCTGGCCATGACGATAAATACGATAAAAAAAGAAGCAATGCTCCAGCTGACACCTTTACGCTTATATAGGTTCAGGCAATAAATGCTGGTATAAAACGTAAGGCAGAACGGAACGAGGTAAAAAACGGTGTTAATGATTTTGATATGCGGGTCGGCCAGGTAATTGGCGATATGGATAAAACTGCCATACACGATCCATGCACTGGCATGCGCCAATACAGGAATGGCTTTAGCGGGCTCCCGGGCAAGAGCTTCTCTCATGTCGTTAGATTTTAGGCGCTACTATTCATTGCCTCGTCGACCAAAACCCGGTGCCTGTATAATTGCCTGAAGACAGATGCTTCAAGTCTTGCCTTATTGATAGATCGGGGAGCGGCTGTCAGCAGTTCATACAGCCGCTGATCTATTTCATGAAAAGAATAATCATGTTTCCTGAGAAGGAAAGGAACATTATTCATTTTAAAAATACCGAATAAAGCCGAATTAAAAACGACATCGCTTTTTCGTGGTAATATCTCGTTAGGGGGCCAAACTGGTTTTTTTATTTTAGCCATCCGGTGCAGGTATAGCCATGCCTCCCATTGTGCCGGGTATTGTTGGATGATCGGGGCAGCAAGATCATAAATCGCCTGCGTAGTATGTTCAGCAAAAGCAGCCCGGTCGTCCTTGTCGGGAAAAATCGGATCAAAAAAGCGCAGCGCCACCTTGTCCAGGGCTTTCCGGTAACTGGCTGCGGCCACGATCGGCACCCTGGCTGCATGCGCCAGGTATGCTATACCCTTGCGGGCATAGAGTTGTTGTGTCAGCAGGTCCACAACACAATGATTGGCATTATCACGGGTGTTGGCTCCCGCACCGGTATTACCATCGATATATAGTACAAGACTTCTTCCTTTCTTCAGTTCCCGCAACATCTGTAACCCTGCACCCGGTGCTTCCGCATCGAGCAAATGAAAGGCATCTTCTTGCACACCCGGCAGTTGATGATATAGTTCGCAAAACCTTTGTCCATCCTGTTCAATCACCGCTTTACCTATCACCAGGGTAAACGGTATTCCTTGTTGAGCCAAAAAAAGATTAAGCAGGCGGTACGAGCCCGTATGAAAAGTGCAGATGATACAGGGCTGTTGTAACACTGCTTGTACAGTACAACTCAAATTTTCGGTTGGTGACTCTTGTAATAAAAAATCCGCCGACTGCTCCAGTATACTTAGCTTTTTATGTAGTAGTATTTCTTTGTAGAGGCGTTCATGTTGGCAATAGGGTATGGTAGGAAGGTAATTGCTCAGCGATGCACTCACCAGGTTGAGCTGTGCCTGCATCCGCTCATGATCGTTAAAAGAAAATTGGTTTTGATAATAATGGATCAGTTCATCTCTTTGTTGAATATAATCGCTGCGTTTCATAAAATTGAGTTGAGGTAAAGACAATAAAAAAGCCGCTCCAAAAGCGTTATCGCTGTCACCCTAAACCCTGAGTTCTGAGCTCTGACCCTGCCGAAGAGCGGAAGAGTCGAAGGGTGAGCCTGCCGAAGGGTTAAAGAAACCCCGGCAACGGGCGGCGCCGGGGTCACTTTCAAAGCAGCGGTAGCTCCCGTTTACTTATTGCCTGGTGGCAGTGGTGGCTGGGTATCGATACAACAGCTATCGTCAAAAAAACGAACGATACCGTTCGCGGCTGCTTTAAATCTTGTCTCCAGCCCCTCCAGGTTCATGGGCTTTGAAAAGAGCAATTCAGTTGATTTCATGTTCGTCAGGTTTAAGTTTACTAATTCACTGCATGGTAGCAGCATTCATTTACAACCCAAACATCAGGTCAATGAATGCAATAGAAAAATGGATTACGTGTAACCCCTGATAGTCGTGGTGAAGCCTTAAATAGCCGGGGTATCATTATTCAGTGCGGCTCGTACAATTTCTATAAATGCCTAACTTTAAAAAGTAATGCTTGTTCTTGTTTCAATAAATCTCTTACTATGGAAAAGAATAATCAACTCATTTCCCTGTACCATGCCCGGCTTGTTATGGGTTTTCTGCAAAACAGCCTTACCGAAACACAAAAAGATGAATTGGATGATTGGATTTGTGAGTCGGACGAAAACATGATTGTGTTTGAAGACCTCACCGAAGACTTTGACAATAATGTCTTCAATCCCGAAGAGTTTATGTATGAAACATCCGATGTCATCGAACTATGGGCCATCGCCGGTCTCATTGTTCGCCAGCAGGAAAAGGTCATTACTGTGGAAGAACAGCAAATATTGGATACCTGGTTAAAAGACTCTGCAAGAAACAGGCGGCTATTTAAACACCTGCAAAATCCCCCGGTCCTGCAAAAGTTAATAGAATGGTGTAAGGTTGAACGAAATATTCTTTTAAGGTTAAATTGATTATTCCGCTACGGCGTTGTTCGTTTTTTTCTCTTAATTCTTCGAGGTCGATTTTCGTATGTCAATCCGATTACCTATTTCCTCATCCATCGCTAACACACAAGCTCTGAATAAAATTCGGCCCGGAGTAAATCAATGGTTTCTACGGGGCTTTTTCATTTTCGAAGTAATCACTAACTTGATTTCATGTGTACTTATAATGGATGCAAGGTTTCGAGAGCTGAGTTCATTAGACTAATGAACATTGAGAAGGAATTGAAAAACCTTCGCCTTAATAGACCTGCGCAAAATGGATTTGATTACCGGGACTGGCCTATTATCAAACCATTAGCCGAAGGAAAGGACTTTGAAATCAGGATGACACATTGGGAGTATATCCCCGCTAGTGTTCTCGACGAGTTTGATCTAAAGCGAAGTAGAGAGCTTTATACCTGGCTAAATGCAAGATCAGAAACTTTACTTGTTGCCGAAAGAGGGAAACCATCTATGTTTCGTGAGGGTGCTTTACATGGGCGCTGCCTGGTTCTTTCAACTGGTTTTTATGAATGGTATAATAAAGCAAAAATTGGCAGGGTAGGGAAGTATAGAGGGGAAGTATTAAAGTCGACGGATAAATACCCTTATTACATTACTGTAAAAGATAATCCAAAGGAATATTTTTTTATGGCCGGGGTGTCGAGGGTATGGACAAACTATTTGAGAGGTCAGTCCGCCGATACCTTTGCAATCGTTACAGCGCCGGCAAATGAAATGATGCATGAGATTCATAACGCACAGCATAGAATGCCGACAATCCTGCCTGAAGATTTGGCCTGGGAATGGATCCAGGACGGGCTGAGCGAAGAAAGAATTATGGAAATAGCCTCCTATCAATTGCCCAGTGATAATATGGAGGCATGGACCATATCAAAAGACTTTCTGAAAAAGGAAGACCCGACAGAGCCGTTTGAATATCCAAAAGAACTAAACCTGCCACATGGATAACGAAGCCTTTGAAATATTTATCATTAACTACATCGATGAAAAAAAACATATTTACCGGATGCAGGTAGAGATATTGCATAAATCCGAACAGGTTATCCGGTTCAAAATATTTGCGGGTGAAAAACTCATGATCATGGAAAAGCTATTGACAAAGCATACAGGCCAATGGAAAATAAAAGAAATGAATTTTGAAATGAGCGGAAACATTAAAGACAATGCTCAAAATATAATGAAAATTCAAAACGAACTTGATTACTATTTGGCTGGCCGTCCTAAGCCTGTGAATAAATTTAAGAACAAGCCTTAGCAGTCAAATTCATGGACGAGATTCCAGTAACTCTTGAATATAAGGCAAACAGTTGCGGAGTGTTATCAAAATACGATTTGACCCTAAGTTATCGTTCGTCTGGCCTTACGCAAGAATTGTATCTCAGTTTTAGTCGGGCTAATAATCCGGGAGAAATTCATGAATTAATCGAATAGGCCTGCCATAACTGTGTCGCTGTTTCGAAATGCTAAAACAACTCCTTTATTTGCTTTTCAAATTTTGCGTAAGATTCCCTTCCTAACCTGAATAATGTCCCCAACTTTTTTGGATCAGACTCCACCATATTTGTACCGTATTGAGGTTGATTAAAGGATTCATTAATTCTTACCATTTTCAAAGTTGGGTACAGGAATTTTATCAGAATTTCTGTAGTGGTTGAATTAGCTTTTAGTGTGCGATCGAACAGCTCGACAAATTTCAACCGCTTCAACAAAGCTGTTATTCGACTGATACGCTTCTCTACGAAATTACCGGTCCCTACACTCAGCACCCTTAAATCATCCAATGAATGTTTCAGTGCGCCTGTAGCATCGGTTATGGCAAAGAACAAAGGGTTATTGGCAATAAAACCACCATCGACGGCGAGGATAGTCCCTTGGTTTTCCGTTACCACTTCTTTCATTTTAAAGATCGGGTAAGCAGCGGAGGATGCCTGTACGGCTGTAGAAATTGTACACCCAAAACCCGGCTTAAAGGTTGCCTGCCGAGAATAAGTCTGCTTCACATCCGCTTTAAATATCAAGGGCTTGGTATCGTTGTAATTCATGGCAACTATCCCTATTCCGGTCTTTACGTCATTAAAGGTCGCCTCTCCAAAGATATTATCGCAGTGTTCCTGCAAGCTATTTGAGCGTTCCGCCCTTCCGGAACCTCTCATGATTTTTGGGATGAGTTCGCAATACAATTTATTGATCTCGTCCACAGGTATACCGAGTGCAATCAGCGCAGCTATAATGGCACCGGTGCTCGTGCCGAATATAAGATCAAAATGATTATGCAGTGGGGAACCGAGCGTCTTTTCCACCTCGTTCAAAGCGCCGAGCGAATACACTCCTCTCGATCCGCCGCCATCCAATGATAGTATTCTAAATGGCATACTATTTAATTTGCGTTACGACATTTTATTCTAACTCAAGATAGTTCCATAAAATCACCAGAAACTCGTTCACACCTTCAACCGTCCATTTTCTGCCTGAATGAAAGAGATACAGTAACTCAGAAACCTCTCCCCACTCCTTACAGGTCTCTTTCGCCTTCGTCGCATTATAAAGGTAAATTATAGATTCTCGGACAATACCAGACCAGGTGGTTGACTCATTGTAAATCTTATTGGGCACATTCCACATCAGGCATTCAATGAGAAAGGAGGTTATCGAATCCGGGAACGCAACATTATCACTCTTCATTTTATGCCTAAGGCGCTTGAAAATGCGGGTAGCCCGTTTGAAACTTCGCCCGGTCAGCTTGTTTTTCTCGATTGCATTGGCCGTGTGTTGTTTTGGAAAACCTTTGATTGCTTTTCCTTCATCGCTAACGAATCGAACGCCCGTTACAAAATTTCCGTTCTCCGAAAATCTTCTAAACTCAAAAGTAGGTACTACATCACATTCTTCCCGCGTATCTGTAGCCAAAACCCTCAGACACTTGTTCTGTCTTTTTACGAAGTCTCGTCCAAATTCATTCACCAGAGCCCGCTCGATCATGTCCTTATAAGCCCCAAATGCCAACTTATCTGAAAGCTCAAAATTGAAATCCTTATTTGTCTTTCCAGTTGGAAGTTCATAGAAAAACTCATCCCGATACATTACGTTCAGATCAATATCACTGTTAAGCCTGACATTCGTATCATTTGCATAAGATCCCTGCCCAAATACTTCATATTTTATTTTTGCCAATTCGGCACTATTATCAAGCGCCTTATTAACAAGTTGACGAGCTGACTCCAGTTTGACCTCCTCGTGGTCACTTGCCGGTTTTCGCCAGGCATCAAAGTTAGTTTCGGTGAATTTTGCCATATGATAAGTTTATATTTTTAACACAACAATTCATAGTTGTACTTCATCCTCATAGTAGGAATTGTTCATCTCCGGATGAGGCGAGTAGTCCTCGTATATTATCCTTATTGCGTCATCTTTTTGCTTTCCCTCAATTACCTTTTGAAGTTCATTTACCCGTATACACTCTTCCTTAGCTAAATAGAATCTCGTGCTGTTAAAGTAGCTCATCAATTTGTTATATAAGGCAACCTCCGGATTTTCCTGCGTTGATAACTGCCGCAACAAATCTAGATTATGAAGAATATTAGAATGTTTGACTCTTGGCCTAAGCGATGGCAGGATGTCTACAAAACCATCTTCAGACACAACAATAATGAAGGTAGGCTTAGCATTACCCCTGTATTCAAGGTAAGTAATAGCAGAGTTGTACCGTGAGCCCCGCGATGAGTCTCCCTTCGTTCCTACGATTCCATCCAGAATAACACCGTATGCAAAAGCGGTTCCATCAGTGTTTAACAATACTGCTCCATCGATAGAAGTTAGTTGCATCACTGAATCCTCACTTAATGAAACGGGCTTAACAGGAAGGCATTGAATATTCAGCCGTTCCGCCTCCTGGGCTGCATCATTAACCACCACCAGCATTGACCCATTCGCCTGCTTGGTTGCTGCAATGGCAAGTTTGTACAGATTTTCTATTTGATCGTTAGATGTGTTTACAAATATTCTTTTGATATCAGAACCAAATTTATTTCGAGGAATTACCTCAGTTGTAAATTCCGGCAAACCATATCTCATTTCCAAAACCACATTGTCATGATGCTTCACTCTCCAGCAATGTGTAGCTATAAAATGAATATCAAAAATTGACTCACTTGATTTCGCGTATTCAGTGTGAACGCGTCCCAAACCAAAGATATTGTACGAGTCACAGATAACACCCAACTGTTCATTTGATAACTGAAGGAGCTTTCGCGTCTTTCGAAGATCATTAATTTCAAATGATTCTTTTAACTCAAATACCATTTCAATTTCCTTATCCGACTTGTCCGCTATAATTAAATGACCCGTATTCTGAGAGCCTTCATAAGAATAGGTTGAGATTTTATCGCAGATATCAAACAATCCGTGCAATCCCATAAATTCCTTTCCTTTACTGGAGACCGTATACATAAAATTCCTCGCGGCCTCACGCAACAAATCTTCGGTTGGCCTAGAGTCCATACTCAAATTCTTACCCGCCTCCGGCATATTCAAGTTTTTCCATTTCTCTTTCAAATACGCTTCTACCGCAGTTTCCAGTACTGATTGATAAATGCGAAGTCTCCGGTCGTCCAATAATGTTTTCATGAGAAATGTGTAGCTATCATATACTTCTTTTACTAGGCCCAAAACAACATAAACATGATATCCTCCAATTTGTGCTGCATCTGAACAATGATACCAGTAGCCCGACTTGTTTTCAACTGACTCACTTAAGATAATTTCAACACCCTTTCTGACTGCCTCCCTCCTCCGTCTTACATCCATCACTTCTTGCATGCCAGGACCAGAGTAAAGCATGTCCTTATCGGGATCTGTATCAAGGATGTTATTGACCACTTCACTTAACCTGGCAAAATCACCGGCAAATACATCCTGATCTTCAGGTTCAAAACATAGTACAGGATTCTTATCGCTTTTATTTGCAATGCCCACCATGAAAACATGTGGTTTCAATCCTCGATCAAAATGATTAAACAGACTTTCAGCATTTGTTTTACAAGATATCCGGAAATGAACTTGCCATCCCCACATATAATATGTCAATGTTTTTGGATACTTACTCATACTTTGTGATATGGGTTTAGCTTCTTGCCATTCATAAATACTACCTGCTCGTTAACGTCAATTAAGAGATAAGCCGTTTTAGGATACAGTAATTGCGGTTTAAGTACGTCGTTGCTCATTTTATAACCACGGATATATGTATGATCCGAAAACTTGCGGTAAAAATTCTGCAATGAGTCGAGCCATTGAGTAGCGTTATTGTTCTAATCAGCCAGAACAATTTGTTGAGGTTCTTTCACCGAAACTTGCTCTTTCCCCTTATACAACTCAATCTTCCCCGTCACAAAAATCTCCTTATCCTTAAACAACTCCTCAGACATCTTTTCAAACTTCTTCCTTACATCTCCCCATATCACAATCGTTAATAGTTGATTTGGATAAGCACCCCAACATTAATAAACGTCGGGCTATTCTTCGCTTGTTCCAGGTATCGTATACCATATACTTTGCCGCATACTTTTACACTATCGCCTACATGTTTGCTTACGTCATCTAGCTTAATGATCTCTTGGCCAAAGGAAGCAAGTGCAACGCCAAAAAGTAATAAGAAGGAAATTAAATATTTCATGTCGTTCATTTTTTTAATAAAGAACCCCGGCAAGTATATGCCAGGGGCCCTAATCAAAAACCATTAACCATTAAACCTTATCCTATGTTGTGCCTTGAAGGCTTCACAAATATAGTAAGCCATGCTGTTAATGTGATGGTGGTAGAACACCGCCGGGTCTGACAGACAGCCCCGGCAAACCGCTTGCTGGTGCTGCTATCCGAAAGGAAGTGGTATTGAACGAGCAAGAAAAGGCGGAATCAAATCCGTCAGGTAAGAAACAGAGAGCTGAACGCAAGTGAACCACCGATGACGTATCGTTATAAGGTAAAGACGCTGTTCAAACCGAAACTTTCATAGGAGTTCGGGAATAAGGCTTAGGAGCGGTAAACTGGTGCGGACTAAGCAACAGCCGGTATATAGGTGGCAGGAATCTGTTTCAGGCACGTTAACGGAACAAGGGAACTTGCATGAAAGACGATTGAGGGAAAGCACAAGCAGTGAACCTGCAAGGCAAATACCGATGTATTCATGCAGGGGCGGATCAGCCCGTAATAGCGATGATGCCCTGTGAAAACAGGGAGTAGCGAAGGGGCTGAACAAGTTAGTTTCATTTAACCGACAACTGTAAAAAGGGATGATTGATTATTATGAAACAAAGGCGCATCCAATCACAAAGAAAATGGTGCTGGATGCCTTCAAAGAAATCAAAGCCAATGGCAAAGCTGCCGGAGTAGATGGTGTAAGTCTTGAAGAATACGGAGTGAAGCTGTCTGCAAACCTGTACAAACTCTGGAACCGGCTCACTTCCGGGTCATATTATCCTGCCAATGTGCGGGAGAAATTGATACCAAAGAAAGATGGCGGTTACAGGTCATTGGGGATAGCGACAGTAGAAGACCGTATCGCTCAACAGGTGGTTAAAGCGTATCTGGAACCAAAGGTGGATCATACATTCCACCCGGACAGTTATGGTTATCGCCGGAATAAAAATGCACATCAAGCCTTACAGAAAAGCTTGGAGCGGTGCTATCGGCATAACTGGGTACTGGACTTAGACATTAAGTCATTCTTCGATACGATAGACCATGAGTTGATGCTAAAGGCACTTCGCCATTATACAAACGACAAATGGATATTGCTGTATGTGGAACGCTGGCTGAAAGCAGGAACTCTGAAGGAGGATGGCAGTGTTGAAACACGAACCGAAGGCTCCGTTCAAGGATCGGTAATCAGCCCTTTGTTGGCGAATATCTTCTTACACTTCACATTGGACAAATGGATGGAAAAGTATTTTCCAAATATTCCATTTGAACGATACTGCGATGATGCAATTATCCATTGTAAAAGTGAAAAGCAGGCAATCTTTATGAAGGAAAAGATAGCAGAGAGAATGAAAGAATGCCGGCTGACATTAAACATGGAGAAAACACATATTGCTTATTGCAGAAGCAAGAATAGAATGGAGAAGCATAAGAACGTAAGCTTTGATTTCTTAGGGCATACCTACCGGCCTAAATGGTGCAAGACAAAGAATGGAAACATGCTACTGTTTACACCTGTTATGAGCCGCAAGGCTAAGAAAAGTGTAACAGCCAGGATCAGGGAAATGGAGATATACAAGTTCAGTGGTAGAATCCAGGAACTGGCGAAGAAGATAAACCAGAAAACAAGAGGATGGATAAACTACTATTGTGTATTTAACAAATGGGAAACCGTACACCTTTGGTGGCGCTTGAATTTACGTCTTACCAAATGGGTAGCCAATTACAGGAAGATGAATATAAGAAAAGCGGAGAAGTGGCTTAGCGGCATCTACAAAACAAATCCCGGTCTTTTTGAGCATTGGAAGTTGTCGCACCCATAAGCAAAATGTGAAAGATTGAAAAGTAAGTCGCCTATATAAAGGCACTTATCGTCTGACTTGTAAGAGCCGTGATAATGCGAGAGTATTATGTCCGGTTCTGTGAGAGGCTTGGGCTGAAACGCCCTTGCCTACTCGGCAAGGCGCTAATCTAATACCATTTGTTTATAAATCCAATAGACTTATTTCACCTTTTATTTTGTACAATAAAAAAAGCCCGGTCATAACACCGGGCAATTTTCTAAAAATATTGATTCCTTATACTGACAACAGGAATCTTTCTAATTTTTTCCAGTCAGTATAATTATAAACAGGCACTTTTTCATAATCTCTGTCCCTTTATTCTGCGTCCTTGCTACTGTTTGCAACATATAAATTACCTCGTCGTTTGCATTAGTCATGACAATAGCTTTACCTTGCTCCTTGGCAAAATTCGTTTTATCTGCATGAACTGGTCTGCAAACCACAGAATGTCTCCAAAAGCATTCAAGGTAGTCAAGGAACGATGTGGTTTTTGTCTATGCTAACTTAAGCCACTTCTCTTCCATTTGTGTTAATAAAGAACTGGCTTCATCATCTCCTGTATTGGGAAGTGTATGATCATTCCAATCTCCATCGGCAACTACGGAAAAATCATACAGTGCCCTAACATACAAGTATCGAAAACGGGATAATTTAAACTTGTAAAAGTTTTCTTCAATGTAACTCCGGTTAAGCATAGTATCTCTTATTAAGTGTGATTTCAACATTCTGTATAGCTTGTAATCCCTGGCTATTGATGTAACCAACTTCAATAAATAAAACAACGCTATTCCAGCCGCAATTATCAAAAAGGGTATAACCACCCATCTAAATATACCAGCCAGTATCCCCCTTGCAATTTCATAGCGATTAATATATAAAATAAGAATTGGAAAGGATATCATCGCTACAAAAATGAGTAACGTCTGGAGATCTGGCCATTTAAAGTGTTCTTTATTTCGCCGTATGAAGAAAAACAAGTCCCAAAAAGGGAAGATGAACAGATACATGGAAATCGTACCGTAATAAACAACCTGTTTTACCATGTCGCTTGAATAGCTCATAAACCAAAAGAATTCATAGTAAATTCCTGGGTCGGCAATGCCAGCGAGGAAGGTACAGGCCATAACTCTGCTTACCGCTACGATCACATTCCGGCCGGTTCGGCCAGCCGGATCAAAGAAAGAGACCAATCGTGAAATTGTTATATAAACGCCAACCCCTAAAACCGCAAGGATTGGTTGAAAAAAGAACAAAATAGTAGCCCCCACAATTAATGACCGGTAATCTATACACCTGTAACTTAAATGCTTCTTTATATTTATAAAAGCGTCCGACAAACTCAGGGAAAAGGTTAGCTCCTTTTCTTTTTTAAGCAACGGTAGCACTTCGTATGACATCACAAAATCGATAATATTATTTTCTATCTTCTTGTTGAACCTGGGAAGGTACCGGCTCGATTTGAAGGCAATTTCTTGAAGCATGGAACTTTTCTGGCCAAAAGCCATCAGCACTATCTCCTCCAGATCATCTGTCGGAAGCAGCCCTGTTGCTTCTAAGCAATACTTCTTGACAAGCAAACTCTGTTTCGAATCAAGACTGGATCTGATTAATGCTTTCAGATCGACAAGATGAATGTCCAAAATTGACCTACGAATTTTAAACGCTTCCGCAAGGAACCGTAATGAGTGCATTGATCTGAGAAATTGTTTTACATCCCTGGAGATACCTTCGCCTTGCAAGTGAATAATCTCCGACCAGCAATATTCTGCGATCTTTCTTACCGAATCATCGTCCCCTATTTCACAAAACAACACTAAGGCGTCACGCCATCTGCTATCTTCCGGAATACTGTTTAGTGGGATTAATTCCGGCATCGTCTTCAGATACATTACAGCAAAATACTCATGAAACCGCCTGTGAACAAAACTGAACCGTCGTCCCGGTCCCAATCGTGCAATTTTTGCAAATGTCAAAAGTTCAATTATTGAATCAAGCTTCTCTGTTTCAAACTCATGATAATTGTGAATTAATTCAGCCGTTTCTATTTCAAGACCATACTTTTCGGAAGAAAACAAGAAGTAGGATACATTCTTACAAAAATATAGTATCTCATCTTTCGTTAACCCTACCAGCTTGACCTTATCTTGTACTTGATCCAACCTTTTATCCAGATAACTTTCAAAAATTTGAGCCTGGTTCTTAGGAAATGACATTTTATTGTCCTTGCAATAACCGATCATGAGATTGGATAAGAAAGGATTTCTAGCAATGGGAACTAAATGAGGCCTGTTTTTGAAAAGCTCCACAAAAAATTTCGGATCGATCCCCTGAATACTACGGTTAAAAGTTTGTTCAATCTTTAGTTCTGAAAAAGGCCTGAGCTCGAAAGTAGTTTTTGCCTTGAATTTGGCTGTGGGCTTTCTAAAAACCCTTGATGCAAGTATACCACGGGAATCATGTGCACCTGCGAGAAATTTATATATCACATCCGATAACTCATCCAGCACCCATGAAGATTCACTAGCATCCAAAACTCCTGGTATTTCATCGAAAGAATCTAACAGAAAAAAAAGCCTGCCATGATCATACATCTTAACAAAGTATGTATCTAGAAATTCATAGGCAAATACATCGCTTCTGTCTTTCAAGTTTTTCAATACAAACTCCAGAAGAGCTGATACAGTCGGAGGATTTTCAGCAGTCCATCTTTTGTCAACAATCCATTCCTTCAAGTTTATATAAATTGGAATTTTCCCGGACTTGGGAACCTCTTTTAATAGGTCCCTGGCTAATTTTCTTAAGGCAACGCTTTTACCCGAACCCGGATCTCCAAGTACCAGAAATGACTGACTTTTACGATCAGCACGAATTCCCTTCATCAAATCTGAAATCTTTTTCTTTCGGCGAGACTCACTTATGACTTCCACTTCTGCTTCTATCGGTGTAAAATTATAATCACTCCAATTCGTGTCTAAGTCAATATTGTTTAAATGATTGTCCAATACTTTGACATACTGAGTTAGTCTTGCCTGAAAATCTTTCTCGGGGAAATCCTTGTCTATGGCTACGCTGTGTGTAACCATTGCGGTTCTATCCCTAATAAAATAATTGACGATAATTATTGCAAGTAATCCTGCAATCAGCGTTATGGCTGAAGGCTGGTTGTCCGCATCCCCTCCTGCTAACGTAATTGGTAAAAATTCAGCCGCATAGTTATTTATTAATCCATCCCACCAGGAATAAGTTCCCAACAATGAGAAGAACAGAACTAACGACAACGTTCTAATTCCATTTTTGCCATGATCAGCGGGCAACCATATTCCTTTGGAAATATAAAAGATCATGCATAAGGCTATCGTTACAACTACCGTTAATGCAGTACCATTAATGAAGTAAGCAAGGCAAATACCAGTGATTGACAAGAAAACAATACTAATAAGCAGCTTTCCCTTAGGTGAAATATTATCGAAAAAGTTCATAGTTGGGAGTTGTATCGCAAAATGAATGTTTTTTTCAAAAGAAACAGATTAAATACACATCTTTCTTTTAGTCAAAAGTTTCTATATTTACGATACACCATTACCTTATCAATGAAGCAAGCTCTCCTTTCTTTTATATTATTGCTAGCCGCTGCGGCCACCTTTTCCCAAACGACTATTAAGTTAGAACAAGCCAAAGACCATATTGGTGATAGTGTGCACGTTTGTGGCCTGGTAGCATCGGCTCGTTATATCAGTTATACCGACAATGCTCCCACCTTTTTAAACCTGGGCGCAGCTTATCCAAATCAGTTGTTGACCGTTCTAATCTGGCAGAATGTGCGGGATAGAATGCAGTTTAAGCCCGAAAATTTCTATCTAAAGAAGGAAATCTGTGTGATTGGTAGGTTGGAGTTGCATCGGGAAAAACCACAGATCGTCATTAATGACACATCTCAAATCCGACTAAAAGAATAAATATACTGCATTCATTTTATGTTAAAATGGTGCCGCTAATTGGGCCATTGAATTCTTTTGCAGCCTAATTCAACATTCTACCTATTATGGCACTTCAGACAGAATACAAGTTTTTAGCTAATGAGGTAAAAGAAATTTATGTTTTTGACGAAGAGAAAGATGACGAAAAACAATTGGTCTTTCGCATTGACAAAAGGGGTCTAGTGATTAAATTTTTCCCTTCTGACTTTTGCCTTAAAGAAATCACACTTAATGGCTTTAAGACATTGCCGGAGGAATTTTCTGAAAACGGTTATATTAAACAAGGATTACTCTATTACATTAATAAAAAAATCGAGCACTTTAAACCAGCCTCTTTCATAATTGATAAATCCTTAGACAGCAGCATAAAAAAAACAGGCAAGAAAACAGTTATCACTTTGAAATACTCAGATCTTGAATATTTCAAAGAAAAAATGACTAACCTCTCTAATGAAAACAAAAGAGATAGAAGTTATTTTGCCGACGAATTTTTCTATACAACATTTCCAGCTCACTACCCTGAAACAAAACTTTCGTCTCAACAAAGGCTAAATAAATTACTTTCAAATTTAGACAAAGATGTAATTGAAAGAATTGGGCCAGCCGATCTTGAAAAGATTGAGAATTTCTATGAGACATTATTAAAAACAAAGTATAAATCTGATGCTTATAAAACCAAGCTTATAACACGAACGAAAGTTAAAATTGATACGATCACAGTTGACGGCATTATAAAAGAATTTGAAGAAAAAGCTTGCCAAAAATACTTTAGAGAGTGATTGGGGTGAATTTCTTGAAAGAAATCTATTCCTTATTGACTCAAAATATGTAAAAACAATACCCGAATTAAACGTTGTATTAGCAGGAGCAAGAAAAGTGGATTTTGGCTTAATTGATTCACAAGGCTACTTAGATATGTTTGAGATTAAAAAGCCTCAAACGGAATTAATAGCTCCGAAGCAGGACAGAGGAAACTACTATTGGCACCCAAATGCAACTATGGCGTTAACACAAGCGGAAAAGTATCTTTACTATGCCGAAAGCAGGAGAAAAATATTAGAAGAAGATATCGAACGTCAAAAAAGGCATAAAGTAAATGTAATAAAGCCAAGAGCTTATATTATAATGGGACACACAAAGCAACTTGATACCAAAGAAAAGCAAGAAGATTTTAGAATATTAAGGTCATCCTTAAAAAATTTAGAAATCATTCTTTATGATGAATTATTAGAAAGGTTAAAAAATCAAAAGAATAAGGTTTTTGAGTAAGAACGGCTGCATACAGCATTTCATCCTTTGCTCATGTGGGGAAGATTTTTAATTCCAATAGGCAAGGAATGGAACTGTTAAATGGGAATATCAATCTTTTCTAAATATGGTTCCAATGGCGTTGTGCTACTAAAACTTCTAAACTTAAGGATACTGTTTTCTGCGGGATTGTACCAAACTTCTACATAGAAAGACTCGATTTGATAAAGTATGAGTTTAAATGCTCCCTCAATTCTATCAGCTATGTGCACTCCATGCTCCCAGATAGCCTCAGCTTGCATCTTTTCATCTAAGCTATTGAAATGGTATAGTATCATAATATTTTAACAATAAACGAGCTGGTACCAATCTAGCAAATGGACGAAGATCTATAACTCTGTCTAATGTAGATTCTTGCCATGTTGACCCAGGATTCCTGCATGTTGACCCACCCTGGTTGTCGGCAATAAGAGTAAGAGCTTGATGTGGGTTTAAAAATACTAATAAAGAGCTATTGACTGGTTTTGGATTT
>NZ_JARKNA010000027.1 GCF_029360765.1 Terrimonas pollutisoli | reverse complement strand
TCAAAACAAAAAAAGAGATGAAAGGATCATTCAGTTGAACACAAAATCAAAAAAAACCAGTCAGACGCATCCAAAAAAATAACCGGGAAAAGTAATTTTTTAAAAATCGGGTTAATAGAGATGCCCTTAAATATTAAATCGGGTGGTACCATAGAACGGGTAAATAGCAATGGTACTGTTACCGCGTCTGGTACCTGGCAATTGGCTGGCGATAATTTCTCCGCCACCTATAATTACCAGAATGGTACTGTGGTAGAAGTAGCGGCCCTTGTTGACAAAGGCAGTAAAAAATTATCAGGAAGCTGGGAGAACAATGGCGGAGAAGAGGGTTCTTTTTATGCGAATAAACAATAAATCATAGTATCAGGGTGGATTCTCATAACAGTTAGTTCAGAAGCGGCAGTAATGCCGCTTTCGTTTTTTTATTTATCCGCAATAAAACGGTATAGATTAAAATTGCCTTTTGGAAAAAGAACTTCGATTTCTTTTTTCAGCATTGACTTATCAATTCCCTTCATTCGTTTTTGTTCGATAAGGAAGAAGGCTTTTTCTGCAAGCAGCCAGAATTTTCGATCCGTAAGGTGTGATTTTTTTAATTGATGAAAAATGATATCTAATAATTCATCAACGCCTTTTTTTTGCGAGGCTATTGTTTTTATAACCGGCACTTCATGATAGTGTGTTCGAAAAGCCGGCGCCAACATTTGCCGTAAATTTTTTACAAACAGATCTGCATCGGGCCGGTCAGCTTTATTAACGACAAAAACATCAGCAATTTCCATGAGACCCGCCTTCATCGTTTGCACTTCATCACCAGCTTCAGGAACGACAACAACAACGGTGGAGTCAGCAAGCCCCGCGATTTCTATTTCGCTTTGACCAACTCCTACTGTTTCAACAATGATATGATCAAACGGAAAAGCTTTCATCAGGTCGGTAAGCTCAATGATCTTCGGGTGCAGACCACCCATTGAGCCGCGTGTTGCCAGTGAACGGATAAATATGTTGGGATGAGTGTACCACTCACTCATCCTGATTCTGTCACCCAGTACGGCTCCCAAATTGAAAGGTGAAGAGGGGTCAACGCATAGAACCCCGACAGCTTTTCCTTTTTCGACAAGCAAAGCAATCAATGCATCTACCAAAGTGCTCTTTCCGGCGCCGGGCGGGCCAGTAATACCAATGATTTTGGTAGGAGAAGGCGGCAATGATTGAAGCAATTCTTCATAACCCGGGTATTCGTTTTCGATTAATGAAATACAGCGGGCCAGTGTTTTATGATTGCCATTCTTGATTTCGGTAAGGTATTCTTGCCACATGATGATGCTGACTACTTCGTTCAAAGTTAAGCAGCAACAGGCTTAATGATTAATTTAAAATGGCTGATTGCAGGTAGTATATTTGCGGCCATGTCGGCAATAACGGGTATATCAGTTGTAATTCCAAACTATAATGGCTTGTCTCTTTTGCCACAGGTGCTACCTACCGTATTAGCGGCGTTGAATCAAAGCGGTATTGCGTCGGAAATCATTTTGGCCGACGATTGTTCGACAGACGAGTCGGTTGAGTTAGTGAGGAATAATTTTCCTGCTGTCAAAATATTAAGTAATGAGATCAATAGCGGTTTTTCTGTCACCGCTAACAAAGGCATTTACTCCGCAAAATATGATTGGGTTCTGTTATTGAATAGTGATGTCAAACTGGAGCCTGATTATTTCAGGCATCTTTTTAAGTATACCACCCGTTCTGATGTATTTGGTGTTATGGGGCGAATCATCGGATGGGATAATGAAAAAATCCAGGATGGTGCAAAGTATCCTTTCTTTCACGGCGTTAAGATCAAAACATCAGGCAACTATTTACTGAAGGATGAAGCCGCCATGACCAACGGACTCTACTCAATGTATTTATCAGGCGCCAATGCTTTCCTTAATAGAAGAATCTTTTTAGACATTGGAGGATTCAACGAACTGTTTTCTCCTTTTTATGTAGAGGATTTTGAATTATCACTCCGGGCCTGGAGGCTTGGATTTAAATGTTACTTTGACTACAATGCTGTTTGCAGGCATAGGACATCGGCTACTATAAATAGCTCAAATAAAAAGAAGTGGATTAAAATAATTTATAACCGTAACAAAATGTACCTGCATGCTATCCATTTAAAAAAAGGGAAAAGAGTATTGTGGTTTGTACAATTGTTTTTAGAAGCCCTGGTACATCTTGTTACTTTCAAATGGACTTATATAAAATCTATGGCGCTTTTTTTTAAAAATTATAACAGTGTCCAGGCTTGCAGAAAAGAATTAGATCAAAAAGCTTTTAACAAAAAACTCTTGTCAGTAGACGAAGTTGTAAGTAGCATGTTGCAATCAATAGCAGGAAGAGAAATAATACGATTCTGAAAAGATTATTCGTTTGTTATCGTTCTTTTAAGTGGATTGGGCGCCGATAATCTTTTATAACCCAATTTGATCTTTTGCCAAAATTTTACCAGGAAGAAAATAACCGATGAGTTGTATACTTTGTTTTTAAAACCGGAGTTACTCAAATAAAATTTGGTGCAGGTAGTTTCCATATAACGGCTCCTTATCTTTTTACCATATAAATTGACAAACTCCCCTACGTGTTTTTTAAGATCTTTCAGGTTGCCGAGGCTTAAATGTTTTACCATAAATGGGATGACATATGATGTGTAACCCAGGAAGTCAGCAATGATGCAGATATCTGTGCCATAGAGATGAAAAGTTTTTATGTCAGCAGAAACTGTCAGCGACGCCTCTTTTTTTATGACCAGGAAGTTTTCATCCAGGGAACTTACCCTGGCCGGGAGTTTTGTTGTTTTTATTATTCTTCCTGCATTGTTGATATAATGAGCAAATTGATGATAGCCAATACCACCAGCATTACCGGCCACCGCCCATTTTTCATCCTGTGCGGATAATTGGTCCAGGCAATTTTCCAACTGACCTATTTTGTCAATACACCTTACATCCTGGTGAACAATGACCAGGTATTTTCCCTGTGCTTCTGCAATAAAACGCCTTATAGCCTCGTAGGCATCGAATTTATTGCCGCTGGAATTATCAGCAATCATGTATTCACACCGATCAGTGAAACCACAGTCTTCAAAACTTTGTTTCATGATATTGTATTCCTCTTTGCTCGTGACAAGAGTGCAGATGGAAAATAGAAAGGAAGCTGAAGCCGGCTTTTCAGTAAGACTTTTATAAGTCATTTGTCAATTGGTTGAAATTATGTATAAAGAAATGAATCTTTATTGAATATGATACCAACTTTATACCTTTACCCGCCTTTAAAAAAGGCGCATCAGCCCTGGAAATAAATATCTACGGATGAAATTGTTTAAAAGAAAAAGGTTCACGCCTTATACAACTACTTTCAGAGGGAACACCCTACATGTTCATGACCATGCTTCGTTTCGGTTGGGAAGAAAAGAGCTGTTCAGAGAGGAAGTGTATAAATTTATCTCACCCAAGACGACTCCTTTTATTATCGACTGCGGTTCCAATATCGGCATGAGTATTTTATATTTTAAATCACTTTTCCCCGGTGCAAAAATTATTGGATTTGAAGCGGATCCTTATATTTTTTCATTTCTTGAAAAGAATATCCGGTCCTACAACCTGGGAGATGTGACGGTTCTCAACCGGGCTGTATGGGATGCGGATGACGAGACCTTGTCTTTCCTGGCTGAAGGCGGAGCAGGAGGAAGATTACAGGAAAGATCGGGGCAATTCAACTACATAGATGTAAAGACAACCCGGCTTAAAAACTACCTGGTTGAAGAAATAGATTTTTTAAAGATTGATATAGAAGGAGCCGAGCATAAGGTAATTGCCGACTGTGCTGATGAGTTGAGATTTGTAAAAAATTTGTTCATAGAATATCACAGCATGGAGAATAGGGACCAAAATCTTCATCTGATCCTGGAAATTATATATAAGGCGGGATTTCGATATCATATCAAAGAAGCTTATACTACTCCATTTCCCTTTATAGAAAGAAGATTGAATGTTGGCATGGATTTACAGTTGAATATTTTTTGTTATCGCCCATGAAACTGTTAAAAAATAAGTAGCACTCTAATCAGTGTTATTACGGAACTTCATAGTTTCATTTTATAGTTAAGAAATGACCAATTTCATTCCCATATTTCCTTTAGGCATCGTGGTATACCCGGGGGAAGATTTGAACCTGCATATTTTTGAGCCGAGATATAAACAACTGATCAGGGAATGTCATGAACAAAAAAAGCCGTTTGGCATTCCTTCAGTAATTGATAACAAAGTGCAGGAAAACGGTACATTGGTTCAAATTACCGAGATGACCAAGGTCTACGAAAGTGGTGAAATGGATATCAAAACGCAGGGAATGCAGGTATTTCGTATTCTGGAATTGATAAAAGAAATTCCTGATAAACTATATAGCGGAGCCATCGTAAACTATCCGGCTACACATGAGCATGGCAAACCCGAACTGATGCGTAAAGTGATGGCCAGTATCCGTGACCTGCATGGGCTGTTAAAAGTGAAAAAAGATTTTAAAAAGCCAGACGATCAGATCCGCTGTTTTGATATTGCTCATCACGTCGGCTTATCTATCGAACAGGAGTATGAGATGCTTTGTTTATTGGATGAGCGTCAGCGCCAGGAATATTTAAAACGCTACCTGGCTAAGGTAATTCCAACGGTAGCCGGTATGGAAAAACTCAAAGAAAAAATAAAACTCAACGGACATTTTAAGGATTTGCCGGGATTTAATCTTGATAAATAAGTCTTCATTGTTCTGCCAGTATTTTGAAGAATTCTCCTGCGGTTACGACTGGCAGCGCCTGACTGCTCAATTTCTTATAGGCAGCCTTATCATGGGTTATAAAATAATCAAGTTGATTTTCAAGGGCAATCTGGTAAAGCACCGCATCTTCGAGATCATTTGTTGGCAACTGACAAGCCGCCTGAATTGTTTTGTTAGAACAAGGAGCCAATGTCACTATTTCAAGGAGTTCTTTTATTGTTTTTCGTAATTCTTTTGGAGTATATCCTTTTTGTACCAGGTACACCGTTGTGTCGACGACCGACTGGGAAAAATAACCTGTTATCGTTTCATCTTCGATCAGCTCCATTAAATGTTTTGCAGGTTCATGATGTTGCCTGCTTCCGTCAAAAAAGTCTATAAGAATATTAACATCCAGGAAAACCTTATAGTTCATATTTATTTTTTAAATATTCGCTTTTCGCTTTTTCAACAGATTTTATTTTTATACGCAATGTACCCGCGTTTCTCTTTACAAAATTTTTTTCCTTTTTCTCTTCTTCCTTTTTAGTCAATTTATCCAGGTATTCTTCCACCAGCTTGCTGACCGAAACTCCTTTTTTAGCCGCATATTTTTTGCTTTTTGCGGCTACCTTTTCATTAATGGTAAGATTTAATTTTACTGTCATCGTAAACGATTTTTATAAATATACGTATAAATTTAAATCAGGCGTATAGGCGGGTTATCTGTTTATGCCATTAAAAATCATATTTTTATTCAAACTTTTTATTTTCGTGTCTGTCACTCTCTGTTTTGATTTCGGAAATACCCGGCGCAAATGCGCTGTTTTCAAAAACGCTGGGCTGGAAAAAATAATCGTACTGAAAGACGATTCGGATCAAACAATTCAAGCCCTGATTAATGATTTCAATCCCCGCAAGTCGATCCTGTCGTCGGTGATCGATCATAATCCTGTTATGGAAGAGTTGCTGACAAAGCAGACAAAATTTCATCGACTTAGTCATTTAACCAAACTTGCTTTCACCACTCCTGTCGGTAAGCCTGAAACAATTGGAGCAGACAGGCTGGCCTTAACTGCAGCGGCCGTCCATTTTTATCCCCGCCGCAATAATCTTGTTATTGGCCTGGGCACCTGCATCACCTATAATTTTATCAATAAGTATCACGAATTGGTTGGTGGCAGTATCTCCCCGGGGATGGAAATGCGTTTAAAAGCAATGAATCATTTTACCGCCAAGCTTCCTTTGGTGGAGGCAGATAGTAACGTACCATTGATAGGATATGATACCAAAAGCAACATGCTAAGCGGGGCTGTGCTCGGAATGGCCTACGAAATCGACGGATTTATCGATGAATACGCTAAAAAATTCGACAACTTTAACGTGCTGTTAACCGGGGGAGATATAGTGCATTTGGCTTCGCACCTTAAAAACAAGATATTTGCAGACCCTGATTTAATATTTAAGGGTCTTTATGCCATCAGCGAAGTTAATAACCTCTAAGAAAATCAATGTGTTAAAAGTTTCCCGGATTAAGATAAACCTCGTACTAATTGCCTGCTTTTCGTTGAGTTCTGTTCACGTTTTTTCCCAGGATAACTCACCTTACAGCCGTTATGGACTAGGTGATATTGTTCCTTCAACTAATATAAACAGCCGCGGAATGGGCAGCATTTCGTCGGGCTACGCTGATGTTCTTTCTATCAATTTCAATAACCCAGCTTCTTATGGTTCGTTTCAAACGTTAAAGGAGCAAACCGCTAAAAAAATAGCAAAGGGCCGGGCAATTCTCGATATCGGGCTAAATTTTGAAAACCGAACCTTGCGGGAGCCAAATGTTACCGAGAAGTTCTCTGCAAGTAATGCCTTGTTTTCCCATGTGCAGGTTGGTCTGCCAATCAGGCCCAATTGGGGAATTAGCTTTGGCTTGCGACCCATAACAAGGATCAGTTATAATATCAACAAGATTGAGCGGCTAACAGATCCCGGTTCAGGCAGCTATATTGATACAGCGGTCACCGTCAACCAGGGCGATGGCGGTTCCTATCTTGCGTCAGCCGGAACAGGTTTTAAAATCAACTTTAGCAAGACACAAGCTCTCAGTTTGGGTATCAATGGAGGCTATCTTTTTGGAAAACAAGATTATAGTGTTCGCCGGTCAATCCTCAATGATTCGATACAATATACCAGTGGAAACTTTCAAACGAAGACAACCTACGGCAGCCTATATTTCAATGCAGGTCTTCAATATGAAACCAAGTTGAAGCCAGATCTGTACCTGACCTTTGGTTTAAATGGTAACTGGAAACAGGACCTTGACGCTTCAAGAGATATTATCCGCGAAACTTATTTTTTTGACGAGTCAACCGGCAATATCAGGATCGACAGTGTATTGGATCAAAAGAATTTAAAAGGGCCTATTGTTTACCCAAGCTCTTATACCGCTGGTTTTGTTTTGGAGAGATTTGTATCTGCCAAAAAAGCCGGTTGGTTAATCGGGATTGACTATGCAAATACTAAATGGACGGATTACCGGACTTATGGACAGGCAGATCCATCGGTACGGGATAAATGGGAGTTAAGAATAGGAACACAGTTAAGACCCATCCCCAAAGCAAATTATTTCAGCAACGTAGCTTATAGGGCCGGTGCTTTTTTTGGTCCTGAGTATATCCGTTTTAACGATAATAAAATACCTGTATTTGGAGCGTCATTTGGCATGGGATTGCCTTTGCGTAATTATAACCGGCAGAATGAACAGTATACCCTGATCAACCTGGCGTTTGAGTTTATCAAACGTGGGGGTAATGACAATGTGTTAAAAGAAAATCTCTTCAGGTTATCAGCCGGCTTTTCGTTAAGCGATCTTTGGTTTACAAAAAGAAAATATGACTAACGGAGTCTCCTCCATAATGAAATATTTTATTGCAGCAGCCCTATTATTGAGCTGCTGTTTTGTTAGTTGTGAAAATAGCCAGGAGGAAATTGATAAATGGACCAGGAATAAAGTGATGCAGGAAGAGGCTACCAACGTGGAAAGCTATATGAGCCAGGGAGGAGTGATGAAAGCCAGGCTGGTGGCTCCATTAATGTTGCGGGTGATGACGGATACGCAATATGTCGAGTTTCCCAAGAAGCTCCATGTTGATTTTTATGACGACAGTACAAAAATTGAAACAAAGCTCGATGCTAAGTATGGAAAATACTTTGAGACTCTTAACAAAGTTTATTTGCGGGACAGTGTGGTAGTGATAACAGTGAAGGGCGATACACTCCGTTGTCACGATTTGTGGTGGGACCAGAACAAAGAAATCTTCTATACAGATAGCGTGGCAACATACAAGTCACCTGGTAATGATCTAACGGGCGGTAAAGGAATGGAGGCAACGCAGGATCTGAAAACGGTTCGATTTAAATCGCCAATTGGTACGTGGCAAATAAATGATAGCGGCTTTGCTGAATAAATAACAAATAGAACCAGGCCCATCTCCTGCGTTTGGCGAAGAATTAAAATACCAATCCCGCTCTTGGGAGAGCGGGATTGCATTTCGGTTAGGACGAGCCTTAAAAGGCTTTTTCAGTTGTTGGATATTTGGATCAAAAACGGGACGCTTAAAACGGACTGTAATTGGTATCGTTCAACTACATTCTCAAAACTAATCTACGTTTTCATTTAGTGCCAGAGCAATTTTTACAGATTCTTTAACTATTGAATTTACTGCTAACAAGGGATATCTACGATGAAAACACCTGCGGGCATCACCTGTTTTTGTATCTTCCGGTTTCAAAATCAATTGCTATGTCTTTGAAAAACAAAACTGTATTAATTACCGGAGCCAGCCGCGGTATTGGCAAAGCTATAGCACTTCGTCTTGCAAAAGAAGGAGCCAATATTATCATTGCGGCAAAAACTGTGGAGGAAAATGCAAAATTGGGCGGTACTATTTTTTCTGCGGCCGAAGAAATGGAGAGAGTTGGCGGACAGGCTTTGGCCGTACAATGTGATATACGCTTTGAAGATCAAATACAAAACGTAGTGGACAAAGGGGTTGAAAGATTTGGAGGTATTGATATTTTAGTGAACAATGCTTCGGCGATTTCATTGAGTGCTACCGAACAGACTGACCCCAAACGATTTGACTTAATGCATGACATCAATGTTCGGGGAACTTTTTTTGTAACAAAAGCTTGCATTCCATATTTAAAAAAATCTTCCAATGCCCATATCCTTACTTTATCACCGCCGGTTAACCTGGATCCAAAATGGCTGAAGGGTCATATCGCATATACGATTACTAAATATAATATGAGTATGATGGCGATGGGTTGGGCTGCCGAGTTGAAAGAATACAATGTTGCTTCCAATGCGCTCTGGCCAAAAACAACTATCGACACAGCGGCGGTAAGAAATCTGTTAGGTGGCGAAGCATTGGCCAAAATGAGCCGTACCCCGGAAATATTAGCTGATGCAGCTTATTATATTTTCAGCAAGCCTTCTGCTCAGTACACCGGCAATTGCTTTATTGACGAGGAAGTATTTGCAACCGAGGGTATTACTGATCTAGGCAAGTATTCGGTTGTAGAAGGGGCAAAATTGTACAGGGATTTGTTTGTTGATTGAGCAGTCCGGGAAATATCGCTCTAATTCTAACGACAGATAATCAATACATTAGAAATTTATTATTCCCACCCGGCTTTTTTGCATAGTCTTTGTTTTCCATACTAAAACTTTCAATTATGGAAAAAAGGCAAAAGCTCGAAATGATGGATAAAATACTGCGGGAGCTGGATGATCTGAAGAATAGCCAGACCTCTGTACTTAAAAAAGTGTCGCAGATCGAAGCGGAAAATATAAACCTGGGTGTTCAACTGCTTGATCAGTCTTTACCCGATGTACACGAAAGCATTGACAAGGGAATTGAATCCGTGAACGATCTAAGCGAAAGATTCCAGGCTTACCGGGATAAGTTTTCAGCAGATAATAGGCTTGAAGTGGTAGAAGAAACTCCGAATTCCTGATCATCCACATGAGTAAAAAACCCATCTGCCGCGACGGATGGGTTTTTTATTATTCGGCAGTAACCTGTTCCTGTATTTTTTCGGGCCGCATCTGCGGAAAGAAAAGCACATCCTGGATCGATGGTTGGTTGGTCAGTAACATACACAACCTGTCTATCCCAAAACCAATTCCGGATGTCGGAGGCATACCGTATTCTAAGGCCCTTAAGAAATCGTAATCAATAAACATAGCTTCATCATCGCCTCTTTCCATCAATTTCACCTGCTCTTCAAATCGCTCCCGCTGATCAATCGGGTCATTCAACTCGGTGTAAGCATTAGCTATCTCTTTACCGTTGATCATGAGTTCAAAACGCTCCACCAGGCCTTGTTTGTCCCGGTGCTTTTTGGTCAGTGGGCTCATTTCAACGGGATAATCAATAATGAACGTAGGTTGTATATAATGATGCTCGCATTTTTCACCAAAGATGGCATCGATCAGTTTCCCTTTACCCATGGTATTGTCAACATGAATTTGCAGTTGTTTACAAACTGAACGCATTTGATCTTCATTCATTTTGCTAACATCAAATCCGGTGTGTTCTTTAATCGCATCGTAAATACTGATGCGTTTAAAAGGCGCTTTAAAGGAAATGGTTGTGTCGGCAACCTGCACATCGGTTGAATGGCAAACATCCAGTGCCGCCTTTTCAAGCAGTTGCTCGGTTGTTTCCATCATCCACAAATAATCTTTGTAGGCAGTATAAAATTCAAGAATAGTAAATTCCGGGTTGTGTGTGCGGTCCATACCTTCGTTGCGGAAGTTGCGGCTGAACTCGTATACCCAGTCAAAACCACCCACGATCAGTCTTTTCAGGTATAATTCGTTGGCCACACGCAAATAGAAAGGAACATCCAGGGCATTATGGTGAGTAATGAAGGGTCTTGCAGCAGCACCACCCGGAATATTTTGCAATACCGGTGTGTCCACTTCCAGGGCGCCTTTAGCATTTAAGAACTCCCGGATAGAGTTAATCAGTTTTGTTCTTTTGATAAAGGTTTCTTTGATAGACGGATTAATGATCAGGTCAGCATATCGCTGGCGATAGCGAAACTCCGGGTCCGTAACGGCATCAAAGGTCTGTCCTTCCGCTTCCTTTACAATGGGCAGTGGTCGTAACGATTTGCTCAGCAGCGTAAGTTCCTTAACATGGATAGAGGTTTCGCCTGTTTTGGTAATAAACGCATATCCCCTAACACCGATGATATCACTGATATCCAGCAATTTCTTCCAAACAATATCATAGAGGCTTTTGTCTTCCCCGGGGCAAATATCATCGCGGCGGATATACAATTGAATTTTTCCATATGCATCCTGTATCACGGCAAAATTGGCTTTCCCCATATCTCTCACACTCATGATGCGGCCGGCTACGCATACATCTGCAAATTCTTCTTTTCTCTCTTCCGAATAGTTTTGTTTTATATAAACTGAGTTGGAGTTTACGGGATATAAAGGCGCCGGATAGGGCTCAATTCCCATCATGATCAGTTCAGCCAGTTTTTCGCGGCGAAGTTGTTCCTGTTCGGACAATTGTTGTGTACTCATTACGCTGTTTTCAAAATTGCGGCAAAGGTACTGGAAACAGGGCTTTTAATGTCCCGATTTTCTAAAATAGAAATCAATGATCCCGTCTGAAATCTTAACTGTTTTTGGCACACTGGTATTAAATAGTTTGTCCCAACCCGTGTGGCAGGTACCGAAACAGCGATCAGGGTATTTGCAGTGGTGATGAATATGTGATGACTGCAGATTAGGAAAAACCTTTTTAGCCCAGGGCTGATGCAAAAAGACATGCATAAAACAGTAATAAACAAACCCGGAATAACATCCTGCAAAAAAAGTAAAGTAATTATCTAACCAACATGACAGCGCAATCAACACTATATTGGCTAATAACAAAAAGTTTCTCATACCTGTCGTGATCTTTAATTCCGTTGGGTGCCGGTGATGATGCATGTGTTGTTCCAGGCTTTTGCCGGGATGTTTTTCTTCCTTGCCATACATCCAGAAACGATGGGCAATGTATTCTAAAAAAGTAAAGACAATAAAGCCGGTCATAAAAAGCAATCCATGAAAAAGAATGCCGATACTATTTTCGGATTGAATGATGCAGTAACTAACAGGGCTCAGCAGGAAAAGAAAAACAGCATAGCATTGCATCTCTGAAAAACTTCTTGTCTTCCAGCTTGCATAAAAAGATCTTGTGCTCACAAAAAGGTTTAATGATTAATGGAAATTGTTTGATATAGTTAATTCAGATTATGCTTAGACGAAGGAACAACCAGAGTAACCATTGAAGGTGCCAGGTACCTGCTAAGCTGATTGTTCGTATCTAATTTTTTCATAGTACTGCCCGTCAATAGCTTTTTTAAAAAGGCAGGTAACATTTTATCGAGCAACATGAAAAAATTGTTCAGCCTTCCGGGAATAATCACTTCTTTCCCACTGAGCAGGCCATTGATAGCAATGGGCACCACCTCTTCGGGATTCATTACCGACAAGCGGGAAATACAGTTACCGGTCTTATTCATCAGTGTAAGGGTTGGGTTGGTGTTGATACCGCCGGGACATAAAACACTTACCTGCACATTGCTGTTGCTTAACTCTTCTCTCAGGCTTTTAGAGAAGAAATAAATAAAAGATTTTGTAGCGCCATATACCTGTTTTTTAGGCAGGTAAAAAAAGGAGGCAAGGCTGCCGACATTCAATATATAAGAACGGGCATGACGCTGAAGCATGGGAAGAAACAGGCGGGTGATCAGCGTTGTTGCCAATACATTTAACCGTATCTGTTTTTCAAACAAAACCGGGCTTCCTTCTTCAAATAATATGGTGCTGCCAATACCTGCATTGTTGATCAGCATGTTCACCTGTAAATTCAATGCGGCCACTTCAGCATATAGTTCCATGCAGCTTTCATCCCTGCACAGGTCTTTACCAATACATACTACTTCTACAGGATAGTTGGCCTTTATCAGTGCTGCCAGTGCATAGAGCTCCGGGCCGGGAAGTGCAACCAATATAAGGTTCATACCTCGTTTGGCGCATTCAATAGCGAATGCTTTTCCAAGCCCTTCACTGGACCCTGTAATGAGGGTATAACCTTTGTTTTGCATGCAATTCAATTTTAAATGAATGAATGGTTCGTTGCAATGCCGCGGTAAATGGTGCAATAGAATAGCCGAGCTCATCTATCGCCTTTGCCGATGTAAAAGATTTATTGCAATAGATCTGGCTGACAGCTTTGGAATTGAAAAAAGGATCTTTACCAATAAGCCTGCGCTGAATAAAATGCAAACCGCCGTACAGAGCGGCAATACTTTTTGGCATGGGAATGATTATTCCTCGCATGCCGGAAACCTGGCGAAGCTTTTCAAAAAATTCCTTGTAAGAAAGGTTTTCGCCACCAATAATATACTTTTCTCCTTTTATTCCCCTTACAGCCGCCAGCAGATGCCCCTTTACCAGGTCATCAATAAATACATAGTTTGAAACAAAATCATCAGGCCGGGGACAAAAAGAAATTTTGCCGGAGATGAAACGCCTGATTACACTATTCACACTTAACTGATGCTTATCTATGCCGGGACCGAACACTTTGGTGGAAGTTACAATCACTGTGTGCAAGCCAAGGTCTGCATATTCCTTTACCAATTTTTCAGCAAGAAATTTTGACAAATCATAATCGTTGGTAAACCCGGCAACACGGGGATAGTTTTCACTCATTTCTTTATGCAGGGAAGGGCCGATGACACCGCCTGTGCTGGTGAAAACAAACTTTTTTACTCCTGCTTTCAAGGCTGCATCAAGCATGTGACGGGTACCTTCTACATTAATATCATAAAAATCAGTTGGCCTGCGGGAGCAAAACCGCACCAGGGCTGCCGTATGAAATACAGTGTCGCAATTTTCTATTGCAGGAAGAATCGTTTCCTTTTTGGTTATATCACCTGCAAAAATTCTTATCAGCGGATGCTGTGGAATTAAGGGAGAATTAGTGTTTCTTACTAAAATATTGACCATGTTTCCATTCTGCGCCAAACTGAGTGCAAGATTATGGCCAACGTAGCCGGTAGCTCCTGTAACCAGGGTTTTCATAAAACAGGTTTTGATTTTTTATTAAAAAAAACTGACAAGAGAAAAACTTCATGTGATGATGACAACATCAAATGAAGCAAAATGGCCGGCCAAACCGATTGATACCAAATAGTGAATACACAAAGAATCAAACCAAAGGGAATTGACCCATACATTTCTTTTTTTCCATTGAATGAATGGATAAGTACATACAATACAAGGTTGATGCCGATAGCGGCGATAACGCCAAAGTTTTCTATACAGCTAAACAGGATGCAGCCCCTGAAAAACCATTCATAACATGCCAAAAACGAAGATCGTAACAGCAGGTGAGTGCTTGCCTGAAGAAATGCATATTTATAAACAACGGCTCTCTCTGCAAGTAGGCCACGATTGTTCTGAATCACTAATAATACCAGGAGCAAAGCTGTTATGGACAAAAAGAACACCTGAACTACGTCAACCGGGGCGGGCCAGGCCAATATATCTTCCCTGATGACAGGTAAAAGAAAAGAAGGCAAAACAGCCGTAATGATAATTCCTCCTGCATGACGCAAATGAAGTAGCAGCCAGTTACCATTCATTACTTTTTCCGATACCAGGTTTTCGCTTTTCATTTTGTAAACAGCAAAGCAAAGAAGGAAGAGCAGGCAATAACATATTGCCAGTATGATGAATTGAATGTCCGGTATCATTGTATTTAATTTATAAGTTCAAATGATGACCGGTAAAACTTGTGATGTACTTCTACTCTTGTGCAGAGCCCATCCTGGTAGAAATATTCATTGTAATTGCCATCAGGGAATTTGATCCTGTAATGATGATCGCCTATAGTTTGAATATCGAGGAATTGCTGCGATTTGTCAGAATAAACCTTTGGCACATCAACAGGTTCTTTTGCATAAAGACAAATCATGTTATAAAAAATTGGATAGTTGCTCAGTGTTTCCGAATGATTTCCTTTTGAAACAATATAATTCCTGCCAACCAGGGTTGTTTTCTTATTCACCTGTTCATTACCATTCAGCTTTTGATAAACGAAAGATGATATCATTATGCCATTTTCATATACCGATTCTTCCTGGCCAATGGCTGTAAACAAAAAAAGTATCCTGGTTTTTATTTCCGATTCTACTTTAAACACTCTTTTGTTACCAACAAATTGTTGCGTAAAGGAGATGATGCCAATCTGTGCTCCTTTTCTTTTGACACTGTATTGCAATTGGCTTGTTTGAGAAAAAGCAATATAACAGGTAAGAATAAGTAAGATGAATATGAAGAAGAATTTACCTGCTTTTCGCAGCAGGAGCGCAAGCTGCTCGGCTTTTGCGGGATGAGTTTTCCCGTACCTGCGCAGCAGCAGGAAAATAATTGTGGGAATCATAAAAAGGGAAGGTTTAATGCCTGCCTGTCGGCAGACAGGGTTAATGGTTCAGGAAACCGTCCCGGGTTGGATACCGGGACGGGGTGGTTTAATGATTAACGGGAGAAACTGTTTATTGGAGTTGTTTAAAAGTTATAGATGTAAGCGGCATAGTACAAACCGCCGATGGCTGGATTAGCGTAAGCATTTTTGTAGTAATGATTGAAAATATTAGTTCCACCCAATCTCAAGGTTGATTTGATTTTGGACAGTTTATAACTCACCTGTGCATCTACAGTAGCGAATGCATCCAGCGGGCCATTTGCCAATTCGCCTTCCCATTCAAATGCATCCTGCCAGCGCATCATCACATTAAAACTGAACAATTCTTTTTTGCCCAATCCTGAATTGCCGAAACCTGTATTGAAACGATACTTTGGTGCGTTGAAATAAGCTTTGAAACCTGAAGGCACATCGGTGATGACATCAGAGTAGGCATTAAAGAATACTGAATAGTTATTGTTCATCCTGTAATCCATTCCAAGTCCAAAGCCATAGGTTTTTACTTTATTGCTGCTGTTAACTGTAATGGAAAAAGCTTCGCCGGTAGCAGGTTGGTACAATCCTATCCTGCCGATAAAATCTTTATACTTTCCAACATAGCCATAAGCATCTATCAACAGTTTGTTTTTAATTACTCCTTTATAACCGATTTCAAAGGAACGCATCGTTTCAGGTTTGAACTCTTTGTATTCATATGGAGTTGCGGGACCTCCGATTTGATAAACAGGGTTTTTATCGGCATGCATATAATCCATTACCCAAGGCAATCCGCCCAGCAGCAGGTAATCACCACCTACATCCAGACGAATCCATTGTGCCAGGTTACCGGGAAAGCGATAAGCTGTCTGGTATGACATCCGGAGATTATTGTCTTTTGCCAGCCTGATCAGCGCAGCAAATCGTGGAGTGAATTGGGCTTTGAAATTTTCATTCTTATCAAAACGGCCAGAGGCAATTAAAGTAAGTGCTTGTTGAAACAGTTTTTTAGTTATTTGTGAGTAAGCTCCCACTTCATTGATGCCAATAGGTTTTAACGTATCAATAAACAAAGTGCCGGACGAGTTCAAAATATATTTTTTATAATTTCCGCCCACGATGACTTCGGCATTTCTTGCAGCATCACCCAGAGTATATTGTCCTTCCGTCATCCATAGTTGTGATTTTTCTTTGAACATGCCGCCATTGGGGATGGGAGTTTTTCTTACCTGTTCAAAGATTTGATTGAATAAAGCTGAACCGGCTTCAGGACGGCCCTGGTCGGCGTATGCTCTTCCTGCGGCATGCAACTGTGGCGCTGCATTTACTACTGCTGCCTGCGCCTGTGCAAGGGTGCCTCCGTTCATTAATACTGACTGAAAAATTTGTCCGGCTCCTGTTACAAAGGCGCCAACGTATTCAGGATACCATTGCTGGCTCAGTTTCCATGCTTCATTAAAGTATTGAGTAGCTACCGTTGCGCTATATGCTTCACCAGCATCTTCCTGTGTTGTATAAGTTCTAAAAAACCAATTCTTGTGTTTCAATTCGAGTTTGTATTGCCCAATCTTGATTCCTTTTAATGCATAACGATTATCATCTGTGTAAACCGTATTGCCGGTTGACCAATATCCCATTATTTGGGCTTCAATTTTGTGAGTAAGTTTATAATGAAATGCACCTGATAGTTTAATATTTTTTGTTTTAGGATCAATTATATCTCTTTCATGGTAGCCTGTACGGGATGCATTAAGATCAGGTACCAATTGTGAAGCACCGGGAGGTAAGAAACCACCTGTCTCCATTAATAGGGCAACATCATGAATATTGACTGAAGTTTCATCTCCATAAACATTTACCCCATCATAGTTAGGATCGGTTGCCCTTGTGCCTGGTATCAATTTTCCCGAAGTCCCTGAACGCAAATAGTTGGATGTATCACCCGCAAGCCAGTCATCTGCCTGTATGTATTGAGCACTTAGCTTGAATGCAACTCTTTCATTGAATTTCTTTGCCCAGCGAAAAGAATAATCATTATACATAGAAGCATTTTCTCTTCCGCCTTTACCAAGGTGCATAATACCCGGTTTTATCATCACACTTAATCCCGGGTGTTTAAAAGGATTTTTACTGTTAATAAGCACAGTGCCATTCATACCCCCGGGCCCGTACAATGCTGATGAAGCGCCGGGCAATAATTCAACACTCTCCATATCCAGTTCAGTAAGGCCGGCAAAATTGCCTACAAAGAAATTTAACCCCGGGGCCTGGTTATCCATGCCATCTACCAATTGATTTACCCGTGTGCTGCCACTTCCGTTAAAACCACGGGTACTGGGTGTTTTAAATGTAAGGCTTGAACTGGTTTGGTCTGCGCCTTTGAGATAAACAACGGCATCGTAAGCAGAAGTAGTGGGCAACTGCCGTATGCGCCGGTGGCCGATCATTTCTGCAGAAAAAGGAGCATCCTTAATTTTAGTAGGAATGCCTTTTGTAACCAGCAATACTTCTTCCTGCAATCCGGAAACAGGCTTCATACTAATGATCACTTCGTTTGTGTTATCAACTTTAATTTCCTCATTCAGAAAGCTGATATGGGAGATCAATAGTGTAACCGGAAGAGAAGAAACGGTCAACTGAAAATTTCCTTTGGTATCAGTGGTAGTGCCATTGCCTGCATTCTTTACCATCACCGACGCATCAGCCACAGGACTATTTTTATCATCGGTTAATTTTCCTTTGATAGTAATTTTTTGAGGCTGGGAAAAAACTGCAGGCGATAAAGCAATTAATGCTGTTATAAATAGCCATGCAAACTTTCTCATAGTAAAAAGTTTTGTTTTAGTGCCTACTCCTGTCGCCTTTCGGCAAATGCGCCGTACTCTTTAAAGGATTTTCCGGGTTCTCCTTTTTAGTTATGTGGGTATCGTATGAATGAATTGTCTGAAAATGTGTTTTGCAAAGGATCCTGTGGGGACAAAGATTTTGCCGGCGCTGATTTTATTTTAATTCAGCAGTTCACTGCATCAATAGCAGTGCTCAGGAACAATTTTTAAAGCTGGTCTTTAGAAGGGCTTTTTCAATTTTATCAGCAGCTCTTTAATTCAGCAGCATCACGGTGATAATGTTCTAAAATCATTTCATACCCAAAATTATTTTAACAGGGTCAGGCCGGATTGTAAATAAACGACAACTTTATAGCTCCACTTTTTCCGAAAAGCTTTCTTTGAGAAGCGGAGTAATTCTGAAAAGTTCTTCCGGTGCTTTTGAAGTAAACTCCCTGAATTCCTTTATTAAATGTGCCTGGTCAAAATAGCCTCTGTTGTAGCAGATACTGGTCCAGCTTTTTTGCGGATCGATCATCTTATCCTGGAGAGCAGTATAAAATCTTGTGATTCGCATAAATAATTTCGGCGGCATCCCCACTTCATTAATAAATCTTCTTTCAAAATTCCGTAAGCTCATATTTGCATAAAGGGCAAGGCTGTCAATGGACGCTAACCCATTATTTTTTAAAATATTGTTGGCAACGTTTGCAATAACAGGTGTGTAATGTTTATGCTTTTGGGCCAAGAGTTTTGTTACCAGGTATGTGTCCATATACATTCCCAGTTCTGCAATATCCTGTGAGGACTCCAACTGCTCCCTCATTACAGAATAATCATTTCCGAAAATGTCTTCAGCCCGTAGAAAAGTATTCATTAATATTTTTTGGGGAATGCCAAATACAGCAAAAAAACCATTGGCTTTAAATTCGATATTAAACAAAATAAAATCTCCTTTAAAGTAGCCACAACCTGCCGACTGGGTAGATAGAAAATAAACGTTGTCGGAGACTTTTTTCTTCCTACCGTTCTCTTCAATCGAATAACAAAATTTATCCTTTAAAAAGAATGTCATATAGCACTCATTCAATGCATGTAATGGTTTTTGCAAAACCGATTCCCCGGTATTGAATACACGAAGTGCATAACACCGAACATAGGGCTGCAAAATGACAGCGGGTTTTATTTCAGTAGCTGAAACCATATTGCTGAGTATTAAAATTTACCAATTCAAATAAATCTCTCTTTTATGGCAAACGACTCATTTTCATCCGGGTTCTCACTTATTAGTCGCTAACCGCACTGCATTTGCAAACAGGTGACGAGGCCGGATACCAATTGAGAACATCCAACTGCCAATTTGCAATCGCCGGCGGATGCAAAAGATAGCTAAAACGCAAGGGATCAATTGCTTCTTACATCATCCAAAAAAAGATAAGGGTCCAGGGAAAATGGCTTTTCAACGGGCTGAGGGCTGTGGCCCTGGTTTACCAGCAGAAGATGTCCGGCTGAATGAATATCCCAGATAAGAACTTTGTTGCCGAACGGACAGGCATCTTTCAATTCGGGAAGCATTTCGAAAAGCATTCCTGCCCAGCAGGCATTTTCCAATTGTTCCCTGTGAAGGTTCAGGTTTAGTCCCTGCAATTTGGTATCGCGGCTGCAAAATTCCCGGCTGCAGAAACGGCTGTCTATAAAAAGCAGTATTTCCTGGTTGTTTATTTCGGGTTTCATAATGTTTTGTTTTTGTTACTGCCAAATTACTATACCACAAAGCGGGTATATAATTGAATTTTGTCTTAACGTTTCTTTGACTTGCAACTTTTGCAACTGCCGGGTTTGGATAGTGTCTCAGTCTCCCACACAAAGAGACACAGAGATCACAAAGTATTTCTTACTGTTCTTTACGGCTTTGTGGAATAAGTAATTGCAAACTGATACATTGCCCCGGTTCCGGGCATTTGCAGTTTTTGATAAATTGGTCTAACTTTCTGTAAAGGCTCTGCAGCTTTTGCAAACTGGCCTCTCAACCACCAACCATGGCTAACTATCCATCTCAGGAATTTCTTTTCCAGCGGATCAAGGAGCTTTTGCCTCCGCATATAGCCGTAGTTGATTCCGTGGCCGAAATACTTCATATCAGCAGCGACAGCGCCTACCGCCGTATCCGGGGCGAAACACCGATTGTTCTGGACGAAGCCAGGGAACTTTGTAATTACTTCAAATTGTCGCTGGATCATATTTTAAACGTGCAGGGAGGCTCCACCCTTTTTCAGAATGTTCGTGTGAATACCCAAACCTATACCTACGAACAGTATCTCAAAGAATTGCTGAAACAAATGATATACATCAGCAGTTTTATTCATAAAGAGATCGTCTACCGGACCAAAGACATGCCCATTTTTCATAATTTCTATTATGAGCCACTGCTTGCCTTTCGTTACTTCTTTTGGATGAAAACGATCATTCAGCATCCTGATTTCAGTGGAAAAGATTTTACTATGAATTGTGTTTCAAAACAGATCATAGAACTTAGCCAGGAATTAAGCAGGCTTTATAACAGCGTACCTTCAACCGAGATCTGGAATACGGAATGTGTTAATGCAGCCATTTCGCAAATAGAGTTTTATAAAGACTCGGGGTATTTTTCATCGGCTTCCGATATAAAGCTGGTGTATGAATCGCTGGAAGCAACATTCCTTCACCTGAAAAACCAGGTAGAATACGGCAGTAAGTTTATGCCGGATGAAAGCCGGGAGATGAAAAAGAATAATTTAACCTTCTTCTTTAACCGTGTACTGCTGGGCGATAATACGATCATGGTGGAAACAGATAATACCAAAACTGTTTTTCTCAACTATGATGGGTTGAATTATATTTTTACCCGTGACCAGGCATTCTGCAATTATTGCCACGGGGATTTGCGAAACCTGATGAAAAGATCAACCATTATCAGTGAAACAAGCGAAAAACAGCGTAACATATTTTTTGGCATCATGCTGAATAAGATTAACGAACGGAAAAAGAATCTTTAACTCAAAACCGGTAGTATGAACGTACAGGAACTACAGCAACTGATTTTCCAGGCCATTAAAAGGAAATTGCCGGCCGATGCATCTATTGCTGATGAAGTAGCAGGATTACTGGAAATAAGCACTGACAGTGCCTATCGCCGGATGAGGGGTGAAAAGCTAATTACGTTTGAGGAACTTTATAAAATTGCCATTCACTATCGCATTTCGCTGGATCAATTGATGAGTATAAACAATGGTACGATCCAGTTCCAGGGACAGTACCTTGATAAAAAAACATTCCGGTTTGAAGAATATATGACCAGCCTGCTGCAGAACGTGGCGTATATCAACAGTTTTAAGGAAAAAGAATTTTATTACTCCTGCAAGGATATGCCGATATTTCATCATTTTGTTTTGCGTGAAATAGCCGCTTTCAAATGGTTTTTCTGGCTGAAAACGTATTTCCAGTTTCCCGAGTTTGAAAGAAAAAAATTCAGCGTTACAGATTACCCCGACGAATTGTTTGCTATTGATCAAAAAGTGCTTACTCTCTACAAGCAAATACCCAGCGTTGAGATCTGGAATATTGAAAGCATGAGCATAATCTTCCGGCAAATAGATTTTTATCTCGACGGGCATGTATTTCAATCGGACCGGGATGCTTATGCGCTGTACGAGGCGGTTGAAAAATTATGGAATCATCTGGAAGAACAGGCAGCGTTGGGTTATAAATTCTATTATAATGATCCTGAGAAAAAACCGATGGCACGGTTCAGAATGTATTTTAATGAAGTGTTGCTTGGCGACAATACTATGTTGATAACAGCGGATGGATTAAAGTTTTCCTATATAACACACAGCACTATCAATTTCATGCTGTCAAGAGATATAGCTTTTAATGAAAATCTCTATAATCATCTTCAAAACCAGATGAAGCGTTCCACCCTCATCAGCGCTGTCAGTGAAAAGGAGAGATCCAAGTTCTTCCGCATTATCCGGGAGCGGATCAGCCGAAGAAAAGAAGCGCTGAATATTTGACGCTTTATTGAAAAAACAGGGAAATCCGTTTGAAACAGTGCTTCCTGCAAGAAATTTTACCCGCCAGCACACTAAAAGTCTTAAACTATCGTCAAAGAAAATGGTGATGGTTGGAAATACGGGTTTCTGCCACTATTTTGATCCTCAATTTTTAAACTAATACTGATGAAATGAGCCAAAAAATAGCTTCTTACAAACGGAATGATTCTTTGGCGAATTCTCCCGATAGCCTCGGGAGCTAAAAACAATAAAAAATATCAAATGAAAACGAAAATCTGTTTTGTTTCTCTGTTTTTAACGATGGCCATTTTACCGGCCACTTCTTTTTCACAAATAAAATTGCCAAAAATACTTTCAAAGGTTACCGGCTCAGGAGTTACCGAAGCCGAAGCCGGCCAGGGAATAAAAGAAGCTTTAACACAGGGGGTAACCAATGCCGTGTTGAACCTGAATAAAACCGATGGCTTTTTTGGCAGCGAAATCTATAAAATGCTGCTGCCACCCGATGCGAAAAAAATAGAGACCACGCTGAGAAGTGCGGGTATGGGTGCGCAGGTAGATAAGGCCATTCTTGCCATTAATAGGGGTGCTGAAGATGCAGTGGCTTTTGCAAAACCCATTTTTGTGGATGCGATTAAAGAGATGACACTGACGGATGCTTTGAATATTGTAAAAGGAAATAAAGATGCGGCAACGCAATATTTCAAACAAAAGACTTCTCAAAAATTGATCGCAGCATTTACTCCTTCTGTTCAAACTTCATTGGACAAAGTAGAAGCCACAAAATACTACGATGATATTGTAACTAGCTACAATAAATTTCCCACAACTTTCAAAAAAGTAGACCCCGATCTTACTTCATTTGTTGTAGGCAAGGCGGTTGATGCTTTGTTTGACCAGGTGGCCAAAGAAGAAGCGAATATCAGGGCTAACCCATTGGCCAGGACAAGTGATATTTTGAAAAAAGTGTTTGGAGGAAAATAATTATAAGTTCAATTGAATTGAAACAGCAGGCATGGATTGGTATACCATACTGCTGTTTTTTATTTGCGGAATAGGTACATTTTTAAATGAAAGAGACATAGCTTTTCTTTTATTTTTTGAAGATGCAATAAAGACCGGTTCGCTGCCAATCATAAGCAATACGCCGCCGCCGCCTATAATAACACCGGTAGCGGCATCATCAAAAGAAGATTCTTTCCGGTCGCCAATTAAAAATCCGGCGCCGACAAGTGCCGCTCCTCCAATCAGCATTATCCTGGCGCCGCTTCGCTGTCGTTTGCTTTTGGCAGAAAAATATTCCCGGTTTTTAACTATCTCCTGGGAGAAAACAGAAAATGCCAGTAACAATAAAAGTATTGTGCTAAAATGCAAATTTTTTTCAGGGCTATCGGGTGAATCTATAACAGGCTTTTCTTACTCTGAATATGACAAGTGACAAAAAGCATATCCACTAAACTGACGCAAAGTTTGGACGGGGTATTAAGGACCATGCAGAAAAGGCACAATTCGTTGAACACAGGGGCGAAGCAGAATAAGGAAGGTTGTTAATTAAGAAGTTTATGGCTTCACTCCTAAATTAACCTACTCTTTCCTGACTTCCGCACTTTTTTGAAAAATTGAGAGTTTTCTTTTGAAACCCTTGCTGCTATTGAGTCGATGCCTCCATTTTGGGTGTCCCAGTCCTAATTTTGGAGATGTTTGTTCGCAAGAAACCTAACAAGAGCGGTTTAGTTAGTGTCCAGGTTATTGATAAGAGTTCTGGCAAATACCGTGTTGCCAGGACGATGGGTAGTTCAAGTGATCCTTCCGTGATAGCAGACTTGGTCCGACAGGCAGAGAAGCTTATTCCCAAGCTTACCGGGCAACAGTTGTTCAATTTTGATATTGAACAGGAGAAGCAGATTGTAGATTTGTTTTTCAAAGGCATCAAACAGATTCAATTGGTTGGCCCGGAATTGGTCCTGGGAAAACTGTTTGGGGAGATCGGATTTACACAGATCAAAGATGAATTATTCCGGCATTTGGTGATTGCACGACTGGTCAATCCAGTGAGCAAACTCAAAACCACGGACTACCTGTTTAAATACAAGGGCATCTCTATTGAAGTCGATAAGATCTACCGCTACCTCGATAAACTAAATGACAGCCAGAAGGAAACGATTCAGCAAATCAGTTACCAACACACACTGCAATTGTTGAACAATGACCTGAGCATTGTTTTTTACGATGTCACCACCCTGTACTTTGAGATTGAAGACGAAGATGATCTTCGCAAAACAGGTTTTTCAAAAGAAGGCAAACATCAACATCCACAGATATTGTTGGGTCTACTGGTAAGCATTGATGGCTATCCATTGGCCTATGAAATTTTTGAAGGTAACAAGTTTGAAGGTCATACGATGCTACCGGTCATTGAAGTATTTAAAGCAAAGTATAAGCTGGACAAACTGGTAGTCATCGCCGATGCCGGTTTGTTGTCCAATGCTAATCTGCAAGAACTTCAAAGCAAGCAATATGAATATATTCTTGGCGCACGAATTAAAAATGAAAAAGATTCCATCAAACGCCAGGTGTTGGCGTTGTCGCTGGAAAACGGGCAGAGCGCAGAGCTGGTAAGAGATGAACATACCAAACTGATAGTGAGCTACTCCGAATCAAGAGCAAAGAAAGACGCAGCCAATAGAAAGAAGGGCCTGCAAAAACTAGAACGCAGTATCGTCCGTGGGAAACTCACCAAACAGAATATCAATAACAGGGGTTATAATAAATACCTCCAGCTCAATGGTGATGTACAAATCAGCATCAACTACGATAAATACCATGCCGACCAAAAATGGGATGGATTAAAGGGCTACATCACCAATACCAAAATGAACAAAGAGGAAGTGATTGTAAACTATGGCCACTTATGGAAGATTGAGAAGGCCTTCCGGATATCTAAAACAGATTTACGCATACGACCCATCTATCACCGGCTCCGCAATAGGATTGAAGCACATATCTGTATTGCCTTTTGTGCATATAAAATTTATAAAGAACTGGAGCGACAATTACAAGCCGCAAAAAGCCACCTCTCACCGGAAAAAGCCATTGATATTGCCAACACGATATTTAAAATCACAATCGAAGCTCCAATCTCAAAATCCACGGAATCCAGGCTGCACCTTCCTAACGAGGAACAGATAAAATTGCTGGAGTTATTCAAAATTTAGAATTGGGTGTCCCAGTGCGGAACTCAGGAAAGTATTGTGCTAAAATGCAAATTTTTTTCAGGGCTATCGGGTGAATCTATAACAGGCTTTTCTTACTCTGAATATGACAAGTGACAAAAAGCATATCCACTAAACTGACGCAAAGTTTGGACGGGGTATTAAGGACCATGCAGAAAAGGCACAATTCGTTGAACACAGGGGCGAAGCAGAATAAGGAAGGTTGTTAATTAAGAAGTTTATGGCTTCACTCCTAAATTAACCTACTCTTTCATAAGTTACAAAGAATATGTCATAATTGCGTTATCTGAATTGGTAGCTTTTTAAAGAAAGTTGCCGACAGAGAAATATCTTCAAAAGACTAGAAGGGGAAGTAAATTAATAGAGCTAATGCGAACGAACCGTTATATAGCTCACACCTCTTCTATCTTAACCGTATCACTGGGCACTGGCTAGTAATACCTGCCATGCATCCTGTACTTTTCCTTTGCTTAATAGTTTTTTTGCATGCAGGTGAAGCTCTCTTTCCATCTCATCCGGATTAAGATTATAGTACTGGATGATTTGTTTTAAATGGTCGTCATCAAAGGATGGGTCAATCGAAGGTAGCTCCTGTACATTGGCTAGCTGCCCCAGGTCATTGCCTGAAAGTATTTTGCTGTTCCTGATGGCTTCAGGCAAGCTATCGATGCCAATGCCCAACTGGGTATTGGGTTTTTCGATCAGGAAGAGGTTTTGTTCGTTTACCTGGCAATACCAATCGGCACCCAGTCTTGCTACATGATTGATTTTTCGCTGATCTATTTTTGGCAAACCCTGGGCGGTAGTCGAAGTAGCATCCAGCAAGCTATCATTAATATGCATCCGCATTACTTCGCATATAACCAGGTTGCCTGCACCTCCTTCAGTTCCCAGCGGTTTTATTTCGAGCACCCTGCATTCCAGGTTGACTTTACTTTCTTTTACCATCGGCGGTTTTACAAGAGTTGCAGGTATTGCCGTGAAGCCCGCCTTATTAAACTCGTTTATGTATTTCGGGTATTCGCAACTGGCCAATGAAGTTTGTTGCACCATGTCATAGGTAACGATATTGATCACCACTTCAGGAACTTCCTGCACATTTTGCAAAGTATGCTTGGTCGTATTGTCTCTAATCCTTCTTGCCGGTGAAAAAATAACTATAGGCGGGTTGGTAGAGAATAGATTAAAAAAGCTGAAGGGGCTGAGATTTACATTCCCTTCTTTATCGATGGTCGAAGCAAAACAAATAGGCCTGGGAGCAATTACATGCTGCAGGTAATATTGCTTTTCAGCAGGTTTTAAATCTTTTAAATCAAAAACCATTATGCTTTTTTTTGCTTCAATATGCTCCAGTCTGTGTCTTCCGCCACAATCGTGTTACTCAATTTTCCTAATGCATCAATTTCCATTTCAACAATATCATTTGGCTGCAGCCATTGCTCAATATAATTAGGATCATTTAATTTGCCTGTGCCATTTAATTCCAGGAAGCAACCGGTTCCTACCGTACCGCTACCAATTACATCGCCGGGGTACAGATCTACGCCATAAGAAGCTCGTTCAATAATCTCTGCAAAGGTCCAATCCATATCGCCCAAATTGCCTTCGCTTACTTGTTGACCATTTACCCAACATTTCATCTTCAAGTTCCAGCTTTTGCCTTTGTGATTTTCCTTGCCAGGAGTTTCCCATTCATGCAGCTCATCTAATGTCACAAGCCAGGGGCCTATTGCTGTTGAAAAATCTTTTCCTTTTGCAGGACCAAGATTCAGCAACATTTCTTCCATTTGAAGTCTCCGTGCACTCAGGTCATTCATAATCATCAGCCCGCCGATATATTCATCAGCTTCTTCCGCCCTGATGTTTCGTCCATGTTTGCATATAACAATGGCTGCCTCCAGTTCAAAATCCAGTTTTTCAAAATGATCCGGCATGCACCTAACCTCGCCGGGTCCCTGTATGCTGTGATGATTGGTGAAATAAAAAATCGGGTATTGATCAAACTCCGGGATCATTTCGACCTTACGATTGCGGCGGGCAGCTGCTACATGCTGGCGAAACGCATAGCCATCGCGGCAGGAAGTGGGAAAGGGTACCGGAGCTAACAGTTGCACTTCGTTTATGGATTGTCGTTTATTGCTTGTTCTTGTTCCTTCCTGCAGCATCAATGCGCCAGCCTGGGCCACCGGGTAAGAGTCTTCCCAATACGTCAAAAACATATTCATACTGTTGGGGAGGTCGGGGTGTAACACTTCCATATCATAGACAAACCCGTTGATTAAGACGCCCAGTTGCTCGTGATTGTCTTTAAGGTAGGTAACTAGCTTCATAGCAGCATTCAATTTGGCAGCAAAGAAAGGAAAAGTTTTTAGTTATTATTAGGTGCTACACGCAAATAAACGCATTGTATGGAATGATCAAAGTTGTGTAACTTTTCCATTTTCAATTGAAAGTATCAGTTATGTATCGATTGTTGTTTATTGTTTTGTTGTTTTCATTTACTACAACAGGAAGGAAGCAGGCTCCCAAAGCCTGGATCAGAATTAATCAATTAGGCTATACTCCCGGTGGCGTCAAAGTAGCTGTATGGGGAAGCAAAGAGCAATCGACACTGAGCGATAGTCGAAGTGTTAGCAATTGGCAATTGATCGATGCAATCACAAAAAAAATTGCTACTTCCGGTAAGGTTGGAAACCCGTTTGGCGAATATGGACCATTTAAACAAACCTACCGGCTAAACTTTTCGTTTTTCAAAAAACCGGGACGGTATTATTTGCAGGCAGGCGGTACCCAATCGCCAGAATTTGAAATCGGAGAAGATGTTTATAAAGGCGCCGCTGATTTTTGTTTGCGTTATATGCGCCAGCAGCGATCAGGGTTTAATCCTTTTTTGAAAGATAGTTGCCATACCCGGGATGGTTATGTTTTGTATGGCGAAAAGGCCGGCATAAAAGACAGCACACGAATTGATGTTGTCGGCGGTTGGCATGATGCATCTGATTATTTGCAATATTCCGCCACGTCTGCAAATGCTACGTATCATTTATTGATGTCGTACCGGGATTTTCCACAGGTCTTCGCGGATGAAAAACTGGCGAATGGCCTGGACGGTAAAAATGGACTGGCCGATGTATTGGATGAAGCTAAGTGGGGACTGGATTGGTTATTAAAAATGCACCCGAAAGATGATTGGTTGTTTAATCAAATAGCCGATGACCGTGATCATATGGGTATGCGGATCCCGAAGATGGACAGCTTTTATGGAAGAGGGTATGAACGTCCCGTGTATTTTGTAAGTGGGGAGCCGCAGCAGAGAGGTAAGTTTATGAATAATACCAAAGGAACTTCTTCTACCGCAGGTAAATTTTCAAGTGCATTCTCACTGGGAGCAGTTATTTTTAAAAAAGAAAATCACGAATATGGTCAACGCCTTTATCTAAAATCTTTATCAGCCTATATTTTTGCATTGAGGAAAAAAGGAGTAACTCAATCGGCCTCAGTAAAGTCTCCCTACATATATGCAGAAGAAAATTGGGTTGATGATATTGAATTAGCAACAGTAGCTAATTCGGGAACCTCCAATCTTATTGATGCATTTGCATACGCCAGACAGGAACCTATCACACCTTGGCTTGGCGCTGACACAGCTAATCATTACCAATGGTATCCATTCATAAATATTGGTCACTACGAATTAGCTAAACAATTAAAAGGTTGGCGCAGAGATACAATTGTCGGCTATTATAGGATGGGTATTCAAAGGGTTTGGAACAAAGCAAAAGCAAACGCTTTCTATCGCGGCATTCCTTTTATCTGGTGCAGCAATAATTTAACTGTATCGTTTGCTATTCAATGTTATTGGTACAGGGAGTTGACTGGTGATAATACATTTTCAGAACTGGAGCAAGCCAATTTTGACTGGCTCTTTGGCTGCAATCCCTGGGGAACAAGCATGGTTTATGGTCTGCCATCATGGGGTGATACATCGGTTGACCCGCATTCAGCATTCACTCATCTAAAAAATTACCCGATTGATGGAGGCCTTGTTGATGGCCCTGTTTATGGAAATATTTATAAAAACCTGATCGGAATCAGGCTGAGTGACCCGGATGAATATGCCGAATTTCAAAGTGACCTTGTTGTATATCATGATGATTATGGCGATTACAGTACCAATGAGCCCACCATGGATGGTACCGCTTCGTTGATTTATTTGCTGGCTGCAAAGGAGGCAGAAGTGACCTCCGCTAAATCTTCCGCCACAGGCGGAGAGACTTTCGAAGAATCATTAAGTAACAAATTATCAGAGTCTGGCAAAGTCCCCTCTACCGGAAGGGGTTGGGGGAGGTCTCATGGCGCAATCATTCGCGGAGATACCGCGAAGAAGAATCTGGCTATTGTTTTTACCGGTCATGAGTTTGCCGAAGGAGCTGATGATATTATTCAGTCATTAAAAAAAGAAAAGGTCAGGGCGTCTTTTTTCTTTACCGGAGATTTTTATCGTAATAATTTATTTAAGAAGTTCGTTCAGCAGCTAAAAAATGAAAAGCATTATTTGGGTGCTCATTCCGACAGGCATTTATTGTACTGTGATTGGAATAAAAGGGATAGTTTACTTGTATCCAACGAGGAGTTTACAAAAGATCTGCTGGACAATTACAACGAGATGGACCGGGCCGGCATTAAAAAAGAAAAAGCTCATTTTTTTCTTCCTCCTTATGAATGGTATAATGACGCCATAGGTGGATGGACGAAAACTTTGGGATTCCAGTTGATTAACTTTACTCCCGGAACAAAAAGTAATGCTGACTATACTACTCCAGAAATGAGAAATTACCGGAGTAGCGAAGAAATTTATCAGTCGATTATTAATTATGAACTGGAAAAGCCAGCCGGTCTCAAGGGTTTTATCTTGCTACTTCATATCGGCACTGATCCAACACGTACCGATAAATTTTATAAACGATTGCCTGGGTTAATAAAATATCTTAAAGCAAAAGGATATCAGTTTCAGACGGTTGATCAACTCTTAAAGCTTGATTAAAATCATGTATGGCAGCTTTGTAAAGCCACACGCCACATTGGGTTTTTCCTATCTTTGCGGCATGCACTTCGAGAAAATTAATAACAAAGGCCAGGCACGCCTCTTTAAAAACGATTACCTGGAAATGCTGACCAAAACACATCCCCTGGTAATTTGGGGAATGTATTTGCCCGTTATTGCTTATATGCTTTATTATAGCAATACAAGATTGGATTATTCCCTGTCAAGGGTCATCCTAACTTTTTTGGGAGGTATGTTTTTCTGGTCATTTTTTGAATACATCGCACACCGTTTTATTTTCCATTGGGTGAGTGAAAATCCGGTAGCGCAAAAGATCTCTTATACTTTGCATGGCAATCACCATCATTATCCAAGAGATAAGCAACGCTTGTTTATGCCGCCGGTTCCAAGCATCATCATTGCTTCAGCCATTTTCGGTTTGATGTATTTATTGATACGGGAAAACACTTTCATGTTTTTCCCCGGCTTTATTTTAGGGTATCTTATGTATGGCACTATGCATTATGCTATTCATGCATGGAATCCTCCGTTCAAGTGGATGAAAGGGCTTTGGCGAAATCATCACCTGCATCACTATAAAAACGAGCATAATGGATTTGGCGTGAGTTCCACTATTTGGGACCATGTATTTGGAACTATGTTCGATCTTAAAAAGGAAAAAGAGGACAAAGAAAAAGTAAAGGACCTGATGTTTGAAAAAAGAAAAAATTAGTAAAAGGAGGCAAATCCTCCTTTTTTATTAAACTACCATTTATCTTCTTCGTTTATTTCATTATCCTTTTTCGTAAAAGATTTCCTGGACTGTAATTTTTGTCTTTGTCTTTCGATGATAAGGTCGGCAATGATCAGCCCTGCATCGGCGCCGGGATTTTGTTTTAGCATCGATTTCAATTTTGCTTCATTGACATCGATCCTGTAAAGCAGTTGAACCAATTTGTTAAAATCACTTTGAACAAGCGTATTAATATATGCGGCCAGTTCTTCTCTCAATTTATTCAAAGAGATACTCTCAGGCAATGCTACGCCAAATGTTGAATTGATGGCCGCAATAATATTTTTGTCTGCAGCGGACATTGGGTTAAAATTTATCAATTACCCCTAAACCGAAAAGCGCAAAATCATACTTCACGGGGTCATCTTTATCCAATTTACGCAGATAACCGGTTAATTCAACAGCTGCTTGCCAGTCAACTTGTTTTCTTTGCAATAAGTTAAAACGTTTCGCCACTCTTGCGACATGCAGGTCGATCGGGCAGATCAACTGCGAAGGTGAAATGTTTTTCCAAATGCCGAAATCTACACCTTTACTGTCTTTGCGAACCATCCAGCGTAAAAACATATTCAGCCGTTTACACGTTGAACCTTTTTCAGGACTGGCAATATGTTTCTTTGTTCTATTGGGAATATGTTCGAGAGAGAAGAAATAATGATGGAAGCCAGTTAACATTTTTTCAATGCTGCCACCATGCATAGTAAAAGCTGATTCAAGGCTATCCTGTTTACTATAATGATATTTCAGGAATTCAACGAAGTAGAGCAGATCAGTATCATTAAACGTTCGGTGCTTAAATCCAGACAATCTTTTTAATCCTCCCAAATCATGGTTCAGACAAAATTCGTATGGCTGCATGTCCATTCTCTTTAACAACTCCAGGGATTTTTGAATAATGGTAGTTCTGTTGCCCCAGGCGAAAATAGCTGCAAAAAATCCTGCTATTTCAATGTCTGCATTTTTGGTAAACAGGTGAGGGATAGAAACGGGATCATCCTTAATAAAAAAAGGTTGATTGTATTCATCAACCTTCTTATCGAAAAAATCTTTCAGGTTTGTAGTATTCATGCATAAAGTTAAACCACTTTATGTTGTCAGACGAGCCTGTCACCTCTGATCAGGCGAAGTAATATTGCGATAATCGCAATCACCAGAAGAATATGAATAAGTCCGCCTGCGGAAAAAACGAAAAAACCCAGAAGCCAACCAATTATCAGGATTACAGCAATAATATAAAGCATAGTGAATAAATTTAAATGATCAAAAAGCATTTTAATTCTACTAATACTTTGCAGATACAATGCCAAAAAGAAAGGAGGTTAGAGGTAAGAAGTCAGATTGTTGGCCTCCGGGTCCTTACCTTTTTTCTTAACCAATAGCTCTATCCAAATCTGCTATCAGGTCATCCGCGTCTTCGATACCGACACTTAACCGGATCAATGAATCGGTCAGTCCGTTTTTTATCCGTTCCTCTCTTGGAATAGAAGCATGTGTCATGGATGCAGGGTGATTGATAAGTGACTCTACACCCCCAAGACTTTCTGCCAAAGAAAACAGGTGCGTTGATGACAAAACTCGCATAGCATTTTCTACACTGTCATCTTTTAACGTAAAGCTGATCATTCCGCCAAATCCACGCATTTGTTTCGTGGCAATTGCATAACCAGGCTGGTCTTGAAAGCCGGGCCAATATACTTTTGCGACTGCCGGATTATTGCGCAACCAATGGGCAATTTTTTCCCCATTTAAACAATGCTGTTGCATTCTTACATGTAAGGTCTTGATACCTCTCAAAACAAGGAAGCAGTCCATAGGCCCGGGAACAGCACCACAGCTCTTTTGAATAAAATATAATTTTTCTCTTAGCTCAACATCATTCATTACCAGTGCTCCCTGAATTACATCGCTATGGCCTCCCAGGTATTTAGTGGATGAGTGCATGACTATATCGGCGCCAAGATCCAAAGGATTCTGTAAATAAGGTGATGCAAATGTATTGTCAACACAAAGAAGGGCCTTCGCTTCTTTTGCAATATCCGCTGCTGCTTTAATGTCGGTTATATTCATCAATGGATTGGTTGGTGTTTCCAACCAGATGAGTTTTGTTTGTGGGGTTACCAGTTTTTTTATGTTCCCCGTATTGGTTGTATCGGTATATAGAAATTTGATCCCGAATTTTTCGAACACTTTTGTAAAAAGCCGGTAAGTGCCGCCATACATATCGCTGGCTGCAATTACCTCATCGCCTGGTCCCAATAGTTTAATGACAGCATCTGTGGCGGCGACACCGCTGCTAAAAGCCAAACCAAACTTGCCGTTCTCAATGGCCGCCAGTGCTTCCTCTAATGCCTTTCGGGTGGGGTTTTGGCTGCGGGCATATTCAAAGCCCTTATTCTTGCCCGGCGCTTCCTGTACATAAGTGGAGGTTTGATAAATCGGCGTCATGATTGCTCCTGTAGAAGGATCAGGTACTGCGCCTGCATGAATAAACTTAGTCGCTAGCTTCATATCAATGATTGATTAAAAAAGTATTTAGGATAGCTACAAAGATGGGAAATAATAAATAAAGAGTTTTGCCGATAATCGATTTGCCATTCATCCTCCACTCTATCCCTTTAACAATTGCTTAGGGTTGTTTTTTGAAAATAAGAAATCATGTTTCATGCCGGCAAATTAGTTTTTCAAATCCTCATTAAATGGCTTGGGTACATTTTGTGATTTTATACATACTTCACATGCAACAGGTTTGAATACCAGTAATGGATAATCACTTGCCTTTGCTACTGCTGCCGTTTAGTTTTATGTCAGCTTTAATCAATTAATCATTCAAAACCAAATAATCATGAAACAAGTACTCGTCCTGGCCTTCTTGCTGACAGGATTTGTCGCAATAGCCGCCCCGGTTCCTTCTAAAGTAAATGACAAAATATTAAAAGCCTTCAACGAAACGTTTGCCTCGGCCCAGGATGTAAGATGGCACGAGTATGACGATTATGCACAGGCAAATTTTAAAGTAAACCTTATCCAGATAAGAGCCCAGTATTCTGAAGATGGAAAGCTGATAAGAACTATCCGCTATTATTCAGAAAATGAATTGTTGCCAAATATCGTTGCTAAACTGAAAAAGAAATATGCTGGCAAGGAAATAACAGGTGTTACCGAATCATCTTCTGACGATGAAGTGAGCTTTACTATCAATCTTAAAGATGAAAAGCACTGGTATATCGTTAAGACTGATGTGTACGGCAACCTGCAGGAAAGCGAAAAATTCAAAAGAGCCGACAAATAGTTTGTGGTGTTTTAGCAGAACCCTAAAATGTAAATGTCCTGCTTTTAGCAGGGCATTTTTCATTGCATAAGCCAACCTGCTGTTAAATAGCGCCAGTCGTCCGTATTGACTTCATAGGCAGCAGATGGCCGTACTGGCCTGGCCAGGGCAGTTGCTGACAGTATTTTTTCTTTGACCAATAGCTTTCTGCTGTCAAATATCATATCCTGTAGTTTTTTATGTTGCATCCATTTCTTTTGAGGTGGTTCAAATCCAACCTTATCTTTTCGCCAAACAATATCATGCGGTAATTTTTGCTGCATCGCCTGGCGCAATAACCATTTTGTCCATCCATCCCGGATTTTAAAATTCGGTGGCAGACTGAAAATAAAGGTTACCAATTCGTGGCTTAAGAAGGGTAGCCGTATTTCCCGGCCATGTGCCATGGAATTTCTGTCGGCATAGCGCAACAGCTCCTGCAGCCCATGGATGCAGGTGTTGAAATATAAGACACCGTTCAGTGTTCCAAGGTCAGGCGTTGTATAATAAGCTTCCTTACTTTGGAGTTGAATAAAATCTTTATGCAGGTGTTCATGATTAAGTGCGTTAAAAAGATATTGTCTTTCCAGTATGACAGCGGCAAGGTCAGGAAGCAGCGAAGCCATTATATTTTTAAAGCCAAATTCTTCAGCAACACCGATTTTCCTGGCAGAAGGAATTTCTTTACTTCTAATCAGCCGTCGCCGCTGAAAAAGTTCCTGCCAATACCATTTGTAATACTTATGATAGCCTGCCAGGACCTCATCAGCACCCTGGCCATCGAGAAGCACTTTTATATTTTGTTTTTTTGCCAGCTCAAAAACTTTGTATTGAATAAAGGCACTGGCGGATGATACGGGTTCCTCCTGGTGATGCATAAAACTATCCCAATTCAGAATGAGGTCGTCAGCCGTAATTTCCAATTGATGCTGTTGCAATTGAAACCGGTTGGCCACCTCGCCGGCGAATACTTGCTCATCTTTTTCAAACCCCGGAAATATTGCTGTAAATGAATTGAGCGGACCGGCTTGCGTGTTGAGTTGAGAAATTGCGGCAACTATTGAAGAGCTGTCAAGACCTCCGCTCAATGAGCAGCCAACGGTTACGTCACTTCTTAATCGTTTTTTTATAGCCTTTGTAAACAGGTAAGTGAATTGTTCTATCGCCTGCATATCGGTGATAGAGCTGTTTTCAACTTCAGTATCAATATCCCAATATTTTTCAATGCTTAGTTCGCCGGATGCCTGGCTATAATAGAGCCTTGAGGCAGGAGGAAGTTTAAAGATTTTTTCATAAAACGTCTCTTCGGGTCGCTCCGGGTTGTCTACATAACCGATGGTAATGAAGTTGAACAACATTTTCAGGTTTACTGATCGTTGCACACCAGCGGCCCACAATGCCTTCATTTCAGATGAAAAGCAGAATTCGTTGTTTGCAAAGTGATAGAAAAAAGGTTTTTCACCAAACCGGTCACGGGCAGCAAAAAGTTCTTTTTCTTCTTCATCCCAAATGGCAAAGGCAAACATGCCATCAAAATGTTCAACACACTCATCTTCCCAATGGGCATAGGCTGCCAATATCACCTCGGTATCTGACTGCGTCTGAAATGTAAATCCATGCTGCTCTAATTCCTTTCTTAATTCAAGATAGTTATAGATCTCGCCGTTGTGAACGATTGTATAACGGTCAGCCGGATCGTAGTGCATCGGTTGTGATGCTTGTTCGCTAAGATCAATGATGGATAGACGTCGATGCCCCAGGCCGGCGGACCCATTGCTGTTGGCCCATATTCGTTCTCCATCCGGCCCCCTGTGCTGAAGGGCATTCGTCATGGACTGAAGTTTTTGCTTCAAATGAAGATGACCTTCTTCACTCCCCTTTAGGGCCTGCCTGCCGGCAGGCAGGAATGGGGGGCTAATAATACCGGCAATGCCACACATATTGTAAATATCGAAAATAATTGTGAGCGGTGGTTAGATACCGGGTAATACGAAGTAAACATCACCTTGGATTCAATCAGAATTCGATAGGAAGCTTAGCGAGGACATCGGCCCAGGCGATGATCAGGTTAGCACCTTTATCTGCTTTTTCAAAAACCATCGTGAAGTATTCAAGCGAAGATCCATTTGTACTTACCGGAATTTCAAAACGGGCTACATCCTTGGTGGTATCCTGTTTAAGGCCCCAGGTATCAATATTGCTATTTAATACGATCGTCCATTTATCTACGTGAGGAATGCCATACAAAATATACCGCCCGGCTTTTATTTTTTTTCCCTGGATGGTAACGTTTCGGTAAAAATCAATTTCTGTGGCCTCATTGGCCCCAAGCCGCCAGAGTTCATCATATTTTAAAATGCCATTGAACAATGCCCGCCTTTGCAAATGTGGCCGGCTATAAATAACTCTTGCTACCGGTGGGGGAATTTTGCCACCATTAGCCATTTTAATTTTTGGATAATCTACCGGAAAATAACTCATGTCCATGGGAGAGATATCGACACTGGCATAAGTGTTAACCGTGTTGTTTTCAGGAACAGTATTGATTACAGAATCCCTGGGTTTTATTGTTTCTTCTGCCGGCTCTTTTTTTTCTTCCTGGTTGCAAGCAATAATAAAACTTAAAAGAAGGAATACAGGCGCACTTTGTTTGATCACTTTCATATAGCTTAACTTATAAAGACATGGGCAATGAACATTTTACATTTTCCCACGCAACAACCAGGTTCATAGTGGAATTATTTTTTTCAAAGGTCATAGCCAGTGATTCAACCGGCTCGGCCAATGTTTGCACAGGGGCGGTAATCCGTATTACATCCTTTGCCTGGTTATATTTGAAAGAACCCCAAACATCCGTCTCTTTGTTGATAATAAACGTCCAGGTTTTTTCTTCGACAATGGCATAGAGTGTATAACGACCTTTTGGAATTTTCTTATTGTTAATAACAACAGGTTTATAAAACTCGATCTCGGTAGCTTCGTTGGCTCCAAGCCGCCACAGCTTTCCATATTCAACCAGGCCACCAAATATGGAACGGCCCTCTTTTTTGGGACGACTATAAATAACCCTTGCCGTAGGCGACTCGGTTATTTTATCCTGTGTTTTTAAACTTGGATACTTCACCGGGTAATAACAAATATCCAGTGGTGATTTATCTATGGCAGGAAGCTCGGATTGGCCAAAGGCAATCATAGTAAAAAATAATCCGATGCAAAAAACTAAGTTCTTTTTCATGTGTTAATTATTATTGCTTTTGGGTCACATGTAATTCGCCATAAAAATTTTTATCGCAGTTGGTATAAATTACTCGAAAATTTTTATGGCTCATTTCATATAATTTTTATGGTTTTTGATCACCTGCCCGCCTGGCTGGGTGTAGTACACTCATTCGTTTATCTACAAATTGAGACGATATAATCCCGCAAATCGTGTGTTTGCTGCTCAAAAATATAGTCCCCTGTGACAAAAAATGTATTTGCAAAAATAAGCGATTCAAATATTGGGCAACCGTCTTTTGTTGATTTTAGTCAGCCATTTAGTGATTCATACTGCCGGTGAATGAAAGGTTTAGCATCTTTCCAGAAATGACGAAAACAAGACTGCAAGGGTTGGTAGTGTTTTTCAAACAAATAAGCAGCCGTTTCACTTTCCTGGAGGTGCAAAGAACGACGCACCAATCCGCCAAAACTTTTCTCGGTTCCCCAGCGGGTACGGTAATTAAAAAGCCAGTTCTGGCCTCTCATGTATGGAAACATACTGGCAAAACGTTCCGGCAACCAGTCCTGGTAGTTTTCTAAAATACTGTAAACTGTTTGAGAAAAATTGAAAAGAGATGTTTCGGTAAACTCCGTTTCATCGGTAGCAAGAAAGTGATCATAAACTACATCGATAAATGCGCCGCTATACAGTCGATAATCAGGCCGGAAAAATTCCTTGGCCTCCTTCGTAGCGGGGTGATCATCCGTAAAGCTGTCGATGAGGCGATGAAGCATGATGCCCGCCTGGATGCGAAAGGGATAGTCGAACTTTTTTTTCCCTTTCACAAAGTCACTGATCATATTACCTACCAGCACTTCCGGGTCATTAAAGGAGAGATAAGCATGCGCCAGGTAATTCATAAAACAGGTTCAGCTAACAAGATACGTCAACTGGCTTTACCGGATAGTCCAACGTTTGGTCTGCTTTTTTATTTTATCTGGCTTGATTGGTGACACAAAATATTACCTGCTCAATTATTCCCGGATAGTTCATTTTGCTTTTTGTATAAACGATACGAATAAATAACCGGTACGATAACGAGGATCATGGTGGCAATAAAAAATAAGATCATAGCTATTGTGTCTGGTAGAATAAGACATAGTGCCGCCAATGCTAAACCCCCTGCGAACCAAAGTTTGCCTGCCAGTAAATGAGTCTTCCGCCAATTTTCTTCGTTGTTCAAAGTCCATGGCACACGTATGCCGGCAAAATAATTTGGTTTTATAGTGTGCATGTAGTTACCCAGAAAAGAGAAAAGTATTCCCACTGCTGCAAATATGTAATGGATACCAAGTTCAAAACTTCCTTTGACAGTAGTATATAGAATAAAGCATGACAATGCGGATAAAAAAAACCCTACACAAAACCCAATACTTTTCAGCCTGTCTTTATTGTCAGCTGCATATTTTTTGGGATCTATCTTATAAATATTTGACAGCAAAAAGAACAGGCCTGCAGACATAGCTGCCAACACCAGGATCATGATCAGCAATTCTGTTTTATTACCATACCTGTCGGGATTACCTTTCCAATCGAAATGCAGGGGAACCTGCTCCGGCAATTGTTGCCAGATAACGGCGAGATAAATAAGAGGGGCTATAGCAACCGGCCAGATAAGAAGTTTAAAGTATTTAGTCATTGGTAATTTTTTTTAGTTCGTATTATCGCTTCTTTGTTTTGAACTGCATTAGCCATTTCATGAGTTCATCCACCACTGTTGTATTTAATGAATAATAAACATATTGCCCATCTTTTTCTGCAATTACCAGCTTTGCCTGCTTTAGCAAATCGAGGTGGTGTGAAATGCTGGGACCGGATATCTTGAAACGCTCCACAATTTCCCCGGCGGTCATATCCCTTTCCTGCAATAATTGCAATATTTCCCTGCGGGTAGGATCATTGAGGGCTTTAAAAATTGTGTTCATTTGTACAATTCGTTCATTAGGTATTTAGACAAATATCTAAATAATTTTTGGTTTAAGAAAATAAAAAACTGTATCAATTGCGGAACACCGGCTTACGAAGGGCAGAAAAATAGGGATGTACGGTTAATAAAATGAAACCTGTGTTAACAGTGTTTAACAGCCATTTCCATTAATCCTAATTCGCTTGTCAAGGGGTGTAACCTAATCTACTTTTACACCGTCATACTAACCATCCCGATAATTATCGGGAGAATTTTTAAAGTAAACCTTAATCATTAAAATAATCAGAAATCATGAAAAAGATCATCATCATGCTGGCCGTAGCGATAAGCAGCTTTACTGCTTTTGCCAGCGACGAAAACGTAAATTCAACTGTGTTAAGTTCCTTTAACAAAGAATTCGCAGGCGCAAAAGATGTGCAGTGGACAACGACCAGCAATTATTACAAAGCTTCTTTCGTTTTTAACGATCAGTTTGTATCGGCTTTTTATCAACTGGATGGCGAGTTAATAGCTACGAGCAGAAATATCAGCTCACTCGAACTTCCCATCAATTTACAAACCAGTCTTAAAAAGAATTACAATAGTTATTGGATATCTGACCTCTTTGAAATATCCAACAATGAAGGAACCAGCTATTACATTACACTTGACAAAGCCGACTCTAAAGTTGTATTGAAATCAAGTTGCAGTGGTAAGTGGAATGTTTTCAAAAAAGCAACAAAGATCTGATCTTGTATCTCTTTCTCATAGGCAGTTAGTTTTGGTGTGTGGTAAAACAATCCCCGGCTTTCTTCGGGAAGCGGGGATTTCTTTTTAAACATAATCAAGTTGATCGTTCTATTCCGTGCCTCCCTGAAAATTCAAAAAAGTAATTTCTATAATCGTATATCATTAACCCTGTCTGCCGAGAGGCAGGCTTAAACCTTTAATTTTTTATGAAAAAGAGTCTTTTAACACTATCATTGTCGCTGATAGTAATCAGCATGGCTTCATTTGCCAGCCCAACTAAAGAGGAACCTAAAACCGTCCTGGCCTTCAACAAAATGTTTACAGGCGCCACCCATGTAAAATGGACAAGCGAACAGGATGGCTATTCACAAGTGGCTTTTATCTGGGGTGATCACAGAACCATTGCTTTTTTTGATGCCAATGCAAAATTTGTAGGCAGCATTCGCGGTATTTTCTTTAAAGAATTGCCACTGTCTGTTATACGGTCTGCAAACCGGATATTCAATGACCCTCTAGTACTGCAGGTGTCCGAAATCTACAATGAAGAAGGTATTCGTTATTCTATGGAAATAGAATACAAGCATAAATTGTACAATGTTAAATTCGATGCTCTTGGCAGCATGATCGAAAGAACAAGAATAAAAAGATAAATCGTAACAACAATTTAAAAATGCCCCGCAGCTAGGGGGCATTTTTGTTTGCTCAAAACTGTATTTTTGCGGCTCTGTTTCTGCCAAAATCTAAAGGCAGGTTATGCCGCATTGTCTCATGCTATTATGATCCGAAGGCGGTTTTACAAAATAATTGTAAAATGAATAAAGGTCCTGTTTCGCAATTTATCCAGCATCATTATCGCCACTTCAATGCAGCTGCACTGATGGATGCCGCTAAAGGCTATGAAACACACTTGAATGAAGGTGGCAAAATGATGATCACCCTGGCCGGCGCCATGAGTACGGGTGAACTGGGTATTTCGCTGGCAGAAATGATACGCCAGGGAAAAGTGGATATCATCAGTTGTACAGGTGCTAATCTTGAAGAAGATGTGATGAACCTGGTTGCACATTCTAAATACAAGCGCATTCCGAATTACCGGGATCTGACACCAGAGCAGGAGTGGGAATTATTAGAAAATCATTACAACCGTGTTACGGATACCTGTATTCCGGAAGAAGAAGCTTTTCGCCGATTGCAAAAGCATTTAGTGAAACAATGGAAGGAGGCTGAAGCAACAGGCGAACGGTATTTTCCTCATGAATTTTTATATAAGACCATTTTAAGTGGCGAGTTAAAACAGTATTACGAAATAGATCCTAAGGATAGCTGGATAGTAGCGGCCGCGGAAAAAAATATTCCGATCGTGGTTCCGGGTTGGGAAGATAGTACTACAGGAAATATTTTCGCCAGTTATGTCATCAAAGGCGAGCTGAAAGCCAGTACCGTAAAAAATGGAATCGAATACATGGTGTACCTGGCGGATTGGTATAGAAACAATTCTTCCGGAAAAGGCGTTGGTTTTTTCCAGGTAGGTGGTGGCATTGCCGGTGACTTTCCTATTTGCGTGGTGCCAATGATGTACCAGGATCTGGAGTGGCATGATGTTCCATTCTGGAGTTATTTCTGCCAGATCAGTGATTCTACCACTTCCTTTGGCTCTTATTCCGGAGCAGTACCAAACGAGAAAATTACCTGGGGTAAGCTTGACATCAAAACCCCCAAGTTCATTGTAGAAAGTGATGCGACGATTGTTGCGCCGCTCATTTTTGCATGGGTGTTGGGTTGGTGAAACCCCATCCCCTAAAGGGGTGTTCCGAAGAGTCTTTAGTTATTAGATTGTTTTTGTTGCAGGCTGTAGAATAACTATGAGCTTTTGTTGCGACGCTTCATTCAGGGTTCTGTTCGCTATTCAGTAATAATAATAAAACCCCGAAATAGAGATCGGGGTTTTATCGTATGGGAGGTATGGATCAAAACCGGGATCAGTGTCTTCTGTCTCTGCGGTCCTCACGACGATCTCTCCTGTTTTCTTTTCTGTCACGAACATCCTCTCTTCTGTCTCTTACATCCTCACGGCTATCTCTTACGTCTTCACGGCTGTCACGAATATCTTCTACTTTATCTCTTATACCACCATCGTGGCGGGCATCACGAACATCTTCTCTTTGATCACGAACGTCCTCACGACGATCACGCCTGTCTTCTTTCCGGTCTCTCCTGTTTTCTCTCCTATCCCGTACATCTTCCCGCTTGTCAAGGCGGTCTTCAATTCTGTCGCGACGTTGAGCAGAAACTGATTGAGTCATCAAAATGGCCAGTATCAAAGTACAAGCGATTAATAAAGGTTTAAAAAGTGGGCTTGTTTTCATGTTTATGTTTTTTAAGTGGTTCAGTGGTGGTACAATAAATAGACCGGCTGTTGGGTAGCGGGTTTAATCGGTATAAAAAAAGGTGGCCTTTTGACCACCCTTCTTATCAAATTTCGATGAAAATCAGAACCCTTTTGGCTTTTCGAGCTTAAGATCCCTCTTCAACATTTCGTTTCTGTTAGCCATTTCCCAGGCTGTATAAAATACCAACTGTCCTCTCTTTGCCATCAGCTTGTAATTGATCTTGTCGGGTGTGTCAGTAGGCCGGTGATAGTCAGCATGAACCCCGTTAAAATAGAAAATAACCGGTACCCCTTTTTCAGCGAAATTGTAATGATCGCTGCGATAATAAAAGCGATTTTTATCATTGGGGTCATTGTATTTTCTGTCGAGTTTCATTTTAGAATATTTGCTGTTCACCGCCTCGGTGATCGGGGTTAGGTCAGTGCTTAGTTTATCATCACCAATGATATACACATAGTTTACCGAATCCTTATCTTTTAAATAATCTTCGCCAATACGACCGATCATATCAATATTCAGGTCAACAGTTGTTTTTTCTAAAGGATAAACAGGATGGTTAGCATAATACTCACTGCCCCATAATCCTTTTTCTTCACCACTTACTGTCATAAATAAAACACTTCTTCTTGGGCCTTTACCGGCCGCTTTGGCTTTTGCAAAAGCTTCAGCCAACTCAAGAATGCCGGTTGTTCCGCTCCCGTCGTCATCAGCACCATAATAAATAGTACCGTCACTTCTTTTACCTACGTGGTCATAGTGCGATGTGATCAAAACATACTCATCTTTTTTATCGGTCCCTTCTATCAGTCCCAATACATTCGATGCATACACAGTGGACGTGGTTTTGAAATACCCTAGATCTACATTGGCTTTGACTATTTTTGAAGCCAGCGGAGTGGTCTTCATTTTTTCAAGGATGCCTTTGCCTTCACTGCCCAGGATCTTTTCTGCAATGCCTTCAGATATGGTGAATGTCAGTGGTAAAAAGCCTTCCTTATAGCCGTGCAGGCTATATGAGGATAAACCGTTGAAGGTTTTGCGGGGATAATTCCCATAGACAATCAACACCGCTGATGCCCCTTTTTCCTGTGCTTTTCCAATTTTTGAAAAGACATTGGCCGGTGAATTAAAACCAGACACAGAAGGTTTGTAACCTGCGGGAGAACCATCCAATATCATCACCAGTTTTCCTTTTACATCCAGGTCCTTATAACTGTCAATATCGCCATCTACGATTCCATATCCTGCAAATGCCACTTCTGAAAAAGGCATTTCAGCAGTATGGTTGATCATAGTATTCGGTTGAAAATCGTTGTTTAGCTCAAAAGCCTCACCGTTCACTTTTAAAGTGGTACTGGTTACTGAGTCTTTATAAAGGGGATATAATTGCCGGTAGCTGTCTTTGTTACCTGGCAGCAACCCAAGAGACTTAAAATGAGATTCAATGTAATTAGCTGCTTTTTCAAGGCCGGGTGATGGAGTATCACGGCCTTCCATTTCAGGACCAGCTATAATGTACAGGTGTTTCTTCATATCCTCCGCAGAAATGGTGGCAGCAAAATATGCAGGTGTATTCTTTTTTTGCGCTGTTGCAATAAAGCAGCTGAGCAATAGCGCCGGCAGCAGAAATTTTCTCATTGATGATTGTTTAAATAAAAAAATAACCTCAAACTTAAGTATAAAAAGTCTGAGGTTACCAACGATATGATGAGTGGTTAACTATTTACTGCGCAGGCTATTTTCTCCACCCGGCTTGCGTGGCGACCACCTTCGAAAGCTGTAGTGATAAATGTACTGACCATTTTTTCTGCGTCCCCTTCCCGTACAAAACGGGCCGGTATACAAATAATGTTGGCATTATTATGTTGTCTTACAAGGCTTGCAATTTCATCGCCCCAGCACAATGCGGCCCTGATATTTTGATGTTTATTGGCGGTGATAGCCACTCCATTGGCAGTTCCGCATAACAGGATACCAAAAGCGGCCTCGCCATTTTCAACGGCTGATGCGACCGGGTGCGCAAAATCGGGGTAATCAACAGAATCTTTTGAATAAGTACCAAAGTCTTTATATGAAAGTCCTTTGCCTTCCAGGAACGAAATCAGGTCTTCTTTGTAATCATATCCGGCATGATCACTGCCAATTGCAATTGGTTTGCGAAGGTCAAAAGGAGATGTCATAACAAAAAAATTAGAAGTCAGAAATAAGAAGTACGAGGCTTCAATAAACACAAAGCTACTGTATTCATTTCAGAACCTGACAGATGAAGCTGGTGGTAGGCAGTGTTTTATGGCATATCCGACCTTTAACCTCCGGCCTCCGATTTTATACCTCAGTTAACTCCACTCTTCCAGCTGTTGATCTTGTTTTTTATTGACGCGGGAAGCAACGATGATGCTTGCTTCAAACAATAAATAGAGAGGCAATGTAACTATGGTAAGACTGAATGGATCCGTCGATGGTGTGATAATAGCGGCAGCAATTATTATGATGATAAATGCGTGACGGCGATATTTTCTTAAAAATCTGGCAGTAACAAAGCCTACCTTGGCCAACACCATTATTAACAGCGGCATTTGAAATAATACGCCAATACCTACAGTGGTATAGATGAGATTTTCAAGATAATCTGAAAAGCTGGGCATTATCTTTATCTGCGAACTCAGCTTATAGTTAAAATAAAAGTTAACCATAAATGGTGTCAGTATAAAATAGCCAAATGCTACACCTGTAAAGAAGAGTAATGATACCCAAAAGATGACGCCTCTTGTATTTTTTCTTTCCTTATCCGAAAGGGCAGGCCGGACAAAACGCCAAAATTCAAAAAATACATAAGGGAAAGCTATGATAAAACCACCGATAAAGGCTACTGTAAAAGAAGCGATAAACTGGCCCGTCATCGTTGTTTCCAAAAACTCAGTTTTCACCGGTGGAAAACAAAGCGCATCACCTATGCCAATATTATTTCCTAGCCGGCACATCCATCTCGCAGATACAAAATCGGGTTTTGTTGGTCCGAAAAGAATGGTGTCGACAATAAATTCAGAATAAATAAAAACAACAATGGCACAAACCAGGATAGCCACCACTGAACGAATCAAATGCCAGCGCAGTTCCTCCAAATGGTCAATAAATGACATTTCATCCGTGGCATTCTTCTTTCTGCGGTTAAAAAAATCCAGTAAGGCCATAGTGTATTTTAAAAAAGTGGGGCAAAGATAGGGAGCAGTATGCAGTTGGTGGTCGACAGTTTATAGTTTGCAATTGGCAATAAGCAATAGGCAATGGGCAAAGAAGGAGTAAAATAGCTACAACAGGGCACTATCGTACCTCCGACCTCTTACCTCGTACTTCATTTCAGTTTCTTCATCTTCACCATTTCAATCCGGGTATCACTTACGCTGATAACATCGAATTCATAATCATCAATGATAATGCGTTCTTTTTGTTGGGGAATGGTTTCATGATAATTTATAATATAACCCGATAATGTTTCCGATTCATTTTCGGGGAATTCAAAATTGTATTTTTCCTCCAGGTAGTCCAGCTCCAACCTCCCGGAAAAAATAAATTCATTTTCAGCTATCTGTTTCTCTACGAACTTTTCCCGGTCATATTCGTCCTGGATTTCACCAAACAGTTCCTCCAGCACATCTTCCATAGTAATGATACCCGCTGTTCCGCCAAACTCATCCACCACCCAGGCAATACTTTTTCTTTCCCGGCTAAATTTTCCAATAAGGTCGGCTGCACTCATACTTTCAGGAACGGCCGGAATGGGCAAAAGGATCGACTTAATATTGTCGGGTAATTTAAAAAGGTCAAGCTGGTGTATGTAGCCAGACAAATGATCTATATCATCTTCATATACGACCAGTTTACTCAATTTCGTCTCCACAAACTTTTTCTTGACCTCTTCGATCGGGGTAGAAAGTGTTACTCCCACAATCTCTTTTCTGGGTACAAGGCATTGGCGAATTTTTACTTTTGGAAACTCCTGTGCATTTTCCAGTAACTGTGCGTTTCGGTCCTGCCGGTCTTCATCAATATTTTGTTCAAAAAGATTTTTTAATTCACTATGTGACAGGGGCTCTTTATGTTTATCAACCCGTACATTAAAAACATATTTCAGCATCCATTCTGATAAATTGATAAAGCCTTTTGCAATGGGTGAAAACATTTGAAAGAAAAAATCGGTAACCAATGATAGGTTGGAGAGCAAAATGTTGCTACGGGCCCTGAAAATGGCACGGGGTATAAATTCGGCAAAAATCAAAACCAGGAACGTTGCAATAGCAATTTCAATTAAAATGTGAACGATATCTGCCCCTACTACAAAATATCTCCACACGGGTTGCATCACTGTACTGATCTGCAAACTGAAAAAAACAAGAAAAATATTGAAGCCGATTAAGGTTGCCCCAATAAAGTTGGCCGGCTCATCAATAAACTTACTTAATAAGTGAGCAGAAGTGCCACCTTGTTTGCGCTTTAATTCAATAGTTAACCGGTTGGCGCTATAATAAGCCATTTCAATACCTGCAAAAAAACCCATCAGCAGCAGGGTCATTACAAACCAGGTTATTGTTTTCCATTCCACCATAGGGTAAAGATAATAAACGGCTGCCTTTGGTGGCCAGTAGGTGGCAAATCTTGCTTATAGCCCCAAAAACTCTTTCACGATCTCTTCTGCTTTGGCGCAGGCTTTTTCCAGATCATCATTTACGATGGATTTATTAAAATGTTCTTTGAAAGATATTTCGTACGAAGCCTTATTTACCCTGGCCTGTAAAGACTCGGCGGTTTCGGTTCCCCTTCCTTCCAATCTTTTTTTGAGTTCATCCACAGAGGGAGGTTCTATAAAAATTGTGAGTGAAGTGTCAGGGTATTGTTGTTGCACATGAATAGCTCCTTTTACATCAATATCCAATAAAGGGCAACGATTGTTATTCCAGAGTCGTTCCAGCTCACTTTTAAGGGTACCATAGTATTTTCCTTCATATACCATCTCCCATTCTACAAATTCATTGTGCTGTATTTTTTGTTTGAACTCCTGCAGGGGGATAAAATAATAATCAACGCCGTTGGTTTCATAACTGCGGGCTTCCCGGGTGGCGGCCGAAATAGAAAAGGCTAATTGAGGAAATACTTTCAGCAAATGTCTTGTGATCGACGTTTTGCCGGCGCCGGACGGGGCCGTGATGATGATGATCTTATTTTGAAAGGAGCTCATGCGCAAAGAAAAGAAATGAAACGGAATGGAGCTTCTTCTCTTTTATTTTTTTGCCAGGTTTGTCTAATAAAATGTATCCAATACTTTACTTATTTGGTTGAGGGTTCGTACCCCTCTCCCTCGGAGAGGGGTTGGGGTGAGGTTTCTCAAATTCTTTTAATATCGGCTCCTAATTTTTTCAATCGTTCATCAATATATTGATAACCCCTGTCGATTTGTTCAATATTCTGGATAGTGCTTTTTCCTTCGGCGCTAAGGGCTGCAATCAAAAGCGAAACACCGGCCCGTATATCGGGGCTGCTCATGGTGATGCCGCGCAGTTGTTGTTCTCTTTCCAATCCAATAACAACGGCACGATGCGGATCGCATAATATTATCTGGGCCCCCATATCAATCAGTTTATCCACGAAAAATAAACGGCTTTCAAACATTTTTTGATGGATCAATACACTGCCTTTTGCCTGTATGGCTGTTACTAATACGATACTTAAAAGATCAGGTGTAAAGCCGGGCCAGGGATGATCGTATACGGTTAATACACCTCCATCCAGGTAGCGGTGCACTTCATATATCTCCTGTGACGGGATATGAATATCATCGCCTTTAAAATTCATTTTAATACCTAATTGCTGAAATTTTTCAGGTATTATTCCAAGATGTTCTATTCCAGCATTTTTAATAGTGATATCGCTCTGTGTCATCGCTGCCAAACCTATGAACGAACCTACTTCTATCATGTCCGGCAACATGCGATGCTCAGTGCCGCCGAGATAATCGACCCCTTCAATTGTCAATAAGTTGCTGCCTATTCCGCTGATCTTTGCTCCCATCCGGTTGAGCATTTTACACAGCTGTTGTAAATACGGTTCACAGGCTGCGTTATAAATGGTAGTAGTTCCCTTTGCCATTACAGCAGCCATTACTATGTTGGCCGTACCCGTCACGGAAGGCTCGTCCATCAGCATATTCATTCCTTTTAGATCAGGTGCTTCCAAATGGAAGAATCCATCTTCCGGGTGATAGTTGAATGTCGCTCCCAGCTTTTCGAAACCAATAATATGTGTATCCAGCCTTCTTCTTCCGATTTTGTCACCACCGGGCTTAGGGATAAAAGCTTTTCTGTAGCGTGACAGCATGGGGCCCGCCAACATTACCGACCCCCTAAGTCTGCCGCTTTTCTTTTTATATGCTTCACTGTGGAGGTAGTCAATGTTTACATTATCAGCCTGGAAAATGCAGGTGTCACGTTGTGGTCTTTCCACTTTCACATTCATTTCACCTAATAACTCAATCAATAGGTTTACATCAAGAATATCGGGGATGTTTTTGATAGTGACTTTTTCTGGCGTAAGTAAAACAGCACTGATAATTTGTAGTGCTTCGTTCTTTGCGCCCTGGGGAATAATATCGCCGGATAGTTTTTTTCCACCTTGTACTTCGAATGAATGCATGATATGATTAAAAGTTGATCAGATTATTAGTTAATAAGGACGGCTGCAAGGTAAATATTTGACAGGATTGGTAACAAAGATCTGTTGCAACTACGCCTGCTATTCTTAAAAAAGAAAAAGTTGACAAGCAAACCTGTCAACCTTTTCAGATGATTTTTTATAAATGATTAGTAACGTTTTTTCTTAAACTTACCCCCGCCGCCGCCACGGTCGCCACGGTCGTTCCTGTCATTGCGAAATTGTCCGCCACCACCACCGCCACCATTGCGTTGTTGAAATTTACCTCTCGGTTTACCGTAGCCCCCACGATCTCTGTCTCCCCGGTTATCCTGTGGGCGGAATGCCTTTACATACGGTGTGTTGGTAAAGGTCAACTGTCCATTAGTGATGCCTGTCAATTCGCTTTGGATGGCGTCGTCATGCGCCGTTTCTTTATGCCAATTGTTATAAGCCAGCTTCATATAATAAGCGATAGCATTGGCGAATCCTGACCGTTTTTCAGGATCTTCTTCTTTCAATGCTTTCTTGATAACTATTTCCAGGTTTTTACCCAGGTGAGAATGTCTCGGATATCGCTTAGGGTAAGGGAGAGGATGAGGCTTTTCGCTCAGTGATTCCCTTGTAGGAATAGGGTAAGGTGATTTTACGTCCAGTTTAAAATCCGAAATAAAAAATAAGTGATCCCACAGTTTATGACGAAAATCTTCAACGTTTTTGAGGTGAGGGTTGAGAAATCCCATGAGTTCGATCACCGCCTGTGCATTTCGCTGGCGTCTTTCCGGGTCTTCAATGCTCAACAGGTGCTCGATCATTTTTTGCACATGCCTGCCATATTCACGCATAGCCATGTTATTTCTCGTCGTATTATATTCCATAAATGGTTGTAAGTAGAGTAACAAATGTAGAGAAAGAAATCGGAAGTCCGGGATAAGAGATCAGATTGCGCCAACCGTCAAGACTCAACCGATTACAATGAGTTGTTTGTATTCGAAAGTCCGGTATTGTCGGTAAGCCCCTTTAAGGGTTTGGGGTGCTAAAAAAAGAAAGGGGCCCCGAACCAAGGCCCCTTTTACAAGCCACCATCCTCTTCCACCTAAGAGGTCATTTAATTAAAAATTGAGTTACGCTGGTTTCAAGGCTTTTTTTATCGGTAAGCCTAACCCAATATACACCCGGCTCTAATCTTGCCAGCTCCAAATAAGGCGATCCAAAATCAACAGCTAAATCCCTTGACACCGCCATTTGCCCCAACGTAGTATAAACAAGAACTTTAAAAATTCCTTTCGTTTTATTATCAAATTTGATACCAACAATACCCCTTGAGGGGTTGGGATAAATAGAAAATTTTGTTTTTGCGGAACTTTCCAGCACTACCTGCCGAATATTACTATAGCGAATATACCCATTAATGTAGACCTGCTTTATCCTGAAGTAAAACGTTCCGGTCTCACCATTGTTCGCAGTAAATGTCATTTTATATGGACTGATTGTCTCAATGTTTTTATTGACAGTGCCAATACTTGAGAAATTTGTACCATTTCTACTTACTTCTACTTCATAGTAATAACTGGCTTGATCATCGTCTGCTTCCCACTTCAAATCCACTTTTTGATTGGTTAATTTATAAACATTAAAGGTGCGAATGTTTAAGGGAAGCACCATGGCCGGGCAATAGCAATATTCAAAACGAATGTTCACTTGTCCGGAAGTCGCAATTCCAATTGAGGCATTTCCTCCACTTGAAATAGTCACCCCGGCATTGATAGTATAATTATATAAGAGGCTATCGTGGCCGTAAAACTGGGTCAGATCTCCTGAATTCGTGATGGTAACACAGTTGGATTTGGCATTTAGCACAGTGTCATTGACCACCTTGCCAAAGTCTGGACCCGAACCTGGTACTCCGTCCTGTCCCAAAAGGGAAAATGAATAATTTTTACCATCACTGTTAAATATAGGTGTACTTAGGCCGGGGCCGGTTAGCATATCCGTTCTGGAATAACTTGCCGTATAAGTATGAGGCGCCACCTGGTTGTTTTCAAAAGACAAGCTGTCGACGATACCAGTAATAGTAAGGCAAAGCCGCATACAATTGACCATGCCATCGGCAGGGTCAAACTTGGGCAGATAAATCGGCATCGATGTGTTTCCCGCCGGAATAGCGAAGCTGGTGTCAAAAGCTACACTTGTGGTGGGAGCTCCATACCCGTCCGGGCACTGAGCGTGGCCTTTATGTGAAACAAAAAAGGCGATCAATAAAAACAGTAATTTAAAAAAAAGTTTTTTGTATAAACGGTTCATAGGCCATGATTTGTGTCCTGCCTATTGGATTCTCTCTATAATGTAAAGGTAAACCTGGGTTTAACAACGTACAATTGTATAAATGCCCGTTTTGATGTGCAGTAATAAGCGAATCTTATCTGTAAAATGACTTGCAAATAGTCGAAGCCTGAAACAGGAAATAGCTTCGAGCTAAAACGATAAAAAAATCAGGTGATCAGCCTTTTTTACAAAGAAGCAATACGATTGGTGCCAGTATTTTTTACCTGTAAAATACCGATACCGAACCGGTTAACTTTGCAGCGGCCATGAAAATAATCATTGATACAAATCTTTTATCGCGGAAACCTGCAAATGGATATGCGCTTTTTGTATATCAATTATTACGCTGTCTTATAAAGCAACAATGTGACGATTATTTTATTCTCATTTCCGATCGACCGCATGCACCCGAATTTTTCTTCGATGAAAAAGTGAGAACGATTGTAGCGGGTCCTAAAATTAATAATCGTATTCAGCACAAATACTGGTATGATATCAAAGTTCCTTTGCTTTTGAAAAAATATAAAGCTGATATTTTTGTTTCATCCGCAGGATACTGCTCTTTCAACACCCGGATTCCACAATGCATAATGCTGCCAAATCTTTCCTTTTTGCAGCCCTCCTCTCCTCTAAAGAAAATGCACCTGTTTTTTTTAAAAAGGTATATGCGAAGAGCTGTTGAAAAAGCAGAAAGCATTATCACCTTTTCAAATTTTTCCAAAGCCGCTATTTTATCCAATTACCCGGTTGAAGAAGAGAAACTACATGTCATAAATGGTGTCGCCGGCGATCTCTTTCGCTGCCTTAACGAAAACGAAGAAGCAGAGATAAGAGCTCAATATACCGGTGGAAAAAACTACCTTATTTATGCTGACAATGTTTCCCCGCTTAAAAACCTAACCAATCTTTTAAAGGCATTTTCAGTATTTAAAAAGCGTCAAAAAGCCGATTGGAAATTTGTATTGGCGTCAAGCGGTATGGATAAGAAATTTATGGAAAGCCTGCGGAGTTATAAATACCGTGATGATATAATAACAGTGGTATTGGAAGGCGAAACGCAATTGGCTTTTTTGCTGGGAGCTGCTTATGGAATGGTTTTTCCCTCACCTTGCGAGGATCAGTATATTCCTTTACTCCAGGCGATGAGCAGCGGCGTACCGGTGATAACCTTTCCCGGCTCTGCATTTGAGGAGATAGCCGGGGATGCAGCCTTATATGCGGATATTACCAGTCACCAGGAACTTGCTGAAAAGATGATGCTATTATATAAAGATGAAGCATTGCGCAACCAGCTTATTGAAAAAGGTAAAAGGATTGCTGCTGTCAATGACCAGCAAAGAGCCGTGACGCTTTTTTGGCAAGGCATTCTGAAAGCCATGGAATGATTTAATTACCTTTGCCCCCTTTAATTTTAGAAACACTTATGAATTTGTCTAGTATTAATATTAATGTGCACACTGACGAGAACCGGATTCCCGATGCTATTACCTGGAATGCTTCTGATACAACTGTTGATAATGAGCAGAAAGCAAAAGCCATGATGCTGTCTTTTTGGGATGGAGCGGAAAAAACAGCGCTACGAATCGATCTTTGGACAAAAGATATGATGGTGGATGAAATGGCCGATTTTTTTTACCAGACCATGATGACAATGGCGGATACTTACGGCAGAGCGACCAATCACAAAGAAATGGTAGGCGAAATGAAAAAGTTTGCGCAGGATTTTTACCAGAAATTCCGTGAAAAGCAAATGAAAGAAAATAAAGCCTAGAAGAGATCAGAAGCCGGATGTCGGAAATCAGCGGTATGAAGTATAAATTGTAACTACAGGTTATATCAATTATAAACCGCAAACAATAAACTATAAACTTTTTTATATGGCTCTCGAACAAAAAATTATGGCTGAACTGAAAGCAGCAATGCTTGCAAAAGACGAAGCTGCATTGCGGAGCCTTCGTGCAATCAAAGCCGCTATACTTCTTGCTAAAACTTCTGAAGGCGCCGGCGGTGAATTGAAGGAAGAAGATGAAATAAAGCTCTTGCAGAAATTGGTGAAGCAACGTAAAGATTCGCTGGAGATTTTTGAAAAACAAAACCGTCCGGAACTGGCTCAAAAGGAAAAAGAAGAAATAGAGATAATTGAAAAATTTTTGCCAAAGCAACTTTCGGCGGAGGAATTAAAAGAGGCCTTAAGTAAGATCATTGCTGAAACCGGCGCCAGTTCACCGGCTGACCTTGGCAAAGTGATGGGAATAGCAAGCAAGCAATTTGCCGGAAAGGCTGATGGGAAAACTATTTCAGCCCTGGTAAAAGAGCTTTTGACTAAATAAGAGCCCATATTAAGTTTAATATTTTTTTATAGATCTGGAAGAACTAAATCTATCCGCCTTCACGTTATGCAGGTAAACCCACAGCATGTTTATTGACATCCTTTTAATTGTTGTTTTAGCATTGGCAATAATAAAAGGCTATCAAAGGGGTTTGATAGTAGGCGTTTTTTCTTTTATTGCTGTCGTTATTGGACTGGCCGCAGCCATGAAACTTTCTACTGTGGCAGCCGGTTATATTGGTACAGCCCTAAAAGTTTCTGATGCATGGCTGCCTGTCATTTCTTTTGCGGTAGTTTTTATATTGGTCGTATTATTGATCCGGCTTGGTGCAAACCTTATTCAAAAAACAGTTGAAATTTCTATGCTGGGCTGGGTGAACAGGCTCGGAGGAATATTATTATACATTGCTATTTACGTTCTTGTTTTTAGCGTAGTCCTTTTTTATGCCGGGCCGATCAACCTGTTACAACCAGCCACTACCGCCAATTCTGTAAGTTACCCCTATATTCACCCGTTGGGACCAAAAGTGATTGATGGTTTTGCGTCAGTGGTTCCTGTATTCAAAGGCATGTTCACTGATCTCCAAAATTTCTTCGGAGGAGTGGCTCAATCCGTTGAACAACATTAACGGTCTTTTTGGCCGGCAAAGTTTGGTACTCATCTTTTAAAAGCCTATGTTTGTTAGTCTATAAAATTAGTAGACTACCAAACTTAAGGTATGAAACTAAATTTGCTCAGATTAGCAATTCCAATGTTTTTATTTTTCATCGGGTTGGAGTATTATTATTCAAAGCGCAGGGGAAAAAATTTGTTTCAATATGCTGAATCGATCGCTAATCTCAATGTAGGTATTGCTGAAAGGCTTCTTGATGTTTTCACTACCAGTTTATTCTTTTTTGTATTCGTTTATATCCACGATCATTTTGCACTATTTAATTCAAGTTGCTAGTTAAAGGGTGAGCTTATTCAGGGTAAAAGCCAGAATAAACATCACCAGTTTTAGCAGGAACCCCTTAAAGGTCACTGCATGTATTTTTCTTAAAAACAACGCCTTTATTT
>NZ_JARKNA010000026.1 GCF_029360765.1 Terrimonas pollutisoli | reverse complement strand
ACATATCTAGTTTTAGATGCACGGTTTTTTTTCGCTTTTGCCATTTTTCCTTGCACTTTGGTTAATCTAAATTAACCAAACTTCAACATGGGCAAGGCTTTGATACAAAATCAGCAAACCCTAATTAGGTCAGATGGAACGCCTCTAAACGTACCTGTGCGTTAAAGACTAACATAGGCGTTTCACTATCTTTGTCACAAAACTCACTGTCTATGAGTCAAGGGTCCGGCACTGCAGGCCGTTCACGAGTCAAAAAAATTTTCGGTTTTTTTATACAGGGTATTATTATTCTTGCGCCAATCGCCATCACCGCTTATGCGTTGTATTGGTTATTTGATAAAGTGGATAGCATCTTAAGACCTTATCTGAATATCCCCGGTTTAGGATTTGTCATAATCGTTGTCTTCATCATATTGGTGGGATGGATCAGCTCCAATTTTTTGATGGGCAGTTTTATCAGTTTTTTCGATCAGTGGATGGAACGAACCCCAGTCATTAAGTTTATTTATTCTTCTACCAAAGATTTTTTTGAAGCCTTTGCCGGTGATAAAAAGCGATTTAGTAAGGCGGTGCTGGCCAATGTTTTTTCTACCGATGTATGGATCATTGGTTTTTTAACCGATGAGGAAATGCAAAAATTTGAAATGGGTGCCGATAAAGTAGCCGTTTACGTTCCGCAGGCCTACAATTTTGCGGGACAATTATATATCTTACCAAAAGAAAAAGTCCGGAAGATCGATACTATCACTTCGGGTGAAGCGATGAAATACGCCGTCACGGGTGGTGTCGTTGATCTGGATGCCGAAAGAGTTCAATCTTAAAGAAAAGCATAAGGATTACACATCAAGAGTTTGCAATGAAAAAAATTGTTGCGCTGACTTTTATTTTATTGATTGCTCACAAAAGCTTTTGCTGGGGTTTTTATGCCCATCGAAAAATCAACCAGTATGCAGTATTCCTTTTACCGCCGGAAATGATGATTCTTTACAAGCCCTATATCAGTTTTTTGGAAGAACATGCTGTTGATCCTGATAAAAGGAGATATGCCATACCGGAAGAAGGACCCCGGCATTATATCGATATTGACCGTTATGGCGTTTATCCTTATGATTCACTGCCCCGTAAATGGAGCGAAGCGGTTGCTAAATATTCCGAAGACACACTGAATATGCATGGCATTGTACCCTGGTGGTTGCAAACCATGCTGTATCGCCTCACCGATGCTTTTAAAGAAAAAAACCAGGCAAAGATCTTAAAGCTGTCAGCCGAGATCGGACATTATATTGCCGATTCGCATGTGCCGCTGCACGCCAGCAGCAATCACAATGGTCAATATACTGATCAAAAGGGTATTCATGGTTTTTGGGAAAGCCGGATACCCGAACTGATGGCCGAAAAAGATTGGGATTTTTTCATTGGCAATGCAGAATACATAAAAAATCCTGCTGATTTTATTTGGGCCAGGGTGCTGGAAAGTGCGGCTGCTGCGGACACCGTTTTAAAATTTGAAAAAGAGCTGTCACTCGCCGTTCCCGCAGATCAGCGATATGCTTTTGAAGACCGCAACGGGCAAATCATTCGTCAATATTCTTCTTCGTATGCCAAAGCTTACAATGATAAGCTCAAAGGCATGGTGGAACGACGAATGCGCCAATCCATTTTTGCTGTTGCATCCTTTTGGTACACAGCATGGGTGAATGCCGGTCAGCCCGATCTCACCAAACTAACTAACAAAAGTTTTTCTGAAGCTGAACTCAAGGAATTTGAAAGCCTGAATAATGCATGGAAAAACAGTTCCTTAAAGGTCAGGGAACATGAAACCCCCAACCCCTAAAAGGGAGTTTAGCGCCAGTATACTGGCCGCATATTCCTACATTTGCACTTCTAAATTTTATTCAATGATGAGTGTTGCTAATGCGCCCTTGCGAGGGGTCGGAGGTATCCATAATTTCAATGCCGGGCCATCTGTTCTTCCCAAAGAAGTGTTTGAAGAAGCCAGCCGTTCGATTCTTGATTTTAATAATAGCGGTCTCTCCATTTTAGAAATTGGTCACCGTACTCCCCTGTTTGAAGCGGTGATGGAGGAAGCAAGGTCTTTAGTAAGAGAATTGATGCAACTGGATTCGGATCATGAGGTCTTGTTTCTGCATGGCGGAGCCACGACGCAGTTCATGCAAATACCCATGAACCTGCTGAATGAAAATGATATTGCTGTATACACGGAAACAGGAACATGGGCGGGCAAAGCCATCAAAGAAGCGAAATTGTTTGGTCATGTAGAGATTGGTGGTTCATCCAAAGACACTAACTACACTACTATCCCAAAAAATCTGACGGTTGCGCAAACCGCCAGCTATCTGCATATTACTACCAACGAAACAATTGCCGGAACACAGTGGCATAACATTCCCTATGACCGGGGAATACCATTGGTGGCCGATATGAGCAGCGATATACTTAGCCGCCAGCTTGATTTCAATAAGTTTGATCTGATCTATGCCGGTGCGCAAAAAAATATGGGCGCCGCTGGGGTTAACCTGGTAGTAGTGAATAAAAACATCCTGGGAAAAGTGGACCGCAAAATTCCTTCGATACTGGATTACCGCAATCATATCAAAGAAGCCAGCATGTTGAATACACCACCTGTGTTTGCAGTATATGTAGCAATGCTAACCCTGCGTTGGTTGAAAAACATGGGCGGAGTAGCCGCCATTGAAAAATTAAATGATGCAAAAGCAAAACTGTTTTACGATACATTGGATAGCTTACCGCTTTTCAAGGGGCCGGTTGCCAAAGAAGACAGGAGTAAAATGAATGCTGTATTTATTATGGGCGATGCGGCATTGGAAAAAGAATTTTTGGATCTCTGCAAAAAAGAAGGCATGTACGGCGTAAAAGGCCATCGCAGTGTCGGGGGTTTCCGTGTATCCATGTACAATGCGTTAACGATTGATAGCGTAATTGCAGTTACCGATTTAATGAAAGATTTTGCAAACAGGAAAGGATAACATTTAAAAAGATACTTAAAACTAAATGGCACAGATAAAACCGTTCAAGGCACTACGACCCAAACAAGACATCGCCGAAAAACTGGCGTCCCGCCCTTATGATGTATTGAACAGCGCAGAAGCAAAAGAAGAAGCGAATGGAAACCCGGTTTCTTTTTTACATATTACAAAAGCCGAAATTGATCTGCCCGATGGTACAGACCTGCATAGCCAGGCGGTATATGATAAAGCAAAGGAAAACCTGAAGCAGTTTCAACAAAAGGGAATTGTTTTTAGCGAAGAAAAGCCTTGTTATTATATCTATCAGTTGATCATGAATGGCCGCAGCCAAACTGGTTTGGTATGCGTGTCGTCTGTTGATGATTATTTCAATGATGTGATCAAAAAGCATGAGTTTACCCGTCCTGAAAAAGAAAAGGACCGGATCGATCATATGAAAACGATCGGTGCACAAACCGGTAATGTTTTCCTTGCCTATAACAATGTGCATGAAATTGACACGATTATTTATAACTGGAAAAATTCTAAGCAGCCTGTCTATGATTTTACAGCAACAGATGGAATTCGTCACAGCGTTTGGATAATTGATGATGTGGCTAAGGTTGACGAGATCACCCGTTTATTTGCGGAGAAAGTGCCAGCTACATACATAGCTGACGGGCACCATCGTGCCGCTTCTGCCGCTAAAGTAAGTACAGCCTTGCCGGGAAATGAAGCGGCGAAATATTTTTTGACCACCATCTTTCCTGCCAGTGAGTTGGCCATTTTAGACTACAACCGTTTGATAAAAGACCTGAATGGCATGGATGCAGATGATTTTATTAGCGCCTTGCAGGATGATTTCACCATTACGCAAAGTGCTGAAGCTGTAAAGCCGGGCCAGCTACACGAGTTCGGCATGTATTTGGATAAACAGTGGTACATCCTTACCTCCCGCAAAGACACTTATTCAGAAGATCCTATTGGCGTATTGGATGTAACTATTTTATCTAATAATATTTTAGATAAACTACTGGACATAAAAGACCAGCGAACCGATAAGCGGATTGATTTTGTGGGTGGAATAAGAGGCTTAAAAGAATTGGAAAAAAGAGTAGACAGCGGTGAAATGAGAATTGCATTCAGTCTTTATCCCGTTACGATCCAGCAGTTGTTTGACATCGCAGACAGTGGAAATGTAATGCCGCCCAAGAGCACCTGGTTTGAACCGAAATTGAGGGATGGGTTATTGACGCATACCCTAAATCCCTAAAGGGACTTACGGAGAGACTGCTTCTTGAAATGTTCCGGTGAAATCGAAATTGTTAATCTTGTAATGGCGGCTGTATCACTATTTCAATTTGTTTACTTTGCAGATTGAGTTATAAATAATAACAGATGAAGAAAGTACTTTTTCTATTTATTCTTTCACTTTCAGCTGGAGTTGTTTTTGCACAAACGGAAGATGCGAAAACATTACACGAAACAGCAAAGACATTTATGCGATCCGGCGATTTTGACAATGCCATTATTGTTTTGAGCCGTGCATTGCAACAGGATAAAAACAATCTTGAGCTGCAGAAGGACCTGGTGATGAGCTATTACCTCAAAAGAGATTATAGCAAAGCATTGGATAAGGTGAAAACACTGGTTGACCGTGATGACGCTGACGTAGTTTGCTTTCAATTAGCAGGCAATGTGTACAAAGCGCTGGAAGAAGTAAAAGAATGTGATAAGGTTTATAAGAAAGGATTGAAAAAATTTCCAAAAAGCGGGCCGTTGTATAGCGAATATGGTGAGTTACTTTTTGCTGCTAAAGATTATTCCGCTATCAATCAATGGGAAAAAGGTATACAAGCTGACCCCTCCTACAGCGGCAATTATTACAATGCTGCGCTGTATTACTTCTATACAAAAGATAAAGTGTGGAGCCTGATCTATGGCGAGATATATGTAAACATGGAAAGCCTGTCTGAAAGAGGACTGGCGATGAAGGCACTGATATTAAAAGCATATAAAGAGAAACTGTTTGCTGAAGCTGACCTGATGAAAGGTGAAGAAAAAAATAAAAGTGAGTTCGCCAAAGCTTTTTTACAAACCATGAGTAAGCAGTCATCGCTTGCCAATAAAGGTATTACTACCGAAACACTGACCATGATCCGCACCCGGTTTATTTTGGATTGGTACCAAAATAATGCGACCAAATTTCCACTCCGTCTCTTTGATTACCAGCAACAGTTATTGAAAGCAGGAATGTTTGAAGCGTACAATCAATGGCTGTTTGGTGCTTCCGAAAACCTGGCCACCTATGATACCTGGTCTAAAACACATGCGGATCAATACGAAGCTTTCAACCAATTTCAGCGAAACAGAATTTTCAAAATGCCTGCGGGACAGTATTACCAGGTGAATTAGTGAATGGTGAGTCAATGTCGTTTACTAAAGTTCTTTTTATTGAACATTGAAAATTGAGCGTTGAGCATTGAACATTTATTCGTGCTAAAGAAATGTTCAATATCCAATTTTTAATGCCCAATTTTCAATTCTGGTTTCCTCAAGTAAACGACATTGAGTGAATAGTAGTATTTATCGGCTGTCATTTAAACTAACCACTTCCTTAATAGAACAAAGCCCTGATCTTATTGAGATCGGGGCTTTTTATGATATTTTGACTAATTTGTTTATTTTAATAACAGTTTTTAACTGTGGAAACTGATTACCCTTTAATGATTGCATTATGAACGAACCCCGGAGATTATTTGATTGCCTCGCCTGGCATTTAGAGCGGCAGCCACTGGACGTGATGCTCGCTGGTAAAGAGAGCGGACAATGGAAAAAATATGGTACCAAAGAAGTAGCAGGTATTGTAAATAACCTGAGTGCCGGGTTACTAGGCCTGGGTATTTCGGCCAATGATATGACGGTAGAAGGTCGTGATAAAGTAGCTATACTTTGTAAAAACCGGCCCGAATGGCTGATGCTTGACCTGGCTGTGCAGCAAATAGGTGCTATCCTTGTTCCGATTTATCCCACAATCAATGTGAATGAGCTGGAGTTTATCTTAAAAGATGCACAGGTAAAAATTGCTTTTGTCAATGATGAGGACCTTTTTTTAAAAGTACTGAGCCTGAAAGGCCGCATTCCCAGCCTGCGGGAAATTTATACGTTTGAACATGCTCCCAATGCAAAATACTGGAAGGAAGTAACCGACAAAGCCACACCCGAATTGATTGAGCAAATAAAATCCATTTCAGAAAAAATAGCTTATGAAGATGTAGCTACCATTCTATATACATCCGGCACCACGGGTACGCCAAAGGGAGTAATGTTGAGTCACCGGAATATTTTATCCAATGTCCTTGCCTGCCTGCCCTGCTTTCCGCCGGGTGAAAATATGAAGGCGTTAAGTTTTTTGCCGTTGAATCACATTTTTGAAAAAATGGTAAGCTACCTCTATATGTTCCGGGGTACTTCCATTTACTATGCTGAAAGTTTGGAAACCATTGGTGACAACCTGAAAGAAGTGAAACCCGATATGTTCACCACCGTTCCCCGCCTGCTGGAAAAAGTGTATGACAAGATTATGCTGAAGGGGAATGAACTGACTGGTGTCAAAAAGAAATTATTTTTCTGGGCGCATGGCCTTGCTGAAAAATTTGAGATCAATGCCAACCAGGGCTTTTGGTATACTATGCAACTCAAACTGGCCAACAAACTTATTTTTAGCAAATGGCGGGAAGCGTTGGGTAATAATATCCGCTGCGTCATTACCGGCGGAGCGGCTTGCCAGGTTCGCCTGATCCGGATCTTTACCGCTGCAAAAATTGTGATCATGGAAGGTTATGGTCTTACGGAAACATCACCCGTAATTTCCGTTAATCGCTTCCAGGAAAAAGACAGGATGTTTGGCACCACGGGCCCTTTGATTGATGGCGTTGAAGTAAAGATTGCGGAAGATGGAGAAATACTTTGCAAAGGACCTAATATTATGGTGGGTTACTACAAACGGCCTGACCTCACTGCCGAAGTAATAACTGATGGTTGGTTTCATACAGGTGACATTGGCATGTTGGTCAATGAGAAGTATTTGAAAATAACTGATCGCAAAAAAGAATTGTTTAAAACAAGCGGTGGCAAATATGTAGCCCCGTTATCGATTGAAAATAAATTGAAAGAATCACCTTTTATCGAGCAGGTGATGGTAGTAGGGCCCGAAAGAAAATTTGTAGGGGCGCTCATCATTCCTTCTTTCCCCAACCTGCGTGAATGGGCCCGCCATAACAATATCCCGGATGCCAGCAACGAAGAATTGCTGCGCAATGAAAAAATACAAGCATTGTATAAAGACATCATTGAATCTTTCAACAAATACTTCAATCATGTAGAGCAGATAAAAAAATTTGAACTGCTGCCCAATGAATGGAGCATTGATACCGGGGAAATGACGCCCAAGCTATCCATGAAGCGAAAGGTGATCTCTGAAAAATATAAAGACGCCATCGAAAGAATTTATGTGTAAAGCATGCGGGAGCCGGTCTCCGTTTTTTTATTTAATTTATTGCAGCTCAAATCGCTTAATGTGCTAAACCTGGCATCATGAAACCTTCCGTTATCAATTCTTTCGATGAATATCTCCGGCAGCAGACTGCAAGCGTTGAAGACAAGGCGAATTTGACGGATCTCCAGCTGAATGAATTTCGCAGGAAATATATTGAGCAATTACTGCTGGAAGAACTAGGCGAGTTAACCGAGGTAGAAAATTCAGTAATTAAAGCTGTCGGACATAAAACTATCCTGGCCAGCAGTCTTCAATTAAAAAAAGATAAAAAATTGACGGCAGGTGAAAAACTGGCCGACCGGGTTGCGTCATTTGGCGGCAGTTGGACCTTCATTATTATTTTCTTCAGCTTTTTATTGACATGGATTGCCGTAAATATCTGGTGGTTTCGCAACAGGGGTTTTGACCCCTACCCCTTTATTCTACTCAACCTTATTTTATCCTGTATCGCGGCTATCCAGGCACCCATCATTATGATGAGCCAAAACAGGCAGGAGGCCAAGGACCGTAAACGGGCCGAGCATGATTACAAGGTGAATTTAAAAGCTGAAGTGGAGATCCGGTTACTGCACGAAAAAATCGATCATATGCTGCTGTATCATAATAAACGTCTGCTTGAAATTCAAAAAGTTCAGATAGAAATGATGGAGAATATCAGCAAAATGATCCGGGAAAAGGGATAACCTTAATTTTGCCCTTCATTATTGATAGCCGAAGGGCTTCCGGGCTGCCAGTTTGTCCAAAACCTTCCAATTGGAACAGGACTTGCTAAAGGCAACCTGAATTTTTCAAAACATTTCAGTTATGACACAAGAAAAAGGCACTATCTCGATTCATACCGAGAACATATTTCCTATCATTAAAAAATTCCTGTACTCGGACCACGAAATATTTCTTCGTGAGCTGGTTTCCAATGCTGTTGACGCATCGCAAAAAATAAAAAGGCTTTCATCCCTTGGCCAGTACAAAGGCGAATTGGGTGATCTGCAGGTGGAAATCGCTTTTGACAAAGAAAAGAAGACGATCACCATCAGTGATGATGGATTGGGCATGACCGCCGATGAGATCAAAAAATATATCAACCAGATCGCTTTTTCCGGCGCCGAAGAATTTGTAGAAAAATTCAAAGAAGCAAAGGATGCCAATGAGCTCATCGGTAAGTTTGGGATGGGCTTTTATTCAGCTTTTATGGTGGCAGAGAAAGTGGAGATACAAACGCTATCATACCAGGATGGAGCTGAGCCAGCCTGCTGGGTTTGCGATGGCACTACCGAATTTGAATTGAGTGAAGGAAGCCGTACCAAACGGGGTACTGACGTCATTCTGCATATCAATAGCGAATCAGAAGAGTTTTTGGATAAATACAAGCTGGAAGGCATTTTGAAAAAATATTGTTCATTCCTGCCCGTACCGATAAAGTTTGGTACCAAAACCAATTCGGAGCCTGATGGGGAAGATGCAGAAGGCAAACCAAAATATAAATCGGTTGAGGTAGATAATATCATTAATAACACACATCCTATCTGGACCAAGTCACCATCGGAGTTAAAAGACGAGGATTATCTTGATTTTTATAAAGAGCTCTACCCTTTCTCCGATGATCCGTTATTCTGGATTCATTTGAACGTAGACTATCCCTTTCATTTGACTGGTGTGCTTTACTTCCCAAAAGTGAAAAAAGAAATAGAATTAAAGCCAAACAAAATAAAATTGTTCTCCCGCCAGGTATTTATCACAGATGAGGTAAAAGATATTGTCCCCGAGTTTTTGATGTTGTTGCATGGTGTGATCGACTCACCGGATATTCCTTTGAATGTATCACGCAGTTTTTTACAGGCCGACGCCAATGTAAAAAAGATCAATACCTATATCACTAAAAAAGTAGCGGATAAACTCGCCGATCTTTTCAAAAAAGACCGCAAAGTGTATGAAGAAAAATGGGAAGATATCGGGTTGTTTGTGAAATACGGCATGATCACCGAAGAAAAATTCTATGATAAAGCAAAAAGCTTTGCCCTGCTCACCAATACCAAAAAGGAATATTATACGCTGGATGAGTACAAAGAAAAGGTAAAGCCATTGCAAACCGATAAGGATGAAAATATTGTTTACCTGTACACAACCGATCCCGCAAAACAGGATGCCTTTATTCAATCAGCTGAAGCAAAAAGCTATGATGTATTGCTGATGAATTCTCCGCTTGACAATCATTTCATCAGCCAGGTTGAGCACAAGCTGGAAAAAACACAGATCAAGCGAGTCGATTCTGATACTATCGATGCGTTGATAAAAAAAGACGACAGCATTCCTTCTATCCTGACGGAAGAACAAACAACAGCCGTAAAATCGGTGTTTGAAAAAAATATTCAAAAGCCAGGTATGTCGGTGTCAGTTGAAAGCCTAAGCCCGAATGAATTGCCGGTGACCGTAACCATGGATGAATTTATGCGCCGGATGAAAGATATGGCGCAAATGGGCGGTGGTATGGGTTTCTATGGATCAATGCCGGATAGTTATAAAGTAACGGTGAATGGTAATCACCCGTTGATCAATCGCATTGCCCAAACAGAAAATGCTGACGAACAAAACAGGATGGCAAAACAAGCTTTCGACCTGGCTCTTCTTTCTCAAGGGATGTTGAATGGTGCAGAACTGACTGAGTTTGTGAAGAGGAGTGTGGAGCTGATATAGCCCCCTCTAAATCTCCCCCCAAAGGGGAGACTTGCAGACCACAGCCCTTGCTTTTCGACGATTTCTTACGATTAGCTGATGTAAAATAGATTTCATAAACTTAAAGGGATAATCATTGCGATTATCCCTTTCTTTTTCAGTAATTAACTCCAAGATATTATAAAGCTCTCCGATCTAAGTTCCCCTTTAGGGGGACAGGGGGGCTTTTACAACGACACCCCCCGTTTCCACGGTATAAAATCATCCTGGTTTAGCAGTACCGCTTTGGGAGTTACTTCACCACTGGCGGCTTTAATACAATATTCTAAAATATCTTCACCCATTTCTTCGATGGTTTTTTCTCCTTCAATGATGGGGCCTGTATTGATATCGATGATATCGGCCATGCGTTTTGCCAGCGACGAATTCGTCGCCACTTTAATAGTTGGACAAATCGGATTGCCGGTTGGTGTGCCTAACCCTGTTGTGAATAAGATCAGCGTTGCGCCGGCCGCTGTTTTACCCGTCGTAGCTTCCACGTCATTGCCTGGTGTACAAACAAGGCTGAGACCTGGCTTTGTAGCCGGTTCCGTATAATCCAGTACGTCTTCAACCGGGGAAGTGCCTCCTTTTTTTGCAGCACCTGTACTTTTAATGGCATCGGTGATCAGTCCATCTTTGATATTACCCGGCGATGGATTCATATGAAACCCAGAACCGACCTTGTGCGCCGCTTCATTATATGTTTCCATTAAATGCATGAACTTCCGGGCCGTCACTTCTTCTTTGGTCCTATCGATCAGGTCTTGTTCGGCCCCGCACAATTCCGGAAACTCAGCCAGCAAAACCTTCCCACCCAATGCTACTAAAAGGTCACTGCAATAACCAACAGCAGGATTAGCCGAAATACCACTGAAGCCATCACTACCCCCGCATTTCACACCAACCGTCAGCTTATCCAGTGTTGCAGGTTTTCGCTCCATCTTGTTGGCTTCAATCAACCCTGCAAACGTCTTACGAATGGCATCTGCGATCAGTTGCTCTTCGCTCTGTGATTGCTGTTGTTCAAAAATTAAAAGCGGTTTGTCAAAATTTTGATTTCGCTTTTTTACATCTTCCAAAAATTGCTTCACCTGTAAATGCTGACAGCCCAAACTCAGCAAAGTAATACCCGCTACATTGGGATGATCAGCATAAGCTGCTAATAAGTTGCTCAACACCGCCGCATCCTGTCGTGTACCGCCGCAACCACCCTGGTGATTTAAAAATTTAATACCATCAATATTTTTAAAAACCCTGTCCTGTTTGCTTACTGTAGGGCTAAAGTTCACACTATTGATATCCTCTCCCTTTTTATAAGCTTCCAAAAGATGATGCGAATACTGCTTGTATTTATCAGTGACATTATAGCCTAACTCATTGTGCAAGGCTTCACGTATTACATCCAGGTTCCTGTTTTCGCAAAAAACCGTTGGGATAAAAAGCCAGTAATTGGCTGTTCCAACCCTGCCATCGCTGCGATGATATCCGTTGAAAGTTCTGCCTTTAAATTTTGAAACATCGGGCGCCTGCCATTGATAATGAAAAGACCGATATGCAAACGGATCAGCAGCATGTTTGGTGTTGTCCGTATTCATGCGGCTTCCTTTTGCAACATCGAATTGAATCTTTCCAACCAACACGCCATACATGATGACCTTGTCACCAGTATGCATATCCTGCATAAAAAATTTATGTTTGGCGCCGATATCTTCCTGCAAAATATATTCTTCTCCTTCGTATAAAATGTTTTCGCCCTTTGCCAGGTCTTGCAAGGCAACCAGCACATTGTCGTCGGGATGAATTTTTAAAACTCTTGGTTTCATCAAAAAATATTTTTGTATGTACTTGACTTTATCACGCAACGTTCACTACTAACTGTTGGCCAAAGCCCTGTCAAGATGTACATAGCCACCGTCAACATGAATGATCTGGCCGGTAGTATGGCTTGACCGTTCACTTAAAAGAAAAGCCACCATGTTGGCAATCTCTTCAGCCGTTGTCATCCTGTTTTCCAGGGGGATTTTAGAAGTGATCTCTCTTAATTTTTCTTCAGGGTTGGGCAATGTTTTGATCCATTTATCATACAGTGGTGTGTAGCACTCCGCTACAACTACTGCATTCACACGAATGCCGTATTTTAATAGTTCAACAGCCCACTCTCTTGTCAATGCATTCCGTCCTCCATTAGCAGCCGCATAGGCCGAGGTATTACCCTGTCCTGTTTCTGCAGTCTTCGAACTAATATTGACAATTGAGCCTTTTGATTTTTTTAATTCCGGCAAAGCATGATGCACTACCAGGTAGTAATGAACAAGATTGCTATGAAGGCTTTGCATAAATCTGTCGTAGTTGCCATTCTCCAATCCTACTCCGTCATTTACCCCTGCATTGTTTACCACTCCATCAATCCTTCCAAATTGCCTTATGACTTCCTGCACGGCCTTTTCACATTCCTGCGGAATGGAAAGTTCGGCAGTGACCTCGTACGCCACTCCACCTTCTTCTACAATACGGTCTATAGCATCCAGGTTATCTTTTTCACTGCGCCCGATAATAACAGGAATGGCTCCTTCTTTCGCCAATGCCTTTACAATGCCTTCACCAATGCCCTTGGCGCCACCTGTGACAATAATGATCTTGTCTTTTATTTGCAAATCCATATTTTATTTTTTTGCCACGGATTCACGGAAAAATGTTTGTGAATCCGCAACTATTTTCAAAAAAACCATCCGCTTTATTTCTAGTTTACTTTACAGATGTGTAAATAAAATCCGTGTACCCGTAGTATTTTAAAACTCATACATTATAGAACCAGGAAGCATTTCCACCAAATACTTTTTCCTTGTCTTCAGACTTATAATCTTCCATATATTTTAGCAATAAGCTTTTCCATTGGACATACATGCCCGAAAGCAACATCACCGGCCAATCGCTTCCAAACATTAACCTGTCAACTCCAAAACAATCAAACACTGTGTCGAGATAAGGATAAAAATCTCCCGGGCTCCACTGCTTCCATTTGGCCTCCGTAAATAATCCCGACAATTTGCAATAAACATGCTGGTTGCCCGCTATCTCTTTCATCAAGGCTGCCCATTCGTCTATTTTTTTGCTCGCTATTTCTGGTTTAGCGCAATGATCGATGACCAGTTTCTGATCGGGAAATTTTTCTACAAATTCGACCGCTGCTTTCAATTGGCGTGGATAGATCAATACATCATACGTGTAATTGTAAGGTTGCAGAGCTTTTACTCCTTTTTGAAAAGCAGGCCTTAATAAAAAATCATCAGGTTCCCCCTGCACTATATGTCTCCAGCCTTTAATGCTTTTATACTGAGAAAAATACTGCAGCCTTTCTTCAACCTTTTCATTTTGCAGATCTACCCATCCCACCACACCTTTAATGAGCGGGTGTGTTTTGGCCAGCTCAACCAAAAAATGTGTTTCCAGCTCAGATTGATCGGCCTGCACAGCAACGCATCCATTGACTCCATTCCGGTTCAGGGTACCGGCTATCGTTTCCGGCAGGTAATCCTGCTGCAGTGTTTTTGTATTGTCCATCCAGGTGTCCCTTACCTTATCGTATTTCCAAAAATGCACATGGGTATCGATAATGACACCCCCATCTCCGCCTACCGGTGGAGGGCTTTCAAAATCCCCGCTACTTTCATCAATACTCAAAGCGCTATATAATATTCGTTGTGACATTCCGAAGCTTATTTGACAGGAGCTTTATACAAATTTCCAAACAAGAGTAAAGTTTCTTAACTCCCGTTTAGGGGTTGGGGGTATAGGCTATACAGGTTTGTTTCGATGTTCCTAATCCGTCAATCCCGAGTTCTACCACATCACCGGGTTTCAGGTAGATCTGTGGATTAAATCCTAAGCCGACACCTGCCGGTGTTCCGGTGGAGATAACATCGCCGGGCAACAACGTCATAAACCGGCTGATATAGGATACCACGAAAGGAATTTTAAAAATGAAATTGGCCGTGGTTCCATCCTGCATCATTTTATCATTTACTTTCAACCAAAGCTTCAGCGCATCTACATTTTCAACTTCATCTTTTGTTACCAACCAGGGGCCCAACGGCGCAAATGTGTCACAACCTTTCCCCTTATCCCATGTACCATTTCTTTCCAGCTGAAATTCTCTTTCGCTTACATCATTATGCAGGCAGTAGCCGGCTACATAGTCCATGGCTTCCGACTCATCAACATAACTCGCTTTTTTACTGATAACAATTGCCAGTTCAACTTCCCAGTCGGTTTTTGCTGAATTTCTTGGAATAACAATATTGTCAAAAGGCCCTGTCAGTGATGTGGTTGACTTCATAAAAATGACCGGCTCCGGCGGAATAGCAGCTCCGGTTTCATTTGCATGATCTGCATAGTTTAAGCCGATACAAACAATCTTGGACGGTCTTGCTACCGGCGAACCCAACCTGATATTTGACGGCACTTTTCGCAAAATGTTTTTGTTCTGCTCTACCATCCACGCCAGGTGCGGAAGTCCGCCATTGGCAAAAAAACGTTCATCATAGTCCTGTATAAAACCCGACACATCGAAATGTTCATCATTAATGCACACACCTGGTTTTTCATTGCCGGCTTCGCCAAATCTTATTAGTTTCATATGCCCCCTCCCGACCTTCAGCCTCCCCTAAATCCCCTCCTATAGAGGACTTGCTGTACACAGCCCAGGCTTGGCGGAAAATCTTTTTTTATTTTTAAAGTTTAATTAATACAGTTTAACTCAATTATTTTTTTAAACAACTCTTTCATTTCAAAACTACCAATCAACTATCCGGGTCTGTGCCTTGCAAAGCCCCTCCCCTGGGAGGGGGTTGGGGGGCTTTAGTTATTCAATTTTATAAATCCGCCATCAATCGGGTAATCACAGCCCGTAATGAACGATGCTTCATCACTGCACAAATACAAAACGAGATAAGCAATCTCATCCGGGTTTGCCATTCGGCCTATGGGCTGTGTTTTAGACAACTTATCAAACATCTCTTGTTCTTTTCCCGGATAATTTTTTGCCAAAAAACCATCCACAAACGGTGTATGCACACGGGCAGGTGAAATGCAATTGCACCGGATTTTGTAATTGATATAATCTTTCGCTGTTGACAGGGTCATTCCAACAACAGCTCCTTTTGTCATCGAATAAGCAAACCTATCAGGAATGCCTACCGCCGATGCAACCGACGCAAGGTTAACAATAGCACCACCTTTTTCTTTCATCAACGGCACGGTGGAATGTAAAAGATTATACACTCCCTTTACATTGATACTGAAAAGCCGGGTGATGTCCTGCTCGCTGGTGTTTTCTACATTACCCACATGTGCAACACCGGCATTGTTGACAAGAATGTCTATGCTGTTTGTTTCAGCATGTATTGTGGCTATAATATCCTTTACCTGTTGTTGATCACTCACATCGCACTTAAAGGCGTGGGCAGCTCCTGCTATTGCGCTAATTTCTCCAATCACATTATTAGCACCCGCCTCGTCGTAGTCAAGGATAAAAACTTTTGCTCCCTGCTTCGCAAATAATTTAGCTATCGCTCTTCCGATACCACTACCGCCTCCGGTAACAATGGCTGTTTTATTCTTTAAATCAAACATAATCTGAGTTCATTTAGTTGACTGCCAGGTCAAAAATTTTGTTCATCAAAACCCATTTTTCACCGGGTTTAGTGCCGGGTATGGCTTGCTGGTATTTCCACATCAGCGCTTCCCACTCCTGCACCTTTGGGTTAGCCGCATCCGCCGCTCCTTTATTAGCAAAATTAAATTCATCTGTCGCCTCAACGATCATAAACAACCGGTTTGTGAAGCGATAAATTTCCATTTGGACAATGCCGGCATCATTAATACTTTTTTTGATTTCCGGCCACACATTCTCATGGTATTTTTCATATTCCGCAATGAGTTTTTCATCATTGACCAAATCAAGGGCTAAACAATAACGTTTCATTTGTTTATTTTTTATTGCCTAATGTGATGAACCTGCCCGCCACTCATTGCATAATCCTATTTATTCGTTTAAACTAATATAAAACCTCAACGGCTTTTTCACTATGTTTATATCCTTTGAGCCCAAAGAATAACACTACTGCAAAACAAATCAATGGCACAACGTAACCGTATTGGATGTTATGAGTCTTGTCGGCGATAAATCCAAGTAGCGGCGGTAAGGCTGCGCCTCCTACGATGGCCATTATGATGAGACTTGATCCCGATTTGGTATCTGCTCCCAGGTCCTGTATCCCCAATGCAAAAATGGTCGGGAACATAATCGACATAAAAAATGAAATACCAATGACAGCATACAATGTTATTATTCCCGAACCGAAAATTGTAACCAGAGACAGCAACATACAAATGACGGAATAGATCGCCAGCAATTTAGGTGGCTCAATAAATTTCATCAGGAAGGTCCCAGCAAATCGTCCGACCATAAATGCCAGGCCGGCTGCACCGGAATAGTAGGAGGCTTCTTTTTCATTTACACCAGCCGCTTTGGTGGCGAATAAAATAAGAAAGCTAAGTATACAAACCTGCGCTCCCACATAAAAAAACTGAGCGATAACCGCCCATGTCAGGTGTTTGTGCCTGAAAGCATGAAAAAAACCTTCTTTCTCTTTTTCATCTGCCTCTTTTATATCAGGCAGTCTGGTAAAATAAAAAATTGCCGCTACCACCAATATGGCTACTCCCAGGATGATGTAGGGAAGCTTTACCGTTGATGTTTCCGCCAGCAAATAAGTATTACGGGCCTGTTCTGTCATGGCAGTCATCTCAGCGTCGCTTAATGGATTATCGGCAAGTATGAAATGCCCGCCTGCAATTGGCGCCAGGAAAGCGGCCAGCCCATTAAAAGATTGGGCGAAATTCAATCGCTGGGTAGAAGTTTCGGGGGGACCCAAAATGGTTGCATAGGGGTTAGCAGCCGTCTCCAAAATGGTTAAACCGCATGCAACTATAAATAAGGCTCCGAGGAAAAAAGCATACTTCATTGTATTAGCTGCGGGAACGAATAAGAAACAGCCAACAGCAAAAAAAGCCAGGCCGATGAGAATACCCGTTTTATAGCCATATTTTTTCATAATGAGCCCCGCGGGAATAGCCATTAAAAAATAAGCGATAAAAACTGCTGAATCTACAAGCGATGCCTGTAAGGTATTTAAACTAAAAGCCCGTCTAAGGTGTGGAATTAGTATGGGATCAAGATTGTGAACAAAACCCCAGAAGAAAAACAAGCTCGTTACCAGGATAAAAGGGAAAAGATACTTTTTGTTTTGGTTCATATGTTGGACAATGTTTGGCGTTTCATTAAACTGAAAAGATATATGATTTTAACAGATCAGCACCTAAAACAGAAGTAAAAAAACAGCTTAGGGTAATTTTAATGAATAGATAGCCAAATAAATACATAATTCTCCTCTACCCCCCAATGCAAACCCTCCTTCCGGGAATAATTTCTACATATAACCAGATCTTCTTTTTGTATTCGCCGGGCTTATAATCATCTATAATGAATGCTTCGTTGGCACATCAATTGAAATAACAGGGATAGAATACTTCGTATTCATTTATAAATTCTTAGTGGTTGACAGTTCACACCAATGTCAATTTTTGTAAAAACTAAAAAATTAAACCAATGAAAAAAACACTCTTAGTCTCAACCGTAGCCTTGATAGCTTTAAGTAGTTGTAAGGATCAAACAAAATCTGCCTATTATGATTTAAACACAGGGAAGTCAGTGGACTTGGTAAAAGATGAGAAAACCGGGCGCCTGGTAGATGCTGAAACAAAGGAACCCGTTTACATTTATGTGAATAAGGAAACAAATGATACTATACTCGGATCAACAGGCCAGGTGATCAATGGGCATGTGATAGAAGCTGACGGTAAATACACCTATGCGGAAGTGAAAGTGGACAAAGATGGCGAATACAAAATAAAAGAAGGCGACTATAAAGAGAAAATGGAAAAAGATGGTGATTTAAAGATCAAGGAGGGTGACTCAAAGACAAAAGTGGATGGTGAAACCGGCGAAGTGAAGCATAAATAATAATGAATATGTAAGAAGAAATGCCCGCTAATCAGCGGGCATTTCTTCTTACCTGAAATTGATCTCTGCTCTCACGTGAATATTGTTGCCCTCTCTTGTAAAACCATAACTGCCGCATAGTGCAACCCTGTCAAGCGGCATGATGATAATACCGGCGCCATAGCCATTGTGCCATTGATTAGATTTTTCTCCCGGCATCCATACTCTGCCTATATCATGAAATCCAAACAGACCCAAACTGCCACTGTAGAAAAAATTTTTGACGCCTGTCAGCCATCTTAGTTCCACATTATTATAAGCTATTCCCTTTCCATAAAAACGTTCCCGCAGGTAGCCTCTCACTTCTGTCTGTCCGCCGATCCTGTTTAAATGATAAAAATCAGGATCACCAAACACGGTTCCACCGCCCGCTCTCAGCGCCACGGTAAATTTCTTACTCAGCGGTAAAAATGCTACTGCCCAGGAGTTTATTTTAGCAAAAGCAGATCCTGTATCGCTAAGGTTGCGAAGAAATCCCCCGGCTACGTTTAGCACCACACCATGAGTAGGATAAACAGAGCCATTGGTTTGATCATAGTTATAAACTGCTTCCACTCCTGCGAATTGCTTGCGGGTAAAAATAGATGGATCAATAAAGTCATGTTCGCCGATATAGCGGGTAGCAGTTTTGTCATACTTTATCGATTGATATACCAGTGAAACTTCCGCATGATGTATGCGTTCAAAATTTCTTTCAAGGCCGATAGCACCATATACCCGTTGGCTAAATGTCCGGTAATAATTTCTTGTTTTATTAGCGATGATGGTATTGTTGCCGGTACCGAAATAGTTCTCAACGGCCGGCTCATCCAACCTTAGCTTTACCAGCATGTCCGATTTTCCAAACGCTCTTCCGAATCGACCTACATAAGCCATATTAAATGCGGTACGCATAAAGCCATACAATGCATTGATGGAATGACTGGTTTGGTATTCCGGTTTTTTCCATGGCTTAGGAATATATGTAAAGCCTGCGCTAACCTTTATACCAGTTCTTGGAAACAGGTCAAGCGGATCTTCGTTGAAAACGCGGTAAGGTATCGGCGTAACAAAAGGAAGTAGGGAAATATCCATTTTTTTCCGCCATGCGGTATCGTATTCATATTTTTTACCGCGATAAAATTTTACACCGTATCCATCGTCAACAGGTTTTATGATAGAGTCATTGCCTTCCGGATCGATCACTCTTACTTTTACCTGGCTTTTTTCGCTTCCTGTTACCTGGATGATGTCTTCCTTTTTTAAACTGTAAATTCTTATTTCTTTTGTTTCCCTGGAATTGAAAGTGCGGGAATAATAAGGTTGTTCAGCTTTTTCACCTTCTTTGTTTATCTTAAACACATCTACTGCAACATCATTACCCGGCAGGGCATTGATTTGAATAAACTCTGTTTTATCTGATCCATTAATCGTTACTTTTTTTGCGAGATAATCATAATAATCGTTCGCATATTTTTCCAGGTCATCTCTCCTGGACTTTAACTTGCCAATTATTTCCCAGCCAGAGATGGCAAATAATTCCGGTGGCATCAGGCGAATACTGTTTTCAATCAATTGATCGGTCAGCACCTGTTGTAAATACTTTGCCTGTTCGATCCAGGTTTCTCTTTTCAACTCGTTTAAAAAAAGTTTGTCTAATGGCCGCCCGGGAAAATTCCATGCTCCTATATTCCTAATGGAATGCCCGAATCCCTGCACATGACGAAACTTGGGTATTAAACCCGCCATATCGGGAATAAGCCCATCGATTTTTGTATAAGCCTGGTCCCTGTCCCGGGGTACAGGTTTATAAATGATTTGTTTCTCTTTTTCAAATTCGGCCCATCGCCAGTTATCCGGATGCCGGCCCCAATCACCGATAAATATATCAAAGAGTCTTGCTCTTACAAATGCCACCTGGTCAACATGATTGTCGTTATCACCATAAATTTTTTCCATTAGCTTTTCACTTCCTATCACATTTTTGGCGTTGCCAAAATTGGGAGCATCCTGCTGGTTCTCATCCGGCCTTTCCTCGAACAGATACAGTTGGTCGCCAAACCCGTCATTGAATTCACCCAGCGAATTTTGTCTTGGTACAAAAACAATATCGGGTATTGTGTGGTAAATACCGGCTGCCTCTATCATTGGTGTAATAGTGTAGGCCGCATACGGATGACCAAATGAAACCTGGTCTTTTGCAATATGGCTGATTAAAGTACCCTGCAGGTTGTCAGGCAAGCCTCTTCCAAAATCTTTGTTGACACTGCGAAGTACATACTCCTTATCATTTTTATCTTTTAAGCGTAACGATTTTGATTGCCTCCCACCTCCTTCTTTAACCGGAACTAACCCGCCCCGGGCCGTGTCGAGGTAAAAATTTTCCACACGGATGGGTGTGCTCCACTCTTTTCGATAATGACTTCCCCAAAAAAAGTTGTGAAAACCTGATCGTTTATACTCTTTGCCGGGAACAGCAACCGTAGTCCCTTTCACAGCTGGTGAATCTGTTACGATAAATGTTTGGGATTTCAGCACATTTTGCAGCCCTAACACGAAGATTATAATACAAATTGTGTCTTTAGCCTTAAAATAAACCAGTTTCCCCATAAAAAAAGTAAATAATTGAACGAAGTGGCCAGCCTAAAATTGCCCAGCATCACAACCGTTCATTATTACTTATGCAACAATGATACCTTAGATTTTAAGGGCATATAATTGCACAGATTCGTCCACACCTTTGAGTGAAATTTCCCCTAAATCCTCTCCCTGCCATGATTTCAAAATGCCCGTATCAAAATATTCTTTGGAAACAAGGAATTTATGATTGAGATCATTACAGGCACTACGGATACGGGCGGCGATATTCATGGCTTCGCCACTGATTGCAATATCTTTTTTTATGACGCCGATTTCGCCAATGGTCACATCTCCGGCGTGAAGCCCCACTCTGAACTCCGGGATTACTCCATACTTCCTTTTAAAATAATTCGATTTGCGCTGAATGGCCTTTCTTGATTCGATGACTGCATTGACGGATTGCAAAATGTTTCTTTTCCTGTAAGGCCAGGTCACCACCATTTCATCACCTACATACTGATATATCATACCGTTATATTGCAGTACAGCATTTGAAATATAGTAAATGAAATCTCTGATGAAAAGAAAATATTTTTCATGACCCAGCATTTCGGAGATAGGAGTAGAATCTTTGAGGTCAAGAAACATGATTATTCTTTTTTCATTTCTTGGTTTTAAATATTTACCTGTTACTATTTCCCAAAAAACTCCCGGCGAATATTTCTGATCGATCTCTACAAGGATCAATGCCGACATCAGCATTACCAGCCAAAATAAGAGGCTCTCAGTCATCAGCCGGGTATAAAAAAAATAATCGAGAAACTGTGTGGTTGTTTCCTGGTAACTGAGGCCTTTAATAAGCATGTAATGGAGAAAAAAAAGAAGTATGGTGGCTGCAAAAGTAATAATCAATAAAATGGTTCCTTTGATCAGCCACCCTGCCAGCAATGAGAAATTTCTGAACACATGTTTTAGCCCACGCAACATCAATCCTGATATAATAAAGCTTACGATCAACGTAAAACTAAACCGGAGAACATAAGCCCAAAAGGTAGTTTCATGATATGCATAGTCAATATTGGTCCCGGAGGTAATATTCCGGTAATAGAGAATAAGATCAATCACTGTCCAGGCAACACTTATTACAACAATTCGCCGAAGGCGATATCTCGCTACCCGCGATGAAAGCTGCAACGTGTTTTGTAACCAGCTCATGAGCGACTTTTTAGATACCTGTATATTTTCTCCTGTGGGCCAGGCTGTCCCGCCTGTTCCAGATCGTTCGTTTTAAACGATCGCAGCTCCTCGTCAAGTGACACGGCTTTTACCGTATCACTCCATTGTATTCCGAAATAATTAATAAGATCATCTTTTAATATACTATCCGGTATTGGTATACAAACTTCGATGCGGTGTTGCAGGTTTCTTGTCATCCAGTCAGCAGAACCGATGTAAATTTTTGTATCGTCGCCTGTTCCAAAAATGAATATCCTGCTATGTTCCAAAAACCTGTCAATAATTCGCTTGACCCGGATGGTCTCACTCAAATTTTCTCTACCCGGAACGATGCAACAAATACCTCTTACCAACAGGTGTACATCCACACCTGCTTTAGCAGCTTTGTACAGCAGGTCGATCATGTAAGTATCTTCAAGGTTATTTACCTTGATCCTTATCAGAGCTTCTTTGCCCTTTTCCTTTCTTTTTATTTGTTCGTTAATCTCTTTTTCAAAAACATTGACCATATTGTATTGTGACACCAACAAATGATGAAACTCCCCGGACGCATTTTTTTGTGGGCCTTTTTCTTCCCCCAGGATATTAAAAAGATGTGACAGATCTTTAATGACTTCCTGCCGGGTAGTAAACAGGGCATGATCGGTATAAAATCGTGCCGTGGTTTCATTGAAATTGCCGGTGCCTATATAGCCATACCCGTTTACACCATCAGCTGTTTTTCTTTTTACCAAAGCAATTTTTGAATGCACTTTTATTCTGGGAATGCTGTAAATGATCTTTACGCCTGCATCCACCATGGCCTTGCTCCACTTGATATTGTTGGCTTCATCAAACCTGGCCTTCAGCTCTACAAACACCTGCACCTTCTTTTTATTCTTTGCGGCACTGATCAAAGCATTTACAATATGTGACTCGGCTGCTACCCGGTATAAGGTGACAGATATAGATTGAACATCGGGATCAATAGCCGCCTGGTTGAAGAAGGCCAGCACAGGATTATAACTCTCGTACGGAAAGTGGAGGAGCAGGTCTTTTGCTTCTATCTGCCTGAAGATGTCGCCGCAGTATTCAAGCCCGATAGGTTTTAAAAAGGACCATGAGGCATATTCCAGGTCTTTTCTCTTTACAGGCAATGAAGACAGATCACTTAAATTATGGTAACGGCCACCCTCATACAAATCATCTTGTTTTAATCCCGTCAGCTCTGCTAAAAATTTTTGAACGCTTAATGGCATACCGGCTTCGTATAACAGTCGTGTTGGGCTACCCAGGTCCCTTTTGGCCAATTGCTTTTCAATTTTTTTCAGGATATCTTTTTCAATCCCTTCTTCATCAAGATAAAGCTCGGAATCACGGGTTATTTTGAAACTATAACAGCCATGGATAGCGAAGCCCGGAAAAATGCAGTTTAAATTTTCACGGATTATATCATCGAGAAAAACGATATGCTGTTCTTTACCATCCACCTCCGGTTGAAAAAACCGGGGTAGTTTATCAGCCGGAATATTGATAACGGCATGTGCTAAAGCATCCCTGCCTTCTTTTTTCAGCAATGCAAAAAAATAGATCTTATTATTTCCCGGGAAAAAATTCCGTTGGAAGGACTCGATAAAAACGGGTTGAATGAAAGCAAGGATTCTTGAAAAGAATAATTCACGGATTTGCGAAACATAGCCCGACGGCAAAGAACGATTATAGTATAAAATTATTCCGTTTGCTTCCAACTCCGGCAATATTTGTCCGTTTACAATACTGCCATATTCCTCCAGCTGCGATGAAATAACTTCCTGGACTCTTTCATAAAGTTTTTTATCAACTGAGGGATCAATCTTATGCAGCGTTTTATTTTTTAACTGCGAATACAACGAAATAATAGGATAACGCACCCGGAAAAATTCATCCATATTACTGGAAAAAATGGATAAGAATTTTACCCGTTCCAGCAGCGGGACAGATGTGTCGGCAGCTTCCTGCAACACCCGGTGATTAAACCCTAACCAGCTAATATCCCTGTTATGATACATAGAGTACGACTTTGTTTAAAACGGAGATCCGCTACCTTCTATTATTGTGGTAGCCGGAGCCGTCGGGTTGACGGTGATGGCAATGATAAAAGCGAAAGCTGACACAATAATACCAACCATGAATACGCCATAAGCAAGCCTTACCAGCCGGTATTTTCTACCCAACACTTTACCGAGGTAATAAATATCATCTACCAGTACGCCATATAGATAATTATGATCTTTCATCATGGTGCTCATTCCCCAGCGATACTCTTCCAGTTCACTTTTGAAAAAATTACCAAAAAACAACAAGTTGGCTTTCCTGTTGACAATGTCTTCTCTTGTAAAATTTCCATTGGTAATCTTGGGCCTGGTAGCCAGGATAGAAATAACGATTGTTACCAGCGAAGTGGCCAGGAATATCATGGTAGGGATCGCCAAATGTTTGTCCACTTCAATTTTTCTGATCAATACTGATAAAATCACTGATATGATAATGGCATTTACACTGATCAAAATATTGGCTTTATTATCGGCCATTTCGCTAAGGCGCATATGATTTTCGGAAGTCAGCCGCAACATGGTTTGAATACCTTTGGTAATAAATCCGCTTTGCTTAGGCATGTTATCTTTTTTCTTATTCCTTTTGTCTCCTTCCGGTAAGATTGCATCACCTGTATTAAGCTGGTTCTTTTCTTCTATTTTTCTTTTCAGGTTTTCAATATTTACCTGTTTTTTTTTATCCAGCAGGTCTTTGCAATAAGCCGTATAAAACTTATGTGCTTCCAATAGCATCAGTGTATTTTTTCTCCAGTCCGCAGTTACTGAACCCATTTTTCGCAGGATCATTTCTTTCTTTAGCAGCTTATCATTTTTTTTAAACTGTGCTGTGCCAAAGTGATACGTGTCTGCATCCTTTATGATTTCCTGCACCAGGCTCCTTGGTTCTGTGCTCAGTTTTGTTGCAAGAATGGTTTGCTCTATATCACCGGTATAATCGCTGTATTCTGCTTTATCTGCCGTCCACTCTTTCATCATCTCCACGCTTTTTAGTTCATGATCTGCCGGAGGTGAAAAGAGATGGCCAATATCATGAAACCAGGCAGCCACATTCAATACAATGATATCTTTATCCGTCAACTCGTAGTGGGCAGCAATTTCGTTTGCCCTGGCTACTATCTCTTTTGTATGCTCAAGGTTATGGTACAACAGGTTTTCGTGTGGCACTGAATCATAAATGGCTGTCACCTTTTCTTCAGCTTGCTTTACAATTTGTCGGTCATTATTTTTCATTTCTGCCTTAATTTTTTAATTGACATAAACGATATGTTCTCCAGGCAATGCATTCCTAAAACGTCAGATTAAATTTAGACCCCAGTGAGAAATTCAATACACTTTCTTCCTTTGAATAGCCGGCGGTAAAAGAAAGGATTACCACGTTAAAGGGATTGTAATAAAACCCGCCTCCCGCCACATAATGCCAGCGTTTACTATCCTCGCCTTTGTACCAAACCCGGCCAACATCATTAAATGCTACAAGGCCTACCTGGCCGGGAAAGATATAAGATTTGCTGTCAAACAATTTAATGCGCAACTCCAGGCTGCCATAAGCCAACGAATGACCGGCAAAACGATTTTTCCGAAAACCACGCAATACATTATTTTGCCCTAATGTTAATGCCTGGAAATATTCAATTTTCTTGTTAAAGATATGTCCCGCACCAGCCTTGATAACACCTACCACCCTTGCCGGAATTTTAAGACTTGCGTAGATCACCATATCCGATTCGATCTTATTTACCGTTTCGCTGTTTTTATTCAGCGGCTGCAGGTAAGTCAATTTATTGACGAAACGAATGCCTCTTGTCGGGAAAAGCTCATCATTCAAATTGTCTAATATGACAGCGGCTTTGAAGCCTGCATAGGTTTTTACATTATATACTTCAGCGGAATCCAATCCCACATCTCCCGGTTTACCCAGGATATAATCTTCATTATTTTCATAACGGTTCCAATAATGAAAAACTGTAGGTCCCGCAATAATACTTAGCTTGTTAAAATAAGTTTTCCGGAACAGCAGGTCTGCAGAAACAAATTTGTAACGGACGCGATAGAATTTTTTAGGCAATGACTTATCCCTGACGCTGCTATTGCCAAAGCCAAAGAAATTATCTAATACCGGGTTGCTGATCTGCGCAGCACCAAGTAAATCGAAAGTACCTAATGCTTGTATCTTTTCGTAATTGTATTTTACCTGGAACGCCTTTCTTGTAAGGGCAAATAAAGTCATCAGCTTATTCTCACTGGCGAAAGGTGTCTTCCTGAAACCATAATTACGAAACCAAAAACCGGTTCCAACTAAAAGCCCATCATCGCCATTAAGGCCTAACAACAATCGGGGAAAACGGCGGAAAGGATAATTAAAGTGCCTGATCCGGAATTCATTGATGTTGGGATCCTCATTAATATATTTTTTTGTACCACGAACAGAGGAAAGAAAATTACTGTCTATGGTATTGTCGTACACAAATGTTTTGAGCCGGCTTTTTATGAAAAACGAGTCATTGCCACGTCCACCGATCATTCTGATGCGTATCGTAGAATGCAGGTTGCTGTCTACTTCAAACTTATCTTCCCCATTAAAACCATATAGCCTGATTTCCCTTGTTACTTTTTGATCAAAAACCCGTTGATACATCACAAAATTTGTATCTGCCTGCTTGCGATAGGAAAAGACAGTAAGTTTTATACTATCGTTTACTGCACTTAAGCTAAATTTTTCATTTTCATTGCTACCCAATATATCAACCTCCTGGGATAAAAATTTGTAATATTTTAATGATCGCTCCTTTAGTAATTTTTTCCGGCTTATTAACTTGTCAACAATCTCCTTTCCGCTAATCGCATATATTTCAGGTGGCATTTTATGCACAGCTTGCTCAATCTTTTGATCGGTGAGTTTGCTTGTAAAATCCGTCACTACCCTGGTCCAGATATTTTCATCGATATTATTCAGGAAAATCCTGTCAAAATCTTTTGCTACCGTATTCAGGTGATTGATGTCGGGAATCTTGTATTGCAACCCCTTCAAAAAAGGAAGCCGGCGCCTCGCCGCATATTTGACTATAAGACCATCTGAATAAAAAAAGGCCTGGTCTCTGTCACGTGGAATAGGTATGTATAATTTTCCCTGGCCCGTATCACGGGTTGCCCATCTCCATTGATCAAAATGACGATCCCAATCGGCAATCAGCATATCCAATAGTCTTGCCCGCAACACAGCTTGTTCGTCTACCGTATGATCATTATCCTCCCGCATTTTATTAAACAACTGCAGCGAACTCTTGCTATCACCTTTTTCATTAGCATCTTTTTTTTCCAGCAAACAAATTTTGTTGGCAAAAAGAGGCTTGTAATAACCAAGCGAAGGATCGTCGGGCACAAAGAAGAACTCAGGAGCTGATACTAAAATGCCGGTTGTATCTGCTAAGGTTGGAACGACGAGTGGTGCGTAGGGATGCGCTGCCGAGATCATATCCTGGATAATATTGGAGGCAAAACTTTGCCGGAAGTTTTCCGGTATTGCTTTTTCAGGGTCTTTGTCAATGGTACGCAGTGTCCACTCTACTCCTTTTTTATCTATTAATTTCAACGACTTTGTTTGTTTGCCACCGCCTACGCCATCGATTTTAAACCCCCCTTTCTCTTTATTAATATTAAAAACTTTAAACAAAACCCTTGTCGACCATTCTTTCCTGTAATTGTTGCCATTAAAAACTTTTTGCCCCAGTTTGGGATTTTTATATTGTTCGCTGGCAGGAGACTGCACAAAATCGCTGTAAACATAGGTCGCAGTAGTAACGGAATCGTTGTTAGGTAAAGGAGGTAGTTTACTATAATCAAGAATCCGGTTTGAATAGGCCAGTTTAATAGAATCAACATGCTGTTTATCTACCGTATAAAAATTGGCTCTTACATTTTTATTCTTTAATACATCCAGTGTAACAAAGCCAAGCGAACGGGCTATGAATTCAGCTTTTCGTCCCGGCGATACCCGCTGCGTTTTACAACCACTTCCACTGACGATATAATTATAACTACTGTCTTTTAGAAACTGTAAAGCATGCTCATGCCCGGCTACCATGATTACATGCGGATGGTTTTTTACCGATGCCATGATGCGGTTGATCATATTAGTATAGGCCGGGTGTTTGATATCCTGTGGCGTACCAAAAATGCTGCGGGCAATTGGATAAGCCGAACCTAGTACAGGTAGTGGAACGTACAGGTTTGACCTCATTTCTGTAAAAGGAAACAAATGTTGTTTGAATGTAAAATATCCTCCATGTGGCCCATTGCTCTTGAATGGATGATGCGTAGCCAGTAAAATAAGTTTTTTATAATTCTTATTCAGGATATCTTCCAATTCACCGATCACTTCATCTTCAGTTTTGAATTCGCAATCTGATTCAATACCGGGCTTATCATTTGAATGTATCCACCACTGGCTGTCCATGATCACTAATACTACATCATCCGATATCTCCACTTCAACCGGTCCGGGACATCCTCCTTTTGGATAAAATTCAACCTTGCCACCACCATACTGGTCAACGTATAACTGCTGGCGAAGAATAGCTTCATAGCCTCTTACACCGCCATTTTCCCAATCATGATTGCCGGGAATCATATAGGCTTTGGCTTGTGTGCCTTTTATCAGATTGATTTGGGAATCCAGCGCAGCTTTTATATCGGAATAACGGTTGAACGTTTCACTGGGTAATCCTGCATCATACAGGTTATCGCCGAGGTAAACCAGGACAGTTTTCTTATCCAGTTTTACCGTTTTTTTTATGGCATCTAATACGGAAGCCTGACCCTTTACCAGTGCACCTGCATCACCTACCAATATCACCCGTGTTTGCACCGAATCTGCCTGCGAACTTGCTGACAGAAAACTTATCACTAATGCAAATACTAACCAATATCTCATCCCTTTTTGTTTTGATAGGTGAAAAAAAGTATGTCGGCAAGGCCTGCATCCCCGGCTTCATTAGAAATAATCAGGTCGCCTGCCGGTGTAAAACTCAAACCCTCTGGCTGCTTGAATATAGCGGGATCAATCTTATAAGCCTGTTTGAATTGGCCATTAGTATCAGCCACCACCAGCAGTTTGTTTATCGCAGATATGATAAACAGCTCTCCCGTCTTTGGATTAATAGATGCTGCTGAAGGCTTGAAGCGAATTTTTTCTTCACCGATCGCAGCCGCAATTTTTGTCACATCAATCTGGAACGACGAATCACTGTATTGACCTGAAGTCGGATCAAATGAAAAAGTGGTCAATGATTTTTTCTTGTCCGATTCACAATCTTTGCAAATGAGGATCATCTTTCGCTTTCCGGGGTCATAATAAAGTATTTCAAATTCGCTTTTACCCTGACCCGTCTTATCAAAATAAAACTGCTGGACATTGACTGTGTTTTGTTCGGAGAAGGTCAGCCGCATAATATTGCCGTTGCTTTGCAACACATAAAAAATGCTGTCCAGCAAAACCACATCTTCAAAATCGGCGCCTGACGAAAATTTCCATCGTTGTATTTCCCTTCCTTTTTTTATTTTATACAACCACCCTTTTTCATCATTGATGGCAAATATGGAACTGTCAACAGGATAGTATGCAACACCGGAAATCTCATCCAGTTCAAGTGGCAATTTTACCTGGATAGCAGTTTTCATATTATAACCCGGCGGACTTTTTACAATCGTCGGTTGGGTATCGGAACTGCATTGAATGAACAGGAAAGATAAAGTCATTCCAATACCTGTTATGTTTCTATAACAATCATGCATAATAATCCTATTGCCTTATTCCAAATCTTCTGCCATTATAGAAAAACTCGCAAAACATGGTCGTGGCTGAGATATTCTTGTTGGGTTTAGTCTTTAAACAAACCTGGTGTGCAAAATTTTCTACACTAAAGTTAAGCTCTCTTCTAACCCGGATATTATTTATAATGAATAACTAAAAAAAGCGATGTTCGAGGGAAAAGAAAAAATAATCCTGCTATCCTAGATCGTAATAAAAATGGAGCGCCGTTTTGCCGGAACAATATTTTTTGTCCGGTGCCCTTTCCCGGTAATGTCTTCCACCAGCAACACATCACCGGCGCCAAACTGCCGAATATCTCCCACTGATGTTTCGATTTGAATTTGTCCATCGAGCAGGATGATGTATTGCCGTTGTGGTGCAGTATGAAAATCGTAATCGTAGCTGGGCAATACTTCACGAAAAATGATATTCTTAGCCGGGTAACTATCCGATAACAGTCCAATATCGCCGGCATCTTTCAATGGTATATGTATATCTTCAAAATGACTGTCGCCGCGTTCATCGCTGTAGATCCTTACTATATTAAACATCGCTGAATAATTAATCTTTAAAAATGATCTTATTGGCTGTTTCTATTTCGTCCTGGTTAATGGTGTGGCCCATATTGTTGTAGATTTTTTCTGTTACATCGGCGCCCATTGATTTCAGGATATTCGTAGTGGCGTACACTCTTTCAACCGGCACATGCGGATCTGGATTGCTGCTGCCAATAAAAATAGATGTTCCATTAAAATGTCCCTTATAGTTTTCGGGATAGATTTTATCACCGATCAAACCACCGGTAAATGCGACTATACCTCCATAACGATTGGCATTCCTGGTAACGAACTCCAGTGTCAAACAAGCCCCTTGTGAAAAACCTGCGAAATAAATATTTTCAGCAAAAATGTTTTTGCTGTATAAATCATCTACCAGTTCTTTCAACAAGTCAAGTGCTGAAGAAAGCCAGGGCTCATTTTCCTTTGGTGGCGCGAGGAATGAATACGGATACCAGGTATGATTAGTGGCTTGCGGCGCCAATAAAGTAAAATGTTTTGCATGCAAATAACCGGCGATGGATAAAATATCTTCCGCAGTTCCGCCCCGGCCGTGCAGCATGATCAAAACTTTGTTTCCCTCTTCTAATTTTTTTCCTGCTGAAATAATATTCTTTTTATGCATTGCTATCTATTGTTATCAATCTGTATGGTTACCGGCGGCAGCTTTTTCTCAATTTGGCCCTGTCGCGTTATCATCTGCTCCAGATATCGGCATATTCATCAGGATGACGTTTGAACTGGGCATTTACATAAGGACAAAGCGGCACTACTTTCAAAGCCTGTTTTCTCGCATAATCAACCATTGTGGCCAATAACTTTTTGGCAAAACCTTTTCCTTCCAGCTCTGGCGACACTTCTGTATGATACACGGTTAATTTATCGCCGGCAACACTTATCTCCATTTCCCCCAATTGTTCATCCCCATCAACAATGTAAAAACCACCATGTTTTTTTTCGTTCAGCTTTAATTGAATCTCTTCCATATTATTATTTTATTAATGAAGAACAGGTAAAACTTCTTCTATCTGTTTACGGCTGGGCTCATATTGTGCCGGCAATTTAAGATGTGTTCCTAATTCACTGACCGGTTCATCTACCGCAAACCCAGGATTATCGGTAGCAATTTCAAATAATACACCACCGGGCTCACGGAAATACAATGAATAAAAATAATTGCGGTCAATTTTCTCCGTGATGTTGAGGCCGGCGCTCAAAACTTTTTCCCGAAAGTTCATCAGCACCTCTTCATCCTTTACACGGAATGCGACGTGGTGATTGGTACCTGCTGCATTTAATCCCGGTTGCCCTTCTTTCAACTCTTCAAGGTCTACAAAATTAGCCGTATCGATAGCATCTGTAACAAAGCGAAAACGATTTCCATCCTGGCTAAATTGAGTATAACCAAATATGTCAGTCAACACCCTGGCCGTCTTGTCAATACTTTTTAATGAAAGAACCACACTATGAAAACCTTTTGCCGCTGCACCTTCGTTTACTTCCTTAGTAACCCAGGGCTTGCGGGTATCTTCCTTCGTTGGAACCACCAGGTTGATCAGCAGTCCATCGGGATCCGCGAATTGCAAATATTTTTCGCCAAATCTTTCACCAATTTCCTGGTGTTTTATTTTAAACTCGTCGAATCTTTTTTTCCAAAAGTCAAAGCTATTGCCAGGTATGGAGTAACCAACTTCTGTTGCCATACCTGTGCCTATACGACCCGGCCTGACCCCTTCCCAGGGAAAAAAGGTAAGAATAGAGCCCGGAGTGCCCACTTCATCGCCATAATAAAAGTGATACGTGCCCGGATCGTCAAAGTTGACCGTTTTCTTCACCAACCTGGCTCCGAATATTTTGGTATAAAATGCATAGTTCCGTTGTGCGTCGCCTGCGATAGCTGTGATGTGGTGCAGACCCAGTATTCTATTTTCCATTGTAGTATCTTTTAATTTTTAAATTTCAAAACTGAAACCGGGACAAATTTCCGGATAATAAGAACAACCGGGAATGGCCATATGGCGGATATTGTTGTATAAAATATGGCATTCTCAGCAAAGCCAAATAGTAACTTTGTAAATAATATATTTCTTCTTTCCGGTCGTTTTTGATCATAATCATTACCCTATCTAATCAGAATCATAGCACAGGCCTTCTGTCCTTCATAGTTTTAAAAGATCGATCCACCCCGACTCAATCATAAAACAAAAGGCCATGAAAAAATTTATAGCTGCCTTTGATGGTCTCCGGTTTTCAGAAAGCGTAATGGATTATGCTATCCTTCTCGCCAAACAAAGCAGTGCCCACCTCGTTGGTGTTTTCCTGGATGATTATTTACGCCATAGTTATAAGATTTATGACCTGGTAACGAAAGAAAGTACTCCTGAAGTCAAACAAAAAAAACTGGAAGAAAAAGACGAGGCGACCAGGGCCGCCGCTGTCAGCCGGTTTGAAAATGCCTGTCGCCAGGCCGGGATGAACTACTCGGTGCATCATGACCGTGACACGGCTATACATGAATTATTACATGAAAGTATCTATGCTGACCTGTTAATCGTCAACAGCAGTGAAACCTTAACTGCTTATACCGAAAAAATTCCCAGTGAGTTTATCCGTGACCTGCTTTCGCATGTACAATGCCCCGTTTTGATCGTACCTCAAAAGTTTAAACCTATTGAGAAACTCATCCTGCTTTATGACGGCGAACCTACATCGGTATATGCCATCAAAATGTTCAGCTATATGCTGCCTTCTTTAAAACAAATACCGACCGAAGTCATATCCGTAAAAGGCGGGAATCAAACCCGTGTCGTGCCGGATAAAAAATTGATGAAGGAGTTTATGAATCGCCGCTTCCCCCATGCCACCTATTCTGTTTTCAAAGGCTTGCCCGAAATAGCGATCGTAAATTATCTGAAAAAGCAAAAAGAAAATTCCCTGGTGATCCTGGGCGCTTACCGGCGAAGCACCGTCTCCCGTTGGTTCAGGGCAAGCATGGCTGATGTATTGATGAGAGACCTGAAACTTCCGCTATTTATTGCGCATAACAAATAGCCATATAAAATAATTTTTATGAACCCGATCATGATAATGTTTTCTCACACAGTGGAATGATTATTTGCGAGGTTCGATCCCGAAGCCAGTTCGGGACAAGTGCTGACCAAAAACCTGTCTGCCGACAGGCAGGCCATAAAAAATAAACAGATGAAAACGATTATCGCCCCAACTGATTTTTCAGCCAACTCATTGAACGCTGTTAATTATGCTGCTGATATGGCCAATATGCTGGGCGCCCACTTAACCCTATTTCACGTATATACCATTCCTACATCGGCTATCGAGGTGCCGATACCCACCTATGATGTGGAAACACTGGCTACAGCAGCTGATACAGAAATACAAAAGTTAAAAGAAACCCTGTTAAACCGGCTGCATGAACGGGTGATCATTCACACCGAAACAAGACCCGGCTATGTAATAAACGAATTGACACTCTACGCAGACGCGGTAAAACCATTTGCAGTGGTAATGGGCGCAGAAACTGCCAGTGCCTTTGAGCGATTCCTGTTTGGCGGTAAGACAATAGCAGCTGTAAAAGATTTACACTGGCCATTGATCATTGTGCCACCAACAGCGAAGTTTACCAATATTCGCAAAGTAGGGTTGGCCTGTGATTTCAGGGAAGTAGTAGATTCTGTAAGAGTGCAGGATATAAAAGAATTGGTGAAAGAATTCAGCGCTGAATTGCATATACTACATGTAAGCGACAAGCCACAGGAAAAGTTTAGTGCGGAAACAGTAGAAGAATCAGGCCTGTTACAGGAAATGCTGGGCGACCTGCATCCGCAATACGACTTTCTGAATGCACCGGAGGTTGAAAAAGGTGTCGCTGATTTTGCAGAAGAAAACAAGCTTGACCTGCTGATAATAATTCCCAAAAGGCATAGTCTCTTTAGTAAAATATTCCATCACAGTCATTCCAAACAATTAGTGCTGCATACACACATACCTGTAATGTCACTACATGAATAGCCGGCTATGGCCGGGTAAAATGGAAAATTGCTCAAACTGTTACTAACGGCGGGGATTAATACTTCACAGAGATGAGGCTTAGCTGAGTCTTTTACACTCATCTGGACCGATATGTAAGTTGTTTCCCGCTATTTTTATTCTTGCATGGCAGAATCGAAATTAAAGGTCTCTTTCCCCTGTCGTTTCTCATCCTGGTGCCTGACATCAGTCATTTTTCAACGTTCGCAGAAAAGGTAACTTTTAGAATAAATTTTTTTATGAAATCGAAACCATCCTGGATCAATGCTTCGTGGCATGAGAAACATCCGATGCCAAACAATCCTTCTGTGCAACAACGTATTGAGTGGCATCTTGAGCATTATAAAAATTGCGGCTGCCGGGATATACCAGGAAAGCTGAAAGAAGAAATGAAGAAGTTAAAAATAGAAATACCTGCATTATGAAAGGGTTAGAGGATACAACCTATTTGCTGATGTATAGCATATCAAACGCTGTGGCGTTGTTGCTACTATGGGCGGCATGGAAACGATCACGGCTAGCCAGGCTATTATTCTTTTTATTATTTGCATGGGCAAGTTGGGCAAACTGGACTACTGCCCTTTACAATCCACAGTTTTATATTGAGTATGCTGATCTTACTTTTCTGAATGTATACAAACAATTCATTCATGGATGGTTTAGCAACCATATTACGGAAGCTGTAGGTTTCATAGCCACTTGCCAGGCATTAATTGCTGTTTCTATGCTGCTGAAAGGATGGATTTTGAAAACTGGTGCCATTGGCGCTATTATTTTCCTGCTTGCTATCGCACCATTAGGTGTGGGTTCGGCTTTTCCTTTTTCATTCATTGCCTCTGCTGCTCTGTATTTTATTCTCCGTAACCGCGAAAACGATTACTTGTGGATTAATAATAATTCAAAAGCTATATGGCAATAGCCCGTCAGCGCTGGAAAAGAAGATTTCTTCGAACTGTAATAACTTTTTTAGTTATCATAGTTATATACAATTTGCTTATTCTTCCGTGGCTGTTGCGATGGGGGTCCACGAAAGAAGAGTTTAGCCGCAGGTTGCCCGGCGATGAACTGGTCGCAAACAAAGAGTATAAGAATACATTAGCGGTTACAGTAAATGCTCCGCCTTCCGGGATCTGGCCATGGGTTGTACAAATGGGCGTACATAAAGCCGGTTTCTACTCCTATACATGGATGGAAAATATGTTTGGCTGCAAACTTCGCAATGCTGACCGCATTCATCCTGAATGGCAGGACACAAAACCCGGCTACTACGAAGGCGTTTGCCAGGCTGCGGAAAAAAAGAATATGCCCGGATGGATCGTAACAATTATTGAACCCAATAAAGCATTTGTATGGAAAGGAAAAGATGCGGAGTGGATGATGGGTGTATATGTTGATTCAATAAATGCCAATACTTCAAGAATCATTACAAGACAACAATTCAAAATGCCCAAAAGCTGGAGCTTTAAGTGGATGCTGGAAAAAGTTTGGCTCAGTTGGGCACATTGCATTATGCAAAGGGGAATGATAACCGGCATTAAGCAAAGAGTGGAAAAAAAATTTTAAAAAAATTTCAGGCAAAAAATATTTCTGTGAAATTATTCTTACGCCTGATAGTTATTCACGGGTTGATTCATCTTTCTGGCTTTGTTAAAGCATTTAATATTGTCGCAGTAAATCAATTGAGCCAGGATATATCAAAGATCTATGGAATGTTTTGGCTGGTGGCTGTCATTTTGTTTATTTTACTGCCACCCTGTTTTTTCTTGTAAGATGGGTGCTGGTAGCATCGAAAGATGGAATGAACTAATGATTTACACCACCGATGGAAATTTAAATACTGATAACAATCCTGTAGAAAATAGCATACGCCCCGTAGCCTTCGTAAGAAAAAATTATTTGTTTGCCGGCTCTCACGAAGCAGCGCAACGCAGTGCCATGCGATTCATTACCCGGAACTTGCAAACGGCACAGCATAAATCCCTTTATCCGGCTACCAGCAGGCGCTTAACTGAGTCTTTTAAAATAAAAAGTGAACAGGCGAAATACTACCCTGATAAACTGGTAAGAGATCCAACGAACAAATTGAATGAAAATATTTTTTGTTCGGCTGTGATATTCGGTTGTAATGGGAATGCACTCTTCGCTAATGATTTTTTCAAGCTTTTGCCTTACTTCTTTTGCAAAACCGGTGTGATGTACATCGAGGTTTAGTTCGATACTGGCATAAGCACTGATATCATTAATGTTGTAGGAGCCAATGGTCATCCATTTATCATCACACACAGCCAATTTACCATGCAGCACATTCTGCTGGTATTCGTATAACTCAACACCGTTCCGAAGCAACCAATCGTATAGCCATCGTTCAGCATGCTTGGCCAGCATGACATCGGAAGAGCCGGCAGCGATCACTTTTACACTGACGCCGCGTTTAATTGCCTGTACTATATTTCGCCGGATGACTTTGCCGGGTAAAAAATAGCTGCAGAGAATGATGACGCCGGATTCAGCATTGTGCAGCATTTGAAGATAGGTTTTTGACACCTGGTTTTTTCCTCTCACCCAATCATTACGCCGCATCACAATTTCCACGTCACCATTTGCAGCCGGCAGATTGGCCGGCCTTTCACAGGGTGTCTTCGCCATTATGGATGGGTACCCGTACCAGGTTTTCCAGCAAAGCAGGCAAAGCTCCCTGGCTATATCGCCTTCTGCATAGAGGGCAAAATCCAGCCAGGCCTTTTTATCAGGAAAATCATTATACCGGTCGGCAATGTTGATGCCGCCAACCATCGCATATTTTGCATCCACAACCACCAGTTTATGATGCATTCGCCGGCCAAAATAAAAACGACGACTTCTAAAAATGGGTTCAAAAAACCGGAAATGAATGCCCGCCTCTTTTAATTCACCGATAAACCTGCGGTGTAATGCCTGCGAAGCATAACCATCTGTCAACAGGTACACCTGCACGTTTCGATGGCTGGCTTTCTTCAGTGCATTTGCTACCAACACACCCGTTTCGTCATCATTAAAAATATAAGTTTGGAGATGAATGCTTTCAACAGCCTGGTCGATCAATTGCAGTAACAAATCAAAATACTCTTTTCCTCCGCTGATTAGTCGCATAGGAACGGCAGCGGAGGATTTTGTCTCTTGTGAACCCGATGATATTGTCATATTGGCCGGCACTAGCTATTTCAATTTGTAAGAAACGAACCCAGCCTTAAAATTACTACATAGTAGCTCTTTATCGGCCGATTAATTCCGGATAAATGCATTCGAAATTTTTTTCTCCCACGTGTTGCCCTTATGTGAACTTGGCCCTAACAAACCAGATAGGCACAATAGAAACATAGCGCTTCAAATAGAACACAAAAGTAACACCGTTAAAATTTGGGATGTACCCTTCCCGGTAGGAATGATAATAGTCAAACCTGCAAGAAAATTTTTAACTAGTATTATGTCAACCAGGAATGGAGGCTAAATAATTGCCACGGATTCAATGAAAACATCTTATATCCGTGTTCCGATGGCTATCGGAATGGCAAAAAAATACGACAAAAACAACGTCGGCTTATCACCAGTAACCAGTTAACGGTTCATTTGTTCAATGCGTTATTATTGAAAGCAAAAAAAAGCTTAGTGTGCAAGCTGCGGATGTCTTCCTTCTTTATCCAGCACAGCCACAATCTGGTCATAATACATTTTTGCCCGTTCAGCTGTACTGCCGATACAAATGACCCCTAATTTGCCGAACTGCGACAGGGCGCCGATCAGGTGAAAAATTACCCCCTCCTGGTGAGTGCCGTCATAGTTCAAATCGTTCATCATAGCAATATCGATCAGGTCGTGTGGCGTAAGCCCGATATATCGTTCGCTTTTTAAATTATCTGAACTGAAATAATAGCGGGCCTGTCCGCTGGCGGTATAATACAATCCCTTTTCGGGATCGTAGGCTCCATCGGTTAGAAACTGCAGCATCAGTAGCGGATGCGTGGTGCCGCCTTTACGCAGGTTGATCTCGATAGCATAATGTTTCCATTCATCACCTTCCTGCACCGAAATAAAATCAACGGCAAATCGTCCCAACACACCTCTTGCCTGCAAAGCCTCTGCAACTTTTTTTCCCATTCGTCCGATCTCAACAGCATAAGCTGGTTGTGCCGGAAAATAGGCGCCGAGAAAAACCTGGCCGCTTTCGCCACCGAGTAACTGATCATGGGTAGACACCACCCGGCAAACACCATCCGGGTCGATCCGGCATTGTACCGAGGGAGATTCTTTTATATTCCCCTCTACAAATGCTTCGACAATGCCGCCCATCTCACGGAACTTGCTAAAGAAGGCATCACAACTCAGATCATCCGCTACCATTTTCAGTCGCTGGCTCAATTGTTCGTTTATCCATTGTTTCCAATCGGATTGCTCCCCTGCATTTTCAAATGAAAAAATGCCATTGCCTTCGCCGGAAAAACCATCGTTTATTTTCACCACCGCTTTTCGCAGGGCTGGATTTTGTGATTTTAAGGTAGCCAATGCACCAATGATATCTTCCGTCGTATACAAATCTTCAAAACCGGGCGGAACAGGAAGCCCGCACTCCCGGAAGATTTTACGGCTGCTGCTTTTGCTGCCCAGGCTCAGCAGATCGGGGTCGCAGCCAAAGATGGGAATATTCAATTGCACGGCGAGGCTGCGTTCATGATGTGTGACATTAAAGCAAGCCATATGTGCAGCATGACCTTCCGGGATACTCTTTTTTATCCGTTCGATCAACCTTGGCCGCTCGAGAATTTTTTCAGTCAGTGATTTGGATGAGGCATCATAACAACTCAATAAAGTGAGCCGTTGCAAAGCATGATAACCGGTGATACCGGGAAGCAAATGCAAATAATAATCGATAATAGCGGGATCGATAGTGGTACTGGTGACATACACGACATGCGTACGAGGCATGCGCAGCAGCATCAGCAGGCAAAGCAGGCGTTCTTCATAGTGCACCACTCCTTTTACCTTCGACAGAATTTCCTGGTCGAGGGTTAGGGAAGGAATAATGATCACTGTCTTCGGCGCCAGCTTATCGGGGAATGCTTTTTCAAACTGGTCCTTGAATTGCTCCTGTATTTTTTTAAACAAGAGGGCTTCCTGTACGGAGCCGGGCTCGGGCGACGAAATGATCATTCCATTTGTTTCAGGTACCGAAAAAAGGGTGGCGGTTGACTCTTCTTGCATAAATAATTTTTTTTGCTTTTTACACCAGTACGAACGAGTAAATAATGGGAAGTAATCAGGAGGGTAGAATCGGAATTAAAGCTACAAAATAGGTGGGAGAGTTTTTATGAACCTGTTGCGGTGCAATGAAGATGATTTTTATTGTTCCCTATGAAAATCAAGGTTTTTAAACCTCGTGGAGGTCAAAGATATACGATGGATAATTGTATTTATTTAAAGTAGTCCCGACAGGAATCGAACCTGTATCAAAAGTTTAGGAAACTTCTATTCTATCCATTGAACTACGGGACCAGCGATTTCAGGAATTCTTTACCAACTCCTGATTTCAAATATTTTTCTCTTTTTCGTGCAGCTTCATAATCCGGCTGCAATTCTCTATATAAATTTTTCCATGGCCTAAGGCCTTTCGTGTACCTATTTTTTCCTGCGTTATGCTCTTTTAGTCGCTTCTCCGCATCTTTTGTTATTCCCACATAAATGTCACCATTCGCCTCACTAAAAATGGCATATACTGTTATCATATCGCTTCTGCTTTTGATTTGGCCACTTCCGAACCTATATCAAAAGTTTAGGAAACTTCCCTGCCTGCCGGCAGGCAGGTATTCTATCCATTGAACTACGGGACCATTTGCTTTCAACAAGCAGGGCGGCAAAAATAATATATTCGGCCCAATTGCGGCGGGCCAATTCCTTACAACATTTACTGCGCTAATTGTGCTATCTTTCTCGCCCAATTAAACAGGCATATGAAAAAGCAATTTCTAATATATACCCTGGCATTCATGGCATTTTTTTATAACCCGGCTGACTCGGCAGCACAGTCCAACAAAGCCAAAGCCCGTCTCAATCATATCGCTATTTACGTGGTGGACCTGCAGGTAAGCACGGCATTTTACCGGGATATTATCGGACTGGATACTATTCCTGAACCGTTTCATGATGGCAAACATACCTGGTTCAGCATTGGCCCATTGAGTCATTTGCATGTCATCAGCGGCGCCGCCGCCCCATCGGTACATAATAAGAATGCACACCTCTGTTTTTCCGTGGCGTCGGTGGACGAGTTTACCAAATCCCTCGCCAAACACAATATTGAATACGAGAACTGGGCCGGTCAGAAAAAAAGCATCCAGGTGCGGGTGGATGGCGTCAAACAGATCTGGTTCAAAGACCCGGACGGTTACTGGATCGAGATCAATGATGCCAAAGAATGATAATTTCTGTATAGTATTCCAGCCTCTTTGCTTTAAACTTTTTATGGCCCGGGTTTTTCACTGGCGCAAAGACTATTTTGAAAACAGAGACTTCCACTTTTTCTCTTTTTTCTCTTAGCCATATCTTCGCCGCCTTAATTAAAAAAGCATGACGGGCATTGACGGCGTTGCATTACAAAAAGTGATCATTCATAAAATAGGTAATCCCAGCCGGGGTGAAGAGCTGCAACTTTCTGATAAACTACTCACGATCGATGATGAAATAGTCACCCGGCTGCTGACCAGCTATTTCTTAAAACCATTCAATGAAAATGAGCTGTACCAGTTCACCCATCTCAGCGATCTTTCGCTAAACGAAGTTTATACATATATAAGCCGGTTATTTGAAAACCCGGAAAGCTTTATTGAACAATCGGCTCTGCTGGCTCAATTTCTTTACAGCAAATCCACCCATAGCAAGGTAAAGGAAGGCGAATTGTACGTGGCCCTGTTTGACGAAGTGCCATTTGAAAAAGAAACCATACAGGCTATCGGGATTTTCAAATCAGAAACCAAGGAAACATTTTTGAAACTGTTTCCGCGGGAAAAAGATTGGGAGCTGACACAGGAAGAAGGCATCAATATCAACAAGCTGGACAAAGGTTGCCTGGTGTTTAAAACTGATACCGCTGAAGGTTTCAAAGTATGCGTAGTTGATAATACCAACAAACAACAGGATGCGCAATATTGGGTTACTGATTTTTTACAGGTAAGCCCTGTTTCAGACAGCTATCATCACACCGATAAATACCTGAGCCTTTGCAAAAGTTTTGTCACCAACGAATACACTGAAAAATTCGAGGTCAGCAAAAGCGACCAGTTGGAACTGCTGAACCGGTCGATGGATTATTTCAAAACCAAAGAGCAGTTTAACCTGCAGGAGTTTACAGAAGAAGTGATCCATCACCCCGAAGTCGTAAACAGCTTTATGGATTACAAACGCAACTTCGAAGCCTCCCGCCAATTTGAGATCGAAGATGAATTTGATATTCACCTCGCCGCGGTGAAAAAACAGCAACGGGTTTTTAAAAGCGTTTTAAAACTGGATAAGAATTTTCATATCTATATTCATGGCCGGCGTGACCTGATCGAAAAAGGTGTGGATGAAATGACGGGGAAGAAGTATTACAAGATTTTTTATGATGAAGAAAGCTAAGAGTGAGAGTCGGGAGTCTGGAGTCCGGAGCCTTGAGACAAGAACAAAAGAGAAAAAGCAAAATAAAATTTCACAAGCTCAACAAAGTTTCCAGCTTCAGGCAGAACTCCGAACTATTGACTCCTGACTCCGAACTCCTGACCATTCTCATTTCTCTCTTTCCCGGCAGTCCATTACCTTTGCCGCCTTAACTAAAAAAGATGAAGTTTTATAACTTATTGATAAAATACCGCCTCTGGATTGGCCTTGGTTTGGGAGTGTTGGGCGGTTACGTCAATTATGCTGCCGGCTTCTGGCCTGCATTTCCGCTCTACTTTATCGGCCTCATCCTGATTTTAGGTCATTTCTTCTTCGGGCCGCTGCGCCTGATCCAGTCGCATATGGAAAGTGGCGATATGGACGGGGCTGAAAAAGTGTTGAATTCCATTCAATTCCCCAATTTGCTGTATAAACCCATCCGTTCTGTTTATTATACACTGAAGGGTAATATCGCTATGATGAAACAGGATTTTGACGGCGCTGAAAAAATGATGAAAAAAGGACTTGACCTGGGAATGCCCATGAAAGAAGCCGAAGGCGCCAGCCTGTTGCAAATGGGAATGCTGGCCATGCAGAAAAATGATTTGAGACAAGCGGAGAGTTATATTCGTTCCGCCATTCGTAAAGGTTTACCGGATAAAGAAAACGAAGCAGCCGCCTACCTGCAAATGTGCAGCATCATGATGAACAAAAGAGAGTTTCGTGCCGCCAAGGATTTTTTCCGGAAAACAAAGGCCCTGAAACCAACCACGCCGCAGATCGTTGACCAGATCAAACAAATTGAAAAATATATCTCAAGAATGCCAGGCTAAGAGATCAAGAGAGAAAGAGTTAAAAGAGGATGTCTTCATTTTGGCATCCTCTTTTTATTTGGTGCCATTCGAAACCTTCTCTGTTTCGCCAAAAATAAAGAGACGGTTCGCCAATTGGCGGACCGTCTCTTTATCTCTTTTTCTCTTTAAACTCCTAGTTCAGCTTTTCAAAATGCGCATCCAGTCTCTTTGCTTTTTTATAATAATCAAGAATCAATACCTGGCCTTGTTTGCCCGGCATTACTGATGAACTGCTGGCATCAGACTTTGTATTGATCTTATCGGTTGTAATCTTTCCTTCGTTGTAGCTAATGGAATTGAATGTACCTCCTTTGTAATCTTTACCTCTTACATAGTCGCTGTAGCAAATGGTAAAGGAAGTGTTTTCCTTATTGATTTGTGAGTAAGCATAATCAAACTCTCCATAGGTATACTTCAGCAGTTTGCCGATCATAGGCGTACTGACAAACTCCATCCCACCGGGCAGCTCCTGGGTATTAGCATTCTTGTCATAGATTTTCGCATCTTTTACGTTAAAATCTTTGTCAAAACGTATCAATACCATGTCGGTAACCTTTGCTTTCACTGTACTAATTCCGGAGCTTCTTCCCATGGATAATACTTTCGAGGCAATTCCCAATGCACTGGCCACTTTCTTATAACCCTCACCGATCGCAAAAACATTTCCATCGGCTGTTTGAAAGATATTATGCAGGTACATAAACCCGATTTCATCTATTTTTCCTTTGGCTGTCACATTCAAATGCTTGCCCAGGTCAAGATCCCAGGAACAATATTTTTCACTGGTGATGGCGCCTTTTTCATCAATCCCTAAAAAGGCAAAGCCAAGCGACTTATCTTTTATCAAGTTACCGTTGGGGTTGAAGTACTCGCCGAATAACACGGCCCTTCCATCGCTCAGCAAGGACATACTTGCAGGATAAAACTTGTATTTGCCCTCATCTGTCGATTTTTCAAATACCTGCTTACCGCTCTCCAGGCTTAATCCTACAATAGAAGATTCCGGCTTACTATCCATCAGGCTGCCAAATTTCAGCACTTCAAAATATACGACACCATTATTACAACCGAGGTAATCACCAATGAATTTTTTGCCACCCATTGTTGGCGTATAGGTCCATTGCTTTCTTTTTTCTGTTGAAAAGAAATCTACCTGGAAGGTATAGTCTTTGTCTTCGCGGCTTGGCATATTGGAGATAAAACCTTTGCCTTCGATCGGGTACAAGCCTTTGTAGTTACGCTCATCATCATCATTAGCCAGGTAGCTCATCTCCAAATACCGCTCCTCTTTTTTGGTGAGCTGGCGATTGTAAGTGTACTTCTTTTTTCCATCGGCGCCATATACCTGGTATTCGAAGGTTCTTGCATCATCATTATAAATTAAGAAGATGATATCAGTGCCGTTGAAAGATGACTCCAGCACGGTGACATGTTTTGAATCCTGGAATTTAATGTCCTTGAGTTTGGTCAGGTTGTTATCAGTGATCTGCAAAGTGTATTCATTCGTTTTTCTGTCAATTTTATCACTGACATAAAAAAAATAATATCCCTTTACTTCACTGCCTTCTTTGATGGCGTCGGAATTGCGGAGATGTACCTTGTGCACATTCTCAATCGAAAGTTTCTGGGCTTTCAGGTTCATGACAGCCAGCAAAAGTCCGGCCGCTAATACTAGTTTTCTCATTTGTCGTTGTTTGGTTATAGATTTAATTTTACTTTATAAGGTTTTGTGCCTTTCGCATTTCCTCTTCAAAGCCTTTATCTGTTTTTATTTGCGAAGCGTATTGCTTGCAAAAATTGTAGTTAAGGCTGGCTATCTCATCCAATCGAAGCTGGTCGAGCATCCGCAGTAATACATTATACTCTTCCCGGTAAGCTTTGTTTTCCGTGTCGATTGTTGAACCGAGCTTGTGTTCTTTTTGATTTTCGTACAAGGTGTTGAGACATCTTGCTACCGAATAAACAGCCAGCCCGTTATTTTCCGGCGACTGCAACAACAATAAGCTGTAGTATAAGTTGCGGCTCAGGTTCTTGTCCCGGTAACACTGCTCTGCCATTTCACAGAAAAAATCTTTCTTTAGTTTCTTGAACAATGTTTCATTGATAAGAAATTTTTGGCCGCCGGTATAAGCTGCTAGTGAGTCGCTAAGTAATGCAATCCGTTTAGCACAATCAGGATGCGTTTTTAACGAATCCCTTTCCTTTTGCGTATCCGTCGTCTTGCTATCATCCAACTGGCTAAAAATTGAGGACTGTTTCTGTATCCACTTTTTTTTGAACGGGTATGCAGGGAAATTAAAAATTTGCTGCAGGTCAAGTGGTTTATAGATTAATGAATCATCCACCTTATCCAATAGCTCGAGAGATGATTTTATAGCTCCGCAATCATAACCTGTTTTTTTCATAAAGCTAAAAGCCATCCTATCGGCTGCGGCTTCATTTTCCCGGCTATGCTGGCGGCTTCTAAAAGCAAACGATTTTGCCAACTGTTCCAATTGCCGGTTAACTCCAAACTCCGTCTTTGCTATTCGCTTTAATTCCTTTTGAAAGGATTCGCTATTGACTGTTTCGACATATTTCCTGATCGCAAGCGGTGTATGTTGCAGGTAATAATGTGCCAGCTCATGGCAAAGCACAAATACCAATTCAGCCTCGTTATCTAAAAAAATCAGCAGGCCGGCATTGATCGCTATCGTGCCATCTCCCATGCTATAAGCATTGGGCCAATAGTCACGGGAAAAAATGATACGGGCATCTGTACCCTTTAATTCAGGATTGACAGTAATTATTTTTTGTACTATGGATTGTAAATACTGGTGTTCAACCGGGGATGTAACTGAACGGTCGCTTTGCCACAATGAAGCTATTTCCTTAAACTGCTCTTCATAAATTTTTTTATAATCGGCCGCATATTCTTTCTGAATATTCCCTAAAAAAATTGTTTTCTTTTTTGCTGATTGTTCGTAGTAATTATTCTTTAAAATTTTATCATCCTGCTGAAAGGAATAGACGGTGTTTAGCTGCGCAGGGGAAGGAAGCGACCGGGAAAAAATAAAGAGGAGAAAAATAGCTGCATTTCCGTAGGACATGTTGGCCAGAGGTTTAAACGGTGGAACGCTCAAATATATACCAGGAGCAGGATAAATCAAAGCCAGGCCAGGGGGGAATTCAAAGAAAAATTTTATTTACAACACTCCATACATACATATTTTTTGTAACCTGTTCTTTATGATCAAATAGTTATCTTGTAAACTATTTCAAAAAATAACGAATGATGAAATGGCCATGACGATGCTCGTCCCCAACAGTAGATGATTATTTGGCGAAACAAAGTTCGATGAGGCCAAAATAAAATAACAAATGAACTCATCAATTCCATATGGCTAAAAAGCAATAACAAATAAACATATGAAAAAAATCTTTCTGTTCTTATTGGCTTACAGTTGCTTTGTCGCCAATTCACAACCGGGTAGTGGTGATATTGCTTTGATTCCTCAACCGGTGTCTCTCGTAAAGCAAACAGGTTCTTTTGTTTTGCCTGATCCGCTGACAGTGTACGTTGGAAAAAATCCTGAAGTAAAAAAAATAGGAACCCGGCTTGCTGAAAAAATCGGCCTGGTGACTGGCCGCAAAATTGAACTAAGTGAAAATGAAAATGCACAGGCCACAGGAATCAATTTAGTATTGTCAACAGGCAAGTCGATACCTAAAGAAGGTTATACATTGGATGTAAAAACAACACATGTAGTATTGGAAGCAGCAGAACCTGCCGGCTTATTTTATGGATTGCAAACATTATTTCAATTATTACCAAAAGAAATTGAAAGCACAAAAAGAGTGCAGAAAGAAAAATGGGAAATTCCTGCCGTACAGATCACCGATCATCCACGCTTTGGCTGGCGGGGTTTAATGCTGGATGTATCCCGGCACTTTTTTACCAAGGAACAGGTAAAGCAGTTTATCGATGATATGGTGAAATATAAATTCAACCTGCTGCACTGGCATCTTACGGACGACCAGGGCTGGCGCATCGAAATAAAAAGTTTGCCCAGGCTTACATCAGTTGGTGCATGGAGAGTTGATAAGACGGGAAGGTTTAACACATTCTCCAAGCCAGAACCCAATGAACCAAAGACCTATGGTGGTTTTTATACACATGAAGACATCAAGGAGATCGTTCAATACGCAAAAGATCGTTTTGTAGATATTCTCCCGGAAGTGGATGTTCCCGGTCATAGTTTGGCTGCTATCGCAGCTTATCCCGAATTGACAACCTGCACGCCGGGTAAGTATGAAGTGAATTCCGGTGAGCCATTTATGGTTTGGCCTCCCAGTGGTCATTTTTATGGTTTGATCGACAACTCGCTTTGTCCCGCCAATGAAAAAGTTTATGGATTTATGGATAAGGTGTTTACGGAAGTAGCACAGCTATTTCCATTTGAATACATCCATATGGGTGGTGATGAAACGGCCCGCAATTTTTGGGAAAAGAGTGAACCCATCAAAGCACTGATGAAAAAAGAAAAACTGAAGAACCTGGACGAAGTACAAAGCTATTTTGTAAAAAGAATGGGGAAGATCATCGAATCAAAAGGAAAGAAAATGATCGGCTGGGATGAGATTTTGCAAGGCGGCCTCGCCCCGGGTGCTGCGGTAATGAGCTGGCGGGGTGCACAGGGCGGTGTGGAAGCTGCAAAGCTGGGTCATGAAGTGGTGATGAGTCCTAATGACTTTGTCTACATCGACCTGATGCAGGGTGATGCCATTATCGAACCCCCGGTTTATTCATCGATACGTTTAAAGAAAACCTACCAGTTTGAACCCTTACCCGAAGGTGCTAATCCTGCTTTGATCAAAGGTGGACAGGCAAACCTGTGGACAGAGCAAGTCTATAATATGCGGCATGCGCAATATATGACCTGGCCCAGGGCTTTTGCTGTGAGTGAGATCTTGTGGTCACCCAAAACAGAAAGAAACTGGAATGGCTTTGTGTCAAGAGTGGAAAAACATTTTGAACGTTTTGATGAATCACAAACCAAGTATGCGCCCAGCATGTACGATCCCATTTTTGAGGTCAGCAAAAAAGACAGCAGCACGGTGATCGTAAAAATGAGTACTGAAGTAGACGGCCTGGATATACATTATAGTTTTGACAATTCATTTCCTGATCAGTTTTATCCAAAATACATTGCGCCACTCACTGTTCCCAAAGATGCGGGCGCCATGAAGGTGATTACTTACCGGAATGGTAAGCCGGTCGGCAGGATGATTGTGATGCCGAGAGAGGAATTAAATAAAAGGGCGAAGATCAAGGCCCCCTAAATCCCCCGAAGGGGACTTTAAAACCGCCAAAAGAATGGAACTAAAAATAATTAAAACAAAAAAGCAATACCAGCAATATCTTGACTGGGTGGATGAACTTTTTGACAAAAAGGTGAAACCTAGTACTCCGAAAGGAGAAAAATTGCAGGTAGCCTTGTTGTTGATAAAACAGTATGAGGATGCTCATTACCCCGTTCCAGTTCCGGATCCGATAGCGGTCATTAAGCTAAAAATGCTTGAAAAAGGACTAAAAAATAAAGACCACGTAGGAAAAGTAGGCACGAAGGGATATGTTTCCGCTCTTTTAAACAAACAGAAACCCTGACTTTGGAATTAGCCAAACTGTTTCATCGTGAACTGAATATTCCGGCTGAAGTTTTATTGTCCTGAAAGTAAATCGTGGGTTCTCCGAATCGGGATTACAATCAGATTGGCCGAATGCCGGGAGAGGAATTAAATAAGCGAGCCAAAATCAAGTAACTAATAAATTTCAACAGGCAAGGAGATAAACTTTATCTCCTTTTTTTATGGCTGCCAGTGCCCTGATCACCTGTAAATTTGCAGGATGGCTGGTTCATCCGCTTCAAGGATTGAAGCAGATGATGCGTTTCAACAAACTTACAAATACGGCTATCAAAATTTTATCATGTCGCTGAATAAAGAAAGACTGGAGAAAAAGTTTGCGGAAGAGTTTGCAAAGCTGAACGAACAGCAAAAATTAGCTGTGGAAACGATTGAAGGACCTGTAATGGTTATTGCGGGGCCCGGCACCGGTAAAACACAAATACTGGCAAGCCGCATTGGCAAAATATTATTGGAAACAGATGCGCTACCGGAAAATATTCTTTGCCTTACCTATACCGATGCAGGTGTGGTGGCCATGCGAAAAAGGTTGCTGCAATTTATCGGGCCGGATGCGTATAAAGTAAATATTTATACGTTCCATGCTTTTTGTAATGATGTGATCCAGGAAAATCTTTCCCTGTTTGAAAAAACGGCGTTGGATCCCATTTCGGAATTGGAGCGAATTGAATTATTTAAACAACTCATCGATTCCTTTCCAAAAAACCACCCGTTGAAACGCTATCGTGGTGATGTATATTTCGAGATCAATAACCTGCAATCACTTTTCAGTACGATGAAGAGGGAAGGCTGGACGCCTGAGTTCGTCAACGCAAGCATTGATAAATACCTGGCCGATATTCTCACCCGGGATGAGTTTGTTTATAAAAGAAAATACAAGGAGTTTCAACCCGGCGATCTGAAAAAAGACAAGATCGAAGAGCAAAAAGAAAAAATGGAAAAACTCCGGGCGGCGGTGAATGAGTTTGATGGCTTCCAGCAAATGATGCGCAAAAAGAATCGTTATGATTTTGATGATATGATCAATTGGGTAATCAGGGCTTTCGAGGAAAATAAAAACCTGCTCGCCAATTACCAGGAAAAATATCAATACATATTGGTAGATGAGTTCCAGGATACCAGTGGTACGCAAAACCGGATTGTTGAATTACTGATCAATTATTGGGATAAGCCCAACGTATTTGTTGTAGGCGATGATGACCAGAGCATTTATCGTTTCCAGGGCGCTAACGTTGAAAACATGATTGGGTTTGCCGACAGCTATAAGGATAGCCTTCTAACAGTGGTGCTCACCAATAACTACCGATCAACGCAACCCATACTCGACATCTCGAAAACATTGATTGGCCGCAACCAGGAAAGACTGGTAAAACAATTGCCCGGCCTGAGCAAAGATCTCCTTTCGTCCAATCTTCGTATCAATCATTTCACACATCCACCGCTCATCCGGGAGTATGAAAACCAGCAGCAGGAAATGATTGCTATTACCCTGCAATTACAGGAACTGGTACAAAATGGGATACCGCCCGGAAAAATCGGCGTCATCTATAAAGAAAATAAATATGGCGAAGAGCTGACAAAATATTGCCAGCTGCTGAATATTCCCGTCTATAGTAAACGCAAGCTAAACATTCTTGAAATTCCTTTAGCTCAAAAAATAATCTTATTACTTCGCTATCTCGCGGCTGAACATGATGTGCCCTATGGCGGCGATGAAATGCTTTTTGAAATTTTACATTTTGACTGGTTCAGTATCCCCGCTATTGAGGTAGCGAAATTGAGCATTGAAGTGGCCGATAAAAAATTCGGGCAAAACAAAACGTCGATGCGCCAGCTATTGACGGAAAAGATCAGTACACCGCCAAAAGATCTTTTCAGCGTATCCATACACGAGGGGTTAAAAAACGCCAGTCTTGTAATCGAGCAATTAATAAAGGAGGTGCCGAACGTAACGCTGCAGGTTCTTTTCGAAAAGATCATTCGTCAGGCCGGTGTGCTGGCTCATATTATGCAAAGCGGGGATAAACTATGGTTAATGCAGGTCATTACCGCTTTATTTGATTTTGTAAAAGAAGAAACACATCGCCAACCGCTGCTCAGCCTGCAACAATTGGTCAATATCATCGACCTGATGGAAAAAGAAAATATCGCTTTACCGTTAACTCAGGTGAGCGGTAGTGATAAAGGCGTTAACCTGTTAACAGCACACGGATCGAAAGGTCTCGAGTTTGAATATGTATTCTTTGCAGGCTGTAACGCCTCATCATGGGAAAAGAAACGCAAACCTGGTGGCGGCTATAGCTTACCTGATACCATGTTTAGCTCCCAGCCACAGAGCAAGGACGAGGAAGAATTGCGTCGCCTCTTTTACGTAGCACTAACAAGAGCAGAACAACATCTATTTATCTCTTTCAGCAAATACAAAAACGATGGTAAAGAGTTGGAACCGTCGATGTTTATTGCTGAAATCCAGGATCTTCATCCCGAATTGAAAACACAACCGGTAACCTTAAACGATGAAGATATTTTCACTTTCTCCTCCCTGCAATTCAAAGAAACGTCACCGGAAATTGAAAGGTTGGAAAAAGAGTTCATAGAACGATTGTTGGAAAAATTCTCGATGAACGTTACGGCGCTCAACAATTATTTAAAATGTCCGCTGGAGTTTTATTTTAAAAATCTTGTCCGTATTCCTTCTCCTAAAAATGAAGCGACTGAATTTGGCTCTTCGGTACACTATGCGCTGGAGCAATTGTTTCGTAAAATGCAGGAAAGCGGCAAAGAGCAATTTCCCTCCAGGCTGGAGTTTATCAATGACTTCGAATGGTACATGCATCGTCACCGCGAAAGTTTTACAGCCGAACAGTTTGCCAGGCGGTTGGAATATGGCCATGAGGTGTTGACCAACTACTACGATAAATACATCCATCAATTTAATAAGATCGTAGCGATCGAAAGAAATATCCGGAATGTAGTAGTGAGGGACGTGCCGCTGAAAGGGAAACTGGATAAGCTGGAGTTTGATGGCAAGCAAGTGGTTGTGGTTGACTATAAAACCGGCGATCCCGAAAAAGCCATTCCAAAATTAAAAGGACCGCATGATAAAGAACCCAATGGTGGTGACTACTGGCGGCAAGCCGTTTTTTACAAGATCCTGGTCGACAATTATTCGGGAAAGGATTGGAAAGTGATCAGCACTGAATTTGATTTTATCGAACCGGATAAAAAGAAAAACTACCGCAAAGAAAAACTGGTGATCACTCCTGCGGATATCACCACTGTCACCGCGCAAATCAGTTCAACCTGGCAAAAAATACAGGCCCACGATTTTTACACTGGCTGTGGCAAAGAGGATTGCCACTGGTGCAATTTTGTTAAAACAAATAACCTGGCTATTGCCCTGCATGAGATAGAAGAAGAACAAGAGAACCAAGATTAATAGATTTAATGGATTGTTAGGAAGTTTTTTGCTCTCTTCATCCTTCTAACCCGGGGCAAATCATAGTTCTGCCGGATTTAACGGATTTTGAGGATATGTTTGATTCCAAACCGCTTAAGTTTGCAAACTGATTTATGAAGAAGCCAATTCTGATAAAAATATTTTTTCCTTTTATCCTGTCAATCCTTTTCATCCCACAAATCCTGGTTCAGACAGGCTGTGCTACTATCATTCCGCCCGAAGGCGGACCAAGAGACAGCCTCCCTCCTGTTTTACGAAGGGCTGATCCGCTGGATTCAAGCCTCAATTTTTCTGACAATAAGATTACCCTTGTTTTTGATGAATATGTCAATGCAGATAATTACCAGCAGGAACTGATTGTCTCTCCCATTCCCGGTAATACACCAACAGTTACCCGTAAGTTGAATACTGTTACAGTAAAACTGCGGGATACCCTTCAACCCAACACTACCTATTCCATCAATTTCGGTAATACCATTAAAGACGTGAATGAATCCAATGTATTGAAAAACTTCACCTATATTTTTTCGACCGGGTCTTACTTTGATTCATTAGCGCTTGCGGGCAATGTGGTAATGGCCGAAACCGGGGAAGTGGATACGACACTGACAGTAATGTTGCATACCAGCAATATCGATTCAGCAGTGATAAAAGAAAAACCAAGATATATTACACGGTTGGACAACCGCGGTAACTTTCGTTTTAAAAATCTTCCACCCGACACTTTTTATGTGTATGCGTTGAATGATGAAGGTGGTAGCTATAGATATCTGAACCCTGCACAATTATTTGCCTTTGCTGATTCAGCCGTCATTACAGGTGAAAGCGCCAGGCCCGTTACATTATACGCCTATGCCGGAAAAGAAACGGAAAAGACAAAATCACCTCCCGTTGGATCAGGAGGAAAAAAATCAACCGAAAAACGTTTGAAATTTTCCACCAACCTGGCTGGCCCCGCGCAGGATCTGCTGGAAAAATTCATCTTTACATTTGAAACTCCGTTAAAAATTTTTGATTCAACAAAAGTTCATTTTACAAGAGATAGCTCTTACACTCCCATAACGGATTACAGCTGGGAAAAAGATAGCACTATGAAGGTGGTCAAGCTGAATTATAACTGGACGGAGAATGTTTCTTATCATTTGATACTGGAAAAAGATTTTGCAACTGATACACTCGGTCAACAATTGTTGAAAGCGGATACCATCGATTTCAAGACAAAACAAAACAGGGATTATGGCAAACTGACCTTGCGCCTGCGCAACCTGGATCTTTCCAAAAATCCCGTACTCTTATTTGTGCAAAGTGGTGCTATTAAAAAATCATTTCCCCTGGCTTCGGCAACATTTAGTCAAAGCATTTTTGTGCCCGGTGAGTATAGCCTGCGCATTTTAAATGATGATAATAAAAATGGAGTATGGGATGCCGGTAAGTTTTTTGGCGAAAGAAAACAACCTGAATTGGTAAAGCCAGTCTCCCGTGTCATCAATGTGCGACCCGGTTTAGATAATTCGTTTGATATCAATGTAACGGCACCGCCGGCTGAGCCACGTTCACCGCAATCACCTAATCCAAACCGCAACCAACCGGGTGGTAACAGGCCAAACACAACCAGTCCTAATCGAAGATTTTAAATAAACAAATCAATCGGCGGGTAAGCCATTCTGTTCATTGATTCTTGTAATTTTGAGCCATGCAATTTTCGTCTTCGTTATTGGAAAATGCCGTTAATGAGTTTGCCAAACTTCCCGGAATTGGAAAGAAAACCGCTTTGCGTTTGGTATTGCACCTGCTCAAACAAACCGTCAATGATGTAGAACATTTTGGTGAAACTATTGCCAAAATGCGCAGCGAAATAAAATTTTGTAACCGTTGTTTCAATGTGGCTGATGGGGACATCTGCTCTATTTGCGCCAACTCGATGCGCAAACAGGAAATTATCTGCGTAGTTGAGTCTATCCGCGATGTAATTGCGATTGAAAGTACCCAACAATTTAATGGTACCTATCATGTATTGGGTGGCGTCATATCGCCGTTGGATGGTATTGGCCCTGACCAACTGCATATCGAAACCCTTGTTAACCGGGTGCAAAAGGAAAAAACCGAAGAACTCATTTTTGCTCTCAATCCTAATATCCAGGGCGATACGACCATTTATTATATTCAAAAAAAGCTGCAACCATTTTCTGTTCGTATCACCACCATTGCCAGGGGAATCGCTTTTGGTGGCGAATTGGAATATGCTGATGAACTCACCTTAGGGAGAAGCCTTCAAAACAGGATGCCAGTTGAAAAATATGTAAACCACTAAAGGAATTCGTGCTCCTCCTACATGTTTGTCATGTCCTTAACCGGCGTTTTTTTTATTAGTGATAGTGTAGTAGATTTGCACCGCACAGGTGGATTTGTTTATTGTACGGCCTGTATAAACAACTGAACTAATAAACGCCAAGAAACTCTCCCTTTTTAGTTTCCCAACGTTTTAGCAGTTCAAAAAAATTATTGATTGGCCAGCGCTGGTAATGCTACGAGGCATTTGTTGCGTCCGCAGCGGATCGCTGATGAGCAGGGAACAGGCAATTCTATCAAATCCGGGGATGCCCGGAACTAAAAACAGTTTGTATGAGCATCAGACAAGAATTGGAAAAACGCATCCTCATCATTGACGGAGCGATGGGCACTATGATTCAAAAACATAGGCCCACAGAAGCCACTTATCGGGGTGATCGTTTCAAAGACTGGCACCTGGATGTAAAGAACAACAGTGATATTTTGAACCTTACTCAGCCGCAGATCATTGAAGACATTCACAAGCAATATCTTGATGCCGGCGCCGATATTATTGAAACCAATACGTTTGCTGCCACCCGCATTGCACAGGCAGATTTTGAACTGGAGCCTTACGCTTTTGAAATGAATGTGGAAGGGGCAAAAATTGCCAGGAAGGCTGCGGATGAATATACCGCCAAAGACCTTTCAAAGCCACGTTTTGTAGCAGGGGCTATCGGGCCACTGAATAAAACATTATCGCTGTCGCCGGATGTAAATAATCCCGGCTATCGTGCCGTTACCTTCGATGAAGTGGTGGACTCTTATTACGAGCAGGTGAGGGGCTTAGATGAAGGAGGTGTGGATGCATTGCTGATCGAAACCATTTTTGATACGTTGAATGCAAAGGCCGCCATCTTCGCTATCAAAAAATATTTCAGGGATACTAAAAAACCTGAGCTGCCCGTGATGATCAGCGGTACCATCACCGATGCATCCGGCAGAACGCTGAGTGGCCAGACGTTGGAAGCATTTTACACCTCTATCATGCACGCCAGGCCATTGAGCGTTGGACTGAACTGTGCGCTGGGTGCTAAAGAAATGCGTCCGCACATTGAAGAGTTATCGCAAATCGCTTCCTGCTATGTGTCTGCTTATCCCAATGCCGGCTTACCCAATGCAATGGGAGAGTATGATGAACAACCGGAGCAAACAGCACATTTCCTCGAAGACTGGGCAAAGGAAGGTTTTGTGAATATAGTTGGCGGTTGCTGCGGTACTACGCCGGATCATATCCGTCATATTGGGGAACATGTAAAAAATTTACAGCCAAGGGTGTTACCGGTAGTGGAGAAAGAGCTGGTATAGTTTCAACTTTCCAGCTTCTACATGCCGTCAAAAAAATATTATGTCAGAAAAAACAATCATAAAACCCTATTTACGCCTTTCAGGACTGGAGCCACTGGTGGTAAGGCCGGAAACCAATTTTGTCAACGTCGGTGAACGAACCAATGTAACAGGCTCCAAAAAATTTGCCCGCCTAATCAGGGAAAATAAATACGAAGAGGCATTGAGTGTTGCCCGCCAACAGGTGGAGAACGGTGCACAGGTGTTGGATGTAAACATGGACGATGCGTTGCTGGATGGTGTACAGGCAATGACCACTTTTATTAACCTCGTTCAAAGCGAACCGGATATTGCCAAGATCCCCATCATGCTTGATAGTTCCAAATTCGAAATCATCGAAGCAGGGCTGAAATGCGTACAGGGAAAATGTATTGTGAATTCCATCTCCATGAAAGAGGGGGAGGAGAAATTTATTCAGCAAGCTATCATTTGTCAAAGCTATGGTGCATCCGTAATCGTGATGGCGTTTGATGAACAGGGGCAAGCCGATACAAAAGACCGGAAAGTACAAATTTGCCACCGGGCCTACAAAATATTGACAGAGCAGGTAGGATATGATCCGCAGGATATCATTTTCGACCCTAACATCTTTGCCATTGCAACAGGCCTTGAAGAACATAACAATTACGGCGTTGATTTCATTGAAGCAACAAGAGAAATAAAAAAACTGATGCCGCTGACAAAAGTAAGTGGTGGTGTCAGCAATCTTTCATTCTCTTTCCGCGGCAATGATCATGTGCGGGAAGCGATGCATTCCGTGTTCCTGTTGCATGCCATCAAAGCAGGTATGGATATGGGTATTGTAAATGCGGGACAATTGGTGGTATATGATGAAATAGAACCGCAACTCAGGGAACTATGCGAAGATGTGATCCTCAACAGAAATAATGACAATAATGAAGCAACGGAGAAACTGATTGCTTTTGCAGAAACGGTAAAGGCTAAAGGAAAAGAGACAGTCAAAGACGAAACCTGGAGAACAACCGCGGTGGAAGAACGATTGAAGCATTCATTGGTCAATGGCATTACCGACTATATCGATATTGATACAGAAGAAGCAAGACAGAAATATCCCAAACCACTTGACGTTATTGAAGGGCCCCTAATGAACGGAATGAATGTAGTGGGCGATTTGTTTGGCGCCGGTAAAATGTTTTTGCCGCAGGTAGTAAAGAGTGCAAGGGTGATGAAAAAAAGTGTAGCCATCCTCACTCCGTATATTGAGGCAGAAAAAGAGGAACGCCGCCAGGCCCATATTGCTGCAGGCACTGTTAACGAAGAAGGCGCAGGTGCCGCTAAAATTTTACTGGCAACTGTCAAGGGCGATGTGCATGATATCGGTAAAAATATTGTCGGCGTCGTATTAGGTTGCAATGGCTACGATGTAATTGACCTGGGTGTAATGGTTCCCACCGACAAGATTTTAGATACAGCCATTAAAGAAAATGCAGATATTATTGGTTTAAGCGGGCTGATCACTCCTTCGTTAGATGAAATGGTGCACGTGGCCCATGAAATGAAGCGCAGGGGAATGAAACAGCCTTTATTGATTGGCGGGGCTACTACATCAAGGATGCATACGGCCGTAAAAATTGCCCCGCAATATGATAATGGCGTAGTGCATGTGCTCGATGCTTCGCGAAGTGTAACGGTGGCGGGTTCATTATTAAGTAATGATCAAAAAGCTGCATTTTTAACCAATATCAGCTCTGAGTATAACAAACTACAAACAGATTTTGCCAATAAAAAATCGACCAAGGAATACTTAACTTTTTCAAACGCCCAGGCTAACCCGGCAAAAATCGATTGGTCGGATTACACGCCACCGACACCAACTTTCATTGGCACAAAAATTTTTGATGGCTACGACTTAGGTGAAATCAGGAAATATATTGACTGGCAACCTTTTTTCATTGCCTGGGAAATGCATGGAAAATTTCCACAAATATTAAGCGATGAAGTGGTAGGTAAAGAGGCTACCAAATTGTATAATGACGCCAATCTTTTATTGGATAAGATTGTGGCTGAAAAATGGTTGATACCAAAGGGAGTGGTTGGGTTTTGGGAAGCGAATGCAACAGCACCGGACACTATCGAGGTCAAAAGTGAAAAGTCAGAAATGAAATTGGAGTCATTACGTCAGCAGATTAAAAAAGCAGCGAATCAACCCAATTTGTCTTTATCCGATTTTATTGCACCACGAGAAACAGGAAAGAAAGATCATATTGGCGCTTTTTCAGTTACTATGCAGGGAATTGAACCGCATATTAAAAAGTTTGAAGCCGCACATGATGATTATAACAAGATCATGATGCAGGCGTTGACGGATCGGTTTGCTGAAGCATTTGCCGAACTGTTGCATGAAAGAGTGAGAAAAGAATATTGGGGATATCAAAACGAAGAAAGTCTTACCAATGAGCAATTGATAAAAGAGGAATATGTTGGTATACGTCCCGCACCCGGTTATCCTGCCTGCCCGGATCATACCGAAAAATACAAGCTCTTCCAGTTGCTGGGCGGCGAAGAGGCTACCGGTATTCATCTGACCGAATCATTAGCTATGTATCCTGCAGCTTCAGTTTGTGGCTGGTATTTCAGTCATCCACAAAGCCAGTATTTCGGCGTAGGAAAAATTCAACGTGACCAGTTTGAGGATTATGTTAAAAGAAAAGGATTATCGACCGAAGAAATGGAAAGATGGTTACGGCCAATATTAGAATAAGAAAAAGCGGGACAATTGCCCCGCTTTTTCTTATGTAACAATCTTGCTACTCACAAAATATTTGATTCTTTTAGTCGCTTCGATAGCTGATGCGGTGAATGAAAATGTATACTTGCTATTCCCATTTCCTCTGCAGCTTTTACATTTCTCAGGTTATCATCAATAAACAAGGCGTTGGAAGGATTGACATTGTAGCGGTCCAGTAACCGCTGGTAAAATTCAGGAAATGGTTTCCTGGTCTTCTCTTCTCCACTCACTACCCGGCCATCAAACCAATGAAGAAAGCTATACCGTACCAGGGCAATATCAAAAAGCCCGGCTTGCCAGTTCGTCAATGCATAGATCTTATACTTTCCGCTTTCTTTTAATTGCCGGAATATCTCTACCGTATCAGGAATAGGCGATTTCAGCATGTCTGTCCAGCGGCCATAATAATCACGGATAGAAGACTCCCATTCAGGGAATTGCTGCACCAGCATTTGTGTAGCATCAACGATTGAACGACCTGCATCCTGTTCCTCATTCCAGTCATTGGTACAAATATTTTTAAAAAAATAATCCCGCTTTTCCCCGGACTCAAAATAGTTTTCATCAAAAACATATCGCGGATTCCAGTCTATCAGTACTCCACCGAGGTCAAAAATGATGGTATTAATATTTGCCATTGATGCAACAAAAATTTAAGTGAAAATATCGTTCTTATCTCTTCTCTAATAATGCCCATGTCCGCTTTCTTCGCATCACCTTATAATTGGTAGTGATATAATGCCGGATATGATCCATGGCCTCCTCAAAGTCATCGGTGATTAATACCAGGCTCATATCCTCTTTTGAAATGGTACCTTTTGCCGCCATCTCGTTCATCGCTTCCATCATCTCTTTATAATACTCTTTACCAAATAATACAATGGGAAACTGTGTCAATGTCTTTGTTTGTACCAACGTAAGCGTTTCAAAAAATTCATCCATGGTTCCAAACCCACCGGGCATAATGATAAAGGCATACGAGTATTTTATCAGCAATACTTTTCGGATAAAGAAATGCTCAAAGGTTACCGATTTATGCAGATAAGGATTACTCTGTTGCTCAAATGGTAATTGTATGTTGCACCCGACTGACTGTCCGCCATTTTCAAAAGCTCCCCGGTTAGCGGCTTCCATGATACCCGGACCGCCGCCGGTCATGGTAGTAAAACCCAATTGAGCAATCCTTTTTCCCAACTCAACTGCCTGCTGGTAGTACGGGTGATCCTCTTTAAAACGGGCCGATCCGAATACCGTAATACAGGGCCCGACAAAATGTAACGTCCGAAAACCTTTTATAAATTGTTTGAAAACTTTGAAGGCAAATAATAATTCATAGCCACGGCTTTTAGGACCTTCCAGGTAGACATGTTCTTTCGCTGGAATAATTCTTTTTACTTTCTCCATTATTCATCTCTTTGTGTGATTAAAAATAAAACATTTCAACACAGTGACTACTACTTTAACAAGATTGCGCAATTTTGATATGCAGTAAAATATACTGTACTTTGAAACAATTAAAACATATCAGCTTCATGCGCATCATTAGTTATAATTTGAATGGAATCAGGGCAGCTATCAATAAAGGCTTTGTCGATTGGTTAAAGACTGATCCGGCTGATATTATTTGTATCCAGGAAACCAAGGCCGCCAAGGAAAATGTAGATCATGCTATTTTTAATTCGTTAGGCTACGAGGATTATTGGTTCAGTGCACAGAAAAAAGGATACAGCGGTGTAGCTGTGTTTACAAAAATAAAACCCACCGGAATTGAATATGGTACAGGCCATACGGTAAGCGATGACGAAGGAAGAGTGATACAATTGGATTTTGGCGACATTCGTCTGATCAATGCCTATTTTCCTTCCGGGACCAGTGGTGACGAAAGGCAAAGTTTTAAATATGTCTGGCTTGATGAGTTCTACGTATATCTCAACCATCTAAAAAATAAATATCCCAAATTGATTGTGTGCGGAGATTACAATATTGCGCATAAAGAAATTGATATACATGACCCCAAAGGAAATAAGAAATCATCTGGTTTTTTGCCGGAAGAAAGAGAATGGATGACAAAGTTTTTTAACAATGGCTGGATTGATACTTTCCGGGAATTTCATCCCGAGCCACACCGCTATAGCTGGTGGAGCCAGCGGTTCCCGACAGTCCGGCTTAATAATAAGGGCTGGCGGATAGATTACATTAATGTTACAGATCCGCTAAAAAAGAATTTGCAGGATGCGGAAATTTACCCGGATGTAAAACATTCTGATCATTGTCCGGTATATTTAAAGTTGAAAGTTTAACGAGTCCGTTCAGGAGTCCGCAGGTTGCAGCCATATACAAGTTTTTTAGATAAAAAAATTACTGCCGTCTGCGATCTCCTGAACAAGTGAGCTTTTATACCATACTTCACCAAAATCTGCTTCCATGACAGGATTGATCATTCTTGTAATTCTGATCCCGTTTGTCTTTCTTATTTTATTAATTAATTCAAGTTGCTAGTTAATTGGTAAGCTTATTCAGTGTAAAAGCCAGAATAAACATTACCAGTTTGAGCAGGAATCCTTTAAAGGTCACTGCGTGTATTTTTCTAAGGAATAGCGCCT
>NZ_JARKNA010000025.1 GCF_029360765.1 Terrimonas pollutisoli | reverse complement strand
CGGCAATTTCTTATAATACCGGTTGGCCTGATGTTTTCGGTTTGCTTTATAAATCAAAGAACTGGGTATTATATCTAAAATCTGTGATAATACCGGCTGTCCGACAAAACTTTTATCTTTAACCATCTTTAGTGAAGTTTAGGTGTGGTAACTCAAACTTAACTAATCAGGGTGGTTCTTCGGAACTGCCCTTTCTATTTTCTATTCGATAATTTTAGTCGGACAATAGTGATTTTTTATAGATGAAATTTAAATACGCCCTTCCGGACATAAATTTCCTTTCCGGGAAAGGTAGATAGTAAATAGTTTTTTCATTGTAAGCAGTCGTAAGGCTGACGATTGTTTAATCTGTCAGCCCCTTTTTTATCCTCTTTTTAAAATCTTAAGCTTTTATATCAGCTCTCTTTCCATACAGCTTACTTAATTCGGTGAGTACGTTCAGGTTAAGAGCGTAACTCACCATATCTTCGGCTTTGCGAAATTTTTGAGTGAGGATTTTTTTCAGAGTATCAACATCACCCAAAATGTGGTGGCGGAGATTCGTTAATTCTGCCCGATCATTTGTTCCAATAATGCGGGAGAAATGAAAATTTCAGCATCTGTAAAAATCCGTTGTTAGGAATTATGGCAATACTGAAGGAAAATAATTTTGGTTCCATCTTTATGCACCACTCCATTTTTGATAATTAACTTTACTGGCTTTTTTGCTTTTGCAACAAGTGACATTATATTTTCGACCTGACTCGTAAACAGCGTTTTCGGCTAAACGCCCAAATGATTTCAGATGAAGAATAAGCTAAAGCTCGTCGTGTTACTGGATGCATCCAGAGCCTACGACAGAGATTTACTGACAGGCATTACTAATTACAATAAACTTCATGATAAGTTTGTGTTTTTCTTTCACTCGCCCAAGTATATACATGATGAAAATGTCGATACTCTTTTCAAGCGAATTATTGATTGGAAGCCCGACGGAATTTTTACCAGGGAAATCGGTGGATTGAAAAAGCTTCTTGGATTAAACATCCCGATCATCATTGCTCCTCACACTAAGTTATATAAAGATCATATCAACTTATGGGGCGATGAGAACGGGATTGGCAGGATGGTGGGCGAGCACTTTATTAAAAAGGGATACAAGAATTTTGCTTTTTTGGGGTTCAAAGATTTTCAGTGGTCTTTAGAACGACAAGCAGGATTTGTGGAATATCTTCAAAAGAATGGGCATGTTGTCAGTGAGTTTATTTTCGATAATAATAAGATGTTGTGGGAGTCACTGCCGGCAAAGTTTCAAGCATGGCTGAAAACATTAGCGATCCCATGCGCCGTTTTTGCTGCTACAGACGAACTGAATGTTCCATTATTGGAAGCGGCCCATACTACAGGGCTAAAAGTGCCGGGCGACATTAGTATAATTGGTGTAGATAATGATACCATGATTTGCGAAATGAGTAATCCTACGCTGTCAAGTGTCAGCCACAACGCCGTGCAAGCGGGATTCCAGGCGGCATTGGCCTTAAGCCGTTGGATGGAGTATGGCCAAAAACCGGCGGCCAATATAATGATGGAAGTGGGTACCATTATCACCCGAAATTCAACCAATGCATTAGCCTTAGATGACGAGCATGTGCGTACTGCACTGCACTATATTGCCAACATGGCTGCATCGGAGGATATTTCTGTAGAAGATGTAGTGAAGGCAACAGTGGTATCTCGCAGGGTACTGGAAAAGAAATTCCAGACAGTTATCAAAAGCTCCATTCTCGAAGAAATAAAGAGGGTAAGAATTGAAAGGATCAAGTTCTTATTAGGGAACTCTGATCTTAGCGTTCAGCAGATTGCCTTTGAACTGAACTTCCGGAATTTTGAAAATATCACCAGGTATTTTAAACAATACACGGGCTTAAAGCCGTTGGAATATAGAAACAAAATGGCAAAGTCGTAGCTGTCTTTCTTCGTATGTTATTTGTTGTTGTATCGGTAACCATTTGCATATAATTACTCCTTGAAAAACACAGGTTCCTGCATTCGCAAATGGACATATTTTTTTTCGCAAATTGACACAAGGTGGTTGAAAATGTCAATTATTTTTAATCAGAAGTTTTTATTGTGAAACTAATCTGACGATGCCACGCTTGCCAGCTTTCACCACCGTTCTCTTAACATCATGAGAAAGCAACTCTTACATGACTAAATATTTGTAGTCGTGTAAGAGTTATTCGTTTTCTGTAGAATGTTCTGTTGATAGGAAACAGATAGTCAGTAAATTTTGAAACAGCTATATGTTTAATGTCAAATTTGATGCAATTCTGGTAGGATCGGGTATCAGCGGTGGATGGGCTTTTAGAAGATTTAAATTTTTATGATGATCAATCTGAAAAAATTAAGCAGTATTATTCTGTCAATATTCTTGATTCAAACAAGCATTGCCCAATCTAAAACAGGGGTTAATTGGCAAAAATTTCTTTCCCGCAACGATATGGTTTATGATACGCTTACTACCAAATGGGAAGAGGGGGTTTTTACCGGCAATGGTTTGCTGGGTACTATGCTGTACATGAAGGATAGCAATGCTTTGCGCCTGGAGATTGGTCGTACGGATGTAATAGATAGTAGAGATAAAGCCCGTTTGCCCATCGGGTATTTTGAACTTAAACCTGAAGGGAAAATTTTAAAAAATACCGCCAGGCTTGATTTATGGAATGCTGAAGCCAATGGAACGATTGTAACCGATAAAGGAACCATTCAATGGCGGACAGTTACACTTTCACAAGCGAATGTGATTATTTTTGAAACAAATGCGAGTGCTGGTGGAAGAAAATTTCAGTGGCAGTTTTATCCCGAAGTTTCCATCAATAGCCGCACAAAGTACCGGGGAATTCCTAAAGGATATGTGGCAAATCCACCCTCTATTCTTGCAAGCGACGGAGCCGTTAACTATTGCAAACAACCGATGCTTGCCGGTGGCGATTATACCACGGCATGGGCAACAAAAAATAAAGCGAATAGCAAAACATGCTACATATCAGTTGCCCTCAACAGAAACCAGACTTCAGCTAAAGAAGCAATACAAACTGTAAGCAATGCTGCAAAAGATAAGGTGCAGCAATTGCTGAATGTACACAGGCAGTGGTGGCACAATTATTATCCCAAGAGTTTTATGTCGTTACCGGATGCACGGATGGAAAGCTTTTATTGGATACAACAATATAAACTGGCATCAGCTACCAGGAACGAAAGACCAGCTTTAGATCTGATGGGCCCTTGGTTTCGGTACACACCATGGCCGGCTTACTGGTTTAACCTGAATGTTCAGCTCACCTATTCACCGCTTTACGCAGCCAACCAGTTAGAATTAGCTAACGGGCTTGTGAAAATGATTGATGAGGGCAAAGAAAACCTGCGCAGGAATGTACCTGAAAGTTACCGGCACAATGCACTGGCATTGGGCCGTGTTGCTACCATCGATTTATCCAGTTCTATAAAAGTGGCTCCATTACGAGATTCAACTGCTTCAGAATCGGAGCTCGAGCTGGGAAATCTTACCTGGTGTTTGTATAATTACTGGTTGCAGTATCGCTACACGATGGACGAAAATATAAAAGCAAAACTTTTTCCATTGTTAAAGGGAAGCATCAACTATTACCTGGATGTGATGACGAAAGAAGAAGATGGAAAATGGCATTTGCCATATACCTATTCACCTGAATACCCCGGTGGTACGACCAGGGATTGTAATTATGATTTGTCATTGTTTCGTTGGGGTTGTGAAACCTTATTAAAAATAAACCCGAACGACAGACTTGCGCCAAGATGGAAAGATGTATTAACTAATCTTACCGATTATCCCACGGACGCAAATGGTTTACGGGTAGGCCGTGATGTAGCATTTAGTAAATCTCATCGTCATTATTCACACATGCTCATGATTCACCCTTTGTGTAGCATGAATTGGGAGCAGCCGGAAAACAGACCGCTGATAGAAAAATCATTGCAACATTGGCTTAGTCTTAAATCAGAGTTTGCGGGATTCTCCTTTACAGGCAGTGCATCCATACATGCCGTAATGGGCAGGGGAGATAAAGCCCTTGATTATTTAAATCAATTATTCGGTTATACAAAACCGAACACGATGTATTTAGAAGAGGGGCCGGTAATTGAAACACCACTTGCTGCCGCTACTTCTATCCAGGAGTTGGTATTACAAAGCTGGGGCGATAAGATCAGGGTATTTCCTGCAGTGCCATCTTCATGGAAGGATCTTTCATTTGAAAATTTAAGAACAGAAGGCGCATTTTTAATTAGTGCAGTGCGTAAATATGGTGAAACAAAATGGGTGCGTATAAAAAGTTTGGCCGGAGAACCTTGCATTATTCATCCCGGTATAAACGGAAAACTGCACGTAAGCGGGAAAGCTCATTTGAAAGAATTGAGTAATGGTGATTATGCTTTGCAACTTAAGAAAGGCGAAGAAGTTGTTTTATATAAAAATGCTGCAGACTTATTGTTGAAGGCTGATGCTGTAAAGCAGGGAGGAAGAAGTAATTATTGGGGGAGCAGGAAAACTGTGAATTAAATAGTTTAAGACAGAATGTTGCAGTTGGGTTATTCTAACAATATTGGTATTATAGGGCACAATATAGTCATCAAATATTTTAAAATAAGTTAGAGTTGATCATACTTTAAAAATACAAAAAAAGCATCGGACATTTTGCAGTTCAGATGCTGAGTAAGTCGATTCAGGAAAAGAGTCTGTCTCATTTAAGACCAACTATTTATAATCATGAAATAGCTGAGCAGTTGATGTATTGGCTTGAAAAACATGAACTGATAAAACCGTGTTTACATAAAACGTAATCTGCATGTTTTAGATTTCACAAAAAAAGAGGGGTTGTCTTGTTTTTACTGCCCGTATTTAATTTTCTGTTATATAGTTCCTGTATTTGGACTCCATTGCTCTTTGGAACAAGTAATTCGCAAATTGGCGGTTTTTATTCGCAAACGGCAGGGGGGTCTTGTAACTACTGGTCTAAATTTATACTAACCAAAAAAAATAACGATGAGCCGACTTGCCATGCGATGCATATATGCGTCATTATTACTGCTATTTCTTAGCTCCTCTGCTATAGGACAGCAAAGATCCATTATCGGAGTGGTAACGGGAGAAAACAACAGCCCGCTCAAAGATGTGAGTGTTGTACTGAAAGGATCGGGTAAAGGAACGGCTACGGACGAACAGGGTCAGTACTCCATAGTTGTTGACACAGATAATGTAATATTAGTTTTTTCTTTTACAGGTTATAATGCCAGCGAGATTGAGGTAGGGCCGGGCAGAACCAGGGCTGACGTTTCCTTAACCCAGCTCAGCAAAACCCTTCAGGACGTGGTGGTGGTAGGTTATGGAAACCTGAAAAAGAAAATGCTGACCACTGCAGTTGCCTCAGTTTCCTCAAAACAGGTAAGGGATTTGCCTGTGTTAAGCCCCGGTGCGGCATTGGCCGGGCAAGTATCGGGTGTAAGTGTGCAAAGCACTAATGGCTCACCCGGTCAGGCTCCTGTAATCAGGGTAAGAGGCACAGGTTCTATCAATGCAGGCAACTCCCCTTTATATGTGGTAGATGGTTATCCACTGCCCGATAACGCAGTCTTTAATCTGATTAATCCTCAAGACATCGAGTCGATGGAGGTGCTGAAAGATGCTGCATCTTGTGCCATTTATGGATCGAGAGGAGGGAATGGTGTGGTAATGGTAACCACCAAAAAAGGCAGCAGCGGCAAAACCAAATTTGCTTTTAATGCCTATGCAGGTACGCAGCAGGCGCTTAAAAAAGTATCGGTATTAAATACCCCACAGTTGATTGAGTATATGAAAGAGGTTTATACCAACAAAGGTCAGGCTGTGCCGGCTTCTTTTGTAAACCCGCCCGCCGATTTACCCAATACCGACTGGCAGGATGTGATACTAAGAAATGCGTTGCAACATAGCTACCAGTTGAGTGCAAGTGGTGGTTCTGATGCAGTAAAATATGCTGTTTCCGGTGGATACTTATCGCAGGATGGTATTGTTAAGGGCACAGGGTATCAGCGTTATAATTTGCGGGCTAATCTTGATGCACAGTTAACGAAGAGAATTAAGCTGGGGGTTTCATTAATGCCTTCTTTTATTGTTAATACTAATAAAGATACTAGGGGAGATGGTGCAGAAGGCACTAGCGGCGGCACTGGTGCACTTGGTGGCTTTTATGGCATTTTAGCAAATGCAGCGATGATGCCTCCCTTATTTCCTGTAAAATATGCCAATGGAAATTATGCGCAACCGGCCATTGACCCTCTCAATTTTGGGCTTTCGCCAAACTTTACCAATCCAATGGCCATAATAGATCTCTACGAGGACAAAACCAAAACGACCGTGTTTCTGGGAAATACTTATTTGGAGGCTAAGATTATGGAAGGGTTGAAATTTAAAACCACTTTCGGTTTTATGAACAGTAATTCCAGCCGCAATGTTTTCACTCCTTCAACTTATGGGGGGTCAGGGTCTACAACAGCATCTTTTACCAACCCTAGCCTGTCGGCCATAAGGGCGCAACGACAAGTGGGGATGAATTACAACTGGTTGTCTGAGAATTATCTTGCCTATGATAAAACCATGGGGGACCATGATATTAGTGCTGTTGCAGGTTACTCTGCCCAGCAAAACGTATCCACAATGGAAACCGTGAATTCTGTGACTGGAAGTTTTTTAACTGATGCAGTGCATACAGTAGCTGGCGCCGGACAAACCACGGTTATCAGTTCTTATACAGGAAACAACCTGACTTCAATGTATGCAAGGGTCAATTATGCATACCAGGATAAATATATTCTGGGGGCTGCTTTCAGAAGGGATGGTTCTTCCCGCTTTGGCACCAATAATAAATATGCAAACTTCCCGTCTGTATCGGCTGCATGGCGTATTAAGGAGGAAAAGTTCATGGATAAGTTTAGTTTTCTTAGCGATTTAAAACTAAGAGCAAGCCATGGCTTCACTGGAAACTATAATATTGGCGATTATGCCTGGCAGAGTTATATGGGTTCAGCCAATTATAGTTTTGGTACCGGCAACGGCACCGTAAACTACGGCTATATACCGGGTGGATTGTCGAATGCGAACTTAACCTGGGAAAAGAATCAGCAAACAGACCTTGGATTGGAAGCCGGATTTTTTAAAGATCGTCTTGCTGTAACTGTAGATCTGTACAGGAGGATTACTTCCAGCCTGCTGCTTAACAAAAATATTCCTGCCATCAATGGTTTTGCTTTAACCATTCTGGAAAATGTTGGTAAAGTGCAAAACCAGGGATTGGAAATAGGCATTGCGTCTAAAAACCTTACAGGCCGTTTAACATGGAATACCAACTTCAATATCACGTTCAACAGAAACAAAGTATTGGAGCTAGTGAATCATGTTCCTTTGTTCCAAGGTTTCCTAAATGGATACAAAATTGAAGAAGGAAAACCGATTGGCCAGTTTTGGGGTTATAAACAAATTGGCGTGTACCGGAGTCAGAAAGATGTAGATGATAGCCCCAAATGGGCGGCTAATACAATGAAGCCCGGCGATGTTAAATATGAGGATTACAATCACGATGGTAAGGTTGATGTAAAAGATATGCAGGCCATAGGCAATGCAGCGCCCAAATTCACTTTTGGATTGGTGAATTCATTTCAGTATGCCAATTTCGATTTGAATATCATTATGCGTGGCTCTTACGGCGCTAAAAACTTGTATGGTATTGACCGTAATCAATTCAGGTTTTCCGGTAGTGTGAACCCAAGAACCAATGTATTGGATCGTTGGAAGTCTGAGCAAAATCCTGGCAATGGTATGGAGCCAAGAGCCGGTGGTCCTGCACAAGACGCTATGTCAGACCGCTATCTTCATGATGCATCTTTCCTGCACATTGCCAATGTAACCCTTGGTTATACTGTGCCTAAAAAGACATCGTCTTATTTTGATGGTTTGCGCTTTTATGTGTCTTCGCAGAACCTTGCCATGTTTACCAAAAAATATCCTGGATACAACCCTGAATCAAATGTGAACAACGATGCTACTTTAGGATTCGACAACGGTAGCTCATACCCCTTGTATCGCAGCTTTATCTTAGGTGTTAATTTGAATTTTTAATCTTAATCTTCATTCATCATGAAATATCGTATCAAGTATATAACAATCTGCTCGCTGGCAATCGCTGCATTAGCGGGATGTAAGCGCAATTTTATTGAGTTGTCGGATCCTAATAAGGTGTATTCGGTAAATTATATTAAAGACGCCGTAAGTTTAAAAAGTGCCTTGACGGCTGATTACAATACACTGCAACCCATTTATAATGGGGTCTTTCAGGCATTTGGCGATGTTGCATCTGACAATTCAACGGCTCAGATCGGGGGCCCTGCTTATAATTTGTTAGACGGCTTTACATTTGATCAAACATGGGCATCTTTTTCCACTATATGGAATGCCTCCTACAAGTCTATTGCTCAAAGCAATTTAGTTATTGTTAAAGGAGCATCCGTATCAATGGACGAAACACTACGGAGCCGTTACCTGGCCGAAGCAAAATTTATTCGGGCGCTGAACTACTTCAATTTAGTTCAACTTTTTGGTGCTGTTCCCCTGGTTACCACACCTCTCGATGATTACAAGGACTCTTACAATTATGGCCGCCAGCCGGTAGCTGATGTGTATACACAAATTGTGAAGGATCTCACTGAAGCTGCAGCGGTTTTGTCTCCAGGTTATACCGGAGCCGATATTGGCCGTGTTACAAGCGGAGCTGCCAATGCTTTGTTGGGTAAGGTTTACCTGACACAGAAAAAATACAACGAAGCCTTAACGGCTTTAAATATGGTAACCGGTTATTCATTATTAAGCGATTTCAACAGCGTGTTTAGCAACAGCAATGAAATGAATAATGAAATTATTTTCGCTGTCCGTTATACCAGGGCGCTGCCTGGTTTAGGAAACAGTATTGGTATTAATATGCTGCCAAGCACAGTTAGTATGGCAGGCAGCCCGGGTGCCCGCTATAACAATGAAATGCCCGAATGGGCAGGCTTGTATAGTGCCGGCGATAAAAGAGCTGCAATTTCAGTCGTTTATTCTGCTGGAGGACTAAACACCGAATATTATTGTGCGAAGTTTATTGATGCACAAGCCACTGCCGCCACTAATGCTGAGAACGACTGGATTGTGCTGCGCTATGCCGATGTGCTGTTAATGAAGGCAGAAGCCCTGAATGAACTCAACAGAACTGTAGAAGCTTTGGATCCTATCAATGAGGTTCGCCAGCGTGCAGGATTAACTCCACTTGTTGCTCTCACACAGTCTGGTTTTAGACTGGCAGTAGAAACGGAGCGTCGGTTGGAATTATGCATGGAAGGCCATCGTTGGTTCGACCTGGTAAGAACAGGCCGTGCATTAGAGGTGATGAATGCTCACTTTGCAGCCAATACAACCTATTATGGTGCAACGCCTCCTGTTATGAAGGCGCACCATGTGCTTTTCCCTGTTCCATTTGCCGAAACACAAATTAATACTAAGCTTTTGCCGAATAATACGGGATATTAATTATGCAGAAAAGCAATGGATGGCAGAGTAGGTAAACTCTAAACAGCCATTGTATATTGATATGTTAGCTCCCCGCTACTATGAGTGGGGAGCTAACATGCCAATAAATACGAAAAACCAATTCACACCCGAGTAAATGTTTCCTTTAGTGGCATGAATGTTTTTCTGAAACTATAGTTTAACAACAGCAGGAACACGAGGGAGATGCTCATACAATATCAAATTAAATCAACAAAAAATTATCTATCATGATCAACAATACTATTTCCGCAACAGTAAAGGACTTGGCGGATTTCAGCCATCCTGTTTCTTCTGTTTTTAAGCAGCCTGCTACAGCTGCAGAATGGGAACAATACGTGCTTTCAAAAGAACAGATTGATTTCTTCCGGGAAAACGGATATATCTCCGGTATCAAAATTCTGAATGAGGAACAGGTGGATCTTCTGAATGAGGAGCTGGTAAAACTGCAATCGGTGTCGGGCGAAGAGAAAGAGTTGTTCTATCATTATGAGAGCAACGAATCGGAAGATCCAAGCAAGGTGTTGTTTCATGCAATAGGGGCATGGCGTGTAACGCCCGGCTTTCACGATCTTATTTGGGCGCCTGCTTACCGCATGGCTGCCTATCAACTTTTGGGACAGCCCATCAGGCTTTTTCACGATCAACTTTTTTGCAAGCCTGCCAAACATGGAGGAGTAGTAGCCTGGCACCAGGATTTTTCGTACTGGACTTTTACCAAACCCATGCAACACCTCACCTGCTGGATAGGACTGGATGATGCCAGCACAGAAAATGGTTGCCTTTACTATGTACCTGGTAGTCACAAATGGGGCCTGCTGCCCATTACCGGGCTTACCGGCGATATGGAATCGGTGAAAGAAGTGCTTACAGAAGAACAGCGTATTGCTTTTGATAAAAAAGTAGCCAATGAACTGCCAAGGGGCTATGCCAGCTTTCATCATCCGCTGATGATGCACGGTTCTTATGCCAATTTTTCTGAGCGTTCACGCAGGGCAGTGGTGATTAATGCTATGGCCGATGGTACGCAGGGCAATACCGAAGGGTATGAACGCCTAGAGGCATTGGAAAGTTTTCCTTCCATGCCGCAGGATGAACTGCTCAACAGCCGGTTCTTCCCTTTATTATTCAATGGCAGTGAGCCGGAGCTCAAAGAGTTGATGAGCAGTATTCCGGTAGTATAATCAGCGTATTCATGGGGGATTTTCTGCCTTCGATTGCGGCTTAACACTCCATGAAAAGCATCTTGCCATTTATTATTAATCTCAATTTTATCAAGTGAATTCAACGATTGCTACCGCCTCACCAAAGAGGGAGACCGGCCCGCCGGCAAACTCCCCGCAAAAAGAACCGAACATGAAGTTTATTATGCTCTCAAGCATGGTAGCTGCACTGGGCGGGCTATTATTTGGCTTTGATACAGCTATCATTTCGGGTACGGTTCCCTACATCACCAAATATTTTGAACTGGATGCTTACATGCTTGGCTGGGCAGTAAGTTCTATACTCATCGGCTGTGCTATCGGCGCAATGATTGCAGGTAAGCTTGCAGACAAGTACGGACGCCGGTTCACACTCATTATTTGTGCCATCCTGTTTGCTCTATCGGGAATTGGAACCGGTCTGTCGCAGCAATTTTCAGTATTTGTTTTCTTTCGTTTAATTGGCGGCTTGGGGGTAGGAGCTGCGGCCATGGTATCGCCCATGTACATAGCCGAAATGGCGCCGGCCAAATGGAGAGGAAGGCTGGTATCCTGTTACCAGATGGCCATCGTGATCGGCATATTGGTGGCCTATTTTGTTAATTATCTATTAGATGATATTGGTGAAAATAACTGGCGCTGGATGTTTGCCTCACAAACCATTCCCTCGGTTTTGTTTTTGTTACTATTGTTACCTGTAGCCGAAACACCACGCTGGCTGATTATGAAAGGGAGAAAGAAACAGGCTGCGATGATTCTGGAACGAATAGGTGATAGTAATTCGATAGAAGATGAGGTGGCTGATATTGAACGCAGTTTTCATGAAGCGCACAGCACTTCTTTAAAACAGCTTTTCAGTAAAGCCTGCCGGCCTGTATTATGGATCGGGATACTGGTGGCTGTTTTTCAGCAGGTGACGGGTATTAATGCTATTATCTATTATGCTCCCGATATTTTTAAACAAACCGGTGTCAGCAGTTCATCGTCATTATTTCAAACCGTTATTATTGGCGTGGTAAACGTTGTGTTTACGTTTGTTGCCATTGGTTTGGTGGATAGGTTGGGACGCAAAAAACTTTTATTAGCCGGCTCTTTGCTGATGGGATGTTCGCTGGTAGCAGTGGGTCTTTGCTTTCATTATAACTATTATGCAAATTACGTGGTGCTCATTTTTATGCTGCTCTATGTAGCTTCCTTTAGCGCCACTATGGGCGCCGTAGTATGGGTGTATATTTCTGAAATATTTCCCAATCTTATCCGCAGCCTGGCTTTGTCTGTCGCCACCCTGGCATTATGGCTGGCCGATTTCGCAGTTTCACTAAGTTTTCCGGTTATGACCAAACAATTAGGCGTGGCTTACACCATGTTTTGTTATGCCTTTCTGTGTGCAGTGGCTTTTGTGTACATGCTGTTTAAATTAAAAGAAACCAGGGGGCGTTCGCTTGAAGACATTGAAACCGTATTCAACACTAAGTAAACATATTATGAACAACAAGCATTCAATAATAAATAGCAAAGGAATCAGTAAAGAGAATATTGCCTTTTACGCTGAGTATGGATTCCTGGTGGCGCCGGCACTATTATCCAAGAAAGAGATTGACGAGCTAAAAAAAGAGACGATTGCCATTTTTAGAGGTGAACGTGGTTTTGTAAAAGGCATGTTGGGCGTGAAAAAAAACGGAAGCGATGCCAATGTGCTAAAGAAATACGTTGCCATTCATTTTGCGCATAAGATTTCGCAAACCATACATCAATACCTGTCGCATCCAAAAGTGATCGATATACTTACAAAGATTGTAAGCAAGAATCTTAAATGCATGCAATCCATGCTGTTTGTAAAAGGGCCCGGCAAGGCAGGGCAATCATGGCACCAGGACGAATATTATATTCCTACAAGGGATAAATCGCTGGTAGGCGCATGGATAGCCATTGACGATGCAACGGTTGAAAACGGCTGCCTGTGGATTATACCCGGCCGCCCGGGTTATATGATAAAAAGAGTAAAAAATGACAGCGACGAGTATGCCGATGTAGATACCGCCGATGTATCTGCCTATCCTGATCAAATGATACCGGTGGAAGTAAAAAGCGGTTCGGTCGTATTCTTTAATGGCTATACTTTACACAGCTCATTAAGAAATAAAACAACCGATTGTTTCCGTACAGCGTTGGTCAACCACTACATGAGTGCCGAATCCATGCTGCCATGGGACCAGGATGGTAAGTTGGACCCAACAGAAGACCTGCGGGATATAGTGTTGGTAGCAGGTGAAGATCCGTATTCATGGAAAGGAACGATTGATGCCAACCAACCTTACTTACGTCCTGAGGTATTAAAAATAAAAACAGATTTATAACCATGCTCGGAGAAATGAAACAATCGAAGCTTGTCTTACTCTTACTTACAGTCTGTTTCTTTATTGTAAAGAATGGTTTGGCACAAACGCAAGGGCCACAAAGTAGCCAGGTTGAGCCTTTTGTCAGGAACGATAAGGTGAAAGAGATCATTGTGGTTTTTAAAACGCATTTCGATATCGGCTATACTCATCGTGTGAAGGACCTGGTTCAGTATTACCGGACTGAGATGATTGATAAGGCGCTTGAAGTCATGGATTCTTCAAAATCCATATCCAGGGATCAACAGTTTAGATGGACAGCTCCCGGATGGGTAATGTCGAAAGTGATGGAACCTTGGCAGGGACAAACCGACGAGCGCAGGAATAAGCTGGATAAAGCATTCCGTGAAGGCCGGTTTATTACCCATGCAATGCCTTTTACAATTGAAACCGATATATCCGAACCGGAAGTGCTTGCAAGAGGTCTTGGTTTTGCTTCAAGACTTTCCCGGCAGTATCATTTGCCGCTTCCAATTTCGGCCAAAGTTACCGACATGCCTTCGCATTCAGGTGAGCTGGCAACAGTACTGGCCAATGCGGGTGTGAAGTTTTTGCATATCGGTTGTAACTGGCCCAGTGGTTATGTGCAAACACCAGGCATATTTTGGTGGGAGGGACCTGATGGTTCACGGCTGCTTACATTCTATTCAAGCAATTATGGTACAGCAACAGGTTTAAGTTGGCCACACGAATGGAGTAACGGTGAAAAATTTGTTGGCCGAAATTTATTGCCTCCTGCTGATTGGCCATATAAAGTGTGGCCGGCAATTTTGGTAACCATGGATAACAGTGGCCCGCCTAAAGAGGAGGAAGTAAAAAAACTGTTTGATGAAGTTCGTGAAAAAATGCCCGGGGTTAAAGTACGAACCGGCACAATGGACGAGTTTGTAAAGCAGTTTCTTGCTGATAAACCCGCATTACCAGTTTTTAAAAAAGAAATGCCCGATACATGGGTACATGGAGCTATGTGCGATCCCGGTGGTTCAAAACTATCGAGAGAATCCGCACCTTTATTGGAGGCTGATGAAATGCTCAATACACAGTTGAAAAACTGGGGACTGCCTGCACCTGCTATTAGTGATTCGGTAGCCAAAGCCTATGAGATGATGGCATTGTATGCCGAACATACATGGGGTGGTTCACGGTCGGTAAAAGAATATGGAGATAAATTTAAGAACCAACCTGCCACAGCTTATGCTGATCTGGAAGCTTCCTGGGAAGATAAAACGGATTATATCCGTAATGCCTCTAGGATTGCCAATCAAATAAAACAAGACAATCTGAAAATGCTGGCACAGTCAGTAAAAGCATCACCCAATAGTTTAATTGTGTACAACCCTTTGCCATGGCAGCGTAGTGGATTGGTGGAGATAAATGGAGAATCCATGCTGGTAAAAAATATACCTGCGGGTGGCTATACTACTGTTCCTATATCTCAAAAACAGGTAGTAAGCATTTCGTCCAATCAGTTTATTGAAAATCAATTTTACAAAATAAGTTTTGATGCCGATAAAGGCACTATTCAGTCGCTGATAGATAAGCGCACTGGCTACGATTGGGCAGCCAACGTATCGGGAAACCAAACCGGAGCATATATCAACGAGCGGTTTACCTACGAGCAATCGGCAAAATATACTGCAGATTACCAGCAACGCCGTGCCTGGCAAATGTTTGCAGAAAAGGGTGATTGGTTGCATCCGGGCATCAACAAACCGGGAATGATTTCAGAAAAGCAGGTGCCTTATCGCAAGGCTTCTCCTTCGGGTGGCAAATTAACGATTCGCAATAGCGCCTTACAACAAACTGCGATCATAGAAATGCCTGCCGACACTGCCAATCATTTACCGGCATCACAATTAACAGTAACATTGGTAAACGGAGAGCCTTATTTTGACCTGGAAATAACAATTCTTAATAAAGCAAAAGACAACTGGCCTGAAGCAGATTGGCTGGCACTTCCGTTTAATGTGAAGAACCCTGTTTTTAAAGTTTACCGCCCATTGGGAACTATGAATCCTGCAACCGACATTGCAACAGGAGCTAACAAAAACATTTATTCAGTGGGACAGGGTGTTACTATGACCGATGCCGAAGGACGGGGAATTGCAGTGGCGCCGCTCGATCACCCGCTTATCAGTTTGGATACAACTGGTATTTGGCAATTCTCTCTCGATTTTGTTCCGAAAAAACCGATCGTATATCTCAACTTATACAACAATCAATGGAATACTAATTATCGCTATTGGTACCCCGGTACCTGGAGCTCCCGTGTAAGGATATGGAGTTTTGATCGCAACGCCAGAGCGGAAGACCGAATGGCCGTTCCCGCCTTGGAAGCAAGGAATCCATTACAGGTTATAAAAAAGGAAAACAGTTCAGGCAAACTGCCTGCACAGCAAAAAGGAATTGAGCTTTCCCGAAAAGGCATTGTAGTTACTGCCTATGGCAACGATGCCGATGGCAATAAAGGAACTCTGCTGCGTATATGGGAACAAGCAGGCAGTGCGGGTATGGTTACCGTTACTTTACCAGCAGGCAAAACATTCACCAAAGCCATCCCAGTAAATCTTCGGGGCGAAACAAATGGCAAGTCCGTCAGCATCATTAATGGCAAGTTCAGCTGTACCATCAAGGCATTCGGACCTGCAAGCTTTATGTTGCAATAATTCATGATTGACAAACCGGGATAGTTAGAAAAAATTTTGTGCTAAAAAAGAAAACAGATTAATTCACAATATGCCCATTCAGTTTTTTTGCCCCCGGTGGGGAAGTGAGGATTTAAGCTGGGAAGTTTTTTGTCAGAAAGTTAGCAACGCCGGCTATGATGGTTTCGAGGTGGGAATAGCATGTACTGCTACAGAAGCAGAGTTGAGTGAAATTTGGAATACGGCTGAAAAGTATAAGCTGAAGATCATTGTACAGCATTACGATACCTATGATGCCGACTTCTCAAAGCATTACGATTTGTATAATGCCTGGCTGCAGAAAGCAAAAAACTTATCCTGTGTAAAGATCAACACGCAAACCGGGAAAGATTTTTTTACGATAGAGCAAAACAGTGCGTTAATTGAAGCTGCATCAAAGATGAATGCACAAACAGGCATACAAGTGGTGCACGAAACGCATCGAAATAAATTTTCCTTTGCAGCGCACATTGCCAAAACTTATCTGGAAAAAATCCCGGAACTGAAGATCACACTCGATGCATCGCATTGGGTATGCGTGGCCGAATCATTTTTGGACGACCAGCCCGAAGCCATGCAGTTGGCCATTGAGCGTACAGAGCATTTGCATGCAAGAGTTGGTTATCCCTGTGGTCCGCAGATCCCCGATCCACGTGTGCCCGAATGGCAGCATGCAGTGAATATGCATCTTAGATGGTGGGACAAGGTGGTAGAAAGAAAGAAAAAGGAAAATACTTTATTAACCATTGCACCGGAGTTTGGGCCTTATCCCTACATGGTGCATATACCCGGTAACGCAGCACCCATTTGTAACCAATGGGATGTGAATGTATATATGATGGAACTATTGAAAAAACGGTACAACTAAAAGTATATCCCAAATTATTATGAGAAGATTTTTTATTGCCTTACTGTCATTGATAAGCTTACCTGTTTTTGCACAAGTAAATTCTGTTAAAAAGATTGCGCAAGGAAGGGAGTATCATGTGTCGGTAACTGGTAACGATGCAAGTGATGGTTCTGCAGCAAAGCCTTTTAAAACCATTATGGCTGCAGCTAATCTTGCTATGCCCGGCGATATTATCACCGTGCATGGAGGTATTTATCGTGAATCAATTGTTCCACCACGTGGAGGCAATTCAGATAAGGAGCGAATTGTTTACCAGGCAGCTAAGGGTGAGAAGGTAGAGATCAAAGGTTCTGAGATCATCACAGGTTGGCGAAAGCTGGAAAACGATACCTGGGAAGTAAAAATCCCCAATAACTTTTTTGGAAAGTTTAATCCGTATGCAGATTTAATTCGTGGCGATTGGTTTTTGCCCACACCCAAAGAACGGAAATATCATACAGGTGCTGTTTATTTGAATGGTGACTGGCTGATGGAAGCAGCTTCGCAGCAGGAAGTCATGAAGGCCGCAGATGAAAAAAATCAGCTATGGTGGGCCGTTGTGGATTCTGCTACCACCAGCATCTGGGCACAATTCAAAAACCTGGATCCAAACAAAGAAACCACTGAGATCAATGTACGGCAAACCATTTTTTATCCCAGCAAACCTTTTATCAATTTCATTACCGTAAGAGGGTTTGTGATGCAACATGCGGCTACCAACTGGGCGCCACCTACCGCCGAACAAATGGGCATCATCGGCACCAACTGGAGTCGTGGCTGGATTATTGAAAACAATACGGTTCAATACTCAAAATGTTCAGGGATTGCCCTCGGAAAACATGGCGATGAACATGATAACAAGAATACTGAGTCGGCCGAAGGTTATGAAGGAACGATCAGGCGGGCGTTGGCTTTTGGATGGAACAAGGGCACCGTTGGGGGGCATGTTGTTCGGAACAATAAAATTGCCTATTGTGAACAAACAGGTATTGTGGGAAGCATGGGCTGTGCATTCAGTCGTATTGAAAACAACCAGATCCATGACATCCATGTTCACAAATTATTTGCAGGCTGGGAACAGGCAGGCATCAAATTTCATGGTGCCGTGGATGTAGTGATTAGTGGCAACCATATCTATCGTACCGTTTTGGGTATATGGCTCGATTGGATGGCGCAGGGGGCACAAGTAAAGGGCAATCTTTTTCGTGATAATGACCAGGACCTTTTTATTGAAGTAAGTCATGGGCCCGCTTTGGTGTGTAACAATATTATGCTTTCAAAGAATAGCGTTTTAATGAACTCACAGGGCACTGCTTTTGTCCACAATCTTTTTGGCGGCAAATTCAGTATGATATTTTATGACAGTCGTTTAACGCCTTATCATTTACCTCATTCCACGCATGTGGTGGCTACGCATGATAATCCAGGTGGAGAAGCAAAGTTCATAAACAACCTGTTTGTAAACGGAAGTGATGTTAGCCCGTATAGCAGTGCGTTATTGCCGGTAACATTTGATGGTAATGTGTACACAAAGGGATCTGTTCGGGCTATTGGCGTAAAAGAGAAAAGAGGAATGGGCGAATTGAAAAAAGATGCTGCAGAAACAATGAAAAAATATAAAGAACAGTCAGCTGTAGAAATTAATGCCCTGGTGAAAAATGATTTTGATGCAACGTATAATTTGCTACTGCAAGAAAATGGAGGGTATCTCGAAATAGCACTGGATAAAAACTGGCTGGCACAAAAAAGAAAACTCGTAACATCATCGGTTTTGGGTAAAGCCAGCATTTCGGATGCGCCTTTTGAAAATCCTGATGGTTCAGCAATAAAAATTGATATAGATTATTTGGGTAACAGGCGCAATGCTGCTAATCCATCGCCGGGGCCGTTTGAAATTAAGCAAAGTGGGAAACAAAAAATAAAAATTTGGAACAATTAGTAAACGTCGTTAATCATCCGGGGCAGATAAGTCGGGTTTAGCTTCATCTTCATTTTATTTATTTAGTTAATCCTTATTATGAAATTTCTTTTTGGTTTAATTGTATGTTGCTTAGTCGTATTTGCAAAGGCAAATCCGGTAAAAAAAATATCAACGGGTAAAGAATATCATGTGTCTGTTAGTGGCAACGATGCCAATAATGGCTCCTTATCCAGACCATTTAAAACCATCATGGCTGCAGCTAATGCAGCTATGCCCGGCGATACAATTACCGTGCATGCCGATGTATACCGGGAGCAAATAATACCTCCCCGTGGCGGTAGTTCCGAAAAAGAACGCATAGTTTACCAGGCAGCAACAGGTGAGAAAGTAGAGATCAAAGGTTCGGAGATTATCACAGGATGGAAAAGACTGAATCAGGATACTTGGGAGATGAAAATTCCAAATAGCTTTTTTGGAAACTTTAATCCATACGCCGATCTGATTCGTGGCGATTGGTTTTGGCCAACTCCCAAACAGAGGAAATATCATACCGGCGCTGTTTACCTCAATGGTCATTGGCTGGCTGAAGCAGTTGATAAAGAAGCTGTGTTGCGGCATGCAGATCTGAACAATCCATTATGGTGGGCTGAAGTAGATTCGACAACCACTACTATTTTGGCTCAATTCAAGTATTCAGACCCAAATAAAGAAATAGTAGAAATCAATACAAGGCAAACGGTATTCTATCCAGAAAAACCGTTCACCAATTATATTACTGTGCGGGGATTTAGCATGCAGCACGCAGCTACCAATTGGGCACCGCCAACTGCAGAACAAAAAGGATTGATTGGAACAAATTGGAGTAAAGGATGGATTATTGAAAACAACATTATTCAATACTCCATTTGTGCAGGAATTGCACTTGGCAAATACGGTGATGAATATGACAACACGAGTACAGAAAGAGCAGAGAGTTATGTGGAAGTAATAAAGCGGGCATTCGCAAATGGATGGAATAAGAACACAGTTGGCAGTCATATAGTTCGTAATAATGAAGTGGCGTATTGTGAGCAGGTAGGTATCGTAGGAAGTATGGGCTGTTCTTTCAGCACCATCGAAGGCAATCTTATCCATGATATTTTCACAAGAGGTTTGTTCAGTGGTGCGGAGATGGCGGGGATTAAGTTTCACGGAGCTATTGATACCAAAATCCGTAATAATCAGATCTATCATACCTATTTCGGTATTTGGCTCGATTGGATGGCACAGGGTGCACAGGTGACCGGTAATTTATTGCACAAGAATACCTGGGATCTGTTTGTAGAGGTAACGCATGGCCCGGTTCTCGTTGATAACAATATTATGCTCTCTGTTACCAATTTGAAGATGAATGCAAATGGAGTGGCTTTTGCGCATAATCTTTTTGGCGGAGGCCTCGACCTGATCACTTATGAAAAACGGGAAACACCTTACCAGAAACTTCATTCTACTGAAATGGCTGGTCTTCATGATAACCCGGGTGGCGGAATACAATTCATTAATAACCTGTTTGTGAATGCAGGAAATGTGCGGCCCTATGATAGCAGTTTACTGGGAGCAAAATTTATTGGGAATGTATATACAAAAGGAACCAACCAGCTTCACCCACAAGACTATCAAAGAATTAGCAGCAGGAAATTGAAAGAACTGCCAGCCTTACAATACAAGGTCGAGACTGACGCCCTTGTACGGCCCGATTTTGATGCTGCAGTTAAACTGGTTAATGAGAAAGCCAGCACATGGCTGCAAATCAATTTCGATAAGAACTGGACGACAGCACAAAAAAGAAAATTGGTTACAACTGCATTGCTGGGTACCGCACCAATTCCAAACCAGGCCTTTGAAAATCCTGATGGTTCAGCAATACAAATTGATACAGATTATTTGGGCAACAAGCGCAATGTTGCCAATCCATCGCCGGGGCCTTTTGAAATTAGGCAAAGTGGAAAACAAAAAATCAGAGTGTGGTAAAATGTTTTGAATAAACAAGATTGAAAAATGAAGGAGGATAACACAATGCAAAATATGATTAAGGTGATTATAAAAAAGAAAGATCGTTTCATTTTTTAGCAGTGTTGCTGGTTGAGTTGTAAAACGTTTTTTATTATTTTCAAAGAGAGTGGTTAATATGAATGCCCGATTCTTACTATTTCTTACACTGTTTATTTTTTCTCTGCCTGCAATTTCGCAAAAGAAAAATGACGGATTTATTTTGGACATGGTGCATCATAATCCCGGTGAAGCATTAACCCAATCTATTTTTAATGATCCGAAAGTATTGGCTGAACAAGGTTATACCGGGCAGGTGATGAATGATTTCACTTTTGCTCATGCTGCAATTACATTTAAGAAGCTTAACCCTTCCATCTTTCCGGAGGGATCAAAAGAATTGCAATGGGTAATGAATGCTGCAGAGCGGGTAAAAAAGAATATTAAAGCGGCTCATGCTGCAGGTATCAAAGTATATTATTTCACAGATATTATTGTGTTGCCGAAAAAACTGGTAGAACTATATCGCAGTGAAATATGTGACAGTCTTGGCCGCATATCATTTGAACGTCCTCGCACATTGGAGATCCATCAAGTGATGTTGGATGAATTGTTTGAAACTTTTCCCGATCTTGATGGATTGATGATCCGCACCGGCGAGACTTACACAAACAATGTACCTTATCATACAGGCAATAATCCCATTACCAATAAAGAGCAAAGTCATATCAAACTGATTAACCTGTTAAGGGATGAAGTGTGTGTGAAAAGAAACAAAACAATATTCTATCGCACCTGGTCATTTGGTGGTATGCATGAGAGTCCGGAGTATTACCTGAATGTAACCAACAAAATCACTCCACATCCACAACTCATCTTTTCTATCAAACACACAAAGGGCGATTACCTTAGAACCTTTGGTTTCAATCCTACTTTATCTCTCGGTCATCATCCGCAAATAGTGGAAGTGCAATGCCAGCGTGAGTACGAAGGAAAAGGAGCATATCCTAATTATGTAATGAACGGGGTTATCAAAGGTTTTGAAGAATATGAAACCAATACACCGCAAAAAGGATATAAGAGTTTAAATGATATTAAAAAGAGCCCCAACTTTAAAGGTGTGTGGAGCTGGAGCCGTGGTGGTGGTTGGGTTGGTCCTTACATCAGCAACGAATTTTGGTGCAAGCTCAATGCATATGTAATTGGTCATTGGGCAATGAATACAACGCAAACTGAAGAAGAAGTATTTAACCAGTTTATGAATGAGAATGGCATCAAAGGCGCTTCACGTAAAAGGTTTCGTGAATTGTGTTTGCTTTCGGCCAAAGCGGTGTTGCGGGGGCATTACAGCAGTGCATTGCCTTTTGATAACAGTTGGGTATGGTGGATGAGAGATGAGTTGTTGGCTGGCATTGATTCTATTCCCGAGTTGGATAAGTTTAGTTCTGAAGGGCCTCTGTATCGAGCATTTTCCAGTTACTATAAGCAAGGTTTGTTACAGAAAGCCGTTGCAGAAAAATATGAAGCGGTAAACATTTGGCAGAAGGTAGAAGCGTTAAGCCGAAAGATAGTCATCAGCAATAAAGCTGATGAAACCTACCTCAGAGTATCTTCTCAATATGGATTACTATTACATAAGATCATTGCTGAAGGATGGAATATTATGGCGCTGGGTTTTGAAGGCGATAAAACGGGTATATACAATAAAGCAAAACTCAAAGCTTCCATTAAAAAATATGATCACTATTGGGAGCAGTATGAAGCGTTGAAAAATAATAATGTTTCCTGTGCTACATTATATAGGCCTTATGCTTTTGTTTATAAGGGGCCAACATATCATTTAACAAAAGGTATGGGTGCTTCAGTAAACAAATACCGGGCATTGCTGACGAAATAATAAAATCAAACAACGTATCACTCAAATTATATATTATTCGTTTACGTGAAATAATAAAAAACATGAGTAGAGTATTTTTGATCAGCCTTCTTAGTTTATTTCTTAGCCATGCAAATGCACAGTTGCAGACTGAGCCGGCTGATACAGGTGCAGTAAGAGAAGTGAGTCTTTCCCATCTTCAACAAGATGGAAAAACAATGATTGCTTTAACCTTTGGACAGTCGAACGCTGGTAATTACGGACAGCGTGCATATACGCCACGCAATGCCAACGTGTACAATTATTACAAAGGCAAACTGTATACAGCAAAAGATCCTTTGTTTGGTGCTACAAGAAGTGTTGGAGGCGGATCTGTGTGGTCGCAATTAGGTGACATGTTGATCGATAGCGGTCTTTATTCCAAAGTGATCATTATACCTATAGCTGTTGGCGGATCATCTATTGAAAGATGGGCAACTGGTGATTGCTTTGATAAACTGCAACAAACATTAAACTATTTAGATAGCCAGCACATACGCCTTACACATATTTTCTGGCACCAGGGTGAAACAGATAATATTTTAAACACCAGTACTGCAAAGTACAAGGAACAACTGGGAGCTATTTTGCAAACAATTCGCAAAACGCAATCCGCAGATCTGTATATAAGCCTGGCATCATTCTATTCTGGTTCCGTTACGAAGCCTTTGGGTATTGACAGCGCTATCAGAAAAGCTCAGCAGGAATTTATCAATGAAAATAAAACAGTACTTGAAGGCCCCGATACCGATACGCTAATTCATGCTATTCATCGATATGATAGTGTGCATTTTTCCGATTTCGGTATAAAAGCCTTTGCAAGATTGTGGTTGCAGGCTATTAAAAAAAAGAATGAAAAATGTCATCTTTAGGAACCAGACAATAAGTAATTCACTTAGTGACAAGTTTAGGTTCAGTTTATTTAGTTTGTAAGAATTACGTTTTAACTGTTGAAGAAATAAGTATCGTTTATGAAGGTTTTTTTGTCGTGCATATTTTTATTCTTGTTTACGCAAGTCTTCAGTCAACAGCCTGCCGACCTTGCTAATCCTTTAGTAGCAACTACAAAACCACGCTACGATTTTTTTGCAGCTGCTTCTCTGCCTTATGGCATGGTGTCTTTAAATCCCGATACCCATCATGGTGATTTGTGGAATGCAGGTTATCGTTATAATGATGAATATATTTTCAACTTCAGCCATATTCATAACACGCAAACGGCAGGAATTCCGATAATGCCTGTTGTGGGAGAATGCAAAGCACTGCAGGGTTTGAATGCATCAAAATCGAAATTTAGTCATGAAGGAGAAATTGCTAAACCCGGCTATCATAAATTGATGCTTCCTGATTATGGCATTACTGCAGAGTTAACTGCATCAGAACGTGCCGGCTTTCATCGTTATACTTTTCCTGCAGCCAAGGAAGCACACATCATTATGGACCTTACTGCAGCATTAGGGCCTGTGGAAATGGAAAAAGGATTTGCAAAAAAAATAAGTGATACTGAAATAGAAGGTTACTCTGTAAATGCACCCACTTTCAGAAGAAAGAAAAAGTGCACGGTTTACTTTTATGCAAAGTTCAGTAAGCCCTTCCACAAAATAAATTTCTGGAAAGCCACGTCAGCAAAAGGGGATGCAAAAGAATTGGTGAAAGACGAACTGATCGATGACCGCAAAGCGGGTGTATATGCCAGCTACTACAATCTCAAAGAAGGTGAGCAAATTATGATGCAGGTAGGGATTTCATTTGTAAGTATGGAAAATGCGAAGATGAATCTCGATAAAGAATTGCCCGACTGGAATTTTGAAGGAGCTGTTGCGAAAGCAAAAAAATCATGGAACGATTACCTGGGCAGAATAGAAGTGAAGGGCGGAACGCATAAGCAACAGGTAAAGTTTTATACCGATTTGATGCATACAGCTATTGGCCGACGAATCACTGAAGATGTAAACGGTGCTTATACTGATAATACAGGACCAACACCCGTTGTAAGATATGTACCGCTGAAATCAAACGGCAAACCGTCGTATCATTTTCTTGATGCCGATGGTTTATGGGGAACGCATTGGAACCTCAATATTCTTTGGTCGATGGTATATCCTGAATACGGGAATGACCTGGCATCGACTTTTCTTGCCTATTATCAAAATAGCGGCATCATGGGCCGAACCTCGTGGGGTGGACAGGAATGTTGGGTGATGGTGGGCGATCACACAACACCGTTACTGGCTGCATTGCTTCAAACCAACCGGGCAACATTTGATAAAGAACTTGCTTTTAAAGGGGCTTATAAAAATGCATTTCCGGGAGGAACAAGAGACAGGGGTGGTTATGAAGCAGGTCCATCACCCCAAGGCGGTGGTATCGACTGGTATTTGAAATATGGTTATGTACCTATTGAAATAAAAGACAGGGGTGATGGCTACAACCGTGGTGGTGCTTCTATGACATTGGAATATGCTTACCAGGATTGGTGTATCGCCAATATGGCTTCACTTCTGAATAAGAAAAAATATTACCCTGAGTTTATGCAAAGGGCCGGTTACTGGAAAAATATTTTCGATACATCCATTCGATACGCAAGACCCAAAGACAGCTTGGGCCACTGGCTTACTCCCTTTGAGGCTGTTGGTACTAAACGAGGCGCTAATCATGCTACGCCAGGCTTTATTGAATCGAATGGATCCATCTACAGCTATTATGCTCCGCAAGATGTGAAAGGCTTAATCAAAGCAATGGGAGGCAATGATGTTTTTGTAAAAAGATTGAATGCCGATTTTGAAAGTGCAGTTAGCAGTGGGTTTGCAGCGGAGCATGGCGAGCATTACGCTGCCCGTGTTGATTACGATAATCAGCCCGGTTGTCATATGGGCCACTTGTTCAGCCATGCAAATGCACCCTGGCTTACGCAGTATTGGATTCGCCAGGTAAAAGAAGCCACGTTTGGTGATACCACTTTTTATGCAGGTTATCGTGGCGATGAAGACCAGGGCCAAATGGGCGCATTAAGTACATTAATGTCAGTTGGATTATTTGATGTACAAGGTTTAGCTGATACAAACCCTACACTTGAAATTACTTCACCCATCTTCGATAAGATTGTGTTTCATCTGCCCGGCAAAAAAACATTTGTGATACAAACTTCATCGCCTGCAGGTAAGGATAATACGTATATTCAATCGGTGTCTTTGAACGGCAAGAACTGGAACAGTTTTGAACTTCCGTTTAAACTGTTTGCGAACGGCGGCTCTATGAAAATAAAATTGGGTGCTGAACCCAATAAAACATGGGGATTGAAGAAACAGTAAATCGGTTTTAAAAGAGATATCAAATAAGTTGTAAGATGATTGTTGCTATGAAAAGAATAAAATTAGTTTTCCTCTTAATGCTTCCTGCGCTATTGCAGGCACAGATTGCTGCTACCGATGCAGGTAATGGAAACGCCAGTAATAAGGTTACAGATATCGTCATCGCTTTCAAAATGCATGTCGATATTGGTTATACCGATTGGGCGGAAGGGGTATTGCAAAAGTATGCCGGTCCTATGCTCGATAAAACACTGGCTTCTATTGATCAAACAGCTTCGTTGCCAAAGAACGAACAGTTTGTATGGACCATTCCCGCATGGCCTTTGCAATACATGCTTGACAACTGTTCTCCGGAGAATAAACCAAGATTAGAAAAGGCCATTAAGGACGGACGTATTGTGGCGCATGCGATGCCTTTTACTGTAGAAACAGAATCAAGCGATATGGAGAACCTTACCCGTGGGCTTTCCTTTGCCGATAATATCAATCGTCGTTATGGACTAAAGCCTGCCCGTGATGCCAAGTTTACCGATGTACCCGAGCATTCCTGGATCATCCCCACATTGCTAAAAAACTCAGGCGTGGATATCCTGCACATTGGCTGCAATTCTGGTTCCTCATCACCCGATGTGCCTACTTTATTTTGGTGGCAGGGCCCCGATGGTTCAAAGCTGCTTACTTTTTACTGGGCACAGTATTATGGCTCCGGCATTTTGCCTCCCAAAGACTGGCCGCACAAAACCTGGCTGGCCATGATTCACACGCACGAAAACACGGGCGCACCCGATCCGAAAGAAGTAGCCGCTTTGATAAAAGAAGCTCGTGAGAAAATGCCCAATGCACGCATTCATATTGGCAGGATCTCTGATTTCTATGATTTGCTGATGAAAGAAAAACCTCAGTTGCCCACCGTTAAAGGCGATATGCCCGATACCTGGATACATGGCTTTATGTCGATGCCTGAAGAAGTGAAGACCAATAAAGTTTTTCAACGTGAAGCGTATGTGACAGAGCAACTGAATACCCAAATGAACGTATGGAAGAATAAAAATGTTTCGATTGATAAATATGTGAATAAAGCAACAGAACGCATGTTGCTGTTTGATGAACATACTTTTGGCGCTGCGATTTCACACGGGCACCAGCTTTTTTGGAAGTATGGCAACGAATTCAAGATCAATAAGGCGGAAGGCAATTTTTATTTCCTGGAAAAATCATGGGAAGAGAAATCGGCTTATACAAAACAGGCCGAAAAATTGATATGGCCTTTGAAACGAAATCTTCTTTTTGAACTGACGAAATCAGTAAAAGAGAAGAATCCGCATGTAACCGTGTATAACCCTTTGCCATGGGCGAGGAGCGGGCATGTAACCCTGTTTGAAAGCTATTATGAAAACCCTGCTCACGAAGTACCACCCATCAAAGCATTAAAAGATATTGAAACCGGTAAAATTATCCCGGTTCACCAGGATCATAACCTGCTTTCTTTTGACGCTACCGAAATTCCCGCAGGCGGATATAAAACTTTTGTGGTGGTAGATAACCCGGGCGAAATAGCGTCGACACTTTCAGCCAATGTTCAGAACAATGTGTTAGAGAATAAGTATTTCAAATTAACCATCAATCCTTCAACAGGCACTTTGCAATCGGTATTCGATAAGCAAAACAACCGGGAGCTGGTGGATGCAAAAAGTAAGTACGCTTTTGGTGAGTATGTGTATGAGCAATTAGGAAGAGAGCAGGTGCAAACCTACAACAACACTTATATAAAGCCGAGTGCGGTTGATTGGGCTGGCCAGGAATTTATCAGGCTGCCAAAGCAACTGTCTAATCAAAATACCATTCGCTACAACGGCCGATGCAGTAAAATTGAGTGGCTGAATAATAGCAGTTTGATACGTGCCACGGCTATGTGCCAGTTAAATGACAGCTCTGCACAACAATACCTGGTAAGCTATACGCTCTACGAAAATCAGCCTTATATTGAAATTACAGTGGGCCTTGATGGCAAGAAACCTGTAGCCAATCCCGAAGCCGGATGGATGGCTTTCCCTTTTGCTTTGGATAAACCTGAGTATCGTTTGTTGCGTATCGGCGGCATTGTTGATCCGCAAAAAGATTTGGTGAACAAAACCAATCATGATTTTTATTTTCTAAACACCGCCATGGCTATGTACGATCAAACAGGTGGTATTGGTTTAAACTGTCCGCATACACCTGGCGTAAGCATCGATCAGCCAGGCATTGGGGTGTACAACAAAACAAGAACGCTGACTACCGGTACGGTGTTATCGAATTTATTCAACAACGCATGGGGCACCAATTTCACAGAGTGGATTGAGGGATCGCATGCGGCAAAGTTTTACATCTGGAGTTACAAAAATTACGATGCAGCTGCCAGCCTTATTACGCCTGCTGAAGAAACACGTACAGCATTGAGTGCTGCATTTTGGGCGCCCACCGACCTAGCTTATGCGCATAAATATGAAGCGAGTGGTGAATTGCCGAATATGCAAACCGGCCTTACACTGAATCGCAAGGGTGTACTGGTTACTTCATTTAACAAAAACGGCAATAACGCAATCGTTCGTTTCTGGGAACAAGCTGGTAATGAAGGAAAATGTACAGCAACGCTTCCTGCAAACGCTTCATTCAAAAAAGCATACCTGTGTAACCTGAGAGGCGAACAAATGGATAAAATTGGAATCCCCATTGTCAATAACAGTTTTTCATTTGAAATTGGAGCCAACCAGCCAAGAACATTTATGTTGAAATAAATCAACCAGATCATTGTCATAACAATTGCCATATTCGAGCATTAGTATTTGCTTTTATTACATCATTTCTTAACCATGCAAATGCACAGCTGCAAACAGAACCTGCTGATACCGGTGCAGAAAGAGAGGTCAGAATTTCCAATCTTCAGCAGAATGTTGGCGATTATTATTGGATTCGGCAGGTAAATGAAACAACCTTTAGTGATACAACTTTTTTTGCAGGTTATTGTGGCGATGAAGAACAGGGACAGATGGGGGTATTAAGCACATTAATGGCGGTTGGATTATTTGATGTACAGGGTTTGGCCGATACCAATCCGACACTTGAAATTACTTCGCCCAGCTTCGATAAGATCAGGTTTCACATGCCCCGAAAAAAAACATTTGTGATACAAACCACATCGCCTGCAGGAAAGGATAACACGTACATACAATCGGCAACATTAAACGGAAAGAACTGGAACAGTTTTGAGCTGACATTTAAAACGTTTGCCAACGGTGGCTCTTTGAATATTAAACTTGGCCCTCAGCCCAACAAAACATGCGGTGCTAAAAAATTATGAAAAAACGGTTCTCATTTTTATTTATTCTTTTGTTGTTTCTCTCGTGTTTTCACTAGTGAAGCATGAGTCTTCGTCTTTGCCTTTTGCATTTATCCGCAAAGATAAATGGAAAGGTTTTGAACGCATTCATTTTACTGTTGCTGATCATAACGCTTACTACGTACAACCAAAACAGACATTGGAGGGCAAGCCCTGGGTTTGGCGTGCATCGTTCCCTGATTGGCATACCGAGATGGATAGCCTGCTGCTGGCTAAAGGCTTTCATGTTTTTTTTTGTAAATACGGATAACCAGTACGGCAGTCCCTATGCCATGCAGGTGTGGGATAAATGCTATGCTTATCTAACAGATAGTTTATTCTTTGCATCAAAAGTGGCGTTGGAAGGAGTGAGCCGTGGTGGTTTGTATGTATTTGAATGGGCTAAAAGAAATCCCGCTAAAGTAACCTGTATTTATAATGAGGCGCCGGTTTGCGATATTAACAGTTGGCCTGCCGGTAAGGGAAAAGGCAAAGGCAAAGGCAAAGGCGATTCGGCAACATGGAAGCAATGCAAGGAAGTATTAAAGCTTACAGATGAAACGGCTGCCGGCTACAATGATATTCCGCTGAAAGATTTGGAAGGTCTTGCATCATTTAAAGTGCCGGTATTGCATGTGATCTCAAACAATGACAGTGTAGTGCCTGCTGATGAAAACACATATCCATTCATTAAAAACTATACAGCCTATGGCGGGCCTGCAACGGTGTATCCCGTAACTGACGGGCCTCAGGATTTATGGGCACATCATTTTTCCTATTACAAAGGCGGAAGAATGTTGTTTTGACCGGAAGGTCATCAAGTTCCCGTGAAAGAACCGACGTAAGACTATCATCAAAATTGTTATCATAAATAAGGCAAACTTCTGTGGTTAAGAGGGTCATAATAAGGTTATCCTCCTTTTCAATTTTAAACAGTTTATACACTTTTACTTTCACATCCACGACCCGATTTATGGGTTCTGTTAGAAAAAAATAAAGCACTGGATTTTGTTTGATCAAAATCTCGGCATCTTTTATATAAGTTCGGAAGTCAGTATAGTGAGTAACCTTCGATTTAATAAATTTTTGCCAAGGGATGATGCTATTACATAATCGCAAAGGTAGAGATCAAATATCTTAGACAACCCTTGGGCTAAGGCGAGAAAAGTGGCTATCTTTATCTGGATTTGCAGTTACTCATAATGAAATGGAAGAGTGAGTGATTCGGTGAGTACAATTCCAGAGATGTTTGTAAGAAATTGATTTTAGTATATGTGCCGGGTTAGGTTCGAGTCCGTCCGGTCCGCTTAAGTCAATCTCAAAACAAACTAAAGGCCTGCAAATCGTTGATATTACAGGTTTTTTTGTTTTTATACTTATCCAAATTGCTCCAATTCTCTCCAAAACCAGTGAGTCATCAATTCACAAAAAATTTACTCATTGGAATGGCTTCAACCTTGCATTATCAAGCTGTTCAATTTCTGTCCGGCCGCGGTACAACAGCCTTCAATCCTGGTTCGCTTTACCGGGGACACTTGTGAATGGTCACATGAACTGTACTAAAATTTGAAATATGGCCTTTTTCTAATTCAATTTCCAGATTACTTAATTTAGAGTACAAACCTGGTATATGCCTGATGACGTTAAAACGTACAAAGTAAAAACAAACAGGTTCTTATTTTCTTTTACAAAAGATGAAATAGAGAAGGTAGACCTGGTTGCACTATCTCCAATAGCATTCAATCTTATAAAAGATCAGCGCTGTAGTAATGCAAAGCTGCTTGAAGCCAATGCAACAGCTAAAAGACTAACCATTGAAATAGAAGGGGAAACATTCGACATTGAAATAAAAGATGAGCTTGACCAGGTGCTGGAACAAATGGGTTTTGGCAAAGCAAGTAATAAACAAGTGAAAGAGATTAAAGCACCCATGCCGGGGCTGGTATTGGAAATTGCCGTAAGTGATGGACAGGAAGTAAGGGAAGGCGATAAACTTTTAATACTCGAAGCCATGAAGATGGAGAACAGTATTATGATCCAAACCAATGCCATCATCAAAAAAGTATCGGTATCTGCCGGGCAGGCTGTTGAGAAAGGCCAGGTGCTGGTAGAACTGGAATAAATCACGGATTAATGGATTGATACAAGAATTACACGGATTTTGCAGTGAGCTATGAGCTGCGAGACTGATAGTTCGATAACTAATTAAAGTCTCGAAGCTCGATCCGGCACGGCGGACGTGGCTTTTTTAAAGCGACATTTTGAACTTAACAGAACACTAGTCCGTCATATCATTTTATCCGTGTTTCATTTACTAAAAATTAAAAATGCATGCAGAAAATAGTAGTTGCCAACCGTGGGGAGATTGCTTTAAGGATCATGCGAACGATACGGAAGATGGGTATCAAATCCGTGGCGATATTTTCCGAAGTTGATCGCAATGCACCGCATGTGTTATTTGCCAATGAGGCTGTCTGTATCGGGCCTGCACCTTCCAATCAATCATATCTTAATGGTGATAAGATAATTGCAATTGCCAAAGAGTTGAGTGCAGACGGCATTCACCCCGGCTACGGTTTCCTGAGTGAGAATGCGGAGTTCGCCAGGAAAGTAGAAGAGGCCGGTATCAATTTTATCGGGCCCGGCCCCGAAGCTATGCAGATAATGGGCTCGAAACTGGCTGCTAAAGAATCGGTGAGAAAATATAATGTCCCAATGGTGCCGGGTATTGATAAAGCGATTGAAGATATTACCATTGCGAAAGAAGTGGCAGGCAAAATAGGGTATCCAATTTTAATAAAAGCATCTGCGGGCGGTGGTGGCAAAGGAATGAGAGTGGTGGAAAAAGAAAACGAGTTGGAAGAGCAGATGCAAAGGGCCATCAGTGAAGCAAGATCATCTTTTGGCGATGGTGCTGTGTTTATTGAAAAATATGTGAACTCGCCACGGCATATAGAGATACAGGTGTTGGCGGATAAACATGGCAATACTGTTCACTTGTTTGAACGGGAATGCAGTATACAACGGCGCCACCAGAAAGTGGTGGAAGAATCTCCTTCCTCCATTCTGACTCCTGAACTTCGAAAAAAAATGGGAGAAGCAGCCGTGATGGTTGCCAAATCCTGTAACTATACCAGCACAGGCACCGTAGAGTTCTTGCTGGATGATGAGCTTAACTTTTATTTTTTGGAAATGAATACCCGGCTGCAGGTTGAACATCCCGTTACCGAAATGATAACAGGCATTGACCTGGTGGAAGAACAAATAAAAATAGCAAGAGGGGACAAGTTAAGTTTCGCACAGGATGATATTGTTATCAATGGTCATGCTCTTGAATTGCGGGTGTATGCTGAAGATCCGCTGAATGATTTTTTACCTTCTATCGGCACATTGACCAAATATATAAAACCTGGTGGCGAAGGAATAAGAATAGATGATGGTTACACGGAAGGCATGACCATTCCTGTGTATTACGACCCGATGATCGCCAAGCTGGTGACACATGCAAAAGACAGGAATGAGGCCATTCAAAAAATGAAAGCGGCTATTAAGGAATATAAAATTGAAGGCATAGCCACTACATTGCCCTTCGGTAATTTTGTTTTTGAGCATGCAGCTTTTGTATCCGGGAAATTTGATACACATTTTGTAAAAAAATATTATACACCGGAAAAACTGTTAGACAAACAAAGGGCCAATGCCGAACTGGCGTCCATCATTGCATTGAAATATTTTTTTGATCAACAAAAAAAAATAAAACCTGTTGAATCCGTTTTTACCAACTGGAAAAACCGGCTTTTGGAAAAATAATTTAGAATAATTTATTTAAGCCGCAGTATAGTATTGGGGAATGGCCTCGGAAAAAATGCGTTAAGAAAATTTACCTGGAAGGCGTAAAAATGAAATAAGTATTCTATCGGTTGACCATATTCTTAGCTTGTTGTCGTACTGATGTCCGGCTTTGCATGATCGCTTGAACTATTTCATTTTAGCCTGAGAGGGAAATTTTTAGCATTTTTTACGAAGCCTTGACTTTTTTTGTTACTTTTTTGTGTCAAGACAAAAAAGTAAATAAGATATTCAGGACTTATTTGACTTTGCGGTTTAATTTAATTACCCTGAAATAATTATACGATTCATGAAAAAAGCTAAGTCAGAAATATTACGGAAAAAGATTGAGGAGGGAAAACAGGGTGGAGGTGCGGCAAGAAATGCTGCGCAGCATAAAAAAGGAAAATTGACTGCCAGGGCGCGTATTACACTTCTAATGGATCCTGGATCCTTTGAAGAGATTGGCGCCCTGGTGCTTCATCGTACCAAAGATTTCGGGATGGAAGACCAACAGTTTTATGGCGATGGTGTTGTTACCGGTTATGGTACTATCAATGGACGACTCGCTTATGTGTTTGCACAGGACTTTACCGTGTTCGGTGGCGCACTGTCTGAAACGCATGCGGAAAAAATATGTAAGGTAATGGATCTTGCTATGAAGGTGGGTGCACCTATGATCGGGTTGAATGATTCAGGCGGCGCAAGAATACAGGAAGGTGTAAGATCACTGGGAGGCTATGCGGATATCTTTTACAGGAATGTGTTGTCTTCCGGTGTTATTCCGCAGCTGTCGGCTATCATGGGGCCCTGTGCCGGCGGTGCAGTGTACTCACCTGCTATGACTGATTTCACCTTGATGGTTGAGCATACCAGTTATATGTTCGTTACCGGGCCTAATGTGGTGAAAACAGTTACCAATGAAGAAGTAAGCTCGGAAGAACTCGGTGGAGCTTTTGCACATTCTTCTAAATCCGGCGTTACACACCTGACGGCGGCCAACGATATGGAGTGCATTGCAAAGGTAAAAAAACTATTAAGCTACCTGCCGCAAAACTGCGAGGACACTACACCCAAATTTCCATATGTACCGGGAAATGAAACAAGGGAGTCATTGGAAGAGATCATTCCCGAAAGTAATAACCAACCTTATGATATGCGATCAGTGATAGAAACGATTTGTGATGACGAATCATTTTTTGAGATACATAAAGAGTATGCGACAAATATCGTGGTTGGCTTTGCACGACTGGCGGGCCGGAGTATTGGCATCGTGGCCAATCAACCCATGAGCCTGGCCGGTGTGCTGGATATTAACAGCTCAAAAAAAGCGGCAAGGTTTACCCGCTTTTGTGATTGTTTCAATATTCCTTTATTGGTATTGGTGGATGTGCCGGGTTTTTTGCCGGGTACCGACCAGGAATGGAATGGCATTATTACCAATGGTGCAAAACTACTATATGCATTAAGCGAGGCCACCGTTCCCCGTATCACCGTTATTACAAGAAAAGCATACGGCGGCGCTTATGATGTGATGAATTCAAAACATATCGGAGCTGATATGAATTTCGCCTGGCCCACAGCGGAAATAGCCGTAATGGGAGCGAAGGGGGCCAGTGAGATTATTTTCAAAAAAGAAATCGCCGAAGCGGCTGATCCGATTCAAAAACTTGCGGAGAAAGAAGCGGAGTATGGGGAAAAATTCGCCACTCCTTACCTGGCTGCAGAAAGAGGTTTTATTGATGAAGTAATAGAACCAAAAGAAACACGAATAAAACTGATCAAGGCATTTGCCATGCTGGAGAATAAAGTGGCTAAACTACCCAGGAAGAAGCATGGGAATATTCCTTTGTGAAAAACTATTGTGCTGTGTTAAAATCAATGTGGCAAAATTTTTTATGAACTGGATTGCAGGAAAGAAACTGAAAGTGAGACCAGGTTTAAACTGCCATCACGATAAGGTGGGAATTTGATTATAAAGAAATACCCAATAATTGCAAGGTGGGCATTTAACAGCAATTTCCCTGAACTGTAATCGATAACAAAAGGCAGTCGGGTGGCTATAGGAATTTTGTCTTTACAGGTTACCATGGTGGCAAAACTGTACCTTTTCATAAAGGCGATTTTATCTGCCAGATTCTCAAATTTGAACGCATTGGGTATAAACATTGGATATGGTTTTAAACAGGCTGATTATCTATTGAGGCCTGAGAAGTTTCTTTTTCTTCCTTATACTGTAAATGAATATTGGGGTTATATATTTCCAGTATATAGGAAGGGTTAGTAAGTTCCTTAAACTGAAATTGACGATATAAACCATGTGCATCACTTGTATTCAGCATCTTCCTTCTTAAACGCTTAGACCAGGGCTGCTCCAATATATAGGATATCATTTTTTTAGAAATACCTTTTCCCCGATATCCTGGTAACACAAAAAAATCAGCGAACCACCCGAAAGTGTAATAATCGGTTATCACCCGACCAAAGCCAACCTGCTCGTCATTTACAAAAGCACCGATACAAAAAGAATGAGACAACGAATGATCTATGAGCGCATAAGAAATGTCTTTAGCCCAATAGGAATCTTCACTTAAGAAACGATGTATCATTTTCACATCCATATTCTCTTTACCTGTTTTAATGATTACTTCTGACATATGTATTTGTATTTTTTTTGCAAAACTAGATAAGGCTTTTCGATGAACACAGTCGCAGTTTTTATTTATTTTGATGGACACAGTTATCTTTAGGGTATGAAGAATGACTATCTGTATGTTGAAATATCAAACAACATTGCAAAACTGATCAGAAGCGGAGTATTGAAAGAAGGCGACCGCCTGCCTTCGGTTAGAATGTTATGTCAGGAACACGGGATTAGTATGAACACTGCTAAAAGGGTATTCGTGGAACTGGAAGCTCAATCACTCATTGAGACAAAACCACAATCGGGATATTTTGTAAGTAGGTTATCTTATCAAAGGCTCCCACTCCCGGAAGTAAGCAAGCCGCCACAAGTTAGTAATAGTAAGGAACCAGCAGAATTAATCAGCAAGGTCTATGCTAATATGGGCAAGAATGACCTTATGCTTTTTTCAATTGGAGTACCTTCCAATGAATTGTTGCCCTTAGCAAAATTGAATAAGGAAATGATACATGCTACCCGGGAACTGAAAGGAAGTGGTACAGAATATGAACAGTTGCAGGGCAATGAAAAATTGAGAAGAATGATTGCTGCCCGTTCCTTATCCTGCGGGTTAACGCTCTCAGAAAATGACATGGTAACTACTGCAGGAGGTATGAATGCTTTATCCTTTTGCATGATGGCTTTGGCAAAACCCGGGGATACTATTGCTATGGAAAGCCCGTGTTATCCCGGCATCTTACAACTGGCTTTAAGTTTGGGGCTAAAAGTACTTGAGCTCCCTACACATCCAACCACGGGTATTGAAATAGAAGCCCTGAAGAAAGTAATACCTAAGATCAACCTTTGCTTACTCGTACCAAACTTCAATACTCCTTTGGGCAGTTGTATGCCCGATGAACAAAAAAAAGAAGTCGTGACGCTTTTGTCGAAGCATGGTATTCCACTGATAGAGGATGATATATACGGTGATCTTTACTTTGGAACTCAACGTCCAAAATGTTGCAAGGCTTTTGATAAAGAGGGAACAGTTTTATTATGCAGCTCTATTTCCAAAACACTGGCACCGGGCTATCGGGTAGGATGGGTAGCACCAGGCAAATACAGGGAACAAATCTTAAAACTAAAACTCGTTCATGCCATATCTTGCCCCACTATAACGCAAGAGGCAGTAGCCAACTTCCTGAAAAGCGGTCGCTATGAAAATCATCTTCGCAAACTGAGGCAAACACTTCGAAGCAATTACCAGCATTATATAGATGCGATAGCAGAATATTTTCCGGAAGGCACTAAAACAAGCAGACCCCAAGGTGGGCTTGCCTTATGGGTGGAGTTTAACGGAAAAGTAAATACTACAGAACTGTTTGATATAGCAATGAAACATAAAATAAGCATAGCTCCGGGAAGGATGTTTACTTTACAAAATCAATTTGAAAATTGCATGAGGCTTTCTATCGGCTTACCCTGGTCGAAAGAAGTGCAGCTTAAATTAAAAATACTCGGCAGATTGGCTGCATCTATGCAATAATCTTACCTTATACAATATTAGAATTTCTTATTCGATGGCTTGTAATTTTTGATTTTGGGACTCCTTTTTTTACAAGACGGTTAAGGTTGTAAGATTAGACTTAGAATTTTTAGAAGAGCTAAAAATAGCGGTGAGCCGGCGAAACCATAGATGACTGAAGATGTGCAAGATGCTCTTTGGGGTGAAGTACAACTGGACAAAACAGAATCTGAAATAATATAATTGATTGCTAAGCGGCTTTAGTCTTTATAAATTGTTTGTTTTGCAATAACAAGTTGAGTGATCTATCTAATAAGGTGACAGTAGAAGATCACTGGCAGGGCGATAAACAATTCGATCTTATTACGGGAAAGCAGGATTAGCAATTCTTATGCTTTCACTCCATAGAAAAGCGTATCGGCGATAAAACCCAGTTGACTTTCGGATACACTAAAATCATCTTCCAGGAAAAGTTTGTGGGCCATACCCTTAATAGCAAGATTTATCATTTTTGCCCATAAACTCATTTCTGCATTGTTCATCATTTTTACTTCGTGCTGGCTGATACCCAGTATAAGAATATCTTTTAGCTGTTCTTCGATATAAGAATCGCGATGCTTAAGAGCATTTTCAACCAGGAAATGGGTTTCGTGCATCTCTGCTCTGAAAATGGAGAATTTGTTGGCCTTTTGTTTTACACCCTCCAGCATACTGATAAATAACATGCGGAATTTTTTAATTGCCGATTCCTCTCTTTTTACCGCTTCAGCTACCATGGTCTGCGATGCTTCTACCTCATTTAGCACAACCGCACCAAATATCTCTTCCTTGGTTTTATAATAATAATATAAAGCACTTTTCGATTTGCCTATCTGGCGGGCAATATCTTCCATGGTCGTTTTTTTAAAGCCAAACCGCTCAAACAAGTCCCTGGCGCCATTTAGTATTTCTTCCCTGATAGGGTCCTTTGTTTCTTGACTATTCGACATATTTGGTCTATTTTAAGGTCTTGTACAAATATACAGAATCGTTTCTAACCGTTGTCAGAAAACAGCGGACATTTAAAACGTTTCAGGAGTGAAAATTTTTATTTTATTGATTATTATATAGTTAATTGGTGAATGTTCAGGTGCGAGCTTAACATTTTTCTTCAATTCTGGCACGTTTGGCAGTTTCTTAACAATTTAATTCGACCAATTTTACAATTTGGTCGAATAGTCATCCTATATTTGACCAATAAACCAAAGTGGTCGAAAATTTTATGACAGAACAGATACTAGAAACGGTCTACAAATTATTCACCAGCCAGGGTATTCAGCCCTTTACCATGGATGAAATTGCATCCCGTCTGGCCATTTCGAAAAAAACCTTGTACCGGTTTTTTGACTCCAGGCACCATTTGATTCAACAGGTATGTAAGCGTGTGGCGGATAATTACGAGGCAGCTATGGCAAAAGTTGATAGGGCGGAAGCTGATAACCTGCTGCGGGTACTCGGATACCTCACAGCTAATGTACAGTTCTGCAAAAAGACAAGCCCGGTTTTTTTCACCGACCTGCAAAAATATAATCCCATTGAATATGCCAACCTGGTTAATACGCTAAACAATTTTATACAGCAAAAGCTGCTTAAAGTATTGGAGCAAGGGATTGTGGAAGGTGTATTCCGTGGAAGTCTGCATCCGCAACTGATAGTTGCTCTTTTACAACAACACATACAAAAAGATTTTGAGTTCGCAGCCGAATTGGTTACCGACTACTCAAAAGATGAAGTTTTCAGACAGGCCATGTACTTGTTCCTGTATGGAATTATTGCGCCTGGTGCTATTCCCCGGCTTGAGAGCGAACTGCAGCAATACAGCCTCACTGCACCCGAAAGAATTCACTCAATATAAATAAGCTAAACAGTTCAATTAAATACTTAACTAATGAAACAAAATCAATCGCTTCGAACTTTTGCCCAACGCTTGGTATTACTTGCGATCGGGGTGGGCGTTTTGTCTTTAGCAAAAGCCCAGACAACTCCGCTTTCCCTGAAAGAAGCACTGCAGTATGCGCTGAAAAACAAATCTGATGCAATAAAGGCAAGGCTTGATGAAGAAAACGGTCAAAACAAAATTGACGAAGCCAAATCACAGGCGCTCCCGCAGATAAATGGTAATGGAAGCCTTACCTATAATCCTATTTTACAGCTGACCGCATTGCCCGGCGATCTGGCAGGACAACCAGGTAAAACATTATTGATTCCAATGGGACAAAAATGGAACAGCGGTGCCTCTGTTTCTCTTTCTCAAACCCTGTTCGACAAATCGGTATTTACTGGTTTGAAAGCAGCAAAGACCACGAAACAATATTACCAGCTAATGGCAGGCCTGACCGATGAACAGGTGATTGAAAAAGTAGCTACACAGTACTACCAGGTTTTGGTGCAACGCCAGCAACTGGTAATTGTAGACAGTAATATTGCCACTACCACCCGCGTGAAGGATGTAATCGAAGGACAATACAAAAACGGGCTTGCAAAAAAAATTGATCTCGACAGAAGCAAGGTTAATTTATCTAACCTTCAGGCACAACGTCAGCAATTGATCAATTCGGTTCAGCAACAGGAAAACACATTGAAGTTTTACATGGGTATGCCTATTGAAGCACCCATTACTATTCCTTCTGCCGAATTGAACGACATTCAACCAGGTTTATCACTGATGGATAATGTAGCTGATGTCAAAAAGCTGTCTGATTACAAGGTGCTGAAAAAACAGGAAGAACTGTTGCAATTACAAAAACAATCCATCCGTGCCGGTGATTATCCGTCGCTGTCGTTTTCGGGTAATTATGGCTACCAGGGATTAGGCAATTCCTTTCCCATAGGAAAATCAACGGTTAGTGGCGCCAACTGGTTCGATTATGCATCGGTAGGATTAAACCTGAAAATTCCCCTCTTTAATGGATTTGCAACACGCTCCAAAGTACGGCAGGCCGAAGTAGATATACGAAAGCTCAAAGAAGATATCAGAAACACTGAGCTATCGCTTAGTCTTACTAATCAAAATGCAAAAACACAACTTCGTAACAGCATTATTACGCTGAATAATCAAAAAGAAAATGTAGCGCTGGCCGAAGAAGTATATGATAATACCCAGAATAACTACCGTCAGGGCCTGGCTCCTTTAACCGACCTGCTGGACGCTGAAAATTCATTGTCAACAGCTCAAAATAATTATACCGCCGCTTTGCTTGATTACCGGCTGGCAGAAATTCAATTAATAAAATCACAGGGAAATTTAAAATCACTCTTAAACTAATATGCAATGCAAAAGAAGATCACCCGAATTATTTTAACCATCGTAGTAATAATTGCTTCGTTCGGAGCTATAGCAATGGTGCTTTCGAACAATAAAAAGGAATCAGAAGAAAAAACAAAAATTGTAGCACAAACAAATGCAACGGTAGCGGTGCGCATAGATACTGCTACCAGCGAAATACCTGATCTGGATGTAATAGCCAACGGCAATTTTGCACCTGCCCAGGAGTTGAGCCTGGCCGCAGAAAAATCGGGTCGCATTGTACACGTATTGGCAGACGAAGGTAGCTATGTGCGAAAAGGGCAAACAGTTGCCACTATACGGGTTGACCAGCTTTCGGTGGATGCTCACAATGCCAGCGCTAATTATCAAACAGCACTTGCTGACCTTGCACGATATGAAAATGCATTTAAAACCGGTGGCGTAACGCAGCAGCAGGTAGATCAGGCACGCTTGAATGTAGAAAATGCAAAGGCTAAACTGGAACAATCACGCATTAACCTGGGTGATGCCAATATTCGTGCTACCATAAGCGGTATTGTAAACAAACGCCATATTGAACCGGGAACCGTTGTAGCGCCCGGCACTGTATTATTTGATATCGTGAATGTTTCTACACTTAAATTAAATGTTGCAGCAAACGAAGCACAGATACCTTACCTGGAATTAGGAAAACCGGTACAGATAAAAGCAAGTGTTTTTCCTGACAAGACATTTTCCGGTAAAATCAATTTCATTGCACCGAAAGCGGATGAAGCATTGAACTTCCGGGTAGAAATAGTTATAACAAACAATACAGCCAATCAATTGAAAGCAGGTATGTATGGTACCGCAGTATTCGATTTCCCCAATCAATCGGCTATTATTATGATACCGCGAACAGCTTTTGTGGGCAGTGTAAACAGCAAACAGGTATTTGTGGCCGATAACGGTACTGCCCGTTTGAAAACCGTTACACCCGGTCGGGTTATAGGCGAAAAAGTAGAAGTATTGGAAGGTTTAAATGAAGGTGCATTGGTTATTACCAGTGGTCAGATCAACCTGGCGGATGGTAGTAAAGTGAGTATTATTCAATAAACCACGGATACAAATATCATTGTAAAAACATAACACATGAAATTAGCTGAAATTTCCATAAAACGGCCATCCCTCGTAATCGTGCTGTTCACGGTTCTCATACTCGGCGGCTTATTTAGTTATACGATGCTGGGATATGAACTGATCCCTAAGTTCGACTCCAATGCGGTAACCATTACTACGGTGTATCCGGGTGCTTCTCCGTCGGAAGTAGAAAATACTGTAACCAAAAAAATTGAAGATGCAGTGGCATCGCTGGAAAACATAAAAAAGCTGGAATCGAAATCAATGGAAAACATTTCACTGGTTACGATTCAATTAACCAGCGGGGCCGATGCCGATTATTCGTTAAACGATGCGCAGCGCAAGATCAATGCTGTTTTAAAAGATCTACCGGATGATATTGATCCGCCATCACTGAACAAATTTTCGTTGAGCGATCTGCCTATATTAACGCTTTCTGCTTCTGCAAAAATGGATGAATCGTCGTTGTATGATCTTATTGACAAACGAATTAATCCTGCATTGTCACGGGTGAATGGCGTGGCGCAGGTGAACCTGATCGGAGGACAGGAAAGAGAAATACAGGTAAGTCTTGATGCAGAAAAACTGAAAGGATATGGCTTGTCTGTTCCCCAGGTGCAGCAAATGATTCTTGGCTCTAACCTCGATTTTCCTACTGGTAATGTACAAACACGGGAACAAAATATTACAGTGCGTTTATCAGGTAAATACAAGAACGTAGACGAGTTGCGTAACCTGGTGCTGACTTCTCAGAATGGTATATCCATACGGCTTTCAGACGTTGCTGATGTACAGGATGCACAAAAAGAAGTAGAGAAAATATCCCGTGTAAATCAGAAGAACGCCATTGCCGTGCAGATCATTAAACAAACCGACGCCAATGCGGTAGCGGTGGCTGATGAGATCAAAGAAAAGATTGCAGCTCTTCAAAAGCAATATGCAGCCAGCAATTTAGAGATGAACATCGCGAACGACAGTACTGTATTTACATTGGAAGCGGCTGATTCCGTAGTGCATGACCTGTTGCTGGCGGTAGTATTGGTAGCTTTTGTGATGCTGTTCTTTTTACACAGCATAAGAAATTCGCTGATTGTAATGGTATCCATTCCGGCGTCTTTAATTGCTACGTTTATTGGTATGGCGCTTTTTGGTTATACCCTTAACCTGATGAGTTTGCTGGGACTTTCATTGGTGGTTGGTATTCTTGTTGACGATGCCATTGTGGTATTGGAAAACATTTACCGCCATATGGAAATGGGTAAGAACAGAGTGCGGGCTGCTTACGAAGCCACCAAAGAAATAGGATTTACCGTTACCGCCATTACCCTGGTAATTGTGGTGGTGTTTTTACCCATCGCATTAAGTACCGGATTGGTATCAAATATCATTAAACAGTTTTGTGTTACGGTAATTATTGCAACGCTGTTTTCACTCTTATCCTCGTTCACCATTGTACCCTGGCTTTCTTCCCGGTTTGGAAAGCTGGAGCATATTACTTCAAAAACGCTGTTCGGCAGAATTATCCTGGGATTTGAAAAAGGGCTTACCTCTTTCACACATTGGGTAAGCAATATATTAACGTGGACGCTTAAGCATAAACGGATCACGTTAGCTATCGTGCTCGCCCTGTTTGTGGGATCGTTATACATGGTAGTAGGCGGTTATGTCGGTGGTGAATTTTTTTCAAAAAGCGACAGGGGAGAATTCCTGGTACAAATGGAATTGCCTAAAGATGCTTCCGTTGAGCAAACAAACCAGGTGACGCAAAAAGCAGAAGTGTATTTGCGCAAAAAGCCTGAAGTGATCGATATGATCACTACAGTAGGGCAAACAAGTGATGGCATGGCCGGGAGCCAGTCTACTGCATATAAGTCGGAGATACATGTAAAGCTGGTAAACAAAAAGCAACGGAATGATGATTCGTATGTGTATGCAGCCAAAATAAAAAGAGAATTGGAAAATGTATTGGTAGGAGCCAAAGTGAAAACAACACCCATAGGTATGTTGGGCACCGCAGATAATGCACCACTGGCTCTGGTTGTAATGGCACCTGATTTGGATAGCGCTATGGCCTTTGCCAATGCAGCGCATGATGAGCTGAAAAAAATAAAAGGCGCTACAGAAACAAAGCTTACCGTTGAAGCAGGAAACCCCGAGATCAATGTACAGGTGGACAGGGATAAAATGGCTAGTTTGGGCTTAACTCTTCAAACAGTGGGCGCCACGATGCAAACGTCTTTCAACGGTAATACCGATGGTAAGTTCAGAGCCGGTGAATATGAATACGACATCAACATACGTTATAACAGTTTCAACCGATCGAATATTGATGATGTACGCAACCTGGAATTTGTAAATGATCAGGGCCAGCATATCAAACTATCGCAGTTTGCTACTACTGCTGAATCATCAGGCCCCAGCCAGTTGGAAAGACGAGATAAAAGTCCTTCAGTAACTATCCAGGGCCAAACAGTAGGGCGCCCTTCGGGTACTGTTGCTACAGAATGGCAGGCTGCTTTTGAAAAATTAAAAATACCGGCCGGAGTAAGTTATGTGTGGAGCGGCGATATGGAAAATCAATCTGAAGGATTTGGTTCTTTGGGTATAGCCATGCTGGCTGCTATCTTACTCGTGTACCTGGTGATGGTGTTGCTGTACGATAGTTTCGTTTATCCTTTGGTGGTGTTGTTCTCTGTACCGCTGTCCTTCATCGGCGCCTTGCTGGCACTGGGATTAACCAACAATTCATTGAACATATTTACCATTCTCGGTATCATCATGCTTGTTGGTTTGGTATGTAAAAATGCCATCATGCTTGTAGATTTTACCAATCACAGAAAGGCAGCCGGAGAAACTACGTTTAAAGCATTGATACAGGCAAACCATGCAAGACTTCGCCCGATTTTGATGACAACCATTGCCATGGTGTTTGGTATGCTGCCTATCGCCATTGCTTCCGGTCCCGGCGCCGAATGGAAAAATGGTCTTGCCTGGGTAATTATCGGGGGATTGATCAGTTCGCTGTTTCTTACGCTGATCATCGTTCCCGTTATCTATACCATATTCGATGGCTGGATCGAACGCTCAAGACGCAAAAAACAGGAAAAGAAAACAATTGACGAGTTAATGACAGAGACATATATTCCCGCTGAGAGCGAAGACGGATTTACACCGATACATGTTGTTTAGTTATATAGAAGGATCAGGATTTTAGATCGGAGTTGTTTTATGAACGGAGGCAGGACACTGGAAATTTATTTTCTGTGTCCTGCTGTTTTTTAAAAGTAGTTCAATTAATGACAATAAGGCATCTGATTGATTTTTTGAAATGGAGATTTTATTCTATTTGCCGCAAGCAACAAAGCTCGTTTTATGACAGGTCAATATTATCGTATTGATGGGGGTGTGGGTACGGTGTATTGGCATTTAAAATTCTGTCCTTCTGGTTAAGCAGGATTTGTTCGATAGTTTCATTGATAATCAATATCTGTCATGTCAGAGGTTTACCAGTTTATCAGGTGCGTCTTTTCACCTGTTCACCTTTTATTTTAAAAGACCAGTTAGCCACTAATCTTGTATTGCCGCAACGCCTGATTAATCTCAAGGTTTTTGCTGACGCAGATCGTTTATTTCAGACGGTTGAAAAAATAGATTTGTGATGTAAAAAATATTCTAACAAAAAAACAAGGAGGTTTTTATGGGAACCCAAGCATTAAGCAGGCTTTCAGAAAGAATGCCTTCCGTATTTGATGATTTTTTTAAACCCTGGAACGAGTGGTTTGATAGTGGTTTCTCGGGCCGCGTCATGAACGTACCCGCTGTGAATATTACTGAACAAAAGGACCAATACCTGGTATCGCTGGCCGCTCCCGGCATGAAGAAAGATGATTTCAATATTGATGTAGATGGCAATATGTTAACCATCAGCAGTCAAAAAGAAGAAAGCAAGGAAGAGAAGGACAAACGTTACACAAGGCGGGAGTATAGCTATTCTTCTTTCAGTCGCAGTTTTACGCTGCCCGATGAAGTAAACAAGGAAAAAATTGATGCCCGGTATGAAGACGGTGTGTTAAAGATTTCCCTGCCCCGGTATGAGGAAGCAAAAAAATCTTCAGCGAAGCATATCGCTGTAAAATAAGCCAGCTACTGTATGGCTTAATGCCCCGCCACAAAGGGTGACGGGGCTTTTTAGTTGATGCATAAGAAATTCAGGAATGACTTTCACCGCCCTGTTTAAATCAATGTTTGGGATATTGCTCATCTGCTTCGTTTGCCAAGGTTTGTGAAAAAAGAAATCATCATATCGCTGTTTTGCGTAATCAGCCTGACAGGCCTTGCTCAAATTTCCCCGGCTGCTGTAAAGCAATTTGTTTCATTTGAAAATAAGATGGGCTCCCCCGAGTCCCGCCAAAACGAAAGCATCTTTTATGAAAAGACTGGCTTTACGACAGGGTGGATACAAAAAGAAAACAAAACAAACTGTATTTTTCTGCTTTCTGTTTTAAAACAAGCGGCTGATTGGGGGCTACAGCCAAAAGACTACGATATTGATTTTATAGCTTCATTACTACAGGATAAACTTCATCTACAAAACCAGGAGGACTCAATCAGGGCGGACATAAAGATTACACAATCTGCCATTCAGTTTTACAGTGATATCACTTTTGGAAATACCAGACCTGCGTTGGGTTATAATGGTATAAACTACGTACCGGGCTGCACCAATATCGCGGCATTGCTGGCTGAATCCATGTTGAAAAATGAATTACCCGCATTAGCACACCACTTAAGCACTACTCTTCCGGAAATACAGTCGCTGACAAATAGAATACAATGGTATAACCGGGTGATGGCTGATAACAGTTTCAAGGAAACAACTATCCGTTCTTCCAAGGTAAATGTTGCTAACCAACCATTGATTATAAAACTATGGCAGTTATCACTTCTTGACACTGCGATAAATAAATTGTCAGACAGTCTTGTGAAGGCAGGAGTAAAAGAAGCGCAACGTCAGTTTGGGTTGCTGGCTGATGGGGTGTTACGGACCACTGCTTTGGCGGAGTTAAATGTGCCGCTTGCCACCAGGCTGCAACAGTTAAATCTTTCGGTCAATTATTATCGTTGGCTGAATTGCCTGGCACAAAGTCAGCCGGTTATCGTGATTAATATTCCGGCAGCCTATATGAAAGTGTACCACAAGCAACAGGTGATTCTTGAAATGCGCATGGTATTAGGAAAAAAATCTACCCCGACACCCACTTTGGCCAGCCGGATAACAGAGTTGGTGCTTTATCCTTACTGGCATGTGCCGTTTAGTATTGCCACCAAAGAACTGTTGCCTCATATAAAAAAAGATCCCGGCTATCTTGCTGCAGGCAATTTTCAACTGCTGAATCTATCAGGAAAAATTATAGACCCTTATACTGTGAACTGGCAAAGCCTAAGCACCCGGTATTTCCCTTATATTATCAGGCAGAGCACAGGCTGCGATAATTCATTAGGGCTGATAAAGCTTAATTTCTATAGCCCTTACGGTGTTTATCTGCATGATACACCAGTTAAGGATGCATTTATGCTGAACAAGCGTTTCTTCAGTCATGGATGCCTGCGCATGAGCAAGCCCATGGAGTTAGCACACCTGCTTGTAAAAAATCCTTTGACAATAGATACACTGGAAGAGAAAGGATGTTTGCGAAATCAATCACCTGTTATTGTGCCTGCTGATCAACAAATGCCTGTGATCGTCTGGTACAATCCTGCTGGTGTCGATTCATCGGGCCGGGTTTTATTTTTTGAAGACGTATACGGCAAGTTTAACCGGGCAGGGAAAACGCCTGATAATAATCTGGCAGCCCAATGATGCCTGTCATTTTTTGAGGCTGGTGCTTTCTGTATTTTGAACCATAAAACAAAAAATATGAAAGCGATAAAATGGTTGGGTATAATTGCACTGTTCCTGGCAGGATGTACTTCTTCCAGGATTACCAGTTCATGGAAAGATGAAAATGTATCACCCAAACAATACAATAAGATACTGGTGTTGGGTCTTATCCGGGAAGCAGATCGTACCATTCGTGAAAACATGGAAGATCATTTGGTCGGCGATCTGCAGAACTTAGGTTATAATGCGGTATCAGCGTTAGAAGAATATGGACCGAAAGCTTTCGATAAAATGGATGAAGAAGCTGCACTGGCCAAACTAAATAATAGTGGTGTCGATGCGGTAGTGACAATTGTATTGCTGGATAAAGAAAAAGAAAAAAGATATGTTCCGGGCCATATCAACTACTCGCCTTATGGCTATTACTACAATCGCTTCTGGGGATATTATGGCACAATGAACCGGCGGATTTACGAACCGGGCTATTATGTCACCGATACCAAATATTTCTGGGAAAGTAATTTCTATGATATGCGTACGCAAAAATTGTTGTACTCGGTGCAAACCCAATCCTTTGATCCGGCGAGTTCAGAAAGCCTGGGTCACCAGTATGGCCTGCTTATCGCGAAGCACATGATAAAAAACGGAGTGGTGGCGAAAAAAAATATTGTTAGTAAACCTTTTTAAACAAACATTTATGAAATGCAATGTTGGAAAAACAGACAGAACAATCCGGTTGATAATAGCCGTTGCGATCGGTGCAGCAGGCTTGTATTTTAAATCCTGGTGGGGACTTGTGGCCATTCTGCCACTGGTTACTTCTTATGCCGGATTTTGTCCTCTATACAGTTTACTGGGTATAAGCACCTGCCATCCAAAGATCAATGTAAATTAAGCGGCATTGCTTAGAGGGTCACCATAAGTTGCTTTACGATTGAAGTTGAGCAGAACTATTTTATATACCTCGAGCCAGAAAACACTGGCAAATGCAACTGCGAAGCAAAGCCAGAAGTGCTGCCAGTTTATTGTTGCCAATTGAAAAAGCTTACGGACAAAGGGAACAAAATGCAAGGCACCAAGAAACAGTGTAGAGATAATAAGTATAACAGGGGCAAGATTATTTTTATACCGGATGGTGTGAAAAATGGTCTGCGTAAAAGAACGATCCACAAAGGTTAAAAAGATATTACTAAGAATTAAGGTAGTGAAAACAATGGTTCTTGTTTGTTCCAGCGAGGTGCCCTTCGTCATGAAGTAATAATATAACGCCAGGGAGCCAGTCGCTATTAACAAGCCTTGCAGGATGCTGATAAATATTTCCCGCCGGGTAAACAAGCTATCTTTTTTTTGTCTTGGTTTTTGGAGCATGCTATTGCCCTCAACCGGTTCTCTTTCAAAAAATATAGAACAGGTGGGCCCCATGATCAGTTCCAGGAAAATAACATGGATCGGTGTAAAAATATTGGGGTATGCCCATCCAAGTATAATGGGGATGGATGCGGTCAGCACAATAGGGATATGAATCGAAATAATATAGCGGATTGCTTTTTTAAGATTGGTAAAAATTTTTCTTCCTTCCCGGATAGCCGTTACCATTCTTTCAAGATTGTCGTCCGTTAAAATGAGGTCTGAGGCTTGCCTGGCTATTTCTGTTCCCTTTTTACCCATGGCAATTCCGATATTGGCCGATTTTAAAGCTGGTCCATCATTAACGCCATCACCCGTCATGGCTACTATTTCACCATTGGCTTTTAGAGCTTCGATCACTTTCAATTTGGCATCGGGAAACATTCTTGCAAAGATGTTGGTATTCTTTACCGCTATCTGTATCTCGCCATCGCTCATGTTTGCAACCTGGTCACCGGTAATATAATGCTGATGGTGATGTATGCCTGATTGGGTTGCTATAGTAACGGCAGTTTCGGGATAATCCCCGGTTATCATTTTCACTTCGATTTTCGCATCGTGAAATTCCCTGAGAATACCAGGAATATTTTTTTTGGGTGGGTCATATAATGCCAATAAGCCTTCAAAATGCCAATCAAAATCATCCTGCGCTGATGGTAATGGCCTGTCAAATTGGAGCCTGCTGCTGGCGACTGCCAAAACACGATATCCCTTCGAAGCCAGCGACCTTGTTTGTTGGCTGATGGTATTCTTATCAACGTCACTGAGCTGACATACTTTTATTATACGCTCTACTGCGCCTTTTGCTGCGGCGATTCTTGAACCATCTGTAATGTAAACATGTGTCATCATCGGCGGCCTGCCTTCCAGCGGATACTCATAGTTCATTTTTAATGGTTGCTGGGGCAGGTATTTTTTGCCCGCATCCCATATTGCTTTTTCCATGGCATCAAATGGATCTTGTTCGCTGGCTAATACTGCATAACGTAAAACCTCTGTGTTTTGCAAGCCGGAATTTTCATTCAGCTCAATGAATGCATCTGAATTAAAATCATAAATAGTTTTTACCTCCATTTTATTTTCAGTGATGGTACCTGTTTTATCCAGGCAAATAACACTGACAGCTCCGAGGTTTTCTACCACTTGTGGCTGCCGCGAAATAATGCCGAGCTTACTCATTTTGTAAGCCCCCAGTGCCATAAAAGAGGAGAATGCTACCGGCACTTCCTCAGGAATTGCGGATAAGGCAAGTGTCAGGGCAAACAACAAACTGGTAACCCAGTTGCCGCTATCCAGGTAGTTCAGTAAAAGAATGATAAAGAAACCGGCAAGACCAAAAAAAGCAAGGTATCGTACAAAACGATTGATCTGTTGCTGGAGTAATGTTTTAGGTGGTCGGTAAGTTCCAATTGTTTTGCCCAACTTACCTAAAACGGTGTTATTGCCAATAGCGCTAACCTGTGCCACACACTTACCGGCATTGATGGTAGTACCCTGGTATAAAATATTATTTCCTTCCGTTTCATTTTTTTCAACCGGGAACGACTCTCCTGAAATAACCGACTCGTTGATGCTTAGATCATTTTCCTGTAAGATGATGGCGTCAGCGGGTATATTCATCCCTTCGCTCAATAGCATGATATCTCCGGGTAGCAAATCCTCTGAGAGTAATATGATCTCTTTGCCATCCCTGATAACGGTGATCCGGGCATCTGTCAAATGCTTTAAGGCTTCTAATGCCCTGTTGCTTTTTACTTCCTGGTAAAGAGAAATAGCAGTAACCAGGCTTATTGCTACTGCCGTCATGATACCTTCGTCTATGCTTCCCAGGATGAAATAGAGTGTACAGGCAATGGAAAGCAAAATAAACATGGGTTCTTTTACAATATCCCATACGATAGAAAAGAAACGCCTGGATGGCTCTGCCTGGAAAATATTTTTACCATATTGCCGGCGTAGCGGTTCAATATCTTTTGCAGATAAGCCGTTGATGTTTTCCAGTTGAATAACTTTTTCCGGCATCAGCAAAAAGATTTTTTTAAAATGTAAGAACCTGTTTTGGTATGACTGCCTTCTTATTTTTTTCTTTCCGCAGTGTACAGATCACATCACACTGGTTCATTTTCCTTGTCTGCAAATTTTTCTTTGCAACGGCTGAATTCTTTTTCCAGCTTATCGGCTAATTTTCCTGGTGCTTCAGCGATCTTTTGTCTTGTTTCGCTTCCTTTAGCAGGCGCAAATAAAATTCCTAACAGGGCTCCCACAGCCGCACCGGCGACAAGTGCAATCAATACTTTATCATTTTTGTTCATAAAAAAATAGTTTATTGGTAATAAAAACTGTAAAGTAACCACCCGCTTAACTATGAAGAATGAGGCCGCTCATTTGAAGTTATGACAATCCTCATAATACTATCAGGCGGATTGATTGATCTGCAGGTATAACCTGTCGGCATCATCTTTTTTACAAAGTTCAGTACCAGGGTTCAGGGTAGCAGCAGTACCGCAGGCCACTCCATATTGTAAGGCCTGTTGCAAATTTTTTCCATTGGCAAGACTGTAAATAATACCTGCTACCATGCTATCACCGGCGCCCACTGTACTTTTTCTTTCCACTTTTGGCGTCTTGATCCGGAATGAATCTTTTGCTGTTACCAGCATAGCACCATCGGCTCCCATGGAGACCACGATTATTTCACAATGAAATTTTTCAATGAGATGCCGGGCAATTTCTTCTGCCTTGTCAGCGTCGATCCATTTCAAGCCGGCAAGTGAACTTAGTTCGCCAAGATTAGGCTTCAATAAGTAAACACCTTCTTTAATGGCGTACTTCAATGCATCGCCGGAAGCATCAACTATGAACTTTGAGTTTTTATTATGTGCAATTTTCGCAAGGCGTGAATAAATATCGGGCGGAACTCCCGGTGGCAAACTACCGCTGGCCACCAAATAACCGCCATTGCAGGCTTCCTCCACTGCTTTCACACAATGTAGCCATTCACTTTCAGTTAAGGTGGTGCCGGGCATTCCAAACCGGTATTGATTATTGGTTGATTGATCTACGACGATAATATTCTCTCTTGTTTCGTTGGCTGTTTCAACAATGATGGAGGGGATATTTTCTTTTTCTATCAAATGATTCAGGAATTTGCCGGTATAGCCACCGGAAGGAAATATGGCTATTGCTTCGCCGCCCAATTTTTTGATAGCCCTTGCTACGTTAATGCCGCCGCCACCGGGCTCCAATTTGGGCGCTGAACATTTTAATTTTTTTTCAGGAATCAATGAATGAACCGATGTGCTTTTATCAATACAGGGGCTAAAGGTGATCGTAATGATAGAAGTCATGAGCAGAAAAATTAATCTTTTTCATACCGGCCCGTCTTTTCAAGGATAACGATCCGGTAAATAACAGGACGAAGGTCGCCGGGAACATGCAGTATCTGGTTATCTTCTGATATTTCAGGAGGCATGGCTGTTTCACTGATTTTTGTGCGTAGGGTATGGTCCACAAAATATTTCATGGCCCTGTATCTTTCTGCTGAATCGGACAGTTCCTGGTATTCGCCCCACACGATCACACTTTTCCAGTTGGTGAAATCTTTTATTTCATCTACCTCAAAACAAACTTGCGGGTTTCTGCGCATCATTTCTATTTTCATGCCTTGCATCGAGTGTGCGATGATGTCTTTTCCATCATACACATAGTTGATAGGCACTATATACATTTTGGCGTCATCATAACAGGCAATACGTCCCAGGAGGTTATTTTTTAACACCATTTCAATTTCCTTATTATTCAATTGGCCAAGCATACAGGTATGTTTTATCCTGTAAAGAATTTGAGTTTATTGTGCAACCCATCCGCCGTCTACCGTCAGCGAGTGGCCTGTTACAAAAGAAGAAGCATCTGAACAAAGCCAGATGACTGCCGCTGCTACTTCTTCGGGCTCACCAAGCCTTCCCACGGGTTCCATTGTTTCAAATTGTTTTTCCACTTCTTTATTTTTCCCGGTAAAGCGGTCGATCATCGGCGTCCTGATCACACCCGGACATACGACGTTTACCCGGATGCCCATTTTTGCGTATTCAAGGACAGCATTTTTCGTAAGTCCGATGACGCCATGCTTCGAGGCGACATAAGCGGGGATATTGGGAAATCCTACCAGGCCTGCTATCGATGCATTGTTTACAATTGCACCTTTTCCCTGCTTCAGCATGTGCGGTATTTCATGCTTCATGCAGAGCCAAACACCCTTCAGGTTTATATCAATGGTCTTTGTCCAGTTGTCAGTTGTACATTCATGTGTAGGAGCTGCATGACCTTCTACACCGGCGTTGTTAAATGCATAATCCAGGCGGCCGTATTTAGCAATAGTTTTTTCAACCATCGCTTTGACGCTGTCTTCGCTGGATACATCGCAGGCTATAAACATAGCCTCTCCGCCTGCGGACTGAATAGCACTTACTGTTGTATTGTCTTCAATGATATCCGCAATAACAACTTTGGCGCCCTCCTTTGCAAAAGCAATGGCGGTAGCTTTTCCAATGCCGAAGCTTGCACCTGTTACAATCGCCACTTTATTTTCAAAAATTCTTTCCATGCTAAAGGCTTGGCGTTTGTTGTAATTTTTTTATTTCTTTTTTTTCCGCTTGCAGGATGTTTTCAATCCCTTTTAGTAAAGCGTCATGATTAAAGGAGATGCTATCAATTCCCTGTTCTACCAGGAATTTGGCGAATTCAGGGAAGTCGCTGGGAGCCTGGCCACATAAGCCAATTCTTGCACCGGCTTTTTTTGCCTTACTGATCATTGTAGCGATCATTTCTTTTGCCGCCTCATTTTGTTCACTGAATAAATGGCTGATAATGGCGGAATCCCTGTCGATACCCAATGTCAGCTGGGTAAGATCATTGGAGCCAATGGAAAAGCCATCGAAGATCTGTGCAAACTTTCCGGCAAGTATTACATTGCTTGGTATTTCAGCCATTACATAAATCTTGAGGTTATTGACACCCCGTGAGAGACCATATTTTTTCATCACGGCTATCACTTTGTTTCCTTCTTCCAGCGTTCTGCAAAATGGGATCATCACTTTCACATTCGTAAATCCCATCTCGTCCCTCACTTTGCGGATGGCTTCGCATTCCAGCCTGAAACCTTCCCGGTATAATTCATGATAATAGCGGGAAGCACCGCGGAAGCCGATCATTGGATTCTCTTCCGTTGGTTCAAAATCTTTACCGCCTACCAGGTTGGCATATTCGTTCGTCTTGAAATCACTCATTCGTACAATTACATCTTTTGGATAAAAAGCGGCGGCTATGGTCGCTACGCCTTCAGCCAGTTTATCAACAAAGTATTTTTCTTTATCAGGATAGTGATGGGTTAATTCTTCGATCTTTTGTTTTACCGCAACATCCTTTAGTTCGTTGAAGCGAACCAGTGCCATCGGGTGTATTTGTATGGTATGGGTAATAATAAATTCGATCCTCATCAGGCCAACGCCGTCATTGGGGTAAAATGAAAGTTTAAAGGCTTTGTCAGGGTCGCCGGCAATCAGCATTGCTTTAGTTGTTTCCGTTTTTTTTACTTTCGAAAAATCAAGTTCAACCTCTTTGAATTTTAAAGCGCCATTGTAGACAAATCCGGTCTTGCCTTCACTGCAGGATACAGTTACGGTATCACCATCAGCAATTTTTTCCGTCGCATCGTTGCATCCCACTACAGCGGGGACGCCTAATTCTCTTGCAACAATGGAGGCGTGGCTTGTTCTGCCACCTTTATTGGTGATGATCGCTGAGGCGTTTTTCAGGATAGGATCCCAGTCGGGGCTTGTTAAATTGGTAACAACTATTTCACCGGGTTTTAATTTATAGGAATCTTTTGGCGATTGTAGAATCCGGGCTACACCGGTTGCAATTTTGGACCCGATGGCCTGACCTTCCGTTAGTACCACTCCTTTATCCAGGAGTTGGTATTCTTTTATTACCAGCGGATTCTTTTGACTGTGTACTGTTTCGGGCCGGGCCTGGATAATAGATAGTTCATTGCTGATTCCATCTTTGGCCCATTCGATGTCCATTGGTTTTTGATAATGCTCTTCAATCAGCAATGACCAGTTGGCAAGCTTTGTTATTTCTTCATCATTCAAAACAAATCGCTCTTGCTTTTCTTTTGGCGTGTCAATATTGATAATCGGGTTTGCTTCGTCGTTGCTATAAATCATCGTCTTTGCTTTTTCACCCAGCTTCTTTTGTACGATGGCATTCTTGCCTTGCCGTAACGTGGGTTTAAAAACAAAAAACTCATCCGGTGTTACTGTTCCCTGCACGATATTTTCACCCAATCCCCATACACCGCTGATATGAATAATATCCCTGAAACCCGATTCTGGCTCCAGTGTAAAGAGAACGCCGGACGACGCCTGGTCAGAACGAACCATTTTTTGTACACCTACTGATAAGGCTACTTTTTCGTGTGCAAATCCATTGTCTTCCCGGTATTTAATGGCCCTGTCTGTATAAAGAGAAGCGAAACATTTTTTAACTGCCTGTAGCAATGCTTTTTCACCTTTAACATTGAGATACGATTCATGCTGCCCGGCGAAGCTTGCCTGTGGCAAGTCCTCGGCGGTTGCACTGCTCCTCACGGCAACTTCGAAATAAGCGGTTTCACACAGTTCTTTATAGGCATGCACAATCGCCAGTTCCATGCTACGGGGCATATCTGCTTTCAGCAGCAATGCTCTTGCTTTGGCGCCGATAGTTTGCAGGTTTGAAAAATTATTTTTGTCCAGGTCATTTACCAAGTCATGCAACGGCAGGTGTAATGAGTTATGCGACAAAAATTCTTCAAAAGCAAAAGCAGTGGTGGCAAAACCGTCGGGTACCGGAATACCCTTTGAGGAAAGTTTCGAAAACATTTCGCCCAGGGACGAGTTTTTACCACCCACTGCTGCTATATCAGCTATGCTGATTTCCTTGAATTTTTTTATATAATTGTCCATTTTGCCAGGCAATAATCGTTATTCATCTGTTTATTTTTTATTGTTTTAATTTGGTCAGATGGAACGCCCTATCAACATCCCCTGTCTGTCAACTATTTTACATAGGCGTTTCATGGAGTGACATTACCGGTACATGTGTATGCAGCACCAACTGTTTGGAATGGCTGTGCTGGAATATTTTACTAACGAGGCTATGCCTTTTGGGGATTAGTATTAGCAGGTCAAGCTTGTTTTCTTCTGCAAAATCAGTTACGCTTTTTTCAACCTCTGGTGCATTCAGAAAATGATATTGCGGATGCAGGTCGCCCAGCATTTCCTGTAATAGTCCTGATTCTTCTACTGTTACCGCACTAAATGTACCCTGTGTCTTGTCGCTTACGTGTAGTATATGCAATTCAGCGTTGAATTCTTTCACCAGTTCTTTTATTTCCTGCACTCTTACTGAGTCTACTACTACCCTGAAATCACAAGCCAGTCCTGCTTTGCGAATATTGGTAAACTTCGCAGTTGGCGGCACAATGATCAATGGCCAGGCTAAATCTTTTACTGCTGTTACGGTCTTGCCACCAAATAAGAATCGTTCAAAGGCGCCGGCACTTTCAGCACCCATTACCACTGCAAATGGTTTTACGGAGTCTGCGTATTCTGTCAATTCGTTTATCACATAGCCCGGCCTTGTTTCGGTGTGAATGATCACCCGGTCATTCAACCGGTTTAGCAATGTTTCTTTTAGCTTTTGTATTTCTGCGTCAGCTGCTATAGCCAGGGCTTCCACATCATAGGTGGGTATTGGTACCTCGGTAGCCGGTGTAGGAATGGCATATACATGAAATAGGGTTAAGTGGGCGCCCAGCATATTGGCCATGTCAGCGGCATAGTCAACCGCATTCAACGAGTTGGCCGAAAAATCGGTTGGGGCAATGATTGTTTTCATAAAAATTATTTTATATGGGTTAATAATTAATAATATTGAACTAAGGCAATGTGGTGATAATCTTTCAATACATCTTTGTCAACGAATTCAACGTCGCCGCCTTGCTCCAGCACTTTTTCAATTACATCATCTACCGCATCTTTAATATGTGAAAACTTAGAATAAGATTTTGATGGCATGTAAATAACATTCTTGCTTCCTCCATGCTGTGCGGCGTACATATGATCTTTTTCGACAACCAGGAGACGACCCTTGTGATTCATCGCTTCCCGCCATACATTGCGTATGCCACATGCCAGTTGTTTTTTACGGGCTGCATCTTCCAGTTGATTCAATAATTCTTTTTGTTTTACTTCTTTCCATTTTACTGTGTAGGGTTGCAGGATGGCTGCCAGTTCTTCGGCATTCGCTTCATCATAACCACCATAGATATATTCGATAACAGCGCTTCCATGTTTAGTCAGTTTTTTAAAATGGCCAACGATTCTTTCAGGACCCAGTACAAAAAGAGGCAAATGATAAGCCTGAAGAATAATGCCGAGCGAATTATCAATATGGTGCAGGAACTTTTCCATAATGATCTCCCGCCTGCTTGCATTATCCGAAAAATTGGACACTTTTTCAGGTGCATCATTGACATGCGTATATACCGAACCGGAAGTGTCGGCAATTATTTTTACAAAGGTTTTTGAATTGCCCAGGAACATGCGGCTTTTCTTACCGTTTAATACCAACACCAGGTATTGATGGGATTGCTTTTTGTTGTAAACGAGGTCACGGATCTCAAATGACTCATCTACCATGATCTTTTCTTCTACCGCAATATCCAGGTACAAAACCTTTTCAAATACCGGTGACACATAAATGGCAATACTTTTTTTATGAGTATTATAATTTAAGTTGCTGATTACCGACCTGAGCTTGCCTATCACGAGTTCGATGATTTCGGTGGAATAAGCTTCCCTTAATTCCCGTTCCACCTTGTCAACGGCAATTTTCAATGAATGCGACAGGGCTGTCTTCTGATTCATCTTTGGCTCAAATGGCATTACGATAGAAATAGCAGGACGGTAATACTTCGCCTCCAATACTTCACTTAATTCGGATGTCAGACCGGTATTCATAACATATGTTTTAGATACCGAAGCTAGGTCTGCTTACTACTCCAAAAAATGACTATGATCACATAAGCCTTTGATTGTTCTCATTCATGTAGCAGCAAAAAGTTGGCCGGAAGGGCGTTAACCCGCTTATCTGTTATGCGCAATAAATAGCGGGAGTTTCAGGTCTCTCATCAACACATCAGCCATGCTTGCCCTGAACCAAACGGGAGACGGTGCTTCGACGGTAAGCACCCAGGATCACCAGGGAATTTTCTTTTTGCTTTTTCAAATAATTTACGATTGCTATTTCGGGCAAGCCTTTGAAAACAGAATAGGTGGCATGAGGAAAGTGGCGCTTCATAAACTCCTTCATCAATTTTTTATCCGGCACGACACGGGTTTGATTCCCGTTTTTTACGGATGGCTGCATTCAAGCCATCAACCATTATAAAATCAGTATTTATGGAACCGCTGCTGCTTTTACAAAAGCATTGGGAAATGATAAGGCCGCCACTTTATTTCACGAAGCAGAAGTAAACGAGAAGAAAATTGATGAGGAGTCCGTAGTAAAGCTAATTCAGGATGATCATTAGCTGACTCCTATCACAGTATTGTTTGACTCACGTCATTTTATAGTGCCCGTAATGCGTCTAATTTCGAGTATTACTCAATTTTAAAAACTTAACTCATGAAAAAGTTAGTTCTTCTCCCGATCGCTCTGGTCTTTACATCCACTTGTATTTTTGGACAAAAGGCCGGAAAAGTGGATACGACAAAGCATGCGACATTCTATTCCTGTCCTAACCATCCGGAAGCTACCGGTCACGAGCCAGGAAAATGCCCGAAGTGTGGAATGGAATTTACCCTTTCAGCCAAGGAAGAACTGAAAGCTAAGGAAATGAAAACTTACAGGTGCCCTGTTCATCTTGAGGTAACAAAACACGATCCGGGAAAATGCCCCAAATGTGGAAAGAAGCTAAACCTGGCTCCAAAAGAACAAATGAAAGCTGAAGTTGTAAAGTTATATACATGCCCAATGCATCCGGAAGTAGCGTTAGACAAAGAGGGTAATTGCCCTAAATGCGGTAAAGCACTGGTTGAAAAGAAAACCAACGAATAGGTATAAAGTAAAGTTCATTTTCCGATCCAATTTTGTAAAGGTGAAACGTCATATCAAACTGACTGTTGACCAAAAGGCCCCTTTTATAGCATTATATCTCCGGCTCATTGGGAACTACGATAGCTTTTTTCTCCTCTTCTGATATGTCCCCCTCTGCGAAGTAGTTGCATAGAAATATACATTCGCAAGTGCAATTTGCGTATTTTATTTTTTTCTTACAGCCTCTCAGACCTCCTGTCGCTATAACTTAAAAGTGAAAGGTGATTTTCATTTCAAGTCAGCGCTTATATGCTATTCCAATTGCTCACGCAAGCATTCAGCTGATGCGATATAACGAAAATAAAAATCAAGTGATCAATAAGTTTATTGAATTCAGTTTACGGAACCGTCTGATCGTATTGCTGATCGCAGCGGGTATGACGGTTTATGAAAAAACATCCTATGTTCGTGTCAATACTTCCAATAAATATACCTTGAGATTACCAACAGATCCTGTTATCAGGGATCGTAAGTTGCGACAATTTGGCTAAAGACAGGTGATAATACGTTTCGAAATCAAATGGTGACAACTAACGGTGGACTTTCAAGACGATGGGTATTTGGTAATCACTATCCCTACAATACCATCGAATCCTTTTCGCCCGGTAAAATAAGTTAGCACAGCATTAGGAGTTGGCTGATTTTGTTAAGCTTTCTCAACAAATGCAGCGTTGACATTTGTCAAGACTAATTCCCTTTAAATGTCATTGGAGCATGGCTGCTTTACGAGCCATCTTTGGTATAAATAAATATTTAACTTAAAATTTTAAAAGAAATGAAAATAGGTATCATTGGAGCCGGTTCTATAGGAATGGCTTTTGCAAAACAGGTAGTTAAAGCTGGCTATGAAGTTATATTGAGCAATAGCCGTGGCCCTGAATCATTGGCTGGAGTTGTGAACCAATTAGGTGGTCATGTAAAAGCTGGCACAGTCACCGAGGCTGCAGCGGCAGACGTTGTCTTTGTTTCTTTGCAATGGCAGCATCTTAAACAAGTGATCACGGGTAACAAGTGGAACGGTCAAATTATTATTGACCCTACCAATCCCATTTTACCAGGATTTAAGCTCGCTGATTTAAATGGAAAGACATCCAGCGAGGTGGTTGCTTCATGGGCCAAAGGTGCAACTCTTGTGAAAGCTTTTAATACGCTTACACCAACAGTTCTGAATTCAAACCCCAAAGAGCATGGGGGAAGCCGGGTGATTTTTTATTCCGGTAATGATGAATCTGCCAAGGAAGTAGTGGCGGGTATCATTGATAGGTTAGGTTTTGCTGGGGTTGACCTGGGCCGGTTGGATGAGGGGGGTAAATTGCAGCAATTTCCGGGAGGGCCACTTCCTACATTAAACCTGCTAAAAATCGGATAACCTATAAACCAGGTTCTTTTAAAACGGTCTAAACCGTTTTAAAAACTATTCATAAGTTTGAAGTGAGTATGTCTTTTAAACTGGTTTAGTTCAAGCTGATGAATAAGTATGTTTGACGTTTTCCGAAAATATCTTACTGATAAAATAACGCTGTCGGAACCCGAATTGGATAGAATATCTTCAGTCAGTATTATAAAAAAACTCCGACGGAAACAATACCTTTTACAAGAAGGTGACGTTTGGAGACATTATGCTTTTGTATGCAAAGGTTGTCTTCGCATTTACCGGCTGGATGAGAAAGGAGTGGAGCATATCCTCAAGTTTTGTATCGAAAACTGGTGGGCCGGAGATCGGGAAAGTTTGCTGACGGGCAAACCTTCCCGTTGTTACATTGACGCACTCGAGGAATCGGTGGTCATCATGATCACTAAAGAGAATTTTGATAATTTATGCAAAGAAATACCCGCTTTTAATGACCTGGTAAGTGAATTGCTAAACCGCACTTATATCGCCAGCCAGGAAAGGATACACGGAAATATCACTTTTACAAGTGAGGAAAAATATCTGGACTTCATCAAACGATATCCGAACATTACCAGCCGGGTTCCTTTACATATGATCGCTTCCTATCTCGGAATCTCCGCCGAAACGTTATCGCGGATACGCACTCAATTCGCCAATAAAAAGTAGTCGTTAATTTCTCTTACACTCTCCCGGGATTTGCTGGACTAACATTTTGTTTTACAATCAAGCCTCTTGATAAATATCAAGACTAAATAGCCTCAAATGACGTTGGAAACGGCCTCCTCAAACACGCAATTTTGTTTTATTAAAAAAACATAAAACAAATAATCATGGAAAAGAAATCAAAAAATAAAGTTGCTCTTGTTACAGGCGGTAGCAGGGGCATTGGCGCTGCTATAGTAAAAAGATTAGCAGCCGATGGAAACAAAGTAGCATTTACTTATCTGAATGCAGTGGATAAGGCCATTGACCTGGTAAATGAAATCAAAAAAGCAGGTGGAGAAGCCTATGCCATAAAAGCTGACAGTGGCGACACAAAGGCTGCGGAAGCTGTAGTTGAAGAAACAGTAAAACAATTTGGCGGGTTGGATATACTTGTCAATAGTGCCGGGGTCACAGCTTTCAGCGTGGTAGATAATGCAGGAGACGACCTTTCACATGTGGACAGGCTGTTCGCTGTAAACTTGAATGGTGTAGCTGCAACAGTAAGAGCAGCCACAAAATACCTGGGTGATGGTGGACGCATCATTTCTATAGGTTCCACTTTTGCTGATAGGCTTGCTAATGCTGGTTTTGCAGATTATGCTGCCTCAAAAGCCGCCGTTGCAGCTTATACACGGGGTTGGGCCTGGGACCTTGGTAAGAAAGGCATTACGGTTAATACTGTACAACCTGGCCCTACTGATACTGATATGAACCCGGACGGAACCGAGTTTTCTGATAAAATAAAAGCAGGCTTAGCTCTGGGCCGTTATGGCAAAGCTGAAGAAATCGCTGCTGCTGTATCTTTCCTTGCAAGCCCTGACGCATCTTTTGTTACTGGATCAACTATTACGGTAGATGGCGGACAAAACGCCTGATGGTGCATGATAAAAACAACCGGAATCTCTTTATGAATCCGGTTATCCGACTAAAATTTTCGATATTGGGCTAAAGCCCATTGTGGAAGAGCGTTTCATAGCCCCGCCATTAAAGTGGCTGTTGCGCGACTGTAATTTTAGATTGTTATGAAATTATACTTTGAACAAGTGCTTGCAATATTGAACTTTAGCATCCATGTGTTATTTATTCTATAGCGTAATATAGATTTCCATAAAGC
>NZ_JARKNA010000024.1 GCF_029360765.1 Terrimonas pollutisoli | reverse complement strand
TTTATGGAAATCTATATTACGCTATAGAATAAATAACACATGGATGCTAAAGTTCAATATTGCAAGCACTTGTTCAAAGTATAATTTCATAACAATCTAAAATTACAGTCGCGCAACAGCCACTTAATGGCGGGGCAATAAAGCCCTCATCCTAAATGGGCTTTAGCCCAATATCAAAGGCTTTAGTCGGATTAAAGAAAAAAATAAAATTATTATGACAATAGATTTTGCAAAATATAGTGATGGCCTGGTGCCGGCGATCATACAGGACGATGCTACAAATAAAGTGCTGATGCTGGGGTTTATGAATGAAGAGGCTTTGAAGCAAACACAACAAATTGGTAAAGTGACTTTTTATAGCCGCAGCAAGCAACGCTTATGGACAAAAGGAGAAGAGAGTGGAAATTTTTTATTGCTGAAAAAGATCATTGCAGATTGTGATAATGATACATTGCTGATCAGGGCAAATCCCGTAGGTCCTGTATGTCATACAGGTGCCGATACTTGTTTTAATGAAACAAACAGCGGTGATTTTTTTCAAACGCTTACAGCGATTATAAAAAAGAGATTTGATAACCGGTCAGAAAAATCTTATACATCCGGGTTGTTTGATAAGGGTATAAATAAAGTTGCTCAAAAAGTGGGGGAGGAAGCGATCGAGTTAGTAATCGAAGCAAAGGACAATAACAACGATTTGTTTATTAATGAGGCTGCCGATCTTTTATTTCATTACATGGTACTTTTACAGGCTAAGGGTTTTACCATTGAAGATGTAAAAAAAGTTTTGTCGGAGCGCCACAAATAGTTTTTTGCAATTAGTAAGACCAGTTTTTGGCAGCATGTATTCTTTCACTGAAGTGATCGCCTGCCAACCTTAGTAGGTCAGTTATTTTATTGTATTGCTAACCTTATTACATTATTTTAACCAATTGCTAAGAATGTTCAAACTATTATTTTTATCTGTCCAATAAGGTAATAATGTTCAGGAGGAAGAATGTGATTTTTTTATTAAGGTTGCCTGAATTGAATGAACCTGTTTGTAATATGCCCAATAGCGGACTGAACGTTGAAGAGTGCGACCAACAGACGATGATTGTAGTAACACAGCCCGGTTCATAAAAAGAATCATATCAAATAATGTTATAATTAATAACATACACGCAGCACTTTTTATTTCGACAAATACAAGTAGTTTTGACCCTTCAAATTAAGATATGATTCGCAACAACTGGACTAAGGATGAAATCTCGGAAATTTATCACCGCCCGCTGCTTGATTTGATCTACGAAGCAGCAACTATTCACAGGATTAATAACGACTATGGTGAAGTGCAGATCAGCAGCCTGATTTCTATTAAGACGGGAGGCTGTTCAGAAGACTGTGCTTATTGCCCGCAGGCGGCACGATACCATACCGGTGTAGATGTTCATGCTTTGATGAAAGTGGAGGAAGTCGTAGCGACCGCACAGAAAGCCAAGCAGGGCGGGGCTTCCCGTTTGTGTATGGGAGCTGCCTGGCGGGAGGTGCGTGACAACCGCGACTTTGACCGTGTATTAGAAATGGTGAAAGCCGTGAATGCAATGGATATGGAAGTGTGCTGTACGCTCGGCATGCTTACGTATGAGCAGGCGGAAAAATTAAAAGAGGCGGGATTATATGCGTATAATCATAATGTAGATACTTCCGAAGAGAATTATAAAAACATCATCACCACCCGAACCTATGATGATCGTTTGCAAACACTGCATAATGTTCGCAAAGCGAAACTAACGGTTTGTTCCGGTGGTATCATCGGGTTGGGTGAAACGGTAGAAGACAGGGTAGGCATGTTGCATACACTTTCCAATTTGCCTCAACATCCTGAATCGGTTCCTATCAATGCATTGGTAGCGGTAAAAGGAACGCCATTGGAAAACCAGGAGAGAGTTTCAGTATGGGATATGGTAAGAATGATCGCTACTACACGTATCATTATGCCAAAGACAGTTGTTCGTTTATCTGCAGGACGGCTGGAAATGAGTTTGCCGGAGCAGGCATTATGTTTTATGGCAGGGGCCAATTCTATTTTTGCAGGTGATAAATTATTAACTACTCCCAATCCATCTTTCAATGATGATATGCAGATGTTTGAGATTCTTGGATTGAAACCAAGAGAAGCGTTTAAGAATGAAAAGAACAAGATAGAAGTTGAAAGCTGATTTTCTTAAATAAAATTTAGTTACCTGTTACCGGTAACAAGTAACAGGTAACAATTCTTCTTCCGTGGAAACACCATCTAAAACAATCAATGATTCGCTACAGGAAGTTCTTGATAAAAGAAAAGAGGCTTCTATGTATCGCTTTCTGCAGATGAATGAAGGACTGATAGATTTTTGTTCAAATGATTATTTAAGTTTTGCACGTTCTGAAAAAATAAAACATCGTGTGAAACAATTGGAGGAGGAAGTAAGCAATTTAGCGGGATCAACTGGCTCCCGTTCAATATCAGGCAATACATCCTATGCGGAGGAGCTGGAGCGATTTTTAGCAGGATTTCACCATGCAGAAGCCGGTTTGCTTTTTAATTCGGGTTATGATGCCAATGTTGGGTTGTTTTCAAGCATTGCTAAAAAAGATGATACACTGCTTTGTGATGAACTGATCCATGCCAGTATGATCGATGGTTGCAGGTTGAGTTATGCCAACCGCCTGCGGTTTGCTCATAACGATACCGCAGATCTTGAAAAGAAATTACAGAAAGCAAAAGGAAACCTGTCTGCCGGCAAGGCAAGTATTTTTGTTGCCATCGAATCCGTGTATTCAATGGACGGCGATATGGCGCCGCTTCCGGAAATCGTTTCACTGTGCAAACAATACAATGCCCATTTAATTGTAGACGAAGCCCATGCTACTGGTGTTTTTGGAAGACAAGGAAGGGGATTGGTGAATTACTTTGGATTAGAACGGGATGTATTTGCGAGGGTGCATACATTCGGCAAAGCAGTAGGGTGTCATGGAGCAGTGGTCGTTGGCAGCGATGTACTACGTAATTATCTTATCAACTTCGCCCGTTCTTTTATCTTTACGACGGCGCTTCCGCTCCATTCCCTGTTCACTGTTAAAGCAGCATACGAACAGTTAATGGCAACTGATTTTGATAATGCTTACCTGCATCAGCTTATTGAACATTTTAAGAAAGGATTAGTTTCCGCTGATGATACATGGCTTATCAACAGCATTGGCCCTATTCAAAGCCTGGTAATACCCGGAAGTGAGCGGGCAAGACATGTTGCAAAACAATTGCAGGCAAGGGGATTTGATGTACGGGCCATCGTTAGTCCTTCCGTTGCGATTGGTAAAGAACGGTTGCGTATCAGCCTGCACATGCATAATACTATGCAGCAACTGGATGAATTGAAACATGCATTAAATCAAATTCTTTTTTCATGACTGGAGTTGTAGTAGCAGGTATTGGCACAGGTATTGGAAAAACTCTTGTAGCTGCTATAATTACCGAAGCATTGCAAGCTGATTATTGGAAACCGGTGCAGGCTGGAAATCTTGATTTCACTGATACGGATTTTGTCAAACAGCATAACAGCAATACAAAAACTTTTTTTCATCCCGAAGCATACCGGTTGGCAACACCCATGTCGCCACATGCCGCAGCAAAAATTGATGGGGTAATAATAGAACTGGAGAAACTTACTATTCCCGAATCTGTCAATGCAGTTGTTATAGAATTAGCCGGCGGTTTAATGGTTCCACTGAATGATGAGCGACTGAATATTGATCTGCTTAAACAATGGAGCCTTCCTGTTGTGCTGGTGTCACAGAATTATCTTGGAAGCATCAATCATACATTATTATCAGTTGAGGTATTGAAACATCATGCCATCAGGCTGGCAGGAATAATTTTTAATGGTGAGCCCAATGCAGCAACAGAAGATTTTATCCTGCAGTACACCGGAGTAAATTGCATAGCGAGGATCGATCACGAAAAAATCATCAGCAAAGAAACTGTAAAGCGGTATGCGGATAAGTTCCGGGAAAAATTGAATGGTTTATGAGAAATCTTTCAGAGAGAGATCAACAGGTCATTTGGCATCCTTACACGCAGATGAAATTAAGCAATCCACCGATTGGGATTACAAGAGGAGAAGGTGTGTATTTAATTGATGATGCAGGTAATAAATATATTGATGCGGTTTCGTCCTGGTGGGTCAATATTCATGGGCATGCACACCCTTATATCGCACAGAAAGTTGCTGACCAATTATTGAAACTGGAGCACACTATTTTTGCTGGCTTTACACACGAACCTGCAGTATTACTTGCAGAACGATTACTCAATATATTACCAAACAACCAGGCAAGGATATTTTATTCGGATAACGGATCTACAGCTGTAGAAGTAGCTGTAAAAATGGCCTTGCAATATTGGAGTAATAAAGGGCAACCCAAAAATAAGATCATCGCTATGGAACATGCTTATCATGGCGATACATTTGGCGCTATGTCAGTAAGTTCGCGGAGTTCCTTTACCGACCCTTTTTCATCTCTTTTGTTTGATGTTATTCATATTCCCTTTCCGGAAAAAGGAATGGAACTGTCAACCCTTAAAAAGTTAAAAGAGCAAATTGATAGTAATCATGAGCAGATTGCAGCCTTTATTATTGAGCCATTAGTATTGGGAGCCGGAGGCATGTTAATGTATGAACCGGGTGTACTGAATCAACTAATAAGTACTTGTAAGGAAAATGATATCATCACTATTGCTGATGAAGTGATGACAGGTTTCGGCAGAACCGGAAAACTATTTGCCTGCGATCACATTGACACCAGGCCTGACATAATTTGTTTGTCAAAAGCAATAACCGGTGGCACTATGCCTTTAGGCGTTACTTCCTGTACACAGGAAATTTTCAATGCTTTTTTGTCGGAGGATCGTTCAAGGACTTTTTTTCATGGACATTCTTATACAGCTAATCCTGTTGCTTGTGCAGCCGCATTAGCAAGTCTTGATCTTTTACTAAAAGAAGAAAGTAATGAAAATATCAGGCGAATAGTCAGGCAACACCAATATTTTATTGAGCGGAATAGTAATACCCCTGCATTTAAAAATCTCCGCAGCACGGGTACTATTCTCGCTATCGATTTTAATTCACCTGAAGAAACATCCTATTTCAATTCACTGCGTGACAGGTTGTATAATTACTTTATAAGCAAAGGCATTCTTTTGCGACCATTGGGAAATACAGTCTATGTAATGCCCCCTTATTGCATTACCAACGAAGAATTGAAGCAGGTATATAATGCTATTGAGAGAGTTTCGGCGGAAATCTTTACTTAGATGAATAGCGGTTCATGTTTTAGAGGCTAAGGTTTTTTAAGCGAATTGACATCACTTCAATGTCCTTTGCCATAGCAGCAAGTCTATTACCATTAATATAAAAAAAAGAAGATTTTCGAAATAAGCCTTGTATTTTTATAAAGTTCATGTACGTAAGCATATAAACCGAGGTTGAAGCTGATTTAATTTTAATTTGCTTTTTATTGTCAGAATTATTGGCTTTTTTTGCATGACTTTTCTGACTGTTTGACTCACATCAATTTAAAGTTAGTAGCCGTATATCCAAATGGAAAAAATTACAATTCTTCTTGTAGACGATCATAAACTGATTCGGGACTCCTGGGCATTTATACTCAACAGCGATTCAAGATTTACAGTTATTGGCGAGACAAGTTCGGGTGAAGAAGCCATAGAAATTGCGGGAGAAAAAAGACCGCAAATTATTCTCATGGATGTTAATATGACACCAATAAATGGGTTTGATGCTACCAGGCAAATTCACAAAATTTCGCCGGAATCCAGGATCATCGCTGTATCCATGCACACCATGCCGGCTTATGCCAAGCGGATGATGCAGTTGGGGGCCATGGGCTATGTAACCAAAAATTCATCAAAGGAAGAAATGGTGACGGCTATCATCGAAGTGAATAATGGAAAAAAATACATTTGCGAGGAGGTAAAAGCGATTTTAGCCGAGCAGGAAATGGATGAGAACTCCGATGAGTTAAACAATCTGTCCCGCAGAGAGATCGATATCATCAAGCTGATAAAAGAAGGACTCTCGTCAAAAGAAATAGCATTACAACTGGATATTTCCCTGAAAACAGTAGAAGTGCATCGCTATAATATTCTCAAGAAATTAAAGCTGAAAAATACGGCAGCCCTTGTAAATTACATTAATACTAAAGGCCTTTAAAAAGTCTTTAAATCAACCTTATCCTCTGAAACGGTAGTTTGCTTGTGGGTTACCCGGGCATCCATATTTTCTGGAAGAAGAACATGAAGTTGCCAAAACTGCTGTAAGAGCTATCATTAAAAGTGCGATAAGAGAACGAGTTTTCATTTTGATGACTGTGTTATTGTGTTCTAAAACGAGTCTAGTTGTTATTTATTTTACAAATTTAAAAAATGTTTAGCCTATTTTACTGTTTTTGATTGACTTAGACCTTGTTAAATATCAACAAATGACTGAATTTAAGACTTGTTAAAGAATACTAATCTGCTACCTTTACCACCCATTTATCATTTATAAGAGAAATTGCTTACCTCATGTTGAAATTGACAAAACCACTTGCCTCGATCGATCTTGAAACTACAGGTGTTAACCTGGGTACAGACAGAATTGTTGAGATCGCTATCGTAAAAATCCTAACTGACGGGAGTCGCATAGTGAAGCGAAAGTTGATTAACCCCGAAATGCCAATTCCCAAAACATCCAGTGATATTCATGGTATTACCAACGATATGGTAAAAGATGCACCAACTTTTAAACAGGTGGCACATGAGTTGAAACAAGTTTTAGACGGCTGCGATATTGCAGGTTACAATAGCAACCGGTTTGATATTCCGCTTCTTATGGAAGAGTTTTTGCGGGTGCAGGTGGAATTTGATATGAAGGGCAGAAGATTGATAGATGTGCAAAAAATATTTCACCAGATGGAGCAAAGAACCCTGGGAGCCGCTTATAAATTCTATTGTAATAAAACGCTTGAAGGGGCACATAGCGCAGAAGCTGATGCTTCAGCTACCTATGAAATACTGGAAGCGCAGACCGGGCGATACCCTGCTCTGGGAAATACGGTTGATTCAATTATAAAGGCTATTGGTGAAGATGTAATAGTAGATTTTGCCCGCAGATTCGTGATGGAAAACGGGGTTGAAGTCTTTAATTTTGGTAAATTTAAGGGTAGGGCTGTTTCGGATGTTTTAAAGGCCGAGCCACAGTATTACGACTGGATGATGAAGGGAGACTTTCCGCAACACACCAAGCAAAAATTGACTGAGATTTATACCCGTACCATGTTGAAAAAAGCCTGATAAAAAAGGGGTGCCCTGTGTAGAATTTAACACAGTAATCTTTTTTGATTATCGTATATTCGTTACTTCCGTTTTTTTAATGGAAAAATTAGTAGTCATACCAACCTATAATGAAAGGGAGAATATTACCAATATTCTTCATGCCATCTTCAACCTTGGCGAAGGGTTTCATGTGTTGGTCATTGATGATGGTTCTCCTGACGGGACTGCTCAAATAGTGAAAGAGTTGCAACCCAAATTTCCCAACCAATTATTCATTGTAGAGAGAAGGGGTAAACAAGGACTAGGCACTGCCTATATTTATGGATTCAGGTGGGCAATGGCTAATAACTATCGTTTTATTTTTGAAATGGATGCCGACTTTTCACACAATCCTGCTGACCTTGTTCGGTTGTATGATGCCTGTAAATATAAAGGGGCTGACGTAGCAATTGGCTCCCGCTATGTAAAAGGTGGCGGTGTTGTGAACTGGCCTTCCAATCGTATTGCCTTATCTAAAGGAGGTTCTCTTTATACAAGGATTATTACCTGGATGCCCATTAAAGACCCAACTGCGGGCTTTATGTGCTACCGCAAAGAGGCATTGGAAACAATTAATCTCGATGAGATCCGTTTCACCGGGTATGCATTCCAGATAGAAATGAAGTTTGCGGCATGGAAGCTTCATTTCAGGTTGAAAGAAGTTCCGATTATTTTCCAGGATAGAACGTATGGTGTTTCCAAAATGAATAAGGGAATTGTAAAAGAAGGAATACTGGGTGTATTAAAACTTCGGTGGCATAGCTGGTTTACCAATTATCGTAAGAGGGTAAAAAATACTGACCCTATCTCTATATCTGCCTCCTCCCCGCTACACAAGAATGAGATGGTGTCTCAAAGCAAATAAAGTATTGCTAATTTCAAAAGTTTCAATTTACTCTTACTGATATTCCCCGCTTTTCTTAGTTTCGGTGAAATGAAGAAAGCTTTTCTCCAATTGCACATCGCTGTTTTCTTAGCTGGATTTACGGGTATATTGGGACGCCTTATATCACTCAATGAAGGAATGATTGTATGGTACCGGCTATTGCTTACAGCGGTGACGATGTGGCTGCTGTTTGGCATACGTAAAAACATAACCAAACTATCAGTTACAGATATTTTAAAAATTGGTGCTGTTGGGTTTATTGCTGCTATGCATTGGGTGACTTTTTATGGTTCCATTAAATACGCCAACGTTTCAGTAGCCTTAGTCTGTTTTTCTGCTATCGGTTTTTTTACGGCCATTTTTGAACCCCTGATTTTAAAAAAGCGAGTTAACTGGACAGAAATGTTGCTGGGCGTCATGACGATTGCCGGTATCTATATCATTTTTCATTTTGATGCGCAGTATAAAACGGGTATCATAATCGGCGTTATTTCCGCTGTACTAGCTTCTTTATTTCCTATTTATAACAAACAGTTTCTGCAACGGGTCAATGTGGAAACGATGCTTGCCTGGCAACAGACTGGTGGCCTTATTACCTTGTCAATACTTCTTCCTTTTTACCTGCAGCAGTTTCCGGTTGTGAGTTTTTTCCCGGGCATTGAAGATTTTTTATGGTTATTGGTTCTCTCATGGCTTTGTTCGGTGATTGCATTTCAATTTTCATCCAATGCTCTGAAACGGTTGTCAGCATTTACGGTCAATCTCACCTTTAACCTCGAACCTGTATATGGCATATTACTGGCTTTTATTGTCTATAAAGAAAATCAGCTGCTGAGCAAATGGTTCTATGCCGGGTTTGCCATTATTGCTGTTGCACTGATTATTCATATCATCATCCTGGTAAGGCATGAGAGAAAATTGGTGGCAGATGTTGCTGCCTAAAACAGCGGGGATGTATTAATGATTCATTTTATTCGATACCAACTTCAAAGGCGTTGTAATAACTGCCCCTAGTAATTTTTATTTTCCGACTGGTATCTTTTTAAAGTCCCAAAAATCGTGGTTCTCAGTTATCTTTAAAGCTTTAATTTTTTCCCGCATCATGAAGTATATTCTTTTTCTTATTTTATTTTTTGCAATACAATCTGTAGAAGCCCAAAAAAAGCCCCTGGATCATTCAGTTTATGATAGCTGGCAAAGTATCGGCCAAAAACTGATCAGCAATGACGGTAAATGGGTAGTATACACGATCGATCCCCAGGAAGGTGACAATGAACTGGTGATTCAATCTGCGGCGGCGGATGCAGTGTATAAAAAATCAGTGGCACGGGGTTATAATGCGGTGATAACGGAAGATAGCCGTTATGTTATTTTCCGGATCAAACCTTTTTTCAAAGAAACAAGGGAAGCGAAAATAAAAAAGAAGAAAACGGAGGAAATGCCCAAAGACTCACTTGGTATAGTAGAGCTGGGAAAGGATAGTGTTTGGAAAAAAGCTGCTATCAAAGGCTTTAAGACGCCGGAGAAAAGTTTTGGCTGGCTGGCTTATCACCTGGAAAAACCTGCCGATGCGAAACCGAAAACGGACAATAAAAAAATAACGGATAGTCTCAATAAAATAATTGATTCTTTGAAAGCAGTGATAACCGATATGCCGGGAAGAAAGACGAAAGGAAAGGATAGTTTTATTTTACCCGCAGATGGGCTGGCTGTTTATGATGCTGAAGGAGATGAGGTTACACCAACTTCTCCTGAAGCCGGTACTGAACTCAGACTGAGAAATTTGAAAACAGGTAGCGAAAAATCGTTTAAAAATGTAGTGGAGTATTTCCTCAGTAAAAACGGTCAAAAGCTTTTGCTGGAGCAATCCCGTGATTCCAAAGATTCCCTTAGCAAGATCATCGTTTTATTGTATGATTTAAACATTGGCACTTCCGACACATTAAGCCGTGGCGGGAATGAGTTTAAAAATTTCATTTTTTCTGATGATGCATCCCAGGTTGCTTATCTCGCAGAAAGAGATGCTAAGCCAAAGGATCTTGAAAAGTATTACAAGCTCTGGTATTTTCAACAGGGAATGGATAGTGCCAAAATACTCGTGGACAAAAATTCCGTGGGGATGGAACTGGGCATGACCATTAGCGAAAATGCGACACCTGAGTTCAGTAAATCGGGCAGACGGATATTTTTTGGCGTGGCGCCTATACAGGCTCCAAAAGACACATCGCTGGTCGAAATGGATTTGGTGAAACTGGATGTCTGGCATTATAACGATGATTATTTACAAACCGTTCAACAAAGCCGGCTGCAACGCGACCTGCAAAAAAGTTTTCTTTCAGTTTATGATTTTGAAACAGAAAATATTGAACAACTGGCCTCTGAAGAAATTCCAACTGTTTACCAAACTGACGAGGGCGATGGTGAGACTTTTGTAGGGGTGACCGATGTCGGCCGAAGAGTGGAAAGCCAATGGACAGGCAATACGAAAAAAGACATTTATGCAATTGATGTAAAGACAGGAAATAAGAAGCTGGTGAGAAAAGATTTGCAGGGCGTTATTTCACCGAACTATGTTTCACCAACCGGCAAGTATATTATGTGGTATGATAGTAAAGCAAAAAATTATTTTGCATGGGATGGTGATGACCGGACCAGGAATATTACTGCCAAAATAAAAGTGCCGTTGTATGACGAAGAAAATGATTCGCCAGTAGAACCTTCGCCATATGGAGTGATGGGCTGGCAAGAAGGTGATTCGGTAGTTTATGTTTACGACAAGTATGACATTTGGAGAATTGGATTAGGAGAAACTACAACAACAACATTGTTTACTGCTGATCGGAAAAATAAAATTGTCAATCGTTTTATTCAGACAGACCCGGATGCTAAATCAATAACGGCCAGTCAAAAATTGCTGTTTAGGGAGTTTAATGAAATAACAAAGAATTCATCACTTGTAGCCCTCGATCTTAATAATATTCGGAGAAGTTTTCCCTATGTGTTCGACGCTAAGTTTAATATCGGAGGTATTGTAAAATCAAAAAACACAGGCTTGCTGATTTATACGAAGGAAAATTATAAAGAGTCGCCGGATATTTATGTTGGACGGGGAGTTGAACAGCGGGAAGCCGGCGAACATCCATCCAATCAATTCACCGTATTGGAAAAACAACTTTCCTCCATCAATCCTCAACAAAAAGACTACAACTGGGGTACAGCCGAACTTTACAGGTGGAAGACATTTAAAGGCAAATTATCTGAAGGTATTTTATACAGACCCGAAGATTTTGATCCTTCCAAAAAGTATCCACTTATTCTTTATTTCTATGAAAAACTGTCTGATGGATTGAACAATTATATTCCGCCTTCACCTACACCCAGCCGCCTCAATATTTCATTTTTCGTCAGTCGTGGTTACCTGGTTTTTGCACCAAATATCAGCTACACGATTGGTCATCCCGCTCAAAGCGCCTATGATTATATTGTTAGTGCGGCAAAGGATTTGGCAAAACATAAATGGGTAGATGCAAAAAATATCGGCATACAGGGACAAAGCTGGGGCGGCATACAAGTGGCTCAACTCATCACCATGACTGATATGTTTAAAGCAGCATGGGCCGGTGCACCTGTTGCCAACATGACAAGTGCCTATGGCGGTATTCGCTGGGAAAGTGGTATGAATCGTCAATTTCAATACGAGAAAACACAGAGTCGCATTGGCGCCACCTTATGGGAAAAGCCGCAGCTGTATATTGAAAGTTCCCCTTTATTTCATTTGCCTAAAGTAAAAACTCCGCTGGTCATTATGGCGAACGACGCCGATGGTGCAGTGCCCTGGTACCAGGGAATCGAACTCTTCACAGGCATGCGACGACTTGGGAAAAAAGTATGGATGTTGAATTATAACGGCGAAGCTCACAATCTCATTCAACGGAAAAACAAGAAAGACATTCAAATAAGGGAACAACAATTTTTCGATTGGTTGCTGAAAGGAGAGAAGCCAGCCAAATGGATCACTGAAGGTGTTCCTGCTGTTAAAAAAGGAAAGGACTGGGGATTAGAGATAGTTCCATAGATAAGTTCAAAAAGGTTTAATAAAAAGTTCCATTGGTTCCATACGTTTAAAGCGGTTGAGTTAACAACTTATCAAACCTTTTAAACTTCTTGAACGCATTAAACCTTTCTATGCCGCCTGCTCAGTAATAAACTTCACCAAGCTTCTTTTTGCAATAGGCAATAAAGTTTCATCAACGGGAAAACTTAATTCAGTGTCGATGGAGTAAACGGCAGGATTGGGCAACTGGTTAAAATGCCGTATCAATTCTGCTTTTGTTTGTTCGTAAGTGCTGCTGATGCTGCGCTGCCATTTATTGACCAACACCGTTTTGATACTCCGGTATTTTTCATCATGTTTTTCAAAAATGGAAAGACGATAGTGATAGGTCCGTGCAATTTTGGTGTTGCCACTTGTTAAAAAGAAATATCCTTCTTTCAGATCAAGCGGAATAATGCCGACAGGGTTGATAATGATCTTTTCTTCGACGAATTCATAAATACCGGCGCCGGTTTGCAAGGTCATCTTTAACGTGTCAGCGGCATAATGGATGATCTCCTCCAGTTCCTGCATCAGTTCGTCATCTTCAATCATTTGCTGATACAAAAGCTGCAGTTTTTCCATTTGAATGCCGGTCATTTTTTTGGGGAAATGTTCCTGCAGAAATTTTTTGTTCTCCCGGAAAGCGACCAGGTTGTGATAGTGAAAAACAACATCCGCCAGCTGGGGATACAGTTTATTCTGGTCAAAGTATTTGTTTACTTCCTGCAGGTAGGCAAGCAGGGTGTATTTTTTCAACTCAAAGTCGATATAACCCTCGGCAAACCAGGTTTCAGATAATTGTTTCATAGTGGCTGGTGGTTTAGTTATTCCAATTTACAAAAAAAGAGGAACATTTAATAGCAATGCTACATGGTATAATCATGCAGCATTGTTAAAACTAAAAGCTCAGCACTATGCAAAAACTGGTAACCGGTAACTGGAAACCTTTTTATATTTCCCTGTCGGGATTAAAATTTTCCAACTCTTTAGCCACAGCGGTCAGGAATGTAGCTCCGAGGCTGCCATCGACAATACGATGGTCATAACTCATCGACAAATACATCATGTGACGAATAGCTATGCTATCGCCCTGGGATGTTTCTACAACAACGGGTCGTTTTTTGATTGCCCCTACCGCCAATATTGCTACCTGGGGTTGATTAATAATAGGCGTTCCCATGAGGCTGCCAAATGTTCCCACGTTGGTTAAGGTAAATGTTCCTCCCTGTGTGTCATCGGCCTTTAACCTCCCGTTGCGGGCATTATCAGCAAGGCCGTTTACTTGTTTGGATAAACCAACCAGGTTTAACTGATCGGCATTTTTTATTACAGGCACAATTAAATTGCCGCTAGGCAAGGCAGTTGCCATTCCTATATTAATATCTTTTTTCAGAATTATTTTATCTCCGTCCAGTGAGCTGTTGATAAGCGGAAACCTTTTGATACATTTTACGATGGCTTCAATAAACAGCGGTGTGAAAGTGATCTTTGTGCTTTCTCTTTTTTCAAATTCCTTTTTTACCCGATCACGCCACAACACAAGATTCGTTACATCGGCTTCAGTAAAACTGGTTACATGCGGACTGGTATGTTTGCTTCGCACCATGTGATCAGCAATCAATTTCCGCATCCTGTCCATTTCAATAATCTCCACATTGCCTGAGTAAGCAGTCAGCTCTGAGCTTTGCGTTCTGATTTGAGGAGTCGCCTCCTGAACTATTGCAACCTGCTGTTGGCTCACAGCTTGTGGCTCGTAGCTCACAGCCTTTCCTTGTTTCTTGTCATTTACATATTGTAAGATATCTTTCTTGGTCACACGGCCTTCATTACCTGTCCCACTTATTTGTTCAAGTTCGGCCATGCTCACCCCTTCGCTGTTGGCAATATTTAATACCAGGGGTGAATAAAAACGATTGGAGAGGCCGTTTGCTGTTGGTGGTTTTACGGTTGTTGCTGTTATTGGAGCAGGTGATGCTGTTTCAGCTTGTTTTATTTCCTGGATGGGTTGAATCGCAGATTGAGGTGCTACCGGAATGTTTGCAGTAGTAGTTGACTCGGTGGTGTTGCTTTTAATTTTGGCGATTACTGCACCAATCGGCACCACATCATTTACATTAAACAACAGGCTTTCAATCACCCCTTCAGCTGTACTTGGTACTTCGCTGTCGACTTTATCGGTAGCAATATCCAATACCGTCTCGTCCATTTTAACAGGATCGCCTGGTTGTTTGTGCCATTTTAAAATGGTCGCTTCTGTAATACTTTCGCCAAGCTTTGGCATTATTAAGTCAACTATCGCCATAAATTTTTATTTGATAATCAGCGCCAAAACAAAACTCGTCGTTCCTCACACAGTTTACCCAGAACTTGTTTCGGGCATACTCCAACCGCAATAAATCAACGATCAGGTAAGACAAGCAATTTTTGGACCGGGCAAAGGTAATGATTTGACCATAATGATGCGATCAACCGTTAGTCAAAATGAATTTTCTAAGAAAATTGAGGGCATTGGCAGCCGTCAGTTCTATGTTACGTTTCCGGTCGAAGCGCAAATTGAGTTGTAGCGTTTGAATTTTTTCTTTGTTGCCAGCAGCTATCCACACAGTTCCCACGGGCTTTTCATCAGAGCCGCCATCAGGTCCCATAATGCCGGAAGTCGCCAACGCATAATCGACATTCAATTTTATCAATGCGCCTTTCACCATTTCCTGTACAGTTTCTTCACTTACGGCGCCATGTTGTTTTAGAGTATCGTTCTTAACGCCCAACATATTTTCTTTTACGTCGTTGGCATAACTAACAATGGTGCCTTTATAATAGGCCGAAGAGCCAGCGATACTCGTAATAAGATGGGCTATATATCCACCGGTACAACTTTCAGCAGTGCCCAGAGTTTTATTTTGGGCTTTCAAGATTTTGCCGATCACAATTTCGAGCCCTTCATCTTCATTGGTAACTAAATAATCTTTTACCAGCACCTGGATTTTTTCAAAATAGGGTGTTAGCTCTTTTTCCACTACCTCTTTGTTGCCGCCGGTAGATGTGAGCCTTAGCCTGACCATGCCATAGCTGGGCAGGTAGGCGAGTTTAATATGCGAAGGAAGTGAGCTTTCGAAATCAAGCAGTAGTTCAGCGATCATTGATTCACCCAATCCGGCTGTAAAAGCAGTGCGATGTACTACCGCTGGCATTGTAAACTCTTTTAACAAACGGGGAATGACTTCATTTGTGATCAGGCCTTTCATTTCGTGTGGCACACCGGGCAATGAAATAAAAACGGCCCCCTTCCGACTTCCCCCGATAGGGGAAGCCATCATTGCACCATCCCCGCTTTGCGAAGAATCATTTGTGATAGCAGAAGCTTGATTTTTGATAGAATCTTTGTTTAACTGGTTTTGTGAGCTTGCCAATCCTCCCCCTTGGGGGGAGTTAGAGGGGGCCGCTCTAAACCACATGCCCGGAGCTGATCCCCTTGCGTTATGTAATACGGTACAGACATCAGGGACTTCCGCCTGCTTCAGGTTTCTTTCCAATATTGGACCAGGGCGGCGATAGACTTTTTCAAACAGATACTTTACGTGGTTCAATACATTTTCGTCTACAATCATTTTTCCGCCAAAGTATTTACACAGCAACGGTTTGGTAATATCGTCGGCTGTAGGCCCAAGACCGCCTGTGATGATGATAATCTGTGATTGCCTTCTTTCTTCGTCCAGTGCCTGCCAGATATCATCCCATACATCACCTACTGCCACTCTGCGACGCACCCATATGCCGATCTTGTTTAGCTCCTGGGCAATAAAAGCACTGTTGGTATCAATAGTTTGGCCAATCAATAGTTCATCACCGATGGTGATAATAGATGCGTTGATCAATGCAGGCATAGAAAAATTTGAGTTGCAAATATCAGCTATTCTTCAAAACTGACATCGTCGTAAACTTCCTTGAGGTGCAGAGTGAGTCCAATGGTTATCATATAAAAACTATCCGACAGATTGTTAAATTCAGTCAGCAGCCAACTATTATTTTCCTGGCGGGTATATATTTCAACGCTGACAGACCTTGAATCAATGAGAATATATTCCTTTAAACTCTTTATACTCCTGTAAAGGAAAAACTTTGTTCCCCTGTCGTAATCTTTGGTTGATTTGGAAAGTATCTCGATGATTACAGTAGGATTGGTCAGGTTGTCGGAATACAGCTTTGATGTATCAGCTTTTCCACAAACAATGGAAAAATCAGGATAAGTGAATAATGATCTTTCAGGAATGTATATCCGGAAGTCGTTGCCAAACAGTTTGCAGCCTTTGTCGTGTGCAGAAGGGGCAACCAGCCGGTTAATATTAAATGAAATTTCATTATGCGATATGGATGCGCCGGCCATCGTAAATATCTCTCCATTGTAATATTCATGCTTCGTTTCAGAAGCTCTTTCCATTTCCAGGTATTGCTCAGGCGAAATATAATTATACTTTGGCGCCGGCTCTTTAACTTCATTTTCCATATTATAAATTTAATTCTTTTTAGTTTTAGTGTAAATCGGAGTTATTCATGAAGAAATTGATTTTTATTGCCGGCTGGCTGTTGCTGGTTGCCGCTTCAGTTGCTCAATCAGTTACTCAAAAATTGCAAAAGACTTTTCAGCAGTTTGAAGGTGATGATCAGTTAAAGCATGCGATTAGTTCCTTGTATGTGATCGATGCTAAAACTGCTAAGGTGGTTTTTGATAAAAACTCACAGATCGGTTTGGCGCCAGCTTCTACGCAAAAAATTATTACAAGTGTTACGGCGTTTGAGTTGTTGGGAAAAGAATACAGGTACAAAACTGAGTTTGGCTTACTAGAGAACAATGGATTTAAAAATTTATATATCAAGCCATCCGGAGATCCAACATTTGGCAGTTGGCGTTGGGAAGCAAAAAAAGAAGAGAAAGTGTTAGCCAGAATTATTAAATCAATAAATGCAACTGATCTTGTTAATTCGGAAACTGTATTTATTGATGGAAAGGGCTGGGATTCCAGGCAAATACCAGACGGTTGGATATGGCAGGATATTGGGAATTATTACGGAGCTGGTGCGTCAATATTAAACTGGCGGGAAAACCAATATGACATTATTCTTAAATCAGGAAGCAATATTGGAGATGCAGTGTCAGTTGTAGAAACTAAACCGGCTTTATATTCATATAGCATAACATCTCAGGCAAGTTCGGCCGCAAAAGGAACTGGCGACAATGCATACATATATCTGCCAGTTAAGGGTAATGAGATTATGGTTAGGGGCACAATACCTTTAAATGAAAACCGGTTTGAAATATCCGGCTCTATGATCAATCCCGAAAATCAATTTATTGAAACGATTAGAAATTCGTTAAAAGATAAATTCAATCTTCACAGCCATTTGTCATCATTAACTGTTTATGCACCGCTAGAGAATAAACCAAAAATATTTCACACCGAATATTCGCCCACCCTCGACTCCATCATCTACTGGCTCAATAAAAAAAGTATCAACCTCTACGGCGAAGCATTGATAAAAACCATTGCCTTCGAAAAAAAAGGATTTGGATCAACAGATAGCGGTGTTGCGATTGTCAAAGATTTTTGGAAACAAAAAGGCCTGGACGAAGAGGAGTTAAATATTTATGATGGTTCGGGTCTTTCACCGCTGAACCGTGTGACCACCCATGCACAGGTAGAGATTTTGAAATATGCAAAAAACAAAAGTTGGTACCCTTATTTTTATGATGCACTGCCGGAGTACAACGGTATGAAAGTAAAAAGCGGCACTATCAGTGATGTAAAGGGATTTTGCGGCTATCATAAAGCTAAGGACGGATCAGAGTATATTTTTTCGTTTTTGGTCAATAATTATAATGGAAAAGCTTCGGCGTTGGTAAGCAAGATGTATAAAGTGCTCGATGTATTAAAGTAAGAGGATAGAAATGGAAGAACGGCAATCTAATATTTGGCAATTAGCCCTATTTTGTCCCCTTAATACAAGGATATGAAACCAGTTATTATCGGCATCATTGTAATGCTTATGCTAAGTTGTAATAATCAAACAAAAGAAACTCCTCCGAAGAATAGTAAAGAACTCGCTGATTTTTTTGACAAGTATTACGAAGAGCGGCTGCAATGGTATCCCCTCGAAGCGACAATGATCGGTGACCCCCGTTATAACGATAGGTTGTCAATTGAATTTACAGATAGCTATCGCGGTAAGCTTCGTGATTTTTATTCACGATATCTAACCGAAGCACAAAACTACAAACGTGATGAGCTGAATGAAACGGATAAGATCAATTATGATGTGTTTGTCTATGAGGCTAAGATGAACCTGGATGCCCTGGCATTTAAAGACAATTACATTCCTTTCCATCAGTTTTATGGACTCACCTTAACCATGGGCCAATTGGGTAGTGGCGGCGGTATACAACCCTTCAAAACGGTAAAAGACTATGATGATTGGATTAAAAGAGCTTCTGCTTTTAGCGCCTGGGCCGACAGTGCCATCGTTTATTTTAAAAAAGGCATAGAAGCTGGCGTCGTGTTGTCTCAATCGATCGTGGTAAAAATGATTCCACAAATGAAAGCCATTCCTGCCGCAAACATCCGGGAAAGTATTTTCTATGGTCCTGTTGCCAAAATTCCTGCAGCATTCAGTGATGCTGATAAGTCAAGGCTCACCGGGGGATTTGAAAAAATGATCCGGGAGCAACTGGAGCCTGCTTACAAAAAACTGGGTGACTTTTTGCAGAATGAATATTTGCCCAAAGCAAGATCTACATCCGGCATTGATGGTATACCGGGAGGTAAGGAATATTATACTTTTTTAGTAAAGCAACAAACCACTACTGATAAAACACCGGATGAGATTTATGAAACGGGGCTTAGAGAAGTAGCCAGAATTAGTGCCTTAATGGACAGTGTAAAAAACTCAACCGGCTTTAAAGGTTCGCTGAATGAGTTTTTTGAATACATGAGGACTGATAAGAAATTTATGCCCTATAAAAATCCCAAAGAAGTACTGGATGCGTTTGAACGAATTCATCAGACGATGATCCCGTACCTGGCAAAAATGTTTCACCATACACCTAAAACTGGTTTTGAGATCAGGCAAACAGAAGCGTTCCGTGCGGCCAGTGCCAGCGCAGAGTACATGCAGGGGGCTCCGGATGGAAGCAGGCCTGGTATTTTTTACGTGCCAATCCTTGATGCAACTACTTTTAATACAACCAGTGGAATGGAATCGTTGTTTCTTCATGAAGCAATACCAGGTCACCATTACCAACTCTCGTTACAACAGGAAGATACCTTGCTGCCGAAGTTTCGTCGCTTCGGTGGTAATAATGCCTATGTTGAGGGCTGGGCATTGTATTGCGAATCGCTGGGAAAAGAATTAGGATTGTATACTGATCCCTATCAATATATGGGTGCACTAGGTGATGAGATGCACCGGGCTATCAGATTAGTGGTTGACGTTGCAATTCATTCAAAAGGAATGACGAGAGAAGAGGCGATCAAATACATGATGGATCATGAAGCGATTAGTGAACAAGGCGCCACTGCGGAAATAGAACGCTATATGGTTATTCCCGGTCAGGCATTGGGTTACAAAATAGGTGCTTTGAAAATAAGGGAACTTCGACATAAATATGAAAAGCAACTGGGAGCTAATTTCAATCTTGCAGCATTTCACGATGAATTGTTAAAAGATGGAGCTTTGCCCCTGAGCATTTTGGAAGCAAAGATGGACAAATGGGCCAAAAACTATAAACTATAACTACCATTTTATGAGCGAACAAAATTTTAAAAATCATAGTCGTTATATACCGCTTTGGCATCTTGTAATTCCAACGATACTATTGGCCTTATTGATTGGCAGCATCATCAATCTCGTTCGTTCGGATGCTCATACGCACTACTCAGCCGCACTCATTGTAGTGGTCGTCATTGTGTTGATAGGCTTTTACTGGTATATCCGCTGGTTTGCATTGCGGGCACAGGACCGGGCTATTCGTGCCGAAGAAAATTTCAGGCATTTTATTTTAGCGGGCCAGCCGTTGGATCGGCAACTTCGGATGGGGCAAATCATCGCACTTCGTTTTGCCAGCGATGAGGAGTTGCCTGCTTTGGCAAAAAAAGCAGTAGACGAAAAACTTTCTCCAAAAAATATTAAGCAGGCGATAAAAAACTGGAAACCTGATTACAACCGTGTGTGATTAAAAACCAAATCGATCGAAAAAGGAGAGATCCATATCGATCAGCCAGGGCGAAGCAATAGCTGCAAGCCAAATTAGCAGGATAAAAATTTTTCCAACTATCGATACATCCTGGATTAAATGCCGGTGAAGAAGGCTTTGAATCGTGGACATTATTTTTTCTTCTTTCACGCTGTATTCAAAAGGAGGGGCAGGAGCTATGTCTTTAAAAGAAGAATGTTCCTGTATTAAAATATTCCTGATTTTCCAGTAATCTTCATCCGGCAGCTCATCATAGTTCCGGTCGAGATCAAAACCCTCTGTTTCAATTTTTTTCTCGACAGCAGTTAATTTATTGTCCCCGATCATTCTAAATAACATCATAGCCGGGAAAATCAGTAATGGATAAAACGGCCGGCTCATACCATACAAGGCAAACCAGGTCAGCACGCCGATAGATAGAAAAACAAACAGTTTGCTTAACCAGCTTTCTTCATCTAAAAATACGCGGTTCAAAAGTTGACCGCCATCCAATGGGTATACCGGGAAAAGATTGATCAGGTTTAAAAAAATCAATGACAGAGAAACCGTGTAAAATGAAAGACTGCCGATATATAAGGAAGGATTGTATTTATATAACAGGTACATTACAATACCCACGATAATTCCGGGCAGTGGTCCGGCCAAAAGAATCACAGCAGATTCTTTTTGTGATACTTCTCTTTTGCTTCCCGATACATAGGCGCCAAGGAGTGGAATAAAAAATATGCCCAGATCCTTGTAACGATAAAACTTCATAGCAAAAAAATGACCCAGTTCATGAAAAACCACTATTGCCGTGATCAGCAACAACATTTCAAAGCTGTGAAAAATATAATATCCCAATATCAGGTAAAGTGCCAGGCTGGCGATGGAGCGAAGCCAGATATTACCCGGCTGCTCTTCAGGTTTTTGAAATTTGGGCGGATAGGTAAACGATGTTTCCGGAAAAGCAGTTTGCTCTTCATTGCCATCAAACCGGGACGGTTCTGCTAAATTTTCCATCCTTTAAAATTAATTAAAATAAGGCTGAAGTTTTAGTAATAGTTGCTCCGGCATGGTGGTTCGTTTCATTGTTTTTGACTCCATAAAATACAAAATCACTTTCCCGTTAACGAGCAGGTCTCCATTTTCATTATATACTTCCTGGTGAAATTCTATCTTATGATGAACCGGCAGTTCTTTTAGGGTTACGTTGACAGTTAGCAAGTCATCATATAAAGCCGGCCGGAGATAACGGCACTGCACTTCTATCACGGGCATGATCACCCCCATCTTTTCCATGTCGGCATACGTGAAACCTAATTGACGAATTGACTCCGCACGGGCCACTTCAAAATATTGAAAGTAATGACTGTGATAGACAACGCCCATCTGGTCAGTTTCCGCATAGCGGACTCTTACCTGTGTTTGAGTGGTGAACATTTTTTTAACTTGAAATTGAGTATTAAAAATTGATTACTGGCCAATCATTGATAAGAATCAACTTTCTATGCCCAACATTTATATCCATTATTTTGCAATGAACCGGTCCATGCTGATTTTACCGGGGCCAGTAAACAATAAGGCCAAATAGCCCATCAGGTATAAGGTAGCCGTTTCTCCCTGGCCGAAGAAATCACCCTTATGTGCATAAAACAGGGCTACGGCCATAGTAATAATTAGCGGAATACAAGCCAGCCGGGTAAACAATCCCAATAAAATAAAAACACCGCAAAAGAACTCTGCAAAAATGACCAGTGCCATGGAGGTGCTATGACCAATATGAAAGGGATCTGCAAAGCTGGATGATTTAGATGCAAATGTTATCAATTTGCTATAACCGTGTGGTATGATTAGGCCGCCAAGTGCCAGGCGCAACAAAAAAGTAGCGAATGCTATTCCATTATCAGTGTACTTAATACTGAAAAGTCTTTTCATGGTTGGGAATTTTGGCTGCAATAATACATAAGAATTTTTAATTGACTTAAAGGATGTGGAAATGAGTAATTTGTTAAACAACCTATAATATAAGACTTATCCACACCTGTTTGGAATGATCTTTGGCCACACTTGAAATAATTCGAATATTCGCAACGTTATCCCCCAACGGATTAAAGGACATACGGAATGAAGCAATCATTTTTTCTTGCAATTACTATTGCACTATCTCTGCCTGCACTTAGCCAGCAAACCATTTATTATTCCGACCCGGCTGAAAAATTTAAAGAAGCAAAAGAGTATTTTCAAAAAGAACAATACAGCCTGGCTTATCCATTGTTAAAGGAATTAAAACAGGATGTCAGGGAAACAAATATTGCGAATAATTCGGTCACCGTGCAGGAGATCAATTATTACGCTACTGCCTGCGCCCTGAAGCAGGGAGAGGATCGGGCCGAGCAACAAGCGATCGACTATATTGACCTCGAAAAAAATACGGCAAGGGTTCAAATGATGAATTACCAGCTTGGGGAATTTTATTTCCGCGGGCAGGACTTTAAAAAAGCAGTTAATCATTACGAGCAAGCCAATATTGCGAACCTGAGCAACAAGGATATAGCCCAGATGAAATTTCACCAGGGCTATTCATATTTTACGTTACAGGACTTTGCAAAAGCCAAGCCCTTATTCAATACTATTCGCTCCATGAAGGACGATCCGAATTATTTGGATGCAAACTATTATTATGGATTCCTGGCTTTTCGTGACAAACAATACAATGAAGCGCTGCAAAGTTTTAAGATTGTTGAAAATGAAAAAGACTATGCAACGGTAGTTCCCTATTATATCGCACAGATCTATTATATCCAGGGGAAAAAAGAAGAAGCATTAAAATATGCGGAAACCAAAATCAAAACAGGCAAGTCGCAGTATTATGATCTCGAATTAAAGCAGATGATCGGTCATGCTTATTTCGAAAGAAAGGAATTTGATAAAGGATTGCCTTACCTGGAGGATTATGTAAAACGTTCACCCAAAGTTCGTCGTGAAGATTTGTATGAATTGTCCTACGCTTATTACATGAATAATGATCTGTCCAAAGCGATTGAGGGATTTAAGCAACTGAGTGGTAAGGGAGACACGCTAAGCCAAAGTGCTATGTACCTGCTGGGTGATGCGTACTTAAAAACGGGGCAAAAGAGTAATGCCAGAAATGCCTTTCTTTTTTGTGCTTCTAACAGTAGCGACCGCAAGCAACAGGAAGTGTCGAAATTTCAGTATGCAAAACTATCTTACGAACTGGGTTACCAGGATGAGGCATTAAATGGTCTTCGAAATTTTTTAAACGATTATCCCAACTCCACATACAATACTGAAGCAAAAGATTTGTTAGTGGCGGTATTGACAAATACCAACAACTACCGGGAGGCAGTTGCCTTGTTGGATGGCATGAGCAATCCCACACCCAATGCAAAAAGATTATATCCAAGAATTCTGTATGGAAGAGCGACGGAATTTATTAATGATGGCCGGATGGCTGAGGCTGAAGAATTACTGGACAAGGCATTAAAAGATCCTAATAACGGTTCTGTGTTGCCGCTCGTTAATTTCTGGAAAGGAGAAATTGCTTTTAGGAATAATAGGATTGATGATGCTATTAAATATTATAATGGGTATGTCAGTGGTGGTGCGCCAACAAGTGGGGAAGCCAATGCTAATTCAGCCCGTTATAATCTCGGCTATTGCTATTTGCGAAAAGAAAATTATCCCGTGGCCCTGACATTTTTTGAACCATTGGCAAAAAGCCCTGCATTAAATTCAGATGAGTTGACACAGGATGCTTACCTGCGGGCTGCTGATTGCTATTACATGGAAAAAAACTATAGCAAAGCCAGGTCCATGTATGAGAATGTTATCAAATTTTCATGGCCCGACGAGGATTATGCAACTTATCAAAATGCAATGATCGCCGGTATCAGGAGTTCGAAGGATAAGATCAGCTTGCTGAGCACAATGACCAGGAAGTTTCCAACTTCAGCTTTAGTTACCGATGCTAATATGGAGATCGCCAACACGTATATGGCCGATGAGAAATTCAATGAAGCGATTCCTTATTTGAACAATGTGATAAAAAATGGAGATAATGCCAGTCTTAAACCAAGAGCTTATTTAAAATTAGGTACTGCTTATTATAATTTAAATAATAGTGCGGAAGCATTAAAGCAATACCAGGCGTTGGTGACTCAGTATCCCAACTCGCAGGATGCGGCAGATGCGCTGGACAATGTAAAAATTATTTATATCGAAACGGGTAAGGCGGACGAATACGCAGCATTTATGCGTAATGCAGGAAGGCCCATTAGTGTCAGCACGGAAGACTCCCTTACCTATGCAGCGGCAGAAAGCCAGTTTGCAAATGGAAACACTTCGGCAGCTTTGAACGCCTTCAATAATTACCTGCAAAAATTTCCTGACGGGGCTTATTCCGTGGATGCTAATTTTTATCGTGGCGAGATATATAACGGCAAAAAAGATTGGAACAATGCTTTATCAGGATACGAAGATGTGGCTTCGAATGCCCCTAACAAATATGCAGAACGGGCAATTTTGGCTGCCGCCCGTATCAATTTCTTTGAGTTAAAAAATTATGGAAAAGCTGAAACGTTTTATACCCAATTGGGACGTGAAGCATCTACCCAGGAAAACAAATTGGAAGCCATGCGCGGCTTATTGCGTAGCCAATACCAGTTGCAGAAATGGACAGAAGCAGTCGCAAATGCAAAAGATCTTTTAACTACTAAAGGCAGCAATACCGACGACAAGGCCCTTGCAAATATGGCTATTGCAAAATCTTTTGCTGTAAACCGCCAGTATGACCAGGCAATTGCCAATTTTAAAACAGTAGTACAGTTAAACAAAGCAGCGCTGGCGGCTGAAGCGAGATATGAAATAGCGGAAAGCTGGTTTGCATTAAACAAATTAGGTGACGCTGAAAAAGCGGCGTTTGAGGTAATTAATAAATCAGGATCCTACGATTATTGGATTACGAAGGCTTACATCTTATTAGGGGATGTCTATTTCAAACAAAAGGATTATTTCAATGCCAAGGCTACTTTTCAAAGTGTAGTAGATAACACGATCGAGCCGACGCTAAAAAGTGAAGCGCAAAGCAAACTTTCGCAGGTAACAGAGGAAGAAAGCAGGAGTAGTAAAGTTGGGAATTAATGAATGTGGAAATTTGAAAATGTGCTAATGTGCTGATGAAATAAATGAAGAAATAAATTAAGAACTCTGATAACAAACAAATTGAAAAAATGGATATTCAAAATAACAGAGAGTCTTTGATTGTTCGGGTCTGTGTGATGGTGGTCCCGGCTGTGCGTCGGGATAGGGAGGGGGTCTTTAAAAGTATAAGGTTGATGAAAGAGCAAACCGTCAAAATAGGTTTCTTATTGGTAGCTGTGTTTTCGATAGGTACTTCCTGGTCGCAAAAAGATACCACAAAACCTAAATCTGTCGATATTACTTCTACTTTCAAACCGGAATTGAAAGAAACCGGTAAATTCATTTTTAATGCGACACCGCCGACAGCAGATACTACCAAACCCCGCTTGCAATACGATATTCCCAATCCCAATCTTTTATTTGGATACCAACCCGGGTCGTTGAAACCCTTAGCTATGCAAATTGATTCAGTGGGTAAGTTTGGTAATGCGAATTATATCAAGGCTGGTTTTGGAAGTTTGAGAACACCTTATATACAGGCCGGGTTTTCATTTGGTGATGGCAACACGGCCGGCGCCAATATTTATGCAAAACATGTTTCTTCACAGGGAAAAAGAGAGTACCAGGACTTTACCAACACGCAGGTGAAACTGAGTGCGTTTTATAAAACCGCTAAAAACCTCGAATGGACTGGTAGCCTGGGGATGAAGCAGGAAAGAACTTACAAGTATGGTTATCAACCTGAGTCGCTGTCGTTCGTGAATGATTCTATCCGGCAGCGGTTTCAAACAATTTCTGCAAGGGTTGGCTTGCGTAATATCAACAGCACCGAATTTGGTTTAAACTACTCACCGGAAATAAAAATTGACATCTTCGGCGATCATTTAAAGAATAATGAAAGCAATACAGTGGTTAATCTTCCGCTGGAAAAAAACATTGGAAAAGATTTTACGGTTAATCTCGGTTTAACATTCGATCTTACCCGTCTTTCGCCAAAAGACAAATCGGCAGTGAATAATACAACATGGTATATTTCTCCGGCTGTTTTGTATAAAAGTCCTTCCTTAAAGTTGCAGGCAGGTATACGTCCATCATGGGACAATTCAACTTTCAAAATGTTTCCCAATATCCTGGCCGAAATCGGAACCTATGATCAGCGGTTTACGTTCCAGGCCGGATGGACCGGGTATATCCGAAAAACAACGTTTCAATACCTTGCCTCACAAAATCCCTGGCTTTGGGCACCCACTTCATTGTTGAACACATGGATTGAGGAACGATATGCAGGATTTAAAGGCGCAGTAGGCGATCATTTCACGTATAGCGCCAAAGTAGCATTCAACAAATTAAATAATCAACCTTTATTTGTAAACGATACATCAGCAGCGGGGGATGGTAAATCATTCCAGGTTGTCAATGCAAAACGGGTAAACGTATTGAACCTGGGCGGAGAGTTGGGCTATACAGTAGAGGAAAAATTTTCAGTTATCACCAGTCTTAGTTTCAACCAATATACCGGTTTGCAGGAGCAGCGAAAAGCATGGGGTTTACTGCCGCTTGAATTAAACACTGCATTACGGCTACAGGTGATAAAAGATCTGTGGTTAAAAGGTGATTTGTTTGCCTGGAATGGTCCCCGTTACATGCGCAAGGATGGCTCAGACGGTAAATTAAAAGGAGCGGTGGATTTAAACGCAGGACTTGAATTCAAGATCCAAAAAAATATTAGCCTTTGGACACAGTTTAATAATATATTTAATAAAGAATACCAACGATGGAATCAATACCCGGTCTACGGATTTAATTTCGTTGGTGGAATCATCTTTTCGTTCGATCAAAAGAATTAGTCATGGGCGGAGAATTGTATCAATATCTTGTTTTACACAAAAAGCTGAACATTCCCGGCGTGGGCACTTTCCTGTTGGAAAGAAAACCGGCCGATATAGATTTTGTCAACAAGATGGTAAACCCTCCGGCTTATACCGTTGCTTTGCATCACGGCAATACTGCCCCATCAGGGAATGTTTTCAGCTGGTTGGCCGCCGTACTTAATGTTTCTGAAACAGATGCAATACGCCGGTTTAATGATTTTGCCTTCGATATTAAGAATAGGGTGATGAGTGATGGAAAATTTCACTGGGAAGGCGTGGGGACGCTTAGTAAAGGAATGGCCGGTGAAATTCGTTTTGAACCGTCGTTAAAAGATATGAAGACCGGAACGCCTGTTGCTGCTGTAAAAGTGATCAGGGGGAATGTTGAACATACAATGCTGGTGGGGGAGCAGGAGAAAACTTCTTCCGAAATGATAGAGCTACTGGCTCCGTCAACAGCGAGAAAAACCTACTGGTGGGGAATAGCATTGATTGTTGGCTTACTTGCCTTCATTTTTATCGCATTGTATCTTTCTTCCAATGGTGTAGATACTTCTTCAACCGGGAATCAAAAAAAGATTACTCCCAACGAGGAATCCGCAACGTATAAAACAGCTCCTTAATTTTTTGTCGGTTTGTTTTTTCCCTTAGGTTATTGTCTAAGCCTGCCTGCCGACAGGCAAGTTCTATTCACAGGAAAAATATTCATTATCAGCCGATATAAAAATGAATATTTTTTTATGATGCATTTCAATTTACTTTGCTGCCTGTTTTAAACAGCCATTTTCAAGATGACCGGAAGAGTACATTATCAATTTTGTCCTGTTTGTAATTCTGCAGCTATCCATCCTGTATTGCAGGTAAAAGATTATACTGTAACCGGTGAGATGTTTGCTATTTATGAGTGTGCTGATTGTTCGCTTCGTTTTACACAGGATGCGCCGGATAGTAATCATGTGGCGCCTTATTACAAAGCAGAAAGTTATATTTCTCATACGAATACTACGAAGGGATTTATCAATAGACTTTATCATTTTGTAAGAAGAAAAACAATTATTCAGAAAAGAAAATTGATAGAGAGAACTACGGGCTTGAAAAGAGGCAACATACTTGATGTAGGCAGTGGTATTGGCTCCTTCATTCATGAAATGAAGCAACACGGCTGGATGGCTACGGGCATCGAACCGCATGCAGATGCACGGAAGGTGGCCCGTGACACTTATTCTCTTGACCTTGCAGAGGCAAATCAATTTTATCAGCTTCCCGCTAATCATTTTGATGCAATCACACTTTGGCATGTATTGGAACATGTACATGATCTTTCAAAATATGTTCAGCAATTGAAGTCGGTATTAAAAGACAATGGAAGAATTTTTATTGCTGTACCCAATTACACATCCGGCGATGCAACATTTTACCAGCAATATTGGGCTGCTTATGATGTACCGAGGCATTTGTATCATTTTTCTCCCCGTTCGATAGAGAAACTCATGGAACAAAATGGGCTGGATATCCTGGCCTATAAGCCTATGTGGTATGACAGCTTCTACATTTCCCTGTTGAGCAGCCGTTACAAGAATGCCCGCCTGCCGGCCAGGCAGGGAAAAACAAATTGGATCGCCGCCTTTTTCAATGGCCTGCAATCCAATTTTTCAGCGTTATTGGATAAGAAAAAATGCAGTTCCGTAATATATGTGATTGGAAAAAAATAAAAAACCGGAAGAAGCATAAGATTGTAAATACGCAAATTTATTTTCACATTTCACATTTGCCTTCTCACTTCTATTAGCTACTTACTCAACTCTATCTCATAGAGCTCCGGCCATTTTTTACCGGTGATATAGATTTTTTGAGTAGCTGTGTCATAGGCTATGCCGTTGGGCACATCAGCCACCGGGTCTTTTGCCTTCACCCGGGTCCATACATCAGTCAGATCAATTTTACCAACGATGGCGCCGCTGCCGGGATCGATTTTTAAAATATAAGGCGCCTGCCATTGGTTAGCATAAATGTAACCATCGATATATTCCAGCTCATTCAGGTTGTAGGAAAGGCTGCCACCTTCGGTGACAGATTGTGTCCTCAGCAATTGAAAAGTAGATGGATTATAGTAATAAAGATTGCTGGTGCCATCACTCACAATCAACTCCTCTCCGTTATTGGTAATGCCCCATCCCTCAGTATCCAGCGGAAACTCTTTTACCTTCTTAAAATCTTTCAACGTATAAACAAACACTACCTTTTCCTGCCAGGTAAGTTGATAGATGGTGTCACGCAGGATCGTGATGCCTTCGCCAAAATATTTACTATCCAAAGAAATTTGCTGTTGGATTTTGCCGGTGTTGAGATCTACCTTCATTAAGTGAGAGTGCCCTTTTTCACCCGTCCCCTCATACAAATTCCCTGCATACAATTGCAAACCCTGGGTAAAGGAAGATGTATCATGTGGGTATGTTTTTACGATAGCGTAGCCAATTGCTTTTGGTGAAGCAGCTGCAGGAGTATTTACAGCAGAGTCGCTATTGGCATCAGTATTGCCGCAGGCCGCAAGTAAAAGAATCGTAAAGACAAAAAGAATAGATTTCATTTATTATTTCATTGAGTTTGATGGCAGCAGGCAAAAATAAGGGATGACTGCTTTTGGATTTGTTAAACGTTGGCGGACTATTTTTAAAGACTCGTAAAATTACTATCTAAAAAATTGATTGCTAATTCATAAAATGTTTTATATTTGATTTCAACAAGCGAATACTTCGTGACCCTCTGAATTCATTATCCCCCGAACACCGCATAATTCTGAATCCTTAGCTTTTATTTTTCCAATGCCACGTGAAGGCTCATGGTCAATTGTTATTGCCATGTATTACCGACTACCCGACTTATTGAGCTATGCGGATCTACCTACTGGCATTTTTGCTACTAATCACCAGCAGCCAATTAATGGCACAAAGGGCATGTTCGTCTTTTGACTATCTCGAAAGCGAAGCCAAAGCAAATCCTTCCGTGAAATATAATGTTGAACGGGTTGAGCGTTTTATTCAGCGCCAATTGAATGAAGCATCCGGGTTAGCGGGAAGGCCTCATGTAGGCAGCATCATTAAAATCCCTGTCGTACTGCATGTTCTCTATAATAAGGCTTCAGAAAATATTACCGATGAAATAGTGTTGGAGCAAATAAAAATATTAAACGACAATTTTCGCCGTCGTGCCGCCGATACCAGTAATACTCCTGAATGGTTTAAATCCATTGCCGCGGATTGTGGTATAGAATTTCAACTGGCCACTTCTGATCCCCAGCGCAGGGCTACTACCGGCATCGTAAGAAAATATACCGCCGTGACCAGATGGAGCGCCGATGATCAAATGAAACAATCCGCTAAAGGAGGCGCCGATGCATGGGACAGCAAAAGCTACCTGAATATCTGGGTATGTAACCTGGCCAGTATTGCCGGTTACTCCAGCTTTCCCGGCGGACCAGCAGATAAAGATGGTGTAGTGATTACCAGAAATGTTTTTGGAAAAAGCTCAAGAGCTGGTTATGAACAGGGCAAAACAGCTGTGCACGAAATTGGTCACTGGCTGGGTTTAAGGCATATCTGGGGTGATAGCTATTGTGGTGATGACTGGGTAAATGATACGCCGAAGCAAGGCAATTTTACGCCGGGTTGTCCTTCTGGTATAAGAACATCCTGCAGCAGTGGCCCGCATGGTGATATGTATATGAATTTTATGGACCTGACCCAGGATGGCTGCATCAATATGTTTACCGAAGGGCAGAAGGAAAGAATGAGAACATTATTTGAGACGGATGGTGCAAGAAATGGCATTCTTTCATCAGTTGGTTTAATACCTGCACTATATGCCGCACCGGAACCATTTGAAGAAGTGCCAACCACGTTGCAGGCGAAAATATATCCCAATCCTGCTACCAGTGAAATTATTCTTGACCTTTCCTACGACATTAGATGGATGGGGCAGGTTGTAAGAGTAATTAATTTGCAGGGCCAGCCGGTGACCCAGGCCACTGCTAATACTAAATTAGTTAAGATTGATATTGCTAAACTTACTCCCGGTATTTACTTCCTTTTGGCCAAAAAAGAAGACGGGGAGACAATCAAACAAAAGTTCATAAAATTGTAGAACAACCATCAACTTCATGTTGATCCGGGGTCGTTGTAAAACGACCCTTTTTATTTTATACAAATTGTCCAGCAAGGCAATTCTCTTTTGCCCTCGCAGGTGTTGGCCGAAAAAAACACCAACCTCGGCGTTAAAAGCTTTACGTAGTTCGGTTGGTGAAAAACCTGGTGAAAAACACCAACTTTGTCGTGAAAAAGGTTGTCACTTATTTTTGAGACAGCCTCTTTTTGTTTGGGGAATGAGCTAAACTAACTGTAATATTTAATCAGGGACGAAACCTTATGATCTTATTTCTTTATTTCAACTGGTGGCACGGCATTAGAATCAACTTTTTGTAGATTAACTTCATCTGTAGTTTGATTTATCACTTTTCCCTTGGCGTCATAATTAATTACAGTTCTTTTCCCATCCTTTATTATTTCTTTTTTCTTTATAGCGCCAGAACTGTAATAAATGAGGCTTGTAATTTCATCTCGATTGCCTTCATCGTTCGGGAATCGAACTATACCTTTTGAATCCCAGAACATGTTTTTATTTTTCAAAATCTTTTTTGAAACCAACTTTCCGTTTTTAAAGTCAGACGATTCAATTTGTTGGTTCTTCCAATTATATTCGATTCGTGATATAACATTTCCAGACGTGTCATATTCTTTTTCGTAGAAATGGGGAATAATTTCCCTTATAAGTTTCCCTTCTTTATAAAAATAATGGGCATAAGCGTCGTAACCACCTATTGCAAACCTTATACGCATTTCGTTAGTTGTTCTGAAATATTGTTTTTCTATTAGTATAGTCTTTTTCACAGGTTGCCATATATTTTTCAAACTGTCATACAACATTACATTGACAGTTGAATCAAAAGATTCCATAGCAATATTTCCATTCAAGTAAACAAACTCTCTTGTCTGAATTCCATCTTCCCATAGTGTTTCTAAGAACATTTTTTGTTTGTCGTAAGTTTTTAGACTGCCAATTAAATGACCTGAGTCGTTGACCTGGAAAAGTGTAAATCTATCTCCGTTGCTTGTCTTGTAAAAGCCTTCCTTTAATGAGGAGTTGTCAGATGTTTTTACGACTTGATTTTTCTTTTTATTAGTTCTCGTTATTCTAAATACAACTTCATTTGATTTTAATTCAATGAAATCCTGGGCTGACGTGAGAGATGAAATAAATAGGATGTGGATAATAAGTAGAGTTAACTTCATATAAATGTTGATTTAGGAAATGTATTGTTGTCTAAGTAATGGTTGTTAATATCACTGGAAAATTACAGCGAACATATAAATTTATTCCACTCCTCCGACCATCTTAACAAACAAAAATACCATGAATAAAAAATGCAACGCCTTCTCTTCGAACTAAACTCAGTAATTTTGCTCAAGTTGGTCTTCCGAAAAATCGCACGCCGAACGCCGGGGTTGATGTATTGAGCATGTCGAAGTATCACCAACCGCATTACCGTCCACATCTTAAAATAAAAGACATCTTCGACAATCTTTTTCAGTAGCTATTTGAATAAAATTCACATCCGAAGGGATAGTAACCTTTTTCAAAGAACTCCTCTTCTACAAATAAAAATAAGAATTGTCAGTTTTTAAATTATAACACTTTATACAAATTGCTCCAATAACGAAATTCTTTTTTCAATCGGCGGGTGAGTAGCAAATAAATTATCCCAGGAAGCCGACTTATGAACAGACGGTGTGGGATTATCAATAAATAATTGCGCTACATCGCGGCTCTCTACCGCCTCAATCATGGGATCGTTGGATATTTTTCGCAGGGCTGATGCCAGGGCATAAGGTTTTTTAGTTATTTCAGCGGCGCCGGCGTCTGCCAGGTATTCTCTCTTGCGGCTTATGCCAAAGCGAAGCAAAACAGAGATCAAATAAGCAACAGCCGTAATGGCAATGACGATAAGAATGATAGCCCCGCTTCCTTTTCCATTTTTGTCGCTTTTGCGACCAGCAAACCGAAGACTCCTGAAAGCCATTTCAGCCACAAATGAAAAAATACCGACAAAGATGATGGAGATAATCAGCAACCTCACATCCCGATTGCGGATATGCGATAGCTCGTGTGCCAATACGCCTTCCAGTTCTTCATCCGACAATTTATTGATGATACCTGTTGATAAAGAAATAGCATAAGAGTTATCATTAATGCCACTGGCAAATGCGTTTAACGAATCATCTTGAATGATATTAAGCTTGGGCATTTTCATGCCCTGTGAGATACAGATATTTTCGAGCAGGTTGTAAACACGTTTATTTTCTTTCCGCTCCAGCGATTTCGATCCCGTCGCCATCCGGATAAAAGCACTATGCCCGGCCCAGGCAATTAAAAACCAGGTTCCCACTCCAATCAAAACAAAGGGAACAATCCGTACAAAATATTGGTTGGTCTGTTTCGCGTCATGCTCATTCGTAAAAAATAAAATCGCATAACACATTGCCAGTAATAAAACCGGGAATGCGATAAGCAGTAAGACAGAATTGAAGTTGTTTTTTCTGATCTGGCTAAATAATCCAATGTATTGCATTTATATTCTCCGCCAACTGGCGGACCAGGGGCTTTTAGAATTGAATTGTTGGCGGTTCTTCCATTTGCCTGCGGGTATCCGTACCAAGATCAAAGAAAATTTCACGGAGGAAACCAAAATTCCTGGCAACCAGGTTGCTGGGGAAAGATTCTACGGCGTTATTGTATTCTGTAGTGGCGCCATTGAAGAAACGTCTGGACGCTGCCAGTTTGTTTTCGATATCGCTTAGCTCTTCCTGTAATTGAAGAAAGTTTTGATTGGCTTTCAGATCAGGATAAGCTTCTACCTGGACTCTTAATCCCTGCAAGGCCGAAGTCAGTTGTTGCTCTGCCTTGATCTTATCATCTATAGTATGGGCGGCCATCGCAGCCGACCGGGCTTCGGTAATCCGCATCAACAATTCTCTTTCGTGGGTTGCATAGCCTTTAACGGTTTCCACCAGTTGTGGTACAAGATCGTGACGCTGACGCAGCTGAACATCAATGTCAGCAAACGCATTTTGTCGCCGGTTGCGAAGTTTCACCAATCCATTGTAAAGACTGGTCAGCCAGATAGAGATTAATACAAGGATGGCGATGATAATAATTACTGCCATTGGTAGGTGGGTTTAGTGGATAATGAAATTAAATAAAAAAACCGGGAACTGTTTGAAGTTCCCGGTGGCAAGCCTGAGCTCCCATTTCGATTAAAATATTCTGCCAAAAAACGCTTTCATGTCGTTCCATGATGCGGAGTCGGCAGCAGCATCATACTTGATAGGAATTTTAAATTTTTCACCCATTGCGGTGGCATTGGGGTTGGTGAAAGCATGTACGGCACCTTCATATGCTTTAAAAGTGTATTTGGCTCCGACAGAGTCCATTTGTTTTTTAAACATGTCCACTTCTTTTTGCGGCACAAAAGGATCAGCGGCGCCATGGCAAACCAATACCTCTGCTTTTAATTTCGATTTATCCAATGGCACACCCAGGAGATTGCCATGAAAGCTAACCACGCCTTTCAGGTCTTCACCCATCCTGGCGAGATTCAAAACCTGCGCACCGCCGAAACAATAACCAATAGCGGCGATTTTTGTCGCATCGGTTTGAGGATAAGTTTTTAGTTTTTCCAATGCGGCGTCAAACCTCGCCTTGGTCATTTGCGGTTTTTGATAAAACGGTGTTGCATACTTTGAAGCGGAATCCGGATTATCGGCTGTTTTTCCATTGCCATACATATCTACAGCCATAGCGATATAACCCAACTCTGCCAATTGTTTGGCCCGGCTCTTAGCATAATCATTTAATCCCCACCATTCATGAATAACGAGAACGGCCGGTCTTGTTCCCTCTTTATTTTCATCATACACCACGTAGCCATTCATTGTCACGTTATCGCCTGTATAAATAACATTATCTTCTTTGAGGCTTGGTGTTTTTGTAGTAACGGAGTCCTTCATTTCCTTTTCTTTCGGTGAACTTTCATTGTTGCAGGCTGAAAAGAAGATGGCAACAATAAGTATTGCCAGATTGATAAAAAATTTCGTTCGCATGGTTACAAATTTGGTTGACAATAAACTTGAGATCATTAAAGTTCCGAAAAAAACTTGTTGATCACGATAGTTTTGTTCCGGGTTATGTTATCCTGGCGAGATGAATGTACTTAAAATTGGGTTCATTAAAGACCTATCTCAACAAATGGACAAAGTAAAATTGTATAACCGGCAAACAGTTTTTTTGGTCATTTCATTATCTTGTATGCTTATAAAGAAAACAGAATGATAAAAAAATATTTCTTCTTTATTGGCGCTGCCTTTTTATTTGTTCATTCCCGTGCGCAAATGAGTGGTAAGATGGATTTTGAAAAATACAATCCTCCGTCCACTTTGGTAGTGCCTGAGCATAAAGTGGCTAAAGCAAAATATCCTTTTATTGATGTACACAATCATCAATTCAGTATGCCAGATATGGATCTGGGCAGCCTGGTTGCCGAAATGGATAAGTTGAATATGAAGGTAATGGTGAACCTGAGTGGTCAAAGTGGAGACCAGATCAAAAAATCGATGGCCAATATAAAAGATCACTACCCAAAACGATTTATTGTTTTTGCCAACGTTGATTTTAAAAATGTAGGTGAACCGGGATGGGGCGACAAGGCTGCCAGGCAATTGGAGGCAGATGTGAAGAACGGAGCGAATGGCCTGAAGATCTATAAAAACCTTGGATTTTCGGTTACGGACATTAATGGCAAAAGGGTAGCAGTAGACGATCCAAGACTTGATCCGGTTTGGGAAAAGGCGGGAGAATTAAAGATACCTGTACTGATCCACACAGCTGATCCCAAATCATTTTGGGAACCCATGGATGAAAACAATGAACGCTGGCTGGAATTAACCACTCATCCGAATCGTAAAAAAGATGATACACATCCGGCTCCATGGGATACATTGATTGCGGAGCAGCATCGCTTATTTAAAAGACACCCAAAGACTACATTTATCGCCGCCCATTTTGGCTGGTACCCCAATGATTTAAAAAAGTTGGGTCAATTACTGGATGAAATGCCCAACGTGGTAGTGGAGTTTGGTGCCGTAATTGCTGAGTTAGGCCGGCAGCCAAAAACCGCCAACCAATTTTTTACTAAATACCAGGACAGGATATTATTCGGTAAAGACAGCTGGGTGCCGGATGAGTATGCGACGTATTTCCGTGTGCTGGAGACGGATGATGAATACTTTCCTTATCATAAAAAGTACCATGCATTTTGGGCTATGTATGGGATGGGCTTGCCGGATACGATTTTAAAAAAAGTGTATTACAAAAATGCTTTGCGAATTATTCCTGGCATTGATAAAACTTTGTTCCCTGATTAGTTTTTGCAACTATCAACAATAATAAAAAGGGACGCTTATGGCCCCTTTTTATATAGTCTTCCTATTGGCAGTCAATGCTTGTGTTATCTACGACAGTCGAAACAATTCCATTTGGAGTAATTGTGATATGATATAATTGATGAACCAGGTAATTGTTTCCGGTTCCCTGCCCAATTATCCTGAAATTATTTACAGCGGTGTAAGTAAAACTGCCATTAACAAATGAGCCTCGAACCAGGTCTTGAGTTACTCCTGTTGCCTGATATTTATCGCCTGAAACATCTCCCACACCTGAAATACCTTGTGGCTGAAAGTGAGATTTAGAAACGAAATTGTTTCCATTCGTTGTCAGGTGTGTGAGGATATGCAGGTTTCCGGTCAAAGTAACGGTTTCTCCTGCACAGGGAATAAAAACAAACAACTCGACTGGCACGATAATACTGCTGGCTCCATCGGCAAGAGCCAATTGTGGTGCAACATTTTGATTAGTCGTAAAACTGAATGATGTGGCTGCAAATGCAAATGCAGCGATTAATGATAACTTTTTCATGAGATTTACGTTTTTTGGTTAAAAAAAATGATTGATTAGGAAAAAGTATTACATCACAATAGATTTGACATTAAGGCAAACAACCTCTGGCAAAATCTGTTGTAAATTTTGTAAGCAGAATAAGAATTCGTATTCAGAATGAAAGTTGGCTACAACAGAACCCTATGGGGGTAGAGGTTAATGTTTTTAGGGAATCGCACTGTTCCTGTATGATGTATTAGTTAGATAGAGGCTGGTGTACCAATAAAGATTTAAATGTTTATTGGAAATGCTAAGGTATATATTTAATTATTTAGGAATAAAATATTTTTTTTCGAAGACGATACTCCAATCACAAAATGTCTTGCCATCGCAGATCCTTTTTGTATTAAACAATATCATTCCAGGTTTCTCCCTTAGATGGAGTAGGTAAAATAATTAACGGCAATATGTATCTTGCGCCTGAATTTTTGAAGTGATGTATTACATTGTTTTCGGCCTGCTATATGCTCTTTCTTTGTTTCCAATGCGGGTGTTGTATTTGTTTTCGGACCTGACCGCTTTCATCTTTTATTATATCGTTGGTTACCGAAAAGAAGTGGTAATGGATAATTTGTCACAGGCATTCCCGGACAAAACTGAAGCGGAAAGAAAAGTAATCGCCAAAAAATTTTATCGCAGTTTTGTCGACCACTGGGCGGAAACGGTAAAACTGCTTTCAATCAGCAAGCGATCGTTAAATAAAAGGATAACCGGCAATTTTGAAATATTTTATCAATTACACGACTCAGGCAGATCAGTACAGGCAAACCTGGGACATTTTTTTAATTGGGAATTAATGACCCTGCATGCCGGCATCAACCAGCCTTATACTTTTCTTACCGTATACCTGCCACAGAGTAATAAAGTGATGAACAGGCTTATCCTTTACCTCAGGGGTAGGTGGGGTAATCCCTTGTTAGCAAGTTCTGACATGGCCCGGGCTATTATCCCGTGGCGAAAAAAACAATACCTCATTGCTCTTGGTGCTGACCAGCGTCCCGCATTTCCGGATAATGCTTATTGGCTTAATTTTTTAAACCGGCCGGCGGCGTTTGTAAAAGGACCTGAAAAATTTGCCCGCGGGCAAAATATACCGGTTGTGATGATGACCACTACCAGGAAAAAAAGGGGGCATTATCATTTTGAATATTTTCTGTTAGCAGATGAGTTAAAACTATTGCCTGATGGAGAATTGATCAGGCGTTATGTCCGCCACCTGGAAGAAAATATCCGCCTTCAGCCTGAACTTTATCTGTGGAGTCACAAACGCTGGAAGCATGAGTGGAAACCCGATTATGAGAATATGTGGGTAGATGATATTCCGCCTATGGTGCCTGGTGCAAATTAAATATGGGTATTCCCCAAAGAGTTTAATTGAAGATTCCAGCCGAATAGCCATCCATATATTGGCGATAGTAACTCTTTATTGTTTGACTATAGGTCCTGCTATAATCAAGCAGCTTAGTATGCCAATCAGCCGTATGACCAAATGCGATAAGATCATCAGGGATAGCAGCGCCTTTTCGACCGGCACTTCTCAGTTGTGCGGAAGCAGTAAGAATAGCCATATCGTTAATGACCCGGCCCAGGTCTTTTGAGTTATCTCTTATCAACTTAAAATCTATCTTATCAGAACTGGGTTGTAATTCTCTTATAACATAATCCCTATCTCTAAAACGGGTAGAACCTAACAGAGCAGGCGAATTATTTTGCATATATTCTTCTATTGTGCATATTCGTTCCGATTCACTTGACCATTTGGGTTGGGCTATGGTTATATAGGGTAAGAGGCTTGATGCGCTTACTTCTTTCATATCAAGCAGCAGAAAATTGTTTGATTTTTCTGAATGCTGCAATAAAAAGCAATAACGATTAATACCTATACTTCCCGTTCCTGCAATGCGGAAAGCAATATCAAGGCAGTGATATTGCTTTAATTTTTTGTCTTTGACGCTCCATTCCCGGATATGCGTATACAACTCTTGTTTCAAATTTTCATCTAAAGCATAATGGCGATCATTATCGATTAAAAGTCTCGGTTTGTATTTTCCGCCCGTTATTCGATCACGCAGCAGTTCTTTTGTTTTTCTTTCGGCAACATGGGTTAGAAATTCCCGAACTACGCCTTTTGCTACCTGGGGTTCTATATACAAGGCTTTCCCTTTGCTGAGCGTATGAGAGTAGACATCCAAAAATAAAGTGGCCAGTTTTTCTGCCTCATTTGTATCAATGCGCAGTGAATCGAATGCAACAAAAATACTGGTGATCAAACGGGCAATTTCCCATAATGCAGGAGCCAGGATCGCTTCGCCAAAATCATTCAGGTCAAAATATACCAGCCTGTTGTTGCCTTTAAAACTACCAAAATTTTCCAGGTGCAGATCGCCGCAGACCCAGGCGACAGGTGAGTTGGGAAAATTTTCTTTGTGGTTAAAAAGATCCTGGTAAAACAGGTGGCAGGTGCCCCGGAAAAACCTGAATTCATTTTCTGCAAGCCGGGCATATTTAACCTGCACGGATTCTTTCAGCAGTGATTGATTGAATTCTTTTATTCGCTCGGTTACGGTTGCCATAGAATAAAAGTATTTTACTTCAATAACAAACGGAGTTACAAAAGTAATGATGAAAACCTCAGTGAAAGAGCGAGGCTAAACTTCCCCTCTTTCACTTACCTTTGCGCCCTATGACACAAGAAAAATTACAGGATATGCGGTCCCGCATTGCCGGGATAAGGAGGTTTCTTTGACGTCGAAAACCGACGATATAAGATTGAAGAAGATAAGCAGCTTTCGCTGAGCCCCGGTTTTTGGGATGATAATAAGCGGGCAACAGAAATCCTTAAAAATGCCAAGGTCAATGAATATTGGGTGAAACTCTACGAAACGGCCGAGATGGCCGTGGAGGATTTTGCCGTATTGATGGATTTTTGGAAAGCAGGCGATGCCACCGAAGAGGAAACCAAAGAGGCGTATGAAAAGGCGTTGGAATTGGTGGAAGAAGCCGAGTTTAAAGGAACATTGAACGAGCCGGAAGACGAATTGCCTGCGGTATTACAGATCAACTCAGGTGCTGGCGGTACGGAAAGCCAGGACTGGGCCGAAATGCTGGCCCGTATGTATAGGATGTATGGCGAAAAACAAGGCTGGACAGTAACGGAATTGGATTGGCAATGGGGCGATGGTGCCGGCATTAAAACAGCTACTTTACAATTTGACGGCCCCTTTGCTTACGGTTTCTTAAAAGCCGAAAGTGGGGTACATCGCCTGGTTCGTATTTCTCCTTTTGACAGTAATGCCAGGCGACACACTTCATTCTGTTCCATATTTGTTTATCCCCTGGTGGACGATAGCATCAATATAGAAATAAAGCCTGCGGATGTAAAGATGGAAACATCACGTAGTGGCGGTGCCGGCGGTCAGAATGTAAACAAGGTAGAAACAAAAGTTCAGTTGACGCATATACCAACCGGCATTGTAGTAGTGTGCCAGCAGGACAGGTCGCAGTTGGGCAACCGGGAAAGGGCGATGGAAATGTTGAAGAGCCGTCTATATGAGTTGGAACTTCGCAAACGAAATGAGTTGAAAGATTCGGTAAATAGCAGCAAGAAAAAAATAGAGTGGGGTAGCCAGATACGTAGTTATGTTTTTCATCCTTATAAAATGATCAAGGATCATAGGACCGACTATGAAGTAGGAAATGTGCAGCCGGTGATGGATGGGGAGTTGGATGGATTTATTAAGGCGTATTTGATGAGTGAAAAGGAAAATACAACTCCCTAAATCCTCAAATCCTTCGACAAGCTCAGGAGGGGATTTGCGAAGGGTTTGAACATTTGAAAATTTATTCCGAAGTTTTCACTGATCTTGAAACTTATTAAAAAAATACAATCACATTTAATCACACAATAAGTCCCGGCTTGTCGGGATTTGGAGGGTTTTAAACATGAGTATAGGAACATTTTCATATCCAATGCCGGCAAACGAGCCGGTACTTTCTTATGCACCGGGATCGCCGGAGCGAAAAAGATTGAAAGAAGTATTGAAGGAATTGAAGAGTGAAGAGATAGACGTGCCCATGTATATCGGAAGCAAAGAGGTAAGAACAAATAAAAAAATAGCTCTTCATCCCCCGCATGAAATAAATCATACACTCGGTTATTTTCATACCGGTGAAGAAAAACATATTGAACAGGCGATTGAAGCTGCCCTTGCAGCAAAGGAAAATTGGGCCGGCATGAGTTGGGAGAACCGGGCTGGTATTTTTTTAAAAGCAGCCGACCTTATGGCTACCAGGTACCGGCCATATATGAACGGTACGACGATGCTTGGTCAAAGTAAAAACGCATTCCAGGCCGAGATCGATTCCGCATGTGAGCTGATCGATTTTCTTCGCTTCAATGTACATTTCTTAAGTGAGATATATAAACAGCAACCTATCAGCAGTCCTGGTATGCACAACAGGATGGAGTATCGTCCATTGGAAGGATTTGTATTGGCTGTAACGCCATTCAACTTTACAGCAATCGGAGGCAATCTTCCTACATCAGCTGCTATGTGCGGAAACGTTGTAATATGGAAACCGGCTAATACACAAGTATACTCGGCGCAAATGACCATGCGGATTTTGAAAGAAGCAGGTTTGCCCGACGGTGTTATCAATTTAATTTATGTAGATGGTCCAACGCTTGGTAAAGTCTGTTTCAATCATAAAGATTTTGCAGGTGTTCATTTTACCGGTTCTACCGGAGTGTTTAACAATATGTGGGAAACCATCGGTAAGAATATGGCGATGTATAAATCATATCCCCGTATTGTTGGCGAAACAGGCGGAAAGGATTTTGTGATTGCGCATAAAAGTGCCGATCCCGATGTAGTAGCTACAGCCCTATTGCGTGGCGCATTTGAGTTCCAGGGACAAAAATGTTCAGCAGCATCAAGAGCTTATATCCCTTCCAATATTGCTGAAGAAGTAAAGAAGAAACTGGTAGCGGGAGTGAAAAGTTTTAAAATGGGCACTGTAGAAAATTTTTCCAACTTCGTGAATGCTGTTATCGATGAAAAAAGTTTTGATAAGATCAAAACTTATATCGACAATGCAAAGAAGGATAAGAAAGCAGAAATATGGGTAGGTGGCAAATGCGATAAAAAAGAAGGCTATTTTGTGCAGCCCACTGTTATAGAGGCAAAGGATCCGAAATATGTAACAATGTGTGAAGAGATCTTCGGTCCCGTGTTGACTGTTTATATTTATCCCGCCAATAGTTTTGACAAGACATTAGAGTTGGTAGATACAACTTCTCCTTATGCATTGACAGGATCTATTATCTCACAAGACAGAGCTGCGGTAGAGTTGGCTACAACCAGACTTCGCAATGCTGCCGGTAATTTTTATATCAACGATAAACCTACCGGCGCCGTAGTAGGGCAACAGCCATTTGGTGGAGCCAGGGCAAGCGGCACAAACGATAAGGCTGGAAGCATTTTAAATTTATACCGTTGGTTAAGTGCCAGAACAATAAAGGAAACATTTAATCCTCCTGTCGATTATCATTACCCGTTTATGGGAGAAGAATAGAATCAGCATAACATTCATAAAGAAGCTTGCATGATTTTGCAGGCTTTTTTATATAAGCTAATTACGTCATTTCATCCTTCACTATTATCATGCGTTAACTTGTGAGATCACTAATGTAAGAAATTGATCATACATTCAGTAAGCTGTACTTCAACGATAATAAAGTGAGTGGTTTTACGCAATTTGGATGCTTTTCATGTAAAGTCATTATTAATTTAAGTCAGTTGATTTATGTTTGCGCCCGATTTATTAACCATTAAATCAATTTTAAAAAGACAAATTATGAAAAAGATTTTCTTAGCTGTTTGCATTATGGCTTCATCCGCAGTTTTTGCTCAACAAGGAAATAACCAAATCGGCGTAGGTGCTGAGGTAGGTTTGCCCACCGGCGATTTTGGTGATGCTGCTAAAACGGGTTTTGGCGGTTACGCTAAAGGCTTATTCGGAATTGGTGAAGCAGGTCAGATAACCTTTACTACCGGCTATACTAGTTATAAATTTAAAGGTGGTGTTGATGCCAATTGGAGCATAATTCCGTTGCTTGCCGGATATCGTCACAATTTCAGCGGCTTCTACGCCGAACCGCAGATTGGTTATGGCATACTTGGCGCTAAAGCTGACGGCGGGGAAAGTGATTCTGAGGGTTTATTCACCTGGGCTGTTGGCTTTGGTTATGTCGTAAACAATGTAGATTTTGGTGCACGCTACCAAAGTGGCCACAAAGATGGTTCTACCATTTCTTTAGTAGGTATTCACGTAGGATACAATTTCTCCCTTGGAGGTAAATAAGTAAATGCGAATATTATTTTTTGAAGACCGGGCATCCCGGTCTTTTTTGTTTCAAGTAAACGTCTGTTTAAAAGGAAAAACTGTTTGTGCATATCCGCTTGGTTTAATCGTTGCTATTTGGCATGATTTTTAAAAACTTATAAGGTAAGTACCTTATGTAGAAGTTTTTATTTTAAATCATGTATTTATGAAACAAGTATTTTTTGTTTTCGCAACTTTATTTCTTTCAACGCTGTTTGTTTCAGCACAGGAAACGCATTTCGGTTTAAAAGCCGGGCTAAATGTTTCCAGTGTTAATGTTTCACCCGGGGGAGATTATGATAGTAAAGCTGGTTTGCATGTAGGCGGTTTGGCGCATATTCATATAAGCCGTCATTTTGCGTTGCAACCGGAAGTTGTCTATTCCATGCAAGGTGGTAAAGTCGACGATGTTAAATTGAAGCTGAACTACATCAACATCCCTTTACTGGCTCAGTACATGGTAGATAACGGTTTTCGGTTGCAGACAGGTCCACAGTTGGGGCTTTTAGTATCGTCGAAACGTGAAGCAGGGGATGTGGAAGTGAATTTAGAGGACAATTTTTCCACAGTCGACTTCTCCTGGGCCTTTGGAATGGGTTATCTTTTCCCCGCAGGGTTTGGTGTGGATGCCCGGTACAATTTGGGGATTAACGACATCTATGAGCCAGGCGCAGCTAAACTGAAAAACAGTGTATTCCAGGTTGGATTTTTTTACCAGTTCATGCATAATGCAGCGAAAAGAAAATAAAAAAGCGAATTGATTTTTTAATAAAGCCTCTTAACGGAGGCTTTATTATTTTTACAAAAATTATTTACTTGAAATCGATTCTTTCGGAACAGCAACTGGCGATAACTATTAAACGGCTGGCTCATCAAATCCTGGAAAATAATAGCGAACTCACAAATACAGTGTTAATTGGCTTGCAGCCCAGAGGGATTTTTCTTTCCGACAGGGTAGTGGCCGAAATAAAGAAGGAATTTCCAACGGTGCCTGTTGCTTATGGAAAGCTAGACATCACCTTTTATCGTGATGATGTACGAAAGGAACTTCATATTGCCAATCAAACAGACATTCCATTTTCAATTGAAGGGAAAAAAGTGGTTCTTATCGACGATGTGTTATATACCGGCAGAACGATAAGAGCTGCATTAGATGCATTACTCGATTTTGGCCGACCCGAAAAAGTTGAGCTATGTATATTGATCGATCGTCGCTTTAGCCGGCAGCTTCCCATACAGCCGGACTATGTAGGCAAGGCCATCGATTCCATTATTTCGCAAAAAGTGAAAGTGCTATGGAAGGAACGGGATGGAAAGGAAGAAGTGGTGATATTGGATTGAAGTTTAAAAGTTTAAGGTTTAAGAGTTTAAAATTTGAATCAGTATGGAAGACTTCCTTTCCGGCGCCTTCTTAAATGGATACGGCTTAACTTTAAACAATTAGACTATTAAACAATTAAACTTTCCTCTTGTTCCCTTAATTTCGCTTTTTAATGCAACTATCTACTCGACATTTACTAGGCATTAAAGACCTGACGGCTACAGACATTTCCCTTATTTTACAAACGGCAGAACAATTCAAGGAAGTTTTACAACGTCCTGTAAAAAAAGTGCCTTCCCTGCGTGACGTAGTGGTGGTAAACCTGTTTTTCGAAAATTCTACCCGCACCCGCATATCTTTTGAGCTGGCTGAAAAGCGTCTCTCCGCAGACACTATTAGTTTTACTGCTTCGTCATCCTCCGTGGCAAAAGGTGAAACACTGCTGGATACGGTGAATAATATTTTATCGATGAAAGTGGATATGGTGGTGATGCGTCACAGTGCCAGCGGGGCGCCGCATTTTTTGGCAAAACATATTCCGGCAGCCATTATCAATGCCGGGGATGGCATCAATGAACATCCGACACAAGGATTGCTTGATGCTTTGTCCATCAAAGAAAAACTCGGCAAACTCGAAGGGACAAAAGTGGCTATCATCGGTGATATTATGCACAGCCGGGTAGCACAAAGCAATATTTACCTGCTGAAAAAAATGGGCGCAGAAGTTACTGTTTGCGGACCGCCCACATTAATACCAAAATATATTGCAGAAGCACTGAATGTAAACGTTAGTTATAATTTGAAAGAAACATTGGAGTGGTGTGATGTGGCCAATGTGCTACGGATTCAGTTGGAAAGACAAAACCAGGTTTTGTTTTCTTCGTTGCGTGAATATAACCTTGCGTATGGTATCAGCCGGAAAATGCTCGATAGCCTGCATAAAGAAATTGTGATTATGCACCCGGGGCCAATCAATCGTGGTGTAGAGCTGGACAGCGATGTAGCGGATAGCAAACAGTCCATTATTTTGCAGCAAGTGGAAAACGGCGTCGCAGTTAGGATGGCGGCTTTGTATTTATTAAGCCCCCAAACCGCCTGATCCTTTGGCATGCTCAGGATGGCTTAGTGAAGTATAGTTAGAAATTTATTACAATAAAACGATTCTCATTTTGTGGAGGTCTTTAAGTCCTCTCATAAGGGAGGATTTAGGAGGATTTCTTTTATGTTACGTATTTGCTTGTTTCCCGGCACCTTTGATCCCCTTACCCTTGGCCATGTTGATATCATTAATCGGGCTTTACCCTTATTTGATAAAATAGTTGTTGGAATAGGAACAAATGTTGCCAAAGCACCTATGTTTTCGGCAGAACAACGGGTTACCTGGATAAAAGAAATTTATAAAAATGAATCAAGAGTGGAAGGAGCTTTTTATGAAGGATTGACAGTGAATTTTTGCAAAAAAATAGGTGCTAAATTCATCCTGCGGGGCATTCGTTATGTCAGCGATTTTGAATATGAAAAAACGATTGCTGATGCTAACAGGACACTTGATAGCAGTATTGAAACAATTTTTCTTACCGGCGAACCTAAGTATACTTCCGTGGCATCTACCATTGTTCGGGATATTATCCGTAACGGGGGAGATGCCAGTCATTTCTTACCAGCAGTAGTTTCAAAATCCATAAAGAAATAAGAATGAAAATTTGGTTTAACAAAGGATTGGTTGTGGATGACCTGGCCCCGCTTTTAAAAGGAACGATGGCTGAACATTTAGGCATTGAGTGGGTAGAGCTGGGCAATGATTATTTAACAGCAAAGATGCCGGTAGATAATCGCACAAAGCAACCGTATGGTTTATTGCATGGAGGAGCATCTTGTGTACTGTCGGAAACGATCGGCAGTATTGCTTCTGCTATAGTTGTGGATCACTCAATCTATGTTTGTGTCGGCCTTGAAATTAATGCCAATCATGTTCGCAGTGCCAGGGAAGGATATGTAACAGGCGTTGCCAGGCCTCTTCATTTAGGTTCTAATACGCATGTGTGGGACATTAAAATTTATGACGAAATAGAAAAGTTGGTCTGCATAAGCCGTCTCACCGTTGCCATTATTCCCCGCAAGGAATCATTTAGACCGACCAGCCTTTAATACATCTACAACAGAAGGAAAAGCGTCTTTCATGTATTTCGAAAGATCCTTGTCGTCCACCCAAATCACTTGTTGAATATCTTCTTCGGTTTGTGGTACCAGGTCCTGGTTGTTTAGGGTCTGCATCTTATACCAATGCGATTCTTTTAAGATGAATTTTGTTCCTTCATGATAGGTGTGGTAAGTGACGAGCAGCGGCGCCAGCAGCTTTATATTTTGTAAACCGGTTTCCTCTTCCACTTCCCGGACGGCACATTCTTCGAGGCTTTCACCTTTATCTAACTTGCCTTTGGGCAGGTCCCATTTACCGCGGCGAAATATGACGAGATTTTCACCCTGCCCATTTTTTACCAGCCCGCCGGCAGCCTGCACCAGTGTAAATTTTTTAAAGAAAGCTTTCTTCAACTCGTCCAGGTTGGAATGAAAAAAAACACCAGCATGAATTTTTTCCAATTGCATTTCATAGATCATCGACTTGACCGTGTGGGTATCTAATTCATCGATGAATACAGCATCGTCGTGGTGCACAAAGGGCTCTACCACTTCATCGATATTGTCGCAGAGAAATAAAGGCTTATCGTTAAAGTAAATTTTTATATACATATTTATAAAGATACAAGGAACAAGAAAGAAATCAAGGTACAAGGTATAAGGTACAGGGAACAGGAAACAAGGAACAAGAAACAAGGAGAAAGAATACTACCTAAACTTGTATCCTGAATCTCGTCCCTTGTTCCTTTATCTTTTTATCTTCGCCGCATGACAGATATGAAAACAGTGGCCGAAAAACTATTACAGGCTAATGCGGTAAAATTAAATGTAAAAGAACCTTATACCTGGGCCAGTGGATGGAAAAGCCCCATCTACTGCGATAACCGGAAGATTTTATCGTTTCCCTTTACAAGAGATTTTATTAAATCAGAATTGTGTAACGTGGTTTTTTCAAAATTTCCGGAAGCTGAGTTGTTGGCTGGCGTTGCTACAGCCGGGATTGCCTGGGGGGCTATGACGGCAGATCAATTGAAGCTGCCTTATATTTATGTAAGGCCAAAGCCGAAAGAACATGGGCTGGGAAACCAGATCGAGGGATTTTATGAAAAAGGGCAGAAAACAGTGGTGATTGAAGACCTGGTGTCAACAGGGAAAAGCAGCCTGCAGGTGGTAGATGTGCTAAAGGCCCAGGGACTGGAAGTGATCGGCATGGTGTCAATTTTTACCTATGGTTTCCCGGTTGCAGATGAAGCCTTTGCTAAAAGTGGCATCCAGTATTATTCCCTTACAAACTATCCGTCGCTTATAGAGCTGGCGGTGGAGAATGGAACGGTGTCTGCCAGTGAGCAGGATGTTTTGTTAAAATGGCGGGACGATCCTGCTAATTGGAAAGGAGTTTTGTAATTTGGTTTTTCAAAATGTACAGTATGAAAATTTTCATAGCACTGGTGATGACCTGTTTTTCGATAGGAGCTTTTTCACAGCAAAAGACTGTTGAAACAGCGAAGATCAAAACCCCCAATGCTCTCTGCGAAGCTTGCAAGCCGAGAATTGAAACATATGTAAAGAGAATTGATGGTGTTCTTTCCATTAATGTTGATTATCGTAAAGGTGAAACAACGGTAAAGTATCTTACCGATCGTACAAACATTGAAGAGATTAAAACCGCTATAGCTAATATGGGGTATGATGCAGATGATATCCCCGCCAATGAAGAGTCCTACAAAAGACTGCCAAAAACCTGTAAGAAATTTGAAGATGGCGGCGGTCATCCAAAGCCAAAAGCACCGGCCGCTGAGCCTGCTCAATAAACGAATTACCCCGGCATTTGGCCGGGATTTTTATAGGTAATTTAATTTTTCAGCAGATACTCTATAGCACCTCAAATCCGTCTATCAAATTCAAAAAAGCAAAATGACTTTATAAGAGCAGCTTCTTTTTTATTTGAATAGCTCACGCAGATTTTGCTTTCCCTGGTAGTTCAAATTGAAATTTCGAAAAATACCGCCTTTGCCTGCTTTGGCCCTGCCACTGATCCTGATATTTACTTCTTCATTTAGCAAAGCTGTTAAAGAATGTTTGAGTATCTGCTTCATGTCTACCAATAGTTTAACCGGCACCAGGAAGTCACTGTTAGCCGGAATGTTTACCAGGCTGTCAACCATGAAATGACCGAGATAAGTGCTATCCATCCAGGCGTCACCTTCTGCTTGCTTTAATTGTCCTTTAAAATTATTGGGATTAAAATAGCGCATGTCCAGGGTGACGGATGAATTAGAGAAATTTAGCCTGTCGCCTTTTATATTCTCAATATTCTTAAATACAGGATCTTTCATACGGCAGGACACAAGACCGCTTACTACAAATAGTACCAGCAATAAATTTTTCATGAAGTTGCAAAATAGGTAATGTGTTTTTCATTTGAAAATCAGGCCTGTTAAAAAACTGGGAATGATTCAAATAAGCTGTTGGAACATAAAACCCGGTTTTTCACGTTCTTTGTGTAGAAAATACGTTGATTATGCGGCTTGCTTTTTTGTTTTTGCTTTTCATTTCTTTCCAGTCATTTGGACAATGGAAGGATTTTATCATTAGTGTACGGGGCGATACATTAAACCGGGTGGATATGAAGGGTAAAAAACAGGGCCCCTGGGTGATTCATGTAGATGAATTGAGAGGCGAGGAGGGCTATGATGAACAGGGCTATTTTATCGACGACAAGAAAGATGGTAAATGGGTGAAATTTTCACTCATGGGTGATAAACTATCGGAAGAAAACTATCGCTGGGGCAGCCTCGATGGGAAATCAAGATACTATTCACGCCGGGGTGGCTTGATTCGGGAGGAAAGCTGGAGAGCCGTTGAGCCCGGCCGGACTTTCGACACTGTAGATGTGTTGGACGTGATTGATCCCTCCAAAGTGGTGGATAGGGTAATAGTGAAAGTTGAAGGTTCTACGATGAAACACGGCACCTGGAAGTATTTCGATCCGGAATGGGGCACCATTTTAAAGACGGAGGAATATTGGGCTGATAAAATAAAGACCGGTGATGCCTTGCCGATAGCCGGTTCTGAGGATGATGAAGAACTCAAACCTATTGGCTTTAGCGATCCGAAAGCAAAAACTGAGGCTGCAGGCAAAAAGACGGTTACCAAACCCCAGGCTATTTTAGAATATGAAAAAAAGAACAAAAAGAAAAAGATAAAAGTGAGGGATGGAAGTACGGGGTATTAAGCATGAAGTAAGAGATATGACATAGAAAACAAAGGGTATACTATTTTAATTATTAATTCAATAATTCGGCATTAATAGACTACATTACATGAACAGTCCCATCTCGAAAACTTCATTCTCCATCATTTTCACTACACTCATCGTTTTGTCAAACACTTCTTATGGTCAAAAGGATTTTACGAAATTATTGAACTCAATAGACAGTTCTTATGGATTTACTGCACAAAATCCTTTAAAACTTAAAAAAGGTAATCAAGAGAAAAGTATAACTAACGCTTACATTTTTTTATCAGGACTTAAAACACAAGACAATCAAAAGCTGGCACTTTTATCGAGGATGACAACAGAGGATCCGAACTACAAAGAACCTGCAATCAAAATCAACAATAGATATACGGGGATGCCAATAAGTGGTAAGTTAGGTTTGCTGGACAAATATGTTTTTCTGACTCAAAGCACCAGAGACACTGTAACTATTTATGTTGATATTTATAATAAAGGGACATTAATGCTGCCAATAGGATTAAAATATGAGCAGCCTCAGAAATAGATTTTTACATTTTTTTGCGACGTATAGAAGTAGTAAGGCCAACAGCTTCTGCATCGGTTTTTTTTACCAGTAATTTCTTTTTCTTTAGTTGAGCTTCAAACGCTTTCATTTCATTGAGAGCGTCAGGAGCGAATAATTGCATACGCAGTAATTGCCTTTCTTCATCAGACAGCCTTTTAACGGCTGATAATAGAGTTGTGAATGAGAATACCTTTCTTTTTATTTTCATTTTTGCGGGCATATAAGTTTGTCGAATGATAAAGAGTTTTTTCTCTATTCTGTATTCATTTTCTTAAAATAATCTCTGAAAAATAACAACTGATACTTTATCGCATTATCCCAGTAATTCCAATCATGTTTACCGGGACGCTCAATATAATCATGCGGGATTTTTAATGTAAGCATTCTCTCATGCAGGTCCTGGTTGATGGTATAGAAAAAGTCTTCAGTGCCACAATCTATAATTATCGCCAGGGAGTCTTTTGGATAGTTTTCAACAATATTGATAACGGAGTATTGTTTCCAGTTATCCGCATGCGAAATGGTATCGCCAATGCGTTTGATGATATCGAATTTGTTTCTGGATGCATTTAAGTCAACACCGCCGCTCATACTGCCACAGGCGCCGAATGTATCGGCATGGCGAAATCCTAAGAATAGCCCGCCATGACCACCCATGCTCAAACCGGTGATGGCTCTTCCTTTTCTTCCTTTGATGGTTGGATAATGCGCATCAATATACTCAGGTACTTCTTTGGCGATATATGTTTCGTATTTCATGGATGAATCAACCGGGCTGTCAAAATACCAACTGCTATAATCTCCATCCGGGCATACGATCATCAATTTATATTCATCCGCATATTGCTTAAGTGCGGGTACTTTTAAAATCCAATTGCTATAATTACCGCTATAGCCATGTAATAAGTAGACAACAGGGAAGGTCGTTGCTTTATCTTTTTTCTTCCCTGGTCTTATCACTATGCATTTGATATTTTTCGACATAACCTTACTGCGAATAACCACGGTATCCACAATGGCAGCCGGGGAGTTTATAGCAAATGCGATCAACAGGATAATGAGGAAATGTTTTTTCATGCATTAAAGATAAAAAAAGGAGGCATTTGTTTAGAAATGCCTCCTTTCCTTGAGTTAAATATAGAACAAGCGAAAATTAAAATCCTTTCTTTTCTTTTGCTTTCTGCATCGGGTTAATGCCCTGGCTTTGTCCACGGGCCGCGCCGGCTTTTTGTTTAAAGATCGTGAATTTAGACGGCTGTGGTATTTCGTTCCAGCTGTTATTATCCGTGTTGATATCAGCTGTTTCCCTGAATGGGTCCAATTTGATTGAAGCCACCTCTTTATTTTTCACAAATGTCTTCACCACTTTATTTTCATTGTGACGCCAAATCTGCGCGGGAATGCGATCTACTTCTGTAGTGCCATCCTTATAGGTCCACTCAACGATGATCGGCATTACAAGGCCGCCTTTGTTACTAAAGGTAAGTTCGTACATATTGGTATTGCCATACTTTTCTTTTTCTTCCGCATTCAATGCCTCCGCTTCCCTTGCAGGAAGTTTTACTTCATACGATGTGCTGTCATAAGGCTCCAAACCACGGGCATACCTCCAGTAAAAATCACGCAGCGTGGTATCAGCATCGGTTTCAAAGCGAAGGCCGGCGCCACGGTTACGAATTTTTGAAAGATCATCATAAGCTGATGTTTGTGGTTTGTCAAGTTTGCGGGTAACCGTCCTTTCTTTAGAATCGGGCGGAGCAGCTGCCAGGTCAGCTTTTGCAAACTTTACGGTATCCAATGAAATATCGCAGGCATCCGTTCCATAGAACCAACCTCTCCAGAACCAGTCGAGATCTTCACCACTGGCATCTTCCATCGTACGAAAGAAGTCAGCTGGTTCAGGGTGTTTGAAGGCCCATCTTCTTGCATATTCCTTAAATGCATAGTCAAATAACTCACGACCCATAATGGTTTCACGTAACATATTCAAACCAGTTGCAGGTTTTGTATACGCATTAGGCCCGAAGCCGATAATGTTCTCCGAGTTGCTCATGATTGGCTCCAACTGATCTTTGGGCAACTTCATGTAGTCAACAATTGTATAAGCCGGGCCTTTGCCTCTAACGGGAAATTTGTTATCCCACAATTCTTCCGTCAGGTATTCAACAAATGAATTCAGGCCTTCGTCCATCCAGCTCCATTGACGTTCATCGCTGTTGATGATCATCGGGAAGAAGTTGTGTCCCACTTCGTGGATGATCACACCCAACATTCCATATTTTGTTCCTTCGCTGTAGCTGCCATCTTTTTCCGTACGGCCATAGTTGAAGCAAATCATAGGGTATTCCATCCCATTTGCTGCTTCTATACTTTGTGCCACAGGGTAAGGATAAGGAATAGTGAATTTGGAATAACTTTTAATGGTATGAGCAACAGCTTTGGTAGAAAAAGGACGATACAAACCATAAGCTTCTTTTCCATAAAAACTCATGGCCATGATTTTTTTGCCTTCAACTGTTACCGGCATTGCATCCCAAACAAATTTGCGGCTGCTGGTCCAGGCGAAATCCCGAACGTTATCAGCTTTATAGATCCATGTTTTTGTTTTGGTACTTTTATTTTTTTCCGCAGTCTTTGCTTCAGCCAGTGTAACAATTTCAACCGGTTCTTTGCAGGTTTGCGCTTTCTTCCAGCGAGCCAATTGTTCAGGACTAAGGTTAGCGGCATAGTTCAAACATTCACCAGTAGAGCCTACCACATGGTCTGCCGGTACAGTCATTTGCACCTTAAAGCTGCCAAAGGTCAACGCAAATTCACCACGGCCTGTGAACTGGTGATTTTGCCAGCCCTGGAAATCGCTGTACACACAGAGTCGGGGATACCATTGCGCCATCGTAAACAGGTGGTTGCCATCTTCCGGAAAATATTCATAACCACCACGTCCGCCTTCAGACATGCGATCAGATATTTTATAGTTCCAATCCAGTTTAAAAACAAAGCGTTGGCCGGCTTTTAATTCAGTAGGTAATTCCACACGCATCATTGTTTTATTGATGGTATACTTCAATGCCTTACCTGTAGCATCTGTTAATTTAAGAATGTTGAAACCAAAGCCATTATCAGAAGTAGTAGACCTAGCTCTATCCAACTGTTTTGGATTTACCTGGCTGATCATCCTGTTACTGGTCTGATAATTCGCATTTTTCAAATTGTTGTGCTCGTTTTCATCCAACTGCAACCAGAGATAGGTAAGTGTGTTAGGCGAGTTGTTAAAATAAGTCACCGTTTCACTACCGTTTAGTTTCAAATTCTTTTCATCCAGTTCGCACTTGATATCATAATCGGCACGTTGTTGCCAGTACTTTGGGCCAGGTGCGCCACTGGCAGTGCGGTATTCGTTTGGCGTTGGCATGATGCTACCCAACTGTTCAAACTTGTTACCATGATTGCTGCCCGGATTGTTTTGAATGTTCTGTGCCACCGCTGCAGAACCAAATCCGGCCAGCATCATTAAAAGAGAACCAACCTTTTTCATGTGTTTGTTTTTATTGTTCATTTTAGAAAATGCAATGATTTTTTAAACAGGGATTCTTTCCAGCGCAATTTTTAATGCCAGGCTGAATACCGATGCAGATAAAAATATTACCCAATCTTTCCTGTTTACTCTCGATAGATTAACAATCAGGTGGGCTGCTATTAATAAAATCAATACGACAACAATTTGTCCCACTTCGAGCCCTGCATTAAAGCCAAATAATCCCCAGCCGATATTCTGATCCTTTGCCAGCATAAAACGAATGGAATTGGCAAAACCCATTCCATGTATCAAGCCAAAGAACAGCGCAAGAAAATAGTTGATGCGTATCGATCGTTCGGTAAATTTTTTTTGAAACAAATTAGATATGGCTGTTATCACGATCGTTACCGGGATCAGGAATTCCACCCAGTTTGAAGGAAATCGGATAATGTCGAATACGCTGAGTGCAAGTGTTAGCGAATGACCAATGGTGAAGGCTGTTACAAGGAGTAATACCTGTTTCCAGTCTTTTAGCAAATAGATAGCAGCGAGAGCAGCTATAAAGAGCTGGTGATCCAGTGCATCAAGACTTATAATATGCTCCCAACCGAGTCGAAAATAAAACCCGAAATCTCCCATGATTGTTTTTAGAGGGTCGGCCTGTAAACCGTTCCTGTAATTTTAACGTCGTGTATTTGCAAGGCTTCAAAATAAGCCAGACTTTTGTAACCAAAAAAAAATTTCTTTTAATGGCAACATTGTTCAATAAATGGCTCTTTGCTTTACTTATTCCGGCCGCTATATATCCAAAGGGAAACGAATATGAGGGGAAACTCTTATGGCCGGAGGGGGCCGTGAATGCCATTCATCCTTTGCATGTAAGTGTGACCGAGATCAATCATAATGCCGATGAAAAAACACTGGAAATCAGCTGCAAGCTGTTTACAGATGATTTTGAAAAAGTACTGGGGATGAATTATAAAACCAAGGTTGACCTCATCAATCCGCCAGACCGGCCGGCCATGGAAAAACTAGTGAATCAGTTTGTACAGGGGCATCTCAAAATAGAAGTTGATGGAAAGCCGGTTCAATTCCACTATCTCGGCTACGAAAAAGATAATGATGCTATTTACAGTTATTTCCAGGTTAATGATATACCTGTCGCAAAGAAAATAGAAATTACCAACAGCCTGATGCATGAGCTTTATTCAGACCAGATCAATCTAATGCATGTAACAGTGGGTGGAAAAAGAAAAAGTACGAAGTTGGATTATCCTGAAAAGGAAGCGGAGATTAATTATTAGGTTCAAAAGGTTTAAAGGGTTTAATAGGTTTAAAACGGGCATTCAACTTCTGAAACTTTTTGAACTTCTTAAACCTATTCAACTAACTTACTCTTCCATTTCTTCTCTCAACGCTTTACTGATTTTCACTAATACTTTGTCGATGCGGTGACCATCCATGTCGATAATTTCTATAGCAAATCCTTTCCATTCCAGCTTATCGCCTGTGTGGGGAATACGTTCCAACCGGTGAAGGATAAAGCCAGCCAGCGTATCAAATTCCTGTTCGCCTTCATTCATCCATTCGGCTTTTTCGAAGCGGGTAAGAAAATCATAAAAAGGTATTTGCGCATCTACCAGGAATGAGCCGTCTTCCCGTTCGGTGATTTCATAGTCTTCCATGTCCGGTTGTGGCATTTCACCGATGATGGCTTCCAAAATATCATTGAGGGTGATCATACCCAGTATGCTTCCGTATTCATCAACAATAAAACAGGAATGCAATTTTGATTCTTTGAATTTTTCCATTACCTGGAAAGCAGTATTGTTTTCCGGAACAAACAAGGCAGGCCGCATCAGGTCCTTGAATAAGATATTATCATCACTTACATACATGTCCTTGATGGCCACAACACCTTTGATATTGTCGATCGAATTGTCACAGATGGGATAAATGGAGTGTGGTTCGCCCGTTATTTTTTCTTTTATCGTTTCCTCTGTATCGTCAAGGTTGAACCAAATGATATCGCTGCGATGTGTCATTAGTGAAGTAATATTTCTATCGCTTAGATGAAACACCCGCTCTATGATTTCCTGTTCGGTTTCTTCAATGGTTCCCTGTTCGGTTCCTTCACTGATGATGGCCTTGATCTCTTCTTCAGTTACCTGGGTGTCGCTGGGCTTTAAGCCAAAAATCTTTACAATAATATTACTTGATTTACTCAACAGCCAGATAAAAGGATGCGTAATGATGCTAACTACCCTCATTGGTTGAGCCACCGCTTTCGCTATGGTTTCAGGGCGGGAGAGTCCTAATCTTTTTGGAACCAGTTCACCAAATACGATGGAAAAATAAGTAACAATAATTACGACAATAGCAGTAGCTATTCCATGACTGTAAGGTACCAGCGCATGCCATTGGTTGAGAAATTCAGAAAAATTATCAGTGATTTTTTCGCCTGAGTAAATACCAGTCAGGATACCAATAACGGTTATACCCATTTGTACTGTCGAAAGAAAAGTTTCTGGTTTGTTGGCGAGTTTAAGTGCTTCGTCGGCTTTTTTGTCTCCCTTATTTGCCTGTACTTCCAACCTGGATTTTCTTGCAGAAACCAACGCAATTTCGGCCATCGAGAAAAGGCCATTTAGCAGGATAAGGCCTGCCAGAATAAATATTTCCATTTAAGAAGAAACAGTTGATTGTACATCGAAGATAGCGATTCCGTATCGCTTATTAAAAAGAGTGCCTGTCAGGAACCCACAAATCACTCCCAGCATTGCGCCGCCAAGAATATCGAAAGGATAGTGTATACCAATGTATACCTGTGCATAAGCAACCAATCCTGCCCAAACAAACGCAATAGCCGCCCAATTTTTTAATAACGGTCTCGCTGTTAAATAAAAGAACGTGGCCAAACCAAAATGATTAGCGGCATGATTGGAAACAAAACTGTAGCCGGTAGAACAATGATCAGCTAACAGCCGCACATGTATGTAGAAATCCGGATCACCACAGGGACGTATGCGTTGAAAAACATGTTTGAAAAGGTTATTACCGATAATATCTGTCATTGCAACTGTCGTAATAAAGAATAGAATCCACCAGGCGCCTTTACCTTTGTAGTTCAATAGCGCAAAAACAGCAAGGAACAAATAAAGAGGTGCCCAGTTAAGTGCATAACGCATAAACGGCATCAGGTTGTCAAAAACAGGATTGGCTAGTGTGGTGTTGATTTGAATAAACAACCATTGATCCCATTTTTCAAGATTTTTTAAAAGCGAAAGCAAAAACATGGTGCCAAAAATACCGATTACCGTTTTAATGGGACAAAACAGGACAAAGATTAACGAACCGGCTATTGCCTGAACCGTGGAAATTATCTTCTTTTGCAATCTTCAATTTGTATAAAAATCGTAACAGATCTTCATGTTAAAAAGGTATAAAATACCGAAAACAATACTCTGGGTTATTAATCTCTTTTTAATATTCCTGTTGATCTTTACCCTATTCCGCTTAGCTACTTATTTTGCTTTTAAGCCCGACAATTTCTCATTCCGGGATCTTATCCCTTCTTTTTTGATGGGGATACAATATGATCTTCGCTGGATTGCTATCATATTATTGCCGATTGTAATAGTTAGCATGTTCCAGCAGTTTTCACCTTTTTATTCGGCCCGCAATAAAAAATGGTGGACCTGGTACCTGGCTGCGGTCACCTTTGTTGTGTTTTTCTTTTTTGCTGCTGATTTTGGCAGCTTTTCTTACAATCACACCCGCCTCGATGCCGGAGCGATGAATTTTGTAGAAGATCCCGGTATCTCATTAACAATGATGTGGCAAACCTATCCATTGTTTTGGATGGTAATTGGATTATTGATTACCGTTCTTCTTTTTCGCTGGATGTATCGTAAGAGTCACTGGCGGGTCATCACCAGCACGGATGGACTTAAAATTCCGTACAAGAGGAAATTTTTTATCATCACTGCCATAATACTTTTTGTTTTTATTTATGGAAGAATTGCGTTGACACCACTTACCTGGAAACAATGTTTTGTATTCGAAGACAGTTTTAAGTCGTATCTCGCATTAAACCCGTTGCAAAATTTTTTCGCCACGCTTAAATTGCGTAAGCCGGAGTTCAATGAGCAAAAAGCAAGAGAAGCATTTCCCGTCATGGCAGAGTGGATGCAACTACCCGATGCAACTAATTTTTCTTACCGCAGAATTATTTCCCCCGGCAGTAAAGCACTGGAGAGCCGACCGAACGTAGTGTTGGTGATGTGTGAGTCCTTTAGCATGTATAAAAGCACGATGAGTGGCAACCCGCTAAACACTACTCCGTATTTTGATTCACTTTGTAAGAACGGGATTTTTTTCGAACGTTGCTTTTCACCTCACTTTTCTACTGCAAGAGGATTGTTTGCGATAATTACAGGGATACCGGATGCACAACTCTTCAAATTTTCAACCCGCAATCCGCTGGCGATAAAGCAGCATACCATCATTAATAATTTTGAGGGTTATAACAAACACTATTTTTTAGGTGGCAGTCCCGAGTTCAACAATTTTGGCGGCCTGCTTAAAAACATTGATGATTTGCAGATGCACACGGAGGGAAGTTTTAAATCACCAAAGGTCAATGTTTGGGGTATTAGCGATAAAGACCTTTTCCTGGAAGCGAATAACGTTTTCAGGCGACAGCAGAAACCTTTTTTTGCTATTATTCAAACCTCGGATAATCACAGGCCATATATGATACCGGCCAACGATACGGATTTTGTGCGATCAATTGTAACGGAAGAAGAACTGGTCAGGTATGGATTTGAATCGCTGGATGAGTATAATACTTTTCGCTATTCCGATTACTGCTTTAAAAAATTTATAGAAGCTGCCGAAAAGGAGGCTTATTTCCATAATACCATTTTTGTTTTTATTGGGGATCATGGTGTGGCAGGTAATGCAAATGCAGTATATCCAGCAGCATGGACAAGCCAGCGATTGACAGACGAACATGTGCCCTTGCTGTTTTACGCACCCTACTTATTAAAACCACAGAAAAGGAGTGAAGTAGTTTCCCAGATTGATGTGTTACCTACGATAGCCGGCATGGTTCAACAACCTTATGTCAACACTACATTGGGCCGCGATTTGCTGGATCCGGCCAAGAAAAATAATTATGCTTTTATCACCAATACGGCAGGTAGAATAGGCCTGGTAACAGATGATTACTATTTCACCAAAAACCTGAACTTCCCCGATACCAGGATGGTCCCCATCCGTTTCAATGATTCTTTGTATAACAAAGAGAAGAGAGATTCTGTCCGCCAAAATTTAGCAACCTTTACGTCCGCATTTTTTGAAACGGCGAAATACCTGATCATGAATAATAAAAAAGAGTAGAACGAGAATTAACCTTGAAGTTGTTTAAAAATGTAGAAGAACGCTGATAACACTGATAATTATGATTTATCAGGATAAGATCAGCGAAATCCGATAGCTATCGGATCATCATGATCCTGACATATCTGCGTTCTATTCTGAAAAATTTTATCAGCTTCTTAGAAAATGAACGGATAGCCGATTCCCAACTGGAATTGGGCTCCTTTAAAAAAAGGATAGCTAAACCATTTGTTTTGATATTGTGCATCTGAAAGCGCAGGACTCGGATCTTTTACCCTATATGAATAATCAAAGCGGATGACAAAAAAATCGAAGTCAACACGGAGACCGCCACCGGCGCCAATGGCGATATCCTTCCCTAAGCGGCTTAGTTTGAAAATTTCTTCTTCCGGCCGATCCGGTGCTTTTTTCATAAACCAAACATTGCCCACATCAGTGAACAAAGCACCGTTCACCTTTATCCCTAAAGGTTTTCCAATGGGAAACCTGTATTCCGCATTTGCTTCCAATTGTATATCGCCATAACGATCGGGTGTGCCAAACTGCCCCTTAAATTCCTTCATGGTGGAGCCGGGGCCCAATCGTCGCAACGCCCATGCCCGCATACTGTTTGGACCGCCGCTAAAATATTGTTTGAAAAACGGAAGATTATTTCTTTTATCGGGGTTGCGGGTGGAGTTAAATTCATAACCTGCTCCTGCAAAGGCCCTGAAAGCCATCGAAGCTTTAGGAAATCGAATCAGCCTGGCAAATTCGGCGTCAAGCTTGATAAAGCGATAAAGATGACGATCCAAAAATGAATTGCGGATTATTCCGGTGACAAGGCCAGACTGTTCAAGGTTCGCCCGAAAAACATTTAGTTTATTTGTTTGCCCGCCGCTTAATGTCAGGTTGACAATAACAGAAGAAATAAAACCATCTGTAAATATGTTGCGAAGCGATGGGTTGTACCTGATCAGCGTATCAAGGCTATCCCGGCGTACCAGGTAGGAATATTCGATATTCGGGATCTTAACATTCACTAATAATTTTCGTCGTTGATATTCGTATCCCCACGATCCGTTAATAGTAGTTAGGTTATACAGTAATCTTCTTTCCGTATTAGCTGCGCTGAATGAAAATATCGTTCTGAAATTATCCCGAAAATTTTCAGGGATAAGTTTTGTTCCCGGAACAAAACGTGGAAAATAAATATTATGGTTGAAGCTGACCTGTTGTGTCTGGATGAATTGACCAGCTCCTTTTATATTGCCCAATTCAACTCCATAACGAAGGTTAGAATTCGTCATGTTAGCCGCTTTTGCAAAGTTTCTGTTTTGCAAGCTAACATTTACACCCATGCCAAAAAGATTGCCTGCAAAAGCACTTTGGTTGATGCTGCCTTCAACGTTGGTATCAAATGAATATTTTTTTTTCGGTATAAGGCGAATAACAAAATCAACCGTATCTCTCCGCGGAACCTGGTCAATACTAACTGTTCGCCAGGCGCCAACTAAATCTAAACGATTGATTGTGCGAATATATCTGCGCTGGCGATAGAGGCTATCTTTTGGTAAATAAATATTCGGTGGAAATATTTTTGCTTTAAACCTGTTGCGGTGTTGGATAACAGTAATTCCTTCTACTACTTTGACTTTGCGGGTGAGACCAATCGTGTCCGTCAGGTAATCGGGATACACCGTTACATTTCCCATATAAAACTTAGTGAGCTTTACACTATCGATAGTTCTCAGTCTGAGTTCCAGATTAGCGGTTGGATTTTCGCGGCGCTCCTTCAGTTTTTGCAATATTTCTAATTGCTCAAAGGGATCAAGTCCCGGTTGCAATAAAGAGACGTCCAGGGTATCCCAAAGACCAACCAATTCATCACGGGTAAACCGGAAATAACCGGTATTTCTATATACGTCGGTTAGCCGGTCAAGCTCGTTTGAAATAAGATTTTTTGCGAAGGGATCTCCTTTTTTAATTAATGCCTGTGATTTTGTTGAATCAGTTACCTGCTGAAGATCGGGATGGCGAAGATGATAATTGATAGAATCAAGATGCACTTGTTTGCCCGGTCGCACGTTAAAATTAACCGTTGTGCGAAGTTCATCTTTCCCTTCCGGTTTAATTGTGTAATCGTAGTAAATCGAATCACTAAAGTAGCCATGTGACCTTAGTAGCGCCTGCATAAACATGATAGATTTATCCGCATTGGAGCTATCGTAAACGGGAGGGTTTTTCATCACACTCCAGAGAAGTTTATCCAATTTTCTTACCTGCATGCTATCATCCAGTTGGTCTTCGAGACCCGCCAGCAGTGATTCTTTTTCTTCTTTTGAAAAATTACCTATTAGGTTGATATTTGTTTTGTAGACAAAAGGTTTTCCGGGCTGGTATCTTTTTACAATGGTGCAGGAGGCAAACACTCCAATGGCGAATACGACTAAATATGCGTTGAAGAGTTTTCTATAAAACAAAGGCTTGCCCGATAACATAAATAAATTAAAACAACAATGCTTGGTAAATCGCAGATCAAATATATCCAAAGTTTAGGCCAGAAAAAAGTACGGGATGAAGAAGGAGTGTTTATTGCGGAAGGACCAAAGATTGTTGCTGAATTACTCGAATCTGACGCGTTGGAAATTTCCGAACTTTTTGCATTGCCGGACTGGATTGCTACCAACGGAACATCCGTCAAGGCAATAAAAATTACGGAGATCAATGAAAATGATTTGGGAAAAATTTCACAGTTGTCTACACCTAACAAGGTAGTAGCCTTAATTAAAAAGCCCGCCTATAACAAAAGTATACCCACCAAGGCAGCTTTGTCTTTGGTATTGGATACAATACAGGATCCGGGAAATTTGGGTACCATTATACGTATTGCTGACTGGTTTGGAATAAAGCAGATCATTTGCAGTAAAACTTGTGCGGATATTTATAATCCCAAAACCGTACAGTCAACCATGGGTAGTATAGCAAGGGTAGGAATAGTATATACAGATTTAGTGGAGTGGCTAAAGCAACACAAAGATGTTCCCGTTTATGCCGCCGCGTTGGAGGGAAGGGACGTGACGGCTATGAAAAAAATAACGGAAGGGCTGCTTGTAATCGGCAACGAGTCAAAAGGAATTTCAAACGAGATATTTGAATTGATAGATGTAAAAGTCACAATTCCCCGAATTGGGAAAGCCGAATCGTTAAATGCAGCGGTTGCAACAGGAATTATCTTATCGCATGTTGCATTGTCGGAACGATGATTTCGTCTGAACCATGATTTGGGGAGATTTTTAAGATTGAAAGGATTCACCTTAAAGCCTTATACTCCACGAATACAGTTTGCTATCCTCCTAATCCCTTTAATCCTCCCAAATCCTGGTTCAGACTTTAACTAAACCTGATCGCTTTCACGGGTTGTATCTTTCTTACAAGTACTGAAGGTATCATCAATATCAGGAAGCAAACGACCAACGTGCCGATACAAATAGCGGCTACCTGCCACCAAACGATTTTGACAGCAGCTTCACTCAGGTAGTAGGCATCTTCCTGCAATTTGATAAAGCCGGTTGTTTGCTGCAAATACAAAACACCCAACGCCACCGCCAGTCCCACGATGATGCCGGTAAGAGTAATGATGAGAGAGTGGCGAAGGAAAATTTTTTGTACGGTCCAGTCGGTAGCACCTAAAGCCTTCAATACCCCAATCATCCGCACTCTTTCGAGTACAAGGATAATAAGACAGGTAATCAGGTTGATAACAGCGACAATGATCATAAATGCAATCAGTACATTGCGGGTCACATCCTGCATATTCAGCCAGTCGAAGATATTCGGCGAAATGGTTCTTACACTTTGGGCATCCCAGGTGGGAGGGAAGTCATCCATGTAATAAATTTCATCGGCTACGTCATCTATCTTTTTATAATCTTTTAAAAATATTTCATAGCCGCCGGCCTCGGTGCGTTGCCAGTCGTTTAATCGTTGAATTAGTTTAATGTCGCCGATGGCAAATGTTTTGTCGTATTCTTCAATTCCTGTTTTATATATACCGGTGATCGTAAGCCGGTCCGGACGTAAACTGCCGTCGGGGCGAATGAAATAAATAAAGACGCGGTCGTTTACTTTTAGTTTCAGCTGGTTGGCAGTGTATAGGGAAATCATGATCTCACGGCTGTAAGTGCTGTCATTAAACTGTATTGGCCTCCCTGCCTGGATAAATCGTTTCAGATGTGCAAAATCATAAGTGCTGTCAAATCCCTTCAACAATACTCCTTCGATCTCATCTTTTGTTTTTAGAATGGTGTACTTGGTTGCAAAAGGGTAGATGCTTTGAATAGTTGGATTTTTCCTGATTTCATTTACGAGGGAGTCGTTTTTAATAAGCGGTGTTTCTTCCGCAATCAATGCTTTAAAAGGCTGCTTCTCCTGGATGCGGATATGCCCCCAGAAACTAAAGACCTTCTGGCTCACCTGTTCCTGGAAGCCGTTGGCAAATGCAAGGGTAATGATCATTACCGCAACACTGATAACAGTGGCTACGATTGATAGGCGGATGATAAAGCGGGAAAAGGATTTCTGCTGATTAAATGCGATGCGGTTTGCTATAAAGCCTGCAACCTTCAAAATGAAATGTTTGTCTTAAATTGTTTAATAGTGTATTCAAAAATAAGCCGAAACGTATATTTATCTGCTTTTTTACCCTTTTTTCACAATATTGTAAAGGGTATAGTCGGGGCATGCAGCCCGGAGCAACAACACTTAACTGCTACCATAGTATTAATTAATTTTTGAATGAAAACGATAATTGCTGTTCTTTCCATCTTTGCTTTTTACATAGCCGGGGCTCAAATGCCTGATCATATTTATCAACCTAATATACATGCAGTAAAACTGCACAAGTATGGAGATATCTTTAGTTATCCTATTATTAGCCTGAATAGCGGTGAACAGATGGAATTACATTTTGATGATTTTGATGCCGATGTTAAGAGCTATTATTACACCTTTCAACTTTGCAATGCGGACTGGAGCCCGGCTAACCTGCCAGCCTTCGATTATATCCGCGGTTTTCAAACAACCCGGATCACCAATTATCGTTATTCCTCTATTTCTTTCACCAAATACACCCATTACCAGGCGATTTTACCGGATCGAAGCTCGACTCCCATACGCTCCGGCAATTACCTGTTGAAAGTTTTTTTGAACAGCGATACCTCTAAACTTTATTTTACCAAACGTTTTTTGGTAGTCGATAATAAAGTTGCCATTGCCGCACAGTTAAAGCAGCCGTTCAATTCTCAACTTTACCTGACCGATCAGCGGGTGCAGGTGGTGGTGAACACTGCCAATGCGAGAATCAATGCCATGTCACCACAGGATCTCAAAGTAACGGTGCTGCAAAATAATATTTGGCCCACGGCAGCCGTATTTGACCGGCCTACTATTTATCGGGGTAATTATTATGAGTACAACAACGATATCAGTAGTTTCCAGGCGGGGCGGGAATGGCGGTGGATAGACCTGCGCAGCCTTCGGTTAATGAGTGACCGTATGCAAAAGCTGGTTGATACGAACGACGCTAAAACAGAAGTGTATGTAAAACCCGATGCAGAGCGAAAACAACAGGTATATGTTTATTATCGTGACCTGAATGGCATCTATACCATTGAAAATACGGACGGCAATAATCCTTATTGGCAAAGTGACTACGCCTATGTCCATTTTACCTATATGCCACCCGGGGGCAGGCAGTATCCCGGCAAAGACGTTTATGTTTTTGGGGAGCTTACTAATTATTTGCCCAATGAGGCTGCCCGAATGGTGTTTAATCCCGACAAGGGAGTTTATGAAAAGACACTTTACTTAAAGCAAGGGTATTATAACTATTCCTATATCACATTGGAAGAAGGAAAAGAACCGGGTAACCGATTCTCATTTGACAACACCGAGGGCAATTTCACTAATACCGAAAACAGTTATACGGTGCTGGTTTATTTCCGCCCGTTTGGTGCCCGTGCTGATGAACTAATAGGCATGGCACAGTTAAATACCTTAATTGGGAGATAGAAAACCAGTTCAATTTTCAAATATTCAATCAACAATCATCTCTGCTTCCTTATCTTTGCGCCGGCAGGTCTTACACGACCAGCTCCTGCTGAACCCTCCCAGGGCCGGAAGGCAGCAAGAGTAGGTGGTTGAGCGGTGCGATGTGAGGAGCCTGCCTTTTTTTACCCCCTAATCCCCTGAAGGGGGGATACAAGTCTTCAGGTATCTTCAAACGTTTAAAAAAGTAGTTCCCGTTTCGGGATAGGGGTTTATGAAATTTTTTATTGATACAGCCAATCTTGCACAGATCAAAGAAGCCCATGATCTTGGGATTTTAGACGGTGTTACCACCAATCCTTCCCTGATGGCAAAAGAAGGAATCAAAGGACAGGAAGCCATCATTAATCATTACAAAACTATCTGTGAACTGGTAGATGGCGGCGATATTAGCGCTGAGGTTGTTTCAACTGATTTTGAGGGGATAGTTGAGGAAGGAAAGAAACTGGCGGCTATTCACCCAAACATTGTCGTTAAGGTTCCAATGATAAAAGATGGGGTAAAAGCGATAAAATGGTTCACAGATAACGGCATAAGAACCAATTGTACCCTTGTATTTTCAGCGGGTCAGGCCATATTGGCTGCAAAGGCCGGGGCGGCTTATGTATCGCCCTTTATCGGCCGTATAGATGATAGCAATTGGGATGGCGTAGAGCTGATAGCCCAGATTGCGCAGATTTATTCCATACAAGGTTATAAGACAGAGATTTTAGCGGCATCTATCCGTAGCGCTTTGCATATAGTTAAATGTGCTGAAGCCGGGGCTGATGTATGCACTTGTCCGCTGGATTCAATTCTCGGTCTTTTAAAACACCCACTGACAGATATCGGGCTGGCTAAATTCCTGGAAGATGCCAGGAAAACAATGTAAGCAGAACTAATATTAAGAATAAAGCCGGTTTCAAATGAGACCGGCTTTTTTTATGTTACTATGCACAAATTTTCGGCAAGAAATTTTGCTTATTAACTAACCTCTCCTTCTTGATCTTTTAATTTCCCGCATTACTTCCTCTTTTGTGGGCAACTCCGGGTCGGGTTTCTTTTTTACCCAAATCGTCTTTTCGATCCAAAGCGAAGGGTTGCTTTTCAATACGGCTTTTACAGTAATCTTATCCAGGGTGCAATTGGCCGGTACGATTAACTCGTTACCTGAAAATTTGTAATCAGACGAGCTGAATTGGATCTCTTTTTCCGTCAACGGCAACCACTGCCCGTTCGACATTTTACCATCCACATTAATGTAATTATGGGTGCCTTTCTTCAGGCTGTCGGTATACAAGTGGAAGTAAATGCTTTCCACTTTTTGTGCCTTTAACCGAGGGCCTGCAAAACCAAGGATAGCAAGGAATAAAATTCTAATCACTGCCAGGAGTTTTAATGTTCGTATGACGACATTCTCCGGCTAAAGGTACGGCTCACAAAAGGGTTAACATTTTTTTGTAGGCTCAGTTCATAAGACAAAAATCCTGGGCCCTTTGTAGTAATGTCTGATCCGGATCTGGTCCCACGAATTTCTCTAATCGAAACAGGCTATAAGAATTGATAATTCGAAACTGTCAGGATGTCCTGCTAAATGCACTTATTTCTAAATATGAAGTATTCAGGCTTTCGATGCGTTTCGGGGAGAGCTTAATTATAGCCCATCACCTGGGTGAGCCATTTGGGAGGTTTTGAGCCTTTCGTTCGATTGATCTTTCGCCCCAACCTTGACGAAACTAAAGAAAGAGTAGGAGACAGAAATTCGACTCCATAGTAAACTTATTTTTTATCAAAAAATGTTAGTAAACAGGGTGGCAATTAAATAGATAATACTTACTAAGAAAAGTAGTTTAATTTATTTATGTAATTATTTAATATTCAATCTATAACTTATAAATTTTAAAATTTAATAATAGAAAAGTTTGTTCAAAATGCGATCATAGCAGTAGGATTAAGGTTGAAATGATAATATTTAAATTTAATAGTGTTAATTGTTTGAAATTAATCATTTAATGGATGTTTATTAGAAAATAGAATTAATTTAAAATAGTATTCAGTAATAATTGTATTTGTTTTTAAATAAAAGGAGTATTTTCTGGTCGATTACCGGTTGCGGGTTCTTAAAAAACTGGGTGAGATGAAATTTCGGCGGGCAGTTATAAATTGGATGGGTGCTTCAAGTAGTCAAAGTTGAGTTGAATATTTTTGCGCATCGATTGAAGAGATATGTTCTACCGGACAAAAAGCCGGGCGATGACTATCGGAAAAAATGGCAGGGAATATTGTCCTGTCTTCGTCATTCTCCAGAAATGGTCCTTAAAAATTGGCTGAAACCATTGAAAACACTGGATTTTGATTTTTGCGATGGGTGTCCCTGCTGTATTTTAGAGGATGTTTGTACGGAAGAAGCCAA
>NZ_JARKNA010000023.1 GCF_029360765.1 Terrimonas pollutisoli | reverse complement strand
AAAGGCGCTATTCCTTAGAAAAATACACGCAGTGACCTTTAAAGGATTCCTGCTCAAACTGGTAATGTTTATTCTGGCTTTTACACTGAATAAGCTTACCAATTAACTAGCAACTTGAATTAATTAAGCATCGCATAAGTAATGAAAGGTTAAGCTCATACTTCGTGATATGCGAAGACACGGAAGGCGCTGTTTTTTCACCTGCAGTCTTTATAACGGCATTGCATTATAGCAGGCGAAAAAAAGGCGCTGGTAATGTCCTATTTCTTCCAGGCTTTTTAACTCAATTACAACTGCAGCGGTTTCCCTTATCCTTTTATATCCTGCCTCTCTATTTTGGCAATGTCGCAGATTCGGGGGAAATACGATTAGCAAACTATTCAACTATTCTGGCATGAGCGTTTTTCTCTGTCCAAAAAGTCGGAATATTATACTGGATATTTATTCTTTATAATTATTGTTTGCTATGTCACTATTCAGCTATAGAAAAAAATTGCTGCTTGCCATCTGTGCCATTTATGCCTGTTCGTTTAAGCAGCTACACAGCCCGGCCTGGCAATCGGCATTTGTAAAAACAAATAAAGATGGTTCGCTTAAATATTTTCCGGATGAATATGGGAATATCATTCCTGATTTCAGCCAGGTAGGTTATTACCGGGGTGATAAAAAAATACCAGAGATAGCTGTTGTAAAAACAATATCGCCGGCTCCCGATGGCAACAGTGAAGCCATCATACAGGCGGCAATAGATGAAGTGTCGAAAAAAAATGAGGATGCAAACGGTTTTAAAGGAGCTATTCTTTTAAAGAAAGGTATTTATAAAATTCCAGGTTCTGTAAACATCCAATCCTCCGGTATTGTATTGCGCGGCGAAGGAGATGAAACCATTCTCATTGCTGAAGGCAATCAACAAAGACCGCTGATCAATGTATCAGGTACAGGTAAAATCGAGAAAGCCGGTGCCAGCGTAGCAATCGCAGTTGAACATATTGCAACCGGTGCTACAAGTTTCAAACTAACTTCAGTTGAAGGATTTGCCACAGGCGATAAAATAATTTTTGAACGTCCCGGCACTGATGCGTGGATCAAAGACCTGAAGATGGACCAGATAGAAAACCGGGGCGGCACCCGGCAATGGCAGGCTAAAGAATATGACCTGCAGTTTGAAAGAGTGATCACGAAAATAAGCGGCAATACTATCACGATTGATAATCCCATCATGATGTCAATCGAAAAAAAATATGGTGGCGGCTTTGTTTATAAATATCAATTTCCCGGCCGTATATCACATGTCGGTATTGAAAATCTGCAATGTCAATCAACCTATGCCAGTGATACGGCGGAAGACCATTCGTGGGATGCAGTGCGATTTGATAAAATAGAAAATGGTTGGGTGCGACAGGTGACATCACGTTTTTTCGCATTCGCTTGTGTAAACCTCCAGGGCGATGCAAAATTTATTACTGTAGACAATTGTAAAAGTTTAGAACCAAAATCCGTGATCACGGGTGGCAGGCGTTATTCATTTTGTAATAACGGGCAGATGAATCTTTTTACCAACTGTCATGCTGAAGAAGGCCGTCATGATTATGTAACAGGTGCAAGAGTCTGCGGCCCGAATGTACTTTACAATTGTACATCTAAAAAAACACACGCCGATATTGGGCCGCATCATCGCTGGGCGGTGGGCACGTTGTATGATAACATAACAACGGATGGCGATATCAATATACAGGACAGGGGTAACTGGGGCAGCGGTCATGGCTGGGCAGGCGTAACACAGGTAGTATGGAACTGTACGGTAAGAAAAGCGGCTGTACAAAATCCATGGGCATCAGGAAAAAATTATTGCATTGGAATGAAAGGTGAAAAATATGAAGGCCGGCTGAAAGGCAGACCGGATGCGGAATGGGAAGGACAGAATAAAGAGGGGTTGGAACCGGGATCCTTGTATAAAGCACAATTGAAGGCAAGAAACCCCCAGCCCCTAAAGGGGAGTAATTAACGTAAACAAATCGGCTTCATTATTAAATTGACAAAATGAAATGATTCATTTTACCGTTGTTGCCGTTTTAATTGAAAAAGGTAAATAACAATTAATCAAAAAGTTATTATACGTTGAGAATTGAGCGTTGAACGTTGAGCATTGAACCTTTTTTTAATGAATTGTATATACTTGCCAGGAAGAAGCTCAATTTTCAAAGTTCAATATTTAAAAACTATTCAGATGGATGATAAGAGTTCTCTCTCCCGCCGTCAATGGCTGGGACGTGTATCTGTTCCGGCGCTTACCGTTGCGGGTGCAAGTATGATCGGTATGAATGCTATGGCAGCACCCGGCGGTGTTCCGGATGATGATAAATTATCAGGCACCCGCATTTATAATATCCAGGACTACGGAGCTAAAGGCGATGGTAAAACATTGAATACGGCTGCTATACAATCGGCTATTGACACCTGTTATAAAGATAAAGGTGGCACGGTGCTTATACCCGCCGGTGATTTTATTGCAGGTACATTGGAGTTAAAATCCAATGTTACGCTACATCTAGCTGCTGCAGGAAAATTATTAGGCAGTCCCAAACGTGAAGATTATACGACTGGCAAAGGCGTACCTCCCGGCAATGGCAATATTGTTTTTTTATTTGCTGTGAATGCGCATAATATTTCTATTGAAGGAAAAGGAACCATAGACGGAAACGGTCTTGCCTTTTATAATGGGAAAGGTGATAATACAGGTCCGGGACAAAATGGTGTAGGTGGTAATTTCGATCGCCCGCATTTGGGCATCTTCTATCAATGCAACAATCTGCGCATGCATGATACTTTTTGTACAGCCAGCGCTTATCATTGTTTTCGCATACTCAGTTGCAAACAAGTGTATATTGATGGCGTAAGAATTTATAACCGGGTGAACAGGAACAATGATGGTTTTCATTTCAACAACAGCGAAAATGTACACATCATGAATTGCGATGTGCAATGCCAGGACGATGCCTGCGCTTTGTTTGGCAGCAATAAATTCGTAACGATTACCAATTGCAGTTTCAGCACCCGCTGGTCCATCTTTCGTTTCGGCGGTGGCGAATCACAAAATATTGTTGTATCCAATTGTTTGATCTACGGTACATATGGCTGTCCTATTAAAATAAGCGCAGGAAGAGCAAGCATTGAAAATTTCAGTTTTTCCAACATTATCATGCGGAATGTAACAGGGCCTATCGGGATTGGATTCAGTGGCCCCGATAATAATTCACCAAATAATAATCAATCAACCAAAAAACCTTTCATAAGAAATATATCTTTCAATAATATCCGTGCAAGCGTAGTAGCCAAACCAATTGATCACCCGGATATACATTTTGGCGTAAGTGTTAGAGAAGGTGAAAAGAATTCCTGCATTACCTTAAACGCCATGGGTGAATATTATTTGGAAAATATCAGTTTTACAGATGTTCATGTTAGTTATGCAGGCGGTGGTACAGCGGCGCAGGCTGCGAAAGTAGTTCCAAATGTAGCAGCGGAATACTTTGGTGTATGGGACCCGGCACCCGGCGGCCCGCCTGCTTATGGTTTGTATGCCCGCAATGTAAAAGGCCTCACCTTACAAAACATCCGATTTGAATATGACCAACCGGATGCTAGACCCGCTATTATTTTTGATAATGTGCAGGATGCCACTATCAATGGATTGAGTGCTAAGGGAAGTACAACCAATGAGCTATTGCGTTTTATTAATTCAAAAGATGTTTTGCTTACCGGAACAAAAGTATTAACACCCGCTGCAATTTTTCTTCGGGTGGAGGGTGCTTCCAGTGAAGGTATCATTGTAGATGGCGGTGATACACGAAAAGCAACACAAGCTCTTGCTATTGAAAATGGTGCTGCAAAAGAATCAGTTGAGTTTAGAGTGTAAATAGCTAGGCTCTTTTTTCTGCCGATTCCTGTTGCGCCTGAATCATCGCATTTGCAAGAATACCATAAGCAGAGGCCCAGGCTTGCATTAGCTGTTTGTTCCAATCTCCAGGCAAACCTTCTTCAAGCGTCTCAAGCAGGCATTGCCCTACGATCATATAATGTTCGGGTTCAGCTCCATATTTGTTATGGCGGACTGCGAGCCTTTGCACATCTTCCAGTATGGTATCTAATTTATCCAGCCGGCTCACCACGTACGTAATCATATAAGTTAACTTTCCGGCTTGTTCGTTCACATCTTTACCAAAAAGATGCCGTATTTGCGGAGCTTTATTAAACAATTTGTGATAAAATAGTTCCCCGGCGGCCTGTCTCACCGGATTTATTTTTTCCCAGGACCGCTGTACCATTTCGATTTGATGTGTTGTCATTTTATTGATTATTAAAGAGTGTAGATCCGCTAAAGGCAGAATAATATTTACTACCACTAAAATAACCGACGTTGCCGGCGACTACGACAGGCGTTTAGTGAATGGCAGAAGTTTTTGAGTGAATGGTTTTGATTTCACGCAAAGTGCACAAAGACGGTTTCACGCAAAGTTCGCAAAGGAGCAGCAACGCAAAGGAAAAGGCTGAACCAAGGAGACACCAAGACACAGAGACAGGGAGGAGTTCTTTTATATTACTGTGTCTTCGTGCCTCTGTGACTCTGTGGTTCATATCAAACTCATCTAAGCTGTAGGTTTCACGCAGAGAACGTGAAGGAGCAACGACGCAATGTCCACATAATCTTTATAAACAACTAACTAATTACAAGCATTCATTTCCCTCTAATCCCTCAGACAGACAAAAAAAAGTACACCATTATGTGATGTACTTTAAACTAACGATTGCTTACCGATCAGTAATGAGAACATTACCGATCTCTTTTTTAAAAAACTGCCTGCTTAAGAAAAATACCTCTGTTATTAATTATTAATTCCAATCCGGAAAATGCATACTATTATTATAAGGCGCATCTGTTGTGACTGCATCCAGTTGAGCCTGCGGAATTGGACGCAGTATATGTTTTGCCTGTATGTTAGGAGCTGCTTCAGGATTATAGGCTGTCACTCTTTCTACCAATTTACCTGTTCTTACCAGGTCGAGCCATCTCATCAGTTCACCGCACAACTCACGACTCCGCTCAGTCAGAATAAAATCTATGGAAAGATCAGCTTCCGTTATCTGCATGGCTACGGGATCACCGCCTGGATAAGCCGCTCTTTCACGAATCGTATTAATATAACCTACGGCTTCGGATGGTTTTCCTGTCCTGAATGCAGCTTCTGCGGCAATCAGGTAAGTTTCGCCCAGGCGATAAGCGATTACTGAACGTATAGAGGGAAAATTCAGGTTGGCACGTTTTGTATCAAAATATTTAAACATAGCCGGCGATAACGCATTGCTGTATTTCCTGGGTGGAATAAGCAGATAACGGCTTGCTTTTATCTGTGCATCGCTTACGTCAAAGCCGGGCATATAGATCGCGGTATCACCAAAGGCAAATTTGGGTTGACCGACTACTGCATTCGCGGGGGCGCCGGGTGGTAATGGATCGGTCCATTTAGGATAGCCGTTGGGATCAGGATTATTAGCATACCAGACAGTTTGAAAAGTCTTTCCATACCTGGTATCATTTGTTTTGTCGGCAAATGCCACATCGGTTAACCACCGTGTAGGCGTACAACGGATATAAGGCCGCCCATATTGAGTGGTACGAACCATTCCGGGTTGCTTTTCATATTGAGGCACCCACATATGATTTAAAACATTATCCGCACTGAAATTGGAAACTCCACTATTGTTTGGACCGTTAAAAGCAAGATTGGAAGTATGCTGCACCGCCCAGATCACTTCGCTGTTAGCTTCGTTTCCTTCTTCATATATTTTTCCAAAATCCTGCAGGAGCGATAAGCCATAAACTGCTTTGTTATCTATCAATTCTTTTGCGGTATTGTAGGCGTCTTCATAATCTGTTGGCTGAGCGGCAGGGGATCCGGCTCTTGTTAAATATACTTTTGCCAGTACATGTGTTGCGGCCGCTTTTGTGGCTTTACCAGGTAACACATCTTTTATTGCGCCCTGCGATAAGTCCGCAATAGCATCTTTCAGATCCTGCACGATAAAGTTATACACATCGGCCAGGGGATCACGTTTTGCAGAAGTGGTAGGCTCGAATTGAAAATTTTTATTCAAAGTAACATCCGCAAAAAACTGTACTAATATAAAATAGAAATTGGCACGAAGAAATTTTGCTTCGGCTACCATTCTTTTTTTTGTGCCTTCCGGCAATGCTACATCAGGAGCGTTATCAATAACGCCATTACAGGCATTAATGAAAATATAGGCGTTTCTCCAATTGGCATTTACTACGCCGGTAGATGGCGTATAGCCACTGCTGTAATTATTGATATCGCTGTTGCCATCAATACCTCTTTTAAATTCATCGGTTCCGATCACCGTAACGGTAAAATAATCCTGGTTGCCCCAAAACAACCGGGCGCCTGAATAAGCCGCATCCAATCCCTGCTGAAAACCTTGTGTGGTAGAAAGAAAAGCGGGTGTTAAAATCGATTTCGGTTCTTCGATAAGCTTTTTACTGCAACTACTGAAGAAAAAAATTGCGGGCACTATATATAAAAACAAATATCTTTTTTTCATGACTACTATTTTAATGCTCATTTAAAATGAAATATTTACACCAAAGATCATTGACCAGTTGGAAGGTGTATCCAGGTTCAATGTGGCAACAGAAGGATTCCTGGCACTGCCAGCTACTTCCGGATCCAGCCCTCCATATTTATTGACGAACGGGGAGAAAAGGATAAACGGATCTTCTACTGTTGCATATACTCTTACAGATCCGGCGCCCAGTTTTTTAAGAAAGGATGCGGGTAACTTATAACCCACACTAATGGTTCTGATCTTTACAAAAGATCCATCATAATATCCCAGTAATGAATTGTTGGGAGTATTGGTTTGGTTAGCATTTGGTTTAGGATATTCATTTTCTCCATTCGCTGGTGTCCAGTATCGTGTCTTTATATTGTTATAAGTTCCCTGGAATGTATTGGCAAAACCGGCTCCGTGTAAACCGCTCCTGATCATATGTCCCCATCTTGCAAATGCAACGACGGTCAGATCAAATCCCATATAAGAAAAACGATTGGTCATACCACCTTCCCATTTGGGTTGACTTGATCCAAGTATCACCCTGTCGTAAGTATCAGTGAGTTTTCCATCAGGCTTTCCATCGGGTCCGCTAATATCTTCTCTTTTTATATTACCGATTACAGAACTGATACCATTCACTGTTTGACCAAGACTTATAGCTAAGGCTGTATCCGCCGCAGTAGCTTGCCAGATACCTGCTTTCTTCCAATCATAAAAAACGCCGATCGGCTGGCCCACAAACCTGCTATTAGCTACATCTTTTGTAACACCGTTGGCCAACGCAGTTATTTTACCGCGATTAATAAAGAAGTTCAGATCGGTGGTCCAGCTAAAACTATTTCTTCCCCTGCTTTGTATATTAATGGTGCTTAACTGGAGTTCGATTCCTTTATTTTCCGTTTTGCCGACATTAACTGTTACAGGATCGGGAATACCAGATGTAGAAGGCAAATTTTTAGGTAATAATAAAGATTCGGTTGACTGCTTGTATACTTCAATTGATCCGGAGATACGGTTATTGAGCAAACCGAAATCAACACCCAGGTTAGCAGTAGAAGTATATTCCCAGGTGAGATTACGACTGGCAGCAGCTTTCAGGTAAACACCGGTGGTGGTGACATCGCCGTAATTATATGGCAAAGATGATAACCCGCCCAAAGTCTGGTACGGATCAATAGCAGTACTCCCTACCCTGCCATAGCTTGCTCTCAATTTTAAATTGGAGAAAATATGGCTATTCTCCAGGAAAGATTCTTTGCTAAGGTTCCATGCTACAGCCGCAGATGGGAACGTATTATACTTATTCCCCGGAGCTAATCTTGAAGAGCCATCAATCCGCACAGCAAGCGTTAATAAATAACGATCGTTAAAACTATAGTTTAGCCGGCCCATATAAGAAAGAATATCCCATTTCCCATATTCGCCCTCGCCAACTAAATTCGCTCCATACGTTGGATTAAAATATTGCAACAGATCCGCCGCGATTGTATTGTTGCGAAATTGATTGCTTTGCGACTCATCTTCCTGTATACTGAATAAACCAGTAGCGTTTACTTTATGTTTATTAAATGTTCTATCATAAGTCAGAATGTTTTCCAGTGTATAACTGGTTCGGAAACCAGTTCGGTTTTGAGAAGTGGATAAGCCGCCAAGATTATTGGTAGTCTTGCTTGCAAAAAATTCTCCGTACACATCATTCCTGATCTCAATACCGGTATTGAAGCGATATTTCAATCCCTTCAGAATATTCACATCGGCAAAAAATGTAGTAAAAGTTCCAAATCTTTTTCTTTTTTGTACACTGGCGCCATCTACAAAATTTGCTAACGGGTTCCATACCTGGCTGGCACTACCCGGAACAAAATTATTTAACAAACTTCCATCAGCATTATACGGTGATGCCAACGGACTTGCTCTTAATGCTTGCCCCAACGGATTGGCGCCTTCCCCATCAGTAATGCTATAGGTATTTAATGAGCTGATGCCGACCTTAACTATCTTACCCAGTTGCTGATCTACACTGGCCTTTAAAGTAAACCGTTCAAAAGCCTGCCCAAAATAGATCCCTGTTTCTTTAAAATATCCGCCTGACACAGCGTACTGAGTTTTATCATGTCCACCTGAAAACCCTATCTGGTGATTGGTAACAAGACCCGTTTGGTAAATCAGTTTCTGCCAGTCGGTACTTCTGCCATTATTAACCGCATCAAGCTCTTCAGGAGAAAAGTTGCCGGCATCCGTTAACAGATCAGGGTCATCAATACCAGAGTAGGTTCGGTTATTACCAGTGAAGCGTCCATTATATAACGCCCATTTTTTAAATTCAAAAAACTCCTGTGTATTCATAACAGGAAATTGATCCTGGATCTTTGATGCACCTGCGTAACCGCTATAAGTAACCACTGGCTTTCCCAGCCTGCCCCGTTTGGTGCTAACAAGTATAACACCGTTTGCTCCTCTTGAACCATAAATAGCCGTAGCGGAAGCATCTTTCAATATTTCAACTGATGATACATCATCCTGGTTGAGATCATTAAAATTTCCATTGAATGGAATTCCATCCACAACAATCAACGGTTCATTTGTAGCGCTGATTGATCTTGATCCTCTTATTAAAATAGAAGGTGTTGCGCCCGGCTTACTATTGCCGCCGTTTTTTTGAATATCTATACCAGCACCCTGGCCCTGCAACGCCTGCGCTAAATTAGCGGCAGGTATATCTTTAATAGCTTGCTCACTCACAGAAACAATTGCACCGGTTACATCCGATTTTTTTCTTGTTCCATAACCAACAACTATTACCTGTTCCATCTCGTTTTTATTGGCTATTAAGTTCAATCCTAAATTTGATTGATCAGTTGTCCCTACCTTAATGTCTTTACTGATAAAGCCAACATAAGAAACAGTCAATACGCTGTTTTGAGGAACCTCCAATTGAAAAGAACCGTCTTGCAGCGTAGTAGTTGCTTTACCACCTGTTTTAGACTGAACAGTAACACCCTGTAATGGTTCGCCACCCTGGTTGGTAACCGTACCTTTAACAGTAACTGTTTTTTCCGATTGTCCATAGATAAGGTTTGTAAAAAACAAACAACTAAAAAAAAGACACATGAGCATACGAAAGTTTTTTTTCAAAACTTTTGCGTGTGCCCCGGTTTGAATTTCAGCATGAAAGCAGCATTTCATAATAGCAGTTTTAATTTGAGAAGATAGAAGCATTGTTTTTTTTGAATTGATCTCCTTTAAATGGTCTGTAGTTTTCAACCGGGTGGAGTAACCGCACGAGACTCGTATGGATAGTGGGGATATCACTAAGTGTAGAAAATAAAAATCCCGTCACACAACCTATGTGTTCATTTTTCTTCATACAACTTGTATATCGTTACTCAATTCTGAATTTGCAGTTCAGAATAATAATGATAGCAAGTAAATAATAATTACTGCCTGAACGATTCAGGGTATTAGCAAAACGTTCAACAATTTTAGCAGCAGAAATTTTTCTATACTGAAGAAAGCAAAGTATTGATGTGTTTAGTTCAAACACTAAGCGTAGCAGTTGTATCGCAGTCTTTTGTTTGGGAAATTATCGAACCTGGCATTTACTTCTATAAAAGTTGATTACAGTTCCTTTATGTCAATCTTCCTGTAATAAATTTCGGCTCCTTCCGATTGAATGAGTATTCTTCCTGAGCGAAGACTGGCGCCGGTGGCTTCATTTACAATAACGCCATTGACTATATGTGTACATTTTCCTTTGTTGGCTATCACTTCTACCCTGTTCCATTCACCGCTGGGTTTTTCATTATCTTTTTTCTTTATCACACGGGTGTTTTTAGTAGGACCCTGCTGTACGCCATCTACAACGGCGGTCACACTATCTATCAGCCAGAAATCACCGCAGTCGCCTTCCTGTATCTGGCACTCTACAGATCGGGGCCATACTCTATCGGTAGGCACCACGTAATAACAAATGCCGTTATCTCTCACTTTATCTACCCTGGGCGGATATTTTTTTTCTCCCCATTTAAATTCAACAACAAGATGAAAATTATCAAACGATTTTTCTGTGACAATATACCCAAATTCTTTTCCCGTTATTTTTAATAATCCATCTTGCACTGAAAAAACGGTATCAGGATCATTGCTTTTTCCTTTTGTTTTTAAAAATGTATGCCATCCGCTGATATCTTTTCCATTGAACAAGGGTTTAAAATCCTGTGCAGTTGATTTGCTGGCAAAAAAAACAGCGGGCAGGATCGACAACAAAATATATTTCTTGTTCATGTTGATCATATTATGAATGCTATATTAAGAGATTTTCCCACAAGGACACTAAGCCCACGAAGAAATCCCTTTGTGGTCTTTGCATCTTTGCGGGATATTATTTCTTTATTTTTCTTTAGCAAACTCATCAACCAGCTTATTCATCTGGTCGCTTGTCAACACAGGGCCGGAATGTATCACTGCCCGGTACCTGAAAGTTGTTGATTTCCCCGGCGCCAATGAAAAATTAAGTTCCTCTTTTCCATTGCTGAATATTTTTCTTCCCAGCGGATTAATGGAAAATAATCCATATCCTCTCGCATGCCAGTAGGCAGGATAGCCGACATTAGTCGGATGATCGATGATACCTATCGTAATATCCTTTCCTTGCTTTTTCCCTGCGAGCATAGCCCATGGTCCTTTACTGCTCCACACCGAATCACCTTTTAATCCGCTACTGCTGTAATACATGCCGGTAACATTATTACCAGAGGCCGGCACCTTTGTAACATTTCCCTGGTCATCAATATAGCTGGATGCCTCTTTCGATGGAAGCTCGAGTTCTCTCGCCACACGTATCGCAAACATGCCATCCTTCACGTCTTTAAAAACTACAGGTATATCCGCCGCCGTCAATGTAGTACTGCGGTCAATGATAAAATTATTCCCCTGTACGCTGAAATTGAAAACAGTTTCCTCACTCAATAACACTTTACCATCAGGTCGTATCCATGTGGCAGCGGTAGTAAGCGATGCGTTAGTAACATCTGTTTTTTTATTGATCACTTTCTGATGAACAATGCTGCCATAATGACCTCTTTTTTCCGGTGCGATAGCTGTTGAATTGTTCCAAAAGTCAAGGCCGTTTACCGATTCATAGTTCAACCAAATACCGGTATGATGCGGATGATCGGTTCTTTCACCCGCCACAGGATGAAAAGGATAGCCCCTTGTAACTGTAATTCCATCTACCGTATTGACAGGGAAAAGAAAAGGCTTCCTGCTGGAATCGTAATAACAATAAGCGGTAAGTAGTTTATTGTTATATAAAATATCAACCTGTTTCTTATCCGGTCTCTCGGTTATTTCAAACCCTTTTGTCTGGGAAAGAGCAGCGAAAGATAATCCTGATAAGATAGCGATCAAAAATAGTTTACGCATAATAAGGAATTGAACATTGACTGTTGAGCATTGAACATTAAATATTGAAACATTGAACATTGCATATTGCCCATTGCTGGTTGCTTATTGCATATTAATACTTAAAAACTTTACCATTCGCCATTACTTCCTGCGTTTTTTCATCAAATGTCACTTTAGCTCCTGTGTGTGCCGCGGCATTCGTCATGATGGTAGCAATGGAATGACTATATCCTGCTTCAACCGGTGCATTCGTTTGTTTGCGGCTGCGGATACATTCCATCCAGTTGCGAACATGGTTTGAAGTAAGTTTATCGCCGCCTGTATTGGCAGAAGCAATCACTGCTTCCGTAGCGGATAAAGTTTGCTCCTTTAATAAATTGGGTTGCATACTCATATCATCCGCAAATCTTTTTGTCAAACCACCCTTTGATGAAACCATATTCGTGTTCAGGTTTAATTCACCACCATTGGAATAATAGATCTCCGCCGGCTTTTCATCGCCGTTGTGCATGCGTGAACCAAATGTAACCTGGAAACCGGTTGATGGATCATTCGCAGGGCCATAATCAAACACAGCGGTGATCGTATCCCAATTCTTTCTTCCGTCTTTCCACATGTATATTCCCCCGTTAGCTACTACAGATCTGGGGTGATTATACCCACTGAACCAATGAACGGTATCTATCTGGTGACTCATCCATTGCCCCGGTAAACCGGATGAATAAGGCCAGAACAAACGATACTCTAAATATTTTCTTACATCAAATGAATCATTGGGCCGGTTCATTAAAAAACGTTTCCAATCCGTATCTTCTTCTTTTAATTGACTGAGCAATGCAGGTCTGCGCCAGCGACCCGGTTGATTCACGTTCCATGTTAGTTCAACCATCGTGACAGGGCCAAACTTTCCTGAACGTATAAATTCATTCGCCGCATGATAATTTGCGCCGCTTCTTCTTTGCGATCCTATTTGTATAATTCTATCCGTTGCCCTGATCGCTTTCAATGCGGCCCGGTTATCTTCCATTGTTTCTGCAAATGGCTTTTCTACGTATGCATCACAACCCGCTTTCACTGCTTCTGTTGCATGCAATGCATGTTGAAAATCAGCCGTGCCGATAAATACAGCATCCACTAATTTTTTATCATACATCTCTTCATTGTTGCGACAGATAGCAATATCATGTCCCATTTTTTCTTTCCAGGCGGCCGCGCCTTCTTCCCTTCGTTTTTTCCATATATCTGATACGGCGACTAAATCAAAATTCAATTCCTTGTAGTGATTCATAAAACAAGGCATATGCGAACTCTTATGCCGGTCGGAAAAACCTACGACACCAACTCTTACACGATCATTAGCGCCGATGATATTGGCATAGCTTTTTGCACTGAAACCCATAGCAGCTGCATAAACGGCAGCAGAGGCTTTTGCCGACTGTTTAATAAAATTTCTGCGTGAATTTGACATGATGATTTATTTACTTTAAAAAAATTTATGTTTCCAGCTTTAGTAATTCTGCTCATCGTTCCTTGCGTCGCACACTTCATCGTTCCGTTCGCTACTCGGCCTCTTCCCTCTTTCCCTTCTCCCAAGGAGAAGGGACGGCGCTACATTGCAAATCCAAACAATACATCTACCACATCAACTTCAGTTCTCTACTCTCCATTTTCGGAGAGCACTATTTCTTTCAGCCACTCCGAAAAGCGAGGGCTGTGAATGGATGGCCTTCTCCTTGGGAGAAGGTCGGGATGAGGCCCTCTACTCATCACTTTCGAAGAGCATCTATCTTATCTGCCTCTCCAAAGAGTAAGGGCTGTGTTCGGATGGCTTGCTCCTCCGGGTAGGGGACAAAGACTCTTCTAAAAGCAAGACAATTGATCATTGATCGTTGAAAATTGAACATTGAACATTTATTCCATTTTTATCGGCCTATCTTATGCTTCTCTTCAGCAAACTCTTTTAATTTTCACATTTCCACATTCTCTATTTCAGCTCTTTTATTTTAATACTCCTGTACGAAACAGCATCGCCGTGATCCTGTAGCAGGATATGACCTTTCGGCGCTTCGCCAAAATTTTTCCAAACTACATACTTACTGATAGCAACAAGGTCTTTGTATGCTTTTGAACTCCGTATATATTCTAAAACCTTTACGCCGTTAAGATAATGTTCCACTTTATCGTTTGGATAAACGATAACTCTTCCGAAATTCCATTGACCAATTGGCCGTAAAAATCTTTTTTGCTTTTCCGCTTTTATCAAATCGTACAAAGATGCCAATGTGCGGTTACCATCACGGCCCAATTTGGCATCAGGGTGCAACGTATCATCCAATACCTGGTACTCTAATCCTATCGCTGAACCGCTGCTTGCTTCGGCCAGCGTAACAAAATATTTTATGCCGCTGTTAGCGCCGGGAGTAAGTTTAAATTCAAAAGATAAGTCAAATGCAGCAAACTGTCCGGTGGTAACAATATCGCCGCCGTTTGTTGCCTCCTTACCTTCTGCACCGGTCACGGAGAGAACTCCGTTATCAATCACCCATCCTTTTTCCGGAAACACTTTGCCTTTTGCACTTTTCCATCCCTTGTTTGTTTTTCCGTCAAATAGCAAATGCCAGCCATCTTTCTTTTCATAAGCTGTTAAACTGTTAACAGCAAAATTAGAAACATACACATTGGAAGGAAACGGGGTTGGTACCAGGCCCGTTGTTTTGATACGGACATTTTTGTAACAAACTTTTTTTCCTGCATGGTCGGCTGTTTTAATGCCATGTACCTGTAATCCTATAAACCCTTTTGCATCTATTGTATCCACCACATAAGCGGTTGCCATTCCATTCACCCATGTCTTCATTTCATTGCCGACGCATTCTATTCTAAAATGATTGTACTCCCCTTTCCTGTAAGCATGTTGTGCACGGGCATTCAATTGCATGGGATAAAGCCATTCCCGTCTTCCTTCATCATAAATACCTCCGGTCCACCTGCGGGGCGTTGGATCTATTTCACATTGCCGGCCATACACACGGCCCTGCCCGTCAAAAGCATCAGGATTGAAATGGCTGCGTGTTTGCAAACCTGCATTTCCTTCTTCATCTTCCACAAAAACATCTGCTTCAAGAATAAAATCTGCATACTCCTTTTCAGTAACCAGGAAAGTGTTTCTTGAATTCATTACGGTCCGTCCAACAATAACGCCATCTTCAATGCTGAAATCAGCAGTACCGCCAAGCCTTTTCCAGCCAGTCAGATCTTTTCCATTAAAAAGATTATGCCAGCCTTTTTCGGGTGATTGCGCCATCAACAAACCAGTGCTGAAAAAAGAAAGAACAGCACATAAAATATTTCTTTTCATCAATACCTGTTTTTAGTTTTTATAAATAGAAAGAGGCTTTGGAATAAGCCCCCTTCCATCGGTTTTTTATTCTTAAATTTTAATAATCAGTACCCTGTATTTTGCGGAAAAACATTTGTTGTTCTGTCAATCTGTTCTTGCGGAATGGGCCGCAACACATGAAAGTCTTTGATATTTGCCGCCGCATCCGTGTTCCACTTAGTTACTCTCTCTATCAGTTTGCCGGTACGTACCAGGTCGAACCATCTGTCCTGCTCACCTAATAATTCACGGCCCCTTTCATCCAGGATGAAATCAATACTCATCATATCCGGGGTTGCTGTCATTGCCGTTCTGTATGCAGCATTCAGCACAGCATCTGGAGTAACCCGGGCAGCTCTCCATCGTACTGCATTAATAAAATCAGCCGCTGCTACATTATCGCCGCTATACATGGCAGCTTCTGCTGCAATCAAATAAGTTTCGGCCAGGCGGAAAGCCAGATAGTCACGGGAGCCTTCAAAAGTTGTTCTGTCGGGGCGCAAAGGATCGAGGAATTTAATCAGTGAAGGGTAGATTTTGGCCGTGTATTTACTGGGCGGATAAACCGCATAAGGTTTGCTGTTGATCTCGGCCGCAGGTAATTCTACACCAGGCAGCCAGATACAGGTGTCGCCTACCCTGTACTTTGGATTTCCGCTGGCATCCTTTGGAATGGTGGCTGCGTTATTGGAATAAAATACATGCTTAAAACTTTTTTCGTACCGGGCATCATTAACCCTGTCTTTAAATATTGAATCCAATGTGAATTTTGTAGGCCTGAAACGTTTAAAAGGGCGGCCATTGGCCACATCTCTTTGCATTCCCGGCAATACATCATATTCCATCAGGAAAAAAACATGGGCGTTATTACCCGTGCTATTGGTACGTACATCATTGGTGTATTGTACCGCCCAGATAACTTCATCATTTTTTTCACCGCTGCCCTGTTCAAACACCCTTGCAAAATCTGGCAGCAATTTATGTGTATAGTTGGTTATTACATTTTTTGCGTACAGTAAGGCATTGCCATAGTCTGTAGCCTGTTTGGCAACAGAGGTGGCTTTGGTAAGATAAACTTTTGCCAATAAATGTTCGGCTGCTGCTTTGGTAGCCCGTCCATAGTCGGTGGGTTTTACTTCTAAATTTGGAAGTGCGGCTTCCAGGTCGGCGATAATAGCCGGATATACTTTATCCAATGACTCACGGTTGGCTTCTGTAGTTACAGCAGTATTGCCTTTTAATGGCAAAGGGATAGGGCCAAACATTTGGGCGAGTACAAAAAAGTAATGTGCCCGTAAAAATTTAGCCTCGGCTACCCGGATATTTTTTGTTTTCTCCGCTAATCCTGCTACTTCCGGGGCAATGTCCACAATCATATTACAGGCGTTGATGGCTAAATAAAATTCATTCCATATTTCCCTGATAATAGATACCCGGGCATCCAATCCCGGGGTATATTGGTTTACGAATTTGAAAGAGCCATCAGCCCCCATGGTATAGGTATCTGTACCAAAAACAGTAAGCGACATTCCTCTTTCTGTTGCATAAAAATTGCGGAGAGATGAGTAGGCTGCCTTAACTCCGTCCTCAAAACCATTTACTGTTTTCATGTATTCCAGCGGTGATTGTGAATGCACTTCTTCTTTCAGCATTTTGTTGCAGGAGGTAAACAGAAGGGCGGGTATGATATAAATTAAAAACTTTTTCATTTGTATATTTTTTTGTTTTTCTGCCATCCCGAAATGTTTCGGTACAGGCTATGGAATTCGATATAAAATTTTCACCTGCCTGCCGGCAGGCAGGTCGCTGTTGATATAATAGCTCGAAAAATTTTATGTCTCATTTCATTTTTTTTGCGATTAAAATTTTGCATTGAAACCAAAGGAATACATGGAGGTAGCCGGTGTATTAGCGGTGGGGTACTCCGGGTCTATTCCTTTTTCTTTCTGCCTGTAAGGAGCAAAAATCAATGGCTGCTGTGCTGATGCATAAAACCGTAAACCTTTTATCCCTATTTTATTTACAAAACGTTCGGGCAGGTTGTATCCAATATTAATATTCCTGATTTTTATAAACGAGCCGTCAAAATATTGCAGGGTTGAATTATAAATGGGTCTTTCAGAATTTTCATCGGGACGGGGATAATTATTAGTAGGATTTGTTTCTGTCCAGTAATCTACCTTCAGATTATTGTATCTGCCCTGCAATTGCATCCAGGCGCCATTGTGAAAACCACTTGTAATTTTATTACCAAACCTTGCAAATATAAATATGGCAAGATCGAATCCTTTATACGAAAAGCGGTTGGTAATACCGCCCGAAAATTTCGGGACATTGGATCCTAAAATAACACGGTCGCTTGCATTAATAAAACCATCACTGTTTTGGTCTTTAATTTTTATCTGCCCTGGCTTTTGGGAAAACAGTTGTGCCGCATTTTTTTCTGCGGTTTGCCAGATGCCAATTTTTTCATAATCATATATTACACTTAATGGCTGGCCGATAAACCATCCATTTCCAATGTCATCTTTTTTTCCGCCAAACAATTCTACGATCTCTTCTTTATTTTGGAAAAAATTCAAATCCGTACTCCAGCTAAATCCGCCTTCCGTGTTTTTATGTTTTATGTTGACAGTTGATATTGTTACTTCATATCCTGTATTGCGGGTAGAACCTATATTTTCCAAAATACTACCATAACCACCAGTAATGGGCAATTGCCGCTGCATTAATAAATCGTGGGTATTTTGCCGGTACACTTCTACAGATCCTGTTATGCGGTTATTAAAAAGACCAAAATCAATACCTGCGTTGAAAGAGCCTGTTGACTCCCATTTCAGGTTGTGGTTGGGAATGGTAACGGGACGGTAACCGTATGCCGCTGTATTATCAAATGCGTAAGTTGTTCGGCCCAGGCCTCCTAATGTTTGATAAGGATTGATGCCTGTATTGGCAGTTTCCCCATAACTGGCCCGTAGTTTCAGGTTGCTTATTATATTGCTATTGGAAAGAAAATTTTCATTCGCCATATTCCAGCCAATCGCTACAGATGGAAAGAAACCCCATTTCTGACCGGAGGCAAATCGTGAAGACCCATCAGACCTGCCGGTAACAGTAAGCAGGTATTTATCATTGAACACATAATTGATACGGGCCATATAAGACAGGATGGTCCATTTTTCAAAAAAACTACCTACGCCTGTTATGATCGGCGCTGCGCCGAGGTTGTAATACTGCATATCCTGGATAGGTACATTCTGTACGCCATTGTTTGTACCCTCCTGTTCCCGGGTTTGCACACCATACAAACCTGTAAAATTGAGTGCATGTTTTCTGTTGAATATTTTGTTATAGGTAATAATGTTTTCCAGTGTGTAGGCAAAAACAAAATCTTCGGAGGTGCTGGCAGTAGCGTCGCCGCCACGCCGGTCATTGGTAAATTTGCCGATATATCTCCCATTCCGGTTTTGTATTATATCCGGGCCAAAGTTTATCCGGTACTTAAGGCCTTTCAATATTTCTATTTCACCATATAACGAGGCAAATAACCGGAAGCGTTTATTTTTATCAACCTGTGCTCCTTCTACTAATTCTGAAAGCGGGTTGGTACGAAGGCCATCCGTGGTAGGCAGAAAAATAAGATTGCCTGCAGAATCATAAGGTACTCCCAATGGGTTTTCGGCAAGGGCATCATCAATAGGGTTCAGGTTGGCTCCGTTCCTGGTGCTATATGTGCCTAAAATGGAAGATCCAACCTTTATTCTTTTACCAATCTGCTGGTCTATATTCAGGCGCAAAGTATAGCGGGTAAAATCTTGTACCGGCACAACGCCTTTATCGTTAAAGTAACCAATGCTGATACCATATTTTGTTTGTTCCCCGCCCCCATATACACCAAGCTGGTGGCTTTGCTGAACACCGTCTTCCAGCATTAAATCCTGGTAATCGGTATATCGGCCCAGCTCTATTGATTTTAGTTCAACCGGTTCAAACAATGCCTTGTCGGACGAATCCTTATTGGAATCTTTATACTTACCACTGGTACGGCGTGATTCTCTTTTATACTCTGCGAATTCCGCGCCATTGAAAATATCTGCCGTTCCAAGAGTTTTTACCACACCTATATACGCATCGTAAGTAACTATTGGCACCCCTGTTTTGCCACGCCGGGTAGTAATAAGGATTACACCGTTAGCGCCCCTGGAACCATAGATAGCTGTTGCCGATGCATCCTTCAATACTTCCATTGATTCAATATCATTGGGGTTTATATCATTCAGGCCACCGGATATAGGAATACCGTCCACTACATACAGCGGGTCGTTGCCGGCAGAAAAAGAACGGTTACCACGGATACGTATGGTAACATCGGCGCCCGGACTATAGCCTTGAGTTACTGCATATAAACCAGCCACACGGCCCTGCAATGCCTGTCCGGGGCTATTTACCGGCACTTCCCTAAGAGCATTAGAAGCTACAGAAGATATAGCGCCGGTAATGTCTCTTCTCTTTTGTTGCCCATAACCCACTACTATCACTTCATCCAGTTTTTTAATATTCTCTTCCAACCCGATGGTAAAAGAGGTACGGTTTGCCACAGTAACTTCCTGCGACAAATAACCCTGGTAACTAAATACCAGTATAGCGGTACTGCCGGGAACAGAAATTTGAAAATTGCCTTTATCATCAGTGGTAGTACCCTCAGGTGAGCCCTTTATGGTAACAGATACGCCGGCCAAAGGACCGCTTTCCTTAGATGATAATACTTTGCCCCCGACAGATATACTTTGAGCAAATACAATTGAACTGAAAAAAAGAAGGGAAAAAACTAAGGAAGCGCTTTTAAGCAGCACTATCCCTTGTAGGGGTTTTCGAAGCATGGCAAGCAGTTTTAGTTATTAGATGAATGGTAAATACAGCTTAATCACTGAATATTTAGAGTCAGCTTGTAATTGCTGAATGCTTTTCAACCATTTTTAAAACGGCTGACTATAAACCCTCAATTGATTTAAGCAAACGTAAAATATACCATCATCATCAAATACCATCCCTCTTTCTACGCAATCGTTACCGTATTCCCAAAATCAACTGTTTCGTGAGAACACAGGCTGATTTAAAATGAGAATTCCGGCCACAATTATTATTGGCACCATGCTTCACATTAAATCCTTGATGTAATGTTCCGGCAAATTGGAACACACGGAAAGCTTTGCCAAAATAGCTGAATAGTTTGCCAATTATTTAAACTGGTTTGGCACGGCAAAAGTCCCTGCTTTATGTTCTGATTGAAAAATATGAGAATGATGTGTTGCTTTTATCCACGTAAAAGATAACCACCGGTTATTATTTTCTCAGCAATGCTGTTGCGCACCACAATACCGGCGCCTGTCCATGCAGATCGCCTACATTCCTTTTGCGATCAAGATAATATTGCCGGTCATTTTTCTTGTTGGTTCCTTCACATACTTCGCTGATTTCCGCTTTGTCGTTGAGGTAGGTAATAAGCGTCATCCATGCCTTACGTGCAGCGGGTGCATATGTTTTTTTATCCAGCCAGCCTTCTTTTACACCGGTGATAAAAGCGAAGGTGAACATACCGGTGCTGGAAGTTTCTTTCCACGATGCAGGATCATCGATCAATTGACGCCACATACCATCTTCAGCCTGGTGCTTAAGCAGTGTCGCCATCATCATTTTATATCCTTTCATAATACGTGGACGATCAGGATTATTTTTGGGTAAAGACCGCAACAGTTCACTCATACCTACGGCCATCCACCCGTCACCTCTTGCCCAGAAGAAAGGAACATCCGGTGCATGATAAAAAAGCCCGTTGGGTTGTTGCAATGAGTCAAGATATAAGACCATTTCTCTCGCCGCACGATTAATATAAGCCGTATCTTTTGTTGCCCGGTAAGCCTGCGATTGTACCGCTGTGATCATAAACATATCGTCGATCCACATTCTTGTTTGCCAGGTCATTCCTTTATTATAATAATACCACGATTCGGGCTTTACCCTTGAGCCTTCAGGCGGACCCCATTGTTTATCGGCAATATGCTTACCGAGTTTTAGATATTTTTCGTCTTTGGTTTGCATATACAGCTCAAGCGGCACCGAACCAAACACTGTATAGTCCACATGATCAGGTACCGGGATCAATGTATCGCGGCTACCCAATAATGGTTCAAATCGTTGGGCCAACTGTTGTGTTAATTTTTTATTCCCTGTTTCTTTTGCAAATGTCAATGCGCCATACCATGTGCATGTTTCAGGATAGGTGATCACCCTGGGTGGCGTAGGCCTGTTGAAATTTGTATGCGGAGTTGCAATAAAACGTTCCGCTACTCTTATACCTATTTCCCGGGGTGATGTCCCCTTGGGCCAGGTCTTGAGATCTGAACTTTCATTTTTTGATTGGGCAAAATCAATACATGGTCTCAACAAAGTAAGAGACATTATTAAGAGTGGTTTTACAAAAATGCGTCGCATATTACAATCGGTTTTGTGCATATTATGATTCACTTAAATCGCTCAATTTATAGCCAATATTTGTTAAAGTTTGCTTACCTGATCGTTCATACAATTGGGAATAACTTCTTGTTCTTCGCACTTTGATAGGTTATTCTTAATCAGCTGCTCCAACCTCACGTTTTACTGCAGCCACTGTTTCAATTTTCTTTTTGATGCCAGGAGTTTGGTTTTTCAGCAACTTCACTGTTTTGCTACTTGTTCCTTCAACTCTTACAAAAGCAGCTGCGGTCCCTTTTATCTTATTACTATTGATAACTGCTCCTTCTACATCTTCTAAACGGATGATTGATTGAGCGCCACTGGTAGCAGGTATATCCCAGTTTGAAATTTCAATATCCTTTCCATCCTCACAAATAAAAGCAGGACGCAGATCATTATTTTTCAAACGAAAGTTTACATTTTTCAACTTCAACCCTTTTACGTGCCTTGCCCATACACCATAAGAAGGTATAACAGGGCCAAATGTTTTTACTTCCGGATATTGATCAATCGCTTCCGGTACCACATGTCTTGAATCTTCAGCAGTTCCCGTCCCAAAAAGATCTATTTCAATATTTTCCAACGTAAGATTGGTAATATAATGACCCGGTACACCGGTGATCAGAATACCGGTAGGCGGTTGTAACTGTGCAGTGTCCGCAGCTTTTGCTTTTACATTTCTGATGACTACATTTTCAAATACCCCTGTTGGTTGTTTTGTATCCTGTCCTTTACGGAACACATTCAATCTTGAGCCCAACCGAAAGATCATGGGTGTTCTTACTTCAGACATGGTAATGCTTGAAATTTCTACATTGCGCAAATGAGCCCCATCAACAGAAAATAATTTGATCCCGCCGTTTCTTGTATCGTAAATATGGCAATCGGATATTATAATATCTTCAAAAGCCGCCATGGATTCAGTCCCCATCTTTATACCTGCCTGGTGGCTCTTTAATCGCATACCGCTGACCACAATATTCTTGCAGGTCATTTTACTCGATGTTGTTTTAAAAACCAATGCATCATCACCGCTTACTACATCACAATTTCTGATACGAACATCCTGGCAGCCGTCAATACCAATACCATCGTTGTGCGCTACACCCACACTTACAATCTTTACATTTTCAATTTGAATATTCCTGGATTGAAAATAATGTGATGTCCATGCTGCTGCATAATTCAATGTCACATCTTTAACAGTAACACCATTACACCTGACAATCCTCACTAAAAAAGGACGGCGCCCCCAGCGCTGCCCTTCCGGTCTTGTATCTTTTAATATATGTTCCGCTTTCAGTTTGGAGCCTTGCCCATCAATGGCACCTTCCCCTTCAATTCCAATATTTTTAAGATCAATAGCTACCAATAATGCCCACCCAACATCAATGCCAAGGCCTTCGGTAAAAGGGTCAAGATTCCTATAATCTTCAATGTTTGTGCTTCCCATCAAACGGGATCCTTTCTCAAAATGCAAGGTCACATTATCTTTCATGGCAATAGTACCGGACAGGTAAATTCCTTCCGGAAAAATAACTTTACCGCCTCCGCTTGCATTGCATTCTTCAATCGCTTTTTGCAAAAAGACCGTATTCATTGTTTTCCCATCGCCTACTGCTCCGTGATCTTTTATATTTACATCTTTTGCATGCAAGGCAAAACAACCCGTAATGGCTGCAAATGAGAGTACTATTTTTTTATACGAAATCATTTTAAAAAATTAGGATTGATCAGTCCAGTTCACCTGCTTTCATTTTGTCTTTTGGCTTTATTAATCCACCTGTTACTATTCCCTTTACTTCAACTTTAATGACAGTTGCATTCGGATCCAATGCATTTCCCGGCAGATTGATCACAAGACCATCATTAGTTGTTTCTGTTTTCAATGTTGCGTTGTTGGCCATCAATTTGGCGCTGATGATTTCATTTTTCAACCCCGATATAGAAAGCTTACTATCCTTTGGCCATTCAAACACAGAAAAATAAAGTATGGTGTTATCGCCTTTTTCTTTTTTAGTGCAACGGCCCCAGGGGTATAATCCGAGCGGACTTGCCTTTGTACCATAAATAGATTCACCATTTACTTTCATCCATTGCCCCATGCCTTTCAACAAATCGATGCTTTCCTGCGGAATAGTTCCATCTGCCTTCGGCCCTACATTCAATAAATAATTACCACCTTTTGAAGCAATATCAACTGTATTTTGAATAAGTGTTTTTAGGCTTTTCCAGTTATGCGCATAACTTTTATATCCCCATGTTTCATTCATCGTCATGCAGGTTTCCCAATCCTTTCCATCCAGTTCGCTAAGGTCAGGTATTCTTTGTTCAGGCGTTTTGTAATCACCGGGATAATTGGGCCGTTTCAACCGATCATTAGTGATAATATTGGGTTGCATTTTTAATAGCGCATTTAATTTTTCGGCATACTCATCTGTCATACCGGTTGGTGTATCCCACCAAAGAACAGCTACATCACCGTAGTTGGTCAGTAGTTCCTTTACCTGCGGTACGGCTACTTCATCAATATATTGCGCCATTGTTTTTGTCGTTTGCGCCGGATCCCAATGCCCGCTATGCGCTTCTGTATACGCATCAATTTTCGCTGAGTCAGGATTCGCCCATCCTTCACTCGCTACTTTGCGTGCAGCAGCCCCACCGGGATTGTTCCAGTCCTGCGCATGTGAATAATAAAACCCAAGTTTGATTCCATGCTTACGACAAGCTTCCGCCAATGGCTTCAGCAGATCTTTTTTATAAGGCGTAGCATCTGCTATATCCCATTCACTGGCTTTGGAATCAAATAAAGCAAATCCATCATGGTGTTTGGAAGTGATCACAATGTATTTCATGCCGGCATCTTTCGCCATTCTTACCCATGCATCGGGATCATATTTGACAGGATTGAAATCTTTAGCGAATTGCTGATATTCTGTCACCGGAATTTTTCCCCGGTTCATGATCCATTCACCAATGCGGTTGATCTTTTGTCCTTTATAAGTTCCCGCAGGAACGGCGTACACCCCCCAATGAATAAACATACCCAGCCGGGCTTCCCGCCACCATTCCATCCGGTCATCCTTTGCACTGGTTTGTGCGTTCAATTGAAGAAGAGAATAACTACACAATACAATTATAGAAAAGACTTTTTTCATGTGTTAATTTTTAATGCTTTTGGGTCACATGTAATTCGCCATAAAAATTTTCATCGCAGTTGGTATAAATTACCCGAAAATTTTTATGGCTCATTTCATATGTTTAAATAAGCTCGTTGAATAAAGAAATCAGTACGGTTAATAGCTGCAATTAACCAATTATTGTCGCCGTTTTTTTCCCGATAACTCGCTTTCTATTCATCTATTTTGGCAACCGCCCTGAGCTTGACGAAGAGCTGCCTGTCAGGGTTGTCCGCTATTTGACTGACGGCTCACCTTTCCGCTCCCACATCCGGGGGATTTAATATTCTTGTCTTTATTGTTTCATTGGAAAATTCATCCGCACCGATATCCAATTTTGATTTTCTCGCTTGCCCATCCATATCTGTTTGAATAGCCGGATATTCCTTTCTTACAGCATTGATAGCGGGGCTATTCTTTTGCAGGTGAAATGCTCCGGATGCATCCTTTATTAATTTCGGGTCTGTTATTTTGTAAGTTCCTGCGGGCATATCGCCGGCGCCATTTATATTAAAAATGATATTACCCTCCCATAAATGATTGGAAGCAGGGCCGACAATACTTGCGGCAGCATCCCCCCCTTGTACAATGTTATTGGCAACCGTAATAAACGTAGAACCCAAACCATTGTTTCTGGCAGTTTGTACGATATTGGTTTTATTATTGATCAATGTATTAAAAGCAATCAATACACGATCAGGACGATCATGCGAAGTAAGCGGTGCTCCATCTGCTACCTCAGCGCCGCCATTACCAATATTGATAGCAATACTACAGTTTTCAAAGTAATTGCTGTGAATGATATGGTCATCGCCAAAGATGCGAAGGCCTGGCGTATTATTAAAATAATTACCATATACCTCGTTGAAATTACCATGCCGCAGGGTGAATTGAGCCGGACAATTACGAATGGTATTATACCGCAGTGTTACTTTGGATGCTTTCACGGAAATTAATTCGTTTTCACCGGCGCAATCTTCAAATAAATTATACTCTACAATGCTGTTGCCGGATGAAAGGCTAAAACCGCTTAATCCAAATTGCAAGGCTTCGGCGCCATTACGGCCGCCCTGGTTCCTATGCTTTCTGAAATAGTTATGATGTATCCGGAGCCTTTCCGCTATCTGGCTGCCCGTGCCTTTTATAGCAATAAATTTTCCCAATGAATCTTTATTCTGAAACGTATTAAAATCAATTTGATGATCGCTGCCTGCAACAGTGAGATAATCGCCGGTTCCGGGTGTTTCAAAAACATTATGCGTCCACTCGCAAAAGCTTGTGCCTGTATTTAATCTTGCTCTTCCGGCAGCATGGGTAAATTTAAACCCACGGATAATAATATAAGCCGCCGGGCTTACCAGACTAAACCCACCGCTTCCTGTGATTTCGGTATTGCCAGCATCCTGCGTAGCGATTGTTATCGGCTGGGATTTTGTTCCCGTTTTGTTAATGACAATGTCAGCAGTGGTGGCATATACTCCGCTTTTCAGAAAAATATTATCTCCCGGCCTTGCATTATTGATCGCCTCTTGAAGCTCGGTGATCGACGATACGGTAATCGTTCTTGCCAAAAGTTTTCCCGGAATAAAAAAAACGGTAAGCAAAATGCCTATTAAATATTTTTTCATGCTCTCTTATTTTTAATAGTTACCTGTGTTCCCAACTACATACTAAAACAAACTTTTCTTCTCCTTCAACTTTTTAGAACGCAGCAAGGCTTCCAGGTAATAATAATCCGCATAGCTTAACGGTACATCCACCTCACTTTTACCCGGTTTAGAGCCGGTACTATGCAAAAGAATAAATCCTTTATTTTCCCCAACTGCTGAACGATAATTATTTGTCAATGACTCCACAATTTTCCTAGCTGTCGCTCTATAATACTTTGAATTTTTGCTGTACAGGCTTAGCTCATACAATCCGGAAGCCAGTACCGCTGCAGCGGACGCATCTCTTTCTTCGTTGGGAATATTGGGCGCATTATAATCCCAGTAAGGAACAAAATCCTTTGGCATGTTGGGATGATTCAGCATAAATGCCGCGACCTTCTCCGCCTGCTCTAAATATTTTACATCTCTTGTAAACCGGTAACACATGGTATAACCATACAAACCCCAGGCCTGCCCGCGACTCCAGGCTGATTCATGCGCATAACCCTGGTGCGTATTCTTTTTTACTACTTTACCTGTCAGTGTATCGTATTCTATTACATGATAAGAACTATTATCCGGACGAAAATGATTTTTCATCGTTGTGTTCGCATGTGTTACCGCCACTTTATAAAAAGATGAATCCCCTGTAAGTTGTGTAGCAACGAATAATAATTCAAGATTCATCATATTATCAATGATCACCGGGAAGGCCCATTTATCCGTACTATGATCCCATGAACGGATAGTTCCCGTAACAGGACGAAAGCGTGTGATTAATGTCTTCGCGGATTGAATAATAATTTCACGATAAGCGGGATCATTCGTTAAATGGTATCCTGTTCCGTAACTGCAATAAATCTTAAATCCCATATCATGTGTAAAGCCATTCGCTTTTTCTCTTTCCATTTTAGCGGTAAATGCCTGCGCCTGCGATTTCCACGCTTGCTTACCTGTATATTCATTCAGCAACCAAAGTACGCCGGGAAAGAAACCGCTGGTCCAGTCACGGGAAGCTACCAATCTTAGCTGGCCGCCATTATGCAATGTCCTGGGTGAAAACTGGTCGTCGCTGGTAGTAGTTGCTTTCGGAATTTCCTGCAACATTACTTCGGTTTGTTTTTCCGCATCAGCAAATACTTTTGTCAATTTGATATGCTGCGCACAGCCGGCACATATCCATGTACATACTACTATTATACTTCCGATTATTTGTTTATTCATTTCAGTTATTTATTTACCTAAAGAGATTAATTGCACTTCCAGCTTTTCCATTCTAAAATAAACTACCTGTTTTTCATTTCTGGCACATTTGAACGCTGATTATCATGATGGTTGACATTGATTATAACTATCCGCGTTTACCTTAAAAATCATAACCATCTGCGTTCCCTTCAGTTTATCCAGATCAACAGATTCCTCACCGGCAAATTCCTTATCACCTCCTCCACTTTCGGTTCGTGATCCAAAGCTTTCCAGGTATTTAGCCATTGTTTATTATTAAATGCATTGGCCCCAAACACTAAAAAAGGTTGCGCTACCGGCCAGTTTTCCCAATACATCACATCCTGCTTATGCGGCCATTTCTTTTTATCCGCAACAAACGGATACAGATATTCGATACCTTTTTTAATTGATTTTCCATCAGCAGTTTGATAAGTCCAAAGATTATCTTCCTTTGTCGACACTATCTGGCAAACCATTGCCATGGCATCCAGATTGAAAATGGAATAACCATAAGGCTTTGTTCTTCTTATTTCTCTTGGGAAACTGCCATCAACGGCCATTTGATTGGGTAGTAAAACAGTTTTATACCTGTCGCTGCAAAATTTTAATACCTGTTGATTACCGGTGAATTTGGCAAATGCCGCTATCTGCATTACCCAACAAGTACCGTGGTTGTTTTCCGCATTCATTTCATCCTTACCATACTTATGTGTTGTCAACCATTCCAGATATTGTTCAAACCAACTCCTGATCGCTGTTAATGCATCTTTATTAATCCCTTTCGCATTTTCCATAACGAGCAAACCCTGCACTACTTCTATAAAATGGATCGTATCGATAATACCAATGCCTCTGCCGGTGAAACGGCCTTTAATCGCCTGAGCATACAAGAGGTTTGGATTCATCATGGTTTCTTTGTCAGCAAACCATGCTAAACAATGCTTTAACGCATGCTGTACATATTTTTCATCCCCGGTTAATTTATAAGCGGAGGCCAACGCACCAACGATTTGACTCAAACGTATCATTGCATGGCGATGCGCCACAAAATTATCCGGATTGGTCATTCCGTCTTTTTGTATATAAGGACTATCAACACTTACAGGGTTAGGCCACCAGTAATCTCCTTCTGAAAAAAAATCATGCTTTCCACCTGCACTCCGCGGCGAGCTTTGCGCTGTAACAGTAACAGGTTGTTGATCTAATGCCCACGCAGCTTTTTCCATTATTTGCTTGCGAAGCACTTCCTTTACTACATCACTAAAAGATGAATTGGTTTTACTACTCATTCTCTGGGCAGAACAAGAACTCAACGTGATGCTTATTAAAAAAAGAATGATTCTCATATTGACTCAATTACTCCCTTTTAGGGGCTTGGGGTTCATGAACTTCCAGCTTACTTTACCGATCGTATTAGGTTTTCCTTTTTCTGCCGCTGATATTGTTCCCCTCCATTTTCCTTTTTTATCTTTCTCTGTTTTTATTTCCCGCCAACTGTATTCTCCTTTTTCATAATTAAATGTTTCCCCATCATCATCGTACAATAAATACGTTCCGGGCTTTTCACCATAGTGTCTTATTTCAAGGTCTACTTTCTCTCCTGTTTTTGGCGCATGTAATAAAGGCGGCATCATTGGAATGATCGCACCATCTTTTACATAAACAGGAATTTTATTCAGGCCCGGTGTAACTGTTATTACTTCTCCATCTCCCGCATAAACGCCTGTATAGAAATCATACCATTTGCCTTTTGGCAACACGACTTTTCTTGTCGTTTGTCCGGTAAATACAGGAGCAACCAATAAATACTCCCCGGCCATATATTGATCCTTGATTTCCTTACTTGTTGCTTCCGCATAAGGATTTTCTTCAAGGTTGTCGCTACCGGCTTCTTTCCTTACTTCCTGTTTGAATCCTGTTTCCAAAGACATACCTCTGAACGGCGGAGTACCTTCAAAATGATACTTAGCAAATTCAGTATACCAGTAAGGCATCATCTGCATACGCAATAAAGCGAGTTCTTTTATCTGATCCGCTACTTCCGGATATGACCAGGGTTTTGTTCCGCTCGACCATGCATTGATCATCGCCATCGGGGAAAAAATAACTGTTTGAAACCGACGTAGCCATTCTTCAGCAGTTTTGGATGCTCTTGCTTCAGGTGTCCATAATACACCGGCATATCCGCTATTGATAAGAGCAGTAATAAAATCTTCATGATTATAATAATCATTGTAAACCACATAAGGAAAAGAAACAGCGCCTGCATTGGATGCACGAACCAATCCGTATGTCCTTTGATTACGCTGATGATACATTTCCGCACTGTAGCGCATGGCCAATACTCCATAGGTTTGCCGCATTTGTTCAGCGCTTATTCCTGACGGAAATGTTGCTGCATCCGGCCAGAGGTAATAATCATAACCATCTACTTCATCAATCTTGTATCCGCTTATACCAATATCAACCTGGTCTTTTTGCAACTGCCCGAAGAAAATATTTCTTGCTTCGGCAATAGTAAGGTCGGGCACTTCACCAACCCATACGGTATGCGAACCGGTATAAGGTGTAATGCTTTTATAAAACGAAGCTTGCTTCGATACATAAGGATTGATCCACAAATTCAGGCGGATATTTTTATCCATCATTTTTTTTACAAACGCTGCGGGCTCCGGATAACGGTTTTTATCCCATTCAAACGTACCAGGATAGGCTTTGCTTTGCCAACCAGGCTCCAAACCAATAAAATCTAACGGGTATCCCTTTTCCGCAAAATCATTCGCTTCTTTTTCTACTTCATCCGCCGTAAATAATGATTTGACACGTTGAGTAAACCCTAAACCCCACCGGGGTGGCAATACACCACCACCATTTAATAAATTAAACCGTCGCACCGCATCAAGCGTTGTCGGCCCGGCAAATACATATACCTCTGTTCCCGCGGCTGGTACTACTATTTCTACTGCATCGGAATAAGGACGTGAGCTCCAGCTTTTATCCGTATTGCGGTCTTTTTCTACCGGTGGATTCTTACTGTCTTTTCTTACACCTGAACCGGCATATACATTGATATATCGTGCGGAATTGATGAAGACACCATATCCTTTTGAAGAAACATAAAATGGAACAGGTGCATGGGTACGGCCGTTGTCCTTACCACCGTAATGATCCATATGCAATTGCAAGATCTTTCCTCTTTGATGCACGGTTTGAAAATTCAATCCAAATCCATAAAGTTGTTCTTCTTTTTCCAAAGGGAAACGCAACAATGTTTTTCCATCGCTGATCGTTCCGACAATATCATTTTGAGCAAGCGGAAAAGCAACAGCACCCAATTTTATTAATGCTTCCTTGTTGGGTGCAGCCCCGGATGCTTTTATCAAATCATAAGCTTCAGGTTTTCCAACAACGCCTTTCCATATTCCTGAAGCAATTTCGGTCCATTGCAAATCCTGTCCTTTTACAATGAAATTTGCTAAGCATAAAAAAAGAAAAATCAATAACCTGTTATACTGCATAACTATTTTTTTATAATGGAACGATCGTATATAATTTACCTTTCTGTGTTTTAAAATCAATAGTATATCCTTTTGACTGATTTACTTCAACCAGCTTCGCATCCGCATTTTTTTTATACGGCGGTTCACCATACACAGTAAACAAGGGATTCGGATTCACTCCTGACGCAGTACTTGTTTTTACTTCAACTACTTTCACAGGCTGCAAACAATGTAAACGACAATTGCCCCCATTGCCTGAAACTATTTTTGCCTGTTTTAATTTTCCATTGTCCCAGGTAATATCAACTTTAAAATTGCCGCGGGCTTTTATTCCTTTTATAGATCCTTTTTTCCAGACAGCAGGTAAAGCAGGCAAAAGAGAAAGTTCACCTTCATGGCTTTGCAGAAACATCTCTGTTATACCTGCTGTGGCGCCAAAGTTCCCATCTATCTGGAAGGGCGGATGTGCATCAAATAAATTCGGATAGGTACCACCCCCACCCATTGTTTCCCTTACTTCAGTTGGGTGAATGTAAGCGAATGCGGCGCTTAAAATTTTATAGGCATGATCACCATCCTGCAATCTTGCCCACCAGTTTATTTTCCAGGCCATAGACCATCCTGTACTTACATCGCCACGATGAATCAAAGATTGTTTGGCTGCCGCCGCCAGTTCAGGTGTTGTACTTACCGAAATCTGGCTCCCGGGATACAATCCGAATAAATGCGAGAGATGACGATGCTTATCATTCGGATCATCCCAATCATTGAACCATTCCTGCAATTGTCCATATTGTCCGATATGATAAGGATATAATTTTTCTTTTGCTTTTACCAGGTTATTCTTAAACGCTGTATCAATCTTTAAAATATCAGCTGATTTGATAACAGCTGTAAACAATTCACGGATGATGGACATATCCATCGTAGTTGCCATGCTCAATTGATATTCTTTTCCTTTTATCTTGATCGTATTTTCCGGCGATGTAGATGGGTTGGTGACAAGATATCCTGATTTCGGATCCTCAATCAACCAATGCAAAAGAAATTGTGCAGCACCTTTCATTAAAGGATATCCTTCTTCTCTTAAAAATTTCTGATCCCCGGTAAATAAATAATGTTCCCAGACATGCGTGCTGAACCAGCCTGCAGCCATCGGCCAGCAACTCCAGCGTGGCATAGCTTTGGGATCATACCATCCCTGTCCGCCGGGGGGTGATGTTTTTGCCCAGAGGTCGGAATTATGGTGCGTTACCCAACCTTCATTGATATTGTAATTTGTTTTTGCTGTCACCGCACCGTTTACAGCCAGTTCTTTCATGAAATCAAATAAAGGCTGATGACATTCTGAAAGATTGGCATTCTCCGCCAGCCAGTAGTTCATTTCCGTATTGATATTGGTGGTATAATTGCTGCCCCATGGCGGTTGTACATGATCATTCCAGATACCCTGCAGATTAGTAGGCCGTGAACCCGGCCTTGAACCAGCGATCATCAAATAACGGCCAAACTGGTAATACAACATAGCAAGATGATTGTCACCCGGGCCTTTTGTAAATGCCAGTAGACGTTGATCCGTTGGTAATTTTAGCAGTGAAGGATCGGCGCCCAAATCCAGCGACACACGATGAAACAAAGATTGATAATCCGTAATATGGTTTTTTCTTAACTGGGCGTAGGGCTTTGCAATTGCTTTTTGCAAATTCGCTTTAGCTTCTATAGATGGATCTTTACCTTCTTTACCGGGTGATTTATTAAAACCATTGAAACTTGTTGCCCCAGACAAATAAATAGTAACTGTATTTGCATCCGTTACGATCAACTGATCATTTTGCTGTTTGATGGTACCACCTTCCATTATTAGTTTTACATGCACTTCAAAATTCATTCCCTCGCCATTAGGATCTTCATCATATACTACCTGTTGTGGCTCGGCCTCCCGGTTGGCTACAAACTTCGGAGCCTTTCCGCGCAACACTAAATAATTATTATCAACAGCAGATGTCTTATATTTTAATTTGCTTGTAATAGCCGTATTAAAACTTATAGCGCCTCTTTTATCGGCAGTTATCCTCACTACCATTATTTTATCCGGATGACTGATAAATATTTCACGCCGATAAGTGGTGCCGCCAATAGTGTATTTTACAACTGACGTTGCATTATCAAGATTAAGATCACGATAATAATTTTTTGTTACAGTATCCTTAACCGGAAAACTCAACCAAAGATCAGCCATAGGAAGATAACGTGCAGAATAGGGCCCATGCAGTTTTCTCCATAAAGTAGCAGCGCCATCGTAATTGCCTGCGAAAACCTGGTGCCTTATCTGTGGTAATACAGATGGGCCTTCAGGTGCATTACCGGGATTTGGCGCACCTGACCATAGTGTGTTATCATTTAACTGAAATCTTTCTTTTGTAACACCACCAAAAACCATTGCTCCTGTTTTCCCGTTACCTAGCGGCAATGCTTCTTCCCATACAGTTGCAGGCTTATTGTACCAAAGCTTTAAATCAGCTTTTGCTTGTTGTGAATTAACTGAACAAAAAACAAAATGGATCGCAATAAGAAATACTAATTTGGTTTTCATCATGAACTAAAGATTTATAAATGCCGTTGGTACGTTATCAACTTTTGTTTTGTGCTGTGCGAATAAGATTTGACAACATCCTATAAAAAATATGGAACAGATCTGTTTAGCTTTCATCCACATTACACTTTTTAAATAAAAATGTTATTGCAATTGATGTTGCAATAACATTTAACGTTGGCTTACTATTTCTGCTTTGATCAATATTTTTTAGTCCTGCCAGTCCGATTGCCAACGCTATTATTTTAAAATTTCGCCGTCGTTGTTGATATAAACGCTTTTTAAAACAATTGTAGAGCCTGGCTTGCCGGATTCTTTTGCCGGAAATGCAACCCTAAATTCTTTTGCAACCGGATCCTGGAAACCGGGATAAGTAGTTTTGGCATAAGCCAGCCAATCCTTGATACCATTGCTTGTAAACCATAACTGCCCGTCTATATACGCATGAAACACATTGCCTGCATCAACAGAAAAACTTAGATTTTTTATTGTTCCGTCCGTCATTTCAAGGTCAGCTCTTTTCCCTTTTACCGGATCAATCAGCGGCAATGGAAGTGGCAGTGTTGCGGCCGTATTGGAAGCAGCACTAAATTTTGAGGTATTACTTGCAGGAATAAATGTTTCATACCTTACCTGGTAATTATCTTTTGTAGCAGCAGGTTCAGTGGGCCAAATTTCCCACCTGATCTCCCGCAGGTAGGGAATAGATGGATCGGAAGGTTGATTAAAAAATAAGCTGATGGTTATTGCCGATGCTGATCTGAAATAATTTTTCCAGCTTAATTTGGTTCTGATTGAAAAGGGTATTTTTAATGCAGCCAGGTTAAGCGTTCTGCGGATATTGGGAGCACTTGTTGATGTGGCAGTAAGCTCCAATCTTGATTTAGCCGGATCAACATTCGTTATCAGCTTCTGACCGCTGGCGTCGACGTTACTGATACTCCATCCATTACCATTTAATGTGTAGGCGCTTTGAAATTCATCAAAATAATACCTTGTCACTTTCATGCTGGTAGACTTTGATGAAGAACTTCCATCATTTTTCGCAGTGGCCGTTATCGTATAGTCTCCGGCAACGCTTGGAGCGATCCACAAATTTTCAAATAAATTTTGCGTTCTGAAGCCATCGAAGGTGCCGCCTGTAGCCGTCCATTCATAAGATATCCCCTGCTTATCACCATTGGTGGAGGCCCATACCGGAACTTTTTCTCCAAAATAAAATTCCTGGCCGGCTTTATTCAGGCTTTCAATTTTTACATCAATATCCTTTTTACAGGAGAATGTAAAAACGCTCAGGGCAACTAAGGAAAGAAGGTTATATATTTTCCACATAAAATTTTAGAATTGGTTGATTAATTTTTATCGATTGCTTCTCTTGTGGGTTGAAACAAAAACCTGTTCATAACATGTACAACACCATTAGTAGCATGCAGATCAGGCGTGCGGGGAGCTATGTTTGTCCAGTTTACAGTTGTGCCTTTATAAACAGTAGGAATCCCTATATAATTATTCAATCTCAAATTGGCCTCACGTACATTTTCGAGATAGACAAATACTTTAGCCGAATCGTTGGCTGCACTGCTGGCAAAAGTTTCCACCCATTTTGGAATGGAATTAAGCGTACTATAAGTTTGTGTCCCTTTCAGCACATGATACCTTAAAAGATTGGCAATAGTGTCCCTGTTATATTGCGACCAGTCGGATCCGCGCAGCGCTATCGTTTTTGTAGGATCGTAAGGATCGGGGGCCATCAGCTTATTCAATACCCAGTAGCTATTGGCATCTTCCAGGTTAGTCAATGCATTATTGTGCAATAGCAAAAAGGTATTTCCCGTAGTGGAATACATTTCTTTTACATCTTTATAAGCAGGATCCTGGTCAACATATTCAATCGCAGCCATCATTCCTGAAAATAAATCAGGACGTGATTTCATAAAATCCATCACACTCATCTTTAAATCGGTATCATAGAAAGACGAATTGTAATCATAGCCATCCTGCAATTTTTTACAACTAAAAAATACAAGGCTGCAAAGAACCAACACCAGCCCTATAAATTGTTTACTATTTTCCATGTCTTAATTTTTGTTGTTTTTGGGTTACATTTCCAGGTAGAATCGATGCTATCTTTTCTTAACTCTTACTCATCATAGGGAGGATTCTGATCGCCGCTTAATTTAGCATTAGCCTTAATTACATCAGAATTGATCGGATAGAGTATCCTTCCCATATTTTCACCTTCGTAGAGAATAGCACCTGACCGTGTAGCTAATATTGGATTCATAATTTCCCGGAGATATTCATACCCTGAAGTGTAATTGTATATCGTTCCTATCCGGCACATATCAAACCACCTTTTTCCTTCTCCCAGCAATTCAAGTTGCCGTTCTTTGAGAATAGTACGCTCAATTTCTGTCATGATATCACCCGTGTAATCGGTCAGCAAGGCCTGCACGGTATATCCAACGCGGCTTCTTACCGCATTTACAATATCCAACGCCTGCTGATGATCTCCCTTCCGATTCAATGCTTCGGCCCTGAGCAACATAACATCCGCAAAGCGATAAATAGGAAGCTTCGCACTGCAGTCATTATTTCCTTCCAACACAAAGCCGGTACCCAAAGGAGCGTTAGGCTTCCATGGATAAAATTTTCCCAGCTGAACTACCGCATCATCATAGGTAGTTGGATTATTATAGGTAAGCGTATCCCAAAGAGCCCAATAGCGTCCATCAATAGAGGTGCCGGTTACCGGATCAACTCTGTCTTTCAATTCCTGCCAGATAGGAGTTACTATCTCATACTGGTTAGTATTGGAACTTGATCCCAGTTTTTGGCAAACACCTACACCATTCCCTCTTTCAACGCTTGACCAATAAAGATTAAATATTGTTTCGGTAGACGTCAGCGGCTCGAGGAAAATTTTTTTCCAGTCTGTTATTGAGGTTACCCATTTACACTTACTTTCAGTGATACAACTTTGTGAAGCAGCCAATGCTTCGTCATATTCCTGGAACCACATATGCACGTCGGTCTTCAAGGCGTATACAGCAGCTTTTTGAATATTATATTTAAGAGAAGTAGAATTTCCGATCGTCTTCAGCGATTCAGTAATATCCTCCATTATGCGCCGCTTTACATCAGCTATAGGAGACCGCGGTAACTCGTTGGGCTGACTGATTGATTCAATGGGTATGGTATGAATAGGCAATTTGCCCCATACCCGAAGTCCATAAAAATACATGAGTGCCCGTATTGCATAACATTGACCTAATAGCTCCCGGTATACAGATGGGCCTCCATCCAGGTTCTGATCAATCATTGGAGGCAAATATTTTATCGCATAATTACAAAGAGATATGGTTGTATACATATCTGTCCAGCGGGTAGTGCCATTTATATCCGCATCATTCGCAGACAATGTATTCGTGATCATAGTGAGCTGTGCGTTTCCTGTACCACCTACCCTTACATTGTCAGAACGAACTTCACCCCAGTCGAACCAGTTTGTTCTTAAAGTTGATTGCAGTGAATTATAGATGCCCGCCACCCAGTTAATGGCATCATTTTTATCTTTCCAGAATTTGTCAGGTGCAATAGTAGATATAGGAGTTTCATCAAGTGCTTTGTCACAACCAATACCAACAATCATCCCTGTGAAGCCCAATAGTATTGCAGCAAGTTTTATTTTCATAAATAGTTTAATTAAAATGATATATTAAGTCCCATTCCTATTTCCCGTCTGCGGGGATATCTTCCCGGATCATCACCGGGCTTTATAACACTTCGTTGACCTACTTCCGGATCAAAACCAGTGTACTCCGTCCATGTTAAGAGGTTAGTTCCATATACATAGATACCCAGGCTTCGCATAGCGGCTTTTTTACTCAGTTTTTCAGGAAGCAAATAACTCAGCCGTACACTCTGCAAACGGACAAATGAACCATTTTCTAAATACTGACTGCCGCCGCGACGCATGTTATCAGCGGCTCTGTCACCCCCCCTGTAAGTATCTGTGATTTGTCCCGGATATTTCCACATATTTTCTATAAAATAGGCATCCGGTGTTGTGTTGCTATTAGAGAAAGAAGCTAAATTTCTTCTATTATCATTGTATACCTTACCACCAATGTTTCCGTATAAGTTAAATGAAAATGCAAAGTTCTTATACGTTACACTATTACTCCATCCAAGACTCCATCTTGGTTGTCCATGTCCTAAAAATTGCCTGTCTTCATTTCCTATGTCTCCATTAAGAATTCCTTTTGAATCCGGACGATTGTCCCAGATAACATCTCCGCCTTTTAAAACAACACCTGCAGCCGTTAATTGCTTAACAGTACCTGTATAAGGCGTACCATCCGGCAATGTATAACCTGTCAAAACAGGTTTCATGTTTTTCTCAATTACTATATTTCCCTGCGCATCTTTTTGAAATTGCGGAATTAATCTTGTCTTATAATCTCCCGTATAAGCGTTGGATTCATCATATTCATAAATTCCCAGGTATTTATAGCCAATAAAGTTACCGGCTTCTTTACCTTCTTCTACGCTCCATATATCATCGATGTAATCGCTGGGAAGACTGGTAATTTTATTTCTCACCATCGACCAGTTCACAGAAGTTTGCCAGCTAAGATTTTTTGTACGGACAGGATATGCCGTGATCATTAATTCCAGTCCTTTGTTTTGAATGGAACCCGCATTGATCCGTACTTTTTCAGGGAACCCGCTTTCTAACGGAAGCGGATCATCATACAAAAGATCGCTGGTTTCCTTAACATAATAATCTCCTATAAAACTTATTCTTCCATTAAGAAAAGTAAGGTCCAGCCCTATATTGCTTTGCGTTGTCTCTTCCCATTTAAGTAAGTTATTTCCCATTCTTGGGTTGGTACGTACCCCGCTTACTCCATTATAAATATAGGGTCCGAAGACAAACTGCTGTATGGCGTCATAATCGCCTATCTCCTGGTTGCCTGTAACACCCCAGCTTGCACGGATCTTTCCATCCGTTAGCACTCCTTTCAACCTATCCATAAAACTTTCATCGCTAAATCTCCATCCTATGGAAACAGAAGGAAAGGTTCCCCAACGATCATTCGGACCAAACACAGAAGATCCATCTCTTCTTACTGTAGCATTCAGTAAATATTTGCCTTCGTAATCATATCCCAACCTTCCATAAAAGCCAAGCAACGTGGACGCACCTCCCCGTGAATACAAGTTGCTCAGTGTATATTGACCTGCTGCGTTAAGCGTAGTTACGACTTCTGTTACAAAAAATCTTCCCTCAAGATTTGCATCATCCTTCCTGTTTTTTTCGTAATTCATTCCCGCCAATGCGGTTATATTGTGTACATCTTTAAAAGTTTGCTTATAACTTAAATAAGCATTTCCCTGCAGTCTTATCGGAATTTCAGTAACATCCCTGCCTTCGCTTATCGGAGGGTTGCTGCTACTGAGAAACCGGGAAGCGAATACAGATCGTTTCAGCAATTCTATATCCGCAGATCCATCAACGTGGACAGTAAGCGGGTTGAAAATTTTAAAATCAATTCCCTGGTAAAGCACGCCTTTATAAATTTTCGAAATATCTTTTCGCAAGTATGCTTCTGCCAACGGGTTTCTGCGCCCACCATTAAAATAAATATATTCACCATTAGGAAAATAAAGGGCCATCCCCGGCGGCCGCTGCAAGGACTGCTGAATTACATTTCCCTCATTGATATTATTTTTAGTTTGATAACTAAAGTTGAGACGGGTCAACATAGTTATTCTTTTGGAAGGCGAATACTCTACATTCGTACGAAGTGTAAACCGTTTATTATAACTGTTGATAACAATTCCTTCTTCATTTAAATATTGCAAACTATTATAAAAATTTAATTGCTTGCTGCCGCCTCTTATACTTGCATCTACCTGTTCACGGACAGCAACCTGGGTGATCAGCGCCTGGTAATCATTATCCGAGTTCCTGGAAAAGGAAGTTGAATCATCCGGCTTTGGATCAAGTCCTAAATTGCCTCTGCGGTCAAACATCTGCCTTTGCAGGCGATTGGCCTGTGAAATCCTATTCGACAGTTTGCTATAACTTCTCAAATAATCTACATTGATCTGTGGCTTTCCTTCGGCTCCGCGTTTCGTAGTAATGATAATTACACCATTGGCAGAACGGGAACCGTAGATAGCCGCCGAAGCAGCATCTTTCAGGATTTCCATCGACTGTATGTCTTTGGGATTAATGTTATTGATATTCTTCAGCGGAACTCCGTCAACAATATACAATGGCCTTACACCAGCATCAGACAAAGTAGATAACCCACGTATGGTAATATCAGCTTCTTCGCCCGGCGCTCCTGACTCACTCATAACCCGTACTCCCGGCGCTGCTCCCTGGATAGCATCGAAAACTGAGACAGGCTGTTTCTCTTCAATATTTTTTGCTGATATGGAGCTGATGGCGCCGGTTACATCACGTTTTTTCTGGGTGGCATAGCCAATCACTATCACCTCATCCAGGTTTGCAATACTGGATACAAGATTCACATCGATTTTGCTTCTTCCTTTGATAGCTTCTTCCTTCTCAGCATATCCCACAAATGAGAAAACCAATGTACCTGTTGTACGCGGTACTTCTAATGAGAATTCGCCTTTGTCGTCCGTTACATTGCCTGCACCGGAGCCTTTCAGATTTACACTTACTCCTCCAAGAGGGATGCCTTTTGCATCCCGGACGACACCCGTGATCCGGCTCGTTTGTGCCAACCCCTGAAAACAAAACACCAAAAAAAGAAACATTGAAAAAAGCAGATACATGATGCATTGGACCTTACCAGGACGGCGGTCCGTTAAGAAAACTCTTTTTTTCATAAAGCAATCGTTTTTCGATTTTATCAAAACCAGCATGACCGTTTTGGTTTCTGAGATACTGCAGTTCGTACCCGGGGTCATAATAACTATACAATGCAATTAACAAACTTTCCCTTCATGCGGAATTTGAAAAATTATCATAATCATAAGTTATTTTGCCATGCATTTGCAGCATGCCTCACCCTCCCATGCATCGCATATTGTACCCGATGGGGCCTTTCATGAAAAAGATATTCTGCTATCTCTTTTCGCCAGCAAGCCGGCCTGGGGGTTGGGTATTATTACTGGTATTTGAAAGGAAATAAGCGGCGGGTTTAGAATGAACCCACATTTAACCGTGATTGCCATTTTATTATTTAATATCTGTGATGCATCCGGCATGTTTACATAAGCAAGTCGGTTACCAATATAGCTGGCCGATTAATGGATAGTTTTGATTGATGGACGAGGTCACTTCTAAACACATATTTATGCCAGGAAACCAAAAATGAATGGTCCCGGGTACTTGCCAGTGATCAAAAAAAATGGTTCATTTGAAAGATACCCAGGTGATCATGTTTTCAACTTCCTTCGGGAACACATCGTTAAGTATTGCGAAGAACCTGGGGCCAGCCATTTCCTGAAAAAGCCAGCCAGTTTTGGCTTGCAAATTGAAGCATTAAATATATCTTGAAAGGATAATCTGAAATGAGTAATAAAAGCCACACCCCCGTCCTTTTTGAAACCGGTATAAAATCCGAAGTGATAGACATATACCACAAGATGATAGATGAAATGGAAGACTACGCCATCATTCTTCTAAGCCGGGATGGTATTATTCAAAACTGGAATAAAGGGGCTGAAAAAATAAAGGGCTATACAGAATCCGAAATAGTGGGCAAGCATTTTAGAATATTCTATTTGCCGGAAGATCGTGTAACCAATCTGCCTGAAAAATTATTGAAAAAAGCGACTGATCTGGGAAAGGCAAGTCATGAAGGCTGGCGTTTGCGTAAAAACGGAACAAAATTCTGGGGAAGTATTACCCTAACAGCATTGCATACGGCCAATGGAGAAATCATGGGCTATTCCAAGGTCACCCGGGACCTGACAGAAAGAAAAATAGCAGACGATCAGGCGAAGAGTTTTACGGACGAATTGCGGTTAAGCAATGAAGCACTGCGGAAAAACGAAGAGAAGTATCATAAGATGATCGAAGAAGTCCAGGATTATGCAATTATATTATTAAATGAACGGGGAGATATTCAGAATTGGAATAAAGGTGCGGAAAAAATCAAAGGCTATTCCGCAGAGGAAATCATAGGGAAAAATTTCAGGATTTTTTATTTGCCCGCAGACCGGGAAAGCGGCCTTCCCGAAAAGCTAATAGCCACTGCGATTAAAGAAGGAAGGGCTACTCATGAAGGCTTACGGGTCCGCAAAGATGGGTCTACCTTTTGGGGAAGTATAGTTATAACAGCACTGCACAATAAGGATGGAACTATTATAGGGTTTTCAAAGGTCACCCGCGATTTGACGGAAAAAAAACAGGCTGAAAATAAAATGCAGGAATATCTCCGGGAGCTGGAGAACCGGAACAAAGAGCTGGAACAATTTGCCTACATCGCTTCTCATGATTTACAAGAGCCCCTCCGCAAAATAAGAACGTTCACAGATCTAATTGAAAGGAACCTGGGGAATGAGGACTTCGTTAAAATGTATTTTGAAAAAATAAACTCTTGTGCCAAAAGAATGAGTGACCAAATTAATTCCATTTTAGATTACAGCCGCTTGTCACTCACTGAAGAATTTATGGAAGTTGATCTCAATCGGGTACTGAGCGATATCTGCATCGATTTTGAACTGGTTATCCAGGAAAAAAAAGCTGTAATACAAAGCGAACCACTGCCAACAATTAAGGCTATTCCCGTCCAGATCAACCAATTGTTCGCCAACCTGATTAGCAATGCCCTGAAGTTTTCAGCTAACGAGCCCCTGATAAAAATTTCATCCGCCATATGTACCCAGGAGGAAATGAAAGAAATCCCGGAATATGTCAGCGACGGTCGCTATTTGCAAATTCTTTTTTCAGATAATGGATTGGGGTTTGAACCTCAATATGAAAAGAAAATATTTTTTCTTTTTCAGCGTCTTCATGGAAGGCATGAATATTCAGGTACCGGAATTGGCCTGGCTCTTTGCAAAAAAATTATGGAAAACCATCATGGGTTTATCAGGGCTGAAAGTGAATTAGGGAAAGGCGCTGATTTTTATGTCTATTTTCCTTTATCATAAGATTGGAGGTTCACTGCTCTCTAACGCCTGTGCAGAGGAATCAAAAGAAAAACCGGATACCCACGATCTTACCACTCCTGTATGCCATCCTTGTTTGCTCCCAAGGGTCCGCTTCTTAAGCTTGACATGGCCTGGGCTTTTTTAATGTCTTAATACTCACTATACTAAAAATTTGAAGTAGGTTTGCCGCAAATTCAACGTGGATATGTTTTCCTTTTTTAAAGATAAGGTCGTTGTAGTGACGGGTGGAACAGATGGTATTGGAAAGGCCTTGGTTGACGAGCTTTTGCAATCAGGCGCCAAAGTGGCAACTTGTGGCAGGGATCATGATAAATTATACCGGCTGCAATCCAGTTATCCATCCTCTTTTTTACATACGATGGTTGCGGACGTCAGTAGCGAAAATGATTGCCGCCGTTTTATCGAAACTACCATCAAAGTATTTGGCGGCATTGATGTGCTGATTAATAATGCAGGCATTTCAATGAGAGCCTTACTGAAAGACGCTTCAACGGAAGTGACGAGAAAAGTAATGGATATAAATTTCTTCGGTGCTGTCTATTGTACCAAATATGCGTTGAATTCCATTATTGAAAAAAAAGGAATTATCGTTGGCATTTCATCGATAGCCGGATACAGGGGTTTACCGGGCCGGAGTGCTTACTCAGCCAGCAAATATGCACTGCAAGGCTGGTTAGAAGCGATCAAAACAGAATTGTTGCATGACGGTGTACATGTCATGTGGGTCAGCCCGGGCTTTACTACTTCGAACATCCGCAATGCAGCATTGAATAAAGATGCCCAGTCGCATGGCGATACACCGCTGGACGAAGGAAAGCTGATGAGTGCGGACGATTGTGCGAAAAGAATTTTATCAGCCGTGAGTAAAAAGAAACGTTCGCTGGTCATGACCTTCCAGGGCAAGCAAACAGTTTTTCTGAATAAATTTTTTCCCAAATTAGCTGATATATTAACCTATAAATTTTTCTTTAAAAACGGAGAACTTGTAAAATAAGTCGGAAGCCCCGAGTCGGGAGTCTTTTGTCCAGCCCGATCTTTGGTTTGTCCTGACTACCAACTCCGAACTCCCGACTACACAATCATGCCTTTACTTACGCTTACTTCTGATATCGGTCACCAGGATTACCTCGTAGCTGCAATAAAGGCACAGCTATTGCAAATAGACCCGGGTTTTACTATTGTCGACATCTCTCATAGCATTGCTCCTTTCAATTATCCGCAAACCGCCTATATCTGTCGCAGTGCATTTAAAAATTTTCCGGACTACACCTATCATATCATTTTAGTAAACCTTTTTGAGAAAAAACCAGAACAGCTATTGCTGGCCTTTCACAACAATCAATATTATTTATGTGCTGACAACGGGCTGCTAAATATGATCCTCGAAGAAAAACCGGAAATGATCATGGGTATTCCGCTGGAAAAAGCGGCCAATAAAAATACGACCTACTGCGCCGGTATCATGGGAAAAGTGATCAACCAGTTGGCACAGGGCGAATCGATAGTCAACATCGGAACTCCCGATATTAACTATATCGAAAAAAATCATTTGAGACCCCTGCTCGACAACAATTGGATCGAAGGGCAGATCATCTTTATCGACAATTTTGAAAACGTCATCGTCAACATCACCCGTGAGCAATTTGAACAGCAGCGCAAAGGAAGAAGTTTCCGCATTGTTTTTAAAAGAGACGAAGTGATCGACCGCATCAGCGAATCCTATGCGGACGTTCATCCAGGTGAAAAACTGGCCCTCTTTAACAGTGCCGGCTACCTGGAGATCGCCATCAACAAGGGAAATGCCGCGGGTCTCTTTGGTTTGAAAGGTTTTTCAGAGAAAGCCAGCAAGGCAGACGGAATATTGCAAAACCAGCTTTTTTACCAGACTGTGAGGGTATTCTTTGAATAGTTCCAGTAGTTTAAAAAGTTTAAAAGGTTTAATAAGTTAGGAAGGACGTTTTCAGATTTCCCCAACCTCTTAAACCTTTTGAACCTCTTGAACTTGTTAAACCTCTTTTAACCTTTTTCCCCCTATTTTTGCCTCCTTCAATCCCTCGCCTTGCCCGGGGATGACGAAAGAATAAAAATCAAAACTCTTATGAACTTTAGAAAAGTTAATAATCTTACCGGATGGGCCGTGTTTCTTGTTGCAATGGCTACCTACATGCTGACCCGTGAAGCAAGAGGCAGTTTGTGGGATTGCGGTGAATTCGTTGCCAGCGCAGCCAAAATGCAGCTTCCCCACCCTCCCGGCGCACCCGTTTTCGTATTGCTTGGTCGCTTTTTCATCATTTTGTTTGGCGATAATCCAATGACAGCCGCCAATGCGGTGAATTTCATGAGTGCCCTGGCCAGCGCCGCCACTATATTATTTCTTTTCTGGAGTATTACTCACTTTGCCCGCAAAATGTTTGTAGGTGTTGGTGAGGCATTGAGCAGCCAGCAATTATTTACTACCATGGCTGCCGGTGTGGTAGGTGCATTAGCTTATACTTTCAGCGATTCATTTTGGTACAGTGCTGTAGAGGGTGAGGTATACGCTTTGTCTTCCTTCTTTACGGCTATTGTTTTTTGGGCCATGCTGAAATGGGAGCATGCTGATGAACATGCCGGAAATGATTTGCATGCGAAAGCAAGATCTGACCGCTGGATCATTTTCCTTTTTTTCATGATGGGCCTGTCGATTGGTGTTCACTTGTTGAACCTGTTGACCATTCCTGCCATTGTAATGATCTATTATTACCGCCGCTATAAGGCCACTACTAAAAGCGCTATTTACGCTTTCCTGATTGGTTGTGTGATCACGGGCCTGGTGATGGTGGGTGTCATTCAATATTCGATGAAAGCTGCCGGTTTATTTGATGTATTCTTCGTCAATTCATTTAAACTTCCCTTCTTCTCGGGTTTCGCAATTTATTTTATTGCCCTGGCTGCTGTGATTGCATGGGCGTTGACGTTTACCGAAAAAACCGTCAAGAATAAGGTGATCATATTTTTTATCCTGTTCCTCGGATTATCGGCTCTTCCATTTTTTATGGCTACGGGCTCAGGTGGCGCCAAGTTCGCCAAGTTCTTATTGCTGGCCGCCGCAGCAGCTACCGTTGGCTATTTTCTTAAACCCGGCGGCTTGCGGGTGTTGAAATTGAGTTTGTGGTGTTATGCTTTTATGATGCTGGGTTATTTTGTTTATTTCACGGCTCTCATTCGCTCTAACGCCAATCCAGCCATCGATATGAACAATGTCGATAATCCTATCAATCTTGTTTACTACCTGAGCCGTGAACAATATGGTAGTGCGCCGTTGGTATATGGTCCTCATTTTGCCGCCGAAGTTGCCAGAGATGATTCCGGCTACCCGGTGATCAAAGAAGGCGAAATGAAATATGTAAAAGGAACCGACAGTTATATCCCTGTTGGCCCTGCCCGTGAATATGATTATGAAAGTTCGGACAAACAATTATTCCCCCGTGTATGGGATCCAAGCAATGATCAAAACCATGCCTATTTCTATGCGCAATGGCTGGGACTGGGACAGGATCAGCAAACGGGGAAATTTGAGGCGCCAACTTATGCCGACAACCTGGAATGGTTCTTTACTTACCAAAATGGATTGATGTATTGGCGTTATTTCATGTGGAATTTTGCCGGCAAACAAAATGATATCCAGGGAATGGGAAGTGTGAGAGATGGTAACTGGATCAGCGGTATTTCTTTTATTGACAATAAACGCCTGGGCGACCAATCTCAAATGCCTGATAGCATTAAAAACAACAAAGCACATAACAAGCTTTATATGCTGCCATTTATCCTGGGCATAATTGGTTGTGTATATCAATACCTGAAAAACAGGAAAGACTGGATTGTTAGCTTCTTGTTATTCTTCTTTACAGGTATTGCCGTTGTGCTGTATCTCAATCAACCCGGCAACCAGCCGAGGGAACGTGACTACGCCTATGTAGGTTCCTTCTATGCTTTTGCCATCTGGATAGGATTGGCGGTTGTTGCTTTGGTAAGATTGGCAAGAGAAAAAGCAGATAAAATAACTTTTCAGAATATGTTGGTGTATGGTTCTGCGCTGACGTTCTTTATAATATTAATGAGTGCATTGCGCGGATCATTCAGCACTACTTTACTGACCTGCATTTTTATTACAGCATTGTACGCAGTATTGATGATGGGCATAACCTATCTCGTCAGGGCCATTTCATCGGGTGGCAGCAATTGGAATATGGCGAATATATCCACGTCTATTCTTTGTCTTTTTGTCCCCTTAATCATGGCCCAGCAGGAATGGGATGACCACGATCGCAGCAGTAAATTGCTGGCCCCGGATTTGGCCAAAGATTACCTGGAAAGCTGTGCGCCTAATGCAATCATCTTCACATTTGGCGATAACGATACTTATCCCCTATGGTATGCGCAGGAAGTGGAAAATGTGCGTCCGGATATCCGCATCATTAATACAAGCCTGCTAGGCATCGACTGGTATATCAACCAACTCCGTCGTAAAGTAAATGATGCAGATTCTGTTGATGTCATCTGGACACCCGAGCAAATCGAAGGACACAACCGCGAATATGTTCGTTATCGTGCCAAAGGTGATCAAGCCACTTTCTATGATTTGTACAGTATCATGAAACAGGAGTTAGGCCGAAAAGCTCTTGATCCTGAAACCGGCAGGGATGTTGGTGAGTCCGTGTTCCCTGTATCCCGGTTGGGCGTTCCGGTGGATGCTGCCGTTGTAAGGGCCAATAAAACAGTAAACCCAGAAGACAGCATCGTATCACCGATGATTTTTGAAATACCAAAAAATAAATTGGATGCCGGGCTTTCACGCAGTGATTTAATGGTGTTAAATATCATTGCGGCCAATAAATGGAACAGGCCAATTTATTTCACTTCTCCATATGGCGAGCTTGGTTTTTCGCAATACCTCCGTAAGGATGGATTGTCTTATCGCCTCGTGCCGATCAGGAATAAATTCCCGCAAGGAAACTGGGCTTTGGAGCAATCTCTTCGTCAAATGCAATTAGGCGGCTCGCAGGTGCGGGATAATAATGACATGGTGATGTACAAAAACCTGATGGAGAAATTTGGTTTTGGCAATGCAGACAAAAAAGGTGTTTATTTCGATGAAGAAAACCGTCGTCATTTATTAAACATCCGTGCAGTGTACGCCGAAGCTGCCGGTAACCTGGCTGACGAGGGCAAGAAAGATGAAGCGCAGAAGTTATTGGACAGGGTTGAAAAAGGAATTGATACCGACAATCTGCCTTATGCAATGGTAAGCCGTTTCAGCAGTCATAATCAAACAGGTTTATTATATCTTGAATCTGCTTACAAGGCTGGCAAAACTGACCTGGCCGAAAAAGTGCGAACAGCGATGCGCAAAGATTTGGAACAACAGAAAAAGTACTACGATTACCTTAAGAACAACCGGCCGGAATTGTTTGGTGGTACACTGGAAGGAACTGAAGTCTATTTCAATGAAGCAATGTTGTTAGCACTGGATGCGATAGAAAAAAAATACGCTACCCAGGGACAAACGCAAACGCCTAACGAAAGTGGCGGCACTATTATCAATACCGCAAAAGATAGTGCAACCGGGAAAGACAGTACCAAATAAAAATAAGATTGTTATCATTTGAGAATAAATCCCGCCGGTGAGCGGGATTTATTTTTGAGGGTCATTGATCGTTCGGGTTTTTAACTTTCCTTACTGAAGCTGATACCGGCAGTTTGCGCCTTGTTTACTAGCTTAGCCTATGCGAAACATTTTATTATATACAGGTATTGTCTTCCTGATAGCCTGTAATAATGAAGGTTCTGAAAAAGAAATTCCATCAGATACCGTAATCGTAGCGGAAGAAACGCCGGCATCAGCACCGGACAGGTTACTCTGGGTTTCAGATTATGACACCGTGAAAAACCAGTTTTATCTGAAACAGCAACGCACAGTAAATGCCGATACACTCACGGCTGCCAGCCTGATCAATGATCTGAATGCAGCCTGGGAAAATGTAAAACTTGTTTTCGTAAAAACTTCCAACGACACTTTATATGTTGCTATACCTGACAGCAAATATCTTGGCCAGCAAATGGGAAGCGCAGGAGCGCAGGCTTATATGGCCTCCACCACTTATAGCCTTACAGAACTGAAAGGGATTCGGTATGTCAATTACGACATGCCATCAGGCGATCATATTTCAGCGGGCACATTCAGCCGCAAAGATTTTGAAAACTATCGCTAACAAATTTTGTTATAACTTATAAACATTCCCGTTTTATAAGTATTTCATTCCGTTTGCTATAGTAAGCACTGCCCACGTTTTCAAAGCTGTCAAAGACCGCTCAAAAAACAAGCTGGCATTATTATCGTAAATTGTATGGGTCGACGGTATTAATCATTATTTCATTTTTAATTCCGGCTTCACGCAGGAAAAAAATCAAATTACCAAACATGAGAGGTTTTCATTTTACCAGGTTTGATCCGAATGAAGACGGCAAGACCCGCTTTGATCAATTGCTGGATCTTTTCATGCAATTGCTTACCTATACCAGTGGAGATGTGAGCGAAGCCTTGCAATGGCTCAATGAATTAAACAACAAATATGAGCTCACGGACAACGAATATGGCATAGGAGATTTTTTAGATGAGCTAAAAGAAAAAGGATACATCACGGAAGATAACCAGCGTGGCGAGATCAGGATCACCCCAAAGACAGAACAAGGCATCCGCAAAAGAAGCCTGGAAGAAATATTTGGTAAGTTGAAGAAGACCAAACAGGGAGATCACCATAGCTTCAAACCCGGTCAGGGTGATGAACAAAATCCGGAGACCAGGCAGTTCCAGTTCGGCGATATGATTGAACAAATTGATTTTACAGAGTCTATTCGTAATGCACAGATCAATCACGGCCTGGATAGTTTTCGTTTACAGGAAGATGACCTGAGCATCAGGGAAACCGACTTTAAAGCACAGACTTCGACTGTGCTGATGATCGACATTTCACACTCTATGATCCTGTACGGAGAAGACAGGATCACCCCGGCCAAAAAAGTGGCGATGGCATTAAGTGAGCTGATACAAACAAAATATCCCAAGGACACACTGGACATAGTCGTATTCGGAAACGATGCCTGGCCTATCGAAGTAAAAGATCTTCCCTACCTGCAGGTAGGCCCTTATCATACTAATACCGTTGCCGGGTTGGAACTGGCAATGGACATTTTGCGCAGAAGGAAAAATCCCAATAAACAAATTTTCATGATCACTGATGGTAAGCCTACTTGCCTGAAGATCGGGAAACGTTATTATAAAAATAGTTTTGGCCTTGACAGGAAAGTAGTGAACCGTTGCATGAACCTGGCTGCACAATGCAAAAAACTTAAGATCCCGATCACTACATTTATGATTGCAACGGATCCCTATTTGCAACGCTTTGTCCAGGAGTTCACCGAAATGAATCATGGCAAGGCCTATTTCGCATCATTGGATAAGTTGGGAGCCTTTATATTTAAAGATTTTGAAAGCGGCAAAAGGAAAACGGTGTATTAGTCGGAACCATGATTTGGGGAGATTTAAAAGATTAAAAGGAGAAGAATGGCGGATTATAAGTTTAAAGAAATAACAGAAAAGATCATTGGTTCGTCAATGAAGGTTCATGCAGCTTTGGGAAATGGATTTCAGGAAGTCATTTACCAAAGAGCCTTAGAAATAGAAATGCAGGAAGCCGTGCTGCATTTTGAAAGAGAAATGAATATGCCGGTATTTTACAAAGGACGGCAAATTGGAGAAAGAAGAGTTGATTTTTTTGTGGAAGGAAAAATAATGGTTGAATTAAAAGCCGTCATTAGCCTGGAAAACGTACATCTTGCCCAGGCCAAAAATTACCTTGAAGCATACAACATGCAAATTGGTCTCCTGATAAATTTTGGAAGCATCAGTCTGCAGTTTAAAAGACTGGAAAATCAAAAGTTTACCACTCACAATTTTCCTATTAATCAATAAATCCACCCAAATCTTGGTTCAGACTATGGATATAAATAAAATAAAAACACTTGGCGAATTAAAAAAAAGCGGCTATCGCCCAAAAAGTATCAAGGAAGAAATAAGACAAAACCTGATTGCAAAACTGCAGAGACAGGAAACTACGTTTGACGGAATTGTCGGTTACGAGGACAGCGTGATTCCCGATGTGGAAAGAGCTTTGCTGAGTAAGCATAACATTTTATTCCTGGGCTTACGTGGACAAGCTAAAACAAGAATGGCCCGTCAAATGACCCAGCTATTGGACGAATATGTACCAAGCATTGCCGGTAGTGAGATCAATGATGACCCCATCAATCCGGTGTCAAAATTTTCACAGGAACAAATTGCGACTTACGGAGATGACACGCCTATTCACTGGATACACCGAAGCGAACGTTATGGTGAAAAACTGGCGACACCAGATGTAAGCGTAGCGGATCTTATTGGCGATATCGATCCGATAAAGGCGGCAAACCTGAAGCTAAGCTTCGCAGATGAAAAAGTAATTCACTACGGCATCATCCCAAGAAGTAACCGCAGCATTTTTGTGATTAATGAACTGCCGGACCTGCAAGCCCGGATACAGGTGGCGCTATTTAATATCTTAGAAGAAGGTGACGTGCAAATAAGAGGATTTAAATTGCGATTACCGCTTGATATTTTATTTGTGTTCACAGCCAACCCTGAAGATTACACTAACAGGGGGGCGATTGTAACACCACTAAAAGACAGAATCGAAAGCCAGATACTGACGCATTATCCCAAGTCGCTGGAACATGCCCTGGAAATTACTGAACAGGAAGCTACGATCAGCGACGAGCAAAAAAGCAAGGTAAAAGTGAGCGATCTTGTAAAGCGATTGATCGAACAAGTAGCTTTCGAAGCAAGAGGAAGCGAATTCGTGGATAAAAAGAGTGGCGTAAGTGCAAGGCTGACTATTGCCGCATTTGAAAATGCAGTTAGTGCTGCCGAACGCAGAGCCATTATCAATAATGAAAAACAAACACAGGTGTGGGTGGCCGACCTTGCCGGCATTATCCCGGCAATAACGGGTAAAGTTGAATTGGTTTACGAAGGAGAACAAGAAGGTCCCTACCAGGTAGCCATGAATTTGGTGGATAAAGCCATTCGCACCCAGTTCATACAGTATTTTCCTAACCCCGAAACGCTTAAGAAACGAAAAGCAACCGGTAAACCTTCGCAGCAAGTCAAAGAAGATGATAATCCATACCGGGCTATCATCAGTTGGTTTGATAAAGGCAATCACCTGAATGTTTCATTCAATACAAGCGATAAAGACAAAACAGTGTTGCTTTACCAGGTAGACGGTCTGCATGCACTGGTAAGAAAATATTTTGGCAATGCCAATGATACCGAAACCGCTTTCCTGATGGAATTTGTATTACATGGCCTGGCTTCTTATTCACTGATCAGTAAAAAAATATTCGAAACAAAGATCGAATTCAAAGACCTGATGGGAAGTATGATGAATTTCGATAGCAAAGATTATGAAGAGGAGTTTGATGAGGAAGCTTAATTAATCGGGTTCACGAAGAACTCCAAACTTACACAAAGGACACGAAGTTTATACTGCTTTGTGTCCTTCGTGTTTTCTTAGTGACCGCTGTGTTACATTTTTATCATTTTGAAATTCTTTTATATAATATTCACTTCACGTTCCAGAACCACGCCAAATTTGTTCACTACGCTATCAACAATTTTTTCACTTAACGCATATATCTCACTTCCTTTTGCATTATCATAGTTGACTAAAACAAGTGCCTGCCTTGCATGCACGCCGGCATCACCATCCCGGAAACCCTTCCAGCCACATTGCTCGATTAACCATCCCGCAGCCAGTTTCACAGAGCCATCCGCGTTTTCATATCCTACAATTAAAGGAAATTCAGATTGGAGTGCAAGGAATTTTTCTTTTGCAACAGATGGATTCTTAAAAAAACTGCCGGCATTACCTATTTCTTTCGGATCAGGTAATTTGGAGGAGCGAATATTGATCACTGCCTGGGAAACATTCTTTATATTAACCTCATTAACGCCCATCTTCGCCAGTTCCTGTTCGATGGCACCATAGCTTGTATTAATCGTTGGTTTTTTGCTCAGCCGGTAAGTAACATCGGCAATGACGAATTGATCCTTATATTTTCGTTTAAATACACTCTCCCGGTAGCCGAACTCACAATCTTTTAATTTGAATAGGTAATTTCCTTTTTCCTGCAGGTGAAAGGCTGTTAACTCATGAAATACATCTTTGATCTCGGCCCCATAAGCCCCAATGTTTTGCATGGGTGACGCCCCAACGCATCCCGGGATCAGCGATAAGTTTTCCAGGCCGCCCCAGTTATTTTCAATACAATGCAAAACAACCTGGTGCCAGTTCTCCCCTGCCCCGCACTTTATGTAAACAAATTCTTCATCTTCGGAAATCTTTTCTATTCCATTGATCTCATTTTTCAACACAGCACCGTCAAAATCTTTCGTAAACAAAATATTGCTTCCGCCTCCCAGTATAAGGTTTGAGGTTTGAGGTTTTTGCTTCGTTCCCCGCAATGACGGGTTCGAGGTTAATAGATTCTGTAGTTCCTCCAGCGAATGAAAGCTGGCAAAATACCTGGCCGCCGCTTCGATCCCAAATGTATTATATGACTTCAACGAAAAATTTTCCTGAAATTGCATAGACATAAATTGAGCAAGTATACTGCAAAAATCATGAGCGAAAAAATAGCTACAATAATCGGTGCTACCGGAATGATCGGGAATTATCTATTAGAAGAAATATTGGCCGACGATTATTTTGATATCGCCAGGGTCATTGTACGGAGACCTTATGAAAAAAAACATCCAAAACTGGAAGTAAAACTGGTGGACTTTTCAGACACAGAATCATTGAAGCTGGCGCTGGATGGAAGTGATGCTGTTTTTTCCTGTATTGGCACCACTCAAAAAAATGTAAAAGGCAATCATAGTCTTTACCGGCAAATTGACTTTGATATCCCGTTAAAAGCTGCAAGGCTCTGCAAGGAATTGGGCTGTGAAAAATTTATTCTTGTATCCGCAGTCGGCGCTAATCATCACAGTAATACATTTTACCTGAAACTAAAGGGCGAATTGGAAAATGCGATCCGCCAAACCGAATTACGTTCAATACATATTATGCAACCATCCCAATTGCTGGGAGAGAGAAAGGAAAAGCGTACCGGCGAAAGTATCCTCCAGGGATCAATGAAAACCTTATCAGGAATATTTGTTGGCTCACTCCGAAAATACAGGGCTATACATGGCAAGACGGTTGCGAAAGCGATGCTAAATGCTGCGAAAAAAAATGAAGAAGGTTTTTACAGGTATACTTATGATGGGATAAAGGAAGTAGCGGAGATGGATTAGACTAAGCTTCTCCCGGCCTCATCCCTCTTATCCCTTCTCCAAAAGAGAAGGGACGGCGCTGCATTACTAATCCAATCTTCATCACTACCACATCAGCTTTGTATCTCTGTTCTGCATTTTCGAGGACTCGAATTCTTGCGGAGTCTTCGAAAACCGAGGGCTGTGCATAGATGGCCTCCTCTTTGGGAGGAGGTCGGGAGGAGGCCCCTAAATCACATCGACGTCCGGCACAATTCCTACACTTTTATATCTTTTTTCATTGTGCAAAAGAGCTGTCTGCTCCAGCAAATCCTTTTTGCAATTAATCAAAAGATTTTTATCCTTCGGTAATTTTAATAGCAGTTCCATCAGGTATTGATTACGGATGCGGCCAACAACAGGTTCCGCCGGACCTACCAGGTAGTTACCGTATTTATTTTTTAGTGCATTGGCAAAATGATGCGCTGCCCCCTCCACAACTTCTTTTATCTTGTGTTTAAACGAAAGATGGATGATCCGGGAAAACGGCGGATAAAAAAATTGTTTTCTTTTTTCCAACTCGTCCGCATACATTTTTTTGTAATCATGCTGTTGCACATATTGCAAAACCGGATGATGTGGTTGCGATGTTTGGATCAACACTTTCCCGGTAACATGCTTTTCTCCCATTAGGCCTGGTTTTCTGCCAGCCCTGCCGCTTACCTGCTCCATCAACTGAAACCCTCTTTCATTTACCCTGAAATCAGCAAAATGTAACAATCCATCTGCATCCAGTATTCCCACCAGGTCTACATTATCGAAGTCAAGCCCTTTTACCACCATTTGCGTACCGGCTAAAATATCAATACGGCGCTGCTCGAACTGTTGTATCAATACATCGTGGGCGTTTTTTCCCCTTACCGTATCGATATCCATCCTGGCCACCTTTGCCTTTGGGAAAGTTTCTTGTAACAGCTCTTCAATTTTTTCCGTTCCAAAATTTCTTTCTTTAAAACTATGGCTGCCGCAGGCAGCGCAGGTAATCACCGGTGCGTAGGTGGTGCCGCAGTAATGACAGAGTAACTTATTGGAAAACTTATGGAAAGTCAGTGACACATCACAGTATTTGCATTGAGGCACCCATCCGCACACCGTGCAGATCTGGTAAGGTGTATAGCCGCGCCGGTTTTGAAAAAGTATCACCTGCTTGTTACGGTCAAGCACCTGTTGTATTGCCGCAACCAGGTGAGGCGAAAGCATCACTTTGGACCGGTCCTTTTGCTCAATCTTTTTTGTATCCACTACTTCTACATTTGGCATTTCTACCTCACCGTAACGAACCATCAATTCAACAAGGCCATACTTTCCTTTTTGAGCATTATAATATGACTCAAGCGATGGAGTGGCGCTTCCCAATACTACATTTGCGTTGAACAAAGAAGCAAAATAGATGGCTGCATCCCGGCCATTATATCGTGGGGCTGGCTCCTGCTGTTTGTAGGAGGAATCATGTTCTTCATCACATATGATCAAACCCAGGTTAGTGTAGGGCAAGAAAAGAGAAGACCTTGCTCCTAGTACTATTTTTAATTCACCGCTCTTTACCTTATTCCATATCTCTACCCGCTCATTTTGCGAAAATTTGGAATGATAAATACCGATGAAGCCACCAAAATGTTTTTGCAACCGCCGGATTATCTGCGAGGTTAATGCAATCTCCGGCAACATATACAAAACCTGTTGCCCCCTCCTTATATATTGTTCGATAAGTTTTATGTAAATATTTGTTTTGCCGCTGGATGTAACACCATGCAACAAGCAAACAGGTTTGGTAACAAAAGTTTCCTGAATTTCTGCTAACGCTTTTTGCTGTGGTGCTGATAAATCAAAATCGACCTTAACGTCTTTTGGTAGAAACTGGAGCCGGTCTACATTTCTTTTTTCTGTCCACAGTATTTTCTTGTCAACCAACCCTTTTAGCTGTGCATCCGTTGCTCCTGATTTTTTTAGCAGCTCTGTTTTTGTTACTTCACCTTCGGTCTTTACAAGGTACAAATAGCTCAACAACAATTCCATTTGCTTCTCTGCTCGTTGTAGTTTCTTATCCTCATTCAACAGCTTAGCCAACTCTTCCTCATTGTCGTATTGATGATTCAATAAAACATAGGTTTCTTTTTTGGGTGCATAAGTTTGTTTTAATGCTTCCCACACATAACAAACTTTTTTATGGATCAGCCGGTTGATAACAGGATAGACATGAGACGAGTCCAATATTTGTTGAACTTCCGGCAGCTTTAATTCCTTTTTTATCAGTAAGGCTTCCCCAACCAGGTACTCATCATGATCAAGAGCAGAAAAATCATCGCCATACTCTTCGTTGTAAACAAGGATTGTCTCACTCGACAATTTAAAGTGCGCAGGCAAAGCAGCGGCCATTACTTCCCCTTCACTGCACATGTAGTAAGAGGCCAGCCATTCCCAGAGGTTCAACTGTTGATCAAAGACAACAGGTTCCGCATCCAATACATTTAAAATGGGCTTCGGCTCAAAAAAATCAGGCTTTTGATTGTGAATGGCTTTAACAACACCTGCATATTTCTTATTCTTTCCCAAATTCACTTCTACCCGGCATCCCACTTTGACACTTTCGACCAAATTAACCGGAATCGCCCAGGTAAATGTTTTTGGTAATGCAAGCGGTATGATAACCTCCGCATAGTGTTCACGATTACTTCCGAATGTATTTGTTTCTCCCGTATTGTTGGTCACTACTGCCATGAGGGTTTAAAGATAACTAGTGTTATGTTAATCATAAACTGACATATCCCACAAAAGAGGCAGAGAGGTTCGCACACTGCCTTATCACTAGAAAAACTATTGAATTATTTTTTTTCACAGTGTCTCAGTGTCTCTGTGCCCCGGTGGTTCAAAACAATTCTTGTCGGTAGAAAATTATGGAACACAGTGACACGGCGACACAGGGGCACAGATGCTCAAATCCAATTAAACGTGTTTCTCTTTTATCCATGCTGCTTTGTATTCGATCAATTTCTTTTCCATTGTTGCATACACTTTTTGTTTTAACGACTGAACATCTCCAGCCTTTAACCCGGCTACTGGTATTTCATCCAGGTAAATGATCCTGCACTTTCCGGGTGTCATTGAAAAAATGCTGTTGTAATGCATCCTGCTGTAAGTGTCTAAAAACAAAACAGGCTTAACGGGAGTTTGTGTTTCGATGGCCACTCTAAAGGCACCATCATAAAATTCTTTTAAAGGTTTATTGGTCATATTGAATGTTCCTTCGGGAAAGACAACCACCGAAATACCTTTTGAAATGATAGACTTTAGTATAAGGATACTGGCAGCCCGGTTTTCGATACTGCTTCTATCGACCGCAACGATACCCTTTTTATAAATAAATCCAAACAACGGTACTTTACTCATCTCTACTTTACCCAATGGACGAACAGGTTGACGATAGGCCTTTACCAGCACCGCCGAATCGATATAGGAAATATGATTGGTTACAAAAACATATGGCTTCAACTTATTATGCGGCGCCTCGTAGATCTTTTTATGAAAAATAAAGATGAGTGGAAACCAGATATCCGCCCACAATGAACAAAGACGCAAAATCATATTACCACCTTTTATTCTTCCAAAAAAACTCGATGCAATCACAAACGGGAAAATCAATAGCATGATCGCTACAAAAAGAATATGTGCGTAAAAACTATACAACCATTGAAGTGGTTTCAGTAGCCAGGCCATTATTTCCCGTTTTTAGATGAGTGTTCATTACCCGGGCAATGGCACTCCCAATCTGTATCCAGATCAATGCTCGTAATCACTTTTGTTTTGAAGTCGCATTGAGCAAATACAATGCGAACCCTTTGATTGTCTTTGGTAATTCCTTCCAAAGCATAAGTTGGACATGGCTTGTCTTTTACATCTGATTTAGCGTAATTGATTTTCCCATCCCGCATTATTTCCTCCACCTCGGCCTGGGTAATGCGGCGGCATTCCATTCTGCATTTGGCATGCCGGGTGTACTCAATAAAAGAAACCCGCCTGTCAAAACCACGGTTACGATTGATGGCTTCAACTCTCTCTTTTTTATCCCGGGTAGTTGTGGGATCAGCCGTCTCATCTCGTTGGTATCTCTTTACAAAAAAAAGAACAACGGCCAGAACGAGGATAATAAGATAGGGTATCCATTTTTTATTCACCGCAGTAATTTTTACAAATTAAAAGTAATTCCATGATTGTCAACAACTGGTTCATCATAATCCTTTTAAATCCATCAAATCGGGGTTCTGGCTTATCTTTGCGGCCACTATGGCAGAATCGAGGACTGTAGCGTTTCATACACTGGGTTGTAAACTCAATTTTTCGGAAACTTCTTCCCTTTCAAGGCTTCTTGAAAACGAAGGTTTTGAGAAAAAAGAGTTTGATGACATGGCCGATGTGTATGTAATCAATACTTGTTCTGTTACCGAAAATGCAGATAAGGAATGCCGCCACCTCGTTCGCCGTATTCAACGCAAGTCGCCAGAAAGTTTAGTAGTAATTACCGGTTGCTATGCACAATTAAAACCTAAAGAAATAGCCGAAATTCCAGGAGTTGACCTGGTGCTGGGCGCCGCTGAAAAATTCAATATTGCACAACATATTCGTGAGCTCAGCAAAGGAGATTCTGCGAAAATCTGTAGCTGCGATATAGAAGACGTGTCCGGCTTTCATTCTTCATGGTCTGTCAACGACCGTACACGAACTTTTTTAAAAGTGCAGGATGGATGCGATTATAACTGCTCTTTTTGCACCATTCCCATGGCGAGAGGGAAAAGCCGGAGCGATAGTATAAGCAATGTAATAAAAAGTGCAGAAGAACTCGCTACGGGTGGAACAAAAGAAATAGTGTTGACGGGTATTAATCTTGGCGACTTTGGAAAGGGGCCCGATGGTGCCGGGTCAACAATAGGAATTAATAGCAGGCCGGAAAATTTTTATTCACTAATTCAGGAATTGGAAAAAGTGGAAGGGATCGAACGATACCGCATTTCCTCTATCGAGCCCAACCTGCTTACCAACGAGATCATTGAATTTGTAGCCAACAGCAACAAGTTTATGCCGCATTTTCATATTCCTCTGCAAAGCGGCAGCAACACTATTTTGGGCATGATGCGTCGAAGATACAAGAGAGAGTTGTACGCTGACCGGGTAAAACTGATCAAGACCTTAATGCCGCATTGTGCAATCGGCGTCGATGTGATCGTAGGATTTCCCGGCGAGACGGAGGAGTATTTCAAAGAAACATTTGATTTTCTCCATGCGCTGGATATCTCTTACCTGCATGTATTTACTTATTCCGAAAGAGATAACACTCATGCGCTGACATTAAAGCCGGTGGTGCCGGTCAACATTCGTCATGAAAGAAACAAGACTCTGCGCAACCTGTCTTATATGAAAATGCAATACTTCACAGAGCAGCATGCCGGACAAGTGCGTAAGGTGTTGTTTGAAAAAAATGGAAAAGGCGAAATGATGGAAGGCTACACCGACAATTATATCCGCATTACCACTCCCTACCGGGAAGAATGGAGAAATAAAATTATCGGGTGGAAGTTGTAAGAAATTTACACCCCTTAAATTGAATAATCATTCTTTAATTTCAACAAAAAACCACCTAAGGAAAACAGGTGTTAACACCTATTCTCTACTTAAAACGACGTTTATTAGCATCAAAAAACGTTCGGAGCAAATTAAATTTCATAAAAATTTTGACAAGCTCATCTAAAGTATCTACTTTAATGTGCCATACCTAAGCTGTAAACACTGAAAATTTTACAAGCTAATTTTCCTAACACATATTAGTACTCGTAGTCTGAAAATGGAATACATTTTCTCTATAGTATAATTTTTTAGCAGGAAGCTATTATAACCGGAACAAAACAACCAAAGCAATTATGCTAACTAAAATAAAAGTCACCATTAAGGTTTTACTTTCACGTATAACCGGAAATTCAAGTCATTTAAAAAAAGGTGTAACCTGTAACAAAGTTTGGTACGGAAACACCTATGGAGGGTTTTACATTTGTCCTGATTTTTTGAATGAAAAAACAATCGTGTATTCATTTGGAATAGGAGAAGATATTTCATTTGACCTTGACATTGCGAAAAAACATAATTGCCGGATTTTCGGGTTCGACCCAACTCCAAAGTCAATAACATGGATGACAAAACAAAGCTTACCGCAAACTTTTCAATTTTTTGATTTTGGGCTAAGCAATAAAAGCGGGCCGGTGGATTTTTTCCTTCCTAAAAAAAACGAATATGTTTCCGGCAGCGTGATTATGCAGGATAATTTGAATGCAAAAGAAAAAATAACGGTTAACATGAAAACGTTAGCTCAAATAATGAGTGAGTTGGGGCATCAACATTTGGACGTATTAAAAATGGATATTGAAGGAGCCGAATATAATGCGATAGATGATATTTTAAACGACCAGATGTCAATAACTCAAATATTAATAGAGTTTCACGATAGATTTTTCCATGAAGAGGGAAAGCTTAAAACTAAACAGGCTATTGAAAAGTTAAAAAGTAAAGGATATGAAATATTTGCTGTATCAGATTCCATGGAAGAAATCTCCTTTATTAACAAAAAAGCCTTTTTACCTTCATAAACCATGCAGAAGTTATTTTCCTACAAAAAAATAACTTCTGGCATCTCATTGAAAGTCAAGCCAGGCAACGCTTCATTACCCCTGTATTAACAAAAAAATATTTCTGGGAAAATTTTTACGAAAACCCTTGAAAAAACCTCTGATAGTGCATATTTTCACATTCAGTTTTAAAGAGTTTTGACCGTAACCCATGGAAATTTACTTTAAACGTTTTCTCCACTCCCTTGTTAAGGTTGGAAAAAATCAAAGGAATAAATCTTCGAAAGTTACTATTCCGGTCAAAAATGAATGTCAGGCGAATCTATAGTTTAGCTGACATTTTCTGAATACCCCCAATAAGTATGAAAAGCCTGGAAAAAATCTTATTACGTACCAGGATAGATAAATCATGACACAAATTGCTATTCTCATAACTTGTTATAACAGGAAAGAAAAAACCCTGTCCTGTCTTAGAAGTGTGTACAACCAGAAAGGCATTGATGACCTCAATATTGATATTTATTTGGTAGATGACAACTCTACAGACGGAACAGGCGAGGCTGTGAAAACTGAATTCCCCAATGCTCATGTTTTTAAGGGAAGCGGTGATCTTTTTTGGGCCGGAGGTATGCGGTATGCCTGGCGGGAAGCGATAAAAACAAAAAAGAGTTTTGATTATTTCTTATTGCTGAATGATGATACGCTACTGTTAAATGATGCATTTAAAAATCTGTTTACAGATTTGAAAACAATGAAGGATGAGCATTGCATCCTGATTGGTTCAACTAAAGACAAAATCTCCGGCAATTTTTCTTACGGTGGCCGACTTTTGAAGAATGGTTATATCTCGAAGGCTGAGGTAGTGAAGCCCAATAATGTTTCCCCTCAGTTGTGTCATCTCGGGAATGCCAACATTATGCTGGTGCCCACAAAAGTGGTTGATAAAATAGGAATTCTGTCCGATGTTTATACCCACAGTTTTGCCGATTATGATTATACGTTGAAAGCAAAAAAGGCCGGCATTCCTTCCTATATCTGTGCATACTATTGCGGCTATTGTTCGGACGATCACGGAGTAAGTTGGAAAACCGGTGATCATAGTTTAAAACAACGAATACAATACCTGTATAGCCATAAAGGTCTTGCTTATAAGGAGTATCTCGCCTTTGTAAGAAAGTTTTTTCCTCTCTATTTACCCAAAGCCTGGGCATTACTTTGGACAAAAACCTTTTTCCCTGTTTTGTGGGAATCAAGAGGAAAAAAACAAACTGTCCGTGCATAGGACAACCTGGTCAATCTCCAATCCAACAATCTTCTGTTATAGCCATAGATAAACCAATATCCTGACGAAAGCAAGAATTATTTCGTATCACCAGTTAAAACGAACCTTATGATTAAGACAGTACTTGTCACCAACATCCCTGCCCCTTACAGAGAAAAGCTTCATGAATTAATCGCCGAAAAATTTCAGCATAACTATACAGTTATTTACTGTGCTGAAAAAGAAGCTGACAGAACCTGGAAATTCAATCTTGGTAATTACAAAAAGATTTTCTTATCAAAGTACAACAAAACCACTGTGCACAGCAATCACAGGATATGGCGTGTTTTGAATAGAATAAATCCTGAAGTCGTGATCCTGGATGGGTTTTACCCCACTATGTTATACGCTTTTGCCTGGTGCATGGTAAACAAAAAAAAGCCATTGGTCTTTACGGACGGCACATTAAATTCTGAAAATCGCTTATCAATTATTCATAAGCTCATCCGGAAAATTGTTTTTTCAAAAACGAATGCCTTTATAGGAGTCAGCGACGGTGCCCAGGCCCTTTACAAAAGTTATGACATCGAACACAATCGGTTTTTCCGAAGCTACTTATGCGTGGATAACAGCCAGTTTAAAAAAGTGCCATTAACTGAAAAGAAATATGAGTTGATGTTTTCGGCTCGCTTTATTGACCTGAAGCTTCCTTTCTTTTTCGTCGAAATTGCTAAACAAGTGAAAGAAAAACTCGGTTATTGCCGGGTGTTGCTGATAGGCTCGGGAGAACTAAAAGAAGACATACTAAAAAAACTTGACGAATACGGTATCGACTATGACTATCCGGGATTCGTAGAAACCAGGAATTTACCAGAGTATTATTCGAAAGCCAAAATTCTTCTGTTTCCCACTCTCAATGACACCTGGGGTGTAGTAGCAAATGAGGCTATGGCGGCAGGGTTACCCGTTATCACCTGCGAAAATGCCGGTGTAGCTCATGACCTGGTGATCCAGGAAGAAACAGGGTTTGTACTACCTGTGGAAAAAGAAGTCTGGGCCGAAAAAGTTGTCAATATTTTGAAGGACCAGGCTTTGTACGAAAAATTATCCGCCAATGCACATAAGCATGTACAGAAATACAATTTTCAAAATGCAGCAAAAGGCGTAATTGATGCCATACAGTCGGCTGTTGCCTGCCTGTCTGTAATTTCGGCGCTTAATATCGAAATGTTTGAAAGGTTGATGGCTGCCTAGTTATAGGCACTTTATCAGTTATAAGTCAGCAAAAAGAAATAAACCTTCCCGCAATAGGAAGGTTTATTTCTTTTTAGATTTTTTCGATGTTCAGCCAATGCAGGCAAGTAGGGCTAAAATTGTGGGACGTACTGGACTCGAACCAGTGACCCCTACTCTGTCAAAGTAATGCTCTAAACCAACTGAGCTAACGTCCCGGGTTGGCAAAATTAAGGTCTTTTATCACTTGGTTTTTAAGAAATTATTTTCCGGCATTTTGCAACTTTCACCGGTTTATTTTGTCTATTTTAATAGTAATGAAAAAATACCAGGTGACGATACAGTTCGAGATGTCAGATGATTTTATGGAGTTGATCCCCCCTCATCGCACTTATATCAATTTCCTTATTAACAAAGATATAGTTGACCAGTATGCCGTAAGCATGGAAACACAACGTGTGTGGATAACCCTGAATGCAGCCGGGAAAAAAGAGGTCGAGGATATTCTAAAAAAATCGCCTTTACATAAGTTTTGGACCTACGAGATAGATGAATTGTTTGTGATCGATGGACTGCATTACCGGTTGCCGGCTGTACAACCTAATTAAAGTTGTTATTTGACGACTCGCCAATAGCGGAAATTCCCAGCTCAAATCATCTGCCATAGTAGTGGCGTTATTTACACGTCAGTATTCACTTTTCGGCCCACTTCGGCTTCTGCTTTAAGATTTTTTTATAAACCGGGCAGGTTTCAATATGACAACCGGGTAGATAGCCGGTACTCATTAAAAATTCATTGACGATTTCTCCACCTGTAAAACGAAAGGTTTTTTTAAACAATTTCACCCATTCCTCTTTTGTCTTAGGGTGATGGTTATCCAGCCAGCTCTTAAACGACCCGAACTCCCTTTGAATCGATTGGATGCATTGAGCATTATGTATGGCCGCCTCAATTTTTAAGCGATTGCGGATAATACCGGCGTCCTGTAACAACTTCTCTTTCTTTTTGATAGTGTAACGGGCTACTTTATTGATTTCAAAATTGTCGAAGGCCGCAAAGAAGTTATCCTTCTTTTTCAGAATCGTTTCCCAACTAAGCCCGGCCTGGTTTATTTCCAACACTAATCTTGCAAAAAGTAAATTATCGTCATTGATTGGGAAACCATACTCATTGTCATGATAATGCCGGTGAACCGTGTCCTTCCCGGCATTTTGAACAAACTCGCAGTAAGAAGATGCCATAAGATAAATTTAGGGAAATAAAAAAGGCTTCAGCATGAACTGAAACCTTCTTTTCTGTGGGAGTTGACGGGCTCGAACCGCCGACCCTCTGCTTGTAAGGCAGATGCTCTGAACCAACTGAGCTAAACTCCCTTTTTTATTGGGAGTGCAAAGATAAGGGTGTCTCGTTTTTTGCCAAATTTTTTTTCACTCTTTTTAATTTAGTTTCCAGCCCGGTATATGTAGGATTTTTGATCAAAGCCTTTGAAGTTTTCATAATTCATTTGGTGCTATGCCGGGCTAAATTCAAATTTTTGTATAGCCAACCGGAACTCCTCTTTTTCAATTCAATGATTTGGATCAGAACGGAATCATTCACCTCAATGAAAATCCATCCATGCCAGTTCCCATAAAAATTGATTTATAGGAGAATACAAATAGACCGGTAGAATATGTTTTTTACAGCAACGGATTTTCTATTTTTGCATAAATGCCAATGACAATGGCGACTACAAAAAGCAACATACTTACACATAGCCAGGAAGAAACAGATACTCTCACCGATTTTGAGAGCCTGTGTAACCTTATTGTCTGGAATGATGAAGTGAACACCTTTGAGTGGGTGATCGAAACATTGATTGAAGTGTGTGGTCATAGTCCTGAGCAGGCAGAGCAATGTTCCTATTTCATTCACTATAAGGGTAAATATGCCGTTAAACAAGGCGAGTATGACGAACTCAAGATAATGTGCGATGCTATTACCGAAAGAGGAATTGGCGCTACTGTTGAAGTGATCGCTGAATAAGCTTTTATTCATTACTGATCACACCCATGTCCCTTTTTATTCTCGATAAAAAACTTTATTTTCCCCCGGCACATTTGGCTGAACAGGATGGTTTATTAGCCATTGGCGGTGATTTATCACCCGAAAGATTATTACTTGCTTATAAGCACGGAATATTCCCCTGGTATGAAGCTGATCCCATTCTATGGTGGAGTCCTAATCCCCGATTTGTCCTGTTTCCTGGTGAATTAAAAATCAGCAAAGGCATAAAGCCCCTTCTGAAACGAAACGAATTTAAATTCACTATCAACAAAGCATTCAAAGACGTAATTCATCAATGTAAAAAAATTGCCCGCCCCGGACAGGATGGCACCTGGATAACGCAAGAGGTAGAAAGGGCCTATATAAAAATGCATGAACTTGGTTATGCCCATAGCGCTGAAGTATGGAAAGAGGGAGATTTGGTTGGCGGGCTTTACGGAATCAGGCTGGGAAAAGTTTTTTTTGGTGAAAGCATGTTCAGCAAATTAAGCAACACTTCCCGCTATGCTTTTATCAAATATATTGACCAACTTAGATTGGAAGGCGTGGAATTAATAGACTGCCAGGTTTATACGGAATACCTGGAAAGCTTTGGTGCGAGGATGATAGCGGGAAAAGAGTTTACAGCTTTATTAAAGCAGTTAATAAATTAGATACGATCAGAAGTTTAGATTTTCCACATATTTCGTTCACAAAAATGAAAAATGCTGAGCAACGACCTTTGATACTTATTTCCTTTTCCTGACAAGATTTCATCAAAATCTCGTCCCCAAATAATGTGGTAACATTTTTCGCCAGGTATTCCAATCGTGCGGCCATTCAGCACCCCAAATATCAAGCTCATACCAGATACCCTTATCGTATAATTGTTTGGCAAATCTGCCGCTGGCAGCCGGGTCCTCATAATTACCGCTACCTGTAAGAATATGAATGTGCCTGCTTTGACGGATCTGTTCCAGTATATTATGATCAGTCAGGTTTGGAGTATAATGAGCAGGGCTGTTGAAATAAACATTCTCATCATAGTGGCCCTTTGTATACTCAGTCAGATCATAGACGCCGCTCATGGCCACTACGCCATTGATAATATCAGGACGTTTTAGAAATAAGTTCATGCTATGCAAGGCGCCAAAAGAAGCGCCACAAGTGATGATCGGCGTTTCCCAACTGCTGGTATTGCGGATAAAAGGCACTACCTCATTAAACACATAGCTGTTCCATTGCTGGTGGCGGATCGATTTTTGCCAGGGATCCATGCCATTATTCATCCAGCTCTCATTATTGATGCTATCAATAGAGTAAATCTTCACTTTACCGCTGTCGATAAAAGGCGCCAGTTCATTCATCAACTGGAAACGTTCATATTCCAGGTAATCCGCAGCAGCAGTCGGTATCATTAACAGCGCAAATCCATACTCACCATAGGTAGCCACAGGCATTTCTTTGTGCAATGAAGGGCTGTACCACGAAGCAAGTTGACGTTTCATATCCGGTTATTTCGATAAATATATTTCAAAAAATAATATGCTGTATTTCTTGTTATTCATCCAGCTTTTATATCGATAATATCCACCTGGCAACCTTGTACTTTTCGTTGTTTTGTCAAAAGCAGGTAAATTTGCCGCCTTATGGAATTGAGCAAAAATTTTGAGCACCTGGCGGCAGAAAAAAAGTGGTACCAACATTGGCTGGACAAGAAATATTTTAAAAGCACCCCCGACGAAAGGGAACCTTATACAATCGTTATTCCCCCTCCCAATGTCACTGGCGTTTTGCACATGGGCCATTGCCTCAACAATACCATTCAGGATATCCTGGTTCGAAGGGCAAGAATGCAGGGAAAAAATGCTTGCTGGGTGCCAGGAACAGATCATGCTTCGATTGCCACAGAAGCCAAGGTGGTGCAAATGTTGCGTGAGAGAGGCATTAGCAAATCTTCGCTAAGCCGTGACGAATTTTTGCAATATGCGTGGGAATGGAAAGAAAAATATGGTGGCATCATTCTGCAACAGCTGAAAAAATTGGGCTGCAGTCTCGATTGGGACAGGACCACCTTTACCATGGACCCCGACTATTATGATTCTGTGATCAGTGTTTTTGTTGACTTGTATAAAAAAGGGTATATCTATCGGGGTAAAAGAATGATCAACTGGGATGTAAAAGCCAAAACGGCACTCAGTGATGAAGAAGTGATCAGGAAAGAGACGCAGCAGAAGCTTTACTATCTAAAATATTTCCTTGAGATGAAGTCAGATGCCGGAAGTCAGGTGTCAGACTTCAGACCTCAGACCTCAGACTTCATTACTATTGCCACTGTTCGGCCCGAAACAATCATGGGCGATTCCGCGGTTTTTGTTCACCCCGACGATGAACGGTACAAACATCTCCACGGACAATTTGCTTATGTTCCCCTGATCAACCGCCGCATTCCGATTATTGCAGACGAATATGTAAGCATGGATTTTGGGACCGGCGCATTAAAAGTTACGCCTGCGCATGACATCAATGATAATGTGCTCGGGCAAAAACATAACCTGGAAGTAATCGACATCCTGAATGAAGATGGCACATTAAACGAAACAGCCCAGATCTATATTGGTGAGGATAGGTTTGAAGCCCGCAAGAAGATCGTAAAAGAGCTGGAGGAAAAAGGCTTTTTGCTAAAGACCGAAGATTACACGAGTGAAGTAGGCTATAGTGAAAGAACGGATGTGGTAGTTGAGCCAAGGCTTAGTTTGCAGTGGTGGGTGGATATGAAAAAAATTTATGATCCTGCTCTCAAGGCTATAATGGATGATGAAATAAAATTTTATCCGTCCAAATTTAAGAACCTCTATCGCCACTGGATGGAGAATATTAAAGATTGGTGTATCAGCCGCCAGCTTTGGTGGGGACATCGTATACCGGCCTGGTATGATGCGGAAGGAAGATTTGTCGTTGCGGAAAGCGAGGAAAAAGCAAAGGCAATGTTCAATGCTCAATTTTCAATTTCCAATGCTGTATTAAAACAGGACGAAGATTGCCTGGATACCTGGTTTAGTAGCTGGCTCTGGCCTTTCGAAGTATTTAAAGGGTATAGCAATCCCAACAATGAAGAGGTAAAATATTATTATCCCACCAATACATTAGTTACCGCACCGGAAATCATTTTTTTCTGGGTAGCAAGAATGATCATGGCGGGCTATGAATACAAAAAAGAAAAACCGTTTAGTGAAGTTTATTTTACCGGCATTGTAAGAGATAAGATTGGCAGAAAGATGAGCAAGCAGTTGGGCAATTCTCCTGACCTTCTTGAAATGATTGATAATGACGGAGCGGATGCTGTTCGCTTCGGCATTATGATTTCCTCTCCGGCCGGCAACGACCTTATGTGGGACCAGGCAGGCAATGAACAAGGGAAGTTCTTTATCAATAAAATGTGGAATGCGCTGAAGTTGGTAAAGATGTGGTCCCTTCGGCAAGCTCAGGATGGGGAGTCAACAAGCAACTTTGCTGTTGAATGGTTTGAAAGCAGGTTGAATGAAGTAAAACTTCAACTGGACGAACAGTTCAAAGATTTTCGTTTAAGCGAATCACTCAAGACGATCTATTCACTGATCTGGGATGATTTCTGTAGCTGGTACCTTGAATGGGTAAAACCTGGTTTTGAACAACCAATTGATACAGCAGTCTATAAAAAAACAGTTGATTTCTTTGAACAGTTGATGCAGCTGCTTCATCCATTCATGCCATTTGTTACGGAGGAAATTTATCACCAGCTAAGTGAGAGAAAAGACGATATAACGATTAAACAATATCCCGCAATTTCGCAGCTTGATCAATCTATCTTAAAAAAAGCCGTCATCCTGAAAGAAGTGATCACCGCCATCCGCGATGCCAGGAATAAGGCGCAGTTAAAACCAAAAGAAACGATCAAACTGCATATACTGGCAACGGACAAATCAATTTATGAAGCTATTGATCCGATACTGGCTAAACAAGTAAATGCGGAACAAATTGCTTTTACAGAAAATCCTGTTAGTAATTGCATCAATGTGGTTATTCAAAAAGACAAGTTCTTTATCGAAACAACCACCCAATTGGATACCGCTTCACAAAAAGAACAACTCCAAAAGGACCTGGAATACCATAAAGGCTTTTTACTGTCAGTAGAGAAAAAATTGAGCAACGAAAAATTTGTTCAAAATGCAAAACCCGAAGTGGTGGCCATCGAACGAAAGAAAAAAGCAGACGCCGAGGCCAAGATAAAAGCGATTGAAGAGAGTTTAGCGGCGCTATAAAAGATGGGTGTTGCGGGATACGATATAAGAATAAATATCCCGCAACACGTTTTTCGAATTCTATCTCGGAAAAATACTTACCGGCAATATAAACTCATACACGGTTCCTTTTCCTCCTGTATAAAAATCCTTATCCAGCAGCCGGCTGATGCGGAAGCCAAAACTTAATTCATACTGGTTCCACCATTTGGTATCAAAATAAATTTCGCCACCAATGCTTCGCTGTTCAGCCGTAGTATTTTTGTCGTTGGAAAAAACTTTCATGTAATCATAAAAGCCATTGGCTCTTATCTGCTGAAAATAGAGCATATTGCCGAAGCCCCAATCAGGATACAATAAAGGAAAATGGTAATTGGCCGAAACTCTCCACATTCTGGAGGAATCTGTTTCATTGTATCCTCTCGCATAGGCCAGCCTATTACTAAATAAAGCATATTTAGTGTCATTTTCCTGGAAGCCAGCAGTCAAAACAATATTGTGTGTAGACGCTAATCCTGGTAGGTACAAAGCTGCTCCTCCCAAAAACTGCCAGCTGTTATACTTGTTAATTGCATAACGATGCTGAGCCGATAACGAGTAACCGAACCTGGGGTAGATATGCTGCACAGCCGTTTCTATTTGCTCGCTGAATGAAATATGATGCAGCAGATAACTGAAATTGGAATTTAGAAAGTCGAGTTTCGAAGCTCCCTTTATCATATCACTGCGATAAACATAATCCGTACCCACTGTAAAAGTTTTGAAAGTACGTCCGCTATTAAACCGCAGCGGTATACTTAATCCTACACTTAAATCCACCTGATCCCATGTTCTCAATTTGTTATTGATAACCTGGTTGCGGTCAAAAGTGTACTCTGCACCCAAATCAACATATGGAAACCACCCACCATAAATAGAGCTTAATCCAACCGCATTGGTTTTATCATTTTCATTATAGAGATAATACAGTTCTGTTTGCAACGTATTCAACACATTCTCTCCATAAAGTGAGAAACTGAACTCGGGATCTTCATAATAGGGTCGCCAGCTATGAAAGTTGAGCAGCCTGGTGCCTTTTCTATAATTGCTTACGGGGAATTGACGATTAGCAATTGTATCGGTAAGAATGAGAGGAATTTCGGCAGCATGTCCTACTGCAAAAGGCTCTACCAGTTTATCAGTAATGGCATTATCAACCGGTTCGCCTGTTATTGGCGTCTCATTTATTTGTTTTAGTTGGTATCCTTCTGCAGTAAATGCCGACCAGGTGATCTTGCCGTTAGCAGCGTTAACAAAATAATTACCTAACACATCATTAGTTACCCGGTAAATTTTTTGATCCGCTAATTTTAATGCAAAAATGTTATCGCTACCACCGTACGATGCGGTGAAATAAACAATATTATTACTGACACTGGGATTTCCCACTACATTAAATGAAGGTGGTGTAAGCCTTGTGGTGCTACCTGTTTTCAATTCAGTAACAGCGAGAGCCATTCTTCCATCGGGTAGCCGAACTGCTGTTATCACTGAATCTTCACCAATAAATTTTGGATCGGTAAATGTGTTTACTCCCCCGGCATCGATCCTGTTGATCACTTCGCCGGAATTTGCATCTAAAATATGCAACTCACTTTTTCCGTCTTCATTCATTTCTATTGCGGCAACTTTATTACCACTGTCAGAAATATCCGGCGAAAAATATTTCGAACGACGGGTTAATCTCTTTTGCTGACCCGTTTGTACATCCAAAAGTTTTAAGACGCTGTATTCACGCCATCTCCAGCGGGGATCATTTTCATAGGCTGCATATACGATCTTTCCATTACGATAGGAATATTGATCTTCAATCGCAATATCTTTAGCTCTCAACCGGTGTTCTCCTGTAGCATCTTTTATAAAAAATGCGGGACGTTGACGATAAGTAGTTTTTAAATACAATAATGAATCTGGCGAAATGCTATAGGGGAACAGGTAATTCTTAATAAAATGCCTGTTAACAGGGAAAACAGTTGTTACGGACGAAGTTTCTTCAACTTTGCTTTTTGCATCCATTCTCTCTTTGTCTTTATAATAATTCAGCGCTTCATTGCGGAATGTCTTAAAATTAACACCGCTATATTTTCTAACAGCTTTTTGAAAAGGATAAAATAAACCATTAAAAGCACTGGCATCACGGGTAACCTTGCTCCAAAAATCAAGACCATACTTTTCATACCCGTAATTGACCAGCAGGTAACCCAGGTTGTAATGATCAGGAACATAATCTTTGAATGATCCATTCCGCAATTTCATCCAGCGGTATTTTTTATTAGCTTTCCAAAGCGCCGGGTACGCATTTAAAAATAATGGCAGACGTCCCCTGCCCTGCGCTGATAATACTGTTTCATGGTAAACCGCATCACCTTCAAAAAACCAGTCGGGCACACTAGCATTTATCGCCAAAGCATAACCTTCCTCGCCAAATAAGACATGCATCAACTTGCTGATGCCATTGTTGAAATTATTGAACTGCTGTACATGCCTGTATTCATGAACCGCTAATTGTCCCGCCCACGATAAGCTGCCCTGGTCAAAATTGTTGAGCGATGGTGTGAGATAAAATTCACTGCGGTATGGTCCCAGCCCCACGTAACCATTAGCAATTGTCGGTTGATTCTGTAAAACAATATTTATTTTTTTGGATCGCTTGCCCAATGGCACCGGGTTAAGTGTTGCCTGCGAGTATATCAACGAAGCTATCCGCTGAGCCTGGCTATCGAGCCCCTGGGGAAAAATGACCCGGGCGGCATCAGTATTGATTTGTTTCCATTTTACCGAAGGCGGGGTACCGCCAAAGCGCTGAGCAAATAAATTGGCGAATAAAACCAGGCTTACTACCATTAGGACGAGCTTCCGCATGAGTTCAAGATTTAAGGAAAGTTACGGAGGAAAAAGATAGGCTGGTTTAGCTCGCTATTCCGTTGCAAATATTATTCCTATTGTTCACCCCAATGGATCATTACAATTGCAGCCGGACCTTTAACTTGTTTAGCCCCATTGCGAGCACCATGATAAATATGGCGTAACAAACAGACCAAACAATACCCAAAAGCCCCCGGTGAAACTCAGCCGGCATAAAGTATAGGCCTGTCACTATTTGTAAATACATTATAATAGCAGGAAGAATATAGACAAGTAAAGAATTTGCAGCGGCGGGTTGAAAAAATGTTGTCCATCGCTGGTATTTTAAAATATCAATCAGCCAATACAACAAACAAAATATCATCGTACAAATGGCAACACAATACAGGCACCAGGTTGGTGTGGCATGAATTTTTGAAATCGCATAATAGGGCCTGATCCAATAACCTGCCAATGCCGCCATCAATGCAAATACACAAGCAGCAATAAACCGCTCATAGATCTTTCGGAAAATCGCGGCATCAAAAAACAAAAGCGAAACCAGCATTCCGCATAGTACGATACTTGTATGGGCTGCATGTCCGGCTCTTGCGGCCATCCATTGCAAAACAAGATTGTGTTTTGCAGCATCGGCCTTGCTGATCGTATACCAGGCGACACCGGCGGCGATGGAAAGCAACAACAATAGTATTCTGCCCTTTACCAACTGGCAGATGATACAACTAAACAGATAAGCCCAACCTATCAATCCCAAAATTCCCCACCAGTGCGGCGTCATTCCCTGGCTGCCATCTTCACCCGCTTTATATACGAAAGCTAAAATCACCAATCCCGCTATTCCTACACCCCGAAACAACCAAGACCACAATTTATTCTGAAACCTGTAGACATTCCATACCAGTATAGCACAGGTATAAAACAGCAGGGACCACCAGGCAATAGATATTCCCATTGCTTTTTCATTGTAACCACTTTCGGCATTAACCATAAATACCCCCAATGCCAGCAGCCCCAATGTTCGCCAAAGTATATGCCCCTGCAACTTCCAAAAACTATCTCCCTTTGCCAACCTGTTGTTAATGGCAAAGGGCAATGACATTCCAACAATAAAAAGAAAGGCCGGAAAAACGATATCCACAAAGGTCATGGCGTCTGCATCTGCCGGCATATGCTTCATCCATGCAGGGATACCTGATACGCCTGCAACATCGTTTACAAAGATCATGACCAGTATGGTAATGCCGCGGAATGTATCAATGGAACGTATGCGCTGTGTTGTAAGTTGATTATACATAAGCAGGCCCATTTGGCTGTCCTTATTCAGATCAAAAAGTTTAAAGATAAGCAAGACAGGTTTCAAAAAGAATATAAAAACGTCGTATATTTTGCTAAAAGGAGTTGTTTGCGGGCCCGGTGAGTTTCCGGGTTTCAGAAAGTTATTCAGGAAGTATTTAAAATATTTGGCCCGGTGACCATTAATAGAAATGTATATGATCCGAAAAGTTGTTTTCATCACTCCGCTCTTTTTTTTATTTCCTATCCTGGTCAACGCTCAGCAAAAAGATTATTTCACCATTAACCCCGGAGAAAAACCCGCGGAAGAAATTCCTGACTCTGTACAATACGCTTATCCCGCTTTTACCAAAGGTTATATTTCCTTTAGAGACAATCGAAATGGCACCGTTCAGTTGAATTACAATTATCTTTTTGAAGAAATGATGTTTCTGAACAACACCGGAGATACATTGGCAATTGCCGATGCACCGACAATCCGGCAAATAACAATTAAGACAGACACATTTTATTTCAGTGATGTTTTTGTAAAACAGATCGCTACTTTTGGTGAAGTCAAATTGGCGAAGCGGCAATATTTCGGCGTTGTCAATTCACGTAAGATAGGCGCATTTGGACAAACCACGTCTGCATCTATTGTTAGCTATAAAGCGGCCATTACGCCTTCCGGAATCAAATCGTTAACAGTGCAGGAAGTCGTCAATCTAAAAAAAGTCACTCAATTTTATATTGCTGACAAATTCAACAATTTCCAACTTGTAAACAGGAAAAGACTGCCCGATCTGTTCCCGAAAAAAAGTAGAATAATAGAAAAGTACCTGAAGGATAACAATGTCAACTTCAGCCGGGAAGAAGATATAAAGGGCCTGCTTGCTTTTTTGCAAAGTAACTAAACAGTGTTAAAACTATTTCAGTGACAGCGTGCCTTTTTTGTAAAACACCAACAAAAAACACATATAGTTATTTGTATCGCTTTGATTTCTTATATTCAATATTTTTCATTTTTAATATTTTTATATCTCCGTCCAATACTTCTGTCCCAATATAGGCATACTTTAAATTTTTAAGATGTTTTATAAATTGCACACTTGACAATGGTGCACTTCTAAATATGTAAAATCTTTCAAGGTTTGGCAAACAATTAAGCACATTAAAATCTTTTATCTTGGGAACTAACTCGAATGATAATTTACTTAGACTACTTGCTATTGTTTTTAGCTCACTAATATCTTCAAGTTTGGTTGCAGAATAGAATTTTAAAAAACTTAGTTCCTTTAGGTAATGAATACCCTTTAGGCTTACTAATTTTTTTGCAAAATTAAGTTCCACCCATTCAAGTTTTTTCAAGTTTTTTAATCCTTCTAAATCTTCGTCTGGCCAACGATTTACTTCCAAATATTGCAGATTATTTAATTTTTCAAAATTAGAATACAATATTGTGCTATGTATAATTCTTAATTGTTTTAAATTAGGAAAATTAACGAGATCAATAGCACCCTTTACATTGTTGTAATTGCATTCGAAATATTCTAAGTTCTTTAGAGTATTAACAACGGTAATATCGATGTTCTCAATGGAAAGATGTAAACTTTTAATCCAGCTTTGATTTATCAAAAAATTTAATGACGCTTCTTTAGCCCAATTAACGATAGTTAGATGTTGAATCCCTTTTTGTTTTAATTGAATAACAGTTTCATCTATCTTTTCAGGCGTAATTGAAGCACCTTTGATTTTTGCATTATGCCCAAAAAAAATGAATTCTTTTAAAATCATTTTAAAAATTGAATATCTCTTTTATTCAATGGAGTGAATCCATCTGCTTTATTAGCATCTAATCGCATTTTTTCTAAAATGAGGCCTTCCTTCAACATTAGCAATACCACAAAAGTCGTATATCTATCCTAATTCCGCTATTGACAAAGATGGGGCTTATTGTTATTCAAGCAAACGTTTTTTTTCAACCACCTTAATACCGTTATTTAACGATACAAAATCCATTTTTTAACTACTCAACATTTATATAATTTAATATTGTCCGACAAAAATTGGGGTTGAAGAGGCTTTAACTCTTTGCTGTCAAAGGTTACAGGGCATCTCTATTAACCCGATTTTTAAAAAATTACTTTTCCCGGTTATTTTTTTGGATGCGTCTGACTGGTTTTTTTTGATTTTGTGTTCAACTGAATGATCCTTTCATCTCTTTTTTTGTTTTGA
>NZ_JARKNA010000022.1 GCF_029360765.1 Terrimonas pollutisoli | reverse complement strand
CTCAATTTCTCCAATCGAATTTGCTCATCGAATAATCCTCTTGATTTTGACATCGAAAAAGTTTTAGTCCAGGACAATAATTCTTTGTAAAACATTGCATCGTACCTTAGGTTTTTAGAGATGCCCTACAAGGTAAAAAATCATAGTTTCAATTAATCTAACAATAGTAGATGACTGGGTTTATTCCCTTTTCTATTTGCTATATTTAGTTTTTAAAAATCTCGCCAGTCTCATGAAAACAAATTTGACTTTTCTTGCAATGGTAATAATAACCCTTAGTGGACTTGCTCAAAACACAGTCCCAATAGCTAAAGGAACGAAGTCGACAATTATTACCGGTGCTGAACAGACGGAGAAATATTTTGGCTATCTCAAAGGCAAGAGAGTGGCAATACTCGCCAATCCGACTACTATCATTGGTAAACGCCATCTCGTAGACAGTCTTATAGCAGCAGGAATAAAAGTGGTAAAAGTATTTGGCCCGGAACATGGCTTTAGAGGGAATGCCAGTAACGGCGATGAAGTGAGAGATGAAAAAGATGCTGCAACCGGATTAAAAATAATTTCTCTATACGGCGCTAAACGCAAGCCTTCCCGGGAAGACCTGGCCGACGTGGACATCATGCTATTTGACATCCAGGATGTCGGTTGCAGGTTTTATACCTATATCAATGTGCTGCGTGATGTAATGGAGTCCTGCGCTGAAAATAATAAAGACCTGCTCATTCTTGACAGACCAAATCCCAATGGCTATTTAGTAGATGGGCCCATTTTAAACATGGAACTAAAATCGGGCATCGGCCAGTTTCCCATTCCGATTGCACATGGAATGACGATCGCTGAGTTTGCACAAATGATCAATGGCGAGGGCTGGATTCCCGGTAGATTAAAATGCAAATTGAAAATTGTCAAAGTGGCCAATTACAACCACGACATGCCTTATACCCTTCCGGTCAAACCCTCTCCTAATCTTAACACACAACAAAGTATAATGCTGTACCCATCCACCTGCTTATTTGAAGGAACTATTTTGAATCATGGACGAGGCACTTATTTTCCTTTCACGATTTTTGGCAGCCCTAAACTGAAAGGAATCTATGATTTCTCTTTCACGCCTGTGAGCATATCAGGCATGAGTGAAACGCCGCTGCACATGAATGAAACCTGTTATGGCATCGACCTTCGAAATTATGATGTGGAACAATTAAGAAAAACAAAACGCATCAATATCCAATGGATGATTGATCTCTATAAGAGTTATCCTGAAAAAGAAAAATTTTTCGACCGGTCGTATAGTAACCAGATGGGGAGTATTGACAGACTGGCGGGCACCTATGATTTCAAAAAGCAAATCATGGAAGGAAAATCGGCAAAAGAAATCCGGGAATCGTGGGAACCGGGTTTAGTAAAATATAAAAACATGCGGAAAAAGTACCTGTTGTATCACTGATGATCATTAAAATAACCTTACTGAAAAAGCACCCTCTAAAATAATGTCTCCACCTCGCAAAGTCGTAATGACTTTGCCCCGCTCTTTGTTGAAGGGCGTGGCAATAGCTGAAGGGCATGGCAATAGTGGCAATAAATGAAAGGCTCCTGCTATTTTTTATATATTTCCACTACTTTCTTCCCTCCCTGTTTCAGATATCCCCTGTACATTCCTTCCGTACAAAAGGGCATGGCAATATTTCCATCTTTATCGACAGCGATCAAACCGCCATCGCCGCCGAGAGCCGGCAGGCGTTTCATGATCATTTCATCGGCCGCTGCTTTCAATTTTATTTTACCAAACTCCATCATATCACTAATGCTTTTGGCCATTACCAAGCGGATGAAATATTCACCCCAACCGGTACCACTTATCGCTACTGTCTTATTATTAGCATAGGTTCCGGCACCAATAATCGGCGCATCACCTACCCGGCCGAATTTTTTATTGGTCATTCCTCCGGTGCTGGTGGCTGCAGCCAAATTTCCATATTGATCCAATGCTACAGCCCCAACAGTGCCATATTTACCCACCAATCCGCCATATGGCGGAGAGTAGAAAAATTCACTAAAAGCATGAGTCTGTTTAATCGTATCCTTATTTGTTTTTTGTAATGAATCTTCCTGTTTAGCTTTTTGCAAGCTTTTCCACCGGCTTTCCGTATAGAAATAGGACGGGTCAACAATCTCCAATCCCTGCTGTTTCGCAAACTGCTCCGCACCTTTACCCACCATCATTACATGAGGGCTTTTTTCCATTACGGCCCTGGCAGCACTGATAGGGTTTTTTATCGTAGTTACCCCGGCTACAGAACCGGCTTCCAGTGTTTTCCCATTCATGATCGCAGCGTCCAACTCGTTCTTTCCTTCATTCGTAAAAACCGCACCCTTACCAGCATTGAATAGCGGATTATCCTCCAGCACCCGCACACTTGCCTCTACAGCATCCAGCGCAGAGCCGCCTTTGCTTAAAATAGCCGAACCTTTTTCCAGCGCCTCGTGTAAGGCATCTGTATAGGCTTTTTCTTTTTCGGGTGTCATCTGGCTTTTTAGAATCGTGCCGGCGCCGCCATGTATCACGAGAACAAATTTGCCTTTTGCCGGCGAAGTTGTTTGCGCAATTGCTTTTTCAAAAAAGAAAAGTGAAAAAAGTACGAACAGTTTCTTCATCTTGCGATTTTTAAGCAAATTACCGATTAAACCATTGGGTTATCCACGCATGGTGAAAGGATAATAACGAATATATAACTCATTGGCATTGAAGTTGCGTAAACAGTAATGCCTATTTTTACAAATTAAATCCCGGCACCTGAAGAGATTCAAGAAAATATTACTTTGGTTTATAGCTTCACTGCTGTTTCTTTTTATAGCACTTTGGTTATTTATTCAATCGCCCTGGGGTCAAAATTGGCTCATACATCAGGTGACCCAACGCCTCTCAAAAGACCTTCATACCCGCATCGAAATAAAGCATGTCGACTTTTCCCTCTTCAACAAAATGCATTTGCAGGGAGTGCTGATCGAGGATCAGAAAAAAGACACCATTCTGTCTGCAGGTGAAGTAAAAGTAAGAATCACAGACTGGTTTTTTTTCAAAAAAAATATCGTACTGAAATATATCGGCCTGGAGAATGCAGTGATAAAGATGCAAAGGGATGATGCCACCTGGAACCACCAGTTTTTGGTCGATTATTTTTCTTCCCCTTCTTCCGGAAAAAAAACAGAGGGTGGCACACAACTTAGCCTGGAGAAGGTGGATCTTAAAAACATTTCTTTTCTCAAACGTGATGCCTGGCTCGGACAGGATATGACCATTGCCGTTTCTTCATTAAATATCGATACCCGCAATATCAATTTTAATAGAAAGACCATTGACCTTGGTTCGTTGAAGATGATTGATCCCTATGTAAGCCTTTTCAATTATCAGAAATTAAAACCTGCACCTAATAAAGAGATTATAGCTGTCACGCCGTCCCCGCTCGACTCAGCATTGAACTGGAACGAAGGTGGCTGGGTTGTAAAAATCGCCAAACTGGAAATTGAAAATGGTACATTTAAAAACAATGCTTACAGCTACACCCCAACCGTTTCAACTTTTGATGGCAGGCATATTGAATTTGCAAAAATAAATGGAAGCTTTGCTAATACGCTTTGGGAAAAAGATACGGTAACCACTCACCTGGTACTGCAAACAAAAGAGCGCAGCGGATTCGAAGTAAAAAACATGAATGCGGATGTAAAATTAACGCCGCAGGAAATGGCCTTCAGCAACCTGGAGATCAAAACGAATAACAGCATTATCCGGGACTACTTCCGGATGAGCTATACAGATATCAGCAGCATGAACGACTTCATTCATGAAGTAAAAATGCAGGCTAACTTCAATGACTCCGAGATCGACAGCGATGATATCGCCTTCTTCGCTCCTGAGATGAGTGTATGGAAAAAGAATATCCAGCTAAAAGGCGCTGTGCGGGGAACAGTGGATGACATCGTGGGAAAAAACCTTGTAATACAGGCTGGCAACAACACATTGCTGAATGGCGATATCAGCATGACTGGGCTTCCCGACATCGATCAAACCTTTATTGATTTTAAGGCCAACGATTTTCGCACCACCTATGAAGATGCGGCTTCATTTGTGCCGGAAATGCGGCGTGTAACAATTCCGAATCTTCGCCGGTTGCAGTTCCTTCGTTTTAATGGAAGCTTCACCGGTTTCATCCGCGATTTCGTTACCTATGGTACGCTACAAACCAACCTCGGGATTGTAAAAAGTGACCTCAACATGAAGTTACCTGTGGGTAAACAACCCATTTATTCCGGTACGATTTCTACCGACTATTTTAAATTGGGTGATTTTATTGGGGACCCCAATATTGGTGCTGTCGCTTTAAATGGATCGCTGAAGGGAAAAGGATTCAGTGAGAAAAACCGGATGGCGACCATTGATGGAAAAATTTTGTTTGCCGACTATAAAGGTTACCGTTACGATAATATAACGCTGAATGGTGAGTTGGATAAAAAACGATTTGAAGGTGATGCATCAATCGATGATGAAGAAGCAGAATTGACATTGAATGGGGAGATCGATTTTAACAGCCCGATACCCTTGTTTAACTTCTTTGCGGATGTACAAAAAGCGAATTTAAAAAAGCTCAACCTGACCAGGGATGATATAAGCTTTGGGGGAAAATTCAACTTAAACTTCTCGGGCTCTACAATCGATAATTTTCTCGGCTCAGCGGTTATTTCAGAAGCATCCCTTACCCGAAATGGCAATCCGCTGCCGTTCGATTCTTTGATATTTACTTCTGAGTACGCAAACAATGTAAAAACATTAAGAGCCAGCTCAAACGAATTTGAAGCATCCGTTACGGGTGATTTTACTATTCGTGATCTGCCGGATGCTTTCAAACTATTTCTGAATAAATATTACCCGGCTTACATTAAACCCCCGCGGACGCAACCAGAAAATCAATCACTGAAATTTGATATTACCACTTTAAATGTGGATAGCTATATTAAGCTGCTCGACAGCAGTCTTGCTGGGTTTAATAACAGTCATATTTTTGGTAGTCTGGATACAAGAAACAGCCGGCTAAACCTTACAGCCAATGTTCCGCAATTCCAATACGGAAAATATATTTTCAATAACGTAGATCTCGAAGCAATCGGGAATCGTGACAGCCTGGTATTGGATGGCAGCGCCTCCAATATCAATGTAAGTGATAGCTTAAATATTCCTGTTGCTTTATTTCATATCAATGCGCACAACGATATTTCCAAAGTGCAAATTCATACGGGCGCCAACCAGGCCATTAACCAGGCTGATCTGAACGCACAGGTCCTTACCTATAATAACGGGGTAAAAATAGAATTTGACCCCTCCTCTTTTATTGTCAACGGAAAGACATGGACGATTGAAGAAAATGGCGAATTGGAATTTCGAAGAAATATTCCGGCCAGTGGGCAACTGGTACTAAGAGAAAGTAACCAGGAAGTGAGGATGAGAACAAGACCATCTGAAATTGGCGACTGGAATGATCTTGTCATAGAGTTGAAGAAGGTAAACGCAGGGGATTTTGCTCCATTCTTGTTGCCACAGAACAGGCTGGAAGGACTTTTGTCCGGAGATATTTTAATTGAGGATCCAATCAACAATCCATTTATCACAGCAGACAATCTTACCGGCGAGGGCATCCGGCTCGACAATGATTCGCTCGGTAATGTAAAAGCTAACCTGGTATATGATAATAAAACAAAACAGTTAAAAGCAAAAGGTACTACGGTGGACAATCCAAACAGTCTTGCCTTTGATATTAATTTGTTTTTGGCAAATGCTGAAGCGCAAAAAAATAACCTGATTGCACTTAAGGCAAATAATTTTCAGCTAAACATTCTTGAGCGATTCTTAGGCAATTTGTTTTCCGATATCCAGGGTTATGTCACCGGCGACTTTGATTTACGCGGGCCATTCAATCATCTAGATGTGACGGGCAAGGGAAGATTAAAAGATGCCGGCCTCAAAGTAAACTTCACGCAATGTTTTTATAAAATAAACGATACAGATATCGAATTGAAAAAGGGTGAGATCAATTTGGATGGTATTGTTTTAACTGATCCGGCGACGGGCAACCCGATCTACCTCGTCGGAAATATTCAACATGATGCTTTTAAAAAAATGTTCTTTGAACTTACGGCCTCAACACTGAAGCCCAATACAAGAGGGCCGGCGTTCAACAAACCTGTTTTATTACTTAATACAGGCTACAATGATAACAAGCAATTTTATGGCCGGGTAAAAGGAACGGGGTCTTTTTCATTATCAGGTTACCAATCTGACCTGTACATGAAAATTGATGGGATAGCTTCAGCTACTGACAGCAGCACGGTTACTATTCCTTCTTCAAAGAGCCGGGAATCAGGGATCGCTGATTTTTTGGTAGAAAGAAAGTATGGACGTGAAATGACAGACATGAGCCTGGCTAGCGGAGGTTCAAATATCACCTATGATGTTGACGTAACAGCTAATCCCATGGTGACCGTGCGGGTAGTATTAGATGATTTGACCGGTGATGAGATAAAAGGAAGAGGTACCGGCTCATTAAATATTCATTCGGGCACTGCCGAAAAACTAACCATGCGTGGCCGCTTTGATATCGAAGAAGGTAACTACCTGTTTACATTCCAGTCATTTTTCAAAAAACCTTTTGAAATAAGAAAAGGAACAGAGAACTATATATCCTGGACGGGTGACCCCTACGCCGCCAAGATAAAATTTGAAGCAGTATATACCGCCGAAAATGTAAGCTTCTCTCCTCTTGTTAATGCGCTGAACTTTGACCCGGCCTATAGCCGGTTGAGAGATAATGTGTATGTGGTCGCTTACTTATCCGGCGATCTGTTTAAGCCGGATTTTAAATTTAGTCTCGACTTCCCATCGAATAGCAAAGTGAAAAATGATTTTACAGTAGCCAAGAGTATTGAGTTAATGCAAAATAATACCAATGATCTTAATCGCCAGGTTACTTACCTGATCGTATTTAATAGTTTTGCACCACCTGAATCGGGGCCCACCAATGTCGGCTTTGGTTCTACTATTAATGAGCTTACTTATAACACCATTTCAAGTATCTCTGGTTTGTTTTTTAACGAGATCAATAAAAAGCTCAACAGCGAGTTATCAAAAATTTTGAAAACGGATAATATCAGCATCAATTTCAGCGGCTCTGTTTATAACCGAAACCTGCTTGACCAGCAAAGCAGCAACAACTTCAATATCAACCAGAGTAATTTTAATGTGAATGTACCAATCTCCATGTTTAAAGACCGCTTTGTGGTAACACTGGGAAGTACATTGGACGTGCCGCTGCAATCAACCATACAGCAAAACGTGCAGTTTTTACCGGATGTAACGGCGGAATGGCTCATTAACCAGAGCGGAACCATTCGAGCCAGCTTTTTTTACCGTCAAAACCTGGATTACCTTACTACGAGCACCACTGGCGCCGCCAGAACCAAACGTTCCGGTGCAAGCATTTCTTACCGCAAGGAATTTGAGTCGCTTCGTGAATTTTTCAGGAGCAGAAGAAAGAGAGAAGAATTATTAAGACAGAAGCCAACCGTTGAAGCCGTTAAGCCGGAAGAAGAGAATACCGCGGATACGGCTAAGGACAAGCAACCAAAATAATTATTCAACTGCATAATCCTTTAAGGCAGACAATTCATCCTGGATTCTTTTCTCCCATTCCTTTTGTTTTTCGACATCCGCTCCACCCATTGTTTCATGATCATATTGCAACCGGCGGCCGGCAAAATCGGACATAGCTTTTGCATTCAGGTCATTTACAAAATCGTTCCCGGCTTTAATTTTTCTTTTATTTTCTTTTAGCGCTTTTCGAAATTGCCTGGTATATATTTCACAGATATCGAAAAGAGTTTGCTGGTAACGTATTGATGAATTCGTATCGTAAGTTGTATCTATCCAGGAGGCAGACCGAATGAAATAATTGTGAACCTTTTTATTCAGGTTCTTTTTCATCCAGTCAAATCCATTTAGCTCAAATTGCATGGAAAACTGGGCGTAAGAAACCGATGAGGGTATATTACTTTTTCGAATCATGAAATCATCAGCGATCAATCTTCTGGTTGCACTCCATCATCATCAATAATACAGCAAAGGAATTCCGCAATGCGGTAACACAAAATCTGAATCTACTGCTCTCCTTCATGCAACTCATGCCCCAATTTATCTTTTTTAGTCTGCAGGTATTTTTTGTTGTGCTGATTGTGTTTGATCACAATGGGGATATTTTCTACAATTTCCAATCCATAACCTATCAGCCCCACTCTTTTCCTTGGGTTATTACTGATCAAACGGAGTTTACTGATGCCTAATGATCTTAATATCTGTGCGCCGACACCGTAGTCCCGCTGGTCCATTTGAAAACCAAGGTGAAGATTGGCTTCCACGGTGTCCATACCATTTTCTTGTAAACGATAAGCTTTTAGCTTATTCATCAATCCTATACCCCGTCCCTCCTGGTTCATATATATAATAGCACCTTTGCCTTCTTTTTCCACCAATTGCATGGCTTTATGCAATTGTTCACCACAATCGCAACGAAGTGATCCCAGGATATCCCCCGTAAAGCACGAAGAGTGCATTCTGACCATAACGGGCTCGTCTTTTTCCCATTCGCCTTTCAATAATGCCATATGCTCATTCGATGAATTCTTTTCTTTAAAAGCCACCAACTTAAAGTCGCCATATTTGGTTGGCATATCCACTCTTACGACTTCCTCGATCAGCGAATCTCTTTTGATACGGTATTCTATCAGGTCTTTTATTGAGATGATCTTAAAATCAAACTTTTTGGCCACTTCCCGTAATTCCGGCAAACGGGCCATGCTGCCATCATCATTCATGATTTCCACCAGCACGCCGCCATAAGGAGCGGGAAAGCCGGCCAATCTCACCAGGTCGATCGTTGCTTCGGTATGTCCTGCTCTTCTCAACACCCCACCCTTTTTTGCCCTTAATGGGAAAATATGACCGGGCCTGCCTAATTCAGCCGGGTTTAAAAAAGGATCAATCAACGCTTTGATTGTCTTTGACCGGTCATGTGCAGAAATACCGGTTGTACAATCATGACCAAGCAAATCCACTGACACGGTAAATGCCGTCTCATGAAGTGCAGTATTATTGCTAACCATCAGTTCGAGGCCCAGTTCGTCGCAACGTTCTTCCGGCAGGGGCACACAAATCAACCCCCGTCCGTTCTTGGTCATAAAATTCACTATTTCAGGAGTTATGGTGGCTGCGGCGGCAATAAAATCGCCCTCGTTTTCACGATCCTCGTCATCCACCGCAATGACTATTTTTCCTTCCCTTATATCCTTAATCGCTTCCTCTATTGTGTGAAACATGCTTGAAAGTTTACGCAAAGGTAACAACAATACATCTCGCCAAAAGCAGCACCTTGGGCAAAATCAAACTCTTACTAGTCATGGGATTAAACAACAAGGGGGCAGCAATTTGTTAATATTTGCCTAACGACCGAATGTTATTATTCCCTTTCTTTGTAAACTAGAAAACAAACAAACAATCATGCTTAAGAGAATCTTATTCGTGGCTATTATTTCACTAATAGCCACCTCGGCCATCATGGCTCAGGTTACTACCAGTAATATCAGTGGTTTTGCTAAAGCTGACAACGGAGATGCGCTGACCGGGGCAACGGTGACAGCAACTCATGAACCGACAGGTACCGTTTACCGAACGGTAAGTCGTTCCGGCGGCCGATTTGACATTCAGAATGTTGCTCCTGGCGGCCCATATATTATCAAAGTAAGTTATGTTGGTTATGCCGAATTTAGCAGGTCGGATATTTATATTCCCCTGGGGGAAACGTATGATCTGCAGGCCGCTTTGGCCGGATCAGGTCAACAATTGAGTGAATTAGTGATCACCGCCAGAAAAGGAGGATCTGAAAAAACCGGAGCATCTACTAACTTTTCGAGAAGACAAATCCAAAATTCACCCAATATAGCCCGTAGCATTGACGGTTTGACCAGGAATACCCCACAAGCAAATGGGAATAGCTTTGCCGGTGCTAATTATCGATATAACAATATCACCATTGATGGCGCTTTATTCAATAATAACTTTGGCCGCTCAGGTGATGGACAAATTCCCGGCGGAGGTGCGTCAGCAATTTCGATTGATGCCCTTGATCAAATACAGGTAAATATTGCACCTTATGATGTAAGACAAGCCGGATTTGTCGGTGCGGGAATTAACGCCGTCACCAGAAGAGGTACCAACACATTAGCGGGAACCGTATATGGTTTTTACAGAAACCAGGACTTCAACGGTGACAAGGTAAGAGACGTGAAAGTAGCCAACGCCAAAAGATCAACAAAAGTTTTTGGTGCCAGTGTTGGCGGTCCCATTATAAAAAACAAGCTTTTCTTCTTTGGTAATATAGAAATGGAGAAAAGAACACTACCCGGTCAAACATCTGTTGCTAAAAAAAGCCCTACAGATACAGACCCTAACGCAACTTCAGCTCTGGCAAGTGATCTTGATAACCTGGCCGCCTATTTGAAAAGTACTTACAAATTTGATCCCGGTGCTTATGAAGGTTATGATTTCGCTACTGAAAATTTGAAATTCGTAGCCCGTCTTGACTGGAACATTAATGATCGTCATCGTCTTACTTTGCGATACAATCAATCAGAAACGGACGACGATGATAGAGTAAATACCAATAGCGGACCTAATCCACGTTTCAGCAATAGCAGAAGGGGCGGCAGCTCAACAGGTGGATTGAACTTTGCAAGTTCAAACTTTAAGAATAATACAAAAGTAAAGTCAGCAGTCGCTGAATTGAACTCAACTTTCACCTCTAAATTCTCCAATCAATTAATTGGTTCGTATACACGTACTCAGCCTATCCGGGTTCCGAATAGCGTGTTTCCTTTTGTGGATATTATGAATGGCACCAGTGTGTATACTTCTTTTGGCACTGACCTTTTCTCTTATGAAAACAAAATAGACGATCAGGCTTTTAACATCGCTAACAATGCCACATTTAACCTGGGTAAGCACACTGTTACTGCCGGCGCCAGCTATGATTATTTGAAATTCGAAAATTTCTTTTCAGATTTTGGCGGACCGAGTTACTATCGTTTTTCATCACTGCAAAGCTTTTTAAACAATGAAGCTCCCAGTTTTTTTGCCCTGACTTATAGTTATGATTCAAAAGATCCGGGTAATATTCCGCCAGCAGCCGCAAATTTTGCACAATTGGGATTTTATCTTCAGGACGCATGGGCTGCCAATAGCAAGTTTAAATTAACTTACGGATTAAGGGTCGATAAACCTTTGTATACTTATGATGCCCCAAGGAATCCAGCGTTGGAAAAAATTATTTTCAAAGATGAAAATGGAACAGATGAAAGTTTTGATGTAAGCAAATGGCCCAAGTCAAAATTACTATTCTCTCCCCGGGTTGGATTTACTTATGACGTGGAAGGCAACCGGAAACTAATTGTAAGAGGTGGTAGTGGTATTTTCACCGGTCGCATCCCCTTTATCTGGCTTGTTAACCAGGTAGCAGACAATGGAGTGCTGAGATCCATCTACCAGGTTTCTGATGCCGCTGCTTTGGCCGATTATAAATTCAATCCGGATAGGACGGCCTACCTAAGCAAAATAACAATTCCACAACCTGGCACAGCTATTCCTTCAGGAAGACCAGGCTATAGTGCTGCGGCTTCTGATTTCAAAATGCCACAGGTCTGGAGAACCAATATCGCTTTTGATAAAAAGATTGGAAACGATTACACTGCAACCCTTGAGGGTATTTTCACGAAGTCCATTAACAATGTATATTTTAGAAATGCAAATCTTGGTGCGGAGAATGGCGTATTGAACAACACTGGCAACAACAGGCCTTACTTTAACACCAGGTTGAATAGCGATATCAGTACCATGATCGTAATGGATAATGTCAGCAAAGGTTTTAGTGCATCATTGACAGCTCAACTTCAAAAAGCTTTTTCCAAAAACTGGGAAGGGTTTATTGCTTACACCTATACTTTTGCACAAGACCTTAACATTGGAACGAGCGACCGTGCAGCCAGTAGTTACTCAACCAATAATATCGCCGAAAACTCCAACAAACCCGAGCTAAGTTTTTCTAACTTCTCAGTTCCGCACAGGATTGTTGCTAATTTCTCATACAAATTTAATTACCTGAAGAACAAACTGGCAACAACAGTTGGATTGTATTACAGTGCTTCTTCACAGGAAAGATATCATTTCCGGTATGCCAGTGATGTTAATGGTGATGGCCAAACCAATGACCTGATGTACATTCCTGCTGATCCATCTCAAATTACTTTTGTAGAAGGCTTTAAGGTCGGCAGCAAAGTTTATACTGCTCAGGAACAGAAAGATGCGTTCTTTGCTTTTATTGAGAATGATCCTTACCTGAGAAAGCACAAAGGACAAGTAATGGAAAGAAATGGAGCTACTCTGCCATGGAGTCACGATCTAAACCTGCGTGTTTTACAAGATTTTTCCTTCAACGCGTTGGACAGGAAACATACATTCCAGTTTACTGTTGATGTTGTGAACTTCCTGAACCTGTTAGATAATAGTTGGGGGACACGATATTCTTATAATTTTGGTGGCTTTAGCGACCAGGGATTATTGGGTCTTCCAACCTCAGGAACATCAAGTAACAATACAGGAAACGAATCTTTCAACAGAGCAACCCCAAAATATACCTTTAACCCTGGCGGTCCGGCTAGTGTATACAGAACTGACTTTTCAACATTCAGTACCTGGGGCATTCAGTTAGGTTTGCGTTATATTTTTTAATAAAAGACTTACACATACTAAGCCGGGTCGATAACGACCCGGTTTTTTTATTTATCCAATATCCAATCTTTTTCTGCTTGGATTGACCATTTACCATTGACAAGTTTGAGAAGCGTTACAGTTTTTGTCGTAAGATTTTCACCCAATTTAAGCAGTTTAAAATGCTCCCAAGCCTTTTCAAAATGTGACGGCTTCATGTCCCGGTTGGCTATTGTAATGTGTGGATGAAACGGTCTTGTATCTTTTTTAATGGCTGGAAAAAATTTTGCAAAATGATCTTCTGCTTCCTTCTTTAATTGCTCCAGTTCGGGAGAAGCTTCCACATCTACAAACAAAACCCTTTTTTTAAAATGCGAGAAACTGTTTAGCCGGATAGTTAGTTCATCAATGGTGCTGGCAAAAGATTGGAGTACCTCCAACAACTTCTCCTCCTCTGAGTCTGCCAGCCAAAACGGCGGAACCAACGTAATGTGGGCGGGTGATTTCATTGCCACTACGCAACCAAACTGGTCCCTCATCCAGGTCTTATACCGGAAAATTTTTTCGTTCAGCGGTGGCGGACAAACCAAGGCCACAAAATACATATGATCTGCGGCTTTTTGCAACTTCTCATTTTTAAACTAAATGATAAAGTTACCGAAGCAAACAATTTTGTCCATAATGGCTAATTCATATTTTGAGATGCTGAAAAATACTGATCCGTGAGCCCTCCATTGTTGTGGCGATTTAAAAAAACGCAGTCAATTCACTATTGAGCAAACCTTAGTGGGAAAAACTACCTTCTGATTTAACTTTATTACCTTATTGGACGAAAGAGAAGGATGAATTTGCATAATCCAGAGAGTAGCTTAGATTAAAATAATGTAATAAGGTTGGCTGTTTATGAATCTTATTCTACTAAGGTTTGCTGGTTTTGCCTGCTCTCAAAATATGAATTAGACCTCATAACGGTTCTACAATAGAATAATTATATTTATTCTTTCTAATCCCGAACCTCATTCATCATGCGATATCTTTTCTTGTTTCCTCTTGTTTTTCTTTTTCACAATGCTGCAACAGCCCAGGCAAAAAATGATGCGCTGTTAAAAGAGATACTAGCCGGGCAATCCGACAGTTTACTGGAAGCAGTACTGAGCCGTCCTGAAATCTATCGCTACCAGATAATTTATACGCAAATAGACAGGGACAAAAACAATTCGCCGTCTTTTAAAAACTATTATTACAATGTAGACGATGGCCGGTATTTCAACCCTGCATCAGTAGTTAAAATGCCACTGGCTTTTCTTTCGTTGGAAAAACTGAATGATATCAAAATTCCCGGCGTGAACAAATTCACCGCCATGCAATTTGACAGCGGCTGGTCGGGACAAACAAAAGCATATACCGACAGCACTGCAGAAAACAACCTGCCGTCAATAGCTCACTATATCAAAAAGGCTTTCCTGATAAGCGATAATGATGCGTATAACCGGATGTACGAATTTATCGGGCAGCAAAGCATCAACAGGAGATTGCATAGCATGGGTTATCCTGGCATCCGTATCACCCGCCGTTTTATGCGAATGAATGCGGACGAAAACAGGCATACCAACCCTATCCGGTTTATTGACAAAAATGCAAAAGTCATTTACAGTCAGCCAATGGAAGTAAATAAAGACTCGTTTGACTTCAGCCAGGTTTATAAGATGGGAAATGCTCATTATAATTCCCAGGACAGTTTAATCCATGAACCGATCGATTTTACTACCGCTAATAATCTCCCGTTGGAAGATATGCAACAACTGCTGCAATCAGTCATATTTCCCAATTCGATCCCGGCATCAAAAAGATTCCGGCTCACAACCGATGACCTGAATTTTCTATACAGGTTTTTATCTCAATATCCGTCTGAAACAAATTTTCCCAAGTATGATACCAACCAGTATTATGACAGCTATGTAAAATTCTTTTTCCGCTCGCCACAACACAGCATGCCCGGGTATGTCCGGGTCTTTAATAAAGTTGGCTGGGCCTACGGCTGCTTGACCGATGTATCTTATGTAGCCGATTTCAAAAACAAAGTGGAATTTATGCTGGCTCTTACTATCTATGTCAATAGCGATGGCATTTTGAACGATGACAAATATGACTATGAAACTATCGGCTGGCCTTTTTTATACAAAGCAGGACAAACTATTTATCAATATGAGCTGAAACGACCAAGAACCTACAAACCGGACCTTTCCAGGTTTAAGATGAAATACAGCTTACGAAAAGAAGACGGCCGCCCTGCAATCAGGGATGCTGATAATTAACAACTGTCACTCTTGTTGTATTCCCTCTGCCACGCGGATATAATAACCGTTAATGTCTATAAAAGCAAATTCACGCAAATCGTAAGGATAGGTTTTAAGTTCACTGGCGATTGCAATCCCCCGCTCCCGGAATTCCGTATAGATTGAATCAATATCATCAACAAACCAAAGCAGACTCAACCGGTTTTTATCATTATTGATCGCTGCCGTATGCGCCGGGTCTTCTCCAAAAAGCAAACGCATATCATCCCGGCTGATTCCGCCATCTTTATCGCCCCATGTCCATTCATTGGAAAATCCGAGTGTATCGCGGTAATAAGTCAGCGTTTGCTGCAAGTTTGTAACAGGCAGGTGAGCACCAGCCCGGTGAAACTTTATTGCTTTCATGGCTTTATGTCGTTGAATAAAATTTTGCTTCAGGCTACAGATCGGAGTATTCAGCGGGCCGCAAAAATGTAATGTCGATATGGGATACATTATGCTGGTACTCGGGCATCGCAGAAATTTTTTTCCATTCAGCATCGTTTGAAAAACTTTTCCAGTGCGCATCCCTGTCCGCCCTATTTTCAAAGCTTGTCATATACATGAGGTTTGGCATTTTGCTTCCGGCTATTACTTCACTGTAAAAAATAGCGTTGAAGCCAAGCCTCTTGAACAAAGCAATCTCACCTCCTTCATTAAACATCTGCACTTTGTTTTTAAATATTTTCTCCGATGGGCTCTCATAGCTTCTCAATTCATAAACCCGGTCTTTTTTTGCGGCTTTCAATTGTGGCACCTGCAATTGCGGCGCCAATGGAAATGCTTTAGCAAGAATCGTTTCTATTCTTGTAAAAAAGGGATCAGCGTATACTGCATTGATGTACTCACTGCCTTTTGCCTGGTAATCTTTATCAGCCTGTAAGCCGGTTTCAATCTTACTGATCATATCAAGCGAGGGCAATGGCAATAAAACATACAACGACTTAGCAACTGATGTGTCATTACTGATCGCTTTAAAGACGCCGACATGTTTGATCTTCATCCGGTGTAAGGCGGGCACCAGGGCATTCTCAAGATAGGCATCTAGTTTCTTTTCCTGGTCGTCCCTTGTATAGTGATAAATAGTAAGCTGGTAAAACTCACGGCCATCCTTACGTGTCTGTGACCAGCACAATTGTTGCAATAGGAAAAAGCCAATCAAAAGAAGAGATATTTTTTTCATATGTTTATTTGTTATTGTTTTTTGGCCATATGGAATCTTGCCTGTCGGCAGACAGGTTCGCCAAATAATCATCCCGGTTGGTGATCCGCCGCGGCGGATCATGGCTCATTTCATAAAAATTGATTGAATAGAGTATTATTTATTTTTCTCCAGTTTTTTTAATTCTGCATTAATATATTCTTTGTTCATCCAAAGATTTCCCATCATCACCCCTTCAATATTTTTTGAATGGTCAATATTCTCCAGCGGATTATTATTTAGCAGCAACATCTCAGCCACGGCTCCTACTTTAATCACCCCAATATTATCACGGCCTAAAAATTTACCGACGTTTACCGTTCCTGTTTTCAGCGCTTCGTATGGAGTAAGACCTGCGTCAACCAGGTAACGCAACTCATGATGTACCGAAAATCCCGGCACATCAAAAACCTGTGGTGCATCAGAGCCAAGTAATAAGCCAACACCGTTTTTATTGCAGGCGGCTATCAATTTTCTTCTCACGTCGATCAGGCGGTTTGCAGTTGCAGTATTGTAATTAGGATTATTGAGTAAATTCTTTTTTGTCGTAATCCAGTTTTTTATCGTGCCGGCATCCATGTATTTCATTTCTTCTTCCTTAGCCAGTGCATCGGCATCGCGGATGGGATGAAACCAGCGTTCTGCCAATGCCTGTGTCGGCACCACCCAAATATGATGATTGCGTAAGGAGTCAGTAAGCTTTTGAATCCTGGCTTCATCAACTTTGTCAGCAATAAAAAGTCCAAACAAACCGGTTTCTTCTGCTTTCATGTTTTCTATTCCCGGTACAAGGCTTTCCACAAAGCCGTCAAGATGGTCGATGGTAGCATAACCTGCATCAATGGCACGCCATACGCCTACATCAAATGACACATGTCCAGCAAATGGAATATTCACTTCTTTAGCTGTGATAGCGATAGCAGCAAAGTTTTCTTTGGTAATACCGGGATGCAATTTTAAAAAATCGTACCCCGCTTGTTTTTGCTCTCTCACCATCGCTGAGGCCGCTTCCGGTGTTTTCACACTGTTGCCGTTAAAGGAAGGACCCGACGTAATAAATCGCGGCCCGATTATTTCGCCACTCTGAAGTTTGGCTCTTAATTCCAGGTGTCGCGGATGACCCAGCATCCCCCTGATAGTGGTCACTCCTTTCAGTGCAAACAGCATCACCACATCCTTCATGGGTGCCAGGTCATCAACCGGTGGCACATGCGCATGCATTTCTGCGAGGCCGGGTAATAAATATTTTCCTTTAGCGTCCACGACTACTGCATCCTTACTGTAGCTTGATTTGCCAGACGGGTTAATGGCAGTTATCACACCATCCTTTACAACAACATCACGATTTTTCAATACTTCGTTCTTATCCATCGGGATAACATTCACTTCTTTAAATACAACTTCTCTTTGCTTGTTATCAACCGGGGATTGAGCCACGCAGGAAACAAGGGAGAATATTGCAAAAAGCAGGATTAAACTTTTCATGGCAAAAATTTAAGATGCAAAAAATTGGCGTCGTTAAATGTACTTCATTTTATACTTTTGACTGCTGTGGTTATTTGATTACTGCAAAACAATATTGAATAAAACTTCTATTAGCATTGTGAAAAAAAGACAAGATTATATTTCGTGGGATGAGTATTTTATGGGTGTGGCCCTTCTCTCAGCCAAGCGAAGCAAAGATCCCAGCACCCAGGTAGGTGCCTGCATTGTCAATGATAAAAATAAGATTGTAGGAGCGGGATACAATGGCCTGCCCATTGGTTGTAGTGACGATGAATTCCCCTGGGACAAGCGGGGTGATTTTTTGGACACCAAATATCCGTATGTCTGTCATGCAGAACTAAATGCCATCCTTAACAATATCGGCATGGATTTAAAGGGCTGCAGAATTTATACGGCTCTTTTCCCCTGCAATGAATGTTCAAAGGCAATTATTCAATCAGGCATTAGTGAAGTGATTTATCTTTCCGATAAATATGCTGACACCGACACGGCAAAAGCTTCCAGGCTGATGTTGGAGAGATCGGGTATCCAGTATAGGAAGGTAAAGGCGAATATCCAGGATTTACTTTTATCATTCAAAGAGGAAGACGTCTAGGTTTCTGTATTTTGTCATGCCGTCTGCAATAAAAGCTGATGAAACTTTACTGCCTTCCTGATTTGGCTCAGCCCTCACCGATAGTAAAAACATAACTTTAACAATTAAAAAATCGGTTAACTATGTCATCCACATTTAAAGAAACATTTACCGTAAAAGGCGAACAGTTACTAAAGAAAATAAAAGAATTGATTGAGGAAGGCAATGTGAGAAAAATTACCATTCACGATAAGAACGATAAAGAGATCATGTCCTTCCCACTTACGATAGGGGTTGTTGGTGCGGTATTAGCTCCCGTGCTGGCGGCAGTGGGTGCACTGGCCGCCTTAATTGGCGAATGCACCATTGCGGTAGAAAGAGAAGAAAAAATCTAAAGCAACTATATGCTAACCGGGTGAAGCCCTTAGCGAATAAGGTTCGATTCACCATAGCAAGCCGGCGTCTATATTGGCGATTTGTCGTAACTTCTGTCCCGCCTTTAAACCAAACCAATGAACCGGTTGCTTCTTTCACTGACAGGAATGATCGTCATTTCCACTCAACCGTTTTGTCAATTAACACCATCTCAAACAGAAAAACTGGACAGCTTTATCACGAAAGCAATGAACGACTGGCATCTCATGGGTCTTGCCATCAGTATTGTAAAGAAAGATTCCGTGCTGTTGGCAAAAGGATATGGCTACCGGGATTATATGAATAAATTATCCGTGAATGAAAACACGGTTTTCCCGATAGCATCCTGTTCCAAAACTTTTACGGCGGCTCTTATGGGAATTGCTGAAAAGGATGGTAAAATTCAATTGAATAAACCGGTGCATCAATATTTCCCCGAATTTCAACTTTACACTGATCAATTGACCACGCAGGTAACAGCTGAAGATATGCTCAGTCACAGTACAGGATCAGCAGGACACGATTGGGCATGGACATTTAATACCAACTTCCCGAAAGAAGTGTACTTAAAAAGAATAAAATACCAGGAGCCATTTGCTCCTTTGCGGACGCAATTTCAGTACAGCAATTTTATGTTCTTCGCATTAAGTGTGTTAAGCGGTAAATTATATAACACAACATGGAATGATCTTGCCGGTAAAAAAATATTTCAGCCGCTGGAAATGAATAATACGTATACCGACTACGCCTCACGAAATAATAATTATACCAATGCAGCACTCACCTATGAATTCAACGATTCCTTCCAGTTAAAAAGCACGAACCAGATGGATGATCTGCTCGGAGCAGGCTCGGTTAATTCAACTGCCGCTGACCTGGCTCATTGGTTACAAATGTGGATCAACGGGGGAACGTATAAAAACAAACAGGTACTCACCCGGGATTTTGTAAAAAAATCGATGGAATCGCATTTTGTGGTTCATAGCGGAATAAATGATCAATTTCCCGATGAGCATTTTACCAATATGGGACTGTGCTGGTTTTTGTCTTCCTACCGGGGGCATTACAAGGCCCATCATAACGGAAATATAGACGGCTTTTCTTCCAGTATCAGTTTTTTCCCTTACGATAGTTTGGGAATAGTGGTGCTTACTAACCAGAATAATTCCCCGCTGATAAGTCTTGTTCCGGGTTTCGTTGCGGATTTGGTATTTAATCTTCCCGTTCGTGATAAAAATTCCGCTTTTATTGCGGCCCGAAAAAAGTATGAAGGCAACGCACCAAAACCTGGATTGGTAAATGTGGATACCATCAGCACCAGGCCGCTCTTTTCAATTGAAAAATATACCGGGCTATTTGGTAACGCCGGTTATGGAGAAATAAAGATCGAACAGTATAAAAAAGCGCTTTTGCTAACTTATTATAACCTGAAACTGTTATTGATCCCCAAAGGCGGACATCGCTTTTCCAGTCACTATTGGTGGGAAGAAGGCATTTTCCCGAATGGCGTTGGAGATGTCGTATTCAAATTTGATAAGAACGGTGCTCTCCAATCATTTCAAATTCCTTTTGAGCCAACCGTGAAGGATATTGTGTTCAGAAAATTTAACCTACCCAAATAGTCGCACTTATTTTATTAACCACGAAGCTCACAGAGATTTACACAGAGGCCAAGAAGTGTTTCTCTGTGTGCCCGTGCCTTCTTTGTTTATTCTCTGTGGTTATATTTTTCCTTGTTTATATGGCGACAATTTAGACTGCTCCCATCGCAGCAGACATAGCTTTCAAACTCTTATTTTTATGCTATGGAAAATGTCAGCCTTATTATCCTTCTTTTATTTGGTATTACTTTTTTGGGTCTTTTAAGCTTCCGGTACAATTTCCCTTTCCCCATTGTATTGGTATTATCCGGTATCGCCATTAGTCTCATTCCGGGTTTGCCGGTTATTTCCCTTAATCCTGAAATTGTCTTTGTTATTTTCCTGCCCCCTATTTTATATGCCGCCGCCTGGAATACGAGCTGGCATAATTTCAAAGCTGCGATAAGCCCGATCACAAGGGCTGCTGTTGGGCTCGTATTGTTTACTACGCTGCTGGTGGCTGTTGCCGCACACCTGCTTATTCCCGGGTTGAGCTGGCCGCTGGCTTTTTTGATCGGCGCCATCGTATCGCCGCCCGACGCCGTGGCCGCCACTGCCGTCACAAAAGGATTGGGACTTCATCCCAGGCTGATTACCGTATTGGAAGGCGAAAGCCTGGTAAACGATGCCAGTGGGTTGATCGCTTACAAATATGCGCTGGCGGCTGTTCTGGCGGGCAACTTTGTATTCTGGCAGGCAGGACTGAATTTTCTTTTAGTCGTAGCAGCTGGTGTTGCCATTGGTCTTGCCATCGGTTACCTGCTTTATTTTATTCACAAAAAATTTGTTTGTAATGCTGTTATTGAAGTCACCCTTACTTTTCTTACGCCATTCGCTTCTTACCTGCTGGCAGAGCACTTTCATTTTTCAGGTGTCATCGCTGTAGTCACTACAGGTTTGTACCTCTCCTACCACTCCGGCCATATACTCAGCCATGACAGCAGGATCATGGCCTATTCCGTTTGGGAGGTTGTCATCTTTATTTTAAACAGTCTCATTTTTATTTTGCTTGGCCTGCAATTGCGCAGCGTCATCCAGGGCATCAGTGATTATCCTGCCGGCGCATTAGCGCTGTATGGCGTAGTCATCAGTGCAGTGGTTATACTTGTCCGGTTTGTCTGGATATTGCCCCGTATTGCCGTACCGGCTTTGCATCGACAGTTGATAAAAGATAAAATTGATCCACGCAATATCGTAGTATTTAGCTGGGCCGGTATGCGTGGCGTGGTATCGATGGCCGCCGCCTTGGCGCTACCCCTGACTTTAAGCAACAACACCCCCTTTCCTTTCCGGCATTTGATCATCTACATCACGTTTTGCGTGATTGTATCCACCCTTGTATTATTGGGTTTTACGTTGCCATGGATCATCAAAAAATTAAAGCTGCCAAAATATTCAATAGAAGCCGAAGAATACGAGGTGCGTAATCATGTGGTCACTGAAACCATCACGCATATCGAAGAAAATCTTTCCCGGGTACAGGACACTTTGCTGAACAACATCAAAAGCAAATACGAAGTAAAATACAACCGGTTGCAGCGAACTGAACTTCCTGCCAATTATTTTGGCGATGGCAAAACATTAGGCGCAAATGTTTTTAATGAATACACGCAACTGCAGCTCGACATGATTGCTGTGGAAAGAAAAACGGTAGAACGATTGCACCGGGAAGGCAGATCAAGTGATGAAATTCTACGAAAGATCGAAAAGGAACTGGACCTGGAAGAAACAAGATTAAAGCTGGAGATGTACCAGTAATGACTTATGCCGGGTAACAGCCGGCCATGTTTGCCGATCAAGACCTCACCCCCACCCCCCTCTCCAAAGGAGATGGGGCTTAGAACCCTAAACCAGAAAGAGTTTCAAAGGATTCGATAAAATCCACCCAGACAATAATGAAAAAATATGAGTGATAAAGAGCAACTGATCAATGAATCGTTCGAAATATCCGAACACATCCGGTATATAGCTGTATACGACGATGATGGCCTTGTCATGAAACAGCGAAGTAATATCACGAATGTCAGCTCCAATGAGTCAGATAAATATGAAGAACTTTTAGTCAACCCGACATTAATCAAACTTGCTTCGCAACGGGGCAATATAGACTGCGGCGGGCTTGAATATTTTATTATCCGCTATGGTAATTTTTTTGTTTTGCTGATCCCTTGTAAAAAGGGACATGTAAATTTTGGGATAGAGCCTGACGCCAATCCTCTTTTGCTTGTTGAACCTGTTTATGCGTTATTGAGAAAGTACAATCTGAAATAGGAAAATCGCCTGTCATCACGCATCCTGCTACCCCACCGTCTTAAAATAGTTGTGAAGTTGCCGTTTATAAATATTAAACCCCTTGGGCGAAGAAATTAAACCATTCACAGCGATGCAAAGGTGTGACCAGTTTTTTAGAAGACTGTCACTTCATCCAATTTACATTCAAATAAAAGTTTCATATAAAACTTATCTGGCCTTTTTGTCTTTAAGGAATAGTCCAAGTTGAAATGATTTTAAACTGTCCATTTATTTTTTGAATGTCAAAAAAGTGTTGCCTTCCTGGATGTTGTGCATTTTCTTCTCTGGCGACATAACCGAAGCTATAAGAGCATTTTTTGTCAATTGTGTTATAATAAAGCCGAAAAATAAAAATATCCTGTGGCAGGTTATATTTATTCACTTCTTTCAAAAGCCTTTCTGTGAAGAATATCTTGTATTGTGATTTATCAAACTCTGTTTTTGTCACTTTAACATATAGCTTATCGCTTTGTTTAACAGAATCAAGAATACAATAGTCACAATTAAAAGGAAAATGGCAAAGGCTCGTAAGTTTATTCTTGTCCTTTTTATTTACGGCGTGTTTAAATTCCATCCAGAACTTCTGCAATAAATCCATATCAGTTTGCGAAATAGAAGTGCTGTCACACTTTTGCTGACTGAATACATTAAGACAAATTAAAAGTCCTACTATTGTCAGAGAGTAACGTACCATAATAAATAGCCTACAGCACGTAAATTTATGCCGTACGTTCTGGCAAATCAAGAAAAATAGTTATTGATTTGCAAAATTGCCGATTGTACTTCCGTCAAGCCCAACTTGCTCAGACTCCTTATTGTATGCTGTGCTATTGTCTTGTCGACATGTAAAAGCTATTATTTCTTTTCTCCAATCTTTCGAAAAAATAAACTTGTGTCGCTTCAGCTTTCAGCTTTCAACACTACCCACCAAAACACTCACCACTTCCCTTTCCTTAAAATACCCTATCGGGGCAAGATGTTTTTCCAGGTCATATTCCTTCAGCAATGATTCCACTTCATTGGCGGCTTTTGGATCAACAGCAATCAACAACCCACCACTGGTTTGCGGATCAGCTAAAATATTTTTTATGATTTCGATTTTTGCCGCTTCGGCATTGATAGCAATCTTATCTCCATAACTATCCCAATTGCGTTTGGTGCCACCGGGCACACATTGATGACTTATATAATACTCAAGATCGTTATTGATAAGTGGCACAATGCTGGTATCAGGAATGACGGCTGTCAGGTTACTTCCTTCAGCCATTTCGGTTAAGTGGCCCAACAAGCCAAAACCCGTTACATCGGTCATAGCCGATACACCTTTTATCTTCCCCAGCGCCTCTCCTGCTTTATTTAATTGCATCATTTGTTTGGCGGCAGTGCCGAAATGTTCTTGTTTTAGTAATCCCTTTTTTTCAGCCGTAGTTAAGATGCCAACGCCCAATGGTTTGGTGAGATAAAATGAATCACCTGCTTTTGCGGTATTGTTTTGTTTGATGTGGCTGGTAGCAACGATTCCATTTACGGCCAGTCCGAAAATCGGTTCCGGCGAATCAATACTATGCCCGCCGGCAAGGGGGATGCCCGCTTCGGCACAAATACTTTTTCCACCTTCAATCACATGTTTGGCAATATGGGGAGAAAGTTTATTGACGGGCCAGCCCAGGATAGCTATCGCCAGCAGCGGCGTGCCACCCATCGCATATACATCGCTAATGGCATTCGCCGCCGCTATCCGCCCGAATTCAAACGGATCATCCACCACCGGCATAAAAAAATCAGTAGTGGATATTAACGCTGTACCGTTACCCATATCATACACCGCGGCATCATCTTTACTATGATTGCCGACCAATAAATTTTTATTATCGGGTAAAGCCAAACTGCCTGACAATATTTCTTCCAGCACTTTTGGTGAGAGTTTGCATCCACAGCCGGCGCCATGTGAGTATTGGGTAAGCTTTACTATTTCTTCTGTTGTCATCATTTTACCAGCAATTCATGTGTTGTTATCTTATCCGCAATCAACGGAGCGTTGACGTTACGGCAATCCAGGTTGGTTAGCGGCGCCTTCGATTGATTGCGTTTGTCCAGCGCTTTATTATATAATTTATCGTAGTACTTCAGCAAAATGCGGAAGCAGGATTCAATATCTCCTGCGGCCAGGCTTTGCAGGGCGGTTTTCGTTTCCAGCCCGCCCAGCCTTTTTTTTATCCGCGTTATAGCATTGATCATTTTTTCCTGGTCCAGTTGTCCGTATTCCTCTACTATGTGCTTCAACCGCTCTTCAAAAGGAATGGTAATAAAAAGAAGCGGTGATTGCCACATGCTGTTCCATAAGGTATGGGGAATATTCAGGTCGCCTATCCGCTGGCTCTCATCTTCCAGCCAAATATGATCCTGCTGGTTCAGTGATAACGACGCAGTATGAAACCTGCCGTTACCATCCGATACCACATCCCTTTCTATACAAGCTCTTAATTCATGGCCCAACAGGTTTTCAAACATTTCCTGTGTAGGTTGTTTAGGCATCCCGATATTACCAAAGGCCGAACCTTTATGACAAGCCAGTTTTTCCAGATTAATAACAGCCTCTCCTTTTTTCTTCAACTCCTCCAATACATGTGTTTTACCGGATCCAGTATAACCACCGAGTATACGGAAAGAAAAAGGAAAAGAAAATGTTTCGATGATCCAGTGGCGATAACTCTTGTAACCGCCGGCCAGTGTATACACTTTAAACCCATACAGATCCAGCAACCAGGCAACACCGGCACTGCGCATGCCACCCCGCCAGCAATGCACCAATACGGGCTTTGCCCCAGGAGCCGCTGACAGCGAAGCAGTCAATGATTCAACATATTCCACTATTGGCCGCATTTTAGGGCCAAAGAAATCGAGGCCCAACTTGATAGCTACTTCCCTGCTTTGTTGCTTGTAGGCGGTACCTACTATTTTTCTTTCCTCATCACTAAACAGGGGGAGATTATAAGCACCGGGTATATGTGCATGATTATATTCTCCCGGCGAACGAACATCGAGGACAGGAAATGTTTTTGCGAGCTCCAGGAAACGGTCAATATGTAATTTTTCAATTGCCAGATTACGAAGTTAGGTATTAAAAAAGCCGGATAAAATGGATGCTGGTATTGTTTCAGCGAACACGGCTTTTATTTACGCCACTATGAGGCATCACTTGCTCTTTTGAATTTTTAAATCAGAAAAGAAACCTTCTGTCCCGACATCCACCCATAGCCCAATCGTTCCCGGAGACATTGCTCCATGTTTCAAATCATTTACGATAAGAGACGGCTGCTTACTATCGTTAATAAAAAGTTTTGCCTGGCTGTCCAGTACCACAATTTTCAATTTAATCCATTCATCTAATCCCATATCAGCATACGATTCATATTCGCCGGGAGCTTCCTTTCTAAGTCGGTCAAATTTATAATCCGGGTAAGAAAAATATTGAATGGAATGGTTTCTTCGTAGCTGATTGTTGGCTCTTCCATTCGTCGGGCGGATATAGATGCTTTCAAATTTTGAGTTACTGTCATTTACCCTAAAAGCAATTCCAATAAACCCTCTTGCCTGGGCCGGGGCATTGGGAAGAAGCCGGCTGAGTACCTTTACTTCAATAGTGCCACTGTTGAAGTCGATGTCTTTTAGTTTGGCGAAAGTGGGTTCATCAAAATCTGTCACCGTAGAATCTTTTACAACCTTTATTACCTCTTTGCCCTTTAGCTTTTCAATTGATAGAAATACATTAACTGCCTCCAATTTGTTTTTATCCAATTTGAACTGTGCATACAAGCTCATTGAGCCGGTCATTAATACACTGCATGCTACCAATAGCAATCTTTTCATATTGCAGATTTTTGCGTAAGATAAGAATGGAAACTAAAACTATCCAACCGGCCTTTTAAGATGACCTGTTTGTTCGAATATGAAAGAAACTACTCATTGCCAAATGTAACGTGGATTAAGCAAGAAGGATACAGCATTTGTATCCTCTGCCGTTTTTCACTTATTGCAGTCCTATTTGTTTTGCATAGGTCTGATTGTCCCAGAACAGGTGCTCTTCTTTCATAACGCCATTTTCCCAAATACCCACTGTTGCCATTGGCATTTTAAAAGTCTTGCCGGTGGGTTGAATAAATTTTCCATCTCCAATCGGCATGGGTTTAGTGAAAGTGCCTTCAAATACTCCTGTTACTAATGTATAATTGCCCGAACCAAATTTGATGGGATGTTCTTTGATCCTCGTATCTGGTGCATGTATAAAAAGTTTTTTCAGATCCTCAATGTGAACACTGATGCCTTCCGTTACATGTCCGTCGGGCCAATACACTTTTATATCCTGTGCATGACTTTCCTTTAACCTGTCCCACTTCTGATTGCTGAATACGTCAAAATCCAGTTCATCAAATATCTTTAAATGCCTTGCGATACTGTCGTTAGATGCGACCAGTTGCATTGCAACTTGTTTTAAGCTATCAATATTGTCTGTTGAAACATCTGAAGAAGTGGGCTGTTGACAGCTTTGGAGAATGCCTAAAGTGGCTATAAGTCCAAAAGCGGTTAGCAGTGATTTTAAGTTTTTCTGTTTCATTTAATTATTGTTTAATTGTGATGAGATGTGCTTTTAAGCTGTAGGGGCTGCACCAATCTGATAGAACAATCCAAGCATATCAGGCTGACCATATTCTTCAACAATTTGCCCATTGGAAAAGCGATAGAAATTTATGGCTTGAACTTTAATTGACTTTCCTGTTGGTGAAACGCCGAAAAAAGGACCTTTATGTGTCCCACGCATACTGAAACGTGCAGCAACTTTGTCGCCGTCGGCCACACTATCTTCAATTGTCCATTGAATATCAGGGAAACCGCTTCGCATCATTTCAATAATGGCGAGATAACCAGCCGGACCACGCATCGGCTCAGGTTGCCCGGGTACATGAAATACTGCATCCGGGCTGATAAGTTCACCGGCAAGTTGTTCACTAGCAGTATTGATAAACTCTACAAAACGGTTGATTAGTTGTTTGTTGTTTTCTGTTGCCATAATAATTTCGTGTTTAGGTATCAAATGTTGCTGCGTTATAACTTTTCCTTCGCTTCAGACAGCGTAACCGTTTTGCCAAGTGCACCAAATTCATGCAGGTCCCCAAAAACTTCGATGCGAATAGATTGATCAAGACCACCAATACGAACAGGCTCAAACCCATTATCACGGATCAATGCTTCAATTTCTTCATTAATACTGGTATCATCTGTCGCATAGAAGAGAACGGCGTGTTCAGGTTTTTGGAAAGCCGCACTTGCGAGGGAAGCAACACCTAGTGCTCCCAGCGCTTTAACAAGTTTTGCATCCTTAGGAACAAGAGCAGAAAGAACCTGACCGGCCGATTCCTTTTCACCAATTATTTTTTTGAATCCTCCATTTTCATCAGGTGCTATGGGGTTAGAAGGATCAACGATAATTTTTCCCTCAAGCCCGGAAGCATATTGTTTCAGCACTTCTTTGACGGCAGCGAACCAAATGGCCAGTATAATGATATCTGCTTCTTTGATGGCCGCAGGAATTTCCATTGGCAGAGCTAAGCTCCCCAATTTTTGTGAAAACTCTTTTGCTTTTTCCAGCTTACGATCAGCGATGATAACAGCACGATTGCCTTTTACCAGGTTGGCTGCAACAGTCTTGCCAATATTACCCAGTCCTATAACTGCAACTTTCGATTTGTTTGAATTTACCTGTGACATAACTATTTCTTTTAATTGTAATGATTGATTTGTGAGTACAAATCTCCGATAACAAGTAAGAGTGGTCCAATGACCTTGTTTAAGAAATAGTCTTGATGTAGTTTAAGATTTTGAAGGCTTTGACGCCTTAGTCCTCCTGTTTCTCAGGCGGCTCAAAAACTCCGGCGTAATGACCAGGAAAGAGGCAATTTGTACCTGTGAAAGACGATTCGCCAAATGAGGATAGAGATCAAGAAATGATTGGTACCGCTCCTCAGCAGTCGAGCTGATGTTTTGCAACAATCGTTCCTGTAAGCGGACAAAACTGTTTTCGAGCAGCACCCGAAAAATCCGGTCAAACTTTGGCGCTGCCAGGTAAAGGGAGATTAAGTCGTCACGGCTAATCTGTAATACAACGGTATCTTCCAATGCGTCAATATTCAGCGCTGAAGGTTTTAGGCTATGAAAACTTCCCAGATCATTGATCCAATAATTTTCAGCCGCAAATTGCAGGATATGTATGTTTCCCTGCTCATCTATCTTATACATTTTTAAACAGCCCCGAACCACGAAATAAAATTGAGTGCAGACGTCTCCCTCCTGTAATACGTACTGACGTTTACGATAAAGTCGTGGTTGAAATTTTGTAGCAACCAGTTCTTTTTCCTCTTTGTCCAGTGGTATCAAGTGGTCAAAGTAACTCAGCAACGATTCAACGGTAGCCTGTGAAAGAGTAGGTTTCATTTAATAAAAAATATCAAATAACAAATATCTCTAAAAACTCTCCATTGAACGGAAATAATTATCTCCGAAAAATGAAATAAAAGGTCATGGAAAAATATATCCTTCTATCCATAACCCGGGGTGCAGGTCAATTGTTTGAAAATCGTAGTGATCTCTTTGAACTTCGTTATAATGGGCCGGCCGGATACGGTTCCTTTGCATGTTGCAAGGATAACCAGCCAGGCCGCCAGAGAATACAGGTTGATTGCTTTTATCGGTTTATTGTTTACTTATTCTTTTTGCTGTCAGCGTCCTGGAATTCATTTACTCTGTTCATTCAAAAGAAAATATGTCATAATATACAAGTACTATGAAATCTGTAAGTTTGTGGGAGATGAGAAAAGTGGAAACAATAGAAGATTTCTATAAACAAAAATTCGACTGGATACCCGACAATCTGCGTCATGAGATCGGGCATTTCAACATTTTTAAGCTGGAACCTTTTGTGGAAGGCAAACCACTGTCTTTACCATACAAGCGACGTGATTTTTATAAGATCATGCTGGTGATGGGTAGCAGCCACGTACACTATGCCGATAAAGTTTTTGAGGTACAAAAACAGGCCCTATCATTTTCCAATCCACAGATACCGTATAAATGGGAACACCTGGATACTATCCGGAGCGGTGTGTATTGTATTTTCAACCACCACTTTTTTCATCAATTTGGAAACTTAAATCAATACGAAGTGTTTCAACCCAACGGCACACATGTATTTGAATTAATGGATGAACAGGTGGACCCCGTGAATAATATATTTCAGCGAATGTTTGAAGAGATCAATTCGGATTACATCCATAAATATGATGTATTACGATCCCTGGTATTTGAGCTCATTCATTTTGCTATGAAAATGCAGCCTACGGCAAAATTTGATAAGCAGCCCGTGAATGCTTCGCAAAGAATTTCCACTTTATTTCTTGAATTGCTTGAACGACAGTTCCCCATTGATGAGAACCACCAGCAGGTATATCTTCGTTCGCCATCTGATTATGCGCAGCAGTTGAATGTACATGTAAATCATTTGAACAGGGCCGTTAAGGAAACAACGGAGAAAACAACATCACAGATCGTTGCTGAACGTATATTACAGGAGGCAAAGATTCTCCTGAAGCATAGTCCATGGAATGTGACTGAAATTGCTTATGCATTAGGATTTGCAGAAGTCACCCATTTCAATAACTTCTTTAAAAAGCATGTACAGCTAAGTCCGCTAAAGTTCAGAGCTGTGTAATTTTCCTGATTAATTGAGTGCCCGGTATTCATTGGGAGATTGGCCGACCCGTTGTTTGAAGAGACGGGTGAAGTGCTGTGGATATTTAAACCCCAGCTCATACGCAACCTGGCTTACGGATTTATCCGGATCAGATATTTTCTCCTTAGCTACATCAATTAATTTAGTCTGAATATATTCCTGCGCTGTTTTGCCTGTTTCTTTTTTTATCAGGTCACCGAAATAGTTAGGCGATAAATTCAATTCACTGGCACACCAGGCCACAGAAGGCAAACCAATCGTCTGTGGCTTGTCTGTGTGAAAATACCCGTTCAATAAATACTCAAACCTTTCCAAAATGCCTTTATGTACATTATCACGGGTAATAAATTGTCGGTCGTAAAACCGAATACAGTAGTTCAAAAGCAGTTCAATATTATCTACAATAAGTTTTTTACTATGCTTATCAATTGCATGTTCCAATTCATATTCAATTTTTGAAAAACAATCCAAAACAATTTTTCTTTCACGTTCCGACAAATGAAGTGCTTCATTTGATTGATAGCCGAAGAAAGTATAATCCTGAATATGCCGTCCAAGGGCGGTGCCATGTATTAAATCAGGATGAAAGACAAGAGCATAACCTTTCGGTTGATAAGTCTCTCCACTGTTGTCAACGCTAACCACTTGTCCGGGTGCAATGAATACCAGCGTTCCTTCCTGGTAGTCATAAGTGTGACGACCGTACCGAAGATCACCGCACTTGACCTCTTTTAAAAAGACGGTGTAAAAACCAAAATACATATTGGAGGCTTGTCTTGGACTTGCCTTCGACAAGTCAACCACACTCACCAAAGGATGGAGTGTTTCATTATTGTTGAATGCGTTGTAATCGCTGATTGTTTCAAAGCGTCGCAGGTTATCCATATCACTGTCGTTTTAGCTGTTCAAAATTACCACTTTATTCATCCCTTCATTAGTAAGCATCCTCAAATCAGTAATCTTGGTAGATAAATCCGTAATCTGTATACCACTCAGGCAGGTTATTACCAGGACCTTTGCACAACAAAAGAGTTAAAAAATGCAAAATGTAAAACTGAATAACGGCGTTGAAATGCCCATCCTTGGATTTGGCGTTTTCCAGGTAACGGATTTAGAAAAATGTGAAAGAAGCGTATTAGATGCTATTAACACAGGCTATCGTTTGATTGATACTGCTGCTTCTTATGGAAACGAAGAGGCTGTAGGAAAAGCTATCAAACGAAGTGGCGTAGCAAGAGAAGAATTGTTTATCACAACAAAAGTTTGGATACAATCAAATGGATATGAAGGAACAAAAAAGGCTTTTGAAAATTCACTAAAACAATTGCAATTAGATTACCTCGATTTATATCTGATGCATCAACCGCTCGGTGATGTGTATGGTGAATGGAGAGCTATGCAAGACTTGTACAAAGAAGGAAGGGTTAGGGCAATTGGCGTAAGCAACTTTCAACCTGACAGGCTTATTGACTTAATTGTTCACAACGAAATTGTTCCGGCAGTCAACCAGATTGAAACCCATCCGTTCCATCAGCAAATTGAAGCGCAGAAATTCTTACAGGGAAACAATGTACAAATAGAATCGTGGGGGCCGTTTGCAGAAGGCAAAAACGGCATCTTCCAAAACGAATTACTGGCTTCAATTGGTAAAAAGCATAACAAATCAATTGCGCAGGTTATTCTACGCTGGCTTACACAAAGAGGAGTAGTTGCAATCCCAAAATCAGTCCGCCGAAGGCGGATGGAAGAGAACTTCAATAGCCTCGATTTTGAGTTAAGTGCTGAAGAGATGGAAGCTATCAAAACACTGGACACCAGGACAAGTAGCTTCTTTGACCACCGTGACCCTGCCATGGTAAAGTGGCTGGGTGAAAGAAAACTTGCTGTTTAACTCACTAATAAAAATATATGAAACGTCCATGATAAAATTTTCATTATAACACGCAGGGCAATGAAAATTTTATCATGGTAAGTTCCATCTGGCCAAATCAAATAAAAAATATACAGATGAAACAAGTATTGTACTTCACAATTTTATTATCTGCTGCGCTGTCTACCACGGCGGTGGCGCAAGATGCGTCCATTTTTCCAAAAGGTGAAAAAGCTGCCAATGTTCATCACACAGGAAATGTGTGGCTATATGAGTTGGTAAAAGCAGATAATATACTAGACTGCCATGTATCTGTTGCAACATTTGATGCCAATGCAAGATTAAATTGGCATACTCATCCCGGTGGTCAAATTCTGCTTATTACGGAAGGCACTGGCTATTACCAGGAAAAAGGCAAGCCGAAACAAATTGTTAGTAAAGGAAGTGTTATTAAATGTCTGCCAGGCGTGGAGCATTGGCACGGTGCATCGTCGGAAAGCGGCTTTACCTACATTGCTGTAAATACAAATAATGAGAAAGGAAAAACGATATGGGGGCAAAAAGTAAGCGATGAGCAATACTATGGCGCAAATTCTCCTGCTAAGAGCAGCACAAATATTGAACAGGAAATTATTAATCTCTCTAAAGAGAAATGGCGCTGGATGTCAGATCGCAAGGTAGATAGACTGGCCGCACTCTTCCATGAAAAGGCTGTCTTTGTTCATATGGGCGGAACGATAACCAAAGATCAGGAACTCAATGTTATCAAAAGCGGAGGGATTCACTACAAGCAAGCGGAAATCCAGGAAACATCAGTGCAGTTCATTGGCAATACTGCTATTCTTTTGAACAAAATTCGCCTGATAGCTGTGGTAGGCGGCAACGAAGTTATCAATCCCTTCGTGGTTACAGAGGTGTACGTGCAGGAAAGCGGTAAATGGACGTTAGGCTCAATGTCATTCACCAGGCTATTAGTTCAGTAGCGATAAAAAAAAGAAGTTAACGTTACATAATAAGAGTAATGAAAATATCCACTTTCATGGCGCATACACTTTTAGCATTTTGTCTTTTGATTTCAGCTTGTTCTACCTCTCAAACGAAAGATGTCAATGCAAGAATGAAATCTGGTTTAAACTCCGGCAAAATATTGATTGTGTATTTGTCACGGACAAACAACACCAAGGCAATAGCGGAAATCATTCACAAAAATGTAGGTGGAACATTGGTGGCGCTTGAATTAGAGAAGCCATATCCCGGGAATTACCAGGCTACAGTACAACAGATAGTAAAGGAAAATGAAACAGGCTATTTGCCACCGTTAAAAACAAAAATTGATAGCATTGAAAAATACGATGTCGTATTTCTTGGATTTCCCACCTGGGACATGAAGATGCCGCCACCGATGAAGAGCTTTTTACACCAGTATAGCCTTAGCGGAAAAACAGTAATTCCTTTCAATACAAATGCGAGCTACGGCGTAGGAAGTGGTTTCCGGACGGTAAAGGAACTATGCCCGGATAGTAAAGTACTGGAAGGTTTTGAAATGAAAGGCGGAGTGGAAAGAGATGGTCAATATCTTGTTATCAAAGATGAAAAGGCAAAAGAGGCAGAAACTAAAGTGAAGAAATGGTTACAAAAAATTAAGATGATTAAATAATCACATCAAATAAAAGACAATGAATTTACCTCAAGATAAAAGGATCAGGCAAAACAAAAGTTTTAAAACCAAAGCTCCTAAAGCACTTATTTCTTTTTTAATCTTAGTATTTATGATGGTTAGTTACCATAAGGCTTCGGCGCAGCAAAAAGAATTGATGGTGCGTATTTCAGAAATTGAAATAGAGCTGGCTTATCTGGAAGAATATAAAGCCATACTGGAAGAAGAAGCGGCTGCATCTGTAAAACTGGAGCCGGGTGTAATTGCCATCTTTCCGATGTATCAAAAAGAAAATCCTGCACAGGTAAGAATTCTGGAAATGTATGCCAGCAAAGCAGCTTACGAGCAACACTTAAAAACGCCACACTTCCAAAAGTACAAAACCACTACGCTTAAAATGGTAAAGTCATTAATGTTGGTAGATATGCAAGCGATAGATGTTGCAACAATGCCCCTGGTATTTAGAAAATTAAAAGGGTTAGAATGATTTGATTTAAAAAATAAAAGCTATTCGTATGATGCTAGTAAAGTGTTTTTTGATACTGGGACTTTTTGTTTCCTGCTTAACCAAAGACTTAAATGCACAACAAACGATGAATACAAATCAGCCTTTGGATAGGAAACATCAAAGTATCATTACCATCTCAGCTTTCACTGCAAAGGGGGATTTAACACAGTTACAAAATGCATTGAGCGATGGCCTGGATGCTGGATTAACAGTTAATGAAATCAAAGAAGTGTTGGTTCACCTGTATGCCTATTGCGGCTTTCCACGGAGTCTTCAGGGAATAAACACATTCATGGCAGTGTTAGAAGCAAGAAAAACCAAAGGCATAATAGATCGGGACGGGAAGCAAGCTACTCCTGTAAAAAATAGTCTCAGTAAATACGAGCGGGGAAAGAATGCATTGGAAACACTCACTGATCAAACTGAAAGAGAGCCGAAAACAGGTTATGCAGCTTTTAGCCCAGTGATAGATACATTTTTAAAGGAACACTTATTTGCAGACATTTTTGGCCGTGATATTCTTTCTTATTCAGAGAGGGAAATTGCTACTATATCTGCGCTTGTCAGTCTCGGCGGAGTAGAACCTATGATGCAGGGACATATGCGGATTGCCTTAAATCTTGGCATAACTGAATCTGAGCTTCAGGAAATGCTTTCCCTAATTGAGGCAAAGGTTGGAAAAGAGGAAGCCGATGCCGGCCGGCGGGTTCTATCCACAGTAACAAATTCAAAGGCTGGGCACAACGGTACAGACAGCAGTAGTAACATTTTTACAAGAGGAGTAAGAGCTCCTGCTAATCATTTCACCGGAATTGTTTGGGTTAATATGGTAGTGCAAGCACAAGACCAACTCGATTGTTTGATAGGAGTTGTAACATTTGAACCAGGGGCGAGAACAAATTGGCATAGCCATCCGGGTGGCCAGGTTTTACTTGTTACCAAAGGTAAAGGCTATTACCAGGAAAGAGGCCAACCAATAAAGGTCATCAAAAAAGACGATGCATTGAAATGCCCTCCGGGAATAGAGCATTGGCATGGGGCTTCGCCTGATATGCAACTTGCCCATATTGCCATTGCCACTAATGCAGAGAAAGGAAATGCCGTTTGGTTACAAAGAGTAACAGAAGAAGAATACAATAGTTTGAAATAGGTTTCCCGCAACAAGACTCGGTTCAATGCGCTTTGAGTTAAGCAATGTTTAAAATTAGGGCCTGTTTTTTGTGGCTTTAATAGAAGTATTTCAGAGGAACTTTTATTTTTCAACGATGATTTTTCGAATATCGGTTTGAAATTCGTAATAATCTGTTTGAAATTCATAATAACAGGGAGTATGGCTAAAATACCTTTGAAAGAAGCACTGAGAGTTAGACCTAAACATACAAGCTCACCTGGTTTAAACAAGGACGGAAAAAATATTTATCATTTCTTAATGTTTCGTTAGCGTATGATCTCATTAAATGTCAATCAGAAAACATACCAGGTGGATGTAAGCCCTGATATGCCGTTATTGTGGGTGTTAAGAGATTTCGTTGGTCTTACCGGAACGAAATATGGATGTGGGGTAGCACAATGTGGTGCCTGCGTAGTACACCTGAACGGTGAAGCTGTTCGCTCCTGCATTACCAAAGTCAGCCGCGCCGAAGGGCAAAAAGTTATGACGATTGAAGGCTTGTCAGAAAAGAATGATCATCCGTTGCAAAAGGCCTGGCAGGAAATTGATGTACCACAATGTGGCTATTGTCATTCAGGTCAGCTGATGTCAGCGGCAGTTCTTCTCAGGGAGAATCCGAATCCAACTGACCAGGATATTGACGATGCAATGGCAGGTAATATTTGCCGTTGCGGCACTTACCCACGTATTCGCAAAGCCATTCATTTAGCAGCGGAGATGCAGAAAAAAGGATTCTAGTGTGGTTAACTATTTTATCTAATAAAGTTTTTGTTTCCAGTTACCGGTTTCATGTTACCGGGTAACTGGAAACCGGTAACCAGCAACAGTTGACAATTTATTCCTTAAACTCATTTCACTTTATGAAACAGCATTCAGAAATTAAGGTAAGTCATTTTTTTCCGGTGAAGACGATTACCGTCATGGCGATTATTGTTTCAGTAATCATAGTGACAACTTCGGCTTTTAAGAACAAGAACGATTTCGCAGGTCGTGATGCAAAACATGATAACATTAATAAGGATAGTGTTGAATCAGTTAAAGCCTTTATGAAGGTGTATAAAGTTTTGATGAGTCCCCGTTGTATGAACTGTCATCCTTCGGGAGATATCCCACTACAGGGAGACGATAACCATTTGCACACCATGTTTCCCAAAAGAGGCAAAGAAGGTAAAGGTGTGTATGCGATGAAATGTTCTAACTGTCATCAGCCCGCCAACACGGCAGGTCTTAATACACCTCCTGGAAATCCAAACTGGCATTTACCACCGGCTGACATGAAAATGGTTTTCCAGGGCAGGACGGCTCATCAATTAGCCAAACAAATAATGGATCCGAAACAAAACGGTCATAAGAATAAAGAACAGTTAATTAAACATGCAGATGATGGTTTGGTTTTAGCAGCCTGGAATCCCGGCGAGGGCCGTACGCTTCCACCAATCAGTCACGCAGAATTTAAAAAAGCATGGATCACCTGGATCGAAAAAGGGGCGTATGCTCCAAAAGCTAAATAACTTTTCATAGATGAGAAAGAAAGACAGTCGTAATGAAGAAAATCTGTAAAAACATTTATCAAGTTAGAAATTGTTTGATTGAATAAGATTTATTATGACTTTAAAAGATGCCATGAAAACCGGACGTACAAGAGTGTGACACAACAGGTGATGCCATGAAAATATATCGCTGGTATCAAAAAATAAATAACTCAAACAGCTTCTTTAATTAAGCAATAATAACAACATTCAGCTATGTCACAAACTATAAATACTAAGACGATATCCAGGAGAAATTTTCTGAAAGCATCCGGTTTAACAGGAACAGGACTCTTCTTGGGTTTCTATTTTCCGGCTATCGCCAGGGAAGTAAAGATTTTAAATGGCGTAGACGAAGCAACCAATATTGAGCTTAATGCGTGGATACATATTGATACTTCCGGGAAAGTCACCATTTTTAGTCACCGCGCCGAAATGGGACAAGGGGTTTACCAGGCCATACCGCAGATCGTTGCCGAAGAACTGGAAGTGAATTTAAACGAAGTGAATATTGTTTTTGCGCAAGGCGACAATAAGAAATATGGTAACCAGATAACGGGAGGCAGTTCCACAGTACGAGGTTCCTATAAAAATTTATTGAACCTCGGCGCAACAGCCCGTGAAATGTTGATAACAGCGGCAGCTACAAAATGGAATGTTCCAAATGCAGAATGCTATGCTGAAGCTGGTCATGTATTTCATAAGCCTTCAGGAAAAAAGTTTCATTACGGAGAGCTTGTAGTTGATGCATCAAAACTGGAAGCTCCAAAGAATGTGAAACTTAAAAGCCGTTCAGAGTATAAAATAATTGGTAAGCCACTGCATCGCCAGGATACTGCTTTGAAAATAAATGGTACTGCTATATTCGGGCTGGATAAAAAAATTCCAGGTATGCTTTATGCCGCGGTGGAGCGTAATCCCCGGTTGCGTGGTATAGTAAAAAGCTTCGACGATTCCGCTGCAAGAAAAATACCTGGTGTCACAAATGTTTTCAAAGTGAGAATGGGAGTTTTTAGTACTTATCGTGAAGGTGTTGCTGTCGTGGCCGATTCAACATGGGCCGCTATAGAAGGAAAAAAAGCATTGAAAGTTGAATGGGACGATAGCGGGTTTGAGCATTTAAATACAGCAGATATCTTTAAGCGACAGGAAGAAGACCTGAAAACAAAAGAAGGACTTTCTTTCCGCAAGGTGGGAGATCCGGACAGCATTATACAAAAGGCCGGAAAGAAGATTGATGTGGTTTATCAAACACCCTATCAATCGCACAGTTGTATGGAACCTGTGAATTGTGTTGCACATTACCAGGGCGACAAACTGGAGATCTGGGGTCCGATACAGGCACCCGAGTGGGTCCAGGATTATATCAGCAAAGAGATGGGTTTGGCGAGAGAAAATGTAATTGTGAACTTAACTTTTTTGGGTGGAGGTTTCGGAAGAAAAGCATTTATGGATTATCCGCATGAGGCCTCGGTTATTTCAAAGGAAATAGGCGCCCCGGTGCAAGTGGTATGGACCAGGGAAGATGATATGACGCAAGGGCCTTACCGACCTGGCGTCTCTTACAGGTGCGAAGGAGTGATTGCGAATGGTGAGATCAGTGCTTTTAAAGTAAAACTTGCCGGCCAAAACAATAATCATTGGCGCGGAGGAAAAAAGGATGAACCCAATCGAAGTGCTTCGGAAGGACTTCTTAAGCCTTATTTCGAAACCATAAAAAATATCAGCATCCAGGATATTCCTTTTGAAACTCCGATACCGACGATGTGGTGGCGCTCTGTTTATGCTTCAACCAACGGGTTTGCGTATGAAAGTTTCATGGATGAGTTGGCCATTGCAGCAGGTAAAGATCCTTTTGAATTCAGAAGACAACATCTGAAGGATGAACGCTTACATCGCCAACTTGACAAAATGGAGGAAGTATCGGGTTGGAAAAGCAGGAAAAAAAATGAAGGCTTTGGCGTAGCGATCACGGAGTGTTTTGAAACTCCTGTGGGCCAGGTAGTAAAAGTATCAAGACATGCCAATGGTAAAATAAAGATCGATCATGTGTGGGCCGTGGTAGATTGCGGCTGGTATGTCAATCCTGATACTATCAAAGCCCAGGTGGAAGGATCTATTGTGATGGCTCTCGGTGCAGCCACAACACATGAAATAACATTTAAAGACGGAATGACGCAACAACGGAATTTTTATGCCTACAATATGCCACGCATAAACGATATCCCCCCCATAGAAGTGCATATCATGGACAATGATGCGGATGCAGGTGGTGTTGGAGAACCAGGTTTACCTGCATTCACTCCGGCGCTCACCAATGCCATTTATGATTTAACGGGTAAACGAATAAGAAAACTGCCTTTTAGTTTGGACACAGTTTGATCAATTATTAGCAAGTAAATATCCTGCTCTGCATGTAAAATTGCTTGTGCACAGATCATGCTATCGTATCAATCTATCGTTGGAAGTCAAACGGTATCGAAGGGATTTAAGTAACTGGTCAGCTAAAAGAATTAATAGCTTTACAATGCGGGAAGAAACCGCAACTCCGGCTACAATTAATATTTAAAGCTATGCCAGGGCCCAAACCAAAAACAGTTGATGAATACATCAATGCTGCTCAGGATGAAGCACAAGAAAAGTTAATGGAAATCCGGTCAATCCTGAAACAAGTTGCCCCAAAAGCAATAAAAGCGGTAAAATGGGACTCCCCTGTATTTGAATTTAGAAAATTGTACATCGGTGCAATACGACTATTAAATTGCCGCCGGGGACAGGTTTTAATTGTTATCGCATTCATGCTGACGTTATTTTCTTACAGAAGCGCTTCTGCTCAACAGAAAACCCAAATGGTGCGGTTGGCAAAACTTGTGATCGATTCAACCCAGCTGGAAAGTTATAAAGCCTTACTCAAAGAGGAAATAGAAACTTCTGTACGGGTCGAACCCGGAGTGCTGACATTATATGCAGTTGCTGAAAAGAATAATCCCACTCATATCACAATCCTGGAAATATATGCTGATACAGCTGCATACAAATCACATTTGCAAACGCCACATTTTATAAAATACAAAACCGGTACGCAGCATATGGTCAAGTCACTGGAACTTGTCGAGACTGTTCCTCTTGTGCCAGGCATGAAGATAAAGTGACGAGGAAAAACTGTTACTCATAAATTATTCGGATAGTTAGCAACTAAGCATTGTTTGATTTTCGTAGCACATTGTTTCATTTTCGTTGTTTTAGCATTCATAGAGGAAGGAGCTTTGCTTCCTATTCAGAGCCTATCAATACGAAGAATGTATCTGCATAGAAATCCAGGCGGAGTTTAATTTACTCGCCCAACCTGTTCGATGGTGGCTTAGTGTTTGTACATCTAAAAAAATATTCATGATGAAAAAAAGAAAACTTGGAAAGTCTGGTTTGGAAGTCTCAGCAATCGGACTTGGTTGTATGGGAATGAGCTTTGGCTACGGACCGGCTGCGGATAAAAAAGAAATGATTGCCCTCATACATAAAGCGGTAGAGCAGGGTGTTATTTTTTTTGATACAGCAGAAGTATATGGTCCCTTCATCAACGAAGAACTGGTAGGTGAAGCGTTAGCCCCTTTTCGGAAAGAGGTGGTAATTGCTACAAAGTTTGGTTTCCGGATACAGGAAGGAAAACAAGCAGGCGTTGACAGTCGTCCGGAACATATCAAAGAAGTGGCTGAAGCGTCATTGAAGAGATTGAAGATAGAAGTCATCGATCTTTTCTACCAGCATCGTGTTGATCCGAATGTTCCCATTGAAGAAGTGGCTGGTGCTGTTAAGAATTTAATTAAAGAAGGTAAGGTGAAACATTTCGGTCTTTCTGAAGCGGGTGCAGGAACCATTCGCCGGGCACATGCCGTACAACCTGTTACTGCATTGCAAAGTGAATATTCTTTATGGACAAGAAAACCTGAAGAAGAAATAGTACCCACCCTCGAAGAACTAGGGATTGGCTTTGTTCCATTCAGTCCGCTGGGCAAAGGATTTCTTACTGGCAAAATGAATGAGAATACCACTTTCGATAGCGGAGACTTTCGCAACATTCTTCCACGGTTTACACCTGAAGCACTTAAAGCAAACCAGGCATTAATTGATCTGCTTGCAAAAATTGCAGCTAAGAAGAATGCGACAACTGCTCAAATTGCTCTTGCCTGGTTGCTGGCACAAAAACCATGGATCGTTCCTATACCCGGTACTACCAAACTTCACCGGCTCACAGAGAATAATGGAGCTGCATTGATTGAATTGACAACTGATGATCTTCATGAAATCGAAATCGCTTCATCAGCAATCAAAGTGCAGGGAGCCCGTTATCCTGAGCATATTGAGAAGATGACAGGTCTGTAGATGCATTAAAGAATTTAAACAAAAATCATTGAATCACCAGACAAATACGTTTGTGAAAACCTGGGTATACAAACCGAATTCTTAGTTAGTATGCTGGCCAAATACTTTTGTAGCTTTATCAGATATGAGTAACAAGAGCACCAATAAAAAAATTTACCTCATTCTAATACTTGGTATGCTCTCAGCAATAGGGCCATTTTCCATTGATATGTACCTGCCGGCATTTCCGGATATTGCAAAAAGCCTGAATACCACCGTCGCGCAGGTTACGCTATCGCTATCCAGCTTTTTCATCGGCATTTCTGCCGGGCAATTATTGTATGGTCCGCTGCTGGAACGTTTTGGCAGGAAGAAGCCTTTATATGTCGGGCTTTGCATATACCTGTTGGCTTCACTGGGTTGTTCTATGGCTGCGTCGGTCAATGCATTAATAGTTCTCCGGCTTTTGCAGGCATTAGGTGGTTGTGTAGGCATGGTAGCCGCACGGGCCATGGTACGTGACTTATTTGAAGTAAAAGAAAATGCCAAAATATTTTCCCTGCTGATGCTGGTAGTGGCTGTATCACCTATCATAGCACCGACATTAGGTGGCTATGTCACTTCGGTGCTGGGTTGGCGCTTTGTATTCGTAATGCTTATCGTTGTTGGCATCATCATTCTTACCGGTATCTATTTTTTACTACCGGAAAGCAAGAAGCCAGATCCAAATTTTTCATTGAAGCCGTTGCCTATCATCAATAATTTTGTGGCTGTCATCCGGCATCCCCAATTTTATACCTATGCCTTAACAGCCGCTATCTCTGCAGCAGGGCTCTATGCTTATATCGGTGGTTCACCCTATGTGTTTATGGAAATCTATAAAGTGTCTGAGAAACAATACGGATGGATATTTGCCCTGATAGCGATGGGGCTTATCGGCTCCAGCCAGATCAACAGTGTGTTACTGAAAAACTATACCAGCGAACAGATCATCAGGATCGCCTTATGTTGTCAAACGGTTATTGGTGCTACGTTGGTTCTAATCACATTTTTGGGCTGGAACGACCTGTTCGTCACCATCTTTCTCCTATTTATTTTTTTGTGTTGCCAGGGTTTTGTTTTTCCGAATGCATCAGCACTTTCGTTGGCCTCATTTGGGCACAATGCAGGCAGTGCTTCGGCGCTAATGGGTGCTATTCAAATGGGTATTGGAGCATGCACCTCGGCATTGGTTAGTGTTTTGCAAAACCACACTGCTTTGCCGATGACCGGTGTAATGGCCTGTTGTGCCATCACTGCATTTCTTGTTTTCTCTTTGGGAAGAAAGATCATTATACAGCGGGCAAGCATCGATGCGGTGGAGGAAGAAGATGTGGAGATGATAAGTACACTATAACCGGTAGCTGTGAAAGTAACTGAATGAAAGCTCCAACCTGGGCTTTCGTTATTTTTATACTCAATAGTCACTTCATGCAAAGCCATTTTATCGAATACGTATACCTGATTTTAATTATCCTGGCGTTGGTCATGATTGCCAATAGGCTTCGGCTGGCATATCCGATTGTGCTTGTTTTAGGTGGATTGCTACTCAGTTTTACCCGGTTGTTCTCCAACATTACCATCGACCCGGAACTGATCTTTTTTATTTTTCTTCCTCCTTTACTTTATGAAGCTGCCTGGCAAACATCATGGAAAGAATTCTGGAAGTGGAGAAGGGCGATAATGAGTTTTGCTTTTCCGATTGTAATCCTTACTTCCTGTGTGATTGCATTCGTATCCAATGCACTTATTCCGGGATTTACTTTAGCATTGGGTTTTTTGTTGGGTGGAATCATCTCGCCGCCCGATGCAATTTCAGCAACTACTATTATGCGCAGCATAGATGTTCCAAAATCGCTGGTGAGTCTTATTGAAGGTGAAAGTTTGCTTAACGACGCTTCATCTCTGATTGTATTCCGTTTTGCATTAGCAGCGGTGATTACCGGGCAATTTCATTTTCAGGAGGCAGCCACCAGCTTTTTTGTCGTTATCACAATGGGGATACTTATTGGTCTTTTGGTGGGAGTTATTTTTTATGCCATTCATCGCTGGCTGCCTACCACGCCAAGCATTGATATCGTTTTAACATTCGTCACTCCTTACTGTATGTATTATTTCGCAGAGCATTTTCATTTTTCGGGTGTGCTTGCGGTAGTAAGTGGCGGCCTTTTTTTATCAAGCCAGCGCAATAACATGCTGAGCTACGAAAGCCGGCTACAAGGAGTAAATGTGTGGACCAATATTGTCTTTGTACTGAATGGCCTGATCTTTTTATTAATCGGGCTTCAATTGCCTTTCATTACACAACAACTCGGTGATATCAGTTTGACCACGGCCATCTGGTATGGATTGGCAATTTCTGCTGTGCTCATTCTTACACGATTGCTTTGCACATTTGGCGCTTCTCTTTTTACAAAGGCAGTGAGTGGTTTTATTACAGTCGCAGATGCCGATCCGGGATGGAAAGGACCGCTGATCTTTGGCTGGGCCGGAATGCGTGGTGTAGTTTCTTTAGCAGCAGCGCTTTCGATACCGTTGCTAATAGAGGGCAAGCCTTTCCCCTATCGCAACCTGATCCTGTTTATTACGTTTATTGTCATCATCGTTACGCTTGTTTTACAGGGATTGACATTGCCATGGCTGATCAGGAGAATAAAGCCGGAAGATAAACACACTCCAATATCCGGAGATAAACAGGAATTAATTATTCAAATGAAATTAGCACAGACTTCCCTGCAAACACTCGAAAAAAAATATAGTGAAGATTGTCGCTTAAATATGCATGTAAATAATTTGCATGCAAGGCTGAAACTTAATTCGAATTTTTTTGAGCAGGTAGCTGACAAATTAAATCATACAGCCGATAATTCTTTAAAAAGCTATCAAACCATTTATATTGACTTGCTGGAACAACAGCGACTTTTACTCAATAAATTGAACCGTTCCGAGGAGTTCGATGAAGAACTGATCAGAAAATATCTTTCACTGATCGATCTTGAAGAATTTAAGATCCGGGAAAAAACATTACGGGAACCGTACTCTGACTAAAAGTCTCGAACCAAGCTTAACTTATCGGAAGTGACACCTCGACTCCGCTCAGTGTGACAACCCCCTTCCCTATCTTTGCCGCATAACGGTTTCGTATGAATATTGAATTCAACAGGCAGGAGGACGCAATGAAATGTTCGCTGAGCTCGATGCGTCAAAAGCTGGAAAAGATCTATGAAGGCGGTGGCAAAAAAGCCATGGCCAAACAAAAAGAAAAAAATAAACTCACTCCCCGTGAACGAATCAGTTATTTAACGGATAGCGATAAACCTTTTATCGAGATCGGCGCCTTCGCCGGTTTTGATATGTATGAGGAGCAAGGTGGCTGTCCGGCCGGTGGCACAGTAGCCGGCATTGGCTATGTAAGCGGCCGGCAATGTGTCATTGTTGCCAATGATCAAACCGTGAAAGCTGGAGCCTGGTTTCCTATCACCGGTAAAAAGAACCTGCGATTACAGGAAATCGCTATGGAAAATCATTTGCCCGTTATTTACCTGGTTGATAGTGCCGGGGTCTTTTTACCCATGCAGGATGAAATCTTTCCTGATAAAGAACATTTCGGCCGCATCTTTCGCAATAATGCCCGCATGAGTGGGATGGGTATTACGCAAATAGCTGCTGTGATGGGAGCCTGCGTGGCTGGCGGTGCTTATTTACCTATCATGAGTGATGAAACATTGATGGTGGAAGGAAATGGTTCTATATTTCTTGCAGGACCTTATTTGGTAAAAGCAGCCATTGGTGAAGACATCGATACTGAAACATTGGGCGGAGCTATAACACATACTGAAATATCTGGCATTGCAGATTATAAATTCAAAACAGAACAGGAATGCATGGATCATATCAAAAAAATGATCTCTATGCTGGGCTCAAAAGAAAAAGCAGGATTTGACCGGATTGCTTCCATTAATCCCGCAAAAAATCCACAAGAGTTGTATGGCATTTTCCCAAGTGATGGAAAGCCTTATGATATACTTGAAGTGATCGACCGGATAGTGGATGCTTTGCCGGACGACACTAATAGCTCTTCTTTTGAGCAGTTCAAAGAAGATTATGGCAAGACCATTGTTTGTGGTTATGGCCGCATCGATGGCTGGGCGGTAGGCATTGTGGCCAATCAACGAAAAATTGTAAAAAGCAAAAAAGGAGAAATGCAGATGGGCGGTGTCATCTATAACGACAGTGCCGATAAGGCTGCCCGTTTTATGCTAAACTGTAACCAGAAAAAGATACCGTTGGTCTTCTTACAGGACGTTACGGGTTTTATGGTGGGCAGCCGAAGCGAACATGCGGGTATCATCAAGGATGGAGCAAAGATGGTTAACGCCGTGGCTAATTCTGTTGTGCCCAAGATTACCATTGTTATCGGCAACTCGTATGGCGCAGGCAACTATGCCATGTGCGGCAAAGCTTACGATCCCCGTTTTATTTATGCGTGGCCCACAGCCAAAATTGCCGTGATGGGCGGCGACCAGGCGGCAAAAACCCTGTTACAAATTGAAGTGGCATCCAAAAAAGCCAAAGGAGAAACCCTGAATGCAGAAGATGAGCAAAAATTGCTCGATAAAATAAAAGGCCGGTATGATAAACAGACATCACCCTATTATGCAGCGGCACGGCTTTGGGTGGATGACATTATTGATCCTCTTAAAACCAGAATGCTGATATCAGAGGGAATCCATGCGGCTAATCACAACAAAGAAATCAATGAGCTGCAAACAGGTGTCTTCCAGGTATAAAAAAATTTGAAAACCCGGACAAATGGCCGTACATTGTGGACAAGTTTCAATAGAGGGTATGGCAAGCAAACAACAACGCATCAAATCGTACAAAAAGCAGGGCACTGCCAACTACGAGTCAATAGTGGAAGAAGCAGCGGCTGCTTATAATGTACTGCCGTTAATCCCGGTACATAGCACAAGGCAGGCCAGCAACTACGTAAAACGATCGTTGGCACTGATGGGCGTTGCCAATATTGCACCTTTTAACACGGTAGAAAACGTTGCCGATTTTATTGTTTGTATTCGTGAAGGAGTTCCCAAAAAAGCATTGGATAATTTGATAGAAGTAACAGGTATTACCACCCTCGAAATGGCCGATATTGTCAGAACCTCAGACCGTACATTGCGAAGATATTCTTCCAGGCAAAAGCTAAATGCGGAACAATCGGAAAGAGTAATAGAGCTTGCAAAAGTATATAGTCGCGGCGAAGAAGTGTTTGGCACCCTCAATGCTTTTAAAGAATGGATGAATAGTACAGTTATGGCATTAGGCAATAAAAAACCCAAAGAATTTTTAGACACTTCCATGGGTATTGAAATGTTGATGGATGAATTAGGAAGAATTGAACATGGAATCTTCGCCTGATGAATGTCTACCGGATCAGCAAATGCGAATATATTACTGACCTGCAAGGATCGGGTGCGGCCATGTTCCCCGGACGATGGCATAGTAAAGGCACCTACATTCTTTATACGGCAGCAACGCCTTCGCTGGCTTTATTGGAAAGCGTGGTGCATATCTCCAACATTGCCGTTTCTTCTTATTGCATGATCTGTTTAGCTATTCCGGAAGATAAAATACAAACAATGCAGGCAAATGAACTCCCGGCAAACTGGTTTGTAAATCCTGCGCCAGATCAGCTTAAGTCAATCGGGGATAATTTTATTACGGAAAATAAATGGCTGGCATTAAAAATCCCTTCGGCCATCATGCCGGAGGAAAATAATTTTTTACTGAATCCCAATCACCCTGGTTTTAAAAAGGTGAAGATTATATACACGAGGAATATTCCTATCGATGAACGCTTTTTAAAAAAATAAAAATGGTAGCTGCAAGTGGCATCACGATATATACAGATGGCTCTTCAAGAGGTAACCCTGGGCCGGGAGGCTATGGAACCATACTAATGTATGGCGATAAAAGAAAAGAACTTTCCCAGGGGTTTCGGTTGACTACAAACAATCGCATGGAACTAATGGCCGTCATTGCAGGACTGGAAGCTTTGAAGAAAGATGGTATTCCTATAACGATCTTCTCCGATAGCCAATACGTTGTAAAAGCCATTGAACAGGGCTGGCTGAAAAATTGGATTGCTACCGACTTCAAAGGCGGAAAAAAAAATAAGGACCTTTGGATGAGGTATCACCATTTATCACAAAACAAGAGCATACGATTTGTATGGGTCAGAGGTCATGCCGATAATCCTTACAACAACCGGTGTGACGAACTGGCGACCACCGCGGCTGATGGCAAGAACCTGTTAACTGATGAAGGTTATGAACAGGATAAGAATTCACTTTTTAAATAATTATAAAAAGAAAACCCATCCTTTGTTGAAGATGGGTTTTAAAATATTCCCTAAAAAAATATTACGCCACAGTGAGTATTGCTTTTTTCCTTGTAAGATAATTATACAATAACAGAATACCAGGAAGAAACAACAACGTTGCGATCAATGCGTTTTTATAAAACGGCAAGCCGGCAGCATAGCAGGTCATTAGCCCGCTGAAATCCCTGGAATATGTTACTTCGGCACTCAACCAAACATTGAAATTGGAAATCAGGAAAAACACTGTAGGTGCTGCAATTGCTCCAACCAGCAGGTTGGAATAGTTTTTTCCTTTAAGCAGCCAGCCAATCAATGTTGCGGATAAGAGAATAAGATAATTCTTCCATTGATCGCCATAAAAACCTGCGTAAGGAAAAAGATCCTGCATATACAAAAACTGAATCACCACATCGCTTATAAACAAAGCCAGCAGTGGCAATAAGAATGATGCATTTTTTTGCCTAACGATGAAACCGGAGAAAAGAGCGATAGCGATAACGGGTGAAAATCCCGACCAATCAAGATTGGGGCCGAAGAAATATTTACAAACCGCGGCCAGTACAATTAACAACAGGGTGAAAACAATTAATCTTGCGTTGATCTTCATAATAAGTAATTAAAAAAACTTTAAAGTGTATTTTAATCCCACCACAAAAATAGTTGAATTGAGCTGAATTTTTGATTTAAGCTTAGTTAACAGGAACGGTTGCCTTAAAAAGCCATGAAGGCTCATTAGCAGTTACTTTTATTTCATGACCGGGAAATACGATGGCAGATGGCTGACCTTTCTCTAAAATAACCTTACTATCCTTGTTTGAAATTTCTGTCTGACCGTCTATCAGCAATATCACCTCGGCTGTATGTGGTATGAAAGAAATACTGTCGCCCTTATGCAACGTAAAACTGCTTAATTCAAAATCTGGCGCCGGTGTTTTATAGGTAAGTTCAAGCCCGTTTTTGACTCCCTTCAATATTTCCGGATGTGTTGCTTCACATTTTACATGTTTCAATAATTCAGGTACATCAATATGCTTATTGGTCAACCCGCCCCGTAATACATTATCCGAACTGGCCATGATCTCTACATTCTGTCCTTCGAGATAAGCATGCGGCACACCGGCATCCTGAAAGATGGCTTCTCCCCTATGCAATACAACCAGGTTAAAAAGATAAACAGAGAAGATACCCCTGTCAATTTTTCCAGGTTGCGAAAAGCTAAGAGATCCTTTCGCGGCCCAGTAATCAGCCTGCGATCTGTTCAATTTACCTTCCTGGTATAAGGGAATGATGCGATCCAGCAAAGGTTGCAATTGAGCATTCACTTGTTCCTGCGGTAACTCCATCAGCTTTCTATAAAGACCTTTATAACCTGATTGCTCAAAGACCGGCAATAGCGAACCCAATTCAGGAACGCTCTTTAATGTCTTCTTTATTTTATCTTCTGGTTTGAAGCCATGCAGCAGCCAAAAATCTCCCATGGCAACCATCAATTCAGGTTTGTGATTTTCATCTTTGTAATTGCGCTTCGGAGAATCCAGTGGAATTCCTTTCAAGGTTTCCTCTTTATAATCCCTTTCAGCATCAGCTTTGGATGGATGTACCTGGATAGAAAGCATATCTTTTACATCCAATGCTTTCAACAAATAGGGCATGGTACCGAAATGTCTCGCCACGTATTCACCCATTGCTGTTGGAGAGTCCGTAGTGAAATAATCATGCAGCATACGAACATCTCCATCCGGCAGTAATACTTTACATTCAGCCCCGGGATGAATACCCAGCCAATATTCTGCAAAGGGGAGTTTTTGATCATTTGACTGCTTCAGCAAAGAAGGAATAAAATTATATCCACCCCAATCATAATGCTTAACAGCTCCGGCTAATGGCGCAATAACGTACATAAAAAAATACTTATCTTATAGCAAATATAGATTGCATGGCTTCACATAACAAATTTGGCGCTGATGGCGAGAACCTGGCAGCTGAATGGCTGAAAGAAAGGGGCTATGAAATACTATATCGCAACTGGCGGCACAAGTATTATGAAATTGATATTATTGCCTTGAAAAACAAGATGCTCCATTTTATTGAAGTAAAATCCCGGAATAACACCACCATTGGCTTTCCCGAAGACAGCGTAACGAAAAAGAAATTTAAAAGTCTTCAAAAAGCGGCTGATGAGTTTCTTTTTTTAAATCCGGGACATAAATGGATACAATATGATGTATTATCCATTACCGTTTATAACAACAGGGAGCCAGATTTCTTCCTGCTCGAAGATGTGTTTCTGTGAGAGTCCATGGACCACGGTCAATAGACCATAGCCTTGAGCTTTCTGCGAATTATAGTTTATCGATTACCTGCTTGCTTCTATAGATTGCTTCATTTTTTCAACAAGCTTGTACGTAGCCGGGCAATATTCAATGTTTTGCTTATGCACATGTGAATATTCGTGAAACTTCTTTGTCATATGGGGAAAGCCGGCACAATCAGCCGGCCTTACTTCATAAATGCTGCATTTGTTATCCGTCAAATTTAAAAATTGACAGGGTTGTTTTTTATTCAACCAATCGCCATCTTTTTTTCGCTCCTTATAGAGCCATTTGGCCTTGAACTCTTCTACGGTTTCGCCAAAGTGGCCGGCGATCCTTTTCATATCAGCGTTGGTAAAAGTGGGCGTCATTGTTTTGCAGCAATTGGCGCAAGACAGGCAGTCAACTTCCTTCCACACTTCTTTCTCCAACGTAGCCGTGAGGGTGTTAATTTTTTTAGGCGGCTCATTTTCCAGCTTAGTCAGAAATCTCCTGAAGCTACGTTTATTATCGCCTGCTTTCTTTTTAAATGCCTTGAGATTTACCGGGATCATTTCACTCATGCGCCGAAGGTAAAATAATTTTAAACCCGAAAGTTTTTCATTGGCTATTTTTGTTTGATCACAAAACCAATAAATATGAGACTATTTATCATCCTGACTTTTTTTGCTGCATTAACCTCGCTGTTTGGATCATGCAAATCCGGGTCTTCTGTTGCACCTTCTTTTTGTGACACCAGTTGCCTGAAGGATTCAATTAAGTTTACCAAAGAAGAACACCCGTTAAAGCCATATGTATATATCAGTGCATCCAAATGCATAGCCGATACACTGACCTGGAGCTATATTGACATGGGAGCCAACCGTAAGATGGGCCTGCCTGATTTTTTGGGGACACCTGTTCATATCAATAAAGACAATATCACCTGTTTTATAAAAGATACCAGCTATGCCTGGGTACTATTCAACGACTGTAGTAACGGTCGCGGCTATTCACTAAAAATACCGTTCAACAAAAAAGATAATATTGGCAGAAAAAGCAGCGCCATCAATAAATTTGATCCTAAATTTTCAGTGGCTGATGGCCTGGTGGCTTATTCAGACCGCGGGAATCTTTTTGTCGAAGACATGGCAACCGGAAAAACAGCAATTATGACCTTTGGCGCCAAAGCCGATATTGATTACGATGCCATACATGAAACTGTTGATTCGGTAAACGTAACCCCTACCCGCATGTGGGCCAAAGTGAAGCTGGGCAATGAATGGAAAACATTTGAGAAAAATATTGAATTGAAGTGATTTCACTATTTTTCCGCCGTTAAATTTCATAGATCGGTAATTTCCGATTGCCTGTTTCCAACTCCAAAGTTCTCCTATGTGGGATAGTTATAAGAAAGGATATAAAGCCTATTTGCAACTGGAGAAATCCCTGTCTGATAATTCTGTTGAAGCCTACCTGCGGGACATTGATAAGTTGACACAATACCTGCAGGAGGCTTCCTCACTTAAAACACCGGCTGATGTTGAATTAAAAGACCTGCAGCATTTTATCAAATGGGTCGCGGAGTTAGGCATGACCGCCTCTTCGCAGGCAAGAATCATATCCGGCATCAAATCATTTTACAAATATTGCCTGCTGGAGAATATTTCCCGTGTTGATCCTACTGTATTGCTGGAAGCACCCAAACTGAAAAGATCATTGCCGGATGTATTGAGTTTTGATGAAATTGAAGCAATGATCTCGAAGATTGACCTGAGCAAACCAGATGGTGGCAGAAATAAAGCAATCATTGAAACCATGTATAGCTGTGGCCTTCGGGTCAGTGAAACCGTGAATCTAAAAATATCACAGCTCTACCTCGACGTTGGTTTTATCCGGGTAATCGGCAAAGGAGATAAGGAAAGGTTGGTGCCTATTGGCAGCAGCGCCATTCATTTTATTAACATTTATAAAAACGAAATTAGAGTTCACGCACAACCCAGGCATGGCAATGAGGATATTCTTTTTCTCAATAGCCGTGGCACCTTACTATCAAGGGTGATGATATTTTTGATCATTAAAGACCTCGCAAAAAAAGCTGGTATCAACAAAACAGTGTCACCTCACACACTGCGTCATTCCTTTGCCACACATCTTGTAGAAGGCGGGGCTGATCTCAGGGCGGTGCAGGAAATGCTGGGACATGAAAGCATTACGACTACAGAGATATATACTCATCTCGATCGTGAATTTTTAAGAAAAACACTGGAGCAGTTTCACCCGGCTTTTAAAGGGTGAACTACTGTACCACGATTTTTTCTGTAAATTCTTTGTCCGAATCTTTGCTTGTTACTTTCAACATATAAACACCAGCCGGCAAACCAGGGATTACTATGTTCGTTGGGCCGGAATACTTATCAAGCCTTCTTTGTTGTGTCAATATCAACTGGCCTGACATCGTATAAAGTTGAAATTGGTAGTCACCTTTTTTTTGATTTCGAAGATCGATAGTGATCGCATTGTTGCTCCTAACAGGATTGGGATATACCTTTGCTGATAATGGTGAAGGCAGGATTTTATTCAACAAGGTATCAAGGAAAAAAGTACATTTCGTCGTAACGTTAACAGCACCTGTATATCGAACAGCCCCTTTTGTCGATATGTTACCGACAACGACTACATCACCAACCAAAGCCGATTCATTCGTCAATACCACGTAGACGGAGTCAGTTTTCTGGTTCATATCGATCGCAGTCTCGTTGGACTCGAAGCCTACACATGAGCTAACCAGCACAACTTGCTTTTCAAAACCCGGATAAACAAGATTGAAACTTCCCGTACTGTCTGCCGCCGCACCAATCGTAGTTCCTTTAATAAAAACAGATGCATAGGGAATTCCATTGCCATCTCCATCAGTCACAACACCCCTTATTTCTGTAAATTTGGGTAAGTCTATTTCTTTAACGATAAGTCCCACTATTTCCCCTTGTGATGCAGGTACAATCACTGTAGTATTCTTAGTTTCTTTCACTTCTCCTTGTGCAGACGCCTTCAATGAAAGAAAAAAAGCAGGGAGGACAAACTGAAAAAAGTATTTTACCCATGGAATCCGCTTCTTTGGAATTTCGATAGGCCGGTCCAACTGCGCATTCATAAAACGTCCGCACACAGAACCCGTCATTTGTTTTCGAAAAAATTCAACAAGTTGTGTATCGCTCATACTGGTGAAGTCCATTACTTGCTTCTGACAGGAGCCGCAAAATTTTCCAGTATTAACGGGTTTCATTTGATCCCAGTTTTCATTACAGGGACTGGGAATATTCAGTTGTATATGTTTACTCATACAATGATTTTGGTTGTCTAATGAGGTATGTTTGTGAGATTCCTTTTTCTTCTTAATCCATAAAAATCCATCAGATCGTGGTTCTGTAAAGGGGCCGGTAGACACCAGCCCCGTCTGATGCTGATCAAAATTTCAGCACCGGCTGTTAAAGTTTAATTATAATACGGTCGCTGAAATCGATTGTTACACGTCCGGTTTTAATTCTCTTGCAAAACCTTCTTCATCGCAGTTTCTTCTTTGTCAACTTCACTTTTGCTCTCCTTCGTTAATAACTGTGCACTTTCTGCCAGGCGTATAAACTCAGAACGATAACCTTCCTCGTCATTTCCTTTTGCCTTTTTGGCAAGCTTTATCACATTATCAAATGACGCCTGCGATTTGAAAGCTGAGTTGCGCAGCAGCATTCCAAATTCAGCCACTGATGCAGCAAACCGGAAGTTATCCGAAGTGTTGGCAACTGACACCAGATGATCCTTCACAGCATGTTCGATCAATTTGCTTACATCGCCATCGGGAGCTTTGTAGCGAAACTTCACCGTGACCAGTTCATTAGTATGTGAGGCTTTTCTTATATCTTCATTTCCTTTTTGATATTTCAAAGGATCAACATCTTTCAGAAAGCTGGTTTTAACACCCGCAGGAATTACTTCGTACAACGCTGTTACCCTATGACCGCTTCCTAGTTCGCCGGCATCTTTTTTATCATCATTAAAATCTTCTTTAGCCAACAACCTGTTTTCATAACCGATCAAGCGGTAACCCTGCACTTTGGCCGGGTTGAATTCTATCTGCAGCTTTACATCTTTTGCAATAGTAAATAAGGTGCCGCCAAACTCATTTACCAATACTTTTTTAGCCTCGCTGATGCCATCGATATATGCATGGTTGCCATTTCCTTTATCAGCCAGCTTTTGCATTTTATTGTCCTTATAATTTCCCATACCATACCCCAACACCGTCAGGAATACACCGGTTTTTCTTTCCTGCTCTATTAACCGCTCCATGGCGTCGTCGCTGCTTTCACCAATGTTGAAATCACCATCGGTACAAAGTATCACCCGGTTGTTTCCGCCTTTTACAAAAAACTCGCTGGCAGTTTTATAAGCCAGTTTTATCCCCGCTCCGCCCGCAGTTGAGCCGCCTGCTTCCAGGTTATCGATCGCATCTTTAATAGTTGTCTTTTGATCACCATTGGTTGGTTTTAACACTAATCCCGCCGCACCAGCGTACACCACAATGGAAACCTTATCCTGTTCACGTAATTGATCGACTAACATTTTCATCGATGCTTTTACCAGTGGCAGCTTATTCGGCATATTCATAGAACCCGATACATCAATCAGGAACACAAGATTGGATGCAGGTAAATTGCCCATTGGAATTGTCTTGCCCTGCAGACCGATCAAAACCAGTTTATGGTCTTTATTCCAGGGCGCATCTGAAATCTCGGTGTTGATAGAGAAAGGATCATTGTTTTTTGGCTGCGGATAATCATAGTGGAAATAATTGATCATTTCCTCTATTCGTACAGCACCAGCCGGCGGTAATTGTCCCTGGTTTAAAAAGCGCCGGACATTGCTATAGGATGCGGCATCCACATCAATAGAAAAGGTTGACAAAGGATTATCCACTGACTTTAAAAAAGGGTTTTCAGTGATATAATCATAACCCTCCGTGTTGAAATCATCTATATTGGGGTCATGATATCCTCTCTTGTCTTCTTTTTTAAATGATGAATTGCCACGGATATGAACGCCTGCAACTCTTCCCTGCAAGCTATTGTTTAACGGCGCCCTTGAGCCATATAGCGACGAAGCATCGATTGTAGTCGACGCAGTCAGATCCATTTTTCTTTTTGTAGCATATCCCACAACCACTACTTCCTGTAATTGAGCTGTTGAACTACTCAGCGTTACGTTGACCGTTTTTCTACCAGCAACATTTACCTCTTTGGTTTGATATCCAACAGCAGAAAAAACCAGCACGGCATTTTTATCGCTTGTACTGATTTGATAAGTTCCATCCTGTGCTGATAGACTGTTTATTGAAGTTCCTTTAACTGTTACAGTCACAGAAGCCAAAGCAGTGCCCTGGGCATCGGTAATTTTTCCGCTTATCATGTGATAGCTAATGGGACGAAAGGCCAGGAATAGCCCAATCAGTGGTAAAAGCATAAAAAGTATTCTATTCATCTGTTTAGTTTTTATTGCCTGCCTGTTGGCAGACAGGTTTTTTGGTCAGTACTTGTTCCGAACTGGCTTCGGGATGGAACCTCGCAGATAACAATTCCCTGTCTGAAGAGAATTTATTTTGCCCGGTTTCATAAACTGTGTTTTCAAAATAGATGAGCTTTTTTTAGCAATTGCATAAATGCCTGTAAAATTTTTATTCGCTAATTTTAGCGCATTGGCGTTCCTGAAAAACATACCGGATAATGCGACCGACGACAAGCAGTTGGTTGAGCTGTATAAACAGTCAGGCGACCTGGCTGTGCTGGGTCAGTTATACCAGCGCTATATGGACCTGGTGTACGGGGTGTGCCTGAAATATTTGAAAGATCCGGAAACGGCTAAGGATGCCGTGATGCAGGTATTTGAAGAACTAGTCTTAAAATTGAAGAAACATGAAGTAGAAAACTTCCGGGGCTGGCTTTACCAGGTAGCTAAAAATCATTGCCTGATGCAATTGAGAACACCTAAAAATCTGAAGACCGTTGAACTTAAAACGGAACTTGTGCAAAGCGGAGAAAATGTGCATCATAATGGCATATTGGAAAAAGAAGAAAATTTTAAAAAACTGGAATATTGTATCGGCACCCTGACCAACGATCAGCAAGTGGCTATCCGGTTATTTTACCTGGAAGAAAAATGTTATAATGAAATAGTGGAAATAACCGGCCAGGACTGGAACCAGGTCAGGAGTTTTATCCAGAATGGAAGAAGAAACTTAAGGTTATGTATGGAAAAAAGCCAGGGGGTTAAAACAAAGTAAGGGCAACAAAGTGTTTTTAATTTTGTAAAGGGATGGCAAACGGGCACAACATATTATTTACTGCTGCTGATATTGAAAGATATCACCGTGGACTGATGTCTTCGAAAGAAAGGCATGCCATTGAAAAAGCGGCCCTGGATGATCCATTCCTGGCGGATGCGCTGGAAGGCTATGTCAATACTTCAACGTTTAACGAAGATCTTTCAGGATTGAAGCAACGACTCGCCGACAGAACCGGAGAAAAAAAGAAAGTTATTCCAATAGCTGTAAACAAACCCTCTTTTTCGTGGTGGAAAGTTGCCGCGATGATTGTGTTAATAGCCGGTGCGGGGTTAATGGTTTACCAACTTGCATTTAACACCCAAAAAGAAGATATAGCGCAGTCGCCGCAGCCGAAAGATTTAAACCAACAAAAAAATGAACCCGAAAAAACTATTCTCCCTTCAACAAGCGACAGTAGTAGCATAGCTACAGAATTTGCAAAGCCGGCCGATGAAAATAAAACCGGGGATGACCAGGCATCAGTAAAGATTAAAAAAAGAGAAGAGGTACTCCAAGCAACACCTTCCGCACCCCGCATAGCAACAAACTCCCTTGCAAAAGATTCAGTCAATCCTGACGATGTGGCTGGTATTGTAGCGGAAAAAACAATAGATGAATTAAAATCGGATAACACACAGTATAAGAAATCAGTCCTGGCAAAAGAACTACCTGCTGGCGCTGACCTACCAGTTGTTTCACCAAGCTACTCTCGGCAGGGAAGAAAAGTCGCTGCTGCCTCTCAAAACATAGATGTTGTTCAACGCAGGCAGACTTTTAACCAACCAAATGTTTTCCGGGGCAGAGTAACAGATATGAATAATAATGCCCTGCCCTTTTCCAATATCACCAATAAAGAAGATAATATCGGCACCTATAGTGATGCTAATGGATACTTTACACTTACTTCGCCTGATACAGTTTTAAACGTACAGATAAAGTCAATAGGCTTTGTGAGTGATGATGTCCGATTGAATAATAAAGTGGCCAGTAACCAGGTATATTTACAGGAAGACAGGAATAGTTTGGCAGAAATAGTATTGAGCAATAAAAAGGTTAATACTAACCGTTCGAGAAATGATCATCTGGTGCTGAACGAAGCCGAACCAGCCGACGGATGGAACAACTATGATCTTTATCTCGCCAATAACCTGAAGACTCCTGAAACTTTCAAGGACAAACAAGAGGGCTCGCAGGGAGAAGTTGAGCTTAGTTTCGAAGTCGGCAAATCTGGTGAACCTATAAACATTACTGTTAAAAAGTCTCTCTGCGAAAGTTGCGACAAAGAAGCGATACGTCTTTTGAAAGAAGGCCCCAAATGGAAACGCAAGGCAAAAAAAGGGAAAGCAACCGTCACGATTTCCTTCTAGCATTCCAGCCCTGGACAAATACGATTGAGTTGACCGTAACCTACTTCGTAGTTCTAATCCTTTACTTATCATCCCTTCCCCTAACTTTGCCATTCAAATAAATGTTTGCAATGAAGAAGATCATCCTATCAGCAATAGCTGCTTTCACACTTATTGTATCGAATGCTCAACTGAAAACCCCGGCGCCAAGCCCCGGCCAGACTGTCAAGCAGGATTTTGGATTGTCAACTATTGAACTTTCCTATTCCCGGCCCGGCGTTAAAGGAAGAAAAATTTTTGGCGATATAGTTCCTTACGGCAATGTTTGGCGGACCGGTGCCAACAACGCCACTACCCTCACCTTTGGTGACGAAGTGACCATAGGGGGCACTAAAATTCCCGCCGGCAAGTACGGTTTGCTGACCATTCCGGAAAAAAACACCTGGACCATAATCATCACTAAACAAACTGATGTAACAAGCCCTGCTGCCTACAAGCAGGATATGGATGTAGTAAGGGTGCCGGTTGCTGTATCCAAAACAAAAAAGGCTGCTGAATCATTTACCATGCAGTTTGCCAATGTAAAACCAACGAGCTGCGAATTGCAGATTATGTGGGATAAATCAGCTGTGACCTTGCCTATCGCCACTGATATCGACAGTAAAATCATGGCCAGTATTGAATCAGCCATGAAATCAGAAAAGCCACCCTACTTCCAGGCCGCCATGTATTATATGGAAAATGGTAAAGATTTGAACCAGGCACTTACTTGGTTTAATAAAGCTGTAGAAGCGCAACCCAATGCATTCTGGGTTCAGCACCAATGGGCAAATTGTCTTGCAAAATTGGGTCAGAAAAATGAAGCGAAGGCCGCGGCTTTGAAATCAAAGGAACTGGCTATCGCCGCCAAAAATGATGATTATGTAAAACTGAATGATAAGCTGCTGAAAGAGCTGGCAAAAAACTAAGTTTAAATTTTTTCCGGGAGCCCTGCTTGCAAAGCGGGGCTTTCTTTTTTTGCGAGAACCGACTGCAACAACAGGCTAAACAAAATCACTCCAAATGCACCAATTGGATTGAGCCAGAGAAAGCCCATTTTAAAAACACCAACCTTAGTAAGAATAAAAATAGTAAGCACTAATATTTCCGTTAACAAGGCCGCCCAAAATACCACATCACCACTTTTGATCTTTTTAATGAAAAAAGCCACCAGGAACACTCCGAGTATAACACCATAGAACAAAGATCCTAATACATTCACTGCCTCAATCAGGCTATTGCCAATATTATAAGTAAACATTGCTACTATAATACAGAATATACCCCAGCCCAGTGTATACCATTTCGACATCTTATACTCATCTTCGCCTGTTTGTTCCTTTTTCGTAAACCGCTTATGAAAGTCAACCATTGAACAAGATGCCAATGAATTAACAGCTGCAGCAATGCTACCCCAGGATGCAAGGAAAATAATGGCTATCAACAAACCCACCAACCCAACAGGAAGATAATCCACGACAAACCGAAGAAAAATATAATTGGTATCATTCGAATCGCCACCCACGGCTTTTTTCCCAAGCCAATGTTTTACCCTGCCCCGCAAACTATCAGAACCCAATTGCAAACTTTTGAGTTCTGCGATCTTTTGCTCTTTAATGGTCTCATTATTTACATCTGAAGCATGAGAATATTCAACAATCACTTTTTCTTTTTGTGATGCAATCGCATTGTACTGCTGTTGCACTACCGCAAATGAATCCTTATAAACTGAGTTTTCAAGCTTGTTTATCTGCACATCATTAAAAAAAACGGGGGCGCTGTTAAACTGGTAAAAGGTGAATACCAACGCACCTATCAGCAGGATCAGGAACTGCATAGGCACTTTTACCAGGCCATTCATCAACAAACCCATACGACTTTCTGTCAATGACCTTGCGGTAAGATAACGACCTACCTGTGACTGATCGGCGCCGAAATAAGAGAGGCCCAGAAAGAAGCCACCGATTATTCCACTTATTAAATTGTACTGATCACTCCAGTTAAATCTGCCGTTTTCAAAACCAGTAGTAATTACATTTAGCTTTCCCATTTTGCCGCTAATGCTCAATGCATCGGCAAAACTCACGTTCTCAGGCAGCATATTCACGACCATATAACCAGCCAGGAACATACCGATAAAAATGATGATCAATTGCAGTTGTTGAGTATAAGCCACCGCCTTGGCTCCTCCACTCATCGTATAGATGATCAGCAGTCCTCCCATTACGATATTCGTATAATAAATATTCCAGCCCAGTAACGATGAAAGAATGAGTGAAGGTGCAAATACACTAATACCGGTTGATAACCCTCTTTGTATCAGGAAAAGAAATGAAGTCAGCGTCCTCGTTTTATTGTCAAAGCGGTTTTCAAGATATTCATAAGCCGTATAAACTTTCAACTTGCGGAAAATTGGGACAAAAAAAATGCAGATTGCGATCATGGCAAGTGGCTGGCCAAAGTAATATTGCACAAACCGCATCCCATCGGTATAAGCCTGGCCAGGCGCCGACAAGAACGTAATAGCACTGGCCTGTGTACCCATAATGCTTAACAGTATCAATCCCCATGGCATGCTACGATTGGAAAGAAAATAACCATCCAGGTTGCGGGAAGTCCGGCTCTTGTACAAGCCGTAGGCAATGATAGCAAGCAAAGTAACAACTAGTACTATCCAGTCGAGTTGGTTCATACCCCTATCTCCGCCAACTGGCGGAGTATTTTTGAAATGATCAAATCAGGCATACTCATTTTAGCTAAACCTTTTTGTAAAAAGCGAAAACAAAACAATTAATAAAACGAGGAATAATATAACAAAAACATACCAGGCATTCCAGCTTCTAAATAAAGGGATCTTATCGTTGTCTTTCTGCTCCATTATTATCTTTTTGTAGCCCGGCTCCATCCCAACAATACAATACAAAAGCCGAGCACAAGACCGATCAATATTCCTATCCGCACTCTTTTTATCAGAATGCCGACAATGAGGCCAAGAATGATCGCAAAAATGAATGCCATCTCACCTCTTCTTATACTTGGTTTATGATGTTCTCTCATGTTATCTTGTTCAAATTATCGTCTTCGCAAAACACCCACCTCTTGTGCCAGTGAGTTTTAAAAAGCTTTTTTCTTATTCAAAGCAATAATGTTCGCCAACAACCTGTATGCGCCGGGCACACCGGCCGGCAACTCCCTGAAAAACACAATGCCTGTGTAAGTAAAATAGCCTTTACCATATTTTGAAATAATCAGGCTTCCATCATCGGCCTTTTCACCAGGGTCATTCATAGAGAGGATGGATTCAAAATTTTTATCCCAATTAGCGGCATGATAAACACTCCGCTCCTGCACCCACCCTTTGAAATCGTCGGCAGTTATCTTGTTCGGAAAATTCAAAACAGGGTGTTCGGGTTTTAAAAAGGTTACCGCGGCATTTTCATCCGTTATTCTTGCCCGGGAAATGTCAAACTTATAAGGCCCGATGCTGCTTTTTACATTGCTGATAAAATTGTTGGTGTTGTATTGAACAATATAATTACCCCCATCATTTACATATTTCATCAGCTTATCATAGTACTTAGCCAGCCATTCATTGGTATTATAAGCTCTGACGCCGCTGATAATGGCATCAAACTGTTGCAGGTTATTTCGGGCAAGTTCTTTATCAGTCAGCAATGTAACATCATAACCCATTTGTTCGAGAGCGTCAGGCACTTTGTCGCCGGCACCGATGATGTAGCCTATTTTTTGCCCGGTAGTTCTCAAGTCGATAAAAATTGCCTTTACTGCATCGGGGAAAAAGTATTTTATGGATGGGATATGATCATAATTGATGGCCCTTACTGAAAGGTAATAGCCTACTGAATCATTTTGCTGCGCATAAGGATAAATAAAGTCCTTACTATTTGATTTCGCATAATATTTGGAAATTTCATTTTTTTGGGCGGCCGTGATAGCTTTCCTTTTCACCAGCGAGTCTAATTGAATCATCGACTTTCGTTTTGACTTCGTTTCGGCAACCTGGCTACTGTTATTCACATTAAATACTACTTTCCTCGTTTGATATTTTCCCAAAGAGGTCGTATCCGTCACCGATTGCAAATCATCTCCCGTACGTATAAAGAAACTGATATTGCCCGGCAGGCTTGTATTAGCATTTAACTGTACTTCTATTTCCTTCTCCTGTGCGACATTATTTCTGAACAATAATAAAGAGGGAGAACTCATGATTGTGGCCCCGGGGATCACAAAGGTTGGCTTGTACAGTTCTCCTTTAACGGGATCGGTAGATTTATACTTTACTGGTCTCGAAAAACTGAAAATCTCATCAAAGATCTTTACATCGACGATCGCAGTATAAGCAGCATCCACATCCGGCTGACCTATTTTCAACGGATCGCTCACGTTAAAAGAACCTTCTTCCATTTTATCCTTTAGCCAATAGGGTTGGGTAATCGGTTTTGATGCAGGAACATAAATTGTTTTCGAAAAATTTATATTCTTATTCTTCACCAATGGCTGAGACAATGTTGTATCAAAATCCTCCACGTCTATTTTTTGTAAAATGGCATTAACGCCAAGACGGTTATTGAAGGAGAAATTAATTTTAAGCGAATCCGTTTCTACCGCAAACTGTTCAGTAGTCGTCGCATCGACAAACAATCCACTGCATTGCGCTATAAGTTCCTTTACTTCTTTTAATTTTTGTTCTTTCCAATAACCCTGTGGCAAGCGTTCAAGGGTTTTATATAAGCTTACCAATCCCGGTACTGAATTTTCGGGATGTAAGAGGTCGAAATTTTTGATCAGCTCATTTATCTTTTGCTGAATTGCCTCTCCTCCGGCAATCTTGTTCCAGCCAAGCTCAACGCCATCCATCAGGTCATTTACCGGTTCAGCTCCACCCGTGGTTTTAAAGCTTTCAAACGATTCACCTCGCGATGCTGGCACGCCAAATCCCTGGCTCTTATGCTGGCTACGGCTTTCCGCCGCAATCTCACCGTAACTTTTACCGAGTAATGGATTATAGCCGCCAACGTCAACCTTGAACTGATCAGGTGTAATGGTATTCGTATTACCGAAGTTGAATGTATTCCATAATATTCTTTTGGCTTGCCAGGGTTGTACATATTGCAGTTGTTCAGGAAAACGTTTGGGATCAGCCGCAGCCGTAAATGCTTCATTGGCTAAAATGGCGGAGCCAGTGTGATGACCGTGACCCCCTTCGCCCGTTGTCGGAAACCTGGTAATAATAATATCGGGTTGAAACTTGCGGATCACCCATACTACATCGCTCAAAATTTTTTCTTTATTCCACTTGGAAAAAGTCTCTTCAGGCGTTTTGGAATAACCAAAATCAAAAGCCCTGGAGAAAAATTGCTCGCCACCATCAATGCGACGGGCGGCAAGTAATTCCTGTGTACGAATCAGGCCCAGTTCCACCCCTTGTTCATCACCGATCAGGTTCTGACCGCCATCGCCTCTTGTAAGCGATAGATAACCGGTACGATATAATTTGTCTTTTGAAAAATAAGTGATCAACCGGGTGTTCTCATCGTCGGGGTGAGCGGCCACATATAAAACAGAACCCAATACATTTAATTTGCGCAGGGCAAGAAACATATCGGCTGAGGACCAGTTTTGCGGAGCCTGTGAAAAAGCAACTACTAATTGCCAGCAAGCAATTAACAAGAGTAAAAATTTCTTCATCTAAGCAAATTATTCGGCGAATATAACTGATGTTAGCAAAGTACCCGTTTCCGGTGGTGTAAAGTCCGGACAATAAAAAAACTATCACAAGTTTTTGCGATAGTTTTTAGAAAGTTTTAACGGTAACTAATAACTGAATTCACACTTCAACGCCTGAACTACGAAAATGGTGACAGAAGTTTATAAGTTCAACTCAATTCTTCCAAAAAGATAGCGGCCATTGAACCCGATCTGTGTAACCCTTCGTGAATAAATGAATTGATTTCCACCTGTCGTAGGCACATCCGTTGTTTTTTCAGGATATATGTCCAACAAATTATTCGCACCAATTGTCAGTCGTAAATTCTTTGTAAACTTATACCCTACGGAAAGGTCGGTGATTACCTTTGAGTCGTACACCTGCTGGGTAGCAGCAATATTAGTGGCTTCCGTTACTTCACCAAAATACACGTTGCGCAGGAAGAAATTGAACTTGCTAATCGCATAAGTTAAGGTAAGTCCTGCCTTCTGACGGGGTACTGACTCTTCCAGGAATATGCGGTTGGATTCACTAAAATATATATTTTCCTTACCTGCTAATTTTGGGGATGCTTTTATTGCTCCCACTTGTTGTGTTTTGGATAATGTGCCTGTCAGATCAGCCCGGAAATTACCCCGGCCAAATTTTTGGTTATAAGAAACCACCAGGTCAATACCTTTTGTTTCAGTATTTATAGCGTTTGCAAAGAAGGACGCCCTGTTGGCATTTGCCAGAGCCAGCAGTCTTGCAATTTCTATGTCAACTGCATTCCCGGTACCGCCCTGAAACTGATCGGTAATAACAATGCGATCATTAATCCTGATAAAATATCCATCCAGCGTTACTTTAAACCTACCCAGGTTACCTGTAAACCCAACACTAACATTCCTTGATTTCTCGGGCCGCAACTTAGGAATGCCCAATAGTTCAGCCGGACGGCTATCATTAGTAAAAGTGCCCACTTCATAAGGAACACCCGCTACAAATAAAGTAGAGGTAACAGACAGATAGCGCTGGTGGAGCGAAGGCGCTCTGAAGCCGGTGCTTCCGGAAGCCCGAATGGCAAATTTATTACCAACCTTATACCGCATGGCTATCTTACCATTAAAGGTTGAACCAAAATCATTATAATTCTCAAAACGTGCGGCTGTATTTACCAGGAAAGCAGAAGACAAATTAAACTCTCCATCTGCATATGCCGCAATAGCACTGCGGGTGGCGTTAACAGCATTTTCCGGTCTATAGCCGGGGAATACTTGTGCACCACCCCCTCTTGCAGAACTATCGGCGCCTCCAAACCGGGTACTAATAGTACCGCGGGGATCGGGAACTAAAATCGGCTTGCCGCTTGCATCCACGCCCACCTGTCTGGCTTTACCATAATCTGTATAAGAAGATTCTTCTCCCGCAATCAATTGATATCTTTCGAACCTGTGTTCCGCACCAAAGGCTACATTAATTCCATCCAATTCATCAAACTGCCTTGAAAAGTCCAAATTGGTTGTGTTTTGGGTAAATATTGGTCCACCTGCATTAAAACGTGTTGGCGAGGTTCTTTCCATAGAGGCATTTAAGGAATTTGCTACCCTGAATAAAAACTGGTTTTGCCCGTAGGTATTACTGAAATCTACATGCCAGTCTTTTAACCTACCTCTTATACCCATGGCAAGTGACTTATCATAAATATCAGAATGTATTTCCGGCAAAAAACCCAATGGATAAATCTCTATTACATTATTGGCAATATGTGGCAACCTTCGGTTACCTGCAGCTTGCCCGTTTCTATATCCAATGCCACCAAATAAATAATATTCCGTTCCATTATCATTTACAGGAAAATTGGCATTAAACATGAATTGTCCGCTTCGAATGCGTGATTGCCCAACGCGTTGTTTGAAATCGCCTCTTGTCAGATTATTTGCAAGCAAAAAAGAATCAGTGCGATCAACTACCTGAACAGCCCCTGCAGCATTGCGTCCATCATACCGGTTGTAAATAGTTCCCGTTCTATCCCCCGCACGATTGGTATAATTTCTAAAGTCATAAGATCCGGAAAAATTAATAAAGCCCCCTCTTTCGCCGAAAGGAATACCAAAGTTTAAAGCGGCCTGAACTGTTTCGCCATCGGTTACGGATTTATCTAAAAATTTGGTGACGTTAGCCCCGGATGTTACGGAAGCTGTGACGGCGTTTACACTATTTTTTAAAATGATATTAATAACTCCGGCGATGGCATCGCTGCCATATTGCGCAGCCGCGCCATCACGCAAGATTTCAATGCGATCAATAGCAGAAACAGGTATTGCATTTAAATCTGTTCCTATAGCCCCCCGTCCAAATGTGCCATTCAAATTCACCAGGGCTGTAGTGTACCTTCTTTTACCGTTTATTAAAACAAGTACCTGGTCGGGACCCAAACCCCTCAATGAGGCGGGATCGATATGATCCGTCCCGTCTGCCACAGTTTGTGTAGCTGAGTTAAAAGAAGGGGCAACATAATTTAAAATCTGATTTACATAAACCTGTGGAGCATCAGCAGCCACTTTCTTTAAATCGATCAGGTCCACCGGTGCAGTAGACGCTAGCTGAGTACGGGGCAATGCCCGTGTTCCTGTTACCACTACTTCAGCCTCGTCACCTGATTCCAGTAAAACAAAGTCTAATGCTGTGTTTGTGTTACCCGCCACGTCTACAGCTTTTTTATCGGCACCATAGCCTACAAAACTGGCTGTTATTGTGTATTTGCCGACATTTAACGAAAGACTAAATGCTCCTTCTGCGTTGGTAGTAGTTCCTCTGGCAGAACCCAACACCGTAATGGACGCACCTGATAATGGAACGCCATTGCCGTCCTTTACGGTACCGCTTACAGTACCGGTTTGCGCAGCAACAGCCGAAGCAAGAAAAATAAATGCAAGCAAAAAAATGGTCGGATATACGAGTGTACGATTAGCTCTCATCATAGCAGTATTGTTTTATATTAATAAAAAAAGTCTGTCTCTGGATGGAAGCGACGTTAGCAGGATGATCTCAACACTTCTCTAAATTTAATGATTAAATTGCACAATTGATTAAACTACCGACCATAGATTTCCATTCACGACTTTGATTATATTACCTGTTATGAAAAAAAACCTGTTACTTCTTGTTTCCTTTCCCCTTCTCTTAATAGCCTGTCATGTAACAAAAAAAATTGATCCCACTTCCACGGGATTTAATCCTTACCAGTATTCCATTCAAAAAAAAGTAGTTGCAGATAATGGCGCTGTTGTATCGGCACATCCATTAGCCAGCCAGGCTGGTCTTGAAATTTTAAAAAAAGGTGGCAATGCCGTGGATGCAGCTATAGCCACTCAATTAGCATTAGCAGTGGTGTACCCAAATGCGGGCAACCTGGGTGGTGGTGGATTTATGGTAGCAAAGTTGAGTGACGGAAAAGAAATTTCTATTGACTATAGAGAAATGGCTCCGGGTAAAGCTCACCGCGACATGTATATCGACTCAGCCGGTAATGCAAGAACGGATAAAAGCCAGGAAGGACATTTATCCAGCGGTGTTCCGGGTACGGTAGCAGGGTTGTTTGCTTCAGCCAAATATGCAAAACTGTCTTTTGATAAGTTGATTGAACCGGCGATACAGTTAGCAGAAAAAGGATTTGTGATCAGTACAAGAGAAGCCAATTCATTGAACGGACTCCAGGATGATTTGAAAAAAAATAATACGGTGATGCCTGTGTTTATAAAAGATAATGGCTGGAAGGAAGGCGATACACTTATCCAAACCGATCTTGCCAACACATTAAAAAGAATAAAGCAAAACGGAGCCGCAGGATTCTACGAAGGGGAAACAGCAAGGCTCATCGTGGAAGAAATGAAACGAGGTAATGGCATCATGACTCCTGATGACCTGAAAAACTATGTAGCCAAAACAAGAGAACCGCATGTTTTTCATTACAAGGATTACAAAGTAATAGGCATGCCAATGCCAAGCAGCGGTGGTGTGTTGCTGCATCAAATGATGAAGATGATCGAAAGCCGCAACATTGCATCAATGGGATTTCATTCTCCTGCAGCCGTACAATTAATGATTGAGGCAGAAAGAAGGGCTTATGCCGACCGGGCGGAGTATATGGGAGATGCCGATTATTATAAAGTTCCCGTCAAAATGTTGACGAACGATATATATATACAACAGCGCATGAAGGATTATGACTCTACAAAAGCTACGCCCAGCAGTTTGATCAAACCGGGATCATTGCCGGTGGCTGAAAGCGAAGAAACAACACACCTGAGTGTTATTGATAAGGAAGGTAATGCGGTTGCCGTCACTACCACGCTTAACAATTCTTATGGCAGCTATACGGTCGTAGGCGGCGCAGGTTTTTTTCTCAATGACGAAATGGATGATTTTAGCATTAAACCAGGTGTTCCCAATATGTATGGTGCCGTGGGTGGTGAAGCCAATGCCATTCAGCCCGGTAAAAGAATGTTGAGTTCAATGACGCCAACTATTGTTTTGAAGAATGACAAACCTTTTTTAGTGGTGGGCACTCCAGGTGGTACAACAATCCCGACTTCCGTTTTTCAAACACTGGTAAACATCATCGAGTTTAATATGAGCACGGAAGATGCGGTGTACAAACCAAAGTTTCATCATCAATGGCTGCCTGACTCGGTTGATGTAGAAAAAACTTTTCCGATAGAGGTTATAACAGCTCTTCAAAAGATGGGCTACCATATAGTACAGCGTGGAGGCATTGGCAGAACAGAGGTAATAAAGGCTTTACCCGACGGAAAATTTGAAGCCGTAGCCGACAACCGTGGAGACGATGATGCAAGAGGTTGGTAACCCCAAACCCCTAAAGGGGCTTATCAATGCACAGCCCCGGCTTTTCGGGAACTACTAAACTTTTCTGCTATTCTTTTATAAGATTAAACTGAAAAATTATGGACGAGGTGATTTTTCTTAAAAGCGCAATTCAGCAGTTCAAAGATTATAAGTTGCTAGCGGAAAAAACTTTCGATCAAATCAATGATAGAGATTTTCACTACCAGCCAAATGAGCAAACAAATAGCATCGCCATCAACATCACGCATATGCATGGCAATATGCTAAGCCGATGGACCAATTTCTTAACAGAGGATGGTGAAAAAAACTGGCGGCAACGTGATGATGAATTTGAAGTTCACTCTTATTCCAAAGAAAAACTATTACAACTTTGGAAAGAGGGCTGGCAATGCGTTTTTAGTGCACTTGAATCGTTGACTGCCGGCGATCTTGCAAAAACTATTTACATACGAACAAAACCATTGCTGGTAATTGAAGCCATTCATCGGCAGCTTACCCATTACGCCTATCACGTAGGACAGATTGTAATGCTCGGAAAAATCATAAAAGCTGGTGATTGGCAATGCCTTTCTATTGGCAAAGGCGAGTCGCTGAACTATAACGCCGAATCAAAGAAAAGCTAGGCGGGGTTTGCTTTCCTGAAATTAATTTCTATTTTTACCCCTATATAATCCAACCCTCCCACTCACGTGGATGGCCTGTAATCCTAATGTAAAGGCCGCAAGTTTCACTTAATTAATTAACTGCACCCGAACCCTGGAGACTTTTTATGAGAAAAACTGTAGTAGCCGCTGTGCTTGTGATGTCCACCCTTGTATGTAAAGCACAGGTAAAAACCGCAATTTTTGGCGGTCCTCATATCAGCACTGCGAAATATTCGATTAATGGGCAAAAACAATCCACTTCCGGCAAGTGTGGCTTCCAGCTTGGCACAACGCTGAAAGTTCCGTTTGAAAACAAATTGTATTTCGCCCCCGCTTTTTTTTATAGCTTAAAAGGATACGAAGTAGTATTTACGCAAAAAGCATCCCCTCCCGATAGCATGGCCCTCGATAACAACACTACCATTCATACATTCGAATTAGGAGCGTTGGTCCAATATGATTTTACTACACAGCCCGGTCACTTTTTCGTAAAGGCCGGTCCTTCAGTTGACCTGCAATTATCCGGCAAAGAAAAGTTTAATAAGAAAAATAATACAACCGTAGAGCAGAATATGACATTTAGTTTCACGAAATACGGAAGAGTTGCCGCTAACCTTGTTATGCAATTCGGTTACGAAACAAAAAACGGTTTTCAATTCTTTGCGCAATACAATTATGGCATTGGCGACATGAACAATGCGGATTTTGGCCCTTCTATTTATCACCGGGTGTATGGTATTTCTATTGGAAAATACCTGGGGAAGAAATAACCGGTGAAACGTCCATGATAAAAATTTTCGTTATATCACACAAGGGAATGAAAATTTTTATCATGGTAAGCTCCATCCGCCCAAAATCAAATAAAAAATATGCGAATGAAACAATAATTTTTTATTAACCTGTTCGACGTTTTCTTCGTTCTATCTTTGCCACATGGCAGAAGATTTATCCATCATTACAGGCAGCAAGGAAGAACAATACCAATCGCTGCTACCACAAATCAAAGGTATATTAGGAGGAGAAACTGACCTTATTGCCAATTTAGCCAATACAGTCGCAGCATTAAAGGAACAGTTTAAATGGTTGTGGGTTGGTTTTTATATTGTAAAAGGAGACGAACTTGTGTTGGGCCCATTCCAGGGGCCTGTAGCTTGTACACGCATTAAAAAAAATAGAGGTGTTTGTGGCGCCAGCTGGGCGCAGGCAACCACACTCATTGTCCCGGATGTAGAAAAATTTCCCGGCCACATTGCCTGTAGTAGCCTATCGAAATCAGAGATAGTCGTGCCCGTTATTCGTAATGGCGAGGTAATTGCAGTGTTGGATGTCGACAGTGAAGAAGCTGATCAGTTTGATACAACTGACCAGCTTTTTCTTGAACAAATCATTCAGCAGATCAAGTTTTAAGTATGTTACAAAGCGTATCCATTATTGTAGAAGGATTAGTACAGGGAGTATTTTATCGACAAACTACAAAAGCCAAAGCCATTGAAACAGGCATCACCGGTACGATCAAAAATAAACGTGATGGCTCAGTTCAAATAATCGCTACCGGCACTGAAGCACAATTAGAGCAATTGATTCAATGGTGCAACCAGGGCCCTGAAAGAGCCATAGTCACCGGCGTAAAAGTTGAAAAGATCCCCTTACAAACGTTCAAGGATTTTGATATCCTACGGGATTCGAGATAGAACTACGATGTAAAGGATTTTGATGGATTTTAAGGACACACGCAAGTTTTATTTCCCTACCAGAGTTATCACCAGCGCTATAACATCATCCTAATAATCCTTAATAATCATCTAACCGTGGTTCTGTAAATTATTCAACATGTCCTTTGTCATGGCGGACAAATCATATTCTTCCTTCCATCCCCAATCGGCCCTTGCCACACTATCATCTATACTTTGAGGCCAGCTATCAGCAATCGCCTGGCGATAATCTGGTTTATAGTCGATCGAGAACTCGGGTATATGTTTTTTTATCTCCGCTGAGATGTCTTTGGGAGAAAAACTCATCGAAGAAATATTATAGGATGTACGAATACCAATTTTTGCAGCCGGGGCTTCCATCAATTCGATAGTAGCCCGTATAGCGTCGGGCATGTACATCATTGGCAGGTAAGTATCTTCTTTTAAAAAGCATTCGTATTTATTTTCTTCCAATGCTTCGAGAAAAATTTCAACAGCATAATCTGTAGTACCACCACCCGGCGCCGATTTATAAGAAATAAGACCAGGATAACGAAGACTTCTTACATCAACTCCAAAACGCTGATAGTAATAGTTACACCAAAACTCACCGGCATATTTACTGATACCATATACAGTGATTGGTTCAATGATCGTTTGCTGCGGGCAATTTTGCCTGGGAGATGTTGGTCCAAAAACTGCGATAGATGATGGCCAATAAATTTTGTGTAGCTTTTCTTCGCGGGCTATATCCAATACATTCAAAAGACCCTGCATATTCAGGTGCCAGGCCAGCCCCGGGTTCTTCTCCCCGGTTGCTGAAAGAATAGCAGCTAAAAGATAGATCTGTGTAATGTTCTGCCTGATCACCTGCACATGCAACATCTCTTTGTTCATTACATCCAGGCTTACGTAAGGACCTGTTCCCTCGAGCAATGGATTTTGCTCCCGTAAATCAGATGCAATCACATTGCTGTTACCATATATTTTACGCAACGCCAGTGTTAACTCCACTCCTATTTGTCCACTGGCACCAATCACCAGTATCTTTTCTTTTACCATAGATATTTTTAAGGCCTCAAAAGTAAAAGCTAAACTTCAAAAACCAACCGGCACAACTGCAAACTATCAACTATTTTTGCGCCATGGAAAAAATGTTCAATGACCTGTTCGCTGCTCAATCGTTTGATCAAAAAAATTTCTTTCTGATAGCTGGCCCCTGCGTGGTGGAAAGTGAGGAACTGATCATGGAAGTAGCGGACAAAGTATCTGCGATATGCAAAAGACTGGGAATACCCTATATTTTTAAAGCCTCCTATAGAAAAGCAAACAGAACCAGTGCTTCCTCCTTTACCGGTATTGGTGATGAGACGGCATTAGCCCTGGTACAAAAAGTGGGTGAAAAATTTAAACTGCCAACGACCTCCGATATTCATGCACATGAAGAAGCGGCGATCGCTGCAAAATATATTGACATTTTACAGATACCTGCATTCCTGTGCCGGCAAACCGATTTGCTGATTGCAGCTGGTGAAACAGGAAAAGTAGTTAATGTGAAGAAGGGCCAATTTCTCAGCGGACCATCCATGAAATTCGCGGTTGAAAAAATTAAAAATACCGGGAACGACAAAATCATTTTGACTGAAAGAGGAACGACTTTTGGCTACCAGGACCTGGTAGTTGATTATCGAAATATTCCCTGGATGCAGGAACACAAAGTACCGGTGGTGATGGACGTTACTCACTCACTCCAACAACCCAATCAAACCTCGGGTGTGACTGGTGGTAATCCACAGTTGATCGGCACTATTGCAAAAGCTGCTATTGCTACCGGGGCAGACGGTTTGTTTATTGAAACACACCCCAATCCTGCTGTTGCAAAAAGTGATGGAGCGAATATGCTGAAGCTTGATTTGTTGGAAGGTTTGTTGGAGCAATTGGTAAAAATCAGGAAGGCAATTTTCTGAACCTGGATTTTGGTGGATTATAAAGATTTAGCAGAAATAAAAAAGGTCGTTTTCAGCGACCTTTTTATTATACTGTTCTTTTTTATACTGTTTTTTACCAAATTGTCAGATGCGCTTTGTAAATGATAACTTTTTCAAATTTCCTCATAGTCCATTTAGATCCACCCAAATCATGGTTCAGACGACTATCTTAAATCCACTACTTCCACACCAGGATACTTACTCTTATCAAACACAAACTGGTTGTCTGCTATCGGAGCATTTGTTTTCATAGTGCTTACGGTGTACGTATACCGGTTACCGCCATTCTCCAGCACTTTAGTGCTATAGATTGTTTTTGCTGCTTTGTCTACCTGCAGGTACACTTTATGAAAAGCCTTGCTTTTATCAGTAGGCGTCATCTCAATTTCCTGCAACGTTTTGCTACCAACTTTTTTCTCACCGTTTAAGAGATAAAGAAAATCTTTATCATAAAAGTTAGTGAACAGCTTTTGCGGGGTCAGGGTACTGCCTGAAGCATCTATATTATTAATGGTTACTTCGTTACTGTTTTTATCATAATTCCACACCGTTTTACCGTCGCTGAAAATATCCTGGCCCCCAAAACTTACTTTGTATTTATTTCCTTTCATCCACACGGTTCCGTTTTTGTTAGAAAGAGCTTTACCGGTGGCATTTTCTACCTTGTAAACAAATCCCGCCTGCACGGATGAAAAGGTTTTGAATTTAGCACTCACTGCATCCAGCACCTGCTTGGCTGCAGGATCATTTTTTTGGGCAATGACAACTGAACTGCTGATCAATAAAACCATGGCTATGTATAACTTCCGCATGATTGTTAATTTTAAATTAAAGAATACTTTGTTTTCAAAGGGGTGCAAAAATAAGTAATTACGTCTATAGACTGGCAATGACCGTACCGGGTTGCAAAGGGTGAATTTTTCTTAACAGGTTAATAACCTAATGTATCTAAATGTTGCTGAAGATCCATTTCGGTTTTGATCAGTACTTCTCTTGCTTTACTTCCCTGGTTGGCTCCTACTATACCGGCTGCTTCGAGCTGATCCATTAAACGACCAGCCCGGTTATAACCCAGTTTCATCCGGCGTTGCAATAGTGAAGTAGAACCAACTTGATTTTGAACAATAAGGCGGGCTGCATCTTCAAATAAAGAATCCCGGTCGGAAAGGTCAAACTCTTTACCCTCCAGGTCTTTTTCGTCAATATATTCCGGCAACAGGAATGCTTGTGGATAACCTTCCTGGTAGCCGATAAAGTCGGCAATTTTATCCACCTCAGGTGTATCGACAAATGCACACTGCAGACGAACAATTTCACCATTATAACTGATCAGCATATCGCCTTTACCAATCAACTGTTCGGCTCCACCCGCATCTAAAATTGTCCGACTGTCGATCTTACTACTCACTTTAAAAGCGATACGTGCCGGGAAGTTAGCTTTGATGGTACCGGTGATGATATTTACCGATGGTCTTTGTGTGGCGATGATCAAATGTATTCCTACAGCACGGGCCAGCTGGGCAAGCCTGGCTATCGGCATTTCTACTTCTTTACCCGCTGTCATGATCAGGTCAGCGAATTCATCCACCACTAAAACAATAAACGGTAAAAATTGGTGACCCTTCTGCGGATTTAGCTTTCTTGCAATGAACTTGGTGTTATATTCTTTGATATTACGGCAACCGGCTTCCTTCAACAGGTCATAGCGATTATCCATTTCAATACACAAAGCATTCAGCGTATTGATCACTTTTTTTGTATCGGTGATAATAGCATCTTCTTCGTTGGGAAGCTTGGCCAAAAAATGATTGGAAATTGTGCTATACACACTCAGCTCTACTTTTTTCGGATCCACCAGCACAAACTTCAACTGGGATGGATGTTTGCAATACAACAGCGAAACCAGAATAGCATTCAATCCAACCGATTTACCCTGGCCGGTAGCACCTGCCATCAGCAAGTGGGGCATACTTGCCAGGTCAACGATAAAGTTTTCGTTATTGATTTTTTTACCAATGGCGATCGGCAACGAGAAATTATTTTGCTTGAATTTATCAGAGTCAAGCAGTGTCCGCATACTTACAATGGTCTTCTTAGCATTTGGCACTTCAATACCAATCGTTCCTTTACCAGGTATCGGTGCAATGATACGTATGCCCAACGCAGCAAGGCTCAGTGCTATGTCATCTTCCAGGTTTTTGATACGGGATATCCGAACGCCGGCAGCAGGAACTATTTCATATAAAGTAACAGTAGGGCCTACTGTGGCACTGATCTTTTGAATTTCGATAGCATAATTTCGAAGAGTAGCGATGATCTGGTTCTTGTTATTCTCCAATTCTGCAGGATCCTGTATTATTTTTTCACTGCCATGTGTTTCGAGCAAGTCAAGGCTCGGGTACTTATAATTCTTTAGATCCAATGTAGGTTCATATGGAGCCAGTTTTTCGGGCTCAGCTTCTATCACGTCTTCCTCTTCTAGTGCTGGTTGAGGATCTGTATTTATTTCAAGCTCCAGGTTACTGACCGGTATTTCCTTTTTAGGTTTTTGCGATGGTGGCGGGACGTCGAAGTCTTTTTTCAATTCCTGGACGGGTTCCGTCGGATAATCTTCATACTTGTGCAGGATATCCGACACCATTTCTTTCTCAATTAGCTGATCATCCATCAGGAGGTCCTCACCTGCATCGTCTTTTTCAACCATCTGCATTTCATGTTTGCCAAGGCTGTCGTTGATGGTGAGGTCAAGCATACCGGCATTATTCTTCAAGCTATTGCCTTTTTGGTCCGATGCCGTTGCTTCCGCATACTTGTCATTGATGGTTTTTGCGCCGGGTATCACCGGTATTTCTTCTTCCTCTCCTTCCTCTTTCAGATTTTCAATCACCTCATCTGCAATCGTAACCGGCTTTTGTTTGCGTATCGGCACATTAAAACTTGGATTGAATTGCCAGATGATATAGGCAAAGGCAACAACGAACAGCAAAGCTGCCGTACCGAAATTGCCGAAAATTCCAATCAGCCAATTGCTGATAAGGTTACCCACACCGCCACCAAAACGAAACTCGCTATTGGATAAAATAAATGCCAGGGAAACTGATAGCACCAATAAACCAATGGTTACATATTTAAGGTTGCGCCAAATGGAAAATACTTTGCGGTTTACCAACAGGTTGGTACCTACTACAAAAAAGAAAGTACCGATGAGTAGCGAGGCAACACCGAACCCCTTATAAATAAAAAAATGCGAAACAATGGCGCCGAGGCGTCCCAGCAGGTTGGAGACTTTAATATCATTATTGAACAAAAGGCCATCCCTGAAAACTTTGTCCTGGTCCTCTTTCCACGTAAAAAAATAAGAGATAAAAGCAATGAAAAGGAAAATGGCGATTAATAAGAAAACGGCGCCGGTGATTTTCCAGGTCCGTTCGTCGCGGGCAAGCTCTTTCCAGTCAATTTTTTCTTCTGTATCCGGTTTAAAAGGTTTTGCCTCAGCTTTCTTCGGGTCGGCTTTCACTTTTTTGGCGGTGGTCTTTTTCTGCTTATTGGCCATGGCGGCAAAGATAATGTAGTTTGCAATTTTCATCGGGCCATGAAAGCGATGCGAATGTTTCCTTTAGCCCATTGGATAACGATAAATAATAATCAAAATTACCTGAAAGTGGTAGCTGTTAAACTATTAAAACAAATCATCAAGCATTAAATTTGACTATTCTTTACCAATGAACTGCAATATGGGCAACTATCGGTTTTTTCCAATATTCTTTTTATTACTACTTGTGGAAAACCTGGTTGCCCAACCCGGACCTGTCATAAACCCGGACACGGCTCAAATTCCATATATCGATATCAGTAAAATAACGCTATCGCAGGAAATAGCAGCGAAAATTGAATTCACTTATATCGATCCCACTAAAACAGTAGCAGAGGAATATAGCCAACTCGCCTTTAGCCGTATGACACGAAAAGACAGGTTTGTTCCTGAAAGCAACGTCACCAAAAAGGCGATCCTGCGGTTCAAAATTTCCAACACCTCAGATACGACGCATTCCTGCTGGTTTTTTCCATGGCTCTATTTTTGGGATATACAATTGTACCGATTGGTGGGAAACCAGTTACAAAGACTCCCTTCTATTCTTCCCGAAAAGCCAAAAGAGATCAGTTACCGCCTCATCACTCTCCCGGCCCATGACTCTGCCACGCTGATTATTGAATTAACACCTGTCAGAACTCACCTGAACGTCCTCCGGCCAAGCCTCATGAGCCCTGAATTTTTGAGCTCCTATGTGAAAGCCCTTGACGCCACCCAAATGGAGTCAAAGATCATCACTTATCTTTTCTGCGGCCTGCTGATGATGATGATCTTGTTTTCGCTGGCTACTTATTCACAGGGCGGCAACCAGGAGTTTCTTTATTATTCCGGTTATGCTTTCTTCCTGGGATTGATGCTTTTTATAAAGGCGATTCACAGCTATCATACCAGCTGGTTTAGTTTTTTCCAGGAGACCTATCTTGATCTTATCATGCAAAATACGGGCATCCTGATGTACATGCTGTTTATGCAGAAATTCCTTGCTACACGTACACGTCACCCCTTTCTCCACAAGATTTATAATGTAGGCATTTTGCTGCTGGTCGTTTCCACCTTGCTTTATACTTACGTGCACTACTTCACCTATAATTTCCCGTTGGAAAATAAAATTGAAAATACTACCAAGCTGCTGCTACTGGCCATGATAGTAATCTTTCTTGTCTACTCTACCCGGCATTGGCAGGACAAGTTGCTGGTCTACCTGTTTTGGGGTAATCTCTTCCTCCTGTTGTTCTCACTTTTCTCTCTGCTAATGTTAACAGGCAATATTGTCCCCAGAAATCTGCCCGCCATTTTCGGATCTTCTTTGTTCTATTATGAAATTGGGCTATTGCTGGAACTGATATTCTTTTTGCTGGGTCTTAATCACAAAAACAAACGCCGGCTGATTGCGCAGACAAGAGAAAGAGAGCAATTGAAAGCTAAGAACCAGCTCAATGAATATGAAAAAGAAATTGCCATCTACAAAGCACAGCAACAGGAAAGGGAACGCATTTCCGCAGATATGCATGACGAACTGGGGTCGGGCATGACAGCCATCAGGCTGATGAGTGAAATAGCCCGCAATAAGATGAAAGAAAATACCCCAATTGAAATTGAAAAAATATCCACCTCGGCGGATGAAGTACTCAATAAAATGAATGCGATTATCTGGAGTATGAATAGTGGCAATGACACGATTGACAACCTTGTTTCTTATATCCGGTCTTATGCGATTGAATATTTTGAAAACACTCCTATCATTTGCAAGATCTCAACCCCGGATCAAATAGAACCTACCGAACTTACCGGCGATAAGCGGCGCAATCTCTTTCTGTGCGTCAAAGAAACACTGAACAATGTGTTGAAGCATTCCAGGGCTTCGGAATTAAAAATTGATTTCACCATTGACAGGGACTTAATCATCCGGATAATGGACAATGGCATTGGTATCGACCTGCAAAAGATCAGGCAATTTGGAAATGGATTGAAGAATATTGCGAAAAGGATGGAAAGCATCGGTGGTTCTTACCAGATTGAAAATACTGTAGGCACAACTACGATCTTAACGCTACCACTATAGACTGCTTTTCATTACACCCACAAATAATAAGACCCAGCCAACAATGAAGAACAGGCCGCCAAAGGGTGTGATGATACCTAGTCCTTCCAATCCTACTTTGCCTGTTGCCTTTAAAATTGTAAGCAGGTAGAGTGATCCTGAAAAAAGCAGCATGCCTATACCGAAACAGGCGCCTGCCCATGTCATGAACTTATTGGGGAATCGTTCAAAAGCAATGCCCACGGCGATCAGCGCCAGGGCATGATACATCTGGTATTGCACTCCTGTTTGAAATGTATTGACGGTTTCAGGAGGCACGATCTTTTTTAAACCATGTGCGCCGAAAGCGCCAAGAGCCACTGCTACACCTCCCAATAAAGCACCAACCGATAAAAATAATTTATGCATGAAAAACTTTTTCAATAAACTTATCTAATGTAATATTCTCGTCATCTATAATGGTATCGGCTTGTTCGTAATAGATCCGGCGATCCGCATATTTTTTTTTAATAAACGACATCATCTGGTCATCCGATAATGCCTTCAACAAGGGCCGTTGTTCTTTCTCTTTTAATAAACGTTTGAATAGCGTATCGCAGGATGTATTGAGCCAAACCGTAGTGCCGGAGCGGTTCATATATTCAATATTGTTATAGTAGCAAGGGGCGCCTCCGCCGCATGACATCACAAAAGTCGCATGACTTTCGGTAATAATATGCAAGACCTCTTTTTCTTTTTGCCGGAAATATTCTTCGCCGTTTTGCCCGAAAATGTCATTAATAGATTTATTCTCGGCATTCACTACTTGTTCATCGAGATCAAAAAAAGGCAAACCGAGTTTCTGGCTCAATAGCCGTCCCCAGTGTGTTTTGCCCGAACCCATAAAGCCGATAAGAAATATCTTCATGCCCCTATCCCCTAAAGGGGTATTTTGAAACACTCCGATAAAATCGGAGCATTATGATAAAAGCTGATTAAAACTACTGTTGTTGAAGTGTGCGACGCAAGGGACGATGCCATGAAAAACGAAAGCTTGGCTACACCCAATCAACTACAACTTTAAAGAACTTACAAAAACAAAAGCGGGTACTACAACCTAAGTTCCCTCTTTAGGGAGACAGGGGGTCTTTCTTACTTAAACGCATTGATCCCCGTCACATCCATTCCTGTTATCAACAAGTGAATATCGTGTGTTCCCTCATAGGTGATCACACTTTCAAGATTCATCATATGGCGCATCACGGAATACTCGCCGGTGATCCCCATAGCACCGAGCATTTGTCTTGCATCCCGGCATATATCCGCGGCGACCTCGCAGCCATTTCTTTTTGCCATACTTACCTGTTGTGGTGTTGCCTTTTCTTCATTCATCAATACGCCAAGCCGCCAGTTTAATAACTGCGCCTTGGTGATTTCGGTAATCATCTCCGCCAGTTTTTTTTGCTGCAATTGAAACCCGCCAATTGGTTTATCAAACTGCACCCGTTCTTTTGAATAGCGCAATGCCGTGTCGTAGCAATCCATGGCGGCGCCGATCACACCCCAGGCTATTCCATAACGGGCTTTTGTCAAACAGCCCAGCGGCCCCTTTAATCCCTTTATACCAGGAAAAATATTTTCCTTCGGCACTTTCACATTATCAAAAACCAATTCACCGGTGGCACTGGCCCGCAAACTCCATTTTCCATGAGTAGTCGGTGTAGTAAATCCTTCCATGCCTCTTTCAACAATCAAACCCCTGATCACATTCTCCTCATCCCTTGCCCACACCACGGCTACCTGTGAAAAAGGCGCATTGCTGATCCACATCTTAGCGCCATTCAAAATAACATGATCACCGGCATCCTTTATATTGGTCAGCATACTGGATGGATCGCTCCCATGATTGGGCTCTGTCAATCCAAAACAGCCCAGCCATTCACCGCTTGCCAGTTTGGGTAAATATTTTTTGCGTTGCTCTTCGCTTCCATAGGCATATATAGGAAACATCACCAATGATCCCTGCACAGATGCGGTGGAACGAATACCGCTATCTCCACGTTCCAATTCCTGCATCATCAATCCGTAGCTGATATAATCCAAACCGCCGCCGCCATACTCTACCGGTATGGTAGGCCCGAAGCAACCGAGATCACCCAACTGCTTTACAATTTGTTGAGGAAATTCAGCTTTTTGCGCATAATCCTCAATAACCGGAGAAATCTCTTTCTTCACATATCCACGAACGGCTTCACGGACATGTTTATGTTCTTCGGTAAGCAAGTCATCTATATTAAAATAATCCGGGCTTTGAAAAAGATCTGTACGGGCAGCCATAGAGCAATCATTTTATTTGGCGCAAAGTTAAGGGTTTGGGCCTGCCTTAGAAAGACGGCAAATCGGCATTGCACTTTTCCATCAATTTTCAATTAAAGTAGCACAGTCTCAACAGGGGTATCCAGTGGCACTCTCTCAAATGTTTTATCAGCTAAGAAAATTACCATATTACTCCATCTTTACTAAACTGAATTACAACAAGTGAGTCTGCATCATTTTTTAAAACAATTTCCCGCCCCTGGTACAATGTCTGGGTTGTATCTCCGCAATATTGCTGACGAGTTATTGGCGAATATGTAAACTGGCCATTGGGTTTGTAAGCACTTTTTTTGCGACTATACCAAAACTGGCAATAATTACAATCAACTTTAACCGCGGTTGAAGTGAAATTGAAACATTTTCGTAAGTGAGCCATTTTAGTTTCAGTTGCTTTTATCATATAACTGCTGTCGATAAACCAACAATATTCCTCTCCTTCTGCTTTATAATAAAAGCAATTAGTAAGGCTTGTGGTAAGATAGATACCGCATGTGTGGTTATTGACGCATTCCAAAAGCTCCGCTTCTGTCTTGTCACAAACAATACCCATGTCATTACCCACGCCATCTATAATTTGCCAGCAATATTTTGTGCCTGATTCTTTTTTACAGGTAAAATTGAACAAACAGAAAATCAATAAAAGAGTCATTGATACAAAAAGCCGCATGAATAACAATTTGGAAATTACTTGTGATTCGAAAATATAAAAAAGATATAGTAGCCCCAAATGGACAATTGAACCGAAAAATCCAATTCCAGATTTACAATTTTCTGTAGTTATGGGGCGTCAGTGCGTGTAGACTCCAGAAAGAATTTAAAATCGCAAATAACCTTTCATTTCTCTTTGATAACCTTCTGCAACACTTCGTGCTCTTTCCCCAAAATCTTTCTCATCCGACGCATAAATAACAGCCCGGCTGGCATTTACCAACAAACCGCAATCTTTATTCATTGCTTTTTCAGAAATATCTTTTAAACTTCCGCCTTGCGCACCTACACCTGGCACCAAATAAAAATGATCGGGTGTAAGTTTTCTTATGTTGATAAATTCATCGGCTTGCGTGGCGCCTACCACAAACATTAAACTGTCAGGCGAGCCCCAGGCCGAAACTGTTTTTAATACTTTTTCATATAACAACTCGCCGCCTTGGTTCGTGCCTGCCTGGCCGGTGGGCAGGTCCTCACGAACCAATCGTTTTAATTCAAAATCCTTTGCACCAGCATTCGAAGTAAGTCCTAATACGATTGCCCATTTACCGGGATATTGCAAAAAAGGTTTTACACTATCCTCACCCATATATGGCGCTACTGTCACGGAATCAAATGGCAGCGTTTCAAAAAAAGCTTTGGCATACTGATCAGATGTGTTTCCAATATCACCTCTTTTTGCATCGGCAATTTTAAAATGCTCATCACCGATATAATGGACCGTTTTCTCCATTGCCTCCCATCCTTTCAAACCCCATGCTTCATAAAAAGCGGTATTGATCTTGTAGGCCACGCACAAGTCCCTTGTCGCATCAATGATGGCTTTATTAAATTCAAAAATTGGATCTGCTGCAGCTAAAAGGTGCTTAGGAATTTTTGTGATATCTGTATCCAACCCCACACAGAGATAAGACTTCGTTTGCCGGATCTGTCCAATTAATTGCTGTCTTGTCATGGCTGCGAAGGTAAGGGAGAACGCAGATTTTTAGGATGGTGATGAGCAATTATGATTTACGCGTAATCTTAATAATCATGATTATCTGCCTTCCAGTTTTTGTAAAACCAGGTTTTCGATTTCTGAAGATTGCCACTTAGCTTCAATTCCAGGTATTGCCATTACCTCCTGCATAATTGCTTCCTGTCGCATTGAATTTTGAAAGGCATCGCTATATCTTATCTGCGGACTGAAAGTTACTTGTGAATACGCCGGGATCCATTTATCGGGATATTTTTCGTGCAGCCTTGCTTCGATCTTTTTTTGTAATAAAAAAAGGGGATCCGCAACTCTATCCCGCATCTCAATAAAATTGTTCAACGCCAGCTCAGCAATAGCATCTCCATCAGGCTTTCGCAGTTGCTGGTATTCTTTTAAAATAGTGGTCCAATCATCCTCGTATTTTTCTATTAATTGATTCAATACCGAGCAATCTTCGAAACCGCAATTCATTCCCTGCCCGAAAAAAGGAACAATGGCATGGGCCGCATCACCAATCAGCGCAAATTTATCTTCTCTTATCCAGGGAAAGCATTTCACGGTGACGAGTGAAGAGGGAGGATTATTAAAAAAATCATCTTCCAGCGTTGGCATCAACGGGACCGCATCAGCAAATGTTGTTGCAAAAAAAGCTTTCACTTTTTCCTTTGTATTTAGCGACCCGAACGAAGGCTCTCCTTCAAATGGAAAGAATAAAGTGCAGGTGAAACTTCCATCGCTGTTAGGTAAAGCAATCAACATATAGTTACCCCTCGGCCAGATATGCAAGGCATTTTTTTCGAGTTGGAAAGTCCCATTGCTGCCCGCTGGTATCGTCAATTCTTTATAGCCAAAATCAATGTAATGCTGCTGGTATTGAAACCTGTCCTGCTGCAACTGATGCTGTAATCTTGTTGCTGAATAAGCACCATCAGCACCGAACAGCAGGTCAAAGTTGACAGTTGACACTGAGCCTGCCGACGTGTGGCCGTTTACAGTTTCTTCAAAAGTTATTTTCTTTTTTTCCCAATCGATATCCGTGCATTTATGATTGAAGATAATTTTCACATTATGTTCTTCTGCAAAATCCATCAATTTCTTATTCAACTCTGCCCGTGATACCGAGTTGATAAACTGTCCTTGTTTCCCGTATGGCTGATAAGCGGCTTTACCATCTGCATTATGAATGTATCGCCCATGCATCGGGATAGCGATCTCCCGGATAGACTCCATAATTCCCACTTCTTCCAATGCCCTGATACCCCTATCGCTTAGTGCTAAATTGATAGAACGACCTGCAGACATTTTTTCTTTTCGCATATCCGGCCTGCGTTCATAGATGCTGACCTTATATCCTCTTTTTGACAAATAAATAGAAAGCAATGAACCGACCAAACCTGCACCAATAATAGCTACATCTTTTTTCATACCCCAACCCCTAAAGGGGCTTTTTTAGAAAATGTACAATTGCTTAACAGCATTTCCTCAAAATCCATTTAAATCCTGTCAATCGTGGTTCTCATAATCTCTCCAAACTTCCACACATCTTCAAACGTATTGTATAAGGGCACCGGCGCTATGCGAATCACATTGGGTTCCCGCCAGTCAGCGACAACACCCTTTTCAGTTAATTCGCTAAAAATTTCCTTCCCTTTCTTCAACATCAGCATGGATGACTGGCAACCTCTTTCCGTTTCCTTAGCTGGTGTGATCACTTCAATCCATTTCTCTTTTTGTTGTTTATTGATGTCGTCTAAAATAAAATGCAGGTAGCCCGAAAGAAGTTTTGCTTTAGTGATCAGCCGGTCCATACCCGCTTCGTCAAAAATAGCGAGTGAGGCTTTATGTGCCGCCATACTCAACACCGGTGCATTGCTTATCTGCCAGCCTTCAGCCGATGGAATTGGTTCAAACCCTTTTTCCATTTTAAACCTGGTGGCCTTGGTATAGCCCCACCAACCGGCAAAACGTGGCAGCTCTTTATTCGTTACATGCTTTTCATGAATATAAATACCGGACACACTCCCCGGTCCCGAGTTCAAATACTTGTAAGAACACCAGCTTGCAAAATCAACGTTCCACTCATGCAACTTAAGCTCAACATTGCCTGCCGCATGCGCCAGGTCAAATCCTGCGTAGGCGCCAGCAGCGTGTGCTGCATCAGTTATTTTTTTTATGTCGAATAGCTGGCCCGTATAATAATTAACAGCACCGAATAAAACCAATGCTGTTTCGTCTGCATGCTGCCGGATTGCGGAAAGAATATCTTCGGTGCGGATAGTATGCTCACCTTCCCGTGGACTAACTTCTATAATCGCATCAGCAGGATCGAAACCATGATAACGAACCTGTGACTCAAAAGCATATTGATCGGAAGGAAAAGCCTTTGCTTCGCAGATAATTTTGTATCGCTTTGCTGCAGGCCGGTAGAAACTTACCATCAACAAGTGAAGGTTCACGGTAAGTTGATTCATCACCACCACTTCGTTGGGTTGACAGCCTATGATCTTTGTTAGTAATGGCGGAAAAATTTCATGATAAGACAACCACGGATTTTTTGCGTGAAAGTGCCCTTCCACACCCAACTTTGCCCAATCATCCAGTTCCTGCTGAATATAAGATGAAACAGATTTAGGTTGCAACCCAAGTGAATTGCCAGTGAAGTAAATAGTATCTGTTCCGTTATGTTGTGGGATGTAAAACCGCTCCCTGAAATTCTTAAGCATGTCTTTTGCATCAAGGCTTTGCGCAAAAGCTAGTGTGTTTTCAAAATTCATACAATTCATTTCCTGGTAATCTGTAAATCCTGGTTCAGACAGTTGCAATCACTTTCAATTCAATCGCAATAGGGGTTGGCAAACTTTTTACTTCAACGGTTGTACGGCAGGCCTGCACAGAAGTAAAATAATCAGCATATATCTTATTATAAGTTGGGAAGTCTTTTTTCATATTTGTCAGGAAGACAGTTACATCAATGATCTTATTCCAACTACTACCACTAGCCTCCAAAACAGCTTTTACGTTTGCAAAGACTGAGTGACATTCTGCTTCGATATCATACTTCACAATATTTCCCTCCGCATCCAACTCCAAACCCGGAATGGAATTGTCTTTGTGATTTCTCGGCCCAATCCCGGAAAGAAAAAGGAGATTTCCCACTTTTCTCGCATGCGGGTAAGAGCCAAGTGGAGTTGATGCCTTATCGGTATGAATAATTTCTGCCATAATAATTATAAGTAATGAATTTTGATTTGACTTGAATTATTCATAATTCTTACCTCTAAATTTTATAATTGGATGCACACATTTTTCGCCTCCGTAAAAAACCGCAATGCTTCCCACCCGCCTTCCCTCCCAACACCACTATTCTTCATACCACCAAAAGGTGTCCGCAGATCACGCAGCAGCCAGCAGTTTATCCAAATGATACCGCTTTCTACCTTTGCAGCTAGCCGGTTTGCTTTGGAAATATCCTGTGTCCAGATGGTGGCAGCCAGGCCATAACTTGTTGCATTGGCCAATCGCAAAGCCTCTTCTTCCGTTTTAAATGGCTGCAACGTTACTACCGGGCCAAAGATTTCCTGTTGATTAGTTTCACATTCAGACCCCAACCCTTCGATGACGGTTGGTTCAACAAAATAACCTTCCGCACATTCACCACGAAGTTTTACCACATGCCCGCCGCAGAGTATCCTCCCACCTTCCTGCCTAGCCGTATCGATACAACGCATGATCTTTGCCAGGTGAGCTTTACTTACCACCGCTCCCTGCTTTGTATTTTCATCCATCGGATCTCCAACGATTAATTGCTTTGTCCTTTCAACAAATGTTGTCTTGAATTTTTCATAGATCGACTGCTCAACTAATATCCGGCTGCCACACAAACATATTTGTCCCTGGTTGCTAAATGAAGATTCAATGCTTGTCTTCATCATTCTTTCCCAATCGCAATCAGCAAAAATGATGTTCGGATTTTTTCCGCCGAGTTCCAGTGAAAGCTTTTTGAACTTAGGAGCGGCAAGCGATGCAATCCGTTCTCCCGTCTTTGTACTGCCAGTGAAAGAAATGGCTTTCACTTCCGGGTGTTTAACAATGGCTTCACCGGCTATGGTACCGGTGCCATGTATAATATTCAAAACGCCGTCCGGCAAACCTGCTTCTTTACAGATTCGTGAAAGAAGATAAGCTGTAACCGGTGTTATTTCGGATGGTTTGCCGATGACACAATTGCCAGCTGCTAATGCCGGGGCAATTTTCCAGGTAAATAAATACAAGGGAAGATTCCACGGAGAAATGCATGCAACAATACCTATTGGTTGTCGCAACGTATAATTAACCGCCTTGTCTTCCATACTGTGGCTATCGGTTGCAAAATGCATAATACCGGTAGCAAAAAATCTGAAATTGGCAGAAGCTCTTGGAATATCCACTTTCTTACTTAACCAAAGTGGTTTGCCGTTATCAATTGTTTCTGCCATTGCCAATGTATCGATATTGGCGTCAATCAACTCGGCTATCCTGTTCAAAATAATGAACCTTTTCTCAACAGGTGTAACGGACCATTGCGGAAATGCTTTTCTTGCCGCAGCTACGGCTTCGGTAATATCCTTCTCATTACTATCAGGTATTCTTCCAATTACTTTACCAGTCGCCGGGTTGATATTATCGATATAGTTCCTCGAAACAGGGGCATAAAATCCACCATCGATAAAATTTTCAAGATTGTATGGTATTTCTAAGTTAATCGGTTAATTAGTTTACTGGTTACTTAGTTAATCGGGATCGCCTTTACTTAGGATTATGCTTTATGGATTTAGAGACAAATTTAATATAGGCATTCAACTTGATGAGAATCATTTCAGCCTTTTGAAGTAATTCATCACACTTATCCTCTTTTACGACCTTTCTTCTTCTGCACTTTCCAAGCCACTCTTTGGTTTCCTGTATTGAACCTCTGGAATAAAAATAAAATTGCTTGCTTTCTTTGTAATAATATCTCCCGTACCCTTCAGCAATGTTGGCAGAAATGGAGTCGCCGGCCCTGACTATTTGTTTACCAATCGTATCTTTTAAAAAGAATTTCCATTCATCAACAATATTCCAGATTTCATCAGAAAATTCCTCCGCCATATTGTAGACTTCCAGCTTTTCCAAAGTATAATCCATAACAAGTGATTTATAGGAAACTAAAAAACGTTGCCAAGGAGAATTGCCTGATTAACTAATAAACCGATTAACTAATTAACCGATTAACTAAATACTTCCCGTTCTGCCGCCATCCACCGGGATGCTTACACCATTGACATACGACGCTGCCGGCGATGCCAAAAAAGCTGCTACCGATGCAATTTCAACAGACTCGCCAAATCGTTTCATGGGAACTTCATCCATCATATTTTTAGCAACAACATCTACCAATACATTTCCTTTTTTAGCGATATTATCAATCAATGTCGATAATCGTTGGGTATTGGTAAAGCCGGGCAATACATTATTGACTGTAATATTAAACTGGCCTAATTCATTTGCCATCGTTTTTGCCCATGAGGCAACGGCGCCACGAATGGTATTGGAAACACCCAAATTTCTTAAAGGAATCTTTACCGACGTAGAAATGATATTAATGATCCGGCCAAACTTTTCTTTTTTCATCGAGGGTATTACCGCCCTGGCCAGAATATGATTGCAGACAAGGTGCTGGTTAAATGTATTTACAAATGCTTCTTCTGTTGCTTCCGTGATCGGTCCGCCGGGAGGGCCACCCGTGTTGTTGATAAGAATATGCGCCGGGTATTTTTCCATGTGTGAGCCGATGATCTTTCGCAATTCGTCGGGTTGTGTAAAGTCTGCTACAAGGTAATTGTGTTGCTGACGCAAGGCAATGTCCAAACTTTGAACAGCGGATTTCAATGCTTCTTCATTTCTTGCGATTAATGTACAATTGGCGCCCATCAATGCAAGTTCTTCAGCAATAGCCAAACCGATACCCTGGGTACTGCCACAAACAATCGCATATTTGCCTTCCAATGACAGATTCATAAAGTCAAACCTACGGTAAAAAGTTGTAATTTTTCGCCGTGACGAAACGCTGTTAATTAACCCAAGTTGCTAGTTATAGAGAAAAAGGGATGAGCATCAATAAAAGATAATTTTGAGTTACCACACACAAAACTCAATTATCGATGCTCAACGAGGATAAAATTATAAGGATTTACTGT
>NZ_JARKNA010000021.1 GCF_029360765.1 Terrimonas pollutisoli | reverse complement strand
AGTAAGCCTAAGCGGGATTTGATTAACTTAGTTTCCTGATTCATGATCTGACATTTTGGGGTTAACAAATAGATTGTAGTTACTCTAAAGTTAATCCCAACTGTCAGATCAAATCTTAACTTCTACAGTTTATCCTAATTTTTTGATCTGCGTCATTACTATTCTTCATTAAAACTGCTCAACAAGCTATGCTGGCTTGCCGTGTGCAAATTGCGCCATACCCTGTTGATCTCCGAATCATGACTGGCAGCTATAAGTCCACAATAAGGATAAAGAGCATCTACTATTTCTCTTGCATTTTTTGCAAGATGATGACACACCTTGCTCAATTCATTTAACAATGCTTCGTTTATATCATCGGTCAAAAGCAGTTCACTCCATGCTTTTTCTACTGTTGTATAAAATAATTTCCTTGCAGCGTTGAGCCTCATTCCTGCCTTCCCAATTTTTTCATTGATAGCTTCAATGTTTTTTATTCCCTCATCATTTTGTTGCATCTTCTCCTGCAACAATTTTTCAGCGAGATCCAAAAAACATGTAGCCATTCCCGACATATTAACTGCCAATGTAGTTTCTGCAAATTGAAGGAAAGGAAATTTATATACCGGATGGTTTAAAACTGCGGTTGCACTATCAATGACAAAGGCTCGGTTTTTTGGCACCTGTATTTGTTTGACTTCAAAGCTATGACTGGCAGTGGCAGTCATCCCCATGCAATTCCAGTCTTCGTGTATGATCACTTCTGATCTCCAGAACCAAAAAGAATTAACAAGGGAATTTCCAAAATCATCTTTTAAAAAAAGGCCGTCCCTTTCGATCACACAATTAACCGTGAAAACGGTAGCATGCGGAGCGCCGCTTGCATACTTCCAAAGACCAGATATCTCGTAACCATTGCCTGTGATCTTTGCAATAGCAGAAACTTTTCCACTTCCGGCCAGACAAACTTTTGGATTTAAAAAAATCTCTTTTGCCGCATCGGAGTCTAAAAAACCGATGAACCAATTAGCACCACTACACAATGTCACCGTCCATCCCATGCTTCCGTCGGCCCATGCAAGTGCTTCTTCTACCCGTAATGCTTCGGGTAAACTCAACTCTAAGCCTCCAAAAAATTTTGGAACAAACAGGTTAAACCAATTCTCACGATAAATAACTTCTAATTGTTTATCATGCAGCCGGACCAGTTTTTCCGCTTCGGCAGCATTATTTCTTATTACATCTGTTATTTCAGAAGCAATGAAACTTCCCGGGTGTGATATCTGGCTCATAAATATCGTTTGTCGAACAGAAAAAAACTTTTTGAATCATGAAGCTGTTGAGTATTGAAATTGTTCACTGTCACTCCTCATGATCCTTTTCCATTTTATATAACCTTGTATAGCGATAACAAATAAAAAGATCGTAAGCGCTGCATACAGCGGTAAACCTTTATGGAACAGCAGAGGTATGGCAAAGAAATTGGAGATATTCAAAACTATCCAGTTTTCAATTTTTCGTTTTGCAAGCAGCCACATACCGGCCCAGGCAACAGCACTTACCCACGCATCCCATACCGGTACTGTTGAAGGAGTAAAATATTTTAACAACAAAAACAATACAATGAATCCTGCTATTATAATGGTAAAAACAACTTTCCAATCTTTGTAGCTGCAGGAAGTGATCGCCAACAAGGGTTGACCTTTCTTTTTTTTCCAATACCACCAGCCATAGATGCTCATCACCAAATAATAACCATGTAATAAACATTCAGCATACAAACCTGCCAGGAAAAGAATATAGACAGACAACAGTATACTAGCAATTCCCGATGGGTATAACCAGATTTTATTTGCCTTTGCAAATAATACTTCAGCCACACCCAGGATTACTGCCGTCCATTGAATCCAGTCTGTTTGGCTAATTTGTTGCAAAAGCAGTTGCCATTCATTGCTCATTGAAATCAATTTTAATGAAATAATATATTGAGCCAACAAAGGGCGGTGCGACCGAACCAATGATTTTACTATCTATTCCCTACGCCGGCATTACCCGGATCAGGTGTTTGAAAGAAACAATGTAAGGGCATGCTTCTTTCAATGGGTATAATCTCAGCCTTTGTTTCAGCAAAATATCTGAATTATTAGTCCTGATATTTTGCAAGGCACCCCTTTTTGTTGCGGATGCAAATCTAAACTTTTAAACGCAATATTGATGAGTATTCAATAATTATGGTGTGCAAGTGATAAAATTATGAGCAGTTGAATAAAATAAGGTTGATTTCAATTAACAATTGAAGTGCTATTAAGGTAATAAGGTTTGAAACCGGTGAAAGCAAATAACCTGATTATCTTAGTAAACAATAGCTCCGAAACAGCACTAACCTTATTACCTCCTATGTTTACAAATGAGTAGAGTTCTTTGAGGTTTTGTTTTACTGATGCCAATTAGATTTGATATAAAAGTGAAAGGGTATTGGCATCAGGGTGATCACCACTTCCACTAAATCAACAGCAGAGCTAATCGCTGATTACTTTTATTTACTCTTAAGCTTTTGGATGATGGAGAGAATGTTTTCCGTTGAACGTTGCAATTCCTTATAGCCATTGTTTTCGATAACCTGCCGGGTGATCAATTTGCTACCCAGGCCCACACCAGCAGCGCCTGCTTTAAACCAGGGACGGAGACTTTCTTCTGTAATATCCACGCCGCCGGTCACAATATATTTTAAACCGGTAAATAAAGGTTGAATAGCTTCTACAAAACCCGGCCCCAATACATTGCCTGGAAATAATTTTAAGGTGGTACAGCCTGCCTTTTGTGCTACATCAATTTCTGTTGGCGTCATACAACCCGGGATCCACAAAACCTTATTCAGGTAAGCAACATCACAGACTGTATTATCAAACACAGGACTAATAAGGCAATCTGCACCAGCATCAATAAACCGCGACGCCTCATCACCCGTTTTAATGGTACCGATAGCCAGCAACATATCCTTCATATCAGCATCACGGGCCATTACCAGTTGCCTGAAATTATCCAATGCTTTTTCTCCTCTGTTGGTAAATTCAATGCATCTGATCCCTCCACTATATAAAGACCGTGTGATAGCTAAACACACTTCAATATTATCGTTGTAAAACAAAGGAAGTATTCCCTGATCTTCAATTACCTGTTGTACTGCTTGCTCTTTTTGCATATCAAAATCATTCGAATATCACTAAAGCTCTAAGATAGGGAATATGTGATTTCGCAAAGCAAAAAATCATTAGCACGCAAGAACAGGGAATTCGTAATGCGAACTAACCTGTAGTAACTGGCTGGTGGAAAGTTTGATCGTTTAAAGAATATTCAGAAGACTCATTTCGACCCATCGGATGTATAATCACAGGCTTTTCATATTGCACAAAATACATGTCTACTTCCCCAACATTTTTTGCATAAATTTTCCCCCGATAGGCACAGGCATATTTTTCCTGGATTATATCATACACTGCGGAAGAAACGTTTACCTGTCCAGGTTCACCATTGCTTTCCATCCTGCTGGCGATATTAACCGTACTTCCCCAGATATCATAGGCATATTTTTTCTTACCTACTACACCTGCCACTACCGGGCCAACATGTATTCCTATTCGTAAATCCCAGGGAACACGACCCGATTCCCTTCGCATGATATTATTTTCGGTGATATATTGTTGTATTTCCAGGCTCGCCTTGACGATTTTAAATACATGCTGATCATCAGGTGTTGGAACACCACCCGCACACATATAAGAATCGCCGATTGTTTTTATCTTTTCAAGGTCATATTTCTCGATAATATTGTCGAACACCAGGAAGCATGCATTCAATTCTTCGATCAATTCTTGAGGAGACACTTTATCTGCAATGGATGTAAATCCTTTGAAATCAGTAAACATAACGGACACGGATTCATAATTGCGGGGAGCGGAAGTTCCATTTACCTGTAATTCTTTAGCCACTTCGGCCGGCAATATGTTCAACAACAGGTGTTCGATCTCGTCCTTTTGCTTATCCAGTATTTTATTGGTTCTTGCTTTGATCCGGTTATTGCGCAATATTAAAATGGCGATTAAAAATACCAACACCAACACCACAGTTAACGCTGTCTTTTCCAGCTTTTGACGTCTCAGCTGTAATTCATTCAGTGCATTATCTTTTGTCAAAAGGTTTATTTGGTTCTGTTTCTTTTCCAAATCAAAGTCAAATTGGATAGTCGCTAGTTTCTTATCAGCTTCATTGTTGTAAACGGTATCTTTTACGTTGCTATAAAGTGCCTGGTATTTGAACGCATTGCCAAAATCTTTTGTTTTTGAATACGTATCTGCCATATGCTTATACAGCTCAAACAAAATATTGGTAGCATTTATTTCCAATGCAGCCTGTTCCGCTTGCTGGTAATATGCTATTGCTGACTTGTAATCACTCTCTCTTACATAAACGTTTGCGGTTCCTATTAAAGACTCTGCAATCTTTAATTTGTCATCTAATTTTTTTGATATAGATAATGCCTGCAGGTGATTATGCAGGGCTAAATCGTGTTTTCCTTGTTTGAGATATAACTTACCGATCGCATTGAATGCATTTGGACTCCCCTCTGAGTTGGCTCCATAAGCTTTCAGGGCCTGGTTAAAATACAAGAGAGCCTTATCATCATTGCCCTGCTGAAAGTAAATATCGCCAACATTCACAGAAATGCCGCCGAGGGAATTTTTATCATTAAGATCCTCGCATATTGGAAGGGCCTGCAAATAATATTGCAAAGCCTTATCATAGGTTGCTTTCTTAAGGCCATAAATGGCACCTACATTATTAAGCATAGGCATTATCCTCAACTTATTGCCGGTACGTTCTGCAATCTTTAAAGACCTGAGATAGTAATCAAGGGCCTTGAGGTTGTCTCCCTGGTAGTAATATATCACTCCAATATTGCCCAACAAGTTGGCAACCCCCTCGTCATATTTTATCTCTTCGAAAATCGTTAAGGAATGCTCGTAATTCTGAAGCGCCTCGATATATTTGGCCTGCACCAGGTAAGCCAGGCCAATATTTTTATATGCATAGGCCTCTCCTTTTTTAAATTCAATCTTTTGTGACAATTCTTTTGCCTCTTCTGCCAATGCCAATGATTTCTCCGGGTCGGTATTTCGCTGGTCGGCACTTTGCTGTATCAAATTATTTATTAATACGGTGTCCTGTTGTTTTTCCATGTCCGGACCGGAGCCCGACTGCGCTAGTCCGTTTATTGAAAATGCAGTTATGGCCACCCATAAAAGCAGTTTTTTGTGTTTCATATCAATTCGCTTTATCAATAGTTATCAAAGGATTTACTATTTCTATCGGGCAATGATTAATTTTTTGATTTCATTTTTCCTGTCGTTTTGCAGCCTGATGAAATAGACTCCGCCGGGCAATCGGCTTATATCTATTTTTTTCTGATACAATTTCCCTGTATCACTTAAGCCATCGAACACATCCATTACTTTTATTCCACTAATTGTATAAACACTAAGTTTAGTATTACCTGATATCGACGGACTAAATGATATCTCAACGTAATTACCGGCCGGATTGGGAGCAATTATAAATCTTGTTTTTACCAGACTACCGCTTTCGCTAGCAATCTTACCGGTGGCTGATCCTGGCCTTGAAGCATTTGTGATACCTGACGAACCTTGCTGACAGGCTGTAAAGTTATCAAATGAACTCTTGCTTCCGGTATAATTATTTCCTCCTCCGCCACTTCCGCCATTAACAAGGTTGTTTACCTGCGTAGTAGGCGTACCTGCCCGGTAATCTCCGTTGACTGAGGTCACCTGGCCGGCAGCGGCAATGGCGCTATACGAAAACTGGGGCTGATACGCAGCTATGCCATAGGCCCACTGGTCGGAAAACTGTTTGTTGCTGTAAAATATTCCTTTTACCACTGAATTTGCATTGTTCTTCTTTGCAAATCCATTTGAAGAATTAATAATTACCCCGGTTATAAAAATATCGGAAGTGCTGCTATACCCTATTGGCACTTTCGTGATCCACATGTTAGCGGCTGCGTCATAATGGGTTTCGGGCTGGGTGACGTTATCAGCTACAATTTTTCCCGCCGGGATTGGCAGATCGTTTACAGCGGGTTTTGAATTTATGTTGTTGAAGGTAACGGTACCAAACTGGTATAAAAGATAATCGCCCTGCTGGCTTAACTGTCCGCTTACTTTTGTCTCAATATTTAACCATAAACTGGTAGCGGTACCAGGGTTGGCCGTGCTACCAAAATTAGTAAATGCCTTATGTGTAAGTAAACAAGGATTGGTCTCAATAGTTAGTATTCCGTCTTGAAAATTAAATGTATAATTATTGGAATTGAGTGATCCCACAGAAGCGACAATAGGATAAGTGCCCACGGGGCTTGACTGAACTGCGGCGGTCGTTAATGAGGGAGTACCCGTAATATCACTTGTTTCCACTTGCTCTTCATACTGTAATCCGGAATAAGTAGCAGTAAATTCCGGATTGAGATCTCCATATGCCCTGGTAGTGTCGTCTGCTTTGACGGTTACGCTGACAGGATTAATGGTAATTGTGCCTAAACCATAAGTAATGTCAAAATTGTCATTCAATAAAGTACCGGGTATTATTTTTTGTTCACCTGCATCAAGACCGGTTATTGAATTGATTGATTTAATGATAATTCCTTCCTGTTGATTTGTAACATCATTTTGATCGATAATGACTGCGATCCTGCCAGCCTGCTGATTGAAGCTATTGGAAATGGCAATTGGCTGACCGTTGGAAATGGCGATCGGCTGACCATTTGATATTGCAACAGGTTGACCATTTGATATAGCAATTGGTTGGCCATTTGAGATAGCAACAGGTTGACCGTTTGATATGGCGACAGGTTGACCATTCGCCAACTGATCGGCTCCAAGTATTCCTCTTGCATTTACCTGCGGAATAATATTCACCATATTAGTTTCGGCGGGATCAGTATTGTAGTTTAATACTGCCTCCTGGGCGAAATCAACCACTTTAGTTGAATTAGAAAGCGTTCGGACATTTTGCAATGATTGATCGCTTACAAAAAAACTAAGGTTGGCCAGTTCTTCATCACTCAATGTATATGGTACAATTGTGGCAAATCCTGTTTCAAATCCCGTTACCGCCTGGGCATTGGAAATAGCTACCGGTTGTCCATTCGAAATCGCTACTGGCTGACCATTGGATATCGCAATAGGCTGGCCATTGGATATAGCCACGGGCTGACCATTCGAAATCGCTACCGGTTGTCCGTTTATTAACCCGATAGCTTCGGTAGTTAAAAGAGCTTCGTGGGATAGCCGCAAGAGGTTTAATACTTCCGGATTAGCATCTGCTATTACAGAATCTATCTGGTAGGTAAATGTGATTTCTCCAATCGCTTCACCATAATTAAGTGTTTGATTATTGGGTATTACAGTCACCGGCAATCTTTCAATGGTCAATATACCCGGAATAGTATCATAAGTATAAAGCTCCAGCAGTCCGGCGTCAGTAGGATTGTTAAGATCAAATGTTCTCACCGGTTTTATGAAATACTGACTGCCGATATTGGATAGTGGCGTGGCATTGGTTGCATAGGTAAGGCTGTCCAACCCTATATCTTCGAGTGTTAATCCGCTTTCAGCCAAAGGCACCGTGTCAACTAAAATGGTGGAGGTAAAAGTTGGTAATTGTTCGCCATATTTTTTTGTCTTCGAATCTGCTGTTACAGTGATTGTCTTTTTTGCAATGGAGAAAAACTGGATTATGTTTGAATAGCCACCATCTCCATTCGCCAATGGCGGCGTATAAACTTGTACAGCCGGATTTCCGGAATCAAACGCAGGAATGACAGCCGTTAATTCAGTAGTACTGACAAACGTGGTTTGTACCGCTGTGCCCCTGAATAATACCTGTGATTCCTCTGAGAGGTAATTACCATTTACCGTTAAAGTGAAAGGACTTGTGGGATAACTAGTCGGCGTAATGCTGGAAGGATACTCCAGGGAAATAAGAAAAGGCGTGGGCTCAGCAAAGGAACGCATAGCCAGGTCTGCCTGGATGAGGCCTGCACCGGCTGCATTGCCTGGACCAACATTTATTGCTGTAGTTTGTAATAACTCCTTCACTCCGTCCGGAGAAACGACTTCATCAAGAAAACGCTTTCTGCCTTCAATAAGCAGGGCAGCCGTAGCAGCCGCATGTGGCGCCGCTGCCGAAGTGCCGAAGAAATTAGAAAAAGGATCGGTGTCTCCGGTATAATCAGCACCCATGTTTACACTTGTATTTACACCATCAGGAGCTGTTATATCCGGTTTGTGGCGATCTACTCCACCAATTACCGTTCCACCTATGGAAGAATAGGGTGCTATTGTGGGAGTCGCAGATGTAAAGGCAGGTGTTTTAAAATAATTGATTGCTGCGACCGAAATAGCGCCTGCTGCATTCGCCTGCGCAATAATGGTAGAGCCACCAACCTGGTATTCTGCAATGACAGCATCACCCCTGAAGATGATATACTTAAATCGGGGAGTCGGAGTTCCTGTATTTGCACGGGTAATTAAGATATTGGCATCTACTTCTGCTACGCTATTGCTAACTGAATAGGCCAAAAACTCAAACGGATCTCCAGATTCATTATTCCTGTTATAACCACAAATAACATTGCCAGTCAAATCAGTGAGATAAATATCAAAATCATTCTTTGTTCCTCCGGCCTGCGTTTGCCCGATTGAATAAATGTCATCATCCCACTGCAGGGCGATGGTATAAGAACCGGGTTTTAATCTGATGCGCTGGTACACATCGCCCGTGCCGCTAAAATCATGAGCAGTGGTGCCGGCAGCAAATCCTGCCGGTGCAGCAACAGGTCGATAATTTTGCTCATGAGATTTATTACTAAAATTACCAGCTGATGTAAAATAAGTAACTCCCAACGCTTTCACTTCATCTACCATTTTAGCGACAGGACCATCTCTTAAAAAAGGCTCATTGATATAAGTAATGTCGTCGACGATTACCTGGCAGCCTATCTCCTGCATCTGCTTAATAGCAACAGCAAAATCACCGGGGCTTATAAAACCTGTTCTGAAAGCCAACTCCGCTTTGGGTGCAATGTCATGAACTATTTGAAGCATGGCTCTTCCTTCATCCGAGCGGGCGCCATAAGGGAACTCCTGCACTACCTGGACAGGCGTCGAATTGATAGTATTTCCAACACCCGGAATTTCGCCGGTTGAAATATCCAACTCCGCCGGATTGCTGGTGGGTGTAACCTGTGAATTATAACTATCGGAAATGACACCTACTTTCACACCAAGACCCTGCAGGTTATAGCCATTCCTCACAAGCTGTGAGCCGATGGCCGTGTCGCCTGCATTCTTTATCAGGCCACTGTTCCCTAACGGGATATATACCGGCCGGCAAAAATTGATAATATCACCCCTTGTATTAAGATGAAGCAAATTGGCGATAGGAAATTTTCCTGTTGTAATAAGCGTATTGGATCCGTTGCTCACAATATCAATCATTCCTTCACTTAAAAGATAACTCTGAACTTCTGCTTCATGGCCTTCCTTCGCAATCACATCAATCAATACATAATCGCCCAAAATCATCAACACCTTGTGCGCCTCATCACTCACACCCTCAGTAAGTGATGTCAGCTCCGCTCCAATTATAGTTGAAACCTTGCCCACCGAAGGATTAAAAGGAAAAATTACATTTTCCTCAATAGCCAGTGGACTGTGATTAAACGTTACTCCACTTTGAAGCTTTACCTGTACCCCGCTATGTAATGCGCCGGTTAAAGTACTCGATCCTGTTCCTGCCCCCACATTTATCCCGGCATAAGGCGCCCACACCGTACCCAGCCATTTTGACCCACCCCCTGATGAGCCATTAGCAATAACGAACGAATATCCGGGAATAGAAGAACTGGTACCCTTACCATGAGTTTCTAAAAAAATCCTGGAAGCATCGCCTCCGTTGGAAGTAGTTGCGTTTAATTTACCAAAATCAGCATCACCCTTGACATAGATTTTGAGATTACCGGAAGTGGCATCTTTGAAATTAAAGACAAGCTTGTTGGAATTACCGGTGAGTTGAAATGAATTAAAAACATAGGTTCCGACACCTTCCAGGGTAAGTGTTTTGTTTCCGCCTAGTATCACGTCTTTATAAAAACCTGGCCCAATTGTTTTGGTGGTCGTGATATTTTCGGGAACAACATTCGGCTCAGGTTCCGGAAACTGGGTAATGCCGGGCATCGACGGCAAATCGGGTAACGTGGGTGTTCCCGTAACATCCCTGGAGCCAATTGACGGCCCGGAATAAGTAGTACCGGGAGGGTGAGTAACGATGCCGGAAACCGTTCCTCCCCCAACAACGATGTTTCCATTAACATCAATATTGCCGCTAAGGCTGGCGCTGGATCCAACAGATAAAATTGTACCGGGTAACGAGGCTGAATTTGCCGCTGCTATTTTACCCGACACCACATTGCTATTGGTAAGAACAACCTTCCCACCGGAGTAAATATTTGAGTTGATGGTAGCATTGCCCGTTGTTTGTATAAGGCTATAGCTACCTATTGAGCCGTTATTAATGGTGATGGATGATCCGATTTGAACCCCATATCCGGGTGCCGGCGGAGTTACTGACCCCGACACACCCGACCCGGCAAATATTGCAAAATCCCTCATGGTAAGGGATTGTGCATTTGAAGTAATTGTTATTAGACCGGTAATGAAAATGCAGAGCGTGGACCAAAACCGGAGATGGAGTTTCTTGAATTTCCTCATAAAATAAGTTTTGACTGGACCCTGCCAGTTTTCGCAATTAGGTGGTTAAAAAGTTAAGTCTGTACAAAAGATGGCACATGATGCCACTAATCAAATTGATCAACCGTCAAAACCATATTCAAGAGGGGAAGGATGCAGAAGAGAAAAGCCGAAATTGTAACACTCTAAGTGTTTACCCTTTAAAGTTAGTGCATAAAATTTCATTTTTACTATCAAATTTCAGGCGAAGACTATCAATTTTGGCCCAGGGCTGATTTGGAAATAAATTCTGAAGGCGTCAGACCGTATTCATCCTTAAAGCATTTGGCAAAATAGGAAGGAGTTGTAAAACCAACCCTGTAAGCCGTGCCCGAAATATCATGACCGGCTGTCAAATAAGCCGCCCCTTTTTGTAAGCGGTAACTCCGGATAAGATCGTTAGCGGATATATCCAGTAATGCGTTTAGTTTTCTGTTCAGGCTGCTTCGGCTCATACCGACGGTCCTGGCCAAATATTCCACGCTTAATTGGGGATCGTCCAGCTTATTTTCTATTACACTATACAGCTGGCTGATAAAATCGTCTTTTACCGGGGCTGTTATTATGCCAGGCTCACGAGGCAAAAGCTGTGATTTAAGAAATTCCCTGGTTCTTTCCTGTAGCTGGAGAAGATTTTGAATGCGCAGCTCCAGTTCATCCTGATGAAAGGGTTTGGTGATATAATCGTCTGCACCCGTTTCAAGCCCCTCGATCCTGGCAGCATGGGCCGCCCTTGAGGTTAGCAGGATAAACCCGATATGAGCGGTCCGGCTATCTGTTTTGCATAAGCTGCATAGTTCGAAGCCGTCTTTTCCGGGCATCATAACATCGCTGATGACGACATCAGGCATTTCTTGTAAAATAAGATCCCATCCAACCGTGCCATCAGAAGCTGCAATACTTCTCCATTTTTCGGATAAACTGGCAAGTACATATGATCGAAGCTCCCCACTATCTTCCACCACTAAAATCAAAGGTTCTTCTCTTTGAGTAGATTTTTCCTGCATCTTATCAACAGGTATCACATCACTCACAGCATTTGTTTCTTCAGGTATTTGCTCCCCGGGTTCTATTTTGTTCAAAGGAATTTCAACGATAAATTTTGCACCGTCACCTTTCTTACTTTCAACATGTATAGTTCCGTGCATAAACTTAACTAATTCCCTAACCAAAGAAAGCCCAATACCAGTGCCACCAGTACTGCCGGCCATCGTTGATTCTGACTGGTAAAAGCGATCGAATATTTTTTCCAGGTCTGCCGGAGGAATTCCAGGCCCGCTGTCCTCCACAATAAACCTGCTGACAAAAACGGAATTTTCTTCATCCCTGCCCTCCAGCAACACATTGACAGTGCCACCAAATGGAGTAAATTTCAGCGCATTACTCAGCAGATTCGTAATAATTCTTTCCCATTTATCCTTGTCAAACCGGTATATACCATCAATGCCCTCCGATGAAAAATTCAACTGTATGCTTTTCTCTTTCGCCCTTTCTTTAAACGAGTCAAGAACTTCTTCTACGAAAACTTTGGGCTCACCAATTGACTGAACAAGTTTCATTTGGCCGGCCTCAAGCTTGCCCAGGTCCAGTAACTGGTTTATTAGCCTGAGCATCTGACCCGCATTTCGCTGCACTGTTATCACAGTCTGGCGGGCATTGTCTGAAAGGCCTGGATCTTTTCCCAATCTTTCCAAAGGAGTGGTGATAAGGGTAAGCGGGGTACGAAACTCATGAGTGATATTGGCAAAAAAACGGTCCTTTACCTGGTCAAGCTCTCTTAATCGCTTTGCCTCTAGTTGTTCGAAAACCAGTTGCTGCTGTTCCAGAATTCGCTTTTCATGATATCGCCAGTATGCCCGGATAAGCATTATAGCCGCAAGCACATAGAGGCTATAAGCCCACCAACTGAGCCAAAAAGGAGGACGTATTTGTATCTCCAACTCCCTGATGTTCGAACTCCACCGGCCGTCCATATCCGTGGCGTTCATCAACAATCTATAATTGCCGGGACGTAACTGGGTATATTGGGCAAAATTTCTGGCACTCTCGTTCCAATTATTGTCCACACCCGTCAGCTTGTAGCGATAACGGATTTTCTGGGGTTCGTTGAATAAAAGAGAAACAAACTCTACCGTAATATAATTTCGATTATAGGGTAAGGTGATTTTACGAAGCTGATTAAAAGGTTGGTCAATGTAACTGTCTTTGGTTGTAAAATCCTGCAACTGGTTGTTGATCTGAATCCCGGTAATTTGTATACCTGCCTGGACATTGTCTTTTTTCAGTTTAAAATCGGCTGGATTAAACACTGTATAACCATCCGGTCCACCAAATGCAATACGATTATCCGGGAATTGAAATTTATGAAAACGATTGAACTCGTTCCCTGAAAGGCCATCGGTTTTTTCAAAATTATGCGTACTAAAATCAACTGTATTGAAGCGGCAAATTCCTTTGTTGGTACTTAACCACAACTCACCATTTTTGTCAGCAACAATGCAATAAATCGTATTATTTGGTAGTCCATCGTCTGTAGTAAATATTTTTTTTACCCCGCTTTTACTATCCCACAGTATCATCCCACCTCCCAGTGAGCCAATCCAAAACTTCTGCGGGTCCTTTGGATCAGGGCAAAGGTCGGTCAGATCAAAAGGCAGGGCATTTTTACCGGAACTTTTTTCATAATGATTAATACCCCTCCCGTCCTTTAATTGAAATAACCCCTTGCCGTATGTAGTGATCCACTGAAAATTGTCAATAGTTAATAAGTCAGCAAAAAAATTTCTCCTTGCATTGACAGGTAATTCAACGGCAGTAAAGACCGGGTTCGATAGCTTATCCTTCCAATACCATATCCCATAATTATAATTATCCAGGGCCCACACGGAACCGTCATTGCCTGCATACAATCCGCGAAAATGAGCCGACTTTACTGCCGGAAAAGAAAGTGGAAAAAATTTATTCTTTTGCCAACAATAAACTCTGCTGAAAATCGAGTCCACATTACTGATATATAATGCCGAGTCAGCGCCGTAAGCATAGCGGAAATTATATGACCATTTGGATTTTACCCATATATCCGGTAGTGATTGTAACGGAATGCCTGCCTGTGTCAATACATCCGTATGAAAGTTATACTGGTAGTGACCAGCCATAAAAGGCATCGACCTCAAATTGATCTTTGCGAGGCCACCGGCATCAATGCCTACCCAAAGCACATCAGAATGATCTACAAAAAAGGAAGTAATCCGACGCCCTTTCTCTATATTATTTTCCCAGATCAATGTCAGCTTCCCGTCTTTCTCCAGGCGGAAGATGCGGCCACTGCTTCTGAAGTATAATTCACCATGATTGTCTTTTTGAAGCGAATTCATTGGAAAATCAATTCCATTTACTTTACCGGGTGGAATAGTGATGGTTGAAATTTTTTGGGCATCAACATCAATCAGCAGGAGGCGATCCAATAACCCGATGACCATCATTTTTTCTACAAAAATTGTTTGTACAAAAGTTTCAGGATCGAAGCTGACAGGAATACGAAAAGGTATCCATTCGAAATGCTGTTGGGTCGAATCAGACCTGTGAATACCAGCGGGAGATACCAACCATAACACTCCATTTTCTTCCTGTAGTAAACTAACAATGGTATCATTCATCAATTCGCCATTACTCCTGTTTGCATAGATCTCCGCCCCGGTTCTTGTATCAACCCAGCCTATCCCTTTTCCCGGGATAGTGAATATCCACCTGTTAGAATGATAATCATAATCCCGGTTATTGTTGGGCTTTGTTGCATTTTGCAATACAGGATTATTACTGGCATGTTGTACCTTAAATGTGACCGGATCAAAATTGTCAACCTGCTGACCCTGGTATTTTATCCAGAAATGACCATACTTATCTTTAGCCAGCAGGTTAATTACGTTTGAGCTGAGGCTGTTACTATCTTTTCGCTGCTGGCGAAAGACTTTAAATCCACGACCGTCATACCGGGCTAAGCCATCCAGGGTCGCAATCCAGATAAACCCATCTTTATCCTGTACGATACCGCTGATAAAACTTTGCGGCAGTCCATCTTCTACTTTAAATAATTGCTGGTGTGTATAAAGGGGAGTCTGCGCCAGGGAGCGGAGGCAACAAAAAACAAAAATGGTATAAAAAAAGAACCTGTACATCAGGCATAAGCATTGTTTAAATTTAATTTGTTTTAGCCAGTAATGCTAATGCCGCAGAGAAAAAGAGATAACCAGTGATATACAGTCAGATTTTTTTAGCAAAGAAGATCAAATCTTCCCGAGCGATCGCTCATTTAATGCTCTGAGACGCTGGCAAAGTATTTTGATAAACCCTCTTGCTACTTCTGTGCGATTTTCAATCAGTTCATAAAAAGGCTCCTGTTCTATCCGGAACAAAACACAATCCGTATCGGCAGTAGCTGTTGCCGACCTGGCTTCCGGATCCAGAAGAGCTAATTCTCCAAAAACCTCCTTTTCTTTCAAGATCGCAAGTGTAGTATTTGCCTTGTGAATCCTGACCTCGCCCTGGTAAATAATGTACATACAATCGCCAATCTCCCCTTCATTAAAAATAATGCTGTCCTTTTCATATTCCTCTTCTTCCATAAGGGGTGCGAGGTCAGCGAGTATATGTTCCGGGGTTTCCTTAAAAATGCTTAAAGATTTTAAGATCAGTACTTTTTCCACGAGTAGTAAATTTTCTGAATTAGATTGGGGCATGGAGTAAAGTTAAGAACCTGCAAACAAAGCTGTTTCTTTTAACAGTTTGTTTTCGGAACGAATGAATTTTTTGTACAAATCGGTGTCCAGGTGGTGAACATATTTTTTGGAGATATACATAGAACAGGCCTTGGTCCAGTTATAATACTGGATGGGCTTTTCGGATAAAATACGTTCCAGGATATGTTCCACCTTGCCAAACTGGTGCTCCGTAAACAGGGACCGAAGAGCTGCACATCGCTGCTCAATGTCGATTGTTTCAAACAGGGTATTAAAGTGTTTACCAATATCCTTTCGTACAGTTAGCTCAATTATTTCCATCGCATTGGCTATGCTGTCCTTATGGTGAGTGTTTAGGCCCTGCTTCACCTGGTTGATCTTTTGCCTGTCGTAGAGGCAGGCAAAAAGGCAAAGCAATATCTCCCGGATTTCATTGACCTCCTGGTTCAGGGAGTCATTTAGAATGTTGTATTGGAGCTCTTTTTTCTCCAGCAATTTTTGCATATACAATAGTTCAACTCCATATACAATGTAGGAATGGGCAATTCTTTCCAATAGTTTTCTTTGTTCACCAGTCGCCGTATAGCGGCATCGATAAAGAGCTTTAATAATGACGCCAATATAATAAGGTTGAGTAGTTAATAGCTGAATCAAAATTTTTCCGGCCTTGTCTCCACCGATCTTCCCTATAAGAGTAATAAGCCTTTCCTGTAATTGTGTTGAAACGTTTTCAGAATGAATGATATCCTGTACTATCGGAATGGCTTTTTCCCCGACATTGTAAAATGCGGCTAACACCTGCTTTTCAAATTCATTTACGTAATTACTTAACTCACTAAGCGTATTTTTTTGAACTGCTTGTCCTACGGAATTTATTGCCGCCTCCTGAATGGCAATATCAGGATCCTTCAATAGCCTTACCCTGTCGGGATGGTCATAGTCATCTTTTACTTCTGATAAAACAGTAAGAGCCTCTATTTTTTCTTCCTTGCTATCCGAGTGCAACCATTCCTCAATCGTTTTTTCCGCTACAGCTTTTACCTGTTCGTCCCTGCTGCCCAGCATCCCGGTAATAGCCGCTTGTCGTAGGGGTGGGTCATCATTATTCAGATAACGAAAAAGTGTTACGGGCTCATTGCTTATTTTGCAAAGGGTTTTTACCGCTTCAGCCTTTATTGTTATGTCAAGTGATTCTTGCTGTAACAGACTTTCCAATTTTTGTTTAACAACAGCATTTGAGCGGTTTTTTATCAGTCTCAAGGCCTCTAGTTTCACCTGCGTGGAGGAATGATGCAGCAATTCCGCAATAAGATCTTCTGAGGCAGCATCCATCTTGCTGCTTAACATTCTTAGTATGCTAATTACTTCCAGGTCTGTTCCGTTCATCATCTTATTCCTTATCTGCTCCCGTATAGCATCATTATTCAGATTAAATTCTTCCCGGCTAAAAAAGCGGCTGCTTATCGTTTTTACCAATATTTGAAGATATTGCCGGTTAACAAGTATCACTCCTGTCAGCCATAATATACCCAGCCCCAGCAACACATAACAAAGAAACATAAGGTCCACTTTGCCGTGCATATAAAATAAAGCCAGTAAAAAAATACCGGATAAGAGTGAAGCAAAAGGCTCCATAATACCCTTAACGATATTATGAGCTCTCAACCTTTCGTAGGTATGCAAAGGCTGCATCAATGTCAAAAGAACGGGGGAGTTGAAAGAAGTGCGTAAAACATCTACAATCATAGAAGCAACGCCAAACAAATAAAAAGTCAATTTCCCGCTCAATGAAAAATTACTGAACGCTACGATAGCTCCAATAAATAGCAGCATACCAACCGGCGTAATGAACAATGTTTGCCGGACTCCCCATGACGCAGTCAACCGGCTGGTGAAAACCATTTTTGTTATAAATGCAGCCAATCTTAATGCGGCATAAAAAAAGGCTATAAACTCAGCCAGGGCAACATCATCGTGGTAAGCTTTTTTTACTTCGCCATAAAAGCCGTAGTTCACAAGAATAACGCAGGTGGAAGTAATCAACGATATAAACGCAATACGGCGGACATAGGTGTTAGTGGCGATATTGTTGACCAAATTAGAAATCTTCTTGTGAGCTTTTTGTTCGTGATGCTTTTTATGTGCTTTATGATGTGCTTCAAGATGCCCTGATTGCAAAATTTTTTTAAACAGTGGTAATGACACCAGCATACAGATGGCTCCCAGCAACAAAAGATTTTGCGTACCTATATAAGGCACAAATATCAGGGCCAGCGTATAGCCAATAAATTTTGCCGGGATGTCGCCCGCACTAATTACAGCAAACAGGCGTTTGCTCTGTCGCAGATCAAACAGCATAGCCGCTATTCCCCAAAACTGCAGGTTATTTAACAAGTACAATACGTTGAACCAGGCCAACAAAAAATAAAGAAACCAGTCCTGGTTTAACTCATAGTTGGCAATCCATAGCAATACAACACTTGCCGCCATCAGTACAACAATGGCAAGATTAAATCCGTGAAATTTAATGGTGTGTTCCAGCCGGGTATAAAGAAATCCCGCGATCCATAACAAAAGTGCCGAATAAATCATCACCCATGGCAATTCTGTAATGGGAAATTTTTCCAAAAATTGCGCAAAGGCTGATGTAAAGAAAAAGGCTATACCTGCACCCTGGAAAAACTGGAATATATACAACTGCCTGACTAAACGCCATTCACTGGGATAAACATTTAAGACCCTCAGCCAGAAATTATTTCGCCGCATGTCATCTATGTGATTTGCATATTATTTTAATACTTTTTGTTTTAGGGCTTGCAGATGTTTCATTTTTAAAGGGTGGCGATTTTGCAAAGATGTGCCGGTAAAATATCTGTGACTTTCAAAAAAACTTACCTGCATATCATCCCAATCCTGCTCTGTTTTGATTATGCCATATACCAGGAATTCATCTTTTAGGGTTTCACTGATTGGTTTAAAATCATCCCGGCCAAGATAATCGAGGTCGGCATCGCACAAAATCTTTTCAGGAAGATTATGTGGAGTTTGTGGAACCTTTGTGGCCCTGATCATTCCTTTGATCATTTCAATATCCCGTTTGGTAAGATCAGGATCCCTGACATATTCTTCCATGATGCGACAGGACTCTTCTTCATGTCCCTTGTAAGTGTGAAGAAAGCCGGTATCATGAAAAAGGGCGGCAATCTTTATCAGCAGAAGCAACTTAGGATCAGCAATGCCTTCAGTCAATGCAATACGTTGTGCTTGCTCCAGTACGTCTTCCGTATGTGCCAGGCAATGATAAGTCAACCGTTGATCCAGGTCAGTACGTAAAAGTTCCAGTATAGTTGATTTCAATTGCAGAAATCCGGACTCAGTCATAAAAATATTGCTGTACTAAATATAGTACTTCTGATTTTAAGTTTTCAATTAAATAAAATAGTATTTCTCCGGCACTGTACCGGGCCATCATTTTATCTGAAATTTATTTTTATCTTTCTTTCAATAATAAAAAAGCTATGGCAGTAAAAACATCCGGTCAGCCTTCCGCATTTCTCACCTTTCCATGGGGGCTGCTTTCTATCGTCCTGATACTTGTACTCAATCTTGCATTAAGCGATAGCTGGTTTGGAAGTAATTGGAGTTGGATAACACTGGTGCTGATTATCCCTGCGGCTATTTTTGAAAATTTCAAGGTGGGTTATTCCACCATGCGCATCATGTTTATGAAAGTAGTGTACTCACTTCTTTCTTTTTTGTTGGTGGGGATGGCGTTTGGAGCTGCGCTGGCAGGTTGGCACCTTGAAAAATTTCAGCACATCACCAATATTGAAAAAGTGAGATTGCCCTGGTACGTGCTGTTGGCACTAACAGTGATGCTGCTGATACAGGTCGCCCAGTTATTTAGTATGCTTAAAGCCGTCAAGAGAGAGTTTATGCAGATGGATCCTGATCAATAACAGGATCATCAGTATAAAATAAGAAACCGGTAAAACCCAAAGCATCCTGATTAGTTGCTAAAGGTTCTACCGGTCTTGATAAAAAATTTAATCTCTAATACCGCGTAAGACGATCTTTCAAAAGCTTACGGGCAAAGTGGATCCTGCTTTTTACTGTTCCTAATGGCTCTCCCAACAGGTCAGCTATTTCCTGGTATTTGTATCCTTCGAAATACAAACGAAAAGGAATTTTGAATATTTCCGGTAATTGATGAACTGCTTCATTGATTTCTTTCATCCGCAAACTGCTTTCAGCCCCATTGCTGATAGTAGCTTGTTTATTGTTGATCAGGTAATCATTGGCAGAGTTATCAAGTACAGTTTTTTGCTTTGCCTTACGCCTGTAATCATTAATAAAAATATTGCGCATGATAGTGAATAACCATGCTTTAATATTTGTTCCTGCATTATACTTCTCGTGATTAGCAAGGGCCTTAAACAAAGTCTCCTGGTAAAGGTCATTAGCAGCTTCTGAATCTTTGGTAAGATTTACCGCAAATGGCTTGAGAAAGTCAGCATTGTCGAGCAGCATGTCATTAAATTCGGTTGTGGCCATGTCCATCCATTTTTATCAAATTTACTAAATAGGCATCATGTCCCTGCAAAATTCAGTGTTTTAACATTAAAATAGCAGGTAATTCTGGCTATACCGCAAAAAGTCTACCAGACAGTAAAATGGCCAAATTGCTATAATTGGTGATTGATAAGCCGACCCGATTCTATCAATCGTTGTAAAGACGCCGTCATTTCGACATGTTTTAACTGCTCCAGGTGGCTGATATGGTGAAGATCCGTTCCTAAAAGGTCATAAAAATCGTGCTGCAGCAGGTATTCCGCCAGTTCCCTGACGGAACGACCATAATAATTACTTAGAGCCAGGATATTTAATTGGAACAGGCATCCGATATCTTTCAACTCCCGGTAAAATTCTTTATTCCGTTGCAGGTACACATAGCGTTCGGGATGAGCTATAATCGGTTGGTAGCCCTGCATTTGCAGATCAAACAAAATATCTTTTATGTTCAGCGATGGAAAGGCCATGGAAAATTCGGTGAGTACTTTATTACCACTTACAGTCAATAAGGGTTCTTTTCTATTCAGTAGTTCTTCCACATGTTCATCCAAAAAATATTCAGCCGCGGCATGTATTTCAACATCAATACCTACCTTTTTTACAGCGTCTCTCAGCTCTGCCAGCTTTGCATTGATAATAGCCGGCGTATTGCGGTACATATCCCAAATAATATGGGGCGTGGTGATTAGCTTGGTATAACCTAACTCCCTCATCCCCCGGATCAGTTCCAGCGAGGTCTCTATATCACCTGCGCCATCATCTATTCCCGGAAGCAGATGCGAATGCATATCTGCTTTCAGTATAGAAAAGTCAAATTTTCCACTCTTGCTTTTCTTCCTTGAAAAAAGGTTGAACATTATTTTTTTAGATTAGGTAGAACGTTCTTCTTGCTATTGTAGTCCTGGCCTCGAAAAAAAGACGTTAAGAAAATTGCGTAGTAAACCGTTAAAAAGCCGGCGTTGTTTGAGCCAACAGTATCTTCCTTTCTGAGATATCTGGCGGCGAGTTCGCCGGGTTTAGGTTTACGAAGAAATTTTTAGTCATTTTTTCGTCCCGATAGCTATCGGGTGACTTTTTTTGTTACTTTTTTGCGTCAAGGCAAAAAAGTAAAAAGTTAATACTGTACTGTGTTGGCGAATACAATACCTAATCCTGCTATTTTTTGAGCCTTAATAATTCGTTGTACAAAGCGGACATATCAGTAACCAGCCGGCGGTAACTATACCTTGAAGTTACATATCCCTCGCCAGCTCTACCTAATTTACATCGTAACTCCTGATCTTCCACCAGTCGTAAAAGGTTTTTACAAAACGTTTTGCTGTCATTGATGTCAGACAACAGTCCGGTCTCTTCGTCCCTGACCACATCTTCGATTCCACCCACCCGGGTTGAAACAACAGGTTTGCCTGCCGCCTGTGCCTCTATTAAACTTACCGGCGTCCCTTCATTGAAAGAAGTCAGCGCCACGATATCTGAGCCTGCATTGATCCGGTCAATATCACTTCGCCACGATGTAAACACCAGCGGCTTTTCATGCACTGTATCCTTTTCTGTGGTGAAAGCTATACCTAACTCGCCTGCCTTTGCTTCCAATTGCTTTCTTGACTCGCCATCACCGACAATAAATGCTTTTATCCTTTGCTGGCTATTTTGCAACACATAATGAAGGCCCTCCAAAAACAACGAGTGATTCTTAATAGGCACTAACCTGCCGGTTATTGTGATGACTATTTCATCATCACTTAAATTAAAGGAAGACCGGAAACTTTGCCTTTTCTCTTCCCGGCCGTTTTGAAATTTATCCAGGTCAAGGCCCAGTGGCACCACCCTGAATTTTTCATCGGGTGCAATATTAAAATCCTGCGTCAGCTCCTTTCGCTGTTGCTCGCTGATGGCAATGATAGCGTCGGTTTTCCTTCCCAGCCTGCGCTCAATATTGATAAAGACCTTTGTCTTCAACGGGTGAAAATAGGAATGAAACACATGGCCATGATAGGTATGAACAATGACCGGCACATTCATAGCCTTTGCAGCCATCCGGCCGATAGCCCCCGGCTTTGCGGCATGTGAATGCAAAATATCGGGTTTGAAATCGGCTATCAACCTCTTCATTTTTTTATAGGCAACATAGTCTTTACGCGGATCGATCGACCTCCCCATCTCAGGGATATAGACCGGTTTAATCCCGAGCTGATCGGTTACAAAGCTGGCGTCTTTCTCATGATCTTCCCGCTCACCCACCACCAGCATGGTTTCAAACTCTGGCGACATATATTTGGTTAAATAGCTGGCATTTAATAAAGGACCACCGATGGCAAGGCGGTTGAGGATACGAAGTATACGGGGCATGTTTTTACTTTTTACTGAAAGCTTTGCAGCGAAGTTGATTAAATTGCGGCCATATGCCAGTTTTCTTTTTGTTACTGGGTTGGTAAGTCATTGGTATAGAATAATCAACTAGCGAAATTTATGCAATATATCACTATACTGGACTATATTATCCTGCCGTTTATTCTGTTGCTTGTTTATGCGCTTGCATATAACAAAAGAAACAAAAAATATCCCCATGGCCACCCCTGGCGGAAGTATTACATTCCAGCGCTAAGTGTTAAAATATTTGGCGCCATCTTTATTGGCATGATCTACCAATATTATTACGGCGCTGGTGATACGTTTAATTATTTCCGGTTTGGTAAGGTTATCAATAGCTCAATAAATGATTCATTTATCAAATGGGTGAATCTACTGCTGCATATTCCCGGCTACTACGATGTCGGCTATTACGAGTACACTTCGCAAATACCCTGGTATAATACTCCCACGAATTATATAGTGTGTGCAATTACTGCATTCATCAGTTTCCTCACTGGCGGCACTTATTTACCGGCCGCCGTTATTTTCGCTTACATATCTTTTAGCGGTGTTTGGGCGCTGTTCCGAACATTTGCCTCATTATATCCCCGTTTGACCAGGCCTATATCATTCGCGGTGCTATTTATTCCCAGTACCTTCATCTGGGGTTCGGGCATTTTTAAAGACACTATTTGTATGTTCGGGCTTGGATGGCTCACCTATGCTTGCAGCCGCTTCCTGATTCAAAAGGACTTTAGTCTTAAAAACGTCCTAATTGCAAGTTGTAGTTTAATCCTGGTAGCGAAGATAAAAGTGTACATTTTACTAGGCTTTTTGCCAGCCCTCGCAATGTGGATTCTTTTTGTTTATACACAAAAGATTAAATCCTATGCAGTAAGACTTACGTTAAAACTGGGCATCATCCTCATAATTTTAGGCGGTAGTAGCTTTTTTTTAGATTCCCTGGGAGAGGAATATCTGGGCAGGTATTCTCTCGAAAATATTGAGAATACGGCAGAAGGCACCCGCCGGTGGATTACTTACTCATCGGGAGATGAGGGATCAAGTTATAGTTTAGGTGATTTTGCACCCACTACCGCAGGTATGTTGGCTCAATTTCCTTTAGCCGTAAATGTTACTTTATTCCGGCCCTATTTATGGGAATCTGGAAAAATCATTGTGCTTTTATCTGCAATAGAGGCGGCACTTTTTTTACTACTGACGTTGAAAGTAATGTTTATCGTAGGTTTAAAACGCACATGGACAACGATCAGCAAAAATCCTACAATTCAATTCTGCCTGATCTTTTCGATCATTTTCGCTTTCGCAGTGGGAGTAACCTCCTATAATTTCGGAGCATTGTCAAGATACAAAATACCGGCCTTACCATTTTACGCACTGGCCATGCTCCTGATCTATTACCAAAGCGGTGTGACAAAAGGAAAACCCCTTTTTAAATTTTTGGGTATTTGACTTTGAAATTCATTTAGAGGCGATTTTTTACCTCCATCAGTTCTCTTCATTATTTCAATTTTGTCCGTTCATCGTAGGGATCTGTTAGGCAGACTAAGTTCAGCTTCTTCAAGTAACACATTTATTGCTGTACTGTAAGTCAGGTGTTGTCGTATATACTCAATATTGCCCTGGTACTTTTTTAATAATAGGCTCTCATTCTCTAAACCCCTTTGTATGGCTTTCGCTAACGATTCAACATCGGATGGAATAAACATTAATGAAAGCTTTTCGTCCTGATTGATTTCTTTCACGCTTTCAAAGGCGCCATTTACAACAATCTTTTCGGCTATAAGCGCATCCAGGTATTTAACATGTATGATTAGCTGTGAATAAACATTATCCCTATCCGGACAAACTATTATATTAGCAATACTCTGGTAGGTTCTTAAATCCTTATACGGCACTCTGCCTGCCAAATAGATATTATCCATGCCTTGCGCCTGTATTATTTCTTCGCACTCTTTATAAGTTGGCCCATCTCCTACCAGCAATAATTTTAAACGCTTATCATTTAACATTGAAATGGCCCGGATAAGATCAGGTACGCCGCCCGTCTTTTTAAATACTCCCGCAAAAAAAATCACTTTATCAGTTTCACTTATTTTAAACCTCTGCTTTAAACTTTGCTGGAGATCAAAATCCACGTCTGTATTTAATTGCTTTTTATCAAGCACATAGGGTAAAATATAGCTTTTCTTAGCTCTGGTGCATGGAATGGATTGCCAGTAATAATTTTGCATGGCTTTACTTGCATATATCAACCCTTGAGCTTTCTTAAATACTTTATAGTCCAAAAACTTTGCACCGAGATATTTAAAATACAGTGCGATCTTTTTTTTACCGGAATCCGCTGTGCGATACTGATAATCAAATTCCAATACGGCAACCCCATGCAAATCATTTATATAACCACCAATAAGGCCGTTCCGGTTTAGCCAATATCCAATTGAATTATCCAGGTATTCAAAAAAATATACAGTTGAGTTTTTATACGGAATGAATAAATACTTTAATCGCTGAAAAAGAGGCCGGAAAAACCAATTCAAAAGAAAAGGTGATGCAAAACCAATGATACTTTGCATTGTTCGCTTCGCTTTAGGATTGATGCGAAAATTTATCTGGACATGTTTAATCGAGGGATGAAACAGCTCAAATCTTGTAGTGTTTGAGATGAAAGTGACTGGGTGCCCCTTTTCTGCCAGTTCATTCATTATACCCAGCATACGTATGGTACCCCCGCCGTCTTTGGCAAAATCATTTGCTGAAAAAAAAATAAAATCCTTTCCTGTCATTTAAATAATCCTTTTGCTTCCATTTCCTTAATGGACTTACTGAATTTATCTTGTTCTACTTTTTGGCCCTTTACCCATTGTGAAAACAGCGTTGCTCCTTTATTAAAATCAAACTCTGGCGTAAATTCTAATAAACTTTTTATTTTGGTTAAATCAGCAAAATTATGCCTGATATCACCAAGCCTAAAATTTCCTGAAACGATCAGCTCAACGTTCTTTTCATACTGTTGATTCAAAATAGTCGCCACCTCTAACACACTTGTTTGTATGCCGCTGCCAACATTCAGGGATTGATAATTCGCTTCTTCCTTTTCTATGCCCAGTGCGGTTGCACGAACTACGTCATCGATAAATACAAAGTCCCGGCTTTCCCTTCCATCTTCAAAAATGTTTATGTTGTTACCATTTCTGATTTGAGTAGAAAATATGGACAGGATGCCTGTATAAGGATTTTTTAAAGACTGACCCGGACCATAAACATTCTGATAACGAAAAGCAACTGCAGGAAGCCCTATCGATTTACAAACGTTTAATACCATTTGTTCCTGGTTCTGCTTTGTTATACCATAAACGGAGGACGGGTGAATTTTTGAATTCTCGTCGGTAGGCCTGATAGAGATACTTTTATTACAAATAGGACATTTTGGCTCATAATCGCCCTTTTGTAAATTGCTTTCACTTCTTTCGCCGGGATACACATCGCCATGGCTTGAACAAAAATATTTGCCTTCACCATAGATGGCTCTTGATGAAGCAACGATAACCTTTTCAACCGAATGCCGGTTATTTACCAGGTAGTCAAGGAAGATTGCTGTCCCATTAATATTAACATCAACATATTTCTGAATCTCGTACATGGATTGTCCTGTTCCTGTTTCAGCGGCTAAGTGAACTACTATTTGCTGATTATCCAACGCCTTGTCCCAGTCAACCCTGTTTCTTACATCTCCTTTTATAAAATCGATGTCACCAGTTATTCTTTTCGGCAGTACAGGCTCTTGTCCATGTATCTGCTCAGAAAGATTATCCAGTATACGAACATTATATCCTTTTTTCAGAAGGTCAAGTGCCAGGTTGGAGCCTATAAAACCTGCGCCCCCCGTTATTAATACGTTCTTTTTCATATAAATTTTATTTACTACCAGTAACCAAAGAGCAAAGCAGAAAAATAATTTTCGTCCGTTTTCAGAATACCTCAAAACTTAAGACAAAAGATTTTCCTGTATCATTTTATCATTTGCTTATAAACCGATTCATACAGGCTAATCCCATTGGAAAGCGAAAAAAAATCAAAAGCCCCCTTCCGAATTTCCGACCTGTCAAATACCGCGGTCCGTAATTCTTCAATTATTTTATCGTAGGCTATCGTGCTAAATTCTCTGATAACGTATCCCGCTGATGACTTTTCCACTATCTCAGATGTATCGCCTATCCCGTCATTACAAACCACAGGGATGCCCATCGCCATTATCTCCCCTTGCTTCACAGGCGATGATGCTTTTTTCGAAAAGACAGGTTTAATAAAAAACAAGCTGAACTTGCTGAGTGATAAATATATTGGAACTTCTTTCCTTTGTACCTTTTTAACTCTCAAATGACTTACATCTACATTTGCTGATTCAGCAGCTTTCTGAATCATCAATTCCGATTCGTGTGTAAGTATCATAAAATAAGAATCGGGCTCAGCAAGTTGGTACCTTTTCACAAAAGCGAGCATTTCATCCAACATATACCACGTACCTACTGAACCCAGGTAAGAAATAACAGTCGCTCCAACAGGTATTTTCAGGGAATTATATGCTTCAATTTTTTGTTGTTCAATTATTGTCGTGGGGTCGAATATTTCAATATCCACACAGCAAGGAATAACAGTAATGGGTGCAAGCGGAAAATTAACCTTCCAGGATAATATTTCCTTTTTAGCGTTATCGGTCAGGCTTATTATATGATCTGATTGTCGTAAAAATTGTCTTTCCTTTTTTTTGAAATATTTATAGATCAGCCTGTACAACGGATTCGATAACGACCATAAGCCGCCCTCCACCCTTTCATCAGCCCAAAAACTCCGCATATCAAATAAAAATGGAATGGAAAATTTCTTCTTTAAATGCAGACCTGCAAGTGCAGCAATATAACTGCGGCAGTGAATCAGTGAAAACCGGTATTCATTAGCCAGTTTTTCGGTTAATTTTTTCATCCGCTCTACATCCTTGAAAGTTGACCACACAGGCGGCTTGGCTGTATAAGAAAGAGGATGCCAAATGATACCCGACTCATGGCAATATTCCTTAATGAAATCACCCAGCTGCGCAAAATTTTTGGCTTTTTCAAAACTTACTAACACAAATTTATATTGGCCCGTTTTGCTAAGACCATTCAAATATGGTAACACTTGCGACTGGCCTAATGGGTCGGTCATGCCGGTATAAGACAGATATAAAACTTCCCTTACGTTATTCTTCATAAAGTAATTAATAATTTGAATCCGTATTCAAAAAAAGAAATACGGTGAATTTAAAACACACCTCTTTTACACGCATATCAAAAAAAACGAAAATCCCGACTTTTGCTTTAGGCTGAGGCTAACCAGTGAAGCGATATATCACGGCAATCGATAATCTTGAACTGGTATTGGCCTGTTTCAGAAAGTCTTTTTAAATAGCCCAGTACCTACGTTTGACCCAAGGGATCTGTCATGCCGGTGTATGACAGGTATAAAACTTTTTTCATCTCAGTCTTTAAGAACTACCAAAAACTCCGGTGCAATACCCACAAATGGCAACAAGCCTTCCAGGTAAAAAGTCCCGCTTTGTCTCTCTAACTTCCATATACCTTTTTCACCTTCCTGCACCTGGATGGTAAAAATTCCTTTCTTCTTTTGAAGATCAATTACTCTTCCTGCGGGGCTGCGGAGTGTCATCGCGCCTTCATTCTTTATGCGGAATTCTTTTTCATAATTGACAGCAAACACAAGCCAATTCCGGCTGAATGTCCACGCCTTACTTTGTACACTGGCCACAATAGCATACGACACATTACCGGACACACTCACGGTAAAACCATTTTTTGCGTCATCGATCACGGCAATATAAACACCGGGCTGAAGCGATTCAAGTGATATGGGTTTCATTGGCTTCGAAGGCTGAACGGTATCACTCAGCAAAGGCGTTCCAGCTATACTTAAATCTTCCTGGTAAGGATAGATGTTTAATCGAAGTGACTTGTATTGATGCGCCTTTATAAGACCGCTTGATAAATTAATAAACGCATTGTCGCCATGTATTTGCAAAACCACTCTATGAATACCACGTAGCTTCAGTTGCGGCGAAGTTTTCAGATTATGCGATGAAACCTGACTAAGCCTTTGCTGTGCCCTTTTTTTAAATTGGGTTGCACCAGGCAAGGCTACCAGTTTTGTCTTTTCCTGGCGGTTCAATAAATTCAGGTCTCCATAGAAGTTTCGCCTGGTTTCTTCTTGCCCGAGAGGCTGATTATTCTTTTTCCATTTCGCGTTAGGGTCGTTAAAGCGCATATTAGCCTTGCCTGCGACAGCAGCATTGGCAATACGCCTGAACAGGGGATAACTGGCTACAATACCTTTGTCTTGCACGCGATAAGCGTAATTCAGTAATCCAATTAAATTTTCATCCGTACTATCCGCTTTCCATTTTTTGAAAAGATAAACGTAGTGCAGGTATTGTTTTACCTGGTCAATGCGGTCTTGCGTAGCGGCATTAATATCTTTTTTAGAAGCTTTTTCGAGCAATTTGCTCCAGTCGTAAAGATCTCCGTCCTGGGGAACAGGCTGCGTATATTTTTGCCAGGCTTTGAACAGTTCTTCCATTTCGTCCTCTGCTTCTCCAAACATGTTCGCAAAAAATTCGTCCTGGATTTTATCAGCATCGGCATCAATATTCCATAATAATTGAGCCGCTATATAATGGCCTGGTCCCCTGCTGATCCAACCAATATTTGTTTCAGCAGAAAAAAATCGAATCCCTCTTTTGTGATAATCCTTTAATAGATTCACATACGCAAGTTTACTTCCTTTCGGTTGACCGGGCATATCCCAATCCCAGGCCATCACTCCATAATAATCCCTTATACCCACCCCCGCGCCTTTCTTCTTCCACAGATCCATCAACTCATCCGTGCGATAAGCAGACTGATTTAATGTAGTGGCTACCAAAACAACGATATTAGGTTCCAGTGAAAACTTCGGTGGCGCCGCATGAAGATTATAGGCATACAGCCCAATTTTAATGGAAGGATATTTTTCCCACACGGCGCTGGCCACTTTGTTGGCAAGATAAAATGCCTGCTCACTCGGTCCGCCGATCTTCAGCGATGCAGGGCTTGTGGAAAATCCACCGCCATCTGAAGGATCCATGGAGATCATAGACGGCAATTTACCTGTTTGTTGTAGCCTCTTTTCAATTTGTGTGAATGCATCCTTTATAACCAAATTCACTAATTCATCATTTGCTACTTCAAACTTTGGATTCGGCGGTATCTTACCCTTTGAAACTTTTTGAGCGAAATACTCCGGGTGCTGTAAAAACGTTATTTTATTGCGATTCACGATGCCATCGTAAGAATGGCCGGTATTTACTTCTTCACCTCCGAGCAAATTGGCCTGGAACCATTCGTTATAATCAGCATCCGCTTTATCTGATCCAGTTCCATATGCATACCAGATACGACGATGTGAAAAGGATGGTACGACTGTTCTTTCCATCGCCTTGAATGCTGACTCAAGCCTCGGAACAAACTGCCAGCTCTCGCCAGGAAAATAGTAGCGATAACCGAGTTGACCAAGATACCAGTAGGCGCCATTTCTTAAACCTTCGTTTGAACCGCTTTTTATCTCAATTATTCTATTCTTAACGCATATATAAAAAGCGTCAGATGGTGCATCGGAAAGATTGTAATTTTTTAAATTGGCTTGCGTCAGCAACTGAAGCTGAATATTATCAGCATCGGCGTTGATCCCCCCCTTGCGCAACTCTTTGTGAAAAAGCATTACAATTTTTGAAATGTCATTTTTCTGCTGTGAATAAGCAAGCAAAAATGAGAATACCAAAAATTTTGCTAATACTATTCTTTTTATAAAATCTGTCTTCATCATTTATGTTAACAACGCCTCAAATTTTTTGATATAACTATTAAACGAGAATCGCTTTTCATACTCCTCTCTTAAATAAGCCGGGTCCAATTGAGACGTCGGAAATTTAGACAAAACAGACAGCACAACGTTTAAGCAGGATTCAGGATTACCGGCTTCAAACACATAGCCATTTTGCCCATCTTTAAACACTTCTTTCAGCCCCCCGGTATTCGATGCGATCACCGTTTTACCAAGCATCAGCGCTTCGATGCCAACAATACCCAGCCCTTCTGAAATGGAGGGAATGATGACCAGGTCCGCATCAGCAATACGCGAAAGCAGGTCGTCATTGCTGAGAAATCCTGTTATAGATACGTACTGTTGTAATTGATGCTTGTTAGTAAACTCTTCAATCTTCTCTTGCAAATTTCCGCCGCCTGCAATTTCCAAATTGACTGGTTGGTTTAATTCTTTAACAATCCTTTTAAACACTTCGAGAAAAAAAAGATGGCCTTTGGCCGGGTGTAACCTGCCTGGCAATATAAGTTTTAAATTCTTGCCTGGCTCGCCTACGCTATTTTTGCTTCTCAGAGGGCCTCTATCCGGTACTGCGTTATAAAGCACCACCGGGTTTTTAACCACGAAATGTGATGCAATATTTTCCTTAACAGACTCTGAAATACAAACAGAAATATCATCAGTTTTTTTAGCAAGTATCTTTTGCAGCCAGTTAAATATTTTTTTTGGGGCCGAGTCTAATGGACTCGCGTCGTATTGCATAGAATGATGATACACAACCAACTTCACTACTGGCATTTTACGTTTAACCAACCTACCCCAAAAATGAGCCAATGGTAAATGGGCTACGATATTTTTGATATTATTTTTTCTGGTAAAACCAGTTAACTGTTGCTGATGACGCCAGGCAAATGAAAGCGCAGCAGAGTTAAGAACGGAATGATTTGACTGAAAAATAATTAATTGTTCTGGCGATAATGCAAGTAGCTTGATCAATGAAGCTTCATTTTTGTCGGACAGGATAGCAACGAAGCATTGCCAACCATTATCTTTCAACCATTTTACCTGCTGAAGCAGTAACATCTCCGCACCACCGTACTGAAGACTTGGGATAATAAATAAAATGCTCTTTTTCATCTGCGCTTTTCGTCACTGTGAGCGTTCATCAATTTTCTTTTTTGAAATTAAGTAAGCGCCGGAAGGCAAGCCACGGCATGGGATATAATTTCTGAGCAATTACAACTATGATAATGCAAACCAAAGCAAAAGAAAGACAGGTAGCGTAGGCTGCACCTACAGTGCCAAACCATTTAATAAAAAAATAATTGCTGCTCAAATTTACTGCAACGTTTAAGATTGCCAACCTCCCCAGTACCTTACTTTTCTTCAAATAAAAAATATAACCTGTAAAAACAATATAGATGCCCCAAAAACAATAACTCAAGCCAATCCAAAAAACATAGATGGAAGCTTTGGAAAATTTTTCCGAAATAAAATATGCAAAAAAACCAGGGGTCAGTATAGTAAGTATTGTTAATGTCAAAAACATCCCAATTATAAATAGATAACTTACGCGTACTATTTCTATTTTGTCTTGTTCTGTATTACGATTCAATCGCTCATAAAGAAACGGAGAAAAGAAATTAGAAAAAGCAGTAACAAGAATAAGTATTACCATCCCAACCTGGTATCCAACACTATAAATACCCATTTCTTCTACTGAAATCATTTTTGTAAGAAATAACCGATCTGACTGGTTGATCACAAATTTTCCAATTTGATGGAGTATAAGAGGAGCGCCAAACACGATAGCCTGTTTGACATATTCTCTTTTAACAATAAACTCCAGCAAATTCCATTTACGATAATAGTAAACAGATAGTAATGAAAAAATCACTACGGTAAATAACCATGCATAAATTCTACCATCCCACTGCAGGTGAACGTAGATAAGCAACAACAGCGTAAGAGGAATTTCAATTAAAATCTTTCCAAGTGTGGTAACGGTAAACAAGGTCATCCTCTTGGAAATAACCAGGAAAGATTTAAAGTTGTCTGTGTATAATACAAACAGGGTAAGAGGGAGCAATAACCAATAAGCCAGTATGGGGAGCTCCATCAGGGAGGGTAAAAACTTGTATCCAGCTATGAAAAGGAGGAGAAAAGGTAAAAGGAGAAGTAAGGGTATCGCACGGACAGATGAAAAAATTTCTTTGAATTGATGAGCCTCCAGTTTTTTATTAAAATATTCCACTGAAATAAAGGAGGCAGTGGATAAACCAACTACAGGCATAAGTATTTGAACATATGTGTTCATTAAGGAAATAACTCCATAGTCAGCAGGCGAGAGATAATGCGTCAAAACCGGAAGAATGAGAAACCCGATGCCGGCATTTAAAAATCCGACAAGTGTATAAACTGAGAACTGCTTAGCTAACTTCATGTTCGGTTATAATCTTTAACACTCTTTCCGTAGCCTTTCCATCAAACGGATAATTGCAATTCGTCAGAAACTCATTATAGGCTATTTCATTTTCCTGGGCCAAATTATGGTTTACCCAATATTGATATTTTGTGTTCAGTTCAGAAGGAGAAAAGGAAACATGGCATAAACCTGTTTTTGAAAAATCATTGCCAAATATGCTGGGTTCCGGATGCCATCCCAGTAATACAATATTCTTTTTAGCGCATAGCAAACCGGTAATCAGGCTTGAGCTAAATCCTAAAATTAACTTTGCCTCCAAATACAACTGGGTGAAGTCTCCGTGCTGAATGATTTCAACATAATCTTTGTTGTAGGAGTATCTTTGCCAGTTAGAATTGTTGGAAACAGGGTGAAGTTTAATATAGAGTTTTACTTTATTTTTTTCAGCGAAATCAAAAAGTTCATCCGCAATTTGTTTGTGATGCGCCGGAGTCCAACCCAGGAGGTTACCTTCCAAATAAGGGTGTTCAATATAAACCACATAATTGTGCACTGCTGCACTGGGACTAAAGTACTTGTCAAAAAATGGAAGCCCGGTTAAAAAAGCATCTTCTTTTTTTATGCCAGTATACAGCTGCACCACTTCAAAATTTATCTGGCTAAAAACAATGAGATGATCCGGTATCCTTTCGCGAAAAATATTTTTTCGCAAAACTTTCTTCGGTGCTGCTCTCAATATCTGGACAGGTAAGAGTAAGTATTTAAGATATGATCTAAAGGAATCAAATTTTTTATATACAGAATAATAAAAAATCTTTGAAGAAAATATGTCGGGCAGATCACTGATGAACCGGCGAAACAAGCGTGGCAGTTTGTGCTTTAGAAAACTTACTTCATTAAATCTCTTTAGTGTAGTTTGTTTGTCTCCGGCTGCTCCATGCTCCAGATAAAACGTGGGAATTTTCATGGAGCGGGCTGAAATAATAAGTGCAATCTGGCGAAGGTCAATCATTTCAAAAAAAACAATCCGGTCTGGTTTGACTTTGCGTAGAAATGAATAAGGCGTCCGGTAATCAGACCAGTAATATTGACCAACTATAAAGTCAAGTGGTTGGGCATTATCCGCTTTCTTTTTAACATACCACAAAATATAAACCTCGGCATTTTCAAGTTCACTCAATTGGGAGTAAAAATCTTTTCTGGAAGGAGGTACTACTAAAACAATCCTCAATTTTTTTTCCTCCATACTATATCTGATATCAGGCTTCTTTGTGTTTACAAAAAAACCATTGTGCTTATTATTATTATTTATTCTTTTTAAACTCTTCTCTTAAAACGCCAAATTCAATTATATCGAGATATTTCCCATTTTTAAAAATGGCCTGGCGACGCAATCCCTCTTCCGTCATGAATAACTTTTTAGCAAGTTTTTTCATTCCGTCATTACCCTGGATAGTGCCACAATAAATGCGATGAAGATTTAATCGCTCAAATCCGTAGTCAACAATCAGCATCGCTGCCTCTTCACCTACCCCTTTGCCCCAAAACTCTTTATCGCCGAGTAAAATGGCAAATTCAGCATTCTTGGATATCCAGTTGATTTGTTGCAGCGATACATTCCCGATATGTTTATTGCCGGCTTTATCAATAATTGCCAATACTACATTCCTGTTGTTATCCTGCAATGAATTGTAATAAGCTTCCATCTTTTCCTGCGTGTTAGGAAAGGTGGCGTGTGAATTAAATCGTGTAACTTCTTCGTCATTGAGCCACTGGAGATATACAGGTGTAAGATCATTTTTAGTGAGTGGCCTCAATAAAACTCTTTCACCGTTTAAAAAAATGACATCACTCATACTTTAAATACGTATTAAGTAAAGAAAAAAGAGACTCCCTATCCGCAACAGGCCTTATATCTTCAAGATGATGGAGCGGGTCAAGATCTTGAGAAGCCGGGAAATACCGTATTACAGGCTTGTGCATTTGCTTTGCTTCTAAGGTGAAATTTGAATATATCCCTACTATAACATCAGCGCAATTGATAAGCTCGGTATTTTTCGCTTGTTTTATAATCTTCACCTGGATATTCGCACTAGTATGTTCAACTGCACTCTCCAATTTTCCTTCCGGTTGTAAAGGATGCGGTTTTATAAGTAGAAGAATGGAAGGCGAACCGGGGAGTTTTGACAAAGCATTGACCAGCTCGATCAATACTAAAGTTTCGTCAAATCCAAGTTCTTTGCTTTTGCCCCGAAGCGATAATGGATCGGGAGCGTATAAAACAACCCTCGTGCCCGGTACAATATTTATCCCCAACGTGTCCAGGTATCCATAACCTTCAAACTGTGATCTCCAATATTTCGCCAGGTACTCATGCTGCGGGTTTTTATGGATCAACAGTTTGTCAGCCGGTAAACCTTCTGTAATAGCAATTTCTTTGGCCTTCTTGTCTAACACCCATATTGTATCAGGTAGTATCCTTTCACCCCCTATCTCAAATCTTACCCGGAAGTTTACCCAATGATCAATAAAAGAAATGGATGGTATGTTTAATTGCCTGCCCAACCGGATAAAGCCAAGTTCAAACCCCCTGGAACTGTCCGGATGTGACGTGCCGGTAAAAATATAGCTGGCATAAGAATCATCTATATTAATATCACTTTTATCAACATAGTTGACAGTGAGGGCCCAATCATTATTGGCAAAGCCCGGGTTATTAGTAAACAAGGTTGGAATTGGCTGGCCTTCCGCTTGTAACATAAAAGCAAGCGACAAACAAGCGTTGGCTCCTGCCGTATCACTGAATGCCATTACACCGTTCCCATCGGGCAATCCAAACATGATCAACTCAATTCATGGACATTCTCTAATATTTTTTCCATCGCATTCACTACATCCATCATATCCTCTTTATGCATACCCGGGCGCATGTATTCGTGTGTGAATAAAACATCAAAATGCATTTTCTCGGTCACCGGGCAAAGGCCTTTGGCGTAATTAACATCTCCGTCATATAATTTCGGATCATACGCCCAGGCTGCTTTTTGCTGGTAAATTGGCTGCAGGTAAATTGGTTTTACATATCCCGCACCTACCAATGGAGCTGTTTCTCTCAAGACAGCTGAAGGAATTTCCGCATTTAGCGCCTCCACAAATTTATTTCTATGTATACCGGCGACTTGCTGATTGAATTTTATTGGATACACATAGTATGTATTGACTGATCCATCTGTAAGAGTTGGCAATATTTCAAACGCGGGAAACTTCGCAAACTGCTCATTTAAAAAAGCCACATTATCCAATCGTTGTTGAAGCAGAGAAGGCAACTTTTTGAGTTGCTCAATACCGATAGCACATTCAATTTCCGTCATCCGGTAATTGTAGCCGATCAGGTTGGTAAGGTCTTTTATTTCCCTGGGAGCTGTTACATTTTCAGCATGATTACGGATCATCTGGCAACGGTCAGCTAGTTCTGTATTGTTTGTAATAATAACTCCGCCTTCGCCAGTGTGAATATGCTTATGATAATTCAAACTGAATACACCTAAATCCCCGAAAGTACCTACATATTGGCCTTTGTATTTTCCCATTGGCGCCTGTGCACAATCTTCTACCACGTATAACTTATGCTTTTTAGCAATAGCCATGACCGCATCCATGTCGGCCGGGTTACCAAAAATATGAACGATCAAAATAGCCTTTGTCCGTGGAGTAATACACTTCTCAATACTCTTCGGGTCCATGCAAAAACTATCTGGATCAATGTCTGCAAAGACAGGTATACCTCCATACACCAACGGAGCAATAGCGCTGGCGGACATGCTATAAGGTGATACTATTACTTCATCGCCGGGCTGAATGCCAATAGCACCCATTGCAGTAAATAAACCTGATGTATTTGAATTTATAGAAACCGAATGTTTTACCCCAAACACCTCGGACCAGTTTTTTTCAAAAGCCCTAACCGTTGGACCTCCCAAAAAGTCGTGCGTCCATGCACCGAGATACTGCGATAGATTTCCTGAATCCAGTACTTTCATCACAGCTTTTTTCTCTTCCTCCCCAATCGTGTTATAAGCTGGAAACAGTTTTGTTCTTATGGGAGTGCCGCCATTGATGGCTAATTTTTTTGACATACTAGCTACCTTTTTTTCGGATGGTTGATATAACATCGGAAATTTTTTTATTTAATTCAACAGCCTGTAAAAAATTGTCAGCTTCTTCTTTCCTATCAAATAATCTTCTTGCCTTACTCAATACCGGCATCATGTATTGGGAAAGAATATTGGTTTGCCGGAGTTTTTGGTTTTCCACTAAACCCTTCCCTTTCCTGTACTCATAAAATCTCACTTCATCTCCGCTGTGACAAATGACAATTTTCCCGGTAGAAAAAAAAAGTTCTATTTCGAATACGGGATAGGAAGCATTTTCAACACCAAGTATCGTTACCGGGCATCCTTCAAAAAAACAGGAACCTGAAACAGTAGGATCATAAGGAAATGCATCAAATACAAAATGCTGGGACTTAAACTTCTCAAAAGAAAAAGGCTTGTCAAAAAGAAATTCCAGCAGATCAAATGCATGGCCGCCGTTATTAAGCAATCCCCGCTGGTATTTTATATTGATGCCTTTACAACCCTGCGGGTTCAATTGTTTTTTCAGTGACTTCCTTAACTTTTCATACGCAGGCTGGAACCGGCGTATATAATTGACAAGTACTTTACTTTCACTTTTTTGATAAAGCCTCGTAAGTTCAATTAATTCCGTTTTATCTGCCGCTACCGGCTTTTCACAAATGATGACAGGTACTTTTTGTTGGAGCAATAGCTTAAGGTATTCAAAATGCGTAGGAGTAGGAGTAGTGATACTTACTATACTATACTTATCAAAATCGAATCCTCTATACAATTCAACCGAACTGACATTATATTTCTTTGCGACCTTAGTTGCCAACACATGGTTTGAATCAGCTACAACGAAATCAATGCCGAAAGTCCTGGAAAAAGCTTTGGCATGCGTCCATACTTTTTCAGAATCGTTCAAATCATACAACGCTCCGATATTACCGCACCCGATTATTAAACCAGTCAATTTATCAAATTTATTTTGCGGCCAGGAACGAGTACTTAATTTCAGCAATCTTCCAATCCTCTTCATTATCTATATCCTGAACTTCAGACTCCGGTACTTCAAGTGCAAAAGTATTTGCTGAAACCAGGCTTTTTGTTTCCAAAAACTTAACTGTATCAAAAAAATAAAACTGCCCGCAGTCATGAAAAGCGGGAGGCAAATCCTGCGATCTCCTGCTGGCATTTTCGGGCCAGTTGTAGAGCAATCTTCCATCCTCCATTTTAAATGACCGCCAGATAGGAAAACTAAAACGGGTAACGGGTATCACTGAATCTGCTTTATTCTCGCTCAGCAATTGAAAGGCTTTCTTTAATTTTTCACCTGTTACAAACGGTGCTGTAGGATAAATGCAACAACCAGACTGAAACTCTTTGCCCACTTTTTTATACCGGGCCAACACTTCCAGTAAAACTTCTGCTGTCGTAGCATAGTCATTGGCTGTTTCTAACGATCGCATGAAAGGAACTGTTGCACCATACTGAGTAGCGATTTTTGCAATCTCTTCATCATCCGTAGACACCATCACTTCGTCAAAAATGCCCGAGCTTAAAGCTGCATCAATTGAGTACTTAATAATGGGCTGACCCAAAAAATTCTTTATGTTTTTGCGGGGAATTCTTTTGCTTCCACCCCTGGCAGTAATAATAGCAACTGTCTTGCTGTTCATAAATAGGTATTAAATAATGTCCCAGGTAAGCGGTGTCCCGGCCGCTACGTCTTTTTGAACCTTTCGACCCAACACCAGATCAAGGTAACGGCTTTCAAGGCCATTGCCAGGCCTGATGACTTTGACATTGTCCAAACTGATTATATCGCCGGCTTTGATATCTTTACTGATATAGATAGAACGTTTGAACGCCTTGCTTTTTTCTTCTGCCTTTTGTACGCCGTATTGTATTTTACCCAATGCCAAAAAGGCTCTTTCGGCTTCAACAACCAGTGATTTCAATTCTTCGGGTTCCAAAGAAAAAGCACTATCAACACCTCCATCAGTTCTTCTCAATGTAAAGTGCTTTTCAATTACACGAGCGCCTAGTGCCACTGCTGCAACAGAAGCGCCTATACCCATGGTATGATCGCTAAGACCAACAACACAATTGAAAAGTTGCTGAAGATGCGGAATGGTCATCAAATTGGTATTCTCAGGAGTAGCCGGGTAAGTGCTGGTACATTTCAGCAATACTAACTCATTACATCCATGCTGACGAAGCACTCTCACGGACTCGTCTATATCAGACAATGCACTTACGCCCGTCGACATAATGACCGGCTTTCCGGTTTTGGCAATTCGTTTCAACAGGGGCCAGTCTGTATTTTCAAATGAAGCCACTTTGTAAAGGGGAACATTTAATTCTTCGAGAAAATCAACAGCGGTTTCATCAAAGGGAGAACTAAAAGCGACGATCCCCTTTTCCTTTGCACGGTCAAATATCGCTTTATGCCACTCCCATGGCGTGTAGGCTTCCTTGTATAAATCATATAATTCTCTTCCTTTCCATAATGAAGCCTCATCATTGATTTGATAAGCTCCTTTTATGGTCATAGTATCGGCCGTGTATGTTTGAAGCTTAATGGCGTCTACACCTGCCTCCGCCGCTGCGTCTACGATGGAAAGCGCCCTGTCAAGCGACTGGTTGTGATTGCCTGACATTTCAGCAATAATAAATGGCTTATGAAACTCACCAATTTTTTTATTTAGAATTTGAATTTCCATCATAATGCATTACATATTTATAAGAAGTATCGTATTCAATCGCTTCCTGTTTTTCAAAATTTAATTTCTCAAATGATCGCTGGGATGCCACGTTAGAAAACTTAACATAACCAATTATATCTATTGCTGTGTTGAAGTCCTTAATAAATGCTTCTATTCCTTTCGAAAGAATCGTTGTTCCCAGTCCTTTATTCCGGTAGTCCTTATCAATAAGATAGCTTAATACGGCGTTGGAGTCGCTTACCTGGAACCGTATCTGCGCAAACGAATTATTCTCCAGCTCCAATATATAATAAAACGAATACGGGTCCTGTAATTTTGAATTGAACCACTGTTCATGTTCTGCTAATGGAATCGCGTTGCTGTTAAAAGACTGCTCTCTAACCATTGGATCGTTAGCCCATTCATAACACAGCATCAGGTCATCTTTCTTAACTCTCCTGGTATTTACCTGTTTCGAAAGAAAAAGTTTTTCAAAAACAGATTTTAGTCTTTCACCAGCTTTACCGTCAAATACGTTCATTTGCCTGATGAGACTTTCTTCCTCCTGCTCTTTTGTTGTATTGCCTGCATTTTCCAGCAAAAAAGAAAATCCGTTTTCAACCAGGTACTGAATCATATCCTGCTGGTTATCGGCTATCTGTTTTAGATAAACAACTCCTCCTACTGTCATGTATTCGTAGCAAACGGTACTTGGTGAACATATGCCGTAAGAGCATTTCGCCATGGTATCAGCAAGGTCAGCCGCCGACAATCCTTTGAGTACCGAAATATCATCCTTACCTGCAATATAGCGCTCCAGTTCATCAAAATACCGGTACCCGTTGCCAACTACTACAAAATATTGATCAAACTTGTTTAGCGCTATGGCAAATTCTAAAACGTCAAGGGTTGCGTTAGCCGGATCTGCTCCGCCAAGACAAATAAAAACACTGCTGTTTTCTATTCGTTGTTGCCTCTTTAAAGCCTTCTTCAAAAAAGACTTCCTCAATAAAGTATAAGCTGGTCCAAGAAAGAACTGGGTTTGAGGAAGTGCATCGTAATCCGAAGGTTTAATATTACCCGCGGAGTTAATTATCGCTGAAGATTTAAATGGATAAGTATGTATATCATCTATACACACAAGGAGTGCGCCGCTGTCAACTATCTTTTGCTGGTAGTCTCCTTTGAAATGGTATCCATCGATCACAACCAAATCGGCGGGCGATATTGCCTGTGTAAATTGTTTGAGTTCTTCCTGAGCGGAAATTTCCTCGTGCAATTGTATTACTTCATCAAACACCTCTCGCATTTCTTCAACTATCGGCCCGAGTTGGCATCGTGTAAAAAGAATACGCCTGGTATCTTCCCTGATTATTTCGGCCAGGGCGCCACACCTTACCATGTGACCGAGCCCCATTTCACTATTACCGTCTGCCCGAAAATATACTTTCATGTAAATATCGCCCAAGCTATTTTTTCTCGAGCAAAAAAATTGAATCCCTGTTATCGTTAGCGAGATATTTTACAAAATGCTCGTCCTTCAACTGTAAATCAGGAAAGTTTTTTTGATAGATGGATGCATAATCCGCCTTCCACATGAATCCTTGATTGTCGCGGTAGTTTAGCTCTTTTGTTTCATTATCATAATATTCCCATCCCATGATGTATTTTTTACTACAGCGATGTATCTCTTTCATAAAACCAAAATTATCTTTCGGTGAAATATGAATTAAAACTCCGTTGGTGCAAACCAAATCAAAAAATCCATCTTTAAAGGGCAGATCGAATCCCGAACCCGAGATGATATTAAGCCCTGAAAATTTTTGTTTGCTCTTTTCCACAGCGTAAGGCTGCAATTCAATACCATACAGGTTTTCAAAACCCATTCGCTGAAATCCCCGCAACTGGGCACCGTAATTACATCCTACTTCAAGAATTTTTATATCCCTTGGTAAATCCTTTAAGATTTTATCGTTGATCTCCAGCTTCGTCAAGCCCCACGTATCAACATATACTTTATCCCAGTCTTCATCATCTTTCCAATTATTGCGATCAGTATATTCTTTTCCAAAATCACTTTTCCAAAATTTTTCCTGGTTTGTAGATTCCATTTTAATAGTTTTTAATTGAAAAATTTTATTACCTGATCGATTACAAATTCCTGTTCTTCCTGTGTTAAAGTTGGATACATAGGTAAGCTGATACAATGACGATAATAGTTTTCAGCATTCGGCATATCTCCTTCTTTCCAGCCAAACTGTTTGTAATAAGGCATGAGGTGGCAAGGTATATAATGTATCTGGGCAAAAATTTTATGCTCTCTTAAATAATTGTACAACCCTAACCTGTTGTCAACCTCGAGAATGTATAAATGATAAGCATGTCCCTCTACCACACCTGACTGTCCTTTGATAAAAGATTTTCCTTGGAATGCCTTTTCATAAATGGCCGCTATTTCCCTTCTTCTCTTCAAACCTTTGTCTGCTCTTTTCAACTGGCTGCTTCCTAATGCCGCCTGGAAATCAGTTAACCTGTAATTGTAACCCAATGTCTGCATTTCCATATACCAACCCGGATAGGTATTTGAGTCCGTGCCGGCGGCAAATGCGGGTTCATTGGCATAACTATTCGTATCACGGGAAATACCGTGCGTACGAAGCGTTAATAATTTTTTATATAATCCTTCATCATTGGTAGTTATCATACCACCTTCACCAGAGGCAATATGCTTGACAGGATGAAAAGAAAAAATGGCCAGGTCAGCAAACTTTCCATTACCACAAAATTGTTTATTCCCTTTGCTGTCAGTAAAAAATCCGCCCGGCGCATGACAGGCATCTTCAATGATCCATAGCCCATATTCATCTGCCAATGCCCGAATGGCTTCAAGATCAACCGCCCGGCCGGCAAAATCTACCGGCACTACTCCCTGGTAGGTTCCTTTGGGTGATGACTGCAGCAGATTTTTTAGTTTTTCGATATCAAGCAAATAGGTTCGGGGATCGATATCCGAAAAAATTACTTCGCCGCCGCAATAGCGTACACAATTAGCCGAAGCTGCAAAAGTGATCGGTGTAGTAATGACTTTATCGCCTTCCTTTACGTTTAGCGCAAGGGCACATAAATGTAAAGCGGCTGTGCCATTGGCTACAGCCACAGCATATTGGCTACCCACATATTTTGCAAAGGCCTCTTCAAATTCTGCAATCTTTGGGCCCTGTGTCAGGAAATCCGATTGCAAGGTTTCCACCACCGTTTTAATATCTTCTTCTGTTATATTTTGCCTGCCGTAAGGGATCATTATTATACAATTAATACTGACTAAATTAAGCTACAAAATCAGGATCTACATGTTCCCGGATCAATTGTTGCAGGCTTTCGACTGTTTCCCATTCAGAGTTGGTACCTGAATCGTAGGCAAACCCATCCGGAACTTTTTTTGCATTAAAATGCTGTATGAACTCATCGATTTTCCAATTGGGAGTTTGGGGAACGATTACATAATATTTTCCGAGATCATAGGTAAAAAATGAATCGGAAGAGGTGATCATCTCCTCATGAATTTTTTCCCCGGGTCTTATTCCAACAATTTTGTGCTCGCATGCGGGTCCGATAGCTTTTGCTACATCCATTATTTTATAGGACGGTATTTTCGGTACAAATAATTCACCGCCCCAGGCATATTCCAAAGCATGCAATACCATGTCTACGCCGCCTTCGAGTGTAATATTAAACCTAGTCATCGATTCAACAGTGATTGGCAACACGCCGTCTTTTTTCTTTTGAATAAAAAAAGGAATGACGGAACCGTTAGATCCCATCACATTGCCATAACGGACCACCGAAAACTTAATTGGATTATTACCCCTGATATTATTGGCGGCTATAAACAATTTATCGGAAGTAAGTTTTGTGGCGCCATACAAATTGATTGGCGCACAGGCCTTATCTGTTGAAAGCGCAACTACTCTTTCTACTGCAGTTTCAAGACAAGCATGAATAACGTTTTGTGCACCTACTACATTTGTCTTAATACACTCGTCAGGATTGTATTCTGCTATGGGCACATGCTTCATGGCGGCTGCATGAATTACATAATCAATTCCCCGAAAGGCTCTGATCAGCCTTTCCTCATCCCGAACATCGCCAATAAAAAATCGTATTTGTGGATACTTGTTGAAGGGGTACTCCTGGGCCATCTGGAACTGCTTTTGCTCATCTCTTGAATAGATAACAAGTCTTTTAATATTGGGCCATTTAGTTAACACCGTTTTTGTAAATGCTTTTCCAAATGATCCTGTGCCACCAGTAATCAAAATTGATTTGCCATTAAGATCTAAAGACATAGATAAGTATGATTTAATTTACCAGGCAACAGAAAACAGCCTGCATTTTTAAGAATAATTGAAGAGTTATAATAAAATTTAATCGGCATTATTTCCCACCGTATTAATTGACACTTTTAATTCACTTTGATCGTTGCGTGGTAAATCCTGAGCCACATTGGTACTGGGTACCACTGCAAATTTTTCCTTGCGGTGTAAAAACCAGGATTCGAAATAGTAATACGAAATATGGGCCATCAACAAGGTAATGCCTGTTACCAAAATATACACAATGATCTCATAACCCGGAGATGCCGGCAGCAAGCGTCTATACAAAGCAAATCCAATAATGATAGCAAATAAATGATATACGTAGATGCCATATGATATTCGCCCCAGCCAACTGATGATGGGATGCTCAAGCCGTAAAACCGTTTTGGGATTGGTGCTAACGTTAATAATGATAACAAGGAACAGAAAAGCATAGAGCTCGTTATCAATGATGGAAAGAAAATGGAGGGGCTTGTATACAGATATCGCTAATATCAGCCAGCATACCACCTGCAATACCGGGTGATACAATTTTTGAACAAAAGCTTTTTTGTGATGGATGGCCCAGGCACCAAGTCCGCCTATCGCCATACAATGGAACCGGGTAACACCAATAAACGTGTACCAATTCCCATTCTCTACTACCCGCAACAACAATCGTAAGCCGAGAAACAATACGATAATTCCTAACATCAGGTACGGGAGCCGTTGCTTCCAACGGAACAGCCAGGGCCAGAAAAGATAAAACTGCTCTTCAACACCTACACTCCACAATTGAGCCACCGGGCTGATAACTCCTCCAAATACAAAGGGAACATTGGCCATTAAAAAGGTATAGAAAAAAGCGCCACTGCCATCAATCGGCTGATTGGAGAATAAGAACCAGCAAATGGCAATGATCAATGCCAGGTAATAAATAGGCCAGATACGAAGAATACGCCTGACATAAAATTTGCGTAAAGAAATAGCACCGGTTTTATCCTGTTCTTTTAAAAGCAGGGTTGTTATCAGGTAGCCGCTCAATACAAAAAACATAGTAACACCCTTCCCCGCCATATTAATACTTCCTCTTGCCGCGAAGCCAAGATCGGCAATTTGCAAACTTATATGTGATATAACAACCAATAAAGCGGCGATAGCACGGATGCCATTAAGGCCAGGAAGATAAAGTGATCTAGCGTTCTTCAAATTTTGAATGTTAGTTGAATAGTTTTTAATTCTCCGGATTGGTTGCGTGTTTTAAACCACTTGTGTTTTTACAACGGCGAATTTATCTTTCAGTCTCAGGAATGGGATCTCAAACCATTTATAACTCAACCTTGCTATCAAAATACTAAGTATCAGGCTTATTAAGCCCATCACTATCAGTATAAAGGATGAACTAGTATTGATCTTTAATAATCTGAATGCTATATCTGTAATCAAAATTCCTATTGGATGAAGCATGTAGAGACCATACGAAACTTTGCCGAGGCTGGAGAACTTTTCATTCCTGCCTAATGCAAATAAATTGTTTCTGGCAAAGCATTGCTCAACAATAATAAACGCCCAAAAGCAATCAAAGATTAGCCTGCTAGATGTTACCGACCCGGGAAACGTAAAAATGAGGTCCTGAAAAAAATAACAGAAGAAAATAAAAAGATAAGCAAAGGCAATGGCCTTTTTTGGCAACTGCTGCAGCCACGCTAAAAACTTTTGGTTGTGCATGCATAAATAGGCAAAGAGACCGCCAATCGCCAGGTCGCCCATCACTGCAAATGTGTGAAAGTACAATACCTTTCCTTCAGCATCGGCATTATAGATCCTAAAACCAATGCAGGCAGCAATAACGAGCGGGAAAATCAGCCATTGCCGGGAAGAAGGTAACAGGCGAAACAACAAAGGCCAGAAAATATAAAATTGTTCTTCAATAGCAACTGACCAAACAATACCCTGGGTCATGGCGCTTTGGCCGGGACAGTGCTGGCTAATATAAATGGAATCAAAATTGGCGAGGAAGGTAAAGTAATACCAGGGTCTTGAGCAGAGGTCTGAATTAATACCTATGATAGATTTGAGGTAGGGATAAAATATAAAGGCAAAAATCACAGTAGCATAATATAAAGGCCAGATCCTTAATGTGCGGCGCAAGTAGAATTTTTTCAGATCTATTTGGCCTGCTGTTCTTTGTTCGTTCAGTAATAAATAGGTGATGAGAAACCCGCTTAATACAAAAAATATTTGAACTCCGGTTGCCCCACCCGTAAAAAAGAAACTGATCAGCCTGTCTGATAAATAGCTTTTACCCTCAAAAGCTTTAAAACCATTATAAAATCCGTGTTGGAGAAAAACCAATAAAAAAGCCAGGAATCTTAGGCTATCAAGATTGGGAAAAAAAATCCTGGGACGATCAGAGGACATACTTTTTAGCTACTAGGTTATTAGATGTTTGACCCCGCGAATAAAACAAATCAGGATTAAAATTATATCGCCTTACTGTACAATTTTTTTTAAGTACACACCATAGCCACTTTTGTTCAGGGTATCCGCTATGGCCAGGGTTTGCTCTTTATTAATAAACTTATTTCGATAAGCCACTTCCTCTATGCAGCCAATCTTGGTGCCTTGTCTTTTTTCGATCACTCTTACAAATTCACTGGCGTCGCTTAAAGAATCGAAAGTGCCGGTATCTAACCATGCTGTGCCGCGATCCAGTACAGCCACTTTTAATTTACCCTGTTGCAAGTATTCTTTGTTGACATCCGTAATTTCATATTCACCCCGCGGAGATGGTTTCAGTTCTTTAGCAATTTTCACCACTTCGTTATCATAAAAATATAAACCCGGCACCGCATAATTTGATTTCGGCTTTGCAGGTTTTTCTTCAATACTGATGGCTTTCATTTCAGCATCAAACTCCACAACACCATACCGTTCAGGATCACTCACCTGGTAAGCAAATACATAACCACCGTCAATATCATTTAGCGTTTTCAACTGACGACCAAGGCCGGCGCCGTAAAAAATATTGTCACCTAATACCAGCGCCACTTTATCAGTGCCAATAAAATCAGCACCAATCACAAAAGCCTGTGCCAGGCCATTGGGTATTTCCTGTATGGCATATTCAAAGCGGCAACCTACCTGGCTGCCATCGCCCAACAAACGTTTAAAGGATGCATTGTCTTCTGGCGTAGTAATGATCAATATTTCTTTTATGCCTGCCATCATTAAAGTGGAAAGCGGGTAATAGATCATCGGCTTATCGTAAATGGGCATCAGTTGCTTACTGATAGCTTTGGTAATGGGATATAACCTTGTGCCGCTTCCGCCGGCGAGAATAATTCCTTTCATGAGTTAAGAAAAAGGTTAAGGATGAGTTTAAGATTAAGGGCTTGAAAGACCTTTAATAATTTTGTTTAATCCTTCAATTACCTGCAGGCATTTTAATTGAATGGGATGAATTTGTTCAAGATTAAAATATCCTGCCGTTTTTCCGCTGAACAAGTGACTTCGGACTTCATGTGCACTGCCTCTTGAATAATAATAAAAATTGATCTTATCCTTTACATGTCCTCTGCCGAAACCTTCAGCGATATTTCCGGTAATACTTACTGCAGCGTCACGTAATTGCGAACAGAGAGCATAGTCCTCTCTTTTAGGAAGGGCTTCCGTTAATTTATAAATTTCAGCAACAATTTGATCCCCCAATTGCCAAACAGGCATCTCAGCAAAATCATTATAAGCCATTTATATTCCTTTTCTTAAACCTAAATTCTTTCTTCTTAACTCCATTCTCAACCTTTCTCTAGTCCTCAACCTCATTCTCAAACCTCCTCCCTCCAACTCAATCTTAACCTTAATCTTAACCTCAACCTCTCTCCGCATACTGCTTCTCATAATAACCCTGGTATTCCCCACTCGTTACATGCTTCAACCACTCTTTATTTTCAAAATACCAGTCAATAGTTTGCGCCAACCCTTCTTCGAAGGTTACCGAAGGTTGCCAGCCTAATTCTTTGTTGATTTTTGTGGCATCGATGGCATATCGCCTGTCATGCCCGGGGCGATCCTTTACATAAGTGATCAGTTGCTCACTGGTGCTGGCCGGATTGCCGAGTTTTTCATCCATCAGTTTGCACAACAGTTTCACGAGGTCAATATTCTTCCATTCATTAAATCCCCCGATGTTGTAAGTATCATGATTTTTCCCGTTATGAAACACGAGGTCAATAGCTGCCGCATGATCTTTTACAAACAACCAGTCCCTCGTATATAAACCATCACCATAAACAGGTAAAGGTTTTTTGGTAATGATATTATTAATAAAGAGGGGAATCAGCTTTTCAGGAAAGTGATTGGGCCCATAATTGTTGGAACAATTGCTGATCACGGTGGGCAACCCATAGGTGTCACCATAAGCCCTTACAAAATGATCACTGGATGCTTTGGAGGCGCTATAAGGAGAATGAGGATCGTAGTTGGTTTCTTCAGTAAAATACCCGGTATCGCCTAAGGCTCCATACACCTCATCGGTTGATACATGATAAAATCTTTTTCCTTCGTAATTATCTTTCCAGAAATGCTTCGCTGTATTCAGCAGGTTCACCGTTCCTATTACATTGGTGTACACAAAATCAAGAGGCGAAAGTATGGACCGGTCTACATGTGATTCAGCGGCCAAATGTATTATACCATCAGGCTGATGAAGAACAAAAATCCGCTCCAGTTCATCAACATTGAGTATGTTGGCTTTCTCAAAAAAATAGTTGGGTTCACTTTCAATATCCCTGAGGTTCTCCAGGTTGCCTGCATACGTTAACGCATCAAGATTAATGATTTTATAATCCGGGTATTTTGTAACAAAACGGCGAACAACATGCGAACCAATAAACCCCGCACCGCCGGTTATGATAATTGTTTTAGGCATAGTTGAATTTTATAAGCTATATGCTTCTGCGGTAAAAAAAGAATGGTTGCCTAATTAACCGGTTTCCTTTCCTTCTTATACCAGTTAAATGTTTTCTTCAATCCCTCCTCTACATCCACCAGCGGGTGATAGTTTAACAAGGTGGATGCCTTTGAAATATCTGCAAGGCTGTGCTTCACATCGCCGGTACGATTAGGCCCATGAATTGGTTGTAAACCGCTACCTGCTTCACGCTTTAAAGAGTTGAACAACTCCAACAATGATGTTTGATGACCACAGGCAATATTATAAACCTGGTTTACTGCTTTTGAATTATCCGTGAAAAGCGAAAGAATATTTGCCTGCACTGCATTGTCAACATAAGTGAAATCACGGCTATGGCTTCCATCGCCATTGATTGTAGGAGCCTTGTTATCCAGTAAGGCTTCTGCAAACAGGGGGATAACCGCAGCATAGGGACCATTCGGATTCTGCCTCGGACCAAAGATGTTGAAATAACGCAGACCTATAAACTCAACTCCATATAAATTGCCGTACACCCGGGCATACAATTCATTTACATATTTGGTAACGGCATAAGGAGAGAGGGGGTTACCTATCCTATCTTCCATTTTAGGCAGGTCGGGATGATCACCATAAGTGGACGAACTGGCGGCATACACCACCCGCCTTACTTTCTTTTCTTTTGCAGCCGTAAAAATGTTCAGCGTACCGGTGATATTGACTTCATGGCTTGTCAGCGGATCGGCAATCGAACGCGGAACAGAGCCTAAAGCCGCCTGGTGTGAAATGAGATTGATCCCTTCGCAAACCTGCAGGCAGGTTTCATAACTCCGGATATCACCTTCTATAAACTCAAATTTGGGATTCGAAGAAAATGAAGAAATATTTTTCAACGAACCGGTTGCTAAATTATCCAGCACCCGTACAAAACTGACTCTTTCATCGCTCAATAGCTTTTCAACAAGATTGGAACCAATAAAACCAGCCCCCCCGGTAACTAAAATTCGCATATCAATTCAGTAATAAATAAAATAAAAATCTCAACCCCATTAAACCACAACTCTTCTAAATCCTTACCTCAACCTTAACCTTTACCTCTCAGCTTTTTTCCGAAACCATTTTTTGACACTTAACCTATCCGACCAGCTTTTTGCGGGTTGCTCTTCTTCGTAATATCCGTTGTTACCATAACCATAACCATAACCATAGCGGCCATAGCCATAATATCCGTAGCCGGCTTTCAATTTCACATCATTCACGACGATAGAAACGTGAGGAAGTTTTCTGTCCTGGTATAGGTCGTCGATCAGCGCAATCTGTTTTTTAAAGGTATAACCCTGCCGCACTAGGTAAAGAGTACAGTCGGCATATTTACCCAGCGTTTGGGCATCGCTAACCATACCGACCGGAGCTGTGTCTATAATGGTCACATCAAAATTCTGTTTTAGCCACGCAAACAAATCCGACACTTTACTGTCAAGCAACAACTCGGCAGGGTTCGGAGGTATGGGCCCGCATGGTAACACATACAGGTTTTCATGCCCGGGAATGGGCAAAATCAAATTTTTCAGATCGGCCTTTCCTACCAGGTAATTTGTTATTCCTGGATGTTTTCCCATGTTTAGTCCGGCCAGCACTTTCGGTTTACGAATATCAAATTCCAGGATCACGGTTTTCTTGCCTGTCAACGCCATTACGGCCCCCATATTTGTACTTACAAAAGACTTCCCCTCTCCACTAAAGGAGGATGTAACAAGAATAATCGGTTTTTCAGTTTTTGTCAAAACATATTGCAGGTTGGACCGGATGATCCGGAATTGCTCGGCTACCATTCGCCGGCTGGTTTTGTTTACCACAAGGGCATTTTCCGAATAGGAATGCCCCACCTCGCCCATGATAGGTACCTGCGTAATTTTCTCGATATCAAAGCGGGTAGTCACTTTATCGTTTAACAATTCACCTATAAAAATAATCAGCGCCGGCAGGGCTAAACCGATAAGTATGGCCATGATTTGAATGGTTCGGTCATTAGGCTTTACAGGGTTAGATGACGCCGTGGCTTTATCAACGATCTTTGAATTAGAGATAGTGGCTGCCCTGGAAATGGCAGCTTCTTCTCTCTTTCCTTCCAGCAGGCTATAGAGGGCGAGTTTGGTAGTAACCTGCCGTTCCAGGTCCACATACTCTTTCATCTTATAAGGCAGGGTCTCTAATTCACTTTCTTCGGATTGGGTCTGTCCTTTCAACCTGGAAATAGCATTGCTAAAAGAAGACTTGATATTTTGCAGGTTTTCCAGCACACTCTCCCGTTGCTGCTCGATCAGGGCCTCTGATTCTTTAACGGCGGGATTATCCGGCGGTATATTGGATTCCAATAATGATTTTCGTGCCAATTGTGCTTTGTTATAGCCACTCACCAGTTCATTCAACGTCACATCTTCCAGGCCCAGCGAAGATGGAACAACTATTTTGCTGTATTGATTTTGTTTATCTCTCAGGTAATCATCGATCATGCCTGCCACCGAAAGCCGCATTTGTTGCTCATTGATCAGCTTGTCAGCCTCCATGATAGTTTGAAAGGAATTGGTCGACTGCGTTTCCACATTGATCAGCTTATTTTTCTGGCGATAGTCTAGTAAAATACCCTGTAAACTGTCTAATTCACCTTTCAATTTATCCAGCCTCACGTCAATAAAACCAATCATCTGGTCGGTGGAAAAATTATTCTGTTCAATCGTCAGGGAGTCATATTGAACCATTAAATTGTTGACTATATCAGCCGCCATTTGCGCATTAGTAGTTTCCATGCTAATAATAAGCCCGGTCCCGCTCACTTTTGGCGTCACGTTTACAGCAGCAGCGAGGCTCGTAGCAACTGCCTCGATAGGTCTCCACCCGATTTCATATTCCGTACCGGTGACGGCACCGCCTTTCTTTTCTAGGGCAAATACGCCATATTTATTTTTAAATACCTGGCCAAAACCTATCTCAGTTGATTCATGATTAACATAGAACCTGTTTTCATCGTTGAACTTTATATTCATGCTGAATGACCGGGAAGAATCATTTATTTCAAAAGCTTTGATCGTAAAAGGAGCTCTCTTATAAACATTTTCATCTTTTATTCTTCCGATCGCCGTGTAACTAAATTGCAAATCGAGTTTTTTGACCACCCTGGCCATCAATGGCCGGGACTTCAGAATTTCAATTTCGCTTTGAATATTTTCCGTCCGGTTATTTCCCATCAGGATATCTTCCACCTTGTCGGACGAACGCCCGCCTCCTGAGACTTCACTTTTTATTTGCAGGCTACCGGCTGCACTATAAATACGCGTCGCATAACGCAGGTAAACAAAAGCTATCAACAAAGCAAGGGCTACTGATAAAAGAAATACAGGCAGGAAACGAATATATTTATAGAACAGGTCCCTTACACTTAAATTTGACAATTCTGATTTGCCGTTGTTGGTAACCTGTTCCTCGATTATTACTTGCGATGAGTTTTCGGAAATAGCCATTAGTTAAAAATATTATAGAGCAAAGCAATCGCCGTAATAAGGCTTAAGCCAAAGCTGACCTGCCGCATCACGACATCTTGTTCGGCTTTCTTCGCTTTTCTTTTTGTAGGATCTACCACCACTACATCATTTTGTTGTAAATTATAATAAGGGGATTCGAACAGATCCCTGGATGAAAGATCGACCAATCCAACTTCCCGCTTTCCATCTGTTTCCCGCATCACTTTGACAGTATTTTTCATTCCAAAATCAGTAGTACCGCCCGCCAGCCCTATCGCATCCAATAATGTCACCCTTTCTCCCGGTACGCTAACGGGTCCCTGCCTATTTACCTCACCCAGCACGGTTACCTTTAAATTCATAAAACGAATAATGACAGATGGGTTTGTCAGCACCGAATCCTTTTCGTTGATCTTTCGTTTAATAGTATCTGCCAGCTGAAGTTTGGTCAAACCTTCCACCTGGATTACGCCTAATTGAGGATACTCAATATTACCATTCACATCCACCAAAAAACCTCCGGTACCCGATCCCGAACCGCTGCTCCCCTGGCCACCCGAGGATGAACTTGATGAAGGCAGATTATAAGGCGCATCGGAAATTTCAGGCTTGGTACTAGCACTATATACCTGGATAGATAAAAGGTCGTTTTTCTGAATTTTCAGCTCAGGAATTTTCACCTCACCTTTACCGGTACTGTCATTTACATGTTGCAGGTAATTGGGGATTCTACGCTGTGTGCCGCAGGAAATTAAGTAAAAAGATAACACAAGTAATACAAGAAGCCGGACAAATTTCATGGATGATATTTTAGTAGAAGCCCGCAAAAATAAGATTTGTTCAATCGGGGTCTGTCGAAGTTAATTTAGTTCGGTCAATATAAGCTACCAGCAGATACCCGAGGCTGTCAATGGCCACCTTCACAGACTTGCGGTTGATACCGATCACTTCCCCTTCCTGGTCCATCAACGGACCAGCAGTAATTTTCACCCGTTGCTTCAACTCTACCGTCATCGGCTTCACTTCCACATTCTCGTACTCGTTCAAAAAACTCTTGATCGCATTGATCTCTTTTTCCTTTACCACCGCAGGCTTCCCGTTCCAGTACACGAAATTGATGACACCCGGCGTCATTCTCACTTCAGTCCTGTCTTCATCATTCACTTTTACAAATACATAGGATTTGAAAAGCGGTTCTTCCACCAGCTTTACCCGGTCACTCCATTTACGTCTTACCTTATTTAAAGGACAGTAGCTTTCCAGTCCTTTTTCAGTGAGCAATTGGGTGACTTTTTTTTCCCAGCGGGGACGGCTGTATATGGCTAACCATTTACGGGACATTGCGGGTAATTCGGATGGCTTCGCCATCTCAGTCACAGCTTATTTTTTGTGACCGGCTAAAAAGAATGGCCACTGTAACGGTTTTTGCTTAGTGGCTATTGTATTTCGGCTGCAAATATAGGTGGCTAAATGGGACTGGCAAAAGAATAAAATTAGCAGATTGTGAAGCCTTTGGCAATGTAACCGGGCAATCAGTTACCCACACAGTTCATCGTTTTTGATTATTAATAAATTACTTGTCATTAGCCAATTACCCGTTACGTTTTTCGGGAACTTATCAGGTGCGGCTAAGAGCAGGATCAATTTGATTAATAAGTATATAGTTGAAAATCTTACATTTAAAGCTTAAAGTGTCACTGCTTTGAACCAACGTTTTTACTCATTAGATGTTTTTCGCGGAGCCACCGTCTGCCTCATGATCCTGGTCAACAATCCCGGCTCCTGGGGACATATTTACCCGCCGCTAAAACATGCTCCCTGGCATGGATTAACGCCAACCGATCTCGTTTTTCCCTTTTTTCTTTTTGCGGTGGGTAATGCCATGGCCTTTGTGATGCCAAGACTGGAAGCAGCGGGTGATGCTGTGTTCTGGAAAAAAGTAGTAAACCGAACAGTTATCATTTTTCTGATTGGCCTCTTTTTAAACTGGTGGCCCTTCTTCAGGTGGCAGGGCGATCAGCTCTCCTTTATCAATTGGGTGAACAAAGAAGACCCGTCAAAAGGAGTGAGAATATTGGGTGTACTGCAACGAATAGCACTATGTTATTTTTTTGCCTCGGTCATTATTTATTACCTCAAACTAAAAAAGGCGTTTTATGTCGGCTTGGTAATCCTGCTGCTGTATTGGCTGCTTTGTTATGTTGGCAATCCAATCGACCCCTATAGCCTGAAAGGTTGGTTTGGAACCGTTATTGATAAAGATGTGTTGGGCATAGCCCATCTATATAAAGGAGAAGGCGTTCCCTTTGATCCCGAAGGCCTGGTAAGCACCCTGCCCGCAATTGTAGAAGTGATACTGGGTTACCTGGTAGGCGACTATATCCAAAAGAAAGGAAAGCAGCAAACACCACAGGCTGTCGGCTCCAGTCAAAACGGCCCCTACCAAATGATAACAGGTTTATTTGTCGCCGGAATAGCTATGATGGTTACAGGCTTTTGCTGGGATATGGTTTTCCCCATCAATAAAAAAATATGGACAAGCTCCTACACTATCTATACCTCCGGCCTGGCTACGATCACCATTGCCACGATGATTTATATGATTGAAATAAAAAATATCAGGGGTGGTCTTTCCCGTTTCTTCGATGTGTTTGGAAAGAATGCATTATTTGTTTTTGCCCTGAGTGCTTTTCTGCCCAAGGGTTTGGCGTTAATCCGTATCCCCAATGGATTCAACACGAAGGGAGAACCGCTATATACAAGTCCATGGAACTGGCTCTACCAAAAAGTATTGGTCAATATACCGGGTGATCCAAGATTAGGCTCTCTGCTCTATGCCATTTGCGTCATTATCTTCATGTGGGCTATCTGTTATTGGATGGACAGGAAAAAAATTTATGTGAAAGTTTAGTTTGTCGTAAGCGGGAAGGCGGAATAATTAATCCACTCTTCGATTTGCTGGTTTTGGATGGCACAGTAATTGAAACCTGTGTCACAAGCAAAAATATTTATATGAAAAAGCCTTTCACAAAATTGATCACTGCGTCACTGAAAAAAATCAAACAGCATAAAGAGCAGTTGAAGAAATTTAGTTTTTCCAACTATAGAGAAGACTTTGTAATTACTTCACAGGAGGAAAGAGAAGGGGGCTTTTTTGGCCGGATAAATTTCAAAACATACCCGTCTTTAAAAGAAGGATAAGCACTGCAGCCGGTATTTTTTTTACGCTGGCTCTTGTTATCGCCGTTACCCGGAGAAAAATGAAGCTGTGGCAATCTTTCCCCATTCAATAAGCCAAAGAAATATTTCTTTGGCTGTCCGGGTTATGCTTTACTGTATTGGTACATTCCCCTTTTACTTGGCTGATAAACTAAGCCAGCATGGGAGAATCGGTAATTATGAAAAATTAATAGCTCTGCAAATATGGTCTTTCATATTTTTTACAGGCAACTTACCACCTGCGATCAGTACTTTATTAATAAATGCATTACAATAAGCTTTACTTCGGCCACTTCTTCAGGTGCGGATTAAATTTTTCAAGTGGCCTTGGTAAAAAATAGCCGCGGATGCAATCGGGGTTGATCACGCAAACTTGTATATGCAATCTCGTGGAAACCGTTGCGCCGGGATAAGCTGCCGATCCTTCCTGGAAAGCGCACCGCACCGTATCATACCGGTGTTTTCCTTCCTTTTTATTAGATTGATGGATATATTGAATGACGGCGCAATCAAGTGCTTTATTATTGCCTTTGTTGACCGGCATGCCTTGCCCGGCCTCCCACATTAATTTTTCAAGACCGGCATACGCCTCCTGTAATATTTTTAAAGATTGGTTTTCTACCAGGTTTAAGCAATTGCACAATTCAATATGAGCGCCAAGCACAAACGGAGTAACGATTGGAATTTTATTGAATTGTTTTCTTTCCGCACTTTCCCGGGCGTATTCAAAAGCCCTGATAGGATTATGTTCCCAGAAATAAATTCCCTCTCCCAGCCAGTCCCAGGTATTTGACTCGGCCTGAGTTCGTCATCTCCGTTTAATACACGTAGCCCTACTTCTCTATCACAACTATGGAAACCAATAATACTGAAGGGATGATGATGAGGCAATCCTACTTTTTCTTTTTGTCGTCACGATTTACCGCAGAAGTCGGTTCACGTTTAACGATGCCGGCCTCTTTAAGAAATTGTAGCGCAGCTTCTTTAGATTTGGCAGCATTTTCAGTTGCCTTTTGAATGGTTCTGATCTGGTCTTGGATAAGGGTTTGAGTCATGACGCCGTTTTTAGATGCACAAAATACAGTACAGCCATTCTAGTTCCAAAATTCTGGCCAAAATGCCGGCATATTTTATTAACACCGGTTGAAAAAATTTATATGAGAACACCATTGCCCAAAGCTACCTAAAGTTTAGTTTAAGATTCCGGCACGTGGTGGCACGTGCCGGGGCGTTCTTTTTTAAACGGACACAACCACCGCAGCAGGATATCGACACAGCACCGGGGCAGCAATAAGAAAGAAATGAAATACTTCATGGTTGCAAGTTTTTAACCTTTGATGAATAAAGAACCCCGACTCGCTAAAATCGGGGGCCCTAATCAAAAACCATTAACCATTAAACCTTATCCTATGAAGTTTCTAAAATAGAACTTGTTTTTAAAAAAACAAATAAGTATCAGCATTTATTCTTCTTTAATCTGTTCACCTTCCTTCACCACTACCTGCTCCTTCCCCTTATACAATTCAATCTTCCCCGTCACACATACATCCTTATCCCTAAACAACTCTTCCGGTGTCTTTTCAAGCTTATTTCTCACATCACCCCATATCACCACCGTCAGCAGCTGATTCGGGTAAGCTCCGCCAATATTAATAAGTGTGGGGCTGTTTTTAGATTGCTCAAAGTACCGGATACCATATACCTTACCACATACCTTTACGCTATCTCCCACATGTTTACCTACATCTTCAAGCTTGATCGTTTTTTGAGAATAAGCTATTGTTGCAACGGAGATGAATGCAATTAAAAATAAATATTTCATACAAGGGAATTTGGATCAAATTTCAAGCGTATTGAATAATAAAACAATCGTGTTTCCACGACTACTTGAAACTTTGTCTCAACCGCAACTATAGCCGCTTTTCTCTTTGGCCTTTTTCTTTCTCTATTTCATTCTTATATTTTATTACTTCTGCTTCGGTAAGGGCGTCAAACACACGACCAAAGTGGGCAAATGAAACACCAAGAGAATTTAAAATTAGAAACAAAGTATAAGCCTTTATTTCCGATGTACCTGTCAGAATACTTGACAATGTAGCCGGCCTTAAACCAGTAGAACTCGAAATAGCGGAATAACTATGATCTAAATCTTTATCCTTTATCCCCAGCTTATCATTCCTTAATTTCTGCCTTTTGTTTTTGTCCAACAGTTTCCTTAAGGCGAGTGCATATCTATACTTCACATATACTTGTTCTTCATTTTTTACCATTCGGAAAAGAACAAGTTTTTTAAAAATTTTCTATTACGGTGTAGCGTAACGACATAAAATATCCTATATTTACCTCAAGGTTATATTTAGTTATATAGCTTTGCGTTTCTTCAAAAATTATTTGAAGCATTCGCTTTGAGTCTCGCTTTGAAACCTCGGAAATTTCACAAGACACGAGATGATAAGGTGAATGCCCACGCTACGGCGTGGGCTCTCTTATTCGTGTCTGGGCTCTCCGAGGGCCTCAAAGCGGTAAGTTGAGTTCCACGCCTAAATTTTTTTCAAAACGTACTCTCTTACTTTATTGTTTAAAAACATACTAAAGGCAAGGAACTTTCTTACAGGACTATAAAGCGGCAAACCTGTAAATATGAAAGTTCACTACATCCACAAAGAACTTCACTTATTGCTTACCCGCTTCGCGGTTAAACCAAAGAACCCCGTTTAAGGCCGCCCTGAGCCCGGCGAAGGGGGCTCTGTCTCGCCCTTGCGTTTATCCTGAGTTTATCGAAGGGCCCAAGGGTAGCTCTCATGTTGTCGTTAAGGTAATATGGTTAGTAGCATTTCAACATATTTAAACGACCTCCCCGGCTTTCCCCCACCGGGACATCTGAGCTGCTTTGAAAAAGTAGCGAAGGATGCGAACGTAGTTCAGGGAAGGGGGCCGTTTCCAGTAGCATTTTAAAATCATTTATAAACGACCGTCCCAAGCCCTCCCCCTTTAGGGGGAGCGGGGAGGGGGTTTAACTGCTTAATATGAAACCCCAATACTTCATCATTGCACTCCTCTGCCCATTCTTCAGCATGTGTCAAACCATACCTGTTACAGGTACCATCATTAATGAACAGGGTGAGCCTGTTCCTTCCGCCACCATCACGTTAAAAAGAACGAAACAGTCAACAACATCCGATAGTAAAGGCCATTTCACTTTTGACTTTTCACTTTTGTCCGACACCTTCATCGTCTCCGCCATCGGCTATCAAACCACCGAAGAGCCCAATAATGAACGGGGTCAAATTACCATCATCTTAAAACAAAAGATCACTGAGCTCGACCAGGTATTGATACAAGCCTATGGCACTACCACCCGGCGCTTAAATACCGGCAGCATTGCTAAACTCTCGGGCGAAGACATCAGGCGCCAACCCGTATCAAATCCCCTGGCTGCATTACAGGGAAGAATACCGGGCCTTGTCATCACCCAAACCAGCGGCGTGCCCGGCTCTTCATTCAATGTAGAGATTCGTGGTCGCAGCTCGTTGGATTTATCACTGTCACGAAACGATCCTTTATTCATCATCGATGGGGTACCCTTTGAGCCCGGCAATCTACCGGCAAGCCAGCTTGTATCAGCCGCCAATAAACCCCGCAGCACCAATGAAGGCGGCCTTAGCCCGTTGAACACCATCAATCCTGCCGATATTGAAAGTATCGAAGTACTGAAAGATGCTGATGCTACGGCTATCTATGGTAGCCGTGGTGCCGGCGGTGTTATTCTTATTACTACAAAGAAGGGAGTTGTTGGAAAAACAAGCGTGGCGGTAAATACCAGCGCAGGCTTCAGCCGTGCGGCCCGCACCATGGATATGCTGACAACCGCACAATACCTCTCCATGCGTCGGGAAGCAATGGCCAACGATGGCTTTACACCCCAAAAGGATTTTCCATATTCCGATGGCTATGCACCCGACCTCCTTGTTTGGGACACCACTGTTTTTATCGATTACAAGAAAGAACTAATAGGCAATACCGCTCATTCCTCGGATGCACAATTATCATTGTCCGGTGGCAACAGCACTACTCGTTTTTTAATGGCGGGCAATTTCCACCGCGAAACAAATCTCTTTTCCAGGTCGCTTACTGATAATAAAGCAGGCCTGCACTTCAACATCAGCCACAGCTCGGCCAATAAAAAATTCAGTGCTTCACTCGCTGGCTTCTACACCAGTGATAAGAACAACTTGCTGCAAAAAGACCTGACCCAGTTTTTGAACCTGCCCCCCAATTTCAAAATGTATAACAATGCAGGCCATCCCAATTGGGTACAGGATGGTATCCTGGTGCACAATCTCGATATGTCCTTTGCTTCCATTCCTGCCGCCGAATTATTAAAGAAATACAAGGCCCTCAACGAAAACCTTTCATCCAATCTCCTTTTATCCTATTCCATCCTGCCCGGTCTGGTAGCCAAAGCTAGCCTTGGTTACAATCGCTTCTTGACCGATGAAAACTCCATCATCCCTAAAGCAGCGCTAAGCCCTCAATCCAATGAATTAGCTTCTTCCAATTTTGCCAAATCATCTTCTTCCGGTTGGATCATAGAACCGCAATTGCATTGGAGCAAAAAAATAGCAAAAGGAATTGTAACGCTGCTCGCAGGCACCACTTTGCAGGAAAGAAAATACTCGGCTACATCCATAGCATCTACAAATTATACCAATGATTTATTGCTCACTTCGCTGGATGCCGCAGGTCTCGTCAATGCATCGAACAGTTATAGCCAGTATCGTTACACCGCTTTCTTTGGCCGCTTCAATTATAATTGGCAAAACAAATACATTCTCAACCTCACCGGTCGCAGGGATGGTTCCAGCCGCTTCGGCCCCGGCAATCGCTTTGCCAACTTTTCGTCTATCGGTATGGCTTGGATATTTTCGGATGAACCATTTTTCAAGAAACTAAGCAACATCGTAAGTTTTGGAAAATTAAGAGCAAGCTATGGCTCTACCGGTAATGATCAGATCGGTGATTACAAATACCTCGACCGTTGGCGTGCTGCTTTCAATACTTACCAGGGCTATCCCGGTTTGGTACCATCTGCTCTCTACAACCCCAATTATCAATGGGAGTTCAACAAAAAATTAGAAGTGGCTATTGAATGGGGCTTTATCAGGGATAGGATTTTTTTATCAGCAGCTTACTATCGCAATCGAAGCAATAACCAGTTGGTCAGTTTTAAGCTGCCCAACCAGTCAGGCTTTTCATCCATCATTCAAAACCTGCCGGCATTGGTTCAAAACACCGGTCTTGAATTTTCACTTACCTCAAAAAATTTCACGACAAACAAGTTCAACTGGACCACCTCCTTCAATCTCACTTTCCCCAGGAACAAGCTGGTTTCATTTCCCGGCCTGGCAGAATCGGGTTATGCAGCAGTTTATAAAGAGGGATTGCCACTCAGTATTTTCTCAGGATTCAACCATCTCGGCGTTGATCCGGCAACTGGCGTTTATACAGTGCAGGACATTAATAACGATGGCCAATTTGACAACAGTGACTACAAGGTGCCCGGCAACACGGATCCAAAATATTATGGCGGCATACAAAATAGTTTTACCTATAGAAGTTTTGAACTCAGTCTCTTTTTCGAAGGCAGGAAGCAATTAGGCAAAAATTACCTGGCCAGTTTGTTGGGCAATCAACCCGGCCTCGCTACAAACCAGCCGGTAGGCGTATTGGATCGTTGGCGGCATCCCGGTGATATTACCACGGTACAAAAGTTTTCCAGCAGCTACAGTGGCACAGCGGCATTTGGCGCATATTATTTCAGGAATTCAAATGCCATCTATACTGATGCCTCGTTCATTCGTTTAAAAACCATCTATGCTGCTTATAACATCCCATCCCATTTTTTAAAAAAGGCAAACATCGAAAGCCTGCGCATTTACCTGCAGGCACAAAACCTGTTCACCATCACAAGCTATCTCGGTTCCGATCCTGAAACACAGGATATACTCGTTCTGCCACCACTAAAAACAATCGCCTTCGGCATTCAACTTAAATTCTAAAATGAAACCCCAACCCTCCATCCCGTCAGGCTCTTTTTGTTGTAGTTCACTAAGCCCCCTCTCTCTTGGAGAGGGGGTTTGGGGGAGAGGCCTTCTAAAGCCTCCTCTCCCTTGGAGAGGAGGTTGGAGGTGAGGTTTTCACTGCATCAAGCAAACTACTTTTCAAAATTCAAGAAACAATAAAAAATCTTTTATGATAAATCATCACTTCAACAATAAAACAATTCTCCTCATCAGCTCATTCTTTTTACTCTTTTCATCCTGCAAAAAATTCCTATCTATCCCTCCTTCACAAACAGAAACCCAAACAAAACAAATCTTTGAAAACGATGATGCCGCCGTGTCAGCCACTACTGGTTTATACAACCAAATGCTCACAAGTAATCTTTGGCTGGCCAATGGCGGCGTTACGGTATACAGTGGGTTGTCAGCCGATGAACTGGTAAACACCAACTCAGCGATGGCTGTAGATGGTTTCACTGCAAACACGTTGATGCCGGATAACGAAATCCTGGCAGCTAATTTTTGGATACCGGCCTATAAAACCATTTACCATGCCAATGCAATTCTCGAAGGTTTGCAGAATACTTCAGCCTTAACACCCGCTGTGCATAGCCAGCTACAAGGAGAAGCCTTGTTGGTAAGAGCCCTCCATTATTTTTATCTCGTTAATCTCTTTGGCGATGTTCCTTTATTAATAACATCAGGCTATGAAATAAACAGCCGTTCTTCTCGTAAAGCAGCTTCGGTCATTTATGAACAAATCATCGCCGACTTGGAAACAGCAAAAACACTATTGAATGTCAATTATCCTTCGGCAGGCAGAACAAGACCCAATCAATTCACGGTAGAAGCGCTACTGGCAAGGGTGTATCTATACAAAGGGGATTGGTCAAAAGCAACGATAGCGGCAACGGCAATCATAGATGCAGGCCTCTATGAATTGGTCACCGACATTGACCAGGCTTTTGTAATGGATTCACCGGAAGCAATCTGGCAGCTCGTCACGGACAATTACAATACTGCCGAGGCAGCGGCTTTTATTCCGGCACTGAGCTTTTTCAAACCTGCTTATGTTGCCACGGACCATTTATTAAATGCGTTTGAACCCGGTGACATACGAAAAGAAAAATGGCTGAAGCTAAGTACCGCCGGTGGTCAAAACAATTACTATCCTTTCAAGTATAAAATGCGATCGGCTGCACCCACTACTGAATACTATATGGTATTTCGACTGGCAGAACAGTTTTTGATTAGGGCAGAAGCCCGGGCACAACAGGATGACCTTGCCGGGGCAATAGCAGACCTCAATACCATCCGTCATCGGGCTGGCCTGGGCGATACACCCGCTGCGGATAAAAGCACTTTGTTGGAAGCCATACAAAACGAAAGAAGAATTGAACTGTTGGCTGAATGGGGTCATCGATGGTTTGACTTGAAAAGGACAGGTGTAGTTAGTACTGTTTTACAACCGTTGAAAGCAGGCTGGCAGGCCACGGATACATTGTACCCTATTCCATTGGCAGAAATAAACAGTAACCCCTTACTCTATCAAAATCCAGGTTATTAACATCGGTTTTTTAACCGGCCTCAGAAAAATAGCATTAACAAAATTGTTGAAAAACGAGGCAAGCGGCGCGTATGATGAGTAGAATTACAAAAGTTGAAGTCACAGTAGTGCAAAAGCTTAATCAGGGGTACGGTCCCGAAAACGGGCTGTAATCGTTTTCGGGGGTCTTTTTTTGTTACTTTTTTGGACAAGCAAAAAAGTAAATAATAGATTATAAAAACCCGGTCACCCAAATTATAAGATCTCTTGCTTGAAAGGCAAAAAGTAAAAAGACAATTATTTACTTAAAATCAAAACCATGAATCCCTTAAAATACATTGCCCCAATAGGCCTCGTGTTAATCACCCTTCAAACCCATTCCCAGCAAAAACAATTATCAATCGGTGATAAGCTTCCCTTACTCACCTTGCCAAACACCATCAACAACAAATCGGGCCATTTAAACTTCGCCGATTACAAAGGCAAATCCATTATCCTCGATTTCTGGAACCATCGTTGCGTTCCCTGTCTTGCAGCCTTCCCGCACCTTGATTCACTACAGCAACAATTCGATAATGATATACAATTGATACTGGTAAACAAAGAAAGCAAAGACTCAACAATCAATTTTTTTGCCCGGCGAAAAAAAATAAAAATGCCCTCGCTACCCATGATCACTGGTGACACATTGTTGTCATCTATGTTTCCGTCCGAAGGTTATCCCTATCATGTTTGGATCGACAGGAACGGGACAATCAGCTACTTCTCCGGCGGCTACAATACAACAGCTAAACACATCTCGGATTTTTTGGAAGGTAGTAAACTGGAATTGAAAGATCCAACGCTCAGGAAAAGAAACGATAACCCGGCAATGAATACCACAATGCAAAAAGGATTGATATACTACTCGGCAATCTCCCGATGTTCCAATGAACTGGATATCGGTAACGCTATGGGAGAAATAATAAATGAAGACAAAGCCGTAAAACTCTCGGTGAATTGTTCTTCAGTGTTGGATTTATACAAACTTGCTTTTGAAGAAAAAGGAAAATACAACTTCGCAGCCCAATATAGTTTGGACCTACAGGTATCTGATAAATATTCTTATACCTCGCCTCCTGACAACAATAAAATGGATGACTGGCTGGATAATCACGCATTCAATTACCAGTTGATAGTACCTGTTGCCATGGCTAACAATCGGTTTAAAATTATGCAGCAGGACCTCCAGCGTTTTTTTGATCTGGATGCAAAGATTGAGATAAGGAAGGTTAAAAGCCTCGTACTTAAAAATACTATACCGACTTCCTCTTCAACCAGGCGGGTTTTAATAAATGGAGATTCAGCTTTTCATTTTATCAATCAGCCGCTGGGCGATTTAATAAACTTTTTAGAAGGTTGGATCGCTTATGAATACCCGTTTATTAATGAATTGAATGAAACGATCCTAATAAATGCAATCGTGAAGGCAAGTTCTGTAACACCGTTGAATGTATCTTCCTTGATGCAGGATCTTCATTTCTCGGGGCTTGAATTGTGTCTGGAAGTAAGAGATATGCCTGTTCTGTGTTTAAGCCAAAAGAAAAACCAATAATAAAAAAAAGTAGCCGCTATGCGGCTACTCCTTGTTTTCTCGTGTAGTCCTTTGCCAAAAGTAATTGGCCCGGCTTAATTATTGGGGCTTGGGCGTCGAAGCATCATACGATGTGGTTGGCAAGCTTGGCATGCTGGTAAATCCCCTCAGGCAATGCTTTTGATTGACGTCTGCACAGCCGTCATTGGCTTGTGCATCAGCTTGTGTCAATTTGTTACCGGAAAATACAGGTGATGCACCAGATGGTACTCTTCCTTCCGGCACACTATAGTCAACAGCAAACCAGAAATACTCGGTAGGCCGCTGTTCTTTCTTTTCTTTGTCGCCGGAAAAAGAACTGAAGCCAATAATAATACCTGCAGTTAATAACACGGCAACAAGAGGTAAAATGAATTTTAATTTGATCATAGTATATCTTGCTTTTATAATCTTAAAAAACAATAAAAACTCTAAGGTTAATGCTTTCTGACATTTATCCAGGTTTCAAGCTTTACCTGCATCATGCATGACAGGATAAAGTTGCATCACAACCATGCCGGAAGCGTTATGGTTTCAGTACTATTTATTAGGAGTGACTGTTATTCTTTTTTCGCAAAAAGCCTGGAGGGTACCCAAAATAATTTTTGAAGGCTTCCGAGAAGTGAGCATCAGTTTTAAACCCAAGAGCAAAGGAAATTTCTTTCAACGATTGATCGCTCTTTTGAATGAGTTGTTCGGCAAGTTCCATTTTAATTGCAAGAATATATTGATGAATAGTGTTGCCATAATACAATTTAAAGTAGCGCTTCAATTGTTCGGTATTCAGGGAAAAAGTTTTGGCCAGCTGTGTTACAGTAAAGTTTTGATCAACCTGTCGGCGTATCAGTAAATCGATGTTGATTAGTTTTTCAATTATCGGCTCGGGGATGAAGTCCTTTTTTTGAACAGCAGTAGCAGCATCATGAAACAACACGTAAAACTCTTCGCATTTTATACGCAGGTACTGTTGCTGATGTCCAATCGATACCGGGTAGTACAACATATGTTGTACAATGCTGGCCATGCTGCTGTCCAGCGCCAGGTCGTTTTGTCGGGGAATTGTCTTGATCACCGGTAACCTGGATGCGTCAATAAATTTTGTGCTATACTGTAACAATAGCAACCTGCCTTTCCCCGCCGTGCAGCGCAGTTCAATAGGTGAATGATGACCGGATAAAAAAGGAATCCGGTAAACGAGTAATGTTTTTTCAAACACCTTTGCATAATCATTGTCAATACTCGTTGGCCACTGTACAATTATTTTTAATTCATCATTCGTGGAAGCCGTTTGAATAAGAAAAGGCTGTTGCATTTGATAATCACCCAGCCATAGCAGGCATGCGCCGGTATCTATGATTTGGAAATGGCATTGTCCCACCCTTGTTTCAGCAGCAATTTTCCGGGAGTAAATTTGGTCATGGCCATTACCCTCCTGCTCATGCTCCAGCAGCAATTCTGTCTCATTACTCAGTAAGGTCACTTTCATAACAAAAAAGCTGCTAATCATTCACCTCAGCCCGAAAAAATTAGTTCATGTTAAACCCCAAATCATCAACCACCAACTGCCGACTGTCAACTGCACCCACTCACGGCTTATATATCCCATTCTTTATTGCGTAGATCACCACTCCTACCACGTTCTTGGCGCCTATCTTTTCCATGATTCGGTCCCGGTATTTTTCAATAGTTCGGTGGGCAAGATGTGTGATACCGGCAATTTCCTTGCTCGCATATTGTTCACAGATCAGGCGGATAATTTCCAGCTCATTTTCATTGAAAGGCATTTCCTTCAGGTGTCGAAAATGATTGGCCTTAGTGGCGGCAACTGCTTTTGATAATTGCATCGAGGTGGAATTACAGAAATAGGTTTTTCCCGCGTTTACCACTTCGATGGCGTCAACCAGTTCTTCTTTGCTGGTATTTTTTCGGAGATAGCCTGTCGCTCCCGCTTCAAGCATATCAGTTATTAAATGTTCATCTTCATACATGGTCAAAGCAATCACCTTCGTATCCGGGTAATCTTTCCTGATAATCTTGGTAAGTTCAATGCCATTGAGCACAGGCATCTGGATATCCGTAATTACTACGTCTGGCTGGTCTTTTTGAATGAGCGATAAAAGCGTTTCTCCATTGTCGGCCTCGCCAACAATGACCAGCTGTGGATAATGGCGCAACAAAAGATGCAATCCCTCTTTAAACAGGGGATAATCATCTGCTATCATCAGGCGGATTGTGTTACTCATCTTAATCTGTTAAGGGGATTTCAATAAAATACTCTGTACCTCCGTTACCCGAAAACTGCATTCTTCCACCAAGCAGCGCTACCCGGTTTTTTAAACTATCAAGGCCGAGTCCGCTTTTACTGGCTGTATTTGTCCTGATGCCGATCCCATCATCCTTACAATAGATATACAATAAATTTTTCCGCTGCTGCAGCATTACCTTCAGGAAAGTTCCGCCTGAATGCTTTACTGCATTATGCACCATTTCCTGTACCATCTTATAAATTTGGGAACGGAGTAGGACAGGAATAGTGCTTTCTGCCTGGTAGTGGAATTGCAAATGAATGCTGGTTCCCTCCTGGTATTGTTTGAAATAATCTTCCAGTGCAGCATCAAGCCCTTTTTGCAAAAGCCGGCGGGGAGTTAGGTTTCTCGCAATGCCGCCCAGCCTCTCGGTAAGCTCTTCAATATGTTGATTGGCTCTTGCCTGTAACGCCAGGCTTTCAGTATCGCCTGTTTTAATCTCGTTTATTTCGATTTTCGTGATAGACAATAACGGCCCCAATTCATCATGCAGGTCGCTTGCTATCCGGTTTCTTTCTCCATCAAGCAACTCTATCTCTGCAAGAAAGTTGGCCTTTTGCATCTCGTAGTGCTTGCGCTGGCGCCTGACAATGGTGATGCCGAAATAAAGAAATACTAAACCCAACACCACGCAGCAAATCAGGACCGCAGTATATATCGAGGTTTCAATGGTATCCATAACACCGCAAAAGCAAATAACAGGTTCGTAAATAAATTAATATAAGCCATTATTTCGTAAATCCGTAGCCTGAAAAACCGGCTTCGGTTCAGGCCATAATGCCAAAACGCTTCTACCATTACAGAATAGGTATAGAAAACTAATAAGCCCATGCAAATAAGAAATATCGGGTCTGTCCACAATCGCCTTTTCACCGGGAAAATCTCGTGATTGATTTGTTCTATACACAATAGCACTACCACGAAAGAGTAGGCGATGATAAAATAGGAGTTAAATAAGTTCTTACTGTACACGAATGTTTCAAACATCCATCCCGTTAAAAAAACAAATTGTATCAGGTAATAGACCGCCCTTCTTTTAAACAGTCCCCATTTATAAAATTGCCAACCAAGTAGAAGGGCTGCCGCCAATGAATACAGGTTAAAAGAAACCGAATTGGAATATCCCTTATATACCAGCAACAGGCTTACTGATTCATTAATCAACCCTGCCATCATTAGCAGGATAAAAGGAAAAAAGGCCGGATCAATCTTCTTGATCCTGATCCAGCCTATAATTGCTGCTAAGCTAACCGACAAGCTGAAAACAGCATTTAAAACAAAGCTCATGCAATGGTTTTTAAGTGTTCAGCGGCGATGAGTCCGGACAGAGGTCAGGGCATCGGATTCCCCTGTCAAATACAGCATCATCGTCTTCAGTTAAAGTGGATGTGGCGTTTGCTCCGGGTAAGATGTCTGCATTTTGACCATCAACTCCTACAATGATAGCATGAATTTTTAAATCCTCAGCCATTCCATAATAAATCCGCAGCGCCTGGCACCCCGTTTTTCCTAGCACGGTATCAAACGCTAACCTGTCAAATGTCTCCGATTGGCAAAGTATGTTTTGCCCTTGGTACTCTGATTTCAAAATAGTTTCTTTTTGATTTCTGTAGCGGCTTGTCATAGCTGCTGCTTCGGGTACTGAGATAAAGTGGTTCATAGAAAAATGGTTTGTTACAGCACAAAAATCTCTAGTAAGCAAGGCCTGTGAAATCCAGTTTCCACGACTATTTTGTAGCGTTTCCACGACTTTTAAGCTCGCTGTCGCATTTCCACGAAAGCATTAATGTCCCCCGCAGGGTGTATTTCCATGATGGCTATATCCAATGCTTATTTCAAATTTTGAATAGCCATTAACCTTTAAATATCCACCCATGAAAACTTTACCCACCCGTATTGTAATTTATCCAAAGGATATTGTCAACATCACCGGCCGCCGCGAACGAACAGCACGGAGCCTGTTACAGAAAATCAGGAATGCATTAGGAAAGCGGTCGCACGAATTCATTACCATCAAAGAGTTTTGCCTTTTCACCGGCATCAGTGAGGAATTGATAAAAGATTTTTTGCAGGATTGAAATTTTAATAATCTGGTTACATTAAAAATTGGCAACAATTTTTTTTTATAGTATTTTCAATAAGCCATCCCCGTTCTCGTGAGTTTATCCTGGCTCGAAAAGTTGAATAAAAAATAAAAAAGCTGAATGGTTGTGCGGAGATTGCATCTCCGCAGCAGCCTTAACAAGGCTGTCAAACCCGGCAATGATAGGGTTCCGCCTTTATTCAGATAAATCAGGCTTTACAATCTTAGTAAGAAACTATAAGCAATGGACGATATAAAATAAGAATCCGGTCCGCTATTCATTTTATAACTGTTGTCGTTGTTGAATGGGTCAACGTTTTTACCAGGAAAGATTATCGTGATATTTATACCTGGTAGTACCCGGTATTGTCAAAGCGGGAAAGGTTTATTGTTGTTTGCCTGTTGTATTATAAGTAACCATCTGCATCATATTGCTACCACAACTCCCGGTGAATAAAGATGCTCACATACGTTTCTCTCCATCTTTTACATTATTAAATCATTATCAAAATAAAAAACAAAACCCCGTCTTTTCGACGGGGTCTCACCTTCTTAGGAGTCAAATGCTAAGGTCGCCGCCACCATTTTACCAGTTCCTTCAGCAACAGCGAGAGCACAAAACTTACAACGGCTCCAACACCAGCCAGTACCGCTGTTTTGATCACATCTCCGCTATTGATATTCGCCAGTAAAATAGTAATGGTTCCCCCAACAGTTCCTGTTTTGGTATAGGAATGCTCGTTCATCAGTACCGCTCATTTTTAATCGCAGTCTGGCTCACGGTGCTGGCAACGGTAGCTGCTACCGCCAGGTAACCGGCAAGTTGTGTTACAACTACCGGTAAAGCTACTGGCGCAGCGAGCACACCCGTACTGATGGCTGCCATAGCAAGGCCAATATTCCTGAGCTTCCTGAAAAACCTTGGCGTGGGTTTATTCATTCTTTTTGCAACCTTGTTCATATTAGTTTGATTGAAAGGGTTAAAAAATAGATTGGTTTTTCAACCGGGATTTGAACAATGATTTTTCATAATGAAACCGGGTTCGGTCATGGTTGAATGATATGATCGGTATTCACTGGTTTAAGTTTGTATCAGGTATGATAGCTGTCTCTGTTAGGAAGAATGGCCTTTGATACGGATCATGAAACTCAAGCCTCCCGGTTTCATTGCTGAATCTCGAAAATTGAATTCTTCGAAACGTCCCCCGTCCCGGCCCAAACGTCGGAGGTGAGGTTCTCTAAAAGCCCCTCTCCTGAGCTTGTCGAAGGATGGAGAGGGATTTAGGCCAGACGATAATGTCTGGCTCCGACCGAAGCGTCGGAGGTAAAGTCTCTACAGTCCGTTCACCTTTACCAGTGCAAGCGCATTAAAGGCACCGTTCTTCAACGGGTACAATACCGCATTTACCTGCTGGTAAAACTCAATTCCTAAAGCAAGGAAAAGGGGGTGTGTGCTGTTAGCAGCTACAGTATTATCAAGATTGATAACGGCAGTAGCAACTCCATTCCAGGGTAATTCCGCAGTACTGCTGGTAACCACCTCGTAGGTTTCATTTTCAAAATTAATACTGGCTCCGGCCGATACTATTTTGAAATGAGTGGCCCCGTTGGGCGCAGCAATCATATTGGCTGGAATGAAGGATGCAATTTGAATCGTCAGTGCTCCCGTCACCCTGTTGATAGTGCTGGTATAAGGGGCAAATAATGTAGTGCCCAGTTTACCGTTACTGTTAAATTCAAAACCTTCCAGCAATTCCGCTTCGCCATCGATGACGTTGCGCATGCCTCTTACATTCACTGCATCTGCTTGTATCACCTTCATCATTTCCCTTGTCAACCGGGCTATCATCCGGCTGTCAGCCGTGTTTTGAAGCAAGGATCGTAGTGCAGTTCTTAAAATTTTTCCTGCTATACCAGCCCTGCCAAATTCAGCCCCGTTTTCACGGGTTCGTTGAAAAGCCGGGTCAGTAGCGATACGTTGAGCATCTATACCGCCTTTTTCCCTGGCCAGGTATCCATCACCCGATTTATAAAATGTGATGTTACCGATTGTTCCTCTCAGTGGGATTATCCCTTTTTGTTGTGCCATGATTAAAAATTGAAAGTAAAAAGATCAGCATGTTTACCGGCACATCCTGTTTAAGCCGCATCATGATGTTTGCAATTGCACAACAAGAATACAAAGCACCTGTAGCGATTAAAAACCAACCGGCCGCTTTCGCCATTTATGCCAACTAATAACACAAAAGCTGTTTGTTACCAATTCGGCCGCTTTGGCCGGAATTGTACAAGACAGGTTGCTTTTTGCTATATGGTCGATCCCGGTCAAAGCCCACTCAAAGGCCCGGATAAAGCGTTAAATCTGTCATTCGACTAACGGTTTGAGAAGATGGAGATCGCGTTATAGGAAGGGTGAAAACAATCCTTCAGAATCAGGTAAACCATGATGCGGGTTGGCGATTTGAATCAAGAATATTTATGACTATACCATGGTTTGCGGGAAATGACAACGCTATAAAAGGTAGCGGTATTCAACCGAGAGTTTCTTTAACAGCTAAATACCGCTGTGGGCATTATTCCCCACTAATTTCTCCTTTTGATTTTGACTTCCACTGTTTATGTTTTGCCCCATCCATCTTTACGATCTTCGGGGTAAACTTGCCAACGATATCAACAAGATGCTGCTGGCTCTTCATCACTACTTCGATGTCCTTATAAGCAAATGGTGATTCATCCAGGCCGCCACCAATCAATTTTACGCCGTGTTTTTGCAATTCATCTTTCAATTGTTTATCAGTAACCGAAGCCATGGCTTTGGTGCGGCTCATTTTTCTTCCGGCGCCATGCGACGCAGAGTTGACAGAGGCCGCTTCACCTTTTCCTTTTACGATAAAACCTGGCGCCGTCATGGATCCGGGAATGATACCCAATACATCTTTACCGGCAGGCGTTGCTCCTTTACGGTGAACGATTACATCTTTTCCTTCCCATTTTTCTTTCCACGCAAAATTGTGATGGTTCTCCACCATCTTCAGAGGCTTTCTTCCCAATTGCTTTGCAATTTTATCATGAATAACATGATGACAGGCTGATGCATAATCACCCGCCAGGTTCATCGCATTCCAGTATTCAATGCCTTCTTCTTCATCCAATGTTAACCATGCAAGATTCTTTGCATCCTGCGGCAAACGTCTTTTGCTGATAGCAAGCTTTGTGTAGTGATTGGCAATATTTGCTCCCAATGCTCTTGAACCGGAATGCGATAATAAGCCCACATACATTCCGGGATCAATACCCAGCACTTCATCTTTTTCAGTAATCTCCACTTCGCCAAATTCCACGAAATGATTACCTGAACCGGAAGAACCCAATTGTTTCCATGCACGGCCATGCAAATTCTTCAGCAAGGGCAACTGGTGAAATAATTCATTCTCCATCACTTCATGATCGGCAGCCCGGTCAAATTGTGCACCGCTGCCAAACAGCGTAGCCTCGTTGATCTCTCTTGCGAAATAACTTTCACGTTGTACGAGTTCTTTGGGGTCCATATCAAATACACTCAGGCACATGCGGCACCCAATATCCACTCCTACTCCATAGGGGATCACCGCATTTTCTGTTGCCAGTACCCCACCTATTGGCAAACCATAACCGCTATGCGCATCGGGCATCAATGCTCCTGCAACTGCAATCGGCAATTTAGCAGCGGTGTACATCTGGTGCATGGCGCCTTCTTCGATATGCTCCTGCCCGAAGACGTTGAATTGAATTCCTGTTTTATTTAGAGATAATTCAGCACCTTCCGCTGATGGCTTAGGTATTAGCTGATCAGCTATCATTGCTACTTTTTGATCGTCTTTAAAAGCTTCCGGCTTTTCCAATATTCTTTTTAAAATCTCCATTACTTCTTCCTTTGTATCATGTTTAAAATTCTTTTGCATCACATTCATGGCAATGCTGATCACCGGCCCTTCAGGGTAGCCGATGGATCGTAGTTCTTTTCCTGTTATTTTAAGTTTGTTCATTGTTCCGTTTTTAAAGCGTCAAATTCTAATTTCACTTTTGTCATTTGTATTAGATGCCGTCTGATATGTTGTACGAGGAAATACAAATAATGATACACATCAATCTTACCAAGATTGTTTACACTCATCATAGTTTTGTAAAGTACACCCTCACCATTCGATACTTGATTTAAGAGTGACAAGCACTCTTCTTTTTGATCAATTAGCTTTTGTTTCACTTCTATTAATGAAATTTTATTTGTCGGCTCCATGTGTTGAGGCCTATTCCATTCAAAAGATTTATGCTCACCAATCAACTTCAATTTTTCCCAATCGAGATCGTAGCTAACCAGCAAATTCTTGTATTCAGTATTGCTCGCAATTTCAATAGACTTTAAGGTTCCTTTCCTGACTAATATGAGTAAAAAATGATTGGTCAATGAAATATGCCCGAGTATTTGTCTTATTGTCCATCCACCATTTGAAGGCAAATAATGAAGTTCACTATCATGACTTCCAAACCAATAATCCAAATCTTCAAATGCTATGATCAATTCACACTCAATTCTATCAATTACATCTTGTATCATACTTGCTTTTAAAGCTATTTTAATTTGCCGAATAGAATTACCGAACCCCGAAGTGTGCGACGCAAGGAACGATGCCATTAGTACTGAGGCCGGCTACATACATATTTTCTCCACTAATCTATTCAAACACCACCGTCTTATTATTATATACAAACACCCGGTCCTCAAACAGCATCTTCAGCGCTTTGGCCAATACGGCTTTTTCAATTTCCTTGCCGGCAGTAACCATTGCAGCCGGTGTAAACGTATGATTGACCGGTATGATCTGCTGTTCGATAATGGGCCCTTCATCAAGATTGTTGGTTACAAAATGCGCCGTGGCGCCAATCAATTTTACCCCGCGTACAAAAGCCTGCTTGTATGGACTTGCTCCTACAAATGCCGGTAAAAATGAATGATGGATATTGATGATACTCGGCGGATGCTTTGCAATAAACGCCGGCGACAATATGCGCATAAACTTGGCCAGCACCAGGTAATCATATTCATATTGCTGCAAATGACTTTCCAGTTCCGCTTCAAACTGTTCTTTGCTTTTCAGCTCATGACTGACATGTATAAACGGCACAGCAAACCTTTCACATATATCCTGCAGCACAGCATGATTGCCGATAACAGCCTGCACCGTTGCACCCAATGTTTTGAAATGATTGCGCATTAAAATATCTCCGAGGCAGTGATACTCCTTTGTCACCATCACCACTATTTTCTTTTCGGGCTGCGGATTTACAGTAATAGCTGCATCAGCGGGCAGCACTGCTTTTAATTCATCATACAGTTTGCCAGCATCGGAATGCGAATCGGTTGCCAGTCTTAAAAAAAACTGTCCTTCGATGGTGTCTACATGTTCCCGCATGGAAAGTATGTTGATACCATTGCCGGCCATCACCTGCGCAATAACCGCTACCAGGCCAACTTTATCTTTACATTGAATAAGAATGATCATACAGTTAGTTCATTAGAGATTTTTATTTCATCTTGTTTGTGCTATAAAAATAGTTTAGAAAAGGTTGCCAGCCGCGTCATTGCAATCCCGCTGTAAGCGGGAGAAGCAACCTGGCTGGCAACCATCATCATTGTTTAGGCGGCACAAAGATCTGCTTTAACTGTTCTACCAGCATACCATTACCGCTTACACTGATGCTGCTGATCTTATCTGCGATCTTCTCTACGTATTCCATTTCTTTCAGCTTCCACAGCATCGCATTTTCTTCCATCAGTTTGGCAGTGTTCAGCAAACTACGGGTACTGGCGGTTTCCTCCCGGCGCATAATTGTGTTCGCCTGGGCTTTTTTCTCAGCGATCAATACCTGGTTCATGATCTCCTTTACATCACCCGGCAGGATGATATCACGGATACCGAAACCATTTACTTCCACACCCAATGATTCAGCTTTTTGTTTTACCTGCTGCAGGATGAAAGGAGCAATGCTATCCTTCTTGTCCAGCAACTCATCAAAGCTGTAGCCGGCTACATATTCACGCAACGCCAGTTGAAAAGCCACATACAATTGCTTATCGTATTCTTTGTTCATCAATACGGCTTTTTCAATATCGGTCACTTTATACTGCGCCCATGCATTGATACGCAAAGCAGCCTTGTCCCTGGTCAGGATCTCCTGGCCGTTTATTTCCAATTGCTGCTGACGCATATCTACACGGGCAATATGAACGGCAATGTTGTTCTTCCACCAGTAATACACACCACTGTTCAACACTTTATCAAACTTACCGTCAATGAACAGCACAGCCTTTTCATAGTTCTCAACACTTAGGTTACGAACATAAGGAACAACACACTTACTCAGCAAAACAGTACGATCAATGTTTTCAGTGATCTCAATCTTACTAATATCAGCACGAATGAACTGGTATTGAATAACAGATTTCCAGAAAGTGTAACGACCGGCGGTCAATACCTGTTTCAGCAAACCGTTTTCGTATTGCAGTACGATCTCGTTGTCCTTTACTTCTACTACATGCAGGATGTCTGCCAACATAGCATCCTTCAGCAGGATGTTCAGTTCCACCGGTGCAACGAATGGCTTGGTTACATCATTCACGTACACATTTTCATTTTTCCAAAACCAATACTTACCGGTCAGCAATACACGCTGATAAGCTCCGTTCTTAAATACCAGCGCTACCTGGTATTCGTTTACTTTTACACGTTTCATCTTTCTTTGTTTTAAAATTTTTTATTTGTTTACCAGCGACATTAACTCCGATTGAGCTTCGTTGCGACGCTCCTTTCATCGTTCCGTTCGCTGTTCATCTTTTTTAATAAAGCCAGTTTTATAAACCATCTTTTTATTACGGAAGCTGATGGTGAATAACGATTATTATAACAGTGCGATAACCTTAAGGCTTAACAGATAAACCTTCTTTAATTACCGGAGTATTATACCTTTCATTATCAGCATATCAACTTGCAGGCAACAAACTGATTGCTTTGTATCCATGACCACGCAGTATAAAAACTGTATGGTACTTCAACATCGCCGGTTTATAAGCCTGGCTTTAATGTCTATCACCATTTGAGAAGCGGTGTACTTCTTTTCATCCTACATTAGCCGTGTAGTGCTCTAACCAACTGAGCTATCCAGATTCTAAGCCTGGAGCAGGAATCGAACCTGCGCTTCCTTGCTGTGCTCTACCTCCTGAGCTATCCCGACGTTTACAGTCGGGAATGGGAATTGAACCCATGACACCAGCGGTTGGGCTGGCATATCCTGGTGCAACAACAGCATACAGATAGCTACTGCGTCTGCACTGCTATGCTTCTTCGAAACATAAACCTGGTTTGTCGTCAACAGGCCTATACCAGTCTTGCCGTCAGGCAAGCTTTTATTCCTAATCCTTAAAAGAGGAAGGAAATATTTTAAAGAACTTAATTCATCAACTCTGCCTGTCTTCTGAAGCCAACCACTTCCATTTTTTCAACTTGCTGCGCCTTCTCATGCGGATTAGCAATCTCGGCTATGGTCATCGGTTGATTGATGATAGTATCAAATCCAAAGTGTTTCGACAATCTCTGCGCCTTCCTTACTTCCAATTTTCCAAATTCATACTTAGCGATCAATCTTCCTTTTCGCATCAGGGCATTGTCCACCATCGTCAACGAACTGTTGAACGTACAGATCAGTTGCACATTCAGAAAGTCTGCAAGCAGACCGTCAGAAATATTCAGCAGGTTCGACACAGATGAACTATTGTTGTGTTTTCTGTCCATGATGATGTTTTCAGCATCTTCAATGATCAGCACTGTATTCGGATTGTCAATCAGCAATTCAATGAACTCAGGATTCATCAGGTTGCCGGCTACTGATGGCGATAAGAACAATACTCTTTTTTTGATCTTACCCACCAGGTAGCGCAGGTATGTTGTTTTGCCTGTGCCCGGCAACCCATGCAACAGAACGATTCCTTTATCATTCCTCTGGCTTAATCTCTTTCTTATCACTTCATCAGTTTCTTTAAAATCATCCTCATAAAAAAGATCCAGATCAAGCTTTGTCCGTTTGATATCCATAGCTTTTAACTCCAGCCTGTTTCTTGCCTGTACGATAAGATTAATCTCCAGCGGTTGCCTTCTTTGTCTTTCTTTAAACTGAACAGCAATAGCTGAAATGGCTTCTACAAAATCAGGCTGCCTTCCATCATGCAGTACCTCACAATAGTCTTCATCAAATTCAAGCACACAATTATTATCCAGGATCATGATTGTCTTGTCAAACTCAAACTTTTTTTTCTTTCGTTTGTACCATCTTGTTTGGTGTATATTCTTTACGCTGCCTGCAAACTTTTCCTTTATTGCAGCAAAAGTTTTTTCACCATCAATCTGCCCGATATAATTAATACTGGGCAGTAGGTTGAAGCTGTACAGGTAAAGAATTTTAGCATCCAGGAAGGAATCAGCAAACACATTGTTGGCACTGATCACTTTCTGGTTATATAAATTGTCCATGTTATTTAATTTTTAAATAGTAAAATCATTTTTCGTTTTCAATGATCAATTACTATTTCATTACACGAGTCAGCATTGTATTATTTTTTAAACTTTTATACTCATCTGAACCCGGATTCAGAAGGATTACTGAGACTAATGCTTTTCCTCATAATCCATTTAATCCTTCCAAATCTTAGTTCTTTTTACTGCACCACTTTATTCGCACAACTGGAACTGGCAAAAGCTTCCGGCTTTGCTTTGAAAGCAAATCCCATCCCTACGATATAACCCATAGCTTCTTTCAAAGCATCATTGCTTTTGAAGTTTGGGTTGGTGTTAATGTCGGCATGCACTTCCATATCCACACTAAAGCGGGAAAAGATCTTACACAATTCAAAAGCCACTTCCACACTTTTGCCTGCTTCCATCAGCATCCGTTGTTTGATACTCATCTTTTGTTTACTGATCTCATTGTGTATGTACATGAAACCACCGTTCCCTTTCCGGATGAATACGATCACGATGGCAAATTCAGTAATCTTTCCTTTTACCTGGCTATCGGTACCGATGCAAACCTTCAGTTCATGACCGGCTTCTCTTTCACGCATCAATACATTGCTTACTTCTTCGGCAATAGGAATTTTAATTCGTTCGCCGTTTAACTTTCTCCATTGCTGTTGTACCTGTTCCATTGTTTTGTTTTTTACATCGTTTTATGATCGAGCATGAGTTACAAGATTCGTCCGCCTCTGGCGGATTGGAGACCGTCATGTTGCCAGTTACACCAAACTCATTTTTTTGCGGACGAAGCTGGACTCGAACCAGTACTGTCGGCGCTTCAAACCGATGCTCTGCCATTGGAGCTATTCGTCCATTTGTTTGTGCTGAATATTGACTGATCACTTTTCCTCATCATCGAATTCATTCATCACAAACCTGCGGAGAGTAAAGGAGTCGAACCTTTGTACCGTTTTACCGATAGCCTGGGTTTAGCAAACCTGCACATTATCTCTCTGTCAACTCTCCTTTGTTTTTTTGAACCACAAAGGCACCAAGACACAGAAACACAAAGATTTTTTATTTGTCTTTTTCCCTTGTGCCATTGAGCCTTAGTGGCTTTGTGTTTCATCCTCAACTGCGGAGAGAAAGAGACTCAAACTCTTGATCCACCTTCGGCGAAACGTCTGTTTTCAACCCCGATAGCTATCGGGGCTCAACCAACCGGACTCTCCCTTTTGTGTGAGTGATAAGATTCGAACTTATTCAACCCGAAGGCACTTGTTTTACAGACAAGCCCAACTCACCATCGTTGGCGCACTCACTTGCTTCGATATGCTCGCAATAACATTATAAGCGGATGAAGAAAGACTCGAACTTTCATCTTGTCGCTTAATCCGCCCGTGGCGGACTCTTCCATTGAGCTATTCATCCTTTGTAGTCCTGCTGGGATTCGAACCCAGAACCCCCCGGTTAAAAGCCGGGTACATCTGGCCAATTAAGCTACGAGACTTTATTGTTGCGACTGTTGGAATCGAACCAACTACTATCACCTTGTAACGATGATCTTCTTCCATTGAATTAAGTCGCATTCCTTTTTGTGATGACTGATGGAATCGAACCATCAACCTTTACCGTATCAGGGTAATGCTCTCAACCATTGAGCTAAGTCATCATTTGTTGCGGCTGTTGGATTAGAACCAACATCTGAAGCTTATGAGACTTCTGAGTTAACCGTTACTCTAAACCACAATTCTTTGTCAGCCTGGTGAGATTCGAACTCACACAAAGTAGTTTCTGAGACTACTGCCTCTCCCTGTTGGGCTACAGGCTTAAATTGTCTGAACCAGGATTTATGAGATTATCGGAATTACTAAGATCATCTCATTGATCTCAAACATCCCACTCATCCCAGTTCAAACAGTTGGCTTAGAAAGATTCGAACTTTCATCTCTTCATTCGTAGTGAAGTATTCTCATCCGTTGAACTATAAGCTATCGTGTGCGGCTTTCAGATTTGAACTGAAAACAATCATCTTATGTTTTCCTCCCAGAAAGGGAGGAAGATGACCGTGTTGCCGGTTACACCAAGCCGCACTCTTTTCATTGGTTGACTCCGGGGCTCGAACCCTGTTCTCCACATTCACAGTGTGGCGCTTTACCAGTTAAGCTAAAGCCAACATTAATTGTTATCGGAGCCGGACTCGAACCAGCATCTTCAGATTCAAATTCTGAAATGCTACCATTGCACCATCCAATAATGAGTGCAGCATGAGTGATTCGAACACTCTCATCCGATTTGGAAGACCGGCACACCACCGTCAATGCGTATGCTGCATATAATTCAGCGGTTCGTATGAGAGTCGAACTCATAGCTCCAGATAGACAATCTGAAATGTTTGCCGTTACACCAACGAACTCTAAGTAACCCCGTACGGGATTCGAACCCGTATCATCACATAGAAAGTATGATATCCTCAACCATTAGAAGAACGGGCCATAAGTATAACAGGCCGGACTCGAACCAGCAACCTCTTCGTTCCAAACGAAGTATCCAACCAATTGGAATACTGCTATAGTTGCAGTGAAGATGTACTCCACTGCCTTTTCATATTTGGGTTTAATGGTCTTTCGTTTTGGAAAAGCTTCCCCGTGCATCTCCGGGGAAAGCTTATTTCCTCCTTCTGCACATAATCTCTTTCATTCATTTATTAATTCATATTGTTGCTGCGTGCAAAACCGATCACTTTATTATCATTTGCAGATGCTGCTTCTGCACGGAATTTGGCCAGTTCACGGGTTAATTCATTTCCCCAGTTATACTGCTTGTTGCTATGCAGCACATGACAGTAATTGACTGCTATCTCGATCATCCTTTTATCTTTCAAAACAAACACGGTGTTGTTAAAAAAGATACCTTTCTTTTCATGATCAAAATAGTTGTGCTGGTAAATACCGGTGATGTTATGTTTGTATTGTTCACTGATATACTGAAAAGCTTTTGACGCATCCAGTTCACCTATGAAGTTGACTACAGCCATCTCATTGAAGCGAAATGTGTAAAACAATCTTACATCAACATAATGTCCCTGGAACAACCCAATCACATGGCTGATCCTTTTGCTGAATAAATGAAACATAACATCATCTTTAATTGTCAATAAATAAGAAGCCCGGTCGTTTGCTGCGACCGGGCTTCTTTGTATAATCCACTTGTGGCGGACTACGTACAGATATAACACGGTCGTTTATGATCACTATCATTCACATTGCCTATGGGCTCAATACTTTGATTCGCCTGCACATACCAATCGCATCTGAGTGACGATAGCCTGTCATCAAGCATTTGCATTGTAAATCGTTTATGTCGTAATTGCTTCAGCACTTTTATTTCTTTCTTGTTAATAGATTCAATCAATCAAAAAATACATAAGCCGCTTACATCTTTAAACACACTTCATACATTCCTCCCCTTTAGGGGTTGGGGGTATAAAAAAACCCCGACGATTCTGTCGGGGCCTGTATTTGAGCGAATTCGTTGTTTCAACTTATCCTGCAGCATTACATGCCCCGCAAACTGTATAGTCGCCTTTGGGACTAAACCAGTTCATTGATTCAATATGTAATCTTTGTTTACAGAGCATATAATTTGTTTTGCGAATGCAAAGATTGAAATAATTTTTTGTTGCTACCAAATTTTGAATAAGAAATTTTAAAATTATTTTTCAATCAGGATTAAAACCGCTGATCTGTATTTCTTTCATGTCCCAATATCCCAATTCACTTATGACCAGCTTTACCGCATATGAACCAGTAAAAATTGATTCATCATCTCCCATCCTGGCCGTGGCTTTGTATTGCCCCCGTACCAAACAATGGTTTTCTTTTACAGTGCAGTCATCAACATTAAATTCAGCCACTTCAATTTCATCAAACAATGACTTAAACCTGTTTATCCTTTCACCGTATAATTTAAAATCATTGTAGTAAAGGCCATTGAAAACAAAACCATCTTTAGCATAATGTATATCATAAAAAAGATCAGCCTTCCGGAATATATCATTAAATAAATCTTGCTCTACCAATCTTGAATTATCATACACCGGATCAGGATGAAACTCATCATAAATAAAATTGGTGGTCCAGCCGGGCAGGTCCATATCACCCATTTCATGTTCAAACAATTCTTCGGTGGTAAAGCGATACAGTTCTCTTGCTGAAATGTTGGGGCTGCAAACACTCAGGTCAATACCATGTTCGTTGAGATATTCACTCAATTGGTCCCATGCCTCTTCAACATCTTCGTCTGCAATTTCCGCTACAGGTTTAAAATGTGTTGGCCTTCCTATTTTATCATACAGCTTTATTGTCTTATGCTCCGCAAACTGTTTTTCAAAAGCCATTACATTATTCAGAAACTGGTTTTCTATTTCTGTCGGCAAATTAGTATTGTCATCACCAGCGAAATGTGTCCCTTGTTCCAGCATTAGTTTCATTTTCAGAAACTCATTTTCTGCTTTAAGCTTTTCGTCTCCTTCAAGATGATTAAAATCTACCATAGCCGGCAATTTTTATGAAAGCTACTGAAATTATCAACAAGTATTTTAATAGTTGTCACCCGAAAATACATCCGGTTAATTTTGCAAAAAACATATCAAAGGCATATTCCGGGCCGCACCGCAGAATTAAAGCATCAATTTTGCTTAAAAATATATTTATGTACTACGACTTATCAAAAAGAGAAAAGAAAATCGCCAGGCAATGTATAGATAAGGGTTTAAATACAGCTTACATCAATGCGTTGAATGATGCTGGCCGGACATTACAGGATTGGCATACGGAAAAATTAAATACCCGTGATGCATACCTGAAGCTCTTTAAAGTTATCGAAAAACATGACGGCGCTATTGCCAACCGGTATAATGGCTTAGGAGGCTCAAGATGGCTGATGACCGTTGCCCAGCTATTTGCTGAAAAAGTAATTACCGAAGACGACATTAAGGATTTTTCGGATGAAACAAAAGAAGTGATTTATTTGTGGGCAAGGTAATTTTTTAGAAGTTTACCTCTTCAATAGCCGGCATTGCATCATAAGTTCTTTCACTAAGCAATCAGCTTATTTTTTTAATGGCACTTATTACAAAAACTTTCAGCACATGCTATATTTTTTTCATTCTGCCTCTAATAGGAATCTCATATCCAAATGGCCTTTTTTCTTTAGCAACTTTATCAAGAATTTCCTCCCAAGAGTTAATAAGAAGTTTGACGATCTCCCAGTGTTTATCCATGCCTCTCTGCATTTTAATAAAGAAAACTCCAATCTTGTATTGCTCACATAACTGATACTGCAATCTGGTCTTGTAAATATTTAAATCCTTAGTTATCATAATACCGTTAGACCTGCCTATGGAAGGAATTATAATCTCATCGGGCTGTCCTTTACCAAATTTAATTTTAGTTGAATAAACCAGTACGTTTTTAAAATATCCCTTATTTAAGGAATTAAGTGCATCCGCCACATATTCTGATAGATTCTCATCAATGAAAACCTCTGTCATGCGGTAGATTTTTTATAAAAGGATATTGCGTCATTAACTTGTTTCTGGGTCAAATCATAAAGAATACCAAGAGACTCCACAGATTCGCCGCTTTCGTACATTGAAAAAATCACCTCGGCATTAATATTTGTCCCGTTCAACACTGGCTGGCCAAATTGATGATGGGGATTGATTACAACATCACTTTTTCTTCCTGCTGGCCAGAATTTTTCAGCTATTTTGCTTGAATTGAACTCAATTTTATTTGCAAATTTCCGAATAAACTCTACGAAATCCGTTTGCTTGGATCCGTCTGCATTTACGACACTATCTTTAAACTCATACCAAATTTTTTTCCCATCACTTAAAAGATTCGCACTTGCAAATGGATAGGGGATTCGTAAATCTTCTGCGATTGCGACTCTTGATTTCAAAATCTGTCTTGGAGAAACTCCCAATTCTTGTAAATGGAAACAGGTATACAGTTCAATAAGTGTATAAAAATTTACTGCCTTGATATTATTTCCAGCAGACCATGAATAAGTTTCATTAAAAAATCTCTTTCCCAGTCTTTCATCCCAGTATTCGTTTAAGTAACGCCGAACTTTAGCTTGTGGAAGGCCCAAAAGCCTGCCAATATCTGGAACTGTGTAAATGCCTGTCCCTAACTGTTGCTTATGAGAAATTGTTATCATGGCCACTATAAAATTACAAAGTATAAAATAACAGTAATTCTGTTTAACGTAAAAATAAGTCTAAAACAATCTCCCCTGCTCCCCCGGCCTCCTGAAAATACTCGTATCCAAATGCCATTCCTCTGCATTCATTCCATACAGCTTACCATACTTTTTGTATTGTTGTGCTACCATTTGCGCAATTGCCCCTTCACCTCTCATCCGTACGCCCCATCGACTGTCATTTACCTTTCCATCGTGGCTTTGCTCAAGCAGGTGCCACACTTTGTCCGCCCGGTCAGGAAAATTTTTATACAACCAATCATGAAATAAGAATTTAATTGCTCCATTCAAACGGATAAAAGTATAAGCAGTAAAAGTGGCGCCATTATCCCTAGCCTCTTTCATGATCCGTTGCATTTCATGTTCATTCAGTCCCGGTATCATAGGGCCCATCATGACACCCATGCGTACGCCGGCATTGCTGAGCTCATTGATTACCTTTAATTTTTGTTTTGCAGTAGTTGTCCTGGGTTCCATTACCCGCCTTAGATCTTCATTGAAAGACGTGATGGAAACCATCGCCGATACAATTCTTTTCTTCGCCATTTCCTGCAATACATCTTTATCTTTCAATATCCAGGAATTTTTTGTCAGTATTCCCACTGACTGGTTAAACTCATTGCATACTTCCAGCAATCCTCTCGTCAAACGATATTTTTGCTCCGCCGGCTGGTAACAATCTGTATTACCGCTGAGCATGATGGGTGTAGCATCCCATTTCGGATGCATCAAAAATTTTCGAAGCAGTTGCGGTGCATTTTTTTTTACAATGATCTTCCGTTCAAAATCAAGACCGGCGCTATAACCCCAGTATTCATGTACATTCCGGGCATAGCAATAGATACAACCATGTTCGCAACCGGCATAGGGGTTCATGCTGTACATCATCCCTACATCGGGGCTGTCCACCTTGTTGACAATGGTTTTTGATTCCTGTTCCAAATATTGTGTCGCAACATTTTCCTCGCTCCAATCGTCGATGCCTTCAATATGTTCTCTTGTTCGCTCATCTTTTAGAAACCGGTTCTTTGTGTTGAATTGCGCACCCCTGCCCTGCAGGTATTGCTCCGATTCTTCTTTATTTTTCGCAGCGACCTTAAAATGATCCTGCTTTAGTTTTTCTGACATGGAATTTTATTTATTATTATAGGAAAAGTTGTTCTGAAACACAGAGGCACGATAAGAAAAATTAGTTCACCTTGACAACACCTGTGACTTTGTGACTCCGTGTCCCTGTGTTCCAAAATCTCCTTATAGTATTAATCTTGAAATGCCATCCTTCATTACTGGCATATTAAAATTCAGGATATAGCCCAATCGTTTATTACTAAGTTTAAGATAGCTTAATACCTGAGCCTGCCAAACCGGATGATAATATTCCTGGGCTTTTAATTCGACAACAATCAACTCATCAACCAAAATATCAATACGAAGGCCTTCATCAATGACAAGCTCATCATACATCAGTTGAACAACTTTTTGTCTTTGAAATTTAATTTTCCGTTTTGTCAACTCGTAACAAAAGCATTTTTCATAAACACTTTCAAGTAACCCGGGTCCAAATGCCTTATGTATTGATATTGCGATATCAATAATCAGCGCTGCCAGCCATTGCTCTCGTTCGGTTAATGGTTATAATAAACGTCAGCGTTGCTTTTTAACATAGTCTCTCCCTGATTTAAAATTTATCCAAACAACTCCCCCTGCTTTGTCAACACCGGGAGGTTTTGAAGCTCAAATCGTCTTACCGTTTTATATTTCTTTTCACCGACGGGCCTTCGTAGCAATGTCATTTCATTAGCAATAAACCGCCCGGTGAAATTTTTATTACTGTATTCAAGCCAGCCTTTATCGTACTGCCAGGGTTGCAACTTTCTGGCAATCGTTACATGGGGTTCCATGATAAAGTGCGGTTTATTTTCATCATTCAATTTCATCAGGCGCTGGGCTTCACTGCGCACTTGTTTTACCAGGCTTTGAATGGGAACTTTGGAAGTAACATTAATGAAAATGGTGTGCGAAGGAAAGCTGCCAAAATCCTTTAATTCTACTTTAAATGGCGGGAATGCCATACCGACCACTTTCAGCCGGTTGATCAGCCGCTCTTCCATCATTTCATATTGTACAAAATTGGCCAGCGTTATATGTGGTTTGCTCCATTTGGCCTGATCTGATTGGTATTTGTCACCAAACTCCTCCTTAACCTTTATTATTCTGTTCCATAATTCTTCATGGGGACTTAATACAAGCAAATACTCATTAATTCGATAGCCGGGTAAGGTTGTTGTTATATCCAGTTGCATAAGATTAAGTATTAATTGAAAAGATTATTGTTATTTGCCGGTAGTTGAAATCTGCTTACCACCTCGCAGCCATCATATTGATGGTCCCGTTTGAGAAGTGTTAACTCACGGGCAGCAAACGTTTCAATAAATGTTTTTTGCGAATAATCCATCATGGCCTTTTCATACACTTTCTCAGGAAGCCTGCGGGCAATGGTCATATGTGGCCGGCTACACAAATAAACCGGCGGGCATCCACTTGACCGTACATAGGTATCAATAACCCGCAACTGAGTAGCCAATCTTTTGAACGGTTGATGGTCCTGAACCCTCAGGTAAACAGTATGAGGCGGGAATCCACTGTAATTATTTAATGTTACAGGGAAACTGCCATGCTGAAGCCCGATACGTTGAATCCAGCGTATCATCGTTTCTTCCATCTCTTCACGAGCCATAAAATTGGCTATCGTAATATGTGGCTTTGTTTTGATAGAAACTTTTTGCCGGTATTGCTCATAAAAGCATTGCTTTTCTTTACTCACTTTATTATATACCTCATCATCTGGTTGAATGACCAATAAATACTCCTTCATGCCCCTGAAATTGTCAAAAGGCATTTCTGGCTGTATGAATTCCCGCTGCATAAAGAAATTTTAGTATGATCAAATATTTAGCATAAATTTACTAAAATTTTTAGCTAATCAAAAAATCTTTTTTATGGACAGTGAAGAATTTTATGGTGCAGCCTACAAGGGCTCCAGGCAGTTCACCCAAAAAGAAGTAAAGACCGCCAACGCCACTGGCTTCGGCGCTGCGGCCGATGATTATATGGAACGTGGTATCGATTTGAATGAGCAGCTGATCATGAACAAACCCGCCACCTTTTTCTTTCGTATGACCGGGGAAGCGATGGTGGGTGCCGGCATCTATCCGAACGATATATTAGTGGTTGATCGTAGTGTGAAAGCAAGCAATGGCAAAATCATCGTAGCAGCAGTAGATGGAGAATTGCTGGTGCGTCGCCTTCAGTTGAGTTTTAATAAAATGATATTGACTGCCGAAAATAAAAATCATCAGGCAGTTGAAGTTGGTGAATTTAGCCAATACAATGCCTGGGGCGTGGTGACTTGCGTGATACATGTACTGGACAGTTCATTACAAGCTTACCAGTCGAATAAGAACAGCAAAATGCAACGAACAGCAATATGAGAAGAGTCATAAAAATTTTCAAATGAAATGAGCCATAATCCGCCGCGGCGGACGAGTTATTATACCAACAGCGATGAATCCCAACTTTGTCGGGACCATGTGACCTGGCGTTAAAATAAAATAAGCACATGAAAGCAATAGTTGATTGCAATAATTTTTATTGTTCCTGCGAAAGGTTGTTTAAGCCGCATCTTGACAATAAGCCGGTTGTTGTATTAAGTAACAACGATGGTTGTATCATTTCCCGAAGTGATGAAGCGAAGAAACTGGGAGTGGAAATGGCAGGTCCTTATTTTATGGCGAAGCCGTTGATTAAAAAACATAATGTAGCCGTATTTTCTTCCAACTATAACCTGTATGGCGATCTGAGCTGGCGGGTAATGGAAACGCTTAGGACGATTGTAGGCAAACAAAATGTAGAAGTGTATTCTGTAGACGAAGCTTTTTTAGATTTGAGCATTTTTCCTGTAGAAGATCTTCCTTCTATTGCAAAGGACATAAGAGAAACCGTAGAACAATGGACCGGTATTAAAGTATCAGTGGGTGTCGCACCTACAAAAGTGCTGGCTAAACTGGCAAACCGGCTTTCGAAAAAAAACAAAGAAAAGACAGGTTGCGTAATGGTACTTGACACCGATGACAAAATCACTGACGCTTTACGTAAAACGGACGTAGGTGATATCTGGGGAATAGGCCATCAATATGCCAAAAAGTTAAAAGAACTCTGGTGCATTTATGATGCATTGCAGTTGCGAAATATGAGCGAGGAGTTTACTCACACTCACCTCGGCGGCGTAGTTGGTGTAAGAATGATAAGAGAGTTGAAAGGAATTCCGACAAAAGAAATGGAAGACGAACTGGTCACCAAGAAAATGATCGCTACCACCCGCATGTTTGGCAGCCCGGTTGGTAATATCAGCGACATTAAAGAAGCAATAGCCACTTACACATCAAGAGCAGCCGAAAAGCTCAGAAGACAAAAAAGTGCAGCCAAAATGATTAGCATTTTTGTCGTTGCCAAAGAACAGAATCACCTGATCGATTTTAAGGACCGTTATGCAAGCGGTACCTTAACTACTTCAATGATGCTTCCTGTTGCCACATCATTTACCAACGAATTAATCAAACCTGCCGTTGAGTTGGTAGATAAGCTTTATACCAAAGGTACGCTGTACAAAAAAGCCGGCGTTATGCTGAGTGGTATTGTTCCTGATGAATCCATACAGGGAAATTTATTTTTATCGGAAAATAAAAACTGCGAACGAAAACTGATGGATATGATTGACAATGTCAATTTCAGTCAGCGGGATGATGTATTAAAGTTTGCGGCCAGCGGAACTACCCGGGATTGGAAAATGCGGCAGGAATTGAGAAGCCCACGATATACGACACGATGGAATGAACTGTATGCAATTAGCTGACCCTAAAATTTGTAAATTGGACCATGGATAAAAAAGGGGAAATATTACTTTATAAAACGGAAGATGGGAAGAGTCAGTTAGAGGTTTTACTCGAGCAAGAAACGGTTTGGCTAAATCAGAGTCAGGTTACTGAGTTATTTCAACAAACCAAGCAGAATGTTAGTTTGCATATAAACAATATATTCAAGGAGAAGGAGTTAGACAAAAAAACAGTTGTCAAGGAATCCTTGACAACTGCCTCTGATGGGAAAAAATACAAGGTAAATTTATACAATCTTGATGTCATTATTTCAATTGGATATCGTGTTAAATCCAAAAGAGGCACTCAATTTCGTATTTGGGCAACTCAAACGCTAAAGGATCATTTGGTAAAAGGTTATACCGTTAATGAGAAAAGACTGAAGGAGCAACAAGAGAAATGGAAAGAATTACAACAAACCGTAGAGTTTTTAAAAAGAACGGTTGGCAAAAAAGAACTGACGAATAACGAAACCCAAGGTCTACTGGAAATCATTTCCCAATATACCCGTTCATTTGTTTTACTTAACAAATTTGATACTGAAAGTCTTGAAACTACTTCATCAGATAAAAAACTTACTTATGAAATAAAATATAAGGAAGCTGTTACTGCTATTGAAGAGTTAAAGAGAAAATTGCTGGAGGTGCATGAAGCATCCGAGTTATTCGGCAGACAGCGGGACGATGGCTTTAAAAGTCTATTAAAAAGTGTTATACAAACCTTTGATGGAGAATACCTGTATCCAACAATTGAAGAACAAGCCGCAAATCTGCTGTATTTTACAATAAAAAATCATCCGTTTGCCGATGGTAACAAACGTATCGGAGCCTTTTTGTTTATTTGGTTCTTACAGCGTAACAAATATTTATTAAGAAAGACCAATGAAGCGAAAATTAATGACAACGCTTTAGTAGCTCTAGCCCTATTAGTTGCACAAAGCGATCCTTCTACCAAGGAATTGATGATTAAACTCATCATGAATCTTATCAGCGATTGAATCTATTAATCAAATAATCCTTTTTGAGAAACTTTAGATGCTAGTCCGCTCTCTATAAATTTTGGCTTTATCAAATTCAACCGGCACTCCTTATTCAGTTTATCAACCAAATAAACAGTTAGTTCAGGCGAAGTAGCTTCATCATGCATATGCATAAAAAAATATAATTCTTCTAATCCATTTTCCAGCCAGTATTTCATCCGCTTCACCCAGGCATCACTTCTTGTATAGTCGCTTGGATGCAGGCTATTGCCTACATAACGGATAAATGCTTTCGGAACCGTTAGGTGCATGTGGGCACAATCCCTGCGTCCGGCTGTGTCGGTGATCACCGCCCCGAAATTGTTATCCCGTAAAAATGCAAATAGATCCGTCCTTTCTTTCTCTTTGCCAAACCAATCGGGATGCCGGACTTCCAGGAAGAATTGCAGGTCCTTTGGTAGTGCCAAAAGAAAATCAAACAATTCCTGTTTCCGTTTGGGAGAAAATGTATCACTCACCTGTACAAAGACGGGGCCTAAATGTTTTTCAAAAGCAACGATACCCCTGAAGAATTCATTAAGGAGAGGATGCCTTGCATCTAACTTTCCTTTATGTGTCAACCCCTGATACATCTTTGGACAAAACAAAAAATCTTTTCCTTTTGCTTTATCAGCCCATTTACGGATGCCCGGCTCACCATAAATTTTATAATGCGTAGCGTTTAATTCGATACAATTATAATGCTGAACATAATGCTGCAAAAAATCTTTCTCCCTGGTTTTTAGCGGATATATTTTTCCAACCCATTCTTCCCTTCCCCATTTAGCGCAACCCAGATAAACTTTAGCATTCTTAGCAGGCTTTCCTTTTAGTACAGCCTTATTGAAAGCAGGTTCTGCCGGTAAAGAAAAATCAATATGCGGCAATTCATTTTCATCTACCCGTCCAAATTCCATACTGTTATTTTATTCCTTCAAAAGTACTCAATCAAGTCAACAGAGTTATCAGGAAAAATCAGTGCATCGATGAATTAGGCGCCTAAATAACACAGGAAACTTTTTTAAAAGGCCTGGTGCTGTCAAATCTCAATTGATCAGGTTTAGCAAATAGTGTCGTGTCATTTTTTTGTGTCACTTCACCGGTGGCAGGCCATAGTTCTTCGCCATTTATCTTCCAGGCGACCTGTCGAACAGAAATTATTCCCTCTGACTTAAACAGGTACCATCCCTTTATAATGTCTTCTGACTGCTCTACCATTACCGTTCCGTCATTACGATCTTTCTGGTAAATGGAATAAGATAAAGCACCGGTTAAACTACTACCCTTTTTTTGTAACTGTAGAGAAGATGTATCACGTTGTACTATTTGAGAATAACAACCCGATGACAGAGTATCCTCTGCTATCATGTTGGGAGGAGTTATAGAATCTTTTTCTACTTGTGTAGAGGTTTTTCCTTCGTTGTTGCAAGAGCCTGCCAGTAAAACAAAGGCCAGCAAGGCTTTAATACCCTTGTTCATAACTATCATTTTTTGAAATGACAGAAATAGTTATGCCAAACTGTAAGGCATCTCTATTTTTCCAGCATAGGTTCCAGGTCTTCCAGTTCAGTTTCCGTAAACAATTTAGACTGGATAAAAAAGCGAACACCCAAAGGTATCTCCAATGAAAAGCTACTACCTCGTCCGGGTGTTACATCCATGATCAGTTGTGTATGTTTCCAATACTCAAATTGATCGGCGGACATATAAAATTTACAGCCATCCACTTCACCCAGACAAACATCGCTTCCGCCAACTTTAAATTCGCCCCCGGCAAAGCACATCGGCTGGCTGCCATCGCAACAGCCACCACTTTGATGAAACATCAATGGACCGTGCGTTTGCTTTAAGCGCTGAATTAATTCAAGTGCCGCATCAGTCGCCAGTATTCTTTTTATAGCCATCTTACTTTTTTAAAAGAAAAAAGGTGGCTTACGGGCCACCGTTTTGCTTGCCTCTAACATTGCGAACTAGAAAAATCCGAGCTTTTGTTTATTGTAGGAAATAAGCATATTCTTAGTTTGGCGGTAATGATTGAGCATCATCTTGTGTGTCTCTCTTCCAAAACCAGACTTCTTATAGCCACCAAAAGGAGCATGGGCCGGGTAAGCATGGTAACAGTTCACCCAAACTCTTCCCGCCTGTATCGCTCTTGGCACCTGGTACATTTCATGTGCATCTCTTGTCCAGACACCAGCACCTAATCCATATAAGGTATCATTAGCTATAGCGATAGCTTCTTCGGTTGTTTTAAACGTCGTCACCGAAGTAACAGGCCCAAAGATCTCTTCCTGAAATATGCGCATCTTGTTATGGCCCCTGAATATAGTAGGCTTAATGTAATAGCCATGCTCTAACCCACTGTTTTGATGAAAGGCTTCTCCGCCGCAAAGTACCTGCGCTCCTTCCTGTTTTCCGATATCCAGGTAACTTAAAATTTTATTATACTGGTCTTCTGACGCCTGTGCGCCCATCATCACTGAGCCGTCCAAAGGATTTCCCAGTTTGATCGCCTTCGTTCTTTGTATCACCCGATCCATGAACTTCTCATAGATTTTCTCATGTACCAGTATTCTTGAAGGACAGGTACAAACCTCACCCTGGTTTAATGCGAACATCACGGCGCCTTCTACAGCCTTATCAAAAAATTCATCATCGGCATCCGCCACCGATTCAAGGAAAATATTAGGGCTCTTACCGCCGAGTTCCATCGTCACCGGTATCAGGTTCTCGGATGCATATTGCATGATCAATCTGCCGGTTGTTGTTTCCCCGGTAAATGCAACTTTGTTTACTCTTGGGGATGATGCTAACGGTTTACCTGCCTCCGGACCGAAACCTGTCACGATATTTAAAACACCTTTTGGCAAAATATCACCGATCAGTTCCATCAATACCATGATGCTGGTGGGTGTTTGTTCTGCCGGTTTTACTACAACTGTACAACCTGCGGCTAATGCCGGGGCTATTTTCCAGGTGGCCATCAATAATGGAAAATTCCATGGGATGATTTGTCCTACTACGCCGATAGGTTCATGCAAGTTGATACTGACAGTAGTCTCATCATGCTCACTTACCGTACCTTCTTCACTCCGAATAACACCGGCAAAATACCGGAAATGATCTATCACCAATGGAAGATCCGCAGCTCTTGTTTCCCGCAATGCCTTTCCGTTATCAATTGTTTCCACGACAGCGAGATACTCTAAATTGTCTTCAAGTACCTGCGCTATTTTTAGCAAAATATTACTGCGATAACTGGCGGCTGTTTTTCCCCATGATTGAAAAGCGGATTGTGCCGCATCAATAGCTTTATCAATATCTTTTGCATTGCCGCGGGCTGCTTTTGTAAATACTTTTCCGTCGATAGGAGAGATATTATCGAAGTATTCACCGCTATTGGGTGCTATCCATTCACCGTTAATATAATGATCGTATTTGTCTTTAAATTTTGGGCGGGCAGCCACATTGGATTTAGGGGCTGAAACTGTTGCTGTACTCATATGTAAGCGTTTTAATCGTTAAATAATGATCCAATTTTTAAAAAAATCAGGTGAATCCGGGTGAATTTTGTACTTATTTGTAGCACGATCGTACCAAAATCATTTGGCAGATTAAAAAGAATAGCTATTATTGAGTTTACAAAAAATGGTTGTGGCTGCCAGGAATTATTTAAATAAGATTGATCTCACCCATCCCAAATACCTGCAAACGCTGGTAGAAAATCGCCGTATTTTTAACCTGAATAATTGCGAACTGAATATTTTTGAAAGCTACCAGGAAACTTACCGTGTGCCATTAACGTTCAGTGATTTTGTCATTACCAGCATGGTGCGTGGAAAAAAGGTAATGCATCTTTTTGACAAACCTTCATTTGATTATTTGCCGGGTGAAACAGTTATTGTGCCCGCTAATGAAACTATGGTGATCGATTTCCCCGAAGCGCAGGCAGAAAATCCTACACAATGTATTGCCCTGGCCGTTGATGAACGATATGTAAACAACACGTTGCAGTATCTTAATACTTTTTACAATAGTGACCGGTCGGAAGAACATGAATGGAAACTACAGTTCAATCAATATCATTTTGACAATGATACTGAAGTAACAGATTTGATCAACAAGCTAATGCGGGTCTGCAGCAGCGGAGACAAGGCCAAAAATATTTTTGCAGATCTAAACCTGAAGGAACTACTGATACGCCTCGTACAAAGCCAGCACCTGCAACAAGTAAAGGCTGACAGTGGCAACAACAACAATCAAAACAGGCTTCATTATGTGTTGCATTATATCCATGAGCATTTGACGGAAAAGATAGCTGTCGACAAACTCAGCCGCCGTGCTTATATGAGCCGCAATTTGTTTTTTGCCTGGTTTAAAGAACAATTTGGTATCACGCCATTGGAATACATCAATAAAGAACGGGTGAAACTCGCCAAACAATTACTGACCGATAAAAATATTAGCATCACCAATGTGAGTTTGCAATGCGGGTTTAGTGATGTCAATTATTTTGTTCGCCTGTTCAAAAAAACAGAAGGTATTACACCGGGAGCATACCGTTCCTGTTTCAGAGATTAATTTTCAATTATTCAATGGGCTTATGGCCGCCATACTCACTGATCAGCTCCGCTACCAAAGCCGTCCAACCCGTTTGATGGCTGGCGCCTAATCCTCTGCCACTGTCCCCATGAAAATATTCATAAAAAGTAAGCAGGTGCTGATTGGCCGGCTGCTCATAAAACCAGCTATACTTTCCGTATAAACGACGTTTCCCATCTCCATTTTGTTCAAACAAGCTGATCACTCTTTTGGTCAATTCGTTGGCTACCTGGGTAAGAGTTATTTTATTGCCCGATCCTGTTGGGTACTCGACGAGCAACGTATCGCCATAGAACTCACCGTATTTACGGATGGATTGAATGATAAGGAAGTTGATGGGCATCCACACGGGTCCGCGCCAGTTGGAGTTGCCGCCAAACATATCGGAGGTTGAATCACCGGGGTCATATTTTATGCTGTAGATAATTCCATCCACCGTCACGGAGTAAGGTTTCTCTTCGTGATATTTGGATAATGCCCTTATTCCTCCGTCAGATAAAAACCCGTTTTCATCCAACAGGGGTTTGAGTAAATCAACCAACCTCTCCTTTGGAATCAACGACAACAAGGTTTCACCGTCATTGCTTCTTTCCTCATTGGGCCAAAATTTTTTATTCTTTTTACGATAGTTTTCAAACCAGGTTATACGCTTTTTGAAATCAATAAGCCGGTCTAAAACTTTTTTGCTGATGGTAGACACCGCATATAAGGACGTAATACCTACAATCGATTGAATCCGCAGCGGAATAGGCGCCGCCCCCGTCACACACAATATATCATAGAAAAATCGGTCTTCTTCGTTCCAAAGACCATGTTGATTAAGCGATTCGGCGATTAACACAAAATGCTCAAAAAACTTGGTGGCTGTATCTTCAAACGAGGCATCCTGCATCGCTATTTCCACTGCCATGTCCATCATGTCCAGTGCATAGGTGCCCATCCAGCTTGTACCATCCGCCTGTTCCAACTGCATTTCACCGGCAAAATGAAAACTGCGATTAAAAACTCCGATATTATCCAAACCCAGGAAGCCGCCTTCAAAGATATTGTTACCTCTTACGTCTTTTCGATTGATCCACCACGTAAAGTTGATCAGCAGTTTTTGAAATACCTTTTTTAAAAAATTAATGTCGCCCTTTCCTGTTTGCTTTTTTTCAATATTGTATACCTGCATCGCAGCCCATGCCTGTACCGGCGGGTTAACATCACTGAAGTTCCATTCATATGCCGGTAATTGTCCATCCGGTTTCATATACCATTCACGCATTACCAACAGCAATTGATGTTTGGCAAACGTGGGATCAACCACAGCCATGGAAATACATTGAAAAGCCAGGTCCCATGCCGCATACCAGGGATACTCCCATTTATCAGGCATCATTATGATGTCCTGGTTTTTCAGGTGCGTCCAATCATTATTCCGGCCCGTAAGGCGGTTATTGTTAATAGGGGTTATGCCATCTGTTTTGTTCAACCACTCCTCTACGTCAAAGTGATAATATTGCTTGCTCCACAAAATACCAGCTAAGGCCTGCCTTTGTATTCTTGCCATATCTTCACTCATCCCCTTTGGCAAAATCGCCGCATAAAAATCATCGGCTTCCTGTTTTCGAGTAGAGAAAATATCTTTAAACCCCCGGCTAAATGGATTATCCATTAACTTATTGTTCAACCGGCAATAAATTGTTTTGGTAGCACCTGCGGCGACCCGCATTTTATACACAGGGGAAAACTTAGTGCCCACCTGTTTTTCAGAAAGTTCTTTGACATTTTTTCCGTTGATGATCGCATCGTGAAATGCATCTTTAACGAAAATAGATTCATTAGGCATCCCACTTACCTTTTCGGTATTGGTTTCATTTTCGGTAAAAAAAATTTTTTCCGTGGATTGAAAATAAAAATAGTAATCACCCAGTCTTTCATGATCGGCCCTAACGGTGTTTTTATTTACATAAGTAATTGACGGCTTCTCCCTGAAACTGCCGCCATCCCACCGGTTGTAAAACCATAAGGTAGGCAATACATGAATCTCCGCAGACTTGCTGTACCGGTTGGTAATATCAATTTTTATAAAAATATCCTGTGCACCTTGCTTGGCGTATGTTACCAATACATCGAAATACTGGTTGTTGTTGAACACACCCGTATCCAGTATCTCATACTCAGGTTCCTGTTTATTCAGTTTTTGATTTTCCTGCCTTAATTGATCGTAGGGGAAAGCTTGCTGCGGGTATTTGTACAAATACTCCATGTAATAATGCGTCGGAAGATTATCGAGGTAATAATACAACTCCTTCACATCTTCTCCATGATTGCCCTGTGGATTACTTAATCCAAAAAGTCTTTCTTTCAATATGGGATCTTTGCCATTCCATAGTGCAATACAAAAACAAAGATTTCCGAAAAAATCTGAGATACCTGCGAGGCCATCTTCTCCCCACAAATAAGCACGGCAGTGTGCATGGTCAAATGGAAAATAATGCCAGGCATCTCCGTATACGCTGTAATCTTCCCGCACAGTACCCCATTGTCGTTCGCTCAGGTAGGGACCCCATTGCACCAAAGGAATTTCTTTACCGGCATTCACCGCCAGCCGCTGATGTTCTGCTGTCATTCAGATTATTTATCGTCAAATAAGATGGCGAACAACCATGTTGCTATAAAAGAATTTTCAGTGGGACAATCATTTACTATCCGATAAAATTAACTCATAACAGGCAAAAAAGCGCAGAATGCATAGAAGAAGTCGTTATTGATACTTTTTTTGCAGATCGACTAATATTTTCTTATCACTATCAGTTAAAACTTGAGTTGAATCATTTTGCACGAAATGCAATTTGAACGATTGAATAGCATTTTCTTCTTTTTTGATATCATAACCAATAATGCGCAATGCCTGCATAGCATTAAAATCAGCAGGCACTTCCACATTGGTTGTATCATACCAATAGCCAAAACCCTGCTCTGCCAGTTTCTGCCAGGGAAAGTTGCGGTTGGGATCAACCTTTCTTCCCGGTGCTATATCGGCATGACCAATAAAATTCGCTATCGGAATAGTATAGGCGTTTTTCAATCGTTGCAACAGGGCCAGTAAAGTATTTATCTGCGCATCGGTAAATGATTCAAGCCCGTTGTTGTCAATTTCAATACCGATGCTGCTACTGTTGATGTCGGATGCATTACCCCATTTACTAACACCGGCATGATGTGCCCGCAGTAAATCATTCAACATGTGATGCACTGTTCCGTCTTTGCAAATAACATAATGAGAACTTACCTGGGTGCGGGTCAATGTAAACGTTTTTAAGGTTTGCTCACAACTGTTTTGCGCCGTATGGTGAATGATTACATAATTAGGACGCCGCATACTGAAATTAGTGGTACCGACCCATTCTGTAGCATAAGGCAAACCGGCTGAATCTTCTACGGGATATGCACGCAACAATTTGGCATAGCCTTTGGCCTGTTTCTTATAACTTTTGTTTGTTTTGCTGTACGAGCCGGGAACACAAGCTTGCAGAAAAACCACTACGGTCACAGATAGGGTAACGACCAAATATTTGAACATGACACTTAACGATTTCAGTGAAAGATAAAAATAATCCTGTTTATGGCTTAAACCCTGAATTATCACCGAACCTTTGTAAATATGAGTGCGGGGTAATTAATATTTCGAGGTGCTGGAATAATATGATCCGTTTGTTTGTCCCAGCGGGACAATCGGTTGGTAGAAAGAAACAGGTAATGTTTTTATGCCCCATAGGGGCGTCATGTGATGATTGTTGAAAAAAATAAAAATCAGATCGGCTCTTTAAAAATATATTGTTCGTCATATTCCACCTCAAATGCTTTTAAAAAAGCCCTGTATTCATCTAAAAAAGTTTGCTTTTTATGATGAATTTCCTGGTTTTGAATGTAAGAAATTACCCGGGGTAACTGGCTTTTAGCATACGAAAATGCACCGTAGCCGCCTTGCCAGGCAAATTTTTCTTTCGTCAATTTATTATCGTTGATCCAGTTTGTACTCTCTGCTTTAACAACCTGCATTAATGAGGAAATGGATTGATTCGGACGAAGTCCTATCAGGACATGCACATGATCAGGCATGCTGTTAATCTGTAACATCTTGTGTTGGTTTTTTTGAAAAATTCCTGTTACATATTGATGTAATCTTTCTTTCCATAAAGCATCAATCAGAGCTGCCCTGTATTGAACTGCAAAAACAAATTGAATATGCAATTGAGTATAGGTATTGGCCATGAGAAAATATTTTAAAAAAGATAAAACATTTCTCTGAATCACCAACCGTCCCTACGGGACGAGAGGCATCATTTCCCCTTTTTTGTTACCAACCTGTTGTCCCTACGGGACAGCTAAATTATTTACACCGGGTCCAGCACCTCAAAATATTAATTAATTCAAGTTGCTAGTTAATTGGTAAGCTTATTCAGTGTAAAAGCCAGAATAAACATTACCAGTTTGAGCAGGAATCCTTTAAAGGTCACTGCGTGTATTTTTCTAAGGAATAGCGCCTTTATTTCGCTAAAGGATGTTTCTATTCCTTTTCTCATCTGTTCTTTAATGAACCGTATCCAGGGCTCATCCGGTCTTTTAGAATTGCTTCTACGTTGAATCATCAGTTCGATCAAATCAGTTTCTTTCATATCATCCTCTATCTGGTAATCAGTATAGGCGGAATCTCCATAAATCCTGCTCTCTGCCGCCACTGCCAATGGTAGTTTTTTCAAAGCCTGTACATCGCTTTCACAACCCGGCACAAATCCAAATTCAACCGGAATGCCTGAGGAATTGACCAATACCGGAACTTTTACTCCATAAAAGTACCGGCGCATACTACACTGTTTACCTCTCCATTGTTTGCCCCGCAATAATTTGCATCGGCTGATTCGAATATTATCACACACCGCTACCGGAAAGGAGTCTATCACATACTCTGAAGCGCCAGCCATACTTTTTAGACAATGACCCAATTGCC
>NZ_JARKNA010000020.1 GCF_029360765.1 Terrimonas pollutisoli | reverse complement strand
TCTATTACCTTAGCAAAACAAAAACTGCTGAACAACTTAACTCCAGCAGCCTAAACTTTTATATCCTGACCCTATAAAACTGAAAAGAAAAAATCCTCAACTGTCGGATTAAATACTAACTATTACACTTTATAAGTTATAGTTGGTGTTAACTGTTTATTACTTCCTCATCTAAGCGACCGGCTATTATTGCTTTTTCAAGATGTTTTATTGTTAACTCCTTTTGCTTCGGATGCTTCTTGCCTGTAACCATTCTTATGAAAGCAGGTAGTATAGAGTCACCTTCAGGACTAAAATAATCTGCTGCCATAAATTTTGATACATCTACATTAAACTCTTTACCAAAGGCTATAATAAATTCTACAGCATCATCACCACTAACGCCTAAATCATTTTCAAGCCCTGCATTTTCTGTGACTTCCTTTTCTGTTACAGCAGCCTGCTTAATTGTAAATCTTTTTAACCTATCAAAAATTTCATTATTCACTTTTTCAGTTTTAAATTATAAATACATTAAGAACCAAAAAATATCTACTTCATTATCATGTATTCCTCTTTTTTAGAACCATCTGCATTATACATCCATTTTGCATCTGTACCACCAGCCCATTCCTTTACTGCCCCGCCTATATCTTTTCTATTATCATAAATATCTTTCCCTAATAATGCCCAACCGGCATATGGAACTAACCGCCCTAAAAATCTACCTACTACAGCAGTTCCAACCTTTTTTGCAGCTTGCTTGCCTGCAACCACTGCAACTACCTTACGAGTAGTTTGTTTTAATAATGGACTTTTTTGAGGAAACACTTTTGATAAGCCCCACGATGCAATAGATGAACCAGGTTTTGAACCTGCAACTCCGCTAGGTTTCAAAAAGTCTAAAGGTTGCCCTAAAAGTATTAATCCTGGTCCCCATGGATTAATAGGGCTCTTTCTCGTTCCAGTAACTGTTACAGGAGGTAATGACTTTCCTTTCGCAGTGTCTAACCCGAATGGATCAATAAAATTTATAGGATTATTGCCCACATAAGCATAAGGGCTTTCATTATAATGTATCGCAGAATTTTCGGCAGTTATTGCACTTCGTGGGCTTAGTATTGTAAGTATGCCCGCATTTTTTCTTCCTGCCTCAATATCATCTTCACTTGCTTCGTATCCTTCATTTTCTAACTCTTGTTTATACCCTTTGTCAAACTCACTCCAGTATTCATCTTCCTGCAATGGGTCTTGTGTATGCCATCTTCCAATTTGGTTATCATACATTCTTGCTCCGTAATCTGTCCACTCTAAACCACTTCCATCACTAAACTCTTGCCGTTGTTCTTCCTTGCCATTATACTTTAATCTATTTTGAGTGCCACCAGCAGCTTTGCTTGATATCCCACTCATCACTAACCCGAACGGAGGCCCGAGTCTATTCAGCATTTTTTTTATTTTTCAACTTCTCGATGCAGAACAAACTAATGACAACGAGGGATAGAATCTCCGCATAAACATTCAGCATTTTTTATTTTTATAACTTCTCGTCGCAGGACAAACTAAGTTCAACGGGGGCTTAGACTAACGTTGGTTACTTTTTGGTACCTATATATATAGCTAACCCAAAGCAACTAACTATACTTATAGCTCCGTAAAGGAAAAGAAAAAATCCTACTCGTTTTCTTGACGATTCTGTCCTTTTTAACCATTTGCTTTCTATCGCACTGACAGAATGATTCTCTCGATATACATATCTTATATAAGTATAGACTTGAAAAATTATAAACAAGACAATAACTACAAGGTTGTTAATCCTTGTTTTTTGCTTATCCATGGATTGTATCAGCATAATTATAGTAAGCACATTAATTGCTTGAAATCCCCCTATAATCCCAGCTGAAGTTGATTCAGCCCCTTTTTCTTTGTAGCCTGCATAGATTTTATAAATCAAATAGTATAAAAAGTCGAAGAATATCATTGTAGTGAAATTTATTTTACTTCTCTGTTAGTATGACCAACCTCTTCTAAGTGCAGTTTCCCAACTTGCCAAACCTGAAACAAGGTTATTCCATAGCGATGAAACAAAGTTTACCGATTTATTTGTTGCATCTCCCACATGTTCACCAATACCTTTCCCAGTAGCACTTTTAACAATTGGGTCAGCAAGGAAATAGGCAGCCCCAAGCGCCCAACCTACTCCAGGAATAAAGGCCACTCCACCCATAGTTGCATCAGTGCCATTTTTCCAGTTTAAGCCATTATTAGCAATGTCCGCCGCAGAAAGCATCACACCGACAATAGCAACCCTACGTCCTAAAGCATCAACAGTAAAACCTTTAATTAATTTATACTCACCCAAGTTGATAATTTGGTACTTTGTTCCAGTAAGTTTATTTACTAATTGTTGCAAATTATTGGCACCCTTAATGGTCAAATCAGAAGCAGTTGTCATAGCACCTAACGTGGTAGCGGTAGTTTCAATAGCAGTTTGATATTTTTCTTTATTGTCTTTTTTATCATCAGCTTTCTTGTCATCTTTCTTTTTCTTCTTATCATCTCCATCGCCACCGCCTTCACCATCTTCGTCATTTTCACTTTGCTCTTGGCTTCCAAACATAGCTTTAAATGCATTAACAGCGTCTTCCTCCGTATAAGTCGTCCCTTCGTTTGTTTCAATTACTTTCATTCCATCAGGGTCTATAAAACGTAATGGATTGTTTACTGCATAGACATAAGGACTATGACGACGGTATAACTCACAGAGAGGGTCTATATGATTCCATCTTCCAATTTGTGGGTCATACATTCTTGCCCCATAATCCGTCCATTCCAATCCTGATCCATCACTGAACTCTTTACGCTGTTCTTCCTTACCGTTGTACTTATATTTATTATCAACACCACCAAATGCCAACGCTTTACTACTTATCCCCTGTTGAACCAACCCGAACGGATAATAATGAGTCTCCTCTATCAAAGAACCTCTTGTATGCTCCACTCTTATATCATCAAAATAAACACTGCCCTGGCTCTCGTTGCTGACATAAACATAAAGATACCCGTTTTTCTTTACCTCGATATCCCCACCATTATTGGCCTGCATCACCTGTTTTCCCATAGTGCCCGTGATCTCCGGTATCTGCACCGTACCATAATTACCGGCTACTAATTTAAACTGTTCATCATCTAAGATTATCCAGTTCAGGTAAGCCTTTGGCCTTGCTCCTGCAGTTTGAGTACCCTGGTAGGTTACAAAATCACCAACCGGCACATTTAACACACCACTACCGGAGACCTGTGTACCAGTGTGACTGGCGCCTGATGGAATTCCGCCACTAAAAGCAGATACCAGGTTGCTAACGATACTGCTGGCTCCCGACGGTGTAGCAGGGTCAGCACCGGGTAAATACCAGCCTTGCGTTAACGCTTTAAATTTGTCACCCGCCATTACTTTTAATACTACACCTGGACCAACTCTTTTATCAGTAGTGCCACTATTAAACAGTTTACTTACCATCTGATTATTGCCATCACTGTCAAAGCCGGCAGGTTTTGGCGATTCGGTTTCTGGTATCTGGGTAAACAACTGCGTCTCATTAGCACGGCTGGCTGTTTCCATGGTGGCCTGGTAAACAGAGGCGGGTTTTGTTTCTTCTGTCAATACCATTCTTACGTTACCCAAATGATCTTTGATAAAATAATCAAAAACAAAACCGGTAAGCGTCGTGCCTGCTGCATCATAAACGGCTCTTATCCTACCCTCTTCCTGCGCTGTAAATTGCAGCTTGTCGTTCTCGTATATAAACCCGTTGATATACTCCGTTGTGGTTGTTTTAGCAGGCACCACCGTATTATCAACCGTTACTTTTTTGAGTTTATTACCCGCTGCATCATAGGTGTAAGTAATCGTTCCCTTTACCGTATTATCATCTTTTTTAGCATTGATGGTTTGAGGCAGGTTCAGGTAATTATAGCTAATTGCACCGCCGCTTGTCACCGTTAATGCTGCCGTGCCATTCAGTTTTTTGTTGAGGTCAGTCACCATATTGCCATTCACATCATATCCATAATCGGTAGCAGTGATGTTCTTATCGGTAAAGTCACCCAATTTATGATCGGTGGTTCCTGTACCCTGTTCCGTTACAGCCTGTAGTTTATTGGTATTAGCATAGTAGCTGTACACCATATCATCCACCTGGGCACTGCCTGTAATCTTTAGTCCCCATTGCTGCATCCGCTTAATATTACCGTTGGCATCATAGGCAATGGTGGCGCTGATGCCATCGCCCATTTTTATACTGAAGTCCACACCGGCACTTGTATTCCAGCCGCTGTTGTTTTGTGTAAAGTCGGCTTTCAGCAGCCGGTTCACATTGTCATAGTCAAAGCCATAGGCCCGCTGCTCATCATCGCCATTGCTTTTCCATTTAATACCGCTGATATTGCCGGTGAGTTGATTTTTCCCAAAACCAAAATCATAATTCAGTTCCATGCCGAACCAGCGATTGGCCTGCGCTGTTGCTTCGCTGGTATAGACGGGATTGGCATAGCCTCGATTAATGCCTGCCAGCCATCCACGGATATTGTATTTATAATCCAGGGTTTCCAATGGGCCCCCTCCGGCTCCCCCGGTGGGGGAGAGTGTTTTTGTTTTTAACTGCCCCAGTTCGTCATAGCTGTTTTGCGCCACCAGTTTCTCTGCGCCACCATTGATGACCTTTTTTATATTCATCACCCTGGCCGCATGGTCATACTCCATTTTGGTAAGTAAGGTAACAGTCAATGCACCGGCACCACTTTTCTGGTGTCGCAGCACATTGCTTAATACTTTACCACTAAAATCATATTGATTGGTGGTAATGTCCACGCCGCCGCTGGCATTATCTGCCTGCATCTGGATCACCCTTCCTTTATCATCATAAAACGTAGAAGTAATGAGGTATTGGGAAGCCGTGCCCAGCACTTTTGTTTTAGTGCCGGTAACCATTCCTCGGGTCAATTGAGATTTTGTCGTGGGATTGGTTTCTGCATAGCGGTTATTGCCCGCCTGCAACTGGCTATTATAGCTGTTATCATAGCTCTTCGCTCCTACATAGCTGTAGTCATCATAATAGGTCTCTGTTAATAATTCATACCCACTGGTCGCTGCCGGATAGCTGGTGCTACTATAAGCCAGGGGTTCATGATAAACCCTTGTATTGGCATCATTCCAAAGCTTGGTGCGCAGAGGCCGGTTTAGCTGATCATATTCTGTCACCAGCCACTGTTTGGTAGCCTGTCCCCTTAGCTTTGCATCCTGCGTCATCACCAGGCGGTCACGGGCATCATATACCATCCACACTTCTCCCGCACCCGGCACTTTTTTGATGATCATTCTTTTTCTCGCATCATATTCATAACGGAAGCAAAGTTCATTCTGAATGGTAGTGTTCGCAAGATTCCAGCTATTGGATGCCAGCCATTCCACAGCTTTGGGTGGTAGCACATAGCGCAACTGGTTCAGATCATCATACACATAATAGGTACAAAGCCAGCCGGTGTGTCCGTCCTGCAATATGTCGGACACCTGCACTTTCTTTAATATCACCTGTCCTTCTTTGTCTTTGTATTCAATCACTTTGTTTTCATGTTCGTCCGTAGTCACCGTTACATATAATTCCCCTGCTTTGTATAGACCTGCCATTTGCGGCACTGAAGCGATGGCTGAAGCGATCGTCCATATCCTAACATCTTCACAACTGCGGTTGGTTCTTTGTTCTACCCGCACACCTTGATCATTGCCCGTCCAGCTTTTACCGGGGGCCGTTTCTTTCAGTACCCGGTTGAGCGGAGAAGCTTCATACAATGTTTTGGAATAATAAAAGCCTTCCGTGTTATTTAAATAGCTATTATAAAAAACCGGTTGCTGCGTTGCCGGATCCAAACGGAAGTTGCCCGTAGCCAGGTTATCGGTATAAGGCAGGTATTTTTGGGCCACCCTGCCGTACTCATCGTACCAGGTAGTGCTGATCATGTCATTACCCGCAGGGGTAGCACTTTTTTCTACTGATTGTATTGAACGACCCAGCCCGTCAAAGTATTCGGTAGCCTGGCTTACGTCATATTTATCGGTTTGTGCATTGGCAGTAGCAATATCCGTAATAGCAGGTTTTACAAAAGTCCTTACCCGCACATAGTTCATATTATTGGCATCGGTGCCAGCAGCATAGGATGGCATGGCTACCGCTGTTTGCGAACTGCCCGCTGCGGAACCATCAGGAACGATGGTAGTAACAGCGGTCTTTACTTTTATGGAAACCGGGTTGGTATAGCCGTTTTCTGTGGCGCAGCTTATTTTCACCCGGTAGTAGGTAGTTTTTGCAGGCGAAGCTGGCGTATAAGTGCTGCCGGTAGCTCCGCTAATAACCGCCCAGCTCATCTCATCACCAGATTGTTCCCACTGGTAGGTATAGGTGGCCTGGCAGGTTCCACCGCCAAGACTACTGATCGTAAATGCCGCTACGGCTCCGCCCGGCTGTATGGATTGCGAACCGTTTAAACAACCCGCATTAAAGGCAACAATCACCTGCACCGTGCCGGTGTATTGTGTTTCACTGCTGCAGATTGTTCTGCGGCGATAATATTTTGTCTGCGTCTGGGCGGTTAATGTCAAGTTTTGGGCGGTAGCGCCTGATATATTGCTATAGGTTATATTATTGGTGGAGCTTTGCCATTGATAGGTGTAGCTGCCCGAGCAATTACCGCCCGATGCAACAGTGGCGTTAATAACTGTCGGCACGCCATTATAGGCAACCGACTGATCCGTACTTGTAATACTACCGCCATTTAATTGCGCAGCCACTGTTATAGTGATAGTCCCGGTATATTGTGTTTCACTACTGCAGGTCGTCTTTCTACGATAATATTTTGTTTGTGTTTGCGCAACAGTAAAGGCAAGGTTCTGTGCTGTGGCACCACTGATATTGGTAAAAGTTATATTATCAGTTGATGACTGCCACTGGTAAGCATAGCTGGTGCCGCAGTTGCCGTTTGTTGCCACCGATGCTATAACTGTAGCAGGTATGGAATTATAGGTAATAGTTTGATTGGCGCTGGTGATGCTGCCACCATTTAACTGGGCAGCTACAGTTACGGTTATACTGCCGGTGTATTGGGTCTCGATACCGCAGGTTGTTTTTCTGCGATAGTATTTTGTTTGGGTCTCTGCGCTGCTGAAGGAAAGATTTTGCGCCGTGGCTCCCCCGATGTCCGTAAAGTTTACATTATCTGTGGATGACTGCCATTGATAACTGTAGCTGCTACCACAGTTACCTCCTGATGCTGCCGATGCATTAATTATAGCAGGAGTGGTATTATACGTAATCGTCTGATTGCTGCTGGTGATAGCGCCCCCATTCAATGCGGCGGCAACGGTGATGGTTACAACTCCCGTGTAGGCTGTTTCACTGCTGCAGGTGGTTCTACGCCGGTAATATTTTGTTTGTGTTTGAGCGGTGCTGAAAGAAAAGTTTTGCCCTGTGGCTCCTGCTTCATCGGTAAAGGTTATGTTATCTGTTGAAGATTGCCACTGGTAAACATAACTGGTGCCGCAATTACCATTTGTGGCTACTGATGCAGTAATGGTAGCCGGAATCGTATTATAAGTAATTGTCTGGTTACCGCTGGTGATATTACCGCCGCTTAATGGAGGTATTGTTACTGTAATAGTTGCAATATTGGTATAAGCAGTGGAGCTGCTACAGGTCACTTTTCTGCGGTAATACGTGGTAGTGGTGAGGGCGGGCGGTTGATAGTTCTGACCCGTGGCCCCAGCAATATCTGTATATGGGTCATCTATTACTGCGGCTTTTTGCCATTGATAAGAATAAGCGCCGCTGCAACTGCCACCTGTGGCTACTGATGCATTAAGTTGTGCAGGTGTGGCATTATAGCTAATGCTTTGTGAACTATTACTGATTGTTCCACCACTTAGACCGGGAGGCGAGCTGATGGTAACATTCTTTGTAACTAATAACCCGGTTGCATCCGAATACGCACTTACTGATCCGCTTCCACAACCGGTACTGCACCATTGAATCGTAATCTCATCGCTGTAAACGTCAATGATCGTTCCACCTGTTACGCCCCAGTAATCGGCTATTTGTCCCTCGCTACAAATTAGAAGATAAGTATAGGTGTTACCACCTGTAACCGAAGTAAGGCCATTAAGAGTACACCCATCGGGGGGCGGCAATAACATAGCCTGAGCCTGTTGCTGCTCCTGTGTTTTAGCTGTATTTTTATTTTTCGACTTATCTACTACAACTCTTTTTTCTGTTGTGTCGCTTTGGCCTTGTACACTCATCACAAAACTAACAGCCAGAAGCAGTACAGCAATAATCCTTATCAAGGCTGGTTTTATGCAGGCAGACAGCACCAGTCTTTGATGCAGGGTTTGGTTCGTATAATTCATGGGGTGCAGCTTAATTGGTTTTGTACTTGTAATCCATGGTTTTGATGATATTGCCATACATGTCCTTAATCAGCTTTAAACGGCCAAAGCCATCATACTCATAATAAGTAATGCGATTATTGGCATCGGTTTGACTGGTCATACCGACTAACGGCTGATAAGTATAAGTGATGACCAAGGCAGAAGGATATGTGGCTCTGATCTTGTTTAATTCTGCACGCATGTTCGCATCAGTAGTGGCAGATGATTGGATAACCGTAAGATTCAACCCAGGTGTTGCAATTACATTGGCATAGTCAACTCCAATCACTTCTGCTACCGGGTAGGCACCATTATATCCCCATAGATAGGTATGCTTGACATCGTTTTCCTTTTGTTGCTCAACTAATCTACCATTAGCATCATATTTAGTAAACCTGATACGGCTTGTATACAAACTGTTCTTGTTAAATGCACCATTATTCACTGCGGAAGGTGAAAAAGTAGTCAAAGGCGCTGCTGTTTCCAGTGCGAGAATTTGTTTTATAGTTGGTAAATCAGTATTAAATATATTTATCTGGCCGCCCAAATATTTTTTTGCATTGCTTGTATTGACCCGCTCATTGTATATTTCAATGGGAGCAACAACATGCGTTTGCTGCAAAAGTCGGAGCCCCTGTGATTCTTGGTCGAGGTTTGACACTGATGTGAGATCGCCAAAGTCTTGCGGATATTTGTAATAGGTATTAAGCGTTTCTCCTTTGGAGTTTTGTGTACTTTTTTTAATGAGCTGGTAATGTCCGTTTACATTGTCATAAGTATAGTCCTCAAATTGGCTGATGCTTACATTTCCTGACGCATCATATTCACTATACTCTTTACGACGAAGCATATTGCGAAGCACAGGAATTGAAAAATGATGCGCATCGATTTTGAACTCCTGCTCTAAATTCCATGCACTCGCTGCTAGAATTTCGCTTAATCCCTGATTAAACAACATTTGCCACACCGTGGTGGAGTTGTCCCTGGTATAATAATAAGTGGTGGATGATACCGGTAGGGTTGTTCCATTTACCAGCTTATAGTGCTTCTCTAAGTTCAATTTACCCCTGCTTCCCATAGGAATATCCGGGATGGGCGTCATAATGGGATTTATAATTCTAGAATGATCAAAGACAGTATTAAACCTTGCCATCGTATTAATATTAATACTCCCGGTAGTGCTGTAATTATATTCACTTAACCCATTGGCGTTATTATTATTGTCAACGTCCCTTACTTCTACCTTCTCGTATCCGAAATAGGGGGCGTTTCTCCCGTCTGAAAATGGATAGATAGATTGCCCATAGCGGTATCGGAAATAATTCCAATTTAAATCAATTTGCCCCTCAACATAGTCAACCCATGTATCATACCCTTCCGCTGATTCATAAACTGGAAGATCATCTTCAGTGCCATTTGAATAGGTATATGTTTTCGTATTAACGTTGCCGCTCAACGGGTCAATATTCCGGATCTTACTTATTCTAAGGCCGCCTGAATATACGGTCTTAAGCACCTGCTCCGAAGTCATGCTTGCCTTAAGCACGTATACGCTTCTCCTGATTTCGCAACTGTTAAAAAAATCAGATGTGGCCGCATCATAAGAAATGTTATAATTCCCGGTTTCAAGAATAATAGATTCATCAGTATCCATACTTGTACCGATAACAGTGGAGACAGGAATTCTTTTCAGAAAAATACCATTCTTCTTAACAATAATATCCAGCGTATAGGGGTCGGGGGGATAAGACGAATTTCTTGCTACTATTGAAACTATTTTAAGCTTCTTTCCAGCCCAATCGGAAGCCACTGTAAAGTTCCCGTTTGCATCAACGAACCCCGAAGTATTTACGGTAGCGGAGCCGGTTTCCTTGTACAACTGGCTGCTCTCATCCTGGTAGGTAATTACTGTTTCGGTTCTTTTGAACTGGTTTGTTTCGTATGTAAAGTTGGTTGTTCCTCCTGTAGGATATTGCACGGCAGTGAGCGTATTCGCCTGCATATATGCAGGATCAGCATTTCTATTAGCGCCTGAAAATTCCATAGCTGGGTTGGTCGAGACGGATAAAGTAGCTGGTGGAACCAGCTCGCTGTTTATGGCACCATTATAATAACCCCAGTGATCTATTGAGTAAGACAGCTTGGAGGGAAGGTTTAGTCCATTATTATAGGTAAAAGTATATTTCTTTTCTTTAGCAGGATCGGCTACATCCACTTCCGACACTGCATTTAGCCTCAATCGCTTTGTCGTTTTATCTAAGGTAAATTCTCCAGGGAGAAGTGAGCTCGGATACTCTCCCCCCATTCCGGAAGAAGCGGTAAAATAATGGTTATTGTCCAAGATCATCTTTTTCACCAGCCGGTCATTCTTATCCCGCACTTCGATCGCCTGCAAACGTCTTGCTCCCATTAAATCGAGCCGAACCGGATCGTAAAAAAACTTCATGTTCCCCAAGCTGAACTGAATAGACTCAATATTCAATTGCTGGTACATTGTATAGTGTGCCTTTATCATATTCGTATACTGCTGCGTATGCGGTGAAGTATTACCAACCAGGTAGGTTTGGGATATATTGGGCACAGGCGAGATAAAATCCAGGTTTGAATGCAGGTATGTAAAGGTAATTTCACCATAGGTGGGGGATACTATCCTGGTCAGGTGCCATGTATTCAACTCTTTGGCAGTACCGCTGTTGGCCGGATAGCTATTGTTGGAATAGTAAAACTGTCTTTGTTCAAAATAATATGCAGTACCACTTTCATCCGTCACCTTCCAGTTAGGATAATTCCAGTCATAATCAATCAACTCGATCTTCAATGATCCATCCCCTAACACTACAGGTTTGAAATTATTGTCAAAAATGAACTTGTATGATTTGTTACCTATTGTTATTATATACAGGTCAGATGCAAAATCGGGTGCTTGGCCATCATATCCAAAGGTAAAATGATTAATGTACTGATTTATCGCCCCATTCTTGATCAGGGTAAGACCGCTTTTTACCCGTGTGTCGTTCTCGTAATATCCTACATCCTGTAAATCATTTTTCCACTGGTAATACCAGTCATTCAGACTATAGTAAGGTGATTTTGTATTCAGTTGTACAGCCGGAGGATCCGGCATGTAGATATATGAATGCGAGAACCCAGGAGCGTATGGTGCTCCTGCGAAATCAGGATGGCCCCTAATAATGCTTACAATAGATCCTGCTGCGCTAAGAGCCCATCCGAGGCCAACTTCACTTGCTTCTTCCTTTACCTTAATACCTCCGGCGTGATACTGCAGGGAGACCGGAAATTCCAGTGTTCCATCCTTTATCGTGTAAACGGGAATAGAAATGGAAGGAACTCCAGTAAAATTATCAACAGGTACTAATCCAAATTTACCTAAAGCGCTGACATCGGGTGGTGGCGGAGTTAATACCTGTAGGTTTATTCCTTGCTGTGCAACAGCAATCATACCTGTCAATAACAATAAACAAAGGGTAAAGTATTTTTTCATAAAACTTAAAATGTATATCCGATTCTGAATTTTAGCCGCTGGGTGCGTGGCATTTGTTGATAACTCAAAAAATCCCACAACAACTGCAACTTTGTTTTCTTAAAAAATTTTGTCTTCAGCGATACTACCTTGCTCAACCCCACAAGCCCTGAAGTCTGCCATGCATTTAAACTCTTTAGTTCATCTACATTCCTGAATTCACTGCGGTAATTCATCTCATACCCCCCGCTCAGCCAAAAACTTCCTTTGATTTTCCAATCCGCAAAGCTTCTCAATCCCACTCCCTGGTGCGTAATATTGATATGGCGGATATTCTGCCCCCAACCAAGCTTGTAACTTCCTCCAATGCCTATAATTGATTTATCGTTGAGCTTGTAACCCAACGATAATCCTACATCACTTGTCGTCGGAAAATAACCGTTAGCTTTTTGCGATTGAATATTTGTACCTAATTCAATGCGCTGAAAAAAGTTTTTGATTTTCTGATTGTTGGGTTTGAATCCATCGGGTAGAATATCCTCACTACTGCTACTACCCATTTTATTCAACTTATTTTTTAATTCATTCAGCTGCGACTGTGCCCCCTGCAGGTTTTGTTGCAGTTGTTGTTGTGCATTGGGACCACCCGCGGCGATTTGTTGTTGGATCATTCCACTTACCTGTGACCGTGTTTGTAATCCCGCAAAGCTGATTTGTTGTGAAACGGGGTCTGCCGGATCACCGGGCAGGCGAAACAAGGAGGCCAGCATGCTATTCTTTCGCATGAAGTTTTGAAACAGCTTTGTCTTACTAAGCAGTTCCAGGGCCTTCTTTTCCGCTCTCTTGCGATCCTTTAATAATGATTTGTACTCACTGACCTGCGCACTATAATAGTAAACTTGTTTGTTTATCTTTTTTAGCTCTTTCGCAAAGCCAAGATTAACCAACTGATCTTTGAGGTATTGTCGGCGTTCTTTTAAAAACTTTTTTACCTCCTCCGCATTTTGTAGTTGCGCTTGCAGTGCCTGCACTTTACCGGTTGCATGCTGTAATTTTTGTTGTACGTCTTTACCGGATGATAATAACTGAGGGTTCTGCTGCAAAAACTTCAACGAGGTGTTGAGTGTATCGAGGGAGGGAATGTATTGTTGCAAAGAAGTCTTAGCAGACAACTTCTGTTCCAGTTGGTCGTATTGTTGCTGTGCATTGCCGAATACTGCCGCCGCTTTAAGGGAATCCTTTCTGGCAAGTTTATTTTTTATACGGTCTTCCTGCTTTTGTAATTGCCGTAAGGCCTTGGTTGTTTTCTTATCCAGTTTTTGTTCTAAGGAAGTTGCTTTGGAGGAAATGTTGTCGAGGTATTTTGATGGGAGCTTCGGCGAATGAAGCGTATCCTCCTGCGCTTGTGAAGCAGATTGTGCGTGGATACAGATGGTTAATACTATTGCTCCTATGAGCAATAAGGTTCGTCTTAAGTTCATTAGTCCTGGCTGTGGTTCGTAGGTGGCTCTTTTCTTTTTGCCGAACAATACCACGAAGTGGTAATTCTTCAGGCTGAAGAAATCATCCGAATACAATTCTCAATAAAAGCAAAGCGAAGATGAGGGTTGGTTCTCAACAAGACAAATGTTTTTTAACGGTATTTATTGCCGTTTTTTCACGGTGATAAAATCCCTTTTTTCAACGGAGTATTTATTTTTTCAATAATCATATTAAAATCATCCACTAAGATTAAAGCAATAATTACCGGATACCATTATCTCTAAACGCTGTAAGCCTTATAAGAGAGGACAACGCTAAATAGTATTCGCAGTCGCTTTATCCCTGCCTTTGAGTGGGCTTTGAGTTCAGTTTGCTTCGCCTTTGGCTCGCAATGACGACCACTATGCTTACAATGACGGTTTATCATTGCGGCCAAAATGGCCATAATGGACATACCGGGTGAAGATGGCCCCGTTGCGATTAATCGGCCTTATTGGCCATTATGGCCGGTTGATTTTTAGCGGCCCCTGCTGCATTGTATTCTTGTTGTGCAATTGCAAACATCATGATAAGGCTTAACCGGAATGTGCCTGTCAAACATTCTGTTTTTATTGATTTCAATTTTTAAATCATGGCACAACAAAAAGGGATTATCCCATTAAAAGGAACGATTGGTAATATCACCTTTTACAAATCGGGTGATGGTTACCTGGCGAGGGAAAAGGGAGGTATTGATGCGAACCGCATTGCCAACGACCCCGCTTTTCAACGCACCCGTGAAAACGGGGCTGAATTTGGCAGGGCCGGCGCTGCCGGTAAGGTATTACGTAATGCTCTGCGATCATTGCTTCAAAACACGGCCGACAGCAGAATGGTGTCGCGACTCACCCGTGAAATGATGAAGGTGATACAGGCAGACGCAGTGAATGAAAGAGGGCTGCGAAATGTGATAGATGGAGAAGCTGAGTTGCTGGAAGGATTTGAATTTAATGTGAATGGCAAATTGGGAACTACCCTGTATGCTCCTTATACCAGCAGCATCAACCGGGTGACCGGTGAACTGAGTGTTTCCATTCCATCCTTTATTCCCAGCAATATGATAGCAGCGCCGGGTGGCAGCACACATTTCAAAATCGTTTCTGCAGGGGCTTCTATTGATTTTGAAAATGAAACCTATGAGCTGGCTACCAATGCGACTGTGCTGAACGCACAATGATCCGAACTCACCTCTTGCAGATAAGAGACTGGCGCCCGGAATACGAATGCCAGCGAAACCAGGTGGAAGGGCATCTTCCCAAATAAGCAGCCCATGAGATAAGGTTTGAATGTCGTTCATGGCGGGATAAGGCAGCTAAATTGTAAGATAAAACTAAAATGCGGGAAAAGACTGTAGTGCAGTTGATTAATGAGTAAATATTGACTTTTCTCAATCATCAGTCCAGAAACCAAAAGGAAGCATCAAAAAATGATGCCCTGAAAACAGCATGAATATGGGAGCGACCCTTCCACTTCAACAAGCACGGTGTTTGGGTAAACAGCGACACTATCGGTGATACTTCAATAAACTCAGCAAAGAACAGAACGATGAATGGAGCGCCGCAACAGGTGATGCCATAAAATACTGAAACTGGCAACAACAATATTTTTACTTAAAACAAATTCTGCATCCCCTTATTATCAAGATATTGATTTATAAACTTCGGAAAAGCATATTTCTTCAATTGATTTTTCGATACCCATAACCAATCATTGTTTACAGACTTCTTCAATTTGATCTGAATAAACTGTCCTGCTATGAGCTGGTGTGAAAGCTGCTGTTTGAAAAGTGGTGAGACAGCAACCACTTCGTACTTGCCTTTTTGTAGCCAGCCGCTTTTTTCCGCCTGTTCCAGTATTTTTTTTGTGTCAGCTTCTTTGATCGTCTCCTTCATTGGGTATTCATACAGGTGTTGCCAAATATCTTTTTGCATCCTTTGCTGAATAGCCACTTTTCCTTCATGCTCCAATACCAGGTAATAAAACCATCTCTTCTTTATGGTAATCTTTTTTTCCTTTACCGGCAGCTCGCTGATTTTATCGTGAGTAAAAGCAAAACAGGTTTTATTAAAAATACAATCTCCACAAAGCGGCAATGCCGGTTTGCAAACAATGGCGCCAAAGTCCATGATGGCCTGGTTATAAACTCCCGGCTGAACCTTATCGAGCTTTTCATTAGCCAACCGGGTAAAATATTTCTTCCCCTCCGCAGAATCGATGGGAATCCCGATGCCATATACTCTTGACAACACCCTGAAAACATTACCATCTACTACTGCATATGGCAGGTTGAAGGCAAACGATGAAATGGCAGCAGCAGTGTAGGGGCCAATTCCTTTCAATGCCTTTATTTCTTCATAGGCAGCCGGAAACTCCCCGTTCAATTCTTTGGAAATATAACGGGCCGTAGCGATCAAATTCCTGCACCGGGTATAATAACCCAGCCCTTCCCAAAGCTTAAATACCTTAGCGTCAGGGGCTTTGGCAAGTTGATGAACATCGGGAAACGCTTTAATGAAACGGTGATAGTAATTCAATCCTTGCTCTACCCTTGTCTGTTGCAGAATGATCTCACTTAGCCAAATTTTATAAGGATCCTTCTCTCCTTTCCATGGCATTTCCCGTTTGTTTGCAAGCTTATTCCAGTTTAAAAGAAGCCGGGAAAAATCAACGTTGTCGGCCTTTTTATCGATTTTTTTCACCTTTCTAATCAGATATAAATTTTAATTATTTGCCATTTTTGGAAACATGGCTTTGAATTTGTTGTAAAAAAATAAGGCTATCCCTTTGACTATCATCATTTTTTGTCTTAAATTGGCATTACAAACTACTTAAACCTCATAAAAATGAGAAAAGCCGACCTCGTAAACCAAATATCAGAAAAGACTGGAATCCCCAAAGTAGATGTGTTAGTTACACTCGAAACCATGTTTAAAGAAGTAAAAGACACTTTGTCTGCCGGAGAAAATATTTATATCCGTGGCTTCGGTAGTTTTATCACCAAAAAAAGAGCTGCAAAGATCGGCCGCAACATTAAAAAGAATATTGCAGTTCATATTCCTGAGCATTACATCCCTGCATTTAAACCTGCCAAGGAATTTGTTGCCGAAGTAAAGAAATTAAAAGAAGCCAAGCCAGATCAAGGGCCGGGTGAAGATATTTAATTCTTTATTTAAGAATATTTTACCTGCTTCAAATCAATTTTATTGGCATTGTTAATCATCCCAACGGTAACTTTGCTCTCCAAATTATAGCAAGTGAAGAAACCGCAGTGGATTACAATTGGCATCGCCATATTATTAGTTATTGGCATTTTTTTATTTGGCAGAACTACTCCCAACAAAAAAAATATTGTTGCGGCAACGCATACTGAGAATGACGGTCATGATCATGGTAATCAGGCCGCTATTTCTATTGACTCCATTCTTACTCTTGCCAAAAAACAACTTAATCCAGCACAGATCACCCATCTTAGCATGCTGGAAAATTCCATTTCGAGAGGAGATGTAAAAGACCAACAATTAAAAGTATATCACCAGCTTTCTCATTTTTGGGGCGATTCTATGCGCCTGTTTGCTCCCTACGCATGGTATGAGGCAGAAGCTGCAAGATTGGAAAATTCGGAAAAAACCCTCACCTTTGCTGCCCACTTGTTTTTAGATAATCTGCAACAGGAGCAAAATCCTGGTCTTATAAAATGGGAAGCAGAACAAGCTAAAGATTTGTTTGAGAGATCTTTGAAGATTAACCCGGATAATGATTCATCCAAAGTTGGCCTGGGAGCCTGCTATCTTTTTGGAAATATTTCCACTAACCCTATGGAGGGATTAGGCAAAATAATGGAGGTAGTCAATAAAGACAGCACAAATATTTATGCCCAGATGACTTTGGTGAAAGGCTCTATCCTTTCCGGGCAAATAGACAAAGCAATCAATCGTTTATCAACTGTACACCGGCTTCAACCCGATAATATTGAAGCGATATTGATGCTGGCTGAAGTATATGAAAGAAAGGGTGATAAGAAAATCGCAGCAGACTGGTATAAAAAAAGTCTGCTATACATCCCCCGGCCGGATGTGAGGACAGAGATAGAAAAACGAATTACTGAATTGGGTAAATAAGTTTATGGTTTAATAGTTTACAAGTTTGAAGTGTTGATGTGGGAATCCAGCTTTAGGCCTAAACTTTAAATGTATTATATAACAAGTTTTAAAAAATTATTTGAGTATGCCTTGTGGTAAGAAAAGAAAGCGTCATAAAATTGCGACGCACAAGCGTAAAAAAAGACTGAGAAAAAACCGTCATAAGAAGAGGAAATAATTCTTTCTTTTCTTAGTACAGAACTGTGCTGTCCCGTTGCTGACGGGACAGTCCAGTTTCAGTTGACTGGTTGTTTTGCCGCCCGTATTAGTTTGCATCCCCGCCAATTTGCTGCAACTTTATCCCACCGCAATCAATGTACGGATTACTGGCAACCGGGTTTACAGCACTAAGGACATTCATTTATGTAAGCTGTAATGAACAAAGAACTCATTATTAATGCTGCTCCTCAAGGCGTTGAAATTGCTTTGCTGGAGGATCGGAAGTTGGTGGAATTGCATAGCGAAAAAAGCGATGCCCGTTTTGCCGTGGGAGACCTTTATCTTGGAAAGGTAAAAAAGCTCATCCCTGGCCTAAATGCCGCATTTGTAGAAGTAGGCTTTGAAAAAGATGCGTTCCTTCACTATACTGATCTCAGCCCCTATGCCAAATCATTGCTGAAGTTCACGGCGCAGACCATGAACGATAAAAGTGAAAATGGTCTTGATTTTGGCAAGTTTGAAATAGAACCGGAGATCATCAAAACAGGAAAGATCAACGAAGTGTTGGGCGGAAAGCCGAATATCCTCGTTCAGATCCTGAAAGAACCGATAGCAGCCAAAGGGCCAAGGTTAAGTTGTGAAATATCTCTGCCGGGACGTTTTGTCGTGATCACCCCCTTCAACAATATTGTAGCCGTTTCCCGTAAGATACACTCTTCCGAAGAAAGAAAAAGACTGCAGAAAATAGTTGAAGCCATCAAACCTAAAAATTTTGGTGTTATCGTTCGCACTGCTGCTGAAGGAAAGAATACTGCCGAGCTGCATGAAGACCTTTCTGAATTGGTAGAAATGTGGAAGACTATTCAGCGAAACCTGAAAGGAGCTGCCGCACCGGCTAAAATATTAAGCGAGCAAACAAAAACAAATAGCATCCTCAGGGATCTGCTTAACGCTGATTTCAACCGCATAGTGGTAAACGACCGCACTATTTTCACCGACACAAAGAATTATATCCAGCGTATAGCTCCTGAAAAAGCCGATATCGTTTCGTATTACCAAAATGGTTCTCCCATATTTGATTCATTTGGTATAACCAAGCAGGTGAAATCATCGTTTGGTAAGACTGTGAACATGAACAGCGGTGCTTACCTCATAATCGAGCACACGGAGGCATTGCATGTTATCGATGTGAACAGCGGGTACAAAAGCGTAAGCAATAACCAGGAACAAAATGCCCTGGAAACAAACCTTGAAGCTGCTGAAGAAATTGCCCGCCAATTACGTCTTCGAGACCTGGGAGGCATCATCGTGGCAGACTTTATAGATATGAAGCTGCCGGAAAATAAACGGAAGCTGGTAGAAAAAATGGAAGAGTTCATGGAGCCTGACAGAGCGAAACATGCAGTACTTCCTATTTCCAAATTCGGCATCATGCAGATTACCCGCCAGCGGATGAAACCGGAGGTGAATATCAATACACAGGAAGTCTGCCCCAGTTGTAATGGCACCGGTAAAATATCTTCCACCTTGTTACTCGAAGATGAGATTGAAAAAAATCTGAATTATCTCATTACTCATCAGCATAAGAATCTGAAACTGGTGGTGAACCCCATCATGTACGCTTATCTCACCAAAGGATGGCCCTGGAAAACGAAGATGGCGGCATGGAAAAAGAAATTTGGACAAAAAACAAGAGTAGAAGCTGATACCAATTATCATCTTACTGAATACAAATTTTTTGACCAGCGTGATGAGGAGATAAAACTTTAAGCCCCTCTAAATCTTCCGCCGCAGGCGGAGAGACTTTCGAAGTATTCTATAGATTTGATAACGATAAGTGATGGCCTGTATCGTTATCATAAACCGCAACTTCTACTGTCCCACAAAAAACACTGCATTGCAAAACATCAGCTTTCCGTTTTCCCAGAAATTTCGAAAAAGAACATTGTCGGCTAAATAAGAAACGGCCCCTCTTCCCATGTCCTGTACGCCGAAAAGCAATCCGTCTTTCAATTTATCCTTCAGCTTGTACCCTACGAACCCAGCGACCTGGTTTGTTTTTTTAATTACACCTGTATTCCAGCCATTTTCTTTAATAAAATCATACACGTTTGTATCCATTTTCAATGTATGATAATAATTGGGGTAGCCATACATCAACGGGTGTGTATTATCAATCTCTACCTTGTAAATTGAGCCGGGTGTTGATGCCGGAAGTCCGTCTCTTTCCCGGTTTTCAAAAGTAGTGAGCAACTTATAGGGATCTTTTTTGGCGGCAGTGTCTTTATCATCATCTTTTTTTAGATGCATAACACTCCAATCTTGTTTTGATAGTTGTAATACGGCATTTTCCAATGCTACTACCCGGCCGCCGTTCCGTATCCATTGTGCAAATTGTTCTGAGGATGACTTCTCATTTAGAAAACGATAGTTGCCGTCAGGCATTATTAATACATCGATCTTGTTCCAGTCAGTGCGGTTAAAATCATTAGCATTGATTAACGTGATGGGATAATCCAGTTGCTGCTCAAAGAAAAACCAAACTTCTCCTGCCGCATTTGATCCTACACCTTCTCCTGTTAACATCGCTACTTTTGGCGCTTTAACAGGATGAACTTTTGAGCTGCCGAAATCAAATCCTTTGTCCACCATCCCGGAAGTGACGGGACTCATCTTAACTCCACTCTCATTACAAACTTTACTCACCATCGTCCACAAGCCTGCACCCCATTTATCATTTCCTTTTTTCAAAATGATGATTGAGCCGCGGCCAAATTGCTGACCGTTGATTTCAAATGGCATTTCAGCAAACCGAACCTTGATTCCCTGCTTTAATAACTGTGCAGTTGCCTTTGCCGAAGACATTCCCTGCCATCTTATTATGTATCCATAAGCATCTGCGTTGCTATTTTGTAACTCTTCTTTTTTATAAGGTCCGGCTACGTTGATTTTTTCCTTGCTGGCATAAGTCGTCAGGCCATATACATAAGGTAATGACCAGGCAGTAATATCATAGGTAACAGAGTCAACCAATTTTGATTGTGGCTCAAATAATACCTTTACCATCGTGGCTTTCGGTTGCAGGGCACTAATCACAATATCGCCGGAGGAAATACTAAAGAATTCATCTTTACCCGTGTGATAGTTATACCCCCTTCCATTTCCGCTGCCGCTGCCATATTGGATATCATTTTTATCCAATAATTCCTGCAGTGCCTTGACCCTCTCTGCGTCACCGGGATTATTTTTGATTACATAGGTTTTATAATCGCCAACCAAGCCGGCTACGCCATTATTAAAAAACTTTCTGAACTCCTTTACCAATGCCGAAGCATTTTGAGAAGCAATTTCAATTGTACTAAGCGATGTGGTATAATGGTGTATCGCCCTGTCGTATAATGTCAGGGTATCTCCTTCATCGGTATCGACGCCTAAGCCCCCGGCGCCACCGCCGCCTTGTTCATAAGTCATTCCTATGGCTCCATTATAAACAGGATACGTATCGCCGTAAGAAGGATAGAAGAGATCAAATATTTCTTTGGTAAAATAAAGCCAGCCATGCTGATCAAAATATTTTGCGTGGTTTCTGCCAATAGTTGCCTGGAAGTCCCGTTGCCATTGCGTAATAGCCTCGTGATATGGTTGTGCCGCAGGAGCAAAATAGTAAGGCTGATTGATTCCCTGCTCATGATAGTCGACATGAACCTGGGGTAACCATTGATTGTATACCGCCATCCGTTGTTTACTTTCCGTTTGTGTTTGCCATGCCCAATCCCTGTTCAGATCAAAATTGTAATGATTCGTTCTGCCACCCGGCCACGGTTCCCGGTGTTCACGGGCATCGAGTCTTGGATTGTAGCTTGTACCTACTACTGAATTAAACCAATTAACATAGCGATCCCTTCCGTCGGGGTTTACACAAGGATCAATAATGACAAGCGTATTCCTGAGCCAGTTTTTTGTTTGTGCGTTTTTAGGATCAACTAATGAAAATAACGTCAACATGGATGCTTCTGACGATGAGGTTTCATTGCCATGTACATTATAACTAAGCCATACTATGGTAGGACTGTTTTCATTTGGAGCCGCCTTATCCTTTCCAAGTCCTGCGAGGCGGAGATTGTTGATTCGAATATTTTCGAGGTTAGAAATATTTTCTTCGGTTGAAATAAATGCCAGGTATAAGGGTCTGTGTTCATTGGTTTCACCATACTGCTGCATCTTTACTAAAGAAGGCATTGATTGAGCCACATGTTGAAAATAGCTTACTAACTTCCAATGCGGAGTATACCTTGAGCCAATCTTATAACCGAGAAATTCTTCGGGAGATTTCAGTTGGGCAAAAGAACAGATCACTAACAGAAGAAGAGGGAACAAGATCATTTTTCTACTCATGCAAAAAGATTTTAGCGAAGTAATGAAAAAAAGAAAGGTGAAAAGCTTGAACTTGAATCATTCAATTGCTTTTCACCTCGTCGTATCTAAAAAACAGTACAATAGATTACATTAATCAATAGCCCTCGTTTTGAGTAAGATTAGAATTTACTTTCCGCTCCCTGTCAGGAATTGGGAACACCAATTTTGGTGAGTTCCAGGCAAGCGGACCAACACTTCCCTGTGTACGCTTTATATCACCTAAAGTAAATCCTTCAAAGGCTAGTTCCAGTTTTCTTTCCTTAAGGATAAGTGCTAACGTCAGATCGCCAGCAGCATATGGACTTAAATTCACTCTATCCCTTATTGTATTGATATCATCCACAGGAGCGTCCCCTACTGCAGTACCCAACCTAAAATTAGCCTCAGCCCTGGTTAAATACATCTCTGCCAGCCTGATTATATGAACTGCCGAATATACCATGTCAAACTTACCTGTCCTGACCGAACCATCGTCGTAATAAATTGACAGGCGATCATCATTGGGTTCAAATTCATCTATGAAAGAAGTCGATATATCAATATCTCCACGGCCGAGGGGTGAAAAATAGGTGTTAAAGCTGTTCGTTCCCTGTGAGTTGGTAACCTGCATTGCAAATATGTCCTCCTCGGTATTTCCGATTACTTCGTTAGTATTATTGGAATTAAATGGGAAAGCATCAACATAAGTCGGAGCAAGATCGAATTGGTTTGATTCAATCACCCTGCTGGCAGCGGCGGCTGCATTTGCATAATCTCCTTTTTGTAAGTACACCCTTGACAGCATAGCCGCAGCCGCATACTTGGATGCGAAAAAACCATTGGAAGCAGGTAATAGCGCTTCAGCTTCTGTAAGATCTTTAATAACCTGTGCATACACTTCAGCTACTTTTGCTCTTGGCTTTTTGTCTTCTTCACCCAAAGGTGCCCTTGTTGGTTCCAGTACAAGCGGAACGCCATCGTTATTGGCAGGATTGCCGTCATTCCATGCTTTGGCGTATAATCTCACCAGGTCAAAATATAATGAGCCCCTGATAAACTTTGCTTCAGCTTCTACACGATTCTTTTTATTGGGCAGCACTATATCTACTGCGTCCAATACATTGTTTATATCGTTTATGGTTTGGTAAGTGTCGGTCCAGGTATCAGTAACATCAGAATTATCGACCGGAATTTGCTTATTATAAATCTGGGTCATTGTTTGAAATGTACCGGACCAGTTTATTGTGGCCGATGAGTTCCCTAACAGTTCACTTCTAACAAACAAAGAACCGCCATATACATCTGCATCGCCCAAATCGGAATAAGCTCCTACGAGGGCCGCTTCTACATCCGAACTGGTCAGCAAAGCTTCATTTTCATCGATACTCTGGGTTGGATCAATATCCAATTTCTTTTCGCAAGATGTTGTCATTACAGCCACAAAACTTGCTATGATTGTAACACGGAAAATATTTTTCATAATCAGATTATTAATTTTAATTAAAGACCAATGTTGATTCCGAAAACAAGTGCTTTAACCTGTGGAGCTGAATAAAAATCAACCCCCTGGTTAATATTGCTTGCCTGGTAGTCAGCATTCACTTCAGGATCCCATCCTTTATAATTCGTGATAGTGAAGAGGTTTTGTCCTCTCACATACACACGAACTCTCTCAAGCTTGATTTTATTCAAAATAGATTTAGGTAGATTATAACCTAAAGAAACAGCTTTCACCCGCAGGTAAGAACCGTCCGAAATATAGCGGCTTGAGTTATTGGTTCCGTTAGCTAAAAATTGTCTTGCCTCGGGAACCATTGTAATATCTCCCGGCTTTTTCCAGGCATTTAATTGATCTCTTGTTTGATTATCAAAACCATTACTACCACTAGCCGACATATATTGACCACCTCCATTAAAAATTTCATTTCCTTGTACTCCCTGCAGCAATATCTCAGCATCGAGTCCCTTAAAAGTAAAAGTGTTTCTCATGCCATAGATAAAATCTGGATTGGGATTCCCAATTACGACATCAGCCGCCTGGTTATAATCATTGGTAGTACTTCTGTCCAAAGAACCATCAGCCTTAGGCGTATTCAAAATGTATAAGGCGTCTCCGTTATTGGGATCTGCACCTGCAAACTCTCTTGCTACAAATACTCCCAACGCCTCACCTTCGCGAGCCCTGTTAACCTCACCTAAGCCTAACTCCTGACCGCTCAGGTCCTCAATTTTATTTTTATTTAACCCAAAGTTTAGACTTGTGGACCACCTGAAATCTTTTGTGACAACATTATCCGAATTGATAGTAAACTCAATTCCTTTGTTTTTCAACTTGCCGACATTGTTGATTTGCGTAAGAAAACCTGTTGTGCCCGGTACTTCTACATTTAACAACAAGTCTTTGGTCTTCCTGGAATATACATCCACCTCGGCGGAGATTCTATTATTTAAAATTCCAATTTCAAAGCCGACATCCACACTGGAAGTTGTTTCCCATTTCAAATCAGGGTTGGCCAACTGTGAAGGATGTTGACCGGGTGTGCCAGCATATGCTGCATCCCCTGAAAATAATCCTAAGGAACTGAAGTTTCCGATTTCAGCATTACCAGTCAATCCATAACTTCCTTTCACCTTAAGAAAACTGATGAGATTAGACTCTTTCAGGAAATTTTCCTCAGACAATATCCATCCGGCAGAAATGGCTGGAAAAAATCCCCACCGACTGTTTTTTCCAAATCTCGAAGAAGCATCAAATCTTCCACTTACATTCAGCAGGTATTTATCCATTAGCTTATAATTAGCCCTGGCGAAGTAGGACAAAAACGAAAACTCAGTTTCTGAGGACGAAGCATCTGATTTTGTAGCGGCGCTTGCTAATTTTTTATATGCTTCGGAAGGAAAGGCCTCTGCAGTTCCGGTAGTGTTTATCAAATTTTGATTTTGATAACTCATACCTACCGTAGCTTCGATATCATGATTTTCGTTGATTAATTTATTATACCTAAAAAAGTTGTTTGTAGTGAGGTTTAACAACATATCGTTTGAAGTAAAACCACCACCTCTTGGATAACCATTATTTCTTTCAGTAACTGGTGAGTAGTAAGCTTCTTCCAGTTGGCTAAGTTGATCTACACCAAACTCCGTTCTAAAAATCAGGCCACTAAGTATTTGTGCCTGGCCATAAATGTTGCCCAAACTTCTGCTAACCGTAGTAAGATAAGAAGCACCGTCCACACTTAGCAAGGGATTATAGTATACAGGATAATTAGTGTTTGGACCGCCCGGATTGCTCGCCCTGTTAGGATCAGAAGCTCCACTTAATTTTCCGGTTCGTGGGTCGATAATTGGCGTAATTGGAGACAGTGCAACAATCTGTAAAGGAGTTGCAAAGCCGTTATCATTCGTAATCCTGTTATTTAAAGTACGGATAAGAGCCAGATTGACGCCAAGACTTAACCAATTGTTGATCTTATGGTCAAGGTTTAACCTTCCGCTATATCTTTTCAGATCATTACGAACCATAATGCCTTTTTGATCGAGGTATTGTCCGCCTACATAAAATGTTGTCTTATCATTTCCTCCACTTAAACTTAAATCGTATTGAGAGATAGGCGCTCTTTGAAAAGCCTCGTCCTGCCAATCTGTATTAACCTTGTAAGTTTTGTAATCATCATTTCCTGCAGAATATCTTCTCATCCGGCTTTCGGCGAACGCAACGTAATCATCGATTGCCTCCTGCTCGGTGCTATATCCCGAAAGCCCATTAGCAAAATCATACCGTCCTCCTCCTTCAGCTGCCTGGTATGTATATTTCACAAATTCTTCGGCATTCATAAACTCCATTTTATTGGTAGGTTTTTGAAGGCCCGTGAAAAAACCAAAGTCAATTTTTGATTTTCCTGCTTTACCTCTTTTAGTGGTAATTAACACAACTCCATTGGATGCCCTTGAACCATAAATAGCAGCTGAAGAGGCGTCTTTTAAAATTTCAATGGATTCAATATCATTTGTATTAATATCTGCAAGGGGACTTGTAGTGGCGCCATTACTTGACAAATCGGCTGTGATGACAGGAATGCCATCTATAACGTATAAGGGCTCGTTGCCCGCAGTTACAGATGAAGCTCCACGTATTCTCACCTTAATGGCCTGCCCAAGTTTACCATTTTGTTGTTCTACAAAAACGCCAGCAGCCCTACCCTGAACTGCACTTTCGAAGCTTGTTACGGGAGTATTACCTAACTCCTTAGCTCCAACTTTTGCGACAGCCCCGGTAATGTCTCGCTTTATTTTAGTTCCGTAACCAACAACAACTACCTCGTCCAAATTTTTTGTTTGGCCGGTTACCAACGCAACATCAATGAAGATTCCCGTAATGGCAACCTCTTTACTATCATAACCTAAGTAAGAAAAAGTCAATGCGGAGGCTTTTTCAGGCACTTTTAAAGAAAAGGTACCATCGACTCCTGTCATCGTTCCTGAACTGGCTCCTTTTACAATCACCGAAACTCCTGCAAGTGGAGTTCCATTAGCATCGGTTACTTTTCCTGAAATTGTCTTGGTTTGGGCCCATAAAAAATGGCAGCATAATAATAGCGCCGCCAATAGCAGTGGTTTTGGAATTCTCATTTGGTATTAATTTAAGTGAAATATAAGCTGTTATGACAAGACAATATGATTAGATGCTGCTTTTTCATGCCCCAGACCCAGAAATAAATCATCCAAGCTTGCTCATTGTCACAAAAACAAAAAAGGATGCTACCGCATCCTCTTTAATCCAAATTCCAATTTTCTTTATTCTCTATCTCTGCTCCCCAAATAAAGCATAATATATTGAACTAAGGTTACTACTGCAGCAAGAGCTGCTACCACATAAGTCATTGCCGCCCATTTTAAAGCATCTTTGGCTTTAGGATATTCATCCGCTGTCGTTGCATTGGTTTGGTTAAGCCAGGCTAAAGCTCTCCGGCTGGCATCAAATTCCACCGGCAATGTAATTAAGGAGAACAAAACTGTTATAGCCATTAGAATAATACCGACCAACAAAACGGTGGTATTACCACCCGAGGCCGCCATAATTACACCTACCAATAAAATCCAGTTTACAAGGTTAGAACTGATTTGGACTGCCGGAACCATTTTGCTCCTCATGGTGAGCCATTGATAAGCCGTAGCATGTTGCACAGCATGGCCGCATTCATGAGCAGAGACGGCTGCGGCAGCTACACTTGTGCCGTTATAAACATCGGGACTGAGGTTAACGGTTTTATTGACAGGATTATAATGGTCTGACAAAAAGCCATCTACAGAAATTACTTTTACATCATATATCCCGTTCTCTCTCAGCATTTTCTCCGCTATCTCCTTTCCTGTCAAGCCATTTCTGAGGGGCACTTTGCTGTACCTCGTAAACTTGCCCTTAAGGACCATAGAAACCAACATACTTATCCCCAAAAAGAGGAAAGAAACAATCATAATGGATGGTGTCATTTTGAAAAATTTTTAAGTTGTTTATAATCTATAACAAACTTGCAGCCATTTAGATTAGCGCCTAATTTTCAGCCTTTTTGTCACTTGAGCAAATGACTTTTCTGTAGGTGACCGCAAGATTCGCCCAAGGCGGATCGTTTAATTAAATACAAGAAAACCAAACTGTTATAAGGTATTTTTCATAGCCATCGCCATTGACATTGAAATTTAAACTATCGCCGGAAGTTATTCACAGCACAAAAATTTTATTTTGAAATGTTGGCTAGAATTGTAACTTAGCTATAGAATTTAATGGGTTAGTAAGTAAGGGGGTCAATCAAAAGATTGGCCCCTTTTACATTTAAAAAGGCTAAACAGTTTTTCTGTCTCCTGATTTCCTCTTTTGCTCTTTACGAATAATTTTTTTTTTTTCAACATCCATCTTTTCCCGCTTCTTAACTAATCTTTTATTCAACTATTGCTATCAGTTATCTTTATCGCATGAGTAAAGTTAAAACAACTTTCTTCTGTCAAAATTGCGGATATGAAAGTGTGAAATGGATAGGACAATGTCCATCATGTGGTCAATGGAATACGTTTGTAGAAGAATTGATTCAAAAAGAGACAAAGAAAACAAACGATTGGAAAAATTATCACGAAGAAAAAAGAAGCAACCGGATCTTATCACTAAGTGAAGTTAAAAGCGGTGAAGAGAAGAGATTAGTTACAGCAGACATAGAGCTTAATCGTGTATTAGGCGGAGGCATTGTTCCCGGAAGTATTATTTTGGTTGCAGGAGAACCGGGTATAGGCAAGTCAACGCTTTTTTTACAAAACGGATTGTGGTTAAAAGACAGCATAGTACTTTATATCAGCGGCGAAGAAAGTGAGCAACAGATAAAGATGAGAGCTGACCGGATGAAAATAAATCCTTCGGTCAATGCCGGATCAATAAACACGCCGGACAATTTTTACTTATTGACTGAGACATCTACGCAACAAATTTTCCAGGAGATAAAAAAGCTAAAACCGGAATTAGTTATTGTGGATTCAGTTCAAACATTGCAAACTCCGCTTATTGATTCATCACCGGGTTCAGTATCACAAATCAGGGAGTGTGCGGCGGAGTTTCAGCGCTTTGCAAAAGAAACAAACACTCCTGTCATCCTGATAGGTCATATTACAAAAGATGGCAGCATTGCGGGACCTAAGATTCTCGAGCACATGGTCGATACGGTTTTACAGTTTGAAGGCGATCGTCACTATGCCTATCGCATTCTTCGCACTTTAAAGAATCGCTTCGGCAGCACATCCGAGTTAGGAATTTATGAAATGACGGCTGAAGGAATGAGAGGGGTTATCAATCCCAGTGAAATATTGATAACTCAAAAGGAAGATCAGCTGAGCGGTATTGCCATTGCGGCAACTATTGAAGGTATGCGCCCTTTATTGATAGAGGTACAGGCTTTGGTAACACAATCGGTATATGGAACCCCGCAACGTACTGTGAGCGGTTTTGATCTCAGGCGTCTGCAACTTTTGTTAGCCGTGCTGGAAAAAAGAGGTGGCTTTCATTTTGGCTTAAAAGATGTTTTTTTGAATATTGCCGGTGGCCTTAAAGTAGAAGACCCATCGATTGACCTCGCTGTTCTCTGTGCACTACTTTCGTCTTATGAAGATGTTCCGTTAAGCCAGCACATTTGTTTTGCCGGCGAAGTTGGATTGAGCGGAGAAATAAGAGCTGTTAACAGAATTGATCAGCGGATTGCAGAAGCGGAAAAACTGGGCTTTGAAAAGATTATTGTATCAAAATATAACCAAAAGGGTTTATCCAAACAGAAGTTTAATATTGACGTGGTGACGATGGGACGTGTGGAGGAGGTATACCAGTTTCTTTTTGCCCCCAACCCCTAAAGGGGAGTTTGAGAAGGCTCTGAAAATAACAACAACTGATCAGTGTTGTTATTTTAATTTCATAGGTCTAATTATACCTGATGATTAGTATAAAAGAAATAAAGGACTCGGTTGTTCACTTGTTATTTCCACATATTTGTAGTGGATGTGGAAATGATATACTCGACCCCTCATCTGCTCTTTGCCTGCGATGTATGGACGCCATGCCCGAAACAAATTTTGAATGGCATGCGAACAACCCTGTTGAGAAAAAATTGTGGGGACGGTTAAGACTTGAAAGCGCCACCGCACAATATTATTTCACAGGTGAGTCGTTGATGAAGCGATTGATGCACCAATTTAAATACAAAGGGAATAAGGAGCTAGGGCTGCAGTTGGGTAGAATGATGGGTGAAAGCATCAGCAGATCTGGCAGATTTGGTATAGATGCATTAATACCACTACCTCTTTTTGCCGCCAAAGAAAAAAAGCGTGGCTACAACCAATCCACGGTTCTATGCGAAGGAATAGCAGAAAGTTTACAGGTGGCTGTACTAAAAGATATTATTATCCGTTCTCAACATACCGACACGCAAACCCAAAAAAGAAGGATTGAGCGGTGGCAAAATATGGAAGGCAAATTCATTCTTGTAAAACCAGGGTCCATCAGGGATAAACATTTACTGCTGGTGGATGATGTGATCACAACCGGCGCCACATTGGAAGCTTGTGGTGCGGAACTTTTGACAGCAGAAAATGTTCGGTTAAGTATAGCCACCTTGTGTACTACAGCACATTCCTGAGCGGCTATTAATACCGACGAGACATTAAAACAATATTAATGAAAGCATCGAATGTCTCTCGGCATTATACCGGAAGCTTATGACATTACATGAATGTCTAAATGGTATAAATTCAAAAGGTTCTGTTTATTTTTGACGCTACTGAATCCTATTTAAAATTAACTGATGAGAATTGCCTTACTGATTACGCTAGCCTTTGTTCTTCTTTTACATTCCTGCAGGAAAGATTCATTTATTACTTCACCTGATGCCAGCGTGGCAATTACCGTCGACACACTTCACTATGACACCGTTTTTACATCGGTGGGTTCTGTTACGCAGTCGTTTAAAATTATCAATGATAACGATCAAAGGTTAAGACTTTCTTCTGTAAAACTGATGGGTGGCGCTGCCTCAAACTATAAGATGAATGTAGACGGACTCCCGACAACAGAAGCTTTTAACATAGAAATTGAAGCCAATGACAGCATCTATGTTTTTGTCCAGGTGAATGTAGATCCCAATGCCGGCAATCTCCCGTTTATCATTCGTGATAGTATACAGGTAAGCTATAACGGGAAAAATAAATTGGTGCAATTGGAAGCCTGGGGGCAAAATGCACACTTTCTTCGAAACAAAGAAGTTATTTCCAACGAAACATGGGTCAATGACCTGCCTTATGTCATACAAGGTTATCTATATGTGGATGCAGGACAAACTTTAACGGTGGCTAAAGGTTGTCGCATTTATGTACACGCCGATGCCCCTATTATTATTGATGGCAGTTTGAAAGTAAATGGTGGAAAAGATACGATTGACCGTGTATACTTCCATGGCGACAGGTTAGATGAGCCTTATAAAGATTTTCCTGCTGCATGGCCAGGCATTTTTTTCAGAACAAGCAGCAAGGACAATGTTCTGAATTATGCCGTTATCAAAAACGCTTACCAGGCGATTGCCCTGCAGGATCTTGCCCCTAATACCAATCCAAAACTCACCTTAAATGAATGTGTAATCGATAATGCCTATGATGCAGGCATTATTGCCCTGAATTCAAGTATCAGTGCAACAAACTGCCTGGTGAGTAATTGCGGAAAGAATATCGCTATAGGAAAAGGTGGAAACTATGAATTCAATCATTGCACCATAGTAAGTTATTCCAACCTTTTTATTCAACATAAAGACCCGGTGCTGAATATCAGCAATACAGATGGTACTGCAACAGCTCCGCTAAATGCACTGTTTAGAAATTGCATTTTCTGGGGCGACGATGGCTCAGAAAATAATGCACTGGTGGAGAATGAAGTGGTGGTAACAAAAGCTGCCAGTGACATAGTAAACTTTGACTATAATCTTTGGCGTGTCAAGACCCCACCCCAAAATATTATCAGCCAAAATATTATCAGTAATAACCCACCGCTGTTTGACAGCATCAATATTTCAAAAAACTATTACGACTTCAGGTTACAACTGGCATCACCAGCCATTAATGCAGGAACCAATACTTCCGCCAACATTGACCTGGATGGTAAGCCCAGGCCATCAGGTCAACCCGACCTTGGCTGTTTTGAGAAGCAATAGTCTGAACTGGGATTTATAGGATTTTAAGGATTAAAAAGGAAATAGGCGTGAGATTTCAGCCTACCTTTATGCTTCATTTTTCTACAATTAATTTAATGATATGAAAACGTTTATTATTTCTCTATTATTGGCTGTAACATTAACCGGTACATCAATCTATGACTTTAAAGTAGCGGGATTGGATGGCAATGAAATTGATTTTGCCAAATTCAAAGGCAAAAAGATCATGATTGTAAATACCGCTTCAAAGTGTGGTTTAACTCCACAGTATGAAGGCCTGCAGCAGTTATACGATAAGTACAAAGACAAATTAGTCATCATTGGTTTTCCGGCCAATAACTTTAATGGACAGGAACCGGGTAGCAAAGAAGAGATAGCCGAATTCTGCAAAAAGAATTATGGGGTTACTTTCCCTATGGCTGATAAAATATCTGTGAAAGGTGATGATATGGCACCGATTTATAAATTCCTGGAAGAAGAAGCTGCAAAAAAAGGTCTGGCTGACCCTGTGAAGTGGAATTTTGGAAAATTCCTTGTGGATGAGAAAGGAAATCTGATTGCAACGTTTGCACCAAAAACATTACCGATGAGCGATGAAATTTTGAAGTACCTGAACTGATCTTTTTACACGTACCTATATTGCCTGCTTGTTTCTGTTTAACTTTAAGAAAATGAGAAAAATGCTTTCTAAAAAAGAAGTTTTAAAAAGCCTGAAAGATCTGCCTGATGAATTTCCGGTTGACGAAGCGATAGAAAGGTTGATCGTTTTACAAAAAATTAACCAAGGCAAAGCTGAAATACAGCAAGGCAAGGGACTAACAACAGCGCAAGCAAAGAAAAAACTAAAAAAATGGCTCAGTTAATATGGGCTCCTTCTGCGTTAAAAGATATTGACCTGATTGCAAAGAATATCTCAAAAGACTCAGTGCTGGCCGCTTAAAATATTGTTCACCTCTTTTTTGAAAAGGCTGAAATTCTGATAAAATATCCTGGTTTCGGTAAGCCTGTTCCCGAAGTAAACAACTCAAAGCTTAGGAAATACTAGTAAATCGCTACCGTATTATTTATGAGCTTTTACCGGATGAAACAGTGACTATTATTACAGTTCATCACCAATCAAGACTGTTGAAGAATAATCCTGCCATAGGAAGAAAAAAGGGCTGACTCAAAACGAGCCAGCCCTTCGAATACGCCTGAAAACTCTGCTAGTGCTTCACCAATTTTATAATCTTCCTTTCTTTACCCCCGGTTAATTCTACCAGGTATAATCCTGCTTTATACTTTTCACCAAATGTCACAACACCCCCTCCCTGCAGATTTTGCTTTTGCTCAATCACTCTGCCCAGGATATCCATTACTTTCAAACTCATTCGCTCTGACAAAACAGGGATGTTCAGTGTAAAATAACTGGTTGAAGGATTGGGTAACACCTGTAATGCTAAATTGGTGCTCGCAACTATTGGCTGGGTAATACTCCTATTTGAAATTATCTGTGTACTGTTACAGCCACCCAACATATCACCATGTGAAAGGTGCGTAGGCACTTCTGCTGTTCCTACTTCAAGTGTCATGCTGTTATTATGGCAAATGAAAACTTTTGGATTTTTCTTGGTACCTCTTGCTGTAATGTCAATTACAGAAATGGCTTTGTAGGCATTTGCAGTACATCCATTACCATCAGTAACCGTTACAGAGTAAATCGTAGCAATTGTGGGGCTAACCGTCGCTGATGCAGTTGTCGAACCACTTGACCAACTATAAGAATATCCAGGACTGCCCCCCGAGGCCTGCGCTGTCAATGTAATCGATGATGCAGGGGCATAACCAATATAAACAGTATTCGGAAGAGTGCCCGATGACAATGCATATGCATCAGGGATACTTACAGCAGGGTTTCCGTTCACAACAACCGCTGTTTCGCAGGCAACAGAATTGCCCCAACTATCAGTCGCTGTCCACTTGATAGTACTTGTGCCAATGTTAAATAGGCCACTCGCATCATTTGATAAACCGGTTCTTTCCGTCGCACCGGTAATAACAAAGCTATAGGTTACCACATCGCCGCAATCATCTGAAGCAACAAAAGCAGGAATAGTATAAGTGTTGTTATTGCTTGCACAGAACGTTGATTGGGCTGTGCATGATGTTATTGAAGGAGCTGTTGTATTACTAAACCGGTAACGGGTAAATACCGGATAGTGGTCAGAAGTGCTGGAACCGTAGTTGCTCACCAGGCTTGCTACGTCACTCAGCACATTAGCACTTGCAGACAGGTAGTCGGGTTGCACTTCATTGGAAACGACCACATGATCGATCATATCATTATAACTCACCGTTGATTTCTTACCAGCTTCACTAAGTGGCAAAGTGAGTGCGGTGAAATTGGCAGCATCCGTTGTAAATGAACTCCAGGAAGTGGTAGTAAATCCAGCCGTGATCGACTGATCCAAATCGTCATTAAAATCGCCAAGAATAACAATGTTATCATCAGCATAATTATCCTTTAGCAGCGTATACAACGCATCTGCTCCTTTTTTTCTTCTGTCATATGAAGTAGCCGTGGGTGAAGTATTGGCTTTGGCATGAACGAGGATGAATTTTACATTCTTTGTTACACAGTTCAAGGTCACATCAGCACTCATCATGAAAGGATAGCGTCCGCTTGCCCAGTAGTTATAATTGGGATTATTCAGATCCTCTGCTGTATTAACTCCGGCTGTCAGCAATGCAGTTGTCGTAACATTACTGAATACCGAGATCTTATAAATGAAGGCCAGTTTTTGTGCTTCACTCAATGGGCCAGGATCAGTTTCGAAAGGATTTGTATGCGAACCATAATTACCTATTACATACGAATAGCCCGGCATTTGACTGACAAGATTTGCCAGCTTCGATTCATCAACCACTTCTACCAGGCCATATACGTCGGCGCCGATATTCTGTAGAATTTCCTGAACGTTTGCCTGCTGCTGCGCTTCATTGGTTGGACCATTTGCTGTACTGCCAAACCATTCTATGTTCCAGTTAACTACTTCCAGCGTAGTTGCAGGATCAATACTGGTACCTTTCAGGTTTACGATTGTTGAAAGGCCGGGCTGTGTTGCAATGGTAATAGTGCCTGCAAAATCCTGGTTGTTTTGCGTTGGTGCAAACTGTACATACACTGTTTTGGAAATATTATTTGCCTCTTCTGCGGTATAGGTTAACGAGGAACTATAACTGCCACCATCTTTTGATACCGCAAATGCACCCGTAGCATTTATTGTTATATCTCCGGTAAGATCATTTCCTATAAAGGAGAATGTTTTAGCAGAACTTGAACCGCTTGTGGTGTAGGCAAACTGAATATCTGTCGTTGCTACCGTAAGGCTTGGCGGTGGCGGTGTGGGCGAATTGCCGAGTGCCATATCGTCGACGGTCCATCGTGCTCCTTCATCATCATCCGAGAAATAAACAAAGGCAAAGTGAACATTCGGCTGTTTGAATGATGACAAGTTAATGTTGGATGAGAAGGTCCAGCTATTAGAAGCCTGTGCTGGAAACTTACCATTGATGTCCGTCCACGTTGCCAAAGCAGGATCACCACTTACATAATCAGTAGAAACTTTTAGTTGCAAGGGCTGACCATTAAATGCTGTACGACTCCAGAATGAAAGTAATGGATAAGTTGTGGCAGTCAGGTCAAATGATGGTGAAATAAGCCAGTCATGATTAGGAACATTTGTACCGTTTGCAAAACCATTGATCTGTACGCCGCTGGGGAATGGTACTGTACCGGATGGAGCTGATGGATCCCTGCCAAATGTGGTGCAGGCCCAGGTGATATCACCCGTTGTGCTGAATTGGGAGAAGCCATCACTGATGCCAGCGGTGCAATTCTGAAAATTAGCTACATAAACATTAATGCCCGTTGTAAATGTCCAGTCACTGTTATTGCTGATGCCTGCAAAACCATTTCCGTCAAGGTCTGTTACTACACCATTATCCATTTGAATGTAGTAGCCTGTATTCACTTCGAGATTATTGAGTGTAAAACTGAGGCTATTGGGTGTGGCTGTTATGTCAGGTGAATTAATATCCAGCGTTTGAAAAATACTGTTGTCTGCCTGGCGCATCACCCTGATGGTACCTGATCCCTTTTGAATATCTTCATTAAACTGCGCAACTACAGCGGTATTGACAGATACATCTATCGCACCGTTAACAGGAGAAACAGCAGTGATTACAGGAGGTATTATATCAACGGGGTTAGCTTCAATAGTAAAATCATCAACCGCCAAACCATCATCGGCGCCGGAAGCATTTACATCAACCCACCGGATTAAAAATATTGCACCGGCAGGTATCGACAGATTTCTTAAAGTATAGGTCAACGATTTTCTGTATGCAGCTGTATTTCCATCTTTTGCGCCAATAGCAGCTGTATTAGGTGTAATAAAATCCAGGATTGAAACATCTGTCCATGTCCCATTCGAAAGCGTTGTTGCGTCAAGGCTGTACTGAAATGATAGTTCATCCGTTCTGGACGCTGCACCTGAACGCCATTGCTCACCGGTGTAAGTAATTTTTAGTTTGGTAATGACAGAGCCGGCATTGTTTTGAATTTGTGCACCAACAGTGGACGTTAGGCTACCCGATTGTAAAGTACCAAATGCACGGTCATCGGCAGTTGTTCCAAAACTATAAGTGTCGCCGCCTGTTCCGGAACCCGTACCTGCTATATAAAGTCCATTGGCATTGGTTCCTGATTCTGTAAATAGCCATCCTGTTGGTAAAGTAGAAGAGCTGCCCGAAGCCACTAATGAATTAAAATCTTGCGAATAGGTATTTACTAACGATATATAAGGATTGACGGGAACATCGTTGTCGGCAATATTTATAGACGCATTGGCTGATCCAATAATCAGCGGACTGGTAACGCCGGTTAATGTAATATCTATTTGCTCGGTTCTTTCAATATCATTATCATCTATAACATTTAGCTGTATCGTCCCGGTATTATCTCCGGCTGCAATGGTTATAGCTCCTGATTGCGGATCGGAATAATCATCATTGATAGTCGCAGAGCCAGACAACGTATAAGTAACCGTTGCTCCTCCATCTGGTGCAGGGCCGGAAAGATTTACGATGAATGTGCCATTAGAGGATGGCTCTGCAGCATTCACTCCCGCAGCCACTGAAACGGACACGGGACCTGAACATGGATTTAATGCACTGGCAGAATTTCTTGGATTAGCTGGCGCTGCTGTAAAATCTGTTGAATTAACATTGCCATCAGTGCAGCCATTATTTGTTCTGAAAACTGCATTTGTATTGGACGGAGCCGGAGTGGGGCCGCTGCCTTCAAAACAGTTTGAAGTAGATCCAAAACCGACTTTATCCACTACCGTAGCATCGGATGGACACGAAGTGCCGGATACAATCAAACTATTTGTATTCAATAAAACCACTTTCCCTGCTCCTGCAGCCATAGGGATCGAACCAATCGCATCTGGCGCCGGCAAATCAACTGTTCCTCCTGTACCTGCAGCTTCCTGGATCAAATAATATTGACCCGGAGCTAATGTAACATTTGTAAGATCTGTTTTCTGCCATGAAGTTCCCGTTGCCGAAGCATATTGCACTGACCATCCGTTTAAGCTAACAGAACTCGTACCTCGGTTAAAAATTTCAATAAAATCGTTCTTGTAAGTGGATCCGCTGTTTCCTCCGCCACCATATACCTGGCTGATGACAACCTGCGAAAAGGAGGCATGGCCAAGGAGCAGCAATACGAAACAGTAAGCAAAAAATTTTGAGTACATTTTTCTCATAAGTGTGTTGTTTATAAAAAATAAAAACCTGGCTGTTGGCAACAGCTGATCAATATGCAAGGCAATAAAATAGTGGATGATGTAATTGGTCTTTGCCGGATGGGATAATTGGTAGTGAGCAAGCTAAGTAAAAAAGAAATATAATAATCCAATCAACAGCTAGTAAAACTACGAGTGTAGCAGGTTTAATGCAGGATTAACAATGAGATAATATTGTTTTAATGGATCATCCTGTTTGAATGAGAAGACGGTAATATGTTTTCACTCAGAATGACATTTTTGTTTTAAAAACTGCATCTCAACGAAGCTTTTTTGTTTCAATATATTTGCGGTCCATGCCATTCAGCAATATCATAGGTCAGCAGGAAGTGAAGAATAATTTAGTGGAGCTGGTTCAGCAAAACCGCCTCAGCCATGCTTTATTGTTTATAAGCAAGGAAGGAAGTGGCGGACTGTCGTTGGCCTTATCATTTGCGCAATACGTTGTTTGTACCCCCAAACCCCCTAAAGGGGGCTTAACACCCGAACAGGAAGTATCACTTTTTGGCGAAGAACCAACACCGGCAACAGCTAACCGGCAGCCGGCTACCGACTCCTGTGGCACCTGTCCTGCCTGTGTAAAGGCGCAGCAGTTGATTCACCCGGACATTCATTTTTCTTACCCGGTTGTTACAAAAAAAGCTGGCAGCCCCCCGATCAGCACTGATTATATCACCGAGTGGCGGGAGTTTATAAAAAACTATCCTTATGGCAATGTGTATGACTGGCTCCAGTTTATTGGTGCGGAAAATAAACAGGGCAATATCACGGCGCAAGAATGCAATGATATTATCCGTAAGCTGAACCTGAAAAGCTTTGAAAGCGAGTACAAAATATTGGTGATGTGGCTGCCGGAATACCTGGGTAATGAGGGCAACAAACTGTTAAAACTGATCGAAGAACCGCCGCCCAATACCTTATTTATACTGGTCGCGGAAAATGAGTCGCTCATTCTGCCAACTATTGTCAGCCGTTGCCAGGTGGTTCGCATCCCGGCGCTTGAGACCGCTGATATTGAAAAGGCTTTAATAGAAAGAAATAAAACCGAAGCTGCAACAGCCCGGCAGGTAGCCAGTGTATGTGAAGGTAATTATCGGGAAGCTCTTCAATTGGTGCAACATTCGGACGAGGACTGGCAAAGCCTTTTGCGGGAATGGCTAAATGCCATCATGAAAACAGGGCCCATTGCGCAAACCAAGTGGGTAGAGGAGGTCAGCAAACTCGGCCGGGAAAAACAAAAACAGTTTCTCCGTTATTTCAATCATTTGCTTGAGCAGGCCATACGGTTAAGGGTTATGACATCTGATAGCGGTCAGACGGGAACCGTCAGACCGGGTTCGGAGCAGGACTTTGCCCAACGACTGAACAAAATCGCAGGTATTGAACAGCAGCAGGCGATCATTGAAGAATTGGATAAGGCCAGTTATTATATAGAAAGGAATGCTAATGGGAAGATGCTGTTTCATGCTCTCACCATTAAAGTATATCATATCATTCAGGACAAAATTGTATTTTTGACAGATTGAGGAAAAAGTGAACAGTGAATAGTGAAGGGTGAGAGACGTACCCGATTCAGAATTTTTATTATATTACTCATTTGTGTTATTCGCAACTACATATATCACATCGGATATTCAGTACAAAATGCTGAATGATGAACAGAAAGTACAAGAGTGCGACGCAACGATTGCTTAATAGACATTCTGCTGCCGGGTAAACAAATTCCCTTCTTCCTCGTTTAAATTACAAAGTAATAACTACAATGGGTTGTACAAGTTGCGGTACCGCTACAGGCGGCAAACCAAGCGGATGTAAAAGCAACGGCGGATGCAGTACCGGCGGGTGCAACCGTATGAATACATACGACTGGCTTCATAACCTGCCCATAGCAGATATGGACAGTGCCTGTAAAGTGATCGAAGTAAGCTTTAATAAAGGGACGCGGAAAGATTTTTTCAGAAACCCTTCTCTCCAGCAATATGAAAAAGGCGATATGATCGCCGTGGAAGGTGTGAGTGGTTTTGATGTGGGTGAAGTTTCACTAACCGGCGAGATCGTCAGGCTGCAAATGAAAAAACGTAGCGCCAGGGAAGATAATCCTGAAATGAAAAAAGTGCTGCGCCCCGCCAGCGACCGTGACCTGGACCTAATGGCACAGAACAAATCCCGTGAACCGGAAGCCGTAATTCGCAGCCGTGCCATTGCCAAACAGTTGAAACTGGAGATGAAGATCAGCCAGGTGGAAATGCAGGCGGATGGCAGAAAAGCAACATTCTTTTATATCGCCGATGGTCGTGTCGATTTTCGGGAACTGATCAAAGTATATGCATCGGAGTTTAAAGTAAAAGTGGAAATGCGCCAGATAGGTGCAAGACAAGAGGCAGGTAAAGTAGGTGGCATTGGTAGTTGTGGCCGTGAACTTTGTTGCAGTACCTGGCTTACTGATTTTAAATCGGTGAATACAGCAGCGGCCCGTTACCAGAATCTTTCGATCAACCAGGCAAAGCTAAGCGGGCAATGTGGACGTTTGAAATGCTGCTTGAATTATGAGCTGGATACTTACCTGGATGCCTTGCAACATTTCCCTGACAACTGCGATACACTCAGAATAGCGAGGGGTACGGCATTTTTGGCGAAGAAAGATATTTTCAAAAACCTGATGTGGTACACATTGCCGGATAGTAATAAACAATACCCGCTAAGTATTGAACGGGTGGTAAAAATAAGGTCGCTGAACCACCAGGGCGTCTTCCCCGAAGAACTGGAACCGGTAGAAGTAGTTTCTTCCAAACCAAAAGAAGTGGAGCCTGAAATGGCTGACCTGGTAGGACAGATTAGCTTGCAGACATTGGAGAAAGCGGATAGAAAACGCCGTAATCAACAGCAACAACAAAAAGGGCAGCGCCAGGGACAAAGACCGCAGCAAGGAACAGGTAACAGGAATCCTTCGGCAAGCTCAGGACCAACGGGCAACCAACCTGCTACCGGACAGGCAAGTAAGCAACAGGGTAACCAACAACCTAACAGACCTCAACGTCCGCAGGGAAACCAGGGACAGCAAGGTGGAAATAATCCAAACAGACCGCAACAACAAAGACCACAGGGGCCGAGGCCACCGAAACAACAGCGGCCGCCACAGAAGGGGAATTAGGGTTTTGCTACGAATTATACGAATGGACACGAATTCAACTAGTAAATTTTCACCTGTCTTAAAATATCGATAGCAACCAGTTGAAGTACTAATTCTTTTTCAGGACGGGTCATTGTACTTTACAAGGGAGGAGACTCGTCTGAAAAGCAAACAAATATTTCGGTATATCAAGATTAAAAACCGTCAGCGTAATAATCAATCTTTCCTTCTTTGGTACGTGCAAATCGGATATCATACTTTTTTTCATATTGATCTGCGCAATCCTGGGAACAGAACCATCCAAAATTTGGAACCGGTACATTTCCTTCTTTATGACATTCCGCTGGCGAAGGAACCATCTTGTCATCTATAAATTCCGCAATTTTCTTGTTGCAATTTTGGCAATTGCAATCTCTATTATTATCATAGCTTGTGACGACAAATTTTATATCTCTCATATTATCTCCTGACTACCTATAGAGGTTTTTCATTCGTTCGTTCTTTTGAAAATCGAATAGTCCCTGTAAAAATATATCAAGTTACTAACAGGTTAGTCATTTATAAATCACAGGGTCTTCTTTTTGCGGAATGACCAGCTCAGGACTGAGATTGGGAAAGCGAGTCTGTAGTATTTTTAAATCTTTGCCTTGTGTATCGATAAAAACCCAATTTGCACCTTTATCACCTGAAATACCAATTAAGGTTGATTTTGTAACCATTCTTCCCTCCGGTGTCTTCATCTCTAACGTTTGCGGAACAGTACACTGGAGCTCGGTTTTAAATTGGATAATTTTCAATGGTCTGCTAATAGTACAATTGACAATGGAAAAACCATCGGCTTCCATCGTCTCCATACTTTCTTTCAGCACCTCCACCATTTTTTCTTCCCCTCTTAACATTTTGACAACCTGCGGATGCGTAAATTTTACAAAGGCTTTGTAATCCTTAGCCACTAACAATTCAGCCATAATTTTTCCCTGTTTTTCAACATTGTCCAGGTAAACAGAATCTTCCTGACTGACCTGAGCCGTAGAAGAAAAAGAGAGTAGAATGGCAGTTATCAATATCCAGCACTTCATACAGTAATAATTAAAGTGATAACGTAAATATATAACACGGAGCAGCTAAACCAAAACAGAACTCCCCGCTTTCGGGTCGTTTTTTCTTTTCTGACGAGTCTCCTCCGGCGGAGGCCTTCTCCTATAAGAAAATCAGCAGAGGGACTAGTCGGAATGCCGTATCTTCCTTTCATGTCCATTCATCAGAAAATAACCCACCCGGGTATATATTGTATCAACTTTACGAATCATGAATGACTCCCGATAGAGATTACCGTGAGTTTATGAAATTTAATACTGAAGGCATTTCGTTTATAAGCGATGAGTCCCTCTTTGGAGATAATGGAAGTTAGTTAGTTTACGCAGGAGGAAACTTGTCGGGAAAGGATAATTGGACGAGAATTACAAGATATATTTAATTAAAAATTATGAAGTCAAGTTTTAATTTACTCGTAAGCAGAAATATAGATGATGGAGTAGGTGAAATTGAATTGTTAGAAAAGCAATTTAATTTTAAGCTGCCGCCTCTCTATAAATTGTTTGCGCAGAGTTTTTATCTAGGTGAGAAATACATTAAACGAGAAGTTTTTTTATCACCTACTTATCATGAATATTTTCCTTGTACGACATACAATTTTTATCATAATGGTGAGGATATAGGATTTAGTCATTTTATTGAAATACAAAAGGCGTTTTCTGTTTACGCATCTGGAGGGTTAAGCGACTTTCTATCCGACAATATGTTTTTTCCTATTGCCTCTTCTGATGGTAACGGTCTGTACCTAGGAACTCAAACTTCTAGTATTGATAAAATATTTTGGGATAGAGCTGATGCAATGGAACCAAGGATGATAGCTAACAATATATTTGAATTTGTTAGAGGAATTCAAATTAAACCAGCATCAACTTTATACGGAGACGTGCTATTTTCACAGCTTTATAAAATTTGGGATGAGGACTTTTGGAGAGTTAAAAGGTAAGACAATAAGCGTTTGGTTAGTGTCACGAACCATGCAAGGTTAAAAAAAGAAAACTAGTATTGAAACTATCCGTACTCATATCTCTCTCCTTCTCTTCGTCTCCTGCCATCGGGAAGAAATAGACATTCCCATCAATGCCGATTTCTCCTACGAAATAATGGATAACGATTATTCCATTCCCGTAAAATTGCTTTGGTCAACAAAAGCACCGGTGCACAAAACCATACATGGACATTTGAGGGCGGCTCACCCGAAACCTATAACTAAAAAGATCCGGCGATAGTAATAACACAATTTCTAATCAAGCCTCATTTAGTCATCTGTGTTCATTTTCGTTCATCTGCGGCTAATTCTTTATCACACTATACAACACCTCCTGGATCTTCGGCCTGATATTCATTTGCCCAAATCGCGGATTGTCTCTCGTTGGATTTACCCTGTTGGAAAGAAATACATACACCAGGTTTGCTTTTGGATCTACCCATACACAAGTGCCGGTAAAACCGGTATGACCGAAAGTTTCTGGTGATGCACTTAATGAAGGATAGGGCTCATTCCCTTTCGCATTATCTTTTTCAGGTTTATCAAAACCCAAGCCGCGGCGGCTTGTCTTGCTGTGATAGGCAGTGAATAATTTGATTGTTTCTTTTTTAAAGTAGCGTTCGCCATTAAAGACTCCACCATTCAATAACATCTGGTAAAGCATCGCCAAATCATATGCGTCGGAAAATAAGCCGGCATGCCCTGCTACACCGCCAAACATCGACGCTCCTTCATCATGTACATCTCCCCGTATCAACTGGCGGCGAAAATGTTCTTCTTTTTCAGTCGGGACAATTTTATCAACTGCAAATTCAGCCCTGGGTTTAAAGCCGGTCGTCCGCATTCCCATTTTTCGATAAAAAGTTTTTTCTACATACTCATTCAGCGGCATGCCTGTAATAGATTCCACCACTTTACCTAAATAAATAAAATCATTATCGCTATACACATATTTATTGGCAGGGCCCAGCGGACTCGCCGCTATCCGGCTCATCAGTGTATCTTCCCAGTCATTACGGAGATAAAGGTTTTCAGCCACCCGGTATTCAAAGCCCGGCTTCTTTTTGTCATTATATAAAGCTGGATTGGGAATGCCGGTAGCAGAATCGATAGTTTCCTTATAAAAAGAAATAAAAGGAACCAATCCCGCCTGGTGCATCAGTATATCATCGATTTGTAGTGAAGCCTTATTAGTGCCCCTAACCGCAGGCAGGTAATTGCCTAACCGTTTTTTCAGGTCCAATTTTCCCTGTTCATATAATTTCATGACGGCAACAGTAGTGGCGGAAATTTTTGTCACTGACGCCAGGTCAAAAATGCTCTCCACATTCATGGCAGGTGAAGAGCCGTACTCATAATTACCAAATGCCTTATTGTACAAAATTTTTCCATTGTGTACCGCCAGTACCACGCAACCAGGAAATGCTTTTTTGGCAATCGCATCTGCAACAATAGAGTCAATAGCATCTAACTTATTTGGAGGAAGACTGGCCCGCACCGGTTTTATACCTCCATGTATAATACCGGCGCCTGGCTTGAAACCACAAACGCTTACCGGCAATTTACCCATGGAAACGATCTTTGATTCCAACAGGTCAGCGGCAGCCTGCTGGGTGATATCATCATCCTGGTAACAGGCAACCAGGTTAGTTGCATCGCAGAAATTGGAAATGGCCAGCACATTGCCAAAAACAAAAGTTACAGCATTGAAGGATTGTAATTCTTTGACGAGCTTGACCGCAGCAGGACTGATCAGGTAATTATTGGCCGGCCTGAGATTATAGTCATGTACCCCGATCACAATTGATTCATACTTGCCCTCTTTAATGGCAGTTAAAATTCTTTCCGGGTCCTCATCCTTATAGGAAAAGAAATAGGTATCCGCATCCTTATCTTCTTTTAACCTTTTACCAAATGCATTCAGTTCAGCTATCCCGATTCCCACATAAGCTATTTTTCTTTTGCCGGTGACAGGAAAAGCTTTGGATTCATTTCGTAATACAGTCAACGAATTTTTTGCTGCCTCAAATCGGATTTCGTTTGTTTTCGCATTCAGATCTTCCAATAGGTTCTCCGTATTGATGGGCTGCCATTGATATAAGCCAAGCTCATACTTTGCTTTCAACACTTTTTTTACTTTCTCATTGATAGCGTCCCAGCTGAGTGTTTTTTCTTTGATCGCATTCTTTACTGCATCAATTGTTTGTTCCACATCTTCAGGCAGGCAAAGCATATCATTGCCGGCAATCAGCGACTCAACGGCGATTGTGCCGCCGGGAAAATATTTTGCCACTCCTTTCATCTCCAGGGCATCGGTAAACACAAGACCCTTATACTCCATTTGATCTTTTAATAAACCTGTTACTGCATTTTTTGAAATAGAGGTAGCTCTGTTAGCGGTACTATCGATAGTTGGAATAGAAAGATGTGCGATCATCACACTACCGACCCCCGCTGCAAACAAAGCTTTGAAAGGCATTAATTCTGTTTCCTGCAGTTGCGCAACGCTTTTGTTGACAATGGGCAGATCGTAATGCGAATCGACATCCACATCTCCATGGCCGGGAAAATGTTTGGCGCAAGCCATGATGCCGGCATCCTGCATCCCTTTCATATAGGCTACGCCGAATCGGGCCACTTTAGTTTTATCTTCTCCAAAAGAACGATAACCAATAACAGGATTGTTAGGATTGTTATTAATATCTACCACCGGCGCATAGTTCACATGCACACCCAGTCGTTTACATTGCTCTCCTACTGCCAACCCCATTTTATAAACCAATTCATCATCATTTAATGCGCCGAGTGTAAGCTGGTAAGGAAATTTGGTAACGCTGTCGAGCCGCATGCCCAGGCCCCATTCCCCGTCGATAGTAATCATCAAAGGCGTTTTGGCCATGCTTTGATAGGCATTGGTCAGGTCAGCCTGCCTTACCGGGCCGCCCTGGAAAAAACATAAGGCACCTACATTATATTTTTGAATATCATTAGTCACTTTGGCAATATGATCAGGACCGAGATTGGAATGCGCCCTGATGACCATTAGTTGTGCAATCCTTTCTTCCTTGCTAAGGCTACTAAAAACACTATCGACCCAGGCGTTGGCGGAAAGCCCACTTTTATACTGTGCAGTTGAGAGAAGTGGGGCCGCAAAAAACAGCAGAAATAGTGCTCTTTTTATCATCATGATAGTAAATTATTCTATATAAGTAAAACACCGCTAAAATTAAATGTTTTGATGCCAGGAAATCGTGAAGAGTTGCTTAAAAGGCAAATTGTTATTTTTGCCGGCGGAGAAAATTAATTGTGCCAGATAAGATTCTATTATTACCCGATAACATAGCCAACCAGATAGCAGCTGGTGAAGTGATACAGCGACCAGCAAGTGCAGTGAAGGAATTGCTGGAAAATGCGGTCGATGCAGGAGCTACCGAAATCAAATTAATCATTAATGATTCAGGTAAATCATTATTGCAGGTAATTGATAATGGAAGCGGCATGAGCGAAACCGATGCAAGAATGTGTTTCGAACGGCATGCTACTTCTAAAATCACCAGCATCGAAGATCTCTTTCATATTCGCACCATGGGTTTTCGGGGTGAGGCTTTGGCCTCCATTGCAGCGGTGGCCCAGGTGGAATTAAAAACAAAAAGAGCGGAAGATGAGGCAGGCGTCTATATAGAAGTAGAGAATAGTGTGGTAAAAAAGCAGGAACCCGTGGCTGTACCGAATGGCACTAATATCGCCATGAAGAATCTGTTCTTCAATGTCCCGGCAAGAAGAAATTTTTTAAAAAGCAATGCTGCCGAGATGCGGCATGTCGTAGATGAATTTACAAGGGTGGCATTATCCTTTCCACATATTTTCTTTTCATTGATCAGTAATGGCCAACAGATCTTTCACCTGGAGGCTGGCAGCCTGAAACAACGCATCATTCAATTGCTCGGCAATACCTACAATAGCAAGCTGGTCTCAGTAAAAGAAGAAACAGACTACATGAATATTTATGGTTTTGTTGGCAAGCCTGACACAGCCAAGAAAACCAGGGGTGATCAATATTTCTTCGTCAATAGCCGCTTCATCAAAAGTGCTTACCTGAACCATGCGGTAATGAATGCCTACCAGGAAATGGTAGCTGTTGACAGCTTTCCCATGTATGTGTTATTCATCGATCTTGATCCTGCGGTAATAGATGTGAATGTGCATCCTACCAAACAGGAAATAAAATTTGAAGACGAGAAGATCATTTATGCATTTGTGCAGGCAGCGGTGAAACATGCACTGGCCCAGTACAGCGTTACCCCTGCCCTGGATTTTGACCTCGATGCATCGATACAACAGCTACCTTCCATTCAACAACCGTTTACAGAAGAAAAGCAGTCAGCGGCATCAGCTTCTTCACTCTTCAAAGGGTTTACACAAAAAAACCAGGCACATTTTATCGAGCCGTCGAAAAAAGCTGAATTAAAACATTGGCGGGAATTTTATGAGAGTCCGGAGACGGGAGTCAGGAATCAGGAATCGGGAGTTCAGAGATGGGAGACCGTACCGAACGCCGAAGTAGCTCCACCCGTGACTCATGACTCACGACTCACGACTATTGAAGATGCTGACCTCACCCAACTTCTCAACACTTATATCGTCGTTCCTTCTTCAAAAGGATTTATACTAATCAATCAGCAATCAGCGCATGAAAGAGTATTGTATGATCAATTAAAAGCTGCCGGGCAGGGTAAGCCTATTGCTACGCAACGAAGCATGTTTCCATCCACCATTGAGTTAGCACCTGCTGATACGGTAATACTGGAAGAACTGATGAGTGACCTGCAGGAACTGGGCTACATGATCGAACCATTTGGTAAAAACACCTTTGTGATACAAGGCACCCCAGCCGACCTCGACGCCGGCAATGAAAAACAGGTGATCGACCTTTTGATTGAGCAATACAAGCATTTCAATCCCGAATTAAAATTTTCAAAAAGGGAAAAATTAGTTCGTTCGCTGGCAAGACAACAGGCAATTAAAACCGGAACAAGATTAACGGAAAGAGAAATGAAACAATTGGTCACTGATCTGTTTGCTTGCGAACAAGCTAATTCAACGCCTGATGGCAATCCTACCTATTTAGAGTTTAAGCAGGAGCAGTTGGAAAAACTATTTGGTAAGTGACCTGATTAAGACTTCTGTCGGGTAAATACATAAGAAAACCTAAACTCCAAAGCCGGGTAAACTGTTCCTGAAAAATGATTCAGATCAGTTGCATCAGTAGCATATCCGGCTCCCACATGTGTTGCAAATGACCATTTTTTTCCCAGAGGTCTTTGTAGTCCCCAATGCAGGTTCATCAGCAGCGCATCATAAATTCCGGAGTTTTCGGCAAGCCCCTTTGTAGTATACCGAAGCCGCAAGCCGATATAATTGCCTGCATTTAACGCTGTTGTCTTATCACTTTCGGCTCTCTTTTTCCGATTGTAAAAAAATTTAGGTGTTACAGAAAAGTATATGGCAGGGTTGGTAATATCCAATTTATAGGTAAGCTCGTTTAACCAGATATCGTATCCCCCACCAATACCAGTCGACAGATCAATCGTTGCGCTTTTACCAATCTTCGGTTCGAAGGTGATGCCCACCCCCTGTAAGCCCAGATCCAGTTTTGTTAAAGTGCGGAGTTGTTTATTGACCGGCCGCTGTGCAAATAAGAAAAGAGAAGTAAGTAAAAGGACAAGAGTAAAGATATTTCGTCTCATAATAGAATGGTTTTGGATGGTAATATTACCTATCCAAAACTTAAAGAAATTAAAAACACATCTCAATCTAATGTTAATTTGAGCTAATGATTTTGCTTTTATTCATATCAGAATTTATTCCGGATTGTTTGCAAAAACTTCTCCACTGCCCTCCTTATATCAGTGGGTGAAGCCTGGTGGTTGTTAACCAGCACGGAAAAAATCAATTGCCTGTTTTTCTTTGTCTGTAAAAAACCGCTGATGGCTACAACGCCGGAAAGTGTTCCCGTTTTTGCATAGATAGAGTTGCTGTCTGCAACATAATAATTCTCGAGTGTGCCCCTGCCACCTGTTGGAAAAATAATTTTGATGCGTTCCACTCCAAATTCTTGTCTCATCTTATTGAGAATAGCAACAAAATTCTGTGGTGTAAACAAATTATAACGGCTGAGACCCGAACCATCTGCCCATTTTGGTTTTTGAGGCAGGTCTTTAAAATCTGTTTTTAAAATGGTATCAATGATCTTTGCATCATTCATCACACCCAGCCGTTCATTACTGACCATTTGTAGTGCCTGCTCGGCAAAGAAGTTATCACTCCGATGCATCATGAGGCTAAGCATCGCATCAGTTCGCTGCGAGAAAATCTTTTTTGCATTCTTTAATGAAGTGTTTTCAGACATTGCCAGCTTCAAGCCCCGGACTGTATCTTTTAATAATGAAATAGCTAATGCGGTAGAGGTAATAAAAGGTATTTCCTCATTTTCTATAGCTGATGAATCTGGTCTCCATAAAAATTTGTTTTCACTCATTACCCGGTTAAAAGAATATTTATTGCTGCTTCTGTCAAAAAAGGGAGTTGATTCTTTTCCTTCGTAAGCAAATTCAAACTGGCCGGGAAAGATTGTAATACCCTTTTCGGATCCCTGAATGTGCACCACATTCCCATAGATCGGAAATTGGCTTCGCTCGGCCATATAATAAACCGCATAGTCGCCCCATGACCAGCCAGCACCCCATGGCGTATCTTCCCATTGATGGGCAGTGGTCAATAAATATTCAGCAGTAGTATCTTTTTTGAAAAAATCAATCACAGGCTGTGTGGTAAAATCAGGATGTAGCAAAGTAGGATCACCTGTCGGTTGCAACCAAAATGATTTTTCTCCCTTGTTATTCTGAAAGCCAACATATCTTAGTCCGGTTAAACTATCTCCCAGATATTTCATCGCAGCATAGCATGTCGGGATTTTTACATTGCTTGCAGGTACAAAATATTTTTCACCATTGTAATCATACCAATGCTTTCCGCTAGCCGGCTCATAAATGCTGATGCCGACATGTGCTGTTTGCAAAGCGGGTACGTCCAGCACATCTATATCTGCAGATTTAGCTATTTTCTTTTGAACAGAACAAGAAGCAAAAAGTAAGTACGAAGTAAGAATTACGAAGTACGAAAATCCAGGACCAGTTTTCCTGATTTGAAAATTGAGCATTGAGAATTGATTATTGAACATTAATAATTCGTCCTTCTTTGGCGCTTTGTTTAGCTGCTTCAATAATATGAATGATCCTTACACCGTCCGTTCCGGGAACAGGGTTAGGCGTCATCTTATGGATCGCCTTGTATATGTCGGTAAAGTAGTTCATATAATTCCCGGGAGTTGACAGCCTTTTTTCTTTTATTTCTTTTCCATCTGCAACAATATTTAAAAAACCATCTGGTTCTTCCGGCGCAGGACACCAGGTCTCTATTGTTGGTGTTACCCCTTTCAGCAACTGCGTTTCCTGTAAGTCGGAACGTTTCTGTAAAAAAGTTCCTTTTGCACCATTCAGGATATATTCCGGTACCGGTTCTTTTGCAAAGCAGGTACCTTTTAACCGAACCCTGAAAGACGGGTAATATAAAATGATCTCGAAATAATCATCTACCGGGCTTCCATCCCGCATCGCCATCATATCGGCAAACAGTGAGTGTGGTTGACCAAACAATTGTAAAGATTGATCAATCAAATGGGCGCCAAGGTCGTATGTAGTACCAGCACCGGGCAGATCTGTTTCTTTATGAACTTTATAACTTATTTCAGGCCTGTAACGGTCATACCGGATCTCCACTTCTTTTATTTCTCCTAATAATTTATTCTCCAACACTTCTTTTACCATTTTATAGTCGCCGTCGTAACGCCGGTTTTGATACACGAACAGCATTACGTTATTTTCAGCGGCAAGTGCAACCAATTCTTCGGCTTCCTTCGAAGTAACGGTAAATGGCTTTTCAACAATAACATGCTTACCTGCCGCAAGAGCTTTCTTTGCGTATTCAAAATGTGTTTGAACAGGTGTGTTGACAATAATAAGTTGGAGAGATTCATCAGCGATCAATTCATCTACCGACCGGCATAGCCTGGAAGCAGGATATTTTTCTCCCGACTCATTTTTACTTCTTTCAACGATTGCTGTCAATTCGAAACCCGGGTGGTTTTGAATAAATGGCGCATGAAATAATTTGCCACTCATGCCATAAGAACAGATACCGGTTTTGATAATAGAGTTATTCATGTATATTGACTATTTTTCTTTGTTTTCATTCAGGAAGGGCTCAAATTCTTCCAGCCTCAACGTGTTGATCTTTGGAAAATTGATTGTTTTCAAAATATCAAAATGCCTGTCATTGGTTATCAAATAATCCGCGTCAGCAGCAAAAGCACAATCTGTAAATTTATTATCGGCTGCATCTTTACTTATTAGCTGAAGCCGGAAATAAGTATCAATCAAATGCACAGAAGATAATTTTGAAAGCGTTCTGACAACAGCTCTGGCAACCTCCAGCGACCAGTGTTCTTCAATTTTTTCTTCGTACTCGTGTAATATTTCCGTCGTCAGGTAAACGTCAACTTTCTTCTCGGTTATGGCTTTGTAAAACCAGTGCCAGGGTGACCGGTTTGATATAGATTCCAGTAAAACATTTGTATCAATAACTACTTTCATCTTATTAGCCACCATTATTTGAGAATGGAATGCGTGCTTCTTAAAGCCAGGCACACATTTCCCATTTTTCATACCCTAATCATTTTCACATTTACACATTAGCCCCTCTCCTGTGCCCTTAACCAACGCTCCGGTATTTCATTACTGCTTGCCAATAAATAATCTTTATAACTGCATGCTATGTAACGATGATCTGGCAGCTGCATCCACCATCTTCCTGTTTTCTTGCTTTGTAAAAACGTGGTTTCTACTTCTGCAAAAGCCATGTGATATTCATTGAACGATTCTTTTTCATTTAGCTGTGCTTCCCGTTTGCCGCGGCTACGGCCATCGATCACATACCAAAGCATCTGGCTGATTTGCCTTGCCGTCAATTCATCTTTATCATGCTGGGCATTGTAACCATAAATTCCAATGCTTTTTACATTATGACTCATACCTGCGTAGCGCATCAGCACACAAGCTTCCTCACCATTCAGTCCATTGGGAGAAACAGTATTGGCCGGCGCATAGGCACTTGCAATAGCTGATATGTCGAATGAGAAAAGATCAGTGTTGCGGATCACGGGCTCCATTTCTTCAATACTTTCTTTCACATGTCCCACCCGGAAGCAATCGAACCGCAGCTTGTCCATTGTTTCCAGCATCCGCGGATGCACATAATAACTTTGAAAGGCGATATGATTATAATGTCGCAGGTAGTTTGGCTCACCGGTCAGCATTTCCATCAAAAAATTTTCATGCCTGAAAGGTGAATCAATATTCAGATCAATCAATGCATCCACGCAGGAGGCTTCGATCGATTTTTTATTACCGGTATAAGCCTGGTATTGTGCAAGAGTGAGATCGTGCGAACCTCCAAGAATGATCACTGTTTTACCATCATTCATCAATTCATTGATCACTGTTTTCAATGCAGCATATGAATCGCCAAAGGAGGAACCTGCTTTTACATTACCAATATCCGCCATACGGATATCTGTGTGCCAATAATAAAGCTGGTAAAAATGCCGGCGGATAATATCGGGAGCATTACTTTCACCACCAATCAACCCACTGCCCCGCTGTTCGGCGCAACCCACCAACACGATTTGCACTTCATCCAGATCAGGAAATTCTTCATCATACACCGGGATGATCCTTCCCAGCTGACCATCCTTATAACCTTCATCATTCGATATTTCGTGGATGTTGATGGGAGACAGAAAGTCGGAAATGTTTAAATAGTCTGACATGGTTGCAAGATAAATATCTGAACCGGGATTTAGATAGATTGATAGGATTAAAAGAGCATCCCATGTAAGGCTTCGCCAAAATCATTTAAATCCAAAAAATCGGAGTTCTGACTTATTTTTGCCGCTATGGAGCAATTGTTACAGCAGATAGAAGAATATAAACAAGAGATCAGTGCATTCAAGGCTACCGACGAAAAGCAGGTAGAAGAGTTTCGCATCAAATACCTGGGCACGAAGGGCATTGTGAAAGCCATCATGGGTGAAATGAAAACGGTGCCGGTTGAAAAGAAAAAAGAATTCGGTCAGATCCTCAATGAGTTCAAAGTTTTCACAGAGGAAAAATATGCGCAATTAAAAGAAGCAACGAACAACCAGCAACCGGGAACCAGCAACCAAATAGACCTTTCACTTCCGGGTGACCCTATTCCTATTGGCAGCCGCCATCCCGTTACGTTGATGAAAAACCGGATCGTATCCATTTTCCAGCGTTTGGGCTTTGCGGTAGCTGAAGGTCCCGAGATCGAAGATGACTGGCACAATTTCGGCGCATTGAATTTGCCACCTCACCATCCTGCCCGCGACATGCAGGATACTTTTTATATACAACAAAATCCCGACTGGGTTTTGCGTACCCATACCAGCAGCGTCCAGATTCGTGAAATGGAAAAAGGCAAACTGCCGATCCGCATGTTAATGCCCGGCCGCGTGTATCGCAACGAAACAGTGAGTGCCAGGAGCCATTGCTTTTTTCACCAGGTAGAAGGTTTATACATCGATGAAAATGTTTCTTTCGCCGACCTGAAACAAACCTTATACTTTTTTGTAAAAGAAATGTATGGAAAGGATGTAAAGGTTCGTTTCCGTCCGTCTTATTTTCCTTTCACTGAACCAAGTGCTGAAATGGATGTGAGCTGCTTTATCTGCGGTGGCAGCGGTTGTAACATCTGTAAAAAAACAGGCTGGGTAGAAATATTAGGATGTGGCATGGTTCATCCCAATGTATTATCGAATTGCGGCATTGATCCCAATAAATACACCGGCTTTGCATTTGGTATGGGTATTGAACGTCCCGCTATTTTAAAATATGGCATCAATGATATTCGCTTATTCAGCGAGAATGATGTAAGATTTTTGAAGCAGTTTACAAGTTCCATATAGAACCCCTGTCCACGCCGCGGCAGATAAGTTAGGTTGTAGATAATATGACTATTTGAGTGTTCGCTTACCAGATAGTTTTTTATCTAACTTTATAAAAATGAAAGATTCTCCCGAGAAGTATTGACCCAATTACTATGCAGATAATACGTTCTATACAAAATAGGATATACGAAATAAGAGGCGAACGGGTTATGCTGGATTTTGATTTAGCGGCACTTTATGAAGTAGAAACAAGGATTTTGAACCAGGCCGTAAAAAGAAATGCAGGACGCTTTCCTAAGGATTTTATGTTCAGAATTACAAAGACAGAATTTGAAACAATAAAATTTCAAATTGATAACTTAAACCAAAGTATGTCATCACAGATTGTGATGACATATCCCAGTAAACGGCCGGATGCATCATTGCCTTACGCCTTTACAGAGCAAGGCATAGCTATGCTGAGTGGTGTTTTGAATTCTGACAAAGCGATAAAAATGAACATCAGCATCATGCGGGCTTTTGTCGCAATAAGGAGAATTGTACTGCAGCAGGGGGATCTAATATCTCAATTGAAAGAAATAAAGGAACGATTGGGTGAACACGATGTACAGCTTTCTCAAATTTATGATGCTCTTGAAAATTTACTCGATGAAAAAGCGTCTCAAAGAAAATGGGAAGATCGGGAGCGAATAGGCTTCAAAAAATAGAAATCAATAATAGATCTCAGATATCAATCAATCTGCACAAATCATGGTTCAGACAATCTGCATTTGCGGCGCCGGCACTATGGGTAGTGGTATTGCCCAGGTAGCTGCGCAGTCTGGTTCCGCCACAATTTTATATGAGCTGAACCCATCTGTTTTAGAAAAAGCAAAGTCTTCCATTGAGAAAAGTTTGCAAACCCTGGTTGAAAAAAGCAAGATCGATGAAGCGGCTAAGCAGGAAATAGTAGCGCGGATACAATTTACCGGTGATATCAACCAATGCAGCGCGGATGTTTTTATCGAAGCCATTATCGAAAAGCCGGAGGTAAAAATTTCACTGTTTAATCAATTAGCAGAATTGAATACGGCCGACGCCATATTTGCCAGCAATACCTCCTCATTATCCATATCTAATATTGCGAGCCAGGTAAAACATCCGGAGCGGGTTATCGGGATGCATTTTTTTAACCCGGCACCCGTTATGAAGCTGGTGGAAGTAGTGAACACCAATTACACGAATGAAGAAACAACACGAATTATTATTACCCTTGCCAGGCAAATGGGAAAAACACCGGTTGTTTGTAAAGATTCCCCTGGCTTTATTGTAAACAGGGTGGCAAGACCTTATTATATTGAAGCATTGCGCCTGGCAGAAGAGGGTATTACTGATTTTGCAACCATTGATAGTTTATTGGAAACTTCTGGTTTTAAAATGGGACCCTTTAAACTGATGGATCTGATTGGCAACGATATTAATTATGCAGTCAGTTGTTCAGTATATGAACAATTGTATCATCCTGAAAGATTAAAACCTTCCTTTATTCAGCAGGAAAAAGTGGAAAAGGGAGAGCTGGGAAGGAAAACCGGTAAGGGCTATTATCAATACTAATTGATAGGATGAAAGAATGATATAGGTATCTTCGCAGTTATTAATTTGTCAACTTGTCGAATAAAATACTTGTAACCGGTGGTACGGGATTTCTTGGCGCCTATCTCATCAAGGAATTAGTTGAACGAAAATATGCCGTTCGTGCTATCCGGCGCAGCCAGCAACTTCCTTTTTATATTTCCAAAGAAATTTTTTCCAGGGTGGAATGGGTAGATGGTGACATACTGGATGTAATTTCTTTAGAAGATGCAATGGATGGAGTTGACAAAGTGATACATAGTGCAGCTATTGTTTCTTTTGATAAAAAACACAGGGCAAACATGTATCATGTGAATGTCGAAGGAACAGCCAATGTGGTAAATATGTCGCTGGAAAAAAATATCAGCCGCTTTGTTCATATCAGTTCGGTGGCAGCATTAGGACGAACTGCACATGGCGGCAAAGTGGATGAGGAAAAAAAATGGGACGAAAACGGTGTCAATACTCATTATGGCAAAAGCAAATACAAAGCAGAGCTTGAAGTGTGGCGTGGCTTTAGCGAAGGACTTAGTGGTGTCATTCTTAATCCCAGCACATTTTTAGGTTATGGTGACTGGAATACCAGCAGCTGCGCCATTTTTAAAAAAGTATACGACGGGTTCAAATGGTTTACCCCTGGCATTAACGGCTTTGTGGATGTACAGGATGTGGCCCGGGCTGCTATTGCATTGATGGAGTCTGATATCACTGAACAGCGCTACCTGATCAATGGCGAAAACTGGCCTTTTAAAAAACTACAGGATACTATTGCCGAAAACATGGGTAAACCAAAACCCAGCCGCCTCACCACTCCTTTTATTTTGAATGCGGCCCGGCGACTGGAAAAATTAAAATCGATGATCTCGGGTCACAAGCCCTTGTTAACAAGAGACAGCATCAAAGTCGCATTAAGCCAAACTTATTTTGACAATCAGAAATTTTTACAGGCAGTGCCTGATTTTTCTTTTACTCCGCTGGAGCAAACCATTGAAGAAGCCTGCCGGAAATATCTCCACAACCCTGGTACTGCGCAACACTAACGAACATCACTCCATCGTTTAAGCATTTATTAACAACAAATAAAAACTTAAAAGTAGTTTCCGCAGCGGAACTACGCTATCTCCACCGACTGGCAATTCGTATCTTTAAACATTAACTCAGTTTCTATGCAAAAACTACGTTTGATACTTTTTTTCCTGGTATCATTATTTTCAACTCTTGCTTATGGACAGTTTACCGTAGTAGGTAAAATTGTGGATGCGGAGAGTAAAGAACCTTTGAACGGCGCTTCAGTGTATTGTCAAAACACCACTATCGGTACTACCACTAATAAACAAGGAGAGTTTTCACTTCAGCTAAAATCCGGGGGGTATGAACTGATCATCAGCTATACCGGCTATCAAACAAAACAGATACGCATTAGTCATGCCGATAGCAAAATACCCGATATCGAAATGGCAAAAGAGGAAAAGAGCCTGGGGGAAGTAATTATTAAAACAAGTAACGAAGTAAAAGACGGCTGGACAAAATATGGTGGCTTTTTTATGGATCATTTTATCGGCACTACGCCTAATGCGGCTAAAACATCACTCTTAAATCCGGAAGTACTAAAGTTCTACCTGCTCAAGAAAAGTAATAAGCTGAGGGTATTGGCCACCGAACCTTTGCAAATTGAAAACAAAGCTCTCGGCTATAATCTCCGGTACCAGTTGGACTCATTTATCTATAACTACAATAATAATATCAACTCTTACCGCGGGTTTTGCCTGTACACTGAGATGGAGGGTGATGACAGCCTGAAAAAAGTATGGACAGCAAACCGGGAAAAAGCCTACGCCGGATCCAAACTTCATTTTATGCGGAGTTATTATGACAGCGCTTTATTAGAGGAGGGATTCACTATTGATTTGCTGGACGAGAATGACAATAAAAAATTCAACCGCGTTGAAAATATTTATGACAGCACTTATTATGGAGCATTGGATAGCACGATGCAGGTTGAGATCTGGTTTCCGAGAAAGATCAGCATCACCTATACCAAAATGCGACCCGAACCAGAATACCTGAAACAGTTTAAACTCCCAAAGAATGTGCCGGTTCAACTTTCCTATATCGATATGACGGATGCTATTGCCATCAAAGAAAACGGATATTATTACGATCAGAAAGACTGGATCAACCAGGGATATTGGAGCTGGAAGAACTTAGCAGACCAGTTGCCATATGATTATTAGAAACCCTCCCGACCTCCCTAAAGGGCTGCCACCATTGCACAGCCCTCGCAAAATATTATTGATTCTTAGTTTCCGCATTAGTAGTTTCCAGATCAATAAAGCTATTCAACTATCCGGGTCTGTGCGACAGCAAGTCTCCCTTTAGGGATATTTAGAGGGTTTCATTACTTTTTCCCAAAGTTGCGGGATACGTTTTATCCAAACGAACTCTTTCATTTTTTCCCTGGCATCTTCCACGGGTGAGCCGAAATATACTTTGCCACCTGCAATTGAATCTTTCACCCCACTCTGTGCATATACCACTGCATCTTTTCCTATCGTTAGTGTTTTGCTTACCCCTACCTGCCCCCAGAGGATCACACTATCTTCAATGGTAGTTGCGCCGGCAATACCTACCTGAGCTGCAAACAAACAGTTCTTACCTACTACTGTATCGTGCCCGATATGTACCAGGTTATCCATTTTGGTACCTGCTCCTATCCTCGTATCACCACTCACTCCCCTGTCAATGGTGCAACCAGCTCCTATTTCAACACCATTTTCTATAACAACCCTGCCACAGCTCAGCATTTTTTTATAGTGAATATCACGGTTGGTTTTTTTATTGTAGTAAAATGCATCACTGCCAATCACCGTTCCTGCCTGTATCACTACATCATCCCCGATCACACAATGATCCAATATGGTCACATTGGGATATATAACACAGTTTTTCCCGATTGTTACATGATTGCCGATATAGGCATTCGGCATTATTACTGTTCCCTCACCAGCTGAATAGGAAGAGCTGAGCAACTGCATCGAGGGATTAAATGGCCGGAAATGTTTTACTATAGTTTGATACGCTTCGAAAGGTTCGGGTGTAACCAGCAAGGCCTTGCCGGAAGGAAAATCGGTTTGCTGATTGATAATTATAAAGCTGGCAGCCGAATGAATACACTTGTCATAATACTTTGGATGATCCACAAATACCAAATCACCTTCTTCTACTTTATGAATTTCATTTATTCCGGTTGCAGAGGCAATGGTATTACCAATTAACTCCGCACCGATCAGTGCAGCAATTGTTGTAAGCGGAACGGGTTTATCAAAACGCATACAGGAATGATTTGCACAAAGGTAAATGGTATAAACAGCCGGATTATTCCGATAGAGATCATTTTTTCTTCGGGTTTGGTCAGCTCGGCAAGAAATTCCAAAAATATTTTTCGTCGTCTTTATTACAGTTCGCCTCCATTAAATTGAATTGATCATTGACTTTGCAAGAATGGGTTTTCATTGAAATTAAATATCACTCAGTAAAAGTTGCGCAATGAAACGCTTGCTGCATCAATGTTACAGGCGATTGAAAAAATAAAATTTATTGGTTGAAGTAAACAACGATAAGAAGATCTTCCATCATCATCATTTAACCGGTAGTAAAAAGCCTTGTCCTTATCCACAAGCCAAAACAAAATGTGAATAAAATTCTTAATAAAAATTTTTTAGATAGTAAAAATTATATTTAATATTGTGTTGGGAAATTCGTTTCCCTGTACTTACTAACCCATCCATTATAATGATCCCTTCGAGTAATCGGAGGGATTCTTATTTACCCCTACCCCTAAAAGGGAGTAATAAGAAATTATAAAACGGGTTGTTTGAATAATTCATTGTTGTTTTTCGGGTAATCAAACTATTGTTGCGCAGACCACATTACAAACAAAGAAGAAAAGAAAAAAGCAGATCATTACTATAGTAATATTGGTAAGCAATAATAAAATATCTTTATAGCCAATCAAAAATCCTATACATGCTGAAATCCATGACCGGCTTCGGAAGAGCCGAAAACAACGTAGGAGACAAAACATTTCTTATTGACATCAAGTCCCTCAATGGAAAACAATTTGAATTGCAACTCCGCTTACCTGCTATCCTGAAGACTTATGAGTTTGACATTCGCCGCTTACTTTCAGAACGGCTAGGCCGGGGAAGTGTCGATTGTATCATTAGTCTTAAAGAAACGGGATCAGCCAAACCTGTAACCATTAACACCGACCTGGCAAAAGCCTATTATAAATCATTGTCGGAACTCTCCACGGATCTGGGTCTCGATCCTTCACATATACTCAGCACCCTGGTAAAATTGCCGGAAGTGATCACGCCGGGGAGCGATACATTAAGCGACACTGAATGGAATGAATTCAAAAAGATACTATTGTCCGCCATAGAAAACATCAACCAGCACAGGCTGGATGAGGGCAAGTCGCTGCAAGATGAGTTGGTGATCCGGATCAATAACATCCTCGACAACCAGCAGGAGGTTATCAAGCTGGAACCTCTCCGGCAAAAAAAGATCAGGGAGGGTATCACCAAGCTGTTGGAAGAAAATGTAGGCAAAGAAAACTACGATGACAACCGGTTGGAGCAGGAGCTTATCTATTACATTGAGAAAATAGACATCACAGAAGAACAGGTGAGGCTGAAAAACCATTGCGATTATTTTATTTCCCTGCTCAATGAAAATGATGAATCGAAGGGTAAGAAGCTATCATTTATTCTGCAGGAGATAGGGCGGGAAATAAATACCACCGGGTCGAAAGCCTATGATTCCGCCATTCAAAAGCTGGTGGTAACCATGAAAGATGAACTGGAAAAGGCGAAAGAGCAGGTTTTAAATGTGCTGTAAATAAAACACTCCTGGCTTGTAGTCCTGGGCTACAGGTGTAACGGGTCGTTTCTTAATTATATTTGCAAAAAACTAATCTTGAAATTTTTTACGTCCATCAAACCTGTTCTGCTCGTTGCTCTTATCTCGCAGCTCGTAGCTGTTTCCTGTACCACCATTGACTTATATGAAAAAAGTGTAACAATTCCTGGCCATCAATGGAACAGCAGCTTTAAGCCGTCGTTTGATTTTACGATAAAAGACAGTTCAGCACCTTATCGCCTATTTTTCATCTTGCGCCACAATGAGAAATATAATTTCAATAATATTTTCATCAATGTGTATGTCAAGGGGCCGGGACAGGATACCGTACAGAAAATACAACAAAACCTGGTATTGGCTACTAATGATAAAGGCTGGCTCGGTACCGGCATGGATGATATTTATGAACATAGAATTCCCCTTGGCCCCGATCAAAGTTTAAAAGCCGGCAATTATACATTTACAATAGAGCAGATCATGCGGGAGGATCCGCTGGAAAATGTTTTAAACGCAGGTTTGCGTATCGAAAAGAAATAAAACGATAAATGCCAGGAACCAGCCGAAAAAAAATAAGAAGGGCAACGATCATTTACTGGCTCATGCTTATTTATATTGTTGCCGCATTAGCCTGGTGGTTTATTTCACTGCAAAGACAGAGCAACGCCCTCGCTGATTTTAAGCTCAAACAATTAAACGCCACCATCGACAGCAGTTCCTCGCCGCAGCTTTACCAATCCGAATACAACTTAATTGCCGATTTTAAAAAAAGGGAAGCTATCAAACATGTCAGTGAAGGCCTTTTCTTTTTCGCCTTGATTGTGATAGCCGCCATGTTTGTCTTCCGAACCGTCCGGCGTCAATTCAAATTGCAACAACAGCAGCAAAACTTTATGATGGCGGTAACGCATGAATTGAAAACACCTATTGCTGTCGCCCGGCTCAACCTGGAAACGATGCAGAAATATGCCCTGGATCCTGAAAAACAAAAACGGCTTATTCATACTACACTTGAAGAAACCTCACGCCTGAATTTTCTAACCAATAATATTTTGATTTCCTCACAACTGGAGGGTGGCGGCTATCAATTTTCGAAAGAGGAACTGGATCTCTCGGATTTATTAAAGGATTGCCTCCATGATTTCAGAACCCGTTTCCCGGAAAGAGAGTTTACAGAAAATATAGAAGCGGATACGGAAGTAAAAGGCGATCCCCTGCTTTTACAGATATTGATCAACAACCTTATTGAAAATGCGATCAAATATTCGCCTAAGGAGACACCGATAAAAGCATCGCTGAAGAAAACAGATACAGTAGTGGAATTGGAAATCACCGATGAAGGGCCAGGTATTCCGGATGAAGAGAAGAAAAAAATATTTTATAAGTTCTACCGCATTGGCAGCGAAGCTACCCGAAAAACAAAGGGCACCGGCCTGGGCCTGTACCTTTGCAGCAAGATAGCTGACGATCATAATGCGGACATTTCGGTGACAAACAATACTCCCCGCGGCAGTACTTTTGTTGTCAGGTTTTTTATCTGACATGGGTTATCGCCATAGGATGAACCAATTTAAATGAGATCAGTTTATTTACAATAAAAAGGTCATGAGCCAGGAAAAAAAACCATCTATTCTTTTGGTAGAGGACGAAGAAAATCTTCATGAAGCTTTAAAACTAAACCTGGAGCTTGAAGGATACGAGGTGACATCGGCTTTTGACGGCGCTGCGGCGCTAAACACTATCAATAACGAATATTTTGACCTGATCATCCTGGATGTAATGCTCCCGGAGATGGATGGCGTTAATGTAGCTGAAACGATCCGGATCAGTAATAACGAAGTTCCCATCCTTATTCTTAGTGCTAAAAACAGCAGCGCCGACAGGGTGCTTGGTTTAAAAAAAGGAGCGGATGATTATTTGACCAAACCCTTCAACCTTGAAGAGCTTTTGCTAAGGGTGCACAAACTCATTAATAAAAATAAAAAACTGCAGGACAGGTCTACAGTTGGCAATACTTATTCATTTGGTGATAACCTGATTGACTTCAAAGCCCAGGAGGCTTCTACCAAATCCGGTCAGAAGATACAATTGAGTAAAAAAGAAACCATGCTGCTCAAATTACTCATTGAAAATAAAAATGAAGTGGTTCCAAGAGAAAAGATACTACAGGCTGTTTGGGGTTATAATGTATACCCCACTACCCGTACCATCGATAATTTTATATTGAACTTCCGGAAATATTTTGAAGATGATAGCCGGAACCCGAGGTATTTCCATTCGGTAAGAGGGGTGGGCTACAAATATTCTGAATAAAAAACTTATTGCCTTGTTCGCTGGCTTATTTTCTCTATGGATAATTTAGCTCTTTCCAGCAACTTCATTTTATCCATACCGATTGTATCTGCATTGATAAAAATACCCGTTTCGCATTGCTCCAAAATATCCAGTATCTCCTTTTGTTCTTTCCCCTCAATTCCCGCCCCGTTCATCGCCTGCAACAAGTTTGCTTTATTGGCTTTGCTTCCTCTTAAATTGAACTGTTCGCTGAGAAAAGTCCAGACACCGTTTCGCAGGTTGGTATAAAAAGTTTTGTCGTCGGCTTCAGATAAAATAACGGCAGGTTGTAACCATTGAATATTTGGTGCAGATTTCGTTTCCTGCAATTCCGGTACTGGTTTGATTTTTTTCCTCTTTCTTATCCAAAAAAATAGCAAGGTTCCGAGTGCAATCAACAGGGCTAATAAGCTCCATTTTTTATAGGCGCCATTTCCGGGGGTTGCGAACCCATTATTTTTTTCCGCAACAAACTTTTTTTCTTTGCCGGTTATGCTAATGCTGATCGGTTTAGTAATTAGTTTTTTGTAGTCATTGCTATCGGGATTGAAAAAAGAAAAATTGATAGCTGGCAACTCATACCTGCCGGGTTTGGCGGATACAAACCGGAAATGAAATTCCCGCCTTCCGGTCATTGGGGAAGTTTCGTGTGATAAATAATCTTTGATGATGGGTTCAAGACCTTCAATTCCTGCAGGCCATTGCACGGCGGGTGGAGATAACTGGGTAAAATTTCCTTTACCACTTATGATGATGACGAGGTCGGCCTCTTCATTTTTCGCCAATTCACTCTTTTCTACAAACGCATCAATAGAAAATTTCCCGGTGGCGCCATTGAATTCAGCAGGTTTATTTTTTGATGGGGTTGCTTTTACCGCAATAGCAATCGCTTCGGTACGCATATTATTTTCATAGACCACCGTGTTTTCTTTTTCAATACTCCTTGCCTCCGGGAAAACACCTTCCACGATTTCCTGTTCCGTTTTTTTGTGCACAGCACTTTTTGAAAATTCTACTTTATTCTGCACTTCCATTGGATCAATGGTAAACTGTCCTGCCTGCAATGGATACAATTGCACTTTCCTGACGACATGCACATCGAATTTTTTTCCGCCTACTACTTCGGTCATCATCATCTTATTGTTCAGGCTGATCATATCCTGCACGGTAAATCCATAAAATCCCGGGTTCTTAACGATGTCTGATTTGGATTCCAGTCTTGAATACAACTTGAAAATAGCAGTGACCGGCTCGCCAACATAACAGGCCTTTTTGTCAACCGCCACTTTCATAAAAAGATTGTGACGCATTTTTTCATAAGGATCTTCACCCGGTGCTAAAAAATAATCTTCATTAGGTTCCATTAATTCCTGCTGCGAGCCGCGGCTACCTGCCGCAGCTTTACTCAGTATTTCGATCTCCGCATTCTGACTTTTTATATAGTTATCTCCAACTCTTGCGGCTGCACCGGGAATAATAAACTTGCCGGGCTTTGCCGCTACAAGCGTATACACAATATTTTTTAGTTTGCTGGCGCCATCAATGCCATATGCTGACCCAACATAGACATTTGGTCCGCTGACAGACCTAAATCCTTTAAAATCCGGTGGGAAAAATTCGTCTTCTTTGTCCAGGTTTTCCAGCACATACTGCACCTGGAAAGGTTCACCCGCCACAATAGGCCCCTGCGTCACAATAGTTTTAAAAACCAATTGCGCTTGCGTGCAGATGTAAGGCTGCATCAACAATAAAAAAATGGTTGTATGTGAAAAAAATTTCTTCATCAAATCATTTACTAAAAATAAAAAACCATAAATGAGAAATAACGCAAATGGGATGAATGGAAAAGTTTTTCCTGTTTCGAAAATTTTCCCCTTTATGGGCAGGGGTTCAAAGGTCACCTAATTGCGGCCTCATCACAATATCTTCCACACATGCCTGTGGTGAAAGCAAAGCAGTTGTATAGACCATCCGGGCAATATCCTCTGCCTGCATGATCCGCTCAGGGTCGATGCCGGCGCTTTTCCATGAATCGGTGTAAGCCGCACCGGGGTAAACTGCCGTGACTTTGACTCCATAAGGCTTCATTTCATGCCGCAGATTTTTAGAAAACCCGGCCAAAGCAAATTTGCTGATACTATAAGAACCGCCATTAGGATAAGCCTCTAGGGAAGCTATCGAGCAAATATTGAAGATATGACCACTTTTCTGTTTGACCATGCCGGGTATAAACATCCGGGTGAGATGATAGGGACCCAGCAGGTGAGCTGCTAACATTTCTTCCAGCACACCATCTTCTTCATCATACACATTGCCGGGAATAAAGGGTCCTGCATTATTAACCAGGATATCAATTCTATCCACTTGCTCCATCACCCAGTTGGCGAATTTTTTTACTTCTTCTTTTATACTTACATCGCATTGCCGGGTATAGATACTGGTGCGGGGAAAACGTCCCTGCAATTCTTTGCCTGTTACCTGCAGCGATTCTATATTACGGGAACATAAAAAGAAACTATGCCCTTGTTTGTCGTCCGCGAATTTTTCAGCGATTGCCTTTCCAATTCCTTTTGATGCACCGGTAATTACAATATTCATGCCCCCAACCCCTAAAGGGGAGTGATGAGTGTCCATAACTAAAATTTTGTTCTGTAATTTGCAAACTTAACGCTGAATAGAAGAATGAATATAAATAAAAAGCATGCTCCATCCCCCCCTTTAGGCGCCGGGGGCAAATACAAACATCTTTTCTTCGATCTGGATCATACCCTGTGGGACTTTGAAGCCAATGCCCGGCTTACACTTGAAACATTATATGAAGATTTGAGTTTGCAGGAAAGAGGCGTACATGACTTCACGCTGTTTTATAAAAACTACCTGGTTCATAATGATCATCTATGGGAACATTACCGCAAAGGGCTAATCAAACAGGATGAACTGCGAATAAAAAGAATGCGGCTGGCCTTGCTTGATTTCAAAATAGCTGATGAAGAATTATCCGAAAAGATGAATGTGCAATTCCTGGACCTTTTACCTACCCGCAATATCTTGTTTCCTCACACCAAAGAAATATTACAATACCTGGTTGATAAAAACTACGAGCTGCATCTCATTACGAATGGCTTTGAAACCGTGCAACACAATAAGCTAAAATATTCCGGACTCGCAGGTTTTTTTAAAGAAGTAATCACTTCCGAAGGCTCCAATAGCATAAAACCCAACAAAGAGATTTTTGAATACGCTTTTCAAAAAACGAATGCCAATCCTGCTACCAGCATTATGATCGGGGATACTATTGAAGTGGATATAGTAGGCGCTATGAATGCCGGCATTGACCAGGTCTTTGTGAACCATATCGGGATAACTACGGATGTCAAACCTACATATACCGTGAGTTCATTAAAGGAGTTGGAAAGTATTTTTTAGTTCTTTTTTAGCCAACGGTTGTTTTGACGGGTATCAACAAAAGAAAGAAGCTCAATCTCTTTTCTTCTTTCCCGAATTGAATAGAAAAGAACAGTTCGTTTATGAATTACAGCTTTTCTTCTTCTTGAAGCAAGCGTTATGGTGCGGGAAGTCCTTGGAAATTCAGCCATTATCAGCAATTTCCTGTTTACAGTGTTAATAAAAACGGCGACTTCTTTATTCGTAAAATTTATTGAAATGTATTCAACAATTCGGTCAAAGGTCTTTACAGCTTCAGGAGACCAAATTATTTTGTAAGCCATTTGCCGTACTTTTTCATTACTGCTTCATGTGGAATACCTTTCCCTTCTTTTAATTCTTTTTCTGCCTTTAAAATACTATTTTGAATATCTTTTGAGAGATCGTTCCACCAGTCATCCCTCCTATCCGCTTCAAGCATAGAATAAACCAACTTAACAACGTGATCGTCTGCTTCGTCAATATATTTTTTTACTTTTTTCCGCATTTCCCCTGTACCCATAAAATAACTATTTTATTAAAGTTAGTTTATACCGATAATTTTATGAAACCGGTGGGAAAATAATTTAAATGCTGTGGATCATACGTTTCAGGTAAGTCCATTTCAACTAAGTGGGTCTGCGAGCAATAAAGTCTCCCCTTTAGGGAGATTTAGAGGGTCTTACCATTCCGCAATCACTGTTACACCACCCTGCGGCGTATCACCTATTTTGACATTTATTTTTGTGCCTAGCGGCAATAAGAGATCAACTCTTGAACCAAACTTGATAAAACCCATTTCATCCGTTTGCTTCACCACTTGCCCAGCCTGTAAATAGTTCACAATTCGTTTGGCCAATGCTCCCGCAATTTGTTTTACCAAAATTTCTTTTCCATCTTTTCTATAAACAACACTGTGCCGTTCGTTTTCCGTAGACGATTTCGGATGCCAGGCTACCAGGTATTTTCCTTTATGATATTTGCTATACATGACTTCGCCACTCACCGGGTTGCGGTTGACATGCACATTTAACGGGCTCATAAAAATGGAAACCTGTATGCGGCGATCATTAAAATATTCATCGGCCTGAACCTCTTCGATGGTCACTACTTTGCCGTCTGCCGGGGCAACAATGGCGTTTTCATTAATTGTAGGTACTCTTTTGGGAACGCGGAAAAAAGAAACCAGGAAAATAAACAACCCAACGGTGACAATGGCAATGATAGCTGTAATAACCGGGTAGTCAAAACTTAACAGGTAAAATGAAAGCAGATTGATAACAGCTAAAATAATGGCACTCCAGGCTAACGTAGGATATCCTTCTTTATGGATGGTCATTAGGTTGATATTGAGCTGCAAATATAGTGAAGCCCCCTAAATCCCCCTAAAGAGAGACTTGCTACCGCACAGTCACGAATATTCACACTAGTTTCATTTGATTTGAAAATTTCTGCAAGAAAATGATACCTGCTAGTAAACGGTTTTGTCTGGAAATGGGAAGCAGATCTATAGCATGAAAAAATTTACATAGAGCCAAACAAAAGGAGTTGCAAACACTAATGAATCAAATCGATCCAGGAATCCGCCATGACCGGGCATGATTTGACCACTGTCTTTTACGCCGGCCATACGTTTTAGTTTGGACTCGAGGAGATCGCCGAAGGTCCCGGCAATAGCAGCAATTAAAGAAATTGCCAAAAGATATTTCCAATACAAAAGAGGTTGCAAAAAAAAGGTAATAACAGTTACGGCTAGAATAACACCTCCGACGGTTCCCTCCCAGGTTTTTTTTGGCGATATTTTGGACAATGGAGTTTTTCCAATCAGTGAGCCGACTATATAAGCCATCGTATCATTGATCCATATAGAAAAAATTATCAGCATTGGTATTAGGAAGCCGTTATTGTCTTTAAAGAAATCGCCTCCTTCAGAACCAATGTCTATAATCTCATCAATTCGCAAATTCATCATCAACCCCCAACTCAATGATATATAAATAAGTCCCAATGCCGCAGCGCCAAATGATTTTAATTCAACTTTGTATTTCTGAAAAATTCCCGTCAGTAATAAAAAAAATCCGGCTGCAGATACCGGCAATGAAAAATTTTCTTTCAATCCATAACCAGCTAGGTTGTAAACAGGTCCGCAAAACCAAAGCATCAGGCCATAACCGATCAACATCAAACCCAGCTTTGTATAAATGTGAAAATAGGTGGTATTAATTTTTTCTACCAGTTTGAAATATTCCCACCAGCAACCAAAATGAATAACAGAAAACAACACCAAAAAACTCCAATGATTCCATAGCAAACCGCCAAGCATTACCACTACAAACACAATCGCTGTTAATGCCCTCGTCCGGAATGTTTGCCAGTTAAACGCCATGTTGGAGTAAAAAGTTTTTGGTTTTAAGTTTTGGAATTGTATGGGCTATACGCTATCCTTTTCAGGTGAGCCGTTTGCTGGTTGAAACTCTTTTAAATGCCACAAACAATACAATTACCACTGGCACCGCAACGATTCCCCAAAACGTATTGGCATCCTGCTTCATCGCTTCCTGTATTGGTTTACCCTGTTGAATGGACATATACAATAAAGTAATCGCAAGCGCATTATTAATAAAATGTGCCAGTATGCTCAACCAGAGTTTACCGGAATAATAAAACATTGCTCCCAGAACAACACCCAGAAATAATCGAGATAAAAATCCGTAACCTGAGAAATGAACAAGACTAAATAAGGCACTCACTATTACAATCGACAACCATGGCCAACCTGTGCCACGAGTTAAAAAATTTTGCAATCCACCCCGAAACAAAGTCTCTTCACACACAGCCGGTAAAAAAGCCATAATAATCAACGCAAGAATATAATCACTAACACTTTTCAAATTAATGATAGCCGACACCTGCTGGTTATATACTTCCTCCATTTTATTAAACTGTATTCTCCAGCCTTGTGGCAGAGGAAGATTATTGGTAATATGCGATAATGATGTTGCAACGAATAAAGAAGCGCCTATTAATAATATTACTAGTCCAATCTGGCTTAATCGGATGCCAGCTGACGAAAATCCCAATAAGGTAAACGGCCGCCTGTTAAGTAAAAACGCCGTGACAATTGAAGGAACAAAAAATCCAAGGACAGTTGTTAGGCTTTGAATGATTTTTATCGCATCACTATGAGTAGGGTCACTCATCCCTTTTTCCAGCTCGTCAAGCCCTTTTCCTGTCATTTGTATCCATATTTGGTCACGCAAGGTGGCAGCCAACGCCAAGCCAGCTATAACAAATACAATCAGCATAAAAAAACCGGCCAGGTAAGAAATGCCCTTAGAATCGTTATCATACATAGTTTTCAGCAATAAGTCTGTAAATTTGCAGGCTTCCGCCGGAAGGCGGCAGGCAAAAATAGAGGACAGTTGGCAGATGACAGTCTTTAACAATGGATTTCTTTTCTAACCCATTTACTGTCAATGCCCAGTTTTAAATCAGCATGGTTAAAATAGGCAATATATCACTCCCGGAATTTCCACTTTTACTGGCTCCTATGGAAGACGTCAGCGATCCGCCCTTTCGTGCCGTTTGTAAGGATAAGGGTGCCGACCTGATGTACACCGAGTTTATTTCATCAGAAGGCCTGATCCGGGATGCTATCAAAAGCCGTAAAAAGCTGGACATTTTTGAATATGAACGTCCGGTAGGTATCCAAATCTTTGGTGGTGATGAAGAAAGCCTGTCGCTGGCTGCTAAGATTGTGGAAGTCACCAATCCTGATCTGCTGGATATCAATTTTGGCTGCCCCGTAAAAAAAGTTGCATTGAAAGGAGCAGGCGCCGGCGTATTAAAAGATATCGACCTGATGGTGCGTTTAACGTCAGCCGTTGTCAAATCCACGTCACTTCCGGTTACCGTCAAGACCCGCTTGGGCTGGGATGACAATACCAGGAATATTGAAGAAGTAGCGGAAAGATTACAGGATGTTGGGATTAAAGCGTTGGCAATTCATGGCCGTACCCGCACCCAGATGTATAAAGGCGAAGCGGATTGGACACTGATCGGAAAAGTGAAGAATAACCCCCGCATTCAAATTCCCATTTTTGGAAATGGCGATATTGATTCACCTGAAAAAGCAGTAGAATATAAAAATCGTTACGGCGTCGATGGCATTATGATTGGCCGCGCAGCTATTGGTTATCCATGGATCTTTGACGAGATCAAACATTTCATACAAACCGGTGAGCACCTTCCTGCGCCAACCATTGAAGACAGGGTGGAAGTTTGCCGTAAACATCTACGTAAATCTGTGGAGTGGAAAAATCATATTGTTGGCATCAATGAAATGCGCCGGCATTATGCTAACTATCTCAAAGGATTGCCCAATATAAAAGAATTTCGCAATCGCCTGGTGACATTGAAAACAGAGGAGGAGATAAATGCTGTGCTGGACGAAATAGTTACCACCTATGCCGGTTATGAATTTGAGCATGCGCCTATTGAACTGGTAAACTATCATGAGAAATGCCCGGTATAATACCCCCATCCCCTAAAGGGGTGTTTGAAAGTCGTTTATTGAATTCGAATTACTGAAATTATTGAAGGTTTATATTGTTATTAAGCGAGCTGCACTACCACTATCATCTTCCGTTGCGACGCTCCGTTCATCGTTCTGTTCTTCATTCAACAATATCAAATAATGCCATTAATCACTTATCAATCTCTTCTGTCAAAATATACTGCCAGGGCTAATGCATTGACCCAACAACTCCGCTGGTTTAGCTTCTTTCGGTTATTATTTTTCTGTGGTTTTATTTATCTCGGTTTTAAATCTATTCAAACCGGCGACCGCATTTTAATCATTTCGACTATTGTTTCACTTATCATCTTCCTCCTGTTTATCCGGGTATATGACAAATTGCAAAGCAGTGCATCCTTCTATAAAGAACTCGCTAAACTAAACAGCAATGAAATTGACTTTTTAAAAGGTCAGCCTTCAGTATACGCAGATGGTAAAGAATACACCGATCCGCATCACCCCTATTCTTATGATCTTGACCTGTTTGGCGAAGGCGGTTTATTTGCATGGCTCAACAGAACCAGTACTTCCTATGGAAAAGAAGCACTGGCGAAATCGCTGCTGCATCCCGATCTTAAACAAATAAATGAACGGCAGGATGCGATTGAAGAGTTAGCACACAAATTGGACTTTCGGCAACACCTCCAGGCCCACGGTTCATTGCTCGATACTAAAGAAAAAGAATTGCAACAGCTCAAGGCATGGTTAACCGCCAAACCTGGTTTTACCAATCGAACAGTTTACTGGCTGTTAATGCTTTTTCCTTTTGCTACTATCACCTGCCTGGTATACTATTTTGCTTCAGAGCAGGAAGCTGCGTTAAATACTTTTTATTACCTGTTTATCGTCAATTTGATTATTGCCGGTGTATTTGCCAAAAAAATATCGGCGCACTTATCCGTCTCTACTTCTGTCACCAAAATACTACAGCAGTTTGCCGGTCAGTTGCATCAATTGGAAACACAATCCTTCCAGTCATCTTTGTTGAAACAGCTGCAACAAGGTTTGAAAACAGGCGAGATCATGGCTTCCCGATCTATTGCAAGACTGGCTTCCTTGTTTAATTATCTCGAAACAATTATCAATCTCGTCGTAAGCATTTTATTGAACGGGCTTTTTCTTTTTCATATTCATGTCTTATATGCACTGGAAAAGTGGAAACAAAAAAATGGCAACCATGTACTGCCATGGCTGGAGCTTTTGGGTGAAGCAGAGGCCCTGAACTGCTTCGCCAATCTCTCTTTTAATAACAAATCATTTTGTCGCCCGCAGTTGACCCAAAGAGAAACTCTTGTAGCCATTAATATGGGACACCCATTAATTCGAAGTGAAAAGAGAATTACAAACAGCATTTCATTTGCCGAACACCGGTTTGTGATCCTTACAGGCTCCAATATGTCAGGCAAAAGCACTTTCCTTCGTACTCTTGGCATTAACCTGGTGCTGGCAAGAGCTGGAAGCAATACATGTGCCGATCAATTTAGCTTTTATCCGTATGCCGTGCATGTAAGCATGCGGATCACTGACTCCCTGCAGGATAGTGAGTCGTTCTTCTATGCAGAGTTAAAAAGATTGCATAGCATCATAGAACAATTGAATGAGGGAGAAAAAACCTTTGTGATATTGGACGAAATTCTACGGGGCACCAATAGTAATGATAAACACAATGGCACCATTGGTCTCATCCGCAAATTAGTGTCGGCTAATGCCTGCGGCATCATTGCCACACATGACCTTACGGTGTCCAAACTGGCGGAAGAAAACAATGGCTATATCAGTAACAAGTGTTTTGAATCGGAGATCATCAATGACGAGCTGGTTTTTGACTATAAACTAAAAGACGGTGTCTGCACTAAACTCAGCGCTTCGTTTTTGATGAAGAAGATGGGAGTGATAGACTAAGAGCTCAAGAGAGAAAAGGAGAGAAAGAGTTGGGTGAAAATATCTGCCTGACAATAAGATTCCCTTTATTTGAGCGATGTATTCATATCCTCTTTACCCTTTTTCACGCACTGCCTTTAACACGCTATGCCAGGAAAGGAGTGCTCGGGACAATTCTTTCCTCATTGAACTCTTAGCCCAAACTTTCTCTCCCTTTATTATTAAAAACCCTGTGAATACCTTCTTTCATTAACGAGACCTTAAAATTGAGCAACATTCCATATTTAAGGTCTAATAGTGATAAATGCGTCCGGATTTGGTCAAATGAAACTAACGGCAATGGATACAACGTTTTCAACTCAAGAATCAATTTTTCTTCCACTAATAAATCCAGCTTGTATGCTTTTTCTATATGCAATTCTTCATAATCAATTGGTAGCAATATTTGCCTCTTGACATTTATTTATTCCCTGCTTGGTCAATTCATAATATAATAACTCTTCGTATACTCTTTCAAAACATCCAGGGCCAATCTTTAAATGTATTTTTATACATATATCAACTACTATTCCTGTAAGAACATTTATATCCATCTTTCAAAGCTGAGGCTAAGAGATCAAAAGAGAAAAGGAGTTGAAATGGATGGGCTGTTCAGTTACTTCTCCTTGTGCACTAATTTACACAAGAGACAACTCACACATGCGTTTGAAATGATATGCCAAAAAAGAGACATTTCGATCTGACTCTTTTACTCTTTCCCTCCTTTGAGCTCTTAGCTTAATGAGAAGAAACTGTTTTCAACCCGATTATAGAACCTATCAGCATCGTGATAAAAAACAACCGCCAAAAATCGGCAGGCTCTTTAAAGAAAATAATACCCATCAATACAGTACCCACCGCACCAATTCCGGTCCATACAGCATAGGCTGTACCGATGGGCAACGTTTGAGATGCTTTGTATAAAAGGAACATGCTGATCGCAAGACAAAAAAAGAAGCCAATCATCCATAATGTAGTATTGCTTCCTGTTTCCCTCGCTTTTCCAAGGCAGGTGGCAAATCCAACTTCAAACAAACCGGCAATAATTAACAGCATCCAATTCATGCATTAAAAATTGATGATAAAATTGCAAGATACCGGAAACTGGTAACAGGAAACCCGCTTAAATTACTCAGCAAGATTAATGGCGCTGGTCACCTCCTCGCTTAAAGGAGAAACCGCCGTATCAAAATACTTGATCAACTTTCCATCTTCATCTACCAGGTATTTGCAAAAGTTCCAGGTAGGTTGCTGATCATTCCAGCCGTTCAATTCAGGATAGGTGAGCCATTTGAAAACTTCATTTTGTTTATCGCTTTTTACCACCACGCTTTTTTTAGCTAAGGGAAAAGAGATACCATAATTCTTTTTACAAAAAGCAGCAATCTCCTGGTCGCTTCCTTTCTCCTGTTCTTTAAAGTCATTGGCCGGAAAAGCAATGACGACTAGTTTATCTTTATTATCATCGTATAATTTTTGAAGGTCCTCGTATTGATTGGTGTAGCCGCAATCGCTGGCCGTATTGACCAGCAAGATCTTTTTGCCTTTAAAAGCTCCCAATTCCAATTCACTGCCATCATTTAAATGCACAGAAAGATCATGAATAGATCTTAAGGTTGTTGTACCTTCTGAATGTTCCATCACTTTTGTTTTTTTGCCGGTTAATTTATTAAACCACATCAGCGCCGGATAAACAGATTTCAGAACCTTTTGCCGATAAGTCATAGTTTTTGAATTTCTGTTCACAATAGCAACCCATGCAAAAAAGATACCTGTCAATAGGAATATTACAACCAGGAATCTTTTTAGTTTACTGCGCATCTGAAAAGATTTAAATCTATGTGTACCCAAAACCTGTTGAACCTGCTCTCGCCTGGTTTTTCTCATTGTTCATTTTTACCTGATCAATTTTTTAAATAAAGCCAGCCTGCCATCAAACGGGGGATACTTGATATTTGGATCAACCCAGGTTGGCGTTTTCATTACTGCTTTTTTATGACTAAACGTATCAAATGAATACTTTCCATGGTAATTACCGGTTCCGCTAAAACCTCTCCCACCAAAAGGCAGGTGATGATTGGTTAAATGCCAGCTGCTGTTATTTACACATCCCCCACCAAATGAAACAGACTCCAGCCATTCTTTTTCCTTTTTTTTGCTGGAAGTAAAAATATAAAAGGCCAGCGGATTGGGATTAAGGCGAATAATAGCTTTGGCTTCCACCGTGTTGGCGAATGAAATAACCGGTAGAACTGGACCGAAAATCTCTTCCTGCATTACAGCAGAATCTGTTGATAGATTGGTTAATATAGTTGGTTCGATAAAAAGAGTTTCTTTATTTACTCTTCCGCCATGCTCAACTGTGCCCTGTGATAGATAGTTGAGCACCCGGTTAAATTGTTTCTCGTTGATCATTCTGCCGTAGCTATAGCTCTCTTCCGGTCTTTCGCCGAAGAAGTTTATGATCGATGATTTTAACGCAGCTATCAATTCGTCTTTTTTTGAAGCATCTACGAGCACATAATCTGGCGCTACGCACATTTGGCCCGAATTGGAGAACTTTGCTACCGCGATTCTCCTGGCGGCTACCTTAATATCAGCATCGTCTTCTACCACGCAGGGACTTTTTCCACCTAGCTCCAATGTAACCGGTACCAGGTTTTCAGCCGCCATTTTGTAAATCATTTGTCCTACAACCGTATTGCCTGTATAAAAAACATGATCAAACACAAAACTCTTCATCATGTGTGGAACGACTGTTGCTCCTTCACCTTCCACATATAAAATATAGGATGGCTCAAATGTTTCTTCCACTATTTTTTTGATCGCGGCCGCGGTGGCAGGAGCAGATTCACTGGGTTTTAAAACAACACAATTACCTGCGGCGATCGCTCCAACCAGGGGATTAATCAATAATTGAAAGGGATAGTTCCAGGGTCCGATGATCAGTACAACTCCCAAGGACTCTTTCATCACTTTACTTGACGAAGGAAGGTTGACAAGGTTTGTTGCTACCCGCTCCGGCTCCATCCAACGCTTTAAATTTCTAAGTGCATTGTTTATTTCAGCCAACACAAAACCGATCTCAGTCACCCAACTTTCCTCCGGACTTTTTTTCAGGTCATCATTCAATGCTTTGTATAATGCCTGCTCGTGGTTGACAATTGCTGTTTTAAGTTTTACCAGCTGCGTTTTGCGAAATTCGTAGGCTGTTGTTGCTCCACTTTCAAAAAATTGCCTGCTATCAGCAAGTTGTTCATTAGATACTACTGTATTCATCCATTCGGTTTAGTCAGGTCAAGTTAGGAAATAGAAGTGTTCTGTAGAAAAATGTCTACAGGCTGGCGACAAATAGGTCTTCGAAAAAAATCTCCATTTTTAGTCGTTGATCACTGGACCCCGGCATAAAAAACACTCATTGAGAGAATTAAGAAAAAAGACGCCCTGGTACCATGAATAAAATACTGATCATGAAATAATAGACGTTTTTAGTTGGCCCTAAAATTGTTGCTTTATATTAGTGATCCTTAACCTTTAGGCATATATGCATATTACTGTGAGTTCCGTCTATCTCTATGATAGCAATTAATTGCCTGAAAAAAATCAGGCAATTATTGTACTCATACCTATTGAAAAATAATAAAGCATCTACGGCTTCGCAGATGCTTTTATTTTTTTAAAAGCAGTTATCTCAAATCATTTCGTTCTTATAGGAACGGGTTTCCTGCCGGGCAAAGTCTTCAACATCTTCTTTCATCGAATCGAATTTATCCGTAATCGAGTCAACAAGGTCATTGAATCTATTTTTTAAATCTCTGCCCCTGTTTGAAATTGTTTCACGGGTTTCTGATCCTTTTGCCGGGGCAAAAAGAATTCCTGTCAGTAACCCTGCGCAAAAACCAATGAGTAATTTATTCATAACGATTATTTTAAAGGTTAAAAAGAAACGGTTTCTCTAATCTACCAAAATATCATGCCACGCTCCAAAAAAATTGTTGCACGGGCATTTTGTAATTTCACGTTGCTATTGGTTCCTTATTGAAGAAATTCAACTGGTATTTGCTAAAAGTTTCAACAGCGAACCTTATTGATTTACCCCGAAAATTGTATGGTTCATCCTTTTTTATATGACACATGAATATTTTATGATGCTGGCGCTGAAGGAAGCCCGGCTGGCTTTTGAAGAGGATGAAATTCCGATTGGTGCCGTGGTGGTAGTAAATGAAAAAGTGATCGCAAGGGGTCGAAATATGACAGAAAAATTAAATGATCCTACTGCACATGCGGAAATGATTGCCCTTACTTCCGCATTTAATTCACTAGGCAGCAAGTATTTGCCCGACGCAACTTTGTACGTAACTGTAGAGCCCTGCCTGATGTGCGCCGGCGCTATTTATTGGAGTAAGCTGGGCAAGATCGTGTATGGCGCCGATGATGAAAAAAATGGTTACAAAAAAATGATGCGTGGCAGCCCCTCCCCCACAGGGGGAGGTTGGGAGGGGGCTTGGCCTTTTCATCCCAAAACAGAGCTGATAAGAGGCGTACTAAAAGAAGATTGCGCCAAACTGATGAAAGATTTTTTTAAACCCAAAAGGTAGCTTATGGTAAAAGCAACAAAACCGGTCGCTAAGAAAATCATTGTAACGCATCCTGAAACTGGAACCGAACGACAATTTGATGCCGCCATCTATGAGCCGTTCAAAGCTGCTATCCTGCAAAGTTTGAAGGGAAGCAAGGGCAAAACATTTACAGAGTTGACGGATGACGTAGTAACAATCATTCGAAAAAAAATGCCGGACTTTAAACGCTCAATACCCTGGTACACTATTTCTATACGACTCGACCTAGAAACAAGAGGTATTGTAGAGACTTTTGTTGAAAAGGGAAAGAAGCTCAACCGGCTGAAAAAATAAGGGCCGTAATTTCTTACGACCCTTATCAACTTACTAACTATAATTTTTTATTGATCCCACCAAAGTTTATCAGCCAAGGAACCTACTGATGGAACATTTTTTCCGTTCTTGCTTCTTTCACCTGTTGGATACTCCAGCCTTCTAATAAATGTAGTCAAAACAGCATTTTGAGGTAATGTAAAATCTTTGTATGCATAATCATGGCGGCGGGCATCGTTCCATGCTTCCGGATTTAAATAAGTCGCTATATACTTTTCTTTGAAGATGAGTTCTTTCGTGAGAGCAGCCGCACCAACAGATGCTGCAGTAATGTAGTCAGTTCTTTCTGCACCGGCAGGCACTTGTAGTTTATCCATATTAGCATTGATACCTGCGAGGTATGCGGCATATGCCCGGTCGGGATTAGTAGCCAATGCTGCTTCTGCTTCTATAAACTTAAGTTCGGCATAAGTCATAATAAGTAAGGGAGCTGTCTCGCTTGTCCATGGAGAGCTTACCGCTACATAACATTCATCTTTAACTGTATTATTTCCCGGGGGCCTGTTGCCAGCTCCGTTTATAGTACCGATAAAAACATTGTTGACAGTAGGATCAGTGATCTTCCTGATGCGGGGATCGAAAACACCATAAGTCACGCCATTTAAATGATCAATTAGTTGCTCGGAAAGCCAGCCGCCTAGTGTGAGGCTCGCATTATTCCTCGCTACCTGCGACCAGTTGTTTCTTAACTGGAAAGAAGCCATGCCTGCATCATCGGCATTTGACTTAAAGGCACTGTCAACAGCTGCCAACACCGACGCAGGATTATAACTGCTTTGCTTGCTCAATTTGATTAGCATCCGGGCTTTTAATGCATTTGCTGTTTTCCGCCATTTTTCTCTATTTCCTCCATGGATCAGATCACTTGTTGCAGCCAATTTAATTGTTGCATCTGTTTTTTCCAGCTCAGTGATCGCTTCATCCAATAAGCCCATTGCCGTTGCATATAAGTCTTCCTGTGAATCATACGCAGGAGTAAGTACCTCTTTTTTAAATGCATCAGAAAAAGGTGCATCACCCCATAGATCGGTAACCAAATTAAGGTGATAGGCCAGCATTACATCAGCTGCTCCAACGTATTCACTTGAACCTTTTTCAACAGCCAGCTTTTTTAAATCAGAGATATCAGCCATTGAAAAATACAGGGCATCCCAGGTGCCCGTATAGTCTACTATCTGGTATATGTCTGGTGATGCGCTGGCAGAAGGGTTGGCAAGGTATTGTACATATGTCGAAGTAATACTGCTGACATTGTAACTGTTGATGCCCGTTTTATGAGTTGCCGTAGTCAACAGTGTGCCTAAGGTGGGCTCAGCAACCTGGTTTGGATTTTCATTCAGATCGAAATAATCTTTACTGCAGCTCTGTAGAAAGATCGTTCCAACAGAAAGAAATAAAATTGGAATTATATATTTCTTATTCATAAATATTTTTTTTAGAATCCTACATTAAGGGTGAATAATATTGTTCTCGCAGCAGGATAAGTAAATCCTGAAGATCCATCTACATTACTTCCACTGTCTGCTGAGATACTTTCAGGATCCAACCCATAGTAATCTGTAATCAGGATTAAATTGTTTCCTGTAACTGTCAACGATGCATTTTTAATAACAGACTTTGGTAACCATTTTTTTGGTAATGAATACCCAAGACTGGCTGAGCGCAAACGAATCCATGATGCATCCTGGACAAAAGGCTCGGATATGGCGCGGTAATTAGTACGATAGTAACCTTCACCGTAGTTTACTCCATCAGGACCTATCCCCTGGTCAAGCCATACTTGTTTCGTATTGGGTGTACCGTCAGCCAATACTCCTTCAAACACTCTATAGGATCTCCGATCAGCCGTGTAGTCAGCTATACCGAATGCTGCATTGAAATTTTCAAGACGGTTGAATCTTTCCATTCCCCAACGGGCATCCACCAACATTGAAAGCGACAGATTTTTGTAAGTAAGCGTATTGGAAATCCCACCTACCCAATCTGGTTGTGAATTACCCAATAGTTTCTGACTTGACACTGGTGCCAGAACAGGGAAGCCATTTGCACCAATGATCATTGGTCTTGATTTATCTGTCCTTACCGGGTCTTCTTTATCATTGCCATAATAACGCTTGTAATGTGTACCATAAATATTTCCATAGGCTTCTCCGGGGATAAGCTTCATGGTTACAGGTGAGTTAAGATATCCTCCGCTTGATCCGCCATAGGAAATTTCTGTTAAGCCTTCTCTTATACTAAGTATTTTATTACGGTTGGCTGAAAAATTCAGATTAACATCCCAGGAGAAATTAGTATTGCGAACTGGTGTACCACGAAGGATCAATTCTATTCCTTTGTTGCGCATACTACCAGAGTTTACTGCAGCACGTACATAACCGGTGGCGGAACTTACATTCACGTTAATGATCTGGTCCTCACTTACAGAATGATAGTAGGTCAAGTCAAAGCCAAGCCTGTTTTTAAGGAAGTTCATTTCAAGACCACCCTCAAAGGTGTTTGTAAACTCAGGACGAAGATCCGGATCACCTAAATTAGCTCCCCTCGTAAAACCGGTAATACCTGCAGGAAGAAGAGTGTAAGCCGAATAGCCGGTTGATGTACTGTAAGGCAATGCGTCTTTACCAATCTTAGCATAAGAAAACCTCACTTTACCATAACTGATAAAATCTGGTAACTGAAGATTCTGAGAAAATAAATAGCTCAAGCTGACAGAAGGATAAAAGAAGGAATTGTTTGGTTTACGAAGAGAAGACGTGATATCATTTCTGCCAGTAACGGATAAATAAAGAAAATCTTTATAAGCCAATGTTGCTTCTGCAAAAAGTCCCATCAACCTGTATTGGCTTGCATTGTCTTCAGCCGTCAGCACCGCCGCATTTCTTAGATTGAACCAATTATACATGCCCAATTTTGATCCCAGTACTCCCCTGTAGGTCGTTTTTCTGTCCAGTAATTCATGTCCCATGCGCAAGGTGCCGGAAAAGTCTTCTCCAAATTTGGAAGTAAGCGTTGCCAGTAAAGTTGAGTTGATAGCCCGGTAATTGGTGTTGTATTCTCCCACAAAACCATCAGCATTATCATAAAGTCTTTCACCCGGAATGCCCATAGGACCAGGAGCTGTACGAAACCGATTATCTGTATAAATGTCACTGCCTATCCTATAGCTGAAATTTAACCATTTGAAGGGGTCATATCCTAATGAAATACCACCCACAAAACGATTTACTTTGTCTTTAAGCCTGTTGGTTGCAGCTCCGTAAATAGGATTATTCGTACCGCGCCACAACTGGGTTCCATCGGGATTACGATAATCTCTTACATCCCATCTTCCTGAAAAATAAGTAAGACTTTCACCGAAGCGATCTGCATCATATCGATAACCACCCGAGTTCGTGTAATTCATATTCAAAGACGCCTTAAGCTTCGAACTTATTTTGACATCTGTATTTAGCCTACCCGAAATGTTTTTATAATCGGTAAAGGGAAGCATACCTTCCTGATCGAAATAGGAAACGGAAGAAAAGAATTTGATGACTTCGCCACCCCCGGTCATGTTGATCGAATTACGAAACTGCTTGCCTGTATTAAAAGCATTCTTATAATTATTAAAGAGTTTGTCCGGGTGTATAGGATCAGGAGCCACATTTCCAGGGCCGGTACCTGCTTTCGCCTCTTCAATAGTAGGCCCCCAGGCTGGTCCTAAGCCTATCGGTGTATAAACTCCCAAAATACCGGCAGTATAGATCTGTTGTATTTCCGGCGTCTTATTGATTTCGTCAAAGCCATAAGTGCTGGTTAAATTCACTCTTATACCATCGCCCTTTCCTTTCTTTGTAGTGATCACCACTACACCATTTGACCCCCTTAGTCCATATAAGGCTGTAGCGGCACCTCCTTTCAGGATATTGATGGTTTCAATATCTTCCGGGTTAATGTCTGATGCCCGGTTACCGACAGATCTTACATTATAACCAGAACCGGAACCTGCAGTAGATGTACTATTGTCCAATATAATACCATCGATTACAAACAAAGGATCATTTGTCTGTGTTACATCAATAGAGTTAATGCCCCTGATTCTTATTGTAGCACCTTGTCCGGGACCTCCACCTACGCTTGAAATGGTCGCACCGGCTACCTTACCCTGCAGTGCATTGACAAGATTGGGTTGACGGTTTATATTTAAATCGGATGATTTTACTTCCTGGGTGGCGTATCCTAATGCCTTCTTTTCTTTTGATATACCCAGGGCAGTCACCACTACTTCGGATAAACTTCCTGTTTCCTCAAGCTGTACTTCGTAAAAACTGCCCGACCCTAAAGCAATTTCTTTTTGCGCAAAGCCACTTGATGAAACAACCAGGGTAACGTTGTCCCCAGTAACATTGATTGTAAACTGGCCTTTCTCATCAGCCACAGCGGATGCTGTAGTTCCTTTTTGTGTGATGGTAGCGAAAGGAACATTTTGCTGCTTATTGTCCTTTATCACGCCGGTAATTTGTCTGGATTGGCTAAAAACACAGATGGGAAAAATGAGTAGCCAACAGAGCAGATGGAGTAATCTTCTCATTTGAATTAGTTTTAAGTGTGCAGTTGATTTAATAGCAGACATGAAAATTAGGCAAAAAGCGGCTTCGAATTGCCCGGATTATCAGGAAAAATTGGTGAAATCTTTCAGAACTTGCGATTTACCCCGCAAAAAAACGCAACCTGGAAAAATTTACGGCTATTCAAGATTATTGACGCTGAGTCAACAGTAAGGCAATAAATTTGTTATCCGTTTCAAACACATAGCAATTTTTTACAACCCTAAATCAATAGTTATGGCATTTACACTACCTGCGCTTCCTTATGCACCCGATGCATTGGAACCGCATATCGACAAACAGACGATGGAGATTCATCATGGAAAACATCACCAGGCTTATGTTGACAATCTTAATAAAGCAATTGCCGGGACGGAGCATGAAAATAAATCGATCGGGGAACTGATAGCCAATGCAGGAAAAATTTCTCCTGCTGTTCGCAACAATGGCGGCGGTCATTGGAACCACAGTTTTTTCTGGGAACTGCTTTCAGCAACACCAGCCAAACCTTCCGGAAAATTGGCAGATGATATCAATGCAACATTTGGTTCATTAGAAGCATTACAGGAAAAAGTAAATACAGCAGGTGTTACCCGGTTTGGATCAGGTTGGGCATGGCTGATCGTAAAAGATGGTAAACTGGAAGTAACCTCAACGCCTAACCAGGATAATCCGCTGATGGATGTAGCCGAAGTAAAAGGAACGCCAATCCTTGGTATTGATGTATGGGAACATGCCTACTACCTGAAGTATCAAAACAAACGTCCTGATTATTTGAAAGCTATCTGGAATGTAATCAACTGGGATAAAGTGGCGGAGCATTACAATAAGGCCAAATAGTCTGAACCAGGATTTTTAAGATTTAAAGATTTATTAGAAATAAAGAAGCTTTCGTACAAACCGAAAGCTTCTTTTATTTAAGGTTAAATCTTCCCAATCAGATAATCCTATAAATCATGGTTCAGACTAAAAATATTTCGTCTTACCGGGAACTGCCACTGGATAATATCCATCATCGTCGGGAAGTACCGGGGGCAATGCATTCCAGTCGAATTTCTTCGGCATAATATCAATACCGGAATTGATTGCTTTATCCCATTCAATTATCTGGCCGCTGTAGGTAGCCATTCTTCCCATAATAGAAGTCATGGTACTCTTTGCCCCGTTTTCTGCATCAGCAAATTTGTATTCACCTTTTGCAATAGCAGCAAACAACTCATCATGCTCGTTTTGATATGGATTGTTTTCTCCTTTTTTATCAAAACGGAATAACTCTTTCCCTTTTGGATCTTTGATTACAGCGGCGTCACCATGTATCACACCTTTTGTACCGATCAACATTTCATCCACACGACTGGCGGTACCGGGAATATGACGGCATTGACTATTTAGTATGGAACCATCAGCATATACAAACTCAACATAGTGATGATCAAAAATCTCACCATGGTCTTTTCCTTTTCTTACCTGGCGACCGCCCATGCCTTGCGCTTTTACAGGGTAGGCGCCTTTGAACCAGTTCATCACATCGATATTATGAATATGTTGCTCAGTAATATGATCACCGCAAAGCCAGTTGAAGTAATACCAGTTGCGCATTTGATATTCCATTTCCGTTTGACCATACTGACGTTTCTTTACCCACACCCCATCATTATTCCACCAAACCTGTGCAGAAGTAATATCGCCAATCAGGTTTTTTCGTTTGTATAATTCACGGTAAGAATTCTGGTAACGGCGTTGTAATCCCACCACCACATTCAATTTTTTCTGTTTTGCTATTTCAGCGGCATCCAACACTTTTTTTATACCTGCAGGATCAGTAGCTACAGGTTTCTCCATAAACACATGTTTGTTTTGTTTGATCGCTTCTTCAAAATGAATTGGCCGGAAACCGGGAGGTGTTGTCAATATTACCACATCAGCAAGCGGAATAGCTTTTAAGTAAGCGTCGAAGCCAACAAATTTCCTTTCGGCAGGCACGTCAATTTTGTCTTTAAGCGAAGCGTCTTCGTTTTGTATGGTTTTTAAGCATCCTTCCAGCCTGTCGCTAAAGGCATCCGCCATCGCCACCAATTTTACATTTTGTTTCGATAGCAAGGCTTGCATGGCAGCGCCTGTGCCACGACCGCCGCAACCAATTAATGCAATCTTGATAACATCATCAGAGCCCGAAAAAAAATTGGCTTTACTGAATAAAGGAGCGGCAAGCAATCCGCCGGCAATCAGTGAAGATTGCTTCACAAACTCTCTCCGGCTATTGTTTTGGTTATCCATGTTCATGGTTGTTGTTTTTAAAATCCAAGATATGTTTGAAAAAATGTTTCAACTTCTTCTTCGGTGGGCTGTACTGTTGGTCTTACAATTCTGAAACCGACAAAAGGTGCGTCGGCATTCCACCATTTACTTTTTGGAATTTGCGGATCTCTCCTGTTCCAGACAGGATCTGACATCAGTCGATCAGCACTGCGCAGATCTTTTGCTTCGCTGTTATAAGCCCCGCCTTTTACCGTTCGCGGATGCCTTGTTTCGGGCAGGCGAACCGGGTCTGTGGTTGTTCCGGATAATGAACTGTAATAATCCGGCTGATATTGATCCAATACCCACTCGCCTACATTTCCCAGCATATCATACAAGCCCCACGCATTCGGTTTCTTCTGACCTACCTTATGATATTTATTTTCGCTGTTCTTACTATACCAGGCATACTCACCTAATTTAGCAATATCGTCACCAAATGGATAGGCAGTCGTTGAACCGGCACGGCATGCATATTCCCACTCAGCCTCTGTGGGTAAACGATAGTAGACGCCTGTTTTTTTATACAGCCATTTGCAATACATCAACGCACCATACTGCTGCATACTGTTGGCCGGAAAGCCACCGTCTTTTCCCATTCCTAATGTCATATCAATATACGGCGAACTGGGTCTCGTGACCGCATCTGTTGCAATATTCTGGCTAAGGGAGGCATCCAGGAAAAACTGGTTAAACTCGTCGTAGGTTACTTCATAAGCACCCATCCAGAATGGACTAATTTTTACGGCATGCTGGGGCATTTCATCAGCTTCTTTGGCTTTATCTTTCTCACTGCTGCCCATCACAAACGTCCCGGCAGGAATGGGAACCATTGAAAATTTCAGGGAAGAACCAGGTATGTCCTGTTCATACTTTTTAAACTCCGTATCAGTAGTGGATGGTTGAGCCTGTAAGGAATAAAAGCCACCTGCAGCAAGCACAAACAAAATCGATTTTTTCATCGCTCCGAAGATAAAACAAGTTCTCAGTTAAAATGCACAATATCCAACAGACGAAAAAAATTATACAATCGTTTGCATCCCGTTTTTTCTGTTAAATCTTTTGTTTTTGAATAAAATATATGATTAAATTGAAGGCTCAACTAAACTTATGAATCGCAGAAATTTTGTACGCAACGGTGTGCTTGCCGGAGCTTCTCTCACTACCGCCACTCAACTTTTTGGAAAAGAAAATAAAAAAGAACAAACGGCTGATAGGCCTTTTAATCTCAACTATGCCTTTCACGATGGCATGTTTAAAAATCATGGCGGCGATGATTTTATCGACCAGATAAAGTTCGCTTATGATAAAGGATTTCGCTCCATTGAAGATAATGGGTTGACCGGCCGTAGCACTGAACAACAAACCAAAATCGGCGAAACTCTCGCAAAGCTGGGGATGACAATGGGTGTGTTTGTGGTGCCAAAGGGTGGTAATTCTGCCAACTCCCTTGCAGCCGGTAAAAAAGAGTACATCGATATTTTTCTGCAGGGTTGCCGTCAATCCGTAGAAGCAGCGAAAAGAGTAAATGCCAAGTGGGTGACAGTAGTCCCCGGCGATTTTGAAAGAAATTTGCCGATAGGAATACAAACCGGAAATGTAATCGATGGCTTAAAAAAAGGTGCAGAAATCCTCGAGCCACATGGCATCATCATGGTATTGGAAGCATTGAGCGATACACCTAATCTTTTTTTAAGAACTACCGACCAGGCCTATGAAATTTGCCGTGGAGTAAATAGCCCCTCCTGCAAAATCTTATATGATACCTATCACATGCAGAAGAACGAAGGCAACCTGATCAAAAATATTGAATGGGCATGGAGTGAGATTGCGTATTTCCAGATTGGCGATAATCCTGGTCGTAAGGAACCGACTACCGGCGAGATCAATTATAAGAATGTGTTCAAATACATTTATAACAAAGGATACAGGGGCGTTATGGGAATGGAACATGGTAATTCAAAACCTGGGAAAGAGGGAGAACTGGCTTTAATAAAAGCCTATAGAGAAAGCGATGATTTTCTATAAGAGAGTATGCTGAATGATTGTTTAACGATTTGAACAATGTTTGAAAGCATTCTTAATAATGTAGCCCGCTTTATTGATCTTACTCCTGTAGAAAAAGATCAGTTTACTTCACTTATTCAAATTAAGAAGCTGCGCAAGCATCAATACCTCGTACAGGAAGGTGATGTATGCCGGTTTGAAGCCTTCATCAACAAGGGGAGCATGCGTTCTTTTTCGGTTGACGACAAAGGCTATGAGCATGTGGTGCTATTTGGCATTGAAGATTGGTGGATCGGTGATTTGTATAGTTTTTTTACGCAAACACCTTCCCGTTACAATGTGGAAGCATTGGAAGACTCAGAATTATTTTGTTTGGACAAGCCATCGCTGGAGAAATTGTATAGCGGGATCCCCAGGTTTGAACGATTTTTTCGGATACTGATACAAAATGCCTTTGTCGCCCAGCAACAACGAATCATTGCCAACATGAGTCAATCGGCCGAAGAACGCTACACTGATTTCATCAACCGCTACCCGCAATTTGAAAAACGTTTCCCGCAGTATCATATAGCTTCTTATCTCGGCATCAAGCCTGAATCGCTGAGCAGGATACGTGGACAGCGAACTAAAAATAAACCTGCCTCTTAACCTACATCAATCGCATTTCTTAACTGGTGTTATTGGAACAGCGCTGCTCCTGAAAGCAATTTTGTGTTTCATTTCTTTTATAGCAATTAAAAATTAAATGCAAACTCATATGCTTAACATCATTTTTAAAACTACAAATAGCTATAACTGGCTGCTGTTGCGTATGACATTAGGAGTTGTAATGCTGGGGCATGGCCTGCAGAAATCATTGGGCTGGTTCGGCGGATTCGGCTGGAATGGAAGCATGCGCTATTTCACTGACTTTGTGGGCTTGCCGTCAGTGCTGGCAGCTTTTATTATCTTAATTGAATCAGTGGGAGCTATTTTTTTAATACTTGGTGCTGGTGGCCGCATAATGGCAGCCCTGATGGGGATTGTAATAGTCGGTGCTTTAATTGTAGACCACTCAGCTCATGGTTTCTTTATGAACTGGCTTAATACACAAAAAGGCGAGGGAGTTGAATTTGATATTTTGTTTTTATCTATCGCAGCAGTCCTTTCCTTTAACGGCAGCGGCAAATTTTCGATAGACCGGTGGCTGTATAAAAAATGGGAGAAGAAAGCAGGCCCCAAGAATATTATACCGCAGCAAATGGCCCGTGCCTGATTAGGGTACCGGGTCATACCCGCTGCCTCCCCAGGGATGACATTTGGAAATTCTTTTTAAGGCAAGCCAAAATCCCTTAAACAATCCATGTTTTTTAAACGCTTCGACAGCATAATGAGAACAGGTAGGTGTGAACCTGCATTTGGGACCCAACCAGGGTGAAATGACCGACTGGTAAATTTTTATCAGTCCAATAAATGGGAGGCTTAATATGTATAAAAGTTTTTTCAAGGCCTTTTTTTGACTATGCCGGTGAGCCTGGTTAATGCCAGCTGTATACTTTTATAGACTTCTTCATAAGCCGGCATTTCCTTGCCGATATAAATAAAAAAAACGTTCAGCTTTTGGTTTTGTTCTTTTAGCTGTGCCTGCAACTCATTTTTTTGTAGCCGGTAAGCTTCCCTTGTTAATCGTTTGACACGATTTCTTTCTACTGCTGTCTTAAAAACACGGCTGCTGGCGGCAAATCCCGCCTGTAATGAAATTGATCCACCGGCTTGCTGGAACGAATAAAAAATGCGAAAAGGAGGAATGATAAACCGCTGTCCACTGCTAAACAACTGCTCTATTTGTTTCCGGCTTTTCAGCCTTTCTTTTTTTCCCAGTGTAAATTGCTTAGCCACGAACCAGACGATTAAAGTATCAAGAATAAAAATAGCCCCAATAATTTGAGGCTAAAATTAAATGAATCAATTTCCGAAAGATCCGCCGAGGCGGAGTTTGGATTTTTATTTCAATTTTCTTTCATCGGAAACAGTCAGCTTTTTACGGCCTTTAGCACGGCGGCTTGCCAATACTTTACGTCCGTTTGCAGTAGCCATACGTTTACGAAAACCATGTACGGTTTTACGACGCTTACGATGAGGTTGAAATGTACGTTTCATAATTATTTTTCTTTTTTCACTTTTTGAAAAGGAGCCGGGAGAACGGCCGGGTTTCAAGTTCACCAGCAGGTCACCACACCCGCTGTTTGTGAAAGGACGGCAAAGGTAGGGGAATGACACCAGAATGGGGAATCCAAAGCTGATAAAAATTTCAGCTTAATTCACAGGACTTTGATAACCAATAAAAATTTAGCTCAGATCGAGATGTTGTGACCTTACCATCTCACCAAAAAAGATGGTGGCATGATTATCAAAATCTTCCGTTGAATCGGTGGTATAAAAGGATCTTTCTCCATTTTTACTACAGGCCGTTTCGATTTCGGGGTGGCGTAACAGGTAATCCTCCAGGCTTTCCGCCACGATCTCACCCTGAGAGACCAGCTTTACCCCCACTGGCAGGTATTCCTGGATTTTTTCTCTTAACAACGGGTAATGCGTGCAGGCCAGCAACAACACATCAATTGTATTTCCTTTTTCAAAAATGGTTTTCAAATTCTTTTTGACGAAATAATCGGCGCCGTGACTTTCAAATTCGTTATTCTCCACCAACGGTACCCACATGGGACAGGCTTCCTGGTATACCTTCAGGCCAGGAAAAAATTTCGCAATCTCAATGGGGTAAGAATTGGAGGCCACCGTTCCGTTGGTTGCTAAAATCCCAATGCTGTTGGTTTCAGAAAAGCTACCAATTATTTCTGTAGTTGGCCTTATTACACCGAGCACTCGCTTTTCCGGGGCGATTTTTGGAAGATCATTTTGCTGTATAGTTCGCAAGGCTTTTGCAGAAGCTGTGTTGCAGGCCAGTATTACCAAAGAACATCCATGTTCAAAAAACCATTTGACACATTGCAGCGTATAATGGTAAACGGTATCGAAGGAACGATTGCCATAAGGCGCCCTGGCATTGTCACCCAGGTAGAGATAATCGTACTGCGGAAGTTTATGAATGATCTCTTTCAAAACCGTTAAGCCTCCATAGCCTGAATCAAAAACACCGATAGGGTTTGCTTTTTGCATAGAACAAAAATAAGAACAGCTTTATAAATGGTTTTTTACGTTCATTATCTCATAAATAAAAGCCCCGATCTATTCGAGCGGGGCTTTATTCATAATTATTTAAAGAGATTACCTGGCTCCAACAGGTGGTTTGTAACCAGGCAATAATTGTGGCGGTATTGTGACATTCAATTTTTTAGCAACGGCCTGCAACAAATTATCTGCATCCGGCGCTATAATGATAGACTCGCGGGATACCACATACGCATATCCTTTTTCTTTTGCTACAGCTTGTATTGCATCCTGGATCTTTTTCATAACAGGCGCCAGCAATTGAGACTGTTTATTCTGAACAGCTTCCTGTGCTATTTGCTGCCAATTCTGAAGTGTCTGAGTCAACTGCCCTAATTCTTTTCCAATCTGATCTTTTACAGCAGCAGGGGCGGGATGAACGCTATCCCTGAAAATACTGTCTTTGTATTGATAGGTTTGCAGCAATGACATATACTCTTTGCCTACAGTATCTCTTTGATAGATCTGCATCACCGAATCGATTTTTCCTACCTCAGGCATCAGGTATAAAATAGTTTCTGCATCGATGTAACCTATTTTAGTTTGTGCCTGTACCCCGCTTCCGGCGATCAGCAAACCAACAGCTACTGCAAGCATTTTCAAATTTTTCATTTTTTTCTTTTTTGTTTTCTCCCTTAAGCAGGGTTTTCAATTTTTATTTTAGAGATAGCTTTTATCAACCTTTAGTTGCTTGTTTTGTTTTCTTTAACAGTTGAACGATCAATTTCTAACCCCCAATTCCCGCAGCACATCTTCACTCTTGTCCAGTTTAGGGTCGGCAAATATAATGGTAATTCCTTCACTTTTGTCAAGCACAAAATCGTAGCCCCGCTGGGTAGAAATTTTCTGAACAGCATTGAAAACCTTATCCTGTACCGGTTTGATAAGCTCTTGGCGCTTTTTAAAAAGATCACCTTCAAAACCAAAGCGTTGTCGTTGGAGATCCCGCAGCTCCTTTTCTCTCAGAAATAGCTGGTCTTCCCTTTTCTTCTTCAAATCGTCACTCAGCATTACCTGCTCTGCTTCATAGTCTTTATACATTTTATCGAGGGCGGATTGCTTTAAATCGATGTCCTTCTGCCAGTCAGCGGCTATGGCATCCAACTGCTTTTGGGCATTGGTATATTCCGGCATTTTATCCAGGATATAACGGGTGTCGATAACCGCATACTTCTGTGCCTGTGCCATAAAGCCGACAAGTAATAGACAAAAGGCAACAAACAATTTTTTTTGCATATTAACTGGTTTGATGGTTCTGAAAAATTCATTTTTATTCTGGCTCGAATCCCAGCATAAAGGTAAATCTCGATGCATTTTTCAATCCTCCGCCCGGCTGGATACGATCAATACCGATACCGTAGTCAAACCCTAACAAACCAAACATCGGCAGGAAGAAACGCATACCTACACCAACACTGCGACGAAGACGGAATGGGTTATAGTTTTTAAAATCATACCAACCATTGGCCGCTTCAAAAAATGTAAGACCATAGATGGTACTACCCGGATTTGTAACAAGCGGGTAGCGAAGTTCCAGTTGGTATTTATTAAAGATGGTAAAATAGTTATTGGCGTTTTGCTGATCGGGATTGATTGTTGGATCGGAAGATTCATACACCGGATAACCACGATGCGCAATGATATCATAACCCAACAGACCGTAGTTGTTGGTAAGACCAGCATCACCCACCTGGAAACGCTCAAATGGTGAATAGCCCAGCTTGCTGTTATAACGACCCATGAACCCATACTTGGCCGCCATTTTCAACACAAACTGCCTGTTCTTATCGGCGCCAGTTGGTTTACCGATAGGTACATACCATTCAGCATTGAAACGCCATTTATGATACTCAGGATTTTTATAGGGATCTGCTGAATTTACCAGGTCAGGATTAAATAAAGTATATGGCGGTGTAAGTTGAACACTGGCTAGAAAGCTGGAACCACTTCTTGGGAAAATCGGATCAAATACGGAAGATCTTTGCAACGCCAATTTGAAGCTTAAGTTGTTTGACGTACCGTCAGCTGAAGCACCCGGGAAGATTCCGTAGTTACGCCTTTTGTATTGTGTAAAGCTCAGCGAGTAAACAAGGCTGAAATAATCATCCGGCCATTTCAACTGCTTACCCAACGAAACAGAGAAACCATTTACTTTTAAATAATTGGTATCAGATCTTGCATTGTCAATGCGACCAGTATACGGATCAAATGCGTTGGAGTATTTACTGTTGTTATAAGCCAGTGTCAACGAGTTTCTCTTTTTACCACCCAACCATGGTTCAGTAAACGAGAAGCTATAAGAACGGAAGGCCTTGCCATTCGACTGAACACGAAGACTCAACTTTTGTCCATCCCCTGTTGGTAATGGATCCCATGCTGTTTTTTTCCAGATATTTTTAATGGAGAAGTTGTTGAAAGTAACACCGAGGGTTCCTGTCAAACCAATACCACCACCCCATCCGGCAGACAGCTCCAATTGATCGGATGATTTTTCTTCAACCTTCCAATTAATGTCTACGGTACCGTCGTCCGCATTGGGAACTACTCCGGGTTCAATTTTTTCCTGGTTAAAATATTGCAGGTTGCCCAACTCACGGGTAGAACGAATCAGGTCAGTACGACTAAACAATTCACCGGGAAGTGTTCTTAACTCACGACGGATAACGTGATCTTTTGTCCTTTCATTACCGGCGATGGTTACGTTTTTGATCCTTGCCTGCGGACCTTCGGTGATTCGTATTTCATGATCAATCGTATCATTATATACAGCCGTTTCAACGGGATCAACACGGAAGAACAAGTATCCGTCGTCCATATAGTAGCCACTGATATCACCGCCCTCTTGCGACATTTCCTTGCCCAGGCGTTTATTTAGTATCTCAAGATTATACACATCGCCTTTGTGAATACCTAACACCATATTCAACAATGAATCAGAAAATTTGGCATTGCCTTTCCAGGTAATATTGCCGAAATAATATTTTCTGCCTTCATTCACTTTTATGTCAACATACAATTTGTTGTCTTTTGTAAGCTGCGTATCGGCAATGAGCTGCGCATCACGATAACCAAGAGAGTTGTAATACTGTAATACTTTCGCTTTATCCTCTTCGTACTTGGTAGGATTAAATTTCGCTGAACTGAATAATTTGAACCGGAAATAGGGGTCCAGCACTTCTTTTGTTTTGCTCAGCGAAAGAAAACCCCAGTCTTTCATGTACTCTTTAAAACTGGGTCTTTTTGTAACACCATAGGGGCTTTCATATTTGGAAGGGAACAGCGTAAACTTGCTCATTTCCTTTGTTCCCTTCATTTGCTTCTTCAACTTCAGGTCGGAGACTTTCTCGTTTTCAAAGAAATTCACTTCATCGATTCGCACCTTCTTCCCTTTGTCAACATAAATCGTCATAGCATTGGAATTCGGGAAGGCCGGATCCGGTTTTTCATCAATACGGATGCTTACGTTCTGAAATCCTTTATCACGATAATACTTGGTAATAACTTCATTGATGTTTCGACGGATGTTTTCGGTAATGATCGTTTGCTTTGCCAGGCCAATTTTTCCTTGTAGTTCGTCGGCTTCGGTCTTTTTTATACCAACAAACTTAAAGTTCCCCAGTCGTGGTCTTTCTGTAACACTGATTTCAACACTTACCTTGTCGTCCTGGATCTTTGTGACATAAATCTGAATTTCGGAAAACAGTTTTTGCCGCCACATGTTGGCAATAGCTTTCGCAAAAATATCAGTACCGGGATGGGTAAACTTATCACCTACCTGCAGGCCAGAAATGGATAATACAATGGCTGTATCCAAATGCTTAATTCCAGCAATACCTACTTCGGCAATGGTGTACTCCCTCGGAATTTTTGCATTCTCCCATTCTAAAAGTTTTGGATCAACAGAGGTGGGTTTTGTAGTATCATCTTGCGCCTGTGCGGTCAGTACAGAGCCTATCACAATTATCAGTAAAGCACTTAGCCGGAGTGAAAGTCGTTGCATGTTTTTTTGTTCAAGTCAGTCTGAGCCCGCCATCGGCGGGTACTGCAATTGTTTGTGTTTATTTTATAAAAAACCGCCAAACTTTTGTTGCGGCGGCAAATTAACGGTAAATATCGAAAGTGTTTGTTAAAAGAGAGTCAGTTATATAAGGTCAAAAAGTCATGAAAGTCAAAAAGAAAATCCACCGGGATTGACTTATAACTCTTGTGGTTTTCTTATTGGCTGACTGCCTCCCCAGCTACCTGTTCGCCCGTTTTTCCGAACCTCCTTTCCCTACCCTGGTAGTCAAGGATAGCTTCATACAAATTTTCTTTCCTGAAATCCGGCCAACGGACATTGGTAAAATACAATTCCGCATAAGCCAATTGGTACAATAGGAAATTGCTGATTCTAAACTCACCACTGGTTCTGATCATCAACTCCGGGTCAGGGAAATTGCTTGTGCAAAGAAATTTTTGTAATGTATCCTGGTCAATCTCGTCAAGATTAAGCCGGCCTTGTTTTACTTCAAAGGCAATATTTTTTACAGCGTTTAATAACTCCCATCGTCCGCTATAGCTAAGAGCCATCACCAGGTTAAGGCCAGTATTTTCTTTAGTAATTTCCAGTGCTTCATTTAACTCCTGGCGGGCATATTCCGGCAACATATTCATGTCACCGATCACATGCAGCTTAATATTATTTTTATGCAGACTTTCTACTTCTTTACGAATAGTGCTCACCAATAATTCCATCAGGCCGATCACCTCGTACTCGGGCCTATCCCAATTTTCTGTAGAAAAAGCATAAAGTGTAAGATAGCCAATGCCCAATTCGGCACAGCCTTCAACGATATTGCGAACACTTTCCACGCCATGGAAGTGACCATACAACCGGTCCTGTCCTTGTTCTTTCGCCCAGCGTCCATTGCCGTCCATTATAATGGCAATATGCCGGGGCAACCGGGCCTTATCGATTTTGTCCAAAAGCGCTGACATATTAATGTTTTTCCTACTGCCTTGAAACAGGGAAGCAAAGGTATCAGATTTGATGGGATTCAGGCGAAATCTGATTCGATAATTCCTGGACTTTAATTAGCCGTTGGACACTTATAAGATTGCAGGTTAAACGTGAGGTGAAACATGGCAGTGATAAACTGGTCCTTTTGCTTGCTGTTTCCTCGTTGTCTGCCTGGGATGCCGATTGGCTCGCCGATTTCCCCGGAGCGGTCATGCAAACGATATGCTTCAGACGGACTACCGTCAGGATTGCCTGGAAATATGGAGGGGTCAACGTAAGTTTTACTCACATCATCCAGATAATCTGTGTTGGTATAACGGTGCAAAATTTCAAAACCAATATTGAACCGTTCATTCAACGAATATTTTATACCGGCTCCGAATGGGATGGAGATGCCCATCGTACTGTACTGTTTACGATCGGGATATTGTGCACTTCCCTGCCCTTCTGTTCCAAGTGGACGAAGAAAGACTTTTTCCTTATCCAGGTAAGCAAAAGGATCATAGCTAAAAGCCCCTACGCCCAGTGTGATATAGGGAGTCATATTGAAACCTGGCTCACCGGGCATAAACCGGAAGAAATTAAAATCGCCCTGCAAAGCAAGTTCCCACACATTGCTGTTGAAACTCAGGTTGCGACGATACATGTATTCATTATCCTTATTGTACATATCAGAATAGCCAAGACGGGCAAAACTGGCCGCAATACGACCGGAAATATAGTTGCTGAAATTTTTACGGAAAAAAACGGTAGCCGCCATCTTAGGCCTGTTGAATTTTGCACGGGTGTTTAGGTCACCAAAATAGTGGGCAGCGCCAAGACCAATCCCAAATTCCCCTTCTTGAACAATAGAATTTTGCGAAGCAGATCTACCGGGCAATAATAAACCACTTAATGCTATCGCAGCTACTACAAAAACATTTTTCATTCGCTTATTTTTGATTTTAAACCGCCAGTTTGGATTTCTATCCTATTATTTTTCCATCAATTGGTGGTGGGATGAAAAAATTACAAAGGCCGGTTTATCATATCCTGGTAGTAGGTTCGGAAAAAATAATAACGCCAAAATAGTAATTTTCTTTTATCTGCGCCACTAATTTCTTTTGTCCAGGCCCCAGGTAAGTTTATTGTGCAGGGTCTGCAAAAAACTATTTTCGCTAAGACGCAAAAGGTTGATTGAAAAACTCTCTTTTTTTACGGCCAGTGATACGTTTTTACCCACTATTTCCCTCCGGGAGTCGAGGGAACAAATGATATTTTCAGAACGGCTCTCTACTTCAAAGGAGATAATGTTATCGTCAGGAACGATGAGTGGCCGCACATTTAAATTATGCGGTGCTACCGGGGTAATGACAAAACTACCGGACTCCGGAAAGACAATCGGACCACCACAACTCAATGAATAACCTGTAGAACCAGTGGGTGTAGCCATAATCAACCCATCCGCCCAATAAGTGTTCAAAAACTCACCATTGAGATAGGTATGAATTTTTATCATCGACGCCGTATCACGTTTGTGAAGGGAAAATTCGTTTAATGCATAAGGCACATTTCCAAACAGCGGCAGGTCGGCATCAAGATGTATGAGCGTTCTCTTATCGACTATATAGGTTCTATTGGCAATGGCTTTCACCGCCTTTTTCACTTCGTCCTGGCCAATACTGGCTAAAAAACCCAGTCTTCCAAAGTTGATGCCCATGATCGAAATAGGCTTATCCCGGACAAGTGTCACCGTGTCCAACAGGGTACCATCTCCGCCAAGGCTAATGATAAATTCCACCTCTTCCGTAAGATCTTCTGACAAAGAAAAAACAGTTGTGTCCGCCGGTAACCGGATAATATGTTTTATCTGTTCGTAAAACTGCCGGAAAATAACCGGTTCGATCATCTGTTTTTCCAACTCATCAAAAAAAACCTGCACATTTTCCTGCTGCTCTTCTTCCATTATCCTGCTATAAATAGCTGCTTTCATCCTGATCAAAATTTATTTAATACACAGGTTTCAAAAATCCTGTCTTATCAAAAAACACTTCTTTTATGTATAAATATACCGTTTTGACCTAATTGATTAAATGACCAATCAAGTTTAAGGGTAAAGTCATAGATGGTGGTAATGTCAAGGCCAAAGCCGCCAGTGAAAAGCATTTTATTGGAGAGTGAATTATTTCCCGGCTCAGGATGATGAACATATCCTGTATTCCCAAACATCCGGGCATAAATATTGAAAGGAATTCTCTGCGGCGCAATCTTTTTGGTACCCGGAATCCTGATATTAAAATTGATGAGCTTCCTGGTATAAGCTGCCTTCAGGTAACCTGCGGCTACACCATCAATAACATAATATTCATACCCCTGCAGGTAAGCGTCTTCATAGCCCAATAATTTCTGATTAAAATAAGGTTGCTTAAATGGCAGCTTGAGAGCACCATAAGCATTTAAGCTGAAGAAAGATCTTTTTCCTGTAGGCCAATAGGCTGACGCCCTGGAAGTGAGTTGTAGTAAGTTAAAGGCCGAAGTGAATCCCTTTTTCTTTACCGAAACTTCTGCGGCGTACCCCCTGGAAGGATACGGTATATAATCCAGGTCATAATAAGTCATCATGTAATACAGCTCGGGAAAGGATACTTGTTTTATTCCCTCTCCAAGATAATTGGGATTGAGCGCAGCAACAGTATCAGCTACTTTTTCCCGGGTATATCCTATCCCAAACCGGTGCCTGGTTTTTATTGCTCTCCGGTAAGTAAGCTCGGCAGTAACGATCGTGAAATTGCGAACATAATTTTCGTCCTTTAAAAAAACCTGCTTGTCATTTTCACTCATATAGTTCATCTCCCTGTTCTTGCCGGTAGCAAAAAAGACATTCATTCCCCACTTCATCTGCTTATCAATATAAAGCCTGTCATAATTAAACGAAAATTGCCGGGTGTATCCACCGATGATCCAAAGTCTCAGCTTATCATTTCGCCCCGTAACGTTGTTGTAAAGCAATTTACCTCCATAATTTACCCGGTTTAATCGGGCTTTTTGCTCTACCAGCCACTGGTTAAGGTTTCTGTCAACCGGCTTAAAATAAGGTACGGGAAAAATATACCAACGCTCTCTGACCTGCACCAATATGTCAATATTATAGCCCTCGAAACTTTTTAACGCTACGATCACCTCGTGAAAAAGAGAAGTATTCATTAATTGTTTACGGGCAACTTCGAACTGACGTACCAGATCCTGCAAGAGGAACACATCACCCGACTTAAATGGAATTTCCCGGAGTATGATACTGGGCCTGGTTACTCTGTTACCTTCAATAACGATATTCCTTACAAGAAAGGGCTTTTCATTATGAGAAGAAGCGGTGCCTTCAGCAATGGCCGCAACAGAATCGTAGGGGACAAACATTTCTTCTCCACCTGGGGAGTTTTGTGCAGAGATACCCTGACAGCAAGCCAATCCCAACCAGAGCCATAAAAAATATTTCCTTTTCCTCTGCATATTCTCAATCTACAAGATCCTCTAAATTAGCCGGATTTCTGTACTTGCAATCAAAGTAGGAATAAATATTGTCAGATCTTAAGATAATTCATGAGGTTGTCATAATTACTTTTCAACTCGTTGGCATAGTGTTCCTCGCCAAAAAAGTATTTTACATTATACTCATAGCGTTGAAAAGTAGATACAATGTCTGACACTTCAGGCTTGTTGATCCTGATAGTGACCTGCATAATTCCTGTCTCGGGGTCGTTGGATGTATTCAGTTGTGTGATTTGTGCGTCATTTGTTTCAACCAGTTTGCTGATCTCATTAAAAGAGTATTGGTGGCTATCCATCTCCAATACAATGAGACCGCCCGGCTCATTCAGGCTCATAAAATCAGATGCATGTTTCAGCAAGTCGATATAGGCAACTGCCCCCACAATATCATTTTCATTGTCCACAATCGGAACCACACTTAACCCATTTTCAGCTGCCAACTGGATAGCCTTAAGAAAGTGTTCATTATTTTTTACGGAAACATTACCAAAAGATTGATGCAAATCATTTAGAACGGTATGATCATTATCCACGAGCAATAAATCATCTTCGCTGATCATCCCAACATACTTATCACCATCCACAATTGGAAGATGCGCTACCTGGTTATCATTCATCAGTTGAAGAGCCTGGTACACTTTATCCTGCGGGTGCAGGTAAGGCAATGTCTGGGATTGTAATTCTCCTGTTAACATGGATAGCGGCTCCTTATTTTTTTACAAAGACCCCAATGATCAGCTAACTGTTGCAGGTTCATTGAGTTTTTTCAAAAATTTATGAAGGATCATATTGAACTCATCAGGCACCTCCATCATGGGTGCATGGCCACATTTATCAATAAAGTGGAGTTCACTGTTGGGGATCAATTTGTTAAACTCCCTGGCTACAAAAGGTGGAGTAATGGTGTCATTGTTTCCCCAAATTAATAACGTAGGAAGTTTGATTTGATTGAGTTCTTCCCCTAAATTATTTCTGATAGCACTCTTCGCCAAAGCAATAATCTTGATGACTTTCAGGCGATTATTAGTGATACCAAATACTTCATCCACCAATTCTTTGGTGGCCATTTTTGGATCATAAAAAGTCAACTCTGTCTTTTTCCGAATATATTCATAATCGCCTCTTTTAGGATAGGAATCACCCATTCCATTTTCAAAAAGACCAGAACTTCCCGTGAGAATAATTGATTTGATGCAATCAGGCTGACTTTTCAAGACATATACCAATCCGACATGTCCGCCCAGCGAATTACCCAATAGATGAACATTTGTATAGCCTCTCGTCTCAATAAATTTGTTAACGAATTTGGCCAAACCACCTACAGATGTGTGCAATATATCCATATCAAGCAGCGGCAGTAAGGGTACCACTACTTTATTATATTGTTTAAAATATTCAATCAGGCTTTCAAAATTGCTTAATGCTCCAAACAGACCGTGTAATAAGACCAGCGGCTCTCCTTCGCCTTCTTCGATAAATCTGAACTTATTATCCTGTTTTATTTCGTAACTCATTTGCTCCGGATCATTAATTTTTTACTAAAATAATCGTTTTGCCGCAATTTTTTTATCGCTTCACTAAGTCTTTACTTATGGCTACAAAGATAACAGCCTAAAATGCAATTAACGGAATTTCAATCTCTTTTAATTGCGAGTCCCGTTAAGGATACAAAATTTTAAAATAGAATCGCTGAATAGGACGAAAATACCAGGTAAGCAGGATTAATAATGCAATGATGGCGCTAAATGCCCAGTTATTGGGATAAATAACCGCTATGGAAGCCATTACAATGAGTATACGAATATATTCAAGATAAAAGATCCACCTGCGCTGATCAAGAATAGCACCACTATTGACAAGGCTGACGAAGATAAATGCCGATAATAGAAACAATTGAATACCGGCCAGGTAATGCTCAAACAGCGTCACAATAAATAAAATAATAGTATTAGGGAAAAAATTGTCTGCGCAGTTACATACTGTCGCATAGCTGGAGTAGGTGAATGCTGTAGCCTGGCCACCTTCAATAATTTTCTTTCCAATATCGACCTGAAACGAGGATCAAGGTCATCCGGTTTTCCAAACAATACTTTCCACTTTTCCTTTACTCCCTTAGCATGTCTTAAGTTCATATAAATCTCAAGTGGAAAATGAAAATGCTGCCATAAAAAACTATAACTATTGAGTTGTTTGGTAAGGCCATAAACGATTTGTACATCTTTTTTTTCGTGCATAAACGTGCCGAACAACTTATCCCAGATAATCAGCACGTCACCATAGTTTCCATCGAGGTATTCAGGATTTGAGGCATGATGAATACCATGATGAGTAGGTGTAACCAAAATGTTTTATAACCAGCCCCATTTGCCCAACGCCTGCGTATGAATAAAAAATGGATAAAGTCCATGAATTAATAAAAAGGTAGAAATCATGACTGGAGGAAAGCCAATCAATGGTAACACCGACCAAAATATACAGCGAACTATTGCCTGGAAAACCGTGATCCTGGCGGATACTGTATAATTAAAATCTTCACTTTGATGGTGCACTACATGCACTGCCCAAAACGCATTTATTTCATGTGCAAGGCGATGGTACCAATACCAGACAAGATCAGTTGCCAAGAAAAGAAGCAGCCAGGTAATCACTCCTGCCTTTATATTAAATAACCCAAGTTGCTAGTTATAGAGAAAAAGGGATGAGCATCAATAAAAGATAATTTTGAGTTACCACACACAAAACTCAATTATCGATGCTCAACGAGGATAAAATTATAAGGATTTACTGTATTGT
>NZ_JARKNA010000002.1:572555-629125 GCF_029360765.1 Terrimonas pollutisoli | reverse complement strand
CTGACATATCTAGTTTTAGATGCACGGTTTTTTTTCGCTTTTGCCATTTTTCCTTGCACTTTGGTTAATCTAAATTAACCAAACTTCAACATGGGCAAGGCTTTGATACAAAATCAGCAAACCCTAAATAGAAGAGTAAATTTTTTAAATCTGTTTTTCAATTATTGATTTATGCTTACGCTAATCTTACTACCACTCATCCTTTATGCTGCTTTTTTAGAAATGGCCCACTTGCGTGCAGCAAAAAAAACAATGCACCCAACCCCAGTTAATAGAACTATCCATTTCCAGGGTTGAGCCTTTTCCAAATGTATGGAATCACTCTTTCCTACCAGCACCGGTGCCGCCCAGTAAAATGGCAGCAATCTTTCCCCCGAAGCAGTTTCTAAAAATTCAAGTTTGGCCTTTTGCAGCGCTATATCAATCGGCAGATCTTTCGCCAGCCACTTATAAAACAACTCCGTAAGCTCATACGTCGATTCATTGTCTACAGCCCATAAATTTGTAATAGCCGAGGGAATTCCCAAAGCAGCGAAGCCACGGTTAAAGCTGAACACGCCTTCACCGTTATATAGCTTACCTCTGCCTGTTTCACAAGCTGATAGTACAATAAGTCTTGTCACAGGTTTAGATTCATGGATAAGATCGGACAGATACAATGCTGAGTCAGCGAAATAAATCACAGGTTCATTGTTAATACTGCTGTCAGCCGCATGGGTATACAGCTGAATGATTTTATAACCGGAGAACTGTCGCAAGAAATTATTTCGTGAAGCGTTGATTGCAACTTGTTTTGTACTATATCCAAAATAATTTGCTATTCGTTGCAGCGACTGATCGCTGCCCGGCAAGGATGCCAGCGAAAAAGAAACGGGATAGTTAATAGGTGCCACCCCCATAAAATTTCTTCCATTTCCCGAAGAAGTCTTAAAATCATTCATTAGAAACCTCGCTGAATAGGTATAGCTGACAGCATGATCATTTATTAAATATCCCGGCGATTTGACAGCATTAGTTGAAACCAATGATTCAAATGGAAAATATTGTCCATCTGGTGATATGATAATACGTTGCCCTGGCGGTAACTTATCGTTAAAGATCAGGCTATACAAGTGGGATGCGACCTTGATATAACCGGCAAAATCACGATTTAACAAACTACCGTTGGAAATATAGGAAATGTATTCGCTTACCGTGTTTTCATAGTCCTGCTTGTCTATTCTTTTTAAAAAACTGTGGCGGGCAGTTATCAGTAAAACGTATACCGCACTATCACCGGAAAATATTTCCAGCAGCGCCTGATTATGATTCAGTAAGTTCTTTTGTGTATAAGACAATGAAATAAACCCGGTATCAAGAAAGTTTTGATAATATAACGGGTTTTTAGTTTTTATTGATTGCTCCAGCCTGTCCAGTTCCTGTTTGGCTGAAAAAATTTGCGATTGAAATGCTGCATATTTTGCTCCCGAGCTTTTCTCGCTGACTAACCCCCGTTCAAGATTCAGGATACTTTTCTTAAGTTGAGTTTGTTTTAAAATATCCGTTTCCCCCATCCATTGCTGTTCATTGAGTTGATCATTGAGTAGTACTGCACGGCTTTTTTCAAAAAAATAAAACGCATCAGTCGTATTGCCTTGTAAGTAACAGGCTTCAATGGCATTTTCGTAAAGGCGCCGAGAATCGCTTCGCCAAAAAAGTTTTGACTCAAGTTCCTTTTGTTTTAGTTTAACCCTGTCCAGTAATAGATCCGCCATTTTATAAATACGGATCGCTTCATGGAGCGCATTCCTTTGCCTGCTGTTTTCATATTGTTTCAGAAAGGCGTTGCCCTTATCGATAAACAAGCCTGTCAGGTAATGTATCTTTCTATGCGTTATAAATTCCGCCTGCGAACTTTCTAAAACATCCTTTTCGTTACTGCCGGACTTAATTTGATCAAAGGCCAGGCGGAAGCATTGAAAAGCGGAATCATAAAGACCTTTCTGCACATATACATTCGCAATTTGGGTAAATATATTTAACGATTCAAAAACGTCATATGATTTCATGTTTTCTTCCTTATTCACATACTTCAGCGCTTTTTTGTAATAAGCAAGCGCCTTATCTCCATCCTTGAAATGCATGAAATAAATTTTATACCCAATATCTTTCAGCGTTTGTTTATAATTAAAACGGTCCCCGGTCTCCTGGTAACATTTAAGACACTGGTTATAATAAAAAAGGGCCATTTCAAAATTTCCCTTTTGTTGCTGCACTTCTGCTAATTGGCCGTATGCTAATCCCAAATACTCTTTTAGCCCTTGCTTGCGGTATTCCTCTATTTTATTTTTCATGAGATCTTCCGCCTGTTCATTTTTTTTTAATTTCAGCAGGGCATTTACCTGCCAACCCAGGCTACTGAAAGCATAACTTTCACCTATTTTTTTTTCCAGGCCTGTATTATTATCAGCATAGCCCTGGCCAAGTGATCTGCATTTGGCCGCATAATCTATACAGCGGTGGTAATCTCCAACATCATAGAAATATTTAACCTGGGTATACAATGCCTTCAAAGAGGCGTTGTCCACATGATTTATTCTCATTGCGATAGTGAAACAACTATCCAGCGCTTTCATTCTTCCGGCAATATTGTTTAATGAATCGTACATAACAGATAGATAGTAATAGTTTCTAGGCAGGGCTTCTATCTTTATGGAAGGTTTGTGAGCATTTGCAGAAATAATATCAATAACCTGGCGGAGGTATTGGGCTGCCTTTAAAAAGTCAGCCTGCTCAAAATATATATCTACAATTTTGCGGAGTAAAAATACATGGGTGGAATCATTCCGGTAAGGGCAGCTATCCATCTTATCCAGGTAGCCAAGTAATTCCGCTATTTTTTCTTGTGGAGTAAATCCGGAAGAGTCCTTTACAAAACGAATGCGTTTAAATAAAAAATCCTTATCGGGACATTGCCCCGATAAGGATGCAGTTAAGAGCAACACAGAACTTATCAGTATAAGAAGTCCTCTTCGCATAAGTGCAAAAACATTAGCAAACCGGAGTAAATAAAAAGTTGGCAAACATTCCCGGAATGTCAAGGCTGCTGCTTATTTATTGACAAGTCTATTCATTAATATGGTGGTGGCCCTCCTGGTGGATCAGGCGGATCGGGATTTAGGTCGGGTGGAGTTGGAGTGATGTAAATGGTTACCTTTTCTGCTATTTCTGTACTATCTTCATTCAACTTTATATCACCTTTACCAAACCATTCGAAATAGATCTTGTGCTCAAAAACTTTCTTATCATGGTTTTCACCGTAATATTTTAGATATAGATCTTTAATCTGATATTTTTTAAATATTACATCATGATAATAAAGAAACCCTCCGCAAAATACTTCATACCTTCTTCGTCCTTCCTTATCCAAAGCTAGCGGCTTTGTTAAATTTAAACCAGGAAAAAACTTTTTAGGATAAGTCGCTGAGTCTTGCGTTAAAGATGGATAAGTAACCCATTCTCCAAATGTATCTAAAGCAGCGCTATTTTTCACTTCTCCCTTTTTTTTCTTCTTTCCATCTTGCCCTGTTTGTGTTCCATCATCATTTATTGACGTATACTCTTCAAAACATAGGTCAATCGCTGCTTGACCTATATGATCCAGGTTCATAGCGCTTAGTTCTTCCGTTGTTTTTGCCCATTTCATAAATAAACATTTTAGTGGTGAATAAATAGTTTACATTTTTATAGCCAGGCCTGAGCTTCTTTTTTCCCATCTAATCCACTTTTCACTACCGTCTGCAATAGTTCCCTAGCTTGCTGTTTATCACCGGGCTGATCTCGTTTCATCAGAGTGAGGGCATGATAAAATTTTCCGGGCTGGAATTAAATAAATGGTACTTCAATTGTTCAAGCAAGTTTATATGCTTAATCCATCGCAGAAATCATAAGGACATATAACATTAAGGTTATTAGGAAGTAGCGATTGAAAATAGTTTTGATTTAGAATCTGTAAAACTAACTATATGTCGCAAAACGTTCTCATCCCTAATATACTTACTATTCAGCCCTTCGCAAAAAATTACTATTTCTTCAGCCACTCTTCCGCCTCTTTTTCCCCTTCAAGGTTATTTTGCACCACTTCATTTAAAAGTTGCTTGGCCGTTTCAGCATCACCGGGCTGATCCCGTTTCATCAGAGCAAGGGCATGATAAAATTTTCCGGGGTTGGAATAAAGATGAGTATAGCTTTCTAATTGAGTAAAGTGATTTATTGCTTTGTCGTATTCCCCGAGCCGGAGAGCAACAATTCCGGCATATTTTTTTGCTTCAACAGAAGCCGTATCATTTGCCACCAGGGATTCAAATTGTTTTTGCGCTTCCTGCAATTTACCTTCATTATACAAGGCCAAACCTGCCTGCAGACTGTCCTGTTTACTGCCCATCGTCACAGATAGTACCGACAAATTTTCTTTTACATATTTATCGGCCAGTTCTTGGTAAGACGAAGGTTGCCGGAAAATAGTTAAGCCCCATACAATAGCGGCGACGACTGCTGCTGCGGCAACCCAAGGCAGGATTCTTCGCATCAAAGCTGGCTGTGGTTTCGATAAAGGCCTTTCCTTTTTATACTCCTCAAAAACCCTTCTTAAGTCTGCCCGCTTCTCCATCATGGCCGAAGCAGCGAATTGCTTTGTTGACATATAAAAAGCGACTTCGTCTGCAAAAAGCGGATCGCCGACAATTCTTTGTTCAAACTCCCTTTGCTTTTCTTCGGAAAGCTCGTGGTTACAATATGCCTCTATCATTTCTATATTGCTCAAGTTATTTTGTTTTAACTGGTCCTATATAATTGCCGTAGTTTTTCCAGGCAGCGCAACCGCGTCGTTTTAACTACGTCAGCTGTTTTGTATTCAAATATGGTCGCAATTTCTTTGTCACTAAATCCGTCGGCCCAATGCAGCAGAAGCTGACGACAGTTCTCTCCTATCTCCTTCAACTTCTGCTTTAACAGGTCAGCGTCTGTTTTATCCATCATCTCCTGGATTATCGTCTTTGCATTATCGGCCATGTGCAACAATACTGCTGAAAGATCACCGGTACGATGCACACTGTTTTTATTTGTCGTCTTCTTGCGAACAAGGTCAACACATTTATGATGAAAAATCTGGAATAGCCATGTTTTCAAAGAGGATCTTCCTTCAAAAGAATGATCGCTTATCCTGGCAATTGCCGCAATAACGGTATCAGCGTAAATGGTGAAGGCTTCGTCTTCCCGGAAAGAATATTTGTGCATGGCTTGTTCAATGAAGTAAGCATATTGCGTAAAAAGTTGCTCTTCTGCTTTTTTCCGGTCAATACCGTCCTGCAATAAATTATTAATGATGTCCTGGTCAGAGCGGGATGATAGTTGGTGAAAAGGCATATACCTTTTTTGTACTCATAAGATACTGAAAAACGGGGATTAAGAAAAAAACTCTTTTGTATGTTTCCTGTATCATCTTTTATTCGACCAATACTTCAAATACACATTTTTTCGAAAAAGTGAGCCGGTTTGCCTGCCAGTTGTCAACAACTCTTTCCCCAGCCCAGGGCCCATCCTGGCAGGCGCCGGCTTTTTGAAATCATTCTTCCTTATCAAGAACCATTAACCATTAAACTTTACAAAATGAAAAGACTATTTTTTCGCTATACAACAGGGTTCATCCCGTTTATAGTACTATGCAGTGGCCTCTGCGCCCAGGAAAACCTCAATACAATATCTCCTGATCCCGGAGCAAAGGATTTAGCCCATAACGCCAAAGCTAAATCCCGGAACCTATTCGTAAACCAGGGTACGACATCTATCAACATCAACGCAAAAGCAGTAAAAGATTTTGACAAAACTTATAAGCACGCCTCAAATGCCAGTTGGTTTGAATTGAGCGATTGCTACATGGCAAAATTTGAAAAAGATGGAGTGACAACAAAAGTTTATTACGACAATAAAGGAAGGTTGCTTGGAAACATCCGCTCATATTTTGAAAACAAACTGGCCCGTGATATCCGTCACCAGGTGAAGAGCAGCTATTATGATCACAACATCTATTACATTCATGAGCTAAACGTCGGTACTCACACAGTATACCTGGTAAAATTAGAAGGCAAAAACGATTGGAAGACAATTCGGATTGTAGATGGCGAAATGGAAGAAGCGGAGTCTTTTCAAAAAGCCAAATAGCTTGCCGCAATGCTCAAAAAACCAGTTCAGTCAAGGGGTAGGTTAACCGTATTAAACTTAAGCCCCGTCTTAAAATGACGGGGCTTTTTGTTGGAAGCCTGCCTATTATTTGCGAACTTTAAATACCAAGCTGTCTCTGATGATTTATCAGAAATTTCAACCAAACGAAACACTGTCGCAATATGTGGAATGTTATTTCAATTGGCATTGCGATGAGCCATTAGATAGTGAATTTATCGTCGAGTCACCACCCAATAGTTTTTGCTCGCTTGTGATCAACTACGGAGATTCTTATTTCTTGCAAAATAAAAAGTATGACCATTTACCGGTGCCCGCACAATTCGTCTGCGGTTTGTCAACGTATAGTTACAAATTATCCCTAAAAGGTAAAATCGGGATAACCGGCATTGTCTTCAAACCAGCGGCCCTGGCCACACTCTTTGGCTTAAATGCATATGAACTAACAGAAGAACGAATCGACCTTTTCTCCGTATTACCGAAGGATTATATAAAAAATTATGCTTGCAAGGTCAGGGACGCTGCGACGGCTATTCAAAAAGCAAACTTGCTGGAAGAACTTCTTCTATATCATATCCGGCGGGTGAATCCCCAACCTGATTATATTGATAAAGCGGTCAACATTATTGTAGAAAAAAATGGCATGTTGCAGGTAAACGATTTGCTTGCCGACAGCTGTATGTCACGAAGGACTTTTGAGCGACGATTTTTTCAAAAGGTTGGATTAAGTCCAAAATATTATGCAAGGGTCAGGCGTATCGGGTACATCTTTAACCTCATGGCTGGCAAGAAAAAGGTAAACTGGCCTGAAATATTTTATGAAGGTGAGTTTTATGACCAGGCTCACTTTATAAAAGACTTTGAAGCTTTTACCGGCAGAACTCCACAGCAATATTTAAAAGAAAACCTGGAACTGGCCAACTACGTGGAGAAGCCTGTTACTCAGAAATTGACTTAGTCCTGCCGCAATTTTACAACGGGTTGACGCAGTTTTACAATGTTTCTGCACATGGCTGATGATACCTTAGCAGTAAATTAAACTGCTATGAAAAAAGCTTTTTTCTTTTTATTACTCTTGAACTTTTCAATTACTTATTCACAAAAACCGGACGGGGCTTTTACAATTGACCCCGAGGTGAAACAATGGACCAACAGCGACCGTCAATATCTTCTTGAAAATCTAATGCGCAGTAAAGCTGAGCTTGTAAATGAAACGGCGGATCTTACGAAGGAACAATGGAATTTCAAAGAAACGTCGGACAGGTGGTCTATCAACCAGGTGGTTGAACATATTGCAATTTGGGAAATGCTAATTAGCCATGATATAAGCAGAGCCCTGGCTGATGGTCAAAAACCTGATCTTTCAAAAACGTCCAGGCCTGATAGCGTTTTTGTAACTTTTATCATGGAAGAGAAACCGCATATTTCAACAGATTATACTAAACCCTTTACCTATACAGTTCCCATGGGAATAAATGAAGGGAAAAACAATTTAGAATGGTTCTTAAAACTGAGAAATGAAGCGAATACCTTTCTTATTACTACAAATGACGACCTGAGAAGCTATAATCTTAAGCCTGGAAGTCCCAACATTCATCAGCGGTATATCACCATATTTGGCCATTGCGATCGCCACCTTCGTCAAATTCGAAAGATCAAACAGCATAGTAACTATCCCGGCTAAGCCGGTATTATTCAATAATCATTCAATCTTATATTATGGACACACTCGTAAAACAACAACAGGAACTAAGTTTAAAAAACGCCTGCGTCTCTTTTATGTTTGCCTATCAGCAAAGAGATGTAGACAAGATGCTGAGTTTTTGCAATCCCGAAGGTGAAGTTTATTTCAAACCACTTGGCGATTCGGGTAAAGGAAAAATCGGCGAATTGGGAAGAGCTATCTGGGCTTCATTGATCGATTGCTTTCCTGATATTGATAACACAGTAGATGCCGCTATAGCTGAGGATGGTGATACAGTACACTGCCAGGTAGTGATAAGGGGTACGCAGGCGAAAGATTTTGCAGGTATTCCCAATAAAGGAAAATCATTTGACAGCGATCATATTTTTATTTTCCGCCTGAATCCGGCTGGAAAAATTGAAAGAATAGAGATTGAATGGGATCACGCCGATTTTCAACGGCAACTGGGGGCAAACTAATTCTTCACCATTAACCATTAATCAAATGCCAACAATTACCTTATCAAAAAGCCAACTCCTTCACCAGTTAGCCAAAGACTATGTATTAAAAGGACTAGGAGGTAAAAACTTTGACGCTATACCTTATGCCGATGATGTGGTACTAAGAGCTCCTATTTGTCCCGGCGGTTCAGCAAATCCTTTGAAGGGAAAAGAAAATTTAAGAACCCAGTGGTGGGCGCCTTTACCATCCTTGCTGGGAGGCGTTGAACTCATCGATACGTTTATCAATAGCGACGAGACAACGGTTGCTGTAGAATTTCATTGTCATATTATACAACCAGCGTGTACGCTACGGATTATTGATCGTTTCATTGTAAACGAGGAAGGGAAAATAATAGACCAGGAAAACTTTTTTGACCCAAGGGATATTACGAATCCGGGCTGGAGATGATTTTCATAACATATAAATCGGCTACGATGACAAATCGAGCTTGTAGGCCAATACTATTGGCCCTGCTGGTCATCTTTTTCTCCAGGTGTACTGATGGCCCTGCCAAAGGCCAGGATACAGCAGAGGTCAAAGGAAATTCCACGACCGCACCGATCGGTGGCGCCTGGGAGTTCGTGGGAAAAACTGTCGATGGGGAGTCTATAGAAAAGGAGAAAATCAGCCAGTTCAAAATGTTTCACAATGACTTCTTTTTATTAGCGAAAGATTCATCTGGTAATGAAACAAGAGCCGGATCGGGCACATTTTCCTTAAATGGAAATATTTACCAGGAAACGTTCAAATACAGCAAGGCACCTGAATATACCGGCGCCGCCGATTGGTAGGAATCCGAATTGAAAGGAGATACATTAATTTTTAAGAGTTTTAAAAAGTGGCATTTGCTAATGGATCTGATAAAAAACATCGAGCCACCCAAGGTTTGAAGAAAAAAGACTGAGAGTTAAATACTAGTTTCTAACCATAATTATTTTACCTGATCAATAAAATTTCATGCTTCGATTTTTGTCAAAAAGCAATCGGTAGGATACAATGAACTGTCCAAATAGGCATTATTGACTGTACCGAAAAATACCATGAAAGCATTTATGCTTATTTTTGACAGAAACAATTCATTTTATGATTCAACGGCAGCAGACACTTTGGTTATTGTTAGCGGCGGTATCTTCTTTTCTAAGTTTCAAGTTCTCTTTTTATACTGGCAATATCCTGGAGGATAATATATCACGGTTTGCAGAATTGAATGGCGGAAGTACTTTTTTTCTTTTGATTTTAACCGGTGCTTCTTTATTGATCTCAGCAATAGCTATTTTTTTGTTTAAAGACCGGAAAACACAAGTCAAACTAACCATCACCGGCACACTAATAGCCACGGCTCTTGTCGTCCTTTATTTTCTTCAGGTAAAAAAATTTACCAACGGCAACTTTGCACTCACCGCTATTTTTGTATTTGCTATTCTTATTGGGTATATAATGGCTACAAGAGGCATATTGAAAGACGAAAAACTGGTAAAAAGTCTCGATAAATTGAGGTAAATATTTTCCGTTAAGTAATAAAAGCCACAAGTTAGATTTAAACTTGTGGCTTTTTTATTGCCAGTCTCCAAACTGCCCAATCGTTTACTGAATAAGAAAAGGGCCGGCACAACTCTGAAATGGCCAGCCCTTTCTTCTCTATTGGTACTCTATACCCTCATTGAACAATGAGTGTCTTGCTTTCCCGATAGTTGTCACCGGTAATTACTAAATTATAAATGCCTGGCCTTATAGCTGAAGGCAGCTTTAATGTCTTTATGGTAGAACTTCCTTTATTATTAATGATGTCGCGAAATGCGTTTTGACCAGCACTATTAAATAGTGTCAGGTTATAATTACCCTCCCGGACGCCACTCAGTGCAATAATCAACTGGTTATTGGTAACAGGATTGGGGTATAAACTAATACCATGTTTTTCTTTATCCCTTTCCACCCGCAACACCTTACTAAAAATGATCTTCATCGATTTTTCAATCACCTTAATCCGGTAAAAATTCAGACCAGGCAATGGATTGTTATCAAAATATTGATAACTGGCTTTGTCGTCGCGGTTGCTTTTGGGAAGAATTTGGGAGACAATGGAATAGTCACTGCCATTTCCTGAGCGTTCAACAAAATAGGTGGCAATATCTCTCTCAGTAAGATTACTCCATTCTATAATAACGCCATTATTTTTCCCGTAAGCAATAACATGGTCAAACATTACCGGCAAAGGATCATTAGCCGTTGTAATATTACCCAGTGTAAAATATTTTTCTTTTTGTGTCAGCGTTACTCCCGCTGAATCTGATACCACGAAACCATTTATCCCATCAATGCTATCTTTCGAATTGCCAATTTGTGTCCATGCTGTCCCATTAGACCTGGCTACCCTTGCCGCGGAAAGATCCCTCATACTTGAAACAGGACTGCAGTTGCTATAGGCATTCCGGTATAATGTTACAAGCCCTTTGACATTCTCTCCTGTGGGGAACAATTCCCAATATTCGCAATAGCTGATATGGTGCAAAGGGGCATTGATTGTATTTCCCTTGTTTGTAGCGGGCAGCCTTTTATATTCCGCTTGTATAGACGCATTTGAATCCATAACACTAACTCCAATGGGTATTCTGCCGCCGCCACTTCCCACCCAACCTGTCGGAAATGTAAAAGGAGTATTGCCTATTTTTCTCATCGGCCCCGCCACAAATGCCTGTTCGCTACCCACTGCAACCATTCCGCCATCATCTACCACAAGCATACCTTGTTCTGAACTTTGGATAAATCCATTTTTTAGCATCAATTCACCGGTGACAGTCGTCGACCTGGAGAGGGTTACTCCATTATCTTGGTTTGATCCGCTTGCATTGTCAATAGTGAGGTTTTTGACTTTGGCCGGTAATCCTAACCCGGTTACCTGTTGTCTGGAGCCTGAATAAGCATATGTGGCATTACTATCAAAAATTCTTTTTCCTGCAACCCTTACGGCGCCCATTGATCCTGTCAAAGAAATGCCTTGTGCATGCGCTGTTATTAACTTAGCTCCTTTGTCAATTGTAACGTCACCATCGCCATCCACAACTGATTCTCCAAGATTAAGAGTAGCACCCGCTGAGACAATAAAGGTGCCATCAATTTTTGCATAAGCGTTATTAAATAGCTCCAACCCCAGCTTATTGGCAATCGTCAATGAAGCACCCTTGAAAACCGTTAATGCATTCTTTTGAGAATTGTCTCCTAACAATACCCGTTGCTCACCACCTGGTACGCCGTGTAAAGTAATTTCACCGCCACTAACAATAATTCCTTTAAAAGAATAAGCTGGTACATTGAAGATTGCAGCAGTGCCACTATTAAAATCAAGTATATCCGTTTCAACCGGAACTCCTACCGGTGTCCACTTTGATGCATCATTCCAATTACCATTCCCTCCATTCCAGGTACGGGTTTGTGACCGGGCAATTAAAACAAGCAGTAAAAGAAAAAATAGGGAATAAGATTTCTTTATCACTGTAAATAACTTTTATTATTACTGTGCAATGTTTTTTAAAAAAGACCGACAGCTTTTTTAAAGGAGTTGGATTAACTGTAAACCTGGTAGGTTATTTTAAAGGTTTAGCAGTTATCAATAAAAATTTTCAGTTACTCACCTGTTTGTAAATGGATTCGAAGGATCGGAATTCAGAAGGATTGGAGAAGATAATAGCAATACAAGGCTGTTCTCTGGCCTGATTTGAAAATAAAGTTGCTTAGGAGAGAGGAGGGACGATTCTGATAAATAATATTTAATCAATAGAGGGCCACGTTGTAACCCCCTATTGATAATATACATTATTGTACTATAAACATTTTGCTTTCACGATAGTCATCTCCGGTTATCACCATATTGTAAACTCCTGGCTTAATGGAAGATGGTAAATCAATAGTTTGAGTGAAATTGCTGCTCTGATTGGTTATAACTTGTTTATGGATGTCCTGGCCACTAACATTTACCACACGAATATTGTATTGACCACGTTTGATATTAGACAAGCTGATTGTAACCTGGTTACCGCTTACGGGGTTTGGATATAAGCTTAAACCTTTTGCGGCTTTACCAAGGTTTACACTCAACACTTTACTGTAAACAGTTTTACCGGTAGTTTCAACCGCTTTGATACGATAGTAGTTAACACCTGCAAACGGACTTGCATCAAATGCACTGTAGTCAGCCTGGTCGTTTTGGTTACTTGTTGGCGACTGTTCAGCTATGCTGCTGAAATCCCTGCCATTGGCAGAACGTTCAACGGAATAAGAAGCAACATCTTTTTCTGTCAGATTGCTCCACTCGATTTGTACACCTGTATTTTTTTCGAAGGCTTTTACGTTAGCAAATACAACAGGAAGCGGGTTTGCTGCGCTGGAGCTTGCTAAAGCAAAGGCATTGTTGATACCTCCACCAATAACGCCTGATTGAACCGTGCCAGCAGCCAACGTACCTGTAATGCCATCATTTCCTTTATCAGTCCAAACCGTTGTTTCTAAACGTGCAACACGCAGATCTAAAGGCTGGCTAACATATGCGCCGCCATTGCATGAGCTGTTAGCAGCCCATGAAAGAGTAACCCTGGCAGGGGCATTTCCTGCAGTACGATTCATTGTCCAATATTCGCAACCGCTAACTCTTGTAAGGCCGCTGCCGATTGTACCAACAGGAGGAGTTCCTCTAAAGAATTCTGCACGATAAGTATTATTAGTTCCGTTTTGAGGAGTAATTCCAATCGTCCGAAGACCTCCATCAACTTTACCAACAGGGAAAGTAAAGGATTGTCCCTGTACAGTGGTCATTTTTGCCAACGGACCGTTTACGAAAGCACCATTCAGCGTCGATGCAGTTCCCGTAAATCCCACAGTTACTAAATTAGTTGCAGTAGTCGTAACATGTCCATTAGATAGTGTTAATGCATCGCTTACCAAAAAAGACCTTGCAGCTATCACTTCACCAGTCGTAGAATTATTAATAATAAGGCTTCTCACTTGTCCTGCCGCACCACCTGTTGTGGTAAACACGCCTGTTGTAGGACCCTGGAACTCATAGTCGGCTCCACTCGAGAAAACTCTGGCTATACGGATGGAACCCGTACCACCCAATCCAGCGGGGTTCGAAGTAATAATTTTACCGCCGGGATTTAGTGTAAATAATCCAGCACCTCCGCTTAGAATAGAAGTGCCGAAGTCAACCTTGGCATTGTTGTTTATATTAAAATCTATAGTTTGAGCGATAACGCCATCATCCGTTTTTGTAAAAGATTGTACAGCTGTGCCTGCAAAATTGACTATGCCTTTACCTGCTCCGTTCTCAGTGATCCTTCCACCGGTAAGTGAAAAATCTCCCATAACATTTATAGTGCCAATGCCACCCAGTGCTGCATAGATACCTGCGAAAAGGTCGCCGCCTGTAATTGAAACATCTCCGCTAACATTCAAGGTTCTTGATGCAGGAATTGGAAGTCCCGCCACAGTATTATCGGTTCCGATTGCAAAATTACCTCCGCTTTGGCTGAAGTTACCTACGCTCAAATTTTCCTGGTCCATCTGTAAACGGGACTCGCCGGTATTCACTATAGAAAAAGTGCCTGCTACGGACATTCCCGCAGCTGCAAGCCTTGCAACCCTTTTTTGTCCCGGAGCATCCCAAACAAAATTGCCAAATGCCCTGTTGAGGAAACGGGGAGCGTCAAATATCATCCCTGTGATTCTGACAGTTGATTCAGCATCAAAGCTGGCATCAGGAATATCTCCTTCGTCTTCAGCATGTATATAAGTACTTCCTGGCAGGAAAAGAAGTCTTGTTGTTGTCCCGGTTACCAATCCCCTGTTCTCGATGATACCGCTAACTGAAGTGCTAACAGCATTAAAATCGGTTTCGTACGATGTACCGAAGTTGATAATAAAGGTTCCGGCAATAGATGCTTTTACAAACTGATCCACTTGTAAATGAATACTAATTCCATTTGGATATACACCATTACCCAATGTAAGAACAGAGCCGCCTTCAACTCTAAAGTCTGTTACATTCGGGCCGTCCTGGATTGTAATGGTATTAGCACTTGACGTGTTCTGAAGTGTTACGGTGGAAGTATTGGCGATAGTCAGCCCACCAAGAGTGATCGCTGGTACATTTAATACAGTACGGGTATTACCGTCGTCAAATACTACAAGATCACCTGTTTGAGGGACACCCGGTGCACCAACTCCTGTTTCCCAGTTAATAGGCGAAGTCCATAATCCGTTATCCGGACCTATCCATCTGCGGGTTGTTTGTGACCACAAGGTCGTTGTAGCCAAAATCATGGCTAAACCAAAGTAAATTTTTTTCATCATTCAGAGTTTTAGGTTATAGAGAATAAGAGTTCACAATCCGAGGATTTGCATGAGGAGGATCTGTGATCTTTAAACAGGAGTTGGATGAAAAAAATACTGGTTAGATATTAGTATAGCTTAGCACAACGGCTCTATACACGAAGCATTCCTTATCACAATAAAGTTTTTAGGATTTGGGTACGGAATTCAGAAGAATGTGGATAGTTGAGGATGTGTTACAGATAACACGGAACAAATCTATATTTCCATTTTCAATTCTGCAACTATTTCAGGAAAATTTTTAAATAATATTTGAGTAGCTGATGCAATGTTAAGTTGAGCTGAACCTTTAGGTTATTTACTATAAAAAGAAACCGGCTAAATTAGCCGGTTCTTTTGGTCCTCTATTTGTACACTTTATTGAACAATGAACATTTTGCTTTCACGATAAGTGTCTCCAATTACTACGAGATTATAAACACCGGGTTTAATAGTAGAAGGTAATTCCAGTGTTTGGGTCAAGGTATTGCTGCTTGCATTGATAGCTTGCCTGTATACACCTTGTCCGGCTGTATTTAAAACCCTCAGGTTATATTGACCATTTTTCAGGTTGGAAAGACTAATTGTAACCTGGTTGCCTGTTACCGGGTTTGGATACAATCTTAAAGCCTGACCCGATTTACCAAGACTTACACTTAACACCTGGCTGTAAACAACTTTACCAGAAACCTCTACTGCTTTAATGCGGTAGTAATTAACTCCGGTATTAGGGGTAGCATCGAAAGCACTGTAGTCAGCTTTGTCATTTTGGTTGCTAGCAGGCAACTGTGTAGCGACACTGCTGAAATCGCTGCCATTTGCAGAGCGTTCAACAGAATAAGAAGCTACATCCTTTTCTGTCAGATTGCTCCACTCTACCTGTACACCTTTATTCTTTTCATAAGCTTTTACATTGGCATATACTACAGGAAGTGGGTTAGCTGCGGCATCGGTAGTACCCAAAGCAAATGGGCTAAACGTGCTCACACTTCCCCAGGTTACTGATCCCGCTGCAGGAGTTCCAGCCCCAAAACCTGTGCTGGCAGCATCCCAAGACGTTCCGTTATAGTGAACAGCTCTCATAGATTGTACATCTGAAATATAAGTTCCACCACAAGGACTATTAGCATTCCAATGCAGGATAAGGCTTATGGCAGTAGTACCGGCGCTTCTATCCAATGTCCAATATTCGCATGAGCTTATGGCCTGGATGCCAGCCGCAGTAATGTTGGTACGATTAGGAGCTGTTGCACGAATATATTCTGCCGTAAAGGTATTACCTGCACCTCCAACTGCACCAATTTCAATGGGTACAAATCCATTTGCTTTTCCCACCGGGAAAACGAAAGCATCATTCCCTACTTTTCTTACCGGTCCGTTTACATAAGAAGTTGTTGCTGCGTTGGTAGCTACTAAGGAAGAAGTAGCGTTATCGTTAAATATTAATAAGTTGGTTGCATCAGTTGTTACGATACCGCTTGTAAAGGTTGCAGATTCTGTAATTGTTACTGGTTTAGTTAAGCTAATTCCTCCGTTCGTGTTTGCAAAAGCAATTCTTCTGAAACTCGTCGGCTGAGTACCACCAATTACCTGAGCGGCATTTCCGCTAAATGTAATTGTTCCAGGTCCGGAAGTGAAAGAGCCGTCATTTGTCCAGTTTCCGGCAATAGTTAAAGATTTATTGTTATTGTCAAAAGTAACTCCTGTACCAATTGTTACATTTCCTGAAATGGCTAACGTTGTCGCTCCACCTGCGCCGGGTAAACTTTTAGTTCCGGTACCTGATAAGATCAAATTGTTATAGGCTGTGGCAAACATTGTTTGATTACCATTGCTTGTATACTCAACCGTCGAACCAGGATTGCTGGTAAGATTATCAATAGAATTATCAATAGCACCACCAATCTTCAGCACGCCATTCACAACTACGTTATAGGTCGTCTGGTTATTACCTGCTCCGCCTGATAAAGAAGCCGCCGCTACAGTTAATCCTGTGCCAATGGCAAATGTTGCGCCATTACCGTCCGTGCCGTTAATTGTTAAGGCACCAGCACTGATACTACCTGCACCCGAAACTGTAGAAGTTTGGTTAGTGAGAGTGGCACTTGCCAATGTAGTTGTTGTAACCGGCACTGCAATGGAAAGATCATTACCACCAGCTATAGTAACCGTGTTTAGTGTCAACACACCTGTACCTGAAATAGCTGATGTACCAGCATTCGCTGTTGTCAATGTTGTAAATGACTTGGAAACGTCCATGTCTAACGTTCCACCGGCGTTGATAATGATCGCAGTGTTAGCGGTAATATTACTGGCTGCTACTGTTTGACCATTGTTGATAGTTGTTTGCGCAAAACTTGTTGCTGTAAAAAGCACACCAGCAAATAACAGGCTCACCTTTACGTGTACGGAGTTGAGTAGATTTGTTTTCATTGTTCAGAGTTTTATTTAGAGTATAGAGAACACGAGTACGACAACATAGGATTGGATCGGGCAAAACATGGACATATTGCTATCTTCTGATATCAATCAACAGTTCAAAACCTGGAACTGCCTCAATAAACTATTTTATATGTCACGGGTATTTGGTACGGATTTCAAGGAGTGGTTGGATGATTAGTGTTGTATTATTAACACGCAACAAAACTATATTGCAGTTTCCGATTTCGCAAGTATTTTCCACAAAAAATTTCGCTATTCAACGTAAAACTACCCGAAAACAACGCTGCATATATTACGATCAAGTATTACAAAATGTTCCTTATCAACATTATAAATAAAAATACCGCTTAAATAAATAACCAGTATTTTTTTCGAATATTATTTAAACAGCATGTTGCGGAATGGTAAATATTTGGCTCCCCTGTAATCTTACCAAGACAATTACGATAGTACAAACGCCAGGGTCGATAGAAGAAAACATACCTGGTAGTGGAAAAATTACTGGCCGGAGAGATGCTTAAAAACGGGAAGTGAGCCCTGAAATAAAACACCCGGCAATATTTTGATTGCCGGGTGTCAAAACCAGATTTATATGAAAGAACTTTATTGCACAATGAAAATTTTACTTTCATTAAACCCATCTCCGGTTACAATCATGTTGTAAGCTCCGGTTTTGAGCGAGGCTGGGAGATCAATCACCTGGGTTATTTTGCTACTAATGCTATTGATAGTTTGCGTGAATACCTGCTGACCAGATGAGCTGACAACTTTCAAATAATATTGTCCGCGTCTCAAATTGGCAAGGCTGACTGTAACCTGTTTACCAATAACAGGGTTGGGATACAATTGCAGGCTCAACACATTATTTTTCAAGTTGACACTCAAAATCCTGGTATAGGTTACTTTTCCCCCTATTTCTTCGACCCTGATACGATAATAGTTCACTCCTGTCATTGGAGCGGCATCAAAAGCCAGGTAATCCGCTTTATCATTCGCATTGCTGATTGCCTGCTGCTGAGCTATCATGGTAAAATCCCTTCCGTTGGTTGAGCGTTCAACGGAATAACTAAGAACATCCCTCTCGGTCAAATTGCTCCATCCTATCTCTACACCATTGTCTTTCTCTATTACACGTACATTGGCAAATATAACCGGCAGTGGATTAGCGGCATTACTGCTGGCTAATGCAAAAGGACTAAACGCCGATACGGCATTGGCTGAAGTAATCGTGCCGGCAGTATTATTTCCGGTTGGATTTACTCCGCCCTCATTAAGCCAGGTGCCCCCTACGAGGTGAGCCACCTTTAATGTCGACGGCTGAGTAACGTATCCGCCACCCGGGGTACAAGGGCTATTAGCAGACCACGATAATACAACTTGCGCTGCTGCTCCGGAAGGTCTTTCAAGCGTCCAATATTCACACCCACTTATCCGGGTAAGAGTTGGCGCCAGGGCGCCTGTTGGCGGAGTCGCCCTGAAAAATTCAGCTGTAAATGTAGAAACAGTGGCAGCAGTTGTAATAATCCCTACTGTCCGTAGCCCACCGGCAGCTTTTCCAACGGGGAAATTGAAAATCGTTGCACTGTTGGTATTCTTAGCAAGCGGTCCGTTTACAAACGCTCCGTTAGCAGTCGTAGCGGTTCCACCGGTTCCCACTGTCAACAGATTGGTAGTTGTGGTAAGATAACCGTTTGCAAGAGTCAGGGCACCTGTTACCAACATTGGTTGAGAAAGTGTGACATTGCTGGTTGTAGAGTTATTTACAATGAAATTTCTTGCCGTGTTAGCTGTTGGTGAAGTTGCGAAAGTTCCTGTAGCCGCACCACGGAACTCATAATCTGCCGCACTACTAAAGGTGGCTGTCAGGTTGTTTCCTGTATTAATAGCTCCCTGGACACCATTTGCACTTCCTGTAATCAATTTACCGCCCGGTAATAATTGAAACTCCGCGAATGCCGTTTCAGGAGCAGGCACATCGCCTTCAATTTGTGACGAAACCACGAAGGTGGCGGTATTTAAAACACCACCATCTTCTACTATTAACTTACCAACAAAGTTTGGAAGATTATCTCTGCTGATTCTTAAGCCGGAAGCCAACCTCAATGTACTTCCATTTGCCACTGTGAAGTTTGTATAGGTGATGTTGGTAGGCGTTGTGGCCGTGTAAATTTGTTCCCCTGCTTTATTAAAAGTAATCAAGCCGTTAATAACCGCATCATCAATTACGGTAGTTCGGATAGTACCCGCGGTTTGTGTTAAATTTCCTTTCAAATTTAAAAAAGCTCTTCTGCCGGCCGGCCCTTCATCACCACTGGTAAAATCAACATCGCCACCCTCCTGTAAAAAGTTCCCATTCAAATTAACAATGGTAGTTCCATTGTCGCCATCACTATTGACATCAGCAAAAACAAGATTTCCGCTTTTGTGATTGTAATTACCTGTTATGTTCAGGGTGATACTGCCCGTTCCTTCGTCTAACAAAACAACATTTGTTGTTGCCGGTGCTGTTTGCTGAATAATTAAATTACCAGTAACATTAAGGATAGTTAAGGGTCCATTTTCCTTGAATTCCAGTTGTCGGACAGTAGCATTTGCACTGGTTTTTACAATTTCTAAATTGCCGGCGATTGTTGTGAGAACTCCATTAAGATTAATATCTGCGGTTTGTGCATTATCCCACTTTACATTCCCAAAGGTCTGGGAAAGGTTAGTAGGTGCTGTAGCTGTGATACCGGTAATATTTAAATTGGAAGCTGCATTCCAGGTAGCCGTTGGGATTGCTCCTGCATTCCTGGCATGAATATAAGTGGCACCACTGTTAAACAAAAGTTTAATGACCTGGCTGCTGGTAACTGTTCCGCCATTATTGTTTATTATCCCAGTGGAAGTGACAGTGGTAACGGCAAAAGCGGCGTCTGTGTTATAAGTACGACCAGTCTGCACATTTAACTGGCCATCAATGGAAGCATTCGCATTTGCTCCCATTGCTAAATTTACATTAGTACTAAGGGTTAACTGGGCTCCGGCATCTATGGCTAAATCATCTCCGGCTGCGCCGTTGGAAATAGTCAAAACTCTGGCAGCTGCCGCCTGCAATGTAATAGTTGAGTTGCCCTGAATTAACAAACTGGCTAAAATTATGTTGCCGGACTGAGCCACCTGGGTTACAACAGATGTAGTGTTAGTGGGGAAAATTACTATGTCACCTGCGACCGGGATTCCATTGTCCCAATTAGTGGCAACATTCCAGCTAGCGCTTGCACTACCGATCCATGTAGTTGTTTTTGCCAAGCCGGTAATTGAAATAAAAGTAAGAAGCAGAAATAAGTAAAAATTTTTCATTGCTACCTTTTTTGTTTTATAGAGAATAAGAATTTACCAACCGTCAGGGTAGATAGTTTGTAAATGGCTTGCCGAAATTTTAAAGGAATTGGAAAAACTAAAAAGGGGTACTTCAAAACCTGACACAATTCAGACAGGTTATATTTTTTCTAAGGGTAGAATGAATAACCCAGGGCAGGAGAATGGTGTATTAATCTAAAAGGGTGGATTACAAAGCTAGGCGATTTTATATTACCTGAAATATTTTGGTGGAAAAATAATCCCTGTAAATAAAGCCAGTGTTATCAATACCTGATCAAACAAACCGGGCTGTATGACTTTCTTTTATTGACTTTATACCTGATGGCTTCCCGGCATAAACAAGATTACCTCCACCATCCCCGGCTTCGGGTCCTAAATCTATCAACCAGTCCGCACTTTTTATTACGTCAGTATTGTGTTCTATTACAATTATTGAATGGCCCTGTTCTATCAAAGCATGGAAGGATGTGAGCAATTTTTGTATATCATGAAAATGAAGACCCGTAGTAGGCTCGTCAAAAATGAAAAGAATTTTATTAGCACTTCGCCCCTTCCCTAAAAAAGAAGCCAGCTTTACCCGTTGCGCTTCGCCGCCCGACAGGGTATCAGAAGATTGACCGAGCTTCACATAGCCAAGTCCGACGTCGCTTAAAGGCTGTATGGCCCTGGCAATATTTTGTTCATCTTTTCCGGCGCCCGAAAAAAAATCAATCGCTTCATCCACGCCCATTTCCAACACGTCGAAAATATTTTTGTCGTTATACTTTACTTCCAGGATTTCTTCTTTGAATTTTTTACCGCCGCAAGCTTCACATACCAGGTGCACATCGGCCAGGAATTGCATCTCTACTACCTGTTCTCCCTCACCCTTGCAGGTGTCGCATCGGCCACCATCCACATTAAAAGAAAAATGTTTGGGCTGAAATCCACGCATTTTACTCAAGGGCTGCTTCGCAAATAAATCCCTTATTTCATCATATGCTTTGATGTAGGTAACGGGGTTACTTCGCGACGATTTGCCAATAGGGTTTTGATCGATCATTTCTATCTGACCAATACTATCTATATCACCGGTAATAGCTCTATGATAGCCTATCTTATCACCAAACTCTCCTTTAAGCTTTCTTAATGCGGGGTAAAGAATTTGTTTTACCAATGTTGTTTTACCACTTCCGCTAACACCACTTACGACACATAGTACGTTTAGAGGAAACTCAACAGTAATATTTTTAAGATTGTGCTGCCTGGCGCCTTCCACCTTTATTGACCGGTTCCATTTTCTTGCTGTTTTTGGCGGCTCGATTTTTAAAATGCCATCCAAATATTTCCCGGTTAGACTCTGGGGATTGTGAATAATATCATCATAGTGACCTTCAGCAATTACCTCTCCGCCAAGGTGAGAGGCCAATGGCCCCATGTCGATAATATGGTCGGCCTCCCGCATCATCATTTCATCATGTTCAACCACTACAACTGTGTTGCCTAAATCCCTCAACTCCTTCAACACATTTATCAAATTCGAAGTATCTCTCGAGTGTAGTCCGATGGAAGGCTCATCAAGGATATATAATGAATCAGTCAAATTACTTCCAAGACTACGTGTTAATTGAATACGCTGGCTTTCTCCACCACTCAGGGTATTGGCCAGGCGGTTCAAAGTCAAATATCCAAGCCCAACATCCAGCAATGTTTTGAGCCGATGATGAATTTCCAGCAAGATCCTTTTTCCGATTTGCTTATCATGATCGCTCAGCTTCTTTTCCATTTCGATAAACCAAACGTTCAGATCTTTTACCGGCATTTCGCCTAATTGCCCTATGTGTTTATCACCCACTTTTACATACAATGCTTCTTTTCTTAAACGATAGCCTTTGCATTCGGGGCAAAGGGCCCGGCCACGATAGCGGCTTAACAAAACACGGTACTGAACTTTGTAAAGATTCTGCTCTACTTCTTTAAAAAAGTCATTAATCCCTTCTACATATTCATTTCCCTCCCATAAAGCCTGGTATTGCTTTTCGGTGAGATCGGCAATGGGTTTATGGACAGGGAAATTAAATTTCTTCGCCTCTTTAATAAACCTTTCTTTCCAAAGACCCAGTTTTTCTCCTTTCCATGGTGCAACGGCACCATCATAAACACTAAGGCTTCTGTCGGGTATCACCAATTCAGTATCTATTCCAAGCACCTGGCTAAAGCCCTCACAGGTCGGACATGCACCAAACGGGTTGTTAAAAGAAAAAAGATTTGGCACGGGTTCTTCAAACTGTATACCGTCTAATTCGAAGCGGTTGTTGAAGTGAAGAAGTGAGTTGTTATTTTTTGCCTTTGCCTTCAACCCGTTATCAGTTGTCACCTGATCACTATCAGTCACTGGTTGCGCTTCGATGTATACATCGCCCTCTCCCTCGTAAAAGGCAGTGCCGACCGAATCAGATATCCGGTGGATATCATCTTCATCAAACTCTTTTACAACCAGCCTATCAACCAAAATATATAAACGGGATCCTTTACCGCCAAACTGCCCCTTAAGGTCTTTATCCGCCAACTCCAGCAAGTCTTCTATATTATAAACAGTGCCGGCGGGATTTTTTCCCTCTTCATGATTATAAACCCGCGTAAAGCCTTTTTGTAAAAGAATATTCAATTCTTCTTTTATATTTCTGTTTTTATGCTGCTTAAATAAGGCCAGGATAAAAACTTTGGTCCCGGGTTCCATGCTTGTTATGGCTTTCACCACATCGGTTACATCATCTTTTTTCACCTGTTTTCCTGAAACAGGTGAAATAGTTTTACCGATCCTGGCAAAGAGCAGTCGCAAATAGTCATAGACCTCTGTCATACTCCCCACCGTGCTACGTGGAGTTCGTGTAATTACTTTCTGTTCAATAGCTATGGCGGGGCAAAGACCTTTTATAAAATCGACATCCGGCTTATTCATCCGGTTCAGAAACTGGCGGGCATAAGCACTGAGGCTTTCCGCATAACGCCGTTGTCCTTCGGCATACAGGGTGTCAATAGTCAGCGAAGACTTCCCCGATCCGGACACACCGGTTACAACTACCAGCTTGTTTCTGGGTATTTCGACTGTAACGTTCTTTAAGTTGTGGACCCGGGCACCCTTGATAAGGATGTTTTCTGCGGGATTTACGGTTTTCGTCACTAAGGGTTTTTTCCCTATTATTTCTTTTTCCATTTTCTAGAATATCAAAGTTAAACCCTTATCCCACGCAAACTTCAAGGGATATGATTAACATTTTTTTTGCAATAAATTTTAAATCTTTTTTTGGAAGGGTGTTTGGAACATCAACTAAAAACTATATTTTTATTATCCAATATCCAAAAAAATGAATAACCAAAAAATTACCCCGCCTATCGCATATACTTCTACTTTTTATTAGCGAATCACCCATTTTTATTTTTAGTTTTTAAACCTATCCCATTCAACCACCTAAACTGTAGAAGTTTTATGAAAGCTTTTATCGAAAAAACCGACCATGAACTCATCCATCTTTTTAAGGATGGCAATCTTAGTGCCCTTGAAGCTTTAGTGCTTCGCCACAAGGACAAGTTGTACACTTCAATCCTTTTTCTGGTAAAGGACAAATACCTCGCTGAAGACATTTTCCAGGATGTTTTTATCCGGATCATCGACACGATGCGTGGTGGCCGCTATACTGAAGAAGGCAAGTTTCTGCCCTGGGCTATGCGTATTGCTCACAACCTCTGCGTTGATCATTTTCGTAAAGTAAAAAGAACGCCTACGATCCGCAATAGCGAAGACAAAGACATTTTTGAAGTCCTGAACTTTGCAGATGACAGTGCCGAAACTGTTTTGATAAAAAGACAAAGTCACAATCGTGTCCGTGAAATGCTTGAAAGATTACCTGAAGATCAACGGGAAGTAATCATCCTTCGTCATTATGCCGACATGAGCTTTAAAGAAATTGCAGCTACAACCAACTGCAGCATCAACACAGCATTGGGCCGTATGCGCTACGGTCTTATCAATCTCAGAAAATTGATGATTCAAAAACAAATTGCTTTATAGTCTTTGTTGATTGAATCAGTTCTTTATATCTTTGATGCAGCTTATTGAAAAAAATATTGTCATTCTGTTTCTCCCGTTGCACCTGAAAGATTCGTACTAAAAGAATTTTTCCTTTGCTTGCCCGGCAACAGGCTGTTGCAGAATGACACCAAATTGAAACGTCCCGATCAATGATCGGGACGTTTTTATTTAATATGACTAATAGTCGAATGATGATCTTATTTTGCCATCGTTGTTTGATTATGTTTTTGAAATGCATCTAGTCCACACTGCAACCATTCGGCAAACTCGGCTGGATCAGGGGTATAAAACTTTGTTTTGACCATCGCTTTTTCATCAGCACTGATGATTGCGTATTGTGGCTGGGAAGTAGCGCCAAAATTTTCTGTTTGAAAAGTCGACCATTTGTCTCCCACGGTTATAATGGACTTTTCACTGCCATTGGGAGCTCTATACGTAGTTTGTTCTGTTAATGGCAGTTTTTTTCTTTCATCAACATACAAGGATAACACAACAAATTTTGTCCGCATCAGGCTATCCACCATAGGATCGGGCCATACTTTCTCCTCCATTCTACGGCAGTTTACACATGCCCAACCCGTAAAGTCAATCAGAACTGGTTTATTTTCTTTTTTGGCAATAGCCAAAGCTTCTTCATATTTATTGTGTATGGGCTCGAAGACACTTTTATTATTATCAAAATTGTATAAGCTGTATGTACGTGGCGGTGGAAATCCACTGATCAATTTCAAATCCGCCCATTTTGTTTTAGAAAGGCCCGGCAACAGATAAATAGTAACAGATGCAAACAAAACAATAAAGGCTATCCTGGTAAAGGAAAAACGCTTTACTGGTGAACTATGCGAAAATTTCAGTTTTCCCAGCAGGTATAATGTAAGTAATATTCCAATTAGAATCCAAAGGCCTATAAAAATTTCTCTTTTCAAAAATCCCCATTGTTTTACAAGATCCGCGTTAGATAAGAACTTAATCGCTAACGCAAGCTCCAGGAATCCTAACACTACTTTCACATCCGTCATCCAGCCACCTGATTTTGGTAATGAATGAAGCCAATTTGGAAACATGGCAAACAATGCAAAGGGCAATCCAAGCGCAATACCAAAACCAGCAGCCCCTGCTGTTAAAGGCCAGGCACCTTGCTCTGCAACACCAACCAACAGCGTTCCCAATATCGGGCCTGTGCAGGAAAATGAAACGATCGCCAGCGTTGATGCCATAAAGAAAATCCCACCAATATTTCCTAGTCCGGATTTTGAATCCATTTTATTTGCTAAGCCAGCCGGCAGCCCTATTTCAAAGAGGCCAAAAAAGGACAGAGCAAATACAACAAAGACAGCGAAGAATAGTAAGTTCAACCAGACATTAGTGGAAATATTATTAAAGATCTCCGGGCTTATTGCTTTGTCAGCGATATGAAAGGGAAGAGTGATCAGTACATAGATCAGGAAAATGAAAAGGCCATAAAGAATAGCGTTGGTTATTCCCCTGCTTTTATCATGCGATTTTTTGGTGAAAAACGTTACCGTTACAGGTATCATAGGAAATACGCAGGGTGTCAGCAAGGCTATGAGTCCCCCGAGTAAGCCAAGCAGGAAAATTGACAATATGCTTTTATTTTTCGTGCCCTCATCCCCACACTCGTTTACAGGCTTTCCTATATTTATGGAAGGAACTAAGATTTTTGTTGAAGAAGCAACACCTCCCTCCAGCTCTACAACAAAAGGAATAGCCGTAGCCGGATAAAACTCATCATTCTTACCATAAGTATATAGCAACCTCCCTTGCAATTGCGCCGGTGTATTGCCGTCGATTGTGACCGTTACTCTCCAAACAGCGTCGCCGGGAAATACTTTGATGATTGTATTTTCAAAAATTGAACTGGGTTCCTCTTTTACTTGCGAAGCTTCTATCTTAAACTCTCCTTCCTGCCGGATAGAAGAATCGGCAAAAACTAATTCAGTTGTTTTTACGTCAAGCAGGGTTTGATTAGGCGCATAAATTTTCCACTCACCAGTCGCAGCAGCAGAAAACGAAAGCTCATATTTACCTTCAGCCAGCTTCTTGCTTGCAACTTTCCATTGATGAGGAACGGGGATAGAATCCTGGGCAAACGAAGTGAGAAATAAAAATAGGTTTGCAACAATAAAAATAATGGCTTTGCTTTTTCTACGCATTCGTTTGCCTGTTTAATAAAAAAGGGTTCTAAAGAAGAACCCGCTAAATTTTGTACAACAATTTAATCAGCTATTTGACGGGAACACTAAAATTAACAGTCTTTGGTGGCAGACATTTCTTATCATCACAAGTCTGAAACTCCACGCTGCCGGTAAGATTTGTTTTTGCGTTGGCCTTTAATTTCACTACCTGCACAAAATCTACTTTATTGGCGTATTGATTGGCCGATACCTGCAGCTTTGCATCATGAAATTTTTCCATTTTTCCAACCTCTTTAATCTTTCCGTCCAGGGAAAGTAAAGGATTATTATTGATCTTAAAATCCGTAGGCTGAGCGATGGCATCCTCCGGCTGAACCTGTGAATATAAATGCCATCCCGACTGCATGGTTGCTGTCAGGTGTATTTCGTAAGTTTTATCATTTATTTTTTTTGAAGAAAAAGACCAGCTAACAGGATTCAATTGGGCATTCACCGAAGTCGTTGCAAAAGCCAACAATAAAATTGCTAAATTTTTTTTCATTCGAACGTGGTTGTATTAATACAAGGCAAAAATAGAATACAGCCGGGTATTTAATTGTCAGCAAAGTGATAAAAGGCTGCTAAATATTTCCTTGTAGACGATGCAATTACCCTACCAGTTGCCCCGCCATTAACAGATCTTTAATTATCTGGCGCCCATCCGTATTACCCAGCGTGTCAGAACAAGCCCTTTCGGGATGCGGCATCATACCAAATACGTTACGATTTGAATTGCAGATTCCTGCAATATTGTTAATAGCGCCATTAGGATTAGCAGCAGCATTTACCTTACCATTCTCGTCGCAATAGCGGAAAATGATCTGTCCATTAGCCTCCAAATCACTGAGTATTTTGTCATCCGCGTAATAGCGGCCTTCTCCATGCGCCACTGGTATTTTATAGATATTTTCTGCCTGGTCTTTTATGTAAACGTTTTTACAAACAAATTGTTGATTACCGTTTCTTAACAAGGCGCCCGGCAAAAGATGAGACTCACATAATATCTGGAAGCCATTACATACTCCTAATACCTTACCCCCGGCATTAGCAAATTCGATAACACTTTGCATCAATGGACTAAACCTTGCAATGGCACCACAACGTAAATAATCGCCATAAGAAAAGCCACCGGGGAGTATGATGCAATCTTCCGTATTAAACTGGCTGAGATCTTTGTCTTTGTGCCAAAGCATCGTCACTTCCTGCCCCAGGTCGTATTTGAGGGCATCATGCATATCTCTGTCACAATTAGAACCAGGAAAAACAACTACCCCGAATTTCATTTGCTGATGTATTATTTTGTTAAGCCCAATGGAAACGATGCTGCATTTTCCATCTTTTACGGCTAAAATTTAAAACGCAAATATAAGCAACAGTGCCCAAGCTGCAAGAGGGATAAATGACCTGTTAAACTAAACAAGTGTTGGTTTGAGCCTACCAACCGGGCCCATAATATTGATAAGTAAAAATAAAGGCAATGGTTAACCAGAAAATAATAAGCGGGAAAACTCTCCATTTTGACTGCAGATAACCATATCCATGAAAAGTAGCCATCGGCACCATGGCCATGATCCAGTTTTCAAATGTGGCGCTGCTATTCACAAAGGGAAGCAACAAAGCCGCCAACAGGTACAATAACAAAAGGCTCCAGCCTTTCCTGATGTTGATCAACATCTTCCGGAGATTTTCCTGCACATGATACCCCCCGCTTAAAAAAGGTATCATCACCAGGAAAATGCTGCCAGCCAGCCAGGCTGATTGCTTAAGCGATGGAACACCCAGGCTAAGCTGGGGAATAAATTCCTGCCACGTGAAATTTCCATTTATTACTGTATAGATCGCATAAAAATAAAAGGGAGTTGTTATACCAAGTAGGCAGATCAGCCATTCATTGATTCTAAACGGCCGCATTACAGCTAATGCCAGCAAAACCCAGATGATGAATGTCAATGAAGAAATAAATAGAAACCCGGCAATTCCTAATGCTAAGCCCACATTGTAAATGGCGCCTTTGGCATTGGGCTTATTGTAAACCCCAAATAATGCCGATAAAATAAATAACAGTATTGTATTACAAAGCAACGGGGCTGAAAAATAATTCCACTCCGGCAAAAGCGAAGTGATAAGCATGTAAGCAATCCCCGCCAGGTAATTGGGCTTATTCATCATCCGCTGGTTATTGATAAAGCGGGTGATCATTACAGCCTGCAAAAACAATAAGGCAAAGGTCAATACCGGATAAAATACCGGGTTCGATTTAGCGATAGGATCAAAAAATGCAATAATTCCTTCAAACAGGATTCCATCAGCTGGTCGCACTACAGCCGCATGCGGTCTCATAAACATGGGCATTTTGATCAAAATGCCGGTTATAAGCAATAGTAAAAGGTTGGCCGGGTTTTTCTGTTTAAATAGTGCGATCACGGATAAAGGAAAAATTATATCGTTTAATTGTACTCAAGCTTTGCAAAGCAAATATAATTCCTGTACACACACGGTATAATCACCTGCCTCGAACTAACCTGCTTAGCGTATTTGGGCATTAATTCGTAACCCCTGTCAAGGTTTTTTAAAGTTGGATTACGGGTAATCTTACCATCGGGTTGTAAGCTAAAATCGCTGAGAAGATTAGCCCTTTTTTCAAGGTTGTTAAACAAAAAATGCAGTTGTCCGCCGGTGTTCATGACCTGGTAAGATAACAGGTCATCCGATTGATCGTCAAATTGCTCCTTGGTGATAACACTGCTCCATTTATGCTTTCCATCTTTATCGAAAGATAATATCGTTATGTTATCAGCCTGGTAACGGACCGATTGCCCCATATTCCACCTGTTTGCCCACAGGCTGTTATAAGAATACGGTGAATAGTAATAATAATCATAAGACCGAAGGAAAGGCGAACCGTAAAGGTTGCTCCACCTATTCCAGCCGCCACCTCTTGAAGTAGTATAGTAAGATTCACTCGTAATAATGAAACCGCCATCACGCTGGTTAATGATATTACGAATAAAGTAGTCATTAAATGCCGTACGGGTTCCCGCATTGCCTCTTGCTTCACGCCGCAGCTCATCACTAAAAATCAAGGTATCCTCTGCAACCGGCTGCCCTGTTTGCTTATCCCAGATATAAAAATAATAGCCGTCCACATTACCACGTCTCTGCTTGTAGTAGAAAGAAGTGATCAGGTACCGCTTATTATAATTATCAGGTTTTATTCTTATTTCATCCAGGTATCTTTTTTCTGTATCCAATGGCGTTACTTTAAACGAGTCAGCCTGGGCATATTTAATTATAAAAGCAGCATTACCGATGTTTTCACTGTTTACCCGGTCGAATTTGGTAAAAATCAAATCACCGTCATTGTCTACCTGGAACTCGTTCAGGTAATCATCCCGGTCATTCATTTCCAGTGATAACCTGCTTTTTTTAATAAGGGAAAGCTTATCATCCATCAGCAGGGTGGTAATTTTATATAACTTCTTGTTCTTGCTATTGATTTTAAACAGCATGATCTTACTCTTGTCTTCGCTCGTCACCACAGAATAGATCTTATTATCAGCACCAAAGTTTACCTGCGTGGTATCCAGTTCAGTCAGCTCCCCTACTTTTTGACCGTTGCCGTCAATCTTAGCGGCGATGCAATAAATAATATTTTTCTTGCGGTACTGGTAAATCATGTACACAAAATCGCTGTACGGGAAAAAATCAACATTGATCACCCTGTCATTATCGGGGAGATAATCCTGTTCAACACTTTTAACCAATTTCATGTCGTTGTCGAGCAGGGCGATCCAATTTTTATTCCTTACATTTTTATAGACAAGAAAATTGCCGTTGATCTTTCCAACTATTTCAAAGTTCAGCCGGCGGGTATCGTCTTTTTCAGGCTCGGAATAAACGAGTTTTTGTGATTGGGCGGATAACGCGACGAAAAACAAAAAGACAATCAACAATCGTCCACGAAGCATAATATTCTGATTTTTTGCAAATTAAAGTTACACGTTGGCTGCCAAAAAATGTGAAGTTTTATTTTAGTTTGGCGGCATCAGGGAGACGGCTTTTGGTAACGTTTAGTTGTATTAAATATTGCTATGCACAAAGTTTTAACAAGCCCTTCTTTGTAATTGAATTTTGCCTATACCTTTGCAGGCAAACTGTTACAGAATCAATTTCTGTACCTGGATAACAACAACCCCCGATAGTGAAAAAAAACACTAACCAAGCTACAGCGGCTGGACTACTCATTGCACTAGGAATTATTTACGGAGATATAGGTACATCCCCCCTCTATGTATTTAATGCGATCATCAATGGCCGGATAGTCGATGAAGCTCTTATTCTCGGTTCGCTTTCCTGTATCATCTGGACGCTTACTTTACAAACGACCATTAAGTATGTAATTCTAATCCTTCGTGCAGACAACCGCGGTGAGGGTGGCATATTTGCGTTGTATGCATTGGTAAGAAGAAGGCGGAAATGGTTGGTAATTCCAGCCATGCTCGGAGGGGCGGCTTTATTAGCTGATGGCATTATCACCCCTCCTATCTCCATCACTTCGGCCATCGAAGGACTTGGCGAACTTCCGGCCTTAAGAGGCATGCCTGTTGATACTATTGTGATCATTGTGTTGGTTATTCTCGCTTCGTTTTTCTTCCTGCAACAATTTGGCACAGCTTCTATTGGCAAAATTTTCGGACCAATTATGTTTCTCTGGTTCACCATGCTGGCAATGTTTGGAATCATCCACGTCTTTGATGACCCTACGATTTTCAAAGCAGTAAGTCCTCATTATGCTATTGAGTTTCTCCGGACTTACCCGGAAGGATTTTGGTTATTGGGCGCCGTCTTTCTCTGTACCACGGGTGCAGAAGCACTTTACAGCGACCTGGGGCATTGCGGCCGGGGAAATATTCGTATTTCGTGGATTTATGTAAAAACCTGTTTGCTGATCAATTATTTTGGACAGGGGGCAAACTTGTTAGCACACAGGAATGGGCTTCAAATCACCCCGGAAATCAAAAAAGCAATGGGCATTAACGCTTTTTATGACCTGATGCCGGAATGGTTCATTATTCCCGGGGTAGTTATCGCAACAACGGCCGCCATCATTGCCAGCCAGGCTTTGATCTCAGGCGCCTTTACGCTGATCAGCGAAGCCATGCGATTGAACCTGTGGCCAAAGATGAGGATCCGCTATCCCTCGGAAGAAAGAGGCCAACTTTTTATTCCCGGCATCAATATTATTCTTTTTGTCGGTTGCGCTGGTGTGGTCCTGCACTTCAAACAGTCTTCTTCCATGGAAGCTGCCTATGGCCTCGCCATTATTATGACTATGCTTTCAACGACCATTTTGTTTGCCAATTACCTGGTACTCCATCGATATAAGGAGTATAAGATATATATATTTCTAATAGGCTACCTGATCATTGAGATCGTGTACTTCGTGGCATTAATGGACAAATTCGTTCATGGAGGTTATATCACTTTATTGATCGGCGGCGTGATGTTTACGATCATGTATGTGTGGTATCGTGCCCGTAAGATCAAAAACCGCTATGTGGAATTTGTCAGGATGGAACATTATGTACCCAAGATACAGGAGCTGAGCAATGACAAGGCCGTGCCGAAATATGCTACGCACCTGGTTTATCTTACCAGTGCTAATAATCCAAAAGAAATTGAGCATAAGATCATCTATTCCATTCTCAATAAAAAACCGAAACGTGCCGATATATATTGGTTTGTTCACGTAGACACCGTGGACGATCCTTATACCTGCGAGTATAAAGTGGACCATATTATTCCGAATGATATTATTCGTATCGATTTCAGGCTGGGTTTCAGAATGGAGCCACGTATTAATTTGATGTTCCGTAAGGTAGTGGAAGATTTAGTCGCCAATAAAGAGGTAAATATTATCAGCCGTTATGAAAGCCTCGCCAGCAGTAATACCGTAGGCGACTTCCAGTTTATGGTCATGGAAAAATACCTGAGCCAGGATAATGAATTACCCTTTATGGAGCGGGTAGTCATGAAACTTCATTTCTGGTTGAAAGATCATAGCCTTTCCGAAGAAAAGGGTTTTGGATTGGATGTAGCGAATGTTACCGTAGAAAAATTCCCCCTGATCGTGGCGCCGGTTACCAATATAAGATTGAAAAGAGTGGAAGATTAGTTTGTGTTACAATAGTTTTTGAGTTTTTCGGGAATCAGGCTATCTTAACTCCAAAACTATAAACCTTAAGAATTGCCCCCATTTGTTCTGTATATCATTGGAGGTATTATTGCCTTATCAATCGCTGTTTATTTTTTACAGGAAAAATTCATCTTTAAGCCCGAAAAGCTAAACCAGGACTTCCAGTTCAAATATGATATTCCGTTTAAAGAATACTTTTTTGATATAGAGCCCGGCGTACGGATCAATGGCCTGCATTTTTTCAGGGAAAATCCCGCAGGACTTATTCTTTATTTTCATGGTAATACCCGTAGTATCAAGGGCTGGGCGAAATATGCCCGGGATTTTTATCGTTACAACTACGACGTGGTGTTAGTGGATTACCGGGGATTTGGCAAAAGCACTGGCAAAAGAAGTGAAAGGGAAATGCTGAATGATATGCAGTTTGTCTATAAAACACTATTGCAGTCGTATCCTGAACAGCATTTGATAGTGTATGGGCGAAGTATCGGCAGTGGCTTTGCTTCAAAAGTTGCTTCTGATAACAATCCCAGGTATCTTATTCTCGATGCACCCTATTATAGTTTTTTGAAAGTAGCGGAGAGATTTTTGCCGATCCTGCCTGTTCGTTATGTGTTACGATACCATTTGCGGACCGATAAATGGATTGCTTTGGTAAAATGTCACACTTATATTATTCATGGCACTAGAGACTGGCTTATCCCCATTAAACACAGCGAAAGGCTGCAAAAGATCAACCCTAAAAAAATCACCCTGATCCGTATACAGGGAGGTGGGCATAACAATCTGCCGATGTACGACGAGTACCATAATTTCGTAAGGGATATCCTGAAGTATTAAACCCCCATCCCCTAAAGCGGTGTTAAGGTTTATTTAATTCACCTTTACGTTAATAACATCTGATATAAGAGAAACGTCCAACTATTTAAATGAAGATTTATGAAACTGAAACTTTACTCACTTCTTTTTTTTGCCAGCAGCCTTTTTTTCTTCTCCTGTAAAACGGCAGAGAAGCTTTATTCGAAAGGCCACTATGACCAGGCAGTAATGCTTGCCACTAAAAAGTTGCAAAAGAAACCGGGTGATACCAAACTTATCAATATTGTCCAGGATGCTTATAGATTTGCAGCAGAGGATCATGAAAGCAGGATCCGCAATTATTCCAATAGCATTAACACGCTGAAGTCGGAAAGCATTTATCATGAGTATTTGCAACTTCAGGGGCTTTATGAAGCTATCCGCCGTTCACCTTCCGTCTTCAAAATTGTTCAACCTATAGATTATTCATCGTATATAACTACTTATAAAGAAGAGGCTGGCAACGCCCGGGTGGAACGTGGGTTGGAGTTAATGAATCAAAACAGTAAAGCCGGTTTTCGTGAAGCTTATTATGAATTTCAAAAAGCATTATCACTAAAGCCAGGCGATCTTTCTATCAAGCAAAAAATTGATGAGGCATATGAAAATGCCGTGACCAATGTTGTGATTCGTCCACTGAGCCGGTACGGATTCCAGCACGGGTCTTATAATTTTGATTATAATAATTTCAACTACAACCTGCTTCGCTATCTGAATAATAATAACAAAAGCAAGTTTCTTCGCTTTTACCAACAGGCAGGGCCCGGTAATCAGCAGGTGCGTACGGACAATATGGTTGACATGCGTTTTAGCGATGTAAATATTGGCCGCTATCGTGATGAAAGGGATACAAGGGAAGTATCGAAACAAATTGTAGGCAAAGAAATTGTTGTCTCGAAGGACTCCGTAAGAAAAGAATATATCACTGTTAAAGCCAAAATCACAACCACTACCCGTACTATACAAGCTAACGGCCTGCTGCAGGCTACGATCAGGGATTACGACAACCGCTGGTTATGGAGTGATACATATCGCGGCGATTATAACTGGATAGCATCCTTTGCCACCTTCACCGGCGATGAAAGAGCATTAAGCGATGAAGACAAAAAACTCATCAATCAAAAGGAGCAATGGCCACCTTCGAATGATGAAATCATTCGTATCATCATGGATGATATAAGAAGAAAAACGGAATGCGGTATCGGGGAATATTTTAACCGGGTAAATTAGGTTTTTCAAATAACTAAAAGGAAAGGGGAAAATTGTTTAAAACATCTTTCCTCTTTCTTTTTCTGCCTATCCAAAACTCTTACCAATTCACTCCTTTCACTATCCCATCCTCCCATTTAAGAAAGTATAATTTTTTATTTTCGAAATAATCCAGCTCCATTGTTTGCTTATTCAAAACAGGCTGAATATCGAAGTCGGTAAATATATTGCCTTGTTTGTTACCGATGTTAGAAGCAAGATCGTTTTTATATTTCGCAAGAAGTTTGGCAAACTTCCAGGTTACTTCATAACCACGAAATACCATATCACTTGGCCTTGCAAACATAACAGTGTTAAAATACTCATTAATGGACTCGCTTACTTTATCGGTCTTGGCATTGTAGAAAGGAGAACTGTAGATAATTTCTATTCCTTTAAACTCAGGCTTGTTAAACTCTTTGATGCCATCCCAGGTGGGCATCCCCATTACCACGGCAGGATACTCATTTACCAAAGATGCAAGGCTTGAAGCAAGACGCTTCCCAAAATTTATATCCAGGCTTCCGGCCATGCATAAAGTGGTGCGATTGGAATCAAGATAGGCTTTCAACTGCGTTGTCGAAAAGTTGTCCGGCAACTCAACGTATTTAATTTTCAATGGTACAGATGAGGTGCTCTTACTATAGTCATCCAGTATTTTTTTTATCTGGTCATCAAACGTTCCTTTTCTTTTAAACATTATTACCGGGTTGATAGCAAAATATTTCTGGATATACCGATAGATGCCTTCACACTGTGTTTTCAAAGTGGGGTTAAGAATTACAAAAAAAGGATTGGAAACAGTACCTGCATCATTAGGTACCGTCGTATTAATTACCGGTATCTTTTTTTTGAGAGCCGTCTCTGCTAGCAAGCGTACTTCATTATTGCTGCAATGGGCGATAATGAGAGACACGTCATTTAATTCGGGCTTCATTAGCTGCTCTTCAAATTTCTCAGTAGCGGATCTTGTATCATATACATACACTTCCAGCTCTGCGCCTTCTTTATTTAATGAATCAAGGGCAAGGCGGGCACCTTCATAGAACTCAAGACCAGAGTTAATAAATTTTGGAAAAACGTTTTTTGCGTATTTGTAATTATTGACGCCGTCAAAAGCTGAGTCAAGATAAAGCGGGGCAAAAATGGCAATCTTATACTTGCTGAGAGTGTCCTGGGAAAGTACAACTGATTGTGAAAGCACTAATGCAAAAATCAAGTACCATGCTTTTATCTTCATTTCTAGTAATTTTTTAATTACAATTTCAGTTTATACTGCCTTACTCCCATTCAATAGTAGCCGGTGGTTTGCTGCTTATATCATACACTACCCGGTTGATCCCCTTTACGTTGTTGATGATCTCATTGGAGATATAAGCTAAAAAATCATACGGTAAATGCGACCAATCTGCCGTCATTCCATCTACGCTGGTAACGGCCCTTAATGCCAGGGTAAACTCATAAGTCCTTTCGTCACCCATCACTCCCACACTCTTTACCGGAAGCAAGATTGCCCCGGCCTGCCAAACAGTTGCATAAAGATTTCGATCCTTTAACCCTTTAACATATAGATGATCGGCCTCTTGTAATAGTTTTACTTTTTCCTCCGTGATTTCACCCAGGATGCGTATGGCCAATCCAGGGCCGGGAAAAGGATGCCTGTCGATCATCTCCGCAGGTATTCCCAACTCACGGCCTACTTTTCTCACCTCGTCTTTAAACAAAGAACGCAATGGCTCAACCAACTCCAGGTGGAGGTGCTCCGGTAATCCGCCTACATTGTGATGCGACTTGATGGTCACAGAAGGTCCATGCACGGAAACACTTTCTATCACATCCGGATAGATGGTTCCCTGTCCCAACAACCCGATACCTTCAATTTTTTTGGCTTCTTCCTGGAAGATGTCAATGAACAAACTCCCGATTACTTTTCTTTTTTGTTCCGGATCTTCTTTGCCCGCCAGGCCGTCATAGAATCTTTGCTTTGCGTCAATGCCTTTTACATTCAACCCCAGTTTGGCGTAAGTATCTAATACATTCTGAAACTCATTCTTTCTTAATACTCCATTGTCAACAAATATGCCGAATAGCCGATCTCCAATCGCTTTATGAATAAGGGTTGCTGCAACGGTTGAGTCCACTCCCCCGCTTAATGCCATTACTACTTTCCGGTCACCAATCTGTTTTTGTAATGCCTCAACAGTATCGGTAATAAAATGAGCAGGCGTCCAGTCCTGGCTGCAACCACAGATATTGACCAGGAAGTTTTTTAGGATTTTTTTCCCTTCCGTAGAGTGATATACTTCCGGATGAAACTGTACTCCGTATAAAGGGTTGAAGTCAGCGCCATTTTTTTTGAAGGCCGCTACCGGTATACTTTCGGTATCAGCCAATAGTTCGAATCCAACAGGCAATTCCTTAATGGTGTCACTGTGGCTCATCCAGGCCTGGCTGTGTGCCGATACATCCTGCAATAAGATATCCTGCCTTTTCAATTGCAGCTGGGCCCGGCCATACTCTCTTTTATCGCTTTTTTCTACCCTTCCACCATACCGTTTGGCAGTCAGCTGTGCCCCATAGCAAATGCCTAAAACGGGTACTTTTTCAATAAATCCCTGCACATCCACATCAGGAGCATCCTTTTCGTTTACTGAAAAAGGAGAGCCGGAAAGAATAATTCCTTTTAAAGCCGGTTCAAATTCAATTTTTTTATGATAAGGGATTATTTCGCAGTACACACTGGCTTCTCTTACAGCACGGGCAATTAACTGAGTGTATTGAGAACCAAAGTCAAGGATCAGTATCTTTTCTGTCATGGGGGCGAAGGTAAAAAAAGGTTTTGATTAAGACTTTACCATATTAAAACCGCCCTGACCCAAACGTTTGTAACCTATCCCGGCTTTACTATTTTGAAACTGCGATGAATGGTTTGTTGTTTATTCTTTCGTGCAAGCCGGTCGTTTTTTTTGAGGCCAATGCTGCTGCTGACTCCGCTCAAGGTAATCTTAACAAGGTAGTTAACAGCCGACCGGTTGCGAAGTCGTTTGAAAAAAACTGTTCCTAATTTCTCCGTGTTTTTATTCTTTACCATGCTATTGGCAAAAAAAGTAATGACCCCGCGGAAAACAGACTTCTTTTCATCCTTTGCTATTATTCTGACTTTTAAATCGTGGTAGGCCATTTTTATTTTCCCATAAGCCATTTCCTCACGACCAACCACATACATATACATGCTATCAAGATAACCTGACTTTAATTCCGCCAGGGCCAGCGGCTTTAAAACGGGATTTAAAACAGTCAGGTCTGTAGAATCCATTTTTACAGTCATCACAAAGCCACCCAGCGGGTCGGTATAAGATTCTTTTACATTCAAGTGAGTGTGCAGTTTGTTCTCAATATAGCCGGTTGCTTTTAGCTGCAGGCTGTCACGGTTCCCTAAATTATAGTTCCGGATTTGCGTAACTGTACCATTTAAATCACCCACGGTTATTTTTCCTGGAACACCTGTTTTTTCATTCACTTCTTCATATTCTACATGGGCATTTTTCAGGTTCAATGTATCAACCAACAACCGCACGGGGATTTTTTTAATAAGATTGGCCGGCAAGAGGCGAATGACACCTGGCTCTTGCGGCTTTCGTTTATCACGATAACTACTAAATGAAGCTTCGTTAATAGTTACAACACCCATCTCGAAAACACTGTCCTTTCCATACCTGTCAATATCAAATGGGCCGATAGCGATTGCACCTGTTTTCGCCACGATATAGTCAGCCTGGTAAGCTGCGTTTTGAATAAACTCATCCCTGCTTGCCATTGGATGATAGGTAAAAGAGTCCATGGTAAAATACCTGGTGCTTTTGTCATAAGTTGTATTATACCAATCAAAGCGGCTTTTGCTGTTTTGATAACTTCCTGTTATTTCCTGCAATCGGGATGAAATATTACTCTTCAGCATTTCATGAAGACTGAACAGGTTAGCAGAATTTATTGAGAGGTTCTTCAGTTTACCTTTTTCAATAAAAAGTCTTCCTGCATTTTTGCCGAGGCTATCTGCTGTAATATTGCTGGCGCCGAGGCTTCTGATGAATCCACTCCAATCCCAGGCGCCCACATCATTTTGTTGTAACCTTATTTTTTCTATGTCCGCTTCCAGTCGACCTTTTCCCGCATCTATTGTCCGGCCCTTTGGAGTTGAATAGGAAAACTTATGAAGCGACAGTTTCAGGGCAGCAGCGGAAATTTCAGGCGACGATTGATGATTGATAAAGAGATTGGTCAATTCAAAAACCTTCCCGTCGCCATTCCATTTTAAGCTTGACATTCCATTTTCCGTTCTTTTGCTAAAGTCAAGGACCGGCCCTTCAAGGACAAGACTGCCAATTTTTGTCTCCGGCCATTTCTTAATCTCTTTCGTTTGGCTCGCCAGTTGTTTGACAACATAACTGGTGATAAGCGGATTTACAATATGCACATCGCCTGCATATAGTTTGCCATCGATAATCGTGTTGATATCCGGCGTTGTCCGAATAGATGGAATTATCACTCTTAACGAATCTGTATCTGTTTTTTTCAGGTATAAAATATCTTCAAGCACCGATGCCCGTTTATCTGCAAGATTAAATTGCCCAACCTGCAGTTTTTCGTTTCCGTGCGAAATGCTCAACTTATTGCCAGTGGCCGCCAACCCCGCAAGCAATAGTTTGTTACCGTCGCCCGTTGACAGATCATCTACCTGAATATTTTTAAGATATACCGAAAGTTTCCTGGAGCTATCTTCGATTGACACCTGTGTATTCGCACCCTTAATGCCGCTCAACTTAAATACAGTTGAATTAGCCTTGTTTTGCTTCGGAGATGTGAAGAGCCTTATATCAGCCTGTTTCCAATCAATACCGCCGATCCTGGTGTGCTGAAGATCGTCGTTGATGATCATGGAATGAATGGAAGCGTCTTTAACCAATACATCCAATTCATTTTTATTTTTGATACGAATGGTACCGGCTTGCAAATGGTTCGCAGGGCTTCCTGTAAAGTTTACATCAGCCAGGTCCGCAACCAGTTGCCCCATTTTAAAAACCCCTTTTTTAAAATAAAGTGCCGTAACAGAATTTTGAATGTTGCTGATCTTACGTGAATCTACGAGGCGCCGGCCCAATACATTGATGTTAGCATTCTCAAGTTTTAGCTGGATATTATTCTTAAAAAAAAGATTTACCTGGCCATCATTGATCGTAAGGTTTTCCAACTGCATAAAGTTTCCAATATCAGCCAGCGTTTGAAATATATCTTTTGATTTATACTTTTTTTGCGCAACGGTGTAATTGATAACCGGCCTGTAGAGATTCACTTTATTGGCGGCAAGCCGTTTGTTAAAAACCAGGTCATCCCAGGACAGACCCTGCAATTCAAACTGGGGCATGCTCAGTGTATTTACCGGTCTTCCATTCTCCAGATCCTGGAATTTAAAATTACTCAGGCTGATCCTGTTGTCATTGATATGGATACTATCAAACTGCATTGCATAACTGCTGTCACGCAAAAAATTTTCATAGTTGCGGATAGCCATTACAAATTTTTCAACCGTCAAAGGTTTGGGGCCATACTTTCTTATCTGTAATCCCTGCAGCTCAAAATTATTTTTCTCAGAAGTAAAAGAACTTAATTGTCCATCCCTCGTTGTGTTAATATCAAAAGACCCATTTTCCACCACCACGAAAGCCAAGTGCATATTACCAGTTAATTGTCTTATCAATTCATCGAGACGGGGAATTGATTTGCCTGCATCAGACCGGCGGGTAATATCTACATCCAGTTTAAATCTTGGGTTAATACAATAAACAGAATCAGCTTTGATGATCTCATCATGATAAAGTGTTGAAAAATCAATATTGGTCATTTGCAGCTTATCAAAAAAGATGCTGAACGAATTATTTGTACTGTCGCCTTTCGTAGCCATGACGGTACAGCTATCAAACTCCGCCAGCCGGTTCATGATATTGATGCGGAAATTTTTAAAACTCAACCGGTGCCTTCCATCAGGAAACACAATATTCTGATTGGATGTATGAAGGGCAACATTATCGCTGAACAATATCTTTTCTTTATTCTCTTTTTCCGTTGTATCAACCTGCAGGTTTTCCAAATGAAAATTTATATCCGTAATGACGACTGGCGGCTCTTTGGGCCTGATCTTGTTGACCAGTGAAAACCTGCCTTTGTCTATCTGGAAACGATCTACTTGCAGCACCCGCAAGGCATCCTGTATGGAATTGTAAATCCGTCCCATTTCCTGCGGAATGGACATGCTGGTATCCGACTCATCGGTTGAATCCTTCAGGGATCTTAACCTGGTCACTACTATATCGGGATTGATGAGTTGAATCGAATCAATCAGTATTCTTTTTTCTAAAATAAGCGGCAGTATTTCCTGGACCTTTACTTTAATTCTTGCTACGTTGAACTGGTAGGAAGTAGCAGCACCAGTATCAGCAGAGTAAAAATTTGCTTTCCGCAAATCCATCCTGTAGGTAAACCAATCAAATTTGAACCGGTCAATTTTTAATTTCAGTTTTCCATTCGACTGTGCACTCACCATATCTTCCAGCAATTGCCCGGCATGATTGATAAACCAAATATGAAATGCCGTCATCAATACCAGGATACCACCCAGTATGAAAGCGGTAATCTTCAGCGTTCGTATTGACAGGCGTTTTAACGTCAAGGTGCGGAAGGATTAAGACCTGAATTTACTAAAAATAGGCGGGGTAAAAAACACAAAATCAAATAAATACATTGATTATGAATCTTATTTGACGCATGAATGGGAGAATTGTTACCAGCTGGTCAGGCGTTGCCAAACTTAGCGGTAAGATAATCATCCAAAAGATCAGCGTAGTTGCTGATATCACTAATGAGACTAATGAATTCGTGGTAGTCCATTCCATCGATATCCCGTTCAGCAATGACACACAGCAACCCCTTGTCGGGAATGCTGCTGAGTTTAATGCCCATGTGTTTTGTGTTCAATTCAAGCGCTTCCTGGAAAAGATTATGCCTGGCAACAGGGTTATTGGGTATTGAAAAAACAGGAGCGAAACAGCGAATGAATGTGCGGCTGCCGCCATCTTCTTCTTCTTTACTGGTCAGGAACACTTCAATAGTGGATGAACCTCTTGAAAAATACCAGGCACAGGTTTTCGAATTGTAGATCTGGTGCGATGTAGTCCCTATGTCTTTGCAAAGACGTTCAATATAAGCTTTTACAAATTCAATGGTTGACATTTCATGGCGAGTTGTGAGTAGTAAACGGCGAATAAGTCCTGTTCATTGTTTTTCCCTTTTTAAATGCATTGGGCTGAGGCGTGACAAATCTCTTTTTCACTCATCCTTGGCGAAGTCGAAGGGTTTACTTCTCACTATTCACTCTAACTCACCGACGATCCATTATTGACCGTTTCATCAGGATTCACAAATTTCAATTGCCCTTCGGCATTTTCCGCCATCAGGATCATCCCATTGCTTTCAATACCTCTCATTTTACGTGGCGCCAAATTAGTGACCACCACTACTTGTTTACCCACAATTGTATCCGGTTGAAAATGCAATGCTATACCTGAAACGATCGTTCTTTTTTCGAAACCAAGATCCACTTCCAGTTTTAAAAGTTTATCTGCCTTCGGTACTTTTTCTGCCGCAGTTATAGTTCCTACTTTTAAATCAAGTTTGACAAAATCATCGTATTCGATTTGAGGCTTGAAGTTTGAGCCTTGAGCTTTTTCACTTTTCACTTCTGACTTCTGACTTCCACCTTCTGACTTCTGACCCGCTACATCAGATTTCACCAATCCCGCTTTCAATTTCTCTACCTGTGCACTAATCTCCGCATCTTCAATTTTTCTAAACAATAATTCCGGTTCCCGCAAAGTATAGCCTACACTTAATAATTTAAGGCTTCCTGCATTCTCCCATTCCAGCATTTTATCTACCACTTTCATCATGTGCAGCATTTTCAATGCGGTGGTTGGCAAAAATGGATTGATCAAAACAGCCAGGTTAGCGGTCAATTGCAGGCAGAGGTGCAAACTATTGTCAATGCTTTTTTGCGCCGCCGCCGCTGCTCCCTCTCCTTTGGAGATGGTTGGGGTGAGGTCTTTGGCCACTATCCAAGGCTCTTTGTCCTGCATGTATTTATTACCACTTCTTGCCAGGTCTATTACTTCAAACAAGGCATCACGGAAACGGAAATTTTCCAATGCCGATTGCACTTTGGTTTTGGCCGCTTTTATTTCGGCAATAATTGCCTTATCAGTTTCATCCAAAATGTCTTCGTGCAATTTTGGCACTTTACCACCACACAGTTTATGCATCAACACAAATGTGCGGTTCACAAAATTGCCAAAGATCGATACGAGTTCGCTGTTATTTCTGTCCTGGAAGTCTTTCCAGGTAAAATCATTGTCTTTTGTTTCGGGTGCATTGGCACAAAGCACATACCGCAACACATCTTCACAACCGGGAAAGTCTTTGATGTATTCGTTCACCCATACGGCCCAGTTACGGGAAGTAGATACTTTGTCGCCTTCTATATTTAAAAATTCATTGGCTGGTACATTGTCGGGCAATACAAAACCACCATGTGCTTTCAGCATTGCGGGGAAGATGATGCAATGGAAAACGATATTATCCTTACCGATAAAGTGCACCAGTTTGGTATCTTCTTTACACCAGTAATCTGCCCAATGGCCGGTTAATTCTTTGGTAGCGCTGATATACCCTATCGGTGCATCAAACCAAACATACAGCACTTTACCATCCGCACCCGGAACAGGCACTTTTACTCCCCAGTTGCTATCTCTCGTCATTGCCCGGCTTTGCAGCCCGTTGTCGAGCCAGCTCCGGCATTGGCCGTATACATTGTTTTTCCATTCCTGATGATCTTCGAGTACCCATTTTTTTAAAAACGGCTCATAGTTCTGCAAAGGGAAATACCAATGGGTAGTTTTCTTTTTTACCGGGATGGCGTCACTTAATGTACTGCGTGGATTGATCAATTGCTCCGGTGATAATGAGCTTCCGCATTTCTCACACTGGTCGCCATAAGCACCCGGGTTGCCGCATACCGGACAGGTACCTGTGATATAACGATCAGCCAAAAATGTCTTAGCTTTTTCATCATAAAATTGCTCGGTTTCTTTTTCTTCAAAAAGACCATCGTCATACATTTTTTTAAAAAATGCGGCAGCCGTTTCATGATGCACCTTATTCGATGTTCTTGAATAAATATCGAAAGAGATGCCCATTTTCGCAAAGCTATCTTTGATGATCGCATGGTATTTATCCACCACTTGCTGGGGTGTGATGGCTTCCTTCATCGCCCGGATGGTAATTGGCACGCCGTGTTCATCACTACCACAAACAAATTTTACATCCTTTTTTTGAGCCCGCAGAAAGCGAACATAGATATCAGATGGTATATAACAACCAGCCAAATGACCAATATGAACGGGGCCATTGGCATAGGGAAGAGCTGCTGTAACTAAATATCGTTTGAAATCTGTCATATCCTTTTTTAAAGCTTGAGCCTGCAAAAATACCTTAATCAGGGTCATTGCCCAAATGATGAGTGAACCTGGTATATCCCTGTTTTATTTTCTCAAAACCGAATAGCCATTAGATTCTGCTCCTGTCATTGCAATCGCAGCAAGTTTTACATATTTCTGATAACTTTAAAAAATGAAGCGATCAGATTTTTTGCATTCGGCCACAAGTTGCATTGCCGGCACCACCCTGGCTCCTTTTATGGAACAGTTGATCAAAGCCGGTACAGCTCATACAAGGGATGAAGAGGCATTGTCCTCAATTCCACCTTATTTAAAAAAAGGTAGTGTTATAGGTATTACTTCTCCCGCTGGCTATATCACCCTGGAAGAAATACAACCTGCCATGCAATTGATGGAAAGTTGGGGATACACCATAAAAATCGGCGACACAATCGGCAGGAGAGATTTCACTTTTGGGGGCACTGATGCGGAAAGAGCCTATGACCTGCAACAAATGCTCGATGATAAAAAAATAAAAGCCATCATGTGCGCAAGAGGCGGCTATGGCTTTATTCGCATTATCGATAAATTGAAATGGGAAAAATTTAAAGAGCATCCTAAATGGATCATCGGCTTTAGCGATGTGACGGTTATTCACTCCCATCTCAATAGAAATTTGGGTATTGCCAGCATTCATTCAAAGATGTGTAACAGTTTTCCCAACAACTGGGAAAAAGCGGAGCCTGTGCAGGCCGAAACTATTCTTTCCATACAAAAAGCACTAAGCGGCGAAAAGATGAAATATAGTTTTAGCGTTAATTCGTTTAATAAACAAGGTACTACTGTTGGAAAACTGGTAGGCGGAAATTTAGAAACCATTGAAAGCCTGGCCGGTTCAAAGTCAGATATTGATACGACAGGAAAAATCTTATTTGTAGAAGATACCGGGGAATATATGTACAGCATCGACCGGATGTTCTGGAACCTGAAGCGAAGCGGCAAATTATCATCCCTGAAAGGATTAATTATTGGCGGCTTTAAAGTAAAAGTGGATGAAGACAGTGACGAGTTTGGAAAAACGTTGGAAGAAGTTGTGCTGGAGAAAGTAAAAAATTATAACTATCCCGTTTGCTTCGATTTTCCGGTCGGTCATCAAAAAAATAATTTCGCCTTAAAGTGTGGGGTAAAACATAAATTAGTCGTCGAACCCACTCAATGCACACTAACTGAAACTATATGATGAACCGGAGAAATTTTTTGAAAGCCAGTTCTGCAACGGGTATTGCTGTTACATCACTTGGACTGGCATCCTGCCAACCAACCAGCACAAAAGAAAATAAAGCGACAGACCATAACGACGCCGGTCAATTTTCTGACGATTTTGAATTAAATGAAATAACGATCGATGCGTTGCAGCAGAAGATGCAATCGGGAACTTATACGGCAAGATCCATCGCTGAATTGTATTTAAAACGCATTGAATCCATTGATAAAAAAAATCAACAATTAAATTCCGTCATCGAAATAAATCCCGATGCGTTAACGATTGCAGACGCCATGGATAAAGAAAGAAAGGCAGGCAAAGTTCGCGGACCATTGCATGGCATTCCTGTACTGATCAAAGACAATATCGATACCGGCGACAAGATGATGACGACTGCAGGTTCGCTGGCATTGAATGGACATAAAGCTTCAAAAGATGCTTTTATTATTCAGCAATTAAGAAATTCCGGTGCTGTTCTTTTAGGAAAAACAAACCTGAGTGAGTGGGCCAATTTCCGTTCAAACCGATCCACCAGCGGGTGGAGCAGTCGCGGTGGTCAAACCAAAAATGCCTGTGTACTCGACCGAAATCCCTGCGGTTCCAGCTCAGGTTCCGGTACTGCCGTTGCCGCTAATCTTTGTGCTGTTGCCATTGGCACCGAAACAGATGGGTCGATCATCGCCCCTTCTTCTTTCAATGGAATAGTTGGCATCAAACCAACCGTTGGCTTGTGGAGCCGATCGGGCATTATTCCAATTTCAAAAACACAGGATACAGCTGGCCCCATGACAAGAACGGTAAAAGATGCGGCCATCTTATTAGGGGCACTTACCGGCATAGATGAAGCAGATGCTATAACGCTGGAAAGTAAAGACAGGATAAAAAAAGACTACACCACTTTTCTCGACAGTAATGGCCTGCAGGGGAAAAAAATAGGCGTTGAAAAATCTTTTTTAGAGGGACATGAAGGCGTTGTATCCCTTTTTAAACAAGCCATTGAGTTGCTTAAGACGAAAGGAGCAACCATCGTGGAAGTGGAACTGATCAAATCTTGCAATAAATTAGGCAATGATGAATTTTTGGTATTGCAATATGAGTTCAAGGATGGTCTTAATAATTATTTGAAGGGCGCCAATGCTGCTGTAAAAACATTGGCAGATGTTATTGCCTTCAACAAAAAGAATGAGCCAAAGGCAATGCCTTATTTCAAACAGGAAACACTGGAGCTTTGTGAAACAAGAGCTGGGTTAGAAACAAAAGAGTACATCGCTGCATTAAAATCATCAATGAGTGCCCGCAAAATAATCAATGACATGATGGTTGAACATAAGCTGGATGTCATCGCCGGGACCAGCATTGGTCCTGCTAACTGTACCGACCTGGTGAATGGCGACTATGCAACGGGATTTTATTTTTGCCCGCCTGCTGCCATGGCCGGTTATCCGCATATAACCGTACCGATGGGAACTGTTCATGAGCTACCGGTTGGCCTCTCCTTTATCGCTGGTGCTTACCAGGAGGGTGAGCTGTTGCAAATTGCCTACGCTTATGAACAAGCATCCCAAAAAAGAATGGCCCCTAAATTTTTAAAAACGATCAACAGCTAAAATCTACCTGACAGTCATGATCAAAACACCCCCCTATTTAAAGAAAGGAGACACGATTGGCCTGGTATGCCCTGCAGGCTATATGACATTGGAGAGGTGCGCCGAATGCATCCGGGTACTGCAGGATGAATGGGGATATAAAGTAAAAGTGGGTAAAACCATTGGCAGTGACTCCGCCACTTATTTTTCCGGAACAGATGAAGAACGTTTGAATGATTTTCAGCAAATGCTGGATGATGATGAAGTGAATGCGATACTTTGTGCAAGGGGTGGTTACGGCATGGGGCGTATCATTGATCAACTCAACTTTAAAAAATTTAAAAAACAACCCAAATGGATCATTGGCTTTAGTGATATCACTGTTTTGCATGCACATCTTTATTCCAACTACTATATCTCTTCCCTTCATGCACCAATGGCCGGGGCATTTAATGATGCAGGATATATCAATCGCTATGTACAATCATTAAAGAGTGCTTTGGAAGGAAAATGGGCGAAATATGCCGTTGACGGGCATGAGCTCAACCGCAGTGGAGAAGGCATCGGCGAATTGATAGGCGGCAACCTTGCCTTGTTGGCCAATGTAGTTGGGACTGACTCGGATTTCAAAACCCGCGGAAGAATTTTGTTTCTTGAAGATATCGGCGAATATCTCTACAATATTGACCGGATGCTTTACCAGCTAAAACGAAGTGGTAAGTTATCCAAACTGGCGGGCTTGATCGTCGGAGGCTTTAGTGATATGAAAGATACTGAACGGCCATTTGGCAAACCCGTGTATGAAATTATTTACGATGCAATAAAAGAATATAAATACCCCGTTTGCTTTGGTTTCCCGGTGAGCCATGTCAAAGAAAATTATGCGTTGAAAATTGGCGCAGGGTATAAGTTGAAAGTGGGTAAGAACAAGGTGCTGCTGGAGGAATAGCTTTACAATAACTTAATATTTGACACCCGTTACCCTGAGTAACTTTGAAAAAGTTTTTTGAATGTTATCGAACCAAAACAAAGACCTGTGGCTACGTATTAAAGATTTCTCTATTGACGATCCGCTGGCAAGTGTAAAATATTCTGACAAACTTGCTTTCTACAGTGGCTGGTCAAAAGATTACACGAAAAGAGTTATTGAAGAATACAAGAAATTTATCTTTCTCTGTTGCGTACTACCCGGAGGAGCTTCACCCTCAAAACCTATTGACGAAGCCTGGCATCTCCACCTTACTTACACCCATAACTATTGGAAAGAATTCTGTATTACGGTCCTGGGAAAGGAAATACACCATTTCCCATCAAGGGGTGGGCCGGAGGAAAAAGAAAAGCATTCATATTGGTATGAATGCACGTTAAAAGCTTATTTTAACTATTTTGAAAAAGAGCCTCCCGATGATATTTGGATTCATGATACTCCTGAGTCCATGCAGCCAAAAAACGAACCGCTCAGTAAAACGCTGAAAGACTATAAACAGTTTTACAGGAAGTACCTGTACATTTTGCTGCTCCCCTTTCTTATCCCGCTGATCTTCGGAAAAATACATGCCTTTCAAATTACAGGTCCCCAGTTTCTTGTCTTTTACTCCACTTTAGCTATCTCTTCCATTATATTTTTATTGTTAACCGGCAGAAAAAAGAAAGAGGAATTACGGCAATTAATCGCAGAAAAATATAAAGGAGATGCCGACATCTATCAACTTGCTCGTTTTGTTTTCGGTAAGGAAAGTTCGCTGAGAGCAGCCATAGTAGACCTGGTGGAAAAAAGAGTTCTCGAGCCTGTTAGAAAAAACAAGTTCATATATCATTCGGCCAACTATCGATATTCTTCTCTTGAAAAAAATCCCTTGGCCATTTCTCTTTTAAAGAATATTAAAGATGGTGAAGCTATCCACTTCACTTCCTTATCGAATTATTATAATGAAGAGAATACTTATCATGCTGATCTCTCCTCTCTATACAAATCAATCTCGGCAAAAGATTATATTCCCGTAGCTATTTTTATATCGATTGGTCTTATTGGAGTTGCGCGGATATTGCAAGGAAATTATAATGATAAACCTGTTTCATTTCTTGTAGCCATCTGTGTTATTTATACAATAGCAAGCCTGGTAATTATAACCAACTACTCCGGAACAAGTCTTTTGAAGGGTGAATTCCAGAAAAAATATCAGAACTCAGAACTTCCCGAGTTTGCTTCGTCAGCTATCGCTTGTACTTTTGTTTTCTTTGGACTCTCTTACCTGCCCTACATGAACGGGGATTCACATCTGCGAAATACTTTTTCAAATTACAACGGGGGTTCGGATGGTTCATCTGGCTGGAATAGTTCAGGCTGCGGAAGTGACGGAGGCAGTTGCGGTGGTGGTGGGTGCGGCGGATGTGGCGGAGGTGATTAATCAAAAAAACCGCCTCGTTAAAAAACGAGACGGTTTTCCCGGCTTTACTTAAGCACTGATAAGTTTAAGCTGCGGCAACTGCTTAAGGCTTACGCCAAAAAAATCAAGCGAGGTCAAAGCGATCAAGGTTCATTACTTTGTTCCATGCTGCTACAAAATCCTTCACAAATTTTTCTTTAGCATCTGCACTTCCGTAAACTTCAGCAATTGCCCTAAGCTCTGAGTTAGAACCAAAGATCAGATCTGCACGGGTTGCTGTCCATTTTGGTTTGCCTGTTGTGCGATCAATGCCTTCAAACAATTCTTCCTGCCTGCCGGTAGGCAAGGTATGCTCATCAGCTGCTTTCCAGGTTGTGCCCATGTCGAGCAGATTTATAAAAAAATCGTTCGTTAGCGTTTCCGGACGTTTAGTGAAAACGCCGTGTTTAGATCCGTCAAAGTTGGTGTTCAATACACGCATACCGCCTACAAGAACTGTCAATTCAGGAGCAGTTAATGTCAGCAATTGTGCTTTATCAATCAGCAACTCTTCTGTCGACACGCTGTATTTAGTTTTTAGATAATTACGGAAACCGTCTGCAATAGGTTCTAACACCGCAAATGATTCCACGTCTGTTTGCTCTTGCGAAGCATCGGTACGACCCGGAACGAATGGAACCTTTACAGCATAGCCTGCATCTTTTGCAGCTTTTTCAACAGCTGCAGCACCTGCTAATACTATAAGATCCGCCAATGAAACTTTTTTATCTCCCGATTGAAAATCTTTTTGAATCGCTTCCAGCGTATCCAACACTTTGGCTAATTGAGTTGGATTGTTAACTGTCCAGAATTTTTGAGGAGCTAACCGAATTCTGGCGCCATTTGCACCACCACGTTTGTCAGAACCGCGAAAAGTTGACGCAGAAGCCCATGCTGTAGATACCAACTGTGATACCGGCAATCCTGAAGCTAATATTTTAGCTTTTAATACTTCAATATCTTTTTCATCAATCAATTTATGATCAACTGCCGGAACCGGGTCTTGCCAGATCAATTTTTCTTCGGGGACTTCAGGCCCTAAGTAACGGGCACGGGGTCCCATATCGCGGTGCGTCAACTTAAACCATGCACGGGCAAAAGCATCTGCAAACGCATCAGGATTTTCAAGGAAGCGTCTTGAAATTTTTTCATAAACCGGATCAAACCTTAGTGAAAGATCCGTTGTAAGCATTCTTGGTGCGTGGCTTTTTGTTTTATCATAAGCATCCGGGATCGTACCTGCACCTGCTCCATTTTTTGCTACCCATTGATGGGCGCCTGCGGGGCTTTTTGTCAACTCCCATTCGAAGGCAAACAGGTTTTCAAAAAAATTATTGCTCCATTTCGTGGGGGTCTTAGTCCATATCACTTCCAAACCACTGGTGATCGTGTCAGCACCTTTACCAGAGCCAAAACTATTTTTCCATCCGAAGCCTTGTTCTTCAATACCGGCCGCTTCGGCTTCAACTCCAACATACTTTCCGGCTTCGGCTGCGCCATGTGTTTTTCCGAAGGAATGGCCGCCGGCTATCAATGCAACAGTTTCTTCATCATTCATGGCCATACGTTTAAAGGTCTCACGAATGTCACGGGCAGCTGCTATCGGGTCAGGATTGCCATCGGGGCCTTCAGGGTTTACATAGATCAATCCCATCTGTACTGCAGCAAGTGGGTTTTCCAAATTACGGGAATGGATATCACCATCTGCATTATCGTCGGTAACAACCACGGCACCTTTTTTCTCTACGCCTTCGGAACCATGCGCATAGCGTATATCACCGCCGAGCCATTTGGTTTCTGCTCCCCAATACACATCTTCCTGGGGTTCCCAAACATCCGGGCGACCACCGCCAAAACCAAAAGTTTTAAAGCCCATAGATTCCAACGCAACATTACCAGCGAGGATCATAAGATCAGCCCAGGATATTTTGCGACCATATTTTTGTTTAATCGGCCAAAGCAACCTGCGGGCCTTATCGAGGCTCACGTTGTCGGGCCAGCTATTGAGTGGAGCAAAGCGTTGTTGTCCGGCTCCTGCACCACCGCGGCCATCACCTGTGCGATATGTACCTGCGCTATGCCATGCCATACGAATGAACAAACCCCCATAGTGTCCGAAATCTGCCGGCCACCAATCCTGTGAATCGGTCATTAGTTGATGAAGGTCTTTTTTTAACGCTTCATAGTCGAGGCTTTTAAATTCTTTTGCATAATCAAAATCTTCGCCCATCGGGTTAGATAGGGAAGACTGCTGACGCAGGATGTTTAACTTTAGTTGATTTGGCCACCAGTCGCGGTTTCTTGTTCCGCCACCGCCAACTGATTTTTTTAAAGCCGCCCCATTGTGAAACGGGCATTTGCTGATGTCGTTATTGTTATTTTCACTCATAACTAAAGAATTTCAACGGTTTGTAAATGTCTGGCGAATGTATGATTATTTACCTATCAATGAAATCGATTAATTTTATAATCCAATAGATAAAATCTATATCATGACATTGGTACAACTGGAATATGTAGTAGCCCTCGATCGTTTCCGTCATTTTGCATTGGCGGCTGACAATTGTTATGTGACTCAGCCTACTTTAAGCATGCAAATTCACAAGCTGGAGCAGGAACTTGGCATGAAGATATTTGACCGTAGCAAACAGCCGGTGATGCCGACTGAAGCCGGGTTGGCCATTATTGAACATGCAAAAAAAATATTGTCGGAAAGGGATGCGATGAATGAAATGCTGAATACCCGCAAAGGCATTTTGAGCGGCGAGCTGAAAATCGGTATCATTCCCACACTAGCCCCTTATCTTTTGCCCTTATTTGCCCAGCAGTTCACCAAAAAATTTCCGCATGTAAAATTGATCGTCAATGAAATGATGACCGATTTGATAGTAAACCGCCTGCGTGAAGGAACAATTGATGCCGGCATACTGGTGACACCGCTGCAGGAATATGGCGTGAAAGAACATATACTTTTTTATGAAGAACTATTGGTGTATATCTCCAGGAAAAACAAGGATTTCAAAAAACATTATGTACTGGCGCAGGATATTGATCCACATAAACTGTGGCTGCTGGAAGAGGGACATTGTTTCCGCTCACAGATCATGAATCTATGCGAGCTGCAAAAGGCCAGTAAGGAAGGTCAGTCTTTTGAATACGAAGCGGGCAGTATTGAAACACTCCGGCGCATGGTGGAATTGAGCGACGGCATCACCATCCTGCCTGAGCTGGCAAGCATGGAACTTAGCAGCAAACAGCAGGAACAATTGCGTCAATTCAAACGCCCCGCACCGATGCGTGAAGTGAGCCTGGTGGTTCACCGCGACTTTGTCAAAAAAAGATTGGTGGAAATTTTAAAAAGCGAGATCATCAATGCCGTTCCGGATAAAATCAAAAAAAATAAAGCTGTGCATGTGTTGCCAATATAAGCTCAATGTCTATTGCAACAACTTATCCAGTTCCCGTTGAAATACGGGAGAATTATTTAAATTATTGTGTTTGCCGCCTTCAATGGTCACCAGCTTTATCGCGGGGTTTTTATTGACCAGTTTTTCTGATTGAGCATATGGAATGACTTCATCATCGGTACCATGAAAAAGGATAACAGGCGATTCTACTTTTTTCAAATACTCATAGTTAGGAAAATGATACCGGAGCATCCAGCTTACCGGGTAGATAAACGCATAATGACTGGCCAGCGCATCGATACTATAATATGGCGTCTCGAGTATTAATTTTTTACAATCTTTTACCGAGGCCAATTGTGCAGCCACGCCGGTACCGATCGATTTTCCATAGATGATAATACTGTCTTTGGCAAAGCGGGCCCTTGCCATTTGATAAAGGATGGCTGCATCTTCATACATCACTTCTTCGGTTCGCCTGCCTGTTGTTTTGCCGAAACCAGGATAGTCGATCATCCATACTTCATAAGTATGCTTGGTGAAATTGCCGGCATAAGGTGCATAGCGGGCAATATTCTTCCTGTTGCCGTGAAAATAAAGTACCACTCTTTTACAAAGGGAATCCCTTGTTTTAAACTGGATGATGTTAAGCGACTTTTCCTTGTTTACCGGCAGGTTTATTTCTTTGAAGGGAACACCGAAATTATAGGGATAGTCACGGTGTAATTTTTCCGGATGAAATAAGATCCTTTCCTGTAAAAAGTATAAGCCGATTCCCGCTGCTATGTAAACAGCCAGAATGATCAGCAACCATCGTTTCAGCGTTCTGATTTTTTTTCTCTGTAAGGACACTTCTGTTACTGATAAAAATTACACTACATCCATATCATATACGACCACTTTTTCCCAGAGATGGCTGTATTTTTCTACAAAGGCTTTATGAATAGGATGAACCTGGTAGGCATTCTGCCCTTCTATGCTGTCAAAAAACATGAGCTCTGAAACATCATAGCTATTGTCCACCACTCCCCGCTGTTCTGTTGGCGAAGGCGTGCCGACCATAAGTTTTTTTACTTCTTTGATCCCTGCAAGAGTTTGGAGACCTTCTATTAATTGCCGGCGATCTGCGACTGACCCTTTATTTTTTAACCAGAAAAAAACATGGTGCACCAATTTTGTCGAATCCTTTTTTTCTCCAAACTCCTCCATTACCAACGGTGCAGCCGCCATACCGGAAGCGGTGGCAATAAACTGACGACGATTGTATTCCTTCATAGATTTTAAATAAAGGATGAAATTAGGAAAAGATATGGAACGATCATCCACAAAAAAGACCACCTGTTTTTTAGACAGGTGGTCTTGATGTATGGAGTCGCCTTAATTTAGTTTTATCACTTTCAGGATGGCTTTCTCCCGCTGTCCCGGTTGCCTTGCTTCCAGTATATACATACCTGCTGCGGCATTATCACCGAAACGCAATGACTGACCCGGAGCTCCTCTTTCCACCTGTATCACCTTACCCAATACATCCACCATCCTTACCTCTACTGTTGCATTGACCGGGCTGGTCACTTTCACAGTGAAATAGTTTTCGGTTGGATTGGGGAAGGCTTTGAGTTCGAAAGAGAGAGCCGCAGGTAATTCTGGTTTTACTTCAGCCGCTACATCTGTCTGTGCATTCCTTGCCTGCGTAACAGCATTTGTTGTGGTACTACTCGTATTCACAATCACAATCTGGCTGCCGTCATTATTTACTGCTGTAGTGGGGGCATCTGCATCGCTGGCGCCGGGCTGATTGTCGTAATAAACCTGGTTTGTATTCTTATTGTAAATCTTCATGCGAATCTTATCCACTCCGCCGCCGTTCAACTGGCCATCTATCACAGTCATCATAAAGTAAATACCACTCTGAACAATCAAACCTCCGTTGGTGATCAACTTTCCTGATCCTTTAAACTGTGCAAAGGCTCCATTCACTGCCAGGTAATCAAAGTTCAAAGCATTAAACTCCATATCACCAATCTTCAAGTCAAACTGAGTTTCTCCTTTAGGATTCGTAGCGTTTTTGTAATAATTGCTCTGGAATCCAAAGCTTACTTTCCCGGTCAATGTCGGGTTGGAAGGAACTGCTCCCGCAGGTGAATTAAAAGATCCGCCGCCGTAGGTATAACCGCCATTAGGATCATAAGCTACAACGATAGCTTCCAGGTCACCATTGGTATTTGCGTAACTGGTAATTCCTTTCTGATCTGTAATATTCATCTGTAATTTATATACGCCTGGCAATGTCAGTTTGTAACTGCCTTTTGCCGTGCCGCTCTTCAGCCCAACAGGTTCAGCAGTTACAGTACCGTTCGCACTTGAACCATCTATCAGCCACTTGGCTGTATGCTTATTACCCGGTATATCCCAGAATGTTCCTGTCATATTTATCGTTGTACCCACTTTAACTGCATATCCGCTGGATGGACCAGTAATATTATGTGCAACTATCACCGCAGCTGTGTTACTTGTAGTTGAATTACCTGCTGCGTCTGTACAAGTAACAGAAATAGTATATATTCTTCCGTCGCCGGTACCAGATCTTTCTGCACGAAGTCTTATATGATGATCATCCAAAATTTCCCAGTCAGGACCCGTATCTCCATCTCCTAATCCATTTTCCGGTTCATTGCTCGTAACAGTGATTGCACAGGTAGTTATACCTCCGCAATTATCGGTTGAAGTGTAATTAAGAGTTACATCCCGCATTTTATGGTTTGGCGGCCACAGGCATGTTGGTGTTACGGTTAAAGAGATCGGTGACGGTGCCGTCTTGTCACCTCCGGTATTGGAATAACTCTGGTTTGTCAACTCATTACCGCATGCATCTTTTACTTTGAAGGTATAAGTTACTGCCCATGTAGCATCAGTACCCGTTACGCTTGTATTGGTCAGGTGGGCGGTTACTGCGCCGCCGCAATTATCACTGTAACCCTGGATCGCATCTGTTGCACTGAACGGTGCTGCTGTTGCTGCATTGGCTTTGCATGCATTGGTGCCTGTTGTTCCTGCGTAAGGTGTTCCGCTCAGCGTTGGCGCTGTCTGATCACTTCCTGTATGAGAGTAAGTCTGACCGGTGAGCTCATTGCCACAGCCATCCACCACTTTAAATGTATAAGTGATCGTCCAGCTGCAATCGGTTCCCGTTACTACTTCTGTTCCGGTTTC
>NZ_JARKNA010000002.1:56802-572456 GCF_029360765.1 Terrimonas pollutisoli | reverse complement strand
CTCCGCCACAATTATCGCTATAGCCACCCGCCGCTGCTGCTGCATCAAAGGAGAAGTATGTTGCTGCATCAGCCTTGCACATATTATTGTTGGTGGATCCCGCTGTTGTTGTTCCGGTCGGATCAGTGTTGTCTTGTATCGCTACAACTTTAGTACAACTTGAAGAACATCCGTTGCCATCAGTAATTGTTAGTTTAAGAGTATAAGATGTATTGCAACCTGAGCCGGCTACAACCGTTGCAATCTGATCATCTTCTTCACCTGCAACAATTGTTGCACTGCCTGCAGTTATTTCCCACAAATAAGTTGTCATTCCTCCGGGTGCAGTATAATCGTTAGATGCTAATGGACAAACTGGTCCATCAGCTCCTGTGATTGAACAATTTGGCAAGGCGGCTACAGTCCATTGAACAGTATTAACAGCACCATTATTACATGAACTACCTGTTGCTGTTCTTTGAGTCCTTATTTTTATTTTATTTATCCCAACCATTCCAACAGTTGCAGCAATTGGATCTCCTGACGAATAAGGATTCCACGTAGCGCCACCATCTGTGCTATATTCGTATGTATCTGTTACAGTTCCTGCACCGCCACTACCAGGACTAAATGTTGCAGAAACAGATGAACCTACGCAAACTGTACTTCCATCAGCCGGTGATGGATTAATTGTTGGCGAAACTGGATCGGCATTAACAGTTATTGTTTTTGCTGTAGAAGTACCGGTATTGCCGCATGCGTCCATCACAACTACCGTGTAAGAGTAAATTCCAGGTGTATTTAAATTAGATGCATCATAAGTAGAATTAGTTTCTCCAATAATATTAGAGCCATTCAATTTCCATTGATATGTAAATGGAGCATTCCCTCCTGAGACTGTAGCAGTAAGTACAGCAGGATCATACCCCTGACATACAGTTAATGCTGCTGTGTTATGACTTACAGATGGTGCACTTTGAACTGTTATCGTTGCGGTTGATGATTGAGGGGTACCTGTTGCAGGACAAGCCGTGTTATTAGCATTGCTGAACCCTGACAAAGAAAAAGGAGATCCCGTAGTGGTTGAAGCAACTACAGTAACTTTAAAAACAATTACATCACCGCTTCCAACATTATTACTATTATTTCCTGTCCTGGTCAAACAAACACTGGACCCTGAAATTGAACTAGTCCATGTCTTCCCGCCAGTTACACTACTTATACTATTTCCAGATAGAGTAAAACTCGCAGGAAAATCTATCTTAAATGAGCCATTATTTGGAGAACTTGTCGTTGTAACTGAAAAGGTAAGTTCTTTACTTTGATTTATACATACTGTCTGATTTGGAGTAATGGTCCACGAACCATCAGTAAAAGTAGTTTGTGCTGTCAATCCAGATGATAATCCTGTTGCCGTAAGAACAAACGAAGCACCTAGATGATCTTCCGTAATCAAAAACTGATTGTTATGAATATTTCCACCTGCATCAGCGATTGCAGTTAAGACTTCATCAGTACATCCGCAGTCGGAAACGATATGCAATTCCACTGTTTCGCCGGATGTCCATCCCGCACCGGTAATGATAACATAATCACCGGGATAGTAATCCAGTTTATCCGTCTGCACAGTCGCCTGCCCAAAACTTTCACTTACAAAAAACAAATTGGCCAGCAATAACAGTATTGCCAGCAGGCCGGTTTTGCGTAATATTTTTTTCATACAGCAAATCGTATTAAGGTGAGGAGAGAAACTACAGCTTTCGGTATTTATTTTTGGCTGGCAATCCGGTAATGATTGATGTGTAAAATGACCGGCATTAGCAGGCGCAGGAGTAAAAGCATTACCCATAAGTGGTTAGGTTTCGGTAATAAAAAAGAAACTGTTGACGAAATCAGCAGACGGATGGTGGTAGTTTTCGAGGAGATTAGCAATCGATAATAACCGGCGTTTTTTTATTTACAATTGCGATTACAGCTACGCCTAAAAAAACCAAAAAGCTGATTGCTCGAGAGGAGATGGGATTTGGGAAGGGTAAAGTGATGACACCTTGCGACGAATGTAACAGCATTTTCTGTCAAATCCAAGAGGCCCGTAGATTTACCCGGCTATTTTTTTAACCCGCTTCAAAAAAAGCGGGTCGCTTATCGTCAATTTTAAACAACTAAGGACCGCCGCCTCTTTACTCCAATAAAAAAAGGATGCTTTTCAGCATCCTTTTCGTGTGCATGCAGGTCCATGCTACTATTGGTTTAACTGTAATAGTTTCCCGGTTATTTGCCGGCCTCCCATCCGGAAGATATAGATGAGTGTCGAACGCTGTGCGGCGGGTATGTTCACGTCAAAAGCCTGGTTACCGGCAATGATGCGGCCCTGGTAAACCGTTTTTATTTTCTGCCCGAGCATATTTATCACTTCCAGGCTTCCGTTACCCGCTACAGGAGAGGTTACCACTAACTTCACCTTATCGTTATAGGGATTTGGAAAAGCTTTAACCCCGGTACCTCCTGATTCGGTTTGGGTAATGACGGTAGTTACCATTTTCGTAGTAGTGGTTGATACAGGCTGTTGAGACCTGTTGCTGGTAGTGGTTTCAGCCCCACAACCGGCAGCTTCGGAGATGCAGGTATTATCACTTATCCTCCTGGCTTTTATATTGTAGCCATCCCCTGCCTTGATGGTAAATTCAGTACTGGCCTGCCAGTCACCATTATTATTCGAGTATAGAAAATCACTTCCAAGCGGACTTGATACTTCCAGTATAATGGACGATGAAGAACAGGAAGCTGCCTGTTTAACACCCACTACCGGCGTTGGAGGAACAGAAGCTGCTGCATTAACTGTTTTACTGACGGGGGCTGAAATACAACCACTGGCATTCTTTGCCCTAATGGCATAATCGCCGGCGGCTAAACCGCTGAATGCACCCGTTGAATTGGTAAAGGCTGAAGGATCTGTACTGTTGATGCTAAATGATAACCCGGATATACCACTGGTAACGGAAATAGTACCGGTCGGAGTGCCGCAAGTGGGCTGTGTTACTTCGGCTGTTGGTGCTGCAGGCGTCGCGTTGATGGTAAGTGTCACGGCTGTCCTTGTAAGGCTGGAGCATGTTCCATTGGATGCTTCTGCATAGTATGTTTTTGTTCCAACCGCACTCAGTGTTGGACTTACTGCGCTACCGCCTGTTGCTGCTTCATACCAGGTAATTGTCCCACCACTTGCTGTAGCAGTTAAAGTTTGAATCGGTGATGTTTCACATACTGTTTGATTACCGCCACTTGTAGGTGCAGCCGGTGCTGCATTGATCGTTAAGATCACTGCTGTCCTTGTAAGGCTGGAGCATGTTCCATTGGATGCTTCTGCATAGTATGTTTTTGTTCCAACCGCACTCAGTGTTGGACTTACTGCGCTACCGCCTGTTGCTGCTTCATACCAGGTAATTGTTCCACCACTTGCTGTAGCAGTTAAAGTTTGAATCGGCGATGTTTCACATACTGTTTGATTACCGCCACTTGTAGGTGCAGCCGGTGCTGCATTGATCGTTAAGGTCACTGCTGTCCTTGTAAGGCTGGAGCATGTTCCATTTGATGCTTCTGCATAGTATGTCTTTGTTCCAACTGCACTCAGTGTTGGACTTACTGCGCTACCGCCTGTTGCTGCTTCATACCAGGTAATTGTTCCACCACTTGCTGTAGCAGTTAAAGTTTGAATCGGCGATGTTTCACATACTGTTTGATTACCGCCACTTGTAGGTGCAGCCGGTGCTGCATTGATCGTTAAGGTCACTGCTGTCCTTGTAAGGCTGGAGCATGTTCCATTTGATGCTTCTGCATAGTATGTCTTTGTTCCAACTGCACTCAGTGTTGGACTTACTGCGCTACCCCCTGTTGCTGCTTCATACCAGGTAATTGTTCCACCACTTGCTGTAGCAGTTAAAGTTTGAATCGGTGATGTTTCACATACTGTTTGATTACCGCCACTTGTAGGTGCAGCCGGTGCTGCATTGATCGTTAAGATCACTGCTGTCCTTGAAAGGCTGGAGCATGTTCCATTGGATGCTTCTGCATAGTATGTTTTTGTTCCAACCGCACTCAGTGTTGGACTTACTGCGATACCGCCAGTTGCTGCATCATACCATACAATGCTTCCACCGCTGGGTGCTGTAGCTGTTGCTGTTAAAGTTTGTAATGGATTTTGTTCACACTGCTCATCACCACTTGCTGCTGGTGCATCAGGTGTTGCAGGTTGTGCATTCACAGTTATAGAGCCGCTTGCGCTGCAACTGCCCTTGGTGGCAATTAAATCGTAAATACCGGAAGCCACTGCGATGAAAACACCGCTACCATTAGCCGTATATTTTAAAACTCCACCTTGCTTGAGTGTATACGTGATAGTATTATCAAAAGAGTTTACACTAACAGATCCTGTAGCCGTAGTACAAGTTGGTTGGCCTACCGTGGCAGATGGAGCAGCTACCTGGTCTGGTTGCGTAATGGTTGTCATTCTATTAGTAAAACATCTCTTAGTAACGTCAGTTTCACTCATATTATCTGTCGTTCTTATTGTATAGTCTCCGGTAGCGAGTCCACTAAAAGTTGTGGATCCATTTGCAACAACATTTCGGCATACATCAATAAGGGTGCTATCGGTAGCACTCGTTTTCTTATACAAACAAACCTGGTAAGGGCCTATACCACCTGAAGGCTCAACCTTAATGCTGCCCCCTGCTGTACAAGTTGCATTAGTTTTAGTTATAGTAGCTGCCACGCCCAGGCCAACATTAATTTCGGGTAATATTCCGCACTTGGGATTAATAGTGGAAGGATTCGCTTTTAAAACAGCGCAAGTTTCACCCGGGGAAGCTGAGGTCCAGGCTAAATATAAATTAACGATCTTAAATGATTGGCCACAGCTAACTGTTATTTGTTTATCAGAAGCTAAAACACTCGTAGCATTTTTAGGGATAGGACCGGCACAGGCAACAATCGCCTCCTGGCTAATAGTGTCTCCTGCAGCATTGAATGTCAGTAAAGTGCCCCATAAGGCAAAAGATGTTCTGGTAGAACCTGTTTTATTAATAATACCTAACATTAATGTTCTCGTTCCTTCGCATTGACATCGATCATTAGCCGGAGGTGGCAATGTAGCGCTTAATAATTCCAGGTCTTTTGATGTACAGGAACTTGCAGGAGGGAAAGTTTGTGCTAATGACTTTGTTGAAATAAAAACCAACAAAACAGCAGTTTTAAAAAAGCCAGCCAACCTTTTAACCCATGGGCCGGGGTATGGGAACTGATTCGGGAAGCCTACATCTCTGGTCATAATCGGCGGTTTTTAATTTTAATAAATGGTAGTTTAGATTATCTGGAATGGAAAAAATGCAGGGCATACAAGCCTGGGGAAAAAACTTGAATCATCCAGGTCGGAATAATGACCGGGAAGTAAATTCGAAAAGCAAAAGGTCTGCGCACAACTCCGCAATTGCATAAACTATTGTTTATGGGATACAAAACCGATTCTGGTTGATTTTATACAAGGACTATTAGCCAGCCTTTCCCGGTGGGGAAGTATGGGAGATGTGCAATCAGTAGGTACAGTAAATAATAAATGCGAAAAAAGAAAAAATAGTGAAATCTATTTCTCTGAGGATGGTGGAGCTTAATGAAATTTACCGGCATTTTGAAAACAGGAAAATGCCATTGCGTTACAAAATATATTTAGTATTTGTATTATGCAAGAGAAACACTCTATTTTATTTTTACCGGGTGTGATGCAGTTCATTGCTGGTTATCGGACCAGTTCCAGTTTTGTAAATTCCGATCCGTTGAAAATCCTGGCTAAACTTTCATCGTGAGATTGTCTGTAGGCATCCATATAAGTTGCACTGACTATCCGCCATAGGTTTTTCCGGCTCAATTCTTTGTAGTCAGCTGTTTTTATAAAAATACCGTTCACGGAATTACGGGTTCTGAAATTAATTTTCACAACGGCATTATCCGGGTATTTATTCTGAAGGATGTTTTCAATTTCGTCGTAAGTCATAAGCTGTTTTTTAACCTTTATTGACCGGTGTTTCCTGTTCGGTCAAACAGCCATTCCTGATCCAGTTAAATACTGATACTTCACTTTTTGCATCAAGTGGTAAATGATGGCAGATAGCGTATTCAATTTTTTTGCCCTCGGCAATGCTAAACCTGTCGGCTACTGATCCATAAAAGTTGATCAGGAAGAGTACCTGGTCACCATCAAAGCGGTCAAATGACCGACGGCTGGGCTGACCCAGAAATTTATTTTTTTGACTCCCGGTTGACCAGGTATAATGTGTTCCTTCGAGATGTTCTTTTTGAAAATGCATAATACAATTTTGAATGATAAATTCTACCCACTGTCCGTTAAAAGCTATTGTATATAGGTGCCGCCCAGTAAATGAATAACACCATTTGCCCCCTGCCTGTCCTTTGCCAGTATCTTAGCTCCATTGATATGAATATCCCCGTTCTTAATAGTGGTTGTTACCATTTTTCCCTGGAGAGTAGACAGTCTTTGATCGTTTCTAAAATCAGCCAACATTTTTTTACCCGAAATAATATAGCCTGATAAAAAATCTACGAGCTTATTTTTATTCCCCGGTTCCAGCAGTTGGTCATAAGTCATGGACATCAATCGACTCAAAGCAAGATTAACAGGTCCCAGGATCGTAAAGGGTCCGATCTCATTTAGTTTGCCCTCCAGATCTGCCAGTTTAATTCCTTTACTGAATAAACTAAGATTCCTGTCGGCATTTGCGATCTGGATGATTGTAGCCATATAAAATTTATTGGGTGACCGATTACTATTTAAGCGAGACCGAAAAGGATTAGTTTGCCTGCTGTCTGCTTTCTTTTGTTTACCAGCTTTTTTTGCCGGAACGTTCCTCTCTTTCTCTTACAACCGGGATAGGAATAAACCTTCCTTCCATTTTTCCATTGAGTTTATTAAATCCAAATCCCCGACCACCGCCGGTTGCCAGGTCCAGGATTATTTTGACTGTAATTACCAGTCCGAATGATTCAAACAATTTCCTCAGATCGTCTGCTGTGATATGAAATCCCAGGTTAGCAACATACATATTCATTCCCGATTTTTTAAGATTGAGTAGATACTGATAAAAAAACAGCAACAAGGAGAAAAGAGGAGAAAACAATTACTGTGTCGAAGAATAAGAATCGCTACTGATCCTAACTGAATGATGTGGTATTTTTATCTGATTTCAATGAAGATAGCCTATTTAGGTCAATGTAAGAAATCAATTTGGCGTGTGTAAATGAACCGCGTTCAGATTTCCCTTTTTATTAACTATTACTAACGCTCCAAATTATCATCCTTTGTAATGATAAGATCATTATACCTGTGATGCCTGGCCGTGGAATTTTTATCCACTACCCAATCAGGATCAGCAGCGGAAATGGATGTCGCCCTGTTTGCTGATTAATATAATTGTGTCTCGTGAAAATTATTCCTCTTCCTGTACGGCTTCAACAATCGATGGTTTATTGTGAATCAACCACGCAGGTAACTCCGGGTCGGAAATCGTCCACTCACCTTCCTGCTGTTCCAGTTTAAAGAAGAAACGGTTGCCCCGTTCATCATTGGTGTTTACATCATAGTAACCTGCAGGCCGTTTCCGAAAGTTAAATTCACGCAGACGGCCATTTATCTTGATCAGCTTTGTAAAAGCAATATTCTTTGGAGCATTCATAATCAACAGCCGCAAATCTACGAAGTAAGAGCGTTGTTTGCTTTTATCTCCGTTCAATTTTATGTCATCAGCCTTAAAAAGATCCGGATAGTGGATAAAATTCGGGTACAGATTAAAGTAATCTACACGCCTGCGAATAAATAAACCGTTTTTTAACCGTTAATTTTCAAAATGATCCCGACGTCCGGGTTATCGTCACTTGTTGGCACATTTTTTTTATCGTTTACTGTATCAACCTTTTGTTAACTCTAAATCGTGTGTTATGGATAAAATGGAATTAAAGGGAAAATGGAATGAATGGAAAGGGAAATTAAAGCAGAAATATGCCAATCTTACTGATGATGATTTGAAATATGAAGAAGGAAAGGATGACGAATTTTGGGGAAGGGTGCAGAAAAAAACTGGACAAGCCAAAGATGATTTGGTAAAGTGGTTAAAAAACCTGGGATAATTTTTCCCCGTTTGATGACAATTCAACACTTTTGTAGTGAAGCAATGATCATTTAGCTAATGGCAACACTTGATATTTCGATTCCTCATCAGTTAACACCGCAGGAAGCCCTGAGCCGTATCCAGGGCTTATTGCAGCAATTACAACGGGACCAGGCCGACACGATAAAGGATGTCAAAGAAACCTGGGATGGCAATGAGGGCGAATTCAGTTTCTCTGCCAAAGGATTTGACCTTTCCGGGAAAATAAAAGTCGAAGAAAATTTTGTGCACATCGATGGCAACCTGCCTTTTGCGCTTTCCTTTTTCAAAGGAAAAATCAGCGAGGTAATAAAGGAAAAAGCCGGCGTGCTATTGTCCAACAATTAAGCTTCATACAGCATAATTTTTTACCGGGTTGAAAACTGGCCGCCGCACCAAATGATCCTTTTTATTCATTTGGTGCATTCAAATACTTCATTACTATTTCCTGTATTTTTTGTTTTAACCCCTCGGGACAATTGGTATTAAACAAAATATTACCGGTGTCTGCATCAAAACGATAACATTGACTCGGTTTTAATTTTTTACCCCTGATATTAACAAAACCGCGGTCAAGATCCGCCAATTCAAGCTGGATTTTTTCAATGGAGCCCACTGAAAATGACTTGCGCATAAAAATTATAGTAAAAAAAGCATGCCAGTCCCAACGCCTTTACTACTATGAACATAGCCGGTTTTGCACCCATTGTTTTCTTTTGGTCCATCGCTTGACGGGTTCCCGTTGTGGAGAGGGACGACCTTTTGCATCAGTCATTTGCAAAGATTTCAACAGCGCTTTGCTGATTGCCGCAACTTTTTTTGTGATCGTTGCTTTTTCGCTTTCTTTATAAAACTTTTCATAAACCCGGATGGCTGTATTAATGATCTCTTTCTCCTTTTGGTAATTTTTATTTTTCCGATAAATAATCATAAGTCGATCGTATATTTTTTCATTCAGCGGTTGTGCTTTAAGCATGCGGTTGTATATTTTTATGGCTTTTTCCCATTCGCCTTCCTGCTCAAATTGCCGGGCTTGTTGCCAATCGCCACTGAGCGGTAGCCCAGGTGTTATCGGTTGATCTTGTGGACTTGAAGTGTGCACAATTTTCATATCACCCTAATATTGAGTTTAAATCGCCTGCCATTTTTTTATTTCATGGCATGGTATTTAAATCTTTATGCTATAGTATGATTGCCTGTAACTCTCTACCAAAAAAGAAGCCGATATCAATATCTCAGCTGAACAGCGGTCAATCATTAAAAAGAAAATATCACTACTTATGTTTTCAGTAACTGTCATGATTGAAACTCCCAGGTATTCTATCGGCAAATACTTCTTTGATGAAAAAAAGAAGGTTTTCAGGCTGAAAAAATGTTGCCCCTGGGTATGGTGTTTCCTTATGATTTTGGAATGATCCAACATACTACTGCTGAAGATGGCGACCCGCTGGATGCTATGGTCATAACAGAATGTAACACTTACCCGGGTGTAGAAATGGAGTGCCGTACTATTGGCGCCCTGCTGGCCAACCAAAAAATACCTGGCAAGAAAAAATTTCGCAATGATCGCTTCCTGCTTGTGCCTTTAGATTCCCGTCTTTATCAACACCTGAAAGACATACACCAACTCCCGAAAAAGCACAACCAGGAATTAGTTGATTTTTTTTATTAATTACAACAAGCTGGAAAATAAACAATTTCAACCGCTGAAACTGGTGAGTTCAACAAAGGCTGAAGCGATGCTGAAGAAGCAAATCACTAAGGGGATATAAAAGTAGTTAGCGGCTTAACCTAAACGGTAAATAATTTACCCACCCGGCCGGACATGTGTAAATCATTACCCATTTTTATCCGGCAAAAAGGACAAAACACTGTTGCCTTCATTGACAATATAATTGAAAGTTATTCTGCTAAAATCAACTTTTATGAAAAAATTACTGATCGTGTGCATAGCGGGTTTTATGTTAGCCTGCAATAATGAAAGCACCAATGAAAGCACTATTAAAGACAGCACTATAATTGAAAAAGATAATACCATCGACAGGGATACTATGACTGTACCCGTAGATACCATGGGCGCCCGGCATGATTCATTGCATAAGTAGTTTTTGACCGGACATTGAATTAGCTTGCTTTATAGAGCAGGCGTTGCTGATGGATAAAGGAAGAGTCGGCGAAATCGGCTCTTCCTTATTATAGCACAATTAATTTTTGCTCACTACTTACTCTATCAGATACCACGCATATTCATTTCATTGATAAGCGCCGCAATGTTTTTCAACCCCAATTTCTTCATAATGTTATACCGGTGAATTTCTACTGTGCGATTGGTGACGCCCAGGTTACCTGCTATCTCTTTGGATGAAAATCCTTTTTTTAAATAATCGATAATTGATAGCTGTTTTGGCGTAAGCGATCTGATAGCATGAGTCATCAAATCCGGTTGCACTATTTCCTGTATGATGTTTTGATTGATCTCTGTGCAGGTATATCTTTTTCCACTAAACACTTCTATAATTGCTTCTACCAGTTCTTCACCGGATGAAGTTTTGGTCACATAACCGCTGGCGCCTGCTTCCAGCACCCGGCTGCAACAAGCCGGCATATCGTAGTAGGAAATCGCTATCACTTTTATTGTATGACTATGCTCAATGATATCCCTGGTGAGTGTATAACCATCAACGGGTTCCATGCTAAGATCCACCAGCACCATATCAGGAGAAGATTCTTTTATTGATGAAAGCGCAAGTGCTGAATTATTGGTGGCGCCTACAACCCTGAACCTGGAATCAGCGTTCAACATTTCGGTCCAGGCATCGGTAATGAGTTTATGATCATCAACAATAAAAAGGCGAATTGGGTACATAAGCTGGATTTGGATTTTGGCAATAGTTTTCGAGGTTAAATATACTATAACTGCCGGGCTGACTAAACGTAAAACAGCTTAGAAAAAATAAACATTGAATTATTTGTTTGAAATCAATAACCGGTCATCGCTGTTTTACCAATTTAGTTTGCTGCGCTATCTTTCCATCCCTGTAGATCATTATTATGTAAAGGCCCGGTGTCAATCCATCGAGGTGACTAATGGTCATCACACCGGAACGCAATAAATTTTCCTTCATTTTTCTTATGATCCTGCCAGCCGCATCGGTTAGTATTATTTCTGTTTTGTTTTGTATGCCGCCAGCAATCTGGACATCTATTTTATTGATAAAAGGATTGGGAGATACAGTTATTGTTTCGCTCATTACAGCTGTTGAAAGTTTCACGATACGACTCATCTCTTTCCTCCCGTCATTATCAATAATTAAAAGACGATACCAGGCGGTGCCCGTTATATTTTTATAATCCCGGAATGAATAAGCATTGACCTGGGCGTTATTGTTGGCCGATATGTTCCCGATTGAATAAAAAGCATTGCCATCATCACTGCGCTGAATTTCGAAATGACTCACATTTATCTCTTCTGAACTTTTCCAGTTTAATTGGGTATAACCATCGTGAGGTTGAACATCAAAACTGATCAATGTTAAAGGCAGCGATAAACTTACCGATACGGTTGCAGCGGACTGGCTTTCACAGCCCGGGCCTGAAAGAGAAGTTGCTTTCACCTGCAGGTTATAGGTACCCAATGAGTTGAAAGTATTGGTTGTAAATGACAGACTGCTGCCGCTACCGAATTTGGATGGCGCATAATATGTATTGACGCTGTTATCTTTTATAGAATATAAAATTCCTGACTCAGCATTGGCGATGGTATAGTTCACTGATTGCAACAAGCCAATCGTCGAACTGGTTGGCGTTACCGATGGAATGGCAGGTGCTGCGCAACTTACTACGATGCTTCCCGGGCAATTTGTATTCTCAGCACCAGTACTGCTTTGGGCTGAAGCAGTTAAAACCCCTCCTGTATAAAGCTTATTAGACGCTGATGAGTTTACCGGGATACTCCAGGCTGAAGCAGTTGTCACATTCACCGATCCAATTAATGATCCATCCAGGTAAAGGCGTACCGTACCGGAGAAGGCCGACGATAACGTACCCGATATGGTAGTGGAAGCATCATTATAGCTGCCGGTAATAGTGGGACAGATAGTTGTCGGCGCCAGGGCCAAAGCAGATGCTGACGCCAGACTGGCGCAACCAGCATAAGACTGAGTTGCATAATAATTTTGGCCAGCGGTAATAGTGATTCCTGAAATGGTCCACGAGCCATTACTTGAAGTGGTCGCCGGCGATCCTACCGCCACACCACCCGGCGCTGTACCGGAATATAATGTTACAGTAGCTCCTGAATAGGAGGATGTACCGCTTACCGAAGTGGATGTTGCAATTAAGTTGCCGCCATTGGTCGTACTAATCACTGGCGGAGTTGTATAGCAACTAACCGTAAAAGTATTAGAACCAGTCATACAGGTGCTTCCTGCGGCTGACAAGTAAATTTTCAACTGGTCACCGCTTTTCAAACTAAGGTCTGTAAAGGAAAAAGTAGTACCCGTAGCTGTTACCGTCGAACTATATTTACCATTAATGAACAATCGCAGGATATTGCCTGAGGCAACACCGCTACCGTTGATCGTTGTATGATAAGGATAGACCGGGGTTGTCAAAGTAATAGCGTTGGTCACCAGGCCAACCAGGGAACTACTACCCGATGATATACATTCAAAAGTTGGTGCGGATGTGCAGCTACCATTGGAAGTGACCAACATATACGTACCGTTCGCTACGTTGTTGGTGCCACCCGAACATCCATTTACATAGTAAGCAAAGGTGGTGGGTGTTGGATAACTAATATTAGTAACCAATGGGTTCGAGGTAGGTGAAGCATTGGTTGTTGGCAAAAGATAAATCTGGATGGTATTTCCAAGACCCATTGTTCCGGATATTCCTTTGGACGAAGCGCAGGATAATACTGGTGCCGCCGGTATGCTGGTGCAACCTGCGGTAACGGATGATGATTGTAAACACATTGATTCACCCGATGCCTGCGCTTTAGCATAAAAAACGTCGCCCGAAGCAATCACCGGTACAAGAATGGACCATGTGTCGCCTGTAGCCACCGTAGTGGTGCCGGCTATTGTTCCATTTTTATAGAGTGTCACCATTGCAGACGAAGGTTTAGATGCATCCAATCGTGTCCAGGTCCCGGTTACGCTTACTGCTGCTCCGTTACTTATAGGGGTATTAATCACAGGTGCTGCCGTGCAAACGGCCGCAACTCCCGGCCCTAAGGTTCCAAGATCTGTCATGGCAATCGCTGGTTGTGCCGTGATCACTGTTTCCCAGGCTACCGCTGTATTTGGACTAGCGCTATCATTGATGCCATAAATATCGGATCGGCTGCCTTGCAAAGCAGATGAAGGAGAAGTAACTGTTGTTGCTACCATCCTGAATGATGCAGGTGAGCCAATGGCCGTTACCGGAATACCGAAATCATAGAAATAGTCCGGGTTTCCCGAATCTGTTGATAAAGCCACAGAAATCTGGGAATTGGTAGCCAGCGAATATGTGTTGACTAAAACAGGGCTTGACGTGCCATCGACATTATAGACAGATACGTCAAAATTAGTTTGCAGTACCACCTCGTATTCAAAACCAGGATTACCGTTGCTGGTGTTGGTGGAGGCGATAAAATTGGGATCGGCACCAGGACCACTATTCCCGATCTTACCATCCGTGTCAAACAAAATGCTATAGCCTTTAGAACCACTAATAATATTACCAATTCGCAAACGAAACAGGATATTGGTTCCATTGAAATAAATATAAAAACCACTGTTGTCAACGGTCTTCACAATATCAGAAAAGCCACCTGAAGGGCCGGTAGCCAAGTCACCTGTCGGTTCGGTAATAATGGGCGGAACGACTTTGTAGGGAATCTCGCTTTCTGCTATATCATTTGATGAAAAGCCACTGGCAGATGCTGAGGTATGACTATCGCCGTTGGGATTCAGGAACCCGGCACCATTACCAGCAGCAGGTCTTACAATAAGTCCGGGTGATTGAGCTTTCACAGCTTTCTGTAAAAAAGCAAAAACCAAAACGGTAAGGGCAATGCGCCAGCCCCGGGCAGTTAGTTTCATACTATTGGATTGAATAGTTAGCAGCTACCAAATACATGCAATGCAGGCAATAAACACCAAATCAATTCTTTTGGAACAATTAAACCTGGTGATATGACTTAACCTACTGCAGTTACAAAGAAAAAAATAGTGTTGCCAAAAAAAAATAGTGTTTTATATCTATCCTGTGTCATTGCATTTATGCGTAACATGTAGATTTTATTCGACATGAATTTCCAGGTGATTTTTTGTAATTAGTACTGCAGGGGTAAATCAAATCCCGCGGAGATTCATCTCATTGATGAGTGCCGCACTGTTTTTAAGTCCCAATTTTTTTAAAATATTGTACCGGTGCACTTCGACAGTTTTTGGCGACACGCCAAGGTAGCCGGCAATTTCCTTCGAAGAAAGCCCTTTTTTTATTAATTCAATTATGGCCAGCTGTTTAGGAGTGAGACTCTTGATAGCTGCCAGCATCTCACCAGGATTGATCATATTTTCGATAATAGCTTGTCCCATTTCCTTACAGGTATAGTTGTTACCCTTTGACACTTGCAAAATGGCTTCTATCAGTTCCCCCGATGCCGAAGTTTTGGTTATATATCCATTCGCCCCCGCCTTCATGATTTTGGTATAATATACCGGCAAATCATAATAGGTAATTACGATAATGCCAATTTTGCTGTCATATTCCTTTATAGCCTGCGTAAGAGCAAAACCATTGACCGGCGTCATGCTTAGATCCAGTAAAACAATGTCCGGTTTTAATTCTTTGACGGAAGCCAGAGCTGTAGTGGAGTCATTGGTAGCTCCTGTTACTTCAAATCTTGAGTCGGCGCCCAGCATAGCGGTCCACGCATCGGTCAGCAGTTTGTGATCATCTACCAGGAAGAGACGTATGGGCATGGCAGCAATTTTTTGATTAAAAAAAGAACGGTGATATTGGACAGCGCATCATGTTGATAAAAGTTCAAGGGCGTGGTTATCAAAGCTTCTGGCTACTTCTATCAAACTAGTGCGGAAACAAGGCGCATCATTAAAAATTGTGGATTGAGAATCCGTTTACCGAATTTGCATATTATCCCTTACTTACACGAATTATTTACACGGTTTTTTAGACCGTTTTTTAACGGTGTAACCGGTAGTTTTTTCACGGTATTAATACGTCGGGTCATGAAAACAACAAACCCAGCCGCAACAGTTAAAAAATTATCTTTGCCTCCTAAAAAAATTCCATCAGATAAGTGGATGACTGAAAAAAATGCCGGCCGTGTATGGAAATTAAACTCGAACAGTCGATTGGATATAAGATCATCAGTGATTGGTTAGGGCAAAAAAATCGTCAACCCTTTTTATTTCAGCAACAAGCCTGGCAGCAAATCATCAACGGTGAAAGTGGTTTGGTAAATGCGCCCACGGGTTGTGGTAAAACTTATTCTGTTTTCCTTGGCTCCGTTATTGATTTTATCAATCGGCATCCTGCCGATTATAAAACGAGAGCAAAAAATAATCTTCAGCTTCTCTGGATTACTCCTTTACGGGCATTAGCCAAAGATATCGGCCGTGCCATGGAAGAAGTAATTGACGAATTGGGCATGAGTTGGAAAGTCGGCATCAGAAATGGCGACACAGATACCAGTGAAAGACAAAAGCAAAAACGACAGATGCCGGAGGTGTTGATCATTACACCGGAAAGCCTTCACCTGTTGCTGGCGCAACAAGGTTATCCTGAAGTTTTTCGCTCATTAAAAATTATTGCCGTTGATGAATGGCACGAACTACTGGGAAGTAAAAGGGGCGTACAGGTAGAGCTGGCCGTATCGAGAATTGTGAATAGTCAGGGAGCAATTTGCAATGAGCAATTTGCAACGGACAATTTGCAATATGCAACGGACAATAAGCAATTGACAACTGGCGGCAGTCAATTGCAAATTGCAAATTGCCAATTGTCGATTTGGGGAATCAGCGCCACCATCGGAAACCTGGAAGAAGCCAAAGAAGTATTATTGTTTCCTTTAAAAAAACAGGGAATCATCATTCGTGCGGCAATAAAAAAAAGAATCGAAATAGAGTCGATCATCCCCGATGAAATTGAAAAATACCCATGGGCAGGTCATTTAGGCATTAAGCTGGTGCATAAAGTAATTCCCATCATTGAGCAAAGCAAAACGACACTCATTTTCATAAATACAAGAGGTATGAGTGAAACCTGGTATCAAAAAATTTTAGACGCTTGTCCTGACCTTGCCGGTTCTATTGCCTTGCATCATGGATCTATTGAAATGGAACTGCGGCAATGGGTAGAAGAAAATTTGCACAGCGGTAATCTGAAGGCTGTAGTCTGTACGGCAAGCCTTGACCTGGGGGTTGACTTTCGCCCGGTAGAAACGGTGATACAGGTAGGTTCACCGAAAGGAGTAGCCCGTTTTTTACAACGTGCCGGACGAAGCGGGCACAGCCCGGATGCAATCAGCAAAATCTATTTCCTGCCAACTCATTCATTGGAACTTGTAGAAGCGGCCGCATTGAAACGTGCTATCAGTGAGGACCTGATCGAGAGCCGTCAGCCGATGTTATTGTGTTTTGATGTCCTGATCCAATACCTGAATACGTTAGCGATCTCAGATGGTTTTGATCCTGATACAATTTTTGCCGAAATAATAGCAACACATTGTTATAAGGAAATTCAACGCACAGAATGGGAGCAGCTGCTTCATTTTATCACGGCCGGGGGAAATGCATTACAGCAATATGACGAATTCAGGAAGATAGAGATACAAAACGACCTTTATAAAATCACCAGCCGGAAAATAGCGATGCGACATCGCCTGCATATTGGCACCATTGTCAGTGAAGCGATGATGAAAGTAAAATTTTTAAGCGGCGGATTTATTGGCGTTATCGAAGAATGGTTTATCTCACGCCTGCAACCAGGAGATGTCTTTACTCTTGCAGGAAGAAATCTCGAGTTTGCGATGATAAAGGATATGACGGCGATCGTGAGAAAAAGCAATGCTAAAAAATCCATTGTACCCAGCTGGCAAGGCGGACGTATGCCGCTGAGTGCGAACCTGGGAAAGAAATTGAGGGAGCAGTTGACAGAGGCAGGAAGTCAAAAGTCAGCAGTCAAAAGTGAAAAAGTAGTGGAGCTGAAAGTATTGCAGCCTTTGTTTGAACTGCAGGAAAAACTATCGCATGTACCCAACGCCAATGAACTATTGATCGAACACATAGAGACTAAGGATGGATTTCATCTTTTTGTGTACCCGTTTGAAGGAAGGCTGGTTCATGAAGCAATGGCAGCCATATTAGCCTGGCGCATCAGCCGCATCACTCCTATTACGTTTTCGTTTGCCATGAATGACTACGGATTTGAATTGTTGAGTGACCAGCCGATACCTGTTGACGATTCAAATGTGTACGAACTTTTTTCACCGGACAACTTGCTTGCCGATATCCAACGCAGTGTGAATGCTACAGAGATGGCCCGGCGAAAATTCCGCGATATAGCCGTTATTGGCGGATTGATTTTCCAGGGACTACCAGGTGAAAAAATAAAGGCGAGACACCTGCAGGCATCGGCATCTCTCCTGTTTAATGTTTTTAGTGAATATGAACCGGGCAATTTGCTCTTACGCCAGGCTTACCAGGAGGTGTTTGACCAGCAAATGGAAGAAGTAAGGTTAAGGGATATGTTGCAGCGGATTCAAGCATCAAACATCGTTGTCACTTTTCCTGAACGACTGACACCGTTTTGCTTTCCTATCAAAGTCGATAGTATGCGGGAAGATCTTTCTTCTGAAAAGCTGGAAGACCGGGTTAGAAGAATGCAGGCGCAGTTGGAGAGTTGAGTTGATAGTTGGCAGTTGACGGATTAGTCAATGGTCAGAATTTTATCTGTATAATGCTGTGTTGTCGTTCTTATCTCTTTTGAGACTCCGGAAATGTAAAAGTAGAACGCTGATAACACTGATTATTATGATTTATTAAGATAAAATCAGCGAAATCCGATAGCTATCGGATCATCATTATCTTACCATATCTGCGCCTCCCTGCCGACAGGCAAGTTTGATTCTAAAAAATTTAAACAGCTTCTTAGATTTGCAAACCTTATGGCCAGTTTGTTATCACATATTATTGGCGATGATCATTTAATTCTTAGCAGCGAACGAACTTTATTTTGGGAGGATGAAAGAACGCTGATTATCGCTGATCTCCACGTAGGCAAAACGGGACATTTTCGTAAAGCCGGCATTGGCGTGCCCGCAGGAGTTTACAAAGACGATCTACACCGGCTGCTGGCGCAAATACTTTTTTTTAAAGCAGAACGGCTGATCATCGTAGGCGATCTCACGCATAGCATAGCCAACAGGGAAATGGACCTGTTCAGGAAATGGCGAAAAGATTTTTCGTCCATGGAAGTGCACCTGGCAAAAGGCAATCATGACATCCTCGACAACCGCTGGTACGAAGAAGCTGATATTGTTGTGCATAATGAGCCCTATTCTGTCAATAATTTTTTATTTGTACATGATATAGTGAAACCAAGACTAAAGCTGCAAGCAGGCAAATACGTTTTCTCAGGACATGTACATCCCGGTATTACACTAAATGGACGAGGAAAACAATCGTTGCGTTTTCCCTGTTTTTATTTTGGCGAAAAATATAGCATTTTGCCTGCTTTCAGCAAGTTTACCGGAACCTACCGGGTAGCGCCCCAAAAAGGAGAAAAAGTATTTGCAATTGTCGAAAAAGACCTTGTGCCGATGCCGGAAAAATAAACTTTCTGCTATTTTTTCCGAAGCTGGTTATAATCCAAAAAGTATACAAACCGCAGCGTTGCTTCATTGCCGTGTTTTAAACCAAAGGTTTGACCGAGATTAGATATATACCTTTTATACCGGGCGCCATCTACGTATTCATTTTCACCAAGCCAGTTTTTAAATCCAAGAATCAACCGGCTGCCGTAACGAAAATCCCAGGTTAAAAATGCGTCTGTGTTAATGAAATTTATATTGTCATGTGCACTTAGGTCGGAAGCTGCCACCGGGTAACCTTTTGCATCCAGCCTGGCAATTCTTTTAATATCTACCTTGCTCCAGTAATGCCGTGCCCTTAGGGTTAAATTGATACGAGGTGTAAAATTGTAAATGCCCGAGAGAATCGAGGTCACATCTTTGAAATCAACGAAAGCAACTCTTGCCCTGTTCAAATTATCCCGGCCCGCATCAATTATATAGTCTGTTTCTGTTTCATAGCGGTGTGACAATTCTAATGAAAGCTTATTACTAAAGCGGTAACGAACACCACCTTCCAGGACATAATATTCTTTCTCCGGGTTTTTGAAAAAGTCGGCTATCAGGAAATTATAGTTTACAAATAAACGTTTGCGGCTATCTGTGCTTCCAATCAGTGATAACGATCCTATTTGCGGCCGGCGTGCATAGGTATCAAACGGCGATCCTATCACAAAATAGTCATGCTGATCCGGGAGGTATGTAGCAATAAGCGATACATCCCAGAAATTTTTGAGATACCAAAAACCCCGTGCCTGCAACTGTAATGAAGAAAACTTGTCGGGCTTATACAGTCGCTGGTAATCTGCAATGATGCTATATTGATAGCTCAAAAATTTATTAGTTGGTGTTAACTGTTTGTAGCTAAAAGTGGCCGCGTTGATATGTTGATTCGCTGTCTGAAGGTAACCAAGGTCCGTAGGGTCATATTGAAGAGAACGGATTGTATTTTGTGCATAAAACTGGACCTTACCACTCACCTTTCCTAATCGCAAAGAAGTATTATATCCGTCGTAAGATTCGTGATCGAAAATTTTACTATAATGACCATAACCCTGAATATTGAAAATATTTTTCTTATCGTATAAACTAAAGTCGAGTCCGGTAACATTTGCATCCTTGTTTGCGCCACTGCGCATCACGTTGGTGTTGGTAAAGGTGACGTATGACCTTCCTTTTAATGCCTGGTCAAGTACCAGGATATTATAATTAGTAAGGGCTTCTGTTTGTATTTTTTCCTTTTCACCATTGCTTTTACTACGCAGGGTCGCATACATGGGAGCCTGGATGGCATTTAAGAATCCGATGCCCAGTTTCGAAGGCGTTCTTCCCGAAAACTTTACGGCATTATACAACTGGGAACGACCCGGATTTTTTATGATCTCGATATCAGGATCACCTTTTGCTAACTGCTCGACATCATAATAACCTGATGGCGTAGCCCCTATCCGTCTTGAATAAAACAATCCTGATTTATTGAATATATCTGTTCCTTCGGTAAAAAAGGGACGGTATTCTTCAAACTTCACCTCATAAGGTGTAAGATTATTGACCACGTTATCAGAAATCACCTGGCCGAAATCCGGGATCAGTGTCGCATCTAACGTGAAGCTTTCATTGATGCCGTACTTAACATCCATGCCTCCGCTACGCAGCCATTCTGTCCTGTATCCGTTTGTCTCAGGAGTGCTGCGAACACCAGTGGATAAATAAGGTGAGAAACTCAGGCGCAACGGGGGTTTGATATCTACCAGGTTTTTCAGCACCCCAAACTGGTTCACAAATCCATTTACATTTGGATCAACAGCGTTCCAAAATGTTTTTTCATTATTCCGCCGAACCGACCTTCCGAACTGCAAGCCCCAGTCCTGTACATTCGTATTGGCGAAGCGTAAAGAAATATAGGGGATCTTCATTTCTACCACCCAACCATCTGCCTTTATAGCAACTTTGCTGTCCCAAACCGCATCCCAGGTTTTATCACCATACTCACCATATTCAAGAGGAAGACCAGGCGATATTCTTGCATCGGACTGAACGTTGGATGAGCTCACTAAGAATTCAAAGCCGTTCTGATCATCATTGTACGTATCAAAAAAAACAGCGAAATAATCCAGATCTTTAAACTGCTCCTCATCACGGGCGGTTATTTGTTTACGGATCAGGGAAGGATTGTCATAAAGATGTGCCCCGATATAAATTGCGGTATTGTCATACACCACCCTGACCTCTGTTTTTTGGGTGGCAGGGAATCCGTAATCAGGAAAATTTTGTACAAAGCCGTTAGCAATGGGAGCTTCTTTCCAGGCCAAATCATCTAAGTTGCCATCAATCTTTGGACTAGCGGCAGTTTTAATGGCGGATAATGTCTTTTCTTGTGAGTAAGAAAAAACACTAACCATTAACAATAGGGTCAAACAGATCGATCTTTGCAGCAGCATACGTTCAGTTGCCAACAAATATAACCGACCGGCCTGATGACTAAAAGCTTCCCCGAAAAAAAACGCAAAAAATGGGTGAAAACACACAAACCAACCTTAATTCACCTTTTTCTTTAGGGAAATGACCTGCTCCTGCAAATCGCTTACAATATTGGCCAATTGTCCCATATCCCAGCGCTGCTGCTGATTAGCTTTCGATATTACCATCTGTGCCTGCCACATTTCGAGGATATCTTCTGTTTTGACCGTATATGGATGATAGACTGGATTATCGCTAACGAGGGTCACTTTTTCTTTGGAACGCCCATTTTTTTGAATTCTTTTATATACGATGCCCTCATGCCTTGAGACAACGATACAGGCACTGTCATTTTTTAACTCATCTAATTTGTCAACCTTTTCACCTACAATCACTGAACCGCTCGGTGTCGGCAACATGGAATCGCCGATGATTTCAAAAGCCCGATAGTTTCCACCAGACAACATTGGCAGGGTGAATGTATTTAGTTCATCCACAAATTCCGGATCTGCATAGCCAGCGAGGTAGCCAGCTGCTGCTTTAACGGGAACAAAGGGTATATCGGGCCTGCCTGTCGCTAACTTCATGGCCCGCCTTTTCGCCAGGTAGTTGCTTTTATTATCGCTGAGGTCCTTTCGCAGAATTTCGTCAAGCGTCAGTTTAAAGATATCACACACTACTTCCAACACATCAATACGGGGTTCTGCCCTTTCTTCTTCATAGGCTCCCAATAATGATCGTTTAATTCTAAGTTTATTGGCAAATTCTTCCTGGGTCCAGCCACGAAGTTTGCGCAGGTACTTCAAATTCTGGTTAGCTAATGCCATGATGCACTAATTTATTTAGTTGCAAAATACTAATTTATTTAGATTGTCAAAATCCTTTTTTCAATTTGCTGTTTGGACATGCCGAAAAAAACAAACATTTTTGCTGCGCATATGGCAACCAAAAAAAAATCATCCAATAAAAAATCGAAAGCCTTATCGCCCAAACGTCTTGCCGTTGCTAAGGAAAAACCAGTTATTCTTATTACCAATGATGACGGAGTAAGTGCTCCCGGTATAATGAACCTGGTGGAAGCGGTGAAGGACCTGGGCAAAATTGTGGTTGTAGCACCTGACAAGCCTCAGTCAGGAATGGGGCATGCGATAACAATTGGTCAACCACTGCGATTGCATAAAGTAAACACCTTTGGCGATATCGAAGCATGGTCCTGCACCGGCACACCGGTTGATTGTGTTAAGCTGGCGGTTGACAAAGTACTTCATCGTAAACCTGACTTGTGCCTGAGCGGTATTAATCATGGCGCTAATCATAGCATCAACGTGATATATTCCGGAACGATGTCCGCTGCTGTAGAAGCTGCTATTGAAAGCATCCCTTCCGCTGGTTTTTCCCTGCTTGATTACAATATTGAAGCTGATTTTACCGGCGCCCGTAAATATGCAAGAATAGTAGTGGAAAAAATGCTGGAGACAAAACTGAACAAGCATACGGTTTTAAATGTCAACTTCCCCTCTATACCTGAGGAGTTGCTAAAAGGCATAAAGATCTGCCGCCAGGCTTATGCGAAATACGAGGAAGATTTTATTGAAAGACAAGACCCGCACGGCCGCATGTATTATTGGCTGACCGGTGAGTTTGTAAATTTTGACAAAGGAAAAGATACGGATGTATGGGCCCTGGCCAATAACTATGTAAGCCTTGTTCCCGTGCAGTTTGATATGACTCACTACGAATTAAAATCCCAATTGGAAAAACTCTGGAAATGATTTTTAAAAAAGACAACCTGAAGCTCGGTTTAGTTCTCGGATTGATTGGCCCTTTGCTTGGATTAATTGTGATCTATTTTATAAAATTTTCAGCTACTTCCTTTGGAGATTTTATTGATGAATTTTTTCACAATAATAAACTGATCACTTCTATCGGCTCGTTATCGCTATTAGCAAATGTTGTGTTGTTTACCATTTATGTCAATACACATAGAGATAGCACGGCCAGGGGAATTTTTATCATCACGCTTGTGTACGGTATCGCTATCCTGGTGTTGAAATTATTCAACCTGTGATGATGTCATCGATCCGGCAGTAACATCTTCCTATCTTTAACTATCGATTTGGTCATTTTTTAAATTTCCCTCCAGGGATGAAGTACTACATTATCGCAGGCGAAGCATCGGGTGATCTGCATGGCAGTAATCTTATCAAAGAACTCACGAAGCTGGACCCCGCGGCCAATATCCGTTGCTGGGGTGGCGATAAAATGCAGGAAGCCGGCGGGGAATTGGTAAAACATTATCGTGATCTTGCCTTCATGGGCTTTACCGAAGTGCTGATGAACCTGCGAACTATTTTTCGCAACCTGGCTTTTTGTAAAGATGATATCCTTGCATACAAACCTGATACACTTATCCTCATTGACTACCCCGGTTTTAATTTGCGCATTGCCCGCTGGGCCAGGGAACAGGGCCTCAGGATCATTTATTATATCAGTCCCCAGGTATGGGCCTGGAAGGAAGGCAGGGTGAAGATGATGAAAGAATGCATTGATAAAATGCTGGTTATTCTCCCTTTTGAAAAAGACTATTTTAAAAGCAAATGGAATTGGGAAGTAGAGTATGTCGGGCACCCATTGGTGGAAGTGATCGAAGGTGAGAAGTCAAAAGTGAAAAGTGAAAGGTTATCGGAAAAGGAGATTATAGCCTTGCTGCCCGGTAGCCGCAAACAGGAAATTTTGAAAAAATTACCGGTCATGCTGGAAGTGAGTAAATCATTCCCCAACTATCAATTTATCGTTGCCAAAGCTCCGGGGGTAGAAGAAAATTTTTATGATGACCTGCTCAAACCATTTGCCAACGTTTCTTATGTATCCAACCAGACCTATAATTTATTAATGCAATCAAAAGCCGCCCTTGTCACCTCGGGTACGGCCACCCTTGAAACGGCTTTATTCGGTGTACCCGAGGTGGTATGTTATAAAGGATCTCCTATTTCTTACCAAATAGCCAGGCGGGTGATAAAGGTTAAATACATTTCTCTGGTAAATCTGATCATGGATAAACTGGTGGTAAAGGAGTTGATACAAGAGAACCTGACAGTTGAAAATTTACAAAAGGAACTGACAGAGCTACTGACCGATGAGGAGCGAAAAGAGCAATTGCGACAGGATTATGCAACATTAAAGCAGTTGCTGAGCCAGGGAGGTCATGCTTCTTCAAAGGCAGCGCAATCCATTGTGAGCTTTCTAAATCAGTCCTGATGTATGCAATAAATGGAAACGTATCAATTAGATAGAATTCTTGGTTGGCTGACTTCAGCAATCGGGTTTAATAAAAATCCTGAGAGAAAATACTTTTACGATAAGAAAGAAAAACTGTTTTTTAATTTGGGTCTTAAAACAGGCAAATACTTTGAATGGACAAATCAAATCCCTTTATCTACAACAGACAGCGATATAATTCAAAGTAAAATAAATCAACTCTCCCATGACAGGAATAACTTTTTGGAAATTTGTAGATCGGATAAGGAATTCAATGTTTTACCTATCGGCCAAGCTAAGTCAATAAAAGAATATAGCGATAAGGAAAAGAACTGGAATCTTTTGATGGCAGAAGTTGAAACCTTCTTGAAGGAACATAACATTGACGTACATGCAACAAGACTCATTGAATAACTTGCTGCACACCAGCGTGGGCCACGCTTCTTCAAAGGCAGCGCAATCCATTGTGAGCTTTCTAAATCAGTCCTGATACCAGCTAAAAAAAGAAGCCCTGGAAGAATCCGGGGCCGTTCAATTGAGAAAACTAAAACTGCTGCTATAAGAGAAGAATTTTCAGGACAAAGATTTAAGGTTAATTAGTTCCGATTACCACACAAAGAAAGGCATCAAATGGCCCTACAAAAAACACAGACTTAGCCAATGGCCATTTTTCCTTGATGAACAGTTGAAATCCGGGCATGAATTGGAAGAATGAATCGGAATTTTGGCATTAATCCTGCACAAGCCTTCTGAAACCTGCTGTATCATTTAAAATAAAGCGTATGGAATCGTTCAAAGAATTAATCAATGCGGAAAAACCGGTGCTTGTTGACTTTTATGCGGATTGGTGCGGACCTTGCAAGGCCATGAGCCCGGTAATACAGGAAGTAGCCCGAACCACGCAAGGACAAGCGAGAGTTATAAAAGTAGACATTGACAAAAGTGTAGAGGCGGCCCAGGCTTACCAGGTGCAAGCCGTGCCTACCTTTATTATTTTTAAAAAGGGAAATATTGTTTGGCGCCACTCAGGCATGATTGATAAAAATACGCTGGTGAATGTGCTGCGACAAAACGCCTGACGAGCCAAAAGCCCTGACTTATTTTCTCAACAACTTAATGGCCAAAATGATCAGGCAAAGAATAAAGATCATCAGGCTGATGCGATTGATACCATGCATATAACCGATCCACTTACTTTTGGGCCGGTTTGGATCTTTCTTTTTTAAGTATAAGTATTCTGCTATTTGCGACCAGACTCCCATTTTACAGTTATTGTTTACAAAATTAGAACAGATTGGAACGTCATTGAGATCATTTTTTGATGCTGTTATGTAACCAGTGCTATGACATTATGCATAGCTCTGCGAAACTTGTCCTAGGCGAAACCGAAGGATTTCGCAGCATTACTATATCGCCTGTGGCGATTACCTGAATCTTAAAATGCTGTTAGCATCTGTTAAAATAAAAAATCTATCTCCATCATTCCCTTTCCTGTTTCATGGTCAGCAGCACTACTATACAGATAATGTGATGGCTCTGTAACTAATCCGGCCCTTACACGAAAAATGATTTTTAATACCATGCCAATTTACATGGCCGTCAATTGATATACCCTCCCTTTTACAGTGTTGAATGATAACAGGTATTCATTACCATTCTTTGCAGACTTTACACCAATGCCTTTGACCATAACCGGCACCGCCGTCCTAATCACACATTTACCACCATTGAGAGAGGTTATAGCAGCACTGGTGAACTGGTGATCTTTCCATTGTATGTTAACTTCAAAAGCTCCTCTTGCTTTTAATCCTTTTACTATTCCCTCTTTCCAGACCGAGGGCAGCGCAGGCAATAAATGAATTTCATTCAAATGGCTTTGTAAAAGCAATTCAGCCATTCCTGCTATACCAGCAAAGTTTCCATCAATCTGGAACGGAGGATGTGCATCGAAAAAGTTAGGATAGGTGCCGCCACCACGTGAGTAATTCGTATTGCCATCACCTGTTATGCGTAACAACTCTCTTATTAAACGATAGGCGTGATCGCCATCCAGCAACCTGGCCCACCAGTTTATTTTCCACCCTTTACTCCAGCCTGTACCTTCATCACCTCTTAGCTCCAATGTTTTTTTGGCAGCATTGAAAAAGTCAGGCGTTTGCTTAATGGATAGCTGCCTGCCGGGATGCAGGCCAAACAAATGCGATACATGTCTGTGTAATGGTTCGGTTTCTTCAAAATCTTTATACCATTCCTGCAACTGTCCTTTACTGCCAATTTGTAGGGGATAAAGTTTATTTCTTTTTTCAATCAGCGTTTTTTTGAATGCAGCATCAATGCCCAATACTTCAGATGCTTCAATCAGGTTGGTAAACAGATCCCAGATGATGGACATATCCATCGTAGTAGCGACAGACACACTCTGAGCTTCTCCATTTTTATCTTTGAATTTGTTTTCGGGCGAAGTGGAGGGGGCTGTAACAAGATACCCGTTTTTATCTTCCACCAACCAGTCCAGGGTAAAGAGTGCGGCTTGCTTCATAAGGGGATAGGCTTTTGTAGCAAGAAAGTTTTTATCCCCGGTAAAAGCATAATGCTCCCACAAATGCTGGCAAAGCCAGTTGGCTCCCATGTACCAGTTGGCCCATACCGGATCACCTGCGCCAATATCTCCCACAGGATTGGAAGTGCACCATATTTCTGAATTATGATGTGCCACCCATCCCCGGGCATTATAAAATTCCTTCGCCGTATTAGTGCCTGTTGCAGATAAATTTTTAATCCAGTTCAGCAGCGGCAGATGCATTTCAGAAAGATTGGTGGTCTCTGCCGGCCAATAATTCATTTGCGTATTGATGTTGATGGTATAATTGGAGCTCCACGGGGCTCTTAATTCTTTATTCCAGATTCCCTGCAAATTGGCCGGCGGGCCACCCGGCCTTGAAGAGGCGATTAGCAAATAACGACCAAACTGAAAGTATAATGTTTCTAAACCCGGGTCATATGCTCCGTTGGAATATGCTTGTAAACGTCCATCCGAGGGGAGGTTATTGTTTCTGTTAGCTTCGGATGTATCTTTCAAAGTAAATGAAACCCGGTTAAAATATTTTTGATAATCTGCCAAATGCGACCTCAATAAAGCAGCATATGATTTCTTAACAGCATTATTGATAATAGCGGCAGCATTAGCTTTTTCATTTTTTCCTTCGCTATCAGGGCATTTGTCAAAGCCATTAAAACTGGTAGCGGCAGCTACAAATAATAGCACTTCTGTTGCATTGCGTACATACATACCCGACGTATCTGCTGTAACCTTTCCATCATTTGAAATAGCTTTAATGCGGTATTGAAACCGCATACCATTGCACCCACTTGTGTCTTCATACACCACATGCTCCCTGTCCTTTGGGTTATAATAACTGGGATCCACATGGGCCGGTGCTTTACCACTTACCAGCAATTCATTGCTGCCATTGCCAACGAGCTGATAACGCAACTGGCTTTTGGCAGAGACGTCAAAATTCAAAGCGTTTTTACGGTTGGCCGTAATACGTATCAGCATAATATTACCAGGTGAGGAAGTAAATATTTCCCGTTTATACTCTATCCCATTTATAGTAAACCGTGTTGTGGCAATGGCCTGCTGCAAGTTCAGATCCCGGTAGTAAGCAGTAGGCGCCGCCCCGTGAAAGTTTTGCTTGATAATGATATCTCCAAGGGGCATATAGGACTCCGTATATAAACCCTGCATTTTTTTGGTAAGGAGGTTAGCCTTTGTATAGTCTTCATCTTTTAACAATGCCTCTCTTATTTGCGGCAGGTATTCATGCGCTTCGGGATTAATACCTCTTTTTACAGGCCCTCCGCTATAAAGGGTGCTTTCATTAAGTTGTATCAGCTCTTCTTCTATCCCGCCAAACACCATTCCTCCAATATGGCCATTACCAACTGGCAAAGCCTCTACCCATTGGGTGGCCGGTTTGTTGTACCAAAGCTTTAAAGAAGATTGCGCACAAATTGTGGAGGGGTTAGCCAAAAAAATAACCAGAATAGTAATGCCCGTACATTTTATTTCAACAAATTTTTTTAATGCTTTCATATTAAGTCTGCTATTTTAAAATCTAATTTACTGCTGCAGAATGGCCTGCCTTTTGATTTTTTTTATTGCCTGGCAAAGGAATGCAATTTATAACAAGTGTATGACGCATAAATTTAAAAAAGGTGATCATGTCACCTGGAATTCTGAAGCCGGTCATGTATCGGGCACTATTATAAAAGTTCATATCAAAGATTTCAACTATAAAGGTTATACCCATCATGCCACAAAAGACGATCCGCAATATGAAATAAAAAGTGATAAAACTGATCACATAACTGCGCATAAAGGATCGGCTTTGACAAAGCTGAGTTTTTATTGACAGATTCTTATAAAGTTTACTGCTGGTACACTTTATAAACTATTGCAATTTCATTAGGAATAGTTGCGGGTTTAGTGATTTTTAGAAATTCAGCGGTCTGCTTCCAATTTACTTTCTCTTTGCTGCCAAGCAATTCAATCTTTGCTATTTTGTTTTGCGCATTCGAAGCGCCCAGGTTCTTTATGACAATATCGTCAGCGGGAATTCCCATAAGGGTCATATACAATATTTTCCCTTTTTTATTGAATCGTATGTCTTTCGATGTAAACTTTATTTTTCCTTCATTAAAACCCTGTGCATTGATAGGGTTGACAGCGTCTGCGGCAGGTCCTTCACCAAATACTTTCCATGGACGGGTATTAAAGATGCTCTCCTTATTGATGTCCATCCATGCAGCTATTCCTTCCAAAACGTCTATTTCTTTTTCATCAATGCTACCATCACCTTTAACGGGAATATTCAACAAAAGATTTCCATTTTTACTTACTATATCCACCAATGAGTGTATCACATCCTTTGCAGATCGATACCGGTTATTTTCATAAACAGCGTTGTTATAATGCCATTCGCCGATACATGAGCAGGTCTGCCATGGCAAGGTTTGAATTTTATCGGGAGCACCGCGTTCTACATCCCATACCAAACAATCCTTTTGGTCTTCAGTAAGAATTTTACCAAACAAAACGGCGTTTAACCTTCCTTTATTTTTAGTCATATTACTATTGTAGAAGTGAGCAGCAATTCTCAACCCTGCATCACTTACGGGATACAGTGGAAGGCCTGTATCATCAAAGTATAGCAGATCGGGATGAAATTGGTTGATCATATCTATTGTACGATTGTAGAATTTTTCGCAATACTCCTGTGAAGGCATTGCAGCGCCGTTACTCCAATTCCACTGACTATGGATGTTGTCAATATTTTTACTTCCTTCACTCAATGGATGGTTTTGGGCATAAAGATCCTGTGGGTCCATACCTTCCCACCATGTTCCCTTTCCATCAGTTGCAGTAAGCTTGCCGTCATAAGGAATCCCGATATGTTCTCCACTCGTGTCGGACTGTTGTGAAGTTTCAAACCAGGACCAGGCATGTGCCGCATGCACACTTAATCCAAAAGGAAGATGATTATTTTTTGCCGCTTTAGCCCAGCCGGCGAGAATATCTTTTTTGGGCCCGACCTTTACTGTATTCCATTGCTGATATTTACTATTCCACATATCTACATTATCATGATGGTTGGCCATTGCAAAAAAATATTGTGCCCCTGCTCTCTTATATAATGCAACCAGTTTTTCAGGATCCCATTTTTCAGCTTTCCAACTATTGAACACTTCTTTAAATCCGGCTTTGGATGGATGCCCATAATGTTCTGCATGCCATTTATACTGCCTGCTGCCCTGCCGATACATAAAGCGGCCATACCAATCCCCCTGTCCCGGCTGGCATTGAGGTCCCCAATGTGCCCATATGCCAAATTTGGCATTGCGAAACCACTCCGGCGTTTCATATTGCTTCAACGATTCCCATGTTGGTTGAAACTTACCAGCAGCAATTGTTTCATTCTTGTCTGGCCGCACTGGTACAGGATAGCTGTTCTGGGCCATCATCGAATGCTGAAGTAAAACTGAGACAATCGATAGTTTTATAATTTTCATGATAGATCGATTTTTGCTTGTCATTTTATTCACATTTTTAAAATTAATCTGTTCTGAATGAAGTAGCATGCATTCCTTGCTAAAGCTGATGAAACGAATATGCACAGTAAAAAAGATTGTAGAAAAAGACTTCTTAATTAAAAAATTGCCCCTATTGAAATAGGGGCACGATTGTCTGCATACTAACTGCTTATAAGAGAAACTTTTTTTAATACTTCGGATTTTGAACAAGTACCGGTGCGCTACGATCTATTTCCGTTTGAGGAATAGGCCAAAAATCATACTTGTCTTCCTATTTCGTTTTATAGTTGGAACCGATTAGTGAGTGATAGACGTGTATCACTTTTCGCCGCCCACATCTAACAAACACCGGGTACAAATTAGCCCCCACTAGTTCAACTGTAACTTTCCATTTATTTAATGGCCGGAATGGGCGCCCAATAATATGTATGATTTGCATCGCTGGGTTGATTTGCCAGGCTCACTTCTGATGCATCTCTTACTGAATTGGCCTTTTGCACTGTTTCTGTTCTTATCAGGTCAAACCACCTTATCCCGCATTCGGCTGCAAATTCCCATCCCCTTTCTGCTATTACGGAATCTCTAAAAGCTGTTTGAGATAATCCGGGTAACAAGGGGAGTATTCCGGCTCTTTGTCTTACCTGGTTTATAGCATCATAGGCGCTGGCATCAGGAGTAGACGACATAGCTTTTGCTTCCGCATACGTCAGCAATACTTCTGAATAACGGAGAATGAATGTGGTTGCACTGCTCCACCAGTCATTGGCCTTATGTATTGACCAGTCGTAGCTATGGTCATCGCGGTATTTAAGAAAGTAAGGATGTTTTTGTAATGTTCCCTGCCAGGTGACTACATTATTGGGATCATTCTTTACATAATAATCCTTTTGATAGGTGGCGTCTTTTCTTGGTCCGGCAGGAAATTTATTATAGAATGAAATTTCCCCGAACCCATCATCCCATCCTCCTTCTTCATAATCCGGAGCAAAAGGATTAGGCGCCATCATATTCCCATTTTCCCAGTTCCATGCAGGCACATCATTGTTAAAGTAACAGGCAAAAACTGCCTCATTATTATATTTGTTTCCAATCTTCCATATATCAGCATAATTCGTCACCAGGTTATACCCCCAGGTTGCTTTGCCATCGATCACTTCTTTTGCTTTTGCCGCCGCTATTGCATACTTATCCGTTTGTTTAAGTGGCCAACCTGCCATCGTCAGGTAGACATTGGCTAGCAGCGCCTTTGCAGAACCTTTTGTTGGCAGAACATCAACACCATTTTGTCTCCTCACTCCATCCCAATGATCCGGCAGCATGGTTTCCGCCTTTTGTAAATCGGCCACGATCAGATTGTATAGATCTTCAACCTTAGCATTGGGCCTGTTATCATCAACAGTGGGTTCTGTAGGCATGGGCACTTCACCCCAGGTTCTTGTTAAATAGAAATAGCTAATGGCACGCATAAAATAAGCCTGTCCGGCAGCATTATTTCTTTGCTCTTCTGTTGCCTCTGTTGCGTTCGTATAATTTTGAATAAGTGCATTCGCAGATTTGATGGTTGCATAAAAATAATTCCACCAGTTATTCATCCTGCCATTGGATGAGTTAGCATTAAAAATATCAAAGTCAGAAAACTCTATTTTATTTCCTGCTCTTTTTGAGGTAATGTCATCAGCCCCATAAAATGCACCTCCCAGCTGATTAAAAGCCCCGTTAAACTGCAGGGCCAGTGCCGCTGACGCCATTTCGAGATCCCTGGATGTCTTATAAAAGCTTACAGGTGTTATACTTCCTTTCGGTGTTTCCTCCAGGAAGCTTTTGCTGCACGACATGGCAAATATTGCCAGTGTCAGCCAACCCAAATAATATTTATTCGTTCTTTTCATTTGTATATTTTTTATTTTTTGGGGCCAAATGGAATTCGCCATAAAAATTTTCATTCCCCTGTGTGATTAAAATGAAAATTTTACGGCTCATTTCATATCAATATTTTTTTAAGCCAATTAAAATTTTAATTGCAAGCCAATAGTAATTGTTTTAGGAGAAGGATAAGCACCTACATCAATACCTGCATCAGCATCACTGCTTGCCGATGTTGAAGTGGCTTCCGGGTCAAATCCTTTGTAATCGGTTATAGTTGCTACGTTTTGGGCACTGATATAGATTTTTGCAGATGCCAGTCTGAGCAGATTTTTGCCGATCGTATATGATAAGCTTACGTTTTTCAACCGTACATAACTGCCGTCTTGTAAAAATTGTGTGGACTCAACCCAACTTTTATTTTTACTGCCGGGGTTTGCCCAGGTGGATGTTGTATTTGACGGAGTCCAATAGTTTGCGGCTTCTGCCAGGTTTATAAATTTCACATCACTGGTAGGCACTGCGGTAGCTGCGTACGTGGCATTAAATATTTTATGGCCGTGAGCACCCTGCACAAAAACGTTCAAGTCAAAATTTTTATATGTCAGGCTATTATTAAAACCCCATTGAAATTTAGGAGTTGCAGTTCCCGAAATCACCCTGTCCTCAAATCCAATTGAGCTGTTTCCACTTACATCCGTGTATCTGCCGTCTCCTGCCTTATAATCTCCTTTATCAGCCTGGTAAACACCTTCCCACGGAATCAGGTAAAATGCGCCAAGTGGCTGTCCTGTTCTTACTACCTGTATATTGTTTGTTATAAGTCCCCCGCCTATATATGGTCTCGCAGGCATTGAATCTGCTCCAAGGCTCACCACTTTGTTTTGATTGGTTGATATATTAAAACCTGCAGACCATGTTAAACTCTTGCCTTTCAGAGGGGTTCCTTCTATCATTAATTCGAAACCCTTGTTGTTTACCTTTCCGATATTTTTCAGATACGAGCCACCGCCGTCGTAATTGGCTATCCTTGTAAAAAGGAGCAGATCACGGGTGTTCTTATTGTAATAATCAGCACTGATATTAAGCCTGCCATTCAATATCCCTGCATCCAGACCAATATTCATTTGCTTTGAAGTCTCCCATTTTACATCAGGAGTAGCGGGATTACCCAGTGTATAGGCCTGGTACAATGTTGGAGTACCATAGGAAAAAGTCGTGCTCGTCAATAAACCAAGTGTACTATATGGTCCAATCGCCTGATTACCGGTGATACCCCATCCGGCTCTCAGTTTAAGATTTGAAAAAATGTGTAAGTCTTCGATGAGTTTTTCATTAGATAGTTTCCATCCTGCACTAAATGAAGGAAAATTGCTCCAGCGGTTATTTGCATGGAATTTGGAAGATCCATCACGCCTTACGGTTGCGGTTAAAAGGTATTTGTCATTATAGCTGTAAGCAATTCGCCCCATATAAGATAATAACGACCAGTTGGAATAACCCGACGAAATAGCCTGGGAGGCATTTAAACCGAGGTTGTTATATCCATTAGATAAAGAGGCCAATCCGGAACCTGAAGCATTAAAACTGGAGTACCTATTGGAAGTGGCTTCCATTACGGCCGTGGCTGTAAGATCATGTTGGCCGAATGTTTTATGGAAAGTAAGGTTATTGCTGTTTTGAAATGTGTAGCTTTCAGCTGAGCTTTGTCCTGATGCATTATTGCCGGGGCTGATCCATTCATTATTCAAAAAAGCACTTTTGGAAATAAACATATCCAATCCTGCATTAACATTCAATGTTAACCAGTCAGTGATTGTATATTTTAATTTTCCGTTGAAAATTCCAACGTTGGAGAAATTATTTTCATTTCTTTCGCTAATAGCCAAAAAAGGGTTTGCCCATATAGGGGATATTCCAAACCGATTATATTGTCCAGGTGCATCATACGCAGGCTCTGTTGGCGCCCAGGTAACAGCACCCATAACAGGGTTGCCCTTGTAACCAATGTCAGTGTTATTGTGGGAATTAAGGCGACCTGCATAGATGTGGACGCCAAAATTTATCCGTTTACTCAATTTTATATCCACGTTTGAACGGAGACCAAATTTTTTCTGATTACTGTTGATCAATAATCCTTCCTGATCAACATAGAATCCGGACACATAATATTTCGTATTTTCTGTTCCGCCTGCTAAAGAAAGCTGGTGGCTATGCGTAAGGGAGTTATTAAATATTAAACCTTGCCAGTCAGTGCTTTTACCTGCAAATGAATTGGGATCCGGAAAAACATTAACTCCTGCTGTAACATTGGCGACTTTGGCATACGTTACCGCATCCATCAAATCATATTTTTTCATAGGCCTGTTAAAGCTCATGAAACCATGATACTCAATTTTAGGGTCGCCTGATCTGCCACTCCTGGTGGTAATAAGAATAACGCCATTAGCTCCTCTTGATCCGTATACGGCCGTGGCTGAAGCATCTTTCAAAACCTCCATCGATTCAATATCATTCACGTTGATATCTGCCAGTCCTATGCTGCTCAAAGCGATACCATCAACGACATAAAGCGGATCGTTGCTGGCGTTTACAGAATTGGCACCACGTATGCGGATTTTAACTGCTCCACCCGGTGCACCGGAATTATTGGTAACAGACACCCCGGCCACTCTGCCTTGTAAAGCAGATGAAACATTTAACACAGGTTGATCTTTATAGGCTTTGGAGGAAAGTGTTGCGATTGAACCGGTAAGATCACTTCGTTTTTGTGTACCATAACCAACTACAACCACATCTGTCAGATTGCTTGAAAGCTGTGCCAATTCAATATTGATAACGTTTCGCTTGCTTACCTGCACCTGCTGCGATGTATAGCCCACATAACTAAAACTTAGCGTTGCATTTTCATCTACTGTAATCACATATTCGCCTTGTTCATTGGTGGTAGTACCGCTTTTATCGCCAGCGGTAACACTTACATTGGCCAGCGGCCCTCCACTGTTGTCTGTCACCTTGCCCCTTACTGTGATATCAGCATAAACTATCCTGTCAGTTTTTGTAATAACAACAAGGTTATTGTCCATTAAACTGTACGACAAACCTGTATTGTCCAGCAAACGGTTTAAAAGATTTTCTACCGTAATGTCCTTCGCTTTTAGTGTAACCTTCATATTATCGGACAATACGAGATTACTAAAGGCAAACCGGTAATCGGTTTTCTTCTCTACTTCCTTTAAAGCGGCGGCCAGTTTTGTTTTTTTAAAATCAACATCCAGTTTGTCCTGCGAAAAAGTTTTGGCCGAAACCTGTAACGCAGTCGCCAGGATCAATAAAGCTGAGAGTTTCATGAGCAGCAGTGTTTTGAGCCAGCCCTTCTGTAAGGGTGGGCTAATAAAGCAAGCCTTCTTTTTCATACCTTCGTTTTGGTTTTTTAATTGTTATGAAATGAGGTTACAGGTTTACTTCAAATACCTGTTCCTTTTTGTAACGCAGGAGGAATGGCTGCAATCCATTTCTCCTTTTTTATTTAGAAATAGTTATGATTTTCCCTTCTATTTTATACGTAAAATGATAAGAGTATTGCAAAGCCTTTAATACCTGCCCGATCGTTTCACCGGAAAAAGTGGCTGTGAAAGTGTACCGGCTTACTTCTTCGTCGGCGAAAATGATTTTAACGTTATACCACCTTTCCAATTTGTTTTTTATTTCGTCAAAATTTTCATTGACAATCTCAATGCGGTTTTGAGCCCAGGCTGTTTCAACCACTACGCTATCGGTACTGTTATAAGAAAGAGGAAGTATGATAATTTTTTCACCGGCCGGCTCAACCACCTGTTTTTTGCTTTCCAAAACCAGGTCCTCGCCTTTGTTGCTAATGACGGCTTTCTGGTTAGGTTTCAGTATTATTTTTTTTGAATTGTTCGCCAGGCTTATCTCTACTTTTCCCCTGATCAATGAAGTTTCGCTTAGCTTATCTTCGGGGTATGCTTTTACATTAAATACAGTGCCCAATACTTTTACATCATACTTATTGCTATGCACAACAAAAGGGAGTTCTTTATTATGCGTGACATCAAACAAGGCTTCACCGCTTAAATAGACATCCCTGTTATCCTTTCCAAAACCTTCCTTCATGCGCAGTGTAGAATTGAATCCCAGGGAAATATTTGTACTATCCGGAAGCAGGAAAGTTTTTTTCTCGCCTTTCGCTGTAGTAAATACTAACTCATTATCAGCGATGGTGGTAGCTGTAATATCCTTTGTATTGTGCGTTAGACTGTTTTGGCCCCGCCAGCTCTTTATTCCAAATACAAGAATAAAGACTGCAGCAACAGCCGCAGCATAGCGGATTATTTTTTGAATGACCGGTTTATTAGTTGTCCGTGGAATTGCTTTTAATGCTGATGCCTGCGTTTCATTATTCTTTTCCTGTTGGAGCATGGTGCGCAGCCCCAGCACGACCTGCATAGCTTCTGCTATTCTTTCCTTTTCAGAAGGGTGTGTTCTGATGTACTCCTGCCAAAACAAAATATCCTTTTCATTACTTTGAAAACAGTAATTGGCAAATGAGTCATCAATGATGAGTTCTTCTATTGGTAAATCTTCTGACATGGCAAGCCCTTTTCAAGATAGACGGAATTGCCCGTAAGATTTACCAACCTTTTTAGAGAAATTTTAAAAAATAATAGAAGTACCCAGTAAAGGCAGGTATGTGAGCAGTGCAGCAAACTGAACGCCGGGAAACTGTTGATTTAAATCAACCCTCAGCAATTTAACGCCTTCAAAAAGATTGTTATAAATAGTTCTTTTACTGAGGCCGGTTTGTTCAGCTATTTGCTCTGTAGTAAGCCCCTGGTAAAATTTTAAATAAATCACTTTCTGGCAACGGTCGGGGAGCTTTTTGTAAGCCTTCCTTATTCGGCTGATCAATTCTGTATTTGCCTGTACCTGCTCAAGGACTTGCTGTACGGAAGGTTCAGCGTAGTTTTCCGGGATGATACTGGTATCAACAAAACTTTTTTTTGAGGAGCTCCTGTAATGATCAATTAATTTTCTACGGAAAGCAGTGGATAAATAAGCCTGTGGATTATCTATAGTATGAGGATCAATATTCTTTTCAAGCAGGTCAAGGAAAAGCTGGCTGATGACATCGCTTACTTCTTCCTTGCGATAGCCTAACCTCAGTCCCATGGCCATAAAATGAGACCGGAAGGACTCGTACCAGTATTGTACGGGATGCGGGATATTTACAGCAGCGTCCATATGCAAGCAGTGGTTAGTATCACAATAATCAGGTCAACTTGCAATTTAATCATAAACCCTTAAAGCAAAAACAAGAAGTTTAAATATAGGCACACTGTGAGAAAATTGAATTAGTTCGACTCATTATCATTTTGCCAATCGCAATTACGAACATGCGTAAAGCAATAACAAGACAACACTAATCAAAAACTACTTCATCTTTCTGAATATTTCGTCTTGATATCAACAATCCTACAATCACCAACGCAACCCCAATGAACGTGTAGACACTGATCGGCTCATGCAACAACCACGCCGCGTACATGAAACCAAATAAGGGACAAAGAAATAACCACAATCCCGCTCTCACGGCATTTGTTTTCAAAAGCCATAACCAAATTTGTACGGCGAAGATGGACACAGGTATGGCCAGCCAGAAAACACATTTCCAAAAGGTGATATCAAAATGATTGCTACCTTTTTTAAAACAAAACAAGGTCACCGGGAGTAAAAAAAGACCACCAAGAAAGGTTTGCCATCCATTAATCGTAAATAAATGCAGGCCACCCCAATCTTTCGATGAAAAATAAATGGCTGCAACCGAGTAAGACAACATGCTAAAAAACAAAATCAATAAGCCGCCCGGTGTTACATAGGCATCTTTGAACAGCGGCCAGGCAGCACATACTACGCCAGCTGAACAAATGAGCAATGCGGTTATTAGTGGAGCCGTTAATTTCTTTTTTAAAAAAAAGACAGACATAAAACTGATGAATACGGGGTTGGTGGCTGTTGAAAGTGACCCGATGCCTGCCGAAACAGTTTTCATTGCCACAACATAGCAACCCAGGTAAATGGTAATGTTTAATAACCCATAAATGGCTAATTGCTTCCATTCTTTCCCTGCCGGAAGCCGTTGACGCATTAACAAATGAGTAATGACCAACATGATGGCTGACGCCAATGCAAATCTTATTTCTGCGATCACCAGCGGTTGTGCGACGGTCAATCCTATTTTAGTTGCGGCCGATGCTGATGCCCATAATGCTGCAAATAATAATCCCGCTATGAACCAATTGAATTTTGCATTACCTGTATTGAACATTTATTTGAAACTTTTTCCAGCTAATTGCCGGTGATAAAGCTTTAAAAATACTTATTTAAGCATTGCTGCTTTAAATGCCGCTGAACAAACTGTAAATAAATACTGAGACCATCTTGTAGCGGAGGGTCTCCGGCCAGGCGGGCTGCATCTCTATTCAACAACTTGAGAATTATTTTGCCAGGCTATTTGAACATGAGTTTTGGGTCTCCTCAACCATCCGCCGCGGTGGACGCCTGGTGCAAACATTTTTTAATATCTACCCGCCAATGGTTCCTAACGGAACAATCAGAACTTTCATTCTCATCAAAAAACATCCAAACTCACGTTATTTGAATAACGATCCGTTTGAAAACTGGAACCCAAACTTTAAACGTCAAGGATTATTTTTTCTAGCTGATCTCTCTTCACCAGCAGACGTTCCAGTAATACCAATTGATTTTTTGCTCTTACATAGTTGTGCCGGGGATATTTGGCGCCATAATATTTATCATCATTGAGGTAGTCGGTAATAAAACGCAGGGCCTGCATATAGATCATAAATGTGCCGGCATAGAAAAAATATTTCTTTTCTGTTGCTGTCAGTTCATTCTTCATCTCACTATAATATCCCCGTACGATCGCCTTGTAAAAATCATCCCGCACAGCAATTCTTTCAAAATCTATTTCTTCTTCACTCACGGGTGAAAGATAAGTCCGCATCATATCGCCCACGTCGCTGATAAAATAACCGGGCATTACGGTGTCAAGATCGATAACACAAATACCCTTGCCTTCAGCGTTGAACAGTACATTACTGATCTTGGTATCATGATGTGTAACACGCAGTTTAAACTCAGGGTTTGATTTTATGTTGCCATATTCCGTCACAATATCTGCGTGTTGTGTCAGTGATTTAATCAAATCCGCGGAGTCAGCTATTCGTTGCCTGTTTCCGTTTTCCAGTGCCTGCAAAAACTGTTGGTAGCGCAATGTGAGATCATGAAAACAGGGTATAGTGATCTTCAATTTATTAATATCAACACCGTTCAATAAACGGGTAAACCGGCCAAATTGTGTAGCGGCTTCATAGGCCTGCGCAGTGGTCTCTACCACATCCTTGGAATGTGAGCCTGTAACAAAAGGAAACATCCGGAAAAATCCCTCACCCCGTTGATAAATCATTTCTTCCCCATTAACGGACGCAAGTGGCGCAATAAAGTAATAGTGGGGATGATATTTTTTTAAATGATCAGCGATCAGGCTGATGTTATTGGCGATATCAGCCGGTTCTTTAAATATTGTATGGTTCACCCGCTGCAGGATATATGCTTTACCCGGTGCTGTTATCTTCCAGGTATGATTGATAAGCCCACTACCGAAAGCCTCCACTTTTAGTGAGTCCTGTGGAAGTCCGTAAGCAGGTAAAATTGTGTTCAACATGATACCACCGTTAAAAATTTATTTCTTTAGAATAAGGTTTTTAATCATTCACCAGGCACATTAATAATCGTCATTCAAAGCAAATACCGGTTTCCGGTACATCCATTGACCACCGGTAAAATCGGGGAACTCCACTGTCTCATTTCCCAGTTCGATGGATTGCTCGCTTAATGGCGTGATAGCGCTCCAGGCAGCAGCATCATAAACGTCCATTTGCGTTGGAAGTTTTCGTTTGGCCGACTCAATAAAGGAATGGATCACAAAAAAATCCATACCACCATGGCCGGCACCCTGCGCATCCTTACTGTATTTTGCCCACAGCGGATGATCATATTTGTCCAACCATTGTTTTGCGTCGTCCCATTGGTGCGCCTTCGCCGATTTATCTTCAATATAAATTCCTTTGTTGACATCCATCCATAATCCCTCAGTACCCTGTACACGAAAGCCAATCGAATACGGCCGTGGGAGATTTGTATCATGTTGCAACAAAATAGTTTCTCCGTTAGCGCAACCGATGTGAGTGGTCACTACATCGCCAAGTTTAAAATTCACTTTAGCATTGGGATGATTAGCCCCGCCCTTTTTGACGATATAATTGTGCAAACCTCTTGCCTTGGATGAAAAAGAATTCAAAGTGAGAAAACGGTTACCCCGGTTGATGTTGACATAGTGCGCCACGGGACCAATGCCGTGTGTCGGATAAAGATCACCATTGCGGTGTACCGAATGTTCCGTTCTCCACCTGGCTTCAGAAAATGCTTTTTCACCAAACTCCACGCCATGACCATAGGGATTTACACCATCATTAAACTTCACTTCACGCAGGTCATGCTGGTAACCGCCTTGTAAATGGATCAGTTCACCAAACAAACCTTGTCTTACCATATTTAATACCGCCATCACATCTCTGCGGTAACACACATTTTCCAACATCATCACATGTGCATTATACTTTTCAGCAGCTTTTACTACATCCCAATGATCCTGCAGCGTAATACCCAGTATAACTTCGGTACCTACATATTTTATCCCTGCTTCCAATGCGCCAATGATCATAGGCTTGTGCCACTCCCAGGGTGTTGCGATAATAACTGCATCCAACCCCTTTATCTCCAGCATTTTTTTCCATGCATTCACATCGCCGGCAAATACCTGCGGCATTTTTTTGCCGCTCTTGCTGATCATCTCTTTGGATGATTTGAGCATGCGGTCATCAATATCACAAATCGCTACCAGGTCCACATCATCTCTTCTTAACACGAGGTCCAGGTGATTTTGTCCACGTAGCCCCACACCGATCATTGCCAGCTTTACTTTTGGATCAGCAACACCCTGAGCGAACAAGCTGCCGGTTGGCAAAATCGCCATCGAAGCACCAGCCAGACCTATATTCTTCACAAAATCTTTCCTGTTCATTTAAATAGCGGTTAAATTATTTTGACTCAATTATTATTCGTTGATACTTTTTACACTGAATTTGGGATCAATAAACTCCCATTCTTTAATGTGAGAATGTTGATGTTCTTTTTCTTGAATAGTATTAAATTTTTCTACTATCTCCGGGTGCCGGGCAGCAATATCTGTGGTTTCGTTCCTGTCCGTAACGAGGTTAAAAATCTGCCAGGGAGCATTGCGATCTTTTCTGACATTAGTCCTTACGCCCTTCCAGTCTCCCATCCTTATGGCCACCTGTCCACCTTTTTCAGGATATTCAAAATAGAGATAGTCATGTTTTTTTTGTCGGCTGGTTTTTCCGAACAATTCCGGTAGAAACGAAATGCCATCGGTTTTAACAGGTAATGTTTGACCGGTAAGGTCTGCCAATGTTGCCAGCAGATCATATTGGGCAGAGACATGGTTAGAAATGGTTCCTGCTTTTATTTTGCCCGGCCACCTAGCAATAAATGGTTCACGGATCCCACCTTCATACACATCCATTTTTAATCCCCGTAAACCAGCTACACTATTGAAAAATTTGGTATCGACACCGCCAGTAAACGTAGCTCCATTGTCACTGCTGAAAAGGATGATCGTATTATTGTCCAGTCCCAGCTTTTTAATTTTCTCCATAATGATACCTACCTGGTCGTCGAGGTAAGTGATCATAGCAGCATAGGTAGATAAAGGATATTTGGTAGCTGCATAACCCAGCTGACCGTAGTACGGCTTTTCATCAAATTGGCCGATATATTTTTTTACATACTCATCCGGCGCCTGCAGCGACAGATGCGGAAGTGTGTAAGGCAAATACAAGAAGAAAGGTTTTTGTTTGCCTGCCTGCCGGTCAGGCAGGTTACGATCGATAAAGGCCAAAGCCTTTTCCGTCATTTTAGTAATTGCATAATCCTTCCCTTTGTAATATTCAAAGTCGGCGTCCGTCACCTTTGATGAATCCAATCTTTTATGAACATTGATGAGGTGGTTATTCAAAGAATCCCATTTATCATTTTCCCACAAATGTGTTGGATAAAAATTATGCGCCTGTTTTTGATCCAGCAACCCATAGTAATAATCAAACCCATGTAATAAAGGACCGCCCGTGGTACCTGTTACGCCTAATCCCCATTTGCCGGCCATGCCGGTAGAGTACCCGGCATTCTTCAGCATTTTTGGAATGGTAAATGTCCCTTCCGGCAATGGCATTTGACCTCCTTCGGTACTATCTTCAAAGCCTCCTAATTCATAATTGCCCCGGATGTAAGAATGTCCTGCATGCTTACCTGTCATCAATATTGCTCTCGAAGGTGCACAAACAGGAGCACCGGCATAGTGCTGTGTAAACCGCATTCCCTCTTTGGCCATGCGATCCAGGTTCGGTGTCTTTATTTTTTGCTGGCCATAGCATCCCAGGTCGCCATAACCGAGGTCATCCGCATAGATATAAATTATGTTGGGACGCTTGCCGGAAGAAGATTGCGCAAAAGCCAACACTGCATATAGTACAAATGCTGCAATCAATATTACCTGCAAAAGGAAAGGATATGCGCTTGTTTTCTTCATGTAGATACCGAAACCCAATTAATTTTTTTCGTATTGGTGATGAAATTAAAACAATAATTCGCTGTTGCAACATGCAAACGGTTGCCCAAAAATCACCAGCAATGAGTGACTAGCGGGAACCCATTCCATAAATAATTTATCAATATAATTGCTACAATAAAAGAAACCGGCCGTAGCCGGTTCTTTTGGTTTTGCCTGCTAATGCAAAACGACTGCTTAGAGAAAGATTATAAAGGGCAGGTTATTTATGTGTCAAAACTTTTGCCTTAAATGTAATAACATAAGTGCCGGGTACATATGCTCTGAAAACAAATCTTGGATTAGCGCTCCATTGCCCATCAGGATAAGAGGCCTGGTTATCATGAGAAAAAAATTGGGTGGGTATCCTGTAGTAGATATTGTAACCATTTCCCAGGGAGGCCAATGGAAAAGGGATCGTTCCATATGTAAACTCCATTCTGTCGCTGAATAATTCAGATTTCAGTGAATAATCCTGAAGGGTCTGCAAAAAAGGCGGGGTAGGGTTATTGCCTGTATTGGGCCTTCTTTCTATTTCTCCTCCTTGTGGGCTAAATGGTATACCATTTTTGTCTACCATTTTTACGATCACTTTATTGGGAGCATCGCCAGTACGTTGAATATCTACTTCTACTTCTTCAGGTTTTGTAAGGTTAGCGCCGAGGCCTTCATTACCTACTTTTATCATACGTATATAAGGCGTTCCTATCTCAGGATGAGCTTCAAAAGGTCTTTTATCTAACAAGGTAAAGTTCCCTATCTTTTCATACACTTTACTGCCTGCGCCATTTGATATCTCCAGGTCAAATGAGTAATCTCCGGATGGAATATATAAAGTCTGAAAATTTGCCTCCAATTGTCCGCTGCTTTCGTTTATAATAATAGGAGGCACAACCGCGTCGGTTTGCTTGGCCGCTATCTTTTCCAGTGTGGTATCTGTCTTAGGATCATATAAAGCCGTCCATACCTTGATTGTATCTTTTTTAAAAAACAGGTCATCTACATTCTGGCCGGTAGTTTTATTATAAACATGCAATAGCTTAATTTTTGCAGGTTTGCTGGAGCCATCGAAGTTTAAGGCCGAGCTAACATAAACCCTTCCCTTGGCAATCAATATCGGATCTTCCTCATAGCGGATTATGGGGCTTAGAAAGCCATCCGGAAGTTTTTTGCAGGCGCCCAGCGATAGTACACAGGCAACTGCCAGCAATGTTCTTATGAGATATATGCGTTTCATTTCTGTTAATTTATAGTTTGATTATTGTCTGAAGAACAGGATATGCTGATTAATCAAAACATGAACCATCCCTGTGTTAGTTTGAATACCTGATGTTTGTACTCTTACCCTGGTGCCCCCGGCAGGAGTTATTTCAGATGCAATAACGGGTGGGGTTAAAGGCCCTTTTAAAAAAGTGTAGTAAATAAGCCGGGGGTTGCTGGATACATTTGGATTTCCTCCCAACCTAATATACTCGGAATTATCAGGTGTGATCTCTTCATATGATACAACGGCTTCTGTCCCGGCCTTTTTTGTGGGATAAATAGCTCCATTATTGGTGAGATTATTATAATCCAATGTTTGACCTACAATATAGGTATCTAATGAATCTGTGAATTTTGGCAATTCATATTTGATCATTGAATCCAATGTCCATTTTCTTTTCGGATCAATGTTTTGCTCCTGGAGAGCCCTTTGGTTCAGGTAGTTATTGATTGCATAGTCAGTGGGAGCAAAAAAACTCACTCCTTGCTGATTAAGTTTATCTTTTAACCCGGTTTTATCTACCAACAAAAGTAAAGTATCAAAGAGGCCACTGGCCTGCCCTTTCAGAAAGTCGTAGGTAGTAACGTTAAATTTTGCACTATGCCTGCTGCCGCCAGTTAAATAGTCGTCCCTTTTTTTACAGGAAAACAGAACCAAGGCAACCATCATGACAGCCATAAGACCTGATAATATCTTTTTCATTTGTTTATTTTTTATTGTTTTTTGGCCAAATGGAATTCGCCAAATAATCATCCCGGTTGGTGATAAGCATTATCATGGCTCATTTCATCTGTATATTTTTTTAAATTTTTGATCAGATGGAATTTGCCACAAAATTTTTATCAGTGATTGGGAATGATTTACCCGGAAAATTTCATGACGCATTTCATTATGAGTTTCTTTGAGATTAATGATTTTTCCACCATTCGTTTTGAGTAAGCAATTGGTCTTGTGGAAGCAGGCTTCTCATACTCAACGGCCAGTAATAACCCTTTTTCGCTACCCTTTCAGCGCTATAAGGATCGGGCAATTGATTGGCGTAGTCAGGGTTCGTCAGTATCATCCTGATGTTATCATAGAAAATACAACCTTCTCCATATAACTCTTTTCTTCTCTCATTTAAAACCGTATCCATATTGCAAACATCTGCGGGGAGAAGCAGGCTGGCATTTGCTCTCTGGCGAATAATATTAACTTCATCTCTCGCTGTGCTTTCATCATTCAATTTCACACTTGCTTCTGCTTTCAGCAGATGAATATCTGCCAGACGTAATAAAACAAGATTATTGTCTACCACATAAGTATTAGGCCTGTTGGGATCATAGTAGTTGATGTTTGCGTACTTAATAAGCATCAGCTTGTTGGTTCCCTGTCCTGCGGTAAATATTTTACCAGGACGATCATCCTGCCCTGTGCCAAATAAAGGATTTGAGTAATCATTGTTTACAGCCCAGGCGGTGTTGATGCCTTTCTTAACAATAGGTTCGTATAAGAAAGCATTAAAAAACCCGGAACTTGCTTCATTACTTACCTGGTCATATTGCATGAACAATTCAAAAATGCTTTCATTGCTGCTACCTTTCCAAATGTCTCCATAATTATCAATTGGCTCTAGCGAATAACCACCTTCGGTAATCACTTTATCGCAATACTTCTTTGCATTGGCATAATCATGTTTCCAGGCATATACATGAGCCAGCAGAGCCCAGGCAGCACCTTTATCGGCTCTAATCCTTTCATGATTAAGGCCCATCAGATCGGCAGCTTTTAAAAGGTCTTCAATACAATAATCAAGCACTTCTGTTTCCGTCGACCGGGCTTGAGGTTGAATATTTAGCGGGTCTTTCAACGATTCTTTGGTCAACACCGGATCGCCCCATACCCTTGTCATATAGAAATAAGCATAAGCCCTCAAAAAATGCCCTTCTCCTAATAATTGATTTTTGGCTTCTTTGCCACCCCCAAATTTTGCATCAGCTATTTTTGGTGTATTCTCTACAATCAAATGGCATTGATTAATCAAGCCGTAAAAGCGGGTCCAGTCCCAAACGGAGCCTTCAAGATAAGGTGCATAGCTGAAATGATTTCTACCATCAAAGGACAGATCAGCATAGTTCCAATAATCACTCCCTCTTACAAACTCATCGGTCGTAAAGTCGCCAAAAATAAAATGGCTGCGGGAATCTTTGAGCGCATCTCTTAACAGGCCATAGGCTCCCGAAACAGCTTTTTCTACATTGGCGCCGGTCTGCCAAAACACCTGGTCATAGGTAGCATCTTCCGGCGACAGGTTAATGTATTTTTTGCAGGAGCTAAAACCTGTTGCTATAACAAGCAAAGTGCAGACTGCAAGTTTTGATATTTTAGTATAGTTCATAGCTTATTAATTAGAATGATGTTTTTAAAAAGTGACTTCCAGTCCTAATGTGTATTTGCGTGGCAGCGGATAAGAACCACCGCGATACTCTCCCTGTGGACTTACTAATTCTGCGTCCGGTACATTGGCTTTTTGAAAAACATATATATTATCTATGATGCTGTATAATCTTGCTCTTTTAATACCCACCCTGCTTAATATTTTTTCCGGCACCTGGTAACCCAAACTTATGTTGCGGATTTTGAAATAATTTCCATTCTCATTCCACATGGTAGAGAAAGGAAGAAACTGGTAATAGTTAGGACCAAAGGGGCTTAAGCTGGGAAAGTTGGCAGCATAACCAGGATTTTTTGCAGGGTCTGCTTTACCAGGCGTCCAGTAATCTCTTTCTGAAAGATCAGGAAGACGGAATCTTGCCACATCCTGCAACGTACCGTTATCACTGAAATTCCAAACACCAGCAAACTGGTTTGCATCAAATGTATTAATGATATCACGTCCCAAGGTGAAAATACATTGTACACCCAAAGAGAAATTACCATAGGTAAACTCATTATAGATGCCCCCTGTAAATTTAGGATTAGGATCTCCTGTTGGTACCAGGTCGCCATACTGTTCACCACGGTCTTCATCACTCCAGACATCCCAATCATTATTCACATCGGTCCACATTGGATAACCAGCGCTTACAGGATAATTCTTTTTGAAATAACTGAGGCGCTGCCCTGTATAGGGATTAACAGGGACATCGCTTAACCTGTTATATACGCCGGTGTACAACATTTGCGCCCAGCCATAAATAGGAGCACCTACGGAATACACCAAAGATTGGTTATAACCCCAGGAATCCCTGTAAAATGAACGGTTGCCGTTGGGCAGCGCAGCTATCCTGTTTTTATTATAACCGATGTTAAAATTAGTGGTCCATTGTAAAGGACTGCTTTTGGCAAGATTTCTTGTTTGCAATTGTATATCAACCCCTTCATTCAAGATCTTAACCGGCGCATTATAAGTAGCTTGCGTGTATCCTGTGAAGAATGGAAAAGGAAAGGAGAGTATAGGATTTGAGTTATACCTGCGATAAAGATCAACAGAAAGATTGATACGATTATCAAACATATTCAGATCTGCTCCGACGTTTAGCTGGTCTGATTTATTCCAGGTAAGATCAGGCTGGGTCAAAGGGTTATCAAAAGATGGAGTAGCTCTTACTATTCCATTATAAGTACCCTGAGCCAGGTCCCACACATTAAAAGGTGCATAAAAGTTGTCAGGCATAGTTCCTGTCAATCCATAACTACCTCTTAATTTAAATAGATTTATCCAACCGATCTTATCCATGAATTTTTCATCGGAAACCACATAGGCTAGGGATACTGAAGGGAAATACCCCCATTTGGTATTCGCACCAAACCTTGAAGAAGCATCTCCCCGCATGGATAAGTTCAAAATATATTTCTGCTTATAATCATAGGAAAACTGGCCCACAAAAGAGAACAACCCGGATTTTTGTATATAAGATCTTCCAAACAAATCCTGCTGTGGCACACCGGAAACTACCTGGATATTATCATCCGGAATATTATAACCACCGACAATACCACCCGAACGCTGATCAAGCTGGAAGCTTTGAGTGCCGACAAGGCCAAAATTATGCACGTTGTCGCCCAATGATTTTGCATAGCTAAGCACATTGGCCAGGTAATAACTTTCAAAATTCCCATTTCTGTTTTCTGCAAAGGATACACCACCTGCATCAAGGGTTGATGGCTGGAAACGTTCCCGCTTGTCATTTGTTTTTGAATAAGAACCCTGGAAACTATAATCCAATGCAGGTAATATTCTATAATTGGTTTGGACGGAAAGTGAGATCAGGTCTGATTGGTTTTTATCCTTTAATTTATCAAACTGACCATGATAAAATGATTTATCATCATCGCTTATCGCATAGAATGATGCGGGCATCTGGCCCACATTGATGGGTAAAATCTCATTTCTGCCACGGCCCAATCCTCTTTTTCTATCCAGTCTTGAAGCAGATACGTTCAGATTGACATTCAGTTTTGAATTTATTTTAAAATCAAAATTGCCACGCAATGAAAATCTTTTGAACCCTGTATTCCTAACAATGCCGCTCTCGTCATAGTAGTTAGCCCCCAGCCTGTAGTTTACTGTTTCGGTTCCTGATGAAACATTCAAATCGATATTATCGATTTTGCCTGATTGATAAAAAAGATCCTGCCAGTCAGTAGCATTATTAAAAGCAGGATTTAGGCTATCAGTCAATATTTGAGGAAGGCTTCCCATTTGCGCATAAGTAGAATACTCATTTATCAGGTCCATTTTCTGACGACGCTCTTCCGCACCAATAGTAGTGGGCAATAATTTGGGCTTTTCGGTAAGTCCTCTATAATATGATGCTCTTACTTCAGGAGTTTTGGAACGTCCTCTTTTAGTTTTAATTACCACAACACCATTGGCACCCCGGGATCCCCATACAGCAGTAGCAGCAGCATCTTTTTGTACGGTGAGGCTTTCTATATCATTTACATTAATACCAGCTAGGAAGTTATTTCCTGTTGACCCGATTCCTTCCAGGTCGGTAACTGATACAGGGATGCCATCAATTACATATAAAGGCGTGCTCATCGTTCTGGCTTCATCAAGCCCATCCGCATTAAGATCGGTAGCAATGGTGGAGTTGCCCCGAATAGTAAATGTGTTCCTTACGCCAGGCTCACCTGTAAAATTTTGAATGTTTATCCCTGAAACTTTTCCCTGAAGAAGCTGATCAAAGCTCGGCGCAGGAAGGTTTTCGATCGCCTTACCGGAAACAATCTGTACAGAACTGGTTGTCTTTTTTAATGATTGTCTTTGATAGCCCACCACCACTACCTCATTCAACTTATTGCTGGCCGCAGGCAAAAGCCTAACAGCAATAGTTTCGAGTTTTTGGGCTTTTACTTCTTTTGTTTCATATCCCACATAAGAAACTACAAGGGTTGCATTTTCAGGAATGTCCAATGAAAATTCGCCATCTGAATTTGTAGAAGTGCCGGCACTGGCTCCTTTTATTTTTATACTTACCCCCGAAAGCGGCTGACCATTTTCGTCGGTTATTTTACCAGTTATGGGTCGTTGACTTACAGGAGTTTCATTTGCAACAGCCAGTCCATTACTACTTATTTCCTTTATCTCCTCCTGCTTCGTTCTTAATACGATCTTATTGCCCTTCACTTCGTACACTACATTAAAAGGAAGGAGCAAGCGGTTTAAAATCGCCCCCAATTTTTCATCCTCAGCCGAACAGGATGCTATTTGGCGTGCGGGTATCTTTTGAGCACTGTACACAAATTTCACATCCGCTTTACGGCTTATTTGTTCCAGTATAGATTTGACCTCTACCTGGTCGGCGGAAAGAGTGATCCTTCTTTCAAGTATTTCCTGCCCTCCCGCGGGGTTGGCATAAGAGATTCCGGCAAAGCCGGCAATCAATACAAGTGGTAGTAACCCAATCCTCATACACGTGCAGATGAACCGCTGAAGGCGGTGTTTTTTTTGCATAACTTTATCAGGTTTTTTGTTTGACAATATTGTTGAACAAGAAAGGCCTCCGGCTCGTTTACTACTCGCAGCAGGGGCTGACTTTAAAGACCGGTACTGTTCGCAGCAGTGCCGGTTTTTCTTTTTCAGGTACTGTTATTTTCTTTACTATTTCTCATGGCAGTTTTATTTGAGTTAATAATTGGTTTCGTCATTTACCGGCAGCCTTTGGCCCGGATAAAAACTTCAGAATTGATGATTTCATAGTTGGCATCAATGGCTTTACAGATCAGGTCGAGTCTTGAATACAATGACTCATCGGTGAGGTCGGCGGTAATAGTGCAGGTCCTTAAAGAATCTTCATCGTAAACGATGCTGATACCATAGGCTTTTTTAAACTCCTCTAACACCTTCATCACAGGTGTTTCTTCATAGATCATGGAATGAAGTGAAATACCCGGATCAATAATCACCGGCTTTTCCAATATTTTCTTTTGAAATTTCTTTTGCTCTTTTTCGAAGATGGCCTCCTGGTTGGGTGTGAGTAAGATATCGTCAGGGTATACGGCATTGCCCCCTGTCTTTTCGGACTCTTCCGTTTGCGGATATACTCTTACTTTCCCCGTTCTCACAGTGACCTTTATGGCTTGTTCTTTTTCAAATGACCGTACGGTAAAACTGGTGCCTAATACTTTTGTAACAATCCCGTTGGCAAAAACACGGAAAGGTTTGTTGGCATCTTTGGTCACACTAAAAAAAGCTTCGCCCAATAGGTACACATCCCTGTTTGCGGAATCCTTAAAATCATTGGAATAGCTCAACCTGCTTTGAGGTGACAGTTCAACCGTGCTGCTGTCGGGTAACAAAATGTGGATCGATTTGGCCGAAGTGTTTACCTGTTCGATAAGTTGAAGCCTGGGAATTACTTCCGTATAGCTGAATTTTTCAGCCGCCGATTTTTTATTGATAAGGCTGCTACTCCAAATGCCGAGTCCTGCCAGGATAACAACTGCTGCTGCCAACCACCACCATTTTTTTGAAGACTTGATAGGTCGCACCACAGCCTGCCCGGCGTGAATATTGTTTAAAAGTTTATGAACCTCTTCATCCAGCTCGTTTTCTGAAACGGATGCCGGCGTTAACTTTAATGATTGCACTATTTGTTTCGCTTCGGCTACTGTCAGTGCTTTATCAGGGTTTTGCATAAGCCACGCATTCCAGGACTGATCATTCCTGCCGGTATATACCCATTGAATAAAATCTTCGTCAAGAACAAAATCCGATACTGTGTAAAGCTTATAATTTTTCATTCCGGTCAGTTACTCATTTATAAGTACCCGGTTTCAAAAAAAACTACTGGTCTTTATTAAGTTTTTATAAAATATTGTGCAAACGTTTGACAAAAACATCATGCACTGAAAAGAAAGATTACAAAACAGGGAAAGAAATATTTTAAGATACCGTCATCAACAACTCGGATTGCCAGCACTTTTTTAGTTTCTGGATGGTTTCATGCAGCAGGTTATAAACAGATTGCTGGCTGATGTTCATCAACGCTGCAATCTGGCCGTGATCTAATTGCTGGTAAAATTTAAGATAGATGATTTCTCTTTGGCGGGCCGAAAGGTTGGAGACCACTGACTTTAAACGTTGTGCATTTTCTTCCGCCAATTGTTTGTCAATGATATTTTTTTCCACCGGGAATTCTGATGCAAATTCATATTGCACATCCGCTACAAGAGCTTCACTTCTCCTGTTATCCCGCTGCAACGTTTTCAGCACTTTATTTTTCACAGCACCCAATAAATAAAACGGCAATGATAAAATAGAGGAGGCGGATTCACGACGTTGCCAAAGGCTGATAAAAACTTCCTGTATGGCGTCTTTGATAACCGCTTCGTCCTGGATAAAACGACTGGCATAGTTATACAAAGAACGATAATGTGCCCGCATCAGGATAGCCAGCGCTTGTTCATCGTGCTGTTGCAATTGCAGCAACAACTCTGTGTCCGTATTGATACAGGCATTTCTCATTTATAATAGCAGCAGATTACTCAAGCAGAACAGCTCCGCTTTTTTAAAAATATGTTTTTTTCAAACCTGTAAACAGCTGCTATCTGTATCCGCAAACAGTGCAAACGGTTGAACCGCATGTACAACCGTTTGCGCAATCTTTGTACCTGGAAATCGGGAAGAGAAAAAAGACTATTGAAGAGTTCTTTTACTAAGCGTAGCCAATACCTTGTTTAATGTAGCTGGTTTATTCATATATTTTGAGAGGTCAAACAATTGCACTTTACGAAACTCTACAGGATGACTTTCGCTTTGTAGCGAGATGGTTCCTTCTTTAATTAATTCACCACCTTTAAGCCCGGCTTGCTTTACCCATTTGTCTCTTTCATCATATTGCGGCTTCTCATACACCAGTACGGTATCCGTTTCGACGATATGCTTCACGATTGAATCACCCAATACCAACACTTGTGCCCTCACCCATTGATCACCATGAAATGTTTTTGATTTGGAGTTCACGCAATGTGGTGTAAATAGTTTGCCATTCATGAACACATTGGTACCGGGAGTGCAAAGGTTATTAGTGGTACGTTCGTCTTTACCATTACCGCCCAGCAATTGTGCTTCCAGGGAGATAGGAAAATCCTGGTCAACCGCCATGGTTTCGGGTGATTGCCCCTGCAGCATCAGTCCACTATTGCGAAATGCCCAGCCGGGTCCGTCGGCGATTTGGTTGCCGGTAAACCGGTATTCAACCTCCAGCAGGTAAGCTGAAAATTTCTTTTTATAAAACATATGACCAAACTGCTCTTTGAACTGACCGCCATACTGATCATAACTTACTTTGATCACAGCATTTTCCACCCGGAAGGTATTTCCGAAATTATCATTTACCGGGTGATCCTTGATCTTTACCGTCCAGTCTTTCAGATCTTTTCCATTGAAAAGTTTTATCCATTTACCATATTTATTTTTTTTCTGCGCCATAACACCTACAGCAATAACAAGAAACAGGAGAGTTAGTAATTTTTTCATTTATTCAATTGAATTAGTTAACGATTCAGATTTGACCATTCATGCTGACGTAACAGTGTGTAACACCAATGTTACATCCATTTCTTCTTTAAAAAATGTTTTTTCTCCTTCCTTGTCTGCAGTTTTGTTGCTAAGGATATTGATCAAAAGATTCATTGCTTTTTCACCTTGTCCATACGGGTATTGCTCTATCGATGCTATGGGTGGAAAGGCCGTATAATTGGTTATCGGTAGATTGGCATAGCTCACAAAAACGATGTCCTTGTTCACCCGGATATCATTTTTCTGGGCATACTGCACCGCATCCATATGCACATAATCATTGAAAGTGATGATTGCATTGGGAGGGTTTTTTAAGGCCAATAATTTTTTCATAGCAGCATGAGTACTTTCTTTCGACAGATCGGTCTTTTCTACCAATTGCATATCCACTTTCAACTTCTGTTTAGACACGCCTTCAATGTATCCATTTAGCCGCTCTTTACTTGCCTGTAACTTATCAGGCCCATTGATAAAAGCAATGCGACGATACCCTTTATTGAATAACCAGTTCACCATTTCCACCGTCCCTTTGTATAAGTTGCAATACACTTTATGCGCATTTTCAAATGTGGGTACCCGGTCAAAATAGACAACGGGAATATCATATTTATCCAATGCCTGCAGGTGATCATATTTATTGGTTTGCTTGGATAAGGAAATGATCAACCCATCCACCCGTTGCTTTTTCATGGCATCAACCACCTTTTTTTCTCTTTCGGGATCATCAAAGCTTTGACCAAACAGTATGGTGTATTCATGTTCCATGGCTGCTGCTTCAATACCACTAATGGCTTCCGAAAAAAAATCTTCACGGATAAAAGGAACGATCACGCCAATGACATGTGTTTTCTTTTGTTTAAAAAAAATAGCCTGGGCATTAGGCTCATAATTCATTTCCTTGGCCAACTGTTGTACCCGTTCCCGGGTAGATAAGCCAATACGGGGATGATTGCTTAATGCCCTGGAAACAGTAGACACGGAGACATTCAGCTTCTTCGCAATTTCTTTGATGGTAGGTAGTTTATCCATTACAACACATTATTTACAATTTACCTAAAAATCAATACCCCCGGCGGTCAGTTTTTTACATCTTTCACACAACGAAATCCCGTATGCTCCAATCCTGTATCAGGACTGCTTTTCATACGACGTGCCACGCGGTATCCGCTGCAGTAACTGTCGTTACATAAAAAGCTGCCGCCGCGTAAACTTTTCTTGGGTGTATAAAGATCTTCCGGATCGTTACTTTTATCGGGACCCGGTGGATTAACAGCTGTTGCTTTACCGGAACTTAAATAATACGCAGCATCGTACCAGTCACTGCACCATTCCCATACATTGCCGGCGATATCGTATAATTGATAGCCATTTGCTGCAAATGATTTGACAGGCGCCGCAGTCATGTATCCATCTTTCATTTCATTCAAATAAGGAAATTTTCCTTCCCAGCTATTGGCTTTTGGTTTTCCTGTATTTACAGGTTCGTTTCCCCAGGGATAAATATTATTGACTAAACCACCCCTGGCTGCAAACTCCCATTCGGCTTCTGTCGGCAATCTTTTACCGGCCCATTTACAATAAGCCATAGCATCATACCAGCTCACCTGGACCACGGGGTAATTTTCCTTTCCTTTTATCGAACTACCCGGCCCCTGTGGATGTTTCCAGTTAGCACCTGCTACCCAACTCCACCATTGATTATAGTCATGAAGATTCACTTCACGGTCTGTTTGCCTGAACACCAACGAAGCAGCCACTAAGACACTATCAGGTGGTTTGGGAGTGCCGGGTGGTACTGTTTTTTTTAATTCCTCCCAGTCAGGTTTTTGTTCAGCAGTAGTAACGTAGCCAGTCGCCTCTACGAATTTTTGAAACTGCGCATTGGTCACTTCTGTTTCATCCATCCAGAAAGGTCGCACCTGCACAGTATGTTTTGGATACTCATCTGAACTGGCCTGTTCGTTATCGCCTCCCATCATAAATGATCCACCTGGTATATATTTCATCCCTGCGGTCGATGTATCACCGCTGGGCCGAATGGCAGCAAGGCTATCCACAGCAAACCTTGCCGGTGTTTTCATACAGGAAATAGCTGAATCTTCTTTTACAGTTTCCTGTTCGGGGGCTGCCTGGTTATTACAGGAAAAAAAGACTAACACCGCACCCATCCCTGCCAAACGACTAATTCTGTTCAATAGCATCCGGTAAAGTTAATCCTCTCCGAATTTATTAATTGATTATTGAAAAACTCATGCAAACGGTTGACCGCTGCGTTATAAATCAATTTCACTATTTTGAGGACTTTAAAATCAATACCTGCATGCAGCAACAAACAGCTACCCTCGCCCTGCCTAAAAAAGAAAGTTACGTGATGCCGATGTTCTTCATTTGTGCATTGTTCTTCATCTTTGGGTTTGTTACATGGGCCAATGGAACATTAATTCCTTTTTTTAAGCTGTCTTTCGGGTTATCTGACTTCCAGGCCTTCTTTGTTACTTTTTCTTCTTACATGGCTTATTTCTTTTTAGCATTGCCTTCGTCGTGGATATTAAAAAAGATAGGATTTAAGAATGGACTCGTAACAGGGCTATTGGTTTTAGGCCTGGGTTCATTGCTCTTCGTTCCAGCTGCAAAAACGAACTCATTTCCTTTATTTCTAACCGGAATATTTATTCAAGGTTCCGCCTTGGCCCTGTTGCAAACAGCATCTAATCCTTATTTGACAATCATTGGACCTATTGAAAGCGCAGCCAAACGTATCAGCATTGCCGGAATTTGTAATAAGACGGCGGGTATTATTGTTCCTGTAATAATGGGTACTTTGTTCCTGAAGAATGCAACGGCTATCGAGAAACAAATTGAAGCGACAACGGGTATTGAAAAAGAACAATTGTTGCAGGAAGTGTTGGGCCGTGTAAACACACCTTATATTTCCCTTGCCATTATATTCTGCTTATTTGCATTGGTGATAAAATTCAGTCATCTACCCGAAGTACAAGTAGAAGAAGACGTAAAGGATGAAACAAGCGGGGAAATTATTCATCATAAAAGTATTTTCCAGTTTCCTCATTTGTTCCTGGGTGCCTTTTGCATATTCGTGTATGTAGCGGCAGAAGTGATGGCTGGTGATATTATTGGAGTATATGGCAAGGCATTAGGCATAAGCCCGGATATCGCTAAATTTTTTACAGCATTAACGCTATCCGGTATGCTGATCGGCTATGTTGCCGGCATCATTACCATCCCAAAATATATTTCGCAGCAAAAAGCACTGAGAATATGTGCCATACTGGGTATCATTTTTACCATTGCAGCTTATTTTACCAGTGGCTATGCTTCTGTTACGTTTATCGCCTTGCTGGGATTGGCAAATTCCCTGATGTGGCCCGCCATTTTCCCGCTTGGCATAAGTCACCTGGGAAAGTTCACTAAAACTGGTTCAGCCATCATGATCATGGGTATCGCCGGCGGAGCCATTTGGCCGTTGATCTACGCCTTTTTGAAAGACAATCTTCACCTTGACTTTCAACTCTCCTATTTTGTCACTGTATTGCCTTGCTATTTATACATCCTTTATTTCGCTGTCAGTGGACATAAGGTTGGGTTAAAAAAATAAGCTCTCTACCTTTTAAGAACCAGCAGCGTTTATATTATCTTTTATTTAATTGAGCAATAATAACAAATCCATTTTTGCAGCAATATCAGGCGCAACGTTAAGCAACATCATATTGGGGTGATTTGCCAATCCGCAGATTAGCGACTAATTTCGTCCAGGCAATTTGCCCCTTAATCCATTTTGATTAGAGGTGACGAAATATAACCTATAATGGATCACCATCACCCTGAAAAAGTTAAAAACATCCTGGCGGCTATTATCCGTGAAAATGTAGCACCCGATGCGTGGAGCTGGCTGGAGAAAGCAATTTCAGAAACACCTGCCCGGCAAAAAATAACCGCCTTTGTCGCCATGCCCCGCAAAACGGGCCACCAGTTGACACATTTTACTGAGCAGCAAGAACAAGAACTTCATTCCGCCCGGCCCCATTTTTCTATCAATCATTGGACAATCGACAGGCTATGCCGTGTTTGGCTTTTGCTTCATCTTGACCCCACTAATAAAGAGACTTACATTGACACGATCGAAAATCTTTTTTTAGCCGCCGAAATGAATGAGTTGGTAGCGTTGTATTCATCCTTACCCGTTCTTCATTATCCCGAAAGTTGGAAAAATCGTTGCGCCGAAGGCATCAGGAGCAATATCGGTTCCGTATTGGAAGCGATCATTTGCAATAACCCCTATCCTTCAGAGCAATTAAGTGAAGCCGCCTGGAATCAATTGGTGATGAAAGCTTTTTTTACTGAAAAACCAATTCATCAAATAATCGGACTTGATCAGCGGGCCAATCCTGAACTGGCTTCGATGCTATCCGATTATGCCAGCGAACGCCGTGCAGCGGGTAGAGCGGTGAATCCTCAACTTTGGAGATGTGTGGGTCCTTTTATCGATGAAAAAAAATTCCCTGGTATGCAACGAGCCTTTCAATCGAATGAGCCGTTGGAACAGGAAGCGGCCGCATTAGCCTGTCATAATAGTAACTATGCCCCGGCTAAAGAATTATTGGATCAACATGCCGATTTAAAACTAAAAATTGCCAGTGGGCAGGTAAGCTGGGACAAGCTTGCCGATAAATTGACCTTACAACCCAGTTAAAAACCTTTATCCTTTTACCTTCAAACCGACAGCATATGTGTTGCAATAATATCACCGAAAAAGATCTTCAGCCAGGGAGTCATTTGCCACTGATGCTGGATAAAATAAAGGGCATGAAATTTTTTGATCCTCATGTTCACATGACTTCCCGTACTACGGATGACTACCAGGCCATGGCCGATGCAGGTGTAGTAGCATTGATTGAACCCGCCTTTTGGCTGGGGCAACCCCGAACAGGTGTTTCGACTTTCAGGGATTACTACAGCAGCCTGGTTGGGTGGGAACGTTTCCGATCTTCACAATATGGTATTAAACATTATTGCACCATTGGCCTCAACTCACGGGAGGCCAATAATGAAGCATTGGCTGAGCAGGTGATGGAAATATTGCCGGCATTTATCTATAAAGAAGGCGTTGTTGGCGTTGGCGAAATTGGCTTTGATGATCAGACAGCCGCCGAAGAAAAATATTATCGCCTGCAATTGGACCTGGCGAAAGAAGCCAGCCTGCCCGTACAAATTCACACGCCGCACCGCGATAAAAAAAGAGGCACTACCCGCAGCATGGACATCGCTATTGAACATGGACTTGATCCCTATATGGTGATCGTAGATCATAACAATGAAGAAACCGTCAAAGAAGTGCTGGACCGCGGCTTCTGGGCGGCATTCACCATTTATCCTTTTACCAAAATGGGGAATGAAAGAATGGTGGAGATCGTTAAGCAATATGGTACTGAAAGGATCATGATCAACTCGGCGGCCGACTGGGGCATCAGTGATCCGCTGGCAGTACCCAAAACAGCTGTGTTGATGAAGGAAAAAGGAATCAGTGATGAAGACATCAAAATGGTAACCTATCAAAATGCTATCACCGCCTTTGCACAAAGCGGGCAGATCAATGAGGCCGACTTTGTTGGTGGTTTGCAGGGAGTAGACCAAAGCCAAAAATTCGAGGGCAACACCATTCTCCGTGGAGGACAGCAACCCCGCATTGATAAAGACTCAATCATTATCCGATAAATCCAGCAAGTGCGGAAACTAACAGGCTATCTACGTTTAATGCGCCCTGCTAATATTGTGACTGCTGTTGCTGATATTTTGGCCGGAGTAGTAATTGCCGGGTTTGCCAGTACAGAGGGGTCAATTCCTTCCTTGTCTCCTGTCTTCTTATTGATCATTTGCACTGTAGGTCTGTATGGCGGGGGTGTGGTGTTTAATGACGTGTTTGATGCGGACATTGACCGGGTGGAAAGACCTGAACGACCCATACCCAGCGGACTTATTCAAAAAAGTAATGCCACGATACTTGCCATCGGTTTATATGTTATGGCATTGATTGCTGCAGCATTCGTTCATCCGCAAATCTTTTCTTTATCTTTTTTATTGGCGTCTGTCATAGCAATACTGGCAACCGTTTATGATAAATGGGGCAAACATCATTCTTTTTTTGGCCCTGTCAACATGGGACTATGCAGAGGTTTTAATTTATTATTAGGCATGAGTGTATTGTCCACAGCGGTGATGCAATATTGGTGGCTGGGCATTTTCCCTGTTATTTACATTGGCGCCATTACGATGATCAGCCGCGACGAAGTCTATGGCGGCAAAAGGATAACATTGTACCTGGCTGCATTTTTTTATTTGATTATCCTGTCTGCTATTGGCTGGTTTGCAGTTGAAAAAAATCAATTACTGTATGCGGCGGGCTTTATCCTTTTTTTTGCTGGCATGATAGGTCTCCCATTGGCTAAAGCCATTCAAAACCCTGTAGCCCAAAATATCCGCAAATCGGTAAAAGCCGGTGTAATCGCTGTGATCCTCATGAATGCGTCCTGGGCGGCTGCTTTCGGAGCCGTTGGCTGGGCACTCGTCATCCTGTGCCTGCTGCCTCTTTCTATATTATTCGCGAAGATATTTGCTGTTACCTGATCTTTTGAAGCCCTTGTGCTTCAAAAAAAACTTAACCGCTAAGTAATGCAAAGCATATCAGGAAATATAGTACGATAGAATCATTGAATCACTGAGGCACCAGGACACAGAGTCAGGGAGATTTTTCTTTTATTTTCCTGCGTCCCTGTGTCTCCGTGACTTTGTGTTTCAAAAAAAACTTAACCACGAGCCACAAAGACAAGCGATACACAAGGATGATTGCCCCGTTCACCTTCGGCCCTGGCGTCTCGTTGTTCTCTGTGGTTTATTCTTATCTGCTTGATATAGCGACAACTCGAATAGGCTCCCACGACCCGTTTTAACCGGCTAATGCTTAATTTCGCTTTTGCCTTGCCATCTCATCTGTTTTTTTATAGGTTCACAGTATTTTTAAACCGATTCTTATACAAGTTCGCCCGATGAATATGGATTTTTTGCAGCAATCATTCCAGGTAAGTTTTGACTACAAAGTTTTCTTCACCGAACATCTATTCGATACTAATAACCCGGTGCTTCGTGATTATTTATTATCACACGCAACACGCAATACAAAAAAATTATTATTTGTTCTCGACCAGTGCGTAGTGGATCACCATCCTGATTTGCCATCACAAGTAAAAACTTATCTCTCCGGTTTGCCGTCTTTGTCACTTATAGAAAATATGATACTCGTTCCGGGCGGCGAGCAATCCAAAAATAATGAGCAAGCCTTTGATCAGATCATTGCGGCCGTCAATCAATACGGCATCGACCGGCATTCTTATATTATTGCCATTGGCGGCGGCTCTTTATTGGACATTGCAGGATATGCGGCTGCTGTTGCTCACCGGGGTATACGTCATGTCCGTATTCCAACAACTGTGTTGTCGCAAAACGATTCGGGTATCGGCGTAAAAAACGGGATCAACTTTTTTGGCAAAAAAAATTTCCTTGGCACTTTCGCTCCACCCGCTGCAGTTTTTAATGATGCTCATTTTCTGACCTCCCTGGATGAACGCAATTGGCGAAGTGGTATTTCCGAAGCTATTAAAGTGGCCCTGATAAAAGACGCCGCTTTTTTTGAATGGCTGGAAGAGCAAGCGGATAATTTGGCCAACCGGGATATGGGCGCCATGAAATGGCTGATCAAGCGATGTGCTCAATTGCACCTGCAACATATTGCTGGCAGCGACCCTTTCGAAATGGGTTCATCCCGGCCATTAGATTTTGGTCACTGGAGTGCTCACAAACTGGAACAGTTGACGAATTTTTCCGTGTTGCACGGCGAGGCTGTCGCAATGGGTATCGTATTGGATACTGTGTATTCATTTGTATCAGGAAAAATAACAGAACAGGATTGTGTAAGAATAACCGGGCTGATCAGCAAACTCGGATTCGAGTTGACACATCCGCAGATGCAAATTGAAAATGAAAATAGTCCATTGATTGCAGGGCTAAATGAATTCAGAGAACATCTCGGCGGCCAGCTTACGATTATGCTTTTAAAATCGATTGGCGAAGGTGAAGAAGTACATGAGTTGAATACGGAGCTTTTAAAAAAATCAAGTGAATGGATCAATAAAAACAGGATGGCATGGACAGCAACTACGGACATCTGACTTATTGCAGCAATATTCACCCCGGCGAAACCTGGGAACAACATTTTTTGGAGTTGCAAAAACATATCCCGCTGATCATAGAAAAATGCAGTGGGGGAAAATCATTTGGAATCGGATTACGCTTGTCTGATAAAGCCAGTCTTGATCTCCAGGAATCAACCAATCTCTCCGCGTTTCTTGATTGGCTGAAAGCCAATGACTGTTATGTTTTTACCATGAATGGTTTTCCGTTTGGCAACTTTCATCATACCGTTGTAAAAGACAAAGTTCATGAACCTGACTGGTCCACACAAGATCGGGTTGATTATACTATTCGTTTAGCCAATATTTTATCCGTTCTTCTTCCTGAAGGGATCGATGGAGGTATCTCTACCTCACCGCTTTCGTATCGCCATTGGCATGATGCTGATCAACTGGATGATATTTTTAAAGAAACAACAAGTCGTTTGCTTGAAGTTGTATTGGAACTCATCAGCATTAAAACCAAGACGGGAGAATCCATTCACATCGACATAGAGCCTGAACCCGATGGCCTGCTCGAAACCGGGATGGAATTTATTCGATGGTATGATAATTATCTTTTGCCAATCGGTGTGCCGTTATTGACGGAGCGATTTAACTGGACCACTGAAAAAGCAACAGCTACAATCAAGGAGCATATTCAACTCTGTTATGATATTTGTCATTTTGCGGTTGGGTTCGAGGATCACCGGCAGGTGATTGATTTATTGAAGCAAAAAAATATCCGCATTGGTAAGATACAGATCAGTGCTGCATTGAAAGCAAGGCTTTCATCAACGACTGCCGAAAGAGGCGAAGTAATGAATGCGTTTAAACAGTTTAATGAATCCACTTACCTGCACCAGGTGATTGCGTTGCAGCAGGATGGAAGTTTTAAAAAATACCGGGATCTGCCCGATGCGTTGAAAGATGCAGCCAACCCTTCCGCCATCGAATGGCGTTCGCATTTTCATGTACCGATTTTTGTAGAAAACTTTGGTGTGTTGCAATCAACTCAACAGGATATTGTTACGGTATTAAACTATCATAAGCAGCAACGAATGACCAATCACCTGGAAATTGAAACTTATACCTGGGAAGTATTACCCGACTCATTAAAGCTGACTATAACCGATTCCATCATCCGCGAATTGGAATGGGTGCGGGAAAATTTAGAGCTCCAGGTTTCCTAGCGCCGTGTTGATTGCATTGCATACGCCATGTTACCGGTTACCAGTAACAAGCAACAGGTAACTGGTAACAATTTATGAACCTATAACTTTAAACCATCCGTTTCACCATGCACAAAACCGTTGTCATCGATATTGTAGGATTGTCTTCTTCGCTGATCAATGAGCATACTCCTTTTCTAAAAAAATATACTACCGAAAAAGGGTTGAATACGATCGAACCGATGCTACCGGCCGTCACCACTTCGGTACAATCGACTTTTGTCACAGGTAAATGGCCCGCAGAACATGGCATAGTTGGCAATGGCTGGTACGATGAGACTGACAGTGAAATAAAATTCTGGAAGCAATCCAACAAATTAGTGCTGGCTGAAAAAATTTGGGAACGGGCAAAAAGGGCCGATCCTTCATTTACCTGTTCCAAAATGTTTTGGTGGTATAATATGTATTCGGGTGCTGATTATTCTGTAACGCCGAGGCCGAATTATTTAGCGGATGGCAGAAAAATACCGGATTGTTATTCGCACCCGGCGGAGTTAAGAGATGAATTGCAAAAAGAACTGGGACAATTTCCTTTATTTAAATTCTGGGGACCGGCTACGGATATTTCATCCACCCAATGGATCGCCGACGCATCGATTTATACGGATAAAAAATATGACCCGACATTAACGCTGATCTATCTGCCACATTTGGATTATTGTTTGCAAAAATTTGGTCAGGATATTTCGGCTATTGCAAAAGATCTGGCTGAAATCGATAAAGTAGTCGAGCAATTGGTGAATCATTATACTACTAAAAACGCAAAGATCATTTTACTGTCGGAGTATGGCATTACGAATGTGAGCCGTCCAATACATCTTAACAGGGAGCTACGCAAAAATGGTTTGCTGCAAATAAGAACCGAACGTGGCCTTGAACTGTTAGATGCCGGTGCTTCGAAAGCATTTGCTGTGGCTGATCACCAGGTGGCACATATTTATGTAAACGATAAATCGCTGACTGACGAAGTAAAAAAAATAATCAAACAAGTACCCGGGGTACAGTTGATTTTGGATAAAGAGGAGCAACGACAGTATCATATCGACCATGAACGGTCCGGCGATTTAGTGGCTGTTGCCGATAAACAAAGCTGGTTTACCTATTATTTCTGGCTGGACGATGCAAAAGCTCCCGATTATGCAAGAGTGGTAGACATTCATAAAAAGCCCGGCTATGACCCGGTTGAATTATTTATGACATCCAAAGCAAGGGCTGGCTATAAACTATTAAGAAAAAAGTTAGCCTTACGCTATGTGATGGACGTTATTCCCCTTGATGCAACACTGGTAAAAGGATCACACGGAAGACTGGAAGCAGATAAAAAAAATCATGCTGTATTAGTGGCTGATAAAGTAAAAGATCAGCAGGTAAGGGCAACCGATGTGTATGATGTCATTTGGAATGAACTAACAGGTTCATAAAGAAAATTTATTGGGGCTAAAATCAAGTTATTCGCTGTATGGCATTCCCCAATGTTCATAATTAATATAAAGAGCAAATAACAGGAATAACAATGAGATTATTTTGACCTTGAAAAGGTATAGCCAAAACCCCATTAATGTAATTATTAAAACATTCAGCGGATAAAAATGACTTGAATAAGTAAAGCCAGGGATAACCAGGTTTAAAGAAATTAAAATTCTACAAATCCATTCAATCCATTTGCTATCATAAAGAAGATATTTCATACTAATTTCTTTTATCCAAATCTCTCCACCTCAAACGGACTTAAATCCAAACTCGTTTTCTTTTCATCCACCAATTCACCTACCAGCTTGCCGGTACCTGCACCGAGACTGAGACCAATCATGGCATGGCCGGTTGCCACTACTACATTTTTATATTTTTTGATGCGACCAATATAAGGCAATCCATCTGCCGAACAGGGACGGTATCCATACCAGATTTTATCAGTCGAAGGCATGGCAATATCAAATTCTGGTAAAAATCTTTTTACTGCATTTAATATGCCTTCTACCCTATTGTAACGCGGCGGTGTTTTGGTGGGCACGACTTCCATCGTACCGCCGAAGCGTATTTTGTTACCATCCATTGGTGTGATGGCTACCCGTCCTTCCATCAGCACGGCCGGGTGATTGAGATAATAAGGTGAATTTTCCAGCGTGACAGAATACCCTCGTCCCGGCATTAGGGAAATTTTTGCATCGGCGAGGGCAGCTATCTCCCGGCTCCATGACCCTGTCGCAATAACAAACTCATCTGCCTCATAAGCCTTCTTATCTGTGATCACTTTTTTGACTTGTGTGCCGTTCTTTTCAAATTTCGTCACCGCTTCCTGGCTGACAAAATTCACGTTCATTTTTTTCAACTGATCCAGCAAAGCGGTCATCAGTTTATTAGGATATAAATGTGCATCACCTTTAAAGTGTATCGCACCGAGACCATTGATCTTAGTATGCGGTTCTAAAGCCTGCAGTTCTTCATAACTTAATAGCGCCACATCCAGTCCCAATTCTTTTGCTTTATCTACCGTGTGTTTGGCATGCTCTCCCACCGGCCGCGTCTGAAACACCTCCAGCAATCCTTTTTTCTCGTACGAAAAATCAAAACCGGGTGTGTTCATCCACGATTGATATTCCAGTTGACTGAATATAGCGATATCCCGTAAGGGAACAGCTGATTTTTCAACATGTTTGTTCGTTGCGCTTTTTACAAAATTTATTCCCCAGTTGATCAGCGCACTGTTCAATGCAGGTTGTACATAAAAAGGACTTCTTGAATTGAACATCCATTTCAATCCTTGCCATACAATACCGGGTGTGGCCAGCGGAATAAAATGGCTGGGACAAACATAACCGGCATTGCCGTAGGAACAATTATCCAGCAGATCACCTTTATCAATCACCGTTACCTGGTGACCTGATTGACGTAAATAATAAGCTGCACTCAAACCAATGATACCACCGCCTATTACAATAACATTTTTCAAATCTTATAATTTATATCTTCCGATTAATGTTGAAATTTTCATTTCCCTGACCATCAAACAATCTTCTTGCAATTATGGTTTTGAAAGTTCCGGAGTCTCATTAAAGCCCCTTTAGGGGTTGGGGGTTTTATATCACCTGGAACCCATGCGCATATGGATCGTCATCATCAATTTTTATATTGTTATACCCGTATACAATGGCCCAACCTTCAATGGACGGAACAATGGCCGGTTTATCACCCACAGTCGTTTCTTCTTCTATCCGGCCAATAAATTGCGAACCGATAATACTTTCGTGTACAAACTTATCACCCTTTCTCAATTTTCCTTTAGCAAACCATTGGGCCATTCTTGCAGATGTCCCCGTGCCACAGGGCGACCGGTCAATGGCTTTATCACCATAAAACACGGCATTACGGGCGGTGGCATCAGGCGAAATAGTTTTACCGGTCCATAATAAATGACTCAATCCTTTGATGTGCTCATTCTCCGGATGTATGAATGAATACGTTTGATTTAAACGTTCGCGGCATACACGGCTCCACGCAATCAACTGGTCGGCTTTATAATTCTCAAGTCCCGGAAAATTTTCCTGTGGATCAACAATCGCATAAAAATTACCGCCATAGGCCACATCCACCTTTATTGTTCCCAGTTCAGGACATTCTACTTCAAGACCTTCAGCCGCTAAAAATGATTTTACATTCGTGAGCTTAACGGACTTAACCTTTTTCCCTTCCTGATGATACTCGACCAATACTAAACCTGCCGGTGTTTCCAAACGCAGTTTGCCCGGTATTTTAGGGGTAATCAATCCTTCTTCAATTGCAATGGTGACGGTGCCGATAGTACCATGTCCGCACATGGGCAGGCAACCACTTGTTTCAATGAACAGGACGCCAACATCATTCTGTTCATCATGTGGTGGATATAAGATGCTTCCGCTCATCATATCATGACCACGTGGCTCAAACATCAGTCCCTTGCGTATCCAGTCATATTCCTTTAAAAAATGTAGCCGCTTATCCATCATGCTCTGTCCCTCCAGGAAAGGACCACCACCGGCTACAACACGAACAGGGTTACCACAGGTATGAGCATCAATACAAAAAAAAGTTTTAGACGACATAATTAAAAACAGAACTCAAAAGTGAAAAGGCAAAAGTGAAAAGACAAGTACTTCATACGAGAATCAAAAGATTCAGGCATTTACCGCAGCCTGTAATTTTAAATAATCAGGCAATGCGGGACGTGAAACAATGGCTTTGTTGATCGTTGTTAATACTGTTTCTCTTTCTTTTCCCTGCAACACCAATCTTGGAGCTCTTACATATTCGCTGCAAAGACCGGTTTGCGTTGCGGCCAGCTTAATATATTGTACCAGCTTGGGATGAATGTCCAATTCCAACAAAGGCAGGAACCAACGATAAATATCCAACGCTTCCTTGTAACGCTCTGCTTTTACCAATTTATAAATAGCTACGGTCTCTTTGGGAAAGGCATCTACTAATCCGCCTACAATGCCATCGGCTCCCAACATCAATTCTTCCATTACAATCGTATCGACACCGCAGAACAATTTGTAACGATTACCGAAACGATTGCGCATCCTGGTAATATTGGTTACATCCCTTGTTGATTCTTTTACATATTGAATCGTGGGACATTTTGCTAATTCCTCAAACATATCCAGGGTGACTTCGATTTTATAGTCAACCGGGTTATTGTAGATCATGATCGGCAACGACGTATTGGCTGCAATGGTCTTAAAATACTCCACGGTTTCCCTGTCATCAGCTTTGTAACGCATGGGTGGTAGAATCATTAAACCGGAAGCCCCGTTTTTCTCCGCCTCTTGCGCCAGTTTAATGGCGGCACGGGTTGCCTGTTCTGCAATCGTTAATACAACAGGAACTTCTTTTTTGACCGTTTCCGTTGCATAAATCAACAACTGAATTTTTTCGTCCTGTTCCAGGGTACTTCCTTCACCCAGGGAACCACCTAAAATAAGCCCTTCCACTCCTGCTTCAAGTTGTGCCTGGATATTTTTTTCAAACAAACCAAAATCAATAGTATCATTGGCTGTAAATGGCGTGAGCATCGCCGGAAAAACACCTTCCCAAATTGTTTTATTCATAATTACTTTTTTTTAAACTGATCCGAAATTCAAAGCTAAGAGCAGCCGGGCAATAGCGCTGTACTTATTATGACTAATATTTCTCCAATTTTAACTGGCTGCTTTCCGAACGAAATATTGTTATTTATTTATAATAAAATTATCAGCGGAAAGTTTCCATTGATTATCAAAAAAGCCAGCCATTTTTATCGCCTTTGATCCCTGTTGCAACATGTCCAACTGAAAGACCATAAAATCGGGAAAACCACTGGCGCCGGCAAAATACTGGTTTGCATTGGCAGCCTGCATACCTTTCAATCCTGTGCCGGCAACCACCCCTACTGAATGAATTGCCGATCCTTTCATTGGCCAGGTAAAATACACAGCAAGATCGTCTCCCTGCCAGCTCTCATTGCCAACGGTCACTTTATTGCGTTCAATTTTTAGCGGACAATCGCTCAACAATTTGTTGAAAACACTATTGGTGGTAGCATTGCCATAGATGATGACATTTCTGCCAGCATATTTTGCTGAATACTCTTTATCGGCGATAATGTCCACCGCACCATTGCCGCGATAATACCAGGTTTCCGCATCATATTTTGCCTTGCTAAGATTCCATTTATTTTCTTCGGCATTTCCGTTGGTTCCATATACAAAGACCATCCGGTGATTAAATGGTTCTTTAAAAGTTCCATAACGTTGCGGTCCCTTTTCTTCTGCAGGAGCTTTGCCGGTAATCATCCATTGATTATCCTGGCGAACAAGAAGAATACTATCATCCTTTGTTTTGGTCGTGTATGGTATTGCATTCAAGCTGTCCAGCCAGATTTTTACTTGCGCATTACTGCCAAATTGATCCACCTTTAGTTTTAGCAAACGAATATTTTCTGTCGAGCCTGTGATGCTGTTATTTCTTTTATTTCTGCTTAACCGGATACGGCTGTATTGTAAAGGATATGCCTGCTGTTCAACAGATACCCATCGATATGAAGATGAAATACCCGGGCTCGCTGTTGTAAAATCAATATTATCGACGGTGCTGTCAGGCGCAATGCTATGCCATTTGAAAAAATCAAAAATCGGCTTCCAATCTACACTCTGATCACCAAACCAATGTTCGCCACCGGGGTATTCATAATAACTCATATCCGAATGAAAATCGGCTAGCAGCTTTCTCATTTGTCGTGCATAGTTTACCGACACGGTACGATCAGAGTCGCCGTGAAAAATATATACACCCAGCGATTTATAATTGGAAGCCAGCCTTGGCACATCACTTTGATTGCTGGCACGTAGTAATAACTGCTCCATTTCAGAAGCGCCTTTGGCGGGGATCAATCCATCGGCAGAGCCATATTCCTTTAAAGTCGGATAACCCGCACAGGGTGCAATGGCCGCCCATTTATCCGGGTAAGTGGCCCCTAAAAACCAGGTGCCATGACCGCCCATCGAATGACCGGTGAGATAAACCTGTTTGGGATCCGGCTGTAACTTTTGCTTCGCAATACTCAGCACTTCCAAAGCATCCAGGCGACCCCAATCTTCCCAATTAAATCCCCGGGGCCGGCGATTGGTAGCAGCCACCAATGTTCCCCAGTCTTTTTGCCGGTAAGCCCTTGCCTGTCCTATTGCTTCCACCCCGGCACCATGAACCGATAAAAACAAGGCCGATGACTGTTGCGGTCCGGATGGTGATTGTGGTGTCACCGCATAATATTGCAGGCTGCCGTCAATTTCACTCACGAAAGTTTCACTGTATTTGTCGCCAGGTTCTACAGCATCGATCATAATCTTTTTTTCATCCACAACTTTGCCTTTGTATTGCAGATGGATTACACATTCATGCTGACCTTTTGTTGAAATGCCTTCACTGCTAAATTCAAATATTACCTTGCGGGTTGTCATCGCCGGGATATCGGGGATGGCAGTCGTTAATTCTCTTCCCGCAATAAAACTTTTGATTTCATAATTTTTCAGTGTAGCAGCAGAGGCGTTGATCACTACTACGGCTGCTTTTAAGGACTGGTTACCGTTACCTAAAACAATAAAAGGCAGAGTAGGATCACCGGTATTTACCTGGATAGGTTGAGTAGGAAAAACTAATTTAACCGTCATCATGCCACCTGAACGGACGTACAACTCATTCAATCCTTTTTTTAATTTCACAGGAATGTAGAGCCAGCCGGAGTTGTATGGATCACCTGCATGCAACTCGCTATTAAAAAACACCCCGCTGTTACCGCTTATATTCAGTAGAGCTGTTTTTGCTTTTTCAGCGGTATAAGTAAAATAAAGATAGCCGCCACCACCGCCAAATCCTCTACCACGGAAGCGATTGGCCGAGTCGGCTTTTACCGGCTGCCATTTGATCTCTTCGCCTTTGTCATTTTTCTCACCCAATGATTTTCCTTCTCCAGGAGTTTCCAACGTTTTCGTATAAAGCTTATAGGCCAGTTTGTCCTGGTATAGCGCTTCCCTGCCATAGCGATGAACGCCGTTAACCGATAAACCCCGGGTAAAATAATAATCATCCTGCGCTATGGAGTTCTTGCTGACCAGAACACAGCAAAAGAAAAAAACGACATTGCGGCTTTTCCGGAAAAAAATTTTATGCATGATCGTATAAACAAAAGAGTTGAAAAATTATTGGAAAGATAAGCCCCGTTTTCTATTTCGCTTTTTTCATCCGGGGTTATTTAGGTTGAAAGTTTGTGATAAAGTAAAGTTCACTTACTATTACAAATTTTATTTTCAGTAATTATTGAAAATTCAAAATATTTACCCTAGCTTTGGCTCATGAAACTTACAGAAGCCAAACAACAATTCATCAGCAGTTGGGGTGCATTTGGTACAAACTGGGGCATCAACCGTACCATGGCCCAAATTCATGCATTGCTATTAATAAGCCCCGATCCGCTTACCCAGGACGACATGATGGAAGAGTTAAACATCAGCCGTGGCAATGTCAACATGAATATCCGTGAGTTGATCAGTTGGGGATTAGTGGAGCGGGTCATCCTGCCGGGTGAGAGAAAAGAATATTTTTCTGCGGAAAAGGATATCTGGAAAGTGGTAAAAATGATCGTGAAAGAAAGAAAAAAGAGAGAGTTGGAGCCTATGTTGAAATTATTGGATCAACTGGAAGAAGTGGAAGGGGACAAAAAAGATAAACACGTCAAAGCCTTTGTGGACACGGTTAGCGGCATTAAGAAATTGGGCAAGCAAGCCGATAAAACATTGGACACAATGATCAGGGCGGAAGAAAGCTGGTTTGTGAGCAACCTGGTCAAGCTCTTTAAATGAGTTTATATGCGAAAGCATTTTTCACCAAACTGGTTGCACTATTTTATTGCGACTGTTTGGATCGCTAACGGACTTTTCTGTAAAGTATTAAATCTTGTACCAAGACACCAGGAAATTGTCGAAAGGATTTTAGGTGGGCATGCACGACTACTAACGATCTTAATCGGCATTACCGAAATTGGAATGGCTGTGTGGATATTAATCGGCATTCAGAAACGTCTTAGCGCAGTGACACAAATTTTGGCAATCGCTGCAATGAACCTTTTAGAATTTTTTCTTGCACCCGACTTACTATTATGGGGAAGAGCCAATGCAATCTTTGCTTTTGCCTTTATTATACTGATCTGCTACAACGAATTTCACCCGAATAAAAAACTAACTCAACAGGCCACATGTTTCCATTCCTGAAAAATCACCCTTTTGCTGTTGAAGCTTTTTTCAAAAGTTCAATTGTTCTGACTTTCGCTATTCCCAAAGAGCAAATACAACATCTCATTCCTGAATGTTTGGAGTTAGACATTTTTAATGAAAAGTGGGCATTTATTGCTGTGGCGATGGTGCAGACAAAGGACTTAAGACCTAAGGGGTTTCCAAAAATTCTGGGCAATGATTTTTTTCTTATCGGGTATCGTGTATTTGTCAGGTTTACCAACCAGGCAGGTAAAAGGCTGCGAGGATTATATATTCTTAAATCTGAGACAGACAAAAAGAAAATGCAGCTCTTCGGCAATCTTTTTACTCATTACAATTATACAACAACCGACATTCAACAGGGAAAACAAAGCAGCACAATAGAAATATGTTCAACGAAATCAGACTTTAAAATACAGATCGAAGACTCACAGGAGAATGCTTCTTTACCCAACGAATCGCCCTTTAGTAACTGGAAAGAAGCACGAAGATTTGCCGGACCGCTGCCATTCACATTTACCTATTCTCCTGCCCATAAAAAAGTCCTCATCATTGAGGGAGTCAGGAAAAATTGGACCCCAAGACCTTTGAAAGTGCTCGATTATCGCTTTTCTTTTTTAGACAATCTGGAACTAAAGGAAATAAAATTGGCTAATGCTTTTATTATTGAAAGCGTTCCCTATTATTGGAAAAAAGGCAAAACTGAAAAATGGAACAGAGAAGAAAATTTCAAGGCGCTTTAAATATTTTAAGCTTCAACCGCCATTTTTATATCATAGGTTTTGTGGCCTTAGCTGCAGTGATCACCAGCCTTTTTTTTATTGATTGGCCCACTACTCTTTTTTGGCTCATTATAATAGCTTTTCTATATGGCTTCATAATGCCATTGATTGTCTCAGCTTATGTGTATGACTTTTCCGGTTATTACAGTTTGCATTGGCTGAAAAATCTGATCAGGAATGACGAAAAAGTAAACCTGGTCGTGAATATTAATGCCGGCTTTGACGAAACGAGCTTTCTTATCAAAAACAAGTTTCCACATGCTGATTTAAAAGTGTTTGATTTTTACAATGCCAGGCGGCACACGGAACCTGCTATTAAAAGAGCCCGTAAAGTAAGTTTGGTATATCCAAATACGCAACAAATAGTATCGAATTTTATTCCGATAAAAGATAACACTGCCGATATTGTCTTTCTGCTGTCGGCAGTACATGAGATAAGATCAAATGAGGAAAAAGTTCAGTTTTTAAAAGAATGTCATCGCTTATGTAAGCCGGGTGGAACTGTAATTATGGTAGAGCATTTGCGGGACTTTCCCAATTTCCTGGCTTTCTCGGTAGGTTTCACTCACTTTTTCTCCCGCCCTGTCTGGAAAAAAGCTTTTGAGCGTGCAGGCTTTTCCTCTTTCAAGGAAACCAAGTTCACAGCATTTATGTCAATCTTCAACTGTAGCCCGTAAACGATTCTTATTATACAATGGAACTACATCTTAAAATAATCGGTATATTTTTAATTATCCTGGCTTTAATTCACGCCATTTTTCCAAAATACTTCAAGTGGAAACAGGAACTCAACTCCTTAAGTATTATCAACAGGCAATTGATGTATGTGCATTCTTTCTTTATAGCATTTGTAGTCTTTTTAATTGGACTTCTCTGTCTGACTTCAACGAGTGAGCTTGTTGAAACAATATTAGGAAGACGTGTGTGTCTCGGATTGGCGATATTTTGGATCGCCAGATTATTTATCCAGTTCTTTGGCTACTCAGCAAAGATTTGGAAAGGCAAAACATTTGAAACAACAATTCACATCCTGTTTTCACTTCTATGGACTTACCTCAGTGTAATATTCAGCCTGGTTTACACAGGCTGATAGGTTTTCGACCAGGAATAAGTAGCAATCAAATGTCGCGGGGGGCAGTTGAATGCTTTGGCAATGACTTGATATTTGGATAGCTTTATCCCATGAAAGAACTTAAGAAAACCCTGGTTTTAGGCGCTTCTGATAATCCATCCCGTTATAGTTATTTAGCCATTCAACGGTTGCGAAGTTATGGCCACCCGGTTGTGGCTATTGGAAGAAAGAATACAAAGGTGAGCGATGTTATCATTGAAAAGGAAAAACAGGAAGTGAATGATATTGATACCGTCACTCTTTACCTGAATCCCATCCATCAGCAGGAGTACTATGATTATATTGTTTCTTTGAAACCGAAAAGAATCATCTTTAACCCGGGTACCGAAAACGAAGAACTGATCCGGCTCGCCAAAGAAAACAAGATTCAACCACTCGAAGCCTGCACACTGGTGATGCTCAGCACGGGCCAATACTAATTTAATAATTGCCGAAGATTTACGATTTGCCTCAACGTACTAACACTCTATTTATAAGATTGTACCGCCTGATATTTGGCTGCTGAAAGAAAATTTTCAAATCTTTGATGACCGTCCCCTCTGATAAGCAGCACAGGCCTTACTCCTGTGCAGTATTTTCTACTTATTTAATAATACCCATGATCAACCTTTTACCTGCAGGCAATTGCCTTGCTTACATATCATCTTTTCTGCTTTACTGGCAGGTCACAAAGGTTCATCGTTTCTATTCTTTTGCAAACCGCATTACCCTTTTTTGGCGCATATCCAGGTTAGGTGAAGAAATAAAGATGTTGTGCTGCGCTGTATTCACTCGCAACCCTTTTGCAGCTACCAATACCTATGACAACAACCTGAATCATGTTGTTATTAAAACCACCCGCTACATAGCGAAAGGTTGATCCTTCCTTGTCCACTATTACTGATGATATAGCCACTCACCATGGCTGTATCATCAGTTAAAAAAAGTCCGTTAACACAACCATAACCATTATACTCTTTGTTATTTGATGGTTTTTCTATAACTTAGAAAAACCTCTTTTTATATGCGATGGAGAAAATTTAATGGCGACACGATTGATCTCCCGATTACCAACGCAGTTGAAAATGCTATCAAACGGGAAACTGCAGCCGGTTACAAATTAAAAGTTTGCATTGGAACTGACTCCCAGGTAAAAGGGAAAGAAACGGAATTTGCTACAGTAATTGTCTTTTTAAGAGAAGGCCATGGCGGATTTATGTTCATTCACAATGACAAAACCCGCCAGCAATTCACAATTAAGGAAAGAATGTTGATGGAAGTAGCCAAAAGCATTGAAATTGCTTATGAGCTTTGCAACCTGTTCACCATTTACAATGTGGACATGGAAGTGCATGCTGACATCAATACTAACCCGCATTTCAAAAGTAATGACGCCTTGAAAGAAGCTATGGGTTATATCCTCGGAATGGGTTTTGCTTTCAAAGCCAAACCTGAAGCATTTGCCAGCAGCAGCTGTGCAAATAAAGTTGTGAACTAAACCTCCCGGCCTCCGTTTAAAAAAAATGTGGGGCACGCCCCGCACAAGGAATCGTCTCCCCTACTTTTCAATAATATTGCTTAAATAATTAATTGGGAATTCGCTGAAATTCTATTTCACTACTACTGAAGCAGCATTATTAACCGTACTGACTTCCGCGGTTTGCTTGGGAGAAGAAATAATAGATGGGTTGGCAACCACGACTCCGCCTTGCATTCTTTCGATCTTTTTGGCGTCTTCCTGTGCAAAAGAAAAAACCACAAATGCTGCTATAAATAATACAACTACAATATTGCGCTCGCTAAATACTTTCTTCATGTTGGTGCCTGGTTCGGTGCAAAGAAACAGATAAAATAGAAAACAAACTAATTCGAATTTTCATTACCAGTGATCACAAATCCCTTATTCAACCCTTCGATATAATTTAATAATAAGTCCCTTCCATCTTTTTTAACAGCAGAGGTGATAAAATATGGTGGTGGCTCCTCCCAATATTCTCCCATGCCATCTAAAAATGCTTCGACATTACGTGTGGTAGCGCCAGGTTTATTCTTATCACTTTTGGTAAATACGATAACAAAAGGAATTTCCCAGCGTCCGAGGTCATTTAAAAACTCATAGTCGATGTTTTGTGGCTCATGACGGCTATCGACCAAAACAAAAAGACAAACGAGATTTTCCCGTTTACGGATATAGCCTTCGATCATCTGTTCCCACCGTCGCCGGCTTTTCTGTGACACTTTTGCATAACCATAGCCGGGAAGATCTACCAGGTACCACTTCTTACGATCATTAGATACAATGTCAAAATGATTGATGAGTTGCGTTTTTCCTGGTGCCGAAGAAGTTTTGGCCAATGTCTTTTTATTGGTCAGCATATTTATCAAGGATGACTTGCCCACATTGCTCCTTCCTATAAAAGCATACTCCGGCCTGTCGGGTGGCGGGCACTGTTTAAAATCCGCATTGCTGATTAAATATTTGGCATCTTTAATTTCCATGAGGCTGCAAGATAGTGGATGAACAGAAATAAAGATGGTATGGCATTGCGGCTGACTATTGTTAAAAATCCAATCCCTTGCCAAAAGAGAAATCCTAAGCTTACCTTTGCCCCCCATGTCTAACCCCTTACCACACGACCATATTATACCATTTAAGGATTCGGGAAAAACCAAGAAAGAGCAGGTGGCTGAAATGTTTGATCGCATCGCCGGCCGTTATGATTTCATGAACCGTTTTCTCTCGGCCCGTACGGATGTAGGCTGGCGCAAAAAAGCCATTTGTCTGCTGAAAAAAGATAATCCCCAAACTATTTTAGATATCGCAACCGGCACGGCAGATATGGCAATCCGGGCTTGCAAAATGCTTAACCCGGCCCAGGTTGTAGGCATCGATATATCCCCACAAATGCTGGAAGTTGGGCGAAAGAAAATTGAAAAAGAAGGACTTGCATCTAAAATCCAATTACAGGTAGGGGATTCCGAAACAATAAATTTTGGGGAAAATACGTTTGATGCCGGGATGGTGGCTTTTGGCATTCGCAATTTTGAAAATCTGGAAAAAGGATTGGCTGAAATTTTAAGGGTTTTAAAACCTGGTGGACAATTAGTCATCCTGGAATTTTCAAAACCAAGGCAGCCTATACGCAGTTTCTATAATTTGTATATGGGTGTCATCGCTCCACAAATGGCCCGGTTGTTCAGGCAAAACAAGGAAGCATATGATTATTTGTGTGAGTCGGCCAATGCTTTTCCTGACAGGCAAAACCTGGTTGATATTTTAAATAAAACTGGTTATTCCGATACCCGTTATAAACCGCTAAGCTTAGGTATATGTTGCATTTACACCGGACGAAAACCCGAACGTTAAGAACCAAACTATGTCTCGTAGCTGGAGTATTGTTGTTTGCACAGGTTGCCCAAGCCCAAACCCGGGAGCTCTATCAATATGATCATGATAGCAAGCCATACTACTTCGGAATCACATTAGGGTCTAACATGTCCCGCTTTCAAACCTCGCTCCATTCCCGTTTTTTAGAAAATGATAGCGTCTATGTTGCAGAACCGAAGAACTCAAATGGCTTTGCGTTGGGCTTACTGGCTACTGCCCGCCTGTCTGATCGTTTCCAGTTGCGCTTTAATCCCCAGTTAATGTTTACAGAGCGCACCATCTATTATAAGTTAAAACATCCTGAAGGCGGTCAAACCGAAATCAATAAAACTATTGAATCGGTATTGGTCACTTTCCCCGTACAGGTCAAATTGCAATCCGACCGGATCGGCAACTTCCGGGTGTATATGATGACAGGGGTCAAAGGTGATATAGATCTTGCCAGCAATGCCCGTGCAAAACGTGCCGAAGACCTGGTAAAAATTAAAAAATTCGATTACGGCGTTGAACTTGGCCTGGGCTTCAACTTCTTCTTTCCCAGTTTTATTCTTTCACCCGAGTTAAAGATCAGCAACGGCCTTAACAATATTCATAGCCGTGATGCGAATTTAAAATACTCAAGTGTATTTGATAAGATACAGTCGAGGATGATCGTATTTAGTTTGCATATTGAGGGGTAAGACCGGCCCCATCCCAGCCTTCCCCCAAAGGGAAGGAGTCAACTCACAAACCTCGCTTTTTGGAATGTCAATTCTAATTTGAATCTTCGAAAATGCTAGTTAGCGATATAAAGTTGATGTGGCAGTTATGAAGTTGATTAAAGATATACAGCACCACTCCCTCTCCTTGGGAGAGGGAGAAGGAGGGTGAGGCCGCGCCGCTAAAAATCAAACTCCCTCCGATGCATATTCCATCTTACGCCAAACGATACAGTAGTACTATTGTCTGAAGTAACCGGAGCTGTTTTTGTTTCCTGTTTGCGATACGCTCCAAACAACTCCAGGAAAAGATTTTGCTTCCACTCATAGGATAACAGCAGCGACCCATACACCACATTCGTTTTCCATCCTGAACCAATATTGTATCCATAATCACCCACCCTGTAAGGTGGTGTATTAGGCAAGAAAATATTACTTCCATAGCTTACCGCACCAGTATCTCTTCCCTGCTGGTAAATGATACCTTTCACTTGTACCATCCATTTAGGTGCAGGTTGATAACGAGCTATACCTATCAGCTCTTTGAAGTTTGCCATCAATGGATGTGCTAAAGGCTGATTATAGTGTGTATAATTTGCTACGGAATCCCTGTGAGCATACGTGAATGGTCGAATCCTGTTATGCTCAATTTGCAGATCAAGATTTTTGATATTGAAGGCGTCAATGTATTTGGCCCCCATCTGTATTCCGAACTTGTTACCCCACCAACCCCGGTTCGCTCTTACCTCAGAAAGTTTAAATTCATCCAGCAATAACTGTCCATATACCTGGAAACGTTTGGCAATATTGGCTTTAAGATCGAGACCCACTACCGCATTGTCCTGGCTCCCGTTTTGTTGTTCGATCGACCGGTAAAAAATGATGGGATTTAAATAAGAGAAATCGAACTTATTAGTACGGCCAAAAACGACGCCTTCAAATAAACCCACATTTAACCATTTCAAAATATTGATATCAAGATGATGCATTACAGCATACTTCTTACCCAGCAACTTGTCGCCACCCCGCTGATAAGCATTGTGCAACTCCATGAACAAGTTTTGATAATTGAACTTCCATATCCTTGTATTTAACTTCAGGAAAAGATTGTTACTGCCAAAATCACTCAGGAATAAACTGCGATGCCCGTTTCCAATAAAATTTTTATCATAGCCAAATGCTACATCAATGTATTTGGCAACATTGAAAGTAAAATATCCTCTTGCATCAAAATAGTCGAGGCCGCCCGCTGCTTTAAAACTTTTATAATAACCATTGCCCGGTACAGCTTGCCGGTCGCTTACCCATTGCTGTACATAGGCAGGATCCCTTTCCTGGTTATCGGTGAGGTAGGCCGAAAACCCGATCTTATTGGCAATTTTCCCCCTTACAGTCAACCCCCTGGTATTTAAAAACAATGATTGATCATTGTCGCTTTCTTTCGAAATCACATATTGTACAACGGGGTTAATGATGAGGTCAAAATCCTTTACATGCACTTCGTAAAGGTTGGCGGGAGTCGTATAAAAATTTTTCAGAATAGGTTTTTTGCTTTTATATAATTCGAGCTCTTCCGGTGTAAGCCACTCAGTATTGTTCATATAGAGACTGCGCAAATTATAAGCGTCCACTTTTGACAAAGCAGATGAGTCCACTTTTTGCAAATAACTTCTCACGCCATTTATCACATATTTGTTACGGTTAAAATACCTGGTTTTGGAAAAATTAAGCACCGAATCCGTCCCTGCTTTGATCTCCATTCTTTCGAGTAGGATATTTTGTTTATCGCCCTGGGACAGGTAAGTGGATTGAGACCAACCGGCAACCGGTAAAAGAAATACAAATAGTCTTACAAGGGTTTTTTTAAATTGCATTCCAACAAGTTTAGGATAACAGTTAACAAATTATGCAAATATATCTGATTAAAAATATTCATGTCGTCAATGAAGGATCGATTTCAACGAATGATGTATTGATAAAAAATGGCCGTATCGAAAAAATCGGGCCACGAATCGATGCGCCTGATTCAAAAACGATCGAAATAGATGGCGAAGGCAGGTATCTTTTACCAGGAGCTATCGATGACCAGGTTCACTTCAGAGAACCAGGGTTAACGCATAAGGCGACGATCTATACAGAAGCAAAAGCAGCCGTAGCAGGTGGTGTCACCAGTTTTATGGAAATGCCCAATACCCTGCCGCCAGCCTTCACACAGCAGTTGCTTGAAGATAAATATTCCATTGCTTCCCAAACATCGTTAGCCAATTATTCTTTCTACATCGGGACGTCCAATGAAAATGCGTCAGAAGCTTTAATAGCAAATGAAAAAAAGAATGACATCTGCGGCATAAAAATATTTATGGGCTCATCTACCGGCAATCTGTTGGTGGACAATCCGCTTACCCTCGAAAAAGTCTTTAGTGAAAGTGAACTGCTGATCGCTACCCATTGCGAAGATGAAAAGATCATCAAAGAAAACCTGGAGAAACTAAAAGCGGAAAACCGGGAGCTGACGGCCAAAGATCACCCGGTGATCCGGAACGAAGAAGCCTGTTTTGAATCTTCCTTTTATGCGGTCCAGCTTGCTAAAAAATACAATACACGTTTACATATATTGCATATCAGCACTGAAAAAGAATTACAACTTTTCAGCAATATGCTGCCATTAACTGAAAAGAGAATAACCGCCGAGGTTTGCGTACATCATTTACATTTTACCAGTGACGACTATGAAAGACTGGGCAACAAAATAAAATGTAATCCTGCCATCAAAGCTCCGAATAATAAAGAAGCCCTGTGGAAGGCTTTACTGGATGATCGTTTGGATGTAATAGCCACCGACCATGCACCCCATACTATCGAAGAAAAAAATGAACCCTACCTGAAAGCTCACGCCGGGCTACCATTGGTACAGCATTCCGTATTGATGATGTTACATTATCACAAACAGGGGAAAATATCGCTGGAAAAAATTGTACAGAAAATGAGCCATGCCGTAGCCGATTGTTTTCAAATAAAGGAAAGAGGCTATATCCGTGAAGGTTATCATGCGGACCTGGTGATCGTTGACCTAAACAATAAAACAAAAGTGTCGAAAGAAAACATTTTATACAAATGTGGGTGGAGCCCATTAGAAGGTGTTGAATTTCCGGCGGTCGTCACCCATACATTTGTAAATGGGCATTTAGTATATACCTGTCCCGACCCCGGTGTCGGGGGAAATGGCGTATGGAATACGGTATGGGATGAATCTAAGAAGGGCGAAAGATTAAAATTTGAACGCTAGGCAGGAACGCAGATAATCATGATAGTTATGATAAATGGTACTCTGTAACCTACAGCGATAGCCTGGCAACTCTTAATAATCATAACAACCAGCGTTCCGACATGCAAATAGACCATATCTCATTTAATGACATTTCCATCTTTCACCCGGAAGAGGAATTTTCGATTTTTCACAAACTGAATTTCACCCGCACCAGTGGTGGCAAGGAATGGCTACGCAAATTTTTCACAGAGCCGCATAGCGATTTAAAACGAATTATCGGCACACAGAAGATCATCCGCACATTAATGGAGCATGTAGATGACTGGCCCGAAGATATTACTAACGGCACCTTACTGGTAATGGACAAATTCATGGATTATTCCCTTGACCCTATCAGTGAACGAAGCAATACCTTCAACAGCGTTTTATACAAATGGCTTCACAGCGAAGACTATTCGATGGTGAAATACTCCATTCCGCATTTTGCTGATTTTTTCAGAGGGATCAAACAAATTGTAGCATTACTGGATGGTCTTGACCTCCCAACCAATATCAGTATCTATATAGAACGCATCCGGCATATCATTCAACATGAACCGTTGCAACTTTTGTCGAAAACAGAAAGAGGCCAGCGATTCTCCATTCGGGAAAATCTTTATTTCGGCTTTTATCTCCGCACCAGGTATAAAAATAATACACTGGAACTGATCGATATTTTCAGTCGGCTCGATGCGTGGTATTCGATGGCGGTTGCTGTAAAGACCTATAAACTTTCGTTTCCCGAATTTATAGACCAGGAAGCACCCCTGGTAGAAGCGAAGGGGCTTTATCATATTTTGATTCCAAAGCCTGTCGCTTATGATTTGCAAATGAGCCCCGAACATAATTTTCTTTTTTTGACGGGAGCCAATATGGCCGGCAAAAGCACTTTGATCAAATCCGTAGGATCAGCTGTATTCCTCGCCCACATGGGAATGGGGGTGCCAGCGACCAGTATGAGACTCACCCTATTTGATGGCTTGCTCAGTAATATTAATGTAGTGGATAATATTGCAAAAGGTGAAAGCTTTTTCTTTAACGAAGTACAACGCATAAAGAATACCATCGATAAAATTAATAATGGCAAAAAATGGCTGGTACTGATTGATGAATTATTCAAAGGCACCAATGTCCAGGATGCGATGAAATGTTCGCTAACAGTGATTAAAGGGCTGATAAAGATGAAAAACTCTCTGTTTATTCTATCCACCCACCTATATGAAATTGGCGAGGAGTTAAAAGTTTTTCCCAATATTTCTTTCCGCTATTTTGAAACGAATGTAGAAAATGACCAATTGCAGTTCAGCTACCAGCTGAAAGAAGGGATCAGTAATGACCGGATTGGATATGTAATTCTCAAAAGAGAAAAGGTAGTGGAGATGTTGGAGAAATTGTAGTCTGAACCGGGACCTGCCTGCTGGCAGGCAAGTTTATGTGATTAATGGGATTCGCAGGAGAAATATCTTCCTTATTTTGTGCCGTATGCTAAAACTATTTTTTTCCACCAGTTTGATATTGTTGTTTATTGCTACCAGTGGGCAGAGCAAAATCGATGTATTACATTATCGTTACCAGCTTGAAGTAAATGATAACAATGATAGTATTTATGGAAATGCTAGTATTACTTTCACCACAAAAGAAGATATCAAGCTTTTGTCCTTTGATTTATCAACGATAAATAGCCGCAAGAAAGGAATGATGGCTTCTGAAGTTGGCTTTAATGATCCAAATTCATTATCAACAAAATTCAGCCAGGAAAATAATAAGCTAATCATTCAACCTCAGACTACTATTTTAAAAGGTGACACGCAGAGTCTTTTTATTCATTACAAAGGCGTACCCGCCGACGGTCTCATTATCTCTAAAAACAAATACGGCCATCGCAGCTTCTTTGCCGACAACTGGCCCAACCGGGGACATAATTGGATACCCTGCGTAGATGATCCCGCTGATAAAGCCACTGTAGAATTTATTGTAACAGCACCCCAACATTACCAGGTCGTAGCTAACGGTATACAAATTGAAGAAACCAATTTAACAGAAGGAAAGAAAAGAACCCATTGGAAAGAGGATGTACCAATCTCTACCAAGGTGATGGTAATAGGCGTTGCAGACTTTGCGGTTAACCTTTCTGGTGTTGTTGATAATTGTATCCCTGTTTACAGTTGGGTTTACCCCGAAGACAGGGACAAAGGTTTTTATGACTATGCACAGGCCAATGAAATACTTCCTTTCTTTATAAAAAATGTTGGACCATATGGCTATAAAAAATTAGCTAACGTACAATCCAAAACCACTTTTGGCGGGTTGGAAAATGCCAACACGATTTTTTACTATGAAAACTCCATTACCGGCACCCGAAAATCAGAAGCTTTATTAGCACACGAAATTGCACACCAGTGGTTCGGTAATATGGCCACTGAAAAAAGCTTTGCGCATCTGTGGCTTAGCGAAGGTTTTGCTTCTTATATGACCATTCTTTACCTGCAAAGCAAATATGGTGCAGATACGGCAACCAAGATGTTGCTGGAAGACAGGTTGCAGATCATTGATTTTGCTAAAAAGAATACCGCGCCGGTAGTAAATGAAACCAAAAATTATATGGAGCTACTCAATGTCAACAGCTACCAAAAAGGCAGTTGGGTATTGCATATGTTGCATCGGCAATTGGGAGATTCGGTTTTTTGGAAAAGCATTCGCAGGTATTATGCGGACTATGCCGGCAAGAATGCTGACACCAAAAACTTGCAACAGGTGTTTGAAAAAGTATCGGGTAAAAATTTGGAAACTTTTTTTTATCAGTGGCTATATACTTCCAGCATTCCAAAGATTGACATCCGTTGGAACTATCTCGCAAAAGAGAAAAAACTAAGTGTGACGATAAGGCAACAACAAAAAGTTCCTTTTGTATTTCCGTTGGACCTCCAACTAAAAACAGCCACAGGCTTTTCTTCAGTTAAGTCGATACAGGTTTCAAAGCAGGAAGAAACTTTTTTTCTTCCGGTGAAAGGACAAATTACTTCCGTTAAGGCTGATCCCGAAACCGCTCTCCTGTTTGAAGGGAATATCACTGGAAAATAATCTTTCATAAACTTATTCGCCCAAATCATAACGATTTCTTTTATTTTATTGACAGAAAAAACAAATTATCTTAGGTTATCATTTCCGGATAATCTTAAAAATCTTACAAATCCCGGTTCAGATAATGCTTGTAAAAACATTTGGAAGTGCTGTATACGGCGTGGAAGCGACTTCAATTACCATCGAAGTAAACTGGCTATCATCACAGGGTAAAGACCCGATGATCGTTGGCTTGCCGGACAATGCCGTGAAAGAAAGCCTGCAAAGAATAGAAAGCACTTTTAAAACAAACGGCTACCAGTTTCCAAGAACAAAAGTAGTAGTGAACCTCGCCCCTGCTGATATTAAAAAAAGCGGGACTGCTTTTGATTTGCCTATTGCATTAGGTATACTTGGCGCATCTGAACAATTAGAAAACAAAGAAGCATTAGCCAATTATGTGATCATGGGTGAGCTAAGCCTCGATGGTGAAGTAAGGGCTATCAAAGGAGCATTACCTATTTCCATCCAGGCAAGAAAAGAAGGATTTAAAGGTTTGATCGTGCCGAAAATGAATGCCCGGGAAGCCGGCATGGTCAACAATCTGCATGTGTACGGCGTGTCGCATATAAAGGAAGTGATCGATTTTTTTGAAAATGAGGAAAAAGGATTAGAACCGGTTGTCATCAACACAAGAGAGGAGTTTTTTCATTCCCAATGTGATTTTGAAATTGACTTTACGGATGTAAAAGGACAGGAGAATATTAAACGGGCATTGGAAATAGCAGCAGCAGGGGGACATAATGCAATATTGATCGGGCCACCCGGCGCCGGAAAAACGATGCTGGCCAAACGCCTGCCAACTATTCTTCCGCCACTCACTTTACAGGAAGCATTGGAGACAACAAAAATTCATTCTGTAGCCGGTAAGCTTCCCGAAAATTCAACGCTGGTTTCCAAACGACCTTTTCGTTCACCCCATCATACTATTTCAGACGTGGCATTGGTCGGTGGCGGAGGTATTCCGCAGCCCGGTGAAATTTCTTTGGCGCACAATGGCGTTTTATTCTTAGATGAGTTGCCCGAGTTTAAAAGAACAGTATTAGAAGTAATGCGGCAACCAATGGAAGAAAGGAGGGTGACAATTTCAAGAGCGAAAATAGCTATTGATTTTCCTGCGTCTTTTATGTTGATCGCATCAATGAATCCATGCCCTTGCGGTTTTTATAATCATCCCGACAGAGAATGTACTTGTCCGCCGGGGGCCGTGCAAAAATATTTGAACAAAATATCGGGGCCATTGCTTGACCGTATTGACTTGCATGTTGAAGTAACCCCTGTTGCTTTCAGCGAATTGTCAGCGATCAAACCACAGGAAAATTCTTCGTCCATACGTGACCGTGTTATCCAGGCAAGAGAGCAACAGGCCGAACGATATAAAGACAACCCCGGCATTTATTGCAATGCGCAAATCAGCAGTAAAATGTTAAGAGAGATTTGTGTGATCGACCAGGTAGGTTCCAACCTGTTGAAACTCGCTATGCAAAAATTAAATCTTTCGGCAAGGGCCTACGACAGAATATTAAAAGTGTCAAGAACCATCGCCGATCTTTCATCCAGTGAAAACATAAAACCAGAGCATCTTGCCGAAGCCATACAATATCGAAGTCTTGACAGGGAGGGATGGGCGGGGTGAGTCAAAGGTGAAAAGACAAAAGTGAAAAATCCAGATTGCCGATGTAATTGTAAAGATTTTCTAAACGCCTGCATTTATGAAGATAGAAGTTGTCAAAACAGGTTTGGAAGAAATCAAATCTTTCCGGCTGATGTTCCTGCAGGAAAACAATTTCCAGTTTATACACGACAAATGCCATTATTATGGATGGGCTGACACATACTTGTTTTTACGTGATGATATAAAGATCGGGTATGGCTCCATATGGGGTAAAGATAAACGGGAAGACAGAGATACAATATTTGAATTTTATATTATCAAACCATACAGGAAACTATCCGCTGATATTTTTAAACAACTTCATGCAGTATCTTCGGCTACATATATCGAATGTCAAACCAATGATCTGCTGCAGACCGGCTTGTTATACGAGCATGCAAAAGAGATAACTGCAGAAGCCATTCTTTTTAAGGACCATTTTGAAACCAATTTTCAAATGCCGGGTATGATTTTTCAAAAAAATATTCCGGCTTCTTCAAACCCCAACGATATTCAATATGTTTTAAAACAGCAGGATGAAGTGGCAGCAACCGGCGGGCTGATGTTAAATTATAATTTTCCTTACGCCGATATCTATTATGAAGTAAAAGAAGAGCACCGGCGCAAAGGTTATGGCAGTTTTATGATTCAGGAATTAAAAAAAGCGGCCTATGAGATGGGAAGAGTCCCCGCCGCCCGTTGCAATATAAAAAACCGGGTCTCCAAAGCCGCCCTGCTCAAAGGAGGTTTGACCGTTTGCGGATATCTATTGACCGGTAAAATAAGCTAAGAACCGGCCTGCTGCTAAGTTGTCATTTTTTACGAACTTGTACGCTATTTGATTGTTGTTTCTCTTTTGCTCATATAGTTTCCCTTTTATGAAGATATTATTTCGCTATCTTAAGCCTTATAAATGGTTGGTAATATTGACCCTTGTGCTGGCTGGTATCAATATTGGCTTTTCACTGTTTGACCCGATCATTTTTGGAAAACTCGTTGACCTGGCAGCTTATCACCAAACAACTGAGAACTTTTCCTGGCACGATTTCCTTTATACTAAACAAACAGTCACTGTAAATAAGGCATCAGGGGAACCTGTAAAGCAGGCTTTGTATGGCGTAGTTTGGCTGCTACTAGCTTCGATTTCGGTAGCAATGATCAGTCGTATCGCCAAAGCCTTCCAGGATTATTTTTTAAATCTTGTTACGCAAAAATTTGGCGCCACTGTATTTACGGATGGATTGCAACACGCCATGAAGCTTCCTTACCATGATTTTGAAGATCAGCGAAGCGGTGAAACATTGGGCATCCTGCAAAAAGTAAGAACGGATACGGAAAAATTTATTTCCACTTTTATTAATGTATTGTTTCCGGTATTCGTGGGAATCGCTTTTGTAGCGTTTTATTCCTTTACCAAAGATTGGCGGTTGCCCATCATTTATTTCGGCGGAATCTTTTTGCTCACTTATATTTCGAACCTGTTAAGTAAAAAGGTAAAGGTCATCCAAAAGAAAATCGTTTCACAAACAACCTCTTTGGCAGGTGCAACTACCGAATCACTCCGTAATATCGAACTGGTAAAAAGTCTTGGCCTTACTCAACAGGAAGTTGGTCGATTGAACAAAAACACTTTCAAAATTCTCGGGCTTGAGCTGACCAAGGTAAAACGTATCCGAAGTATTAGTTTTATCCAGGGCACATTTGTCAATACGCTTCGCCAGGTGATTTTATTTATGCTGATGTGGCTGGTATTTCGGGGTGAATTACAACCCGGCGAAATCGTAACCATGCAGATCTTTTCTTTTTTTGTATTTGGTCCGTTGCAGGAAATCGGCAATATCATTCTCTCCTATCGTGAAGCACAGGCATCACTGGAAAATTTTCAGAGCCTGATGCAAAAGAAACCAGAGCCACAGGCAGCCAATCCTATGCACCTTGGTGACATTCGTAAACTGCAGTTTGAACATGTTGGCTTCAAGCATCAAACAGCGCAACAAAGTGCAATCAACGATATTAGCTTTGAAGTATCCACCGGCGAAACGATCGCCTTTGTGGGACCATCAGGTTCAGGCAAAACGACGTTGATGAAGTTACTCGTGGGACTTTATCGTCCGCAAAAAGGAAAAATTCTTTACAACTCGCTGGATGAAACAAAGATCAACTTCGAAGACCTTCGGCGACAAATTGGCTTTGTCACCCAGGACACACAATTGTTTTCAGGCACCATCCGGGAAAACCTGATGTTTGTAAATCCTGCTGCGACTGAAGATGACCTTTTCGATGCATTAAATAAAGCTGCCTGTCAAAATTTATTGTCAAGGGCTGAAAAAGGATTGGACACTACCATCGGTGAAGGTGGTTTGAAATTGTCCGGTGGAGAAAAACAAAGATTATCTATCGCCAGGGCATTGATCCGCAAACCAAAACTATTGTTGTTTGACGAAGCAACGTCCGCACTGGATTCACTGACCGAAGAAGAAATAACAGACACCATCCGTGATATTTCCCGCGAAGGCAACCAGGTTACTATCCTGATTGCACACCGTCTCTCCACCATCATGCATGCCGACAGAATTTTTGTATTGGAAAAAGGCGATGTAGTAGAAACAGGTTCACATGAAAGCCTGCTCGAGGAAAAAGGTTTGTATTATGCCATGTGGCGCCAGCAGATCGGCGAAAGAAAAACAAAAGTTTTAACGGCTTAAGATACTTCCATGTCGATCCTTTCTTTTTTAGGCCTTGGTAATAGTAAGATAAAAGATGCCTTATTTAGGGGTGCGTTGATAATCGACGTACGGTCCGCTGCAGAATACGACCAGGGCAAGATTCCCGACTCTATCAATATACCAGTAGACCGCATTCCCATCAATGCAAAAAGAATCCTGGCGATGAATAAACCTATCGTTTTTTGTTGCACGTCGGGTCATCGGAGCAACCAGGCGATTCAATACCTGAAAGAAATGGGATTAACAGAGTATTACAATGGCGGCAATTGGCATAGATTGCTAAGAATAGTGAACAGGCTATAAAAACGGCCTCACCTCCCATCCTCCTCTCCCAAGGAGAGGAGGCGGTGCTTCATATCTTTCCTATCTACATCTCTACCACATCATCTTTATACCCCACTCAACAATTCCGGAGACATTTATTGTTATCGACATCTCCGAAAAGCGAGGATTGTGTATTGGTGGCTTCCCCTATTGGGGGAAGTCGGAAGGGGGCCGTTCCTTTCCCTTCCACAAATCCGTAAAGAAGTTTGACTTTTCTAAATCTTCCATATCACTTAATTCCAGTTCCAGCGCATGGGTGCTTTTTGAGATTTCAATCAGTGAAATGATCAGGGATGCCAACAAGCTGATCAGGCTTAGAGCAAATACATATTTGATCAGCACACTCCATTGCTGGTACACACCGTACATGGTAATTACACAACACAAAAAACTAAACACACCTGCTCCCTGCATGTATCGCACCAGGTTAATACGCTGGCGAAGTATCCTGATCTGTTTCAACAAGAGATGATTCTTTTCGCCCCGCATATATTCATCATGTAGTTTTCGGATAAGGTTGGCCAAAGCGAGATACCGGTTGGTATAGGCCAGCAACAACAAACTGATAGCCGGAAATAATAAAGCAGGGGTATTAAAAGTGATTTCCATGATTAAAATTATTAAAGTTAGGACAACGGCACTTCTGCTAAACCGATACTGAAATAAAATTGTAACTTAAATGACCTTTTGGGATAATAAGTCCAGGCTGACATTATTTTTTTGAGTTTGAAAAATATCACTCCCCGGAAAAAACAAATGCTATTGGAGACAAAATAAGCCAGCCAAAAATTTTTGTGGGCTCTGCAATAATGCAAACCGATGGCAACCAGGCTTACGACTACTTCGCATCTAAATTGATTACTATTTAAATGAGAAAGATTTTGCTTTATACCCTTTTAATTTTATGCTTATGGATCGTTTTAGCGCAATGCGTGGTATTTAAGTTTCGATGGAGTGATTCGAAAGCTCACAAGCTTTTTGCCGCCCGGCAAGTGCCATTGGATATTCATGATACAATTATTGATAAAAGGCATTTACATTATGCGATAAGCGGTTCCGATAGTTTGCCTTCGCTTATTTTTTTACACGGTAGCCCGGGCAGTTCAATGAACTATGCAGAATATATGTGGGATCCTGACTTGCAAAAAAAGTTTAGACTGGTAAGTATTGACAGGCCTGGATTCGGTTTTAGTGATTTTGGCCAGCCACTACATCTGCAGGACCAGTGTAAACTGATTTTACCCCTGCTACAATCATTGAAAACGAAGCAACCCATGTATGTCTGCGGGCATAGTCTGGGAGCTCCAATTGCAATACAGTTAGCAGCAAGTGATCCAAATCTTTTTGAAACAATCATTATAGCATCAGGTTCCATTGACGCTAAGCAGGAAAAAAAAGAAACCTGGCGAAAAATCATGAATGTAAGACCACTCTACTGGCTTTTTCCAGGTGCACTGGGCCCAAGTAATACCGAACTAATCTATTTGAAAACTGATCTCTTGCCTTTACAACAAGAGTTTAAAAAAGTAACCTGTAAGGTTCATTTTATACACGGCGACAAAGACAAATGGGTACCGATTCAAAACATTGCATATGGCACAGCCATGCTGATAAACGCTGAAAAAATTACGATTGATACGATAGCCGGGGCACAACACCTGATTCCCTGGAAAAATAAAAAAGAATTCAGGGATATGCTTTTGAATCTATATTAAACTACACAGGAATAGTGTCTATAAATTCTCAATCACTCCTGCAATACCCTGCCCACCACCTACACAGGCTGTCACCATTCCATATTTCTTATTTAACCGCTTCATATCATTCAACACCTGGATGGTGAGTTTCGCTCCGGTACAACCTAATGGGTGTCCCAACGCAATGGCTCCACCATTAATGTTAACTCTGGCAGGATCCAACCCTACTTCACGAATAACGGCTAATGCCTGCGAAGCAAAGGCTTCATTTAGTTCGACAAGATCAATATCGCCCAAATTCATCCCTGTCTGTTTTAAAGCTTTTGGAATGGCAGCGACCGGTCCAATGCCCATCACTCTTGGTGGCACTCCGGCTGAGGCACAAGCTACCAGGCGACCAATTGGTTTCAGCCCAAGCTCATTAATCATCTTTTCTCCCATCACGATCACGAAGGCTGCACCGTCGGAAGTTTGAGAAGAATTGCCGGCCGTTACCACACCATTGGCGGCAAATACTGGTTTCAATTTGGCCAGGGCTTCCCTCGAAGTATCAGCCCTTGGGCCTTCATCCGTATCTACAGTATAATTTCTTTTTTGCTTTTTTCCCTTTGCATCCAGGTAAATCTCTTCTACGGTAATCGGCAGGATACCACTTTTGAAGTAACCATTTTGTATCGCCGCTATCGCCTTTTGGTGAGAGTTATAGGAAAACTCATCCTGGTCTTCACGGCTTACATTGTATTCTTTCGCTACCGCTTCGGCTGTCAATCCCATGCTCAGGTAGTAATCGGGATCATCCTTGGCAATGGAATAGGCGGGCACAGTTTTCCATCCTGCTGTAGGCACCAGGCTCATACTCTCAGTTCCACCTGCAATGATGCAATCCGCCATACCAGTACGAATTTTAGCAGTTGCCATGGCTATTGTTTCAAGACCTGAAGCACAATACCGGTTAACCGTCACACCAGGTACATCAAACCCCAAAGCACGGGCAGAAATGATCCGGCCAAACTGCAATCCCTGCTCGGCCTCCGGAACAGCATTACCCACAATGACGTCATCAACCTGTTTGGGATCCAATTGAGGCACCGAAGCCATAACTCCTTTGATCACTTCCACCGCCAGATCATCAGGACGATAAAAACGAAAACCACCACGTTTGGTTTTACCAACAGCTGTTCTGTAACCGGCTACTATATAAGCTTCCTGCATAGCGAAAAGTTTAAGACGTTTAAAAAGTTTAAAGTTTTTTGGTTTGTAGTTTGTAGTGCTTTACCCGGTTTATTTAACCATAAATTCAAAACTATAAACCATAAACAATTTGGTTGTTTATGCAACTTTCAATATCAAATTTAATCAGACTTGGCTTATCCACCAAGCTGTCTTTAAAGTTCATTTATCTTCGCCGCCATTATGTATAACACTCTGCGACGCATACTGTTTTTTTTCGATCCGGAATGGGTTCATTACTTCTCTATGAATACCCTCAAACTCCTTTGCAGCGTAGGTTTTATCCGGAAATCGATCGAACTCCTTTTTTCACCAAAAAATAAGAGCCTGCAAAGCCATCATTTTGGATTAGCATTTAAAAATCCGGTAGGCCTGGGTGCCGGTTTTGACAAAAATGCCCGGTACCTGAGAGAGTTAGAAGCTCTTGGTTTTGGCTTTGTTGAAATTGGCACAGTGACTCCACTTGCACAGGCAGGCAATGAAAAACCAAGATTATTTCGGTTGCCCGCAGATAAAGCGCTGATCAACCGCATGGGCTTTAACAATGATGGGGTTAAAGTAATAGCTGAACGATTGAAAAAATGGAGTGAGAATCAGTCGGCAGTCGGCAACAAACTAATAATTGGCGGAAACATTGGTAAAAACAAGGTCACTCCTAATGAAGACGCCTGGAAAGATTATGAGATTTGTTTTAAAGAGCTGCATCATTATGTTGACTATTTCGTGGTAAATGTCAGCAGTCCCAATACACCCGGATTGCGGGAACTGCAGGAAAAGGAATCTTTGCGAAAAATTTTACGACATCTGCAGATGATCAATAATGGCAAAGCGATTTCAAAGCCTATACTGTTAAAGATTGCACCAGATCTTACACCGGAACAGGTAGATGATGTAGTGGACTTGGCCATGGAAATACAGCTTGATGGATTAGTTTGCAATAACACTACTACCAGTCGAATTGGGCTTGAAACCTCAACAGAAGAAATTGAGAAAATCGGGCCCGGGGGGCTTAGCGGCCTGCCGGTTAAAGCAAGATCAACGGCATTAGTAAACTATATTCACCAACGAACAGGCGGATCCGTGCCGGTAATCGCTTCCGGTGGAATTTTTACCGGAACAGATGCCAAAGAAAAATTAAATGCAGGAGCGTCATTGCTGCAGGTGTGGACGGGTTTTATTTACGAAGGTCCATCCATCGTAAAAAATATTTGCAAAGAGTTAATCTAAATTCATCCACAACTATTTTATCAGCACATTTGCACAATAGCCAATCAGTATATTAACTATGGAACATTTATTTACCAGTGAAAGTATTATCAGTTTTTTCATTCTTGTTATTCTGGAAGTCGTACTAGGCATCGACAATGTCATTTTCGTCAGCATCATTATGAATCGCCTGCCAACGGTAAAAACCCAAAAAACAGCAAGGCGCATCTGGATGATCACTGGTATTATTTCACGCAGTTTGTTGCTGTTGGCACTTGGCTGGCTGCTCTCACAAAAAGGCAAAGCGGTATTCAGTATTTCCGGCAAAGGCTTTGACCTCGCCAGCCTGGTAATGTTAGCCGGAGGTATTTTCCTGATCTATAAATCCGTGATGGAAATACATCATAAACTCGAAGGAGAAGATCCTAATGTAGCCGCCGCTAATATTAAACCATTATCGCTCGGAAAAGCGATTGCACAGATCATGGTGATTGACGCGGTATTTTCATTTGATAGCATCATTACAGCCGGCGGTACAGCCAAACATGTTGAGATCATGATTGCAGCCGTAGTAATCGCCATGTTCATCATGTTTACTTTTAGTCCTAAGATCTCCGCTTTTATACATAAGCATCCTACGTTAAAAATGCTGGCCCTTTCGTTTCTTGTCATGATCGGGTTAAGCCTGGTAATAGAAGGATGGGATGCCGAATCAGCAGAACAACTGCACCTGAAAAATTACATTTACTTCGGCATGGCCTTCTCCTTTGTAGTAGAATTATTGAATATGGTGATGCGCAAGCGTATGGCCAGTAAACGGGTAGTAGAGTTGAATGAGCCGCAATTGAGAGATGATATAAACTACTCCGACCAGGCAAAGTAGTGTTGCTGTTAATCTGTTTATAAGTTAATTGGTTAATTCATTTAGTTGTTGATACTGATAAACCAATTAACTGATTAACATTAATCTCAACGCATTCTTAAAATTGTAGCAGCAACAATACCGGCTGTTTCGGCCCTGAGTCTTGTTTCTCCCAATGCTACTGCATCAAAATGATGGGCAATAGCCATGTCTATTTCCTGCTCAGTAAAATCCCCTTCGGGGCCTATGAGTATGATTTGTGAAGGAAGCGTCTCATTAACCAAATCAGCCAGGTTTCTTTTCTGATTTTCTATGCAATGCGCAATAAATTTTTGCGAGGCTTTTGCCACTTCTTCCTGGCGAAATAATAATTCATAGGCAATCGGCTCATGCAGCACAGGCAGCCAGCATTGTTGTGACTGCAGCATGGCGCTGACTAAAATACTCTTCAACCGATCGTGACGAAATTTTTCTTTTTCTGTCCGATGGCAAATAAGAGGGATAATTTCATTGACACCAATCTCTGTTGCTTTTTCCAAAAACCACTCAAACCGGTTGGCATTTTTTAGAAGAGAAATAGCTACTGAAATTTTTCCTGGACCTTGTTGTTTATAACTTTTTTCCTGGACCTTAACAACACAGTGCTTTTTATGATCATCGGTGATAGATGTTGTAAGTAAGTTTCCCTTACCGTCAGTCAGGTTCACTAATTCCTGCTGCTTCATTCGCAATACCTGGATAATGTGACGGGAAGTATCTTCATCTAACAAAATCTCATTTTTAGATGGATCATAGTCATCGATATAGAAAAAGGGGAAAGCCATATGTAAAAATAAAAAATGTCCGGCCCAATGGACCAGACATTTTCAATTTATTCACCCCAATTAAAATGGGTCTTCATCAGCCGGTATATCATTCATCTTACTACCAGCTTGAATATATAACTTTTCTCCGCCGCCTCCATCCTGCACGGGTCTCCAGCCGCCTGACGGCAGACCGACACCACTGTATGGATCTTCATCCCAGTTGGTAAATTTTTGAATATGCAGCAGTGCTTTCAGTTTTACTGTTTCAAGAGAACCGTTTCTATGCTTGGCAATTTTTACTTCCGTGAGGCCCTTAATATTTTCTCCATCGGCACTTTGCGTCAGGTCATAGTATTCTGGGCGGTAAAGGAACATAACCATATCCGCGTCCTGTTCGATAGCACCCGACTCACGAAGATCACTCAACTGCGGTACCCGGCTGCCTTCTTTAGAACCACGCTGTTCAACCGCACGGCTTAGCTGTGACAAGGCAATGATGGGAACATTCAGTTCTTTTGCAAGGCCCTTCAGATTTCGGGAAATATTACTGATCTCCTGCTCACGGTTTGTGCCTCTGCCATCACCTGTTCCACTCATCAGCTGCAGGTAGTCGATAATGATCATGCCGATCTTATGCTGATTCTTTAAGCGACGGCACTTAGCCCGCAATTCAAAAATATTCAGCGCCGGCGTATCATCTATAAACAAAGGAGCTTGTGACAAACGTTGAATACCCCGTGCATATAGCTGTTTCATCTCATGTTCTTCCATTTTACCACGGGCAATTTTTTCCAGCCATATTTCACTTTCTGCAGACAGAATACGCTGTACCAACTGACCCGCACTCATTTCCAACGAGAACAAAGCTACTGCCGTAGGTTTTGTAGGATGCATGGCGGCATTCCGTGCAAGATTCAGGGCAAAAGCCGTTTTACCAACCGCGGGTCTTGCGGCGAGTATAATGAGGTCTGTATTTTGCCAACCATAAGTAACACGATCCAACCCGGTGAAACCACTCGGCACACCCGTTACATCTTCGTTGCGTTGACGCAGGTCCTCGATCCGTTTGATCGTATTCACCAAAACCGTATCAATGGAGTTATAGTCTTTGCGCAGGTGATTATTGGTGATCTGGAACAATTTATTTTCTGCATCATCCAGCAGGTCGAATACATCGGTTGAATCTTCATAAGCATCACCGATGATCTCACCACTGATCCGGATCAATTCACGTTGAATAAATTTTTGCAGGATAATGCGGGCATGGGCGTCAATATTGGCTGAAGATACCACCGCATTAGTCAGCTTGGTAACATAATAAGGCCCTCCTACCATCTCCAACTCTTCACGGCTGCGCAGCTCTTCGGCTACCGTTAATATATCAATCGGCTGGCTTTTGTTGGCCAGGCCCTGCATGGCATTAAATATCCGCTGATGTGCATCAACATAAAAACATTCAGGTTTCAGAATTTCTATTACCGCATCAAAAGCATTTTTCTCGAGCATAATGGCGCCCAGCACGGCCTCTTCCAGGTCCTTCGCCTGCGGCGGCACCTTGCCATATACCATTGTTCCCAGGTCTATCGAAGATCTTCTTTTCTGTTTCCTGTCTTTATTAAGGTTCGTCAGGTCCATCGTTCAGTTATAGCGATAAAAATTTAAACCATCAGTGTTTTATTCACCAATGACTTTAGGGCTAGTATTCCAGTCTTGCTTTAAGAAAATGTTACCTCTTTGTTATCGGAATGTTTTCCCGAAGTCAGACGGCGAAAATAAAGTTCTAATTCCATTCAAAAGCTCTTTTAAAAAACTTTTTCTTTCTACACTAGTTTTTCACCTGGCTGCTGGCGGTTATCCACAAACCGATTCTCAAACAATCCCAAAAGCCAACCATCAAATTAGTTAAAAATATCGGGCCGTTCTGTTAAAAGATAAGCACACCGGTGCATAAAAAGAGAATGGCGAACAGGCATTAGTAAATTGTCACCATTGTAACTTAACACAAACTTTATTCAATGACTTCTCAAAAAAAACAACCAATCACTATTGAAGATTTTTTACAGCAATCGGGAGCCAACCAGGTTATAGCAGAATTAAAAACTTATTTCAAGGATAAGCCATTGATGATATCAGATGTAACGGATAAAGCGGGACATCAATATGTCGACCTTGTACAGGAGGGCGGTGGCGTATTGGGCGTTGCTTTGGTTGGTTATACTTATGTGTTGGAAAAAATGGGCGTCAGGTTTTTTAGCCTGGCAGGAACCAGTGCCGGTTCTATTAACGCTATGTTGATGGCTTGTACCGGCAACAAGGAAGACGAAAAAGTAGAGAAGATCATAAAGGACATTCTGAGTCTTGATTTCTTTTCCTTAGTCGATGGAAAAGAATCCAACTGGAAATTCACGAAACGGGTGAAATCACTGGTACAAAAACTTTTGGTAAAAAAGAATTTCTTTCGGCGAATTGCCCGTATAATTAAATGGTTTGTCATCATACTTCTCGTCTTAACATTTGGCTGTTTTATCCTGAACTTCTTTGTACCAGGTGTTGCCAAATGGATCGGGTTTGGAGCAGGTTTTCTCTTACTCTTATCAATTCTAGGGTTGTATTCATTGCAAAAAAAGTTCAAACACTTTAGCCAAAATGGCTATGGATTAAATGAGGGTAAAGTATTTCATCGCTGGATCAGGCAGGTGATCGATTCCAATCACGTGCAAGCTGACGCTTCAAAAGGAAGTATTGATAACCTTGCAAAATTTAACCAGCATTTTATGCGGGTACCATCTGTCCTTTCAGTGAAGCCCGACTCCCGGCGCACCAACAACAATCCACCCGATACGCCCATGCTGACTATTATCACCTGTGATATTGTTTGCGAACGCAAAATCGAGTTTCCCAATATGTGGGACCTCTATTGGGCCAAACAGGAAGATGTTCACCCGGGTGATTTTGTCAGAGCCAGCATGTCGATCCCGGCTTTTTTTGAAACTTATTGCCAGGATAATATCCGAACCAAAAGCTCATTCGCTATTTGGGATAAACACTTGAACTGGCAAAATGAAAAAAAGAATATTCCGGATAAAGCCCAGTTTATCGATGGTGGTACTCTTTCTAATTTCCCAATCAATGTTTTTTACAATCCTAATTATCCCGTACCCCGCATGCCTACATTGGGTATCCGCCTGCAAGATGGAATAGTAGATGCAGTGAATCGCAGCAACAATACTTTTTTAAAGTATATACAATCACTTTTCTCAACGCTACGATTCAACTTCGACCGGGATTTTATTACCAAGAACAGGGCTTATAATTTTGGTGTCAGGCAGATCGATGTGCAGGATCATAGCTGGCTCAACTTTTTTATGGAAGACAAGGAAAAGATTGAACTCTTTCGCAAAGGTGCATTGGCGGCAGCTGAGTTTTTAAAGGGCTTTGATTGGGAAAATTATAAGGCGGAACGGCTGAGGAATTTTCAAATAGGATTAGAGAGATTTGAAAATCCGAATAATGTATAAAGGATAATAGAAACGATTTATATATGCTTTTAGCCTTTCCTTATCTTCGCAGCCAAATAAAGACGTAGCAGACAATGACGATTTCTTATAAATGGCTCAGTGAATATTTACCTGTGACAATTGAACCCGAAAGATTAAGCCGCATACTTACTTCGATTGGATTGGAAGTGGAGAGTATGGAAAAATATGAGGATGCAAAAGGTGGGCTCAAAGGCCTGGTGATTGGTGAAGTGTTGACTACAGAAAAACATCCCAATGCCGATAAACTTACACTAACTACAGTGAATATTGGTAGTACAGCACCCTTACAAATAGTTTGCGGCGCACCCAATGTAGCAGCCGGACAAAAAGTAGTCGTAGCACCAGTCGGCACCACTATTTATCCAGCCAACGGCGAACCGTTGACCATGAAGGTGGCGAAGATCCGAAGTGTTGAAAGTTATGGTATGATCTGCGCCGAGGATGAAATTGGACTGGGAACTTCACATGCAGGCATCCTGGTTTTACCGTCCGAAGCTAAAGTAGGTACTACTGCTGCCGACTATTTTAAGCCTTATGAAGACTGGATCTATGAAATAGGTTTAACTCCCAACCGCATGGATGCCATGAGTCATTGGGGCGTAGCGAGGGACGTTTGTGCTTACCTGAATCACCATGATAAAAAAGCGATTAAACCTAAATTGCCAACCAGCAATAGTTTTAAATCGGACAACCATTCACTTCCTATCGGGGTAAAAGTGGAAAACGTTTTGTCCTGTCCGCGATATTCTGGTGTGACCATTTCTAATGTAACCATCGAAACTTCGCCAACCTGGCTGCAGCAAAAATTAAAAGCTATTGGTTTACGACCCATCAATAATATAGTTGACATTACGAATTATATACAGCATGAAACCGGCCAGCCATTACATGCTTTTGATGCAGATGCCATCAGCGGTAAAAAAGTGATCGTTAAAAACCTGGCTGAAGGAACAACGTTTGTAACGCTGGACGAAAAAGAAAGAAAACTAAGTGCTGAAGATTTGATGATCTGCAATGAAAAAGAAGGAATGTGTATTGCCGGTGTATTTGGCGGCCTGCACAGTGGAGTGACTGATTCTACTAAAAATATTTTCCTGGAAAGTGCCTGCTTCGATGCAGTATCCATCCGCAAAACATCTTTTCGCCATGGATTAAGAACGGATGCTGCCAGTCGCTTTGAGAAGGGAACAGATATTTCTGCAACCGTAACAGTTTTAAAAAGAGCAGCCCTCCTTATCAAAGAAATTTGTGGCGGCGAAATATCATCTGATATAGTTGATGTGTATCCTCAGCAAAAGGAAAAAACACAGGTGGCAATAAAATATCATTACCTGAAAAAACTAAGCGGTAAAAACTATCATCCGGATACTATTAAAGATATCTTAACCAGCCTTGGGTTTGAAATTGTAAAAGAAGGAATCGATGAACTGAGAGTTGCTGTTCCCTATCACAAGCCTGATATCAGCCTTCCTGCAGACTTGGTAGAAGAGATTTTGCGTATCGATGGGCTGGATAATGTGACCATCCCTGATTCTATCACCATTACGCCTGCTGTTGAAGAAAATTATGCAACAGAAGTGTACAAGGAAAAAACGGCAGATTACCTCGTAGGCCTCGGCTTTTACGAGATCATGACCAACTCTATCACTAATTCGGCCTATTTCAGTGAGGAAGAACTGGATTCATCAGTAAAAATGCTGAATAATCTAAGTGCAGAGTTAAATATCCTTCGTCCTTCAATGCTGGAAACAGGATTAGAAGCAATTGCTCATAATCTCAACCGGAAAAATAATGACCTGCGCTTTTTTGAATTTGGTAAAACTTATTCAACAAGCGGCTCTGCCCAGTACAAGGAACCGGAGCATCTTTGTTTTTATATCACGGGAAAAAACAGTGAGGATAGCTGGAGAAGCAAATCAACCAACTCAGACTTTTATGTATTAAAAGGTGTTGTCGCAAAAGTTTTGCAACTGTTGGGCATCACCATCGATTCATTCGAAGCATTACAACACCCAAAATTTGAAACCGGTCTGCAAGGAATGATCAAAGGAGTAGTGGTCCTGCAGATAGCGATCGTACATAAAAAAGTATTGAACCGCTTTGACATTAAACAACCGGTATTCTTTGCCGATTTGAACTGGAATGCTTTGTCAAAAATTGCAGCCGCCACCAAGCCTTCTTTTAACCAAATTCCAAAATTCCAGGCCGTGCAAAGAGACCTGGCTATGATCGTTCCATCACAATTGGCTTATGAGGAGGTAGAGAAAACGGTGCAGAAGATAAAACTGAACAAACTGCAAGGTTTGAAATTGTTTGATATTTTTGAAAGTGAAAAATTAGGTGCCGGGAAAAAATCATTGGCAATTAATTTCACCTTTTTGGATGAAGAAAAAACATTGACTGACCAGGAGATCGACGGATGGATGAATAAAATCATGACGGCTTTAGAAAAAGATTTACAGGCGGAGATCAGGAAGTAATAGCAATTATTTTATTAACTTTTAATAAAAATAATAGTGAATACCACGGAACAACATCTCAGGCGTATACAGGATAAAGTGCAGCAACTGGTAAAGCAACATTCCGTTTTACAAAAGGAAAACCTATCGCTGAAGGAAGAACTGGCTATGGTAAAGAAAGAAGCGTCAGAAGCAAAGGAAAATTCGAATACTCTCAAACAGCAGGTTGAAATATTGAGATACAGTAATGGGGAAATGGCTGAGGAAGATAAAAAGCAATTTGAAAAACGAATTAATGGATATCTCAAAGAGATTGACCGGTGTATTACTATGCTGAGCCGTTAGTTCAAACTCTTTTAACCAGGTTCAGCTTCATTTCTTCTTTTCCGTGCACCAATTCAAGTGTGTATTGGCCGTAAGGCAAATCATTTAAGCCTGACCAGCTGATTTGCTTTTGATCCTGTGAAATATTTCTCTCTAATACGCCACAAATACTCCCCTTATCATCTTTGAGGATACATCTGAAAAAGCTGTCTTTGTTGCTGATTAATTCGAATTGCAGAACATCAATAAAATTCGATGACCTAATTTTGGCAAACATGGGTTAAGTTTTGGTGTTTATTGCCTTCATAAAAGTGGCGGGATTATTACATTTTTAAAAAAAGTTATCTAATATAATCACAGTTTTTTAAAATAGCAAGCTATGGATCAATTAATTGCAGCCACCATCGTGATTGCCGACCGCAATTACCGGATAAAACTGAATCCCCAGGACGAGGAAGTGGTTCGCCGCACGGTCAAAATCATCAATGATAAGATCATTGAATATAAAACGCAATTTGCCGGAAAAGATATGCAGGATTATATAGCTATGGTATTGATCTGGCTGGCTACTGAGCAACAAACAGCGGGTTCAGCAGACATTCAGCAAGACGCCCTCACTGATAAGCTTAGCGCTATTGAAAGATTATTGGATAGCCAGGCCGGGTAAACAAGTTTGTTGGGCTGATTTATTTCCTGGCCAGTTTAAATGTTTTGCTGGCAGTATTAGCCGGTTTACTTTTTGACTTCAATTCAATAGTTACGATGCCCACTTCATTCAGCACAATGTTCGAAATCGTAACATTGATCGGAGAAGCTGTACCGCTGATACTTTGAGTAGATATAAGACTATTGTCAAACTCCTTTCTAAATGTAACCGTTCCCTCTACGCCCTTTTCGGGCATTTTTGATTTTATCAGCACTTTAAAATCATAACTGGAACCTAATGTTTTTGCTATTTCAGCGCCGGGATCAGGATCTATTCCAATCGATAAGTTCTCTTCAGCCGGAGGGGTAGGCGGGTTGGGGTCACTACCGCCTTTTGAACAACTCAATACAAGTACCACTAAAAAGGCAAACAAAACAGATTTTATTTTTGTAAAGAACATATCAAACTTAATGGATGTTTTTAGACTACAATTTTTCGAAGTGAAAATAGTGATAAATAAACTGAATCTCCAACTTCTGCATATTTAATTCGTTCTAAGCATCTTCTTTTCCCGCTTCAAAAAGTCCTAAAACCATAGTCGCTAAATGCTTGTAATTTCATGCATTAGTTTCCCTTTTGTATCTTCGCCTATTGCCTGTAAAAAAGCTGTTAACTCAGCTCAACAACAGGTTCACTAAACCACTTGATTTTGGAATACATTAAACAAAATTTTCATGGACATCAATGTCATATCTCTTATAATTGGTATAGCCGCACTTATCGTTGGCATCATAGCAGGTAAATTCATTTTTGCTAAAAACACCCAGAAAAAAATAGAAGAAGCTGAATTACAATCAAAAAATTTATTAAAAGAAGCTGAACTAAGAGCCGAAACCATCAGAAAGGAAAAAGAACTGGAAGTAAAAGAAAAATTTATTCAGTTAAAAGCGGCTCACGATAAAGAAGTAAATGATCGCAACCGCAAAATCAACGAAGGCGAGAACCGTATCCGTCAAAAAGAACAGTCGATCAGTCAAAAAGAAATCAATCTTGACAAACAGGTAAAGGAAAACGAAGCCATTAAAGATAACCTGAATCGCCAGATCGATCTGGTCAACATCAAAAGAAGCGAACTGGAAAAACACCAGGAAGAACACATTCGCCGGTTGGAGAAAATTGCGGGGCTTTCGGCAGAGGAAGCAAAAACGCAATTGGTAGAAAGTCTAAAAAATGAGGCTCATACACAGGCTTTGGCAATGCAGCAGGAAATTATTGATGAAGCCAAACAAAAAGCCAATAAAGAGGCCCGCAAAATCATTATTCAAACTATACAACGAACTGCCGCAGAACAGGCAATTGAAAATTCTATCACTGTTTTCAACCTGGAAAGTGACGAAATCAAAGGACAGATCATTGGTCGTGAGGGACGAAATATCCGTGCCCTGGAAGCAGCAACTGGCGTTGACCTGATCGTAGATGATACCCCTGAAGCTATTATACTTTCAAGCTTTGATCCGCTCCGCCGCGAAATAGCCCGTCTGAGCTTACAAAGACTGGTGGCCGACGGCCGGATTCACCCTGCACGGATTGAAGAAGTGGTGGAAAAAACCCGCAAACAGATTGAAGAACAAGTGATGGAAATCGGTGAAAGAACGGTGATCGAATTGGGTATCCATGGTCTTCATAAAGAGCTGGTTAGAATGGTTGGTCGGATGCGTTTCCGTTCTTCATATGGTCAAAACCTGTTGATGCACAGCCGTGAGACAGCCAACTTGTGTGCTACTATGGCTGCTGAACTCGGCCTGAATCCTAAACTCGCCAAACGTGCTGGTCTTTTACATGATATCGGAAAAGTGCCGGATGAGGAAAGTGAATTGAGCCATGCTTTGTTAGGAGCCAAACTCGCAGAAAAATACGGCGAAAACCCAGCTGTTGTAAATGCTATTGGAGCTCACCATGATGAAATGGAAATGCAATATGTGATCTCCCCCATTGTCCAGGCCTGCGATGCCATCAGCGGTGCAAGGCCCGGCGCCAGGAGAGAGATCATGCAGCAATACCTGCAGCGTATTAAGGATCTTGAAAACCTCGCGATGACCTATCCCGGTGTTGAAAAGGCTTATGCTATCCAGGCGGGACGTGAATTGAGAGTTATTGTTGAGTCTGAAAAAGTTACGGATGGGGACTCGGACAAACTTTCTTTTGAAATAGCCCAGAAGATCCAAACTGAAATGACTTTTCCCGGGCAGATAAAAGTGACGGTTATCCGGGAAAAGAGAGCAGTGAATATTGCCAGATAAAAGATTAAGCCACAAGCCACAAGTTTCAAGGTACAAGAAAGGACCGATCCTCAATCTTGTACCTTATTTTTTTCTTGTACCTTGTGCCTTGAAAATAAGATTAGATCAAATTTGGTTAATCTGCTATTGACCCCTACCTTTGCCCTCCTTAAAAATAAGAGTCATGAACGCCATAGCATTTGTACATGAGCAGTTGAGCAGCAAGAAAGAGTTCCCCGCTTTCAAGGCAGGTGATAATATTACCGTAAACTATAAAATCATTGAGGGTAATAAAGAACGTATCCAGTCTTTTAAAGGCGACGTCATCAAAAAACAAGGTAGCGGTTTTACTGCCAGCTTTACTGTACGTAAAATTTCTGATGGTGTAGGCGTTGAGAGGGTGTTTCCATTTTCTTCTCCCAATGTTGACTCTATTATTTTGAATAAAACAGGTGATGTGCGTCGTGCTAAGCTTTTCTATCAGCGTAAACGTAGCGGTAAAAGTGCCAGGATTCGTGAAAAACGCATGGCGACTGAAACAGCGAAATAAGTCATTAACATATTATAAAAATCCTCCGCTTCCGTGGGGGATTTTTCGTTTCCACAACATCCCGTTGTAATTATTTACCTTATGTATTTAGCGATACTATTTTCCTATCTTTGAAGTCTAATCTTTTACTATCATGATACATGCAGATCTATTAGGAGTGTTAGGTACAAACGAAATCATCATTATCCTGATCATCGTTTTGTTGTTGTTTGGTGGCCGCAAAATTCCTGAACTGATGAGAGGACTTGGCAAAGGTGTTCGTGAATTCAATGATGCCAAAACCAATGTGAAGAAAGAAATAGAAGAAAGCACTAACGATATTAAAGCTTCTTAAAAGTCTTGATCTTCCTGCTTTATCCACCCTTATTTCATTGAAAAAAGAGTAACCACTTTTGTTTGAGTTTTCGTCTATTGATCAGTATCATTCCTCATTAAAGGAAGGAAAGATTTCCTGTTTGCAGGCTGTTGAGCATTGCTTAAAGCAGATAAATGCTACCCGGCATTTGAATGCGTTCGTTCATGTATTTGAACAGGAAGCCATCGAAAAAGCAAAGGCACTGGACGAACAAAGAAAAGCAGGCAAGCCAACAAAAAAATTACATGGCGTTGTTATCGGCATTAAAGATGTGATCGCTTATAAAGATCACCCGCTGTCGGCCGCATCTGCAATTTTAAAAGGGTTTACTTCCATCTACTCCGCCACAGCGATTGAAAAGCTATTGGCAGAGGAAGCTATCATCATCGGTAGCCTTAACTGCGATGAATTTGCGATGGGCTCTACTAATGAGAACTCGGCTTATGGCAAAGTGTTAAACTTTCTCGACGAAACAAAAATTCCCGGGGGATCTTCAGGCGGATCGGCAGTGGCCGTACAGGCAGGCCTCTGTATGCTCTCACTGGGGAGTGATACCGGCGGGTCCGTGCGGCAACCAGCTGATCTCTGTGGAATTATTGGTTTAAAACCCACCTACGGAAGAATATCCCGTTATGGGCTGATTGCTTATGCTTCATCTTTTGACCAGATCGGCATTTTTGGAAAAAACATTCCCGACATTGCCCTTGCCCTTGAAATAATGGCCGGAGCTGATGACTACGACAGCACCGTTTCTCATCGACCAGTTGAAAGCTATTCAAAAAATTTAACCAGTGATAAGAAGTATCGTATAGCCTACTTTCCCGAGGCGCTTGATCACCCGAGCCTGGATATTGAGATTTCGAAACGCATCAAAGACTTATTAGAGCAATTGAAAAATCACGGACATGAGGTTAAGGCGGTTAAATTTGACCTGCTGGACCATATTGTCCCAGCCTATTATGTCTTAACAACCGCTGAGGCTTCCTCCAATCTGTCCCGTTACGATGGTGTTAAATTTGGTTACCGGGCCAATAAGCCTGATTCGGATCTTACTGAGCTTTATAAAGAAACGAGGTCAACCGGCTTTGGCAAGGAAGTCAAACGACGAATCATGCTTGGCACCTTTGTACTAAGTGCTGGCTACTATGATGCCTACTTCACCAGGGCTCAAAAAGTTAGAAAATTGTTATTTGATCAAACTCAGTTGATTTTCAATGAGTTTGACTTCATTTTCCTGCCAACTACGCCTTCTACAGCATTCAAAATTGGCGAAAAAATGGATGACCCAATTGCCATGTATCTGGCTGATATCTATACCGTTATGGCTAATTTAGTGGGTATTCCGGCAATCTCCCTTCCCCTCTTCCGACACACAAATGGCATGCCTTTTGGCGTGCAAGCCATGTCAAATCGCTTTAATGAATTAGCTTTGCTCCGCATCTCGAACGAGCTAATGCAATAACGAGCTAATGCAATAAATGGACGAGTGATATAATCCTGCCGAAACCGTATTTGTGACTGAATTCCGCTTTTGTTGCGGATGAGGGTGTAATCTAAATCGCTGTGATTGATGTTAAAACAACTTGGATTTATTTGTATTAGCTGTATTGTCGCTATTGCCACTTCAGCCTTTGCCAGGAATGAGAACCGGTTAAATGTTGCATTCCCCATTTCCGATACTGTTGATATTCAATTAAAAGATTCTCTGGCTGCCGAAATTATTGCTGCAAGAAATCCGAAGGAAGATTTCAAGGATCTTTTTGTTACGTCAAACCCGTCAACCGGTGTCAGCGTTGAGCAGCTCAATCCTTTGGCGCTTAGTTTTGTCGAGGATTACATGGAAAAGTTTGGCAAATCCATGGAAAAGATGAAAGGTTGGGGTAAGCCTTATTTTGACATGATGGATAATATCCTGGCAAAACACGGACTGCCCAGAGAACTGAAATACCTCGCTGTAATAGAGTCAAATCTTAAATCAAATGCAATATCCTGGGCCGGCGCTGTTGGGCCGTGGCAGTTGATGCCTGCCACAGCGAGAAATCTTGGATTAAGAGTCAACCGCAAAATGGATGAAAGGCGGGATATTTATAAAAGTACGCATGCAGCTTCGCGTTATTTAACTGACCTGTTCTCAATATATGGCGATTGGCTATTAGTTATTGCTGCCTACAATGGAGGGCCAGGAAATGTGAATTCGGCGATCAAAAGAAGTGGCAGTCGTGATTTTTGGAAATTGCAAAAATATCTACCGGCAGAGTCGAGAAAGCATGTGAAGAAATTTATTGCAACGCATTATATCATGGAAGGTGAAGGTGGCATTACTACACTCACAAAAAAAGAAGCGGCCAATTTTTTATTGGCTAATAATACTACACCGGTGAAAATTGACCTGGCTGGCTCCATTGCTCAAACAATCAATGGACGTTATAATGCTTCCGTGATTGTAAAGCACATTGAAATGGACCTTGCTTCTTTCCAGAAGATCAATCCGGATTTTGATAACATGATTGCGTCAAATGGGAACTATGAATTGCGGCTGCCATCCGAAAAAATGGATATTTTCAAAACAAAGAAAAACGATATTCTGGCAGAGTCTATCCAGGTTTTACTAAACCCTGATGCTGTATCTTCTGCAACACCACGATAATTTCAAAAATTTTATAGTAAAAAACCGGTTTATGATGATAAACCGGTTTTTTATTTTCGCTGCCCAAATCAGGCACAATATTTCCTGTGTTAGTCAAGAATTATTTTTTATTAAAACAAGTCTTATGGTACAAAGCAAATTAAAATGGACAATTCCTTTTATGGCAGGCATAATTATTCTTTCTTCTTCCTGCTCCTCCTCCAAAAAAGCAGTGGCTACGGCCAGCCGGGATGATGTAAAAGGAACCTGGGTGTTAAATAGTATTACTTATGATGGACTGCCGCAGGGGCAAAATATTAAGCTAACCTTACTGGATGAAGGAGATGAAAATTGCCTGAAGGGCAGCACCTGGGTTTTTCCAAATAATGGAAATGGGTCTTATACAATTTCTTCCGCTAACAACAGTTGCACACCAGGCGAAAGAAATATTGTTTGGTCGTACAGGATTGAAAATGGTCAAACGATATTACAATATAAAAGACTTCCCGGAGGTGTAAAAGCAAAAGACATTGCAGATGGTTATAAGTTCAACATTATATCGGCCTCGGATGCTAACTTGTCTTTAAGATCAAACGTAAACTTTGAAGGAAGAACTATTTCGATCAACTATTCCTTTTCTAAAAAATAGTATTCCTCTTACCTAATAAAAAAAGGTTGCCATTGTGACAACCTTTTTTTATTAGCATCAAATCCGACTAAATTAATTGAAGCGGTATCCTAATGAAACGCCGAAACCTGTATTTTTCGTTGTTGATTTGGAATCGTCTGCAGGACGGTTACTGATATTAACCAATCCAAGGCCTGCGTTCAGTTGAAAGGACAATTTATTACTGAACTCATAACCTGCCAAAAGATTAGCCCCGGCATCAAATCTTTTTGTTTCCGGATACTGATCTCCAAATTCTATATCTACGTCATTGCCATTTTCCGGTTTGTATTTACCACCAACTGCAAAAGCTGCATAAGGGCCAAATCCTAATATCATTCTTCCTTCCCCTAATTCTGGTTTGTAAATAAAATTAACCGGTACTTCTACATAAGATAAATTAATCTTATTATCAGTGTCTTCTATTTTTGCACCTTTTGTACTAAATAAAACTCCTGGCTGTAGATAGAAATCAATTCCTACAGGTATCTCCGCATTTACTCCGGCATTAAATCCTGTTTTTAGTTTATTCTCTCTTTTGTCATCGTTAATGTCTTTTCCATTTAAATTTTGAAAATTGACGCCGCCACGTATACCAAAAGTTGTTTTTTGCTGTGCAAATATGCCGGTTGTTAACAATAAAGCAATTGCTACCGCGCAAATTTTTGTTGTTTTCATTAGTGTTGTTTTAGATTAAAAAATCATTTGGCCTTTCTATTATGCTATTATTAATGGCCTGCCTCTTTCTTTGCATCACTCTTCATTTTTTCATTAGCAGTGATCAAAAATTCTACCCGGCGATTTTGTGCCCTGCCACTTTCTGTATCATTGCTGTATTTAGGAGCCGCTTCTCCAAAGCCTACTGTCTTTACTCTTTCAAGAGCAATACCATGATTGGTCAGGTAATTAGCAACAGTTGATGCTCTTCTTTCGGATAAACTTTGATTATACTTATCGGTTCCGGTATTATCGGTGTGACCCTGGATTTCCAGGTCCGTATCGGGATATTTATTCAAAATTTTGATTAGATCACCCAATGTCGATTCCGCTTTTGATGAAAGGCTTGATTGATCAAATCCAAATAATACGGCACTGCTGAATTCCACTACTATCCCTTCACCTACCCGTTCAACTTTTGCACCAGGCACTTCATTCTTTATTTCTTCTGCCTGCTTATCCATTTTTCTACCGATCACTGCACCTGTAACACCTCCAACGGTTGCACCAATAATGGCACCTAATGCAGTATTGCCGGCAGCTTTACCAATTACTGCACCTGCAGCGGCGCCACCTGCCGTTCCGATTACAGCTCCTTTCTGTGTTTTATTCATATTCTTACAACCTGTGGCAAGTACGGCGAATGCCAAAGTAGCAGTTAGCCAATTTTTGATTTGTTTCATACTTTTCTATTTAATAATAACCCCATTATCCAAACATCATACCAATAGCTTTTATTGAGTAATTGTTGCCTGTATACCCAAATGAGTTTCACTTCTTTCAGGACTTAATGTCACAAGTGAAGATTAGTCAGCGGATTATTACTTCGGTGATTCCCGTTACTGCATTTGTTTGGCGTAAACGGAAAGAGGAATTAGCGGCAATTTTTTGCCCAGTTAGGTTGTATTATTTCGTGTGAAAAATTTCTTTGATAGCTGATGCTTTCAATAAGCATTCTTCCCACTCTTTTTCCGGATCGCTATAAAAAGTAATTCCTGACCCTGTTTGAAACGAAAGATAATTATCCAACTGATTATACATTATACTTCTTATCACAACATTGAAGTCGAAATCGCCAGAAGGTTTAATATAGCCAACAGCACCGGAAAAAATACCCCGTTTTGTTTTTTCGTACAGCTCGATCAGTTCAATCACTTTTTTCTTAGGAGCTCCTGTCATTGACCCCATTGGAAATGTGGCCCTGAGAATATCCGCAAATGAAATATCGTTTTTTAATTGACCGCTGATCGTTGAAATCATTTGGTGCACCTGTGGAAAGGAATAGATGCCATACAGTTCGTCAACCTGCACTGAGCCTTCTTCACATATTTTTGAGAGATCATTACGCATCAGATCAACGATCATTACATTTTCAGACCGGTCTTTTGCACTATTATAAAGTTCTTCTTTTGCTTTTATATCTTTCACCGAATTTTCCTTCCGCCTTTGAGAAGTACCTTTTATCGGTTGCGACAATATCTGTTTTCCCTGCTTTTTTAAAAAACGCTCAGGACTGGCACATATCAGCCATTTGTCATCTAAGCGATATAAAGCGGAAAAAGGATTAGGTGATACGTCGCTCAATCTTAAATAAGTTTCTACCGGATTTATTTGAACGTTCTCTGCGAAAAACTCCTGGCAAAAATTTATTTCATAACAATCGCCCCGCAAAATATGTTGTTGCAATCGCCTGATGATTGACAGGTATTCTTCCTTCCCGATCCGGCTGTTGACCTGGACTTTTTCCAGTCCCTTTGAAATGATATCAGTACTGTTTATTTGTGAAAAGATTAATTCCGGATCCTCCGCCCCGATGATTATTTCTTTTTCGCTAATCCGAATTAAAATAGATGGTTCGAAAAAAAAAGCATCAGGGAAACGAATATGATCCGGGTGGGAAGAGATACTTTTTGTCAGTACGTTCTTAAAATCATAATTGAGATGACCGAAAAGCCACTTTGCTTTTGAGCCCTCAATAAAATTTTGAAGATCATTTAATGGATCTGGTGACAGCCCTGCATCAAATTTGTTTTTAACACCTACCGCTGCCACGCACTCTTCAGTGTGAGGTTGGATATGATACTGATGATTATCCAAAAAACAAAAAGTGTTGAACTGTTGTAACCAGTTCAACACTTTTTTCTTCAATAACCTGAAGTCCGTGATCTGAAATATAGAATTAGTCAGAGTAGTTTACTTGATCAGATGAAACGAAATTCAATTAATAATCATCATCATCGTCACTGAAATCATCACTATCATTGAACATGTCCTTGAATTCTTCATCTACCTTGAAATCGTCATCATCATCCACTCCACCTTTTTTAGACGGGCCGGTTACTTTTTTGCCTTTGGATTTTGGCACATCAAACTCAGCAAAATCAGGATCCCAGTTTTCCTCTTCCTCTACCTTATCCCAATCATCTTTTTCATCAATATCGTCGTCGTCATCATCATCGTCATCATCATTTTTACCTTTTTTAGACGATGATGGCTTGCCACCTTTTTTTGATGTAGTTTCTTCCACATCCTCGTCAAGCTCATCATCATCATCGTCTTCAACTTCTTTTTTCTTTGGTTTTGAAGACTCTTTCTTAGCTGATGCTTTAGAGGAATCTGCAGGTGCTTTACCTGTAACTTTTTTTTCCTTATCGGATTTCGATGCCATAATAAGCTAGGGTTATAAGTGTAAAATTTCAGCGAACTTTTTAATTGACCAAATTTTTTTTATAAAAAATTCTGCGCCTATTAATCTACAAAAATAATCTGGTCCCGGCCAGGTCCGTTGGATATATATCGCACATCCACACCTAAATATTCATTGATAAAACTTATATATGACTTCATGGTTGCCGGCAGCTCTTCCAGTTTTTTTGCTGTGCTGCTGGGAATATCCCAACCTGGAAATTTCTTATACACCGGCTCTAAAGCTACTCTATCAAGGCGAAAAGGAATTTCCGTCGTTTCCTTCCCATTGATATTATAGCTCGTACAAACATTCAGCTCCTTAAACTCATCCAGCACATCTGCTTTTGTCATTACAATTTTTGTAACGCCATTGATCATGCAGGCAAAACGAAGAGCTACCAAATCGATCCAGCCGCAACGGCGGGGACGACCTGTTGTTGCTCCAAATTCATTTCCAGCTTTTCTCAGTTCTTCACCCAATTCATTCTCCAACTCTGTAGGGAAAGGACCACCGCCTACCCGGGTACAATAAGCTTTAGTTATACCAATCACTTCACCAATTTTTTGCGGCGCAATGCCTAGCCCATTACAGACACCGGCAGAAATGGTATTAGAAGAAGTAACAAAAGGGAATGTTCCAAAATCAATATCCAGCATGCTGCCCTGGGCTCCTTCAGCCAGTACTTTTTTACCAGCTTTCAGTTGCTCATTGATAAAGTATTCACCATTTACAATATTGAGCTCTTTCAGAAATTCTAATGCTTCAAAAAACTCTTCTTCCCACGCCGCAATATCTTCATCAAATGCATAGTTATCCAACAACCGTTGATGCTTTAACCTCAGCTTTATGTAAGCTGTTGTAAAATTTTTATCCAGTATGTCGCCGACACGCAGGCCATTTCTTCCGGTTTTATCCATATAGGTCGGCCCTATTCCTTTCAATGTCGAGCCAATTTTTTGATTACCCTTGGATGATTCAGAAGCTTTGTCCAATGCTCTATGTGTTGGCAAAATCAGGTGCGCTCTTTCAGAAATAAAAAGTGTCTTGCGTAGATCAACGCCAAAACCAGCCACAGTTTCGCATTCTCTTTTCAGCGTTATCGGATCCAGCACTACACCATTACCAATCAGGTTCAGTTTGTCACTATGAAACACACCAGAGGGTATTTGGTGCAAGACAACTTTTTTATCCGCGATATACAAAGTATGACCGGCATTGGGACCTCCCTGAAACCTTGCTATAACATCATAATCTTTAGCAAAATAATCAACGATCTTTCCTTTTCCTTCATCGCCCCATTGGAGGCCTAGTATTACATCTACCATAATTGGGTTTGGTTATATTTTTTTATCTGGGCCTTTTGGCCGGCGCAAAAATACGCTGTCAACAAAAAGCCACCGAAAAAAATCCCGTCGCTTTGATAATATTTATACCCAATTGGAAATTACTTACTAACGTTAAAAATGACAGACGCCTCTAAACAAAAATCACCCATGTGGTATATCCTCGGTATCATATCGCTCTACGGACTCAATACCGGGTAAATTTTTCAGGCTTTGCACTAAAGTCTCCAATTCCTCCCGGTCGTGAACATATAATTTGATGTTGCCTTTGAACAAGCCTTCCTTTGCTTCAATCGTCAAGGCAGCAATATTAATACGCAAATCACCGGAAATAAGGCTGGTAATCTTGTTTACAACCCCAACATCATCCAATCCGACAATTTTTAAGCCCGTAAGAAATGAGATCTCCTTGTTTTTAGCCCATTTTGTCTTGACTACCCGGTGACCGTAATTAGCAAGCAATTTGGCAGCATTGGGGCAGTTGGTCCGATGAATAGTTAAGCCTTTACCTGTTGTAATAAATCCAAACACATCATCCCCTGGTATTGGCTTACAACAGTTAGCCAGGTTATAAACGATCCTATCACTGCTTTCACCAAAAATGATGAGTTCAGCATCTTTCTTTGAGCCTGTTTGTTGAAACGGGCTTATCTCCTGTTTGAATTCCTGTATCGTCTTAACAGGTCGCGGAGCTTCTATTTTGTCGCCTACGACTTTAAAATCCTTGATCTCTTTTAAGTCGATATTCTTGACAGCTACCTGGTAAAACAGATCCAAATTCGATTGCAGCTTATAAAAATGAACCAGTTCATCAATATTGTGCTGATTTACCGCTGCGCCTACGCCTTCCAGTTTTCTCTGAACAGTATATTTTCCCTCGTCCGCAATTTTCTTTTTCTCTTCTTTTAATGCATCCTTAATCCGCCCTCTTGCCTTAGCGGTTACAACAAAACTCAACCAGTCTTCCGATGGTTTTTGTTTATTACTGGTAATAATTTCTATCTGGTCCCCGCTTCGTAGCTTATGGCTGATCGGCACCAATTTGTGGTTCACCTTGGCGCCAATCGTTTTTACACCGATGGCGCTATGTATGGAAAATGCAAAATCCAGGGCTGTTGAGTTGACCGGCAACATTTTTACATCGCCTTTTGGCGTATATACATAGATCTCCTCGGCAAGAAAGCTGGTCTTGAAGTCCTGGAGAAAGTCGATGCTATCTGTTTCCTGGTTTGTGATCACTTCCCGAATCTGCTGGAACCATTTATCGAAGCGGCTTTCATCAGCTGCTCCTTCTTTATATTTCCAATGGGCGGCAAGCCCCTTTTCGGCTATTTCATTCATTCTTTTAGTACGGATCTGTACTTCCACCCATTTACCTTGCGGGCCCATCACGGTTGTATGGAGAGCCTCATACCCGTTTGATTTAGGATTGCTCAACCAGTCTCTCAGGCGTTCAGGAGAAGGTGTATATTCATCCGTGATCATTGAATATACCTTCCAGCAATCCTCTTTTTCACGTTCGGTTGGCGAGTCTAAAATAACCCGGATGGCAAACAGGTCATACACCTCCTCAAAGTCCACTCCCTTTTTTTTCATTTTGTTGGAAATGGAATGTATGCTTTTAGGGCGGCCGTATATCTCAAATTTGAAATTGCCTTTTTCCAATTTTTCCCTTAGTGGCCGAATAAACTCGTTAATATATTTGGATCGTTCTCTTTTGGTCTCGGCCAGCTTTTGAGCTATATCCTTATATATCTCCGGCTCCATGTATTTCATAGCCAGATCTTCCATTTCGGTTTTAATAGTATAAAGACCCATCCGGTGAGCCAGGGGAGCATACACATAAACTGTTTCAGAGGAAATTTTTAACTGCTTTTCCCGCTTCATGCTTTCCAGCGTTCGCATGTTGTGAAGCCGATCGGCGAGTTTTATAAGGATCACCCGCGGATCATCCGTCAGGGTCATCAATATTTTTTTGAAATTCTCGGCTTGCTGCGAGCCGTTGATATCAATGACATTGGAGATTTTGGTCAAACCATCGACTATCCTGGCTATTTCCTGGCCAAACTCCCGTTCTACATCCTCCAGCGAAATATCTGTATCCTCCACCGTATCATGTAAAAGCGAGCAGATGGTAGAACGGACACCAAGACCAATCTCTTCTACGCAAATCTTGGCCACGGCCAACGGGTGGAGAATATAGGGCTCACCGCTTTTCCTGCGCATCGTTTTATGTGCGTCTACCGACATTTCAAAGGCGGTACGGAGTAACTCCTTGTCCCCTGGCTTGATTTTAGCCTTTAGAGATCGCATCAGGGAACGGTATTCACGAAGAATCAGTTTTCGCTCCTGCTCATCATTCAAATTATATTTGGGCGTTTTTTCAACAGTTTCCATTACACTATAACTTTCGAAACGAATTTACTGAATTACAGGCAGTAAGATAAAAGGCGGTTGCAGAAAATTATAAATCAACTCATAATAGTCTGACAATTCTTTATTTGGTGAAAATAAATGCCCTACATTTGCACCCCAAAATGCGGGTGTGGTGAAATTGGTAGACATACCAGACTTAGGATCTGGCGCCGCAAGGCATGGGGGTTCGAGTCCCTCCACCCGCACCGAAAAGTTTAAGAGTTTAAAGTTCAAAGTTTAAAAGTTCTGGCCACAGCACTTTTCCTTTCCTATCAGAATCGCTGAACGGGATGAACCTTAAACCCTTAAACTTTTAAACTTTTTAAACTCTTTATATGGCAACAGTTACAAAAGAAAATATCGGCTTACTGCATGAAAAGCTGACCGTGAAGCTCGAAAAAACAGATTACCTGCCTTCTTTTGAAAAAGCACTAAAAGAATACAGCAAAAAAGCAAATATTCCAGGCTTTCGTAAAGGAATGGTTCCTGCTGGCCTCATCAAAAAAATGTACGGACCTTCCCTTTTTACCGATGAAGTACTCCGCTCTGTTGACCGTGAACTAATCGGCTATTTGCAAAATGACAAACTGGACATTTTTGCTCAGCCGTTGCCTTTGGAAACTGATGTTCGTCAATTGGATGTAAACAATCCTGCTGATTATACTTTCCATTTTGAAATCGGGATGAAACCCGAATTTCACCTGGCCGATTTGGGCACTGCCAAAACAACAAGATATGTTGTTAAGGTAACCGATGAAATGATCAACAATGAAATTGCACGCCTTCAAAACCGCTATGGTAACATGAAGGACCAGGATACAGTAGAAGTTGAAGACAACGTTCTGAATATTATTTTTACTGAAGCAGATGAAAATGGTAATGCTATTGAAAACGGTATTACAAAAGACAATTCCCTGTTGGTAAAATATTTTAAACCGGACTTTAGGAACAACCTGATCGGGAAAGTAACCAATGACTACATCATTGTGCAATTAGACAAAGCATTTGACGAAAAAGAACTCGAGTTTATTCTGAGCGATTTGGGTCTTGATAAAAATGATCCGACTGCAGCGCAAAGACATTTCAAAATTCAGATCACCAAAATTGGTCTGTTAGAGAAAAAAGAATTGAATGAAGAGTTTTTCAACCAGCTTTACCCCAGCCAGGATGTAAAAACTGAAGCGGACTTTCATAACAAAATAAAGGAAGAAATACAGGCTTATTGGGATAACCAGGCTAAGAATCAAATTCACGACCAGGTATTTCATGAATTGACCGATCATACAACGATCCAGTTTCCCGAAGGATTTCTAAAAAAATGGGTAAAAACACAAGGTGATCCTTCAGCCGAAGAACAAGGTGGCAAATCAGATGAGCAAGTAGAAAAGGAGTTCCCAACTTTTCTGAACCAGTTGAAATGGACATTGATCACTGACAAAATTGTGCAGGAGAACGGCATCCAGGTAAATCCCGAAGATATCCGTGCATTTGCCAAACAACAATTATTTGGCTATATGGGCGGCATGGGAACAGACGCACAGGATCAACCCTGGGTAAATGACTATGTCGAAAAAATGATGAAGGACCGCAAATATGTTGAAGATGCTTACAACCGCATACAGACACAAAAGATATTTGAATGGGCTGAAACAAAAGTGAATCCAGCGGATAAAGAAATCAGTGCTGAAGATTTTACAAAGATGGTGGAAGAACATCAGCATCATCACCATTAATAGAACTTTGTCGAAATAAAATGGAAAGGTTGACATGATATCTGTCAACCTTTTTTATTTTTCTGCTATGACCCAATAACTAGTCCGAATCGTTTTTGTTTTTTTTCCTTTTGGTCTTTGAATACAGAGCCTTTGCCTGCGCCACCAGGGAAACAAATTCTTTTTGCAGCAATTCATTGGGATTGGCAGACGCTGTGGCTAATAGCAGAACATCATTCCACGTAACATTTTTAGTAAATGATGATGAGCGAAGTAAAGACCCAAACATTGCCACGGCTGCCGAAAAACGGTAGCTCTTATCTAATTCGGAAAAGTCCATGAAATCATATGGACAGTTATAGGTGAAAACTTTATTGGCTGTGTCGTTTGGCAATTTGTAGTGTAGTTTGACCTGGGCGAATTTTTCAATGGCCACTGTATCCGCATCATTGGGCTCAATTTCAAAGATCCCCATCATCGAGAAGCCAGAGCCAATTTCACCGCCTTCCACTACAGCAGATGTATCATTCAACGCCCCTACCTTATTGTCAAAACCCAATAGCCTGTATTGTTTAACATAGTTGGGATTGAACTCAATATTCATGTAAGCGTCATCTGCTACAGAATATAGTGTTTGGGTAAACTCTTTCATCAACACTTTCTCGGCTTCAGCGAAGTTATCCAGGTAAGAAAAATTGCCATTCCCCTTTCGGGACAGTGTTTGAATTTTGGAATCTTTATAATTGCCCATGCCAACACCGAGACAGGTAAGATAAATGCCCGATTCCCTGTTGCGGGATATTAGTTCATCCAACTCCTCTTCCGTCTTTAGGCCAACATTAAAATCTCCATCAGTAGCCAATATTACCCTATTGTTTCCTCCGACAATAAAATGTCTTTTGGCAAGATTGTAAGCAAGGCTGATACCTGATTCACCGGGCGTAGCGCCACCGGGGGTTAACTCATCGATCACTTGTAAAATTTTTTCCTTTTCGGCACCACTGGTAGTGTTTAACATGATGCCCGTGATGCCACCATACACTACAATTGCGACCGAATCTTTAGCCCTGAGATTATTCACTACTAACCTGAAAGCAGATTTTAATAATGGCAGCCTGTTGGTCATATCCATCGAACCGGAAACATCTACCAGGAAAACAAGTTGAGCAGGCGGCAGATTATCCAGGCTTAGTTTCCTGGCGGAAAGGTCGATATAAAATAAACGGTTGGCAGAATTCCATGGACAGGAAGTCAATTGAGTTTTGATATGAAATAAATCATTTCTCTTGGGTGCAGTATAATTCAGGTTAAAATAATTCAACATTTCTTCAATGCGCACCGCATCCGGGGGAACAAACGAATTACCAGAAATAAACCTGCGGATGTTACTATAAGAGGCCCTGTCAATATTCAGCGATATACCTGTGCTGGGAAACCGGTTGGTGTTCACAAATTTGTTTTCTACAATGCTGGCATAAGTCTCATCTCCTGCAAACCATTTTCTTTGATCTTCTTTGGCCATGCCTTTTGTAAAAGATAAAAGCTTGTTTGTTCTTGCCGTGGTGCGATTGGCAGGCGCCAGCTTCAGTTGTACGGTGAGATAATTATCCGCATTCGCCACTACCTTCTCGGGTCTGTATCCATCCAGTGAGAAATTAAACGTATCAATTTTTTGATTGATAGTTATTCCGAATGATCCAACAGATCCGCTTTTATAGATATAACCCGAACGTAAATGTAAAATGGTAACATTTTGAAGATTGTTGCCTGACTCATCCTTTACTTCACCACGCAAATAGTATTGCTGGCTTTTACAGGGCAAGCTAATCACAAGGCTTAGTAGTATATAGAAAGCGGCCTTCAATGTAGATAGCAGTTACAGCTGCCAACCCAAACCGTTTGGATATTGGCGACCGGTTACAAGATACATGATTCGATGGATTCAGGCAAGATTGGTAATGCTTGGTTGATGACTGTTATAAAACTTTAAAGACAGGTTAAATCACCTGGTAAATCTCTTTGAGGTTACGTCCCAGCCCATCATAATCGAGTCCATACCCTACCACAAACTTATTGGGAATATCAAACCCGATATAGTCCAATGTAAGCGGATATTCCGTTGCTTCTGACTTGTGCAACAAGGTAGCTATCTTTAAAGAACGGGGTTGCTGGTGTAACAAACGGGGAAGAAAATTATGCAGTGTCTTACCGGTATCAACTATATCCTCCACAATGATGACATCCTTATCATACAGATCCTCATCCAGGCCAATTGAGGTAACAATATTGCCGCTTGACTTCATGCCCCTGTACGAAGCCAGCTTGATGAAACAAATCTCTGCATCAATCGTTAGGTGCTTGAACAGATCAGAAGCAAACATGAATGATCCGTTTAATATCGCAACGCAAAAGGGTCGTTTACCTGCATAATCTTTATTTATCGCAGCAGCCATTTCTTTCACCCTTTGCTGGATTGTTTCTTCGGAGAGATAAGTAACAAACGACTTATCATGTACTTTGACGTCTGACATATTTATTGCGGGTTTCTGGTTCGATGATTTACAAAACTGGAACAATATTATTACAGTTCATGCAGAACCTGCAGATAAATTTTAAACAGCACTATAAACCAGATTGAAACCGGCGGGAGTTAGATCTCATTTTTGGCCAGCCTGGGCATTGCCGGCGCCTTTTTACGCAAATACAATTGCTCGCCTACAGCCGGCTGCATATGGCTTTTCAGATGGTTATATTCTAACAAGGACTCCATGCGGATGGCTTCTTCACGGGCAATATCCTGGATGGTTTCGCCTTCAGCTACAATATGAAATTCATTATTTCCTGTCTTTCTTTTTCGCTGAAGATAAAGGAGCTGATCATTCTGTATCGTCTCAGACTCTTCCAAATCATTAAACTCAAATATTTTGGATAATGAAATATTGTAGCGGTCAGCAATGGCTAAAACGGGCGTTCCGGCGAGGGCATAAATAACTTTTGTATCGTTGATTTTAAATTCTCCACTGGGATAATCGATAGCCTGCTTCATTTTTCTCACCGGCCGGGTAACAGTAGAAACAGTTGTAATTCCATCATCCTGCTTTTCTCCGCTGTCTGATTGTGCGATCATATCTTCTTTGGGTGACATTTTACCCATTGCGATCAGGGTGTAATCCTGCAATTGATATGTCTCGATCAACTTTATAATAATTTGCGGATACCTGGGATTGGTAGCATAGCCTGCTTTTTTCAGTCCATATGCCCAACCTTCATAATCCTGCGGGTCCAATGCAAACAGAGAGGCATAGCGGCTGCTTCCTCTCAAAAAATCCGAATGGTCCCGGTAAGATTGAGCGGGATCATCATATTTGCGAAAACATTCATGGGGTGCATCGTCTGTATGTTTTACGGATTCACCGGTCCAGTTTGACTTACATTTTATTCCGAAATGATTATTGGATCGGCGCACCAGGTCACTGGTGCCGGCTGTTGTCTCGTGTATTCCCTGTGCCAGTTTAATAGCCGCAGGCACACCCGTTCTTTGCATTTCTGCTATGGCCGTTTCTCGATAAGTATTTATGTAGTTGCGGATAACGTCAGGGCTCTGGGCATTGCTGACCAGGCAAGCCATAAGAAAAACAAAAGAGAAGAGAAATCGAATGTTTTGCATGGGATAAGAAAAAGTTTATTAGTTTATGGGTCTAATAGTTTGTGGTTTACAATCCTGTCTATAATTTCCGGATCAGGTACAATCCATCCCGCAGCGTTATGATCATCTTGTCTATATCCGTTCTTTCCGCGATAAATTCATTAAAATCTTTTATGGCTTTGGCACTTTTGCCTTTTACTTCCTTTTCAATCACTTCGCCATGAAAGAAAATATTATCTGCTAAGATAAAACCGTTTTGCCGCACCTGTGGCAAAACAATCTTAAAATATTCCTTATATGAAACTTTATCAGCGTCAATAAATACTAAATCCCAGATTTCATTCATAAAAGGAACAATATCTAACGCATTTCCGGTATGTAAAATTATCTTTTCAGCAAAAAGGGAGCGATTGAAAAAAGCCTTAGCTGTAGCAGCATCCGGCTCTCTTAGCTCAATGGTATGTAATTGCCCGTCTTCAACGAGCCCCTTGGCGAGACAGAGAGCACTATAACCTGTAAAAGTGCCTATCTCTAAAATTCGCCTGGGCCTGATCATGCGGCTGATCATTTCCAGCAGTTTTCCCTGCAAGTGGCCGCTAAGCATATGATGCTCCCGGTGATTGGCAGCAGTGTATTCATTTATCTCTCTTAGTAAATCATCTTCGGCGGTTGAATACTTTTCTGCATATGCCTGGATGTCCGGATGTATAATATCCAAGGTAATTTTTTTGGCAAAGGTAAAATTCCTCGTTTAAAACAAACTTGCCAGCTTTCATACTACATAAAAATAGGGCTGATACTATTTATCAGCCCTATCCAGTCAATTTATTGGCAAATAAATTGAACTGCCATAATCTAAAGCGCTTCTAACGACAGTTCTTTCGCCTCCCTGGAAACCATCAGCAAGCCTATAAATGTCAATAATCCATTAATGATTAACAATTCGAGCCCCAGCTCGAAAGATCCAAAAATTTGCTTTTGAAACTTATCCAATATAAAACAGATAAGAGGTGATGCAACACAAATCAGGGGCACCCATTTATCAGCCACCTGTCTTTTAGTAATGATTCCAAAAGTAAACAGACCCAGCAACGGACCATAGGTATAAGCAGCGACTTTTAATATAACTCCAATCATGCTTGGATTATTTACTTTGTAAAACACCAACACAAAAAGCAGGAAAATAAAAGCCACTGTCAGGTGCACCCGCTGCCTGATCGATTTCTTTTGCTTATCGGTCCAGTCCTGTCTTCGCTGCATTCCCAATATATCGATACAAAAAGAAGAGGTCAAAGCTGTGATAGCTCCATCGGCACTAGGAAATAGTGCAGAGATAAGAGCGATAATAAAAATAACTGAAACAACAGGCGGCATGTGACGCAATGCCAACTCAGGAAACAATGCATCACCAGTGGCTGTCATATTTTGCTGACTTCCGTATAGATAAAGTAAACCGCCGAGAAACAGGAATAATAAAATGACCCCCACCATTATTCCTGATAAGGTGAGAATATTTTTTTGTGAGTCTTTTAGTGTTTTAACAGAAATAGTTTTCTGCATCATTTCCTGGTCCATACCCGTCATGGTAATCGTAATAAAAGCCCCAGCGAGTATTTGCTTTAAGAAAAACAGCTTACTATGCGGATCAGTAAAAAATATTTTTGAATATCCTTGTTCACCCAGGGCAGAAACAGCGGAGCCAAAACTCATATCCATTGCCTGTAAAATATAAATCACACAAACAATCAGCCCGATAAGCATAAAGCTGGTCTGTAATGTATCGGTAAACACAATGGTTTTTACGCCGCCCTCATACGTATAGATCAGGATCATGATCAAAATGATGAGCGTAGTGAGCCAAAACGGCACGCCAAAGCTTGAAAGAATGGCGTCCTGCAAAATTTTTACCACTAAATACAAACGTGCTGTGGCACCCAATGTACGGGACAATATAAAAAACGAAGCTCCTGTTTTGTAGGAGTAAAAACCTAATCGCTTACTCAGATAGTTATAAATTGATGTGAGATTAAGTTTGTAATACAAGGGTAACAACACATAAGCAATAGCCACATAACCGATCACATAACCAATTACAATTTGGAAATAGGCAAATGATTCCCTGCCTACACCTCCGGGCACACTTACAAATGTGACGCCTGAAAGCGAAGTGCCAATCATGCCAAAGGCTACCAGCATCCAGTTACTATTCCTGTTGCCAATAAAAAAAGACTCATTATTTGAATTACGGGAAGTGTACCAGGCTACGACGAGCAATAAAATAAAATATCCGATAACAAATGAAAACAACAAGCCTGCCGACATAATAATGTTTTAGTTAAATATTGTTTTTGCGATTACAGGGTTTTGAAGATAGCCAAATTTATATTCCCTTTGTGCAAATTAACATGATTATGGGCATTCGTTCACTTGCGGTTTTCTGCGGTTCAAAAATTGGAAAGAATCCTCTTTTTTCACAACACACTATTGAGCTCGGAAAATTAATGGCGGCTAATAGCATCACGTTGGTGTACGGTGGTGGCAATGTAGGCATCATGGGATTGATAGCCGACGTAGTGATGAATAACGGGGGAAAGGTAATCGGCGTCATTCCACAGGTATTGGTGGAATGGGAAAGGCAACACACTTCCATCACCGAATTATTCGTAGTAGACAATATGCATGCAAGAAAAAAGAAAATGTATGATCTCTGCGATGCCGCTGTTATTCTGCCCGGGGGCTTTGGCACACTGGATGAGCTTTTTGAAATGGTAACCTGGAATCAATTATCCATCCACGACAAGCTTATTTTCATTGTAAATTCCGATGGATTCTACAATCATTTAATAGCCCACATCAAACAAATGCAGGAAGAAAGTTTTTTATACGAAGAAGCGCAAAAGAGAATAATTGTAATTGATGCTCCTTCCGATCTTCTCAAACATATATAATTACCGCCCGTATCTCCCCTGGAATAAACCAATATTTACTCCTGCCCTGATAATCGGCGGCATCGTCACCCGTTGTGTTGATGGATCATTGGGATCATACTTCACGTTGACATAAGGGGAGTTTGTGTTTTTCAACACATCAAATAGCAGGGAAATATAATAAAATGTATTGGAGCCTGGCTCCCGTCCCTGGGCGAAGCCTGCACCCAATAATAAGGAACTTACATCTGTCTTTAGTTTATCGCTGATATAATTTACGCTTCCCGGCCGCGGAATATATTTTAATGTAATAAAGTTGTGCTCAAACTGGCCCTGTACAAAAAGAAATTTCACCGGGTATAAACGGGTAAATACACCGGGGCCAACAACAGTCTGTCTTATTTTATCATCAAACTCATAATAATCCCGCTGCCCGTTATAAAGAAAGTTTAAAGCAAGACCTGCATCTGCCCAATCACTCAGCTTATAACCAAACACCGGGTTAGCGCCAAGTACAGTTTGCCCATTGAAAAAAGATAAGGTGATACTACCTCCCGTAAATAAATTTTCTTTCTTAAATCCTTTTTCATCTGCTTCATCATCCTGCGCCCAGGCCGACAGCACACTGAAGCAAAGACAGAAAAGAAAAAAGCCAATCTTTTTCATATACTTATTTGTTATTGTTTTTTCTGTCAAACATTCTCCCAACTTCCCAACTCTCAATAGAACTTACGAAGTTGTTTATTGATCAACGAAAGACCGATTCGTTTAGTTTGCCTGAGTTACTATTTGTAAAATCTTTAGCATATTCAAACGACATGTTAACAGCAGGCCAGGCGGGAATATGATGCTCAGAAAAAAAACTTTACGCATCAAATATTTTACCAGCGTTTAAGATATTATTCGGGTCAAATATTTTCTTTATTCCCTGCATCAACTTCAACTGGGTATCATTAAATACAATATCCATGTATTGTTTTTGAATAAGGCCAATACCGTGTTCTCCGCTGATGGTTCCACCTAAACTTTTTACCAGTTCAAATAATGCCCGCAGGCTTTTTGTCATCTCAGCATCGCCATAGCTATTCGGTGTTCCTTCTTTACGAATCCGGATATGCAGGTTACCGTCACCGGCGTGACCATAACAAACAGCATGAAATCCATGTTCAACACCTAAGGCTTTTACACCTTTAACCAATGCAGGCAATTCAGCTCTTGGAACCACAGCATCTTCTTCAATAGTATAGCCGGCGATCTTTACAGCTTCAGCCGTGCGTCTTCTGAGTTTCCACAGCTCTGCTTTTTGCTGTGCATCATCTGCAAAAAACACCTCGCCACCTTCATATTGCACCATTAGTTCGGCTATCTGCTCCATCTCACTCATCAGCACGTCCATATTATTGCCATCTACTTCAATGATCAGATGAGCGGCAATATCATCGGTAACGGGAACAGCATAACTATCTACCATTTTACTGGTAATTTTCAATGCATCGATTTCCACCAACTCCAAAGCACTGGGTGTAAACCCGGCACGGAAAATAGCACTGACTGCTTCACTTGCTTTTTCCAAAGAAGCAAAAGGCACCAGCATCAGCAGGTCATATTTCGGTAGCGGAATTAATTTCAAAACGATCTTCGTTACAATACCCAATGTTCCTTCACTGCCGACTATCAACTGCGTAAGATTATAACCGGTAGAATCTTTCAACACATTAGCACCGGTCCACATTATTTCACCCGAGGGCAATACGATTTCCAGGTTCAATACATAATCTTTCACCACACCATATTTCACCGCCTTAGGTCCACCACTGTTTTCAGCGATATTTCCGCCGATAAAACAGGAGCCGCGACTGCTCGGATCAGGAGGATAAAACAAACCCTTTTCCTTTACTGCATCCTGCAGCGTTTCAGTGATAACGCCCGGCTCTGTTGTCACCTGTAAATTCCTTTCATCAATATGCAGGATGGAATTCATTCTCTCCGTTGACAATAACACACCACCCAAATGAGGTAACGCTCCGCCGCTTAAGCCCGTGCCAGCGCCACGGGGTGTAACAGGAATTCTATCCCGGTTACAGATCTTCATAATTGCACTTATTTCCTCCGTAGTGAGTGGCTTGATCACCACTTCGGGCAGGTAACTAAGTTCTTCGGTTTCGTCGTGAGAATAATGCCGTAGAGATTCTTCGTCTACAAAAACAGCTGATTCACCAGAGATTTTCTTAAAAAGTTCGATATGTTCTGAAGTAAGAGTCGCCTTCACTGCAGGTTCGCTCATTGTTAGATCCATGATGCTGTAAAAATCGGAAAAAAAATAGAACCACGATTAACAAGATTAATAGGGATTATTCGGAAATATAATTATTTGAAATGCCTTTGGGGAAGGATAACTGTCCACCAAATCCGTCAAATCCTAAAAATCGTGGTTCTTTCTCAATACGTCTTAAACGACGGGCACATCGACTCTCTTCGATTACCCTTGTAACGATCAAATACACCCTGTTTGATCAGGGAAAATTCGAAAGCCCCTCTCGTATTATTGTAATTTTTAAGTGTTGATACCGTAGCGTCGTAAGTGAACGTAAAATTAAAGTCTTTATATCCAAGCCCAACCATCGGGATGACTGCATCCGTACTTCTATAATAGAGACCGGCAATCAAAACATTCTGGCCATCACCCGACAAATTATAATGAGCATTGGCGCCTAGCAACCATTCATACGATTTTGCTTGCAACGAGAAATAAGAATTCGGGTTTACGATCCATTGATCGTTCAACTTAAAACTTCCATTGATAAATGCTGTGTGCCGAACAGGTATCCTGTTATCTACTCCGGGCTCCTGGTTAAAAAAAGACTCCCTCGGCCGATTGATATGTGCAGTAGAAAACCCTACATTGAAATAGGTATTATCATCCGGAAAGTAGGCGTAGTTCATCCCCGCCTGTATATCCAGGTAGTTGATATTATTAGTGGCCAGTGCTACACTGGTAGGAAGATGACCATCAAAAAAATGTCCGTCGAACTGATCGGGGAACTTTAAATTGGTCACGTTGATCTGCTTATTTGCCAGGCCTACATTGAAACCCAGGCTTAACAAGCTTCCGAGGTTTAGCATTTGGTGATAAGCAACGGAGCCATATAATTTGGTTGATGTCAGATTACCACTTCCTGCAACATCCCGCAATATCAGGCCTCCTACGCCTAACCAACCATCATTGTTTTCATTCTGCAAAATTTGTACATCACCAAAAGCACTCATGGTTTTATAGGGTATAGACATGATCGACGACCACTGGTTACGATAATTTACACCCAGGCGATAATCTCCTTCAGGCATAAACCCTGTATTGGCAGGATTGGTCGCCAGTGGTGAATTCATAAACTGAGAAAAATGAAGATCCTGTGAAAAAGTACAAGGAGTAAGACACAAGGCACAAGATACAAGACACAAGGCTCTTGTTATAAGCGGCACTATTTTTTTAAAAGACTCCATAATTCTTTTCCTCCTTTTTCTCTTCTGAGTTTATCGAAGAATAACTCTTAACTATCTTATCGCTTTTACCCTTTCTCTTTTTTACCTCTTAGCTCTATCTTATTAACGTTATATCGCCTTTTCGGGTTGTTTTTGTGCCGTCGAAAAACTCAACATCAAGCGTATAGGCATAAACATCCATAGGCTGTATTGCACCTTTTACCCTGCCATCCCATCCTTCCAGGCGATTATTTGTTTCAAATACTTTCTGTCCCCAGCGGTTCCAGATGATGAACCGCATTTTTGCAATACCAAACCCTCTCACATGTACTTTACTATTGATGTCATTGCTATTCGGCGTAAACGCATTGGGTACATCTAATGCGGGAACTACAATTGTGGTAACCGGCATACATAAAGTATCGGGACAACCAACCGAATTATAAGCAATCAAACAGGCATTAAAGGTCCCCGTGGAATTATATTGATGTTCTATAGTCGCCCTGGAAGTAGTGAATAATGTATCGCCGTCGCCAAACAGCCATTTAAAGCTAACGGCATTGGGCGAAGACAGGTTGGTAAATACGTTGGGTGTATTTTCTACCGGTACCGTCGGCGTGTAACTGAAATTAGCGGTGGGCTTATCGGAGACTACAATGGTTTGTGAAAAATCGTCTGTTTTGTTACAGGTATTCGGATCATTAGCTATCAGGCGAACGGTATATGTTCCCGGTGTTGCGTAGAAGTGTGAAGGATTTGCAAGCGTCGAAGTATTGTCTGCGCCGGATGCCGGATCGCCAAAATCCCATTGAAAACTTTGTCCGCCAATAGATGTGTTGGTGAATACCGCTGTAAAAGGAGCACAAAGCGCAGGTGGCGTTTGAAAGCTTGCTTCCACATTGGCAGCAACACTTACTACTGTATCCAATACATCCGGGTTATTACAATAGGCCGAATCATTCAGCATAAGTTTAACGGTGTAGGAACCTACTGCAGGGAAAGTGTGGACAATGCTGTTTAAACCAGCCACTACCTGTGGACTGCCATCACCAAAATCCCAAATAAAAGATGAATCGGTAAAAGGTCTTATTGGTAAGGTGGTTGAAAGATTATTAAACTGGTAATCGAAAGCAGTACAGGCACCTGTTTTTCCAAAACTCAATTCGAGATTTGCCTTCAGGTCACCCACTTTAATATTCATGTAAGTGGTGTCACGAACATTGCAACTGGAAGGATCGATAGCGATTAGTCTTACACGATAAGTGCCTACGTTGGCAAACGTATGATTTTGGGTATAGCCGGTGACAGCCGGCAACGGTCCTACATCAGGTGTTCCGTCGCCAAAATTCCAGATATATTCTTTAGCATTTCGGACAAGATCGGTAAAAGTGACATCCAATGGAAAACATCCCGCGGTATCATTTGGCACACCACCAATAGCTGATTGCAGTTTTGCACCAACACCGGCAAGATTAAAGGCAATCTTTATCATTCCAAGATTACAATTGCTTTGAGCACCGGGCTTACCTGTAGACCATGCGCCGGGAGTAGTAGGAAATATGGCGCCGCCACTGCAATTCGCACAAACTCCCTGGTAGATCACACCATTCACGTCAAAACGACTGGTACCACCATCGACATGATCCGCAAAACCTCCGTTCTGCCCAAAAAAACTTCCGTAAAGTTGTTCGGTCGCATCCCGCTTTAATACAAAAAAATAAAAGTCTTTACCGTCAGTTGATTTCTGCAATGCATCTGCAGTGATCGGAAGGCCAACTGTTCCCGCACTCGGGTAAGATCTGGCCCAGTCGTTGTCGGCAAGGGTGCCCCAACCCGAAACATACACGTTTTCACAGCGGTCAACGAGAAAAGCTGTTGGGGAAATATTGGGCCTGGCCGATTGAGTGCCGAATGTGGTGGAATAAACAAAAGCTGAAAGATCGGGTTGCAGCTTACAGATAAATTGTTTGGAGCTACCATTATTATAAACAGCATTGATGATAGGCCAGGTTCCATTGGTTTGTCCCATCACATAGGGGAATCCATTCCTGTCGAATTGGATACCATACACCTGGTCTATTTTATCTGTGCCGATATAGGTCGATCTGATAAGGTTACCACCGCCGTTTGCCACCTGTGCTACAAAGCCATCAATATCTCCTTTCGGACCTGTGCCAACTGTGCCAGCATTCGGTCCTGGAAAATTAGCGCTATGTGTTCCCCCGGCAACATAAATATCTCCTGTCGGTCCAAGAGCAAGCACATAAGCCGCATCATTACCATCACCTCCCAGGTAGCTCGAAAATAAATTAGTCGTAAGGGTAGAGTTGAATTTTAAAACAACTCCATCCTGGTTACCACCACCAAAGGTTTGTTGGAAGGCACCAGCAGTAGTTGGAAATCTTGTAGCTGCGTTATCACTTTTAGATTGAGTACTGGAAGCAAGATAGATATTTCCGCCTGCGTCCAATATCACCTCGCTGCGTCCATCATCACCATAGTTCTGTTGCAGGTCGGATGAGCCCCGGCGACCGGGTGTAATATTTACTCCGTCGTCAGCTCCGCCACCAATCATCCGGGAACCAATTAAACCTGTTCCAGTAGCATTGAGTTTGGTGAGAATAATGTCATATCCCCCACCCGATCCGACTGTAGGGCCCGTCACCGGATAATTATCATCTGCAGAACCGCCTGACGAATTGGATCGACCGGCTATTATCAAATTACCTTGCGGATCTACTACAAGACTATGTGGCTGTTCATTTTTATAGCCACCGATATAAGTAGCATATAACCTGTTTCCTCCGTTGGATGATAATTTGATAATGCTAATATCACATGGCTCCAAATCATCTCTCATTCCACCCTGGAACACGGTTTGGAAAGCTCCGGTCGATACAGGCCAGGTATTGCCGCCAAAAACAATACCGCCGCCATAAAAACTTCCATCAGGACCATAAGTAGCAGTGAAGCCCCAATTGTTGGCAGTACTTCCGGCAAATGAACAAAATAATAATGTTGGGTCTATTACCAGGGTGGCCGAAGGGTCACGTCCTTTTACATCAAACTTTACCATTCCATCCTTTACAACATATTTGCAGTTTACATCAGACCGGTCTTTACCTTTTGATTGATAAGTGTAAGGATAGGACTCTTTCAAATCGCCGACTGACGTGCTTACAATTAACTCTTTATTTTTTACACTCAGTTTATCAGCGCCCTGATATCGCAATGCGATTTTACTGATATCAGCACCCGGCTTTGCGATGATGTCGTATTTCAGATTGCCATTGTAAGTATAATAGCGCACATCAACGTTTGGATAAACTTCCTGCAAGGTAATGGCCTGGAAGATGCGGCATCCTGTCGCCCATTTAGAAGCATCATTTCCGATAAAGTAATTATTATAAGTAGGCATAAACTTATCAGGTACCACCTTCATATTAGGAGAGGCTCCGACAAAGTCAACATTGTAAGCATGAGAACGTAGAACTATTTTATCAGCTTGTCTTGCCAAAGTCCCGGGAGGCCGGGTATCCGAATTATTATGTCGCTCAGTTAATGCCTGGAAATTAGCGTAGTCTTCTTTATTATGTTGCAGAATGGTAAAGCCTTTTTCTGTAACAAAAACAGCACCTGCGTAAACGTCCCCTTTAAATTTTATACGTTTATCCCACTGACCTTTGTTTTCAACAAATTCAATGTTACTATAATCCTGGGAAAAAACAGGAAGGGTGGAAGCAAATAGTGCCGTAAAAAATAGTAAAGACTTTAGGGACGTCATTCTGTTATTAAATTAGTTCAAATTTCTGGTAAAAGACCTGAAAACTTATGTTAAGAATAGGACAGACCTCAAGTCTTTTAATTAATTCAATTGCAGGTTTTGGTAAAGGAAGTTCGAACCGGAGTTTTAGGTATGGATCAGTGGTAATTCACTCGTAACATTACGATATTTTACTCCAGGCCATCTTTCCGGCCTCACCTAACCTCTCCAAATGAGAGGAACTACACACAGCCCTATCCTTTCGAAGATTCCTATTTATCAATAAAATTTTTTATAGCAGTAATTTTTTGGTAGTTATTCAGGAAATCTTACTCCAGGCGATCTTTCCTTTCTGGTGTTGCAGGAAATTTTTTAAGCGCAAATTCTCTGCCGAATTAAGGTCAGGATCATTGTCGATGATGGTTGAAACCATTGACTTTGCCAGTTCCAATAACGACCGATCCTGTACAATATTGGCCAGTTTGAAATTTAGCATTCCACTTTGCCGGGTTCCCTCGATATCACCCGGGCCTCTTAGCTCCATATCTTTTTCGGCAATCTCAAAACCATTGCTGGTAGCCGTTAGTATTTTGATTCGTTCACGGGCATCATTACCTAATTTGGACCCGGATAAAAGAATACAATAACTTTTTTCGGCGCCCCTTCCTACCCGGCCCCGCAATTGGTGGAGTTGTGATAAACCGAACTTCTCTGTGCTTTCAATTACCATTACACTGGCATTGGGTACATTCACGCCAACCTCTATCACCGTTGTCGAAACCATGATCTGTGTATCACCTTCGACAAATCGTTTCATATTTACTTCCTTTTGTTCAGCCGGTTGACGACCATGCACCATGCTGATCCAATATTTTGGTTCGGGGAAATAGCCTTTCACTATCTCATACCCTTTCATCAAATCTTCGTAATCCAGTTTCTCACTTTCCTCTATCAACGGGAAGATGATATAAATCTGCCGGCCTTTATCAATCTCGGCTCTCAAAAAATCCATTACCCGGCTACGCTGCGACTCGTAACGATGAACAGTCACGACGGGTTGCCTGCCCGGCGGCAATTCATCGATCACACTATAATCTAAGTCGCCGTAGGCCGTCATAGCCAGGGTCCGCGGGATAGGCGTCGCCGTCATCACCAATACATGAGGGGGCACTTCGGCTTTTTCCCAAAGCCTGGCCCTTTGAGCCACACCAAATTTGTGTTGCTCATCCACGATGACGATACCCAGTTTTTGAAACTGAACCACATCTTCAATTACGGCGTGGGTACCAATTAAGATTTGTAATGAACCATCGAGCAATTGATTTAGGATTTCCTTACGACTCTTTGTCCTGGTAGAACCGGTGAGCAAATCAACTGATACAGGTAATTCTTTTAATAACTCCTTTATCGAGGTAAAATGCTGCTTAGCTAATATTTCTGTCGGCGCCATCAGGCAGGCCTGGAAGCCATTGTCGATAGCCAGCAACATCGTTAATAATGCCACCATTGTTTTTCCGCTTCCGACATCTCCTTGCAATAATCGGTTCATCTGCTTGCCGGTGGCCGTATCCGCCCTTATTTCTTTTATCACTCGCTTTTGCGCCCCGGTCAACTCGAACGGTAAATATTTTTTGTAGAACTCATTAAAATGCTCACCCACCTTATCAAAAACAACGCCCCGGGAAAACCGATGGCGGGCGGATCGTAACAAATTCAGCCGCATCTGTGCCACGAACAACTCTTCAAACTTCAATCGCTTAACGGCTTCATTGTACAAAGCCGGTGTAGCAGGAAAATGTATTTGCCGGTAAGCCTCAATTCGCTTCAGAAGTTTGAGACTAGTTAATATGGAGTCGGGCAAATTTTCCGGCAAATCTCTTTCGTGAAGCTGGGCCAGCAGCATTTGTGTCAGCTTTCCTATTTGCCTTCCACCCAGCCCCCTGGCTCTCAATTTTTCAGTGGTTGGATAAACAGGTTCAGCAAAACTTTTACCTTCTTTTTTTTCAGGCGACCATAATTCAATTTCCGGATGAACGATCTGTACTGAGTTTTGAAAAAAGCTAACCCGCCCATACACCAGGTAGGATTGACCGGGAACCAGGGTCTTCTGCACCCAATTGATTCCCTGGAACCAGACAAGCTCCAGGGTGCCTGTTTTATCCCTGAGATAAGCTACCAATCTTTTGGCCCTTTTATCGCCAACTACCTCTACATCCTGCAGGTTACCGGCTACCTGTATATATTCCGTTTGAGGTGTGATGTCACTGATGAGATTGACCTTTGTTTTATCAACATGCCGAAAAGGGAAATGCTCCAGTAAATCCTGGAAGGTAAAAATCAAAAGCTCCTTTTTTAATAATTCAGCCCGCTGAGGGCCAACACCTTTCAGGTATTCAATGGGGCTCGATAATATTGAAGACACCGACGAAATACGAAATATTTTCAGGCAAAAATAGCCGAAAGAACGAATGCTTGAGCAAGCAATGCAGTCATAGTTCCATTCAAAAACATGATGCACTCTCCTGACTTTCAACTATTTTCTGATTAGGTGCCTCATTTCTTTTTGAAAGATAGAACAACCGATTTAGCTTGTTATATAAAAAATCAGCATTGATACACAATAAAAAACAAGTTGCGTTTTTTTAAAATGCAATTTATTTTTGCCGCCAGAGAACCAATAAACCAGGAAACCAAGTCATTAATGAGAAGCCATACCTATCTGTTGCAGACCTCCCTGCAACTGAACGATTTCAAATTCGCTTTTTTATGCCTCATCTCGGCCTTCGTCATAACACTTTTGACCATTCCGCCTATTATTCACCTGATCAATCGTTACAAACTTTACGATCATCCCAACGATAGGAAAGAACATTTGGAGCCTGTTCCTACTATGGGCGGCATTGCTATTGTTGCGGGTATGGTGACAGCGCTTTTGTTATGGTTCCCGTTTAAGCATGATATCCGGCAAATCTGTTTTTTCTTCTCTATTGTTACCCTTTTTGGATTGGGTATTATGGATGACCTGAAAGATCTTTCCGCAAAATACAAGTTCATCATCCAAATAGCACTGGCAACGCTGATTGCGGTATCCGGAATCCGTATTAATTCCTTCGGTGGCCTTTTTGGAATATATGAATTGCCTCTTTCGGCTCAATATACATTTACTATCCTTGCCATCGTGGGCATTACCAATGCATTTAATTTAATTGATGGTATTGATGGCCTTGCCGGTGGACTTTCGTTTATGAGCCTGGTTACGTTGGGCCTGTTTCTAACAATAAGCGGGGACACCAGCACGGCCTTGATTGCTTTTGCATTGGCAGGTGGAATCCTCGGCTTTCTATATTTCAATTTTAATCCCGCCCGGATTTTTATGGGCGATACCGGCTCGTTGGTAATTGGATTTGTGATAGCGGTTCTTTGTATTCAATTGATGCGAATAAATATTTTGTTACCACAACCTGTGCTATCACATGCCCCCATGTTTGTGTTGGGACTCGTGTTGATACCGGTGTTTGACACCATACGGGTATTTGCCTCCCGCATCTGGAAAGGAAAATCTCCATTTGTAGCCGATAAAACGCATATCCATCACCTGCTTACCAACCAGGGTTTTAGCCATGTGTTTGCGATCAGAGTTATCTATTTTGTTCATGCAGTGGTATTGATCGAAGCGTATTTATTACAGTCACTGCGCCCGGAATGGACGCTACTACTGGCTTTCACATTTATGATAGCGGTGACCCTTGGTTTAAAGAAAATAAGGGCAATCCTTCCAATTACGATTGGAGCAGACAACTCACTTTTTGAAAAGAAAGCTGACCAATTATAATTTGAAAAAAATTTTCTTTTTAGACAACCAATAGTATAAAGGTTGGTATAATTTAATTTATCTTAAATACTTAGAACAAAAAAGGGCCGATAAGAATAAAGGCCCGTTGCTAATAACTAGCTGCTATTAAAGAAACTCTTACTGTATTACCATTTTATTTTTCATTGTATATCTATTACCATATTGAGTTTATTATATCCCGTGGTTTCTTCCCATACGTTTTCGTTTGCGAGCCGTATAGCATACCCGGCTCTGTTAGCGATGGAAGCATACTTGTCCGGCATATAAAGAAACAATTCATACCTGCCTTTTGGCATTGCTGCATCGGTATCAATAACGACATCCAATTTCACCCGGCCCGGGTACCACTTCCTCGGATCATCAGGAAGAGAATAGACAAACTCCTTTCTATCAGTACTACGGAAAATAATTTTGACAGGTCGCTCATTGTAAAGTGATGCGTAACCTTTGTTCTCCAACTGCAGTGAAAACTTAAATTGCTTTCCCGCCCCGACGGAACTGGCCGGAAACAACCCTTTTTGCAAAACAAACCTGTAGCCAAGATTTTTTTTAATGTTATCCATGCACCCACCGGTCTCCCAATCGTTGTTGACATTATTATTATATGCACTGTTGAGATAGCTGTAATTCATTTTCCGCATTTCTGTTTGCGCCTGCCCCGCATTTTCACAATCATTATAAGGACTGTAAGTATCATCGCAGGTTTCGCCACCGACAACCACATATTTGTTATCCTCCTCTGCATACTTCCTTAACACAGTATTAGCTGATTGACGGGGTGAAGAATTGTTGCCGTAATCATCGTAAGTGCCATAATCATCCGTACTGGATAAAAAGCAATCATTGTGTAAACCAATACGAGCTTTATAAGTACCGCTGAAAGCTTCTGCACCAGTAAGCGGAGCAACGTTTGTCGATGCGTTTATACCGTAGATCATACGCTGTTTCAATTGCGGAAAGCGAACCTGTACCATCCGATCAGCCGGAAGAGCATCCAGCAAAGCTTTTAATATTTCCAGCCTGTCATTCCAATTGTTGTCCAGCAATTTTCCCTGAGCATTTTGTGAGGCATCTCCAAAATGATCGGTATAATAATTTTCACCCCAGGTTCCAATGAAGCCCATTTGCAGGCAAGCTATCACATCAGCATTTTCCTGCAAGATTGGTTTAAGCTGTGCAATATGCTGGAGCATGATTGATTTAGATGCATCGCCATACGGTGGGCAATTAAATCCTTCGGGACAGTTGCCGGCGTGTGCAGTAACACTATAAGTAAATCTTGGGATCAACTTTACACCTGCCTGTCTGGCTATTGAAAAATCTGCTTTGATCTTATCCAGTAATTCAGCAGGCAATGGTCTATCAGTTAATCCATCCAAGACGATATAGCGGAACACCAATGTGCTATAAATTTTATAATTACCGCCGTCCGCTTGCTGCAATGTTCGCCAGTTTTTCAACAGGTTGAGATCAAGCGATGAATAAGCAGATGCTTTGGTTTCAGAATAACGGTAAAAACCGCGTTCGGGATTGGCAAAATCGGCACTGCTTTCTATATAGGTTATTGTATCAACTTTTGCCGGCGTATAGATCGCTGGCGGCTCTACCTTGTTACAGCAAATAGTAATAAAAGATGCGCTGATAAGCAAAGAGCAACCTGCGATACAGGTTAGTAGATCATTTTTCATTAATAACACTTATGAATTGAAGCTTAAGGATACGCCTGGTGGTTTCACTAAACGAATCACTCAAAAATGACAGAAGATTTTATCGCAAATAAATGTCCATCTACTCGTTCATATCCAGGTAAAACGCTGGTGCGCCGACTCCGGGGAATACCCCGAGTAAGGCGCTCCAGTCATTTTTTGTAATAGTTACACCGAGCCTAATTCCTTTGCCAATCAGTCCTTTGATCTTTGCTCTTTTTATCCGTCCTTCTACTTTCATAATGTTACCCTCCTGCTTTATTGTCCCGATCTCGTAAAACTCACTGATAGTTTGATAATCGAAGGTGAAACTGTTTTGTGCTCCTTTATGATAAAAAACATCAAACCAGTCATTGAGCATGGCTCCTTCCAGCAATACATCGTTTCCAGCCCCGGAAAAAAGCCAGGTAACCAGTCCCGTGGAAGCAGCATTGTCCGTATCGAGATAAAAATCGAAGATGTCACCGTTTGTTTTTGAAGACTCAATTTCAAAATAGAAATAAATGTTCTCGCTGTTGTAATCAAACTTTCCCTTTTTGAAAATGCCATTGGATGCAGGAGGCGTTGCAACGTTGTAAGCAACGGTATCCCAGTCAGCAAGGGAATTATCATCCAGCTCTACGGCTGACGCTTTGGAAATATTTATGACTGTAGATCCTTCACTTACTACGCCATCGCCGGTGGTCGCATAGAGCGTTGGCACATATTTCCCTTTACCTGGATAAGCATGCACAGGACTTGCTTCAGTTGACGAGCTGCCATCGCCAAAATCCCATTTATAAGAAACAGCTCCTTTAGTTTGGTTTTGAAATGTTACCGTATATCCATCAAGACTCACAGTATAAAAAATATCAGCTTCCGGCTTTGCCACATCTTTCTTACAGGAAGCGAAAAATAAGACCACCAGCAGAAAAGATATGGAGGCAATATATTTTGAGGTGTTCATTTTTGTGTGTTTAATGTTTAGAAATGTTCAGTACCCGGTTTCAGCTATTGATTTTGCGTACATAGTTTGTTGGTCTGTATCTCGTCGACGGGTATATAATAAATGATCCTTGGATCAGTTGGTGGAATCAACATGTTTTGATAGCCCGAAGGAGATTTTGACAAATCAATATCTGTTTCCTTCAACCCGTTTAAATGATAACCCCAATAGGTTTTATTCATACTCCGTTTGTTCCGGTAAACATCGTATGCCCGGTGGCCCTCGAAAGCCAGTTCAAGACGCCTTTCTTTCAGCACCACATCTAACAAACTAAAACCAGCCGGCACCTGCTGATTATATAATGAAGAAGATAAACCGCGGTTTTTCCGGATCATGTCCACATCATCCAAAGCCGCCGTTATATTATTTAGCCTCGCATTAGCCTCGGCCCGGTTCAAATACATTTCTGCCAGTCGAAACAAAATAGGTGAGCTCAATGTGGGACTTCCACCCTGGAAAGAAAACTTGGTGATATAATACGTTTCAATGCCATTCTTTTTTACAATATTGCCATTGGCATCTTTCAGTGGAACAATTTGCGACCAGCGCACATCTTCCGGATGACTTTGCATTGTGTCACGTAATGAAGAAGAAGCAAACTCTTCGCCCCAGCCGGAATTACCGTCGGAATAAATCATTGAGGCGATAGATCCGAACTTACCATAATCTTCAGCAGCAGTAAAGGCAATGCAAAAAATGGTTTCAGTACTGCCCGTTGCATTGGCGTACATCGAAGGGAATGTTGCCTCAGTGGCCAATGTGAACCTGCCTGAATTGATCACTTTAGTTGCATACTCTACTGTTTTCTGATTATCCTCTTTATACAAATACACTCTTGACAGTAATGCCCAGGCGGCTTCCCTGGAAGCATACTGTACACCACGAGGCTGGTTCATAAGTGTTGCCGCCTTTTCTGCATCAGCAATGACTGCATCGTACACCTGCTGTACAGTAGATCTTGGCTTGAGTGATGGATCGCTGGTCGAGGTTCTTAGGATCACACCTTCGGCATTGGGATCCTGTGTAATCGGTTTTGCATAAATGCGAACAAGATTGAAGTGACATAATGCCCGCAGAAAATAACACTCCCCCAGCAACTGCTGCATGGCCGGATCAGGATTGGCATTTTTTTCTACCGCTTCAATAACGGTATTGACATCATTAATGATTTTGTAAGAGATATACCAGAAATAGCGGGTATTGGTTTGTGTCGGTGTATGATCCGTAGTAAAACTATAAAACAACGGATCGGTTGTTACCTGTGCGCAAACAATATCATCACTGGCAAAATCCGATAACTGGAAATATTGGCGCAGGTACATCAGGTTATCATCGCTGGTACCATTGAAAGGAACATGATCTTTGAACAGGGCGTAGGCGCCATGCACAGCATTAGCTAATCCTTGCGGTGTACTGGTCAATATTTCCGTGCTGATAGCATCGCTGGGCGTTACATCCTTGATGCAACCGGTTCCAAACAGGCTGATAAAACAGATTATACTAAATATCTTGCGTGTCATTGTAGTAATTTTTAAAACCTGAAATTGATGTTGAACAAAAACTGGCGATTGTTGGGATATTTGAAATCCGAAACACCAGGCGTAACATATATTCCGGGAGTAATGGTTGTTTGTGGATCCTGGCCAAGGAATTTAGTGAAGGTGTACACATTGTCAGCAGAGAGTGAAATTATCACCCCATCTACCTTCAATTTTCGAAGAACAGCCTGGCCAAATTGATAGGCCAGTGTTACGTTCCGGATCGAAAGATAACTTCCATCTTTCAGGTAACGGGTTGAGGTTTCTGTCGAGTTCGCCGAGTTTTGCGGACTTGGGTTTGAGGCTATATCGCCCGGTTGTGACCAAATGCTATATTCCTTTGGCAACACTATTTGATTCAGGTAAGGTTCGCTGCCATCATTCATCACAAAACGAAGATTGTTGCTAAACACTTTATTGCCCGACAAGAAATAAGCATTGACACTTAACGATAAATTTTTGTATTGGAAACGATTGGTGATACCACCCTGGAACTTGGGAAGCGCAGAACCTGATTCCTGGAAAGTTGCCTCGGCATAATTGGATGTAGCTTCAGTCGCCGTTGTATTTCCCTGGGCATCCTTCGTTACTTTTTCCCAAAGCGGTGCACCCGTTTGTGGGTCCACACCTACCCATTGTGGCATATAAAATTCATACAGGTTACCGCCATTCCGGTATATCTGTGAAATGGCCCATGAACCGGTACGGATTATTTCGCCGGGAAGTTTCTGCAGTTTATTCTTGTTAAAATTGATATTAAAATCAGTTGTCCATTCAAAATTTCCTGTGCGAATATTTGTAGTGTTCAATCCAATTTCAATTCCTTTATTTACTATCTCTCCGATATTCTCCCAACGTTGTTCAAAACCTACTGACAATGGTTGTGACACCTGCAGCAACAGGTCTTTCGTGACGTTATTGTACACGTCCACCGTAAGATTGATGCGTTTAAACAAACCGATATCAACGCCTGCATTCACCTGGTACTTGCTTTCCCAGGTAAGATTTGGATTAGGCAACTGCAAAGGAGTGGCTGCTGCCTGTGAATTATATTGGCTCGACAAAGAATATAATCCCAGGTATCTTGAAGCACCAATATCTTGCGTACCAGTCACTCCGTAGCTGGCTCTTAGTTTCAAATTATCCACCACACGTTTGCTGGCAAAAAAAGACTCATTGCTTACCTGCCATGCGGCAGAAATTGACGGGAAAGATGCATACCGTTTATCCGAAGGGAAATTAGAAGACCCATCCACCCTGTAAGATCCCGTTAGAAAATATTTATTGCGAAACCCGTAGTTAACCTGTGAAATAAAAGAATGGATGGATGACTGATCATTATAACCATTGACCAGGATATTATTGGATACTACATTCAATGCACCAAGACCAAGGGGCAATCCTCTTCCCGATCCACCGATCACTTCTGTCTTGCTGCCTTCAAACGCAACACCGGCCAAACCACTGATACTGTGTTCAGATTTTGTGACATTAAACTTGAGTAAATTATTGGAAATACCACCATAACTCAATGTACCCAACTCATCCAAATACCCCGTACCATGAAATTGACCAGCAACCAGCGGCGAAAAGAAATTGGTGCCTTTGTTATAACCTGCAGCTACCCTGTTGGTACTGGAAAAAGTCAGCCATTTGGTGATAACGATATTAAGATTGGCATCGTAATTAACATCAAAGCCCTTGTATTTATGATCAGAATTCCTGATGGTGTGTATGGGATTTACCTTATCTCTCGACCACCACTTGAAAGCTGAATTACCATCAACATACCTTGCATTGACGGCGCTATCATATGGATTATCCCAGGGCAAATTCAAATACGCATAATAAATATCCATGTAATCATAGCTGTTGCCGGTAGAACCACTCAGGTTGATATTGTTGGAAAGACTGATCCGGTTATTAAAACGATAAGTGGAATTAGCTCTTAAATTAACCCGCTGAAATCTTGTTTTTAAAAATGTCCCTTTTTCATTGTAATAAGAAAGACCAAGATAATAATCCGCTTTCTCCGTCTTGCCAGCCACAGAAAAATAAGAGTTCTGCATGTAAGCAGGTTTGAAAATAGTGGTGAGCCAGTTATTGTTTTGACCGGCTAATTCCCTTGGTCTTTCCCCATAAAATTTTAACAGGTCGATCTTATATGAATTATCAGAAGCACCTGGAATATAATCCCTATAAAATTGTTTGTGGTAATTGTAAAGCTCCGATCCATTCATCATATCCATTTCACCAAAGTCAGGAACACGTACGCCATTAACCACTTTCACATCGAACCTTATCTTATTTGTTTGTGCTTTTTTGGTAGTGATAATGATCACTCCGGCATTAGCCTGTGATCCATACATGGCTGTAGCACCTGCATCTTTCAGCACCGTTACACTTTCGACATCATTCGGATCGTAATTGCCACCAATGATACCATCCACAACAAACAATGGGGATTGAGTCGCATTCACTGAAGAAATTCCCCGCAGCCGTATTTCCGGGGCAGCACCTGGCACTCCCGAACTATTGACTACCTGCAAACCAGCTACTTTTCCCTGCAGCATGGTACCAATATTATTTGCGGTTACATCTTTTAATTTTTCTGCAGATATAACGGTAATAGCGCTGGTGAGCTCACTTCTTTTTTTATTGCTATAGCCAACCAATACCACTTCATCGATATTGCCTTCTGTTCTCTTTAAAACAATTTTCAAAACCCGGGTTTGTGAAACGCGGCTTTCCAGCGCTTCAAAACCTATATATGAGATAACAAGGACGCTATTGGCATCAGGCACTTGCAAGGAGAAACTTCCATTGACATCTGTAGCAGTTCCTTTATCAGACCCTTTTATTTTCACTGATGCATCGGGCAATGGCTTGCCGTTTTCATCCATGACTACGCCTCTTATCTCTATCGGCGGCGTTGGAGGCCCCGGATCACCGGGTATTAATTCAACCGGCCTGGGTTTTACAATAATGGCGCCGCCATCAATGATGTAATTCAACTTTTCATTACGCAAACAAATAGCCAGCACTTCACCGACAGGCATATCCTGAACTTTGATGGTGACTTTGCCGGCTTTTTCCAGCAGTTGCTCTTCCACCAGGATGTTGAGACCTGTTTGCTTTTGAATTTCTTTGAAGACTTGTTTTAACGGAGCATTTTTTACAGATAAACTAACCGTTTGCCCGTTGGTTCGGGCGGCCATTTGTAAGCAGGCTGCCAGCAAGAGAATGGCTGTTAGTTTCATAATACGCAGCAGTTTTTGAAATGGATACCGGGCATCCCTACGGCTATACCCGGCAATTGTGGTCAATTGCATACTTTTGCAGTGTTTGGGTTTACGAAAAAGGTTTAGCGACCTATTTTATTTATTGGCCCGGACTCACCAGGGGTGGGCTCAATCACTCCTGGTTTTTTTGGCCCTTACTTCTTTAACCTGATTGTACGATCAATTTTTTTCCCTCGATCCTGAAATGAACATCATTTGCTTTCAACAGGGTCAACACATTGGCCAGCGAACTACTCCTGCTAACGATACCAAAAAATTTACGGGGTTTCAGTTCTCCTTCGATTACTATTTCTACATCATACCATCGGGCAAACTGGCGCAGAATAGAAGAAATATCTGCCTTTTCAAAGTGAAAATTGCCTTCTTTCCAGGCGATCACTTCATCCAGGTTTACATTCTTCACAAGGTTCAAATTACCATCCGCTTCTAGCTGCGACTGCTGACCCGGCGCAAGCAATAAACTCCTGTTGTCTTTTATAACTTTTACAGCACCTTCGATAAGGGTGGTATTGATGGTGGCTTCGTCGCCATAGGAATTAATATCGAAATGGGTTCCCAACACCTCTACGGTCATGTCGTTTACTTTCACCCGGAATGGCTTTGATTTGTCTTTGGCTACTTCGAAATAAGCTTCTCCGGATATTTCCACCGATCTTTCATTAGCAGCAAACGAAGCTGGGAAACGAATAGAAGAAGATGCATTCAACCAAACCTTTGACCCATCCGCTAATATCAACTGGTATGATTCACCACGGGCGGTTGAAAGCGTATTATAGATGACCTCGTCGGGCCTTCCCTTATCAGGATTATAAACTAAATGACCGTTTTTGTTAATGATTGTTGTATTACCCTGGCTGGCAAGTTGACCGGCACTGGCACTATCCAGTACAATTTTTTCACCATTGGCTAATGTCAAAAGTGCTTTATAACGACCGGCGGCTACATCGCTTTGTTGTTCAACTGCGGGCTTCTCCCCTGATAATGGCTGCTTTTGTGGATCATTATCAAATAGTGTAAATCTCAACACCAGCCCTAACCCAACCAATACAAGGAATGCCGCTGCAACAGACAACGGGTTAAACTTATCTCGTCTTTCACGAATGTTAATCACGGGTGGCTGCTGAATATTTTTTAATAACTCTTTTCTTATTCGTTCACTCATTGCAGGATCAACCGCTGCGTCCTGGTCAGCAAACCCCTTAAATTCTTCCTTCATCTTCTGTAGCAAAGGCCGGTTAGAGCCATCTTCCTGCAGATAATTCATTAGTTCCGTGGCTTCATCCGGGCTTATCTCACTTTTAACCCATTTATCCAATAATTGCTGGTAATATTGTTCGTTCCTGGTCATTGTTAAACCTGTTGGCACTTTTTATATATGTATTATCCTAAAAAAGAAATACAGGGTGGGTTGTTTCAAAAAAAAGTCTAAAAAAAAATTCCGGGTTAGCAGAAAGCAGTGGCACTAAAGTATTTCCAGGGAAAGCAGCATCACCAATGTGATGTCTCCGTGGCGGGAAAAATATTCTTTAATCGACTTAACGGCCATCACCATATGCTCCTTGACGGTGTTGCGGGATATGCCGAGTTCGGTCGCGACTTCATCATAGGTTTTGCCTTGCTGGCGGCACAATTCGAACACTTTTCTCCGCTGCGTTGGTAATTGACCGACTGCCATTTTCAACAAGGCCTCATATTGTTGCCACCTGACCCGGGTATCCGTGTCTTCTACCGTATTAGCAAGTGCCAACATGGCTCTCATCCGCAAATCTTCATCCGCTGCAATTTTCTTTAGTTGTTTGAAAACATGATTGCGGCTGATGCGATAGAGGTAGGCGCTAAAGGAAAGCTCAGGATTAATGCGCTCCCTGATCTCCCATATTTTTATAAAAACATCCTGCAGGGCGTCTTCGGCCAGTTGCGGGATTTTGACAAACCGGCTAACATATATATACAACGCGGGATGGTAATGCTGATACAATTGCATATATGCATCGGTATCTCCCGATTTTAATCGCCATAACAAGTCAGCCTCATCCTGCAACACGATGGTGTTATTGTTTGGCTAAAAATAATAATTTATTAATAAGAAACAGGCGGGGAAATAATCAGCATTCAATAATGACTATAGATGACACAAGTAACGATCATTGCCGGTTTATCGCCCGGTACTTTTTTGGCGACATGCCGATAACGGTTCTGAATCTCTTGGAGAAATAATACGGATCGTCAAATCCCATACTGAAAGCAATGTCTTTTATGGAACGGTTAGTGAAGTCGAGATGCTGGCAAGCCTTCTGCATTTTCATCTGGACAAAATAATCGATCGGCGCATAGCCTGTTTTTTGCTTGAATAAATTTGAGAAACGGGAGACAGAGTAATTGTATTGCCGGCTCAGATCATTCAGCAATATATTATCATTGATATGCTCCTGCATAAAGAGAATGGCACTGTCCACGCAATCTACCTGGCCCGTAGCAGCCGTTTCATAGTGCCGGGAGTTATAAATAAACAAGGTAAGAAACTGGGACAGGCACATATTGGTGAAAAGCAGGTTGTCGATACTATATCCCAGCTCCAGTGTTTTATAGATCTTGGAAAACAACGCGACGATGTCACCATTGTTCTTAATGTAAAAAGGCTTGAAATGCTGTTGTACTACCTGCATTTTATTGAGCTCCGGCAATGAGTCACCGCCAAAATGAATCCAGTAAATGCTCCAGGGGTGGTCCGTGCTGCTCCCATAAGCATGCTCTGTGTTCTGTGGTAAAATAAAAAATTCATTAGGGCTTACCTCGTATTTTTGGTTGCCTACCTGGAACCAGCCATGTCCGTCCACGCAATAAAAAAGAAAATTTTCGGGCAGCCCTTTTTTCCGGTAGGTATAATGATCTTTGGCTTTCGGATAATAGCCAATCGAACAAATATGAAGATGCTTTAATAGCAGGTTCGATTGTACCCTTGTTTTTAGAATGGTTTTAGGTATCTCAATTCGCTGCCGGCCCACACCATACCAAATATTTTTATGCGAGCCTTCTTTATTCTCTTTCTCTTTCATTGCAAACAAACCGGGTTAAGCTGGTAAATTACTTAAGTTTTATGAACAACGCATCCTGTCAACAGTATAGGACAGTTGAATTGTAAAAACATTTATTTTAGTTAAAAAATCACAATGATTGCTTTCAAACGCCATTCCGCTGCAGCTGTATTAGTTGCTATGTTTTTATTCCTGGCTAATAGTTTGTTCGCCACCATTACCCTGCCCTCCTTCTTTGGTGATAATATGGTGTTGCAACAAAAAACTGATGCAGCTATCTGGGGCTGGGCCCGGCCAGGCAGCCTAGTAACTATCAAGCCTTCCTGGAGCAAAAAAAGCTATTCAATAAAAGCCGGCGCCGATGGCAAGTGGAAAATAAAAATACAAACCCCTGTAGCCGGCGGGCCTTATCAATTGACCATTTCCGATGGCAGCCCAGTTACATTAAAAAATATCCTTGTCGGTGAAGTTTGGTTTTGCAGCGGGCAATCGAATATGGAAATGCCAATGAAAGGATTCAGGGATCAACCTATCCTTGGTTCAAATGATGCTGTATTTCATTCTGCCAACAATCAACTTCGCATCTACACAGTACCCCGTGCTATCGAAAGATTGGCAAAAGACACCACCAAAACCTCTTTTTGGAAAGAAGCGTCTCCGGAAGACATCAGCAACTTTTCAGCTACGGCTTATTATTTTGGAAGACTGTTGCAACAGCAATTGAAAGTACCCGTGGCATTGATCCACGACAGCTATGGCGGATCTCCTGCGGAAGCATTTATGAGTGCAGAATCCTTGAAAGAATTTCCTGAAATAGCCATTCCTTCCTCAACCGGCACAGAAAAACTGACCAATAAAAATGCGACTACTTTATACAACGGGATGATTCATCCCATCATGGGCTATACCATTAAAGGCTGTATCTGGTACCAGGGCGAAAGCAACCAAGGCCAGCCCGATCAATACGAAAAATTATTCCCGGCGATGATCGCGTTGTGGCGAAAAGAATGGGGACAGAATGAATTTCCTTTTTACTATGCGCAAATAGCTCCTTACAACTATTCGCAATTTCCTGCGGCTACACGTACTGAAAAATTAAACTCGGCTTACCTGAGAGATGCACAGCGTAAAGCATTGAGTAAAATACCAGCCAGTGGTATGGTGGTGTTGATGGATAATGGCGAGGAAACAAATATTCACCCGGCGAACAAAGAAATCGTTGGAAAACGTTTTGCTTATTTAGCTCTTGGCGATACCTATCAATTCAAAGGTTTTGCCTATCAAAGCCCATCTTTTGATTCACTGCTTATCAATGGAAATACCGCTACCATTAAATTCAAAAATGCGCCTAATGGCCTCACCAGTTTTGGCAAGCCGCTCACCCAATTTGAAATTGCCGGCTCCGATAAGCGGTTTTATCCTGCCACTGCTATCATTCGCAATGGAACCATACAGGTATCGCATCCATTGGTGACAAGCCCCGTGGCAGTACGTTATGCTTTCAAAGATTTTATTATTGGCGAATTATTCAGCACCGAAGGGTTACCCGCTTCTTCATTCAGAACGGATGATTGGTAGCAGGGTTAGCGGACACGCTAAATACTACTAATATCATATCAACCTAAAGTTGCCGGTTTAATATTCGACAAAATAAAGCTGACTTATTACCAGACTCAAGAATTGATCTTATTTGGGCAGCATGATTTCGACATCCTTTGCTCTTTCCGCCGGTAAAATTTTCATCGAGGTGATTTTACCATCTTTTAATTCCGCTTCAACTGTGGTTTTGTAGGGAGCATGTAATTTAAAGTGTACGTCTTTATCTTTTGGCCATGCAGGAAACAACAGAATCTTTCTATCATCTACCTGCAGCAGCATTTCCTGTAAACCGATCATGCCACTACCACCCCAGTTATGATCAGGTACCCAATCAAAACCCGGCCCCCAGAATGCGGGAAATCTTCTTCCGGAGTTTTGTAGTTTCAATGAAGTCAATCTCCAGGCTTCCTCTGTCAAGCCTAACCTTGCCGCCCAGATATTATCCTGCTTCCATCCAATATGGCTTCTGAATTTCACCACATTGGTATCATAGCTCCAGGTATTAAGAGCGGTATCTAATCCCGGCTTACCTATTCCATAAATACCCCACGGATATACCGGGTATAGTTGAGGGGATTCTGTGTTGTTTATTCGTTCCCATGTTTTAGCTGGTGCAATAGAAGTGAGGCCATTAAATGATTGAAAACTGATATGTGGAATTCGCATCAACAACCCCCTCAGAAAATTTGATTTATCCAAATTAACAGAGTCAATCTTTTTGCTGCTTAAAGAGCCATGAGGACCCTTATGTAAATCGATCTCAATTAAATTGATCAGCCTTATAATGATTATGTTCAATGCAGATATTGTTGACGTTGAATTATACGCCATTTTAAACGTTTCGGCGCCGCTACCGGGGTATAAAACAAGTTTCCCATTTCCGTCCAAAGCCTTATTGCCTCTTTGTTTGGCGAGCCATTGGTAATGCTCATCAAAAAAACGTAAGCAAATTTCAATAAAAGGAATTTTATCACTGATGTCTTTGCCCGTGTAAAGATTTTCTTCCAGCATCATCAAACAAAATTCCAACACCGTGTCCCATTCGTATTCGAGCCAGGCATTATACTCAACTCCCTTATCAAAGTCAGCCGGGCGTTTGGTACCATACTCAGCATAATTCGGTAAACCGTAGTTTTCCATTTGCTCGGTAAAGCAGGCACCTCCATGATTCCAATACACTTTACTTCTTAGCTCAGCATTTTTTAAAAGGCGTAAATAAAAATCGAGTTGTGGCTGCAGCATGTCCCAGTCCCCGTTTTTAATCATTGGGAAATAAACCAGTCGCTGGTTTTGCGCCGTATGTAATCCTCCACCCCAATTTCGATAGTCAGGGGTAAGCTGGTGAGCGGTGTCGGTAAAGACAGGGTCGACTGTTAAAAGACCGCCATTAAATTTCGTCGGCCATTGGCCATGCGCATTGCAGGCAAGCATGTAACGAAAAAGTTGGAAATTTCTTCCTACCTCCCATTCTCTCGATGATGGACTAAACTTGTTGATCCAAATAAAACTCCTGTTCCAAAATTGCCGCCACCATTGCTGCGTTTTGGAAAACGCCTTCCTATCACTGATCGCTTTTTTTTGCAGCGAATCCAATCCACCCTTCCATGAGCTAATGTCATTAACCTGCGCTGTGTGCAAGATGAGTTGCAGGCTATGTTGTTTTGCCGCACGACTACTTTTTAATTTCCAGCCTTTGAAATCGGTATTTACATAAATTCCTTCACTTGTTCCTGCCGGAGAAAAATTGCTGCCGCCTAACGAACCACCAAAAGCAAGATTTTTTAAGGGGTTATATAATTGACTTTTTACACTGTCCAAACCTTGTTGCTTTACCGTCACATCAAAAATGGTCGCGGCATCATTGTGATGATAAAAAACAACTTCGTTGCCAGTAAAGGCAATGCTATCTTTCTTGTACACATGATTTTTTAGCCCTGCCCATTTCCAGGAATTACCAAAATTTTCCCTCGACTTAATCACCCTATCCTGATAGCGCCAACTTTCATAAGCGGCTTCAACAGTAATTTTTTTACTGGCACTTATGTCAATATGAGCAACCGGCCTGAATACATCGGCCCAAATCTTTATGTTTGCCTTTACACCATTGTTCTCTCCCTTTACAGTCACATAACCTTCTTTCAAATTCAGTTCCTGCCTGAAGATTTTTCCATCAAATGGATTGGGAAATAATTTTATCCTAAGCCTGCCTGCCTTCATCAGCGCATTATCTTCATTAAAACTTCCACTTCTTGCCACATAGATAAACAACTCTCCTTTTTCTACCCACACATTCATGCCGATGTCTCCACCGCCACAAGGCATGGACTCGGAAGCATTGTTGCTTTGTGTAGTCCATATAACATTATAATCAGGCTCCTGAGCCCGGACTTCACAAACTACAATACTTAGAAAAAATAATATTAAAATCACTCTATACATCATCTGACAACAAGTTTTACGTCGCCGACTAATCCAGCCGGCAGCAATGGCTTATCCTTTAGCCGGAACGGAGCCGTTGTCCAGCTTATTCTCTTAGCTGGTGGCAATAAATTATCACCGATTAAACGATTATGCCAGGTATTGGCTACCGCAATTTCAATTTTGTTTTTACCTTCTTTAACAGCCTTTGATATGTCTAATGAATAAGGCGGTGTCCATAACGTGCCGCAATCAATACCGTTTACTTTTATTGTCGCAATATTGTAAATAGAATCAAACCCGAGAGTAACCCGTTTATTTGTATTACCGGCATTCCATTCAAACTCATTTGAATAAACAACGCTACCGGAATAATATTTAACGGACGAGTCAGCAAATTGCGTCCAGCTTTTCAATTGAGTCAATTCGATTGGCTTTTCAGGTCCGCCAAAGTTTTTATCAAATTGAATTTTCCAGGGTTTTGAACTTAAATCATTAACGATGGATTCTCCTCTTGCAAAATTGGAATAGTCCTTCCTCTGTGCTGTTGGCTTACAGAATATATAAAAATAAGAAGCACCGGGAGCCATACTGAGGAAACAGGACCCGTTATTAGAATTAGATTCCACATTCATGATTTGTCCCGTGACGGCATCAGCAATTTGGAGGCTCTTACCCTTGATCCTGAATTTGAGGGCACCTTGCCATGCTTCATTGGACTGGTTTGAAATAAAATAAATATCTGCATCGCCATATTTTTTATGCGTCCATGCTATTGGATGATTGTTGCCTTCAACGGCTAAATCTTTTTCTAAGCCAAGTCTTAAAAAAGAACTGTCCATGTAGGGAGCTGAAACAACATTCCTATTCGAAGCAAACAAATGCATATACTCTTTGTCTATAATAATTTTTGCGCCTCCATTTGCTAATTGCTTCAATTTATTTTGTACCGCTTCACTCAAGATACCATTTGGATTCATGGAAGTTTTACCTGGTATTACCAGCAGTTTATAACTGGCTCCACCCGGCGTCACCACTCTCCCATTCAACACTTTCATTTGCAGCAACACATCCGGATTGAACGAATCATAAGCATAACCATTCAAAGGATCGATCCAGTCTTCCGGATCAGCCATGTTAGCTGAATGAGTAACTCCATCCGGTATTTGTCGCAGCGGCTGTCCTTCATTGGCCAATCTCTTTTTTTCCGCTTCCACTTTTTCCTTTCCAAAAATGCCTGGTAAAGTATTAACCAATCTATCAGGTAAAACAGAACGTCTTGGAATCTCTTCACCCGTAAAAACGGCAACATCCACCACCGGTTTTCCTAATTGCAGCAGCGCCTGGCACCTGGTGAGATATTCAATCCAGGCCTTGCTTTGTTTGAACCATGTTTGGTCCCGTTGAAAATACAATCCAACACCATCCAGCGTCATTCCCGGTTTTTTATCCATCCATGGATTGTGTGTAAACACATGCAGCACCATTTTATTAATGCCCAATGCAAAATTTCTATCCCCTAATGCTTTTAAATTACCGGGATGCTCGCCCCAGTTCATCCTTACCGACGTGAAAGCTTCAGCCTGTATGATATTCTTACCATATATATGGGCTCCGCTGATTGCATCCAACATGTCATTGGGTTTATCATGCGTAGGACTATTGAGCCAAAATTCTCCCATCGGCAGATCCACATTCTTATAATGGAGTAATCCATCACTGACAAAAGTTGGCGCAATACTTTCCGCACTGAAACTGCAACCTTTTTCCCTTGCCAGTTTCTTTAATGTTACGTAAAAAACATCATTTACCAATTCGGCAATCGTGGTTCTTATATCATGTAAAACTTTTTCGGATTCTTTCGCACTATTGATTGGCACACCAGTCATCACCAATAAATAAGGCACCAGATCATAACCTCTTCTTTTTCTAAATTCCGTAGCAAAATTTTTACTCCAATTCTGGCTGCCGCATTCCCAGCTATCGACATGAAAGATTTTCAATACCTTTTTGGCCAGAACAGGATCTGTTTTTTCAAAAGCTTTTTCAAACCAATTATCAAACTGCAGCTTCACGGCCGCAGCATTAAACTTATCACATTCCAATCCTTTTCCCGCTCCTCCCGTTGCATTGGTTTGCCCGGTGGAGGTATGACCTATTCTTACAATTACCCAACCTGCCTTGCCGGCAGGCAGGTTGCCTGGCGGTGTCCAGTTCAATTTTCCATCACCACCTAATTTACCGGTGAGATTGATGGTATTTTTTAGTGGTACTACATCTTCATCACCTACCTGCTCCGCTGTTGTATTCGGCGCTACTCTCCATACGCTGCCGTTCTTTGCTTCATAGTGATGAATGACCGGTTCATCGCTTAGGTAAATACCCATCACTTTCAAAGATGGTTTCCACTTGGCAGCATCCAGGTCTTCTGCACCCGGCTCACTTTCCTCTTTATTATAAACGAAGCGAAAATATTTTGCTTCAGTAACGGGGATCGCATGTGTATAATCCTCTTCGGTATCCTGCCATCCATGTCTCGGAGCTTGCAATCGTGTAATGGTTTTGAAGCTCATTCCATCGTCGCTCGTTTGAATGATCAATCGCTGCGCCTGGTAACTATTGGAACCGGTATGAATACGAACAGACCTGCAGGTAAATGGTTTTGGATATTTATATTGTATCCAACATGTTGAATCCGATCTAAAACTTTGTTTGTTATCCGGATCAGCAAATGACAAAAATTGCGCTTTTACTCCATTGCTGGTGCTGACGGTCGGAATCATTACTTCACTTGCGAACACATAGGATGAATTGGCGGGATAAGCGAACACCGCGATATCCTGGTAATAGCCTTCGTTTGTTTCGGGCTGTTGAAGAAAAATGGCTTTAGAATTAGCAGTCACATACTGTTTGCTCCAAACAAGTTTTTGCATGGAAAGTTCGGGTCTGATCCATGGACCTCCTGCTAATGCAAAGCCATCACTGACATGCATAGCTAATTGTAATTTCAATCGCTTTGCCTCCTGCATGGCAAACTTTACCATGGCCCACCATTCGGGTGTTAGTTGTCTTACGGTCGGTTGAAAAGGAACCGCAGCTGAAGTGTCTTTAATCGGCATAAGATAAGCACCACCGATACCTACTTCTTTCATCGCCTCTAAGTCTGCGGTAATGGCTTCCCTGGAAACAGCGCTATGCATCCAGTACCAAAACACCCATGGTTTTGATGATTCCGGAGGATTTAAGAAACGCTGTTCAATACTTTGCTGTGCAGGAAGCATCTTGGCATTGAACACGCATATGATCAGGAAGATTTTGAACAACATCCATTTATACATCGGCAAACAACATTCTTTATTTATCAAACTGCAATGTGCTTTTTCCTTTATCAACCGAAGTGGCCACAGCAATGCCTCTCTGGTCTTTATTATTCACGGCGCAATAAAAATGATACACAACTCCTTTCCACTTTACCACATAACTTTTATGTGCGAACTTTTCATCATAAGGCTCAGATGATTTAATGAGATCATCTCCCGTCCAGTCCGTCCAGTTTACTAAATCATAACTGCAGGCAAAACGGTTGAACGCATCCTTTCGCCCTTCCCAAAAGGCCCCAAAATAAAACATCACCCACAGATCGCCCATCTTTTGAATAACGCCATCACCGGTGATACCAATTTTATGATGCACAACCGGGTCGGTTCGATAACGCTGCCAGTTGATCATGTCGTCACTTACAGCCATTCCGATTCTTTCAAACCATCGCCATTTAGGCGTATTATTACTGGTATCACCGTTAGCATTGTAGTACATTACAAATGGATGACCCAACGTTTTATTCTTATCCCAAATAACCGAGCTCTTAAAAAGTTTTTTATTTTCCCACCACCGAACTGTACTATCCGTTGAAGTTAAAACAGGTTTGCTTAATCTGCTCCACTCATGTGGCTTTGTGGGATCATTGGTAGTACCAGCAATCCCGATCGCCAACGAACCGGCCTCATACCCCCTGTCCTTCCCACCGATATAAGACAACCAATATTTGTTTTGAAACTTCTGCAGCTGGTAATTGCCACTCCATTTGGTATTCTGCAATGCCACATAACCAGCTTTCTGGTTGTTGTCCCACCCGATAGCTATCGGGTCAGTGGTATCAGAAAAGCTCATGATCCTGCCAAGAGTTTCCCATCCCAGGAGATTCTTGCTTTTAGCCAGCCATGTTTCATAGCCTCGCCCATCGAACTGGATATACGTCATGTACCAATATTTCCCCTTACGGAAAACCGAAGGGCAATCGACTTTCTTATTGCTGTTTTCGGGAACCAGAACAAGACCGTATTTATATGGAGTTTTTACCTCTTCATATACCTTTTGCATTACATCCTGCGGTACTGTTTTTTGTGCTTGTGTTTGCCCCACCAGGACACAGAGCACACAAAGGAACACAAAGGATTTACTTAGTGATACTCCGTGGCCTTGTGGCTTTGTGGTTCTATTAGCTGAATAGCGAAAAGAACCCTGATCCACCACAGGCGGATGCAACGAAGCTGATAGTCCCGACGAAGCTAAACTTGATCGGGATGCCGACCCTAAGCGTCGGCATAGTAATGCAGCCGGATACATAATCATTATTGTTATTCTGAATTAACGGGATGTCTATTATCAATAATCATTTTTCCTTTCAGCAGGTATAAATAGGCCGGCTGCAAACCTGCAGCTTCTTTTATGGCCTTGCCGACCTGCGGGCCATTGTTGCTCCAGCTATTTCCGGGGCCATTGGCATTTTGCAAAAATTTTTCGGATGGTGTCCAGTTATCTTTCACGGTGATATACGATGATCCTTCATCGGTATAAAGATAAAACCAGTGATCGGGCAAATGAGCATAAGGAGCTTTGTAAATACTGTCAATATAATTTTCGCTGATCAATGATCCTGATTGTGCACTCAATGTATATATACCGCCGCAATCATAATTGTGTTTACCAAAGTGATGAATCTTGTTGGCAATGATCTTATTTTCTTTCATTGCATTCAGGGTTTTACTCCATCCCCATCCTATGCTGATGCCGGTGTAAGAAACATTTTCGATTTCGTTGTGCTCAATGAGTGTGTTGCGGGTATAACCAACCCCTATACCTACACAACCCCAGTCTTCGTTAGCAACACTGGTAATAAGATTATTGCTGCTCTGCATATAGCTGCAAACTTCCCGTTCATCTTTTGGGTTGTAAGGAATATGCACTTCGGTAGCTTCATCAGAAAATACACCGGCAAGTATGGCAGAGCCGCCAATGTCTTTAAACAAATTTCCTTTGATGTAATTATCATGTACCGCTTTACGGTAATCAAGTCCTGTTGAAGCCAAATGTTCGAAGCGGCAATTTTCAAATCCTGTTTTATCAGCATAAGATACTTCGACAGCGGCGGCCGGCCGACCCACCCATGCCTGATTATCTAAACCTTTTTTATCAGCAGTACCTTTGGGATTCAGTTTATAAGCATCCAACATATACATACCGGCCTGGTGAGGAACATGACCTTGATGAGATGGACGCAACCAACCTGTATGTTGGAATGAAATGCCTTTGAAAAAAATATTGGCTATAGGTCTGTCTATCGTCCCTTCTATCCTGATCAATGTTTCTAAGAAAGGAGCAATTACTTCTGCTGTTGAAAGATTTTCATTTGGGCGTGGCCAGTAATACAGTTTTTGTTTTTGTACATCGAGATACCATTCACCCGGTTCATCTAAAAACTGTAATGCATTGGTTAAGCAAAATGCAGAGTTGCCTGTTTCTTTACTGATCCACGGTGCAGGCCAGGGATGTTCGCTTTGTATGCGGCTTTCAGGTTGATGAAAAAAGAGTTTGGTACTATCGCCATGCATTTCCATTTCTTTTATTCGCAAAATAGCAATGGCCCACCATTGATGAATAAAAAATTCAATACCCTTTACATTCCGAATCTGTGAAAATTTGGGTGTGGGTATCCAGCAGGTCTGTTCCGTTTTATTCCAGCTGAGGATGCGGTTCATCAAATTCCCATTCGTACTCTTTGCACGAACAGCTTTTACATTGTTGATCCAGAGTTGGCGGAAGTTGAAAAGCTGATCACCAATCATCGGAACATCTGCCACCCAAATTTTTCCGCTTGCTTTTGTTGATAAACCAGGGACAGCTGCAGTTAGCTTCTTCCAGTTTTTGATCTCTACACCACCACTCAACACAGGCTGTTCATTGGGTGCTGCTTCGATAGTTGTTGGACTTGCTGCAGTGCCTCCATCTTCGGGTCGGATAAAAACGGGCTCAGTTAATTGGTATCGACCACCGTTGAAAATAATATGAATACCGTTTGCAATGGAAGGATCATTCAACCGACGCAATTCCCTCGCCTTGCGCAGAGCCATATTGAGCGTTGCAAATGGTTTTTCTTTTGAACCATCGTTGAAATCGAAACCGTTGGGAGAAACATAAATATCCGCAGCCCTACCCTCGTGAGCAAACAGGCTAAAAACAAGCAGGAAGCATGATAGCAATCGTTTCATTTTGTTTTGACCGTTGAAGCCATAAAACCTTCCTTAAAGAAGGCTTTAACGCCGATAAATGTACCGTAGCCCGCCACCCCTAAAAATGTGTGTATTTGCTATAATGATGGACGATTTTCCTGTTTTGACGACATAACTGTCCGAATTCGTACAGAACAAATTGTAACTTTATAAAAATAGGTTATGCCAGCACCTTCGTTAAAAGATAAACTCATTGATAAACTCAGGGAAATTGATGACCCGGCTTTGCTGGCCGAGGTATCGAACCTGTTTGAATTGCAGGAGCCGGAAACTGTTTATAAAGTAAGTCCTGCACAAAAAAAATCTATTGAAGAAGCAAAGCAACAGGCAAGGGAAGGCCGTGTTGTTGACAACGAACAAGCCGACAAAGAAACAGACGAATGGTTAAGCGAGTAGTATGGACAAACAACGCCCATAACGAACGAAAAGAAATCCTTCTTTACTGGAAAACTCACAACCAATCAGGTGCCTATAGTCGTAAGCTGAATGAGCTTTTCAAAAAAGCTGTCAAACTTATCTGTGCCCATCCCCAAATCGGGCGCAAAACAGATGTTGAAAATGTACGGGTAAAACTGGTTAGAGATTATTTATTGTTTTACGAAGAAACCGATGATGCAATTGTTGTCCTTTCAGTTTGGGATAACCGGCGCAATCCTGATGATGCGCCATATTAATCTCCCTGAAATACTTTCTTCAAATAAGCCGTATTAGCTCCGTAATTGTATTTGGTATCTGAAGGATTTCTCGCATCACGGCTGCGTTCAATCACCAGCCAGCCGCTCCAGCCCATTTCATCTAGCGTCTTTTTCACTTTATATAGATCGATCTGCGGATCGTTCTCTAACCACACACTGTCTTTGTTGGTAGCATGTATCATGCTAATGCGATCTTTGCCGAGTATTTTTAATTCGCTGATGAGATCTCTTCCTTCTTTTAACGGATTGGAAAAGTTAAAATAGATTTTAATAGCAGGTGATCCTATCTCGTTCAGTAACTGCACTTCTTCTTTAGCACCGAGCGATGTTTCGACGCCGATGACCACGCCTGCTTTTTCTGCAAGCTTACCGGCAACTTTCAACCGGGCAACCACCGAATCACGAACGGAAGGATTTTTTTTGATATCGCATTGAATGCCCAATGGCAGGAATGCATATTTCACATTCATGAGCTGCATTGTTTTGATGCAATCTTCAATACTGCGTACATATTCTGTCCTTCCGCAAAACGATTGGGCATAATAACCTGTCATTGCCAAACAAAAAATCTCAACTTTATTTTCTTTTGCTGTTTTGATGAATTGATTACGTACAGAATCGATCAGCAACTGGTTATCGAAAGTTGGCCTTGGACCCAAGCCGCCCATGTCCACTTCCACACCATCCGCTTTTAATTGAGCCGTTAAGGTGATGGCGCCGGGCTTCTGACGTTTGAGCAACATCAAATCGATCAAACCAATTTTATAACGCTGATTGGTTCTTGCCCGCCCGGATGATCCGGTCGGGCGGGCTTTTTCAATTTCGTTTGCAAATACTCTTTCTAAATTTTCAAATCCTTTCACTGCATGTGCAGGCAATTCCCCCCCATTATCCCCAAACACGTACAAACTCTTTTCTGGTTCGATGGTGATTTTTGATTCGTCATACTTGCCGGTTGCATCCTGGATGGCTTTGAGATTTAAACCCAAATGCTTTGCCATGAACTCATAAACAGCAATCCGTTTGTTGATGCCGAAATCATGTTTCTCATCGGGCAGGTGCACATTGTTTACATTTTGTTGCTTACCATACCAGCTGTACATTTTCTGCAGGTAAGGAAAATCATGTTCGGGCATTTTATCTGTCCAGTCGCCACCATCGCTTACAATCAATTGCGGACGTGGCGCTGCCATGGCTGCTATCTCTACATTATCAGTACGGTCACCACATGCATGAATATCCATACCGCTTTCGCAGGGGCAGCCGCCATAGAAATATGAAGACAGTGAAACAACAGGTGCTGATACCTTGATACGATCATCCAATGCTGTCATTAATACGGTATGACTTCCTCCACCCGAACCGCCCGTCATACCAACACGGTTTGTATCTGCATCGTTTTGCGCTAATAAGTAATCGAGAATGCGGATAGCTCCCAATGCCTGTATCGTCATCGCTAAACTTCTGCGATGGTCTTCGGGTTTGAATTGCAACAGCGATTCGCCCCATGCAAACAGATCGTAACTGAAAGCCATTGCTCCCATCTTTGCCAATGCAGCACAACGGTATTGGCAATCGGCACGGTAACGTTGTTTTTCCCAATGTCCATCAGGATTTAAGATGACAGGAATTTTTCCTTTATACCTTAATGGCTTGTACAATGAACCATTGATCCATACACCAGGTAAAATTTCTATGGCTATATTTTCAACGGTATAACCATCAAAGATGCGTTTAGCTGTGATGATGGGCTTGCTGTTGGGCGATGCAGGTAGATGTGTTAATTGCAATGCTTCTTTTAAACAAGGTCTGAGATCGGCTTTGCGCTGTTCCCATTCTTCCAATGTTTTATATTGTGCAGCGATGCGGTCTAACTCAGCCCAGCCTTCTTCCACGGGCCAGCGGTAATATTCGTAAGCACTCAACTTGTATTCCTTCTCTTTTTCTTTCTTCACTTTTAATTCAAGCGGCTTGAGAATATTATCCAATGTTATTTCTACATCGGGACGATATTTCCAGTCAGCGTAGGTGACCTTTTTATTTATCACCATGCTATCTGCATATTTGATAGTAATGCCATATTTCTTTTGCACATCATTCAGTACTTCTTTTAAAGGTTTGCTGTATTGATTGTCGGTGTTGAATTGTGCGGTTGAATTGAACCACAGAGACACAGAGACACAAAGAAGAAGAAAAGGTTTCACGCAAAAGCGCAAAGGAGCAAAGGAAAGAAGTTGCTTGACTTCAAAACTTTGCGTTCTTTTATTCTTTGCGTCTTTGCGTGAAAAAAAAGATGAATCATGTGATGCAGTACAAGAGTGCGACGCAACGAAGATGCCATGAAAGGCGAAAGCTGGTATCATAATTCCTTTTATATTTCCCACCGGGTGCTTTTTTATTATTAGTTTGATTTCAATTAATCGGTAGTCTGCAAATTGTTCGACCCTACAATGGAAGCAATATCCACCTGCTGAATCTGCAGCCTCCCGCTCCAATGCTGGAAACGATTATAAATGTCATCAAGTGTACTGCGCTGATCTGGTGTCAACTTGGTTGCCACCGCACGACTGATGGTGCGCACCGGTAATCCCCGTTTTTGCAAAAAATATTTTGCACTCATCGGGTAAGCAATATGAATGAGCGGATCAACTTTTGTCAACTCTTCCTGCAGCCATTTTACTTCTTCCTGCTTTTCCGGATTAGTAGCATTGTTCACCATCCACACCATCACTTCCGGGTAAAAATTACCGGAGATGGACGACAGCCCCTTTGCACCTCTTTGTAAACTGAAGGCTGCATTGGGTGTATGCGCATCATAAAACTCCAGGTGCGTATTTCCTGTTTCATGCAACACATCAAGTTTTGCCTGCACATTTTCATGTGTAATGGAAGTGTCTTTGTGATATACCAGCCGGTCTGCCTCCAGCAAACGACGAAACACATCGGCAGTGATGATACGTTTATACGGCGCCGGGCATTCGTACATCCCCAGGGGTATATCGCCTGTCGCCTCAAACATCTGTTCAAAATTGCGGAGCAATACTTCATCTCTATCTTCTTCTTTGGCAAAATGCCCCGTGATCATGATAGCCGCATCAATACCGGTATCATAAATTTTACGGGTAAAGAGTGCTTTATCGGCGATGGCTAATCCAAACGAACCAGTTGCCACAACCGGTACACGTCCCTTCACCCTTTTCACAATATGTGCTGTTAGATTCAATCTTTCATCTTCGGTGATGCTGAACATTTCGCTGCTGAGACAGTTCGCAAAAAATCCTTTTACGCCTGCTGCCAAATAAAATTCAAGAAGTATACTAACTACCTCCAGGTCTACCTCTGCTTTGAGGTTATAAGGAGTGATCATAACGGGAACAAACTTTTTATCAGGCATTGCAACCATTTTTTTGTTTATAAATTTGCCTTCATCAGAATTACTGCACAATGTTGCATTTAACTATTCTCCTGTACAATTCTACTGTTTCACCGCCTGCTGCTGGCTTTGGAAAATTTCGTCAGTAGTAATCCTGATAAAAATATACTCAGCGTTCCTACTACAATTATCATATTTACATGCAATGGATTTTTCAGGAAGGAATAATTACCATCCAGTCTTCCGGAAAACGTCATCCATAAAATCACAATGATGCCAATGATGACTGCTGTAACCGCCGCAGCATTTTTTGTTTGCCGGCTGATGAGCCCCAGCAAAAACAAACCCAGCATACCACCTGCAAAAATACCACTCAATTCCCACCAGATGTCGAGCAGGCTTTTGGCACCAATCATGGCTAAACCTGTGCACAAACCAATTACACCAAATACAACGGTAGAAACATGCAGCAGGTAAAGCTTGCGTTTGTCAGTGATATCGGGCTTAAAATATTTTTGATAAATATCAACGGTGAAAACAGTCGCCGATGCATTCATGTTACTGCTGATGGTACTCATAGCTGCCGACAATAATGCCGATACGATCAAACCAACTAAACCGGTTGGAATATTGTTCACCATAAAAAACGGTAATACTTTGTCGCCATAGTCGGAAGGTTGCAATGCTGTTGCCAGTTCCCTGATCTGCTGCTGCGACGCGGATGAACCCAAACGTTCTGCTGCCACCTGCAGTTTCACCGGGTCAATAAGTCCCGGTTGTGTTTGATAAAATGCATATAAGGCTGTCCCGATAATGAAGAACAATAATGATGCAGGTACATACATTGCCACACATAACCACACAGACTTTGATGCCTGTTTTGATGACTGTGCGGTGTGATAACGCTGGATATAGTTCTGATCCATCCCGAAATTATTCAGGTTGATAAAGAAACCATAAAACAGCACCACCCAGAAAGTTGATTCGGTGAAGTTGGGCGAAAGACTACCGAGGCTGAGTTTATGATCGGTTGTTGCAATGAAAAATATCTGTGAAAAGCCGTCCGGTAATTTTTTCACTACTAAAAAAAGGATGAGCAAGGCGCCCAATGTTTTAATCACACCCTGCACCACCTCTGTCCAGATTACCGCTTCCATTCCTCCCAGTACGGTGTAGATAATAATACAGATGCCCATCACGATCATGATCGATTGCATACTGAAACCCGTGAGTGCCTGCAGGCTTAATGCAATGCCGAAGAAGATAGAACCCATACGTGCAAACTGTGTCAGCAGGAAACATACCACGGCATAGGTTCTTGCCCAGGGGCCGAAACGTTTTTCTAAATGTGTATAGGCCGATATTTCGCCGGTACTACGGTAAAACGGAACAAAATATGTTGATGCCACCCAGGCGGCTAATGGCATGGAAATGCTGAACACAAATGCATTCCAGTTGTTGCCGAATGCTTTGCCCGGCACGCCTAAAAATGTATTGCTGCTTAAAAAGGTGGCGTAGATAGAAAGCCCGATCGCCCAGCCCGGAATCTTCCCCGATGCTTTGGTAAACTGATCACTGTTTTTATTCTTGCGTGAAAAATAAAAACCAATGCCCACCATGGCGAGCATATACACAATGATTACAGCAAGATCAGTAAATGGCAAATTGTGCATCGTTAGGCCTCCCTAAACCCCTCCTGAAGGTGGAGTTTATATCAACATTAGTAATAAATTCAACTCATCAGCCCCTCCCTCCTTCTCCCTCTCCCAAAGAGAGGGAGCGGTGCTGTGTTGCAAATTCAAACTTTATAACTACCACATCATCTTCACTTTTCTACTCGTCACATTTCGGGAACTTTGATTAATAGCAGAGTTTTTGAAAAGCAAGGGTTGCGTAAAGCAATCCTCCCCCTTCGGGGGAGTTAGAGGGGGCCTAATCGTCCGAAGGTTTATCTACTTTCACCAAACCGCCCGGCCATTGTTCATTGATGATTTCTTTACCTGCCAGCTTGCGTGGATCGATCTTTACATATTTAATTCTTTCTCTTCGCCAGGTGTAAACAATATGCACCATCCCATCCTTCGATTGTATCACGGATGGATACGAATATTGGCTGATCGGTGAATCTTCGAGTATCAATGCTGCGAACCATTTCTTGCCGTCTTTCGAAATCGCCACGTTCAACGGCGTTCTGGCACCTTTTCCTCTTGGCAAACTGTCGACAGGTTTTACATGATTATACACCAGCAACTGTCTTCCGTCTTTCAACGTAACCGCATCGGTTCCTGAATTATTATTCGGCATTGAAGACGCTTTCATTTCGTTCCAGGTGTTGCCGCCATCGGTACTCCAACTTTCATTAATCGTCCGGTTCTGACTGCGGCATAAGATCTGCAGGCTACCGTTTTTGTATTGCAGGATACTTGGCTGAATGGCAGAAACGGCTTTACCATCATTGATGGGTGGAGTCTTTGTCCAGGTTTTGCCGAAATCAGGGGTAAATTCAATATGTGCTTTCCATCCGTTCTTTTCAGTACTGCTCGGGCACAGTAAAACATTGTTGAGTAAAACCGGTTTGTTTTTAATAGGACCCAAAAATCCATCGGGCAATGCTTCCCGTTCGCTCCAGGTATGACCATTGTCTTTACTGCGTTTCATCCAGCCCGTCCATCCTGCTACATTCGGCCCGATCTTGTAAAACAACAACAACTCACCGTTTGGTGCATAAAACAAAACAGGATTGTAACACGCATAACGCACCGAATCATTCAGTACACCATCGGCTGCCATCACCGGCGCTGTCCATTTGTTTTTCACCAGGTGACTTGTCCAGATGCACACATCTTTATTTCCTTCCTTCGTGCCGCCAAACCACGCAGAGATCAACCCCTCCGGTGTTTCAGCAATGGTAGCGGCATGAGCCTGCGGAAAGGGAGCTGCTGTATAAATAAATTCATCCACCAGGATGCCTTTGCTCCATTTGCCTTTCTGCGCCTGTACTTGTGTAAACAAGACTGCTGTTATAATCATCAGCCCTGCTGCCAAAAACGTTTTGTTCATTCTCTTATTGATTTGAAGTTTTTTTCTTTTCTTCTTCTTTATAGATCCCAAAGATAGCCGGGGATTGACTTTGAAAGTGATAACTGCCGCTCCCGATTTCGAACACGGCTGATCCTTTTTCCATTTTTATAAATTTGATATCGCTTATTTGTTGAATGGGCTGTCCTGATTCTTTTACAAAAGCCACATCGTCAGCAGGCAGGTATACCATCGCTTTTGTATTCGCCGGTATGCTGACCGACCATTCAAACTGGTTGGCAATCTTTTTCCAGTTGCTCACAATTAATCCATGCAAACTTTTGTAGGATGCATTTACATAATTCAATCCGGCTGGGATGGACGGCTTCATGATGATTTTTTTAAACCCCACACCTATCTTATTGCTGCGAATCCCAGCCAGATTTTCATAGAACCACGTGAGCAAATCACCGAGTAACATCACATGGTTCTGGCTGTTCATACCGGGGTTAGCCGTGTTGCCATTCCACAACTCCCAGATGGTGGTGGCGCCATTCGCTGCCATATAGCCCCAGCTTGGATAAGTAGTATTCGATGCCAGTGTAAAAGCAAGATCCGTATGGTTATATTCTGTTAATCCACGCATCAGCCACTGCGAACCAATGAGGCCCGTGCTGATATGATTTTTATTATCAACTTCAATTTTATGCTTGATCTTCTCAAACACAACTTCCCGCAACGAATCGGGACAAATACCAAAATACAGAGGCAACAGGTTCGCTGTTACCGTATTGTTGGAATAGGATTGCTGCTGCGGATTATAAAATGCTTTTTGAAAGCTGGTGCGGATACTATCACCCAGTGCAGCAAAAACTATTTCGTCTTCTTTGTTGTTAGTCAGTTGGGCAAAGCGCTGCATGTACGAAAGCAGCTTGTAGTAATAAGCCGTTGCAATGAGTTTGCCATCGGTTAAACGGCTGGGATCTTTCGCATGGATGAGTTCAAGGCTTTCAGGCGGCACACACCAGTCACCATATTTATCACGGGTGACAATGTAATTTTTCATGTACTTTTCTTTCATATACATCATCCACTTCTTCATCGAAGGATAATGTTTCTGAATGGGTGTGATATCGCCAAACTGATTGTACAGGTTGTTGCTGATAAAAATATAAGCAGCCGGCCACGTTACATCATCGCTGTAATAATTCCAGAAAGCAGGTGCCACATCGGGAATACTTCCCTCTTCTGTCTGACTATCTTCAATATCCTGCATCCATTTGGCATACAATGCTGCATTGTTGAATACATAACTTTCTCCCTGCGATCCAACGGTTCGGTCGCCCAACCATGGCTGGCGTTCGTTGCGTTGCGGGCAATCAATCGGCATGCCTTTGTAATTTGATGCAATGCCCCACCATGCATTTTTGTAAATGGCATTGACGGTTGAGCTGGATGTTTCGAACGAACCGGTTGTTTCCAGGGCATCATATACTAATTGTCCTTCAAAATTGTCAAGCGTTGGCACACCGGGGAAACCACTCACTTCCACATAGCGGAAACCATGATATACGAATGAAGGATGCCAACCCCCAGCCCCTAAAGGGGAGTTACCGAAGGTATAAATGTCTGTTACTTTTGCATCTCTCAGATTTGCCACAAACAACTCGCCGTTCTTTTGCAAACTTTCTGCAAAACGCAATTCAATTTTCTCTCCTTTTTTACCATTGATATTTTGCAGTTTGAGCCAGCCGGAAAAGTTCTGTCCCATGTCCAGGATATATTTTCCGCTGGGAAGTTTTTTGAGGGAGACCGGTTTGATGGTTTGCATCACTTTCATCGGTTCACTCATCTGTGCAATCATCTTTCCCTTTGGTGCCTCCACTATTTGAGGCTGTATCCATTTAATATCGGCAAAGCCTGCAATTGTCCAGCCAGAAAATTCTTTCCTTGCATCATACTCTTCACCGTCGTATTCATTATTGGTGCGGATGGGGCCATCCACATTCAGCTTCCAGCTTTCGTCGCTGATGATGATTTTCTTCGATCCATCGGTGTATTCAATTTCCAGTTGCAGCAACAGTTTCGGATAACCGAATGTATTATGCTTATGCGTTTTGTAATTCTGCCGCATGGTAAAAAATCGTCCATTACCCAATACGGCTCCAATTGCATTTCTTCCTGTTTTGATCTGCGTTGTTACATCATGCGTGTTGTAGAAATAAGTTTTACGATAATCTGTCGGATTAGGAGCCAGCACCTGGTCGCCGATTTTTTTACCGTTGATGTAGAGTTCATACATACCCAGACCGGAGATATATGCCGTTGCACGTTTTACCGATGCAGCGTTTTGAAATTCCTTACATAAATATCTCGCAGATAATCTCGACCATTGTGTAACACTATCCCATTTAGATGCTTTATCATAGCCGATCCATTTTGCTTTCCAGTCACTCTCATTTAGTAACCCTGTGGACCAGTAAGCCATTTCACTCCATGGTGTTTCACCTTTTGTTGTAAATGATTTTACTTTCCAGAAATAGGGTTGGCCACTTTGTAAAGGCTGACCAATATAACTGATATGGATGGATTGCGACGAACTGATCTTACCGGAGTTCCATAAATCGCCTTCATTACTATTGAGTTTTTCCTTGCTCGAAGCGACAAGAATGTGATAAGCCGTTTGCTCTACATTACGTTCGGTGGATTGCAGCTGCCAGCTAAGTCTTGGAGAAGTGACGTCGATACCCAGCGGGTTGTTCAACATTTCACAGCGGGGTCGCTGAACTGTTACCTGTGCAGCTATTGGCTGCAACGATGAAAACAGGCAGGTTAGTATAATGATGTATTGTCTCATTCTTGTTGATCGGCTGAAAAGTTGAAATATAAATTCAGTTGCAAAGCCCTTGATGGATCTTTTTCGTAGTCGTAAAAAATATTCTTACTGCCCATAGGACCCGTTGTTTCGTTTCGTTGCGTTTTACTGCCGATGCTGCTGATGCCCTGCATAAAAGAAATATCTCCCGAAGGAAACAGCGGTTCGTAATTATGCCATTGATCGGTTTTCCATGCAGGTGTAAATAATCGGAGGAATAAATCTTCTGTTTCAGTTGCTACGGTAAACTGATTATTCGCTGTATAAAAAGTACCATTGTAAAAATTGGAATGATAACCTTTGAACTCCGGATATACCCACGGCGCTTCACCTGTTTCCGTATTGTTGTAGGTTTTACTCCATACACCAAACTGGTTTCCTTTCAAACGGTTTTTCCAAACACGGTAAGGACCATCGCCCATATACGTTACCGATTGAATTTCTTTTTCAGGGAAGGAGAAGTTAACACCGGCGAAGGTGGTGAAGTAAGCCGAAGGAAAATACTTTACTTCCAGCTTGATCCAACCCGATGGATAAACGATCCACTTCAACGTGTTGTAACCTTCTTTCTGGTCGAAAGAAGATTCAAGTACAAGGTTGCTTCCTTCTTTGTATTGTTTGAATGATTTGAAATTGTTCACTCCCTCCTGCAATACCGGACCATTGTTGAACGGCAACCCGCCTTTTCCATTCTTCACCGAAACCAGTAAGCCATTGTTCTTATCCAGCACGACCGTTACATCTTTTACGGTTACAGTCAGAAACGAATCTGCCTCTGTAGAATTGATGACATTATTTCCTTCTTTCGCAATCATTCTTGCACCAACCAGTTCTGGACTGCTGATGGGAAAACTCCAGGTAAACAACTCCCGTTGATAGCGATCCTTTACCGTTACATACAACACATCATAATCCTTCCAATCAGAAGGCAACTGTAATTGCAAGATTCCTTTTGCACCGGGCTGAATATCTGGAGCAGTTGATGTTCCAGTTACTTCCTTCGATGTGCTGATTTCGAAATATTTCAGTTTCCAACTAAAACTGCATTCGTTGATATTGGTGAAATGATAACGGTTCTCAATATTAAGATTACCATCAAATGCATCGGTGATTTCCCGGTGTTCAAAATACACCGGGCTCCACACTTCTTTAATGGTATAAAAACTTGCTTCTTTTTCGTGATGAGGGCCTACGATACCATCGGCTGCACGATGCTTATCGGTATCGAGTGAATCGTTTTTATCTTTCCGTACCACTGCATTATCTGCAAAGTCCCACAGGAAACCACCCGCACTTAATGGATTGTACCACATTTTTTCCCAATAGTCTTCCAGTCCTGCTCCATGACCACCGTCAAATTGCCCGTGCAAAAACTCCGTTGGCATGACAATCTCTTTGCCGTTTTCGTAATTGCCGATACCGTAATTGTATTCACGGTAATGCTGTGTATCGAAACCGCCAAACAACTGCCAGGGATGCACGACAGGTCGCTGTTGAATATCAAATTCAGAAAAATATTTATCGAGATCAAAATTGTGACCACCTTCATTACCATTTGCCCAGAAGATGATGGAAGGATGATTCACATCATGTTCGATCATTTCTTTGAGTAGCTTCTTTCCTGTTGTTTCATCGTAGTTGCCATGCCAGCCCGCCAGTTCATCCATCACAAACAAACCCAGTGAATCACATACATCGAGAAAATGATCATCGGGTGGATAATGACTCATCCGCACTGCATTCATGTTCATTTCCTTTATCAACAACACATCTTCTATACTGATCTTTTTGCTTGTAGTTCTTCCTGTCTCAGGGCGAAATGCATGACGATTCACACCTTTCATTTTTACTTTCACACTGTTGACATAAATACCATCTCGCTTTTTTAGTTCCACTGTGCGGAAGCCAAATTTTCTTGAGACTTCATGCAACAGCTTATCCTTACTATAAATTCTGAACACAGCAGTATATAAATTCGGAAATTCAGGCGACCATTGATGAGCGTCCTTGCAATCAGTTTTAATTCCGTATTGATTGCTAAACTCACTAACCTTTACCTCACTTTTCTTTATTAACTTATTGTTCTGATCAAGCAATTCAACAGTTACAGCAGTTATATAACCATCACCCTTTGTCTGCAATTTTGCAGATAAGCTACCATCTGCCTTCGCATCAATTGCAACGTACTGAATGTGTTTTTGTGGCAGCACTTCCAGCCACACCGGCCGAAAGATACCGCCGAAGATCCAGAAGTCCGCTTTACGTTCTGCTTCGCTCACCGATTGGTTCGAAGAATGTTTGGCTACCGTTACTTCCAGCAGGTTTTCTTTTCCGTAGTTCAGCAGTTTTGAAATATCATATTTGAAGGCATAGAAGGCGCCTTGGTGCTTCGCTCCTGCTGCCTTGCCATTTATTTTTACTTCTGCGTCGGTCATCACACCTTCAAACATAATATTGATGACTTTCCCTTTCCAGTTGGCAGGCACATTGAAATGATGTTTGTAGAATCCCTTTTCTTTTCCGCGTACGCTGTCCTTTGCAAAACCATAATCGTACTTACCAAAGCCCTGCAACTCCCAGCAGGACGGCACGGCGATCTTTGTCCACTTGCTGGCGTTCATGCCGCCGGTGCAAAAGAAATCCCATTGCACGGTTTGATCGCTACCAGTTCCGGAGAGATAGACTTTTTCTGTCTGTTGCGAATAGCAAAGAATTGGAGCAAGCAGTATAAAAAGGATTTGAACTTTTGCTGCGCTTATCTTTGAATATCGAACCACAAAGGCACAAAGGGCACAGAGATGCACAAAGATTTTTCTTTGTGATACTTTCTGTTTTTGTGTCTTTGCAGTGAAAAAAACAATCATAATTTTCCTGTTACTTTTTTTAATGATGGCGAAGACGCCACTTTCATTCCATTCACCCACACACTTAATCCTTTTCCTTTTTTATACTTCGTTCCTTCTTTATCCCAGATGATGGTAACGATTTTGCCATGATACAACACGTTATCCAAACAGAACCAGCTCCACTTGTTATCCGGCAACAAAGGATGTACTTCCACGATGCCATCTGCTCTAGGGCGCAAGCCAATCAACCCACTAATGATAAGATCGTTGAACGTCGAATGGTTGTAGTAGCGGCTGCGTTCTTCATCACCCTTTAACCAGTAACCGGTCTTCTCATCAAGGTATTCCCCGATATAAGGCCGGCCACGATAGTATTGCGACTCCACATACGTATTCAGCAAGCTGAAGTAATTGCTATCCGTCACATAATTCTGCTGATAATTATTCAACAGGTTGGCCATGCCGGTTAATGTTTGTGCAGTGGCAAAAGGCCATACAGCTCCATCCCATTCGCATTTGCAGCATCCATGTGTACGAAATGAAGGGTGACTTCTGTCGGCAGTAGTAATACCAAATGGAGCACAGAATGTTTTTGTATCCATCAAACTTTTCCAGGCCACACTGTAAACACTATCAGGCATATTGAAATACCAGGGAATAAATCCGATCTCTTCTTTTACATTCGACAGCGTATCACCTTTTTCTTTCTTCACTTCAAAAAACAAATGCTGCGGATGCCAAAGCATTTGCTGTGTGAGTTGTTTGATAGATTCGGCTTTACGATTGTATAGCTGAGCCGAAATTTCATCTTTACTCAACTGTGTTATTGCAGCCAATGCTTTTGCATTACCGAACATATAACCATTGATCGATGGGCGTGGATTCTTTTCATTGCGCCCGCCGCTGATAGTTTCTTCCATCGCATCACGCACGTCAAACTGCCAGAACAAACCGTTTGATGCTTGCTTTTCCTGTTCCCACGCTGCATAATCAGCTTTGAGATCGGGAAGCATACTGAGCAAAAACTGTTGATCGCCGTTTACGAGATAACGATTGTAAATCGCATCAATATTCCAACTACTGTAAAAGCGTAATTTCTTTAATGCCTTTCCGTCATTACCCCGATACCATACATGCAGGTTGTTATCCATGTATGTTTTATCGTGCAGCCATCTTGATTCGTAAATATGATGACCAAGGCCGCTGGAGATAAGATTGTACTTATCTGCATAACTGCGTTGGATCAAAAACTCAGTAAATACAAACCCCTTCTCCGTTTTCTTAATATGCTTGCGCAAAGTCCACCAGCGATAATAAAAGATTTCTTCAAAATTCTGTTGCGGACATTCAAACAATGGAATATTTTTCTTCATCCACTCCCACGACTTTGCATTGGGGATCGCTTGTTCAATATTCGGTGCTTCCATTTTGTTGAAATAATCAACATAATGTTTGAATTGGTCCTGTTTGAGGACAAGCGGCTTTAATTGCGCCAGGGAATTGAACCACAGAGACACAAAGGCACAGAGAAACACAAAGAGCCTCCCCAAACCCCTCCGAAGGAGGGGCTTCAGAGCCTGACAATCTGGAATTACTTCCTGTCGGCAAGATTCTTGCATTCTGACATTAATTATATTCACTCTACTCATCAGAGACTATTGTGTTTTTACACTATGAATAAAATAAACCGCTTCTTTCGCCCTTGCATTGGCATTCGGTAAATCATACTCCTGGTCGGTTGGCGTATCCGCATTTGGAAAACGACGCACTTCACCCGTTCTGAACGATAATCGTTCTACCGACTCTACCGGTTGAAAAAAGACATTCAATGACGGCTTGCCATTATTCACTGTTACCGTATAGAAACGAGTTGCTGTATTCAGTTCAATTTTAATATTGAGTTGTTCACCCGTATTGTATTTACCCAGACTCTTATTTCGATAACCTTGTTTGGTTAAAATGCTTCGGGTTGAATCAAGTATCAAACGAAGTGTAGCTGTTCCCCTTTTATCGAGCAATTCAATCTCTAAATTACCGGTGTTAGTTTGTTGTACTGTTAATACAAACTCAACAGTTACCTTTTTTGATTCAGGAAAAATGCGTTCAGCTTTTGCATAGTCAAACGGATCACTATCACGCAGTGTCAATACTTTTTGATTGTCTTGTTTCTCTATCTGCACCCTGCACCAAAGCGGGCTATAAATATTCCATTCGTTCAATTCTTTTCCATCAGTCATTGTATTGAACAGATCATTCACATGCGCACTTACCTTATCCTTTACCGGCACTGGAATACGGCTCACCCACATGTCTTCCTTGTTCATACTGTAGGTTACCCACATGTTTCCATCGGCAGGCTTGCCATCCATTTCCTGGATGCCACGTACATATTGCGGACCATAACTCTTATAGGCGCCACCATAACGCAGGGAAGTGATCTCACCATTTACCAGCAAGAGGTTTTTATAATTCAATCCGTCATCACTTACGCTAACGGCCAAGGGCCAACGAAATTCAGAAGGATTATATACCGTAGCATATTTACCGTCCCCGGTTCTCTGTCCCCAGATCTTGGCATTGGCATTTACAAAGCCCGGCGCCCGGAGCGGGTTGTATTGCCAGGTTCTTCCTTCATCCTTACTGATGCTGGTTAATGCATATTTCCAAAGCGCAACCACATTACCATTTGGCAAATGATAATAGTTGAAGGCTTTAAAATCTTTTTGCAAGGGAATCAACGGATCATGACGATCGGCTTCCTCCACTGTTTGCATCATCAGTAATGGTGCGCTCAGAATTTCTTCGCAAGCAGCAACAAATCCCTTGTCTTTTGATGATTTATAAAACGGGTGAGAAGTATTCTTTTCGTTGAATGCGTGATTGTAACGAAGGAAATAAATCGGACCAAAACTTCCATCTGCTTTTATTTCCCGGATAACACGACCAATACCATTACCATCATTCGGGTCATCCTTCTGACCTAACACGATGCCATAAAACGCTACTGCAAAAAGACGTTTTGATTTTGCAGTATAGAAACCCATCCGCTGGTGCATCACTGCATAGGCATTCTTTGCAGTATCGGTCTTTCCTTCTTTTACAAAACCGTCCGGTATTTTATAGGGCGGAAAGATTACAACAGGATACGACCAGCTGTAACCATCCTTTGAACTTTGCAATAATGTTTGACCAGGGGGAATATGCTCGCCAACAGGATCGCTTAAATATTCCAGGTAGAATGTATTGTTCCAGTAAGCCAGCATCGGCGCATGGTTATACGTCCATGAAGTGGCGCCGGTATCTGCACGGTTGGCCCGCATGGTTTGGATATTGTGCACGCCCACTGCAGGTGATAACTGCCCGTGATGATAATCTACATTCGATAAAGTAGTGCCTGTATAACGAACGGTATCCTGAGCAGTAGCACTTAACGTTCCTAAAAGCAATATGCTAAATAACTTCTTCATTTCCCTTTTTTAAACCACGAAGGCACAAAGTATGCCCTAAGACCTAGTGAGCCTTCGTGACTTTGGGTCTTAGTGGTTTTAAATATTTTCTTTTTATCGGTACAATTGTACCATGCTTATGTCCTTCCGGAACTTTTATATTCGTGGTCACATTTTCAAAATTGACAAAGTCTTTTGTTGCAACCGCTTCATAAATTTTCTTCTGGTACGAATCAAAATAAATCAACCATTCATTTTTTAGTTTTACCACCGAAGGTCCTTCAGTGAATTTATCGGAGAATGGTTTAGAAATATTCTTCCATGGGCCGAGAGGTGATGTACCAAAGGCTACTTTTATATTCCGCTCAGGTCTCGTATTATCTTTCAGCACCAGCACATAATCACCTTTCTTCCGTTTTACGATCACCGCATCAATGATGCTGAACTCCGGATCGAAAAACAATTTTGTCTCGCTGAAGCTTTTAAAATCAGCCGTAGTGGTTACGTACATGCGGTGATTGTTGCTGTCTTCTTCCATACCCCGTTCAAACCTGCCGGGAATACAACTTGCCCAAATGATGATGTATTGCTTTGCTTCATCATCGTAAAATAATTCCGGCGCCCAGGTATTGACGGCAGTTGGTTCGTTCTTCATCACAGGAATAAACTGTTGCTCGCTCCAGGTCAACAGATTTTTTGATGAAGCATAACCAAAACCCAAATCACCTCGCCAGCTGCTTGTCCATACCAAATGAAAAGTGCCATCCGGCCCTTGTACCATCGACGGGTCACGCATCACCTCCTGGTTACCAACTGCCGGCTTCAAGAATACCGTATCCAAATCTTTCCAGTGATAGCCATCATAACTATACAGCATCCGTAAACCCTGGTCGGCCGGTTCACGAAACGAAGTAAACAGGTATGCTTTGTTTGAACAGGAAGCAAACAAAATGAGTAATGAACAATGAATAAAGAGTGCCTTCAACCGCATACTTATTATTTTTCAAGGATCAATACCCAATCATTTCCGTCTTGCTGTTCACCTGGTGGATCAAAACTCGCAATTGCTTTGTTTTTGTATCCAGCAACAACCTGTTCTTTTCCTGTCTTGGGACTATACCAGTTTGCTTTCGTCGGCGCAAACTTCAGCTTCGCTATATCCACTTTAAAGTTTCTTCCGTTGTACACATAAAATAGAGCATAACCGTTTCCTCTTGTTGCGGCTACCCGATCGTACCGTTCTCCGCTATCGACTACGGCATCCTGCGCCGGCACCCGGTCAAAATACGGCTTGCTCACCATAAGTTTTTTCAAATAGATCATTTGTGTGGCACCGGGTGAAAGAACTGCTTGCCTCCAGTTCATTGTTACACCATAGTTCGCTGTCCAATCACCCATGCTGTTGAACTGCATGGTTGCATTTTCGCCATAGGTAAACCCTGCACCACCTGCAAACACACTCCAATAGGCATACCGGCGAACATCAGCATCGTGCCAGCGTGGTTGTAAACTATCGTGCAAACCATGCGGAATATTCTCATATGAAGGTTCCCCGTCCAATGTTGGTTTAGTTGGCTTCAGGTCATAATCTACATTGATGAATTTCCAGTTGTCTTCACCATAATGGTTGGTTTCGGCACTAATGGTATCCTGTGCATAATCTTTATGGCCGCTTTGAAACATATTAAAGTCGAGCCATGCTTCGTTGTGAAACCAGTCGCTGGAAGAAGTACGTCCACGTGGATGATAGGTTACCAAATGCTTAGTATCATGTTTCTTCAATGTAGTACCGATCATCTCCCATACTTCCATGCCATCTGTGCCTTTTACATCGCCGCCATTGAGCCAGATGATATTGCTTTTGTTTTTGTACCGGTTGGCTAAAAATGTTGCATAGGCTACACCCTGTTGCACACTTACTTTTCCGCCTTTTACATTACTGCCCCAAACAGGCACCATTGCTATATAGATACCACGTTTCGCTGCCTCATCCACGATAAAATCAACATGATCCCAATAGTCGTATGCATCGTCATTTTTATAATCATTTCCCGGCGTTACCTTGGGCGTTGATGCATCTTCATTGATCAAAGCAGAATCGCCATATACATTTTTTGTATTGTTCATATCGTGCAGCACCATTACCTGCACCACATTAAAACCCTGCTGTTTTCTTGTTTCGAGATAATGCACAGCATCTTCACGGTTACATTTCACAAACAATAACCACCCCGTATCACCTATCCAGAAGAAAGGTTTTCCATCTTCTGTTTGAAAGAATCGTTTATTGGCAGAAATCTTCAGCTGCTTTACCTGTGCATTTGCCATACATGCAAGCAGCAAACCTGCTATCATTAATACCTTTTTCATCTATATCTTCTTTCCAGCTTTTTCGTTGCTGTGTTATAAATAATGCTGCTCTTACCATCGCTCAATACATACTCGTTGGCGCTAGCTGATGCAACGGGCTTCATACTTGCAGCAGCATTTACAATGTCTTTATCAATATTCTCAGGCAACACCGGCATACTGCCACCTGCCATCAATACCGCCATGCCAAACTCAGAATAATTATCGCCGCTATATACAACAGCTTTGGCTGGATACTTTATGCGGTATTCTTTTACTGCACGATACACCTGTTCGAAACTTGTTTTCTTTGGTTTCAATAAACGTGCATGCTGACGGGGAGCAAGATTTTGCCCGCCCATTGGCGCATACGCTGAACCATCGTCCTGGTAATGCCAGTAACGGATATCAATCAAATCAACAACCACAGCATATGCAGGCATGCTTAAAATAGAATCCTGTACATCCTTTGTTACACTCAACCCGATGATCGGATGTTTGCCTGTTTCCTTTTTCCATTCACGGATCACATCGAGCCAGAATTTTACAAAATGAACAGGACCTGTGTATTCCTCTCCGATGAGTTGAATAACACCGTTGTTGTCTTTAAAATTATTTAGACACTGACGGATGTATTTTCTATGCAGCTCTCTGCGACCAGAATTGGAGATATCATAAAATTGTTCTGCATAAAAAATGCGTTTATCACCTGCATAATTCACGGGCTCCACAAATCCGGTATTGTTGATATTGTTCGCAGTGCGCCAGGGAAAATCGGCATAGTGTGCACCGGCCTCAATAATGTTGTGCTGGAAATAATTCTGATGTATGAGAACTAAACTATTTTGATCAGCGAGATCAGCAAACTGCTTCAGACGGCTCCAGTAAAACAAGTTGTACTTCGTCAAATCGTATTTGCTCAAACCATCCCATGCTGTTTCCCTTCCGCTTCTTGCAAAAGGCAATTCATAAAACGGTGGCCATACTTCACCATCCATACGGCGGATGCGCTCATGATCGTCTCGTCTTCGATCGTACCATAAACCATAGTTGTGTTCAATGGCAATGTTATTGGTTGCTTTCATTTCGCTCACCACTTCGCTCAATTCATCGGTTAATCCTCTGCCGCTGCGGCCGGGAACATAACGTGTAATGTGCGGCCTTGCCTGTTGCACGTCTTTTCCCTGTACACCGCCACTCCACCATTGTACGCTTATACGTTTGCCGGTTACTAATTCATTGCCCCTAATTAATACTCCATTCTTGATTTGCATTGCCGGTGCAAGTGTTGGGCTTGTTATTTTCCTGAGGCCGACCTGATCAATTGTTTTGCCGCCGGCAGCATCAACGGGAATTTTATTTCTTGCAGCAGCTTTTTCAATCCATTCTTTCAATTGTATTCCTGGTTTCAGTGCTTCTTTTGTAAGCATCATCGCTGTTTCAACCGATGGACTACTGCTTGCTTCTGTTGGCACATTCATGATCTGCGCCTGCTCATCTACATTTTTACTCAATCGCTCATGCAACTGTCCGTAGAATAAACTTTTTGGCGTGATGGTATTGTTCGATTCGTTCCAGTAACCATCACCTCCAAACTGGCTCCAGCTACCGAAGGCCCAGTTTTGTGCCGTAGGCGGTTTGTAACAATCGATGCGAGCCGCACTGCAATTCCAGAATAAACTGTTAGCTGCCGCCCAACCTGCACCGTTGCCATCCTGTCCACGATTACCGAAACGCAGAGCATTGCCATCTACACTCACTACATCAAACAACACGCCGCTTGCCCAGCTATCAATAGCACCGCTGAAATTAAATGGCAAGATCGATTCGCATTGCACAAATGCATTAGGGCCGGGACTGCAAAAACCCACGGCAAAATCATGATAACCATTTTCCGCATAACAACGCTGAAACAATGTTTGCTGGCCTGTAGTGAAAAAAGTATAACGGCGTTGCCCCCCAATTTCGGAAACAGGTGCAAGCGAAATACAATCTTCAATCGTAACACGCTTGGAAGTTTCGAGTACACTTACCGCACTTCCTGCAAAATGTTGAAACGTAATTTGTCTTACCCAGCAATCTTCGGCGTTTTCAATGTTGATGGCATTCCAGCGATGATCTTCATCTTTCGGATTTGCCTTGTCGTAAGTAGAAACGAGTTTAATGTTTTCAACACCGCAATTGTTGATGCGACCATCATTGTTGTAAAAATAAATGGAGGCGCCACCGTAAGTCGTATCTAATGCTGTTGTGATAGGCGCATCGATGTAAACAGTATTGCCTTCGATTTTTGTTATGGTACGATCGAAGAATAAATCCCTGTCACCGGGTTTCCAGCCAAGGGCTGTAATGCCGCCGCCAAAATGGTCGGTGCCTAATAATTTGATCCAGTTGACTGTTGAAGGACGGCGAATGATAATTTTATTTGACTGTTGTTTGAAATTGATAGTACGATCCACGTGAAAGTTCATGGCATTCACCGGCACATAGGCATCAGTAATTCTTAAGCCTGCCAGATCTCCTGGTATAGCGCTCCTGCCAATAATTTTGATCAGGGCCAAACGACCTGTTCCTGCACCAACAATAGTTGTTGCGTTCACACCACTGCCACGCAGCACTACTCCAGATGCTGTAATGCGTAACTGTCCGGACACCTCATAGGTTCCTTTCTGCAGCAACACAGCCCCACGAAAGCCATTGGCGTCCACCGGTAACGAAGCCACATAATCCAGAGCCGATTGAATGCGTAACGTAGCATCGCCTGCTTTTACAGGCACTACTACTTTCACATCTACATTTGGAATCGGCTGCTCCGACGCTTTGTAACCACAGTAAGAAAAATCAGGAATGCGGTTGTCCAGTGAATCGGTCGTATAGGAAAGGTGACCATTTAAAAAGGCAAGAGGAGGCGTAGGTTTTGCCTCCTTCTGTGCCGAACTGCTAAATGAAAAAATAAAACCGAATATGCATGTCAATGCTGCATGAAAAAAAAACTGCCTGCTATAGAAATTCCTGATAGATATGATAATCGTCAAAACGCTTTATTTTATCTGCAAAAAATTGCATTAAATCTACTGTTAATTTAAAAAGCTTTTAATGATTCAGCCGGTTTTACATTTTGCAGGCTTACCACACTATTCAAATAATTTTCAATATTGCTATAACCATTCGATGCAATCTTTCCGGCATCTGCAGCCTCTTTTGGATTCAATTTGTTTTTAGCCTCCCAATCATCAGGAAGACCATCATTGTCACCGTCCTTGTAAGCTGTTCCTTTATACTCAGGATAACCACCCACCTGGGCAGGATCTGTGATAATACCGATCTTATAAGAATCAATCGGTAAACGACGATGCTTAAATTGCGAGGTTGGCAGTACAACATCAGGACTGTAACTTATCTTGCCCGTTCTGACCTGCTCAACGATTCTTGCATCCACGGCATCCCTGCGGGGCAATGTCGCTCCTGCATTTGCCAGCACATAGGTTTTAGCATTTGAAGCATCTATGATTGTCAGCGCCGGCATCGGTAAAGGCTTGCTCCATTTTATATCATCAGTATACTCCCCTGCATTTGCCATTTCTTCGATCTGAACGCCGCCATTCCAGTTGTTTTTTGTAATCTCCGGGTAACCTTCCATAATGTTTCCATTCACGTAAGCCCTGCCATAATATTTTTCTTTCAACTTACTTCTGCCGCTTTCCGGTTTAAGGATACGATGCCCCACATTGTTTTTTGGAGTAGCAGGTCCGGGTTTGAAGTAGTTGTTGATGATATTGTATTGGGCTCTATAATCTCCGCCATCAATAGAACGATGAACCCAGTTAAACACCACATTGTTTACAAAATTGAAAATGCCATTCCAGCCAATCGAAGGATTACGTCCCGCATTATTGGCCCAGAGGTTTCGCATGAACGTACAATTCTCACCACCCAGTGTGCTGCCAAAAGCATGATTCCAGGTATCCAATGCCTCACCAAAGATGGAGTTTTGAATAGTAATGTTAACTGTTCCGAGCTTTTGTTCAATTGCGCCCGTACTATCATTATACATGTGGCGGTACATACTCATGTTTTCATCAAGTCCCCAGGTGGCACTCACATGATCGATCATGATATTGCCAATCGGATTGCCGCCGATTGCATCATCTCGTCTTCCCACCCATGTTTCGCCACGGCGAAAACGCATATACCGGATGATCACATCATGTGTATTGATCCACACACTTTCACCGGCGATACATACGCCATCACCGGGAGCTGTTTGTCCTGCAATAGTGATATAGGGAGCCCGGATAATCACGGGTGTTTTGATGCGAATGATGCCCGCTACGTTAAACACCACAATTCTTGCACCGCCCTGTTCACAGGCCCAGCGAAAACTTCCGGGCCCATCATCATTTAAATTGGTAACGACAATTACTTTTCCACCACGACCGCCAAAACTATACTTACCACCTCCTTCCGCACCGGGAAAAGCAGGAACGGATGCTTGCGGCAGATCGTCAAAACGGGTAGCCCAGGGTATAAACGGTCTTCCTTTTCGTGCTTCTTCTTTTATAATCGGGTAAGCAATATTCCAGGCAGAGTCAGAATGCTTTCTTGCTGCCTTTAACAGTGAATCCGCAGCCCTTTGCACATCAGAAGGTATTTCGGGATACTGAGCATTCACGTGTGAAACGGTGAATAAAACTGTCGCTGCTAATAAAATTTTCTTTGCTTGCTTCATTGATCTTGCTTTTCGGACTTTTCTTTTTGTTATTAACTATTTCATTATTGCAGGGGATCGAATGCACCCTGTCCTCCATTCAGATCAGGCCATCCTTTTGTTTGCAACAAATAGGGTGAGCCACTCAATATATTTTGATGAAGGCCGAAGAAATAATATTCGTTATACCATTTAAAGGACCAGTTTGTGGGATTTGTTGGATCTAAATTATCCCTTTCGATAATTTCAAAATAATTGTCATAAAGGTAATCCAGGTGCTGATCCATGTTGGCCGATCCCTGGGGCGTAGGGAAAGAAACTGGTTCCCGTTCGATTACAGGAGCAATGCCGTTTTTCAACAGCATCGGATCATCATTGCCGATGTATTTAGTTCCATCTGTCTTTTTAACGGATATCCAATAGCCGGTACGGCGTGTTCCATTCAGAGGCTTAACTCCCAAACGTGAACAGGTACCATAGTCATCATTGAACAGGAGCCAACGTTTCAAATCCCAGAAGCGTTTATTCTCATAAGCAAACTCCACTTTTCTTTCGTTGATAACTGCGGCAAATAATTGATCCCTGTTACCAGCTACAGCACTGAGACCAAAAGCTCCATCCAAATTTTCTACCCCCGCTCTCTCTCTTATCAACTTAATATAATCTAGTCCTTCTCCCGGCTTATCAGAACCTATGGCAGCTTCCGCCAAATTCAAAATGACTTCAGCGAAACGTAATTCCATATAATCAGTACCACTATAGCTAAAATCACCACTGGAATTATTGGCTGTTGGATTAGTAGCCTTTCTTAAATAAATGCCACTTCCGTTAGCACCTGCTGTTTCTGTGCTTTTGTTCGGTGTGGTTGTACTGGTATTGGTATGCCAGTAGTAAGTCCACTGCCTGAAATTGTTATTACCGGCATAGGGCCATACAGCACCATTGTAAGCAAAGGTTTTATAAAAGCGGGGATCCCTGTCTTTATAAAACTTTTTAGCATCATAAGTATAAGTAGAAGTAGGATCACCTGGCATTTTACCATCTTTCATGGGAAATGCATCTACTATTTGTTTGGTTGGTGATACTGAACCACCACCTAAAATTTGTTTTGAGCGAGCCGCTTGTTCCCAACCATTGTTACGTTGTGTTTGATCCGCAGTAATATTATTGAAACAATAAACGATCACAGCTTCGGGATTGTCAACTTGTTGAAACCACATATTTTCCCATGCTTTGCCACCTGAAAATCCTCCATTGGAGTACAGGGCGAAACCATTAGCCTCCAACAATGTTTTAGCAGTAAGATTAGCATCATAGGCTTTCTGCCAACGAGCCCTATCATCACTCCGGTTGAAAAGAGGACTGGCCCAGGTAAGCAATACCCGTCCTTTCAATGCAGCAGCACCGCCACTGGTAATACGACCCCAATCAGAAGCAGGCCATCTACCGGGTAACATTGAAGCCGCCAAATCCAAATCTTTTTCTATCTGCTCTACTGTTTGTGCAGAAGAACTTCTTTGTACTGCGTTGCTATTGTCACCATCTTTGATCATCGGATTTTGCGCCTCTAATACCAATGGTACACCGCCGTATAATTTCAACAACTCAAAATACTGGTAAGCTCTCCAGAAATACATTTGGCCTTTTAGTGGCTTAGTTACATCTTCAGTCAGTCCATGTTTATCAATTTCTGAAAGAAAAAGATTTATTTGGCGCAACCTTGTCCAGGTATTGTTGGTAATACTTGAGGACATTCTTTGACCAAAATACTGGTTCGCATGATTCTGGTTGATAGCGATAGCTGGCCATTCACGATTGAAATCAGTCTGTCCTGCCAATTCATCGGTCGTTTTAGTATAGGCGTCGCTATACGTTCCATTAGCGTTGGTTTGATATTGTATCATCGCCGCAGCATTATCTGCAGGCTGAAATAGTCCGTAGATATAGCCTACAAATGCTTTTGCCATCAACGGATCTTTATAAACCTCTTCATTTACACCGGTGAGGTCACGTTTTTCCTCCAGAAAATCTTTCTTGCAACTTACCAGCATTGATAAAATCAGCAAGCAACCTATTATATTCTTTTGCATAATTTCTTTTTTTAAAGTTTGTCTCTGTTTTAATTATAGGGTGACATTTACACCAACAGAATAGGTCCTTAAAACAGGATATGTGTCCCATGCGCCATCCGAATCTTTATAATCAAAGGGATTATAAAAGTTTAACGGATTCAATGCGGATAAAACAATACGAGCACTATTGATCTTTAACCGGTCAGTTATAGATTTAGGTATGGAGTAATTTAAATTGGCGTTCCTCATTCGCAACCTGAGACCATTTACTTTCCAAAAGTCGGAGACAGGGGTCAGGCTAATATCACCGTGATAGGGATTAGGATATTTGCCGTACGGGTTCAATGTTGGATCATAGATATTTCCCCAATAGGAAACCCCATTCTGATAGAGGTTATCAATATTTCTTTCCAGCAGGTTACGTCCATCTATTTCACTCCATCCGCCAAAAGAACCGGCGATCACACACTCAAAATTCAGTCCTTTAAATCCAGCCTTGAGCGTCATTCCAAAACCATAATGATTAGATGCCTTTTTAGAAAGTTTCACCTGGTCGTTATCATCAATCACGCCATCAGGACCGGCAAAAGTGCCATCGGCTTTTATTGAACCCCTTACATCCCGGTAATACAGCATACCAGGTCTCAGGTTGTCAACAGATGTACCAAATACAGATGTAATATTATATTTAGACACATAGCCGTCAATATCAGCCTGAGAGTAAAACATACCTAAGTAATCATAACCCCATTTGCCATTATCACTCGATTGATCAGGACGATCATTCCACGGATATAAAGCATCAATGTCATTGAAATTACCTTTCTTCACTTTATTGTCTGCCCAGGAAAATCTTGTACTCACACCATAGGTGAAATCTTTGCCAATATTGTCTTCCCAACCAAGGCCTAACTCATAACCAAAAAAGTCGATAGCACCCCAGTTTTGAGAAGCAATAGAACCACCAACAGTTATCGGAACAACGCCAGTACGTTCTATTAACATATTTGTTCCTTTATTATAGAACAACTCAACTGTGGAGGAAAGCCTGTTTTTAAAGAACCGGGCATCAATACCGATGTTTTGTTTTAACTCATCACTCCAGGTAACATCAGCATTGGGAGAAACTTCCATTTTCATTCCGATGTCGGCAGGGTTGTTATCCGCACCGAATTGACCGCCTTTTCCATTCTGAAATGTAAAACGCTGTCTCCACTGCCATGCCCTGGTATCATCTTTACCCAACAAACCAATAGAGTAACGCAGCTTTAGGTAGTCAACAGCCGATGATTTAAAAAAGTCTTCCGAAGAAATAACCCAGCCCGCACTTGCCGAATAAAACTTTCCCCAATAATTTTCAGGGGCAAATTTGTTGGAGGCATCGGTACGGAATAAGAATTCAGCCAGGTATTTACTCGCATAACTATAATTCAGGCGACCAACATAGCCGAGATTCCCGCTTTCATAAGCAAAGGTTCTTCCATCAATAGCACCAAAAGCCGTGTTGAACTGACCATTGGTAAATATGGAAGGACTTTCTTTGGAAACATCTTCCTGGGTTGATTCTGCTTCTGATCTTTCAGCACTAAAAAGCGCTGAAACATTGTGCTGTCCGAAGCTCTTGCTATAGCTCAGCGTAAAGTTTGCCTGTTGTAATTTTGAAGTTTTATTAAAGAAGCGAACGCTGTTATCATTGTTATAAAAAGCAGAATCTCTCACAGTAGCTCCTTCATAAATGTGTTGGTTATCGCCGAGTTGATTAAAGCGGTAAAGCATATACCTGGAACCAACTCTTGCATCATGACCGGAACCGGTATTTCTCGCATACGAAACTCTTGCTTTTAACCCTTTTAAAAATGGCGCTTCATATTCCAGGTAAAGATTGACAGTAGAAAGATTATCATCTTTATCCATGTAGTTATCCAGGTTGTTTAATTCGAAGAAGTGATAGGCCGATAAATTGCTGCTACCACTGGCGCCAGGAAGTCTTACCGGTTTACCATTAATGTAAGGGGGCACATAACGGGGTGCCCTTAACAGGTTCCTGTAATCATTCTCTATATTCTCTCCACCGATCTTACTATTCATCTCCATAGAACTTTGATAGTTTCCGCCCACCTGTAAACCAGCTTTCAATCCATTTGCTACCGTTACATCAGCACCAGCCCGATAAGTCCATTTCCCATATTCCAATTTACCCAGGTTACCATCCTGTGTATAGTATGATACGTTGGCGAAATAAGTTGCTTTTTCCGCACCTCCGCCGATATTAATTGTATGACGGGTATTGTAAGCAGACTTCCAAGCCATATCGAGCCAATCGTGATTGATCGCGGCGAAATGATCTAACTCATCCTGGCTGAAAAATCGGGTTCGGTCAGATGCATTAGTTACATTGGCGCCGTTGGGTCCATTAACAATGTTGATATATTTCGCCAAGTCAGCGGCACTCATCATCTTTGTCCGGTAAGCTTCATCATTAATTGCATATGAACCGCTATAGCTGATACGTGGTTTACCCGCTTTGCCTCTTTTTGTTTGAACCACGATAGCTCCGTTAGCTCCCCTTGATCCGTAAATAGCAGCGGCACCATCTTTCAACACACTTATGCTTTCTACTTCGGAAGGATCAAGACTATTAAATAATGTAGCATCATTCAGTCCCTGGGACGTAATCTGTATTACACCATCAATAATAAATAGCGGATTATTGTTTCCTCCGTCTTTTGCCAATGATACAGGGTTGCGGATCGTCAACTGGGCCTGTGAGCCCGGGCGGCTTGTACCACCACTTACACCTAATCCAAGTATCCTCCCGGATAAGGCAGCGCCAAGATTACTGATAGGCAAGTCTTCTATCTCTTTCGCTTTGATTGATTCTACCGCACCCGTAAGATGTGATTTCTTTTGTGTACCATAACCCACCACAATCACCTCGTCAAGGTCGGCAGCTATATTATCCAATTGAATATTTAGGTCACCCTCACCCGCCTTTGATTCATAAAAACTATAACCGACGTGTGAGATCGCAATGACAGACTCTGATGAAGGAGCTTTAATGGTAAAGGTTCCATTTGCATCTGAAAGTGTACTCTCCTTAGTATTTTTCACTTTGACAGAAGCACCTTCCAATGGCAGCCCTGTTTTTTTGTCGGTTATCTTTCCAGAAATTTTTTTCTCCTGTGCAGAGGAGAGTAGTTGTGTGCATAAGAGGAGGAGCAGCACACCCAACTTCGCAGCAAGTCGTTTTACGTTCATATGGCTGTGTTAATTTTAAAGTGAAACAGTTAGTTGATTTTTATTTTTGATTGCCGGCTTCTTTTTGTGCAGCTTCCCGTTCTTTGATCCTTTTCTGCCATTCTATACCTTCTTTCTTCATATCGTAACCAGCCGCAGAAAGGTAATTGTTAATGCGGCCTTTATATTTTCCAAAAACACCATGTTTTTTTTCCGATGAACCTTCATCCATGGCCAGCTCTCTTGCCTCTACCAGCCAGCCATACATTTTTTCCTTTTGTTCTGCTGTGAGATTGGGCAACATATCCTGGTAGGCTTTCCAGGTAATGGGTAATATGCTGTAAGTCATCCCATCTTTTATTTTCTCAACCTGTTCGTCAGAAAGATTGTCTTTAAGCCTGGCAATGAAAGCCGAATGAAGTTTGACGAGTTTCTCCGATTTTTCAGCTTTTTGCTTTTTTATCAAAATCTCTGCGCTCTCTTTAGAAGCTGTATTTTTTTTAATAACATCTATTGCTGCCTTATTGTTATCATGGATAGCGTTTAATTCCAGGTATTGATTAGCAACCAATGACAATACTTTATCATGCTTGCGGGAGTCTGTCAATGACAGCGTGTTCACAATTTTAGCAGCCCTTTCAGTTACTACCTTTTTATAGGTAGCCTGTTGATCGTTGCTATCTTGCGCAACAACTGAAAATTGAAGGCAAGCAATCGCCAGAACAAACAGCATTGCTTTAATTGAAAATATTTTTTTATATAAATGAGAATTCGTCCGTTGATCAAAGCCGGGCACTATTGCAAATAAGCCGAACTGCAAATTTCTTTTTACGGGGTTACTACTGGCAAGCATAAACCTTTTCATCAAATGCGTTTTTATCGTTAGATGCGATGAATGAACGGCAGGGGAAATTTATCATTCATCTGGTTAAAGGTACATGTGCGTATTACCGGTAACAATGTAAGGTTTCGCTATAAAGATGGAAGATTTTACTATTCGTCAATTCAGCCATTTCCGGGAACGATTGCATAGTTTTCCTTTCAATTATCAGCTTTCAAAGATAAAAAATCGCCTTTTAATCCGGGGCTCGAAGCCTTTAATGTAATATTTCCCTTTTTTGCCGTTGATTGAACAATGGCGAGCGCCATAGCTTTCCAGGCTTTTCTTTTTATTTTTAGTCCTATAGTATCAGCCAGTCCCTGTTAAAATAAATTCTGACCTGGCTTGTGAAAAAACTGTTTGACAAAAAAGAAAAACTACAACGACTACAACTATTTTCTTACACATAGATTTTTATAAGAGCAGGATTGATTACCACCAATGATGGACCGATGGCTTTATATATTTTTCATAAACAGCCTGCACCTGCTGCATTTGTTCATTTGTTAAAGCTTTTTCCTGCAGCGCATTGAGGTTGCTTAACACTTGTGCGGGTTTTGATGCACCCGGAATTATCGTACTTACTTCTTCGAACTGCATGATCCATTTCAAAGCAATAGCGGCCAGGTTGGCATTGGCAGAAAATATTTTCTTTAACTCCTCCACCGCTTCCAGGCCTTTGTTATAGTCAATACCGGAAAAAGTTTCACCCTTATCAAATGCTTCGCCCTGGCGATTGAAGTGCCGGTGATCACCAGTTTGAAATTCTGTTTGCGCAGTAAACTTGCCACTCAGCAACCCACTTGCCAACGGAACCCTCACAATGATGCCTACATTTTTCTTTTTAGCTTCCTGGAAAAATAATGCTGCCGGCCGCTGGCGAAACATATTAAAGATAATCTGCACGGTAGTGACGTTATCAAACTCAATAGCCTTGAGAGCTTCTTCTACCTTTTCTACGCTTACGCCGAGATGTTGAATTTTACCTTCCTTTTTCAATGTGTTAAACAGGTCAAATATCTCGGGGCGATAATACACCCGAGTTGGCGGACAGTGCAGTTGTATCAAATCGATTGTTTCTACCTGAAGCCTCCGCAAACTATCTTCCACATATTTTTTCAAAATGTTTGGCTGATAACCTTCATTGATATGTGGATGTATCTGTCGGCCACATTTGGTTGCCACATATATTTTTTCTTTTCTTGTTCTGAGAAATTTGCCAACTGCTTTTTCACTTTCTCCATCACTATATACATCTGCTGTGTCAATGAAATTGACGCCATTGTCAACGGCTGCATTCAGAATTTCATCCGCATTCTTACTATCAAACTCACTACCCCATTTACCGCCTACCTGCCAGGTGCCGAGGCTAATGGCAGAAACGGAAAAGCCTGTTTTGCCCAATGTTCTGTATTCCATATTTATTGCATTTCAATTTTTGAGGGAAAAAAATTATAATTCTACCATCGCCTTTATCACTCCGTTGGACGGAACAAGCCAGCTTTCAAAATGGGCTTTTACTTCATCGAAATGCACACGGTGAGTAATATAAGTGGCGGGGTCAACCCATTTTTGCCTCATGCAATTAAGTACATGGTCAAAATCTTCTCTTGTTGCATTCCGGCTGCTCATCAGCGTAGCTTCCCGTTTGTGAAATTCCGGGTGGCTAAAACTGATTTCTTCTTTCTGTAACCCTACGAGCACATATCTTGCTCCATGGGCTATGTATTGAAAAGCTGAATTGATCGCTTTTAAATTGCCCGTGGCGTCGATCACCACCGTTGGCATATCATTATTTGTAATGAGTTGTAATTCTTTTAAGCTATCGGCCGTAAGCGGATTTATTGTATGCGCTACTTTTAATTTTTCGTTGCAGAAAGCAAGACGTTTTTCATTTACATCCATCGCAATCACTTTTGCACCAGCTATTCTTGCAAATTCCATCACACCCAATCCAATGGGCCCTGCACCAATCACCAGCACATATTCACCCGGCCTCACTCCTGCCCTGCGGATGCTATGTGCGCCAATCGCCAACGGCTCCACCAATGCCAATTCATCAAAACTCAAATCATTTCCGTCGATCAGAGATTGAACTGGTACCGAAATATATTCGGACATGCCACCATCGATGTGTACACCAAAAACTTTCATGTTGACACAGCAGTTGGTCAACCCATTTCGACAGGCAATACATTCGCCACAATTGAAGTAAGGGATGAAGGTCACACTGTCTCCCACCTTGTATTGGCTATTATCTTCTATCTCCACAACCTCTGCAGCCAATTCGTGCCCGAGGATACGGGGATATGCAAAATAGGGTTGTGTTCCTTCGAATGCATGAAGGTCTGTGCCGCAAATACCAATCCTTTTTATCCGGAGAATAGCGTTTCCTTTTTTTAATGCAGGCTGTTCATTTATTGCGTACTTAAACGAGCCAGGTTGTTCACATATTAATACTTTCATTTCTTAATCATTAACTGTAAAATTATATTTTCCTGAACCACATTTCACAATTGCTCTTCCATTCTCATAGCTATTCCTTATTTTTTTCCCATCCCTGCTTACAATGGATGTTTTACTGGCAGGAAGGTGAATGATAGCAGTAGTGTTGACAGGTATCTCGGCGTGCAGATCAAATTCGTTTTCTTTTCTTTCCCACCTAACCCTTATGGAACCGTAGGGAGAATGATAACTTGCTTTGGCATTCGTCACGTTTCCTACCGGTTCCGGCCTGATGAGTATTTCTTTATAGGCCACTGAATTTTTTGTTTGCTTTATCCCGGCTAGCCCTGCATAAAACCATTCCATCAAATGCCCCAGCATAAAATGATTATTGGAAACTGATTCATAAGCCTGCCAGCTCTCCGTTAGCGCCGTGGCGCCATGTTTTAATTGGAAACCATACCCGGGCACATCATCACGGCTGTTCATATCAAATATTACATCACTTCGACCCGCTTCTTCCAAAGCCCTTAATACATACCGATAACCAATATCTCCTGCTGTCAACGCATTGTTGCGGTTGCGAATATCGTTTATTAATGCATTGACTACAGCCTGCCTGTGCTTCGGCTCCACCAGGTTCATATATAACGCCATAGCATTGGCAGTTTGACTGGCCGAGTCATATTGCATTTTTTGCTGATCAAAAAAATTTGCATTGAAGGAACGCTTTACCTGCGATGCCAGTTGCTGATACACTTTTGCATCGGCTGGCTTATTGAGCAGTTTGGCCACTTTAGTCATGATGGTGAGATCATAATAAAATGTGGCGGTGGAAGTGATGCCCATTTTTGTCATCTGCGCAAAACCCGATTTATTAGGCCCAATATCAAACCAGTCGCCAAGGCCGTGCGATAGAATATTATTCTTTGTCTTACTCTTTAAATACATTAAATATCCTTTCATCATCCCGTAGGCTTCTGCCAGGGTTTGCTTGTCGCCATACCATTGATAATTATACCATGGCAAAATGATAGCGGCACTTCCCCATTCTGGGGATTCATCAAACGGCGGCGTAAACTTCGTAAACTCAGGTGCTATCTCAGGTATTTTGCCATCAGGATACTGTGCATTCATCATGTCCCTGATCACTTTTCTGCACATACCGGCAATATCATAGTTGTATTGAACTGAAGCCCCCATCAAATGTGTTTGCTCCAGCCAACCCAATTTTTCACGATGAGGGCAATCTGTAAACACACTCATCATATTACTTTTTATCGCCCAGTTGATCAGTGTGTTTGTTTTGTTGAACAACTCGTTGGAACAATTGAACGCCCCAACTGTGCCGGCTGCATTGCGAATATGCAAGCCTTCTATATTTTTTACAACCGGCAATGATTTGGTAGTATCGGTTGCAATTACCTGCACCTGTAAATAGCGAAATCCATAATAGCTGAACCGCGGTTGCCAGCTTTCGTCACCCTCACCTTTCAATATATATGTATAATAACTGGGAGAACCAGTTGCTTTCTGATTCGCTGTGCCATCCTTATTGATCAGTTCTGAGGGTGTGATCTTTACTGTATCACTTTTATTTCCTTTCACGGTAATGGAGGGAATGCCCGAAAAATTTTGTGCCAGGTCATACATCCATGTATTAGCGTCCAATTGTGTTTTACTGACAGGAGTAAATCGCTGCATTATTTTTAGCGGCTCTGCCGATGCACCATCCAATGTTAATGGCCCGGTAGTAACAACGACTTTTTTCCAATGACTATCATCAAAGCCCGTCCCGTTCCAGCCAGCCTGCTCCAGCGAAGCATCGTAATCTTCCCCACCAAATATGCTTGAAAAAATAATGGGTGATGATGAGGCTTTCCAATTTTCATCACTAACGATATCGCTGCTGCTACCGTCCGTATATTCAATGATTGTGCGTATAATCATTTTGGGCAATCCATAGGCGCCTGTCATTTTCCGATAACGCTGACCAGGTATATAATAAAATCCATTACCAAGCATTATAACAATGGCATTGCTTCCCTGCTGCATTTCGCCGGTTATATCAAAACTTACATACTGCGCATGTTTCGAATAGTTGGTCCAGCCAGGATCAAGAAAATGATCGCCGATCTTCTTGCCGTTTATATACATTTCAAAATGCCCAAGACCGCAAACAAATGCTGTGGCTGACTTTATTTTTTTATAAATTGAAAATTCCTTTCTAAATATAGGCAACGCATTTCTTCTTGCACCCCATACTTTCTTACCATTGCCATGTACAAGTGGAACAATAATGGCCGAGTCATTGATTTCTTCGTAAGCTATCCATTTGGCATTATTCCAATCAGACTTTTTGAGTAGCCCCATTTGCCAGGTCGCCATATTGCTCCAGCCCGACACTTGCTTTTTATTATCCCAAACCATCACTTTCCAAAAATATTTTTTTGCCGGCTGCAATGCTTTGCCTTTGTATTCAACCTGTATAGAACTCCTACTAATTATTTTTTTCGAATCCCATACATTGCCAATATTTTTTATCAATAGTAATGAATCATCAGCCACCAGCACCTGGTACCCGGTTTGTAAAACATTCCGTTCATTACTTTGCAATTCCCAGCTAAAGTGCGGATTCAAATTATCGACACCGGATGGATCCTTTCTGTATTCGCAACGAAGATTGGTCACAGTAAGTTGTTGGGAAAATCCCTTCAACGTAACCAATAAAACTATTACACTGTAAAGAAATCGTTGCATTGCTGTGTATTAAGGTTGTCGTTATTGAATATCTATGCCCGAGATGGCCAGTCCATTGGCCCTGTCTATTACTAATCTCACTATATAATTCCCCGCATTGATCATATTCCCTGTATTGATGGTAAACTGGTTCCATTTACCAGGATTTGTAAAACTAAAATGAACTGCTTCATCCAGCATCATGGTGTTACCTGCTCCAATCAACTGTAACCTACCAGCAACTGGCGTTTTAGATCCATAAAAATATTTTAGGGTGATTGAATAAATATCGGCCACACCAGTTTGAATCGGCCATTCTACCAGCACCTGGTTATTTATTTTAACAACGGCACACTCTCTTCCTGCAAATTGTTCTTTTTTAACACCGTCAGTCAACCTGGCAACATTAGTTTTATACTGCGTTACCGGTTTCAGATCATAAGCGGGCTGCATAGTAGTGACAGGCAATAGCATGACCAGTAAAGAATCCTCAAGTTCAACTCTTGTATTTTTCTGAAATCTTTTCCGGAAAACAGTATAATGCTTTCCGGCATTTTCATCGGTAATGATTTGAGCCGATGTGTTTTCAAAACCGATTGGTTTTAGCTTTTCATTACCGGAAGCGATAAACACATCCGCATCCTCCTTTATAGTAAATGAAATCTTTTTTCCTGATGGCTGCTTTGTAGACCGGAGCCAATCTGCCCCGTAAAGATTGGATGGAAGCGAGTTAAACTGTATGTCCGCATCGGCAAATGGCTTATCGCCTATATCCATCCAGCTTTGCAAGCTACAGCCGTTGCAGGATAAATCAGTAACCAGTGAAGAAGGTTGCGGAGCTTTGATTTGCCGGTTGAGTGAAGCGATGGCAATAGCAGAAATCAGCGCCTGCCCGGCTTTAACTTCCGGGAACGATACAATCATTTTGCCACCCGTTATTTTTGCCATCACAACTTTCTTTAAAGCCCGGTTTGTTCCTGCTTCGTTCCAGATGTCCAAATCATCTAAAACCGTTTTTCCGTTAATAGCCACATCAAAAATGCGCAAGCCTTTTGCCTTTGCACCACCGCCAATTCCCCACCATGGTTCTATAAAATAAAGTTCTACCAGGTATTCGCCATCCGAAAGCGGAAATTCATACCGGAGTTTGTCGCGGCCATACCGGAATGTTTGAAACAACTTCCAATCCTTTGAACCTTTGACAGGAGAAAAAGTTCTTCGCTGGCTGGCAAACTCAGCGGGCATGCCGGGAAAATCTTTTGTCCATGATTCAGCAAAACCTTTATCTGCTCTCCAGTGATTTCCATTCATGTCTTGATAATCCGGCCCACCACAGTTGATACGGTAGATATAATTATAACCTGCCTGGGGTTTTGTCAGCGGTTTTGATTCGATAAAAAGTTGATTAAAGTTGGGTGATTGTGGCAAATGATTTAATACGATAGTATCTTTTGCTACAATTTTTCCATTGACATAACCAACCGCATATAACAGGTTATATTTTATTCCAACCTGATCCCATTGAAAATGCGTGCCGACGCCATTTCTTTTCCGTTTGCCTAATGACAAGTTATCGATATCATTGAACAACTCCACCTCATCGCAGTTGGAATAAACATAAAAACTGTCTTTGATCCCACCCTGCATCCAGCGATTGGGCCAGGTGTGGGAAACAATGTACAGCATGGGCTCTTTTTCCTTCGATGCGTAATTGCTGCGATACATGTAAAAGGCGTCGGTCGGTTCTTCCCAGGGCGTCAATAAGCCTTTGTAGTTAACAGGGCCAATTCTATCCAACTCCCGCAAGCCTTCGCCACCCTGCACACGACCGGGATTGTCATGTGAAGTGAGCAACCAGAAAAAATGACCCGCTACACTATCTTTCACTGATTCTGCCAGCCGGATCTTCTGTTCCATCAGTTGCGTCATCCGGTCCTCACTGTAAATCCCGTTTTGTATAAACCCTCCTTCGCTGTGTAAATCCAGCGTTCGCCAGGCGCCATATTCGCCTACTAAAACTTGCTTCTTCAAATCACTCGCATAAGTTGTTGGATCGCCTCCGTAAGTACCGGTCCAGTTTTGGGGCACATCCCAATCGATTCCGCTGCCACCATTGCAGGTAGTAACCAGTCGCTGTGATGAGGCAGTAGGATCCAGCGAACGGATCAGCTCCGTACACTCTTTGGCAAAATCTTCAGGCAGCTTACTCTCGTTCTGTAAGCCCCACAAAACAACTGCCGGATCATTTCTTCTTTCAATCACCCATTCTTTTAGCAGCTCCTTGAACTGCTTTCTGAATGCCGGTGAATCATACCAGACATGGGCGGAAAGTTGCGTCCACCAAAGAATGCCCAGTTGATTGCAGAGCTTTCCATACAATAAATTATGTGGCTGATGCCCGTCACGAAAAGCATTGAAGCCAGCAGCCTGTAACCATTTCATTCGTGCTATCACCTGTTCATTGCTAAAAGCATGTGATTGACCAAGCAAATGCTCATACTCCGCGACACCATTAATAAAAACAGGCTTATCATTCAGGTAAAATTGATTGGTTGATGTGCGCCAGTTAATGGTGCGAAAACCGAAATCCGTTTCCTGCTTATCAATAACGATATTGTTTTCCTTAATTACCGAAACAATTTTGTAGAGATATGGATCTTCAACTGACCAGGAATAAAACCCGGAAATAATAAGCTGAGGATTTTGAGAAATAGTGATGCTATCGCCGGGTAAAAATTCTTTTCCTGAACTTGTTTCTGCGACTATTTTTCCATCCCTGTTAACAAGCTGATGAACTAAACGAATATTTCTTTTTTTTGATGAGTAATTTTTAACGGTTGTATTGATGAACAATGTTGCCTTGTCACTATTGATATCGGCCCATGCATGCACCCCAAAAGGTTCGATGCGAATATCACCGGTAACGACCAGATGAACAGGACGAAAGATGCCCATTGGTTGAGAGCCTTCGGAAAACCCCCTCTCTTCACTACAACCACCACAAACCCATGGCAGGTCTTTGATGTTCGACGGATGATAGGCTCTTACCGCAACTTCATTGTCGGTGCCATCAGTTTTAACCACATCGGTAACATCAATGGTAAACGTGGTTCTGCCACCGGCATGTTCACCGACCTTGCACTTGTTGAGGTAAACTGTCGCATAAGAACCTACTCCTTCAAAAAACAAAAAGAAACGTTTGCTTGTTTTCTTTTGTGTAATAGAAAATGTTTTGCGGTACCACGAATCACCATGACGGTTGCCGTGCAATAAACGCCTGTATCCATCATACTGGTCCCAGTTGTGCGGAATATTTACTTTTTCCCAACTGCTATTGATTGATGATTGATATGAATTGGCCGGAAGCAATTTGTCACCCGATGTAGCAATGCTATACCAACTACTGTTTAATAAAATATCCTGGCGCTGTGACAGGGAGTTGAACCACAAAGACACGAAGGCACAGAGCAGAAGCCCCCTACCCCCTAAAGGGGATTTACCAGGCACAGCCCTATCTTTCTGACGGGTATCATTAAAGCGCAGAACTTCATTATTAATAAGGCGTAAAAAAAATATCAGTTTTATTGCATAGCAAAGGCTGTGCCTTTGATGGTCCCGGCATTTCGCCGGGATCGGGAGGTGGCTGCTATAATTCTTTAAGTTCACCATCAAATTGATAACTGCCCCCCTTACTTGTTTTGATATTTATGATTTTCCCATTATAACGCACCTGCAGTTCACTGCTGGCAGTCGATTTTATCAGCAGCCTGGTTAATTTTCCATTGCGCCATTGCATATCCAGTACAAAGCCACCTCTTGCACAAAGACCTTTTACTTCACCAGCTGGTAAGGCAGCTGGCAAAGCAGGCAGTATGTCGATGAATTGAGTGTGGCTTTGTATTAATAGCTCACCGATACCGGCAGCGCCACCAAAGTTGCCATCAATTTGAAATGGCGGATGCGCATCGAATAAATTAGGATAGCTGCCTGCGCCATTTTTAGCAGGACTCATAAGCATTTGAATCAAACAGAAAGCATGATCGCCATCTTTGAAACGTGCCCAGCAATTTATTTTCCAGCCAAGACTCCATCCCGTAGCGGCATCGCCACGATACAACAAGGATTGCTGCGCTGCTTTCATCAGTTGCGGTGTTTCATCCCAGTTTATTTCACTTCCCGGATGCATGGCCCATAAATGCGAGATATGCCGGTGCTTATTGGTAGTATCATCAACATCCTGCATCCATTCCTGCAATTGTCCATATTTTCCAATGTGGTCTGGTGCGATTTGTTTTAGCTTTTCGCTCAATGTTTGTTGTAAAGTCACATCCGTATTCAAAATCGTCGCTGCATTAATCACATTTTTAAAAAGTGCCCGGATGATCTGGTGATCCATGGCGGGGCCAGCCACCAATCCGCCCTGCTCCGGTGAATTGGATGGAGTACTGATCAAATAACCCGTAGCCGGATCTTTTGTCTGAAATGAGTTGAAAAATAGAGCCGCTTCCTTCATAACAGGATAAGCCCTGCCTTGTAAAAAACTTTTATCCCGGGTAAATAAATAATGCTCCCACAAATGCTGGCATAACCAGGCGCCACCGGTAACCCATATACCATGGTTGGCAGCATTGATGGGCGCCGTGCCACGCCACAAATCGGTGTTATGATGCAATACCCAACCCGGCGCATTGTAATGATCTTTGGCAGTTTGCTTTCCGGTAACCGCTAATTCCTCTATCATTTTGAACAACGGTTCATGTAATGAAGAAAGGTTAAGCGCTTCTGCCGGCCAGTAATTCATCTCAGCATTGATATTGGTAGTGTACTTACTTCCCCATGGGGGTGTCAACAAATCATTCCAAATACCTTGCAGATTAGCGGGCCTCGTGCCGGGACGGGACGAAGATATCAACAAATATCTTCCGTATTGCAAATACAGGGCAACAAAAGAAGGATCATTGGAAGAAGCAAATTTCGCAAGGCGTTCATCGGTGGGTAAAGCAGTCCCCTGCAAACCTCCTCCGCCAGTCGGCGGAGAGGCTTCCGAAGACTCCGATTGATTATTAAGATTTATTGAAAATGTGTTGAAATATTTTTGGTATTCCTTTATGTGTGCAGCCTTGATTTGATAATAGTTTTTTGAAACAATACTTTTCAAGGCATTGATACAGGGAGAGGCGGGATTTGCTGAAATGTCATTATAATTTTTATAATTGGTTCCCGCGGTTAAATACACCGTAGCTTCATTTGCATTATCGACTTTGATGTTATCACCGATAATTTTTATACTGCCTCCTACTGTTTTTACCTGTAAATAACTCTCACCGCGCAGCGATCCATTTCTTACTTTTACTGATAGCGCAAGGGTGTTCTTATCAACTTTTCTAACCGTAAAGTTTTTATGTGGGCTGGTCAATGATACCCCGAAACTAATACTGGCTTTTTTGGACGCCGAAATATTTATTGCCAATACCTGGTTGGGCTGGCTTACAAAATATTCCCGGTTGTATTGAATATTATTAACCTTATAAGAAGTAGTAGCGATAGCATTAACCAGATCCAACTCCCTTTTGTAATCAGTCGCTGGCGCAGCATTTTTAAATTGCAATTCCAGGTCCCCGAAAGGCTGATAACTTGCCTGGTAAGCTCCGGCAACAGGTGGTTCATCATTTTGAATAAAATATTTCCATTGACCATTCAGGGAAATCTTTGCTACTTCATCGTTGACCGGATAGACTCCAATATGGCGAGCGGTGTCCTTATACCCCATGATACCACCTTTATCAAAAAAGTTCAACACCTGCACGGCAATCACATTTTTGCCGGGATGTAAAACAGTATGGGGTATACTGTATCTTCTTGATTCACTATTATCCTGTGATCCAACCAGTTTCCCGTTAACATAGGTAAAGTCCTGGTCACGGATACGGTTTAAATCCAAAACAATGTCCTTGCCAGTCCACGAAGCGGGCAGTTCAAAACTTGTTCTTACCCATACTGCTCCATCCAGTCCTTCAAAACCCACAGCTTCCCATCCTTCGTAGGAAGGGACGGTCATCGCTTTCCATTTACTGTCATTAAAATTTTCCGCTGCAACTTCTTTGTTCTGTAAAACCTCTTTAATCCAATCTTCTTTTTTTCCTGCATCACTTTTTAACCCCATGAATTCTTTTTCCGCCAATGCTTCCGCTTCTTTTTGTTTTCCTTCAAACAATAATTGACGAATGGTATCTAAATAGCGGTAAGCACCGGGGCGACTGTATTGTCTTGGACCACCTGTCCATAAGGTTTCTTCATTAAACTGGATTCTGTCCCGTTCTACGCCACCAAAGATCATGGCGCCGATTCTTCCATTGCCAACCGGTAACGCCTCTGTCCATTTTGCAGCAGGCTGTTTATACCAGAGTTTCAGATCCTGCGCACAAAGGCCTTGTACAAGCAATGCCAATGTCACCAGTAAAAAATACTTTATTTGTTGCATAGCCATCTTATTCAAATAACCAATCTATTTCTTTTTTAATTCCCCCCTCTATTAGACCTGCATCGGAGGGTTGGATGTCCTTATTGCCATCTATAAAGCCAACAACCAGGCAAAGGCCTTTTCCTAATTTCAATTCATTGCTGCCAGCAGGAAAACTATAGCTGTGAATATTAACAGGCGGCATTCCTCTAATCACCACAGCATTTGCAATTTTTACTTCAGCCTGTCCATAATCATTGGCGCTGGCGTTCGTTTCCAGTTCCGGAGCTTTTAGAAAAAAACTGTCTTTTGAAAAAGCCGCCCGTTGCGGGTTGAAGTATCCTATTAAAATATTTATGGGCGTTGTTGATGTAAACGAGATTGAAGTATTTTCTTTCAATTGATCTTTTAGAGAGAGTTTTACCCCCTGCAGATCTTTCAACTCATCGGCATAAGATGTAATTACCAGGTTGGTGTCTGCAAAAATTTTGGCGCCCGTTTCAATGGAATAGATAGCGTCCGCTGAACCGATCCTTTTTACAGCAGCATTTTTTAAAGACTCTTTTTTTACAACGGCTCCTGTTTTTAAATTTCTCAGCGAATCAATTTTTCTTTTGAAAATATCGACCTCCCCCTGGAAAACCGGCAACATTTCCTGCCAGTGTTTGAACGTACCGTCCACTCCCCTCATGGGTATTTTTCGCTGTTGCGTTTGCATGCTGTTTGCATACAGGTAGCTGCCTTTTGTCAGGTCAACCAATTCTTTATAATGTTCAACACTCTCTTGCAGAACAGGCAAAGCTTTTTCCAGATCGGCGACTACGCCAGAATATTTATACTTCAGCACCTGTAATGCTGCTGTAGTCTTATCAGCAAAATGATATGCCATGGCTTTATAGCAACGCATGTCATTTTTTAACCGATTAAACTCGTCTTTATTCTTTGTTATTTTTGGGGCTATTGCTTCTATCGCCGTAACAGCTTTATCACTTTGCTGCTTTACCTCATTGATGATTTGGACCGGTGTTTCACCAATATGCGCTTGCTTTTTCCATTCTTTATCGGCATAGTCGATCAGCATCTCACCTTCCGGGCTTTCTCCTTCATATAGTAATGTAAATAAGCCGTAGCGATAGGGATTGATCAATTGTGTCATCAGCATTCCGAGTGTTAGTGTCTGCCTGTTGCCATCAGTGATACCAAACCGGCGCAATAACTTCGGCGCAATCTCACCCGACTGTTCATAGGCCATCAAAATTGCTTTACCATCATTGACACTGCAACCAAATTTATGCGCCAATAGTTGGCTCCAATAATTGATCTCGTCATTCCTGTTTCTTTTTGCTTTCCATGCATAACGGCTCCAGGCTTTGTACCAGATCCAATCTCTTTCAATTTGCAGTAACCGCTTTCCCCGTCCGACCGGGTCATCCGGGCGGGCTTTTACACTATCGGCCGTGTAGGGCCAGTCCCAATAGGAAGCCTGCGGATATAAATGCAATCCATTTCCGCCCATCACCTCATGCATGCCAATAACAGATTGCTGGATAAAATCAGGGGAGCCATACCGAAATGGTTCAAGGTTGGCGAGAATATGGATGTTCTCAATCTGCACACTCCCCAGCTTACTTAATGTTTGATGTAAAGCTGCCCACTGACCGCGGGGACGTGGAGTGGTCAATGCTTCACCATTGAACTTCGCTTCGGTATATAAATTTTTATACAAAGGCAAAGCGGCCTTCATCACGGACGGTGCATCTGTATCATGTGCCCGTAAAACTATTGGCGGCTCCTCGGTTTTTCCCAGCATTTTCAATCCATCTTTCACACCGGGGATAATGGTTTTGGTAAACCATTCGATATCGTCGTTGCCCACTCCCTCCATTGCCTCACCAAGACAAACCATTAAACCCACGTTCGGATATTTTTCTACAAAAGCCGTAATTGATTTTCGTGTGTAGTCAGCAATCAATGGTATAATCGGCCTTTCTCTTTCCTGCGTTTTTATCTGGTGATGTTCTGCAAATGGTTTTGACACGATAATATTATAAAACATCTGTATCACCCATATACCTCTTTTGTCCGCTTCCGAAGTAATAAAGCGGTACATTTCTTCATTCTTTTTAAACGTAACGTCATCTACTTCCACCGCATACGGATAATCTTTGAGTTTTACCAGCGAAGCGAAAGGGTGACCGTTCCATAGATACAAAGAATTCATGCGGTTGTCCAGCATAGAATCGAGTACCTGGAACCATAATTTTTTATCGTAAAACCAGGGAAAGGTTTGCGGTGTATAAGGATATTCATAAACGTTCCTTCCGGGTAAATAAGTTGATTTTTGTAAGCCTATACATTGACCCCGCAACACCATTTCCGGCGCATCAGAAAATAAACCCTGGGGTAGCAGGCTTTTATTTTTGTTTACTTGCTCCGCAAAAGCAAGACAACCGTACAAGACACCCGACTCGTCAGCACCGCTGATGCTATAAGCTTTGTCGTTTTTGTTTAGCGCAAATCCTTCTTTTTTTAATTGGCTATTGATCGTAATGGAAATAATATCCAGTGCCTTATTATTCTGTTTGGTAAAAATTGCTCCGTAGCCGTTTTTCTTCAGCGCCGACTCTAACTTTTCTATTGCAAAAAGAATACGTGGTGAGTTTTTACCTGTATTATTTTGAACAATAATTTTCTTGGTGGCAAAAACTGTATTCAGCGTCAGCAACAATACTATGGTCAGTTTTAAATTTCTCACGTTATTAATTGATTGCGGGTAATAAAACTCCGCCCTGCTCACTGCTGAGATAAGCGGCTTCCGTGCAAGCCATGGTATAAATACAATCTTCCACACTATTGTCGGGCCGTTTGATCGAACCTTCAGCAGCCAGCATCAACTGCGCCATGCTACCTATAAAAGCATGCGGAAACCAACTGCCTTCAATTTCCATTTTCTTCCATTGCGGCTCTTCACCGTCCTTTAAAAAAACATATTCAAAGCTATCTGCCGCACCACGGGGATAATTGATCAGGGCGCCAAAATTTATCAAAACAGCTCCTTTGCTTCCTTCAATTTTAATATATGATTGCTGCCTGGACATACCATAATTATGACAATGATTGGTGAGGATATTGGCCCTGGTAAAATCGCCATAATCCATAATAATATTACTTCGAACAGAAGCCAATTGCGGTGTTGAGGGATGCCGGGTCGTTTTTGCATATACCGATACAGGGTTACCTAACAGGTTTCTTATTAGATCTATATAGTGAATACTGTGGTATAATATTTCCACTCTTGAAGCCGCTACCAAAAAATCCCAAAGGTGCCAGGGAGTATAAACATTTACGTTTATTTCAATGTCATTCAACTCTCCCAATTTATTTTCACTGATCAATTTCTTTGCTGCCAGGATATAAGGCGCATAGCGTAACTGGAAATTGATTGCCGCTAATTGCTTCTTCTCCCTCACCAGGTGCAATATTTGTTTTGCCTGCTCAAAATTCTCTCCCATCGGCTTTTGCAATAACACCGCTGCGTTTGATGGCAGCTGCTTCAATATGGGAATCGTTTGTGAACCCGGCACCGCCACATCAAACAAAGCATTGGAAGGAGCATTGGCAATCATCTCGTCAAGGCTTTGAAATACTCCCGGTATTGAAAATTCATTGGCAGTCGCTGTTGCCTTTGCCAGATCAATATCAAAAATACCCTGCACATTAAAGCCTGCAATCTGGTAGGCGGGTAAATGAGCTTCATTCACAATGCCACCCGCGCCAATTATATAGATTGGTCTTTTTTCAGATGGCATTTGAAGATTCATACAAGCAACAATTAATTAGTTTATCATTTCTCTTCTCCCAGGTAATTTCCGTAAGTCAATAGCAGGATGGCCGCCAGCAAAACAAACAAGGCCAGGAACAACCAACGCATTGTTTTTGCACTGCATTGCTTCCATTCTTTCATTACTAATCCCGCTACTGAGCTAAAAAGTACCAGCATGATCATATGAATAGCCCAGCTGGTAAACTTATACGCACCCATTCTTACATGGCCCAATCCATAAAAGAAAAATTGACCATACCATAACAAACCTGTTAACACAGAAAGAAAATAGTTAATAGAAAGACTATTGCTTCCCGCGGAACCATACTGAGTAAATGTTTTTTCTTTATTGTGCAAATACAGGCAGTATAAAATCGTTGAGACAAAGGCGCCGGTATTGGAAAAAAGATAGATCACATTGCCCTGGAAATTACCGGCTCCATATTTGGCAGCCACATCGGCAATAGGTTGCCCCTGGTCTAAAGCGAACCCGTACATCGCAGATAAAATACCGGCCAATAAACAAAGAGGTAATCCTTTTGATAAGGAGAAACCAGATTTATTACCCTCACCTGCTTCAATATCTTTTTCTTTATTTCTTCCGGCAACTCCACACAAGGCAATACCTATGGCCCCCATGATGACACCCATTACCAGGTATGCCGCTCCATTACTTTTCATCACTTCGCCGAGAGTGCCATGGACAGTTGGTGGTAACAAAGTGCCCAATACGCAGCTAATGCCTACTGCAATGGCATAGGTCAATGAAAATCCAACATAACGGATAGCAATTCCAAAGGCGGTACCTCCTATGCCGTAGGCCATGCCGAATAAAAAAGATTTTTGCATAGCACCAGTGGGAGCCTCTTTTAAAACCAATGCCAATTGTGGAATGGTAAGACAAGCAACGATAACCGGCAAAACAAGCCAGCAAATAAATGCCTGGGCCATCCAGTAGGTTTGCCAACTCCACCCTTTCACAGCCTTTTGAGGGGTATAACAAAGTGAGGCGCTCGAGGCGCCGATTGCATGATACAATACGCCGTTAACTACTTCCATGCTTTTGTATTAGCTGAGCCCTAATTGGTAAAATTTATTTGCGTTATCAAATAATACTTTGTTCTGTTCCTTCTCTGTCAGCAGTTCGTCCAGGATGTCTTTTGTTACTTGCCAGGTTTCGGTATAGCTATTTGCCAGATTTGATACTGGCCAATCACCGCCACAAAAACATCTTTCTATACCAAAATGCTGCAGTACAAAATCGACATAAGGTTTGATATCCTCTTTTGTTCTATTTGCAAATTGTCCTGATGCCGTACCCAGGCCAGAGATCTTTGCATATAAATTCTTATGCCGTGCAGCGACGCTCATTAACTCTCCCCATTTGCCAAACTTCTCTTTCGATGGTATCGGTGGCCAATTGAGATGATCAAACACCATCCTCAACCCCGGCAACTTTTCTGTCAGCTCCAGCACAGTTTCAATATGCGCCGGCAAAATTCCCACAATATCGTAGGGAATATCATATTCCGCTAACAACTTCAGGCTTTCTATCACCGATGGTTGTAATAACCACCGGGAATCTTTTTCATCATGCACCTGGTGACGAATTCCTTTGCAATATTTTTCTTTCAAATATCTTTCTTCAAGCAGCCGTTGTGTCGCAGTTGTATCAGTAAGCGGCAGCCAGCACACTACTCCTTTTATCCACTCTGTTTCATAAGCCGTCTGCAACATGAAATCAGTATCTTCTACATTGCCACTTGCCTGCACCAACACCCCGGCAGTAATTCCAGCTTGCTTTCTCTCCTCTTCTAACTCATCAATCGCCCATGTTCTGTTTAATATCGACCTATCTCCCTTCAACCATGGATAGTCAGCTTTATTTAAATTCCAAACGTGTACATGTGTGTCAATAATTTTCATATTCCGGGGACGATCAGCGTTTTACTACAGGTTGCATTTCTTTTATTAATCCAAATTGCGCATCTATTTCCTCATTGTGTTCACCCAACAGTGGGGCCCCTTTCTCACTCACCAACAGTTTACCATCTATCCTGATTGGGCATCTCGTCGTTTTCACTGACAGACCGTTACTGGTTTTCACGGTAATCTCCATATTCAAAACTTTATAACCCTCTTCTTTTACCAATTGATCATAATTTAAAACAGGTGCACACCACACATCTGCTTTTTCTAATATGCTTAACCAATATGAAGCGGCATCGTTTGCCAAATGATTGGCCAATATTTTTTTAATATCGTCCCGCTGATCAAACCAATCACTGGTATTGGTAAATTTTTTTAATGGTTCGCATTCCAGTAACAAACCCAATTTCACTATGTCTGTCATCGCCAACGCAATGTACTCATCTTTTGTTTTGTAAATACCATAAGGAGCCGCAACATAAGCATGCCCGCTATTGATAGCACTGCGAACGGGTAATTGTCTTCCATCATTATAATAGCAGGTCAATACTTCAAACTGGAAATCGAGCACTGACTCAAACATATTCACCTGCACCAATGCGCCTTCACCACTGACAGTTCTTTTGTACAACAAGGCAAGAATACCCTGGGCTACATGAGTTCCCGCCAAAATATCAACTGCAGCAACACCCATCGGCGTTGGATTTTCATTACTATTATTGCTTAACCACGTCAATCCGGAGGCAGCCTGTAATAATAAATCCTGCCCGGGCAGGTCTTTCCAGGGCCCCTCTGAACCATAGCCGCTTATTTCTGCATAAATGATGGAAGGATTAATCGCTTTCACTGTTGCATAATCCAGGCCCAGCCTTTCCATCACACCCGGTCTGAAGTTATGCATCATTACATCGGCCTTTGATAACAATAACTTTATTTTTTCAAGATCATCTGCATCTTTCAGATCGGCAACATAACTCTGCTTATTCCTGTTTATCGCATGAAAAATGGTTGACTCACCTTCTATCATCACATCCGATACGTATAGTTGCCGGCAAATATCACCTGTGCCCGGTTTTTCAATTTTGATCACCTGTGCGCCCATATCAGCCAATCGCAGGGCTGCGGATGGGCCTGATAAAAACTGGCTAAAATCAATTACTAATATGTCTTGCAGTAAATTCATTTTGGTTTTAACGACACCGATTTTATTTTTTTTCTAATAGCTCTTCAAGAATCACTTTAGTGTGTTGTCCTAAATAGGGTGCTGCTTTGCCGGTAAATAATCTTTCACCATTGATCTTTATCGGACAGCGTGTTGTCATGATTTGCTTATCCTTCAAATTTATCACTTGCTCCATTTGCAAAATTTTATAAGCATCCATCTCCATCATTTTTTCCCAATCTAATACTTCCATAGCCCAAAGACCTGAATCGTGCAACCGCTGTATCCAATATGCTGATGATTGCTTTTCCAGTTGATCTGCCAACGCTGCTTTTATTTTATCTCTTTCAGCGAAAACATCTTCTTTTGAAAAACTGTATAATGAATCACAACCGCTGGCCTCAGCGAGCCCATGAATATCCATCATGGCTAAAGCAATATAACCGTCCGTTGTTTTATAAATGCCATAGGGAGCACTTAACAAGGGGTGTCCATTATTAATGCTACTTCTTTTTGGTTGCTGATTACGGGCGAAATACGTAGTAAAAAGTTCAAACTGGAAATCGAGCAAAGTCTCTACCAGGCTCACTTCAATCAATGCCCCTTTATTAGTTTTTTGCCGGCGGATCAAGGCGGCCAATATGCCCTGCACCAACTGAGCGCCGGCTAAAATATCACCTATTGCTATTCCAAAGGGAACGGGGCCATTATCACCATTGCCGGTGGTGTAAGTCAAACCTGTAATTGATTGCAACAATAAATCCTGTCCGGGTTTATTTTTCCAGGGACCTTCTTTGCCATAGCCCGATATTTCTGCAAAAATAAGGCGGGGGTTAACAGTCATTGTGTCCGCATAACTTAATCCAATTTTTTCCATTACACCCGGTCTGAAATTATGGATCAGTACATCTGCCTTAGTCAATATCTTTTTTACAATATCGATGTCATGTGCGTTCTTTAAATTGGCCGTAAAACTTTCTTTATTGCGATTGATCGTATGAAATAACAGGGAGCTCTCATCAGCCCAAAGATTTTTTATGGCCAGTTTCCTGCCCGCATCACCTCCATTGGGTCGCTCAATTTTTATTACCCTGGCTCCTAAATCAGCCAGCCGCAATGCAGCAGATGGCCCCGACAAATATTGGCACAACTCCACTACGATTAACCCTTTCAGCGGCAACTCTATCATACTACGACTGTTGATTTTTTATAACTTAAACTGTCACGGTAGATCTTATTCATCTCCCTCAGTGTTGTTTTTGGATTTTCATCTCTCATCAAACATTTTTGTAAAGGGGTCCCGGCAAAATCCTGGAAGTGCAGGTAACCGTGATACCTGGGCCGTAGATAACCATTATCCATTACCGGCAAAATCGTCGTAAAAAAATCATTTGCCAGGAGGTTTGCAGTAGAATCAATCCATGCAGCCCTATGACCGGGTTGACCGCCGTGCTGAACATACAATGTACGCTGTATATCGCCTGAAGTGACCCACTGTGCAAAGTCTATTGCAATTTCTTTGTGTTTGCTAAATGCAGAAATTGATAGCCCTGTACCTCCAATAGTTGTCCTGATCTTATTTTTATTAAAAGAAACAGGCTCCGCGTACTGCAATAGCGTTTTTGCAAAACCAGGCCTTGAATAATTAGAGTAGCAATAGGCGAACGGGCAATACCAAAAATCATCTGCAGTACTCATCATTTCGGCTATTGCGATTGGATTGCAACCAAACATTCTCTTATCAATAAGAGAATATAATTCTTTCATTGTATCGATAGCCAATAAGCCGGTTTCCTCGTCTATGACCTCATAATCATTTTGAAAGGGTTCTTTACCATAGGCAATACAAAAGCTGTAAAAATTCATCAGCAGGTCTATCGGTATTGCCGGCACTGCTATCTTTCCTCTTTTCGCCAGCGCTATTACTTCTTCCCATGTTTGCGGAAGAGATATATTATTACGTTCAAGTAAATCTCTCCGATAACTTGCAGCAGGCGTGGCCGCATCAATGGCCAAAGCCCATTGCGAATTCTTATAGTAATAGCTGATATGAGAGTCCCCTACTGAATTTTTCAATTGATCCTGCAAATATTCATCGGGCAAATATTTATCAAGCGCCAATACACACTCTGTATCAGCCGCACATCCTACCCATGGATGATCAATGATCAACAGGTCATATTCAGTTGTCAACTTTTCTATTGGGAAATCTGCAAACTCCTGTAGCGTTCTCTTCTTCCATTGGATTTGAACGCCGGGATTTAATTCTTCATACCGCTGGGAAGCAGCCAGCAAGGGTGTAATACCCCTGCTGTGTCCCCATGTTATACCTCTTAAAACTGCTGCCATTGTTGTTAATTGATCTTTTTGTTGACCAGTAAAAGATGTTCACAAACCATCACCAGCTCATTGCGCTGGTTAAAGCACTCGACCAATTCTGTTATCAAACCATAACCCGGCTTCTTGTGTTCCTTTTTATCAGTGATCGTCACCTTTACATGTAAGGTGTCGCCGATAAAAACCGGTTTTATAAATCTTAATCTTTCATATCCATATGTCATCGATACTTCGTTCACCAGGTCCGCAGTGAGCCCAATGGCAATAGTAAATATCAATGTGCCATGAGCTATTCTTTTTCCGAACGACTGGGTCTTGCACCATTCCTCGTCCATATGATGCGGAAAAAAATCTCCTGACTGACCTGCATGTATTATAATATCCGCCTCCGTAACAGTACGTCCCTTCGTATTGCGAACACTGTTCAATTCAAATTCCTCGAAATGCTTCCTTATAAACATATCGGTTTAGGTATCTTTTGTACTTTTTTAATAACGCTTGAAGATTGTTGCGGAAATGCAGAATAAAGAGATAAGTGCCCGCTGGATGTTTAAAGCATATGGCAACTGTCTTTTTTCTAACCGTTACAATCGTCAGTCCGCAGATTTTTGATCTTAAAAACTAAACTGCTAATCAGGATGTTAAGGTAGAACGGCGAAAGCCCTTGTTCAATGTCAGGTTTTACTGTAATGATGGAAGATTTTACTACCCGTCGTTTTGAGAAAAGGTAATTTATCAGGTGTAAAAGAGAACTATTAGCTCTCAAACCTGTTGATCTTACTATCTAACCGGTATATGTTTAAAGGAATCCGGCATAAACTAACAATTTTATTTCTTTGCAATCAGTTGTATTCTTGTGTTCCGATAATCACTGTTATGGAATTTGAAAGCTCAAAAAGTTTGATAGAGAATTTGACGAATTTTCGTCTAAATATGAAACAATATATACAACGCAAGTTAAAGGAAGGCAATTTTGATGTCACCTTTGAAATGCTGCAGGTGCTTGGCCTGCTTTGGCGCAAGCAGGATCTCAACCAGCAGGAAATAGCCAATGCCGTTCAAAAAAATAAAGCCAGTATTACCCCGATCATTGACAACCTGACCCGGCGCAAATTGGTGGTACGGTCAGGGGATCCTTCAGACAAGCGCAGCCGGATCATTTCGCTTACCCCTGCGGGCAGGGAGTATAAAGAGCAGTTCATGCCGGTGATCAATGAGTTTTATAAACTAATGGAAACCGGCCTTACGAATACGGAAATAGAACAAGCTGCCCGGGTGATTCAAAAAATGAATAGCAATCTTAATTCTTAAAGAAACAGAAGCTAAAATAAGTTTAGAATATGCGAAAAATGAAGCAAACCAGAAAAGGTATTGTTTGTACTTTTCCCTTTGTTTTTTTACCCTCTTTGCATCTTAAATTTTAATACATGAAACGCCCATATAAAATATTTGACACACAGGAGAATGTTTATTGGGCGTTCTCCCGATCAAAATCGGGAGCCAAAAAAAAATAAAAAATAAACAGATGAAATGGAATTTTGATAACAATTATCCTTCTATTGACGACCTGCGGAAACGGGCACAACAAAAAATACCCGGCTTTGCCTTTGAGTATTTGGACGGTGGTTGTAACGAGGATGTGAATCTTTATAAAAACACCGATGAGTTAAGAAAGATTGAATTGGTACCGCATTACCTGAAAACCCATACAAGTTCTGACCTGAAAACAGAATTGTTTGGTCATATTTATGATGCACCTTTTGGTATCGCTCCCGTAGGCCTACAAGGACTGATGTGGCCCAATGCTCCTGAGATACTTGCCAGCGCTGCCTTTCAGCACAATATTCCTTTCATACTAAGCACCGTTACCACGTCTTCTATTGAACGAATCAGTGAATTGACCCAGGGCAAGGCATGGTATCAATTATATCATCCTGCTGAAAACAGTTTGCGTGATGATATTATCAAAAGATTACAGGCGGCAAAATATGATGTGCTGGTACTATTGTGCGATGTTCCTTCGTTTGGCTTCCGGCCCCGTGATATCCGCAATGGACTGGCTATGCCACCAAAGATGACCCTGCGAAATATTTTGCAGATCATGGGCAAACCGCATTGGGCATTGCGAACCTTACTGCATGGCCAGCCAGAGTTTGCCACGATGAAGCCCTATATGCCCCCCGGCATGAGCATGAAGCAGCTTGGCCTGTATATGAATAAAACTTTTTCGGGAAGGTTGAATAAAGAAAAGATCGCCCCGATCCGGGATATGTGGAAAGGAAAACTTGTTTTAAAAGGCGTAGCCAGCGAAGCGGATACGGAAATCGCCATGCAACTGGGCCTCGACGGCATCATTGTTTCCAATCATGGCGGCAGGCAGATTGATGCGGGACAGTCGGCAGTGCGATCATTAGAATCCATTGTAAAGAACTATAAAGGCAAAATCAAAATTATGATGGATAGCGGCGTTCGTTCGGGTCCTGATGTTGCAAGAGCCTTGGCAGCCGGAGCTGAATTCACCTTCATGGGCCGCAGTTTTATGTACGGCGTATCTGCATTGGGAAACAAGGGTGGCGATCATACCATTGCTATATTAAAAACCCAATTGCAACAAGTAATGGAACAACTGTGCTGTGAAAAGACTGATCAATTTCCCCGCCATTTGGTTTCAATGGAACAGGAAAGTCGCTATACGGATGACATGGCTGGTGAAATCATTCTGCATAGCACCTGATTTCAAAAAGGGAAACCGGTATATCGGGAGATGATTGTTCAAATTCAATTTTCAATTCTTTTGTTGTAACAGCTTTGTCCAGGCGGATTGTATTCCGCGTTTGATAATTGTCTTTTTTTTCGTACAACAGCTTTCCCGCCTCATCCATTATTTTATAGCTCCTCACGCAAAACGGCATTACATGTTCAGGATGCGACATCAATACCGATTCCATCGGGTGATCAAAATCCGTATCAAAACTTAATTCAATGGTTGATATAGTTTGCAGATCGTTCCAATTGATAGTAAGTATTGGCTTTTTATCATTCCAATCGGCAACCCATGCATTGGGTTGATTGGTTGGTCGCGCAATGCCATTTTTTACATTGGAAGGCGAAAATGCTGCAACCGGTGTTTTAAATGACATAGCGAAATTATGCCCCCTTGGCCGGCGTTGCGGTATCCAAAACTCAAAAGAATCTACGCCAATATCCTCTGTAGGTTCCTGTCTGCCAAAATTAGACACCGCTTTATTAACCATGTTAAAAACAGATAATATCCCCGTAACTCTTTTTGAACTAATGGGGATGCTTACCATGTCATTTTTTCTGAATACAATAAAGCCATAAGCTGCATGTGTCATTTCATTGACAAAATGAAGCGGTATACAATTTTTTCCTTCGTTAAGTTGTATGCGCTTAGCTTCTATCAACACATCCGGTGTATGATGATCGGGCTTGCTGCTGATACGCAACTCTATATCGAGGATAGTTTTTTCTTTAGCAAAGGCATGAATATTCACTTCAGTTATTTTACCCTTATTCAAAGGGATCATCTGGGCGCCGGAAAAACTTAATTGAAACATACCGGCATCTTCCGGGAATGCCTGCAATTTCAGTTCACTGGATGCATGAATCATTGCCTTTTGCACCAAATCATTTTCGTCTTTAAGAATTACTCCCGGAATATGTTGACCTATCCTGATAAGGTTCTTCTGCAACACATTCACCAGAACGGTTGAACCAATTTGTTTTGGTAATACATTTTCCCTCGCAGCTATTACAGCGGCCATACCCACTGCCTGTCCAACATAAGCGCTGGTAGCCATCACCCGCGTAGAACCAAATGCCACATGTGATGCACTGATAATACGGCCTGCAATAAACAGGTTATTGATGTTGCGGCTATACAGGCAACGATATGGAATTTGATAAATGCCTTTGGGATGCCATTGATTGCAACCGGGTTTTTCGCTGAACACGCCATCGGCCGGATGTAAGTCAATGCTCCAACCTCCAAAAGCCACCGCATCGGGATGCTGACGCTGCTCCACAATATCTTTTTGCGACAACATATAATCACCTTCAAAACGACGGCTTTCTCTTTTACCGGGTATATGACCCACCCACTCCAGCGTGAGGTTTTCAGCTTCAGGAAAATTGCCGGAATTTTTTATATAATTCCATACACCGTATATCACCTTCCAGAGTTCCCATTTTATTTTTTCCGTATCGTGTACAGTATCCAGCCGCCCCCCGTATTCAATCCACCACAAACGGCAACCATCTTCCTGTGAATTAAAACTTTTATACCGTGGTATCTTCGTAATATCGGTCAATGCAAAAGACGGCGGAATAAATTTTACAGGCTGGCCGGTATCCCTGGAATAGAAATACATCGAATGACCCAGCAACTCTCCATACGATTTCGACGGTGCAAACTTTTCATCGAATTCATCTTTTGATTCAGCACCCATTCTAAACGCAGCGCCTGATAAAAAACCAATGATACCGTCACCACTGGCATCGCAAAAAAGATTGGATTGAATAGTATATAACGTACTGTTCTGGCTGCAAAAAGCGGTAACAGCACTGATCGTATCGGCATCTTTTTTCTCTACTTCAAACACAGCAGTATTCAGGAGCAATTGAATGTTTGGTTCTTCTGTTACTTTTTCCAATAGGATGGTATCAAATATCAGCGCATTGCCTTCAGGGTTGCGGTACATATTTTCAACCAGTAGTTCATCGATAACACCTCCTTCCCTTGCCCAACGGTTGTTATTGCCCATGTGAGAAGTGGCGCCCAACACCCAAAGCCTTACTTCACTCGAGGAGTTTCCCCCAAGGACGGGTCTGTCCTGAACCAGGATAACTTTCAATCCCGACCTTGCTGCTGTAATGGCACAACAAACTCCCGATAAACCACCTCCGGCAATGACAAGCCCGGCACTTAATTTTACAGTATGCAATGATCGTTGCGATATTCCTTCCTCTTTAATCATAATTTTTTGTTTCCTTGTAATCAATATTTCTACAAAACAGCTTCTGCTACGGCGGTCTTCTCCGTGGAAATGGTCAACAATTGAAGTTTTATTTTTCGCGTTGCCCTTAAAGGAATAATAGCCGACAGCAAAATGACGCCTGCAATACCAAGCACGAGCATTTTACCTGAAGTGCTCACAAAGCTTATCCCTACCAGCAATAGCGCAGTAAAGGCCAATGCAAATGCTATTACCCTTAACCCAAAAAGATTTTGCTTTAAAATAGCCCTCTTTTCATCGGGTGTTTCCAAAGCCAGGTTCATTTTCTTTTCTTGCTTAGATGAACTATACCGGATGTAATCAGCACTTACTTTTTTCCTTACTGAAACAAATTCAGTAACCATCAACAGCAATAATGGCAAACCAGTTCCAAGCAACATTTCCTGCGAACGGTCCAATCTTATTTCCAACAAATAAGGTGTTATGAATTTGAAAATGCAATTGATCAGCAGGCAAACGGCTGAAATAATGAAAGCTTCTTTGCCACTCAACTTTTTTGAAAACAATGCCCATAAGGCTGGCAGCAATAAAGGTCCGCCTGTGATGGCAGCAATTGTTAATACCACTTCAATCATACCTCCCGCAGCAGGTACCAATAATGCTATTCCTATCATACCTAAACCCAGCAACAGCGATGAAAGCCGGGCGACTATCATCAACGATTTGTCAGACGCATGCGGCCTGAACATACCTTTATAAATATCGTTGGTGATGATAGCGGAAGTGACGTTAAGCGTTGTGTTTGCCGTAGCCGAAGTAGAGAAATACATGCCCGTCAGCATAAGGCCCATCAGGCCGGGAGGCAGTACCAGTTTGCATACCTGCAAATAAGCGTTTTCAGCATCAAGCCCTTGCAATGACGGATCGATGCTTTTGTACACCATCGGGGGCAACATCCAGATAATGGGACAAATAACATAAAGGCCCGCAAATAACAGCGCTACTTTTTTTGATGCTTTCGGCGACTCTACACTCGTGTAACGTTGCACAAAGGTCCAGTTGCCACCAATATAGGTGATGCTGTACAAGGCAAAGGCCAATATAAAACCAATGGTATATTCTCCATTGAGCAGGTTAAAAAAATCATCGGGTACGTTGTTGGTAAAGGCAGTCCATCCACCTGCGGAATTAAGTGCTAGAGGCAATACCAGCAACACGCTGGCTGTTAACACCACAAATTGCAGAATGTCCGTCACCATCACTGCCCATAAGCCGCCAACTGCCGTATAGGCTATCATCATTATTCCCAAAACGATTGTACTTGGCACCAGGGGAAAGCCAAGAGAACTGCTAACCAGTAAAGCAACAGGGTACAATACTGAGCCTTTACTAAACAACGATACCAGTAAAAAAATGTACATGTAAAATTTCTGAACAGCAGCACCAAGTCTTTCTTTAATAAATTCTGCCGCAGTAAATGCACCTGTTTTTTTCCAACGCGGCGCTAATAATAATGCGGTTATAAGGCCACCCAAAGCCATCGTCCATTGAATAGTGACCGACACCCAGCCATATTTGTAGGCAATAGAACCCCAGGCTACAAACGTACCTGCTGAAAAAAAACTCATAAACAGTGACAGGCCGCCAATAAACCACGGCACAGACTCACCACCTGCAAAAAACGATTTCATGTTTCGTCCCGTACGGACAAACAGCATACCTATTACCAGTACAAAAGCGCTGAAAATGAAAATGACGAGTGTATCAATTGTTTTGTCCATGAATTTCTTTCTGTCTGGTTAGTTGCCAATTATTTTGATAACACGCAGGCCAAAAGCGGGCAGAGCGACCTGGAGTTTGTTCGTATCTATTATGCTATTTATTTGCATTCCTTTTTCATCCAGTATGCCTATATTTTTTACCTGGGCTTTACTGCCAGGAAAAAAACTGCCTGTATTAAGTTCCACTTCAATACTCCTGTTTTCATCATCATCATTCAATAACAGCAGGTAAATTTCGTTGCCGTGTTCTGTCCGTGCTGCGAAATAGTCAATGTACGGATCATTAATACGGGCCATGTCTTTATTCAATATCAACCTGGCTTTATTGCCAAACACTTTACCTGCCGCAAAGCCATACGATTTATGAGGACCTACTTTGGGTGTAATGAAACCCTGCGGAAATGAAATAGCTCCTTTGGAACGTAACTCCATTTCGGAAAGCAAGTAATCTGTGATCCATCCTACCTGCCACCAGGCATGATGAGGATAAGGCCCTGCACCTCTATTCATAGCATCCCAGTAATAAGAAGCTACACTGCTGACACTATCAACAAAAGCATCACGACCGAGGGCTGCAGCACGTGCCATGTTTAAGAACAGCGAATCTCCGGTTAGCCTGAACATGCGTACAAACAATCCCGCATGACTAGCCAATAATATAGGTCCATGTATGTTCGCTGATCCAAAACTGCCACCGTGCTCAAAACTTAAACCCGCCTGGGTTATTTCCCAGTCCTGCCGTTTTATACCATTCACTGTTTTTATTTCATGAGTGGGAATCGGATGCGTATAAATGGATGTGGTGTACAACCGTGCAATATCAATAGCCGATTGTTGATATTTTTTATTGCCGGTAATTTCAAACAGGTCAAGCATTGCCTGTGCACTTTGGCCGGTGGCAAAATCAGGTGCAAAGCGAAGATCACCGCATACGCCCAGGAAAAAACCTTTATTAGCTGCTTCTTTGATAAACCAATCCGCTCCGCGGATAGCAGCATCGAGGTATTTTTTATCACCCAAAATACGGTATGCCACCAGCAAGCCATAAAAAGTAGGACGATAATCTTTCAGATCTGTAAATACAATTTTTTCAGAAGCTCGATCATAACCTACCTCCCAGTGCCCATCGGGATATTGCCAGTTCAGTAACTGGTCGGCACCTAATCGTAATCTTGTTTTTAATTCGGTATCCGCAGGATTGAAGAGTAAAATATTTCCGATATCGAGCAGGGTATAATAAGTAAGCCCCATCGGTTCAACATAAGTACCCCACTCTTCCGTAAATTTTTTGCTCTTACTAAGATAGTATTGACCTATAGCTGCACCCTGGAAAAAACCCTTGCCCGATTGTTGTTGTTCGAGTTTAAAATTACGGGCATAAGGAAGACGATGCTGCAATAAAATACTGTCACCTGTTATGTTTGCAAGCATCCACATGGCGCCGTAGTCGGAGTTTTTCATGGCATCGCGGTCACTGCCAACAACTCCGCCGAGATAAGCCTGTGCGCCAATTTGGCGATTATTAAATTCTTCTACCCGCCACATGGATATGCTATCGTTATGCAAATATTGTTGCATCGCTAATATGCGATCAGTCAGCGATTGACGGGTTTGTTTTAAACTGATAAAATCAGCAAAGCGGTACACTTTATTTACTGCATGTTTATATATGGTATACCAGGTTGCGGGTTGCAACGTATAGCGGAATGAAAAACTAACTTTTTCTCCCTGCTCCAGGTAAGAGCCTTTTTCACCCAACACGGGGTGATATGCAGTAGGAGTTAACTGCGCTTTACGGTTCATTAATGAAAGTCCGAGTGTCCAAACATTGAGTGTGTTGACATTACTTTCCCATGGATCGCGGGCGGTGCCGGGTGCTGGTATCACAGCCAACGACAATCCATTTTTGTTGGTAAGAATGGGCGATAAAGTTGATGCCGTTCGTTCACGTACTATTATTGGTTTGTTCGGAATGCCATGTCCATACCCATAACTCTCTACAAGATTTGCTTCAAGGCTACTGCCCTGGAAAAGACCTGGTATAATACCCCATTTCAATTCGGATTCTTTTACCATGGCCAGGGTTGGGGTTGCAATAGAAAAATAGCCTGGCTTAAGCGAAGTGATGCTTATCGTTACCAGGATATCATTGGGATTGCTATCATCCAATTGCCAGGTGGAATTGATGATGGCGGCATCTGTTGACTTTGAAAATTGGATGGTATTGTTTCCTATTCTCTTTCCCTTATCCGGAAAAAAATGAAGAGCATTTCCTGCAGTGTTCATTGGCACAGGCCGCAGGTTATCCCGCCATGTTCTTACAATATATTTATACGACGAACCGGGAAATGCCTGCACTTCTTTTCCTAATGTATTAATCAATGAGGCGGTATCAGGTTTTTGTTCGCTATACAATAAAGTGAATTCGCCTGAAGGATGTTGAAACGATTGAAACTTCCCGTTGCTCCACACAGCAACCTGCGAGAGCTGAAAGCCTTTTGCTGTTTGCTTCCATTTTAAAGAAACGTTTTTATTCTGAAGCTGTAATGCTTGCTGCGCTGTTACCGATTGCACGCAAAACAGCAACATAACACTAAATCCTTTTATGAAATTGAATCGCATCTTATTTTTTTATTCTCTCACTGTTTGTGAATAACCGGATTGTCCATTTTGATTCAGTGTTGCCAACCTAAACTCATAACTGAGTTTGGGCATTAACCCGGTTAATTTAAAATGATTGATTTGTGCAGCATTGATCGTTTGGGTTTTCCATTCACCGCCGTTGATGTCTCTATATTCCAACTTATAGCCGGTCGCTTTTTTCACCGGCTCAAAGCAAATGATGGCTTCCTTCCCTTGTCTTATCACTCCTGCCAGTATTGGACTCGCAGGTGATAAGCCTCCGTCGGGAGTAACCGCTATTTCTTCACTCCAGGGTGTGATATAAGTATTGTGTTTCCATCGGCGCATGCGGCAATAATAAGTTTGTCCGTTTTGTAATCCCGGTACAAACAAAACACCTTGGTTGGTGGTTTGCAGTGTTGCCGCATCTGAATAATCACCCGGTTTTGTCGTGTATTGAACCTGGAACAAATAATCATCTTCCGCTGTGGGGTAGCCTACATAAAAGCCATTATTTGCCGCTTCGGTATAAGCAATTAATGGTGGAGAATATTCTGTCTCTACTTTAACAGTAACAATATTTACCGGCTCGCTCTCTCCAAATGAATTGACAGCTATAACAGCGAGTTTATAATTATCTCCGTAATTAAGCTTTGGTACATCGAAATAGTTATTAAGGGTAAGTGGCGTTTCAGTAGTTAATTCGTTTTTACCATATTTCAATTTATAAAAACTGGCAGAAGAATTTTTTTCAAAAACGACTCTCAGCCCTCCCCCGTTTTCCCTTAAATCGTTCATCAGGGTACGTACGCCTGACGCATATATAATTTTAGGAGCAATGGGTTTTTGTAAAAAAACAACCGTATCGATTACCGAGTAATTTAATGGCGACAATAGTACAACCTTTAATTTAAAAGTATTTTCGGGCATATCCCAACTAATAGGAAACTTCATTTCAGCATCACCCGGTTTTATAAAAGGCAGCTCATTAAATCCTCCTGTAAGAATCTTGCCGTCTGCCGAAGAAATATTCCAAACCAGGTTATACCCGCTTAATGGATAGGCCGGCAAATCAAGTGGCTGCCGTGGTTTGATAATAATGGTAGCTGAAGATTTTTTTGCAGTTACAATGTTCTCCAATTTCAATTCACGAACAGGTGCATATTCTTTTTGAAAGGAATACCATGCCTTCTTTTTTTGCCTGAACACATCTACAATTCCCCATGGCCTGTTTTCAGAATATTCTTTTGTACCATAAAAAGCGCTACGATAATCGTTAAATGTCCATAACGAAGCACCCATAAGGTAAGGCTTAAAGCGTATAGAATCCATCAAGCCTTTTGCATCTAGATCGCCATCTAAATTTTCAGTAAACTGGTTATAGCCATATTCTGTATAGAACAATAATTTTTCCGGATAAATGTCATGAATTTTATCAGCCAGCATTCCAATCCCTTTGCCGTATTTATTGATCAATCCAATATCCGAAAATTTAATGGGATCATTATTGGTACGATCTGCTGAATGGCTAACCATAACAGCCGTACGGGTTGTATCCAATGTACGAACATGAGCTGTTGCTTCTTCAACATAATCATTAACACCTGGCACATGACCAATTTCGTTTCCTACACTCCATCCAATGATGCAGGGATGATTAAACTGAGTGATGACTAACCTTGATAACCATTCTTTGGGAACAGGACTGTTCTTAAACACCAGTTGATCATACCCCCATAATGGTATTTCAGAAAAAATAAGGATACCTTTTTCATCAAGATAATCGAGCATTTCATTTGGCATGGGCATATGGGTGAGGCGGGCCATGTTGGCTCCCATACTTTTCATCAGGTCTATATCTTCCTTTATACGCCAAAGCGGCAAAGTATTGCCCGTAGTACGGTCATCAGGAACAAGATTGAAACCCATTACCCGCATCGATTGCCCGTTCAATTTAAAAGTATACTTTTTATTATCTACTTCTATTTTGCGCAGGCCAAAGGCAGTTTTATTTTCATGTAATACCCTGGTATTATTTTTAATCCGCACTTTGCTCTGGTATAAGAACGGATCATCGCAATTCCATAAATGCAATTGCTTTGAGTTGATGGTAGTACGAACAATGGTTTCGGCGGTATTGCCTGACCCCACAGTTATAGCAAAAGGCACTATTTTCTCAAAACCATTTTTATTGGATAATACTACTTCGCCTTGCAACCGGGCCGGATTGCTATCCGTATTTTTCACAAAAAGTTTAATACTTATTGCTGCTGTTTTTTTATCAAGATCAATTTGTGAAGAGATCATTTGCTGAACAATTCGTGCAGGGCCAGTAACTACAAGCGTTACCGGTCTGCGTATACCACCCCAGTTCCAGATGGCTCCCCGGCGAAAAGTATTATCCGCACATACTACCAAAGAGTTGGGTTTATCATCGTTTAAAAATTTATTTATTTCAAATTCAAAAGGCAGAAAACCGCTATTGCTTGTTCCCAGCAGTTTTCCGTTCAACCACACTTTACTATCATGATACACTGCTTCAAATAATAATCTAACCACCTGCTCTTTTTTGATATCTGGTATTGAAAAGGAAATCCTGTACCATGCTTTTCCTACATAATGCGAATATTCGTTACGAAGATCCCAGTTGCCCGGTACAGTCATACTGTCCCATGATGATGTATTAACCGTTTCACCAAACCATGATTGTTTTTCACCAATATCGTTAGGATCTGTTTTAAATGCCCAGCTACCATTAAGGCTTTTTAAATACTCACCGGTATTTTGTTGACTGTTACTTGTTATTAAAACAGAAGTGAGTATAAAAAGAAATACTATTTTCTTCATCGTTTGGTTGTACTTGTTTTTTCGATCAGCGCAATAACGTTTGCCATTTTTTCTCCTATATCATTCAAGCCTTGCTGACTGTAATGAATTTCATCTTTCATCCAACCCCACTTTTCAAATTCGCCGGTATTGGTATATACAAGGAAGGTATTGGGCGAATGTCCCGCCACCCGTTCCTGCGCTTTCCTTACTTCATCAAATCCTTCCCTGGCGTGATTTTTATAAAAGCCTGTTTGAATAATATAAAAAGGCAGTGTTTCACCCAACACTTTACGGAAGCGGCCGATCAGGTCAATTAATGCAGCTTCGTATTCTGTTGCTGTAAGTTGACCGGTGTTAATAGCATTTGCATCGCGTTCGCCCTGGCTCCAGATCACCCCGCTTAATGGTGGCGCTGAATACTGCATAGCCTGCTTTGTTTTTACCAATGCGTTCTCAAACAATGGCATATTGCCTTTGATGGCCCAGGTACCATAATTTTCTAATTCTGCTTTGGTATGGCAACTGCTGCCTCCACGTGCCGCACTTATGATCAGCACCGCTTTGCCCGTTTGACTATGATATTGTTTGGCAAAAGCCGGAATAAAACTCCCCGTATTCGCCCGCTGAAAATTTTGCCAGTTCTCACCGGCAGGATCCCGGAGTGGCAAAAGACTGGTATCATTCATCCGGTATTCAAAAGCTGTATGAATGCTGCATGATATAGATGAATCTTTATTTCCCTGCCCAACTGCATTGCTTTGTCCCGCAATAAGAAATAACGCTTTGTCTTGTGCATGTGCAGATGTTATCATGTTAAGCGTTATGACAACCAGGAAGCAAAATTTTTTAATGACATTCTCTCGCATCAATGAACAAATGAAGAATTAAATATCTGTTTATTTCCACGCCGGGTTTTGAGCGATTTTTGGATTGGCATTGATTTCATCCTGTGGTATTGGAAAATATTTATGCTTTAACTCAGGTTGACGAACAGGATAAATATCATTAACTGCCAGTGGGATTACTGTCATAAATTTTCCTGTACGGGTAAGATCATACCAACGGTCACCTTCAGCAAACAATTCCCAATTACGTTCCTGTATCACAGAATCAATAAAAGCTTCCTGGCTGAGTCCCGCTGTAAGATCCGGAAGTCCCGCTCTTGTACGAACCTGGTTGATATAGCCATAAGCTTTGGTGGTGGCGCCTGTTTGTCTTGCTTCCGCTTCCGCAGCAATCAATAACACATCAGCATAACGGAGAATAGGAATATTGCTTCCTGTGCCATTTGTGCTTACAGGGTCCTGGTATTTTTTAACCAGTACACCATACGGCGTAATGGGTGTTATATTTTTTTGAGGAACAACTGATCCATTTGCATGAATATAATTGGTATCTAATAAAGTCCTTCTTTTATCAATGGGGTTGAATGATGCGAAGAAAGCAGGATAGGCAAAAGCAGAACCAAAAGAAGATTTCGAATACTCAGGGCCTGTACTGTTTGGCGGGCCAAATAATGAAGTGATTTGCGATGTACGGTTAGGCGCCGCTGTACCTTCGCTTTCAAAAGCAAATAAGTTTTCAAATCGTGCGGCGTCTTCTTTTGCAAATTCAAATACTGTTTTTACATCAGGCATCAAACCCACCTTACCGGAATTAATAACCTCTTCAGCTTTTGCCAATGCAACGGACCAGTTTTCTGCATACAATGCAGCTTTGGCTTGTAATGCCAATGCAGCCTGTTTGCTTGGGCGACCTTTTACTAATGTGGCGCTGTAATCAGGAAGAAGAGGAACCGCTTTTTCCAGGTCTTCATTGATTTGTTTATATACATCTGCCACCGGGCTTTTGCCAAAAAACGCTTCTTCTTCTGTTCTGCTGGGTGCTATTTTAATGATCACATCACCGAAGTTTTTCGCCAGCATCCAGTGATATAATCCACGAAGAAACCAGGCTTCTCCGAGTATCTGGTCTTTACGTGCTGCATCCATACTGGTACCGGGAACTTTATCAAGAACCCAGTTTACTTTTTCTATACCGGCATAACAACTGCGCCATACCTGCACAGGAGATTCAAATTCACGACTGAAACTTTTCTGTGAAGTGAAATTGGGATCGTAATTAAACAACGTAAAAGTATTGCGTGCAACTACCGGCCTCGGATAAACCTGGTCGGCACTGAAATCGGCAATAAGGTTTGGAGCAGGGCCATTATGCATATCCCCAAATGGGCCATAGGCAGCAGTAATGGCCGCTTCCGCATCATTGGTCGACTTATAAAATTTCTCTGTATAAATCTGTGAATAAACATCTTCTTCCAAACTTTTTTTACAACCTGTCATTGCAGGAACAATCAGCAGTATGGTTATATAAATAAGTGAATTATTTTTCATGACTAACTATTTAGTAAAATTTGAATGAAATAAAAATTAAAGGCCGATTTGCAAACCTGCCATGATGGTTCTTGAATTGGGGTAAACAAGATTATCGATACCAATCCGCTGGTTATCGTTACCGTACGTATTTACTTCCGGATCGTAACCGCTATAATCAGTAATGGTAAATAAGTTCATTGCGCTTACATACACCCTGATATTTCTTACATTTTTTATGGAAGTGAAATTATATCCCAGGCTGATATTTTTACACCTGATAAATGAACCATCTTCCACAAAACGATCGGTAAGCGGTATACGCTGACCCTGGAACCCGCTCACATATTCATTCGTAGGATTAGTGGGTGACCAACGATTAACCAGTGGTTGGAAAACATTACGCTGACCAAGCGGGTTTTCGAAACTATAACGGCTCAGGTTGTAAATATCATTTCCCTGCACGCCTGTCAGAAATATTCCGAGATCAAAACCTTTGTAGGATAAATTGGTAGTAAGACCAAAAATATAATCTGCATTGGGATCGCCGACTATCATTTGATCAGCACCAGTAATCTGACCATCTTTATTCAGGTCCTTTACTTTCGTACCACCGGTACGGCTGCCAGATCCCGGCATTACTGCTTCACCTGTCTGGTAAATACCATCGAAAATATAGGCTTTAAATAAACCCACGGGTGACCCTTCTTTTAATACAGCAACGGTGCTTCCATTGGCAAATTTTTCTTTGGTAAGTCCGCCATCAATACTCAATATTTTATTTCTATTTAAAGTAAGATTACCGCCAATATTCCATTTAAAATCTCCCTGCAGTATCCTGGCATTCACAGCAAATTCCCATCCTTTATTTTCAATACTGCCGAAGTTTTTAGTGATGGTACTATAACCACTTGAAAATGGCAGAGCCTGGTCAAATAATAATTTATCCGTTTTCTTATTATAGTAATCAATAACGACTCCAACCTTGTTATTGAATAATTCGAGATCAAGACCAATATCGGCCTGCGTTGAGCTTTCCCAGCTAAGGTTGGGATTAGAAATTCCAACAGGGCTGATACCAATGGTATACACATGATTGAAGGTGTAGTTACTACCCGGACCTGACAATGACAGGGATTTATAGGGAGAAATAGCGCCGGCATTTCCTGTCACACCATAACTCGCCCTAAGCTTAAGATCGTTGAGCCATGACACATTTTCCATAAATTTTTCCTGCGTAATACGCCAAGCCGCTGAAACAGCAGGGAAGACGCTGTATTTATTGTTCTCGCCAAATACACTTGCACCATCAGACCTTACCGTTAGTGTTAACAGGTATTTGTCATCATAACCATAGTTAACCCGTCCCATAAACGATTGCAATTTTTGTTTTTCCCGGTAACTGCTGACATTGCGGTTTACTGCAAGATTTAATGCTTCATTTTTGGTATCATCATTCGGAAGACCGGTGGCAGAAATACTATTGGTATTATATTGAGAGCTCTGTGCTGCATAAACACCGGTGAATTTTAAAGAATGCTTTTGGCCGAAATTGGCGGAATAGGTCAGAATACTTTCGTGTAATAGCAAAGTACTGTTGCCATTCGATTTTGACGCAGACCCTGAATTCGCATTTAAATCACGTGCAGCAATAATATATCTTGGAGAATAATAATCAGTAAGACTGCTTTGAAGATCAGTATTAAAAGATGCACGGTAAACAAGGCCCTTTGTAATGTCTACTTCTCCATATACATTCGCCAATGTACGCTTAATTGCCGTTTGGTTCAGTACTTCCGTAAGGCCTAATGGATTTATTACTTCACGGTAACGGTTATTGAATTGTTCGCCAAAAGGCCAAATGGTTCCATCCGGACGATAGGGCTCCAATGTTGGAGGCGCACCCAGTGCAGAACCCACGACACTGGCAGTGGTTACTGCTGCATCAAGACTTTGGCTACCTGTAGGTATTCCCTTATTGATGCTATAACTGCTAAGAATGCTTGTACCTACTTTTACCCGTTTATTAATCTTATGATCAATGGTAGCACGTAAAGAATAGCGTTTGAAATCAGACTTGATAACGATCCCTTCCTGGTCAAAATAATTGCCCGAAAGAGAAAATTGTGTTTTATCAGAACCCCCGGAAATGGCAAGCTGGTGACTTTGGATAGGAGCTTTCTGATAGAGGAGATCCTGCCAGTCGGTGCCTTTTCCTAATGAAGCAGGATCGGAATATACAACGGTAGGACTATAAATCTGGTTTTCAAGACTGGCAAATTCCGATGCATTCATTACACTTAGTTTCTTTGTTATTTCCTGCACGCCGTAATATGTTTCAAAATTCAACTGGGTGGCGCCGTTGCGTCCGCGTTTGGTGGTAATTAATACTACCCCATTGGCGCCACGTGCACCATAGATAGCGGTAGCCGATGCATCTTTTAATATATCGATCGACTCAATATCATTGGGATTGATGGTAGACAATGGACTGATATCTGTAACGCCGCCGCTGTTTGCAATCTGTACTCCATCTACAATGTATAACGGCTCGGATGTTCCATTTAATGAATTAGTACCCCGCACACGAACACTGATATTCCCTCCCGGCGCCGACGAATTTTGCGTAACCTGAACGCCTGCCACCCTGGCCTGTAACCCCTGTGCCAGGTTGCTTACTGCAGTTTGTTTCAGTTCATCTCCTTTTACGGTGGCCACCGAACCAGTTATAGCTGCTTTTCTCTGGGTACCATAACCAACCACCACTACATTGGTAAGTTCGCTTGCAGCTAACTGCATGCTGACCTTCAAATTGGTTTGCCCATTCAAAGAAACTTCTACTGCTTGAAACCCTGTATGAGAAAATACAAGCGTAGACGAGGAAGACAATGCTTTAATAGAAAATTGCCCGTTGGTATTACTGACTACGGCATTATTGGATTGCTTGTCAGTAACGGTTACACCTGACAATGGCTCATTGTTACTACCTGTCACTGTTCCGGCGACGGTGACTGTTTGTGCAACTGCATTAACACTAAAAGCAGTAAGAAGTATAAGTGGAAAGATGAGGGGAAATAAACGAGGAAATTTTTTAAGCATGGCAGTCGTTTTTTTGTTTGTAGCATAAAAATGAAGTAAAAAAATGAAACAAAAACTCTTTTTTTGAATTATTATTTTTGGGAATGTTCCCATTTTTTTGGGAATGTTCCCAAAATGTCTACTTTTATATTCTACCATCAATCAATTTTGAACAACCATTTAAATGAAGTCACACCAAATTTCAATTATAGACATTGCGAAAGAGTTGGGAATCTCAAAGTCAACCGTGTCAAGAGCTTTGTTGGGACATTCCAGCGTAAAAGAAAAAACAAGGATTGCTGTGCTCGAACTGGCTGCAAAGCTGGACTACCAACGCAACACATTAGCCTTAAGCCTGGCTAACAAAAAAACATTGTTGATAGGTATATTAGTTCCTGAAATAATGAGTTCATTTTTTCCCTCCATCATAAAAGGAGCTGAAGAAATCTTTGAAGCCGAGAAATATAAAAGCCTTATTTGCCATAGCAATGAAAATTATGAAAGGGAAGTAGAAAATGTAAAATTGTTGCTTTCCCAGCAAGTAGATGGCATCATCGCATCACATACAAAGGAAACCAGGAATTTTGATCACTTCAAACTGATACAAAGAAGGGGCATTCCTTTGGTCATGTTTAACCGTGTTACAGATTTGCTGGATACACCTAAAGTAGTGGTGGATGACTATGAAGCGGCGTTTACTGCCGTAGAACATCTTATTAAAAAAGGGAGAAAAAGAATAGCACATCTTGCCGGGCCTGATTCACTGATAAACAGTAAACTTCGTTTGCAAGGGTATCTTGATGCTTTGAAGAAACATAAAATCCCAATAGATAATAACCTGATTATTTCTTATGATCTCTCGCTGGAAAAAGTAAAAATTTATGTTCAGCATTTTTTAACCCTTTCGCCACCACCCGATGCGCTTTTTTGCATGAACGACCCTACCGCCATTGCAGCCATGAGAGTCATAAAGCAAAATAAATTGCGAATTCCGCAGGATATAGCTGTTGTAGGTTTTAGTAATGATCTGTCTTCTGAATTAGTCGATCCTGCTCTTACTACTATGGCTCAACCTACATTTGACCTCGGAAGGGAAGCCGCCAGGCTGCTGTTAAAAGAAATCAGCAATGAAGGAAATGACGAAGGTGTAAAAACAAACCACAAGACGGTGGTATTAAAAACTCAGCTTTTGGTGAGAGAATCAACATGAATAAGGCTAACCTATGAAAAACTAAAATAATTAACTATCATTACGGCCATTTAATATTGAGCATGACGAAAAAATCAACCCTTGAATGCTTTGCGATTGTAAGCTGCATATGCCTGCTTCTTGCAGGTTGCAGCAAAGATGACGCTGCCCCCCCCACTGTATCTAAAGCAATATTTACAATCGCTCCGTTATCCGGTTGTTCTGATATCATTGTCAGCGGAGATTATTTTACCGGCGAGCCAATAACCGACGCCGACAGCATACAGGTAAAAGTTGATGTGTTACAACCGGGGGAATGGAGCTATCAAAGCGATACGACCAATGGTATTTCGTTTTCAGGTGGCGGTACGGTCAATACCACAGGTCCACAATATATTTCAGTTGCTCCAAAGGGTACTCCCGTTTTACCCGGCAACTTTGTTCATACCTTTAAATCAGATACGCGACAGGTGAATGTTTATGTTTCGGTGGTAGACCGGAATGTTACACCGGAAATGGTGCCTGATGAAACTCCCTATTTTAAATTAACATTGGATAATATCGATTATCAATTAACCAATAACAACAACGATCCTTCGCGGCAGGTGGGTATGTGGAGTCCTTCGGTAGACTCAGGTTCCGTGGGATGCGGGATCGCCCCGAATATGTTTCCGCCTCCTCCGGGCACAGGCGCCATTTCTATTCAAAAAAATTATATCGGCACCCTCGATCCTGCTTTGACTGGTGCTGATTTCAAGGCTTTTTTTCAGCCCGACGCTTACCGCTTTGCAGTGAAGACTTGTGGAAAGTTAACAGACGGGATGCTGATCGCCTGGAGTGATTCTGATAGTAAAACCTGGGCCACCCATTTTGGAAATAACCAGGAAGGAAGTTATGTTAAAATAGTCGGTTTGACAGACGGTTATAATTCTAATGGCAAATATTACGTAAAAGTAAAAATGAGATTCAGGTGTAAATTGTATTCCTACCCTGAAGGGAATATGAAGGAACTGACAAATGGTGAAATGGTGGCCTATTTCGTCAGGCACTTTTAATTGCTATAAACAAGAAAAGATCGACAATAGTTGCCATTAATTCTCACTGTACCTTCTGCTGCTAGTTAACCTGTCCTCTGAATTAGTCGATCCTGCGCTTACTACAGTGACCTAACCTACATTTGACCTCGGACGAGAAGCCGCCAGGATGGTTTTAAAAGAAATCAGCAACGAGGGAAATAACGAGGCAATAAAAACAAACCATAAAACGGTGGTGTTAAAAACGAAGCTTTTGATCAGGGAATCAACATGAATAAAAGTGATAACCAGATTGAGAAAGTAGCTCTTTTGAAGCCACTGCATTGTTTTTTGATGACTAAACCTAGTGGTAGTGTACTGAAAAATGGAGAAAAGAAACGTCAGTTTCCTGAAATGATTATCTGTACTACGTTGCAAAAGAATGGAATAAGTAAAATAAAGTTAAGTGGGGTAAGTGGCTTACTTGCCGATACAGAAAATGGAAATATTTGATTCTTAAATTTTAAGGTGCTATGTGGTACAAATTCGGTACAAAACATTTTTACCAAAGCTATTTATTGTACTTTATGCAACTTTACTTCATCTCACCGGTGATTTCTTCGAGTCCCGACAAGAATCAAATATATTAGCGTATCAAGTTACAAATCAATTTATAATTTAGCTGATTTTCGAGGTGGCTCCTGACCACGCCCTTGAACGATTTGATCTGCTTTGAAACATTTAAAAGAGCTGGAATCGAACAAGATTACCAAATGAATACAAACAAATGGAATTTATTGAGTTCCAAAAGAACATCAAAAAAAACTGAAGTTCGAATATTTGTTACCAGGTTGGCTACTTCGGGATGAATAGAAGTACCTTTTTTTTGATTAGGCTTATTAGCTCCATCGTTAATTAGAAGTAAATGTATTATTTAATCCATAAGCCGGAGACCATTGGAATTTTGTGAGTCTGCCATTATTAGCGTGTCTATTATCTTCATTTGAAACGGTTCGTTGATTATGATCGATGCGTCATTTCCTGCAAAATTTCAACGGATGGCGTAATATGTGAACCAAAAAGACCAAACCACCAGTAACTGATATCTTCTTCCTGTTCATTTATACTTTTACTTCCTGTGCTTATAATGAATATGGGCAGCTGAGCGAATCTTTTCCGCAGCCTGCTCCGGAGTAATATCCCGTTGCGGATTAGCCAGCATTTCATAACCAACCATAAACTTTTTTATAGTAGCCGAACGAAGCAATGGCGGATAAAAATGCATGTGCCAGTGCCAGGCCTCCTGTTTTCCATTATTTACAGGACGCTGGTGCATGCCTCCGGAGTAAGGGAATGACACGTTGAACAGATTATCATACTTCACCAACAGATGTTTCAACGCATACGACAAATCTTTTTTCTCCTCTTTGCTGAATGCTGAAATATCCTGTACATGCCTGCGGCTGACAATCATCGTTTCGAAAGGCCATACTGCCCAATATGGAACAAGCACTGCAAAAGATTCATTTTGATAAATAATGCGTTCTTCTTGCTTTAATTCAACAGCCAGGTAATCCGACAAGAGGCTTCGCCCGTTTTGCAAATAATATTTTTCCTGCTGAAAAGTTTCTTTAATGATTTCATTTGGAATCTCACTGCTTGCCCATATTTGGCCGTGCGGATGCGGATTGCTGCATCCCATTATCTCTCCTTTATTCTCAAAAATCTGAATGTATCTAACATTATTATTTTGTGCCAGGCTTTGAAATTCTTTTTGCCAAACATCAACTACACCGGCGATTTCATCTGCTTCTATTTCTGCAAGGGTTAAATCATGTCTTGGTGAAAAACTGACAACCCTGCAAATGCCTGTTTGACTTTCAGCTACCAATAAATTTTCTATGTTTTCATTGCCATTGGGTGTATCATTTAATAATGCCGCATAGTCATTTTCAAAAACAAATACCTCATTATACTTCGGATTGGTTTCTCCGTTGGCCCTTTTATTTCCCGGACACAGATAGCAGGTCTCGTCGTAAAAAGGTCTTTCATCAGTGTGAGATGTTTCTACTTTTCCCTGCCAGGGTCTTTTATTTCTGTGAGGAGAGACGAGAGTCCATTCTCCCGTAAGCAGGTTAAGTCTTCTGTGCGGGTACGCTTTTGTATTAAACATATTCATAGAGTTTTATTTTGGATGTTCCCCCTGACAACTGTACAGGGTAAGTTTTCAACGCGATGCCAAATTTATTTTTATAAGCTTCTCCGAAATCACTGCTTATTTCATCGATGGCTGTTTGATGAACTATATTGATGGTACATCCGCCAAAACCGCCTCCCATCATTCTTGCGCCCAATATCCGCTTATCTGTTTTTGCTTTGGTAACCAACCAATCCAGTTCAGGACAGCTCACTTCGTACAGTTGACTTAGCCCCTCATGTGTCAGAAACATTTTTTTCCCAAACGCTTCTATGTCATTTCTCAGCAAATCTTCACAGCCTATCTGTACACGCAGGTTTTCTTCTACTACATATTTGCATCGCCTGAAAATTTCATCGGTCACGATCTTCTTTAAATATGTATTTACCTGTAATGGGTTAACATCCCGCAGGCTTTGTATACGAGGGTAGATTTCCTGCAAGGCTTTAATGCCTTCAGCACACTCTTCTCTCCGTGTATTGTATTCTGATGAAGCCAGCGAATGTTTTACTCCCGTATCAAACAAAATGATGGCATACTCACCCAGGCGCAACGGGAAATACTCATACGAAAGATTGCGACAGTCAAGTTTTATCACCTGCCCCTCCCTGCCCATCATACTGGCAAACTGATCCATGATGCCACATTGTACCCCGACAAAATTGTTCTCCGCCCTTTGCGACAGCTTTATCATTTCCATTTCCGTCATTCCTGCTTCAAAAAGTTCATTCATAGCCATGGTCATACAGCATTCAACAGCGGCGGATGAAGACAGGCCAGCTCCAATGGGTATATTGCCGCCAATCACAACATTTACTCCGCTTAGCTGAGTGTTCTTTTTTTGAAACTCAACTATTACTCCCGTTAAATAGTCAGGCCACACCTGTGAGGAACGCTGTATTTCATCAATTGGGGAGAAAAAACTTTCATCAACATCTGTCGCATAAAAGTTGCAATCATCCGTATGATTTAATGAGATCGCTATAATTATTTCTTTGTCAATAGCAGCAGGCAGCACGAATCCATTATTGTAATCCGTATGCTCGCCTATTAAATTAATACGACCGGGTGAACGAAATACCTCCGGCTCTCCGGGAAATTTTTCTTTGAATGTTCTTATGATTTTCTTTACCATCTTTTTTCTGAATAAATATTGAAACTTAAAAATTACTATCTGTATTAGGCTGTCATAGTGTTTAAACTGGTGTATAAAAAAGTCCGGGTAAGCCTCACAAACTCCCCGGACGGGTGGTCTCCATATTCACGTATTTTTCACTGGACTATTATTTTCTCCAGCACGACTTTGTTGCTTCCTGAAATCTTTAATGTATAAACACCTTTGGCCAACTTATTGACATTAATCGTTTCAGTATTGCTCAAGCCGTTTCTTATCATCATTAGTTTTCCGCTCATATCATAGATTTGAACCTGCGCCTTATCAATGCCGGAACTTTGAATAATAATATAGCCAGTTGATGGATTGGGGTATACTTTTAAATACTCCGGGTTATTTTCAGCCAAAAGCCCAATATTATTATTAGTAGTAGTATTAGTAATAGTTGTTGTTGCCCCTGTCCGGGAAGCGCAGGGTGATTCGAAAGCCCACTTGAAATTATCATTATTCAACCATTCCCATTGTACCACATCATCTCCATTATTCATACCGTTTCCTGTAACTGCAAGGCACTTATTTGAATGTCTTGCTACGATTTTATAAAACCCACTGCCCAGGTTAATAATCTGATACCGCTGATGGGATTGAGTAAAGTCATCCCACTGAACTATAGAAGCTCCATTAGCTATACTATAACTATTAACTGAGACATTCTTATTATTATAAGAGGGTTTAATGATGTAGCCTGAAGATGTAAACTGCACACTGAATTTCTGATTCCCCTGGCAAAGATTAGCCCACTGTTCAATGATGCCCCCATTATCTGATGACCAGCCTTCAACAGACATTACTTTACTACTGTGCTTCGCTTTGATGGTATAGGTTCCATTTGCTAAAGTAGAATCTAAGGCCACCGGTGTGAACTGCCATTTGAAGTTGTCATAATTCAGCCATTCCCATTGCACCACATCATCACCATTGTTCATTCCGTTTCCGGTAACGGCCAGGCATTTAGCGCTATGCCTTGCTACTATCTTATAATAACCACCCCCAACATCAATCATACTAAATCGCTGGTTTGTTTGTTCAAGATCAGTCCATTGATTTATTACAGCGCCATTGGCCAAGCTATTGCCATTAACAGTAACAGCTTTTGCATTGTAAGAAGGCAACAATTTATAACCGGCAGTTGTCCATTGCACGTTGAATACCTGGTTTGACTGACCCAATGGCGTCCATTGCTCAATGACTGCACCATTACTGTCAGAAGTTGCGGCAACAGACATATCCTTGTTACTGTGTTTGGCGGTGATTCTATAATTGCCGTTTGCAATGGGGATTGGATTTGTGGCTAATGTGACAGGGATTATAAAAGTAGTAACAGATCTTGCCGGTGCTGTATAGCTAAAGATATTATTGGCGATGCTGATATTCGAAAGCTGTGCGCAATCCTGCGTAGATGAAGTACGGTAAGCGGATGCGGATGCACCTGTAGAACCAAATAAATTCAAATCAACTTTATAGGATTTATTGCCGGAGGTATCTGCATTCACCAATACAACCACCAGTTCATTATTGGCCGGATTAAGCGCTGCAATTGTGCTTTCATTACTATAAATAACGGTATATCCCGGTTTTACATATTTTGAAAACTGTTTCCGGACATAATAGGATTTTACTTTGTTGTAGGTTTTATTGGTAGTGTCATATCTCCATAAACCCCAGTAGTCACCATAAAAGTCCATAGCCTGCCAATCGGCCCATACCACCGCTCTCATGTCTTTCAGATCGGCAATAATGCGGTTGGCCATAACCAAATAATTATCGATGCCGGTTTCGCTAATTATTGGACCGCTTTCGGTTTGCCATACTTCTTTTCCCTTGGCGGCTGCAGCACTATACAATTCTACACGTTTCGTACCGAAATAAGTATGCGTCGATATTTCGTTTAATTTGCTTAATACTGAATCGGGATACCCGTTCAATCCATTCAGCGCTTCATCAATACTATTGGCATCCATAGCAATGATCTTGCAATACGAAAGCATATTTTTTGTATTGAGCTTGTTATATACCGCATTGATCAGTTTTATTTGATTGGCTTGTGAAAAAGCACAGCCTTCCTGCCAATTTTTCGCCTTCCACCAGTTTGAAAACGGTTCATTCATTGGTTCTAACCTGCTGAAGGGAACTCCCTCCACATCTTTATAATGTTTTACTACTTCAGTGAGATAATCAGCAAACGCTACATAATCGCTGTCATTCAGGTTATCCGTGCCGTCTGTATTCCCTGCACTGCAACCGCTCTTCGTCATCCAGTAGGGCGGTGAATAGGAAGCCGCCTCGTAAATGGCGCCGCTTTTCAGGGAATACAATTTCTTTAAAAATTTCCGCTGATTGGCATCCGCCGACCAGTCATAGCTACCGGTACGGGTGGATTTGTATCCGGGCATATTGGCATCAAAACGCATGTGATTATGCCCCGAACTATCACCGCCAGCAATGTTAAACCGGAAATAGTTCATATTTAATTCGTTGCTGTCGGTAAGCAATGTACATACATCATTTACCACTGTATCGCCCCAGCCTCCCAATATATTGGCCCACCACGCCAGTGAAACGCCAAAGCCTTTCATGGTTTGACGTCTTGCGTTGGGATCAACAACCACAGCAGTTTGTGAAAAACTGAATACAGAAAATGAAAGGAATAACAAAGAGGTAAAAACCTTTTTCATACAGACAATTTTATCGTTAATTAAAAAAAAGAAAAATAAACCGGTGGAGATAGCTACTTAATTGAAAGCAATGACTCAAATCATCAATGTGGGAAAAGCTTCCTTCGAGTTATTTTTGTTTAGATATAAAACTAAGAAACGACTACCCCGAAGGAAATGGAATAACTTATGTAAATGATGGATTTTATTATGTGGTTGAAACTGGCAGTTTTAAGGTTTTCATCTTCAAAAAAATGGACCCTTAAAGAGTCCATTTGAAATGTTTGTACCAGGAAAAAATCTATTGAGAAATTAAGCAAAAACTTTCGGCAACATCCTTGTTGCATAGTTTGCACATCTGAATGAAGCTACTTTAAGAAAATAACATCCATCCCAATTAATTCATTACAACATTTTCACTCGTATCACACTCAACGAATACGGTGCCGCAGTAAGATGTATATTCTTTCTTTTCACATCAATTGTTGATTCTTTTGGTGATACATGTTGCGGATCATCAAATGAATTCATATTATCAGGATTGCCTTTCAAGACAGTTAATTTTCCTTGCGGCGCAAGTTTTTTTATAGCATTCAATACAATTGTATTTACCTGTCCTTTTGGCGACGCATTCACAACTTTAATGATTAATTCATTTGTCTTTTCATCAATCACTGCTGAAGCATAGAGACTGTCTTGCCCGGCTATAACCTGGTTGTTTGATGTGATGGAAACAACCTTGCTTCCTTTGTTCAACGAGAACAATTTCTGCACGTAGTAATTTGGCGTACTGTAAGATTGGAGGTTGTTTACCCAAATCAAATCCGGTGTCCACTGCCAGCCTTCGGCGTGTGCAAACAGCGGTGCATAGGAGGCCATGTTTACCACATCGGCATTACGTTCCAAACCGGTCATGAAAGCGGCTTCAGACAAAGCAGCCAACCAATTGTTCCTGTTGTTTACACTTACTGTTTTGTCGCTTTGCGCAGCATATTCACCTGCAAAAACTTTGGAGCCATTGCGTGGATAGTTGTCATAGCGATTGGCATTTTGCAAAAACCAGTCAGGGCGGCTGTAGTAATGTTCGTCAATAAGATCTGCATTCGCTTGCCGCAAAGCTGTATTCAGGAAGTCAAAGCGTTCCCCGTTGGGCTCAAATCCGGAACTGTTCACCAGTTTGATGTCGGGATATTTTGCTTTGATGGCTTTGGTGAAAACAGCTACACGTTCCAGGTATTGCGGACCCCAGTTTTCATTGCCAATGCCCATCATCTTCAGGTTAAATGGTGCCGGATGTCCAAGGTCTGCACGAACCTTTCCCCACTTCGTGTTTACATTGCCGTTAGCAAACTCAACAAGGTCCAATGCATCCTGTACGTAGGGATCTAACTGTTCCAACGGAACTACTTCAGCCGATTGAAACTGACATGCCATGCCGCAATTCAAAATGGGCAATGGCTCGGCGCCAATGTCTTCACACAATTGGAAATATTCAAAGAAACCAAGACCGTAGGTTTGAAAATAATCCGGTGTGGGACGATGTGCAAATATGAAGTTCCATAGATTGATAAGCGATTGTCTGTTTTCAACAGGGCCGATAGTTTTTTTCCATTGGTAACGTTGTGAGAGATCAAAGCCTTCTACAATGCAACCACCGGGAAAACGAATGAAGCCGGGTTTCATGTCGGCCAGCATTTGCACCATGTCGGCACGCAAACCACCGGGACGGCCTTTCCAGGTATCTGAAGGAAAGAGCGAAATCATGTCGAGATCAATCACACCATCGCCTTCAAACCACAGGTTCATTTTTCCTTTAAGCTCTGTTGCAGTTGCGTTGAAACTTACAGCTTGTTTGTTCCAGTTGTTGTCAGCCTTCTCCGGTACCAAAACTGTTTCACCAATAATCTGTCCTGTTGCATTCAGCAATTCGATGTGCAGTTTCACACCGTTTTTTTGCTGACGATACATTACCGAAAAATCGTAACGTAAAGCGTTCTTGATGCCTATGCCCCGGAATCCTTCATTTAACATACTCAAATTACCTTTCTGAGCATTGCGGGCAGTCACACGGATGTAACGTGGGTTGGTGCTGTTTTCTTCTTTACGATTCAGCACGAGAATATCGCCTTCTGCTTTTTGGTTTACTGTCCAACCCGTCATGGGTTTAAGGAACTCATGAATGGGTTGAAAGAATTCAAATGATCGGTTTTTTACCAGTTCCGCATAGATACCACCATCAGCACCCATGTTGATGTCTTCGAAAAACACACCCCACATGGTTGGCTGTACGGTTGCCTTTACTTCGTTCACCTTTACCACTATTTGCTTTGTTTGCGCATCTGCCTGCAGGCACAGCATGAAATGCAGCAAAGCAATTACAATCGATATTTTTTTCATGAAAAAAGGACTTGTCATTTAAAATAATTTCTTACCTGCTCTTCCGTAATAGTTGCTTCTGGAGTAAAATCTTTGCTGTTCATATACTTCAGTAAACTGTATCTTAATTGTTTTGCCTGTGGTCTTTTGTCCAGATCAGATAAAACATCGATACTGCAAACAATCATTTTACCTTTCCCCAGTTTTACTTCAAACAAATTGGTAAGACTTTGGTTGCGGACAAAATTGTCAATGACACGTACGATAATTGCTTTATCAGGAAGAGTACCGGCATTGAGTGTTTTGCTTTTGATTGTTAAATCCCACCATTGCCAGTTGCTATGAAAATCTGTAGGGAAATCTTTTAATGCCTTGTGATTTTGTTTGATCAACAAACCCATTGTACCCGGTTGGTCAGGAAAATGAACAGGACTCCAGAAAACCGGCACAAACTTTCCCGTAATACCTTTTAACGTATCGGGTGCCGGACACAGCAACACTTTACCTCCCTTTTCCAAAGTATTTAAAGCCTCGCTTAAAGAGGCTGTAACAATCACTTCACCACTTTCCTCTTTAAGTAAAGAAGGATACACCCAAATACTCCATTGATTTTGGTAAGAAGTTCCTTTAACGAATATTTCAATGGTTAATTTCTTTGCTGACGACACCTGTTTCAAATCAAATTTTAATTCTCCAACCGGCAGACAATTACCAATAACATACTCTTTTTTTCCAAAGGATCCCGTACGCAATACCGTTTTGTTTTCATCACGAATTTTCCAAACCACTTCTGCATCAAGCGGTTTATAAAAATTCGCCAGTTCAACTTCGGCTACAAATATTTCATTATTGGTATAAACAGTTTTAGGATAACGAATGAGCGGCGTAAGTTCGCTGTTGTATTGACGAAATTCTTTGGCTGTTATAAATCCTTTCGTTTTCCAAAACGCATTAAGCAATCCAACCAAAGCCGTTCCCTGGCCGGGAAAATCCTGTAGCTGCAAAAGATGAAATCCATCAAATCCTTTTGTCTTCAGCGCTCTTTCAATTTCTTCTTTGTATAAAAGTGAAGCAAACCTGCCGGATGCCTGAACAAAGGATGGCGACAAATGCAAAAGTCCTTTTTTGCGTAAGTCATTTCTAACTGCAATAAAATTCAATGGCAAAAGATTGCCGCTGTATTTTTCAATTTCTGTTAAGTCAGGATAAACACAATATTGCCCTATCTCATGTGAAATTAAAGGAACATTAATGCCTTCAATTGATGCGCTGAAATCTTTTGCGAATGAAGGTGATTCATCGTTAAAAACTCCCTGTCCTCTTACCCAGCCCTTCTTTGTCCATTGCGTTACATAAAAATCATCCTGCGGTTGTGGCGTTCCTGTAAGTTCTTTTTGAAAGGTAAAAGTAGTGGTACTGTATAAACGACGATTGTCCTGCTGTTTTAATTCAGCAACGAGGTGATTTAACTTTTCAAAATCTCCCTCCAACTCATTCCCCATACTCAAAAACAAAAATGAAGGATGATTTCCATATTCAGCAAGGAGACGAAATCCTTCTTTGCGCAGAAAACCAAATGTAGTTGTATCATTACCTACTTTCCAATTCCAGTGAGGCAATTCTACCTGCAGATAAAAACCCAACTCATCAGCCGCTGTAAATGCTGCCTCAGGAGGACACCAGCTATGAAACCGTAACAAATTTAGCCCATACTCCCTGGCTGTCTTAATAAGCGTCCGCCATTCCCCTAACTGCGTGGGCGTATATCCTTTCAGCGGGAAAATAATACATTCAAGATTGCCCCTGATAAAAATTCTGTTGTCATTTAAATACAAATCGCCATCTTTTGTTTTCAAATCCCGGATAGCAAATTTTGTTATAACCGTATCCGTACCGTAATCCGATTGCAGCGTTGTTACCAAATGATAAAGCTTGGGTGAAAACTCACTCCATAAGGTCACTTTGTCGCCGAATGAAATGTTACCGGTAATTTCTTTTTGCAGGATGTCGTTTTGAGAAAAAGCAGAAGACCATTTTCTGCCGGTTTGCGGGTCAATAACAAAGGATTGGAGTTTGATTGATTTACTTTTTACATCTTTCAGCCGGTAATGAATTTCCAGTTTTTTGTTTTGCAAATCCGGAAATACATTTACCTCATTGATTGACAATTTTGGTTCCGCCACCAGTGAAATATTTCCCAATATGCCATTCCATTTTATTTGTGTGTGATTGGTGTATGCATGCGCCATCGGACTACTTTCTACTGATGGATATTGGTAGGCATAAGCATTGATGTCCGGGTAAATATTGGAATTATCAATACAGATGGTGATCGTTTGCCGCTTGCCCGGAACAACATAATCAGTAATATCAAACTCATGCGGGACTATCAAACTTTCACCATTTTCATTCACTTGTTTATCATCAATCCAAACGGTTGATTTCCACAATACCCTTTCCAGCAGAAGTTTTATTTGTTTTGATTTCCATTTGGGAGAAACACTAAATGTCCTGCTATAAAAAGCTTTACCGACATACTGCACTTTCCTGGTCAAATGTGCCAACGTTGCAATATTTAAAGCAGGTTCAATTTTATTGGGATAACCAATACCGGCGTCGTCCAACGTACCTGGCAACTTCACGGTACGTTCCTTTTTGTCAAATGAATCGAGCCTTACCTTCCATTGACCATTTAATGATAGTTTTTGGGTCATGCCATTGTGATAGCTTAACAAAGCGACCATTGCAAGAAAAAAATATTTTAATGTGCCTGTTTTCATCTTTCACTTGTTGAGAAAATTCACGGTTTAATTTTCTGTTTAAAAAAATCTTTACTCGCTAACAATTCAAAAAGCCATTCATTTAAGCACTTCAGGAAATGCATCCGATTTGACTTTCTCATTTAACATGGTCTTGTGAACAATAGCACCTGGATGCGCCGGGTCCAGCCGAAGAGCTACGTCGAAATGATATTCCGATTTATCGTACAGCTCCAGTCCCAGCCACCCTAAGCCGAGCAGGTAATGACAATGAATCTGGTTGCGGACATCCAGGTCATCATCAAAAATCATCAGGTCGGGAAGCGACACGGCGAAATAATCAATCTTTACTTCCTTATTCATATTCGTTTCTCCAAACCTGACAAGGTTGTTGAATCGCTTAATGGCTTCCCCCATGTCGCCGAGCTTTAATAAAGCAAGACCCTGGTAGAAGATCTTATCAGGCTGCTGATCATTGTAATAAATAGCAGGTAAAGGATCGCTTAATCCGACTGATGCCTTTCGCCAATATTCCTGTGCAAGGTTCATTTCATTCAGTTGTTCATAAGCACAGCCCATCCAGTAATGAATATCATTTTCCTGGGCTCCATATAACTTTCCTTCGCCAAGGTTTTCAGGATATTTTTCTGCTGCCTGCAACAGTTCCAGTGCTTCCTTGAATTTATTTTCTCTTAAAGCATTTTTTGCAATCTCAACATGTATATGAATATGCTGCCCAGAAGTTTTTCCCTCTCCTCCTTCCCAGGGATGGAAGTTCCGGGTTTCTAACAATCGTTTCGCTTCGTGAAAGCGACCGGTAAGTGTATGCAGCAATACATATTCAATGTACAAATCATCTCTTTCAGCAATGAGCGGCTCGTATTTCTTCAAAAAAAACAAACGGTCCTCCGGTAGTTTGTGAAAACGCTTATACAACTGATCCAGTTCATATAGTATTCTAGAATCAGTGGTATCGCTGTCAAAAGCTTTTTCAAACAGTCGCAGCGCTTCTTCTTTTTTATCAAACTTATTATACCAGGCAATGCCCAGGTTTCTAAGCACGGTAGGAAACTGATCATTAATTTCTACTGATTGTTCCCAGCATTTTCTTGCGTCTTCGTATCTGCGTTTGGCATAGTAGAAATTGCCCAGATAATAAAGAGCTTTATAATCGCCGCTGTTTACTTCGATTGCTTTTTTCAACACCTCAATATCTTCCAGCCGGTTTGGAAAAACCCTGTCGGGTGAACAATGAAAACCTTTTTCAAACCAATGTTTTGCTTCCTCAACTTCTCGAATATGGTATTTAAAATAACCCAGGTAGTAAAAGGTAAGAGGATCGGTATTTGATTCAGCAATTAAATGCAATAGATCAAAAGCGTCAGCATACTGCCCGGCATTGGCATAGTCAATAGCTATTTCAATATAATTATGATTCCATTCCCGCATCAGTTGTTTCAACTCTGCCAACACTTCAACTGCTTTTTCTTTCTCCCCGTTTTCGGAAAAAACTTTGTACAGCTCATACCTGCTGCCGAAATTGAAGGCATCCAATTCGAGGGATCGCATTGCCGATCTTGCTGCTTTATCCAGTTTGCCAAGTTTGCGAAGAATAATTGTTTTCAGGTGTCTTGCTTTGGGACTGCGAAGATTTCTTGCCAGCGAATCTTTAATAAATGATGAAGCCTGATTCCAGTTTTCATTTCTTGCTTCAATAAAGGCGAGTTGGAGAAAAGCATTATCCTGGAGATATGCACTCCATGTACTTTTGTACAGGAGCGCATAGGCTTCTTCATATCTCCCTTGATGTTTTAATGCAAGTCCCAGGTTGTACAATGGTTCACTATCATAAGTATTAGGATTATGCTTGTTTAGTTTTTCAATAGCACTGCGGAAATATTTTTCGCTTCTTTGATATTCTCCTCTCCGTAGAAATAATAACCCGAGAGCATTATTATTTCTGATATCCGTCGGGTCTCTCAAGATGGCTTCTGCATAGTAATCTTCTGCACAATAAGTGCCATGCCGGTATTGCTCCAGGTGAAGACCTGCGAGATAAAGCTCCTCATTTGTTTTAAGAGCAGAAGGTTCCGGTATTGCCTTTGCCGGCTCCGGTATTTCAGTATTTTCTTTTACTACCGGCGAATAATTTATTAAAACCCGGCCCTCTTCATCTAATACTTCAACGCTGTAATCTTCAACGGAAGTAACTGGCTGCTGTAATGGAATTATTTCTTCATAAGTTATCTCCGGAGATAAAGACATTGCTTTTTCATGAATAACACTGCCTGATTTTTTCAGTAAAATTTTTACAACCCTCTCGCATGTAACATATACTTTAATATCAGCATTGTTTCCATTAATATCAAAATTCACCATCGCATCAACAGACGCATTTTTTACATAGCCGATGTTTTTATAGGGCATGAAATATTGACTAAACTCTCTCACTTCGTTTGGCATTATCCAACTGAAGTCCGGTTGGTTGTCGGTATAAACGCCGCACATTAATTCAAAGTAGGGGCCATCTTCATCTGTCAGTTGTCTGTCCCATGCTTTTCCAAATTCCCCGCAACCCCATGTCCACTGTTTTTTCCCGGGGCTGACATGATGATCGGCCACATGTATCATACCCGCTTTTTTCTGATGATGATAACCCCCGACAAAATTGAATTCACTATTCACCGCCATGTACGAAGTAGGCACCGGGATATTGGTATAGATGGAAATATCTGTACCCGGGGAATAATCTACTTTGTAATAAGTACCTGTTGCTATGGGGAAAGAACTCACATCTCTTTTCCCGTGATCATACACCGCATGTACATCCGGCGGAAATACGCTCTGGTAATGTTCATCCACCGCCACTGCCGGGTTGGCCCACCATAGGAAGGTTTGCGGAAATGGAGTGCGGTTATGCAATTTTGCATGCAGTTCAATATATGCTTTGCCCGGGTGAAGTGTAAAGCCCAGTGAACATTTGGTGCGGAACATAATTTCATATTCATTCACCCACACTGTTCTACTGCCATCAGCATGTTCTTCAATCATAAAATCAGTGGCATCAAAGGTAGAAGGCCGGTGATGTTGAGGCCAGTTGAATTCAATGCCGCCGCTGATCCAAGGGCCGGCCAGGCCAACCAATGCAGGTTTGATGACCTGGTTGTAATAAACAAAATGATAGTCATTTGTTTTGTCATAAGCCATCTGTATGCGGCCGCCCAGTTCGGGAAGGATCATTACTTTCAGGTATTCGTTTTCCAGAAACAGAGCCGTCCATTCTTTATCTTCCTTTTCATCATAAACTTTATCAATCACAGGGTGGGGATAGACAACGCCGCTGCTACCCTGGTATACTCTTTTCTCCAGGAACATGGGATTCTTATCAGGATCACCAATCTTATAAGTCGGAATTTTAACTAATTCCTGCCAGGCTTTTACTTCCATTACTTTCAATTTTTTTTTGCAATTGACACTAACCAGGTTTTATTTTTTGAAAACTTTCAAATATGTTTTGCTTTAGAGAAAAATTTTTATTCCCAGCATCTTCCCAAAAAGATTTAGTACAGCTTCCGAAAACAGGCAGCGGGTCTTTCACCGCTGCTGTTTCGGGATTGCCTAACTACTGCTTATTGCTTGCGAAACGACGTTTTAAATGTGTCCTCAACCTAAAATTTCTTCATTACCGCTTATTCATCGATGGCTCAAAAAGAAATGCCGATGCAATTAATGCGGCGAAAACACGGCCTCCAGTTCCTCCAGTGTTTTTCCTTTTGTCTCTTTCACTTTTCGCCATACAAATACAAAACCAATAATACATATTCCCGAATAGATATAAAAAGTATTACCCATGCCCATCCATTTTGCCAGCACGGGAAAAGTAAAAGTGAGTATGAAATAAGCTGCCCACAAACACAATACTGCAATGGAAATAGCAACTCCTCTTACTTTATTGGGAAAGATTTCTGAAATCAATACCCAGGTTACCGGCGCCAGCGAAACCGCATAAGTGCCGATAGCTGCCAGTAGAAAACCAGACACTGTGGATGATTGGGAAACTAAAAGTTGTGCGACGATTATATATAATATCGCAAGCCCGCCGGCGCCTATCAGCATTAATGGCTTTCTCCCCAGCTTGTCAACTAATCCCATTGCAAGCAATGTGAAAAACAGGTTCACACCGCCGATAAAAACAGTTTGCAGCAACTGGTCGTCTTTTGAAGCGCCGATGCTTTCAAAAATATTGGAGGTATAATTAAATACTACATTAATGCCGCAAAGCTGCTGGAAAACTGCAAGGCCGATTCCTATCAATACTGCAGGCAAAACAGCTTTTTCAAAAGCAGCCCGGTAGCTTACTTTTCCATTATCGTGTACCGATCCTTGAATGGCGCTGACAGAGCTTTTTACAAAAACAGGATTACCGATTCTTGATAATACATCGAAGGCTTTTTGGTCTTTCCCTGCTTTTATTAGCCACCGTGGACTTTCCGGCAACCATAATACACCAAGCACAAAGAGAGTGGAAGGAACAGCTCCCAAACCAAACATCCATCGCCAGGCATCAGTTCCACTATTGCGCAATGAATAGTTTACCAGGTTGGTGACCAATATCCCGATTACAATAGTAAGCTGATTGATGGCAACCATTCGGCCCCGATATGGCGCAGGTGAAACTTCAGCTATATACATCGGTGATAACATAGAAGCCATTCCTACTCCAACACCGGCGAAAAAACGGGCTGTAATAAAAAAACCAAGATTGGGCGATAAGGCCATCGCCAATGAAGAAATAGCAAAAATGAGTGCAGCCAACAAAAGTCCCGGACGCCGGCCATACCTATCTGCAACTTCACCAGCAACAATACATCCGAGTATTGCACCCAGTGCCAGGGAACCGGTAGCGAATCCTTCCCAGTATTCATTCAAACCAAATTGTTCCCGCAGGAAAGGCAGTGTGCCCGAAATGACTGCAAAATCAAAACCGAACAGGTAGCCTCCCAATGCGGATATAAACGAGACCGCCAGGATATACGAAGTATTAAAACGTTGTGGTTCTGTCTTCATGATGAGGAACAAATTTGATTTTATATAGTAAGTTCTGCAATAGCAATAGTTATGAAAATGATGGATAAAATTATGATCAGGTGTGTCACATATCTTTTCGCATCTTTTTTATCGAAAAAGTTTTCATCCGGTCATTATTGATTGCTGCCAGCAACAGCTTTTTTTTGCCTTCTGTTTGTATGAGCTTTAAATCTTTCACATCACCTTTTAATACCAATCCGCTAACTGATGGCTTAATAAAAGTAAATCCACCTTTGCCGTCACCCTGTAAGTAGCATCCATAGGAAGCATCATAGCGGCCATTCATTACTTCAGCCTGGAATTCGTTGCCCGCTAACAACAAATCCATTTTGCCATCATTATCGATATCCTCGCAGACTATGGCATTAACTGGCGCAAACTGTGCCTCCACGGGAAGCTGATGCTTTACAAATTTTCCATTTCCGGAGTTTTCAAACCAGCAAGAATGCAATTCATAACATTGTAATTGTAGAAAAGACTCACCTTCTTCTTTATTATGAAAAATATCATCCATCGTTGCTTTTGCAAAGTCTTTATGATAGAGATATTGCTTTTTTATGGCCGGCACCTGTTCAGCCAATTGACCCAGGGAAACAGAAGGATATAATGTGCTTTTTGATTCATCATCCTTAATATAATATCCCAATACCGGATCAATACTTCCGTTACCATCTATATCTTTTGCATAAAGCACCATCGGCTTTTGCGGCAAAACACGATACTTACAATTCATACCAAAATTGCCGGCAACAAAATCAGTATCGCCATCATTGTCAATATCAGCAGCCGCCAGGCTACGCCACATCCCGTTGGTATTAAATAACCCGGTCTCATTGGTTACTTCTTCAAAACTGCCGCTCCTGTTTTTGAAGAACCGGATTGGCATCCATTCTCCGACAACGATTAAATCCTTTTTCTTGTCATTGTCAAAATCTGTAGCAACGACAGCCGTAATCATACCTGCTCTTTGTAATTCGGGACATACAATATGGGTGACGTCACGAAAAATTCCTTTATTATTTTCAAGGATATAACTTTTAGGGGCTGATGGATATTGATTCGAAACCCTTCCTCCTATGAAAAGGTCCAAATCACCATCTCCATCAAAGTCAATATCGGTGGTTGCCTGGGCACTTGCATTTACTGAAGATGGAATAGCAGTTTCATTTAAGGTAAAATTTCCTTTTCCATCATTCATATATAATCGTGGGTGGTAAAATTTTGAACCTTCGTCAAATTCATTACTCCCGCCTGTAACAAACAAGTCAGGATATTTATCTCCATTGGCATCAAAAAAAACACTGCCCATGTCTTCCTCATACTTGTTGCCGGTAACTAAATCTTTATGCAGAAACTTACCTCCTGGTTGCTGTATAAATATTTTGCCTGATTGTTTGAAAGCCCCGCCGCTGAAAAAATCCATCAGCCCGTCCCCGTTTATATCTGCGACAGAAATAAATGGCCCTGATTGAGAATATTTTTGGGGTAATAACCTTTGAAAACGATAGTCATTAAAAAAAGTTTCCTGATGTTTAAATTCAAGCCCGTCACTACCGGATATCTCAGTAAACAAATGGTCAGCATTCAAAACCGCATTGTTTTTTTCTTCATTGCTACTATCACTGCTAATTGAAAGAAATTGATTTACAGGCACAGCTTTCCTCAAACTTATCTTACCATCCGGCCAGATTATTTTTATATCGGCAGTATTTGCTCCGCCCAATCCTGCAAAAATCCGCTTGTCCACGGTAGAAGCGTAACCCCTGGCAGGATTTTGTTCAAAAAACTGTATCGTATTGTTGGTGGTAATATAAAGTTTGGCGCCAAACGCATTCCTGTTAAGGCTGTCTCCCTTAAGTTCAATTGACAAATAATTGTGTAATGAATCGGGTTGTTGTTTTGTTTTTGAATTATTGATGAATAAAGAAGCAGGTTGATTGATATTATTCACAACCATATCCAGGTCGCCATCATTGTCCAGGTCCGCATAAGCAGCGCCATTTGAAATAGTCAACTCATCAATCCCTGAACTATCATTTTGATTGGTGAATGTGTAATCATGATTATTGCGGAATAAATAATTTTTTAAAGCAACCTGCCCCAGAGAATTTAATTCATTTTGGAGCTTTTTCTTTCTGCCGGCCACACCGGTAACAGGATCCACGGGTGTTTGCATCCGGTACAAAACAAAATCTGCATTAATTAAATCACGCCCTAAACCGTTCGTGATATGCATATCTTTCCATCCATCATTATCAAAATCAGCCATCAGCACACTCCAGCTCCAGTCGGTTTCACTAATGCCTGCCAACTGCCCTATTTCGCTAAATCGTGGCAATATGGTATCATCAATTTCCAGGTTCCCATTATTTAGCTGCAGCATATTACGCATAAACTCAGGTTCATAACCGGCCAATCGTTCCATCTCATATCGTTCGTAACTCAAAAATGAATACATTTCTTTCTTACGTTGATTGTATTCCGGCAACATATCGAGGCTGGTTATGTCGGGCAGGCCATCGTTATTTATATCGGCTGCGTCTACGCCCATACTACTATAACTCTGATGATTCAGGGAAGCTGCAATCACATTAGTAAAGGTTCCGTTCCTGTTGTTTACCCACAAAAAGTCATTGCTCAAATAATCATTGGCAACATAAATATCCGGCCACCCATCACTATTAAAATCGCTTACAACAACCCCCAGTCCATAACCGTCTTCCATTATTCCTGCCAGTGCGGAAATATTCCTGAAAACAGGATGCCCTGAATTTTTACTTACGCCATCATTGATATATAAATGATCGTTCAACATTGAATGGCCACTCAAATCCTTCTTTGTGATATTATTTGGATTAGGGCCCTGCAACAAATGATTTACCAGATACATATCCAAATCCCCATCTTTATCAAAATCCAGAAACACTGCCTGTGTTGAATACCCGGTATCGGCTAATCCATATTCAGCAGCCTTTTCAATAAACGTCATGTTTTTATTATTGATAAACAGTAAATTTTTCCTGGCATTTCCATCAACTGCGCCGGAAACACTTACATAGATATCCTGGTAACCATCGTTATTAATATCAACAACACTTACTCCTGTGCACCAGCTATTAGTTGAAATCCCCGCACTTGCTGTTATATCTTTAAAGTGATTGTCGCCTCCATTCAAATACAATCTGCAACTAACCTGGTTTCCCGAAAAAAAAATATCCTGTAAACCATCATTATTAATATCTATAATACCCACGCCTCCTCCCATGTAGGCATATTCATTATTAATGAGATTTACTGAATCGTCCTCTGTAATCTTATTATTAAAATCAACTCCTGATTCAGCAATAGTGGATTTTGAAAAAATAGTTCGTTTTACTTTTTCAGTATCGGCGCTGCTGCATGAAAACAACAGCAGTACAACAGTGCTCAACAAGAAGTAACGTGGCATAAAAAAATATTTTGAATTACTTCAGCTGTTACTCATAAGTACCTATTAACGTAGTGACAGACTTTGCTTCAATTTTAATATTATCCGCTACTGCTACCGACCGCGACAAACTTTTTGCAGCAGTAGTAGTATAAACATCCAACTTATTGCCTGCTATTTTAATTGTTGATCCTAAACCTGACAGCCCGAATATTTTTGAACTGGAACTCATGTTCACAATCACAAACACGAGTTTCCGGTTTACAACATCTTTATACGCCGATATCATCTGAGAATCGGCTGCGGTAATATCATCAATACCTTCGATGGAAGCAGCGATTCTCTTCATACCCGGCCTTACAAACCGTGAATAATTACCAAAGCACCACAACTGTTTTGAGTCCGACACAATGCCATCGGTTTTACTTGCATTCAGATCATATCCGCCGGAGGGATCATTAATATATACCAAGCCATCACTATAATTATAAGGGTTCATGGTCAGCCACCACTGCCAGGAACTCGCACCAGCAATGGCCAGGTCATGATGAATTACCTTGGCTACATAAAGCCCATAGTCAATACTTATGTTTTTGGGATAGCCATTGTATTGACCACATATATCTCCCAATATCCCGAACTCTGTTTGCCATAAACCCAAACCTGCATCCACTGCGTTTCTTTTATTAACCACATTGCTGCGGATATTCATCAAGTTATTGTCGGGACAGGTAGTGAAATAACTATGCGCAGAAATTATTTTTGCCGTGTTGGGCACATTGCCGATATAATTTGAAGAAGCGGGACTGAACCAATTATAAATCTGATCGCCCCTGTTGTTGTCATAGGTATTGGAGGTAAAATTCCATTGTGCTGCTTCGCCCGCTACAATTGATGTAGCTAATGACCTGCTTTGCAATTTAGGACCCAACAATTTTACAAGATCTGCAATTTCAGTATTGGTGGCTGCAGAGCCTTCCTGCGATGGGCTTCCATTGCCCCAATTCCACTGTGGCTCATTGAAAGGACTGATATAATCAAATTTGAAATGATCAGATACTTCGGCCAGGAATTCTGCATAATCCGGCATCTTGCCTGATTGCAGATTGAAAGATGATCGCCCGCCTCCGTGTGCCTTTCCATCAAGTGTTATATAAACCGGCGCAGAAATAGCAAATCCTAATGTATACTTTACTCCCCGTTGTTTGGCTTCATTTAAAAACCATTGACTGCCGGCCTGCTTGCTCCAGTTGTAGCTACCATCAGCCTGCAAAAAACATTCTTCTCTTCTCCACTCATCAGGAATCTCGCTGTTGGTACCCTGTTCAAAACTTCCGGCGCCAATATTTACACGCCACAAAGAAAGACCGATCCCCTTGGGAATGCCATCACTTGCGGTATCCATGCTGAACAGATAGTCTGCAATCCTTTTTTTCTTATTGGCGTCCGCCCATTTGCCGACGAACTTGGCTGTCCAGCCGTCAGATGCGCCGAAGCTATGTATGGTTTGTTTTTCATCAGCCAGGTTAATCGTTAATTTCAAAGGCGTATTTGCGAGGCAAGTATCTATTCCGTTGTAAAAACAAGGATTAGGCGGAGGCGGAGTAGGGCCGGTTTTTTTATTGCAGGCATAAATTATCCCTGCAAAGAAAACCATCACTAAAAAAAAGATATGTTTTTTAACCATTTCTATTATTTTTTATATCCTGGTCTTTGCATCAATGCTCATTGTTGTATTGCAGTTACTCAGTCAAAGTCGTTTACTGCTATGATAAGAATACAATACCAAAAGCGGCCGAAAACCGTGGCGGGCAGGAACACCCGCCACGGAAGCCGCTTAAGTAAAACGATATTGAATTCTTAATATCCGTTATTTTGGGTAACAGTACCATTGCTGGCCTGTATAACAGTTCTTGGTATCGGCCACACTTCATGTTTGCCTTCCTTAAATTCGATTCCTTTATTCAGGCTTTCACGGTGGGGCGTCTTTTCAATAGGATCAACATTGGTGGTAGTATTATATTTTACAAAACTGCCATTGGGTCCCATCAGTAATGAAATTAATTTTTTACCGCCAATCTTAATTCTTCTGATATCGTCCCATCTGTAGGTGCCTTCACCTGCCAGTTCAAGCCTTCTTTCGTTATAAATAGCTAATTTTAGCGCATCACCTGTCAAACCTATTTTTGGTGCGAGATTGACTCTTAGCCTTACTTTATTTAAAGAAACTAACGCTTCGGCGTCATGTCCGCTAAAGGCAGCGGCTTCCGCATGTATCAGCAATATTTCTGCAAAACGTAACATAATCTGATTTAATGGCTGGTTACCATATAGACCGCCTCTTTCAGCTATAGGCACATACAATTTTCTGAAATAACGACCTGATGTGTGTTGACCAATATCAGCCGGAAATATGCGGTTTTCGCCTTCAACTGGTTCACCTGCCTTAACAATGGTATTTTTTCTCCGTATATCATCTCCTTCGGCTATAAAAGCATTTTCCAGGTTACTGGTTTGGCCAAACCAGCCCCAGCCTCCATCATTGGTGGCCCATGTCATGGTGGTAGCTCTTACACCTGTATTGTATTTGGTATCCGGATTGTACCCGATTTCAAATAATGATTCCCTACTCCATGGATTGCTTGTTTTAAATAAATCGCCATAATCAGGCAACAGAATATACTTATTTGATTGAATTACTGTTTGAGCAGTACTTTCAGCATTTGCATAATCTTCCATGAAAAGATATGCTTTGGCTAGCAAACCTAATGCAGCACCTTTTGTTGCTCTTCCTTTATCAGAAGCAGCATATGCATCCACTTCAGGCAGATCATTTGAAGCATCTTTCAGGTCCTGCACTATCTGTGCATATACATCCTTGACCGGAGAACGGGGTATCAATTCAGCGCTTGTTGGAAGGTTAGTGTACAGTACACAATCACCGAAAGTTTTTACCAATTCAAAATAGTAGTAGGCCCTCAGAAACTTTGCTTCAGCCACACCTCTTTTTTTAAGAGCTTCGCTTATGGGCGCATTTGGTAAAACCTGTATGGTATTGTTACAGTTTCTTACACCCAAATAAAGGATATCAAACAATGATTGCACATAACCATTGTCTTCATTAAGAACATTGGTGAAGGCCATCGTCCCAATTTCTGTTGGCCTGTCCTGGTAGTCATTTCCTCCCCAGCCATTATCTGAAGAACATTCAAGCATCATTCGCTGAAACCTGCCTGACCACCAGTCGGTTCCATCTATCATTGCATAGCAACCATTTATCATCGCAAGAGCAGAAGCTTCATCTTTAATTGTTGAAACCTGGTCCTGGATTCCATATAATTTCTTTTCAAAGAAATCCTTTTTACATCCTGTAATAAATAATAGGGATAATATAAGTATTGATAAAAATCCCTGCTTTTTATTTTTCATATTTTAAGTCTTTAAATTATTATGAATAAATTCCGACCCCTACAATCCAATATTTACGCCCACTATAATTGTTTTTTTAGTTGGATATTGAGAAATATCTACACCATTGGCGTTGATTGGAAGATCGCTGTTATATATTTCAGGATTAATGCCGGGATATTTCGTGAATGTGATTAGATTTTGTGCATTTGCATAAAGTCTGATTTTCCTTATTTTCGGAATCCATGCTGCCGGAATTGTATACCCCAATTGCATATTATTGATACGGAAATAATCACCCTTTTCTAAAAACCATGAGTTGAATCTCAACAAATCCGGTGATATTCCATCCTTAAGAAATCTTGGATTACTATTGGTTGAACCATCTCCATTCCATGCTTTATCGGAAGCTCCGGCATAAATGTTAGCTCCGAGTGCACCCATATAATGGAATTTTTTGGAAAACCATAAAACCTTGTGGCCAAATCTGCCATAGCCGGACAATGCAAAATCGAAGCCTTTGTATTCAACCCGCAGGTTTAAACCAACTTCCAGTTTAGGATTACGGCTACCCATGTATACCCTGTCTTTATCGTCAAGGGTACCATCACCATTTGTATCCTGGTATTTAAAATCACCTGGTTGGGCAGTTGGTTGAATTAATGTACCATTCTTACTGTAGGCATCAATTTCAGCCTGATTTTGGAATACCTTTTCTACCTGGTAGCCCCAATAACGACCTATTTCCTGGCCAATTTCTGATTTTGTGTAGGGCCCCTGTAATTCTTCAGATAATCTATAATAACCTTGCGCATTACCTAATACCGGTTCACCTGTTAAACCATAACTATCCAAATAGGGTGTATTGTGAGAAAAGTTGGCAGATGCATCAAACTTAAGTTTGTTGATTGATTTATTCTTATACCCTATTGTTGCCTCCCAACCTTTATTGGAAATTTGCCCCAAATTCAGTTTCTGTCCACCCGGAATACCAAGCTCCTCCCTTCCAACATTATCAGTGAATAGCAGGTCTTTTGCTTTTCTTTCATACAACTCTGCATTTACATAGAGTCTGTTTTCAAACCAATAAGAATCAAAACCAACGTTTACATCAACATCTCTTTCCCATTTTAAATCAGGGTTTGCAGGTCTTGCTACAACATAGATAGGATAACCAACCCGCGGATCGCCTAAATTAATAACGTTTACACTGTTAATCGACGGGCTCAAAAAATTAAGATATGAGGCAGGGTCATTTAATGAACTGTTTCCAATTTCACCATAGCTTGCCCTTATTTTTAAGTAGTTTAATGCTCTAAATGAGGAAAGAAATTTTTCTCTTGTAACTATCCATCCAACAGAACCGGATGGAAAAACAGCATACTTATTCTCATTATAAAATCTTGAGGATGCGTCCCTGCGAATATTTCCTTCAACAAAATACTTTTCCTGGTAATTATAGTTAAGTCTGCCAAAGATAGCGCCCCAGGTATCCTGCGTTTCATATCCACCAGTATTGATATAGTCGCCCTGCATGAAGCTCAAATAATAATAGTCCGGGTTGGTAGGATCCTGGCTTTTATAGCGTGCTGCAGAGTTTCCCAAACCAAACTCCTTTCTTGATTCATAACCTGCCAATAAATTGAACGTATGATCCTGCTTTAAACGATATGAATAATTTGCGGTTTGTGTCCATATCCAGTTGAAAGCATGATTTGAATTATTATAAGCGTTATCAGACTTATCAAGAGATAATGGGTCTACGGGGTCAAAGTTCCGGTCACGGTTTCCATTGTAATACCTTGGAGTATATCCTGCACTATATCCCTGGCCGGTATTAATATTCATTTGGCTCCTTACACGCAAATTCCTTAAGGGACTTACCTCAATATAGGTGGAACCTATAATCCCCATAAAATAATTTTTATTGTATACGCCCCTCGTTAACGCTGCAACGGGGTTCACATTTCTATCAATACTTGTTTGGCTGAATTGGCTAAACTGGTTGAACCCCGGTTTTGGATCAAATACAGGCAAGGTTGGTTCGGTACGCATAACTGGCATTAAATCACCCTGGCCTGGGTTTACCCAGTTCTCAAATCTTGGATTTAATGTAAAGCCAGCCCTAAAATATTTATTTGGTGTGAAATCTAAATTTAACCGAGCCAAAATCTTCTGCCAATAGGCACCACCTATCGTATAGTTACCATCTGACTTTATATAACCCAAACTACCAAACGCATTTAGTTTTTCAGACCCGCCGCTAAAACTCAGGTTGGCATTAAGCTGATTGGCACTTTTTACAGATTCTTTCCACCAATTTGTATTAGCAGCATTTGTTGGAACTACATAAGCGGGGTTTCGCCTTTTTTGAACAGCAATGTATTCATTGGCATCGGCCATTTCGGGATCCTGGTAAAATGAAGAGCCATACGATACATCTGCATCAGTCTGAAATTTACCCAGTTTCCCTTTTTTAGTAGTAATGATGATTACCCCGCCCGAAGCATCAGAACCATAAATAGCGGCCCCCGAAGCATCTTTCAAAATATCAATTGTTTCAATATCGGCAAGGTTTACAAAATTCAACCCTGACCTGCCCAGGTTTATCCCATCCATAATAACCAGCGGGTCAGTACTGTTTTGCAAAGAGGTAAAACCTCTTATCAGTATTTTTTGAGTTGGTGGGTTGGCTCCACCACTATTGGTAACCTGCACACCTGTAGCCCTACCCTGCAATACTGAACCGAGATTTGTAGAGGGCATACCTGCAAGATCTGAGCCCTTAACTGAGGATATAACACTTGTTACAGCACTTTTTTTCGATTTGCCATAACCTTTTTCTACCATTATTTCTATCTCCTGCAATTGGCCCACTTTAGCCTCCAATGTGACTTCCATATTATCACCGGCCATTACTTCCCTGGTTTCAAAAGAAACAGAAGTAATAACCAGCGGGGTTCCCTTTTCGGCTTTTATGAAAAACAAGCCCTCGTTGTTGGTGGAGGTTCCGCCTTTTTTCCCTTTTACGGAAACAGAAGCGCCTGTTACAGGTTCACCACTGGTGGATTTAACACTGCCCTTTATTACTTGCTGGGCACTGGCATTTACTGAAGCAACTAAAAACACTCCGGAGAGAATAAGTTGCAGGATTCTTCTCATAACTTTTGATTTAAGCAGTTTTAAAAAAATGATGCACTATTTTATTTTAATAAAAAGATTTCCGTATAAATGCTTAGGCTAAATGTTCAGGCGTTTATTTTATCCTCGCATCTATCCTTTTCCAGATAAGTACATTTAAATAAAGTACAGGAAGGCCCAATAAATCAGCTTTTGTGAGAAGTATGGTATATGGCATTACCTGGAGTATTTACAATCGTTACTAATCTGAGTATTTGATTTGTTAGAAAAATCTAAGTGCAAGTTGAGATGAAAGATGGCTGATGGAAATAGCTTTACTTATGGAAATGATGGACAATTTTATTATATCATTTATCTACCTTTACCTCGCTTGCAAATGAAATATGGAAAAATCAAACCAAAACATCCGTAAAAAAGAAGGATTTGAAGGACAAAGGGCGATAGTGCTACCACGGAAAATCATTTACCAGTATTGCGGCAGTGATCCTATATTATCAGGTGTACATATTACGGACATAGGGTATTATCCCAAAGCAAAATTTCATTTCCGGGAACGCCTGCATGGCATTGACCAGCACATTTTCATTTATTGTATTGAAGGAAAAGGATGGGCTGAAATTGGAAAAACAAAACAAACTATTCAGCCGGGCAGTTTTATAGTCGTGCCGGCGGAAACATCCCATCGCTATGCTGCTGATGAGAACGATCCATGGACAATTTACTGGGTACATTTCAAGGGGCATCTTGTAACGCACATAGTGGATTTAATGATAAACCAGATACAGCATCACATAGGATATATTCATTACAATGAAGCCAGGATAAAATTGTTCGACGAAATTTACTTTACGTTAGAGCGGGGATATGGCATGGACAATCTCTACTATGCTAACATGTGCTTCTGGCATTTTCTTACGTCGGTCATTTTCGATGAAAAGTTTAACTATCCGGGCAAAAAGAAAACAACCGACCAGGTGGATCTTTCCATTGACTTTATGCAGAAGAGTATTAATCTGACACTCACACTGGAAGACATTGCCAGTTCAGTAAATCTTTCTGCTTCTCATTATTCAGCTCTTTTCAAGAAAAAAACAGGATTTGCACCTATTGAGTATTTCAATCACCTTAAGATCCAGAAAGCCTGCCAATATCTTCAGTTCACTGATCTTCGTGTTAAAGAAATTGCTGCGGAATTAGGAATCGAAGACCCCTATTATTTTTCAAGAATGTTTTCAAAACTTATGTCTGTGTCACCGAATGATTACAGGGCAAAGTGGGATATTACTAAAGCAAATAAAAAAGTAGATGTCAAATGAATGCTAATACACTACTTCAAGTAAATATTCCATTAGCTGTGTAAACCATACTTTGCCATTAGCGCTTTTACTACTGCGATAGCCTTATCAACGTAATAAAAAGACCATTGTTTACCAAAACTTGCGTTGTGGTCATTCGTTGGTGATGATGCCACCTCTCATGTTATTAAGTCTGTCTTTGTTTATGCGTAATGATGAGCTTAATTAAATAATTATTTTATCAATCCTACCTGGTAGGGTATGCCGCTATGGATGACAGCCCGCATACGGCTCAGTAATTTGTACGCCACTTTTATGATGGCTTTGTTAGGTTCTTTGTGGGCGTGCTTGAGATAGTATTGCTGCAAAGGTTATATCCGTTCTTACGGCCACCCAACTGGCTTCTACCAGCAAGCTTCTTAGTTGATGATTACTTCTTTTTGTTAATCCCAGATTGATTTTGTCCATAATCAAAAAGGCTGGATAAAATCTGATTAATATCGATCAAAATAAATATGTTACTCCAATTGCTCCAAGTATAACTTGCAGTAACAAAACAATTATTTACCCAATCATTAAACCAATCGACTGGCAAATAACTGATGTTGGCATTAGCAAGCAAAGGAGAGTATCAATAAATGTGTCGTTCAATTATTGAACAATTTATATCCCGCAGCAGACCGACGATGATAATTTTTAAGACAAGTCGCGTTGGGTCAAAAGCAATAAGAACAAATAAAATTAACAATCCGATTGGCATTTATAAATGTCAACAAATACTAATTTTTCCCATTGAGGCCTGCCACATATTTTGCGACAATCAAACGTTCAGCCAATGCCAATTAAAAAATCTGCATTCAGTAGCATTTATATTAAAATCGTGATTATTTTATCAGATATCAGGCTTATTACAGATCACTACAAGTAATATTTTTCCTGGCATATCAAATCGGGCAAAAAGAAATATTTATAAGGCAAATGGATTTATTTATAGCTGAAAGGGGTAGAATCCGGATAGCTCATCCGAATTATGGTTTTTTCTCTGTCTTAAGACGAAAGTTTTTGGCCTTCCTTTCTTTCATGCTATCGTGGAATAAAAGATCAGGTTGCATTTTCCTGTTTCGCTCCTTGCTCTTCACATTCTTTTCAAAATCTCCGGGATCGTATATATACAAGCTGTCTGTAATGTTTAGTAACTGGATAAGACTTCTATTTTCAGATAATTTCAGATGACGGTATTTGATGGCATTAGTTTTCAGCGACCGTATCTCAACAGATTGATCCATGTATAACCAAGAAAGAGCAGTCAGTCCTATAAAAAACATAAATGCTATTGCTGTTGTGGTGTGTACATAATAATAGTGTTTGACCTTTGCCGGAATAAGCTGCAAAAGTTTTACGTGATACTGATACAAGGCGCTTTTCAACTCTTCCACTTTCTTTTCCCGAAAATCATTTATAACCGGATGATTCATCTTTTCTTTTAATTCCTCCAAGTAACCGTGCTGTCCAGCCAATTGCTGATTTGAATGTTGCAATTCTTCAAGGATCAATTTAAGCAACGCCTGCTCATTACTGGTCTCTTTTGCCATCTCTAATTTTTTTTAAGACTTTATAAATGCTGTGATCTTTTTTTCTTCCTTTTCTTTTTGATCAATGCAGGATTAATATTCTCTTGCAGAGCAGGTGATTTCAAAATCAGTTCGGTTGAAGCTGACAGGGACAGATTTTTTTGTTTTCCAAAATGCTGTTTTTGGTGTAAAGATTTCAAATGCAGTATTTGTGTTCTTTCGGATTCGCTCGGTTGTTCATTGTGTAGAATATCTTTTTTCAGTTCCCGCTGAAGGCTTACTATTTTTTGGATTCTCGAAAGCGGAAAACCAACTTCACTTCCTTTAACGCGGACTTTTTGCGGATCAATAAAAGCGATGCCTCTTGCTTTCAATACCTGGTAATTTCTTTGTTTCATTTTTTGCTCGAATTCCTGATAATTTTTTGAAACATTCAGGCACTCCCGGATGTCACGGCGTAGCTTCTCTTTCCGTTGATCAAGACGGGGAATATGCCTCTGCTCTTTGGATAAAAACCGGCGGGGGCTAAGGACTTGTTGTAGCCCGTATTTTAGTTCCATCTTCCTGCAATAAGCCGCCATCTTCTGATAGTTGTTATTATCCTTCACTGTCTTGCCATCAAAACCCACCCGGTTGATAACGATATGTAAATGCTGATGATGGGTATCGTTATGGCCAATGGCTAAATATTGATTTTTTTCAAAACACAAATCTTTGGCACAGTCTTCAACAAGACCGGCTAATCTTTCCTTGCCCAACTTTTCACCCGGCGCTAAACTTAAGGTGATATGCATGACAGGTTTGGATAATTTAAGATTAAGATTCCGGACATCATTAAACTGACGGATCAGATCCAATTTATCACCGTAACAAAGATTATAGCAAAGTACTTCCGCACGTTGTTGGACAACCTGTTCTTTTTGTTCCGATTGCTTCTTGTTTTCCAGACAATAACTGATGCAGCCACGGAAAGATTTTCCGATAATTATTTTGCCAATCATTGAAGAAAATTTTTGATGTCAGCAGCCAGCCGTTTGATGTCGTTGGAGAGAACTGTTAAACCCGCTCTTTCGATGACACTGAGTTCATCATGCTGGTTTCTTTTTTTGGCTACCTGGTTTATGTTAGCAGCCATGTGATTGAGCGTTGCTGTAAATAGTAAAACTTCTTTAGGCAACACTTTTATTTTCCTGTCAGCTTGTCCTTTTAATCCCAGCTCTCTTAAGTATTCAGACATAGATAACCCAACCGCTTTTGCATTTAGTTGAATCAGTTTTTTTTCAATCAATGAACACTTCACGCCTATAAACTGATTTTGTTTAACCGGTTTTACGGGCCGTCCTCCTTTGCCTTTCTTAGATATTTGTATAGCGTTCATCACTCTTCACAAATTCAATGTCTGTTGCAATACCTTTTTGAATCCCGACCAAAGTCCGGATGAAAAAAGCCAGCGTTTCGGTAAAACCGAAACATAGCTGGCTCCTGAAAATTTAAAGATGCATTCCCCGTCGGCGGCTTTGTTTTAGTTCATGACTTACGGACTTAATAAGATACTCATTTAAATCTTTGAACCGCTGGTAATATCGGCTCTGATCATGATATTTATCGGACCATTGCAAAGCCTGCTGTGTGCATTGTTGACCCATCCGGTCAAGGTCAAGGAACAAATGAATCGAATCATAGTTTTCCATCAACCCCCGGCTCTTTTCAAAAAAAGAAAGAGAGTTCAATACCAGAGAAGCTGCATGAATATCTGGCAGTCCGATAGCTGATTTTTTGTTTGATTGTTGCAGGGTTTGAAAAGAAAGAAAGCTGAAAAAACCTTCAAAAACAGCCAGCTCTTTTTCACCGTTCCGCTGGATCAATCTTGGCTCTTTGGGTGTGCTACTACCCTTGAAATAAGCATTGCGTAATTCATAACCACCATTGTCATTTTTAAAGCCTATCGCCAGGTGCTTTTTACCATATAACTCAAAGGCTACTTCGTGGCAAAATTGGTTGGCAATAGCAAGCGGAATCCGACGATTATTCAAGTATTCCCTGAGAATAGGATCTGTGATCTCCCGACTACTTAATACATGAATCTTCCCGGCCTCGTTGGAAAGTTTTTTCTTTTCACCAGCCGGCTGGTAGCCAAGCGGGTGAAAAGAAACAATGATCGCTTTTTCGTCTTCTAATCTGGAAAGCAGTTCTTTCACCGAACACCGGTAAAACAGCTTTCCAAAATCTACCAGCGTACCGCCTTTGCCTATCCCATGATCATACCAGACATTCATTCGACGGTTGACCTTAAATGATGGCGTTTTTTCTTCCCGTAGTGGTGACACGTACCAGTAGTCATTGCCTCGAATTTTCTGTGGCCTATACCCTAATTTTTCAAGATAATTCACCAGGTCAATTTGATTAACCTGTTTACAAAGCAACGGTTGTGTTTTCATGAGTGGGATTTGAAAGAGTTTACTTTGCTTTGCTGGATCAGTTCTTCCACATCTTTCCAATGGAAATAGCGGCGGGTATGGATCTTGACTGATGTGATCCTGCCCTGCTTCAGCCAGTCATAAAGGGTAGGCTTTGAGACGTGAAAGATCTCACATACTTCTTTGGCTTTTAGTAGCGGTCTTTTAGCATGAATATCAACAGGTGTTTCCGGCCTGCTTTCCATGACTACTTCTTCCACAATAGTTCTTAATTGGCACCAAAAGGCTTTTGGTTCCATTGGTAATAACATCTGCACGTTTTCCATACTTCATTGTTTTAGCCACGCAATATGGCCAAACAGCCAAGGAAAATCCAGTTAAGTATAGATAATTTGTAAAAAAATAGCCTGTTATGGCCATTTAGAGAAAGTTGAAATGCACTTTATTTTGGGGGGGAAGTTTATTGTAATATTTTTTGTTGTAATTGATCCAGCAGTTGAATGGCTCTTTCACAAGACAATTGCATGAAATAATCTTTGGCATCTTCAAAATCATTGATTATTTCGGTACGCTTCCTGATGCTTTTGCGGTTCCACTGTCCCCTTATAGTTATTTGTAACGCAGGTACAATACTCTTGACAGATACCCCGTATTGTTGTGTTAACAGTTTTGCATAATTGGTATCGATAGAACCGTTTTTAATACCGGCCATATGCTGGTAGGCATGTTGTATCAGCATCAGTGATAAAACCGAATATTGTTCTTTCTTGCACTGCTGTAATCCTTCCAGTTTTTTTGTTCTGAAAGATTCCATACAATTATCTAAATGCGGTAAAAACTCTAACTGGTAATGCGGCCAGTACATTGTCAAGAATAAGGAAAGAAAAACAATCAGAGACGCTGGTATCAAAGAAGGTAGAACAGGTTGCTCGTTGTTGATCAGTAGCACAATCAAACTTCCGGATATCAACAAGAAAATAAAATGATTTACAAATATCTTCATCCAGTAAGAAGCGGTCAATTTTCGACGGGTAGCTAGTAAACTCCATTCTGGAAATACTTCCAGGTACCTTTCATGTTGCTGTTGAAAAATTTTCGAAAGTAAGGGTTGGGGAAACGGGAGATCTGGCAATAGATTATTGAATTTCATAACACACATTTTTCATTTTCACTAATTCGATTATCACAATAAAAATAAGAAATTTAAATAGAGTCAGTTCAAGGAAAGCTAAGTTTTATAATTTCTTTTCTTCTTGTTTCAAATAAGCTTAGTAATCCTCTTTAACGTTCTTACACAATTAGAAGCAGTGCCGGGCAATCTCTGCCAATACGTAATAACAGTGTTATATTCATTGATGTTTTGGCAGTGGTTGCCGCAGTGCCAATAAAACGGAAAAGGTGATAGCTGAAAGGTGACCGATTGAAAGTACAAGGTATAGCGGAGCGATCCGCAGTATCTTGAAAGAGGTGACCTGAAGGCGATTAAAGAGTATGTTATTAAGGAATGCCCAACGGTTTTTAAAATATCATTCCCGATGAATCAGTTTTTGATATTAATGAGATTCACTACAACTTTTATCATCATGTCTTTTTCTTCGGGTTTGCTTTCAGCGATCATCAAAGTAAGAGCCACCAACGCATTATCAGCAAGCCGTTTTGATCCATCCGATTTATACAGGATGTCATTTTTCTCCAGGAACCAGACAAACAGGAACGCAGCTATACGTTTGTTACCGTCAGAGAAAGAGTGATTTTTTATAACAAAATATAACAAGTTAGCAGCCTTTTCCTCTACACTGGGATAAAAGTCCTGACCGCCAAATGTTTGGTATATCGCTCCCAGGGAGCTTTGAAAAGATTCGTCTTTTTCATTGCCAAACAATGAGCTTCCGCCGAACTTATCCTTTAAGCCTTTGATGGCTTTCATTGATTCTTCATAAGTGATACGGAACAGCTCTTTTGGCGTAGTCTCCTGAATTTCCAGAATCTGGTGATCATACTTGTCCAGCACATCAAGGGCATATGTATAATCGGTAATTACCTTTAACAGGCCTTCTGCTTCCCCTGTATTCAGGGTTTTGTTTTCAATTACATTGCCCATCAATTTAACTGTTTGTTTCAGTTCTTCCAATTGACGTGATTGATCCTGCAGACGCTTTTGATTGACTGCATACCCTTTTACCAAATAATCCTTTAATACTTTGTTGGCCCAAATCCGGAATTGTGTACCTCTTGGAGATTTGACGCGGTATCCAATAGAAATTATTACTTCCAGGTTATAGAAAGCTACCGGCCTATCTGAATTTGCAATGTGCAAATTTTGCACATTGCTTTCCTGATCCAACTCCTTGTTTTTGAATATATTATTAATGTGCTTACTTATAACTGTACGATCCCGGCTAAATAACTCCGCAATTTGCTCCTGGCGCAGCCAAACTGTCTCATTCTCCAATCTAACATCAATGGAGGCTTCCCCGTCCTGGCTTTCATAAATAATAACTTCTCCTTTTTTTTCAGCATCCATACATTAATGATTATTTAATTAGTTACAAGATATCTTGTTTGCGAACGTCACAAATTATGATGATAAGATTTATATACTATCCTTTTAAAATATGCGTCTGCAAATATCGGTTTACATAATCATCCACATCAATTGCCTTTTTTAGTCCCTGGTCTTTTAGCCATTGCTGTATTTCAGATTTTTTAAACTTGTAGAGCTTCCCTACACGGAAAAAAGGGATTTCCCCACTTCCGCACTTTGCATAAATGATATGCTTTTCCAACGCGAGAAATTCTGCAACTTCATTCAGGCTCATAATGGAATCCTGTTCCTGCACTGGTTGCTTTTGATGATTCAAAATTTCAACAAGCATTACTTTAATTTGCTGTAGGTCGTTATCCATTTTTTCCAATCTTTCCTCTGTCGACATATTGCAATCGTTTACATTTATTTTAAATATTTATCAATTGATCAAATTCTGGCTTTATTCGAGGCTTTCACTTTAACCTGGTCCGCCACCTTTGCATAGATTTCTGTTGTTTTCACATGCTTGTGGTTAAGCATTTTACTGACTACGTAAATATCCTCACCCCCTGTGATTAACTGTGTGGCATACGTGTGCCGGAAATTATGATAAGTTATATCTTTCTTTATTCCTGCACGTAAACACCATTCCTTTACAATTTTGAGTGTTCTGTCATAATCCAGGCCAGGGAATAATAAGTCCTCGTCATTCCCTCGTTCACCAAGCAGGTCAACAGCCTGTTGATTGATATAATGTTTAAAAGGTCTTTTGGGTTTTGGGTCTATCAGGTAAACATACCATGCCTTCAGTTCTTTTGTAAAATGCAAATCACCCCAATGCAATGATTCCACAGCACTGTAACGAAGACCAGTAAGAATAGAAAACATAGAAGCTTTATAGACTGTATCGTCTTCTATCGGTTCTGACTTTAATCTTTCTATTTCCTCGTCATCGAGAAATTGCCGTATTACTTCTACATTTTTTATTCGCTCTATTTTCAAAATATAATTTTCGGGCAGATAATTATCAATAAACGCCTTTTCCACAATGGAAAGCATCTTGTCAAAATAAGAAGAGGCAGAGTTAGTGTCCAGTGTAAATCTCTTTGATTTAAGTGTCGTGGTTGTAAGCAGAAAATCTTTGAATCGTTCCAGGAAGTTTTCATCAATGTGTCTGAATTTACAATGATCACCCGAAAATTTCTTTAAGTATTTGATAGCAGACTTATGATGCTCCACATTTTTTCCGGCCTTTTCTTTTGACTTAATGAAGCCCAGAGCATATACATAAAAATCACTTTCCAGGATGTCTTTATTAAATATCCGGTTTTCTTCCAGCATGAAAGACTTCATACGTTTCAGGTAAATTTTTTCAGCCAACTCCTTATTAAGTTCATTCTGTTTTTTCTCCAGCATTGTTTTCGGATTCGGATGCAGGAACAGCTTTAAGTACTCTCTGCGACTATAAATTTTCTTTACGGGGTTCCATACAGGAGGATAATAGTCAATATATAAACTGATCTTACCCGTATATAATTTCCTTTGCCTCAGCTTTCCTCTCATATGCTGCCGTATTTGAAATTAAGATAATTGATAACTGCATCCTTATTAAACACTAAACGTTTCCCAATCTTCATCTTTGGAAACTTCTTGTCCTTTATTAACCTGAAAAGTGTTCGTTCACTGAGGCTTGTTATAACAGACAATTCCTTTACGTTGACCAGTTCTTTTGAAACTTTTATTTCAGGTTGAATAACTTCCTGCTGATCCGGGATTTTATTTTTCGTCTGTTGATTAGACTGTTCAATTTTATTCTGCTTTTCTTTTTTCTTATAATCAGCAGAGTTGCATTTATGAGAACAATATCTTGTTATCGTAGTCCGTGCCATGAAGATCTCACCACAATGCTCACAAACTTTTTTTATACGAATGTTACTGCTCATGATATTTGAAAAATAGAGTCAAAAATGGTTTTAAATTGCATTATACTGCATTATAATGCCATATACTGCCATAATTTAACCTTCACTAAATTTGATTTGTACCATATGAAGGTATTAAAAACTGGTACAAATAAGAAACAATAAAAGAATAAAAATGGAGAAAAGAAACGTCAGTTTCCTGAAATGATTATCTGTACTACGTTGCAAAAGAATGGAATAAGTAAAATAAAGTTAAGTGGGGTAAGTGGCTTACTTGCCAATACAGAACTTACTAAAGATAAAATCAAGCATATCTTCATTACTTACCTGGCCGGTTATTTCTCCCAGGTAATGCAGGCATCTCCGAATATCGAGAGCTAATAAATCACCCGGCAGTTTGTTGTCAAGGCCTGTTTTGATATCATACAAAGACTTTGCGGCTTCTTTTAATGCATGGTAATGTCGTGCATTGGTTACAATGACATTTTCTGTTTGCACCTGTCCCTGTAAAACTGCATCCACCATTTTTTCTTTCAACACTTCAATATGTTTGTTTTGCCTGGCAGAAATAAAAATTATTTTTTCTATACCTGAAAGTTCCTGTCTTACCTGTTCTTCTCCAACCTCATCAATTTTATTAGCAACTAACAAATACTTCAATTGCTGTTTGTCAAGCTCTGACTTCCGGCTTCCGACTTCCGGCATCTTTTCTCCTGCGTCAAATAGATAGATCACAAGATCGGCCTGTTTCATTTTTTCGAGGCTTCGTTCAACCCCTGCGCTTTCAATGATGTCAGCGGTATGTTGTCTTATACCAGCCGTGTCAATTAACCGGAAAAGTATTCCATCAATATTAATTGTCTCCTCAATGGTATCCCGGGTCGTACCGGGTATGTCACTGACAATGGCCCGGTTTTCATTTAATAACGCATTTAACAAAGTTGATTTACCGGCATTTGGCTTTCCAACAATCGCTACACTCACCCCGTTTTTTATAACATTACCTAACTGAAAGGAATTGACTAACTGATCGGTTGAAAATTGTAGTTGCCTGATTAACTCATAAAAAGCGGAACGGTCAGCGAACTCTACATCTTCCTGTGAAAAATCGAGCTCTAATTCAATCAAGGCAGAGAAACGGATCAATTGTTCTCTCAGTTCCTTTAGTTTGGATGAAAACCCGCCACGCATCGTATTGAACGCAGCTTTATGCGACGCTTCGGTATTGCTGGCTATTACATCTGCCACTGCTTCGGCCTGGGCAAGATCCAGTTTACCATTCAAAAAAGCCCTTTGAGTAAACTCCCCCGGTTTCGCCAACCTTGCGCCGCTTTCAATACATGCTTCAATGATGCGCTGATGAATAAATGGAGACCCGTGGCAGCTTATCTCAATTACGTCTTCACCTGTGTACGACCTGGGTGAACGGAATAGGGAAACAACAACCTCGTCGATGATTTGGTCTTTGTGTTTCAGATATCCTACATGCAGTGTATTAGCTGCTTCCTGCAAAAGGTCTTTCGATGGGAACAGGCTGTCAACAATAGGAAAGGTCTGTTTACCACTCAGTCTTATTACACCAATAGCCCCGATACCTGGCGGTGTAGCCAGTGCCACTATAGTATCATCCCAACCGGATAAATGATTAATCATGCGTTACTCAGAATTGTCTTTTGTTTTCAAAAGTAGACTTCAACCGTCATCCTATAAAAACAAAAATCCTCCCCACTTGTGCGGGGAGGATATGAAACGCTAAAAATTTGTTTGTTATTCAGACTGAACCTGGAAGGTGATGGGTTGCTTACGATAAGCATTTACACTTCTACCATTTTGTATGGCTGGAGTCCAGGCCGGACCCTTTTTAATAACCCGGATAGCTTCAGCTTCCATGCCATAACCATGGTTGGTAAGAGCTCTCACATCACTGATAGAACCATCTTTGCTCACCACAAACTGAACGTATACTGTATAAGTTCCTTCAGGTGCTCCATTATCAACCGGGGTACTTGGATTTAAGTTCCTCTCGAGGTACTTTCTCCAGGCACCTTCACCACCCTTAAAGGAAGCTTCAATTTCTACTTTTTCAAAAATTTTGTTCTCATCTTCTTTCTTCTCCTCTACGATCCCTTTACCATCGTCTATCACTGCCGGGGCGACGATACCTTCGTCTTTAATACCTTCCTGTTTAATTACATCGATTTTAGCTTCCTTCAACTCCTCTTGTGCCGGAGGTGGCTCCTGTACTTCTTCATCTTTTACGATTTTCGGAGGAGTAAATTTTTGCATTTCAATCTTTGGAGGATCTGGTGGCTTCGGTGGAGGAGGAGGCGGTAATTCCTTGGGTTTTTCCTCTTCCTGCTTGATATCTGCCAAAGTCACTTCTTTAATCTCCACTTTATTCGACTTATCGTCATCCAGCGTATTCGCCAGCAATGAGCCTATCAGGGCCAGCAGGGCGAGAGAAGCCGTGATAACAAGAGCCAAAATAATGCGCTTATTATAAGTTCTCCGCAGATTATAAGCCCCATACTCCTTGTTCCGGTTCTCAAAAACCAGGTCCAGAATATCAGCGGATAATATTTTGTTGGCTTCCATGTTTAAGTTTATTTAAAATTAGATGCATTTTCCTGACAATTCCATACGATTAGTTGGTCGGGGCCGGAGCGCCACCACCTTCAGTAGCTTTTATCAGGCCTTTCTCAGTGTCAGCAATTTTTACCATGGCAAAACGCTTTACCTGGTTGATCGTCATTTCATCGAGTATGTCAACCGTATTTTTATAGGTTGCCTCTTCATTAGGCTTAATCACTACCACAAAGTCTTCGTCAGCACATTCAGCCTTAGGATCTTTGCCTTTCGATTTTGCCTTTTCTTCACAGGCTGCATTTCCACGGTAACTGGCGATCACCGATTTCTTTTTGTTGATAATGATATCACGAATACCTTTAAAAGTAGTTTGCTTAAAATTGCTGCCATCAGGTGCTAATTCTCCCTCGTAGTAATATACCTGGTCTTTGGCTCCAAGCATAATGGTCAGAGCGCCTGATTGTTTTGCTTTTGTTACTTCCTCATCTTTATCCGTATCCTTAGGCATGTTGAGGTCCATTGTTGTGGGCTCATTCATTGTTGCCGTAAAGATGAAGAACGTGATCAAAAGAAAACCAAGGTCCACCATGGGAGTCATGTCTACACGGGTAGATAGCTTTTTCGCTTTCTTTACACCCGGGCCTTTCTTGTGGCCGCCACCGCCATCACCAGTATCTAAACTTGCCATAACAGATGATTTTTAATTAATTGATAATTTATTTCTTTTCTCCGCCGCCGCCTTCTTTCCTGCGCTGCATTCCTAATTCGGAGTTGGCCGGAGCATCTTCAGGTGATGTAACAAGATTGTATTTATGTTCATCATTCCGTTTCAAGGCACTTACTACCGCTTCAAACGTGGGGTATTTGGATTTCGCATCGCCTTTGATCAGGAATGTCAATTTCTGACCAGCAAAAGCATTTTTTGATGCGGCAACCCATCTTACCAGTTCATTGGTGGCTGAATCCAAAACAGGAATACCGTCTTGTTTAATACCTTTCTGTTGATCCGCAGGAATTGCTAACAAAGACTTCAATTTTGAAAAAGGAACTCCAATAGCAGGTGTCTTTCTAAAATTGGCCATTTCAGCAGGCGATAATCCGAGATTATTCGTTGTATTCAGCTCCTGTATTATTTTATCAAAAACTCCTACATTTTTTTCGGACAACACAGAAAAGAAAACCTTGTTTTCCGGATCTACTGTAACCATTACCGCATCATTTGCGGGCAGTTTACCAGCCGAAACCGAATTAGGGGTCGTAATTTCAACAGGCTCAGGTGGTTTAAACTTGGTAGCCATGATGAAAAAAGAAAGGATCAGAAATGCGATATCCACAAAGGGTGTCATATCGGTATCCGTATTCTTCTTTGCAATATTTACACTTGGCATTTTGAAAAATTTATTAATAATAAGATGAATTGGAATCAAATTTCCATACGAAGTCATCCACTTACTGACAATCTTATTTGTACAGTGAAGCAAAACTTTGTGTCAGGGTAAAACCTGATTCATCAATGCCATATGTAATAGAGTCAATCTTAGTAGTAAACACGTTATACATGATCAGCGAAAAGGCTGAAGTACCGATACCCAGGGCTGTATTATACAAGGCCTCAGAAATACCAACCGCCAGCTCACCGGCTGCGCCTGCGCCACCTTCTTTACCAAGGGCAGAGAAAGATTTGATCATACCGATTACCGTACCTAATAAGGCGATCAGGGTACCGCAGGATACAATCGTTGACAGGAATACAAGATTTTTTGAAAGCATCGGCAGTTCCAGTGCGGTAGCTTCTTCTACTTCCTTTTGGATTGCAATTACTTTTTGATCCGTATCCAGTCCGCCTTCGTTGATCATTTCTTTGTAACGGCGAAGACCCGCTTTCATTACATTGGCAACTGATCCGCGTTGTTTGTCGCACTCAGACAGCGCTGCATCTACATTACGATTAGCCAGGTGATACTGAACCTTACGGATAAAGTCAGAAATAGAACCATTACCCATGGCTTTACGAATAGTCAAAAATCTTTCAATAGAAAATACAATCACCATTAGCAACATACCAATCAGTAAGGGTACAATGATACCACCTTCATAAATCCTGTGTAATGCATCCTTAGGTTCTTTGTGCTCAGGCCAAAAGCCACCTGCCTTATCAGGAGCTTCAAAACCAGAGTCAGCTCCTAAAATAAAACGCCAGATTGCATAACCGGCAATAATACATACTACGGGAGCAATCCACGAAATGGCGTTACTGCTTTTCTTTGCTTGCACAGAAGTAGCCTTAACTGTTGCGGATGCAGTTGGTTTAGTCTCAGCCATGATCTTAATTTTTAGTGTTTTTTTAAATGTTAATGAGCCTTATTTTGAGGCTACAATTCTAATGAAAAAGTTTATACAAAAATCTTCCCGTGATTGTTTTTTTATCACAGAGGGCTTCAAGTTAAGGATTTTTTTAAAAGCACCAACTCCCTGACAAATAATTTGATAACAAATAATATTAATTATTCGTAGCGCAATGCTTCTATAGGGTTTAATCTTCCGGCCTTTAGTGCCGGATACAGACCAGCAAGCAGCCCGACAATGCTGCAGATTACGATGCCGTATGCAACCCAATTCCAGGGAACAACAAAGCCTGTACTTAATACAATGGAGAAAATATTTCCAACTAAAATTCCAAGAACGATTCCAAAGATTGCGCCAAGCACACTGATGATCATCGCTTCTAATAAAAATTGCCGTCTCACCATTTTGCTCTTACCGCCAATTGCCTTAACCAGTCCTACTTCCTTTGTACGCTCTGATACCGACACCAGCATGATATTCATAAGACCAATAGCAGCGCCTATCAACGTGATCAGTCCAATTACCGTTGCAGATATAGTAAGAAAGCCAAGACTGTTCATTGCTTTTTCAGCGACACTGTCACTTTTGTCCAGCACAAAATTGCTTTCTTCTGTTGTTGTCAATTTTCTTATAGGACGAAATGCTGCTTCTGCTTCACCCATAGCTTCGTTCACCTGCAAAATATCCTGCGTCAAAACAGCTACTACGTAAGAATTGTCAGAGGGAAAGTTTCGGTGTGCACTGGTGTAACTTATGACAACCATATTGTCACGGCTAAACCCAAAAGTAGACCCCCTGCTGGCCATCACACCAATAACCCGGAATGGAATATTATTGATGCGTACAGTTGAATTAATGGCCATGCCTAAACTTTCTTTGAAAAGGTTTTTCGCCAGATCATTTCCCAATATGCAAACGTTGCTTGCCGATTGCACTTCGGCCTTATTAATATTTCTTCCTTCGGAAATGGTCAGGCCATTCAATAGTAAATAATTTTCATCACCGCCGAATAACGTAACATTGGGGCTTGTTTTTCTCTCCTCTTTTGTAACAATGGAATTTCTATTGCCAAAAATGGAGATGCTGGTGATTGAAGGATAATGAAAGGCTTTTACAAAAAGCTCGGCTTCATCTTTTGTAATCTTTTTTCCAAGGTTAGATTTCTTCTCTTTCTTATTTGATTTTTTTGAAAGCTTGACATCATTGTTATTTCCACCACCGCCAAAATGAATATTTCTTTCTTTGAACCGAATCGTAAATGCATTAGCTCCCATAGAAGAAAAGCTTTCAGAAAACTTTTGGTTCATCGCCTTGATAGCCGTTATAATGCCAACGAGGGCCATAATGCCAAATGCAATGATGGCAACAGTTAATCCTGTGCGCAATTTATTGCTGCGAACCGTGCGAAACGCCAGCGAGAAAACATCGCGGAAATTCATACTCGATACTTAACCCGAAATTACAGAAAGCAAGCGGATACGGGAAGAAAGTATTTACCAGCGGAATCCAGCTCTCCTGCTATCTACAGCCAACCTAAAAATAGTACCAGTAAAGCAATACGTTGGGGAATATGCCCAGGATAATAATAACAGCTGCTAATCCTGCCAAAGACCATTTAAACGCCGGGGATGCCTGTATAGTGGCCTGGCCCTCCTTAAAGTACATAGCCTGTATGACGCGGAAATAATAGTAAGCACTCACCGCAGCCATCAACACGGCAAAGATCACCAGCCAAACATGATTACCATTGCCTAATGCTGCCTTCAGCATATAGAATTTTGCCAGGAACCCTGCTGTAAGCGGAATACCAGCCAGTGATAAAAATAAGATCGTTGTAACTGCCGCTACGAGTGGTTGTTGTTTTGCCAGGCCATTGAAACCTTCAAAACTATAGTCGCTCATTTTTGCTAACACGGAAAAAATGCCGATGGTGGCCAGGCAATATGCTGCAGCGTATAATAGAATTCCCTCTTTTGCATCGGTGTTCATTGCATACAAGGCCATCAGCATAAAGCCAGCCTGGGCGATGCTTGAATAAGCCAGCATTCTTTTTACGCTTTGCTGAAATACAGCGGTGATGTTTCCGATAAATAAAGTAGCAACAGTTATGATCGCAATCCACAACTGCCATTGCGCATGAAAACTTCCAAACGTTTCATCGAACAACCGGATGAAACCAATAAACACGGCGGCCTTTACGATCGTAGCCATGAAAGAGGTAAACACAGTTGGGGCACCATCATATACATCCGGTGTCCAGAAATGAAACGGCGCCGCAGATACTTTAAAGGCCATAGAAAAAATGAGCAACAACATACCGGCCACCGGTAGTAAGGAAGGCTTGTCAACGACAAACTTCATTTGATCCACAGTAAATGTGCCTGTGGCTCCATAGATAAGCGTAATTCCCATCAACATCAATCCTGTTGAAAAGGAACCCATCAGGAAATATTTCAATGATGCTTCATTGCTTTTTAAATTCTTCTTATCACTTCCGGTGAGAATATATAACGGGATCGAAATAATTTCAATTCCCAGGAAAAGTATTAGCAATGATTTGAACGAAGTAGTCAGTACAATACCACTTAGTATAAAAAAGGTAAGCGCAAAATACTCGGCATAATGAACACCGACCTTTTCAATATCTTTTGCTGATAAGATAAAATAGACCAGTGCCGAAATAAACGCAATGGAGTTAAACAGCAATGCAAACCTGTCAAAATGCATCATACCTGCTGTATTCACCTTAAAGAATAAAATGCCGTTCATCTCCAGGATATTCGAAACCACTAATAATGCTATTCCTAAAATTGCAACCATCCGCACTGTGTTTTTCATTTTCAGAAAAACACCGCTGAACATCATGATAACTCCAAAAATTGCCGACAATATTAAAGCGTTCATATCTTCTTACTTCGTTAGCAGATGACGAACATCTGATATTTTTAAAATACTATCTGAGATCTCGTTTGTGATATTCAAAACCGATTGTGGATATACGCCCATCCAAAAAATCAATATTACGATGGCCCCCAATGCAAGCTTTTCATTAAGCCGAACATCCTGCGCATTGGCAACTCTTGCCACCGCATCACCATAAAATATTTTTCGAACCAGGTTCAGCGTATAAATAGCAGCCAGTATAATACAGATTCCTGCCAATACTGTAAACCAGACATTAAGCTTTGTGACCTGGGATCCAAAAATTCCGCTGAACATCAGGAATTCACCAATAAAGGCATTAGTTAATGGCAAAGCGATATTGGCCAATGCGATGATCACAAATAAAATGGCCATCGACGGGGCTTTTTGAGCGAGCCCTCCCAGTTCTGAAAGTTTTCTTGTGCCGAATTGTCTCTCGATTAGTTCTACCACTATCCACAATCCAATGATATTGATACCATGGTTGAACATTTGTATCATCACCCCTTGCATAGCTAATTTATTTTCAGAAAAAATAGCCACGCACATTAATCCGATGTGAGCAATGGAAGAGTAGGCCACCAATCTTTTAATATCATCTTGTTTTATGGCTATCAATGAAGCGTAAATCATTCCAATAACTGCCAACCATGAAACCCTATCTCCTAATGAATAAGAAGCAATCGGAAGTACGGGTAATAACCATCGAATCACCCCCAGTACGCCCATCTTAACCATGACACCACTTAATACCATCGTAGTTGCCGTAGGCGATTGCTCATAGGTATCAGGCTGCCAGGTATGAAAAGGAAAGATGGGCATCTTTACCGCAAAGGCAATAAAGAATAACCAGAACAACCAGGTTTGATCCTTGTTGGTCAAACTTGCCCCGGTGGTATAAAAAGATTGAATTGCGAAAGAATGGTCAGGTGTTTTGGCATAAATAAATAAAATACCAACCAGCATCAGCAGCGAACCAACGAATGTATAGATGAAAAATTTAAACGTAACGGCAATCCTTTTTTCGCCTCCCCATTGCGAACACAGAAAATACACCGGTATCAGCGCCAACTCCCAGAAGAAATAAAACAACAAAGCATCCATTGCCAGGAACACTCCCATCATACCTGCTTGTGACAACAGCATCAGGGCAAAAAAACTGTTCGGTTTTTTATAAGCAGAGTTCCAGGTAGAAATAAAAATAAGCGGAAAGGCAATCGTATTTAGCAGGCAAAGCAACTGACCCATGCCATCCAGCTTGACAGAAAAACTGCTTCCCAGTGTTGACATGAATGCGGACTGGTGTTCCAGCCATTTTGCTTCTTTCAGTATTGTTAGTCCAACCAATGAAACGATCAGCGTAACAATCGATGAAAACAAAGCCCATGACCGCACCGCTTTTTCATTCTTTATCAGGAATGCAGCCAGCCCGGTCAGTAATGGAATTACTATTAATAAAACTGCGATCATAAGCCCCTATCCCCTAAAGGGGAATTTAAAATTTTAATTATTAAAAATACCGTCGCCTTTCGACACGTCCTGAATTGTCTCTTTTTCTCCTTGATCTCTTAGCTTACTTTCTCAGGAAAAATTGAAATACAAAAAACAATACCATGCCCAATACCATCAACAACACATAGCTACCCACCTGTCCGCTTTGCAGCAACCTCAATTGACGACTCCCATAATTCACAGCCCTCCCCACTCCGTTTACAATTCCGTCCACGACATTTTTTTCAAAAATATTTTTGAAAAACAAGGCCAGCTTATCAAGCGGGTTCACAATTACCTTTTCATACAATTCATCCACATACCATTTATCCGCCAACACTTTTCCAAATCCTGTTGCATCTTCGATATCTGGTTTTTTGCTGAATTTGTTCCAGGCAAATAGAATGGTGATAACAATCAGTGTGGTTGATACCCCGGTCAGCATCCATTCCGTAGCATGCGAAACTTCATGGGCCTCTAAAATTTTATTGGATCCGTCAAACACCGGCGCTAAAAATTCTTTTAAGGAGTGTGCTCCATGCATGATAAACTCAGGCACACCTACATAGCCACCAATGATAGAAAGAATGGCCAGTATAACCAGCGGGATTGTAATGGCGGCAGGGCTTTCATGCAAATGATGCTCCTGGTCGTGTGTACCGCGGAAGCTTCCTTTGAATGTTGTTGCATACAACCTGAACATATAAAAAGCCGTAAGCAAAGCCGTCCCTAAACCTATCGCATAGATAATTGGGGATTTTGCAAATGCACCGGCCAATATTTCATCCTTTGAAAAGAAGCCTGAAAGACCCGGAATACCGGCAATTGCCAAACAACCAACTAAAAAAGTCCAGTGGGTTGTTTTCATGTATTTGCTTAAGCCACCCATTTTGCGGATATCCTGTTCGCCGCCCATGGCATGAATCACACTACCGCTTCCGAGGAATAACAACGCTTTGAAAAAAGCATGTGTCATCACGTGAAAAACGGCGGCAACATAAGAGCCTGTTCCCAGGGCGAGAAACATATATCCCAACTGGCTTACCGTAGAATAAGCCAATACTTTTTTGATATCATTCTGCTTAAGAGCAATCGTAGCGGCAACCAGTGCAGTAGCTAATCCAATAATTGTCACGATGGTCATGGTTACCGGTGACAATGAGTATAAAATATTGCTCCTGGCGATCATATAAATGCCCGCCGTAACCATGGTAGCAGCATGGATGAGCGCAGAAACAGGTGTGGGACCGGCCATCGCATCAGGCAGCCATGTGTATAAAGGAATTTGTGCACTTTTACCGGTGGCACCGATAAATAATAAAATGGTAATAGTTGTAAGATCGGTTCCACTCAGGTTCTTTACATTAGCAAAAACGTCACCGTAAGAAACAGAACCCAATTTGCTGATCAACCAGAAAATAGCGATCAGGAAAGCCAGGTCACCAATCCGGTTCATGATAAAGGCCTTGTTTGCTGCCTTGTTGTATTCTGTATTCCTGAACCAGTAACCAATCAGCAAATAGGAACACAATCCAACCCCTTCCCAACCGATAAACATGATCACATAGTTGGCGCCCATCACCAGCAGCAACATCGAAAAGACAAACAGGTTGAGATAAGAAAAGTACCTGCCGAAGTGTTCTGTCTTTTCCTCATGCATATACGAAGTGGAATAGAGATGGATCAAAAATCCAACGCCGGTAATGATGAGCAGGAATATAGAAGAAAGCTGGTCAATTTGAAACGCAAAGGGAATGCTTAGTTTGTCAACAGCGATAAAGGTGAAATAATTGGCCACATGTGTATTGCCTCCCTTTACCTGCATGAATACCCATACACTGATGAGAAATGAAACGAATACAGTACCACTTCCGATAATACCGATCAGTCCTTTTGACAAATGCTTTCGGCCAAGACCATTGATCAAAAAACCGATCAGTGGCAACAGCGGAATTAAATAAACCAAGTCTAATGCGTTCTTCATAACCCAATTACGAAGTAAGAAGTGAGAAGTACGAGGTACGATCGCTGTACTTCGTAGTTCGTAGTTCGTACTTATTTAATGTTTTAACCTGTTCAAAAAGTTTACATCTACCGAATGAATATTGCGGTACATCATTACGATAATGGCCAATCCTACACTCACCTCGGCTGCTGCAACTACCATAATGAAGAATACAAACAACTGCCCGTCGGTACCGGCTGCTGCATTGCCAGTAGCAGCTGCATTCAGGTGGTGCATTTTTGAAAATGCGACCAACAATAAGTTCACGGCATTCAACATCAGCTCTATACACATAAAGATGATGATCGCATTGCGGCGTGTGAGCACTCCCACAATACCGATGCAGAATAAAGCAATGGACAGAAATATGTAATAATTTATTGGCATACGGCCTCCCCTAAATCCCCTTCCAAGGAGGGGACTTGCCACCCACAGTCCTAAGGACGTGAGTGAACTATTGTTTTTTAATATTGATTAAAGAACTAAACGTTGAAGTGTGCGACGCAACAAAAGCCCAATCAGGGAACTGAAGTTTGCAACATCATTCAACTATCATTTAAAAGAACATTTCCAACATTAAAAAGAATGCCCGCCCTAAGTCTCCCCTTCAGGGGGACAAGGGGCTAATCTTTTTTCCCTATCACTACCGCACCTACCATGGCACTTAAAAACAAAATACTGCTGATCTCAAACGGTACTACATAAGTAGTGAACAACTCATTTCCCAGGTTTTTGATCAAGCCGATATTACCAACTTTCACCTCAGCTATTCCGTCTTTCAGCTCGCTGCCCCTTAAGGCTGCAACAAGCGTCAATAATAAACATCCACCCGCTAAGGCCCCGGCAATTTTTAACCAGCGATTTTTTTGTGGTTCTGTTTCTTTATTCAGGTTCATCAGCATGATCACAAACAGGAACAAGACCATGATCGCACCTGCATACACGATGACGTTTACAATTGCGAGAAACTGCGCATTCAATAAAATATAATGACCGGAAATGGCAAAGAAGGTAACGATGAGCCACAACACACTGTAAACGGGATTTTTGCTAACTACCACCATCAGGGCCCCAAACAAAGCCATCACTGAAAGTAACCAAAACAATATTTGTGTAATTCCCATAAGCTAATAGCTTTTCTCCGCTGTAGCGGATGCAAACCCTGGATGCTTTTTTTAATTAATTATTTATCTGAACTAACCTTAAACTTTAAACTATTAAACTTTGAACTTTTTATACCCTCGGCGCCCTATCCCCTAACGCTTTTTTATAGGCTTCCGGGTTTTCCTTTGGATTAGGGATCAACAGGTCTTCTTTTTTATAGATAAACCCCTGTCTTCCATAATTCGCCGGAGCAAACGTCTGCGACAAATAAATTGCGTCCTTCGGACAGGCTTCTTCGCAATAGCCGCAGAAAATGCAACGCAGCATGTTGATCTCATACTTCGCCGCATATTTTTCTTCCCTGTACAGGTGCTCTTCTCCGGGCTGACGTTCTGCCGCTTCCATGGTTATAGCTTCCGCAGGACAGGCCAAAGCACAAAGACCGCAAGCGGTACAGCGTTCACGGCCCTCTTCGTCGCGGTTCAAAATTTGAAGCCCACGAAACACTTTTGAAAAAGTTCTTTTCTGCTCGGGATACTGTATCGTTGCTTTTCTTTTAAACAAATGCGTTAACGTGATCCACATTCCTTTCGCAATATTCCACAGGTAGATCTTCTCCAGCCAGGTCATCGGCTTGCGATCCACTTGTTTTGCTCTTTGTGTTAATTGCATATCTCAACTCCCAACAGGAGATTTTAATTTTTCGCAAATATAAGGCCTCACCTCCCTTCCTCCTCTCCAAAAGAGAGGAGGCGGTGCTGTATATCTTTAATCATCTATATCACTACCACATCATCTTTATCTCTCTATTCAACACTTTCGAAGACTCTCACTAATTACCGATTCTCCGAAAAGCGAGGGCTGTGTTTGGATGGCCTTCCCTTCGGGAAGGTCGGGATGGGCTTTATTTCTTCAACCACAACACCACCGCGGCAGTCAATATCATATTCACCAATGCTAATGGTATCAATGTCCGCCAGCCCAACTTCATCAACTGATCAAAACGGAAACGCGGAATGGTCCAGCGGATCCACATAAACAGGAATATAAACAGCGATGCCTTGAACATTAACACAGAAAAACCAATCAGTGATAGTAACCATGGAGCCAGTCCCCAGGTTGCTTCATTTACAAAAGGTATATCATACCCACCAAAATACAGTGTTGACATGATCACCCCACTGATAAACATATTGATGTATTCAGCAAAAAGATAGAAACCCAGCTTCATGGATGAGTACTCCTGGTGATAACCGAAGTTCAATTCATTTTCTGCTTCCGGTAAGTCAAATGGTGTACGGTTACACTCGGCCAGGGCACACACAAAAAAGATGAGAAAGCCCAATGGCTGATACCAGATATGCCAGTTAAAAAATCCGTTGCCTAATTGGTTCTGCACAATGGCACTCATGCGAAGATCGCCTACCAGCATAAGCAAAGCAATAAGGGCAAGACCCATTGGTAATTCATAAGATACCATTTGGGAAGCTCCCCGTATAGCTGCCAATAATGAAAACTTATTATTCGATGCCCATCCGCCGATCATGATACCGTATACGCCAAGGCTGACTACTCCAAATACATACAGGATGCCGATATTAATGTCCGCTATCTGTAAATTAATCTGCCTTTCACCGATGGAGAAAGATGGTCCCCAGGGAACTACGGCACTTGTTAGCAATGCGGTTATCATCGCCAAAGCTGGTCCCAGTATGAAAAGGAACTTCGAAGACAGAAGAGGTATGATCTCTTCTTTAAAAAATAGCTTGCCCCCATCCGCCAGAGGTTGCAGCAATCCAAAAATACCCGCACGGTTGGGACCAATACGATCCTGCAGAAAGGCGGCTACTTTTCGTTCAGCGTAGGTAGCATACATCGCCACCACCATCGAGAGGGAAACAATCACCGCTATCAACACAAATTTTTCTAAAATAAAAAACCAATCAACTGCTAGAAGATACATGGCTATTATTGTTTCTTATTATTAAATGTTGCACCTGTAGCTGGCCCGTTTATTTCACTTAGGTCAACAGTCGGATCATTTACATCACTGATGGCATGAATATCCATCAACAATTTCGGTTGTCTTCCGCCCATTACTTCAGCAACAGTTTCCTGCGGCTTTCTGGCTCCGACATAATGATTGGCTGAAATAACCGAGTGACGATTGACTTTGGTTGGCCCTTCAATTACCCAATCACTCAATTTCTTTTTATCGAAGCGGCAGTCATTGCATATCCAGCCTGGTTTGCCATCATAGCTTTGCACTTCACCCCATTCATCTTTCCTGGCAGTTACCCTCAACACTTCATCACCACGATTCCAAAGTGTTACTTTGCCGTTACAGGTTGGACAATCACGATGGGCATCAACCGGCTTGGTGAACCAAACCCGGTTTTTGAACCGGAAGGTTCTATCGGTTAATGCACCGACAGGGCATACGTCAATCATATTTCCGCTGAAGTCATTATCGATAGCTTTGGAAATATAGGTTGATATCTCAGCATGATCGCCCCGATCCAGCACACCATGTACACGGCTGTTGGTCAACTGATCGGCGACATAGGTACAACGATAACAAAGAATGCACCTTGTCATGTGCAGTTGTATGTAGGGACCAATATCTTCTTTCTCAAATGTTCTTCTTGAAAACTCATACCGGGTACCCTCTTTACCATGCTCGTAACTGAGGTCCTGCAAGTGACATTCACCAGCCTGGTCGCAAATAGGGCAATCGAGTGGATGATTTAGTAAGAGGAATTCCACCACACCGGCCCTTGCATCCATTACTCTGTCACTTGTAATATTCTTTACAATCATTCCGTCCATCACCGTAGTACGGCAACTTGCTACCAGCTTTGGCATTGGCCTTGGATCGGCAGCAGAACCTGCCGCTACTTCTACCAAACAGGTGCGGCATTTACCACCACTGCCCTTCAGCTTGCTATAGAAACACATTGCCGGTGGCGTAACATCACCACCAATTTTTCGTGCAGCCATCAGAATAGTTGTTCCCGGCTCCACATCGATGGAGATATTGTCAATGGTTACTTTAAATAATTTTTTTTCTTCAGCCATATTTTTGGTTTCACGCAAAGCTGCAAAGGAGCCAAGGCGCAAAGTTTATAAGTTATTGACTATTCTATGAATCCCATTTTTTATTAAAGGCACATTAAAATTTATCAGTAATCCTAATTTAATATGCGTCAATTTTAAATATGTCTGCATCTGCTTATAATGAATTTCCGCAAGTGTTTCAACAGACTTTAATTCTATAATTACCTTATCATCAACTATTACGTCGGCCCTGAATCCTATTTCCATTCTTATTTCTTCGTGAACTAACGGAACGCCATGTTGTCTTTTAAACGGTATCCCATTCTTTGCCCATTCATAGCAAAATATTTCTTCGTAAACACTCTCAAACAATCCTGGGCCATATTGTTTATGAATTCTAAAACACAAATCAACAACCATTCTCGATATATCGTTTTCGGTCATATTCTTTGCGTCTTAATTTCTTTGCGCCTTTGCGTGAAATTTACGCAGGTGTTGCCATCTGCAAAGGCTCCGCATAATGCGCCAAACCATAATTCCTTTTAGTACACTCATCAGGATTCAGCACATGCCATTCAAACTCGTCCCTGAAATGACGGATAGCTGCGGCTACAGGCCATGCAGCTGCATCTCCCAAAGGACAAATCGTATTTCCCTCAATCTTTCGCTGTATATCCCAAAGCAGGTCAATATCACTCAGTTTGCCCTGTCCTTTATCCAAACGCAATAATAATTTTTCCATCCAGCCTGTTCCTTCACGGCATGGAGAACACTGACCACAACTTTCATGACGGTAGAACCTGGCCAATGTATACGTGTGTTTCACCACACACTGGTCTTCATCCAGCACGATAAATCCACCTGATCCCATCATAGTACCCGTCGCAAACCCGCCATCACTCAGGCTCTCGTAATTCATCATGCGGGTATCACCCCTGGCGGTTTTCAATAAAAGATTGGCCGGCAAAATGGGAACAGATGATCCACCCGGAATACAAGCTTTCAGTCTTTTACCATTTTTGATACCGCCACACCATTCTTCGCTGAAAATAAATTCTTCGACAGAAATGGTCATATCGATTTCATAAACACCCGGCTTATTAATATTACCACAGGCTGAAATAAGTTTTGTACCTGTTGATTTACCCACTCCAATCTTTGCATACTCGTCAGCTCCTTCATTGATAATGGGAACAACAGCCGCAATGGTTTCAACATTGTTCACCACCGTAGGGCAATCCCATAGACCTTTTACGGCAGGGAATGGAGGTTTTATCCTTGGATTACCTCTCTTGCCTTCCAGGGATTCCAACAAAGCTGTTTCCTCACCACAGATGTAGGCACCCGCACCACGTTGCACATAGATCTCGCAATCAAAGCCACTGCCTTGTATATTTTTTCCTAACCACCCATTATTTTTTGCTTCTGTTATCGCTTGTTCGAGAATATCAACAATCCAGGCATATTCCCCACGGATGTAGATATAAGAACGATTAGAGCCTAATGCAAAAGAAGAAACGATCATTCCTTCAATTAGCAGGTGGGGAATGAACTCCATCAGGTAACGATCCTTGAACGTTCCCGGCTCTGACTCATCAGCATTTACAACCAGGTAGCGGGGCACACCTTCGGGTTTGGCCAAAAAGCTCCATTTCATTCCCGTAGGGAAACCAGCGCCACCACGTCCTCTTAACCCACTCCTTTTTACCTCTTCGGTAATATCATTAGGCGCCATCTTCAGCGCCTTTTCCACACTTCTATAACCACCTTCACGACGATATACATCATAATACCTGATGTTTTCAACGTGAGCTTTTTCTAATAATAATTTTCTTCCCATATTTCTAAGCTACCAGCTTCGAGCTTTGAACTTCGAGCCTGGCTTTTTAATTAATCTTTGCACTTTGTCTCGCCACCAACTGCCAGCCTTTTTTTGTTTTCATCCAAACCTGTAATACGTGCAGGTTCATCGCAAAAACTTTATCATTCAATTTTCCTTCAGCCGCAATATTCATTCTCACAGTTGCCCATTTTTTATCGATCGCTGCAATTGTTGTATAGCCATTGTCAATCCTCTTATACACCAGCTTGCCGCTTACCAAGTCATTCCACACCTCCTTCCCCATTTGTACCCAACCATTCGAATGACCAAAGCTTACTTTATTGTGCAACAGTTTCGATAAAGCAACACTATCCTTTTCCATTAATGCTTTATCCAGGGTTCGCATCGCTTCTTTTAAGCCAACGCTATCAGCCTGTGCAACAAGAATCAAACTTGTAAAGAACAATATAAGAGTCAGAAAGAAACGCATTTACTTTTCCTTCTTTTCATAATCATGATTAAACATCCAGTTGATTCCGAATTTGTCAGTCAACATTCCAAATTTGGCTCCCCAGAATGTATCCTGTAAAGGCATTGTAATCTTAGCTCCTTCTGATAAAGCAGCAAATATTTTATCAATATCCGCTACCGTTTTAAAATTTAACGACAAACTAAGGTTGGTACCACCACTAACCTGATGGCCTGGCATATTATCAGATACCATGAATGTAAGATCACCCGCCTGGAAGGTAGCATGCATTACTTTGTTTTTATATTCATCCGGTGTTTCGTTGCCCATCGGTGATTCACCAAAGCTTTGCTGAAACAAGACTTTTCCATCAAATGCCTTTGTGTAAAAAGTTAATGCCTCAGCGGCATTTCCATTGAATGTCAAATATGGTACTATCGCCTCCATTATATATTCAGTTCGTTTTCTTTAATACATATTTATACGCCAGGTTTCCGGTTATTCGATGGTTATCGGCTCCCAATTGGATCAGCGTTGAATCTGTTTTTAAATAATGATCCGCTCCCTCAGTAATGCCCAGCAGTTGCAGCGTATCGCCATGCATAATGAATTTATCACGGTAAGAGAATTCATTACTGCCCGGCTCTTTCGCTTTTTTTGAAATATACAAATCATGCCTGCTGTAAGTGCCGTTATCCATAAGACTAAGAGATACTTCAATACCTTCACAATCGGCACAAGGTATGACCCCATGATAACTTTCTGTTACCACTGGCTCCTTTTTTACTACCTGATCTACTGTAGTGCTGGTATCTTTCGATTCCTCTTTTTTATCACCAGCATTATTACATGCCACAAAAACAAAGAACAAACTCATCAAACTGATGATCTTTTTCATATGTGCAAGCGTTTGGTTTAGTTGTTGGCAACCGCACTTTTCCTGCATTCATCAATGATCTGGTCAACCCTTTCCTTTGTCAAATGCTCTTTATAATATTTGCCCATCTGCATCATTGGCGCATAACCGCAGGCTCCCAGGCATTCCACCGTTTTTAATGTAAACATCCCATCGCTGGTTGTTTGACCAGGTTTGATACCCAGTTTCTCCCCGATATAATTAATGATATCATCACATCCGCTGACCATGCAGGGCCCTGTTTGGCAAACCTCAAACATATATTTGCCCACAGGTTTTAAATTGAACATACTATAGAAGGTAGCCACTTCATACACTTCAATAGGCGTAATATTCAACAGTGTTGCTACATAGTCCATCACCGGAACATCGAGCCAGCCTCCAAACTCCTGCTGCGCTAAATGTAACACAGGAATGACGGCGCTTTTTTGTTTGCCATCCGGGTACCGGGAAATAATTCCCTGCACCTCTTTTAATTTATCGTCTGAAAATTTTATCATATGCCCCAATCCGCCTTCGGCGGAGAGTTTTGAAACACTCCACCAAAAAGCAAAGTGTACTTTTATTATAAATTCAATTTGTCAACTCTTACTTTAAACCAACTTTTCAAAAATACAAACCCCTCTGACCTAAGTCTCCCCTTTAGTGGGCAGGGGGGTTAAGCATCCATTTCCCCCGCAATCAAATTCAATGATGACATCACGATGATTGCATCACTGAGCATGGCGCCTTTTGTCAACTCTTCATAAGCCTGGTAATAAATGAAACAAGGCCTGCGAAAATGAAGACGATAAGGTGTTCTTCCGCCATCACTGATCAGGTAAAATCCAAGTTCCCCATTTCCACCTTCCACACTCTGATATACTTCACCCGGCGGCATATCAATTTCACCCATAATGATCTTGAAATGCCAGATCAATGCTTCCATCTTTGTGTACACATCTTTCTTTTCGGGCAAATAATATTCGGGAACATCAGCGTGATAAATATCTGCTTCAGCCCCTTTGAATTCCTGCACTTGTTTAAATGCCTGGTCAAGGATGCGAAGCGACTGCCACATTTCCTGGTTGCGAACCAAAAAACGATCATAGCAATCACCTGTAGTTCCTACCGGGATATCAAACTCAAAATCTTCGTAGCTGCTATAAGGCGTATGTGTACGCACATCATAGTCTACACCCGCGGCACGAAGATTAGGACCTGTAAAGCCATAGTTCATGGCCCGCTCAGCACTAATGGGCCCTGCGCCAATAGTCCGCTCCATGAATATCCTGTTACGGGTAAACAGGTTTTCAAATTCTTTTAATACCCGTGGATATTCGTCGAGAAATTTTTGAATTTTTTGAAACGCGATGTCATTGAAATTTCTCTCAAAACCGCCGATACGACCGATATTAGTGGTCAAACGTGAACCGCATATCTCCTCATATATTTCATAGATCAGCTCACGGTATTGCATTACGTACAAGAAACCTGTGTAAGCACCACTATCCACACCAACAATAGAATTACAGATCAGGTGATCGGATATCCTGGCGAGCTCCATGATAATGATGCGGAGATAATCCACTCTTTTAGGCGTTTTCACGCCTAATAATTTTTCACAGGTAAGGTGCCAGCCCATATTATTAATAGGCGACGAGCAATAGTTTAACCTGTCTGTAAGTGGAGTGATTTGGTAGAGAGGACGACGTTCGGCAATTTTTTCAAAAGCCCGGTGAATATAGCCGATTGTTTGGTCCGCAGAAACAATGCGTTCACCATCCAACTCCAGGATATTCTGCATTACACCATGCGTGGCCGGGTGAGTAGGCCCCAGGTTTAACGTGGTGGTGGTTTTCTCAATACTTCCTTCCGGAAGCTTTATATGCTGTTCAGCCATGATAGCCCAATCCTTTTTTAAGGGACCATTAGTTTATAATTCAAACAATATTTTCGCCCACATTGTCTTTGTCCGATTCGATTATCGTTCCATGATCCGTTTTTTCCGTGCCAAAACCAATCGTTCCACCCCTGCCAAACATTTCATCATCTTTGTCAATGCGGCTTTGATCTTCCAATGGGTATTGCTTCCGCATGGGGAAGTAGTCCATCTCATCGACATTCAAAATCCTTTTCAGGTTAGGATGACCGACAAAATTGATCCCGTAAAAATCATAGGTTTCTCTTTCCATCCAATTGGCGGCTGAAAATAATCCTGTAGCCGTGTAAACGTCCGGCTTATCTATTTTGGTAAATACCTTGAAACGGATGCGGACGTTGTCCCCGAGATTGTGCAAATGATAGACAACCGCTAATTCTTTGTCTTTATTTCCCGGGTAATGTACGGCACACAGATCGGTGAGAAACCTGAATTTCAACTCCTCATCATCGTATAAAAAATTCAGGACTTTGAGATTTATTTCTTTCGGGGCTTCAAAAGTGAGCATGCCATACGGCTCTTCAAAGCCAGAGACCTGGTCATTAAATTTTTCCGTTAGCCGTTGCCTGATATGTTCGTTTGTAAGAGACATAACCCCAAATCCGCCGCGGCGGAGCTTTAAATCCCGAATGTCGAAAGGACATCACAGGTCATTAAAAATTTAGTTTATTTAATCTTTATCCCCGACAAAATACCCAGACCTAAGTTCTCCGCCAGTTGGCGAAGACAGGGGCTATTGTATTCCATAACTCTCCAATAACGCTTTATACTTTTCACTATTCCTTCTTCTCAGGCTTTCTCTACCTACCAAATCCTGTATCCGCATCACTCCGTCAATAATTGCCTCAGGACGCGGAGGACAGCCCGGAACATACACATCTACCGGCACTACCTGGTCTATTCCTTGTAAAACGCTGTATGTATCAAATATACCACCGCTACATGCACAGGCTCCCACGGCCATCACCCAGCGAGGTTCCGCCATCTGGAGATAAACCTGTTTTACAACGGGGCCCATTTTTTTAGCAATAGTTCCCATTACCATCAGCAAATCACACTGGCGGGGTGAAAAACCCACTCTTTCGCTGCCAAAACGGGCCAGATCATAATGTGCACCCATGGTAGCCATAAATTCAATACCGCAGCAGGATGTTGCAAAGGGTAAAGGCCAGATCGAATTTTTTCTTGCCAGGCCAATAACACTATCCAACGACGTGGCAAAAAAACCTTCACCCTGGGAACCTTCGGGCATTTCAGCCATGCTTATATCGGCTACCAGTGGCTTCTGCGTGATGTTATATGATACAGGACGTGACATAAAACAAATTTGAAAATTCAACAATTTGAAAATCTGAACTCACTTCTTAATAAAACAAACGTAACTAGCTAAAGTTCCGTTTCTGTGAAGCCAATTCTCCAGTTTTTCAAGCTAGTCTTCCCACTTCAATGCGCCTTTTTTTATAATATATAGAAATCCGCAGAGGAAAAATCCTACAAACATGATAACGGCCCAAAAACCGCTCCAACCCAGCTCTTTAAAATTTACCGCATATGGATAGAAAAAAATCACTTCAACATCAAAAAGGACAAATAATATCGCTGTGAGAAAGTATTTTATCGCCATTGGCTGGCGGGCATCGCCATGTGTTTCAATCCCGCTGGCAAAACCCTGCAACTTGTCAGTAGTTTTCCTTTTAGGGCCCAGTAAGTGGGTCGCTACCATCAAAAAAGCGACAAGGCCTACCGCAAAAATTACCTGTATAGCAACCGGTAAATAAGAACCGGCATCAGAGGTGGATGGATTTATCTGGAGTAAATGGATCATTTTTTTTGCCTCGGCAGCAAAAATAAGGTAGCAACATCAATAATCAACGGAAATTCCAAATATCCGGGGCAAAGAAATAGCCCGGTTACCCGGGCTATAATTAAATCAGATTTATACATAATATCTATCCTGCGGAAGATTTCTTTGCTCCGCTGCCGGAACTACTTTTCGGTGACGCACCTTTAGCAGGCTGCTTAGGCGCCGGCGTTGGCTTTGAAAGATCGTCAATGTTCTTTTGAATGCTTTGCTTAACAGCCGGATCAGCGGAAGCATTCATCATTATCTTCAAATAATCTATTGCTTTTGCTTTATCTCCTTTTTCCAGGTGATAAGTCGCAAGGAAATAAGAAGAGCTTGAAATTTGTTTGGCATACTTCACCGAATCCTTCTGGGCAAATGCGAGCAATTTTTCAGCCGCTGGGACGCCAATGCTATCTTTCTTTACCGAATCAAGCACATTGGCATTGTTGAACATCCATTCCCAGCCAAACGGCTGATCAGGGAATTTTTCTGAAACTACCTTAAATATGTCGTATGATTTCGCATACTGCTGAGCACGATAATTAGCAAGACCAGCGGCAAAATAGTCGTTGATCGTAAGGTTAGGCTTTGTAGCTAATATTAATTGTTGAAGTTGTGACTCGCTTACATAGTCTTTTTTGCCAGCAAAAAAAACAGTACCTTTTTTCAACAGGTCAATTTTATTTTCCAAAACTGTATCTGCTTTTATGCCTTCTTTATAGCTTTCCAGCACCACAGCCTCCTGGCCAGGAATGGTTGAATAAACATCTGCCTTCATTTTGAAATCATTTGGGGAAACTTCATCAGGTTTTGCTTTGGCAAAGTACTGGTCAATATATTCCTTAGCTGAGGCAGTATCTTTCTTCTGCAAGTAACTGTCAACAATTAATTTGTAGTTGTTGGCTTTTGCCTTAGTCCCTGATTGAGCGATAATGTTTTTTGCGCCGGCTATAGCCCCATCAAAATCTTTTTTGGCCCAAAGTGTCTGAACTCTTAAGTAATCATTTTGAGGATCAGGGTCTGTGTTCTGAATATATTTTTTTGCATATTCCTCCGCGCCATTAAAATCTTGCCTCAATAATTTAAAATAATAAAGATCATAATAAGCAGGAGCAAACCGTGAATCCGCATTGATGGCATCATTCAGATATTTTTCATACAGATCCCAGTTACGCTGGCTGTTGAAAAGCTGTGCCATGCGATGATAAGCCGGCGCAAATTTTGGATTTGCTTCAGTAGCTTTCTGGTAATTCTGAAAAGCCGCTCCACCAGCTTCTCCTGGTTTTGCTTTACGAATAGCATTTCCCAGGTTTAAAAATATATCAGCATTTTTGGGATCTCTCTGTGCAGCAGCTTCCAGCTTTTCTACAGCATAGTTGATATCGCCCCCTTTTTTCTCCTTTACATTATACGTATTTGTGATGGCCCGGCCCACTGCATTCAAAATAACAGGGTCATCACCTTTCTTCCCACGTGTCATGGTAATAGCAGCTTCAAAACGCTGACGGGCTTCGCTGGTTTTATTCTCCATTAACTCCAACTGCCCCATACCCACTATTACCAAAGGAGCATTAGCACTACTTAACAGGGCCTTACTATAAAGATTTTTAGCACCGGCTATATCGTCCATTTCAACTAAAGTCTGGCCCAGCCAATAAGTAGCATCAATATTATTAGGATTAGAAGCTAATAATTTTTCGAATGTTGCTTTTGCACTTTTGTAACGTTCCGCGTAAAGGTCATTTACACCATCCTGCAGCGATTGTGCCTTAACAGCACTTACAAACAGTAGGCTCGTGACCAAAAATGTAATAGAGATTTTCTTCATTTTTCTTTCACTTTTTAAGAGTTGTAAATATAACCACTTTGTTTTATTCGCTTACGCGAACCGGCCTGAAGGTAAAATCTTTCTGCGCCGGCATCAGGTAAGCCCTTTTAAAAATTAATTGTCCTATCTCGCCGCTCATAAAATCTGCAAATCCTTTCCCCAATCCACGGTGCTTCTCTTTCAATATGTATACCAAATCACGTACCATGGGGTATCTGCGCAGGTAAATATTGGCCTGCACGGGCAATATATACTTGCCTTTCAGATCCATGCTTTCTAATTGCACCATCTTTACCTTTTCCAAAAAACTGATTTGTTTCTCGTCTTCTCTATTACCAATCCAGCTTACGCCAATAAACCCGATTGCCTGTGGGTTTTTCGCTACATAGTCAATAACAGCTTCGCTTGTTCTTGCAGCCACTGCTGCGGGAGTGAGAGAATCGCTTTTTAATACAGAATCGACGATAAAACGTACCGTACTGGTTGCCTGTACTCCGTCAAATACCGGGATTAATTTTTTCTTAAAGTTTCCGGTAAGTATTTCCTTGATCTCCGCCATGGTAAATAGTGAATCCTCAGCCTCAGGGCTTACAATAACAGCGACCGCATCGCGGGCAATCACCATTTTTTTGGGAGAAATCCTGAAAGAATCAACGATAAATTTTTTCTCCTGATCGCTAAACCCTCTTGTAGCAATGATCATCCGGATGCTGTCTACGGCCATATCTTTCAAACATTCTGCTTCCGGCTTGTAAGTAACATTTATTTGTGTGCCGGGGTGGTTGGCTTCGTACACTTTTACCTGTTCATCGATGATGGGTTTGAAAGATTCGTCCGCACTCACATGTATAAGGCCCCGGTCAGGCGTGTCCAATAACGTTTTTTCTTTTTCTTTAAATGACTGACAACCGTTCAGTAGAAAAAAAGCACAAGAAAGTATAAAAACCAGGTATTTCTTGCTAATAAATGCTTGCATCAGGGCCTTTTTTTTCATTTATCACCTTTCATCGCTTACTTAAAATAATTCTTTTTGTATCCCCGGTACATGCGCCATACACCATATAAAATGCAGATAAATCCAAAAATCTTATCAATATCATTAGGGGGAAAGTTTTCATTGAACTGCAAAGTGAGCCTGTCCCTGATCATAAAAAAAATGCCGACGCAGGTAATCAGACCACCGATTGCGTAATCCATTATTGCTTTTCGCAGCGCAATCTGTTTTCTTTTTTGTTTTTCATATTCCTCAATCATGAATAGTGACTTTCGTGGTGGGCAAATTATTACATTTTTATTGATTGCCCTGATAAAAAGTTGTTGACCATCAGACTCAATGCGCAAGTTGGGTGGTTTAACCAGCATTTCCATGCAGGTGTATTCTATTTAAATAAGCATAAGTGAGATGCATTCTGTTATCTAAATCCATAAACTCGTGGAAGGTTGGTAAAGAAATGGCGACCTGATAAGCTGTGGTTATATTTGCAGGATGAAAATCTTAATGGTCTGTTTAGGTAATATTTGCCGGAGTCCGTTGGCCGAAGGTATTTTACAGCAAAAGGCGTTTGAGGCCGGATTAAACTGGAGCGTTGAAAGTGCCGGAACAAATAGTTATCATATTGGCGAAGGTCCGCATCATTTATCGCAAAAGGTTGCAAAGCTGAATGGGCTTGACATTAGCAGGCAACGTGCCCGCCGGTTTGTGCCGGCTGATTTCGAGATGTATGATAAAATTTATGCCCTGGCAGGTGATGTACTGGATGATATTCAACGCATAGCCAAAAACAAGTACGACCCGAAAAAAGTGGATTTGCTGATGAATGAAATTTTCCCCGGCAAAAACCTGGATGTACCCGACCCCTGGTATGGGCCGGAACCTGGTTATCATGAAGTGTACAAAATGATCAATGAAGTATGCACCTGCATCATCGAAAAATATACCCCAACCCTGCCTACCGGACAGGCAGGCCCTAAAGGGGCTTTAGAAACACCTTTCAAATTGAAATAATCTTATTAATGGCAAAAGTTACAGTTGGTTTACCACAGGGCACCCGGGATTTTGGACCCGAGGTCGTACGTAAACGCAATTATATTCTCAATACGATAAAAAATGTTTTTGAACTCTACGGTTTCCAGCCACTGGAAACACCGGCGATGGAAAACCTGGAAACACTGATGGGAAAATATGGAGAAGAAGGCGATAAACTTATTTTTAGAATTCTTGATTCAGGTGATCCGTTTTCAAATGACTTTATAAAAGCTTTTTCCCTATGGATGGGAGATAGGGAAGAGAAACTATCTTCTGAGAGAGAACTTGAAGCTTCTAAAAGGGGATATGTAGCGACGTTTAAAAATCAAATCTCTAGCAAAGCTCTTAAGTATGATCTCACAATTCCATTTGCTCGATACGTAGCAATGAATCATGGGAAATTAAGCTTTCCTTTCAAACGCTACCAAATTCAGCCAGTTTGGAGAGCTGATCGTCCGCAAAAAGGAAGATACCGTGAGTTCTACCAATGTGATGCAGACATTGTCGGCAGCCACTCCTTGTTGAATGAAGTAGAGCTGACAAATATTTATGCCACCGTTTTTCAACAACTCGGTATACCGGTAGAAATAAAAATTAATAGTCGTAAAATATTGGCGGCACTGGCTGAGCAATGTGGTGGCACTGATAAATTGGTTGATATTACCATTGCTATTGACAAACTCGATAAGATCGGCTTGGAAAAAGTAAAAGAAGAATTGATCCAACGTGGATTAAACGACGAGCAAATTGATTTCATTGAGCACTACCTCCGTATTGAGGGAAACAATGAAGAAAAATCAGTGCAGATAAAAAATTTGATGGGTGACAGTCTGCTGGGAAAAAAAGGGATTGAAGAACTTGAATTTGTATTACAATATTCAACCAATAAAGACTTACCAATCGTATTAGATTTTACCCTTGCACGGGGACTGAATTATTATACCGGAATTATTTTCGAAATAAAAGCGAATAACGTGCAAATGGGAAGCATCGGCGGTGGCGGAAGATATGATGATCTTACCGGCTTGTTTGGCGTTCCCAATATTCCCGGCGTAGGTATCTCATTTGGCGTCGACCGTATTTATGATGTAATGGAAGAGTTGAATCTTTTTCCAACGGAAGTGCACACAGGCACACAGGTTTTATTTTTTAACCTGGGCGAAGCAGAAAGCAGGAAAGCATTTGAACTGATGCAACGGCTGAGAAATAATAACACCCGATGTGAGCTATTTCATGAAACGGCTAAATTTGACAAGCAGTTTAAATATGCGGAAAAGAAAAATATTCCATATATAATTATCATTGGCAGTAAAGAGCTTGTAGAAGGTAATTGCAATATAAAAGACCTTAGAAGTGGCGGGCAAACAACAGTGCCTGTTGCCGATCTTATTAATTTTTCCTTTATTTGACCTCCTATAAAATCAAAACAATCAAAAGCAAATGAGACAAAAACCATTATTCCTTGTATTATCTTTTTCCGCCTTATTATTTGCAGCATCCTGTAAAAAAGGCGGTAAAACCGGTTTGCTGGTTCCAAAAGACGCAGCTCTCGTGGTACATATCAACAGTGCTTCACTTTCTTCCAAACTTAGCTGGGATGAGATCAGCCAGACAGATTGGTTCAAAGAAATGTCAAAAGAAGCAACTGATAGTACTGCACAAAAATTATTGAAAGATCCCGGTCAGTCAGGCATTGATACAAAAGCTGACCTTGTTTTTTATATGAAACGACAGGGACGTGGAGGCTATATCGTTTTTGAAGGAGCCGTAAAAGATGCAGCAGCATTCGAGGCATTTAATAAAGAAATCAGCAAAGGAAAAGCTACACGCACCAAGGATGGCGACATTAATTATATGGTGTCGGATAAATCAGGTCTCCTGGCATGGAACAGCACCAAATTTGCTTACCTGGCAGATTCACCTTTGCCGGACATGCAACAGGGCTTTAACAGCCAAAGCAGGTTTGAAATGTATAAATTTCCTGAAGACAGTCTCAAACTTTTTGCAAAAACCGCATTGACGCTAAAGTCCGACGATAACCTCGACAATGATTCCCGTTTTGCGTCTATGATCGGGGATGGCAGCGATATGCATTTATGGATGAATGCGTCTGGACTATACGGCAACACATTAAGTGGTATGCTGTCCTTGATGAAATTCAACTCGCTGTTGGAAAATAATGTGTCGGCTATGTCACTGAATTTCGACAACGGCAAAATTGCGATGAAATCGAAGAGTTATTATGGTAAAGAGATCAGTAAACTGATGTCGGACTACCCCTCCAAGCCTCTTAGCGGGGATGTATTAAATCGCATCCCTTCACAAAATGTGGTGGGTGTTTTTGCGATGAACTATCAGCCTGCCGCTTTAAAAGAATTTTTAAGAATAACTGGTTTCGATGGTGTCGTTAATGGCTTTCTGGGCCGTGCCGGCTATAGCGTAGAAGAATTTATCAAAGCAAACAAAGGCGAGGTCCTGCTGGCTGTTTCCGACCTGGAAATGAAAACAAAAGAAGTTTCAATGGAAATGGGCGAAGGACAAGAGCCTTATAAATACACCAAAACCGAACCTGACATGAAAGTTTTGTTTGCTACTTCTGTCAATGATAAAGCCGCTTTTGATAAACTGATCGGTGTGGTAGTAGAGCAAACCAAGGGAATGAAATCAGCTAATTCCCCGGAAATTCACTACAAACTTGACAATAATTGGTTTGCTGCCAGCAACTCCCCTGAACACATGAACACATTCCTGGGTGGCACTACTAACAAAAATGTAGTAGCAGAGAAGATCGGTGGTCATCCATTTGGTTTTTATGTCGACATTCAAAAAATAATAAAAACAGGCGAAACTTCGGTATCAGATAGCAGCGCTAAATCGGCCATGACAACGTCTTACAATATGTGGCAGGATATCATTGCTACGGGAGGCGAATACAAAAGCGATGCTTTGGAATTTGAGATGACGGTAAATCTTGTTGATAAAAACGTTAACAGTCTGAAGCAGCTGAACCAGTATATCAATACCATGTATAAGATCAGCGAAGAAAAAAAGAACAGGTATAAAGACATTATGATGGATGCACCTGCTGTGGTGGACACAACCATCCAGGTCAATCCTTAGTCAATTTCTTTAAAATGCATTACAAGGTTACAGCAATGACATACTGTAACCTTTATTATTTGGAGCAATATCTTTTATGGAGTTACGAATCAGCAACCTGCTTCCGACATACTTTGATCAAAGCAGAACTCAATCATCTGACGTTTGGGGCAAAGAACTTTTGTTTGAAAAAGGCGAATGGATCAAGATCGTGGCGCCATCGGGAAGTGGGAAATCGTCACTCATGAATTTCCTCTATGGCATCCGAAATGATTATAACGGTACGATCAGCTACGATAATAAATCAATCCGTGACTTCTCAGCAGAAGATTCGGCTCATCACCGAAAAGATCATCTCAGTATTGTTTTCCAGGATTTACGTCTCTTTCCGGCACAAACTGTACTGGAAAATCTGGAAATAAAACGACAGCTAAATCCATTTCATCCACCTGAGAAGATAAAAGAAATGGCGAACAGGTTGGGCATAGGAGATAAGCTGAGCAGCACCTGTAACACCTGCTCTTATGGCGAACAGCAGCGGATTGCTATTATCCGTTCATTATTGCAGCCCTTTGAGTTTTTATTGCTGGATGAACCATTTAGTCACCTGGATGATAACAATGCGCAAAAAGCGATGGTGCTGATGCTGGAAGAAGCAAGAGCAAGAAATGCTGCCATTATTTTTGCAGATTTGGAAAGAATTGATTTTTATCCCTACACGAGGTTGCTTCATTTATAAGAGGTCGGCCCCCTCTAAATCTCTCCGCCGCGGCGGAAGACTTGCAATGCACAACCCTCGCTTTTCGACGACTCAAAATTTTATCAGACTCTTCGAAAATGCAGAGTAGAGATATGTTGGTGATGTGGTAGATATATAGTTGATTAAAGATATACAGCGCCGCTCCCTCTCCAAAGGAGAGGGAGATGGAGGGTGAGGTTAAAAACAAACAAATGAATTTATCGTTCAAACCTATACGGCCACTTTTACAAACTGGAACTAATGCCTTATCCCGTTGGTTCTCTTACATTGGATTGGGCATCGGTGTATTGCTTTTGCTGTGTTCCATTCAAATGTATATCAACATTCAGCAGATGCTGAAAGAAGGCTCGATCCGCAAAGATGGCTTCGATTTTATTTCCATTACCAAAACAGTCACCAATGAAACGATGGGACAGGCTGAAAAAAATCTTTTCCAGGCAGCCGATATTGCTGAATTAAAATCAAAACCATTTTTGGAAGATGTGGCTCCGCTTGAGGCCAACCAGTTCCAGGTAGAATTAAGCGCTGCCGGCGTATTACCGTTTAGAACCAATCTTTTTTTAGAAACCATCGAAAATAGTTTTCTTGACACTGTCCCACCCTCCTTTCAATGGCAGCCGGGTCAAACAAAAATTCCTATTATCATTTCCTCCGATTTCCTGGAAATATTTAATGTATTCGGTCCAAGCTATAACCTACCGCAGGTATCACAGGAAACCGCAACAGGTATTCCTGTTTATATCACCTGCCATGGCGATGGTAACCTTGAACAAACTTTCCAGGGACAGGTAGTGGCATTCAGCGATAGGATCAACTCGGTATTAGTTCCTAAAAGTTTTTTGGACTGGGCCAACCTAACTTTCAAAGGCAAAAAGTCAGATCATGCGTCGAGGCTTTATATAAAAACAAAAGATGCAAATAGTGCGGAGCTCTTAAATTTTTTGGATCAAAAAAATTATAAGATAAATAAGGATAAAACAAAATTCGGCCGCATGAAACAAGTTTTCCAGGGCATCTTCAGTGGTCTTGCTGTATTTGGCTTGCTGGTAGTTGTACTAGCCCTGATGCTCTTTTCATTCTATCTGCAATTGGTGATTGCCCGCAGCAAGGACAGTTTGCAACTATTGCTGACATTAGGATATTCACCGGGGTGGTTGAGTAAAAACGTGGCCCGCCAGTTTATACCAGTTTACATTCTGATCGTATTGATGGCCTTAGGTGTTACACAACTAATGCAATGGGCCTTTCACCAATTGGTGATGTATAACCGGCCGGAGCTTTCTACGCCATTGCATTGGACGGTATTGTTTACCGCCCTGGTATTGATCCTTCTCTCGCTGATAACCAATTACAGGCTGGTAAAACGACTTTTGTATAAACTTTATTGATGAAATCAACTATGCTTTTATCTGCGCTAAATGATGCTCCAGGTGAGCCACGTAGTCACAAATGATCCAACCTAATGTTTTGAGTTCTTTATTGTCATACTGCGGATCAACAGCGTAGTTTAATTTTTCGGCGGGAATATTTTGAACAACATATATGATCTGTTGATTCAATGCCTTCCACAGCTCAAGCAGATGCTGCAAAGGAAGCTGTTGATAAGCATTCACGGCTACCAATTCGTTTTGCCGGTAAGAAACAACCTGGTACGGCTGTGGCAAAAACTGGATCTCAGTAAATCGCTTCAGGTTGTTGATGGCAGAATCAACCAGGTGGCCTAGTATTTCCTGCTTCGACCACTTACCCGGTGCCGGTTTCTGTAACAATTGTTCAGGAGAAAATGTCGCATAGATACTCTCCATGCCTTCAATGTGATGACTAAGCCGGTTCATGGCTTCACCAATATTCGTTTCTTCCGCAAAAAATCCATCGGTCTGCCAATTCGTTTTAAAACTCATACGACAAAATTAACTTGCCGGATCAAGAAAAGCCAACCAAAAAAGGGTGAACGGTCCACCCTTTATCATTCGATATACAAAATGTTTCTGCCCTGTTACTTTCCCGGAGAAGGGGCTTCTTCCTCTGATTTTTTCCCATCAAGGATCAAGTTGCCGACTTCTACATAAAGACCGTTTATTTTTCCTTTTTCATCCCGTTTAAAAGTGGCCATTCCTGAATAGGCTACCACTTCAAAGACGTCTTTTTCTATCCGCTTCAATTCCGAACTACCCTGTGATGAACTCCCCATTAAAACACCGTTTTCCAAAGCGACTTTTATTTCCGGCACTTCGCTTCCCTCCGGAAAAACATATTTGCCGATATATTCTTTTAATGAATCTGTAGCAGGAATTGTTGGAGCTTGCTGTGCATTTGTGATAATTGAACCTGAGATTACAAGAAGTAAAAAAAGAAATTTCCGCATAGTTTTTAAGTTTAAGTGGTGCAACGAATATAGCTTACAAAAGTTACTAATCCTTAATCCACTCTTTCATAAATTATTGCTGCTCCCTGCCCTACTCCAATACACATCGTAGCCAATCCGTATTTGGAATTTCTTCTTTTCATTTCATGTAATAAGGTAGCAGAAATACGTACACCACTACATCCTAATGGATGACCGATAGCAATGGCGCCGCCATTTACATTTACTTTTTCATTATCCAATCCAAGCTCACGGATACAGGCGATGGATTGCGAGGCAAACGCCTCATTCAATTCAACAAGGTCAAGATCATCTATTCTTAAACCGGCCCGCTGCAATGCTTTTCTTGTTGCCGGTACCGGGCCAATGCCCATGATAGCGGGATCTACTCCTGCTGCCGCCATCGACACAATTTTGGCCATCGGCCGCAGCTCATATTTCTTCACAGCCTCTTCGCTGGCGAGCAACATCGCGGCCGCACCGTCATTAATACCGGACGAATTACCGGCGGTGACTGTCCCTTCTTTCATAAAAGCCGGCTTTAATGTCGCCAACTTCTCCAGCGATGTTTGCCGGGGTGCTTCATCGTCCACCATCCAGCTCACCAATCCATTATTATACAATTCTACTGCTGCCAGTTCATCATCCCACTTTTTTGCTTCCCGTGCGGCAAAATATTTTTCCTGTGATTGCAGAGCAAACATGTCCTGTTCCTGCCGTGAAATGTTCCACTGTTTTGCCACATTCTCCGCCGTTTCACCCATGCTGTAAGGATGATACATTCCCGCCAGCTTCTTATTGACAAAGCGCCACCCCAATGTGGTATCATACATTTCATGACTTCTTGAAAAAGGCGCTGCCGATTTTGCCATTACGAAAGGCGCTCTCGTCATGCTTTCCACGCCACCGGCAATGATCAGTTCGGCATCACCACACATCACCTGCCTTGATGCATCCATGATAGCCTGCAAACCTGAAGCACACAAACGATTTACCGTTGAACCAGCTACACTCACTGGCAGCCCTGCCAGCAGCGCCGCCATTCTCGCTACATTGCGATTGTCTTCACCAGCCTGGTTGGCCGCACCGGCAATCACTTCCTCTATTGCACTCACATCAAGCGACTCGTGTCGTTGCAGCAACGCAATGATAACATTAGCCAGCAGGTCATCGGGCCTGGAATTGGCTAATGCCCCACCATATTTTCCGATTGGTGTTCTTATAGCATCAATAACAAATGCCGTTTTCATAAACTGATCCAAATTGGCAATTAAAAAATGTAAACTAAGTGAAATGTAAAATTACTTCAGGAATTTTCGAACTAATGACCTCACCTTAACACGGCAAATATTAAACAAAAATGTTTTATACAAAATTGTTTAATACAGGAATGCTTCTTTTGATACGCAGACCGGTCTCTTTTGCTATTTCCTTGTGACTATCTTTGCAACATGTTAAAAGCAGCGCAACGCAACATCCGCCATTTAAGCCTGAAAGATATAGAAGAGTATTTCGCCTCATTTGGCGAAAAGAAATTCAGGGCCAGGCAGGTGTATGACTGGCTTTGGTTAAAACCGGTTCGCAGTTTTGATGAAATGACCAATCTTTCTAAAGATTTACGGCAAAAGCTGGCTACGGAGTTTAGCCTGCCCGCCTTACAAATTGATCACACGCAACATTCTGAAGACGGTACTTTCAAACTTCGCTTCAAAACGCATGATGGTCATTTTGTAGAAGGTGTGTTAATCCCAACCGTGTCTGGCCGATACACAGCCTGTGTATCATCCCAAATCGGTTGTAGCCTTAGTTGTAAGTTTTGCGCTACGGGTTATATGGATCGCAAACGCAACCTTGAATTTGACGAGATATATGATGAAGTAGCCTTACTAAATCAACTATGTGAGAAAGAATATGGCAAAAAGCTCAGCAATATTGTCTACATGGGCATGGGTGAGCCTTTATTAAATTATAAAAATGTATTAAGATCAATTGAACGCATCACCGCGGCAGACGGCTTGGCCATGAGTCCCAAACGAATCACTGTTTCAACAGCCGGTGTGGCAAAAATGATAAAGCAATTAGGTGATGATAAAGTAAAATTCAAACTTGCTTTATCCCTGCATGCTGCTACTGATGAAAAACGCCATGAAATCATGCCGATCAACGATACCAATAATATCAAATCGCTGATTGAGGCGCTCAACTATTTTTATAAGCAAACTAAAAACGAGATCACCTTCGAATACATTCTTTTCAAAGATTTAAATGACTCGCTGAAAGATGCCGATGAACTGATCAGGATCTATCGCCAGGTTCCCGCCGATCTTGTCAACCTGATTGAATACAATCCAATTGATGCGGCAAAATTTGAAAAGCCGGAAGAAGATAAGGTTGAGGCATTTATGTATTACCTTGGCAAACATGGAGTCAATGCCCGTCTCCGCCGCAGCCGCGGAAAAGATATTGACGCAGCTTGTGGTCAGTTGGCCAACAAAGAAGAAGCCCCAAACCCCTAAAGGGGCTTTACAAATTTCCACAATCCGAATTGGTTGGTATCACAGCCGTTTATCAGTGTTATCAACCATCTACGAATCATTTCCTACTTCGGTTAAACCCCGGTAGTCAACAATGGTCTGTTAATTGCAAAAAATCTTTAACAAACCCGGCCGGAAGTTTATGCACTCAACCGGCATCTAAAACAAAAAGAAAATCATGAAGAAGATACTATTAAGTGTAATGGCCGCCGCATTGGTTGTAGCAGTGTCGCAGGCGCAGGAGATCAAAGACCGTGAGCCGGCAAAACAACATATGATGAAAAGACATCATCACGGTGATGAGTTTAAAAACCTGAATCTTACGGAAGATCAAAAAGAAAAATTTAAAGCCCTGCGTGAAGAGAACCGCAAGCAAATGGAAGGGCTGAAGAAAAACGATAATATCACGGTAAAGGATTGGAAAGCCAAAATGGAGGCACAACGCAAAGACTACCGGGCAAAAATGCAAAACATTCTCACCGATGATCAAAAAGCACAATTGGAAAAATCAAGGCAAGAAAGAAAAGCAAAATTTCAAGAGCGGGCAAAAGAGAGAGGTGAGAAAATGAAAGCTGAACTTGGCCTGACTGATGAACAATCAGCCAAATTAAAAAGCAATCGTGAAACCATGACCTCTCAATTGAAAGCAATCCGTGAAAACAGTGCCTTATCTGATGATGCTAAAAAAGAACAGGCAAAAGAATTGATAAAAAAGCAACGGGAAGAAATGAAATCTATATTGACAGAGGAGCAGTTGAAAAAATGGGAAGAGCAAAAGAAACAAAGACCCCATCGCAGAAAGATCGTTTAAGGACGGTGTGATGAGTGAACTGGAAGCCCGCTGATTATCGGCGGGCTTTTTAGTTATCTTTGCGATTCATCTACTGTTGCAAAACAGCAAATTACTCTCAACATGAAAAAAAAATCAACCCCGTTTGACAAGTTTGCGAAAAAGAAAAGCAATGCTGCCATTAAAGAGCAGTTTAAACAAGAAAAAAGAAAAATAAAAAAAGAAAGAGAAGAGTATTTTGAACAGAAAAGAGCTGAGGCAAGGAAACAGAAGTTGGAAGCTGGAAGTCAGAGATCGGAAGTGACTGGTCAAAAGTCAAAAGTGAGAGGTCAAAAGGAAGAAGTGAGAAGTCAAAAAACGGAAGTCAGAAGTCAGAGATCGGAAGTAGCAAGCAGGAATCAATTGGCAACAGGCGACCAGCAACCTGTAACAAGCAACCGGCAACTGACAACACTTATGCCGCTCAACAAATTCCTTGCCCACAGTGGCGTGGCTGCACGAAGAGAGGCGGCGGAAATTGTGAAGCAGGGGAGAGTAAAAGTGAATAAAATCGTCATTACAGAACCTGGACACAAGGTGTCAGCGCAAGACGATATCAGGATAAATGGTAAAAGAGTATTTGTTTCAAAAAATCTCGTTTATATTTTATTGAATAAACCCAAAGATTATATCACTACCACTGATGACCCACAAGGGAGAAAAACAGTGCTCGATATTATTGGCAATGCCACAACTGAAAGAATTTATCCTGTAGGTCGGCTCGACAGAAATACCTCAGGCGTTCTGTTGCTGACCAATGATGGCGAATTGTCGCAAAAGCTTACCCATCCCAGCAACCAGATAAAAAAGGTTTATCACGTTACGCTTGACAAACCGCTTGAGAAAAAAGATTTCGAAAAGATCCTGAGCGGCGTTACACTGGAAGATGGTCCTGCCAGTGTGGATGTGCTGGCTTATGCCGATATAAAAGATAAAACACAAATCGGTGTTGAAATACATAGCGGCCGCAACCGCATTGTTCGACGCATCTTTGAATCATTAGGTTATGATGTAAAAAATCTTGACAGGGTAATATTTGCCGGTCTCACCAAGAAAAATGTGGAGCGGGGCAAATGGCGCTTCCTGACGGAAAAAGAAGTGAGGGACCTAAAACATTTTGGGAAAGGCAAATAATCACTACCTCTTCTATTTAGCTCACACTACAACAAACACCTGTATAACGAATCTATTTACATGAAACTGGCCGATCTACTGATATTTGAGGACGATGATGTTATTGCATTGAATAAACCTTCAGGATTGTTATCTATTCCCGACCGGGAAAGAAAAGAACCTTCTTTAAAAGATATCCTGCAGGAGAAATATGAAAAAGTGTTCACCGTTCACCGGCTTGATAAAGACACCAGCGGTCTGATTGTGTTTGCAAAAAATGAAGTTGCACACCGACACCTTTCAATGCAATTTGAAGAACGGCAAACAGAAAAAATATATGTTGGCTTAGTGATCGGACACCCTGCCAATGAAAAAGGAACAATCGATCTGCCCATTGCTGAAAATATGGTAACCCGCGGAGTCATGCTTATTAACCGCAGGGGAAAACCCTCTGTTACCGACTACGAAGTGTTGGAAAATTTTGGCAGTTACTCATGGATGCAGTTCCGGATACATACGGGCCGGACACACCAGATAAGAGTGCATATGAAAGACCTGGGTCACCCGATTGTTTGCGATGAGTTATATGGCGATGGCAAACCTTTGTTATTATCCTCCCTAAAAAGCAAATTCAAACTTTCAAAGAATGAACTGGAAGAAAGACCGCTTTTAAACCGCCTTGCGCTTCATGCCAGCCGCTTAAGCTTTTCTAAACCCAATGGTGCGCCAATAAAATTGGAAGCCGAACTGCATAAGGATATGCGGGCAACCTTACAACAGCTTGGTAAATGGAAAAAGGGCAAACAAAAATAGATTTCACATCTCCCTAATCTGACGATCTCCCTTTGCAATTCAGGTATTGCTATCTTTGAACAGCATATTTTATGTTTAAAGTAGTCTCTTACCAGGTTGCCGACAGCATTGACTTAAAAAGTCTGAAAACGGCTTTTAGTGAGGAACTGGGATACAGCGATGCGGATGAACTTTTTTATCGCATCAACCAGGAACAGTACGTCGCTATTTTTAAATACGGGGTAATTAGTTTTTTAAACTACGATGCTAATGCTACCAGTTCCTTTCTGGCGTTTATAGAACCTTTTTGTAAGAACCGGTTTACCGAATTCCTCAGTGATGAATTCATCGTGGAGACCGGTGTAAAAGAGAGAAAGATTGGCCACAATAAAATTGAAATAGTATCCACCGATCCTGAAACACTTCGCATGATCATGCTGACAGTGGCACAATCCGTAGCCCTTGACTACTACTCGCAACAAACGGACACATTATTGGAGGATACTAATTATCACACACAATTGCTCGAAAAAAGGGGACGGCTTGCTATTTCTGGACGCAACCTGAAAAAGTATATAGGCAAAACATTGTTGCTTAAAAACAGGATCTCTCAACATCTCTACATTTTCGATTCCCCGCCGGAAACCTGGGAAGATGAGCGGCTGGATAAATTACACATCGAATTGAAGCGCAACTTTGACCTTACTGAAAGGTTTCGTGGTGTGTCAGACAGCTTAGAAATAGTAAAAGATAACCTGGAATTATTTAAGGACATATTGCAATATCGTAATAGTGTTTTTCTTGAATGGATCATTATTGTACTCATCGCTATCGAAGTTGCCCATTTTTTCTTTGAAAAAATATTGCCATAAAAAAGCTCAACCGAAGTTGAGCCTGAATAAAAACAAAACGGCTTTGTTTATCTAACCACCAGGTTTCTTTTTGTCACGGTATTGATCTCAATATTTTTGGTGAGACGTTGCTTGCCGCTGATCAGCGCTATTTCGTAACGACCATCTGCAACCTGGTCAAAATTGTACCGGCATTTGTAATCTATAGTTTCAAAGACAGTATCTACCAGCAAGCCATATTCCTGGTGACTTATTTTTAACTGCACCTTCCTGCCATCCTCATTTTGAACAAACAGGTTAAATGCAGTGGTCACCTGGTCAGGAATAATTGACACATTAAGAGTTGCTTCTTTCCCGGGCAACTTTTCGTCATTGGTAGTAACTGAGTAATACGATTGCTGAGAAAAAGCCGATACTGAAAAAAATAAGGCGATAATAAAAATGAACTTTGTTCGCATAGTTGAGGTTTTTGATTAATGATGACGCAAAACTAAATGCGGCATATTATCTCAACATGATGCGAAGAATAAGTTTAGTTTACAAAAGAGAAAGGAAAAATTAACGCAATGAATTATGAATAATGAGTTGTGAATTAAGAACTATCAAATTCACTTTCACTACTCACCATTCACACTAACACTTCTCCAATGCCTGCAAAATATCGTTCAAGATATCATCAGGATGTTCTAATCCTACAGAAATACGAATGAGGCCGGGGGTAATGCCCACAGTATTTCTCTCTTCTTCAGTTAATTTTGAATGGGTAGTGGAAGCCGGATGCGACGCAATACTCCTGCTATCGCCGAGATTGTTGGTCATTGAAAGCATTTGCAAAGCGTTTAAAAATTTTCTTCCGCTTTCCACACCGCCTTTTATTTCAAAGGTGAGAATGCCACCACCATTGGCCATTTGCTTTTTGGCAATTTCATATTGTGGATGGTCGGGCAGAAAAGGATATTTGACCCAACTAAGCTTTACATGATTTTGCAAAGCCCTGGCAAGATACAGTGCGTTGGAAGCATGCTTTTCCATTCGTATAAATAATGTCTCCAGGCTTTTGGTCAATACCCAGGCATTGAAAGGACTCATAGATGGTCCTGTATTACGAATGAATAAATACAATTGCTTGATCAACTCTTTTGTACCCACTACAACACCGCCTAATACCCTTCCTTGTCCATCTATAAATTTGGTAGCGGAATGCAGCACAAGATCAGCGCCATATTGAATTGGCTGCTGTACAGCAGGAGTAGCAAAACAGTTATCTACCACGAACAAGATATTATGTTGTTTGCATAGGCCAGCCACTTTCGCAATATCGATAATATCAAGCCCGGGATTGGAAGGAGTTTCGACATACAACATTTTTGTTGTTGGCTTTATCAACTCTTCGATAGTGTCCGGTTTCGTCATATCAAAATAGGAATAGTCAATTCCCCATTTTGGCAAATATTTGGTAAGTATGGTATGCGTGGAGCCAAACACAGCCGATGCAGAAATGATATGATCACCTTTTGACAGGAAGGTCATGAAAGTGGAGAAGATCGCAGCCATACCTGTACCGGTAGCCACGCCATCTTCTGCGCCTTCCAATGCTGCTACCTTAGCAATGAATTCATCAACCGTAGGGTTTGAAAAACGGGAATAGATATTTACATCTAATGTATCATCTGCAAAAGCAGCACCCATTTCTTCCGCTGAATCATAAGTAAAACTGCTGGTCAGAAACAAAGGAGTAGCATGCTCCTTCTGGTTAGTTCGTTCGGTTTGAAGTCGGATGGCTCTTGTTTCCGGATGTTGTGACATAAGCTACTAATCATTTAAAATTGGAGTGCAAAGATAAGTGCCAAATCCAAAATGACCGCTGTAGTACTAGCTTATGACAATATAATTACCGGTTTACTCTGCAAATTCTACTTTATGTATTTCTTCCCTGGAAGTATTATAGAGATCGTACCAATCCTGCTGGTCCAGGTCGATATCAAAAGCATTGACGATATTCCGGATGCGTTGCTCATTGAGTGTGCCGATCAATGGCAAAGCGCCCAATTTTATTAACCACGCTACCGCAATTGATTCAACATTGGCATTGTATTTTTTGCCGATTTCTCCCAGCTTATAATGCACCCTAACGGCCAATGGATCCGTACCATTCTCAATTCTGCCGCCAGCCAACGGTGCGGCCGCCAGGGGACGCATGTATCGTTGTTTGATATAATCGATCTGGCCATTATCCAATGCGGTTGTGTTGAGCAGGTTTAATTCGATATGGTTTGTTACAATCGGTGCTCTTAAATAAGAAGCTAAAAGCTGGTGTTGGAAAACAGAAAAATTGGCTACCCCGATATTCCTGATTTTACCTGAAGTTCTTAATCTCTCCAAAGTCAGGGCAGTTTCTTCCAGGTTGGACAAGGGATCCAGTTGATCAAGCAGGAAAATATCGATATACTCCGTCTTTAATTTTTGCAGTGAGTTCTCCACGCTTTTAAGAATATGTGCCGCCGAAGTATCATAATACTTTACTCTTACTTCGGGCCGATTGGGATGCGGGATATTTACTCCGCACTTGGTAAACAACACGACATCTTCCCGTTTGAAAGATTTTTGCCTCATTACATTGCCAAACAATTCTTCACACTGGTAACCGCCATATGTATCTGCATGATCAAATGTATTGATACCAAGTTCCAGGCACAGGTTAACGATCTTTTCCATTGTATGGACCCCGGTAGCGCTGGTATCTTCCCAGCGCCAAAAGCCATAAACGGCCGGTGAAACTTTAGGACCTGAATCGCTGAGATAAATCTTTTCCATAATTGCTATTTGTAGCAATAAAATTATTGCAATTAAACCATATTGAAGTAACAAGACTGAAAGTCTCTTATCGCAAGTTGAGGCTATGAAAATAAAACAGCCTTCCCACATGATTACTGCGATAGCGATTACCGGCAGCCACTTGCTGAAAGATGTTCATATAACTCAACCGGAAGTTATCATCCCCGTTTACATGATAAGTAAGGCCTGCAAAAAACGATTTTGACCAAAACAATTATTGGCTATTTGTTTTCCGAAATTGAGCGCTTTCCTCTTATTATTGATGATAAAACCAGTGATGAATATAAAAAAGAGTCTATGCCTGGGTTCATTAATACAATTCATTGATGAAAAAATTTTCCGGCACAAGTTGTGGAGCGAACTGAACCCTGAACGTTGCGACGCATGAAACGATAAAGTAGCACTGCAGCCGGCATAGTCATTTACTTAAAGTGTTTGTAAACTCAAGAGCACAATCCCTTCACCAGGTTCAGTTTAATCGACGCCGGCGGTCGGATTCGTCCGCCAAAGGCGGATTGCAGACATATACCTAACCATTAGTCCGCCAGTTGGCGGATGATCTAAAATGGCATCCCGAAGAATCGGGACGCCTTCTCTAGTTAATGCTTGCTATAGAAAGAAGAAATACACAAGGAATATTGTTTTTCCGGCTCCGCCGTTTTTGCTACTGATTAGCTATCATTAAGAAAAATTAGTCTCCATTAAAATTATATCGCAGTGTGAGGCCATAAGTTCTTGGATCGCCTAGCACACCGGCGTAGTGACCGGCATTACCACCTGCTGGTAATAATTGCTCATAATAATCTTTATCAAATAAGTTGCGGCCCCATACAAAAAGGGAAAGACCATTTGTGCTCCTGAAGCCGAGCCTTCCATTTACAAGCGTATAGCCCTCGATATTCAGATATGCCGAAGGTGACGGGCTGGAAGAAAAAGAAGACCGATAGTAATTATCCAATGCTAAAAAGAATTTTCCGGCCTTACCCAAAAAGGCAGCTGGAGTGTTGAACTCACCGCCTAATGATCCTGCCCATTTAGAAATGCCGGGAAGCTTGCCACCTGAAATGTCTTTGAATGCTACCTGTACGCCATCCTTCGATGCCCCTGTTTCTTCAAGTGGTAATGGTGCATTGGGGAAAGAAACATATTTAGCGTCTGTATAAGCAGCAGCTCCGTAAAACGAAAAATGATCATTGGCTTTGATATTAGCATCCAGTTCAGCGCCCCGCACTCTTACCTTCTCCGCATTTGCAATGTAGCCGCGGTTGACACCTAACTCGGGTGACTGAACATTGGTCTGGTAATTCTTTATGTCCGTATTATGCAATGTCAGGTTTAGTGTGAAATTATCAGCCGGCGTAGTTTTAATACCCATTTCAAAATGCGTTACATCTTCAGGTTTTATAACTGCCAGCTCAATGGCCGGCTTACCGCTAATGGTAGGCAAACCGGCCACATTAACACCAACCGGTTTAAAGCTTGTTGAATAGGTTACGAAAGAATTAATCCGTTTATTAGATTTATAGGAGAGTGTAACCTGGTAAGTAAGGTTTCTTTCATGTGCATCCGCAACGTAGGACTGACTGGTGTAAACCAAACGCTTTAAAGCCAGTAATGTTGAATCAGTTGTTTCCAAACCGCCTGATGCAACGCGGTTATAAACTACATCCTTCTCATCGTAATTGAAACGAATACCAGGTAAAAGATGCAAGCCATTAGCAATTTCCCATTCAATATTTGCAAATGCTGCTGCACTTAATGATTTGATGGATGCGTTGGTTTTAATACCATATCCTTCAAAGAGGCCCGGCGTTGCCCATTTGTCACTTGATGTACTTTTTGAAAAACGCCATTGAGCCGAACCGGACTCTTCAGTACCAGTAATTTTTACTTCCTGGTCAATGAGGAATAAACCTATCACGCCACTCAGGCGGGAAGAAAAATCACCGGCATAGCGAACTTCCTGCGACCAGTTATGGTGTTTGGAAGGATTTTGTGATTTAGCCAATGCCTGCAAACCGGTGAAATCTCTGTCATTGGAAGGATCCCAATCCCAATAGCGCCATGCGGTGGTAGAGGTTAATGTGCCAGGTCCTATTTTCGTATCAGCATTGAGCGATACACCACCAAGATCATTACCTGATCGCCAGGGAGTATCATGATCAATTTTCCTGTCGAAAGCATTCAGGCCTGGCAATGCATAACCAAGATCTGAAATGATCGCATTGAATTGCCGGTATGCTGCACGTTTTGTTTCTACAACTCCAGCAACAACTTGTGCATAACCATCGGGACGCTGGCGTGAAGCATCAGCAGCCAGGGTAATGGAGGTGTTATCGGAAGGTTTGTACAACAACTGGGTACGAAGGCCAAGGTTATTGATATCATTTGTATATTTTTCGGTAATGATGTTTTCAATCACACCATCACGTTGTGTTCCGGAAAAAGAAAGACGTGCTGCAAATTTCTTGCTTAAAGGTCCTGTAATGGAAGCTTTGGCCTGCACATATCCATAATTTCCAAAACTCACTTCAAAATTGCCACCCGGTTTAAAGTTTGGCTTACGTGTAGTAATGTTGAACGCTCCTGAAGTTGTGTTTTTACCAAACAATGTCCCCTGCGGGCCACGCAATACTTCAATGCGCTCAACATCTATGAAATCAAAGGTGGCTGCCGCCGGACGGGCATAATAAACACCATCTACATAGAAACCTACACCAGAATCAAGCCCATCATTGGTGAGGCCAAATGGAGAACCAAGCCCCCGAATATTGATACCCGTGTTACGGGGATTAGATGTATAAAGCTGAACCGATGGAACAAACTCCTTGACCCGGTTGACATTGAAAGCGCCGGCATTTTCCACCTGTGATCCGCTTATTACAGAAATGGGAATGGGAACATCCTGCAGCACTTCTCTGCGACGACGGGAAGTGACAACAACAGTATCTCTTTGATACAATGCCTGCAACTTTACAACGATATTGTTCACATCACTGCTTCTGACAACCTTCTGCCGCGGTTCAAACCCTGCATAGGAAATGATCAGTGTGAAAGGAAATTTTTGAATCACAGCGAAAGTAAAAAGACCAGTAGAGTCAGTAGTGGTACCAGTGCTGGTATTTTTTATCAGTACACTGGCATAGGGAATCCCCTCATTATTATCATTGACGACACGACCGGTAAACTGCGCAAACGCCAGTACCGGCAGCAAAAATCCTGAAAGTAAAATAATACGTTTCATGTATTCAGTTGGATGGTTTACAAAAACAAAATATAATAACAGTCTACAATTTTTGTAGACTAAAAAGACAAAAAAAATATTTATTGCAATTACCCGTAGATCATGGCGGCACAACATCGGAAAATGGCCAATGGAAGCAATCGGTTAGAATATGATATAATTAGACTCATTCGAAATACTCTGCAAACATAAAAGTATTTTTATTAGTCCACCAAATTTATGGACTACTTTTTCCGAATCTTCTTTAGAAAATTTTAACCAATATTTTCAGGCTCCAGAAAATAACCAGTGCACCCAATAAAATAAAAGATGTTTTACGGGGCAGTCTGCCTGCCAGCTTTGCGGCGATTGGAGCAGCAATCAATCCGCCTACCACCAGTCCCAGTATGGTTTGCCAATGGCTAACGCCAAGCAATGTAAAAAATGTAAAGGCACTTGCGAGTGTTACAAAAAATTCTGTAAGACTCACTGATCCTATAACATATTTGGGGCTTCTTCCTTTTGTTATTAATGTGGTGGTAACGATAGGTCCCCATCCGCCGCCGCCAAATGAATCCAAAAATCCACCGGCGCCAGCTAATAAGCCGTATCGTTTAAACTTTTGTTGTTGTTGTTGTTTACGAAAAGCAGTTAGAAGAATGCGTACACCCAGGAACATTGTGTAGGCCGCCATAATAGGACGCAGGTATTCCATATGCGTTTGACCAAGCTGTGTCAGCAAGATCGCTCCTAAGATTGCCCCGATTACTCCCGGTATCAATAATGCTTTGAATAATTTTTTATTGACGTTGCCGAATTTATAGTGACTATAACCAGAAGCTCCGCTGGCAAACATTTCCGCTGTGTGGATGCTGCCACTAATAGCCGCAGGATTTACGCCTGCCGACAGCATGATCGTGGCACTGGTAACACCATAACCCATACCCAGCGCTCCATCCACCAATTGCGCCAGAAAGCCGGCTAATAACATTAACGGAAAGTTTTTATCCAATGTATTATACCAGGCTACTGTATCATCTGCTATAGTCTGAAAAGGTAAGTATGAAAAAATAAAGTGACCCACCAGCATTAACGCAAAACCCAGCAATGAATAAGTAGCAATTTTTCTCCACCTCCGCTCCTTATACGCATTGTCCTTTTCAACCAACACCCTCGTAAGTGAATTCAGCTTTTTTACTTTATACTCAAAATTGCCGTTTAGCTTGTTGCGAACCTTATGAATATTCTCAATAGCTTCATCGAGTTCAGCGGGTATTGCGTCATGCAAAACTTCTTTTACCCGTTTAGCAATAGTTGGCGACTTACCATTTGTCGATATAGCTATTTTCAGATTTCCTTTTTGTACGATACTGCTTAAATAAAAATCGCATTGCTCAGGGGTATCGGCAACATTAACGAGTAATTTTTTTTCCTTTGCGAGCTGCCGGATACGTAAACTTTCCTCTTTATCGTTGATGGCAATAATGACCAGGTCTTTTTCAACAAGGTCAACCGGGTGAAAACTTCTTTTTTCAATCACTACGTTGCTATGTGATGCAGCCAGTTTCTTTACGGCCTCTGAAACTTCTGTAGCCACGATATGTACCGAAGTTGAAGGAGAATTCGTTAATAAGCTTGTCAGTTTTTCTAATCCCACTTTGCCTGCGCCAACCAGCAACACCTTCAGATCTTCCAGCTTCAGAAAAACCGGGAACAAATGATTAGTGGTAGATTCTGATGAATCATGCTTTTCCATGGTTGTTGCTTTTATATTTTCCAACGACTCACTCATAAAACCCGATTAATTGTTTGTACAAAATTGATCCTGACAACGGGTTGCCAGGTATGGGTACTGAACTGCCGCCAACTCATCAATAATAATTGAACCTGGTTTTTTAGATTAAAGGCATACTCACCTCCCACCCAAATCCGATATTGATCCCAATCGTCTTTCGTCTTACTGCTTTGCCACATCAATTCATTTCCAAGTAACCCCTTCCATTTCTCCGTAAATATATGATCTGCTGCTAACCGGTATCGAAACCGAAAGGCCACTCCGTCCCGATTTGTCCAATGCCGTTGTTCAGTTCTGAACTGATTAGCCAATTGCCACTTATTAAGTTTAGCTTCATGGCGTATCTCTTCCCATAGTCTTAGTTCATCACTCACCGTTTCTTTGCCAATGGTTTCAATTTGCTTTTGATGAAACCAGGCAACACCTCCTCCAACTATCCATTGGTTATTCAGCCGGTAATGTACTCCTGTCCGAACAGCAACCAGGCTCACCAATGGTTGGTTTGCAAAATTTCTCGCCTGTACATCAGTGTTCAGCTGCCACCTTTTGCTGATGGAATATTTCAAATAATAAGCAGGCCACCAACTTATATGTTTATTAAACCCTGATTGAGCCTTCGCACCAGTCACTATCAGTAAAAACGAAACCGATATGGTCAATTTACTAATTGGCATGTATCCACTTGCGGTATGAAAAATCACCAAATGTTTCCCCATTCTTTCTTTCGGCCGCGTATACTCCTAATAACTCATCCAATGTCTCCAGTATTTGTCCTTCATTCAAATGATCTTTATATACCTTGTTCAATCTTTCACCCAACCTGTCACCACCAATGTGCAAATTATAATGCCCATACGCTGTTCCAACAAATCCTATCTCGGCGGCAGGAGAACGTCCGCAGCCATTTGGACATCCCGTCATTCGCAAAACAATTTCTTCGTTTTGCAAAGAATATTTTTCGAGTAGCGGCTCAATTTTGTCAATCAATGTTGGTAAATAACGTTGAGCCTCTGCCAATGCCAGTGGACAGGTATTAAAAGCCACACAGGCAATTGCATTTTTTCTTAACACACCGGCCTTATCAGTATGTTCAATGATTCCGAAATTGTTCAAAATATCTTCAATTGCCTGTTTATCTTTTTCGGCTACGTCACTGATGATCACATTTTGATTGCCGGTAAACCGGAAGTTTGCTTTTCCGATTTTTGCCACTTCAAGCAACGCAGTCTTCAGCGGCGCCTTTTCATCGTCTAATACTCTTCCATTTTCTACAAATACAGTATAGAACCAATTTCCTTCATGATTTTGACGCCAGCCATAATGATCTTTTCTAGAAGTAAACTCGTAAGGCTTTGTCGGCTCCAGCTTAAACCCACAGCGTTTTTCCAACTCTTCCCTGAATCCGTCCACTCCACATCTGTCAATAGTATACTTCAAGCGGGCCAGTTTTCGATCACTCCTGTTGCCATGATCTCTTTGTATAGTCATGACCTCATACACCGCCTTCAACACTTTTTCTGTATCAACAAAACCTAATACAGAAGCCAGCCTGGGATAAGTATGCGGATTGCCGTGTGTAGCACTAAGGCCACCGCCGGCAGCAATATTGAACCCAATGAGTTTATTATTTTCTATGATGGCGATCAGGCCAAGGTCATTGGTCAATACATCGACATCATTATTGGGCGGGATAGCGATCCCTATCTTAAATTTCCGCGGTAAATATCTTTCCTGGTATAGCGGATCCTCTTCGTTTTTGTCGGCTATTTTTTCTTCGCCCAGCCATACTTCATAATAAGCTCTTGTTTTCGGAAGAGCCAATGTGCTGATTTTATCTGCATATTTAAACACTTCCTCATGAATAGCTGATTCTTTCGGATGCGCACTGCAGGTTACATTGCGGTTGACATCGCCGCAGGCAGCAATAGAATCGAGATGCAGTGTATTAAACGATTGTATTGTAGGCCTGATATGGGATTTCAGGATGCCGTGTAATTGGACCGTTTGTCTTGTCGTAATTTTTATGGTACCGGTTGAATGTTCGCCGGCGATATGATGCAAGCCAATCCACTGCTCAGGAGTCAAAAATCCACCGGGCAAACGCAGCCTGATCATATACGAATAGAGCCATTCCAGCTTTTTCGCACTTCTCTCCTCCCTTCTGTCACGGTCGTCCTGCTGGTACATCCCGTGAAATTTAATCAGTGACTGATCATCTTCACGCAAGGCACCGGTTATAGCATCGGTAAGGCTTTCCTTCAATGTACCACGAAGGCCTTTACTTGCTGTCTTTATTCTTTCAACTGGTGATAAGTTAGTTTTATCGCTCATAAACCCCATACCCCTAAAGGGGCTTTTAGACTCTGAATTTTGCAACTACTTTTCCTAATCGGAAATCTAAAACCCAGAAATAATTAAAAAATATTTGACACCTTCAAATTATTAATACTCACATTTTATATCCCATCACCCTCTCAGAAGAGTAAGGGCTGCGTATTGGTGGCCCCGACATTTCATCGGGATCGGGAGGGTCTAATACACATCTTTTTCAAATCTTCCTTCCTTCTTCAATTGCTCTAAATACTTCTTGGCTTCGTCCCCACTTTTCTTGCCCTGCTCGCCTATTATCTGTAATAAAGTATGTTCAACATCTTTACTCATCGGGTCTTTTGTACCACTGATATAAACAGACGCTCCATTGTCAATCCATTGATAAAGCTCCTGAGCCTTTTCTAACATGCGATGTTGTACATAAATTTTTTCCTGCTGATCTCTCGAAAAAGCAAGGTCTAAATTGTGCAACACTCCGGTCTCCACATAATTCTGAATTTCGGTCTGGTATAAAAAGTCTGTGATAAAGTGCTGCTCCCCGAAGAAAAACCAGTTTCTTCCGGATGCGCCTGTTGCATCCCGCTCAGCTAAAAATGCTCTGAACGGAGCCGCACCCGTACCAGGCCCAATCATAATAATATCCTTATCAGGTGCCGGTAATTTGAAATTCTTATCCTTGTGTACATAAAAAGTCAGGGATGAATTAACAGGCTGGTCGCCGAGAAACTCGCTGCATAATCCGTACCGTTGCTCATCCAATGCCAGGAAACGATCTCTCGCTACCGTAATGTGCACTTCGGTATTGCCATGTCCATTTGGTGAGGAAGCAATCGAATACAATCTTGGCGCAATCGGCATTAATATCTTTATCACTTCCAGGAATTGCGTTGCATCTTTTACCGGGTAAATGCGCAACAGGTCAACAAGGTCCATTCTTGTATCTGGAATTTCTTGTTGTATAATGGCTGCATATTTTTTTATCGTAGATGTAAGCAGGTAACAGATATTGAGATGCTGAGAGAGCAATTCTTTTACCGTTGCTTTTACCTTGGTTGTTTCAACGACAAGGGTTTCATCTATGCCTGTCAATGAAATGATCCTGTTTACAACATCCTCCCTGTTGCGGGGAATGATACCGATGGTATCACCCGGCTCATATTCGATAGGTTCATCGGTTCCTATTTCGATATGATAAGTTTTCTTATTGGAACCCTGGTCGTTTAGGTTGATGTTTGCCAGGATGGTTCCGTTATAATATTTTTTTCCGGCTGGTTTTTTTGCAGCAGCGGGCGCAACCACTGGCGCAGGCGCAGCTGCCGGTTGTTCATCTAAAATTGCCAACACTTTATCGAACCATTGTTGAGCATCTTCTTCATAGTCCACATCACATTTCTGTAGCGGCACTACTCTTTTAGCTCCAAACTTGCTGAACTGCGCATCCACATCTTCACCGGTTTTGCAGAACATTGGGTAAGATGTATCACCTAAAGCCAATACGCTGAACTTAAGATGGGAGAGATCCAGCGCCGACTCATGAATATGATCATAGAATTTCTTTGCAGGGATTGGCGGTTCACCTTCGCCCTGTGTACTGATCACTACAAAAAAATAATCTTCTTTTGGCAAATCTGTAAGGCGGTATTGATCCAGTCCAATCAGTTTTGCATTTACTCCTTTTTTCTTGGCTACGGCTGCCAAATGTGTCGACAACCTTTTTGCATTGCCTGTTTCGGTACCAAAAGCAAGGGTGACTTTTTTTGTAGTGACAGGTTTCGCTTCATGCCCATTTACCTGAGGCGTAGCATGTGCCTTGCCATTGGCTACGATGCCAGACAAATATCCATTGATCCAGATAAGCTCTTCCTTTGAATAGCTATCAATCAGTTCGTGTAGTTGTTTTAGTTTTACTTCTCCCAGCATAGCAGCTTATCATTTTACGGTAACCAATTGATTAAAAACAGATCCTTCTTTACCTGCTGCAAACCACTTATAATCGTTGTGCAACATCACCACATCACCGACAATTACCAGTGAAGGTGAACTGAATTTTTTATTGGCAAAATCTATTACACAGTTTGTTAAAGTTGAAATATGAACACGTTGATGCTCGGTCGTCGCCTGCTCGATCACTGCTAATGGCGTAAATGGTTTTTTTGAATAACGCAACAATAGTTCGGATAAATTAGAAAGATTCCTGGCTCCCATGTAGAATACTAATGTATCCTGGGTGTTAGCCCATGTTTTCCATTTCTCAGGACTATAATGGCTGCAGGGATTGAAGGTGATGAACTGCACAGCCTTTGCATAACCTCTTGCGGTAAGCGGAATTCCCGCATAAGCAGAAACACCCGAAGCCGCAGTGATGCCAGGGATAATTTCGTAGGGCACATCATTCTCTTGCAAGGCCATCAGTTCATCCAGCACATTACTGAAAAAAGCTACATCGCCACCCTTCAACCGCAATACGGTTTTACCATTTTTGGCGTGATTGACCAACAACTTATTAATATCTTCCTGCGCCACTGACCCATCATGATAACCCTGTTTTCCTGTCATCAACGCCAATACATCTTTGCGGGCATATAAATCAATGATCTCAGGATTTACCAGCCTGTCAGCCAATATTACATCAGCTTCAGCCAGTTTTTTCTGAAGCTTAACGGTAATCAACTCCGCATCACCAGGACCGGCGCCTGCGATGATCACTTTTCCAGTTGATTGTTCCTTGTTCATAATCTCACTTTGTTTTTTATACTCACTTCAATAAAACCGCCGCCACAGTACTATTGCCTGTTTCGTCAATTAATATAGCACTGCCGTTTACATTGAGCTTATCATATGCATCATAAACAAGCGCAGATGCTGTTTTGATAGTCGCCTTCACTACTTCGTTCAGCTTCACGTTACCTTCAACAGGCTGCTGTTGTAGCGTATTTACGTCGAGCTTGTAATCAATTTTCTTCACCACCGCCTTTACAAGACGACTATTATGTTGTAAGTAATATTTATTTCCGCTTTGCAAAGGCTTATCATCCATCCAACACAATAACACCTCCAGTTCGTTGCTCACCTGTGGCAGGTTATCAACTTTTGCAATAGCATCGCCACGGCTGATATCAATGTCATCAGCCAGTTGAATAGTGACGCTTTGCGGAGCAAACACTTCACTTACTTCTTCTCCTCCCACTTCTAATTTGCTGATTGTTGTCTCGATGCCGGCAGGCAGTACTTTTACTTTATCACCTGTTCTGTAAACACCACTAGTCACTTTTCCGGCATAACCTCTGTAATCATGCAACTCTTCTGTTTGCGGCCTGATTACAAATTGCACCTGGAAACGGGCATCTTCCAAATTAATATCATGATTGATTTCGATATTTTCTAAAAATTCCAGTAACGGCTTGCCTTCATACCAGTCGATGCGTTCAGACCTGTCCACTATGTTATCACCATTCAACGCACTGATAGGTATATAAGTAATATCTGTTAAGCCAAGTTGTTTGGCTACATCGGCATAATCAATGACGATGTTGTTAAAAACATCCTGCGAATATTCTACCAGGTCCATCTTGTTGATAGCAATAACCACATGGGGAATTTTCAACAGAGACGCAATGATAGAATGGCGACGGGTTTGCTCTACCACACCTTGCCTTGCATCGATCAAAATAATGATCAGGTTAGCATTGGAAGCGCCGGTGATCATATTACGAGTGTACTGTACGTGACCCGGTGCATCGGCTATAATAAATTTTCTTTTAGGTGTAGTAAAATAGCGATAGGCAACATCGATCGTAATACCCTGCTCTCTTTCTGCACGAAGACCATCTGTCAATAAGGCCAAATCAACCGAACCGTCTGTTCTGTTCTTTGTTGATTTCTCCAAAGCTTCCAGTTGATCAACCAAAATATTTTTACTGTCGTACAGCAAACGACCAATCAATGTACTCTTGCCATCATCAACACTTCCTGCTGTTATAAATCTAAGTAAGTCCATTACCGTAGTTTTTGTTTAGAATTTTGCTTGTGAGCAACGTGATTAAAAATATCCGTTTTTCTTCCTGTCTTCCATGGCAGCTTCTGTCACTTTATCGTCGATCCTGGTTTCACCCCTTTCGCTGATACGTGTTGAGATAATCTCATTGATCACTTCATCCAGCGTTGTGGCTTTCGATTCCACGGCGGCCGTACAAGTCATGTCACCAACAGTACGATAACGAACCTGTTTTTTGAGGATCACATCCGATTCTTCAATTTCAATGAAGTCAGAAACAGCTACCAGCTGTCCTTCATGTTCTATCACTTCTCTTTCGTGAGCAAAATAAATAGATGGCAAAGCGATGTTTTCTTTGCGGATATAATTCCAGATATCTAATTCTGTCCAATTGCTGATTGGGAACACCCGTACATTCTCGCCTTTATGTATGCGACCATTATAAATGTTCCAGAGCTCAGGTCTTTGCAGTTTTGGATCCCATTGTCCAAATTCATCACGGACAGAAAAGATCCTTTCTTTAGCCCTTGCTTTTTCTTCATCACGACGGGCACCACCGATACAAGCATCGAATTTAAATTCCTCGATTGTATCCAGTAATGTATGTGTCTGTAACCAATTACGGCTGGCAAATTTTCCTTTAGGCTCAGTAAGATTTTTCTGTTTGATTGTGTCTTCCACTTTTCTTACCACGAGAGTGGCATTTACCTCTTTGGCCAGCTCATCCCGAAACTCCAGGGCTTCCGGAAAGTTGTGACCGGTATCGATATGCACCAAAGGAAAAGGAATTTTTCCGGGGGCAAAGGCTTTTTTAGCCAGGTGCACTAGCGTGATCGAATCTTTTCCACCACTAAAAAGCAGCGCAGGCCTTTCAAATTGCGCAACAACTTCACGGAAAATATGGATGCTCTCCGCTTCCAGCTGTTGCAGGTAATCCAATTGATAATTATTCATACTTCTTTCTTTAATGTCTACTCATTCAGTAGACTTCTATAGCAAAAAAAATTAACTAGCTTTCACTATGTTTGCATGCAAACCACATTCTTTCTGTGATGTTTCCCACCACCAGCGTCCTGCTCTTGCATCTTCACCCGGCTCGATTGCTCTTGTGCAAGGTGCGCAACCAATACTGATAAATCCTTTATCATGTAATGTATTATAAGGCACATAGTGCTCTTTGATATAAGCCATTACGTCATCATAAGTCCAATTGATCAACGGATTGAACTTATACAATTGTTTTTCTTCCGACCATTCTATCATTGGCATATCCTTCCTGTTATTGGACTGGTCGGCACGAAGTCCAGTGATCCAGACCTTAGCTCCTTTCAAAGCCCGGTTCAATGGGATCACTTTCCGGATATGACAACATTCTTTCCTGTTTTCCACCGACTCATAAAAGCTATTGATCCCTTTTGTAACAACAAATTCCTCTACATCACTTGCCTCCGGAAAATAAACTTTTATCGGCTTTTTGTACCGGGCGGTTGTTTTATCCAATAGCTCATACGTTTCATTGAAGAGACGACCAGTATCAATCGTAAATACTTCAACCGGTATATTATTTTTAAAAATAACATCCGTCAATACCTGGTCCTCCTGCCCGAGGGACGACGAAAAGACCACTTTGCCAGGAAACAAGTCAGCGACCAGGCCTATTGCTTCCGGCAAAGAGCTCTTCTCAATCTCCGATATTTGTTCGGGGGTTAGCATTCTTTCCAATTATAAATTTGGCTGCGGTGTATAACGCAGGTAGGGTTTTACAATCTTCACTCCTTTAGGGAATTTCTTTATAGCATCTTCTGTAGATACAGCCGGCACTACAATTACATCTTCACCACCGTTCCAATCAGCTGGAGTAGCTACACTATAACCAGCTGTCAACTGCAAGGAGTCAACCACACGAAGCACTTCATTGAAGTTTCTTCCTGTAGAAGCGGGATAAGTGATCATCAGCTTTACCAGCTTATCCGGGCCAATAACAAACAGGGAACGAACAGTGGCCGTTGCTGAAGCATTGGGATGAATCATATCATACAAAGTAGCAACAGTTCTGTCTTCGTCAGCAATGATTGGAAAACCAACAGAGCAATTCTGTGTTTCGTTAATATCATTTCTCCACTCGAAATGCTTATCCAATGGATCTACGCTTACTGCCAATACTTTTACATTACGCTTAGCAAACTCTTCCTGCAACAACGCTGTCTTTCCAAGTTCAGTCGTGCAAACGGGAGTGAAATCAGCCGGGTGTGAAAATAAAATACCCCATCCATTACCGAGATACTCATAGAAATCAATTTCTCCTTCTGTCGTTTGTGCTTTAAAGTTGGGAGCAACATCCCCTAAACGTAATGACATAAAATAAAAAATTTAGTGAAAACAAAAATAAGGACAAATACAAAGCCCACCAAGTTTGTAGACTAAAAATACGCAAACGATCCTGCTAACTATCGTTTGTCAAAAAAGAATTGATTATTTAGACCACGAGGTCACTCAAAGTGCGATTTTCCAGGATATTTAATGTTGCGTCCCGAACCTCTATCATCATGTCGTGAAGCCCACAACTTGTCTCATTGCAATTTTTACAACGCTCATAGAAATAAAGACTTACGCATGGTAACATAGCGATGGGACCATTGATAAGCCGGACCACAGTAGCTACCTTTACTTTGGAAGGATGTGTCTTTAGAAAATACCCCCCACCCTTTCCTTTTTTGCTGTCCAGTATATCAGCTTTCTTCAGTTCCAGCAGGATGTTTTCCAGGAATTTTAACGGAATCTTTTTCTTTTTAGCAATTTCGGAAATGAGCACAGGCCCTTTATCAAATCGCTCTGCTAAGTAGGTTAGGGCCTTAAAGGCATACTGTGATTTTTTGGATAACATAATTCTAGTTCAATAACTCCAATTTATAATGAATTGGCGAATTTTTCTTCAACATGGCTGACACACCACAATATTTTTCCAACGACAGGTCTATTGCTTTCTTCACTTTATCTTCATTTTTTTCTGCTGTTTTTATTTTATAAGTCACCCAAATATCTTTGAATACCCTCGGGTGCTCGGTGGTTTGTTCCGTTTCCACATCAATGGTAAGATCTGAAAATTCTACTCTCATTTTTTCCAAAATATCAACAACATCTATACCTGAACAGGCGGCTATTGCCGATAAAAGCAAGGCCTTGGGATTGGGCCCTTCCTTCCTGTTTCCATCAATACTAAATACGTTTTGTTCCAGCTTGCTTTCAAATGCATGGTCATGTTTCCAGGTTGTCGATGTTTTCATGTTTATACTCCTTTAACTGATGTTTTTTATTCTGAGATATATTTTCCAGTGTCCACTCAATGCTTTTTTCAAACCGATGTTGCCTCACCTGGCAATCAGTTTTATTACAAATATGGCATTGAAACGATAAACAATCATCCGCATGGACCATTAATTCAACAGATTCGCCAAATTTTTGTTTCACAAGTTCTGACAATTTATCAATTTCCAGATGTGCCTCGTGTACATTCAGATACCAGGGAACGGTAAGATGGCAATCAATATGCAGTACAGCTCCATATTTTATTACACGAAGATTATGAAGATCGATCCAGTTTTTCTGCCGGTTACTATTCAGCAATTCGACCATTTCCGATAAGAGTTTCTCATCCGCCTCATCCATGATGCCGGCAATGGACCGGCGGATGATACCGTAGCCGGTAACGATAATAAAAATCGCAATGCCGATGGCGACCACGCTATCTATCCATAGCAAGCCGGTAAAATGCATGATAATGAGTGCAGCAACAATCCCGGCTGTCGACCACGCGTCACTCTGTAAATGCTTTCCGCTCGCTATTAATGCCAGGGAGTTATTGGCCCTGCCGATGCGGAGACAGACAAAAGCAGTTATGAAATTAATAACAGCCGTAGCTGCTACCAGCCCGATGCCCAGGTCCAGTTTATGCAAGACAACCGGATAAATAAGCTGTTTGATTGCCTGGTAAATGATCACAACACCGGCTATCAATATCATGGTTCCCTCAATAGCGGCTGACAAAAACTCTGCTTTACCATGTCCGTAAGGATGATCCCTGTCCCTGGGCTTCGCTGCCACAAACAGACTATACAGCCCAATAAAACCTGCGGCTACATTTACAATACTCTCCATTGCATCGGTAAGAATAGAAACAGAATTTGTAAAGTACCAGGCAACAAATTTTGCCAGCAGCAGCAATACTGAAATAGCAGCTACCCATTTTTGAACCCGCAAATTTTGATTAGCTGTTTTCAAGAGGAGAAATTATTCAAAACGTTCTTTCACATGGCTCAACCAATGTCGCCTTGCAAAGATTAAAAACTCTTTCGGTGCAAACATAAAATCTTTTCTGCCAGGTAGTAAACGCATGTTCATGATGGACACCTTTCTACAAGCAAATAATACTTATGCTTCCCTCACCTTTTTTTTCGCAGCCGACTGAATACGTCCGATAAATCCACGAAACGATTTAGCCATCCGGTAATACCACTCTTTATTGAATAATTGGGAATCTCTCATGGCTTTGTAAGTAAGAAATACACCGATAGGCACTAAAATAAAAGCCGCCAGCCACATGCCCGCAAATGGTGTAAGTGAGTCTTCCTTAGCAAACTTTTCACCTACTGTGGTGGAGAAATAAAACACCATGAAAAAACTAATCGCTGCAATCAATGGCGTACCTAACCCACCCTTGCGAATAATGGATCCCAGCGGTGCGCCAATCAAAAAAAGTATTATGCAGGCCATCGATAAAACAATTTTACGATGCCATTCAATCTTATGCTTTCGTAAAACCTTTTCTTTATCGTTCATTATCAATTTTCGATTGGCGATACTTGAGTTTAGGGAAGTTACCTGGTTAATAGCTCCCTGGTGCACTGCATAATTGGCTGAGTCGGGAATCAGGTCATCAAATGTTTTTGCAACTCTAAAAAGACTGTCTGGCTCTTTTGACTTTTTAGTACTCGTGCTATCAAGGTATTTTGAAAACTTTAATGCAGACAGTACGATAGACTCGTCCAGTTGTTTTCTTATCTTTTTATTTTCCTTCGTTAGTGAGTCGATGGCAATATTCAATTGCCGCATGCTGTAAACCCTTTCGTTGTTTTTATTGACGCTGTCATTGGTTTGTACAAATTGAAATGAACTTAAATCAAATTGCTTTTTAAATTCTTTAAATCCCAGCCTGATATAATCGCTCTTTGCGTTGTAGTTATTACCTCTTTCCTCATAACGCCAGCCATCCTTAAGGTTGAATTCCAGGTAACGTTTATCTTCTGTTACCCGCATTACACCACTTTTGGCAATAATAAAATTATCCTGTACCGGATTTCCCTGTTCGTAAACGATTACATCACGGATGATGCTGTCATTGGCTTCCTTTTTCCCAATCTTTATAGCAAAGCCATTGATCCGGTCATAAAAGACACCCTCCTTTAAATCAAAAGCAGGTTTGGCATATACAATGTCAGTCAATAATGTTCGTGATTTGAGAAAGGCTACCGGGATCACATAGTTGGAAAATAGAAAAGCGATGCCACTTACAAACAGTGAAATAATAAATAAGGGGCGCATAAACCGCAACAGCGAAATACCGGCGGATTTGATCGCCACCAGTTCAAAACTTTCGCCAAGGCTGCCGAATGTCATTAAAGAAGAAAGTAATATGGCCAGAGGCAAAGCAAGTGGAATGAGTACGGCGCTTTGATACCAGATAAACTTTAAAACGATGTCAATGCCTAAGCCCTTTCCGACAAAGTCATCAATGTATAGCCAAAAGAACTGCATGACCAACACCAGCAGGGTAATAAAAAAGGTGGCGATAAATGGACCGATGAAGGCTTTGACAATAAGCTTATCTAACTTTTTGAACACTTAACTTTAAGTTATGGATACGGCAAAAATAAGGCTTTCAACAGAGGAGGAGGCATTGGTATGCAGGACTGATTGGATTTTAACAAAGAACCGCGTTATCGAAAAAATAAAGATCATGTTAGCATCCCTGCAAACCCAACAACAGCACACGTTTGATCAATTTCAACATCGCTTTCCTCAGGAAATAAATACTACTCCTAAAATATCAAAAGGCGAAAATTATAAGGGCCTGCCTTATCTCATTTTAGATTATCCAAGATTTTTTAACAGGGAAAACGTTTTTGCAATCCGCTCATTTTTTTGGTGGGGTAATTTTTTTAGCACTACCCTTCAATTGTCCGGAACTTATAAAACGGAGTTTGAAAAGCAAATCATCGAGTCATTTGAAGAACTTCAAGCCCGGAATTTTTTTACCTGTATAAACGCTGATCCCTGGGAGCATCATTTTGATCCGGACAATTACTTATCGCTTAATGATCTAAACAAAACGGGGTTCGAAGCCCTGATCCGGCAAAGCTCGTTCATTAAATTATCGAAGAAACTCCCGGTAGAGCAATCGAATGATGCAGAAAAAAACCTGGCGCAAACCTTCGACCAGTTAATTACTATGCTGGCGGCCGGTTAGTTACCAAGACGATGGAACAGGTCTTTCACCTGGTGATCCCATAAAAGGCTTTGGTCCTTGATATCTTTTTTCTCAGCAAAATCTTTAACCACCAAAATGGTTTGATTGGTTATTTCCGATTTTTCTATACTGAATTCAAAAAATTCATTTTTGGGAGCATCCAGCCAGCGAAAACGAATATGCTTTTCCTCCTCGCTTTCCAGCACTTCAGCCTTTTCAAAATTTCCATTCCAGCCAAAATAAAAAATATTGTCCCGCTCATCTACTTTGTCCGCGAACCACTCTCCAAGACCTGCAGGTGTTGAAAGAAATTCATAAAGTATAGTCGGTGAACACCTAACCGGGAACTCTAACGTATATAATTGCTTGCTCATTTTTTCAAAAAATAATATCTGTGGCTGCAATAATAAATAATAAATCGTCGCATTAAACTAATTTCTTTTTAATTTTTTTGGCGAATCAAAGGCCGGAGATTTTTATATGTAAAATAAAAGGAATGAAAAACCGTTAAAAGGAAGGTAATTTTTTTGGAGTATATTAAGTTAATTCTTAAATTGCTCTGACATCCAATGTTTTCTGAAGATCAGAAAGATCATTGAGATGGGTATTTTTAGAGGCTAAAAACCAAAACAAGATCAATAACCCTTAAAATAACCCACTAAAACCCAATACCTATGAGTATGCGCCAATTGAAGATCACGAAGTCTATCACGAATCGTGAGTCTCAAAGTCTGGAAAAGTACCTCCAGGAGATAGGCAAGGTCGAATTAATCTCCTCCGATGAAGAAGTAAGGCTTGCCGCTCTTATCCGCCAGGGATGCCAAAAATCACTCGATCGTCTTACAAAAGCTAATCTTCGTTTCGTGGTATCTGTTGCAAAACAGTATCAAAATCAGGGCTTGTCTTTGCCTGACCTGATCAACGAAGGAAATCTCGGGCTTATCAAGGCTGCACAAAGGTTTGATGAAACCCGCGGTTTTAAATTTATCTCGTATGCGGTTTGGTGGATCCGTCAAAGCATTTTACAGGCTTTGGCCGAGCAATCCCGGATCGTTCGCCTGCCGCTTAATAAAGTGGGCCTTACCAACAAGGTTCAGAAAGCTTTTTCCCAGTTGGAACAACAATTTGAAAGAGAGCCATCAGCAGAAGAGCTGGCCGAATTGCTTGAAATGGACCTCGACGAAGTATCAGCTTCACTCAGCATCTCATCCCGTCATGTGAGTATGGATACGCCAATTTCTGAAGGCGAAGATGGCACTTTGCTGGACGTACTGGAAAATCCCAATGCGGAAAAAACCGATAGCGACCTGGATCATACCCAATCGTTAAAAACCGAGATAGACCGCTCCCTTAAAACCCTTACGGAGAGACAAAAAGAAGTGATTTGCTATTTCTTTGGAATTGGAGTAGATCACCCGATGAGCCTGGAGGATATCGGTGAAAGATTTAACCTGACAAGGGAAAGGGTCCGCCAGATTAAAGACAAGGCAATCACCAAACTCAGAACCACCAATCGAATTAATCTTTTAAGAACTTATTTAGGCGTATGATATAACTTTTACACTACTTATCTTTGCAATTCTTTAAAAAGTGAACATGATGTTCACTTTTTGTTTTATTGGGCTGAGCTCACCGAAGCCTGATTAAATAAAATAATGCTCCCTTCGTCAAGCTCAGGGTGGCAGAGAAAATGAAATAGCGACAATGTTTAATAATCTGCAGGATAAATTAGAAAGCGCCTTTAAAAACCTGAAAGGCCAGGCCCGGATCACCGAGCTAAACGTGGCTACAACTGTAAAAGAAATCCGCCGTGCATTGGTGGATGCTGATGTCAACTACAAAATAGCCAAAGAATTTACAGATAAGATAAAGGACAAAGCCATTGGGGAAAAGGTTATAAATGCCATTAGCCCGGGCCAGTTGATGACGAAAATCGTGAAAGATGAATTGGCGGAACTGATGGGTGGACAGGAAGCCGTGTTTAACGCAAAAGGCAATCCTGCCGTAATCCTGATTGCAGGTCTCCAGGGTAGTGGTAAAACCACTTTCAGCGGTAAGCTGGCCAATTATCTTAAAACCAGGAAAGGCTTGTCACCACTTCTTGTTGCCGCCGATATCTATCGCCCCGCCGCGATGGAGCAATTGAGAGTGTTGGGTGAACAGATCAAAGTGGATGTGCATGTAGAGCTGGAAAACAAAGACGCGGTTGCCATTGCACAGAATGCAGTCAAAGAAGCAAAGAGTAAAAATAAAAACGTAGTTATCATAGATACGGCCGGTCGTTTAGCCATTGACGAAGTCATGATGACTGAAGTTGCCAATATCCGCAATGCTGTAAACCCACAGGAAATTTTATTTGTGGTGGATAGTATGACAGGGCAGGATGCTGTTAACACTGCTAAGGCTTTTAATGACCGACTTGACTTCACTGGTGTAGTATTGACAAAGCTGGACGGTGACACCCGTGGTGGTGCAGCCATCTCAATCAAATACACGGTTAATAAGCCCATCAAATTCACGAGTGCCGGTGAAAAAATGGATACCCTGGACGTGTTCTATCCCGAAAGGATGGCACAGCGTATCCTGGGCATGGGCGATATTACCAGCCTTGTCGAAAAAGCGCAGGAGCAGTTTGACGAAGAACAGGCTAAAAAGTTGGAAAGTAAGATCCGCAAAAACAAGTTTGACTTTGCCGACTTTAAAATGCAACTCGAACAGATCAAAAAAATGGGAAACATGAAAGATCTGTTGGGCATGGTGCCTGGCGTCGGCAGCAAAATAAAAGATATCGATATCAATAACGACTCTTTCAAAGGCATTGAGGCTATGATCAACTCGATGACTCCCGCCGAAAGAGCTGACCCGGACCTAATTGATGGAAGCCGCCGCAAACGCATTGCAAAAGGCGCCGGCAAGGATATCAGCGAAGTAAATGCCTTTATGAAGCAGTTTGAACAAATGCGGGATATGATGAAGGGAATGAATAAGATGGGGATGTTTGGAAAGATGATGCCGGGTATGAGGAGGTGATTCACGATCGATTGTTCGTTGTCAATAGTTGTAAACCAAGTTTCCCGAAGATTATAAATGCATGGCAGTATCCCACTTGAAAGGAAATCTTTACTATAGTTAACGAGCTAAGAGCCGCCCATGTAATAGTGTACTTTCTTTTGCCATTTTCCCTCTGCCTTCTTATCTTCGCTGCTCCGGTTAACTGAGCACTTGTCGAAGTGCCGGTTTTAACAATTATTATTTAACGCCTATAAATTTCTATTTAAAATGGCAGCCAAAATCCGTCTTCAAAGACACGGGTCAAAAAAGAGACCCTTCTATTTCATCGTTGTTGCTGACTCACGCAGCCCCCGTGATGGTAAATTCATCCAAAAATTAGGTACTTACAATCCCCTGACTGTTCCTGCTACTATCCAGCTGGATCGTCAAAAAGCATTGGAGTGGTTGAACAAAGGTGCTACACCTACTGATACTGTTCGCCGTATCCTTAGCTTTAAAGGCGTATTGTATTTGAAACACCTTCTTCGCGGAGTAAGCCTGGGATTGTTTGATGATGCTACAGCCATGCAAAAATTCACAACCTGGAGCACAGAGCATGATGCACAGGTAAAAAAACGCCAGGAAGAAGCTGCACGCAGCAGAAGAACCCGCCGTCCTATGCCAGGTCGCAGACCTGAAAGAAAGACACAGGGTGAGAGCGGCAGTGAAGGATAAATAATCCGTCAATCGACGGGACAAATCCGTCCTGAAAGTTCATGAATCCCGTCCGCCAGTTGGCGGACGGGATTTTTTTACCGCCCATGAATTGCACGAATCACACTAATTTGTTTTAATTAATTCATGCAGTTCGTGGCAAAATCTATTTGTATTAATTCGTGTAATTCGTGACAGAATACTTTAAAATAGGAAAACTGGTTGCCGCTTTTGGGGTAAATGGCCAGCTTATACTTCAGCATGAGCTGGGCAAAAAAACAGCATTGAAAGATCTGCAAGCAATCTTCATTGAGGAGAAAAAAAAATCATTTCTTCCCTGGTTCGTTACCGCTACCAAAATAAAAAGCGAAAATGAAATTTATCTCTCCCTTGAGGGAATAACGACCCGTGAAGCGGCGTTGAACCTTGTACAAAAAGAAGCATGGCTAACAGAAGCTGATTTTAAAAAATTCGCTGCCAAATCTGCTCCTGCCAGTTTACTGGGCTACACCGTTATTGATGACGGAAATGAACTCGGAACTATTCTTGAAGTGATAGAACAACCGCACCAGCTAATTTGCCGCATCGAAATAGAATCCAAAGAGGTATTGATACCCTTGAATGATGCTTTTCTTGAAAAAATAGACCATCGCAAAAAACAAGTGCTGGTCACATTACCGGAAGGATTGCTGGACATTTATTTGAGCTAACCTGCTTTAAAGCCTCCAGGTTATTTTCTATTTGGACAAAATGCCGTTGCTCATGGGCTATTAAAAACCGGAATGTATCCCCGAGTTTCAGCTTAATAAATTTTGAAATGGTTATTGAAATACGAATACTCCCGATATTTTTTGATTTGGCCTGCTCCAGCAACTCCAGCAGATAGTGCTGATGCTCTAAAAAAGAATTCAATACCGGGAATGCGTCGAGGAATTTTGGCGGCCGGTGATCTTTGGGCGATTTCATTTTATTCGCAACTGTTCCGTCTTCGTTTGGCTTCATCAACTTAGTAAAATAATCGCCCAGCCAACCGGGTTTAAACAGTTCAGTTGCGGGCTTATCCGCCAGCAACGATTTTTCAATCGCCAATAAGTAATAGCGGCTGTAGCTGTTAAGATGCTCCAGCACCTCGATGATGCTCCATTTACCCGGCAAAGGTTGTTGCAATAAAACGGCAGGATCAATTGTCTTGAAATAAGTTGCTGTTAATATCAGTTTGCGAACATCAGCCTGCAGCTGATCCAACAATTCTGTACTCTTGTACTTTTGCATGTCTGTAAATTTTACTCAAACCTACTACGAGCCTTCCCGAAAAATCTTGGTATTTCCAAAGATTTTTTATCCTTCGATTTACGCTCAGAATCACAGTTTCACAAACGTACAGAACTCATCAGCTTACTAAAGGTAGTGGCATCAATACCAAGATAGGATGCAAGGTACTTATGGGGTATGATCTGTAATACATGCGGACTTCTTTTTAACAAGCTTCTAAATTTTTCTTCGGCACTGAAACACTGCAGCTCGATCTGTCTTTCCAGCACTCCTTTCAAAACAAAGCCTGTCAGATACAATATCATTTTCTGGATGTTCGGGTATTGGTTCATCAACTCTTCCATTTGCTTATAGGTTATCCGCAGAAACTTACTGGCCGTCAACGTTTCCATAAAATATTTGGATGGCGTTTGAGTAAGAAAGGAGTCTGCCAACCCGGAGAAAGAAGGGGGATAAGTAAACACCACGGTTGCTTCCTGGTTGTCGTTGCCAATATAAAATCCCCGCTGGATGCCCTCTACTACAAAATAAAGATAACGTTCCGTTTCCCCCGCAGCCGTTAAAATCGTTTTACGTTTGCATTCAAAGGGCTGCCAGCCGGTTAAAAGTTTTTCCAACTCTTCTCCTTTTAGTGGATAAGCCGCTGTAATAAATTGCCTGAGCACACCGGTATCGATAATTTTATTTGACATCTGAACGGATAAAATCTGCCAGTAGCTTCATCCTGTAATAAAGATTGCTTAGCATCAGGGAAATATTGTTCTTCACATTCGCTACACTCCCGTTATTCATCTTCTTTATATTTTTCAGCTCCTCTATTTTCTCGTCAATTTTATCGACCAGTTTATCGGCTTCCCAACCAGTGTATTTTTTATTTCTTTCGTCAAAAACATGATATGGCTCGATGCGACCGGGTTTTAATTTTTTAAACTTGAAATTATCCTTAATAGCATCTTTGATCGAATCGTTGCTCAGCATATCGATCATTGTATCCTGTGACACATTATTCAAAAATCCATTATGGAAAATATTGAGATTGTTGCGAAGTTCGCGGATAACCTGCCGTTTTAATATATCAGTGGTCTTACCTTCTTTATTCAGAAAAGCAATTAGTTCTTTCAGCGGGCCAATACCTGTTTTAAGCCATTCAAGGGTCATAGAAAGATTTTGAAATTTTGGAATTGGGAAATTTCTTTTTATTGATCAAACTTCCCTGATCCGAAAACCAAAATAGTTTAAAAATTGTTAACTGCCTTCATCTTCAAAATTTTCCAATTTCCCCATTGACCTTTTTCCAATTAACTAACTTTGAAAAATGCCGGAACAGCTTCGTCATATTGCCCATTTTGATCTGGACTCGTTTTTTGTGGCGGTGGAGGTCATCAACAATCCTTCCTTAAAAGGAAAGCCAATCATTGTAGGTGGTACCAGTGATCGCGGCGTTGTATCGACCTGCAGTTACGAAGCAAGGAAATATGGTGTGCATTCAGCTATGCCTATGCGTACAGCCATGAAGCTCTGCCCGCATGCCATTTTGCTTCAAGGAACGAGAGGACAATACAGTAAATATTCCCGCTGGGTTACCGACATTATAGCGTCAAAAGTCCCTTTGTTTGAAAAAGCATCCATCGATGAGTTTTACTGTGATCTTACAGGGATGGATAAATTTTTTAATGTCAGTAAATACACCCGCGAATTGCGGGATCTGGTGATTAAAGAAACAGGGCTTCCCATTTCCTGCGGTTTATCCTCGGCAAAATTTATCAGCAAGATCGCTACCAATGAAGCCAAACCCAATGGGTTCCTGGAAGTACCGCATGGAAAAGAAAAAGAATTTCTGTGGCCTTTAAAAATTGAAAAAATCAATGGTGTCGGGAAACAGACAGAACAACAGCTTAAAAATTTCGGCATCTATACCATTGAAGATATTGCAAGGACACCTGTCGAATTACTGGAAAAATATGTTGGCAGCTGGGGGCATTCGCTTTGGCAAAAAGCCCATGGCATCGGCTCTGCTGAAATTGAAACAGATTGGGAGCAAAAAAGTATGAGCCGGGAAAATACCTTTCATGAAAATATAACGGATATACCGGCATTGCATAGTGAACTGGTGCGATTGACAGAGCAAAACGCCTATGATCTTCGGAGTGATGAAAAATTAACCGGTTGTGTCACGGTGAAGATCCGCTACCCTGATTTTGAAACGGTATCGAGACAAGAGACCATTGATTATACTTCCCTGGATGATCTATTAATTGCGAAAGTAAAAGACCTGTTTACCAAACTTTATCGCAAAGGTGAGCCTGTTCGTTTGCTGGGAGTTCGCTTCAGCCAGCTGATTCCGTTTACCATGCAAATGAATTTATTTAACAACAACGAGGAAAAGCTCAACCTGTATAAAGCTGTTGATAATATCAAAGACCGGTTTGGTAATAAGGCCGTGACAAAAGCAGCCACATCTTCTCTTAACGAAGGAAATAATAGAAATACTATCAAGAACAACAAAAAGAAGTCGGCGGACTAGTACACTCCCACCAGCAGCCCGACTTATTCCTTAGCAAGACAGCTATTATTTCCATCCTCCTTATCTTCGCCCCTATTGCCCGCCACCGGGTGGGTGGCCTTTTTCAAAATATTCAAATTTGTTTGTCATGCAAGCATGGAAAGATTACCAGGAAAAAAATAAAGACCGTTTTTTAAATGAAATGCTAGAACTGCTCCGAATACCCTCTGTAAGCGCCAAAAGCGAACACAAAGCTGATATGGAAAAATGTGCTGAAGCGGTAAAGCAAAATTTACTGGCCGCAGGCTGTGACAAGGCTGAGGTAATGGCGACCGACGGACATCCTGTTGTATTTGGTGAAAAAATCATTGATGCCGGCAAACCAACTGTTTTGGTATATGGACATTATGATGTGCAACCAGCCGAACCATTAGAGCTTTGGCATAGTGGGCCCTTTGATCCTGTAATCAAAGATGGAAAAGTATTTGCCCGTGGATCGGCGGATGATAAGGGCCAGTTTTTTATGCATGTAAAAGCATTGGAAACGATGGTGAAAACAAACACCATGTCCACCAATATTAAATTCCTGATTGAAGGTGAGGAAGAAGTGGGCTCGCCCAACCTGGGAAAGTTTGTTGCAGCGAATAAAGAATTACTTAAGGCCGATGTGATATTGATCAGCGACAGTGCTATGTTAAGTATGGAAAATCCTTCGCTGGATACGGGGGTACGTGGCTTAAGCTATATACAGGTAGAAGTAACCGGAGCTAACCGTGATCTGCATAGTGGCACGTACGGAGGTGCTGTTGCGAACCCGATCACTATTTTAGCGAAAATGATCGCCAGTTGCCATGATGAAAACAATCATGTAACCATACCCGGCTTTTATGATGATGTAGTTGTCGCAAGTGCTGAAGAAAGAGCTTTAATCAATAAAGCTCCCTTTGATGAAAAAGAATATAAACAGGAACTAGGGATAAAAGAATTGTGGGGCGAAAAAGGTTATACCACGTATGAAAGAACCGGCATTCGCCCGACACTGGAAATAAACGGCATCTGGGGTGGATACACTGGTGAAGGAGCTAAAACAGTGTTGCCTTCCAAAGCCTATGCAAAAATTTCTGCACGGTTGGTGCCTAACCAATCTTCAGATAAAATGACAGAAAAACTATTAAGTTATTTTAAATCCATTGCTCCCAAATCGGTGGAAGTAAAAGCTGAGTTGCATCACGGCGGAGAACCTTATATGACACCGATCGATAGTAAAGGTTATAAAGCAGCATCGAAAGCTGTAGAAACCACTTTTGGAAAAACTCCAATTCCTGTTCGCGGAGGAGGCAGTATTCCTATTTGCTCTATTCTCGAAAAAGAATTGGGTATAAAAATCGTTTTTATGGGCTTTGGCCTGGACAATGACAACCTGCATAGCCCGAATGAAAAATATAATATTGAAAACTACTATAAAGGGATAGAGACAATACCCTATTTCCATAAGTATTTTTCGGAAACCCTCTAAATCTCCCTAAGGAGAGACTTTAGAATCCGACAGTATCAACCTCACTTCTTTGAGTGAGGTTTTTTAATTTTGAGAAGATTCATCTTTTTTTATGCAAGTTTCAAAACCATATTTTAATTTTCCCGTCATTGATAACACCGATGAACTCTCCTTTGAGAAGTTGACCCCTGAGAACTTTCAGCAGCTATACCTTCTGTTTGAAAATGATGATTCTTTATTTACCGATGAAAAGTTCAAACATTATGAAACGGCAAAGCAATATGCGAATGATTTGGAAAAATATGGAAGGTTTTCTCCCAAACATGGATCGCAGGATTGGCTTTTTAAATGGCATGATGCGTATGCAGGAATACTTCATCTCTACGATTTAAGTTTGGAAACTTTTGCTGAAAACAATAAACGATGCTGGATTGGATTTGCAACAAAACCTTCCCTTCGGAAAAAGGGGATTACAAAAAAAGTAGTATCGCACTTCACAACTTATATTTTACAGAATTACCCTGAGATTAAGTATATCCATAGTATGTCCTTGAAAGGAAATGCATCGGCTGAAGCTTTGCTTTATTCTGTCGGTTTTAGAAAAGATGAAACGGAACGACTCTCAAAAAAGCATAATTTCTTTTTAAAAGAAAAAAATTAGCAGATGCCGGAAAAGGAAAAACTCCGCCTCGATAAATACCTCTGGGCCATCCGGCTTTTTAAAACAAGAACCATGGCTGCTGTGGCATGCGATACGGGCAAAGTAAAATTTGAAGGTATGGCTGTAAAAGCGGCCAGGCATGTAAAGATCGGCGACGAATATGAAGTAAAAACCGACGCTAAACGCTGGCGAATAAAAGTCACGGGCTTGTTGGAAAAAAGAGCTGCTCACAGTGAGGCCATAAAAAACTACATTGACGTTACACCACCGGAAGAATTGGAACGGATAAAATTCCAGGCGGCCAGTTTTCATACCGGCAAGCGTCAAAGTAAAATTGGAAGGCCTACCAAAAAAGAAAGAAGGGACCTTGATGAGTTTTTAGAAGATTAATTACGGCTTTGGAGTTTGCCCCTTTATTTCTATTTTTAGAGCTATAAATCTTATCGCCGTTAACTATGAAATATTCTCTGCTTATTTCCGTATTGAGTGTTTTGTTTTTGAGCTGTAGCAAAGACGAAGCGGAAGATACGGATGCACCCTCCATCACTATTAGCTCTCCAACCAATAATACGGTATTGCCTGCGGGTGAAGTTCATATTAAGGGAACTATTGCCGACAATGCCTATATCAACCAGGTTCATGTAGAAGTGTATGATGGCGGTGGCACAGAGGTAGTGCATGTACATATCCATCCCGCTACCAAGAATTACGCCTTTGATCAAACTTTTACGGCACAAGCCGGTAAGAGTTATAAAATAAAAGTAATTGCAGAAGATCCTTCTACAAATTCTTCTACCAGGCAAATTGATATAACATGCAACTAGTGGCCCCGGCTCCGCTTGATACATCATTCTTCATTTATCTTTGAAGCATCCCATACCCCCCTTTAGGGGTTGGGGGCTTCATGCGAATAGATATCATTACTGTTTTACCAGAATTATTGAAAAGCCCTTTTGAGCACAGCATCATGAAAAGAGCGCAGGCCAAGGGACTATTGGAAGTGCACACTCATAATCTTCGCAAATGGGCCATTAATAACCAGGGCCAGGTTGACGATTACCAATATGGCGGTGGCGCAGGCATGGTTATGATGTGCGAACCGCTAACCAATGCTATTGAAGAGTTGTCAAAAGACCGGAAATATGATGAGATCATTTTTTTGACTCCTGATGGCGAAACATTGACGCAAAAAACTGCTAACACGCTATCATTAAAAGAAAACATCATCATGATTTGCGGCCATTATAAAGGCATTGATGAAAGAATACGGGAACATTTTGTCACCAAAGAAATCTCTATTGGTGATTATGTATTAAGTGGTGGTGAGCTGGCGGCCGCAGTGCTGGTAGATGCAATCGGACGTTTATTGCCCGGTGTTTTAAATGATGAAACCTCTGCCCTTTTTGACTCCTTCCAGGATAATCTATTAGCGCCACCCGTGTATACCCGACCTGCTGATTTTCGCGGCTGGAAGGTTCCGGATGTATTATTAAGTGGTGATCCTAAAAAGGTGGATGACTGGCGTCATGATGAAGCATTGAAAAGAACAAAGGAAAGAAGGCCGGGATTGCTGGAAGAATGATTTTTCAGGTACGATAAAGCATCAAACACCCGTTCAACCGTTTGCGCCATCTTCCTTTTTGCCATTTTACCGTTGATTAATTCAGGAACTTGCGACAACAAAAAATTGCATCGTCATGTCTACAAATCGCAGAAAATTTTTACGCAGTATATCCATTGGAGGTGGCCTTCTCGCTACCGGGCTTCCTTCTTTTGCAGGCAGTTTAGCAACAACAGATGAAGAGCTGGAACGCTCTTCCCAATTTGAATCCGGTAAACAACGTTTTAATATGTGTGGCTATGCCGCACCAAAAATTCCAACCGTTCGCATTGGTATAGTTGGCTTAGGCCAAAGAGGTACCGGCGCCGTAGAACGTTTAGCTTATATTGATGGCGTGGAGATCGTGGCCCTCTGCGATAAATATGCCGACCGGGTAACAAAAATGCAAAAATACCTGGAGAAAAGAGGCCGCCCCAAAGCAAAAGAATACAGCGGCGAAGAAGGATGGAAAGCCTTGTGTGAAAGCAATGACATCAACCTTGTATACAACGTTACTCCCTGGCACCTGCATGCACCTATTTCCATCATGGCCATGAAAAATGGAAAACATGCCGCCACGGAAGTAAATGCCGGCTTATCCATCGATCAACTGTGGGAGTTGGTGGAAACATCAGAGAAAACAAAACAACACTGCATGATGCTGGAAAACTGTTGCTATGATTTCTTCGAATTATTGACATTGAATATGGCACGCCAGGGATTGTTTGGTGAATTGGTGCAAGGCGAAGGCGCTTATATTCACGATCTGAGTAAAGACTGGCTTTTCAATAAAAATGCTTATGCCGACATGTGGCGGCTGAAACAGAATTACCAGCACAATGGGAACCTCTATCCTACCCATGGCCTTGGTCCCATTGCCCAATGCATGAATATCAACCGCGGTGATAAAATGGATCACCTGGTAAGCATGAGCACCAATGATTTTACGCTCAATAATATGGCAAAGGATATGGCAGCGAAAGATCCATTCTTTAACGAGTTTGTCGATAAGCCTTATCGCGGCAATATGAATACGACCATTATCCGCACCAATAAAGGCAAAAACATTATGCTGCAGCATGATGTTTCTACACTCCGCCCTTACTCAAGACTTCACACGCTGAGTGGTACCAAGGGCGTTGCCCAAAAATACCCCGGACCAGAAAGAATAGCATTTGGTCACAGCTGGATCAAAAAAGAAGAGCTGGACGATCTTTATAAAAAATATACCCCACCGATTGTAAAACATATTGGTGAGATAGCTAAGGAAGTAGGTGGACACGGCGGTATGGATTTTATCATGGACTGGCGGCTGATCGATTGTCTGCGTAATGGCCTGCCGCTTGACCAGGACGTATATGATGCGGCTGCATGGAGTTCTATTATTCCTTTGAGTGGTATGTCTGTTGGCAAAAAATCAAGAACAGTTGATATTCCCGACTTTACCAGAAGTGCATGGAAAACCAACAAACCTGTGGACCTGACGTTGAATGGAGGCGGCACCACTGAGGTACGGAAGATTGAAAAAAATTAATCGGCACTGGAAGTAATTGCTAAGTCTCTATAAAAGATGAGCCGGGAAATAAATTCCCGGCTCATCTTTTTTGACAAATTCAACTGCTGTTAAAATAATCTTTTGTTATACCAGATTCCACTATTAACCGTTTTTACAATAGGGGTAGCTGCAAATAAAGCTGTCTAAATGATGGGAAAAGCTGTAGATTTACCGCATTCCGAAGTTTTTGACGAGATAAGAAATTGAAAAGTAATTTATTACCCATGTCAAAAAGTTTATAGCCAATCATTTTTAAAATATTCATGAAGAATCTGACCACCATCACAGACCCGGTTTATATACCAAAAGAAAAATACAACTGGTACGATAAATTCTGGCTTCGCTACATCAATGACCCCCGTGATCTTCCCTTTATTTACCTGCTCACTGCCATTCATATTTTAGTAATACCTGCTGCCATCATTCTCTATACACCATTATTAGAAGGTTGGTATTGGTGGCTGGTTTATATTCCCTATTTCTATGTTTCGCAGATGTATTTTAAAGGTCGCTTTGGCCTGATGCTTCACTGCATCAGTCACAGAAAGTTGTTTAAAAAAGGATACACCTGGATCTATAACTGGATCATCTGGGGAGTTTGTCCACTGTTTGGTCATACACCCGAAACATATTTTGTACATCACATGGCCATGCACCATGTAGAAAACAATATGGAAGATGATGCCAGCAGCACCCTGTCTTATAACAGGGACAGCCTTCGGGGTTTCATCCGATACGTTTTGCGATTTTTGTTTTTAGGATTCAGGGATACATTCATGTACTTGTTTACTAAAAAAAGAAAAAAGTTTTACCTCAGGCTTACCTATGGTGAAATGTCCTTTTTTGTTTTTTGCATTGCCATGTGTTTTGTCAATCTGAACGCAACCCTTTTTATTTTTATTATTCCTTTTTTGTTTGCCCGTGTGGTGATGATGCTCGGCAACTGGGCTCAGCACGCCTTCATTGATCCCAACAACCCCGAAGAAAATACCATCAACTGCATCAACACCAAATACAACAAGATTTGCTGGAATGATGGTTATCATGCTGTACATCATTTGCGTCCTGCTCTTCATTATACAGAAATACCGGTTGAGTTTATGAAAAACAAAGACAAATTTGCGCAACAGAAAGTCTTTGTTTTTGACGGCATTCATTATCTCCACATTTTTGTCTGGCTCATGACCAAACGGTATGATAAACTGGCTGACAACATCGTTAACATCAACAACGTGTTTAGCAGCAAAGAAGAAGTAATGGCATTGATGAAAGAACGGACAAGAAAGATCGCTTAAACCTCCATCCGCTGGAGGGGTGTTCCGAAGAACAGGTAAGAAATTCAGCGTCGTCTAATTACAAAATAGTCGAAAAGCGGGCTGTGTTCTTGCAAGTCCCTTTAGGGGATTTAGGGGTTTCATATCTTAGCTATTCAAACAACATAGCTATGTCGTCTTTTTCTATAACTGGTAATCTTGTTGACATTCACCAGCAAAAAATTTATCCGGCGGAAATTATCGTCGAAAACGGAAAGATTATTTCAATTCAAAATGCCGGCAACCAGCAACCTGCACCCGGCAACTTCATTCTCCCCGGTTTCATCGACAGCCATGTTCACATTGAAAGCTCTATGCTGGTTCCGTCAGAATTTGCAAGATTAGCTGTTGTACATGGTACTGTAGCCACCGTCAGCGATCCGCATGAAATAGCTAATGTTTGTGGTATGGAGGGCGTCGAGTTTATGATAGAAAACGGGAAGACGGTTCCTTTCAAATTCAATTTTGGAGCACCGAGCTGTGTACCGGCCACTATATTTGAAACAGCCGGGGCAGTTCTTGATGCCAATGATGTAGAAAAATTATTGCAACGAAAGGAAATAAAATATCTCAGTGAGATGATGAATTTTCCCGGTGTTCTGAATGAAGATGAAGAAGTGATGAAAAAAATTGCAGCGGCGCATCATTTACAAAAGCCGGTTGATGGTCATGCGCCGGGATTAAGAGGTGAGGATGCAAAAAACTATATCGCCGCAGGCATCACTACTGATCATGAATGCTTTACCAGGGAAGAAGCGCTGGATAAATTGCAGAACGGAATGAAAATTATCATCCGTGAAGGCAGCGCTGCAAAGAATTTTGATGCATTGATCGACCTGCTACATGATTATCCGAACCAAATGATGTTTTGCAGCGATGATAAACATCCCGATAGTCTTGTTTTGGGACATATCAACCAGCTATGTGCAAGAGCGGTAGCAAAAGGCATTGATATTTTTAAAATACTAAAAGCCGCCTGCATTAATCCTGTACAGCATTACAGGCTGGATGTAGGAACATTAAGAGAAGGTGATGCTGCTGATTTCATAGTAGTTAAGGACCTGGAAAACTTTGAAGTGGTTAAAACATTTATTGATGGTGAGTTGGTAGCGGAAGAAGGGAAGTCAAAAGTGAAAAGTCAAATGTCAAATGTGATCAATAATTTTTCCTGCGCTGAAAAATCACCGTCAGACTTTGAGATCCCTGCATCCTCGCTACCATCGCCTTTGGCAATAGAGGCACTCGATGGCCAGTTGATTACAAACAAGGTTTTCTTTACTCCTAAAATTGATAACGGCAACGTCATCAGTGACCCTGAAAATGACATTTTAAAAATGGTTGTTGTCAACCGTTATAATGAAGCACCGGTTGCCAAAGCCTTTATAAAAAACTTCGGCTTGAAGGAAGGGGCGTTAGCTTCATCTGTAGCACATGATAGCCATAATATTGTTGCTGTAGGTGTGGATGATGAAAGCATTTGCAAGGCCGTCAATATGATCATCGAACACCAGGGTGGCGTCAGTTGTGTTAAAGATAATTCAGAACTTATCGTTCCTTTACCTGTGGCCGGGCTTATGAGCAATGAAGATGGCTATCATGTAGCGCAACAATACTCAATGATCGATAAAGCTGCAAAAGACGCAGGTTCTACTTTAGCTTCTCCCTTTATGACGTTATCATTTATGGCATTGCTGGTAATACCGCATTTGAAATTGAGTGACAAAGGGCTGTTTGATGGAGACAGGTTTGAGTTTATTTAAAGTTGATACCTTTAAGATGCAAATTTGCCTGTATGTCGCAGTCTCATCAACTCGCAGCTATTATGTTTACCGACATTGCCGGTTACACTGCATTAATGGGTGAGGATGAGGAAAAGGCTTTTGACGTACTCAAAAAGAACAGGGAATTACAAAAACCAATCATTGAACAATTCAATGGTCATTGGATAAAAGAATTAGGTGATGGTGTACTGGCAAGTTACAATTCAGTTTCCGATGCGGTTACAGCAGCAATAAAAATCCAGGAAGCCTGCAATGCTGCAAAAGATTTTCAATTACGTATAGGGATCCATCTCGGGGAAGTAATATTTGAGAACGATGATGTATTTGGTGATGGTGTAAATATTGCCTCACGGATCCAGGCGGTTGCTGAACCGGGAAGTATTTATATTTCTGAATCTGTCTATAATAATGTCTCCAATAAACAGGACATATCTGCCCGGTTTGTAAAACAGGAAACCCTGAAGAATGTAAAAGAACCGGTAAGAGTTTATGAAATACTTATTAAAACCTCCCGGCCCCCACTCGTATATCCTTCAAACAGTGATCCTGAACAAAAAAAGATTTCCTGCAAAAGCATTGCCGTACTCCCCTTTGTCAATATGAGCAGCGACCCGGAACAAGAATATTTCAGCGATGGCATTACGGAAGATATTATTGCGCATATTTCAAAAATCCGTGATTTAAAAGTTATTTCCCGTACTTCCATAATGCAATACAAACAAACAAAGAAATCATTGATGGAGATTTCTTCGGATTTAAAAGTTGTTTACATACTCGAAGGAAGTGTTCGTCGCTCTGGCAGCCGGCTGCGCATTGTTGTGCAACTCATCGATGCGGGTAATGATGAACATATTTGGGCTGAAACATACGACCGTGATTTGACTGATGTATTCGCAATTCAAACAGAAATTGCTGAGAATGTCGCTACCGGATTAAAGACCCGTCTTACATCTAATGAACGCAAAAGGATTGCAACTAAACCAACTGAAAACCTGGAAGCATACAACTTTTACATGCTCGGCCGTTCGCACTATCATAAAGCAACCTCTTCGGATTTCAATCAGGCAATTAACTATTATAATAAAGCAATTTCACTTGATCCCGGCTTTGCTGTCGCATACGCAGCTCTTGCTGTTGCACGCCTTTATATAGGAGTTGGATATTGGGGCATCCGGCCACACGAAGCGTTGCCTGAAGCTTTCATGCTTGCAGAGAAAGCACATGACATCGATCCGAATCTTTCTGACGCCTATGCAGCAAAGGCTGAGGTTTACGACTGGTATTATTTCAATTGGAATGAGGCTGATGATAACTATAAACTCGCAATCGAACTGAATCCAAGCAATGCTACTGCGCACCTGTATCGGGCATATAACCTTGCTATACGCCGGCGATTTGCTGAGGCGTTTGCAGAGAGGGAACAGGCTATTGAACTCGATCCACACTCAATACTCATCCGTTTAAACGCCTTTATTATCCTGATGCTTGCTAATCAATCTGCGAAGGCATTGGAAGAAGCCCGCCTGCTTTCTAAGCTGGAACCAGCTTCTTCAGGCAATTGGTTTTGTATTGGCTGGATGGCTTCGCAACTCGGGCTTGCTGAAGAGTCTATATCGGCATACAGGGAGGCCTATCGTCTTACCAATGGAGAGACTTTTATGAAAATATCGCTGGCTTATGGCCTTTCCCGTGCGGGTCAGCAAGATGAGGCAAGAAACCTTCTTGCAGAAATACATCAACAGGAGCAAAAAGAATTCGTGTGGCCGATGGGAATTGCACTTTGCTATGCACACCTTTCTGAAACAGAAAAGGCGCTTGATTACCTTGAGAAGTCCTATGAAGAACGTGTTGGTTGGATGCTCTTTATTGGCTGCGACCCAACACTGGATATTTTACGGAAAGAACCGAGATTCAAAGAACTGGTAAGAAAAATCGGGCCACCGGAAGCTATTGCAGAAATTGATAAGTTTGGATAATTAATTTTATGTCTTCGACCCGTCAGCTCGCCGCTATTATGTTTACCGATATTGTCGGGTACACGGCCTTAATGGGTGATGATGAACAAAAAGCTTTTACAATTCTTAATAAAAATCGTGCATTACAAAAACCAATCATCGAACAATACAGAGGCCGTTGGATAAAAGAACTTGGAGATGGCATTTTAGCCAGTTTTAATACAGTTTCTGATGCCGTATATGCTGCTTTAAAGATCCAGGAAGAGTGTAATGCTACGGAAGATTTCCAATTACGAATAGGGATACATCAGGGCGAAGTGGTTTTTGAAAATGAAGATGTATTTGGAGATGGAGTGAATATCGCTTCACGAATACAAGCCATTGCAAATTCCGGAAGTGTTTTTGTATCTGAGGCAGTACGCCAGAATGTTTCTAATAAAAAAGATATTCAGACCAGGTTTGTAAAAGAAGAAACGCTGAAGAACGTAAAAGAACCGATAAAAATTTATGAAGTGATTATCACCCCCACTTCCGAATTAGCCATATCGCCAAGGAATGAGCCATCCAAACAATCATTGGAAAAAAGTATCGCTGTTCTTCCATTTGTAAACATGAGTAATGACCCTGAACAGGAATATTTCTGTGATGGGATCTCTGAAGAGATCATTAATTCTCTTGCACAATTAAACAATCTGCGGGTTATAGCACGGACATCGGTTTTTTCATTTAAGGGTAAAAATCTTGATGTCCGGGAAATCGGAAAGACCCTTGCTGTTAAAACACTTTTAGAGGGAAGTGTACGTAAGGCAGGCAACCGGTTGCGAATTACCACACAACTTGTGAGGGTTTCTGATGGTTCTCATATATGGTCGGATCGCTATGACCGTGTGCTTGAAGATGTATTTTCAATCCAGGAAAATATTGCAGAAAATGTAGCGACTGCTTTACAGGTGGTTTTAACCGATAAAGAAAAAGAAGCCATCCGCCGTCCGGAAACAGTTATTGAAGCCTATGAATATTTTCTTAAAGGCCGTCAGCTTTTTCATCAACTGGCTTTGAATGAAGCAAAAAAAATGTTTGAAAAAGCTATAGAATTGGATAGCGGATATGCTCCTGCATATGCCGGTCTTGCCGACACACATTCGTGGCTTTATGAATGGGAAGGTGCAAATAACTATGACCTGGAAGCAGCAGAAAGAAATAGCCGGAAAGCACTTTTGTTAGCTCCCAACCTGGCTGAAAGTCATTCATCACGTGGATATGTTCTCTCCCTTGGTAAAAGATATGATGAGGCTGAACAAGAATTTAAAGAAGCAATACGATTGAATCCAAATTCTTATGATGCATATTATTATTGCGGCAGGTCCTGCTTTGCCCGTGGTCAAATTCAGGAATCAGCCGAATTCTTTCGCAAAGCTTCTGAAACACGTCGGGAAGATTTTCAAAGTATGCTTCTCCTCGCTCAGTGTTTGCGTATGCTGGGAAATGATAAAGCACAGGAAGCAACCCTGGAAGGTATAAATAGGGCAAAAAAACAATTGGAACTCAATCCAACTGACAGAAGAGCACTTTCTCTTACAGCCGGAAATCTATTTGAGACCGGCGAGAGAGAGGAAGCCTTGCAGTGGATAAATAAGGCGCTGGATTTATATCCTGAAGATGTTGGTGTTTTAATTAATGCCGCTTGTCTTTTTGCTAAAGATGGTAATAATGAAAAAGCACTAAACCTTTTAGAAAAGGTTTTTGGAAAAGGGTTTGGAAAAAAAGACTGGATCGAACATGATCCGGATTATGATTCGCTTAGGAATGACCCCCGCTTTCAGGCCTTGCTTAGTAAATTGCAATGAAAAGTTCAAAATCATCTTACCTGTTTCAGAAAAAGGTTTACGATAAACTCAATGAGCCAATTCCGTCAGTTTACCGCCATTATATTCACTGACATTGTCGGGTGCACAGCGTTGAATGAACAAGGAGTTTTTTGTGTAGAAAATCTTTGCATAGCATTACCAGGAATTACCGGCTGCAAGCAGGATCAGTTATCAGAAGCTTCGTGAATAATCTTTTCATAAACCTCTCTTGCTTTATTATATGCAGCTTCAGCAGCAGCCTTTTCCGTTTGACGAATATTTTTCTCTTTCTGTTCCCAGCATTTATCCACTGCTTGCCGGCACCACTGCGCACTTTTTTTCAATCCAATAGGTTTTTTATTTACGATTACAAAAACAGGATTAGTGTGCACACTTGGAAAAATTCTTAATGCTATCCAACTGGATTTTTTTATCGTGTAATTGAAACTTATATCCTGCAAATGGCCATCAGCAGTGATTTCAATTGTATCAACCGGAACTCCGTTTACAATAAGTTCAACCGGAACCTTTCTTGATGTACCAAGCCTAGCCCGTTCCAGATGCCAGTAAGGTGGTTCGGTTAATTTCATTTTTGCAATGTCAGCCCCCCTCTCATCCTGTTCAGGCAAAAGATAAGCGGCAACCCTCGCTTTTATATCCGCATTTTGCGGCACTGCAAAATTTAATTCGCTGTTGCTCACACCCGGCTCCACTCCATTTACTGAAAAATCAATGATATGAGAAAAGCCATCTGATACATAACTTCTTCCTGTTTTAATGGCATTTACATAGCCATCAAAATCAAGTTTGCCATCCGGCTTAAAATAACTTCGGGCTACCCCTACTCTCTCATCAAAAATGCAGGGAAAATCTGTTTCGCCGCTCAGTCTTGTTCTGAAACCACAATTCAAGCTGTGATACCACATATTCAGTTCCCATGGAGCAGGTGTATCACCCAGGCTGTAAAAATCAACTGCCTGATGTGCTATCGTAACAATATATTCATTGGCTCCAATCCCATCCATCTTAGGCTGTATATAGTTGGGCAAATCACGGGTTGGCTCCACAGGCTCTAATCCCCAGCCGGAATGTGCATAGCCGGTAATGCCTCCTTGTCCTTTTGCCCAATTTAAAACAGGTAATGTCCAGCTTGGCCAGTCTTCGATATCCTTTGTCCCCGGATAATCATCTTCCCTGAGACGCAGTAACACCAGATGACCGGCATGATGAGAAGGAAAGCCGGATACTTCCACATCATACCGCATTAAATTTTTTTCTGTTGACAACCGGTTGACTTCACCGGTGAAAAATTCTTTCTGATGATACCAGCCCGGGCCCCATGCCAGCACTGCAGCCACTTTTAAATCTTCTCCCAAAACCTGTCGCCACATATCTGCTGGATTTACGCCTTCCGAAGGGCTTTCATAATGACTGCAACCCGCAGCATGCACATGATGATCGGCGCTGTACCATCCATGTTTTGCCATATTGATCCATCGCTTAAGCTGAAAGGAAACCTCGAAAGAATCTGCATCTTGCGGAACAACCAATTGCTTCGATTGCGGTATATATTCGGGGCCGCGGGTAAATGTTACCGTATATCGCCCCGGAGGAAGATGTATATATTCCCCATCTGATCTGTACACCTGCGGCTGAAAGAAAAAATCAGGATACTCATCATGAGCAGCAACACGGCGTGAAGGAAGCGGGTATATTCCTTTAAGCCTTCCCGGCACTTTTCGGTTTTTTTCCATGCTCCAGGGCATTGCATTTTCTACCATTGCCCAATAATAACGATATGTGGGTTTAAAGCCCCATGAAGTCGTATCAAAAAAATGCTCAAATTTTATGCTGTCTTCTAAAATATGTTCAATTCCGTCGCTGATAATAAAAGAAGCCATGACCGGGGAACCATCTTCATCTTTAACCCGAAAGTTTACTTTCACTGCTTTACTGATGCTGAACAAAATTGGAATGGTATTCCGAAAGCCAATGTCCTGCGAACCCTGACCAACATTGAAACCAATTTCTAACTCTCTTGACCCTGCATCTCTGCTGTAAATCTGCAACACAACATATTCTAAGTTTAAACCCGAAAGAGCAGGGAGTAACGGACGATTGCGATACAGCACCATTTCTGCAAAACGATTAGCTACCTGACCGGGAGTAAGTGCATTTTCTGATTTGGCACGGGGCCCAAAAGTAGATACATGAAAAAGTGGCGCTGCATTGGGGCTTTCCACTTCCAGTTTTGCTGTAACGCCGGCTTCGTTATGAACCTTCACCAAAAAACTTGTCCAGCCCCATTGAATTAATTTTGCCTGCGCAGGGCCTCTTATAACTTTTACTCTTGCTTCCGGGTTAATTTCCACCATAGCGAGGCAATAAGGATCAAGAATTTCCTGTACCAATTTTGTTATCTGCTTTCCGGGAGCTTTATTCCGCAAGGCTTTCAAACGCTTTGTGTCTTCTGCTGATATAGAACTTCCCAAAAATGATAAAGCTTCATCAAGCCTGAGAGCCTGTGCAAGCAGGGGTTGAGATTCTACATCAGATATTAGAGGTAAAGTATTGGATAGTTCCTGCGCATAGATTGTAACAGGGAGAAGAAAAAGTACTGGCAGGAAAAAAAAGAATAATTTTTTCATGCTGATGCCCTCCAATTATTTTAATGCATTCATGGGCACAAATAAAATTTATTTACAAAAGGCAGGGGGATATTTTCTGTATAAAGGTAATTTTTAAGAGCAACCTTTTCAAAGAAATGATCTTTTCCTTAGCTATTTTTCCAGAAAAAGACAAGAAATAATTTTAATATTTTGCCAGTTCTTTTAAAACTGGATTGACTGACTCTTTGAAAACTTACCCAGCCTTCCCTTTAGAGTCTGTAACTTTTATAGGCTTTGACTTTTGTATACCTTTAATCAACCGAATCGTTTTATGTCACAATTCCGCCCGCTTGCCGCTATTATGTTTACCGATATCGTCGGGTACACGGTGCTAATGGGCAGTGATGATCAAAAAACATTTCAGCTTCTCAAGAAAAACCGGCAGATTCAGCTGTTTGAACGCCTACCGTGAAGATTCCGATTTCAAACGAGTGTGCAATAAAGGAAAAAAAATCATGAAGCTAATTTTCTGAAATACGGAAAGATTGAGGTTCCTGAATGATTTTCTATCGTTCAGATGACTTCCGGAAGTTACTTTGCGAAAATAGCAAAGACGATAAATTTGGATTTACACAAAAAAATAAAAAGCAGGATGAGATATCCCCTGGTTTTATTAATGACAATTTTCTTAATTGGATGTAATCAGCAGGATTCAAAAAAACAGGAAGATAAATCTGTGGGCCAAATAAAAGACTCCCTGGTAACTAACCCGGAATTAAAAAAAGATAGTGCTGCCCTGGCATCAAACGATTCATTACTGCTTCAGCTATCAAAAAATATTCTTGCCACTATTAAAACAAAAGATCTTTCTAAAATGTCTTCTTATGTCCACCCGGGATTGGGAATTCGTTTTTCTCCCTATGCTTTTGTTGATACTATTCATCAGCAACACCTGTTACCCCAACAATTGACAACATTCAATCAGCAGAAAAAGGTATTGGTATGGGGATCACACGACGGATCTGGTGAACCGATTAAATTAAGCATCCATAAATACTTCGATGAGTTTGTGTATGACGCAGATTTTATAAACGCTCCCCACCAAGCCGTTAATAAAGTATTGGCAAGCGGCAATTCATTAAACAATCTGAAGGTGATATATCCCAACGCTGACTTTACAGAATTCTATTTTCCGGGTTTTGATCCTAAATATGACGGAATGGACTGGAAAACCTTGCGGCTCGTTTTTCAAACTGAAAATAATAAGGCGTGGCTGATCGCCATCATCCATGACGAATGGACTATCTAACTTTTTCCTCACTACTCAGTTCCAAAATATTGTAAGCTTCACAAAATGTTGGGAAATTTTCCCTATGGCTTGTTGTCATATAGCCGACAGCAGCTTCATATGAATATTGGCTTTGAATAGTTTAAAAGATTTTATCTGCCTGAAATTTTTCTGGCATTCCGTTTGGCTTAGTAACAGTGAGGAAATTCAACCGCAGGTAAAAAATTTAGAATTATGAAAAGGTTATCCGAAATAACAGCCGTTAAAAGTAAGGCCAGTTTTCATGAAAGAATGCTCGAAGACTTTGTTCAGCAAAATCTCCCTGCTAAAGCTCATTGCACCAACAAGCTTTCCGGAATGGGCGACTTCAATGCTACTTACAAAGAAATAGAAAGTTGCGCAGCAGAAACACCAGTGAATGGTCCGGTAGAAATTTTTTACATGGCTGATTCATTGGATGAGGCAAAATGTCTCAGGGTTCTGGTGAGCTCAAGATTTTTTGTTTTCTGTACCAGGAATGAGATGGCTAATTACCGGGTGGCATGGAGTTGTTCCTTATCATGATCAACCACCAGCCATTCTTTAAAATCCATCATTCCTCCGATAACGTATATTTTTAAAAATTTTCACATTCTTTTAGTACCCCAAACATCTTTAACTGCGTCTAATGAATAGGAAGAGATTTAAAGAAAAAAAATTTAGCCATGAACAACAATTTACTCATCAGTACGATTTTGGATCAGCCGCAGTTCCTGGAAAGTTTTGTAGAAAAATTGGCGTATCGTCGTTATGATATTGGTTACGGACAGGCGCTGGTACCAAAAAATTTTAGAGCTATTGAGACTTCATCAACTGAAACCTATATAAGCGGAACAGTTGCTATCGTGGACAATAATGAAGTAATTAATATGCCATTTATCACCCGGTTTTTGTTTACATGTTTTAAAGAAAAAGGCGGACCGTACAAATTAGGTGGAAGTTTTTCTCTTTCTTAAAAATACTCACTCAGCATATATCAAATAAAAGAGACTGCTTCGTAAGGCAGTCTCTTTTATTTATGTTTAGATGAAGATTAATCCAGATTTTGCAGTTGGCTGCAAAATCTGCCCTTAGGACGGACGATCCCGACTGTAAACGTCGGGATTAACCCTGACAAAAATTGGCTTCAAAGCAATTTTTCGTCTCTGCTTCGCAGAAATTTTGCCACGGCAAAATTGGGGTTAATGTTTTCCACAACCACATCCCTGCTGTTCCGTTTGATCGTGCCAGGGAAAACTATCCGCATTTTTGCTTAACTCCCAATAGAACTTCGATCTTGGCCTGTTGTAGTTACCAGTTTCATTGAGCGTTTCTGCATCAAAAAGTCTTCCGTTGACCATCGTATAGCGAATACTTTCGGTATTACGGATGTCGGCCAATGGATCCTTATCCAGTACCAGGAGGTCAGCTAATTTCCCGGGTTCTAGTGAGCCGATCCATTTATCAAAACCTAAACTGATGGCTGGATTTATCGTTGCAGTTTGTAATGCCTGGTGATTACTCATGCCGCCCTGCTGCATCATCCATATTTCCCAATGCACACCGATACCCTGTATTTGTCCGTGGGCTCCCATATTTACTTTCACTCCTTCATCTATTAGTTTTTTTACACTTTTTGAAACCAGGATATGGCCGTTATCATATTCCTCTTCAGGCAGCATGGTCCGATGACGGCTTCTTGTATCAATCACTGATCTTGGCGTAAAATGTAATAGTCTTTCTTTTTCCCAAACATTACTGTGCTGGTACCAGTAGTATTCACCACTGACAGCCGCATAACTTACGATCAAAGTCGGCGTGTAAGCTGTTTTCGAATTTTTCCAAAGCTCCACAACATCTTTAAATAACGGAGCCACCGGTATATTATGTTCAATAGTGGTATGTCCGTCGAGGATCATGGCCATATTGTGATAAAAAAATGAACCGCCTTCCGGCACTACTTCCATATTCAGTTCCCGGGCGGCCTGCAGTATCATTTGATTTTGCTCACGCCTTGGCTGGTTGTAGCTTTTTACAGAAAATGCACCAAACGCTTTGGTTCTTCGCAAAGCGCTCCTGGCATCGTCGATGGAATTAATCACTGCTTTAAAATTTCCATCGGCGCCGTATAAGATTGTTCCGGTTGAAAATACTCTTGGCCCGGTCTGCAATCCGGCTTTTATCAATTCACTTTGCGCAAATACCATTTCACTGTTTGCGGAAGGATCATGCATAGTAGTAACCCCATAAGCAAGATTGGCATAGTAAGCCCAATGTTTTTGGGGCGTTATGCCCGAACGAAAGTGGCCACCATGTGCATGTGCATCGATAAAGCCAGGTATGATTGTTTTACCATTGCAGTCAATTTGGTTGACATTGGCAGGCACCTGCACCTCGCTGCTTTTACCAATTGTCTTAATTGTATTGCCTTCTACCAACACAGTTCCATTTTCAATTACTTCGGAACCTTTCATCGTAATGATCTTTGCATTGGTAAAAGCAAGCATCCCTTTCGGTTTATCTGCTTCTACTTCCAAACCAATTTCAAGGCCCTGTTCCGGCGCCTTGAATAATGAGTCAGGCTTGTTGGCAATAAATTCAAAACGTTCATCCAAATTGATAGAATAGTACTGGCTGCCGAGTGTATAGTGCAGCTTCTTATTATCAGCGGACCAATGCAGATTGATACCTGCATCCTTTGAAACAATTTTCACAGGAAAGTCCTTGGTGCCACTGCCAAGATCAAGTGTTTTACCTGTTTTAGGAAAGGCAGCTATATATACTTCCCACAGATCGATAAAGGCGATCCATTTTTCGTCCGGCGAAAGGGTAAACTGGCTGCCGTAAGTACTTTTTACATGAATGCGTTCATCCTCTCCATCCAGTTTACAACTGTTCATGCCGCTACCTGCGAGATAGTAGATCCGGTCACCCGTTTTATTAAAATGTGGATCTGTCCCTTTCTCTGTTACCAACTTTTCGTCACTACCATCGGCATTCGTTATATAAATACCGGGCTGAGCGGTATAGGCCGGACCCAATACATCGCTTCCGCCTTCTTTGCGAAAGACAATCCATTTACTATCGGGTGAAAAAGCGGGTGTACGATAAATGGCTTTTGTTTTACTGATCTTGACAGGCTTTGCAGATCCTTGCATATTCACTTTGTAAATGGCGCCACCGGCCGAGTCATTCCAGGTTGTATACAAAATTGTTTTGCCGTCAGCAGAAAAGCCGGGCTCAAATTCAAAATCTACACCAGTGGTTATTCGTTGAGGCTTTCCGGAAGGCAATTGTTTTTTCCATAAATAACCCACGGCATTAAACACCAACCATTTTCCATCAGGTGATGTAACTGCCTGCCGGATAACACGGGCAGTAAATGTAAAAGGGTTGATATTTTGCTGATAACGAACCGCATCATAAATGCGCTGTTTTACCTGGCAGGTAAATGGAATTTCAGTTGCCTTGTTGACCGCATTGACATCCACTTTCCAAATCTTGCCATTGCTCCAGACCACTATCTGTTTATCATCGGGTGTCCATGCATAGCCCGTATATAGTCCGAATATGGACCAGGCCTCCTGTTGATCCTTGGTGAGTTGATCATAGATGGGCCATTCTTCTGCTGTTTCAAGATTACGCAGGTATAAAACGGTTTTTGTTCTTACCCTTTTTATAAATGACAAGAATTTTCCATCATGCGATAGTTGAGGCCGCATAGCACCACCCGGTCCACCGGTTACTGTTTCAATAGTTCCTTTATCCCTGTCAAATCTTCTGATCACAAAAATTTGATTGTTGGGATCTTTATTATACTGAAAAAAACCGCCCGGGTACATGTCTTCACTATAGTACACATAACGACCATCAGGAGAAAATACTGGCTCATTCACATCCTGCTGATCATTCTTCCTCGCTGTCAGTTGCAAACCTGAACCACCACTGGTATGATACAACCACATTTCACCGGCACCCAGCGAACGGCCAGACGTAAAGTGCTTACGGGCCACGATATATTCGCCATCCGGCGCCCAGCACGCATTGTTGAGCAGGCGAAAGTCCTCTTTCGTGATTTGTGTTGCATTACTGCCATCCCGGTTCATGATCCAGATATTATCACCACCACCAGCATCTGATGTAAATAATATTTTTTTACCGTCCGGGCTAAAGCGTGGCTGCACTTCAAATGCATGACCGGCTCTTAATACTTTGGCTTCACCGCCTGCTGCCGGCATGCTATAAATATCGCCGAGCAGGTCAAAAACAATTTCCTTTCCGTCAGGTGATAAATCTAAATTCATCCAGGTTCCTTCATTAACGGAAAATGAAACTTCTTTATAAGTTCCTTGCGGGTTAGATACATCCCATTTTTTTTCCTTTTCCTTTTTGTCTTGCCCAATAACAGTTATCACCGAAAAAAACAGGATGGCTGCGAACGTAGCCCTTTTCAGATACATGTAAACTATTTTAGTGCGGAAGATAAATAAAAGTCATGAACACGATTATCGGAGAAAGCTATCTGCCAGGAAGAAGGATTGCGAAGTTTAACCAAAGAAATTACATGCAGTATTTATACCAGAATAAACTATCATGTCGCAGTGCATAAATAATATAACTCATTTAATTGGATTCATGCATTATTTTTTTTGTTACCCCGTCTTCCTGCCAGTTGCTTAATTCTCCGTAAATTAGAATACCAAAAAACAACCGCATGAAAAAGTTCTTTCAAATCTCAACCAGGATTTTGTTCCTGGGACTAACCGTATTTTGTTGCAATTATCTTTCAGCACAAGTAACCACCGCCACGCTAAGTGGATTGGTGCAAGATTCAAAGGGTACTGGCTTGCCCTCAGCAACTGTCACTGTAGAATACCCCGACGCTGGTATTAAACATGTATTAATCACCCGGTCCGATGGTCGTTTTACCGTTCCCAATCTTAGAGTGGGTGGTCCTTATAAAGTGACCGTCGATCATGTCAGTCATAATTCAATCGTGACAGAAAATATTTTTTTGGAACTCGGTCTCAACAATACTGTTGAAGTCACCTTACAGGATAAAACTACTGAGTTGAGTGGTGTAACTGTTACAGCTACCGGCGCCAAAATATTTGACAACAAAAGAACCGGCGCCTCTACTAATATCAGCAGCCGGCTATTAAAAGAATTACCCACCATCAGCCGGTCTGCCGATGACTATCTGCGTTTGGCTCCATCTGCTTCGCCTACTTATAATGGTATGTCTTTTGGCGGCCGTAACGGGCAATACAATAATTTTTCATTAGACGGCGCCGTATTCAACAATCCCTTTGGTTTGGATGCACCTACCCCTGGCGGGCAAACTAATGCACAACCCATTTCACTTGACGCTATTGAACAGATACAGGTAAACCTTGCTCCATATGATGTAACACAAGCTGGCTTTACCGGTGCAGGTGTAAATACCGTTACTAAATCGGGTAGTAATAAATTTTCGGGAACAGCTTATGTTTTTTATCGCAACCAGGACCTGACCGGTAAAAAAGTAAATAAGACAAAGTTTGTAGTACCTGATTTGAGTCAACTACAAGCAGGCTTTGCTTTAGGTGGTGCAATTAAAAAAAATAAACTGTTTTATTTTTTAAGTTTTGAAACCGAACAGCGGGAAGATGAAGCCTCAAGCTACGTGGCGCAGAATAGTGGCAATGCAGGAAAGACCAATACATCCCGGGTGTTGGAATCCGATCTGCAGGCTGTTAGCAGTATTTTAAAATCCAAATTTGATTATGATACTGGCCCCTACCAGGGTTACACCCATGATCAAACCAACTATAAATGGCTGGCTAAGCTGGATTGGAATATCAGTTCGGTTCATAAATTATCATTTACCTATAATGGCCTGGATGCAAAAAAAGATAAACCAGCTCACCCAAGTGCCATTCGTCGCCGTGGTCCTGATTTTATCACGCAACAGTTTCGCAATTCCGGTTATGAAATTGTAAATAAGCTGCATTCATTTGGTACGGAGTTGAAATCAAACTTTGGAAGCAACGCAGCTAACAAATTAAGAGTTGTGTACACAACTTTTCGTGACAAAAGAAATCCTTTTTCCGCACCATTCCCGGTCCTCAATATTACCAAGAATGGAACGATGTATATTGTCGCAGGCCATGAACCATTTTCTATACATAATCGGTTAAATCAGGATGCATTCCAGGTAACCAATGATTTTAATCTCTACAGGAATAAACATAGTTTCACCTTCGGCGCTTCATTTGAATCATTCAAATTTGGCAACTCATTTAACCTGACTGGTTATGCTGCTACACTGTTTTCTGATGCAGATATTCAAGTTTTTAAGGATAGCGTTCCTGTTAGTGGCAAATATGTATTTGGAGCTTACCCCCTGGATGTAGACGTGGCCACAGCTAAAGCCGCAGCCGCAGCTAATCAATGGACCTGGTATTATTTAACGGTTGGACAGTTTTCTGCCTATGCCCAGGATGAGTTCCAGGCATCTGATAATTTCAGGCTTACTTATGGTGTGCGGATGGATATGCCTGTTTATTTTAAGGATAAATTCAAATTCGTGCCAGCTGGCGGAACAGCCAGTTCTCCTACTTTGCCGAACAATGAGCCATTGGTTTTATATGACAAAGACGGTCGACGCATTACTAACGGCGTGGGCAAAGATTTGGACAACACGAAACTTCCAACCAAAACTCCGTTGATCTCACCCAGAATTGGTTTCAATTGGGATGTAAAAGGAGATAGAACAGTACAGGTTCGTGGCGGATCAGGTCTTTTTACCGGTCGTTTCCCATTTGTATGGCTTGGGAACCACATTGGCAATCCATTCAGCTTTTTTTATAACGTAACTGACAAGGACTTTAAATGGCCGCAAGTATGGCGTTCCAATGTAGGTACTGATTTCAGAATACCTTCCGGAACAATTTTTACGGTTGATGTGGCATATACAAAAGATGTAAATGCGATGATGGTTCGCAATTATAAATTGGGAACGCCAACAGGAACACTGAATTCAGGAACGGGGGATAAAAGAAAAATTTATTTGCCAGCTGACCAGGGAGCTGCAAACACTTATGTTTTCACCAATACTAAGAAAGGCTATCAATTCAATGTATCGCTGCAGGCGCAACAAAATTTTGCAAAAGGACTTTTTGCTATGGCTGCTTATAATTTTGGTATTGCTAAGGATGCCAGTTCCATTTCTGCCGAAATTTCCAGCGATGCCTTTGACAGAAATCCTATTCTAAACAACGCTAATGCAGCTATTGAGTCCAATTCATTATATGGAAACAAACATCGTTTCTTAGTTGCCGCATCTAAAAAATGGCTTTATAGTAATGGCAAACTGGCAACTACTGTTTCCTTGTTCAGCTCGTGGACGTCGGGCAATCGCTTTGCGTATGTCTATGGTGGCGATATTAATAATGATGGTACTGCTTCCAATGATTTACTGTATGTACCCACCGATGCAGAAATTGATGCCATGAGTTTTGATCCTCTGCTCGACGTAAATGGCAATACCCAAACTGCGGCTGCACAACGGGTAGGTTTGAAAAAATTCATTTCACAAGACAAATACTTGCGGGATCTCCGCGGGAAGTATACAGAAAAATATGGCGGTGAAACACCGTGGTATAGCCAATTGGATCTCCGCATACTCCAGGATTTAAATTTCAGTACAACAAGTAAACAAACGCTGCAGCTCAGTCTCGATTTTATCAATTTCGGAAACCTGATCAGCAGCGAGTGGGGTGTAAAGCAATATGCCACTACCTCCGGCTATTATCAGCCGCTGACAGTATCATATAACGGCAATGCTCCCACTTATAAATTTGATCCGTCGCAAACAGAAACCTTTGTAGACAGTCCGGATCTTCAGTCCCGCTGGCAATTACAACTAGGTCTACGGTATATTTTTTAAACCTGCTTGTTGTTCTAATCAGGAAACCCTGCTTCATTGCAGGGTTTCTCATTTCACAGCAAGCCGGTAAAGCGATCAGGTCGCATTTCACCGACCCTACCTTCGCATTCACCGACTTCCCACTCCTTGTTGCCCATTGGCTGTTGCCTGTTCGTTTGCCAGCACTTAGTTTTACTTAAAATTTGAACGAACCATGAACGATTTCAGAAATTATAACGAGGAAAGAAGCAACCGTTGGGAAAGCAGGATGGAACGCCATGGCAGCCATGGACATATGTGGACGGGGATTTTTTTATTGGCGATTGGTGGACTTGCCCTGGTCAGAAGCTTTGGCGTACCTGTCCCCGATTGGCTTTTCAGCTGGCAGATGCTGTTGATTGCCATCGGTCTTTTTATAGGATTTCGCAAAGGGTTTCGTGATGGTGGCTGGTTTGTACCTATCATTATCGGTGGCGCCTTTTTAGCCAATGACTATATTTTAAATGGAGATCTGCGCCGTCATATCTGGCCATTGATTTTAATTACGGTGGGCGCCTTTTTCATCTTTCGTCCCCGGCACAAACACGGCGCCTGTTGGAAACAAAAAAAAATTTCAGACATGCAATCACAAGCCAACGCCTCAGTAGCAGGCGATGAGGAATATTCCCAGGATGATTTCATCGACAGTACCAGCATTTTTAGCGGTACAAAAAAAGTGATCCTGTCCAAGAATTTTAAAGGGGGTGATATTGTCAACATTTTTGGCGGTAGTGAAATTGACCTGACACAGGCGGACATGGCCACACCGGCAGTATTGGAAGTAACAGCCATTTTTGGGGGAGCTACACTCATCGTGCCTTCCAATTGGGCCATTAAGTCTGAAGCAGTCACCATTTTCGGAGGCATTGGTGATAAAAGAAAGATTGCACCCTTAACCGAATCTCCCACGAAGACCCTGGTGCTAAAAGGAACGATGATTTTCGGAGGTATGGAGATCAAGAGTTACTAAAAAGGTTGCCTGTTACCGGTTGCTGGTTACAGGTTGATATCCGAAACTTGAGAACTCTGGCTGAGAACTGGAAACACTTCGACTATCGCTCAGTGGTAACATAAATAAGTAAACTATCAAAACCTACAAACATGAACTGGTATCTCGCAAAAATTGTATTTCGCATTATTTGTGGCGAAGGTGAGCATACGCCACAGTTTGATGAACAACTCAGGCTTGTAGCTGCCAATAACAAAGAGGAAGCTTTTCAAAAGGCACAGGAAATGGGGCAGCAGGAAGAAGATACATTTTATAATCGCAAAGAGCAATTGGTTCAATGGCAGTTTATCAATATCAGTGAACTGTACCGGCTTAGTGAGCTGATCGATGGCGCTGAACTGTACTCCCGTATTGAAGAAAAAGACAATGCAGAAGCATATATCTATACAGTCAATCAAAAGGCAGAGAACATTGTGTGCAATGAAACCACTCATTTGTTACAACTTACCTGATCATTTAATGCCGGCATCCCCATTTTCGATAAGACGTTTTTTGATCACATTCAGTATAGCCTGGTTCGTATTGATGGCGGATCATGCCATGTTGTTGTACAAATTTGAGTTTCCCCTGAGCGCCGCTGTACTTGACAGTGTTATCAGTAATATTCCGTTGTTAGGTGTTTGCCTGTTAGTGATGAATACGATCCGTTATTACTTACCCGGCAGGGACCAATACATGAATATCCTCGTGATGTGTATTGTATTGACTGTGTTATGGCTCTTCTTCATCAAATGGGTATTGGGACTTACACTGGGTGATTTTGCCAACTATGATGCATTTCTGAAACGGTCGATCGTCATTCGGTTTAGCATTGGATTCCTGGTATTGGGAATTGTAACCATGATGGGCATTAACTGGTTTACCTGGCAGGAACAGCAGAGCAATGAAGAACGAAAAAAAGACGCCGAAAAATTGGCTAAGGAAGCTGAACTTTTTAAACTGCGGCAGCAACTGCAACCCCATTTTTTATTCAACAGTTTAAACTCGATCAACGCATTAATTGGGATACGACCCGAAGAAGCGAGAAAGATGGTGCAACAATTATCCGATTTTTTAAGAGGCACTATAAAAAAAGAAGAAACACAATGGGTAAACCTGACGGAGGAACTGCAATACCTTCAACTTTATCTTGACATAGAGAAAGTGAGATTTGGCAACCGGTTGGGCACAATGATTGAAATAGATGAAGCAACACAGAATATGAAATTGCCAGCCTTGCTTTTACAACCTATTGTAGAAAATGCAATAAAGTTTGGCTTGTATGATACAACCGGCGAAACAATTATCCGCCTGCAAACCATCAAACAGGATGATGAGCTGATCATTAAAGTAAGCAATCCTTTTGACCCTGAAACATCTTCGCCCAAACAGGGGACTGGCTTTGGATTAAAATCGGTTCAGCGCAGGCTTTACCTTTTATTTGCCAGGCATGACCTGCTGACAACCGAGGCGAAACAAAATATTTTTACAACTACGGTAAAAATTCCGCAGTTGCAATAATCAACAAGAACACATCCATGAGCAAAGTAATTATCATAGACGACGAAGTACTGGCAAGAAGCATCGTGAAAGAATATTTGCAAAAACATCCTAACCTTGAACTCGTGGCAGAATGCGGTGATGGTTTTGAAGGGGTAAAAGCAATACAACAGCATCAGCCCGATCTCGTATTTTTAGATATCCAGATGCCCAAGATCAATGGCTTCGAAATGCTGGAGCTGATCGAACAGCCACCTTCTGTGATCTTCACTACCGCTTTTGATGAATATGCCATCAAGGCCTTTGAAGCACACGCCATCGACTACCTCCTAAAACCCTTCAACCAGGAACGTTTTGATAAGGCCGTAAAAAAATGGCTGGAAAAAAAGAACAACACCCAGGAATCGGCCACACATGATTTATTAGAAACTGCTTCACATTCCCCTTCGCAAAGCAACCGCATCGTTGTAAAGAATGGCAGCAAGATCAAGATCATTCCTGTGCATGATGTTTTTTATCTTGAAGCTGCTGATGACTATGTAAAAATTCATACACAGGAAGGGTATTTTCTGAAAAATAAAACGATGAATCATTTTGAACAGGTGCTGGATGGTCAGCAGTTTGTCCGATCGCACCGTTCCTATATTGTGAATGTGCAACAGATCACCCGGATAGATCCTTACGAGAAGGACAATCATGTAGCAGTACTCCGGACAGGGGCTAAGGTGCCGGTCAGCCGGGGTGGTTATGGTAAGCTAAAAGCTGTATTAGGTTTATAGAATCCCGGGCTATTTATCCTGAAAAAAAATTGCAAAATCTATTGCTGAGGAGTTTGACTTAAAGCTCCTCTTTTCTTTTTAGGGATTGTATTATATTCATAAAGTGATCGGGTTCCAATCCTACTCCCCTTTTTCTTAGAAAGCAATTCCCTGTCCGATTGCCTGAAATTCCTGTTCGAACATATTGCGGGTGGATCAAACTTTTGAGTTCATGAAAAAATCCCTGTTCTTATGTGTACATATTTTATTCCTGGCAGCCGAGGTATGGTCGCAAAATTACCCGTTGCCTGTTTTTGAAATATCAAATGATACGGCCGATTTTCATGAAATCAACAATCGATTTTGGCAGATACTGGAGGATCCTGGTGGGAAACTCAGCATTGATGAAGTAAGCAATCCTTCTTTCAGCCATAACTTTCACCCTGACTCTTCCTCTTTAAAAGGAGTTGATAACTCTCAACATATTTATTGGTTTCGCATGAGCTTGCGGAATAAAATTTAAGGGTGAACAACATTAAAGTTTATGTCAGGTGAATTTCTTAGCTTTTACATAGAAATAGGATCTGCGCTTTTATAATAAAGACCTGCCCTTTGCGAACTGGTGACGCCTGATTGTTGCTTTGTGTTGTGATTATTTGTATCACCCTGTGAACAAACGCTGGCTTAGCATTATTCCACCCCTGGGTTGTCAATACAATTTTTATTTACAATAAAACCAATGATTATGCGTAAGTCTTATTTATCGTTTATTACGGGCCTTGTATTCACTGCCATCTTTTTTGCCAAATGCGCTGATAACAAACAAGCCGAACCGGCGGTCGAATCAACCGCAGCAGCGGAAAAAACCAATTTTGGAGGTTATGAAACACAGGTAAAATGGGGTGAACACCTCGTCACAATTGGCGGTTGCAATGACTGTCACACCCCCAAGAAAATGACAGCCATGGGACCGGTTGATGACAGCACCTTACTTTTATCCGGACACCCTGAAAAATTGCCGGCACCGGATGTCGATAGGAAACAAATGGAAAGCAAAGGATTGGTAGTCACATCAGATTTTACCGCCTGGATCGGTCCCTGGGGAATTTCCTATTCGGCTAACCTTACACCTGATGAGACGGGAACAGGCAAGTGGACCGAGAATCAGTTTCTTTATGCGGTCAGGAACAGTATCAGCAAAGGACTTCCCGGATCAAGACCGCTGATGCCACCCATGTCTATGATGCCGGTCAAACATATGACGGATGATGAATTGAAGGCCATATTTGCCTACCTGAGGACCGTTAAACCCATTAAGAATAATTCTGTTCAACCCACTCCCCCGGTGTTACCCATGAAATAATAATAAAGGGATTACAATGAATAGATATCAATCCTTGCCGGGGTGTCAATAACAGCAAGGATTGATTATTTATTATTAACAAAGACATAGAAGGACAATGAGATAAGAATAGTGGAAAAGAACAGTAAAAGATATTGCTTTCCTCTCGCCACCAAACCAACCGGACAGGGAACAGGATTGGGTTTATCATTGAGTTATGATATTGTAAAAGCACATGGAGGGGAGTTGAAGGTGGAAACGAAAGAAGGTAAAGGAAGTGAGTTTATTATTCAAATACCAATAATGGATGAATAGCGTACACAAATGCGACCACTCTGCTGCATCATTTTATTTATTTTTTTATCAAACGTAAGAATCCTTTCCCAGGACACGGTTGCAAAAGTGCTTCGTGTAGACAGTCTGCCTGAGGAAGGATTGTTATTGGATAAGGATTGGAAATTTCTTGCCGCTGATAATCCAGCCTATGCAAATTCAGAGTATGATGACGGCGCCTGGGAAACCATCAATCCCGCGTTAGATATTTATGACTTACCACAAATTCCAAAATCAGGAATTGTTTGGTTTCGGTTGCGTCTATTAATAACTCCTTCACTGGACAGACAGTTGGCGTTAATAATTCAGCAATCCGGCGCCTCAGAAATTTATTTGGATGGACAATTGATCCATCGCTTTGGAGTTCTAAGTTCTAATCCGGCAAATGTAAAAGCTTATGATCCATTGTGGAAACCCATATCATTTCCTATAAAGAAAAATACCATGCAGGTTTTAGCAGTTCGATTCGCACTTCAACCACATATCCGGTATACTACTATGTTTGAAACGAATAACCATGCGCTATGGATTCAAATAAAAGACGTGGAATCGGGGGTCAGTTTTTATGAGCAACAAGTTTCACGTTTCAAATTGTTTCATATTTTTATAATTGGCGTTTGTTTTTTGTTTTGCATACTCCACTTTGCCTTTTACCTCTTCTATCCCTCCCAAAAGGCCAACTTTTACTTTGCTATGTTTGCTCTCTTTTTGATTACGGCAATCGTGTTACAACATATATTTTATTTAGAAGCACACGGGATAAAATATAAATTTTTCTTAGGTAATTTTTCATTTGTCTTTTTCTTGGTCGGTAGCCTTTTTTTGCTCACCGCTATTCATTACCTGCTTAAACAAAAAAAAGATATATACTATTGGAGCCTGGTTTTCTACGTAATTATCAGCTTTTTTTTGAACGCGGGGCTCTATCGCTGGGGCTGGCTGGCAGGCGGTATTCTGGCGCAGAACCTGATGAACTTTAATATACTTCGCATCTCTTTTCTGGCTTTGCGAAGAAAAAAAAGAGGGGCTTTGATTATTGTTGCGGGCGCTATACTTTATTCTATAAGCTTTGTGATCTTTTTATCTCAAGGTAAACTTGTTAACGTCGACTTTTTTCTAACTATATCGACTTTACCTATCGTCCTTTTTAATATGACCCAGTTGAGCATTCCAATGGCAGCTTCAATTTATTTGGGTCTTGAATTTGCTTTTGTCAATGATTCCTTACAGCAAAAACTTAAAGAAGTAAATGATCTCTCAGAAAAAAATCTTACCCAGGAAAAAGAAAAGCAGGAAATTTTGACCTCTCAAAACGTGGTATTGGAAAGGCAGGTGAATGAGCGTACTGCCGCATTAAGCCAATCACTCAAAGAACTGAAAGAAACTCAAAACCTAATGATACAACAGGAAAAAATGGCCTCGTTGGGAGAACTCACTGCAGGCATTGCACACGAAATTCAAAACCCGTTGAATTTCGTGAATAATTTTTCTGAGGTGAATAAAGAACCGCTTGTAGAAATGAATGATGAACTGGATAAAGGAAATATCAAAGAAGCAAAATCAATTACAAAAGATGTTATAGACAATGAAGAAAAAATTATTCATCACGGAAAACGGGCTGATACCATTGTAAAAGGAATGTTGCAGCATAGCCGCATCAGCAGAAGGCAAAAAGAATTAACAGATATCAATGCATTGGCAGATGAGTATTTACGGTTGGCGTATCATGGCCTGCGGTCAAAAGACAAATCTTTTAATGCCAGTTTTGAAACCGACTTTGACCCTACTGTTGAAAAAATAAATGTGGTACCGCAGGACATTGGCCGGGTGATACTTAATTTGATCAACAACGCTTTTTATGCGGTGACTGAAAAAAAGAAACAGAATGAAACGGGTTACGAGCCGACAGTTACAGTCAGCACGAAGAAAGTGAATAGAACTATTGAAATAAAAGTAAAGGATAACGGGAATGGCATTCCTCAAAAAGTACTGGATAAAATCTTTCAACCTTTCTTTACTACCAAACCAACCGGGCAGGGAACCGGATTGGGATTATCATTAAGTTATGATATTGTAAAAGCACATGGTGGGGAGTTAAAAGTAGAAACAAAGGAAGGTGAAGGTGCGGAGTTTATCATTCAATTGCCCAATGAATAAAAATTGACTTAATTTAAAATAACCTTAAGATCAAAGACCTGCCTTAGCATGAAACGGGTTCGAATCTTTTTTCAGATCATACTTGTTCATTTAGTGCTGCTTTTTGCGGTTGGCCCGGTATTATCACAGGAGATCAGTTTCAATCGTGTTCCGCCACCCGAAGAAAAGCCCTGGCCATGGATACTTGGTATGACACAGGATAAGGAGGGGTTCATGTGGTTTGCAGGGACTGACGGGCTTTACAGGTATGATGGTTCCAGGATAAGTTTTTACAGGCACGAACCTTCAAATTCTAATTCAATTTCGTCAAATAGGCTTACCAGTATATATGCCGATAAATCCGGCATCATCTGGATCGGCAGTTTTCGCGGATTGGATCGCTTTGATCCCGCTACTGGCAACTATACACATTACCGTTACAAAGAAAAAGACCCCGCCAGTTTAAGCAATGATACTGTTATAACGATTCTTGAAGATCATGAGGGCTTTTTGTGGATAGGAACCGCAGAAGGGTTAAACCGCCTGGATAAACGAACAGAAAAGTTCACACGTTTTCAGTATCAACCGCATGATCCTGAAAGTTTGAGCAATAATTCAGTCAACGTTATTTATGAAGATAAACAAGGCGTTTTATGGATTGGTACAGGCGACAATTTTGCGAAAAATAATATCATCAGTAAAGAAGGAGGCCTGAACCGCATGGATAAAAAAACAGGTCGGTTCAAAAGATTTTTGTACGATCCGGAAGATTCTTCAAGTTTGATTGATAACAGGGTCGGCGCTATTTTCGAAGACAGTCATGGAACTTTCTGGGTAGGCACTGCCGGCGATGGATTACACACTATGGACCGTACAAGTGGAAACTTTGAACGGCATAGGTATGATCCTTCACGGCCTGATCAGTTGAGCCGCCCACCCGTGAATACTTCCTTCTCCCTGGCTGACGATATTATCATGTTTATTACGGAAGATGCCAATGGCGCCATCTGGATCGGGACACTTATGCAAGGCCTTACCCGCTATGATATAAAAACAAAAAAGATCTCGAATTACTATTCTGATTTAAAGCAACAAGGTGGCTTTAACGATCAAAGTGGCTGGTGTGCTTTTACTTCAAGGGAAGGTGTATTATGGATCAGCACCTGGCAGCGAAATATATTCCGGGTCGATCCGTTACACACTAATATCCCTCACTATGATGTACCTGGTCCTGTAGATGCCTTTCATGAAGGCAGCAATGGCGTTTTATGGATAGCCAGTGGTGCTTGGTTGGCAAACATAAGTGCGGATAAGCAAATCAGAAACATAAATATAATTGACTCATTTAGTAACATTATCGCTATCCGCAAGGGGCCTGAAAATAAGATCTGGCTTGCAGCAAGAGGAGGGCTGTTTCTTTTTGATACCCGTACCCGAAAGCTCAGCCGTTATCAACATGATTCAAAAGACACCGGAAGTTTGATCAGTGATGCTGTTTTAGTCCTTTGTGAAAACAAAGCAGGAAAATTATGGGTAGGTACTGAAGAAGGCCTGGACCAACTTGATCCCGAAACAGGCAAGTTCATTCATTTCCGGGGTGACCTGAATACTTTGGGTAACCTTAGGATCATCAATATATATCAATTATTAGAAGACCGCCAGGAACGCCTATGGATAGGTACATGGGGCTTTGGCGTAATCCGATTGGATCCAAAAACAGGGAAATTCAAACATTACCTGCGAGGAAGCCACATCTCCGGCATATTCCGGGATTCCGATGATGCATTATGGGTAGGCGCACAGGATGGTCTTTACAGGTTCGATCCTGGTTCAGAAACTTTCCTGGCCTTTACCGATCCGCAAACAGGGAAAATCATTACAAAAGTGTTGTCCATTGTGGAAGATGATCAGAAGTATCTCTGGATACTCACCCACTCTTTTTTGATCAGGCTTAGCCCCAGGCGTGATACGCTAAAGATCTATGGCAAAAGCTTTGGAATTAAACAGAGCAAGCGTTCTGAATTCATCAATGCGATTAAAACCAGGGAGGGAGAGATATTTTTTGGAGATGAACAGGGTGGATTTTATGCATTCTTTCCCGATAAGTTAAAGAGTAACGATTTTCCTCCACAAATAAGTTTTACAAATTTCTGGTTGGGAGAAGAGTCTATGCTTTCTACAAAAGACGGTTCATTGAATGCTTCATTAGGGATTGCAAAAGAACTTCGATTGAACCATAACCAGGATGTTTTTTCAGTTGACTATGCGGTGATGCATTATAGTAGTCCCGAAAATAACCAGCACTTTTTCAAGTTGGAAAACTACGATAAGAACTGGAGACAGGGAGGAACTGACCTTAGAGCATACTATTTTAATGTGCCGCCAGGTCGTTACGTCTTCCGGATAAAGGCCGCCAGTCATACTGGCGTATGGGCTGAAAAAAATATTACCATTATTATTGATCCACCCTGGTGGCGCACCTGGTGGGCATATTCGATTTACGGTCTTTTCCTGATCGGTATCCTGTATGCATTATACCTGTTTCAGAAAAACCGACTGATAAGGCGTGAGCAGGAAAAAGCAAAAGCAAAAGAGCTGGAGCATGCAAAGGAAATCGAAAAGGCTTATAAAGAACTTGAAAAAACACTAACTGATTTAAGAACAACCCAGCAGCAACTCATTCAATCTGAAAAGATGGCCTCATTGGGTGAGCTCACCGCCGGCATTGCCCACGAAATTCAGAATCCATTAAACTTCGTCAATAATTTTTCTGAGGTGAATAAAGAATTGCTGGTGGAAATGAAAGAAGAAATGGATAAAGGAAATGTTGATGAAGCAAAAACGATAGCAAACGATGTAATAGAAAATCAGGAAAGAATAAATCATCATGGCAAGAGAGCCGATGCCATTGTAAAAGGAATGCTTCAACACAGCCGCAGCAGTAGTGGCGTAAAAGAACCAACTGACATTAACGCTTTAGCTGATGAGTATTTGCGGTTAGCTTATCATGGACTGAGAGCAAAAGACAAGTCATTCAATGCAACTATGAAAACTGATTTTGATGAAAGCATCGGCAACATCAATATCATTCCGCAGGATATCGGCAGAGTAATTCTTAATTTAATAACCAACTCATTTTATGCAGTTACAGAAAAGAAAAAGCAAGCAAGTGATGGATACGACCCTGTTGTTTCAGTCAGCACAAAAAAGAGTAAGGATAAAGTGGAAATAAAAATAAAAGATAACGGCAACGGCATTCCTCAAAAAGTACTGGATAAAATATTTCAACCCTTCTTTACTACCAAACCAACGGGACAGGGAACAGGATTGGGTTTATCGTTAAGCTATGATATTGTAAAAGCACACGCCGGAGAAATAAAAGTGGAAACAAAGGAGGGTGAGGGATCAGAGTTCATTATCCGGTTACCAATGAAAGAGAATGTCTAATTTACAGTCATGAAAAACTTAGCTGCTACTCTGATAACTATTTTATCAATAACTGTTGCTGAAGCACAGCAATCAAATCAATTTTATATTGATAGCTTAAAAAATGAATTGACGATCGCAAAAGAGGATACTAATAAAGTACGCCTGCTTGCTGGGTTGAGTTATGAATATGTTGTTTCCTCCGCTGATACAGGAGTTGCCTATGCACAACAGGCTTTAGACCTGGCAAAAAAATTAAATTTTGAGGATGGAATTCTTGAAGCAGAAGGAGGTTTAGCTTGGTCTTTAACGATTTCAGGAAATTACCCGCTGGCCCTGGATCACAGTTTTAAAACACTTTCTCTTGCCAAAAAAATCAATCCTTTAAGAGTACCCTGGGCATATGCTCTTGTGTTCTGGTGTTATTATTATTTGGGGGAGTATAATACCTGTCTAAGTTATACTCGTGAATCTTTAAAATTAGCTGATACAACTTGGGAACTCCCTTACGCATGGAGAGATTTGGCCATGGTGTATCATCGCTTGAATCAACCTGATTCCGCCCTGCTATATGCAAAAAAAGCTTTCGAAAAATTGAACGGCTCATGGGCCGAAGGAAACATATCTCATGTTCTAGGAGATACTTATGCCGGCAAGTCCAATTATGATTCGGCGCTGTTTTTCTACCGGAATGGTATATCAGTTTCAATAAAAAATAATATAACAGATCTGATTGATAGCTATAATGGCATTGCCGGTGTATACAAGGCAACGAATAATTTTGATTCTGCTGCCTGGTATTCTAAAAAAGTATTGTCAGAAAAAATAGAAAAGAGGTATCCCATTGGCATGCTAAAAGCTGCAAATATGCTTGCCGATATTTATGGATCACAAAATAAACCTGATAGCACATTAAAATATTTAAGGATAGCGCTTAATGTGAAGGATAGCTTATTTAGCCGTGAAAAAACCATGGCTATTCAAAACCTTGCTTATAAAGAACAAGAGAAGCAGAAGGAGATTGAAGCCTCAGAATTAAAATATCGAAATCAGCTAAGAACGTATTCCCTGTTAGGAGGACTTATTGCCTTATTGGTAATAGCAGGAATATTATTCAGGAATAACAGGAATAAACAAAAAGCTAACGCTTTACTGCAGCAACAAAAAGAAAAAATAGAAAGTACTTTAACTGAATTGAAATCCACCCAGGCTCAACTTATCCAGGCAGAAAAAATGGCTTCGCTTGGTGAACTTACCGCTGGTATTGCTCATGAAATTCAAAACCCGTTAAACTTTGTCAATAATTTTTCGGACGTAAATAAAGAATTGATTGCAGAGCTAAAAACAGAAATTAAAAAAGGAAACATTGAGGATGTTAATTCAATTGCTGATGATATTGAAGCTAACGAAGAAAAAATAAGTCACCACGGTAAAAGAGCTGATGCCATAGTAAAAGGAATGCTCCAACACAGCCGCAGCAGCAGCGGGATAAAAGAACCAACCAACATCAATGCTTTAGCTGATGAATACCTGAGATTGGCCTACCATGGCCTGCGGGCAAAAGACAAATCCTTTAATGCCAGGTTTGAAACCGATTTTGACCCTGCTGTTGAAAAAATAAATGTGGTATCACAGGATATCGGGAGAGTTATTTTAAATTTAATCAACAATGCTTTTTACTCCGTTACTGAAAAAAGGAAACAACAGCCAGTTGATTATGAGCCAACCGTGTCCGTTCGCACAAGGAAACTACCCGATAAAATAGAGATTAGCATAAAAGACAATGGGAACGGCATTCCCCAACTCATCATGGAAAAGATGTTCCAGCCATTTTTCACTACCAAGCCAACGGGAAAAGGTACAGGTTTGGGCTTGTCCTTAAGTTACGACATCGTTACCAAAGGGCATAACGGCCTCATGAAAGCGGAAAGCAAGGAAGGAGAATTCGCAGAATTTATTATTCAGTTACCAATGTAAATTTTAAAAATGAAAATACTGGTAGTAGATGACGAAACAGATGTGAGGTCGCTGTTTGAACAACGCTTCCGAAAAGAGATCCGGAGCGGGGAAACGGAATTTGCTTTCGCTTATTCCGGCGAAGAAGCACTTAACTATCTTAACCATCATGTTCACGAAGCCGTTCTCATACTTTCAGACATCAATATGCCCGGCATGAGCGGACTTGAACTGTTGCGCCACATAAAGACCAGGTTTGAACAACCACCGCCCGTTGTGATGATGATAACAGCCTATGGCGATCCGGAGAATCATAACCAGGCCATGAAACTGGGCGCCGATGATTTTTTGACGAAGCCTATTGATTTTACTTTATTAAAAGAAAAACTAAAAATAGTTGCTCATGGCAAAAATATTGGTAGTAGATGACGAAACAGATCTGGAGGCGCTGATCAAGCAAAAGTTCCGGCAAAAAATACGGGAGCACAAGTATGAATTTGTTTTTGCTGTAAACGGCATCCACGCATTGGACCAGTTGCAGCAGCACACGGATGTGGATGTGGTGCTCAGCGATATCAACATGCCGGAAATGGATGGACTCACCCTGCTTACCAAATTAAACGAAACAAAACCGTTATTAAAATCAGTAATCGTATCTGCTTACGGCGATATGGAAAACATTCGTACCGCGATGAACCGCGGCGCTTTCGATTTTATTACCAAACCGGTAAACTTTGAGGACCTGGAACTGACCATGGAAAAAACGATTCGCCATGTTTCGCAAATGAAGGAAACACTGAGGGCGATCAAGGAAAACAATATACTGCGGATGTATGTGGATGAATCGGTTCTCAATTTTATGAACAGCCGGGAATATGAATCGTCACTCATGGCGAATGAAACGCTGGAAGCCACCGTTGCATTTATAGATATCTGCAGTTTTACCAAAATCAGTGAAAATGAAGACCCCGATACAGTGGTTAGCTTGTTGAACAACTATTTTGACGTAATGGTAAAAGAGATCATCGCACAGGATGGACATATTGATAAGTTTATCGGCGATGCCATCATGGCCGTGTTCAGGGGCGAGTATCACCTGGATCGTGCCATTGATGCCTGCCTCGCTGTCCGTTGTCAAATCGAAAAACTTCCCCAACAGACAAACAAAGTATCATTTTTTCCAAAAGTTTCCATTGGTATCAACAGCGGTGAAATGGTTTCGGGCAATATCGGGTCGGCCAATCTTCGGCGATTGGATTACACGGTTGTAGGTGACACGGTGAATGTTGCACAACGACTGCAGTCTGTGGCCGGGGATGGACAAATAGTTATTACCGAAGCGGCTTATGAAAAAGTAAAAGAGTCATTTAACTGCCGGCCAATAGGCGAAGTAAGTTTGAAAAACAAAGCCCATCCCATCCCGGCTTATGAAGTGCTGGGCTGACGAATTGATGAGCATCTACTCCTCCTGGCCCATCCACATCGCACCGCCTACTGAATCCCTTTTTGCTCCGGTAACTGTGGCCAATACATTCGTTTCTTCCCGCCAGCGCAGTACGGCGATCAGCGCCATGATCAGCGCTTCCTTATACTTCACCAATTTTTCATCCGGAATCATCACCTCTATATCCAGTTGCTTTAGGTGATCGTGTAATCGTTCCACCAGGAAGTTGTTAAAAGCTCCGCCACCAGTGCACAGAAGTTTAAGGCCCGAAGTTTGAAGTTTTAGGGTGTTGACTGATGCAATGGCATGGGTTACCTGCATTGCTATATGTTCGGAATAAGTTCGCAATGCATCAGCAGTGCTGCTTCCCGCATCCAGGATTAACGGATATACGATGTTAGTTCCAAAATCATTCGCCAGGGACTTTGGATATGCCTCTTTGTAGAAATCCAATCCATTCAATTTTGCCAGCAAAGCATTATCTACATTGCCGGATGCGGCCATTTTTCCGCCCTCATCATACTCCTTGCCCTCTCTGGCAGCCAACATGTTCAGCACCCGGTTAGCGGCACAAATATCAAATGCCAGGAAGCTTTCCTGGTTAAAAGAAATATTAGCAATCCCACCAATGTTTAAAAAATAATCATAATCACCCAGCAACAATTTTTCACCGATGGGAACGATTGGCGCCCCCTGCCCTCCCAATGCAACATCCATTGCCCGCAGGTCCGAGACAACAGGTAAACTGGTAGCAGCCGCGATAGCAGCACCATCTCCCAATTGAGCTGTCATTTTTTTAGCCGGCAGGTGAAATGTGGTATGGCCATGGGACCCAATCACTGCCACCTTATATTGCAATTGATGTTCTTCTACGAAACGGTTCACCTGTTGACCCAGGTAATGGCCGTAATCGGTATGTAGTAACTGGTAGTCCAGCGCATTTAATGTGACGGCATTTTTTAATTTATCGATCCAATTTGATGCATATGGATAGCAGTCGGCTGCTTTTATTTCATAACTCCATTTTCCGCCGTTTTCATGTATTTCTGCAAAAACGATGTCAAGCCCATCCAATGAACTGCCACTCATTAAGCCTATTGCCCTGTAGATCATTAAACTGATTTTAGATTAGATTTGCCAAAAGTAATGCGAAGAAAAGTTTAAAAGTTTAAGAAGTTCAAAACGTTCCAGAGGTTTTGGCAGCAGTTACAAACTTTTTATAGCGTATTAAATCTATTGAACCTTTTAAACCTTTTAAACCTGTGAAACTTCTGAAACCAAATACAGCAAGCAATGGTTATAAACTTAAGTGAGCAACACAGTCTTATCAGTAATTGGGTTGGCGAACTCCGGGATGTGGATATCCAGGCCGACAGGATGCGCTTTCGCCGCAACCTGGAAAGAATCGGTGAAGTAGCAGCCTACGAGATCAGCCAGGTATTGCCCTTCACTGAAAAAGAAGTGCAAACACCCATGGGAACAGCCAATTGCAAGGTTTTAGAACAACAGCCCGTATTGGCGACTATATTACGGGCAGGCTTACCGTTGCACCAGGGTCTTTTAAACTATTTTGACAAAGCCGACAACGCATTTATCTCCGCCTACCGCAAGCATAACCAGGATGGAAGTTTCGAAATTAGCCTTGATTATATTTCATGCCCGGAGCTGGAGGACAGGGTCGTCATCATATCGGACCCAATGCTCGCCACAGGTTCGTCGCTGGTCAAAACCATTCATTTTCTTAAAGAAGAGGGTCATCCAAAAGAAATTCATATCGTGGTTGCTATCGCCTGCACCGTCGGCATTGAGTATGTAAAAAGAGAAGATCCCCAGGTTACTATCTGGTGTGGTGATATTGACGATGAACTGACCGCCAAAGGTTATATCGTGCCGGGTTTGGGTGATGCAGGTGACCTGGCTTTTGGCGTAAAAGTGCAGATGTAGATTGCACATTTCGACTGGCAATAACAAGGTCAGTTTTAATGGTAGGGCAACTGGCCTGAATAATTTCCCGTTTTTTATAAAAAGCAGCAGCCGGGGTCTTTTGCGGGTCTTTTATTTATTGTATTTTGCCCACTCTATAGACAAATTGTGCAGGCAATCAATTTCGGGCAATTTTAAAAACGAGACAACGTTTATAGAATGCTTCCTGTCACAAATAACATGGTGCGTCTGCAGAGAAAAAACTTAATTGCTGAGATGAAAAAACTTCTTTTAACCCTGGCTATTTGTGCTTCATTGCTTACTGAGTCCCTTGGCCAGGATCCCAATTTTTCCCAATTCTTTGCTTCGCCACTTACTATGAACCCGGCTATGACGGGAAAATTTGATGGGGTATTTCGCTTTGCGTCCAATTACCGGAACCAATGGCCTACTATTAATAATGCTTACACTACGATGACGGCCTCACTGGATATGGGTATCCTGAAAAACAGGATCCCCGACTTCGATCAGTTTGGTGTTGGTATCATGGGTTACAGTGATAAAGCCGGTGATGGGGCATTGAATAGTAATTATCTCGGATTGTCCATCGCCTATCACAAAGCGTTGGATGAAAACGGCTATCACCAATTGGGTGCCGGTTTCCAGGGCACTTATATGAATAAACGGCTAAACACAGCCAAACTCTTATTCGAAGATCAGCTGACCTCGTCGGGGTTTACGGGTATCACCAATGAAAGCTTTTCGGCTCAGCAGGTAAACCTTAATTATTTTGACCTTAATGCTGGTTTTATTTATAACGGAACCACCAACGGTTATAATAATTTCTACCTCGGGGCTTCCATGTATCATATCAACAGGCCCAAAGAAAGTTTTCAAAAAGGCGATTTTGTACTGAATGCAAGAACCACCATACAGGGTGGTGCAAGAATACCAGTTGGCTCTTACAATTCGTTACACGTGGCCGCTAATCACAGCATGCAAGCCAAAGCTCACAACACGATGATCGGTGGTGCTTTTTCACTCAACGTCAATAATGATGAAGAAAATCCCACCAACTTTTATCTGGGCAGTTGGTACCGGTTTGAAGATGCCATTATCCCTTATGTCGGCCTGGAGTTTGGCGAATGGCATTTTGGAGCATCGTATGATGTAAATACTTCTTCATTAAAACCTGCCTCCAACTCCAGGGGCGGTGTTGAAATTTCACTGATCTATATTAAGAAACCGACCGACCCAAATGCGAAGAAGCTGAATTGCCCCAAATTTTAATTGACGTAATCAACTTCTCTTTTATCTTTCCCTTTAAAACCGAATTAAACTAATTGTCTGTATGCAAAAATGTTTTGTGTTGCTGTTGACAGCATTTGCTTCCATTTTATTTCAACAGGTAAATGCCCAGGATTCCACTCTCACGCAAAAAATGACAAATAATTTTTGTGTTGAATTTTCCAAAAAGGACTTTACCAAATTCAAAGGTGCTGAAATGGAAATTGGCCTCTTAATAATGCCCATAATAGAAAAGTATAGCAAAGAAATTGAAAAAGAATGGGGTCTTTCAACACAAAACGAGGAGGATTATGAAAAGATTAGTAGAAAGATCGGGCAGGAATCTGCAAGGGGGTGTCCAAAATTCGTGGAATTCATAAAAAATAACCTCAGTGAAATAAAAGATTCGGAGGAAGAAGAGGAGGAAATAAAATCGGTTTCCGGAGTTTTTCAGCGCATCGAAAACAATTTGTTTTCCATACTGGTTGTTAAAACAAAAACTGGCAAGGAAGAAAAGCTTTGGTGGTTTCAATTTTTTGACGGTTCCGATTTATTAATAGAAAACCCGGCAGCATTTAACCGGAAAAACATTACAGTGAAATATACAGAGATGGAGGTGTACGATCCGAAGTTAAAAGACTACCGGCCGATAAAAGTGATCCAATCACTGAAAACTAATTAAGCTACATTTCTAAATTTTCATCAGCAACGGTAAAAGAAACCAACAGAATAAGGTAATTAGTATTGCTGCTAAGATATTCATGACAAACCCCGCCCTTAGCATTTGCTTTAATTTAATATGACCACTGGCAAATACAATGGCATTAGGGGGTGTGCCCATCGGTAGCATACTTGCACAACTGGCGGCCAGTGTCATCGCAATTCCCAGGACCAGCGGATTCATGCCAATGGCGTCAGCCAATGATGAAACTACGGGAGCGAAAACGATCACCTGCGCCACATTACTCATTACTTCGCTAAGAAACATCGTCACCAACGTCACAATCAGCAATAAGATAAACTTATCTCCTGCAAACTGGGAAAGCCACTCTCCCAATTGCTTCATCAGGCCCGCATTTTCTAAACCACTAGCTAATGAAATGCCACCACCAAACAGCAGCAAAATCCCCCAGGCCATTTTATTAGTATCCGGCCACTCCAATATGGAATCTGAATTTTCGGATTTAGCCGGGCAAATAAATAAGGCAATGGCGCCTGTGATCGCTATTAATGTGTCGTTCAACTTTACATATGGTTGACTGATGTTGATCAGATCTTTGGTTATCCATAACAAGGCAGTTCCTAAAAATATAGCCAATACCCTTTTTTCATTGACGGAAACAGGACCTAGCTCAGCGAGTTCATCTCTTATCAATTGCCGTGTGGCCATATCCGACTTAATACGATTAGGGAAGAGCCATTTTACCATCACCCAGTATAAACAGAACAATAATAGAATAGCCAGCGGCGTGCACATCATCATCCAGCTAATAAAATCCACGGAATACGCATACTTTTTTTCGATATAGGCAACATAAGCAACATTAGGCGGCGTGCCGATGATAGTAGCAATGCCTCCTATATTAGAAGCATATGCAATAGCCAGCATAATGGTCAAAGAAAAATTAGCGATGTTGCCGCTGCCATTATTATTCTCTTTCATTACATGTATCACCGACAAGGCGATGGGGAACATCATCATAGTAGTAGCCGTATTACTCAGCCACATACTTAATAAACCTGTCGCCAAAATAAATCCCAGTACAATGCGGTCACCGCTGGTGCCGGTAAGCCGGATAATGTTTAACGCTATGCGGCGATGAAGGTTCCACTTTTCTATGGCAAGCCCCAGCATAAACCCACCCATAAATAAAAAAATAACCGGGTTGGCATAAGGTGAGGCCGCTTCTTCCATTGAGGATATTTTCAACAAGGGGAAGAGAACAAGCGGAACCAACGCAACCACGGGCATCGGTAACGCCTCCCCTACCCACCAGGTAATCATTAAGCCGGCAACAGCCAATACATTTACAGCTCCGGCATTTACACGGAAAGGATTGACGAAATAAAGAAATAAGGCAATGGTGACTCCGGCTAATAATGCAATGATCTTCGTTCTTTGCTTAGTGTTGGTTGTTGACAATCGGTATATTTTGGTTTTCAAGATACAATCTTCGAAGGAAAAAGTCATAGAGGACATACTAGTCAACAGGTCATTATCAATCCTGAACGATACTCATCTATTTGACGTTTATGATTACGTTGACTAATTGATTATCGGGGCTTACCACTCACAAAAGGATTTCCTTTTATATAATAACGGTAAGGCAACAAAGCATCTTCACCCGCATAGTCAACACCAATGCGTGGTGACGTTGCTATCTGATTTTTGGTATAGGCAAAGCCATCGTCCATCAAATAAATGGTACCGCTTAATAACGATGTGCCAGTATCATTTGTATGGATGCCTAATGCTTTGGAAACATTGCCCGGCCCTTTTGTCAATGTGTTATCTAAATCATTTTTACCGGTTCTGATCAGCATGTCCCTGATTCCCTTTACCGGCTCAAGTGAACGAATAAGAATCGCATGAGGTGTATCCGTTTCATGCGTCACCACATTAAATAAATGATGAATACCATAACAGAGATACACATAAGCAAGGCCACCATCGGCATACATGACTTCATTCCGTTTTGTTCTTCTCCCGCCAAATGCATGCGATGCTTTATCCGGGAAACCAGCGTATGCTTCACACTCTACAATACGACCGGAAGTAGTAATTCCATTTTTATGTGTTACCAATAGTTTTCCCATTAACTCTTCGGCTATTTGCAATACATCGTCTCTTCTATAAAAATCAAGTGGGAGCTTTTTCATGTTTTCATTCGTTACCGGTTATCAGTTTCATTGATCTTGTCTCTTGTGCCTTGTACCTCGTTCCTTGCACCTTGTCTCTTGTATCTTAATCCATTATATTTACCTCTCAAAAATAAGTCTTGCTAAAAGAAATTGTAATAACTATTCAATCCTGGACCGAGGCACATCGTTTCATTTCACAGCACAAGCTCTGGAAATGGGTAGTGATTCCCGGACTTATTTATACCGTTTTATTTATTGCGGCCATGTATTTTTTTGGCAAATCAGCTACAGCTGTCATTGAATACATTACGCATATTCTTCAATTGAGCAATTGGATTCAAAAATTTGAAAACAGTTTCCTGGGATTTCTTTTCACTTTCACCGGCGTCATACTTTGGCTGGTGTTATTACTTTTCTATTTTTCATTTTTCAAATATATCTGCCTGATCATCGGATCGCCGGTGTTTGCTTACCTGAGCCGAAAAACAGAGTTCATATTAGAAAATAATGATCATTCACCAACCTGGTCCGACATAAAATCCGAAGCAGCCAGGGGTGTTTACATAGCCATGCGAAATTGCTTCTGGCAAACCGTCTATCTTGTTGGATTGATTCTGTTATGCCTTGTTCCTATTATTGGCTGGATAACACCGCTCATTGTATTGGTAGTTGAATGTTATTATTTTGGTTTTTCTATGTTGGATTATGGTTTTGCCCGCACCAACTACACTACCAGCCAAAGCATCCAGTTTATCGGTAAGCATAAAGGACTGGCCATCACGAATGGTTTCTTATTTTACCTGATGCATTTGGTGATTCTTTTCGCCCCGGCATATGCCATCATCGCAGCTACATTAACTGTTCGCCAGGTAAAAACTACGTAGTATGCAAAACGCCAGTGTTTATTTGATCCCTTCTTTATTGGACGAAAATGGTCTTGAAACCATTCCTCTCTATGTGCTCGACGCCATAAAAAATTGCCAGGTATTTTTTGTTGAAAATGAAAGAACGGCCCGGCGATTCCTGAAACAGTTGTGGAAAGAAATGGTGATCGATGAATATGAATGGTTCCCCATTCATAAAGCTGAAGAAGAAGCTGTTCAAACGTTCAGGCAAAAATTGAAAGACGGAAAAACGATTGGTATTATCAGCGAAGCCGGCTGTCCTGGTGTTGCTGATCCTGGTCAACTGCTGGTAGCTGCAGCACAGGAAATGAATGTAGTGATAAGACCTTTGGTGGGTCCGAATTCTATATTGTTGGCTTTAATGGCTAGCGGCATGAATGGACAGCAGTTTCGGTTCGTAGGTTATCTTCCTATCGATAATCAACAAAGAATGCATTACGTCAGGGAGATGGAAGCTGATTCGGCAAAGAAAAACTGCACTCAACTTTTTATAGAAACGCCCTATCGAAATAACCAATTGCTGGAAACTTTGGTGAAAACCTGCAAACCTTCAACTAAGCTTTGCTTGGCGGTTAATATTACGGGTGAAAAAGAATGGATAAAAACGAAATCTGTTGCTGATTGGAAAAAAGAAAAGATCGACATTCATAAACAACCTGCTATATTTCTTTTGTTAGCTAACTAGTCTCATGTTAAGTTTATTATGTCGTAAACAGTTCCAACGAAGCCGCCAGGAACACTAAGAAAGTACTTTGTGGGATATACGTCGGCATATGATTACCATAACACTTGTGATAAGCCTGCATGTGAACGTCTCTGTGCCCCTGTGTCTCCGTGACGCTGTGTTCCATAATTTTCTAATGACAAGAATGGTTTGAACCACCGAGGCACAGAGGCACTGAGACACAGGGAGAAAAAATAATTCAATAGTTTTTTCTAATGATAAGGCGGTAATTGAAAATCTCCGGGCCTCCTGGTGGATACGTTAGCTTGTGATTAACATAACACTAATATCCTTTTTCAGGATCACGCATCGAAATGATGCTGTCTACGATATATCTTGTATTACCCCGCCATGGAATGACGCCGTTGTACTCTTTATAATGCAGATCAAAAATCTTTCCGCTATTCACCTTTAGTACATCGAAGATCTTTTTGTCTTTGATGGAAAACTCAAATTCATTTGACTGGATGGCTCCGGCTGTTTTGCTGCGAATACCTTCCTGTATCAGTTTTCCTTCATAGGTTTTAAATAATTGTCCTTTACGCACTGCAAAATTCAAATAGCCTGATTTAACACCATCGCTTGTATAAGGATAATAATATTTCCAGTAAATGTATCCTGTAAGGGCCAGAATCAAAATAATAACAAACGTTCGAAAAACCTTCTTAACACCTGATGTCCTTCGTTTGCTTTCAGCTTTTAGCTGTTCCATAAGCCGTAATTATTTATAACAAAAAATTTGTCGTCTTAAACAGATTATTATTATACATTTGTGTCTCAATTTACAATTTGTTTGTAAACGTGAACAATATTTTGACACATACGAAGCAAATGGCATTTCATGCACCCATTACTACTGGTGTGTATGCTGTAGGCTATGATCTGTTTACTTTTTGTCGCCCCCGACGCCGCCCTGAGTGCTGACAGGACGAACCACTTACCACGGCCCCTGTCAGTGAATGTTTCTCCGGAAAATGTATCAGGACTGGTCATCCGCACAATATTCAATTCTTTTCAACGTGGACAATCAAGAGATCATCATTCGGGTAGCTACCCAGGATGACAAAAAATATTCAACTATCATTACCGATGAAATGGAGTCTTCGGCAAAAGCCCGGGGCACAGGTATTGCCAAACGCAGTCCTGAGTACATCGAAATGAAGATTGATGAAGGTAAAGCTGTAATTGCCGTTACCAAATCCGGCGAGTGGGTGGGATTTTGCTATATCGAAACCTGGAGTCATGGAGAATATGTTGCCAATAGTGGCCTTATCGTTTCTCCTGCTTTCAGAAAGAGTGGTGTAGCTAAGTCGATCAAACAAAAAATATTTAACCTCTCCCGTCAAAAATATCCTGAAGCAAAAATATTTGGATTGACAACCGGCCTTGCCGTTATGAAGATCAATTCAGACCTGGGTTATGAACCTGTTACTTATTCGGAGCTTACACAGGATGAAGCTTTCTGGGCTGGCTGCAAAAGTTGTGTGAACTACGACATATTGATGAGCAAGGAAAGAAAAAACTGTATGTGCACCGCCATGCTTTTTGATCCGAAGGATCATTATGAACCCGAAGAAACAAAGGAGTATTTCAAAGAGAATGTAAAAGGCTTTGAACGCCTGCTTCGCTTTAAACAATGGAAGCTCCTGCGGCCTTTCCTGAAAAAAGAAAAACCGGGCAGCAACAACAGCAGCGGGGGCAGTAAGCTGAAAGCATTGTTTCATCATTTTTTCAATTTCTAAAAGCGAGTAATTACTAAGATGTCAAAAAAAGTTGTTCTTGGATTTAGCGGTGGTTTAGATACTTCTTATTGTGTAAAATATTTGAGTGAAGAAAAAGGTTATGAAGTTCACAGCATCATTGTCAATACAGGTGGTTTTACTGAAGAAGAGTTAAAGCAAATAGAAGCGCATGCCTATAAGTTGGGCGTTGCTTCGCACAAGACAGTGAATGCTGTAAAAAGTTATTACGACAGCATTATCAAATACCTTATTTATGGTAATGTTTTAAAAAATAACACCTACCCCTTAAGTGTTTCTGCCGAAAGACTGAGCCAGGCCTTACACATTGCTTCTTATGCCGGCGAATTACAGGCTGATGCTGTGGCACATGGAAGTACTGGCGCCGGCAACGACCAGGTAAGGTTTGACATGATCTTTCATATCATGATTCCCGGTGTTGAGATCATCACTCCTATCCGCGACCTGCAATTGAGCCGTGAAGCGGAGATCGAGTACCTGAAAGCAAAAGGCGTCGACATGAATTTTGAAAAAGCGGCTTACTCTATCAATAAAGGATTGTGGGGAACGAGTGTGGGTGGCAGAGAAACACTTTCAAGCAAAGGGATGTTGCCGGAAGAAGCCTGGCCGACACAAGTCACCAGCACGGGCAGCGAAGAAGTGGTGCTACATTTTGAAAAAGGCGAATTGAAAAAAGTAAATGGGCTTTCTTTCGATCATCCGTCAGAAGCCATTCAATATTTACAAAAAATGGCTGGCCCTTATGGCATTGGCCGGGATATACATGTTGGCGATACCATAATCGGCATAAAAGGTCGTGTGGGTTTTGAAGCAGCTGCTCCGATGGTTATTTTAAAAGCACATCATGCTCTCGAAAAACATGTGCTCACCAAATGGCAGCTAAACTGGAAGGATCAATTGGCACAATTTTACGGCAACTGGTTGCATGAAGGTCAAATTCTTGATCCGGTGATGAGAGATATAGAAGCATTTTTAGAAAACAGCCAGTGCAATGTTACCGGTGATGTATTTGTTCAACTACTTCCTTATCGTTTCCAGGTAATAGGTATTGAAAGCAAATACGACCTGATGAATAGCAAATTTGGCAAGTATGGTGAAATGAACACTGGCTTTACCGGCAATGATGTGAGAGGCTTTAGCCGCATATTTGGCAATCAAACTATGATGTATCATTTAGTAAAAGAAGCGGCCTCCCCAAACCCCTCCCAAGGAGGGGCTTAGCATAACACAGACCCTGATAAGCGGTGGTGCTAATTAATTTTGAATTTTTTTGATTTACAAAGAGGATATGGCAAAAAAAGAATCTATAAAAAGCGAGGTTAGTGCACAGGTGGTCCCGACTGTTCGTCGGGGTCGGGAGGGGGCCATAAAAGTTGGAATTATTGGTGGAGCAGGTTATACTGGTGGCGAACTCATACGTTTATTGATTCACCATCCGGATACCACTGTTTCTTTTATTCATAGTCGCAGTAATGTGGGTAAACCAGTTCACGCTGTTCACCAGGATTTGATTGGTGATACAGATCTGAAGTTTACCGGTGATTTAAGCAATGACATTGATGTGCTCTTTCTTTGCTTAGGACATGGAGAGTCAAGAAAGTTCTTGTCTGAAAATAAGATTGACGAAAAAATAAAGATCATTGATCTCGCCAATGACTTTCGGTTAGTCCAAAGTTCACAACTGGGCGATCGTTACTTTGTTTACGGTTTACCTGAATTAAACCGGGAAAAGATCCGCTCAGCTCACAATATTGCCAACCCCGGATGTTTTGCTACTACCATCCAGTTAGGATTGTTACCGCTTGCAAAGGCTGGTTTGCTGGATGAAATTTATACAACAGGCATTACCGGATCTACCGGTGCGGGACAATCATTATCGGCTACCTCACACTTTAGCTGGAGGGCCAACAATATACAGGCTTATAAAACGCTTACCCATCAACATTTGGGTGAAATTGGCGAATCACTATTGCAATTGCAACCCGATTCTGATCTTGAGCTTAGCTTTGTACCCTGGAGGGGCGATTTCACGAGAGGAATTTTTGTAAGCTCGACCATTCATTGCGAACAGAGCCTGGAAGAGATGACAGCATTATTCGCCGACTTTTATAGTAGCCATCCGTTTACCCATATTAGTCATGATCCTATTTTCTTAAAGCAGGTAGTAAATACCAACAAGGCCGTTATACAACTGGAGAAGGTGGGCAGTAAACTGGTAGTGCATTCTGCGAGTGATAATTTATTAAAAGGCGCCAGCGGACAAGCGGTACAAAATATGAACCTGGCTTTCGGTCTCGATGAAACTGCGGGCCTCAAATTAAAACCACAAGGTTTTTAGCAAATGAAATATCTGCTGCAACATAATATTATTACAAAAAGCAGCCGGATAGGATTAGTTTGCAATCAAACAGCCTGGCATCTTTCTTCTAAAAAATATTCTTTCCAATGGCTGATTGGAAAAGGACTGCTTAAAAAAGTCTTTATCCCTGAACATGGGCTTTTTGGGGAACTGCAGGACCAGGAAAAACTAGATAACACTTCAGCTTATCGCCAGTTTTCCGAAAAAGTTGAGTGGGTATCACTATACAGTAGCAATGAAACTTCATTAACTGCTTCGGCACAGCAACTCGCAGGAATTGATACATTAATTATCGATCTGCAGGACACCGGCAGCCGTTATTACACTTTTATTACTACCATCTGGTTATTGCTAAAATCGATTACACTGCATCATCTCGAAATAAAAATTATTGTTCTCGATAAACCGAATCCCGCCGGCCGGCATGTAGAAGGAACAAGAATGCCGAAATCACATGCATCTTTCATTGGATTGGAAGGCCTGCCTCACCGGCATGGTCTTACAATTGGGGAGTTGTGCCGTTATTTTAAAAATAAACTGGAAGCCGACTGGGAGCTGATCATCGATCCGATTCGTGAAAAGGATTATGTATTTATTTCTCCTTCACCTAATATTCCATCACAACAGGTTTGTTCACTTTATAGTGGCCAATGTTTGTGGGAAGCCACCAATATCAGTGAAGGCAGGGGAACCACGTTGCCTTTTGAATTGATCGGATCTCCTTTTTTGGATTGGATATTCCTGGAAGACTGGAACGATATCGGGCACCCGACCTTTAATAAGCATGTAGTAATAAGACCTACAAAATTTATCCCGGCATTTCACAAACATGCGAATAAGACCTGCAGCGGGCTTCACCTGATGCTGAATAATGAAAAAAAATATCATTCACTTTCTCACAGCCTGCGACTAATTAAGTATATCAAAGAAAAAACGCCCGAGTTTGGCTGGATAGAGGGGAAGTATGAAGCGTTTAATGATAAAACAGCGATTGAATTACTTACCGGCGATCAGCTGATACTGGACTATTTTGACAATAAGTCACAATGGAAAGAAGTAAAAACAAAAATACAGGACGAAGAAGCCACGTGGATCAAAGAAGCTTCACCCTTCCTGGTATATAAACCCTCTTTGCAACAATTGAAAATTAAATAAATGAATTTATTTGACGTTTATCCCATCAATGAAATTACTATTGTAAAGGCCAAAGGCTCTTATGTTTGGGATGATAAGGGCGAACAGTACCTTGACCTTTATGGCGGACATGCCGTGATCAGTATCGGACATACTCATCCGCATTGGGTAAGACGTATTGAAGAGCAATTAGAAAAGATTGCTTTTTATTCCAACTCCATACGCATCCCATTGCAACAGCAATTGGCTGAGAAATTGGGAAAAGTATCTGGCAAAACAGATTACCAGTTATTTCTTTGCAACAGCGGCGCAGAGGCTAATGAAAATGCATTGAAGCTTGCATCTTTTCACAATGGCAAAAAGAAGATCATTGCTTTCAATAAGGCGTTTCATGGCAGAACATCTTTAGCCGTATCAGCAACTGATAATAAAAATTATGTCGCCCCTGTTAATGAAACCGACAATGTGATCTTTCTTCCATTTAATGACGGGAATGCACTGGAAGAATGTTTTGCGAAAAACGGCAAGGAAATTTCATCAGTAATAATCGAAGGCATACAGGGCGTTGGTGGCATTAATGTAGCAGAAGAAAGTTTTCTGAAAAAAATCCGTAGCCTTTGCGATAAATATGGCGCTGTCTATATTGCCGATAGTGTACAATGTGGTTATGGAAGATCGGGCAAATTTTTCAGTCACGACTTCGCCGGCGTAAATGCTGATATCTACAGTATGGCTAAAGGCATGGGTAATGGGTTTCCCGTTGCAGGAATTATTGTTGCACCACATATCAAGCCAAAGCATTTTCAACTGGGTACTACGTTTGGCGGCAATCATTTGGCCTGCGCTGCAGCACTGGCTGTGCTGGAAATAATTGAAGAAGAAAAGCTGATGGGCAATGCGGTGATGGTTGGTAAATACCTGAGAGATGAGTTGAATGCAATACCCGAAATAAAAAATGTTCGTGGCCGGGGATTGATGATCGGTTTTGACGTTCCGGAAGATTTGAAGGACCTGAAGAAAAATTTATTGTGGGAACAAAAGATATTTACCGGTGAGGCCAAGCCCAATGTAATTCGTTTATTGCCTTCGCTGGGTTTGAAAAGAAGAGATGCTGAACAATTTATTGAATCATTAAAAGAAGAAATACAAAAACTGGTTCCCACTCCAACCCCCGTTCATTAAAGATGAGAAATTTTATTTCCGTTCATGATGTAAAGGACATCAGCACTTTAGTAAAACAGGCCTTAACTTATAAATCAGATCCGTTCAAGGATAAAACACTTGGTACCAATAAAAGAATTGGTTGCCTGTTTTTAAATCCCAGCATGCGCACCAGGCTGAGCACACAGATTGCAGCACAAAACCTGGGAATGGAAGCTATAGTTTTCAACGTGGGAAGCGAAGGCTGGCAACTCGAGTTTGAAGAAGAAGCGATCATGAGTGGAAATACAGTGGAACATGTGAAAGATGCTGCTCCTATCTTCGGAAAATATTTTGACATACTGGCCATCCGCACATTTCCATCTTTGAAAAACCGGGAAGATGATTACAGCGAGTTGTACATGAAGCAATTTATTAAATATGCAGGCATACCGGTGGTGAGCCTTGAAAGTGCAACATTGCACCCACTTCAAAGTTTAACAGACATCATCACTATCCAGGAGCATCTTCTGAACTCCCCTTTAGGGGTTGGGGGTAAACCCAAGGTCGTATTGACATGGGCACCTCACGTTAAACCTTTACCACAATGTGTTGCCAATAGCTTTTCGCAATGGGTGAATGCATGGGGCAAGGCTGATTTTGTAATCACTCACCCGGAAGATTATGAGCTCAGCGAAGAATTCACCAAAGGCGCTACTATTACTCATAACCAGGATGAGGCATTGAAAGATGCGGACTTTGTGTATGTAAAGAACTGGAGCACCTTTAATGACTATGGAAAAATTTATGAAAGCGATCCCCGCTGGATGCTAAGCAATAAAAAGTTGGAACTAACCAACAATGCTAAGGTGATGCATTGCCTGCCGGTAAGACGAAATGTGGAATTAAGTGATGAAGTGCTGGACGGGAAAAACAGTATTGTTACACAGGAAGCATCTAACCGGGTATGGGCGGCACAAGCTGTACTTTCAGAGATATTACGATCAAATGGATAAACTATTTATTATAAAGATTGGTGGCAATATCATTGATGATGAAAAAGTGCTTTCATCATTTCTTAAAAATTTTGCCTCTATTGAAGGAAAGAAAATATTGGTGCATGGTGGCGGAAAATTAGCTACCAGGCTGGCGGAAAAATTAGGTGTCGAACAACAATTGGTCGATGGCAGAAGAATAACCGATGCGGAAACATTAAAGATCGTAACGATGGTGTATGCCGGCTACATCAATAAAAATATCGTGGCACAGCTGCAGGCCAATCAATGCAATGCGATGGGTCTTTGCGGCGCTGATGGCGATGCTATTCTGGCCCATAAAAGAAAGCACCCGATTCTTGACTATGGCTTCGTTGGTGATGTAGATGCTATTAATGCAGGTTTGCTCACCAGCCTGCTTGATCAGAATATTGCTATTGTCTTTGCACCTATCACCCACGATCAGCAGGGACTTTTATTAAATACCAATGCTGATACCATTGCACAGGAATTAGCAAAAGGGCTGAGTGATCATTTTGATGTCAGCCTGATCTATTCTTTTGACAAAAGTGGGGTGTTATTGAATGCTGATGACGACAGCACCGTCATTTCAGAAATCACACCAACCTACTACAAACAACTAAAGGCAAAGCAAAAAATTTTCGCAGGCATGATTCCTAAACTGGATAATGCTTTCACGGCACTGAACAGCGGCGTAAAAAAAGTGATCATTGGTAAAGCTGAAAATCTAAGTGAGTTAATAAGCGGTTCATCCGGAACAACTATTGTAAATGAGTAACAATCTGCAACTATTACAGGACGATGCTATCAACCTGTTGAAAGAATTAATAGCCACTCCTTCTTTTAGCAAAGAAGAAGATGAAACAGCCGGGATCCTTTGCCGGTTTATCGGTTCAAAAGAAATTGAGCATGCAAGGGTTGGGAACAATGTTTATGCATTAAATAAATACTACGATGCCAACAAACCCAGCATTTTGCTCAACTCCCACCACGATACCGTGAAGCCCAATAAAGGCTACACGTTTGATCCGTTTAGCCCCTTTGAAAAAGATGGAAAATTATTCGGCCTGGGTAGCAACGATGCTGGCGGATGCCTGGTGTCGCTGCTGGCAACATTCCGCCATTTTTATGACAGGAAGGATACAAAATATAATGTTGTATTTGCAGCAAGTGCTGAAGAGGAAATAAGTGGTGTCAATGGTATTGAATTGGTATTACCTTATCTCGGCAAAATTGATTGTGGCATTGTCGGCGAACCAACCAAATTGGAAATGGCCGTTGCTGAAAGAGGATTGATGGTAATAGATTGTACGGCTGAAGGACGTTCCGGACATGCTGCACGCAACGAAGGTGAAAATGCTTTGTACAAAGCGGTGGATGATATTGAATGGATACGCAATTATAAGTTTGAAAAAGTGAGTCCGTTGCTGGGCGAGTCAAGGCTTACTGTCACAGTCATTTCTACGGAAAATGTGCAACACAACGTGGTACCTTCTCAATGCAAATTTGTGATCGATGTACGGGTAAATGAGTTGTATACTTTTGACGAAATACTGGATGCGTTGCAAAAAAACCTGAAAAGCAAGTTCAAGCCGCGTACAACGAGGATGAAATCTACTTCCATCTCCTTAGATCATCCACTGGTAAAAGCAGGTATTAAATTAGGCAGAGGTTATTACGGTTCACCTACTACTTCCGACAAAGCATTGATGCCCTTTTCCACCTTGAAGATGGGACCTGGTGATTCAGCAAGAAGTCACACTGCTGATGAATATATTTACATCGACGAGATAAAGGAAGGAATAGAAACGTATATAAAATTGGTGGAAGAACTGGTGTAGTTAACTGCTACTAGTTTCCTGTCTGCCCGTACAAGGAACTATAACCAGTGTGAAATACAGAGTACGAAAATAAACAAATTCATCCTCCGGGTTGAAAATACCTGGAATGACTTTTCGGATAAAGAAACCGGGAACCAGTAACCGGAAACTGGAAACTATCTACGTATGAAACTTTGGCAAAAAGATAAAGCATCCCTGAAGGAAGTAGAAACGTTCACTGTTGGTAAAGACAGGGAAATGGATATGTATTTGGCAGCTTTTGACGTGCAGGGTTCATTGGCGCATATAGCCATGCTGGAATCGGTTGGCTTGCTGACTAAGGATGAACTCAGTCAATTACAGGCTGAACTAAAAAACATTTACAGGCAGATACAAAACGGCGATTTCCGGTTGCAGGATGATGTGGAGGATATTCATTCCCAGGTTGAATTATTATTGACGCAAAAGCTGGGTGATGTCGGGAAAAAAATTCATTCTGCCCGCAGCCGCAACGACCAGGTCCTGGTTGACGTAAAACTTTTTCTTCGCAATGAATTGGAAGAACTGGTAAAAATTATTCAGCCTTTTTTCGATTTGTTGCAAACCCAAAGTGAAAAATATAAAGCATATCTTTTCCCGGGCTATACGCATTTACAATTGGCCATGCCTTCGTCTTTTGGCCTATGGTTTGGTGCTTATGCCGAAAGCCTGGTGGATGATACGGTCACGATCAGGGCTGCATATGATGTGGTGAATAAAAATCCGCTGGGATCAGCTGCAGGTTATGGTTCTTCTTTTCCTATCAACCGGTCGATGACAACAAGATTGCTGGGCTTTGCGGACTTGAACTACAATGTAGTCTATGCGCAAATGGGAAGAGGTAAAGCCGAAAGAATTGTTGCCCAGGCTTTGGCCAACGTAGCTGATACTTTGGCTAAACTTAGCATGGATGCATGTCTTTACCTGAACCAAAATTTTGGTTTCATCAGTTTCCCTGCAGAGCTGACTACGGGCAGCAGCATCATGCCGCATAAAAAAAACCCGGATGTATTTGAATTGATACGCAGCCATTGCAATCGCATCAAATCATTGCCCAATGAAATAACAATGATGACCACCAATCTGCCTTCCGGTTATCACCGCGACCTGCAACTATTAAAAGAACATTTATTCCCTGCATTCAAACAACTGAAGGATTGTATTGAAATGGCAGGGCTGATGTTATCAAATATTGATATAAACACTGACATTCTAACCGACGAAAAATATAAATATCTTTTCAGTGTCGAAGAAGTGAATAAACTGGTGCTGTCAGGCATCCCCTTCCGTGATGCATACAAACAGGTTGGGATGAATATTGAATCAGGCAACTTTACCTATACCACCGCGATCAATCATACCCATGAAGGGAGTATCGGCAATCTTTGTACGGAAGAAATAAAAAAACAGATGGAAACCATCATCACTAGTTTTCCTTTTGAAAACATAGAAAAATCTATGAAGAACCTACTCCAATAATTCTGTTGCTACCACTAGCAATCGAAAAGTTTTAAAAGTAATCGGCACCTATTATTCCGGCCTGGTAAATTCTAAAACCGTTCTTGTAATACCAAATAAATTTTTACTTATTTGAATTTTCTTATAGGGAATATCTGATCTGAGTGAATTAATTGGTTGATCGTTTAAATTCATAAAACAAACACCAAAATAATTTTCATCACTGCACCATGTCCACGTTCCAACTGAATCTACGATAAATTCTGGACAGTTTTCTACCCTAAATTTTTCATCCCTTGATAAAATCATTTTACATGAATCAGAAACTTTAAGATTCATGGTATGAAAAATTGCTGTCGTATCAACATAGCTTAACTTGTAAACTCCTGAAATCTCTTTGTTATGCTTCTTGGTTTCCTTCTCATAAGTTATAGGTGAAAAAATTAAATCAGCCCCGATAAAAATTGATAACACTAAGAAGAAAAGAGAAACTTTCTTAACCCTTAAAAAATAGAGAATAATCGCAATCAACAATAATATAAAAAATAGATACGTCCCAAGCTCCCTAAATGCAGTACTGTTCATTTGAAATAAGAATTTAAGTCAATAGTTCTTAACTTACAACGCCTACTCTGAAAGCTTGTAGCAACAAAACTTCGCTCAGTCTTTAAAGTCCATACTTATCCACCAAATAAATCAATGCTGCCATATTTACCGCACCTAACTCCAATTCTCGTTTATTTACATTCTCGAACACATCATTACGGGCATGGTGGATATCAAAATATCGTTGTGTATCCGGATTCAACCCTGCCACCGGTGTTCCAAATGTGCGGCTTAACGGGCCAATGTCAGCGCCACCACCTCCTTTTACAAAATCACCTGCACCATAAGGCGCAATCAATGGTTTCCACTGCATTACTTTAGCAAACTGCTCATCTGATAAAGTAAACCCAAATCCCCTCGGTGTAAAACCACCGGCATCACTTTCCAACGCAAAAACGTGCTTCTCATTTTTTGCCTTCGCCTCTTCAGCATATTTGACACCCCCACGCAGCCCGTTTTCTTCATTGGCGAACAACACAAAGCGTATCGTTCTCTTTGGTTTGTAGCCGATCGCTTTAAATGCCCTCAACACTTCCACCGTTTGTACGCAACCTGCGCCATCGTCATGAGCCCCTTCACAATTATCCCAACTATCAATGTGGCCACCGATCGTTATAATTTCATCAGGAAATTCAGACCCTGTCAATTCACCAATCACATTATGCCCAATGGTGTCCGGCAACATTTTCCCATTTGTCTTCAAATACACTGTCACCTGTCTTTTCTCCAGTTCGGCAGCGAGCCAATCTGCATCTCTTAAACCAATTGCAACGGCCGGCATTTTTGCATAGCCGGAGTCATAATTGGTCGCACCTGTATGCGGGTTGTTGTCAACACTATTGCTCATGCTGCGAATGATTACTGCTGCAGCACCATACTTTGCAGCCAGACTTGGACCCTGGCTACGGTATTTGGCTGCATCCCGGTAGGCCCAAAATGTATTAACATAAGCATCATTGAATTTGTAATTGTAAAAAACAATTTTTCCATTTACCAGGTCTTTCTTTTTCTCCAGGTCTTCAAATGAATTTACCAGCACCACATTATCAACAACTCCTTTCGGACCTGTACCTACTGAATTGCCTAAAGCAACTACGTCCAGTTTGCGGGTCATTTTATTAGAGCCAACGCCACTTGCCGATGATTGAAAATTTAATACCCCGGCTTCATCTTTTCCGCCTCTCATCCAATGCGGAACCATGCATTCCTGCAACCAGGTTTTTTCCGCACCACTTTCCTGCATTATTTTGAATCCCCACTGTTCAGCTTTCACCATGCCGGGCGATCCGGCCAACCTGGCGCCAATTTGTTTAGTGAGATAATGTAGATTGTTATACGCTTTACCATTTAATAAGATCTCATCAGCAATACGACGGATCATCAATGAGTCTTCTTTTTGAGCGGAAACAACAAAATTTGTCGCTAAAAGGATACAGAAAAATAATATGCCTCTCATGTATTTGAAATTTTTCTAACTGAAATTGATTTAGGCGGTTAATTAAAAACCTGCCTGACGGCAGACAAGCATTAAAAATAAATATTTAAGTTGAACGGTAAACCTTCCTGCTACAAAAACTGTTACCTTAGGGTTGTTATAAGCAATTTATAATTTATGCGAATTGGAATTGTTTGCTATCCTACGTTCGGTGGCAGCGGTGTTTTAGCTACAGAATTGGGAAAAGCCCTTGCCCAGAAAGGCCACCTGGTTCATTTCATTACTTACCAGCAGCCTGTCCGGTTGAATGGATTTATTCCAAACATTTTTTATCATGAGGTGCAGGTGCCTACTTACCCTTTGTTTGATTATCCTCCCTACGAGACAGCATTGGCGAGTACCATGGTTGATGTCATAAAAAATAATGACCTCGACCTCTTACATGTTCATTACGCCATCCCGCATGCATCGGCTGCTTATATGGCCAAACGCATTTTAGAGAAAGAGGGTAAGCAAATACCGGTTATTACCACATTACATGGGACCGATATTACTCTTGTTGGTCGTGATAAAATGTATGCCCCCGTCGTCGCTTTTTCTATTAATCAAAGTGACGCTATCACAGCAGTATCAGCGAACCTGAGAGACGAAACGAATAAAACGTTTACAATTGAAAAAGAAATCGAAGTAATCTACAACTTCGTAGATGTGCAACGTTTCACCCGCAAACCGATCGATGCCTTTAGAAAAGTAATAGCTCCCAATGGTGAGCGGATCTTATTACATGCTTCCAACTTCAGAAAAATAAAACGAGTGCAGGACGTGGTGAAGATTTTTCACGAAGTGCATAAGCAACTCCCATCAAAATTATTGTTTGTAGGTGATGGTCCTGAAAGACAGATGGCGGAAGAGCTAAGTCGCACGTTGGGTGTATGCGATGATGTTCGCTTTGTAGGTAAGCAGGAACAAATGGAAGACATCTTAGCCATTGCTGATCTGTTTTTGCTGACTTCGGATTATGAAAGCTTTGGTTTAGCCGCACTGGAAGCTATGGCCGCTGGCGTTCCGGTAGTATCAACCAACGCCGGAGGTTTAAAAGAAATAATGATACAGGGTGAAACAGGCTATATGGCCAACATCGGTGATGTAGCAACGATGAGTAAGTATGCTTTGGATATTTTGACCGATGATAATGTACTGAAGAGATTTAAAATTAATGCCGCTGAACATGCTAAAAAATATGATATCAGCAATATCATTCCGGTTTACGAAAAATTATACGAACGATTTCTTTAAATAAAAAACTCCCTGCCAAACAGGGAGTTTTTACTTTTCAATTTATTCTTTAACGACGCAACCATCCGGCCGGGTTTACATTTTTATTTTCGATCATCAACATGAAATTGATCTGGCCGCCCGATCCGTCATCAGCATCTCCTGCACGGCCGATTGTCTGACCTGTCTTAACGGTAGCCCCTTTACCTACATTTACAGCTGACAGGTTACCATAGGAAGTAAAATATTTTCCATGGCGAACAACGACGGCCGCAGCTTCGCCATAGTTATGGACGGCTATTACTTCGCCATCAAATACAGCTTTTACCGGTGAGCCGGCGGGTGTTCCAATTGTGATACCGGGATTATCATCATATATCTTCTCAAAACCAGGTACCTCATAACGCCCAAATGGTATCAGTACAACTTTTTTATCAACCGGCCATGGCAGTTTGCCACGATTGTTAGAAAAATCAGCCCCAAGAGCAATATCTTTTGCATCCACTTCCAGATAGCTAATCACTTTCTTTTCTGCCACCTCAGGCTTTGCAGGAGTTGCGGCTGGTGTAGTGGTAGGGCTAGTGGGACTTGCTGCTGCCAGTTCCTTCTTTTTCTCGGCCGCGATCCTGTCTCTTTCTTTCTTCTCAGCTGCCATCTTTTCCTTGGCTTTCTTTGCTTCCGCTTCGATTTCTCTTCTTACAATTGCGGCAATGGCATTCCTGAGATCACGGTCACGTTTCTTTTTTGCTGCAATTTGTTTCTGCAGATCTTTCCCTTGTGATTTTAAATCCGTCACAACTTTGTCTTTTTCTTTCTTTTGTTCCGCCAATTCATTGCGTTGCGTGGTCTGGGATTGCAGGGCTGTACTCTTCTGTTGCTTTCTTCCCAATTGTTGCTCCTGGCGTTTGGCGATCAACTGTTGCGTTTCGTTAATAGTAGTTACCTGCTGCTCCCTGTAAGCCCGGTAGCTTTTAAGATAAGCCACCCGGCGAATAGCGTCATTAAAACTATTGGCGGAAAAAATAAAATTTACATAATCAAAACTGCTTCGGTTCTTATATGCATACACGATTGTTTTGGCATATTCTGACTTCAACGTATCCAACTGTTTTTGCAACCGATAAATTTCCAGGTTGCTCCGATAGATGTCATCATCGATGAAACGAATCTCTTTATTGATACTGGCGATATAGCGTTCCTGCAATGTGATCTTCCTCGCCAGCATATTCAACTGTCCAAGGGATTGCTTTGTTTGCCCTTTCACCTTATTATACATTCCCTGGATTTCTTTCAACTCATTTTGTATTTCTCTTCTTTCTCTTTCCAATTCAGCCTTATCAGAACTTTGTGCTGCAACAAAGCCGGTAATTCCCAAAAATGCCAGGACTGTAAACAATAATTTGTGCATGTTCAGAAGTTTGGATTAGCAAACAGGGTTTAAGAACAGAAAAACTATAACGACCGTATTTTCGATAAATTTTATCAACTAATCTTTCTTATAATTTTTGGGTATCGAAAAAGGAAAACTTAACGTTTCATTAAATTCATAGGATTTAAAATCAAGCTTTATATCCAGTTTGGATTTTTCGGCTACCGTAATTCTTCTTTTAGTAGAAAAATTAACACCTTTCTTATTTTCATAGTCTGTATAACTAAGATTGCAGGTCCGGCTCCTGTTTTTATCAATATCATCCAGCTTACTGTTTTCAATCCTGCGTTCGGCATTCAGCGTAAGCAGGTTTTTAAACCATTCACCTATGGTTAATAGCGAAATATCATCGCCATTCTTTGAATAAGAAATAATAGTGCTGTCTACAAATACCGGGTTACCGATCAAAATACCCTGCAGTGAATGCAGGTCCAGCGGCAATGCGACCACGTCCTGCAAATAAGCTACGCTTCTCGCACTGTAGGCTTTATCCATTTTATTTAAAATCTTAACAGAATCGGGAGTAATATAAGCCCGTATACCTTCAATACCCAAAGCGCCGGTGATTGATATCCAGATCACACTGTCCTTATACATCCGGAGATTGGCAGTGACATCGTACTTTTTTCCATCGCTGCCTTCATAGTCTACTTTTACTTTGGAGGAAAATGTAGTAAAGTCAATCAGCCCGGCATTCATTTTTGCAGTGGTTTCTTTTATGATTGCTGCCGAGTCCTCTCCTGATTTGTTGGTCACGGGGACTATAGTAACTGAATCTTTTTTAGCAATTGCCGTTTGTATTTTTCTTGTTGAGCGACATGACGCCATCAAACAACCAACTACTATTACTATTAATGTTGTTCTAATCATTATTATTTTTCTTGTCATAAGTTGTTTCCGGTTGCCGAATTGCTTATCCCCCGGCATGTCCGACAACTTTTCATTTATAACTTATTTAACTGGCAGCCGATAACCGAATCAATGCTTGCCCGTATGACCAAAGCCCCCGGCATTTCTTTCTGTTACTTCCAGTTCTTCTACCGGTTTCAAGATTGCTATTTCAATTTTTTGCACAACCATCTGGGCTATGCGGTCACCATGGTGTATGACCTGGTCCTCGTTGGAAAGGTTGATTAAAATAACCTTAATTTCTCCACGATAATCTGCATCAATGGTTCCGGGAGTATTTAAGCAGGTGATGCCGTGTTTGATCGCCATACCGCTGCGGGGGCGAATTTGTACTTCGTAGCCTACTGGTATCTCCATAAAAAGACCTGTGGGTATCAATGCTCTTTCCAGCGGCTTTAATATTTTTTCTGTGTCGAGGTTGGCTCTTATATCCATGCCTGACGAACCGCTGGTGGCATAAGCAGGTAAGTCGTTGGAAGAGGTATTGATGATTTTTATTTCGATTGTATTCATTATTTGCAAATATAAAGGTTCAACAAGTTTAAGGAGTTTAAAACGTTTAAAAGGTTACCCTGCAATCTCTGGAACTTCTTCAACCTTTTAAACCTATGAAACCTTTTGAATTTTTTCCAGCATCACAACAGCATGAGCCATTAAACCTTCCTCCCTGCCTACAAAGCCCATTTTCTCCGTTGTAGTCGCCTTTATTGAAATATCTTTTTCAGTTATGCCAACGATGGCGGCGATAGCCTGTCGCATTTGAGTTGTATAAGGTTTGATCTTCGGTTGTTCCAGGCAAAGAGTACTATCAATATTTACGACAGAATAACCTTCCTTCCTTATCAACTCAACAGTTTTTTGCAGTAATATTTTACTATCAATGTTCTTATACGACATATCGGTATCGGGAAAGTGAACACCAATATCGCCCAGGCTCAATGCTCCCAACATGGCATCACAAATAGCATGTAGCAAAACATCTGCGTCGCTGTGGCCCACAGCCCCTTTCGTATGTTCAATCTTTACTCCACCTATCCACAGGTCCCTTCCTTCTTTCAATTGATGAAAATCGACACCCATACCAATTCGGTAAGCCATGATTTATTTTTTGGATGCAAATATAGAAACTGCTGCTGGTAACCTGTGCCATTTACAGGCTACCGGTTCACTTCCGGAAAATCATCCAGTTATCTTCAGGCTAATTTTCAAAAAACAGCCGTTCCAAAGGCTAAGTTTTTTATGAGATTAAATGCGCAGCCGCTTTTTGCAAAGGCGTGGGTATTTTATGGTGTCGTAATAATGATTGGCCCTGGCGGCAAGGGTTTTCATTTAAATATTTATGTACTTTATATGTCAGCTTGGTTAGCTCAGCGTAAGTATTATTATGTGCGGAAAGAACAAAAATTGTAGTTGTATATTTCTGAAAATTCTGCTGATGCTGCAGGTTCTTGTCAAAGGTAAGAAGAGCATGAAAATCAGCTTCCAACATCAGTTGCAGTAGTTGCCCATTTTTTATACCAGTCCAACCCTTGTCTCTTACTGTAAAAATTTCATGATCAGGAAAATCAGCCTTCAGTCTTTTTGGTAAATTCTCATCAAGCAGCAATCTCATAAAGTTTTGCGACATTTTTTGAAGTCAGAAACTTATTAGCGATTTCAAGTGTCGCAATTGCTTGCTCTTTAGTAACAGTTGGAAAATCCTCCAAAAAAACTTCAAGAGAAACCCCTGCTTCTAAATGATCAAAAAGCGTTTCAATAGGAACCCGGGTCCCTTTAAAAACTGGTTGCCCCCCTAAAACATCCGGGTCAATAGCTATAAGGTCTTTTAATTCCATGTCATAAAGTTACAAAACAGCCCGGCCAATTCGGTAAGACATGATTTATTTTTAGGATGCAAATATAGAGATGTTGCCGGTTGAGGACTTTGTTTCCGGTTGCCAGTTTCCAGTTGCGGTTTCCTTACGATCGATTCATAAAAAAAAATGCCCCGTCTTAAAACAGGACATTTTAAATTCATTTTTTACCGGTTTACTGGAAACTGGAAACAGGCAACTTCTTTATTCCTCTCCCCCTTCTCCGGCCGCAGGATCTAAGTCAAAAAGGATAGAGAAGCGCAGCGTATTTGACAATGGATTTTGTGTAACACCACTACCGGAAGGCAAAAGATAAGAGAAGTTAAGCCCGAAAATATTATACTTTACTCCAATGCCTGTAGTAAAATAACGGCGATTACCTTTTGTTTTATCTTCAAAGAAATAACCGGCCCGCAATGCAAATTGGTTTTTATACCAAAACTCGGCACCAGCAGAAACCTGGAACTCTTTCAACTCTTCTTTAAATCCATCAGGCGCATCGCCAAAAGAACTGAACCAACTGGAAACAACACCTTTTTTTCTATACTCAGCTACTGCATTAGGATCGCTGAGATCAGCAGGTGGAGTTGGTACCAATAATTTATTAATGTCTAAACCAAAGGTGAGCTTATTGTCTTCGTTGAAGTTTTTTGTCCACGTACTTCCTAATCCCAGGTTTGCAGGTATAAAATCTTTTGAATCGGCATTACCAGTATAGGAAATTTTAGAACCCAGGTTGGTCAGGGTAGCACCAAATGCGAAGCCATCACCTGCCTCATCGTGACCGTTGTAATAGAAACCGATATCGCCGGCTACTGAATTACCAGCTTTATAAGTGGTGCTTCCGGATGGCACACCATTGGTCAAATCTGAATTGATATAGCGTAAAGCAATACCCAATCCCAATTTGTCAGAAAGCTTACGGGAATAACCGAGGTCAATACTAAACTCTCTTGGTTTACCATTTCCCCATGAATTACCTACGCCATCCGTAAACTGGATATTACCCAAACTGAAATAACGAAGGCCGAGATTAACGGCCTGCATTTCATCTAATTTATAATAACCCGACAAAGAAGCCAGGTAAACATCATTCACCAAATTTTTTAACCAGGGAGTATAGGTGGCCAACACCCCAGCCTGGGATTCATTGAAAGCCACTTTACCCATGTTCCAAAAACCACTTGCGGCATCAGCTGAGGTAGCAACTCCAATATCCCCCATACCACCAGCACGTGCATCCGGAGAAATCCGCAAAAATGGAACAGCAGTCGTCACAACATTAATTGGCCGGGCAGTCGATTGAGATTTAGCAACGGGGACAAGTCCACAAAACAAGAGAAATCCGGCAGTTAGTTTCAACACGGTTGGTCTCATCAGAATGATAATTTTTTTTAATTGGGTTTTTAAACAGTTCTCAATAAAACGGGGGCCGAAAGTATTGAATTTTACGGGTATCTAAAAAATGACCAGCTTTTCAATTTTTTCTTTTTTCAACCTGCCGGGAGCAATAACAGTTAATTTGTAAAAATATACGCCTTTACCAACCCTGTCACCGTATTCATCCCTCCCATCCCATTCCAGTTCACTTGAACGGTTGCCCGCTGTATTTATTGCCTTTTGCATGGTTTTAATTACTCTCCCGGATAGGGTAAATATTTGTAAACGAACCTTTAAGTCTTGCCCGGGCTTATTGTGCTCAAACCAAAACTGGGTTTTAGTGGTAAACGGATTAGGATAATTCAACACATGCTGCAGGCTGAGTTCTTCATCTTTAGCTACAACAAACTCCAGCAGCACTTCAGTAGAGTTATTCATTGTATCCCAAGCCTTGATTTTCAAGGTATGAGGACCAGGTTCTAATTCCGGCATTTGAAACCGAATGCTACCTTTTTGGTAACTGTTAAGCTCGCCTTCATAAAAATCATTTAGAATAAAGAAACGGTTGTTGTCATTGTCGAGCGTGGCGATGATGTCGTGCCCGATCCCCGTTCCGACGGTATTGATGCCGGAGGAGTCAGACAACTTTAAAATCAGGACCGGCAATTCGTTGGTAACACTGCCGTTGACAAATTTTTCATCATTTAGAAAGGGTTTTATTTCAGGCCCTTCCTTGTCATTGCCTAATTCATTGGCAGTACCACCGATCAAAAAATTGGAAAAATAGCCGCTCCCATCCAGGCTGCCATTTTCTGCATAAAGGCTTAGCTTCCCCTTTCCATACTGGTAGTTGATATCCTTTGGCACCCTGAATGAAATAACAAATTTACCGGCAGTGACGGTCGCTTTGCCTTTAAATAAAATATTGGATTGAATAGCAAAAGAGGTTTTCGTACTACCCGGATCGTTCGCCAATGTGGTTACCTGTTTGGGTTTGTCGAAAACAGTCGCATAAATATTTCCATTAAACTGCGATAAAAGGTTATCAGAAAGATCGGCAACCACTCCTTCAAGGATAATTTTTTCAGTAGCACTAAGCGTATCTGTTTGGGCGATAGCTTTTCCATTTAGCGTGGTTGGCCTTGCCTTAATAGTTGGAAAGGCAAGTGTCAAAGCTGGATCGCCCAGCAAAGTAAACTTGCGATTGTTGGTAATATCGGCCGATGTTTGATAGGTGTAATTTTTTGCTTCTTTCACAGCATCACCCAGGCTGCGATATTTTCCGTTGGCATCTGGTTCGAGTGCAAACTTCAGGTAATTGTCATTCATGACCCGGTTGCTGAATGCGAATACGGTACGGGTGGTTGCCATCAGGGCAATACCACCCGTTTTTGGTCGCACCAAAATATTTTCACCGATAGAATTAATCAGCGGATTATCATAAGGTGCAAAATCACAGGTGGCCGTGATGAAAAGCGGAAGGCGGTTAGGATTATTCCAGCCGTTAATTATATCCTGGTCGAGAATGGTTTCCTCGGCAAGGCGCTGCGGGCTGCCGTGACCATTGAAATTCCAGATCAACGTGCCGGCAAAAACCTGGTTGTTGATTGCCTGGTTCGCTGTTGGATAACGACCGCCTCCTGACCCGCTTTCTTGTTGGTAAGCATCTAAATATATTTTTTGCAGATCGAATAAAGGTGCGGTATTAGCTGCGGTACCGGAAACCTGTTCGGCATCCTGCAAGTGGAGGTTTTGATCTTCGTCATCAGCAATAAAAGTCAGGTTGGTTCGCCAGGGGCCATAACTTTTGGCGTCAAAATAGGCTTCTACTTTGTCCACAAAATTCTTTGCCTCGTCGATGTTTTTAGCTGGCACTCTTCCAATGCCGATATCGAGATAATTGGAAGCAACTCCGGAATTGATATCTTCCGTATCATCCAAAAATCCAAAAAAGTCATCGGATGTATAAGTCGATAATACGTCGAGTGAAATGGCGCTTTGCCAGGCAGGGACAAAATTGGTATTATTGATCAGCCTGTTTCTATAATCATAGCAAGCATCGCCAAAAAGTAATAAATAACGTAGCCTGGTTGCGGGATCGGCATTGTATTTATCGTAATACATTTTTACAAAATCCCGAATGGCCACAGGGTCCGGGCTGCCGCTTGCAAATTCATGATACACCTGGTCCGTAGTCACAACGAGGCTCCGGAGCCCGTTGCGCTGTTCATGAAATCTTGCAAGCCGCTGTGCCTGCGATAAAAACGGTGGATGAGTAATGATGATATAATCTACCGGTGCCGTGGCATGAAGATCCTGGTTGGCTATTTTTCCTCCTGAAACCGGAGTTAGCAAATTGGTTTCCTTAAAAACAATATATTCTTTAAGACGTGAACAGTTATTTGAAAACTTCAAAGTATTGCCAGTAATAGAGGAGGGCATTGAAACCGGTGTCAATGGATCAGTAATGTCCCAAACTTGTGATGCGCTACTAACCTCTGCTATTACAAATTCGCCAGTATGATTGCCAACACTGGCCCAGTCCCTGAACAGCAATTGGTCCAGGTTTTTTAACGAGAGTTGTTGCCTGTAAAATAACTCAAACCAATTGAGCCAACCCTGGGCGTTGAAACTTCCGGGAGCATAGGTATAGCTGATAACATTATTTTCCTGCAGCAAGACGGCAGCACTCAGATGAACAGCTTGCTGAGCAAACTGGTCGTAAGGGCCAGTGCCTACCGGCTGAATATTCAATTTCCCCAGTGCAGCATTATTTAGTTGTATGTCAAAAAAACTTCCTGCACCAGCCGATCGGGCCACGCAATTAGCCTGCACCGTCAGCTGGCTGCCGCTGACAATATTTGAAATGGTGACAGGAAAACTCCGGGTTAAGCCGCGTCCTGGCATGTTTGAAAACTCTTCACCATACCATTCTTTACCACTGTTTAAGAAATTGACTGTATCCAGTTCATGAAAATACCTGCCGGAAAAACTGCTAATAAAGATCGTTGGGGAGCCGGCGTGAGGAGCTTCCTTTACTCTCTTTCCATTCGCACCTATCCTTAAATAATAAAATGTCTTGTCAGAGTAAATGTTTTTCTTATGAATAAACCGCTGGTTGGCAGAATCCTTTAGCCATTGATCTGGCCCTGGCGCATAAAATAAAATATGGTCATTGCCATTTAAAACTCCATCTCCTCCATCCACTACCATGATGGCATTTTCCTGCAGGTCGTCGAGCCATAGGCCGGCATTTGCCTCGGCCAGCATTTGGCCGCCGTTTCCAAATAATTGTACCGTTTGGGAAGAAAGACTGGTCGTATTTACCCCCAGTCTATTTAAAAAGGCCAGATCTATTTTGTAGATACCGGCCGTGGTAACGCTAAGCTGATACCAGTTGCCCGAGGCAAGAACAGAGTGAGATGCATAACTGCGCTGCGCCATCGCCTGAACCATTATTCCAAAAAGGCACAACGTTAAAAACAATCTCTTTCTCAACAGCATAGAAGCAAAACTCGGGAAATAACGATGCAAAAAAAGTAATTACACGAAAAAGCCTGGGTCGAAAGTAATTATATTCGCAATTCGGTAGAAAATCCACTACCCAAACAATATTTTTATCCTGCTAACCGTTAAAATTATTCCAATTCGTAGGTATATGCAAAAAACAATGAAAGTGAAAAACTTAACAATCCTATTATCCTGTGTGGTGCTGTTGGCATCCTGCAAAGGCAAGGGCCTTTTTGCAAAAAAGAAAGACAAATCTGAGGTTACCGGCTGGAACTACAATGATAAAAACATGGGTGGTTACCAGGTGGCTAAAGCCAAAGATCAGCAAACCGGTCCGGGTCTCGTGTTTGTTCAGGGTGGTACCTTCACCATGGGTCAAACAGACGAGGACGTAATGGGCGACTGGAACAATGTCCCCCGCCGTGTATCTGTTCCTTCATTTTATATCGACCGCACAGAGGTAGCCAATGTTCACTATCGTGAATATTTGTTCTGGTTGAATAAGGTTTTTGATCCTTCTGATCCGGTGAACCTGCCAATTGTCGAAGCTGCATTACCTGACACGCTTGTTTGGAGAAGCGAATTGAGTTATAACGAACCATTGGTTGAATATTATTTCCGTCACCCCGGCTTTAATAACTACCCGGTGGTAGGTGTGACCTGGAGACAAGCAAAAGATTTCTGCTTGTGGAGAAGTGACCGTGTGAATGAAGGTATTCTTTTGCAGAAAGGATATATCAACAAACAAGGCTTACAGGGACAACAAGGAAGCAACAATTTCACTACCAAATCATACTTACTGGATCTTTATCAAACTGCTCCGGGCAAAACAGCAACTTCCAAAAAGAATCCTTTACAGACTCCGCAAGGACAACCCCGTACAAAGGTTACTATGGAAGATGGTTTGTTGATGCCTGATTACCGCCTGCCATTTGAAGCAGAGTGGGAATATGCAGCTTATGGCTTGATCGATCAAAACCCACGCCCCAGCAAGAAAGAAGGAAGACGTGGTGAAGAGTTGCAAACGAACAAACAAATATATCCCTGGTCTCAAAATGTAAACGGTCTTCGTGATACACGTCGCGGAAGCTGGCAAGGTCAGTTCCTTGCTAACTTCAAACGTGGATCAGGTGATAACGCTGGTGTGGCAGGTGGTTTGAATGACCGTGCATTCTACACCGCAGAAGTAAAATCATTTTATCCAAACGGTTTCGGTCTTTACAACATGGCTGGTAACGTAAGTGAGTGGGTACAGGATGTGTACAGGCCATTATCTACTATGGACTTTGATGATATGCCAGCTCCTTTTCGCGGTAATAAATATGAGAAATTGTATAAAAACCAAAACGGTGAACCCGAGATCAATGACACAACGGGTCGTGTGAAAATGATGGACGTTACCGATGCAGAAAGCAAAAACCGTCGTAACTATCAGCGTGGTAATGTGATCAACTTCCTCGATGGTGATACAGCTTCACAGGCTGCTTATGGTTATGGCGCTACCACATTGATCAGTGATAAATCAAGAGTATATAAAGGTGGTAGCTGGAACGACCGTGCTTATTGGATGAGCCCCAGCACACGTCGCTTCCTCGAAGAAGACCAGGCTTTAAGTACTTTAGGTTTCCGTTGCGCAATGGACCGCATGGGTAGTCCTGAAGGAAATGGCCGCAAAGTTGGTCAGCATTTCCCAACCAAGAGACAAAAGAAATAATTTTTTGAAGTATTCAGTTGAATTTTACCCTTCGCCAAAAGCGAAGGGTTTTTTATTGTTTTATCACATAATCATTTGCAACTTATTTTTGCCATATGTCAATTGAACAACTCTACGAGATTTATAAACAATACCCTTCTGTACAAACAGATACCCGGAAGTTAAAAAAGGGAGACTTGTTCTTTGCTTTAAAAGGCGGCAATTTCAATGGGAACCATTTTGCCAAACAAGCCATCAATGATGGAGCTGCTTACGCAATTATTGATGAAAAAGTCCCGATAACTATCGGGGTTGAAAACCCTGACCAATTCATATTAGTAGATGATGTATTGAAAACCTTACAACAATTGGCCAAACATCACCGGCAGCAATTTACTATCCCTTTTATCGCTATTACCGGCAGCAATGGAAAAACAACAACTAAGGAACTGATCCATGCTGTGCTCTCCACTACTTATAAAACATATACTACTGAAGGCAACCTGAATAATCATATTGGCGTACCGCTGACTATTCTAAAAATTAAACCTGATGCAGAAATGGCAGTGATTGAAATGGGCGCCAATCACCCGGGAGAGATCGCTTCTTACTGCGAATATGCGTTGCCTACTCACGGCATTATCACCAACATAGGCAAAGCCCACCTGGAAGGATTCGGAAGTTTGGAAGGCGTGAAGAAAGCTAAAGGTGAATTATTTGATTTTTTACGGGGACAACCTCATGCTTTCGCTTTCGTGATGTGGGACTATGATTACCTGCAGGAAATGAGTAAAGGTATCAGCGGTATCATCAAGTATGGAACAAAGGATGCACACATTACCGGGAGAGTAAATAAGACCGAGCCTTTTCTTGAAGTGGAAATAACGCAAGGAATATCTAATCCATTTATTCAATCAAAGCTGGTCGGTGAATATAACCTGCCCAATATTTTAGTTGCCGTGACTGTTGGCGAAACATTTAAAGTGCCGGACGAAAAAATAAAATTGGCCATTGAAAACTATGAACCCACCAATAGCCGCTCACAATTAATAGAACAAGATTCCAATAAGATTATACTGGATGCTTACAATGCTAACCCAAGCAGTATGAAACTCGCCATTGAAAATTTTGCCAAATTGAAGGCTCCTAAAAAAGTACTGATGCTGGGTGCGATGGCTGAATTGGGAAGCGAAAGCCTGCAGGAACATAAAACTATTGTTGAGCTAATAAAACAAAACCATTGGAGCGATGTTGCTTTGGTAGGCGGCGATTTCCTCAAAGTTGAGCACCCTTATCATTCATTTGAAAACTCGACCCTTGCTAAAATTTGGTTTCAGAAAAATAATTTTGAAAATGCTTACATCCTTATAAAAGGGAGCAGGAGTATGCAGATGGAAAATATTTTGAAATAATAATGCTGCTGAAACTCCCCGCCGCGGCGGGGATGGAGGTTTAAATCTACACATATGAACTGGAAAGAGATCTTTCCGCAGTTTGAACCTGACTTAATTGCTGTCCTGGAGAAAGAAGCAGTATTTAAGACTTTTGCTGCTGGCGAAGTCATCATGCGAACTGGCCAGTATATAAAATCTACTGTGCTGATATTAACCGGCCAAATAAAAATATATCGTGAAAATGATGAAGGCGGCGAGTTCCTGATGTATTACCTGGGTCCGGGGCAGGCATGTGCTATTTCCATGATCTGCGCTATCCAATCACAAACCAGTGAAATAATGGCGAAGGCAGAAGAAGACACGGAAGTGTTGATGTTACCTATACAATTGATGGATGAACTGATGAACAAATATAAAAGCTGGTACCAGTTCGTCATCCAAACCTACAGAAGCCGCTTTGATGAGTTGCTGTCTGTAATAGATAATATTGCGTTTCGCAATATGGACGAACGGCTTGAGTTTTATTTAAAACGGCATGCAGACAAAACCGGGAAGAAAAACATCGGACTTTCACACCAGCAAATTGCGGACGACCTGCATACCTCCCGTGAAGTTATTTCAAGACTCTTAAAGAAAATGGAGCAACGAAAGCAATTGCAGCTACATCGCAACATGATAGAATTACTCTAGATGATACTGTTGTGATTTCTGTCACATTGCAGAAACACCCGTTAAGTTAATCTTGCAAAAAAATAGTATGGAACTTTTAGGGTATGTCGCATCAATAGTAATTGGCATTTCATTGGGCATGATCGGCAGTGGCGGCTCCATTCTTACCGTACCGGTTTTGGTGTACCTCATGAATATTAACCCCTTGTTGGCTACCACCAGTTCATTGTTTATTGTTGGTACAACCAGTCTTGTGGGAGGTCTCCGGGCTTATTCAAAAAAATTGGTCGACTTTAAAGCTGTTACTGAATTTGGCATTCCTTCTATCTTTTCCATTTTTGTTACCCGTCATTACCTGTTGCCTGCCTTACCTGAGCGAATGTTCAACATTGGAAAAGAAGTCGTGACGAGAGACATATTCCTGATGGTGATATTTGCTATCCTGATGATGCTGGCTTCCTATAGTATGATACGCAACAACAATGAAACCATCAAACCTGTTGCGGAAAAAGACCGGCATAATAAAGCACTGCCGCTTATTTTATTGGGCCTGGGCATTGGAGTGGTTACCGGTTTATTGGGAGCCGGCGGTGGTTTCCTGATCATCCCATCACTGGTGCTTTTTTTAAGGCTTACCATGAAAACTGCGGTTGGAACTTCGCTGCTGATAATTGCCATCAATTCACTTTTCGGCTTCCTTTTTAGTTTGAAACAATTTGAATACAACTGGACCATCCTGTTAGTTTTCACAGTACTGGCAATCGCGGGTCTTTTTATTGGCGGAAAACTGGCCGATAAAATTCCAAATGCTTCGCTAAAAAAAGGCTTTGGTTGGTTTATTTTGATAATGGGCCTCTATATTATAGTAAAGGAACTGGTATTTAAAAGCTAATTGTATTTGTGACAAAAGTCATAGATGATGATTGGGAAAGGAAGGAGATTTGTACCTCATAAAAATAAAAGGATATGATAATCGAGCAAATTTATACAGGCTGTCTTGCACAGGGTGCCTATTACATCGAAAGCAATGGAGAAGCGGTAGTCATCGATCCATTGAGAGAAGTGGATTCTTATATACAGAAAGCCGAAAGAAATAACGCTACTATTAAATATGTTTTAGAAACTCACTTTCATGCTGACTTTGTGAGCGGGCATCTTGACCTGGCTAAAAAGACCGGTGCAACCATTGTATATGGCCCGAATGCAAATCCTGAGTTTGATGCTCATATCGCTAAAGATGGTGAAAAGCTCCGGGTTGGTAATATCACAATAACTGCATTGCATACACCGGGTCATACCATGGAATCGACCTGCTATCTGTTACAGGATGAAAATAAAAAGGCTGTCGCTTTGTTCAGCGGTGATACACTTTTTATTGGCGATGTCGGTCGTCCCGACCTGGCCCAAAAACTGGCAACAGACCTTACACAAGAGAAACTGGCGGGACATTTATTCGATTCATTGCGTAATAAGATCATACCGCTGAGTGATGATATTATTGTTTACCCGGCACATGGTGCAGGTAGTGCATGCGGTAAAAATATGAGTAAGGAAACTACTGATACGCTGGGTCACCAGAAGCAAACCAACTATGCGTTAAGAGCCGATATGACCAAAGAAGAATTTATCAAAGAAGTTACCACCGGCCTGGTAGCGCCGCCAGCATACTTTCCATTAAATGTTATGCTGAATAGTAAAGGCTATGAGAGCATTGATAAAGTGCTGGAACGTGGTCATCATGCCATGAGCCCGGATGCTTTTGAAACGGCCGCTAATGAAACAAGTGCACTCCTGCTGGATACCCGCGACCCTCAAACATTCGCCAAAGGATTTGTACCTAACTCAATCAACATCGGCATCGACGGAAGTTTTGCTCCCTGGGTTGGCACCCTCATCCCTGATATCAGGCAGGAAATATTATTGATCACCGATGAGGGACGTGAAGAGGAAGTGATCACCAGGCTGGCCCGCGTGGGTTATGATTATACTATTGGCTACCTGAAAGGTGGATTCAAAGCATGGAAAAAGGCCGGCAAAGAAATCGATAAGATTAAATCAATCAGCGCTAAGGAACTCAAATTGTTGGCACAAACGAATGACATCAATATTCTGGATGTACGAAAAAACAGCGAGTTCTTAAGTGAACATGTTATTGACGCAGTAAATACACCACTCGATTTTATTAATGATAGCATGCTACAGGTGGATAAAAACAGGACATATTATGTTCACTGTGCCAGTGGTTATCGTTCAATGGTCTTTGCCTCCGTATTGCGGGCAAGAGGCTATGATAATTTAATAGATATACAAGGTGGCTTTAAGGCTCTAAAAGAAAATGGCGGCTTCAGGTTAACCGAATATGTTTGTCCTTCAACATTACTTTAATTATTGATAAAAAATGGAATTGACATTACTAACTATATTGGACTGGTTGAAACAACCATGGCCATGGTATATCTCCGGGCCGCTGATTGGATTAATGGTACCTGGCTTATTATTGATAGGTAACAAAAGCTTTGGCATTTCTTCATCGCTCCGGCATATCTGTGCAGCTTGTATTCCTGCAAAAATTCCCTTTTTTCAATATGATTGGAAAAAGGAAATGTGGAACCTGTTTTTTGTGACAGGTATTTTATTAGGTGCAATGATTGTGGCAGCATTCCTGCAAAATCCAGACCCGGTAAAAATGAATGCCAATCTCGTGAGTGAATTGCAAGAGTATGGCGTCACTGATTATAAAGGACTGGTACCATCAGAGCTTTTCAATTGGAATAGTTTGTTTACAATCAAAGGAGTTATTATGATCGTTGTGGGTGGTTTCCTGGTAGGATTTGGTACCCGTTATGCGGGGGGATGCACATCAGGTCATGCTATCATGGGCTTAAGCAATCTTCAATTTCCGTCTTTGGTTGCTACGATTAGCTTTATGGCCGGTGGTTTTTTTGTAGCTAATCTGATCCTTCCGTGGATCTTAAAACTTTAATGAATGCAAACACAGGAAATTATACAGGAAAAAAAGCACCACGAATTCTTAACCCACAATACCGATTTTGAAGTACGGTCATTGGATACGGTTTGCGTGAATGAGTCAGAATTGAAACATCCATTCTGGCACAACCTGAAATACCTGGTTGCCGGAATTTTATTTGGTATTATACTCGTAAAAGCCGAGGTTATTTCCTGGTTTAGGATACAGGAGATGTTCCGATTGCAAAGCTTTCACATGTACGGTGTCATTGGTTCAGCAGTAGCGGTTGGAATGTTATCTGTATGGCTAATAAAAAAATATAAGCTCAAAACAATCTACGGTGAATCAATCGAATTTGTGCCTAAGAAATTCAATAAGGGAAATGTTTATGGTGGATTGATATTCGGCTTTGGCTGGGCAATCACCGGCGCTTGTCCGGGCCCATTGTTTGCTCAAATTGGAACAGGAGCCACGGTAATTATGGTTACCTTGTTAAGTGCCATCGCTGGCACCTGGGTATATGGTAAAATGAGAGAGAAATTGCCGCATTAGTTTTTCACGCAACGATATAAAATAAAATGTTCACAGTCCATCCTGCTCTATCCATGATGAAGCTGTGAACATTCACACTATTATGGTCTAACCGGCAAAAATATAACCGCAACCTTTTTCCTGTGCCCGTCCCAAAGCCCACACACCGGAAGGAACGACGGTAATGCCTGGCAATAATCCGGACTCCCAATCTTTCCTGACTTCAGCTGCATCTTTATTCATACTTGCAGCGGCGACAGCACTATAAACCGTCATGGCAGCTCCGCATACGCAGAATTGTACGCCACTATCCTGTAATTGATTGATACCAATAGCTACTTCTCCAAAACCAGGAATTTTAAAAGCTCCGGGTTTAGGTTTCCAGAATGGATTGCGGGTAGCCGGCGCTTTGGTTTCAGGATCGTGAGCTTTAAACATTTCACCAAATTTATACTTCTCCCATAAACGGTCTTCAAAAGCATAAGGAATTGAATCATGCCGAAGCACTACAACAACGCTGCAATCTTTTTCGGGTGAGCCAGTCGCTTCATTGGTGAGTAAAAAAACACGGGGCCATGCAAAAGGGAAAATCTCGTGTGGTTGTGGAGAGTCAAAGACAATACGCCGTTTCCCTTTGATTTTTTTAAACATTTCCTCAGGATCATCAGCCCGGCTGGCAGGCTCTTCAGCGTAAAGGTCAAGTGGTTTGGCCAATCCGGCTAGTCCAATGGTGGCGGCGCCTGTGGCAATAGATCCCAGAAATCCACGGCGGTCGGTCGTTCCAGAGAAATCATTTGTTGCCATAACAAAAAGTTTTGATTGAAGAATAGGGCAATAAGAAAAGAACCAGTTAAAAGCTACGAAAAAAAAATGATTATACAATTCCATATTAAAGATCGAATCCCATTAACCGCCTTTATCTAAATTCATTTGCGGTCGGGAAAAAGTCGTAACTTATTACAGGTAAAAGCTGGACAAATTTGTTCTTATCACGAATACAGGAAGAAGCTGGTAGTTTGAATATTGAACATAGTTAGCACATCGCCCACAATCAATAAACTTCATATGAAACAGATTTTTTTTATCCTGGTTATCCTGGCAATGCTTTCCACTCACCTGTTTGCACAACAGCCTGACTACAGGGTGGTATTTGACATTACCAGTAAAGACACTAATGCACACAAAACAGTCATTCGGCAAGCCAGCGCCATCAATAAAGCAAATCCTGATGCCAGATTGGAGGTAGTGTTGTACGGTCAATCACTGGACATGGTATTAAAAGACAAATCCGTAGTAGCTGATGATATTCAAAAATTAGTGGCAAATAAGAATGTTTCCTTCAAGGTTTGTTCCTTTACACTTAAACGACACAATGTGGATGTCAGCCAATTAGTGCCCGGCGTAGCAACGGTGCCCGATGGTATTTATGAAATTATTACAAAGCAGAGAGAGGGCTGGGGTTATATAAAAGTAGCGCAATAAATATTTGCAAATAATTAATACACTGCTCTCCCGGTGTGATTATTATCACCTTTTTGGCACCCCTATCTTTCCTATCTTTGCGGCCCGGAAGGTAAAATACTTGATTATGTCAGCAGCCGAAAGATCGAGAGGATATTTAGCATCTGCATTAACCTGTCGTTGTCCCCGTTGTCGTGAAGGAAGATTGTTTAAAAATCCAGTTAGCTTCAGTTTCAAAAAGACCATGGAGATGAATAAGACCTGCCCGGTCTGCGGACAGGCTACAGAAATCGAAGTTGGTTTTTATTATGGCACAAGCTATGTTAGCTATGCGCTGACGGTAGCACTAAGTGTTGCTACTCTTATTGCCTGGTGGCTGACAATTGGTTTATCTACTGAAGACAATCGTTTCTTTTACTGGCTGGGATTCAATGCTGTATTCCTGATAGCACTACAGCCCTGGTTGATGAGGTTGAGCCGTAGTTTATGGATTTCCTGGTTTGTAAGGCACGATCCCCACTGGCAGAAACACCAGCCGGTTGATGTTTCTGAAAGATTGAATACAGAACAAGCCAATAACTGGTAATAAAAAGTCCGGTCTACGCCAGGCAAAGCGCATCTTTACCATTTAAAGCAGTGCATAGCTCATCTTAAATTTTCGCTTATCCAAACCCACCCCTATTGAAATTTTCTTATGCGAAAAACTTCTGCCCCTCCGACGGGGGATAAAGAGTTCATTATGGAAACCTGGGCGCAAACTCCTTATAATAAGTTTGTTCTTACCAGCGTCGATGAGCCATTGGCTAATTGAAAAAACAGGCAGCCAAGATCAACATCCCCCACCCGTAATGCAACACCAATTATTTTTCAACACCTAACAATTTCCAAAATCCGACATAGGCTGCATCTTCCTTTTCTTCTAAATCCTTTACGATAAATGTCACCGGCTCGGCTCACTTCAGCAAGTTCTTTAAAAATAATTGCGGGATGAACTTCACCGATTTCAAAAAAGGAATTGTCAGTCACGACTGACTCTGGTTCAGCGATCAATGCATTTATTAACAAAGCGGCTCATGCCGCTTTTCTAATGCCCCCAACCAGGTTCTTACCGTCATCAAAGTAAAAGTTTGCTGGAAATCACTTCCGGGCATATCCAAATATTAGCAACCAAAACTGTTCAATCGTTTGCCCAAAATACGCTTCGTTCTTGGTCAGATAGAAATGTTATGGTAATTTACAAATGCTAAACAAAGTTTAATAATTATATAATTCGTCCATCACCATTTGATAAGATTGAAAATGTAGCATTGTACGAAAACGGAGACATGAAAAAAATTCAGGACCTGCTTAAACATTCCAGGTTGTTATTCATTGCCTGGTGTATGGTGGCCGCCTTCGGTACCTACTTTTGCATGTATGCATTTCGAAAACCTTTCACAGCCGGCACTTATGAAGGCATTAATCTATGGGGCATACACTATAAAACGATACTTATCATCTCGCAGGTATTTGGCTATATGTTGTCCAAGTTCATTGGTATTAAAGTGGTATCAGAGTTAAAACCATCACAGCGGCAAAAACTGATCATTGGTCTTATACTTTTCGCGGAGCTATCTTTATTATGCTTTGGTCTTATCCCTTACCCATACAATTTTATTTTTTTATTCCTGAATGGCTTGCCCCTTGGAATGGTTTGGGGCATCGTATTCAGTTATCTCGAAGGCAGGCGTTTTACTGAAGTGCTGGCGATGGGACTTACCATAAGCCTGATCATTTCTTCGGGTATTCTGAAAACAATCTATTTTGAAATACATGATTGGTTCCCGAACGTCATTGAATTCTGGATGCCGGCGTTGGTAGGTGTTGTTTTTCTGCCATTGTTTTTATTATTTGTCTGGATGCTGTCGGCGATACCGCAACCAACGGAGACAGATATATTGCTAAGAGCCGAACGGTCACCTATGACCAAAAAAGATAAAAGGAATGTGCTTCGGGAATTTGGCTTTGGCATTGTATGTTTTGTGCTGATGTATTCATTGCTCGTAACGATGCGTGACTTCCGCGATAATTTTTCGGTGGAGATATGGAAGGAAATTGGCGGAACCTGGGATAAAACGATTTTTTCAAAAACAGAACTTATAACCGGCCTGATCGTGTTGGCGGCGATCGCTTGTCTTTCACTCATCCGTAGCAATATAAAAGGATTTTGGGCAACGCAATGGCTGATTGCTTTGGGTATTCTGTTAAGCGGGGCCAGCACCTTATTGTTTCAATTACAGTTGATCCCTCCTTTTTGGTGGATATTACTCATCGGGATGGGCTTATTCCTTGCCTATATTCCTATACAGGTTGCCCTGTTTGAAAGAATGATCGCATTATTTAAAATAAAAGCCAATGCCGGTTTCTTTATTTATATCTGTGATGCCATTGGCTACTTAGGAAGTGTGGCGTTACTATTATACAAAGAGTTTTTTATGAAAGATCTGAGCTGGGCAAAAGTGATGATGCGCTTTAGCTATGTACTCACGGCAAGCTGTTTGTTTTTCTTGGTTCTTTCTGCCATCTTCTTTAACAGGAAGGCCGGTGTGAAAGGACCTATAACCGGCCCGCTGGAAAAAAAATTACAATCAACCTAACACAACGTATAAACCAGTCGTGATGATGCAGCGATTTTTCAACATACTTCATGGCTAACCAAAAAAGAAACTAATGAAAAGAAAACAGCTACTATTTACACCGGGACCACTGACTACCTCTAAAACAGTGAAGGAAGCAATGCTGGAGGATATGGGTTCCAGGGATTATCTGTTTGTAAATGCCGTAAAAGATATCAGAAATGAACTGCTTGAGCTGGCACATGTGTCAAAGGAAGAAGGTTATGAATGCGTGATCATGCAAGGCTCAGGGACCTTTGGTGTCGAAAGTGTTATCAGTAGCGTGATAGGGAAAAACGATACCCTATTAATACTGGCAAATGGCGCCTATGGTGAACGCATCGCAAAAATGGCCGCCATACATCAATTGAATCACCATATCGTTCGCTTTGCGGAAAATGAAATTGTGACGCCTGAAGCAACCGGCGAATTTTTACAGGCACATCCCGACATCACACATGTTGCCTGTATTCATAGCGAAACAACAACAGGGCTTTTCAATCCAATAACTGAAATTGGTGCAGTATGCAAAAAGCATAACAAAGTTTTCATTGTAGATGCCATGAGCAGTTTTGGCGGCGTAGAAATGGATATGAAGAAAATGCAAATTGATTTTCTCGTTTCATCCTCTAATAAATGTATTGAAGGGGTGCCCGGTTTTGCCTTTGCCTTATGCAAAAAACACGAATTGCAAAAAGCCCAGGGCCAGGCAAGAAGCTTAAGTCTTGATTTGTATGAGCAATGGGCCGGTCTTGAAGCAAGCGGCCAGTTTAGGTTTACACCCCCTACCCTGAGCATCATGGCTTTTCGCCAGGCACTGCGTGAATTAGCGGAAGAAGGCGGCATAAAAGTAAGAGAAAAAAGATATAAAGCCAACAAGCGGATATTAGATACAGGCATGGACGAGCTGGGTTTCAAACAATACCTGCAACCCGGTATCCAGGGACATATCATTACTTCATTCCTGTATCCCGACGATCCAAATTTCAGTTTTGAAATTTTCTACAAAAAATTGAATGATCGTGGCTTTGTCATATACCCCGGTAAGTTGGGAAAAACGGATGCATTCCGTATTGGCAATATCGGCCAGATATTCCCGGCTGATGTAAGAGCATTGATCACTGCCGTGAAAGAAGTATTGGAAGAAGAAAACGTTTTGATGGCGCAAGCCTGATGCACAACAAAAGCAGTCACAACAATGTTTATGGATCAAATAAATCGGTGGCTGCTTTTTTTTACCCACTTACCTTCTTCGATCTTGCGTCAGCACACCTGGTAAGCCACTCATTGCTGAACGGATCGATTTTGCCAAAACGTTGAAGGTTGAAATCAGAAAAATCGTAGGGATTGGGTTTATCCGCAGCCAACTCAGCGAAAGCATGACCCACACCACCGGCTACCGCAATGCCTGCACCTACACAGCCTGTAGCCATTAATAAATTGTTTACCTCCGGAACAGTGCCCATTGATAAATTACCGTCCGGCGTATAGCCTGAAAAACCGGCTACGTAATATTTTAATCCAATATCATAAATGTCGGGAAAGAAGCGGCCCAGCCTATCGATCACTTCACTCAAATCATTCATGCCACGATCTGCACTAAAAGAAAAATGACTGATGTCTGCAGGAATCTCTTTTGGCGAAACACTAAAAGAATTGGATTCACGAATTCCAAATAATAAATTACCACCTTCCGGCCTTGCATAAGCCTGCGCATCGGGCAATAAAACCATGGGTGAATTCACCGGGAATATCGTTGCTTTCTCCGTGATCCAATATTGACTTCTTACCGGGGCCATCGGTAAACCAATTCCGGCCTGGGCGGCGAAAATGGGCGCCCATGCTCCTGCCGCTATGATCACTTTATCGGCATAAATATTATTATTGGCAGTGACTACACCCATTGCCGTATTTCCATCCATGATAAGCCTGTTCACTTCTACGCCCTGGCGGATATCTGCACCCTGCATTTTGGCACAACGGGCAAAGAACGTTCCCAGTAAATAGGGGTCACAATAGGCTTCATTTGGAACAAACCCGATCTTAATTGCTTCATCGGTTTTTAACCAGGGAGATCGTTGATGAGCTTCTTCATTGCCGATATAATATGCCTTTTGTTTAAAAGTCTCTGCAATATTCATCAATGCATCCAGTTCCTTTACTTTAGTTTCACTGGCAGCCACATGCATCATGCCCACTGTTTTCATGTCCAGTGATTCACCCAGCTGTTTTTCCATTTCGCCGACGATACGATACGTTTCCAGTGTCAAAGGAATATAAGATCGTTTGGAACGGACAATGGTCATCAAAGCAGCGGCCCTGCTGGTAGCTGAATTGCACAGCTCATTTCTTTCCAGCACCACTATTTTTTTTCCAGGGTTATTCTTGGTGTAATAGTAAGCAATGGCACAGCCGAAGATGCCACCACCTATCACCACTACATTCGCTTTTTCAGAAGAAGACAATTTTCTAAATTTTTATTGATCCGCTAATATTGCTACTGCTCCATAGACCGTTTGAAATGCTCACTTAGTGTTGGTGAGCATAATAAGAATTTTCTACCGTTCCGTCTTCAAACAGCTCAACAATGGCATAACCTGGTGCTGTTTGCTTATAATAATATTTACCGGCAGAATCCTTGTCACCATCTTCCCACCAGAAACCGCTCAAAGCTCCATTGCAGAAATAGTTGACACCATTGTATTGGGCACTATCCTGCAGGTGAATATGGCCACTCAGGCAGGTGATCTTTTTATCCTTGTGTTTAAAAAATAACTCACTGATATATTTTGAATCCGTATGATTACCACCATCAAGAATAGTACAGACGGCCAGGATAGGATAATGACTCAAACAAATAACAGGCGTACCCACAGGCAATTTTGCCAAATCTTCTTCCAACCATTTGCGCTGTTCTTCATCCAGGGAACCGGCATTTTGATTATTACTGTCAAGTATAATGAAATGCCATCCTTTTTTATCAAAACTGTAATAGCGGTGCGGTATGTCCAGTTGTTTTACAACATGATTTTTGCCATACATTGCATCATCTTTAGATGGAGCAGCCCACCACATATCATGATTGCCCAGGCAGCTATGCACTTCATACCCCTTTAACTCATTGCGACAAGCCTGCCATATCTGCCATTGTTCATCTACCCGTTCACGGGTGATATGCTTATAGTCTGCAGCATAAATGGTATCACCACCGTTCAAAAAAAAATCTATTCTATGCTGTTTTATTTCATCCATACATTTACGAAAGCGGGCCGGCGCATTATGCTCCGGCCTGATATGGATGTCAGTGATATGGGCAACATGCAAAACTTTTTTCTTCCTTCTTTCTTGCCCGTTTGCAAAAGACTGGTCTCCACCAATAGCTATCGCACCGGCGCCGAGCCCCATCTTTTTTATAAGTTCTCTTCTTTTCATATAATAAATAAAAGGGTAAGATTATTTGATCACCGTTTTCACCGCTTCGCCAACCGGGTGATTGGCTGTGAATTTCAAACCTAATAATTGGGCCGCCGTTTGAGCAAACTGATCCTGGTAGATCTGTGTATTGGTTTTTACTTCACCTGCTGCCGGTGTGTCGGGACCAATTACAGCAAGCCAGGTTTCATTGGCACGCGGTACAGAAGAACCATGACTCGTCCATTTGGCATCAATACCACGTCCATGATCCGGGTAGATCATGATCGTCGTTTTATTTTTATAAAATGGATCCTGTTGAATCATTGCCCACAAACTACCGATCATTGCATCGAGATAATGGGCGCCATCCAGGTAGGAATCATATTGCCCATGATGGGCAAAATCGTCCAGGTCCGCGAAATCAATATGAACCACTTTGGGATGATTAGCCTGCATATAGGCTTTTGTCATAGCAAACGTGTGCGCATCAAAACGAACGCTGCGGCCAAAATATTCGGGCAGGTAATTTTGTAATTCATTCGCCAACTGCTGTCCGTCTGATAATCGTGGCCCTTTTACATCTTCGAATGGAAGATTTACCAGCATGCCGTTCCTGTCACGGTTAAGAATACGACCTAAGGCATCCCATGATGCAAATGTCACAACCTTGTTTTGATATCCATTTTGCTTATTGATAAATTCAAGCACATTTTCATTGGGATTATTTGGATACTCATTTGAATTAACTAATGAATCATAGTAGCCGCATAAGGTTTCACTACGACCGGGATACGAAAACCAATATTTGTTTTTTACATTCACCAGGTTTCCGAGATCACGGTTTCCGTATAACTGCCCTTTGTTGGCAATCGTGTTCCAAAAGAAAGGCATCAGCTTTTCACGCCGTTCAGTCGCTGTTGCGGCCCAGAATTTCTTGAATAAAGCTAAAGAATCCTGCGAACGATATTTTTTATTATTCAGGAGAGAAGAATCTGCCCCCTGGTAAATTTCCTGCCAGCGATATCCATCTATAGATATAAGAATAAGGTTTTTCGTTTTTGTTGTCTGACCAAAGCATGAAGAAACAAGAAAAAGAAAATAGAACAATGATTTTATTTTCATCTGTATATTTTTTATTTGATTTTGGCTTCCGATCCTTCGACAAGTTCAGGACTATGGGGAGAACGCCCTATAAACATCCCTGTGTTTCAAAAATTTTATCATGGGCGTTTCATCCTAAATAAGTTTTTATTTATTGATTTGTCATGTAGTTATAAGGGCAGTTTACCAGGGCATGGAAAACGTTTTGACAAACGTGAAGCATTTCATCGCTTCTATTACGCCTTCTTTGATTCCCAATCCCGAATCCTTTATTCCACCAAAAGGGGATGACTCGATCCTGTAGCCGGGCACCTCGTTAATATTGACTGTACCTACTTTTAATTCTTTGACAAAACGCAATGCGTTTTCCATATTATTGGTAACAACACCGCTTGACAAACCATAGGCGGTTGAATTGCTCAGGGTAATGGCATCATCAATATCTTTAAACGTAACGACAGGTGCCAGCGGACCGAATGATTCATGAACGATCATGTCAGCATTGCGGGGCACATCAACGATCACAGTTGGCTCCAGTAATGCGCCATTTCGTTTGCCACCTAAAATGACTTTTGCCCCCTGCTCCACCGCTTTATGCACCACGTTTTCCAGGTAAATTGCGGCAGCTTCATCAATCACCGTTCCTACTCTTGTTTCAGGGTTGGAAGGATCGCCACATGTATACTCTTTCGCTTTGGCAACAAATTTTTCTACAAAAGCGTCTTTTATTTTTTCGTGTATCAATATTCTTTTTACAGCGGTACATCGTTGCCCGCTATTACGAAATGAACCTTCCGCAGCAAGGAACACAGCAGTATCAAGATTTGCATCATCCATAATGATGAGCGGATCATTACCCCCCAGTTCAAGAATCACTTTTTTATACCCTGCTGTACTGGCGATATGTTTGCCAACGGCAACGCTACCGGTAAAAGAAACTATTTCGACCCGTGGATCTTTTACCAGCGGCTCTGCTATTTCATTGGTCGCTCCCAGCAATACACTCAGCATGTAATGCGGCAATCCTGCTTCGTATAACAATTCAACAAACCTGATGGCCGTCAGTGGAGTTTTTTCGGAAGGTTTTAATATTACCGGGGTACCGACTGCTATCGCCGGGGCAATCTTATGTGCTACCTGGTTGAGAGGATGATTAAATGGTGTGATGCAAACACCGAGTGACAAGGGTTCTCTTGTTGTAAAAATTTTTCTTGCCTTTCCGGTGGGTGAAATATCACAGGAAAAAATTTGCCCATCATCTTTTAATGATTCAATGGCGGCAAACATCAGCACATCATGTGCCCGCCCGGTTTCATATCTTGCTTCACGTATTGCCAAACCAGATTCGGCACTGATGATCTGTGCAAATTCTTCTTTTCGTTCTACCAGCAATTGCCTGGCTTTTTCCAATATGCTGTAGCGGTCATATCTTGTTAGTTTCTGACCACCCTTTAAGGCTGCTTCTATCGCCTGCTGCGCATGCGAAGCATTAGCAAGTTTCACGGTTCCCACCAACCGCTTATCGTAAGGGCTACGAACTTCCAGTACTTTACCCGAACTGATTGCCTTCCCTGCTATATAACAGGGAAGATCAATAACAACAGTACCGTTCGTGGCACTTAACTTATTTTCTGCTGTTGAAATTGTTGTGTTGCTCATGTTAATAATTTGAGGCCCGACCTCCCCAAACCCCTCCGAAGGAGGGGCTTGCAACGCACAGGCCAGCTTTTAGAAAATACTCTATTGATTCTACTATTTATAAAATGCAATAGAATTGAAACGATATACTATCAATCATCTCTACACATTTGCATATTTGCACATTTTCATACTTGCACATTAGTTCGTTCCATTCACTGTGAAATCAAAAATGTCAAAGTTTCTTGGATCGCCTGCCGCTTTCATTTTATAAGCTGCATTCAGCGGGTGAGAAATCACCATCGGTACCATTTCTTCATAGCGACCTCCGTGCGAACGAAGAGTGCCATCCAATGCGGACAGATCATGATACTGCGGGCGACGTCCTACTACTACATCTCTTCCGGAAAGGACAACCAAATCACCGATACGGTCTTCGGGTTGCTCCAATACCCGAACCGCAGTGGCTTTATCATACACTTCAGTAATACCCGGCTGCACCGCAAGCCAGTTTTTTATTTCGCTGATCTTTGTTTTATCGTTTACATGCACTACCACATAAGAACCTAATGCGCCATGATGTTTTACATAAGGATCGGTGATAGGACAAATCACTCTAAATCCATTCTCCCCAAAGTTTTCTTCCAGCATATCTTCCACAAACAATACATTCGGGCTGCCATCCGCTTTTACTTTGGCGTTCATACCATGATCGGCGGTGGCGCCAACTACTGCCCCCAATGCTATCAATTTTCCAATCTCTTTATCCATCGCTTCATAGAAAGCTAAAGATTCTTCCGCTTCCGGTGAGTAAGTATGCTGCATATAATCAGTGAGCGATAGGTAAAGAAAATCTGCCAATCCTTTTTCAATAAACGCTACGCCTGCACGCAATACAAACAAACTTGCATCGGCACTGTAGATAGCCGGCGTAGGATGGCCAACAATTTCTTCTACTCCTTCCACACCATGTGTTTCCTTCTTTGCCTGGTTGGCTTTTTCGGCTGAGATAGCAATGCCTTTCATTTTATAGGAAAGGATATCTCTTAATTTTTCTTTTGCTGTAACTACCGCCACTTTTCTTCCGGCATTGGCTGCTGCCGCCAACAATGTTTCTGCCCGCAAATATTCCGCGGAGTTCATCATTACTTCTTCATCTTTGCCTGCATCATAAAAAAAATTGCCGCTGATGCCGTGCACCGCAGGTGATACACCGGTAACGATGGAAGAATTATTGACATTGGTAAAAGATGGTAAGGCACCACGCACCATGCCACGATAACCATTCTTTGCCATTTGTTTCAGATTAGGCATCCTGTCGAATGACATTGTAGTATCCAAATATTCATCAGCCGAACCATCTATACAAATAACGACGATGGGTTTCGCTGCCGGTTGATACTTTTTTCCGTTTGCCTCAAATGCCTGTGTTGAAATACTGCTCATTATTATTTATTTTTTTATTCTTACAATTTTATTTTTCTATTACTTATTACAGTTGGGAACCTGGCTGTGATATCGTCGGGAACAACATCCCTGAATGTTGTTGCACGTCCTTCAATTATTAGCTGTCCTGAAGCTTTGAGTGTTACAAATGCAAAAATTGAATCTTTATAAAAATGGGGGCCACCGCCGGTATATACATAGCTGGCACTATTAATCAGGAAATAATGAACCCCGTTTCGTTCGCCATACCGGTCATCATGGTCATGTCCCATAAATACTGCCGCCACTGCAGAATTTTTACCATCTCTCTTTGCCTTATAATTGACTTCATCAAAAATTGCAAGGATCTCATTTGCATTTCCAATTTCATCAAAAAAATCGCTTAGGAAAACCGGTTGATGCATAAAAATAATTACCGGTTTATCATTTGCGGCTAAATCCTTTTTTAGCCATTCAAGCTGCGGCTGATCGGTAAAACTTCTAAAAGGAGAACTTAACGGCGCCCAATTGCTTGTATCATAATCCATCAACACTCCTTCCTTATTGCGCAAAAAATTTCTATCCATCACCACAAAATGAAATCCTCCATGATCATAGGAGTAATAGGGACGTTCCATTTTCCAGAATTGCATAATGGTTTCTTTGCCGCACACATCCATATCATGGTTACCCAGTACATGGTATTTTGGTCCCTTAAACCTGTTCCATTCAGCCATTATACCTTCTGCGTTCTGTGGCCTGCAAAAATCACCGCATTGCACTATGAAATCAGGAGAAATTTTTAATACTTCATCCATAAATGCTTTCAAACGGTGCTCCTCCGATTTTCCAAACTGCATATGATGCAGATCCGATATAATACCAAATTTTATTGAATCCCTATACCCTGAATTATAATTTTCAGGAATAGAAAAGATTTGGCCGGAAACCATCGTACCCGCACTTAAAGCCCCAATTTTCTTTATAAACTCACGACGTTGCCACATGTTTTTTTATTTCTGTACTGTATCCAATACAATCAATTTGCTCCCTGCAAATGGTTAAGCATTAGTTGATGATAATATTCCAATTGTGGTAGTGGCATTCCTTCTATCTTGGCCTGTTCATCCCATTTGCGTAGTTGAATGATCAATGTAAAAAGCGGATCTTTTTCAAATGCAGCCGCTTCTTCCTCTCCCATTTTTCCGCCCTGGTATTCTAATGTTTTTTTACTGGCCGCTGAAAGTTGCTCATAATATTCCGGGTATCGATAAGTGAGATATCGTTTGGCGTCTACATGCGACTGCACAAGACGGATAATCTTTTTAGAAAATCCTTTATCTGTAAGATAACGGGCTGCTATTTCCTCATGGTTTTTAATACCATAACCATCCATTTCGTTATCGCCCTGTGCTGCTTCACAAATATGACCGATATCATGCAGAAAAGCAGCCAGTATCACTTCCTCATCAAACCCCTGTTGTTCGGCCAGTTGTGCCGCTTGCACCATATGTTCCAATTGGCTTACTTTTTCACCTGCATATTCTTCGCCGCCATGTTTACTGTACATCGCCATTATTTCATTGGCCACTTGTACTGCTTCAGAAGAATTCATACGATTTGTTTTAGTATTGTTTAGAAAAAACAGTCTTGCTCCCAACCAGTTGCTTAAACGAAATTATTGCTTCCTCTCTACTCGCTTCCTGCCTGTTAAAAACAATGATGATTTGATAACCTATACATCATTTTTTTAAACTATCTCCTTTCCGAAACTTTTAAAGAGCCGTGAGAGCACGGCTCTTTTTAAAAACTGCTATATACATGCTTATGAGAAAAGAACTATTGTATCAGCCACATAGCAGAATTGATATTATCGTCACCGCTGAATTGGCGTTGCAATGCTTCTTTCAGATTAGCTTCATTGGTAGTCCTCTCTGAAGTAGGATACAGGAAACGCTTTGGAATAACTCCGCTATTGCCTGTCCCAGACCCTCCTTGTGCGAAGGCAGGCATACCCGTTCTGCGATAATTAAAGAAGGCTTCCCAACCAGAATTTTGAAAGAAGGCAAGATATTTTTGTGTTAACACCTGGCTCAATCCGGTTGCATTGTTTCCGGCATATTTCACGGATGTCTGGTTATAATAAGCATCCAGATCAACATTAATAGTATAGGTATCAAAATTGCCTAATCCTGTATTTACTTTGTGGAAGTAAACTGTGTTTGCCCCATTAGTGATGCCATAAAAACCTATTGAAGCCATGATCCCTTTTTTATACCATTCTTCTGCATCGCCGGTAACCCATCCCCGGTTGATGCCTTCAGCGATATTGAAGCACATTTCGGGATAAGCTATCTGGAAAATTTTTTCTGCAGCATAGGTATTATAATATCTTTTTCTACTAATAAAAGAATATTCCCCTGCAAGAGCTTTAGTGCTCATATCAGCCAGGTCCTCAGCAGGACTTGCCCCTACAAATGCGGCATGATCGGTAGGAGAAATGCCGGATGCAACCTTTTTTTGCGCCGGTTCGGCAACTATAAAGGTTCTGGGATCTTTTAAGCTGGCTAATGTGTTAAGATGGGTTGCCGACATATTAAGGCGACCTGTTTCAAACCCGTAATTGTCCGGATTTTTGGGATATTTATTAAAAGGCGGATTGTACACATACTCCAGGTTATCTGCCATGCCTGTCATGATGGGATACTTGGTAGAATTCCCAATCAATTCCGCAAACTTTGCTTTGATGCCAAGTTCTGCATCTCCTTCTTTTTTACTTAAGCTGATCAATACCCTCAGTTTAAACGCATTTACTACTTTTTGCCACTTGCCCAAATTATTGTTGTTGTAAAAATCACCCAATAGGGAAACATCTGCTGCGGCTATTAATTGGGTCAGATCGTTATTAGCTTCGTCAAGCCATTTCAATATCTGCACAAAAATTTCTTTCTGTGTATCATATTTGGGAGTTTGACTTTCCAGACCTTGCAGAGCATCTTTCATCGGCAAATCGCCCACTTTCGATGTCATCAGGTAAAAGAAATAAGCCCTGAAAAATTTACCCAAAGCAGCATAAGGATTTACATCGGCGCCACCTCCTTTTTTTGCTTCTTCCTCCATTTTGATCACATTCTTCAATGTAGTATAGTTGAGGCCCGTGGTAGTCCAGTTGTATTCCTGGTTTCCGTAATAGTTATAATTATAGCAGTAAAACTGGTTCCATCCCTGGGTACTGTTCCAGGCAGATTCGGAAAGATCATTTAAAATACCATTCAGCACCAGGGCAGCGGGAACACTTTCCGGCCGGTTGGGATCCTGAAAGTACTGATCGAACTTCTTAGCACAACCGCCCAGCACCAGCAGGGAAGTTGTAATGAAGAAAACACTGATTATTCTTTTCATAATAATATTTTTAATTATTTACACCTTCCGGCTTATATGCCGGTTGAAACGTGTATTGGTTAAAAAGTAAGATTCACGTTAAAGCCGAATCTCTTGGTAGTAGGCGATTGCAGATCAGTATCTGATTGTGTGCCTGCATACTGATCCACATCCACATCTTTATTCTTTTTATTCACTAACCAATAGCCAAGGTTTCTACCAATAAATGAAACTTCTGCTGACTTAATAAAAGTGTTTGCTATCACTTTACGTGGAATACTATAACCGATTATTACTTCCCTCAGCTTGGTAAATGTTTTACTCATCAGGTCGCCCTCATAAGGGCTGTGGTAACGGCTGATATAATCCTGCAGGAAGGTCTTGGTGGCATTGGGTGCATATTGAAGATCCTTGTAATTGGTAACCGCACCGGTAACAGGATCATACTGAAGAGCTACGCCGTTGGAAATTTGTACGCCTTCGCCTAAATAGGTTTTGTTTCCTTTTGTATCTTCCAGCCTCGCCGTACCCATGGCCCCCTGTATGGTTTCAATATGTCTTCCACCACGGAAGTTTTGGCGGCGTACAAAATTTCGCATAATACCGCCATGGCGCCCGTCAAATTGTAAAGTCAGTGATATTCCTTTCCAGGAAAATTTATTATTGACAGCCCAAACCCAATCAGGGCTTGCATAACCCAGGAATTGTGAAATCGGGTAAATGACAGGCCTGCCACCGGCATCATTGATGATCTGGCCATCAGGTGTTCTTACAAATGCTGAAGCATACACTTTATCTACACGATCGCCTTTGCGAAAGAAAGTGTTGATCACAGTTTGTCCCGGAGGAAGTTCTGTATATTTTTCCCGGAAGGTTGACCAGTTAACAGTTACATCCCAATTCAATCCATCCTTTTTGCGAATCGGCGAACCGTTTAATGTTAATTCAACACCTGTTGTTTTTGTTTTCACAGCATTTGTTGTATAACCGGTATATCCGGTAGTTTGAGAAAGGGGTTTTGAAAAAATAAGGGGGCCATTGATATAAGTAAAGTAGGTGGCATCCAATCCGATCCTGTTTTTTACAAAACGGATATCCATACCCCCTTCGTAGCTAACCCTGTCATCAGGTTTTAATTCCGGATCAAAAATAGAGTTGGTATAATAGGCCGCCGGTGTGTTGTTATAGATCAATGGCGTACTGTATACCTGCGCCAGGCCATACGAAGGGCCTTCATAGGAAGACTGGTACGCACTTCCATAACCTAAAGGAAAAGAAGCATTGGGTGTGGGACCGATATTTGACTGCACACTCAATCCGCCGCTTTTAACCCTTGCAGTAGAGGTCCTGAACTTCAGAAAGGATATAGCTTCAGGCAATTTTACGTAATCTGAAACTACTGTGCTCAATGCTGCAGAAGGATAAAAATAGGTCCTGTTTTCTCCGGGCAATGTAGATAGTTTATCCACCCTTCCGGTGGTTGACAAGGTGAAATAATTCCTGTATGTAATATCTGCCGAATAATAAGCGCTTAACACCAGCATATTTGAGTTAAAGCTGGTGGACTTTACAGGATTGCGGGAATTGGCAAAACTATAAATTCCCGGTACATTCAGGTAATCAGTAGTTACATAACTCGAGTTGTATTTGAAATTACGGGCAGCACCTCCTACAAAAGCGCTTATATTCACATCTTTCAATACATTTTGGTTGTATTTCAGCATCAGCTCGGTGTTGTTTTCAAACAGGCTTCTTTTATCTTCCCGGTAATCTCCCCTGGCTTCTTCGCGGCCATAACTGGTAGCGGAATAGGGAAATTTTTCCGGCCTGAATATATCATAAGTTGTAACACTGGTACGTCCCATCAGTTCCAATTGCTTGTTGAATTTATACGACAAAGAAGCATAACCATACACATCATTTTTATAATGACCTCTTAGCCATTCATAAGTTATAAAGTAGGGATTATTATACCGCTGATATTCTGCATAGATTTGTTGTACACCTTCTTTGCCGGGCTGCCAGTAATTGCGCATATCATCTACACTCCAGTCGGCGCCAGCCCAGGTAATAATATTATAGATCATGCTATTGGGGCCATAAACCACATCCGGAAAATTGGGAGTGAACTGCCTGTTATAATTGATATTAGTCTCAAACCTTAGCTTAGGAGTGAAATCATAACCCAGTGTAGTATTAAAGTTCACCGAATTTAATTTGGTGTTGGGGACGATACCTTTCTGATAGGTGTAAGAGGTTGAAAAACGCAGGTCATATTTTTCCCCGCTTGACGCAACAGCCAGGTTGGTAGTGGTCAACATTCCTGTTTGGAGAAACCGTTTAAGGTTGTCTTTACCCCGGGCTGTCCAAGGTGTTGGCTTCCTGTTGCTGGTAAACGTTACGTTACCGGTGGTCTTAACAAATGTTGTTGTATAAGTTCCATTAGGATCCAATGGGCTATCGTATTGAGGAATAAGCTGGCCTTCAAACCTGGGGCCCCACACATCGTAGTCGTTATCATTGAGACCGCCGCCGCGGCCATTGCCAAATGCATACACACCGTGATCGCCGGGGCCATATTCATCCTGCACTTTAGGAATGGCTACAAATCCTTTTTCAAACATGGTAGACGTATTCCACTCGATGGAAAAACCCCTTTTATCTTTTGAGCCCTTCTTTGTTGTAATGACTATAGCGCCGTTTTGTCCGCGGTATCCATACAAGGCAGCGGCTGTAGGCCCTTTCAGCACGGTGTACGATTCAATATCATCGGGGCTTATATTCCATGTATCAGAATTAATAAACACCCCATCCACAACAAATAAGGAAATGTTTTTACCTCTCAGTAGAATCTGCGGGCGGCCTAATAACTCCGGGCTGATGCCTACAGTAAGACCTGCTACCTTTCCTACCAAACCGTTTATAGGGTTGGGCTCACGGGCCTTGATCAACTCAGCACCCTTTACCTCCTGCGCTGCATATCCCAGCCGTTTCACATCCTTTTTAATACCCAGCGCTGTCACCACCACTTCATCCATACTTGCAGCTTTGGCATCCAGTTGCAGGTTAATCAATGATTGGTTGTTAACCTTCACTTCTCTTTCAGCATAACCAACCATGCTGAAGATAATAGTACCGTTTCCTGCGGCGCTTATAGTATATACTCCTGTTGCATCTGTAGTGGTTCCGTGGTTAGAACCTTTCACCAGTACAGATACGCCAGCCAATGGCTTGTTATCAGAGTCCGTAACAACACCTTTGATCTCACCTTGAGCAAACACAACATTCATCCCGGTAAATACAGCCAGCACCGTGAGCAATACCGAGAGCATTTTTTGTTGTAGCACTTTCATTGCAGTAGTTTTTTGTTGAAAAGAATGTTTAGTAAATATATTTTTTGTTTAGTATAAATCTACATACAATCATTAAACAATAGTTCACAAATACTAAACATTTTTTGCGCAACCGTATGCTCAGCGGGAGAACAAACGATTTCAGTGCCTGGCCTGAAACAAAAAGGGAATTCGTGCAGTCAGAAGATAGTATTGCAGTCCATCTTTTTGGAGGAAACAAAGATCACTTACCGCCTGTGATAAAAAAATAAACGACCAGCATCAATGCATCAGTATTACCAACATTGGCAAGCCTGTGTCCTTGCCTGCTGTCAAAAAAAAGTGATTCGCCTTCACTGAACAGGTAGCTTTTATCTTCAATGTGATATTCTACTTTTCCTTTGATCATGTAATTGTATTCAAATGATTCCGTCCGGATCATCTTGTTTCGCCGGGCCCCTTTTTTTAATTCCAGCAATACAAAATCAACAGGGCCGCTTTGAACGTTGCGGGTGAAAACACGGTGATACAAAAAACCTTTTGCATATTCTTTTTCAAAGGTCTGGTAGTCCTTCGGTGATTTGAAAACAACCTTTTGCTGAGTTTTCTTTTTGGGGCTGATATCTTTAAAAAATTCATTGAGGTCGATGTTCAGGGATTGAACAATACTCATTAGCACGGGCAGGGAAGGTACAGTGCGGTTGTTCTCGATTTGTGATATTAAACCTTTGCTCACTTCTGCTTTGGTGGCCAATTCCTGTACCGTAATATTCTTTTGCTTGCGTATTTCTTTGATCTTATTGCTGATCTGTATGAGCATATCCTCCTGCATGCTGTATATTTTGGATAAATATATAAGTTCCGGTTCTATTTTCCAGTATAACCTGCGGCAGTCCGAAGCAAAACTCTAATCTGTCCGCTAAAGGTATCCAATCCTCTACAAGGTTTTTATTCGTACCCTACTGAAAAGATGTGCCCTTTTATTAATAAATAGTCGCAATGTGTCTTTATTTTTCACTATATGATATGTATTCAATCGACAGCTTTTATAACGCCTCACCTGGTTATTCCATGCTGTCAGTGGTTTAGAAGACGGACTCCTTTGTCTCCTCTTTAACAAAAGTTTTATTTGGAACATTCGTTCCAATATATTTATCTTTGTTTTGGAACGATCGTTCCGTTATCACTAAACACTAAAATTTATTTCATGAAACGTTTACAAAACAAGGTAGCTGTCATTACAGGCGGCAACAGCGGTATTGGCCTGGCGACTGCTAAAGCATTTATTGAAGAAGGGGCTAAAGTGGCCATTTTTGGCCGTGACAAGAAAACGCTGGACGAAGCAGCCGCAGCACTGGGAGAGAATGCAATTGCCATCCAGGGCGATGTTACCAATCATACCGACCTTGAGAGATTGTTTACCAGCACCAGCACCGCTTTTGGCAAAGTGGATATCCTGTTTGCCAATGCAGGTGTCGCCCTGTTTGCACCATTTGAACAAACAAACGAGACCCTGTTTGACAGCAATATGGATATTAATGTAAAAGGATCTTTTCTTACCGTACAGAAGGCTTTACCTGTACTCAATAAAAAAGCGTCTGTTATATTTAATACTTCTGTCGTCAATGTAAAAGGGTTTGCCGGTACGTCGGCTTACTCAGCCAGCAAAGCTGCCTTACGTTCACTGGTAAGAACGCTTGCTTCAGAACTTTTGGTCAATGAGATCAGGGTAAATGCAGTTTCACCGGGACCCATCGATACACCCATCTTCGGCCGCCTGGGAATGTCAAAGGAAGCAGTGCAGGAAATGACAAAAGGATTCGAAAACAGTAATCCCATGAAACGTTTTGGGCAGCCGGAAGAAGTGGCAAAGACCGTCTTGTTTTTTGCCTCGGATGATTCGTCCTACATCACTGGTTCAGAAATTGCCGTTGATGGTGGGTTGACTCACTTGTAGGCTTTATCTTAGCGCCGGGTAAAATAAGTCCTGATGCCAAAGACCAAACAATTTGATGAAGTGATCGTATTGGAAAAAGCGAGAAATGTATTCTGGAAAAAAGGATACAATGGCACTTCAATGGATGAACTGGTGAAGGCAACAGGACTTAGCCGGTCCAGTATTTATGACTCCTTCGGCGACAAACACGGACTATATCTAAGAGCATTACAACAATACCAGCAACAGCAGAAACAACTAATTGTAAATAGTATACCACCCAATCTCTCCGCCCGCAAAAAAATTGGCTGGATATTTCAGAATAGCATTAAACAACTGCTGGAGGACCGGCAGCGTAAAGGTTGCTTTATGGTGAATACCACCACGGAGCTTGGCAACATTGACAATGCAATGAATAAGATCGTCAATGCCAACTTTGAAGCCATGGAGGAATTATTTTATACCCTGGTTAAAGAAGGACAGGATGCTGGTGATATTAAGAAAACGTTCAAGGCACGGGCATTGGCCAGAAATTTATTTAGCAGTTTTAATGGCCTTACAATAATCGGACAAACAAGACCAGATAAAGAAGTCCTGGAGGACATTGCCAAAATAGCTTTATCCGTTTTGGATTAGCCATTATATGATTTGAAGAGCAATAAGTAGATCTTCCCCTTCCATACATTATCTCCGCAAAATTTTCGACGAAATGTTTTATGAGTATCCCTTATCGCCTCCGAGCTAAAAACAGATTTCAAACTACTACAAAAGCAACTAAGAGTATCTGAAAAAATCAAGTAAAATTCTTGGGAGATAGTTGGTATATCCGCATCAACAAAATGAAGAAATTGAACACTATCCATGCTTGAGATCGCGGAAACAATTGAAAGAGTACAAGTACTCAGTATGTTTCCGTAAACATAATTCTACAAGCTTTTGGCATATTGTTCTATTTTTTTAGCTCTCCCGGGATCGTTTCTTTGTACCCGCAAGCAAAGCTTTAATCCGTATCACTTGAAAACACCCAATCCTTTGAAAGGTTTTTAATCCGTACCCTACCGAAAAGCATGAAGCCTTTTTAAATGAATGAATGATCACAATGTTTTTTCAGTCACCATCTGATCCAAAAAAGCGGCCTAAGCCGCTTTTTTCTTTAGCACATTTTTACACTCAATGCGATTATTTTTTTACAACAATAATAATTCCTGTCGCCCAGGATTGCTTTACCAGGAATAAGTCGTTCCTTGATTCGAGATAGCTCACAAGACTGTCAGCCTTTTCTGTATGTCCTTCGGGCCAGTTAGGTTGGGGTAACATATCGTCAATTATGTAAAGTCCTCCTTTATTCAACATAGATAACACGTCATCCAACAGTAAGTATTTTCCATGCCATGTATCGGCGAAAATATAATCGAACTTCTGATGCCCGTTACCGGCAAGCCATTCTCCGCAATCGATCAGTAGTAGATTGACTCTTGGGTCCTGGCCAAGAAACTCCCGGGCAATTCCAAGAAATCCCGGATCATTATCTATTGATATCAACGATGAATTGTTATCCATTCCATCCAATATCCATGATGTGGAAAGACCTGTGCCCGTCCCCAGCTCCAGGAACCTTCCCGCTGGTTTGGAAGCAGCCAGTGTCCGCAACAAGGAACAGGTTGCTGTATCGGATGCCATCGTGAAATTAGATTGCCTGGTCGCCGCCTGTATCCCGGCATAAGAGACCGGTAAGGGTTGATTGATATCCGCTGTCATTGGCGTTGCTCTTCAATTTGTTTAATTATTCTTTTTAACATCGCAGGTACAATAAGTTTATGAAACGGCCTTACGGGCACAAAGTAAAGTTTGCCCAGCCAATTTTTAAACTCTACAGTTGTTGAGATAATTAAACTTTTCGCCATTGGACTTTCTGTACTGTCAATTTTAAATAGCGAAACACGAAAGTTTAAATGCTTATCATCTTCTCCCAATATTACTTCGTTTTGAGTTCTGTCAAACACTTTAAAAAGGCCCAGCTGTTCATTCGGCTCGCATTTGAAATTGTCGAGTAGTTGTTGTTTGTTGGCTGTAATGCCAGGAGTTTTGAGTCCAAAAACGCCGACAATTTTGTTCCTTACCATAAACAACTTTTCGACCCAGCCAGGTGCACTTTTAAAAAACGCTTTTCCAATTTGCTGTGAAGTCACACTATTGTTTTCGTCAATAAAGCTTCCCTGAAAACTATCTACATAATCGTATTTTCTGTTTCCCTTTCTCAAAATCGAGTTCACAGGCAAAGTAGTTGGTATTATTTTCTGTCGGCTCAAAGTAGAAGTGTTTGAATGGTAGAATTGAGAGAGGGCATAGAATGGTGCAAAAAAATTAAAAAAATTCCCAAGCTGGTATCAGTCAAAAGCGTACATCAAAAATCATTTGTGCAATTTACCAGCGGGACTAAGGATTTGAACCCGATCTCACTTTATCAACAATTTCTTGATGGCGAAGTAAATGCAATAAACAGGAACTAACCAAAAAATCCTGGCTTCTGAAAATCCTGTACTCTTTCCGCGAGATTGTTCCTTCCGTCGAAGGATAGAAAAATTTCCTATAATTTACTAAAATATTTAGTAAATTTGCTAAACATTTACACCTAATTTTTTGTCCGCCCATGCCCGCCTCAAAAGCAGATATTATTGCCAAACTACAAAAGGATCTTCTTCCTTTACAGGGGCTAAAACGTGTAGCTGATGATCATACTATTGATACAGGTCTTGGGCCCATTAACTATGCTTTTCCTAATGGCGAATTTCCTTTAGGCGCTATTCATGAATTTATAGCAGAAGATATTGCTGCTACCGGTGGCTTTGTTGCCGGCATTTTATCCGCGTTGATGCAAAACGGTAGTACCTGTCTATGGATTAGTTCCTATCGAACATTGTTCCCACCGGCATTACACTCGTTTGGCATTTCACCTGACAAAATAATTTTCATTGATCTGCAAAAAGAAAGAGATCTGCTTTGGGCGATGGAAGAAGCATTAAAGTGTAATGGGCTTGCTGCAGTGGTGGGTGAAATAAAAGAATTAAGTTTTACCGCTTCACGAAGATTACAATTAGCGGTAGAACAAAGCAGGGTCACTGGTTTTATCCTTCGTGCAAAAGCCAACAATACTACGGCTTGCGTAACAAGATGGAATATTGCTTCGTTGCCCGGTGAATTAAATGATGATATGCCTGGTATAGGTTTTCCCAGGTGGAACATCCAATTATTAAAAGTGCGTAATGGTAAGCCGGGAAGCTGGCAGGTGGAATGGGTGAATAGAAAGTTCCGGCCTGTTTTCGATATTGCTTCCCTGATACAGCAGCGGCAAAAGAAAGTGGGATGATATGGCAAAGCGTTTTGTTTCTATCTGGTTCCGTTATTTAACGACCGATTGGTTTACCCTCCGCCAACCCGGGCTCTGTCATTTACCTTTTGTATTGAGTGCTCCTTCGCATGGAAAAATAATCATCACGGCAACAAATGCAATAGCTGAAACACAGGAAGTACTAAAAGGTATGGCAGTAGCTGATGCAAGAGTGATCATTCCATCCTTGCAGGTAGCCGATGATCGACCGGGTCTTGCTGATAAATTATTACATCGTTTGGCTGAATGGTGTATCCGCTTTTCTCCTTGCGTAGCTATTGATCCTCCGGATGGATTGTTATTGGATGTGAGCGGCTGTTCTCATCTCTGGGGTGGTGATGAATTGTACCTGGCAACTATTATTAATCGCTTACAAGATCGCGGGTATACAGTAAGAGCTGCAATGGCGGATACAATCGGCGCTGCATGGGCCGTAGCACGATTCGGAAAAGAATCATCAGTGATTAAAAACAGTGGCCAGATCCATGCATTGCTTCCTTTACCACCAGCGGCGCTTCGATTAGAAATGGATGCCATAGAACGATTAGAAAAACTCGGACTCAGGCAAATCAAAGATTTTATCCATATGCCACGTTCCGCTATCCGGAGAAGATTCGGTAATCCTTTTATTATACGATTAAACCAGGCATTGGGTTATGAAGAAGAAATACTACAACCGGTACAACCGATAGAGCTTTACCAGGAACGGTTGCCTTGCCTGGAACCCATTGTTACAGCAACAGGAATTGAAATAGCCTTGCGGCGTTTATTAGAAACGCTATGTCATCGTCTTATTACAGAACAAAAAGGGCTTCGCCTTGCTCATTTCAAAGCTTATCGTGTAGATGGAAAAATGGAACAGGTAAGTATTGGGACCATTCGTCCTTCTCACAGCGTTAATCATCTTTTCAAACTATTTGAAGATAAGCTATGCACCATTGAACCTGATTTAGGTATTGAATTATTTGTATTGGAAGCACCGAAAGTAGAAGATCATTTCGCAGTGCAGGAAAAATTGTGGCAACACATTGGTGGTTTGGACAACCTTACTTTATCGGAACTGTTGGATCGTTTGGCCGGAAAAATCGGCACCAATCGTATTCATCGTTATATACCGGATGAACATTACTGGCCCGAACGATCCATTAAGCTGGCTTCATCACTTGATGAAAAACCAATTATTCCCTGGAAAACAGACAGGCCACGTCCTATACAATTATTGACAAAACCTGAAGCCATTGATGTTACAGCCCCTATACCTGATTATCCGCCGATGAACTTTCGGTACAAAGGAAAACTACATAAGGTTATTAAATCAGATGGGCCTGAACGTATCGAACAGGAATGGTGGATACAGGAAGGGCAACATAGAGACTATTACTCGGTAGAAGATGAAGAAGGCCGCCGGTATTGGCTGTTCCGGTCAGGACATTATTCTGCGGAGAAAACCTATCAATGGTTCATGCATGGATTTTTTGCGTGATTCCTGGTTTGTCATCCTGAGCTTGTCGCCCTTCGATAGACTCAGGGTGACAAGCTCAGAACAAGCCGGATAAATTGTAATGTATGAGTTATACAGAATTACAGGTAACAACGAATTTCAGTTTTTTGCGCGGCGCTTCTCATCCTGAAGAATTGGTGGAACAGGCCATAGCTTTTGGATATAAGGAAATAGCCATCACTGATCGTAATACATTAGCCGGGATGGTAAGGGCACATGTTGCCGCTAAAAAAAAGGGTATAAGAAGTATCGTTGGCTGCCGTCTCGATTTGCTGGATGGCCCCAGCCTGCTGGCTTATCCTACTGATAAAAATGCATATTCCCAATTAACCTCTTTACTCACCACCGGTAATATGCGTGCGGAAAAAGGTGAATGTCATTTATACAAAGCAGATGTATACCAGTATGCAAAAGGAATAAAATTTATCGTACTTCCTCCTGATGTATTAAACAACCTGTTTGAGTTTGATCCATCGTTTGAAAACGCATTGAAAGAATATCATGACGTTTTTGGAACTGATTTGTATATCGCGGCATCACGGCGGTATAATGGAGATGACAGTAAACAATTATTTAGGCTTGCACAATTATCCAACCGTTTGCAAATACCGATGGTAGCCACCAACGACGTGCATTATCATCATCCTTCACGCCGGCAATTGCAGGATATCGTTACCTGTATCCGTGAAAAATGTACAATCTATACTGCAGGGTTCCGCTTATTGCCCAATGCGGAAAGGCATTTGAAATCCATCCAGGAAATGTCGCGTTTGTTCAGGCAATATCCTGATGCTATCCGTCGCACACAGGAAATTGCAGAAGCCTGTACCTTTTCATTGAATGAATTAAAATATGAATACCCGGTAGAGATCACAACTGAAGGACGAACGCCACAGGAGGAACTTACTTTTTTAGCGTACCAGGGTGCACAGGAGTTGTTTGGTGAAGATGTGTCTCAAAAAATAATTGATAACATCAATTACGAACTCGCTTTTATCGAACAAATGAATTATGCGCCATATTTTCTTACTGTATATGATGTGGTTCGTTTTGCCAGGCAGCAAGGTATTCTTTGCCAGGGACGTGGATCGGCTGCTAATTCCACAGTTTGTTTTTGCCTCGGCATTACATCAGTTAATCCTACCAAATTTGATTTATTGTTTGAACGCTTTATCTCTGCCGCACGCAATGAACCACCTGATATTGATGTAGACTTTGAACATGAGCGGCGTGAAGAAGTAATACAATATGTTTTTCAAAAATATGGCCGCGACCGCGCAGCTATCATAGCTACGGTTACACAGCAACATCAGAAAGGAGCGATCAGGGATGTTGCCAAAGCAATGGGGCTTTCAGTTGATACGATCAACCGGCTTTCCAATTCAGTTGGTTCACTCGGTGAATTTCCTGAAGAAGCGTTTGAACAAAAACGGTTTACCGAACAAGGATTGAATCCCGGCGATAAACACCTGCGCAAAGTATTACAATTGACCAGGGAGCTTATGGGTTTTCCAAGGCAACTCGGTCAGCATACAGGTGGCTTTGTTATTACCAATGGTAAGCTTTCTGATCTGTGTCCTATTATGAATGCACGCATGGAAGACAGAACATGCATTGAATGGAACAAAGATGATATCGATGCATTGGGGTTTTTAAAAATAGATATATTGGCACTCGGTATGCTTACCTGTATCCGAAAAGCATTTGATAAACTGAAAGAGCATTATAATCTTGATTTCACACTGGCTAGTATTCCGCAGGATGATCCTGCTGTTTATGAAATGATCTGTCATGCAGATACGATCGGTGTGTTTCAAATTGAAAGCCGTGCCCAGCAATCGATGTTGCCAAGATTGAAACCCCGCACATTTTATGATTTAGTTATTGAAGTCGCTATTGTTCGTCCCGGGCCTATACAAGGTGATATGGTGCATCCTTACCTGCGACGCCGCAATGGAGAAGAGCCGGTAGAATATCCATCAAAGGAATTGGAAGAAATACTGAAACGTACATTAGGTGTTCCATTGTTCCAGGAACAAGCGATGAAGATCGCTATTGTTGCGGCAGGTTTTACACCGGCCGAAGCAGATGAACTTCGGCGAAGCATGGCCACTTTTAAAGCGAAAGGATTAGTGACAAAGTTTGAAGAAAAATTAATCAAGGGCATGTTGAAAAATGGATACACCCTGGAATATGCACAACGTGTGTTTAAGCAACTCGAAGGTTTTGGAAGTTATGGTTTTCCGGAAAGTCATGCCGCCAGTTTTGCCTCATTAGTATATGTGTCGAGTTGGATCAAATGTTATTACCCTGATGCATTTGCCTGTGCTTTGCTCAATAGTATGCCGATGGGTTTTTATCAACCCGCACAAATTATTATTGATGCCCAAAAACATGGTGTTGAAGTACGACCGGTTGATATCAATTATTCAACATGGGATAATATACTCGAAAATTCCGGCCGGGGCGTTGAAAAAAAACCTGGAAACTATTGGGCATTACGCCTTGGTTTCAGGCAGGTAAAAGGTTTGCGGGAAGATGACATGAATCTATTGCTGACTGCCCGAACAAAACCATATATCAACATCAATGAACTGCGTGCTATTAATTTACCGGAAGCGGCGCTTGAAAGATTAGCCGATGCCGATGCATTCCGTTCAATAGGTTTAGACCGGCGACAAGCTTTATGGGAAGTATCGACAAAGGACCGGCCCGTTGCTCTTTTTAACGGCCAGCTTTCAGCAGATGCCAAAGATGAAAATGTAGCATTGCCTGAAATGGGTATTGCTGAACATGTGGTGCATGATTATGCTTCAACATCACTTTCATTGAAGGCACACCCGGTAAGTTTTGTCCGCCCAACCTTACAACAGTTGCATATCTTATCTGCAAAAGATTTGATGAGTGCAAAGAATGGCCAATTGGTGAAAGTAGCAGGTCTTGTATTGGTAAGGCAAAGGCCCGGCACAGCAGGTGGAATCTGTTTTATGACTATTGAAGATGAAACAGGATTTGCCAACCTTGTTATTTTTCAAAATCTTTTTGAAGAATACCGCAAACCCATTTTACAATCAAAATTAATCATGGTAGAAGGCAAATTGCAAGTGGAAGGAGAGGTGATCCATGTAATTGTAAGTGCTTGTTATGATTTTTCAAAATTGTTGCGACAACTAACTCCCTCTGATAATAAAAATCTTCCTTTATTACCAATGGTACACCCGGATGAAAAATTGATTCCGCCAGGATCGAATAAATCGAATAAGAGATCGCAGGTGAGAGAAAATGCACAGGAAAAAGTTTTTCCGGAAGCGAGAAATTTTAGGTAAAAATGCGTTGAAATGAATTTAGTGACAATAACTTAGTTCAGCTGAACTGTTAATTCAGGTTCGGCATCACTGATTATTCGTGAAAGCCTTCAGTAAATAAATCGTAGGCTCTGTTCTACTGTTCTTTACCCTTATCCTATCTGTATTTGTTAATAATCCTTGCACTAACCCAATATATTTTGGCAGGCTCAGCAGTGACCATAGCTTTACAATAGGTATAAAGCAGCTTTTTGCGTTTATAAATTTGTCACCCACCAATTCAATTCGGTATATATCTCCATGTAAGGCATTTGTACCTTTTTCTCTTTCTGATGTAAAATACATAACGTTGTTATCAGTCATTGAAACATGCCATTCACTGACGTCACTGTTGATCATTGAATCCAAACGTTCATGACTGCTCCAGCCATTCGCTGTTTTATATACCCTGTATTGATCTGCATGCCAGATCTCCCCATCTTTTGGCGGTAACACGGCCATAAAATACATGGTCTTTCCATCCCTGGTGATGAATGGCTCTCCTTCATAATTCCTGTCTTTTAAGTAGAGTGTATCTTTCTTTTCAAGGACACTAACGCCGATCTTTATGATCTTACTCGTTGCCCACTCATCATTGGTGATGGCATAATACAACTCAGTACCATTTGGACTAAATGCGCAATACCCAACATGCTCGTTATTTTTTGCAATCAATTTTTTGGCAAATAGTTTAGGTGTAACACCCGGGGGATTATTATCGAACAATAAATATTTCGGTTTGCAACCTGTCAGCAATAAAAGTAATAAAGCGAATGCCCTGCGACTCATGAGATCATCTCCTTGAATTGTTAAATCAATTGACAGCATTTAATCCAAATGCCCGCAGGCTTCCATTATGTTGGGCAGCAATGATAACGCTCTGCCCGTTTTTTGTTTTTAATTCAATCAGGGAATGTGCATTGCCCGGAATATAAATACCGCTTTCCTGTATTCGCATTGCATCGAATCGACCTTTACCATTACCTCTCAACATCAACCCGTTCAGCGCATCCAGCCGCCCATTAAAAACTTCAGTACCGAAATCATTGCCGCACATAATCAAATCAAGGTTGCCATCACCGTCAAAATCGCCGGGCACCATTGCAAAAACAGGTGCCAACTGTGCCATCGCCGGCAACGGAGTAATTTCAAATTTTCCATTGCCCAGGTTCCTGATAAAGCTGCTGGAAAAAAAATTGGCTGTCAGCTTAAGCATTCCTTCCTGTTCCTTCTTTGAAAACAATTGACCAAAAGGAGTTTCAGCAAATCCTTTGTAGGTTAAGGTTTTCTTTTTAATAAAGGGCAATTGATCGGCTACTTCATCCCGGCTGTGCGTGGTGAACTCCCGCATGTTTCCTTCTTTGTCGTTAAAATATTTGGTAGTGATCCCTTCAAAGACACCATTTTTATCAAAGTCATTATAATAATCATGAACCGGCAATTTTTCACCCTTTGTCAAAAAAGAATTCTCTCCAAGATTACCGGCAACATAATCAGTATCTCCGTCCTTATCAAAATCACCTGCAGCCAGGCAGTTCCACCAACCCAATTTGTCAGCGATACCTGTTGTGGCTGTTTCGTCGGTGAATTTTCCATTTTGATTTTTTAAAAAGACGAGAGGCATCCATTCACCAGCCCATACAAGATCGGGCCACCCGTCTTCGTCATAATCTGTCCAGGTTGCATCACAGATCAGTCCTGCGGTTTGTAATGAAGGTGCAATTGTTTTTGTTACATCCGTAAATCTTAGTTGCCCGTTTTGGGAATCATTCCGATAGATATAACTGCTCACTGGTTTTGGATAATTATGCGGCTCTACCCTTCCACCCAAAAACAAATCCAGGTCACCATCCCTGTCATAATCCGCTGCTCTCACACAAGATTTGCTGCTATGATTCAATGGCAAAGCGGTTGAGTCTGTTTGAAAATTCCCTTTACCATCATTTATAAAAAACTTATCCTGGTAAGATGCTGAACCAGCTTTGGCTTCATATCCGCCAACAGAAACATACAAATCGAGGTCACCATCTTTGTCTGCATCAAATAATTGAAGGCCTCTGTCGTAAACAGAAATATCCAATTGTTTTTCCTCAAAAAAATTTTTCTTTAGAAACTTTCCATCAGAACGCTGAACAAAGATTGCACCCATATTTCCTGGACCGTTTCCGATAATTAAATCTTCTAATCCATCATTATTAATATCACCTGCTGCCATCGGCGGCGCATATTGTGAAAATTTGTGCGGCAACAAACGTTGAATACTGAAATCATTGAAGTCCTTCTGCTGGTGCCAATAATTCAGTTGTAGTGAATCACTGATCTCTCTGAACAAACTGCTGCCATTATTATGCGACTGCGTCCACACATGCATCTCCCTGGCATCGGATTGTTTTATTAGCAACTGCTGGTCAGCCTTTACATCCGTCAATTTTTGTCGTTGATGATTGGGCCAAATAACTATCACCGAATCAATCGTAATTTCATTTCCCAGGCCAAAAAAAACAATATTTTGTATGGACGAAAGATAACCTCTTACCGGGTTTGTTTCGTAGGTCTGTTCCCGGCCACCATCTGTGTATATTTTTACCCAGGTACCAAAAGCATCCCTATTGGGTGCATCACCCTGCAATTTTATTCGTAGGTAATGTTGGGAAGATTCATTTTTGTCATTCAGTGTATTTTCATAGATGGTCGCCTTGTCATTGACATTGCTGATAACAACATCCAGGTCACCATCATTGTCGAAGTCCGCTGTAGCAGCACCATTTGAAAATCCCGGTTCATCAATACCCCACTCTTTTGTCGCATTGGAAAATTTCAGGTTGCCATTATTGTGAAAAGTATAGTTGGAAATTTTTACAACGGGAATCTTCTCCAGTAATTTTTCCTTTGAATTCATGGCAAAAGCTGAATTGCGGTAAGCCACAAAATCATGGTCGGTTATATCTTTTGGAAAACCATTTGTCACGATAATATCCCGGTAGCCATCATTATCAAAATCGGCCACCAATGGTGTCCAACTCCAATCCGTTTCTGCTATGCCACTATAAAAACCGATCTCCGCAAATATGGGATGCGACAGCGAATCATTATTGCCCGGATATTGCCCCATATTCAGTTGCAGGCAATTTCTTACATACTGATGCTGATAAGCATAAAAGTCATTATTGATATAATTCTGGTAATTGCCGGACCCCAGCATGGTTTTCTTCCGGTAATTATCTTCCGGATTCATATCCAGTTCAATCACATCACTTAGTCCATCGTTATTAATATCCACTACATCCGCACCCATAGCATTGGCAGCAGTATGTTTGAAGTAATCCTTCGCCCGGTCGGTAAAGGTTCCGTTACCATTGTTGATATATAAAATATTATTGGATAAATAATCATTGGCAACATATACATCTTTCCAGCCATCGAGGTTAAGATCACAGACGGTGACCGAATGCGCATACCCCTCTATCGTAATGCCTTCTTCTTTTGAAACATTAGTAAAAACAGGATGTTGTTGGATGGAATCCCAATCATTGCGAAATAGTTTATCCGTGTTAGGATGTTCTCCTTTTTTTAAAATCTTCCGATACCGGTTGGGATGATCAATCTTGATGATTTCATTGATGGCGAGGTAAACATCGAGGTCTCCGTCGTTGTCATAATCAAAAAAGGCAGCTTGTGTTGTGTGAGAGTTATCATTCAGTCCATACTCACCGGCGAGGTCTTTAAATACCGGAATACCCTGCTTATTCAAACCCTGGTTGATGTAAAAAATATTTTCCCGTTTGACAGAATCCTTTAAAATAGTGGCGGAGACATAGATATCCTGCCAGCCATCATTATTAATATCTACAACAGCAACACCTCTCGACCATTTACCATCTCCATCAACACTGGCGATGGCAGTGATATCTTCAAATTGAAAATTACCTTTATTAAGATATAGCTTATTGCTTACCCTGTTTCCCGTAAAATAAATATCCTGCAATCCATCATTATTAAAATCAGCAATTCCTACTCCTCCCCCGTTGTATACATTCTCCAGGTCGATAATATTGATTGAATCATTTTCCGGGATATCATTGCTGAAATTAATACCTGAATGCGATGAACTGACTTTATTAAATAGTGTATCCTGCCTGCAGGAAGACAAAGCAATGAATACTATCCAAACCCCAATCACTATCCTCTTCATAGCATTTCATTATTTGTTTACTACCAAAAGCTTGGCTTTATAAAAGGTGTTATTGTTGATCATCATGGTACTGTAATAATTTCCTGTCGGTACTCTTACACCATTATCTCCACGCAGGTTCCATTCAATAAATTTTTCTGCTGCGGTCGACTGTTGTTTTATTTGTCGTACCAACCTGCCAGTCACATCGTAAAACCGAAGATTGACCATACCTGTGATATTTGCTGGCAATTGTATATAACATTTTTCTGATGCGGGCACGGGCCATGCTTTGGTCATTTTATATCCAGGAGCAGGATCAAATATGTCCGTTATCAAATCGCCACGGTTCCATATTTGAATGGTTGAAGTGGTTGCATTACCCCCGGCACTAAAGAGATCAACTTTATTGCTATTAACATCCGTAGGATAAATACGTGTTGCAAAAGCCCACCTGTTATTGATAAATACTTCGATCACCGAGCCATCAATAAACAAATGCCATTCGACAGGCTGACCTGCCGGTAAACTGAAAAATTCAGATTGTATATCTCTCGGCGTATTGGGATTGGTAGAAGACTTTGTTCTATCCACTATCATTTTTTGATTTTGATAGTCATACCAGATTTTCGTGAACTCTGTCTTGGTATCATTTTGCCCCACGATAAAACCGGTTTGTGTAGCAGTGCCGGGATTAATAGTTGCTTTAATCTCCATTTGCCAGCCTCGTATATTGAGATAATTTGAGCCTGCAGGTTGAATGCTAATGTTGTTTAACGCAGTTGCCGCGCCTCTGGTTTTTTCGAGATAAGGATGCGGACTTTGGTGCAAGGTATCATTGATCATTTGCCAAACTCTTGGCAGGCTAAAAATATTGGCCCAGCCATTTTCATATTGTTCTGATCCCGGCAACAGGTCAGGAATAATTCCGATTGCCGTTACCCTGTTTTGATCATCAAGATTGACGGCTGGCGATAAAAACGAATTGATGATTTCAAGATTCTGTGAACGGGGATTGGAAGGAATGAATTTGCTTCCATCAAAATCACCGACCCAATAAAATGCTTTGGCGGGAGTTCCGGGTACCGGCACTTTATTTACCAGTAACATAAACTTATTCCCAAATTTCCAAAACACCGGCATTTCCCAAAATACCCCGGGATCATTTAAAAAAGATTCATCAATAAAAAGCGGGCCATCCAATTGCCACGAAACAAGATCGTTTGAGTGATATAAAAAAACCGTGCCCGCCTGTGGCGATTGCAAACCAGTACCAATGATCATGTACCAGGTACTGCCTTCTTTAAATACATAGGGATCCCTGAAATCTTTATTGGGATAAGCAGCCGGTGCTGCAGGTATTAGAGGATTGGCAACATTTCTTTGCCAGGTCATTAAATTATCGTTTGACGTTGCAGCACCAATGCCAGCTTTTATACCATCCACCGCTGTATAAAAAATGGTGGGCAGACCTGTATCATCTTTTATCGCATGACCCGACCAAATACCTACAGTTTCAAATCCCCCAGGTTGCGGCCAAAGGGCAACTTGTTTTTCCTGCCAGTTGACAAGATCAGCACTTATCAAGTGCCCCCAGTTTTGTTGCGAGAAGTAAGGACCGTTCCCATTTTTTTGATAAAACATGTGATACATCCCATTGTGAAATATCAGGCCATGTGATTCATTAGCCCAGGACGACTGGGGTGCCGGGTGATATTTTGGCCTGTGAAAATCAAATGCAAAACGGGAAGCGGGAACCGAAAGATCAGCAGCCGCAGAAGGATTGAGCAAATTGTACTCGTTGCTAATCTGCTCTAACGAAAGTAGTTTTTTGCGAACGATGATTTCATCTAAAATACCGTTGAGATAATTCAGTGGGAATATATCCTGTTTTTCATTCGATGAACTTCTGCCGAGAAAAGTTTTAGCTGATGGCCAAGATAAAGAACCGGGAGAAAAGGATTGATCGATGAATTTAACAGCATTCACATAACCTGTTATAGTTCCCGACACAGCATTGACATTGACCACCACATAACTCCATTTATAATGTTGAAGCCTGGAGGTGGATGTAAAATTGACAACCTGTGCTCCTACGGTAAATCGAACAGCCAGTCTGCCGAATTTATCAATGGCAATAAAAGCTCCCCTGTCTGTTACCGGGTCCACATTGGTCCAGATGGCGGCAGTGCTTACGGGATAGGCTTCCAAAGCTATCCATGCACTTACAGAAAAAGAATCTTCCGGAAATACGGCATTACTGTTGCCCTCCACAAAAAAAGTGTAACCATCTGTCCGTAATGCCTGCCGACGAATACCAGGCACTCTTTCAATAACAGGCCATTTTGTTTTTATCGTGAAATACGTATTGCCCACTGATTCTTTTGTGACCACACCGGAACTTTCATTAAGCCCCCAATAAGCCAGCGTATCCTGGGCTTTTGTATCACCGACCGGCAGCAGCAAGACTAGTATCATATAAACAATAAAATCCTTCTTACTCATACAGTAGTTTTATTCGAACACTCATCAAAAATCACTCTTGTTATTCGCAGAACGCATTTCCCATACAGTGATCTTTTCAGCGACGACTGTTCCACCTTCAGTAAATAATTCCACCTGGTTGCTTTCTTTATATAAAGGAAAAATCCTGGTAGTAAAGGCCGCTTCATTATTGATAAACACTTCCACCACGGAGCCATCAATAAACAAGCGAATGGTCAACTTTTCATTGGGGTTGAGTGGATAATCACCACTTCTTGTTTCAAGGGGAATATTTTTATTCAATGAAGATTTTGTTTGATCAGCACTGAATTGCTTTCTTTCTACATCATAAAAAATTTTTGTCAATTCCTTTTGCTCCGGATGTTTGCCAATAATAAATCCAAACTGTTTGGCATCTTTCAAGGCTATCTCCATTTCTATTTCGAGCTGGCGTTTTCCGCTGGTTAATAAAAGTGGTTTACCGGGAGAGATCATTTTTTTTACAAAAACTTTTTTACTTCCCCTTAAAGATTTCATCGCCGGATGGGGCTGCTGACAGATAATGCCTTTCTTCAGCGTCCATGTTCTTGGAATGCTATACAAATGCGCCCAGCCCTGATCATATTGAGCTTTGGCACTGTTCTCATCCGGAATGATGGCGACGGCTGTGGTACGTCCTTTAGCATCCAGTGCTACAGAAGGCGATAACAAGCGGTTGATCACTTCGAGCTTTTTGGGTAAAGCATGATCGGGTATAAATTTTTCGTTGACAAAATCACCCGTCCAATAAAATGCTACAGCAGGCTTATTAGGTTGCGGCACTTTATTGATCAGCAAAATATATTTATCATTCATTTTCCAAAACACAGGCATCTCCCAAAAAATACCGGAGTCATCTTTTAATGGATCACCAACAAATAAATTATGAATGAACTCCCACCTATACAGGTCCTTTGATTTGTACAACAGGACAGCACCTTTGTCAACCTTATTCTCTGTAATTCCATAACCAACGATCATATACCATTGCGAACCTTCTTTCCAAACATAGGGATCACGCAGATCCGTCCGTGAAAATTGAGCAGGAGCTCCTTTGACAACGGGATTAGCTGAAAACTTTTTCCATGCGATCAATTTGTCATCTCGTGGATAGGCAAGACAGATACCATTGGGACCATCCGTTCCGCCTGTATAGATGATCACCGGTTTACCTTTATCATCCATTATACAATGGCCCGACCAAATTCCATACTGATCATAACCAGGTTCAGGTGACAGGACGGGGCGATGTTCCGTCCAGTTCACCAGGTCAGGACTGCTGAAATGCCCCCAGTTGATTTGACGCAGCAACAGGTTGTTTCCATCTTTCTGGTTGAAAATATGATATCGTCCTTTGTAATAAATCAAGCCATGTGTTTCATTGGTCCAGTTTGCTGCAGGAAGTAAATGATACTTTGGACGATTAAAACCATGTTCAAACCGTGAAGCAGGAACATTGAGGTCAGGCTTTATTTTTGAAATAGTGGAATAATTGGTCCCTTTAAAATCTTTCTCATTCAAACTTCGATTGATGACAGTCACTTCATCAACAATGCCATTGATAGCATTGGTTGGAAAAATGATAATTGACCTTTCCGATTCATCACGCCCAATGATCAACGAATCAAATCCTGTTTGTAAGTTTCCTGTTTCAACATCAAGAATCTTTTTTCCATTCATCCATAGCTCAGCTTTTTCGGGTAATATGTTTAAGGAAACATGTTGCCATTGAAAAGGAGGAATCATTGTGTCAGCGCTGATATATTTTATTTGCTCAGCCTCTTTAATACCGATCATTGGCACACCAAACCGGCTGATACAGGCGGATATCCATTGATGATCATTTTTTAAAGCAAAAAAACCTGCCGTATCAGTCGGGTATGTTTCCAGGGCAAACCACCCACTCACATTGAGTGGTAATTTTGAATTGGTGAATGCCGTACTGATCCAGGTAGAATAACCATCTGTTCTCAATCCGGTTCCTTTGTAGGCTTTCACATATTCCGCTTTTCTTTTTGCCGTATGAATGGAAGATATTCTATTGCCGATCTTTTCTTTTACAGACAATTCCGGCATTACCGAAAAAGGGAAATACATGAGTGTATCGTTCTGACCATACCCGGTCATAGCTAATATAACCGATATAATTGTTATCAACCATTTCAGCATATACTTGTGCTGTTTAAAATTGTTCATCACCGGTTTTATTTAACAGCTTTCATTCGCCATATCTTCACCGACTGAAAATTTGCCTTACCACCTTCAGAAAATAATTGTATACCGCCTTCTTTCTCCAATGGAAATACGAGATCAGAAATAGTAGCAAGTCCATCGTTGGCAAAGATTTCCACCACTGACCTATCAACAAGTAAATTCAGTTTTATTAAACCGTTCTGTAAGGAAACAGGAGCCTTCTCAATACTTGCAAACTTCGCATGAAAATTTACATTGCCCGATTTGGTACGATCCAATTGCAGTTGCTTGGCGACGTTGTCATATTTAATAACAGTTTCTTCATTTTTCCCCTTCAGTATTTTGATACCGGCTGCTTTGGCATCGCCTGGTTCAATGACCAGTTCAACCTGGTAAGCGTCGCCCTTGTAAGGAATATCAAAATTTTCTTCAACGGTTTTATCTGCCAGGGAAAATGCTTCCTGCTTCAACGCATTTAATTCTGCCACTGGTTGCTGAATAAGCTTTAATTCGCTATTCACTGTTACAAGACTTAATTCTCTTGGAATAGCATAAGTGCCACGCCAAACACTGCCGGTAGGTATATCATTCGCATATTCCCAGTTATTCATCCATGCAACCAAAATCTTCCGGTCATTGGGTGCATTATTATAAGTAACGGCTGCATAAAAATCTTTTCCAAAATCGAGATAGGTTGGTTGTTTATAGTCATGATCCGGAGAAAAAGATGTCCCGTCAAAATTTCCAACAAAATACTGCATGCCTACATATCCATCCTGTGCATGACCCGCAGAAACAATAAACACCCATTTTTTTTCATTGGTTCCTTTTACCGATAGTTCTACCAGGTCGGGGCATTCCCATACTCTTGCGGTATTACCAACCCGGCCCCAGCTACTCATCAGCGTCCAGTCTTTTAAATTTTTAGATGAATAAAATTGTGCTTCACGTTGTTCAGCCTTCAATACTACCATCACCCATTTCTGCTGCGGTTCATACCAAAACACTTTGGGGTCCCTGAACTCCAGTGATTGTATATCTACTACAGGATTTCCTGCATATTTTGTCCAGGTGAATCCATCGTCGTTGCTGTATGCGACACTCTGGTGTTGAACTTTTGGCTTAAACTTATTATGCACAAAAGAAGTGTACACTGCCACCAGGGGTGCCTTCTGTGATCCATTGGCGAAGCTGCTGGTATTATTTTTATCTATCACCGCACTTCCGCTAAATATCATCGTGGTATCATTATCGTTGGGATTCTTGTCTTCATACATGGCCACCGGCAATGTTTTCCAATGAATAAGGTCCCTGCTCACTGAATGTCCCCAGCTCATGTGCCCCCATTTAGCCCCATACGGATTGTGTTGATAAAAAAGATGATACTCGCCATTGTGAAATACAAGACCGTTGGGGTCATTGATCCAGTTTGAATCAGCAGTAAAATGATAGGCCGGGCGGTAGGCATCTGTTGTTTTGGAATCGCCTTGAATAACGGATACGGCGGATGAGTTCGAAGAATTACATCCAATACTGCCGGATACGAACAGGAAGAAAAAACTATAGAATGATAATTTCATTTTGTATGCTTCATTTTTTATCCAATCCCGGTTTGCCGGAAGAGTTGATGATGATTAATAAAAGAAATAAGGAGTGGGCTTTTAACGACTGCTTGCTGCCTATGAAAAATTATGAGCTGCCCACTCCTGTCTTTTTATGCAATAAAAGTTTAAACTTCTTGCAGGTTCTTTTAGGAATTAATAATTAGGGTCCTGTATGTATCCGCCGCGGCTGATATCTATCTCCGCCTGTGGTATTGGCAGGTAGTCATGTTTGGTTGCAGTATAATTAGCTGCATTCAAATATGGTCTTTTTGTTTTCTCTACCTGGTAATAGTTGTTAATGACAGATGCTGCTTCACCCCATCTTACCAGGTCATAAAACCGATGACCTTCCAAACACAGCTCCAGCCTTCTTTCAAAACGTAATGCTTTCCGCGCAGTAGCCTGGTCCCATGCTGGTGAAGCAGGATAAGGTTCTACTTTATAATTAGCAGCAGGTGTAGCTGAACCCAGTTGTTTTACGACGGGTGCATCCTTGGCCCTGTTACGGATCAGGTTGATCAACCCCTTTGCTTCTTCCAGGCTTCCACCCGACTCAATCAAAGCCTCTGCTTTCAACAACAAAATGTCTGAATATTTAATGAATGGAAAATTCAAAGCTCCCTGTGCCCAGGGGAATGCTCCCGCACCCCTGAGCGGAGAATTGACCAGGATGATATTTTTCTTTTTGGAATAAGGGCCATAAGTAACTCCTTCCCGGATCCAGTTATTACCATATACTTCACCTGTAAAATCTTTCCAGGGAATACCCGGACGACCAATTGCATGATCCAATCTTGGATCAACGGCAGTAATAACATCTGTTGGCGCAAGATCTGTATTATTGTAGGTGTCAAATAAAGGCAACCCTGTGGCAGGATCTACTTTAAAAGCATTGACCAAATTTTGGGTTGGACGATGAAAACCATCGCCACCACCATAGGCGGGACCGGGAGGTGATGTCAGCAAATCGCCCCAGTTATAATTACCGCCTTCTGTACCACCATTTTTTACCGATGTCTCAAGAGCAAATATTTTTTCGCCATCATGATCTTTTGTAGGATCAGAGTACAGGTCCTGCAAATTGTCGAGCAATTTGAATTTCCCTGAGTTGATCACTTCATTACAATTGCTGATTGTTTCCGCCCAGTTCTTTTGATAAATATTCCATTTGGCGAGATAAGAATAGGCTACATATTTATTGATACGGCCGATATCCTGTCCATCGAACGGGATCGTTATACCGGCACTCAAATCTTCTTTGATCTTATCCCACAATTGTTGTTCAGTGAGATCATTGAGAACCGTTCCTTCCTGGCCGCTTAAAATAGTTTCATCGATATAAGGATAGGTGCGAAAATGTTTTTTCAATTCAAAATAGTAAATGCCTCTCAGCACTTTTACTTCGGCAATACGCTGCGTCCGCAAATCATATCCGTCATCACTCAATGCATTTAACACCGTCAATGCCTTATTACATCTTGAAACACCGTAAAACAATACCCGCCATTTATTATTGATCAATGAATTGGTGGGTTCTACAATTCCCAGTTCAAGACTGTTCAGTTCACCGATATCACCAGTTCCGCCGCCCCCTTTGTAGGCATCACCGCAACGGACATCGCTGTAACTCCAGTTAGATGCCGGGTTGAAGATGGCTGCAATGGGTGACCAGCTATCGCTAAAAACCTGGTCCAATAAAGCATAGGCTGATACTACCAATGCTTCTGCTCCATCTTTATTGGTTAATGTCTCAGTACTTAATGCTCCTTTTGGCGCCTGGTCTAATATTTTGGTGCAGGAAAAACTAAGCATTAATGCACCTGCTATTATTAAAATTTTGTTACGCATGTTGTTAGTTTTTTAAAATCATTTAGCAATTAAAATCCCACGTTGATACCTACACTGACAGATTTTGAGTGAGGGTAAATGGTTTGTGTCAGTCTTCCTTCAAAACCAAAAGGTTCATAATCGAAGCCATCGAAACTGGTAAAGTTGAGCAGGTTTTGTGCCTGTACAAATAGCCTGGCTTTTGAAAGTTTTATTTTATCAAGTATTCTTTTCGGCAAATTGTATCCCAGCACTGCTGATTTCAGTCTTATATAAGAACCACTGCTGATGTAAAAAGAAGAAGTTCTTAGCTCATCATTGGTATTGTTAGCAGTAAGCATGGGAATATCCGAATCGGTGTTGGTGGGAGACCATGCATCTAATAAATCTTTGTGGTGGTTAGAATTGAAAAATACGTTATGCGTATTCGACATGATCTCGTCATATATCTTATTACCTGCACTGGCATCGAAGAAAACAGTCAAATCAAAATCGGCGTACGATAAACCGGCATTCAAACCCACGGTAAATTTGGGGAAAGGGCTACCGAGGTAAGTTCTGTCATCCGGAGTAATTTCTCCATCACCGTTTATATCGCTGTAACGGATACGGCCAAGTCCTTTTCCTGCCTGGGTGGCATGATCATCCACTTCTTTTTGTGATTTGAATATGCCATCGGCTTTGTACCCATAAAAAACAAACAAGGGTTGATCTTTGATAATCCGGCCACGGGCTGTTTCACGAATGTCATTTCCGTCGGGACCTACACTTACAACTTTGTTCTTAATGCTGGTAAATGTCAGATCGAAATTATATTTTAGTTTTTCAGTGCTTTTATTGCGATAGCTTAACAATAACTCAATCCCACTATTTTTAATATCACCAACATTGATAAAAGGAGGACGGCCTTCACCAATAACGCCGGGTGTTAAGGCGGGATACAATAAATCATCGGTAGTTTTTACATAATAATCAGCGGTCAGATAAATTCGATTACTAAATAAGCCGAGGTCGATACCAATATTGGTTTGTTTGGAAGCTTCCCATTTTACTTTTGGGTTACCGATCTGGTTGGCATAATATCCTACCTGCGCAAGCCCGTTGGTTCCAAAAAGATCATAATAAGAAAAGTCAACTGCGGAAACGAAATTGGTTGAATAGGTATAATTGGGAATACCGTCATTTCCATTCTTTCCCCATGATGCTCTCAACTTGAGATCGGATATATTCCTCGCCATAGCCGATTGCGTAAAGAATTTTTCCTCACTGATTCGCCAGGCGGCCGATACAGCAGGAAACACACCATAGCGATTCAGCGGACCAAAACGGGAAGAACCATCCCGCCTGATTGAACCGGCGATTAAATATTTACCATCATAGTTATAATTAAGCTTTCCGAATGTACCAATCAGGCCATACTCATCTGCACCACCGTTCGCATCGGCCAATGCTGTACCGCCATTCAGGTATTGATAGTCAGGACTTTCCAGTGCAAAATCACGGCGGGTAATAAAAAACGATTCTGATTTGTTATTGATCCATTCATATCCTGCCAACAATTGCACTTCATGTTTATTCTTTTTCCAATCGTAAGTAAGCGTATGCGTAGCTGTAAGATTCAACACATCATTGCCACGCTGAGACAGGGAATTGGACGATTGAACAAATCGCCCCATGGTATATTTTGGATAAAATCCTTTGAAGTTATTTGAGATTACATCAACGGCAAAACTTCCTCTGTATGTAAGTCCCTTAATGATTTCAATATCTGTAAACACATTGCCAAATGTTCTCCAGCCTTTATTTTTATTATCCCGGTTGAGGTATAACTCACCAATAGGGCTTAAGCGGTCACCGAGATTTTTAACGGGCCCGCCCCAATTGCCCAGGTTATCTTTTAAAGGAATGATAGCATATTGAAAGATCGCTGACTCAATGGAACGTGAATCCGCTTCCCTGCTACCTGTTAAATATCCAATGGATAGATTCTCTCCTACAGTTATCCTATTCGATACTTTGAAGGAACTATTCATACGTACTGTTAACCTGTCGTACGATGTATATTTCGCAAGACCTTCTTCGCGGTTATAATTAACTCCAAAATAAAAACTGGATCTGTCAGCCGCCTTGGAAATACCGAGATTATAACCCATGTTAGCAGCGGGTTTGTATACTTCTTTCTGGTAGTCCACATTGCCTGCGGGAATAGTTTTATTATCATCTAAAAATTCAGGAATGGTAGGTTCCGGGCCAGTACCATAGATAGCATCTGTGAGCGGCTGGTTGTCATTGATCTTTTGTTGCCACAATACCTTGCCATATTCCATGGCATCCAGCATATCCAGCCCGCCACGCAGTTTTTTAACCCCATAAAAAGCATCAAAACTTACCTGTACATTTTTTGATTTGCCTTTTTTGGTTGCGATAACCACTACACCATTGGCGCCACGGGCACCATATATAGCTGCAGAAGCCGCATCTTTCATCACCTGCAATGATTCAATATCGTTCGGGCTGATACCATTGATATCTTTTGTCGGCACGCCATCCACCACAAACAACGGTTGAATATCACCGAGAATACTGGAGATACCCCTGATGTTGATGATTGTACCGGAACCCGGTGCGCCATCTGTAGTAATGTTTACACCGGCAATTCTACCTTGCAATGATGTAAGCAGGTTGGCATTGGTTTCCTTTAAGGTCTCACCCAGTTTTACAACCGACACTGCACCTTTCAAATCTTTTCTTTTTTCAGTAGTATAACCCAACACTACCACCTCGTTTAAATTCTGCGGATCCTCTTCGAGATTGACATTTATATTAACATCGCTTTCGCTGACGATAAGTTGGTGAGGCTTTCTGCCTATATAGGAGAAAGTAACCACTTCACCAGTTGAAACCGGAATGCTAAAGAGACCTTTTTCATCCGACACTGTACTTCGGGTAGATGTTTGTACCGATACCGAGGGCAACGGTTTTTTATCTTTATCTGAGATTGTTCCGGACAATATTTTCTGCTGTGCAACACTAAAAAGTGCAACAAGCAGTAGTGTACATAAGCAAAGCAACTTTCGCATAAGTCAGAGTTTTAATTTTTAAGAGATACTAAGCAGTTTGTTTTTTTTCATTCATTAAATTTTCGACGTCGGTTATTTCATAGACAGGGCAGGCTCCATGTTGGGTAGCAATAAAAGCTCCGAGGCCGCAGGCAAAATCAAGCGCATCGCCGGGTGTAGCATTATCCAGTTGTTTGGCCAGTAATCCAGCCAGGAACGCATCACCACTTCCAACGGTGTCAGCCACTTCTACTTTATATCCATTGTGAGGATAAATATTTCCATCCGAATACCACAGCGCCCCTTCGCCACCTTTGGTTACCACTACATTTGAAATGTTGAATTGATCACAGATCAATTTTACCCTATCCTCTGTTTTATTGTATTGCGAAAACCATCCCGTGATTAGCTCAAGCTCGGCAAGATTGATCTTTAAAAAGTCAGCCCTTGTCAATAACTCTTCTACAAGGCGACGATTAAAATGCGGAGCCCTTAAATTTATATCAAGCACTTTTGCAGACGCCAAATCCAGCAACCTGAACAAGGTTTCTTTTGATAGCCTGCTCCGGGCCGCCAAACTTCCAAAGACAAAAAAATCAGCTTGGGAAACAAGCCCTGCAAAAGAGTCTTCCCAGGAAATAAAATCCCATGCAGCCGGTTTTACTATATCATACTCCATTTCATTATGATCTCCGGGCTCCGCATATACTTTGCCGGTTTCATATTCATAATCTACCTGGAAATAGTCTGTACAAACACCGTGACCTGAAAATATATTGACGAGTTCTTTTCCTTTATCATCTAAACCAATGCGGGTGATCAGTGCCGGTGTTTTTTGTTTTTTGTGCAGGTGATAAGCTACATTCATCGGTGCGCCACCTGGTACAGCACCCGTTGGAAAAATATCCCAAAGAATCTCGCCAAAACAAACCACCCGGTGTCTTTTGTTGATATCCATTTTTATTGCAGTTATTTTTTTATCAGTTTTGCTTCAATCGCTTCCAGTGATACTCCTTTTGTTTCCGGCATTTTAAAAATCACCCAGAATAATTGCAGCACCATCATAAGAGCAAAGAAGAGGAATAAAGGTGCCGGTCCAAATTTGGTAGCCAGTATAGGAAACACTGTTGTAATGATGGCTGCTAATATCCAGTGAGTAGAACAACCCAATGATTGCCCGTATGCCCTGACATTATTGGGAAAAATTTCAGAGATAAAAACCCAGATCACGGCGCCTTGCCCAATGGCATGTGATGCGATAAACAGGAATAACAAAACCGGTACGATCATTCCACCCAGGTACTCAAAGTAAAAAGCCGCCGCCACTGCTGCCAGTGAAATGATATAACCGAGCGAACCGATCAACATTAATTTTTTTCTGCCCAGCCTGTCGATCAGGTATAAACCAAACATGGTGAATATGAGGTTGACCAATCCAATGCCCGCACTTTGCAGAAACGCAGCATCTTTACCAATACCGGCCAATTCAAATACACGGGGAGCAAAATAGATGATGGCATTGATGCCGGACAGTTGATTAAAAAGCGCAATCAGGAAAGCTAATAAAATGGGAGTGCTAAAACGCCGGGTGAGAAAAGCCGCGATGGTCTCTTTTTGTTTTTCTTCCTCAATGGATTGTTGAAGAGTCCGGATAGCTTCGTCCACGCCTTCAGGGTCACTGGCCTGCAAGATGGTACGGGCAGCGCTATAATCTCCTTTGTGAACCATCAGCCACCTTGGACTTTCAGGTACAAAAACGATGAATACGCAATACAATGCTGAGGGAATGGCGACTACGCCCAACATCCACCGCCAACTATCTTCACCGCCAACGCCCTGTAACAGATAGTTAGATAAATAAGCTATGACGATTCCAAAAACGATGTTGAACTGGAAAGTGGCGACCAGCTTACCCCGGTTTTTGGAAGGAGCTATTTCAGTAATATACATTGGAGCCACTACCGAAGATGCGCCAATGGCAAGCCCGCCCAACAAACGGAAAAGCATAAAGGAATAAACCTCCGGGGCAAGGGCGGAACCGATGGCGGATACCAGGTAAAAAATTCCGATCCAGAGTAAAGTTTTCTTTCTGCCAAATTTGGTAGCAGGTATGCCGCCGAAGAGGGCGCCGATCACCGTACCATATAATGCCATGGCGATAGCCATGCCGTGTAAAAGATCACTGAGTTGCCAGATCCTTTTAATATCCTGTTCGGCCCCTGATATAACTGCCGTATCAAAACCAAAGAGAAATCCGCCAAGGGCTACTGCAATACTCCACAAGAGCAATTTTTTATTCATATAGCATTCCGTTATGTATGCAAAGTAGGTCAGCGTGCCTCCGGTATCGTTTCGAATTTGTAAGAATTGTATTCAAATTTTGGAAGTCGAATAGTTGAGCTTAATGAATTGAAAATCATGTATTCTTTTTTCTAGCCATAAGGATGAAAAAGACTATTTTTTGAAATTGTATAGAATAATTTCAATTCTGTTCACTCAGATTGGGTAGATTACCTGGCCTGATTTTGAAAAAGAGAGGATTTTGAAAACTAAATGAACATTTTTAGTAATGGACTATTGAAAAAAAATGCAAATTGCTGCTGTGACTGCTTCCCATATGCGCCAAGAGAATAAATCAATTCTTAGTTTCCGGATTGTATCCTTAGTTATACTTTGCTGGTCTGTTTTATTATTGTCCTGCAATTCTGGCACAAAAGCAAAAAAATATATAGTCGGCTTTTCCCAATGCACCGGCATCGACGACTGGCGAAAAACGATGCTGGCCGAAATGAAACGGGAACTCTCCTTTCATGATAATATTGAATTGGCATACAGGGATGCAAACGGAAATAGTGATAGCCAGATTCTGCAGATTGAAGAGTTCATAAAACAACCAATTGACCTGTTGATCGTTTCGCCAAACGAGGTAAAACCGCTAACGCCTGTTATTCAAAAAGTGTACAATTCAGGTATTCCCGTGGTGGTCGTCGACAGGCGAATCGACTCCAAAAGTTATACTTCTTTTATCGGCGCATCCAATTATGAAGTCGGTCAAAATGCCGGGAGATATGCAGCTACCATATTAAATGGAGCAGGTAATATTATAGAAGTAACCGGCATACCTGACGCTTCACCCGTTATTGACCGGCACAATGGCTTTATCGATATTATTTCACGTTATCCCTCGTTGAAATATGTAAAACGTTTTGACAACTACCTGACTACAACCCCCGGTATCGCTAATCCCGTTGAGGTGTACTTAAAAACACATAACAACATCAACCTGGTCTATGCGCAAAATGATTTCATGGCATTTGACATCTATAAAATTTGTGAGAGGCTGGGATTGCAAAACAAAATAAAGATTATTGGAATAGACGGACTGCCATCGAAAGGAGGCGGTCTCGACATGGTGCAGAATAAATACATTTCCGCGACTGTCTTATATCCCACTGGCGGCCAGGAAGCCATTGCCACAGCCGCAGCCATATTGAATCAACAACCGTTTCTTCGGGAAAACCAATTATTCACCACCGTTATTGATTCCACCAATATCAGGATCACAAAACTTCAAAACGAAAAACTGTTGGCACAGCAAAGAGATATTGACAGGAGCCAGGAAAAAATTGAAGACCAGGCCATCATTACCCAAAACCAATCCAATATTATTTATACCATATCCGTTTCACTGGCCCTTGCGCTGATCATGGGTTTTGTGCTTTTTTATTATTTAAAAGAAAATAAAAAGATCAATGCCCGGCTGGCCATGCAAAATGAAGAAATCATGATGCAACGTAACCAGCTGATTGAACTAGGAAAAAAGGCTAAAGAAGCCACCGATGCCAAGTTTAATTTCTTTACCAATATTTCACATGAACTACGAACCCCCCTCACGTTGATCTTAGGGCCAATCGAAGAAATGGCATCTTCTTCAAAACTCCATTTTTCGGCAAAAGCGCAGCTGGAGATGGTGAAGACAAATACACTGCGCCTCTTAAGATTAGTCAACCAGCTAATGGATTTCCGGAAAATTGAGCAGGGAAAAATGAAACTGAGAGCTACCGAGAATAACCTTGTAGCATTCGTTACGGACATCACCAATGCGTTTATCGAAACAGCGAAGAAAAAAACGATCTCTTTCAGGGTAGATGCAAAAGATAAAGAATTGAAAGTATGGTTCGACGTAAATATGTTGGATAAAATATTGTTTAACCTGCTTTCGAATGCGTTTAAGTTCACGAACGATCATGGCTGCATTACAGTGTCTGTTGCTAAAGATGAAAACAAGTCAAAAGCAATTATAAGGGTTGAAGACTCAGGGATTGGCATGAGCCGGGAAACACTGGAACATGCTTTTGATCTTTTTTACCAAGGCAATGAGGGAACCTATAAAGGAACGGGATTGGGCCTGGCCTTATCCAAAGAGTTGATTACACTCCACCAGGGAGAAATTACTATTAAAAGCGAAAAATGGAAAGGAACAACGTTTGAAGTATGGCTGCCACTTGGCCATGCGCATCTTAGAGAAAATGAAATAGCAAAAGAAGCCGCACCCGATTATCTTAACTACGAAGATGCCAAAATTTATATTAATGATACAGAAACACTAAAAACATTACCGGTAGAAATTGTTTCAACGCAGGCAAAAGAATACTCCATATTACTCATCGAGGACAATGCAGAGATCCGGAATTTTATAAAAAAACAGTTATCGGACATCTATGAAATTATGGAAGCGGAGAATGGCAATACCGGCCTGAACATGGCCTATGAAATTATTCCGGATATTATCATTTCCGATATTCTGATGCCCGGCAAGGATGGCATGTTTATCGTAGACACCTTAAAAAATGATATCAGGACTTCTCATATACCAATCATCATATTAACCGCCAGGGCAAGTATGGAACAGCAGATTGAGGGATTGAAGTTAAAAGCAGATGCTTATATCGTAAAGCCATTCAATATGGAGTATCTTAAAGAAACGATTAAAAACCTGATCAGGAACCGGGAGATTTTAAAAGACCATTACAGCAGTGAATTACCCAATGAAGGATTGAGAACATCGGCCTCCAAAAAAATTGATCGAAAATTTGTGAACGAATTTTCGTCCATCGTGGAAAGCAATATCGCTAATGAAAACTTTACGGTAGATGACATTTGTAAAGAGATTGGCATCTCTAGGGTTCAACTCTATAAAAAAGTAAAAGCGGTTTTAGGCTACAACGTAAATGACTATATCCTGAATGTAAGAATGCAAAAAGCAAAATACCTGTTGCTTAATGAAGAGCTGTCGATATCTGAAATTTCCTTCAAAGTCGGTTTTTCTTCACAAGCTTATTTCTCTACCGTTTTCAAGTCAAAATTTGGCATGACCCCAAAAGCATTCAAGGAGAAGAACGTTGCCGGCAAATAAAGTTAGTGTAGTCAGCGCCGACTCTACCATTAGCAATTTAAAAAAAGGATAAGCTGCCCGGCAAAAAAAGATATTTAAGAGGGATAACAGGGCCAGTTTTGAGCCACTGAATGCACATCGAAAAAGTGCACTTTTTTTTCTTACAGATACATTTGCTCAATTACAATTAATCTTGCATATCAAGCGCTTTTATCATTTTGCATTATCTGCATGCAAAAAAACTTTAGCGGAGACTAAGGGATTCGAACCCTTGATACGGTTTCCCGTATACACACTTTCCAGGCGTGCTCCTTCAACCACTCGGACAAGTCTCCTTTTTATTAAGGGCTGCAAAAATACGGTTTCAGACTTTAGAGCCCGAATAATTTTTGGGCATTGCTGCTGGTCAACTTAGCAATGTTTTCTACCGTAGTTTCTTTTAAGTCAGCCAGCTTCTGCGCCGTGTAGGAAATATAGCTGCATTCATTCCGTTTACCCCGGAAAGGAACCGGCGCCAGGTAAGGAGCATCCGTTTCCAATAGTATATGATCAACGGAAATATCCATGGTCACCTTATCCAGTCCGGCATTTTTAAAAGTCAATACTCCTCCAATTCCCAGGTAAAAACCCAGCTCAATAATTTGTATGGCTTGTTCGGATGAGCCCGAAAAACAATGGAATACCCCCTTTAATTGACTGTTCTTATACTCCTTTACTACCTGGATGCATTCGTCTGTAGAGTTGCGGGAATGTATCGCAATCGGAAGACCATAATCTATTGCCAGCTCGATTTGCCGGCGAAATGCTATATACTGTTGTTCTTTAAAACTAACATCCCAGTAGAAGTCAAGCCCAATCTCACCTATTGCCACAAATCTCTGTTCGGTCAAATATTGCTCAACCTTTGCCAACTCCTCCAAAAAATTCTCGTTTACAGAGCAGGGATGAAGCCCCATCATACTGATACAAAAACCTGGATTTTCTGTCTCCAGTTCCAGCATTGCCGGGTGCGTAGCTGAGTCGATGGCCGGCATCAGGATTTTCTCTATCCCGGTTTGCTTCGCCCTGTCCAGTATTGCCGGCCGGTCATCCGCGAAGTCATTTAAATAAATATGTGCATGGGTATCAATCAGATTCATAGGCTCAAAATTAAGTCTTACAAGGGGCCGAAATATTCCTGCAAACCAGCCACAAACACTTGTAAATTAGTTTGGATTAATGAAAAATTATTTTACCTTTAGCCCAGTTTTCATAGGGTACGGATTAAAAACGGGCCAGGGTTTCTACCCAGGCCCTAAATTTTTAACTGAATACCAACGCTTTATAATCAGTTTTTTATAAATTATTATTTTCCCTTCTCTATTATTTTTTCTACCCGAATCCTTCTAACTTCTTTAATTGATATCCCTTCTCATAAAAAAAAGAAAGCATCAACGGTAAAAAGAATTCAAGTCGTGCAAAAGCTTTTTGACTATCATGCATAACAATGATTGAACCACTTGTTGCATTCAAAATTACATTTTGCAAACATTGTTCTCCGGTAAGTGATTCATCAAAATCACCACTTATCACATCCCACATAATAATCTTTACATTATTCTTTTTTAGTGCGGCATTGATATTTTTTGCCTGGAATGAAGTGATTCTTCCATACGGAGGTCGAAACAAAATGGAGTCAATATATTTCCCTGCTTCATTCACATCAGCCAAATACATTTCACTTTTCGTTTTCCAACCATTCAAATGATGATGCGTATGATTTCCTACCGCATGTCCCTCATCTAAGATTCTTCTGTAGATCTGCGGTTCGGCCAATACATTTTTACCAATGCAAAAAAAAGTCGCTTTGGCATTGTACTGCTTCAATTGGTCCAGGACAAAAGGAGTAGCAACAGCATGCGGGCCATCGTCAAATGTGAGGTACACATTCTTTTCTTTTGTGTCAACACTCCACAGGTAAGAAGAATAAATTTTTTTGAGCCACCAGGGAGTTTTTACAAAATATTTCATAAAAGCACAAGGTACTAGGAACAAGAAAAAAAACAAGGAACAAGAAATCGATTTTTAAGTCTTGTGTCTTGTGCCCTGAGCCTTGTGCCTTCCTTTGTTATCTTTGCAGCCTATGAGTAAAAAAGTAAGGGTTCGTTTTGCGCCAAGTCCTACCGGCGGTTTGCATTTAGGTGGCGTAAGAACTGTTTTATATAATTATTTGTTTGCAAAACACCATAACGGTGATTTTATACTTCGCATCGAGGATACTGATCAGAGCCGTTACGTACCCGGAGCGGAACAGTATATTTTTGATTGTTTGACATGGGCAGGTTTAGAACCTGATGAGAGCCCGGTACATGGTGGCAGCTATGGACCTTACCGGCAAAGTGAAAGAAAAGAACTCTATCGCCAATATGCAGAACAACTCGTTGAGGCGGGTCATGCTTATTATGCATTTGACACTCCTGAAGAGTTGGAAAAAATGCGGCATGATTTTAAAACCACGGAAAATCCTTCACCGCAATACGATCAGTCCGTAAGAAATAAGATGCGGAACTCTATTTCGCTATCGGCTGAAGAGACAAAAAAATTTTTAGCGGCCGGTACCAAACATGTGATCCGCATAAAGATGCCACATCATGAAACCATTTCTTTTACTGACATGATCCGTGGCGAAGTGCATTTTGATACATCTATTGTAGATGATAAAGTATTACTGAAAGCGGATGGCATGCCTACTTATCATCTTGCCGTCGTAGTAGACGACTATTTGATGAAGGTCAGCCATGCGTTTCGGGGTGAAGAGTGGTTACCTAGTGCACCGGTTCATATTCTTCTGTGGAAATATTTGTTTGGCCTGGAAAACATGCCGCAATGGGCACATTTCCCTTTGATCCTTGGTCCGAATGGCAAACTGAGTAAAAGAGATGGTTCTAAATATGGCTTCCCCGTATTTGCTATGAACTGGACCGACCCCAGGACTAATGAATTGACAGAAGGATTTAAGGAAAAAGGATTTTTACCGGAAGCATTTATCAACCTGCTGGCATTATTAGGCTGGAATGATGGTACTGAACAGGAAATTTTTACGAAAGAAGAATTGATTGAGAAATTTTCAATTGAAAGAGTACATAGCGGCGGAGCCAAATTTGATTACGAAAAAGCCAAATGGTTCAATCATGAATGGATAAAGAGGTCGGAAATCGGAAGTCTGAAGTCAGAAGTCAGAAGCTTCCTGAATGAAAAAAGCATTGCAGTTTCGGATGATGACTTATTGGAAAAAGTGATCGGATTGGTAAAAGACCGTTGTACATTGCTGACTGATTTTTATGATCAATCATCCTTCTTCTTTCAATCACCCGGTGAGTATGATGTAAACGCCGTCAGACCCAAATGGAATGAAGACAAGAAAAATTTCTTTATCACCTATTCGGAAAAAATAAATAACCAAACCGAATGGGGCGCCACGTCGCTGGAAAACCTATTCAAAGAATTGGCTGTTGAAAAAAATATAAAACCGGGTGAACTCCAATTGCCATTTCGGATAATGCTGGTTGGTGGTAAATTCGGCCCTCCGGTTTTTAATATTGCTGAAATAATCGGAAAGGAAGAAACAATTGAAAGAATCAAAAAAGCAATCGAAGTCTTTTAACCTTGTTTTTGTATTAGTTCCATTACTACAATTAAAGGACCGGTTCCCAATTGTTCAATTAAGTCCCTGTCTTCCGGGGTGAGATGGACCATGCCTGCAATATTTTTTTCGGCATGACTTGCCGTCCGGATACCGGGAATAACCGTAGCAACTTCTAGATAGCTTAAAATATAACTTAACGCCAACTGCGTCTTGTTGATGTTATATTTCCCGCATAATTCCCAAGCCGGACCCAACGCATGGTTAGCCGCTTCAATTATTTCTTTTGTTAGCCGGTTCCTCCGGTGATCATTGTCGGGAAACGAGACTTTATCATCAAACTTACCCGTTAACAAACCAAATTGCAAAGGCATCCTGGCAATGATGCCATAGCCCGCTTGCGACGCTTTCTTTACAAGGGGTAGCGCTTTTTGGTTTAGCATATTTAAGACTAACTGAAACCCACTGCCTGTTTTTTGTTGCATAAAAAATTCGGCTTCCGGAAAAGGATCAAAGGTGTTCAAGGAAATACCCCAGTAACGAATCTTTCCCTGTTGCTGCAACTGTTTCATCGCTTCCAAACAATCGCCTTGCAGCAAGTGCGACAACCTTGCCGTATGTAATTGATAATAATCGATAGCATCCCGTTTCAATCGCTTCAGACTTTCTTCACAGGCTCTTACAATATATTCCCCTGAATAATCAACCGTGAATCGATCGTCTCTCGATACATTACCCACTTTAGTTGCGATTATAATATCCTGCCGGTTGCCCAATACTTCGCCGATCAACTGCTCTGAATGTCCTAAACCATAGATATCGGCCGTATCAAAAAAATTAATTCCCAGTTCAACTGACCGCAGTATTGCCGCCTTTGATTCATTATCATCAGCATTACCCCAACCAATTGCTGTATTTCCGATCATAGCTCCCCCACCAATAGCCCAGGCGCCAAATCCTATTTCACTTACCATTAAATCGGTATTACCGAATTTTCTATAGCGCATACACCAGGTTAAGAATAAGAAAATAGTTTTACTTGAAATGAACTTCTTTGAACACAATCGTCAGCATTGAATTGGAAAATTAAAGAATAATCCAACCCTATGCTTATTTTTGACCACGAACAATCGCCAATATGAACAGACCCGTCAGAGTTTTGGTTGCCAAAGTAGGATTAGATGGTCATGACCGCGGAGCGAAGGTCATCGCCACTGCGCTTCGTGACGCAGGCATGGAAGTAATTTACACGGGCCTTCGCCAAACACCCGAAATGGTAGTAAATGCTGCTTTGCAGGAGGATGTAGATGCTATCGGCATCAGTATTTTATCCGGTGCCCATATGACGGTATTCCCAAGAGTGATTCAATTGATGAAAGAAAAACAGATGAGCGATGTGTTACTCACCGGAGGCGGCATCATCCCTGAAGATGATATGAGAACATTAAATGAAATGGGAGCGGGAAAATTATTTGCTCCCGGCACTACCACCAGCGAGATTGCTGATTACATCACTGATTGGGTAAAGAAGAACAGAAATTTTTAAGCTTCTCTTTCAATCATTAAGATACCATTTCTTATACCTCAATAAAGCTTCGATAAAATAATAATCGGCATAGGTCAACGGCACATCAACTTCTGATTTGTGCGGCAATGAACCAACACTGTGTTTTAAAATAAAGCCACCATTTGACCCTGGTTCGGCACGATAGGTTGGTGTGGAAAGTGATTTCAGGATATCAACCGCCCTCTGAATATATTTTTTAGACTCTTCTTCGCTGGTGTATTGTGCTAATTCCAACAAAGCTGACGCCATAATTGAAGCAGCCGATACATCCCGATAAGTATAGCGGGTGATCGGTGCATTATAATCCCAGTAAGGAATTTTATCAGCCGGTACAGTCGGATGATCCACCAGGAATGCGGCGATTTTCCTGGCCTGCTCAAGATAAGCAGGCTCTTTGGTGAAGCGATACATAATATTATAGCCATAAAGCCCCCATGACTGGCCTCTTGCCCAGGCTGACTCATCGCTATATCCCTGCGCAGTTTTCTTTTTCACAATTCCGCCATCCGAGGCAGCATAATCAAGCACATGATAAGAGCTGTTATCAGCCCTGAAATGATTTTTTAATGTTGTATTGGCATGGTCGATAGCAATTACTTTGTATTTAGGTTCTCTGAGTTCGTCACTCACCCAATTGAGCAACTCGAGGTTCATCATATTATCAATGATAACCGGGCATATCGTATCCTTCAGCGAATTCCAGGATTGAATAGCACGAATAGTTGGCCGGTAGCGCTTGATCAATGTTTCAGCCGCAGTCGTCACCACATCTTTATAAGCCGGTACACCGGTAATGCGATATGCATTCCCGAAACTGCAATAGATCATAAAACCAAGATCATGGTTACCGGTATAATATTTTTCTTTTTCAAGGATCGCCAATCGTCGTTCGGCTTCTGCTTTTATCGACGTGTTCTTAGAGTATTCATAGATATACCACAATGTGCCAGGGAAAAACCCACTGGTCCACCAATCAGTATTACTGGCAATAAAGCGGTTTGCATCGAAGGAACGTGGCATAGAATCTACTGGTGTAAGACTCGCCATGTATTTATATTGCTTTACGGCCAGGTCCATATTTTCTTTGATAAGGCGGGCCATCACTTTTTTGTCCTTCTGAGAATAGGCGTTTATCATCACTAAAACCAAAAAGAAAACAATACAGCGCTTCATAATTTATTTTCTATTGTTTTAATCCGGTGAAACAAGGTTTTGATTAACAAATTCATTACGCTTATCTCTAATAGCAGCGAATATTTTTGTTATTCCGATTGATTATGATTTTCTGAAGATAAAAAGTAACCTGCTCAAGACCCTATTTTCATTTGTTTATTTTTTATTGTTTTTTGGCCAAATAGAATCTTGCCTGTCGGCAGACAGGTTCGCCAAATAATCATCCCGGTTGGTGATAAGCATTATCATGGCTCATTTCAAATGTAATTTTTTAAACCCGATTTTGTTTCAGCCGAAGGTATATATTTAGCTACTTCCCTATTTTTGAAAAAAATATTCTTTATGTATTCCTCCCTGCTTGTTCAAACTGAAAATAACATTACCACCATCACCATCAATCGGCCCGATAAATTAAATGCCCTGAATAAAACTGTTATTGAAGAGCTTGGCGCCGCTATCGATGCAATGATCAGCAACCCTGAAGCAAGGTCGGCCATCATTACGGGTAGTGGCTCAAAAGCATTTGTAGCAGGTGCTGATATCAGTGAGTTTTCTTCACTCGATGCAGCAGGTGGAAAAGCATTGGCACAGCGGGGGCAGGACCTTGTGTTTTCTAAAATTGAAAACAGCCCGAAACCCATTGTTGCTGCTGTCAATGGCTTTGCCCTGGGTGGCGGTTGTGAACTAGCCATGAGCTGTCATTTCCGTATCGCTGCTGTTAATGCAAAGTTTGGTCAGCCAGAAGTCAATCTTGGTTTGATACCGGGCTATGGAGGAACGCAGCGCCTGGTGCAATTGATTGGTAAAGGCCGGGCCATGGAGTTGTTGCTGACAGGTAATATGATCGATGCTAACCAGGCATTGCAATATGGGTTGGTTAATTATGTGGTATCGCAGGAAGAATTATTGACAAAAACAAAAACAATTTTAGACATTATTAACTCTAAAGCTCCGCTGGCCATTGCTGGCTGTATCAGGGCTGCCAATGCCGTGTTTGATGAATCAAAAAATGGTTATGCAGTGGAAATAGAAACTTTTGGAGACCTCTTTGATACGGCAGACGCCAAAGAAGGTGCGGCGGCGTTTATGGAAAAAAGAAAAGCAAATTTTACAGGCAAATAAGCTCAAATAAAAGAGCCTTACGATTGGTAAGGCTCTTTTGCAATAAGTGAAGACTGTTACTAATAACCGAATAATTCAGTCAGCGAAAGTTTTTTCAACTCGCCATATTTTTTCAGATCATCCATCTTGATATTTTTCTCCGATCCCACTACGGAATAAGTATACGCTTTTTTAGATAGCTCCTGCTGGTGATAGCTGTACAGGTCATCCAATTTTAACGCTTTGTACTTTTCATAATTGGTTTTGCGGATATCATCTTTCAAACCTTTTTTCTCCGCATTCAGGTAGCTGAAAATGATACCTTCTTTTGTAATGCGTTCGGTCTCGATGTCTTTATTCAGGCTTTTGCGGGCACTGATAAAGCTATTTTCGTTTTTGGGCAAGTCTGTCAGCAGTTCATTCATTCCATTAATAGCTTCATTCAATTTATCGGCCTGCGTTCCTACATATGCTGTAGTAGTGTAATTGTCTTCTTTTTTTGCCGGTGTGCCTACAAAGGCATAGGTCGAATAAGCCAGCGCTTTTGATTCACGAATGGTTTGAAAAACGATAGATCCCATACCGCCACCAAAATAGCCATTGAACATATTTACCAGCGCATCCTTGTTAGCATCAAATTTTTCCAGGTTTCTTGACCAGAAAATATCCGCCTGTACCGCATCATACTCAGCGAACAACACCTGGTTATTGGTTTGAGAAGTACGTTCAAACTTCACGGCTTCTGGAGCCACTGTCCAGGTTGATGGTGTATTATGTAACTTTTGAATTGAAGCAGTAAAGGCCGGCAATTCTTTTGGCCCGTAGTATAATATCCGGTGCTTGTAGTCAAGCAGAGAATGAATAATGGCAATCAGTTCTTCCGCTTTGATATTATTGATCTCCTCATCTGTCAATCCATAATTGTACGGATTCTTAGGGCCATACAAAGCATAGTTTCTTAAAGCGGTTGCAATAGCATTTTTATTCAGTTTATTGTTAGCTCTTGCTTTTAGCAAACGATTTTTCAGACCCGAAAGAGCCGCTGTATCAGCCTTACAATTTTCAATCAGGTCTTCTAACAACGTAACGGCTTTGTCGAAGTTCTCCTGCAGGCCTGTTACGCTGATTGTAGTCTGCTCTGTTCCTGCCGATGCACTGAAGCTGCAAGCCAGGTTATAAAACTGCTTGCTGATATCTTCGGCAGAATATTTATCTGTACCGATATACTGCAGGTATTGCAGGGCCACTGACAACAACTTATTGTTCCACGAACCCATATCGAAATAATAATACAGGTTGAAAATGCTGTTGTCTTTATTTTTTACATACAACACTTCAGCATTACCGGCCTTCGATTTTTGAAGGTCAGTAGCAAAGTTGACCCACACCGGCTTGATGGCAGGCAATTCGGTTGCTGTGATCTGTTTTACAAAAGGGGATTGTTTACCAGCGTTGGTTTCAACCGGCGTGATGGCAGGCTTCTCCACTTTCACAATATTCTTGTCTTCGCCTTTGCGTTTATAAATGAGCACATAGTTACCATCAGCAAAAAATTTATTGGCGAATTCCACAATGTCCTTTTTAGTAATTGCATCCATATCATCCAACACAGATACATCTTTATCCCACTCCTTTCCTTGATGCTTAATATAGCCGTCAACCAGGCCAGCCACTCTTGCACCATTGCTTTCCAATGCCTGTAATTCCGCCAGTTTATAATTAGCCACAATGGCTTTGATCAACGATTCTTCAAACTCACCTTTCTTCAATACAGCAATCTGGCTCATCAAAAGGTCTTTTGCTTCTTCCAGCGTTTGCCCCTGCTTGGGTGAAGCACTCAGGATAAACATGCCGTAATCCTTGTACTGCTGAATGCCTGCTCCGGCGCCCTGTAATTTTTGTTGCTTGTTCAGGTTCAGATCAAGCAAACCAGCTTTGCCATTGGATAAAACGGAAGCAGCTACGCTCGCCAATAAAGACTCCCGGGTATTATTGGCGCCCACCCGATAAACAATCCGTAAACTCTCCGCACTGGGTCCAAATATTTCTTTTACAACAGGCCCTGCAATAGGCGCCTGTTCCGGCCCCTTGTATTGTTCAACGGGTTTAGGTTTCATGTACGCAAATTTGGCATCGATCAGCTTTACCATTTTATCCGGATCAAAATCACCGGCCATGATAAAGGCAATATTATTCGGCACATAATATTTATGATAGTAGTCCCGGATGGCTACCAGTGAAGGATTTTTTAAATGCTCAATGGTGCCAATGGTGGATTGCAAACCATAATTGTGAGTAGGAAAAGTGTTTTTAAACATCGCTTCCTGGATTTTGCGTCCGTCATTGTCAAGGCTGATGTTTTTTTCTTCGTACACCGCTTCCAGTTCCGTATGAAAGATGCGGAAGATTGGATTGCGGAAACGCTCAGCTTGTATCGCTAAAAATTTCTCTACGGCATTGGATGGAATATCTTCTTCATACACGGTTTCCTCTACCCAGGTATGCGCATTGGTGCCCTGAGAACCTATCGATGCCATGAGTTTATCATACTCATTGGCGATGGAAAATTTGGATGCCTCACCGGAAACCCTGTCAATCTCTTTATAGATTTCTTTTCGTTTCAGCGTATCGGTAGTTGAATTGTATTGCTCGTACAAGGCATCTATTTTGTCGAGTAGCGGCTTTTCTTTTGCCCAATCCAGGGTACCAAATTTATCAGTGCCTTTGAACAATAAATGCTCGAGGTAGTGAGCCAACCCGGTATGATCGGCGGGGTCATTGTTGCTGCCCGTTCTTATGGCAATCTGTGTGGCAATTCTTGGTTCTTTTTTATTCACCGAAAGCACTACGGTCAGGCCATTTTTCAACGTATAAAAACGGCTTTGGGTAGGATCGCCTGTAACATATTTATATGTGTAACCTCCCGAACTGACTTGTTTCCATTCATGTTTTTTTTGAGCCAGCACCGCCACGTTGACAAACAGAAGGGTGACCAGCAACAAATGTTTCACTTTCATAGTAGCTATGTTTTAATAAATTTTGACAGGAAATATAAAGAAAGAAACGCTTTTTGGCCTGCAAATACTGGATTTGCGGTTAAAGAATCTTTTAACAGGTAAATGATAAATGTTAATCGAAGATTCACTTTTGAAGCTCCTTATTTGTAATTACATAAAACCCCAAAAAACCAGTTGCTAAAGTAAGGCTAACAGTTTTATATCCAGAGATTGATTTTTCATACTCGCAAGGAAAGGCAACCTCTTTGGTAATACCTTTAAATTCCAGAAGTACATAAGGTTTTCTGCAATTACTCTTTCTTTTTGCATAGTTGCCTGTTTCAATGATTTCCAATGTAACTTTCTCAACTAGGTCACTTTTAAAATAATAATTTATTGCAGTTATAAAAAAAATCAATACTGATACGCCACTTAATACTCCATAAAAACAGGTCACAAAAAGCCCATGTCCCTTCCCATTCCATATAAGGTATATGACAATTACTCCCAAAACCCCGCCTCCAATTATCGATAAGGAAAGTATTTTAGAATGAATAAAGATTTTCTCTAGGAGAATAAGGCCCCAAACAAGTAAAATTGTATCAATAATAATAAGCAAATAGGCAGTAAGTTTCTGTTTCTTATCACTGCTTTTATTCGCTTCAAGAGCAATTCGTTCCTCTCTTTTTCTCCTACTTTTCTTTCCCAAAAAATTAAAAACGTTTTAATCAGTCTATAATGCAAAAATGAACATTATTCTAAATCTATTTCTCAACCAACTTCTCACCAATCAAATACACACCTATTTCACTGATCAAAGGCGTTCCCTTTGCATCTTTGATAACAAGATTCACAGCACTGGCTTCCACGGCCGGGAACGTCACAATTCTTTTCCTGCCGATGGTGGTAATATCTATTTCTTTCACCAATTGGGAACCATTCAATATTTCCAGTTTGGCCGCGGCCACATTTTGTCCATACCGGGTAGCCTCCTGCAACACGATACAATTGATCTTTTTTACTTCTTCAAACTTTATCCAGAGCCTCGTGTTTTGATAGTTGGTCAGTTTTTCGAACGTTGCCTTATTGCCATCGGTAAACTTAGTACGTTGAAAAATGCTGCCGTCCCTGTGCAATTCGGCTTTACTGGCTGAAGCAAAATTGACATCAAAACTTTCCTTCAACAGTTTTTTAAAGCCTACCAGCGAAGCCGAATCTCTTTCATGAATCAGTCCGCGACGATCCGGCGGGATATTCAACAGGAAATTAGCGCCACGGCCCACGGACTTTAAGTAAAGATCAAATAATTGTTCCGGTGTTTTTACCTTATCATCTTCTTCTGCATGATAAAACCAGCCTGGCCGGATACTAACATCACATTCGGCTGGTATCCAATGTTTGCCATTACTATTTCCCTGGTTCAACGTATCCGTCGGCGGTGCACCTTCTCCCCTTTTGAATCCCGCGGTGTCTAAATAATTCCAATTAGTCTGTCCTGCAATTCCTTTTTCATTACCCACCCACCGAATATCCGGGCCGATATCGCTGAACACAACGGTGTTCGGGGCGTATCTCCTCATTGTATTTTCAAACCGCCTGAAATCATATTGTTGCTTCTTTCCACTCGGACCTTCGCCATTGGCGCCATCCCACCAAAATTCAAAGAAAGGTCCATAACGATTGATGAGTTCCTTCATCGTGTTTACATATACATCATTGTATTCTGCCGTGCCATATTTCGGGTGATTGCGGTCCCATGGTGACAAATACACTCCAAACTTTAAACCATACTCTCTACAGGCTTTTGCAAGATTCCCTACTACATCACCTTTACCATTTTTCCATTTACTTTCCCGCACTGTATGTTTTGAAAATTTACTGGGCCATAAACAAAAACCATCATGGTGCTTGGCAGTAAGGATGATGCCTTTGGCGCCGGACTGTTTGGCAATTCTTGCCCACTGGCGACAATCGAGGCCGGTAGGGTTAAAAACGTCTTCCGGTTCATCGCCATGCCCCCATTCCTTATCGGTAAATGTATTGGGGCCAAAGTGAATAAACCAATAAAACTCCAGCTCATGCCAGGCCAGTTGTTGTCTGGTTGGTAATGGTTGCTTGTTTTTTTCCTGCGCTGCAATCATTAGCACCATTGCCTGCAACACAACAATCAACAAAAGTTTTCTTTGCATAACCTAATCTTTTTATCAATAATTATTTGGCCATTTCAAAAAGCGTGGCTTCATTGATCTTATCAACCGGGTTCATAATATAAGTGAACACAGAATTATCTTTCATCAGCTCCACGATCCTGAAACCCCGGTAATCAGTACCCCAGTTACCGCCAAAATGTGCGTCAAAAACGCACGGTATTGATCTTTTTATTTTTATGCCTTCTTCATCATGATCATGCCCGTTGAAAACAGCTCTTATATTCTTATGACGGGAAAACAGATCAAATAGTTCGGGGCAATCAACCCCATGTTTTGTCAGCTTACCGGGATTGATATGCAAAAAAATGAAAATATTGTCCTGCTCTTTGTGTTCTTCCAGCTTTTGACGAAACCAGTTTACATCCGGACATAAATAAGTACCCGCTTCATTGGAAGTAGTTGCAATTAAAAATGAATTCTTTTTGATCTTAAAATCCAGGTTCACCGGCATCTTCCAAATGCTTTCCCATTCCTCCGCACTGGCATGATCATGATTGCCCTGGCTCACATAATATTTAACTGCCAATTTATCCAGCGCCGCTTTGGCGGCAGGAAAATGTCTTTTATCATCATGAATGATATCGCCATTGATGACACAAAAGGAAAAAGGATGCTTCCGGTGTTCTTCATTGATGCGGTTGACAATAGCGGAAAAGAAATTTTCATAATCTGTATTGGGTTGCCCATAATGCCCGTCAGAAGCAACGACGAACCGAAGTTTTACTTTGCGACGGTGCTCTTCTGTTAAAAAATAATCATGAGCTTTTAGAATCTTTCCATTAGCCAGCAATAAAAAAGCTGGGACTGATAAACTGAGGAACTCTTTACGTTGCATGGTATTTGTTTTATTCATAACCATTTTTAATCGTGATCGTTTCTCCTTTCTTCATCTCTATTTCAAGAATCTCATTTTCTAATTTATAGCTCTTTTTCAAATTGGTGAGGTAAAAAGTTTTGAAAGGCTTTTTCAATCGTAAAACACCTCCCTGTTCAGCAGTAATTGTCGCTTGAGACGGCACTGCATTTTCCTTGTCGGCGCTAACCAAAAAAGCTCCTTCGGCCCGCAAGGTTTTAAAGGAAACATCTTTCCAGCTTGCCGGCACGGAAGGAAATATTTCTATTACACCATTTCGTGTTTGGAGTAGCAACTCATGAATTCCCTGGGCAAATGCAAAATTGCCTTCCAATGTAAAAGGGCGATAGGTAAAGGATGAATATTGGCCACCTCTCTGATCGCCATTCAAATGGAAACTATTGGGTGAACAAAAATTGGACGCAAAGATTTGCAATTGCTTTACGGCTTTATCTGCTTGTCGTGCTCTTGCATAAATACAGGCCATCCAGCTAAAGGAATAGCCACACCATTGACTGGTTCCTTTGGTTTCAAGGTGCCGGATCGATCTTTCAATTATTTGCTTATCCTTTTCATAATCTATATCTAACAGGCAAATCGGATAGATAGCCATATAAGGAGAATGATGACGATGAGAAACTTCCAGGTTTTGGCCGGGTGCTATAGTGAGGCCTGTTTCGTTGACATCAAGATCAGGTAATGTCATACTCACGCCGATCCATTCATTGGGTCTTCTATCATAAGCAGTCGCAGACACCTTTGTACCAAAATCATAAAAACCTTTGATTAATGCCAGATCGTAATTTGTAAAACTATCGAACCATGCTTTTATACTATTATCGTTGTACTCGGGACTTGAACTTAATAACAGCTTAGCCTTATTATTTTTATCCTTTTCTTTGTTGAGCATCTCTGCCGTATATCGCTCCACTTCATTTAAATAAGGATAACATCTTTCTTTTAAAAACTTTTCATCCATGCTGTATTTCCATTGCCAGTAGAAATGTTGGGCTAGCCAGGTGGCAGTTGTCGGACTCATGGAATATTGTATCCATCCGCCCATCTCTTTTCCACTAATCGTGGTGACACCCGGCACATTCAATCCATCCACACCAAAATAATTCTTTGTCCATTTTTTATTCAGCTCTTTTACTTTCCATAGCCAACTGGTATAACCTGCTGTTAGGTCAAGATGATTACCGGCATAACCCGGCCAATAACTCAACTGCGTATTTAAATCGTGATGAAAATCGCCTTTCCACGGCGGGAGGTTTCCATTGTCGGCTGTCCAGATCGCCTGCAATGAAATTGGTGGTGTATTGCTCCTGGCAACACAAGCGAATTTATACATCTCGAGGTAGTACTGCCGATCCAATTGCTTGTCGGGTAGTGTAACGGAAGAACGGCTCCAATAATCTTTCCACCATTTTATATGAGAAGGCCAGCCAGTGGGCTCTTTCAACTTAAAGTTTGGATCCGCTAACCGTGCCGGTTTATTATTCGTTATTGTCCATTGACCGATAATCCTGTTACCCGGAAGCCGGTACCATTTAACCAGCACTTCATAAAAATTTTCTTTCCAGGTTGGCTGATGATAAAGGATACTGTTATTCGTTTTTGTAATCGTTCCTTTTTTATAACCCAGCCTTTCCAGCCCAATCCCTTCCACACTATTACCCGAAGTGCCTCTTTTCCCTGTATTATAATTGGGGATCACCAGTTCGGGAACAAAATCCTTTGTCGTAATATTTTCAAAGCCAAAATATCCTACGGGATTAGTTGCATGGATATAATTATTAAAAATGGTTCCATTATCAAATTTGATAACCGATAAGCCGGTTGCAATGTCCAATTCATTCGAAATTGCTTTGCCTATTTTAGCTAAATCAAATTCGATGGCTGCACCCGGTATTTTAGTCGGCGCCGGGTATTTTTCATAAGGCTCGTCGCCTAGTTTCTGTACGGTATCATACTGGCTCTTTTTCACCTGCTCCACCACCCAGCTAAATGTAAGTTTGTTGATCTCGGGCATCGGACGATCATCCCACAGATCAACCCGATCCAGTGACATCCTTAATTTATTTTCTCTTTGCCAGATCAATGCACCCAGCCAGCCATTGCCCAGCGGAATTGCCTCATCCCATCGCCGGGCCAATGAATCAAAAACCAGGTTATGTTCCTTCCGGGGTTGTGCTTGTAATGAAATAGCTATAGGCAGGATTACACAAAAAAGAAAAATGCCTCTTTGCATGCAACAATTAATTTTTAGGAGGTTTTACTTCTGTCGTATCAGACGGCAACATAGGAACAACATATCCTCCCGAATCGAGCTGGGTAGCTGGGAAAGCTTTTTTCAAAGTGGCCCAATCTGCATTGTTCACTCCCGTTTGGTAGAGATATAAGTTCTTTAAATTTTTCAGTTTACTTAATTGAAGCACGCCTTGTGCGGTTACTTTTGTACCTACAAGGTTCAATGATTGCAGTTGTTGCAATGATTGCAATTTGATAACTCCCTTATCTGTGATATCAGTATTGTTTAACTGTAACCTGGTTAGTGAAGTAAGCTTTGCGATATGATCCAGGGTCGCATCCGTAACAGCGGCATCATCCAATTTTAACCAAACGATTTGTTTCTTTAAAGGCTCAAGCAATTTTATTAATGAATCGGCACTACCAGCAGCAGTTACAAAACTTACCAATAAATAATTACTGTTTTGCGCAACCGGCGTAACGATGACCCCGGCACTTTTAAGTTTGCCGACATCTTCGTCCCTGGCTTTGGCTACAGGTGTTTCCGGAACATCCCCTGCCTTTTTATCTGCATCTGCCGAACCGGATTGCAAAGCCAATAATACTGGTTTTATTTTTTCGGTCTGTTTTAAGTCTTTTACTTTCTTATTAAAATCTGCACCGGTGTTGATCCACCAGTGTAATAAAGATATTTCGGAAGGTGATAGTTGCGATTTTTCTTTGGGCGGCATATGGTCTTCATCCGTCATTGGCAGCAATAAACGTTTGATCATTTCGCTTTCATCAGCTTTACCTGCCTCGATTACTTTTCCATCCTTCCCTCCCTTTAAAATATACTCCTGCTGATCCAGCCGCAGTTTTCCTTTTTGCTTGTTGGCGCCGTGGCAATTGTAGCATTTTGCCTGCAGCAATGGCTGTACCACATCTGCATATACTACAGCCTCCTGTATGTTGGGAATGGGTTTCATCACCACCCCTTTTTCATCACCACTATCCAATCCCTCGGTTAAGTAATCTGAACCATGCGTAAGCGAACCACCCAGGTGCCCTGTTATTGTTATCAATAAAATGATACCACCAGAAAAAACATTAGCGGCTTTATCACCAATCGATAATTTATACAAAAGATAAAGTGCCAAAGAGGCAATAGCAACAAAAATTCCCATCCACTGGTGACGTCCGACAACGGCGCCATCATAGTCACCACTCAATGAAAGCATATAACCGCTGATGCAGGAAAATACAGCACCCAGCATTCCCCAGAAAAACATCACCGGGATAGCAGGTTGTAAAACGGCAAACCTTGGCTTTATCGTCAGCAATTGAAAAAAACAAGCCAGCAACAAAATACCGATCGGTAAATGAACCAATATCGGGTGAAAACGACCAATGAGATCAGGGATTGATAAAAGCATATTTATTTGTAAGCAATGAGCGGTAAGTGACAAGCCGCGAGCCATGAGCTGCGAGCTACGAGATTTACAGCCTCGAAGGTTTTTTATTTATTGAATTTATTCATGAAACTTATCAGCATTTTCTGTTCTTCGTCAATATCTTTTAAGATTTGATTTCTCATTTCTTCTTCACCATAATTTACCGCCGCAGCAATCAGCACCTGCGTCTCTACAACTACACCCCATATCTTTTTCTCAGCAACTGCATCATATGCACATTGATCGCCCATTGATCAGCTAATGGTTGTCTTGTATAAGGCAAAGTGGGCATATAATCCGCCGGACCAAATTCTGTTAAGATGGTCATGCGTTCACCGTTTTTCTTTTTCCGTTCAGCCACTTTATCCCACCAGTCAAAATGCTGTTTTACGATCACTTCCCATTCAGGCGCACGGGGATCATTTACCTGTGGTCCTTCGGGATGACCAATGCGGGCATGAATATGTTCTGTTCTTTGTAGTGCCATCTCTACCGTCTCCTTCTGATCACCCAACATACTTTCATGCACATTACACCAATGCGATACATCAAAGGTTAGTTTCAGCTCTGGAAACTTTTCCATAAACTTCCGGGTGACATGCGCAGCAAACATGATCCTCGAACGGTGGCTCTCATGACAAATAGTAATACCTGACTGTTTAGAAAGCTGCGTGGTATGATTGACAAACTCACTATTCTGTTCGAAACTAAAATGATCTCGTCCTGAATGACAATTAATGTAAAGTGGCTTCTGCACATTATTCATGGCAGCAGACATCGTCACCTTCCTGAAGAATTCGAGATGTTCTTTAAAATCAGGTTGCCAGCCGCCGCAAAGAAAACCCACATCTAAGGAGTGCTTTTTTAAAGCGGTGAAAAGCTCCTGCTGATCTTTTACTTCATTGGGCCACCAGATCTCTATTCCATCATAACCTTCTTTTTTGGCAGCAGCACAAAACTGATCGGTTGTACCATTGAAACCCCAGTTGGTAGCCAGTATTTTTAATTCAAAGTTTTTATTCACTATGGCTGATTTATAAGGTGTAGCAAAAATATCTAACGGGGAAAATAATAAAGCGGCAGTAGCAGATGTAGTGGTTTGAATAAAGTTTCTTCTATTTTGATTCATCAGGTAAAATGAAATTGATTTTGTTTCTTACAGTTTGTTCAGTAACGATCAGGAAGTACAAGAGTGCGACGCAACGAAAGCTGATAGTAGCAAGCCGTTGGCTTCATCCTCATTACACCTCATCCTCTTATCCTTCTCCAAAGGAGAAGGACGGCGCAGCAGTGCAAAGCCAAACTTTTGTAACTAACATATCAACGCTATAATAAATCCGTTCATCCATTTTCCTCATCATCACAATAATCTCACAAATCCCGGTTCAGACTATGCTATAATATCCTGTATCACTTTACCCGCTACATCTGTCAACCTGAAAGGCCTTCCCTGGAACGGGTAAGTAAACTCCTCGTGATTAAATCCTAACTGGTTTAAGATCGTTGCCTGGATATCGAATGCATCCACTTTGCCACTTACGGCACTGTATCCTATTTCATCTGTTTCTCCATGCGTATAACCTTTCTTAATCCCACCACCTGCCATCCAGATAGTGAATGCTTCAGTATGATGATCTCTTCCCTTAAATGGATTTTGTGCACCATTGCGGTTTTCCATCATCGGTGTACGTCCAAATTCACCGCCCCATACCACTAATGTTTCTTCCAACAAACCTCTTTGCTTCAGGTCGAGTAATAAAGCGGTAATACATTTATCGATGCTGCGATATTTATTAATGATGCCAATATTCAGGGCATTGCTGGCATTATCACCATGTGCATCCCAACCCCAGTCGAACAACTGTACATAACGAACTCCTTTCTCAACGAGTTTCCTGGCTAATAACACATTGTTTGCAAAACAGGCTTTACCGGGTTTGGTGCCATACATGTCATGAATGTATTGCGGTTCATCATTTATATTCATTACATCCGGCGCCGTGATCTGCATCCGATACGCCATTTCATATTGTGAAATGCGGGATAATATTTCAGGGTCATTGTACTCGTTATATTCCTGTTGATTTGCTTTATTAATCGCATCAATAGAAGCTTTGCGAAGATTGCGGCTCATGCCATCAGGATCTTTGATAAACAAAACAGGATCTCCTTCGCTGCGGCATTGTACGCCCTGGTACACCGAAGGAAGGAAACCACTGCCCCAAACACTTTTACCAGCATCCGGGAAACTGCCGCCACTCGTAAGCACCACGAAACCTGGCAGGTTTTGATTTTCTGTTCCCAATCCATAAGTTACCCAACTACCCATGCTTGGTCTTCCCAACCTCGGACTACCGGTATGCATCAGCAATTGCGCAGGTGCATGATTGAACTGATCGGTAGTAACGGCTTTTAAAAATGTTACTTCATCGGCTACGGTTGCAAAATGCGGTAAGTTCTCACTGATCCATGCGCCACTTTGACCATGCTGTGCAAACTTTGCTTGCGGGCCCAACATCTTGGGCACGCCGGTGATGAAAGCAAACTGTTTTCCTTCCAAAAAAGATTGCGGGCAATCCTGGCCATCCATCTTCGCCAGCTCGGGTTTATAATCAAATAACTCAAACTGCGATGGTGCGCCGGCCATATGCAAATAAATCACACTCCTGGCCCTGCCGACAAATGGCGGCGACTTGGGCAACAACGGATGCGCCGGATCAAAAGCGATAGACGGCGCCACTGTTTTTCCCCTGCCGCAACTTCCCAATAACGAACCGATCGCTAATGCACCAAGGCCCATGGCACTTTCTTTGAGAAAATGGCGACGGGTATGCATTCGCATGGTTGCCGCCTGTGCTTCTCTCAGCAATCGCTGATCGTGCAATTCTTTTTGTGTCATGTTGTTTAATATTTATTTAGCCAACATCAGTGCTACTATCATCGTTTGTTGCGTCGCACACTTCATCATTCTGTTCGCTGATCAGCAACCCACCCCAGTTTCCTACAGCACTTATCTTACTAACTTCGCCCCTCCGAGGGGGGGGAAGTTTCCTTAGTATTTCATTCGAAAGCTATTTTCATAAGAACATCCAAATAAAATTCCAGCTATCATCTATCTCAATGCTCATCATTTTCGAAGACGCCGATAATTTTTTTGAGTCGTCGAAAAGCGAGGGCTGTGAAGCAGCAAGTCCCCTTTAGGGGATTTAGGGGTTTACAGCTTTCTCAACTTAATGTTCTTAAACCACACCCCGCTACCATGATCCTGCAAACAGATATATCCTTTCTTCGCCATGCCATACGACGGAGTATCCTTCCATTTTCCTTCTGATTTTCTTTTTTTCCAATCATCCGACCAGGCTTCAAACTCTACTACTTTCACGCCATTCAGCCAATGCTCACGATGTGCACCTTTCACCACAATCTTTGTCGTGTTGTATTCGCCGACGGGTTTGGCTGCATTTTTTACTGCAGTGTACATAGCGTAATCAGCACCGGTCTTTTGCCAATTCTCCAATTTGTCTGGATAACCTTCATCATCAATCAACTGATACTCCGGGCCGGTGAGGTAGGCGGCATTTTGTTCTTCTGTCACATGATACATGATACCGCTATTACCCTTGGGTGCAATTTTCCAATCGATCGATAATTCAAAATTTTCATACTGATCTTTGGTAATGATATCTGCACGCAGATCACTTTTATCCGTTTCACTTCCTTTACAATACAGTTCGCCATTTTTTACACCCCAGCAATCGGCAGGTTTGTTTTGATACATGCGCCAGCCATTCGTGGTTTTTCCATCAAACAATAATTGCCAGCCTGCTTTCTTTTCCTCGCTGGTCAGTGTGTTGTCTTTTTGTTTGTAGAAAGAAAATAAGGTCATACTACCTGCAGTTAAGGTGATTGCGAAAATTATTTTTTTTATCATTGATTTAATTTTTTGAACTATTGAATAATCGTTTCTCAAAGGCCTCACCTCCTTCTCCCTCTCCGTTTGGAGGGGGGGCGGCACTTATTGTAAGGCCAATCTCCATACCTACCACTTCAACTGTATAACGCTTCTCATCACTTTCGGAGATGCTGAATCTCTCGGAGTCTCCGAAAAGCGAGGGCTGCGCTTAGTTCCTCTCTTTCGGAGAGGTTAGGAGAGGCTTTTCAATTTCACCGGGTCCCATTTCACCGGTTTGTCAGTAAAATAACTATCGTTGCAAAGCAATGCCGGCGCCGCAGCCCTGAATCCGAATAAGGAGTCTTCTGTTACTGATTTCTTGTCACGGATAGCGTTAAAGAAATTATTGAAATGATCGAAATGCGCTCCCTTATAACCTCTTTCTACTTCAAACACCGTTGTATTGGGCGGTAGTATTTTCTTTCTTTCATAAGCACCGGGGTTATCCTTGTTCAACTTGGTTGCCATCAGTGGGTCATCTGTAGCGGCATAGGCTTTATTCCGGCTCAATGTTACCTTATCCCATTCTACATTCATGCTGCCTTCACTTCCAACTAATCGCAGGTAAGTACTGTCTGCTGTACCATCTACAAAATTTACCCGCAGGGATAGATTGAAAGCCGGGTGCTCCGGTGTCTCTGCATAATCAAACATGCCCATCAGCACATCAGGAACTTCACGGCCATCCTTCCAAAAGCGCAATCCACCCATAGCCATTATTTTTTGCGGACCTTTTGAATTGGTAATAAAATGCAGGCTGGAGAAAAGATGAACAAATAAATCGCCCGATACACCTGTTCCATAATCTTTGTAACAACGCCAGCGGAAAAAACGCTTGGCATCAAATGGACGATCGGGGTATTTATTTAAAAACATTTTCCAGTCGACTGTTTTCTCCGATGCGTCTGCCGGAATTTTATATTGCCAGGCGCCTTCAGGAGAATTACGGGCCCAGAATCCTTCCGCATAATTTAATTTCCCGATAGCACCGGCCGCCAATAATTCCTTGGCTTTTTCATTACCCAATGAACTAACACCCTGGCTACCTACTTCGTATACCACTTTATTTTTTGCCTGTGCTTCCACAACAGCGGTTCCCTCGGTCACATCATGCACCATAGGTTTTTCGCAATACACAGCTTTGCCACTGTTCATAGCAGCAACCGAAATATCCTTGTGCCAATGATCAGGTGTAGCTACGATCACCGCATCAATATCTTTTCGTTGCAATATTTCACGATAATCACGGGTAGTGAAAATATCGCTGCCATAAATTCTTTTAGCATCAGCAAGCCGGCCATCATACAGATCGCAGGCAGCTACCAGTTTTACACCGGGAACCGTGATGGCGGTATTAGCATCTGCCAATCCCATACCACCTGCACCAATTAGTGCTATTTGAATAGTATCGTTCGCACTAAATTGTTGTAGTCTTTTCAAACTTTCAATTCTTGCTGCAGGGTCAGCTGCTTTTAATACTTCCGGAACCATTGCAGCTCCAACAACTCCTGTCGTGAACTTTTGGATAAAATTTCTTCTCGATGATTGCTTGCTCATGTATGTATGTTTTATTTTTGTTACCCTTCCGATCCCGACAGGTAGTCGGGACCATCTTACACAGCCCCGCTTTTCGGAGTTTCATTAATTTTTTTGAGAACACTCTCCACAGTTTTATAAAATTCATCCTCAAAAAAACTCCCGAATTCTTTCAGCATCCTCGACCTAAGTTCCCCTTTAGGGGACAGGGGTTTTAATTCTTCGTCACTACTTCATCCAGATTCATCATGGCATTTGCCACTACTACCAATGCCGCGGTAGAAGCATTGGTATGCTCACCATTCACCCCGATCATTTCACAGGTTTTCATTTCATCTCCTTTAAATTCATTCAAAGCCTCGTTATACAGATCAACAAATATCTTTTGCGTGGCAGCAGGCATTGGTTTATACAACATGATCTCATATCCTTTGGCGATTTGCCGCTGTATATCATTGCTGCCTGTTTCCTGTTGCATGCGGTAGGCAAAATGGCGGGCCATATCCAAATAAGCAGAGTCATTTAAAGTAACCAAAGCCTGCAATGGTGTATTTGTACGAACACGGCGGGCCGTGCAAAGCACCCGTTGCACACCATCGAAACTGATCATAGATGGATAAGGTGCAGTTCTTTTCCAGTAGGTATATACAGCACGCCGGTACTGATCTTCACCTTTGCTATTCTCCCACCTCGCACCATTGTAGGGCGATAACCAAATGCCTTCCGGTTGCCAGGGCATCACACCCGGACCAAACATTTTGGGGCTCATTTCACCACTGATGCACAAATGTTGATCACGCAGTTGTTCTGCACTCAGTCTCACTCTTGGCCCTCTTGCATAAAATTTATTCGCCAAATCTTTTTGTTTCAGCTCATCGGTCAGTTTTGAGTCCTGCCGGTAGGCTGCACTCATCACTATTTCTTTCAATGCCTTTTTGATGCTCCACTGGTGATCATTCATCAGCTTCCAGGAAAGATGATCCAATAGCGATTTATGAGTGGGCGGAATACCTTGTGTGCCCATATCCTCTAAAGTTTCTGCTATACCGGCGCCAAACAATTGTTCCCAAAGGCGGTTGACCACTGTTCTTGACACAAGCGGATTTTTTTTATCCGTCAACCACATCGCAAGACCCAAACGGTTTTTTGGCGCATTGGCCGGCATGGCAAAACTTAATGATTTTGGAACAGCCGGCTCCACTTCTTTACCCAGTGTTTTTTGATTACCTCTTTCAAACACATGCGTTTTTCTCCATAGGTTGGAAGGATTTTCTACCATGATTGGAGTAGCCGGCACATCGGCATTGACCAGGTCCCAGAATGCCTTTTTTACGATTTCATAACCAGCTGTTCCCTTGCCCGGTAGTTCCGGCAAAAAAGCAAACCAGTCAAAAATGATCGCAAATTCCTCTGTGTTTTCAGGGAAAGTAAGGCTCTCATACCGGAGGTAAATATCATGCACACCGGCATGTTTCGCCAGGCCAACTGATTCTCTTCTCCATTTGTCAACTGCTTTCAGGTTGATAGTTGTCAACAGTGGCCCATCGGGTGAGTCAATATGAGCTGATAAAACGCCGTTGGGTTTATTGGAATAAAAATTCCAGATCATTTGGCTGGCGTTTTGGAGATCGATATTTTTTAACCGGGCGATAGAATGATTGCGCATGGCTAAAGCATAATTCTTTCCTGCTATAACCGCATTGGTCATGCTGTCAGCGGTGGTAGAATTGATAGCCGGCTGACCGGTGCGTAAAAATTTCTTTATATAGTTAGCTTGTTGTTGCGACCCACGTTCTTTCACCCAGTTGGTGATTTTATCCAGCTTTAGCTTCATCGTGTCATCAAAATTTTTCAGCAATGGATATTCACCGGGCACATCTTCATCTCTTGTATTGTTGAAAAAAGCCAGGAATTTATAATACTCATCATGACGAAAAGGATCATACGGATGACTATGACATTGCACGCAGGCAAACGTAGTGCTCATCAATGATTCCCAGGTAGTATTGACCCGGTCCATCACTGCGGCGGTTCTAAACTCTTCATTATCGGTACCGCCTTCATCATTGGTCATCGAGTTGCGGCTAAAGGCGGTAGCGATATATTGTGCATCGGTCGGATCAGGTAAAAGATCACCGGCGATCTGCTCGGTTAAAAATTGATCATAAGGTTTGTCTTCATTGAATGAATTGATCAGCCAATCTCTGTATTTCCAGATAGTGCGTCCACCATCCGATTCATAACCCTTTGTATCGGCGTAGCGGGAAAGGTCGAGCCATAGCGAGGCCCAACGCTCACCAAAATGCGGTGATGCTAATAAAGAATCTACTAACACTTCATAACTTTTATCATCCGTGCTTTTTAAATATTGTTGCGCTGCCGCTGATGAAGGATACATGCCGATCAGGTCAAGACTCACTCTTCTTAACAGTGTTGGCTTGTCTGCTTCCTTCGATGGTTTTAAACCTTCATCATCTAATTTGGCAAAAATGAATTTGTCGACATCGTTGCGAATCCATTTATCATCTTCATCGGGAATATCTGTCTTTGCCACTGGCAAATAAGCCCAGTGATCACCCCATTTCGCTCCCTGTTTGATCCATCTTTTCAAAATGCTTACTTCATCTTTACTCAATGGCTCATGTTTATAAGGCATTCTTTCTTCGGGGTCGTTAATGGTAATGCGCCGGATCATTTCGCTGCCTTCGGGATCACCGGGAATGATAGCCGGTTTACCAGATTCGGTTTTTGCCAGGGCGTCTTCCCGGAATAACACACTGAATCCTGCTTTTGCCTTTACCCCACCATGGCAGGCAATACATTTTTTATTGAGAATCGGTTTTACATCGGCACTAAAGTCAACCTCTTTTCCTGGCAGCAAAAATTTATAACCGATAAATGCAGCTACTATTAAGCCAATAACAAGCAGAAACTTTTTATTCAAAAGAAAATTCATAATGGCAACGTGGTAGTAAAATATGTTCGGATGATGAACGCCCTAACCGCTTAAAGTTACGGATTTTGACCTCTCTTTCGCCACGGAAATCAAGTCAAACGTTTGCTTATAATTTCTATTTGGGCAGTTGCATAGCAATAAAAATGCATTTATTATTTTTCCAGTGCATTGGGCAATTTATAAACCCAGGCATAATTGCACGGATTATTACCCGGATTTAAAGCCGGCGCTGTGATCACCAGCTTTCCACCACTACTTTTATAACGGATAGTGCCTGCAAAACCCGGCATCGTGATGTTTTTAACAGCCTTAATACCATTCAGCTGTATTTCATTTTTCCATTTAGTCGTGATCACATACAGGTCGTTTCCTTTCCTGGTAAAGTATATATCAGCCGGTTTGTTTTTAGGCGCTTCTTTCCATGCGGTGGTTTCATAGATGGCTTCGCCATTCACTTTCAACCAGTCGCCCATATCTTTTAACCGCTGCTGCATGATGACAGGTATGGTGCCATCGGCAGCGGGGCCGATATTCAGTAACAAGTTGCCGCCACGGGATACAATATCAACTAACATATGCACCAGCTTTTCGCTGCTGGTATATTGCTCCAGGTTTTCATTCCGGTTAAAACCGAATGATTCACCAATACCGCGGCACTCTTCCCATGGTCTCTCCAAACTTGATTTTCCGCTTCCATATTCTGTCGTTGAAAATCCGCCATTGTTGCGACCTCCACCCCATCTGTCGTTGGTGACAACTGTATTCTTCACCGGGGATTCATTATATAACCAACTTAAATATTCACGGCTGCGCCAAACAGTATCTGATTGATCCCATTCACCATCGGGCCAGATGATATCGGGATTGTAGCGTGTCACTAAATCTTTCAGTTGTGGCAACATATGTTGATCAACATATTTTTTTACATCCTGTTTATACAAGGGGTTATACCATTCATAGAGCGAATAATAAAATCCCATGTGAAGGCCTGCTTTTTTTACAGCGCTGGCAAGATCGCCGGCGAGATCACGATGCGGGCCCGCATCCACAGCATTCCAGTTCCATGATTCACGACTGGGCCAAAGCGCAAATCCATCATGATGCTTGCTGGTGAGCACTACATACTTAGCGCCGGCATTTTTAAATACTTCAGCCCATTGATCAGGATTGAAGAGTTCGCATTTAAATAAAGGAGCAAAGTCCTGGTATTTAAAATTGGGTCCGTATGTCTTTTCATGAAAGTCAACAAACTCCTTATGGATCTTGAGTTTTTTATTATTCAATCGTTCCCAATACCATTCGGCATAGTTGCTGCCAAAACCGTCTGCATTAGAATTAGTAGCCCATGAAGGCACTGAATATAAACCCCAGTGAATAAAGATGCCAAATTTTGCATCGGTAAACCATTGAGGTATTGGCCTATTGTTTAACGATTGCCAGGTGGGCTGATACATTTGCGCCAATAATGGAGATTGCAATTGGATAAGTAAAGCAATAACAAGCAAACAACGTAACATAGCAACGAAATTTATTGATTCTTAATTGCCGCCTATTGAAAAGAAGCCTGGGTATATTAAAGAAATAGTGAAAAGGCTGGAAGCTTTTCATAGCAAGCGTAAATCCAAAAAGTATTTGGCAATAATAAGTCATAAATAGATTGAGCACGGAAAAGCCGGTGAAATATTAACGATTCGAAATTATCAGGTTCTGGTCTTTTTTTACCTGATTGATGTTTATTGTATTTACGCAAACGTTTCTCCTGGAAATTGGAAATAAAAAAGCAACAAAACAGTCAAAATTTGACTAATTTAGTATGTATAAACATGCATGTTTCATGAAAGGACGATTGGTTGCTTGCTCACTCCTTATCATTATTGTTACCGGGATCAGTGCTGTATCTTGTTTCCGAAATACATCGAGTAACGAGACGGCCCTTCCTAAGACGGTCAGCTTTAACTTTCACATCCGTCCTATTCTTTCCGATAAATGTTTTAAATGCCATGGCCCGGATGGCAGCCACCGCGAAGCTGGTTTAAGACTCGATATTCCTGATAGTGCATTTGCGCCGCTGAAAGAAACCAAAGGTGCTTTCGCCATTGTACCCGGCAAACCCGAAGAGTCGGAACTGTATAAAAGAATTTCAAGTACAGATACGTCGTATATGATGCCAACACCCGAATCACATTTGGGCGCTTTGTCAGAATATGAAGTAAAGCTTTTCAAAAAATGGATACAACAAGGTAGTAAATATGAATCACACTGGGCATTCACCCCTCCTGTAAAAACGGAAGTACCGGAAGTAAATGATAAAGATTGGGTAAAGAATGAGATCGACTATTTCATTCTCGATAAGCTGAATGAAAAAAAACTAACACCCAATGAAGAAGCTGATAAAGAACGATTGCTGAAACGAATTTGTTTTGACATCACGGGATTGCCGCCATCCGTTAGCATGATGAATCAGTTCATAGCTGATAAATCGCCTAACGCTTATGAAAAAATGGTCAATGCTTTATTGCAAACACCACAGTATGGTGAAAAGATGGCGGTGCATTGGATGGATGTAGCCCGCTATGCTGACAGCTACGGTTACCAGGATGATAATATCCGCACACAATGGCCCTGGCGTGATTGGGTGATCCATGCTTTCAATAAAAATATTCCCTATGATCAATTTCTCACCTGGCAGATAGCCGGTGATATGCTGCCAGATGCGAATAAAGAAAACATCCTGGCCACCGGCTTCTTCCGCAATCACAAATACACGGAAGAAGGTGGCGTGATAGATGAAGAATACCGCATTGAATATTTATTGGACAAAACAAAAACTTACAGCAAAGGCATATTGGGTATTACCATGGAGTGTGCCCAATGTCATGATCATAAATATGATCCCTTCTCACAAAAAGACTATTACTCTTTACTCGCCTTCTTTAATAATACCAAAGAAGTGGGTTATGAAGGTGATGTAAGTGTTTCGAAGCCGGCCAAAAATCCGATTCTTACCATCAGTGCGGAAGACCGGAAAGAACTTCTTTCATTTATCAATTCGAAAGATACTGCTGCTATGACGGTATCAGTAATGGGTGAAAGAGATTCATTGCGCAAAACATATTTATTAAACCGTGGTGCGTATGATCAGCCAGGTGAAGAAGTAAAAGCTGCTGCTGTAAAAGCAGTAATGAAATTTGATACCACTAAATATACCCGCAACCGTCGCGGCCTGGCGCAATGGACAGTCGACAAAAAAAATCCCTTGACTGCAAGAGTATTTGTGAATCAGATATGGCAGGAATTCTTTGGCAGAGGTCTGGTAAAAACTTCCGGCGACTTTGGTATGCAGGGCGAATTGCCATCACATCCTGAACTATTGGATTGGCTGGCCGTTGATTTTATGGAGCATGGCTGGGATATCAAACGATTGATAAAACAAATTGCGATGTCGGCAACCTACCGGCAATCAGCAAAAGTTTCGGATGCTCAGTTGAAAAAAGATCCGGAGAATGTTTATTTATCAAGGGCGCCCCGCCAACGGTTGAAAGCAGAGTTTGTAAGAGACATGTATTTAGCCAGCAGCGGCTTGCTGAATAAAACAATTGGCGGACCCAGCGTAAAACCCTACCAGCCAAAAGGCATTTGGGAACTGGCTTCGTCGGGTCGTGGTGTGCTCGCTACTTACCGGCAGGATCATAACGAAGCGTTGTACCGCCGCGGCTTGTACAATTTCATTAAGTTGACAGTGCCGCCGCCGGGCATGATCATGTTTGACGCCAGCAACCGTGACCAATGTGAGGTAAAAAGATTAAAAACCAATACGCCACTGCAGGCATTAATTATGATGAATGACCCGGCCGTGCTGGAAGCCTCAAGAGTATTAGCACAATCGTTATCAGAAGAGCAATCTGCTGTAAAGGAAAAAATCACAACAGCTTTCCGACGGATCATCTGCCGCCAGCCATCGGAAAAGGAAATTAAACTATTGGAAGATTATTATAATGAACAACTGCCTTTGTTTCAACAAAAGAAATTAAATGCAGCCGTCACGTTAAAAGTGGGTGAATACCCTATGAATAAAAAACTGGACGCTAATCAGACGGCAGCATTGATGAAAGTGGTGAATACGATTTATAATATGGAAGAGGCGATGGTGAAATAGTGGCCCGGCCTCCTCCCGACCTCCTCCAAAGGAGGAGGCCACCAATGCACAGCCCTCGCTTTTCAGTGTGCCTGATGAAATAGTAAACATCGAAAATGTCGAATAGAGATATGGGGTGATGTGGTAGTGATGAGGTTTGGATTTGCAATAAAGCACCGTCCCTTCTCTTTGGGAGAAGGGATAAGAGGGATGAGGCCGTGTTCCGTACGATGAAATGTGCGACCCCGAGTTCCGTCGCTTTGCTCCTCGTCGGGGCAGGCGCAACAGACGATGACCAAAGAACAGAACGCTGGTATAAAAAATTATTTATGAAAAAAGAAATTCTTGAATATGCACTAACCATCAACCGGCGAAAATTTCTTTCCCGGCTTGGGTTGGGCATTGGTGGTGTGGCATTGGGGTCTTTATTGATACCTGATCTTTTTGGCAGCAGTGAAGAAGAAATGGTGATGACAGGCCTGCCCCATTTTGCGCCAAAGGCAAAACGCATCATCTACCTGTTCCAGAATGGCGCCCCGTCACAGCTTGACCTGTTTGATTACAAACCGATGTTGCAAAAAATGCATGGCCAGGATCTGCCGGCCTCCATCCGCATGGGCCAGCGACTGACGGGTATGACGGCCAATCAACAAAAATTCCCACTGGCCGGAAGTGTTTTCCAATTCAATCAATACGGGCAGGCTAGAGCCTGGATCAGTGAGTTGCTGCCGCATACTTCTAAAGTGGTGGATGATCTCTGCATCATCAAAACCATGTTTACCGAAGCCATCAATCATGATCCGGCATTGACGTTTTTTCAAACCGGTGCACAGGTAGGTAACCGGCCCAGCATGGGATCATGGCTGAGTTATGGCCTGGGAAGCGAGAATAAAAATTTGCCGGCGTTCTGTGTGTTGTTATCAAAAGGAAAAGGCAATGGACAGGGCGTATATTCCAAACTATGGACCAATGGTTTTTTAGATTCCATACACCAGGGTGTGCAATTCAGCAGCGGTGAAAATCCTGTGTTGTATTTAAACAATCCTGAAGGCATCGATAAAGACGACAGAAGAAAAATGCTGGATAAACTGGCTGCACTGAATGAAGAGTCGTACAAGGAATTTGGCGATCCCGAGATCAATACCAAGGTGCAGCAATACGAAATGGCTTACCGTATGCAGACTGCGGTGCCGGATATCACCGACTTAAGCAAAGAGCCGGAAGATATTATCAAGCTATACGGTCCCGATTGTTTGACACCGGGTACCTATGCCGCCAATTGTTTGCTTGCAAGAAAATTGTCAGAGAATGGTGTTCGCTTTGTGCAGTTGTATCACCAGGGTTGGGATGGCCATGACAATTTACCCGATCAAATAAAAGGACAATGCAAAGATGTGGACCAGGCCTCTGCTGCATTGATCACTGATTTGAAACAGCGTGGCCTGCTTGATGAAACATTGGTAATATGGGGTGGCGAATTTGGCCGCACCAACTATTGCCAAGGCATATTGACAAAAGAAAATTATGGAAGGGATCATCACCCGAGATGCTTTACTGTGTGGATGGCAGGTGGTGGTGTAAAACCCGGTGTGTATGGCGAAACAGATGAGTTTGGTTATAACATCGCAAAGGATCCCGTGCATGTGCACGATTTTCATGCAACGATCCTTCACCTGATGGGCCTCAACCATGAGCAGTTAACCTTTAAACATTTGGGACGGCGATACAGGCTGACCGATGTATCGGGTGAAGTAGTGAGGGGGATAATTTAAACCCTCCCGACCTCCCTAAAGGGAGGCCACCAACACGCAGCCTCGCCTTTCAAAGACTCAACTAATTATCGGAGTCGTCGAAAATGCTGAGCAGCGATATGAAGATGATGTGGTAGTTATGAAAATCATTAAAAATATAAAGCACCGCTCCCTCCCTTTGGGGGTTCTCGAACGAAGTGAAGAGAAGGAGCGAAGTTCGGAAGGAGGGAGAGGCCTATGAACCGTAAACAATTCATAAAACAAAGTTCCATTGCAACAGCAGGTATGTTGTATGCACCGGCTATCATGCGTGGTGCAGCACCTGAAACGATTCTCGGTCACAACAACAAACGCTACCGGATCAATACCAATTGGAGCCAGGCGAATGCGGCGCAATTCCCGGTAAAAGATTGTCACGAAATGGTACAGGACAAACTGGGCCGCATCATCCTGCTCACGAATGAAACAAAAAACAATGTGCTCATTTATGATAAGGGTGGAAAACTACTCAGCAGTTGGGGACATGAATATCCCGGTGCACATGGTCTTACCCTGTTCAATGAAAATGGCCAGGATGTTTTATTTATCTGCGACAACAACCTCCACCAGGTAATCAAAACAACCGTGGATGGGAAAGTATTGATGACGCTGAATTATCCCAAAGAAACCGGTCAATACAGCAAAGCAGAGGAATATATTCCTACCGAAACCATTATTGCTCCCAATGGTGATATCTATGTAGCCGATGGGTATGGAAAAGATTTTGTGATACAGTATGATTACAAAGGCAATTATATCCGTCACTTCGCCGGTCGTGGTGAGGGTGATCAGTATGTCGTCAACACGCATGGCGTCTGCATCGATAACCGGGATAAAAACAATCCCTGTTTAATTGTGACATCCAGAGTGCAGAATGCTTTCAAGCGATACACGATGGAGGGGAAATATATTGATACGATTCCGTTGCCCGGCGCCTGGGTATGCCGCCCCGTTGTCCATGGTGATTATTTATATGTGGCCGTGTTACAAACCAATGCCCGGCTCGATGAAAAATCCGGGTTCGTGCTGATCCTCGATAAGAACTATAAAGTGGTGTCGAATCTCGGTGGTAATCTGCCGGCTTATACCGGTAATAAACCCGGTGAGATGTATCAAACCATCAAAGTATTTCAATACCCGCATGATGTATGCATCGATGATGAAGACAATCTCTATGTCGCCCAGTGGAACTCAGGTCATGTGTATCCTTATAAATTGTCGCCGATATGAGAAAACGGGTTGTACTATTTTTTGGTTTCAATTTTAGCCGAACAATAAACTTTACGCTTCCTTTCTTTTTTGTCTTGACACAAAAAAGAAACAAAAAAAGTCTCCCGATAGCTATCGGGACGAAAAAAATGACTAAAAATTACTTCACAAGCCTAAACGCAGCGAACTCGCCTCACCCATGCTTTATACCTCAACGATACCACGGGCTCGGACAGCGCTGCGTTTTTTACGGCTTGTTCCGTAATTTTCTTAGCGCCATTTTTTCGAGGCCGTTTATTCAGTACATGCAAATAATCGTTCTGGCACTCGTATTAGTTTTATTGAATTTCCAGAAAAGTTTCGGCCAGCAAAAGTTTCAACTGGCGCCGCCAATGCTGAAATACGAGTCGGGTTTCTTTTCGGGTAAAACATCGTTTGAAGTTATCTTTAATCAACCCGGGGCTGAAGTTCGCTATACATTAAATGGTAATGAGCCGACACAGAAAGATTTTTTGTATTCGAAAGCGGTGTCGATTACAAAAAAGACCCTGGTAAAAGTAAAAGCATTCGGCAACGACTTTCTTCCTTCGGAAACAGTGACCGCTTCATTTATTACCGAAGGCAAAAAGATTAAGCAGGCAATCTATTCAAAACCCAACGAATCCTATGCCAACAGCAAAGCCAATATCCTGATTGATAATATTGGCGGCCAGGTCAATTATCGTTCGGGTAGCTGGGTGGGCTTTGATAATGACACCGTCACCATCGACATCGAATTACAAAAAAAAGAAAAGGTCAGCAAGGTGCTGATCAGTGTGTTGCAGAATGAGAAAAGCTGGATTTTTTTACCCGAACAAATATTGGCTTACTATTATAACGAGCAACAAAAAGCTTTTTTATCGCTCGGCAAAGAAACATTTCAATTCGATGAACCGGGACCCAAACAAGTTAATATCCGGGAGATAAATCTTTCCACTGCTATTAAAACAAAGCAGCTAAAACTGGTTTTCTTCCCGCTGAAAAAAATTCCCGCCTGGCATGGTGGTAAAGGCAATCATGGCTGGCTCTTTCTTGACGAAATAAAAGTATACTGATACACATGCAACGCTGGAAAAATTATTTGTTCAATGCATCACTGGCTCTCAACTGCCTGCTGGTATTTTTGTTATTTTTTGAAAGCAGGTTGTCCATTCCGGCCTGGCTGCAGGTTACCGGTCGCATGCATCCGTTGATCCTGCACTTCCCGCTTGTATTAATTGTATTATATGCTATCGCTGTAGTAGTTCGTCCGCCGCATAAAAGCGGTGGTGGTGATACCTATAGTCAATCAACAGAACTGTTGTTGTTATTCGCTGCCTTCACCGCGGTCATCACTTCACTCATGGGTTTGTTTTTATCGAAAGAAGAAGGCTATGATCCCGAAGCGTTGTCATGGCATAAATGGGGTGGCGTAGCTGTTTCTGTTTTCACCTTGCTGTGGTATAGTTTCAACAAACAGCTCCATGCAAAAAAAATTGGCGTCGTTCTTACATCAGCTTTCGCTTTAATTCTAATACTTTTCACAGGTCACCAGGGAGCCGGCATTACCCATGGAGATAATTTTTTACTGGCACCCATCATGCCGGAGATAAAGCCATCCATCGTTTCGTTGGAAGAAGCTGCAGTACTTACAGACATGGTAAAACCGATTTTGAAAACGAAATGTGAATCCTGCCACAACAGTAAAAAAGCCAAGGGTGAGTTGATCATGGAGTCGGAAGAACTGTTATTGAAAGGCGGAAAAAGCGGCCCGCTTTGGGATAGCACGGAAGCTGATCTCGGTTTAATGTTGCGTCGGGTGCATTTACCATTGGAAGCAAGAAAACATATGCCACCAAAGGGCAAGCCACAGTTGACGGAAGATGAGATCGCCATCATCACCCAATGGATACGCAAAGGAGCTGACTTCAACTTACGGGTAGCTGATCTGCAACCCGCCGACACATTGCATCAACTGGCGGTGAAAACTTTTACCCCCGTTGAAGTAGCCAGCTATGATTTTGATGAAGCCGATCCTTCGGATGTAAAAAAACTAAATACCGTGAACCGTGTTGTGAGCAATGAAGCCTTGGGTTCACCGGCGCTGGCCGTTAATTTTTTCCATAGCAATCTCTTTACCGTCGACCAGCTCAAAGAGTTGAATAAAATAAAAAAACAAATCGTCAATCTCGACCTGGCCAAAATGCCGGTGAAGGATAAGGATCTTGAACTGATCGGCGATTTTGAAAATATTCGCCGGCTCAACCTGGCTTTTACACAGGTGACAGGTACCGGTTTAGCCGGTTTAAAAAAATTAAAGTTCCTGCATACGCTTACGCTATCGGGAACCAAAGTGACCGCACGGGACCTGGCGCAATTGCAAAATTTTCCCGAATTAAAAACAGTATATACCTGGAACACGCCGCTAAACACCAGGGACATAGAGCAGCTGCAAAAGAAGTTCAGCAACGTTCGTTTTGAAACCGGCTATAAAGGTGACACTACCATCATGAAATTGTCGCCGCCGGTACTGTTAAATGAAGAAAGTTTTATTTCTGCCGCCATTCCGCTTAAACTAAAACATTATATCAATGGAACTACGATCCGTTATACCACGGATGGCACCGATCCCGACAGTCTTCATTCCGCAGTGTTCAAAGGTGATGAAACCATCAGCGGCAGCAGCTATATCAAAGCAAAGGCCTTTAAAGCCGGCTGGACCAGTAGCGATATCATTGAAGCGAATTTTTATAAAACTGGTTACACACCCGACACCGTTATTTACCTGACAAAGCCAGATAGCAAATACATTGATGAAAAAGGAAAGGTATTGATCAACCGCGAAAAAGGCGAAGCCGATTTCCGTTTTGGTGGCTGGGTAGCTTACCGGGAAAACCGGATGGAATGTTTATTGGAACTGGCGCAACCCGAACCGGTGCAAAGCATCACGCTGAGTTCGATGATCGATATCGGTAGCTATATCATGCCTGCGCAAACGGTAGAAGTATTTGGTGGTAATGATGCAAAAAATTTAAAGTTGATCGGCCGGATGCAACCCGAACAACCAAAAAAGATGAGATCCACTTATACCAAGGGTTTTGAATGCAAACTCAAAACGGCTCCTATAAAATACCTCAAATTGGTAGTAACACCAGTTGCCAAACTTCCTGCCTGGCACCAGGGCAAAGGTGAAAAGGGTTGGATATTTGTGGATGAAGTGTTGGTGAATTAATGCAAGTAGCGATATAGTAGAAATTATCGATAACTGAATTTGTATTAGCGAAAGTTTTTTGAACCCAAAAAACTTTCGCTTTTTCTTTTAAGCGATTGTAAACTTGCTTGCTGAGAAAATTGCTTCGGTCTTTGGATGGCGGAAACTTTGGTATATTTTTGAATTACCGGTCAGCATACAGCAACAGTTATTCAATTCAAATGACATTTTATTACACTGCAAGAGGGGCATATGATAAGAACTACGGCACTGAGGCAATGTCCTGGGACAAATACATTGAATGGAGTAAGCTAACACAAGTGACCGAACTTGTATCACTTGACGGTATGTTAAATGAAGTTTTAATCGAACCAGACCGCAATAACGCAGACGACTGGAATTATATCATAACAGATGAGCATTATGAAACTGGTTTCTTTAAGACACTTGACTATGTTTTAAATAGGGTAAAGAACCAAGGCAGGTTCAATCTCCTCGCAGTCGTAATTGAGCCAACAGAGAATTGCAAAAATATTATACTTGACGAATTTGAATTCACAGGATATGACCTGTTGGATAAAGATTACAGTATAAGTGCCTTGGTAAATTGTGGCGGTTTTGATGAAACGTTTTTGCCAACTGACCTTAACAAATTTGGACTTCTAGATGATTACGATAATGCGTATGATATAAAAAAAAGGCTGCTTGAAAATAATCCAGAAGAACATCATGCGAACACCAACGTGATTGCCGTTTGGCGACATATTAGAATTGGACGACAAGGCAAAAGCACATAACCGGTTTACTCGGTTCGGGCTGAACGATCACAGGCTATCGCTACATCGCCAAGCCCTGGACGTAGCGGCAACCTTAGTCAGACTCTCTGGACAAACTTGACAATTTTAGGAAATGATCATTAATGAACTTTTTGGCAAGACAATAACAAACATCTATGCGAAGTTTGGTATAGAGCAAGGGTGGCTTGACACAGCAGACTGTTTCATCGAACTGGACAACAATTTAATTATAGGATTCCCTTTTGGTTTTTCAGAAGAAGTTTGGGTTAGAAAACTCGACCCTCATGCGACAACTCTCTTCAAGGACTTATCAGACTATCCAGTTTATCATGTAAATAAGGAAGGAAAGTCCATTGGAGAAATTGCAGCGTCCTATCAAAAGAAGAAACGAAATATTTTTAATAGGATTAGAAAGGCTTTATTTGGACAAGAAGTAATAATCAAAGAATATCAACCCTACAAAATTGAATACAAGGAGAATAAAGCAAAGTATATTCTGAACTCTAAAATATCAGACTTTCTCTGGTATGACGACGGATCAGAAAAAGGATTTTTCCTGCTTGACAATGGGTATGTAATTACAGAAACAACTATGTCTCCGAGTGGAACTGGACTTGCAGGACTCAATTATTATCAATCACTTGAAGACTTAGCCAAATCAAAAGGAACAGAATTTGTCCGCCTCACTGAAACACGACAAGGCAGCCGCTAACATTCGGTCCTATATATAGGCACTTAGAGAAGGATAATATTGTTTATTATTTCTTTTGAAAGTAAGATTATATCGACTTTGGATGGCGGAAACTTTCGTATATTTTTGTTAGCGGCAACCGCCTTTAGTTAGTAGAAGTATATACAAACCCCTTCTCAATATTTCCCAGGCAAATACGTTCTAGTGAAACATTTTCCTTCATTTTAAAATAAATACATGAAAATCGGCCTTAAAGTCTGGCAGAGGGTTCTTGTCGTACTGGCATGTTTTGCAGCAGCTCTCGTTGGATTTATGATAAAGCTGCCATCGGGTTTCAGACATATCGACAAGGAATTACATGCAACGTTTTACTTTCTGGCAGCTGCTCTTTTAAATGTTTTATTTGCAGGTACAAAAATTGTAAGGCATGCGATCATATTCATTGCGCTTTATTTGTTCGGGATGGCAATAGAGTACGGACAAGAGTATTCCAACAGGTTTTTCCGTACCCGAATACACGGCCGCTTTGACCCCGAGGATATTCAATCAAATCGCAATGGCTTAATAGCTTTTTCGCTGCTTTGGCTTTCATGTATAGTTGTTATACTGGTTTACAAAAAACTTACATTGAAAAACGAAGGATATAATTCAAAAGTGCCATAAGCCTCATCAATGCCTTACTGGTTAAAAAGTCCAAGATTCATTAAGTAGTGCCGCATAACAGAGCCCTTGTTGGTCTTCATGCACGTTAACTGTAGTTCGGCCTGACGTTTTCTAACTAACATTTTTATCTTGAACAATATAAAATTCCGACGTGACGGAATGTAAAAAACCACACTTCGCCAATCCGATGCCCATTAATTGCCATTAAGAAAATCCTAAAATTAACAAGTTGCTTCATTAGTGAATCGGGTATCCATATCTTGCTTTTCATATAACTTCTGCTCATTTCAAATCATTCTAATGACAAAAATTTATACGCTACTTGTCTTTCTGGGTTTCTTATATGGATGTTCTGGCACAGTCAAAAACAACAGTACCCTAATGCAAAATCAAAAAGGCTTTGTTTTCTATTCGCCTGTTATACGGGATTCTTTTGTGATCTCGCTACAGCTTCCTGAAGAATACCAAAATAATACAATGAAAAGTTATCCGGTTGTGTACCTGACTGATGCCAATTTCCATTTCTCTATGTTAGCTGCCACATTGAAGCAATATGAAAAAAACGGACTTCTTCCACCGCTTATTTTAGTAGGTGTAGGATATAAATCCTATGAATTAATGGATTCTTTAGGTGTAAGAGACTATATGTATCCGGCAGCCCTACCCTCAGACGAAATGAATGCTGTTGGAGGAGGGAGAAGGTTTGATTCTTTCATAGTAAATCAGCTGATGCCATATATTGATTCTACCTATCATACCGACAAAGCCAATCGTACTTTATTAGGACATTCCTTTGGTGGATACTTCTCTCTGCTTGCCTTATTGGATCAAATAGAAACAAAAAGAAATGATTTTAAAAATTTCGTATCTGCAAGCCCGTCTTTATGGTATAATGATTTTTACCTGAACCAATTGCCCGGCAAATTAAAGGAACTGAATAATAAAGACTCCATAAAGGTGTTTTTGAGTGTGGGAGGATTGGAAGATTCAACCTGGAATGTTTCACCAGTTAAAACATTTGCAAAACAAATCGAACATGCAGGACCAGGGCATTTCCAATTCCAGTGTAGAATCTATAACGATCTGGAACATATGGACGTTGCACAACTATCGTTTGTAAAAGGATTACAACAATTCTATAATCACAAGAACAATTAAGCTGTAGCTAACCCGTCTTCCCCACGAATGCCCGCATTTCGCCCTTGTCGGTCTTACTCAAAAAAGCACGCCGAACATTTTGTTTCAAAACCGATCATTACCTGTATCATTAGCGAACATTTGGGCTTGGTTCGGGTTTTAAGATTATTGATTTTCAATACCTGGATTGTGGGCATTGTCTTTGTGAGATGCAGGAGAATAAAATACCTGCATGAAAAAAATAACTGTTTCGATTATTTTAGTAACAATCATCAACCATGCCTTTGCCCAATCTTCAGGAGCTGATTTATTTATTGATTCATTTGTGAAAAAGAATTCCTTTAATGGCACTATCCTTATTGAGCAACATGGAAAAACCATTTATAAAAAAAGTTTTGGTTTTGCCAATATGACTTTCAGGGTTCCCAATACAGTTGATACAAAATATAAAGTGGCATCAATAACCAAAGCGTTCACAAGTGTGCTCATTCTCCGGTTATACGAAGACGGAAAAATAGATTTAAATAAGACATTCAACACCTACCTGCCGGATTATACCGGACCAGCGGGCAGCAAAGCAACCGTGAAACAGTTATTAAATATGACATCCGGTATGCATAACATGGATGCCGGAACTGATTTAGAATCGGCTTTAAAGAAGGGAATTCCGCAATACCAGAGACCCTATACATCCGCCGAATTATTACTAAAATATTGTAGCGACACATTAGAAACAGAGCCGGGTGCAGCATTTGACTACAACAATGCTGATTTTATAATTCTTGGTAAACTAATAGAAAAAATAAGCGGCAAAACATTTGAACAAAATTTAAAAGAAAAATTATTGCAGCCTTTACAAATGAATAACTCAGGTATGCTTACGCAGCAAGATATTATTGAAAAACTGGCTGACACTTATTTTTACAGAGATGATATAAAAATGCTTGCAAACGATTTGCCTGTTTATTGGAGCAATTGGTATGCGGCCGGCTCTATGTATTCAACAGTTGATGATATTTTGAAATTTTCAAAGGGTTTATTCGGTGGCAAACTTTTAAAAGAGGAGACATTAAGCCAGATGTTCACATCAGGACTTGGCGAGTATGGTTATGGTGTTTGGGTTTATAAAAATTATGAGATTAATCATAAAATGTTTTCCATTATTAAAAGACCAGGCTCTATAATGGGGGCGCAAGCTATGCTGTTTCATATACTAGAAGATAATTCAACAATTATCATATTAAGCAATACAGGCACCGTAAGCCTTGATGAGTTCGCAGCCAAAATCGCTGACAAGATTATTAAATAATATACCAGCGTATTGATCCGTTTCGTTCAAACACCGCCTGAACGGGCTAATAAAGTAAAAAGTCTGACAGTGTCAGGCAAATCCGTCAGACTAAAAACCTGGCTTCGTCAAATCGGTTTACGTTCTGTTGGCGCTTCTGACATGTCGGACAATTCTCTTAATTTTATGACTAAACAAAGCGATTATGTTGATTGAAAGAACATCCAAAGAAATAATCATCCGTTTGCCTGCTTCTGTGGACACGATGGGGCTGCAACGGCTTGTGGACTACCTTACCTATAGAGAAGCGACTGCCAATTCAAAGGCGACTCAGGAGCAGGTTGACAAACTTGCAAGTGAGGTAAAAAAAGGCTGGTGGAAACAGAACCGTAAACGTTTCATCAAATGAAGAAAATAATTGTTGACACCAACATTATTTTCTCTTGCCTGCTTAATTCACAGGGGACAATTGGCGACCTGATTTTTTCTTCCGACAACGTCTTTGACTTTTACAGCAACCAGTACATGCGTTTTGAAATACGCAAGCATTGGAATAAGCTCAAAAGAATTTCTAAGCTCACTGACGGGCAGTTAGAAACCTCTTACGACAAAATGCTTACGAAGCTCACGTTTATTAATGAGGAACTCATCTCACAAAACATTTGGGAAAAAGCCGAAGCCCTGGTCACAGACATAGATGCAGATGACACAGATTTTGTAGCGTTGACAAAATATTTGAATGGAAGCTTATGGACAGGAGACAAACCCTTTTATGATGGACTGAAATCAAAACGTTTCAGAACTGTTTACAACACGCAGGACATGATTAAACTCCGTAATCGGCTAACAAGATAATAAACGGCGTGTAATCCAATAAGCAGGGAGTTTTTTACGCCTCTGTTAGCACCTCTCTCCAACAACACGAACTAAATAAATTTTCATACCTCATTAATTCAGCTTGGATCAGTTGCCAGCGAAATGGTCCGGATCTTCAGTAAACCCGGACCCGTAAACTGTCAATGACTACTTTTGCAATGGCTTTTACAAAACTTTTCTTTAAACATTTTCGGATTGAAATCACTTGTATGAAAAATTTTTGCTGCTGTCTCTTATTCCTATTAACTATCCTACATTCCCAATCTCAAACAATCCCTCCTTACAAACAAGCCAACCTCCCCATAGAAGAACGGGTAAAAGATCTATTGCAACGCATGACGCCGGAAGAAAAATTCTGGCAACTGTTTATGATCCCCGGTGACTTGGGCAATGATCCATCCAAATACAAAAACGGCATCTTTGGTTTCCAGGTCAATACCGTACAGCAACAACAGGGCGCTGCTGCGCAGTTGCTCAATTATAAAGCCGGGCAATCGGCCAAACAAACCCTGGCGAAGATCAATGGCATACAAAAATATTTTGTAGAACAAACCCGGCTCGGCATCCCCATCATTGCCTTTGATGAAGCCCTGCATGGGTTAGTAAGGGATGAAGCCACGGCTTTTCCACAAGCCATTGCACTAGCCGCTACCTGGGATACTTTGCTGATGAGTAAATGTGCGGCTGCTATTGCTAATGAAACCAAAGCAAGAGGCATTCGTCATATTCTTTCACCGGTAGTGAACCTGGCGACAGATGTTCGCTGGGGAAGAGTGGAAGAAACCTATGGTGAAGATCCGGTGCTGAGTGCTGCCATGGGCGTAGCCTTTGTAAAAGCATTTGAACAAAGAGGCATTGTTACCAATCCCAAACATTTTGCCGTGAACCATGGGGAAGGCGGAAGAGACAGCTATCCCATACACTTCAATGAAAGATTGCTTGAAGAAACGTATTTCGTTCCCTTCAAAGCGGTGGTACAAAAAGGCGGCGCCCGGAGCATCATGACGGCCTATAACTCACTGGACGGTTCACCCTGTACGGCCAATGATTGGTTGCTGAATAAAAAACTCCGGCATGATTGGGGATTCAAAGGATTCGTATTGTCTGATGCAGGAGCCACCGGTGGCGCCAACGTATTACATTTTACGGCCGCTGATTATGCAGAAGCCGGCAAGAAATCCGTTGAGAATGGGTTGGATGTAATGTTTCAAACGGCTTATGAACATCATACCTTGTTTGATAAACATTTCCTGGATAAAACCATGGACCCCGCTGTTATCGACAGTGCGGTAGCAAGAGTGTTGCGGGTAAAATTTGAATTAGGTTTATTTGAAAAACCTTATGCCAGTGAAACCGAAGGTGGGCAATCGACGTCGGCACAACATCGTGAACTGGCGAAAGAAGCGGCTATACGTTCCGTAGTGTTACTAAAGAATACCCGCCTGCCGGGGCAGGAAAACCAGCTATTGCCTTTAAAAAAATCATTAAAGAAAATAGCCGTGATCGGTATCGATGCTGTAGAAGCAAGACTGGGCGGCTATAGCGGACCGGGTAATAATAAAATATCCATCCTTGCAGGCATCAAAGAAAAAACAAAAGGAACGGCGCAGGTTGGCTATGCAGCAGGGCCCGGAAGAGAACACAAAACATGGACCTTCGTTCCCTCCAGCGCTTTATCCACTATCAAAGACGGGAAAAAAGTGGCGGGATTGCAGGGAGAATATTTTAACAATGTAACGCTGACGGGTGAGCCCGTTCTCACAAGAGTGGATGAAGCCATCCGGTTTCAATGGACACTGTTTTCACCTGATCCCGAAAAGATCAACTATGATTTTTTTGCGGCACGATGGACAGGAAAAATTCAATCACCGGTTACCGGCACGTATAAAATAGGTATCGATGGAAATGATGGCTATCGCTTATTCATCAATAATAAAATCATTATTGACAATTGGAAAAAACAATCCTACTCTACCAAACTGGCTAACTATTATTTTGAAAAAGGAAAAGAATATGATATCCGCATTGAATACTACGAACCCGCCGGCAACGCCTGGCTGCGTTTGATCTGGAATGTGGGTGTAAAAGACAGCAGTGAACAAAAAATACAGGCAGCGGTACAATTGGCAAAGAACAGTGATGTGGCCATTGTGGTGGCAGGCATTGACGAAGGCGAATTTAATGACCGGGCTTCGCTGGCCCTGCCCGGTTTACAGGAAGAGCTGATACAGCGTGTGGCCGCTACGGGTAAGCCCGTGGTGGTTTTATTAGTAGGTGGCAGCGCTATCACCATGACCAACTGGCTGGATAAAGTAAACAGTGTAGTGGATGTATGGTACCCCGGTGATGCCGGTGGCGCAGCCATAGCCGATCTTTTATTTGGCGACCGGTCTCCCTCCGGCAAACTGCCCATCAGCTTCCCGGTAGCAGAAGCACAGTTGCCGTTGGTGTATAATCATAAGCCTACCGGCCGCGGTGATGATTATACCAACCTCACCGGCCAGCCCTTATTTCCGTTTGGATTTGGATTGAGCTATACAACCTTTGATTATACTGCCCTGCAATTAGATAAGCCCATCATGAAAGCCAGGGAAAATCTTAGTCTGCGATTTAAAATAAAAAACACGGGCAACTACAAAGGCGATGAAGTGGTGCAGTTATACCTGCGGGATGAGCTGGCTTCTGTAGCAAGACCCATCAAAGAGTTAAAAGCTTTTCAGCGGGTGAACCTGCAGCCGGGTGAAGAAAAAGAAATACAATTTATCATTACTCCCGACATGCTGACGATGCTGGATGTAAATATGAAAGAAGTGATTGAGCCCGGCAAATTCCGGATTATGATCGGGAGTTCGAGTATGGATATACGGTTGAGAGAAATGTTTGAAGTGAAAGAATAAACCCTAAAAACACTTACAAACAATAAGACAATGCCACCCTGATTGTATTTGAGCTACTCAGCCGCAGTAGCACATTTTTCGCTAATGTACCTATTAAGAATAGGTTGGAAAATTGTTTACTATTGGAAGTAGCGTATTTTAGCGGAAATACAATCGTTGTAGGCTATGCCAAACGAAATTTCATCATGAAACAAATTTTGATTTTATTATCGTTCTTTCCATTCTCGGTTGCATATTCTCAAAGACAGCCACCTGGACTAATTTATAGTTGTGAGAAAAAAATTAATGGAATAACCCAGTATGATATATTTAATTCATCTGGACAGAAAATCTTAAACCATGGCGTAAAATGGGCTTATTCAAATGCTTGGACTTGGCTATTTGTTATTGATAGTAAAAGCAAGTTGACAACCATTTATAGTTATGAAGGAAAAGAAATGGGAATTGACTCTATTGAATCAAGTCAATCAACTTATACAAATCTTAATAGAGTTGGATTGAAACGTAACGGGAAATGGGGATTTTATGATAAGCAAGGCAAAATAAGAATTCCTCATATCTATGACGACATAAGCCATTTTAAAAATAATATGGCTGCTGTGAAAATTGATAAAGACATATTCATGGTTGACACTAATGGTGTAAAAACAGATTTTCCATATAATCCATCAGACAACAAATATTCTTTTGACGACGTAGGCATTACAATTGGAATGGGAGGCGACTTTTATTATAAAGACTTTAAGAAAATAACTGAGAATAGTAAAGTGGGACTTTTGGATGTAGTTAATAATAAAATTATTATCCCTGTTGAGTATGACAAACTAGTTGACATTAAAGACAAGTTCAAATTAATTACAGGCGGAAAAAATGGAAAATATGGCCTGCTGTCATTTGGCGGAAAAATAATTATTCCATTTGAATACGAAAGAGTTTTTGTACTTAATGATTACTTCTAGACAGAAGCACAAGCCCTACAACAGCGAGGTTTTGCGTCAGCGGGGCGACGAATAAGTGCTCATCTTTTTTCAATCGGCTTCTGTTCCGGCTAACGTAACACAGAATATCAGCACAGCAGAAAGCCCTGACGTTGGCTGTAATTTTACTTGAACACATACAAACCCAATGAATGAAATTTTTCAAGCACTTAACAAGGAGGCAGTTTTTACGAACGAAATGTTGGCTTCTGGTGCGACTCAAATAAGAAAAGCTAACTACGCAGACAAAGGATTTTACTTCCAAGCCTTTACAGCTTTATCAACTGGCTTAGAAAGAATTGGAAAGTTGTGCTTAATGTTGGATTATTACATTAAGCATAATGGTACTTTTCCAAACCTTGATGCGCTAAAACGGGATATAGGTCATGACATAAGGTTATTATACTTTAAATCAAAAGAGATAATCGTAAATAGAACGCTAAGTTTTATTTATTTAGACAACCTCGATAATCCTGTGCATCAGAATATTATTGACATCCTTTCCAATTTTGCAAAAGGTGATAGATATTCAAATATAAATTTACTTACTACTCAAACAAGGAATATCGATCCTATTTCAGAATGGAGCGAAAGAATAGATATGGTATTATTTAAGCAAAACGTTTCTTCAAGAAAAAGAGACGAGATTGAAAGAAATGCGCAAATTGCCCAACAATTACTTGGCTCGTTTGCTCATATTATACATACGAGTGAAAGAAATAAACCCATCAATTCAATTCAAAATGCAAGCTTTTTGACTGGAATGAATAATGCGGTTCGTGGCTTAAGGCAATTTTATGTAGCACAAATCATTAGATATTGGGTTGAACTATTGGAAGCGTTGCAATATCAAGCTATGGCATTGGGAAAACAGGAAATTCCCTATATGGGAGAATCTTTTGTTGTTTTTTTGAATAGTGACAAATATCTAAAATCACGAAAAGACTTTGTACGCATCAGGTAAAAACTATAGCCAAAACAACCGAGGCTTCGTCGGGTGCGCAGCACCAACGATGAAGCCTCGGTTGTACGGAACCTTTGATAGTTTTCTCCTGTGTTGGTGTTCCCAAACTGTAAACCGCCTTTGTTGTGTGTTGCGCCAGGCTTTTGTGCAAGGTCAATCACCAACAAAGCTGGTATAGGACACTAATCCCTTCCTCATTTTCCGTCCTTCCGAGGTCTTCTCTTCTTCAAACTAAGTAAGCGGTCCCGTCGGGGCTTGGCCCGGCCAACCCCGGCGAAAAAATTGTTTTGGGTATTTTCATAGTGTATATTAGCGTAAATACACACGGTTGTGTGCTACTTTAACGGACGATACCAATCACCAGCGTCAGAAAAGTTTACAAGAAGACAACTAATAAAAAAGAGTGAACTCACTTTGACACCGTTTGCGTTCTCTTTTTCCATCAACGGCCTTGATAAACTATAATCATATGCCTGACAATAATAACTTTGAAATAATAATAATTGGCGGAAGTTATTCAGGACTTTCGGCAGCAATGAGTTTGGGACGAGCATTAAGAAACGTCTTAATTATTGATAGCGAAAAGCCCCGCAATAAACAAACACCATACTCGCATAATTTCTTAACACAAGACGGCAAGACACCAAAGCAAATTGCGACATTGGCAAAGGAGCAGGTTAGTCAGTACAAAACCGTAAAATTTCACAGTGGGTTAGCAGTAAAAGGAGTAAAAACAGAGAAAGGATTTGAAATCAAAACCCAGGCGGGTGACTTATTTTACTCTAGGAAACTAATACTCGCCACAGGACTAAGCGATATAATTCCTGATATAAAAGGCTTTTCAGAATGTTGGGGAATTTCCGTAATTCATTGTCCATATTGTCACGGCTACGAAGTAAAATATGAAAAGACAGGAATCCTGGGCAATGGAGATTATGGCTTTGAATTTTCAAGGTTGGTTAACAATTGGACAAAAGACTTAACTCTTTACACAAATGGAAAATCAACGCTAACAAAGGATCAGACTGAGAAATTGAGAAAACACAAAATCCCAATTGTTGAAAAAGAAATTGATGGTTTTGAGCATATTAACGGGCAAATTCAAAACATAGTTTTTACAGACAATTCTAAAACTTCTATAACAGCAATATATGCAAGACCAGAACTCATACAACACTCTGAAATTCCTGCACAACTAGGGTGTGAGCTGACAGAGAAGGGTGCTGTAAAAGTGGATGCGTCCCACAAGACAACCATATACGGAGTTTTTGCCTGTGGCGACAATTCCAATCCGTCAAGAGACATCGCTCTTGCTGTATCAGCAGGTATGGTCGCAGGAGCAGCGTGCAACAGCGAAATAATACAAGAAGAATTCTAAACTGTAATAGTTAGTACTTGATCTGACAGTTTTGGATTTGGCTCGTGCTGTGCTATCAGGTTTTCGGATAATTGAGAGTTGATGACCGCAATTCGGGTACCCGACTCAATATAGCCCACAAATGCGGAACGAAATTCGGGATCAGATTTAAGTCCCACCTCGTCGGCAATTATAGTGGTTTTATTTCAGGAATAAGGATTTTGATTCAGATGTATCCAATATAATCCCAATTCGGCTACGGCTTGGGTAAATGCTTCATAATTGACAGGCTTAACGATATAGCTATTTACTCCCAGTTTATAGCTTTCAATAACATCTTCTTCTTCCTTCGAAGAAGTGAGAACGACGATAGGAATCATTTTTGTCCGTTCATCGGCCTTTAATTGTCTGAGTATTTCCAGACCTCCAACTTTAGGCAACTTAAGATCAAGAAGAATAAGCTTAGGATTTAGTGAATTCAACCTATCTGAATATGCACCGTTGCAAAAAATGAAATCAAGGGCGTCCGCACCATCGTCAATATGCTTCAGCCGATCAATAAGGTTGTGTTTTTTCAGGGCTCTGATAGTCAGTTCAGCTTCATGAAGATTATCTTCTATTAAAAGAATTTCAACATGATTATGTTCTGCCATATTATTTATTTAATTGTTTTGATATTTGTTTGAATTAACAGGTAAGCTAAAGTAGAAAGTTGACCCTTTATCCACTTCTGCTTCCGCCCACACCCTGCCTCCATGACGGGTGATTATTCTATGCATCAACGCAAGTCCCACTCCTGTTCCTTCAAATTCTGTCATTTTGTGTAATCTCTGAAATACGCCAAATAATTTATCTGCGTATTTCATATTAAATCCCACCCCGTTGTCTTTTATACTATATATGATTTCATTCGCAGTTTTAAATGAATCTATTTCAATTTTCGGATGATCTCTTGTCCCGGAATATTTAATGGCATTGGAAATAAGGTTGACCCAGACCTGACGTATTAGACTGCTGTCACAAAGTGCGGGTTCAAGACTCCCGACCTGTATCATTAAGTTGTTTGCTTTTGGAATATCCTGTTCTGCAATAACTGATTCTACCAATTTGGCCATATTGATGTGAAGAAAATTTAATTCTTTTCTTCCTTGCCGGGAAAGATTGAGCAGGTCATCAATCAACTGACCCATCCTGCGGGCATTCTCTGTGACAATTCCAAGTAACCTGTTCCCCTCTTCATCCAGTTTATTGCCGTAATCACTTACAATTATCCCTGTATATCCATCGATGATACGAAGCGGCGCTCTGAGATCATGAGAAACGGAATACGAAAACGCTTCTAATTCCTTGTTAGCTGTTTCTAACTGAGTCGTTCGTTCCATTACTTTTTGTTCCAGTCCTTCATTCAGCTTTTGTATTTCTAACTGGGCTTTTTTCCGGTCGTTTATTTCACGAAAGAATGCAAGTATACGTTCCTGCCCGGTTATGTTAGCTTTTTTTAAGTTTACTTCGAACCAGTTAAATGATCCATCTTTCTTTTTGCCCAGCCATTCAAAAAATTGTTGTTGTCCGGTTGCAGCTTTTTGAATATAACCCAAAGCTTTTTCAAGATTATAATCCGGGTGACTAGTAATAAAATCGTTAGGGTCACTGGTTAGCAGCTCTTCTTTTGTATAGCCGGTCACTTCAACTGCTCGTTGGTTTACTTCAATAACTTTTCCTGTATCCATTTCATGGACATAAATGGCATCTGTTGCGTTTTCAAATATTTCACGGTAGTTCGCTTCGGCCCGAAGAATCGCCTCTTCTGCCTTTTTCCGTTCGGTAATGTCAGTAGAAATGCCAAAAATGGCGTAAGGGTTGCCCATATTATCCCGCAGGATGCTTTTCACCGAGATATATGTATGCAGGCCATCGTCATGCGGCGCCATTTCTTCCTCTGTCAAGGCATGATCAGCCGCAGCTACACGCACATCCACACGTCGAAATGAATCAGCCTCCTCTTTCGAGAAAAAATCATAATCTGTTTTACCCAGAATATTTTCCTGATTAAGATGAAACAATTCGGAAAAACGACGATTCACCATCAAATACTGACCTTGCAGATTCTTAACATAAATAACCGCCGTCGAATTATCAATAATGGCCGACAGTAGTTGCTGGCTTTCTTGCAATGCCTGCTCCGCCTGTTTGCGTTCAGTGATATCTGCTCTTATGGCGATATACTGATAAGGCTTACCATCTTCATTCAGGAAAGGAACTATTGTCGTATCTACCCAGTAAATAGTGCCGTCCTTCGCCTTATTTTTTAATTCCCCTTTCCATATTTTTCCATTGGCAATGGCTACCCATATACTTCGAATAAATTCCTTTGAATGATAACCGGAATTAATTATACGGTGATCTTGTCCAATGAGTTCATTAACGTTGTATTTAGAAATCTTACAGAAGTTTTCGTTGGCATATTTGATGATTCCTTTTTGATCAGTAATTGCAACAATGGACGACTCATCGAGCGCATATTTATAATCTGAAATTTCTTTGAAACTTTTACGAAGGCTTTCTTCAGCTTCTTTGTTTTCCGTTACATCCTGCAATATTAGAACAACTTCCAGTATGTCATCGTCAGCATTTTTTAAAGGATACAATGTCATTTGCGCCCATCTTTTTCTGCCGGTCCGGCCAATTAGGGCAGGGTCGTATAAATAAGGTTCTGAAATTGCAACTTCTCCTGCAAATGCTCTTTCTACATATTTTGAAAGCCCAGAGCCTATTAATTGAGGATCTTTGCGAATGTTATATTCTTCTATCTGCTCTCTTTTTTCCTGCCACATTATTTCCCATGCTTTATTTGCATTGATATAGCATCCATCGGGAGTGTAGGTAACTACGGGATAAGGAAACTGTTCGATGATGGAGCGAAAACGATTTTCACTTATCATTAATTTATCTTCGGCTTCTTTACGCCCGGTAACATCCCGATAAGTAATAACGATTCCATTCAAACCTGGTACATCAAAAAATCCCGCCATCGCTGCTTCTATCCAGCGCCATGAACCGTTCTTATGTTGTACGTGGACATTGATCGTGAAAGGTTCCCCGGGATTGTCAACTATTTTTTGTAACACCCGGCGAAGAGAATGACCTTCCTCAGGCGGCACCATATCGAAAATATTGAGCTTCATATATTCCTGTGGGGTATAGCCCAGCATACGTTCGATTCCCTCTGAAACAAAAATACGATTCCCCTCAAGGTCACTCACGATGATGGCTTCACTACTGTTTTCAATAAGTGCCCGAAAGCGTTTTTCATTTTGTATTACTTCTTTTGTTTTCTCTTCTACCCGTTTTTCCAGTTCCAGGTTCAGTTGCTTGATTGTATCTTCCGTCCTTTTGCGTTCGGTAATGTCGTTAAAGAGAATTGCGACTTGCAGGTTCTTCGGTTCTCCGAAACGAAATGCGTAAACATCATACCACCGGTGCAATTGTTCAGCACGATTCTCAAATCGAATTGGTTCGCCTGTCAACGCAATCTTTCCATAGATTTCAAACCAATGTTCTTCGTGGCTGGGGGCAAATTCACGCATACGCTTGCCGACAGCATCACGGAGCCCGGTTTGCTTTTCAAAAGATGGATTTATCACCAAAAAACGGTAGTCAACCGGTTTTTTCTGCTCATCGAAAATCATCTCAATAATGCAAAACCCTTCATCCATCGAATTGAAAAGCATGCTAAGTTTTTCTTCGCTCTCCTTGATTTTTTCTTCAGCTTTTTTCTGTGCGGTAATATCTCTTCCTTCTCCAACAATATAATCAACACTGCCGGTTGTCTTAAATATGGGAATTAAGCTGAAATTTATAGTAAGTACCTGACCAAAAACAAAAATGTTTTCATCATAATTAATGGCTGTACCTGAACTGGCTTTTTTAAATGCATCACGCACCCGTGAATGAACTTCGGGGTCGAATGTCCACCAATGTCCCTCTGTGAAATTAATCTTCAGCAATTCTTCCATGGATAACCCCGATGCCTGCAATGCAATTTTATTTATCATCAGAATTCTTCCATCTGTAGATAATTTTACACTAAGCGTTGACATGCTGTCTATAAAGTCCTGGATGTCCTGTTTCTGTTTTTGAATTTGTATTTCCGCTCTTTTTTTTTCTGTTATATCACGGACAAATCCAATGAACAGATATTTTCCATCGACAAGAGTAGGAGAAATACTCAGTGACACATCAAATTCAATATTTTTTTTATTGATAGCATGCATTTCTATTGATTTGCCCAGCACCGGCCCTTCGCCTGTTTTTAGGAAATGCTGCAGACCTGCTTTATGTGCCTCACGGTAGCGCAGAGGGATAATGGTTTCACTGAGAAGTTTACCTATCACTTCATCTGCGTTCCAGCCAAAAAGAGTTTCAGCTTTGTGATTCCATCTACCAATAAGGCCATCCTGGTCAATCACAATCACTGCATCGGGAGCGGCATTGAAAATAGTTTGTATCTGCTCTTCGCTTTCACGGCTTTGCTGTTCGGCCTTTTTTCGTTGCTCTATTTCCGCTTCCAGTTCATTTTGTGTTTTTAATGAAAAGACAGAGGGGAGAACCCTGACGACGTAAAAAACCGTGATCCAGCTAACAACCCCGGTAATTAAACGTACCAGGGCATTAAGACGATAAGCAGGAATCCAAAACGCTACAGCATCTAAAAAATGTGTAGCTCCGCAGGCCAGGATAAATGCAGCGAATAAAAAATACAATCGCACAAACCGTATTCCCTGCTTTTTTGAAATGTACCTGATAATCACAATTGGGATGGTGAAATAGGCTGTCCATATTAATAGGTCACTGATAATATAAAGCCATCCGTGAAATTCAGTCCAGCGACCACAATGCCACCGTGGTGGCCAGTCGCCGCTATCGAAAAGCCTTTTAAAAAACTCTATTATCTGTCTCATATATTTTACTTGATTAAAGTCAGGTCTGAAAATATGGCAAAACACGGGGTCGGATTCAAACAATGGTAAGAATGTATGCGGGTGGCAACCGTATAAAGCAAAAAATTCAAACCGATTTAATAAAAGCCATTCCTCACCATGTATATAAGAAATACTGTTTCTCCATACGGAGTTTTCTGATAAGTAGTGCTACGAATCAAGCCACTGTCAATAAGAAGGGACTACCTTAACCTTAGTGGAGTAAAATCTATTTAAAAACAAATGCTGTGATAAAGATCGTAAAATCGGTGGAATTGAGGCGTTTACTTAATAATTGAGTTATAAGTATTTACTATTAGTTTAAAATTAAACCAGATTGCACATCTTCAATTTTTTTACCAAAGTTTCCTCTATTCGATGGGATTCCTGGTTAAAAATCAATAACCATTAAACCATATTCGATGAAAATGCTAAAAGGTTGTACCTGGAAAGTAATACTATTCTTAAGCCTGCCATCAATCTTTATTACAAATTAGGCTTTAAAAAAATTGCAGGCCGGGCTACTCCCTATGAACGTTCAAATATTCAAATGGAACTTGAATTATAACACGTAAACTTTAGACTTTAAAGAATATGAGAAATATAATAAAAAAGGAAGAAGCTACTCCCAAACAATTTTTAGGAGTTGATTTTGTCGTTCTTTCCATTGGAGAAAATTCAATGGTAACAAAGATGTTGTATAAGATAACAGATTTTGTTGCCTTTGTTGGTCTTCCCCAAAAACAACAAACCGAACGCCACCGGTGTTGGTGTTTAGCCTTCGTTGGTGTTCCCAAACTGTAAACCGCCTTTGTTGTGTGTTTCGCCGGGCTTTGTGCGAGGCCAATCACCAACAAAGCTGGTATAGGACATTAATCTTTACTTGCTACTTCAATCGCCGTATACCATGCGTGGTGTATATTTATGTAGCCAATTTAGCTGATAGTTCCTGTTTGAAGTATGTCTTTTATTTTATTCCTTTAAGGGTGCAATAAAGTTATTGCGAGGAAATGTTGGCGGTATCAACATCACTCTACTTCAATTGATAAATCAACGAAATCATTTTTTGCTTTTCATCGACGAAGGCTTTTCAATTGTTGCCAGTATCTCTTCAACATATTGCCGCCCGTAACACAGCAAAATGCCGGAATTTTCGTCAAATGATAATTTGTCCCCCTTATATTCTACATTTTTCGTTTCGGAGAAATAGCCGGATACAACACCAATAGTGCACATCTTTTTTAGGTTGCTGTCATACGCCACTACGGGCCCTCCCGAAAAGCCAACGTTATTATGCCCGTCCAAAACGAGCACCTCGACACGGTTGTACTTCACCACGCCCGATACAATCGCCTTCTTTACTAACGGAAATTTTATTCCCAGGGCCTCTGTTCCCATATTGGTCAGGGGAAATCCATAAAAGAAAACGGGCATACCGAAACCCACAAGCGTAGTATCCAGTGAAATGCCATGACCTTGTGATACGTTCTCTAATAATTTGATAGACTGCGTTACCTTCTCTGACAATTTGAAAACGGCGATATCAATATCTTTGTTGGCATGGAAATAAACTGTAGCATCGAAAGGTTTCAATTCATTTTGAATAAGCATCCTGACAAGAACTGTATCGCCAGACTTATGAGATGATTTGAAAAGATGTGCTGCAGTGACAAAGTATTGTTGCCCGTCTTTATTGACCAGGAAGCAGGTTGCACCCGCTAATGTGTCGCCCTGGAAGTTGAAGGTACTGGCCATTGTTTCAACCGTCGCCTTGAGTTCCTGGTGATCTTGGGAAAAAGAGCTAGCTGGTAAAGCAAAGAATGATAGTATGTATAACAGGCGTCTCATACAAAAATGAATTTACGCATTTCCCCTTGCTATTTAACCGTAAAAGAAAACAGAAGCAGGAGAACACAATCTTTAATCCTTTACAGATGATACATTCCGGATTTGACTTTCGGAATTTATCAAGCCCATTCAAAGCAACAGGTATAGTATTTTTTATAAAGGAAGATACACGAAAGCTGCTGACCTGGATTCAACAGTTCTATATGCCGCAGGAGCCATCTATAGTACTGCGGGAGATTTATATAAATGGATTAAAGCAATACCAGACCAGCAGATACTGACTCCCGGTTCATGGGAACAGGCATTTACTCCAAATAAAGGTAATTATGGTTTTGGCTGGGCAATAGATTCGCTTTATGGCAAAAGATACATAACACACAGCGGCGCTATCACTAATTTCACAAGCCTGGTTCTTTATTTCCCGGATGAAAATATCAGTATTATTTTATTTCCGTCCTTCCAGGGTCTCCCTCTCTTCGAACTAAGTGAATGGTCCCGCCGGGGTTTGGCCCAAGCCAACCCCGGCGAATAAGGATACTTCGTACTTTTAATAATGGCCATTCGATGGAAGCATGATGATACCACCACAATGTATTTCTGCACCTTTACCTGTTATAACTGGCTGCCGCTAATAGACAAGTCAAACGGATATGATGCAGTATATAAATGGTTTGCCCATTTAAAGGAACAAGGATATGGCACGGTAGCGTATGTAATCATGCCAAACCATGTGCATACGATACTCTATTTCCCAAATGCCGGATTTGACCTGAACAAAATTATCGGAAACGCCAAACGGTTTATCGCTTATGAAATAATAACGAGGCTAACACATTTAAACGAGTTAACCATCTTACAGTACCTGTCCGATGGTGTAACGGAAAGAGAAAAGAAGAAAGGACAATTGCATAAAGTATTTACGGATTCCTTTGATGCCAAAGGCATTTACAATCAAAAGTTTTTTAACCAGAAACTAAACTACATACATCACAACCCCGTCAGTGGCAAATGGAAGCTGGTTAACGATTACACAGCATATGAGCATAGCAGTGCTTCTTTTTATGAGACAGGCATAGTAAAAAACTTTGAGCCTTTTGATTATAGAGTGTTGTAGAGGCCTATACACCGGGGTTGGCTTGGGCCAAACCCCGGTGAGACCGTTTCTTTATTATTGAAGAAAGAAAATACAAGAAGTATACTTTCCTTTCTTTTATTTCTACATGGTCCATTCAATACGGCAGTCAGCGCCTGCCAAAGTAAGTTTCTTTTTATCGGCAACTAAAGAGGTTCTTACTAATGTTAAATACTTCGTCCTTTGACGATCCTCACCCCGCCTTAATTCTTTTTTCGCCTGTGTCAGTGTTCCCAACCTGTAAACCGCCTTTGTTGTGTGTTGCGCCAGGCCTTGTGCGAGGCCAATCACCAACAAAGCTGGTATAGGACACTAATACCGACGAGACATTAGAATCATATTATTGGTGGTTCACAATGTCTGTCGGTATTATACCATAGCTATAAGATTAAATTACTGTCTAAATGGTATAATCTTTACTTGTTACAGCAATCAATGTAATAAACGGAGAATGGCCTCCTCATTTCGGTTGTTGGTGTCCTGCATTCACACACCCATGCCAAACACGCAACAACGGCCGCCTGCTTTCCCGAAGGACCCGCAAAAGGAAACTTATGCACTAAATTTAAATTGACGAGAGGTATTCTGCTAAATAAAAACGGCAGCCAATCGGGCAGGCCGTGAGAGTTTCATCCAAAGTATTTTTTTCGTCAAAATTTCTCACCCTAACTAAAACCACATTTTTTGCTTATGTTTGAATGGCAGCATTTCCCTTAATGGAAATTTGTAATCGCCGGTCTTTCCTCATTCCGCATACCTTCTGATTCTATTTGCCGCAGCATCCCTTGCCAATGATAATGATAGCTTGCCTTGTACATTTTTCATCGTTTAAAAGTTTTAGGTATGAACCGGATCAAACAACTGGACAGTATCAGGGCTATTGCCATTCTGCTCGTGATGATGCACCACACACCATTGGGCCTCGTTACTGATTTTCTTTCGATGTACCCGTTGGGTGCAAATGTCTTTTTTGTACTGAGCGGATTTTTAATAACCGGCATCCTGCTTCGGGCGCAGAAGAATATAGCTTCCGGCGCCAGTAAGTTTACTGTATTCCGCAATTTTATCCTGAGCAGGGCCTTTCGCATTTTCCCATTGTATTTTCTAACGTTGCTTTTCCTGCTGCTGACCGGCAGCGGCGATAAAAGCAGCTTTATTTATTTGTTTACGTTTACATCCAATTTTTATTTTTATTCCATCGGGGAATGGGATCATGCAACGGCACATTTGTGGTCCATATCGGTGCAGGAGCAGTTCTATTTTCTCTGGCCCTGGGTTATATTGCTCTGCAGCCGTCGCTACCTGCCGCATGTTTTTAGCCTGTTTATTGTTGCCGGCATTGTCAGTCATTTTTTTACAGGCTTCTCTGAGTTTGGCACTATTCTTACCACGGATTGTTTCGATTCTCTTGGTATGGGTGCGCTGCTGGCATGGATAGTTAATGACCGTCCGCTGATGCTGGAAAAGGCTTATCGCTTTATAAGAGCTGCCGGTATTGCCAGTATCATTATTTTGCTGCTCTTTATTGTTACGGGCATACCGTTTGTATTGAAGCGTACATTGGTTTCGGTACTGGCAGCCTGGCTGATAGCTGCCGTGATGTACAGGGACAAACTGGGAACAGCGAATCGAATGCTCCTGCTGAATAGCAAGGCACTGTCGTTTGTCGGCAAAATAAGTTTCGGACTTTATTTATTTCATCCCCTGGTTCCAGTCTATACAAAAGAGCCGCTCGATTGGTTGATCAACAGCCGGCTGCCTGCTTCACTGGATTCTTATCGGGTCTTTTTCCTGGTAGCAGAAAACCTGGTGATACTTATTTTGGTAGCCTGGCTGCTATGGCGATTTATAGAAAAGCCGTTTATGAGCCTGAAGAAATACCTGCCAGTCAAAAAAGAGGAACTGGCACTGCAGCCAGCCCCCATACAGGCGTCGTAAATTTCTTTTACAGGTCAGCATTACAATGCAACGAGTATCCCGTGTTAAGAAAGAAAAACCGTAGTTATGAATGGCAATAGAATTTCCGGGTGCATTCCGAATTTCGTTTTTCCATGGATTAGTTTCTTCGGATATTTGTACACGTAACCCGTATCCAGCAGCAACATTTCTACTAACTACACAAACGTAGTTTATGAAAAATATCTTCACAACGTTTCGGGCACCGGCACTTATCAGCTTCTTTCTTGTGCTCCCATTCATAACCCTGGAACTGATCAACCGGCGGGAGTTCAACGAAGATTTTCCCTTTCCGTTGTTTATACTGTTATGGCTTTTGCCGGTACTATTCATCTTCACCCTGCTGCCTGTAGTGCGGAAGATTAGCTTAGGAAATAAACCCAGGCTAACGCTTAGTCTTTTTGCAAGGATTGTCATATTGACCTTGCTTGCCTGGTTTTGGGTCAGCGTTATCCTTGATCAAATGCCTTGTTTTTTAGGTGATCGTTATTGCGATTGAAGGAGACAACTTCGATGCGGCATTTCTTCCTCCCGGCATCCTTTTCTGTCCGAACAACGTAAGTGTTGTGCCGTAGTTTGACCAAAGCCGACCCCGACGAACAGGGAAAGACCTGAACATAAGCCCCCGGTCCTTTTCTGCAATGCTGACAGAGGAATATGTCCTCACCCCACCTTAATTCTTTTTGAAAACTGGTCTATCTTCTTTTCATCATCCCCGTATAATAATAGTTTTTTATCCGCCGAGTATAAAAACATCCCGGGATATTTCTGTGGTTTGAACTTACTGATAAAATCATAGCGGGTATCCTGGAGCAACACCACATGTTTTTGATTGACCAGGTTCTTTCCATACTTGCTCATAAATTCATTGATCCTTGCCGGATTCGCCATCGACACCAGGTAAACCGCCGCTTTCTTAAATTCCTGGTGATGCTGGTTGATGTATTGCATAGCATGCTGGCAATGGTCGCAATCAGTGTCCACAAAAACAAAGAAAGACATTTTACCCGCCGTCAAATTAGTTGGGCTGAACACCGCACCATCCAGCGTCGTAAATTGGAAGGCCGGAATGCTTTTACTGGGTTCCTGTGTCCAACTCGTAATGGAACAACCGATCACTATTAATAAGCTCAATATATTTTTCATGTTATTTCCAGATTGATTTTAATGGCACATATTTCAGTTCTTTCACAAGCAGGCCATCGCTTTGAATTTGAATTCTTGTGTAGGGTGCGTTGGGAAAAAATATATCCGTCATCACGGTGAGACCCTTATCGGCAAACAATTCGACAGAGGCATTGTCCAATAACAGCGTGAGATCCGTTTTATCACCGGCCGCTATTCGTGGCGCCACATGTTTGGCGGCAAATCCTTTTTCAAAAGAAATAATACCCGATTGTGTACGATCTATAAAATAGTTGTTGGCCGCCTTGTCATAACCTACTATCAATTTTTCACCAGCCTCATTGGAAAATTGAATGCTGTATGATTTAATAGCATCCGAGGTCAGCGATAACTCATAAGGCCCGTTGGGTTTACCTGTTTTAGCAACCAGGTCATAATTAGTGGCAGCAATATTCTGCAACACCACAGGGCTGGTTTGTATCACTTCCAGTTCTTTCACGGGACGGGAGCTGACAAAATATTTGTCACCGATCTTTTCCAACTGTAAATCACGGGCAATGGTAGCCGCACCGCGCCATGTTTGCGTGGGAACGATATTGGCATATTGCCAGTTGTTCATCCAGCCAATAAAAATTTTTCTATCGCCGGTATTCGACCAGGTGATGCCGGCATAATTATCCGTACCGTAATCGATCCAACGTGTATCAGTTTGAAAAGGCGTAAACGTGCTGCCATCAAAGCGGCCCGTGAAATACTGCGTAGCAGATCCTCCATTGGGCCCACCGGGGTTAATGCTCACCAGCAATACCCAAATTTTTTCTCCATTATAATCAAGTGCAAACAAATCAGGACATTCCCATACACCACCATGTGCACCAAACTCTTTTCCAAACTCACTTTCCTTTGTCCAGTTTTTTAAATCTTTGGATGAATAAAAGGTGATATGATCAAGTGTAGCCAGTGTCATGATCCATTTTTTTCCTTCTTCGTACCAGCTCACCTTAGGGTCGCGGAAATCACGGATACCTGGATTTTTTACAACAGGATTGCCGGCATATTTGGTCCAGGTTTGTCCTTCATCCAAACTATAAGCGATACTTTGGTTTTGAAAAACAATGCTGCCATTCTTTTCACCTTTCGGATCATGATGGGTGAAAATGGCGATCATCGGGGGCTTGCCATTTTTACCAAAACCAGACGTGTTGTTGACATCCATAACGGCACTTCCAGAAAAAATATAGCCCAAACTATCAGGATATAAAGCTATCGGCTGTTGCTGCCAATGAACGAGATCCTTACTCGTAGCATGTGCCCAGTGCATGGGTCCCCATATTGTGCTGTCGGGATAATGCTGGTAAAACAAATGATACACTCCATTATGATACACCATGCCATTGGGATCATTCATCCATTTTGATTTTGGCGAAAAATGAATTTGTGGCCGGTGTTGTTCCTGGTATTCGCTGTAGGGTACATTTTTTACAGCGCTGCAGGAAGCAAGTACGAAACTGAGAGCAGTGTATTTCAGAAATGATTTCATCCCGGTTATGCTTATAGGATTAAAAGATAAAATTTTCATGATTCTTTTGTTTAACTCAACTACAGTTATACATATATCCATCTAAAGACCGCAATATCTAAACACCGGATGTTGATTGATTCACATTTCGAAGTGCCGGCTGTCCAGGGCTTTATTTTATTTTTTTCTTGCGGCAACACCACTAAACCTTAGTAGAAAAATGATTCATAAACCGCCGACCTTATTACATTATTCTAATTTAACCTCTCCAGGACTGTGCAAATTGCAAGCCTTTTTTCCCGACCAATAAGGTAATAAGGTCCATTCATTCAAGTAACTTTTTTTCTACTAAGGTTTAGGTGATGCAAATCGATGTTGCTTTTAAAAAGCTGCTTAATATAAATACCTAAAGCCAATATCTTTTCCGACATCTTAAAGATTGCTTAGTTGCTATGTTGATTGATTCCTATTTTGAAATGCAGGTTGTCAAAAGCTTATTTTAATTTTTCTTACTCAAGACCACCACTAAACCTTAGTAGAAAAATGATTAATAAATTACCAACCTTAGTACATTATTTTTATCCGATTTCTCAAAAACTGCGCAAAATTGCCAACCTCTTTCTTTGACCAATAAGGTAATAAGGTCCATTCATTCAAGTAACTTTTTTTCTACTAAGGTTTAGGTGATGCAAATCGATGTTGCTTTTAAAAGCTGCTTAATCTAACTACCTAAAGCCAATATCTTTTCCGGTATCTCAAAGATTGCTTAGTTGCTATGTTGATTGATTCCTATTTTGAAATGCAGGTTGTCAAAAGCTTATTTTAATTTTTCTTACTCAACACCACCACTAAACCTTAGTAGAAAAATGATTAATAAATTACCAAC
>NZ_JARKNA010000002.1:0-56704 GCF_029360765.1 Terrimonas pollutisoli | reverse complement strand
ACCTTAGTACATTATTTTTATCCGATTTCTAAAAGACTGCGCAAATTTTGCAAGCCTTTTTTCCCGACCAATAAGGTAATAAGGTCCATTCATTCAAGTAACTTTTTTTCTACTAAGGTTTAGGTGATGCAAATCGATGTTGCTTCTAAAAAGCTGCTTAATATAAATACCTAAAGCCAATATCTTTTCCGGCATCTCAAAGATTGCTTAGTTGCTATGTTGATTGATTCATATTTTGAAATGCAGGTTGTCAAAAGCTTATTTTAATTTTTCTTACTCAACACCACCACTAAACCTTAGTAGAAAATGATTCATAAATTACCAACCTTAGTACATTATTTTTATCCGATTTCTCAAAAACTGTGCAAAATTGCCAACCTCTTTCTTTGACCAATAAGGTAATAAGGTTCAATCATTCAAGTGACTTCTTTCTATTAAGGTTTAGGTGATGCAAAATCGCTGTTGTTTTGAAATCCACCTTAATCTAACCACCTAAAGCCAATATCTTTTCCGGCATCTCAAAGATTGCTTAGTTGCTATGTTGATTGATTCATATTTTGAAATGCAGGTTGTCAAAAGCTTATTTTAATTTTTCTTACTCAACACCACCACTAAACCTTAGTAGAAAAATGATTCATAAACCGCCGACCTTATTACATTATTCTAATTTAACCTCTCCAGGACTGTGCAAATTGCAAGCCTCTTTTCTCAACCAATAAGGTAATAAGGTTCATTCATTCAAATAATTCTTTCTACTAAGGTTAGGTGATATAAACCGAATGTTGTTTTAAGAGCTTCCCTGGTCAGCATATCAAAACCACTATTTTTCCGGCTGCCCCAAAATATGAATTAGCCATTATTTCTTTATTACACCTAATAGCCAGGGTTTTGTTTATACAATCCATTCGTAAATGTGATCTCGGATTGAGGAATGGGTAAATATTCATCTCTTCCCGCTGTAAAAACAGCCGTCGCCAAAAATGTTCTTCTTGTTTTCTCCACAGCGATATACTGATTCAAGGTTGGCGCCGCAATGCCCCATCTTACCAGGTCAAAGAAACGGTGACCTTCTGTTGCAAACTCCAATCTTCTCTCCCACTGCAATGCCTGGCGGGCATAAGCCTGTGTCCAGCCAGCAGCGGGATAAGGCTGTACATTATATTTGGAGGCAAACGTACCGTCTAATTTTTTCAGCTTGCCGGTGCTCGCCGCTGCTCTTGCTCTAACCTGGTTGATCAGTGGTAAGGCTTTATCTTGCTGACCCAATTCTATATAAGCTTCTGCCTGCATCAACAATACTTCGTCGTAACGAATAATATCATAGTTTTTAGCGACGCCCATAAATGGTCCGTTTTTGAAATAGGATGAGCTATTGGCCAGTTGCTGATTACGCATTGTATGAAAATTGCCATACACACCCGGATCACGCACCCAACTGTTGCTGAACAATTTTGTGTTATCATATTTATACACATGCCCGTCAATTCCGACTGTATGATCCAACCTCACATCAACTGTTGCTGTTTTTAAATCAGCGATACCATTGTTAAACGTAGTAAAGTTGGGCAGGCCACTGGCGTCTGTCGTGTGTGCATTCACCAGGTTTTGACTGCCGGCATGAAAACCACAGCAGCCATATTGTGGCGCACCATGCGGGTAGTTCAATCCATCTTCATAATTCAATCGGCCGGATGTGGTACCATCGTTAATAGTAAACTGGATTGCAAAAACTGATTCAGGGCCATTTTCTGTTTCGGGTAAAAAATTATCGGCGATGTCAGGGCTTAATGAATATTTTCCTGATGCAATAACTGACTGAGTTAAGTCAACCACTTCCTGCAACCTTGTCTGGTTGATGTTCACCACCTGGTGCGTTGCATTTTGTTCGTAGGCCTGGAACAATTTTAATTTTGCCAGGTAAGCCTGTGCAGCGTATTTATTGGGCCTACCCAGTTGTGCCTGGGTTTCCGGTAAATTATCAACTGCATATTGAAAATCGGCGGCAATTTTATTCCACGATTCATCATTGGTCAGATCGTTGGAGACTTTTAAAATTTCCTCTTCTGTTGCAGTCTCATCAAAGATGGGAATGTTCTTGTACAACAATTTCATCGTGAAATAGCTGTGTGCACGCAAAAATTTCAGCTCTGCTACTCTTGATTTCTTTTGCGGGAAGTCGGCATCCGATAATGCATTCACAGCACGCAAAGCCACATTGGCCCGTGAAATGGATTTGAATAAATTTTTCCAGGTCCGCGAGACAAAAGCGTCCATAGTCGGCTGAACAAGATTGTAATGTTCCATCGCATCAATCTCACCCACATCTCCGGTACCGCCACCCCCTTTATACGCATCGTCTGAACGAACACTCCCATAAGCCCAATTGCTATAAATGGGGCCGATCATATCTCCATTACCAATGCCGGCATAGGCTGCAGTAACCAAGCCCTCCACCGCAGTGGGAGAAGTAAGATCTGCCGATGATAATACGCCGGTTGGAACATAGTCCAGTTGTTTTTTACAGGAGCTGAACAACAGCATTCCTGAAGCTATATAAGCAATTATATTTCGTTTTTGCATTTTGATTACGTTTTTTGATTTACTTAAAAGGATGCATTGATACCAAAAGTGTAAATCTTAGGTACAGGTATTGGCCCCAGGTCTATTCTTTCAGGATCGGGGCTTAAATGATCTTTACTCTTAAACCAGAACAGGTTTTCCGCCATTAAGAAGAAACGCAGTCTTGAAAAAACAGATTTCTTCTCCAGGCTATAGCCCAGTTGGATATTTCTCATTTTGAAATAGGAAGTACTTACCATGAAATAGTCGGATGTGCGGCCTTCATTGTTATTATCCTTCAGGGTTAATGCAGGCACTTTTGTATTGGTATGTGTAGGCGTCCATCCGTCGAATACACCAGGGCCAACATTCTCTCTGCTTTTCATCAGGTTGTTAAACACGGTGTACACATCAAATCCTTCTCTTCCTGCCACACCCGAACCGAATATGGACAGGTCAAATTTTTTATAGTTCGCATCTATCCTGATACCATATTCCAAAGCCGGAAGTGTTGTACCTATCCAGGTGCGATCGAGATCATTGATCACTTTGTCATTATTGATATCTACATAACGGATCCTGCCGGGGCCGGCGCCGATCTGTGTAGGTGCACCATCTACTTCACTTTGTGATTGGAACAATCCGGCAGTTTTGTAACCGAAGATGTCAAACTGCGAATGACCAATGATCGTGTTAACCAAATTACCCGGGTAAGCTGGACGTACTGCCTCTGGCAACTCCGTGATCTTATCCCTGAAATGAGCAAGATTTAATTGCACATTGTAAGCAAAGTCACCGATTCTTTCACCACGATAACCCAGCACAAACTCCCAACCCCTGTTGGTTTTGGATGCTCCGTTTACTGTTTTCTGCTGTCCTTCACCTAATGCTGATGCAATGGGTGGTGTAATAAGAATACCTGTTGTCTTCCTGGAAAAATAATCGAACGAACCGAAGATTCTATTTTTCATCAGCGAAAAATCAACACCTGCATTTACTTCATCGGTGGTTTCCCATTTCAACCTTGAGTTCGCTGCCTGTGTTTGAACAAATCCTGATGGCAACACACCGGTATTACCACCAGCCAGTGAATAGGCAGTTCCAATATTCATGTATTGCTCCCAGAATCCACCAACCAAATCAGACAGCGCTGTTCCATATCTTGTCGCAAACAGGCCAAAGCGGCTCAAGTCACCAATCTGTTGGTTACCCACACGACCAATACCGGCTCTTAGTTTTAATTCAGTAAACAGTTTACTATCCAGCATAAAAGATTCCCGGTCTATTCTCCAGCCCACAGAAGCGGCTGGGAAAAAGCCATAACGGTTGTCCTCACCAAAACGGGAAGAACCATCCCTGCGAAGGGTTACTGATGCCAGGTATCTATCAGCGTAGTTGTAATCGATTCGACCGAACAACGAATATAAGCGGTTACCAGTTGAACCACCGGCAACCTTGGTATTGCCGGTAGCAGCGCTCAATGTGAAATACTCTTCTGTTTGAATAGTGAAACCTTCTTTCCGGGTATTTTGATAATCGAGATCTGTTTTAATATACTCTGTACCGGCAAGGAATTTGAAATTATTGTCGCTGTTCAAATCCCAGTTGTACCGAACCGTGTTGGAAAAAGTATAACTCAAATATTTGTTTTGATCCAGCGTCAGGCTATTGGTAGTTCTGTTAAATGCACCTTCTGTAAAAGTTGGCAGGATTGTTTTATTCAGGTAAGTAGCATAATCAGCACCCAATGTTGATTTGAAAAACAAATTGCGGATGGGTTGTATTTCTACAAACGCACTACCAAAAGATGACAAGCGGTTGGCGTTATCCCATCTTGATAAAAATTGCATGTGCAATGGATTATTACGATCGGAATAGCCTGCACCGGATGCACCTGCAAAGGTCACACCGTCTTTTTGATAAACAGGAATCGTTGGCGCCAATGTAACGGCTAACCCTGTAGTGGATGCACCACCAATATCCCTTGATACCAATGTTTCATTGGAGTTGGCAACACGGATGTTGACACCAAATGTAGCTTTGTTATTAAATCCTCTTGTGATGGCATTGATGCTTCCACTCATTCTTTCATAACCGGTGTAGCGCAACATACCCGTATTTTTATAATAACCCAGGTTTACTTCCAGTGATGAATTCCTGTTACCGGCCGAAGCGGTTAAACTATTATTGGTCACAAAACCTGTCTTATACATTACATCCTGCCAGTCGGTATTGCCAGCCGGGGTATTTTGATCGCCACCAACAAATGGCTTCACAGTTACAGAGTTCAACACAGGATTATCAAAATCATTGTTCCAACTGAAATCATAAATTTCACCATAAGCACCTGCAGGGTCCTGCCTGTCATTTACAGAAGCTTGCCACAAAGCTTTACCCCTGTCAACAGAATTCAGCATATCAAAGCGGGATGCTTTTTCTGACTGAGCAGAAACACTGCTGTTGAATTGAAAGTTTACTTTACCATCTGTGTTACCGCCATTTTTAGTAGTAACGATAATAACGCCATTCGATGCACGGGCGCCATACACTGAAGCAGCAGACGCATCTTTTAACACCTGCACCGATGCAATCACAGCGGGATCCAGGTTTTGAAATACTTCGGGCCTGGTGGTAGGTATTCCATCAATGATATAAAGCGGATCATTTACACCTAATGTATTTGATCCCCTTATCAGGATCCGGGAGTTACTACCATTGGGCGAGCCCCCATTTTTTTCAATATACAAACCGGCAACACGGCCTTGCAGGGCCTGCATGGTATTGCCTGAACTATTGTTTTTAATCGGCGCCAGGTCCACAACAGCTACAGCACCGGTCAAATCTTTTTTACGTTGCGCCGTGTAACCGGTAACTACTACAATATCTTCCTCCTTCACACCTTCTTCCATCTCAACAGCGAAGCTCAGATTGTCGCCGGTCACTTTGAGTGTAACAGGTTTTCTTCCTATATACGTCAAAGTGAGATCATCACCCGGCGCCGCTTCAATGGAAAATTTTCCCATTACATCTGTAAGCACCGTTTTGTTTTTTGATTGAACAGAAACACCCGGCAATGGTGTTTTATCCGATTTTGCTGTGACTGTACCGGTAATGGTTTTTTGCTGTGCAAATGAAACTATTGCCAGCGACAGCAACGGAAATAAGAAAAGCAGTCTTCTCATAATGGCAATTTTTAAAAGTTTAAAAAATTAGTAACGTTCATGTTCAGAGTGAGTAAGCGTTCATGATCATCCTGTCGTGTGACAGCAGATGAAGGCATGATAGAAGAACCGGGATAAACCGGGTCATCCGACAAAAGATTGAAATAAGCAGCATTGTTCTTTTTCATTGACAGCAGTTTTAGTTATTGAATGAATACAGCGCTTTGTGAAGCAGCGAGTTTTTGTATATCGTTTATTTCGTAAGCGGGCCAGCCGCCGGTATTAGAAGCGACCAATGCACCTAAGGCACTGGCAAAGGCCAGCGACTCTTTGGGCCCGTAATTATTTAATTGTTTGAAAAGAAAAGCAGCCAGGAATGAGTCGCCACTTCCGATGGTATCAGCAACATCGACCACATAGCCGGGATGCCCGTAGAGTTCACCTTCTATATTTACCATGGCTCCATCACCTCCCATCGTAACAATAATGCGGGGCACCTTGAATCTATCTTGTATGATGGCGATCCGGTCAGTCATAGTTTTATACCTGGTAAACCAACCGGTGATCAGTTCCAGTTCCGCACTATTCATTTTTATGATATCGGCCCTGCTTAACAGATCTTCTACCAACTGGCGATTAAAATGCGGTGGGCGCAGGTTAATGTCAAGCACTTTTTGTTGTGCAGTTTCTAATAATGCAAACAGCGTATTTCGGGAAGTGCTGTTTCGGTTGACAAGGCTGCCAAAAATGAAATGACTGGCGCTTTTTACCAGTTCAACGGTAACATCGTCCAACGCAATAAAATCCCAGGCAGCCGGTGCAACAATATCATATTGCATTTCGCCATGTTCATTAGCGGTAGCATTTACAATACCGGTTGGAATGTCGTAGTCCAACTGAATATGATCCGTGGTTATACCATTTTCATTCAACAGGTCAATTAGCTTTTTACCCCGGTCATCGATACCCACACGGGTTACAATTCCCGGATCCAGTCCCAGTTTGCGAAGATGATAGGCCACATTCATTGGAGCACCGCCGGGCACGGCTCCGGAAGGAAGTATGTCCCATAAGATTTCACCAAAACAAACTATTTTTTTTGCATCGGTCATATCAAACGTTTTTTGATTTTAACTACTAAACCTGTTTAATGCAACACCAATGTGTGCTCGATCTGCTCCAGCGATTTGCCTTTTGTCTCCGGCATTATCTTCCACACAAAAATTAACTGGATGCACATCATGATACAGAAGAAAAGAAAGGTGTGACCACCGCCGGCTTTTTCGGCGAGATACGGAAAGGAAAAAGCAATAGCCGCTGCCATCACCCAATGAGTGGTACTTCCCAAGGTTTGCCCTTTGGCCCTGACCTGGTTGGGAAATATTTCTGAAATGAAAACCCAAATGACGGCGCCCTGCGAGAAAGCAAAAAAGGCGATATAAATAAATAAGAATACGGGAACAGCGAAGCCGTTAAAACTTTCGGCGTAAAACGAATACGAAACCATCGCCAGCGTGAAGATCAATCCCAATGAACCGATCAGCATCAGTGTTCTTCTGCCAATGCGATCAATAAAATTCATGGCGAGCAACGTGAACGTAAAGTTGATCAAGCCCAGCCCGGCTGTTGATAATAAGGATGAACTTTCACCAAGGCCCGTCATTTCAAAAATGCGGGGTGAATAATAAATGATGGCATTGATACCTGATACCTGGTTGAATACCGCAAACAGTATCGCCAGCATCACAGGTGTTTTATATCGTTTGGAAAACAAAGGATCTTTTTGCAGAATCGCTTTTTCTTCTTTATCCGTAGTTTCTATTTCGGTGATTATTTTATCAGCTGTAGCCGGGTTGATGATCTTAAATATTTCCCGGGCTTCTTCCACCTTGCCCTTTTTCATGATCAACCAGCGGGGACTTTCAGGTACAAAGCGCAACAGGAAAAAGAAAATAGCAGCAGGAACAGCTTGTATTCCAAGCATCAACCGCCAGGCGTCTTCCCCTGTTTGCCCGATAAGATAATTGGAAAAGTAAGAGACGACGATGCCAAACACCACATTGAACTGGAACAAACCAACCAGTTTGCCTCTTCTTTCTGCCGGTGAAATTTCTGAGATATAAATAGGTGCGGTAACCGATGAAGCCCCAACTCCGAGGCCACCCAAAAAACGGAAGGCCAAAAAAACATACCAATCGTTGGCCAGTGCGGTACCCAATGAAGAGACCAGGTATAAGAAAGCAATAATATAAAGTGTCTTTTTACGACCCAGTTTGTCGGAAGGTACCGACCCCAATAAGGCGCCGATGATTGTTCCTATTAAAGCGATGGAAACAGTGAAGCCGTGTTCGACAGTGGTAAGGGTCCAGTATTTCTGTATTGATTGTTCGGCACCGGAGATAACTGCTGTATCAAATCCAAAGAGGAAGCCGCCGAGGGCAATGACCAGGGACCAAAGAAATACATTTCTTCTATTCATATGGCAATAATTTCTGCCACAAATATGGTTGCCGATAGCCCCATTTGCCTTTCAGTATCGTATCAAAATGATCTGAATTTGTATAATCTGTCAAAAAATATTAATCCATTAATTTTCAAATATTTAATACGCAATTATTTAAACCCTGTTTAGGTCTTTTCAAAATTTGTCTCCGCTTTTTCTAAAAAAATCTCATCGGGGTGGATCAAAAACACCTGCGGAAACGGGATTAAAACAAAGGCAAACATTATTAGAAAGGGAATTCTAAAAAATACATCAACTTGCAGTCATGCTTGTCCGACTGTTTGCTTATTGCTGCGAGGTGAAAAGTGGTATAATTAAAAAGCCATGGGTGTTTTTTGCCCTATGCTTATCCATTCTCCTTTGCTCCTGCTCCGGCCACAAACAGGAAAAAAAATACCGCATCGGTTTTTCTCAATGCACTTTTGGCGATGCCTGGAGACAGACCATGCAAAAGGAAGTAGAAAGAGAACTGTCCTTTCACCCGGAAATAGAGTTGATCGTAAAAGATGCTAACCTTAGTGCGGTCAAACAGATTGCCCAAATCCAGGAATTGATTGACGAAAAAGTTGACCTGCTGATCGCTATCCCCGCCGAAGCAGAACCCATTGCGCCCATTATTGAAAAAGCGTATGCCAAAGGCATCCCCGTTATATTGGTTGACAGGAGTACATTGGCAAAAAACTATACCGCCTTTATCGGTGCCAACAATTATAAAATAGGTTCAGATGCCGGCGCCTATGCTATTGCACTTTTAAAAGCCAAAGGGAATGTCCTCGAAATTGCCGGTCCCGATAAAGGCTCATCAGCGGATATTGGTCGGCATACGGGCTTCACTGATGTAATAAAAAAATACCCGGGCATAAAAGCCTTTCCAAGATTCAGTGCCGATTGGGACAAGTACCCGGTTGAATGGGAAAAACAGTTTACCGAAAAACTGCAATCACTCCCTAATATTGATTTGATCTTTGCTCAAAACGATCGCCTTGGTTTTGCTGCTTATAAAGTATGTAAAAAGCTGGGGCTTGATCAACAAATAAAGATCATCGGCATTGATGGCCTGCCCGGTGAAAATGGTGGTATCGACCTGGTGGAAAAAGGCATTCTGAAAGCAACCATACTTTATCCAACCGGCGGCGAAGAAGCCATTCAAACAGCGTTTAATATTTTAGAAAAAAAGCCTTACCAGAAAGAAACCGAATTGTCGACCACCGTCATTGACTCAACCAATGTCAGGATTATGCGCTTGCAAAATGAAAAACTGCTGGCGCAGCAGGACGATATCGATGAACGGCAAAAAAAGATCGAAGAGCAAATTGCCATTACCGAAAACCAAACCAATATCATCCTGGCGATTTCGACTACACTGGCCCTCGCTTTAATATTTGGTGGTATCCTTTATTATTATTTACAGGAAAATAAAAAGATCAATAAAAAACTGGCGTTGCAGAAAGAAGAAATTGCCGACCAGCGCAACCAGTTGATCGAATTGATGGCTAAAGTGAAAGAAGCTACCGATGCCAAGTTCAATTTCTTTACCAATATTTCTCATGAGTTACGGACTCCACTTACACTCATCATGGGTCCGCTGGAAGATACCTTGTCGTCACCCAAGCTTCATTTCACTATCAGGAATAATCTCGACTTTATCCAGCGAAATTCCATACGACTCTTGCGGTTGATCAACCAGCTGATGGATTTCAGGAAAATAGAAGAAGGGAAAATGAAGCTCCATACGACAGAAAATAATATTTCAGAATTCGTGCTCGAAATAGCCAACTCCTTCCGCGGCATTGCGCAAAAAAAATCCATCTCGTATAAGATCAGCAGCAAGGTGCAGGATCTGAATGTATGGTTTGATGTGACCATGCTTGATAAAGTATTATTCAACCTGCTCTCCAACGCCTTTAAGTTTACGGCTGAAAACGGAACCATTACCGTGACCATTGACAAACTCACTGCGGAAAATATGGCTGTGATCAAAGTGGAAGACACGGGGATAGGTATGGATACCACGCATGCTTTCGAATTGTTTTACCAGGGGCAAACCAGTTTTCGCGGTAGCGGATTGGGATTGTCTCTGTCTAAAGAACTGATCGATCTGCACCATGGATACATTACGGTACAAAGCGAAAAGAATAAAGGCACTGCTTTTGAAATAAAACTTCCGATTGGCAAAGCACATTTGCACCCGGATGAAATACTGGCTGAGAAAGCTTCGCTTATTCATACCTATGAAGATGTGAAGATATACACCACGGATATGGAGCCCGTAGAGCTACAGGAAGAGACAAATGGTACTTATGAAAAAGACCGGTCGATTTTGATAATAGAAGATAATGATGACCTGCGGGCATTTTTGAAAAAAAGAATAGGTGAAAGTTATGAAATACATGAAGCCGACAATGGTGAAAAAGGCATAACAGCTGCATTTGATATTGTTCCCGACCTGATCATTTCCGATATTCTTTTACCGGGACAGGATGGCCTGCAGATCACCGAAACATTGAAGCAGGACATAAGGACTTCGCATATTCCTATCATCTTATTAACCGCCAAGGGAAGCATTTCAGAACAAATAGCCGGTATCAAATCACAGGCCGATGCATTTATTGTAAAACCTTTCAACCTGGAATACCTCGAAGAAACGATTAAAAACCTGTTGAAGAACCGCGCCGTATTACGGGAGCATTATACCAGTGAATTGCCAACCGAATCAAAGACTAACTCAGCCAATAAAATCGACCGGAAGTTTATCAATGAGTTCACGGCACTGGTAGAAAACAATTTATCCAACGAAGATTTTGCGGTGGATGATATCTGTAAAAAGATTGGCATCTCCCGGGTGCAGTTATACCGGAAAGTAAAAGCATTGATTGGTTATAATGTGAATGATTATATCCTGAATGTGCGGTTACAAAAAGCAAAGTTCCTGCTGGCCAAAGAGAATCTAACTATTTCCGAAGTAGCGTTTAGAGTTGGTTTTTCATCCCAGGGCTATTTCTCTACGGTGTTTAAATCAAAGTTTGGTGTGACACCGTCGGAGTTTAAGGATAAGAAAAAGGAAGCGTTGTAAAGCATTCTCTCCTTCAGTCATTATTGATATTATCCCTAAGGAAGTGATTAATGCGGGTTGTATTTGCGCTACATACTGGTAGTAGCGTTTTTTAATTAATTGGTTCTAAAGAAGGCCTTGGAAAAATTGTTTGTAGGATTAAGGTAGCGTATATTAGCGTAAATACACACGTTGGTAGCAACCCTTAAAGAGTCATCATGAAGCGAGTTTTCCTATTCTTCACTTTATCATTTGTCACTGTTTTTGCTTTAGCCCAAGACGATAATGAAAGTTTGGACTGTTCAATTATAAAAAAGGGCACGTTTAAATACTTGGACATTCCGGATACAACAGCATATTTCAAAATAAAGAAGGAAAATCACACTGAGTATCATCGAGACGGCAAATACTACATAAAATCGAAAATTAAGTGGGTTAATGATTGCCAGTATGAAATGGTGATGCTTTCAAATACAATTCCTGATTTTCCATTTCAGCCTGGCGCTGTAATGCTGGTGACCTTCCTTAAAATTGAAGGAGATATTATTTATTACTCAGCAGAAGTAGATGGCGATAAGTGGTATGGGAGACTACGTAAGCTAGAATAGGGCTGCATACAACAGAGGGCTCCTTTGTGCTCTGCCCCTGTTGGTCTTCCAAAAAATAGCACGCCGAACGCCGAGGTTGGTGTGCTGAGCCTGCCTATCGGCAGACAGGCCTGTCGAAGTATCACCAACCGAACTGCTGTAGGACCCTTGTGCCATTAAGAATGAAGCACTACTATGGTCGTATTCAGCGTAATCTTTTACCAGGTTCCATTTCTGATAAGTAGTGGTAAAAGAAAAAGTTAGAAAAATGATTTGGCAATCGAAGTGGCGTATTTTAGCGGAAATACAATCGTTGCCTGCAATTTTAATGACGCATTTTCACATAAAAACAAAAAACACAATATCTGCAGGCAATCCTGCTTTATCTGCCTCATTCGAGAAAATCTTGTGCGTAGGTTGTTAAACCATATTTTTTATCTACTTCCTGGATAAGTGTTACATGTTCCGGAGTATTTTCTGCAACGGGAAGAAATTGACCATATCCGGCTGCTGTTCCTAACTTTCTAAATACATTTTCTAATCCTGCCGGTATTACAGTACATAAAAGTTTAGCAAGTTTATCTGATGTGTTTTTAAAACAATGAATATCTCCTTCAAAAGGGATATTAATAAAGCCACCTTCATTTACAATTTGCCTGCCCGCCTCTGTTTTAAATTCAAGTTCACCTTCTATAAGGAAAAATAATTCTTGTGTGCCCGGGTGTGAATGTGGAAGCGGGCCCCCACCGGGTGGTACAAGCATTTCAATTACCGCATAGTTACCATTCGTTTCTTCTCCCGAAATAATAATCCGATAATTACCTCCTGCAACACCAAGTATTTCTCCCTCAGTATTGCTTTTCATTGTTATATTTTCTCTCATTTGATAACTTATTTTATCTTCTCATACCGCTATACATTCCATTTTTTGTATAACCTGCATCTTTGTCTATCACGAAACAAACGGCTGTGCTTTTTGCATCAACCTGCAGCAGCATATTTTCATCGTCTGTTATGATGCTGTCTCCTTTTTCCAAAGCTGTTTGAGGAATATTTATTGCACCATCAAATACATACAAAAAATAAGCAGTGTTTTTAAAGTGAGGCTTGGGCAAACTCACAGTGGTATTTTCAAAATCCATATCATACACCAAAACATTGCTTTTAATTTCAAGCGGGGCATTGCTTTTTTGTAAGCCGGCAACCAACCGCCAATGATCAGGAACCAATTCACCGGCATTGGCAAACTGCACCTGTGGCTGGTTGTCCTCATTTTCGGGGCGTATAAATATTTGCAGCAACCTTACATCTTCATTGTACTTATCTGCAGGAATACTTTCTTCGTGGTAAATACCGCTTCCTGCATTCATCATCATAATGTTTTGTGGAGTTACAGCAACTTCCTTGCCTGTACTGTCTCTATGCAGCATTGTTCCTCTTCGCATCAGGGTTAGTATCTCATCATTTCTGTGAGGGTGCATTCCTATAAATGCCCCGGGCTTAAGATGGGCATCATCAAACCTGCCTAAATTATAAAAACCCAAATCACCGTTCTCCATATTACGCCCAGGAATTACGATTTGGATACTAAAATTTCCGTGTCCGGCTTTTTGTCTTTCCGACGCCTTGTTAATAGTTAACATGATAATATTCTTTTGATGCTTCAAGCCTTTTGCACAGGCTTGAAGCGTTCTGTTTATTCCATTGATGGCAAAACATCTGTAAATAAAATGCCTAACAATTCTCCGCCTTCAGGTCTTGCCCAATCCTGTGCAATTTCTGCCATTAGCGTATTGGTAGCTGTTAAAACCACACCGGCCTTTGCCATTCTTTGTTGGCTTAAATCTTCACTCATGTTAAATGGTGAACCCGATGCGTCCATCACTGCTTGTACATTAAAACCTTCTTCTACTGCACTAATAGCCGGAAAAACCAAACAAACATCGGTGGTTACACCTGCCATAATCAGGTTTTTCTTTCCTGTTGCAAGTACGGCTTCATGAAAACCTTTGTGTTCCCAACAATTAACGGTGCCTTCTCTTTTAATTCTTTTTTCAAAAGCATCGGGTAAAATATTTGCCAATTCAGGCAATAAAGGGCCTTGTGCTGCGTACTCCTGGCTGCTGGTAAGCACAACAGGAATGTTCAATACTTTTGCCATTTTTGCCAATGCCAATGTTTTCTTTTGTACCTCTTCCAAAGGAATGTTTTTAATCAGTTTCATCGTACCAACCTGATGGTCGATGAGTAATAGTGCCGTGTTTTCGGCTGTAAATTTTGTTGTGTTCATTTTTATTATTTTAAAACTGAATGATAAAATGATCCACAAAGTTATTTTACCTTTACTATACATTTTACAACAATAGGCTTTAATATCCTTACTATAAAAAAGTATAGCAATGGCAAAAAACAATGAGTTCATAGAAATTCAACCTGTTTCAGATGCATTGGAAATTATTGGGGGCAAATGGAAGTTTCCCATTATTTTCAGCTTATGCCACGGCAAAAAACGGTATAAAGAATTAGAGAAAGACTTGAATGGCGTATCGCCCAAAGCATTAACCAATGCATTAAAAGACCTTGAAATAAATGGATTGGTTAAGCGGGAAGTGTTTGCAACCGTGCCCGTAACGGTGGAGTATAGCTTGACGCAATACGGAAAGGATTTAAAACCCGTTTTGCTTTCAATACAGGAATGGGGCAAAAAGCACAGAAAGAAAATTATGCAAAAATAAAAATCCCTTATACCAGTTTTTCTGCCCCTGTTGGTCTTCCAAAAAAATATCACCCCGAACGCCGGGGTTGGTGTACTGAGTCCCGGTATTCACCGGGATAAACTTTGACGAAGTATCACCAACCGCACTACTGTAGGAAACCTCGTACCAGTACTTATATTCTACATGTTATCAATCCCGGTGATGAGAAAGAAATCCTCCTGAGCTTGCCGAAGAATTGTCAACACCTGTTTCATAAAATAACGCAGAAGAATATTTATATTCCTCTGGAAGCATGCACATACCTGCCCTTACTCAACGAGAAACCGAAAACCATCACTAATAATAATCTTACACTTATCGGGCTGTAAAAGTTTTTTCCATTCCAGGTTTGTGGCTGTAAAAAATTGTGGATATTCAGTAGTAAAAGCTGGCATATGCGATATGAAAACCAACCCCGGCGTAATACATATTTTATGAAAACAGTCAATCTTTTATTTTTTGTTATTATTCTGCTTGGAGCCTGTTCGTCCCCAAAGAAAACGACCAAAGCAGCTTCACCGGCAGTAACCCGCGACGACGTATTACGAGGTGGCACTTCTTTTAGTAATGCGGTTATTTTAATGGTGGAAAGTGAAAGCGCAGGACTAAGCGAGGAATACAAATGGTTGGCTAATAATTATCCGGGTTATGGGTTAATCAGGAGGACCCACGTAAAAAAGTCGCCAAAGCACTATGATATCATACGGATCAAAACAAGACAAGGACATGTAAAGGATATTTATTTCGATAGTACAAGCTTTAGGAGGAAAACCTGATCAAGTAGCTTTTCGTCATTCCGGGGTCTCTTCTTTCCCGATGAGTCTCCTCCGGCAGAAACTTTCGGGATATAGGGAAATCAGCGGAGGGACTCGTCGGAATGCTGTATCTCCTTTCATGTCCATACATCAGAAAATAATCCAACCAGTCCTCACTGGCACATGAAACGGAGCACATCCCAATTCATCCAAAAATTTATACAGCCCGTGCAATCCGCTCCTGGATCTGGTGCAGCAATCAGCTTTCTTGCGCTGCAATTGAAAAGAGTACAATCTAAAACCACTGAACATGACAACTGAAACTGATCACATTTTACTACGACGCACATTTGCACTGTCAGCAGAAGCTAAAAGAGCCGGCAATTTTCCTTACGCCTGCGTATTAGCAGACCCTTCGGGAAAACTTATCCTGGAGGCAAAAAACGGGATCATGACCGGTAAAAACCACCTGAACCATGCAGAGATGGTGCTGCTGCTGGAGGCTTGTTCAGCCTTTTCATTTGAAGCGCTGCAATCCTTCACAATTTATACAAGCGCCGAACCCTGTCCCATGTGTGCGGCCGCCATTTACTGGTCGGGTATTGGCCGGCTCGTTTACGGGCTGAGCAGTGAGCGTAAAAATAAATTAAACAATGGCAGCGGGCATATTTCTATGAACAGGCCGGTACGTGAGGTGATTGCCTGCGGCAACAGGCCGATGGAAATTACCGGCCCTTTACTGGAAGATGAGGCCTGGGTTTCGGTTGACGGGCACAGCAACTGATAAAATAAAATGTATAACACGAAAACACTGATTTTAATTTGCTCCATTTTTGGTATCATATTATCACATAAATTAGACTGTTGGTGCGTCGTGCACTCCCCCAAGGTGAAAAAAGATTAACTGACATGAGACTGAAAAAACTTCTACTTATTCCCACACTCTTTTTGATAACTGTGTTTGCGAGCGGACAAACCAGTTCCGATAATGATTTTGCCGCCTTTGCAAAGCAGCAAAACACCCTTTTTGTTGCCGCATACGAAAAGCAGGACGTCGGACACTACAATTCCTTGCTGGAGGAGTTTTTGAAACGATATGGGGACCTGACCAAAGAAGGACAAAAGCAGTATGCCTCCTATTACATCAATGCGTACTATAACCTAAGCTGTACTTACTCTTTGCTGAAGAACAAACAGATGGCTTTGACTTGTTTAGATAAAGCAGTAAAGGCAGGATACGCCAATTATTCGCATATCATAAAAGACAGCGATTTGGACAACATCCGAAATGAAAAGACATTTAAAACGATTATTCAACCGTTGCGGGAAACCGGCGATTACCTGTACATCTTGAAAAAGGACAATAACCGGTTTGCCAAAACTGACAGCATTGAAGTGCCTTCCTTCATTTACCAATCAGCGGATAATCCCGACCTGGTGCGTTTACGCCAGCAATTCAAGCTTGACTCTGTGGCGGGTTCCGGTAACGAAGTTTCAAGGTTTATTAATGTTCTTCATTGGGTGCACAACAGCATTCGCCACGACGGACAACACGAAAGCGGCATTAAAGCAGTAAACGGATTTGAAATCGCTTCTGTTACAAAAGCCAAAAACATTGGTGTGTCCTGCGGTGAATTGGCAACCGTACTAAACGACTGTTTTTTGGCGCTCGGCTTCAAGTCGAGAAAGATATACTGCCAGCCGAAAGACAGTCTGAACATGGATCATGATGCCCATGTGATCAATGCAGTTTTTTCGACTGAGTTAAGAAAATGGCTTTGGATGGACCCGACCAATGATGCTTATGTAATGAACGAAAAGGGAGAATTGTTAGGGATTGATGAAGTGCGAAACAGACTGATCAACAACCAGCCCCTCATTCTTAATCCTGACGCCAACTGGAACCGCCGCAGCTCTACCACTAAAGACAATTACCTGTACTACTACATGGCAAAGAACCTTTACCGTTTTTATTGTACGTTGGAGAGTGGCTTTGACGTGGAGACGACAGGCGGAGATAGAACAATCACTTATGTCAACCTGGTTCCGAAAGGATATGGAAAGTTCAAACAGGTACCTTCCAAAATGCAGTTTTACAACCAAAACCTGAAAACTACATTTATTCATTACACGACCCATAATCCTGCAACGTTTTGGCGAGTTCCTTAACGACAGCTCTAACACCCCAAAGCTTGGATTTAAATTATGGAAACGAAAAGTAATATCTAAAGCCAAGTCTAACGGTACTTCTTTTATAAAAAAAATAAGTGTATTTGGAGTCTAATTGTTACACTTGCTGGAATATACTTAGCATATACTGCAAAAACTTTAGCACGACAAGGAAATAAATACTCCGAAGCTGCCTTAGTTCTTTCATCCTTCCGGGGTTCTCCCTTTACCACAATCAAACTCTGTCTCGGGGTTTGGCCCAAGCCAACCCAGTGAATAAGCTACTTCAATAACCGGTAATCAAACGGCTCATAACCTCCCGGCAATCCGGTTTCATAACGTATATCGTAGGCAACACGTTTTATGACATTGAAAAAATAATTCCAAGCTCCATTTCTTATTGAGGCAATTTTTAGTCATTTTATTTTCATGCCGGGTATGAGAGGAACGGTTTCAACCAATTCCAGTGACTTCACCATATCCTTTGTACCGGTTTTGTATTTTATAAAATGAGGTGTTTGCAGGTGTGCTTTGTAAGCCGTTGAATCTGCATAAATTTCCAGTATCGTGATATGGTTGGGTTTATTTTTTTCCGCTACGGCATATAAGGTCAGCACACCGGGCTCGAGACGAACCGAGGCTTCGATCTCTTCCCTCAGCGCCGTTTTATAGCTTTCCAACTGAGCAGAATCGATCTGGAGTTTTGCCAGCCGCACGAGCTGTTTTTTTTCCTGCGCATTAACGGTCATACCAAAAAATAACAGGCCTGTCGATATAACAGTTGTCAGTAACAAGCGACGGTTCAAAAAAATGGGTTGCAGATACTTTCGCAGTTGCATGGTTACCAGTTTTGATTTTTTAACCCCTCCCTAAAGTTACTGCAACGGCATAAAACAAAAACGCAAAGGGCTGTTTGCTCCTTTGCGTTCCGCGGAGATGAAGCTGTTGTATTAGATTTCCTTCATCACTTTTTCCAGTAATGCTTTTGTCTTCCGGATGCCCTCTTCTTCACTCAATTTACTTCCTTCATATTCGATACCTACATAGCCTTTGAAGCCGGAGTCTTTTACAATTTTCATAATCTTGTTATAGTCGGTTTCAATGCAATTACCCTGCTCATCGAAATCATAACTTTTGGCACTCACGCCTTTTGCAAATGGCATCAGTTCTTTGGTTCCCTGGTAGCGGTCATAGCTTTCAAGGCAATTGGTCCAGTTGTTCGGTTCACGTTTGATGCAGAAGTTGCCAAAGTCAGGAAGCGTTCCCACATTTTTCTTACCGATCTGTTTCATCACCCCCGCAAGCCAACTGCCATCGGAAGAATAGCCACCATGATTTTCTACGATCACATTGATCTTTTCTTTGGCTGCATATTCACCCAACCTGCCCAGGCCATCCACCGCAGCACTGGCCACTTCTTCCCTTGTTCCTTTGCCGGCCGCATTCACCCTGATAGTGGCACAGCCCAGGTATTTCGCTGCATCCACCCATTTGTAATGATTTTCTACCGCCTTCGTACGGTCGGCATCATTGGTAGCACCCAACTCGCCTTCACCATCGCACATGATCAAATGATTTTTTACCCCATTGTCTTTGCATCGCTTCAGTAATTCATTGAGATAACCGGTATCTTTTGCCTTGTCTTTGAAAAACTGGTTGACGTATTCTACCACGCTGATTCCAAAATCGTTTTTTGCTTTAGCAGGAAAATCGAGGTTGTCCAGCTTTTTTGCAAACAGGGCTTTATGCAACGACCACTGCGCCAGTGAAATTTCAAAGAATGATTTCTTCATGGCGTCTGCAGCAAATACATCCTGGCCCAGCACAGAGAGTCCCGCTGCACCGGCTGCAAGTCCACTGAATTGTTGTAAAAATTGACGGCGATTAGATGACATGTAATAGTTTTTTTAATAAATGAAAATAAGCAATCTCTGATTTATGATTATTCTAAATGTTTCATCGAATATTTATTAGTTGACCATCGCTGCGGGGCGAAGGTTTTTACCTTTTCGCTGGGTCAATTCATCACCCAAATCTGTTCTTGCTTCTTCCACCCATCTCAACATTTGCTCTACAATTTCAGGGTACTGCTTTTGCACATCATACACGGTTCCCGGGTCATGCGCCAGATCGTATAAGGCCATTGGTACATCAACAATGGGTGTTGGCCCCGGTTTACCACCCTTGCCCGGAGTGCCCTGGGAATATGCCTGCGATTTATGCGGCAACACCAGCTCCCAGTTTTTATAACGGACCAGTTTTAAATTATTGACATCATAATACACATAAAACACTTCTCTTGGTGTTTGTGATGATTGACCTGTAAGTAGCGGAAGAAAATTAAGTCCATCGATTTTTTGCTGAGGCAGTGATGCGCCGGCAGCAGCAATAACAGTAGGTAAAATATCCATGTTGGTCAATAGCTGGCTGCAAACAGATCCGGCTTCCGTTTTACCAGGCCAACGAATAAAACAGGGCACTCTTGTGCCACCATCCCAGGCAGTGCCTTTGCCTTCTCTTAATCCGCCGGCAGAGCCTGCATGATCACCAAAGGAAAGCCAGGGGCCATTATCGCTGGTGACAATAAGTAACGTATTTTTTGATAGATCATTTTTCTCCAATGCATCTAACACTCTTCCTATTGACCAATCTATTTCACTGATCACATCACCAAATAAACCAGTTTTGGTTTTGCCTTTGAATTTATCCGACACTGCCAGCGGCACATGCGGCATTGGATGAGCCAGGTATAAAAAGAAAGGTCGTTGTTTATTTTTTGCAATAAACTGTTCTGCTTTTTCGGTAAGTGTTGTCGTTAATGCAGCCTGCTGTTCCAGTGTGGTGATGGTTGCGACTTGCCTGTCACCCTCCAATACCGGGAGTGGTGGAAACCTGATTCGCCAATTGGCCGTATCAACGATAGGTTTGCCTTCATAATCGACCGGCCACATATCATGCGAATAAGGAATACCGTAAAAGCTATCAAATCCAAAATGCAGGGGTAAATACGGGGGCTTGTATCCCAAATGCCATTTGCCCAGCATGGCTGTTGTATAGCCTGCTTTTTTTAGCAGGCTCGCTATCGTTTCTTCAGATGGACTCAGTGCTTTTGTACTCCATGGCATCAACGCACCGCCGCTCATGCCAATCCTGTTGGGATAACAACCGGTCAGCAATGCCGCCCTTGAAGGACTGCATACCGCCTGTGCGGCATAGAAATGAGTAAACCGCATGCCGTCTTTTGCCAACCGGTTAAAATTTGGTGTAGTATAACCGGTAGCACCATAAGGTTCGGTATCGCCATAACCCATATCATCCATATTAATGATGATAATATTAGGCTTGACCGATGGTTTTCCTGCTGGTTGTGCCTTAGTAATAACAATCGATAAACAACCTGTAAGCAGCCAGGCAATTTTTTTTATGCATATTAAATTCATAATTACTCTACCGATAGTTCATCAGCAAACAACCATGCTTTACCACCATTGCCTGCATGCCAGGACGGGCAACTGTGAATGCCTTCTGCTACTACTTTGATGTATCGTGCAGTGGAGGATTTAGATAGCGTGAACGTTTTTCTTTCGTTCTCCTGCTGTTGTTGGGGAATGGGTTCGCCAACTTCTCCCAGCAACTGGTAGTTGCTACCGTCTGCCGAAGTGAATACTTTCATCTTTACTGGTAAAAAAATCCATGCACCATGATTACGTAAGAATGAGCCATTGACTTTTGAAAAAGATTCTTCAGTCCCTAAGTCAATGATCGCTTCCATGTCCTTGCCTTCAAAACCCAGCCAGCCCTTGTGAAAGTTTTTGACATCGCCGCTCCAGCCATCAACGAGTGTAACAGGTCCCATGGCGGCATACTGTGACGCATAGCTGCTATTGAGATTAACAGCATATTTTCCTTTTACAACCTTTAACTCGCTGATATCACTTGGCATTTTGCCGGGCACATAAGCCACTGCTTTGATAACACCGCTTTGATTAACTACTATCGGGCCGGAATAAATGGTCGATTGAAGCGTAGGTATGCTCCCATCTGTCGTATAATAAATTTTTGCATTGCTTTCAGCAGAAGAAATAGTCACCGTTGATTCATTACCTGCAATCACTTTTGTCTTTGTCGCCATTTCAGCGTCCGTTCCGATCTGTGGCATGGCCGCAAGAACCTGGGCAACACCTCTCAGTTTGAAAACGTATACCTGCTTTGTTGGTTTACTCGATTTTTCCAATGAAAGTGGTAGTGAAATAACAAGGCCTTCACTGGTTTGCTTCCAGCCTAATTTTTCCTTTGATCCCAATAATTGAATATCAGAGCCGGTCACCGGTTTTATTTTTCTGACGATCAATTCTTTTCCCGGCCAGCCATTCACATAAATGAATGTCTCCCCTTTAACATTCTGCGCAAAGCGGATATTATCACCTTCCTGGAAATAATCCCAGGTTTTAACGTGATAGATAGCTTCGCTATTTATTTTTGTCCACTCGCCTATTTCCCGCAACCGGTCAATACTTACATCAGGAAAAACGCCTTCACGGGTTGGGCCAACATTCAATAAATAATTACCGCCCTTTGCTACCACATCCACCAGGTTCCAGATAAGCTGGTTCGTGGTTTTCCAGTTATGATCATTTTTATTATAACCCCAATGATCGTTCATCGTCATACAACTTTCCCAATCCAAATCGCTTTTGGTATCCAATATCTCCTGTTCGGGTGTACCAAAATCACCGGCCGATTTTCCCTTACTCATTCCCTGCATACCATTTCTTCCTTTCCCTATCCTGTTGTTAATAATAAGACCGGGTTTTAATTGCCGAAGCCAATCATACAATTCCTGTCCCTGTTCTTCTGTCCATTCTTCCACCCACTCACCATCAAACCACAATACACCAGGATCATATTTTGTTACCAACTCTTTTAATTGAGGTTTCAAGTATTCTTCCCGGTATTTGGCAATGTTGGTTTTATTTTCATCCGGATGATGCCAGTCCATGATAGAATGATACATGCAAAAAACAATGCCCTGTTTTTTACAGGCATCGGACAGCTCCTTCATAATATCCCGCTTGAAAGGGGTACGATCCATTACATCATAATCACTCACTTTACTGTCCCATAAACAAAAGCCATCGTGATGCTTGGAAGTGATCACGATATATTTCATACCGGCATTCTTCGCCATGCTTACCCATTCATCGGCATTAAATTTTAACGGATTGAATTGCGGTCCAAACTTTTCGTATTCTTCTTTGGGTATTTGTGCTTCCTGCATGATCCATTCGCCGTAATTGGTACCGCCTTTATATTCGCCTGCCGGTACTGCATACAATCCCCAATGGATGAACATGCCGAATTTGGCATTACGCCACCACTCCAATCGTTTATCATCTTTTGAAATGGGTTGGGCCTTTAACCCGGAAAAAAATAAAAGCATGGCAAACATTCCGGCAATAATGATGGGCAGATGAAGATGGCAGGCGATTTTTTTCACAGCGAGCTTTTGAGTTTAAAAGATTATTCTATTACAAACCAGGTATAGCTTTCGGGTGCTATAGTAAATGATAACTGAATTTCGTTCTTTTCATTCATCCGAACTGATTGCATTGCTTTTCCTTTTTCACCGATAAGGGCTGAATTCCTTAAGCCGGTGTAATATAACGGAACCTGGATGGTTCTCCTGATAGTTTCTTTTAATGGGTTATACAACATCAGCAAGCCTTTTGTTTTCAAAGCCGGGTTCACATGCAATATTCCATCCCAGTCGCGGCCATCAGCTCTTCTAAGATGAATGATATCTGAATTCAAAATAGCACGATAGTTTTTATACCAGTTGATGACGCTGACTACTACCTGTTTTGTTGCATCGGTATCATATAATCTTGGACCGCGATAACAAGCCTGCACTCCTGCTCCATAATATTGCATCATCAATTGTTCATAATCTTTTATATGTTCGCTCAATGGTTCCAGGATGGCTTCGGGCCCACCGCCCTGGTATCTTGTTAATGGAACAAAGCCCCAACCCATCGATGGTGTTTTTTCCCAGGTACCATCGAAGATATTTTGACGGTTTAAAATTTTTTGATTTTCCCGCGGTAAAGAAAAATTCACTTCCCGGTAGCCAATAGCAATCTTATGGGTGCCATCTAAAAAATACCAATCGGGTGCATTGATGTAAATACCTTTTTCATTCAGCCAGCGATACAACTCTTTTTGAATTTCCATTTGCCGCCACTGTGAATCATCCAATCCTTTATGACCGGGGTGTGACACAGAAGCACAAACATCACCGGGATAGGGGCCATCATTTTCCCAAATATCAAAACCAGTTTGTGTAAAAAAGTATTTTATTTTATCCCGGTACGCTAATCCCCATTTACTGCCGAAGCAAGGTGCATTGCCAAAAAAAGCCCCGCCTGTTTTACCGGTTACCGGGTTGATCACATCATCTTCTTCGCTGATGCGCCTTGAACTGAATAAAGAATAACCACCGATTTTAATTCCCTTGCTGTGCGCATACGCAGCGTTATTTTTCCAACGTTTTATATTCTCCGCAGAACTATCTTCCATATTGATATGACTGCCGAAGCTTAAGATCAATGCCTCATAACCTGTAGCGGCGCATTGGTCAATGGCATTTCTTACTTCCTCATCATTCTTACTGACGAGGTGCATGAAGATGGGATTTGCTGTGGTCCATGGAGCAATGCTGCGATACATTTTGCGGATGGCTAATCCTCTTCTCTCCCGGTCATAACTATCCATCAGCAATTCAAAACTGCGGACGGAGGTAAAGGATTCGCCTGCTTTTAATTCAATGCCCGGCGCTTTGTCAGGATACACTTCCAGCACACAGGGAGTAGTATAGTCATAGTTCACCTGCGAGGTATACGATGAATCAATTTTCCAGTGCAATGTCTGATCGCTGATATCATAGCGCATCGCATTGTTGAAAGCGTAATTGGTTTCTACATAAATGCCCTGTTGTTTTTTCATTTTGTCGGGCTTGCCCACCACTGCACTTTCTTCTTCCACTATTGCCAATAGTTCATTTTTAACCCGGTCTATCTTAACGACAGCACCGTCATTTTCAATTGTCACCCACTTGGCGATCAATGGCAGCCCATCATATAAAGCGTAGTGAACTTTTACTGTTAAATCTTTTACCGGCGCTGCATCATTTTTATAAATGAAGCTGATCAAAACACCGGTTGGCTGTTGTGTATTGGATGCCCACCAACCTTTCGCATTCCAATTAATAAACGGTTGGGGTTTGTTGGTTTCAAATTTTACGAACCGAAAGTCATCATCACCTTTCTTAAATTCATCCAACCATTCGGGCAAGAGATAAGCTTTTTCTTTTTGACCATACAAACCACCGACGTTGTACTCTTTTCCATTAATGGTAATTACCGCTTCCGGCATCACGGCCCGCAGCAATTGCTGACCGGTAATCATATTTTTATAATCGGTACATACCGCATTGGGAGATAACCGAAATGTTCTTTTTACAAGGCCGTTGTACAGTGTAATATCTTTTTTGTTGGCGCTGGTGTAAATGGCAGCTTTTTGTTTTACAGGGGTGATAAGCCAATCCTGCTTGTATAAAGCAGGTTCAACTGTCAACGTTTGCAACGGTGACTGAGCTTGCAAAACAAAGGTAATTGTGAAAGCAGGAATTATTGGCAGCAATCTTTTTATCATAAGCAATGCTAATCGGGTAGTTTGTATAATCCAAACTCAGCAAGAGTCGGGTTTAATCGTGATGACAGAATTTTCAATCGAACTTTATTCGTCGTTATTTTATCGAAGCGTAGTAACCGTTTGTAACCTACTGTCGAACCTTTGGCGGCCTGTTTCCAATCTTTGCCATCAAAGTATTCCAAAACAAATTCTTCAATCCGTTGCCCGACAGCAATGTTTTCCTGCAGGCTCAACACGTCAATTGTTTTTTGGGAAGGCAATATCAGTTCTATCATAGTTGTACTGTCCTTTCCTTTAGTAGTAAAGTAAGTATTATAGTCTCCATCCAACAAAGCCTTTGTATTGACAGCATTGCCAGATTTTATAATCGCTCCTTTGCCCAGGTTGTTTTTAAAAGTCTGATCGAGTAACCAGCGAAATCCCTGTAAGCTTTTTATATCGCTGTCTGCCAGTAATCCTCTTTTATCAGGAGGAATATTCAATAACAATACGCTGTTGTAACCAACCGAGCTGAAATAAATGTCCAATAGTTTTTCCGGTGACTTCACCTGGTCATCTTCCTTGCTATGATAAAACCAGCCCGGCCGGATCGATACATCTGTTTCTGCAGGATACCATACTAAGCCCCTGACGTCTTTTATCTTTTCACGGCTACCCAGGTCTTTTCCCATTTTATCGCCTGTGGGTGCATAGGCTACATCCTTTTGCGAACCATCAGCGATTTTTTGCAGCATATTATCATCAGCAGGTATTACACTCCATTCCATTTCCCTGCCATAACCACTTTCTGTACCAACCCAGCGTACATCCGGTCCCATGATGGCGATAGTGGCTGTTGGTTGCAGTTTACGGATATGTGCATACCAGCGGTTGAAGTCATACACTTGTTTTTTCCCGTTCGGGCCTTCACCATTGGCGCCATCAAACCAAACTTCGTCAACACGGCCATATTGAGTCAACAACTCGGTTAGCTGGTTGATGAAATAATCATTGTACGCATCGGTTCCATATATCTTCGCATTCCTGTCCCACGGTGAGAGGTAAACCCCAAATCCAATATTATATTTTTTACAGGCATTGGCCACTTCTCTTACCACATCGCCTTTACCATTCTTCCACGGACTATTCTTTACTGAATGTTCCGTGAACTTGCTGGGCCATAAACAAAAGCCATCATGGTGTTTGGCTGTGATGATGACTTGTTTGAACCCGGCATCTTTAACTGTTTTAATCCATTGCTCCGCATCGAGTGAAACAGGATTAAATATTTTGGGGTCTTCTGTACCATCACCCCACTCTTTATCGGTGAATGTATTGACACCAAAATGAAAAAAGGTTGTCAATTCCAGTTTTTGCCAGCGAAGTTGCCGGGGAGATGGTCTTACGTTTGCGGCTTTTGCAATGATTTCTTTTTCAGTTGCGCCCGGCTTTATCAGTACATAATTCTGCGTTGCGTTTTGCGCATAACTGAATTGCGAAATAAATAGTATAAGACCCGCTGCGATTTTTGTTTTCTGCATTGTGTAGTTGTTCGGAGACAGTTAGTTATTTGAGTTCAACGAGAATAACCGTATCTGGTCCATCGACGCTGATGGCATCTGTTGAAATAGTTACGCTATCTTTTTGCTGTTTAAATTTCACTTTGCCAGATGTTCCTAACAGGGTTACCTGTTTTATTTTTTCTTTCAACGGTAATAGAATGGTATTTGCCTCCGGTGTTTTAAAGAGATGCAGGTAGATCTTTTTATCGTTTTGTGTGGTGACACCCCAGGGTTGAGGACCAAGCGGTCCACCTCTTGTTCCATAAATGCTTTCTCCATATTGCTGCAACCACTTACCGGCTACAGCTAATGTATCTGTAAACTCAGGCTGTATAGCACCACTCGGCATTGGTCCAATGTTCAGCAACAAGTTTGCATTTCGTCCTGCCGCACCCACTAATAATTGGATCACCTGGGAAACTGTTTTATAGCTTGTGTCTGTAATATTATAGCCCCACGAACCATTGATGGTTTCGCATGTTTCCACGGGCAGTTCATCGGATGCTTTTTGAAAGCTAAGCCCTGATTTGTTTTCACCGGGCAGGTCTCTTTCAAACATTTGAAAGTCCTCACCATTTAGCGGTGACAGGTGATGATTGTTTCCAATCATACACTGTGGCTGAAGCCGGTGAATTAAACCATAGATCTCATCATATTTCCAGTCGATGCGGGATGTCCTGTCAGCATCTCCTTCAGGATTGGTTTGATCCCAATGACCATCGAACCAAATGGACATGATCTCACCATAGTTGGTCAGCAATTCTGTCAATTGATTTTTCATGAATTGCAGGTAGGAAGCATAATTACTTTTTGCCGTACGACCGGTGCCTTTTCCTGTTCTTCCCGTTTCGTAGGGATAATCGTTGCGGTACCAATCAAGCGTTGAATAGTATAACCCCAATTTTATTCCTTGCTTCTTACATTCATCTGAAAGCATTTTCAAAACATCTTTACCATAAGGCGTGTTCGTGATTTTCCAATCCGATTGTTTGGTATCCCAATTAGAAAAACCATCATGGTGACGGGTGATAAAAACTATATACTTCATGCCTGCATTCTTCGCCGTAGTCACCCATTTGGCTGCATCAAAGTCAACCGGGTTAAACGCACGAAGCAGGCGGGTATAGTCTTCCACTTTAATATTCCGGTTATTCATCACCCACTCACCGTGCCCCAATACACTTGACAGGCCCCAATGAATAAACATGCCATACTTATTATCCTGGAATTGATGACGGGCTTCCAGGTTTTCTTTAGCAGGCATATAAGTTGACTGCGCAGAAAGCGAACAAATGGTTACAACTAAACCAGCAATGGTGGTTATTAATTTTTTCATATGAACAATATAAAAGTGGTTATCTCAAAGATGAAAATTACCTGATTATCTGCTCAATTGTGTAATTACCTATTCGTTGTTTTTACCCCTTTCTTATGCTGTTTTCACTATTATAGAAAAAAGATACCCCGCAGGTGCGGGGTACTTACTGCTTGCGAAGATGCAAACGACTGCTTATGAGAACAAAAAAAACTGCCTTTGGCTATGCGATCAAAAACCTGATCAGTCACCAACCCAACATGAAAGTTCAGGCAACTGGCTCCGCTTAATCTCCCTCACCAAAATTTGGCGCTGTTTTGTCATACCAGATCCTTTGCGTGCTTAAAGTTGGCAGATCCTGTGCATTAGGTGTAAATCCCTGATCAGTCATAGCTGCCTGCCAATTGGTACGGTTGGCTTCTCCCGGGTCTATTGTCCAGAACCGGCGGGGGATGGTTTCATTAAATGGTTCCCTGGCATAATAAACAGAGACTTTTTTTGGATAGCCGGTTCTTCTTACAAAAACGAAAGCTTCATTGGCATTGCGATAGAAATTCAAATATTGCTGGATGTATATCCTTTCAAGATCATTAACAGCACTGAATTTTACGGCGGGATTGGCCAGGTATGCATTAATCGCTGCATCAACATCTCCGGCAATAGTTGTTGAACCGGCAGCGATGGCAATATCATTCATGGTTTTGATAGATGAAGCAATTCCTTTTTTATACCAATCCTCTGCTGTGCCACGGGTATTTACACTGCCTGCGTAACCTTTTTGGATAAACTCAGCAATAAGGAAACAGGTTTCGGCTGCTGTTACAATCACGTCTCTGAAATCGCCGCTGGTAGCTGAATTATAACGTGGTGAAAAGAATTTTCTATTGATAGGCGATATAAGAAAATACCTGGAAACGGAATTTCCGGTATTGGTATTACCTACAGCAAAAGGATTTTTGATATAATTGGCAACAGAAGGGTTCGTAGTAAAATCAGCCGGTCCGCCCTGGAACCTGATCAAAGGATCAGCGGGATCAATAAAAGCGGGAAGGGTCACTCCATACTTTGTCAATGTGTCCTTGTACTTACCCTGCAGATCGTTGGGTTCAAAATAAACGGGCAATCGCGGATCATTGGATGTCTTCAAAAATTTCATGATAGACGTAGTAGCATAGCGTGTGCTCCTGTAATTGATATCACCCGATGTACCAAAAGGTAAATAATCTATATTCTGGTAAGAAAGCTGGTCTTCATTCGCTTCAATAGGACCTATAGCGTTTTGCATCACCTGCTGAAATATCTCCCTGGTCTTTGCATTATTGGCAACATCCAGTCTTGCTGCAATGCGAAGTTTTAAAGAATTAGCCAGTTTCAACCATTTTGTCCAATCGCTTTTATAAAATACATCCGCTGAGCCATAAGTGTTTTGATTGGGAAGGTTATTATCGGATAATACGGTAATAGCATTATCCAATTCAGTCAGCCATTGTGTAAAAAGATCTTCCTGTTTGTCGTAGGTGGGATTGAAATTACCTTCATAGCGCCCCTGCACCGCCTCCGAATAAGGAACAGAACCATTCATATCAGTCACCTTAATGCCATGCAATGCCTGCAGCACATACGTGACGGCGCCCATTTTTTTATAATTATCCTTATCAGGTTTGGCATCTATTTGCTTTCTTATTTCAAAAAGATTGGGCAATATCTGCAGGTAATAATTGCCATACCGTGTATTCACATTATTGGTCATTTCATACGGATCGGTGGTCATGTGCTGGGTAAAGCGGAACAATTGCTCCATGCTTTCCCATACCCATTCAGTGCCCTGGTAGGTTACTACCCTATCCTCCGCATAAGTGAGCAGGTATTTAATATCAGGCGTGGTAACTACACTCGGATTGGTATTGATTTCCGCAAAATTCTTTTTACAGGAACTGACGGCAGAACAAAATGCTATCAACCCTGCAGCTATTATATATGATTTATAGTTTTGCATAACAATATGATTGATCTTTAAAAAAATGTTTTTTACCACTTAGAATGATGCCCTTAGTGTGAATGTGATATTTCTTGTTTTTGGTAAAAAACCCTCTTCACCGGAAAAAGCTGTATTATTCGAGTTATTGGATGCAGGGTTGTAGTTATAAGGTAATGTCTGGTGCAGGTAAGCCAGGTCACGGCCAATAGCTGACAATGACAATCCGTTCAACTTTAATTTTTCATACAACTTCTTTGGAAAATTATAACTCAATGCTACCTGGCGAAGTGATATCCATGAATTTTTCAGGACCCAATAGTCTGACACACCGGTAGAGGATGAGCCATACCTGTAACCAAATTGTGGTAAATGGGTTGGCTCTACAAAACCCTGGTCGTATGCCTGCTGGTAGGTAAGCCCGCCTACATTTACCTGCGTGCCATTAGGCAATGTCACCATTTGTCCGTCTGCAAATACACCATCCGGAATGATACCATCATCATAAGTTTTACCATCCCACGCACTGGTCCATACAATGCCGCCATGATCCGCATCTCTTCCATGAAGTGTGTTGGGAAATACGCCTGTATGTGTACCATACCTGTATGTGAGCAGTACAAAATCGCCGCCGATCTTGGCATCTATCAGCACATTCAGGCTAAACCCTTTGTAGCTAAAAGTATTATCCCACCCAGCCCTGTATTTGGCATTGATATCACCCACATCCTGTATTTCATTGCTGCGGGCCGGAAATGCAGCTCGTGCGTCAGAACGCCATGCAAGAATTGGTTTGCCCGTTTTAGGGTCGGTTTTGGAATGGATAGTTGTTCTCAACACGCCGTAAGATTGTCCTTCCACTGCCCAGGTACTGATCTCGCCGATATTTGCACCCGGAAGGTTATACTCTTTTACACCAGGGTAAAGTTCTATAATCTTATTGCGGTTTCTTGAATAATTAAATGCAGTGTTCCAACTAAAATCTCTTGTCTTTACCGGGGTAGCATCTATGGATAATTCTACTCCCTTGTTTTGAATATTGCCCGCATTGATCAGGATAGAATTAACACCGGAAACAGCGGGGGTACCAATCCTCAATATTTGATTCTTTGTATTATCCTGGTAAAAACTAACATCAAATCCTAGCCTGTTTTTTAAGAACCGGATTTCCGCTCCAATTTCTTTTGCGATTTTACGGAGAGGTTTTAAATCAGGTTGTAATGCATCTAAGCTTGAGTAAGTAGAAGCAGGTACCTGTCCACCGTTGGCATTGCTAAAACCACTGAATACAAATCCGGGATTAATGACGAAAGGATCTGTATCGCCACCCAATGCCGCGATATTGGTTCTTAGTTTCCCATAGCTAAGCCATGTTGGTAATGATTTAAACGTTTCGGTAAATATCCAGGACAAACTTGCGGCAGGATAATTATAGAAATTATTTCCCGATCCATCTAAATAGGTAAGTGCTGAAGACCAGTCGCCGCGCCAGGTAGTTTGCAAAAAAAGCATATTCTTAAATGAAAGATCTGCGCTGGCATATAATGAATTAAAGCTTTTCCTGCTATTGATACCACCATCAGTAAATGGGGTGTTCACAGAATTGGTGATAAAGTAGTTGCCGGGATAATTAAGCCCTCCTCTTGTTTCAGAATATTCAAAGCTATTGGTGAAGCGCTGCATTTCTGCACCTACATATCCTGCCACGCTAAAATCTTTATTGACTTCCTTGTTCAACATGAGCATAGCCTTTAAAAACTTGCTCTCCCTGTTTTCGAAGCCAAGACCATACAGTCCTCCTCTGAAATCTCTTTGCTGGCCCAATTCTTTATTTTCCCTTTTGATATAAATATTATTGATGTTGCCTTCCAGTACTAACTTAGCCCATGAAGTAAGATCAGCATTGATCGTTAACCTTCCCCGAAGTAGTTGTTCCTTTTGTAAATACTGATTTTCAAAAAGCATGAACCAGAATCTTGATTCGGGTGCTTTGTTGGGCTCATCCGGATCGTTGAGTTGTGGAGCACCTCCAAATATGCTGGTGTACTTGTCTTTTCGCATCCAGTATCTGGTGTCGTAGTTGCGTGGAAGTATCCAGGTAAACAATTTTCCAAAATTATCCGAAGCAAAAGCATCCAGGCCTCCCAGCCGTGGTGGGTTCTTTCCTTCAAAATGACTATACGCAACACCAGCATCAATACCCAGGTATTTGGTCAGTTGATGCGTGGCCCGGATATCGAAGGCGTCTTTGCTGAGTTTGTTATTTGGCACGATGCCCTTTCCTGTGTTGTGATTATAGGAAATACGGAAGGTCGATTTTTCAGAACCTCCATCTACTGCAACATTGGTATTGCTGCCAAGTCCTGTTTGAAATGCATCCAAAAAATTATTGGGTTGCGGCAAATAACTGGTAGGTGTACCATCATAATTCCTCACTTGCTGACCGGTCATGCGTGGCCCCCAGTTTTCCAGTTCACGGTATATCTGCCGGTCAATATATGGTTCGCCGGTAACAGGATCAATGGGGAATACTTTTGTTGTCCATGCTTCATCCGGTTTATAATTCGGTTCACGGTTATCGGTGAAAAAAGCACCTACAGTACCACCACCAAATTCATTTTGAAAATCAGGACCTGCATAGGGATCCATGATATTTACCGATTGATTGACCGATACGCCAATCCCTTTTCTTAATGACCCTTTTTTGGTAGTGATTAAAATAACACCGTTAATAGCACGACTACCGTATAAGGCTGCCGCAGCAGAACCTTTTAAAACTGAAACGGATTCAAAATCTTCGGTATTCAGGTTTTTAAAATCATTTCCGAAATCACGGCCACGGCCATTGAAAACCCCATTATCCATGATCACACCATCTACTACAAAAATGGGCTGATTGTTGGTGCCTAATGTTGAGTTGCCCCTGATCACAATTTTTGAATTGCCAAATAAGCCGCCTGCTCCCTGGTCGATCTGTACACCTGCCACTTTACCCTGCAACGCATTGATCGGATTCACTTCATTAGTTTTGGCTAAATCACTTCCTTTTATTTCGGTAACAGAAAAACCGAGTTGTCTTTTTTGTTTTTTTACTCCTAATGCGGTGACGACTACTTCGCTTAAAGCCGTATTGGCTATCTGTAGTTGTACCGTATAGTTTGAACCGGCACCTATTGTAATTTCAGTGGTTGTATACCCCACTGCAGATATTTCCAACACTTCACCTTCATTGGCCTCTATCTCAAACCGTCCCTCGTTATTGGTTGTGGTACCCCGGGAAGTTCCTTTCACAATAACGCTTGCATTGGCTATGACGGCGCCGTTGGATGAATTTACAATACCGGATATTTTTTTAAAATTATCCGCTGCCCTATCGGCGTCGATTACTACGCTGACGCCGTTTTTCTTCAGGATAATCTGGCTGCCGGATACTTCGTACGAAACATTCAACGGCTTAAAAAGTCGCTCCAATACATCGCCCAACCTTTCTTCCCTTGCTTCAACTGAAGTTTTCTGATTTAGGGGGATGGTTTGTTCTGTATAGGCAAATTTTATTTCAGCGGCTTTTTCAATGCTGGTCAATATAGTTTTTAATCCTTGTTTGTTAATCGACAGCGTAATCTTTCTGTCGAGTATTTCCTGTCCGTTCGTTTTCTTTGCCAGTGCTATGTTGACAAGCGTGAGCATGCTATAAGCCAGCAGCAATGTTACCCGCATAATAGAAAAAACGGATGGGGGCAGTTTTCCTTTTTTGTTCATAATCTAAAGGGAGTTTAGCAGTTAATAAGAATGAAGGCGAAGCATTCCCACAACGAAGGGGAAAATTTCAGGTTGGCGTTTCACTACCAACCTTTTTATTTTTATTGGAACAAGTTTACCGGTGCATAGGCAATTGGTTTTTGTAAGGTTTATTGACGAGTAGTTTCACTACTACATTGACACTCCCCCGCCAGGAAGTTTATACCAGCTCTGCTTTTTTCTTAACGCCCACTTTTTAATTACAGCCGTTGCCTTCCAGGAAAATCTTATTGTCATCGATACGGTAAGTAGCGCCCAGTACTTTACAAAGGATATTCAGTTTCCCTTCCAGTGTTTCTTCATCCAGCAAAACAGTGATACCACCGCATTTGCTAAATTTTTCTTTGTCGTAACTTATATCCACCGTATATACTCCTGATAGCTTTTCGAGGATTTCACCGATTGATTTATTTTCAAAGGAGAAAGTTTTGGCGACCATTGCGTGTTCTTCCAGCAAGGATGAATCCGCTATTTCCGTTTTTGTAAGCGTATTGGGCTTGCTATTGAATACGGCCTGTTGCTGAGGTGTCAGTACCAACTCTTCCTTTTGCAGGTTATCATCTTTTCTGAATACAGAAACCTTACCAGTTTTAACAGCTACGATCACTTTTCCATCCGGCTTATTGGCTACAATGCGAAAACTTGTTCCCAAAACTTTTACAGCTATTCCCTGCACATATACATAAAAAGGCCGGTTTGCATCTTTAGCAATATCAAAAAAAGCTTCACCTTCCAGCTGTACTTCCCGTTTATAAGGCTGGAGAAAACGGGCATATTTCACACTGCTATTGTTCCCGAGTGTAATGGTGCTGCCATCTACCAGGTAAACCACCTGCGGTTTAGCGGTGTTATTGGTAAATTGTAATTCCGCCGGATTAGTTTTATTGATAACAAGTTCAGGTAAGCTTTCACTTTGGGTATTTTTATTTTTTTGTTGAAAAACGAAAACAGCCAACCCGAGCAAGCCAATAACAGAAGCGGCCACCGCATATTTATACCAGCGCTTGCCCAGTTGCGCAACATGGCCTTTAGTATTAATCCGTTCAGTAATCATACTCCATGTATCGCTACTCATTTGACCGTTCTCAGCGGTAGTAAGTTCTCCTTTTTCTGCTTCATAGAGCAGTAAAACCAGCTCCCTCGCTTTTAACAGCAATTCTTCTTTGTCTGAATGCTGCAACAACCAGTTTTTCCAATATTCATTACTATTTTCATCAGGCTGTAAAACCCATAACACAAAGGCATCAGTTCGCAACATTTCTTCCAGCTCAGCTTTTGAATAAGGCATAAAAATGATCAGGCTTTTTACAAAGTGTATAAAAGCCGTTACAGATACTCTTTTTTTCTTAACTTTTTTTTACAAGCCGCAAAATGCAATGAACTGCATACACCGGCGAAGGAATTGAACAGCTTTGTGAAGGAGGTTGCTGGCTGACTGATAATTAATGGACATGATCTCGGCAACCTGTTCAGTGGAAAAGCCTTTATAGAACCGAAGGTTAATTACCTCCTGCTGTCTTTTTGGTAAAAGTTGTATTGCTTTACGAATCTTTTCCAGCTTGTAAACCCGGTCTTCGTTTTCAAGGATAAAAAATTCTATTGGCTGCTCAAGTATAGTATCATCCAGTTCACCAAGATCATCGTTCAAAGAAGAAATTCTGATTTTTTCTTTTTTAATCAATTTATAACGTAATGCTTTTAGCAAATACATGCTGACCAGCTGTACTGGTTTCAGGTTTTGTTTTGAATGCCACAGTTCAACAAAAAGATCCTGTATAGCATCCTGTACTTCATTCTTATCCGGTTTTATTTTCAGTCCATAAAGGATCATCGATTCTACATGATCTTTATACAACGATGCATAAGCATTGAAATCCCCGGCAATAAACCTGAGCCAAAGATCAGCACCCTGCTTTTCAATATGATTAGTTCGCAGATCGTTCATTAATAAACCGTGTTCAGAAAGTGGAACATTTCGCTAAAATAATATTTCCCGGCTATGAGAGATTTTAAAACTTTAAAAGCAGGGCTTACCCCTGGGAAGAGAAGAAAAATATCGCAGCTGCCGGATTCGTCATGTCCCGAAAACCAGTGGAAAGAAAATTTTATGTTTCATTATTTGAACCATGAATCATCCAAATAAGATTGTCCAGACACAAGAAGTGTTGATCGGGCGTTCCATCCCGAAGCCGGTTCAGGACAAGTGCTGACCAAACTAAAACAATAAAAATAAACAGGTGAAAATTATCAGACAATCCCAAATGAAAACACAAACGGGTATTGATTGATTTTACCCGTTTGTGATAATTGTTTCACTTAGAGGTGTTTAAAAATGTAAAAGTAAAATCAGCGAAATCCGATAGCTATCGGATCATCGTTATCTTAACATATCTGCGCCTGCCTGCCGACAAGCAAGTTCTATTCTAAAAAATTTAATCAGTTTCTCAGAGCTGTACTAACATAAAATCAAAACGGCCTGCAGTTATGCAAGCCGTCTATCTTTTGCCTAATGACTACTTAATGATCTTATTTGCCCGGACCATGTCCGCCTGTGGCGGCACTCGCTTTATAAGTATCTTCTTTTTGTTCTGCTAAAAAGCTAACCACATCCCTGATTTCTTTTTTGCTTAGTATATTTTTCATTTCAGGCATACTGGAGGCTGCATTCGTTCTTTTTGCGACCTGGTCCTTAGCAATGGTTTCATTTTGCTGATCGCCGGTCTTCACCACTAAGCTGGTTGCTGTTTCACCATTCAAAGTACCGGAAACCGTCTTTCCATTCTTCAACTCTAATGTAATAAACCCAAAGCCCGGAGCGAGCCTTGCACTCGGGTTGATCAATGCTTCCAGAATTTGCGGACGGGTCAATCTTGCCGCAACCCCATTCAAACGGGGACCAGCATTACCACCCATATCATCATATGAATGACAACGGATACACTGTGCTGATTGGTTTCTGAAAAATATTCTCCTGCCTTTATCCGGATCGCCGCCATATAAACTTCCCGCATAAGCGGATGCCAATGTATCAGGAGAAAGAGAAGAGCTGATTTGTTTGTACTTCGTGATTAACTCAGGTGAACGGGTACTATCGACCGCTTCAGCTAATTCCAGGTAAACGTCTGATGACAATTTTCCGGCACCCATTTTTTGCAGCAAATCATCAAACACAGCTTTTGAATTTTGAACCGGCAAATTTCCAAGTGTTAATAAGGCCGCCTGTTTCTCTTCTGTGGTTTTTGTGTTGATCACATCTGAAAGCAATGATACCATCAATTCTTTTGAAATACTCATTTTGGGAAGCAAATCAATACCTGCGATGCGCACTGATTTATCCTTATCTGCAATCGCCGATTTGATAGCATCACCAATTTGCGCATCACCAATGGCAGCCAATGCCTTTAATGCCTCTACCCTCACGGATGGTTCCTTATCATTTTTAACAAGGTTCATCAACACGGTATTTCCTTCGCTGATCTTTAACTTGCTCACCGCTTTTATGGCACTTGTTCTGACGATCATGTCCTTATTCTGTAACAAACTCACGAAAGTTGCCGATGTCTTTGCTTTTAACGAAGCAAGATCCCGCTGAACGACGCCGCGATAACGGCCGTCTACTCTATCAACCACCGAGGGTTTAGCCCAGGTGCTCAATGCATCGATAGCTTCTGCCCTCATCTTCGCAGGAACTTCTTCCCTTATTGAATAGCTGACAAGGTTCTGCAGCGACTGATCTGTGCCTACCCTGAGGTTGGCATTTATGCAACGCCTGATCAATGCTTCGTTTGTAAACCTTGTGGTGTTTAACAAATTTCCCAATGCAGGTAAGGCCTCTTTTATAGAAAGATCATCGTTGATAGCACGGGCACTTTCGGTTACTACAAACTCATCGACATCGTTTAAAAAGTTGGCAATACCCGGATGAGCCATTCTTCTTAAAGCCACCACAGCGCCAATCCTTACGGCACGGGATGGATTCTTTGCTAAGTTGATAAGCGGATCAGCCTTTCCAATTTTTGCTAATGCCAGGCTGGCTGCATGGCGTATGTAAGCATCCTCATCATTATTTGTTTGCAATAACTCAATCAATGCGTTGATAGCCGGCTCATGTTCTATACGGCCTAATGCTTCAGCAGCAAAGAAACGGGTGCGGCTATCTATATCCTTTAACAGCGGGATCAATTTGCTGCCTGCCTCTTTATATTTTGTATCACCCAGCCATTTTGCCGCCTGTGCTCTTATCTCCGCATCTTTATCCTGTAACAAAGGCAAAAGGCTTTGAGCATATTTTTTTTCTTTTCTTGCCAATTGGCTGATGCCCCAAATGGCATGTACTCTTGCCAATTGGTTTTCGGTTTGAGCCAATGCTTTTTGAAATATTGCATCACCTGAAGCACCTCTTTTTGCTAACTCAAATTGCGCTTTCATGCGAACCCGCATATCGGCATTCTTCAACAAGTCACCCAGCTCATTTTCTTTTTTCGCAGTAAAATCCGCGGCTAGCAAAGTTTTAGTTTGATTTCTTTCAGCAACAGCGGCGCCTCTTTTGTCATCCAATTTCCACACACGGCCATAGTCATGAGTGCCCCATCCATCTATCCAGTCGGCAATGTATAAAGCGCCATCTGGTCCGAAATCAAGGCCTGTTGGCAATACACCACCAACAACTTTTTTACTGTCACCTAATTCAAAGCTGGCTCCTTTTGGTTTTAGTTTAAAGCCATACACACCCGACTGCGCAGGGTTACCTACAAACTCTCCAATGAAAAAAGTGTTTTTGTATTCAGGGTTCAAAGCGGTACCGGGATTATACACCATTCCTGAAGGGCCGCTTACATAATTGCTGATGCAAGGAGTGATATATGCAGCTTGTCCTTCAAAGCGTGGCATCCACATTTTTTCATCCATCCACACTTTATAGGTATTGTTTTCCGGGTCACGATATTTACCGTACTGCCAGTTGCTTCTCCAGCCCGCATCGGAACCATTCACGATATAAACCAGTCTTTCTTTTTCACCGGCATGATCCCCATCATTGTCTTCACTGATAAGATTCGCATATTCATCAAACACAAACTCGTGGGTGTTACGAAGCCCGGATGCAAAAATTTCAAAGTCACTTCCGTCAGGATTGCTGCGGGCAATCACACCGCAATTAGGGTATTCCCATTTTTTGCCGGTTTGGTCTGTGCCGTTAAATCCTATATCGCCGATCTGCCAGTAGATCCTTCCATCGGGACCCATTTCAACTCCCGACATGCCATGACCACTAAATCCAACATGAATACCATAGCCGTGCGACATCGATGTTTTATCATCGGCAATACCATCGCCGTTTTTATCTCTCATCCGCCACATATCGGGGCCTACTGCTACATACAAATCCTTCCCGTCGATCAATAGACCGCCAGCTACATCGGTCACTTCATCATGAAAGTCATCGACTACCAGTTGCGACTGATCGGCCACACCATCGCCGTTGATATCTTTTAGCCTATACACATTTTCTTTTTCTACCGTCATGTCTCTCCAGTCATGCGAGCTGTCGCCATTGACATCCTTTAACCACAAATTATTCTTGCTATTTTCCGGCGATAACACTTTGCGGAGAAAGGCCCGCTTGTCATCAATAGTTTGTAATTGTATGGAAGGTATCTCCCACTCCTGGTGACCACGAATATCAAATTCAGAATTGTTTTGGCGGTTGGTGGTCACATAATAGAGGTCACCATTGTCATCAATATCGATAGCAATCGGTGATATCACTAGTGAATCAATACCCCATAAGCTCATGGTGAGATTGCTGTCAGCGAGTTCGGGTTTCACGATGGATTCAACAGTGGCAGCCACTTTTGCTGCTTTTGCCGGGTCCATTTGTTTGATTTTTTTGTCCGTTGCCTCCTGCTTACAGCCCGTTACACAACTTGCAGCGAACAGGCACAACGAGATAAAGTGATACTTGTTAATTGATACAGCCATTGTTTGTTTATGATAATTATAAAAAAATATTTATGTATACTGCTTAAAATAGAAAGTGTCGTCTGTGACTTTATAAACACGCAAAATACTGGTTATTCTTCTTTTGATGTATTCAATTCATAAGCCACCAGGTTTTTTCCACTAACACCCATTATTATTTTATTGTTTATTTGGATACTGCTTCTGACATCGCCCCAAATATTGAAGCCTGATTTAAACTGTGGAACGTAGTTGAAATTACCTCTCCCGTCTCCCTGAAGCAGCAAGCCATAGTTTGCATCAAACTTGCCCAACCTGATCTTAGTATTGCTATTGTTGCCACAAAGCAAAATATCTGTTTTCCCATCCTTGTTAAAATCTAAAATGTTAATGTTGTAGACAGGCGAGTACTGTACTTGCAGAGGCAATTCCTTTTCCTGGAACTTTCCGGATGCTGTGCTTAAAAAGCAGGTAGTCTCCATGTGATCAGCTACCATGTGCCCGGCATTTTTTAATTCGGTGGATGAAAAAAGATCTTCCATCGTTATATCAGCATAACTTTTGAAATTGGAAAATCTTTTACGCATCACGGGAAGCTGGCCCACCAGTTCATCACGGGTGAGATAAGGATATTTTTTCCCCTGGATATAAAAACTGAAAATGGGATCCACAGAACCATTTTTGTCAAAATCCTTGTAATACATTTCCAGTGGCTCTTGTGGAGTTGCTTTGAACTGTGTATTCAACCCCATGTTTCCGATAACAAGATCAGCACGGCCATCTGCATTAAGATCGCCAACAGCTATTTTGTTCCACCACCCGGAATAACTTTTATCAAAAAAAACGTTGGTGCTATTCACCAGCTTGCCATTTATATTGCGATAAACCGTTACCGGCATCCACTCACCCACCACAACTAGTTCATTTTTTTTATCTGCGTCCAGATCAACCCATGCAGCATCAGTAATCATTCCTGCAGTTGAAAGTTCAGGGCAAATGCCTGCCGTTTGATCGGTAAAATTTCCTTTACCATCATTGATCAAAATGAAACTCTTTGGCGTTTCAGGATAACGGCCAGGAACTACTCTGCCGCCAACAAAAATATCAGGTGCACCGTCGCCATTTATATCTTCAATCCTCACACAGGATTTACTTCCTTTTATTACAGGAAGCGTTTGACTCTTATTAAAATTATTGTTTCCATCATTGAGATAGAGCCTATCCTGCAACATAGAATCTGAAACGGTAAAACTGTTATATCCCCCACTGGCAATATAAATATCCGGGTGACCATCCGCATTAGCATCCAATACAGCAATATCAGCGTCAACACAATTCTTATCCTGCTCCAATGCAGAAATTTTCTTTTGTACAAAAGCGCCACCTTTTTGTTGCATAAAAACCGCTGTCGACTGTCCTGCTCCACCACCGACAATCACATCGTCTAATCCATCTTTATCCAAATCATATTTATACAAACAAGGCCCCTGGCTGGAAAACTTGCTGATCAATAAAAGTTGTCGGTTAAAATCATTGATCCTGGCTGAAGAGTCTGAATATTTTATCGGGGATTGAACCTCGGTAAACCATTTTGTAACCGGCTTCGAAAAAGAACTCTTACTCTTAGCATCTTTTTCGGCAAGTGTCAGTACCTGGTTGGCCTTTATATCATAAAGCTTTTGTTCCTTACCACTATTCCATGTTACAGTTAAAGAATCGATTTTTTCAATTTTCCCTAAACCAAAATGCAGGGTAAATGAAACGTTAGATAAATATCCACGTGCAGGATTCTGTTCCAATGTTTGAACTTCTCCTTTGTGATAAATTTTAACTTTTGTACCAAGCCCCTGTGTATTTCCTGCTTCACCGTTTAATCTCACCTGCAGGAAATGATTGCTATCCAATTTCATTGCTTCGTTACGATAAATAAATGCTGGCTGATTGATATTATTCACTACGAGATCAAGGTCACCGTCGTTATCAAGATCGGCATATAAAGCGCCGTTGCTATTTGAATGTTGGGTAATGCCCCATTCTTTGCTTTTGTTTTGAAATGTATCGCCTTGTTTATTTTGAAAAATATAGTTGACAACATTGGAAGATGGCATATTTTTGATAATATCCATCACATCTTCCCGCTGCAATCGTCCTTTCTCCTCTACATACTCGTTCATATAATTGATAAAATCAAGATTCGTATAATCCCTGAAATAGCCATTGGTCACAAACAGATCTTTCCAGCCATCGTTATCATAATCTGCAAACAATGCGGACCAGCTCCAGTCCGTATTGGATATTCCTGCTATTTGCCCGGTTTCGCTAAAAGTACCATTGCCATTATTTACCTGTAGCATGTTGCGCATATACTGATAATGAAAACCGTTCCGGACATTCAAATCAAACTTTTCATAGTTATCAGGAGCCAACAATAACTTCTGCCGGTGATTATCCTCGGGCAACATATCGAGGGTATAAATATCCTGTAGTCCATCGTTATTGACGTCTGTCACATCATTGCCCATGGAGAACTGGCTATTATGGCCGATACTACTTTGAAGTTGGTTCGTAAACGTTCCGTTTTTATTATTTATGTACAAGTAGTCGGGAACAGTATAATCATTGGAGACATAAAAATCGGACCACCCATCTTCGTTCAAATCAGCAATACCCAATCCTAAACCATAGCTTAATTGGGAGCCATTAATGCCAGCGCTGACTGTTATATCTTCAAATTTTCCGTTGGATTGTTTATACAAGCGAAGCCCCATTTCCGCATTATCTTCTTTCAGTAATTTCGCTGTACCTTCTTCGTTAAGCAAGGCCAGGTTTTTGGGATTATGATTCAGCAACAGCATGTCCAGATCGCCGTCTTTATCATAATCAAAAAAATAAGATTGATTGCTAAACCCTGTACTGGCTAATCCATATGACTCTGCCCGTTCATCAAACATGGGTATTCCCTGGCTGTCGTTACCAATATTGATAAAAAGTTGATTGGCTCTTTTAGCGGGCGGTAAAGCTCCGGAATAACAAACATAGATATCCAGCTTTCCGTCGGCATTGATGTCAACAGCATTGACGCCCGTTTTCCAGGGACCAGGTCTTCCACCGGCATGTGATGCCAGTGTAATATCCTGGAATTGCAGATTGCCTTTATTCAGGTAAAATTTATTATCACTCATGTTGGAAGTGAAATATAAATCGACCAGGCCGTCATTATTAAAATCACCAGCAGCTACACCACCACCGTTGTAGAAATATTCATACATCAGGATGTTAGTGTTTACGCCTTCTGTAAGAGTGTTTTGAAAATGGACACCCGTTTGCTCTGCAGGAAGTAAGGCAAATAAACGGTTTTCGCTTTTATCCTGGGTTGAATTTCGGCAGGAAAAAATAAAAATGACGAACAAACAGTTCAGAAGAAATAAGTGAAATTTTTTTATTCGAAGCAAGTGTTTGTATTTAAATAATTCAAAAAGTCAGAAATTAATACGTGTGAGTTGTAGTGTTGCTATTTAATGAAAAAATCTATGCCACCAACTAAGGCGGCATAGATTTTTTACTTCAATATTTAATTTTTATTTGTAGACAGGATTTTGTTTTAATAAATCGTTACGTTGAATTTCATCTAATCGAATCGGACGGAAATACATCTTGTCATCCCAAGTGCGGTTTTCAAGGGTGTTATTTACAACCGGTGTGTAGGTATAGTCAAACTTTGTCTTATCCTTACGATAAGGAGAAGGCGCTGTTTGACCTGCTTTCAGCGTTCCTACTACCTGAATATAGGTTGTTTTTCTACCCAGCGTTTGAGGAGCTATCATCCAACGTCTTGTATCAAAATAGCGTTGTTCTTCAAAGGCCATTTCTATTCTTTTTTCGGTTCTATAACGCTGCCTGAGTGCATCGCCTGATTCTGTGATTGCAGGCATACCTGCTCTGAATCGTATCTTATTTAACCAGGTACGGGCTTCATCTTCCTGTCCCAATTCGATGCATGCTTCTACATAGTTAAATATAGCTTCTGTGTACCTTAAGTAAGCCCACGGAATATATTGACGGCCGGTGTTATCACGAAGGCTAGGGTTTGGATCAATAAACTTCCTGAAATAATATCCTGTAAAGCTACCGTTCCAGTTTTCAATCGAACTCTGCCTGGTATCGATACCATCAATTTTGGTTGCGCCAACGAAATAAGTCCCGGTTTGTATCTCATTAGCAGGATCGGCAGCTCTGCCGCGGGGTTTCCAGGGTGCACCATCATAAAGTAAAGACACATAGAAACGGGGCTCCCTGTTTACATAAGGGTCGGCACTATGTGCAGAATTGTTCCAGTTAAATTTTGTACCATCCATCATCTCATAATCATCGACTAGTTCCTGAATCGGCGTATTTCCCGCCCAATTATTATACCCGTTGGGCCCCTGGCGAAGACCATGCTGCTGAGCCCCTTCATTTAAATCAAGGCTAAAGGTTCTTTCAAAAATTAGCTCGTTGGTCCCGGTAACGGCTTTATCCGCATCGGGATGGTTGCTTCCACCGCCCATCGCAATAGAAAGATAATTTTTTTTGCCCTCCTCAAACGAAGCAGGAGCTGTCAGATCGGTTTTGTAACCAGACTTTGCCGAATCCAACACCGCTTTCGCAGCATCTCTCGCCGCCGTCCACCTGGCTGTACGATCACCGCTTACAAAGCCCAGCAATTCCGGATTTGCATATCCGGCAATAGTAGCGGACTTTGCCTTGGCTGTAGGAATATCGTGCAGATCGCTGGCATCATATAGCAGTTGTCGCGATTTCAATGCAAGGGCAGCCAGATCTGAAGCATTACCCCTCACTCTTGACTTACCTTTTAACAACAAATAGGCTGAATCAAGATCTTTGATTATAAAAGCACTTACTTCGGCATAAGTATTACGGGCTACCTTAAAATCGTCGTTCAGGCCATATACTTTTGTAATAATGGGAACGCCGCCATAGAAACGGAGCAACTGGTGGTAGTAATAGGCCCTTAAAAAACGAGTCTCCCCCTCCAATCTTTGTTTTAAAGCTACATCATCGAACGTAGCGGTTGGTAAACCCTCCATCGCCAGGTTGGCCCTGCGAATATAATCGTACATGTCAACCCAACTGGTGTGACGGTTTACCCAGCCTTCGTTTGAAGGGTTTAAAATCCCCTCATTGATAGTATTAATACCGCGGCCGGCATGGGTAAAAATCGCTTCGTCGGTAATGCAGGCCAGCATCTGTTCGTCAAACCCACCCTCGTACAAGCCGCCATAAATGCCATGAATAAATGCCTGCGCAAAGGCAGGATCAGTCCAGGTTAAATTGGACTGCACCTGCTCGGTCGGCTCGGTACTTAAAAAGTCTTTTTTACAGCCTAAGAACAAAATACCCGCCGACAATAATAAAAGCAGAATATTTTTATAGATCATCTTCTTCATAATAATATAATTTAGAAAGTTACTCTTGCGCCCAGGCTAAGAATTCTTGCCTGCGGATATACATAGCCATTTTCAGCGGTTCCTTCCGGATCCCATATTTGCATCTTTTCCCAGGTAACCAAGTTTAGCCCGCTTACATAGACACGGAACCGGCTGATGCCAATTTTGTGACCAATATGAGAAGCAAGGGTGTATCCCAGCTCAAAGTTTTTAAAACGCAAATAATTGTTGTTTCTAAGCCAGTAGGTGTTATTGCGGAAGCTTCCTGTGTAATAGGTATTGGTGCGGCTTACCAGTCTTGGGTGCTCGCTGCTGGGATTTTCGACCGACCAACGATTGTTGTAGCTATAGTCTAACCAGTTACCAAATTCGCCGGTTTCATTGAAGTTAATGAGCTGAAAACCTCCTGCTGCTCCCTGGAAAAGCGCAGAAAGATCAAAAGACTTGTAGGAGATATTTATGTTAATACCTCCAGTAAATTTTGGATCCCGTGTTTTATCAAGCCTCACCTGGTCCAAAGAAGTTATTTTTCCATCTGGTTTTCCATCAGGTCCGGAAATATCTTTGAACTTCATGTCACCCGGGCGCAGGCTTTTCGTAGCTGCGGTATAGTCAATTGTATTTGCTGCGATTTCGGCTGCGTCTTTAAATACTCCATCATATTGGTAAGCCAGGAAAGCTTGTCCGTTTGTGCCGAAAGGATGACCGGTAGCCCGCTGATGAGCCGGCACGCCTGGGTTTTCATCCCAGAACACTATCTTATTTTTTGTATAAGCTCCGTTTACGCTTACCCTGAATGTTACATCACTTACCTGGCCATTGTAGCCTACATTAAATTCAAAACCTTTATTGTCCACCTGTCCGGCATTCACCGGAGGAAGTATCCTGGAAATACCTGAACTCTGAGGAGTTGACCCCGCCCGTGGAATAAGAATTTGCTTCCGCTCATTCTTAAATACATCAAACTCGAAAAACACTTTGTTGTTTAATATGGCGCCTTCCAGACCTATATTGGCATTATTGGCTACCTCCCAGGTAAAGTCGGGATTGAAAACACGAGGCTCTACCAATGATCGGACAACCGTTCCGTTGACCACTCGGGTGCCCAGGCCGTACAAGGATAGATATGCATATTCCTGCAATACACCATTGAACTCAACGAGGTCATTGCCCATTTGACCATAGGAACCCCGCAGTTTTAAATTGTTCAGGAAGCTGAAACCCTGCATGAAATCTTCCTTGGTGATATTCCAACCGACCAAAACGCCGGGGAAGAAACCAAATCTGCCAGATTCAGGAAAGATATAAGAACCATCATATCGCCATAAAAATTCAGCCAGGTATTTTTCCTTATAATTATAGGCGGCACGTCCAAAATAGCTTAAGCGGGCCCGTTCAAAACCCGATCCACCTACATTTTGTTGCGCTGTTCCACCCACGTTCAAAACTTCCAAATTGGGTGAAATAAAATTACGCCTGAAGGAAAAGAAGTTATCCCCGTTTCTTGTTTCTTTTTGCACGCCCGCCATCACGCCGATAGTATGATCATCAGCAAAGGTCCGGTCATAACTCAGCATACCTACAAGGTTAATCCTCAACTCGGTCTCATCTGACATAGTCAGTTGTGGATCAGTGAAAGTAGAACGAACCGTTCTGACGAGCTTCGGAGTTACGCCATCAGCTTCAAAGGATACTTTATCCCAAGTATACAATGACCAGGGAGTGGCAAAACGTTTGGTACGCCCGATATACTTATCTGCAGCACCCTGGAGTGTGAGTTTTAACCCTTTGATCCAGGGGTTTGTAATGTCTACCTGGCCATTTGTTTGAATGTAGTCACGTTTGTTTCTATCATACCCTGTGGCACCTGTGGTGATCACCACAGGATTCTCTCCATTTTCGATATCAGGCCCTGGTAAACCATTTGGCCACACGGCTATCTCAGTAGGTTTACCACGTATCAGCATCCTGAAGATAGAGCCGGCGCTGGATGTTGGAAAAAAACGATATTCTTCCCGGCCGGTTATACCGATAGTAGTTGTAATGTACTTGTTTACTTTAGCCTCAAGGTTTAGTCGTAGATCATATTGCTTATACCCCGTTGCCGAATTTTTATAATAAGCGTCTTGCTGTTGGTAACCCGCCGACGCGAGGTATTTCACACTTTCTGAGCCTCCACTTACCTGCAGGGTATGCTGTTGCTGACCCGACCAATCTTTGAAGACAGTTTTATACCAGTCCGTATTGGGGTGGGTGAGTGGACTGGAACCATCAGCAAATTTTTGTATATCGGTTGGCAAATAATATGCATTTACAACTGGCTTAGTGGGGTCAAGTAATTTATAAGATCCTGTTGTTTTAAATGAATTCCAGGCAGCAGTCCACTCCTGGTAAGGAACATCGTTGAACAGTTTCTGCTCATTCAGAAGCTCAGCATACTGCGAGGAATTTCCCATCTCGGGTAATACAGTCGGTTGCTGCCAACCCTTATTGATATCGTACGATACTACAGGCTTTCCAATTTTACCTTGTTTGGTAGTAATCAAAATAACCCCGTTTGCCGCTCTTGCCCCATAAATTGCGGCAGAGGCATCTTTTAAAACCGACATACTTTCTACATCAGCCGGATTCAAACGTTCGAGACCACCAGAACGATCAGGTACCCCATCAATAACGATTAAAGGGCTACTGTTCCCCAGAGTATTAGTACCACGAATGCGAATAGTAGAACCGTCAAAACCAGGCTCACCGCTCCGCTGCATTGCCGTAACACCAGGCAGTCTTCCGGCAAGTGAGTTGGAAAGGTTCACGGTTGGCGACTTGTCGAGATCAGCACCTTTTACTTGTGTGACAGAGCCTGTTACCGTAACTTTCTTTTGGGTGGCATAACCTACAACTATTACCTCGTCCAATTTCTTTTCCGATTGTTTCAATGTTGCATTGACCGTTTCACCACTGCCTACCGTTAGCTCTATTGTTTCAAACCCTACAGCAGAAATAGACAGTACATCCCCCTCATTAGCATCAATCGAAAAATTTCCGTTTTCATCGCTACTGGCGCCTTTGGTTGTACCCTTCACTACCACACTCACATTTGCAATCGGGTTACCCGCAGCATCTTTAATCGTTCCTTTTATAGGTTTGAAAAAAACAAGTTCACTGACATTTTCGCTCTCTACCTGTCTTATCAGGTTAAGTAATTGCTTTTTACTAAGCACTACCTGCTTACCAACAGCTTCATAATTGATACCATAAGGCTGGAACAATGTTTTAAATACATCGTCCAGGGTTTGGTTGTTTACGGAAATAGATATTTTTTCTTTTTCAGGTATGATATTCCGCTGATAAGAAAAACGAATATCCGCCTGGTCGCTTATCTTCCGCAACACATTTTTAAAACTTTCATTTTTAATCTTAAAAGAAATCTTTTGATCCAGGATACCCTGGCCATCAGCCTCTTTGGCAAATGATACTGCTGTAAAAGCAAGTGTCAGAAATGTGTGAAGCAGCAAGACTTTCATGAGAAAAGAGGGAGGTTTAGTACACCATACGGTTTTCTTCATAACTTTAAACAGTTTTGCAATTAGTAATAAATGTAAAAACTCCTTTTCACCGGTTATTTGCTGGGATGAAAAGGCTGCTAACGATTGGCTGCTGTTCCAGAGCGGTCAATCGTTTTTTTTGTAGGTTAGTTTGGTTTCATCTCTTATTTTATTGTTTTTAGACCCGCCAATCTTCCTGGACAGGTTAAGATTGTTAGCATTCTATTCTTATCTTATAAAAAATTGACGCTGCGTTTAGCTTGCGTTTACAATAAAAATTATATCTCGTTTCTTCTCCGTATTATAATTATTTGCAACCCCGGCCTTCGATACTGATGCCGTACTCACTGATACTGAAGGAAGCCCCTACTGTTTTTGTTATTACCTGCAACTTGTCTTCCAGGCTTTCGTGTTCCAGCGAAATAGTAATAAAACAGTTTTTAAACACTTCCTTATCATAGTGAACGGGCAGGTTATACATTTTCTCCAATGTTTTTAACACGTTTGCCAATGGTGCATCTTCAAAATTGTACCCGCTTATATTTTCAGCTTCTATTTCAATTTTGGATTTGCCTGTATAGGATGTAGTTATTAGCTCGTGCTTAGGGGCAGAGTAAGTGCAAATCTGTTGGGGTAGTAAAATCTTTTCACTTGACTTTTCCTGGTCCTTTCCGCGGAGACAAACGGAAACTTTACCGGTTTTTACTGTTACTGATTCTTTGCCGGCCAGGGTATTAACCCTGAAACTGGTTCCCAATACTTTTATCACCATGCTTGTCGTGTAGATGTAGAAAGGCTTTTCAGGATTTTTTTTAACGTCAAAAAAAGCCACGCCGCTCAGGGATACTTTTCGTTTTTTGCCATTCATCAGGCGGCTATAAGTGATGCGGGAACCCTTTGCCAGTGTTACTTTAGAGCCATCTGGCAAAAAAACTAATTCATTTTTTTCGCTGCCATTAAAATGAGTTACCTCAGATGGTGGCAGGTTTTCTTTAGGGACATCTGACACCAGCGAAAATTGGATGTTATTGTTCGGTTTGAGGTAAAGAAATCCCAGGAAAAAGATTAGACTGGCTGCAGCAGCCCAGTACCAACGCCGGTAGCCCGGCCTTTTAATTGCAACAACAGATGAATCATGGCCAATTGCTTGCCGGATGTTCATCAGCATTGATTCAATAATTTCTTTGTTGATTTCTTTGGAAGTTTCCTTCTCATTTGCTCTGAATTCAAGCAAAAAACTTCTCGCACTTTCGGCTATTGCGGCGTTTTCGGGACTGACACTGACCCATTGCAGCCAATATTCTGCATAGGGACTTTGAGGGTTTATTACCCAGTCCACAAATCTATTATCAAGCAATAAGGTGTTAGCTTTCTCCTGCATTTTATTCATATAAGCACGCAATACTAACTTATAATGGAAGTTTTGCTGATTATATACTCAGTTTCCGGAAAGTTTTTTTAAGAAAATTTTAAATGTGGAAAGAGGAAACGGAGCGATATTCCTTTCGCATAGACTTTAAAGCCCTTTGAACGAGGTTCAGAACAGATTGATAGTTCATGTTCATCATGGACGCAATGGTCTCATAGGAAAAATTGTGGTAGAAGCGGAGATATATAGCTTCCTGCTGTCGCTTTGACAATCTTTCCAAGACCTGTTTTAGCACACCGTTGGTTTGCGATTGCTGTTCTTTATAAACGATTGTCAGCTCTACATATTCAGTTTGCAAATTTCCTTCAACAAGCTGCAGCTCTTCTTCGCTGATAAAGGATTGCCGGGCTGTTCTTTTTACTAATTTGTTCCGCAAAGCCCTGAAGAGATAATATTTTGGCTGATCTGTATCCGCCAGGTTTTGACGGCCTTTCCAAAGTTCGATAAAAAGATCCTGGATACTGTCTTTAACCAAATTCAGGTCATCGGTGATCTTCAAACCATAATTGATCAATGATTGCACATGCAACCGATAAATGCTTTCAAGCGCATCAACATCACCGTTTTTAAAACGGCTCCATTCCATATCGTGGGAAGAGGTAAGCAATCAGAGTCAGTTTTTGCAAATCCTTGTTTTTAAAACACGCCTGCAACGGAATATGAAAGTACGAAACTAAAATTCTTAAAAAATATTTTTTTTCTTTTCCATAATATTACCTCACTCTTCTTTGTTATTAACCCTTTCGTTTATTATACCTGACCCAACGTTCGTTTTACAAAATATGGCTTTCCGTGTTTTTATTTTTTTCTTTGAATGATAATGTAATTCAAAAAAGTCTTGCAGTAAGCCAGCTTATCACTTCAATGATGTAAAATCAATCTCCGGCTGTTTAGCTGCTACTGCGTGCTCAAACTTTGTTTTCAAAAGAGTATGCTGATTGAAGAACCCGCAGTTGCCTAAAAAGAAACGATTATTTTCTGTGCCACCGCGATAATCCAGCCGGTAAGATTTCTGTGCGGTAGCATCACCGGTAAATGTAGCTTTACTGATGGGCGTCCATTTTCCATCTTTATTTCGTGTCCATTGATTTTGATAAAAGGCTTTGCGGGAGATATGCCCCGTCGAAGGGTCAAAATTTTCTAAAAACGAATGCAGCCGGGTTAAGTAGGTATGCGTGGCCGGTCTCTTAAAGTTTGCGATCAGCAACCATTCTTTTAACTCCGGTGCATAGAAATAAGCAGTATAGCTGGTATAGTTATCTTCAACAGGCTTTCCCTGTAACAAAAACTTATACGTGGTTCCTGCTTTCCAATTATACCTGAGGTAGCTCTGGCCACCGGAACCTTCATTGCCGAACTCGCCAGTATGAACATCTTCTCCTTTTTTAAGAAGAATGATTTTTTTGTCATCAGGAATCTGTTTGGGGTCGTCTGTATTGAAAGGACTCCAAACAGAAAACAAAATTCTTCTTTCCGTTGACGAATTTACCTGGATGCCAAAATATCCCTCACCGAAACCATTGGCCATAAAATAGGAACCTATGGGGTCCCCGCCAATTGGCACTGTTATTTCATTGTAAAACCATTCGATCTCATTTCCGGCTTGTGAAATATCGTAATTCAGGTGTACTGAAGGGCCGCGGCGACCCCAATAAAAATAATTTCCTTCATTGCTCTTTACATACGCTGTCCTGCCATCAATAGCAGATCCGCTCATGTAAAACTCTTTCAGCTCAGCAAATAAATCACCTGTTTTACTGATTCCCTGCATATTGATTTTTACGTATCCCGGAGATGAAATAATCCACTCGCCGATATACTTCCTGCCGTTATTTTCTGTTACATTCATCACTTTTACTTCATCGTTAATCACACACCGGATCTTGCTCTTTCCTTTTGGAACATTTATTAAAGCAGACAGTTTAAGTGTTCCCGCTTTCTCCACTTTTATAAATGTGCTGAATATAGCCTTATTGCTTTTCCAGTTTTTCCAACCTTCATCGGTTACCCGTTCATTGCTGTTGGCGTCTTTCACCGTAACGAAAGAGTTTCCGCCAACAGGCACGATGATAGTGGTATCCATCTCCGGCGGCTCACTAAGGGTTACCTGCTGATGATGCGTAAAACCACTTGTTAAATAAGAAAAGGCTAAGAAGAATAACGCCGTGCTTACTTGTTTCATACTTTGATAAATGAAAGCTCAATTTAGTTGTTAAATAAGCCGGTGAACTGTTGCTCACTCATCACCCCTATAAAAAAGAAAAGTGCAAACGATTGAAAAAAGGTTCAACCGTTTGCACTAATTATTGAAACAGGCAAACAACGACCTACTTCACAAATGAAATCCTTTTATTTATTGCCTTACCATTTATATTCATAAAATAAACTCCCTGTGTCAATTTGCTGATGTCAATTTTCAACCGGTTGTCGCCTGTCACTATCGGTCTTGATTGACTATTGATAAGCCTGCCGGTTGCATCGAAGATTTGCCATTTGATATTATCCTGAATCGTGGAATAAATGAAAAGATTGAGTTCATTACCTGCCGGATTAGGATAGAGCTTAACCAAATCAGCTTTGCCATCTAAATAAATGGTAACAACCTTTGAATAAGTAAACTGGCCGTCCATATCCTTTTGCTGCAAGCGGTAATAAATTGTTTTCACTCCTAAGGCAGATATGCCTATATCGGTGAAGCTATAATCATGGGTACCTGTCGTATTTAATGCAGCAACTTTTTCCAGCTCATTAAATTGAGCACCATCGACACTTCGCTCCACTATAAATTCGTCCGTGTTCAACTCATTTTCCGTCTTCCAGTTTAGCACAGCGTAGTTATTTTCAAGTTTACCCGAGAACTCCAGCAAGGTTAAAGGAAGAGCAGTATTCGCTTTATTGGAGAAGTAAAAAGTAGAAAACTTATCAATGCTTGCTGTAAGCACATAATCATTTGTCCAATTACCTGCAGTCGTTATAACCTGGCTTGCCCTTTTTGAAATCGCAGCCCGGCAGCCTTCACTATTTTTAAATATACCCAGGTCATTGATTGTGTTGATGCCTGAGCCGGTCCCATTTGAATTAACAGCACCTTTCAGCGCCGCGAGTTCTTCAACTTTTAAATAAAGCCGTATATCAACAGGTGTAGCCGGTTGAAATTGTGGAGTTATAGTTATGTTCCTATCCAGGTACAACCGTTTTTGCCCGTCCTCTCTGACGGTATTATTATTAATAAATAAAGAAGTGGTTACCATGCCGAGGTTGTTTCCATTCGCATTTATTTCTGCTATGGCATTGCCTGAGGCATCCGTGATTGGCACCCATTGATCACTGTTATTATCATCGATTGTTACTGGCTGAACGACCAGACAGCTGCCCGGTGCGCCTGGCGACACGGTTGCCGGCAGAGCCACAAGGTTACTCCTGTTGTTAACTCCCTGGCCATTGGTGCCGTTGAATTCGCTTTTTATACTGAACTGGTTTGAAGCAGGATTAAACTCAAAAACAGCTCCCATGTTTAGGCTGCCCCCGTTACCGGTAATTCCGTAAAGTTTGCCGCCGTTGACTGCAAGGTTCCTGAGAGGTTTTCCATCGGTGCCGGTAAAATCATAACGCTTATGATAGGTATTGGTAACAGGATCCCATTCAAAAATAACTCCCATGCCATTCGCTCCGCCTTCACTGGCAATACCCCAGAACTTTCCATCCAGGAGCAATAAATTGCCTTCAGGTTTACTGCCTGTTGCCAATGCAAAATCAAACTTTTTGGAAAATGTTTGCATGGCGATGTCCCATACGTAGAGCACACCAAGATCGTTAATGCCCCCAAGTGAAGTTACACCGTATAATTTACCGTCAAGGGAGGTCAGCCCAATACCGGGACTTCGTCCGGTAATCTCATCGGTATTATTATAGGTTGGCCCAAAAGAGAATAATTCTGTTAACACATTTGTACCAGGATCCCACTCAAAAAGCCTTCCGTCACTAACATCGATGGTGCCGTAAAACTTGCCGCCAACTTCAATTAAATCTCCGGACGGTCGGAAATTTTGATCAAACTTATACAATGATGAATATGTATTACTTTGAGCGTCCCATTCTACAATATGCCAATCCCAGTTAGGATTTTTGTTTGGCCAGGAGGTTAATGGACCACTAACGGTGTAAAATTTGTCATTGTATTTGAGCATTTTTCCGAAAGGTTGCGGACCGTTTCCTAAGTCTATATCTTTTGTCTTTTTAAACCGGGCAGACAAGCGATCCCATTCGAAAATAACTCCTAATCCATTGATGCCTCCGTCAGTCAATCCGTATAAATTATCATTGCTTGCAATAAGGCTTTGAGGTTTATACCCATTATCAGCGCCATTAAAACTTATTTTCCTTTCGTAGACATTGGAAGTTGGATCCCATTCGAATATCACCCCATTATTAGTGCTTCCGCCTTTACTGGTCATACCATACATTTTTCCATCAAATAATATTAAACTACTATAAGGGTTTTCTCCCGTTGGAGTGTCATCAAAGTCACCAGTGAAGTTGGTATAAATGTATTTGCCAACGTGACCGTTCGTTATCGGATCCCACTCATATAACGCCCCATAAGTGTATCGACCATTTCCTCCGCCCGACATCATCGTATAAAATTTTCCATTGTAAAATAATAAGCTGCCGTAAGGACTATGCCCATGAAGTCCTCTACCATTACCTCCTTCCAAGTCATATCGCATAATGTAATTGTTTATATCTGGCTCCCATTCAAAAATGACCCCAAAGCCATAAAGTCCCCCATCAGTGGTCATCCCATAAAATCTATCATTTACAAAAGTCATCTTTGAATAAGGGTTAGCCCCATTGGCTCCTGTAAAATCTACTTTTTTTAGAAAATCATTTGTTGCCGGATCCCACTCAAAAATGACTCCTTTATCACTTGTGCCACCCGTGTTTGTCATTCCATAGAATTTTCCTTCATGTAGTACAAGATCTCCATATGGATTAGAACCATCCGCTCCATCGAAATCATGCAGCTTCAAATAGGCGTTGCCTACAGGCTCCCATTCGAAAATGACACCCTTATCATTCTCTCCGCCTGTATTGGTCATTCCATAAAGTTTATTCCCCTGCAATGCAAGGCCACCGTATGGACTGCTCCCTGTGGCGTCATCAAAGTCATATTTCTTTGTGTATACATTTGTTACAGGATCCCATTCAAAAATGACTCCTTTATCATTTGCTCCGCCGGCAAGCGTCATTCCATATAGTTTGTTATTCCATACCAGCAAACTCCCATGTGGCTTTGTTCCGTTTCCAGGATCAAAGTCAACCTTTTTGGTATAAATATTTGTTACAGGATCCCATTCAAACAGCACACCCAGATTATTGACGCCTCCTGCAGAAGTCATCGCATACAACTTACCATCATATTCGGTCAACTGATTGTACATCGGCGTAGCACCGGCGTGATGTTTGGGAAAGGAATACAGCGTCTGAATATTTTGACCCTGGCCGTCTGTTCGAAACAAAGTGCCATAGTCATCGGCACCTCCCTGCGGTGTAGTGCCCCACAGTTGATGAATGCCCTGGCCAAAGGATAACCGGGCAATACAGCAAAATAAAATAAGAGCAATACCGGGATAAAATTTTTCTTTCATATTATAAGGTTTAATAAAATACTTAGCCAGAACAAATATGTTCACGCAAGGGCGAAACCCCACGATTAAAAAACTAACCAGGAAGTACGTTGACAGATTTGTTTACAAGGGAAGACCGGGGAAGAAAACAGGAAAGTTTTAGCAATAGATTTGGATGGATGGCGAAGCGGTCAACACAGCGTACAAGAATTTATGTATGTTACAAACAGCTACTAATTAATTCAAGTTGCTAGTTAATTGGTAAGCTTATTCAGTGTAAAAGCCAGAATAAACATTACCAGTTTGAGCAGGAATCCTTTAAAGGTCACTGCGTGTATTTTTCTAAGGAATAGCGCCTTTATTTCGCTAAAGGATGTTTCTATTCCTTTTCTCATTTGTTCTTTAATGAACCGTATCCAGGGCTCATCTGGTCTTTTAGAATTGCTTCTACGTTGAATCATCAGTTCGATCAAATCAGTTTCTTTCATATCATCCTCTATCTGGTAATCAGTATAGGCGGAATCTCCATAAATCCTGCTCTCTGGCGCCACTGCCAATGGTAGTTTTTTCAAAGCCTGTACATCGCTTTCACAACCCGGCACAAATCCAAATTCAACCGGAATGCCTGAGGAATTGACCAATACCTGAACTTTTACTCCATAAAAGTACCGGCGCATACTACACTGTTTACCCCTCCATTGTTTGCCCCGCAATAATTTGCATCGGCTGATTCGAATATTATCACACACCGCTACCGGAAAGGAGTCTATCACATACTCTGAAGCGCCAGCCATACTTTTTAGACAATGACCCAATTGCC
>NZ_JARKNA010000019.1 GCF_029360765.1 Terrimonas pollutisoli | reverse complement strand
AATGAAGTGAACAGTTGTTCTTGATATTTTTTTTGGCCTTGCATAGCTCTTACACAGCAATTACTTTTCCAATTATGCCATATCAACATAATGTGCATTAGTTTTGAGTCGTGCAACAGCCACTTAAATGGCGGGGTAATAAATTCAAAAGCCAATACCACCGGGCTTTAGCCCAACTTAACCGGACAATAATGATATATATTGATTAAACTTCGGTAAGCAGTTTTAAAATAAATGGACCCAATATCACTGAGATATTTTGTCGTATTCCATTGTCAGCATTGTCTTTTTCATTGTATTTAGTTAATGTAACGTGTTGGGTTAATAAATGGGATGAGCTACATCAACAGGCCCACTAATCATTATCATTTTGAAGTAATGTCTTAGAGACGATATTTATAATAAACTTAAGTTATGAATCAGGCATACTTTCATTTACTAGTAGCTCAACTGCCGGTTCCCGGTTCTATAGCAGGTGCGCTTGTTTTAGCATACGGTCTCCGGACTAAAAGTAATCATGCAAAGATTGCTTCCTGCATCCTTTTAATAATTTCCTCTATTGGGGCGGGTATTTTTTATCTGGCTGGCGAAGCTGCCGAAGAGACAGTTGAGAAAATTCAAGGCATATTAAAAACTGCGATAGATCAGCATGAGGATTTTGCGATCATCGTGTTGGCCGCTTTAATTATACCATGCGTTATTTCCCTGATCGGGGTTTCCCTAACTTTGCGAAAAGCTTCAGTGATAAGATTTGTAGCATTAAGTACCCCGGTTATTTCATTTGTCAGTTTTGCTTTGGTAGCAAGGCCGGCCTATTTAGGCGGGAAAATAAGACATACTGAATTTTATTCCGGCAAGGCTTTGATGCAGAGTGGAGAAAATAAAGATGATGACTAAATTGGTTCAGACATCAACTCAGAAAGGATTTATCAGTTGGGACGCAGACAGAACCTCTGAAGACTGATCATACAAATGAGGGATACCAGAAAGGGGCGATGTAATTTTATACTTCGTATTTCCAAAACTTCAATTGTAGAAGTCATATGGCAGTAACGGAAAACCTGAAACTGTTTTTAATCGAAGCTGGTGACATCTCCCGCTTTACCACTCGTTTTTTTAAACAATGGTTTAAACCCCGCTATGAAATAGCTGAATTTATCAGGCAATGTTTTGTTATAGGATATAAATCATTTCCGCTTGTAGGGCTAACAGCCTTTATTATGGGGCTTGTGTTAACGATGCAGTTGCGGCCATCGATGGAGGATTATGGAGTAGAATTTCAACTTCCGGCAATTGTAGGTATTGCGATTGTCAGAGAAATAGGGCCGGTTATAACGGCTTTAATTTTTGCCGGGAAAATCGGTAGCAGCATTGGCGCTGAACTCGGCTCCATGAAGGTGACCGAACAGATAGATGCAATGGAGGTGAGTGGTACCAACCCTTTTAAATACCTGGTAGTAACAAGAGTGTTGGCTGCTACCTTAATGCTTCCTGTGCTTATATTGTTGGGTGATGCTATTTCTTTGTATGGTTCCTGGCTCGGTGTGAATATCCGTGGAAATACCAGCTTTAATTTATTCTGGACTCAGGTATTCGATAACCTTTCGTTTAATGATGTAATACCTGCCTTTGTCAAAAGTTTCTTTTTCGGTTTTGCTGTAGGTATTATCGGATGCTATAAAGGATATAACAGCAGCAAGGGTACTGAAGGCGTAGGCCGTTCAGCAAATTCAGCTGTGGTTGTATCATCTATTATGATCTTTGTTATTGACTTACTGGCTGTACAGATTGCCGATGTGCTGGGCTTTACTTAAACAAAAATGATCGCCGCAATAAAACAGGAAGTAAATACCGATAAGCTGTCGATGATGGAGCAGGTTTTGGTGATTCGTCATCTTTACAAGTCTTTTGGCAGTAATCATGTATTGGTTGATTTTAACCTCGAACTAAAAAAAGGGGAAAGTGTGGTGGTGTTGGGAAAATCCGGTTCAGGTAAATCAGTATTGATAAAATGCATTATCGGTTTACTACAGCCTGATAAAGGCAGTATTGAAATGTTTGGAAAGAATATACCGGATATAAAAAATGAGGAATTAGATAAGATAAGGGCTAAAGTTGGTTTTTTATTTCAGAGTAATGCCTTGTACGATTCCATGACAGTAAGGGAAAATCTTGAATTTCCGCTGCGCCGCCACTGGATAAAGGTTTCGCAGGAAGAAGTAAATAAAATGGTGGGTGAAGCTCTGGAAGATGTTGGCCTGGCACATACCATCAATATGATGCCGGCTGAATTATCCGGTGGCATGCGGAAAAGGATCGCATTGGCCCGTACGTTGATTTTAAAACCAGAGATCATTTTATATGATGAACCAACAACAGGGCTTGACCCGATAACAGCTAAAGAAATTATTGAACTGATGATGGAGATACAGGAAAAATATAATACCACGTCGCTTGTCATTTCCCATGATATGAACTGTGTTCGCATGGCCGGCGACAGGGTGGTGATATTGGTGGACGGCAGGTGTTATGCCAATGGCACCTATGAACAATTAACACAAAACACGGATGTTAAGGTGAAACAATTTTTTGAATAAACTAAACTTATGGCAAAACGGGTTATTAGTAACATAAAATTAGGAGCGTTCGTATTAAGCGGACTACTATTCCTGGTTTTGTTGCTATACATGATCGGAAAAGACAGGAATTTGTTTGGATCAACGTATATTTTAAAAGCAAGATTTGAAAATGTACAGGGACTTGTACCGGGAAACAATATACGCTTTTCAGGTATCCAGGCAGGTACGGTTAAAAGAATTAAAATTCTGAGTGACACTGTTATTGAAGTGACGATGATCATTGATACAAAAATGAAACCTATTATCAGGAAAAATGCAATTGCTTCTATAGGAACCGATGGCCTGGTAGGCAATAAAGTGGTGAATATTGTTCCGGCCCGGGAGCCGGGTGCATTGGCGGAAGAAGGCGATATACTGGCCTCAAAAAAAGTGGTGAATACCGATGAGATGCTGCAAACTCTCTATAAAACCAATAATGATATAGCTATTATTGCAGACAATTTAAAAACAACGGTGCAGCAAATTAACAATAGTAGTGCTTTGTGGGCTTTGCTGAATGATAAATCAATACCCCGGGATCTGCGAATTTCACTGGGCAATATACGCCAGGCAACGGGCAAAGCCGGTAATATGGCAGATAACCTGCATACCATTATAATGGATGTAAAAAATGGGAAAGGTTCAGTTGGCGCTATTTTAAAAGATACATCTTTTGCACAGAACCTGAATGATGCGATTGTGAAAATAAAAGTTGTTGGAGAGGAAGTGGACTCTTTGGCCAATGAAATAGGGAAAGTGGTGACAGGTATTCGACAAGATATAAATAATGGGAAAGGAGCTGTAAACGCTTTATTTAAAGATTCTGCAATGGTGATAAAATTGAACGCCAGTCTTGATAACATTCAAAAAGGAACCGATGGCTTTAATGAGAATATGGAAGCTTTAAAACATAATATTCTGTTGCGTGGTTATTTCAGAAAACAAGAAAAGCAAAAAAGAAAAGAAGAAGCAAGAAGCACAGTAAGTGGTAATTAATATCCTCCCTTAAACCACAAAATTACCTTTAATCGTCAGAAGTCTTGGATAAGCAGACATAAAAAAGGCCGGTTGTATAAACAACCGGCCGAAAACAACTGCTTAACGAGAACTTATATTATCAATTCCATCCTCTTATTCTATCGCTCTATAGAGATTTTTCAGGGTTTATTTTGTCTTCCCTGAATTTACTCAATTTATTTTACGTCCCAAAAGATTTTGGTAGTCAAATTGTCTTTTGATTGTACAGTCTTGTAGTTTTCTGTGTTATAAGTCAACTCGTTGCCGGCATATAGCCATCTGTAAGGTGGTTGTTTCTGAGCATTGGCATTATCCACTTCGAAGCTTAGTCCCGGAGCATCTAATTTTCGGGTTCCTTGGTTCCAATTTTCATTCTGTTGCACTACATACTGCATCTTGCAGAAAATTGTAATTCGATTTTACTTATTAATCAGTATCAGCAATTGTGGAACTACTGTCACTCCTTTAGCCACCAATTTGGATAACTCACCCAAGTTTTGAAAGTATGATCCCAATACGAGATCAATATCTCCATCTCTGTCAAAATCACCTGCTTCCATTGTGAGCCATTTACCTAAGCCTGCCCGAGGTACGGCATAGGGACTAAAATCTAAATTCCCATTATTGGATAAATAAACAAAACTATTTTCGGGTTTTTCATCATCGGAAAAGAATGCAATAGCTGCAATATCCAAATTGCCATCTTTATCAAAATCCCGCGCTATAGCTTTACAGGCGCCATACATAGGATAAAACCATTTTTCCGTAAAATTGTCATTGCTGTCATTTAAAAAAATACGTATTCCATGAAAGTTTTTCCTGGTTGTTGAAAAATCCCAGTTGTCTCCATTGGTAAGAATGATGTCCTGAAAACCATCCTTATTAAAATCAGCTAACTCAAAATAGATGACCCCATAAACCGGCGGAAATTCCAGTACTTTTTTTTCTGTAAACTTTCCTTTTCCCTGGTTGTAAAATATTGAAACCTGTTCATAAGCCTGAGCCATTAATACGACGATATCGGGTCTATTGTCATTATTCATATCCCGGATGATGGCACACCGGGCACCAGGCAATGCTTTCAAAACATTCTCCTTGCCAGGATTCATACCGTCATACCAGGCTAGTTTGCCAGTATGATTGCCAAAACCACAAATAAGAGCATCATCCTTTTTATCTTCGTTCAAGTCATCAACGGCAAATTGCACCGGGCGGCACAGTGATTCAATAAAAACACCACCCTCAGGTAAAACACTTGCTGTGTCCATGGTGGCCAGCCTGCCATTTTTTTGATCTGAGGGATTGAAGTCCCCAATCGTTAGTAATCTGGGCTTTCCTTTTTTGGGAAAGTCAATATCCGTGGGAGCACTATCTGTTTGCCAACTTTCTTTGAGTTTAAATTTTGTATTTAGGATGTATAGATTTTTTTTGGCATCACCGACAAACAGCTGTGATGTATGCTTGTCGTATTTCAACAAAGTGGTTTGCGGCAAGGGGTTATTCTCGAAATTGATAAGTTTGGTTGCAAAGTGAGAGAGCAGAGCAGGGTGGGGAAATTCTTTTTTTTGTGGTAGTGGTTGAGAGGGAGAAAGTTCTTCATAAAATTTTTTTATCGCCAACCAATCAGAATGTGGAATTAAGGTTGCTTCCGGATAAACTCCTAATTTTCTAATTATCTTTTCTTCCTGTGGTACCAAATCAGCATAGGGATTTGATCCATTTTCTCTGATGCCCAACCGCCAGGCCATATTTGGCAAAACACCTTCGATCCAGGTTTTTTTATCAAGTAATTCAGGTGATGGAAACAAGTGACAGCGCTGGCAATAATCGCGGGCAAGTATTTCGCCCCTCGTGATATCACCAGTTTCCTCCTTAATAATTGTTCCTTTATCTTTCCATTTGCAAGAGATTAATAGAGAAAAAATAGGGATGACTAAAAAGATCAATGCAATAAAAAGGAACCGTAAATTACAATTCATTTTATTTTTTTTTACGTCTTGATATCTCATTGGGCGATTAAGTTGATAAATTTAAATTGATGCCTGAAGGAAGTTTTAATTGATTCTTCAACTCTTAATTAATTTAGAGTAAAAAACTAGTTTATTATTAGTATAATCTTCAGCTACCAAAGGAAAGCCAAAATAGCAAAACTGTGTCTATGTAAACGGTGGTTTCCCCCAAGCCTTTTACGAAGTAAAATACTAGATTCTTTTAAACTTTTTCTCCTTGCCGTCATCGACATGCCTGGCTTTTCAGTTTCAAAAAAAGGCTGCCCATCATGAAGAGGGCAGCCTTTTTTAAAAATCAACTGCTATTAATACAAGAACCTATTATTTTTCATCTCTGCTTAATTGTCCCAAAACAATTTTGTTGACAGGTTATCTGTTCCTTTTACTGCCTCGTAGTTTGCGGTATTATAAGTTCGCTCATTATCTGGATAATACCACCTTGCAGGCGGAAGCGGTGCAAGGGTTGAACCGTTGTCATTCCTGAATGTAAGGACTGGTAAATTTGTTCTTCTTAATTCAGCCCAACCTTCCAATGGTTGCAGCACATTATAGTTGATCCATTTTTGAATGGCAATCAATTCCATTTTTTTGGCGGTAGTGCCTGCCCATGCTATGTTGCTTGCTAAATAGGCATTCTTTTCTGCATCCGTTACAGGAGTTACAGCAGTTTCGTTATTATCACTGATTGTCCTGAGCCAAAAGAAGAAATCGATAGATTGTTTAACAGCGTTTTCATAGGCCGTCTTTGCTGCAGCATCGTTATTGGCTTTCAGGTAGTATTCTGCCAGTAACAACTGTGTTTCGGCAGCCGTAATGAGGATACCGGGCAGAAACCTGTTTTTGCTGATGGTAGAAAAGTTATATCGTGCAATGGTATCCTTTGCAAGGTATTGACCCTGGGTAGAAGGATCAAGCATTGGATCAAGCCCCACATATTTAGGGGCCGATAATGCGCCAGGCTGGAAGAGTGCTCTCAGCCTGGGATCGTTATTGTTTTGCAGGGTATCGATCATGCCTTTGTTGGCCCTGTCATTATTACCCCAGCCGATGATCCCGCTATAAAGATCAGAATTGACGGGACTATTGCTAAGCGTAACAACCCTGAGCAAAATATTATCGGCATTCGTTGTACAAACCGGGTATTTAGAAGGGTCAGCAACTATAGCAGCCAATTCAGTATTTGACCTGGCCTGGAAGGCGGCGACACCTGATACCCGCGTCAGCATTCTAACCCGGAGTGAGTTACAGTATTTCTTCCAAAGCGATAAGTCGCCTTTGTTTATAAAATCCTGAATTTTCATCACTCCCGTCACCGAAGCTGGAACTGAGAGAGTATTTAACTCATCCGCATATGCTTTCAAATCGTCCAGCATTTTGGTGTAGATATCTGTCGCCTTGTCGTATTTGGCGAATGACGCTTTGTAATCTCCGGAGTTGGTACTTAATAACCCTGCTTCAGTCCAGGGAATATCGCCATGAAGGTCAACTACCTTTTGTGTTTGATCGTAGAAGAAAATGTCCGCCGCAATTTTATAAATGCGTTTTTCGGTTTGTTCTTCCTGTGGAGCGCTGTTGTAGACTTTGAGGAAGTCTTTGTATTGTGCGACAAAACCATAGTACCAGCCCCAGCGATCACCTACTGCCGCAGCGCCAGGTTCGTATTGTTTTTCAAAATTCTGCCAGCCTACCACCTGGGTGTAATGCAAGGCGGTGTTTTGAAGAATTACAAAATAATTCCAGTACTTATACATCGTAAATTCCATCGTGGAGCCGACAGCCCCTGCAAACTGCTTTTCAATGGTTGCTTTATCCACCGTACGCGGGTCAATATAATAATCCGCGAATTTCTGTTTTTTGCACGCCGTACCAGCTATCACAAGAGCCAGTAGTGCGCCAGATAAATATTTCAATTTCATACTTATTAGCTTTTTAGTTTTTTAGAATGTAGCTCTCAGCATTACGCCAAATGATCGGGAAGAAGGATTGGTGCCTGCATTGCCAAGATTGCTCCCCCAGGATGTACCCGTTGTAAGCTGTTCGGCGTCCATATCCTTAATCGATCTGTACAGGTAGAACAGGTTACGGCCAAACACCGAGAACTGGAGTTTGTTGGCTTTTAACTTAGCGGCCAGTTTACCGGGTAATGTATACGAAAGAGAAAGTTCCCTCATCTTGAGGTAATTGTTTTTATTGACATATTTGAAATATAAAGAACTTCCGTATTGCGGACCACCCCAGTTATAAGAAAGCCAATAATAATAAGCGGGAGAAATAACAATATTATTCGGAGACCCATCAGCTTTTACACCTTCGAGTAGTATACCATCGTTCATCACGATTTCGCCATTAGGACCCTGCGCTGCTGTAGTTCCATGTCCTACACCATTGTCATCAACATAATATTTCAAACCGCTACTGGTAGCATACTCAGGCGTTTTCAAACTTTCCTCTGTTAAGCCTCGCCCTGTCAGCCAGTACAAGCCCATGGGAGCTACGTAACCACCATAAGTAAAGTCCAACGTAAAGTCAAGATTGAAATTGGAATAACGAAGGCTATTCCAAATACCACCGGCGCCTTTGGGCATGGAATTACCATATTTGACCCATTGTGAACCATCGAGCTTATAAGTTCCATCTTCAGCAACCACTTTCTCACCTTTGTCATTAGTTAGAATAGGATGGGCAAACCAGTCACCCATCGGTTGTCCTACAACGGATGCACGTTTTAAGGCATCGCCATCATGATTCGCATGCAAAAGTTCAGTAGCCCCATCAGTAAGTTTCACCACTTTGTTTTTATTGACGGCAAAGTTTACCCCTAGTTCCCAGTTGAAAAGTCTTGTTTGCACCGGCGTACCTCTGAGTGCTAATTCAACTCCTTTATTTTCCAGTGTACCGATGTTTGTCAGGATGCTTCCACCGCCAGAACTAATAGGCAAACTGAGGTTGAGGATTTGATCCACGATGCGGGCTTTGTAATAAGATACATCCAGGCCGAGACGATTTTGCAAAAATCTTGCTTCTAAACCAAACTCATATTCATGCTTCATCTCTGGTTTAATGTTCGAATTGCCATAAGGATTGTTTCGAATGGTATTTGTTAATACCGACCCGTTACCCTGGTTGCCCAGGTTACCAACGTTGTAGGCAGGGTTGGCAACATACATTTCAGGATAAGAACCCACGATACCCCAGGATGCACGCAGCTTTCCATAATCTATAAACTTGGGAAGCTGAAATGCATCAGAAAAAATAAAGCCGGCGTTAACAGAGGGATAAGTAAAGGTGTTATTATCGGCTGGCATGGTCGATGTTCTGTCTCTTCTAACAGTCGCTTCTGCAAACAAGTAGTTTTTATAATCCAGGTTCAATGTTCCAAACAATCCATCAATCAGGAAGTAACGCTGAGAAGCACCGGTGCCAAGAGCATCGCGGGAGAAAACCATATCGAACTTGTTTTCAGTAGTCAAGCCGCCGTTGGTCCATGTGCTGTTGCTGAAATCTTCCTGTGACCTGGCGTTGTAACCTGCCATAGCAGTAGCCTGCAGATCGCTGGTGATTTTTTTGTTGTAAGTCAGCAAGGCGTCACCATATATCCACTTATTGGTAGCATGACTCATAGAAAATCCACCCGAATAATTAAATGCCAGGGGTACGGTTGCATTGGATTTGTTCATAATCCTGGTGGTAGTATAGTCGGTTGAAAGTCTTCCCTGCAGGTTAAGGCCTTTTACAATCTGCCAATCTGCTTTTACTACCGCATTTACCCTGTTTACATACTCCTCGTTGTTGTTCTCCAGTACATTCCAAAGAAATTCCGCAATCTCGCCACGGAAATTAGGATATAGGATGTTTTCATCGGGAGTAAGGCTTTGGTTACTGCCCGTTACATATTTATATCCCAAGCTCGTTTTGTATCGTGCTTTGTACCAGTCGCCATTGTCAAACGACGGGAACATGCCGCTAAAGTTGTTGATCATCCGGTCAATCATGAAGGGCCTGTTGTGGATATGCCAGTTCATGTAATTGATGATGATATTGGTGTTTACCTTATCGCCAAACTTATAGTTGTTATTAAAGCTAAAGTTATGCTTGTCGTTTTTTGAATTCAGGCTCAAACCTTCTGTATGTTGGAAGGTGTAGGAGAAACGACTATTGGACTTATCCGTTGAATTGGTAACGGCCAGGTTTACTGTTGAGTTATTTGCTTTTTGAAACAGGTTGGCAAAGCCATCTTCCTGGTAAGAATAGGGTCTGACTTCTCCATCCCATGACAGAATAGGCTGACCGTCGAATTCGGGTCCAAAACTCAGGCTGGTTTGCGGCAAGGCACGGTAAGTTGTTCCATTAACCGTTCTCGACTCAAATCCACCGTTATTTGAAACAGCGTCACCATATAATTTATAACCGACCGGAAAACCGGCACCGCGTTTTTTTTGCCATCTCGGAAGATAGGCTACCTGATCCTGAGAGTAGTTAGCGTTTAAATCGACATTAAAGCCTTTTCTACCTTTTCCACTTTTTGTGGTAATGACCATAACGCCGTTCATTGCTTCCGAGCCATACAAAGCCGCCGCCGATGCACCTTTTAATATGGTTATGCTTTCGACGTCCTCCGGATTAAAGTCCAGAATTCCGTTACCTCTTACCCGCTGGTCGCCCCAGTAATTGCCGTTGTCAAAACTACCATTGCGTACGGGTACACCATCCATGATAATTAATGGTTGACTGTTGAAGTTGATAGAGTTTACCCCCCTAACTTGTAACGAAACTCCACTTGTTGCACCGCCCGGGGTGGCAGCAATACGAACTCCCGGCGCTTTACCATATAAGGCCGTAGCGACGTTTGGTGTTCCTGACTGTACCAGGTCCTCAGCTTTAATAGTAGTAGCAGCATAGCCAATTGCCCTTTGCTTTTTGGTAATACCCAGTGAAGTCACAACTACCTCACCCAGGTCACCAGCAGTCGCCTCGATTTTGGCATTGAGCGACGTTGCACTGCCAGCACTCAGTTCTTTCGTTCCAAACCCGACCGAACTGAAAACCAGCACCGGGTTGTTTTTATCTACGGTAATAGTGTATCGGCCATTTTCATCAGTGATTGCTGATTGACTGGAGCCCTTTACACTCACCGTTGCGGACGGCACCGGCTTTCCGTCACTGTCTGTAACAACACCGGTAATGGTACGTTTTACCTGTGCCAGCAACATAATGTTACTGACCACAAGAGCCAACAGTACCAATAAGAATCGTTTGTTTCTCTTCTTCATTGCAGTTGATTTTTTTGTTTTTAAAAAAAGTGGATTACTATATGTTATTTAAGAATAACTCAATTGATGTTTTGCAAAAGCCGTTTTCTAACCTTTCTCTTTTCAATCATCGTTGCCTTTTCCTTTACCTGGCTTTCCATTACCAATGCGGCAGAACCAATTAATTCCGCATCATGACCCAGGGTGGATAATTCTATTTCGGTATTTGCTGAAAGCCATGGTATGCAATCTTTGTTCAATGCCTGTTGAATAGGGGTCTGTAACATTTTGCCTGCCATGGCGCCACGACCACTGATAATAATCGATTCAGGGTTCATTAAATGAATCAGAATAGCGACACCTTTTCCAATGTTGAAGCCCACTTCGGACAGCAATTCCACCGCAAACTGATCACCTTTCAAAGCAGCACTGATGATAGCTTTATAATCTTTTTCAAAATGTCCTGATGGAAAGTTTTTACTGAGACTTGATAAGCGACCTTCTTTTAATTCCATTTTCGCTTTTTCTATTATTACCAGTAGTGATGTTTCTGTTTCCAAACAACCGGTCTTACCACAACTGCATAATTTATTATTATTAAATAGCGGGATATGGCTGAATTCTCCTGCAAAACCGTTGTGTCCTCTGAATAATCCGCCATTCAACACCATTCCTAAACCAACTCCCCAGCCGATATTGATGACCATTGCATTTTTTCTGTTTCGGGCGGCGCCAAATCTTAATTCAGCCAATGCTATGAGACTCGAGTCATTGTCGATATATACCGGCAGTTCCAGTTTTTCGCTGAGGTATTGTACAATTGTTTTGTCCTTTGTTTGTAAAAAGGAATAATTGATTCCTTTTTCATAATCCAAAAAGCCGGGCATGCCGATACCGGCACCAATGATCTTTTTCTTGTCGATGCCCGATTTGTTGACGACATAGTTCATTTTGTCAGCTAAAATGCTAAGGGCATCAGGATTGTTTTGGAGTGGAAGTTCAAAAGCCTGTACCTCGCTAGTGTGTTTGTTTTGAACATTCATAATGGAGATACGGGTTATCAATTGGTCCATAGCCACAGAAAGAATGTAAGTCGTATCGAGGTTGATGGTATACAGCAATGGGCGACGACCGCCACTTGAAGGAGCATAGCCTGACTCGATCAGTTGGCCTTCTTTAACTAATTCATCCAAGATTTTGGCGGTGAACGGCAGGCTTTTATTGATCCGCTCACTCACGTCCGCACAGGAAAGTACATTAGAGAAATAAAACTCTCTTAAAATCAGGCCTTTATAAAACCATTTTTTACCCATCCAGCTTTGGTTGACTTTCTCAAAAAGTTAGAAATATAAATTTAGTTTTTAAAATAATTCAAAAGCTAAATATTGTTTTTAAAATTATGGTTATTCTTTTAAATAATATCAAATCATTTTACCAGATTATAATGAAATATTAACATACTTTAACAGAATATATGTTTCTAAATCGTTACAACAGCAAAAAAAAGAGCCGTGAAGTAACACTTCACGGCTCCCCATGTTGAGTTATTTTATATATTAATTTTCCCCGGCAGGAATAAATGAAAAGGCGAGTGCCGGATTATTTTTTTTGGATTGTATTAATGAAGAGGGTAGTGTAAGTATTACCGTATCTCCTTCTTGCTTCCATTTTATTGTTTCCCCGCTGTCAAGCAATTTGATTTTGCTACCTTTTTTAGGTAGGTTATTATGCCAGGTTATTTCTTTTGCGATCGGTTCATTTTCTTTGAGACAAACCAGGGCATACCGGTTACCCTCTTTAGGATTTTGTGTAAACCAGATATTGCCTTCGTGATAGTTTTTTGTGATCCGGGTATTATAAATGGCTTTGCTGTTTTTGCTCATCCATTTACCTATTTCTTTCATTTTTTCCACGGCCTCGTCAGGGAGAACGCCATCGGGTTTAGGACCAATACCCAGCAATAAACTTCCTCCTTTGGCTACTACTTCGATCAACGAATGAATTACCTGCCGCGATGATTTGTATTTATCTCCCGGCACATAACCCCAGTTATTGGCAAGGGTCATACAACTTTCCCAGGGGTGATCCAGTTGTTGCTCAGGAATTCGTTGTTCGGGGGTTTGATAGTTTTCAAATTTTCCATGCACGGTCCGGTCCACCATCAATAAGCCAGGCTGCGCTTTTCGTGCCATTTCCGCTATACGTGGCATGTCAATATCCTGGCTCCATTCGGGAATTCTTGCTCCCCAGGAAAGCACTTCGGCATTTACGGTTTCCCGTGGGCGAACCCAGCCACCATCCAGCCAGAGAATATCAACACTGCCATAGTTATGCATCAATTCGCTAAGTTGATTATAAGTAAATTCCTTGAACTTGTTCCAGCGCCAGGGAAATTTTCGAATATCATAATTGTTGTTGCGGTCTGCTGTGGCATATTTTGGCCACCAATAATATTCCGAGTGCCAATCGGGTTTGGAAAAATAAGCACCAATCATAAATCCATTTTTTGAAAACGCATCGAATACATATTTCGCTACATCAGCCTTTGGATTGTCTTTAAACGGTCCTGCGGAAATTTTAAAATCACTTTGTTTGGTATCAAACATATTGAAGCCATCATGGTGTTTGGTAGTAAACACCAGGTAACGCATACCGGCCTCTTTTGCCACTTTAGCCCAGTCTTCAGGATTAAAGTTTACCGGGTTGAATTTTTTGCTTTGTCCCCAGTACCATTTTTTGTAATCCTCATAGGCAATAGTACTATCCCGGTCAATCCATTCTTCCGAACAAAGATTCCATGATTCCATAATGCCTGGAACAGCATAAAGCCCCCAGTGGATGATGATACCAAACTTTTGATCCTGCCATTTTTCCAATTTGGCTTTTACGTCCGGATCCGTTGGCCATTCGTAGGTAGTGGATTGTGGGTGAACATTTTGTTGAGCTATTACAAGGCTCTGCAGAAGCACGGAAACGCAAATGAGCTGGATTTTTTTTAGCATGGAAGTAGTGATTTGTGACAAAGGAATGAAATTCCACTTTCTTTCCTGTACAAAATGCTTCTATTTTACCACATGCTGATATTTTATTAATATTGTTTGGGGCTTATAAACAATTGTAGCAATATCAAACCTGTTTTTACCCATATTGGTCATTCACCCCACGAACAAATCATAATTGTTGAAAGGAATGTCCCTTATTTCAACACTCCCTTCCATTTTCATCCAGAGTTGGAGATGGTCTATATCCAGGAAGGCCATGGAAAAAGAATTGTAGGCGATAGCGTTGCAGCTTTTAATCCTGGTGAACTTGTTTTATTAGGTTCTAATATTTCACATGTATGGTATAGTGATGAAATCTATCATCGTGGAAACCCTAACCTGCGATCAAGGGCCATCGTTTTATACTTCAATAAAGATATTTTTGGAAGCAACTTTTATAGTCTTCACGAGACCCAGCATTTAAAACAATTATACCACAAAGCAGAAAGGGGATTGAAGATAAATGACGGTACTAATGAAAAAGTTGTGGCTTTGATGCGGGAAATGCTGGGTGCAAAAGATTTGAACCGCATTATCGTCCTGTTGCAGATATTGGAAACAATTTCTTCAGGTGGAGAATATGACTTGCTGGCGAGCATTGGTTACCATAATACCTATGATACTATAGATAATCATAAGATCGATTCGGTGTTTCAATATGTGAGTCAAAACTTCGGTCACGATATTAGCCTGGAAGATATAGCCAAAAATTGCAACATGACGCCTCAGTCGTTTTGCCGTTTTTTTAAAAAAAGAACACAGAGAACTTTTATCGATTTTTTAAACGAGTTCAGGATAAGCCATGCCAAAAAATTGATGATAGAGAATGAGGAAATGACCATCCGCGAGATCGCCTTCGACTCAGGGTTTAATAATATTTCCAACTTCAACAAAATATTTAAATCGCTGACTTCCGTAACACCGAAGAAGTATAAGGAAATGCACCATTAAATTTTTTTCTTTAGTCGTGGAAAAAACTAGTCATGGTTGTGTAAACTTCTCCACACGGGTTTTTCCTCAGTTTTATTATTTTCAACAGGAGTGTTCACTTACCTGACCCGGGACAAGTTTTTTGCTCCATTACAGTATGATTTTTTTAAAAAATATGTATAGCAGGTTAAGATCACTCCATAAAATATGAAGTATAATTGGTAGGCCTTGTTAATAATTAAATAAATGTGCCACAATGCTAATGGCATGTTTATTTCTTTATTTACTATGAGTAAATCACTTCTATGAAGCAAGTCATTTTGTTGCTGGCGATACACCTGTTAATTTTTCATCAATATCAAAAAGATAAAAAAGAAAGTTCCGGTAATCAGGATAAACTGGCGATAAAAGATAAAATTCAAAATAAGAAGCAGCCTCTTTCCCTTTACGAGTCCCGCCAGAAAAAGGATAGTTCAAATTCCAGCCTCTTAAAAACATCTTCCTACGAATTTCAATCCTATACATTTCTTAGGATGCGCTAATAGCTTATTTAATTTCTTCCTTATTATTAGATGAATATTTTTATGTCATGCGGATTGCCATCATTTTTCAGATGGATTGACTGATCTTGCCGGGGCACTCCATCAATTACCATTTTTGAACCACTGGTTTTTTCCTGCGATTGAATGATTTCAATACTATACATGGTTTGCTGGTATCGATAGTTGATCCTGACGGAGCCCCAGTCTGCCGGAATGCAGGGAGCAAAGCTGAGGCAATTGCCCTTTCTTTTGAGGCCAATAAAAGATTCGATGATCAATTGATACATCCAGCCCGCCGAACCTGTGTACCATGTCCACCCGCCACGGCCCTTGTGCCTTTTCACTCCATATACGTCAGCTGCTATCACATAGGGTTCCACTTTGTATTGTGTAATAGAGGAAAGATCGGCTCCGTGATTAATCGGATTTACCATTTGCAATAATTCCCAGGTTTTCTTTTTATCACCAAGATTAGCGAAGGCCATAATCAGCCAAATAGCGGCATGTGTATATTGACCACCATTTTCCCGGACCCCCGGCACATACCCTTTTATATAACCGGGATTGAGTTTTGATCTATCAAATGGCGGATTGAAAAGCTGGATGATCTGGTCATCTTTTCGCACCAGGTGCCTATCGGCCGATTGCATGGCCTTTAATGATCGAACAGGATCGCCTGCTTTGGAAAGCACCGACCAGCTTTGGGCAATGGAGTCGATTTTGCATTCGTCGTTCATCACCGAACCCAGCGGGGTGCCATCATCAAAATAAGCCCTGCGATACCATTCGCCATCCCATGCATGCAGGTGAATATTATTTTTTAGTTGTTCCGCCTGCCTTCGGCATTTATCTGCAAAGGCAATATCATTTTTCAAATTAGCGACTTCAATAAAACGAACCAGGATATCATAAAAGAAGAAAGCAAGCCATACACTTTCGCCTTTTCCGTGCTGCCCTACTTTATCCATACCATCATTCCAATCGCCTGAGCCGATCAAAGGCAGGCCATTGGCGCCAAACCTGAATCCATGTTCAATTGCCTTTACACAATGCTGGTAGAGTGTCGCTGTTTCATCCGAGCGGATGGGAAGATCATAGTAGGATTCTTCTCCTTCGTTCAATGGACGACCCTCCAGGAAATGGATGGGTTCGTCCAGCAATTTTTCATCGCCGGTGGTTATGATATAACGGCTGGTTACCAGCGGCAGCCACATAAAGTCATCGGAGCAGGTTGTTCTTACACCGCGGCCGGATGGGGGGTGCCACCAATGCTGAACATCACCTTCTTTAAATTGCCGGGAAGCACTTGCCAATATTTGTTCCCTGGCGAATTCCGGTTTTGTATGCATTAGTGAAAGCACATCCTGCAATTGATCCCTGAATCCAAATGCACCACCTGACTGGTAAAAACCACTCCGGCCCCAAATGCGGCAAGCCTGTGTTTGATAATTTAGCCACCCGTTAGCTAAAATATTGGTGGCTGCATCGGGAGTTTGCACCTGCACAGCAGTTAATGTTTCTTCCCAATATTGCTTTACTTTTCCCAATGCTTTTTGAGCAGCGCCTCTTCCTTCAAAATCTTTGATCAGTGCTTGAGCAACATTGATATTTTTACCGGCCCCCAACCTAAAAATAACTTCATGCTCTTCATCATCTGCAATGTCAAATGCTGTTTGAATAGCGGCACAAGGGTCAAGAGCTGCACCTGTTTTACCCGAAAGTTTGGTCCGGTGCATAGCTTCAGGACTGCTCATAGCTCCATTTCTTCCGATAAATTCTGTCCGGTCGCCAGTAAATGATTTATTGAGGCCGTCTACATCAAAAAAGGCAACACGTTGTTCAAATTCTGTATTATAAGAATTTCTGGCAAGTATGGCGCCGCTACGCAAGTCCATCTCGGTAATTACATGCATCAATGACCTGGAGCGAAGATCACCCAATACCCATTCAATATAACCTGTCACCGATAGGCGACGAAGTCTTCCTGATCTATTTCGCACTTTTAAGACAAAGAATTTGATAGGAGCGGCAATGTCTGTATAAATGCAGAAAGATGTTTCAATTCCATCTTCACTGTGTTCAAAAATACTATAGCCAAAACCGTGACGGGTAATATAAATCGACTTGCCGCGGCAAGGCAGCGGAGTAGGGGACCAATAACGACCGCTTTCTTCATCACGAATGTAAAATGCTTCACCTTTCAGGTCGGTGACCGGATCGTTGTTCCAGGGTGTCAGGCGAAATTCATGGGCATTGTCTATCCAGGTATAGGATTGACCGCTTTCTGAAATGATGCTTCCAAAATCCGGGTTAGCCAGGATATTTATCCATGGAGCCGGAGTAGATCGGGTGGCTGTGGTTGTTATCACATATTCTTTACCATCTTTTGAAAAACCACCATACCCGTTAAAAAATTGCAGATCGGCAGGGGCAGGAAGTGTTGTGTCAAGAGACGACGGGAATTTGCTTGGACTAAACGCAGGTGCCGTTGTTTTCAATTTTGTACGACCGGCAATCTGATCTTCCAATGAACCCAGTTTATCGGCGATGATAACATGAGCTACACTTTGAAATAATATTCTATCCTCATTGGATATTTGATCAGCCGAGCGGATAAAAATTCCACCGGGTTGGTTAGAATCTATCACGATACCCGGGGTCACCAGGGCTTGTATTTCGTTATGCAATACTTGCCGGTATCCTCCATGGTCCTCGTTCCAGATAACAAGATCAACCAACAAGCCTTTTAATCGCCAATAAGCATGTGCCTGTACTAATTGTTTTACCAATTCAATGTTGGATGAGTCTTCTATCTGCAGCAATACGATGGGCAGATCGCCTGAGATGGAGGAGCTCCAGAGGCCAGATTGGCCTCTCGTGTTTTTCAGCATGATGCCGGGATCTGTCCGTAACGATGCATTGGCATAGATGATGGAGCTTGCCAAACGGGAGTAAAGCTGTGCATCCGATTCATTCGCATTTATTTGCCTTAGTATTACCTGGCTATGCGTCCAGGCTAATTCAAGTATACGGTTAATGAGATAACGATCCTGGTATTTTTCGATCAATGTTGTGCAAAGCTCTTTTGTATCGGCAATTCCAAATATCATGTCAATAGTTGCTGACTCATACGGTTCCAGCACAATGCGATATTGTATGGATACAACAGGATCTAATACCGACCCGCTACTGCCTGACAAGGGCGAAGATTGGTTGATGATCTTTGGATCGTGTATAGAATTACCACGACCGATAAATTGGTCGCGGTCTGTTTCATACGACACATTTTTGATTTCGACATCATGTGCTTTCATCAGGTGAAACATCCACGGATTGTTTTCTTCTTCGGATCTTGGTCTGCGTGTGCAGGTAATGGCATTGCGTTGTTCATTGATCTCTGTTTGAATGAACAGGTTGCTGAACGCCGGATGCATTTCGTCTGCAATAGCTGCTGCCAGCACTACTTCTGCATAGCTGGTAATTTCTATAGTTCTTTTTTTTCTCGACCGGTTGGTGATATGTACTCTTCTTAATTCTATATCATCCTCAGGCGATACAACAATTTCCGTATGCGTTTCCAGTGCAAAATCTCTTCGCCTGAATTCGGCACGTCCCTGGGAAAAGACAGCTTCATAGTTGTCACCCTCTTTCAACGTAGGCTGAAAAGCTGTGGACCACGATGAGTTGTTATCAAGATCCCTGATAAAACAAAATGTACCCCAATTGTCGCAAGTACTGTCCTGGCGCCATCTCGTCAGGGATAAATTTTTCCAACGGCTATATCCGCCGCCGGAGTTTGATACCATCACATGATAGCGGCCGTTCGACAGTAATTGAACTTCGGGAATTGGAGTGAAAGGAGTGTCGAGCACCCGCATAAATCCATTACCACCGGGGATGATGCTGGTATCTGCTTCATGTACACTTGGTGAATAGAATGTAGTGACACGGGGTATTCTTTCCTGCAGCAGTAATAAAGCTGACTTTACCTGTACATCGGATTCAAAACGCTGCTGCATGGGTTGAGCCAAAAGGAAATTAGCGATCGATAGAAAACTCATTCCCTGGTGATGCGCCATAAAGGAACTAATCACCGATTTGTTTTGCTTTCTGGACAGGCGACCCGATGTATAATCCACTGCTTCATAGAAACCAAACTTTCCTTCAAAGCCTTCTTTTTTTAATACCTGCAAATTGTCGTACGCTTCTTGTGGTGCTACCATTAAAGCCATGACGGTCGAATACGGAGATATTACGAGGTCTTCACTCAATCCTCTTTTAAAGCCAAGACCAGGAACACCAAAAGGATGATATTGATAATTGAGATTTGCGTCTACCATATTATAGCCGGATTCAGAAATGCCCCAGGGTACGCCGCGTTTGCGGCCATACTCAATCTGTTTTTGAATAACGGCTTTGGTAGTTTGATCCAGTAAAGTGTTTTCATAATTGGGCATTACAAGCAACGGCATCAGGTATTCGAACATAGAGCCACTCCATGAGAGAAGTATTGGTGTGGTGCCGATATTGGTTAGCTGGCGTCCTAATGCGAACCAACTTTGTTGCGGCAGTTTGCCTTGTGCTATGGCGACAAAAGTGGTGAGCCTTGCTTCGGAGGCGAGCAAATCATAGTAGCTATTATCTTTTCGGTGATCATCGGCATTATATCCAATTGTAAGTAAATGTTGTGACCTGTCATACAGGAAGTCATAGTCGATATTGGAGAGCTGATCACATTTCGATACTAACTGCTCGATCATAATCAGCATTCCTTTCGCTCTTCTGCCTGATTCGGTAATGGCTGCCCTGTAATTGGTAAGCCAGCGATTTTCTTCTTCGGTATTTGCTGATGAAAAAAGTTCATTGATCTTTTGCAATAGTATTTGCTCAATCTTCGCCAGTTGATTAAGCGTTGGAATGCCGGGTAGTGAAGGGATCAGCTCTTCGAACCTGGCAGGTGGTGATGATAAATACAGCCAGGGCACGAAGATGCCCAGGTCGTTCTTTATACTTTTAATATGTGCAAAAATCTTTTGTATCCACCAGTCGGCTTCTGTTTCGGGATCGGTATCAAGTTCAACAAAAATACTGGTCAATGATACCTCGAGCTGATCGAGATATTTTTTTATGCTTTCAGGATTGTCAATATTTTGAAGATAGTTATTCGATAAATCGGTTTGAAATTTTTGCAGGGAGGAAACCTTGATTTTTTTTGAAAGAATTCTTAACTCATCAATAATTCCTTCAAACATATTGTCACTGACTATTCTTTTGTCAGCGATTGAAAGCAGACCCTGTTTCAGCGTTATCAGGTGCCCGACCAGGTTACCACTATCCACGGTTGAAATATATCGGGGGGCTAATGGCAATAATGTTTGTGTATCGTACCAGTTATAAAGGTGCCCCCGATACTTTTCCATTCGTTGCATGGTGGTCAGTGTATTGTTGGTAAGTTCTATTAACTCACCGGCTGTTACGTAACCGAAATCGTAGGCTGTGAGATTCGCCAGCAGCGACAAACCAATATTGGTAGGAGAAGTGCGATGAGCGATACGTTCAACAGGTTGCTCCTGGTAATTGTCGGGGGGGAGCCAGTTGTCCTGTTCGCCTACAAAGGTTTCGAAGAAAGCCCAAATTTTTCTTGCCAGCGTTCGCAGGTAAATTGTTTGCTCTTTGGAAATATCAACTTTTTCCTTTTCATAAGGAAGGCTAATATACCATGCTACAAGTGGAGAAGCAAACCAAAGGATGAGTAGCGGCAATACTTTTAAAAGTGTAACAGAGTTGAAAACGGCGAGATAAATAAAAACAGCCATTGCCAACAGCGGGGCAAACCACATGATCTTGTATAATGCACCAACCGTTTTTTGCCCCGAACTGGTATTCGAATAAGGATTCCATTGCAATAAGTTTTTCCTGGAAATCATTATTCTCCAAATCGTTCTTAAAATAGCATCTGCATTGTTGTAAGCCTCGAAAGGCAAACAAATGAAATCAATTGTATGCTGGGCTAAGCTGTCTTTTAATGACCGGACGGTATAAATAAAATGCTGAACAAAAACAGAGTCAGCCGGTTTTCGGCTCAATTGCCAGGCAAAGCTGATAATGGAAGGAAGGAAAAGGACCGATAAGACGATAGCTGTCCAAAAGAGAGGATTGGCAGAAAAGATCCAGCCGAACAGTAATAATAGTAACAAGGCGATGGGGACAAGGCTTCTGCGGAGATTATCGAAAATTTTCCATTTCGAAAGTAGCGTAAGGGGGTTGCTATATATCTTTTTACCGACACCCGAAACAAACGGAAACAACCAGTTTGCTATTTGCCAATCACCTCTTATCCACCGATGGCGGCGATAAACATCAATTACGTAAGAGGATGGGTATTCTTCGTAGAGTTGTACATCTGTTATCAACCCCGCTCTTGCATAGGCGCCTTCTAAAAGATCATGGCTTAATATCCGGTTTAAAGGAAACCGGTTTTTTAATGTTCTTTCAAAAGCTTCAACATCGTAGATGCCTTTCCCTATGAACGAGCCTTCCTGGAACATATCCTGGTATACATCAGATGTAGCTTTTGTGTAGGGGTCGGTACCAGGTTCATTACCGTGAATGTTGGAAAAGAAAGTACTGCCCGTTGTATTTAAACTATTCGATACCCTGGGCTGTAAAATGGTATATCCTTCAGTAATTCTTTTTTTCTTTGTTGAATAAACAGGATGGTTTAACGGGTGAGCCATGGTGGCTACCATTTGCCAGGCCGAATCACGGGGTAGTTGCGTGTCGGTATCCAACGTTATTACATACTTAACTTTAGTGTATACATTTTCATCACCAATAATAAGCGAAAATGGGCTCTTATCTCCGTCTTGTATCAGGGTATTCAAATCACCAAGCTTTCCTCTTTTACGCTCAAATCCCATCCATTTTTTCTCCCGCTTATTCCATAAGCGGGGGCGGTGAAAAAGAAAGAATGTATCATTACCAGGCCGGTCATATTTTTTATTTAGCTCGATGATTTTTGAAGAAGCATATTGTAATAAAATATCATCTTCTTCCATCTTTTCCTGGTTAGAGTCCTTAAAGTCGGTCAATAATGCAAAAGAGAGATTAGCATCCCTGTTGGCCAAAAAGCGAACCTCCAGCTGTTCGATCAGGTCTGCGATGCCAGCACTGCTTGTCAGTATAGTGGGTACCACTACCATACTTCGATACTCATCCGGAATTCCTTTGGAAAAATTCATCCGGGGTAATAAAAATGGTTTTGTAAGAATGGTGGACAGCCAATTTACGATTGCGACAGCCAGCTGACTGGTCGCAATGATTCCTATTGCGGTAATTGCAATAATGGACCATTTTTCAAATCCTTCTTTACTGATTTTTGAATAAATAATCCAGGATAATAATGCAGTTATTAAAAGTATTGACCCGGCATAGATCAGCAGCGGAATATGTCTTGCCAATTTGCGTACACCTTCCTTATAGGTAACACGCATTTTTGCCAGTTTCTCCGTTCGTTTTAATGCAGCCCCATATAAATAATAGCCGACATGTGTTGTTCGCAGTTCACCATTTTTTTCCTGGCTTTCTCTTGCGAGGTCTATGGTAATTTTTGCTACCTGTTGTTCTGAGAGATGGCTGTATTTAGCAATCTTTTCTACTACATGCCGGTAGTGGTCCCTCGTTGTGAAATCCATTTTTGGATAGATGCCAGAAGGATCTTGCCTGAGCGTGTATTCAACAAGGCTGGTTGATTCGACAAATTCACGCCAATCACTCGTTCCCAAAAAACGAAGACTGCTGATGCTGTTGCTGATCGAAACCTGGTCAGCCGCCTGCTTTTGATTCTCATGATGGATTAGCTCCATGCTGCTCACGCCTTGCTCTGATAAAGTTTGCTCCAGCCAATTAATGGCTAAGGTTAGTGAGCTTCCTTTTTCCTGCAGCCTTCTTGTTAGTTCTGCTACAAAAGAGCTGTCCATGGAAAGATCGGCTCTTGCCATATCGGCAATAATCAATACCAGGTTCTTCGGATCTTTTTCTACTACGTTGATCAGTTGATCGGCCCAATGCTCTGCGGTCGCTTTATTGGCAATATCGATGGATATCTGGATAGACAAACGTCTGAGATTTTCAAGAAGTGCCAGTCGCAGCATGATTGGAATGGCCCACAACTCACCTAGCTTCAGCGGTGTAATAGTCTGATAAGCCTTTACAAAACTTGAAAGATTTTGGAGATTCACATGGCCATCACTATGGGAAATAATTTCTACAGCAATATCGTATACACGGGGTAACCCGGCAGACATCCCCTTGGCTAATTGCGGTAGTCCTTTACTATATCCTTTGGGTAAATGTTTTTTTGCGGTATAGATCTGCTCCTCTATCAAATAAAAATTGTCGAGTAACCATTCAGCTGCCGGAACGATCCTGTTATTTTGCTTTACAGTTTGAGTGATCACTGCATGAGCTTCTAACAAAATACTTTCGTTTTCTGCGAGCCGTTTTAACAGCTGCTCAGATGGCTCCTGCGTGATGAGGGAGTGTTTTGCAGCAAGCGTTCTTGCCAATTGTTCCAGCTGCTCTTCGGTATATATTTCAGAACGGAGCGGTTGACTCTCATTAGCATTTTTCGAACTACGTGTATCGGTGAAAAAAGGCTCAATGACATTTTTTTTGAACTTAGAAATTGCCTGTGGCAGCATTTCAAAGAGGTCAGTTTGCTTTCTTTTTCTTTGATCTGCTCTCATTGCTTATAAAAACTTTATTGAATTAGTGTTATCTAATGATCATAGGTTGGATTATTTTGCTTTTTATAAGCCAATATCATGCCTTACCTTCTTGTGAAATATGGTGTCGGCCAATCACTTTGGTATCCAGCCAATAAACAAAATCAGGGAGATATTTGTTTATTGCAGACCTTAGGGGAGGAGGGATATTTTTAAGAATTGACAGGCTGTTCTGCCTCGACTTTTTTTTCCGGAAGGCCAATAATAAAAGTGGCTCCCTTATCCGTTTCACTTTCGGCTTTAATAAAACCGTTATGTTTTTCTATAATTTTTTTACAAATAGAAAGGCCTACGCCTGTTCCTTCAAATTCATGGTAACTGTGCAATCGCTTAAAGACCATGAAAATTTCGTCGGCATAGGAGTTGTCAAAGCCAATCCCGTTATCGCTGACAGAAATTTTATAATAATCGGCGTCCGCTGGTGTATTGGTATAATCACCTACTTCAACCGGGGTCATTTTTGTTGCCGAAATAGTCACAACCGGCGGAACATTCTTTTTTCTGAACTTGATGGCGTTACCGATCAGGTTGTAAAATAGTTGTTGCATCAGATTAGGAATGACCCTGATTACCGGTAATTTTTGAACATAGATCCGGGCATTTGTTTTTTCTATTTCTATTTCCAGTTCGCCCATTGCCTCATGTACCAAATCATTCAGATCAGTTTTCTTAAAATCAGAAGGATTAACTGAATGTCTTGAAAAACTAAGCAGGTCATTGATTAGTGACTGCATCCTTTTGGACGAGCTGATGATTTTTTTGAAATATTTCTGGGTTTCTTCATCGTGGCTTATGTTCGATAATATTTTGTCGCTGAAGACCTGTATTTTTCTAAGCGGCTCCTGCAAATCATGCGAGGCTACATAGGCAAATTGATCAAGCTCCTCATTTACCGCTTTAAGATGTGCATTGTTTTGTGTCAATTGTTCATTTAAAAGCCGTACTTTTTCTTCTGATGCTTTCCTTTCTTCTATTTCTTTTTGCAATGTGCGGTTGGCTGCTAATAATTTTTTTTCATGTTGAAGAAGCTGTAAATTTTTTCGATACAGTTCAACGAATACACCAACCTTAACCCGCAGCATATCGGGGTTGATAGGTTTATAAATATAATCCACCCCCCCGGTTTTATAACCTTTAAAGATAATTTCCTCGTCATAATTGTGCGCAGTGATGAAGATGATGGGTATATCCCTTAGCTTATCTCTTTCGTAGATAATGGCAGCTGTTTCAAATCCGTTGAGGTCCGGCATCTGCACGTCCATTAAAATCAATGAGAAGTCATGCTGGGTCAATAAAATTTTCAACGCCGCTCTTCCTGAATTTGCCTTTACAACCGTATAGTTGTCCTTTTCCAATATGGCTTCTATGGAAAAAAGGTTATCTGCCCTGTCATCCACAACAAGAATCTTGATCTCCGATTTGGAAAGAGGGTATTGTGAGTTGTTTGGCTTCATTCAATTCTTATTTATATAACCACACTCTCATAAGCGACAATAGCTGATCAATTTTTACAGGTTTGGTTATATAATCAGACGCACCAGCCTCAATACATTTTTCCCTGTCGCCTTTCATGGCTTTTGCTGTAACAGCAATGATCGGTAAGGTGGTATTCTTGTGCTCCCGCCTGATCTTTTGGGTGGTTTCATAGCCATCCATCTCCGGCATCATGATATCCATTAACACAATATCAATGTTATGATTCTCCTCGAGGATATTCATTGCCTCTTTACCACTTTCAGCTGTTATCGTGTTGATATTATACTTTTCAAAAGCTGTGGTTAATGCAAACAAATTACGAACATCATCATCTACTACCAATACTTTTTTATTCGTAAGAACATCGTTCTTTGAGCGCAAATTTTCTATCAGCTTTCTTTTTTCCGGTAAAAGGTCTTTGTGATCGATATGGAGCAACATGACTGTTTCTTCCAATAACAAATCAAGCGAAGTAACATCTTTCAGCAAAATGCGGTTGGCATATTGTTTAAGTTGTGTTTTTTCTTTCGGTGAAAAATCCCTGGCAGAATAAATAAGTATCGGCGTTGTCAATGTCTTTCGCAGGTTACTTATTTCAGTGATCAGTTCCAGGCCGCCAATGTCGGGCAGCATATAATCAACTATTACACAATCGTAGTCGTTTTTCTTTATTAATTCCAATCCTTGCAGTCCCGAACACACAATTTCAATCCTGATCACATCACCGTTCTCCAGTATTTTTGCCACCTGTGATGAATCCAGTTCATTGTCTTCAATGATCAGCAGTTTCTTTTGCGTCACATCGTTGTAATGTATAATGTCTGCAAATAGTTCATTCAGGGCAGCATTGGTTAATGGCTTCAATTGAAAACTCCTGGCGCCTCTTTGCATGGCGAGCAGGCGGTTTTCTTCACCCGAAATGAGGTGAATAGGAATGTGCCTGAAGTTGATATCATTTTTAAACAGGTCGAGAACACGCCATCCGCTTGCATCTGGTAGTTTTACATCCAGCGTTACAGCAATAGGATTGTACTTATTAACCAGGTCAAACACACTGGCAAAATTGGTGGCAACTACTACACGCAGGTTCAACTCATGCGCTTTTTCGATCATAATCTTTCCAAAGCGAACATCATCTTCAATGACCAGTACAACTTTATCACCGCTGACAATATTATTCCGGTCATCACCCATCTCGTTGATGATCTCATTGAGTGCTTCCAGGTCCTTTGTCTCATTTACCTTAATGGTAGGAACAGATTGCAAGGCAACATTTGATTCTGAACCTTCGGCTAATTTGTAAACACCTGGCTGCAGCGTACTTTGTTTTTCCTTCTTCGTTATCACCGGGTTGTAATCTATCGGGAGGAAGAGTGTAAAGGTGCTGCCATGTCCTGCTTCACTTTGCAGTTCAATTGAACCTCCTAACAGGTCGGCCAGACCACGGCTGATGGAAAGTCCTAAACCTGTACCTCCATACTTTCGGCTCGTAGAACCTTCGGCTTGCTGGAATGCTTCGAAGATGATATTCTGTTTATCTTTTGAGATACCAATGCCTGTGTCCCTGATCTCAAAGGCAACAACCCGTTTGGCTGCTTCCAGGTTTGGATTAGCCTGGCGCCAATTGTGCCTGGCTTCATAGATATTAAGCCTGACTTCTCCTTTCTCCGTAAACTTGAACGCATTCGATAACAGGTTTTTGAGGATCTGGTTAAGGCGTTGTGCATCCGTTTCCATACTGGCCGGAAGTTTTTCATCAAGGTCAATACTAAACCGGAGATTTTTATTTTCAGAAATATGTTTGAATGTTGTCTCGACAAAAGTGGTGATTTCGTGAAAGGGCAGGCTTCCGAAATCTGTTGAGATGTAACCTGATTCAATCTTGGAAAGATCGAGAATATCATTGATTAGTTGAATAAGATCATCGCCGCAACTGTGAATGGTTTTAGCATAGCTTACCTGTTTTTCATTCAGGTTGCCATCATGGTTTTCATAGAGTTGTTGCGCAAGGATCAGCAATGAGTTTAATGGCGTTCTTAACTCATGCGACATGTTGGCCAAAAACTCGGATTTATATTTTGATGTGATCTGTAACTGCTCTGCTTTTTCTTCCAGGGACAGCCTTGCTTCTTCCACCTCTTTATTTTTGGCCTCCACTTCTTCTTTTTGTTTTACCAGCAGGTGTGCTTTATCCTGTAGTTCTTCGTTTGTTCTTCTTAACTCATCCGCCAGTGATTGTGACTGCACCAGCAGGCTTTCTGTACGGGTATTCGATTCAATCGTATTCAACACGATCCCGATACTTTCGGTGAGCTGACTTAATACATCGAGGTGTATATCGGTAAAATTGTCAAATGAAGCCAGTTCAATTACCGCTTTGATTTCCTTTTCAAAAAGCACCGGCAACACGACCAGATTAACAGGGGAGGCCTTACCCAGGCCAGAACCAATTTTGATATAATTTTTAGGAACATTGGAAAGCAGGATACGTTGTTTTTCCAATGCGCATTGTCCCACCAGGCCTTCACCCAGTGAAAACTCTTTGGATGTTTTTACTTCATCTCCGTAGGCATAAGCCGCAAATAATTTTAGCTTGGATTCTTTTGAATTATCATCCTGTTCCAATATGTAGAACATTCCTTTCTGCGCATTTACCACCTGTGCCAGCTCTGAAAGGATACGCCGTGTTACTGTATTCAGATCCTTTTGTCCCTGCAGCATTTGTGTAAACTTGGCAAGGTTGGATTTCAGCCAGTCTTGCTCCTGGTTACGCAGGGTAGTTTGTTTCAGGTTGGCGATCATTTGATTGATCGTGTCTTTCAGCTCTTCTACTTCACCTTTTGCCTCTACGCGGATCATCTGGGTAAGATCACCTTTGGTTACAGCTGATGCCACTTCCGAAATAGCCCTCACCTGGGTTGTCAGGTTTTCTGCTAATTGGTTTACGTTTTCGGTCAGGTTTTTCCAGATACCGGATGCGCCTGGCACCGAAGCCTGGCCACCCAATCTCCCTTCTACACCCACCTCGCGGGCCACATTGGTTACCTGGTCGGCAAACAGAGCGAGGGTATCAATCATTTCATTGATCGTATCAATCAGCTGGGCTACCTCACCACGGGAAACAATCGATAATTTTTGTTTCAGATTACCCGTAGCAACTGCTGTTACCACTTTGGCGATACCTCTTACCTGGTTGGTAAGGTTGGAAGCCATCATGTTTACGGAGTCAGTCAAATCCTTCCAGGTGCCGGCAACACCCTGTACTTCCGCTTGTCCACCGAGCTTACCTTCCGTTCCCACTTCACGGGCCACACGGGTTACCTCGAATGCGAAGGAGTTTAACTGGTCCACCATCGTGTTGATGGTATTTTTCAATTCGAAGATTTCACCTTTTACGTCGATGGTTACTTTCTTCGTTAAGTCACCGGAGGCCACCGCTTTTGTCACCTCGGCAATATTTCTTACCTGGCCGGTAAGGTTACCGGTCATTTGGTTTACGGAGTCTGTCAAATCTTTCCATGTACCAGCGACACCGGGTACGAACGCCTGCCCACCCAACTTACCATCCGTACCTACTTCACGGGCCACACGGGTAACCTCGGAAGCAAAGGCACGAAGCTGGTCCACCATGGTGTTCAATGTTTCTTTCAACTGGAGAATTTCTCCTCTTACATCCACGGTGATCTTCCTTGACATATCACCATTGGCCACGGCGATCGCCACATCGGCGATATTACGCACCTGTGCGGTAAGGTTACCGGCCATTTGATTTACTGAGTCTGTCAAGTCTTTCCAGGTTCCACCTACACCCGGTACATTAGCCTGTCCGCCGAGCTTACCTTCCGTACCTACTTCACGGGCCACACGGGTTACTTCAGATGCAAAGGCACGAAGCTGTTCCACCATCGTGTTGATCGTATTCTTTAATTCAAGGATCTCACCCTTTACATCCACTTCAATTTTGCGTGACAAGTCACCGTTCGCCACGGCTGTCGTTACCTCGGCGATATTTCTTACTTGTGAAGTGAGGTTTGATGCCATCTTATTTACGGAATCGGTCAAGTCTTTCCAGAGACCTTCTACACCCGGTACATCAGCCTGTCCACCTAATTTACCTTCGGAACCTACTTCACGGGCAACACGGAATACCTCGGAACCAAATGAGTTCAACTGGTCCACCATGGTATTGATGGTATTCTTCAACTCAAGAATTTCACCCTTTACATCCACGGTGATCTTTCTTGATAGATCACCTTTTGCCACCGCTGTTGTTACTTCGGCAATGTTTCTTACCTGTGCCGTAAGATTGGACCCCATCTGGTTTACGGAATCGGTCAAGTCTTTCCAGGTGCCGCCCACACCCTGCACTTTCGCCTGGCCGCCCAATTTGCCCTCCGTACCTACTTCCAGTGCCACACGGGTTACCTCTGATGCAAAGGAGTTCAGCTGGTCCACCATCGTATTGATTGTATTCTTCAATTCGAGGATCTCACCCGCCACATTTACCGTAATTTTTTTCGAAAGGTCACCGGTTGCCACAGCTGTTGTTACATCGGCGATGTTACGCACCTGAGCTGTAAGGTTGGATGCCATTTGGTTTACAGACTCTGTTAAGTCTTTCCAGGTACCACCCACATCCTGCACTTTTGCCTGGCCGCCGAGTTTACCTTCCGTTCCTACTTCCAATGCCACACGGGTTACCTCGGATGCAAATGAGTTCAACTGGTCCACCATCGTATTGATGGTTACTTTTAACTCGAGGATCTCACCTTTTACATCCACCGTAATCTTCCTCGACAAGTCACCTTTTGCCACCGCAGTAGTTACTTCGGCAATATTTCTTACCTGTGCGGTAAGATTACCCGCCATCTGGTTTACCGAATCGGTCAGGTCTTTCCAGGTACCACCCACACCCTTTACTGTAGCCTGTCCGCCCAACTTTCCTTCACTACCCACTTCCCTTGCCACACGGGTTACTTCCACTGAAAACGAGTTGAGCTGGTCCACCATCGTATTGATTGTATTCTTCAGCTCAAGAATTTCACCTTTTACATCCACGGTGATCTTTCTTGACAAGTCACCTCTCGCCACGGCAGTGGTTACTTCCGCAATGTTTCTTACCTGGCCGGTAAGGTTGGATGCCATTTGGTTTACGGAATCCGTTAAGTCTTTCCAGGTACCGGCAACACCCTGCACTTCTGCCTGGCCGCCCAATTTACCATCAGTACCTACTTCACGTGCCACACGGGTTACCTCGGAGGAGAAAGAGTTCAGTTGGTCCACCATCGTATTGATGGTATTTTTTAATTCAAGGATTTCGCCTTGTACGTCCACCGTGATTTTTTTACGTAAGTCACCTTTGGCCACCGCTGTAGTTACCTCGGCAATATTTCTTACCTGCGCGGTAAGATTACCTGCCATCTGGTTTACGGAGTCTGTCAGATCTTTCCATACACCTGCGACACCCTTTACTTTAGCTTGTCCACCCAGTTTACCTTCACTACCTACTTCACGTGCCACACGGGTTACCTCCATGGAAAACAAATTCAATTGCTTTACCATGTCATTCACCTCCGCAGCAATATTGGCAAACTCACCCTGCAACAGGTGATCACCAATTTTTAAAGGCATTTGCTGTGACAGATTTCCCTTCGCCACCGAGCTGATTACATGAGCTATTTCAATGGTGGGGTGTACCAGGTCAGAAATAAGACTATTAATAGAATCAACGCTGGTAGCCCAGGACCCTTTTGCATATCTTGGTAAAGAAACCCTATGATTGAGGTGCCCTTGTTTACCTATCGTATGCCTTGCCTGGGTTAGCTCTTCTACCAAAGCTTCATTTAAAGAAAATATTTCATTAAGTGTATCGCATAATTTTCCGCTTAAGCCAATTTTGTCAATAGGCATGCGTACACTGAAATTTCCCTGTCTTACCTCGGATAATATTTTAAGTAATTCCCGGTTATCAAGCTCATCAGAAAACTCAGCATTTTTCGGCGATGTTTTTTTTGCCTTGCCGTTTGTTTTTTTCACAATGGTAGTTGTATCAGCAGGAGAAATTACGTCTTCAGTAAAATTTGCAGGAACCGATGACCGCAGCGAGCTTGGCTTTTTTTTCATAGCTTGAGCTTATTGAACGTTTAAGTGTATCTAATTAATAAAATTTGAAAAAGCACCGGGTTAGTCACATAATTACAAAGAAAAAATCAAAAAAAGTTACTGATAAATTCGCAAAATGGAATTATCCTTAACTTACAGCAAACTAACTTAAGTAATAAAACTGTGCCATTAACTCCACCTGATCAAAAAGCCGTTGCCCCCCATTTAATCCCCAAATTTATCCTGCTTGGTGAGGATGATATCGACGATGAAGACCTGCTGAAAGAAATTTTTTCCGACATCGATAACAGTATAGCGCTTCAGTTCATTAATACGGGTCGCAAAGTGCTGTCCGTTTTAGAAGCAATGTCTTCAGGTCAATTACCCTCACTGATTGTATTGGACTATAACATGCCAGAGCTAAATGGCGCAGAAATATTAAAAATACTAAAAGATAACCCACGATACGATCACATTCCGAAAGTGATTTGGAGCACGTCGGGGTCGGACGTTTACAAAAAGAAATGCCTTGAATTGGGAGCAAAGGAATATGTTATCAAACCATCCAGCATAAACGACCTGTCGGCTATCGCCCGGCGATTGCTTGCTCTTTGCTAAAGATTGTATGGTTAAAAAGTACTGTTCAACAGCTTCATCGAAATTGGTTTTTCCCAAACTGTAACCTGAGGTGAATTCGGAAAAAAATCACCTCTTTGATGATAGGCGCTGGCAAGGTAAACCCGCAAGTGTGGATTTTTTTCTACGATTGCATCCACATGTGTCCAGCCTTGCCCATCAGGCAAATTGTTATCCAAAAGAAGTATGTCGGGTTGAGCGTCTTCAATTAATTGTAACCCTTCTTTCAACGTGTAAGATGAAATTGTTTCGTAATTCTTTTTTTTAAAATAGTTTTCCATGATACGGCAGTAATCTACCTCATCGTCAATAATTAAAACTTTTAACTTTAACATTCCATCGGTTTAAAAAATAAAAATAATGAGCACAACAGAATCTATTGAACGCAACAAAGATTCGTATTCAGATGCATTTTTTTTATTTGATGCTAAAAATAAAAAAATATTATTCTCCAGTGTGTCTGCTCCGCTTTTTTTTGAATCATCTTCACTTGATCTAAATCATGATTTCACGGCTATATTCGATTCTTCCGATTATACGGAAAACATAAAAAAACAATGGGAGGCATGTCTTGGCTTAAAAGAAAATCAGGCGCATAGTTTTTCTTTTAATAAGACTGATAACACCCCGGGCTCACCGACATATACTATCAATGCCCGGGGAATAAAACTTCCTGTTTTTTCAGACTCACTCCTTCTTTTTATTCATGGGAAAAAATCGGCTGCACAAAATGGCGGCGCCTCTTCCGGTAATTCGCCCCGCAATTATCAAAAAGATTATGCCGAATTTATTGATTTAGCTGCTCATGACCTGGATGCGCCATTGCGAAAGCTTTCCGTGCTTATTGATCGTGTTGTCGATAAGATTGGCGGTTCAGCAGATTTGCAGGGATATATAACCCGCATTCAAGCTTGTTTATCGGACATGCGTACAATGCTTGATAGCCTTTCAACCTATGCAGGTATTGATGCAGTTGATTCGGAAATGCATGCCTGTGACCTCTACAAAATTGCTGGTGAGGTTAAAGGAGAATTGAAGCAGATCATTGCTGAAAAAAATGCGTCAGTTAACATCAATTCACTTCCCATAGTTATTGGTAATAGGGCGCAATTAAAGCTATTGCTGAAGGCCTTGCTGGAAAATGCCCTTGTTTTTTGTAACAAAGACATGGAACCGGTAGTGGAAGTAAATACAGAAATATTGAGCAAAGCGGAAAAGCAACGATACAAATCATTAACGGCAAAAGATTTCTTTAAGATCACCGTTCGGGATAATGGTATCGGTTTTGCTCATGAAGATGCTGAAAAAATCTTTCGGCCTTTTGTCAGGCTAAATGGTAAATCGGAATATCCCGGTAGCGGAATGGGATTGGCGATCTGCAGAAAAATAGCCGAAAAACATAACGGCATCATATATGCAGAAGGACATGAAAACAATGGGGCAAGTTTTACTTTAATTTTACCACAAACCTAAGAGGGAATATGCTTACCGGCCGCAAGATCAGAATTGCAATTATTGATGATGACGAAGATGATTATTTCATCATTGCTGATTACATACAAAATATTGCAAAGGATAAGTTCATTATTGATTGGTGCAATAATTATGACGAGGCAGTTAAGAAAATTAAAACCGGCCAGTATGATATTTACTTTGTCGACTACCGCTTAGGAACCCATACAGGACTGGAGCTTTTACAAGAGACATCTGGTAAGAGGCTCGACAATCCTGTCGTTTTATTAACAGGTAAGGGTAGCCGTGATATTGACATTAAAGCCATGCAGAGCGGCGCCACTGATTACCTGATCAAATCAGAACTCAATTCAGAAAAGCTGGAACGCTGCATGCGTTATTCACTTGATCGTGCCGCTGACCTCAAAGAATTAAGAACAAGGGAGAATAAATACCGGGCACTCTTTGAAAATTCAAAAGACGCAGTGTTTATCGGTAATGATCACCTGGAGTTAAAAGAAGCTAATCATGCAGCCACACTTTTATTCGCTGCCAGCAGCGAAGAATTAGCCAATTGTGATTTATTTTCTTTTATCCGTGATGACTCGCAAAAAAAAATGGTGCAGGGCCTTTTTGAAAAGAATCAGGATATAAGGGACCTCGAATTGGAAATCGTTAGTAAAAAAGGTGAAGTAAAGCCATGTCTTCTTTCTCTGTCATTTATTGGAGATAGCGAAAACAAAAAAATTGTGCATGCCGTATTGCACGATATCACAGCTATAAAGCGGGCGGAGCTGGCCAACCTGCATGCACAAAAACTGGCTTCGAATGAGCGTCTGATGCGGACCCTGGCGCATGAAATAAGAAATCCTTTAAATAACATCGGGCTTTCGCTGGATCAATTTATGATTCCTGAAGAAGATGAGGACGAGGAGGAACGTCATCAGAACCTGGTGGATATTATGCAAAGAAATTGTGTACGCATCAACCACATCATTACGGAGTTGCTTGATCTTACCCGGCCATTGGAGATGGCATTTAAAAGATACTCCCTGCAGCATTTACTCGACGAGAGTATCAATTATGCGGCGGACCGAATCAACTTGCAAAAAATTACCTTGCACAGATATTTCCCCAACAGCCCACTGGTAATAGCCGCTAATGAATCAAAACTTGTTTTAGCCTTTACCAATATTATGATCAATGCCATTGAAGCAATGGAAAAGGGCAAGGGGGAACTGACTATTAAACTTGCCGAGACACCGGACAGTTATGTGGTGACTATCTGCGATAATGGTAAGGGAATTCCGGAGGAATATTTGCCTAAGTTATTTGAACCGTTCTTTACGTTAAAGAAAAATGGAATGGGTCTGGGATTGGCAACGTCTTATACAATCCTTCAATCGCACAAAGCCAAAGTGCATGTGGAAAGCAAACTAAACCAGGGAACCAGCTTTATCATCACATTTAAGAGGGAAGATTGATTAAATTGGATAGTTTGTAAGACGCAGAAATTCCACACTTTTTTAGGACCGATTGTAAATAAGGGATTGTTGAGTAATTAAATACACACTTTATTTCGATTTCCCGTTTAAAAATATTGGTATTGCTTTTGCAACTTCTTTATTAGATTTTCATAGGATATTGGATTTTAAAAACAGGGGAGGATTTCCATCCACCCCTTTCTTTTTTAATGGTCGTTCTGTTTTCTGGCATTACTGTGACAATCTTTAAATTTCTTTCCTTTTACCATCTCCATAAACATTATTGTATTGATTTATAGTCACTTAAAAAGTGAGTTTCAGAAATGTTAATTGGGAAAAAAATGCCCCAAAAGGCATGATTTTGGTGCAATACGGCTGATTTTTAAATGACCCTTTATCAGCTATGAACAGGAACCTGAAATCTTTTTATCTCATTTTATCATCATTGTTTATCAGTCTTTTACATTTACCGTTTGCCTTCGGTAAGTCGGTGACAGAAAGGCGTGTAAAGGACAAGAATGCCGTATGGGTGTCTGTCAATGATCCCGCCTTAACGGAGGGCAGTCATAAGTCTGTTTACGACAGTTTGAAGCTGGATCTGGCTGGTCTCAGCAGGGAAGCATTTGATTTTGCAAAAAGGGGATGGGAAAAACTAAAGACTCAGGGCAGGTTGCTCAACCAATCTGTTATTGGGATAGTCGACTTCAGTCAGCCAAGTAGTCAAAAAAGGTTGTATGTGCTGGATATGAGCAACTATAAAGTGCTTTACAATACACTGGTAGCACATGGAAGAAATTCGGGCAAAGAAACAGCTACTTATTTTTCAAATAGAACTTCGTCTTATAAGAGCAGCCCGGGATTCTACATCACCGGCGATACATACAATGGAAGTAATGGTTATTCTTTGCGACTGGATGGAATTGAAAAAGGAATAAATGACAACGCACTTTCAAGAGCTATCGTCATACATGGAGCTAATTATGTAAATGAATCTTACATTGCTTCCCGCGGTTACATTGGAAGAAGCCAGGGTTGCCCGGCCGTACCTCTAAAAAATGCAAAGGCTATCATCAACACATTAAAAAATGGGGCTTGTTTATATATCTACGCTCCCGATCAAAAATATCTTTCTCACTCCTCAATGCTGGCTGATACCGTGAACGGATAAAATCAGCAATATACAGACAAACGTTTTTTTAAAATGTTCAGGTAATTCACGACTACCTGAACTTCTTGTTTTTTGGTATTTCAATACCGTCCAATTCATTATTATATAATCCTTAATTTAGCCGCTCATTTTACTGACTATGCCAACTAATGCCAACAGACAGTTTTTGGATTTTGAAAAACCCGTAAAGGATCTGATCGAAGAAATTGAAAATGCGAAACACAGGCAGGAGAAAACAAAGATTGATATGAGCGATCTGATCCAGCGTTTGGATCAGAATATTTTGGAAAAAAGAAAGGCCATTACGGAAAATCTCACCAGTTGGCAAAGAGTGCAGTTGAGCCGTCATCCGGACAGACCTTATACGATGAAATACATCGAAAAGATGACGACGAATTTTGTGGAATTGTTTGGTGACAGGAATGTCAAGGATGACAAGGCGATGGTCGGCGGTTTTGGTTCGCTGGAAGGTGAAACGGTAATGATTATCGGGCAGCAAAAAGGAATCAACACAAAAATGCGCCAATTGAGAAACTTCGGAATGGCTAATCCCGAGGGTTATCGAAAGGCGCTGAGATTAATGAAGCTTGCTGAAAAATTTAATAAACCTATTATCACGTTGATTGATACACCTGGTGCTTTTCCCGGACTGGAAGCTGAGGAGAGAGGGCAGGGGGAAGCCATTGCCAGGAATATTTATGAAATGATCCGGTTAAAAGTTCCTGTCATTTGTGTTATTATAGGCGAAGGCGCCAGTGGTGGCGCATTAGGGATTGGCGTGGGCGATAAGGTTTTTATGATGGAGAACACCTGGTACACGGTAATTAGTCCCGAAAGCTGCTCCTCTATCTTATGGCGGAGCTGGGAAAATAAAGAAATTGCTGCTGAACAACTTCGGCTGACGGCCGATAAAATGCTGGGTTTTGGGCTCATTGATGGCATTATACCGGAGCCGATTGGTGGTGCGCATTGGGATTATGATGAATCGGCAAAAATTCTCCGCAGTTATCTTATACCCGTGTTAAAGGAATTAAAGCAAAAGACTCCCGAGCAAAGGGTGAATGACCGGATAGAGAAGTTTGGTAAGATGGGATTCTGGGATGAAGTGTAGGGTAGTGAGCGAAGCCGAACTATTGTTTTTCATGGCAGCGACTCTTGCAGTTTACCCTGAGCTTGTTGAAGAGCAGTCTTCATCGCTCTGTTCATTATTCAACAAAACAAATTATCTAAATAGTAATCTTAAATCTTCAATTTTTAATTTAAAATGTCACTCAGAAAGAAATTCACCGGAACAGGTATTGCTATCGTTACACCCTTCAATGCAGACGGAACAATCGATTGGGATAGCTTTAAGAAGCTGATCGAATTCTGGATTGTGGGCAAGGTGGAATACCTGGTGGTGCTGGGTACAACGGGTGAAAGTGCAACCGTGCATGGAGAAGAAAAGCAGCAGGTGTTTTCTTTCGTGAATCAGGTGAATGCAGGGCGGCTTCCATTGGTAGCCGGTATCGGTAGCTATGATACAAGTGAAGTGCTGAAGCATTTTAAATCATTTGACCTCAAAGGATATGATGCAATACTTTCTGTAGGTCCTTACTACAACAGGCCCAATCAGGAAGGGATATTTCAGCATTATAAATTATTGAATGATCATGCGCCGCTCCCTATCATGTTATACAATGTGCCATCACGCACCGGCCAAAACATTACAGCAGAAACCCAGTTGCGCATTGCTCACCAGTGCAAGAATATTTTCGCTACCAAGGAGGCAAGCGGAAACTTTGACCAGGTGATGCAGATCATAAAGTACAAGCCCGCCGATTTTATGGTGATCAGTGGTGATGATGGTATTACGCTACCCATGATTGCACTCGGAGCCGAAGGCGTTACATCTGTTGTTGCCAACGCTTATCCAAAGGGTTTTTCAACGATGGTTCGTCTTTGCCTCGACGGAAAATTTGCAGAGGCAAAAGAACTTCATTATCGTTATACGGATATTATCAATTCTATGTTTGCAGAAGGAAGTCCCAGCGGCGTAAAAGCTTATTTAGCGGAAATGGGACTTTGTCAAAATACTTTCCGGCAACCTGTTTGGCCGGTAAGTGCTGGGCATCATGCAAAAATCAAAGAATTAATGAAGGGCAGTGACCTGTAATAATTTCTCCGGTTCAATTAAGAGAACTGCCTATTTTAAATTTCAACGACTCTGCACGTATGAATAGGATTGCCTTTGCTATTCTTGGAATGTTCTTAACCGCTGCGGCTATGGCACAGCATACAGTTCAGTTGCAGATAAAAGCTTTGCCGGAATTTCATCCTTCTGGCAGCAGTATTTATGTTGCTGGTTCATTCAATGGCTGGAATCCCCGGGACGAAGGCTATAAATTTAAAAGGGATGATAAAGGAAGTTACTACCTCGACTTGAAATTGGATAAGGGCTCATATGAGTACAAACTTACCCGTGGCGGGTGGGACAAGGCAGAATGCAAAAAAGCAGGTGCAGGAATCGAAAACCGGTTATTAAAAGTGGAAGAAAATACAAACATACAGATAGCTATTGAAGAGTGGGCGGATCGTTTTCCTGCTGTTCCCAAAGAAAGTACAGCCAGTAAAAATGTGCAGGTAATTGATACAGCATTTTTAATACCCCAACTTAAACGCACGAGAAGGATTTGGATCTATCTGCCCGGGTGTTACAATAGCTGTTCAAAAAGATTTCCGGTGCTGTATATGCATGACGGGCAAAATGTTTTTGATGATGCTACTTCTTATAGCGGAGAATGGGGGGTGGATGAATACCTTGATTCGCTGGGCATGAATGCCAACGAGTGCATCGTTGTGGCTATCGACAATGGCGGGATCAGGCGAATGAATGAATACTGCCCTTATGATTTTAATCTAAGCGGACCAGGAGCACCCAGTACTTCAAATAAAGGAGAAGGTAACGCCTACGTTGATTTTATTGTCAAGACATTAAAGCCATTTATTGATAAAAATTATCGAACCGTAAAAAACAAAGCCAACACAGCTATCGCTGGTAGTTCGATGGGTGGCCTGATCTCGCTGTATGCCGTGCTTAAGTATCCACGGATTTTTGGAGCGGTTGCTGTATTTTCTCCCGCGTTTTGGGTAGCGCCAAAGATCTTTGACGACATCAAAGCAAAAGGTAAAAAGGTTAATTCCAAAATCTATTTTTTTGCAGGCAAGTTGGAAGGGGAAAGAATGGTACCCGATATGCTGAAGGCCTATGAAGCGATGAGCAAAGTATCGAAGTCAAAAATGCAGGCAGTCATCCGTGATGATGGTAAACATAATGAAGCAACCTGGCGAAAAGAATTCCCATTGTTTTATAATTGGATCAATACCGGCAACTGACAACTCAATGAGGAAAGGCATGTGCCGATCGTAAATTACCGGTAGTAAATCCGTAATTTCTGATGCAAAAAATTTGCGTAGAAAATCGCTGAAAATTAATGTCTCAAATTATTGTTTGGGTTAGTTTCTACATTACCTTTAATATCCGATTTTAGAAATTACTTCAATCAGGATTTGTCTTCAAGAAGGATCATTCAAATCTCTGGATTAATATTCTCTCTCACTATTATCAAAAGCTCAATTAGTACCTGGTTCTGGTTTCGTACAAAATATCCTATGCCTTAAACGCTCTGGTTAATTAAAATGGCAGAACCCTTTGAGGCTTTTCTTTACCTGCGTGGAATTAGTTGATTCAATTTGTAGTTTTTTAGTGGCTAATGGCTTTGTAGTTGATTTGCTCTAAGGTCTATTCAAACTCCACCTAAATTATGATCTTCAAAAGCAAATCATTTGTTTAAAATCTTCTTATAGTATAATAGTATAAGCCTCCAAAGGTTATTTATTCAGATAGCGGACCAATCCGTTATATCCCGGCCTGGTTAGTCGTTGTCGTCACGTGCAGAACAGCGACATTAAATAAAAAAGTATGCAGCAGGGACGCCGAAAACTGAACAGAGTAGGCAAACTTTAAACCTCAATCGTATGGCTAAACAAGAATTTCAAACCGTAAAAGATGCCATTGCCCATGAAGGTCATACCTGGCATGCATCACCCACTTTTCTGGCTAACCTGTCGGAAGAGGAAGGAAAAAAATACCTGGGTTATACACCCGGAGGGGATGAACTCTCATTAGAAGCAAGGGAAAAAACCGCTGTTGATCAGTATGCAGCTTATTTGTCCACAAGCCCTGATACCAGTGCCTTTGCTGCGCCTGCTGCAATTGACTGGAGAAATATCAATGGTCAGAATTTTGTTACGCCAGTTAAAAATCAGGGTGGATGTGGTTCCTGCGTCGCATTTGGCGCCATAGCTGCCGTTGAAAGCAAAGTAAAAATTTTGCGCGGCGCCGGTTATGCCATCGATTTATCTGAGGCGCATCTTTTCTATTGCATAGCCCGGGCGCAGGGCAGAACATGCGGTGGAAGTTCAGGCGGTTGGTGGCCCGAACCATCACAAATTGGTTTCCGCGATATCGGCGTTTGCGATGAGGCTTGCTACCCTTATACTGCAGGTGATCAAAACTGCACCAATCGCTGCTCCGATTGGCAAAACAGGGTCATAAGAACAACAGGCTATACTAAAGTTGGTGGCGTACAGGCCACCAGGGATTGGGTTTCTTCTCAAGGGCCCGTTCAGGCATGCTTCACCGTCTATAGCGATTTTTATTATTACTATTCAAGTGGTGTTTACCGCAAAACTGCCAATGCTACAGTTATCGGTGGCCACTGCGTAACTATTGTTGGTTATGATGACAACCTGCAATGCTGGATTTGTAAAAATAGCTGGGGTACCGCCTGGGGCGAATCAGGCTACTTTAGAATTGGCTATGGCCAGGCTGGTATCGATGCAGAATCATTTGGTATCAATGGCATCCTGAATACCCGCTGGATACGTGGGAAAAAAGTGGTCGGCTTGTGGGCCAACGCACAGGAAAGAAATGCCTGGGCCTACCTGAGCGATGAAGGATGGCAAAAAATAAACAACAACAATGATGATGGATTCATCAATTCCGTTCGTCAATTGACTGCGGCAAAAGCCACCAATGCCAGTGTGGATGTCCATGTTGACAATGGTCTTATCGACACTATTTATGTATTTTAAAAAATCATTAAAATGAGTAGAAAAATGAAATCACCCGAAAAAATACCACCTGCCGGTTCAGCCTTTGCTAATGGAAACACAGGTGCAAATGCCCCCACAGTCAATGTGCAGCAACAAGCTGCCGCTTATACAACACTCGTTACGTCTGCTAATGCTCCGCAGCTCACCCCTCCTGAAATGGAAGAAGGAATCACCGCTGCAGAAGCCGCCGTATGGAATTCAGATAAAAGGGTAAATGCATTGTACACTACTTTGCATGCCCGTAATTCCTGGATGAGTATAGCCGGCGTTGGATGGAAGAAATTAACTACAGCTAATGATTCAGCTTGCGAGGCAATGACACAATTAGCCGCTCACTGCAGGGAAAAAAACTGCAGGATAGATTTCTCTGAGGAAAACGGTGTTATCACTGAAATGTATGTGTGGTAATCATGAATTTACCGGGAGCCGTAAAGGGTTTAAAAAGTTCCAGGAGTTCAAAAGGTTTCAAAAGTTGAATGTTCCATTCAAACTATTGAACCTCTGAAACTTTTCAAACCTCTTAAACCTTTCTATAATCGGTTCCCGGTAAATTTTAAAATTTTAAACTGGTTTAAAACACTTCATATGCATCATAAAGTTTTTGCCGGTAGCAATACGAGCATCGCAGTGCATAAAGGAGACACTATCGAGATTCAGTTGGAGGAGACTCCGACCGCTGGCTACTCCTGGGAGATCGACAATATGGATACCAACATTTTTGAACTGCAGTCAAGCGACTACAAGTTGTATAACGAAGGGGGGATCGGGGGGAGCGGGTTACGTACCATGATTTTTTTGGTGGACGGACAGGGTAATGGCAGGATCAAATTAAAAAACTCACAACGGTGGAGCGGGGACATTTACCAAAAATTTGAGGTAAATGTGCATGCTGATTGACGGGTTTAATAGGTTTAAAAATTTAGTGGGTTCAATAACACAACTTCTGAAACCTTTTGAACTGCTGACACTCCTTAAACTCTGTAAGTTACTCCTTCAAGAGCCAGATCTGTGTTTGGGAAAATTTCTCTTGCTTCCTGTTCAAACTCTTCGAGAGTGTCGTATTTGCTGCTGAAGTGGCCAATTAACAGTTTTTTGTTGCCTGCTTTTTGAGCGATCATTGCAGCCTGGCGTGTAGTGGAGTGAAATCGAAGTTCCGCCCTGTCACGAAAATTATCCAAATACGTAGTCTCATGATAGATCATATCGACATCTTTGATATGAGCTATCATGTCTTCATTATATTTTGTATCGGCACAAAAAGCATACGATTTTCCCTTGGGTGCAGCCTCAGTAAGCCATTCATTTTTAATTATTTCACCCACACTGGAAACAAAGTCTTCACCGTTTTTCAATCGCTCATAAAAATGTAGGGGGATATTGTTTTCCCTGACGGCTTCGAGGATCAGCCGGCGGGGTTTCTTTTTTTCCGCAAACACAAAGCCGTAGCATTCTATGCGATGATTGGTTCGAAAACACTTTACCAAAAACTTATCATTGTCAATCAAAACGCCTTCATTCCTGATCGTATGAAAGTGCAGATCGAAACAGAGGGTTGTGTCGGCTACTTTTAATTGCAGTTCTATTAATTGTTGAAGCGGCGCAGGTCCGATAATATGCAACTCCTGCTGGCGGCCCAATAAGCTGAACGAGTTAATAAGACCGATAAGGCCAAAATAATGATCGCCGTGGAGATGAGAGATAAAAATATGCGAAATACGGCTGCGGCGGATCTTGTAATTTATCATTTGTATCTGCGTCCCTTCCCCGCAGTCCACCAAAAAGCTAAAGGCATCCAGTGTGACTACCTGGCTGGTCGGATGCCGGTCAAATGCCGGTACGGCTGAGTTATTTCCAAGGATGGTTACAGCGAGCATGTTCTAAAAGTACGAACAATGAGTTTTGTGACAAAAGATGGTGAGTGCGGCAAGATTTTTAACAGTGATGAAGCTGACCGGTACTTAAAAAGGTGAATCGTTGAATTACAGCCCCTCTTCGTCATTCATCAGCTCCCGTTCAATATCTTCCATCTGAACGATGTCCCAAGCTTCGCTTTCGGTTGGTGTAACATTCATCAGTTCTAAAAGTTCATTTTTGTCCAAAAAATCTTCGACGCTTTTTTGTAGTTCGCAGATCACAAAAGATGCATTACTTTCATAGAAGCTTTGCTGTATGGAAACAAGCTTTTCAGCTGCAACCTTATCCACAGTTTGGATGTTTTTAAGAATGAGCACTATGTTTTTAACGTCATTTTGCAGGTAAGGAAGTAGACATGCACCCAGTTCCTCTGTCATAGTAGCAGAAAGTGAGTCGCCCGGCAGCGTGATGGCATGAAATCTTTCTTTGGTATCTATTTTGACCTTCATACAACTAAGTTTATCAACAATCCGTTTATAATTACGGAGAACTTGATACCAAATATATTTGTTAATATTGTAACACAACCAATTATCTAAATATGGATAATAATTTTTCAACCCAGGTAAAGGAGATCATTTCGTTCAGCAGGGAAGAAGCGCTACGATTGGGAAATGATTTTATCGGTACCGAACACTTGCTTCTTGGTTTAATCCGGGAAGGTGATAATACAGCTGTCCGCATTTTAAAAAGCTTCAATGTCGATTTGTATGAGCTTCGAAAAGAGATCGAGCTGGCTGTAAAAGATAAGACAGGAAAAAACATTGCTAACATCAACAGTCTGCCATTGACGAAGCAAGCTGAGAAAGTGATTAGAGTGACAGTGTTGGAGGCAAAGGCTTTAAAGAGTACGACGGTAGAAACAGAGCATCTTATGCTCTCCATTTTAAAGAATAAAGAAAATATTGCAACTCAAATCTTAAATCAATTTGACGTGGACTACGATCTTTTTCGCCAGGAATTAGGCATTGTAAAATCAAGTGATCCCCGTGCTGAATTCACCGATGAAAACGATGATGATTTTGAAGACGAGAAAAAGTATTCACAACAAAAGGGATCCAAGCAAGGAGCTAACGTGAAAAGCAAAACTCCCGTTCTTGACAATTTTGGACGGGACATTACAAAACTGGCCGAATCAGGATCATTGGATCCGATAGTTGGCCGTGAATCAGAAATCGAAAGGGTATCACAAATTCTCTCACGCCGTAAAAAGAATAACCCAATTCTTATTGGTGAACCTGGCGTTGGTAAAACAGCGATCGTTGAAGGCCTGGCCCTTCGCATTGTTCAAAGAAAGGTATCGAGGGTTTTATTCGATAAAAGAGTAATCTCTCTTGATCTGGCTGCTTTGGTAGCTGGTACAAAATATCGTGGCCAGTTTGAGGAGAGAATGAAAGCAATCATGAATGAGCTGGAAAAAAATCGTGATGTGATCCTGTTCATTGATGAGCTGCATACAATAGTAGGTGCGGGCGGAGCGAGTGGTTCATTGGATGCGAGCAATATCTTCAAACCTGCGTTGGCAAGAGGTGAGCTCCAATGCATCGGCGCTTCTACGTTGGATGAGTACAGGATGTATATCGAAAAAGATGGTGCATTAGATCGTCGTTTTCAAAAAGTGATCGTTGATCCTCCAAGTGTAGAAGAAACAGTTCAGATTTTAAATAACATCAAGTCGAAATACGAAGATTATCACAACGTAACTTATAATGATGAGTCAATTGATGCTTGTGTTAAGTTGAGTGATCGTTATATCACCGATCGTCTTCTTCCGGATAAAGCTATCGACGTGATGGATGAAGTTGGTGCCAGGGTGCATTTGAAGAACATCAACGTTCCTCAAAACATCGTGGATCTGGAAAAGAAGATTGAAGATGTAAAAAATGAAAAGAACAAAGTTGTAAAGAGTCAGAAATTTGAAGAAGCTGCTTCTTTGCGTGATACAGAAAAAAGACTCGCCGAAGACCTGGAAAAAGCAAAACAAGATTGGGAAGAAGAAAGCAAGCATAAACGCTATCCGATAGATGAAGAGGCCATTGCTGAAGTAGTAAGTATGATGACGGGTATTCCTGTTAAACGTATGGTACAGGCCGAGACTGAAAAGTTGCGGAAGATGATGGATGACATGAAGGAAATGGTGATTGGCCAGGACGAAGCTATTCAAAAAGTAGTGAAAGCCATCCAGCGCAACAGGGTTGGATTGAAGGATCCGAAAAAGCCAATTGGCACATTCATTTTCTTAGGTCCAACAGGTGTTGGTAAAACAGAGTTGGCCCGTGCATTGGCGAGATATATGTTCGATTCCGAAGATGCATTAGTTCGCATCGATATGAGTGAATACATGGAAAAATTCACTGTCAGCCGTTTAATTGGTGCGCCTCCCGGATATGTAGGATATGAAGAAGGTGGTCAGTTAACTGAAAGGGTTCGCCGCAAACCATACAGTGTTATCCTGTTGGATGAGATCGAAAAGGCACACCCGGATATTTATAATATTCTGTTACAGGTGCTGGATGACGGGCAGTTGACAGATGGTTTGGGAAGGAAAGTGAACTTTAAGAATACTCTGATCATCATGACATCTAATATTGGCGTTCGTCAATTGAAAGATTTTGGAGCTGGTGTTGGTTTTGCTACTTCTTCAAGGGTAGAGCATGAGGATGAAGCTAATAAAGCGGTAATAGAAAAAGCACTGAAGAAGACATTTTCGCCAGAATTTCTCAACCGTATAGATGATGTAGTAATCTTCAACAGCCTGACAAAAGAACATATCTTCAACATCATCGATATTTTGATGAAGGGTGTAATGAAGAGATTGGCCAACCTTGGCTTCAATCTTACTTTGACCGAAGAGGCAAAATCATTCCTTGCCGAAAAAGGATATGATGTTCAGTTCGGCGCAAGACCTTTGCATCGGGCTATTCAGAAATACCTGGAAGATCCGCTGGCTGAAGAGATATTAAATATGAATGTGAAGGCCGGGGATGTGCTGGAGGCCGACCTGGATAAGGATAAAGCCAAAATTGTATTCTCCTTTAAGAAGGTGGAAACAAAATCAAAGGCCTAAATTAAGTTCATAATAAATCGAGTAAGGAGTGCTTTTATACAGCACTCCTTTTTATTTTTGCAGGAAGTAGGATATTATGGAAAATCAGGAACTTACCTTTTCAATATCGAAATCTACTAGCACCCCGCTTGCTGACGGCATACCAGTTATGGCTAAAAAAATAATAATTACGATAGACGGCTGGTCAAGTTGTGGTAAAAGCACATTAGCAAAAGGGCTGGCGAAAAAGCTTGGCTATGTGTATGTAGACAGTGGAGCTATGTACCGGGCTATTACTTTATATTTTCTGCGAAATCATGTTGACTGGACTGATAAAAAAGAGGTACAGGCAGCCTTAAAAGAAATTCATCTCGATTTTCATTTCAATGAAAAAAATGAGACGAGTGAAATATACCTGAATGATGAAAACGTGGAATATGTGATCAGGGACCTGGTAGTAGCCGAGAAAGTAAGTGAGGTGGCGGCGATAAAAGAGGTGAGAACATTTGCCGTAGCGCAGCAACAAAAAATGGGCGTGAAGAAAGGCATTGTAATGGATGGTCGGGATATCGGGACAGTTGTTTTTCCCAATGCTGAGCTAAAAATATTTATGACAGCAGACAATGCTGTAAGAGTTGAACGCAGGTTCAAAGAATTGTATGAAAAGAATCCCAACATCACGATTGAAGAAGTAAAAAACAATTTGGAGATGCGGGATTATATTGACTCACACCGCGAGGTCAGCCCATTAAGAAAGGCTGATGATGCCATAGTATTAGACAACACCAACCTTACTCCTGAGCAGCAATTTCAAAAAGCCCTGGCATGGGCCAAGGAGAGAAAAGCATTCAAATAATTTTATTGTGCTTTCTTCACATCTAATAAATCCACCTCAAATATTAAGGTAGAACCGCCGGGAATAGGTCCCTGGTCGTTAGAGCCGTAGGCAAGTGTATAAGGAATATAAAGTTTATATTTTGATCCAACACTCATCAGTTGCAATCCCTCGGTCCATCCTGCAATTACCCTGTTTAATGGAAAAGTAATAGGCTCTCCACGGGTGTAAGAATTATCAAATTCGGTTCCGTTGATCAAAGTGCCTTTGTAGTTCACCGTTACACTATCTGTTGCTAACGGCTTGATACCGGTTCCTTCTGTGATCACTTCGTATTGTAAACCACTGGCGGTAGTTTTTACGCCGGGTCTTGTTTTATTTTTTTCAAGGAAGGTCTGGCCTTCTTCAATCGTTGGTTTTGATTTTTGTTCCTGTGCAGTATTGATCAATTTGGTCACAACTGTATTGCAGGTCATGTCATCCAACAGCGCTTTCTTACCGGACATTACATCACCGATAGCTCTCGATAAAATAGCGGTATTGATATTTGTAATGCCTTGTTGCTTATAAAAACTGGCAACACTAACCCCGATCGCATAACTCGCAGAGTCATTCACTGTTTTCAAAGTAGTTGCCGGAGTAATGGGTTTTGCCGGCTTCACCGCAGGCTTGGCTTTAGCAGGTTGTTGTGCCCATGATGTAGCGCCAACAGCAACCGTCAGGATAACCAGAAATATTTTTTTCATTATTTTTTTTTATGAGAAGCAAAAGTAATAGGTGCTGGTGGTATTTGAGCAATGAAGCTGTTAATTTCAGCCCCTGGTGAAGTATATTAGCAGGATGGGAGAATTTATAAAACAAATACAGGTAAGGTGGTCGGACCTTGACCCGAATGTACATCTAAGGCATTCAGTCTATTATGACTGGGGGGCTTTTTGCCGTATTGCTTTTTTTGATGAACATCAATTGTCAACAGAAGTATTGCAGCGATTGCAGATTGGCCCGATATTGTTTCGTGAGGAGTGTGTGTTTAAACGGGAGATTAGATTAAGCGATAAGGTGATGATCAATTTGGAAGTTCTCCATTCAAAAAAAGATTACTCACGTTGGTCAATCCGGCATACAATCATAAAAAATACTGATACCGTTTCAGCTATTATCACCGTGGATGGCGCATGGCTTGATATTGTTAAAAGAAAATTAGCGATCCCGCCGCAGGAAGTTTCTGAAGTGCTTGCTCAAATGCCAAAAGCTGAAAATTTTCAATGGCTTGATTGACCGATAGCACGGGAAAATAATCTTACCTTTTCCGGGAATCTTGCTGCATAGCCATTGACAAGGTTTCGGATAAAAAGGTTTTCTTTATACGGGGTCAGCAAATCTTTCAACATTTCCGGTTCGGCTACCTGTATGTCTGACGGAATATAACCCATACCATAAAACTTCCCTTCGCATACCAATATGCAGGACTGATCTTCTGCAGAAAGGCCATTATCGATGATGGCGAAAGTTGGTTGATCGGCAAAAGATTCGATTGCCTTTAATACACGATTGTTATATTCTGCTGGCTTCTCCTTTAGTTCGCAGGCGCCATAGCAATAATTCTCTTCTATTCCCTCACAATGCGAATGAGTAGTTTGAAGGAAGCACAGTTTGGGACAAAGGTTATATTCCCTGATCATCTTGCGTAAAATAGAATGACCATCCACCAGGTAGTGAAATGTATGAACAGGCCTGAGCTGCTTTTTATTTTTTTCTATAGCGAGCCGGTAATAACCTTTTTGGTCTTCATATAAAAAAATGCCATAAACCCGTTCTGCATTTTTTTGCGAATAGTTGAACGCCGGCCATATCTTTTTTATTTCGGTTGACTCCAGTATATGAGCCATTAGTTCCGTAGCACACGGTTGATAGGATATGCCATAGGTATGCTTTAGAAAATTCTGTTTTTGCCTGCTTTCTGAGTTATTGCTGAAATGGCTATTGACACGATAACGGATATTTTTTGCCTTACCCACATAAATGACCTTGCCCTTTTCATTGTGAAAATAATAGACCCCGGGAGTATAAGGCAGTTGGTCAAAATGTTCTTTTGGAACATTGGGCGGCAACACCTGTTCTTTCGAATTACGAAGCAGGCTTTTTTCAATCAGTTTTTCTTTATCGTTTTGTAAAAGCAATTGAAAAACTTTCACCGTAGCTTCTGCATCACCACCGGCTCTGTGGTGGTCATTAATGGGTATATCCAGGGAATGACAAAGATTGCCAAGACTGTAAGAGTTAAAGCCGGGAAATATTTTGCGGCTCAGCCTGATGGTACACAGTTTTTTGGTATTAAGAGCAAAGTTGCTGGCAGCAAGATGGCTTTTGAGAAATGAATAATCAAAATTCACATTGTGGGCAACAAAAATTTTATCGTGTAAAATATCATAGACCTGTTCTGCAACGTCGCTGAAAAGAGGGGCGTCTTTTACCATTTCATTCGTAATGCCAGTCATCGATTGAATGTAGTAAGGAATCGAATGAAGTGGATTGACTAATGTCTCAAATTTTTGTACCACGCGGCTGCCATCAAATACCTGAATGGAAATTTCCGTAATACCGTTGGCAGAAGCATATCCTCCTGTCGTTTCTATATCTACAATTGCATACATAAATTAATACCTGGCTTTGATCCTGCCGCTACCAGAAGAAATACGAATTTCGTAAAAATTATGCGGAAATATGAGTGAAGAAAAACTGGAAATGTTTAAAAACAGGCTGACAAAAGTTTTCAAACATGTAGGCAAACAGGCTAAACGAATAGGAGTAAGTTGTTACCGGGTGTACGATCATGATTTGCCTGAATTTCCCCTTTGCATCGAGTTTTATGATGATAAATTATATGTAGCAGAGTATAAGCGAAGGCATAGCATGAGTGAGGAGGAACATGATGAGTGGATGGAAAAAAGCCTGGAAATTATCTGCAATGTTTTATCGGTAGAAAAGGAAAATATTTTTTTAAAACTTCGCCAGCGTAAGCCCGGCAGACTGGGGCAGTATCAAAAGTTTGATGCTGTGCAGCATGAATTTGTAGTTGAGGAAAATGGATTGAAATTTATTGTCAATCTTAGCGATTACCTTGACACCGGCCTGTTTCTCGATCATCGCTTAACAAGGGAACGGGTTCAAAAAGAAGCAAAGGGCAAAAAGGTTTTAAACTTGTTTGCCTACACTGGTTCTTTTTCGGTTTATGCCGCGGCAGGCGGTGCTTCGGAGGTGGTTACTGTAGACCTTTCCAAAACCTATCTAAATTGGGCGGAGAGAAATTTTCAATTAAATGGATTCCAGGTCAATGGTACTACTGTTGCAGGTGGGGGCAAATTTATTCATGCTGATGTCTTACAATTTTTGAAAGAATTGCCGCCAGATCAATTTGATTTGATCATTATGGATCCGCCCACTTTTAGCAATAGCAAACGAATGGATGATTTTCTCGACATACAAAGAGATCATGCTTCGCTTATAAATGACTGCTTGCACACGTTGAAGGATGGTGGCATCCTTTATTTCAGCACCAATTTTCGAAAGTTTGTTTTGGATAGAGAAAAAATAAATACTGATTCGGTAAAAGATATTACCAAAGCAACAACACCTTTCGATTTTGAGGGCAAGTTGTTTCGTTACTGTTTTAGAATAGTCAAGGAATAAAAAAACTCCGGGGTAATCCCGGAGTTTTTTCAACAACTTGTTTTGAATTAATATAAATAACCCAGCGCTGTTTTATCATTGTTATTAAACGGGCGGTTAACACCACTGCCGATACAAGCCAGCATCCAGCTACCAGAGTCAGCCTCTGTTGGAGTTCCGGGGATGTGTACAGCACCTACTGTAGAAGCACCTTCGTTAGAGGTTGCTCCGCCGCAGCTAAAGGAGCGATCCATATAGTCGGTATGACGGAAGCCAATACAATGACCTGCTTCATGAGCCAGGATAGTAGCGAGGTAATTAATAAAGGTTGGTGAAGAACCAGTGCCGATTGCTCTTGAATTTACTTTTACCTGGCCATAAGGTTGACCACTACTGGTTGGAAAGCCTGCAGAAGCGAGGTAGCTACCATTGGCATTTACAAAAGTGATGTCAGCACCGGAGCTAACAACTAAAAAATTAAGTTGAAGATTTTCGGCATTGTAACGACTAGCCATTTCTGCAAGTGCCGCAGAGTATCCGGCTTTTGCCGCCAGTTTGCTATCCAGGGCAACTTTGATAGTACGTGGCAGAGCCGTTACCAGGTTGTTGGTACGGTACTGTTCATTATTGGCAATACGTAAAAATGTTCCGCCGGGTTTGCCATTTAAGAATTCTTCAGTTAAAACGATGTCACCTTCTACAAGGTAACCGTCTTCAGTCCGTTGTACATTGGAAGTGCCAAAGCCATGATTGTAAATTTTGGTGAGAGTTTCCCGGGATATCTCTTCTTGTTGAACATCCTTAACATTTTTCTTACAGGAGATAACAGTTAGAGACATTACGCAGAGTAATGCGGTAGTAGTTTTTACCAGTTTCATACAGTTTTAGGGTTTTAGTGTGTGGTTGAAAAATAAAAAGCCTGGTATCTATAAACAGGCGTTAGTAAGATACGAAGCATTTTGATAAAGCAATATGGTGAGCATAAAAATTTTGTCGTGAGTTTTATTCAATACTTTTGAGAGATAGCAAATTAAAGAGATGCAGTCTGTACTTTGTATAAAAAGGTGGTCAATTTTTTGTAAGTACTCTTTACTATTATTTAGTCTTTTTCCGTTTTCATTAGCATTTTCTCAAATAGGAGAAAAGAACGTTAGAAAATTTTCACCGAAGTTTTTTTTAAGATACGCCGCAAAGGATACTTCTGCTTTTTCCACCTTTACTATAGCTGTATCCGATAAAAAATCATTTAAAGAGTTTACGGGTAAGTTTTCTCGTATTTATACGATTTATGAATACGATGAGGCGGGAATAATCGTTGTGCGGAGTAGTTGGAAAGATATAGTTGAGAAGATAGCTGATCGCCCCGAAGTTTTATTTATCGAACAACAAAGAATTCCGAAAGAAGAAGTGGCGGTTAGTAATTTGGATCTTAGTACTAATAAGGTCAATCTTGTTCACAGCGAATTTCCTTTTTACAATGGTCAGCCGCTTGTGGTTTCCGTAAAAGAAAACAAACCTGATACAGCTGATATCGATTTTAAAGGAAGATATATTTCCACCTCATCAACTTCTCCAACCCTGAGTGGCCATGCAACTATCATGGCGACAATTATTGCAGGAGCTGGCAATACTTACTATGAAGGCAAAGGTGTTGCTACGGCCGCCGGGATAAGCTCAGCTAATTTTTCCAATTTATTGCCCGAGCCTGATGCTTATTACCAGCAACATAATATAACCGTGCAAAATCATTCCTACGGAACAGATATAGAAAACTATTACGGTGCTGACGCTGCGGCTTATGACGCAAGTGTTTCTGTTCGGGCTCCGTTGCTGCATGTGTTTTCTGCTGGTAATTCCGGAACGCTCACCAGCAATACGGGCAATTATGCGGGGGCAGCGGGGTATGCCAATCTCACCGGAAGTTTTAAGATGGCAAAGAACATCCTTACTGTTGGTCATATTGATTCTTTTGGAACAGTACTGCCTGCCAGTTCGAGAGGACCTGCCTACGATGGAAGGGTTAAGCCTGAACTGGTGGCCTTTGCATTAGATGGGAGCAGTGGGGCAACAGCGATTGTATCGGGTATCGGATTGATATTACAGGATGCATACAAACAATTAAAAGGAACAGTTCCTTCTTCCGACCTGGTAAAAGCAATTCTTTTAAACAGCGCAGATGATGTCCATACAAAGGGAATTGATTTTGTATCTGGCTATGGTTCTGTTAATGCGCATAAAGCAATGCAGGGGTTAGCAGGCGGTACTTATTTTCAAAATATTATTACAGCCGGAGCAACAAATGAACATAACATTTTCATTCCGGCAAACACCCGATCAGTGAAAGTTACACTAGTCTGGAACGATCCTGCAGCAGCAGCAAACGCACCGAAAGCATTGATCAATGATCTTGACCTGGAATTGGTGGAGCTTTCAACAAACCAGGTTTGGCAGCCCTGGGTATTAAATCATTTCCCAAATAAAGATTCACTGAGCTTGCTGCCTGTAAGAAGAAGAGATAGCTTAAACAATATGGAACAAGTCTCAATAGACAATCCTGGTGCAGGAAATTATATTATCAGGATAAGAGGGTTTAATGTTCTTGCGGCGCAGTCTTATGCTGTCGCTTTCGAGTTTGATAAGAAGGATAATTTTGTTTGGTCCTGGCCATCAAGGCTGGACAATGTAATCAGCGGTACTTCCAATACACTGCGTTGGGAAAACAGTTTTGAGAATAATGATGGGCTGTTGGAATACAGTATGGACAACGGTAATAGCTGGCAGCAAATCAATAGTTCAGTTAACTTAAGTACAAATTATTACAACTGGCTGGCTCCAGATACTTTTGCCACTGCCATGCTGCGGATGAATATTCAAGGCCAACAATATATTTCAGATACTTTCACTATTTCAAATCGCATCAATGTTTCTGTAGGATTTAATTGCCCGGACTCTTTTTTGCTGTATTGGAACAGGCCGGCCGGTGTAGATAGCTTCCAGGTTTATAAACTGGGTGATCATTACCTGGAATCAATGTTGATTACGAGAGACACGATCGTAGTGCTTGGAAAAAATTTGAATACATCAATGCATTATTCTGTTGCAACTTTGGTAAATGGTAAGACTGCTCTTAAAAGTTTTGCGATCAACTATACTACACAGGGTGTGGATTGCTATGTAAGAAGTTTTTTGGGGTCGGCATCAGTTGACGAAGTGCAGCTGGAATTGCAGTTGGGTTCCGTATACCAGGTGCAACAAATTACCCTGGAAAAGTTTTCTCAGAATAATTTTCAGCCCACTCAAATCTTAACGCTTATCAATGGAACTTTCTATTCATTCACTGATGCTTTGCCAACCAATGGCATCAATATTTACCGGGTAAAAATTGAACTCAGTGGAGGCAGGGTAGTATATACCGAACCGGTTAATATCTATTACCTTGGTAAAACTGAGTTTTATGTTTTTCCAAATCCTGTTGAACGAACAGAACCTGTTACTATTCTCAGCAATCAAACGGAAGAGGTGCGAATGCAGGTTTATAATACAGCGGGTATAAAAGTGCATGAGGAAATGCTTTTAGATTTGATTAATACCATTTCGTTGGAAAAGTTGAGCAGGGGATTATACTTTATCCGCTTTATAAAAAAAGACAATACCGCTACCGTTATCAAATTGCTCATTAATTAATGTTGATCGGGTGGCAGTGTGTAACAAAAAAACAATTTGATGGATAATAATTGCTCAAAGAAAATAAGCCGCTGACCTAAATCAACGGCTTATAAAAAAAGATCGGTTGAAATTAGTATAGATATCCTAAAGCTGTTTTGTCATTAGTGTTAAATGGACGGTTTTGTCCGCTGCCAATGCAGGAAAGCATCCAGGAACCGGCATCAGGACCGGAAGGAGTGCCGGGGATCAATACAGCGCCGACACCGGTGGTTTCCTGGCCTTCATTGGTAGGCGATCCGCCACAACTGTAACTGCGATCCATCCAATCAGTATGTCGAAAACCAATGCAGTGGCCAATTTCATGTGCCAATATGGAGGCAACAGTATTTACCGGCTGTCCACCCACACCAAAAAGCGAACTTGTATTTAGTAAAATGGAAGGATATGGATTTCCGGTTGCAGAAGGAAACCCGGCCGATGCCAAATAAGTTGCAAAAGCCGGGGCTTTGCTTATTACAATATTTCCCCTGCGGCTCACTCTTTGAAAAGTAATTAAAAGATTTTCAGCATTATACCTTCTGATGGCCTCATCAAGAGCAGGCCCATGATTAGAGATCTTACTGTCAATACTTATCGTGATAACTCTTGGCGCAGTTACCAAATTAAAGGTGTGATACTGTTCCGTTTCGGCTATACGAAGCAACTGTCGCCCGGGCGAAGAGTTTAGCTGTTCCGGGGTAATTACAATATCTCCTTCTACCAGGTAGCCTTCCGGGTGCAACTGGATATTACCGGGGCTAAAACCCAATGCAAAGATTTTGTTTTTTACATCAGTTGAAATTTCTTCCTGTTGAACTTTTTGAGACTCTTTTTTACAGGCGGGAATGATAAGGCATACTAAGGCTATTAGAGCCAGCATTTTTCTCATGTGCTTCATAAGTGGTTTTGTTTTTTGATGATGATGAATAGGATAAAGCTTCGCAGAATAGAGGAGCTTTGGTATACAAAAGATACGAAAAAATGATATCCGAAAATATGAAGAGAGCATTTTGAATCAGAAAATTTACCGGGGTGTTTGCTTTCCGGAATATACCGTGGTAATAAAGGCAGCTAATCTATGAGCACTGGTCATCGAACTTTTGCAAAAAGCAAGTTGACAACCAGGTTACCTTTTTCGATCTTTTCAAAAGGCTTCATTTTCCCTTACTAAACAGGAAGAAGTCAATTCTCAAGGATAATACTTGCTGGCAAGAAAATAATAAGCAGCGAAGGAATGGTGAACAAAAGGCGTTTGCTTGTTGTCTGGAAACTTTGCCTTATAGGGTTCATCGGGCATCAATACAACGGGAGTGCCTGCACGCATATAATTATTGCCATGGGCATAAGCCGGCTCCTGTAGTTGCGGCAATATTTTTTTGACCCCTCGTTTATAAACTACTTTACCAAGGTATTTCTCCATCTTCTTTTGTGCCTTCCTCGGCTTGCGTTCGAGTTTATTATAAACCATATTGCCGGCAACCCTTATCAGCAGCTTTTGTTTTTTTAATATCGATTTTGTGTTAACAAAGGGATTCGTTGGATTAAAGTCGTTTAATGTTTGAACCGAAAATGGCGTTTCAGGTACCCAGTCAGCAGCATTGACCACATTAAAGGCCCAGCCATTACGGGTGATAAAATCAAAATCATAGACATAGTACATATTACCCGGCTTAGGGGCAGCACTGCAATAAGTTTTAAAAAATATATCTGCGGGAATATCTTTTTTTTGCTGCTGATAATGCAGGTAAGATCTTAACAAAAATGCTAACGCTCCGCCCTGGCTATGACCGGCTACATAGAATTCTTTTACGCCTTTAATGTTATAATACTCGTTAATCTTTTTAATGATCTGAGGTGCGAGATGACCAATTGCAATGGTCCAGCCTGCATGTACCATTGCCCTGGGATCGTTAGCAAGCTGGTAGTCAAATTTTGTGCTATCGTTTAATTGTAATGTGCCGGTTGCCGGTATCATAGCCGCATAAAAGTTGGCCATCCAGCTTGGTAAATGATTAACAGTGCCTCTCAGGTCGATGACCGCTACATTGTCGTCGCGGAGATAAAAAGTCCAGCGATTTTGCAGTCCCATTTCTTCTGACCGGTATTCCATCTTATACCGGTCCTTTGCTGTTTTTCTAGCGACCGAATCAGCAATGCTGGAACGGTGAAAGGTTAACGAGAGAAGTTCCAGGTACTCCTTTCCATCAAAACCGGGCTGCAATTTGTGTTGCGCACCAGCAGTGTTTATTGTTGCCAGGAAAAGAAGGACAATGAGTCGGCGCATGAGAGTTGTTTATGCAACAATTTATAAATAATTAGTTGGGTAAATAAAAAAAACCGGTGTTACCCGGTTTCTTTTATCAAACTATGTTTTGTTATTAAAGCGTCTTCAAAACATCATTCATATTTCTAACAGCGTCTGCGCTTTTATTAAACTCCGCTTGTTCAGCTTCATTCAGTTCAAAGTCGAGAATTTTTTCCCAGCCATTTTTTCCAATGATAACAGGAACACCAAGACAAATATCTTTTTGACCATACTCGCCGTCAAGAGCAACGCAGCAGGTAAACAATTTCTTTTCATCTCTTACAATCGCTTCTACCAATGCTGCTCCGGCAGCTCCGGGTGCATACCAGGCAGAAGTACCGATGAGTTTCGTCAATGTAGCGCCACCCACCATGGTATCTGCTACGATCTGTTTTTGTTGATCAGCACTTAAAAATTTGGTAACCGGCACGGAGTTCCATGTTGCCAAACGAATCAATGGTATCATCGTGGTATCACCATGTCCGCCAACAACCACAGCATTCAGGTCTGCGGGGCTGCAACCCAAATGTTGGCTCAGCTGGTATTTAAACCTGGCACTATCAAGCGTTCCGCCCATACCAATGATCCTGTTTTTAGGAAGACCAGTTGACTGTAATGCCAGGTAAGTCATCGTATCCATCGGATTGCTGATCACGATAAGAATGGCATTGGGGGAATGCTTCAAAATATTTTCAGCAACTGTTTTTACAATACCTGCGTTCACGCCGATCAGTTCTTCCCTTGTCATACCAGGTTTGCGGGGAAGCCCGGAAGTTATAACTACTACATCACTGCCGGCAGTTTTTGCATAATCATTGGTGGAACCGGTGATCTTGGTGTCAAAACCAAGCAAAGCGGCGGTTTGCATCATGTCTTGCGCCTTACCTTCAGCTATACCTTCTTTGATATCCAGTAAGACTAATTCTGTTGCCAATTCTTTACGGGCAATGTTATCAGCACAGGTAGCCCCTACAGCTCCGGCACCTACAACAGTTACTTTCATTTGCGGAAATTTATGGAATGAGGAAATTATTTTGCGGGGCAAAGATAATGCTTGACAGTAAACCCCATCCTTGTACGAATGATTGTTTTTGCAACAGATCGAAGTGCGGCCTCATCCTCCTTTCCCAAAAAAGGAAGGAGCGGTGCTGCATTACTGATCCAAACTCCATATCTACCACATCAACTTTATATCTCTGCTCAGCATTTCCGAAGACTCCGATAATTTTTTGAGTCGTCGAAAAGCGAGGGATGTGTGTTGATGGCCTTCCCTTCGGGACGGTCGGGATGGGCTTTACTTCTTCAGTTCTTCAGCTACCTTATTAATGGGCAATGCTCCTGAGAATACCGATATCAACTCTTTCTTTTTATTGTAAAAAGCCAGAAAAGGTAAATTATGAATATCGTAAAAGACCGGAAGAAAGTAAGCCTGGTCTTTTCCTACAATGATATTGTCAAATCGTTTCAAATCATATTTGTTGTAGTAATCCACCATTTTGTCAAAGGGAAGGGTAGTGGACATCACGATCTGTACCTTGTCAAAAGCGGTTATGTTTTTGATGATCTCTTCTGTTTCATGTTGGCAATGATCGCAATCCGGGCTGAATAACATAAACATTACCGCTTTCTTCTTAGCCAGGTCATCTTTTGTGAAATGACTGCTACTATCGGTCAGCAATAGTTTGAAGGGAGGCACCGACGGAAAACGTTTGTAAGGTGGTTCTGCAATGGAATCAACTTGCCCTATGCCGGTAAGAGATACAACTATAGAAAATAACAATAAGCAAATTCTTTTCATGACTCAAAGAAAAGAATTAATTGAGAGTCGACCCTGATATTAACACAATCATGCGTCTCGCTAGAAAAGTAAAATAGAAATATCCCGGAAACCTTATTCTACTCCTTGAAGGCGGGGCGGCAAAACCGCTTCATTTTTTTCATTACCAGACATTTCAAAGTAGTAATGTTTTGGATTCTGACAGTGATATAACCGAGCTGCAGAATTGACCCGAATCATGGCAGAATTTGAAAGTATTTTTCAGTTTGCACAACTTGTCTGGCTGGCCAACCGGATAGTATTTTTTTGGAGTAGCCGTTTCCACATTTCCCTATCTTTGCCGCCTCAAAAAAAGAAATTTATGGCAAGTACAGCAGACATCAGCCGTGGCCTCATCATCAAATTAGATGGCAGCTTATATTCTGTAGTAGAATTTGGTGAAAACAAAACAGCCCGTGCCGCTGCTAAAGTGTGGGCTAAATTGAAAGGTGTAGACAATAATCGCACTATTGAAAAAACCTGGAACTCCGGCGATACCATTTACCCGGTACGTGTTGAAAGAAAGGATTACCAGTTTTTATACAAGGACGACACTGGTTATAATTTTATGGATACTGAAACCTTTGAACAGGTTGCTGTTCAGGAAAACCTGGTTGACGCTCCCCAGTTTTTAAAAGAAGGTCAGACCGTTTCTCTTCTCATCAATACGGAGACGGAACTTCCGATGAGTGTAGAACTACCGGATAAAATTGTTATGCAGGTTACTTACACAGAGCCGGGGCTACGGGGTGATACAGCAACCCGTACATTAAAGCCCGCCACTATTGAAACCGGCGCTACTGTCAATGTTCCTTTATTTGTAAATGAAGGAGAATTCATCAGAATAAATACTAAAACAGGCGAGTACCTGGAAAGAGTAAAAGAGTAATTTTTTGCAACAGGAAAATATTTAGAAATGGCCCGAAATCTCCCGATTTTAGGCCATTTTTGATTGAATTTGACTCATTTTTGGTCAAAATGACCAAAAAAATCTTGATTATCTGATTTTGATTTCCTTACCTTAGCCCTCCATTTTCTTACTAAATTAAATTGTCTATTAAATTGAAAAACATGGACTTCAAACAAATCCAGGAATTGATCAAAATGATCAACAAATCAAATATTGGCGAGTTGACTATTGAGCAAAAGGATTTTAAAGTGACCATAAAACAGAAAGAAGAACATATTACACAAGTACTATCATCCCCAGCCTCCACATCTTTCGCACCACCCACACAGCAAGCCATTGCAGCTCCACAACAACCTATTTCTATACCGGCCGCTGCTTCTTCAGCCGAAAAACCAAAGACAGAAACACCAGCAGCCAACTTGTTAACAATCAAAAGCCCTATGATTGGAACATTTTATCGCAAAGCAGCGCCTGACAAGCCCAATTTTGTTGAACCGGGTGATGAGGTAACAAAGGGTAAAGTGGTTTGTATAATAGAAGCGATGAAGCTGTTCAATGAAATTGAAAGTGAGATAAGCGGTAAAATTGTAAAAGTATTAGTAGACGATGCTTCGCCAGTGGAATACGATCAGCCTCTGTTCCTGGTGGAGCCGGCATAATTTGAAAATGAGTCAATTTGAAAATTTAAAAATGGAGAAATGCTCCATGTTTATTTTCTTATTGGCTTTTTTGATTTCATTTTCAAATCATCACATTTTCAATCTTTCAAATAAAATCCATGTTCAAAAAAATATTAATAGCTAACAGGGGAGAGATTGCTCTCCGTATTATCAGGACCTGCCGCGAAATGGGAATTAAAACGGTAGCAGTGTATTCCACTGCTGACCGTGACAGTTTGCATGTAAAGTTTGCGGATGAGGCTGTTTGTATCGGTAAGCCCCAAAGCAGTGATTCATACCTGAATATTCCTCATTTAATGGCGGCCGTGGAAATTACCAATGCAGACGCCATACACCCCGGTTACGGTTTTTTGGCTGAGAATGCAAAGTTTGCTGGTATCTGTAATGACCATGGAATAAAATTCATTGGTCCAACGCCTGATATGATCAACAGCATGGGCGATAAGATAACGGCTAAAGAAACGATGATCAAAGCCGGCGTACCTGTTGTTCCCGGCGGCGAAGGCCTGTTGCAAAGCCTTGACGAAGCAAAAGGGCTGGCAAGAAATATGGGTTATCCGGTGATTTTAAAAGCTACTGCCGGTGGCGGTGGTAAAGGAATGCGGATTGTTTGGGAAGAAAGTGAAATGGAGAAAGCCTATGATACGGCTAAAGCAGAAGCCGCCGCTTCATTTAAGAATGATGGCATCTACATGGAGAAATTTGTAGAGGAACCACGCCATATCGAAATACAGGTGGCAGGTGATCAATACGGAACTGTTTGTCACATGAGTGAAAGAGATTGTTCTATCCAGCGCCGGCATCAAAAACTCGTAGAAGAGTCGCCTTCACCTTTTATGACGGATGAACTAAGAATGCAAATGGGGGAGGCGGCTAAAAAAGCTGCTGGTGCCATCAATTACGAAAGCGTTGGAACTATTGAATTCCTCGTGGATAAGCATCGCAATTTCTATTTCATGGAGATGAATACCCGTATCCAGGTAGAGCATTGCGTAACGGAAGAGGTGATCAATTTTGACCTAATCAAAGAACAAATAAAAATTGCCGGCGGCGAACGGATTTCAGGCAATGATTATATCCCGCAAATGCATTCCATCGAGTGCAGGATCAATGCAGAGGATCCTTACAATGATTTTCGTCCTTCACCCGGAAGAATTACAACTCTGCATCAACCTGGCGGACATGGTGTTCGGGTGGACAGCCATGTATATGCTGGTTATACCATTCCTTCATATTATGATTCTATGATCGGCAAACTTATTACCATTGCCCGTACGAGAAACGAAGCGATTGATACGATGTACAGGGCTTTAAGTGAATATGTAATAGAAGGAGTAAAAACAACAATACCGTTTCATTTGCAATTAATGCAAAACGAACGTTTCCGTGCCGGTGATTTTAATACGAAGTTTTTAGACAGTTTTGAATTGAAATAATTGTGTTTACAAAAAAGGTCCCGGCTCGTAGCCGGGATTTTTTTATCTTAACCTGAAATAGGAAATGATGAAAAAATGGATTTGTTTTTCAATGGTTTTGATCTCATTCAGTAACGGTTATTCACAAGCTTATAAAAAACTGCACTCAAAAGCTGTTTTAGTTGATACACATAATGATGTCCTTTCCTCTGCCGTGTTGGATGGTAAGGATATTTCACACAGGATCGGTGAAGGGCATAGCGATCTCGACAGGTTTAAAGCGGGTGGGGTAGATGTGCAGTTTTTTTCAGTATTCACCGGACCGGAGCCAAGAAATAAAGAAGGGGTATATAAAGATGCTAACGAAGAGATCGATTCACTTGAAAGTATTGTCGCCAGAAACAAAGACAAAATGGTATTGGCTAAGACATACGCCGATACAGAGATGGGCATCTCACAAGGAAAACTGGTAGCCCTGGTAGGAGTAGAAGGTGGTCATATGATTGAAGGTGATTTGCAAAAACTGGAGGCCTTGTATAAACGGGGTATGCGTTATATGACCCTCACCTGGAACAACAGCACGGATTGGGCTTCCAGTGCCATGGATGAGGCCTCCCTAAATCCCTCCGAGGGAGGGACTTTGAAAAATTCTAAAAAAAGGAAAGGTCTTACTGATTTCGGAAAGCAAATTGTAAGGCGAATGAATGAACTGGGAATCATCGTTGACCTTTCTCATACAGGTGAGCAAACATTTTATGACGCCATTGCCATTTCATCGAAGCCGGTTCTGCTATCACATAGCTCAGTTTGGAATCTATGTCCGGTATTTCGCAACGTGAAAGATGATCAGCTTAAGGCGTTGAAGAGAAATGGTGGAGTCATCTGCATTAACTTTTATTCAGGGTTTATAAGTAAAGCCTTTGATGAACGATCTGAATATTTCAAAAATGCAGCAAAAAATGGGTTACAGGATTCACTGTTTAAAATATACAAAGATTCTGCGACCATGAAAACCAGGCTGCAGGAATATTCAAAGACTGAGCTGGAAAAGATTCGGCCCACAATAGCCGACCTGGTTGACCATATTGATTATGTTGTAAAATTGATCGGAGACGATCATGTAGGTATTGGCGCGGATTATGATGGCGTAAGTTCATTGCCGGTTGGCATGGATGATGTGACGTCTTATCCAAAAATAACGGAGGAGTTGATGCGAAGAGGATATTCAAAGAAGTCAATAAAAAAAATATTGGGTAAAAATGTGTTACGGGTAATGAAGGAAAATTTTTAGCGCTACAAAAATTTAAACCCTCCGCATAGGGAGGGTTTAAAAAATATAACAGTTCTTCAAGGTGGTCGTAGAAATTATCTGAGAAATAGCATTTCCCTGTATTTTGGCAAATACCACTCCCTGTCATCAACGAGCAATTCCAATTTGTCAGCATGATAACGGATCTTATCAAAGAACACATCCTTTACCTGGCTTTGATAAGCGATGGCTTTTGTTCTTGTGTCTTCTATGTTGTTGCAGATCTTTCTGGCTTCGATCATTTTTTCAACCAGGTCGCTTGCCTTGTTGATGTGTTCTGATATTTTATCGAGAATTTGTTTTTGGTTGCTGTAAGCCGACTCCGGAAGTCCGGCTTCTTTCAATCCGCGGATGTTATTAGTTAATAAATTTTGATAACGGATAGCAGGTGGTAAAATATGACTGGTAGCCAGTTCACCCATGATGCGGCTTTCGATCTGCACTTTCTTGATGTATTTTTCCAGCTCTATTTCATGACGGGCTTCCAATTCGGAATGAGTAAAGATATCATTGTTCTCAAAAAGCTTTTTTGCTTTGTTGGTAACCATTGCATCCAGGGCCAACGGAGTGGTCTTCACATTAGGTAAACCTCTTTTTTCAGCTTCCTTTTCCCAGCTTTGACTATAACCGTCACCTTCGAATAATACTTTTTCGCTGGCAACGATATATTCACGGATCACATGCATGATAGCGATCTCTTTTTTCTCACCCTTCTCGATTAACGCATCGACATCATCTTTAAATTTCTTCAATGTATCGGCCATGATGGTATTCAGCACTGTCATGGGATTCGCACAATTCGCCGATGATCCTACAGCACGGAACTCAAATTTGTTTCCTGTAAAAGCAAATGGCGATGTACGATTCCTATCTGTGTTGTCCATCATCAGTTCAGGAATGCTTTTATGAATATCGATCTTCAGCATGCTTTCATCCTGCTCATCAAACTTGTCGCCCACTCTTTCCTTTACATCCTGCAATACTTTGGTCAGGTATTGACCGATAAAAACCGAAATGATAGCGGGAGGTGCTTCATTGGCGCCGAGGCGATGATCATTGGGCGCTGATGCAATGGATGCTCTTAAAAGATCTGAGTAGTCGTGCACCGCTTTAATTGTGTTAACAAAAAAAGTCAGGAACATCAGGTTCGTTTTTGGAGTTTTACCGGGGCCTAAAAGATTTACACCCGTATCGGTTGACATACTCCAGTTATTATGCTTTCCGCTGCCATTGATGCCTGCAAATGGTTTTTCATGCAGTAATACACGAAGGCTGTGACGCCGTGCTACACGATCCATCACGTCCATCAAAAGTGAGTTGTGATCTACCGCCACACTTACTTCTTCAAAAATAGGAGCGCATTCGAACTGTGCCGGGGCTACTTCGTTATGCCTTGTCCGCAAGGGAATACCTAATTTATAAGATTCCGTTTCGAAGTCACGCATGTAAGCATAAATTCTTTCGGGTATGGACCCGAAATAGTGGTCTTCCAGTTGCTGGTTTCTCGCAGAGTTATGCCCATACACCGTACGGCCACACATCACCAGGTCAGGACGGGCATTGAACATTGCTTCATCGATAACAAAGTATTCCTGCTCCCATCCCAGCGTAGAAGTAACACGGCTTATGTTTTTATCAAAGTAATTACAAACATCTACCGCTGCTTTGTTCAAAGCTTCTGCCGCTTTCAGCAAAGGTGCTTTATAGTCTAATGATTCGCCGGTATAGGAAACAAAGATGGTAGGAATACAAAGTGTTTTGCCATTACCAATTTCCATGATAAAAGCGGGAGAAGAAGGGTCCCATGCAGTATAGCCTCTTGCTTCAAATGTGGCACGTAATCCGCCGCTTGGAAATGAAGAAGCATCGGGTTCCTGCTGTATCAGTGCATCGCCTTCAAACTGCTCAATTGAAGTACCATCGCCTTTTATGGTGAAAAACGAATCATGTTTTTCGGCAGTAGTTCCGGTTAAGGGTTGGAACCAGTGAGTAAAATGGGTGACTCCTTTGTTTTCAGCCCAGGCCCGCATACCAGTTGCAATTTGATTAGCAACTGCCCTGTCAATCTTTTGTCCTGACTTTGTTGAATTGGCAAGACTTTTATATGCCTCGTCACTCAAATACTCACGGGCAACTTTTAGGGTAAAAACATTACTGCCAAAGACACCGGTGATTTTTTTCGAGCTGTCGATATCAAGTTGACCATTGGCTGTCAGCTCTTCTAATGCATGAAACCTTAGTGACATAGTTGTATACTTTTGGCAAAGAAAAAAAATCCCTCTCATACAAAGACGGAAGGGATCAAATAATTATTGACAATAAATATCGAAAAGAATAAAGGCATGTCCCGAAGACATGCCTTTCAAAATTATGCTTTTACAGATTTTACTGTTTTAATGATGCGTCCTGCCACTTTATAAGGATCAGCAGCAGAGTTTGGACGACGATCTTCCAGGTATCCTTTCCATCCTTTTGCCGGAACCATTACAGGAATGCGGATAGACGCACCGCGATCAGAAACCCCATAGCTGAAGTCGTGGATGCTGGCTGTTTCGTGTTTACCGGTTAAACGCAAGTGGTTGTCAGCTCCGTAAACTTCGATATGCTCTTTTACCACAGGGCGGAAAGCTTCGCACACTTTATCAAAGATCTCTTTGCTACCGGCATTTCTCAACAAGCCGTTAGAGAAGTTGGCATGCATACCACTTCCATTCCAATCAAGAGAACCAAGAGGTTTACAATGCCAATTTACTGAAACTCCGTATTTCTCACCAATTCTTTCCAGCAGGTAACGTGCAATCCAGATTTGATCACCAGCTTCTTTAGCGCCTTTGGAGAATATTTGAAACTCCCACTGTCCGGCAGCTACCTCAGCATTGATGCCTTCTACATTCAGGCCAGCTTCCAGGCAAACATCTAAATGTTCTTCAATAATATTGCGTCCATAAGCATTAGCTGCACCTACTGAACAATAATATGGGCCTTGCGGGCCGGGAAATCCGCCAGCAGGAAAACCAAGAGGCTTATTTGTTTGATTATCCCAAAGGAAATATTCTTGTTCGAATCCAAACCAAAAATCATTGTCATCATCATCGATCAAAGCACGGCCATTTGATGCATGAGGAGTACCATCAGCATTCAAAACTTCGCACATTACCAGGTAACCGTTTTTGCGCTGCGGATCGGGCACAACAAATACTGGTTTCAATAAACAGTCAGATGATCCGCCTGGCGCCTGTTCAGTTGAAGAACCGTCGAAGCTCCACATTGGTAGATCAGCCAGGTTGCCACTAAATTCTTTTTCAATTTTTGTTTTGCTGCGGAGACTTTGGGTGGGCTTGTAACCATCAAGCCAAACGTATTCTAACTTTACTGCCATAAAACGAAGGATTGTTTATTGATAAATAAAATAATTTGCAATTTTACAACAATAACGGTAAAAAACCGGACAGGTGGTTAAAAAAAGTGGATATTTTGACACTAACGATCATTATTGGGATGTATTTGGAATGATTTCTTTCAAATTATTATTTTTTATAATCACATTCCGAAAACAACCGCACTTTCACAAATAAATGTAGGAGCGATGCCGGTAGATATAATCCGGTTTTCATAATCTTCTGGTAACATGTTGCCTGTTAAGACCAATGCGGTGTCGAGGCCAAACTTATTTCCTCCCAATATATCGGTGTGCAGGGTATCACCTACCATTAAAATATCCTTTTTAGTGATCCCTGGATAAAGCGGTAAAATATACTCCCAGGCAAACATGAATATCTGCGAATCAGGCTTGCCAAAACGAATGAATTTTCGGCCGGTTATTTTTTCAATCATATAAGAAAGGCCACCAATGGCAATACCAACTTCTCTCTTAGACATTGGGTAGGCTCCGTCAGGATTGGCAACAATAGCCGGTATTGTTCGCCGGCGAAGTAAATTGACAGCTTTGTTTAATCCATCCATCCAGTCAAATCCCTCATCGTCGAGTAATACAAGAGCGGTTATGTCATTAATATTATCTTCCGTCATTTCTTGCAGCGGTAAGGTTTCCAAGCCAGGGTGCTCGATATAATGGGCCGAATCTTCTGTTCCCAGGTAAGCCACAAGCCCCTGTTTCACTTTCAGATCAAGAAATTCTTTTGCCAGCATGCCTGATGAGATAATTTTATCGGGTGTAATATGGTTTAAGCCACTTTTGTAATAAGAATCCGCCAAGAGCTCGGGGCTGCGGCTGGCATCGTTGGTGAGAATGTAGTAGGCTTTTTGTTGTTCGTCCAACCAGTTGAAGGTGCTTTCAATGCCAGGTATCAGGCCTTTGTAATTTTTTACAACGCCGTAAGCATCAAACAGGATAACCTTATAATTTTCCAGCAAGGATTTAAAATCTGTCATAACCACATTTGTTTTATCCGCCAGCTACTTACTAATCTTTAAATGATCAATGATTTTATCAGGATCGAAATCCCTGTCTACAGACGGCAGATATATTTCAATAGCTTCATTATATAGTTTTTTTGCAAAATGCTCGCTAAAAAAATAAATACCATTCTTAATCACATAGTTCAAAATAAAAAAACGATACCCTTCCCGCAGGAAACGTATTTCGTCAGCCGTCAATGGATTTATCGAATGATACTCACTCAGGAAAACCAGGAACCGTTCCTCCATCATCGGTCCGATTACATAACTCCACACGGTTCTATCACCTGCATCGCTCACTACCCGGCTAAAAAAATAAAAATCCATCATTCGGCTGCTCATCCTGAACCAGTCATAGTCCCAGCGGCTGAATAGTTGAAAATTGTCAACCACGGAAAAATTCCCAATATTCCAATCAATAAAAACAGGGATGGTTTCGAAACTGCCGGCATTGCATTTATTCCTGTTTTTCAGAAACATTTCACAGTGATGTCTTATCAGCTTGACATGTTCTTTGTTGGTAAATCTTTTTTCATCCGTTTCCAATTGGTCAAGTAATGTATTAATGTCCGTTCTGAGTGTCTTACTGCTTTTTGGCAATACATTGCGTATCCTGCTACAGGCAAGATGGAATTTGGCGATTTGTTTTCCAAAACTGCGGATATGTCCTTCCTGTAAGCGACGTGGCATGACCTGCATCACCCGGCTGGGATTGTAAAAAACGACCCATGCATCTATATTGCTTTTTCGGTGACGATACGTGTATACCCGGTTGTTTTTTAAAAGACTTTTTGCCAAAAGGTTTTCGAAGGGATACAACAGGTTATTGGCCAATGAATGAATGATTCGGTGATCTTCCTTGAAATGCTCGTATTGGCCGAAGGTGGATAGCTTTGCGATAATAAAGTCTTCGTCGGTAAATGTGACCTTATAAACGTGATTGGTTGAAACCATTGGGCTGATATCTTCAATGGTCATTATCTTCCGGGAAGCGTCATATCCTTTCCATGCTGCCTTTACTATCTCTGTATAGTGGGTCATATTTTAGTTGTTGCAAAATCCTTTTTGTTTCTCCCGGCAAAAGTAGTGGCGATAGTTTTCCAATCCGTTTGTACCACGATTAAAGGTATTATTAAAGGAAGCACAATACTGCGGTAACGAACGATAGCGCCCAGGTTGTTTACGCTAAAGCCAATAGCCAGCAACAGCGTCAATGAAAAAAATACGCAGAAATAAAGAATGTTTTTTGAAGTGATCTTTTCCCTTCGCCGATATAGCAGGTATAATAAAAATATCAATAACAATAAATCTGTTTCAACTGCGGCGGCAAGTGAGAGTAGATGTTTAACGTCACTTGGGTAAGGTCTTATAATCGATAGGGTAATTGCTTGTGGCGTGTTTTTAACAAAACTCAATACAGTTGGCTCCAACTCCTTGATAGGGACGCTTGATTTTCCTACATTTTCGATAAAGGCCTGTTGTTTACTTACAACCGCTTGTGGAAAATCGAGCCTGGAGTCTACAAAGCGTAATCCAAAAAAAAACAGCCCACAAAAAAGATAGACGGTACTAAAACAAGCCAGCGAATATTTCGGCCACTTATTAGCAAGCACCCAGGCAAAAAGAGCCGGAAGAATGATAACCAGTACAAAATTTCTTAACAGTAAAAGAATGGTCAGCCCTAGTAAGATCGCTAACCATCTTTTAATTGTAAATCTTTTTTCTTTAAAACCATAATAAACGTGATAAACAATTAAAGCGATACCCGTAAAAATCAGGCCTTCCTTATGGATGCCGCTTGACCAATAGAAAAATGAAGGCGTGAAGAAAATAGCCACCAGCAGCAAGTTTTTTCTGTCGGGAAAAACATCCACCATCACCCGATAAATAGCTAAGGGGCCAAAAAGTGAAATGAAAGCGTAGAATATCACATTGATGTAGTATTGTCCAAAACTGAATATGTGAAAGATGGACACGATTTTGGTAAATACATTTCCTTTCAAATCGTTCCAGTAAGAATCTTTAGAGCCAAAAAAACTGTCGACTCCCTCTTTATTATAGGGATCGTTGAAGATATTGGTAAGATATTCGTATGGATTTGTCTGCAATAAATGGTATTCTTCAAGGCCATTATTATGATAATTCCAGGTATCAATCATTTGCGCAAAACCGCCATAAAAATGGCCCATCCAGCCATAGAAAATACCGGCAATTACTTTCAGTAAAAAAATAATAACCAGCTGTGATTTGCTCAATCCTGATTTGTTAAAAAAGCTGGTTTTGGTTACTAACCATGAAAATAGGACAAGGTAGCCTGCAAAAAACAAATAATCCAAACGGTAGGGTTTTGATGTTGCAAAATAGACATTATTATCAGAAGTATAAGTGGCCGGAAGCTGCAGTAAGCGATCTGGCAGATCTGCAAAAGTCAAAAGTGAAAAGGCAAAACCGATTTTTTGACTTCTTTCTTTTCACTTTTCACTTCCACCGGCGGCCTCGTACTTTGTATTTCCGTAGCTTTGCCACCTTCAATCAACTATTACATTTTTCATGGAAATAACGCTCAAAACAGCTCAGCAGCTCAGGCTTACCGAAGAAGAATTTGAATTGATGCAAAAGAAACTGGGAAGAATGCCCAATTTTAATGAACTCTGTGCTTTTTCCGCCATGTGGAGTGAGCATTGCAGTTATAAAAATTCTATTAAATGGCTGAAGACCTTGCCAAGAGAAGGAGGGAAAATGTTAGTGAAAGCGGGCGAAGAAAATGCCGGATTGATGGATATTGGCGACGGGCTTGGCGTGGTGTTTAAAATTGAATCGCACAATCACCCCTCTGCCATCGAGCCCTTCCAGGGAGCTGCTACTGGTGTTGGTGGTATTCATCGTGATATTTTTACCATGGGTGCAAGGCCTATTGCATCGTTGAACTCTCTTCGTTTTGGAAACCTGGAAGAAGATAAAACCCAACACCTGTTATCAGGAGTGGTTCACGGTATCGGCCATTATGGAAACTGTTTTGGTGTGCCTACGGTCGGCGGCGAAATATATTTTGATGAATGTTATCATACCAACCCACTGGTAAACGCTATGAGTGTGGGTATTGTAAAAGCCGGTGAAACGGTTTCAGCAACAGCGCTTGGTAAAGGAAATCCCGTAATGTTTGTAGGAAGTGCGACAGGAAAAGATGGGATAGGCGGAGCATCTTTTGCGTCGGCCGATATTACCGAGGAAAGTGCTCAGGATTTGCCGGCGGTACAGGTTGGTGATCCCTTCCAGGAAAAGAAATTGCTTGAAGCCTGCCTGGAAGTAATACAAACGGGCGCCGTGGTCGGTATGCAGGACATGGGTGCAGCCGGTATCATTTGTTCCACTGCCGAAATGAGTGCCAAAGGGGAAGTAGGTATGCGGATTGACCTTGATAAAGTACCCACAAGACAACAAAACATGAAGGCGTGGGAATTGCTTTTGAGTGAAAGCCAGGAGAGAATGTTGATGGTTGCAGAAAAAGGAAAGGAAGATATTGTGAGAAAGGTGTTTGAAAAATGGGATTTGCCTTGTTCGGTAATTGGAGAGGTGACGGATGACGGGATATTGAATTTTTACATGCATGGAGAGCTGGAGGCTTCAATACCTGCTCACGAGTTGGTATTAGGTGGAGGTGCTCCTCAATACGATCGGGAGTACCGTGAGCCGGCTTATTTTGCTGAAATCGCAAAATTCAATATGTCTTCAGTTGCTGAGCCCGAAGATTTGAAAGCTGTGGCAGAACAGCTCATACAATTACCAACCATTGCTTCGAAACGTTGGATATATACCCAGTACGATAGCATGGTGGGTACGGTAAATACGTCAACCAATACACCCACAGATGCGGCCGTTGTAATGGTAAAAGGATCAAAAAAAGGCCTCGCTGTCACTACTGATTGTAACAGTCGCTATGTGTATGCCGATCCTTATAAAGGAGCCATGATCGCTGTGAGTGAAGCGGCAAGAAATATTGTATGCAGCGGTGGTCAGCCGTTGGGAGTCACTAACTGCCTGAATTTTGGAAATCCATATGACCCTGAAGTATACTACCAGTTTGTAAATGCCATAAAAGGCATGGGAGATGCATGTAGAAAATTTGATACACCGGTAACAGGAGGTAACGTCAGTTTCTACAATCAAAATCCTGATGGCCCGGTAAATCCTACACCTACTATCGGTATGGTAGGCTTGCTGGAAAATGTTGCGGATAAAATGACATTGGACCTGAAAGAAGAGGGCGACATTCTTTACCTGGTGGGAAGTTCGAAAAATGATATTAATGGTTCCGAATACCTTCATAAGATTGCCGGTGCCAAATTTTCTTCGGCTCCCTATTTTTCATTGGAGGAAGAATATGCTCTTCAGCAGAAAATTGCTGAAGCCGTCAGTAAAAAAATGATTCAGTCAGCGCATGATGTAAGCGAGGGGGGCTTGTTTGTTACACTGTGTGAAGGTGGTTTCAATCGTGAGCTCGGTTTTTCAATCATAACTAATAACGAGTTCAGAAAAGATGCCTGGTTGTTTGGCGAAGCGCAAAGCAGGGTATTGGTGAGCGTATCACTGGACAAAGTAAATGATTTTGAAAAACTGCTGGGTAGCTTCCCGCATGAAAAAATTGGCGTTGTTACAACCGGCGAGATAGTGATCGACGGTGACTTTTGGGGCACCATCGACTGGTGGAAGGAAAAATATGATACAGCTATTGAAAATTATCTAGCAAAGGAAGAAGCAGGGTCAGCCTTGAGTTCTATTTAATAGAAAATAGAGGAGAGTAAAAGTCGCTCTATTTCTTTGGCACAAGAACTGTCGATTCTGTATTTAGAAATATTTAATCATCAATGGGAGCAACCGACCTGCTCCCTTTTTCATTGCAAACGAATTGTATCTTTATCAAAATTGTATAAATGGCAAAGAAGATCGCTATAATAGGCGGAGGCAACCTTGGAACAGCTATTGCCGAGGGGCTTTTAAAAAGTAAATTCAGCAAGCCTTCCGATATCATTATAACAAAACGCAACACCGCAACACTTAAATCATTTAAAGAAAAAGGAGTGGAAGTGTCAGATGACAATGCTGCTGCTGTTAAAAGAAGTGAAGTAATCATATTGGCAGTAAAACCATTTCAGGTGGGAGAGGTGCTGGGTGGTATTTCAAAAGAGTTAAGCAAAGGCAAAATACTGATTTCAGTAGTGACTGGTGTCCTGATTAACGAGATGGAAACGATCGTTAAGAAAAATATTTCTTATTTCAGAGCTATGCCCAATACGGCTATCGCCATCCAGGAAAGCATGACCTGTATTTGCAGTAAAGATGCAGACGGAGCCACCAATAAATATGTAAATGATTTATTCAGCACCGTTGGTAAGGTTGTTTCGATAGATGAAAAATTGATGGAAGCAGCTACTATCCTGGCTGCTTGCGGAACTGCTTATGCTATGCGATATATCCGCGCCAATATCCAGGGAGGAATTGAAATTGGTTTTGATGCCGCCACCGCTTCTTTGATATCAGCTCAGACCGTAAAAGGCGCTGCGGAACTATTATTGCAAAAAGGGACTCATCCTGAGCAGGAGATAGATAAAGTGACAACACCAAAGGGCTGTACCATTGCCGGATTAAATGAAATGGAGCACCAGGGATTCAGTTCTTCATTGATACGTGGTGTCGTGGCTAGTTATAAAAAAATTGCGAAGGACTAATAGGATACGGTCAGTTACAAATTTCTGTAACAGGAAATAGCAGCATGTTTGCAGGTGAAAACTGTTGTTCAATACATCCGCTTCTTTTTTTATACCGCCATCAATTGGAATATCTGGTTGGCTTTTTTTGCGTTGTACCATGACATTCGCGGAGGCATTAAATACAGGATACGCACTTTTTCTCCGGTTGCGTTAAAACATCTCACTATTCAAAATGCTGATATCAGCAAGTCGTCGCCTTATGAAGCGGTGAATTATTATATGCTGGAAAAGTTATTGAATGCCTTTCGCAAATTCTCGGACTCTTGTTCTATTGTTGATCTCGGTTGCGGTAAAGGAAGAGCGATGGCAGTATCGGCCTATTTCGGCTTTACCCACATTACGGGGATTGATTTTGCCAAAGAACTTTGCCAGGAAGCCATTTTAAATATGAATAAAACGCAAGTGCTTATCCCGGGGATTAGTTGGCAGGTGATAAATGCAGATGTTGTTGATTATGCCATTCAGCCGGATGATGCAGTATTCTTCATGTTCAATCCTTTTGTGGAAGAGACCTTAAATATCTTTTTGAATAAATTGGAAATATCCTGCAGGTCATTTCCCAGGAAATCTTATTTCATTTATGCTAGTCCGCAGCATGCAAATTCATTGGAAAAAAAGGGTTATGAACTCATCTACAGTTACAAGATTATGAATCTGCGGGGAATGATTTTTTCTAAAGAGTCATTTTAGTTTAATAAAGCTCACCGGTTTCCATATCCAGTATAAAAAAGCTTTTAATAAGATAATACTTGCTTCGTGTTTGGGATTTAGAATAATTAGAGTTAGGTGAAACCAGGTCTATCAAGCCAAAATTTGCTCTAAGATTTCTTTTACTGGTAAAATCTTTTGCGCCATATATTTTGAAACCGTTGTTACTTCGATGCAACTTAAAGAAATTACTCGCTGAAAAAATAAACATGTCCTTGCCGTCACTATAACCCCATAAATTCATATAAAGCGTATCTTCTCCTTTCTCATTTTTTACATATAAAAAATCGCCTGTTTTATTTTTATCCAACGTGTACTCTATTGGCAGTGGAGTATTGTTTTTGAAGTCTTCAAAATTGCGATAAATTCCTTTTGCGGGATGACTATTCAGGATCGCCAGATTAAACCTGGTATTATTGTATTCGGAAATTTTATCGCGGCTTAGCTTGTTGTTTTTTAACATTGCTTTTTCCCAATTAACAGTAGCTACTTTTTGCAAACTGGCCTTCAATGCATCCTGCAAATATTGATCGCCACCTCTTATGATGTTTTTATCACCGCCCAGTATTGTATCGAAGCGGCACAAAGGGATATAATAATTATTGACCCATGCATAAAATTCGGCTATAAAAAGCAGGCCTCCATTTTCTTCCGTGTCATATTTTTTAGCGGAAAGTTTTTTCTCCTCATTGACGTCTGTAACAATATGATCTGATAAAATAAGCTTTTTAACAAAGCAACAGAGTTCAACATCAACGCTATCTTTTAAAATCGGATCAGCGAGATGAGTGAAAAAGGCTTTTAGCTCATGTCTGAGGTTTCTCCTGGATTTCAATAATCGCAGACGACTACTAACGCCATTCTTAATTATTCCCAGGCAGGATGTATCAAATCGGCTATCATAAACCCGGATAGAAGTAACAGGAATAGGCAATTTAATCTTCTCGTCGGGAAAGGAAATCGAAATAGTGCTTACATCGAAATTGTCAATATTTATTTTGTTTTCATCTTTTTGAGAAAGGCAGGTAAAGTGTAAGCTTAGTACGACCAGCAACAACGCAGATTTTAGTTGAAATAGTTTGTTGTGCATATGGTACGAACTTTAAATCAGGTTTAAAATCGTTAACAAAGTAGTAAGCATTTTAAATTTATCATAGCCACCCAATATTATTACCCTCAATTTTCCCCCAACAAAAATTTCAAATTTCAGCACCTAAAAAAATTGCCTTAGCTTTGCATGACCTCTTGGAAATTTCTTCCTTTACATTGAATTTATCGAAATGTCCGATGGTCAGTTTGGGTGGGGCTGATTTTTCTTTCTTTTTGTAGAACGAAATGGTTAAGTACGGTGTTGTTGCTGAGCAAATTAGTATTTGCCCTATTCCATCTTTTTTTAATACGATGATTAAATTGACCATTTTATGGCTAAGTATATTTTTGTTACAGGCGGTGTTTCTTCTTCTTTGGGTAAAGGTATTATTGCCGCTTCGCTGGCCAAATTATTACAGGCAAGAGGATTACGTGTTACCATACAAAAGTTTGACCCTTATATCAATGTTGATCCGGGTACGTTAAATCCCTATGAGCATGGCGAATGTTATGTGACAGAAGACGGTGCCGAAACAGATCTTGATCTTGGTCATTATGAAAGATTTTTAAACATCTATACATCGCAGGCCAATAATGTTACTACCGGCCGCATTTATCAGACAGTTATCAATAAGGAGAGAGAGGGGGCGTATTTAGGCAAAACAGTACAAGTAGTACCTCATATTACAGATGAGATAAAACGCCGGATGCTGGAGTTGGGCCAGGGCGATAAATATGATATCGTCATCACAGAAATTGGTGGTACAGTTGGTGATATTGAGAGCCTGCCTTTTGTGGAAGCAGTTCGCCAATTGCAATGGGAACTTCCTGAAGAAGACACCGTGGTGATACATCTGACGTTGATACCTTACCTGAAAGCTGCAAAAGAGCTCAAAACGAAACCCACACAACATAGCGTAAGAATGCTCAGCCAGGAAGGTGTTCATCCTGACATCATCGTATGCCGTATGGAAAAACCGCTCACGATTGATTTACGCAGAAAAATTGCCTTATTCTGTAATGTAAAACCTGAAGCCGTCATTGAATCAATGGATGCACAGACCATTTATGAAGTGCCGTTGATGATGATGAGGGAAAAGCTTGACCTTATTTGTCTTAAAAAACTCAATATCACATCTTACAAGGAAGCTGAGCTGATAAAGTGGAAAGAATTCCTGGATAAATTAAAGTACCCGAAAAGCAAAGTTACCATTGGTCTTATCGGTAAATACCTGGAATTGCAGGATGCTTATAAATCAATACTTGAAGCGTTTGTTCACGCAGGTGCAATAAACGAATGCCTGGTCCAGGTCGTTAATGTGCATAGTGAGTATATCACAGAAAATAATGTATCAGAGAAGCTGGCCGGCATGGATGGACTATTGGTAGCACCGGGTTTTGGACAGCGTGGAGTTGAGGGAAAAATTACGGCTGTTAAATATGCCAGGGAAAAAGGATTGCCATTCTTTGGTATTTGCCTGGGAATGCAAATGGCTGTCATTGAGTTTGCCAGAAATGTTATTGGCCTCAACCAGGCCAATTCAACGGAAATGGATCCACAAACAAAGGATCCTGTAATCGACCTGATGGAGGAGCAGAAACAAATAACTGCTAAAGGCGGCACCATGCGATTAGGAGCTTATCCTTGTGAAATAAAGGAAAATTCGTTGGCTCATTCGATTTACGGAACTACTTCGGTAAGTGAACGCCATCGTCACCGCTGGGAGTTTAACAATAAATATCTAGCCCAGTTTGAGAAATCAGGTATGATCGCCAGCGGAAAAAACCCAGCTACAGGGCTGGTAGAAATTGTTGAACTGGCTGATCATCCATTTTTTATAGGTGTACAATATCACCCCGAACTGAAAAGTACCGTAGAAAACCCTCAGCCGATATTTGTACGGTTTATAAAAGCTGCTAAGATTTATGCAGAAAAAGCTGCGGATATAAAAACACCTGTTTTGCAAAAAGAGATGATCTAGCGAAAGAAGTCAGAGGTCAGAAGCATGAGTCAGCAATCGAATTTCTGACCTTCTCTTATTTTTTGACCTTTCATTGCTGACTTCTTTTTTGCGGCCTCTTACTTCCGCCCCCTGACTTCCTGCTTTACCCTATCTTTGCGGCTCTTTAAATTTTTATAGCTGATGAATTTCGACCGTAATACCGTCATAGGATTTGTAGTTCTGGCGGCGCTTTTTTTCGGGTATTTCTATTATAACAACAAAGAGCAGGCTGCATTTAAAAAAGAGCAGGCGAGGCTTGATTCTATTACAAATGCTAATAAGCCCAAGCCGGATACATTAGCACAAAAAATTGACTCTGCGAAAGCCGATACGTTGAACCGGATATCTAATGCGGGCGATTTTCAAACGGCGGCTATCGGAACAGAGCAAATGACCATTGCGCAAAATGAGCTTTTCAGGATTGCCTTTACCAATAAGGGTGCCCAGCCGAAATGGATTGAGCTAAAGAAATTTAAAAATATGGACAGTGGCCATGTAAGATTGGCCGCATCGGATTTTGATAAGATCAGTTATTCTATTAACACCGGCAATAACAGGAGTGCGCAGACAGCTGATCTTTTTTTCGAGCCAGGGACAATAGTTAAAAATGCCGACGGCAGTCAAACGGTTTCTTTTCTTTTAAAGTCGGCGGATAGTGCGGGCACGCATTCAATCATTCACCAATTTACACTGAAGCCCAATGATTACATGCTTGATTTCGACGTTCAGTTGAACGGAGCTGATAAATTGTTGACCCAGGGAGTGATGAATTTGAGCTGGCACTACACGGCTGCCCAGCAGGAATCGGATATTGATTTTGAAAAGCAGAATACGCAAATTGGATATGTTGAAGATGGCGAATTTGATTATCATACGATAGGTCGCCGTAGCAGCGTTAATTTTTCAAAGCCGGTGAAATGGATCGGTTTAAGGCAGCGATTTTTTAATACTTTCCTGATCGCAAAAAATGGTTTTTCGTCTGGTAAAATGAACTGGGAAATACCTTCGAATGAAAAAAGGATTCTTGCTCAGTCAATATCGGATATGAAGGTGGAAGTGCAGGCTGGTTCTGCTGCAAAAGTTAATTTCAATATTTTTTATGGTCCCGCCGATTATCATTTGCTGACAAAGTATGATCAACAAATGGGCAAGCTTATTAACCTGGGACAGGGCATGTATGCTTTTGTTCGCCCTTTGAATAAGTATATTGTATTGCCTGTTTGGGATTTTATCAAAAGCTTTATTACAAGTTACGGTTGGGTTATTGCTTTCCTCACCCTGTTTATTCGTTTGGTTATTTCTCCGCTTTCATATAAGAGTTATTTAAGCGGAGCTAAGATGAAAGCTCTTCGTCCGGAGATAGCTGCTTTGAAAGAAAAGTTTGGTGCCGATCAACAGGCTATGAGCATGGAGCAGATGAAATTGTTTCGTGAAGCAGGTGTAAATCCTTTGGGTGGTTGTATCCCCGCACTATTACAAATTCCTATCTTCTTTGCTTTGTATAGCTTCTTCAGCTCCAGCGTGGATCTCCGCGGTGCCGATTTTCTATGGGCAAAAGATCTTTCGGCTTTTGATGATGTTATAAAATTTGGAGTTAATATTCCCTTGCTTGGAAGTCATTTAAGCTTGTTTACGATTACAGCGGTTTTGACAAGTTTGTTGATCTCCGTCTATAGCATGAGCATGTCACCGGATCAAAGCAACCCGGTAATGAAATACATGCCGTATATATTCCCTGTATTTCTTTTATTCATTTTCAACAAACTTCCTTCGGCATTGACCTGGTATTATACCGTGTCAAACATCATCACGTTAATTTTGCAATTTGTCATTCAGAATTATATCATCGATCATGATAAGATCATAGCGCAGATTGCAGAGAACAGGAAAAAGCCAAAAACTAAATCAAAGTGGCAGGAGCGAATGGAGCAGATGCAGGAACAACAAAAGAAACTTAAGGAAATGCAACAGAAAGCTAAAAAATAGTCGGATTAGTTAAAATACTCTTAATGAAGACCGGGTTTCAGTTCATTGAAATCCGGTTTTTTTTGTAACGCAACTTATTATAAATTGTTTCGTCTTTTAAATATGAATAAACCATTCAATGAAATGAAAAAAATATTTTCAATAGTTGTGTTAGTCGTTTGTGTTTGTTCTTTTAGCCTATACGGTCAAAAGAAATTGACTGAGGCCACTATTTCTTATGATATCGTAATTAACACTAATAATACTACACCTAAAGCTGCAGACTTGCTGGATGGTGCTGTAAGTGTTATCTACTTAAAAGGAAATTCCAGTCGTTCTGAAATGATCAGCTCGTTGGGAACGCAATCGACTATTATTGATGGAAAGACCGGCAACGTCACTATTCTTAAGGATTATGGCGAGCAGAAATACATGATCAATATGACGCCGGCAAATTGGAAGGCGTCTAACAGAAAATATGAGGGTAGCACATTTACCTATGAAAATGACTATAAAACTATTGCAGGTTATAATTGTCAGAAGGCAATCGGTAAATTGGCAGATGGAAGCACCTTCACTGTATATTTCACAAAAGATCTCGTGCCAGTAAACAAAGACTTTCAATACTTGAACAAGGATCTGCCCGGCCTGGCAATGCAATACGAAGCTACAATGGGAAAACAAAAAGTTACCTATACAGTATCAAGCATAAACTTCAACCTGGTGCCTGCAGCAAAATTCGACCTGCCTAAATCCGGTTATAGGGTGATGACTTACGAGGAAACTAAAAGTGCTGGAAATTAATTAACGGGTTGCAGCATTGGGGTTGAAAGTAATCCTGCCATTCAGCGCTACCTTTTTCTTCAAAGGCATGACATAAGTGGTGTGCCCTTGTTTGTAAGAAACCATGGTGTTCAGGTTGATATATTTATTTTCCTGAGTGCTAATTACCTGACTACCACGGAAGTTAAAGCCAGATTGTAAGGAAAATGAGCCAGGGTTCTGATATGTTTTGATAGAAAGGAGCGAGGATTTTCCTGTTTTTCCCTTCTTATCCCTGCCGGTTCCTAATGTTGCAAATGCTCCAATAGTGGAGGCTGCCAACAACATTACGATGGCTAGCTTTCTGAAAGATGTTGCTGATATGAAATAGTTAGTTTTCAATTCAAAGCAAATTTAACATAAAAGAAAGTATAAAATCAAACCGCTTGTCAATAATTTTAGTACTTATTTAACGCAGGTAAAGTAAAATTGTTACACATAATCCACAAAAATTTAGGATTATTCTTCACATATGGGGAAAACAAAATGGTGTGATTTTTCGTTTTTTAAGATAACTTGTTGATAGCAATCACTTACCAAGCAATACATCGCCTTAGAATTATTGAGTAAACGGATCTTTATTTTGTATCTAAAGCAGAGTTTTGATGAGAGAAAACCCCTACCAGGAAGACCGGGAGCAAATGCGGGAACTGCTCCGGCAATATGAAAATCTAAAAAATGGCCGCAGCCACTCTTTTATCGAGGAAGAGGCTTTTGAAAAAATCGTCAACTATTTTGAGGAGAAAGAAGAATTATCAAGAGCATTAGAAGCGGCAAACATTGCTATCGAACAGTATCCATTTTCCTCACTGTTATTAATTCGCAAAGCAGATATATTATTGGCTATTCGTCGTTACCGGGAGGCATTGGACATTTTGGACAAAGCTTCCTTATTTGACAGCAGCGATATCAATCTCTATATTTTAAAAACAGATGCCTACCTGGCCCTGGATGAACAGGAAAATGCCGTGGCTCTTTTGGAGGAGGCTTTGACAACTTTTGAAGGAGAAGAGCGAATTGAGTTGCTATTTGAATTGGCAGATGTATATGATGACTACGAAGAATTTGAAAAAGTCTTCGACTGCCTGAAGATTATTCTCGAAGAAGATCCGAATAATGAAGAAGCTTTATATAAGATTTGTTTTTGGACAGATTTTACCGGTAGAAACGAGGAGAGTATCCGGCTTCACCTGAAAATTATTGACGATTTCCCATACAATGAATTAGCCTGGTTTAATCTGGCCGCCGCTTATCAGGGTTTAAAATTATATGAGAAGGCAATAGATGCTTATCAATATGCGATTGCTATTGAAGAAAAATTTGACTATGCTTACCGCAATATGGGTGATGCATATATCCGTCTGCGAAAATATAAGCAAGCAATAGAAGCATTAGAAAAAGTGACTGAATTGTCAAAGCCTGAAGTAGTGATCTATGAAGCTATTGGTCATTGCTACGATCGGTTGAAAAAATTTGCCGAAGCCAGGTTTTACTATAGAAAGGCTTCACATCTAAACCAGGAAGACAGCAAGATATTTTATAAAATAGCCTGCACTTATTTCAACGAACATCAATGGGAGAGTTGCATAAAGCAATTGGAGCATGCAATTAAAATTCATCGTCCACAGCCTGAGTATAATTTGCTGATGGGTGAATGTAAAATGCAATTGGGCCTATATAAAGATGCCGTTCAATATTTTTCTAACGTAGTGAGGGTAAGGCCCCGTAATGTGGCAGGATGGGAGGCATTGATAAGATGTTTATATAAAGGAGAGTTTAGCGATGAAGCTCTCGAACAGGCAAATGCCGCTTTGCAAGTAACCAATGGCAAACCAATTTTTCTTTTCTATAAGGCCGCTATTTTGCTATCAAAACGGAAGACAAAGGAGGCGATCCTGCAACTTGAACGGGGAATGGAACAGGCGCCTAAGCTTCTTAAAAAGTTTATAGAATTAAATCCAGCCAGTTTACAAAACCAGCAGGTGGTCGATGTATTGGCGAGATTTAAGCGAAACAAGTCCATTTAACCAGGCTTTAATTGCGGCATATCAATAATTCTATTCCTATTCTTTCCTATTTTTGCCCGCCTGAATGAATATTGCTGCGGCCTCATTACCTGGTAGTAAAGTTTGGGTTCTTGCAGTGCATACAAGAATAGCTGTAAAAGCGCTGAAGAAAAGTATCATCAAATTCAGAAAAAAAAGTCGAGAGCATGAATTTTAACCTCACTCAGATGCCGGATCGTAATCAAAGACCCCGTACCGCCGGCATCACAATGGTAATGGACAAAGGACTGAGCATAAATGAAGCAAAAAATTTTCTTAGCGTTTCTTATCCGCATGTCGATATTATAAAACTCGGGTTTGGTACATCCTACGTTACGCCTAATCTTAGGGAAAAGCTGGAACTGTATCGCTCTTATGATCTTCCCATTTATTTCGGTGGCACATTGTTTGAAGCCTTTTTGATTCGTAACCAGTTTGATGAATACATATCGGTGTGTAAAGATTTTGGTATCAGTTATATGGAGGTAAGTGATGGCTCCATTACTATTCCACATGCTGAAAAATGCGGATATATCGAAAAGCTGACGAAGCATGGCGTGGTTTTAAGTGAAGTGGGTAGTAAAGATGCCGCTCATATCATTCCGCCATATAAATGGATTGAGTTGATGCGGGCTGAATTGAGTGCGGGTTCGAGTTATGTGATCGCAGAGGCAAGGGAGGCGGGAAATGTAGGTATTTACCGCGGCTCGGGAGAAGTGAGAGAAGGATTGGTGCAGGAAATTTTGACACAGATACCCGGTGAAAAAATTATTTGGGAGGCTCCGCAAAAAGCACAGCAATTATATTTTATAGAGTTGCTCGGTTGTAATGTAAACCTGGGAAATATAGCGCCTACCGAAGTAATACCACTGGAAGCAATGCGCATCGGTCTTCGGGGCGATACATTTGACTTATACCTTGATAAAAAAGAAGCCTGATGAGGCAATTTGGATTAATAGGATATCCGTTGTCACAATCATTCTCTCAAAAATTTTTTACTAAAAAATTTGAGAAGGAACTTTTGAAAGATTGTCGGTATGACACATTTTCTATTCCTTCGATTGATGATTTGCCGGCTGTTTTAAAACGCAACCCGGAACTTTGCGGTCTTAATGTGACGATACCTTATAAGGAACAAGTTCTCTCGTACCTGCATGAGAAGACAGACCTGGTAAAGAAAATTAAAGCCTGCAATTGTATAAAAATTAAAGAGGGTAAATTAATTGGGCATAATACCGATGCGCCGGCTTTTGAGCAATCATTAAAAGAGAAATTAAAACCCCATCATACAAAAGCCCTGATATTGGGTACCGGTGGCGCTGCAAAGGCTGTAGAGTATTCTTTGCAACAATTAAATATTTTGTATCATTATGTTTCACGTAAACCATCTGCTCAAAGCTTTTCGTATGAGCAGCTGACCCCATCATTGATGCAGGAGTATACTTTAATCATTAACTGCACACCGCTTGGTATGTATCCTAATATTGTCGAAGCGCCTCAAATTCCTTATCATGCTCTTTCTGACAAGCACTATTTGTTTGACCTGATTTATAATCCTGAAAAAACATTGTTTTTACAAAAAGGAGAGGAGCAGGGTGCTGCCATAAAAAATGGTTATGAAATGCTGGTATTGCAGGCCGAGGAAAGCTGGCGGATATGGAACGATCAGTAACAAGGACGACAAATAATTTGCATCAAAAACAATTCTGATTCGGTACTATATACAATTCTTTAGCTAATTAATTTTTCTCGTGCATCTTCAGGTATTGAACTCACTTTCTTCTTCGTGTAATCATAACAAACCATCCCGGTTTTTGCTGTTACAACCAATTGCGATAAACCATTTACTTTCTTTTCCAGTTTGTAAAATATATCGAAGCTAACCTTGCTTAGATTGGCACAACCGACGGATGCAAGAACAATATCGCCGTAAAACAGTTCATTTTTGAATTCTATTCCGGCATCCGCCATGATTAAGCCCACACCGGAAAACTCCAACTCTGAGTATCCAATCTTTTTTAAGAATTGCATTCTTGCTTCATGAATGAGAGACAGGACCGCATCGTTACCAACATGACCGCCATAGTTAATATCCGTAATGCGAACAGGAATGTAGGTTTGGAAATTCAAATTTGCAGGCAGGTCAATTTTTATTCTTGACATGTAAAATGTTTGGCAATAAAATTAGTGAAACAGACCAGATTACAACCCATTGCTCTCATTCAATGAGTTTACCAAACCCAAAATATCCATAAAGTTGCCGGGAGATGGCGCTAATTCGGAGGAAGCAATTTTTTGTTGCCACTTTTTTAATTGATCCTTGCAATCGGCGTCCTGATCTTCGCCGGATACGCAACAAAGCAGTTCACTCCATTTTTTGGACATGCGGATAATATTTCCATCTGGCGTCATGAGCATAACATACCTGTCCGCAAGCGTCGGTATATGATCGGCGTAGGCGTATAATGTCTGAGAAAGATCTTCGCTGACATCATTCATAACGTTGTTGCGTCTTGCTGCTAATGTATGAAGGGGTCTTGGAGTTCTTTTTGCGATAGATGAAGACTTACTAATTGTTGATTTGTCTTTTTCAATTACTACTACTTCCTGCTTAGGTGGCTGGCCCGATTCCAAACCTTTATCTGCTGTTGCGCCCGCTGCGTTCAAATTAATTAGAGGCGCACTACTATCTTTTGATACGTTAACCCGTGCGGTGCTATCAATCGTATGATTGCTTGTCATGGTGAGCCGGATGATTCCAAAAGCTACAACTCCTATCAGGATAGCGGCGGCATAACGAAGCAAAGGTGACAATCTTCTTACAGGAGCAATAACAGGAGTATCAGTGTTGCTGTTTAAAGAATCCTCAATTTTTTCCCATGCGTTGGGGGGAGGCGTGATTTCCATATTATACACTCGGGATGGAAACTGATCCTGTGTGTGAGCTTCATCCAATGCCGCGGCAATCTTCTTCCAGCTGCCTACCGGCGGTGTCACTTCATAGCTAATCATCTTATTTTTCAGGCTGCTCATCTTATCGTTGCATCTCTTTTTCTTCTAAAAACTTTTTTACCATATCCTGCAAAATCACTTTTGCTCTCGAAAGTTGTGATTTGCTGGTTCCTTCACTAATGCCAAGTATATCGCCAATCTCCTTGTGTGTGTATCCCTCTATCACATACATATTAAAAACGGTACGGTAGCCGGGCGACAGGTCCTGCACCAATTTCATGATATCTCTTTCCGCAAGATCGTCCAGAATGGAAAGGTAATTGCCTTCCAGGGTGTTTTCCTCTTTTTCGGTAACCGGTTGCAAATAACGCTTACGGCGAAAATGTTCAATAGCTGTATTGACAAAAATTCTCCTCACCCAACCTTCAAAAGAGCCTTCGCTGCGGAAACTTTCCAGTTTTTTATAGACCTTGATAAAACCTTCCTGTAAGATATCCTCTGCCTCTTCTGCATTGCCAGCATATCGAAGGCAAACGGCATACATGCGGGGAGAGAAACGGCGGTACAATTCTTCCTGCATACGCCGGTTGCCATTAATACATCCATTAATTAAGTCGCTTTCGGTAGTATTTTGGTTGCTTTGGAAGCTCAAGTTTATGATTTTATACCAGGTGGTTCAAAAATGTTACCAGTTTTTCAGTCGCTTTTTTACGGTGACTGAATTTTGTTTTTTCTTCGAGCGACATTTCGCCAAAAGTTTTGCCTGATCCTTGTGGAACAAAAACGGGATCATAACCAAACCCCTGGGTTCCTTTTTTCTCAAAAATGATCTTCCCTTCGCACACACCTTCAAAGAGATGCTCCGTTCCGTCAATGATCAGGGAAATAATTGTTTTAAAACGGGCCGTTGTATCGGTCTTGCCTTCCAGGTTATACAACAGCTTGTCGATGTTTTTATCAAAGGATTTATCCTCACCCGCATACCGGGCACTTTTAACTCCGGGTTCGCCATTTAAGGCTGTAACTTCAAGGCCTGTGTCCTCGCTAATGCAATTGGTGTGAGTCAATTTATAAATTGTACGTGACTTTTCTGACGCATTTTCTTCTATTGTTGCATGTGGTTCAGGAATGTCAATATCAATTCCTGCCTCCTTTAACGTCAGCAATTGAAAATGTGAGCCGATAATGTGACGGATTTCATCTACTTTATATTGGTTATTGGTAGCAAAAATCAACTTCATGGAAACAAGATAAGGGTTTTCGTTTTACCCTCGTATTAGTAGTGAATGTTAAATACCGAAAATACTCCGAAGGCTTACCCAAAGTTTACTTTTTAGCAAAGCATCGTTCCTTGTTTGTTCGAGAGAAGAAGAAAATAGAAACTTACAGTTTGCAACTGATTGAACCTGGAACTGGGGAAATCCTACCGGTAGTCCAAAGGCGAGAGGATCTACACCAAAAAGCAGCACAATTTTGCTTTTAAAATTTTCCAGAAACTCTTTATACTCTCTGTCCTGATAGCTGTTTCTATTAATAATGGCTACATCACCCAGGTTTAATTTACAAGCCGTGAGCATGTTTGTTAAAAATCCAAGTTCATCATCGGGTAGATGAACGGCATCAGGATAGGCCACAACAATCAGGATATTTTTACCATTGTTTCCTAAATATTTCCAATGGGGTTCTTCCGTTGCTGGTTTGGCGGGTATTTCGACTTTGCCCTCGATCTTTTGTACAGGCCTTGAACCCACCGGCTCTTCCTGATTTATTAGGGATGAAGGATAAAGTGCCGATAACAGGTTGGGAGATAATCGCAGATCATTTAAACCCATAAAACTTACAAATGTTACAAATGAGTGTTAGCTTTTTTTCGTTTCTTTGACGGCTCAAAAGTAAACTATTATGACGGAGGCGTTATCTATTTCAATTACGAAAGCTGAAAGAAGCAAATTGCAGGACATAAGTCTTGAAAATGTACCATTTGGAAAATATTTTACTGATCACATGCTGGAGGCGGATTATGAAAATGGTGAGTGGACAAATGTTGAAATAAAACCATATCAGCCTTTGCTGCTGGAGCCTTCCCTTGCGGCTCTTCATTATGGCCAGGCCATTTTTGAGGGTATAAAAGCGTATAAGGATAGTAATGACAATGCATACATCTTCCGGCCACAGGATAATTTCCGGCGTTTTAACAAGTCAGCGGAGAGGATGAATATGCCGGTTATTCCGGAAGAAATATTCCTGGAAGGCATGCGCCAGTTGATTGCCCTGGATAAAAAATGGATACCTGCTCAAAAGGACCATTCCCTTTATATCCGTCCCTTTATGTTTTCAACAGATGCCGTATTGGGAGTAAGACCTTCTGAAACATATAAATTTATCATTATCCTTAGTCCTACCGGTCCTTATTTCGCATCACCCATGAAAATTTCCATCGAGGAAATGTATACCCGGGCAGCACCTGGTGGTGTTGGGTTCTCTAAAAACGCTGGTAATTATGGGGGAAGTATGCTTGCCTCCAGTTTGGCCAAACAAAAAGGCTATGACCAGGTGTTGTGGACAGATGCATTTGAGCACAAATGGCTGCAGGAAGTAGGTATGATGAATGTATTCTTTATAATAAATAATATAGCTATTACTCCTTCGCTGGAAGAGGGAACCATACTGGAAGGTGTCACCCGTGCCAGTGTGATGCAGGGACTGGCTGAAATGAAGATCCCGGTAGAGGAACGAAAAATTAGCATTGACGAAGTGGTTGAGGCGTATAAGGCTGGAAAAATCACTGAGGTATTTGGAACCGGCACGGCAGCTGTAATCGCCCCCATCAAGGAATTAAATTATAAGGGATATTCGATGATCTTCGATACTGACAATTACAAGGTCTCCGACTCTGTAAAAAAGTGGTTGACAGATATCCGGGAAGGAAGAATAGAAGATAAATACGGGTGGATGTGGAAAGTCTAATTATCTAAATAACAAAGTCTTGAATCCCGATGAGTTTTACGTTCGGGATTTTTTGCATCTCGTAAACGGACGGCAAAAAATTATACTGATAAATAAAAGGTCGTTTTTTTGGTATTTAATCATCAGGCCTTTACCTTTGCCCTCCCAAAAATAAAGGTTAATAATGCCTACTATTCAACAGTTAGTAAGAAAAGGAAGAGAAATTATCAGGGCTAAGAGTAAATCCAGGGCCTTGGATCAGTGCCCACAGCGTCGTGGAGTTTGTACCCGTGTGTACACTACTACTCCTAAGAAACCGAACTCAGCTTTGCGTAAAGTAGCGAAAGTTCGTTTGACCAATAAAATTGAGGTTATTGCCTATATTCCGGGTGAAGGTCACAATTTGCAGGAGCACTCAATCGTATTGATCCGCGGTGGTCGTGTGAAGGATTTACCAGGCGTACGTTACCATATTGTTCGTGGCTCATTGGATACTGCAGGTGTTAAAGACCGTAAACAAAGCCGTTCTAAATACGGTACCAAGAAAGAAAAAGCCAAAAAGTAATTTTAATACGTAATTAAGAATAAGTCATGCGGAAAGCACAAGCAAAGAAACTCCCGTTAGCTCCAGATCCTAAGTTCAACGACAAACTGGTTACCCGTTTTGTCAACAACCTCATGTGGGAAGGAAAGAAAAGTGGAGCCTTTACAATTTTCTATGAGGCGTTGGAAAAAGTTGCTAAGCAAACCAACGAAGATGGATACGAGGTTTGGAAGAGAGCTTTGGCAAATGTGAGCCCCGGTGTAGAAGTTCGTAGCCGCCGTATTGGTGGTGCTACTTTCCAGATTCCTTCTGAAGTTCGCCAGGATAGGAAAATATCTTTGAGCATTAAATGGCTTATCCGCTATAGCCGTGAAAGAAACGGTCGTAGCATGGCTGACAAATTAGCTAACGAGATCGTAGCTGCCAGCAAAGGTGAAGGCGCTGCATTCAAGAAAAAAGAAGATACACACCGTATGGCTGAAGCTAACAAAGCTTTCGCTCATTTCAGAGTGTAAAAGATACAAGCACATTTATCCTTAAAGCCATTTCGTATTTACGGAATGGCTTTTTGCATTTATAAATGTATCATCCGAAAGAAAGGCATAAAAAAACCGCCCTGTAGTACAAGGCGGTTTAAGCTATTTTTTATTAATTCCTATGAATACTGTTCACCATTTTCTTCATCACGATTATCGCTTTCGGTTGTTTCTGTATCAACCTCTGACACATCAAATGCGTTGGTAGGAGACGGCATTTCCTCTGCAACATAAGTTTCTGTTACTATTACTGCAGGAACAACTTCCATTTTTTCAGGAGCTGCTTTTTTTACTGCTGCTTTCTTCTTCGGAGCCGCTGCCTTTTTCTTGGGTGCCACTTTTTTCACCACCACCTTCTTTACAGCTTTTTTCACCGCTTTCTTTTTCACTGCCACTTTTTTTGCTGTTTTCTTTTTCACAGCTATTTTTTTCGCAGCTTTTTTAGGCGCCGCCTTTTTTTTAGCCGGCGATTTTTTAGCAGCTTTCTTTTTTAGAGCTACTTTTTTAACAGCTTTTTTAGGTGCGGCTTTTTTCTTTACCGGTGATTTTTTAGCTGCTTTTTTTCGCGGAGCAGGTCTTGCTTTCGCTTTCTTTTTAGAGGGCATACTACAAGATTTTGGAGTTAATGATGAAAAAGAATTAATTAAGTATTGAAGTTAATAATGATTCACATTCCAATACTAATTAAATGAATTTTTTTTGCAGCTTTTGTTCTTTCCCCATCGATAAGGAAAGAAACTACGGATTTGTACTTGCAGTCCCGCCTTTCTCAAGGTGTAAAAAATGATCGGTAGTCTGTGCCGGCAGAACAATTTGATTGGTTATTTTACTGTAAAAAGTTGCTCTTGTCCTTTTAACTAAACACAGTTTTTGCCGGGCTTGCAGGCTTCCACATCGCCACCGATCTCTTTCAATTCGCTTTGTTGCTTTTCCCACTCACCCCAGGCCTTTGTTAGAGCACCGAGAAATGTCTCGCTGGCCTGAGCACCTGTTACCGCATACCTGTCGTTGAAGACAAAATAAGGTACCCCTCGCACCCCTATTTGCTGCGATTCATAAATATCCCGTTCAACATATTCGGCGTATTCATGACTGGCAAGCATTTTTTGAATGTCCGCAGCGTTAAGGCCGACTTCAGTACCAAGAAGAATCAGCGTTTCATGATTGGAAGTGTCCTTACCCTCTATGAAATAGGCGCTGAACAGCCGTTCCTCCATTTCGTCTCCTTTGCCATTTGCTTTGGCGAGTTGTATCAATCGGTGAGCGTCAAAAGAATTAGCGACTATTGCTTTATCGAAGTCGTAGTGGAGACCAACCTCGCGGGCCATTTGGGTGACATGCTCGTTCACTTGTTTAGCTTGCTCTACGGTCCATCCCTTTATCCTGGCCAGGTATTGATTAATGTTTTTACCGGGATCGGTCTTCATGGCAGGATTCAACCGGAAACTTTTCCAGACCACTTCAATGTCTTCCTTATAGGGAAATTGTTTGAGAGCTGCTTCGAAACGGCGTTTTCCGATATAACAAAAAGGGCACATTATATCTGACCAAATCTCTACTTTCATATTATTTTGTTGTACAGTTTAACAGAAATAAGACGGAAAGGTTGACTGTAATGAGTTTGTCTGCAGTTGGCAATCTCCAGTTACTGATAACTGGTAACCGATAACTCAAAAAAATCCCACTTTTCTTTTTTCGGGTTAAGTTATAAGTTTGCCGCTTTCTTTTAGTGCGGTGATTAATCCTTTACATTCATGAAAAATAAAGAGATTCCAAGGCTGGCGTTTTTATTATCTCCCCATAAGTTGCTGGAAACTCATATTATTCTTCAGACACTTCGTATAGTAAAAAATAATGCGTCTTTAAATTATGAGCTGGGTGATGTTAACCCTGTCGAATTAAGGTCATTATTTCCCGATCTGCCCAAACAAGTACACCTGCAGTTCAAAGAATTTGGGAGAGAGGCGATCGAGAATGCCAAAAAAGAAATAAAGCAGCGTCATACAAAACAAAAAGCAGGAGTGGCTTACCCGGCTTATTTGCGCCAGGCAATATTGCGGCATTATCACCAGTTGATGGAAGGGATAAAGCCGTTTGCATCCTTGACGAAATGGTACCATACCAAACAGCTAAACGTTAACAAGCATTTTTCCACGGTGCCCTGCCGGTTTAGCGAATTCAGGCCGCAACTGAAATTTGAAGTAGTACAGGAAGGAGAGAGGTTGCAATTGGTGACCCATATTAACATTAACGGAACTGATTACCGTAACACCGATTTTGTCCGTCATTATTTTTTGCTCGAGAGCAATAATGAATATTTTATTCTCAGCTATCGGGATTATCAAACGCTGGAGTGGCTTGCACAACAAAAGCCTGAACAATATGCCCTGGATGCAACCGCATTATCGCAACAGATTTTAGCCGAGCTGGAAAAAAATTATACTGTAGTCCGAAACAATCTTTTTGACCAGCAGGAAATAGAAAGTATACCCATTAACCGGGTAATGCTTAGTGAGCTAAATAATACGTTCCTGATGCTTACGCCACAGTGGATGTATGAGGGTTATGTCGTAGAAGGCCCATATAACGAGACGGCTAAATTTTTGCAAAAGGGCGAAGCATTTGTCGTGAAAAGAAGTGAGCAGGCTGAAAAACATTTTTTGCAACTGCTGGAGTCGCTGCATCCCAATTTCCCTAATCAACGAAATGGTTATTATTATCTCTCTTTTGCCGATGCACAAAAGAAGCAATGGTTTTTAAAAGCCTATCATCATTTATTGACCTCGGGTATTGAGCTGCTGGGGATGGATATGCTAAAGCATTTTCGTTATTCGTCACATACCGCTGAAACAGAAATTAAGCAGTTGCATGAAAATGAAAAAGCGGTGACGCTGGCATTAAGGGTAAGATTCGGTAAAGAAGAGATTCCTTTACCTGAACTTCAAAAAATTTTACTGGCGGGTCAAAGAGCCGTATTGTTGAAAGATGGAAGTATGGGTGTGCTGGGTGAAGAATGGTTGAAGAAATATTCAACGATTATCAAACACGGGAAGGTCGGCAAAAACGAAATTACTATCGCCCGGTGGATGGCCATTAATGAACTGCAGGCCGCAACTGAAAATAATACAACAACAGAGGATCGTATTTTGAACGGCGTCATTAAAAAAGACTGGTGGCTTCGCTGGCAACAATGGCAAGGGGGTAAGGAACAGGTTTACCCTGTTCCCCGTACCGCAAACGTCTCTCTTCGGCCTTACCAGCAAAAAGGTTTTGAATGGATGATGTTGTTGGATGAAGCCGGCGCCGGTGGATGCCTGGCTGATGATATGGGACTGGGTAAAACCATACAGGCTATTTGTTTCCTGGCAAGCAAAATAGAAAGGAGCCCGGCGGCCAAACATATTATCATTTGTCCTTCGTCGCTCGTTTATAACTGGCAACAGGAACTGGAAAAATTTGCGCCATCCATAGGTGTTGTTGTCTATCATGGTAACCAGCGCAAACCGGAACTATTACAACAACACAATACTCATGTCATCATTACAACCTACGGTACATTAAGAGCGGATGCTGAAAGTTTGCTTTCGCAGACTTACGGCGTTGCAATTATCGATGAAAGCCACAATATTAAAAATCCATCAGCACAAATAACAAAGGTTGTTACTTCCATACAGGCAACGATCTGCATGGCGCTTAGCGGAACACCAGTTGTCAATAACACATTCGACCTTTATTCGCAGTTGAATATGGTATTGCCGGGTATGTTTGGCAGCCGTGAATTCTTTAAACGGGAGTATGCAGATGCAATTGACCGCTTTGGCGATGAAGAAAAGATATGGGCTCTTCAAAAATTGACCGCACCCTTTATCTTAAGACGTACCAAAGAGCAGGTAGCAGGTGATTTACCCGAAAAAACAGAATCTATTCTGTGGTGCGATATGAGTCCGGTGCAGAGGGAGTTATACGACAATATAAAAGAGCAGATCAGAAGCAGCCTTTTCCTTGACATAAAAACACAGGGTCTTGCTAAAAGTAAGTTGGCCGTGATACAGGGCATATTGAAGTTGAGGCAGGTTTGTAATTCACCCCTACTATTACCCGAAGATGAACAAACCTGTCAGGAATCGGTAAAGACCGATGTGTTGCTGGAAGAGTTAAAAAACATTCTCCCAAATCATAAAGCGCTGGTGTTTTCACAATTCAGCACCATGCTGGACTTACTGGCTACTGAATGTGATAAGGAAGGCATTTCCTATTATCATTTTGACGGTCAAACGCCACCGGCTAAACGGACGGAAATGGTCAATGCTTTTCAGCAGGAAGATAATAAGGTGCATTTATTCCTGATAAGCCTGAAAGCCGGTAATGCCGGGCTTACTCTTACGGCGGCGGATTATGTATTTCTTTTTGACCCATGGTGGAATACAGCTGTACAACAACAGGCCATTGATCGCACTCACCGGATTGGGCAAACTAAAAATGTGTTTGCCTATAAAATGATTTGCAAGGACACCATCGAGGAAAAAATTATTAAGCTGCAGCAAAAGAAAAAGCAATTGGCAGAAGACCTGGTCTCGGCAGACGAAGGCTTTGTAAAAGCTTTGAGCGAGGAAGATATTGCTTACCTGTTTGGCTAAGAATTACGGTTGATAATTTAGCGTTGGAAGTCTGGATATTACTGTCGGGAAGAAAATCACAAGACTGAAAATTAGTGCTGAAACCAGTTTTCCACAGCCAGGGTTAATCAATATTTAATCCTTTAAATTTTGCTGATTTCCCCTACCTTTGCGCCCTAAAAATTGGCGAGCTATGCCCGTCAATTTACAGCCGAAAAACGGCCAGAACCCTGAAGTGTGCGACGCAACAGGCGCTGATCAGGGACCTGAAGCCGGTCAAACAAAAAATACACACAATTAATAACAAAATGGCAGACTTAAAATTTCAAAGAAACTTTGGTATTGCGGCTCACATCGATGCCGGTAAAACCACTACTACGGAGCGTATCCTCCGCTACACCGGTATGATCCACCGTATTGGTGAGGTGCATGATGGTGCAGCTACTACCGACTGGATGGAACAGGAAAAGGAGAGAGGTATTACGATCACGTCGGCTGCCGTAAGCTGCCAGTGGAATTTCCCGACCGTATTGGGTAAAGCAACTGCCGACACCAAAAAATATTCTTTCAACATTATTGATACTCCGGGTCACGTGGACTTTACTGTGGAGGTAGAGCGTTCTATGCGTGTACTGGATGGTTTGATCGCCCTGTTCTCAGCGGTTGACGGTGTTGAGCCCCAGTCTGAAACAGTTTGGCGCCAGGCCAACCGTTATGGTGTCCCCCGTATAGGTTTCGTAAACAAAATGGATCGCTCGGGTGCTGACTTCCTGATGGTAGTAAAGCAGGTAAAAGAAATGCTGGGTTCTAAAGCAGTGCCTCTTCAGTTACCTATCGGTGCTGAAGACAATTTCAAAGGTGTGGTAGACCTGATCAAAATGAAAGGTATCATCTGGCATATGGAAACGGAGGGAATGACCTTTGATGAAATTGAGATCCCTGCTGACATGGTTGAAGAAGCACAAGAATGGAGGGCTAACCTTGTAGAAGCAGTGGCTGAGTATGATGATACCCTGATGGAGAAGTTTTTTGAAGATCCGAATAGCATCAGCGAAGATGAGATCCATGAAGCAATTCGTAAAGCAACAGTTGACCTTAGCATTGTTCCAATGATGTGTGGTTCTTCTTTCAAAAATAAAGGGGTACAAACTGCATTGGACGCCGTTTGCCGTTACCTGCCTTCACCGATTGATATTCCTGATACAGTTGGTACAAATCCCGACACTGGTGAACAGGAAACCCGTAAAGCTGATCCTAAGGCGCCTTTTGCAGCATTGGCCTTTAAGATCATGACCGATCCATTTGTGGGTCGTTTGGCTTTCTTCCGTTGTTACTCCGGTCACCTGGATGCCGGTTCTTATGTGCTGAACGTAAGAAGTGGTAAGAAAGAACGTATCAGCCGTATCATGAAGATGTTTGCCAACAAACAAAACCCAATCGATTTTATCGAAGCTGGTGATATTGGTGCAGCAGTTGGTTTTAAAGAGATCAAAACCGGTGATACTTTATGCGATGAAAATCACCCGATCACCCTGGAGAATATGTTCATCCCTGAGCCGGTTATTGCCGTGGCAGTAGAACCAAAAACACAGGCTGACGTAGATAAAATGGGTATGGCTATTTCTAAACTGGTGGAAGAAGATCCTACACTGCGTGTAAATACAGATGAGGATACCGGTCAAACCATTCTTCGCGGTATGGGTGAGCTTCACCTGGAGATCATCATTGATCGTATGCGCCGTGAGTTCAAAGTAGAAGTAAACCAGGGTGCGCCCCAGGTGGCTTATAAAGAAGCATTCAATGCCACAGTTGAACACCGTGAGACATTGAAAAAGCAAACGGGTGGTCGCGGTAAATTTGCCGACATCCAATTCAGCCTTGGACCGGTAGATGCAGAATGGAAAGCTGAAAATCCTGATAAGAACTACCAGTTTGTGAACGATCTTTTCGGTGGATCTATCCCCCGTGAATTTGTTCCTGCTATACAAAAAGGATTTGAGCAGTCAATGACTACCGGTGTATTGGCCAGCTATCCCGTTGACAATATGAAGATCCGTGTATTTGACGGTAGCTTCCACGCGGTTGACTCTGATGCGATGTCTTTCGAGCTTTGTGCTAAGCAAGGTTTCCGTGAAGCAGCAAGAAAAGCAAAACCTGTTTTGCTGGAGCCGATCATGAGAGTAGAAGTAATCACGCCTGCGCAATACATGGGTGATGTAACCGGTGACCTTAACCGTCGTCGTGGTATGATGGAAGGTATGGATACAAGAGCAGGTGCTGAAGTAATTAAAGCTAAAGTACCATTGAGCGAAATGTTTGGTTATGTAACCCAGCTTCGTTCATTGAGCTCTGGTCGTGCATCTTCTACCATGGAGTTCTCTCACTACAATCCTGCACCAAACAACATAGCTGAGGAAGTAATCGCAAAGGTTAAAGGCAAAGTAAGTGCTTAATAGAATGGCGATGTAGTTTCCCTCTCCTTTTGGAGAGGGACGGAAGGGTGAGGCTGCTGAGGAAGTGATTGCAAAGGTGAAGGGGAAGGTGAGTGCATAAGGAATAATTTCTATTCATAAAATCCTGCTTGCTAAAAGCAGGATTTTATGTTTGTGCATGATTTTAAATTAACGTGTTTGCTATAAAAGTTTCAGGGTATTGTATATTTTTATTGCCCAAATTATATACGCTGCTATGACTAAACTTTATCCTTACTCTTTGAGTCGATTTCCCCGTGACATTTTTACATTTAAGTTTTATTTGCTTTTCTCTTTAATTCTGTTTTTCAATTTTTGGGCTACGTTCTGCTTTTCACAAGCGCCAGGTATAGTATCCACGAAATACCTGGGTACTGCTTTTTCGTCCACGGAAGAACTCATTTATGATAGTAAAATTCATACCGACGGAAATTATGTAATCGTTGGAGTGGATACGGGTTATGGGTTTAATAAAAGTGAAGCTCTGTCAAAAAATTTAAAGGGCAGGCCATGGATTGCCATGGTAGACACCTCTGGAAACAGAGTCTGGAATCGTGTTCTTGAAAAAGGAGGGTTATACACCCATAATAGTGGGTTTACTTCTGTTTGCAAATCTCCTGATGGCCTTTATGTTGCGGCAGGATTTGGCAAGTCGACTTCTGATTTTATTGTAGCTGCTTACAATGCCGCCGGCACATTAATATGGGATAATGCCTATGGCGGCAGTGGGGTTGACAGGGCCTACAGTATTCAACCGACCTCTGATGGAGGGTTTATTCTCACTGGTTATACTAATTCAAACGATGGCCCGGTTACAGGAAAACATGGCGTCGATTCCGCTGATGTATGGGTAGTAAAAATTGCAGCAAACAGTACTATTCAGTGGGCGAGGTGCTACGGCGGCACTGGTGAGGACTTTGCATATTCTATTTTACCAACTGATGACGACGGTTACATTGTTGCCGGCACTTCTCAGTCCAGCAATGGAGATTTGACCGGCAATAACGGTGGTTCGGATGGCTGGGTATTTAAAATTGACAGTGATGGAGACCTGGTATGGCAAAGGGCGATTGGTGGCCCCGGTAATGAAGAATTCCGGAGTATTATATTGAATGCTGATAGTTCTTTAACACTTACCGGTTATGCACAATCAGGCAGTGTTCTGTCCAACGGAATTAAAGGCAATTCGGACCTGTGGGTGATAAAAATTGATAAGAATAACGGCAATACAATTTGGTCCAAAGGTTTTGGGGGAACACTGAACGAACAAGGGTTTTCGGTTGATAAAATGCCAGAAGATGGATTTTTGGTAGCCGGATTTACCGAATCGTCTAATGGTGATGTGACAAACAAAGCAGGTGCTGCAGATGCATGGCTTCTTAACGTTAATAAAGATGGTGCATTGATTTGGCAGAAGACAATGGGAACCAACAGAAACGAATTCGCAACCAGGGCTCATTTTATTTCGCCTGCTAAATATGTGGTAACAGGTTTTGGTAAAAGTAATAACGGCGGAAGTGATAGCACAGATGGTTACATCGTACAGTTGGGCACTATCGCAGAATTAAATGGTACTCTCATCTATCCTCGCCCCATTAGTGGTGGAATAGTTAAAGCTGTCAAACCGGGAAAAGAGTATGCGACGGTTCCGTTTGACGGCACATACCAATTAAGTCTTGATACGGGAGTTTATACGGTTACCTATGATTCACAAAGTCCATACTACTCTACTGCTGAGACTAAAGTGGTAAACGTAAATGCTTATAATAAGATTTTTATTGCCGATTTTACAATAACAGCAATTCCGTCTAAACGAAATCTGACAATAAGTGCTGTTCCATTAAACCCGGCACGTCCCGGTTTCCCAATATCTTACTTAATTAAATATGGTAATAAGGGTACCGATACTATTACGTCGGGACAAGTCAAATTTATAAAAGACAGCCGATTAAATTTTGTATCTGCGATACCTGCTATTAGTTCGTCAGCAGGTGATACACTTAAATGGAATTACTCTTCATTAAAACCTTTTGAGGCTTCAACAATTCAACTAAAATTGGCAGTGAAGGCGCCGCCAGCCATAAACATCAATGACAAACTTGAATCAATGGCTGTGATTACTCCAACGGTTGGAGATATTGATCCCACAGACGATACTGCGAGGGTAATACAATGGGTGGTCGCTTCTTATGATCCAAACGATAAAGCAGAAAATCTGGGTGGGTTTGTTTCTGCCAAACAGGTATCGCAGGGAATGTATATCAATTATATCATCCGTTTTCAGAATACCGGCAATGATACGGCGTTTAACATTTTTGTGAGAGATACTTTAGATAATAAACTGGATTGGGCCAGTTTTCAAATGGTGGCAGCTAGTCATTCTTATAAAACAATTATAAAGAATAAAAATCAAATTGAATGGACATTTTCCAATATAAAATTGGTCGATTCCGTAGCAAATGAACCATTGAGTCATGGCTATATTATTTATCGGGTCAAACCTAAAACAAGCCTTGCAACCGGAGATATTATCAAAAACTCTGCGTCAATTTATTTTGATTTTAATTTACCAGTCAAAACAAATATCCTGCAAACAATAGTCAATAGTACTCAGCCAACGATAACTTCATTTACACCTACGAGTGCAGCAGCAGGGGCGTCAGTAACCATAACAGGTGCCAACTTCACCGGGGCAACTGCTGTAAGCTTCGGAGGAATAGCTGCCGCATCATTTACGGTTAATTCATCAACAAGCATTACAGCAGTTGTAAGTACAGGTGCATCAGGAAATGTAAGTGTTACTACGCCAGGAGGCATAGCGACACTGGCTGGATTTACATTTATTCCTCAGCCAACGATAACTTCATTCACTCCTGCGAGTGCTGCAGCAGGAGCATCAATAACAATTACGGGGACCGACTTCACCGGGGCAACTGCTGTAAGCTTCGGAGGAATAGCTGCCGCATCATTTACGGTTAATTCATCAACAAGCATTACAGCAGTTGTAAGTACAGGTGCATCAGGAAATGTAAGTGTTACTACGCCAGGAGGCATAGCGACACTGGCTGGATTTACATTTATTCCTCAGCCAACGATAACTTCATTTACGCCTACGAGTGCCGCAGCAGGAGCGTCAGTAACAATAACAGGTACCAACTTTACCGGGGCGACAGCAGTAAGTTTCGAAGGAATAGCCGCCACATCATTTACGGTTAATTCGGCAACAAGCATCACAGCTGTTGTCGGAGTCGGAGCGTCAGGAAATGTAAGTGTTACTACGCCGGGCGGTATAGCGACAATGGCCGGGTTTACATTTACTCCTCAGCCAACGATAACTTCATTCACACCTACGAGTGCAGCAGCAGGAGCGTCAGTAACAATAACAGGTACCAGCTTTACCGGGGCGACAGCAGTAAGTTTCGGAGGAATAGCCGCAACATCCTTTACCGTTAATTCACCAACAAGCATCACAGCAGTTGTTGGAGCTGGAGCATCAGGGAACGTAAGTATTACTACGCCAGGAGGCATAGCGACACTGGCTGGATTTACATTTATTCCTCAGCCAACGATAACTTCTTTCACTCCCACAAGCGGCGGGGCAGGAGCATCAATAACAATAACAGGTACCAACTTTACTGGCGCAACGGCCGTAAGCTTTGGAGGAATAGCCGCAACATCATTTACAGTTAACTCATCAACAAGCATTACAGCAGTTGTCGGATCAGGTGCTTCAGGTAATGTGAGTGTTACAACTCCGGGTGGAACAGCCACCTTAGCAGGATTTACATACACAGTCGTTACCGCAATAGATCCTGTGCCCGGCAGCAGTTTAGGTATTCGTTTGTATCCAAATCCAACCAGAGGTAGCTTCATAATAGATACGCTGAAACTGTCGGACAATTGGGAAACACTGGAAATTTTTGACATGGACGGAAGGAAGAAACTGGCCAACTTTACTATAAAAAATAAAACCACGGTCAGCATTAATATAGGTCACCTGGCCAACGGCTTTTATACTGCCATACTGAGAAGAAGGAACGGACAGCCTGCCGTGATCAAGTTTATAAAGCTATAGCGCAGATATGCCTAAAAAAAGAAAAGAAAGAAGTCCTGTTTTCAAAAAGCAGGACTTTCTTTTTAAAATAGTTGAATTAGTTAATCTCAATCAAGCAGATTTCCTAAACATGGCATTCATTTTGCAGATTTTGCGGCCGGAACTCACTCCGTTTTTAAAAATCCTGACATTAAGGCTACAATAGCCATTTTATGAAAAGCGAAAATCTTAAAGGTTAAGGGCTCAATCTTGAGCCTTTTTTCATTTCCCTCCCTTTTGTATCTTGAATCGCTGATGCTGAATCACTAACCCGGTTAAGTTCATATTCATGATGAAACGTCCATGATAAAATTTTCATTATATCACACTAGGGTCCGCCGCGGCGGATTATCATGGTAAGTTCCATTCGGCCAAAATCAAATCAAAAATTTACGAATGAAAACAATTCCTGTTTTTTTTCTTTCGCTATTGCTAAACGTAACAATTCGCGGCCAGGAAAAGGTTTTGATAAAAGGAATGACGATCACCCGTTCGGTAAAAATTAAGAAGGCCATTTATAAATTAGATGCTCCGTCAGGTTCCAATCAATCGTCCAATATTATTGTTGAAGGCGATAATATTATCATTGATTTTAATAATGCTGAACTGAAAGGAAGTAATAAAAAGCTTAACCCGGATGAATTTTTCGGGATAGGCCTTATAGTTAGGAACAGTAAAAATGTAACGCTCAAAAATTTAAAGGCAAAGGGATACAAAGTGGCTTTGTTAGCCACTAACGTTGAAAAATTAACACTCGAAAATTGTGATTTCAGCTATAATTACCGGAGGCATCTAAACAGCACCCAGGAAAAAGAAGATATTTCTGACTGGATGAGCTATCATCAAAATGAAAAAGACGAATGGCTTCGCTATGGTGCCGCCATGTATTTGCGGAGTTGTAGTGCTGTCACGATCACAAGCTGCAAAGTGACAGGAGGGCAAAACGCATTGATGATGATGGAGTGTAACGATGGCTTGATCTACAACAATGATTTTTCGTTCAATTCAGGAATCGGCATCGGTATGTATCGCAGCAGCGGAAACAAGGTGATGTATAACCGCGTCATTTTTAACGTAAGAGGGTATAGTCATGGAGTCTACAACCGCGGACAAGACAGTGCGGGTATATTGGTGTATGAGCAAAGCAGCGGGAATCTTTTTTATAAAAACAATGTTACGCACGGGGGAGATGGTTTCTTTCTTTGGGCGGGACAAACCACCATGGACACAGGGAAAGGTGGGTGCAACGATAATATGATTATTGGGAACGACTTTTCCTACGCCCCTACAAATGGTATTGAAGTGACATTCAGCCGCAACATCATAAAGGATAACCGGGTTTTCGAATGTGATCACGGTATTTGGGGCGGTTATAGCTTCGAATCCACAATTAGTGACAATAAGTTCCGGGACAACCGTATTGCTATTGCTATTGAGCATGGTCAAAACAATACCATTACGCATAACCTTTTTTCAAAAGACAAAGAGGCCATTAAACTCTGGGCAAGAAAAGAACAGCCCGCCAATTGGGGATATGCCAAATACAGGGACACAAAAAGCCATGATTACACTATTATTTCCAATAGTTTTAATAGCAATCCGATCGTCTTAAATCTCAATCGTACAGAGGGGTTGAATGTGTTTAGCAATACTATTGCGGGAAGCGATACGGTTTATAAAACTGATTCGACAGTTGTTGGTCTTGACACGGCTATCAATTATGATTTAGTGAAAAAAGTGGAGGAGGGGGAGAAGGACATTTCGATTCCAGCAGTTAGTAAACCTAATGATCCTTTTAAGGGCAGTGGCAGACTTGCTGGCCGGAAAAATATCCTGGTAAACGAATGGGGGCCTTATGATTTTCGGTCGCCTATTATCTGGAACACGAACCCGACTGATAGCACCGATATTTTAAAATTTGATTTGGTGGGGCCAAAAGGAAAATGGAGACTTAAAAGTTTCAAAGGAGTGAAAGATATATCTGCAATGAACGGCACATTTCCTTCCAGTATTACAGCTACTAAAATCCAGGGCGATAAAACAGATATCTTGATACAATTGGAATATATCGGTGATCGAATCACAACGCCATTGGGACAAATGATACCGGCGGGAAAGCCATACCAATTTTCATTCAGTAAATTTTTCCAACCGGTCAATTTCCAGGTAAGGTGGTTTGCCCTCGATACTACCGTTCACAACCCGATTACAAGCGGCGAACTCTTTCCTCCGAATGTGCGAATGCAGCCTATCAAAAAAGAACAGGTTAAAAAGCTGGATTATGCCTGGTGGGGTGGCCTGAAGGCAGAAGATCACTACAAGCAATTTATCACAGTTGCTGAAGGTGAGGCGGTGCTGGAGAAAGGGGAGTATGAATTGGGATTAACATGGGACGATGCCGTGCGGTTATACGTGGATGGAAAGCTATTGATCGACGAATGGAACCCGGCACTATACAAGTTTGATGAATCGCCCCACAGGAAAATAAAACTTTTGCTGGGTGGGAGGCATACATTTTTAGTAGAACATCTTGAGCTAGGTGGCTTTGCTACACTAAGCCTGGGATTAAAAAAAATAAATAACCCTTAAAGGGCAGCGAACAGTCACCCGCTACCAACAGGCGTTAGGAAATATCCACAAATAAATTCGGTTTCAATAAGTAAGATGATATATCAGGCTCAAATGCTGGGAGTAAGGCATTTGAATTATTTTTTCCCCAGCCGAAAAAAAGTTCTTAAAACTTTGCCCATTTACATTCGTCCCCCTACCTTTGCACTCCCAAAAGAAAATTGGGTTTTACACAATGTCTCAGCGAATCAGAATCAAATTACAGTCTTACGATCACAACCTGGTAGATAAATCTGCAGAGAAAATCGTAAAAACTGTTCGCAGCACAGGTGCTGTAGTAACAGGTCCTATTCCGTTGCCTACACGTACAAAGATCTTTACGGTATTGCGTTCCCCACACGTAAATAAAAAGAGTCGTGAGCAGTTTCAGTTGGCTACACATAAGCGCCTGCTGGACATTTACACTTCTTCGAGCCGTACGGTAGATGCGTTGAGCAAATTGGATTTGCCAAGTGGTGTAGAAGTTGAGATTAAAGCCTAACGGCCCATCCCAGTCCGCCGAAGGCGGAGAAGGAGTTGGAGCCTGAAAGCACAAAAGTTCTTATAAAATAAATTATTGTCATCTCTCAAAAATGCCCGCGCAGCGGATCATAGAAAAGAGCTCTGATACATTAACATAAAACAAGCCATTCAGGGTTTGTTTACTGCCGGTACTTCCCCATAAAGGAAAAGGTCGGTAGCAAACGGGGATTGAAACCTTCCGATTCGTCGGAACGTACAAGGTTGTCCCAATAATCCTGCAGGCTAAAAACTGTACAAACAATGAAAGGTATTATTGGAAAAAAAATTGGGATGACCAGCATCTTCGATCCCTCGGGCAAGCAAACCGCCTGTACGATTATTGAAGCAGGCCCCTGCGTAGTTACACAGGTTAAGACAATTGAATCTGATGGCTACAATGCACTTCAGGTTTCTTTCGGCGACAAAAAAGAAAGCCGCGTTACAAAGTCAGAAAAAAATCACTTCGCAAAAGCCAGCACTCCGGCTAAAAGATTTTCTAAAGAATTCCGCGATTCCTCTCTCGAAAAAAATATTGGTGACACGATTACTGTTGACATTTTCGCCGAAGGCGATAAGGTTGAAGTAATTGGCACTACAAAGGGTAAAGGTTTCCAAGGCGTTGTTAAACGTCATGGTTTCCATGGTGTTGGTCAGCAGTCTCACGGTCAGCACGATCGTCAAAGAGCTCCGGGTTCTTTGGGTAACTCTTCTGACGCCAGCCGTGTAATGAAAGGAATGAAGATGGCAGGCCGTATGGGAAATGATCGTGTTAAACTGAAAGGTTTAAAGGTGGTTAAAGTATTCCCTGAGCAGAATTATATCCTGGTTAGCGGTTCTGTACCGGGTCACAACGGATCTATTGTTTTAATTCAGAAATAAGGAGTTCAAAAAAACCGGTTCTGAAACCTAAAAAGAAAAGAAAATGCAAGTTGAAGTATTAGATATAAAAGGAAAGAAAACAGGCAGATCAGTTGAGCTGCCCGAAGATATTTTCGGTATTGAGCCTAACAGCCACGTGGTTTACCTGGCGGTAAAGCAATACCTCGCAGCTCAGCGCCAGGGAACACACAAGGTGAAGACCCGTGCTGAAGTACAGGGTGCCAGCCGCAAACTGCATCGTCAAAAAGGTACTGGTGGAAGCCGTAAGGGTAATATCCGTAACCCTTTATACAAGGGTGGTGGTACCATCTTCGGACCCAAGCCACATGCTTACGATTTCAAATTGAACCGTAAAGTAAAAGACCTGGCTAAGATTTCTGCATTGGCCAGCAAGGCAAAGGAAAATGCAATCGTCGTAGTTGAGGACATAAAACTGGATGCACCCAAAACAAAAACCTTCATGGATATCATGGGTAGTTTGAAGGTAGCTGATAAAAAAGCTATGTTCATTTTACCTGAATACAACGAAAGTCTCCAGTTGTCCATCCGCAATGTTCCTTCAGTATTGGGAGTATTGCTGGCTGATATCAATACCTATGATATTGTAAATTCTGAAGTATTGATATTGACCGAGAGTGCAGCAAAGATTTTTTCAGAGGAAGAAGAAAAGGCAGAAGCATAATTAAAAACATTCTAAAGAGAGATACATGAAACTTTCTGAAGTATTAGTAAAACCCATTTTGACAGAAAAAGCAAATGCACAGCAGGAAAAACTGCGCCGCTATGCTTTCAAAGTGGCTAAGAAAGCAAATAAACTGGAGATCAAAAAAGCAGTAGAAAGCTTTTACGGTGTCAACGTAATTGATGTAAACACTACTGTGGCCCCTGGTAAAAATAAAAGCCGTTTTACAAAAGCCGGTGTAATATCAGGCCGCAAGCCTTCTTACAAAAAAGCTTATGTAACAGTGGCAGAGGGAGAAACAATCGATCTGTATTCTAACATTTAAAACCTCCCTCCAACTCCCTCCAAAGGAGGGAGAGAAGTAAGGCAAACAACCGCCGCGAAGTGTTGAAACAAAACAGAAAGCTTCATTCCCCTTCAGGGGATAGGGGCAAAAGAAATTTAAAAATGGCATTAAGAAAATTTAAACCCATTACAGCCGGTACACGTTGGAGAATCGGTAATGCATTTGCCGAAGTAACTACCAACGTACCTGAAAAAAGCCTGGTAGAGGCAAAGCCAAGAACCGGCGGTCGTAACTCTTCTGGTCACTTGTCTATGCGTTATAGAGGCGGTGGTCACAAGCAGAAATATCGTATCATCGACTTTAAGCGTAATAAAAAAGGTGCTGCAACCGTAGCGTCTATTGAATATGATCCAAACCGTACAGCCTTCATCGCATTGGTGAATTATGCTGATGGTGAAAAACGTTACATCCTTGCCCCACAAGGATTGCAGGTTGGTGCAACGGTTGAAAGCGGTGATGCAGTAGCTCCTGAAGTAGGAAATGCGCTGCAGATGAAAAATATGCCTTTAGGTACTAACGTGCATAACATTGAAATGCAGCCTGGCCAGGGTGGTAAGTTGGCCCGCAGTGCAGGTTCTTCTGCTCAGCTGACTAACAAAGAAGAAAGATACGCTGTATTGAAAATGCCTTCTGGTGAGTTAAGAAAAGTATTGATCAACTGCTATGCAACAGTAGGCGTTGTAAGCAATAGCGACCATAACCTGCAAAGCATGGGTAAAGCTGGTCGTAACAGGTGGAAAGGTATCAAGCCAAGAAACCGTGGTGTGGCAATGAACCCGGTAGATCACCCGATGGGTGGTGGTGAAGGTAAGGCTTCAGGTGGTCAGCCTCGTAGCAGAAATGGCCAATACTCAAGAGGTCTTAAGACAAGAACAAAAGGAAAAGGTAGCGATAAACTGATCATTCAACGTAAGAACGGAAGCAAGATCGCTAAATAATAACATTAATAAAACAACGTCATAAACATGGCTCGTTCGATTAAAAAAGGTCCTTATGTAGCGGCTCATCTTGAAACAAAGGTGGTTGCGATCAACGAAGGCAAAAACAAAAAAGGTGTTATCAAAACGTGGAGCCGTCGCTCTACAATCACACCTGATTTTGTGGGTCACACTTTTGCTGTGCACAACGGACATAAATTCATACCTGTGTATGTAACGGAGTTCATGGTTGGTCATAAACTTGGAGAGTTTGCCCCAACCCGTCACTTCAAAGGACACTCAAGCAAGAAAGGAGATTAATAAAATAGTCGTGAGTCGCTAGTCAGGAGTTGGGAATCACTTCTGACTCCGGGCTCCGAACTAAAAACTAAATAAATGGAAGCAGTAGCAAAACTGAGAAATTATCCCACATCGCCCCGCAAAATGCGTTTGTTGGCTGATCTGATCCGCGGTCAGAAAGTTGAGAAAGTATTGGCCGAATTGGAGCACAATCCTAAACACCCTGCAGTTCCCCTGCGTAAACTGGTGTTGAGTGCTATCAGCAACTGGAAACAAAAAAATGAAGGCGGTGATGAAAGTCAACTGGTAGTGAAAACCATTTTTGTGGATGGTGCCAGGACATTGAAGCGTATGCGTCCGGCTCCTCAGGGTCGTGGCTACCGCGTTCGCAAACGCAGCAATCACGTTACCGTGATCGTTGACACAAAAGAAGTAAAAAATTAAACTCATTAACGAATAACCAATAAACATGGGTCAAAAAGCAAATCCGATTGGTAACAGGTTAGGTATCATCCGTGGATGGGAGTCTAACTGGTACGCTGATAAAAAGAACTATGCTGGCAGGCTGATTGAGGATCATAAAATCAGGACATACCTGAATGCCCGTATCAACAAAGGCGGTATTTCAAAGATCGTTATTGAAAGAACGCTTGGCAAACTGATCATCACTATCCACACGTCTAAGCCTGGTATCATTATCGGTAAAGGTGGTGGTGAAGTAGATCGTATCAAGGAAGAGTTGAAAAAACTTACCGGTAAAGACGATGTACAAATCAACATTCTTGAGATCCGTCGTCCTGAACTGGATGCGATGATCGTCGGCGACACTATTGCCCGCCAGATCGAAAACCGTATCAATTTCAAACGTGCTACCAAGATGGCGATTGCTTCTTCACTTCGTATGGGTGCAGAAGGTATCAAGGTTAAACTGAGTGGTCGTTTGAATGGTGCTGAAATTGCCCGTAGCGAAGAGTTCAAACAAGGTCGTGTTCCTTTGCATACTTTCCGTATGGATATCGATTATGCAAGTGTGTTTGCTCAAACTGTTTACGGAAAGATTGGAATCAAAGTTTGGATCTGTAAAGGTGAAGTATTGAGCAAAAGAGATCTTAACCCCAACTTCATTGCCGGTGGCAAAGGTGAAGGTCCGGGTGGCGGCGAAAGAAGGGAGAGAAGAGATGAGCGTCATGGTCATGACCGTCGTGATGAAAGGAGAGGTGGCGGTGATAGAAGAGGCGGTGGCCGTGGAGACAGGAGAGGATAAGAAAAAAGCTACAATCCGCCGGCTGGCGGATACGAGCTACGAGATATAAAAAGTAGATAACAAAATTTAGGCAAGAGCTCGAAGCTCGAAGCTAAAAGCTAAAAGCTTTTTAAAATGTTACAACCGAAAAGAACGAAACATAGGAAAATGCAGAAAGGTCGCATGAAAGGCGATGCGAAAAGAGGGACTACTATTTCTTTTGGTTCTTTTGCCCTGAAAGCATTAGACAGCCATTGGATCACAGACCGTCAGATCGAAGCAGCCCGTCAGGCATTGACCCGCCAGATGAAAAGAGAAGGTAATGTGTGGATCCGCATTTTCCCTGATAAGCCTATTACCAAGAAGCCTGCAGAGGTGAGGATGGGTAAAGGTAAAGGTAACCTCGAGTTCTGGGCTGCAGTGGTGCAACCAGGCCGTATCATCTTTGAAGTGGATGGTGTAAGCGAACAGGTAGCCCGTGAATCACTGGCACTGGCCGCAGGTAAATTACCAATCAAAACAAAGTTCGTTGTACGCAGAGACCTGGTTACAGCGTAATAAATTAATAAATCGTATAAGCGATGTCAAAGAAAGCAGATTTTGTAAAAAGCATCCGTAGCTTAAATGAGAGTGATCTGAAAGCACGGCTGGAAGAAGAAAAACTTCGTTTGAAAAAATTGGAGTTTGCTCATGCTATTTCTCCATTGGAAAATCCTATGACTATTCGTGGAGTACGCCGGGATATTGCCCGCCTGCAAACGGAATTGAAGTTAAAGCAACAGCAAGCATAAAAAGCTAATAAAATGGAAGAAAGAAATTTAAGAAAAACAAGAACAGGTGTTGTTACCAGCAATAAGATGGAAAAAACCATCACTGTTGCTGTGGAAAGAAAAGTAAAACACCCTATCTATGGTAAGTTCGTAAAAAAGACTACCAAGTTCCATGCTCATGATGACAAGAATGAGTGCAGCATTGGTGATGTGGTAAAGATCATGGAAACCCGTCCGCTGAGCAAAACAAAACGCTGGAGACTGGTGGAAGTAGTAGAGAAAGTGAAATAAAAACAGCTACGAGCTACGATCCGCCGGCTGGCGGACACGAGCCGTAATGATTAATAATTGTTTAAACTGCTCTCGCATCCGCCGGCTGGCGGATAAGAGCTCAAAGCTTAAATAAAATGATTCAGCAAGAAAGCCGGTTAAATGTAGCGGACAACAGTGGAGCCAAAGAAGTACTGTGTATCCGTGTATTGGGCAACAGCGGACAACGTTATGCCCGGATCGGTGATAAAATCGTTGTTACTATTAAAGATGCGTTGCCTGCAGGTGGTATCAAAAAAGGTACTGTTGCAAAAGCAGTTATCGTTCGTACCACTAACAAACTTCGTCGTAAGGATGGTTCTTATATCCGTTTCGATGACAATGCAGTAGTTATCTTAAACCAGGCTGATGAGCCACGTGGTACCCGTATATTCGGACCCGTAGCAAGAGAGCTTCGTGATAAGGGTTATATGAAAATCGTTTCATTGGCTCCGGAAGTATTATAAAGAAAGCTACGAGCTACGAGCCTTTAGCTACGAGCCGTGTGAATAAAATAAAGAGTTTCATTGCTATAGTGTAGAGCTCGCTGCTCACAGCTCATAGCTCAAAGCTTAAAATAAAATGAAGACAAGATTCAAACCAAAGTACAACATTAAGAAAGGTGATAGCGTAGTGGTTATCACAGGCGATGATAAAGATTTGTCTAAGCCCCGTGTTGTAAAAGAAGTGCTGATTGATAAAGCGAAGGTTTTAGTAGAAGGTGTAAATATCATCACCAAGCACACAAAACCTTCCGCTCAAAACACTAAAGGCGGTATTGTAAAAACGGAAGCCCCTATTCATATCAGCAATGTTATGCTGTGGGATGCAAAAGCAAAAGCACCTGCAAAGGTGAAAAGAGAAAGAGCAGAAGGTAAATCAGTTCGTGTATCAAAAAAATCTGGAGAGAAGATCTGATTCTTTGAAGCCAGGCAATAATAGAATTATATGAGTACAAAAACATATACCCCGAGATTAGCAGATAAGTACAAAAAAGAAGTTGTACCTGCTCTGGTAAAAAAGTTTAGCTACCAAACGGTAATGCAGGCTCCTAAACTGGAGAAGATTTGTCTGAACCGCGGTGTAAACGGCGCCGTGACTGACAAGAAATTGGTAGATATCGCCCTGGATGAGTTAACAACGATCAGCGGACAAAAAGCGATAGCTACGATGTCTAAAAAAGACATCTCCAACTTTAAGCTGCGTAAGAACATGCCAATCGGTGCAAGAGTTACTCTTCGTGGTGTAAAGATGTACGAGTTCCTGGATCGCCTGATCGCGGTGGCTTTGCCTCGTGTTCGTGACTTCAAAGGTGTAAATGAAAAAGCATTCGATGGCCGTGGTAACTACACATTGGGTGTTACTGAGCAGATCATTTTCCCTGAGATCGATATCGACAAAGTGAATAAGATCACTGGTCTTGACATCACTTTCGTTACCACAGCTAATACTGACGAGGAAGCATACGAGTTGTTGAAAGAGTTGGGAATGCCTTTCAAAAACGCAAAAAAATAATTCAATTAAAAAAGAATAAACAACTATGGCTAAGACATCAATTAAAGCCAGGCAGCGCAAAAGAGAGAAAATGGTAGCGCAGTTTGCTGCAAAACGTGAAGAGCTTAAAAAAGCCGGCGATTGGTCAGCATTGGATGCACTTCCAAAAAACTCTTCAAAAGTTCGGTTGAAAAACCGTTGCCAGCTTACCGGCCGTCCCAAAGGTTATGTTCGTTATTTCGGCATTTCCCGGGTAGCCTTGAGAGATATGGCTTTGAATGGTAAAATACCAGGATTGAAAAAAGCAAGCTGGTAAAAAGTTGCCAGTTCCCAGTTGCTGGTTAAGCAGTAACCGGAGACCGGAAACCTGTAACACAAAAATTTAGAACTGATTTAATTCTTATAAAAATGGTAACAGATCCTATAGCAGATTTCCTGACCAGAATCCGTAATGCGCAGATGGCGGGTCACCGTGTGGTTGATATCCCTGCTTCTAATTTGAAAAAACGGATGACTGAAATTTTGTACAACCAGGGTTATATCCTGAAGTACAAATTTGAGGATGATAGTAAACAAGGCGTTATCAAAATCGCTTTGAAATACGATCCTTCTACAAAACAGCCTGCTATTCAAAGCATGGAAAGGATTAGCCGTCCTGGTTTGCGTCAATATGCAAAACCTGCTGAGTTTCGCCGTGTGAAAAATGGTTTAGGTGTAGCCATCCTGTCTACCTCTAAAGGTGTAATGACAGATAAAGAAGCGAAGGCACAGAATGTAGGTGGTGAAGTTCTTTGCTACGTGTATTAATAGAGTCACCGTTCTTTAACAAGGATAGGTGTAAAAAATAAAAAGTTGCTGATACATTAAGCTGAAACTATACTAGGCTGACCGGTCAACAACCAATTTCAAATAATAACAATAAACTGATTTAACATGTCTCGTATAGGTAAACAAGTGATCACAGTTCCGGCAGGTGTTACTGTAACAGTAGGTAACGACAATGTGGTAACTGTTAAAGGTCCAAAAGGTGAATTGAAAGAAACAATTGACCGCGATATTAAAGTGGAAGTGAAGGATGGCCAGGTGATCGTTGCCCGTCCTACTGATCAAATCCGTCACCGTGCTATGCATGGATTGTATCGTGCATTGATCGCCAACCAGGTAAAAGGTGTTACGGAAGGATATACAAAAAAACTGGAATTGATCGGTGTGGGTTTTAAAGCCGCGAGCCAGGGCAATGTATTGGATCTTGCTTTAGGTTATTCGCATAATATCATGATCGAAATACCAAAAGAGTTGAAAGTAAGTGCCGAGCAGTTGAAAGGCCAAAACCCAATTATCACCCTTGAAGGTATCGATAAGCAATTAATCGGTCAGGTGGCTGCTAAATTGCGCAGCTTGCGTAAGCCTGAGCCTTACAAAGGAAAAGGTGTTCGCTATGTGGGTGAAGTGGTTCGTAAGAAGGCAGGTAAAGCAGCTGGTAAATAATTAATTTGAAAATTGAATCCTGGCAGCATCAGGATTGTAAAATAAAAAGAGATGAACTCAAAAGTTAAAACAGCAAGAAGACAAAAGATCCGCTATAATATTCGTAAGAAAATTAGTGGTACTTCTCAAAAGCCCCGCTTGTCTGTGTTCAGAAGCAACAGCGATATCTACGCACAATTGATTGATGATTCAAATGGCGCTACCATCGCTGCGTCTTCTACAAAAGATAAAGATATCAAAGCTCAATCAGGAACAAAGTCTGATAAAAGCAAATTAGTAGGTGCAGCTATTGCCCGTAAAGCAGTTGACCTTGGTGTGAAAGAGGTGGTTTTTGACCGCGGTGGTTATTTATATCACGGCCGGGTAAAATCAGTGGCTGATGGAGCAAGAGAAGGTGGTTTGCAATTCTAATAACAAAATTCAAGTTTCAAATTTCAAATTGAAATAATGTCAAAAGTTAATTTAAACAGAGTAAAAGCCGGGGACCTGGAATTAAAAGACAAAGTTGTTTCTATCAACAGGGTAGTAAAAACAACGAAGGGTGGCCGTGCATTCAGTTTCTCTGCATTGGTAGTTGTTGGTAATGGAAATGGCGTTGTAGGTCATGGTTTGGGTAAAGCAAAGGAAGTTCAGGAGGCAATTACTAAAGGAATTGAAGATGCAAAGAAAAATTTGATCAAAGTGCCTGTGATGCATGGTACTGTTCCTCACGATCAGTGGGCCAAGGAAGGCGCTGCGAAAGTGTTGATCAAACCCGCTGCTCATGGTACTGGTGTGATCGCCGGAGGTTCTATGCGTGCCGTTTTAGAAGCAGCTGGCGTAACGGACGTATTAGCTAAATCTTTGGGTTCGGCTAATCCTCACAACGTGATCAAAGCAACTTTTAAAGCATTGGCTTTATTGCGTGAACCGATTAGCGTGGCTAAGACCCGTTCTCTCGGTTTGAAGAAAGTATTTAATGGATAGCCTGAAAAGGAGACTTAGGTTGGTGATTCCTTTAAATAAGTTGCTCTTTTAATATCGTAAGTTGATAGTTGTGTTACCGGCATTTGTTTTTTATGGCATCTTCGTTGCGTCGCACACTTCAACTGCAGAACATGGATCAACAATTTTTGAAACTATAAATGATCTCCGCTGCGGCGGATTTGGGGTATGAAAAAGATTAAAATAACATTAGTAAAAAGTCCGATTGACAGACCTGAAAGACAAAAGCTGACATTAAAAGCTTTGGGTCTGAATAAGACTAACTCTACTAAAGAAGTAGAAGCAACTCCGCAGGTACTGGGTATGGTTCGCAAAGTGGAACACCTGGTAAAAGTGGAAGAAGCATAAACAGAAGGAAAGAGGTCTGACATCAGACATCCGGCTTCGGATTTCAATTTTTTAAAAGCGAGCCCCGTTCCGAATACTATCGGAAGCTTTCGGGGCGATGAGTACAAAATAAAAGCAAAATGAAACTACACGAATTAAGACCTGCAAAAGGCGCAACTCACAAAGAAAAAAGAATTGGACGTGGTGATGGATCAGGACATGGTGGTACATCTACAAAAGGTACAAAAGGTGGACAGAGCCGTGCTGGTTATAAAAGAAAAATGGGGCATGAAGGTGGTCAGATGCCCGTTCAGCGCCGTATTCCTAAACGTGGATTTAATAATCCTCACCGTGTTGAATATAAAGTCTTAAACCTGGGACAGGTAGAGCAACTGGCTGAAAAATATAACTTCACTGAAATTTCCCTGGAAAATCTTTATATCAACGGGCTTATCAGCCAGAACGATAAGGTGAAAATTCTGGGTAATGGCGAGTTGAAAAACAAATTCACTTTCAAGGTGAATGCAGTAAGCGACAAGGCTAAATCTGCTATCGAAGCTGCGGGTGGTTCTATTGAAATAGTTAAGTAAATTTCGCTAAATTGCAAGGCGCATAAAAAAAATGCGTCTTTTTGTTTTTGGGCTCTTAAATCTTTTTAACTCCCGTGAAGAAATTAATTCAAACTCTTAAGAATATCTGGAGCATCGAGGAACTAAGAAGTAAGATCATTTTTACTTTAATCCTCATTGCTGTCTACAGAATAGGTTCACACATTGTTCTGCCTGGAATTGATCCTATCAAACTGGAATTGAATAAAGGGCAGGGAAATGGTATCCTTGACCTTATAAACACGTTTGCCGGTGGTGCCTTTAACATGGCATCTATTTTTGCATTGGGTATCATGCCTTATATCTCTGCATCTATCTTTATGCAGTTGATGACAGTGCTGGTGCCGAAGTTTCAAAAAATGCAAAAAGAAGGCGATAGTGGCCGCAAGAAGATTAATCAATATACACGCTACCTTACAGTGGGTGTAACGATTGTGCAGGCTTCTGCTTATGTAGGGTATCTGCATCAAACGTCATCTGCTGCCATCATTCCTGCATTCACCAGCTACTTCACTTTATCCACTATCATCATCCTCACCGCAGGTACTTTATTTGTTATGTGGATGGGTGAAAAAATTACTGATAAGGGATTGGGCAACGGTGTATCGCTGATCATCATGATCGGTATCCTTGCCCGTTTGCCACAGTCATTTACGCAGGAGTTGGTGGCGAAGTCAACACGTACAGGTTTAATCCTGATCTTTATTGTTGAGATCGCTATCCTGATTGCTATCATCCTTGGATGTATCTTATTGATCCAGGGGGTAAGAAAAGTACCGGTTAACTATGCGAAGCAGATTGTTGGAAACCGCCAGTTTGGTGGCGCAAGACAATTTTTGCCATTGAAGGTGAACAGTGCCGGTGTAATGCCCATCATCTTTGCCCAGGCAATCATGTTCCTGCCAACTCTTTTAACTCTTGGTAAAGGACCGAATGAAATATCAAGAATGTTTACTGATCACCAAAACTTTTGGTACATGCTGATCTATTCAGTAGTGGTGATTGGCTTTACATTCCTGTACACAGCTTTGATATTTAACCCTAAGCAAATTGCGGACAACCTGAAGCAAAACAATGGCTTTATCCCCGGTGTGAAGCCAGGACAGCCCACTGCAGATTATATCGGCAGTGTGATGGATAAAATCACATTCCCGGGCGCCATATTGCTGGCTTTTGTAGGTATTCTTCCCGGTATCGCTCAGCGGTTGGGTGTTACGCAGGGATTTTCTACCTTCTTTGGAGGTACGTCGTTGCTGATCATGGTCGGTGTTATTTTGGATACACTGCAGCAGATCGAAACACAATTGTTGATGCGCCAATACGATGGCTTAATGAAAAGCGGTCGCATACAGGGCAGACAGACAACGTCAGCTGTTCAGTACTAAGATTGACGATAAAAAATTGGAAAACCTGGTAAGTAAATCTTGCCAGGTTTTTTGTTTTTATCGATTCTTACAGGAACGTTAACGGAACAACACAGGTTCTGATACTAAGATTGCGAACTGAAATTATTAATTTCGTGTATTAGTATGATGATCTGTAAAACAAACGACCAAATAGAGCAAATGCGAAAAAGCGCATTGCTCGTCAGTAAAACTTTAACGGAAGTCGCCAAAATTCTCAAACCTGGCATTACCACGCTGTCCATTGATAAAATGATCGGCGAATTCATCAAGGATCACAATGCTACTCCATCCTTTCTTAACTATAACGGGTATCCGTATAATTCCTGTATTTCTGTCAATGATGTGGTGGTGCATGGTTTTCCGAATGGCAATGAGTTGAAGGAGGGAGACATCATCTCTGTTGACATAGGAGTAATATTAAATGGATGGCATGGCGATCATGCATACACATTTGCCATTGGTGATCCCGGACCAGAGGTGATGAATCTGATCAAACATACCAAAGAGTCGTTGTACAAAGGCATTGAAAAAGCGGTGACAGGTAACCGGATTGGTGATATCGCTTATGCTATCCAGGAACATACAGAAAAAAAACATGGCTATGGTGTGGTGAGAGAATTGGTGGGGCATGGATTGGGAAAAAGCCTTCACGAAGATCCACAGGTGCCGAATTATGGTAAAAGAGGAACAGGCGCTAAATTGAAAGAAGGACTGGTGTTGGCGATAGAACCCATGATCAATCTGGGCCGTAAAGAAGTATATACAGAAAGTGATGGCTGGACGGTGAGAACAAAAGACGGAAAGCCTTCAGTGCACTTTGAACATGATGTGGCTGTTAAGAAAAACAAAGCCGATATTCTTTCAAACTATTCTACGATAGAGGAAGTGGAAGTTAGTAACCCAAATTTATTTAGTCCTCAATCCGCTTCGGCACAACGTATGGAAGCTATCTGATATTTATGAACTTCTTTATAGCTTCTTCTACTGCCTATGCAGCAATCACAATCAAACATCGAAAAGACCGATCATAATTCCCCATTAGGGGGCAGGGGTAAGCTAGTTGTCATTGGCGGAGGGGCTGCAGGCTTTTTTTGCGCCGTAAATGCAGCCAGGATGAATCCGCAACTGGAAGTGATCATCCTGGAAAAATCAGGTAAGCTATTATCAAAGGTAAGAGTGAGCGGTGGGGGAAGATGCAATACCACTCATGCCTGTTTTGATATTGCTGAAATGAGTAAGAAATATCCCCGCGGGGGCAATTTTGTAAAGAAAACATTTCACCAGTTTTTTACAACAGACACTGTCCAATGGTTTGAAGAACGTGGCGTGAAGCTGAAGACAGAAGAGGATGGGAGGATGTTCCCGGTTACCGATTCATCCCAAACGATTATTGATTGTTTGCTGCGGGAAGCGGATCGGTATAATGTGAAAGTCAAAATGAATGTTGAGGTTAAAAAAATAAATGCTCAATGTTCAACGCTCAATGTTCAATGTTCAAATGAAGAAAGAATTGATGCCGATTGGGTTTGCGTCGCATCGGGCGGATATCCGAAGTCATCGATGTTTGAATGGTTAAAAGAGTTGGGACATGCTATTGAAGAGCCGGTACCTTCTCTGTTTACTTTTAATATACCCAATCATCCCATTACAAAACTGATGGGAGTAAGTGTGGAAAATGTAAGAGTAAAAATTATCGGGACAAAACTTGAGCAGGAAGGCCCTTTGCTGATCACACACTGGGGATTGAGCGGGCCGGCTGTATTAAAGCTGAGTGCATGGGGTGCGAGGCAGTTGGCAGTTTGCAATTGGCAGTTTTCCATTTTAGTAAATTGGCTGCCGGACTTCAATGAACAACAGTTAATGGAAAAACTTCAAACGCTTCGGTTTGAAATGGCTTCACAAAAAATAGTAAACAGGAATCCATTTGGGTTGCCACAGCGGCTTTGGGAGTTTTTCCTGGAACACTCCGGAGTGAATAAAGAAAAAAGATGGGCCGACCTGCCGGCAAAAGATCAGAACAAGCTGATACGGAATTTATGTGCCAGTGAATTTGCCATAAAAGGTAAAACGACTTTTAAAGAGGAATTTGTAACGGCGGGTGGCATTAAGCTGAATGAAGTTGATGCCAATACTATGATGAGTAAGAAAATACCTCGCTTATTTTTTGCAGGCGAGATATTAGATGTAGACGGAATAACCGGTGGGTTTAATTTTCAGCATGCCTGGACGAGTGGGTTTATTGCCGCGAAGAGTATTGCATTGCAATCGCCAGAGGCGATATAATAAAACTGCGAAACGAGGACGTTTCGCAGAGCAAGGGGGACATTTCACAAAGCATGATAAAATAATTTTACCAACAGCCAAAATCATCATTGGAATCCAAAATAAATTTAAGGAATGAAAGTACAATATGAAAATCAAGGGATGATTAAGGAATCTGAAATTTCAACTTTTGAGGAAGTAAAATATTTTTTAAATAAACTAGAGCCATATGAGTGTCCCTATTTAATATTGATAAAAGATAATGGAGATTACATTCAATGCTCCGGTGATAAAAGACGACTTACAATTGAAGCGAGATTTTTTAGCAGTAACTCATTTAAGCATTTTGTGATAGGGAAAAATGAGCAAAGTAACGTTTGGACTACAATTGATAGCAAAATTGGACCTATTCGTATTCTCGTACACGAAGTATTGACGATAGACGAGGCAATTATCTTATTTAACGATTTTTTTGAGAACAGGGGGATTGCAAATGAATTCAATAAAAGAAACATTACAAAATACTTTACGGTTTAAGGGTTATTCTTCGCTTCGTGCTTTTTATGTGGCATGTAAACAAGTTTTAGAGGATAGAGAAAATCAGTGCAGATCATTTATCCAACTGCCTCTTCACCTGCACATAACTCCACGCCGTCAACGGCAGCAACAATAGCAACAGAAAACTATAATTGGATTTTGTGAAATAGAAAAGAACAAATGAAATCACTAAAAGGTAAAGCGGATAAGTGAATAATAACGCCGCCGCCATCACCGAATCGTAATGATCGTTATGTGATGTTTTTTTATAAGTAATTCTTTGAATCGGCAAATACAAAGGAAAATGTGTCAGCCAACCCAGGAATGCGGGAAATGAAAGAAGGATGTTGGCAAATGGAGAGGGCTTTTTTTCGAGTAGCTGCTGTTTCTTTTTTTTGTCGGTGTTGCTTATCTCAAACACCAATGATCGCAACTGCGATTGTAGTTTATTGTTAAAAGCCTGGTAACGGATACCGTCAGCTTCGTTTAACGGAATATCTTCTTTACTGATGGGCTCGCCGAAATTGATGAATACATTCTTTCCAAATCGACGGAATGAACTATAATTGATGCCTACCGGCAAAACCTGTAACGGAATATTTTCTTCCCAGCTACTGATTGCCAGGCGGGCCGTTCCTTTTTTTAAGGGCCGCAGGCGCCACTCATTGATGCATTTACCTTCGCTGAAAATAAGTATAAGGCCATTTTTTCTGAATACCTGTTTGCAGTTTTCAAACGTTTCATAGTTGTTGTTCAGGTTTTCAACACCTTCGCTTACCCGGTAAACAGGAAACATTTTTAAAGCTTTCAGGATTTCGCTGATCCATCTGTTTTTAAAGACATCACCTCTTGCCAGTGACCAAATTGGCTGTTCAAAAAGAATATCGAGGATAATGGCATCCAAAAATGAATTAGGGTGATTGCTTGCCAGCAGCAGAGGGCCTCGCTTTTTCAGCATCGCCCGGTTGTTAACAATGATACTCCGGCAGAAGATCAGCATGGCAAGCCGGACAATTATTTTCAGAAAGCGATAAAGCATTGGATGAATATAAGAAAAACCCTCCCGACCTGGCCCCCTCTAAATCCCTCCGCCAGTTGGCGGAAGCTTGCAAAGTGCCGCCCTGGCTTTTCGGAGATTCTGATAAATAGTCAGGGTCTTCGAAAATGTTGAGCAGCGACCTCACCTAACCTCTCCAAAGGAGAGGAACAGCACGCCGCCCTGGCTTTTCGGTGATTCAAATCGTATCAGAGTCATCGAAAATGTTGGGCAGCGACCTCACTCGAGCTACGTTCCTAACCTTCGCTTTGCCCGGTTACTCCAAAGGAGAGGAGCAGCACACAGCCCTGGCTTTTCGATGATTCAAATCGTATCAGAGTAATCGAAAATGTTGGGCAGAGATATAACGATGATGTGGTAGTTACATAGTTTGGAATAGTAATGCGGTACCGTCCCTTCTCCTTTGGAGAAGGGAAAGAGGGATGAGGTCTGCCGAATAGCGAACGGAAACGCTGAAGAGTGCGACGCAACCAAAGCCTAATCAAGGTGTTAAAGCTGGTAAAATAGCGCTAAAAAACTTCAAAATTCAGCCTGTAAACCGCTAAGTAAAACTTATCTTTGCTCCCCCGATTTAAAAACCTTCGGGATATTATCATGTTTGAAAACATTATTAAAAAACAACTAAACGCTGATGCACCGGAGACTGCAGCTGCTGATACAGCAGAAGTAACTACAGCGATACCAAATGCACCTGTGCAAACCGCTCACGACGATTTTGACTGGAGCGTTGACAAACGTAACGTTACTTCTTACACAAAAGAAGAAAAAGAAAAGTACGACAAAGTGTATGATAACACTTTCGTACAATTGAACGATGGAGAACTGATCAAAGGATTGATTGTTGGTTTGACCAAAACAGATGTTGTATTGAACATCGGTTTTAAAAGCGATGGTTTGATCTCATTGAACGAATTCCGTGATCAACCCAACCTGAAGATTGGTGATGAAGTGGAAGTGATGGTAGTTGATAAGGAAGACCGCCAGGGTCACCTGAATCTGAGCCGTCGCCAGGCCCGCATTACCCGTGCATGGGAAAGAATCATGGAAGTACACAAAACCGGCGAGGTTATCACTGGTTTGGTTACCTCTAAAACAAAAGGTGGTTTGATCGTAGATGTTTTCGGAATGGAAACATTCTTGCCAGGTTCACAAATCGATGTGAAACCTGTAACTGACTACGACCAGTTTGTTGGAAAAACAATGGAGTTTAAAGTAGTTAAGATCAACGAAACTATCAAGAACGCTGTTGTATCTCATAAAGCCCTTATCGAAAGCGATATCGAAGCACAACGTGCAGAGATCATGAGCAAACTCGAGAAAGGCCAGGTGTTGGAAGGAACAGTGAAAAACATTACCGACTTCGGCGCCTTTATGGATTTGGGTGGTCTGGATGGTCTGTTGTATATCACAGATATTTCATGGGGTCGTATTTCTCACCCAGCTGAAGTGCTGAAGATGGATCAGAAGATCAACGTGGTGGTATTGGATTTTGATGACGAGAAAAAACGTATCAGCCTTGGCTTGAAACAACTGACTCCTCATCCATGGGATGTATTGCCTGAAACAATTGCAGAAGGTAATATAGTAAAAGGTAAAGTAGTGAACATTGAAGACTACGGCGCATTCCTTGAAATATTACCAGGTGTTGAAGGTCTTGTTCACGTAAGTGAAATTACATGGGCCAACACGCCGATCAATGCGAAAGAATTCTTCAAGCTGGGCGACGAGCATGAAGCTAAAATCGTTACACTGGATAAAGGAAGCCGCAAGATGAGCTTGTCTATCAAACAGCTTTCGGCAGATCCATGGAATGATATCGAAAGCCGCTTTGCTGAAGGAAGCCGTCATACCGGCCTGGTGAAAAACATTACCAACTATGGTGTGTTTGTTGAACTGGCTCCCGGTATCGGTGGTATGATCCACATCAGCGATCTGAGCTGGTTGAAGCGTTTCAATCACCCAAGTGAGTACACAAAAGTTGGTTCAAACATCGACGTGGTGATCATGGGTATCGATAAAGAAAACCGCAAATTGCAATTAGGTCATAAACAATTGGAAGAAGATCCCTGGAATGCACTGCAGGATACATTTGCTATCGGCACGGTGCATGAAGGTGTAGTTACCCGTCGCGATGACAAAGGTGCTATCGTTCAATTGCCTTATGGCCTGGAAGGTTTTGCTCCTAACCGTCACCTGACAAAAGAGGATGGCAAGAGCATCGGTGCGGATGAAACAGCTCAGTTCATGGTGATCGAATTTGATCGCAATGAAAAACGCATTGTCCTTTCTCATAGCCGTATATGGGAACAAGGCCAGATAGAAGAAAAAGAAGCTGCGAAGAAAGAAGCAAGAGCAGAAGCTGATAAGACAAAGAAAGCAGTGAAGAACATCCAGGGTAAAGTAGAAAAAGCTACTTTAGGTGACCTCGGTGTATTAGCTGACCTGAAGAAGAAAATGGAAGGTGGCGAAGCAGCCGCTTCTGATGATGCGAAAGCTGAATAATTTCTGTAAGCTTTATTATACAAGGCTGTCCATTTTGGACAGCCTTTTTTAGTACCCAATGAAACTAAAGTTGGACTTGCGTGGCCCGGATTTTTGATTTAACCTGATCAGCGCAATTCCTGTTCTCCTACTTGTAAAAGCATTCAATTGCTTAATTTCACATCATTATTGAGCGTTTAAATAATTGCCATGAGTTCGTTGAGGGAGCGATTAAAAAACTTCAAGCTGGTCCGTAAAATGGTGTATGCCGTGGTTGGTCTTTTTTCCTACCCAGGGCTGGCAATAATCAATAAACTAAAAATATCCGGCACCGAGCATCTTGAAAACCTGCCAAAAGAAAATGTCCTTTTTGTAAGTAATCATCAAACCTACTTCGCAGATGTCATCACCTTCCTTCATATTTTTTGTGCTGTAAAATGGGGAAAGAAAAACAAGTTAGGCGTTCCCTATTACCTGCTCAATCCCTTTACCCGTGTCAACTATGTGGCGGCTGAAGCCACCATGAATGGAAGTTGGATCAGCCGGTTATTTACATTGGCAGGCGCTTTGACGGTTAAAAGAGTATGGAATGCCGAAGCCAACGAAACCCGTAAAGGGCTTGATCCGTCTGATACCAGGAAGATCACAAGAGCATTGGAAAAAAACTGGGTGATTACCTTTCCACAAGGAACGACCAAGCCATTTGCGCCGGGTAGAAAAGGTACCGTTCTTATCATCAAACAAAATAAGCCCATAGTGATACCTGTCGTGATAAATGGCTTTTGGCGGGCTTTTAATAAAACGGGATTGAAGCTAAGAAAGAAAGGAACGATTTTATCGGTTCAATTCAAACCTCCAATGACTATTGATTACAATGATAGCTCAGAAGAAATACTGCGACAAATAATGGAAGCAATTGAACAAAGCAAAACCCACATGCTGGCAGCAAAGCACGAAGTGGTACACGGTTAAATATGGTTGAAAATTAACTCAAGCTTGCTTATTCAGGGCAATATTTTCTTCGTTGTAATTTTGTAGTTATCTTTCTTGTCGTATATGACCCAAAAGCCTGCTACTATTAAAGAGATCGCCAAGCGGTTGAATGTTTCCGTGTCAACCGTTTCAAGGGCACTGCACAACCACCCCAGCATTGGTCTGCGTACGAAAATGCAGGTGCAGAAATTAGCTGAAGAGCTAAACTATGAACCCAACCAGGCTGCCATCTCATTCAAGCAAGGCAAAACATTTACCATAGGCGTTATACTTCCCAACTTAGGCGAAGAGTTTTTTTCTACTGCCATAAATGGGATTGAAAATATAGCTACTGAAAATAATTATACCGTATTGATAGGCCAGTCACACGACGATGTAGAAAGAGAAAAGAAAATTGTAGATACGATGCGTCGGCACCGGGTAGATGGTTTGCTGGTGTCATTATCAAAAAACACGGATAGTTACGAGCACTTCGAACAATTAGCCAATTATTCTATCCCGGTTGTATTTTTTGATCGTGTACCTGATAGCCCCGATGTTTATTCAGTATCCTGTAATTTAAAAAGCAGTTCTGTTCAGTTGGTTGACTGGCTGGTTAGCCAGGGGCATAAAAATATCGGGTTTATAAAAGGGCCTGATACCATGCTGCCCTCACAGGAAAGATTGAATGGCTACCTGGAAGGGTTGAAAAAAAATAATCTTTCAGTTGATCAATCTTACATTGTACAAACAGACCTCAGCAAAGAGAAAACTCTTGAAGCCGTCAGGCAATTGCTTCTTTTGGAGAAACGTCCTGCAGCTGTGATTGCTTTTAATGATTACGTTGCTTTGGATGCCATCAAGTACTCAAGAAGTGAAGGCTTAAAAGTGAATAAGGATATTTACTTTGTAAGCTACGCCAACCTGCCGATGACCAGTTACCTGGATGAGCCGCCCTTGGCTTCAGTGGAACAGTTTCCGTATGAACAGGCGGAGAAGGCTACAGAAATTTTAATGCAACTGATTAATAAAAAAAATCCTGAGGAAATAGGAGAAAAGCGGGTTGTAATGCAAAGCAAGGTTGTGGTGCATGAAGACCTTGTTAAGAAAATCGAAAAGAAAAATCTTCAAAAACAGTAAGCCAATTTTTTCATAAAAGCCTCATTCAGCTAAGTTCTGCCGATACATCACATCACAAAAAAAAGCATTAACAGAAGTTAATACTTTTTTTTGCCCTGCCTCAATGGCGGATGCGTTCTAAAAATGCCAGTTATTTCGAAGTAGTCAATCAGTACTTTTTAAAAAACCAGATGGGCTTTTAAAAAAACAATTGCTGCAGAAAAGTAGAGCAGGGTTGATAATGATTGCCGCATATTAATTAAAGTCTATACTCCCTGCAGGATCTGTTTGTTCGCCGCCTTATTATTTCCAGTGAGCCATGGATTATTACGATAACGATAACTGTATTTAATCATGCCCGATGCATGAAATATACTATTGCTTTTAGTGACGCCAGCCCCTATTTTTAAATTCTAAAATCAGAATTTTTATGAAAACACAACTATCGGCATTTGCTATTTCGGCAATGATTATTACCACAGGCATTTCTTCAGTAGCAGCGGAAAATTCAGTAAGCCCAACTATTAAAGTAAAAGCAGGGTATGTGCAAGGCCCGGTCTTTACTTCTTTCTCCACTCACCGGCAAGGAAAAGGTATAACCCTTACCTGGTCAGTTGAATCAACTGCAGGTGTCGTAAACTTTACCATTCAAAAAACATATGAAGATGTTACTGACCCGTATGCGGTATGGGAAGACGTAACTTCATTACCAGAAGACGGTTCAAGGTCTTACAAATTTACAGATGATAGTGTTTTTCCTGGTTTCATCAGCTATAGGATAACAGCAACGCTAATCGATGGCACTACAGCGCAATCGGGAATTTCGACGGTTCAAATTGTAAGTCGCTAGGTTTATAAAAATGAGGTGGCTGCGAAGATGATTTCTTCGCAGCTATTTTTTATACTACCCTTAGTAAATATTTTTTTACTTATGGGGAATGATCCTAAATAACCGGTATTTTCAGGAAAGCTTTTTCTTCCGCCTTCGGTTCCTGATATTTAACCAAATACTTAACGCAAAACTCAGCAGGAAAACAATCAAGGTGCCTCGTTCTACCAATCCAGGATCCAAATCAGCACCTGTCAGCTTGAGAATAAGGAAATGTATGTAGGAGTGGGAGCGGTCTTCATATCCTAATTTGTCACGGACGTCCCAATGCCAGTCGGTGCAGACGCAATATCCCCAGCCATGCCAGATGCCTAATATAAACCACGAGAAAGCAGTTAATGAAAGAGTAACGAGATGAAGTTTACGGGTACGGGGGAAAATCCAGCCCACCATATTAAATAACGTGAAGACGGTATGAAACACAAAGAAAAAAATATTGAGAAACTGGTACCACATTTATGCAGGTATTAAGATTACTATGGAGACAGGATAAACTTCAGTCAGCATTTCATTATTCTATTCAACAGTATGGCCAAGTTTCATTTCCAATTCGTTGATAAAGGGTACTTGTCCCGCCAGGATCTTTTCTTTTGCTTCCGTTACACCAAACCATGCAGCTTTATCAATTTCGGGAAATGATTTTTTCTTCCCGGATTTTGGCGGCCATTCCATTTCAAAGCTGTTGCTTTTAATACTACCGGCATCTACCTCTTTTTCCAAAGCCCATGCATAAACCAGTTTGCCGTTTTTTTGCTTTACCGGTGTCAGTTCAATAAAGTTTCCTTCGGCTTTTATTCCTGTTTCTTCTTCCAGTTCTCTTTGCGCAGCAGATAACGGATCTTCTTCAGCTTCAAACTCGCCTTTAGGAATGGACCATGCTCCTATATCCTTTTTTGCCCAGAAAGGCCCACCGGGATGTACCAGCAATACTTCCGGCAGACCCACCGAAAAACGATAGAGAAGAATGCCGGCGCTTTTTTTTGATGTTGCTGATTTTGCTTTCATTCTTAAAGATAAAGCAGAAAAACTAAGTCGGTTATTCCATACAATAGCATTCTTTTGTTGCCGGAAATCCAAAAAGACAGATTTTTTTGAAACCTATTTTTCATGATTGCGTCTTATAGAATAAATCAAAAAACATGAAACCAATTATTCCGGCGTTTTTAGCACTAACCTTTAGCATTGCGTCACAAACTGCAGTCAATGCCCAGTGTGAAAAGAAACTTTCTCTGATTTCTTCTAAAACAGAGTACCTGGATACTGCAGGAGCGGTGCGAAAAACGGTGGATGAAGTAACTGAAATAACCATTTCGGAAAAAACTATCACTATCTCTCCTGCCAGCGATCATACAATGACAGGTACGATTCGATCGGCGAAATGTGCCTGGCAAATTCCTTTCAAGGAGGGACAGAGCGAATTCAAAACTGAATTTGAAGACCAGGGAGAGACGAAAAACATCACTATCACACTGGAAGGTAAAAATGGAAAAGTGTCTTTCCTGGCAACGTTTGATGATGCACCCGATAAAAGAATTCGTGTATGGGCCGATAGTTTTAAAGAGACTAAATAATTCAAGTTGCTAGTTAAAGGGTGAGCTTATTCAGGGTAAAAGCCAGAATAAACATCACCAGTTTTAGCAGGAACCCCTTAAAGGTCACTGCATGTATTTTTCTTAAAAACAACGCCTTTATTTC
>NZ_JARKNA010000018.1 GCF_029360765.1 Terrimonas pollutisoli | reverse complement strand
TGCTTTTACAACATAAAAAAACCAGGGGTGCTCCCCCCTGTTTTGCAACAATGATTTTTTAGCCTGTAACCTTTAACAGCAAAGTGTTACAGCATTTTTGAACCCGATTTTTGTCGGACAATAATGACAAAAAATATTAGTTTTTAATTACTAAATAGTTTAGTTTCGTTTTATTATAAAATAATTCGCAGGACAATACGTAAATCCTAAATTTGGAAATGGCAAAAACAGAAAAAACTACCGACATGTCAAATAACAATAGTGAAAAGTTGAAAGCTTTAAAGCTAACAATGGACAAAATAGAAAAAGACTATGGTAAGGGAAGTGTGATGATGATGAATGAAAAAGGAGAGGCACAGCAGGAAGTGATCTCTACCGGCTCTATTGGATTGGATGTTGCACTGGGTATCGGTGGTCTTCCGAGGGGAAGGGTAATTGAGATCTATGGCCCTGAGTCTTCCGGTAAAACAACGGTGGCTACGCATGTAATCGCCGAAGCACAAAAGAAAGGCGGCATGTGTGCCATTATTGATGCAGAGCATGCATTTGATAGTTCTTACGCTCAAAAATTAGGGGTTGATGTCGATAATCTTTTAATATCACAACCTGACTATGGTGAGCAGGCTTTGGAGATTGCAGACCGGTTGATTCTTTCCGGCGCTTTGGACGTTGTAGTGATAGACTCAGTGGCTGCACTCGTACCAAAAAGTGAATTGGAAGGTGAAATGGGTGACAGCAAAATGGGGCTTCATGCAAGGTTAATGAGCCAGGCGTTGCGTAAACTCACTGCTACCATTTCTAAAACAAATACCATTTGCATTTTTATCAACCAGCTTCGGGAAAAGATAGGTGTGATGTTCGGGAACCCTGAAACAACAACAGGGGGTAATGCCTTGAAATTTTATGCATCTGTCCGCCTGGATATTCGTCGCAGTACTCAAATCAAAGATGGTGATGAGGCTGTAGGCAACCGGGTAAAAGTGAAAGTCGTTAAGAATAAGGTGGCGCCGCCTTTCAGGGCTGCGGAGTTTGACATCATTTTTGGCGAGGGTATTTCGAAAACCGGCGAGATCATTGACATGGGTGTAGAATTGGGGGTTGTGCAAAAAAGTGGGAGCTGGTTTAGCTACAATAGCGATAAACTGGGCCAGGGGCGTGATGCCGTAAAACAATTATTGCTCGATAATCCTGAATTGGCCAAAGAGATAGAAGTAAAGATCAGGGAAAAGATAAAAGAAGTACAAGCCTCTTAAAATATTCGTTCCCAGCATTTAAACTGGCGGATGAGTTAGTAAGTAAAAGTCGTTTTGGTCATTCCAGAATGACTTTTTACATTTTTTTAAAGATCTGCCAACCTTCTTCAATGTTTAAACATCATATATTTGTTGAATCGTTTTTCCGGAATGCAACTTCTTTACCCAGGAAAAGCAACTTAAGAGAAGAATATGCCGAAAACAAAAAGAAACTGGCTGAAAAAATCATTGATCGTCTTTGTTGTCCTGGCTGCGATAGCTGCGGGCATTTACTGGTATATAGCCACGGAAAAATTTGCCGACACCAAAGACAGGAAGGCTGCTTTCACTGTTTCTGCCCTTGACTTCATCCGTGAGTTTGAAAAAAGTGATAGTGTCGCCAATAAAAAATACACTGACAAAATCATAACAGTTAGCGGCACGGTTTCTGAAATAGAGCCAGCGGATACGACTGTCAATATCAAGTTTATTGATACCACCAGTGGATCTTATGCCATTTTCGCTTTCCAGGAACAACATATTGCGGAAGCAAAAAAATTGAAAGTAGGAGATTCCGTATCCATAAAAGGTTCCTGCAGCGGTGGTGTATTTAGTGAAATTTTAGGTACCGAGTTTATCACATTCAAACGTTGTGCAATAGTTAAATAATAATATAAACCCACACACTTTAAACAATTAGAAATGAAAAAAATCTTTTTTATTCTTTCCCTGGTAGCAACAACAGGAAGCCTGTTTGCTCAAAAGAAAACAACTACCTCAGCTACAGTTTCGTTTGATGCAAGTACTGCTATTGATAACCTGCCAAAGGCTGATAATAAAACTGTCATAGCAGCTATTGATACAAAAACCGGTTCGGTTCAGTTTGAAGCCAACGTGAAAAACTTTGCTTTCAAGAACCCCATGATGCAGGAACATTTCAATGGTGAAAAATGGCTGAACTCCAGTCAGCACCCTACTTTCACATTCAAAGGAAATATTGTTGACCTTTCCGCGGTAAATTTTGCAAAAGATGGTTCCTACAAAACGGATGTTGAAGGTGTATTGACTGTTAAAGGCCAAAGTCAAAAAGTAAAAGTGCCCGGTACTGTTGTTGTAAATGGTAACAGCCTGACGACTACTGCTAATTTCTCCATTGCATTGGCTGATTATGGAATCACCGGTGCCGCAATTGATGGAGGCAAGGTAGCGAAGAATCCAAAAATCACAGTTACTGCCGATTTTAAATAATTCAATTTTTTCTTTTTATTCGCATCCGCTCAATGAGCGGATTTTTTATTTGGAAAAGGCCTTCTTTATTATTGCAGTGAATATTGCCTTTTGTCAAATGATTCTCATTACCAATCTGTAATTTCATACCCATTTTGATCAACAACTAACAACAATAAAAATGAATACCCGGGTATTAGGCAGCCGTAAACGAATAGCATTAGTAGCACATGATAATATGAAAGATGAAATTATTGAATGGGCTATTTATAATAAAGCGGCCCTGGCCAAACATCGGCTTTATGCTACCGGCACTACCGGTTCATTATTAGAAGCCGCACTTGATCAGTCGATATCAAAATTTTTGAGTGGCCCTCTTGGTGGTGACCAGCAAATAGGGGCCGGTATCGCAGAGGGAAAAATTGATGCACTAATATTTTTTTGGGATCCCATGGAAGCTCAACCCCATGACCCGGATATAAAGGCATTGTTGCGGGTAGCGGCAACCTGGAATATTCCCACTGCCTGTAATAGGGCTACGGCTGATTTCTTAATGACCTCTCCCCTTATGCACGAGGAGTATAAAACATTACTGGCTGATTTTTCAACTTACACAAACAGAAAATTAAAATAAAGGCGGCTGAATTAACCAACTGTCTTCACTAAGGATTGTCTGGAGAAAAGCATGCGCCTGCCGCAGTTGATCTTGCTTGCGTATGCCAGCTTTTTTTTATTCCGGCAGCTTTTTTAAGCTTGTGCAAGATCAACAAAGCACCGTTACTTGGATATAGTGTTTAAGAATTGTACTATATTTAATAAGAGATCATCGAAATCAATTCCGGCCCGCTCCGCACTTTTGAAGGCTTTATCCTCTCCCTGATTGGAAAGCATGTTTTTAACTGCATTTCATCATGAGAAATAGCCGCCCGTTTAGCAAAAACAAGGGAAGAGCTGCAATTTGTTTTGCCAGCATTGTGATCTTTTTAAGCCCACTATCTCTCATAGCGCAGGCCAATTCGGAAAAAGGATTGCCTTTTATTACTAACTACAGCCCCAAAACATTCAAGGCTCTACCGCAAACCTGGTGCATCATTGAAGACGGCCGTGGCATTATGTATTTCGGCGTACAGGCTACCATCCTGGAATACGATGGTGTCAGATGGCGAAAAATAATTTTCAATGGTCCCACTCCGGCAGTTGTAAGGTCATTGGCGCGGGATAAAAACGGCACCATTTATTATGGAGCGGCAGGTGACTTTGGCTATCTCGTCCGGGATAGCGTGGGACAAACAAGAGCAGTTTCTCTCCGACAATATATTCCTGAAGCCTATAGGAATTTTTATGATGTATGGACCATTCATATCAGTGGATCCGACATTTATTTTCAGTCACGGGAATATATTTTCCGGATGAACGAAAAGAAAGAGGTAAAGGCATGGATACCCAAAACAAAATTCATGTATGCCTTCTTTTACGACGACAATTATTTTGTGCACGAATCGAATGTAGGTCTGCTAAAACTGGTAAATGATTCCTTGCAGCTGATACCAGGCAGCGAGTTTCTTGGGCGGGAAAGAGTACAGGTGATGCTTCCTTATAACGCCAGTACTCCCCAGGCGAGCCCCGGTGTTGGAAAGCAATATATCCTGGGAATGTTTTACGCAGGCATGTTCTTGTTTGATGACAGCGGCTTTCGGCCGTTTAAAACCGAAGCAGATGAATTGGTGAAGGCCGGGACATTATACAAAGGTGCAATGTTGCCCAACGGAAATTATGTACTGTCAACTACAGGAAAAGGACTCGTCATCATCGATGCTTCGGGTAAAATATTACAATTGATCAATCGTGATGTTGGTTTGCAGGATGAATCAGTTTATGGCGTTTATTCGGATAGCAAGGGTACATTGTGGCTGGCTTTGGACAATGGTATCTCCCGTGTAGAAACAGCGTCACCGCTCACTCAATTCACCAATCAATCAGGCATCAATACGGCAACATTATGCATTCAACGATTTGAAGGCAAACTCTACCTTGGTACCACCAATGGATTGCTACGATTCAATGAGCAAACTGGCCGGTTTGACCCGGTAAGTTTGGTGCCCCCGAATCAAACCTTTAGCCTGGTAAAAGATGGCAATACACTTTTAGTCGCCAACGATGGTCTTTTTACGATTCATAATAACAAGCCCACCCTGATCCGACCTTCGGTTGGTGGTGACCTGCAATTGTCAGGTTTGTTCATTTCAAAGAATCATCCGGATATGTTGCTGGGTGGCGCCACCTTTGGAGTAGCTGTTTTCCACCGAAAAAATTCAGCACAGCCCTGGCAGTTTAAAGGGCATATTCCCAAGCTGGATGATCAGTTTTGGACTTTTTCGGAAAATAAAGATGGGACCATTTGGGCTGGCACCCAAAGCGGAGCTGTTTACCTGCTGACACCTGCTTTCGATAAAAATGGGGAACCGGATATCCATGGATTCCGTTTCGAAAGATTTAGTGAGGCAAATGGATTAAAAAATTCACTGGGCGCTGTTTATCATATAAAAGGTGAAAGTTGGTTTGTCGGCGATTCTGCCCTTTACAAATTTGACGATAAACAAAAGCGGTTCTATCCCGATACAGTCACTTTCGGCCACTTCGTTAACGGAGGAGGATCCAGTGAATTTGATATGATTGAAGATGCCGCCGGCAGGGTTTGGCTACGCTTTGGTAAAGAAACAATTTTAGCAACACCCCAGCCCAATGGCAAATACAGGATCGACAAAACACCTTTGCTGCCTATAACAGAAAGAACGCTTGGAAAAATTTATCCTGAAGCCAACGGAATAGTATGGATATGTACTACTGATGGGCTTGTGAGGTATGATGAAAATCTTCAAAAAAATTATGATCAACCTTTTAAAACAGTGTTGCGGCATATTACTGCCGGCAAAAATTTTTTAAACCCTGCAACAGATAATTTAACAGAAAAGGTTTCTTACAAAAACAATACACTGCGGTTTGAGTATGCCGCTCCCTTTTTTGAACAGGAAGACAAAACCCTTTATCAAACCTGGCTTGAAGGATTTGAAGAAAGCTGGTCAAATTTTGACAACAATTATTATAAGGAATACACTAACCTTCCTGCAGGTAAGTATCATTTCCACGTCAGGGCAAAAAATGTTTACCAAAAACTAAGTGACGAATCTGTTTTCTCGTTTACAATTAAGGCGCCGTGGTATGCCAGTTGGTGGGCTTACAGCTTGTATGGCTGTGCTGCCATTTCATTAATTGGTCTTATAGTACGGTTCCGCACCCGTCAATTAAAAGTAAAACACAAAGAACTGGAAGAAACGGTAGCGCTGCGAACCAGTGAGTTGAGTCACCGGGTAAAAGAACTCGGCGTTATCAACAGCGTACAGGAAGGGCTGGTGAAAGAAATGGGCATGCAGGACATCTATGAAATGGTAGGCGAAAAGATCCGGGCTATTTTCAATGCGCAGATAATCGATATTGTCACCTATGACAGCAAAACCAATTTGCTTGAAGACCGCTACTCGTATGAGAAAGGCGACAGGACTCTCGTTGGAAAATGGGAACCGGCCGGCTTCCGAAAGCATGTCATTGATACCGGCCAGCCATTTGTAATTAATAAAGACCTTGACGCAATAAGCAGGAAGTTCAATAGCAAAGTGATTTATGGTGAGCAACCCAAATCAGCCGTCTTTGTACCGCTTATAACGGGTAATGAGGTAAAAGGTATGATCAGTCTGCAGAACCTGGATAAAGAAAATGCCTTCCCTGATTCAGATGTAAGCCTGCTCACTACATTGGCTAATAGTATGAGTGTGGCGCTGGAAAGTGCCCGTCGTTTTGATGAGACCAATCGTTTACTCAAAGAAACTGAACAACGCAATGCTGAACTCGCTGTCATTAACAGTGTACAGGAAAGCCTGGTAGCCAAAATGGATATACAGGGCATCTATGAACTGGTCGGCGAAAAGATCCGGGAGATTTTTGATGCACAGGTTATTGATATCGTCACCTATGATAGGAGGGCTGGTCTTATCGAAGACCGCTATGCCTATGAAAAAGGCGACAGGACGATGTTGGGGCTAAGGGCCCCGAATGGATTCAGGAAACATGTCATAGAGACCGGCCAGATACTTTTACATAACCAGGATGTGGAACAGAAAATGAAAGAGTTTGGCAATGAAATTTTAATTGGCGATAAACCAAAATCTCAAATGTATGTGCCGATGGTTGCCGGCAACGAGATAAAAGGAGTGATAAGCCTGCAAAATCTTGACCATGAAGATGCCTTTTCCAATTCAGATGTAAGCCTTTTAACAACGCTTGCCAATAGCATGAGTGTAGCATTGGAAAGTGCCCGCCTGTTTGATGAAACCAATCGCTTGTTAAAGGAAACAGAGCAACGCAATGCAGAGTTGGCGGTGATCAACAGTGTGCAGGATGGCCTTGTAAGAGAAATGGATATGCAGGGCATCTACGACCTGGTTGGAGAAAAAATGCGGGAAATTTTTGATGCGCAGGTGATTGATATTGTTACCTACGACCGCAAGGCCAACTTAATTGAAGACAAATATTCCTACGAAAAAGGTGACAGAACATTATTGGGACCAAGAGAACCAAAAGGTTTCCGCAAACATGTAATACAAACCCGACAGGTATTACTGCACAATGAACATGTAGAACAAAAAATAAAGGAATTTGACAATGAGGTTTTAATTGGTGAAGTACCAAAGTCCCAGGTCTATGTTCCACTTGTTGCAGCTAATGAAGTCACCGGCGTTATTAGTTTGCAAAACGTCGATCATGAGCATGCATTTACTGATTCTGATGTAAGCCTGCTGACTACATTGGCCAATAGCATGAGCGTGGCCCTTGAAAGCGCCCGGCTTTTTGATGAAACAAACAGGCTGCTGAAAGAAACCGAACAACGCACTGGAGAGTTGGCCGTTATAAATAGCGTTCAGGATGGTCTGGCGAAGGAACTGGATATGGAGGGTATTTATAACCTGGTTGGTGACAGGGTACAAAAACTTTTTGATGCCCAGGTTACAATCATTGCCACTTTCGATTTTGAAAACAAGACTGAGCTCTTTAATTACTTTTTTGAAAATAATGAAAAAGTCAAAGTTGAGCCCCGGCCGATCAATAAACTAAGACAACTGCTAATTGATAAAAAGCATACGATTTATATTCCCACAAAAGAAATAGCCATTACAGAATATGGATTAACGCCCATTGGAAGTACCGCCATGACTAAATCGTTGATATTTGTCCCCCTTCTTTCCGGGAATATTATCAAAGGATATGTTAGTCTTCAAAATATAGATAAGGAAAATGCTTTTTCGGAATCCGATATCCGCCTGCTGGAAACATTATCCAATAGTATGAGTGTGGCTTTGGAAAATGCCCGGCTCTTTGATGAAACCAGTCGCCTGCTGAAAGAAACCGAACAACGCAATGCCGAACTCGCTGTTATCAACAGTGTACAGGAAAGCCTGGTAGCGCAGATGGATATGCAAGGCATCTACGATCTTGTTGGTGAAAAAATGCGGGAGATATTCAATGCGCAGGTAATTGATATAGTTACATACGATAAGAAGACTGATCTTATCGAAGACCGCTATACTTATGAAAAAGGCGACCGAACCTTACTAGGACCAAGGCCACTGAAAGGGTTTAGAAAGCATGTAATAGAAACAGGTCAGTTATTGGTCATCAACAAAGACATTGAAAAACTGAGACCGATCTACGACAATACGGTGATGGTGGGCCAGGCTGCTAAATCAATCGTGCTTGTTCCAATGATAGCAGGCGGTGAAGTAACTGGTGTCATTAGTTTGCAAAACCTCGACCAGGAGAATGCATTTTCAGACTCCGACATAAACCTTCTTTCCACATTGGTTAACAGCATGAGTGTAGCCTTGAAGAGTGCAAGGCTATTTGATGAAACAACCAGGCTGCTAAAAGAAACCGAATTACGAAAAGCTGAGCTGGCAACGATTAACAGTGTACAGGATGGATTAGTGAAAGAATTTAAATCGCAGGGCATTTATGAATTGGTGGGTGAAAAACTTTGCCAGTTATTCGATACGCAAACGGTGTTGATCCGCACATTTGACAAAGACAGCACCATGGAAACCTGGCAGTATGCTATTGAAAAAGGCAAACGTCATTATTCAGAACCACGACCTTTAATTTGGGCTAATAAGCAAATGATCCGAACCCATCAGCCAATTCTCATCAACGAAAATTATGTTGAGACAGCAAAGAAATATGGCGGTACAGGTGTAAGCATGGGACAAGCTCCAAAGTCAGCGGTATTTGTTCCAATGATTGTGGCCGATAAAATAAGAGGTTCTGTGAGCCTGCAAAATGTAGACAAAGAACATGCCTTCAGCGAGGCTGACGTAAAACTGTTAAGTACCATCACCAGCAGTATGGGTGTTGCACTTGAAAATGCAAGGCTGTTTGATGAAACAACAAGATTATTAGCAGAAGCAAAACAACGGGCATCCGAACTCGGAACTGTTAATAATATCAGCCAGGCGCTCACGTCGCAATTAAATACTGAGCAACTGATCAAATTGGTTGGTGATCAAATGAAGGACCTTTTCAGAGCGAATATTGTTTACCTCGCATTATTAAACTCTAGAACAAAAATCATTCATTTCCCTTACATGTACGGCGATACACTCACTCCTATGAAACTTGGTAAGGGTCTCACGTCAAAGATTATTTTGTCAGGCAAGCCGCTGCTGATTAATAAAGAGGTAACTGCTAAAACTGAAGAATTGGGAATCACCCATATTGGCGTGCCGGCCGCTTCCTATCTCGGCGTTCCTATCCCTGTCGGTGAAGAAATCATCGGGGTGTTAAGTGTACAAAGCACTGAAAGTGAAAACCGGTTTAATGAAAACGATGAACGTTTACTCTCTACTATCGCCGCCTCTGTAGGAGTTGCGCTGCGGAAGGCCCAGTTGTTTGAAGAATTAACGCTGGCTAAACAACAGGCAGAAGAAGCAAGCCAAATTGCTGATAAAGCAAACCAGGCGAAAAGTGCATTTCTTTCTACCGTCAGCCACGAGCTAAGAACGCCGCTAACTTCTGTTTTGGGCTTTGCCAAAATCATAAAAAAAAGACTCGAAGAAAAAATATTTCCTGCTACGAATCAGTCTGATTCAAAAACCACCAAAACTATTAACCAGGTCTCCGAGAACCTTGATGTTGTAATTTCCGAAGGTGAGCGGTTAACTAACCTGATCAACGAAGTATTAGACCTTGCCAAGATAGAAGCGGGTAAAATGGAATGGAACCTGGAGAGTGTATCCATGCAGGAAATAATGGAACGGGCTATTGCAGCGACCACGTCGCTGTTTGAACAAAAAAATTTGGAACTCGAAAAGTTTATTGAGCCTAATCTTCCGCTGATCAGCGGTGATCGGGATAAATTGATCCAGGTAGTGGTAAACCTGATTTCAAATGCTGTAAAATTCACGCCATCAGGAAAAGTAATTTGTTGGGCCAATCAGCAAAATGATGAAATAGTAGTTGGAGTTGAAGATACCGGCATCGGTATAGCGCCGCAGGATCATGATGCAGTATTCGAACAATTTAAACAGGTAGTAGGAGATACGCTGACAGATAAACCGAAAGGCACAGGCCTGGGCTTGCCGATTTGCAAGGAAATAGTAGAACATCATGGTGGCAGAATTTGGCTAAAAAGTGAACTAGGAAAAGGAAGTACTTTCTTTTTTGCCCTACCTCTTCAGAAGGCAGCTCCTGCAACTCCCATTCATCTTAATGACCTGGTGAAGCAGCTGAAGGAACAAATGGCACAATCAAAATTCAGTTCGAATGGTCACCATGCCACCATCCTCGTGGTGGATGATGATGACTCTATCCGTTCTTTATTGTACCAGGAACTGGGAGATGCAGGTTATATCATTGAAGAAGCAAAAAATGGAAAGGAAGCATTGGCCAGTATCCGCAATCACCGCCCTGATCTTGTCATACTGGATATCATGATGCCGGAGATGAATGGTTTTGACGTTGCCGCTATTTTGAAAAACGATCCTCAAACCATGGATATTCCCATCATCGTGCTGTCAATAGTCCAGGACAAGGCAAGAGGATTTCGTATCGGCGTTGATCGCTATCTCACTAAGCCCATAGATACTGCACAGTTATTTACAGAAGTAGGCAGTCTGCTTGAACAAGGCAAGTCAAAGAAAAAAGTAATGATTGTTGATGAAGATACAACGGCAGTCAGAACACTGACTGATGTATTGCAGGCGAAGGGTTACCAGGTAGTAGAGTCTGATGGCAAAGAATTAGTAGAAAAAGCGATCATCAATCAACCGGACATAATAATTCTTAATTCAGTGCTGAGTGAAAAGCAGGAAATCGTACAGTCGTTGCGTTTTGAAAAAGGATTGGAGAATGTTTTGTTTTTGATTTATCAGTGAAAAAGGGAAAGGACAATACACATAAGAAAACTAAATAACCATGGAGCAAAAAATTTTAATTGTAGATGATGAAGCACACATCCGGATGCTGATTGAGCAAACGTTGGAAGAATTGGAAGATGAAGGTGTTGAATTTCTGACCGCGGAAAATGGTGAAGCAGCATTGTCGATCATCCAGGAGGAAAAGCCGCAGCTTGTTTTTTTGGATGTAATGATGCCAAAAATGAATGGCATGGAAGTTTGCAAAAAAGTAAAAAAGGAATTGAAACTGGATAATGTTTACATCGCCTTGCTAACTGCTAAGGGCCAGGAGCTGGACCGGCAAAAAGGTCAGGAAGTGGGGGCCGATGTCTACATGACGAAACCATTCGACCCCGAAATGATACTAAATAAAGCAAGAGAGGTATTGCAATTGTAGACATTAGTTCGCCGGATGAATGATATTATTTGTCTCATATTTTCCTTCTCACCACCATGGCAAAAATCAGCCTCAAAAATATCATCGGAAAAAAAAACGGCAACACCACGTTGCTGGATGCTTTTATTGAAACAACGAAAGCCGATATCCGGATCGAAGATGAAAGCGCAAATTTTCTGGCAGGCAACGCCAATGCCGTTAAAAAACATGAGCAAGCCGTTCAAACAGAAGAAGGTTTGTTGGGTTGGGTAAAAGGTGATGAAAAAACCAACCTTGTAGCATCGTTGCTGACATTACTTGCGCAAAAAGACCTGGAGAAAAAAAAATTAGGAAGCGAAGTATTGATGCTTTACCAGGAAGTGAACATGGTTTTTAATTTTTCTGATAAACTGGCCCAGGCAATAGAACCAAATGCCATTGCCAATATTACATTGGAACAGGCCATGCACCTGGTACGATCATCAGGCGGCCTGGTAGTTTTATGGGATGAAGGTAGCAAGCAATTGCAGGTACCCGCAGCATCAGGAGAAGATCTGTTCGATAAAGAAAAAACAATAGACCAGGCCAACCTCATGCTAAAAATTGGGCTGAGCGGGCAGTCGGATATAATGAGTGATCTTACCAAACTTAAAGAGGCAGGAATTATCAAGCCGGTTGTACAGTCATTAATGTATGCTGCATTAAAAGTCAAGCATCGTGTGATGGGTGCTATCATCCTCGCCAGTGATAAGCCTGCACAATATGCAGCCGCTGACCTGAAGTTTCTTACTACGCTTGCTTTGCAATCATCATCTGCCATTGAAAGTGCTTTGCTGTATGAAAAAAATATCCGGGAAGCGAGAGAAAAAGAAGAAGCGATGCGCCGGCTTTATGAAGTGACCGGCAAATTTGTCCCTTATGAATTTATTGGTTCACTTGGCCACACCGTAATTACTGATGTAAAACTGGGTGACCAGGTTGAAAAAATAGTAACGGTTCTTTTTACCGACATTAGAGACTATACGGCGCTATCTGAAAAAATGACCCCGGAAGAAACCTTCAATTTTGTTTGCTCTTACAATGAGTATTTAGGTCCAGTCATTCGTCGCCACAATGGATTTATCAATCAATACCTGGGTGATGCCATCATGGCGCTGTTTCCAGGCGGTGCTGATGATGCGGTAGCCGCAGCCATTGAGATCAAAAAAAATATTCGCCAGCTAAATGAAAAGATCAATCCTTCCACTCATTATTCGATACAAATTGGTATAGGCATGCACACAGGTCCGTTGATCATGGGTATTACCGGTGATAAGGATCGCCTGGATGCAACCACTATTTCAGATACTGTAAATACTGCTTCCCGTATCGAGAGCCTGACAAAATATTATAAAGCCGGCATTTTACTCAGCGACGCAACACTACAACAAATCAACTACCCGGAGAATTTTCATTTGAGGTACCTTGGTAAAGTACAAGTAAAAGGAAAACTGGAACCGGTTGGTATTTATGAATGCTTCAGCGGTGGCGCTGACGTAGAAATAATAGCAAAAGAAAAAACACTTTCTTTCTTCAACGATGGAATGCAATATTACCTCAATAAATCATTTGCTTCAGCCATCGATTGCTTCCAGGCAATATTGGAAAAACATCCGGAAGATAAAACGACGGCCTTCTTCCTTGACAGTGCAATCAAACATTTACAATCAGGTGTGCCGGAGAATTGGGCCGGTGTGGTGGAGATGGTGAATAAATAGTCCTATCTACGACTTATGACTCATAAACAAAACCGTAAGTCTTAACAAGGTTAGATGCCATTAGCAGTTATATTCCAGGTCATATGACAACCTCGGTTTGACATTATGCCACCACTCATTATAATTTTAGGAATTTCTTCCGTTTATTGGTTACCTCGCCAATCAAATGCACATAATATACTGCCTTTGGCAAATGTTGAAGATCCAAAGATAATATGCTACTCCCCGCCGCTAAATTGTACTCTTGTAAGTTTAGAATACGACCCAGGTTATCAATTATTTTCAGTGTCACCCTTTCAGGCTGACTTATTGTTACAGAAATGTTAGCTTGGTCTGTAACAGGATTGGGATAAAAAGAAAAATTATTTTCTTCACCAATTGGTGATGTTTTTTTAGCAAAATAAAACGTGGAAAACACATTGGTGCTAGCTGACAACACATAATCCGTTTCCCATGACGAATGGTCGGTAACTTTAGAAGCTCTGGCGTGGCCGATAATACTTCCGCAGTCAACCGCATTGTTAAAAACCCCCAAATCGGTAATAGCATTTATACCTGAAGGCTGACCAATTGAATTAACCGAGTTCTTTAGCGTAAGAAATTCTGCCTCCCTGATGTAAAACCGTATATCCACAGGCGTTGAAGGCTGCATTTGTGGAGTAAGTGTTATGTTTCTGTCAAGGAATAAATTTTTATTTGCATCTTCTCTTACCGAAGTATTATTAACAAACATCGAAGAACTTATAATACCCAGGTTATTTCCATTTGCTTTGATCTCTGCTACTGCATTACCTTCCTGGTCAATAATGGATACCCATTTATTATTATTGCTATTGTCAATAACAATGTCAGGAAGATTTACACAACTGCCTGGCAAGCCTTGAGCTACTGGTGCCGGTGCCAGTGTAAGGCCATTATCGTAAATGGGGCTGCGACCATTTTTTCCATCAAAGTCTTCCTTTTTTGTGTATTGGTTTGTATCAGGGTCCCATTCGAAGATCACCCCCGCATCATTGGCGCCCCCCTGGTATGTCACGCCATAAAATTTACCCTCACTTAAAACTAACTTTCCCAAAGGAAAACTACCGCTCGCTGTACTTAAATCAATCTTCTTGGTATATACATTGTTCTTGGTATCCCATTCAAAGATTACTCCCTGATCATTGTTTCCGCCATACCTGGCCAAGCCATATAATTTTCCATCCTTTAATGTTAAGGTGCCGTGAGGACTAGCGCCAAGAGATGTGCTGAAATCAAATTTCTTTGTATAGATATTACTTACAGGATCCCATTCAAAGATTACCCCTAAAAGATCACTGCCGCCCCATCTTGTCACACCATAAAACTTTCCTCCACTCATTATCAAGTTTCCATGAGGGCTACCGCCATCGGCTTTATTTAAATCGATTTTTTTTGTATATACATTCGTAACAGGATTCCATTCAAATATTACGCCTAAATGATTGATACCTCCTTCGGTGGTCATCCCGTAAAACTTTCCTTCATGTAAAGCTAAACTTCCATGTGGCCTGACTCCGCCCACACTATTAAAATCGATCTTTTTTGTATAAATATTTGTAACAGGATCCCACTCAAATATAGTTCCTGCATTATTACTACCGCCCATTTGTGTCATCCCATAAAATTTACCATCTTTTCTGACTAATCCGGAATGAGGAATGCTTCCATTTGCTGCTGTTAAAGCAGTTTTTTGCGCATAGGCATTACCAATAGGGTCCCATTCAAATATTACGCCTGCTCCATTATCGCCACCGGATTCTAGCATTCCATAAAGTTTCCAATCCTTAAATATTAAACCTCCTACAGGGTATTGGCCATGACTATCTTCGAAATCAATTTTTTTAGTGTACACGTTTGTCGTTGGATCCCATTCGAAAATTACTCCTAACCCGCTTCCACCTGAAGAAGTCAGGCTGTACAATTTTTTTCCAAGCAAAGTAAAGCTGCCTTCAGGACGTGATCCATCGATCTCACTTAAATCCCTTTTTTTAGTGTACACGTTTGTAACCGGGTCCCATTCAAATATTACGCCTGCTCCATTATCGCCACCGGAATACGTTGTAGCATAAAACCTATCGCTGCATAACACTAAACTTCCGGACGGGCCGCTCCCGGTAGCTCTAAAAAAATTAAACTTCATGCTATATGCGTTTGTAACCGGGTCCCATTCAAATATTACGCCTTCATTATTAGCACCACCCCTGGTTGTCATGCCATAGAATTTGTCACCTCTCAACGTTAAATTACCACCAGGCGTAGCACCGTTATTCTCATTAAAATCAATCTTTTTTGTATACACATTCGTTTGAGGGTCCCATTCAAAAATTACACCTTTATCATAATTACCACCTCCCAGCGTCATACCATACAATTTGCTGTTTTTTACAGTTAAACTTCCAGATGAGCTACTTCCATTGGCCCGGATCAAATCAATCTTTTTTGTATAGATATTCGTAACCGGGTCCCACTCAAATATTACAGCCTGCCTATTGTTTCCCCCCTGAGATGTTATACCATAAAATTTTCCTGCATACAGTGTTAAGTTGCCATGAGGATTGCTGCCATTGACAAAACTTAAGTCAATCTTTTTTGTATACCCGTTAGTAGCTGGATTCCATTCAAAAATCACCCCCTCATCATTGTTTCCTCCTATTGGTGTCATCCCGTAAAACTTTCCTGCATGCAGTGTCAGGCTGCCATGAGGATTACAACCGGTAGCCGTACTAAAATCAAATCTTTTTGTATAGGCATTTGTTACAGGATCCCACTCGAAAATTACTCCTTGACGATTCTTCCCGCCCGTGGGTGTCATACCATAGAATTTTCCATTATATTCTGATACTTCTCCAAGGGGAGTAGCTCCTGGGTTTATATACTTAAACTCATGCTTTACTTTAAAATTATTGCCTTTGGCATTCAGATTGAATATAACGCCTAAATCATCCTCACCGCCTGTGTTTGTCAATCCCCACATTTGGTAAATACCCTGCGCATTAATTACAAAAGAAACTGTGAATAGCAATAAAAGCAGTGACCCCACCTTTTTCATAAAGACGAATTTTGGTTGAAATAAAAAAAATTGAGGTAAAACAGGAAGGAAACTAATTATCTTTTTGACGATTGCATCTAATCCGGCTTTCGCCAAAAAATTCTGCTCTAACTCAATACTAAACGGAACAGGGGTTAACCCAGGATGGAAGTGCGGAGATTAATGGGATAGATGGATGAGCTGAGATTGCCCGCGCAATATAGAATACAAAAGGCAATAAAAAAATACTCTCAAAGGAGACAAGATAAAGAAATACCATTTGATTGAATAATGCGTGGGCATTAGTCACTTAAAAGCTTTTTCGGGTTTACATTGACTCACTTTATCTCACAATCATAATATTTCCTTTGGTTTCTACTACCTGGTTGTTATCGCAAACCATCGCAAGGGTGTACACATATACATCAGGCGCTAATGGCTGCCCTTTGAAAGTTCCATTCCAGCCTGCGCTTTTATCATCCGTATTAAAGTTTTGTTTTTCAAAAATCAATTGACCCCAGCGGTTATATACCCGCAGATATTTCACTGACCGTATGCCATTTCCTCTTGGATAGAAAATATCATTTACCCCATCACCATTTGGTGTAAATGTATTCGGCACAAAAACACTTTCATTGTTGCACAACAACGTGATTGTGCGGGTATCACTTGCTTCGCAATGATGATCATTTTTAACTGTTATCTTATAAGGTATGTCTTCTCTGGGCATTGCTACCGGGAAAGGACAGCTGATACAATCAAGGTTGGTTGATGGTGACCAATTATATTCTTTCACATCGGTGCTATAGGTTGGCAGTAATGAAAAACTGCTGCCAACCATTACTATCGTATCCTTGCCAGCATCAACTATGGGAAGTGGAATCACATCTACCACGATATTGGCGGTTTGCGTAAAACAATCATTAGCACCATAGGCTTTTACAGTGTAAGTAACGAAACCAGATGCCGGCGTTGCTTTGACGACAGCACCTGTTGATTGGCTAAGTCCCTGGCCCGTCCATTCATAACGCACAGCCCCGGATGCCTGTAAGTTTACACTGGCGCCTGCGCAAACAAATGTATTGGCGCTGGTAGTTAAAGAGAAGGGCTGAATCACCTTCACAAAAATGCTATCAATGGCCTCACAGCCGGCTGCATCGGTAACGGTTACATAATAGCGGGTGTCTGTCGCCGGGTTAGCAACAGGGTCAGCAATAGTGGTGTTGCTTAATCCACCAGCCGGAGTCCATTGATACCCTGTCCCTCCCTGTGCATTCAATGTGGTGCCTGTACCCGCACATATTTTTGCCTCTGCTCCATTCAGTCCTGGTACAGGTAGCGCTGCCACTTTTAATGCATGCTCAACTGTATCTGAACAACCGACAGCATTTGTTGCAATCAAACGTATCGTATAATTGCCGGCAAGCGGATACAACTGAGCCATCGGGTTTTGAACTGTGCTTGTTGCATTATTTCCAAAATCCCAATTCCATTTAATGCCGGTAGGATTATCTACCTGTCCTGTAAAAGAAGTGCTGGTTCCCGCACAGATTTGTGGCAATCCTTTAATGCTTGCGGTCGGCGTTTCACTTACTATAATCGTTTCCGAACTTTCGCTTTTACAACCATTGGGTGTTGTCACTTGTAGTTTTACAATATAAGTTCCGGGCTGCTGGTAAGTGAAAGATGGATTTCTTTGAGAAGATATATCGGTTGCAATGTCGGTTCCAAAATCCCATTGCCAGTTTACGTTCACAGTGTTATTGGTAAAATTTACTTTCAACGAACCACAACCTGCTTTTGTACTCGTTGTAATCTTTGCATCAGGTAAGGCAGTTACATTAATCGTAATGGAATCGATAGCCGGTTGCACCGTGCAACCGTCACTTACGGTTAGTTTATATTTCGTTGTTGTGATCGGACTGATCGTAATGGAGTTACTATTGCTATTCGATCCGGTCCAGCTATAGGAGTATGGTCCTCCGTTACCACCTGTTACTATGGCTGAAATTGTTGTACTGCCTCCACTACAAATATTTTTATTTCCGCTCAAGGTAACTGTCAACGCCGGCCTTACAGAAATAGTTGTGATAATGATACTATCGCAGCCATTCAATGTTTTTAATGTATCCCTATAAACACCGGCAGCATTTACAATTTTACCTAATGGCAGCGTATGGCTTTCACCATTGCATAGCGTTATTGATTTTTCTTCTTTGGTTGCATTGTTCACCTGCAGGTTGATGGTGTAATGCAGACTATCGCAGCCACGGCTATTGTGTAATGTGTCAAGATAAATTCCTGCCGTATACACTAACCTACCCGAAGGCAGTGCATATTCCTGGTCTTTACAAATTGCAGGATTAAGCGTTTGTTTTTGTGGCGCATCAACAATTACTGTAATTGTGCTGACAAGGCTGTCGCAACCAGTTATTGACCGGGCCGTGTCTTTATAGATAGCCGCTGTACTTACAATACGGCCTGAAGGTAACTGATAAACATTGCCCTGGCAGATATAAGCTGTTTTTGTTTCCTGCAAAGGGGCCGTTACTTTCAATGTAATGTTTGTTATCAAACTATCACAGCCGTTGGCATAGCGAAGTGTATCCCGGTAAAGGCCATTCGCATTGACAATCCTTCCCGACGGCAGTGTGTAAGTTTTGCCGGAACAGATGATAGCATTGGCCGTATTGACAATCGCATTATACACTTTGAGATCCACTGTTGTTATCACACTGTCGCAACCACTCTTATACCGCAGTGTGTCATTATAGATGCCTGTAGCGTTCACTCTTTTACCTGAAGGCAATGTATAGTTACCGCCGCCACAAATAAAGGCATTACTGTTTTTGCGGGCAACTGATTGCATTGTCAGATCAATAGTGCTGATCAAACTATCGCAACCAGCAACATTGCGAGCTGTGTCTTTATAAATAGCAGTTGTATTCACCTGCCGTCCTCCTGGTAAAATATAGGACTGCCCTTCACATACAAATACTTTTTTATTTTCGATTATAGCAGTGCCTATACTTACGGTAATATTACTGATCAGGCTGTCGCAGCCATTTACATATTTTATAGTATCCTTATAAAAACCGCTGCTACTAACTACACGACCGCCGGGCATGGTGAAAGTTTTACCGAAACATACGGAAGTAGTATATGTATTTACAATGGGTGATAATATTCTCAGGTCAACAGTCGTGATCAAACTGTCGCAGCCCGCCCTGGCTTTTAAGGTATCGCTGTAAACCGCTTGGTTCATTACCGTTTTTCCGGATGGCATCGTATAGGACTGCCCTTTACAGAGCGTTACTGATTTATTTTCACGTTTTACATTGGCAACTGTAAGATTAATTACGCTGATAATACTGTCACAGTCCCGAATATTTCTAACGGTGTCGGCATATGTATTTGCGGTTGTAACCATTTTCCCGCTAGGTAAAGTATAAGATTGACCTGCACAAATGGAGACATCGGTATTGATCCGCTTAATCATATCTACAGCAAGCGTAACCGTAGTGATGAGGCTATCACATCCGCGGATATTTTTCAATGTGTCTTTATAGGTAGCTGCCACGGTTACAAACCGGCCACCGGGTAATTGATATTTTTGACCTTCACATATAGTGGCTTTGACAGTGGCTGTCTTAAAAGAATCAACTTTTACCATCAATGAATCGCGGAATGTGCAGCCGCTAAGGCTGATATCCACCCAGTACACCCCTGGCTTTGTAACACTGAATGTTGCGGAGGTTGTCCCGTTCTGCCATTGATAGGCGCTGGCGCCGCTAACTGTAGCGTCGGCAGTGTAAGGCATATTGCCCTGGCATACTGTTATATCTTTTCCCAATGGCCGCAGATCAGTGCTCACGACCAGGAATGAATCACGGATGGTACAACCATTCAAATAGAGATCAACCCAATAATAACCTGGCTGACTAACTTCTATTGAATAAGTAGTAGCACCTGTATTCCATTTGAATTGCTCACCGTAACCCCGATTGCTATTGAGTGTTACCTTGTCTACATTACAAAGGGCGACGGTTTGCAAATCTTTTTTAGCAACTGGGTTGATCCAAATGTTCACGGTATCACGGGCTACGCAACCTTTATAGGTTATCTCCACCCATGGATTTTGTGTATAGGTCCATGTTGCTGTAGGCTGCGTGCTGCCATTGTACCAATAGTAGGTAGCGCCGCTATGTGAAGTAACATCATAACTTATGCTGGCCCCATTGGTGCAGATAACCGTATCTCTTCCAAGATTAACCGCAGGTCTTGCCGGAATGGTTACAGATTGTGTTATGGAATCTTTTTTACCACAGCTTGTATTGGTAACGATCAGTTTTACATTATATGTTTTCGCTGTTGTTAATGCGGGGTAAAAGAACTTTGGTGAAACAGCATTGCTCTTTTGATTGTTATAACCAAAATTCCACTCGTATTTGATATCAGAACCATAAGTGCTGAAGTTGGTAAAGGTTACATCACGGTCTTTAGTGCAATCAAACTCGGGTGTAAAGTTGGCAACCGCAATGCAGTTAGCTGCCGGAAGACAAGTGTCAGCATGTTTTACTGCTGAAATATTTAAATCAATATCGCCCGTCACCTGGTAATAGTTACTAATTAGTTCCGGAGTGAAAACCTGGATATAATAACTATTGCCCGGCGCCAGGCATTTGTAGGTATTTCTTGTGAGTGCATCCTGCACGCAGCTTTGCTCCTGCATGGCACCACAGGTTCCTGTCATCATCCGGTATTTTATATCTGTACTGCCGGCATTTGTTTTTTCATTGATGTAAACGGTTACATCAAGTGTGTCTTTTCCTCCGATATCGAGCCTGTACCAACTGGTTTTGTAATCTGAAGTTTTACCTCCTGCCGGGCAGGTAAGGGTAGGATTGAATTCGCCATAATCAGTTCCGATGGTATGGCAATCTACCGTGACCGAAACCACTTTAGTGCCGGCGCCATTCAGGTTGGTAACCATCGGTGCGCTGCAAAAATCGCCGGCCTGTGGTATGATTTCGATTTCAGGATATACATCTTCATTGAGTGCATTACAGCCCGGTAAAATGATATAGTATGTGCCGGGTGAAATACATTGTTGTGCCCAATTGCCATTGTTGTAATAAGTGGTAGTATAGGGCATATGCTGTAAACCTGTACTGGAGGAGTCATTGTCCTTTATTTTCCGGAACAACTGGATATGATCGTAGTAGTATTGATATTGGCCTTTAAAGAATGCGGCATATCTTATTTGCCCGGTAGTGGTAGTGGTAAACTTATACCATAATGTTTTCTGACATTGTGTATAGGCATATAGCGGATCAGGCAAATCCCGCGTGGCGCAAGTGAAATTATCCGTTGCTCCTTTTTTCTTACCGCTATTGACCGTGCTCATATCGTTGGCCTGGCTGTAATGGTCAAACTTTGTGGCAATAGCATCCGCCTGGTCAAGCAATACCGATACTTCTACCTGGTGGTTGGGATTCATATCATGCACGTTGCCGTAGCCATAGGGATTGCGATTTTCCACCAAAATGTAATAGCGGGTAGGCTTGAAGCTACAAGGGTCGTTGTAAAAACTTATATCATTTAAACTATTGCAATAATAGTAGTAATAAAGGTTGTGGCCTACAAAACTCAAACCCTGCAGTAGCGTAGAATCTACCAATCCGCTACTTACCACCGAACTAAAAGGCAGTCCTCCATCCACATCGCTTTTATACACTGCGAAGGGGTATTGCCAGGTTTTACCGGCCGTTTTATTATCCACCTTTATTCGTACCGTTCCGGGTTGATTGATCGTAAAAGTGTACCAAAGATTACGCCGGTCAATCTCGTAGTATACGGGAGATTTGGCATTGTCAGGATGCATCACCACATTATCACCTGCTGTATATATTTCAGGATTGTATTTTGACATACAGGCAGCATCGGCGGGATCTTTTTCCTGGGCCCCGGTAGTGCAATAAAAGAAATCGTTGCTGGCAGCCCGCCCCGTATTCAACGGATTTTTATCACCCGGCTTGCCATTATACCAAATACTGTCAGCTTTAATCGTTCCAAAATCGTATGAATTTGATGCATGATCAAAACGGCTATAGCCTACCTGGTCAATATAAATAGTTGGTGTTACGGTATGGCATGTATAGCTGGACGGCGCAAAAAATACCAATGTGTATTTACCGGGTTGCAGTTTACAAATTTGAATTTGTCCGCCTTTATTTAAGCAGGTTTGGAACGGTTGATCTGTTTTTAATTTAGTTGAATCCTTTGTTCTTACGTCAAAGTCATAAACAGCGCCCCAAAGCCCATCCGGGATTTCAAGTTGAACAAAAGACTCCTGAGTTGTTTCAAATACATAGAACGCCACTTTCACATTCTCCGCGTTGCATTTTTGCATATACTGCCTGATAAATGCGGTATCCTCCGTGCAGTTTAAGTTTTCCTGGTCAAGTGTATATTTTTTATAGGTAACCGGATAGGCTGCTGTATGCCCGGTTTGCGGCCCCCATTGTATCAGGTAAGGTTTTTTTGTAACCGTATCAACCGATGCTTTATGGGGACGATTAAATTGAGGATCAGGACAGGGCTTGGTAAGCCTTATATAAAATCCATTTTCCTGGCCCAACTCTCCGAAATACGAGTCACTAATACTGCTTCTCGTCGGTTCAGCAAATGATGGCCCTCCGCCATACGATACCACCGTGTACCAGCCGGCAGGCAATGCGTCACATTGCCCATCACTATTTGCACTGGTGAAACAAGTCCATTTAGTGCCCATGGTCTTCAATGTTGCGAGGCCATCAGTGGCCTTGCCTTTAAACAATGAGTATCTGCCTGAAAAACTTTTGCCGTAGTAGTAGTAATAATTGGTAATGTAAACCAAGGCAGGTTCGTTGAGATAAAACTGCCTGTAAGCTAGTTTCTGCGTTGGTTTACCAGCATTATCGTTGCAAGGGGCCAAACCATCTATGGTAGCCGGATTATCGTAGCAGATAAAAGTGTCCACGGCACTCATTGTTACCCCGTCTGAACCTAGCTGATCCCAAAGACTGCCCATATCCAGGGCTGTAGCGGGACTGGCAAATTTTGCTTTTGTTTTTCGAGGCGTCACTTCAACTGTTGATTCCAATCTCATTCTATTGTCAAGCGAAACCAGCGTATAAGTGCCGGACGTGATGCAGGCATACTTGCTTTCATATCCATTAAGGCATTTCGTATAAGGAGTAAGCCCCGTAATTTTTTCCGGATAATCAAAGGCCGATTGTGCGACAGCCAGGTCATTGGCATTTCCTTTATATAACTTGGCAATCCATGTCGGGGATGGCAACTTTATCTGTAACATGAAACTATCTGTCACTTCAAATTCACGATAAGAGGCTTTGGTCATTGGTTCTCCATAAGGTGACTTACAAATCCCATTATCGTCTGGCAAAACAGTATTGGCGCAACCAAAGGTATCTTTAGCGGAAACATATTGCTGGTAAGCAACCAATGGCTTCATTACACCAGCCACAGCATTCAGTTTATCAAATTTTCCGGAGGCGCTGAGAGAAAACTTATTGGTCGTTATTTCCGTTATGGCCTGAATATTAACAGTAATAGCATTTCCAAGGTTTCCCATTATATTCATGGGATATGCTGAAGTATAAAGATGACCGTAATAGTAGCCACTCTTTCTTAAATCAAAAGTTGTATCAACTCCCATCACCTGCAACACATAATCGCCGGGATCAAGACAGGTCATGCTCAGGTAGCTGACGGCATCCCCAATTAGATTTACTGTATCGAGGTCTGTACACGCAGTTGTTAATTTCTGTCTATACAAACGGAGCAAAGGCCCGGGGCTTCCTGTATTAACCGATATATTCAGAGAAGAAGTACCGGAAAGCTTAAAAGAAAAGAAACTGCTCATGTTATAATTCCATCCACTAACGTTGATTCCTTTTACCGGTAATGTTTTTGGACAATTGTATAAACTGTGCCTTGCATTGCAGGCAAAGTTGTCGGTTGCAGTATTGTTAGTTCCATATGCACTGGCTGAAAGTGTACCCATATTATTTGGGGTGGACAGGGTTACCGGTTGAGGACCTTTGGTAGCAGCAGTACCATTCCAGGCTACAGCCAGCCGCATGGTGCGCATAAAATCTTTGTGATATAAAAACTGGATCGTGTAGGTGGTGTTTGTTTTAAGCTGACCGCATTTATACATTTTTTGATCGGGGTAATAGCCGTTGGTTTTCATACTATCACACCCGCCGAGTAAAGTCAATGAGCCAACTGATGTTGTACTAACATCGCCTTCATAAATGCGATAACCTACTGTGTAAGGGTCGTCATAATAATTAGTAGTGTAATTTTCAGATAACAACACACTAAACCAATCAAAATAATCCGGCGTTTTAAAGGTATGCCAGGTACTCTTTGTAAAATCTTTTAAGGAACCGTTGGGCGAACAGTTTTCAGCAGCGTTATCCAGTGTTTGGCATTCCACATAAAAATCAACCGCCGTTATCTTATTCGTACTCACCTTGCCAAATTTTTGTGCCGTGGAAGGTTTATCATACAAGGCGGGAGATGGTTCCGCTATTTCCACAGTTATATAAATCTTACCGTTTGCCGCATTATTGCCAGACACCTGTACCAGGTAATCACCCGTTTCAACACAAGGATGAAAGGTGTTACCGAAGGTTTCAATGGGAGTAAGTTTAGTACTGATCTGCCCATTGAGCGGTACGCAATTACTGGCCTTATAAACGGCAAAGCCAACATTGCCTGCTTGTATGGCGCTACCGGGTTGAAGCAAGCTCACCCTCATACTGCGTGTAGTGGGAACGCTGAACTTGTACCAAACACTTTTTTTGTTCAAACCGGCCACGGTAATGGATGGTGCGAAAGATTCACCTGTTTGCTGTGTGGCGGATGTCATATCTTGTTGCGCACTGGTGAATGTGCCTAATGCATAACCGCCATCGCCAATGGTAATAGGCGTTGCATTAGCGCAATTATCGTTTGCCGGTTGTGCATTAGATTTTATAGATTGAAAAAGAAAGATCAGCAAAAGAAAAAATATTCCAATCCTTCTCATCATCTTAGTTCGTAAAAAGCTTACCCGGTTACAGAAATTCATGGTGGTGAGTCAGTTTATGGCTGGTGATTATACTTTGATTTTTTAAAACCGGGGACATCTCATGTAGGAAATTGTATTACTCCTGGTGAACGCCCGGTAGCTTAATGATAATTCGTATCCGCCGCGACCACGACTGGCTACTTTCAGATCGGAGATATTAATATCATAGCTAAGACCTATATCAAAATGATTATAAGAAAGCTGTACTTGCGGGATCAGGGCATCATTCACCCGCATAAAAAGACCAGCACCGATTGATGCATTGCTAATACGGCTATCACTGCCCAATTGATCATTGAAGGAATAAAATAAAATAGCGCCGCCAACTGTCTCTCTATAGTTCGCCTGCATAAGATGATTGGCCTCGGCTTGTAGTGAAATGAAATCACTTAAGCTGGCTCGTACACCGGCATTGAATTGCCATTTAGGATCAAGTTGTATTCGCCTATCGGAAAGAAAATTCGCTTTGGGCTTATTAAAATGCCAGAGTGAGGCGCCGAGATAATAATTGGTGGCTTCGCCAATGCTACTATTATAGCTAAGACCCGCCGCAAAGTCAGCAAAACTTCGCCTCATGCCGGTAAAGCTCTCACCCGAAAAAGCAGCCGGGTCATATCGCCCATTATTATACTGGTTGTCGAAGGTTAAATATTTGCCATCAAACTGGCGTTGTACAATACCTGCCATAAAACCAGCTGACAAATAACTGCTCTTATTTTGACTTAAACTTTTATGATAGTTAAGCGCAGGCATCAACTGCAATGTTTTTAATCGCATGACTCCGGCAACATCATAAAAGCAGCTAAGACCTGTGGTTATAAAATCATCATTATCTCCGACAGCAAACTTGTATTCCCCGCTCAATGCAGCGGTCTGGTACGGATAGCCGATACTTTGCCATTGGTTTCTATAAACAGCCTGGAAACGGGTGTCACCCGTAAAAATGCCGGCCAGCGCAGGGTTGCGCAACAAGGGAGTGCTTGAAAATTGTGACAGGTGAATATCCTGTGCATTGCCATTTATAAGCGATGTCCAAAAAAAGATAGCAAGAGCTGTCCCTTTTGCGAAAGACGGAATTCTCATTTTACAGGTTCGTTTATCAGTTATCAGATTGGTTTCTGATAGTACAGATCAGGTTTGTTCGAAGGAAATGTATTCGAGAGGCTGGCTGTCATGGATAAATAATCGAAATAACTGGGTGCAGACATTAGTTCATGTCTTCATAGAAATCACCGGCAAGTGGAGATTTATGCTAAGCTATTGGATAGAGCGGGGCTAAAATAGAGTCTATTTTTTTATTGTGCAATACCAACTGATAAGTTTTTTGTGGCAAACTAAAAGAAAACAATATTCTTTGAAGCTCTTGCCCACCTCTTTTTTGCCAGGTATTAGTCTCCTTTAAGCTTTTTAAATCTTTCCCCATTGATAACAGCGTAATTTTCGTCTGTCACTACAGTAACACCCATCAGGTCATACTTTCCCGTTGGATAATTGCCATTAGCGCTTTCACCATACTTTACCAGCAGCGTTATTCTAAAGCGGCCATTATCGCCTTGTTGTTTTCGCACAATGCCCTTGTCATCACAATCAAGCCAAAACTCCATGGGAACAGGGGCCACCTGGTGAGGTTGAAAAAAACCGGTGCCATCCAGGTTGAGTTGTATAATGGGTTCTTCCCCATTTTTCCCCCACTCATAGGTATATTTTCCCAGTATTGGTTTTAAGTCATCTGGGATCTGTTTGGTAACGGTGTAAACAGTTCCTTTTAATTCAATTTTCTCCACGGCGCTTTGGGCCTGTAATAAAAAGCAGGAAATAGAAAGTAACTGTGTAAAAATTATCTTCTTCATAAATTAAGAAGTTCATTGTTTGATGAATTGTTTCCGTTCATTAATAGTTTCACCTTTCAGTTCCTGGTAATACATGCCGCTGGCTAATCCTTTTATATCAACAGATAGGGAAGTGCTGACGGGTGATAAAAGAAACTTAACCCTTGACCTTGATTGAATAATTACTGGGTTTCGCTCCGATAGTAAATTTCAATTTTATTGTTTGATGAATGGTTTTCGTTCATTAATAGTTTCTCCCTTTAGTTCCAGGTAATACATGCCGTTAGCCAATCTTTTTATATCAATAGATAGGGAAGTGCTGCCAGATGATAAATTCCATTGCTGTTGCCTGACTATTTTTCCAGCATTGTCAATGATCCTGGAGCAGACTTGTTCCGGCCCGTCAATGGTTATGGTAAGGTTGGCATCATTGCTAACAGGGTTGGGATAAAAAAGAACGATGTGCTTTTTATAGTCAATGGGCAAGGCAATGATTTTGGAATAAGTAAAGCGGCCGTCAATATCTGTTTGTTTAAGCCGGTAATAAATAACCGATGCGCTTAAAGAAGTGATATCATTATCGGTGAAATGATATTGATGAACGCCGGGTTGGTTGACTGCAGCTATATTTCCAATAGTGATATAGGTTCTGCCGTCTGTGCTTCTTTCAATATCAAAAGAATGAGTGTTTTCTTCATCAGTTGTTTTCCAGGTGAGGAGGCTGCTGCTGTTGATGAGTCGCCCTTTGAATTCTAATAGGGAAAGTGGTAAGGGAAATGCATCATTTAAAAGTGAAACAAGACCAAAATCCCTTCCCCCTTCCGTAAAAACATTTCCTGCTAAATAAATGCGATCAGAATAGAGTTTTAAAGCGTATGCTTCCTCATTGCCTTCTGAGAAAAACTCAATACTCTTTTTGCCGTCACTGTTAAACCCAGCATCCAGGCTGCCGTCTGTATTGTAACGAACAAGGACAAAGTCATTATTGTTGCCATTAAAACTTGTTCCTCCTGCCATAATCTTTCCATCGTTTTGGATCACTACCGACGTTGCCTCATCCAACCCTGATCCTATAGCGGTTATTAGTTTACCGTCGCCATCAAAACTATTATCCAAAGAGCCGTTCGCATTATAACGGGCCAGTGCGAAATCATAACTGCCTCCGTTTAAAGTTCTTCCTGCCAATATTATTTTTCCATCTGCCTGGATAGCTATAGATCGAACTAAATCTTCAGACGTGGTAATAGAAGTAACTACTTTACCTCCTGTTCCAAAAGAAAGGTCGGGTGTACCGTTTGTATTGTAACGGGCTAATGCAAAATCCCAGTTACTTCCCGTAAAAACCTGGCCGGCAACCACTATTTTTCCATCGGTTTGAATAGCCATCGAAGTTGCTTCATCGCTATCTGGTCCTATTGGAGATGTAAGTTTGCCGTCGCCGTCAAAACCGGCATCCAGGCTGCCATCCGTATTATAGCGGGCAACGGCAAAATCAACGCTGCTCCCGGTATAACTATTCCCAGCCAGCAATATCTTTCCATCGCTTTGTATGGCTGTCGCTCTGGCTACGCCGTAGCCGGCACCGAAACTGGTGGTTACCTTGCCATCACCGTCAAAACCGTCATCCAGGCTGCCATCTGTATTATAACGGGCAAGGGCAAAATTATTATTACCTCCAATATTAGCGTATCCTCCCGCAATTATCTTTCCATCGCTTTGAATAGCTATTGAACTGATGTAATCATGTGATGTACCAATCGACGTTATAGTTTTCCCATCTGCATCGAAACTGGCATCCAGGCTGCCATTGGTGTTATAACGAGCAAGAGCAAAGTCATAGTTGACACCGCTATACCCTGCCACAACAATTTTCCCGTCATTCTGAATGGCCATTGACTCAGCATATTCATTAGATGAATTTATTGCTATAACCAGATTTCCATCGCCGTCAAATCCGCCATCCGGGCTTCCGTCTGTATTGTAACGGGCCAGGGCAAAATCATTACCGCTTTGACCGGCTACTACCAGTTTTCCATCGTTTTGAATGGCGATTGATCTAATTAAACCCCCAATCGAAGAGGCCAGCTTTCCATCGCTGTCAAAACTTACATCAAGACTGCCGTTCATATTAAATCGTGCAAGTGCAAAAAAATTGTTGCTACCATTATTACCGTATCCACTGGTTACAATTTTATCATCGCTTTGGATGACGATTGAAACAATTGCGTCGTGATAAATGCTCATGGAAGTTGTCAATTTTCCATCACTATCAAAACTAGCGTCCAGGCTGCCATTTGTATTATATCGGGCAAGGGCAAAATCATAATAGCTTCCGTAACTATTTCCCCCAGCCACAATCTTTCCATCGTTTTGAATGGCTATCGAACTTATAGCATCGTAAGATGAACCTATTGCTGTTGTCAACTTGCCATCCCCGTCAAAACTTGCATCCAGACTACCATTCGTATTATAACGGGCAAGAGCAAAATCATAATTGGCCCCGCTTATATGGCTATATCCGCCTACAACAATTTTACCGTCAGTTTGTAAAGCAATTGAGGCTGTTAAATCATCGGAAGATCCGAATGAGGTTATCAACTTGCCGTCGCCATCAAAATCTTCATCCAGGCTGCCGTCTGCATTATAGCGGGCAAGTACAAAATCATAATTAGCTCCAATTATGCCAGCTCCGCCCACCACAATCTTTCCATCACTTTGGATTGCAATAGAACTCGCCCAATCATCCTGTGTACTTACAACAGTCACCAGTTTACCATTGCCATCAAACACCGGGTCCAAACCGCCATTGATAGTGAGCCTCGCAAGGGCTATATCATTAAGACTGATGTTGCTGTACCTGCTGCCTGCCAACACAATTTTACCGTCATTTTGTATGGCCATAGCGCTTGTGCTTATACCAGCGATATAAGCTATTCCATCGCCGTCAAAACTTATGTCAGAACTACCATCCATATTAAAACGCATCACAATGGTAGAGTTGGAATTACCCCCGGCCCCGGCTACCACAACCTTACCATCAGCCTGTATCGCGACAGACGATGCCAGTTCAGTAAGTCCATTATAGTTTTGTATGTTGGTAAAAACTTTTCCTCCATTTCCAAAAGCAGGATCCAAAATACCAGCCTGAGAAAATCCATTTGCAGAAAATATCAATAAAGCGATTGTTGTAAAAGTTCTATTCATGGTCTTTTATTAAATCAATACGGTGTTTAAAAATTCAACGCTTACTGGTTTTTACTCAGGATAGTAAATTTCAATTTTGCCGGACCTTGCAGCAACAGGAATAAACCCTTTTATCCGGGTGTTTTTCCCGTTCTTATTGCTTTCAACAAAGGGTGGGAGGGTTTTAAAAAATAGTGCCTGTGCTACAGGCATACATTGCTATAACAAGCTGTGATATTCCGGGAGGATATAAGAAGATAGTGCGAAACTAAAAGGGGAATAAATTTGAAACAATACCTATAACTCGGTATTTATTTAATACTAAGGCCTGCCCTGGTTTTTAACGCAAGCAGAAAAGGCTCTTAAAAAAGAATGCTGACTTATTAATCACAAAGACTAATGACTGGCTTGTTTAAATCCATCCTTTTTTGATGGCAGTAGAGGTAAGAGCTGCCGTATTGATGCAGCCGGTTTTTTTAAGCAGGTTTTTACGGTGTGTATCCACCGTTTGTTTACTGATGCTACACACCCGGCTAATATCCTCACTGCTTTTACCGTCAGCAAGCAAGTAAAGTATTTCGTGTTCCCGCCGGGTTAACCCTGAAACACGGGTGCTAACTTTCTTTTTCACGTCAATATCCAAATAGGAAGGTTCTCCGTTTAAACCGATAAACGATAATACCGGTGTGCCGTTTTGTTTTAAATGGGAAATGTCGGTATGCACCCCAAATGTGCGCAACACAGGATTATCATTATTATATTGGATGGTAACGACCTGTTGTAATATGCGTATATATTCCCCATTTTTTTTCTTAATGCGGTAATCATAACGCACTTTGTAATTCGGAATCTGCTCCTGCGACAGAGTGGAAAAAAATTCCATTACTTTATTTTCAAAATTCAAAAACCAGGGTTGATCTTCAGGATGAATTGTATTTATAAAAAACGGAACATCAATTTCTTCAGTAGTGTAGCCGAGAACATTGGTAATCTCCTGGCCGAAAAAATCAAAAATGGCCTCTTTTACATTAAAAATGTAGTAATAATAATCACCCACCATAAAAAAATTCAACAACCCTTTATAGATCTCCAGTTCGAATTTCAGCTCCTCTTCGGAGGCGCCATTTGCGAGGCGTTTCCATATTATACCGGCTTCTTTAAAGTAATCGGGTTTCATTGCATTTCCTTTTTGTTTATCAGGAGCCAGCCAGGCCGTCATGAGACATTAACTTTTCGCAAATTAAAAGTCCAGCGGCTTTTGGGAATACCTACAAATGAGTATTTTTAAAAGAAAGACCCTTGCTGAAATATGTTTACCAAAAATTGAAATGATAAGCCACGAAACTCATAATAAATTAATGACCGGGATAGACCGTCTTTTTCCGGGGCAAATTAAAGTGTATCGCCTTGACGGATTGAAAAATAGTTTTATCAATCCTTCGGCTTCCCTGCTTCACCGCCATTTCAGGGAGCCGCTAACAGAAGCCATGCGGCAGCAACTGGCCAAAGAAATAGCCGGCTTGCTGGCGGATAAAGAACCGGGCGAAACCTATAGCTTTTTTTACCGGTCGGTTAATAAGAAGGGCGACTATGTTTGGCATATCACTGCCAGCCGGCTTAATAAGAATAGTAATAACGTGCCGGAAGAGGTTGTAATGTTCACCTACGACCTGGATTTCCTGGGCGAAATGAAAAAAAGGCTGTACCGGGTTTTGGAAAATGACGGATTTTTCAAAGAAAATTTCAATAAGGTTTGTTCGCTTACCAAAAGAGAAAAAGAGATAGCAGGCTTGCTGGCCAACGGCATGAGCGGCCGGGAGATAGCTGCTGCTAAATATATTTCCCTTCATACCGTCAATACACACCGCAAAAAAATTAGTGATAAACTCGCTATTCATAATTTTGCCAGCCTGCTGAAATTTGCCGAAGTATTTGATTTAACCGCCACCACCGAATACAACCAATGAGACCTGTATTAACGAACCGTGAAATAAATGATATCAGCAGCCAGCAGGTTTATACCCTGGAACGAAAAATACATAAGGGGGAATTTTCTATTGAATCGGTTGGCGATTATTTACCCGGAAATGTGCTGGTAACCGATCTCAGCAAACTGGCTACCGTATATATGAACAAAAGCGGTTGCAATATCCTAAAGCATAGTGTGGAAGAATTGGAAGCCCAGGGCCCGGAATATTTTCAAAATTTTTTTGTGCCGGAAGAGATCAATTATATTGTTCGTACTTATTTGGATATGCAGCAAAAACAAAACCCCGCTGGCATCTTCAATTTTGTGCATCGTGTAAAGGCGCCGGCTAAACCCGCTTATAAATGGTATTTTGCTTCTGCAAAATTGCTTTACACGCCAGGTGAGATTGTTTCAGATAAAGTGATCGTTATTGTAAACGAAGTGAATTCGCTGGGCACTATCGCCAAAAAAATAAACAGTGTGCTGGAGGAAAGTGATTGGATGAAGAAAAACTTTAAAAAATTTTGCAGCCTCACAAAACGGGAAAAGGATATCATTATACTGCTGGTGAATGGGAAAAACAGTTCTGAAATTTCTGATGCCCTATTTATTTCAAAACTTACCGTCAATACCCACCGGCGCAATATTGCTGCAAAACTGGAAGTAAAAAATTTTGCCGGGCTTTATAAGTTTGCGATAAATTTCGGGCTGGTCAATTAAGCGGGTTACAAATCTTTGGCAGATGTTTTTTTGATATTACCTTTTTTGTCAGCGATGATCAACTAGTGATTTAGTTTCATCCAATCTCCCCAAAGAGAGACTTAATACCCAATTAATTTCTGAATTGTATCTTCCAACCTCGCCTTCGCCAAAAAATTTTGCTCTAACTCAATGCTAAAAGGTATAGGAGTATCTAATGAAGCGCAGCGCATCACAGGTGCATCTAACAGATGAAAACAGTTTTCAGCGATCCACGCAGCGATCTCACCACCAATGCCACCAGTCAGTGTGTCTTCATGTAATATTAAAATACGACCTGTTCTTGCCACGGATGCACGGATAGCAGCATAATCAAGCGGCAATAATGTTCGCAGATCAAGAATGTCTATCGAAATTTCAGGATGTGCTGCCGCATAATCCCCGGCCCAATGCACGCCGCTGCCATAGGTAATGATGCTGAGCTCATCGCCTTCTCTTACATGGCGGGCTTTACCAATTTCTATTTCATAATAGTCAGTTGGCACAGGCCCGCTAACACTTCGGTATAAGGCTTTGTGTTCAAAAAATAATACCGGGTTTGGATCATTGATAGCAGCTATCAACAATCCCTTTGCATCCATCGGCGTGGAAGGATAAACTATTTTTAAACCCGGTGTATGTACAAACCAGGCTTCATTGCTTTGGCTGTGAAAGGGCCCGGCGCCAACACCGCCACCAGTTGGCATTCGTATAACCACATCTGCATTTTGTCCCCAGCGGTAATGCAGCTTAGCGAGGTTATTGATAATCTGGTTAAAGCCTACCGTTACAAAATCAGCAAACTGCATTTCCATCATAGCTTTATAACCTTCAAGACTCAGACCCAATGCAGCACCAACAATAGCACTTTCACAGATAGGCGTATTTCTTACCCGATCTTTTCCAAACTCAGCTACAAAACCTTCTGTAATCTTAAATGCACCACCATATTCAGCAATATCCTGGCCCATTAAAACCAGGTTAGGATGTTGCTTCATTGATTGATAGAGGCCTTGTTTAATAGCATCAATCAACCGGGCCTCCTCCCCGAACTTCGTTCCTAACATTTGGTTACCTCCCAAAGAGGAGGCCACCATTGCACCTGCCTTGCTTAATGAAAATTCGCTATTAATGGCTGAATTGTCGATAAGCAGGGGCTGTGTTTTGGTTTCTTCCCCTTGGGGGGAGTTAGAGGGGGCCGCGTAAATATCTTTGAGTTCGTTTTCTGTATCAACCAGAATCGGCGGCGCATTAAAGCCAATAGCTAATTCTGCTTCTATCTTTTCTTTGAGATCGTTTTTAATATTTTCTATATCCTCGGCAGAAAGAACATTTTCCTTCAGAAGATATTGCTCATAATTTTTTACCGGGTCTTTTTTCTCCCACAACTCAAACAGATTTTGAGGAACATATTTGGTACCACTCGCTTCCTCATGTCCACGCATGCGGAAGGTCATGGCTTCTATTAAATATGGTTTTTGATACTTGATGCAATATTCTCTTACACCTTTGATGGTATCATATACACCCAGCAGATTATTGCCATCTATCTGCACGCCTTCCATGCCGTAGCCTTTTGCCTTATCCACTAAGCTGATACAGCGGTACTGCTCAGTGGTTGGTGTGCTCAAACCATAACCATTATTCTCAATTAAAAAGATCACGGGTAAATCCCACACCGCTGCTACATTCAGCGCCTCGTGAAAATCGCCTTCACTTGTACCACCTTCGCCCGTAAAAGCCAGGGCGACTTTTAATGCTGAACCTTTCGAAGCGTTGCGAAGTTTATGTGCCAGCGCCACGCCATCTGCAATCGCCAACTGGGGACCCAAATGTGAGATCATGCCACACACATGATGCTCGCTGCTACCAAAATGAAAACTTCTTTCTCTTCCCTTACTATAGCCTTGTTGAGAGCCCTGCCATTGCATGAATAATTTACTTAATGGCATGTTGCGGGTAGTAAATACTCCAAGGTTGCGATGCAACGGCATAATCCATTCATCCTCATCCAGCGCTAATGTAGCTCCCACCGCTATTGCTTCCTGGCCAATGCCACTAAACCATTTGGAGATTTTTCCCTGGCGCAAAAGGATCAGCATCTTTTCCTCTATCATCCGGGGATAAAGAATGCTGTGGTAGAAATGGATAAGCTGGTCGTTGGATAAGTTTTTTCTGTCAAAGGCCATACTGCGAATTTCAATGATTACAAAATTAGCCCCCATCCCCTAAAGGGGCGGTATGAATCTCATAAAACTATCTAATATTCTTATGACTCCGAAGACATAATATCAAATTAAACCGCTCCCACATAAATCCGGCATTATTTTTTGGTTATCTTACAATTCGTTTATTAACCCTGGCAACTATGTTAAACCAACTGAAGAAACTGAGTGTAGGATTTTTATTGCTGGCTGCTCAATATGCATTTGCCCAAACCGGTAGTGTCAATGCCGACGATCAATATTACACTACGTTTGAAGAACAGCTGACAACACGGCTTTATCTTGCTAAAAAATACACTTCACTTATTATGAAAGCGCCAAACGAAATACAGTCGTTGCGCTATCGTCCCAATAGTTTAACCACCATGGGTATTAATGCGAGCTATAAATCCCTGTCGTTAAGTTTTGGGTCAGGCTTTGGTTTTCTGAATCCCAATAAGGAAGAAAAAGGCAAAACCCGTTCATTCGACTTCCAAACACATATTTATACCCGTGATTGGGTAACGGATGTCTATGCACAATTTTATAAAGGTTATTATCTTTCACTCGGTGGCCCCGAGGGAACGGCGGATAAAAATTATTATAAACGGCCGGACATAAAAGTAAACTTGCTAGGAGCTTCGGCCTATCGTTTATTGAATGGTGAAAGATTTTCTTATCGTGCCGGGTTCTTACAAAATGAATGGCAAAAAAAATCAGCCGGCTCGGTGTTGATCGGTGCTGAAATATATTATGGAACGATGAAAGGAGATAGTGCATTGGTCCCATCGCATTTAAATGCATATTATCCGCAACAGGGAATCCATCGGGTGAGACTGTTGGAATTGGGGCCCGGCGCTGGTTACGCCTACACAGCCGTATGGCAGGAAAACCTTTTCCTTACCGGCAGCCTAACCATCAATGGCGATATTAGCATGGTAAAAGAAGTGTCGGCTACAGGATCGGCTAACCGAACTTCCATCAGCCCGAATGCAACATTGCGGGCCGTTGCTGGTTATAACAGTGAGGAGTGGGCCGCTACCCTATCGTGGCTACATAACTCTACTGATGCAAAAGGAAAATCTTCCAATCATGAATACAGTGTAAAAACAGGTGAATTTAAAATTACACTGGCCAAACGCTTTACACCGGGCAGTAAATTGAAAAGAAGATTAGATCCTATTGTTGAAAAAATGCCCTGAAAAAGCCATGAGCACCGAGCTACGAGCCGCGAAACTTAGAAATTGATAAACTATTTTATTACAAACCAGCTCTTAAACCACCACCAATTCATAAAAATTCTCTGGCAATAAATATTTATTAGCGAGTTCCTGCAATTCTTTAGCCGAAATATTTTTGATCGTATCAATAGAATGATAAAAATAATTTTCGTCCAGGTTGTTCAGGATAATATTCTTCCAACGTGCAATGATATGAAAAGGTCCGTCGAGGTCGCCCAACACGGTTCCGATCAGGAAATTTTTAACCAGTAACAATTCATCTTCTTCTACCAGCTCTTCCCGCAATATTTTCATTTCTTTATACACTTCGGTAATGGTAGCCTCACACACATCTTTGCCAGCCTCTGTACTGATCATCCAGGCCGCATCATGCAGGTGATTTTGAAAATAGCTGTGTATGCCATACGTATATCCCTTGTCTTCCCGGATATTATCCATCAGCCTTGAGCCAAAGAATCCGCCAAACACAGTATTCAACACCTGGGCCTTCGTGTGATCAGGGTGGTGACGATTTATAAACGGCCTTGCTATCCGAATAGAGCCCTGTACCCCTTTTGGATCATTTGAAATGCGGAAGTTTTTTTCGGCGGCAGGATGGATGGCAAACTGATTTTCTGTCACCGGTTGATTGGTCAGATCACCAAAATGCTCATTGAGCAATTCTTCTAAATTGTTGGGTAATCTACCAGCAACAAATAGGACGAGTTTTCCCTGCTGGTAATATTTTTTATAAAAATCAAGTAACTGTTCCCTGGTCAGTGCATCAAAGTCTTCTTCTTTGCTGAAGCGGCCATAGGGGTGTTGTTCGCCATACAAATAGACATCGATCAGTCTGCCCGCAACAAAATCACTTTTTTTCAAATTCACCCGCAGACGTTGTTTCATATTCTGTTTTGCAATGGCCAACTCCTCCTCGGGAAAAATAGAATCGGTAAGCAACTCTTTTACTACCGGTAATAATTCCTGTATATGTTTGGTAAGACAATGCAGCGTCACGGAAGCTGTTTCGCTATGGCAAGTTCTGTTGAGATAGGAACCATAGTATTCAAAATGCTCATTGATCTGGAAAGCTGTTTTTTTCGAGGTTCCGTTTTTCAGCATCAGGTTGGTAGTAGCGGCTACCAGGTTTTTATCTTCATACCAGTTACCGGCATAATACACCCATTCCACCAACATTACATCTTCTGCTCCTGCTTCGATGGTATAGACATCTATATTATTCTTTAACGTAATTTTTTTATAGGGCTTTAAATGCAGGTCGAAATTAACTGCATCAACTATTTTTGGCGCCAGTGTTCTGTTGACCATATTTATTGTAATAAATCTTTTAAATGCGGATTGTTTTTTAAAAGCCGTGCACTGTGATGTATGGATAAAATAAAAATATCCGGATGCGAAAATCTATAGATAATCCTATATTTTTTAAAAAGTAATTCGCGGTATTGGTTGCCTGGAAGCTCCGGAACAGGTTTTCCTATTTCTGGAAATTTTGTGAGAATTTGAACCTTAGTATAGATGGCTTCTACCAACAATCCGGCTTGTAAAACAGAATCCAATGAAACATATTCCTTAATATCAATTAAATCGCTGTTTGCTGATTCTGACCAGATGATGGAAACCATGCTTTAATTATTTCTTTCATTTGCTCGTTTGTATAAACTCTGCCTGCTTTAATATCTTCTTCGGCGTTTTCTATTTTTTCGAGCAGGATCAACCTTTCCAATAATACTTCTATCTCCACAAATTCATCCTCAGGCATTGCCTCTATGGTTTGAATTATCTTCTCTTTTGTAAGCATACAATAGTTATTTATTCAAAAATACAATTTAATCCCCGGAGCAGTAATAGAGAGTATTGCTATTCTCCCTCCTGAATATATTCCGGCTTTCATCTAAAATATCCTGCACAGTAACAGCTGCATATTTTCCCAATTCTGTGTTCATTAATTCTGCATCACCCAACAATTCGTAATAGGCAAGACTATTGGCCCGGTTCATCACACTCATGTCTTCAAAGGCGATCATGCTTTCGGTTTTGTTTTTTACCTTTTGCAATTCTGCCTGTGTTACAGGGTTTTGTTTTAACTGTTCTAAGACTTCTTCTACTGCTCTTTCAGCGTCTTCAATCTTTACGCCTTTCACCAGCTTTCCTTCAATGGCAAGCAAACCGGCATCCGTACTGCCGAAATGATGACACTCGATATTACTGAAGAATTGTTTTTCTTTTACCAATGCCTGGTATAATCGTGATGAACCACCCCCACTTAAAATTTCTGACAGCAAATCGGCGATATAATATCTCTTGTCGAGCCTTGAGTATATGTGCCAGCATTTATAAAAAGCATCCAATGGCACATCTGCTTTTACAGTCTGCCTTCTTTCTTCATTTTGTACAGGTTCCGGCAAAATGTTTCTTTCATATTTTTCACCGGCAGGTATATCGCCAAACCATTTTTCTGCCAGCTCTTTCACTTTTTCTACCGTCACGTTGCCCGCTACAACCAGGATTGCATTCACAGGCCGGTAATGTTTAAAGAAAAATTTCTTTACGTCATCGAGCTGCGCTGTTTCGATATGTGAGAGTTCCTTACCGATGGTCATCCAACGATAGGGGTGTGTTTTATAAGCCAGTTCCCGCATCTTGTGCCAGGCGTCTCCGTAAGGCTTGTTGAGATAATGTTCCTTAAATTCTTCCACCACCACCTTACGTTGCACTTCGAGGCTTTTTTCGCCAAAGGCAAGGGATAACATCCTGTCACTTTCTAACCAAAAACCCGTCTCAATATTCTCCGCGGGGATTTGTAAATAATAATTGGTAAGATCGTTCGTAGTATATGCATTGTTCTCCCCACCGGCCATTTGCAAGGGTTCATCATAGTTTTCAATGTTGACAGAACCTCCAAACATCAAATGCTCAAATAAGTGGGCAAATCCTGTTCGATTCGGATCCTCATCTCTTGCACCAACATCATACATGATATTCATCACGGCCATAGGGGTTGACTCATCACGATGAACGATGACACGCAATCCGTTGGCCAACGTAAATTTTTCAAATTGAATCATAGCTTGATAACAGCGGGTAAAAAAGAAAGTTTAAACCTTTAAATACAAGGTCTCAAAAGTATTAAACTCAACGGATAAACAATTGAATAGTTTGCGATGTTAAATGGAGGCCAACCAGGACCGATGTTTTAATTAAAATATACTTTTCACCTTCATCTCGGCTTGAATCAACTCTTCACCGCGGCGCAGGATGAGCTTGACTTTCGTATTTGGTGCAAGCAGCGCAGTTTTATATCTGCTAAAATTTTGAGACATGTCATTATTCACTGAAATAACGATATCGCCTTGTTTAATACCGGCCAGTTCGGCAGGGGAGCCTTTAGCTACGCTACCCATTTCTATCCGGCCATCAATATAATACAGTTCAATGCCGGAATAAGAGTAATCAAAGGGATCACGGTAGTGCGAATTCGGGACCAGGTGAATATCTCTTTTCGGGTAGTTGAAGATCACATTAAACCGTCGCAGCAAATCATTGCCGATCAAACCAGCGAGGTATGGATAAGAAGTGACATTAAAAGCATCATCAAAAATATAGGTGGGCACATTCCGAAACCTGTAAGGACCCAACTTAAATTCTTTCACGATCGTCAGGTTCATGCTTACTTTCCCACCTATTCCTTCCCCATCTTTGGGCCATAGTTTTCTTTTTTTCTGTATTAATGCGCTGTCGTTGACAAAATCTTCAGAAAGCATCAGGCAAACACCGGCGCCAATATCATGTAAAAAACGGGCCTGGAATGTCCCCTCATCTTTGATCCTTCCAAATTGAACGGGTAGCGTACTGATGATTGGTTTAAAAAGATAACCGCCGCGTGGATATTTAATGGTACCCTTGCTGCAGATATTTATTTTAAGACTATCATAATTAATTTTTATAATATAACGACTCAATAATGAAAACCCGATAATGCCGTCGATCTGTTCACCATATACACTGGTGAGCACGGAATAATCATTAACATGAAAATTTAAGCTGTCAACCGTGAGATTGGGGAAGCGAAGTTTTCGGTTATATAAAAACCCTACTTTTTTTATACCGGCTATACCACGGATAGTGCGGTCAGAAGCTTCCGGGTTTAATTTGAAATAAGCTACCGTGGTTGAGTCGAGTGAGATGCCGCTACTCCCACTATCCAAAATAAAATTAAGCGTATCGGGAAAATCATCCAGTTGGGCTTGTAATATCACTACACCCCCGGTCAGCTGCGTAAATGGAATGGTAGTTAGCGTCCTGGAAGTTGGTTCTATAAACTCCTCCTGAGCACTGGCAAATGATACGGACAGCAGCAGCACGATAAATAACTTTAGTTTTCTCCTTTTCATATGGTGATATCGGCAATTTCGACTGTAATCAATGTTTTGTGAGACAAGCAGAATGGGTAAAATGACGCAAAGCCGCTCATGTTCCAATAAATTTAGTTGTTTGGCCTGCTAAAACAAAACCGTTCATCTTATTTCTTGTTATAGCGTTGTATTTTTGCAGGCCGGTTTACCTGAAAGATAAACACCGGTATATTTTCCAGGCAGCGTGTAAAAAAAATGAAAATGGAATTACCTGATCTGTTGGCCCGTGCATCGAAGTTTGAGTTTCTATCTGTAGAGGAAGGTGTTTATCTCTATCATCATGCGCCACTTACTGACCTGATGTTTGTGGCGGATGAACTAAGAAAAAAACAGGTGCCACATGGTAAGGTGACCTGGCAAATCGACCGCAATGTAAATACGACCAATGTTTGTATTGCCAACTGCAAGTTTTGTAATTTTTTTCGCATTCCCGGGCATGCCGAAGCCTATATCACCGAAATGCCAGTCTACAGGAAAAAGATTGAAGAAACGCTAAGGTATGGCGGCGACCAGCTACTGTTGCAAGGCGGCCATCATCCTGAACTTGGGCTGCAGTTTTATGTTGATACGTTTCGCCAGATAAAAAATGAATTTCCCACCATCAAGTTGCATGCACTCGGACCACCCGAAGTAGCACATATTACCAAGCTCGAAAAAAGCCGGCCGGCCGGCAAGGCAGGTACGCATAAAGAAGTGCTGACGGCATTGAAGGAAGCTGGCATGGATTCATTGCCGGGAGCCGGTGCTGAAATATTGGTAGACCGTGTACGCCGCCTTATTTCGAAAGGAAAATGTGGCGCACAGGAATGGCTCGACATTATGCATGAGGCCCATAAACTGAATATCACTACGTCTGCCACCATGATGTTCGGCCACGTGGAAACCATTGAAGAACGGTTTGAGCACCTGGTGAAAATAAGAGAAGTGCAAAGCCGCAAACCGGCTGATGCAAAAGGTTTTCTTGCCTTTATTCCCTGGACCTTCCAGGATGTAGACACCTTGCTGGCAAAGATCCGAGGCGTACATAATCTCACAACGGCTGATGAATATATCCGCATGATCGCTTTAAGCCGCATCATGCTGCCCAATATAAAAAATATACAGGCATCGTGGCTGACAGTGGGCAAACAAACAGCACAGGTATGCCTTCATAGTGGCGCTAACGATTTTGGCTCCATCATGATTGAAGAAAATGTGGTGAGTGCGGCCGGCGCCCCGCATCGGTTTACCTATAAAACTATTCAGCAGGCCATTCGTGAGGCCGGCTTTGAACCACAGTTGCGCAACCAACAATATGAGTGGAGGGAAATTCCGGAAACGATAGAAGAACAGGTGGTGAATTATTAAACCCTATTCTTTGTGGCTAAAAAGAACAATTTTTTTATTACCGATGCCGACAAAGAATGGGTGCATGAAAACTTTACATGGCTGAAAGAATTTTATGGTTATCCCGATCCTGATTTTTCTCCGGTTCTTTTTACACAAGAGTTTTTCCCCAATGCCATTGGACAAAAATCAGCAGCGATTGAACCCCTCATTAGGGATCTCTGCAATTTGTTTGTCATTGATCCAACTATTATTTCTTTCAACGTAGAAGAAGATATAAGAGATTCGCATGGAACTCCCTATGAAATACAAGGAAATCCATTCGAGTGTGAGCTTGAGGTAATATCAATAAATTCGAATCCTCATTACAAATTACATTTCTCAAAATCTCTTTTAAATAATCCAAAGCGACTGGTTTTTAATTCTATATTCCATTTTATCCAGATCAAAATGGGAGGTACAGATAGTGAATGGATAGGAAATGAAGAATATCACCTGCTGTTCTACCTCATAGGGATTTACACAGGATGGGGACTGATCCTTTCTCAAACAATGACTGATGTCGGGATGGAAACCGATGGATTCTGGGAACGAAGCTGGAAATATATCTCTCCCATGCCCATACCTGTTATGGCGTATAGCCTTGCTCTGCACAGCGATATGACAGAACAAAAAAGGCCAGACTGGGAAAAATTTTTGCCCACTGAAATAAGAAATCAATTTCAAAAAGCGATTGAGTATATCGGTAAAGAAGGTAACCCTGCTTTCAATAAGCAAGAATTAATGGCTAAAACTTTATTTAAGCAGGCACAAAACGAGTATGATGCAAAAGATTTTGATTCTTCAATTGAAACTTATCAAAAATCTCTTTTCCTTACCGCAGATACACCCTTGATAGCTACAATTTATAATAACATCGGTTACAATTTGCTCTGGAAAAACGAATTCGCCAAAAGCATTGAATACTTTAGAAAGGCATTCGAAACAAACCCGGAGTTTGCGTATGCATATGACAATATAGGATTTGCATTCATTATGCTAGGAGATACGGACAGCGGAAAACATTACCTTACCCTTGCATTGGAAACAAATAACAATGACCGGGCTTATTCTTACAGGAACCTCGCTTTATATCATCAAAAAAGAAAAGAAACAACAAAAGCGAGGGAATATTTTCAAAAGGCTATGGATAATATTACTCAGCCGGTTGACTTTCTGGAATATTATTATGCCCGCTTTCTTTTTGAACAAGGCGAACATCAGCAATCTTTACAATATTTAAAAATAGCAGTAGAAAAAGAAGAACCCCTCGCTATTCAATGGACAAATGAACTTAATAAAAACATATAGTTAATGAAATCAACAAAAACATACAATTGGTTTAGAAAAATCGCATTGGCAGAGGGTGTTTCCTTTCTTGTTTTATTATTGATAGCAATGCCATTAAAATATCTCGCAAACTGGCCAATAGGAGTTACGATCATTGGTGGCATACATGGCCTTTTGTTCGTTGCATTTGTAGTAATGGCATGGGAAGTGAAGAAGGAGTTTAAGAAAGACTGGGCATGGTTATCCAGGTCATTTATTGCTTCTATTCTTCCGTTCGGCACTTTTGTGATGGATAACAAACAATGGAAAAAGGAAGAAACAATCGCCGAAGGAACCGTCGCCTGATGAGTTTATAGTTTAACCGGGTAATTCCAATTTAATCCATAAAAAAAGAGATAAGCAGTGCCGGGAGCCCAATTCCCGGCATTGTCGTTTTTAACCCTCTAAAATGTCGCCATCACCATCGCTGTTACAGTTTGCCCCTCTCTAAATTTGATCGGCGGAGCGACTAACCGAAACAAGCGGGTAGTATTCCTGATTATAAGCCTTAATTTGAACTAAATTCTTAACTATTAAAAATGATTGTATGGCAAAAATGAATCCTTATCTCAATTTTGATGGCACTGCGGAAGCCGCATTTAATTTTTATAAATCTGTATTTGGCACCGAGTTCCTTGGTGGGATACACCGCATGGGTGATGCACCCGGCTGCGGAGAGCTGCCGGCTGAAGAAAAAAACCGCGTCATGCATGTGTCTTTGCCTATCAACGACAGCGGCGACATCCTGATGGCTTCTGATATCATTCCGTCTGCGGGTCATAAATTGAATGTCGGCAACAATGTATACGTATCGCTTCACCCGGTGAGTAAAGAAGAAGCTGACAAACTTTTCAATGCATTATCGGCCGGAGGCGAAGTGGAGATGCCGATGGCCGATATGTTTTGGGGTGATTATTTCGGCAGCTTTACCGACAAGTTCGGCATCAAATGGATGATCAACTACAGCAAAAGCCAGGGAAACTAACTATCACTGAAAAAACAAAATTTTTGAAGGAGCCGCGACACCGGCTCTTTTTTTATTTATGGGCGGGTTACCGTCTGATTTAAAAAATATACATTACAGCATTAAATGCCAGCAACAATGCAACCGCAGAAATTACCTATTGGGTATTGGATAAAAGAAGCTGATAATCTTTTGACAGCGGGAATAGATGCCATTCATTCCAATACAGGCATTACACGAACCGGCTGGCAGGTGTTAAACAGTATTCATGAAAATGGTTCTCTTCAAAAGGCGGCTTTATTCAGTCTTTTGAGTCCATTTGCAAATGAGGAAGGCCTTGAACAAATTTTATTGAAGCTTGCCGACGACAACTTGATTGAAGTAAAGGACGATATTCTGTTTTTAACCTCCGAAGGAAAAAAATTGCACCAGCAATGTTTTGAACAACAAAAGACTTTTCGCCAAAAAATCATGTCTGGTATTACCGAACAGGATTACCAGGTAGCGGTTCTGACCATGCAAAGAATTGTAGAGAATCTTAAAGTACAACAGCCAGGTTGATTATGAAAGGTTTCAACTTCAATCCATTCCCGGTTTTAGAAACGGAGCGGCTTTCACTGCGACATTTAAGATCCGATGATGACAATGAAATTTTCTTCCTCCGGTCTGATGAACGGGTATTGAAATACCTGGTGGCTCCAAAAGCTAATAATATTGAAGACGCCCGGGCATTTATCCGCAAGATTATTGACAACGATTGTGTATACTGGGGCATTTGTTTAAAAGATCAGCCACAACTGATCGGCACCATTTGCTTCTGGAACATTGCTAAAGGAAATAAAAAGGCCGAAATAGGTTATGTGATGCATCCCGACTTCCAGGGTAAGGGACTTATGTGGGGAGCGATCAGCAAAGTGATACTATATGGATTTGAACAAATGAAACTTCACATCATAGAAGCCATTCTTGATCCCGAAAATAGCCGGTCGGTAAAATTGCTTGAAAAAAACAATTTTGTTTATGACAGGCTGGAAGAAAAAGCTGCCGTCTATGTGCTGAAAAATCCTTTGCCGAAGTAAGGCTGAAAAAATGTTGACTTGCTAAAAACTAAAAGAAAAACCACCGTACAACCTTCCATTCAATACTCCTGATTTACCTTTTCTTTTTTCATTTATCAAAAAATCATTGTCATCAATATAAGCAAGGCGGAAGTGTTTTAGTCTTATGGCAAATGAATAACTCAATTGCTTCACTGCGATGCCGGCGGAAATCAGGGCATCGTTAAATGGAACATAATTGACACCGAAAGCCGCATCATAAAAATCATCTTCGGTAAATAAAAGATCGGCGCCAAAGTTGAACCGCTGCCATTTATAGCAAAGCCCGAGACCAAAAGAACGTTGATTTTGCAAAGGGATATTTTTTTGATCAGGTGCGAATGCCTCCGCGTGCAATTTTGCACCTGCAAGGTTCATGGCATTAAGACCAATCTGAAATGATTTAGAGACTTTATACAATATTGAAAAATCAACATCAAATTTTTGTTCCTTTATCGTGCTGTCAAAAAATTCTCCGAACGTTCCGGGCTGTACCTGAAGGGAATCCGGGATGGTAAAATCCTGCCATAGCGATTTTACAGAAACCCCAATGCTTATCTGATTATTTATCTTATACGCCGGGCTAATATATACAGCATATTCTGTTAATTTCATTTTTACTGAATCAATCCTTGTAGGACCATTTCCGTTATCAGGATCATCATTATAAAACACAGTACGGAACTCATCTTGCGTTGTAAAAATAGCCCCACCGCCCATACTAAATTTATCTTGCAGTTTAATAAAACCTGAAAGCTTCGCATTGTTTTTTACATTGGTCGATAAACTAATGTTATGGTATTTTTTATTGCTTACCATCGCAGCAGGGTTCCAAAAAACGGTTTCTGATAAGTCACGATTGGGAGAAAAATTAAATCCTGTATTCCCACTATGAAATAAAGGGGAGGCAAAAAGAAATTCTCCATAATTTATTTTTCCGGGCACCAATGTTACTGCCCGAAAAGTTCCTCCGGCAGCAATAGGACCAGCGGCTGCGAGTGTAGTCAACAAATTCAACAACGCAGGTGTTCCAGCCACAGCCGTTGCATTTCCTAACTCACTCAATTTTACATCAGGCTGCTTCATTACGACATTTAAAACACTATCTGCTTTAAATGAAGACAACTCCACTTCTTTACAATTTTTTTCTACCATCCATTTTTTGATCGTTACGTAGGATTTGCTGTCATCCCTGTTTTGCCGGTCCTGGTCCTCGGAAATAAATATTCTTTTTACCATATCCTTACAATTACTGCAGCGGGAAATGAGATTAATGTTCACCTGCTTGTCCTGCAGTTTTTGCAGATCTGTTTTGGTATTAAATTCAAAATAACCCGAAGGACTCGAGGCCGTAATGGCGGACCGGGATGGCATAAAAGTGGGAACCACCACTACGTTTTCAGCACCCTTGGTAGAATTAGGAGTTTGATTGATGCACCTGATCCTTCCTTTTATGATCAGGTCCTGGCTGGTTGCAGCATCATACAATAGCAGGAGCATTGCGAGGTAAAAAAATTTTTTCATGATAAGATTGTTTAATGATTTATCGGATTCAATACAAAGTCAACATCCCTGATCTCCGGCGAATTGATGCGGATGGCTCTTGTTTTGTCTTCAAAACCTTCATGGGTAGTGGTGATCGTTATCTCATCGCCAAGTGTATATTCCTCAAGCCGGAGCGTATAAGTTCCATTGGAAATAGAATGCGCAACATACCTTGTTCCGTCGACATTAATCTCCACATCACCGATGGGTGTTTCATTCGCTCTTTTCACCTGGCCGGAAATAAATACTACCGCCGTAAGCGGTAAGGTCAGCTCAATAACACCGGAGCGATTCATGACCGTATCAAACTGCCTGGTGGCATAGCCCGGGCTCGAAACTTCGATTTTTATCTTGCTTTCCGATGCTCCGGCAGGAATACCGGTAAATAATGCCTGTCCCATTTTATCGATTGATTGGTTGCGGATATATTCTTTCAGGTAAACTTTTACATCGCCTTGCGTGACAGGATTTTTCTTTTTATCAAAAACCCTGATGGTTATTGTTTTCACAGCATCACGATGAGGAAGATAAAAGCCACCGAAAACTGTAAGTACTACGCCTACAATAGGACCGGCAAGCTTAAACTTTGTATTGAATTTTTCTCCTCTCAGTGTTGCGTAGGAGTTCATCACGCCAAAGATGACCGCACTGGCAGCTATTCCAAAAACGATTAGAATGAGATAAAAAACCCGTTGATCCGCCTGGTCATTTACCTTGCCCTGTATAAAATTTAAATAATAGTAAATGGCGAATAAGGAAACAATAAACCCGATGACAGCAATCGCAATATATCCTTTAGCGGCGGAGGGATTGATCAGCTTTTCGTTTAACTTCCATTCACTGGCTTTTGGTTTATCTTCGGAAACTCCCTTTTTTGTTTTATTCTTTTGAATGATTTGCTCAATAGAGCTAAATAACAAAGGCAACTCATGATGGTCCAACTCGCCTTTCCAATCCATCAGCAGTGCAGCTTCGGTTCGTTTGAATGCAAGCGGGAGGGGAACATTTTCTAATAAAATAGGAACCAATTTGCCCGCCTGTAAGGCTTCATTTGCTTCATTCTTTACCCACTCCGATGCCACGGAGCGTTTAGTCCAGATCACAATAACACAAAATGCAGCGGTCAGTTCTTCTTCGATCACCGTATCAAATGGCCGGCCATGTGGTATATCACGGTCCCACCAAACGCTCCAGCCATGCCGCTCCAGCAGCTCTGCAATTAGTTTTACATTGGTTTTATCCTCACTCGAATAGCTAATAAATATATCAGCCATAGCGATATTTTTTTCAACGGCTATTGATCAACAACAAAACCGGTGGCGGAAAATTTGCGTTGCCATCCAAATCATCGTGTCATTTATACAACCGGAATGTTGTTATATAATGCTACTATTGCTGGCGAGCCATGGTGGTGGGTAGAAGGACATATTGAAATTACAACATTAATTTCAATACAGAATACCACTAACCGTCTATTAGCGTATTACTCATGGATGATCAACAGCGCAAAATTCTTAACTTTCGGCTACATACCGCTTTACTTCTATAACCGGATCAACCTGGTCAACAAGACTTCTTCACGTATCAATCTTTATTGCAGTTTCGATACCGTCCGCACTCAATTTAGTCGGCTTAATTAAGGTGGGGTAAACTAATATTCACAATAAACCTCTTTTATGAAAGTATTCATCAGTCATTCCTGGTCATTATTTACCAAAATCGTTTCAATCTATTAATTGAACAACATCATTCTCCTGATTTAATAAAACCATTTTAGCCCGGTAGCCTTTTTCAATCTTTCCTAATTCTTTATCCAGGCCCATCACTTTTGCCGGGTAGAGGCTACACATTTTGAGAGCTTCGTTCAGCTCTATGCCTGCATGATTCACTAAATTTTGTATAGCTTTTACCATCGTTAAAGCTGAACCACTTAATATTCCACCCGCTTCATATTTATCACCAGCCAGGTAATGCTGGTACCCACCTTTGTCGGTCGTCGTTACCGCATCCGTTATAAAAAATAATCTTTCCTTCATCACTTCTTTAGCAATGCGGATAGCTGCATAATCAACATGGTGACCATCTGGTATAATGCTGGACATTACCTTCCCGTGATCCATAGCTGCCCCTACCAACCCCGGCGACCGGTGTTGCAAAGGGCTCATAGCATTGTATAAATGTGTGACAGTGGTAATTCCGTTTTCAAAACTATGAATAGCCTGCTCATAGCTGGCATTGCTATGTCCCGCTGAAATAACAACGTTGTACGAAAGGATCAAATCGATTACTTGCTGGCTGCAGACTTCGGGAGCCAGTGTAATCATTTTGATCACCCCTTTTCCATATTCCAGCAGATCCTTCACCTGTTGTACAGTGGGTGAATGAATCAGTGATTCAATGTGTGCCCCTCTTTTTACCGGGTTGATCCAGGGGCCTTCCAGGTGAATACCCAACACTCCCTCTCCACCCTGGTTCCAATAATCCCGGATTGCATCAATAGACTGGTGAAAGACCTTGTAGGCATTCGTAGCAACAGTTGGCAGGCAATAAACCGCTCCACCTTTGCGGCAATATTCATTCAGTTTAAAAAGGGAGTCAGCTTCCGGGTATACAGCCAGCAATTTTTCATAAGCACCATAAATCTGCAAATCAATAAAAGCCGGAACAAGCGAGCCACCAAAGTGTTCAATTTTTATAGAATCGGGCAATGATGAAATGGGCTCTACCGCGGTTATCCTATCCCCTTCGCTTAATATCGCATGGTCACGAAGCCATATCTCACCGTTAAAAATCCGTGTTGCCGAAACTGCTTTTGCTAATGCCATGCCTGCCCGATTTTTTGGATTACAAAAGTAGAATAGTCCAGTACAAAAAAATCAATCGGCAACCATTGTTGACCTTAGTGCATCTTCATATGTGCAAAGCCTTTCACTAAAATTTTGTTGACACCTTACCATATTAAAGAAAAATCATTTATCGCCAGGCTGGCTGCGTTAAAACTGGGCAGCAAAAAGGTCGCTATTGTGATCGGCAAGACTATTCACCTGCATAACACTTGCCGGGAGGAATTTTTGGAGAACAAAAATTGGCTGCTTCACGAGCTAAAACATATTGAGCAGTTTCAACGGTATGGATTCATTCGTTTTATTTTTCTATATACCTGGGAAAGTATTCGTAATGGCTACACGAATAATAAATATGAGATAGAAGCGAGGGAAGCAGAGGCCCCCTCCAAACCTCCCCCCAAAGGGGAGGCTTGCTAACCCACAAAGCCTGCTTCCTTAAAATTCTTTATGATTATTTAAATACTTCTTCGCAAAGCGAGGTAAGAGCGATGGTGGTCCCGACGTTTTTATCGGGATCGGGAGGGGGCCACAAACCGGTAGCCTATTCCCTTGATCGTGATAATTTCCAATGAAGGGTCTTCTTTTAAATAGCTTCTGAGTTTGGTGATGTAAACATCTAAATTGCGGGAGTTGAAAAACGAATCATTTCCCCAAAGCAAATTCAGGATGTCCTTGCGGTCAATGATCTTGTCCCGGTTTTCGTATAATAACTTCAATAATTCATTCTCCCGGTATGACAGCTTGCGATCCTCTTTCCCATTACTGAGTAGCTGGCGGTTCAACTGAAAGTTATACCTGCCTATCATCACTGAGTCTCCCATGATTTTTTGATTCGGTGCCGCTTTATGCCGCAACGCATGTTGTATGCGGACAATCAACTCTTCCATGCTAAAAGGTTTGCGGATATAATCATTGGCGCCCAGTGTAAACCCTTTTACTACATCTTCGGTTTGAGTTTTCGCCGTTAAAAAGATGATCGGCACTTCTTCATTCAATTCCCTTATTTCATCGGCAATGGCAAAACCATCTTTATTGGGCAACATTATATCCAGCACACAAACATCCGGAAGAACTTTTTTAAATGCTGCTGTCGCTTTGGCGCCATCGCTTTCCATCACCACTTCAAAGCCGCGGCTTTCAAGGCTTTCCTTAACTATTTTCCCAAGGAATAGCTCATCCTCAACGTAGAAAATTTTTGTTGTCGCCATTTATATTTTTTATGCGTTAGCTGTTTTCGGTAGTCGGATGGTGAACGTGCTTCCCAGGCCTTCGTGACTATTCACATCAATTGAACCATGGTGACGCTGAATCACCTTTGCCACATAGCTTAACCCCAAACCATGTCCTTTTGCATTGTGTGTATCACCTGTCGGCACCCTGAAAAATTTTTCGAATATTTTCTCCCGGTATTCGGCCGGGATACCGATACCATTGTCTGTTATTTTTAACTCAATCACATTTTCCTGTTCTTTAATATCGACCTGTATGGCAGTATTGCCCTTACTATATTTTAAAGCATTGTCCAGCAGGTTAAATACAACACTTAGCAAATGTGTGCGATCGCCTTTGATAAGCAGGTTGCCTTCGGTATTCACAACGATCCTGGCATTGTATTTTTCAAGTTGCAACCGCAATGATGCCACCACTTCGTTCACCACTTCTTCCAGGTCAAACAATTCATACTTTAACTCCATCTCTTTGTTTTCGAACATGGAAAGTTTTAGAACCTTATCAACCAGCAATCCCAATCGCTGCAGTTCATTCTGTGAAATGTCGAGGTATTCCTTTGTTTTGCTGGGATCCTGCATAGCATTAAAATTTTTTAACGCTTCAATGGCCACAGCAACGGTTGCAATAGGCGTTTTTAATTCATGGGTAATGTTACTAATCAAATCATTTTTTAATTGAGCCAACCTGTGTTGACGCAAAAGACTCCGGTATAAAAGAATAAAAGAAGCAACGGTCAGACCTACCAGGAACACAGAGAAAAGAATAGGTAACGATATTTTTTTGAGCAAAAAAGAAAAAGCATTCCCCAGCTGAATTTTGTAGCCTGCGAAACTATCCACAGGTGGAGCCCTTCTAAAAAAATCTTCTTCTAAGGGAAACGTTTCGGGTCGATACGAAATGGTGAATGGAACAGCCAGGTTTTGCTCCTGCAGTTTTTTGCTGAAAACTGAACTGATTTTTTCTACGGGTATCGAGTCAGTAAACAGCGAGTCAATCCTGATCCTGAAATTATCCCCGTCACCTGTATTAAAATAAATAGTGCTGGGTCCGGATCTACTTTTACCAATGCTGTCCTTTGCTAATGTACCTGCTACGCTAATTTCACGCACCTCATCTTTTTTTGCCTGGTTTTGAGGCAGTGATGGATGATCCGTTACGACGATCATTTTATCAATTGTCCGGGGTTGCAATGAATCAAATATGACTCCAGGTTTTCCAGAGCTGTCCTTCTTCCGAAATGCTGCGTCTTTATTTAGTGAAATAAAAACATCCTTTTTCCCTTTCGATGAATCCCGTAACAGCTGCTTATTGAGAATATTCAAAACCCGTGCGGTGCGGGGCGGATTGCGTAAAGCGACCTCATCACCATCCAGTGATCGTTTACGGAATCGGGTTTTTACCGAACTATCTTTCAGTACGTCTCTTAATTTATTTTGCAAAACAGAATCCTGCATATCCCGGACCGTTTCGCGGAAAAGTGATTGCACTCTTATTTCAACAGACTTTTGTTCCCGCTTATAATTATCCCTCAGCCAGTACACCTGGAAGCCGGTTATCACCAGGATAACCGCACCCATCAAGATTGCCAGCCAGCGAAGTCTGTTCATACCATTTAATTGCTGTACAAATGTAATTGAATGCTGGCCGCATTTTAAACCGCATTAACCTTTATTAACCTTAATGCAAGGCTGGTTAACCGACTGTGTTTTCCCTGTATAGTAGCTTCGGTTTAAAATCAACTACAAATGAACAAGATAGTTTTTTGTGTACTGGCAATGTTTTCCGTGGCCAGCTTGCAGGCACAGCAAAAAGAAGGTAAAGTAATATACCAGCGAACCGTCCAACTACAAATTCGGATTGCAGATGATGCTGGTCCTGAACGGGAAATGCCCAGGACCAGGACCGATAAGTTTGAAATGGATTTTGCCAATAGCCAGATGATCATCCGGCAAATGGAAGATGAAATGCCCGAAGAAAATCCGGGAGGTGGAGGAATGATGATTCGTGGTTTTGGCGGCGGCGCCGATGATGTCACATTCTGTGATCTTGAAAAATCAAAAAAAGTGGAGCTCCGCGAATTCTTCGATAAAAAATTTTTGATCACCGATAGTATTCGGCGGGGTAATTGGAAACTAACCGACGAAACAAAAACCATCCTGGATCATCTCTGCCGCAAAGCCACTTCGCAACGAATCGGCAAAAGAATGATGATGTCAATCGACAATGGAAAAATGGTGCGAAAGGAAGTTGATGATACATCCGCCATTGTGGCCTGGTTTACTACGGATATCCCGGTTTCTGTTGGTCCCGAAGTGCAGGGGCAATTACCGGGTCTTATTTTAAGCCTCGAAACCAACAACGGAAGGACCATACATACTGCAGTGGAAATTTCTCCCAAAGCAGATATTGCTGCCATCAAAGAACCAACCAAAGGAAAGAAAGTAACTCCGGATGAGTTTATCAAAGAAAGAAATAAGATGATGGACGAAATGCAAAAAAACAACCAGGGCGGAAATTTTAGAGTACGAATGGATTGATGATAATAAGCTTTAAAGAGAGGGTGTCGGGAAACTGACACCCTTTTTTGCATGCATCCAGGACTTGCGAGGATCATACTTTTTCGCCACACAGTTTTATCATGCATCTGTCGAAAAAGGGAACTGATGTGACGATGATACAAAAATTGTATATCCGCTGGATAATTTACTATTAAAGTGAATTGTATTTGCGCTACTTTTATGAATAGCGTTTTTGTGGCTAAGTAGCTTGAAAAGAGATAATTGAAAAAATTGTGTATTAATGTTAGTAACGTATTTTACATACGAGCACATGTTGTGTGTCATGCTAAAAAGACCCTAAGACTATGAGCATTTCTAACTGGTTTGAAACCTTCAATAATAATTTGAGAATGTCGACCGATATCGTTGACAAAATCACCTACCGATACAAAAGAATTACAAAACAATTGAACAAAGACTTTTGGAATACTGACTTTCATATAAGATTTGTAAGTTTTTTCAATAGTTGTTTTAACCGCCTGTAACAAAGCAGATTGGCCATTGACATGGAATGTACCAATTGGAGGCTTATTAATTGACACACTTGCATATAACTTCATGAAAGACTACCAATACAAAGGTAAATCGTACACTTACTTTGATTGGATTAGTAGAGACTTTTTTGAATATCTGAAAAATCAAAGCGAAACTCAACAATACTGGTTAGCTGTTGGTAGCAAGCAATACGTCTATACTAAAGGCAACTTTCAGTATAAAGCTTTACGGTGTTATAATATTTCTCGTGAAGCTATTGAGAAAGAGAAATATGAAACTACAGCAAAATCTAAATGGAGAGAAATTTATGGAAAAAAATTCCCCTTATAGCGATTATGAATTATTAGACTCTCAATTGCGAGAGAATTATGGTAAAATTGTTTACTCTCACAAAACACAGGAGAAGTGTGCAGATATTTTAACAAGGAGAAACAATCAAATCAAAAATGCTCAAATTATTTTGGCTGCATTAATTACAACAGGTTTACTAGTTCGTGTATTTAATGGACAGCAATGGGCATTAATCGTCAGTACGATTTTATCTGCAATCCAATTTGGCCTAACCAGCTTTTTGAAAGAATATAATTTAGGCGAAACAATCCAAAAGCATGTGACAGCGGCACTTGAATTGCTTGAAATACGAGAACGATACTTATCGCTTTTGACAGATTTGAAAGCAAGACTTGTTACACCAAGTGAAATAATATTAAAACGTGACGAGTTGCAAGGTGAGCTAACCAAAACATATAAAGGTTCCCCAAGAACATTTAGTAAAGCCTATGGAGATGCACAAAAAGCACTTAAAATAAACGAAGAGTTGACATTTAGTGATGCAGAAATTGACAATTTTTTACCATCGCCTCTACGTAGGACATAAGTACGAACACACAACAAAAGTATTTGCATAAGCATTATAAACCCTTAAAGAATGTCGACCGCTTCAACATTAAACTTAAAAGATAATCTTCAAGATAAGTTCGTCGCCTTTCTTGATGTAATGGGATTTAGCAATTTCGTTAACAGAGGTAATACAGATAATTTAGAGTCTTATTCCGGTTGAAAGAGACGAAGTATATGATGAGATTTTTGAGCAAGCGGAAAATTTTAAGAAGAACAGAATGGCAGATTAGCCTACGCTAAACCCGGCATTCCGCCTTTTGAGGAACAAGACATACAAAAAAAACAATGCCCGAACAACAAAACATAGAATACAAACAAAGCTGGCATGATGATTACCTGAAATGGATTTGTGGATTTGCAAATGCCAATGGTGGCGTTATTTATATCGGTAAAGATGATAATGGCAATGTGGTTGATGTTCCCGATTACAAGAAATTGATGGATGATATACCCAATAAGATCAGGAATGCAATGGGTATTACCGTGGAAGTGAATCTGCATGAAGAGCATGGAAAGCATTTAATTGAAGTCATTACACAGCCCTACTCTGTCCCCATCTCGGTAAGAGGCAGGTATTATTATAGAAGTGGAAGCACCAAGCAGGAATTGACAGGAGCGACACTCAATGAATTTCTTTTAAAGAAATCCGGTAAAACATGGGATGATGTTGTTGAGCAAAGAGCAACGTTTGATGATATTGATGAAAAAGCAGTGAAGACATTTCTTGCTGCTTCTGAAAATGCTGGTCGCCTTCCTGAAAACAATCATGGACTTAGCATTCCTGAATTATTTGAAAAGTTGCGGCTTACTGAAAACGGTCAATTGAAAAGAGCAGCCATTATTTTATTCGGCAAAGACCCCGGCAAATTCTATCCGAACATTTTTGTAAAGATTGGACGGTTCGGACAAGATGATACAGATATAAAATTTCAGGAAACAGAAGAAGGGAATTTAATTGTACTGCTGCAGGCAGTTTTAAATCAGCTCAATCATAAGTTTCTTATCCGTTCAATAGAATTTGAAGGGATACACCGAATTGAAAAAGGCGAATATCCTTTACCTGCTCTTCGTGAAATGTTATTGAATGCACTGGTGCATCGCAACTACATGGGAGCACCCATTCAAATCCGTGTGTATGACGACAAAATAAGTATCTGGAATGAAGGCACTTTACCAGAAGGTCTGACATTAGCTGCATTGAAACGTTCTCATTCTTCAAGACCGAGGAACCCAATAATTGCAGACGTTGCTTTCAAAGGAGGTTACATTGACGCATGGGGTCGTGGTACTATCAAAATTCTGGACACCTGTAAACAGGCCGAATTACCAGAACCCGAAATGCAGGAATTGGATGGAGGATTCAGTATTACGCTTTTCAAAAACATCTTAACAGAGGAACAGTTGAAAAAGTTGGGGCTTAACGGCAGACAGATAAAAGCAGTTTTGTTTGTGAAAGAGAAAGGAAAAATAACTAATAAAGAGTATCAGGATATTTTGGGTGTAGCAAGGATTACCGCTACAAGAGATTTGCAATCGCTGGTAAAAAAAAGAATTTTGAAGTCGTCAGAAACAAAGGGTGCCGGCTCGTACTATGAATTAGGAATTGCACCATAATTGCATCAATTGCATCATAATTGCACCATAATTGACTCAAAAGGCTCATGAACGGCTATAAAATATTTCGTCCAACCGGGGTCTCCCTTTACCACAATCAGACTCTGTCTCACCGGGGTTTGGCCCAAGCCAACCCCGGTGTATAAGCCTCTACAACAATCGGTAATCAAAAGGCTCATAACCTCCCGCCAATCCGGGTTCATAGAATGAAGCACTGCTATGTTCATATTCGGTGTAATCTTTTACCAGGTTCCAATTACCACTCACAGGATTTCGATGTATATATTGAAGCTTCTGGTTAAAAAATTTTGATTGTAAATGCCTTTGGCATCAAAGGAATCTGTAAACACCTTATGCAATTGGCTCTTTTTCTTTTCTCTTTCGGTCACAGCACCGGCAAGATGATTCAATATGGTTGTTTCATTTAACTGCTGTAACCGGTCTACTATTTCATAAGCCCTGCCTGCCTGCCGGCAGGCATGAACCGCTTAGCGTTTCCAATTATCTTATTGAGATTAAACCCTGCTTCGGGGAAATAGAGTATCATATGCACATGATTCGGCATGATTACATAAGCTACAGTACCATAGCCCTGATCCTTTAAATAGTCAAACCATTTATACACCAGGTCATATCCTTTTACCTTATCGACTAATGGTAACCAGTTGTAGCAAGTAAATGTGCAGAAGTAGAAGAGGGTACTGTCATCCTGTTTCCGCCGTATAGCCATTTCTAATTCTAAATATATGAAGAGTCTCACTCGCCGGGGGTTGGCTTGGGCCAAACCCCGGCGGGACCGCTTACTTTTATTGAGAATTGGGGAGACCCCGCATGAACTGAAAGTCCTCAGCAACACTCAACTGCAACAGAGAGATTCGCGGAGAAAGAAAATCTACAATCGTCTTTACAAATACTTATCCCTCGATTATTTTTTCCGGGTGAGAAGATAATCCACACTTTGTAAATTGGCATAGACATGATTAATTTTTCCTGATGAATTGCTGAAAAATATCATCTCACCAAACAGGCCAACAAAAAATTTATTGGGGCTACGAAAAAACAATCTTCTGTCGGGCTGACCGGGTTGTTTGATCCAGAGATAATCGTCTCGCCAAACAATACTCAATTCTTTTTCACTTGAGTCAACATAAGTGCCTACAAAAGCAGCGGGGTCAAAAGTATTTACCTTGGGTACTGATGCAATTCTCAGTTTTTTCATATCATCCCGGATACCTTTAATATACCATTCAACAACCACTTCTCCTTTTTCCCTGGTTGCAAGTGTTGCATCGCCATAAATTCCCAAAGGGTGATAAGTACCTCTTCCTTCCGGGGTTGGTGACCATGGCCCGGATTTTTCGATGGTTGGAATTTCCCGGGCGGCTTTAGTCATATCAACAGTTGTGGGAGCCATGTATAGCATCATGGATGTTTCAATTTCATCGGCGTGTGTGCCTTCGGGTTGTTGCCTCACTTTTAATTCTGCATCTTTTATTAACGAAAGCGGGTCGGAGTACATCATCAAAATGCCCATGTTTGCCAATTGCTCCGCTGCAATTTTGAGTGGCATGGTAGTTGAAACGCCAGAGTTCAGGATGTAGAATCTCTTTGGACCTTGTCTTGAAATGATCCAGCAAAGGTTTACCAGCATATCCACACTTGTTTCGATTGAAAGAGAAGTTGAGCCGGGATATTCTATAAAACCGGGATAAAAATTATAGTTGATAGTGGGATATATAATAGCTCTTTCTTCCTTTGCTATTCGTTGAGTAAGGTAATCGGTGATTAGCCAGTCGTTTTTCAGCAACAAGTGTGGTCCATGTTCTTTGGCGGCTGCACCTAGTGGAATTACCACCAGGGTAGAGTCATTTAAAAGATTTTTCGCGTCAACCCAGGTTTTATCTTCGATGAAAATGGATTTATAACCGGGTTTGGGTTGAGCAATAGCAGTTACCGTGTAATGGAATAAGAATGCCAAAACGAAGATTCTCATAATATTTGGGTTATAATTTCAAGTTGACTTTCCTCAAACAGGAATACGACTATTCACCTGTACAAAGTACAACAGGAAGTTGTCAATGCAGTGGGAGTTGCAGTAAAATTCTTCGACCTTCTAATTTTTGTCCTTCCGGGGTCTCCCTTTACCACAATCAGACTCTGTCTCACCGGGGTTTGGCCAAGCCAACCCCGGTGTATAAGCCTCTACAACAATCGGTAATCAAAAGGCTCATAACCTCTCGCCAATCCGGTTTCATAGAATGAAGCACTGCTATGTTCATATTCGGTGTAATCTTTTACCAGGTTCCAATTACCACTCACAGGGTTTCGATGTATATATTGAAGCTTCTGGTTAAAAAATTTTGATTGTAAATGCCTTTGGCATCAAAGGAGTCTGTAAACACCTTATGCAATTGGCCCTTTTTCTTTTCTCTTTCGGTCACGGCACCGGCAAGATGACTCAATAGGGTTGTTTCATTTAACCGCTGTAACCGGCTTAGTATTTCATAAGCCCTGAACCGCTTAGCGTTTCCAATTATCTTATTGAGATTAAACCCTGCTTCGGGGAAATAAAGTATCGTATGCACATGATTCGGCATGATTACATAAGCTACAGTACCATAGCCTTGATCCTTTAATTAAATAGTCAAACTCCGCCCGGACGACCGGTCGGACGGGCATTTATACACCAGGTCATATCCTTTTACCTTATCGACTAATGGTAACCAGTTGTAGCAAGTAAATGTGCAGAAGTAGAAGAGGGTACTGTCATCCTGTTTCCGCCGTATAGCCATTTCTAATTCTAAATCTACGAAGAGCCTCACTCGCCGGGGTTGGCTTGGGCCAAACCCCGGCGGGACCGCTTACTTTATTGAGTATTGGGAGGACCCCGCATGAACTGAAACTCGTTGATGGCGGAAATGCCGCGGATAACAAATTGGCCGAATTGGCCACCAAATAACCGAAATGACCGTTGATTGTCCGTTAAATGTCCGGATAGAATTGGCTTAGTTGGCTCACAATGGGCTCAAAGTTGGCTCAAGAGATAATTGATTGGCCGAATTGGCCGCAGATTGGCCGGAAATTGGCCACTTGTGCAACGAATGCATCATGAATGAAAACTTTTCATTTCAAAATATTGACATCTTTTTTTAACTCTACCTCCGTTGCATCGGCACATGATTATCGAGGTATTTTTTTACCGCATTATTCCAGCCATTCAGGAAAGTTTCCCGTTCTTTATTCAGCTGGTTGTTCAGCGCATTAAAATTATGGGCAGCCGAATTGATATCATTCACCGCTTTGTTAAACTGGTCAATATCCTGCTGCGTTCTTTTAGCGCCGGGTTTTGAATCAAACTGTTTCTTGAGTTTTGCAAAACCTTCTTCTTTCAGATAAAAATCAGTGAGCGAAGTGCTTTTCTTTGCTTCATCCTTATAAAAATTGAGCATATTTCTGCAGGCAACGATCAATGAAGGATCGCTGTTATGGCCTTTCATATCCTTTAATTTCTCCAGTCCCTGTTCGGCGAAACTTTCGAGTGAATTAAAATTCTGCTCAATGCTATTGATGTTTTTCTGATTCATCGCATCCATCAGGTAGGCTTCCTGTTTGTAGGGTTTAAAGAAAATCAAATAAACTTCATTATAATGTTTCATCACCTGGCTGGCAATTTTCATTTTTGCTTCTGTTTCTGTTTCTCCATCCACCAGGGTAACATTATGCCTGGCAGCAAATTGTTTTTGCACTTCCACCTGGCGGCCCGAAGCCTCCTGCAATTTTTCGCTGGCTTTCTCCTGCGCCAGCATATAAGCTTCCATCAGGTCATAGCTTTGCTCGGCTATTTCTTCCATGTTGACGATCTTGCCATAATCTTCGTTGAAGACACTGTTTAACATTTTCAGGTAGGCGACCGTTGTATCCTTTAAACTTCTGTCACCCTTATAAGGTGGCATGCCCATGATGGCAAAACGGGTATCACTGATTGCCTGCAGCACTTCCTGTCTTCTCTTTTCTACTTTCCTGGCGCTTTTACCATGCGACATGCCACTGAGATAAAGCATATATTTTTCTGTCAGTGCCTGCCTGGCTTTTCCTATATGCTCCATATATTGAACAGGTGTTTCAAAGGTTTGCGCCATCGTTTTTGTAGCAGTCATGCATAAAAGAATAAACACGGCAACACTGGTTCTTAATTTCATGTTCGTTGTTTTTGACGGTTAAGGTTTGTTAGTTTTTAGTTTGTTGCAAAAGAATGAGGTCGGCTAATACAGCGAATGTTTCCTGTATATAAATATCATCAGCAATCGATGTTAACCAGCCGTTATTTATCTCCCTGGCGTAAGCAGTAGTTGACAGCAAAGTCTTATCAAGGCTGTGATTATCTACAGTAAACAAATTAGTTTTCGCAGCGGTATGGCCTTTAATGGCATTCAACTCTTGTTCCCGGAGTTTTACCCATTGCTCAAAAGCGTCCGCTTTCAATGGAATGGTTTCGGTTTTGTTGCGACGGCTGCGTATTGCCCCGGTGATCTTTTTTATATCCTGGAATTCAGGAGAAGCATTTACCCTTTCCTGGCTTTTTTTCGCCACCTCAGCGGCAGGCAAAGATGTCAATGGTTTATAATAAGCATTCTTCGTCACCTTATCGGCCATTAACGCATAGGGTAAAAATTTTTCCCTGTAATCCAGTCCGTCAAACGCATCCGGTAATACGATATCAGGAGTGACACCATTTAACTGCGCCGTTTCGCCGGAAAGGCGATACAATTTACCCACCGTGACTTTGACAATATCTTTTGTACTGGCTGTTTGATTTGGTTTGCTGGTGATGGTGTCCAATACCATCATTTGCTGCATCGTGGCTTTACCAAAGGTGCTGCTACCTACGATCAGTGCCCGGTTATAATCCTGCAGGGATGCGGCGAGTATTTCAGATGCAGATGCACTTTGGCCATTTACCATCAAGGCCATTGGACCATTGTAGATAGTACCGCGGTTAGGATCCTTCAGGTACATCACTTTATCTTGCCGTTGTTTTTCGCCCATTATTGGTCCTTCATCTACAAAGATGCCGATCAGCTGCAGCGCTTCACCAAGAGATCCGCCTCCATTGTAACGGACATCCAGTATCAAGCCGTCAATATTTTCTTTTTTCAATTTCACTATCTCCTTGGCCACATCATTGGCACAACTGGAACCGCTTTCGTTTTCCCACTGCGTATAAAAAGCAGGCAACAAAATATACCCGATCTTCTTTGTTCCTTTTAATACAAATCCCTTCACTATGTTTTCTTCATTCTCCATTTTTTCTTTCCGCAGCAATACGATTCGTTTGGTACCATCTTTTTTTCGAAACTCTAATACCAGCCGTTTATCATCAGCCTGATCCAGGATATCATATACATCTTCCAAACTTAATCCGGCTACTGTTATAGCTTGCTTGCCTTCCCATTGCAGACTCAACAGTTCATCACCTTCATTCAGATCTCCGGATTTCCAGGCAGGGCCGCCCGGCGCCAGTTTTTGGATCACGATCTCACCTCTTTCCGTTTCATCAAAACTAAGTCCAAACGAAAGAGCTTCAGTGCTGAGCTCTTCTTTAAATTTCTCCTTCTCTTCCCTGGAAAAATAATTGGTATGCGGGTCGAAACCCATAGCGATCGCATTGAGGTAGAGTTGAGAAACATAATCCGAAAAACCGGCAGGATGATCCAACATCTTTTTTAAGCCCTTGATTTCAGCCAGCTTCAGCCGCTCTCTTATTTTACTCTCCGATTGAGCAATAACATTTTTCAAATTTGCATTTCCATTACTATCCGCTTGCGCCATTTCATACAGCTGGTTCAGCGCTTTATATTTCAGGTATTTTGACCACCGTGCGGAAAGCGCCGTGATATCAGCGGCGAAGTTGAAAGTTTCGTCTCTTGAACTCGTGATGGTCTCATTAGCGGAAAAATCAAATGGTTTTTGCAACAGCTTATTGATAATGGAGTCTGCCCTGAGCAAGGATCTTTTATAAATTGCTTCAAACAGTTTCAGGAACGCCCAGCCGTTTCCCTGCAACTCATCATCCAGCCTGGTGGCAAACGCAGCCAGGCTTTTATACTCAGGCTCTGTAAACAGGAATCTGCGCCTATCGGCCATTTTTAAAACAGAACGAAACAGAGCCACGGAGAAACTATCATCAACGGGACGTGGTGAGATATGATTTAATTCAATCATCCGTTTCACCACAATCGCTTTGGCTTGTACGGGATCCGTTTGAGCAAAAATGCACGAAGAATAGAATAGCAGGAAAGCAAGGAGTGCCGGACAAATCTTTCTCATGAGCAGGGTGGTTGAAAACGGTCCTAAACTAGCTAAAGTTTTCAAAAACCCCTATATAAGCTGTCGCTTTTTCTCAGGCAGTTTGTCATTTTAACGGGCAATGATTCTTACATCCCGGTTGTTGCCATTACTTAATCCTGTCTTAGTGAGGTTATAAGTAAAGGTTAGCAATGCATAGCGACGCAGGGTATTCACTCTCGAATCTTCAATATAGTTCTGGTTGCTGGTTCTGCTTACTCCTACATTCCGATTCAGCATATCATTGACCCGTAGCTTCAATTCACCACGGTTGAATTTCAACACCTGTTTACTCATCGAAACATTCCAAAGCGGCACTCTTGCGTTAAAGCCATCGTTTAGCTGGTTGTTGACCGTATAACTGAAGTCGGTACTAAAATAAAAACCAGCCGGCAGTTGCCAGTTAAACTCGGTTTCATATACCTGCGAGAAATAACTGGTATTGAAAACGGGCTGCAGCGAATAGTTTGTTTTATTGTAATTCATCCCGGCTGAGAAAGAAAGATCGATCTTATCGGTGGGGCTCATATCAATACCCAAACGAGGCCCGGCACTGAACGTAGTGATAGTATTGCCAATGCTATTGATAAATTGGCGTCCCCGGTTATAGCCAATATTGCTACCTATCCGAAATGTTCCTTTTAAAAAACGGGCAGGCAGGCCCAGGTTGATATCGCCGGATAAATTATATACACCATCTACATTCACCGGTTTTGTTTTTTTAATGCCCGTACTGTACAGGGTATCTGCATTCACAATTTTATTATCGGTGCGGCTGAGATTGAAAAAGGCGAAGAGGTTTTTATTTTTAAAAGGATTCACACCCATATAATTGATCTGTACATTATGAATAAATTCCTGTTTCAGATCGGGGTTACCTTCCTGGATATTTAATGCATTACTGATATCAGGTACGGGTTGTAATTGAGAAACCGTGGGTTGATTGGTGTAGGAACGATAATTAACCACCAGGTTTTTAAAGCGGGTAAAATTGTATTGAAATCTCGCAGTTGGTAACAGGTTGGTAAAGCTTTTTGAAATAACCGAGTCTTTAATACCACTGATGATCTTTCCTTGCAATTCGGCACGTTGCCAGCTAACACCTATTGCATAATTATATTTCTTTTTTTGTGTACGAAGCCGAAGTCCGGCATTGGTAAAGCCATAAGTATTTTCAAAATCATTGGTTAGTGAGTCATTTACCTGGTCATATTTTCCATTTCCTTTATTGTAGTCATAAGTGATCTTTTCAGCCGTGCTCTTATTCTGGCTTTTACCGGCACTGAATTCCAACAGCGAACGTTTAAAGATTGGCTCGGTATATACTGCTCTTGCCGTATAACCGGTTAAATCGCTTTGGTTTGTTATAAACTGATTAATAGAATCGATACGACTGGCTCCATTACCCCGGGCAAAAAATTCATTGACGGTTTCCAGGGTTCCATCGCCTTCGTTGCTATTTAATGTTGATTGAAGACTTAACGAAAATGTCCGGCCTCTTTTCCGGAATTTTTTCCGAAACAGGAGATCGTTCCTGAAATTATAACCCGTACTATTCGTTATCGAATGGCTGTAGCCATTATTACTTAGCTTCCCATCCGCCCCCAATTGACGATAGTCAGTGAGAGAATTATTCTTTGTTTGTTGATAGCCCAATGAGGGAGATATTTTCAGTGAATTAAAAGAATCGATCACATAATCGATGCCCAGGTTCAGGCGATGGGTATTATTAATGTTATTACTGAGTGAATTTTGATTATAGAAATAAGATGAATCGGGCAAAATGTATTGCCGTTGTACCTGTGATTCTTTTTTGGGATTGTAATGGTTGTAAAAATAATTGCTGGTAAAATCGATCTTATTACCAATGATATTATTGTAGTTCAATCCGCCACCCCAAATAGTACGAATCCCATTAATACTGCCTCCCAGGAGGGCTGCATTTGGATCATCTGCGGTGATATTAATGTTAACGTTTCCGTTGCCACCCCGCATCATGCGGTTAAGTTCACCAGTGAAATTCATCATATCCATGAATGAAAACCCTTCAGTATTGGTATTGTTGGCCATACCGATCGCCGACATTTGACGGGCTCCTTTGAATGAGTTGACGTTGAACCTGCCTTCAAATCGCTCATCGGTGCCACCGCCGCCCATGATCTTTCCAAAAGCCCCTTTCTTTTTATCTTTCTTCAGTTTCAGGTTGATGGTTTTTTCGCTGTTGCCATCATCAAAGCCTGTGAGTTGAGCCTGGTCGCTCATCTTATCATAAACCTGTACCTTATCTACGGCATCAGCAGGCAAATTCTTGGTCGCCATTTTGGGATCATTGCCAAAAAATTCTTTTCCATCCACCAATATTTTACTCACCGTTTGACCCTGTGCTTTCACGGTTCCATCTTTTTGTACCTGCACACCGGGAAATTTTTTTAACAATTGTTCTACGCTGGCATTGGGTTGTGTTTTAAAAGATCCGGCATTGTATTGGACCGTATCGCCTATCAAGGTCACCGGTGGCGCTTCATTGGTGACAATCACTTCTTCCAGCATTTTTGTCTTATCATTCATCACCACGTTGCCCAGGTCTATATTTTTATTTTCTTCAGTAACACTAAACATTTTATTGCTGTTGTGATAACCCACATGAGTGATCAGCAGGCGGTATTCTCCTGCAGGAATATTGTCGAGGTAAAAACGGCCCGCATGGTCTGTCATGCCGAAAGTGAGTAACGAAGAATCTTTTTTTACCAGCACCGTGATGGTCGCATCGCTCAGCGGTTTTGCGGCGATAGTATCATAAGCCACACCTTTTACAGAGCCGTTCTTTTGTGCATTAGCGATTGCAGCGCTGACGAAAACTAACAGTAGCAGAAAGTAAAATTGTTTCATTAGCCGAAGATTTAATAACGGCTACGAAAATATTCTTAACGATAAAGAATGCGGGTTAATTTGGTTTGGATTAATGTTAAAGAAGGTTAATGGCCTCCTCCCGACCTCCTCCCATAGAGGAGGCCATCCAAGCACAGCCCCCGCTTTGCGCAAATCGTGAACAAGGCATCCTTGCACTATAGCAGCCAGGGCTGTGCTTGGTAAGTCTTCCGTCAATTGGCGGAGAGATTTAGAGGGAGCTTTAGTCTTCTATATCTCCTTGTTCGTCGTCATCCCTTTCATGTTCATAGATAAGAACCCTCACTTTCCATTCCAGCAATTCATATTGCATGGAGATTTCGAGTTTCATTCTATGGGTGTTCCGGTCGGGATTTTCAAAGCGGAGAATAACACTGTTAAACTTTTTTTCTTCTACCGGTGGCTCATATTTTCCGCCGAGGTAAAATGTTTCGCCATAGTCCATTTTTACCCCCAGTTGATTGAACTGGTGATACAACGCCTTGAATTTTTTACTGGCTGTCTCAAAATCATCTGTTGTCAGCATCAGGGCCTGCCAACTGTAAACGTTACGGTTATTGGATGAATATTTGGTGATAGAAGAGCTTTCTGCTCCGGCTATTTTAAACGTGCAGTCATAACTGGTAGTCTGCGGATTTTCTTCTACCACCGGACCTTGAAGGCTGGTGAACTGGTGCGGATATTCCCGGATCACCTTGCGGATATCCGAAGCCAATGCATTGTTGAGAGGAAGTCGTAACTGGGAGTGGGAGTGGAAAGTAAAAGCAATAGCAATGAGTGTAAACAGTAGTGGTTTTAGAATTTTTTTCACGAGTAATGGATTAAACGGGTTAATAAGAGGCACAAATATTATGAAAATCAGGAATTATTATATACTTTAGGATTACTTTTTTCGTTAATTAGATCATTAAACAATCCAATATGAAAAATAAACACATTGCTCACTCTCACGAAGAAGCGAAAATCTACCGCAATTACTACAAACCTTCATTTAATTTATTGCGACTGGTAAAGTCTGTATTGGCCGTTTTTATATCCGGCTCCTCGCCTGCAGCCGGCACGGTGAGAAGGAAGTAACAATTCTCTACTAACCCATCATTATACTGAAATCCCCTCGTCAAAAGACGAAGGGATTTTTTTATTGATAATTTAACCAACAATTTGATTTAGCTAAACAGGTATTCCACATCTTCTCTTGACAAGCTCTTCACAAATGATGTATCATCCGCAATAAGGTCTTTCGCCAATGCTCTTTTCTTGTCCTGCAGTTGGAGTATTTTATCTTCAATGGTGTCGCGGCAGATCATGCGGTAAGCAAAAATATTTTTGGTTTGTCCAATACGATGTGTACGGTCAATCGCCTGTTGCTCTACCGCGGGGTTCCACCAGGGATCAACGATATAGACATAATCTGCTGCCGTTAAATTCAGACCGACACCTCCGGCTTTCAGTGATATTAAAAAGGCTCTTACTGTATCATCATTCTGGAAACTTTGTATCGCTTTCTCCCTGTCTGGGGCGGAAGTGCTGCCATCAAAGTATTCATATTTCACTCCCAATTCATCCAGCTTGGCTTTTATCAATGCCAGCATGCCAAGAAACTGTGAAAATACCAGGGCCTTGTGATTGCTTATATTTTCTGTGATCTCTCTTGCCAGCTCATCCAGTTTGATGGAATGGTTTTCAAATTTCTCTTCTTCATTTAATATCGCCGGTGAATCACAGATCTGGCGAAGCTTCATCAAACCCTGTAAAATTGTAAGCTGTGAACGCTGTATTCCCTGCTCCTGGATGGTGCCAAGGATCTTATCACGAAACTCATTGCGATAAGCATCATAAATTTTACGTTGCTCGTCTTCCATTTCACACCAGAGGATCATCTCCTGTTTTTCCGGCAGATCTTTCGCCACCTGCTCTTTGGTTCTCCGAAGAATAAAGGGATACAATATTTTTTTGAGGTGTTCCTTCCTGTCTTGTTCACCAAATTTATCAATCGGTATAGCAAACTCCTGGCGGAAAAATTCCATGGTGCCCAGCATGCCTGGATTCAGGAAATGCATTTGGGCAAACACATCAAATGTATTATTCTGGAGTGGCGTACCACTCATACAAAGACGATGTTTTGCATTGAGCAGGCAGGCTGCCTTTGTTACTTTACTGGCGGGGTTTTTAATTGCCTGGCTTTCATCAAGCACCACATAGTCAAAGTTTACGCTTAACAATAACTTGATATCGCTGCGTAACGTGCCATAAGTAGTAATAGTAACATCATGATCCACGATCTCTTCCTTCGATCTTGTTCTTGCCGGGCCATGATGAATCCGATAGGTAAGTTCAGGGGTGAATTTTTTTATTTCATTTTCCCAGTTATAGATAAGTGTAGTAGGACAAACCACCAACGCTTTGAGACTACCATGCTCATTACGATAATGATCCAGGAACGATAGGGCCTGCACGGTTTTACCCAAACCCATATCGTCCGCTAAAATGCCACCCCATTTTATTTCGGTAAGATAGTTGAGCCATTGATAGCCGGCTACCTGGTAAGGACGCAGGACCGCTTTCAGCGTAGAAGGCGGATCAATCTCTTTGATTGCATTGAACTGTCTTAAATTATCATACTTTTCTTCCAGCTTTACGATCAACTCTTCCTCATCTCTTTCTTCATACAATTCATCCACCACACTCAGGTGGTAACGGGAGAGCTTGAGATTATTTGAATTTCCTTCACCCACCCGGAAGAGCAATGAATACTTTTTGAGCCACTCATCAGGCAGAATTCCCAAAGTACCGTCGTTGAGTTGAACAAATTGTTGTTTATTCGCCAAAGCTCTTTTGACTTCGGCAACAGTGACACGCTGATCGCCAAACACGATATCCACCTTGGCATCAAACCAATCGGTATTACTGCTAATGAAAATTTTTGTTTGTGGCTTGGATGTATTGAAACGAAAATTTTTCAACGCTTCAAAACCGAACACCGGCGTTTTCATTTCCTTCATTGCATCCACAAACAGGAAGAACCAGTTATTTTTTAATACGTCCGTACCTTTCAATGCCAACGAACCGTTCTCTTCGTTTACAATAAAATTGGAATGCAGGTTTTGCAATTTGGCGATGAAAGCAGCTTCTGCTTCCCTGTTGCGATGAACAATTGTTACTTTGTCAGCCTGAGGCACGACAATTTCATCCCTGTCTTTTGCTTTTGTCTCATAGCCTTTATAGGAAAAAGAAGGTTGAAAAACGAGGTAATCCCCTTTCTCAATTAGAAATAGTTTTACTTCTGGTTCACCATCTTTTACTTCCTGTACCAATGATTTATCAAAGTCGACCCGGTATTCTTTTGTCAACGGTAATATAAATTCCTGCAGGCTCTTGCCCCACTCATCCTGCTGAATCGATTTTTTTCCCGACGGCAAAAATTTATCGATCAAATGAACAACCTCGTTATTCTTCCAGATGCTTAACTGGTGATTGTATAAAAACAACAGGGGACTATTGCTTTCATTTTCGCCGAGATCATGTTCAAGACCTTTTAATTTAACGCGGCAAAAAATGGTATAATGTGAATTTTTCTTAACCTGGAAATAAGGTTTTGCTTCTTCCTGGATCAACTGCAGGGGTTGAAGATTGGCCGTTTTAAAAGGCTTGCCGGCTGCCAGTAAAAAGAACAACGAATTACCAGCTTGCTCAACGCATAGTTTTTTCAACCGCGGAAAAAGATATTCCGCCATCAGTTCTTTGGTTTCTTCAGGGAGATCGTCTGATTCCTGGTGAATAATATTCTCCCAGATACCGGAGAAAGGTGAGTTGCGGCTGATGTATTTATTGATCTCCGTATCCTGCAATTTTCTGACAAGCGTCAGAAGCTGCCGGTCTTCTTCAGACATTTTATCTGTATCCAGATAGCGGGTGATATCCGGCTTTTCAACATGACCGGCAAAGGCATCGTTGGTTTCGTTGGGCTCGCCTATGACTGCGTCAATCGTAAAATAGGGAAATGCTTTTTTATTAAAGTTGAAAACGATGCCCAATTTTTGTGTGGGCGTAGCGGCTTCTTCCTGTATAATTTCGGCAGTTTCTACTTCTTTCTTTTCTCTTTGAGGAATGATCACCGGCCTTGTGGGAGCAGCTAACGGAGCCACTCTCTTTATATTTGTATCCAGCACACGTAAAAAAGGCTTGCCATCTTTATACGCAAACTCAAATTTTCCTTTCAGATCGTCGTTCAACGAATAGCCATAGGCCTCCAGCAATTTATTCTTGTCCTTATCCCAATTGCGGATGCTGTCAAAATAATTAGGTCCGTGTTTTTTAAACAACTGCAGAAAGACGATTATTTTGGGCAGACACAATAAATGTTCCTCGTCATCGAAATCGCAACTGGTGTCAAAATTTCTTTCTTCATTTTTCCGGATGATAACAGGGTAAGTATTGCCATATAAGTTGATAGACGCTTTCACTACTTCATTCTCGGCACTTTCAATCTTTGCTTTGTGCGTCTCCAGGTAGGTTTCCGCCTCCTGGTAAATTTCCGGCGACGAAAGCAGCCGTAAGGTTTTGGGATCGATCGTCTTCATTTTTGCCACCGTGTGCCGCTGATCATATTTTACACCATCAGCCTGCAACTGGCCTCTGTCAATCATTTCCTGTAGTTGGAAGAGTGCCGCTGTTTCGTGCCGGCAGATATCACCGATATTGTAAGGACAGCTACAGCGAAGAGAAAGGTCTTTTGGATCTTTGAATCGCTGAACATTCACTTTATAATAGGTGGAGTAGCTATCATCTTTTACACGGAACACAGCAGAGCTAAAAAGATCATCATACTCAACCAACTCAACAAAGCCGAGAGAATGAATTTTCTTCCCGCGACGGATCACTTCATCGGTTCCATGGGTGTATACATGTTTGAGAAGATGTGGTAAAGCCATAGTACAATTTGCGATTGACCCCGATTTTATATCGGGGCATATTGCCCGTTCACAAAAAAGGGCAATCGGCAAATCTAAATGAAATGATGGCGGATTTCCTTATAAAAAAGGAGAAATTATAAATAAATTTTAAGCCACATCTATACCGCAAAAATGGACTACCTTTATCGGTTTTTTCGCCCGGTAAACAGACCCCCGGTTAAGACTGTTGTTTAACGATCAACTTTCCTTCTTCATATACTGGCAGCACGTTTGCGCCATCATTTGTAAGGCAGTAGCGAATATCTTTTTCAAGACCAAAATTCATGAGACGATGATAATGCGAAGCGTTGTTCTTTTTCATAAACTCAAACAAATCTTTCTTAGCCTTTTCATACATCGTTTCAGCAATGTGCGATGAATCGCAATTGATCGAAAAATGTTTGCCGATTGCTGCAATTACTGCCCCGGCAAAAAGCATATCTTCAATATTGACACGGTCTTTCCAGGCAGCGCAGCCAAGAATCACATTTTGCTTTTTTTCAAGCAAGTGATTACATACGGCTGAAAGATTGGGGAAGGAGCCTGTAATAATTTCTTTGGCGCCTTTTTCCAAAGCCATATGCAATAATCTTGTTCCATTGGTAGTGGTGAGCACCAATGTCTTTCCTCCAACGAACTCACGGGGATATTCAAAGGGAGAATTCCCATATTCCAGGCCTTCGGCAATTTGCCCATCCCGTTCCCCGGCAGTAATGCCTTCAATTTGTTTGCCTATTTCAATGCACCTGGATACACTGTCAACTGGTATCACGCATTTGGCGCCGTTGTACAATGCAGTAGCAATAGTGGAAGTAGCCCGTAGCACGTCGATGATCACCACGACACTATTACTGACATCATATAAGTTTAAGAGAGAGGGAGAAAGAGAAGTGTAGAGGGATGGTTTATTAGTCATGCAAAATTTAAAAAAGTAAAGGACGGATTTTTATATTATTTGTTCAACAATCTTTTCCATTTATCACTTTCGGCAAACTCTTTCAGCACTTTGTTTTTATCTTCCAATAAGTTTTTCAGATAGCGGGTCAGGTATATTTTACTAAACAAATTTCCAACGCCGCCATAAGGTGGCTCAAACTCCACCAGGTCGATCATAATGGTGCCGTTGTCGCAAGGTTTGAAATGGTGTTCATGCTTCAACATTTTAAAATCACCCTCTACCTGTTCATCAACAAATACCTGCGGCTTTACCATCTTCGTGATTTCGGAGCGTAAAAACCTTGTTTTAAAAAGATGTTTTGCCTTCCAGGTCACTGTTTCATTTTTTTCGATCAGGCCAAACCGGGTTCCCGCTACCGCTTCTTCGTTATGTTTTTTCATGGCCTGTTTGTGCAGATCAACGCTCCGGGCAAGGTCAAAAACTCTTTCAACAGGGGCAGCAATAAAGGTTGTCAGGTGAATGGTGGGCATAATTAAAGTACGAGGTTAACTATGAAGAACGGAGTCTGCAAAAATCAAGCCTGTCCTGATTTTGGAAGCTTAAAATCAATCCCCGACCTTTCTTTGGCTGATCATAGTTGACCCAGGCTATGAAAATGGCATTTTTACCACTTTTGCCTGTAGTAGTTTATCTCTTACTTTAATGAAAATATTCGAATCGATCGGTGAGTACGCTGTACGAACATAGCCCATTCCTATTGCCTTACCCAATGAAGGAGATTGGGTGCCCGAGGTTACCACGCCGATGGTGGCGCCTGAATAATCTTTTATTTCATAGCCGTGACGGGGTATTCCTTTGTCGATCATTTCAAAACCTACCAGCTTTTTTTCAACGCCAGCCGCTTTTTGTTTTTCAAAAAATTCTTTAGAAGTAAACTCCTTTGAGAATTTAGTGATCCAACCAAGTCCGGCTTCGAGCGGTGATGTGTTATCATCAATGTCGTTTCCGTACAAACAAAAACCCATTTCCAGTCGCAACGTATCCCTGGCGCCCAAACCAACCGGTTTTATTCCCTGTGCTTCATCCGCATTGAAAATAGCGTCCCAAATTTTTGCAGCGTCATCATCTTTGTCTTCAAAATATATTTCAACGCCCCCCGCCCCGGTATAACCTGTTGCGCTGATCAATACATTTTTTACACCGGCAAATTCACCTTTTACAAACGTGTAATATTTAAGATTCAGGATATCCATATCTGTCAGCCGTTGCAGGATCTTAGTGGCGTTAGGACCCTGTATTGCCAGCAAACATGTTTTATCAGAGATATTGTGCATCTCCACATTCATCGTATTGTATTGGCTGATCCATTTCCAGTCTTTTTCGATATTAGAAGCATTAACTACCAGCATATAGACCTTGTTCTCCTCAATGCAGTACACCAGCAAGTCATCTACTATACCACCCGTAGTATTGGGAAGGCAACTGTATTGCGCCTGTCCATTTTTCAACTTTGAGGCATCGTTACTTGTCACTCTTTGTATGAGATCCAATGCATTTTCTCCTTTTAAAATAAATTCCCCCATGTGACTTACATCAAATACTCCGGCATTTTTTCGCACAGCCGCATGTTCATCATTTATTCCGCTGTAACTTATCGGCATATTATAGCCTGCAAATGCGGCCATCTTTGCTCCGAGTGCAATATGTTTATCAGTAAAAGGGGTATTCTTCATGATTGTTAAATTGGTTCGCAAATGTAAGCGAAGCTTTCGATTTATTTTTCTACCTGTGCAAACAGTAAATGAACAGGAAATATGATCTTCATTTTCTCTGTTTTCCAAAGGGGTTTGATCTTTTCTATCAGTTCATTAACGGGGTTATAGCTTTTGGTAGCAATAAATTTTTGAAGGGCCGACCAGGTATTAAAATATCCTTCCAATTCATCAATGGTCCATTCATATTCAATCTTAAAATCCGGTGTGTTGATTTTTTTAAAAGGGAAAGGAATGCCCCGGTATTCTTCATCAACATATTTTCTCTCTTCATCCCAGAAACTCTTAAGCGTTGTGTAATGATGATACTCTATTAAGGCAGCAATTTCTTTCGTAATTCGGAGCAGTGAGTATGTCCAGGCAGCAAAAAAAGAATTTGCTTTTCCAACCCGTTTTACTTCTTTATAAAAATCATCAAACCGAAACCAGTGAAGGGCCTGCGCAACAGTAATAAGATCAAAAGAGTTATCCGGAAAATTAGTTTGCTCTGCAGGTTGAACAGAATAAAAAACATTGGGCAATTGAATGGCATTATCAATTTGCTTGTGGCTGATGTCAGTGGCAAAAACTTTTTCAAATGACATCGCTAATTGTTTTGCAGCCTGCCCATTTCCTGTTCCGCAATCCCAGGCAGATTGCTTATTCACTACTTGCCTGAAAATAAAATCATATAATTCCTGCGGGTAAGCAGGCCGGTATTTTGCATACAAAGAAGATTGTGTTGAAAAATTGTCTTTCATTGTTTGTTTGCTCTAAAATATAAGTTGCTAAATTATGGATAAACTTGCACCGTCTTTTTCTGCTTCATTACTAAACATAAACTCAACAAGTCTTATCAAACTGGGCTTCCGTTGTACAATGATGTGTTGCTATTAAACCGGCGTCGCCCGGGCATTGTGGTAAATGGAATGAAGTTTGTCCTACAGAAAACATTGCCATTAACCAACATTGTAATTATGAAAGTGAAACTTTTACTTCTATGCCTGGCCCTTGCAGTTGGCTCGCTTACTGCCATTGCTCAACGAAAAGTTACCGGCTGCGGCTTTAAGGTGCCTCCCCGGTCCTTACTTACCTCCCGGTTTTCTTCTGTGTATGAGGCAAGGGATATTCTTAAAAACATGCTTGAAACCATCAGCTGGCAGGAAAACTTCAGCATCAGGGAGCAAAATGGTATCAGGAATGCTTACGCAACGATCATTAACCAGGCCAGGTGGATCATATACGATAATGACTTTTTAGAGGATCTTGATGCCTATACTTCCACCAAGTGGGCCTCCATCAGCGTTTTAGCCCATGAGATGGGGCATCATTATTATAACCATGTCGTCAGTAGCCAGGGCAGTACGCCACCCAGGGAGATTGAAGCGGATGCTTTTTCGGGTTATGTGTTGGCAAAATTAGGCGCCACTTTGGAACAATCTGTGGCAGCCATGCAGGCTGTGGCATCAGACCGGGCCAGTGCCTCGCACCCCGCCAAAAAAGATCGGGTAAGTGCTATTGCAAAAGGTTGGAATAATGGTATAGGAAACGCCGCGCCGACGAGCCCTCCAGCTAATCCAACACCAACACCCACCACCCCGACACAGCCTACTTATCCCAATCCCGGATCTGAAACACCTGGCAGCACATCCACTCCTGAAAATGATCCCAGCTGGATCAGCCTGACTATTCAAAGCAATAAAGCCGAAACGGTTTTATTGAGCGATGATGGGAAAAATTTTCAACAGGCAGAGATTCCCGCCGGGCAGGCCTTTGTTTTCAAATTTGAAATTTATAATTATGGTTGGCTTCGCCTGAAATATTATAATGGCTACCGCACCTTCAAACTCATGCACGGAAAAGACTACAGCATTTTATGGAACCGGCGAACCGGAAATTGGACTGTTACTGAAGTTCCTGAATAAATCACCCATATTTTAAAAAAAAAGAGGGACCTGGGAACAGGTCCTTCGTGTATTCTGTAAAGACAGAATTCAACATCAACTTATTTGACGGCTATGCCTTTCTTTAGGTTACAAACAAGGGCCCCGTTGACGGAACCCTTTGTCTCTCCGCTTTCACGGAGCCAACTTCAACCTAGTTTAGAAAAAACTCTTTACCAGCGAAAACACAGGCGAAGCAGATGATATAGATGTATATTCATCGTGTTCATCCATACTTTCAGGATTACCGGTGTTCGATTTTTGCCCTTCGGTTTTCTGCTTTTCCAAATCTTTTATACGTTTTTCTGATTCTTCCCTTCTACGCTTTTCTTCGTCTATCTGTTTTTGAATATCATCAGCGGGTTGAGTTTTGTTTCCATCTTCATACCTGTAACGATACTCATCTTTTGCCGGAGGTGTTGAAGAGTCTGTCCTGGTGGAGCCAGCACTGGTAAGTATGCCGTCGGCTCCCATCGTAAACACAACACCCGTTCTCCATCTCCGGGCATCGTCATAGTCATAATCCCAGCCATTGCGTGACCATCTGCGCCTGTTGCGTTTAAATGAAACTTCGTTTAGCTTATGCTCAACTGACTCATCAAAAATTATCTTTTTTCCCACAGGCATTTTTATTTCGATCTCTACATTTTGCCCGCGATACTTATTGGCTTTGTCGATTGCAAAACCATTACCGATATCTAACACGCTGTCACGATAGACAATGTCATATTGAATTTGCTCAGCCCGGTTTCTCGCTTCTCCTTCAGTTCTGCCTGAGCTATATTTTTTTACCGTTACATAATAAAGCGAATCGTAGCTTTTGACGATATCAAACTTTACAAAAGAAAGTTTTAATGTATCGGAAGAAAGATCCCAACCTTCACCCTCATCATTGATCCAGCCAAAATTGCCTGTGTATTCTAATTCAGGTTCAGAAACTGTTACCACCATTTTACCTGAAGGCGGCTGCGAAATACTTACGGCATTATCTACATGTTCGTATTCCCTTACATCTTTTGTAAGACTGGAAGCGAGTAGGGTAACACAAATCCATCCCAGGACCCACAATCCACCAAATGTCCAGCCGAGATAGCTGTTGCGTGAACGGACTCTCAATATTCTGCGGATAACCCAGGTAATAAAACCAATCAGCGGAACACCTAAGAAGAAAATCAATGTACCCCAGGCATATAATTGCTGCGAACTACTGGTCCACAAAAAGTTGTTGACAGGCCACCAGGCAATACCGCCAAACAGTAAGGCCATCAGAGCAACAAATAATCCAAAGGCAATGGTTCCGGCGATGAACAAAAAGAACACCTTAAACAATACACCTATTGCATGTCCCAATCCGCTTCCTCTCCGACGGGCAGTTTCATTTACTTCAGCTGCAAATGCTCTTCCTCTTGTGTTAGCAAACTCTTTTGCTCTTGTGCCAAGGTTTTGCGCTGATTCCTTTACCTCTTCACCCCAACCTTTCACTCTATCCTTCATGCTGTCCATTCCTTCTTTCACATTTTGACGAATGGTGTTTACATCTACTTTTTCGCCACGCATTTCCATTTTTTCATACGGGCTGTTTGCTTCCGGCAAGACGATCCACAGTATAATATAAATAAGAAACAACGTACTACTCAATGATCCAAAGATGATATTGGGAAAAAAATCAAACCCATTGTGCCAGGAAAGGCCGTCCAATATGCTGATGAAAATACTCAAGGCAAGAGGCGCAAGGAAAATGAGACGTATGGTTGATGATTTAATATTAAAGTAAGCAGCCAAACCACCGGCAACACCACCAATCATTTTATCATCGGGATTGCGGTATAATCTTTTACCACCAAAATGCTCGATATCCTTTGCCGGCAATACAATCCATAATAAGATATAGGCAAGAAAACCTAAGCCAAAACCGCCGAAGGTAATGATGGCAAACAAAATCCGTACGATAGCCGGATCGACATTCAGGTAGGCAGCCAGGCCGCTACATACACCACCGATGAACTTGTCGCTGCTATCACGATACAGTCTCTTTTTCGCTCTTGTTTCGGAATAACTGTATTGTTGTTGCTGTGCTTGTTGTGCAGCTTCACCTGTATCGGTTGTATCAGCATCAAAATCTTCCGGCCTCCCCATGGAAGCAATAATTTCATTGATATCTGTATCGGTAACACAGGCGGCACCCTTACGAACTTTGTCATTCATCAGTTCAGCTATCCTGCTTTCGATATCATTGATGATCTCATCACGACCATCTTCATGAGAAAAATACCGGCGAAGACTTTCAATGTAAGCCTGCAGTTTTTCATATGCCGAATCCTCGATAGGTATCACCCGGCCACTCAGGTTTATGTTGATGATCTTTTTCATTTTCAAAAAATTTATGGTTGAAGTTGTTGTGGTTTTCTATGTGTATTATTTTTTTGCCAAAGCGTTTACTCCATTCGATAGTTCCATCCAGGTTTGCTCCAGCTCTTTGTAAAAGGACTCTCCTTTTTCTGTCAGCGAAAAATATTTGCGGGGAGGGCCGGAGTTACTTTCTACCCAGCGGTAGGTAAGCATTTCGGCATTTTTCAATCTCGTCAATAAAGGATATAGGGTCCCTTCCAGTATTTGCAGGTTAGCTCCCCTCATCTCTTCAACAATATCACTGGGGTAAACTTCGCCCCGGCGAATAACGGAAAGAATACAAAACTCCAAAATCCCTTTCCGCATCTGGCTCTGTGTATTTTCGATATTCATAATTTTCTTTTTTCTGAATGATCTTTTTCCTGTTTACTTATACCTGGTGGTCTTAGTGATCATAACTGATGACTCTCGTTATCTTCCAGTGGTTATCTTTTTTTTGCCAAATATGAACGAACTTAAAAGTCCCGCAGTCCTGTTTTCCATTTTCTAAATGACAAAACCTGTGCAGACCGATTTCCATTGCTCCATAACCAGGAATCGGATAAACCTCCAGGCTTCCTTTTACCAATTCTCTTTTTAGTTGGTTATTGCTTTGTGCAATTGTTTTTAAAAAATTAATTGTGTGTTCATAGCCGGTAAGACCGCCTTTGTCATGATAGAATTCTAAATCCTCCGTGAACATTGTTTTGAACAGATCGATGTCTCTCGTATTAAAAGCATTAAACAACAGGCTATCCTGCTTCGCAATTTCCTGATAAAGCTCCTGGTTGCCGACGGTGTGCTGGCCTGATTGGGCATTTGTCCGAAGACCAGCTAGCACCATCGCAGCCAACAGGAAAAGGATAAGGTTAAACGATTTGGGTTTCATGAATTTCATTTTGATAAATCAAAGATAAGGTGATATTTGGTACTATGCAACACAAAGTACCAAATATTTTCAGGTAATGGTTTATAAACAGGGCCGTAAATATTTTTTAAATGTCAGTATTTTAGGCACTTATATACTTACTGATCAACTCAGCTACCAAATTTGAGATGTTATAAGCGGCAAAAAAAGCGGACAGGAGTCCGCTATTATGGTTGTAAAACATTAATTGGAAATAAAAGAAACTGCTCAAAATCTATCAAAATCCTTCTTTTGACAGGTATTGAACTTCTTCCGGCACCGCCTTTAATACTGCATATTTCTGAACGTTATTAATCAGGGCCTCGTCTATCATGTCCACCACATTTCCGTAGCCGGCGTCTGGCCCCGGCTTTATCAAGAGCATGAGGCCTTTTCTTCCTTCCCGTTTGTTATGTATACCAAGCCATTTTTGTTTTTGCCTTATCACGTCGCCAATTCCATCATTTGGGGAAAACCCAGTTCTGGTAATGGTTTTTGTTTCGGTAGCCTTATTCCAGTCACCATGATAATAAAATAATGTATTGTCTTTACCCAATAAAACGGTCAGTGCATCCGATTCTCCCAAATCCGTTGGGGGTGCATCTTTTGGCATGTTGAGGTTTGTTACTATTGGTTTGCTTAACTCCGTGGTGATTACAAAAAAACTGATCAATAAAAAACCCAGGTCTACCATGGGCGTCATATCTGTTTTTGGAGTATGCTTTTTGGGGCGGGAGCCGGGCCTGCGCCTGTCATTTGTTGTGCTATTTATTTCTGCCATAAGTTAGTTTTCATTGAGATCCTGATAGAAAAAAATTCCATACCTATATCCTTACATTGTGTAATTAGTGGGGCATTGTTATTGTTATCTTTATAAAAGAGTGTTTATAAAATGGATTTTGTGGACTTCCTTTAAAATTGTTTATAAAAACCAGGCAAATGAAAACAATAATAGTTCCAACGGACTTTTCGCCTACAGCAACCAATGCCACACACTATGCGATGGATATGGCGCTGGCGATTAATGCAAACATTCTTTTATTCCATGCTTACCAGTTACCGCTGGCGATTGGCGAAACTCCGTTAATGTTATTGTCAGTGGATGAAATGAAAGATGCTGCAGAAGCTAAACTGGCGCAGGTAAAAAAGGATTTTGAACATATTACGTCGGGTAAGCTTCAAATAAATACAGAATCAAGACTAGGAAATTTATCCGACGAACTGGAAGATTGCTGCAACAAGAATCAACCTTTCTGTGTGATCATGGGCACACAGGGTCATTCAGCTGTTGAACGGGTTATATTTGGAAGCAATACCTTATCAGTTATCAAACATCTTACCTGGCCGGTAATCTGTATTCCTACTGGCAAAGAGTACGGAACAGGTATAAAGAAAATAGGTATGGCCTGTGATTTTCGTGAAGTAAAAGAAACAACCCCTACATCTGTTATAAAGACTTTTGTAAACGAATTCAAGGCGGAACTGCATGTGCTAAATGTTGATTACGACAATCGGCATTTTAGCCCCGACACACCACATGAATTGATTCTTCTCAAAACAGCATTACAGGATCTAAAACCTCAATACCATTACCTGGAACATAAAGACATTGAAGATGGAATCAATGAATTTGCCGAAACCAATAATCTTGACATGGTCATTACCATTCCCAAGAAACATAAACTGCTGGAAGGATTATTTAAAAAAAGTTCTTCGCGGCAACTGGTGTTTCAGTCGCATATACCAGTGATGTGCATCCATGAGTAAGCTAAGAGTTAAAAGAGAAAAGGAGATAAAGAGTAATAGTTTTACTCTTTATCTCCTTTTCAAATTAATAAGTTAATTAGTTGCAGTGTCAGGACCTCCTTTTCTCTTTCTCTCTTTGAACTCTTAGCTTAGAATTCTGCGCTCTTCGGTGTTCTTGGAAATGCAATTACGTCACGAATATTGCCCATGCCAGTAACAAACTGCACCATTCTCTCAAAGCCCAATCCAAAACCGGCATGTGGCACGGTTCCGAAACGTCTGGTATCGAGGTACCACCACAATTCATCAACAGGGATATTTAATTCTTTCATTCTTGCTTCCAATTTATCCAATCGTTCTTCTCTTTGTGAGCCACCTACAATTTCGCCAATGCCTGGTGCCAGGATATCCATTGCAGCCACGGTTTTACCATCATCATTTTGTCGCATGTAAAATGATTTGATAGCGGCGGGATAGTTGGTAAGAATAACTGGTTTTTTGAAATGCTTTTCTACCAGGTATCTTTCATGTTCGCTTTGCAGGTCCATACCCCAGTCTGTAATGGGATATTGAAATTTCTTTTTCTTGTTATAATTACTTTCTCTTAAAATTTCAATCGCTTCAGTATATGTCAGTCTTTCAAAATTATTTTTAAGAACAAACTCCAGCTTCTCAATCAAGCCCATTTCACTTCTCTTATCCTGTGGCAATTGTTTTTCTTCATCAGCCAGTCGCTGCGCCAGGAAATCGAGATCCTCGCGGTTGTTATCCATTGCATACTGAATCAAATATTTGATAAATTCTTCAGCAAGGTTGGCGTTATCTTCCAAATCATAAAAAGCCATTTCGGGCTCTATCATCCAGAACTCCGCCAGGTGACGTGCAGTGTTTGAATTCTCTGCTCTAAAAGTAGGACCGAATGTATAAATATCACCAAACGCGGTCGCCCCCAATTCACCTTCCAGCTGTCCGCTTACCGTTAGGTTAGTTGACCGTCCAAAAAAATCTTCTTTATAATCCACATTTCCTTTTTCATCACGGGGAGCATTATCGGGAGACAAAGTCGTTACCCGGAACATTTCACCAGCACCTTCTGCGTCACTGGCGGTAATGATAGGCGTATGCATATACACAAAGCCCTTATCATTAAAAAACTTATGAACAGCAAAGGCTAAAGAATGACGAATGCGAAACACAGATCCAAATGTATTGGTACGAAAACGCAGATGCGCTATTTCCCGCAAAAACTCCAATGAATGTTTTTTGGGTTGCAAGGGATATTTTTCGGCATCACTATCGCCAAGTATTGTCATTGCGCTCGCCTTCAACTCCAGCTTTTGACCCTTGCCCAATGAAGGTGCGACAGTTCCGGTTATTTTTATAGCGGCCGATGTAGTTATTCGCTTCAATGTTTCATCATCAAACTTACCCAACTCAACTACCACCTGTAGGTTTGTATTGGTTGAGCCATCATTCAATGCTATGAATTGGTTATTACGAAACGTACGCACCCATCCCATTACCGTTACTTCCTGTCGTGTTGGCTCCTGCAACAGCAGTTCCTTGATTTTAACCCTTTGATTGAACATAGCGTCTTTTTTTTTTAGAGTTGGCAAAGGTAAAACATGAAAGGCAGTATTTAGACGGGTTCTGTTGTTTAGCGATTACTCAACCTCTTTTTATGTAATCACTTAAAAAGCAGGTCATTCTTTCAAAATATTCATCTAAATCAAGCGTCAAAAAATTAGTTAAGCCTTTGAATCGTCAGGTCAAAATTTTTGTTTTTACGAAAAACAACTGTATTATTGCAGTGGAAAGAGGCTGATAAGTAATTTGTTCTCCTGTTTATTGGCTCATCAGAAACCTACCTATCCGTTCAAGTAAAACTCAACTTTTTCAAATTTTTCAGACTTAGTGATTTAATCACTCTATTAAACTTCAAGATTTTTGTATGTATGACATTCTGCAATTGAACGATATGCTCGTTCCTGAACTGCTGGATATTGCTGAGCAGCTCAACATCCCCAATGCAAAAAAATTAGATAAACAAGGACTCATTTATAAAATCCTCGATAACCAGGCTATTGCCGGCGCTAAAACAGGAGTCGCAACAGAAGAAAAAGGTAAAAGAAAACGGATAATAAAGGCTTCCACTGCAAACACTACTGAGGAAGCAGTTATTGAAGATGCCTCCGCACCTCCTATTACCAGTGAGAAAAAAATTATAAAAAAATCTTCTCCTCCTGCCCGTAAGGATGAAAAAGCTGTTGCGAAGAAAGGACGTAAGAAAACAGAAGAAAAAGACGAGGAAACACTGTTCCCCGAAGAAGTCCAGGAAACTTCTGTTGAAGAAGCCGCTTTTCAACAGGCAGATGAAGCTCTGGCAGCCGCCAATGCGGCTCCCGTCGCTCAACCTGAGGCTCCAGCAGTCCCTAACAAACACCATCAGCATCATAGAAGAGAACAAAATTTCAATATCGAATTTGATGGCGTTATTCTTTCTGAGGGGGTGCTGGAGATGATGCCGGATGGTTATGGCTTCCTTCGCTCTTCAGACTACAACTATCTTTCTTCGCCTGATGATGTATATGTTTCTCCTTCGCAAATAAAACTTTTTGGATTAAAGACAGGTGACACCGTGCATGGCGCTGTTCGTCCGCCAAAAGAAGGTGAAAAATATTTTGCGCTATTAAAGGTTGACACCATTAATGGCAAAGGTCCTGACGAAGTTCGTGACCGTGTTCCCTTCGACTACCTGACACCACTGTTTCCTTTTGAGAAATTGAATTTGTTTACTTCTCCTTCCGATTATTCTACACGCATCATGGATCTCTTTACCCCAATTGGTAAAGGCCAGCGTGGATTGATCGTAGCACAGCCAAAAACGGGTAAAACAATGTTGTTAAAGGCTGTTGCGAATGCCATTGCAGAAAATCATCCGGAGTGTTACCTGATGGTAGTACTGGTAGATGAGCGGCCTGAAGAGGTAACCGATATGGAGCGGAGTGTAAAAGCAGAAGTAATCGCTTCCACTTTTGATGAGCCCGCTGAGAAGCATGTTAAAGTTTCAACCATCGCTTTGCAAAAAGCAAAACGCCTGGTAGAGTGCGGCCATGATGTAGTGATCCTGCTGGATTCTATTACCCGTCTTGCCCGTGCACACAATACCGTTGCGCCGTCAAGTGGTAAAGTATTATCCGGTGGTGTGGAAGCTAATGCTATGCAAAAGCCAAAACAGTTTTTTGGAGCTGCCCGTAAAATAGAGAATGGCGGTTCATTAACTATCATTGCAACCGCTCTTGTAGATACAGGGAGCAAAATGGACGAGGTGATCTTTGAAGAATTTAAAGGTACTGGTAACATGGAATTGCAATTGGAACGGCGCTTGTCTAATAAACGTATCTACCCGGCTATTGACCTCACAGCATCTTCTACCCGTCGGGATGACCTGTTATTAGAAAGGGATGTATTGCAACGGATGAATCTTCTGCGTGTTTTCCTTGCTGATATGAACGTAGAAGAAGCGATGCGTGAACTACAAAACAGGATGAAGGGAACTAAGAACAATGAAGAATTCCTTGCATCAATGAATCGCTAATATTTCTTTTTAATACCTGAAGACATGAAAACAAGTTTTGTAAAATTTTTTGTTGCTGCTTCTTTGCTGATCCTGTTTTCCTGTAATGATGAAAAAAAGGAAAAGACAAACACTTCTGAAGAAAAGACCGGGGTAAAGAAAGAAGAGCCAAAGAAAACAGAAGTATCGATAGGACCTGGTGGCGCCGAAGTGAAAACGAAAAGTGGTACTGAGATAAAAGTCGGAGACTCGGGCACTTCGGTAAGTAGCAAAGATGTAAAAGTGGACGTGAAAAAAGATTGATGAAATAATCCTATTTTCTTAAAAAGCTTCTCGGTGAGAAGCTTTTTTTATGCCCTTCGTTACACAATCTGGCCACTCTGTTTTCGTTATAGTTATGCTGAAAAACAATATCCCTTAACTAAGCCTGTTTTGGCACACCAATTCTGATGAAAACACTAAAACTGCTGCCGCTCTTCCTGCTTTCACCGCTGGTATTTCATGCACAGAAAAGCCTGACGGGCCTATGGGTGGGTTCTTTAAGCAATGATAGTGTCACCATTCGTAAGGATCAGTCGTTTGAAATTGCACTCACCGAATACAGGCAAAAAGTATACGGGTATTCCCGCAGTAGTTTTATCGTAAATGATACGCTTTACTATGTTTTAAAAAGAGTAAAAGGAACCGTCAATGGTGATGTGTGCGAAGTAAAAGATGATGAAATCATTTCCTATAACTTTCGTGGTAAGCTTGACAAAGGAGTAAAAATGACCAGCACCTTTCGCATGAACAAACAGGATAGCACCTGGCATCTTGAAGGCGACTGGAAAACCAATCAAACCAAAAAGTTTTACTCCATTTCCGGCAGGGTTGAGTTGAAAGATGAACCCAATTATGAAAAATCAAAAATCTTCCCGCACCTCGAAGAATTAAAAGTAGCCGATGAGGTAGCGTTTTATGCATCCTCAAAAAAATCGACTCAACAAACATCGCCTTCTACTAATACCCAACCGGCAAAAAAAGAAACGACTATAGCTAAAGCCGCGACAACTAAAACTGAAAAGAAAATTGACGAGCCGGCAAAGCAGGAAGAAGAGGTAGTAGCATCTGCTGAATTGAGAAAAACTGATTTGCCTGCCAATAAGGTACAAGTTGAAGAAAGAAAGAATTTTGACAATACCCTTCAACAACCTTCGGTCAGCAAGCGTGAACTGGCGATCAAAAAAGAAGAAATAAAACCATTGCCGCAAACAACAGTTGAAGAACCCAAAGAGAGAAATGCTACAGCGATTACAAGGTCTGAATCAGAAAGGAAAATCATTACCACTGATATTCAAAAACCCGAAATAAAAATACCTACAGCAGCCGCTTTTGTAGCAGAAAGAAAAACGATTGCACCTCAAGTGGTTGAATTCAAATCAGACAGTCTTGAGTTAAGACTTTATGATAACGGGGAAATAGACGGAGACACTGTTAGTATTTTATTGAATGGTGAAATCATTCTCGCCAAACAAGGATTAAAGGCTACTGCAATAAAAAAGACTATTCACATGGCGCCGGGCAACAACGAAGTAAACCTTGTTTTATATGCTGAGAACCTTGGAAAATATCCGCCAAATACCGGACTATTGGTAGTATATGACGGAGAAGACATTTACCAGGTCCGTTTTAGTGCCGACTTGCAACAAAATGCTGCCGTTATATTCCGGAGAAAAAAATAAATCATCGATCATTTAAGTTTCGCGGAGCCTCCATTTTATAATTAAATTTAGTTTGACATTATTGATTAGTTAACCGGTCAAACTAAACTTGTATGAAACTGATTAAGGCTATATTTACATTCACTATTCCTCTACTGCTGTCCTGCAATAATACCGAACCTAAGCTCAGCAACTTACTCAATAGCGGCAAATGGATTGATCTGAGTTATGACTTTTCAGATCAAACGCTGTATTGGCCAAATAATCCTTCGGGATTCAGGCTGGATACCCTTGCAGAAGGAAATACAGAAGGCGGATTTTACTATTCCTCATTTGCGTTTACAGCGCCGGAACATGGAGGCACTCACCTTGATGCCCCTGTTCATTTTTCAGCAAAGGGATTGAGTACAGATAAACTAACATTGGATCAACTTACCGGAGAGGCCGTGGTTATTGATGTATCTGCCAAAGCAGTAAACAACCGTGACTATCTTATTACTGTTGATGATATAAACCAGTGGGAAAAGACGAACGGTTCAATCAAAGAAAATGCGATCGTACTATTCAGGACTGGTTATGGAAAGTTTTATCCCGATGCAGAGAAATATTTTGGCACATCTGAAAAAGGTGAAGCCGGAATAGCCAAACTACATTTTCCCGGCATTGATCCGAAAGCGGCAGAATGGTTAGTACAGCATAAGGTAAAAGCAGTAGGTATTGACACTCCCAGCATCGACTACGGACAATCAAAAGATTTTAAAACTCACCAGGTTTTAATGGGCGCCAATATACCGGGATTTGAAAACGTAGCCAATATGGATCAATTGCCTGCCACAGGCGCCTATATAGTAGCGTTACCAATGAAAATTAAAAATGGTAGCGGCGGACCGTTGCGAATAATTGCGTGGATAAAAAATTAATCAATTCCAGGTAATAACTTAATCAATCGGAATCTTTAATGCATTTTCCACCAGCCACTGATCAAACGACTGAATGGCTGGATTAAGTTGTTTGGAAAATTTGACATCCCTTGTAGACGTGCATACTTCTTCAAAGTCACGATAAAACTGGAACATATTGCCCAGGTCATCAGCTCCGGGAAAACCAAAACTCCGGTAGGTTTCCGGTGTTACTTCATTATAAACGACTTCCTCACCAAGGGCTTTTGACAGCGATTCAGCCATTTGTTGACAGGTAGGTTCTCCGCCCGCAACACCAATTCTTTTGCCAACCATGGATAAGCCTTTTTTGAAGATTCCATAGGCACATTTTCCGATATCTTCAGATGCGATCCCGGAAAGCTTTTTATCACCCATTGGGAAAGTAATTGCCAATTTACCATCAGCGCCTCGTTTAGGACCTGCACCGAAATAGATCAAATTTTCCCAATAAAAAGAAGCGAGCAGAAAAGTGGTCGGCACCCCTGCATCGGTAAAGAAATGATCGGACTCACCCTTTCCATCAAAATGGGGGACCTTATATTTTCCCATCAGAGTGGGCATTCTATCATCGGAAAGCGGTATCCAGTTTCGGGTATCTTCCAGGGTGGACCATATCACATGTTTAAGGCCGGCTTTTTTTGCAGCATCCGCCATCATCTTTGCTTCGGCTATTTCCTTCTCCGGCGAAAAGTGTGCCCAGTAAAAGGTGACAAAATAGGCGCCGTATGCGCCTTCCAAAGCTTTGGTCATACTTTCAAGGTCATCAACATCAGCAGCAACGACTTCGGCTCCCATCTTCGAAAGCTCTTTGGCTTTATCAGATGCCGGATCTCTTGTGACGGCACGAACGGCAAACTCACTATTGCTGTCATGAAGAATAGCACGGGCTAATCCGCCTCCCTGTGCACCAGTAGCGCCAAATATGGCGATGATTTTTTTAGATGGCATAAGGTTAATGTTTATATAGAAGTAACAAAACAAAAAGACAAGACTTTTGTTTGTCCCATCTTATTTTTTTACCAAAATAGTTGGACGGATTTTATTCGCTAACCAGGGCGTCGATCTTACCGGCAAGTTTCCGGTCTCTTTCTGTTACAATATCACCGGCATCATGGGTGCAAAGCCAGACTTCCACCGTGTTCCAAACGTTTTTCCATTCGGGGTGGTGATCCATTTTTTCAGCTGCCAACGCTACTCTTGTCATGAAGGCAAAGGCTTCACTAAAGTTCTTAAACTGGAATTTCCTGTACAATTTGTTATCAGTTTCCTTCCACATACAATTTCAATTTAGATGGGTTAGAAAAAATTATTTATTAAAAAACCAGGTGTTCTTTGTTTTTTATCTTTTCATTGGTCAATTCAACTACCAACTGGACACCTGCTATTGATCGCACAGGATTGATGATTTTATGAAGATCTTCATCGCTGACGAGGTCATCTTTCATCAGCCACAAAAAATCAAGATGTTTGAATTCCGGCAACAAATACTCTCCTTCAAACTGATTGTTGTATAAGTAATGTGACAATGAACCTGTCGGCTCATGATATTCAAAGATTGAAAAAAAATAGTCCCGCTTTTTTTTCTTCAGGCCAATTTCCAATTCGTGATTAATCCGGAAGTCCATACCCAACAGGCTGTTGAGCTGCCAGCAAAATTGGTAGTCTTTTACCGGAGCCATGATGCCCAGCAGCCGGGTATCTTCAAAAAATGCTTCGGCCAGGTCATGATTATTGATCGATAATTTCAGGCTGCGTTCAGACACAGGTATTATTTTGGTGGTGGTTAAAACTGCACGTCGGACTCTATTGTTTGGTTCCCTCTTTTATATTTTACTTTCGTTTTATCTCCTTTATTAAACTTGTTTAATGCCTTCATATAATTTTCAACAGAGGTGATAGCATTTTCTCCCAATTGAATAATTATATCGCCGGCCTTTAGCCCTGCTTTAGAAGCGGGCCGGCCATCCGTTACACCATCGGCTCTCACACCAACTCCGGCAAAAGTATAATCAGGCATTATACCCATAGTCACTTTAAACGCTGACATAGAAACCTGTTGTTCTCTCGTTTTTGTAAACGCCAAACGCTGCGTTTGTTTATTCAAATTGGTGATAAGGTTATTGATGTAATTGATGACAGCCAACTCTCCTTCATAATTGATTTTGTTCGCATCATCACTTGGGCGATGATAGTCCTTATGCTGACCAGTAAAGAAAAATAAAACAGGAATATCCTTTCTATAAAAGGAGGTATGATCGCTTGGGCCAGTACCACTGGAGTCGATCTTTATTGCAAATGGAAGTTTTTTATCATTGGCATTTATAACCGAAGACCAGGTTGGCGAAGTACCATAACCGCCGACAGCTAATGTCTTTGTACTATCATTAAGTCTGCCCACCATATCCATATTGATCATGTAGTTGGTTGTCTTCAAATCGATGGTGGGATTTTCTGTGAAATATTTTGAACCAAACAAACCCAATTCTTCTCCCGAAAAAGCAATGAAGAGATAGTTATTATTTTTGGCCTTGGTTGTTTTTAAAATCCTTGCCAGTTCAATCAGGGCGGCCGTGCCACTGGCATTATCATCTGCTCCGTTGTGTATCAACTTTTCACCGGTACGTAACAAAGAGTTGCCATCTTCTCCATATCCCAGGTGATCAAAATGCGCACCCAGTATCACGGTGTTTGCTGCACTATTGTCGATATATCCAATTACATTATGCCCGGTACGCTTCTTTTCGCTAATTTCTACACTGAGCTTTATGTTCAAAGTAGCAGTAGGATCATTGAAGTATTTTTTAGCCGCTTCTTTTTTTACATATATGACGGGTATTGACAACTGGTCCGTTTTTTCTTTTGGATTGAACGCAAGCTTATCATCGTCGGCAGAAGTGTTATAAATAATAACAGCTGTAGCACCGCGGTTATGCGCTTTTTTTGAGTTGTTTTTAATATAGTCAACCAGGTCAAAATGTGGGTTGGGTTTATTTTCTTCTATTATTTCCTTCAGGTCAATAAACCAGGGCATATCTGCTTCCTGTATGGCAATCGCAGGCGAAGCTTCCAGGGATTTTTCGGCGCTGAATAAAAACGGGAAGAAATCTTCTCCAGCCCTTAATGAAGTATCGTTAATACTAAAAGCGGTCTTTTCACCAATTTGCTTTCCTTCATTGATATCAAAGGATTGAAAATAATCTTCCGTTCCTTTGGGTTGAATTCCATTTGCCTTGAACTTTTCGCTGATATACTCCATGGCCAATTTTTCGCCCTTGCTTCCGGCTCTTCTTCCTTCCAGTTTATCATCTGCCAAAAATGAAATATGTGTTTTCAGGTTGGCTAATGTGATCTTATCTTCTTTCTTTATTTTTTGGGCAAAAGAGCTGGTTACAATCAGGGTAACAGCAAACAACAGCTTTATTCGTAGGATAACCATAAGGTAACAATTGAAACACAAAGTTAACAGGCGGGCCATTTGTTTTAATCGCAGCTCATTGTTTATTCTCAATTTTAATATTATAAACCTTTTAACGAACCGGATTGTCATAAAATCGGATTTCGTAAAAGATTATACCCGTAGCTTTCTATTTTTGCACCCCTTTTAAATTGGATAAAAGAAAATTACATATTGCCCTTGTCGGAAACCCTAATAGTGGAAAGAGTTCTTTATTCAATTGTCTCACAGGGTTGAAGCAAAAAGTGGGCAATTTCCCGGGGGTCACCGTTGATAAAAAAACAGGGACAACGCAGCTGTCAATCGGGGAAGCCGAAATCATTGACTTGCCGGGTTCCTACAGCTTATACCCCAGGCGACTTGATGAATGGGTGAGCTACAAAGTATTGCTCAACCAGGACGAACTGAAGGCAGATGTGGTAGTGGCTGTAGCCGATGCCAGTAATCTAAAACGCAATCTTCTTTTTTGCACCCAGTTGATCGATCTGAAAATTCCGGTGGTCATCGTGTTGACGATGATGGATATCGCTAACAAAAAAGGGATAAAAATTGATATTACTGAACTGGAAAGGGAATTGGGAGTGCCGGTAATTGCTGTCAATCCCAGGAAGCACAAGGGGGTTCCCCAATTAAAAAAAGCGATTGAGCAAACCGCACTCAACCTTTACAAACCGCCGATTAACGATTTTATTGATAATAAAGACCTGGCCGCTACGGCTATTGCAGAGCTCCGCCATCAAATTCCTCACTTAAGCGATTATACGGCCATTCATTATCTTATCAATCATGAATCATTTGCACTGGATGCGAAAACCCAGGAGGTGATCGAATCCATCGAACAGAAAAACAAGTTCAATCCAACAAAAACCCAGGCGGAAGAAATTCTGCACCGATATAGTCACATCAAGCATATAATGCAATTGACAGTCTCAGAGCCGGATCCTTTGCAAAAGACTTTATTTACTGAGAAGCTCGACGACATTTTGCTTCACCGCCGATGGGGCTACCTGATACTACTGGCGGTTTTGTTTTTATTATTCCAAAGTGTTTTTTTTCTTGCCAGCTATCCTATGGATTGGATCGACCAGGGATTTGCTTCCATCACTGGCTGGCTTTCGTCTGTGCTCCCTGAAAATAATGTGACCGATCTTTTCATCAACGGAATAGTGGCCGGACTCAGTGGCATCGTGATGTTTGTACCGCAGATAGCTATTCTCTTTGGTCTGATCACCATTTTGGAAGATACCGGTTATATGGCCCGCATCAGTTTTCTCACTGACCGAATGATGCGGACAGTTGGGCTCAATGGCAAAAGTGTGATGCCCATGATCAGTGGTTTTGCCTGCGCTATTCCGGCTGTCATGAGTACGCGGAATATTGAGAACAGGAAAGAAAGACTGCTTACCATATTGATCACTCCACTCATGAGTTGTTCAGCAAGATTGCCCGTTTATACCATTTTGATCGGCCTGGTTATTCCCAACAAATATCTTTTGGGTTTTATTGGTTTGCAGGGATTGGTAATGCTTGGCCTGTACCTGCTCGGGTTTGTAATGGCGCTGCTTGTTGCTTATGTGGCCAAGTGGTTTATTAAAATAAAAGAAAGAAGCTTTTTCATTTTAGAGTTGCCGGTATATCGTTCGCCAAGATGGAAAAATGTCTGGCACACCATGTGGAGCAAAGCAAAAATATTCGTCATTGATGCCGGCAAAATCATTATGGTCATCAGTCTTATTCTTTGGGCGCTAAGTTCATTTGGTCCTAAAGAAAAAATGCATGAAGCTACTGCGCAATACAAACAGGCATTGTCACGTCCAAATGCCGATACTACATCTCTTGAAAATGAGTACGGCAATAAAAAGTTAGAAAACTCCTATGTAGGTTTGATGGGCAGGGCTATTGAACCCGTTATTCATCCGCTGGGTTATGACTGGAAGATTGGCATTGCGCTGATCACATCCTTTGCCGCAAGAGAGGTTTTTGTTGGAACGATGGCTACTCTTTATAGCGTGGGCAATGAAAATAATGAAGGGCCGTTGAAGGAAAAGATGAGAGCAGCCATTCGTCCCAATGGTAAGCCGGTTTATTCATTAGCGACCGGTGTCTCCCTGATGTTGTTTTATGTTTTTGCCATGCAATGTATGAGTACCCTGGCAATTGTAAAAAGAGAAACCCGTAGTTGGAAATGGCCCATCATACAGCTGTTATATATGACAGGGCTTGCCTACATCATTAGCTTTATGGCCTATCAGTTGTTGAAATAATCGTTTCCTCAAATCAGGGATTAGGACTTTCCCATTTATCTTTCGGTTCAAAATAATCCCATACCAGTTTTGATGTTTTACGTGCCAACTGCCAGGCTTCATTATCATGTTTCCAACTGCCGTCTTTGTTGTTCTTTGTAAAAATGCAAAAAATATATGGATTGTTGGGAGCGTTAACCAATAGCACCTCACTCCGCACCGCATTCACACAACCATTTTTACTAAACACTTCGATGTAAGGAGGGATCTGGGAAATGGCTTCATTTTCATCCCAATAATTCCTTCCCAGGCATCGCATCATTCTGTCACAAGCAGCAGGCGAAAAGATTTTATTCCGACAAATCATTTCGAATAATGTTCCTATTTCTTTTGGTGTTGTTTGTCCCCAACCATACATGCTTCGGTTATTTTCACGCCCCGGCGTTCTGGAGTTTACTCTTGTGTATTGAAAGCCCATACTATCTAAAATGGCATTGATCCTCGTACCTGTGCCTGTCAATTTTTGCAGCCAAAGGCTCGCAGTATTGTCGCTGGTTGTCAGCATCAGCATGATTAGTTTTTTCAATGCAATTTTTTCTCCGTCCTTAAATGAGCCAAGAATATCTTCGCCTTCATACAATAATGAATCTTTATAAACAAGAGCAGAGTCATAATGCAACTCACCTTTTTCCATCTTATCCATCACGCCAAGCAATATTGGCACTTTCACTATACTAGCCGTTGGAAAAACAGTATCTGCATTGATGGCAACAACTTTTCCTGAGTTTAATTCTTTGATATAAATACCTACGTCACCTTGAAATACATGAATCGCTTCAGTTAATTGTGATTGTAATTTTTTATCTGTCTTTTGAGCGGAAACTATCGTTATAAAAACATTGCAGCAAAGTAGTAGGGCCAGTTTTATCATCGTCATTATGTTCTGTTGCTTTAAAGGATAATCAAAAGGTGAGACTAGTTCAATTGTTACTTCATGCCCAAATAATCTGTCACCAACTGGCAAAAAGCCGTAACACCGGTCTTCATAGCATTATCCTCTACATAAAAATCCGGTGTATGATGTGGCGCTGCTTTTTCCTTATCCATGCCCTTAGGCATTCCACCGAGATAAAAGAAAAATGCCGGAGCTTTTGTTCCATAGTAGGAGAAATCTTCTGCGCCGGTTACCCACTCACGCTCCGATACATTGTTTACACCAATAGCATTCTGCAGGGAGGGAAGCATTTTCTTTACAAGGATCGGATCATTATAAGTAACCAGTGTTTTTGTATCAATAACCACTTCGGCTTCGGCTCCCGACGCCTCTGCTATTTTTGTGATTGTGTTTCTAAATTTTGCATGCACATCTTTTTGCATCACACTATCCAGTGTGCGGATGGTGCCAAGCATAATGCATTCTTCCGGTATGATATTATTACGAACACCGCTTTGAATTTTTCCAACGGTGATCACCACCGGAGCTTTTGTCAACTCAGATTCACGACTTACAATATTTTGTAATCCCTGGATTATTTGCGCTGACGCGGCGATTGGATCTATACCCAGCCATGGCTGTGATCCGTGGCTGGCCTTGCCTTTTACCCTGATACTAAAAAAATCCGCTGCGGCCATAAAGGCTCCCGGTCTGTATTGAATGGTGCCTGATTCAATTCTTGATTGGATATGCAGGCCAAAAATGGCGTCAACTTTTGGATTGTCCATCACGCCTTCCTTCACCAGCAGCGATGCACCACCTTCCTCACCTTCCGGAGCACCTTCTTCTGCCGGTTGGAAAATAAATTTGACAGATCCCTTTATTTCTGACTTTATTCCTGCAAGTACTTCGGCTACGCTCATCAATATAGCCACGTGTGCATCATGACCACAGGCATGCATTACTCCTACTTCCTGGTTATTGTAAATTGTTTTTTCTTTGGAAGCATAGGAAATGTTTACTCTTTCTTCAATGGGAAGTGCATCCATGTCAGCTCTCAATGCTATACAAGGCCCCGGTTTACCACCGCGCAACAAACCGACTACACCTGTTTTGCCAACACCGTCTTTTACTTCAAGACCCAATTTTTTTAAATGGTCAGCCACCATCTTTGCAGTCTTAAACTCCCTGTTACCTAATTCAGGATATTGATGGAAATGCCTGCGCCACTCGATACATTGCGGTTCTATTTTGGTAATCGCCTGCGAAATTTTTTGTTTAAGTTGTGCCTGTACTGAAATAGAAACCAGGAGAAGAAGAGAGAGAGCTGTACATAACTTCATTATAAAAATTTTTATGAATTTACCATAAAATGTTTTTAAACAACTACCTTCAAATGCAAGGAACGAACCTTTACAAACAATCACATTATTCCAGAATGTTTACGAGAAAGCTCTGATGCCGCCGCTTCGCCACTTACCATTTTTAAAGGCTGTGTTATTGCACAGTGTTACTGCTTTCGGCGGGCCACAGGCACATATTGCCATGATGATAAAAACTTTCGTCAGGCAAACGCCTTATCTCACTGAAAAAGAGCTGATGGAATATAATGCCTTTTGCCAGCTTTTGCCCGGCGCTTCTTCTACGCAAACCCTTACATTGATTGGTTATAAAAGGGGTGGGGTTGGTCTTGCGGTTCTTACATTGATTATTTGGATCCTTCCGGCTTGCATTTTGATGGGTGGCCTTTCTTTTTTATTACACTATATTGATAAGAAGGCATTGGATACAGATATTTTTAAATTCATTGCTCCGATGGCTGCCGGCTTTCTGGTATTTGCCTGTGTCAGCACTTTCCCGCATGCTATACGAAACACCATTACCTGGTTTATCATGATCGTCAGCAGCATCGCTACTTATTTTTTATTCAAGCTTCCGGCTATTTTTCCATTGATGATCATATTAGGTGGTGTGGCAACCAACCTCAGTAAAAAAAGAATTCCACAAGTAGAACAAAAGCCGAGCAAAATAAAATGGTGGAACTTTTGGCTTTTTGGAATTTTATTCATTGCAGCTGGTATTATCAGCGAAACAGCAAGAAAAGATAATTGGCCAAATAGAAAACCAATAAATCTTTTTGAAAACACTTACCGGATGGGCAGCCTAGTATTCGGAGGTGGCCAGGTTTTAATGCCCATCATGTATGAGCAGTTTAGTGTAAGACCGGATGCGATTCGTGAAAAAAATCCTGACGTAGTACGGATTGATAAGGAAGATATGTATACAGGAATGGGAATTGTTCGGGCAGTGCCAGGTCCTGTTTTTTCTATTGCATCTTTCACAGGTGGTATGGCCTTAAAAGATATGGGTACCAAAGCCCAGGTTATTGGCTGTATTATCGGGACCGTTGCAATCTTCTTACCCAGCGCATTGCTCGTTCTGTTTTTTTTCCCGATATGGAATAACTTAAAAAAATATGCAGCGGTTTATCGCTCATTGGAAGGTATCAATGCTGCAGTTGTCGGCATCATGATAGGCTCCACCTTTTATATCATGAAAGATATTTCATTGATCGAAGTAAAAACAATCAGTGCATTGAACATACTCGTCATACTGAGTACATTTTTATTATTGTGCTACACAAAAATTCCAGCTCCGGTTATTGTTGCTGCCTGCCTTTTGCTAGGCTATTTTTTCTAGCAAACAGGTTTGGCTAAGTTTTATAATAGTTACTCTTCAAAATTTCTTCGTACACTTTTTCAGGTACCATATATCGAACAGACTTGCCTTGTTTGACCAATTGCCTGATATGTGTGGCCGAAATCTGCAAAAGCGGTGCATCTATGATAGTCAGGTTAGCATGAATAGTATTATGGATTTCGAAGCCTTCTCTCTTGTAAACATAAATAGGGAAATTTTTTATAATATATTCATAGTTTTTCCACTTATGAAGATTTTGAAAACTATCGCCTCCCATAATCAAAGAAAATTGATAATCAGGATGCTTTTCACTGAGGTGCGCCAGTGTGACGCTGGTATAAGAAGGTTTTGGAAGATTAAATTCAATATCGGATACCTTAATGCGGAGATCATCTTCTGTTGCCAGCCGCAAAAGGTGAAGCCGGTCATATTCATTTAAGAGTGACGAACTTGGCTTAAATGGATTTTGAGGAGAAACGACAAACCAGACCTTATTTAAAGGGGTTTCGTTCAAAATATAATTTGCAATGATAAGATGGCCCTGGTGTACAGGATTAAAGGAACCAAAATAGAGACCAACTTTCATTTAAAACGATGATTATCAACGTATTGACTCAACAATGATGTGTTCAGCCTCGTCGAGCCTGAGACTGAGCTTGTAACCGGAGATAGAGACAGAGACCGGATCACCCAATGGTGCCACCTGATCTACTGAGATCTCCTCGCCAGGCAAGCAACCCATTTCCATGAGCTTTAAGTAAATATCCTGGCTTCCAAAACTCTTTATGATTGCCTTTTGGCCCAACTTCAACTCTGACAATTTCTTACTCATGTTAATCCAATTACGACAAAACTAACATTGTATTCTCTTCTTTGTTTACGAATTTTGAAATTATGCGATCCTCAACAGAATCAAAGATTTATTTCTTTTTTCAAACCCCGGTGAGCCTCCTTAGACACCGAACGAGGTTAAAGAAGTTTTTGGAGACTCTTTTTAACAAAGAGAAGAAAAGCCTGCAAAGTCTCAATTATATTTTCTGCACAGACAAGCAACTGCTGGAGATCAACCGGCAGTATTTGCAACATGATTATTACACAGATATTATCACATTTGAGCTGTCCGCCAAGGAGATGCCTGTTGAGGGGGAAGTGTATATAAGCATTGACAGGATTAGGGATAACGCTCAATCCCATCACGAACCCGTTTACATAGAGCTTCACAGAGTGATATTTCACGGAGCCCTTCATCTTTGTGGTTATAAAGACAAAACAAGGCAACAATCAGCTACAATGAGAAGAAAAGAAAACGAATATTTATCTCTTTTCTTTGAATAAAGCCAAATGTTCCATGTGGAACGTTCAGGAGCCAAGCAATTTATCAGGCCATTGGAAACAAAAACTTGCCTGATCTCCCTATGCCTGTCAAAACGTTTCACATGGAACATTTCCACTATTCCCCTCTTCGTTTTACAGTAACTTTGCGCCCTATGTTTCCTGAATATGATATTATAGTGGTAGGAGCAGGCCATGCAGGCTGTGAAGCGGCGGCTTCCGCTGCTAACCTTGGCTCAAAGGTTCTTTTGGTAACGATGAACATGCAGACTATAGCCCAAATGAGCTGTAATCCTGCCATGGGAGGTATTGCCAAAGGACAAATAGTGCGGGAGATAGATGCTTTGGGCGGGTATTCCGGTATTGTTACGGATATCTCTATGATCCAGTTCAGAATGCTAAACCGTTCGAAGGGACCAGCTATGTGGAGCCCCCGGGCACAGAGTGATAGAATGCTATTTGCATCTACCTGGCGGGAAATGCTGGAAAAAACGCCCAATGTTGACTTCTACCAGGACATGGTCAAAGGCCTGGTAATAAAAGATGGTAAGGCCTGTGGTGTCATAACTGGTTTGGGACACGAGATAAAAGCAAAGGCAGTTGTTTTGACCAATGGAACATTCTTAAACGGCATTATTCATATTGGCGAAAAAAACTTCGGTGGAGGTAGGGCTGCGGAAAAAGCCGCGACCGGCATCACCGAGCAGTTGGTCTCTTTGGGCTTTGAAAGCGACCGGTTGAAAACAGGTACACCACCAAGAGTGGATGGCCGAAGCCTTGATTATTCCAAAATGGAGGAGCAGCCAGGCGATGAGGAGATTATTGGCTTTTCTTATACCGACACACCGAAACCCAAAAAACAACGAAGCTGCTGGGTGACTTACACTAATCAAACCGTGCACGATATTCTGAAAACCGGTTTCGATCGCAGCCCAATGTTTGCCGGCAGAATAGATGGAGTAGGACCCCGGTATTGTCCCAGTATAGAAGATAAGATCAACCGGTTCGCTGAAAGAGAAAGGCATCAGCTTTTTATTGAGCCGGAAGGATGGAACACTGTCGAAATTTATGTCAATGGCTTTTCAACATCATTGCCTGAAGAAGTTCAATACGAAGCACTTCGTATTGTTCCCGGTTTTGAACAGGTGAGAGTTTTCCGACCCGGCTATGCCATTGAATATGATTATTTCCCTCCGACCCAACTTAAACACACATTAGAAACAAAACATATACGAAATCTTTTCTTTGCTGGCCAGATAAACGGAACAACAGGTTATGAGGAGGCCGCCTGCCAAGGCTTAATGGCCGGTATCAATGCACACCAGGCTACAAGAGAATTAGAGCCGGTTATTCTGAAAAGAAGCGAAGCTTATATTGGCGTACTGATTGACGATTTAATCAGCAAAGGAACCGAAGAGCCTTATAGAATGTTTACGTCAAGAGCTGAGTTCAGAACATTGCTCCGCCAGGACAATGCTGATCTCCGTTTAACAGAGCTTAGCTATCGCCTTGGTTTAGCGTCGCAGGAAAGAATGGATAAAGTGATTAAAAAAAGAAAAGATGTTGAAGAGATTAAAAATGTTCTAAAGGAAACAAGTATCGAACCTGAAGAAGTGAACCCTTTTTTTGAGTCACTCAATTCTTCATTCATTACCGAAAAACAAAAAGCAGAAAAAATCTTGTTGCGACCCGGAATTGAATTAACACAACTGGCTCAGGCATTACCAACCCTGCAAACAAAGCTTTCAACTTACTCCACAGAAAATATTGAACAGGCTTCCATACAAGTGAAGTATGATGTTTACATAGAGAAAGAAAAAGAACTGGTAACAAGAATGAGTCAATTAGAAGATCTTGAAATACCATCTACGTTTGATTATAAAAAAATTCTTTCCCTCGGTAATGAAGCAAGAGAAAAATTAAGTCGTATCCAACCACGAACACTGGGACAGGCGAGCCGGATATCCGGTATCAATCCAAGTGATGTACAAATATTGATGGTGTATATGGGAAGATAACATCTCAGTTACTTCATCTTTTTTTGTTTCATTCGTTAACGAGTGATGCACTAAACAAATAATTCCACACAACTTTATTTCTTACAAATATTGTGGAATTGCTGTTGTTGAAATATCTCATGGTTAACAAAAAACTTAAACCATGGATACCAACAAAATTCTATCTGCCGATCTGCTCGATCTTGTTTTTGACAACAGAAACAAAGACTATGGAGCCTATGACCTCCGCAAAACTTATCACGCAAGAATTACAAAGTCGTTGATCTTTACCGGCGTTTTCACTTCACTAATTTTCGCCGGGGTTGTATTGGCAAACAAAGAAAGAAAAAACGATGAGAAATTCATTATTCATGATGAGGTCACAATCGCAAATTTGAAACCTGAAGAAGTAAAACCTGAACCCTTACCAGAACCACCGAGACAAACAGAACCGCCGCAGGTACGCACAGAACAATTAACGCCTATTGAAATTACGAGAGACGAAGAAGTCATCACCCCTCCACCAACACAAGAAGATATGATCAACGCTAAAATTGACGTCATCAAGGTTGAGGGTACAGATTATGATGGTACCGTTGACGCCCCCGTGCTGGATCAGGGAAAAGACATTATCGAGGTTAAAGAGCCAAGGGAACCTGAAATCTTCACCAGGGTGGAAATTGATGCAGTTTTCGACGGCAATTGGGAAAAATTTCTTTTGCGAAATTTAAATCCACAAACTCCTATCGACAATGATGCACCTTCAGGCAATTATACCGTCTTAATTCAATTTGTAGTGGACATTGACGGTAACGTTAGTGACATCAAAGCCCTTACTAATTTAGGTTATGGCCTGGAGCAAGAAGCCATTCGTGTTTTGAAAAAAGCAGCAAAATGGAAACCTGCCATGCAAAACGGTCGCCAGGTAAAAGCTTATCGCAAGCAAGCCATTACGTTCCAGGTTACAACAGAAGAATAAGCTTAAACAAAAACAGACCCGCTTTTATACGGGTCTGTTTGACTTTAGATTTTTTGGATGGTCATCTCTCCTTTGTAATTAAAAACTGTTGCTCTCTGCTCGTTACCGAATTATTCAACACCCCCTTAATTTCACCCTTACAGTTAACAGATCCGCATTTACATTCGAAGGGCTCCATCGTCTCATTCAAAAATTGAGAATAATCCAATGTCAGCTCTTCATTTCGTGAAATATTCCTAAGAGCAATGACATTTAATCCATCGAGCCCTGTGTTCGCATCACAGCTATGATTTTGCGGCGCCCATTCAGAAGGATCTTCATCCCACAACACAAACACCTCCTCACTTAAAGCATATGCATATCTGCGAAAATGAAGTTGCTGCTCCTTATCCCAATTTCTTTCAACAAACCTGCGGGTCACTATACGTTGTGCTTTCTCCTCTCCGGTAAAAATAATATCTCCCTTCCGGATATTACGGCTAGCATAAATTCCAAATCCTGCAATGGAGTTTCCTTTCATCGCATATGGCTTTTTCTTTCTCCGGTGCCTGGCAATTCCCTCTTCAATGATATGCTCAAGAAATCCTTTTTGACCAGCTTCGTCAAACCTTAAAATGAAATCAGCCGAACCCTCATAGCCATCCGTATAAAAAACAGAACAGGTAAAGTTGATCTCGAGAAAATAAATTTCATTATTATCATTAACCCTAAAGTCAAGCCTGGCATATCCCACACCATTAAAGCCTTTGAAAATTTTTTCTGTCGCCGCTCTTAGCTTTTTATCCAGCACCGGATCAGTACAGGGAAAATTACAATCAGGGTGCAGCTCTGATGTCTTTAATGAATAGGTCTTAAAATATTTGCCTTCCGGAAATACATATTCCACCGGTTTAAAAACCCGGCAGCTTTTTCCATCTCTATTTGCAGCTACCAACACCGTGAACTCCCGGCCGTCAATATATTCTTCAACCAGCAATGGTCCATATTCATTAAATATTTCCACCACCTTTTTCAGTAAGTCCTGCTTATTATACAAAACCGAATTCTCGTCAATGCCCAAACTATCGCCTGCTTTTGCCGGCTTAATAAACATAGGATAAGACAAATATTTCTCCACTTTGTCGATATCCTCAGGCTGCTCAATAATAAAATACCCGGGGGTCTTTACCCCTTCGCAATGCGCTACATATTTCATTAGCTCCTTGGTAGGATCATATAGTTTGGCGGTAGGGCCTGTATGAGGCAGATCGAGCAATTCAAAAGAATGAATCACATCAATGGATGGGACTTCCCATTCCAGGTATCCTTCACACAGGTTTACAAACACATCATAGTTCTTCTTCTTCAACTCTTTCAGCTGGCGATAGGTTGTCAGCTTATTGAGAAAAACATGATCCACTTCATCGTTCGGCAACAAGGCTGACAAATTCCTCGGCGGATCATAGTATTTGTAATCTACGCCTGTGGTGGAATAATCGGGTTGTAGCACACAAACCTTCATGGTATTTATTTAAAGCTTTAAATTTCTTCTGGCGAAAGCATCATGGATGATTCTCCTCACAAGCTCCGCAAACGAGTTGTTAGAGTAGCGGAGAATAGCGCCAATAGATGTATAATCCTCGTCTTCACTTAATCCGCACTGAGCATTCACTTCAAGCATATATAACTTGCCGGTATTCTTATCCATTCGAATATCCAGTCGTCCATATCCCATCCCACCTACGGACAGGTAGGCCTCCAGGCTTAACTGTTCGATAGCTTTTACTAATGATTGATCTGGCTGGTGATAATCATAAAAATTCTCATCGGCGGGCATGGGCTTTTCATCCTCATAGATTTCCCAAAGTCTATCAAATGAAAGAAACTTTTCTTCATCAGGCAGTGACTCATGAAAGACCCGCTCAACAGGCGGAAAAACAAAACAAGATTTTGGACGGGTTGAAGATCCCACTATAAAAGAAGTGTATTCGGGACCTGTAATAAATTGTTCTACAAACAAACCATCGGCTAATAAATTCCATCCACGGTAGCCCTTTTTTATTTCATTAATGCGATCGCTCAGTTCATCGTCAGTGTAAACCACATTCTTTACTGATACACCCATGCTTCCACCGGATACTGCAGGCTTAATAATGAGTGGTGCTCCTAATCTCTTACAAATACCTTTAATCGACTCTTCAGTTCCATCAATGATTTCCCATTTTGCCGTAGACACACCGGCTTTGTCAAAAGCCTTTTTCATGGGAATCTTGGAGGTAGTGATATTGTAAAAATCAGCATCAGAACCGGTATAAATGAGTTTATTCCTTTCCAACTCATGAATAACCGACACCCCCGGCGTACCGTTTACTTCATCACCATCGCAAAGGTTTAAGACCAGCGGTATTTTTCTGCCTGACTTCTTTTTAATCGTGGCAATGATTTCCTGGAAGTTTAGCATAGTGACCGGTTGCCATGTCCAGTCCGCACCTATTTCATCAAAAACCCGCCGGTATTCTTCCAAGCTTTGAGAAAAGTCGTAATAATATTGAAGGTTGGGATCGTCGGTTTCCAGGTAGGGAAAAAGTATCCAGATCTTTAGTTTCTGTATCGGATCAATTGCCGCCGGCTTCTGTTTCGAAACCTTTCGCTTAAGCTCGTTTTTCCCTGTTTGAACGATCATGCAGTTGTTGTTCTATGAATCGGGTCAATGTATAGTTTTTCAGTATGTCCGGGTGTATGTGTGCAGCACCTTTTATTTCTCCAAGGCATCTTACACTTCCGCAAAAGCAAGTGAACGGTTGCGCCATATCCCATTCGGTAGAAGGATAGAAAAAAGTCATTTCATCACCCTCTGTTATTGGCTTCAAAGCGACAATATGCATAGCATGGGTATCAAAAAAAACATTGGGATCGCAACTGTGATTGATGTATTGCAAATGCTCAGGGTGCAATAAAATGTGCTTATCAATACCCACCTGTACGGTCAGGTAATTCGGCTCAGCAACTATTTCCCTTGAAGAAAATTCAATAACAACGTCGCCCGGCTGATAGGCCCGTTGCGCAAAAAAACCTTTTTGATTGTTACTGATATTTTGCCTGACAACGGCGAATGTATGATCGCTGATAATGCGATAGTCGGAACTTGAATGGGTTATCATATTTCAATTGATATGAAAAGATATTGATAAACTTTTATGTAACAAATCTTCTATTCATAAATGTGAATAATTAATAAGAATAGTTGAATAACGTTGATACGTTTACAGATTACGTCAATGACATTATTATACGAAAATGCTCGCTATGCTAATACCAATAACATAGTTGACTGCTCAAAGACTTTCGTCTTTGCCAGGACCACTCTCATTGCTTTGTTGAAACTCTTTCCATGCCATTGCTAACTTGATTTCACCAAAGCCAATGGAATTACCAAGCTTCTCCTTGATGATGTTTAAAGGAGCATCCTTCATTGCTTGCAAAGCCGGCTCAATGATCACCAACTTTTCCCTGCTTACCAGCTCTTCGATATGAATAGTTCCTTGTTGAACATAATGAGCCAGGTGACTTTCGATTGTTTGCACAGTAAGATTCCTCAATGCCGCAATCTCTTTAACTGCCCGACCCTCCTTAAATAGTTTAAAAGACTCTGCTTTTGTGTCAACCTTGGGTTTTTTGACAGCACCCGGATCTTTTCTTTCCCGCTTCGGAGTCTTCTCATGAATCAATGATTCCAGCCCCTTTGTTTTGCTATACCTGAGAATAATATCCAGGAAGGCTTGACCATACTTTTCAATCTTTGCCTCCCCAAAGCCGCTGATTTTTCTCAACTCGATTAGGGATTGGGGCAAGTACCGGCTCATCTCTGCAAGGGTGTTGCTACCAGCAACAATATAAATAGGCAGGTTGGCTTTAGAACAAATAGAATCCCGAAGGATCTTTAACTGCATATAGAGAGAAGGATGAGGCAGGTCAGATCTGTCTGCGTTCGCCGTTGCATAGGCATTGATTGAAAATGCAGGAACAGAATACGTTTTTTTAAGATGCTGGTAAAGGTCAATTGAAAACCCATTTTCAAAGCCGCGAAGCAAATACTGTTTTAACGAAAGAAGTGCAAAAATCTCCTTCAGGCTATCATTATATTCTTTTGCATGTTGACGACTGTCTGTGCTAATTGCAGAGCTTTGCAAATAGCTAATCGCATCGCTTAATTTTTCCGTGAAGAATGATACCGCAGCCTTTACTCTTTCAACTATTCTGTTTTGATCCACCTGATCTTGCTGAAACAAGCCCTTTAACTGCGACTGGAATTTCCTGGCCACATCATTAATCTCATCCATTCTTCCTTTCAGCGACATTATCCAATCCCTTGCATCATCACTGAACGAGCCATGATGCCCCGTAACATAATCGAGTAATTCCCGGCAATTTTCACTGGCGAGTGTAAATTCAAAAATGGACACCAAAACAGATAACTCATAATTTCGTTTTGCTGTTTCCAATTCACTTTCTAATCCCGGCAAATTGGACCGGCTCCTTGAAAACGCAACGATCCTGCTATCACTATGCAGGCTCGAAGCCCGGATCTTTGTCTGCAAAATCAATCCCGGCAAATTGGTACAACGGCTCAATGCCACATAAACCTGGCCTGCCGCAAACGCTGCTTCAGCGTCGATAATGGCCTTTTCAAATGTCAGCCCCTGGCTTTTGTGAATAGTAATCGCCCAGGCCAATCGCAAGGGATATTGCACAAAGGACCCTAATACTTCTTCTTCGAGCTTTCTCGTTGAATTATCGAGAGAGTACCTGATATTGTTCCAGGTTTCACGGCTTACTTCAATCTCATGCTCCTCGCCCTTGCATTGAACTGTTATTTTGTCCCCTTCCAGTTTTTTTATCGTTCCGATTTTGCCGTTAAAGTATCGCTTACCCTTATCAGCTGCATCATTCTTAATAAACATAACCTGTGCACCGGGTTTCAACACCAACTCTTCATCTGCCGGGTATGTTTTTTCAGGAAACTCTCCACTGATTTCCGCCCGGTAAGCAATTGGTTTTTCTGCTATTTTTCCCAATTCCTCTTTATTAATAAGATCAGCCTTATGATTGTGTGTAGTAAGAATGATATAACCATCATTCTTGCTGCGACGAAATTCCGGCATCAGCCGGCTGTCTAACATCTGCACACTGTCGCTATCCAGTTCATTGTTACGAATCTGGTTGAGAAGTTTAATAAACTCCTGGTCATTTTGGCGATAAATCTTATTGAACTCTATATAAACCGGCGGCTCTTCTTCTACCACCTTGCTATCAAAAAAATAAGGGCTCTCGTAATACTGCGATAGAATTTGCCACTCCTGTGCAGGCACAACCGGCGGCAATTGGTACATGTCGCCAATAAACAAAACCTGTACGCCACCGAATCGCTCCAGGTTTCGCTGCCTCACATGCCGCAATACTGCATCAATCGCATCGAGGGTGTCGCAGCGAACCATACTGATCTCATCAATTACCAATAGTTCCAGCTCCTGCAACACTTTTCTTTTTTCACTGGTAAGACGAAGACGGCTTAACAAGCTATGCCGGTCAGCAATGGCATCGTTATGACCATACCCCGTTGACGCAGGTATAAAAGGAGATATAGGTAATTGAAAAAAGGAATGAATGGTTACACCGCCTGCATTGATCGCAGCCACTCCTGTCGGCGCTACGATTGCCATTTGCTTGGGTGAGTTGTTTCGAATATGTTTTAAAAAAGTAGTTTTCCCGGTACCGGCCTTGCCGGTAAGAAAAATATTGCGGGAACTCTTATTCACGAGCTCAACCGCAATATTGAACATTGTATTATTAGTGTCTGGAACGATGTTAATCACGCCTGCTTTGTTTTTGACCGCCGGAGCGCTGCATTGTGCCAGCTTTGTAAAATTAAATTAGCTCCTTATTCCTATTAGTTGCCAAAGTTAATAATCAGGCAAGGTACTGGCCTATCAGTTTTTATACTTCAGCGGACTTTGCACCCAGCATCAACAATTCGCTCACTTGTATTTCGGTGATATATCTTTTATTGCCATCCTTATCATTATAGCTCCGGTTTACCAGCTTTCCTTCCAGCGCCACTTCTTTTCCCTTGTCCAGGTATTTTTCAGCAATCTCTGCAACCTTACCCCAGGCAACGATGCGGTGCCATTGTGTTTCTGTTACTTTCTCACCTTTCGCATTGCGATAGCTTTCACTGGTAGCTACATTAAAAGTAGCCAGCTTCTTACCACTTTCCATTGTTTTTACTTCGGGAGCATTGCCCAGGTTTCCGATCAATTGTACTTTGTTTTTTAATGCGTACATAACTTTAAGTTTTGTGTCCCGACGTGTCGGAACGGTTTTAAAATTTGTTATCTCAATCAACCCTGCATCGGATTGACAAAACAAAGATGGGGTCGTGAAAAAACGGTAGCCGGTTTTTAACCCTTTACTTGCGGATGTAGCCGTTTGTAAACGGTTGAACTTATAAAATATTTACTTACCTTAAACCCTCAAACCCTTGCCCACACTATGCAACAAGAAAAAGCAGAACCCAAAAACTGCCTGGCCTGCGATAAGCCGCTGAAAGGGCGTTCGGATAAAAAATTTTGCGATGACTATTGCCGGAACAATTATAATAACCAGCTAAAATCAATTACCAATAACCAGGTACGGAATATTAATAATGCATTAGGTAAGAATCGCCGCATAATGGAGGAGTTCCTGCCTGCGGGCGAAGAAATGGCCAAAACCACCAAGGAAAAACTTTTGCAAAAAGGGTTTTTATTTAAATACGTCACTCATTTATATACTACCAAATCGGGCAAGACCTATTATTATTGCTATGATTATGGTTACCTCCCGCTGGAGAATGATTGGTATTTAATTGTTAGAAGAAAGGAAGACTAATCCCATTCAATATTTTACAGCATGTCAAGGCCGGTTATCTGCATAGGCGCTTCGTTTGTAGATGAACTATTTCACCTGACAGAAGAATTAATACCCGCTACTACTAATAAAGCGACAGTGACGAAAACAGCCGGTGGCGTCAGTCGTAACATTGCTCACCAATTGGCCTTGCTGGATGTACCTGTTCAACTGATCAGTGTTTTTGGAAACGATAGTGATGGCGATTGGTTAAAGGGTGTCTGTACTAATGCCGGAATAAAATTAGATGCTTCGATAACGGCAAATGGACTTTCCGGAAAATATACCGGCATTCTAACACCCGATGGTTCTTTGTTCGCGGCTTTTTTATCCAACCCGGCCGAACATTTAATAACACCGCAACACCTGGCACAGCATAAAGATTTATTAAGCACTGCGTCCTGGTTATTGGCCGACACTAATATTACTTTGGAAACAATAAGCTGGCTGATTGCATTCAGTAATCAAACAGGAATTCCTTTGGTAATAGAACCCGTTTCAGTTCCACCTGCAAAAAAACTAAAGTATATCGATATCAACGGCCTTTACCTTATTACACCCAATGAAGATGAGTTGCCCGCCCTTTGTTCAGAGGATGCCTGTACCACGGAGAAACAAATACAAGAATTACTAAGCAAGGGTGTTCAGCATATCTGGCTCCACAATGGAAAAAATGGCTCAGCATTTTATTCTAAAGAAAATTGTATCCAGTTACATGCTTCAATTGTTGACGTAGTGGACAGCACAGGCGCCGGTGATGGATCTTTGTCCGGGTATATTTTAGGAAAGATGCTGGGGAAAGAAGATATGGATTGTTTAAAACTGGCTCATACTTTAGCGGCTGAAATTTTGCAGATAAACGGAGCCGTTGCCACTCATCTCAATCAGCAACGACTTTTATCTCTTCTATCAAAACATTACCCGGTTAAATGAATACATTTTTAAAAATACAGCCTGAAATACAGGACGCCTTAAACTGTGGTAATGCGGTTGTAGCATTGGAATCAACTATCATTTCTCATGGCATGCCTTATCCGCAAAATGTAACGACCGCGATAGATGTAGAAAGTAAAGTGAGAGATCAGGGCGCCATTCCTGCAACGATTGCCATCTTCGATGGGCAATGCCATGTTGGCTTGACGAATGATCAGCTTGAATATTTTGGCCGTGCAAAAAATGTATGGAAGGTCAGCCTCCGGGATATCCCGTATGTGATCAGCAAAAAATTGTATGGCGCAACAACGGTGGCAGCCACCATGCGAATTGCAGCGATGGCCGGCATAAAGGTTTTTGTAACGGGTGGTATTGGCGGTGTGCACAGGGAAGCATCTTCAACCATGGATATATCAGCCGACCTCACAGAGATGGCGCAGACTTCTGTCGCTATTGTATCTGCCGGTGTAAAATCAATTCTTGATATTGGATTAACATTGGAATACCTGGAGACAAAGGGAATACCCGTAGTTACCTATGGGCAGGATGAATTTCCAAGCTTTTATTCCCGTAAAAGCGGCTTTATTTCTCCCCTGCGATTGGATACAACAAAAGAAATAGCAGCAATGATGGATACAAAATGGAAGCTGGGATTGGAAGGTGCTATACTAATTGCCAACCCCGTGCCCGCTGACCAGGAAATTGCAGCAGACGAAATGGAGGTTTACATTCAACAAGCTTTGCAGGTTGTAAAGGAAGAAAAGATCAGCGGCAAAGACGTAACACCGTTTTTACTAAAATATATTGCTGAGCACACCGAAGGTGAAAGCCTTGAAGCCAATATTGCATTGATAAAACACAATGCAAAAGTAGGAGCAGAGATCGCTGTAGCATATGCAGCGTCATAAAACTTTATGATCTATTTACAGGTCATAAAAAGATAATCACAAGCCCTGGTTCTAACTCGATGTTACATTACTGGTTTATGATCAGCAATATTTCTTTTTATGGAAAATGATTTATTGAGGTCTGGTTTTTGTGACTTTGAAAGAGTCAACAAAATTTAGGCACCTTAATATTTTTTTATGGGAAAGCTTAGTGGAAAAATGGTGGCCATTCTTACTGAAAACGGGTTTGAAGAAGTTGAATTAACAAGCCCTAAAAAAGCATTGGAAGACGCCGGAGCCAAAGTACATATTGTTTCGCCTCAACAAGATAAAGTCAGGGGCTGGGATCGTGACCACTGGAGTATTGAATTGCTGGTGGATGTTCACATCTCTAAAGCAAAGTTTGCAGACTATGATGCGCTGGTTTTGCCGGGTGGAGTTATAAATCCTGATAAACTCAGAAGAGATAAAGAAAGTGTGGCCTTTGCGCAACAGTTTTTGGAAGCAGGTAAACCTTTGGCGGCAATTTGCCATGGACCGCAACTTTTAATTGAAACCGGTCAGTTGGAGGGAAGAGACCTGACCTCCTATGCCTCGATCAAAACCGACCTGGAAAACGCAGGCGCCACCTGGCACGACAGAGAGGTCATCGTAGATAACGGATTGGTTACCAGCAGGAGTCCGGAAGACCTCGAAGTGTTTAATACTAAAATGATAGAGGAAATTAGCGAAGGGGTTCATGCTCCTATTCCGAGCCATTGACAATCAGGGATAGTCAATTTTCTAAATCAAAAACCCCAACAGTTGTTGGGGTTTTTGTGGTGTGGGGCGGGATCGAACCGCCGACACAAGGATTTTCAGTCCTTTGCTCTACCGACTGAGCTACCGCACCTTGATCCCGATTTTGTATCGGACGGCAAAAGTAAGCGTTTAGGCTTTATACCGCAAAAATTTTTCAAATTACAATGGAACAGAAGCATAGCTCTAACCGCTGTTAAAAAACAAGTTTTACAGGGGTTCTGAAATATAAACAAAACACTTAATTTAGTTATTAACTGATCAGCGGGACATCAACGTTCATTTTAAGGGCGCCTGTTAAGAATAACTTATTGGATTGATAACAGTTATTTAAAGCGCCGCCATTTCACCGCTATTTAATTTCGGGCTTTAGAAAATCTGTCTAAGCTCATCTTGCCATACGAAAAATAAACGACCAGCGTAGATTGCTGTTGACCGCGAATCATCAGACTCCCGGTTTTTTTACTTGCCATACCAATGCCGCAGAGTCGGCCTTGCCTGTCATTTTTGAAAGAAGTTTATTTAGAAAACAAACAAAATCTGCTTAATTATGAGAAAGAATTACTTACCGAGGGCTGTTTTAACCCTTTTATGCCATGTAGCTGTTGACCAAATAGTCATTTACCAGGAAGAAGCCTCCCATACTATCAAGGCTGCATTACAAATCTTCGATAATTTCTCACCCATCAAATATGACTTCATGCAAAAATAGCTTCAATCCCTTAGGGGAAGCATGAAGTCTTTTTAAATGCAAATACATGTTGTATATATACCACTGCACCTTTAAACAAAAATTTATGAGACTATTGAAACCAATGCTAAGTGTAAGCATTGCAATTTTTTTGAGTATTGCGCTAACTGCTCAGGAAACTACATCCGAAATCCAGGGTATTCTTTTAGACGACAAAGGCGGTTCGTTGCCGGGTGGTACTATCACTGCTACTCATTTACCAACCGGAACAATTTATAAGACTACAAGCAGAAAAGATGGACGCTACAATATGCCCAATGCAAGAGTTGGTGGTCCTTATGAAATTGTAGTAACCTTTGTCGGATTTAAAGAACAACAATCCGGGGATATAAATCTGTTGCTTGGCCAAGCTTATAAAGCTGATTTTACGTTGACGCCTGATGAAGGGCTTTTAAAAGAGGTTGTGGTAGCAACCCATCGTTCCGATAAAGTTTTTAATAAAAACCGGACCGGGTCTGCCGAAACCATCAACAGGCAACAAATTGACCGCCTTCCAACTATCAACAGAAGTATCAATGACTTTACAAGATTGACCCCCACTGCCAACAGCAGTGTAGTATATGGAACCAGCAGCTTTGCAGGCAGGAATAACTCTTACAATAACCTTACGGTAAACGGAGCATCATTCAACAATACTTTTGGTTTGGCAGCTGGCTTAGGAGGACAAACAAACAGCCAACCGATAAGCATTGATGCCTTGGAGCAAATACAAATAAATATTGCTCCTTACGATGTAACATTGGGTGGCTTTACTGGAGCAGGCATTAACTCTGTTACCAAAAGCGGAACCAACGATATTAAAGGAACTGTCTATAGTTATTGGAAGAGTCCGGGTCTTACCGGCTTGAAAGTAGGTCCGACTAAATTGTCAAAGCAGGAATTTGATTTTAATAACCGTGGAATAAGTATTGGTGGCCCGATTGTAAAAAACAAAATATTCTTTTTTGTAAGTGGTGAACAAGAACGTGTCAGCACTCCGGCTACCAATGGCTTTGTTGCCAGCAGAAACGGTTCTTCAGGATCCGGTATTTCACAGGCAAAGGCAGAAGACCTTGAGGCATTGTCAGCCTTCCTTAAAACAAAATACAACTATGACGCGGGAGCTTTTGAGAATTATACTTATGATACATACAGCGATAAGATTACTGCAAGACTTGATTTCAACATCAGTAAAAAACACACATTAAATATCAATTACTATTATCTCAAATCATGGCGCAATGTTCCACCCAGCAGTAGTGGCGCTCCTTCCGGAGGACGTTCGGCCAGTACTACCGGCATGCCTTTCTTTTCTTCATCTTACGTTATCAACAATAACTTTAATATTATTATTGCTGAACTAAATAGCCGCTTAAGCAATACTGTTTCAAACAAAGTACAAGTTGGTTATAATCAACTGAGGGATTTTCGCAGCAGCCCGGGTGGTATATTCCCGCTGGTAGATATTGAAAATGGGGCCGGACAAACCTTTACTTCTTTCGGCTATGAGCCTTTCACTGCTTTTAATAAATTGAATACAGATACCTGGCAGTTCAATGATATATTCACCTTGTTTAAGGGCCAACATACACTAACCTTTGGAACGCAGAATACTTACAATAAATTCAGAAACGGCTTTGCTCCAAGTTACTATGGCAGGTACCGTTTTGCCAGCCTTTCTGATTTTTATGCGAGTGCCAACGATGGTGCGGCTACTGCCACAGCTTATGAATTGCGATATTCTGCCCGTAAAAGAGGCGAATTTCCTTATGCGGATGTATCGGCAACGCAACTTGGTTTTTTTGCACAGGATAAATGGTCTGTCAATAACAACTTTACACTTACAGTTGGTTTAAGAGCAGACATTCCTATTTTCAAACAGAATTTTATTGCCAATACTAATGCCGATGCCTTGGTATATCGTAACGGCGTTCGGATTAAAACCGGCGAAGCGCCTAATACTGCCGTATTGTGGTCACCAAGAGCCGGATTTAACTGGGATGTTAAAGGCGATAAATCATTGCAGGCTCGTGGTGGTACAGGTATCTTCTCTGGCCCTCCACCCTTTGTTTGGATAAGCAATCAGGCAAGCAATAATGGGGTTGATTTTGGTTCATTTCTGGTAACACCAGCAAACAGTCCGGGCGATCCAAGGTTGGCATTCAACGCCAATGTAGACGCCAACAGACCCGCAAATGCCTCCGCTAACACCAGTTATAATCTGGCTATTACTGATGCAGACTTTAAATTCCCTCAATTGTTCAGAAGCAATCTTGCTATAGATAAAAAGCTGCCATTTGATATTACGGCAACGCTGGAAGGAATCTTCTCAAAAGATATAAATGCGGTGTATCATCAAAATATAAACCTGCCAGGTACCGGCATAGCTTTGACCGGCTCTGATAGTCGTATAAGATTTGATTCAACCCAGATTTACAAAGGAGCAGGCGGCGTTTCTGCAACAAATCCAAATATTTCTGATGCTATTTTAATGACCAATACGTCAAAGGGGTATACATACAATATTACATTGCAACTCCAGCGCAATGTGAATAATCTTTACACGATGGTTGCATATAGTTATGGCAAAAGCAAGTCTGTAAATGACGGTGGTTCGATTGCACAATCTATCTGGAGAGACCGGCAGGTTTCTGGCGATCCGAATGCAGAGGCGGTTTCTTTTTCCAATTTTTATCAGCCACACCGTATTGTTGCTGCTGCTTTTTATCGGTTTGAATATGCAAAATATTTTGCGACCTCTTTTGGTTTAACTTTTGAAGCTGCCAACGGCGGTACCTCGAGCTATATTTATAACGGTGATTTGAATAGAGATGGTTTAACAACCAACGACCTTATTTATATTCCCAAAGATGCGAATGATATTGTGCTGGAAGGGGTGAATAGTTCAGATACACGCAGCGCTGCTGTCATTTGGGGACAATTGAACACTTATATCAACCAGGATCCCTATCTCAGCAAACGCAGAGGGCAATATGCTGAAAGAAATGGCTTGTTACTGCCATTTTACAAAAGACTTGACTTGAACTTCACGCAGGATTTTATGATCAAAACAGGCACAAAAACAAATACATTGCGATTCACTATGGATATTTTCAACTTCGGCAATATGCTGAATAAAAACTGGGGTATCGCCAGAATTCCCAATCGTACCGCGCTGTTGAACTTTAAGAGAGTTGAAACCACAGGGACAAATGCAGGAAAGCCGGTATTTAGTTTCCCTTATCTTGATGCAACGAACCAAATTCCTCTTGTATCATCGTTCCAAAACAGCACCAGTCAAAATTCAAGATGGCAGGCGCAGATTGGAGTTAGATACATTTTTAATAATTAGGATCTTCAACACATGAGAAAACAAAAACCGCTTCGTAACTGAAGCGGTTTTTATTTATGTAAATTTTTCTACAGTTACATGCCGTATTCACTCAGGAATTTGATGCGCATTATCTTCAATTGCTCCCAGTTAAAATTGTATTCGGCCAACTCCTCCTGTGCTACCTGTAACGAAGAAGTGTCACAACCTTTAAAATACTCAATGATCTCATCCTGGTCATCTTCATCCAGCATTTCATCAATAGCATAATCCAGGTTGAGCTTGGTACCGCTTGCCGCAATGGTTTCCATTTCCTCCAGCATTTCATCAATCCGCCAGCCTTTGTTTTTGGCGATGGTTTCCAATGATACTTTCTTATCGGTATTTTGAATGATATACACTTTGTTGCCGCTCTTATTCACCACACTCTTCATCACGAAATCGTCCGGCTTTTCAATATTATTATCCTCTACGTATTTTGCAATCAGCTCCACAAAAGGTTTACCATAACGAATAGCCTTTCCTTTGCTAACACCCTGGCATTTTTCCAAATCGGTGACAGAAGTAGGGTACATGGTTGCCATATCCTGTAGTGATGTTTCCAGGAAAATAACAAATGGCGGCAGGTTTTTTTTCTTCGCTTCTTTCTGACGAAGCTCTTTCAGCATTTCAAATAACTTTTCATCAGTGGCTGAACCTGCAGATGCTTCAGCTGTTGCCTCTTCATCATCAGCATTTGCATTGTCATAGAGGTGGTTCAGGATTACCTTAAATGATTTTGGCTTTTTGAGAAATGCTTCCGTTTTCCTGGTAAACTTCAACACGCCATACTCTTCAATGTCCTTGGTCAGTAATCCTTCCAGGATCAACTGGCGGATCAATGAATTCCAGAATAAAGCATCCTTTTCATTTCCGCTGGCGAAAATATCGAGGCCATCATGCCGGAACATCTTGATCTGGGGCGTGAGCTTACCGGTTAATATCTGCACGATATATTCTGTAGCGAATCTCTCATCCAACGCCTTGATAGCTTTCAACGCAATGATGGCTTCATCTTTTGCCTCCACTTTTTCTTTTGGCTGCTTGCAGTTATCACATTGACCGCAATTCTCCTGCTCATACTCTTCACCAAAATAGCTCATCAGCACTTTACGACGGCAAACACCACTTTCTGCATAGGCTACCGTTTCATTGATCAGTTGCGCACCAACTTCCCGTTCACTCAATGGCTTGTCACGCATCAAATGTTCCAGCTTGCTAACGTCTTTATGTGAATAATAAAGAACACATTTTCCTTCGAGGCCATCACGCCCGGCTCTACCCGTTTCCTGGTAATAATTTTCGATCGATTTCGGAATATTGTAATGTATGACAAAGCGGATATCCGGTTTGTCGATACCCATACCGAAGGCGATGGTAGCACAGATCACCTGCACTTCTTCACTTAAAAATTGATCCTGTCTTTCGGCTCTTAGTTTACTGTCCAACCCCGCATGATAAGCAACAGCCTTGATGCCATTTGCCATCAACAGGTCGGCCAGCTCTTCTGTCGTTTTTCGGTTTAATGTATAGATAATCCCGCTCTTTGTTTTCATTCCCTTGATAAAGCGAACGATGCTTTCATCCGTTTGATTCTTCTTGATCTTGGGAAGAATTTCATAATAAAGATTTGAGCGGTTGAACGAAGAAATAAAAATATTGGGATTGTGCAGGTCCAGGTTTTTAACGATATCGCTTTGTACTTTTGGCGTGGCGGTAGCCGTCAATGCAATGACGGGAATATCGGGATTTATCTGTATCATCATTTCCCTCAGCCGGCGGTATTCCGGGCGAAAATCGTGACCCCATTCGGAAATACAGTGAGCCTCGTCAACAGCAAAAAAAGATATTTTAAGATCAGAAAAAAACTCAAGGTTTTCCTGTTTAGTCAACGTTTCAGGAGCGACGTAAAGCATCTTTGTTTTTCCCGTCAGCAGGTCATCATGTACTTCTTTGATTTCTTTTTTTGTCAGCGTAGAATTAAGAAAGTGTGCCACTTCATCATTGCTGCTATAGCCACGAACAAGATCTACCTGGTTTTTCATCAAAGCGATCAGTGGGGAAACGATAATCGCCACCCCTTCACTTACCATTGCCGGCAGCTGGTAACAAAGGCTCTTGCCTCCACCGGTGGGCATTATCACAAATGTGTCATGCCCGGCCAATACTGACTCAATTACTTTTTCCTGGGTTCCTTTAAACTTATTAAACCCGAAATGTTCCTGTAGAGCCTTGTGAAGGTCAAATCGTTTTTTCGCAGGATTTTCTACCTTAGTTTTAGCCGTTCTTTTGGTTGCGGCTTTTTTTGCTGGTGTTGCCATTACGCTGATATTTCCATCGCACTTTTCAAAATGCAGATATTATTAAGATACTTACTTTTTGCCCGATCTTACCACCCCGAGCCGGTATTTTATACACATGGCAGCTTCGTTTCCAAACCAAATAGTTGTTTACTCTTCGTCGGGGGAGAAATACTTCATTACAAAAAATAATACCCAAAGAGCCTTTTTAGGGACGGCGAATTTACTAAATCTGCACTAGATACTGCTTGGCAAAGCGTTAAAGTTAGTGCGGCGGATTTTACACAAACGTATGTTCTTTTAAAACCTATAATTTTGTCGCTTCAACTATGCCAGTTTCCATAAAAAAGATTGCCCTTAATACCATTGATCTTGAGGCAAAATCAATTGCAGGATTAGCCCGGTTTATAAATGACGACTTTGAAAAAGCAATTGACGCCATTGCCCGGTGTAACGGCCGGATAGTCATCAGTGGTATTGGAAAAAGTGCCGTGATAGCTCAGAAGATTGTAGCTACACTTAACTCCACCGGCACCCCCGCCATTTTTATGCATGCGGCCGATGCCATCCATGGCGACCTGGGCATTGTGCAACAGGACGATGTGGTGATCATCATCAGCAAAAGCGGCGAAAGCCCCGAGATAAAAGTGTTGGTACCCCTGATTAAAAATTTCAACAATATTCTTATTGGCATGGTCGGCAATGTGGATTCGTTTCTGGCCAAACAATCCAACATCATTTTAAATACCACTGTAGACCAGGAGGCTTGTCCCAATAACCTGGCGCCTACCACCAGCACGACCGCACAATTGGTCATGGGTGATGCGCTGGCCGTTTGCCTGATGGAGATGAAGGGTTTTAAAAGTGAGGACTTCGCCAAGTTTCATCCCGGCGGTATGCTGGGTAAAAAACTATACCTGCGTGTTTCAGACCTTTCTGCCTCAAATGAAAAACCCAAAGTATATCCCGGACAGTCGCTGAAAGAGGTAATTGTTGAAATGACGCAAAAAAGATTAGGAGTAACAGCGGTAGTGGATGAACAAAATCACTTGCTGGGCATTATTACTGATGGCGACCTCAGAAGAATGCTAAAAAATAATGTCCAGATAGATTCGATAAAAGCATCGGATATAATGACGGTAAATCCCAAGACAATTGGCGCTGATGAACTGGCGATTGAAGCCTTGAACATTTTGCGCAAACATGAAATAACACAGCTTGTGGTTACCAACAATGGATTATATCTTGGAGTTATACATTTGCATGATTTATTAAAGGAAGGATTCATATAATTTAATCAAAACCATTAAAACACTCCGCCTCGTAACCAATGAATAAACATCATTATGTTGCCATAATGGCTGGTGGTATCGGCAGTCGTTTCTGGCCCAAGAGCCGCACCTCGCATCCCAAACAATTCCTCGATATTTTAGGTGTCGGAAAAACATTGATTCAACAAACTTTTGATCGCTATAAAAAAGTTGTTCCTAAAGAAAACATTTACATCGTTACTTCCCGTGAATATGTAGATACAGTGAAGGAGCAGTTGCCAACGTTACCAGTAGAAAATATATTGGCAGAGCCTTCCCGGAAAAATACAGCTCCATGCATTGCTTATATTGCTTTCAAACTATCGGAAAAAGATCCTGACGCATTAATGATGGCGGCTCCTGCGGATAATCTTATTCTCGACACCGAAGCCTTTGTCGAAACCGCAAACAAAGCTTTCAATTTTGTTGATAGCATTAATGCATTGGTGACCATCGGCATCAAACCTTCGTCTCCCAATACAGGTTATGGTTATATTCAACATGAAATGCCCGAAGTGGCGCCAGGTGTGTATGAGGTAAAAACATTTACCGAAAAGCCCAACCTGGAGCTGGCCAAAACATTTCTCGCCAGTGGTGACTTTTTGTGGAATGCCGGCATTTTTACCTGGAAAGTAAAAAACATCCTTACGGCATTCGAAAAGTTTCTCCCCGAGATGTACGAGGTATTTGCGGCCGAAAAAAGCAAGCTGAATACAGATGAAGAAGCAAGGGTCATCGAAGCTATCTATCCGCAGTGTACTAACATCTCAATTGATTTTGGTATTATGGAAAAAGCGGACAATGTGTTTGTAATTCCGGCATCTTTTTCCTGGAGTGATTTGGGTACCTGGAACAGCGCCTGGGATAATTCAGAAAAAGATTATTTCAATAATGCAGTGACCGGTTCAAACGTCATGATTATTGACGCTAAGAATTGCGTGGTAAATGCACCCAATAACAAACTGGTACTGCTCCAGGGTTTGGAAAACTATATTGTGGTAGATACAAAAGACGTGCTGCTAATTTGCAAAAAGGAAAAAGAACAGGAGATCAAGGAATACGTAGCCGAAGTCAAGAGGAACAAGGGAGAGAAGTTTCTATGATGTGTAAATTAGCAAATGGCTGATTTGCGGATGTCACAAAGGTTTTGGTAACTTGTTATTCAAACCTTTTTTTATGACTAAAGAAAAAATAGATCAGAACTTAATTCTGAAACTTACTTTTGACTTTTCCCTTCTTATTATTGATTTCTGCGAAAAATTAGAAATAGCCAGAAAATACGCCATTGCGAGGCAATTATTAAAATCGGGAACATCTATTGGTGCCAATGCAATGGAAGCGCAAAATGGAGAAAGCAAGGCTGACTTTATTCATAAATTTAAGATAGCCGCAAAAGAAGCAGAGGAAACAGAATATTGGCTGCTGCTTTGTGACTATTCGAAGACCTATCCTGATTGCAAAAACTTATTGGTTAAAATTGGTGAGACAAATAATGTAATCGGAAAAATTATTTCATCCTCCAAAACAAAGAACTTCTTTAGTAACATAGCGAGCTTTTTTATATTCTGAACCAAAATCCGCACATTCGCAAATCAGTTAATTTCGAAATTCTTCTTATGCAGCCTTATCCCCTTCATAACATCCTTTTCCTGGACATTGAAACAGTTCCGCAATTCTCCTCTTATCATGAGTTGCCGGAGAGCTGGAAATTGCTTTGGGATATAAAAGCAGGCTATCTTATCCGCAATAAAGAAGAGGAGTCGTTCGAATCCGTGTATCCACGGGCAGGTATATATGCCGAGTTTGGTAAGATTATTTGTATTAGCTGCGGATTTATCCAGGGCGCAGGTGAGCAGAAAAAAATCGTTTTAAAATCATTTTCCGGAGATAATGAGCAACTGGTACTACATGAGTTTGCCGAGATGTTGAAAAAATGGTCCGTAACGGAACAACGCTATCTCTGTGGTCACAACAGCAAAGAATTTGACTTTCCCTACCTCTGCAGGCGAATGATCATTAACAACATTCCTATTCCCTCTATCCTGAATGTGTCGGGCAAAAAGCCCTGGGAAGTCAATCACCTTGATACTATGGACCTTTGGAAATTTGGCGATTTTAAAAACTACACCTCGCTGAATTTACTGGCACATACACTCAACATTCCTACCCCAAAAGACGATATCGATGGCAGCATGGTTTGGGGAGTATACTGGAAAGAAAAAAACCTGTCCCGCATCGTCACCTATTGTCAGAAAGATGTGGTCACCGTTGCACAAATACTTTTGCGAATGATGGGTGAATCATTGATAAAGCAGGAGAATGTTGAAATAAAAAGCTAAGAGAGAGAAAAAGAGTTAAAGGAGAATAGACTTCAACATTTTACTCTCTTACTATCTTTGCCAAATCTTCAAATAAACTCTTTTTCTCCTTATCTCTTTTAACTCTTAGTCATGCAAAGAATAAATTATTCCTCCGGTTCCAAATGGGAAGACATTGTTGGCTACAGCCGGGCAGTCAAAGTTGGTAGTACCGTTGAAGTCACAGGAACGGTGGCTTCAGGAGAAGATGGCAACGTGGTTGGAAAAAACGATCCCTATACACAAACAAAATTTATCTACCAGCGAATTGAAAAGGTATTACAACAGGCCGGGGCAGCCATGAAAGATGTGGTAAGAGTGAGGATGTTTGTAACCGATATATCAAAATGGCAGGAATATGGAAGGGCCCACAGCGAATTTTTTAAAGAAATCAAGCCCTGCAATACAATGGTAGAGGTAAGTGCCCTGATCGAACCGGATTATATGATCGAGATCGAAGCGACGGCTATTATTGTATAAACGAAACATCAAACATGGATATCGAACAGCTACGGGATTATTGTCTTTCAAAAAAAGCGGTTGAGGAAACGCTACCCTTTGGCCCGGAAACCCTCGTATATAAAGTTGCTGGCAAAGTTTTTCTGTTAACCGGGTTGGATACTGAAGATCTCCGCTTCAATGTAAAATGTGATCCCGATAAAGCCATAGAATTGAGAGAAGAGTTTCCCTGTGTGTTGCCGGGTTATCACATGAATAAAAAACACTGGAATACGATCGTCGTTGACGGCTCAGTTTCAACAAAACAATTAAAGGAATGGATCGATCATTCCTATAACCTGGTCGTCGATAGCCTGCCCAAAAAGACAAGGGAAGAATTAAACTTGTAAACAATTAATTTTACCTCCTGTCCTATTTATGAGTGTAAAAATTAAAAGCAAACTGCCCGCAGTAGGTACCACCATCTTCACTGTGATGAGTGGGTTGGCGGCAGAATACAACGCCGTGAACCTCGGCCAGGGCTTTCCGGATTACCCGATGAATGAAGAGCTGATGTCGCTGGTGAGCCAGGCCATGCACAATGGTTTCAATCAATATACACCCATGCAGGGCTATGCTCCACTGCAGGAAACAATTGCTGAAAAAATTGATCATTTATATCACAACAACATCAATCCTTCAGCACAGATCACCATCACACCGGGTGGAACTTATGCCATTTATACAGCCCTGACAACGGTGTTGCAACCTGGTGATGAAGTGATCATTTTCGAACCGGCCTATGACAGTTATATTCCGAATGTAGAGGTCAATGGTGCTGTGCCGGTATTGATCAATCTTAAATTCCCGGAATACAAGATCGACTGGCAGGAAGTAAGAAAAAAGATTACGGCCAAAACAAGAATGATCATGCTCAACAGCCCCCACAATCCCACCGGCGCTGTATTAAGCTATGAGGATATACTGCAGCTAAGATCAGTAGTTGCCAATACCAATATCATTATTCTCAGCGATGAAGTGTACGAGCATTTGATATTTGATGACGTGCCACATCAAAGCATCCTTCGTTATCCTGACCTTTTGGAAAGAAGCTTTGTATGTTTTTCGTTCGGCAAAGTTTATCACTGCACCGGGTGGAAACTGGGCTATTGCGTTGCTTCGGCAGAGTTGATGAAAGAGTTCCGGAAAGTGCACCAATTCAATTGTTTTTCCTGCCACTCACCTTCGCAGGTAGCGTTGTCTACCTATTTAAAAAATAAAGATTCATATTTGTCGGTCTCCGCATTCATGCAGGCCAAACGGGATTATTTTATCCGCCTGATGCAGGATACAAAATTTGAATTACTCGATAGCAAAGGCAGTTATTTTATTTGTGCCAAATATGATCGCATCAGTGATGAAAAAGACAGCGATTTTGCTATTCGTATGACAAAAGAATTAGGTGTGGCAACCATTCCTGTTTCCGCCTTCTACCGGGCGGCAACCGATAATAAGGTCATCCGCTTTTGCTTTGCCAAAAAAGAAGAAACGCTTGAAAATGCCGTAGCAAAACTGGCAAAACTGTAATCTACTTTATTCAATTTTTTGCGCTTCTTCCTGGCCCGCATATTGAATGCTGTAGAGAGATAACGGAAGAAGCCGAATAAAGGCCGATATAATTTCCTGAGCAGGTATAATCCATCAGTGCACGTTTCGCAATATCATCAATGCATCATTCGATATATACCACTAACTGGTAATCCATAAATAATTTTTAATGTTTAATTTGGAATCCAAAAAAAATCAAACACCATGAATCCAAACAAAGCGCTATGGGAAAAAGGTGATTTCACCCAAATCGCTGAAACCATGCGGGAAAGCGGTGAAGCACTGGTCGCCAAATTAGGCATCACCAAAGGTCTTAATGTTCTAGATCTTGGCTGTGGGGATGGGACTACAGCAATACCCGAAGCAAAATTGGGAGCGAATGTTCTGGGTGTGGACATTGCCACCAATCTTGTTGAAGCTGGAAACAAAAGGGTAAAAGCGGAAGCCATCACCAATTGTACAATCCGGGAAGGCGATGCTACAAACCTGCATGAACTGGAGGATCAGTCCTTTGACCTGGTGGTTAGCATTTTTGGTGCGATGTTCGCACCAAAACCATTTGATGTAGCAAGGGAAGTGGTACGGGTTACCAGGCCTGGTGGAAAAATAGTGATGGGCAACTGGATACCGGGAGACCCGACTCTTGTAGCGCAAATATTAAAGATCAGTTCGGCTTATACGCCACCGCCACCGGAAGGTTTTATCAGCCCGATGTTATGGGGTGTCGAAAGCAACGTGACAGAACGTTTCACTGCTGCAGGCGTACCGAAAGAAAATATCTCTTTCACCAGGGACATATTTACATTTAATGCTCCTTATGGACCGAAAGAACTGGTGAGCCGGTTCAAAAATTACTACGGTCCCACCATGAACGCCTTTGAAGCTGCAGAAAAAAATGGAAAAGCTGCGGACCTGCAGCGTGAATTAGAAGATTTATTTGTCAGTCAAAATCAAAGCGGCGATAATAATTCAACTTCGATCCCGGCTACCTTTTTGCGGGTGACGGTGGTACGGTGAATATAAATTTAACCTGTGGGAACTGTCTCACCCGTAACAGACAAGAATCGTTGAACGATTGTATCATCGACAGATCATCCCAACTGCAGCAACTACAATCATTCAAATCCCCGGCATCTTAAAATGGTTTATGTAACACCGTTTGCAAACATATTATTCCTCTCGTACCGCTTTACATAGGAACCCCATGTTAGCGATAGTGCTTCTGTCAACATTGAAGAAGCTTCAACTACCTATTTTAGCCCCCGAGGATATATTCTGTAGCCAGCATAGCAGAAAAGTCCTTTGTTGTATGTTCGCCCTTCGTCTTAGTTCATCAAATTTTTAGTTTGTGTCCCAGCACTTGCACGCTGCGTATAGTATAATACGGTCAGGTCTTTTACGACACCATCGCTGTTAGCCCGACTGCGTGTCATCGGTGCCATCGCTATTGCGTTCTTAAGTGTTTCTTTTCCTACTGTTACCTTTGCTAATAATTTCGTTGTTTCTTTTTTTTATCTTAGCGACACCTTAAATTGTATTGAATGCCAATTTTATTTAAGGTCGAGTTTATTTTTACTGACCGCAAGCAACTGTATAACGATCTTATTTCCCGGGTTCCGGTTGCACCAGCAACGATAACTTTCTTAGTATGCATTTTATATTTTTAAATTAAGCCAATGTTCAGGCGTTTGAATATGTAGTAATGAGTATTATATATTGCTCCGACCTCAATGCCTCAGAAGTGCTTCAAACTTCCTTGTTATCATTTTGCTGATCAATTCTGCTATTGAGTGACCACAAGAACAACTTTACCATTGACTCCTCCAGCCGATAAAAAATCCTGGGCTATTGATGCATCTTCAAGTCTGAATGTTTTGGAAACGATTGTCCTGAATTTTCCAGCATCTATGAGGCCAATGCCATTTTGTAAGGTTTTTGATGATATGTCGGAAGCTACAAAACTGGCTTTAACCTTGTATTGTTCTGCCAATTCTTGTGATGGCGGTACGACAATACTTAATAATGTGCCACCGGGTTTTAATACTTGAAAAAGCCTTGCCTGGGCTTCGCCACCCGCAGTATCTGCTACCAAATCCACATCCTTAACCGTTCCGGCAACATCATGCAATTTATAATCTATCACTTCGTCAGCACCAAGGCTTTTTGCTAACGTCACACCATTTCCTGATGCTGTAGCAATAACGTATGCGCCGGAAGCTTTTGCCATTTGAACAATAGCACCACCAACAGCGCCTCCTCCGCCCTGAATTAAAACCTTTTGTCCCTTCGCTAATTTACCTTGTATAAATAGAACCGATTGTGCAGTACCTATATTTACACCTATTGATGCGGCCTCTTCGAACGACAGGCTTTTCGGTTTTAGCACAACGAAATTTTCGTTTGCGATCACATATTGTGCATAAGCGTTTTTTTTCGTCAGGGCAATGACCTCATCACCCACTTTAAACTTTGATACACCTTCGCCAACGGCGGTAATTATACCTGCAGCCTCACCACCCGGAATAAAAGGTATTTCCACAGGACGGACCGCCTTCATAAAGCCCATCCGTATTTTAATGTCTATCGGATTTACACCTGCTGCTTTAACCTGAATTAAAATTTCGTTTTCATTCTTTATTTCAGGCGCAGGGATATCTACCACCTCTATGACCTCAGAACTGCCAAATGCATTATATTGTATTGCTTTCATTTTTTAATGTATTGTGACCTGCAAATATGCCTGCCTTAGTGAATCGATTAATTTGTTTGTGCTGATCTCTTATTATATTTAATCTCCCCGTATTTCCCTGCATGAAAATCATGATACGCTTGTGCAATTTCACTTTGAGTGTTCATTACGAAAGGACCTTCTGCCACCATGGGTTCTTTATATTCTTCGCCGCCAAATAGCAGAATGTCAATGATTGCTTGAGTAGTGTTTTTTATTTCAATCTCTCCTGCATTTTTATCAAATGCAACAAACTCTCCTGCATGAAATTCGGCGTCATTAAGCATTACATTTTGTGCAGGTAAAAATGCCGCAACTTCAATTTTGTCTGCAATACTGATAGAAAACTGTTTACCCGCTTCCAATTGAATGTGATACAAAAACTGTTCAGCATAGTTCGGAATTTTCGAACTCAACTCTTCGTAGTTCCCAACAAGAACTTTTATAAATCCACATTCATTTGGCAATGGTTTTTGAGGTACATCGCTGGCTTGTAAGGCTAAATATGCAGGTGCTTCTGCTTTGTTTTTCGCTGGCAGGTTTATCCAAAACTGAAAACCGTGTATCATCTTACTATCATTTTGTGAATCATAATTCCCGTTTTCATCGTGTATTATTCCATTGCCGGCTTTCATCCATTGCATACCACCTGAATATACTTTAGCGTAATTTCCGGCACTATCAAAATGTTCGCCCTCCCCTTGAAGAATATAACTTAATGTAGCAATCCCCCTGTGCGGATGAGCACCAATACCGCCTTCATGAACGGTCTCTTTAATTGTTGGAGGAAGATGATCTAAAAATACAAACTGACCAACTTTGTCTGCATACCGATTGGGCAATATTCTCATGATGCTTAAGGGGCCAACATCGGCTCTATGCCCTTTGCTTGAGAAACTTATTTTCTTCTTCATTGCTGTTAACTTTATGCTGCTTGATTTGCTGTTTTTCCTTTTATCAATAAGAGTATTATGCCTGCGATGACACTAAATAAAACAGCACCAACAATCATATTAGCTTGTCCGGCTTGCAGATGGGTGATTACCGCTGCAATTGACCAAATGAATATTCCATAAATTGTTATTTTGCGAAATCGTGGAATCATTAGCCCAACTGCCAAAGCAATTTCAGTTAACCCGATTGGAAACCTGAACCAAAGAGGATAGCCCCAACTTTCTAAATTTTTAATTTGCATTTCAACTCCTGAAAGTTTGTAATGCCTGAACCGATAAATGCAAAAGCAAGAAGCCATGTAATGATGTTTTTTATTTTTGATGTCATTTTATTTTTCTTATTAGTTGTTTTGACCTAACCATTCCTGGAGAGTAACAAATTTATTGGTGGCAATTCCTTTTGCCGATTCAATTTGTAATTCGGAATCGGGACCCATATAAGTGTGTTTTTCAAAATACCCAAACATTTCAGCTAACTCTTTTGCCCCTTCAAAAAAAGTTGAAAACACTTCAACCGGCACTTGTGAAAAACTATACTCTTTACCATTAGCTTTAAATGCTTTAATAATATCATGAAAACTATTTAACTCTGTTGCCAATGCCAGGTAATTGCCATTTCCAACTTTTTCAGGCTGCAAAAAAGCACCCGCAACCACTTTTCCCAAGTCGTTAATATCCGACATGTGAATCGCTTTTTTGGTTGGGTCAATCGGCAGTGTCCAACCTGTTGTGCCATCTTGTTTTGGCTGTGGTCCAAGCACTCCAACAAGATTTTGATAATAAAATGGGGGTTGTACAAATGTTGAATATTTAAAGCCTGCACTTTTCACCAAATCATCCACCTTTGCTTTATTAGTAAAATGAGGGACTTCAAATGCTGCTTTACTAATGACCTCAACGTTTGGAAGTGTTGACCAAATAAAATGTTGCACTTCTGTTGCTTTTGCCGCTTCAATGGCATTCTTACCTTGAGCAATTTCGTCTGAACTTTCCCAAAAATTGGTTACCACAAATACACCATAAGCATTTTTAAACGCATTTTTTAATGATTGCAAATCGTTTAAGTCTGCATACACTGCTTCATGTGCCTTGCCTGAATATTTTTCCGGATTACGGGTTATTGCTCTTACATTAAAAGAGCCATCATTAACAAGTGCATTTACAACACCCTTACCTTGTGAGCCTGTTGCTCCAATTACTACTATTGTTTTCTTTTCCATTTTAATTTTATTTATTGATTTAACAACGCAAAGTTGCATCAGCAGCAAGCCTTGTAACGATGATAAATGATAAAAAAAAGCGTTGATAAATGTCAACGCTTTTGTAAAAATCAACATGTAAAAAAGAAAGTTATTTCAGCATTTGGCTTCTGATTCTGCTTAAAGTTTCTTTGGTTATGCCCAAAAAAGAAGCAATGAAATGTTGAGGGAATCGTTGAATAAATTGCGGGTGGTTATCAGCAAATTCTTTATAGCGTTTTTCTGCCGTGTTACTAATGGTAGAATTTAATCTTCGTTGCGAAGCGATAAAACTTCTTTCGTCCATTAGTCTTGTCATTTGTGCTATTGAAGGTATTTTTTGAATCAAATCCAGCATTTCTGCTCTTGTAATGATGAGTAATTCGGTATCTTCCCAAGCTTCAATATAATACTTCGATGGGGTAAGCATAATAGCACTTTCACGGTCGCTGGCCCAATAATCTTCAATATATAGTTGTACAATATGTTCTACACCTTTGTCATCAACACTGTATTGCCGCATAGCACCCTTTACAATAAAACCACCGTATTTACACACATTGCCTTCTTCCAAAAAATATTGTTTTTTTCGGAGTTTTTTGGGTTGAAATACTGCCTTGATTTTCTCAACTTCTTGTTTGGTCAATGGTTGAGATGCCCTTAGGTTGATATATTGAATAAGTGAATCGTGCATTTATTATTTAAGAAAGTTGCTTTACAAAGATAATATTTGATACTTATTAAATCAGGCTTTGAGCATTGTAGCTAAATCTGATTTGTGGGGGTGAGTGTCGTGAGTTGTTCATGGTTGACTCTTTGTTGATGTTTCAGATTAAGATGAGCAGAATTCCGTCAGCCGTACTTTGTTTTTTATTACCAGGCAATTTCGCCATCTTCATTAAAAAATTTACCTGTTGCTCCTGTACTGTCAATTGTAGCATATTTCACAATTGCACTTGCACCTTGCTCAACAGGTTTTTCCCCCATATAGTTATTAAAAGCAGTTTTTGTAAAGCCTGGGCATATGCAATTGACTTTAAATTTTGTGTCTTTTAATTCTTTAGCTAACATAACTGTGTAAGCATTTAATGCTGTTTTTGAAGGTCCGTATGCAGATGGATTATAAGCATAAAATTTCCAACCTGGGTCTCCGTTATTTGTGATAGAAGATAATTCAGTTGTTACATTTACAATTCTAGGTTCTTTGGACTTCTGCAACAAATTCATAAATTGCTGTATCACCTGAATTGGGGCAATAAAATTTGTTTCAAAAACTTTTCTTAACACCTCAATTGGTATTTGAGTAGGAGGCTGTGGAAATCCACCACTAATACCTGCATTGTTTATTAAAACATCTAACCGCTCTGTTTTCTTTTCAAGTTCCTTTCTTGCCGATATTATTGAACTGATGTTTGTAACATCCAATTCAATACATTCTAAATTTGAAAATCCCAAAGATTTCAAACTTTCAACAGCTTCAAGCCCTTTTTCTTTATCACGGCTACCTATGTAAACAAAGTAGCCAAGTGCAAGTAATTGCTTTGCTGTTTCAAAACCAATACCACGGTTTGCGCCTGTAACTAATGCTGATTTCATTTTTTTTCTTTTTTGAAAAATTGAAATCAAAAGTAGGCCGGGTAAAAAATTTGGAGTTGGACTTATCACTCTAAATACCTGACAAATCCTGAATGTCGGATAAATATTTTTTGATACTTTTTTTAGTAGCTTTTTTGAACAGTCTTGAAAAATAATCTGGGTCATTAAAACCAAGGTCGTATGCCAATTCTTTTACTGTCGGTTTGGAATAATGAAGTCTGCGTTGAGCCTCCAACATTAAGTTCATTGTGATATATTCTTTGGGCGATAACCCTGAAAATTTTTTTATAATATTGTAGAGCTTGTTTGTAGAAACGGATAAGTTAGCAGCGATAGTTTCTATTGAATGCTGTTCCGTAAGGTTGTTTTCAACGGTTAATTTAAACTCAATGTATTTGAAAAGTTTGTCTGGAATTGAGTTTTCATTTACCACATTTTTATAATAAGCACTATTAATTTCTGTAAGTAAGGAATTAAGATAAGCTAATATAATCTCACCATCTTTTTCTCCCGTTTTTGAATTCAAAATGTTCGTCAAAATCTCAAAAAGTAATTTTATACGAAACCTTGAATTTTCATCAAACGAAATAATTTGTGTATTTAGAGGGTTTATCAAAAAAGAAAATTGCCTGGGAAGCAATGGTAAACAGTTATGGTCAAAACTCATCTTGAAGGACTTTGTATCATCAGCTGCATTGTCAGGAGCAGTATGAATTTGATTTGGCAGAATAAATAACATTTGACCATCTGTAACTGTCAAATCATTTAAATCAAACTTGTGCGTTCGTGAACCTTTTTCAATATAAATAAAAAAATAGTTTGCTTTTCGGTGAGGCTTAGTCAGTAGTTTCATAAGCTCAGCCGGCAAATTGTTATTTGAATTAGAAGTTACTCTAATGCCAATTTTAGAATGAAGTTTTATTTGTTGAAGAAGTCCTTTTGTCTCTTGCATTTTTTTAGTCTGTAAGTAGTGGTTATGCTGTCGCTTAACATTGCCTGTAACGGGCAGGGCTTGCTGCTGTGCTGATATTCCGTGTTTACGTAAGCCTGTGCTGGTGCTGATCAAAGATATGAAGATGAAAATATAATTCTATAGCTAAGCTTTATTCGTCAGATTGATATGTCGCTGAGCCGCGTTATATCGATCAGGATTTATTCGTTAAGCCGCCATGACGCCAAACCCCATGTAGCCGTAGTTATTCTACCCTCTTGGTTGTTTGCAAACTATTTGGTCTGTCACCAACAACCCAATTGCACATACCGGAACAATTGTCTAAGAACTCTTCCAGGTCATGGTCTAAGCAAAGGCATAAGATTGCAAAACAATTTTTACCACTGTTGAATTATAATACAAACCTGTTCATCCCTTAATGCGAATTCTTTAGCACCCCATGGGCGAAGCGCAACTTCTCTAAGATTTGGATGAAGAAATTCCGAATGAGATTTAGAGACCTTTTCATAAACCTCTTCAATACTTTTAGTGACTAGCCTAAACTCAGGATTATGTTCTTTAGCAAGCTTTGCATGTTCAAAAAGAAAAATGCTTACTCCGTCTTTGTTCAGTACGCAAAAAGGTTGGTCAGATTTTATTTCATTATGACCAATTACAAATCCTAAACAGTCGACAAACATTTTCAAACCATTGCTAATATTCACATAGTAAACATTCGGAACTAGTTGCTCAAAATTCATTGTTGTAGCTTTTTCTTTACCAGGAAGTGCTTTAATTACCGCTAACGGTCAGGGCTTGGCGACGTGGCGATATTCCGTGTTACGTCAGCCGGGACTGAAGCTGATCAAAGATATGAAGTTGAAAATATATTCTAAAGCTGGGATTTATTCGTCAGATTGATATGTAGCTGAGCAACGATATATCGATCAGAATATGTTCGTAAAGCCGCCATGACGCCAAACCCCATGTTGTACTAAACCTTCGGTAGTTTGTGAAGCCTCTGATAAAGTCAGAGGCTTTTGTTTTGCAAGATTATTCATTGTAAAAATATTCAAATGCAAAACAAACAAACTACCGGCCTGCGTTGCAAGG
>NZ_JARKNA010000017.1 GCF_029360765.1 Terrimonas pollutisoli | reverse complement strand
ACTGACATATCTAGTTTTAGATGCACGGTTTTTTTTCGCTTTTGCCATTTTTCCTTGCACTTTGGTTAATCTAAATTAACCAAACTTCAACATGGGCAAGGCTTTGATACAAAATCAGCAAACCCTATTTAGTATGGACCTTACTGCCTATGCAGGTCCGTGGGGAACTTCATACGCTGCAAACATTACTCCCCACCAGACCGGCATCGGCAGTTGGACAGAGGAACAATTTATCTATTCTATTCGTAATGGGAAATATAAGGGGATGAAAGATGGTCGGCCACTCCTGCCTCCTATGCCCTGGCAGGTTTATCGCAACCTTAATGACCTGGATCTGAAAGCCATTTTCGCCTACCTGAAAACGATAAAAGCAGTTGCTAATATAGTACCGGCTCCTAAACCGCCGGGTCAGCCTTAAGCCTTATAGCGTTTTATGGTTTCTTCTTTAAAAGGAACCGGGGCGGCACCACAAAAAGGCTGGCATTGACAAGCGGTGCACCGCCTATTTTATTATTGATGATAATATCCGAATTACCTCTTGGGCCATTAGTCAGGTTAAACCGAAGATTTTTTCTATAACCAGCTTCAATGCCAAACCAGAGCCAGTCATGTATCTCCCTTTCATAGTTGAGGGTAAACCTAAGTTCCGAGCGGAACAGGTGTAGCTTATTATAACTACTGAAAGCAGTTCCCTCATTATCCAGCCGGTATGAAGCGCCGCCTAATTCAAGCCCGGTGTACCAGTAATTTTTTTCATTTTTTGTATAACGCAGCCTAACGCTAATGGGCAGTACACTCTCAATACCAAAATTGCAGTTGAAATTTCTATTGTAAGAAAACACCGGTAGTATCAATGGCCGGCCAAAAGTATAACCGTAGGTTAATCCAACGGCATAGGATAGATTTTCACTTCTCTTCCAACCGATAAGCGGGGTAACGGAGAACTTTAAAAATTCTTTTTTCCCAAACTTATCCGAGCCATAGTCACCATTCAAGTCAAAACTGGTGCGCAGTATGAAGTACTTATTGGTTTTTGTAGGCTTTACTACATAAAAATGAATTCCGGCACTCTTTAAGGGACGATCCTGTAGATCCTTGTAAAAGGGATAATTCATCGGTTCGTCATCACTAAACATAAATTCCTCTTTTGTGTATTTGAACCCCGCAGCTATGGTGAGAGAGGACTTGTTGATGATGGGAAACCGCACCCGTACATCCAGGCGGTTATTGCGTCTTATCTTTCCTTCAGCATTTCCAAAATTTCCCAATTCACCGGTTGATCGCATGTTATAAGCCGGCTGCACTTCATATTTTAAAATAACCGCTTTTGCTCTTGGCAAGCCAATAACCGATGGATTGCAATATTCCCTTTCCTTACTCCAGGAAAATATTTCCTGTGCATGGATGGAAATTGCTAAAAAAAGAAAGAAAAAGAAAGGTAGTAGTCGTTGCATGCCGTTATTAAACCGGTAATAATTTAATCAAAATCCACCTTTATACAAACTCTCCTTCAAAGGTGGTTTCCGCGATATACAAACGGACTTATTCAAAAATTATTTTCTATGACCCGCTTTAACATTTTAAATCAAGGAGCACAATCGGCTCCCAGCCGTTTATGATAATAATAATACTTTGATGAAACAGGACGCGGGATTTATTTTTTTGAACTGTCCTTTTCCTTGCCAGTTACAAAATCCTTCACTTTTTGGGGATATACAGCAATAAAATGAGACCGCACCGATGCAGCGGTTGGCACAGACTGGCCCGGAAGTAACAAAGTGATCGCCTGCGATTTTGTGACGGGCATATGGCAATCGATACAATTAGCTTTTAAAGAAGACGCAGGAACAGATTTCAGCTTGCAAAAATTATCGTGATCCGGTTGGTGACAAGTCATGCATCGTTGGGAAAACAAGGTGGTTTTACCTCTCTCGTTTGCATGAGTATTGTGGCAGTTGTTACAGGTTAAATTACTCGCAGTGAAGCATTTGCTGGCTTTCAATAATCCAAGCTGGTTACCATGCACGTCAACGTTGTCATACATAGGTGTAGGATTGCTAATTTTCTTTTCCTTAAAGTATTTTGACAATGGCTCGCCGGCCACATATTCAAAAGATGGTTTTAATTTTTCAAGAGCCCCACCATGACATAAGCCACAGAGATCCAGGTTTTGTTGTCGGGAAAATGACGCGGGGTTAATGATGTACTTACCCGTTGTATCTGCAGGGTTCCTGGTTTGAAATTCAACATGCTCAGCACCGGGTCCGTGGCACTTTTCACAATCGACACCAAACAACATTTTGTTATGATCAAATTCTTCCGGCTCTTTTCCCGGAGAGGAAACAACTTCGGCATATGTTGCGTGGCATTCCAGGCATCGTGATGTTATCGGGCGGTTCAATACCACTTTATCAGGAAAACCGGGACTGTTCGACCATTGATCAGCCGCCGCATAATAAGTGACCGGCATTTGAAACAGCCTGTTGTTCCGCCAATATAAATAGGATTGACCTTTGGCTCCTGAGCCTGTTACTATATCAAAATGCAGTGCATACTTTTCCTCGTCCTGTTGATATACAACCTGGAACAAACCGCTATCTCTCTTCTCCATTACCACTTTTGTCAATGGGCCATAGTCGTATTCATTTTTTCCTGGTTTAAAACTGCCAAGGACAAATTTCTCCAACGCAGGTTGTGAAGTAAGATAATGCCCCGTTTTTATATGCTTTGTAAAAATATCTTTATGACAATTAGCGCAAGTAGCTGAACCGGCAAACTTCTCAAAGCTTATCTTTCTGGTGTAAGCAACTGTATCAGCTTTTTCCTGCCCTTCCTCCTTCTTTTCCTTTTCGTTGTTAATACATTTTGTCAAAGCAAAAACGCATACAATCATTAATGCTGCAACAATAGTCAAACGTTTATACTTCAGACTTAACTGCATTTAAACAGGGATGACGATCAAATGATCTTATTAAAAAATGAAGTTAGATAAAGAAGACTAAATAGAGAATGGAATTATAAACACAAGGGCCTATCGTTTTCTACGAAAAACAATGGCGGCATTTTTCTGAAAATCTCCCTCAAATCGTATTTGGTATTTATCCTCACCGTCTTCTACCACCAGCAAGCCGGTATTAGGTGGGATACGACCCAGGTTCTCGGCATACATTACTACCTGCAACGAATCACCAAATCCTTCCGATGCGTATACCGTGGTTTTAACAGCATTGGCAGTAAGACCCTTCCTCGCAATTACCAATTTGCCATTTACCAAAACGCTAACTGTATCTCCATCTACTTCACCGTTATCATATAAATTTAAAATGAGGCTGTCGGACTTAAAATTGATATCCCTGATGATTTCAGTCTTCCGCATAGCAAGGTCAGCAGCAGCAGCTTTAACTGGCTTCACTGCATTGGTTTTTTTTACCTCAATCATGGACGCAGCAGAGTTTCTAACAGACAAGTTCACCTTTTTTTGTTCTGGTAAAGAAGCAGCAATAGCCGGGTCTTTTTCTTTTATAACCGGTGTAAGAATTGGTGGATCCGCCTGCGCTGGCTGATTGTTAATGGCAGGTTGTTTTAGTTTTTCTGTAGCGGCAGCAATGGATGTGTCACCCCGAACAGTTGCACGGATCGGCGCATCCGCCCGGGCAGGCTGATTGTTAACTGCCGGTTGTTTTAGTTTTTCTGTAGCAACAGCGATGTCTCTGTTAACCGGCGCAGTTGTTTTAGGTTTGAGGAATGAAAGATCGTTGACCAAATTCAGCTTCACGAGATGAGTGATCAGTTTTGTTTGGGCATGATCATCGTTTCGTTCCAACCGGATCGTTCCTTTATAAGAAGAGCGGTCCAATGACCTGGTAAAGAATGAGCCCCGCAAGACATTAGCTGAACCATCTTCAAACGACAGCTCTGCATATAATGTTACTTTTTTGGAGGCCGTCTGATAATCATTGTACAATACCTTGTCATCCTCTATAGCAATGCTGCCCCTCTTGTCTTTTATCTTGATGGATTTTATCCCTGTATTCTGAACATCACCAATTATAAAAATTGTAAGTGAATAACCGCCTAGGTTATTCTTCTCCCCGCTTATAACCAACTCATACGGCAATTGGCTCTCTTTTGAATAGATATGACCGGTCCACACGCCAGAAAAATCCTGGCTCAACAATTTCAAAGGCAATAGAGTCAAAAAAAATAATATCCGCATAAACACCACCTGGTACAGACTGTTTTTTCGGCGTCAGGGTTGTACAAAATACTATGAAAAAAAATCACCCGCAACCCCCATCTGCAAGGACGAGGAAGGGACATGATTGTGCAGTATATTTAGCAAAACAAAAGCATGGGCCTCCCACCAACCATTAAGAGAGAACTGACCGCCTCTGCCTGGATCATGCTACCCTATATCATCATTTTAAACATTTTCATTTTTGGCGCCTGCATTTTCCGTTCGGTTGGTGATTTTTTTGAAAGTTTTTTTTCCAGCGGTCTGTACCTGCTGGTAGCCTATTTCATATTCCGGTCTGTTGCCATTTTTATCCGGTGGCGGATTCCGGCTGCCGGTGACTTATTCAAACGGATTGCTATCATGCTCCCGGTATTTTATGGCATGAATGTCCTGATGCTGAGCGGAATCTTTTCTGTTTATGAAAGGCTACAACTTGTTTCTTGTGAAGTAAGGCCATGGATGCTGTGGTGGGCTATTATTTATGGATGTATAACCAGCACGGCCCTGACGTTTATTAATGAAGGTGTCACAAATTGGGAGGAATGGAAAAATTCTTTGGCAGAAACGGAAAAATTAAAAAATGCTTATCGCCGAAGTAAGCTACTGGGTTTGAAAGGCCAGATAAATCCGCATTTTTTGTTTAATTGCTTCAATACGCTATCCGGCCTGATACAGGAAGATGAAGTAAAAGCAGAGAAATTCCTGGACGAAATGACCAAAGTGCATCGCTACTTATTACGAAGCGATGATGAACTGCTGGTACCGATCGAAGATGAACTAAAATTTGCCCAGTCTTACCTGCACCTCGCCAGGGAAAGGTTTGGTAATGCCATACAATCATCAATCAGCGTTGTGGAGACAGCCCGTAAAAAATTTATTCCCCCGCTCAGTATGCAGGTGATATTGGAAAATATTATTTATACCAATGCGCTTGATAAGGAAAAACCGCTAATGATCCATATTTATGCCATCAATGATTCAGAACTGTGTATTACCAATTCTATGCAGGAAAAGATCGTTCGGCAAAATTTAAATGTAGACGATGGTCTTGACAACTTAATAAACAAATACAGGATGTTGAACGCAACACCTGTCACCATCGTGGATGATAGCCGTGAACGTAAATTATTACTGCCGCTTTTAAACCAGCATGAATTTAGCGTATGAAATTTGTAAAACCGCAAAAACTATATGTCTGGTCGTTTTGGCTGCCGATGCCATTGATTATATGGGGATGGATCTATATCCTGTACGAAGACCGCATGTGGACCGACTGGAAAGTATGGGTCGTGACGACCCCGATTATTTATTTCATGGGTTATTTTTCATGGTATGGTCATGTGCAGTATACCGAGTTTGTGATGCGCAAATTTCCTTCCATTGAACAAACCGTTAAGCGAATCATCTATACCATGGGCATGAACCTGCTGGTGATGACACCTTCAGTAATACTCATCTTATATGTCTTCCAGTTTTTCCATATTCTTGGCTATAGTATCGAAGAGAATGATATCAAATATGCCTATCTCCTTGGTCTGAGTGTCAATCTTATCTTCGGAACACTCTGGGAAGCCGTATATATTATTGACAAATACAAAGAGAACAGCATTGAAAAAGAACTGCTGGAAAAAATGCAACTGCAGCAGGAGTTTGATAACCTGAAGCAACGCATCAACCCACATTTCTTATTCAATTGTTTTAACACACTGTCTGCGCTGATAACGGAGAACAAACAAAAGACGGATAAATTCCTCGATGAGCTAAGTAAAGTATACCGGTATCTTCTCAGGAATAATGAAAATGACATGAGTACGCTGGAAAGTGAAATAAAATTCATTGAAAGTTATTGGCAGTTGTTGAAGACAAGACATGATGAAAGCCTGAATTTTAATGTCAGTGTAGATAAGAAATATTATACATACCTGCTACCCTCTTTAAGCTTACAACTGTTGGTAGAAAATGTCGTCAAACACAATACCCTGAGCAAGCAACAACCAATCACCATTTCCATCCGGTCAACTGACAGGGAATATCTCGTGGTGGAAAATAATCTCGCCAGGAAGAAAACCAGGACAGATTCTACTGGTATAGGGCTTTCAACCATCCGGGACAAATACAAATTACTACGGGCTGATAATATAGAGGTGGATGAATTCAGCGACGACAAGTTTACGGTAAAGTTGCCATTGATAAGACCATGACCTTTAAATCAGTCAAGTTTCTCATCCATGCAAAAAAAATATTTTCTTATTTACAAGAACCTGTAATTTTAACGGCTCCGTTATTTTTTAAAAAAACAAGGAGTATTTTTTACTAACTTTTTAATTTAAAAATTGAAATGCAAAAAATTAAAGTTGGAGTGGTAGGAACAGGGTTTATTGGTCCTGCACATATCGAAGCATTACGAAGACTTCCTAATATTGAAGTGACTGCCTTATGCGAAGCAACAGAAGAATTAGCCAACAGTAAAGCCGCCCAGTTGGGTATTGAACGTGCCTGCACGTTTGATCAGCTACTGGCAATGAAAGATATTGTGAGTGTACATATTTGCACACCTAATTTTTTGCATTATCCTCAATCGAAAGCTGCCCTGCAAGCGGGCAAACATGTAGTGTGTGAAAAACCGCTGGCAAAGGACCTGCATGAAGCAGAGGAATTAGTAGCACTGGCCAAACAGACTGGTTTAGTAAATGCTGTTCATTTCAATCTTCGTTATTATCCGTTGGTTCGCCAAATGAAAACGATGCGGGAGAAAGGCGACCTTGGTGAGATTTATTCTATTCTTGGATCTTATTTACAGGATTGGCTTTTTTATGCCACCGATTATAACTGGCGGCTGGAACCCGATAAATCAGGCGATTCCCGGGCCATTGCGGATATCGGTTCTCACCTGATGGATATTATCGAATATATCACCGGCTTAAAAACCGTGGAAGTGATGGCTGATTTTAATACCGTGCATAAAACAAGAAAGAAACCACTGAAGGCGGTCGAGACTTATTCGGGCAAAATGCTGAAGCCAGAAGATTATGCGGATGTGCCTATTACCACTGAAGATCATGCCAACGTGTTGTTGCGTTTTGACAATGGTAACCGTGGTTCTATCACCGTATCACAAGTATCAGCCGGTAGAAAAAATCAATTGAAGCTGGAAATATCCGGTTCGAAAAAAACATTTGCCTGGAACTCCGAATCGCCGAATAACTTATGGATTGGCAACCGCGATGGTTACAATGAATCGATGATGCGTGATCCATCATTGGCTTATCCTGAAGCCAGTGCGTTGATGAGTTTTCCCGGCGGCCATAATGAAGGATTTCCTGATACGTCCAAACAATTATTCAAAGAAGTGTACAAAGCAATTGCTGAAGGCAAACAGCCGGAGCAGGCTTCCTTCCCTACTTTTGCTGATGGTTATCGTGAATTATTGATTTGTGAAAGGATATTGGAAAGCAATAAAAAACAAGCCTGGGTAAAAATATAAGACGGAAACTTCCTTAATTAAAGGCTGCTTCAATGAAGCAGTCTTTTTTGTTTTCAAAACTTATTGCAAACACGGTTTAATAATTAAAAGCAGTTACAACTGCGGCGTGATCCGATGGATATTTGACCGGATGAGTGTTGATCGTGAATGATCGGGTAGGTTTACCTGAATCCCGTTGTGAAAACCACCCGCCGTCGTTGGATCAGGTTGATTCAATTTTGGCTCCCACACATAACAGTAGTTACCATACCAACTGCGGGGTTAGGTGAGCAAATCTGTAATAGATGTACATGGCTTAAAAATTAAATCCAGCCTTTAGTCCCCAAAAACTATAAGCCTGGTCTCGCTTCCATATTTCGTATTTGGCCTGCAGTTCTAATCCAAGCAGCCGGACGCCAACGCCGGGAGCAAATATGACGGCTGACTCGTCTGTTCCTGTAAACTTCGCAACACCTGATTCAAGTTTTGCATATAAAGCCGGGGCTAATCGATATTTTAAACCGACCCGAACGGGAACGGCTTTTATCGCCGGCATGTCTACAGGGCCTTCAGTTTTTGTCATTGTCTTACCGCCAAAGTGCATGTAACCAACGGAACCGGTCACACCTATTTTTCCCAAACGTATATCAGCTCCCAATCCCGCACCAATACCGGTTTTATTGGATTGTTGGAAATCACCGGTCGGCCAGCCCATTTCAGCATAAGGACCTAGACTAAATCCTTTTAACTGTGCCTGGCAAAGAAAGGAGGTGGATATAAAGGCCACCAGGAAAAATAGTCTCATGTACAGGTTTTAAAATTAAAACGGCAAACTTCCTGCCAGCGATTCCAGGAGATTGCGAAACAAGTGTTAACCATTTGTCAATGCGTTAAATAATATTTTATTACAATATACTGGCATATTTTCTGCGCCTCTGAAACTGAATAAGTAAACAGATGAAACGATCATATAAAATTTTTGAAATACAGGGGATGTTTATTGAGCGTTCCATTTCACCAAATTGAAACAACAAAAAATATACGGATGAAAAAATATTTTTCTCTAAGCATACTGCTTGCAGTAGCAGGCATTGTCCAAGCGCAGGAAAAAGCTGAATTGACTACCCGGCAACTCCTGGAAACAAAGAATTTCATTTTCAAAGCAGAAACAGTAAATCCTCAGCGGGGTCGGCTTAGGCAGTTAACAACAGAATACGACGTGATAGTAACAAGTGATACGGTCATTGCTTTTCTTCCTTTTTTTGGTCGTGCCTATTCAGCACCAATCAATCCTGCTGAAGGTGGTATCAAATTTACTTCCGGCAAATTTGATTATTCATTAGCGCCGGGGAAAAAGAAAAGCTGGACATTAAAGATCAAACCTAATGATGTAAATGATGTGCAGTACCTGTATTTTACCATTTTTGACAATAAGAAAGCAACATTACTGGTCAATAGTTTGAACCGTGAGAGCATTGTGTTTAATGGTTACATTATTGAAGGCAGGGATAAAGAAAAGAAAGCATTTTAATGTTGCTGTAAAAAAGTAAATTTCTAAATGATAAAGGTCATCCGCCGCGGCAGATGACCTTTCTTCTTATTGCCTTATTAAATAACCGAGCACAATTTTTGTCGCAAATTACTTGATGACCCCGCAACCGATTCTTGAACCGGCATTACCTGTTGGTTGCGTGGTGAAGTCATCTACACCACCGTGAACGATCACGGCTTTACCCAAAACATTTTTATCCCATTTGCCGCCGAGTGTCCACAAGTCGGTCTCAACTGTTACAGTTCCTTTCCCTTTCGAATCTAATTTCACGTTACCAATATCGCCGGAATGGAAACTACCCTGTCCCCATTTACCATGCTGTGCATTGGTGGGGTTCCAGTGACCGTGGGCCATCTTTCCGCTATCACCGCAATCGCCATGCTCATGCAGGTGAACGGCTACACTTTTGCCAGCCTTGGCTGCAACGGTTATATCCAGTACCATTTTTACTTTACCATTTTTACCAATCGTAAATTTTGCAGTACCTGTTACCGTAGTGTCAGGATAGGTGCCCGATATTATCGCCTCTGCTTTTTCCACCATTGGAACGGTGGCAGTATCCAGAGCCATAGTCATAGAAGAATGCGAAGTATCAGTAGTGGTCATGGGTGTGTCAACGGTTGTAGTGGTAGTACTGTCAGTGGTGGATTTATTTTCACCACTATTATTACAGGCTGTGATTGCGAGGGCAAGAGAAAAAACTGAAACGTTCAATAATGCTTTCATCTTATTTGATTTTAGTTTGAGAAATACAAGTTAAATGGATGTTACAAAAACCTTACCCATTTCGCAAAACACATTTTAATGAGTGCTTTTGTCAAAAAGGGCCGATTGTCCACAAATTGTCCAAATCCATACGGCAACTAACTTTTGACGGGAACAAGGCGAAACACGTAACCGGGTCGTTCAACAGTCACATAGATATATCCATCAGGTCCCATCTTTACATCCCGCAGCCGGCCGATATTTTTCAATAACATTTCTTCACCTTTTATGGCATTGCCATCCCATTTTGAAAGGTTGAGATATTTAAAGCGTAATGATCCGGTCAGAATATTTCCGGACCAGGCCTTATACCGATTACCCGTAACAAAGGCCATTCCACTTGGTCCGATAGAGGGTGTCCAATACAGCATTGCCTGTTCCATGCCCGGAGATTCGGATTTAGTGGAAATAATTTTTCCGTTGTAGTTGATGCCTCTTGTGATAACCGGCCAGCCATAGTTAGCACCTTTTTTTAACAGGTTTATTTCATCTCCTCCCCGCGGACCGTGTTCGTTATCCCACAACTCACCTGTGACAGGATGAATGACGAGACCCTGCGGGTTTCTATGTCCATAAGAATAGATAGTTGGCCTCGCATCCGGTGTGTTGACAAAAGGATTGTCTTCGGGAACGGAGCCATCATCCTTAATGCGGTGAATTTTTCCCAAATCATTCGCCAATGTCTGCGGGTTTTCTTTTTCATTACCTCTCTCCCCGACCGAGAAAAATAAAAAGCCTTTTTTATCAAATACCATCCTGGAACCATAGTGATGTTTCGTCCTGGAATAAGGATATGCTTCAAAGATTAGCTTTTGATCTGTGAGTTTATTACCATCCAGCTTTGCCCGCATAATGGCCGTAGTAGCCAATGTTGTTTGTCCTTCTATCTTTGAGGCTGAATATGACAAATAAATAAACTTATTTTTCTTATACTTAGGATGGAGCACCACATCCATCAGGCCACCCTGTCCTTCACTCAACACCTCCGGAACACCTGTGATCTCTTCGCGGGTTCTATTTTTCATTACCCGGTACAGTTTACCCGTTTTATCCGTCACCAATAATTCATTGCCGGGCAAAAACGCTATGCCCCAGGGAGCATTCAATCCACTGGCGATAGTATCCAGCTTGATATTGATATCCTTTGACTCAAAATAATTCGTTACGACCGGTGTATTTTGAAATTGATACCGTTTTACGTTTTCAATACCAGTCAGGATATATTCAGCCAGCTCCATAATCTCTTCATCGGTAAATGCACTATCATAAGCCGGCATACCCTCATCGGCATAACCCATCTTGATTCCCTTCCACAGGTCTTCTTTTGTGTTACCATGCTTCCAGTTCCTGTCAACAAAAGCATCCATTTTTTCACCGTGACAGCCACCACAATAATTTTCATAGTTCTTTCTTGCCCTGGCCGAATCGATCACGTTTGCATTATTAATGATTGGATCATCAGGAAAACTCATCCAGCTAAAGCAAACGATACTGAGTATAATAACACCGATCGTAATAAAAATCCTTGACATGAGCCCGTAATTTGAAAATAAGGAGTGAATCCGGTAACACTATCAAAAATAACAACTCTTTGCTGATAACATTTGTTAGTTCATCGTAATAGCCTATATCTTCGCGTCTTTAAAAAATTGGGGACAAGCACGATGGCACTTTTAGAAAAGCAGTTGTTTGTAAAACGGTCCAGCATTCCAGGCTCCGGCAAGGGACTATTTACTAAAAAATTTATTCCCAAAGGAACACGCATCGTCGAGTACAAAGGGAGAGCAACAACCTGGAAGGAGGTGAAACATGATGATGGTGCCAACGGTTACATTTATTACATCAACAAAAATCATGTGCTGGATGCCCATACCTATAAAAAAGCATTGGGACGTTATGCCAATGACGCCAAAGGATTGCAGAAAAGTAAAGGGCTGTCAAATAATTCTGCCTATGTGGAAGAAAGCTACCGGGTCTTTATTGAAGCAACCAAGGATATTCCAGCCAACTCCGAAATACTGGTGTCCTATGGAAAAGAATACTGGGACGCCATTCGCCATAACATTAAATTGGATGGTAAGAAGTAACCCAATCTTCCGCGATTATTTTTTATATTTACAAACATAAAAATCCCTAACTATGTCATTGTTAAACCAGCAAAATAATAAAGGCAAAAAGAAAGATAATAAGAAGTCTGCAGCAGCTGCTAACAAAGGCGGTTCGAAGTTTATTCAAAAACCCAAATCTTCGGGTTTTGTATCTAAACAGGCAAATACCGGATCACAAAGAGGCAGCTAACCCGGCAACTTATCATCAAAAAAATTATGACTAAGGAAGAACTCCTGAAGGAACTGTCGCAACAAACTTATATTGCTTTAAAACCTTCAGTGGTACATGGCATCGGTGTGTTTGCGATTGCCGATATTCCTAAGGGCTGCCGTGATATTTTTTCCAAAAATGTAGGCAACTGGATAAAGCTTCCTATTGCCGAGGTGGAAAAACTTCCGGCGCATTCCCGTTCATTAATTGAAACTTATTGCCTTTTTGATGATGACGACTATTATGTGCCGGACTACGGTTTCAAAGTGATGGACCTCGTAAATTATCTTAACCATTCGTCTTCACCCAATGTAATTTCTATAAACGATGGTGAATATTTTGAGGCCTTGACAGACATTCCAGCCGGAACGGAACTTTTTATCAATTACGAAGATGTGGCGGAAGTTGAAGGTTATGATTGACCAGTTTACCAGGCAATAAATATTTGTTTCTATAGTAACTTTATCAAAAGAGTTTGTATGGCACCCCAAATCGTAACAGATAGAAAAGGAAAAAAAATAGCAGTAATTCTTTCAATAAAAGATTATGAAAAACTCCTTGAAGAAAGAGAGGAACTTTCCGCTGTCAAAGCGTACGACAGAGCAAAACTTCGGAAAGAAACGCTTATTCCTTTGAAAGAAGCTATCAAGCTGCGCAAACAAAAAAAACATGCCTGAAAAAAGATATGTTGTCGTTATCACCCGAACCGTTCAAAAAGTTCTTTTAAAACTCCCACCTAAAACTGCTTCAAGACTTGAAAACAAAATGTTGAAGCTTCAAGATGATCCCAGACCTCCTGGTTGTAAAAAATTAAAAGGCAGGGATGCTTACAGGATTAGGGAAGGTGACTATAGAATAATATATGAAATAGAAGATAACATCCTAACGATAATAATTGTCGACGTGGGGCATCGAAAAGATATTTATGAATGACAAATTATCGTTCATCGCTTCAAAAATTTTCCTTTCAGTAATTTTTCCATTACTTCCTCTTTCAGGTTACGGCTGATCGGGATATCATGTGTTCCTATCCTGATATTACTACCCTCGATACTGTCAATTTTGCCGGCGGCGACAATATAAGATTTATGTGTTTTTATAAACCTCTCCGGAGGCAGGTATTCCTCCACCGATTTAAAGGTCAGGTAAGTAATATACTTTTTATCTTTCGTATGAATGACCACGTAGTTTTGCAGTGCCTCAGCAAACAGGATATCGTCATATAAAATCTTTACCAGCTTGTTATCCGCCTTTATAAAAAAATAATTTGTAGCAGTAAGATTAGTTTCCGCATGATTTTTTTCTCTCACTTCGTAGTACTCCTTCGCCTTTAATGCCGCTTTTAAAAACCGGTCGAATGAAATTGGTTTCACTAAATAATCTAATGCATTCAATTCAAAGCCCTCCAAAGCATGTTGCGGATAAGCAGTTGTAAATATTACCGGCGGAGGTGTTTGCAATGTTTTAAAAAAGTCGATACCGGTGATTTTGGGCATTTGGATATCCAAAAGAATCAATTGCACTTTCCCATTGCTGATAAGCCCGGTCGCCTTTAACGGACTATCAAATTCACCCGCCAGCTCCAGGAAATCAACATCTGCGATATACTCCTTTAATCCTTTCCTGGCAAGAGGCTCGTCATCAATGATGATACAACTTATTTTCATAACGCCTCCTCCTTCTTTTTAAATGTCGATTTTAATTTTCAGGTTTACCTTATAAACATTCTCTTCATCTCTAATCGTCAGCTCATGCCTGCCGGGATAGAGTAACTCCAATCTTCTTTTTACATTATTTAATCCAATACCGCTATAGGTATCATTTGTTCTTTCTTTATCTTTTGAATTCTCGGCTGAAAAAATCATTTGCCCGTTGTGCCGGTCCAGGTTAAACCTGATGAAATTTTCTTTTTCAGCATGGGAAGAAACATGTTTGAAAGCATTCTCTACAAATGGAACCAACAACAATGGCTCAATCGAAAACCCGGCAACAGTTGGTGAGCAATTGAAGTAAACAGAAAAGGCATCATCTTTCCTCAGTTTTTGCAAGTCTACATAATCCTTTAGATAATTGATTTCTCTTTCCACGGGTATTTTGTCTCCTTTCATTTCATACAACTGATACCTGAGCATATCAGAAAACTTATGTAATGACTCTCTTGCTTCTGTATTATTCTTATCAATCAGGAAATAAACGGAGTTCAGCGAATTAAATAAAAAATGCGGATTGATCTGTGATTTCAAAAAATTCAATTCAGCTTCCGCTTTCTCTTTTGCCGTCTCTGCCATCCGTTGTTGTAAACGGGAGTAGTCAATCATTAGTTTAACAGCAGCTCCGGCTATCACCAGGAAGAAATGGGGTAACACATTATCATAGATCCTCCTTTTCAAATCGCCGGACAGGCTATAAAGCTGTGGCGCATCCATGATCCGCCCAAGAATATTCATTTTCAGAACGCTGCTCGTTACCACTAACAAGACAAAACATAAAACAAACAAGGCATACTTTTTCTTGTAAAAAAGTTTGGGTAATAATACATAATTGGTAATATAGATCATCAGTGCCAGATCGATCACCTTTATAAGCGTTATAGTAAAGGCCCGGCCCGGAACGGCGTAGTCTTCGTAACGTAAAAAATACCAGACCCCGAATACGAGCATCCAGAAAAAAACATGATGAAGCTTATATTTTAGTAAAGGCCTGTTTTGCATATGACAAAATAAATTTACGCTTTACCGTTGGTAAAAAACTTTACACTAAATGTGGCTTTTACAGGATAAAATGCAGGTCTCCATTCATCAAGCCATTGTTTCCTTTAGTGTAAAGAATTTGGGAACAGGGTAAAAATGGGCTGAGCTTTATTATACAAATCAAGCAAAATGACACGATTGATCATGCTGGTGATGATTCTGGGCAATGTGATGACCGGCTGTTCCCCAAAAACCAGCAACAAGCCAGCGACGCAGAATAAATTGGTTGGTGGTAGTTGTGAGGGTTGCGAAGCAATCCATGAAAGCCCCATCCCCTTTGACCAATTAAATAATATAGACACTCTCCCGGATTTTAATGATCCCGGTCCCAAAATCGAAATCAGCGGTGTGATATACCAAAGTGATGGCAAAACTCCCGCATCCGATGTTGTACTTTACGTTTATCATACAGATCAAAAAGGTATATATCCAACAAAAGGAGATGAAAAAGGCTGGGCCAGGAGACATGGATTTATCCGTGGTTGGGTAAAAACGGACAAAGATGGTTTTTACAAATTCTATACACTGGTTCCCGCCTCCTATCCAAACAGCCGAAATCCCAAACATATTCATCCCACCATAAAGGAACCGGACTTGCATGAATATTGGATAGACGAATATTTATTTGAAGGTGACCCTTACCTGCAGGAAGAAAAATCAAATCGTCCACCAAGAGGTGGTAATGGGATAATAAAACCCGTAATGAAAGACGGGATGCTCCGGGCCACACGGAACATCATCCTCGGGTTGAATGTTCCTGACTATCCAAAAAAGTAAAAAGGAGCTACTATTGATAATTTCTTTCACCAAAAAGCAAACTTCCAATCCTGACCATATTACTGCCTTCCTCTATCGCAATCTTATAATCGCTACTCATGCCCATAGAAAGAATTTGTAATTGGCAATTGGCAATTGGCAATTTGGCGTGTTTATCAAAGAGGCCTTTGAGAAACTGAAACTCCTTCTTTATAGTTGTTTCGTTATCAGTAAAAGAAGCCATTCCCATTAATCCGCAGATCCGCACATTTTCTAATTTCAATTTCTCAAACTCATCAATCGCTGATTTCAGCTCTGCTTCATTCATTCCAAACTTTGTTTCCTCCTGTGCAATGTGAACCTGCAGCAACACATCTATTACCCTTTTATATTTTAATGCCTGCTTATTCACTTCGTTCAGCAATTTAAAGCTATCCACACCGTGTATTAAGTGAACAAAAGGCGCAATATATTTTACTTTATTGCTTTGCAAATGGCCAATGAAATGCCAGCGTATATCTTTTGGTAATTGTGATTCTTTATCTGCAAGCTCCTGTACATAGTTTTCACCAAAATCCCTCTGGCCCAGTTCATACATTTCTTGTATCTCGGTAACCGGCTTTGTTTTGGAAACAGCGACCAATGTTATGTTTTTGGGTTGGAGCTCCGAAATAATCTGTTGATATGCGTCTTTATTGATTGCCATAGCTTTCTTTCAAAGGCGCAAAGTTTATATAAAGATTGCAAACAAAAAAGCTGGTGTTCTTTGCGGCGATCGACACGGAAAACGCTGCGTTGCTGCGAGAAACCCTGGTTTAATCACGAATATCATTTTAATAATATGGTTAATATTTCATTTTTAGCATCATTTGCTTTTATTCCTCCACGGCCTTCCACTACTACGCCTATATTGGTTGCCAGGAACAGGTATAGCTTTTTAGACGGGACATATAACAATACACAGCCCGCGCCTAATCCTCCTCCCCCATGCCCATAGCCAATGACGCCTTCCAGGTCAAAATGAATCAGGCCAAATCCATAAACCGGTTTGCCTTCATCATTATTTACCCACTGCTGCATCAGTTTCATGGACGAATCTTTTAATAATTTTCCTTCCATTAAGCCTTTTAGAAACTTAACGGCATCTACAGTTGTACTTACAACGCCATCATCTCCTTTTAGTGGGGCAACATTGGCCTGCTGCATAGGTGTAATATTCGCAGGTCTTCCGGTACTTAAGATATCCCAATAAGAGTCCGGTAATTCAGGATGGTTCATTTGCATTTTTTCAGGATGATAATGGGAATGATTCATCTGCAGCGGCTGAAAAATATGTTTAATAATGTATTGGGCATGATTGCCTGTTATGGCATCCCCGATCATAGCCAGCAACAAATAATTAGTATTGGTATAGCTATACTTGCTGCCGGGTGCAAACTGTGGTTCTTCTCCTTTCAAAAGCTGGAGTGCATCTTCCACAGGAAAAACTTTGGTGGGTTGCAAAATAACGTACTCAGTATATTTTGGGTGGGAAATATATTCGGCAATACCCGATGTATGATTGAGCAGCATGCGTACCGTTATCTTATCGGCATCTTTAACATACCGGGTATGCTTTGCTGCAAGATATTTGGTAATAGGAGCATCCAGTACGATTTTCTTTTCTTCATGCAATTGAAGAATCGCTACGGCCATATAAGTTTTGGATACACTCTGCAGGTATTGCAGGTTACAAATGGTCATGGGTGTTTTCGATTCCAACCTGGCATAGCCTGATGCTCCGGCCCACCAACCTTCTACTTCAGAGTAGACAGCCAATGATAATCCCGGTAGGTCTTTTACCGTATGTTTATCCATGGCCGACTGGAGATCTGACGCTTTCGAATAGTTGTTATTCAGCTCTACATCTGCCACGCATGTTTTTTTAGTAGCACTACTTTGTGCTTTTGAATAAAAAACAACGGATAACATACACGTTATCGTTAAAAAAAATTGCTTCATTGTTTTAAATATTTAAAAAATGAAAAGACGGAAAGCCTCGTTTTAAAAATGGTCGGGTAACAGGGACTGAAGTATGGTTCAACATCTACCGTTTGACAATTTTCCCTTCAATATATTGCCTGATAAAATCGTCTTTAAAACTTTGACCGATCGGTATTTCATTGTTCTGGATATAGACCAGTTCGTTGTCAAAAGAGGTAATATGCAATACATTGACGACATACGATTTGCTAACCCTTGCAAAAAGAGATGTAGGCAGTTGAGCTGCGATCGTTTTGACATTCATCGAAGTGATGATCTTGTTATCAGCAGCAGTGTAAATAATTACGTAATCCTTTAAGCCTTCGATATAAAGGATGTCTTTGAAATAAATCTTGAAATATTTCCTGTCGGCTTTGATGAAAACAAAATCATCTTCGATCTTCTCTACCTGGCTGTTGCTGGCCTCCTGTTGCAATAGCCTCAAATGATTTTCAGCTTTGTTCACTGCCTTCAGAAAGCGCTCAATGCGTATTGGTTTTACTAAGTAGTCAATGGCATCCAGTTCATAACTCTCTAATGCATATTGCGGATAAGCGGTAGTAAATATCACCAACGGTGCGTCCCGCAACGATTTTAAAAAGTCTAATCCACTCAGTTCGGGCATATTGATGTCGAGAAACATCAGGTCAATGCTTTCTTTACGCAGAAAATCGCTTGCAGCCAGTGCATTGCTGAATGATCCAAGCAACTGCAAAGAGGCAATGCTGGCAATATTCATTTCCATTCCCTGCCTCGCAAGCGGTTCGTCATCAACAACAATACAGTTCATACGGGGATAATAAGGTTTACAATATATTTATCTTTCTTATCTGTTATCTCCAGGGTATGATTACCGGGGTATAACAACTCCAGTCTTCTTTTGATATTTTTCAGGCCCAGGCCTCCTATTCCGTTTGTCTTTACAGGGGGTTTGGAATTTTCCGAAGTAAAATGCAATTGGTGTTCAGTAATGCGGAAATGTAGCGTAAGGTACGAATGTCCAACAGTAGATGCTCCATGCTTGATGGCATTTTCTACAAAAGGGATGAAAAGGAATGGCGGTACGGATATCCCATCTATTTTTCCTTCTGTATTTACTTCATATGTGAAATCATCCTTTCTTAATTTTTCCATGGTGAGCAGGTTGTGAATAAAAGTAATATCCTTTGATAATTGAATTTTTTCCCTGGCACTGTCATAAAGTTGATACCGCAGCAAATCGGATAATCCTAATATTACCTGTGAAGCTTTTTCAGGGTCAGTTTTGGTAAGAACATGCAGGTTGTTTAGGGTGTTAAATAAAAAGTGAGGATTGATCTGGCTTTTTAGTTGTTCCAGTTCGGTTTTCAGGTTAGCCTGTTGCAATTCATTCATTCGCTGCACATCGATGATCCATTTTTTAAATACTTTCAAGCCTATCATGCACCCCATCATTACCGCCACAACCAAAGATTTTTGAATAATATCCACTACGGAGAAATCGGTATACTGGTATACGTCGCTATAGGGAATAAAGGGTCTCAAAAAAAATAGTTCCAGTAAATAAGAGATTACGTAGATCAGGAAAAAAAGAATGACACAGCTTAAAAAGAATAAAACCAATTTTGAGCGAAACAAGAAGTGGGGTATCAAAACAAGAATAACAAAATAGAGTATTGACATGATAGAGATAAACATCAGGAAGTCCATAAGATAAATGGATTGTCTTACTTTACCGGAGGCATTCATGCGATCGAGCATATCTACATCGCCTTTAAAGGCAAGAACAAAACCCACTGTAATAAATAGTGTATGGCGGATCCAACTGTATTTACGCTCTACAATAAACCGTATCAGGGGGTTATTAAAGGGCGTCACTATCGCTTGATTATTTTGCATAGCCAAAACTACCAAATCACAATCCCCTAGAGCGATTATTATACGAATTGCTGCTTTTGTTATACAAAACACTGATTTGACCGTTTCTGGTCTCTCTTTACCGGTTTGCGAGTCTTTTGCCAGCCAAAACAAGTTTGGTAGAATTGCTAAGGCTGTTGGTATAAATGAATCAATTACCCCTTTGTCAGCCGGTTAGTTTTGCTCCTGAAATCAAATCGACAAAAAAATAAACAAATCAAAAGTTAACAAATGAAATGAGCCATAAAATTTTCGAGCTATTATGCCAAACAGCGATGAAAATTTTATGACGAATTCCATGTAACAAAAACAAAAACTAAAAAATTACACATGAAACATCTTAACAACCTTATCAATTCCTTTGCACTGGTACTTCTTATAGTAGTCAGCGTAGCAACAAAGGCACAAACACAGGCAGTTCTTCGTACTGTAAGCGCAGAAAACAAAGTAGCGATCCTGCCTATTACTTATGTCGGCGAGGGCAATGACATAAAATTGGATGAAATGCGCTATCGCCTTCAAAATATTGCTCATGACTATTTAAGAAGCGACGCGACGGAATTCAAATTCCAGGATCCGGCTGAAACAAATGCATTACTGAGAAGAAATGGTGTGAACGAATCAAACTTCAGGGAATTCACTCCAAAAGAACTCGCCGGGATATTGCGGGTCGAGTATGTGCTGATGGGAATAGTAAGCCAGGAATTTGTCGGCGAAACTACTGTCACCCGTACCAACAGGCGTGACTTTGGCAACAGGCATGATCACAGGTATAACCATGACCACAGGTACGACAATAGACACCATCACAGAAATAATAACAGAACACAAACCACGGGTCATTCCAGGACCAGGCAGGAACTAAGTACCAATATTGACCTTGACATATATAACGACAAAGGCGAAAACATCTTCAGCAAGTCGAGACGATCTATCCTGTCAGGAACAGATGCTTACAAATACGGCATACAATACCTGTTGAAAAGATCCCCGCTTTATAAACGATAAAATGTATTCACTAATTATTTAATCATAATCATTAAACTAAAATCAAATGAAACTTGTAACTAAAATGGCCTTGTGTATCACAATAGCCGCGGGCATGGTATCCTGCAAAAAAGAAGTCATCGGTGAAGGACCGATAAGAACAGAAACGAGAACGGTAAACAATTTTTCGGGTATTGACCTGCAGATGAATGGCAATGTATATTATCAGAATGCGGACGCCTGGAAGGTAGAAGTGAGTGCAAAAGCAAGCATTCATGATGTACTGGAAACAAACGTGAATGACGGCCGGCTTGTTGTAAGATACCGTAATGGTAAAACATATGACAATGACGAAAGTATCCGTATCAATGTATCAGGACCGGGTGTAAATAGTTTTTCATTAAACACATCGGGAAATATTATTTGTCTCAACGCTATTCAAACCGACAACCTCTATTTGCGTAGCAGCGGTTCAGGAGATATCGTTTTGCAACATGTTGAAGCAAATGCTATCGAAGCAGAATCAAAACAATCGGGTAGAATATCAGCAACGGGTGGTTTCACAACCAATGAAAAGCTAAAAACAGATGGCAGCGCTAAAATTGATCTTTCCGCTATCAGCTCAAAAAATGTTACCGCCCGCATTATCGGGTCAGGTGATATCAAAGTAAAAGTATCAGACAGGCTGGATGTTACTATCGACGGAAGTGGCTCTGTTTTCTTCAATGGCTCACCGCTTATTTCAACACATATCAACGGCACAGGAAGACTTATACGGTTTTAATTCTTTATAAATTTTTTATCAATCAAATACAATCATTAATCATTAAACAGTTTTTTATGAAAAAGTTTTTTTTATCAGTAGTTACGATTCTCTCGATTTCTTTAGTATCAAATGCGCAATTTAAAGTAGGTATCAAAGCGGGCATTAACGATAATGACCAACGGATAAAAGTTACAGAAGGTAGCATTTATGGCGGCGATAAGTTCAAAGGATACCATGCAGGGCTTGTTGGTGATCTGAACCTCGGCAAAAACTTTTACCTGCAACCTCAACTTTTGTTTACACGTAAAGGAGCGATACATCTAAGTTCAACAGGTGCGGAGGATATGAAAATAAAGATGAACTACGTGGAGATGCCCCTGAATGTTTTATATAAGATCGATCTGCCCTTTGGAAAGGTGTTCGGTGGTACGGGTGTGACGCTAAGCTATGCCGTGGGCGGTAAACAGGAGCAGGATGGTGTAACGAAAAAACTGTACTCCAATACGGGTAATAACTGGAGACGGGAGGATATCAGCCTGAACTTTACTGCAGGACTTGAATTTAACAACGGTTTGTTTGTCAGCGCAAATTCGCAGAAGGGGTTGCGAAATGTATACAAAGCGGGAGCCGATATTAAAAACAGGTCGATGTCTGTTTCAGTTGGCTACCTGATTGACTGGAATAAATTTAAACGAAAAGCGTAGTTGGTTTTGATCATGGTTTAATGTGGCGGTGCCCACACGGGCCCGCCGCATTTTAATCACTCTCTCAATGAAATCACGTTTTATCATTAAAAAAATTAGTTATGAAATTATTATACGCCATTCAGCTACTGATCATTCATTTCCTGGTATCGCTGACGATTGGAATAATGACCGATAATTTGAATTACCGCTTCTGGACCTGGGTGGCTATAAGTGTCCCGGTCAATCTTATAATCAGTGGATTTTTTTTATCAGGAAACAAAACAAAAGAAATATACCCGGTCGAAAATGAAGAAATATTTGACCATCTTTTTATCAAAAAAAAAATAAAAGGTCCTGGTAAATAAAACAAAAAACAAGTTTACAGGACTGTATAGAAACAAAATCAATAAAAGTTAAAAACACAATTTATGAAAGGAAAATACATCACATTAAATATCATGATGGCTTGTACAAAAAAACGTACCAGCGTAAAGAAAAACATCCACGAGCAACTGGATGAGACAATCTCCGAGCGAAAAAGGATCATGGAGCATTTGGATAGGCATATTCAAACCGCCCGCATGGTGGAAATGATCTTAACCAATAAAAAAGCTGCTTAACGCAGCTTTTTTATTGTTGTTATTTCTTTAAAATGCTCCTGCTGATCACAATCCGTTGCACCTCACTTGTCCCTTCATAAATCTGCGTAATCTTCGCATCTCTCATCAGCCTTTCTACGTGGTATTCTTTTACAAAGCCATAGCCACCGTGTATTTGTACGGCTTCTACAGCAGTCCACATGGCTGTTTCTGATGAATAAACTTTGGCCATTGAACTGCTAACTGTATAGTCTTTGTCATTATCTTTTTCCCAGGCTGCTTTCAGGCAAAGCAGTCGTGCAGCTTCGATCTTTGTAGCCATATCTGCCAATTTGAAGGCAATGGCCTGGTGGTTCATGATCTCCGTGCCAAAAGCTTTTCTTGTTTTGGAATATTCTTTGGCCAGTTCAAAAGCACCGCTTGCTATGCCCAAGGCTTGTGAAGCAATGCCAATTCTTCCGCCGGCTAATGTTTTCATGGCAAAAGTAAACCCAAAACCGTCGGCACCGATACGGTTCTCTTTCGGCACTTTTACGTCTGTAAACATTACCGTATGTGTATCGCTGCCGCGGATACCCAACTTATTTTCTTTGGCAGCAACGGTTACACCCGGCCAATTTTTTTCTACGATCAACGTATTTATCCCTTTTGACCCCTTTGCCGGATCGGTTTGCGCCATCACCAGGTAAACACTGGCTGTACCTCCATTGGTGATCCAGTTTTTGGTTCCATTTAGCAAATAATAGTCGCCCTTATCCTCCGCTGTTGTCCGTTGTGAAGTAGCGTCGCTTCCTGCCTCGGGTTCACTAAGCATAAAAGCACCAATATACAGATCATCATCCTTTTTCCCCTGGGCCAGCGGCGTCAAATATTTTTGTTTTTGTTCTTCGGTGCCAAACTGCTGCAGGCCATAACATACAAGGCTATTGTTTACACTCATCACCACGCTTACGCTGGCATCTATTTTACTGATTTCTTCCATGGCGAGCACATAGCTGACCGTATCCATGCCGGCTCCGCCGTATTTTGGATCGACCATCATTCCTAAAAAACCGAGATCAGCCAGCTTCAGTACCTGTTCACGGGGAAACTGTTGTTTTTCGTCCCGTTCAATAACTCCCGGAAGGCAATCGTTTTTTGCAAAATCCCTGGCAGCTTTTTGAATCATTAATTGTTCTTCTGAAAATTCAAATATCATATAGCATTAAAAATTTATACCCGGCAAAGATAAGGTCTTAGCCTGTTGACAATGAACAATTGTTAGTTGATCTGTAACAACATTCCCGGTTGTATTTGTCGGACCAGGTTTTACATCTTGTTGCTTGTTTTTAAGATTTTTTTTTGATTTTAATGAACAAAGCATCTCTGCCTTCGTTAATACAACGGCTGCAAGCAGCATTTTTTAACGTAATTTCGCAGCGCATTTAAAACCCGGATTGCCGGACACTAAGCCATGAAAAAAATCCACATTGTTTTGCTTGTCCTGGTGGCTGCCGCCATCGCTGTGTTAATTAGTTTTTTACAAACTGCCACTACTTATGATACCGTGGATACCGCCGTATCCAAACCCGGCAAGTTTGTTCACCTGATGGCCCGCCTCGATAAAACACAGCCGGTGGAATACGATCCCCTGAAAGATCCCAATCATCTTGTTTTTACTGCTGTTGATACTTTAGGTAAATCTGTAAAAGTTGTCTACAATAATCCCAAACCGGAGAACTTTGAGATCAGCGAACGCCTTGTATTAAAGGGAAAATACCGCGAAGGTGACGGATACTTCGATTGCAAAAGCATACAAACCAAATGTCCGTCCAAGTATAAAGATGACATGAAAGCAGCACAAAAAAGTGTAGAAGCCACCGAGGCAAAATATTAATGTGCCTGTCTGCCAGTTAAGACATCTGCATTCAACAGTGGACTTCCTTCATTGAAACCTGAGAATTGAATATTGGTAGTGAATATATACGGGGTAGTGTAAAGTACCCACTAATAATAAATTAAACCCACGCAATGGATTACTTTGGCGAACATCTTTTACCAGGTCAATTAGGACATTTTTTCATTGTGCTCTCATTGGTAGCTTCGCTGGTAGCGACATTTGCCTATTTCAAAACATTTAATTCCAAACTTCCTGCTGATTCTCAATACTGGAAAAAACTGGCCCGCTATGCTTTTATCACAGAAGCCATTTCTGTAGTATCTGTTGTAGCCATACTTTTTTACATTAACTCCAGTCACCTGTTTGAATACAAATACGCCTGGCAGCATAGTAGCCGTTCATTGGAACCCAAATACCTGTTGGCGTCTATGTGGGAAGGACAAGAGGGTAGTTTTTTATTGTGGAGTTTTTGGCACTGCATGCTGGGGCTTGTATTAATTAAAACCAGTAAACAATGGGAAGCCCCGGTGATGACGGTGGTGAGTTTTGCGCAGTTTTGTTTGGCCACCATGGTTGCCGGCCTTTATTTATTTGGTGAGAAACTGGGTTCCAATCCATTTATTTTATTGAGAGATTCTGGCGTGCTGGATAATGCTCCTGCGCTTCACATGAATTTTGACATTAATCAACCTTTGCGGCAGGATTATATGTCAACCATAAAGGATGGCAATGATCTGAATCCATTATTGCAGAACTATTGGATGGTCATCCATCCGCCGGTTCTGTTTTTAGGCTTTGCTTCTACCCTTATTCCCTTTGCCTTTATAATAGCGGGTTTATGGACAAAAAAATTTGGCGATGTGTTAAGACCGGCCCTTCCCTGGTCACTTTTCTCATTGGCGGCCCTGGGAATTGGTATTATGATGGGTGCGAAATGGGCTTATGAATCATTAACCTTTGGGGGGTATTGGGCCTGGGACCCTGTTGAAAATGCATCCCTGGTTCCATGGTTGATTTTGGTAGCAGGCATCCACACCTTAATGATCTATAAACATAGTGGGCACTCATTACCCTCCACTTATTTGTTCCTGTTTTTGACATTCATCTTTATTCTATACTCTACTTTTCTTACCCGCAGCGGTATATTAGGTGAGGCATCGGTGCATGCCTTTACCGACCTGGGCATGAATGGTCAGCTCTATTTGTTATTGTTTGCGTTCACCTGGTTGCCGGCATTTTTTATTGCTACTACTGCCAATCAAAAAACCATTACCGCAGCCAGTGGAATAGTGTTACTTACAGCTTCTTATTTTATTGATGCACCTGCCATCGCATTCTTAACCATCCTGATCGGGGTTGGATTTTTTATTTACCAGATTCAAAAACAAATACCGGGCGTAGTAAAAGAGGAAAGCGGCAACTCGAGGGAGTTCTGGATGTTTATCGGCGCACTGGTATTTTTTCTTTCGGCAATCGTCATCATCAGTAAAACCTCTTTGCCGGTAATTAATAAAGTATTCAACCTGCAACTGGCTGCTCCGGAAGACGAAGAAATGGCCTATAACCAGATTCAGATTTTTGTGGCAATCATACTTGGGATACTGACTGCAATTACTCAATACCTCAGGTATAAGAATACCAACGGCAAACTCTTTTGGAAAAAGATTGCCGTTCCAACAATTATTTCCGTCGTACTGGCATCGTTGATCCTTGCTTTTGGCAATATTAATTATGATAAGCATGGCCCCGGTTATCTCGGCGCTATATGGCTGGCCATTACAGGTAGTGTGTATGCAATTGTTGCTAATGCAGCTTATATCTGGCTAGGGATGAAGGGCAGCTTGAAACTATCCGGCGGTTCTATTTCACACTTTGGCTTCGGGCTCGTATTGTTAGGTATTTTAATTTCTTCTTCTAAAAAAGAAATTCTTTCCCACAATACCAGCGGCATCGCCATAGATTTCGGTAAAGAAAGTAAAGAAAAAACCGGTGAGAACCTGACGTTGATCAAAGGCCTCCCGATGAAAATGGGAAAATATGATGTCGCTTATTTAGGCGACTCAGCGCATCCCAAAAAACAACAGTGGTATTATAAAATACATTTCAAAAGTCGCACAGACGATGAAGAGTTTACACTTAGTCCCAATGCTTTTGTTAATTATAAAGGCAACGAAGGCCTGATGGCTAACCCTGACGCTCGTCACTACTGGGATCATGATGTGTTCACCTATATCTCTGCTCTACCCAATCCGGAAAAGAACAAAGACACAGCCAGTTTTACCAATAAAGAAGTAAAAATCGGTGATAGCATTTTTTATTCGAAAGGCTATCTGATACTGGAAAAGCTTACTACCAAAGACAATATGCCTTTCGAAGGATTCCAGGCTGGTGACAAGGCAACCGTGGCTAGCCTGAAAGTTCATTCGTTTAACAAAACCAGTTACACCAGCGAGCCACTACTCATCAATCAAAAAGGCCAGTCGTTTGCCATGCCCGATACCGTCATGTCGGAAAGCCTGATTGTTCGGATCAATAGTGTAAAAGAAGACGGCAGTGGCGCTGACATTGGTATCAAAGAGTCAAATGCCATTTTGGAATATGTCACCCTGAAAGCTTACAAATTTCCCTTTATCAATGTACTTTGGTTAGGTATAATTGTTACGGCCATCGGCATCATTATCAGCATGGTTCGCCGTATCGAGGTAAACCGACTGAAGGCAGAACGTTAAATTTTTGTAGCCGTTTGCAGATGGGCAGCTCAGAAACTGGTTTTGCTGTCTTGTATGAGATTGGTAGATTTAATAAATTTACGAGCGGATGACTGGTGTTTTCTCATATAAAATAATTTTTAGAGCTGCCCTGTGGATATGTTTTATTTTCACCGGACTGCAATTATCTGCTCAAATAGGCCCACCATCAGGTACGGAAGATACCATCCCTCCCATGCCTTCCTATGAAGAACGGTCAAAAAAATGGGGACCCAATGATACCATTATTGTTGATGCCATTTGGTACAACCGGGAAATGCAATCTTACAAGGAAGAACCGATGGTATGGATTTCTAAACTACCGCCTAAAAAATTAGAAAAATACATAGCCGAATGGAACCGGCTGCGCAACGCTGTCTATGTTACCTACCCCTATGCAAGAGTAGCCGGTCATACTATTAATGATATTAATGCGAAGCTGGCCAATGTCAGTTCAAAAAAAGCAAGAAAAGAATATATCAAGTCGAGAGAAAAAGAATTGCGCAAGAGTTTTGCCGACCCGCTCTCCAATCTTTCAGTTTACCAGGGAAAAGTGTTGATGAAACTCATCAACCGGCAAACAGGTAATAACTGTTATGAGATCATCAAAGAATACAAAGGCGGTATGAATGCAAGACTGTATCAAACGGTCGCCTTTTTCTTCGGCAGCAGCCTGAAACAACAATGGGATCTCGCTGATAAAACAGACAGGCAGATCGAAAATTTCGCCAATGAAATTGATGGTGCCTGGTATGGTAATCCGTATCGGAAATAAAGATACTCATCTCGCCCCCATCCCCTAAAGGGGTGTATGGAAGCCTTACTTCCGTTTAAGAAATGTTTTGGTCCTGATACATTTCAAAATAATAAGTTTGTAAAATTTTTTATTTAATCTTTTTTGATTTATGACAGATATTTCCTTGCAGCGTTTTGAAAACACCCCTTTAGGGGCTGGAGGCAAACTAGATATTCTCGCTATTGGCGTTCACCCCGACGATGTAGAGTTGGGTTGTTCGGGTACATTAATCAATGAAATAAAGCTTGGAAAGAAAGTGGGTATTGTGGACCTCACGCAAGGTGAACTTGGTACCCGTGGCACTGTCGAATCCCGGTACCAGGAAGCGGCAGATGCCGCAATGCATATAGGTGCCACCGTTCGTGAAAATCTGAAAATGCGGGATGGCTTTTTTAAAAATGATGAAGAGCATCAGCTAAAGTTGATTCAGGTTATTCGTAAATATCAACCTGAGATCGTTATTGGAAATATCTTAAATGATCGCCATCCTGATCATGGGCGGGCAGGACATTTAATCAGCGATGCCTGTTTTCTATCCGGACTTGCCAAAATAGAAACCACCAACGAGAAAGGTGAAGCACAAGAAAAATGGCGTCCAAGATATTTTTTACAGTATATGCAGGACTGGTATCATGAGCCTGATTTACTCATCGACATCAGTGATGTGTTTGAGCAAAGAATGAAATCCATACAGGCTTATACAACACAATTTCATACAAGCAATACAACTGCTGAGGGACCACAGACCTACATTTCTACTCCCGATTTTCTCGATAGTGTGATTGCACGGGCAAGAATGCTTGGAAAAAGAATTGGCGTGAAATATGCGGAAGGGTTTATCACCGAAAAAAAGATCGGTATCAAAAACCTTGATTCACTAATCCAAAATGAAACATAAATTATACGCAATAAGTAATAAATAGAACTTAGGATTGATTGTAAGCTAGTTGTCATTATTATCCCCACATGTGCACTACTTCAATCTTTGTGAACGTTTTATGAACATCTTGAACTACTTTTGCAATCTTATTTCAAATTTCTCAACATGTCTAACCCAAAATTTCCAAAAATACCGGTCTCCTTTCATGGCGAGCTGAAAAAGCGGATCGCTGATTACTTTAAACAAGCCGGAAAACCAACTACTGGAAATTTCAAGCTATACTTTAAGGCGATACTCTTAGTGGTGAGCTTTATTTCAGTATATATACATCTTATTTTTTTTACACCTATCACCATATTGGCTATTACTGAATGCATCTTGTTAGGCTGCCTGACTGCAGCCATTGGCTTTAACGTGATGCATGACGGAGCTCATGGCAGTTTCAGTCCCTATAAATGGCTAAACAGTATGGCCTCTAATGCCGCCAACTTCCTGGGAGCGAGCCAGCATATGTGGAAAACAAAACATAATGTTATTCACCACACCTACACCAATATCCATGGTGTAGATGATGATATTGAAGCCCGTCCTTTATTACGCCTTTGTGATGAACAGGAACATTATAAGATTCACAAGTTTCAACATTTTTATTTCTGGGCCGCTTATTCGCTGCTTTATATCTATTGGGTTTTCGTTACGGACTATATAAAATATTTTAGCGGAAAAATCGGCTCAACTCCAATTAAAAAATTAACCCCGTCAGAACATTTTTACTTCTGGTTTTATAAAGCGGCACATGCATTCATCTTTGTCGCATTACCTATTTATGTATTAGGTTTCCTTCCATGGTTAATTGGATTTTTAACCATGGGCCTGGTGGCAGGTTTTATTTTAAGTATCGTTTTCCAGTTGGCACATACCGTTGAGCATACTCATTTCCCATTGCCCAACGAAGCTACTGGCAAAATGGAAGACGAATGGGCGCTGCATCAATTGAAAACAACCGCCAATTTTGCTACTAAAAATAAATTGGTAAGCTGGTTGGTTGGCGGTTTGAACTTCCAGGTAGAGCATCACCTGTTTCCAAAAATTTCACACGTTCACTACCCAGCCATCAGCAAGATCATCAAAAAGGCTTGCCAGGAACATGGCATCCAATACATCGAGTACAAGAGAGTTCGCACCGCAGTGGCATCTCACATCGCTTTCTTAAAAGCGATGGGTCAGCGTCCACAGCATGCACATGCACACATTCATTAAAATACATTTTCTATAGCGCCGCAGGATATTGTTTTTGTAAGCAATATCCTGTTTTCTTTTTATAAAGCTGGTTGCGATAAAGCTTAGCAATTTCTTAGTTACTGCTAACTCACTAAAACTTATTTTTGCACCTCAAATAATCACCATGTCAAAAGTAAAAGTTGGAATAGTTCAGATGAGCTGTAAGGCAGATAAGCAGGCCAACCTGGATAAAGCGATTGAAAAAGTGAAGGAAGCTGCTGCTAAAGGCGCACAGATCGTTTGCTTGCAGGAGTTGTTTACGTCACTTTATTTCTGTGACGTGGAGGATTATGAAAATTTCAAACTAGCCGAACCTATTCCCGGCCCTTCGACTGAGGCTTTAGCTAAAGTGGCCAAAGAAGCCGGCGTGGTGATCATCGCTTCTTTATTTGAAAAAAGAACACAGGGGCTTTACCACAACACCACGGCTGTACTGGATGCTGACGGTACCTATTTGGGTAAATATCGCAAAATGCACATCCCGGATGATCCGGCTTATTACGAAAAATTTTACTTTACTCCCGGCGACCTCGGGTATAAAGTTTTCAATACCAAATTTGCAAAAATCGGTGTGCTGATTTGCTGGGATCAATGGTACCCTGAAGCGTCACGCATAACCGCCCTGATGGGCGCCGAAATATTGTTTTATCCAACTGCTATTGGCTGGGCCACTTTACAGGACGAGGATACCAATACCGAACAATACAATGCCTGGCAAACCATTCAACGGAGCCATTCAGTCGCTAACGGTGTACATGTAGTAAGCGTAAACCGTGTAGGTTTTGAGCAGGACGGCGCCATGAAATTTTGGGGTGGCTCGTTTATATCGAACCCATTTGGTAGCATTATTTACAAAGCCTCCCACGAGGCAGAGGAGGTGCATGTTGAAGAATTGGATTTATCTAAAACCGACCGGTACAGAACGCATTGGCCTTTTTTAAGGGACCGCCGGATCGACAGCTACCAACAAATAACCAAACGATACATCGACGAAGAAACTATTTAATTTTTTTATAAAATTCGTTTATAGCTATTTATAAAGAATACTGAATCTTTTGCTTATGGTAGAGAATGGCATTGTACCTAAAGACCTGGGTTATTATTTTCCTGCTGAGTTTGCACCGCATATTGCTACCTGGTTGAGCTGGCCCCATAAAGAAGCCTCCTGGCCGGGAAAGATTGACAGCATCTACCCCTACTATGCACAGTTTATAAAAGAGCTTACAAAAGGAGAAATCGTTCGGATCAACGTGGCCGACGAGGCTATGAAAAAGTTCGCCTTGGGTTTCCTGGAAACAGCTGCCGTTGATTTAGCCAGGGTGGAGTTTTATTTTCATCCTACCAACGATGCATGGTGCCGTGATCATGGCCCCGCCTTTTTGATCAATCCTAAGGCCGCACAAAAGAAAGTGGTCGTTGACTGGGGTTATAATGCCTGGGGGGATAAATACCCTCCTTATGATCTCGACGACGTTATTCCTACCTTAATTGCAAAACATTTCAACTTACCCGTTTACCATCCCGGCATTGTCATGGAAGGCGGATCAGTGGAGTTTAACGGAGCCGGTACCATCCTGACTTCAACAGCCTGCTTGCTAAACCCTAACCGCAACCCACAACTTAACCAGGAAAAAATTGAAGAATTTCTCCGGAATTACTACGGTATTGAACAGGTTCTTTGGGTAGACGAAGGTATTGTTGGCGATGACACCGATGGTCATATTGACGATACAGTCCGGTTTGTAAATGAAGATACAGTGCTGACTGTCATTGAAAATAGAAAGGATGACGAGAATTATGATTTACTTAAAACAAACCTTCAGCAACTAAAAAAAATGCGTTTGCTGAATGGTAAGCAACTGAACATAGTTGAGCTGCCGATGCCTGATGCTGTCATTTGGGAAGATCAACGATTGCCTGCCTCTTACGCTAATTTTTATATCGCCAATAAGTCGGTTATTGTCCCCACTTTTCGCTGCGATGCGGATGATAAAGCCCTCCAAATTATCCAGCAATGTTTTCCCACCCGCAATGTGGTAGGTATTGACTCCACTGAAATCATTTGGGGGTTAGGCAGCTTTCACTGTCTGAGCCAGCAGGAGCCTGCAATTTAATCGGTCGCAATAAGGCTGGCCATGCGATTATTAACGCATAATTGCTATAACGTTTACCATGGAATTACTAACTTGCACCGCTTTTTAATGCTCTAAAATGGTAGATGTTTCTAATTTCGATCCGAACAGTGTCAGCAATCCCAACAACAATATTTTTGGACTACCTACTTCGGAAGACAATGCAAGGCTGATCATTGTTCCGGTACCGTGGGAAGTGACCGTAAGTTATGGAAGTGGCACGGCCCGTGCACCGGAATCTATTTGCAAAGCAAGCCTGCACGTAGACTTGTTTGATCCCGAAGTGCCGGAAGGCTGGAAGGAAGGATTTTATATCCGTCCCATTGACCGAAAACTTTTAATGAAAAGCGACTACCTCCGCAAGGAAGCCGAACTCTACATTGATTATATTTCCCGGGGCGATGATGTAAATGCCAACCAGTTTATGTGCAAGACTATGCGGGACGTAAATGAAGGTGGTAAGTTTTTGAACAATTGGGTGTATGAGCAAACCAAAGTATTGCTGGAGAAAAACAAGCTGGTAGGTGTTTTGGGTGGTGATCATAGCACTCCGCTGGGATATTTTAAAGCGATCGCTGAAAAATATCCAGACTACGGCATATTACAGATCGATGCACACTGCGACCTGCGGGAGGCTTATGAAGGTTTCAATTATTCGCATGCGAGCATCATGTACAACGCTTTGACAGAAATACCAGAGATCAGCAAGCTGGTTCAGGTTGGAGTAAGGGATTATGGTGGCGACGAATTGGATTATATCAGGAACAGCAACTCCAGGGTTATTCCCTATTTCGATAAAGAAATAAAAAACCGTCAGTTTGAGGGTGACACCTGGAAACATATTTCTGAAGAAATAGTGAGCAAGCTCCCCCAGCATGTTTATATCAGTTTTGATATCGATGGCCTCGACAGGAAACTCTGCCCGCATACCGGTACACCTGTGCCCGGTGGATTTGAAACAGAGGAGGTATTCTATTTATTCAGAAAAGTGATCGAAAGCGGCCGTAAAATTATTGGCTTCGACCTGGTCGAAGTTGGTGTCAGTGATAACGACTGGAATGCCAATGTGGGCGCCAGGGTATTGTTTAAGTTGTGCAACTTGTTGGTGGCTTGCAATGCACCAGCCGCTTAATGACCATCAAATCCAATGCAGCAATTTGAATTGTTTATACAAAATGAGAAAGCCGATACTTATAAAAAGCTAGCTTCATTTATCATCCTGCTTAATGTGGCGGTTTTTGCCATTCTTATTTATTATACTAATCAGTCTGGGACAGGGACAGGATCTATTACAGCCATTATCATCATCGCAGTATATTTTATTTTGAATAAAGTCTTACCTGCAAGTAAGAAACCCAGGTTTGAGTTTGAATCTTCGGCGCTTTTCATCATTAGCTTTACCTGGCTATTAATGATGTATTGGTGGCAGGCAGCTATCTTTTTTGTTCTGCTGTTTTTATACAAAATTTCTCAAAGGCCGCTGATAGTATCCGTTTCATCTACCGCGGTGATTTATCCATCTTTCCCCAAAAAAGAAATTACCTGGAATGAGTTAAATAATGTCGTTTTAAAAGACGATCTGTTGACCATCGATTTTAAAAACAATAAGATAATCCAGCAGCTCATTCAAAAAAAAGAACCTGCAGTAGATGAGCAGGAATTTAACGACTTTTGCAAAATGCAATTGAAGTCAGGAATGGCAGATATTTAGCTTCATTCCTGTTTTTGACTTTTCACTTTTCACTTTTAAGCTATGACTCTATCTCAATCCCCATATATTCTTTATTCTGACGGCAAGGGAAATATATTTGAAGACACTTCTTTATATGTTACCGGCCGTAGTGGTTGGGACGCATTACCCATTCCTGAAGATGAATGGATAGAATTGCCGGACGGGGGTTCTCTATATGAATTACCAGGCCGTAAAGGGATTGGTATTGATGTGGAAACCGGTGAAATGAGACTTTGTGATAAAGGATGGGCCGTTGCCGCTTTCATCCCTCCGGCTCACACGGGTTTTTATTTGGCTGCTTACGAAGCCGAGCCGGATGCGCCAACACTTCCCTTGTTTTGTTATACTGCTGCCGGCTGGCTCAATGATAAATTCTATGTTCCTGCTACCCGCATTGAACAGGATATGCGGCAGGATTGTGCAGGCTATGATCAGACAAAAGTAGAACAGGGAGTAAAAAAATTATTAAAGGCCTACCCGCATAACCGGCTGGTAGATCATTTGGCCAATAATTGTGCGTTGACCTACCACTGTCCTGCTGCAAGAAATTATTTTTTGGGCCGTTGGGAATGCCCGATTCCGGCATCGCCGGCGTGTAATGCCAATTGTGTTGGCTGCATATCACTGCAACCCGATGAAGAACCGATTGTTTCCACCCAGGACAGGCTTCGCTTCAAACCGACGCCGGAAGAAATTGTAGAATACACGGTTCCTCATCTTGAATCAGCCCCCTATCCTATCGTCAGTTTTGGCCAGGGTTGCGAAGGCGAACCGCTGTTGATGTGGGAAACCATACGTGATGCGATAATTGAAATAAGAAAACATACGTCAAAAGGAAGCATCAACATCAATACAAATGGTTCAAGGCCCGATGCTGTAAAAATTTTATGTGAAGCAGGTTTAGATTCAATCCGCGTCAGCACCAACTCAGCAAGGCGTGAAATCTATATGCCTTATTATCGTCCGAACAATTATGATTTTGAAGATATCGTTGAAAGCCTCAAAATTGTCAACTCCTATGGAGGCTGGACATCCATTAATTATTTTGTATTTCCCGGCATGACGGACAGTGTAGAGGAATACGAAGCACTCCGCAAACTGATCAAAAGCACAGGCCTTAAAATGATCCAATGGCGCAATTTTAATATTGACCCCGATTGGTATTTAGGCAAAATAGGCGTGTCAGACACCGGCGAATTCATGGGTGTAAAACAATTACAGGAATTGATCCGTGAAGAATTTCCTGATTTGAAATATGGTTATTTCAATCCGCCGATCGAAAGAATAAAGGGGCGGTTTGAAATGGACTTTGCACATCATTAGTCTGCTGTACTATATTATTTCCTTTGAACAAATCTGTCGTACTACCCCATTTGATAGTATAGCAGGCTCTCATCTTTCTTAACTTCGCATCTTTTTATTCTACCCATTATTGGTTGTATGCGTACGGAAGCAACAAAGACTATACGGTTGGCCTTACCCATTATCATTGGCGAATTGGCCCAAATGGCTTTGCATATCATCGATACGGCCATGGTTGGTGCTATCAGCTACAAACAATTGGCCGCTGCAGCGTTGGTGGTAAACGCCATGAATATTCCTTTTGTATTGGGCATTGGAATGACGATCTCTGTTTCACAAATGGTATCAATGGCACATGGACGAAGGGATAGTCAGTTGGTGTCGCACTATTTGTTTAATGGATTTATTCTTTGCGCTGTCACAGCTATTCTCATTTCTTTATTACTGGTTTTTGGCAGGAATATTTTACTGCACCTTGGCCAAGATCCTGAAGTAGTGCAGCTGGCATTGCCCTTTATGCAATTGATGGGCCTGTCTATTATACCCATGTTGTTGTTTATGACGCTTAAACAATTTACGGATGGCCTGGAGTATACACGAACAGCTATGCTCATTTCCTTATTGGGGATGCCGGTAAATATTTTTCTGAACTGGTTACTCATTTATGGAAACCTCGGGTTTCCACGCCTGGAATTAAATGGTGCAGGATGGTCCACATTGATCACCCGTTCGATCATGTTTATTGTACTTGGCCTTATTATATTAAAACACTCAACATTCCGCAGGTATATAGCAGTAAGCAGCCGGCAATGGAAACTCCGCAGCAAAACTTTAAAAGAATTGTTGCATATAGGCGTGCCCAGCAGTTTGCAGATTGGAATGGAAGCTGGTGCATTTGCAGTATCGGGAATTATCATTGGTACCATTGGTGCGGTGGCCCAGGCATCACATCAAATTGCTTTAAGCTGTGCCTCCTTTACATTTATGGTATCCATGGGACTTGCGCAGGCGGGATCCATCAGGGTCAGCAATGCATTTGGTACAGCCAATTGGCCAAAGATTGCGACCATCGGTAAAAGCACATTGCTCGTTGCATTGCTTTATGGTATTTTTTGCGGTATTGCTTTTACCGTATTTCGGTTTCAGCTGCCCGGTTTGTTTAATAAAAATGAATCGGTGCTCCAATTGGCCGCACTATTGGTTTTATTTGCGGGTATTTTTCAAATATCAGATAGCACACAGGCAATAGGCGCCGGGCTGTTGCGGGGCATTAAAGATGTAAAATTTCCCACCCTATTAATTGGAATAGCTTATTGGGTAGTGGGTCTTCCACTGGGATATTTAATGGCATTTTATTTCAATATGGGCCCATCCGGTATTTGGGTGGGGCTAATCACTGGTCTTACCCTTGCTTCCATTTTTTTGATCAGCCGCTTCCTGAAAATGGCAAAGATGAATCGTGATAAAGTAGGTATCGAAAAATAATCATTTGTAAAACGATAAGACCTGGCATTAAAAAATACCAGGTCCTTTTTAATTCTAACATCCCGTAGGGATGACTCGTGGGTAAAACTCAATGTGAACAAGCACGATGCGTCCCTATCGGGACGCTGGGTGCAAACCTCTCACAATAGCTACCCACGATTTATCCCTAGCGGGACAATTATAGCATTTAATACCATTAAAAAACTCCGAAACTCACATTAACTACACCCTTTTTAAAAAACTACCTGTTTTGTTGCACTGCAATTTGTCCGCGAATTTCTCCATCGGGATGCGCAGCCGTATGAATATTATAATACACTTGTCCTGCTAATAATGCGGCATGCAAGGCAGACGTTGCTGTAATGGTATCTGTAGCTGTACCTGCCGTACCATTTGCTGTGATGGTCAATGTTTCAATAGGTGAAGCAATAGCTCCGGCCAGTGCCGGTCCATGAAAATGCGCCATGGTGGCCTCACCCGATAAACCTGTCCACGTAACAGTGTAGATTAAAGACTTTGAAGTCGTATCATACGAACCGGATAAGTTACCCGTTGCACTGGTTGTTACAGCCGGAACTTCTTGTGATCCTGCTGCCGCACCGGAAATAGAGTATTTAGCACTCTTGGGTGTGCTGTCACTTTCTTCTTTATCACATGAACTGAATGCTACTAAACTTAAAAACGCAAGGCCGGCAAGCGAACCAAATAACCTTTGTTTTCCATAGTGTTTGTTTTGCATAGTTTACCATTTTTAGTTAAATAAAAATTTATAGCGTTAGTTCAAAAACACTACCAGCAGGCACGGATGTGGAAAACAAGTAAAGCAACTGGGCTTTCAAACAGGTGAATTAAAAATGATTCCTGTCCTATTCACCTGAATTACAGCCAGGCAGTCAAAATGTTAACCAAATCCAAAAAAGATGGTATGCAAAAGACTTCATATTTTTTTTATAAGCTATATGGTGCCTGTGTGGCAAATACGCCAGCTTGATAGTATGATAAGCAACAAATTTTTGTTCTTCTCACGCCGTAACAATACTGTTTAAAAATTAACATTTCAAACCACACCGCTTATGCAAGTTGCATAACCTTTGCATCGTTAATACACAGGTGTGAAGAAGTATCGTTTCATCCTGCATTTATCAAAACGTAGATTTGTATGAATAACGCTTACGCTATGTCTGCATCCTTTGAAGCCAGGAAAAATACACAGGCGACAATGATCACTGCGGGTTTTGCCGCCTTATTGTTGCTGCTGATGTTTTTTTGGACCTGGACGATTCCTGTTATTATCCCCCCTCCGCCCGATGAAGGTGTAATGGTAGAACTTAACCTGCCGGAAGAACCGCCTGTTGAAATTCCCAAAGCTGGCGGCGGCGGTGGTGGCGGTAATCCGGTTCAGGCTATTGGAGAAAGAGGCACTGCTTCGGCTCCGCCGCAGCCCGGTACACAGGATGATGCGAAGGATATTGTTGAAGATGAAACAGAGAAAACAAGTCCCCCGATTTTAAGACCTGACAATCCCAAACCCACAGCAACAAAGATCAACGAAAATAAATCGGTAGCGAAAGTAGAGCCCAAGCCAGACCCATTGCCCCCAGCCCCACAAAAACCAAAAGCGGTCCTGGGTAAAACAACAGGTGGAAATGGAACCGGTGGTGGTGCTGCAGAAAATTACGACAGAGCCGGAGGAAGTGGTACAGGAAGCGGTGTCGGAAATGGAAGTGGTTCTGGTGGGGGAAGCGGTACAGGCTCTGGCGGTGGTCATGGTTCAGGAACCGGAACCGGCGTTGGCCCACGGGTAACAAGTGGTGATCGGCGAATTGTTGGAAGCTATGCTTTCCAGGGTGATTTGGATAAGGCCACAGTATATGCGTTTGTAAAAGTTTCGCCTGATGGCGTCGGTGAGTTTGTTGGGATTGCAAAAGGATCTACCGCGTCTAACTCAGCCTATAAAAATGCTATTGTTCAATACCTGCGCAATATGCGTTTCAATAAATCAGATCATGAATCCATGGTAACCGTGCAGTTCAACTTCAGGGTGAATGGGTAATATTTTTTAGTTCGACTTTTTCGATTCTGGTAATGCCGCATCGTTCAGATGGGGCATTATTGTTTTTGTCCTTTCACTAATTTTGTTTGTATGGAAAACATCCAGGTGCTGCAAACAGATATCACCCGCTTTGAAGTGGATGCTATTGTAAACGCAGCCAATTCATCATTGATGGGTGGCGGTGGCGTGGATGGCGCTATTCACCGTGCCGGAGGGCCGGCGATATTACAAGAATGCCGGAAGATCGTGGCAAAACAAGGTGGTTGTAAAACCGGTGAGGCCGTCATTACAACAGCGGGTAATATGCCGGCCAAATTTGTGATACACACTGTTGGCCCTGTCTGGCATAATGGAACGAACAACGAAGCAAAAAAACTTGCTGCTTGTTATCATAGCAGTTTAAAGCTTGCTGTTGAAAATAATATCAGGAGTATCGCTTTTCCCAATATTAGTACGGGCATCTATGGATATCCAAAAGAGGAAGCTGCAAGTATCGCTATCAGATCGGTAAAGGAATTTCTTGCAAAGAACAACTCACCAGAAAAAGTATATTTTGTTTGTTTTGACACGGAAAATTTTTTGATCTATCAATCGATTATCGAATCACTTTAACTTACGCTTTGAAAAATTCTTTGTACTTCCTAAAATGGCCTTTGATACTTCTGCTTGTTGGATTTCTCCTAAGAGTTATCGGCGCCATGACAAAAATATTACATTGGCAAGGTGCTGAGCGATTATTAATCATAGCCACGGTTATAATGGCTTCATCTATTTTATGGCTTATAATTAAATTAGCTTTGCTCAAAAGACAAAACATCTAATTTTCCGGGATGAATTACCAACAAACCGTTCACTTCCTTTTTTCCCGATTGCCGCTTTATAGTCGCATTGGAGCCGCTGCATACAAAGCCGATCTTGATAATACACTCAAACTCTGTGCATCATTAGATAATCCTCATACAAAATTTAAATCGGTACATGTAGCCGGCACAAATGGCAAAGGATCGGTGAGCCATATGCTGGCCGCTATCTTTCAAACGGCAGGTTATAAAACAGGGCTATACACTTCCCCACACCTGAAAGACTTCCGGGAAAGAATAAGGGTGAACGGTGAAATGATTAGCGAAGAATTTGTTGTTGACTTTACCAAAAAAATCACTCCATTAATCGATGAGTTAGAGCCGAGCTTTTTTGAGATCACAGTAGCTATGGCCTTCGACTATTTTGTACAGGAAAAATGTGATATAGCGATCGTTGAAACGGGACTTGGAGGAAGGCTGGACAGTACTAATATTGTCACACCCGAATTGTCGGTAATTACCAATATCGGCTGGGATCATATGAATATTTTGGGCGATAGCCTGGAAAAAATTGCCACAGAAAAAGCAGGCATCATCAAGCAGGAAATACCGGTAGTTATCGGCGAAGTGCTAAAAGAAACCAGGCCGGTGTTTGAAAAAATAACAGCTGAAAAAAATGCTCCTCTTTCTATCGCCTCACACAAAAGGCAAGCACTTGGATGGAAATGGGAAAAACATGAGCTGGTGGTAGAAATAGCCGAGGACCATAAAACAGATCATAAAGTTTATCGCCTGGATCTTCCGGGATTGTATCAAACAAAAAATATAGTAACCGTATTAGAAGCCTGTTACCAATTGCAACAAAAAGGATGGAAACTAAATGATACCATTATACACAAAGCATTACAGCAAACAAAGAAGCTAACGGGCTTGCATGGCCGCTGGGATATCATTCATGAACATCCGCTTGTTGTGCTTGACGTTGGGCATAACGAAGATGGCATTCAACAAATATTGAAACAGGTTGAACTTACCGATCACCACCGGCTTCATCTTATATTGGGAATGGTGAATGACAAAGAGATTGATAAAGTGTTGCAGTTACTTCCTGATACCGCTGCTTATTACTTCACAAAAGCAAATATTCCCCGTGCGTTAAATGCAGACAGTCTAAAGCAAAGAGCAGCAGATAAAGGACTAAAAGGCGAAACCTATCCTAATGTGAATGTGGCATTGAAAGCAGCAAAAGACAAGGCGGCTAAAAATGATTTGATTATCGTTTGCGGTAGTGTGTTCTTGGTAGCAGAAGTGGAACGTTAATAATAATCCGACGGATTATTCATGATCGTTTTTTAGTTTTACGGGTATCCAAATTTTTTCTTCTGAATCCGGGTGCTGGTTTTTATATTTTTCACCCAAAATTTCAAAATGTGGTCTGTCATCCAGTAGGTATCCCGAAGCGGGAAACCATGTTTGAAAAATGTATTGAAAGATGCTGTTGTCATCACTTGAACCTTTATAGTCGAAGACCGCATAAAGCCCGTTGGCCAATGTAAAAGTTTCGAAATGGTCAGGGATGTTATCAAAGCCCGGCACTTCTACCACTGCCCATTTTTCAAATTCTGTAGCAGGATCAAAGTGATCAAAATAACCCGGCTTGTAGATTTGCATGGAAATAACTTCTGTTGTCAGGTTATTCGTTATCTTCCTTCTTTCCGGCATGAAACTTTTCCAAAGTTCACCTGTTCTGTTGTTGATAAAGCTCATTGTTAACCGCCTGCCGGCTAACTTCCTTTCGCCACAGGTTTCTATTCTTGGGATCATCTTGAAAATTTATCTATCGTTCTGCTTATTATCAACTACACATTTTGTAGAATGTTAATTTTATAGCCCCAAATCCAAAATAGTTTTACCATTTGCCAGGTGAAGGCCTTTTAGCCCAGCTCTTTCTGCGCCTTCTACATTTGCAGCGGAGTCATCAATAAATAATGTCTCATCCGCGATCAAAGCATTTTCATCAATGATCAATTTGTAAGCGGCTGTTTCCGGTTTATGTATCCGGATAATATGCGAGTAATAGGCTTTGTCAAACAGATCATCCAGCGATCCACCGAACTCCTGGTTAAACATTTCATGGAACCGCACATGGTGCAATGCACTCGTATTGCTCAGCAGGAACAACCGGTATTTGTTTTTTAACCCTTTGAGAAAATTGATCCGCTCAGGCGGAAAATCCAGAAGTAATGCATTCCAGGCGTCAACAACTATTTCAGGGGCCACTTGTATGCCTGCCATCTTTTGAATAGAGTCAATAAACTGGGTATCGCTGATCGCTCCAACTTCATAAGACTTAAAAAAAGAGTCTATGTGACCCATTCTGAAAACTTCTTGAATGTTCTTTACACCTAAAGAAGTAAAAGCATCCTGTGTTTTGCGAAGGTCAATATTCAGGATAACGCCGCCCAGGTCGAAGATGATATTCTTGATTGCCATAAAATAAAAATCAATACTTGTTTTAATAACAAAAAATCAAAACTTTAATTCGCCCATTCTCTCCAGTGCATATAAAATACAGGTAGCATGCATGGCCTGCACAATTTTATTTTCCTTCATCAGTTGCTTTAACTCGGCGATTGTTACCAGGTCAATTTCGATCTCTTCATTATGATCCAGTTCCTGTGAAGCTACCAGCTTGCCGCCCCTGGCCAGGAACATATGCATCAGGTTATTATTGGTAGAAGGATTTGCAGAAATTTTACCCAGGTACTCATAGGAAGAAAAGGAATAACCTGTTTCTTCCAGCAATTCCCGTTTAATGGCGTCTTCCAGCGATGCATCAGTATCATCGACACAGCCGCCGGGTATTTCGATACAAGTCTCACCAAGTGCATGCCGGTATTGACGCTCTAAAACGACTTTGCCTTCTTCTGTTATAGCCAAAGCGGTAACCCAGGTAGGAAACTCATACACGTAATAGGGATCAACAATCTTACCCTGTGGAGTCAAACATTTGTCTTTTCTTACTTTGAACCAAAGATCATTAAAGAGATATTGAGAAGAGAGAATTTTCCAATTCATGAAATCAACTTTAATTTGCTCCCGATATCAGGATGGCAATTTACAATTAGTTAACCCTCGACTGCACACTTCGACAAGCTCGGTGCTAACTATCAACCTCTACCAATTCATATGTTCCCTTAGCGACGTAATATGCGCCACGTGATGCTTACCATGCCAGGCATACATTCCCAGCAGGTACCATAAGCGTAATGTTTTTTTATGCTCCGGGTGAAATACAGTGCGGTTGTTCCATTCATCATCCTTTACATACTTTAACGACTCATACCAACGTGTATGCAAAGCATGTAACAGTGTGATAGAAATATTGATGGGCAGTTTCTGAACATCATTCATTTCTGCCCACATTTTTTCTTCGTAGGTCTTGATAGTTGGATTGTCTTCAGTCAGGGCGAGTTTAAACCGGCAATAGGCATTGATATGACTATCGGCAACATGATGCACCAACTGGTGAACCGTCCAGCCACCTTCACGATAAGGAGTTTGCAACTGATCTTCATCAAGATTAAGAATAGCGTTCTCCAACGCAAGCGGCAGAAATTTTATATCCGCCAGCCACTCCACTTTTTTTTCGATGGAAAAAGGCTGCGCCTCATACTTTCCAATTGGATAACGCGGATCTACAATTGTAGGCATAACCGTATCTTATTTTAAAATTTGTAACAATTCTACTTCAAAAAGCAGTGTTGCGCCACCAGGAATATCACCGCCTGCTCCCCTGTCACCATAGGCAAGATCAGATGGTATCCATAATCGCCAATGGCTTCCTTCTTTCATCAGCGGAATAGCAATCTGCCACCCACGAATTAATGAACGCAACGGCGCAGAAAAGGGTTGATTTCTTTTAAATGAACTGTCAAACTCTTTTCCATCGAGCAGGGCACCCCTGTAATGCGCTTTGATCTTATCATTGATCGTCGGCTGAGCGCCACTTCCCTCTTTCAACACTTCGTACTGGATGCCTTCGGGCAGGCTAACCACGCCGGGTTTTGTTTTATTGGCTTCCAAAAAATCTGCACCCGCTTTTTTCTGTGCTTCAATTTTATTACTCATAAATTCTTTTAGTTTATTTTGAATACTCATAAACCCCAACCCCTAAAGGGCTTTTAGACTCCGGATCTCGAAGTTTCCATTTTTTCATTTAAAGATTCTACGGCCGGAGATGTTAAAAAATTATCTTTCTTTTCTAAAGGACTATTTGTTTGAATAAACCTCTTCGACCTAAGTTCCCCCTTTAGGGGGACAGGGGGTTATTCCTCCCTCAAAGCATGTCCCGTCAAACTGATGAACACATCTTCCATGTTTGCCTTCTTCACTTCTTTCGGTCTTTCAAATCCGGAGGCAACGAGTTTATCGATCATGGCATCAGGTGAATCCAATGCAATGATCTGTCCAGCATCAATAATGGCAATGCGGTCACAAAGATATTCTGCCTCATCCATGTAATGGGTAGTAATAATTACGGTTGTACCGCGATCCCTTATGCTTTTGATCAGCTCCCATAAACTCCTTCTCGCCTGCGGATCAAGACCCGTTGTAGGTTCATCCAAAAAAATTATTCTTGGTTGATTGATCAATGTAGTGGCAACGGAAAAACGTTGCTTTTGCCCCCCACTCAATTCTTTAAATTTTGCTTTGGCTTTCTCCCTGAGGTTTACCATTTCCAGTAGTTCCATCGGTGCTACATCCTGGTTGTATAAACCACAAAAAAGTTCGATCAGCTGAAGCAGGTTGAGCCCAGGATAGTAACCGCTGCTTTGCAACTGCACGCCAATTATTTTTTTGATTTCCCCGGGGTCCTTGTCAAGATTATAACCATCCACCATTACTTCGCCGCTTGTTTTCTCCCGTAAGGTTTCGATGATTTCCAGTGTAGTGGACTTGCCAGCACCATTTGGCCCGAGCAGACCGAATATCTCTCCTTCCTTTACTTCAAAAGAAATCCCTTTTACCGCCTGGAAATTGCCGTAGTTTTTAACAAGGTTCCTGACGGCAATGATTGTTTTTTTCTCCATCGGGCAGCAATTTACGTGTTTCACGCAAAGCCGCAAAGGAGCAGCGTCGCCAAGGTGCATTATCCTGATCTGATCAAAGCAGGTGATGTTAAGCTCCTGCTTTAAAGCTGGAAGAATGTAACAAAAGATAAATCCGGATGAAGTAGTATTACAGATTAGGTTATCAGCCGCCAAATACCTGGGTGTAAAAGATTTGGCCCCGCCTGTTTTTGGCAACGCCGATGCCGATGTATTTATAGCGGCCCAGCATATTTTTACGATGGCCGGTTGAGCTTTTCCACATATTCACCACTTCTTTGCCTGTGTCCGCTCCATAGGCAACATTTTCGGCAAAACTGTGTATGGATTTAACTCTTCTTGTGGCTTCTGCATTTCTCTTTGAAAAACCGCCATGGCCAAATCCAACACGTCCTTTAGCCATGTTTTCACTATGTTTTTGGGCAATAGCATTCAGCTCTTCATTCATGATCAATTCCGGCAAACCTTTTGATCTTCTGAACTTATTGGTTTGTTTTAGCACATCGTCGACCAAACTGGCATTCGTGACAGGTGTAAAAGAGATGAGGCTGATAAATAAAGTAACTAGAGTAAGCGTACTTAATAAGAACGTTCGTTTCATCAGGTGGATATTTTTCAAATATAAAAACAAGTTTTATACCAATATCATAAACGAAAAAAAAGCCGCTGGAGTTTGTGTGTTAAAAAAGATTTATAAAACCAATTCCATCTTTATATCCGCAGTTTCAAATGGTGAATCTTCTACAGCAACATAGTAAAACCCGTATTTTTCATACAGTTTTAAAGCTGTTTTTAATTGGTGATTGGAAAATAAAATAAGTTTTTTGGCTTTTAGGTCTTTTGCTTTTGCCAGGCAGGTTTCTATTAGCATCTTACTGATACCCCTGCCACGGTAATCGCCGGCCACAGTCATTTTTGCCAATTCATATTCGCCTTCGTGTTCTTTCATTAATGCGGCAGAACCAACAATTTTATCACCGTCTTTTGCCAGCCAGATATATCCTCCTCTTTCCAATATGGTCGATCGGGGATCATCCAACACCATCAGGTCATGCGATTCGGTAAGATTGTATTTATCCAGCCATTCGACATTAAGGTCTTTAAAAGCCGGTTGGTAGTGATCGGCGTATTCAATGATTTCGATTGTTTGGTTATTTGTCTGATGAAGATTTAATTCCATTTTTATATTGGTGCGGGTATAGTGTGAATGTTGCTCCAAATTTATTTCAACAAATCCATACCGGAATCGGTAAAATCAGCTGCCGCTTAAACAGCCTTCCAACTCTTCCATCATAGTCCTGCTGCCAATAAACATAGGCGATCGCTGATGCAGTTCGGTGGGCTGTATATCCAATATTCTTTCCTTGCCGTTGGTAGCTTTACCTCCTGCTACCTCAACAATAAATGCAAAAGGGTTGCACTCATACATCAGCCGGAGTTTTCCTTTTGGTTTATCTGTAGTTCCCGGATACATAAAGATGCCACCCTTAATCAGGTTACGATGTACATCGGAGACCATGCTGCCTATATAACGTTGCGTATAAGGGCCGCCATTTGACTTATCTTTTTTCTGACAAATGTCAATGTAGCGCTGCACGCCCTTTTCATAGCGGAAAAAGTTGCCGTGATTGACCGAATAGATATTGCCTGCCGGCGGACATTTTATATCAGGATGACTTAGTGTAAATTCTCCAATGGAAGGGTCCAGCGTAAATCCATTAACTCCTCTCCTCGTTGCGTATACAAGCATTGTGGATGAGCCGTAAACGATATACCCTGCAGCCACCTGCTGCGTGCCCTTTTGTAAGAAATCTTCCCTAGAGGCGATCTCCCCCTGTTTTGTTACTCGTCTGTAAACACCAAAAATAGTTCCTATCGAAACATTCACATCAATATTACCACTACCATCCAGCGGATCAAAAAGACAAACATATTTTGAGTTCTTACTTACTGAATCATCAAAGGCTACATAATCATCCAGCTCTTCACTGGCAATGCCGGCGCAACTGATACCGTGTTGTAACACACCTGTGAATTGATCGTTGGCAAACACGTCCAGTTTTTTTACATCTTCGCCCTGCACATTCACACTGCCGGCATCGCCCAAAATATCTACCAGCCCTGCTTTGTTTACTTCTACATTCACCCGTTTAGCTGCCAGCCCAAGATCACGCAAAAGGCTACTCAATTCACCGGTAGCATTGGGGATGTGACGGAGTTGCTGGATCGTAAATTCATCTAATGTGAGGATCTTCCTGTTAAAATTCATAGCGGCTTTTTGTAATACTAACAAATGTAAGGGTAAACTTCAAACGATGAAACGGATGTGTTTGAAAGACATCAAAAAAAGGAAATAGTTTTTAACGACATTTGCAAACTTCTTTACTACAAATCTTAATACGATTCATGAAGATCTTCAAATTTGGCGGAGCATCAGTAAATAGTGTTGACCGGATCAAAAGCGTTGGTGAAATATTGAAACAATATTCCGACGAAAAACTCCTCGTGGTTATTTCTGCTATGGGCAAAACCACCAATGCGCTGGAAAAGGTGGTACAGGCTTTTTTTGAGGGCAACAAGGAAGAGGCATTGCAGTTATTTGAGCAGGTAAAGCAACAGCATACAACAACAGCTAATTATTTATTGGTTACTAATGCCCTCGCCTGCGAACAACAATTAAAAGATTTTTTTACGGAAGTTGAATGGATGCTGCATGACAAGCCCGTTCGTGAATACGATTATTACTATGACCAGGTTGTTTGTGTCGGAGAACTTTTATCCACTGCTATCGTAAGTCACTACCTGAATGAGACAGGTGTTCCTAACAAGTGGATGGATGTAAGAGATATTATCCGAACCGATGATAATTTCCGTGACGCCAATATCGATTGGGAATTTACCAGCAATAAAGTCCGTGAATTCATTTTACCTGAATTAAACAATCCTACCATTGTTCTGACACAAGGATTCATCGGCGCTACTGACGAAAATGAAAGTACTACACTTGGCCGCGAAGGAAGTGATTATACAGCCGCCGTTTTTGCGAGTATGCTGGATGCGGAAAGTCAAACCATCTGGAAAGATGTGGAGAGTGTCATGAATGCTGATCCTAAAAAATTTCCTGAGGCGCAACCTATCCACGAGCTAAATTATGATGAGGTGATAGAAATGGCTTATTACGGAGCACAGGTCATTCACCCCAAAACTATTAAGCCACTCGAAAATAAAGGCATCCCTCTCTATGTAAAATGTTTTCTGAATCCTTCGCTGGAGGGAACTATCATACACAAACAATCATTGAAACACCTGCCACCTATTATTGTCTTAAAGGAAAAGCAGGTAATGCTGCAATTGAATTCAAAAGATTTCTCTTTCGTGGGAGAGCATCACGTCGGACATCTGTATCATCTCTTCGAAAATTTAAAATTAAAACCAAACCTCACACAAAATGGTGCTATCAGCTTTGTATGTGTCCTAGACGACCAGCGAGAAAAAATAGAAAAGCTGGCATTGGGTGCCTCGGAAATTTTCGATGTGCAGGTAACAAAAGACTTGTCGCTGCTCACTATCCGTCATTATACCGGCGATTATTTTGAAAAATTAACGAATGGGAAAACAATTTTGCTGCGTCAGCAAACACCTGAAACAATACAGGCGTTGTTGCAATAATTTTAGTAAATGGGAATGGCGAGTGGGGAGTAGGATTTCACTTTTCACTATTCACTTCTCCCTTTTATCCTGAGCCTGATGAAGTGCACTATTCCGCTCCCACCGTAATCGTCTGGATCATTTTTTTGGGCACCGGCTTATCGTGTAAAATGGCGGGTTTCCATACAGGCATTTTTTCCATGCGCCTGATCAATTCATCGTTAAAGTCGTCGTCGCTCATTCCCTTCAACACTTTGAAGTTGGTAGGCGTTCCATCCTTATCAACAATGAATTCAACCTGGACATAAGCCTTGGTGATTCCCTCCGGCAAAACCGGCAGCATTTCAGCTCCAAGGTTTTCAAGGTATTTCATGAACGCATCACCACCACCGGGAAATTGAGGCCATTCGTGTACCGCTTCCACCAATCCTGTGATATTTCTTGTGCGATGAGTTACAGGAGTTCTTTTAGCTTTAGGCTCGTTTACTTTTTTGACCGGCGCTCCGTTGATTGTGTATTCACCCTTCTCATTTATCAACACAACAGGAAGCTGTTTGTATTTTTCAAAATAGTTAAATGCCTCTTCCAGCCTTGCAGCAAATCTTTTCAGGTAGTTATCATCCTTTGTCAAATTTTCCAGGTAGCGAACACTCCTGGCAACATTATAGCGAATCGGGAAAATATGTACCGGTATATAATCCTGCCCCTGGTTCTTGGCATGTGCCGCAAGGATATACAATTCATCAATCTGCTGATCAGTAACAGGAATACAGCCCACTGTTACACAACTGCCATGGATATAAATAGCACTGCCGGGGCGTAGGGAGTCACTTAAAATTTTATCGGAAACATTTGGATAATTAATACCCAACGAAAGATAATATTGGCTGCGGGGATTGAATTCGTTGATATAATAAAATCCTTCCGGCACCTGGTAGTCTCCTTCCAATCTTTTTGGCCCGAGTGTTCCTGCCAGTGCACAAACTTTATAGGTTTTAAAAAGTTTAAATGGATCTTTCAGTTCGTCTTTCACCCATACTTCTAATTGGCTGTCATATTTGAAAGAGCGGATATAAACGTATTTGGCGGGCCATACCAATTTTTTTGCTTCAAACTGCTTTTGCAGCGTATCTTCTTTACGCCTGAATGATTCGTCAGGACGGGGAAATGTTTTTTGATAGTCGATGAAGTTGGTATAAGAAGTACCACTGCGATAGGAAGGTTGTGCCGTGGCTACGGCTACAAAAAAAATCAAACAAAAAAATGTATGCACAAGGTTTTTCATATTCTTCCTTATACTTTAACGATCTTAAAACTTGTTTATTTCCCGCAGCAGATAGTGTTGTAAAGATAAGGGGCAAAAAAAGAAGTCAGAAACCGGAGTTGTTAAGACATCTGGATAAATGTTAACAACTACTGTCCGGCTTCTGACCCGATTTATACTTCGTAATTTCTGAACCAGTCTGGCGGTTTAAATTTCCGGCTTCCGGCCTCCTAACTCAGAACTCTTGTCTCACAAATTTCCTCTCGCTTCCTGCTCTCTTTCAATGGCTTCGAACAGTGCTTTAAAATTTCCCTTGCCAAAACTTTTGGCGCCTTTTCGCTGGATTATCTCGAAGAAAAGCGTGGGCCTGTCCTCCACCGGTTTGGAAAATAATTGCAACAGATACCCCTCATTGTCCCGGTCCACTAAAATTCCCAGTTCCTTCAAAGGCTCCAGGTCCTCATCAATTTTTCCTACCCTGCTCAATAAATCGTCATAATACGTAGTGGGTACCCGCAAAAATTCCACGCCACGGCTCATGAGGTCCCTTACTGTTTTCACAATGTCGTTAGTAGCCAGGGCTACGTGCTGCACTCCTTCTCCGCGATAAAATTCAAGATATTCCTCCACCTGCGATTTTTTCTTGCCCTCCGCCGGTTCGTTGATAGGAAATTTCACAAATCCGTTCCCACTGCTCATCACTTTGCTCATTAGTGCTGAATATTCCGTGGAGATATCTTCATCATCAAAAGTGAGAATGTTTTTGAAGCCCATCACATCCTCATAAAATTTTACCCAGGGGTTCATTCCATTCCAATCAACATTACCCACACAATGATCGACGTATAATAAGCCGGTATCTTCTGTTTTATAGTGCGGAATACTCCAGGCTTTATAACCCGGCATAAATGGTCCACTATAATTTTTCCGTTCAATAAATAGATGAACCGTGTCGCCGTATGTATGAATGCCGCTCATGACAATTTCACCAAACTCATCTTTCAACGTTTGCGGTTCCATATAACTTTTACCGCCGCGTTTGGTAGTTTCCTCCCAGGCATTGGCAGCATCGTTTACCCGTAGGGACAATGCTTTTACGCCGTCTCCGTGTTTATAAATATGATCTGCTATAGCATTACCGGGACGCAAAGCTGTGGTTAAAACAAATGTGAGTTTGTGCTGGCGAATTGCATAGCTGGCCTTTTCCTTATCACCGGTTTCGGGGCCGGAGTAAGCCAACGGCTGAAAACCAAACGCTGAAATATAATAGTGCGCCGCCTGTTTGGCATTGCCAACATAAAATTCTACATAGTCTGTTCCTTCAAGGGGAAGGAAATCGGTTTGTGACGTTGCGGTTTTATTTGCAAGTGTTGTGGACATGATTAAAGCTTTCGTTGTGATAATAAATTTGGACATCTAAAAAATTGACACATTACGGGAAGCTTCCTAAGCTCTCCGCCTGCGGCGGATTGGGGAATCCATGGCCAATGTTTCCATCAGCAGGTTGAAGTTGGTGCGATGATCCGGAAAGAGTTTATATGGGAAATCGGGTCGCATTTAAAAGCAAATTTAGAACAGGCTGACCAGAAATAAGAAACTAAAACCCAGAAACCTATCTTTGCGCCATGTTAAAAATAGGTATCCTGGGTGGTGGTCAATTGGGCAGAATGTTATTACAGGCAGCAGCCAATTATCCCGTTGAAACATTTGTGTTAGAAAACGATGCTGAATGCCCGGCCGCTCATCTTTGTCATCATTTTACCAAAGGCGATATCAAAAATTTTGACGACGTCTATGCTTTTGGGAAAAAGCTTGATGCTATTACCATCGAAATAGAAAATGTAAATATAGAAGCACTTGAAAAGCTGGAAGCTGAGGGCCTCAAAGTGTATCCAAAACCTTCCGTTCTAAAAACAATCAAGAATAAAATTCTTCAAAAGGAATACTATAAATCTCATGAGATTCCATCACCGGAGTTCATCATCACTCAAAACCTGAAGGATCTGCAAGAGCAATCCGGCTTTTTGCCAGCGGTACATAAAATTGGTGAAGGTGGTTATGATGGCAAAGGCGTGCAGGTGTTAAAAACCCCCGATGATCTCGCTAAAGGATTTGATGCACCTGCTGTGTTGGAAAAAATGGTGCTTATTCATAAAGAGGTGGCGCAAATGGTGGCCATCAACGAAAAGGGAGAAACGGCACTTTACCCTCCGGTTGAAATGGTATTTGATAAAGACCTCAACTTGCTCGACTACCAGCTCTGCCCTGCCGAAATCGATGAAAAAACCTTGTGGAAGGTGGAGGCAATCGCTTTATCAGTAGTAAGAAATTTTAAGTCCCCCGGCATTTTTGCTATCGAACTCTTCATCGATAAGAAAGGAGAAGTATACGTGAATGAAACCGCTCCGAGAGTACACAATAGCGGTCACCATACCATCGAAGCGCATTACAGCTCGCAGTTTGATATGCTCTGGCGGCTGATGCTCAATTATCCCCTTGGAAATACGGACGCCATTCTCCCTTCCATTATGGTAAATATCATCGGGGCAGAGGGATTCAGCGGGGAGGTAAAATATGAAGGACTGGAAGAAACGCTAAAAATTGACAATGCCTTTGTGCATTTATATGGAAAAAAGCAGACCAAACCGGGACGTAAGATGGGACATGTCACCATTTTAAGTAAAGAAAAACAGGATCTGCTGCACCAATCCAATAAAGTGAAACGGAACCTGCTGGCAAAATCCTGACAACCTTCTATCCTTTTTAAAAACCGCTCATACATGGAGACACTATCACCGCATGTATTGCAAACCATTGGCGTCCAATAGCAGCCTGGTTTCATTTATTTTCATTTTTCACTGTTTTCATTGACAGGAAACTAAAACCACATATAAATTAATCGACAAGTGAGAAAAACTGTATTGGTACGGAATTATTTCATAGCATTTGCCCTTCTTCTTTTAGCTGGTTGCAGTGCAAAAAGTAAAAAAGATGAGCCCAGGCCGGGTGCTGCTACCCGTCAACAGATGGTGATGGCCGTAGATGCTTATATTGTAAAAACAGAACCCTTTGCCGAAAACATTGAAGTGCCCGGTTCCGTAATTGCCAACGAAACAACAGAAATACATCCGGAAGTATCGGGTCGGATTGTCCGACTCAATGTGGCCGAGGGAAGACAGGTAGCGAAGGGGGCTTTGATTGCTAAACTGTATGATGCCGATCTGCAGGCACAGTTAAAAAAATTGCAGGTACAGCTGCAGATTGCAAAAACCAACGAGGAACGTTCGGCCCAGCTACTAAAAATACAAGGCATTAGCAAAGCAGATTATGATGCCAGCTTATTGAATGTAAATAATATCAATGCTGACATCGAAATTATTCGAACAGATATTTCAAAAACAGAAATCAGGGCACCCTTCAATGGTAAACTAGGCTTGAAGAATATCAGCCCGGGTGCTTATGTTACGCCGGCCAGTATCATTGCTGTGATTAATCAAACCGGGCAATTGAAACTTGACTTTACAGTTCCTGAAAAATATACAGGACAAATCAAGATCGGCCAGATTGTAAATTTCACTTATGAGGGGTCATCAAAAACTTACAACGCCAAAGTGGTGGCAACGGAATCAGCCGTGGCCGAAAATACCCGTAGTTTGAAAGTAAGATCAATCGTTCAGACTAAAGATGATAAACTTTTACCGGGTGCATTTGCCAAGGTGAAATTATCATTTGACCCCAACCCTAACACAATCTTAGTTCCTACGCAGGCAGTACTACCGCAGGCAAGGGGCAAAAAAGTAATTCTTTATAATAACGGAGTAGCAACTTTTAAGGACGTTATAACCGGTATCCGGGATTCTGCCAGGGTACAAATAACGGAGGGATTAAAAGCAGGCGATACCGTGGTGGTCACCGGATTATTAAGTTTAAGACCGGAAGGAAAAATCAGGATCAACAAGATAGTAAACCCCCAAACCCCCTAAAGGGGGCTTTGAAGAGTCTGACCTCATAAACAGTTGCTTCTGTTCAGCGGGTCGGGTGTTTATTGGAACGTAACCATTTTATTAATTTTTAAACTCCCCTTTAGGGGCCAGGGGCATGAATATATCCGAGTTAAGTTTGAGACGACCTGTGCTCGCTATCGTGATGAACATCATCATCGTGGTGTTTGGAGTTATAGGGTTCAAGTTTTTGGGAATACGGGATTATCCGGCCATCGATCCGCCCAATATCAGTGTTCGTACTTCCTATGCGGGTGCCAATGCGGATATTATTGAAACGCAGATCACCGAACCCCTCGAAAAAGCCATCAACGGCATAGCCGGCATCAAAAATATTACCTCTTCAAGCAGTAACGGAACCAGTAATATCAATGTTGAATTTGACTTAGGTATTGACCTGGAAGCTGCTGCCAATGACGTAAGGGATAAAGTGTCACAGGCGCAGCGATCCCTGCCTCCAGACCTGGAAGCGCCACCCGTAGTTTCAAAGGCGGATGCAAGCTCCGATGCCATTCTATCCATGACGGTGCAGAGCAACACCCGTAATCAATTGCAGATAACTGAATATGCCAATAATGTCCTGGTAGAAAGATTGCAAACCATTCCCGGTGTAAGTGGCATCCAGATATGGGGTGAAAAAAGATATGCCATGCGGATTTGGATCGACCCCGCAAAATTGACAGGATTTGGTTTGACTCCCGGCGATGTGCAAACTGCATTGCTTCGTGAAAATGTCGAGCTGCCTTCGGGAAAAATATCCGGCAACGCAACAGAATTAACTGTCCGCACTTTTGGCCGCTTAAACACAGAAGAAGATTTTAATGATGTAATCATCCGCAACATCAATGGTGCCGATATAAAAATAAAAGACATTGGAGATGTTGTGTTGGGCCCGGAAAATGAAGAAACGGCATTAAAAGAAAGTACTGTGCCGATGATTGCCCTGGCTATCGTTCCTCAACCAGGTTCTAACTATGTAGAAATATCGGATGAGTTTTATAAACGCCTGGAACAAATAAAAAAAGATGTTCCGGAAGATATTAAGATCAATATTGCGCTTGATCAGACAAAGTTTATCAAGAAATCCATATCGGAAGTAGAAGAAACCTTGATCATTGCAATAGTTCTGGTTGTATTGATCATCTATCTTTTCTTCCGCGACTGGCTCATTGCGTTGCGTCCATTAATTGACATTCCCGTTTCCTTGATCGGCGCCTTTTTTATTATGTATTTGATGGGCTATACCATCAATGTACTTTCCCTGCTGGCCATTGTGTTGGCTACGGGTCTCGTGGTAGATGACGGTATTGTGGTGACGGAGAATATTTATAAAAAGATGGAAAAAGGCATGGGTAAATGGCAGGCTGCAAAAGAAGGTTCCAAGGAAATTTATTTTGCGGTTATTGCTACTTCTATCACGTTAGCGGTAGTGTTTCTGCCTATTATCTTCCTGCAGGGTTTCGTTGGAAGTTTATTCCGTGAGTTTGGAATAGTAGTCGCGGGTGCAGTATTGATTTCCGCTTTTGTGTCACTTACACTTACACCCGTATTGAACGTAAAGCTTACCAAAAAGAATATTCATAAACATTCCTGGTTTTATACGAAAACAGAACCGTTCTTCAGGGGAATGGAAAACGGGTATCAAAAGGCTCTTACCAAATTCATGAAGGTTCGCTGGGTTTCGTTTATCATTGTTGCCGCTTGTGTGGCCATAATATTTTTAATTGGCGCCAATCTTCAATCTGAATTGGCACCCATGGAAGACCGAAGCCAATTTCGTTTGCAACTGACAGCACCTGAAGGCACCTCGTTTGATGCCATGGATAAATACGTTGACCGGTTATCGAACTTTATGCTTGACTCCGTACCTGAAAAAATTACCGTATTAAGCGTAACCTCACCGGGCTTTTCCGGATCAGGTAATGCCAATACAGGCTTTGTACGTGTGACGTTAGTTGATCCCAAAGAAAGAACCCGTTCGCAGGAAGAAATTGTAAACATGGTCAACCGCAATCTTCCCAAATACAACGAAGGAAGAGCTTTTGCCATCCAGGATCAGACAATACAAGTAAACCGTCGTGGTGGTCAACCGGTTTCATTTGTACTGCAAAACAACAATTTTGAGAAGCTCACCCAGATACTTCCAAAGTTTTTAGAAGAAGCCAACAAAAGTGCTGTATTGCAACAGGTAGATGTGGATCTTAAATTCAATAAACCTGAACTACGTGTAGCAATCGACCGGCTGAAAGCAAGTGAACTGGGTGTAAGTGTCAGTGATATTTCAGAAACATTACAGCTGGCTTATAGCAACAGGCGGTTGGGGTATTTTACCAAAGACGGCAAGCAATACCAGGTAATGGGCCAGGTGGCCCGCAAAGACAGGGATGATCCTGATGATCTCAAAACACTATTTGTCCGTAACAATCGCGGAGAAATGATCAGTATGGATAACCTTGTGACGGTCCAGGAATCCAACACACCTCCTACCATTTATCACTTCAACAGGTATAAATCAGCCACCGTTTCCGCCGGGCTGGCTCCCGGTAAAACCATTGGCGATGGTATTAAAGAAATGGAAGCTATTGCGAACAAACTATTGGATGAAAGCTTTGCCACTTCTTTATCGGGATCATCCCGTGACTTTGCCGAAAGCAGCAGCAACACCAGCTTTGCATTCTTATTGGCGCTCGGTTTGATCTTTTTAATTCTTGCTGCGCAATTTGAAAGCTTTATCGATCCGCTTATCATTATGATCACCGTTCCCTTGGCTATCGCCGGCGCCGTGTTGACCTTGTGGCTATTTGGACATACGCTGAACATATTTTCACAAATCGGCATGATTATGCTTATAGGCCTGGTGACAAAAAACGGCATCCTTATCGTCGAATTTGCCAACCAAAATCGAATGAAGGGCATGAGAAAAATGGAAGCAGCCATCTATTCAGCCACGCAACGCCTTCGCCCGATTCTCATGACAAGCCTTGCCATGTCATTGGGTGCACTTCCCCTCGCTTTGTCATTAGGAGCAGCAGCTACCAGCCGTATACCCCTTGGCGTTGTGATTGTAGGAGGTATTTTATTCTCATTAATATTAACCTTGTTTATTTTGCCGGCCATGTACACTTACATGTCCACCAAAAAACAAAAGAGTGAGATGGAAAAATTGTATCCCATTAAAGAGGAGGAGGCAATCGTTGCACAACAGCCGGCACCTGAAACAGTTTAAAAAAGTTGAGTGCAAGTGCAAAAAAATCAGGTTAGTTTCCAATCGAGCTAAAAATTAAAGATGCAGGAATGAAAAAAGGATTTATTGTTTTTTTATCGGTCTTGTTTTTTTATACAAATTCATTTGCACAGCAACTACTCACGTTGGAAGAAGCGATTGCTACGGCTTTGCAGAATAACTACGACATACAACTGTCAAAAAATGACTCCCTGGTGGCAGCCCTGGATTATTCGTATCGCAATGCAGCTTTTCTTCCCACATTGAACGGCACATTGGGAACTACCTGGAACAACAATAACCAGCGCCAGACATTGGCAGACGGTTCGAAGCGGGAACAAAAAAATATCCGGTCACATAACACTGCTGCCTCTGTAGCACTTAATTGGACATTGTTTGACGGGTTGAAAATGTTTGCCATAAAAGATAAGGCCGCCGAATATGTGCAACTTGGTTCGTTGGAAATAAAAAACCAGGTTGTCAATAGTATTGCAACCGTTATTACTACCTATTACAATATTGTGCGGCAAAAACAACAGTTAAAAGCAGTAGAAGAACAAATTACATTGAATGAAGAAAGAGTACGATTATCTCAATACAAATTAGATATTGGAACCGGCATCAAACCCGATTTGCTGCAAAGCAAGGTAGACCTTAATGCTCAGAAGGCATTAAAACTTGAACAACAAACATTGATCGAACAGCTAAAAGAGCAATTGAACCAGGCGATGAATGTAAACAAAGGGATAAATTTTGAAGTGAGTGATTCCATTCCTATCAATACAACTATCGGTTTGGGTGATATACAATTGGACATTGAAAAAAATAATCCCGGACTCCTTATCGCTCAAAAAAATGTTGACATCGCCAGGCTCACGCTAAACGAAAGAAAAGCGGATCGATTGCCAATTGTATCATTTAATTCAGCTTATAATTACAGTCGAACAGATAATAAAAAAGTTATCAACCCCTTCTCTCCTCTTTTTAACCAGTCCAACGGGCTAAATTATGGCTTTACCGCTAATATTCCCATCTTCAATCGCTTTAATACAAAACGACTGATACGGCAAGCTGAGTTGGATATCCGCTATCAACAATTAGTTTTTGAAAACCAGCGATCCCTCGTCAATTTGGATATCATAACAGCTTTTAAAAATTATGAATTACAGAAAAAAGCCCTGGCATTAGAAGAAGAAAATATTTTACTGGCAAGGGAAAATGTTGATATCGTTTTTCAAACGTACAAATTAGGGGCGGCGACATTAGTTCAGCTCCGCGAAGCACAAAACAGTTTGGAAGCAGCCAACAACCGCTTGATTGCAGCAAGATATGCAACCAAGTTAGCGGAGACAGAGTTGCTGAGATTGAAAGGAAATTTGGTGAAATAAAATTTCACGCAAAGACGCCAGGGAGCAAAGCTTCAAAGTAGCCCTTAGCGCCTTATTTTTCTTTGCATCTTTGCGTGAAATAGATTTTAGCTTTTCTTTGCTGCATGAATCCACAAGTCGGTATCATCATGGGCAGCGATAGCGATCTCAGCATCATGCAGGCTGCATCTGAAATCTTAAAACAGTTTGGCATTGCGCACGAAGTGACAGTTGTATCGGCTCATCGTACACCATTACGCATGGTAGAATATGCGCAAAAAGCAAAAGGCCGGGGATTAAAGGTAATTATAGCCGGTGCGGGTGGCGCAGCACACTTGCCGGGTATGGTTGCTTCTATAACTTCTTTACCCGTTATTGGCGTTCCTATCAAGTCATCCAACTCTATTGACGGATGGGATTCTGTTCTTTCTATTTTACAAATGCCGAATGGAGTACCCGTTGCCACCGTTGCATTAAATGCAGCAAAGAATGCCGGCATATTAGCGGCACAAATTCTCGGCACAACGGATGACAAAATATCCCGCACAGTAGTTGATTATAAAAACTCTTTGAATGCAGAAGTACTTGACAAAATAAAGAAGTTAAAAACCGAAGGTTGGGAAAACAATTTTGATTAATTGCCCGGTCTAATTCAATTTCCCATCATTGAAATAATCAGCACTAAGACTCAATACCGGAGTTGAGAATGATCATTCTTAAAAAAGCTCTTCACTATCACCAACATCTGGTTAAAATATTACCAGAATAATTTGAAAAATTTTTGGTGCGAAAGGTGTGAGACTGTATTTTTGCACCCCGTTCAGATAAACGGTCTGAACATCAGGTTGATCTCGTAGCTCAGTTGGTAGAGCACATCACTTTTAATGATGGGGCCCTGGGTTCGAGTCCCAGCGGGATCACAGATTAGGCTACCCAAATTGCTTCAAATCGATCAAAAGCCCTGCAAATATTGAATTTGCGGGGCTTTTTGTTTTTCCTGGATTGTCAAAAATCTCCGAGTTCTGGTGCGTAATTCGAGCGGGCAAAACCATTTTCAAATTTGCCCGCTCAAATTTTTCTGAAACCCGTTTCCAGCAGGTATTCAGAATTTGAACATGCCTTTTCAACGTCACTATGAATGGTAATTTTATAACCGTTTAAAGTCATTTCTTATGAGCCAAAGTTTCAAAGTGCTTTTCTTTCTTAAAAAAGGGAAAAGATGCAATGTAAAATCCTTACCCATTTATGTTCGGGTTACTATTAATGGAAAAGAGCGGAATGGAGTGTTCAAAGAAGTTGCGAATCTGGGTCAAAATGGAATCAAGCTGTTGGACGAGCTACTGGAAACAAAGAGGAGTTGAAAAATCTTAATGCGTACCTGGATGCTATTCAGGGTAACATTTTTGCCTTTCAAAAGAAATATACCTTACGCAACGAACCGTTATCTGCGGAACAAGTCAAATCTAAAATTCTCAACAGAACGGAAGAAAAGCAGCACAGTTTAATTGAAGTTTATAAATATCACAATGACAAATTTGAAAAACTGGTGGGATTAGAATTCGCTCATGAAACATTCAAGAAATTCAAATCAGCCCTCAGTTCGTTGAAAAATTTTATAGAGTGCAAATTCAATAAAAAAGATGTTTATCTCACAGAAGTCAACCATAAGTTTATTACCGATTATGAGTTTTACTTAAAGGCAGTTCAACAACTGCAACACAATTCAGCAACGTGCAATATTAAAAAACTGAAAAAGGTCCTCCGGCAATGTGTAGCTAATGAATGGCTTCTTATAAAATCACAACTAAAGAAACGCATAGGAGTTTTCTGCTTAAAGATGAATTGGAATTGTTGGCGATAAGAATCTTCCGGTTCAACGGTTAGACCAGGTTCGTGATATATTTCTGTTCAGTTGTTACGACGGGCTTTCTTATAGTGATGTCATGGTGCTAACCCCAAAAGATATTTCAATAGGCATTGATGGAGAGCAATGGATTTTCACAAGAAGAACAAAGACTGATACTGCTTCCAGAATTCCCTTATTGCCCACAGCCAAATCGATTTTAGAAAAGTATTCTGATCAACCTCAAATTATTAGTTCTGGGATTCTTCTTCCAAAACTTAGTAATCAACGGTTGAATAGCTATCTGAAGGAGATCCGTGATATATGCGGATTCGATAAGGAACTCACCTTTCATTGTGCCCGGCACACTTTTGCAACTACCGTAACATTAACCAATGGTGTTCCTATTGAAACGGTTGGGAAAATGTTAGGGCATAAAAATCTTCGTACAACGCAGATTTATGCAAAGATCCTGGATAACAAGGTTAGTAATGATATGGAGCAATTGAAGCAAAAATTATTAAAAGCAATCTAATCCTTTATAAACTAACGATGAAAAAGCGCAAGTGAATAATAACTTGTTTGACTCGATAAGAACTTTAATTGAAGAAGCGAGAGCGATAATAGTTCGTAATGTGAACAGTGTTGTCGTCTATACTCACTTTTAAATAGGCAAAATGATTGTGCAGTATGAACAAAAAGGACAAGAAATAGCTGGCTATGCCGAAAAACCTTAATTCAATTAAGTGCTAATTTAACCGCCGAATACGGAAGTGGCTATTCCCGTTCCAATCTGGAATAGATGAGGAAGTTTTACTTGCCATATAAGGACAAGATTTCCCAACCGGCGATTGGGAAATCAGGCAGAAGTAAGAAATCCCAACCAGCGGTTGGGAAAATGGGAAGTTCATTACAATTGTCCTGGTCCTACTACGTTCAATTATTGAAGATTAATGATGAGCTGAGCGAAACTTTTACGAGATTGAAGCCATTCAAAACAACTGGAAAATGCAATCCTCAATAAGATCGAGCATTTCATGCTGGAACTTTTATGTAAACCTTTACATAACAATTCTTATGCATACAAATTCATTATGTAAAGGAATAAAAGGTAAGCCCAGCTACAGAACGAGTTGTAATAAAAGCAGTTCCTATTGTTTTACATAATGTTTTATTATTTGAGTTATGATAAACAATTCAAAAACATTTGTAGCTGTCACATCATCGATTTTGAAATCTTGAAAGAATATCTCCTCCCTCCGTACCGATGAGGCATTGGAAGGTTACTTATAGAGATGGAATCGTCTAAAGCGATTCATGGAAAAAAAATAATTTTCGGTGCCTTACTCCAGATATTTGCGATAATTTTCTACTTAGCGTATACGGCAAAAAAGATCAGGCTCAATTACCCGCATTTTCCTTCAACACAATTACCGCAAAAGTTTTGGCCAAAAAACTTAAAGAACTGGAACAACACAAACTGCTAAAGAGACTTATAATAGATGATTACCCAGTTAAGATATATCATATCAATTGGAAGCCTAAGTAGATACATTAACTCCCAATCATTTATTCCCTAAAGGATTAGGGATTGAACTACCGCAAAAAAATTATTAGAAGAAATAGTGATAACTGAATGGATATCATGGCCAAATGTGCTGGACTTCGGAGCGGGGGTAAAATTATTTTGAAAAATGAACATTGTTCATTTTCTTTGCACTCTAATTATTCATCATGAGTAGTGCAGAACGCAAGGCAAGGGAAAAGGAAGATCTGAAAGCTTTGATATTAAAAGCGTCAATGAAGTTGTTTGTGGAAAAAGGTATAGCGCAGACTACTATCCGCAATATCGCTGATTCCATTGATTACAGTATCGGAACCGTATATGTTTATTTTAAAGATAAGAATGCCATTCTTCATGCCTTGCACACACAATGCTTTGCTGAACTGGGTGGACAATTCAGAGTGCTGCATAATGTAAAAGACCCAATGGAGCGGTTAAAAGCCATGGGCAAGGTTTACATCCAGTTTGCAATGGACAATCCAGATAAATATGACCTGATGTTTAATTTAAAGGAACCAATGGAGTTTCTCGATGGCATAGAGGCAAAAGAATGGAATGAGGGCGCTGCAACGTTTGAAGTATTGCAAACCACAGTGAAGGAATGTATTGGTGCCGGGTATTTTAAAGGACATAAGCTGGAGCCGCTCTCATACCTGATATGGAGCTGTGTGCATGGCATGTGTAGTCTTGAAACACGGGCCCGTACAAAAGGAGTTCTTTTAAAGAAGCCAGATACTATCGTTTCGGATGCGTTTAACGAGTTTTTAAAATTTATAGAAAAAAAGTAAATTTTTTTTACATGTAATGAACATTGTTCAATAAAATATTATCGTTCAAAAAATATATTAAAATGAAAAAAGTCTTTATCACATTGCTGCTGTTTAATGGTATTGGGGTATACGCACAAACCAATTTAGATGCCTATATCAAAACTGCATTAGACAATAATGAAACAATCAAGCAACAGCAATTTTTGCTCACTAAAAGTTTGTATGCGTTAAAAGAGGCGAAATCATTATTCCTTCCCTCAGTTGGATTTAACGCTACCTACACTATTGCAGGTGGTGGGCGCACCGTGGATATTCCTGTGGGAGATTTAATGAATCCAGTTTACAAAACGCTCAATCAAATGACAGGCGCCAATAGTTTTCCGCAGGTGCAAAACCAAAGCATATTGCTTAACCCCAACAATTTTTATGATGCCAAAATAAGAACAACATACCCTATTCTGAATGCGGAAATTGAATACAACCGTAAAATAAAAAAACAGCAATACGGCTTGCAGCAAATTGAGATAAGCCTGTATAAAAGGGAATTGGTAAAAGAGGTAAAACAAGCCTATTACAAATATTTACAGGCTGGTGAAGCAGTTGATATTTATCAAACAGCTTTATCTCTTGTAAAAGAAAACCTACGGGTAAATACTTCACTATTTAATAATCAAAAAGTAAACCGGACTGCAGTTGTAAGAAGCGATAATGAAGTGAGCAAGTACAACGCACTGCTTGAATCTGCGAAGCAAACACAGAATAATGCGAGGGTGTATTTCAATTTCCTGTTGAATACTGATTTGAACACGGAGATAATCACAGACAGCATTACCGCCGTTCCTGTTGATTTGTTTTTAACTGATACCACGGTTGCCAAAAGGGAGGAACTTGGAAAATTGAAGCAGGCTCTTGCCATCAATCAAAACATTACGGCCCTCGCTAAATCGTACAATCGTCCAAAACTAAATTCATTTGTTGACCTCGGCACACAAGCATTTGATTTTAAAGTGAACAACAAATCATTCTACTACCTGGCGGGTATATCGCTTGAGTGGAATATTTTCTCCGGCAATAAAAACAAACACAAAATCAAGCAGACTGAAGCCGATGGGAAAGTGCTGCGATCGCAAACAAGTTATGTGGAACAGCAACTCAAATTAGAGCTAACCACCTCTGCTAATTTATTAAAGGCCGCCATTGCAGAATATAATGCGGCACAATCCCAGGTAGTTTCTTCCCAAAAATATTACAGTGATATGTTCCGCCTGTATAAAGAAGGTCAGGCGCTTTTTATAGAACTATTGGATGCACAAAATCAACTTGTAACTGCAAAACTGCAACTAAATATCTCCCTGTTTGATACATGGATTAAAGCAACTGAAATAGAAAGGGCAAATGCCAGTTTCATTATTCAATAAATAAAAAAACGAACTATTATGAAAAAAATACAATTGTTCAGCGTTATTGCGGTAATATCAGTTTTGTATTCCTGTAAGGAAGAAGACAAAGCAAAAAACTCATTGGGAGAATCAGATGTTATCCCTGTAAAGATTTCTGCTGTATCTGCATTGGGATTACCCAAAAAAATAAGTGCGACGGGCCTTGTAAGCACAGAAAGCGAAGCCAAATATTCTTTCAAAATAGGTGGCGTCATTAACCGTGTTTTTGTAGAGGAAGGTCAGTTCTTTCGAAAAGGTCAGTTGCTCGCTACACTCAATTCAACTGAAATTTCCGCTGGCTTAGCACAATCCGGTTTAAATGTAGACAAAGCGCAGCGTGATTATGAACGAGCCGCTAATCTTTACAAAGACAGCGTTTTTACATTGGAGCAGTTGCAAAACACAAAGACCGCCCTGGATATTGCCCACAAAGCAAAAGAGGCTGTTGCCTTTAATGCTCATTATTCAAAAATATATGCGGCCTCTGATGGTTTTGTAAGTCAGAAAATCGCCAGTGAAGGGGAAGTAATCGGACCGGGAATGCCCGTCCTTGCTATTAACGAAACTCAGCAAAATAATAACTACTTACTTAAAGTCGGCGTAACAGACCGTGAATGGGCTATTGTTAATCCAGGGCAAACGGCAACAGTGACGCTGGATGGGTATGCTGATAAAAAAATTGATGCTTTCGTGTTTCGTAAGTCGCAGACAGCCGATCGTACACTTGGCTCCTTTCAGATAGAATTGAAATTGAAATTAGGCGATATAACACCGGCGGTAGGTATGTTTGGCAAAGCGGAAATATCTACAAACCAGGATGAAAATGTCAAGGTTATCCCCTATGGATCTTTGGTAGAGGCGGATGGCAATAAGGCATTCGTATTTGCACCTGACGGAGCCAATAAGGTCAGGAAAATTCCGGTAACTATTTCAAGGTTCGACAATCAACAGGTTTATCTAAAAGAAGGACTTGACGGAGTGAAAGAAATTGTGATATCAAATAGTGCCTATCTCAACGAAAAATCTACAATAAAAATCATCAGGTAATAATAGCAGATATGAAAATTACAAACTTTGCCGTTAAAAACTATCAGTTCACGCTTGTTATATTCCTGCTGTTTGCAGTAGTTGGTGTGCTTACCTTGTTTACAATGCCCCGTTCGGAAGACCCAACTATACATCCACCGCAATATCTCATAACTGTCATATATCCAGGCACAAGTCCTAAAGACATGGAAGAGCAAGTGGTAAAACCCATTGAAAACAAAATTTATGGTCTGGAAAACATTGACAAAATACTTACCACAGTTGAGGATGGTGTTGCGGCGATCCAGGTGAAATTCAAATATGGTGTTGATATAGACAATAAATACCAGGAGATATCTACAGAATTAAATGCTTTAAAAAACAGTGAACTTCCTAAAGACATCTATCTGATCAAAACAGAAAAGATTTCTTCTTCCGATGTTAAAATTTTACAGGTTGCATTGGTTTCGGATAATGCCTCCGGTAAATTGTTGAGAGATCAAGCTGATATACTTAAAACCCAACTGGAGAAAATAACAAATCTTAAAGAAGTCAAATATTCCGGAATGCCGGAACAGGAGATCCGTATCGATGTACAATTGGATAAATTGGCTCAACTGAAAATCCCGCTCAACATAGTTACAGGCAGTTTACAAAGTGAAGCGGCAGACATTCCGGGAGGAAGCATCAACCTTGAGAGTAAGATTTTTAATGTAAAGACCAGTGGTAAGTTTAAAAATATTGAAGACGTTGCCAATACCGTCATCTATAATGCCAGTGGGAAAATTATCTACCTGAAGGATGTGGCTGAAGTAAGTTATAAAGACGAAATGGTCAACCATATTACCCGTATAAATGGACATCGCTGTGTACTGGTTACGGCAGCAATGAAAGAAAATGTCAACATAGCGAATGTGCAGGAGGAGTTTCTTCCGGTATTGGAGGAATTTTCCAAAGGACTGCCTTCTACTATCCGGCTTGTCAAAACTTTTGACCAGGCTACTATGGTTTCACAACGTTTGGGACATCTGGGTTTTGATTTTGCCTTAGCTATTCTTTTAGTAGTCATTACCTTATTGCCTTTAGGATTCAGGGCATCACTCATCGTAATGATTTCTATTCCGCTTTCTTTAGCATTAGGGCTTATAGCATTGAATTTATTAGGGTATTCATTGAACCAACTAAGTATTGTCGGACTCGTTGTGGCTTTGGGATTGTTGGTGGATGACAGTATTGTAGTTGTAGAAAATATAGAACGATGGCTTAGGGAAGGACATTCACGAATGGATGCTATTCTAAAAGGCACAAAACAAATCGGTATAGCAGTAATAGGATGTACAGCCACTTTAGTAATTGCGTTCTTACCACTCGCCTTCCTGCCGGATACAGCTGGTGAATTTATACGCAGCTTACCTATGGCTGTTATAACCAGTGTATTGGCATCAATGATCGTGGCTTTGACGCTTGTTCCATTTATAGGAAGCCGGATATTGAAAACGCACACACATGGGGAAGGCAATTTTTTTCTTAAATACCTGCAAAAGTTCCTGACTTACTCTTATCGGGGTATTATGCGACGAGCTTTAAAATGGCCTAAAACAACCATTGGGATATCATTACTACTTAGCGTTCTGGCTTTTTTCTTATTTACAAAAGCGGGATTTAAACTTTTTCCCACCTCCGAAAAGCCAATGTTCCTGGTCAATATAAAAATGCCTTTGCAGGCTGATATTCCTGAAAGTGATCGTGTGACTAAACTCGTAGAAAATGAATTAAAGCAACACAAAGAGATTGTATATTATACAAGCAATGTAGGTAAAGGAAACCCACAGATATATTATAACGTACATCAACAGGATGTTAAACCCGACTTTGCCCAGATTTTTGTACAGATGGATCATGAGGCTAGTCCTGACTCAAAAATAGATTTAATTAAGCGGCTAAGGCAAAGGTTTAAAGATTTTCCATATGCCAAAATCGAAGTAAAAGATTTTGAACAAGGTACGCCTATAGAGGCCAACATAGTAGTCAGAGTGTTTGGTGAAGACCCAAATAAGTTGCGTGAACTTTCCTTTAAAGTGGAAGATCTGTTACGCAAACATCCAGGAACTGTTTACATCAATAACGAATTGAACACCTACAAGTCGGATGTTAAAATAGAAATAAATAAAGAAAAAGCCCGCACATTGGGTGTGCTTACAAGTGATATTGATAAAGTAATTCGAATGGCGGTAGCGGGATTAACCGTTGGTGATTATATAGATGACAGAGGCGATTCACGCAATGTTGTCATAACACTTGCCAGAGATAAATTTTCAAATTTAGATGCATTCAAAAACCTGTATGTAAATAATATACAAGGTGTTCCTGTATTGGTTAGTCAAATTGCAACCATTTCTTTTGAAACATCACCTACAACCATAAATCATTTTAATAAATCCCGTTTCGCAAAGGTTACCTCCTTAACCAAAGAAAATGTATATGCGAACGATATACTAAAGGACATTGTTCCGCAACTGAACAAACTTAAAATGCCGCCAGGCTACTATTATAAGCTATCCGGGGAAGCAGAATCGGAAGGTGATACACTGGGTGGAAACTTTCTTTCAGTTATTCTGTTAAGTGCATTCCTTTTTGTTGGAGTGTTATTATTGCAATTTAAAACCTTTAAGGGAATCATTATTGTGCTGTCCATTATTCCATTAGGAATTCTGGGTGGTGTGGTAATGCTATTGATTGCTGGCCATCCGATGTCTTTGGTTTCTATTATTGGTTTCATCGGTTTGTCCGGTATACAAGTCAAGAATTCGCTATTACTCGTTGATTTTACCAACCAGTTGCGGACCGAAGGTCATAGCATTGATGACGCAATTAATATAGCAGGTGAAACCCGCTTTTTGCCGGTTGTGCTTACGTCCATAACCGCCATTTGCGGATTAATTCCTCTTGCCTGGAACCCCAATCCACTTATTGCGCCATTAGCAATTGTGTTAATTGGAGGACTAATAAGCTCTACAATACTTGCCAGAATTGTGACACCGGTAATGTACAAATTGATTCCGCCAAGTATTAACAATGAATAATATAACACCAGGCACAGCCAAATAAATAAAAATGAAAGGAACAGTCGACTTAAGCAAATAAAAAATCTATTACTCACATAAAATTTACTTTATATGAAAGAATATGTATTACTCACCGGTGCATCATCCGGAATCGGTTACGAAATGGCGAATCAATTAGCAGCCCAAAGATTGAACCTGATATTGGTTGCCCGTACCGAAACTAAATTGCAGCAAATGCAAGCAGAACTAACAGACAAGTATGGCATCCTGGTTCAGTATTTCGTTGCAGATCTCTCTGACGTATATGCGGCGATAGACCTTTATAAAGCGGTGCAACAGGAAAATTATTTGGTAACCGCTTTGATAAATAATGCCGGGGTAGGTAACTATGGCAATTTTATTGAAACATCATTGGAAGAAGAACTTAGAATGATTGAAATAAATATTTCCAGTGTGGTAGCACTTACTAAGCTCTTTGCAAAAGACATGGTCAGCCGCAAGTCTGGCAGAATTATGAATGTATCATCATTGCTTGCATTTTTACCTTTTCCATATTATACCGTTTATTCTGCTACTAAAGCTTTTGTATTGGCATTTAGTGAAACGCTTGCTGCCGAATTGGATGGCACTGGAGTTATAGTTACATCTCTTTACCCGGGCACGGTAGATACTGCCTTTACTACAGATAAAATGCAGTCTACAAATAATTATAAAAATAATAAACCAATGCATCCCAAAGTAGTGGCAGCGCAAGCTGTGAAACATCTTTTACATGGAAAAGGAAAAAAAGTAGTCGGCTTTCAAAACTGGTTTAATTCTAAACTGTCAAGTTTTGTCCCTGATAGTATTATGATGAAGATCAAAAAGAATCTCGCAAGCGTCAAATCATGATTAAGTTATAAATGAAATATCAAAAAAATGAAAACAATAAATACGATGAAAACAACAAAATTATTTATACTAGTTAGCTTAACTAGTATGTCATTGCTACTTTCTTCTTGTTATTCACACAAAAAAGTAGTTCAATCAAGTTTACCTTATTCCGATAAGATCAGCTGGCCAAAAGGCTATAAACCATCTGAAGCTGATTTTTTTGTACACAACGAAATAGACATTAAAGCTTCACCCCAGGTGGTTTGGGATATTTTCATCCATGCTGCTAAATGGCCGGAATGGCACAAAAAAGCTAAAGGTATTGAGCTGCTAAATTCACCTAACGGCAAGCTTAATTCATCCAGTGTTTTTATTTGGTATCCGGCAGGTAAATTCACTTCAACTATAAAGGAATTCAATCCTCCTTATAATATAGCTTGGTATGGCGAAAGCGATAATAAAAAAATGACCGTTTACAATGCATGGATGATTATCCCAACCGAAGAAGGCTGCAAAGTTGTTTCAAACGAATCCCAAAATGGACCTAAAACAAAAATGGAGAAAATTTTTGCGCCTAATAAGGTTCGTAAAGATATTAAGGATTGGTTAATAAGGCTGAAAGAACAGGCAGAAAAACAATCAAACAATTAAAAAACAGGAACTATCTCTCTTTTGGGTCGTTGCTAAAAACATAAATATATCCAGATTAACTTTTCTCAGGGTTTCGGTAAAATCTTGAAAATACAATTCTGAAAAATGTGAACAAAACAAAAATATAAGCATGGAAAACCAAAGATTGAAATTTGTTCAGGATTTCATAGGGAAGCAATTTACAGGTAGTCCGTCGCCATATGGACATTGGCTGTATGGAAAGGTTGTTTCTGCAGATGAAAAATCGGTTGAGTTAGAGTTTACTGTTAGAAAAGAAATGACAAATCCTGTCGGAATGCTTCATGGTGGGGTAATTTGTGGTATGATTGATGAATGTATGGGTATTAATTTTTTTTGTTTAGGGTTAGAATGCTTTTATCCAAGTATTAATTTAAATGTTGATTTTTTTACTGCCGCTAAAGAAGGTGAAATAGTTGTTGTCCGCACTCAAGTAATTAAGAAAGGGAAATCCATTATCAACATTAAAGCAGATGTTTTTAATGACAAACAGAAATTGGTTGCTCAGGCCAGTTCCAATTTGGCAGTAAGTGATATTAAAATTCCATTTTAAGGGATAGGCACTCAATTGTCGTTCTTATTTTTGCTTTTTTTCTATGTTGCAAAAAGTAGTGGAGGTTGCGATGGAAGATGCTGTTCTAAGTGAGCGAATTGATAAGACTTTGTGGATTATAGCATGGATTTGCTAAATTGTTTTAATCGGTGCGATAGGATCAAAGGCAAGAATTTACAACTTAATTGAGCATCCGGCTTGCATTGGGTGATTGATCTGTTACCAATGCGAATACCCACTTCGCAAAGTGGTTGTGCCCGACGCATAGTTTTTGCATCAGCTTCGGAAAGATCGAAGCACTTAACCCTCCCTTTGATTTCGGGCTTTCTTTATTTTACGACCTTGTCAAATTGCTCCTTTCGCTCCCAAAAACTGTGATTACTTCATGAGTCATACATTAACAAAAAATGACTCCCTGGAGCTGGGTTTGTGATAAACAATTCAAAAACATTTGAAGATGTCACATCCCCGATGTTGAGAGGATTGAAAGATCTTAAGCGTGACGATGGGACATTGGAAAGTTATTCATGGAGATGGAATCGTTTAAATCGATTCATGGAAAAAAACAATTTGCGATATCCCAGTCCAGATATTGCGATAATTTTCTACTTAGCGTATATGGCACGAAAGATTTGAGGTCGCTGGGTGATCACCGGTATCGTAACTACCATCCCAGTTATTATCGCCCGACCAAAGACTTATTTCATTAAACTGGACGCTGTCGGTTTTGACGCCACTCATCATCATGGCTCCCATCCTGCCATTGCCAATGGGCAAGCCTTCTTCATCCCATTTGCTGGCAGGCTGTGTATACCACAAGGTCATTCTTTTTCCGTTACCTGCATAAGACTGGTTGCTTCACATAGTAGTAGCAACAGTAATGCAAACTTTAGTTTTTTCATCAGTTTATTTGCTTGTTCTTAACGCTTCCAGTTTCGTTCTGATACTTTCGATGATTTATTCTATAGCAAACATTTCACCGGCCTGATTTGTTACCAACTTTTTCGCAACACGGTAAAATGCAAAACTGAACTGTTGAAATAATGCCTTATTGTTTTTTCTGAATCAGTTCCGGCTCGCCAGTGGCACGGATCTCCAGTTTCACATCAGCCCCGTTTTCGCCTGAATATTTCCCATCAAAAATAATTTCGTTCATGCCATTGCTTAAACCGGGTAAAGGCTTGTTTATCGAAACAGTTTGCAGCAACTCCCACTGTTTATTGTATAGCTGTACTGATTTCCCATCACATTTTAAAATCTGGTTCCTTTTCAAACTCACGGGCAATACCAACTCGTCCTGCTGGTTGATGGCTATGGATATATGATCGAAACTGACATCCGGATCGAATTCTTTGCCTGCCGCCAGCGTAATAATGAAAGCAGCAGGCTGGGCGGCCGCAGGATTATTAAAAGTAAAGGTCGAAAACACAGGTTCGCCGGGCTGCTTCAACTGCTGCGCATGTTTGAAGTAGGCATTGTATACCGGTGTTAGCTTATAAACATCATCGCGGGTCATCTCCAGGTGAAACTCATTCTTCAGGCTCCGCATGCGTTCTTTTTGCGCTTCACTGAATATATTCTTCATACGGGCTTCTTCCCATATTTTTATCAGCGCCAGCATCTCGTCCTTCTTTCCATGTTTACGCAATGTTTCCAGGCTTGTTGACAAACCAAAGCCTGCATTATAACCGGCTCCCAAAGCCAACATCCATTCGATATCTTCCGGCGTGGTTTCGGGACGAAGGCTAAACCAGCCCAGCATGGAAGGCATCAGGTTGCGGCGGAAGAACTGTTGGTTTTTTAGGCGCAATTGCAACTGGCTTTCCCTAAAGCCGGCATACCAGGGTTCGCCCCAGTTCATCCGTGTATAAATATGCCAGAAGTAATGACCCGGGTTGCTGGCATCATTAATCACCTTTCCTTTCAATTCAGGTTTAAGGTTATCGTACCATGTTTTCGTAAATAACTGCCGGGCATATTGCCCCATACCGGAAGACCAGCAACCTTCGAGTCCGTCGAAAGAAATCTGCATCAGTCCCGTTTCATTGAAGAGCCGCGCAATAGTTTTTGCCATTTCTTCCTGCAACGCATAATTGGTTAGAAATACTTTGTAAGGATGATCCATCAGTTTGCCGATCGTATCATTTTTCAAATGTGCAGCAGCGTTCGTGCCGAAGGCCCCACGCTGGCAATCGAGCAGTTTCCAGGGGGCCGATGCAGATACGGCGCCATACCGGATGATTTCATTTCCAATGATAACAGCCTTGAGTGTATTGTTTTGAAACTGATTGAAAAAAACAGGCTCTTCAATCCCGATTTCTTTTGTGTTTGCATCAATGGGTGCACTAAGTCTTGTATAACCCACTTTCGCCAGGCGGGCATCTGGTATTGGTGTCACATAGGGATCGTTGGTAGTGATAAAGTTGGATAAAGTGTGAACACCCAATCTCAATCCTTTCTCCCTGGCCATTTCCACACACTGTTTCATACTGGTCCAGTTTTGCGGAAACGCCTTGCTGCGCAGTTTAAAATTACCCCAGGTTTCAAAGGGATCGCCATGATAGAGATAACGAAGCCCTGCCTGATGTGTTACCATCATCGCCTCCTGCAGATTATCAACTCCAAAATCCATGATCAGATAGGATTCGGAGGCCCTGATAGCTTGCTTTCCCCATTCGCCATCAAGCAGAGGATGTGGCAATCCTTCATTCAATTCTATCTGGGAAATTGCCGGCAGCACATCGGCATTGACCACTCCGAAAAGAGCAATCTTACTACCCAATACGCCTCCATCACTGAACGCAGGTACCAGGTAAGATGTATATCCCCAGTTTTCAATGACGCGGGCTTTGTTGCGGTTACGGCAATATGCCTGGAGTGCAGAACCATATTCGGTGGGACGAGCCACATCGCCGCGGAACAATTGTTTGTGCATATCATCCTGCTTCACGTCTACTTTATTGCCCCCTTCAAACACATCATACGATGGCTCAATATCGTTTTCCGCATTGGGATAGCCACCCAGAGTTTTTAAATTCAAGGACTGGATGCAGATCGCAAAATCTTTGTTGCGCACAACGCCTACCACTTCTCCCACCGTATCAGCTATCGTGGTGGGATATGGCCCCCACAGTATTAAATCAATCGTTTCAGCCTGTGTCAGCTGAGTTAATTCAAAGCTGATGTAGTTTTCCCGTTGTTGCACTTTCACTTTCGCTTCTACCCCAACCTGCGGAAAAGTCAGAACCAGCTCTGAAGTTTTAGCCTTCCACACACAGCCCTGGGATGCGAGTATTTTTCCATCCTTTTTAATGCTCATCAATGCTGTAGCTTTATCCGCCACCAGGAATTCCTTCTGCAGCTTGGTACTCTTCATACTGGTCAGCTTACCAGAAGCATCTAATTGAAGGCTCCATTGCCTGGTTTTAAAATTAACCTGTGCATAGGTTGGCAATTGTGCCAGGCCCGACAAGATCAAAAAGAAAGACAGCAATACGTTCTTAGTCAAACTTATTTTAGTCATTTTCAATAATTCCATTTTTATGCGCCAATCTGCCCGTAGATTTTTTAGCGATTAAAGTTCCTTAGTGCCGCTGCCTGCCACAACTCTTAAATTGACGACTATTGATGTTTTTTTGCCGGGACCCTCTGATTAATTTTTAAGCTTTGGCAAAATTGGCCGGGTTTAAATTTTAAACGTCCCGCATAGCAGACCCCTTGTGTCACTGATATCTCCTGTTCCAGTTTGTTTTTAAATCTGTCCTTTTCATTTGAATGGCATGAATAAAAGGAGGCTCTGGCCGATCAAAACTATTGTTGTCAACCTGCACTTTTTTACAAGCCGTTAAATTTATAGTAGCAGGTTTATTTCCCCGGCTCACTCCCGCTTGCAGGTGGAGGATTTGATTGCTGCTGAATACGAGATTTTCGACACTGCGTGCAAAAAGTACCGGCTCATCTTTTAATATCTTAAATGTATTGTTTACAATTCGAATATTACGATGTACCGCATTCCCTTTTATCAATTCATGATTTTCCGGAGCAATATTGATAGCTCCGCTTTCGGAATTATATCCGCATCCTTCAAATACATTATTGCGAATGGTAACATCCTGAACAGCCCCTGACTCATACCAACTTGAAGCGTCGTTGGCAATCAAAATCGGGAACATCCCTGTATGATAAAAAATGTTACTCTCAACCACTACCTTCCTGCGTGTAGTAATAAGCAACCCTCTTGTATTGGTTCGCTCAAAACGGCTATTCCGAATTTGCACTTCGGGTGTCCAGGAAAGATTTTCGATGCAAAGACCAACATTCACACTATCCATCAGTTTACCTTCCACTTCTAATTCCATTTCACGCCTGTTGATCAGCTTTGCGGATTTTAATTTGGCCACGGCCAAAGGCATTAATGTCTTTGGATTGATGAATGCGATACTATCACCAGCAAGAAAAGCATCGAAGCCATAGGTTTGATGATGCATAAACCGAACGAGCATTTTTTTTGTTGCGTCAACTGACGTGATTTGCAAATGAGTACCGTGCACATTGATTGGGTCATCGTGAGAGCCAGACGTAAAACAACTGTCAATACGTATAAGTCCTTTGCAACCCGAAAAATGAAAACAATCAGCAAAAGCAGCAATGATGCGGCCCGAATTTTTTCGTGGAGCAACTGCCACCTTCAACAATGAAATATTTTCAGAGAACTGTGAAACAATGCCCAGCCCGTGCATAAAATGCATCTGCAGATTTTCAAGACTGACATCTTTACTACGATGAATAAATCCGCCGCAATTATCTCTGTATGGATCACGAATTGTAAGCACATTGCCCGCCTGAAACTGATTAGGTGAAAAATGACCTTCGAACCTTACATGCAACGGACCGGTTTGCACAGCCTCGCCTTCCAACAAGGGCTTCATTGTACTATAACGCATCCTGTTGTTTACAGAATCAAACAAGATACAGTGGTATGAATTTGTTTTCCATCCTTCACCATAAAAATTGATTTTGCCGTTATCAATTATATATTTTGAATCGGGATGAATTTCTGCTTCAATCGCATTGTTTGTCACCGATCGAATAGTAAGCTCCGATACAGTGGGCCGCTCGTAATCAAACTGTATATTTTTTAGCTTGATATTTTGGCTATTGATAAAAGCAAAGGCAACCATTTTGCCATGCAATACTACCAGGGTTTGACTACCGTCAACAGTGAGATTGTTACAACCCTCAAATAGAAAGGCAATGTTCTTTACTTTGGGCAATGTGTCATCCTCCGTGCTATTGGAAATATAAAGCTCCCGTTTTGCAGCTCCTTCGGGCCAAATATCAATACGGCCTCCCGGCAACAACAATGTTGCGTTTTTTTTAGTTTTGCAAATGTCGATCGCTTTTTGAATAGCACCAGCCGCATTTTCAAAACTGTTTGCTTTTACCCCGTAATGAGAGGCTATCACCGTCTCCTGCGCTCTGCAACTAACTCCTACAAACAGGAATAAAAGAATAAGAAATACATGTAAAAAACGACGATTCCTTTTCGGGGAAATATTCATTGACTTAATAATGAGTTATTGTTGAAAATCTTCCTCAATGTGTCAGATGATGACAGCCTGCAACTATTTTCTTCCCATTGCGTATCGAATCCCTCCTGCCAGGTGTTGAATAAACAACGGTTCGGCATAAGACTCATTTGTATGCCCCAGTGCTGTGTAAAACACTCTGCCCCCATCGTAAGCATGCCACCATGCCATCGGGTGATGCGGGCCGTTTTTACCTCCCGTATAAGAAGTCTCATCAATTTCCAACAGCACATGCATGTCCGGGTTGAGATTTTTAAAATTGTACCATTCATCTGCCCGCTCCCACACATCCGGTAAAGCACTGGTAGCGGGATGTTGGCTGTCGACCACTTTCAATTTCGCCGGCTGAGGTTTAGGGTGCGATTCAAAATTGCCCCCGATGAGCTTTACATACCATGGCCACCCGTATTCACAATCCGATGCGGCGTGGACGCCTACAAAGCCTCCGCCATGCTGAATATATTGCTGTAGTGCTTTTTCCTGTTCCGCACCAAGAACATCACCGGTTGTATTTAAAAAAATAATGGCCGCATATTGCTTTAACCGTCCGTATGTAAAAACAGTTGAATCTTCTGTGGCGTCAACCGTGAACTGTTGCTCCTCACCTATTTTCCTGATGCCAGCAATCCCCGCCGCGATGCTTTCATGGCGAAAGCCATTTGTTTTGGAAAATAACAATACCTTTTCCACTTTCTTTTCACCATCTGGCTTTGAAGGAGACTGAAAGGAAACAGAAATCAGCGCAAAAAAAAGGAAGATCACCAGTTTGGTGCGTACCTGGACCCGGGTTGTAATTCCGCTCTTCAACAAACGAAGAGCGACTGTAGTAAGTGTTGTTTTGTATTTCATCGTAGCAAATTAGCTATAAAAAAATAATTGCTGCTGTCTTAGCCTAACGGGGTCACCTTACCATTTTTACTCACCAACAACTTAACGTTCCCGCCTGCCCTCACTGTTACTATCGGCCAGTTAAGAAAATTGTTATAACCCAATGGCTTTGCAGCGTGTGCACTTGTTTCAGCAAACACTGATACGCTGGCATCATGGATGGTTTCATTCTTCACCTGTATTACAATTCCTTTTGCATCTTGTCCGATGATGCTGGCGGTAACATGATCAAATACATACAACTTCTTTTTATCTGTCTGAAGATATATGCCTGGTAGTTCCAGCCCCATCAGCATACCATTGGTTTCTGTCCATGAGTTGCGGGTGTTGATATAGTTACCGATGCTTCCTTTACCTTCTGCATCGCTGGGCTGAATACGCTCCATGCTTGAGCCCACCAAATAATTTGTTGTAATGTGATGAGGTGGTACGTTCACTGCTTCTGCATGTGCATGTTGAATATCCCTGATCAAATCAGCATACAATGAATTACCGGTTGCACGGAACAACTTAAACAGGTAATCGCCAGAGGCAGTGCAAATACCCGGTGCCGCATGTTTGTTTTGAATACTTGCCCAAACAGCTCCGGCCATCTTGCTTTCCAATTTTCCAATTTGACTTTGTGATGGGAAAACTGGATCATAAGAGATTGTCCAGGTAGCACAAAGCGCCGCCTGCACTTCTGCTTTTTTCAACCAGCTTTTATCGCCCGTATAATAATAAAGTGCCGTGAGCGATTCCAAAAATCCAAACGCTGATTCGGAATTTGCATCCATCGAAATATCGCCACAATCACCACCGGTAAGTCCCTGTTTTACTACATCACGATTGTAATAAAAACTGGCGGAAGCTTTTGCTACGTTCATCCATTCTGGCTCGTTGAAATAAGCGGAGGCCATTGCCAATCCTCCAGGCGCAATGGCACCAGCTGTGGAATTATACACGGCTATTTCACCAGTTTCGGGTGCAATAAACTGTCCAAACTCGCCATCTCTTTTCCATGTTCTTGTAAAGGCCGCTGCAAGTTTACGGGCGGCGTCTTCCCATTCCGGTTTAATCATCTTTCCATAACCCTGCGCTTTAAATAACAACAGGTGTTTCATCAGCCACAGTAAAGCATCGCTGTTTTTACGCACCATAGCCTGTATGATCGGATAATCGGGGTGCATTTCTTCGGGACGCAGCTCACCATTGGCAGTAATGCCTCCATAGAAATAACCGCTTTTGCCCTGCAACTTGCTTACTACAAAATCCAGTTCAGCAGCAACACGGTTACGTTCTTTTTCATTATTGAGTGCAAGCATCGGGTATGTATTCATCATACCACTTACCCAGCCCAGCTGAAAGTCTTTATTATTCTCAGGCGTATAATAACTGCCTGCAGGAACCGTTACAAAATTGTTGCTGCAAATGGCAGTGGCCATCTCCAGTTGCTTGCTCATGGGAAGTTGATTGCGGGGATGATTAGGACCGGTAAACGATTTCCGCTCCTGCATGAATTTAGAAAGCAGATCAGGAATACTGTTGGCGGCAAAAACATATACTCTGAAACGAAGTGTAAGTTCATCACCGGCTTTCCAATCGGGTGCTTTATCACCGCTTGGATGAAAATCACCGAAGCCTGTTGCCAGTTTGCGCATGGATGGCGCCGTAATACTGAAACGGCAACTATCCTGTGCTACATTCTCAGCAATCGTTAATCCATGATTCCCCCATTTCGATTGCTGATCGGTGAGAACGATAAATCCGTTCTTTGCCGCTGGTGAATAAAAGCACATGGCTGGTGTTGCCGCGTTTGTTGTTTGCAATTCTATCAGCGATGCTTTTCCCTTTTCAATAGAAAGACGCGGATTGTTGGAAATGGTAAGCGGTACTTTCGGGTTATAATACATTTCTTTTGGATAAGGCGGATTGTATGATGTACCAATTGCATGATAACGGTTGCCATTATACACAATAGCAGGCACCAGCACATAATTATCCCGGCTCCAGTTGCTGAAATCAAAGGAAACAGCTACAGCCGTAGCAGGCGCTGACCCTTTTTCCAAAGTAAAACTCGCCGTAACATCTACTGCTTCGGGATGACCAGCTACTTTAGCCGTATGCAATTGCAACTGCCAGTCTTCACTGTTGCTTTGAAGTTTGTTTTGCTGAAATAATTGTTCGCCCACCCGGTTGGTACCAGAATACTGCTGTATACTCAGCGACATGCTCCCGCTTACTGATTTCAGCATTCGCTGTACCGCCATTTCATTACCAGGCTGGGCATGAAGATTGAGTTGCACAAGAAAACCGGCAGCCAAAAGCAGATAACATTTTCGAATAGATCCTTTCATTTGATTATTATGATTCACAAAAAAATTATTGTTGTTAAACACTAATAGCTTGCTTAACTAATTCCGGTGAGGAGCAATCATCGCATTGCCGTTGTCTGCTCACTTCACAACAGGTGAAGGGGCTGGAAAGCCCCCTCTTTCTAATTCAAACTAACTGCTGCTTATGAGAAACTATTTCAAAGGATCAAAATCGCCACCCCAATTATTGTTTTGTTTTAACAATGGATTTCGGTCTAAAATTGCTTTAGGAATTCCATAAATATAATACTGGTCTTTCACTGCTATATTAACGGGATCGGTCTCAATAACTGTAGAGGTAAATTTGTTCCACACCGTGTTTATATCATCCAGCGGAGCCACATTTGATTCACCCGGTTTCAGCAATACTGCTATACCGTGGCGCTGCGGTAAGCCGCGCATGTAATCAAACATTTTCCAGCGGCGCAAATCATTCCAGCGCTTATTTTCAAAACAAAACTCGACAAAGCGTTCTTTTTGATATACCGTCCTTAACTCTGCTGTAGAAGCTGCTGTAATTCCATAATCACCGCCTACACCAGGTAAAACGCCTGCCCGGGCCCGTATCTGCTTCAGCACATCTACTGCTTCTGCTGTTTTGCCCAGTTCGTTGGCGCATTCCCCATAATTCATTAATACTTCTGCATAACGGATTTCAATCCAATCCACAGCTCCATTATAAACTGTACCCTTATCTAAATTTTTATCAATAGCTTTTATCCTGTAAAAGCTTGAATTGGACCACAACGGATCGCTGGTTACCTGGTTATGTGCACCTTCAAGACCTGTAGCGCCATTGTAATTGCTTATAGATGTAAAATAGGTCCACAAATAGGTTTTATCATCCCGCATGCCCTTTAAATATTGGTTGGGAGCACCGTTATAATAAATATTTGCATAAAATCTGTCATCCCTGTTCCGGAATAAAGTATCATAACTTCTTGTTGCCGATTCCCAGGAAGAGCCGTCCTTCATCGGGAAAGCATTCACCAGTTCCAAAGAAGGGCGGTCGTAACCTACATCATCCTTTGACCAGTTTAAAGGCATTAAACCACCCTGGAAATAAGTAGCCTGGGGATAGTTAAACCGGCGAGCCATTACGACTTCCTTGTTTAACTCGTCGTCCCAAATTTTGTTGTAAGGTCCATACAAACCTTTGCCACGTGCAGCTAAAAATTCTTTTGCTTCTCTATTAGCATCGTAAGCTTTTTGCCAGGTAGCCACACCGTCCAGGCCGTTAAACAAAGGGCTTGCAAAAAACAATAATACCCTTCCTTTGAAAGCCATGGCTGCTCCCTTGTCAATTCTGCCCAGGTCACTATCTGTAAATGCATCAGGCAGCAAGGCAATCGCATCATCCAGGTCTTTTAAAATTTGCGTTACACATTCCGACGTTTTATTACGGGGCTTTTGTAATTGTGTTAAATCGGAAGTTGGTTCCTGTGCTTCTAATATCAGGGGCACACCGCCATAATCGCTCACCATACTGTGATAAGCCCAGGCTCTCCAAAATAATGCCTGTCCTTTTATTTTATCTTTATCGGCCTGGCTAAAAGTAGCGTTGTCAATATTGCCCAGCAAAATATTGATGGTGCGGATATTGTTATATTGCCCAAAATTATTCCTTGAATCAAAAGTCGCTGTACCCCTTAACCAAACATTCATTTGTTTTTGATAGGCCACCCCTTCATCGGTTCCATTTGCAGAACCACTTGGGTTCCCCGGCATCATACTGGCATAAATATTATTTAAATAAGCCCCGGCAATAGCTGCATTCGACCAGACTGCATCAGGAGTTACTGCTGCAAGATTCGTTTTATCAAGCACTTTGCTGCAACTCATTATCCCTAAAGGAGCGAAAAATATGAGTATCGCTATTTTAAAATTGTGTTTCATTTTCGTACTATTTAGTTTAAACTCCACTTATTTGTTAGAATCTTATATCAATCCCAATTGTATAGGTTTTCATGGTTGGATAACTCATAAATTGAGACAACTCGGGATCATAAAGCTTGAACTTCGACCGATAGAATAAATTCGTTCCGGCCACAAAAATTCTAGCGTCTTTCATTGATACTTTGCTTACTACTGATTCGGGTAACTTATAATTCAGATTCAGATATTTCATCCTCAAGAAACCTCCGTTATACACATTAAAAGTGGATGTCCAGGTATAACCATAAGAATGTGCATTCCCCCATGGATATATTTTGGGTGTAGAGCCATTGGGGTTATCAGTGCTCCACGAGTCAGCATGGTATTTGGGGACTTTACCGCCACCACCAAAGTTTCTGCCCCATGGGTCATTGTAGCTTACTTTATATCCTGCGAGGCCTGAAAGCAATGTTTCTAAACTAAACCCTTTATAGGATAATGAAATATTCAATCCGTAAGAAATCGGTGCATTGTCGGCTCCAAAATAGTTACCAAGCACAATTTGATCATAGCCGTTTACTAAATTATCAGGCTTGTTATCTGGTCCACTGATATCCGCAAATAACATATCGCCTAAAGCCGGTGCAACACCATTGATCAAAAAACCAGGCGGCAGCTTATTCAAATCATCCTGTGTACGTAATATACCCAAAGCCTTGTAGCCGGACCCATAGGCCAGTGTTTTTCCAATAGGATTGGCATAATCCTGGGCATTAGCAGCCACATCTCTTTTAACAGCTTTATTGGATGCGTAGCTAAATATTCCCTTTACCTCATAACTAAAACTTCTGCCAACTTTATTACTATAACCTAATTCTATCTCAATACCCCGTGAATTAACCTCACCATAATTTTCTGCGGGTAAGGCCCCTCCAAACTCAACAGGGATGGCCAAAATACGAGTACCTAATATATCATAGGTATGACGTTTCCAGTAATCAAAGGTGAACCTGATATTTTTAAAAGCAGTCAGATCCATTCCTATATCTAAAGAATTCGATTTTTCCCAGGTCAAATTACTGTTGGGAATACCGCCATAGGCCAACCGTGGCGCTGTAGTTCCTGAACTACCAAGATAATAGGTACTACCTTGGATATTATACTGCTCAAACCATCTCCATTTATCAAAAGGATCATCTCTATTGAGCACATCATTACCGGTTGTGGCATAGGATCCCCTCAGTTTCAGAAAATTAATTGAACCGCTTAGTTTGGATGCCTGGAAAAAATCTTCATTAGAGATCACCCACCCCGCCGAGACAGATGGGAACCATCCCCACCGTTGATTGGGTGCAAATCTTACAGACCCATCTCTGCGCACTGATGCTGAGAAAAGATATTTGGCATCATAATCATAATTGACTCTTCCAATATATGACAACCGCCCGTCCTCGTTTTCATTACCACCTGTTGACCAATCTGCATTATTGCCACTTGCAGCAAAAAACTGATCATTTGGAAATAATGGGAAGTTATACCTGTACATGGAAAAGAAATTATAGTCCATTTCATACTGCTCGTAAGCTGCCAGAACTCCAATTGTGTGTTTTCCAAATGTGCGGTCGTAATTAACCTGGGTATTTAATTGATATGCATTCCATTTTCTGTACTCATTTCCTATATACTCGGAACCGGGATCCCCGCTTTTCACCGGGCCAATAAGTTCATCTGTATAAATCAGGTTATTAGGTCCTGTTTTCTTAAAGTCGTACAGCAGTTGTTTTTTAGCAAAGGTTTTTATATAATTATTATCAAAGTTCTTACTATAGGATCCTTTCACACTTAAGCCTGGCACAAAGGGAATTTTATACTCGGCTGTGAGTAAAGCATCAACCTGCTGATTGTTATTGCGCCAATAACCACCATTTTTCATCATCTCTACGGGATTCCCCAACCAACCAGGGTTGTTTGGTTTACCATTTATATAGGGACTTGCAAAAACATCCCAATATAATAGTTTACCCCAAAGATTATTCAGGTCATCTGAACCATAATCATAGGTAAAATTGAAGCGGTTGCGTGTACCATAACTATTACTCAGGTTTAGTCCGAGCGTAAGGTTTTTCACCAAATTGGCCTCAACATTAGCCCGCAGGTTGTATTTTTTATACCATACCTGGGGTAAAAACCCATTCTCCTTAAAGTAGGAGCCACCAAGATAAATTTTAATTTTATCGGAGCCGCCAGAGGCACTTATGGCATGGCGCTGGCTTGTTGGATCAGTATAAGCAGCATCGTAATAGTTTTCTCCTTTTGGATTATTTTGCATCACCCAGTTAATCTCCTCATCGCTTAGCCCGCCGTTAACGGCTTTTGACAGGTTCAATCCATCTCTGACAGGCATATATTCAGGCAGCTTACCTGTATTCTGAGTATTGAATGTGCTATTATATTGTATAACAGGTCTTCCGCTTTTCCCTTTTTTTGTACTTACCAGGACAACCCCATTGGAGGAACGCGAACCATAAATAGCAGCGGAAGCCGCATCTTTTAATATCGAAATATCTTCAACTTCATTAGGATCTAAGGCATCAAAACTGGTTTTGTCCCGCACCACTCCGTCAATTACAAATATCGGGTCGGTACCGGCGTTACTAAATGAAGAGCGGGAACGAATTTTGATTTTTGAACCAATGCCAGGTGTACCTGTTTGTGAAGTGATAAATGTACCCGACAAACGGCCAGCCAATACATTTGACAAATTGGAAGTAGGAATAAGCTGTATGTCTTTTGCATTAATTGATGAAACAGCAGAGGTCATTTTAGTCCGCTTCTGCGCACCATAACCCACTACAATCACTTCATCCAGTTCCTTTTCATCGTCGTCTAACTGGATGCTCAATTGCTGGGTATTGGCTACCAACTCCATTTCTTTGTAGCCTACCATGGTAATTTTTAACCGGGCATTTAGCACGGTTGCGAGTTCAAAGTTTCCGCTTGCATCCGATGTGGTGGATTTGCCGTTTTTCTTTGCTTCGGTAATGGTTGCACCAGCAAGCGGCATGTTGTTTTTGTCTTTAAGAGACCCTCTCACAGTGACGGGCCCCTGGGCGTAACTGGCTGTTATGAGCATACAGTGTATGCCAATAAGCCATAGCAGTTGTTTGGCAAGTTTCATTCTATAACATTTTAGGAAATAAATCTCCGACTTGTTAAAGCCCTTAACAACCTATAATTTGACTGCTTGTGATGTTTTATTTGCAGGCAGCTACATCGCTCCAAAATTGTCTATATGTATATACGTACAAATGGGATACAGTTTTTACCCGCAAAGGAATGTCGTGAATGCTGATACTCAAATTTGTTTAAGTTTCAGCAGTTAAAAAATATATGCATCGTGTAAAAAAAATCAGAACCGCTGGTTAACAGATTGCGACAGGTGGATTACATCTCAGGTTTTGCGCATCCTGCATATACAAAGCTTTTTTGTAATTTTATTTGCTCCAAACAAACGCTGCCATACTATGCAATATATTTATGAAAACTTTACTTTCCCACCCGATCAATCCTTTACGGTCAGATCGGAATTCCTGGAATTAAAAAAATTTACGACGTTAAAATCGCATATCAATTATGAAATCGCATTGATTGAAAACTGCAGCGGGAAACGTTTTATTGGTGACCATATCCAGGACTTTGAAGGAACAGAACTTGTATTGCTTGGAAGCTACCTTCCTCATTGCTGGCAATATTATAAAACGATTGACCCGTTGATACAGCCACAAGCATTTGTTATTCATTTTTTCCCGGATTTTCTTGGCAAGGAATTGTTGGAAAAACCAGAAGCCATACAGTTAAACGAACTTCTTGCGGATGCGGCAAAGGGTATTCTGTTTACCGGTGCAACAATGAGGATGGCCAAAATGATAATGCAACAGATGCTGCATGAAACAGGATTGGGAAGAGCCGCCTTTATGTTACAACTATTGCATGTTCTTGCGCAGTCCGATACCAAACAAATACTCTCTTCTCCTTACTACAATGCGGTGGATAGTTCAAATGAAGCAAAAAAAATCAACAAGGTATTCGATCATATTTTTCAAAACTTCAAAAGGGATATTACGTTGCAGGAAGTATCGGGCATCATCCCAATGTCTCCCGCAGCATTCTGTCGTTTCTTTAAATCAAAAACCAACCGCACTCTTATTGAATTTGTAAAAGAGGTGCGCATTGGTCACGCAGCAAAATTATTATTGGAAGGCAATCATAATGTAACGGAAGCCTGTTACCATAGCGGGTATAACAACATCTCCAACTTTAACAAGCATTTCAAAGAAGTAAAAAAGTTATCACCCAGGGAGTTTTTAAAACAATACCAGGCGGAGGCCTGACATTTACTGGTTGCTAAAAGAATAAATTGGTTGGGCTTCTACCCATTTTACTCCTGGCTGGGTGCCTTCTACGCCAACCTGGTAATTATTCATGAGCCTGTTCCATTCTGCGCAACGCGGATCATACGATTCGGCCACCTTGCCCATCTCCTCCATATCTGCCCCTTCAGGAACCTGGATTGTCATCACGATCAGGCGATGAAACTGATACAACACAATCTTCCTGTAACCTGCTTTTTTGAAACCCTGTTCTACCTGGGGCCAAACCTGTTTGTGGTAAGTAAGATATTGTTGCAGGCTATCGGCATTTGGTACAATCTTCACAACAAAAACCTTTTCTACTATTTTCTCTTGTGTACTGGTTTGTTGCTGGTTCTTGCAACTTAAAAAAATGATTAGCACAGTGAACAAAAACAAGAGGGAAGCTGCCCTGAAATTTTTCATACCAAATTTTTTTAACTGAACAATATATACAGCAGGAACATGATTGCAGCAAGAATAGCCCAACCCAACCACACTGCACCCGCATTTTTAGCTCCCTGCTTTTGTGATTCAAAAGGAGATGGCAGCTCATATCCTGCCTGCTTCTTTGTAAATAAGGTTACTAATATGATAACGGCGGTTAAAAAAACAAAAAGGTAAACAGACAGCAGGAGAAAATGCGGCCAGAAACCTGTCGAGGGGTAATTCAGTATATGGCAAACCCCTACAACAAGACAAATTATTCCACCGCCATACAATACCGATTCGGCTGCAGTGCTGTTCACTCTTTTCCACATGATACCTGCAAGGAATACTACTGATAATGGTGGCGCCAGAATAGAAACTAAACCCTGGCTCAATTCAAAAAAACCTTTGCCTGAATTTGCATACAAATACGCTATTCCAACAGAAAGAACTGCGGCCACCAGAGTAAGCCATCTTCCCATCTTCCTGCTCGAATTTGCATCCATCGGACGGAATTTTGCCACTACATCCAATGTAAGAATAGTGCTGAAAGAATTGAGTCCCGATGAAACAGTATCAATCAATGCTGCAATTAAGGCAGCAATACATAACCCCTGCAAACCGGCCGGCATCAATTGCTGTACAAGCGTTATATACGCATTGTCTGGTTGAGCAATGTCTTTGAAAAGCACGTAACAAAATATACCTGGAAAAATAAAAATGAATGGCATCAGGATCTTCAGGAATGCAATAAACATTGCACCGCGCTGACCTTCCCGTAAATTTTTAGCGGCAAGCACTTTTTGTACGATCGTCTGATCGGTACACCAATAATAGATTGCAACAACAGGATAGCCGGTGAGAATGGCCACCCAGGAATATTCAGGATCTTCAGAGCTTCTGAACAACTTCCAGTAGTGTGCCGGTGTTGAACTAATAAGATTTGAAAGTCCTCCTATTTTCTTAAAAGCAAAATACGTGAGCAGTATTGATGACAGAATAATTATGACAGATTGAAAAACACCGGTTCGTACAACCGCCTTTAAACCGCCGATTGCTGTAAAACTACAGGCGATAAACGCCACAAGCACCACCGATGTTAAAAGGGGCCACCTGAATATCTGCGAAATAATTAATCCTCCGGCATACAATGCGCTGCCAAGCCAAACAAACAAAATGGAGAACAGACTGTAAATAACCAGGAAGTTAAACGATCGTTGCCCGAAACGGATTTGTAAGAACTGGGGCATTGTACTGATCTTAGTAGAAAGATAATGCGGCAAAAAAAACATGGCCAGCAGCAGCAGAAACACCCATGCTAACCATTCAAAATTACTGCCCACAACACCTTGAGAAAACCCAAGACTTGCAAAGCCAACGAGCATCATGGGCCCCGCATTGGCACTAAACAGGGAAAACCCAATCTGCCACCACTTCAATGATCTACCTCCCAGGAACATATCCTTGTTCTCTTTGGATTTGTTCTTACTCAAATAAAAACCGGTAACAAATAAAGTTACGAGGTAAGAAACCAATACCAGGTAATCGATAGTTCTAAGGGAAAAATTCACAGCAATCGTTATTGTTTTTTTACATGCTTACATTAGGAAGATATGCTTTCACATTTTCACGGTGCCAGGTTTGCGATCTTACCACTTTGTTCTGCCGGGTCCAATATTCCCAGTCAATACGTATCGGCAAACCATCAATTTCCGGCAGCAAAAATCTTCCCCTATCCAGTTTCGGACAGACTTCAAAATAGGTTTCCAATCCAACCATAATGGAATAGAGATATTCAACCTGGAAATGCTCAGGTGCAGATGCCATCAAAGAAGCAGTATAGAGCGAATAACCTCCCGATGAAAAATCAAGAGCAGCGTTATTGGCCATATCCCTCACATCCACCCACTCTTTCACACTACTCAAATGTGTGGGTACCGGCTGCAGGTGTTTCACGCCAATATTCAGCAGTGTTGGAAACATTTTAGCGGTACGCTCAGATTCGCCATACGATATTTTAACAGGCGACAGTTCACATAACTGTTCTATTTGTTCGTAATCTGCGGAATGCAGCGGTTCTTCAAACCATGCTATATTCTCACCGGCAACAAGGTCTAAAAATTTTAAGGCCTCATTTGTCTTCCATATCTGGTTGGCATCTACCGCCAGTCTTACCTCTTTTCCCAAAAGACTTCTTACAAACCTCACCCGCTCAACATCCTCGGTCATCTTTTTCCCAAAGTCTTTCCCTACTTTCATTTTATAGCAATCGATCCCCGCCTCCAGGAACACTTGGATTTCTTCCTCAAGATTTTTTAGTGTATAGTTGGTACCGCCTCCGCTCCCATATACCCTTACATCGTTACGTGTTGCTTTCAAATACTTATGCAAAGGCAATTTTGATCGCCTGGCGGCCAGGTCATGCAGTGCCAGATCAACCTGTCCCAATAAAGCCGATGCAGGCCCGCGAAACCCTTCATTCCTGATGGACCAATACAACTGCTGGTACAGCAAATGATAAGGAACAGTTTTATTATACAATAAAATTGGCAGCAGGCAGGTTTCCAGAATATTGGTATACGTACTATAAACCGGAGACTCTCCAATGTTGCCATCCTCATCCTCTAATGTAAGCACTGACAGTCCGAATGATTCAAATGGCCCCATCGTGGCATCCTGAAATGGTGTAACAACTTTTACTGGTTCAAGCACCCGTAAACTTACCCGTGAAATATTAAAGATTTCAGTATCGATGCAACTCATCAACTTTTGATTTACTTAATGTACAATTCCTGATTTCCTGAACCAAACTCCCAGGCAATGGACCTGCGTCCAGATCGCGCAATGTAGCTTCCAATTCCTTCCTGTTCGATGCTCCTATCACAATATTTAACGGCAAATCAAATGAAAACAGGAACCGGTGTGCCAAACTGGAAAGTGCAATGCTGTTTGTATCAGCAATACGTTTTACCTGCCTCGCAGCTTCAACATATTTCGTTGCCAGCCATTCCGGTTTTTCAGCAGTGAACTTTTCGTAATTGACACCAAGCAATCCCATATTCAAAGGACTGGCCACATAATAATCTATCTGATGCCTGTTACAATAAGGCAAATAGTCTTGCATAGCTTCTGTACAACAAGCGTTCAGCCTGTTAAATTCCATAAGGGCGTCGAAAGGAAATGGATCTAAAAGAGGAGCCATCCAATCGGGTAGGTTACCACCCAATCCTATTTTTTTTGTGTAACCGTTTTCTTTCAAATACAATAAACTTGCTAAGACCGAATGAAACTTTTCTTTCGGCAGGTGCAACGGATCATGCAGAAAAAGAGTATCCAGTTGTTCAATGCCCATTGTTAAAAGTGAGTTCTCTACACTCTTAATCATAGCCTGCCTATCGTAATTAAATACAGCCTGATCAGCCGCAAAACTCTTCATACGCCCCACTTTCGAATTAATTGCAGGCCTGGGGCCCTTCCACTCTTTTAAAGCCCGGCCAATATATATTTCAGCATTACCATATGCCGGCGCCGTATCAATCCTTGTTATACCGGATTCAAGTGCATGCAAAATAGTGAGTACGGATTCCTGGGGATCAACAGCTCCCCAAACACCGCCAATGGCGCTTGTACCTAATACAATTTTATTTAAGTTTATTGAAAACTCCACCGACACAAGGTCGTTAAAAAGTAGATCGCCCAACTATTCATAAGCAAGAATACCTTTTGCTTTTTTGACTAATTCTGATTCAATTTTGATTTACCGGGAAGTTATTTTTTGACTATTGATTAAAATACTCTTTTGCTTTTCGGTGTATCTCTTAATGATGTGCATTAGCCTGTATTAATTTCAATTTAAAATAAAAAGTCAGGTGGTAAAAACCACCTGACTGGCACTTGCAAAGTACCTTACTGCTTAATAAAAACTGCTGCAATGCTTATATGAGAAACGTTTATTTTATTCTTTGCCTTTTTCTTCGATTTTCACAACATTCGATTACTGATACCCGGGATTTTGTTTTATAGCGTCATGACTTCTTTTAATTTCATCCCGTGGAATGGGCAATAAGTAATAGTAATCGCCCTTCCATGGTTTTCTTACTTCTGCCTCGGCAATAACACCGTAGGTATAAGACAATTTACCTAACAGATCGCCCGCCTGGGCACCGGTCCAGTCCATTTTTACACTCGTTAATCCGCGGATAGGAATATCAATATTTCCGGGAGCGGCCTTCCAACGCATCAGGTCAAAGAATCGTTGGTCTTCCAGGTGCAATTCAATTGCTCTTTCGTTTCTATAGTCTCTTACCAGGTCGGCTCCTGTACTGGTAATATCCGGCATATTAACGGATGGTCTTCTTCTGACTTTATTGATATACTCACGGGCAAGCGGTTCATTGCCCAGGGCGATTTGAATTTCCGCATAGTTCAGATAAAATTCCGCTAATCTTAAAAAGGAAATAGCCTGGTTATAATCATAATCAAAACTTGCACGGGGTCCGCTAAAATCCAATAGCCTTCTGAATGTATAGCCCGTCTGAACTCTCCAATGAAAAGGCGTTAACCCCTTCACCCAATAAGTCTTTGAATCACGCCCAAAATCAAAAAGAGTCTGCCCGTTTTTGGGATCTGTCTTATTGGGGTTGATATAAGGCGCGGCATTATCCGGATTGGGGTTAGCATCTTCCCAATATTCATAGGTCCTTTCCGTACTTTTTGCACCATCACTGATAGTTAAAGGACCTGCGCCCGGATAAATAATACTACTGTAATACCTTGGATCCCTGTTTTTATTGGGCTGTTGCGGGTCATATCCTGATGCCGCATTCACGGTTACTCCATCCGCCTCATATGGATATTGTCCGTTCGTCAATTGAAACATGTTTATAAATGTCTGTGTGGGCATGAGGCGTTGCCTGGCATCAAAACCGCTTGGCCAATAATCGTAGTTAAAACCCCAGTCGGGTATCCGGGTACCGGCTGTATGGCTTTTACCGAGGATGATTTCATCAGTTTTCACAGGCCGCGTAAAGAGATCGTTATGCATAGGATGCAGCGTAAATCCTAAGTCAAAAACAGCTTTGGTGGCAACTTCTGCCGCCTGCCATTTGGCCTGGTCATTGGTGGGGTTATTCAGCGGGCTTGCCATATACAATAGTACCCTCGCTTTTAATGCGATGGCGGCTGCCTTGGTTATTTTGCCGGCGGCTGGAGTAACACTCTGCAATAGGCCAGTCGCTAATTCAAGTTCATCCAAAATAAATTTGGCGCATTCCGCATAAGTATTCCTGGGTACGTCAAAATTGCCATCATCCAATTTATAGCTGCTGGTGATAATGGGCACGCCGCCATAGGTTTTTATTAGTTCAAAATACATCCATGCCCGTAAAAAGTGCATTTCTCCTTTCATCGGGTCAAGCTTAGCAGCTTCGATAGGAGAATTGGCTATTTTTTCAAAGAATACGTTGGTTTTCCGGATGTACCCGTATTCATCATTCCAGATATTGGTAAGATCAGTAATGTTATCAGGAGAGATAGTTCCCTCAATATACTGGCGGATACCGGCAGATCTGTCATGGGTTTCGGGTTGAGACACGGCAACATCTGTTAATGCTTCGAACCCACCGGTGCCGGGACGCCATATCGGTTTCATGCCATTATATACATTGTAGACATAGTTTTGAAGAAAGGTAGCGTCGGAAAAAACGGCGTCATCGGTCAGGGAGTCCAATGGCTTTTTATCCAGCAAATCCCTGTTGCAGGAAATGCCAATGGCTGCCACGCCTGCTAACAGCAGGATATAAGTTTTCACGGCCTGTTTATTTAAAAATTTCAATGATTGCATAATTGTTAGTTTTTAGAAAGTAAGATTAGCACCGAAACTGAATGTTCGCATGTTTGGATAAGCACCACCATTACCGAGCAGGAATTCAGGATCACCAGCTCCGTACTTTTTAAGATTGTTAAAAAGCATAAACACGTTATCTCCGGATAAATAAACCCTCAGGGCAGATATTTTAGCCTTTGACAATATGTTTTTTGGAAGCGTATATCCCAGCTCAACCGACTTCAAGCGGGCCCATGATACATTGTGGTAATAAAAGTCAGCATCAGATGCGGCTATCCCGGTTGGTGCAATCATCGGGAGAATAGCATTGGTGTTCTTTAATGAATAGGAGTTTAACGCAACATACTCAAGACCGTTTCCACCCGCACCTGAATTAAAGCCGGTGCTTAACCGCCATTTAGCGCCTGTCTGTCCCTGCACGAGCATAGTCAGGTCAAAGTCCTCATAATCCAATCCGATGGTGAGGCCAAACTGCGTTTTTGGAAAACCGGTGGCATCATACCGGTACCTGTCATTCGCATTAATTTTTCCATCATTGTTCAGGTCGGCAAATACCAATCCGCCAGTGCGTGCCCCCGCATAGCTGGTATATTTGGTCAGGTCCTCTGTTGTTCTGTAAATACCGATAGCCTTGTACACCAATATGGAGTTAAGCGGATTGCCTTCCAGTTTCTGATACGGTTCAGACTGAGGTGTTTCATCAAAATAGATGATTTTATTTTTGGCGTATGAAATGTTTCCGCTTGTCCTCAGCCCCAGGCGGCCAATATTTTGCCTGTAACCGGCCTGGATTTCAAATCCTTTGCTATTCATTTTACCAATGTTCTCATCAGGCAGTACCAAGCCGGTATATCCTGGAATGGAGGCTTGTCTTTTACCAAGAATTTGGGAAGTTTTTGTATTGAAAACATCAAACTCGAAGGTTAGCCTGTTGTTTAAAAAACCTGCTTCCAGGCCCAGGTCTGTTTTTTCACTTACCTCCCAGGTAATATTGGGGTTGGGTGTTGAAGTAGGCGCAATACCCTGGGCATCCGCACCATTAACAACCCAGCCGGCAGCATAGCCATAAGCACCGATATACTGGAAAGGATTTACCCTGTCATTACCCAACTGACCCCAGGATGCCCTTAACTTTAAATTGCTGAATATATTTTGGGGTATAAAAGATTCTTTGCTCAGCACCCATCCGGCAGATACCTGGGGAAAGAAACCAAAGCGGGTCTCCTTTGGAAAAATAGGTGAGCCATCGTACCTGGCGCTGAAGGCAAACAGGTATTTACCAGCGTAATCATAATTCACCCGGCCAAAATAATTCCGCCGGGCCGACTCGGAGGCTCCACCATTGTTGTTCCAATTCGAACGGTTGGAGCTGCCGGCTGAAAGCTGGTCAATCAACGGCGAAGCATAACCAAGACGGCTGGTCCAGAAAAAGTTGTCTTTATAATCCATTTGTTCATAAGCAATGAAGGCGGCTATCTTATGATCGTTTATGGTGGTGTTATAGGAAAGCTTTAAATTTTCAGTAAATCTCAGGCTTTGTCCAAAATCCTCCCTAAGCCCGATGTCTTCTATTGTTCTTGATTGCCTTTTTATTATTTCTCCCGGGTTAGTCCCTCTTTCATAATAAAACCATGTGTAGTTAAAAGTTTTATTATAGTTCATGGTTTTGACAATAGAGGCAAAACCATCCAAAGACAGCCCTTTTACAAACGGCATATTGTATTTGAACCTGATCGTTCCAATGCCTACATCGGTTTTGCGTCGGTCGTAGCCAGGGCTGAGAATCCTTGCGGCAGGATTGTGGTGAGACCACCCTTCGCCGGGATAGCGGTAATCACCACCAATATAGGCTTCCTGTAATGGACTGGTAACGGCGAAGTAAGCTATGTTTCCGGTACCTCCCTGGGGATTTTGGGTATTTTTCTCTCTGTAGGAAATATCTAATCCTACTTCAAAATCTTTGGTGACTGAAACATCAACATTGCTTCTTACATTATACTGCTTCAGCTTTGTTTTATCATCGCCACGTAGAATGCCTCCCTGCGATGCGATTCCGAGTGAAACAAAGTATCTGACTCTGTCCGTTCCTCCTCTCATGGTAAGCGATTGTCTGGATTGCCTGGCAGGAGGACCAATCAGTGCATCAAACCAGTTTTCCGGTCTCCTGGTACCATTTTTAAAAGATTCGATCAGCGCATCAGGGAAGTCAGGCGCTGTACCTTCCAGGGCCCTTCTATCGTTGAGTACATTCATATACTCAAACGCATCAGCCGATTTTACTTTCATTGTGGGAGTTTGATAAGAATGCGTGGTCGTAAAATCAAATGAGGGTTTCCCGGTTTTACCCCGCTTGGTGGTCACCAGGATAACGCCCCCTGCTGACTGTGCCCCATATACAGCAGCAGATGCATCTTTCAGTACAGAGATGGACTCAATATCATTGGGGTCCAGCCTGTTTAACCCGTCGGGATCGGCATTGGCCACCCCATCGATAACTATTAATGCCGAACTGTTCCGGTAAGTGTTGGCACCCCTTACCAAGATCTGGGCATCATCAAAACCCGGTATCGCACTTCTTTGGTTAACAAATAATCCGGCCAGTCTTCCGGATAAAGAGTTTGACAGGGAAGCTGCAGTGGATTTTTTAACTTCCGCTCCCGATACCTGTACCACGGCATTGGTCAGCTCCTTTTTTTTCTGGGTGCCGTAACCCACTACTACTACATCATCAAGATTCTTTGAAAGCAGCTCCAACTTTATATTAGTGGAAACCAGCGAACCGGCTTTTGTTTCCAACACCAGGAAACTGACATGAGAAAATACAAGGGTGCTGTTCGCATCTTTTACACTGATGGAATAGTTTCCATCCTTATCAGAAACCACCACGTTGTTAGTGCCTTTCTCCGTAATGGTAACCCCGGCTATCGGCGCACTATTCTCGTCTGTTATCTGCCCCTTGACAACCCGGTCAGCCAAGCCGCTGTTTTTTTGTTTGTTGGAAATACTATGTACCGCACCGGAAGGGGGCTTTTTATCATTTGCCCACAAGGCCGTACACAAAAAACTTTGCACCATAATCAGGCAAAGTGTGCATTTGGTTTTATACCAAACACCAAGCAATCGTTTTGATTTCATAACCGTGGTTTATTGTTTTTTAAATTATCAAACCTTTCAACAGGTTAAGGTAAAGGCAACTATATATTGTGTTATCAGGCAATTGATACTGCATACTTTTTCCCGGAAAGGGATTTCAAAATATTGATAACCCTAAGGCATCAATGGCTTATCCATCCGAAAGTCACAGCCGACCGCGTTTTTTTTGGTTGCTATTTTCTATATTTGTATATATGTATATACATACCAAATGTAGCTGAAAACTAATTCCCGCCAAATTTTTTTTAAAAAATAAATTATTCGGGAAGAGAAATGAATTAAAAACATTACAAAATCAATACTGCTTTTAACATGCGCATAAACGATTCTCATATGAAATTCTCCCGGTTCATTACAAGCCTGGTGCTTACCTGGCTGCTCATTGCCTCGTGCAAACAAAACCATCAGCTATTTCAAACCGTATCTTCCAATCATTCCGGAATCACCTTCAATAATAAAATCGTTGAAAGTGATTCACTCAATCCCATTGATGTAACCAATATTTATAATGGTGGCGGTGTAGGAATAGGCGATTTTAACAACGACGGTTTGCAGGATGTTTACTTCACCGGTAATATGGTGTCCTCCAAATTGTATTTAAACAAGGGGAGATTACAGTTTGAAGATATAACCAATACTGCCGGAGTAAACGGAAGCGGAAGGTGGTGCAAAGGTGTTGCCGTGATTGATATCAATACTGATGGATTGATGGATATGTATGTATGCGCTTCGATGGATAAAGACCCCTTAAAGAGAAAAAACCTTTTATACATCAATAAAGGATTGAACAAGGAGAAACTCCCCGTGTTTAAAGAGGAAGCTGCTACTTATGGGCTTGACGACAGCACGCATTCTACTATGGCCAATTTTTTTGATTATGACAACGATGGCGACCTGGATGTTTATATTGTGGTAAACGAGATTCTTCCCGGTGTGAACCCCTCTGTTTTTAAGCAGAAAATTACAGATGGCAGTTTCCCCAGTACGGGACGGCTTTACCGCAACGATATGGATAGTTCGTTGAAACATCCTGTATTTACCAATGTAACCAACGAAGCAGGAGTTACCATTGAAGGTTATGGGCACGGAGCAACTATTGCCGATATTAATAAAGATGGATGGAAAGATATTTTTGTAACCAATGATTTTATTGCCAACGACCTGTTATACATCAATAATCACAACGGAACATTTACAGACAAAGCCAGCTCCTATTTTAAACATACATCTGCTAATGGAATGGGACAGGATGTAATAGATATCAATAACGATGGCCTGTCTGATATTGTTGAACTGGATATGAATCCGGAAGATAATTACAGGAAGAAAATGATGCTGGGTGCAAGCAGTTACCAAACATTTCAGCTCAATGATTTTTTCAACTACCAATACCAATATGTCAGAAACACCCTGCAGGTTAATGAAGGGCCTAGACTCAACTCCAACGATTCGATTGGTGATCCTGTTTTCAGCGATATCGGCTATTTTTCAGGAATAGCAGAAACAGACTGGAGCTGGTGCCCTTTAGTGGCCGATTTTGATAACGATGGATTGCGTGATATGGTTGTTACAAATGGGTTTCCAAAAGATGTAACGGACCGCGACTTTATTGCTTACCGCCAGGAAGCTGCTCCTATCACACCACAAGCAAATACACTGGCACAAATACCTGAAGTCAAACTCCACAACTACGCATTTCGCAATAATGGTAATTGCAGGTTCTCTGATGTTTCGCATGAATGGGGTTTAAGCACTCCCACATTTTCAAACGGGGCGGCTTATGCAGACCTGGATAATGATGGCGACCTCGACATGATCATAAATAATATCAATGATGAAGCTTCTGTCTATGAAAACAGCATGATGAATGCAAAGCCTAATAACAAACATTATTTGTCCGTGCAATTATCTGGCGATCCGCTCAACAGAAATGGCATTGGTGCATGGATAGAAATTTATTATGGAAATCAGCAACAGGTATATGAGCAAACTCCCTATCGTGGATACCTGTCCAGCGTACAACAAAATCCACACTTCGGGCTTGGTGAAATTTCAACCATTGATTCCCTGGTTATAAAATGGCCGGATGGAACTAAACAATCCGTAAAGAATATAACACCTGATCAAACAATAAAAATTAATAAAACGGATGCAAAAGATCGTTTTGATTGGTCCCTTCCGGTATTAGCGCAACACAACTTGTTCAGAGAAGTTAGTAACTCACTGGATGTTCATTACAAACATTCCCAAACAGATTATATTGATTTCAATATTCAAAAAATATTACCCCACAAGTTTTCGGAATACGGGCCTTCACTCGCAGCAGGAGATTTGAATGGCGACGGATTGGATGATATCATCGTTGGCGGCAATTCTTCGTCAGGTGCTGCTGTTTTACTGCAACAGGACAATGGTTCGTTTCGGCAAAAAACGATTGTGCGGCCCGTTGAAAATATCCATGTACAGTTCCAGGATATGGGAACAGTCTTGTTTGATGCTGACGGAGATGGAGACCTTGATCTTTACTTAGCGCATGGTGGTTATGAAAGTAAATCCAACACCATCGCTTACCAGGATCAATTTTTTATCAATGACGGTAAAGGAAATTTTAAAACCGATTCATTGGTGCTACCTCAGAATTATACCAGCAAATCATGCGCAAGAGCTATGGATTATGATAGGGATGGCGACCTTGATTTGTTTATTGCCGGACGGGTAAATCCCTGGCATTATCCTAAACCCGTCTCAAGTTTTATTTACCGCAATGATTCGAAGAACGGGCAAATAAAATTTGTGGATGTCACGGGTCAGGTAGCCAAAGAATTCAATAATATAGGCCTGGTATGTGATGCTCTCTGTACAGATTTTGACAATGACGGATGGCCCGACATTGTGCTGGCGGGAGAATGGATGCCACTAACGTTTTTAAAAAATGAAAAAGGCATATTCAAAAACGTAACAAACAAAACGGGACTGGCCGATCAAACTGGCTGGTGGAACAGCTTAACCGCTGGTGATTTTGATAACGATGGCGATATTGATTTCATAACAGGCAATCTTGGACACAATTCATTTTATAAAGCAACCGAACAATATCCGGCGGCTGTGTATGCAAAAGATTTCGATAACAACGGAAGCTACGATGCTATTCCTGCTTTATACCTTCAGGCAAGCCAAAGCGACACCACCAAAAAAGAATTTCCCGCCCCGGGACGAGACGATATGATAAAACAAATCATCGGGACACGATCAAAATTCCAAAACTATAAATCGTATGCCACCGCTACAATGGATCAATTGTTTACGCCGGAGCAATGGAATGGTGTACTCAAATTAAAAGCAAATACTTTCAGTTCCTCTTATTGCAGAAATGACGGGAACGGAAAATTCACCCTGGTACCGTTACCCTTTAAAGCTCAGCTGTCGGCACTGAATGGAATGGTAGCCGATGATTTTGACGGAGATGGTAACCTTGACGTAGTGATAACTACTAATGACTATGGCACCGACGTATCAGTAGGTCGTTACGATGCCTTAAATGGATTGATGCTGAAAGGAGATGGTAAAGGAAATTTTGTTCCTCAATCCATTCTTGAAAGCGGCATCTTTATTCCGGGCAATGGAAAGGCATTGATAAAATTGAAAAGTAAAAATGATAAATACCTGCTGGCTGCCACCCAAAACCGGGGGCCATTAACAATATTTGAATTGAAAAAAGAAGCCAGGCATGTACCCTTGCAACCAACTGACATAACTGCAGACATTGCATTTGCTGATGGTAAAAAACAAAGACAGGAGTTTTACTATGGTTCTTCCTTTCTCTCGCAATCAGCAAGATTCTTGCGTATTGGCAGTAATGTGAAATCGGTAGCAATTACCGACAGTAAGAGAAAAACCAGGACATTATCTTTTTAACCGATAAATGGAGAAGGAAAAATTTATACTACCAAACTCCATCCTGCTAAAACAAAAAAACAGATGAGAAAGAAAATTGCGGGCCTCTATTTGTTGACCGGCTTTATTATTTTATTCATTAGCTGTAGTCAGAAAAAAACAAGTACGAATATACCGGATGCAGAGATCTTACATCAAAACCAGGACCTGTTAACCGAGGTGATTATTTATGATGTATTTACACCGCCTGTGGCGGCCCGGCTTTATGTGTATACTTCGTTAGCTTCTTATGAAGCCATCCGGTTTAGTAAAGAAGGGACTGCTTCCATTGCGGAGCAATTGCATGGTTTTGCAAAAATGCCTGAGCCTGAAAAAGGAAAGTCTTATGATTACACATTGGCTGCTTCCAAGGCCTTTTTTACAGTAACCCGCAACATCAAAGTCTTTTCTGTTGATTCCCTGAAAACGCATGAAGATTTTGTGTACAATACGTTTAAAGAAAATTTAGATGATGCTACTTATCAGCGATCCATTGCATTTGGCGATACTATCGCCAAAGTAATACTGGCAAGAGCAAAGAATGACGGTTACCTGGCATCAAGGGGGAAACCAAAACACTTAGGGAGTAAAGATCCCGGGAAATGGAGGCCTACCCCACCCGATTATTTAGACGGCGTAGAGTGGTGCTGGAATACAATGAAAACAATGGTATTGGATTCTGCTTCACAATTTATGCCGCCAAGGCCTCCTTTGTTTAGTACAGATACTAATAGTTTTTTTTATAAAAATGCAAAAGAAGTATATACGATCAATAAAAACTTAACGGGAGAGCAAAAGGCTATTGCACGCTACTGGGACGACAATCCTTTTGTGATTGAACATTCGGGACACCTGATGTTTGCCACAAAAAAAATTACACCGGGCGGGCATTGGATGGGCATTGCAGCCATTGCGGCCAAACAAACAAATGCCGATCCGGTTCAAATTGCGAAAGGTTATGCAATGACAGCAATTGCTTTGTATGATGCATTTATTGCATGCTGGGATGAAAAATACAGGAGCAATGTAGTGCGTCCTGTAACGTATATCAATGAACACATAGATAACAGCTTTGTTCCCTTTTTGCAAACACCACCGTTTCCCGAATATACCAGCGGGCATAGTGCTATTACTGCGTCGGCCTCTACAGTGTTAGCACATATATATGGGAATAATTTTTCCTTCCAGGATACAAGTGACCTTAGGTATATTGGCATGCAACGGCATTTTAATTCTTTCCAGGAAGCAGCAACTGAAGCATCCATCAGCCGTGTATATGGTGGTATTCATTACCGCACCGGCGTTGAAGCCGGAGCTGCGCAAGGAAAAAAAGTTGGAGAACTTATTATTGAAAGGATCCTGAAAAAATAAACGGAAGCAACATTTATATTTTTTATCAGGCGACAATCAAATAAGAAGATGTTAATTCACTCCCCAATCATTATTTGGTTCGGGCCCCATTTCCAATTCTAATTCACCGCCCTTAAGCAATTCACTGGCTGGAAAAAAGAAAGAATTTAAAGGCTTACCATTCAGTGTAGCTTTTTGCACATATTTATTACGCCTGCTGGAGTTGTGCGCTATGATAACAAACTTCTCTCCTCTTCCATATTGTTTTCCCAAATCTATTTCGATCCTTTCGTACAGCGGACTTCCTATTTCATAGATGGGAGTTGACCTGGCTCCTCCATCTGTTTGAAACAGCCCTATTGCCGCCATTACAAACCAGGCACTCATCTGCCCCTGGTCTTCATCGCCAAGATAGGCGTTAGTAATTCCATTTCCATAATAACGTTCAAGAACAGAACGACTCCATTTTTGCGTCAACCAGGGTTTACCTGCCCAGTTAAAGAGAAAAGCAAAATGCATGGATTGCTGATTGCCCTGTACCACCGGATAGTCCCAATATTGATCATTCATTCCATTGTATCTCCATGGCTCACTTTGCGTGAACCCCCAATCCAATCTTTTTACAAATTCATCTTTACCAATTATGCTGATTAATGCCGGCACATCCTGTGGAACAAAGAATGTAAGTTGCCATGCATTTCCTTCAACATAATGTTCATTGGCGCCACTGCGGAAAGCATTGAAATCTTTGGTCCACTCTCCGTTGCTTAATCTCATATGGCAATATCCATTTGTATCAATAGCATTTTTCCACCAATAACCTCTATCGTTGTAGGTTCGATACAGCGATGAATCTCCCATAGATTTTGCTAACTGTCCCACGCACCAGTCGTCATAGGAATACTCCATCGTATTGGAGAAACGGCCTGAATCTGACGGAACATAATGATATTTCAGGTAGGCTTTAAGATCCCTGTTGCCCGCAAAGCCGGTAAATACTTTTTGTGCCGGCGTAGTTTGCATTTTAACAGCCGCGTTCAAAACTTTTTTCGGATCGAAATCTCGTATACCCATTTGATAAGCGCTAACCATCATGGGAATTTCATGCTCAGCCACCATAACAGGGATATAGTTCATCCCTGCCGGTCCTTTGGCTAACCATCCGTATGCATCATACATTGCCAATTGAGATTTTACCCATTTACTGCTCCATTCCGGTGTGACAAGATTCCAGAACTGGTTTAAATTCCAAAACGTATTCCAAAAAGCATCACATCCCAAAGCAACCTCATCTTTACTTTTGAGTCTTTGGATTGCGCCATCCGTTCCTTTCCATTCGCCGTTTACATCACTCCAGCTATTTCTACTGCAAATTGACCGGTACATCGCGTTGTAAAAACGAATTTTCTCAAGCCTGTTTGTCGTGGTGATTTTAACCCGGTTGAAGATATCGTTCCAAACATTTTTTTGATTATTTCTAACAGCATCAAAGTTCCAATTGAAAGGACGGGCTATTTCAGTTTCTAAATTTTCACTCGCATTGGCAATGCTTACTAAAGAAATTCCAGAACGTACCTGGACAACAGGATTTGCTTTCGTATCAAATTCTAAAAAAATTCCGGCATCTTTAACGTCTTTTACGTCAATTATCTCTTCATATTTAATTTCACCATTTATCCACCGCCCCATTTTTTTTATGGGTTGATCAAACTCGATGACAAAGTTGACGGTATAATCTTGTTCGGCATCATTGCTCCAAACCTGTGGAGAGAGTTGATGAGAGTAACCTTCTATCCTGTTGTCACCGGTTTTCCGGATAAAAACTTTTTTTAACTGGTAATCATACTCTGCTGGGATATGCAGGTCAACAAGGATCCGGGAACCATCGCTGTTTCCAGGGAAAGTAAACTTTTGAAAACCGCAACGGGTGGTCGACGTAATTTCAGCTTTGATATTGTAATCTTTAAGGAGAACCTTATAATAACCAATAGGCGCTTCTTCCGACTTTTTATCTATTGCTGACCGATAGCCCGGAACGCAATTCAATTCATCACCCATATTTATTTTCAACTTCCCATTTGTTGGAAAAATTCCTAACCCGCCCAGTGTCCATTCATGAATATGACTAAACGTTCCTATGCTTTCATAAGCTGGTTCATACCCCGCCTGCCAACCTGCATTTTGATTGTCCGGGCTCATCTTAACCATACTAAACGGCATCCATGGGCCGGGTGCAATCATCCATCGTGAATGTCCAGTACCCATCCGGGTATCAACATAATCAGCCGGCGTTTGCGGATTTTGCTTCGAACGGTTAACTATACCTTCTTCAACAACTTTACGGCCCACAAAAACTTTATACTTGCTTTGAGTTGGTGCAGAAACCGCAGGCATGGGAACTTCAAATATGTAATTCCCTTCTTCGACAGTTTGATTGAATACATTCTCACCATCCACTTCAACCCTCACTGCTGATTCTCCGGACAAATGCTCTACGTTCACTAACAGCGGCTGAATTTCTTTACCATCTTTGTCTAAGGTATAATTTGCAGGTTCAACATTGCAAACAAATAATTTCGCCGGTTTTTCTATTTTACATTTAGTACCAATCATCTGAACCTGGTCAAACATTATCCAGGAGCCTTGCAATACTGTTATGGTCACCTTGTTACCGCCTTTTTTAATCACGTAAGGACTAATGGGAATTTCAAGTGTTTTCGAAGTTGCAGCTGATAAGTTTCCGGTAATGGATGCCGTATCAATATAGGGTTCAGCCAGTCCTGGCGAGGGTTGTCTCTTTACATCATAACCAGGTGCTGTTAATTGAATCATTTCCTCCTGGTTATTAATGACTACTTTAATCAAAGGCAAGAATTTCTTTGCATAATCGGTGAGTTTAATAACTAATTTATACTCTCCGTTTGCCGGTACATTTTTAATTCCAAATAAAATATTAATTTGATTTGTCCTCCATCCTGAAGTGGGCCAGGTACCTCCCCATGTATCAACCGGTCCCGGAAGCACATAAGGAAAATTGTCTTTTTCTTTTGAATACCTGATTAAATAAAACTTGTCTTCATAACCAAAATCATGTTCCACAAAATCCTTGAATTTATCCGGCGCCAAAGCAAATTCGTTGGATGATTTATCAGCTTTTCCTATATTCCAAACTGTCTTTTGTGCAACACTCTTTATGAAAAACCCACACAAGAACAAAACCACGAAACACATAATTCTTTTCATAAATTAGAATTTATCAGTTCAAATAATTAGATTGTTTCTTTGATTTTGTACAGTAGACTTTTATTGTGCCGGGTAAACTAAATGTACTTTGCTACTTCAAATTCTCCATCATCCTAATAGCCGTATATAAAACACCAGCTTCACCTCTGAATGTACCCGAACCACGCGGTTTGTTATCAACCGAGTACCATTCATAAAAACCATTATTGTCCTGTACACGTTTTACCATGGGTTGTATTTGTTCGTAAGCGTCTTCTGTAAAACCGTATTTCACTAATTGCTGTATCATTCTCGCTCCAAACCATGTCCAGTCGCCGCCATTCTGGTAACTGTAAACGGGATTCATAATTTTATTAGCAAAATAACCTTCGGGGTAAGGAGGATAAAGAGTAAGCCCGATGGAAGCTGCACCAGCCTGTTGCACTCTTTTCTTCATCTCTTCCAGTGATGCTTTTATTTCCTGCTTGTTTAACAACCCGGCTTCAATAGCAACTGTTGTTCCGCCGAAATAATAGATTTTATTTTCATCAAAATCAGCAGGGAAAGGGGAACCTTTCAGATAGATATGCGGAATGAATTTTTGTTGTTGTTTATCCCACAGGTGCTTTCTGCAGTTCTTAGCGATATTGTCTTTCACTTTGTTCCATTTCTTCTTTGAGGAAGGATCTATTTCCATCAAATTGTTCAACGCAACAATCAACATGGCATTATCATAAATATCAATTGCAGGATGCGTATTGTTATCCAGGTCTACGCCCCAGCCATGCTCCGGTTGCACATCGCCCCAATCAGCAGTGGTAGCGCCAATGATCAATCCGTATTGCCCATTAAACCGGTGGTTCATCAAAAACTCCATTGCCCACACCAATCTTTCACTTACCGTTTTATCACCAACCTTTTCGTTTAAAATTGTTTTATCGCCTGTAAGTTGAATGTATTTGTAAACTGCTTGTACCAATGATGTTTCCTGGTCGGTTTCTACCGTATTTTTATGCCCGGCATAACGAGGCTCCAGTTTTGAATAAGAAAAATCGGTTTCGCCTTTTTTGATTTTTTCTGCCGGAGTAAACCCATCAATTATATTCCCGTCATCGCCCTGCATTCTAAAAAACACCAACAGGTTCTCTTTCAACACTTCTTTTGAATACACTTGCGCTGCCAACTTAATAAATGTATTGTAATCACGGATCCACACTTCCCGGTAACCATCACCCGCGTTAAAACCTGTTCTCATTACTTCCAACGCTTTGGCTTTTACAAACGCGAAATATTGATTGCTCTTTATTTTTTCAACAAGGATTGCGTCGCCTGTTTTCTTTACTTGTGCGATCGCAATAAAAGCAGGAAGCAGAAATAAGAACAGTAAGGAGCACTTCTTTATTTTCATATGCTTTGATTTTTGGCAATTAGCCTGTATCGGTTATTCAATAAGCATTTAAACCATTATTACTTACTCATTACAGGTGGTAATGTTTTGCCCCAGGATAAATTCGGTTGTTCACCTAACCATAATTCCAAAACACCTCCGTTCTGAAAATCGGCATGCGAAAAGAAAAATTGGTTGTGGTCCTTACCGTTTAATGTAGCTCTTTGTATATAACAATTTGCCCTGGAGTTGTTATGTGTTTTAATTACAAACTCTTTTCCGGGGTAGTAATCATTATTAAGCTTAATGACGACTTCATCAAAAACAGGGCTGGTAATATCATATACAGGATTGATGGAACAATTTCCGTTGAGGCTAAACAACCCGATAGATGTTAAAGCACTCACACCACCCATCTGTCCCTGGTCTTCATCGTGACCACCGTATCCTTTATCGGGTGTAACAGCACCATAAGCCTGCTCATTTACTCTCCGCACCCAGTATTGCGTTAAATCAGGACGCCCGGCATAATTAAACACATGCGCATTCGAACAGCCCGGTTGATTGGCATAGCTTACATAACCCGCTCCATAACCAAATACAAAATCCTGGTCTTTCGCTTTTTCAAAAGCAAAATTCAACATTTTGCAAAGCGTATCGGCACCTCCCATCATGTTGGCCAGCTGATGGATGCCATGCGAAACCGACCATGTTGCCTGCCAGGCATTGGCCTCTACCCAACCGTTACCATCCAAAGGATTTTTATGTACCCACGCTCCTTCTTTTGTTTTAGGAAAGATCAATTTTTGATCATTGTCAAAGAGTTTTGTCCAGCCTTGTGAGCGCCGGAAGAAATAATTATACTCTTTTTTCTTACCTAATTTTTGCGCCATTTGAGCCAATGCCCAATCCTGGAAAGCAATTTCAACCGTGATGCCTGCATTCGATGGGTAATAACCATTTTTGATATAAAATTCCATTTCTTCCTTTTCTCCCATCATCCCACCCGGTGCATGATTTTGTTTCATTACCTCATAGGCTGTTGCAACAGGTTTCTTTGTAAAAATTCCTTTTTGGTAAGCAGATGTGATGAGGTTGGTAGCCGGGCAGCCGGTCATGATATAAGAATATCCGCCACCACAGGGACCTCTTGGAAGCAATTTTCCATTTTCAGCATATTGAACCAACGATGCTGCGAAATCGTCGAGCACTTCGGGCCAGGCCAATCCCCACAGCACATTCAAATTCCATTGCGTTAACCAAAACGCATCCGAATTGTACATGTGAAATTTCACTTTACCGTTTCGATCTTTGGGCAATGTGCGGATTTTAAATTTTGTGTTCACGGTAAAACTTCCACGCCTTTCTCCTTCGGTGTTATCGGGATAATCGCCAGACACATCATCCAGTTTATGGCGGCCCAGCAATACATGCCACAAGTCGGTATAAAATTTTTTCTTTTGATCGTTGCTGCCACCTTTTACTGCAATACGACCCAGCATTTCGTTCCATTCTTTTTGCGATGTTGCACGCAGTTGATCGAAACTCCAGTGTTTGCATTCCGATTCCAGGTTGAGCCGTGCATTTTCAACACTGGTAAATGAAACAGCCACTTTCATCTGAACGGTTTCGCCGGCTTTTACATGGTATTGTGCCGATACACCGGTTGTGGGTGCATCGTAATAACTCATCCGGCCGGTGTGCCTTGCTGTTTTCTCCGGCGTTCCGGTTAAGGTTGTTACATCCGGCAATTCCTGTTTACCATCCCAGCCAATTAATTTTTCGAAGGGCTTTTCAAAATCAATGGCAAAATAAATACGCACATTCTCCGGGCCACCCCATAGCCGGCCCGTTGTATTCACCGAGCCCTCTATATGTGTGTTGCTTATTTTTTGCACTCTTGCATCATTCATCGTAGCCTCCCCTAAATAACCACCCAAATTAATCAGCACATTTGTAAACGCATCTTTGGCATAAGTAAAACGATAAAAACTTACCCGGTCGCCGGCTGTTTGTTCCACCCAGGTATCGTAATTATCAAGATACAGCCGATGGTAACCCGGTTGTACTATTTCTGCTTCGTGTGAAAATTTCGACTTCCATCCCTGCTCTCCATTATTGGGAACAACGGTACCTGTTGTTGGCATCAGCGTAATGCCTGAAAGCATCCAGCAATGCACTTGCGGAAAACCCAGCACTTCTGTTGAATTATAATTATACCCACCACCATATTGATTTTTGTTACGGGTTAATGGAGCAGCGCTGATCATCCCAAATGGCTGACTGCCGGTAGCAAAATAAAAATAACGGCCGCGTGCCGATTCAATGTAGGGATCAGCCCATTCAACAGGATCAGTAATTTGTGCAGGCGATGGATACACTTCTATTTCTGATAAACCAATAGCAGGTCCATCGGCATCGGTTGTTTCAAAACGAACCCAGGTAATGGTTTGTTCGGGGAAAGAAATTATTTTAGGAGCGCCGTTGTTAGGTATTTCAAAAACAGACAGCCTTGTACCATTGCTGAAGATCAGTGTGCCGCCGGCATTATGTGCAGCCCCGGTAGCACGGTCGTATAAAATAATTTTATTGATGGATTGTGGTTTTTCCCAATTTAATTGTATCCATGGATAATCGATATATCCCCAAAAAGTAACACCGCTTTTGGATATCCACTCGCCTTTACCATCGGTTCGTATAATGCCATCAATAACATTCGCAGCTTTTCCCTTTTCATTAATCTCAGATGAAGCTGTTATGCTTGCTTTATTGGCAATACTGCCCGGCCCTGCATAAACGAAGTAGCTGCAACACAGCAGCAGGAAAATGATAACGGTTTTCAGGAAATGTATTTTTTGCATGTTGTTGTAAAAAAATATTGTGGTCAATTTTATTCAGCTTAATAAACAAGCAGGAACGATGCAGGTGAATATTTGCCCAGGTAAAAATCAAAAGCTCCGTTCTTCACGATTATTTTTTTACCGGTTTTATTTCCACGCAAATCAATTGGCTGCACTGCTTTCAGTTTACTACCATTACCCAATTTCACTGTACAATGGCCAGAAACACCAGCTTGCTCCCACAAACGAAGGATGGTTCCATTGCCGCCAGGGTTTTCACCATATGCTGTTATTAATGCACCGCCCCTTGAAACAGATATTCCATTCTGCTTAACGGGCAATTTTCCAGGTGCACCGTCTGCCACACCAGTTAATAATGGCAAACGGGCCTCCCATGAGTGTTGAACCAGGTTTGAAACTGTTTGCGTGTGTTTATCAACAGGCCAGATACGCACTTTCTCGCTCCATGAACCATCCTGCCACAAAGCGAAATTGGTATTCCACATGTTATTGTAAAGATTCACAAATACAGATGGAGTAGTTGGTGTATAATCCATGGCATACTTCCATAAGCCGGGTTCTCCAAGGCTCACTAATGGTGCATCTTTTGATGCAAGTGCTGCACCCGATTGATCGGCCTGTGTAATAGATACGCCTGTCGTTACCGCCATGAGATGTCTGTTAGTGCCCGTTATAATATCTGTTGCAGGATTGATGGGACCTCCGAGTCTGCCAACAGTGAAAGTTGGTTTCTCTACTTTAAATGGGAAACAAAGCCACCCTCCTTCTGTTTGTTTATCGGGTGTTTTTGATTCTACTGTCCATTCTACATCAACATAAGCAGCATTGCGTGGAAACGTAAAGATCAACGTATAACCCTTTGCATAGCCGTTGGTCGCTAGTGCCGTCAGCGTAGCAATATCTGCAATAGCAGAATGCGTGACATTTATTTTCCAGGCATTGGGAGTAAAGGTTAAATAAGGCGCTTTTTCTGCATTGATCATACCGGGTTTACCAAGATCATTTAATCCCCATCCGTCTTTGATGCGGCTGTATGCATTAAACCATTTGTCAACTTCATTTGTACTGAACCGCTCATGCAAGAACTGGCCCATCACATACTTCGATGATTGATCAACCAATTCACGACCGGTTGAATTTTCAATTAAAGAGGCGATGCCTCCTTTTTCTAAATCAAAAACCACTTTGAAATAAGGAGTGCTGAAAACAGTTTGCTCATCGCTGGCAATAGCTCCTTCTTTTAATTCATCAAAAGAGAACGTACTGTAAGCAGAAGCTTCCACATCCTTTACATAAAAATATTTTCCTTTCTCCCAGGGGTTTTCAATCATTCCCGATCTTTTCCAGGGTAGCGGGTTATATACAACAACACGTTTCCCTTTCTTATTAACAGAAGCTGCAAGCAGGTCAAGATGTGTATTGAGTTCTTTACTTACAATATCATTGGTTGTAAGGATGTATTGTCGTTTATCATCATAAGAACGAAGCCATTTTCTTTTACTCCCGGTTGATGTAGTATGAGCATTGCTGTTTTTCAGCGCTGCATAGTTGCCGTTTTCCGGGATAGGTTCTGCCGCTGCCTCCTCCATCCATTTTTTCCATGCATCTCCGTAGCTGTAACGAGGGCCATATTCCGCATTCATTCCCCAGGTGTGCTCGCCATACAAAAGACTTTGTTCATAGGCTTTTGCCAGCTTTGTTGCAACAGATGCAACGGGTATACCCCAATATTTCATTTGTGTATTCAGCCCATCAAGTGTTGATTCCAGTGGACGGATATTTCTTGCAATTTTTGTTTCCTGCGGATTTGATTGCAGTCCCTGGATCCAGGTATCAGGACAATCGCCTTTAACCGTAGGCAGCTGAGGTTTCTCAGCTAAAACAGCTTTGGCAAAATCATCCAGTGTACCAAAATGAATTTTTACACCTGGCAATTCCTTTTCTGCATAAGCCAAAAGTTTGTCGATTTCCTGTGATGTGGGTGGGCCATGATTGTCGCCTGTCATTTGCATAGCCAGGTAATTCCTGCAAGGCCAGTTTGCGGTTGGCCGGATATCAGAACCATATAAGGCAGTGTAATTGCATAAGATCTTCGAACCATCTGCTCCTTCCCACCAGAACAATTCGGGGAAACGGGGGTACTGACTGGCCGGGTTACAACCCAATTGTAAAAATTGGATACCTGCATGTTTCAACAAGGTAGGCATGATCCAGGAATGACTGGGCACGTCTGTCATTTTTGCACTGATGGGTAAGGGAAGCCCGTATTTCCTTGCAACAGCAGAGGAATAACCCAATCCCCGCACCAGGTCTTCATATTCTAACGACTCGGTATGCGTTGTAAACGGAAGCCCGTGTACTACCAGCGTTCCTGCTTTTATTGCTTTTTCAATTCTGGCTTTTCGCTCAGGAGTTTGAAGCGGGCCGAGTATCTGCGCCTGTAAAGGCCATCCGGAAACGGTCCAGGCAAAACGTTTTTCCTTTGGAAGAGTAGCGCTGTTCTCAATCACCTTTAATGCATTATCCATCATTTCTTCACGGTACCGCTTAAATACATTTTCCGGCAGATCTGTAAATCCAAGATCGAAATGGGTTTTAAATACCACCCATATGTCTGTTACTTTTGAATTGGGCTGGTTGTTTTCTTTTCGTTCCTGCGCAATTGCTGCTGATGCTGATAATACAATAAGAAGCAATAAAATTTTCATTCCTGGCATTACAATCAAAATTTTAATCAAACAATCTATTTTGAGATAAAAGCTGATAAAGTTTGTCAATCCTCAATACAACCTATTCCAGCTATTGTAGTACCCGATCAGGGTTAACAACCTTTCAACCATTCTATTTATCGGTACTCATCGAAGGCGGAGGCGTATCAATACCGAAAGCAGTATTGGGTTGTGATCCCATATCAAATAGCAATACACCGCCTTCTGTAAGTTTTTTCCGGTCGATCCAACAGTTGTCTACTTTCTTTTTATTGAACGATACCGACTGTATATAGATATTCTGTTTTGCATTGCTCCTTGCTTCAATTACGGATATAATAACGCCTGCCGATCTTTTTGCCTCAAAAAAACCCGTATTTAAAAATTGACCAAAACTCATTTATCAAATGTATATACATATAAACATATAATTGATAAATCTCCTGCTTTTTTTTCACCTGCCCGATTTACTTTTACCAAACTGCCCCAAAAAAAAGTAATATTGTGCCTTTATAAATACTATGACCTTTACAATTGACCATAAGAGCCCAATCCCATTGCACATTCAGACAGAGGAACTGCTTAGAAAGATCATCAAACAGCCCCAGTATGTGAAAGGTAAACACCTGCCCAATGAAATTGAGCTTGCTAAAAAGCTTAATATCTCCAGGGGAACGTTGAGACAGGCGATCAATAAACTGGTATATGAAGGTCTGCTGGTAAGAAAAAAAGGGTTTGGCACCAAAGTCAACAACATAGTAAGCTCAAAAGCGTTGAGCTGGCTGAGCTTCTCGCAGGAAATGACTATACGGGGAATACCCATAAAAAATTTTGAGCTTAACCTAAGCTGGGTCAAACCTGAAGAAACTGTAGCCAATTTTTTTGAAATACGGGGAAACAAGAAAGTATTAAAGTTAGAAAGATTAAGAGGACGGCCGGAAGGACCATTTGTTTACTTTGTGTCTTTTTTCCATCCGCGTATCGGGCTTACAGGAGAAGAGGATTTCAAAAGACCATTATATGAAATTCTGGAAAAGGATTACCAGGTTGTTGCAAATCTTTCCAAAGAAGAAATAAGTGCAAGAGCAGCCGATAAATTTTTAGCAGGTAAATTACAACTCGAGCCGGGAAGCCCCGTCTTATTCAGAAAAAGGTTTGTTTATGACCAGGCAGAACGTCCGATAGAATATAATTTAGGATTCTACAGAGCCGATAGTTTTATCTATTCAATTGAAAGCAGAAGAGAACAATAAATCTATTTCTATCAGAATTGCTGGAAGTCTTTTATTTCTTGTATAACAGGTTACAATAGATTGCTTCAAAATCAAACTTCTATTTTTTAGCAGCATAAACCAATAATCAAATTTTTCGTTCACTTCAATTTACTTACCCTACATTTTAGGGAAGGCTTTTGAATTTTTTCCATCAACATCACCTTGCCGGTAAACATTCCAGCTTAACAATTTCATTTCATCTTACACTCCTCCCATCACCACCCTTGAGAATATATTTTTGGCAAAAATCGAATTTAATAATATGTTTGTACATATGAACATATTATTAACCTGATATTGATAATGAATCGGAGACTACTTTCAAATAACCGCTCTGTGAATGCCCGATAATTTGAACACTATCGCAGTGATACCTTTACTGAAAAATAGACTAAAAAAGTACAGCTATAAATGTCGATCAATAGGAATAGAATAGGAATAGACGTAGGCGGCAGTCATATATCCGCCGCTGTTATCGGTAAAACCGAAGACAGTTGGGAGCCCTCTTTGAAAAAAAGGTTAACGCTTGACTCCCATGACAGCGCCAGTAACATTGTTATTACCTTAAGTAATTGTATTAAAGAACTCAGGGCCACGGTGCAGGAAATCGACGCCGTAGGCATTGCTTTCCCCGGTCCTTTCGATTATGAAAATGGCATCAGCGCCATTACCAATGTAGGAGGAAAATTTGAGAAAACATTTGGCCTGCATATTAGGCAGGCGTTAGAAGATGTTACAGGGCTTCACAATACCGTGTTCAAATTTTACAATGATGCGTACTGTTTTGCCACCGGCGCTTATAGCCTGCATCGTCTCACTAGCAAACGAACCCTATTCATTACCCTGGGCACCGGTTTCGGATCTGCCTTTATGCTGGATAGCGAATTGTTGCATTCATATCCTGACATTCCCCCCTCCGGCGCATTTTATGACCAGGATTTTTTGGATGCAAAAGCTGACGATTATTTTTCAACCCGCTGGATACTGAACGCCTATACGCAAATCACCGGAGCCACTATTTCTAACGTAAAGGATTTGGTTAAGTCCGGTTCTGGTGAAGCACAAGCTGTAATGAATCAATTAGGAGAAAATCTTGGGCGCTTTCTACTCCCCTGGCTACAAAAATTTCAATGCGATGAACTGGTCATTGGCGGAAATATCGCCAAAGCATTTTCCCTGTTTGGGTCTTCACTAAAAAAAGAAATAAGTGTCATGGCCAATCAAATAAATATTGTACTGTGTGAAAACACGGAAGATTGCATTATTACCGGCGCAGCCATTATAGCCGGCAATGAGAAACTTTCAACCAGCAAAAAGATCATGAGAAAAACTTCGCAGGAACTTTTACCGACCACTGTAACACCAAATGATACCGGCATTTATGATATCTATCCCTCATTTTCATCCGGGGAAAAAGTTTACAAAGGCTTTGATACCCTTGCAGCAGAAATAAGTAATGAAAAAGTAATTGTCATTGATGGATATGGCGGTGTGCTATGGGAAACATTCAGGGAAAAACTGCATACTGAATTAAGCCGCAACAACAAAAAAATATTCTGGTATAATATCAATACCTGTTTTAAACCGGCTGATGAAATTCATGCCATGATTACCGACAGTTTAAATGGTGATGATCCGGTATTCGGAACAAAATACACAGGCAGCCTGCCAGATTTTTTTAATGAACAGAAATTAAAACTCATCACTCCTGATCCAGCTGCAGACATAAATATTATTTACGGAACAGGAGCCGCACTAACCGGCATCAAAGGAAAGCTGCTATATGTTGATGTCCCCAAAAACGAAATTCAATTCCGGATGAGAGCGGACAGCATTACCAACCTTGGTGCCGAAGAGGCAGCTGAAAGCACACAGATGTATAAGCGTTTCTATTTCGTTGATTGGCCGGTGCTGAACAAACATAAGGCGAAATTGCTTTCACATATCGATTGCATTATTGATGAGCAGCGAATAGATGAAATTACCTGGATGAATGGTGATGCATTCAGGGCCACACTAAACCAAATGCTGCAACAGCCTTTTCGGGCAAGGCCCTGGTTTGAGCCCGGTGTGTGGGGCGGTGACTGGATGAAAAAACACATCCCGCAACTGAACCAGGATGAAGTAAACTATGCATGGTCTTTTGAACTGATCACTCCCGAAAACGGAATTGTAATAGAAGGAGAAAAAAATTTACTGGAAGTTTCCTTTGATTTTCTGCTTTACTCGGATAATAAAAAATTACTTGGTAAAGCAGCCACCAGGTTTGGAACAGAATTCCCTATCCGTTTTGATTTTCTTGACACGTTTGACGGCGGCAATCTCTCCGTTCAATGCCATCCGAGGCCCGCTTATATTAAAGAACATTTCGGCGAAAATTTTACACAGGATGAGACCTATTATATTCTCGACTGCGAGCCAGATGCATCTGTTTACCTGGGTTTCCAGGATTCCATCAACCCGGAAGAATTTAAAACTGCATTGATCGATGCGCAGGAAAAGGGCATTGAGATGGAGATAGAAAAATACGTACAAAAACTACCGGCACATAAACATGATTTATTTCTTATTCCCAATGGTACAATACATGCTTCCGGGAAAAACAACCTTGTACTCGAAATCAGTAGCACCCCTTATATCTTCACCTTTAAGATGTACGACTGGTTACGCTTAGATCTCAACAGTCAGCCCCGGCCTATCAATATTGAACATGGCATGCAAAACCTTTACTTCGACAGGAAAGCTGAATATGTGCCTGAGAAATTAGTATCGCATCCCATATTGGAAGAAGAATGTCAGGGTGGTAAAAAAATAAAACTTCCCACGCATGAAGAACATTTTTACAGTGTGCACCGGTTTGAATTTACAGGAAGCATTCAAATCAATACCAATAATCAATGTCATGTATGCATGCTGGTAGAAGGAACAGGCATAGCCGTAACTGCCAACGGGAACTCTTCAACTTTTCACTATGCGGAAACATTTGTAGTGCCTGCGGCCACAGGAAATTATGAAATAATAAACAAAGGCGATGACAAAGCTTTTGTGGTAGTAGCGCAGGTAAAAGATGAATATTGCTGAGCTGATTGACAACAAAAACTAAAATATAATTCATCATCCAACAACGAAAGCTTATGTCACAGCCAAAAACAAACCGGTTTATTGCTCTCATAACGCCTATTGCAGCGCTGGGAGGTTTTCTCTTTGGTTTTGATATGGCCGTTGTTAGCGGTATAATCGAACCTGTCAAATTGCAATACGGATTATCTTCTTCGCAGGAAGGCTTGTTTGTTTCCTGTGCGCTGCTGGGTTGTATTGTTGGCGTAGCATTTTCCGGTTACCTCAGTGATAAAATAGGAAGAAGAAAGGTTTTGTTTGTTGCTGCCTTCCTTTTTCTCATCAGTGCAGCAGGTTTCGCATTTTCAAAAGAGTACGCTGTGCTGATTTTCTTTCGCATCCTGGCTGGCATGGCAGTAGGTGTGGCATCCAACGTATCACCGCTCTATATTTCAGAAATCGCCCCGGCGCATAAACGGGGAGGGTTGGTCACATTCTATCAGCTTGCCATCACGATCGGCATATTATGTGCATACCTGAGCAATCTTTTTTTACAAAGAAATGCGGCAGCCTATACAGGTGATGATGGCGGAATAGTCCATTGGCTGTTTATAGAAAATGTATGGCGGGGTATGTTTTTAGTGGGTGTGATTCCAGCACTGGCATTTGCATTATTACTGTTGATAGTACCTGAAAGCCCACGCTGGCTGGTACAGTACGGAAAAACAGATGCTGCACTGGCGATACTTACAAAAACTTCCGGCAAAGAAAATGCGATAACTGAATTAAAAGCCATCCAGGAAATGGCATCGCAGAAAAAAGGAGGCTTTGCCGAACTGATGCGTTTGCCTTTAAGTAAATTGCTGGCGCTGGCGATGATACTCACGGCGCTATCGCAACTCAGCGGCATTAATGGTGTTATTTTTTATGGCCCTACCATTATGAAATCGGCTGGCATCGTTACCAGCGACGCCCTGTTTTACCAGGTAATATTAGGTGTCGCCAATGTACTTTTTACATTGATCGCTATTATAAAAGTAGATAGCTGGGGCCGTCGCCCTTTATACCTCTTTGGTTCCATCTGCGCAGCCATAGCGCTGGCATTAACCGGTATTTGCTTTTCGCTAAACATCACCGGCTGGTTGATGCTCAGCTGTATTATTTTGTTCCTTTTGTTTTTTTCTCTTTCATTGGGGCCGTTAAAGTTTGTCATCTCCACCGAAATATTTCCAACGCATATACGGGGCACGGCATTGTCGGTTTGTATTATGACCATGTGGGTATCCGATTGGTTGGTCAACCTTTTGTTTCCTATCATGCGGGATGGATTGGGGATAGCTGTAACGTTTTTTATTTTCTCCTTTTTCTGCCTTCTGTCTTTTTTCTACGCTAAAAGTAAACTGATAGAAACAAAAGGAAAAAGTTTGGAAGAGATTGAAAAAATGCTGGCCCGGGAGAAAGAGATGTTACATCATAATCTACCCGCTACCAGTATGAGCCAAAGTAAAAGCTAAACTGGCCCGCGAAAACATTCATTTCTATTTTGAAAAGACATATGAAAAACATGCACTTTACTACGATAAAAAAAGTCGCGTTTCTAATCTTAACTATCACCTGTTTATCTATAGGAAAGGCTCATAGCCAAATAGAATTATCTACTGCGTATTTAAAAATCAGGATTGACAAGAAGGGATATATTACCAGTTTGAAAAACATAACCAAAGGTTCTAACCGGGAGTTTAGTCCTGCAGACAAACCATCGCCCTTACTAAGTTTGTACAGTAGCAATAAGCAAACGTATTACAAACCACAAAAAGCAGTTTATACAAAGAGTAAACAAACATTCACTTTATCCTATGCAAATGGTTCGGTAGCAACCGTTAAACTGGAAACAAAAGCGAAGTATTTTAAACTAACCTTGCAATCGCTTATCAACCGCAAGGACATTGATGTCATTCAATGGGGTCCCCTGCATACCAATATCAATAATCTGTTAGGAGAAATAATTGGTGTGGCAAGAGATACCAGTGCTGCCGTAAACTATGCCATCGGTATGCTTGCCTTAAATGATAATACCCTGGGAGGAATCGCTGAAACAATTGCAGACGCAGCGCCCTTTCAATACATCATTCATACGCCTGACGTTAAACGTTTTCCTTTGCCTGACAGCTTGCACGAAGGACAGGTGTTTACACTGGGAGGAAATGGTATCAGTGATGTTGCTTTTTATGCTCACAAAGAACCATGGTACAGAATAATGTATGGCAATGCTGCATTGGTGGACAAAAAAGGAAGAATATCACTTTCTTATCAATCAAGAGACCGCTCGTTTGAAAGAGAAGTTTATTATTCGCTTATCCCCAATATGGCTGCCAACAAGCCAAACCATTTGCAAGTACAGCCATTACCTGGTGTAGATTATATAGGATCTTCCATAGCCTTATGGGGCAGTGCAGACAGTACCGCTTTGCTGGATGTTATTCAGCATATCGTATTGTCAGAAAAACTTCCTTATCCAACTATCAATGGGAAATGGGTAAAAGACCCCGCCGCTTATGTTCCCGATGCTATTACCAGTGGCGGCTTGTATGACAGCATTATCTCTTACACTTCAAGGTTAGGTTTTAAAACAATCAGTTTATATGACCAGGGTTTCTTAAGACCTGATCGGGGTAATAATGGCTTTATTGATGGAAAGAATTTTGAGAAGAAGCCCTTGAAGTTAACAAGAGGAAATGTTTCGCATAGGGAATTTTCGGATATGGCCGCTAAATATGGCATTACAATTGGACGGACACCGATTACCAACGCTTTGGCTCCCGGAACCATGGATGCTAGTCCGAACCCAAGTGATAGTTTGTGTTATCAGCAAAAACGTTTGTTGGTAAATAGCATCAATCCTGCAGATACGATCATTATTGTAGATGACCCCGCGCATCTTGAAGAGATTGCCAGTTGGGAAGGGCATTGTGAAAACCTTAATATGATAAAAATTGGCAAGGAGCTTATTCATTACATGGGCATATCTGACAAAAAACCTTACCGGCTTTTAAATGTAAAACGCGGATACTGGAAAACTATCCCATCAAATCACACTAATGGAGATACGATCTATAAACTCCAGGTTACAATTAATTATGGATATGACGGACTCATTCCAAATGTTCAGTTGCAGGATAAAATTGCTGAGTACTATGCTGATGTCTGTTTTATCAACGATCTGCAGTATTACGATTTCGATGGACAGGAATTTCTGTTCAATAATGGACATGGTTATTATTCAGCCAAGCGTTTCTTTCGTAAAATGTTTGAAAGAGCGGCAGCACTGGGTATTCCCTCCATCCGTTTTACCGGGGCTACTTTATCTGAGGGCTCCTGGCATTATCAAAGTATCTGGAATGTTGGCGGCGGAAAAAATCTGTACGATGTTGACACCCGTGAATGGGGGAGCACTACCAGCCAGGGGAAAGATCTCAGAGATGTAACTTATTCCAACTATTTCCCGGTGGGTATGGGAGGCAATTTTCCCATTACCGCCAATTCAAAAGTTGAAGACTATGAGCATGTGCAGGCTATTTCTGTGGGAGTTGGAACAACTTACAGCTTAACGTTGAATCAGAAGGACGTTGAAAGTTGCCCTCAGAAGGAGGCTATTTTTAAAGCGATCAGAACATGGGAGAATGCAAGAGCTGCCAATGCATTTCCACGAAGCATTAAAACACTGTTAGCCGATCCAGCGAAAGACTGGCATCTTGAACAGGCAGATGCTGACCATTGGAATCTTTATCCGATGCACAAGGGCGAAAAAGGTACTGCTATCCATTTAATGAGGGATATAGCAGGCGGTTATTGATCATTGATAACATTTATTTCACCCTTACTTGCGTTTGTCTGCTGTTAACAGAACCGGATTCACAAAACGGCCATCCCACACTTCGTACAACTTCCATGTGCGTTCGTCTAATTGCTCTAAATGAAATTCTTTATCTGTATTGGCCAGTTTTGCTTTAACAGCAGCAGTAAACGCATTTGCTGCTCTTGCATTTTCCCAAATACGGATCGCTTTGAAAATTGCATATTTCTGCGTGCACGCCTCCACTGTTTTTTCAGAGAGATTCATCATATATGTTACACCTACACCTACAGAAAGGGCCTGCAGGTTTTCCCATTCCTGTACCGTGGAATTGGGACGCAATGATTCCGTAATTCCAAAGGTGGAAGGAAAGTAATTGGCAAACGCAATATTTCGGATGTCTTTGCCTTCTATCGCCCATTTACGGTTTCTGATAAAATACATGTTGGTGCCACCTCCTACATTCCAAACACTTTGATAATGCCAGGCACCTTCGGTAACACCTGCACCCATTACACGCATGTAAGGAATGTTTCGTTTTTTACATTCTTCAAAGAAGCGGTTAAAGAAACGCTTATATGCATAATTACCATGGCCCTGGTATAAAAATCCTTCTTCCCCATCCAGGTCAATATAATGCATGGTATTTACCTGCGATAGTTGCGCATAATAAACAGCCAGCTGATCCTGCAAAAACATATCGGGCGCAAGGCCGCCATAACAGTTGGTCATCAGTTTTTCAATCACTGCTCCTTGCTGGTGATTGGTCGCTTTCGTATTCCAGTAACCACGTTTGACACCAGTTAAATAATAAGGAGCTGCGGCACTTACACCTTTATAATGAATCAGTTCCTTCCCTATTTTCAAAACATTCTCTGTATGTCCTTCCCATCCGCCATATTCATTCATATAAGTTGGATCATCCACATACAGCAATGTATCTGTTGCAGTAACAGGCTTTGCTAATTTTCGTGTAAACACTTTGCAAAGACTATCGTTTGGTACAGGACTCACATCACTGCTGATTCGGTTTTGTAAAAAATTATTCAACGTATGCAATCCAAATAAAACACCATACTTCAGGGCTTCATCCGTAAAGGGTTTAATCTCCTGTTTGCCGCTTTTATAGGGAAGCTTCCAATTGATATGACCGTTGTTGGACCTGTTGGGATAAAACTCACCCAGACCTTCACCTTGTACAGCTTTAAAACCTAACTGTCTTGTGTAAGAAAGACAACTGTCATAATTTCCTGCCCAACTTACATCCGGTATAAAAGCCGAAGGATCTTTGATCCATTTTCCGTTTACAGTAGGATGTGGAAGTTTTTCGTTGAGTACAATGTTTTCTAAAACAGCAAGCGCTTCTGTATCCGGAGCTCCCCAAAGTGCTATAGAAGAGCCGATATAATCAATGCCCGGTAATGCCTGTGTAAGTTGGTGAATGGGATAGTTGGTTTTTATAAACTCCGATTGCTGTGCATCTTCTTTTTTCAGTGTTATCGGCGCCGGGTAGAGAATCATTTTTTCGCTACGGCGATCCTGCGCATGATAGGCAATTGAAACATTTCCTTTCTTATCAATGAATGCGGAATTACCTGAAACGATGCGGAAAAATTCTTCGGGGCGTGAATAAAACGCAACATCATTACGTCCATCACCACCCATTGTAAACAGATCACCTTCGTGCAAAGAATCAGGCAATGGAAATCTCTTTGCATCAGGTGTGTGAATGGTATAGTAACCTCCGCCTGAGTCGCCTACAGAATTGGCAGGCCCACCGGTGGTAATATCATTTAACGCCAGTAAACCAATCGAAAAGTTAACGGCACGTGAAGTATCTCTTGCCACGCCAATAATTTCACCAAACAGGTTATTGATTGTGGTATGAATCGTTCCCCATTCAACTGCATCGATACCATTCCGGTTCCTTACATCCTTCAGCGTAAGCTTGATGTATTTTTGTTGTGGTTCAATTTTAATAAGAGCAACGGAGCCATTGCTATACTTCAGAGTTAATTGTTTTTCTTTTGCCTGGTAACTGCAGGTTTGCGGATAAAAATATTCTTTGGTTCTGCTGTTGTAAAGACATAACAGCGGTGATTTTTTTTCTGTATTACTAAAGTTGCGGTTAGTTTTGCTACTAAGGTTTAATATCTGCGTGATGTAACCCGACCTGTCAACATTTATTTTAAAATAGCTGGTTGTAAAACTTGTTGCTCCCTGTGACCATAGTTGCTGCTGAAAAGAGAGAAACAACAAAGTTGAAAAGATAAGTTGACGCTGTAGGAAACCGATCTGCCTGAACATACTGGTGGTATTATTGCCGTTTATAAATGATGCGAAAAAATAGCTGTTTCGCTACCGTCAAAAATATCCGTTTATTGTTAGCTCCCGGCGCTTTTTATTGAAAGGTTTTTTACATATACCGATGGTATTTTGATCTTGCAGCAGCTTACTTCGCGAAGATCATACAGCAAAAAAAAATTACAACTAAAACAAAAGTTCATGAAACAATTTCTACATATAGCAATGTTTCTCATCTTGATACTTTCTTCATTACCATAATATTTATACAAGTTTCCGGGAGGTGTCGCTGGCAAAAAATTTAAAAATATCTTTTATCCATGATACAGAAGATGTACCCCTCTATTTCGAGCGGGCATCAAATTTGAGAAAGCCTGGTTAATTAATTTTCAATTCAAGATATCAGATTTGTGTTCTTCCAGCGGGATCACTTCTTTCCGGAAAGGTCGCTGAAAATCAGCGACCTTTTCTTTTTAATCTATCATTTAGTCTTTCTACTCGCAAGGTCAAAAGAAAATTTCTAAACCTATTTCGTGAATAGATAAATCATTTCGTCCTGGCCCGAACGTATTTCACATCACCTGGTGTAACAGATGTAGCTTTGTTGCCAAAACTATTGCGGATATAAGTGAGTACATCAGCGATTTGCTGATTAGTAAGATAATTGAAGGGCGCCATGGTATTGCTGTATATTTCCCCGTCTATTTCCTCATGACTATCCATCCCTTTTAGCACAACCCGGATCAATTTTGTCTTACTGCCTAATACATAAGATGTTTTTTCCAACGGTGGATTAAGCTGTGGTACTCCACCCCCATCTGCCTGGTGACAGGTAATGCAATAACTGTTATACACTTTTTTGCCTCTCTCCATGGTTGCTTTATCTGGTAACTGCGACGCAGCAAAAACAATTAATGTAATCAGTAATACCGGTAGCAAGAAAATAATTCTCTTTTCCATAATTCCACGAATGTTTTTTAATTGCATTTGTAAACAATTTTATAAATAGTGCCTTTTGAATCGTCACTCACATACAAAGAGCCATCCGGCCCCTGCGCTAATCCACACGGCCTGTGCTTTGCTTCACGGGTGGACATCACCGTTTCAACACCAGCAAAGCCATCCGCAAAAACTTCCCAGTCGCCACTGGGTTTTCCGTTTTTGAAAGGTACAAATGCCACATAAAAACCTTCCTGCTTCTCCGGCGAACGATTCCATGATCCATGAAACGCAACAAAGGCCCCGTTCCTATATTTTTCAGGAAACATACTAGCCGTATAAAACAATAATGCATTCGGTGCCATATGTGCAGGAAAAGCTACAATCGGTTTTTCCATTCCTTCACACCGGCCTGTTGTTTTACCATTGCCGCCATATTCAGGAGCCAGCATTTTTTTATTCTGCTGTACGTCAAAATAACAATAGGGCCATCCACAATTAGCACCCTTCTTAATCATAAACATTTCTTCCGCGGGTATCACTGCATTTTGTTGCGCCGTAAAATATTCCGGAAACATATCTAACTGATCACGCCCATGCTGTACTACAAACAATTCATTAATTTGATAATTCCAATCTAAACCCATTACGTTGCGCAAACCTGTAGCGTAGCGAACGCCGTCATTATATGATTGATCAGCTTTATCTGCCTTGAATTGCCAGATGCCTGCAGCGGTATCTAAAAGCGGACAGGGATCCTTTCCTTTTGACCCCTTTCCCCTATCCTGTTCCTGGCATGAATTGGATGGAGCGCCAATGTTAACGTAAATATTCCCTTTATCATCAAGCACAATCGATTTGGTATTGTGTTGCCTGCCGTTGACTAAGCCTTTAATAATTCGTTCCGGGTCATCAGGGTTTATTACTTCGCCATTTTTATCCAACTTATACCGGTATACTTCGTCATTGGAAGAAGCATACAAATAATCTCCTTTAATGGTGATGCCGGTGCCTCTATATGTGCCGAAACTTTTTGTATCATCAAACCTGCCGTCGCCATTTGTGTCTTTCAACCTGACAATCCCTTTGCCGCCTAACAGTCTATCCAATTTAACATAGATGGCTCCCTGCGTCGTTGTCACGATGTGACGGGCTTTACCAAGACTGTCGGCAACAACCGCCGCCCCAAATCCAGCGGGTAATTTCAAACCTGCATTATCATCATGCCATACATTTTTTTTTATTACTCTGGTTGAATCGTTAGCGTAGGAAACAGTTGCTGTCAAAGAAATCAATAACACACTCAAAAACGTTTTTATCATAGTAGCTCATTTGTGATAGTTATAACAAACGGGTAATCATCATTTCTAATTCACGTAACCGGTTATGTCCCCTGGTTTTTTGATATTGGCACAACACGCAAGACCATACGTATACCCGATCATCTTCGCAAACCATCCGCCTTTGTGCCGGTCATATACCTGGCGATATGTCATTTTTGGAAGGTCGCTTTAACCCATTGCAAATAAAGATATATTGCTGACCTGACCGCTTTCAAAAATTGCCCTATTATTCAGCAATATTAGCATGCCGTTTAGCCACTATATTTGAAATACCTACTTCTGGAAATTGTGACCTAAATTTGGTAGCTGCTTAAAATAAAATCTGTACGCCACCGGATGGATAACATAAATTTAAAACGACTGGCTGAAGAGCTGAACTTGTCGGTGTCGACGGTATCACGGGCACTGAGAGATAGTCATGAAATAAGCCCGGAGACAACAGCACGGGTAAAGGCCTTAGCAATAAAGCTAGGCTTTCAGCCCAATCCCCACGCCAGCAGCCTCAGGAAGAGCAAAAGCAAAACCATCGCCGTGGTTGTACCTGAAATAGAAAATAACTTTTTTTCACAAGTGATGAATGGCGTAGAAGCGGTTGCGCAAAAGAAAGGTTATCATGTGTTGATCTACCTGACCCATGAAGACCATGCCAGGGAAAAAGATATCCTTCAACTATTAAGAAACGGAAGAGTAGATGGATTAATGATATCTGTTTCGAATACAACTACCAGTTTTGAGCACCTGCAGGCATACCAGGAGGGTAACACACCCTTGGTTCTTTTTGACAGGGTATGCGAAAGTCTGAACGTACCCCGTATAACAACAGATGATACCGATGCAGCTTTCAAAGCCACCGAACACCTTTTGAAGACAGGCTGCAGGAAAGTCGCCTTTTTATCCATGGCCGGAACACTTTCCATCAGCGCCAGGCGAAAATTGGGGTATAAAAGAGCGTTGGAAATGTATGGCCTCGAAAATGACGTGACACTAGAGTGTACTTTTAATGATGATGAAAACCGGCAGGCCATCCGTGACTTTCTTGAAAAAGAAAAAAATGTGGATGGTATATTTGCTGCGGTTGAAAAATTAGCTGTTAATACTTATCAGGTCTGCCAGGAATTAGGTATCAATATACCGCGGGAAATTAAGGTGATAAGCTTTTCTAATTTAGCCGCAGCTGCATTGTTTGATCCACCCCTTTCTACCATTGTTCAACCTGCGTACGATATCGGTAAAGAAGCTGCCAACATACTTTTTAAAATCATTGAGAAAAAGATGATTTTACCCACTGAAAGGAAAATGATAATTCCTTCTCAAATAGTTGAAAGAAGATCTACGGCTAAATAGCCGGTAAAAAATCCGCATAATTAATAGCGTTATACTGCTTTCAGAACACGCCTGTCTATTCAACAATCTTAACATTCCACGTCAACGACTTTACCTGCAGAACTTTTTAAAAACGAAAACCAGGATGACTGGTTAGAGTGGAATGTTTTTTAAAAAGAATATTTGCACCGATTTTGCCGGGAACGATTGCGTAATTTTTTTATTACAGTTCCCGGAGATCGATTAATTTGACATCCGGAAACCTGTTTTTTGCTTTCCAGGTAAGCGTTTTTTATACTCCGGAAAAGCATACGGAAAGAGGCTAAAAACTCTAAGACTCTTCATCTATTTTTCGATTTTAAATCATTGATTACATATTGATTACACCGCACGCCCAGTCACGAAAACGTTTGCGTAAGATTATGATAAAAGCTCACTTTCTATAAGCTAAATTGGCGGTACAAATACGTTTTTACAAAACTTCCACGTAAAGACTGCTTATTAACGAAAACGCTTGCATATGAGACCCCAATTATTAAAAGTCTGCAATGAACCGCAGTACTCCTTCAGTGTTCGCCAGGATCTTGTTCCGTATGTTAACAATCGCTGGCATTATCACGCCGAAGTTGAGTTGATCCATTTTAAAAAGGGTGAAGGCACCCAGTTTATCGGTGACAGTATCAAACAATTTAAGGCGGGCGATGTAGTGCTGGTTGGCTCCAACCTTCCGCATTACTGGCGATTTGATGATTCGTATTTTGAAGAAGAAGCAAAAGAAAAAGCTGATGTGAGAGTAGCGCATTTCTGCGAAAACTTCTGGGGCTCCCACTTTCTACAGCTGCCCGAAAACGTTCACATCAAGGGGCTCCTGGATAGAGCTAAAAGAGGGCTGCAAATAACCGGCAAGACCCGATACAAAGTGGCTGAACTCCTGGAAGCCCTATTACAAACGGATAATAATTATCGTATCCTTTTATTGATGGAGGCACTCACCCTCATAGCTGATTGCAAACAACTGCAACCTTTATCTTCTATCGGCTTTAAATATGACCTGGTAGAAAATGAGAAAGACCGTATCAAGGCTATTTATGAATACAGCATCAAAAACTTCAAACGCCCTATTCAACTGGAAGAGATTGCAAGCGTTGCTAATATCAGCCCTAATTCTTTCTGCCGTTATTTTAAATCAAAAACAAGAAAGACCTATTCACAGTTTTTAATTGAAATCAGGGTAGGTCATGCCTGCAAATTGCTGATTGAAAATAATCTTAGTGTAAAACAGCTTTGTTACGAAAGCGGTTTTAATAATTTTACCAGTTTTCATAAGTATTTCAAACTTATCACCAACAAAAGCCCTCTTACCTATCAAAAAGAATTTATGGGAGAAATGGCTAAGGCTTAGATAGCATCCGATTGTACATGTTAAGATAATTGAATAAACAGGCAACCTTCGGGATGCCTGTTTTGCTATATTCTCTTTTTTTTGCATCATCGCATATTCCTAGGTTTTTCACTGTATGAAAAATGCATAACCTCAACTACGATAAATAATTTACAAAAGATATTTAAAACAACTCCTGCATGAAACTACTTTTTTTAGTCGCCGCCATTGGCTCTGTTCAAATCATTAGTGCGCAGTCCCATTACCTGGAAAAACTTTGGGAAACCGACTCTGCTGTAGCCGTACCCGAATCGGTGTTACCTGTTGGCAACACACTTTATGTTTCTTTAATTGATGGGGGTGGATGGGACGCAGATGGTAAAGGGGGTGTCGCAAGACTTGGTTTGGATGGGAAAAATTATATGGCCGATTGGATCACCGGATTAAACGCACCAAAAGGACTGGGTATTGCGGGTAACCGTTTGTATGTAGCCGATATTTCAAATATCGTAGTAATAGATGTTGCCAGGGGAACAATTGAAAAGAAAATACCAATCGACAGCGCAAAGGGATTAAACGATATCACTATCACCGATAAAGGTGTTGTATATGTTTCTGACTCACGTACAGCCAGGATCTGGCGCATAGAAAATAATATTGCGTCTCTTTACCTGGAAAATATGAAAGGCGTTAATGGCTTAAGAGCTATTGGCAACGACCTGATCATTGCGTCGGGGAAATTGCTTGTAAAAGCAGATGCACAAAAACAACTGACCACTATTGCTGAACTGCCACAGGGTGGTGATGGCATCGAGCCTGTTGGAAATGGTGACTATATCGTCTCGGCCTGGAGCGGCTCTATCTGGTACGTGCATGCGGATGGTCGCATTGAAACACTTCTTGAAACGTACCAGCAAAAAAAGAATACAGCAGATATTGGTTATGACCCGGTAAACCAAATCCTATATGTACCTACTTTTAATGGCAGAACGGTGGCAGCTTATCGGTTGTTATAGTCACCACACTATGCTAATTAAGGTTAGTTGATCGTAACTCTTCTTTATTTGTCTGCCGGGCTTTGAAATAACTTTATCCTTTATTCAAACGTTACTTCGCATGATGAAGATGCACTTATTTTTTTCAACATTTATAGTTCTAACTATAGCTGCGTCAGCTCAACAAAACAAGATCTCCCGGACAGGTGTTGAAATTGTCCCATACCGTTCTACGCATATCAGCCATATCACTCCTGATAGTATTATCGTCATCTACGGTTCCACTTATTCGTTCACCGTAGACACCCCGGAAGACCAGGGATTGGTATCCATAAAAACCAGCATACTAAATCTTCTTTCCCAGGTTCGCTACAAAGATGGAACGAAACAACAATACCATGTCATTGATCAAAGTGGAATGATCAAAAACAGTGGAAACATTGACACCGGCGACCGTCTTGTCGTGTCGGCCGCGAACGGTAAAAAAAGAAAGGTCTATTACCTGGGCAACAGGCCAGGTGCAATAGGCGGTCAACTTAGAATAGAACATGATTCTATCACCGTCAATGGCTCGACCAATATTACTCTCCATTTTACCGCAGGTCAGCGAAGTCCTGATGCTACCGTCACTATAAATATCCCCCCGGGTATCCCCGTGAATATGGATAATACCACCGTAAATGTTATTGGCCGTGGAGAAGTCAAATTAAAAGACCTCGCTAAGCAATCTATTGGTCGCACCGGTTCCAACTATTCGTATTCGGTTGTTGGCGAAGTTCTCTTACGAAAATCTGCAGACGGCGGCACTTCACTTGTATTCACCCATCTTGATTTGCGACCTTCCAATGGCGCAGATCTTACAATCATTACCAGGGATATTAAAATCCCGAGGATTGGTCACTATCTTTTTCAAACAAATTATACTACCTCAAAACCAGCAGTATTGACCAGCCCTGGTATGGGAGCGGAAACGGCCTTATTGACAGTAACGAAAAATATTTCTGATTTAGAGCGATTAACTGACAAATCACTTCATTATAGGGAAACAACTGACACCTATACAAAACTTGTTCTTAAATGGAGTAATGTGATCACCACAGGTATCCAGGTGATGCAATCAATTGATAACGGCAAAACATGGACCCGATCCAATGCTGTCATTGATGCAAAAAAAGCGGTGGCCTCCATCAGCAACCTGACTCCTGATCAACTCTATACTTTCAGGCTCTTTGTTAAAGAAGGTGCCTGCAAGGGATATTCCAATAAAGTACGGTTCTATTCTGGTAAAATAGATATTAAAAAATTCGGTGTTAAAGGAGATGGTGGTGGTGATGATACTGAAAAAATAAACCAGGCAATCAACCGGCTTCATGAAATGGGTGGCGGCACTCTTCTATTCAGCGATGGAATCTACAATGTGCAAACAATCCATTTAAAAAGTAATGTGTACCTGTTTATCAATAAAGGCGCAACGATCAAAGCGATCAAGGGTGCGGATACACCTGAATCTACCTGGTTCAGTGATAAAAAATATCGTTCAGGGCTTTCACCCACTGACGTTGGCCCTTATGTTGATTCGGAAAATTACCTGACCAAACAAGATGTAGGTCATCATTACTTCCGTAATACTCTATTTTTTGGAGAACGGCTGGATAATATCAAGATCATTGGCAATGGCTATATCACCGGCAACGGCAACCTGGTTACCAGCGACAAAGTGATGATTAATGCCCCGGATAATCGGGCTGATAAAATGTTTACGTTAAAACTCTGTACAAACCTGGAAATTGGTGGTATTTACCGGGAGAATGATTTATGGTATGATTCAACACGGGATGAACCATACTATATCAGGAAAGATGGATCGCGGGATTTTGATACGGATAATATGCTAAAGATAGATCGCGGCGGACATTTTGTTTTATTGGCCACGGGGACTGACCATATTAATGTGCACGATACCTATTTTGGCAGAGACAACTCCTCCAACGCCCGCGACATTTATGATTTCATGGGTTGCAATGATGTAACCGTTACCAATATCTATTCGAAAGTAAGTTCAGATGATATTGTAAAACCAGGTTCAGATTGTTCACTCGGTTTCACCCGGCCGGCAAAAAATTACAAAGTGCGAAACATCATAGGTGATACCAATTGCAACCTTTTTCAAATCGGTTCTGAAACGGCCGATGATATCATGGATATTCATGTAGATAATATCTATGTGCTGGGCGCTAACAAAGCAGGTTTCTCTATTTCTACGAATGATGGGGCCCACATCAAAGATATTCATCTCAATTGCGGGCATACCGGTATCCTTCATTCGAGATCAAAAATGCTTCGCACGTTCACTCCTTTTTTTATTTCAATTTCAAACCGTGGACGAATATTAGGCGCCAGCGTAGGCCGGTTTAAATTTGATGAAAACGGGACAAAACATGATGAATTGCTCGTTACTAACGTCAATATCGGCGTGGTAGAAAATATTATTTTAAATGGTATTGACATTAGCGAAGTATATGGCGGAAGTTCTTATGGCGCTAACAAACCGGGGTGGAAAGACTATGACGGTTCGCAGCGAAGAGCCACTCCCATCATTGCAGGTTATAGTTTACCCGATACCAAATCAGTTGAAGGCGGTTTAAATTTTAAGCTGCCCAATGGTAAACATACCGGTTACATTAAAAATATTGTATTCAATGATGTGCATGTACTGGTGAAAGGAGGAAACCCCTTGTCAGATACAGCAGCCAGTCCACCTGAATTGGGTGTGGGGCAATACAATGCTTCCAACCTGAAAGTTCAACCATCTTATGGTCTTTGGGCAAGACATGTAATGGGCCTCACTGTAAAGAACTGCAGTTTTAATTTTGAGAAACCCGACAATCGCTATGCGCTTTTTCTTGATGATGTGATAGGTGCTACAATCACTGGTATAAAAATGGTAAAGTCAACGGAAATTAATAACGCGATAAAGCTAAAAAACTCATCAAATGTTTTGGTTGAGAATGCAGTTTATTACCAGGATGAGTGGGGCGAGTCACCAACTATATTGGCGGGAAAATAATTTTTAATTTTTCGCTTACTAATTCAACATCGCTTGCATCAATTCCCGGGAAACGAACTGAGCGTCCTTTTAAAAATTGCTGATACTCTTACATCAATCTTTTCTGATCCGATCTCTTTCATCCGTAGATCCTATGCCTCTTTGTGTTTGAGCTTTTGATTTATTATTGCCAAAAGACCTGGAGTAAGTTAGCTTAATAATAGGAACTTTCGCCGATTCCGGATAAAAAGCAACATGGCTTCTTATTGAAAAAGCTTCTTCTGTAAGCGTTCCATAATTGATAATATAGCGCTCCTTACTTAAAATATCAGCAACAGATAATTGAAAACATCCGCCATTTTTTTTCAATTCCTTTTTAATGCCGGCATTCAACACGCCAAACCCTTCTACTTTTCTTGAACCGTCATAAGATAAAGAATGGTACAACCCTGAAAATTCTGCTGAAAAACTATTTGGCAGCTTAAATGCCTGGCTGAAGTTGAGGGAATATCCAAAAAATGATTTTTCAAACGGCTTTTTGGTATATTCTGTTTTGTATCTTCTGAGCCCACCCACAAATCCATAGTTCATGGTCCACCAGTTGTTTACTTTCCATGGAAGACTGGTTTGAAAAGTTATAGTATTTAATCTTTTAAGATTTTGAGGAGAAATAAACAACATATCCCGTGCAGGGCTTTCCGTTAACTGATATCGTATAATCGCATTGTCATCCCTGCTGAATAATAAAGAAAAAGAATAGCTTTTATAATTATAGCCCAGCTTTATATTATTAGTAATAGTTGGCTTTAAAAAAGGGTTCCCGGTATAAACAGCTGTTGGATCACTATATCCTACATAGGATGCCAGATCATTATAAGAAGGCCTGGTGATCCGTTTGGTATAAGATAACTGCAGTTCAGATTGATCATTTAGTTTTTTTGAAAAAAACAGGCTGGGAAACAAAGCCCCCAGTTTCCGTTTAGCTATATTGTTTCCCGATTTTGAATTATCCATATTGGTATACGAATATTCATACCTGGCACCAAGCACCAAATTCATTGATTGATTTATTTGCGAATTAACAGAAGCATAGATTGCTCCGATGCCTTCTTTCATAACAATATTGTTAGATATTTGATCGCCGCTTGTCCATACTCCATTCAACAGGCTTTGAATTCCCGATATACTTGAACTTTGAGTGTAAGCTCCTTTAACCCCTGTTTCTAATTTTACTTTTTTACTTACTTGCTTTGTATAATCCATTTTGGCTACGCCAACCCGTATCGTTGTATTGGCCAATCCTTTCTGCCGGGGAGAAAACAATAGCTCGTCAGTACCTGCCTGCGTCCCGTGTTTATTAATAAAAGTACTTTGCACTTCGGAACGGGCCTTGTTATTAAAGTAGAGATAATCAACATCAACATTGATCTTTTCTCCGGGCTTCAATAATCTTTCTACGTAAAAAGAACTTATCATATTATTCCAGCGATTGGTGGCCCTGTTATCACCGTTAAACTGCAATAGCGAATCCGGTAAAACATTGTAACCGGCATCGGTAAAGTTGGCGGTGGAGTTACCGCTGTTATTATAAGTAAGACTACTCCCGATAGTAGTTTTTGAATTTAGTTTTAAATCGAGCCCAACTGTTGCATCATGATTATTTCTCACAGCCTTTGTAGTAAACCAGCCCAAAACAAATACATCACCGCCCATGAAAGGCATATTCTGAGCACTTCTCACAAACATGTTGCTGTAAGTTCTGTTATGCGAAAAAGTATATGAGCCGTATAAATTCATATTCCTTTTATTATGCGAAAGATTGACACTGCCAGTTCCTTTTTCTCCATAACCATAACCGGCGGTCAGGGAAAAAGAACCGTTCGTTCCCTGCCTCTTATTTTTCTTTAGTATGATATTGATCAGCCCGGCACTTCCTTCGGCATCATAACTTGAAGGCGGAGTGGTCAGCAGTTCTATTGTCGCAATATCATCCCCGTTCATTCCATTTAATAAATTAACGACCTGCTCTACTGACAGCCGCATTGGCTTACCGTTCAGCATTACCGTTACTCCGCTTTTTCCGTTTAATTCAATACTATTGTCCCGATGATTAATTACCACGCCGGGTGATCGTTCTAAAACCTGCAAGGCGGAACTTCCTTTCGTCATCAAACTGCTTTCTACGTTTACGATGATGCCTTCAGGTTTCTGCTGGATCAATGGTTTCTCAGATCGTATTACCACCTCTCCCAATTGTTTTGTATCTTCTTTCATTACCTGTGTTCCAAAATTTTTACTTTGCTGTGAGTCCGTTAGCTCAAATACAGGAGAATCCCAGGTTTGGTAACCGGCGCTGCTAAACCGCAGGATATAAGTTCCTGGCCTGGTATCTTCAAATTGATAACCCCCTTTTTCATCCGTTAAACTGGCTTTTACAAAAGAGGTGTCGGTACTTTTCAAAAGAAGTACATTGGCAAATGGAACGGGTTGGCCGCCGTCAGTTGTAAGTTTCCCGGATACCTGGCCAAAAGTATTCTGCAAAACGAAAAATAATAATAAGTTTACAAGTAAGGTTTGCATATTATCATCCTGTTTTTAGAAATTAGTAGTTGCCTGGAGCAGCGCTTTATTAAACCAATGAAGCAACAAAGAAAACAGGAAGAAGAATTCTTTAAAAGTTTATATGCTAAGCTGCCCGTTAAAATTGATGAGCTACTCTTTATGCTTCAAAATGAAGTACGGGAAGAAAAAATTAACAATAAATACCTTTCATCAATGCTGGAAACCCTCTGATCAATATTTTAATGCAGGTTATATTCTGATGAAGTCCTTCCCGGGATTTTACCTAATTTTAAAAATAATGTAAGAATCTTTTTTGCTGATTTCCAAACGTCCAGAAATTGTAATCATTTTGCCCATTAACAAATCAAAATACAACTGGTTTTATAAGTACAAGATTTATCACCTGCCTTTTTGGTTTGCTTATCACTACATATTGTGGACATTGTACCTTGGCAGCGCCTGGGAAGTAGCCAATAATATTCTCTATACTCCCTATTCCATAAAATTTGGGTTTTATGTCATCTTCCAGGCTATAGGAGTATACTTCAATCTCTATTTTCTCATTCCTAAATTTTTAGAAAAGGGTCGTTATGTGCTTTATGTGTGCCTGCTTATAGCAACCACCGTTTGCATCGCAGCATTGATTGTTCCCGGTTATTATGCAAGTGCCTGGTTGTCGGGAAAGACGTTCCAGGAATTATATGGAATTGATCCCGGCAATTATTCATATTTTTTCCAGGTCACCTCTCTTCCTTCCACTGCCGCCAGTATGACGCTGGCCATGAGTGTAAAGCTGACCAAGAACTGGATACAAACCAAACAAAGGGAAAAATTGCTGGAGAAAGAAAAATTAGAAACGGAATTAAAATTTCTTAAATCACAGTTCAATCCTCATTTTTTGTTTAACAGTATCAATTCGATATTCGTACTGATTCATAAAAACCCGGATATGGCATCTGATTCGCTGGCCAAGTTTTCAGAATTACTCAGATACCAGTTATATGAATGCAATGAAAATCAAATTCCGCTTGATAAGGAGCTGACATATTTGGAAAATTATATTGAATTAGAAAAATTGAGACAGGAGCATAATATCGAACTGTCCATGCAAATTGAAGAACGGCATTCCGGCAACCTGGTTATTGCGCCTTTTATTTTAATGCCTTTTATCGAGAATGCTTTCAAACATGTGTCAAAGCAAAAAGATACACCGAATTGGATAAAGATGAACCTACGGTTTAACCAGCACCAGGTGACCCTCAATATTTCAAACAGCATTTCAGCCGTGCATAATTCTTCCGCAGACTTCATCAATTACGGTGGTATAGGATTGAAGAATTTACAGCGAAGATTGGATTTGATTTACCCCCGGGACCATGATTTGGTTATAGAAAAAGATGATGAACAGTTCCGGGTAATGCTCCGCTTAAATTTGCATTCACAAAAAATTGAAGAATTACCAACAATGCGGATAGTGGAAGATGGGTTAATTTTAAAACAGGCATAAGCAACGCTTTTGGAAAATATTTTAGTATGACATTAAAATGTGTAGCCATTGATGATGAACCATTAGCCAGGGAATGTATTGCAAATTATGTGCGGGAGATAGATTTTTTACAGCTGACAGGCACGGGTAATAACCCTGTAGATCTTACCCGGATGCTGGATGAACAGGAAGTAGACCTTATTTTTTTGGATATTCAAATGCCGGTTATAAATGGCATCGAGTTTCTCAAGATGACACAGAACCCGCCAATGGTGATCATTACCACTGCCTATCCGAGTTATGCACTGGATGGCTTTCAATTAGATGTATTGGATTATCTCGTAAAGCCAATAACATTTAACCGCTTTTTCAAAGCGGTCAGCAAAGCCAAAGACTATCATCATCTACTGGCCAGATCGGCTTCTAATGATTTAGCGAAAACTAATTCAACTGAAAATTATTTTTTTATCAAATGTGATTACAAGTACGAAAGAATTTACTTCGATGATATCCTGTACATAGAAGCGATGCAGAATTATGTTACCATTTTTACGCAGAAAGGAAAATATATTACGCTGCTGTACCTGAAAAACGTTGAGCAAAACCTGGATAAACAGTCCTTCATCCGGGTACATAAATCGTATATTGTTTCTATTCCAAAAATAGAGGCGATTGAAAACAATGAAATAATTATTCAATCTTTTCGGATTCCCATAAGCCGTAACTACCGCGACCAGGTGATCGAAAGGGTGGTTAATGACAAACTTTGGAAAAAATGAAAAAACCTATTCGTTCACCAGGATTATTTTCCCGATATGATCGCTGCTTTCCATCAGTTCATGCGCCTTATACGCATCCGCCAATGGAAATGTAGCGAATACAACAGGTTTGAATCTACCTTCTTCCATCATCGGCCATACATTTTTATAAATATCTATCGCCAGTGAAGTTTTAAATGCGGCATCCCTGCTTCTGAGTGTGCTGCCTGTTATGGTAATTCTTTTCTGCATCATCTTCGTAATATTCAGCTCCACCCTATTCCCCTTCATCGAATTAATATAAACCAACCGGCCCTCCGGATGCAGAATGTTTAAGTTCTTTTCAAAATACTCTCCACCTACCATATCCAGTATTATATCAACGCCTTCATCAGCCAGCTCTTTTTCAAAGTCCTGTGTTTTATAATTAATAAACCTATCAGCTCCCATATTTATACAGGCCTGCCCCTTCTCATCGGTTCCCACTGTTACAATGACTTTAGCATTTTTATTTTTGGCCAGTTGAATAGCAGTAATGCCAATACCACTACTACCACCATGTATCAGCAGCGTTTCTCCCGGTTGTAAACGGCCTCTTTGAAACACATTGCTCCATACGGTGAAAACAGTTTCAGGTAAACCTGCAGCTTCTGCAAAACTGAAATGATCCGGGATTGGCAAACACTGTCCGGCGATCACATTCACATATTCTGCGTAGCCACCTCCTGCAACTAGTGCACAAACCCTGTCACCGGCTTTCCATTGTGTAACGTTATTTCCGATTGCTGTAATAATACCTGCCACTTCCAGTCCCGGTATATCCTGCGGGGCTCCCGGTGGAGCAGGATAGTGTCCTTTTCGCTGAGAAACATCAGGACGATTTACTCCTGCGGCTTTCACTTGTATCAGGACTTCATCAGCAGCCATTTCTGGTTGAGACCTTTCCTGTAGTTGTAGTACTGACGGCTCTCCATGGGATGTTATAACTACTGCTTTCATTATTGTTTTTAATTTGTGTGAAGATGAAAAGCTTGTGTTGCTTTTCACCTACCATATCGGTTAAGTTTGATAACAAGTCACACTTTCGGTGTACTAGGGTAACAAAATAAATCCCATTATGTTTAGTTATAAAGTTGGGGAAGACCCCGCATAAACAAGAAAATCTCTTGCTCCCCTATATGAATTCGTCAGTCAATGGGGAATAAGTTATTGGAAGAAAAACGGGATCGACTACCTGAAGGATCAGCATCTGTATAAATGATCAGTTGACGGATCACTAAACTAAACTACTGAAGATGATAATGGAAGTCGATGCGGATATAATCGGAAACCAGCCATAACCGGATGTTGGTTAGTATGCTTTACCTCAGTTTATTTTGATTTGCAAGTGCAGCCAGAAGCGTAGGATCATTTCGTTTATCATCAATTGTTACACTCTGGAGTTGTCCGGGGTAACCCAGCCGCATCCTGATTTTATTATCAGGCGACCAGCTTTGGCTCATAGTAATTGAATGATCGCAGGAAGAACTTAAATAATCTGGCATATATATGCCATAGTAAATAACCTGTTTGTCAACAGTTACAGCAAATGCATTCCGGGTTCTTAAAGTTTGTAATTTTTGTATCGCCTCGTCTGTCAGTTTAAATTCGTAATTCGCCTTAACATATTCGACAATATTGTGGTTTGTAACAAGAGGGGTGTCTTCAATCATTGACTTGGATGCATCCACCTGGCATTTATTCGTCACAAATTGAACTGTTTTTAATGAGTAAATTTCAACGCTGCTACCATCGGCTATATTTTTTTTGTTACAGAAATTGGTTATTATGAAAAACGCTAAAAGTGAAAGTACAAATCGCATGCCGCCAAATGCTCCGCTGGCGAAACGGCCACGCCCCTTTTTCCATTGTATGTTTTTCTTTCTAATTAACTCAAGTTGCTAGTTAATATGTCAAAAAAACTATTTGGTCAACGCAATAGGCTGTTTGGTGTATAAAAAAAGAAGTGAGCATTAATAAAAGATAATTTTGAGTTACCACACGCAAAACTC
>NZ_JARKNA010000016.1 GCF_029360765.1 Terrimonas pollutisoli | reverse complement strand
GAGTTTTGCGTGTGGTAACTCAAAATTATCTTTTATTAATGCTCACTTCTTTTTTTATACACCAAACAGCCTATTGCGTTGACCAAATAGTTTTTTTGACATATTAACTAGCAACTTGAGTTAATTATCTTCCTTCCTGGGAATATCAGCCGTTATCACACCATTTATACACATTCATATTTGAAGAAGAAAATACTTAAAAAAGGCATGTTTTTACCCAAGAATTTGCACGTATTTTTTGAAAATTAGTTGAATATTATTTTACATATAAATCGTAAAATTACTTTTTCGACCTCATCGCAATGTCTTGAAAAATTCCTTCAAACTAATAACTGCCAACTGCTTACACTTTTTTTTAATTAAGTTGCAAGGGATTGCATTCTTATAAGATTCCCCGTATATTTACTTTAACAAAATTTCGTGAAATATGAAAAAATATTTACTCGTCCTTATGTCGGTTATATGTATGATGTGCATAACCCATGCACAAAACCAGGGTTATAGCTGGACTTTTGGGAGTGCTCCCAATGCAACTCCTGCCTATCCTTCAACACCAGCAATGACCGGATCGGCCGGATCTTATGAACTCACTCTGCTCGGAGATGGACTCGCTTCGTTGGCCGCACCGGTGCCGGAGGCTGTCGGCTTAGGTACAAGTTGCGCCGCTCCTTACGGCGTAACTACTTACGGAATTGGCGGTACCGTATTTGGACTTGAGTTCAGCAATACCCCGCAAATTGTCAGCAATACTTATACCATCGAAATGGCTGTCAGATTTGACGGCACTTTCGATTACCATAAATTAATTGGGTTTAACCAATTGGCTCCGGTTATTGCCGGGTCTGACGACGGCATTTACATTACACCTGATGATGCCGTTGACGATTCCAGGATTGTTTTCAGAGTGGGCGCAGCCAACTTATATGTAGGAGCAACCTCTATTCTTCCAAATGTCTGGCATCATTTAGCATTCGTCAGAGATGCAAATAATTCAATCACAATTTATTTGAATGGCGTTGTTGATGGAATTTATGATGATGCAGCCCTCAATTTTTTACCAAAAGCAGCAAATGGCAATACCATTCACTTCTTTAAAGATGAAGGCACGGAAGAAGTTGGCGGCCGAATAGCCAAACTAAGCGTATATGGCAGGCCATTAACTGAATCAGAGATCTTCAATAGAACTTTCAACAATATATGTAATACTGATATCAAGCTGGCTCCTTTATCTGATGAAGGCCATCAATGGACGTTCCCCTCGCCTGCTACACCCCCTTTCGTGTCTGAAGCTGCAGTTGCCGGAAGTGAAGTGGGTACTCCACACACTTTAACCAGTTTAGGAGGTAGCCCTATTACAACAGGCACGACGGCCTCCCCGGCTCCCTTGGGCGCCAGCTGTACTGGTGCAGTGCCAATTGCTGTATATCCAACGGATGCAGGTTTGGAATTTGATAACGACAAAAAGTTTGTTTATGACACCTATACAATTGAAATGGCAGTTAGTTTCGATGTATTAGGCGGAGTTAGCAGAAAATTGGTAAGTTTTGAGGATCTGAGTTCACTACCAGAAGCTACATGGGGAATTTATGTAAATCCCGTAGGTCATATAGAATTTATAGATGGTTCGGGTAGTACTGCAATAGCGGCCTCTCCGCTTGCCGTCAACACCTGGTATCATCTTGTGTTCACAAGAGCTGCCGACGGAACAATATCGTATTATCAAAATGGTGCATTAATCGGAACCTATACTGATGGAGATGATGATTTTATACCAAAAAGCACAACAGGATTCAATATCGTTTTCTTCAAGGATGATAACGGTACCAATGAGACAAGCGGGCGACTCGCCAAACTTGGTCTTTTTGCGAGTGCATTGCCGCTGGGTGACATTGTAGAGCGTTTCAATAATGTGTGTAACGCAAATCTTGTTATTCTTCCGGTCAATTTGAAGAGCTTTACCGCTGTGAAAAATGGTAGCCAGGTTGACCTCACCTGGACCACAGCTTCTGAGCAAAACAATCTGGGCTTTGAAGTGGAAAGAAGTGCCAACGGAACCGACTTCATCTCTATTGGCTCTGTAAGCGGCAATGGAACTACGACACAGGAAAATTCTTACTACTTTACTGATCAATCGCCGCTGGCTGGCAAAAATTACTATCGCCTGAAACAAATTGACATCGATGGTAAGTCAACTTATAGTGAAATAAGAAGCGTAGAAATGGATAAAGTCCAACAAAGAGTCGCTTTGTTCCCCAATCCAAGCCGCAGTTCTATAACTATCAGAAATATTAAGAATGGAAGTCAATTGGCCATCTATAATAGCCAGGGCAACCTGGTATTGAGAAAAATTGCTAATAACTACCAGGAACTGATTTCTATCGAGAAATTAGCAACAGGCGTTTATTTGTTGCAGATCACTGATAAAGACAACAATAAACAGATCATTCGCTTTTCTAAATTTTAATTAAACAGATTTATTGTACAAAAAAGCATCCGCCAGCCGGCGGATGCTTTTTTGTATGTTTGCCCCATAAATATTAGTAAAATGTCGGCAGTTCTTTTTGAAATAAAAAACAGCATCGCTTACATAATCCTAAACCGGCCCGACAAACTAAATTCTTTCAACCGTGAAATGGCCTTGCTTCTCCAGGAAAAGCTGGACGAATGTAAGACCAGCGAAGTCCGTTGTGTTTATATAACTGGTACCGGAAAATCTTTTTCCGCCGGGCAGGACCTTGCTGAGGTAACTGACCCGGAAGGTCCCGGCATGCAAAGAATTCTCAGTGAACATTATAATCCCATTGTAACCCGGATAAGAAAGCTGGAAAAACCTGTCATTGCTGCCGTTAACGGTGTGGCAGCGGGTGCAGGCGCCAATATTGCTCTCTGCAGTGATATAGTTGTAGCGGCGGAATCTGCGGCTTTTATCCAGGCTTTTTCAAAAATAGGCCTGATACCCGACAGTGGTGGCACTTATACTTTACCCCGACTGATTGGTTGGCAAAAAGCATCTGCTCTGATGATGCTGGGAGAAAAAGTATCTGCCGCTGATGCCGAAAGAATGGGAATGATTTACAAAATATTTCCGGATGAGACTTTTGCAGAAAACGCACAGAAAATAGCAACATCCCTGGCAGAAATGCCTACAAAGGGATTGGCTTATACAAAACAAATTTTGACCATGTCCTTTACCACAAGTTTCGAGGAGCAATTGCATGATGAAGATATATTTCAACAAAGGGCTGCCCAAACCGCTGATTACAAAGAAGGAGTAAAAGCCTTTCTCGAAAAACGAAAGCCGGTGTTTAAAGGAGAGTAATACCGAGAGTATTAAAGTTCAATATTAATTCTCAAATGCAATGAGTACTGTTAACCCTGGTTCCGTGGTGGAGCATCTGATGAAAAATGACTTGTTTAGCCAATGGCTGGGGATAGAAGTGCTGGATATAAAAGAAGGCTATAGTAAAATCAGGATGTCGGTTCGTTCAGAAATGGTCAATGGTTTTGGCATTGCACACGGAGGGATTGCTTTCTCATTGGCTGATAGTGCATTTGCATTTGCCTGCAATAACCGAAACAATCTTTCCGTGGCCCTTGACACTGCAATTAATTTTACAAAGCCGGTACATGTGGGAGACGAACTCACGGCGGAGGCGAAAGAAATCCATAATGGAAAATCCACCGGCCTGTATCATATCAGCATCACCAACCAACGAAATCATCTTGTCGCCTTCTTTAAAGGCACCTGTTTCAGAACCGGCAAAAATCTTATTTAACCGATTCAAATTTCCAGAAAACTACTATCAGCGGCAATTCTTTTAGCTAATAATTCACCTGCGTTTTTAATCGCTTCTTCTTCTGATATAGAACCATCCCGGATCGATAACACCGCTGCCAGCCCTAACTCTTCCAGTTCCTTGCGACCAAGATCTAAAACGCCACATACCGCTTTACAGGGAACTTTAAATTCCTTTGCCAGCGCAGCAATATAGCCAATCACCTTTCCTTCGGCGGTTTGCGCATCAATCTTTCCTTCGCCGGTAATAATAAGATCAGCATTTTCTAACGCGGCTATAAGGTTACTGTTGTTCACAATTAATTCAATTCCACTCTTTATGTCCACTTCAAAAAAAGACATTAATCCCGCTGCAATTCCTCCGGCAGCACCTGTTCCTGCAATAGTTGAAATTTTACGGCCCGTTTGCTCTTGAACAATCAAAGCAAAATTTCGCAACCCTTCATCTAATAGTCGAACATCAACGTCATTCGCACCTTTTTGTGGCGCAAAAATATAAGCGGCTCCCTGCGGGCCGTATAAAACATTTTTTACGTCCGCAGCTATCTGAAATTGTATAGCAGGTACTGATTCGGGCGGAATTATTTTCTTAACTGCACATAGATTTTTTCCAGAAGCCGCCAACAATTTTTCATTTTCATCTGCAAATTGAAATCCTAATGCAGCAAGTATTCCCATTCCGGCATCATTTGTTGCACTGCCGCCCAAACCAAGCAGTATCCTTGTTGCACCTTTTTCAATGGCATTTTTTATTAGTATTCCGGTACCCAATGTAGACGTCAGCATCGGGTTTTGTTCTTCTTTTTTCAATAGTGCCAGGCCACTGGCAACCGCCAGTTCAATGACGGCAGTTGTTTGCTTACTATCCCATTCATAGGATGCATTTATTTCCCTGCCGAGGGCATCAATTGTTTTGCAGTCAACTGTTTCTGTTTGCAGATAGTGTTTCATTACCGTGGCAAAACCATCGCCGCCGTCAGCCATGGGAAAAACAAGCACATCAGTTTCCTTATTTGCTTTTTTTATTCCATTACTGATGGCTCTGCATACTTCAAAGCTGGTAAGACTTCCTTTGAATTTATCCGGCGCAATAATGATCTTCATAATAAACAGGGGCTGCAACAAGAAAGCAATTTTATCCGTCCGGTTAAAATTAATCTTCGAGCGTTTTCCTTAAAGCATTAATTTTTAATAAATTTAAAATAACCTAAACTACTGATCATGAAAAATATTTCTACCTGGGCACGTCAGCATATAGCTGAAGCGAGGATTTGCATTGCCATGCTGAAAGTATTGCTTGTCAGTGCTGCATTTTTCATTGGCAACAGTTTATTATCAATGAAGATAATCCTTTCTGAAGCGGCGGGAATTGTTTTCATATTTCTTTTCGTTTTAGTGGCGCTGGTATACCCTTCGCGTCAAAACCACATTTCAAAAAAGCTTTTTTATATAAAACAAAAAAGCTGCGATTTTCTGCTGGCTACCGCTGGTTTCCTGATGATGATATTTTTTGTCAATAATCGTCTATATTCATTTTTATCTCCATCAGACACTTTTGCCAGCCAATCTGCAACTATTAAATCAGATCCCCCAACGGCTGAAGAAATATTAAAATCGCTGCAATACCGCGATAAAAAAACACTGACACGCCAGGAAAAAAGAATATTAAAACATGAATTTAAAAAGCAGGTGAAGGTTTACGTAAAATCAAAAATAACCGGGCATAAAGGTGAGGCAGATAAAGCTTTGCTGATCATTCTTACAATCATTGGAGCATTGGGTGCTTTGTACCTGGTTGCTGCCTTGTCGTGCAGCCTGGCTTGCAATGGCAGTGATGCTGCTGCATTAGCAGTGGCCATTTTAGGATTAGCTGGTGTGATATGGGCTACCATAGCTATTATACGACGTATTTCAAGAGGGCCCAAAAAGAAAAGACCTGATCCGGCTGTGGAGTAAAGCAACCTAACTTTGTGTGATGATCTATTCCTTCAACGGGTTTATCCCTGTCATAGATGAATCATCTTTTATTCATCCCCAGGCTGCCGTAATGGGCAATGTTATCATTGGAAAAAATTGTTATATCGGTCCTGGTGCAGCCCTCCGCGGAGATTGGGGCAAAATAATTATTGAAAATGGTTGCAATGTCCAGGAGAATTGTACCATACATATGTTCCCGGGAGTTACCGTGTGGCTGAAAGAAAATGCACATATCGGTCATGGAGCAATTATACATGGGGCCGTTATCGGTCGCAATTGCCTGGTTGGTATGAACAGCGTAATTATGGATAATGTTGAACTGGGCGATGAATCGATTGTTGGTGCATTAACATTGATCAAAGAAGGCGAAAAAATTCCAGGCCGAAGTATTGTAATAGGGAACCCCGGTAAAATAATCAAGGAAGTCAGTGACGAAATGATCCAATGGAAAACAAAAGGCACGGAACTTTACCAGTCTCTACCCAAAGATATGTTTGAACAGTTTAAACCCGTTGAACCCTTGAGGCAAATTCCAGACAATCAACCTGTACCGCCAACTCTTTATTCGACCTGGAAAGAGCATAAAAAATAACTTACCAAGCCAGGCTATTTTTTTACTTACCCTATATCAAAAAGTGTTTCTTTCTAAAAAATAATAGTTGTAACTTAATTGACCATTGTTACCATTAAACTTCTTTTTATGAGAAAAAATATACTTCCCCGTTGTTTTTTACTTTTCACGTTTCCAGTTCTTGTAAGTCATTCCCAGTCGGATAGATTTGGGTATGCTGTTACTGACGTCAACAAAGAAGGTGCAAACTGGAGCTTTCTTAGAAAAATTGATCTTACAAAAGGAACCTTCAGCGATGTGATCCTGGATGGCAATGATGCAAAGGCACTGGCCTTTGATGATGCCACAAAGAAGCAATTGACCGAGCCGTTAAAGGATGCACGGTTTGGCAACCTTGCAAACGCAGCATTTGGCACTGGCGTAGCCGCCATTGCTTTGGATAAAAAGAACAGCAGGCTTTACTTTACTCCCATGTTCGTTTACCAGCTTCGCTATATAGACCTAAAAACGATGAAGGTGTATTTTGTCAACACACCGCAAAATGATGCCCTGGGCAAAAAAAGCTCAGATCAAAGTAATGTCATTACACGCATGGCTATCGGTGATGATGGTTATGGCTATGCACTGACCAATGATGGCAATCATCTCCTGCGTTTTACTACCGGCAAAAAAGTTTCAATTACTGACTTAGGCGTGATAGTCGACGATCCTGCGAATAAACTTGTATCTGTTCACAACTCCTGCACCAGTTATGGTGGAGACATGATAGCCGACGATGACGGAAATCTCTTTTTAATTTCTAACAGAACAAATGTTTTTAAAATCAACATTGAAACAAAAGTAGCTACACATTTAGGCACTGTATCCGGGTTGCCTGCCACTTACACAATTAATGGTGCTGCAGTAGATGATAACAATCAAATTCTTGTAAGCAGTGCTATTAATCACAACAACATGTACACTATTGATAGTAAAACCTGGGCTGCTGTACCAACTAAAGCCGCAGGTGGATGGCGCACATCCGATCTTGCTACCAGCAATTTACTTTCCACCCGGAAAATACAGCACCCAATTGATCTGCTGAAAAGTATTAGTGAAAAAGACGATGGACGTGTGCAGCTTTATCCTAACCCGGTTGTAAATGATCAGTTTAGTATTCAATTCAATCTTCCGGCAGGCAATTACACCACTCAAATAAAAGATTTGACGGGGCGCCAGGTATTTCAAACAACGACCAACGTGTTGGGAAAAGGCCAGGTTAAAACCTTGAACATGCCATCCGCTTCAAGCAAAGGTTTTTACCTTGTAAAAGTGATAGATCAAAATAATAAAACCGTCTATCTTAAAAAGGTATTGGTTCATTAATAAATTTATTATATATAAAAGGCCACGATGGTTATTTTAACTATCGTGGCCTTTCTGATTTTATATCAAAAAATTATTCCTGGAAGTTTTTGATCTTATTATAAAGCGTTTTCCTGTCAATATTCAATACTTCCGCTGCTTTCTTTTTGTTGAAATTTACCTGCTGTAGAACGGTCATAATTGTTTCATACTCTGCCCTGCTGGCTGCGTCTTTCAAATCAAGTTCCTTCTTGGGTGTAGTTGATGCAGGAGCGACCGGCTTAATCTCAGTTGATTCAGGCGACAAGGGGCTTGAGTTGGTTATTTCCCAGGGTAATGAGCTGGTATTTATCTTTTCACCAGCTGGTGTAAGCAAGACCGATCTGCGTACTACATTTCTAAACTCACGAAGGTTACCCGGCCAGCTATATTGAAGAAAGGTTTGCAGCACATTATTTTCAAACCCTTCAACATCTTTATCCAATTCTCTTTTTGTTTTTTCAAGGAAAAAATCTGCAAAGGCAAGAATATCATCCCTGCGATTTCTTAATGGCGGCAGGTTTATCGAAAACTCATTGAACCGGTGATAAAGATCTTCCCTGAATTTTCCTTTCCGGTAAGCGTCCTGCAAGTTCTCGTTGGATGCTACTATTATCCGTACATCTACATTCATCTCCTTATTGCCACCCACCCGCTTAAACTTTCTTTCCTGTATCACTCTTAGCAAGGTTGCCTGAACATCCAATGAAAGGTTTCCAACTTCATCTAAAAACAAAGTGCCACCATCCGCTAGTTCAAAATGGCCTTCTTTATCCTGAAGGGCGCCCGTAAACGCACCTTTCACGTGACCAAATAATTCACTGCCCGCCAGCTCTTTCGACAACGTTCCGCAATCCATTGCCACGAAGGGTTTGCCGCTGCGGCTGCTCAGGTCGTGTATGGTTTTAGCAATTACCTCTTTACCGGTTCCACTTTCACCGTACAGTATAACACTGTAGTTAGTACCCGCTACAATATTTATCTGGTCGTAAAGAGCTTTTGTGGCATGTGACGAGCCAATCATGAACTCACCATTCTGATGATAGTTGGTTTTCGCAGTTCCCTTTTTCTTAGCAGCTGCGTCTGTCACAGGTTCTGAAGCGCCGGGCTTTACCGGAGCTGATGATGATGGCTGATAAGCCCTGTTCAGTACACTTAATACTTCATCAGGGATCAAAGGTTTTACGATATAGTCGAAAGCTCCGAGCTTGATTACTTCCACAGCTGTTTTAATATCGGAATAACCGGTTATCATGATGACTTTAACAGCCGGATTCTCTTTACGAAGTGCAGTTAATACTTTAATACCTTCCATATCGCCTAAGCGATAATCACAAATGACGGCATCAAATTTCTTTTCGGCAAATTTTGCTATTCCTTTAGCTCCGGAATGAGCCATTTCTATCTCGTAACCGTTCTTGGTAAGAAATCTTCCTAACAAAGCACATAAATCCAAATCATCATCAATAATGAGGACTTTTTTACTCATAGAACTTTAATTGAATAGGTGGTTGAAATTAAATATTTTCTTTTTAACAATCTTATTTGTGCTTAAAATCATGCCGGACTTACTAACAGCTTCTAAAGCAGGTATTCATTTCATATTTGGCCGAAAAATTGACGCCTTATATGTGAATTACTGTGTTTTATAAACAATTAAAGTCCGTAGATGCCAGGAAAAGAAGAAAAAAAGCCACAAGTTCTCATTATTGACGACGAAGCCGATGTTTGTTATTTACTTAAGGGAATACTAAAGCAAAGAAATATTGATGCGGCGTATGTTAATACAATTGCTGAAGGCGAGAATGCAATAGAGAAGTATGAACCCCCGGTGATTTTCCTTGATAATCACTTGCCAGATGGGTTTGGAATGGACTACATCAGTACTTTTAAAAAAGAGCACCCAGCTTCTAAAATCGTTATGCTAACTGCTCACGATAATTTTACAGACAGGGAAAGAGCTTATAAAGAAGGGGTAGATTTTTTTATTGGTAAACCGTTTACGAGAGAAATTATTTTGAAAACAATTGAGCGTTTAATCTGACGAATTTTCTGTAGAAAAAATTCCCCATTAATTATTCCCATTTTTATTCTCTATGATACTCAACGATATACTGAAGACAGAGCCAGTTCCCACGACACTATTGACATTAATGGATCCTTTGTGATTCAGGATGATATTTTGCGTATTTGCCAGCCCCAGGCCGTTACCTTTTGTCTTACTGGTAAAGTAGGGTTCAAACAGTTTTTTCAGCGTTTCATTGTCCATCCCCGATCCGTTATCTTTAAACTCGATAACACAGCGGTCATCTTTTTTAGAAGTCCTGATAGTCAGCACACCTGACTCATTGGGCATGGCTTCTATAGCATTCACAATAATATTAAGGAAGGCCAGCTTCATTTTTTCCTTATCCACCCATATTTCACATATTTGGTTATCAAAATATTTTTCTACACGGACGCGGTTTAGTTCTAATCGATCCTGCGCCTGTTCCAATGCCTCATTAACGAGGTTGTTGATATTGACGGCAGTAAACTCTAATTGATCTATTCGGGTTGAGTTCAATAAGTCAGAAACCAATTGATTAATCCGGCTCACATTTCTTTCTATCATGGTTAGCAAACCAGAGGCGTCTTCATGGCTTTGACCATCCATGTCCCTGATCTGTTCTGTTGCCAGCGAAATATTGGTAAGCGGATTTCGTACTTCGTGTGCAATAGTCCGGGCTATCCGACCGGTAACAGCAAATTTTTCAATTAGTCGCAATTCATCAAGTTCCTTATTTGCCTTATTTAATTCATTTAAACGCTCCTCAAGCTCAAGGCTATAAATTTTTGCATTTCTATCAGCCTCTTGTTTTGCCTTATTTTCTTTGGTGTAAGTGATCAGGGAATAAAAGATGGTAACCAATGCTGTCAACAAGGATATGATAGCCAATATAGCCGTACTGGTGTAAAAGTCCCGCAGATTCTCATTTCTTCTCTGCATCAGGTTTTGTTCATTTTCCTTTAACTCATACACCAGGTTTCTTATATCATCCATTACCTTTTTATTCTCATCTCTCGAAGAAAGTATTTCTTCATTGAGAACAAATCCGTTTCGTTGAAAACCTACCAGGAAATCCGAAAGATTCTTTAAACGTTTATTGATCAACAATCCAAGTGTATCCAATTTTGCTTTTTTTATATCATCCCTGTGGATAGTGCTTCGAAGATTCTGGTAATAAGAAAGTACGTTTTTGGAACCAGAGTTATAAGGTTTGAGATAGCGGATATCTTTGGTTATAACATATCCCCTTATACCTGTTTCGGCATCGGTTATTTCTGCTTTTATTGATTCAAGGTTATTGATGGTGGAGTAAGATTGTGAAACAGCATCAGTTTCCTCGGCGAGTTTTTCTATTATATAGAAAATGAGAAAATAGGAAACTAAGAGCAACAAAAAGGCGAGGACATAACCCCACCTGTTTTTTATTTTTTGTATAAGCTTCATACAACAATCTTCATGGTATAGCCTGTCTTAAAAGTTTATATATTACTTGTTTGTTTAGGAGGAAGCTGTTGTTTTGGATTTATCATCACAGCATGTATACAACAAATAACCGAGCTCATCATTGATATATGAATGAACATGCCCGCTTTAAAAACAAAAAAGCCAATTAACCATGTCATGGCCAGTGCTCCGGCAACTATAAAAAAAATCAGCTTCATAAAATCATTTGACTCTGTTAAAGAAAAAATAGTGCCATTCATTTTTTATTATTAGCCAGCCCAATAGAAATAACAATTAAAAAAATACATCATCCCCAACGTAGTAATACTTATTGCCAGGTCGTAGAAAAATATGGCCAAACTTTTGACTCAGTAGAGCATTAATAGCATAAAATGGATTTACACTCTTCGCAACCTTTTTGGTTATTCAGGCATGGAAGTATCAACAGCTATCCTTCACTTAATGATGATTTAAAAACAGATATCGCAATTATTGGCGCCGGAATAAGCGGGGCACTTGTTGCCAACCGTTTATGCAAGGATGGACACAGGGTAGTTGTAATTGACCGGCGTCATGTCGGCACCGGGAGTACGGCAGCGAGCACCGCATTGTTACAATATGAAATCGATACGCCGTTGCACAAACTCATTACAATGGTCGGGGAAAAAAATGCCACCAGGAGCTATGAGTTGTGCAGAAAAACCATTGATGATATGGGAAATCTTTGTGAGCAATTAAAAGCACCCGGACTCTTTTTACGAAAGCCGAGCTTTCAATATGCCTCTTACAAAAAAGATATTCCGGGACTGAAAACTGAATTTAAACTCCGGCGAAACGCCAACTTTTCCATTCAATGGCTGGATGAAAAAGATATCATTGACAAATTTGGTTTTGCAAAGCAAGCCGGCATTTTATCGAAGGATGGAGCAGAAGCAGACGCATACAAGATTACGCATGCAATCCTGGAAAAATGGATTAGAAAAGGATTACAGGTGTATGACAATACAGAGGTGGTCGTTATACGGCATCAGAAAAAAGGAGTGCAGTTAACAACAGCCAACAACAAAAAAATCACGGCAAAAAAAATAATAATAGCCTGTGGATATGAATCGCAAAAATATATTCCACAAACAGTGCAACAGCTAAAAGCAACCTATGCCATAGCCAGTGAGCCGTTTGCAGAAAAAAACTTCTGGCATAAAAACGCTTTGATTTGGGAAACCGCTGATCCCTACCTTTATATTCGTACAACCAGTGACAACAGAATAATAATAGGTGGAAAAGATGTCGGGTTTTCAAATCCGCACAAGAGAGATAAATTGTTAGCACAAAAAGCCAGGGACCTTGAAAAAGCTTTTACCAAACTTTTTCCTTCTATTCTTTTAAAAACAGATATAAAATGGGCCGGCACCTTTGCAGCTACGAAGGATGGTTTGCCTTATATCGGACATATACCGGAAAGACCGCACACTTATTTTGCCCTGGGCTTTGGTGGTAATGGCGTCACATTTAGCCTCATCGCTGCGGATATTATTGCCGATGAGTTACTGGGCAAAAAAAATAATGACGCTGAAATTTTTAAGTTCAACAGGTAAGGTCACGAAGCAAGCTTACTACCTTGTGGATAAATATCATAGATATGCTTCTCCTGCAGCCAGGATAATGCACCACTGGTCTTTCTTACAAACCAACAAGCTTTTAAAATACGCACCGAAATGGTTTTAGTTGCCCTTTCCATATTTCCAACAACCTGGCCTGTTATATATAGATAGTCATCTTCACTTCGTTGTACCACAGTCACTTTCTTATTGACAAGTTTGCGTAAGTCTGTTTTTTCCTTAATAAAACACAACAGCGAGTTTTCGTTGTCAACTTTAGTTCTCACTTCCAACGTAATTCTTCCTTTTTTATCCCGAAAACGTAAAAGTCCAAACTGTATAGCATCAATCTTTTGACCTATATACTCCATTTTCCTTTTCATTGCCATCATTTTAAAGTTTCCAAACTCACTTTTTTTTATCCTATATTTTTGGCAGCATAGTTCTTGTTTGATGAGGAATCGCTACATGCTTCAGCATCCAATTAAAACCTTGTTCCACCATTGTTTCCAAACGGGATTTTTTCTTCTTTTCATAGGGAGCAGTATACTCTATAGAACTCATTGCCATTTTAATGAGCATTACTTCACCGGTATGAGACCGGCTCATAGGTGCTTCTTCATAAAACGATTTGTTCACAATAGTAGCTTTGCCGCTCACTTCTACATGAAAAAAGTATCCCTTGCGATAAAAATGCAACCTGGCTGGGAAGCATTGACCTTCTTCATACATACCCAGCAAGGGTTGGGGACATGTAAACCAAAGTTGTCCCTCGTCATCAACGTGTAAAGCGGTAACAATGCTGTTGGGCATTTGAGTAAGTTCGTCGCTCATGCTATACATAATAGCCGTCCTGAGCTGGCTGATTTTTTCCCTGATGTCGTGGAGGTGTGTATCTGCACTCATAGTAATTCTCTTTTATTCTACAATTGTCAAATGTGATACCAACGTTTTTTAATGCTGCCACTACAGCAAGAAGTGTGTATCCCTGTGCAACAAATTCTACAAACGAATGAAAATTCAGTAAGGGTATTTATGGACTCGCTATGGCGAAAAGCCTGGCACTCGTTTTTCAACAATTGATAATGCCATTATTACTTATATGACTCAAAAGCTTCGCCTTTCACATAAGAAAATATTGCAACTGGATAAAGATACCCGGCAAGCCGCCCGGGCAGCCAATCTTTTATATGTCTCAGATCAAAAACCTGGCATCAGCCGAAAAAAGAAAGGGAAAAGCTATGTGTATATTTTCCAGGGCAGATTAGTTCGAAAAAAAGAAGAGCTTGAGCGGATAAAAAAACTCGCCATTCCGCCATCCTGGAGAGATGTCTGGATTTGTCCTTTCCCCAATGGGCACTTACAGGCCACAGGTATTGACATGAATAAGCGAAAACAATATCGCTACCATAGTGGCTGGCATGGCCTGAGAACACACACAAAATTTCACCGGCTGTATGAATTTGGAAAATCACTGCCCAGGTTGAGGCGAAAGATCAGGAAAGACCTGAAGGAAAATGGACTCACTGAAAAAAAAGTGCTGGCAACTGTCGTAAACCTGAAGGAACAAACCCTTATCCGCGTCGGCAGTAATGGCTATGAAAAGCTATACGGTTCCTATGGCCTCACCACGTTAAAGGACAAGCATGTAGCTATAAAAAAAGAAAATATCCGCTTTTCATTTAAGGGTAAAAAAGGGATTGAACACTCCATTACCATCAGGAATAAAAAGCTGGCCCGGATCATCAAACAATGTCGGGATATACCGGGTAAAGAGTTGTTTCAATACTATACTGAGGAAGGACAACAAAAGAGCATTGACTCCGGAATGGTGAACAATTACATTAAAGAAGCTGCAGGAGAAGAATTCTCCGCTAAGGACTTTAGAACATGGGCAGGTTCATTGCATGCCCTGGGTTGTTTTCGAACGATGGCCAAGGCAGAAACAGCTACAGAGATCAGGAAAAATATTGTATCTGTACTGGATGAGGTGAGTACAAAATTGGGCAATTCGAGGAGTATTTGTAGAAAATACTATGTTCACCCCATCCTTATTCAACTGTATGAAGAAAGTAAATTAGAAAGTTATTGTAATTCTTCGTCCCCTGATTCAAAGGGGAATGGCCTTAGTGCCGGGGAAAAGATCTTGCTCTCAGTGGTAAAAAAACGATGTAAAAAATATCCGGAAAATTAATGGTATGGTTTTTATCCCACTTATAAAAAAGGTTATGAAAAACACAAGTCTTAATATAAATCAAAGTAAACCAGTTGCTGGTAATAAGCCATCGCCTGAAATACGGGATAATCTTGACAGTCGCAAAAAGGAAGAACAGGATTTCAAAGGTGATGATATTACCCACAACAAAAAAGAACACCATAAAGAACCAAAAACAAAAAAATAGTTTTTATACAATCGACCCTTTTTGTAAACCTTAAAAATGAAAAATTATGAATATCAATGAAAAAACAGCCGAGGTGCTAAATGACCTGGTGCGTATTAATAACGATAGAATAGAGGGTTATACCAAAGCAGAAAATGAAACAAAAGCAGGTGATGCCGACCTGCAGTCCCTGTTCAGACAAATGGCTGCTGAAAGCCGCAGCTATGTAAATGATCTGAGCAAATACATTTCTGCAACTGGTAATAACATCACAGATGATACTACCGTACGAGGCAAAATATACCGGGCATGGATGGATGTGAAGGCAACATTTAGCGGTAAAGACCGCAAGGCTATTCTCGCATCTTGTGAATATGGAGAAGATGCTGCACAAAAAGCCTATGAGGCCGCTCTGTCAAGTGATGCAGAATTACCCACAGAGGTAAGACAGCTGATCATGGATCAAAAACAAAGTTTGAAAAAATCGCATGATCAGATCAAGGCGCTCAGGGATGCACAACATGCCTAGTTAGATAAAAGCACGGCATTTAACTGTCGTGCTTTTATTTAAAAGCTTTTTAATTCACTCTAAAAAACAACTTATGCAAAAAGATAGCACCACGGAAGAAATGAAAACACTTTCCTCCTGCTTAAACAAATTGGTTTTAAGTGGATACACTGAAGATTTTAAAGCGGGCGAAAGAGGACTTCTTTCCTTAAAAAGCCAAAGGATTTACGAGCCGGCAGAAGTACATGTAGTGGATTTCTTCCGTTTTGAAGGAGCTAGCGATCCGGCAGACAATACGATACTGTATGCCATCGAAACTTCGGATGGCCTCAAAGGCACCCTGGTTGATGCCTACGGATCTTATGCGGATCCGAATGTCACTTCTTTTATGAAACAGGTAGAGGACATTAATAAAAAACCTGTGGTAAAAAATGATGCAGCTTCAAACAACTGATCAGTACATCAGGGTTTGCATGAAAACCTGGCTGCTTTGTGAAGCCAGCGTACAGGCTGAAATAACTGGTCTTTGTCCCAGTCAAACCCTGATTAAAGAATGCCCCGTGATTGTGCAAAAGCTTGTTTTGCCGTTGTATCAAGCCTGGTAAATAATGCTGCGGACGACTTGGGCGACCTTGTATTAAACTGTCTTCTGCATTGCCACCAATGCTCTAACGAATGCGCTAAATATGATGATGAGGATATTCAGTTTTGTGGAATGATAAGCAGCATTTGTGCAGACACCTTAAAAGAAATTGCAGTCAGCAATCTCAATTAGCATTTATCTGAATATTCTCTCCTTTTCCAGGATTAAATATAAAAACCGGTTAATTGATTAACCGGTTTTTCTTTTCATAATGCTAAATGTTGTTTCCTCTAAACGCCTTTGGTTGAGCGACCAAATATGAGAGAAATAAGAAACAACACCAGGAAGATGAAAAATAAAATTTTAGCGATGGAAGCTGCCCCTGCAGCAATTCCGCCAAATCCAAAAATTGCAGCGATTATTGCTACAACCAGGAAAATAACAGTCCAACGTAGCATAAATTATTGTTTTAAATAAAAAATATAATTGAGTAACGCATAGTAATTAATGAAAAATCCGTGCCGCAGTAATTTTAAACCTGTAACAGTAAAAAGCTGGGGAATTTATTCAGCAACCCAGCTGAAAGCCGCATAAATAAAGGGGTTTTTTACTCATATAGCTGACCTCTTCAAGCAATAAACATGGTATAAATCTTTCTTTAGTTCTTTATTAAAAGAGCTTATGCAAAAAGGTAGTACAAAAAAAATGGTGCGGCCACCACAACAGCAACCAAGACCAGGCATTGAAAGCAGGATGAAACCAAATCCCGTTTTTGATTATCCGGAGTTGAAAGGAAACAACAGGCTAAAAAATAAAGTGGCTCTTATTACAGGTGGAGACAGCGGTATCGGAAAGGCAGTAGCTGTATTGTTTGCAAAGGAAGGTGCCCGGGTTGCCATCTCATACCTGAACGAGGATAAAGATGCAAGAGATACTAAAGATTACATAGAAACTAATTATGGTGCAGAATGTCTGTTGCTCAAGGGCGACCTTTCGCGGGAAAGGCATTGCATATCCATCGTACAAAAAACAATAAAACAGTTTGGCAAACTGGATATTTTAATAAACAACGCAGCGATACATTACGAAAACAAATCTTTGCAAACAATCAGCAGTAAAGAATTGATCAGGACATTTGAAACAAATATTTTTTCTTTTTTCTGGGTTACCAAAGCTGCGCTTGGGCATATGAAAAAAGGAACTTGCATTATCAATTCTTCATCAGTAACAGCTTATCGCGGCAGTGGAGCATTGATTGATTATGCATCTACAAAAGGCGCCATCGTGGCGTTTACCCGTAGCCTGTCTTCCAACCTGGCAAAAAAAGGAATAAGAGTAAATGGGGTAGCTCCCGGCCCCATCTGGACTCCGCTGATCCCTTCCAGTTTTAAAGGCAAAAAAACGGCCCAGCATGGCAGCGATGTTCCGCTTCAACGGGCCGGTGAACCGGTAGAAATTGCGCCGAGTTATCTCTTTTTAGCCTGTTCTGATTCCAGCTATATGACCGGGCAATTTTTGCACCCCAATGGCGGGGAAATAATAAACGGATAATACCGACGAGATATCAAAACAATATAATTCGAGGCATCAAATATCTGTCGGCATTATACCTGAAGCTTTATTATATTACATTAATGACTAAATGGTATAAGTTCTGCACATAATAGCGCAATGGCATGCTTTTGGTACTTTATATATCAAATCTCTTTTTGGGGGTGATTCAACGTAATCTGAGAATATACCCGTAAATACCTGATCTGGGTAATGCCAGCGAAGGGAACAACAAAAGAGAAAAGAAGGGTTTTGGTCAACACCAAAACCCTTTGTTTTTTAGCGATCATCTTTCCACAGCAGCCGAAGATGTTTGGCCCTGGAAGAAAACTCAGGGCATTTATTGTCACCCTTTCCGGTATATCCGCCAGAAGGAGCACAAATAAGATTGCAATCCTTGTCATATAAATTGTTGTACTGATCGCAACAGGGGCTTGAAAACAAAAAGACCTGTTTGCCCTCGTAAGTATATTCATTCACCTCAGCAGGAGGATTCCATTTTGGCTCTTTCCGGATAGCTTCTATTTTTTGTTGAATACAGGAGGGGATGCTGTCTTTCGGTTTATTACATGTTTGATTTAACAATGGTACGGCCAACAAAAGGAAAATAAACTTCATGCTTTAATATTTACATTTTTGACACGGTATATTTGCATTTCGTTGCAAAAAAAAGACCACTTGGAAAAAACCAATTTCGTAGACCAGATTCGAATATTCTGCAGGAGCGGCCACGGAGGTGCAGGTAGCAGGCATTTTATGCGTAATAAGTTTACAGCAATGGGTGGCCCCGATGGCGGTGACGGGGGACGTGGTGCACATATTATTTTAAAAGGCAACAGAAACTTGTGGACACTGCTTCACCTTCGTTATTATAAAAATGTACTGGCAGAAGATGGCGGTGTTGGTACCGGTAATAACAGCACGGGCCGTGCGGGTAAAGATATCATCATCGAAGTACCGCTTGGTACCATTGCAAGAGACGAAGAAACCGGTTTGCAGGAAGTGGAGATCTTGAGTGATGGCCAGGAAGTAATTTGGATGCCTGGTGGAAAAGGCGGACTTGGCAACAGCCATTTTGCAACAGCAACTAACCAGGCTCCTGAATACGCACAAAAAGGATTGCCAGGAGTTGAAGGTTGGAAAGTTCTCGAATTAAAAGTGTTGGCCGATGTGGGCCTGGTAGGATTTCCCAATGCCGGCAAATCAACGCTGCTTTCAGTAATCACGGCCGCAAAACCGAAAATAGCCGATTACGCCTTCACTACTATCACGCCTAATTTAGGAATGGTGGAATATCGCGATGGACGAAGTTTTTGCATGGCCGATCTGCCCGGCATTATCGAAGGCGCTGCTGAAGGCAAAGGGTTAGGCCATCGCTTTTTAAGACATATTGAACGAAACCCGGTACTGTTATTTTTAATTCCTGCTGACTCCCCCAACCATAAAAATGAATTTCAGATACTCGTAAATGAGTTGGAAAAATATAATCCGGAACTGCTGCATAAACAATTTGTGATCGCCATCAGCAAAAGCGATATGCTCGACGATGAGTTAATGACTGCAATCGAAAAAGAGTTACCTGCCGAAATCCCCCACGTTTTTATTTCCTCTGTTACTACTAAAGGTCTGCTCGAATTAAAGGACCTGCTTTGGAAAGTACTGAATACTCCCACGGAGTAGTTTCAAAAGTTTAAAAGGTTTAAGAAGTTCAATAGGTTTGTTGCAAGCCGCACCCTTTATAACTTCGCAAAGGAGGCTCCAGCCAACTTGTTAAACTCTTTTAAACTCTTTAAACTTCTTGAACCTGTTCTCCTGCCCCACTTTTGGCCACACTTTTATTTTATAGTACGTTTGTTTCATACAAAAATCACATAACATGAAGAAGATTCTCGTTACGATTGCGCTGTCTTTTTTGCTGGTACTCAAATCGTTTGCAGATGAGGGAATGTGGCTACCAATGTTGCTGGGCCAGCAGGTCTACAATGATATGGTTAAAAAAGGTTTGAAGCTGACCAAAGATCAATTGTATAATATTAATAAGGCTTCGTTGAAAGATGCGATCATCATTTTTGGGGGAGGTTGCACAGGAGAAATCGTTAGTGCTGAGGGCCTCATTTTTACTAACCACCACTGCGGTTATGATGCCATTGCATCGGCCAGTACGTTAGATCATAACTATCTTCAAAACGGCTTTTATGCAAGGAATAAAGCGGAAGAAATTCCTACCACTTTATCCGTCCAGTTTTTATTGCGAATTGATGACGTTACCAAGGAAGTGATGGACTCCCTGCAGGGGCTTACTGGTGCAGACAGGTGGAAAAGACAAGCGTCGGTGCTGGCATCTATCAACACCCGGATGAGTGATCCAACACAAAATATCGAAACGAGAATCAGTCCTTTGTTCAAAGGCAATCAATTCCTGGCATTCGTTTACCAACGATACACAGATGTAAGATTGGTTGGCACTCCTCCTGAAAGCGTTGGCAAATTTGGCGGTGATACGGACAATTGGGAATGGCCCCGTCATACCGGCGATTTTTCTATTTTCAGGGTCTATGCAAATGCTGACGGTAAGCCGGCAAAGTACACCGAGGATAATAAGCCGTTAAAACCAAAATGGTTTTTACCTGTTTCCCTCAAAGGCGTAAAAGAAGGCGACTATGCCATGATATGGGGATATCCCGGCAGTACCAATCGCTATGAGAGTTCTTATGGAATCAAACTCGCTACGGAAGTCAACAATCCTACGCTGGTGAAACTAAGGGATATGCGATTGAAATATATGTTTGAAGAAATGAAGAAAGATCCCGCCATCAAGTTGCAATTAGCTTCTTCCTATGCCAGTATCGCCAATTACTGGAAATTTTTCGACGGCGAAACCAAGCAGTTGTTGAAATACGACGTGTACGGACAGAAGAAAAAAGCAGAAGAAAAATTTATCAGCTGGGCAAATGGTAAACCTGAATACCAGTCCATATTTACTGATTGGGCTGCTGCCTACCAGGCTTGGGAAAAATACAGCAAACACCGGGTTTACATGAACGAAGGAATCTTTGGCTCCCCGCTTATCGGGTTCGCTGCCTCTTTAAAGCAATTAGAGGCCGCTCTTGTTAAAACAGGAATTTCGAAAGCTGATCTTCAAAAAGCTCTTGATGCTGCTAATAAAGCAAGGACATCATTCTTGTCGGAAGAAAATAAAAAGTCGGATGAAAATATTGTGGCCGGTGTCACCATGCTTTATTACCAGGATATCCCAAAAGATCAACAGCCCGTTGGCTTTTATGGCTCATTGAAAGATCGTTATGGCGCCCTGGACAATGAAGCCACTTACAAAAAATATGCGGCCGATATTTTTAGCAAGACCCTGATATTCGACGATGCGAAATGGAATGCTTTTATCGCAAATCCCGATGCGAATGTTTTACAGAATGATCCCGCTTTTGCGCATGCCAGCGCTTTTTATGATAATTACAATAGCAAGTATGCGCCTTATTATTCCCAATTCATGGCAAAAAATAATGACCTGGGCCGGCTTTATCTGAAAGGAATCATGGAAATGGATCCTATCAAAGCCAAAATGATGTATCCCGACGCCACTTTCACTATGAGGGTTAGCTACGGCGCTGTGAAACCCTATCGCCCGAGAGATGCAGTGTTCTATGACTATGTAACCACTTCAAAAGGCATTTTGGAAAAATATATTCCCGGCGACTATGAATTTGACTTGCCGGCCAAACAAATTGAGCTACTAAAGAAAAAAGATTTTGGCCAATACATTGATAAGAAAAGAAGTGATCTCGTTGTTGGCTTTATTACCACCAATGATATCACAGGCGGTAATTCGGGTTCGCCGGTGATTAATGGGAATGGTGAGTTGATAGGTCTTGCATTTGACGGCAACTACGAAGCATTAAGCCACAAACTGGCTTTTGACAAGGATTTGAACCGCACCATCAATGTTGACATTCGCTATGTGCTTTGGTGCATTGATAAACTCGGCGGAGCGGGTCACCTAATAAAAGAGTTGAAGTTGATGAAGTAATAGCTTGTTTAAAAAATATCTTCCGTTACCGGTTGCCGGTTGCCCGTTATAGGGGACTGGTAACCGGTATTTTTTTTCTTATCATTGCAAAGCAAAATTAATTGTTGAAGAAAGTCATAGCCATACTACCAGGCCTCTTATTATACTTAACTGCTTTTTCACAACAGCCGCAGTTTAGTCTTTCCACGGATGCCAGTGTGATGCGAAGTTTCAGAAAAGATCAACGGTTTTGGGCTTTCGGACAAACGGTGACCGGTCATTTTCATTTTACACCTAAGGAGGGGCTATATGCATGGTTGGCTTATTATACCAACGGCAAATTCAACAATCATGTAACAGCCGGCGCTAAAACTGTTTTTGCCACGCCGATGGAAATAGCCTATATCAACCAGGCACTGCTTCGCTACAAACATATTTCAATTGGCTGGAGACACTATTTCAAAGGAGCCTATAATAATGAAGACACCTGGAACCTTTATGGTTACGCTGGTTTTGGGCTACTATTCGGTAGCGTGGAAAACACTCATTCTGTCGCCATTGACACGGTCGACTATCATCTTCCGGTTTTAAGCGGCAAAGCGAACTTTAAGCGATTAACGTATGATCTTGGCCTGGGCTTTGAAAAGCCTGTAGGTGGTGATATCTCGCTTTATATGGAAGGCAGGGTTTTTATTCCCGCAATGGGTTATCCCAGTCCTTATCTTTTTGTAAACGACAGAGCTCCCCTGGCCGCTTCCGTGAATGCGGGGCTACGAATTTTATTTGACTATTAAACACCTTTTTTATCAGCAACATGCCAGCAGAACTAAAGATCAGCCACGTAGCTTTATACAAACTGTTTATTCCGCTCAAAGAACCATTTGTAATATCACTAGGTCCCATTCTCAATGCAGAAAATGTTTTAGTTGTTATCCATACCGAACAGGGAATAATTGGCTTTGGCGAATGCAGCCCTTTTATGAGTATCAACGGTGAAAGCATGGATACCTGCTTTATCGTTGGACAATACTTTGCAAAACTGTTCAAAGGTAAAAATGCATTGGCCATTGAAGATCGCATTGCCGAGATGGATAAACTGATCTATGGCAACAGCAGCATTAAGAGTGCTTTTGACATGGCCTTGTATGATATCGCCTCACAACATGCCGGTGTACCGCTATACAAATTTCTTGGCGGCAGCAATAACAAAACAATCATTACTGATTATACTGTCAGCATCGGTGATCCCGAAAAAATGGCGGCTGACGCTATGAAGATAAAAGAAGAAGGCTATCCTGCTATTAAGATCAAATTAGGAAAAAATGGCGCCACCGATGTACTTCGGATAAAAGCCATCCGGGAAGCAGTAGGTGACGAAATTCCTTTGCGTATCGATGCCAACCAGGGTTGGGATGTAGAAGAAGCTATCAGCACACTAAAGGCATTGGCCCCTTTTGAGATCCAGCACTGCGAAGAACCGATTCCCCGCTGGGATTTTATGCGGCTACCGGAAGTCAGGAAAGAAAGCCCTATACCCATTATGAGTGATGAAAGCTGTGGAGATGAACACGATGCGGAGCGTTTGATTCAGTTGGGCGCCTGTGACTATATGAATATCAAATTGGGAAAATCAGGTGGCATCTTCAAAGCATTAAAGATGGTAAAACTGGCGAAAGCCGCTAAACTCCATTTGCAGGTTGGCGCTTTTATGGAATCAAGATTAGCTATGACAGCTTTTGCACACTTCTCACTATGTAGTCCCATCATTGAACATTTTGATTTTGACACAGCACTCATGTTCAGTGAAGATCCCGTAACCGGCGGTATTGTTTATGAAAAGAATGGTGTGGTAAAAGTGCCGGAGGTAGCAGGGCTTGGCGCCTCTGTTGATAGCAATTGGTTGAATAAACTGGAAAAGGTCATCGTTTGACAAACCCACCTATAGATATGGATGATCTGCTTGTATTTAAATCTTTCTATACTCAGGAAGAAGCTTTTTCGCTTTGAAGCACACTGCCTGGCCATCATAGCAGGATTTATTCTTTTACTAAAACGGAAATCGCCGGATGCTGCCTTTTTTAATAAGGCAGGAATTGCAATACATGGCATACTTGGTATAAGCAATATAACCTGGTTTCAAATTTTCCTCGATACTAACACGCTGCCTATGGGATACCTGACAACTCTAATCTATTTTCTTTTCGTGATGCTACACGCCATTGCTATCCAGCAAAAAAATCAACAGCGATATCACCCTGTCCAAATAGATGGAGAATTAAAGTAAAAGCCATGTTGATGTTTCTATTCATCTTTGACTATAAAACTTAAGATTAGCGAATTAACTACCATTGCGTGGTAAAAAATCCCCTTTCTGCAGCAGTTTCAAATTGATTGTAGCATGTAAAGCGTTGATCTATTATCCAGTGCACCGGGGTTCCTGCCTCTGGTCACGCAGGCATCGTATTTGTCCATTTAATTACAAATAAAAAGTTATGTGGCAAAAGATCCTTAAAGGAAGAATGTTTATGCTGACAATGGTAACAGGTTTAGGACTCATCGCTTCACCCTTTTTACAAGCTCAACAACATATTATAGCCAACAAGGATAATACGAGACCTGAACCCGGCAGGCAATATTCCAGCCTCGCCAATTTGTCAAACATGGCCATTACAAAAAATAGTGGTTACAATGAAATACAATGGACCCCGGTAGCAGAACAGACCAGTCAAAAATTTTATGTTGAATATAGCTTTGACGGAATTCGTTTTGAACCCGCAGGACAGGTAAGCTGGATGAATGGAACATACAAATACCGTCACCAGTTGAACGATACAAGACCAACAATATATCGTATCAGGGTAGAAGGATTAAGTAATAATCTTTACTATTCAAAAACATTTAAGCTGGAAGGATACGGGATTCCCCCGGTAAAAATATACCCGGTTAATGTTACAGGCAATGTCATCAATGCAAATGCCGGGTTACCGGTTGAAAGAGTTATGATTGTATCGGCTGACGGATTCCAGGTTTTTGCGAAAGATCTGAATGGTCAACGTGATTTTATACCGATTGCTATTCCTTCGCTAAATAAAGGTATTTACCTGATCACGTTTTATGGAAACGGATGGCTGAACACAACAAGATTTCTTATCTCCTGATTCTGACAAATAGAAAGGGCCTGATGGAAATCAAGCCCGGAGGTTATTTTTTCAGATTAGTATAGGTTGAATAATTCAAGAAATATTCCAATTTTTTCAGAAGCAGCGGAGAATTATTAAGACGATTTATTATACGGTGATTGGGCTTTAGTTTCGTGAGATTACTACTTCATAATTTTTTCCGCAATCATTTTTCTTTTATCCAAAAAAGCGGGAAAAATTTGGACATTTTAAGCTGGTTGTATCCACACAAATTAATCTACTAGTAACCATACGCATAGTCTCACGCTGAAGAGTATTTGATTTTCCTGCACAAGGGAAACAGCTGTTGAGCTAATTCAATCAATCGGCTTCATCATCACCGTGGCACTAACAGGGCAGACACTGCTAAACTCTGAAGATGCTTTAACGGGCTCCGGCACTTGTTCCCGGTCTATTGTTTTATATCCCTTTTTTTCAAAATACTTCGATGCTGTTTCTGTCAGCAGGTACATCGAAATGATTTCTTTTGATTTGGCTGCCTGTTCAAGGGTATTAACCAATGTTTCAGCAATTTATCTATTTCTAAAACCAGGATGAACTACCATGGACCTTAATAAGCCAAAGCGTCCATATCGTTCCATTCCAATTACGCCTACCAGTTGATCATTCTCGATTGCAGTATAGAAGTCGGTTAACAATACGGGTAAATCCTTTGTCGGCAGTTTTTGCGATTGTAACAATTGTATTATCTCGTCACGTCTCCGGTCTTCGGCATGTATTATATGCATAAGAAAAGTTTGAACTACGAAAATATAAATGCAAGTCACATTTTTACAAACCCGTTCTTATGCTAACCTGCTTTTTATTTTTTTGAATATTCCAGCTTTCCGAAACGGAAAATTGCTTTTGATTGCATTTGTACACATTGATTACTTCGTTTGCTGAGCCCTCAAATTTTTGCATGCAATAGTCTACACAGCAGGCTGTTTCATTTTGTTTTACTTCGTTGTTAGTAGTGTTCATTGTTTATTGTTTTAAATGGTTAAAAATCTTGAGTTGACGATAAATTAATTACAGCAGTCAGGTCCGCAGCATGATTTTTTTTCTTCCGTAGGTTTTTCGGCATACACTGTAACACTCCTGATGCCCGTTCCCGATTGTTTGAAATTCTCTATTTGAGTTGTCGACAGATAGTTTTTTAAAATGTCATCCGGGATAATGATAGGCTTGTCTTTCTGAACCGTGATATTTTTAAATCCATTGGCTTCCATCAATTGGAGGTAATCCGCTTTTTGAATCGCTCCGGCCACGCAACCGGCATACATTTCCGCTGCTTCTTTAATTTTTGCGGGCAGTTCTCCTTCGAGTACGATATCTGAAATGGAAAAATGGCCGCCTGGCTTTAATACCCGGTAAATTTCTTTTATAACGCCATCTTTATTGGGCACCAGGTTGAGTACGCAGTTACTGACTATCACATCCGCCACATCCGCACTGACAGGCATGTTTTCTATATCACCCTGCCTGAATTCAACGTTGTTGAAACCCCTTACTTCAGCATTTTTTCTTGCCCGCTCTATCATGGCAGGCGTAAAATCAATGCCGATCACCCTGCCGGTTTCACCTGTCTCGTGTCTTGCTATAAAAGCATCGTTTCCGGCGCCGCTGCCCAGGTCAATTACAGTATCGCCCTTTTTGATCTTAGCAAATTGGGTGGGGAGTCCACAGCCCAATCCTAAATCGGCGTCAGGATTATAGCCTTCCAGCTTTGTGTAATCGTCTGCCATGATGTTGTATACATCGGTACTGCAACAACCGGAACCGCAGCAGGAACTTTGATTGGTTTCTTTATCCTGCAAGGCAATTTCACCATATTTCTGCCTTACGAGGTCTTTTAGATTTTCTTGAGTGTTCATATGTTTTAGTTTTAAGTTATCGTAATATACCGATAGGATTGGTCAAAAAAAATGTCAGATGCAACTACCGCAACCAACTTTGTAAGCGTCAAACAATTGATTGATCCAGGCCTGGGCCGCTTTCCATTCTTTTTCATCAATGCAATAACAAACCTTGGCTCCTTCAATCTCACCTTTGATCAAACCCGCTTCTTTCAATTCTTTTAAATGTTGCGAAACGGTGCTTTGGGAAAGTGGTAACACCTCAACAATATCGCCACACATACAGGATTGCTGCTTGGCCAAAAAATTAAGGATGGCTATTCTCGCCGGATGAGCCAGGGCCTTAGCATATTTTGCCAGCCTGTTTTCTTTTACACTGAACTCGTATGATTTTGTTGCACCCATAATATTATCGCAATATTACGATAAGATTTTACATCAGCAAATTTTTTTTCACAGAATTTGTCATTCTGCGGACAATTAGTCCTGCCTTGGAATAAGATTACTACTATTATTTCCGCATCGGGAACCGCTACCAAACCTGGAATATTTCTCTTGACCCCGTCAGATACATATCGTGATAGCCTTTCATTTTCTCCTGCATTTCTTTCATCTTGTCCGTGTCTTGCTTATACTCTTCCCAGCTTTCTTCATAGGCCGTGAGGTTCTCGTATTGAGAAACCATTATCACCCTGTTGTACTGGCCCGTCATATCAGTTAAGATATTTACCAGTTCTTTGTTGCCAGCCATCACCTCTTTGAAAAGTTTGGCAAGCTTTGAAGCGTTACCGGGTTTGCAAACAAAAGTGTCATGTACAATGATCATAGCTTTATTTTTTTTGTGTTAAGGTTTCAATTTATATGCTAAAATCTGTCCAAAAAATATGCAGGAAATAAAATTTTGAATCAGGAGATAAAATCAGGTTGTAAGGTTATCAGTTGAAATGATAATGGTGTGACCACCAATTTCCATATTGTACGCAACCTTAAAAATGAACTTCCCCTTACTGCAAGGACGACATTTAATGCAAATTATTTCACTGCACATTGCAGCATTCTGCATTTTGGAGGACAGGCACACAGCCTTTAGTTCAACCGTAAATTAGAAACACTAAAGTATTTTTTAGCAATCTCCCCAGTTTTGATTTTCCTAACTTTACTCCATGCAAACCAAAAATGTGCGTTCGGTTTCAGAGTTCAATAATGAACTAAAGCTAAAAGGCTTTAAAGTGTTTCAAATTGAAAGCGATGGCCAGGCAACCCGCATTTATAGCAGAAAGGATTTTTATAAAATTTGCCTCACAACCGGTAAGAGCATTATTCACTATGCAGACAGGAGTTTTGAAACCGAGGGGACTGCTTTGTTTTTTGGCAATCCCCATATACCTTATTCATGGGAGACCATTTCAAGAAGTTATGTAGGCTACACTGTTCTTTTTTCAGAAGACTTTTTAAAATTATCTGACCGTTCTGAAAGCCTGCAACGGTCACCGCTCTTTAAGATTGGAGGCACACCTATTTTGAAAATAAATGAGCAACAGCGGGAATTTTTAAATACGATCTTCCAAAAAATGATTGATGAGCAACAAACCGATTATGCTTACAAAGACGACCTGATACGGAACTACATTAATTTGATTATTCACGAAGCTTTGAAACTGCAGCCTTCGGAAAACTATGACCAACACAAAAATGCTGCTTCACGCATTACTTCAGTATTTCTTGAACTGATGGAACGGCAGTTTCCGGTTGAAAGCACCGACCGTCCGCTTCAATTAAAGACCGCGCAGGATTATGCAAAGTCATTATCTGTACATGTTAATCATTTAAATCGTGCCGTGAAAGAAATTACCGGCAAATCAACTTCTACGCATATTGCTGAAAGGATTGTTACTGAAGCGAAGGCATTATTGCACCATACCGACTGGACGATTGCTGAAATTGCTTATGCGCTTGGCTTTGAATACCCTACCTACTTCAACAACTACTTCAAAAGAATAACCGGTACTATTCCCTCATCTTTACGGGTGGAGATTGCTTGAAATCCTTAATCATTGGTTTGATAATCTTTACCATGCAGGGTAATTATGGAGAGACCTTTGTGGTATGTTATCAAATGCAGTGGCAATGGACGAGCTGGAAAACCAAAATGTCTCCAATCAGAACGAAAGCGAAATATTTGATAGAATGAGAGCGGGAGGTTTATTTCGTTTTGATGACCCGCAATTTGCGAAGGTGAGGGAGTTGGTTGCCCGTGCACAAGAGTTGTCTGTGCATCTCAATGCTTCTATCAATATTGATCAGGTAAGAGAACGTTTAAGCGAGATCATCGGTTCTTCAATAGATAAGAGCACAAGAATATTTCCTCCATTCTTTACCAATTTTGGACGGTTTATTACTCTTGGTAAAAATGTATTTATCAACCATGCCTGTTCATTTCTCGATTTGGGTGGCATTACAATTGAAGATGATGTATTGATAGGACCCAAGGTCAACCTCATCACCGAAAATCATTCGTTAGATCCTGCAGACAGACAATCACTCCTGTTAAAGTCAATAGTTATCAAACGGAATGCATGGATTGGTGCAGCAGCCACGATACTGCCTGGTGTAACCATTGGTGAAAATGCTGTTGTTGCAGCAGGGGCAGTGGTTTCTAAAGATGTTGCAGACAATACGATTGTGGGCGGTATTCCTGCTAAAATTATTAAGCAAATTGATTTATCATAAATTTTAAAACCATGAAATGAGCCATAAAATTTTCGAGGTATTATACCAATCACCGATGAAAATTTTATGGCGAATTCCATGTGGCCAAAATACAATAAAAAATATACACATGAAAAGAATAGCAGTTTTTACAATGCTGTCCCTAACGATGATGGGACAAACTTATTCACAAACAAATCAAGAAGTAAAATGCAAAAAGATGAAAACAACAGAACAAACAGATCATTACACTTTTCAGTTAAGTGATAAAGTAACCCGGCAAAAAGTAACTTACAAAAACCGTTACGGAATATCTATATCAGCTGATTTATACCTTCCTAAAAATCGTGGAGGCGAACCATTAGCTGCACTTGCCATCAGCGGCCCGTTTGGTGCGGTTAAAGAACAATCTTCGGGACTATATGCTAACACAATGGCAGAACGTGGCTTTGTTACCCTTGCCTTCGACCCATCTTATACAGGTGAAAGTGGAGGCGAACCACGTAATGTAGCATCGCCCGACATTAATACGGAAGATTTTAGTGCAGCAGTGGACTATCTCGGTTTGCAATCGCTTGTTGACAGGAACCGGATAGGTATCATTGGTATTTGTGGTTTTGGTGGCATGGCGCTGAACGCCACAGCAATTGATAAACGTGTGAAGGCCGTTGCAACCACCAGCATGTATGACATGTCACGGGTGATGGCAAAAGGTTATTATGATAAACTTACCAGTGAACAACGCAATCAAATGCTTGAGCAGATGAGCCAGCAACGTTGGAAAGATGCAGAGAAGGAAACACCAGCTGCCGGCCCACGTATTTTACCTGAAAAGCTGGAAGGCAACGAACCTCAATTTGTAGTGGATTATTTCAATTACTACCGCACTCCCCGTGGTTTTCATCCAAATTCGCCCAACTCAACCGGTTCATGGACTGCTACCAATGCGCTATCGTTTATGAATATGCCACTCTTAACATACATCAAAGAAGCCTCACCCCGGCCAATTCTTTTAATAGCAGGTGAAAATGCCCATTCACGTTATTTCAGCGAAGATGCTTACAAAGCAGCAGCCGAACCAAAAGAGTTAATGATTATTCCGAACGCCAATCACGTTGATTTGTATGATAAGGTAGATGTTATTCCTTTTGACAAGCTGACATCATTCTTTACAAAGAGTCTGAAATAAGAAAAGCTTAAAGGAAAAAGATTTAAAGCAATGTATTGTCAAAACATTTAACTCCGGATAATTTTTAAAATATGAAAGTCATTATCGCATTATTGCTGGCTCTAATCTTCATCCCGCTCTACGCATGTAAAGCTGATGGCGATACTGCTTCTGCGAACAATTCCAATAACATTACAATTACAGACAGCATGAAGCTCAGAATAACCGTCGGTGATAAAGTGCTTACGGCGAGATTGTACGACAATGTGACAACAAGGGATTTCATTGCCCTTCTTCCCATTACAGTAAACCTTGAAGATTTTGCAGGAACGGAAAAGATTTTTTATCCGTCCCGCACATTATCTACAAATGAACGTAAAGCCGTAAGCGACCCTGCAATCGGTGATATTAATTGCTATGCACCGTGGGGTAACATTGCTATTTTCTATAAAAACTATTCCGGCTCAAGAGACTTGATCAGGATAGGAAGAATTGAGGGAGCAATAGATGCACTAAGCATTCCGGGGTCGGTGAACAATGTAAAATTTGAACTGGTGCAATAAAAATTAAACCGGTGAACCTTTTATATGAAAGCCGGACTGCAAGTAGAGCACATGGGCCGCCCTTGCAGATGGATTGATGAAAAACTTTCCTTACCCAATTTATTTTTCTTTTAATTCAATCCAGGCAGGCGCATGATCACTTGTTTTTTCCCAACCTCTTACATGGCGGTCTACTCCAGCCGCCACCAATCGGCGGCTTAGTTGTGGGCTCAATAAAAAATGATCAAGCCTGAGACCAGCATCACGACTAAAAGCATTGCGGAAATAATCCCAGAAAGTATAAACTCTCTCATTCGGATGCAGTTTGCGGATTGCATCTGTCCAGCCCTGGTCCGTCAATCGTTTAAAAGCGGTACGAACTTCTATGCGAAAGAGTGCATCATCAACCCAGCGTTCAGGCTTATATACATCCAACTCTGTTGGCATCACGTTAAAGTCGCCAATCAGAGCCACCGGTACCTCATGAGCAAGTAATTTTTTTGCGTGAGCAGACAATCGCCTAAACCATTTCAGCTTGTAGTCAAACTTAGGGCCGGGATAGGGATTACCATTTGGCAGGTATAAGCAGGCAATCACCATCTTGTTTATAATCGCCTCCATATAACGACTATGACTGTCTTTCGGGTCTCCCGGCAATACCCGCCTTAACTCCTGTATTTCTCCATAGCGGGATAAAATAGCAACGCCGTTCCAGCTTTTTTGTCCATTCCATATGGAATGATAGCCTGCCGCTAATATCTCCTTTTCAGGAAATTTGTTTTGCATTGCTTTAAGCTCCTGTAAACAAACGATATCTGGTTTTGCCTCTTTCAGCCACCGGAGTAAGACAGGCAGTCGTCCATTAATGCCATTCACATTATACGTCGCAATTTTCATCGTAGTAATTTACGGCCCTGTCCAAGGTAGTATTTCAGGCAGAAGAAATTACATATGGCTATAACAAATATTCCAAAAGAAGACTTTATGAATAGCCAAAAACTATAGACCCGATAGACGAATCCAAATTTTCAAACCCATATAGGCTGAATTATAAATCAGCAGACCCGCTTACAGAAAATCATGTTTTTTAGCTTTAATGTATCCTTCCTGCAATGGAGGAAGCAGGACTTGACGAACCTGCGGCAATGCCTGCATATTTATCAATTTTGCCCGGCTCCGGCTCTTCTTTTTGCTTTCCTTCTTAACGATAGTAAGCCCAGGCATACCTGGTGAGGTAATCGAATTTTCAGTCATAAGTTTAATGATTAAGGGAGCTGTGAGAATGAAAAAAGTATGCCGGATAAAGATTCAAATGTCATCTTATCAACATATTTTTTTAAAAGAATGTCAATGTTTGATCATTAATTTGAAGGCCGGCAGCAGTGGCTTTTAAACACTTATCAAAACCCGTTATATAACCAATTTGCAGCCAACAAGTAGAGAAGACGATTGATTAATTTTCGGTGGAGATGGAAGAATAGGTTGCTACCGGAATATTGACCACCTTTTTCCTCCATACAATTTCTTCCTGTATTTCTATTAAAAGAAGACGGCTATTCCTTAACTCCGTTTCTGATGCGCCGGAAGTAATCAATTGAGTATGCCACGCAGTCTGATCGACCAACAGGTCCAAAAGATCAGATAACTCCAGATTTTTTAAATCCAACATCGCAGTTGCGTTTGGATGCAGATAGCAAATGGCGTGCAAATAAAAATTACGCTTTATACAAAAAAGGTTGGGTAAGATTCGAGAAAATAGCTCTACACTCAAACGAGATGTAGAAAATATTTCCAGAAAAAATGTAGCCGACCAAAATTATGATAACTAACAGTTGGTAGGAAATAGGCTAAGTAACTTTAATCGATCCCATTCATTAACCAGCCAGCTTATTGAAATTATTCCCTGGCCGGTTAGCCTTTCTTTTTTCAATCTCCGCCTGGACCTGCTTGAGTTTGGCCTTACTGTTTTCCAGATCTTGCCGGCTGGTGCTTTGCGCTATAACCCGGATATGATCGGCTGTATACTGGCTTAATAAGTCAAGCAGCTCGGGCAGGTTATATTTCTTTAAATCAATCATGACGGCAAATTGAAATCACGTATGTATGCAAAAAACATACAATTAGTTCTATTTTTGAAGTCCCGGAGATGTTTTATCAAGAAAATGCGGAAAACTGCAAGGGGATTTGCCCATAGTCCGAAAACCTGCACCAATTACGGAGGAAAACTACTTCAGCTTTCATTCATACCATTTGATTACCGGTTTGTAGTATTACATTTCTCTCCTAATCGAGTATCTTTAAATACTTGCTTTTAGGGATCAGATTAAGGCACATTAAGGCAGCATAGTTGGTTATTCAAACCAACTGTGCGGGTATGACGATTATTATTGGAGACTATTAAACAGGATTATGACTGAAGAATACCTGAAACAAATGAACCTTGATGAACTCATTCAGCTTATGATGAAAAACATTCAGGAGCTGCAGGCGATGCATAAAGCCAACAAGCAAGAGCCGGGAATAGATGAAAAAAGAAAGCAAGTGGAGTTGCTGCATAAAATTATCGCTGAAAAAAAAGGAGAGATCAAACCCGATCTTTCAAAATAGAAGACCCCGCTTATTTCCCCGAGCTTTTCAGGTAAAAGAAATAACCTAAAAAGCTCAATGCAATACAAAATGACATGATTGCCAAAGAATGAATACCCAGCGGCATAGTATAATTTACCAGTGTAAGGCCGGCACCCATTCCCGCTAAAAGCGCTGCCCACTTTATATTGCTATCCTTATTTTCACGGGCATCCGTTTGTAAAATAGAGGAAGCAATGTTTTCGGCAATTCCTTTTTCTACAATTTTATTTTTTAAGCGATATTCAAAAATCCGTTTCAAAATCGAAATAATAAAAACCATAAACGACAGGAGCACGAATATCACGGCAACGGCTCTAAATACTTCTCCGCCAATGCGTGGATAATTGTCCTGGGCACTGGCAGCAGTGGTTATTAATCCGGCCAAAACAACGGTAACGATCTTTTTCATTTTTATATTTTTTACTTTTTTGACTTATTGAATTTGACGCATGTATTTTATGAATGTTGCACTATACCAGGTCCAATGCCTGCATTTTTCTTTGATAGTTTTTATACATATCCAGGCAAAAGAAGAGGAGTATGACAAAAACACTAATGATCATTAAATAAACTGCCAGCGAACCGATACCCGCAAACAATAAAGCCAGGTATTGACGAAAAACATATCCGGCTCCACCCAATAAGATCATAACAAAAGCCAGCAGGAAAATGGGTAACCTGTCTGCGGCAACTTGTTTTTTGGGAAGTTGAGCTACGACTAATTCTGCAAGGTTGAATTCAAAGCAAGGTTTCTCCTGTTCGGCGATGCCTGCAAACAATAGTTCATAGGTGGCGACCCTGGCCTTGCAGTCATTACATACCCGGAGATGATCCGCCATATTGCTATTTGATTGCTTCCCATCCAGCAGGAACCGCTGAATTTCTTCGTCGGTTAAATGTTTGTCTAACATAAATCCTCCTTTTTGTAATGAACTAACAAATTTTCTTTTAATGCCTTTCTTGCCCGGAATAAATAGCTCTTGACCGTCCCTTCCGGCAAGCCGGTGATATAACCAATTTCATCATAACTCAATTCCTGCTGATGATACAAACTGATCAATGTTCTATAAACAGGTGATAATGTTTCAATGGCTTCACGCAGGATGGCTGAAAGGTCTTTCTGCACGACAAGATCGTTACTGATCTGCGATGAATATGTTTGGAACGGGTCCCTATCGCCATAGTCTTCTTCCGGAACCTTTTCTTGTTCCAAATTGCCGGGGAGCAGCAATTTTTTCTTTCGCAGGTAATCAAAACAATTGTTATAGCTGACCTGGGCTATCCAGGTTGATAGCTTTGATTCAAATTTGAAAGAGCTTAGTTTATGGAACACTTTCAGGTAAATGTCCTGTGCAAGGTCCTTTCGATCTTCGGGGTTATCAATCATTTTAAAAACGATCTGGGCTACCAGGGGTTCCGTATTTTTTACAATAAGACCAAAGGCGGCGTTATCGCCGCCCAATACCTTTTCTACCAGTTGCCTGTCTGACCAGTTATTCCCTGCTGATGTATTCACTGTTTGATTCGACGGGTGAAGAAAAAAAATGTTGCAATAAAGATCCTGATACTGTGTCAACCGGATTTTGGCGATATGTATCCCGCCGCCAGGATTCACAAAGAAAAATACTTAGTGGGAAATATTTCAGTGACATAATGCCGGGATAATTTCCGGTTGAAGATAGTACCGGTTTTTGATTTGGTTACATCTTCTATTGTGCCTGTTACAATAAATTGCTGAAATTTGGGAGACATGCAACTTACCTCCGAACAAGAAGCCGTATTAAACACCAATACCAACCTGGTGATCAATGCCGTGGCAGGCAGCGGCAAAACCACTACGCTTATTGAATACGCTAAAAGCCGCCCGGCCAATAGCAAAATATTATACCTCGCTTTTAATAAAACAGTAAAAACGGAAGCAATTCAAAAGTTTGCAGCGGCGGGCATCAGCAATGTAAAAGTTGAAACGGCCCACTCCCTGGCATTTGATCATGTAGTGAAGCATAGCCCTTACCAGGTAGTAGCCGGTTATAAAAGTCATGAATGGTGCGATATGCTGGGCATTAAAACCGGCGACCGCCATGCTGATTTTATTGTAGCCAGCCATGTCACCAAGTTTATCAGTTATTTCTGCAACAGCCACCTGGTGAAAGTACAGGAGCTGAATTATGCGGATGTTGTTAGCGATATAAAGGCAAAAACCTTCGTAAAAAATTTTTATGCAGTCATTGAAGGTTTCACCCGGCAGGCATTGGCCAAAATGGATAAAGGCGATATAGCCGTCACGCATGATTTTTATTTAAAAAAATTCCAGTTAAGCCGTCCTGTTTTACACTATGAATATATTTTGTTTGATGAAGGGCAGGATGCCAGTGCAGCTATGCTTGATGTATTTTTAAAACAGGACGCTGTTAAAATAATAGTTGGCGATGCGCACCAGCAGATCTATGGCTGGCGCTATGCTATCAACAGCCTGCAGCAGGTGGATTTCCCGGTTTACAATCTCAGCAACAGTTTCCGATTTGATGATGAAGTGGCACTGGTGGCCAATAAAATATTAGCCTGGAAAAAGAAGTTGCAGCAAACACCGGCGGTAAAAATTACCGGCGCCGGCAAGCCTGATGCTGCCAATGCTACAAAAGCTACACTGGGCAGAACCAACCTGGGTTTATTGTTCAGCGCCATTGCGCAATGGCAACATGGCCAATTAGACAAGTTGTATTTTGAAGGTAATATCAACAGTTACACGTTCGCCGATGAAGGCGCTTCTTTATACGATGTACTCAATTTGTTCACTGGTAAAAGAGATAAGATAAAAGACAAGCTGATCGCTGAAATGAAAAGCATGAAGGAGCTGGAAGAGTATATTGAAAAAACAGAAGACAACAGCTTGGGCATGATCGTGGAAGTGGTGAAAGAATTTGGCAATAAGTTACCCGGCCTTATCAGTGAATTAAAACAACATCATACTGCTACAAAGGAAGAAGCCGAAAGGATCTTCAGCACCGTGCACCGCTGCAAGGGCATGGAGTATGATGAAGTGACCCTGCTCGATGATTTTATCAATGAAGAAAAATTAGAAAAATATATCGGGCAATATGGCGGCGATAATATAAATGAGGGAGATAAAAACCGGCTGGCTGAAGAAGTAAATATTTTATATGTGGCCGCCACCCGCGCCAAAAATAAATTGATCATGCCGGCGGAAATAAATCCTTTGCGAAGCATAGAACTGGCGGCGCCCATGCCAACGCAGCATGCCCGTTATAAAAACAACTTTTCCGATGACTGGGACGTTTACAGCCGTTCAGCAGCAAAAAATTATGGAGCTGGAAGTACATCAAAGAAAACAACCAACCACGGCAAACGCTGGACGGATGAAGAAGAGGATACGCTGGAAGAACTTTATGCCGCCGGCACTTCATTAAAAGATATAGCCAAAAAATTAGGCAGGGGAGAGAACGGTGTCCGGATTAAACTGATGAATATAGGTTTGTTGGATGAAGGGGATGTGTTTTGAAAGAGATAAAACATGATGGCCCAATTAGAACACAATCACAAAAATCATAAATAACTTCCTGTAACCAGCCATTACGCCTATTTGCTGAAATACCTAAACGAATAGCTTTATAAGGAGGACCATCCTACAACAACTGTTCAATATATTTCTTTTGTTTATCCTGTTTTCCACTCGTAAATATTAATTTCAATTTTTTTGAATATTGTATCTGAACTAAAGACAGATTCCAGTTGGTCAATAACGATACCTTCCATTAATTTCAAATGGTCGGCATCAACGTATTTCAACTGCTCCTTGTGTATTTCCTTTAAATGTTGTTTTGTGACAGGCAAGTGATAATCCTTATAACCATTTAATAATTGCTGTCGAAAGGGATAAAGTGCCAATAGTTCTTTGATGTTCCACCAGTGCGGCTCTAAAATAAATTCGGCCTTTAATGTATTGTTAGGGTAAAAATCAATTTTCAGTGCTAACGCCATATAAGTGTTTTACTTGGGAAATCCTATAAGCACTCAATACACAAAAGCAGGATACAGCAATTCAATTTACTGATAATTTCTTTGTGATTGTTCGTACAAGCTGAAAATTCTGTAATTGTTGAATGTTAAAAAAAGATATAAAAAGATTGATGCCGGCCATTCTATTTATGGTTCCCGATTGCAATCAGTTTCTTCACATCATGAACGATTATCTTCCTGCCCCTGGTCTCTAAAATATTCGCTTCTTTAAATTCGCCCAGCACCCGTACTATATTTTCTCTTGCTGTACCCACCAGGTTGGCAAGGTCATCACGGCTCATATTGATTTCGACAGGCATGCCTGGTTGAAAATTCACTTTGTATTTCTCGCGGAGTACAATCAGCTGAAGAGCCAGTCGCTCTCTTACCGATTTTTGAGCAAACATGGAAAGACTGTTTGCCAGAACGGCAAACTCATGACTGAGTGTTTTTAATAAGCGTCTCGACAGAATTTCAGATTGATGCAGGGCAGCCATGAAATCTTCTTTAGGAATAAACGCTATCCTGCTTTCTTCCAATGTAGCAGCAGAATCCGGGTACCGGTCTTCGGCAAGTATGGCGTGATAGCCGATCAATTCGCCGGTATTGGCTACATAAATGATTTGCTCTTTGCCTTCTTTGTCTACTTTATATTTTTTTATTTTTCCTTCCGTAATAAAAAAAATGCCGGAAGGAGTAGAACCCTCTCTAAATATGATTTCTCCTTTTGCGTATAGTTGTTCAGATTTATGAGCGGTTAACAATGCATAATCTTCCGTTGGCAAATCCGCCAAAACGGATTCGCTTTTAAAATTCCATTGATCTATGGGAAAAATGCCTCGTATGCTCATGCCGGTGGGCAAATTTACCCATTTAAAAATTGATAAAACTCACTTTTTGAAGTGACAAGGTTTAACGCAATGCAGTGATAGCACAGGTAGTTTTGTAGCTATGAAAACGGAACAACCGGCAAAAAAAGATTTGTATTATACCAAAGACCACGAGTGGATCGACTTCCAGGGGACGATTGCCTACGTGGGCATTTGTGGTTTTAAATTGCTTGGCTTTAAAGAAATACAGCAGCTGATCTTTAATGAACCTGCGGGATTCAAGAGACAAGGAGAAGTACTGGCTACGATCCGGTACAACGATTATCAAATTCAAGCACACATGCCGGTAGACGGTAAAGTATTAGCGATAAACGATTCATTGAGCAGCGGCAATGGAAATATGCTGATAGCACAACCCGAAGGCAACGGATGGATTGCAAAGATTATTCCGGCACAGCCTTATGAAAGAAAAGACCTGCTAATGCCAAAAGAATATCAAATGAATAGTAAAGGGAAATCTGCCGTTTAGCATTCACCAGGAAAACAGATCACTTATGACCCTTCTTGAAAGAAAAGTTGATGCTGACAAATGGTTTTATTCCGATCTAAACTTCGATCAACTTTATCCTGTGCCTATCCAGCAATTAGCCCGTATGCACTGGACCCCACTGGATGTGGCCCGAAAAGCTGCCAACTTCCTGGCAGTAAAACCAAATGTAAAAGTATTGGATATCGGCAGCGGTGTGGGTAAGTTTTGCCTGGGAGCTGCTTATTACAGACCTGATGCTTTTTATTATGGGACTGAGCAAAGGAAAGATTTAGTATACCAGGCCGATGCCGTCAAAGAAATGCTGGGTTTTGAAAACGTTGCCTTTTTTCATGGCAATTTCACACAATTAGATCTCAGGGATTATGATCATTTCTATTTCTACAATTCCTTTTATGAAAACCTTGCTGGCACAGATAAGATTGACAACAGCATAAATTACTCCGGGGAATTGTATGACTATTACAGCCGCTATTTATGTAATCAACTTGAGGGAATGCCGGCAGGCACAAGACTGGTCACTTTTCATAGCCTGGATGATGAAATACCACATGGTTATCAGAGAGTGGATTCAGGAGTTGACGACCTGTTGAAGTTTTGGATTAAAAAATAATAGCCCACTTTAAGAATATGCCAATTGATTTTGAATCAGAAATAACAGAGATAAGCGGCAAGCTCAGCCAGGTGGAAGGTTATTTGAGTTGCGAGAAAATAATAGTTCGCAATATTCAAAAGCAATTTCAAAATGGTAAGAATGACGAAAACATCCTTGCGTACCTGAGAGGAATTTCAGACTGGTTTAATAAAGAAATAAAAACCGGCCAGCAGTCAGCAGAGAGTGTCAACTACATGTATGCATCGGGTTTCATCGATACCCTGTTGAAGATGTCTTACTGGAAAAACTGGGTGAGAACTATTGACCGATAATATTAAAAAACTGCCATGACTATTGAAGAATACAAAACGTTTATTGTGCAAAAACTGGGAATGGCAGGTGATTGCGAAGAAACAGAGCAGATCATTAACAGATCGATAGAGCTTTTGAAAGAAAAACATTTACCAGCAAAAGTAAAGTCAGATTACCTGGCTAAACTGAAAGAAGGGTTAAAGGAGCTATCGCCTGCCAGCTTTGATTATATCCACTGGTGCAATATACAGTGCGCCATTTTGTATTTAAGAAAGCTGGCAAAAAAATAATCTTCGGAATGATATTATGAAAAGAAAGCATATTGGAAGTACTTTTTGAAATTCAAAACGGAGACTAAAAAAACCAGCATTGGTAACGATCATGGCTGATGTAAGATTATTTGTGAAGACTTTGATGAATGTCGCCGTCCCGATCGTTTGGATGGGCGACGGTCAGCGGTAAAAGAACACCAAAATCCGTTGATCTAGCCCTCCAAACTTTATTCAGATGCTTTTGGAAACGCAACTATTTTTCTAACCGGATTCATGCGGCGAACAATGTTTAGACCCAAATTACTAGATACCCTGAAAAATTATAACCGCCAGCAATTCACCAAAGATTTGATGGCCGGCTTGATAGTAGGTATAGTAGCACTGCCACTGGCTATTGCATTTGCTATTGCATCGGGTGTATCACCGGAGAAAGGGCTTTATACAGCCGTGATAGCAGGATTCATTATTTCGGCCATAGGAGGAAGCCGTGTGCAGATAGGCGGTCCTACCGGGGCTTTTATTGTAATTGTATACGGCATTGTTCAGCAGTATGGCATTAATGGTTTGATCATTGCCACATTTATTGCAGGTGTTATGCTTATTATTATGGGCATTGCCCGGCTGGGATCGGTCATTAAATTTATCCCTCATCCCCTGATCATTGGTTTCACGAGTGGCATTGCGCTTATTATCTTCTCGTCGCAGATGAAAGATTTTTTTGGCCTGCAGATGGGAGCGGTTCCGGCTGATTTTATTAATAAGTGGGAAACTTATTTTGCCAACTTTCAAACAGTCAATGTCGATGCTTTTTTAATTGCTGCTGTAACCGTGTTGATCGTTTTCCTCTGGCCGAAAATAACACACAAGATACCCGGCTCCTTAATTGCGATTATCCTTACCACAGCAGCCGCACAACTGCTGGATCTGCCTGTTGAAACCATCGGTAGCAAATTTGGGAGTATTCCTTCCAGCCTGCCGGCGCCCGCTATACCTGATCTAGATTTCAACACGATAAAAAACCTGGTACAACCAGCCTTTACCATTGCATTACTGGGTGGTATCGAATCTTTGCTTTCCGCCGTTGTGGCCGATGGAATGACTGGTGGCAATCACAGATCAAATATGGAACTGGTGGCCCAGGGAACCGCGAATATCTTTTCTTCCATCTTTGGCGGCATTCCTGCCACTGGCGCCATTGCCCGGACTGCTACTAATATAAAAAATGGTGGACGCACACCCATTGCCGGGATAATCCATGCCATTACCTTATTACTCATCATGCTTTTTGTTGGTCAATGGGCTGCTTTAATTCCTATGGCAACCCTGGCAGGTATTCTGGTGGTTATTGCCTACAATATGAGTGAATGGGAAAGTTTCGTATCTGTATTGAAGGGCCCCAAAAGTGATGTGGCTGTTTTGATCACCACTTTTTTGTTAACCGTTTTAATTGATCTGACCGTGGCGATTGAGATAGGAATGATACTGGCCGCTTTTCTTTTTATGCGCAAGATGATTCAATTCAGTACTGTGAGTATTTTGAAAAAAGAGATTGAGGAGACGGATAACGGAAAGGATGAAGAAGCTGTTGGAAATTTTTCTATTCCCAGAGATGTGGAAGTTTTTGAAATTACCGGGCCGCTATTTTTCGGGGCTGCACATAAATTTAAAGACGCCATTAAATTTATTGAGAAAACACCCCGGGTGTTGATTATACGAATGCGACAGGTACCCATTATTGATGCCACAGGCATAAAAACGATCGAAGAAGTATATAAAGAATCAAAAAGGCGGGGCACTAAACTGGTACTAAGTGAAGTGCACAGCGGGCAGGTGTTAAACGAACTGAAGGACGCCCGGCTACTTTTTGCCATTGGCAAGGCCAATGTGACGAATACATTGGAGCAGGCGATTGAAAGGAGTAAAGCAATTCTGAGGGGGTGATGATCCGAAAAGAAATTAGAGTTTAATAACTACCTCACGCCAAACTCTTTCTACCTCCACTTGAAGCTTTATTTATTGACAAAGTGCGGAATATCAAAAAAGAAAAAGGGCTCCATTTAATGAAACCCTTTAGTGTGGCTGCTCCTGCTGCTGGACTTGAACCAGCGACCCTCTGATTAACAGTCAGATGCTCTAACCAACTGAGCTAAGCAGGAATAATTTGCTTTGGGGGTGCAAAAATAGGGATTTTCTTTTTCCAGCCAATTTGTTAGAACACAAAAAAATAAAGCCCGTAGAAAAATTTTGTCAACATCTGGTTATTCCGGGCTTCGGGCAATTACGAAATTGACCAGGTATTTTCCCCTGATTTTTATAATTATTTCCTAAACAAACCTTCTCCCCGCCAGAATTTGAGACGATATTTATCGTTAAACATCCGGTATCCAATGAATCCTATCTTACACTTTAGCCAAACAGGCTGCTGCAGCGCTGTCATTGGCAGTTTCTCTTTGCCCAGATTTCACAACCATTTAAATTGCCCAGGCAAAAAAGTATGACCAAGCTCCTTACCTCCGTGCCTAAGGTTCAACCCAATGTAGTGCTGGTATTTGGAGCGGCCCTGCTGACTATCGCCCTATTTGCCACCCTGATTGCGCTTAGCAACCGGCAAACCAAAAAAAACGAAGAACTCGTCAATCACACCTATAAAATAAACCGGCAAGCCGAAGGTATTCGTTCGGCACTTGCTGAAACTGAATTATTGACCAGGCAGTTTGTGACCGATCGTGACCAGCGTTGGCTTCCGGCCCTTCGCTCCGCCTGGACGGGGATAACGCAGCTGGCAGACCAAACTTATTCACTGGCAATCGATCCCGCCCAGCGGGAAAAAATGGCCGGATTAAAAAAATTGATTGCGGGGAAAATTGCTTCCCAACAATCTATTGTAAATACGTTTGATTCGAATACGCATTCTGGACATCATGGCAACGATCAACAACTTACCCTCTCTATCCAAAAGGTGATCGGTGAGTTTCTGCAACGCCAGGAAGAGCTGTTGAAAGAAAGGATCCTGGCAAGTAACCATGCCCGCAATAGGGCAACTGCTACCATCATTATTGGAGCCACATTGTTGTTTATTTTTATTGCCGGCTCCCTTCTTAGCCTGAACAATGATATCCGCCGCCGTAAACTGGTTGAGGAAGAAATTAAAACCAGGGAAGCAAAATACCGTCGCCTGATAGAAGAAGCCGGGGTTACCCTGTTTACATCGGATAATAATGGCCTGTTTACCTATGTCAACGAACGCTGTCAACAACTGACAGGATTTTCGCAGGAAGAATTATTAGGCCAGAGCTTCACCACGCTTTTATTACCTTCTTGGATCGGGCAAATTTCGGCTGTGTATTTACAGCAAGTAAGAGATCAATCGGCTGATCTCACCGTAGAATTTCCCATTCTTACCAAAGACGGTGATATAAAATGGGTGGAACAACACTCCGTAGTTTTATACAGCGATCAAAAAAATCCGATCGGTTATCAATGTGTGGTAAAGGATATTACAGAGAAAAGAAAACAGGATGAAAAAATAAAGGAATCTGAATTCCGTTTTCGCACTACCCTGGAAAAAATCGGTGATAATATCTGGGAACATGATTTTTCGACAGGAAGAACTCAATTTCCACAAACATCGCACGACTTACTGGGTTTCCAAACGCATGAATTTTCTAATTATGCAGATCTCTGGTGGTCCCGTATACATGAAGATGATAAGTGGGTACTTGAAGAAAATATCAGGAAATACAAATCCGGAATTATTGACCAGCACTCAGAAGAATACCGGATGATCAGTTGTGATGGCAGGGAAAAATGGGTACTGGACCGCGGGATTGTAACTGATAAAATGCCGGATGGAACGCCTATAAAAATATTGGGTACCCACACTGATATTACAGTTTTGAAAGATACCCAAAAAGAACTGCGTGAATCCGATCTTAAAATCAAGGCCATGCTGGAGAGTAGTAAGGATGCATTTTACCTGCTTGATACGGATTGCAAAATCATCCTGCTGAATAAAGCGGCTCTGCGTGACCTGCGAATCATTGCCGGCAAAGATTGTGAATCCGGCGAAAACATGTTGGACTGTATTTCTCCTGTAAAAAAAGAAATTTTTCAGACCCTGTTTCAAAATGCGCTGGCAGGAAACACAGAAGAGTGGGAAGTAATGCTAAACACCCTGGAAGGAGAAAAATGGTTTTATATTAATTTTTTCCCGGTGTTGAATGCCGACAATACGGTGCAGGCTGTCAGCCTTTCTTCTAAAAATATTACCGAACACAAACTGATTGAAGCGGCGCTCGGGAAAACCCGCGCAGGACGGGCTTAAAAATATTTTTTCACCTGATACCGGCAAAGAAGTATAGCAAATAAGAAGCTTTAAAACTGACAAAACTGGTCAAAGGAATACTAGAACCAATTGAAGAATCCACCCGATTCCATACCCACAAAAATGCCATCGTCTTTTAACTCCACGGGCCAGTTTTTTAAGTAGTATCCTTCACCACTTATATTTCGTCCGTTTTTCAAATCATACCTATAGCGATGTAAAGGGCACACTACATTGCCCAGCGCATCAATATACCCTTCAGCCAGTATACCGCCGGCGTGGGGACATTTATAGGCAAAGGCAAAAAAATTGTCCCGGTGTTTACCAATACAAATTTTTTTCCCTTTTACTTCCACCATGGCAATATTATTATCTGCAAAATCCAGTTCGTTAAGATGATTAGCGATCTTATGCCAGGTATATTGTTTTGACACGAAGTTTTTTGAATTATACTATTTACACGAATTCCTAAAAAAAGCACACTGGCTTCACTTATCTAATAAAGAAACTCTGTTTTATAAGGATACCTGATCCGGTACATTTCTCTCACTTTTTGTAAAATCGTTTCACGAAGTTTATCCAGGTTTCTTCTTTCTATTGCTGATACAAAAACAGCGTTACCATTGGTTTCATTATTCCACCTTTCGTAGAGATCCTCCAGTATTTCTTTTTTGGTGCTTTCTTCTAACCATTCATCAAAGGTTTTCTCTTCATAAAGATCCATTTTGTTGAAAATGGTCAGTGTAGGTTTTTCGGACGCATTCATTTCATGCAATGTCTTATTTACTACGGCTATCTGGTCCTCATAGTTCGGGTGAGAGATATCGACAACATGTAATAAAATATCCGCTTCCCTCACCTCATCCAATGTGCTTTTAAAACTCTCTACCAGGTGGTGTGGAAGTTTACGGATAAATCCAACCGTGTCACTCAGCAGGAACGGTGTGTGCTCAAAAACCACTTTGCTGGTAGTTGTATCCAGTGTAGCAAATAATTTGTTTTCCGCAAACACATGCCGTTTACTCAGCAAATTCATAATAGTTGACTTTCCTACATTGGTATAGCCCACCAGTGCAACACGAATAAATTCCCCCCTGTCCTTACGTTGCGTAAACGCCTGCTTGTCTATTTCGGCAAGTCGTTTTCGCAACAGCGAAATTTTGTCCCTCACTATACGACGGTCTGTTTCTATTTCGGTTTCACCAGGGCCTCTTGTACCAATACCACCTCCCAGGCGTTCCAGGTGCTTCCACATACCTCTTAATCTTGGAAGTATATATTGATATTGCGCCAACTCTACCTGTGCTTTCGCCTGTGCTGTTTTTGCCCGGCGGGCAAAAATGTCAAGTATCAGGTCAGAGCGGTCGATAGCTTTTATGTCCAGTGCTTTTTCTATGTTGGTGATTTGAGAACCGCTGAGTTCGTCATCAAATATTACAATGCGGATATTTTTACCCTGCACATAATTTTTTATTTCTTCCAATTTTCCTTTGCCTACAAATGTGCGGCTGTCAGGATGCTGCAGCTTTTGAATAAAACGCTTCACCGTAACGGCACCCGCCGTTTCTGCCAGGAACGACAACTCATCCAGGTACTCCTGTACCTGTGTTTCTGTCTGATCTTTCTGCACCAGGCCGACCAGCACCGCCGGCTCTTCTTCTCTGATTATATTTTTCTTATCCAGCATATTAAAAAAACACCCTCATGATACATGAGGGATGCGCAAAGTTAACGGTAGAAAAATAAAAAAGGACTTCACTATTCCGTGAAATCCTTTCAATATATTTTAAGCCAGCTCACAATTATAGTCCGCTGATCGTAAGTCCGATCGAAAAAGGTCTTATTTCTGCAGCTACCCCTTCTTTAAACAAAGTGGTCAGCTGATAGCTCCCATATAATGTAAAATGACCAACACCTACCCTCGCCGTCCCTACCAACCTGGTTGTATTAAAAAATCGTTTGCTGGTTTCTTTCATCGTGTAAGAGTTCAGCGTATTACCACTTTTGTTTTCGAGGTCCTTGTTGCGGGTATGTGCATTGATCATAGTTCCTACCTTGGCGCCGATGGCAAACTTGAAACTCTTATCGCTGTTAAAAGGGTTGGCAACATACCTGAACTCTACCGGAGCCTCGAGGTAGGTTGTGTTTAATTTTGTCTTCTTAAAATGGTTCGTGTCCGACTGATCCCTGAACTGCATTGTTGTGGTGGCATCTTTAATGCCTACATAAGTGTCTTTGAAAATGATATGATCGGAAGAAATTCCCGGGCCAAAAGCCATGCTCAATTTTGGATTGGTTTTAAAGGGGAAATCGAACATGAAATAAACGTTGAAACTTTTTGAAAAACCACCGGTATTGATCGAATCAGGTTTACCCGCCCAACCGGCATAACCCAGCTGGATCATAAAATGGTCATTGGCACGGCCTGCAAGGCTAAGAGGCTCTTTTTTCCTGGTGACGATTGAATCTTGGGCAAATAACGAATTGATGAGGAGACAACTAAATGCAAACAGGGCGATTTTCTTCATAAATCAAGTTAAGGTCGCAAATATATTTTTCTTTCGGTTAAAGTAAGGTTAAGAACAAAGCAATTATTTTATTTCTTACTTTTGCCCTCCATCAAAAAGTTCTTAAGAAAGTTGATCGAATAACCAGGACCCTTAGCTCAGCTGGTTAGAGCACCTGACTCATAATCAGGGGGTCGCAGGATCGTGCCCTGCAGGGTCCACAAGTTTAAAAGCATTTGTAATTTCGGTTACAGGTGCTTTTTTTTATGTACTACGTTTACATTCTATACTCATCGTCCCGAGACAAATATTGGTTATACAGCTGACATTGGATCAAGGTTGGTTAAACATAATTCGAAGCATAATGGTTTTACACAGGGAGCAACTGACTGGATAATTGTTTTCTCAGAAACATTTTCCACCAAACAAGAGGCCTTGAAAAGAGAACAACAGATAAAATCATGGAAGAGCCCCAGGCTTATTGAAAATTTGATCCGGCAGGGCTCGGCTGGTTAGAGCATCCCGATTTGATCGGGGGGTCGCAGGATCGTGTCCGCCTTCGGCGGATCCACAAGTTTAAAAGCATTTGTAATTCCGGTTACAAGTGCTTTTTTTATGTACTACGTTTACATTCTATACTCATCGTCCCGCGACAAATACTATATTGGTTATACAGCTGACATTGGATCAAGGTTGGTTAGACATAATTCGAAGCATATTGGTTTTACACAGGGAGCAGCTGACTGGATAATTGTTTTCTCAGAAACATTTTCCACCAAACAAGGGGCCTTGAAAAGAGAACAACAGATAAAATCATGGAAGAGCCGCAGGCTTATTGAAAATTTGATCCGGCTGGGCTCGGCTGGTTAGAGCATCCCGATTTGATCGGGGGGTCGCAGGATCGTGTCCGCCTTCGGCGGATCCACAGGACGGTGTCCGTCGAAGGCGGATACACAATTAAAAGCATTTGTAATTTCGGTTACAAGTGCTTTTTTATTTATTTATTACGGCTACATCTTATATAGCTGACCATGGGATTATGGATTATGGCTTTTTGAAAATTGATCCGATAGAATGTCATTGGGCAAGTAGCGATTCACAGAGATTTTTCATCAATTTCAGCTTTTGAAAAATTCTCATTACTTCATAGCATTATCATATGTTCTTCTTTAAACTTTATAAATCTAAAAATGTTATAGCTCAAAATCCAGCTCATAATTCTTTTTGATAGTTAACCGGTGGTTAACGCAAGTAATGATGGAGTATGGAAACCGGAAATTGTACCTTTGATAATTATTACAGTTTTATTCTGTTATCCTAAAAAAAGTCTGGTGTAATGAAGCACATTCTTGTTACTGGCGGAGCAGGGTTTATTGGCAGTCACCTGGTTGAAACATTATTGGCAAAAGGTGATTACGAGATTTATTGTATTGATAATTTTGACCCGTTTTATGCTTACTCCGTAAAAGAACAAAACCTGCAAAGCGCAAAAGCGCATCCCTTATTTCACCTATATCAGTTCGATCTTGCACTCACCACTCCCGAAGAGCTGCTTAAAACATTTGACTCAGTTTCTTTCGACGCCATCATTCACATGGCTGCTAAGGCAGGTGTCCGGCCCAGTATCCAACATGCAGCTTCTTATTATAGCACCAACGTAACGGGTACCCTGCATTTACTGGAGTTTGCCCGGCAAGCCAATATTCCCCGCTTTGTATTTGCCTCATCCAGCAGTGTGTATGGCCGAAACCCCAATGTGCCGTGGAAGGAAGCAGACCTGCTTCAGCAGCCCATCAGTCCCTATGGCGCCACCAAACTTGCAGGCGAAGAAATAGGAATGGTTTATTCGCAGCTGTACCCCTTACAATTTATCGCTCTCCGCCTGTTTACCGTATACGGGCCAAGACAAAGACCCGACCTGGCGATTCACCGATTTTATGACCAGATCCGGGACAATCGACCCATTAATTTATTTGGCGATGGCAGCACTCTCCGCGACTATACGTTTGTCAGTGACATTGTGGACGGAATCATCGGTGCTTTAAATTATACAGGTAACGATTCGACAATTTTTAATCTTGGTGATAGCAGGCAAATATCCTTACTGCGGCTGGTACAGGTATTAGAAGAAAGTATGGAGACAAAAGCGATCATAAACTGGCAGCCTGAGCAGCCAGGTGATGTGCCGCAAACTTTTGCTGATATTTCAAAAGCAGCCGGTCTTTTAAACTATCAGCCCGCTGTTATGTTTGAGGAAGGGATTCACCGCTTTGTTGAGTGGAAAGAAAAACAGCGTTTGCACCTGAAAACAGCTTGAAAATAATAGGATGCATTCAAAATCTTTTTTGTTGGTAATCCTGCTTGCAGCTTTTCTTTTATTTATTAAACTAGGCGCAACTACGGTTTTCCAGGTGGCGGAAGCAAGAAATACCCGGGTGTCAGCCGAAATGATTGAACGAAAAGATTACATCGTACCTTTTTTCAATGGTGAACTAAGAACGGACAAGCCTCCATTGCACTATTATGCCATGTTATTGGCCTATCGCCTGGGTGGTATTAATGAAACCAGTGCAAGGTTCTTCTCCGCGGTTTGTGGTTTATTCATTATTGTCGCCACCTGGTTATTTGCAAAAAGAAATGCCGGAACCGGTGTCGCCCTATGGAGTTGTCTTGTTTTGCTAGCGTCTGTTCACGGTATTTTTCAATTTCGCCTGGCGACACCTGATCCGTATCTCATAGCCTGTCATGTACTGTCACTTTTTTGTTTTTGGGAAGGATTTAAAAATTACAAGCGGTCCTTTTTATGGTTGATGTATTTCTTTTTGGGACTCGCTATACTGGCAAAAGGGCCTGTAGGATTGGTATTACCAGCCATCACAATTTTTTTATTTCTTCTATTGAAAAGGGAATTCCCTGTCAGCGCTATTTGGAAACTCAAGCCATTACAGGGATTGATCATTATTATGGCCGTTGCTTTACCCTGGTTTTATTTAGTACATGTAAAAACTGACGGCATATGGACGCATGGATTTTTTTTTGAACACAATATTGGCCGATTCAATGATCCGTTTGATGGCCATAAGGGGCCGTTTATACTAACCTGGGGCTTTGTGATCATGGGTCTTTTCCCTTTTTCCATTTTTCTCATAAGGGCTATTGCAATGGCATGGAAAAAACGGGCCACCAATGCCTGGCTTTTTTTTAACCTGGTAGCAGCAATGGTTATTATTTTGGCTTATTCAGTGTCGGCTACAAAACTTTTAAACTATACTACTCCAGCCTACCCGTTCCTGGCTCTTGTTATAGGTTCTTTTATCTTTTCAACGATTGAATCAAAGGAAACAGTCAAAAAATTATGGCCTGAATGGATCATATTGCTGCTAATTGCATTGGTATTGCCAGCAGGATTTTATTTTTGGGCGCAATCTGAAAAATTCATGACGTCGATTGCCTGGATGAGTATTTTGTTATCAGTGCTGCCACTGGCTGTGGTGGCAGGGGTTATCTATTATAAAAAAATGTACATAGGAAAATCTTTTTATTTAACTGCATCAGGTGGAATACTTGTCAATATTCTATTCTTTTCCATCCTGTTTCCTGCACTGGATGCCAATGGCTCGGTGCATCAATTAAAAGATAGAGTAAAACCCGGCATGGCTGTTATCGCTTATCGTAAATTTAATGACGCATTTACTTTTTATCATCAAAAAAATATTCCTGTTATCAGCTCAACAAACACTATTGTTGAATTTTTGAAATACAATCCCAACGCACTAATAGTAGAAAGAGCCAGTGCGCCGCATCTGATGGACAGCGTTCAAGGCCTGATTATTAAAGAAAGTGCAAAAGATCTTTTTAGCAGGCAGTATAGTTTTATATATGAATTGAAAAAATAATCTCAAGAAGAAACGAATTATCAGTAACAAACAAAACCACAAAAGTGAAATCAATTTCAGTAGTCGTCGCATTATACAACGAGGCCGGTAATATAAAAGCCTTATTGGAACAAACAACTGCAGCTTTACAAAATTTAAATTATGAATTAATACTCGTGGATGACGGTTCTACGGATGAGTCCGTTGCTGTCATCAGGCAGCACCTGCAGCCACATATGAAGTTGGTTGTCCTGCGAAAAAATTATGGGCAGTCAGCCGCCATGGCTGCCGGTATTGATGCCGCAACCGGTGAGTTCATTGCCACCATGGATGCCGACCTTCAAAACGATCCCTCCGATATTCCCTTTATGCTGGATAAGATGATAGCAGAAGATTGGGATCTTGTTGCCGGTATACGGGCCAACAGGCAGGATAATGTAATCAGGAAAATACCCAGCCGCATCGCCAATAAGATCATTCGCACAACTACAGGCGTTACCCTACATGATTATGGCTGTACTTTAAAAGTTTTTCGGCGTGATATTGCGAAGAACCTCGGACTCTATGGTGACATGCATCGTTTTATTCCGGTGCTAGCCGCTGTACAGGGAACAAAAATGACTGAAGTACCGGTGAAGCATCACCCACGCATTCATGGTAAATCAAAATACGGGATGGGTCGCACATTTAGAGTGATGAGTGATCTCTTGTTGATTTTGTTTATGCAGAAATATTTTCAACGACCCATGCACATATTTGGTCCTGCAGGATTATTATCCTTTTTTGCAGGTTTACTGGTCAATGTATATTTATTGGTATTGAAAATCCAGGGAGCGCAGATCGGAAACCGCCCCTTGCTGATTTTGGGTGTTATCTTGCTGCTGGCTGGTCTGCAATTAATACTGTTTGGATTTGTAGCAGAAATATTGATGCGTACTTATTACGAATCACAACACAAGAAAGCCTATCGCATACGATCTGTGGTCCAAAATAACAGTGGTAAAGAATGAAGAAATGGATGCTCACTGTTCTCAAAGGAATTATTGCCATCGTAGCAATGTATTTTGCTTTTCGAAACATTAAGTGGGAAGAGCTGAAAGCCATCCGGTGGAGCCTTTCTTTAGTATGGCTGTTACCAGCCATACTTCTTTACAATGGTTCACAGTTTATCAGCGCCTACAGGCTATTACAATTTTATAAACTACTCGAGCCGACGCTTGTTTATCGTTTCAACCTGCAGTTATACTACATAGGCATGTTTTATAATCTTTTTTTACCGGGTGGCGTTGGTGGCGATTTTTATAAAGTGATGGTTATAAAAAAAAGAGGTGCCGCACTATTACAGGCTACCAAAGCCACTTTGCTGGATAGGGCTACCGGCTTGCTGGTACTACTGTCTATTATAACCGTTCTCGCCAATTTCGTTGAGATCAACTTACCGCATAAAATTTTACGGATAGTCGCTATCGCTGTTATTCCCGGTTTTTTTTGTTACTGGCTCATAATCCGCCGTTATTTTAAACCATTTGGTGCCGTTATACCAAAAGCTATTTCGCTATCCCTTCTCATCCAGTTTTGTCAATTGTTATCTTTTTGTTGTCTTCTTCTTTTTTTCCAGGCTCCCTGGGAATCGATCCCCAGGTATGCAGTAGTATTTTTTGCCGGCTCGGTAATCGCTGCTTTGCCGGTAAGCATAGGCGGTATCGGAACCCGTGAACTAGCTATGGCAACGGGTGCAGCATACCTCTCCCTGTCTCCGGCCATTGCTGTATCGGCCAGCCTTTTTTTCTACATCATCACGGCATTAAGCGCTTTAACCGGCTGGCTTTGCAGCAAGCATTCGCTTGTCCGGATAATGGAAGAGAAAAACAACTAGGGAATTACTTTACCTCTTCAAAATCAATGTAGTCGCCTGTTTTTTTTGACACAGGTTTTTCTTCAGCAGGTCTTGCAAAATCCTGGTACATGTCGGTTTGCTCCTGCATTTGGGTATGCATTTCCCGAAACTTCTTCTTCATTTGACGAGTCGTTTTATAAATGGGAACTATAAAACGAAAAACCAGGTTAAAAAGGAACCAGGCCAGCAGCCCGTATAATATTACCTTCATCATAACCACACAAAGCTACAATTACCTACTAAACCCTGATGGATTGGATCGTTAAAAAGCGGCGAATGACAGAGAAAGATCGGTAAATTGAGGTGTAACGATAAGTTTTGGAGAGAATAACTTATTTCCCTTACTTTTGCAGCGGAAGCAGAATTAAAGAAGGGAACGAAGACGTTCCCTTCTTCTTTTATCTACTATGAGCATAGACGGACAAATACAGTTACTGGAGCAAAAGGTGAGGGCGATGATTGAAGACGAACCCGGAATCTTCCTGGTCGAGATCAGGATCAAACCAACTAACAATGTGAAAGTATTTTTGGATGCGGATACAGGGATGAGCCTGGATAAGTTGATACATTACAATCGGAAACTATACAGAGATTTGGAAGAGAGCGGTTTTTTCCCAGGCAATGATTTTTCGCTCGAAGTATCTTCACCGGGATTAGATGAACCATTAAAGCTCCACCGTCAATACCTGAAAAATGTTGGCCGGGCTGTAGAGGTGATTCGTTTGGATGGGGTAAAAAATGAGGGTAAGCTTATTACTGTTTCTGATACTGATATCGTAGTTGAAGAGGAAAAAGGGAAAGGAAAGAAAAAAGAAGTGGTTCACCACACCGTTCCGTTTTCAGCTATCAAAGCAACCCGTGTACAAATTAAATTTTAAATAAGCGAAGTCCCGCTTGCTCTTTTTACATGAATGAGCAGAAGGATAACGCATAAAACAACAAAAATTCAAATCAAATTTTGAGAAAAGCAATGAGCGCCGGCTCAGTGCTCTGATCTCAGACCTGACAAAAAATTGAGAGTTATGGCAAGTATCAATCTTATTGAAGCGTTCCAGGAATTTAAGGATGCGGAAAATATTGACCGCCCTACCATGATGAAAGTGGTAGAAGATGTATTTAAAACCCTGCTTCGCAAAAAATACGGCAGCGACGAAAACTTTGACGTTATCGTAAATGCTGAAAAAGGTGACCTTGAAATTATCCGTCACAGGATGATTGTTGAGGATGGGCAGGTAGAAGATCCGTTGGCGCAGGTGGCCTATTCCGAGGCCGTTAAGATTGAACCAGATTTTGAAGTAGGTGAAGAGTTGTTCCAGGAAATTGATTTGTATGACTTTGGACGCCGCGCCATTCTTGCCGCCAAGCAAACCCTGGCGAGTCGGATCAGCGACCTAAAGAAAAACGTATTGGCCCAAAAATATAGTGACCGGATTGGTGAGATCATTAGCGCAGAGGTGTACCAGGTTTGGAAAAAAGAGATCTTATTATTGGATGAAGAAGGAAACGAATTGATCCTGCCAAAAAGCGAACAGATACCCCAGGATTATTTCAAAAAAGGAGAAAATATCCGTGCCGTAGTGAAGAGAGTGGACATGAAAAACAACAACCCGGTGATCATTCTATCCCGAACTGCCCCTGAGTTTTTGGCTAAATTATTGGAGATAGAAGTGCCGGAAATTTTTGACGGTCTGATCGTAATTAAAAAAATTGTTCGGGATCCGGGTGAAAGGGCTAAAGTTGCAGTAGAATCTTATGACGATCGCATAGACCCTGTTGGAGCCTGCGTAGGTATGAAAGGTAGCCGTATTCATGGCATTGTCCGGGAGCTGAAAAATGAAAATATTGATGTTATCAATTGGACCAACAATATCCAATTGCTCATTCAAAGGGCTCTCACTCCGGCAAAAATCACCAGCATGGAGCTGAATAATGAAAAAAATCATGCGAGTGTATATCTCAAACCAGACCAGGTCTCACTGGCTATTGGCCGTCGTGGTGTAAATATCAAGCTGGCATCTGAATTGACGGGTTATGAGCTGGACGTATATCGTGATTCTGAAGAGGAAACCGGAGAGTTTGATGTAGATCTTGAAGAATTTAGCGATGAAATCGAAACCTGGGTTATTGATGAGCTGAAGAGAGTGGGTTGCGATACTGCAAAAAGCGTATTGCGATTGACACCTGCAGAGCTCGAAAGAAGAACAGACCTGGAAAAAGAAACTATCGACGATGTGAGAAAAGTATTGCAAGCAGAGTTTGAAAATGAATAAAAAGTCAGTTGGTCATATAAGTTGAACGGTCAAAGCAGCTTTTTGGAGTGACCAGGTGACTACAATGACTTATATGACAAATTTGACATATTGAATTAAAATAACTGAATGGCAGAAATAAAACTTCCAAGATTATTAGCAGCAGCTAAGGAGTTCAACATTGGACAGGATACCTTAATTGACTTCCTGATAGGAAAGTCATTTCCTAAAGAGGAGCTTAAGCCTACGTCCAAGCTTACCGAAGCAATGTATAAGGCATTGCAACAGGAATTTCAAAGCGATAAGGCTGCAAAAATGAAAAGCGACCAGGTGGATCTACCCAAAGGTTCGCAGGACGCAAAAAAGAAAAAAGAAGAAGAAGAAATCAATTTTAAGAAAGAAGAGAAAAAAGTAGCTCCTAAAAAAGAGGAGCCGCCTGTCGTAGAAGTGGTAGAGGAGAAGCCGGCACCAGCAAAGCCAGTTGAAACCAAAGAAAAGGAGGAAGAAATTGTAAAAATTGAAGCTCCCGAAATTTCGACGCCGAAGATTATTGATAAAATTGATTTGTCGGCAATCGATTCTTCAACCCGTCCTAAAAAGACGATCAAGAAAAAAGCTGAGCAGGAAGCTGAACTTCCGCCGGTAGAAGAAAAATCGGAAGAGGTGAAAAAGCCGGCCGCGCAAGCTGAAGAAATTAAAGAGGTAGCCAAAAAGGAAGAGCCAAAAGTAGAAAAGGTCGTTACACCAGCCGAAGAGCCAGTTGCAGAAGAAGATGCTCCTCCTGTAATTGAAAATATCAGAGCGGAAAAGCTGGAAGGCCCAAGAATATTGGGCAAGATCGATTTGCCCGTTAATAGTGATACAAGGCCAGTTAAAGATGAGAAACGGAAACGGAAACGTATTCCTATTGAGAAAAGAGAAGTCAGACCTGATAATAATCAAAATCAAAACAGGGGCGACAGAAGACCCGGACCTGGTGGACCCGGCGGTGGCGGCGGTTTCAATCGCGGTGATCAGCGGGGCAGAGGAGGACAGCATGGTGGACCCGGTCACGGAGATCAGCGTGGTGGACGTCGTCCAATGATTCATCGCGAAGAAAAGCAGATCGATGAAAAAGCCATCCAGGAAAAGATAAGAGAAACCCAGGCCAAGTTGACCGGTGGTGGTGGTAAGGGTAAAAACCTGAAAGCCAAAATTCGTCGTGAAAAAAGGCAGGAACTGGCTGATGCCATAGGTGAAGCAGCAGATGATAACAAACTGCAGGTGACTGAATTTATCAGCGTAAGCGAATTAGCTAACCTGATGGATGTAAGTTTTGCAGAAGTGATCAGTAAGTGTATGAGCCTTGGTATCATGGTATCTATCAACCAGCGTCTTGATGCCGAGGTAATTGAATTGGTGGCAAGTGAATTTGGTTTCGATGTTGAATTTATCAACATGGAAAAACAAATGGAAATGGAAGAAGAAGAAGACGAAGATGATGAAGATGAGTTGGAACCTCGTTCCCCGATTGTAACCATCATGGGACACGTTGACCATGGTAAAACTTCGTTGCTCGATTATATCCGTAGTGCCAATGTGGTAGCGGGTGAAGCGGGTGGTATTACCCAGCACATCGGAGCTTATCAGGTTGAATTACCCAACGGAAAAGAAATTACATTCCTCGACACTCCCGGTCACGAAGCGTTTACTGCGATGAGGGCCAGGGGTGCGAAAGTTACAGATATAGCAGTTATCGTTATTGCGGCTGATGATGCAGTAATGCCTCAAACCCGTGAAGCAATTAGCCACGCACAGGCAGCTAATGTGCCCATGATCTTTGCTATTAATAAGATTGATAAGGATGGCGCAAACCCTGCAAAGATCTACGAACAACTTTCCCAAATGAACATTTTGGTGGAAGAGTGGGGTGGTAAATTCCAAAACCAGGAAATAGCAGCCAAGAGCGGTTTGAACATCGACAAGCTATTGGAAAAGATATTGCTGGAAGCCGAACTCTTAGACCTGAAAGCCAATCCTAACAGGGAAGGTACAGGAACCATCATCGAAGCTTCATTGGATAAAGGCCGTGGTTATGTAGCTACACTGCTGGTTGAGAATGGAACCTTACGGGCAGGTGACCTGGTAGTGAGCGGTCAATATTATGGTCGGGTAAAAGCCATGTTCAATGAACGAAACAAGCGGGAAGACGAAGCTGGTCCTTCAGCACCGGCAGTTATTCTCGGATTAAACGGGGCTCCCCAGGCTGGTGAAAAATTCAAAGTTTACGAAGATGAATCTGAAGCCAAAGAAATAGCTAATCGCCGGGCTCAAATTTTGAGAGAGCAGGGAATGCGGGCCAAAAAACATATTACCCTCGATGAGATTGGTCGCCGTTTGGCATTAGGAAACTTCAAGGAATTAAAAATTATTATCAAGGGTGACGTGGATGGTTCAGTAGAGGCCTTGAGTGACTCATTACAAAAACTTTCTACCCAGGAAATCCTGGTAAGTGTGATCCACAAGGGTGTGGGCCAGATCAACGAAAGTGATATCGTTTTGGCTGAAGCATCCGACGCTATCGTTATTGCCTTTAACGTTCGTCCTTCGCAACAAGCATCAAGACTGGCAGAAAATGCGGGTATTGAAATCAAGATGTACTCGATCATTTACAACGCTATCGAAGAAGTGAAAAGTGCGATGGAAGGTATGTTGGAGCCTACTATCCAGGAAAGAATTGTCGCTAATGTTGAAATACGTGAAGTGTTCAAGTTTGATAAAGCTACAGTCGCAGGATGTTATGTAACCAGTGGAAGAATGAAACGGGATTCCAAGATACGCCTGATCCGCGATGGTATTGTAATTTATCCAACAGCAGGTGCCGTAGCTGAATTGGGCTCACTGAAACGTTTCAAAGATGATGTGAAAGAAGTACTGTCGGGTATGGAATGTGGTTTGACTATCAAGAATTATAGCGACATCAAAGTAGGTGATGTGGTAGAAGCCTACGAACAGGAAGAAGTAAAACGGACACTTTAAATTGTAAGATACAAGGAACAAGGCGCAAGATTCAATGGATTTCTTTCTTGTGCCTTGTCTCTTGGGGTCTTGTACCTTCCACAGAAACTTTTGTTAAATACCTTTCAACGTGTTTACCGGTTTGACCGGTAAAATTACTTTTGATATCATGTATATTATAAAAAGAACACTGGCTGCCAGCCTGTTATTTCTAACAGGAGCGATGGCTGCCCAGGCGCAACCAAAAAAAATAAAAGCCGATGGCATCATCGCAGTCGTTGGTGATCGCATTATACTGCAATCGGATATTAAAAATTCTATTGAGGATGCCAAACGCCAGGGGAGCACCGTTCCTGAAGGCGCCGAATGTATGCTGATGGAGCAAGCTGTTGTTTCAAAAGTTCTAATGCTGCAGGCTGAGAAGGACTCTTTACCGGTATCTGATGAGGATGTGGAAGCTGAACTGGATCAGCGGGTCCGTCACTTTATCAACCAGGTAGGAAGCCAGCAGGCACTGGAAGAATATGCGGGAAAAACTGTTTACCAGATCAAAGATGACGCAAGAGAATCCGTTAGAGAAAACAAGTTGGCGTCGGCCATGCAACAAAAGATTGTGAGTGGTGTTAAGATTACTCCAACAGAGGTAAAAGCTTTTTTTGACCGCATACCAAAAGATAGCTTGCCTTTTTTTGAATCAGAACTGGAAGTGGGCCAGATTACTATTATTCCAAAGGCCTCAAGAGATCTGGAACAATATATAGTGTCCGAACTGAACAATTATAAAAAACAGATTGAAACAAAAGTGGCTTCTTTTGAGCAATTGGCACAACGCTATTCAGAAGACCCGGGAAGTAAGGACCGTGGCGGCCGGTACCAAATTAACCGCAATGAAAAAACATGGGATCCCGCCTTTCTTTCGGCTTCTTTCCGCCTGAAAAATGGTGAAATATCTTCACCGGTAAAATCAGAAAAGTTCGGCTACTTCCTCATACAAATGATGGAAAGAAGAGGTGATGATGCGGATGTTCGGTTAATTTTAAGAACACCCCCCGTAACTGATGCTGAAATCAATCAGGCCAAAGCAAAACTGGATACGGTTCGTTCAAAAATTATCGCCGGCACTATTGGTTTCAATGAAGCGGCCACGAAATACAGCGACGACGAAGCGGCAAAATACTCAGGTCCATTTTTGCTCAACCGTGACGGCTCGCCATATGTCACTATCGATCAAATGGATAAGGAAATGGTAGCCATGTTGAGCAAAATGAAAGTGGGCGATTTTTCTCAGCCAACGCCCTTTACGACCGAACAGGGTAAAAAAGGGGTTCGTATCGTTTACTTAAAATCCCGTTCAGAGCCCCACCGGATGAATATGTCCGATGATTACAGCAAGATTTCGCAAGCCGCCCTGGAAGAAAAGAAAACCCAGGCGCTTGACAAATGGATAAAGGCTAAACTACCTACCTATTACATCATGGTGGATGACGACGCAAAAGCGGAATGCCCTAAAATGCAACGCTTTGCAAGCACTGATCTAAAAGGCTATTAAATATTAAAAAATATCGGCAAGCCGCTTCATTAAGGAGCGGCTTTTTTTATCATTTCATTCAAGTTCGGCACTCCGTTTAATCGTTGTTCTAGCTTAACTTTGCGCCTTCCTTTCAAATACATACATGAGTGACCCGATCAAGCACGAATGCGGCTTAGCATTCATCCGGTTAAGAAAGTCTTTCTCGTATTATCAGCAACAATACGGCACCGTATTATGGGGACTTACCAAGCTTTATCTGTTGATGGAAAAACAGCATAACCGCGGCCAGGATGGCGCCGGTATTGCCACCGTTAAACTGAATGTAGAAGCTGGTTATCCCTTTATGAACAGGATGCGAAGCAATGCTAAACAAGCTATTGCAGATATTTTTCAACAAGTAAGCAGTGAGATAGAAGAATTGGAAAAATATCATCCGGGTATAAGAAATCATCCCGGATTGATGAAAGGCCACGTGAGCTATTTGGGTGAATTGTTATTGGGACATCTTCGCTATGGCACACAGGGAAAAAATAAACTGGAGTATTGCCATCCCTTTATTAACCGCGACACTATACCGGCCCGCAATCTGGCCATGGCCGGCAACTTCAACCTGGTCAATACCGACGAACTTTTTGCTTTAATTGGAAAAGAGCCGTCGGAACAAATGCGGTTCAGTGACCTTGCTGCGATGATCGAGGTGGTGCATGATTTTTTATGCAAAGCTGATGAAGAAGCGCCTCAGGGTTATGATATAACAGAAGTTTTGAAAAAAGCTTTTTCGCTGTTTGACGGAGGTTTTCATGTTGCTGGCCTTACAGGTAACGGAACTGGTTTCGTACTTAGAGATGCTCACGGTATTCGTCCCTCCTACTATTATGTCAATGATGAAGTAATCGTTGCAGCTTCTGAGCGGGCCGCCATTCGAACTACTTTTAATGTAGGTGAAAATGAGGTGAAAGAATTAATGCCGGGTGAAGGTTTAATTGTAAATGAAAAAGGCGATTACCAGATTGTCCAGATTTTACCAGCTAAAGAAAGGAAAGCCTGCAGCTTCGAACGGATTTATTTTTCGAGAGGCAGCGATGAGAAGATCTATAAAGAACGAACAGCACTCGGCTATAACCTCAGCGAGCAGGTATTAAACGCTATTGACAACGATACACGCAATACTATTTTTTCTTTTATTCCGAATACAGCTGAAGTTGCATTTTATGGTTTGGTGAAAGGCATGGAAGACTACCTTAACAAAAGAAAAATTGAGCGGATTCTTTCCTGGAATAAAGATTTTGATGAAGAAAAGCTGACAGAAATGATCAGCCGGCGCATTCGGATGGAAAAGATCGCCATCAAGGATGTGAAAATGCGCACTTTTATCACCGAAGATGCCAGCCGTAATGAAATGGTCCAACACGTGTATGACATTACTTATGGTACCCTGCGGCCCTATGAAGATACATTAGTAGTGATCGATGATTCCATTGTAAGGGGAACGACGTTAAAGGAAAGCATTATCCGGATGCTGGCCCGTCTGAAGCCAAAACGTATTATCGTTGTTTCTTCCTCGCCTCAGATACGCTACCCTGATTGTTATGGCATTGATATGAGCCGCATGGGCGATTTTATAGCCTTTAATGCCGCCGTCGCACTGATGAAGGAGCGTGGCATGGAAGGTGAGTTAAAAGAATTGCTGAACCGCTGCAAAGAATTACAACGCAATAACCAGTTGCATACAGAAAATGTCGTTAAACAGGTGTATAAGCCTTTTACCGCTGAGGAGATTTCGGCCAAAATTGCTCAATTGGTGACACCTTCTAATGTCGATATTCCCGTTGATGTTATTTTCCAAAGCATTGAAGACCTGCATAAGGCTTGCCCCAACAATTTAGGTGATTGGTATTTTACCGGCAACTACCCGACTCCGGGGGGGAATAAAGTCGTAAACAAGGCTTTTATTAACTACATGGAAGGAAAAAATGTGAGGGGGTACTAACTGTTGAAAGCCGGCAACCAATAATCAAATACATTATGGATAATGAATGTATTGTCATTATTGATCCACAAAAAGACTTCACCAGCATTCATGGCAGTTATGCCCGAAGACACGAGGGTATAAGCCAAATCCTGGATGCAAAAGCGAATATAAACAAGCTGCTAACGCAAATAGACAAAAATCGGTTTGTCATTGTTAGTTCAAATTATTCGATAAACCAGTTTGCCGGGGGCCTGTCGATTTGTATACCCGGTACAGAAGGCCATGAGATCGATATAAATGCAAATACCAGCTTCACATACGTTTCAAAGAAAGAGCACAGTTGTTTTTCCTCTTTTGAGTTTCTCCATTACTTAAACACTAACCATATCCACAAGCTGGTACTATGCGGCTTCCTGGCAGAATACTGTGTGATGGGTACTGCAACCGATGCTTTAAGAAATGGATATACGGTCAGCTTGTTAGAGGATTGTATTGGAACTGGAGATGATGTTCAGGAGCGAAAAAACAAAAGCCTAAGCGAATTAAAAAAGCTGGGTGCAGCGGTTGTTAGCCACGAAGATTATTTAAATTACCTGTATACTAATCCCAGTCTGCACCGTTAAGAAAGTTGTGAAAGTGCCCATTTATCGCCAGGCCGTGCCGCCCCTTCGGTCAAAATATTTCCTATTTCGTATCTTGTACTTTGTTGATATTGAAACTTGTTACATGAAACCGGGCATGATAACTGTTGTCTCACACCGGAGAATGAATATTGGCGAGGTTCCATCCGATCATTAAAAAATAAAAAATATACGCATGAAAACACTCATATTGGTGCGTCATGCCAAAAGCAGCTGGGACGATTTTTCTATAAATGATATTGACAGGCCATTAAATGATCGGGGGAAAAAAGATGCGCCGGCTATGGCAAAGCGATTGAGGGATAAGGATATCAAAATCGATGCGTTTATTTCGAGTCCTGCTAAGCGGGCCCGTAAGACAGCTGAAGCATTTGCAAAAGAATACAAAGAAGAAAAACAGAATATTGCTTTTTTTGATGAATTATACCTTGCCAGTCCCTCTACTTTTTTTGATGTCATCAGCAAAACAGATGATCAATTCAAAACGATTGCTGTTTTCTCTCACAATGATGGTATTACTTCCTTCGCCAATATGCTTACTTCAACAAGGATTGATAATATTCCCACCAGCGGAGTATTTGCTGTTAAGATTAAAACAAAGCACTGGGCTGATTTCGAAAAGGCAGAGAAAGAGTTCTGGTTTTTCGATTCGCCCAAAAAAGGGGAATAAATTTTCTGATGCGATGATGGCAGGTTATTAAATGGAAAATCCATGGACAAGGAGATCCGGCAACATTTTGATAATTTACACAGCAACAATGCTGATCAGCGTTACGCTTCTTTCCGATATATTATCAGTCTGACAAAGGAGCCAGTCGTTTGGGCTTATGAAGTGTGGGATGAGTTATTGCCTTTATTAAAAAAAGGAGATAACCATCAGCGTACAATCGCCGTTCAGGTTCTAAGCAACCTCGCCAAAAGCGATCCGGAACAGCGAATGCTGAAAGATCTTGATAAATTGATGGAAGTAACAAAAGATGAAAAATTCGTGACGGCCCGGCATTCACTTCAGTCTTTATGGAAAATAGGGATCGTCAATAAAGAATTGCAGGAAAAAGTGATAGACCGGCTTAGTAAGCGCTTTAATGAATGTATCGACGAAAAAAATTGCACACTTGTCCGATATGATATACAGGAAGTGTTCAGAAAAATATACGATGTAGTAAAAGATGAAAAGATAAAAGACGTTGCCTCGTTGCTTATCGGGACAGAAGAAGATCCCAAATATTCTAAAAAGTATATGGGGCTATGGAAAGATATTTTGAAAGTAAAGAAGTAATCAGGCCATCGAAATGTTTTTTTTCCTCACTTTCTCAAGAAAAGAACTGACTACTGAAGAAAGTTTGGTTTCTTCCGTGTTTAAAGGGATTTTATAATCAAAAGCATCTGCCTGTTGTAGCATTTTTTCCAATTGAAAATGGTGCTGCTTCACAGAAAAAGCGAATTTTTTTGTCATAAGATATTCTGCCAGGTATTCTTGTTCTGTTTGGCCCGGCGTGGGAATGACAATTGCCTTTTTCCCAAGTTTTGCAATATCCATTATGGTTGAGTAGCCACTTCGGCTAATCATAAATTCTGCTTTCTCCATTTCTTTATTGAAATCATCAGTAGGTAAATGGTTAAAGAAACGAATATCATTGGTAGAGGGAATCAAACTCGCCTCACCGGGCAGCCCCCTGACTATGGTCGCCGTTCCATGATAATGGCCCAATGCATCGACTATTTTATTTTCAAGCAAGGTCCGCTGAGGTTCTGGCCCGGATAAAGAAATAAATAAATGCTTTTTGAGTTGTGAGATATTATTCTTTTTTAATCTTGACAATGGTCCTAAATAATAAACCGGCGCTTTCGGAAATAGGGCCGGATGAGACAATTCACCAGCTAGCCCATATGTTCCTTCCAGGTCAGGAACCCAACATTCGTTGAAACGATTAATAAAAGAAGAATTCCTTTTTTGTATCAACCGGTCAATCCACGGACCAAATGGAGTTTTGATGGCGAGCTGGTGGGTTATAAAAGCAGATGGAACTCTTGAATGGTACAATCCAAAACGATTATCCGAAATGACCGCATCAACCTGGTATTGGTCCACTACTTCCCTGAGCCATTCGTTTTCGGTTTTAATCGCCCGCTGCAGTTTGGGAAGTTGGAAAAAAACCGCCCGAATTAGCCCAGCTGCCGTTCTCCCATACTTTATGCGGTAGCCTCGCAGTTTTAGAAAGGGAAGGGACGGGAACTCCTGTTTGAGCAAACTTTCCTGGGCGCCCTCAGCAGCTAACCAAACATCAGCATTTTGCCGCAACATTTCATAAATCAAAGGTATACAGCGGGTAGCATGCCCGAGCCCCCAGTCTAGCGGGGCGACCAGGATGCGTGGTTTACCTGCCTGTTTTACGGCGGAGTCTTGATACATGTTAATTTTTATGATTTTTAGGCAGAAAGCATACTAATTTCTTGATAAATTAGTTCTAAATTAGAATCCCCAAATTATGAAGAACATTAATAAAATAGCTTTGTTACTTTTGTTGACAGGAATGGTTTTTCTTTCTGCTTGTAGCCGGAATTACTATTCCGGTTCTGGAAAAGGTAGCAATTGTGGATGTCCCAGTCATAAAGGTATGTCGGGTTATTAAAAGACGCTGAACGATGAAAATGCCAAACAGGGATTTATTAGTACTGCTGAAAAGCGAATTCATGAGCCAACAGGCTATTGAACACGAAGTGGAATGCCTGAATGATATGCTTCGCAGAAGTGAATCGGATGAACAGTTTTGTATTGCTCATGAGTTGGTAGACCGTAACCGCATTACTTCCAAACCAAAAAAGATCCTCCGGGCAGTTCGTTATACCGAGTTAAAACAGTTTCGTTTTTTAATCAACAAAAATTAATTTTTACAGATCAGGCTTATAAAAAAGGAGAAAATGAAAATTTTCTCCTTTTTATTTTTTGATTGGCGCTACGATATTTTCCTCAATGCTTCACCTAATTTTTCAATCATTTCACCGATCTCTTCTTTCTTGCATGTTCCAACACTTAGCCTGTACCATGGCGAACTGTGGCTGGCGCCAAAAGCATAAAAAGGAACCACGGCAAGTTTGGCTTCGTTCAGAACATAAGTGGTGACATCATTTTGATTCTCCAGCAATTTTCCCCCAGCTGTTTTTTTACCAGCAAGATCAATTTTTATAGTAAGATAAATGGCGGCTTGGGGTGCTATGGCATCCACCAACAGTCCTTCCTTTTTTAACTGCTGGAAACCCTCATAAATTTTGCCCAGCCTTTCTTCTATCTCTTTTTTAAAATGGGCCATGTATCGTTTGATCGCATCACGGTTACCCAGGTAATAGGCCACTGCTTTTTGCTCGGCCATGGGGGCCCATGCACCGATATGTGTCAGAATGGCTTTCATTTTATTTATAATAGAAGCGGGGCCAAAACTCCAGCCCACTCTTACACCGGTGGCGGCAAACACTTTGCTGATAGCATCGATGAAAATCGTATAAGACCGCATCTCTGGCCGGAGAGATACCGGATTGTAATGTTCAATATCGCCGTAAGTGAGATGCCAGTACATCTGGTCGTACATGACATACAGTTTTTTTTCGTTGTCTCCCCGCCTTTTATTTTCTTCAAGCACCAGATCACAAATGGCTTCCAGGTCCTGCTTTTTAAAAGTAGTTCCTGTAGGGTTTTGAGGCGAGCATAATGCGATCAGCGATGCTTCTTTTATAAACGGGCGTATATCATCAGCAGAAGGCATAAAATTGTTTTCTGCTTTTGCTTCAACCACGACATGTTCACCTCCTACAAAATGAGTGTAATGATTATTATTCCAACTGGGTACTGCATAAATTACTTTGTCGCCTTTATCACATATAGCCCTGAAGACGGAATAGATTAAAGGTCGTCCGCCAGAAGCCACTAATACCTCGCTTATGCCATAGTCAAGTCCTTCGGTGTCTTTTGTAAATGAAACTATCGATTCACGCAGATCAAGATTTCCTTCTGCGGCTGGATAATTGGTAAAATGCCGGCGATAGGCTTCTACAATAGCGTCTTCCAACTCTTTTGGAATCGGAAAAATAGAAGGATCAAAATCACCTACAGTGAAATTGTATATCCGCTCACCCTGGCGGATTTTCTCCCTGATCTCCCCACCGAGTTTTACAATTTCAGAACCTATTAATGTTTCGGATAGATGCGACAGCTTCATGTCTTTTAGATTTAGATAAACGCAAGGCAGAAGCCTTCATGATGCCGCAAAAGTAGAATGATTCATGCAGATGACAAGCAAAGGCTTGACCAATGGCAAATACAAAGAAAAAGAAATAGCCGTCGGAGTGACGGCTACTTAAATAATTTAGACGAACATTAATGATGACCGTGCCCATGACCACGACCATGGCCTTTATGCTTGTGCTTATAGGGCTTACCATAGTAGCCGCCGTGTTTGCTGTATTTTATACGATGACTATCATAGTATCGATAGGCCCTTGGTTGATTAATTACAACCTTATATCCCCTGTACAGATCATAGTTTCTATAAGCAGGAGGAAGATGGGCCGAAAAAATCCAATTGCCTCCTGAAATATAGACAAACTGATGCCGGGGTACATAGTAATACGCTTCAATGTCCGGCAAATAGTAATATTCAACATAGTCGTATCCTCCCGGACCCCAATCGGGTTGAGAATTGATATTAATGCTTACGTTGACCTGGGCTTTACTGTTATTTGAAAAAGCCAGAGCAACAATGAGTGTGGTGACGGATAAAATAGTTTTTTTCACAATTAGGGCTTTTAGTTACTCAACAATTTTCAAAGAAAATGCCAACTCTGCCTAACAATAACTTAAACCAAAACCTTCGTAGTTGCTTTACAAATAGTATTTATACGATGATTGGCCAATAAAAAAGCTCCCTTTATGGGAGCTTATCTCATAAATACAAATCTGTTAATCTTGTGCGGGTTTTTCATTATACTTTTTCTCTGCTTCCTTTGCTTTGGCAAAATCCAATACTACACCGTTGATGCAATATCTCAAACCGGTTGGAGGTGGGCCATCGTCAAACACATGGCCTAAATGAGATTTACAACGTCCGCATTGAACCTCGGTTCTTTGCATTCCATGAGAGTTATCGGGTGTATAAATAATACTTCCTTTACTAATCGGATCATAGAAGCTGGGCCATCCGCACCCACTTTCAAATTTAGTATCGCTTTTGAACAGCGCATTTCCGCAAACAGCACAGTAGTACGTTCCTTTTTCACTCAGGCTTTCATAAGGGCTGCTCCAGGGTCTTTCTGTTCCTTTCAATCTTGCAATATTGAATACCTCTTTAGGCAATACTTTTTCCCATTCACTATCCGGGACATTTACTTTGCTTGTATCTGTATTGGAATAAAGCGGATGCTTTTTAGAAATATCCATGCTTTGTTGTTTTGAGTTTGAAGAATTGGTGTTCGACTGCGAATAGCTGCATTGCTGCAACAGCGAAGCCAGTAGCACAATCATAATTAATTTAGGTAGCCGCATATTTAATGTTTAACAAATTTACGATAAGCATGTTTTAACGGTTTTAGAAGTAACTGTCGCAGTCAACGATTAACATTTTATTGAAAATTCCCGAAATTTTGAACCTCCCTAAGTTGACTGCGGATTTTTAGCCACACTACGTTATATTTGTCACTCACCAAGATTAGATAGTGATTATGTTTAATGTGATCCTGTTTGGCCCTCCTGGTAGCGGAAAAGGTACACAATCTGAAAAATTAGTAGATAGATATGGGTTTGTACACCTGTCAACCGGTGATTTATTAAGAAAGGAACGACAGCTGAAAACTCCCCTTGGAATTGAGGCTCAACAATTTATAGACAAGGGCCAACTGGTTCCGGATGAAGTGGTGATTGGTATGATCAGTTCCGCCCTGGATGAAAATATGGGAGCAAGCGGCTTTCTTTTTGATGGATTTCCCCGAACTGTTGCCCAAGCAGAGGCATTGGATCGTTTATTGGATTTGAAAAAGTCTGAAATAGCGCTGGTCCTCTTCCTGGAAGTAAATGAAGAGGAACTGATCAAACGACTCGTTCACCGTGGTAAAACTTCAGGCAGAACAGATGATGCCGATGAAAACATTCAGCGCAAAAGGCAGGAGGTTTATAAAAATGAAACCCTTCCTGTTGCTGCTTATTATGCTAAGTCAAAGAAAGTGGTCAACATAGATGGTATCGGAACTGTAGAAGAAATTTTTGCAAGACTTTCCGCACAGGTAGATAAAAAAATGAAATCACTCGTTTAAATAGCAGGAACCCCGGAAACGCCGGGGTTCTTTCTTTATGTGTTGAGTGGTTTCTTTTTTATCAAACAGGATTCGTAAAATTGCAGCTTAGCGATCACTATATGAGTTTCGAAAAAGAAAATTTTCTGCGTACAAAGTTGATTCGTTATCTACAACGGCTTGATCCTGCAACACCACCACGCTGGGGTAAAATGAGTGTACAGCAGATGATCGAACACTTTGGTGGGGACGCTGTACGCAATGCCAACGGAAGATTGAAAATTGAAACAATCATTACGCCACCCGAAAATCTGCAACGGATGCGGGACTTCATGATGGGAAATAAACCTTTTAAAGAAAATACCAAGAATCCTTTACTCGGAGAAGAACCCCGGCCTTTGCGATACAAAACAGTGCAGGCGGCCATAGGCGCCTTACAACAAGAACTTATTTATTTTTTTGAAGCCTTTGAAAAAAATCCGGACCTCATTACAAGGAACCCCATTTTTGGCGACCTGAATTTTGAGCAAAACGTACAACTATTACACAAGCACGCCCTACATCATCTCCGGCAGTATGGCGTAGAGCCATTGGATGCCTAGAATTTATCCTTCAGCAACGAATCAGCTTTTTGTAAGCCAGTCAATATTGATTCCTTTACTTTGGATACTTTCAGCTTTTCGGATTTTAAATATTCAATCCTTTTTTCCATGTCGTTGACCGCGGAATCCATATTGAATTCCTCCATCCATTTATTCATTGCAAACTCAGCATAGCTAAGATCCTTTTGAAGGCTATCAAGTTTTAGTTTCAATGGAGCGGCAGCTTGCTTTGCTTTTGCTGGAAGTTTTTCTATTGAATCTATCAACCGCCTGGTTGCCTGCTCAGCTCTTGTTAATTTACCCATTTTTGCCATGCCTATATCATGTCCATCCATTACCTCTTTCCATAGAATTTGGGCTTCCGTTCTCGGTTGAGCTTCTGTCGGGCCGCTTTTTTCATTTTCTGAATCATTGCAGGAAATAAAAATACCTGCAACTATAAATAATATTACAAAAAACAGATGTCTCATATGCCATTTTGTTTTTACGGACAAATGCAAAGATAACCCGTACTGTTTACACGAAATAGATAACAGTCAAAGTCTGTTTTCAGCTAATTTCGTTTTCGAATATTGAATGATTGCCGCTATGAATAAATTACAAAACTATGTTACCGGCCGATGGATCACCGGCGAAGGTGATGGCCAAACATTATATAATGCCGTCACGGGCGAAGCAATTGCGTCCGCTTCTACAAAAGGATTGGATTTTAAATCAATTGTTGAATATGCCAGGAATACAGGCAACCCGGCCTTGCGGAAATTAACTTTCCATGAAAGAGGAAACAAGTTGAAAGCACTCGCCTTATATTTAAGGGAACATTTAGAAAAGTTTTATTCCATCAGTTACCAAACTGGTGCTACAAGAGCAGATAGCTGGGTAGACATTGAAGGAGGAATTGGCAACTTGTTTGCCAATGCATCACTGCGCAGAAAATTTCCTGATGAATCCTTTTGTATCGACGGCGAATCACACAATTTGAGCAAGCACAATAGTTTTATGGGTACGCATATCCTCGTACCCAAGGAAGGCGTAGCCATTCACATCAATGCTTTTAATTTCCCGGTGTGGGGAATGCTTGAAAAAATTGCGGTGAATTTATTGGCAGGAGTGCCCGCCATCGTAAAGCCGGCGACTGTTACATCCTACCTGACCGAAGCAGTAGTGAAAGAAATTATCGCTTCAAAAATATTACCAGAGGGTGCTTTGCAACTCATTTGTGGTAGTGCAGGCGATTTACTGGATCATGTCAGCTCGCAGGATGTCGTTACGTTTACCGGCTCTGCATCCACGGGTTTATTGTTAAAATCCAATGAACGGATATTGAAAGAGTCTGTTCCCTTCAATATGGAGGCAGATTCGCTTAACTGCATAGTCCTTGGTGAAGATGTAACCCTCGGCAAACCCGAGTGGGATATTTTTATCAAAGAAGTAAGAAAAGAGATGACCGCAAAAGCAGGACAGAAATGCACGGCGATACGAAGAATATTCGTTCCCGATAATAAAATGGAAGATGTGTGGAAAGCCATTGCCACTTCCCTTTCGCAAACGACAATTGGCAATCCGCTTAATGAAAAGGTAAGGATGGGCTCACTTGCGGGACAAGATCAAAGACAGGAAGTAAAAATGCAGGTGGAAAAATTATTGGCATCATCCCAACTAATTTATGGCTCGATGGATAGTGTGGAGGTACTGGATGCAGATGCAAAAAAAGGAGCTTTTGTATCGCCTCTTTTACTATTAAACAAAACGCCTTTTAGCAGTAATGAGCCTCACGAGGTAGAGGCTTTTGGACCCGTAAGCACTGTTATGCCGTATAAAAATATGGATGAGGCGATCGAGCTTAGCAAAAAAGGTAAAGGGTCTTTATGTTCCACTATTGTCACGGCGAATAATAAACTGGCCCGGCAATATGTTTTAGGTGCGGCAACACATCATGGGCGAATGTTGATATTAAATACAAGTTGTGCAAAAGAAAGCACTGGTCACGGCTCACCTTTACCGCTATTGGTACACGGTGGCCCAGGCAGAGCTGGCGGAGGCGAAGAAATGGGTGGCATTCGGGGAGTGAAACATTATATGCAAAGAGTAGCACTGCAAGGTTCGCCTACCACTATTACTGTCATTACAAATGTTTATCAGCAATATGCTGAAGGGAAGGATCCTGGAAAACATCCCTTCCGGAAGTATTTTGAAGACCTGGAAATCGGTGACCAGTTAATCACGGATAAAAGATTGATAACCTCTGAAGACATTGACCGTTTTGCAGATCTTAGTGGCGACCATTTTTATGCACATATCAAAACCACTAATTTTACAAACACAATGTTTGAACAACAGGTAGCGCATGGATATTTTATTATGAGCGTCGCTGCGGGTTTGTTTGTTGACAGCTATGAAAAAAATCCGGTGTTGTTGAACTATGGCATTGATGAGTTAAGGTTTACCAAGCCCGTTTATCCCGGCGCAGAAATATATATTAAATTCACATGTAAAGAAAAGCTGCCGCAGGATTTAAAACCCGCCCGAACGGCTGATACCGTTCAGTCGGGCGGGGATGAAAATGATATTCCGAAAGGAATTGTAAAATGGCTGGTTGAAATACTGGATGACACAGAAGAACCGATGGTAGGGATTGCCACGATATTAACAATGGTTAAAAGAAAAGAAAACTAATATGCTTACTGAAGTAAAAGAAGGCTATGTAAAATCTGAGTTCCACAATGGAATTACCACAATCGAATTTTTTCATCCCCAAAGCAATTCCCTGCCCAGCCGCATACTGGAAGAGCTGGCTCACGTAATCCACGGCGCTGGCAATGATGAGACTACCAAAGTAATAATTCTCCGGTCAGGTGGTGATAAAGCGTTTTGTGCCGGTGCTTCATTTGACGAATTAAAATCTATTAAGGATAAAGAACAGGGACTTCATTTTTTTAGTGGCTTTGCCCATGTAATCAACGCACTGCGAACCTGTCCAAAATTTATTATTGGCAGGATTCATGGCAAATGTGTTGGCGGTGGTGTTGGCCTGGCGGCCGCTGTTGATTATGCAATAGCGGTTGAATCTTCGGTGGAAATAAGATTAAGCGAGTTGGCAATCGGTATTGGTCCTTTTGTAGTGGGCCCCGCAGTTGAAAGAAAGATTGGTTTATCCGCCTTTTCACAACTCGCCATAGATGCCACGATGTGGCGCAATGCTGACTGGGCAAGAAGAAAAGGTTTATTTGCGGAGTTGCATCCAACTGTCGAAGGGATGGATGAATCTATCCAGCGATTATCGCATACGCTTATGCAATCAAGCACTGAGGCTATGGCGGAGTTGAAAAAAACATTATGGAAAGGCACTGAACATTGGGATAAGCTATTAATTGAAAGAGCTGCTATCAGCGGTAAACTAATATTAAGCGAGTTTTCCAAAAAAGCCATTGAGAAATTCAAGGCAGTTAAATAAATTATTGTGTCTGATATCTTATCAAGCTTTAGTGATAAAAACTTTCATTTACTCTGCGATAAACTTGGCCGTAAGGATAAAGACTTAAGAGGTATTTTAAAAAAATACGGTTACCCACCGCTTTGGTCAAGACCCAGCAGTTTTTCGACACTTATTCATATTATCCTGGAGCAGCAGGTTTCATTAGCTTCTGCTCTTGCTGCTTTTAATAAACTGAAGGAAAAGATTGGCTCTGTAACTCCCGAAAAGCTCTTGGCACTTTCTGATGAAGAAATGAGAGCCTGTTATTTCAGCCGCCAAAAAACCATTTATGCAAGACACCTGGCGGAAGTGATTGTTTCGGGCAAGTTAAATCTTGAAGAACTTTCAATTTTGCCCGATCACCTGATTCGTGAAAAGTTGAAGCAAATAAAAGGCATCGGCGACTGGACGGTTGATGTTTATTTATTATTCGCTTTAAAAAGAACGGATGTATTCCCGGTTGGCGATCTTGCAATGATCAATGCCTTCAGGGATATAAAACAACTATCAAAAGAAATAAGCAGAGAGGCCATCATTGAAATGGCGAGGCCATGGCAGCCTTATCGTTCCATTGGAACTATGCTATTATGGCATCATTATATTCAAAAAAGAGGTATCAGGACTTAAGCTGAATATTGATATGCACCCATCACGAAGCGAGATAGATTTTTGTTTGCTGATTCCCTGTTATAATAATTTTACCGGATTGATCAGCTCATTAAAAAGCGTTGTTTATCCTGCTGATAAATTTTTAATTGTAGTAGTAGACGATGGTAGTAAGGAGGCAGTAACCGAAGAAAGGATCCAAAAAGAAATAGGTAATGCAAAACCTGTTGTCGTTATACAAAATGAAAAAAATTTAGGGATAACAGCAACACTTAATAATGGTTTGCGATGGATAGAGGAAAACACTAATTCAAAATACATTGCACGGCTCGATTGTGGAGATATATGTGCAGAAGAAAGGTTTGTGATCCAGGTTCAATATATGGACGGACATCCAGAAGTTGGACTGATTGGAAGTTGGTGCATTTTTGAAGATAAAAAAACTTTTGAAAAATATCATTATAAAACCCCTTTGGACCATTTAGATATTTTGAAAGCTATGCACTTTCGAAATGTTTTTATTCATCCCACCACTATATTTCGCACCATGTCATTATCAAAAGTTGGGAATTACCCAATTTCTTTTGAACATGCTGAGGATTATGCGTTCTTCTGGAAATTAATTAATTATCAACCTTCTCATATTATTGATAGGTTTCTGGTAACCTGCGAAGTAAATCTAAGTGGAATCTCTTACTCAAACAGGATAAAACAATTAAAGTCAAGATGGAAAATTGTAAAAACCTATGGATCTTATAAGATAATGAAAATTATAGGTTTTATACGGATTTTACTATTGTATATTATCCCGAAAAGTTTAGTTTTGCGACTGAAGAAAATGATAGCTGATTGAAATGCAACGTTTTCTTCCTCCTGATTGTCAAGTGTTCGCTATCAAGTCCCTTGATTGCTTTCCACTATTTTAAGGATCTGATTTGCCAAATCATTAATGCATTATTTAATATGAAATGATGTAATGGTCTGGATTTTGTGTCCATGTTCAATATTCAGGAAAATAACTAAACCTATGATAATTGTCCACATTGTTGAACCTTTTGCCGCAGGCGTGGCTGTCTTCGTAAGATCACTTACGGAGGCCATGCCCGATGACATGCATATAGTGGTGCATGGTGAAAGAAAGAATGAAATGGCAGCTGCGGAGGTAAAAAAGAATTTTCCCAGGAAAAATGTACGTTTTATCAAATGGCGTTCTGTAGGTCGGCAAATTGATCCGTTCAAGGATCTTATGGCTTTAACAGAAGTTTACAAAATATTAATACGGCTGAAGGGAAAAAACATGATTGATGCAGTTCACCTTCATTCTTCAAAAAGTGGTTTGCTTGGGAGGATTGCCTGTCGGCTAGCCGGTATTTCCAATATTTTCTACACACCTAATGGTGCGTCGTTTCTTTCTGCTTCTAACGGAATAGCCAGGTACTTTTATCAGCTTCTTGAAAAGTTAAGTCATAGGTTCCTGGGAGGCAATATGATATGTTGTTCAGCCTCTGAATTGGAACAATATCAAAAAATTGGCATTATTGGTGACTATATAAACAATGGAATTAATATAAAAAGACCAAAAAGTTCCAATACGAGGATTAAAAACAAAAAGTTCACCGTTGTAACAAGTGGGAGAATTGAAGATCAAAAAAATCCTGCGTTATTCAACAACATTGCCTCTTATTTCGAGGATTTAGAACAAATTGAATTCGTGTGGGTAGGTGATGGCCAGGACAAAAATATATTTACCACTAAAAATATAAAAATCACAGGGTGGTTAAATGCAAACGAAGTAAATGAACATGTTCTATCCTCCGACGTATACTTGTCTACATCGAAATATGAAGGGCTATCCTTTTCCGTACTCGAAGCGTTGGCACTGAAAAAAGCAGTGCTTTTAAGTAATTGCACCGGAAATGTAGATATTATAAAGAATGGAATTAATGGGGATCTTTTTTCAACACCCAATGAGGCTATTATTAAAATATTACAGTATTACAATAACAGGGACATGCTGAATGTAATGGGACATTTTTCCCGTGAAATATGCAAGACAGAATTTGATGCCAAAGAAAACTTTAAATCATACCGCGAACTATATGCCGGATCATTAGCAGAAGCAGCTGGTGGAAGAGCAATATGGAGTTTGGGATAAACCTATATCTATGGAGCATTCAATAATAACACAATCTTTTTCGCCTAACGGAGATGAAAAACTGGATGAGTTGCAACAATCGCTCGAGTCTATAGAACAAAAATTAGATAATGAAGTTTTAAGCAAGCAAAAAACTATTGATCGGCAGGAACAGGAAATAAATCATTTGCACCTTCTCATAGAGGGAAAGGATAAAACCATTTTGGAGCTCACAGAAAAGTTATCTGAATGCATGCATAATGCTGAAGGGAACAGGCAATTGATTAATAAACTGCTCAACGATATTGATAGAATTAACCAGGATATTGAGTGGTATAAAAGAACATATGAAAAAAGAAGCTTGACAGGCACCATTATGCAAAAGTTATTTCGAAAAAATAACTAAATGTATCCCTCACCCTTTAATGTTTTTGATCATGGTATTTTATCATATCCTATCTCATCAATAATCATAAACCTAATTTTTGCCAAATTTTAAATTTAAAACCCAACAATGGAGTTCCAGATCGAAAAGACAATTTTGAGAGATGTATTTATTATTACCCCGGATATTTTTAAAGATGAGAGAGGCTTTTTTACAGAAACCTATCGAAAAGACAAGTATAAAGAACTGGGCCTAGATATTGAATTTGTTCAGGACAATCATTCACGTTCTGCTAAAAACGTAGTTAGAGGATTACATTTTCAATGGGAACCTCCGATGGGTAAGTTGATGAGGGTAACACAAGGTGTTGCTTTTTTGGTTGCCGTTGATATTCGTATCGGCTCCCCTACTTTTGGTAACTGGGTAGGAGTTGAAGCCTCGGTAGAAAATCGTAAACAAGTTTACGCTCCTGCAGGTTTTGCCAGAGGCTTTGGAGTGATGAGTGAGTTTGCAGAGATTCAATATAAATGCACTGGTGTTTATACAAGCACTAAAGCAGAGTCGGGTATTTTATGGAACGATCCTACAATTGGCATAGACTGGCCCGTTAAAAACCCCATTCTTTCCCAAAAAGATGAAGTAGCACAAACATTGGAGCAGTGGGCAAACCGACCTGAGTCAAAAAAATTTGTTTATTAATCTATAGGAAACTCAATTAAGATGAAAATATTAATTGCAGGTGGCGCAGGGTATGTGGGTTCAGCCCTGATTCCTAAATTGCTGGAACGCGGTTATGCCGTTGATGTGATTGATTTACTTTGGTTTGGTAATTTTCTGCCGGCAGAAGTCAAGATATTTCAAAAAGATATTTTTGAACTTCAGGAAGAAGAATTGAAATCGTATGATCAAGTGATGTTTCTCGCAGGCCTTTCTAATGATCCGATGGCAGAATTCTCCCCAGCTAAGAATTTTATTTATAATGCATCATCTCCTTCCTACTTAGCATATATCGCTAAAAAGGCTGGAGTCAGGAAATTTATTTATGCCAGTTCCTGTTCCGTATATGGATATACAGTCAATGAACTATATGATGAAACTGCACCTGCTATTTCCAATTATCCGTATGGTATTTCAAAATTACAGGGCGAAGAAGGTGTATTAGGAATGGCAGACAAAGATTTTTCAGTGATTTGTTTCAGAAAAGGTACCGTCAGTGGATATAGTCCCCGAATGAGACTCGATTTAATCGTAAACACAATGTTCAAGACATCTGTATCTTCCGGCGAGATAGTTGTAAACAACCCCTCCATTTGGCGCCCTATTCTTAGTATCGAGGATGCAATCAGTGGTTATGTCCGAGCCATCGAAAGTTCGGAAGGTATTAGCGGTGTCTTTAATCTATCAAGCGGTAATTATACCGTAGGAGAAGTAGCCGACCTCGTGAAAGAATCCGTGGAAAAGAAGCTCGGAAAATCGGTAAGACTTAATATTAAAAATATAAAAGATTTCAGAAATTATAAGGTGACGACAGATAAAGCAGTTACTACGTTGAGCTTTAAACCTAAGCATGATGTGACGGCGATACTGGATGGTCTTATCGCTAATATGGATAAGTTCAAAGATTTTGATAATCCCAACTACTACAATATTCAGATGTTTAAACAATTGAAATGATGAAGATAGCAATAATTGGAGCTAACGGACAACTAGGAACTGATCTGACAGAAGTGCTATCGGTAGAACATGAAGTATTGGCATTGAGCCATGCAGACATTGAGGTCACAGACATAGACAGCCTAAATAAAGCGCTTTGCTCGATAAAGCCGGATATAGTTCTGAACACAGCTGCCTATCACATTGTACCCGATGCGGAGAGGTTTCCTGACAAGGCTTTTCAAATTAATGGGAAGGGTGCGCTTAACCTGGCCAGAATCTGCAGTGATGAGAAGATCAGATTGGTGCATTATAGTACAGATTACGTTTTTGATGGAGAAAAAAAAACCCCATATACAGAAGATGATAAGCCCAATCCATTGAATGTATACGCCAACACTAAACTTTCCGGCGAGTATTTTGCTTTGAATTATTGCGATACATCTTATGTGATTCGTATCTCAGGTATTTACGGAAAAATTCCTTCCCGTGCTAAGGGCGGTAATTTTATAACGACCATGCTGAAGTTGGCAAAGGAAAAGCCGGAAGTAAAAGTGGTAAATGATGAAATACTTACTCCTACAAGCACTTACAGGATAGCCAGCAATACAGCCGAGCTTATAAAAACAGATTCATATAATTTGTATCACATGACTTCAGAAGGGCAGTGCTCCTGGTACGAATTTGCCAAAGTCATCTGGGATACATTAGGATTAAAAACGCCTTTGATTCCTACAAGTGTAAAAGAATTCAATGCTCCGGTAAAAAGACCCTTTTATTCCGTACTTGAAAATATGAATCTTAATAAGATAGGGTGTAACAATATGAAAGATTGGAAAAAAGACTTACAGGATTTTTTAATCAATAAGTTAAAGTAAATCTTCAACCGCAGAGCGGGAGGAGTTGAAAAATATTTTAAAAGCCATATTCAATCAAACCTAAATCCACCTATTAAAAATGGATGATAAAAATTTTTACGATCGGTACTACTACCTGACTTCATGCGGAATTTCATATGATAACAAAGAAAGTTGGCAATCTTTTTTTGGTACGATTGCAGATAGAATTGTCAGCGACATAAATCCTAAAACTGTGCTGGATGCCGGCTGCGCTTATGGTTACCTCGTTGCGGCGCTGAGAGACAGGGGCGTTGAGGCATATGGTATTGATATTTCGGAGTATGCCATCAACCAGGTGAGAGAGGATATCAGGCCATATTGTAGCGTTGGTTCAGTGTTGGATCCGCTCGATCGGCAATATGACCTGATCATTTGTATTGAGGTCATTGAACACCTGGCCGTGCAGGATGGCAGAACGATGATTGAAAACTTATGTCGCCATACTTCAGATTTTGTTTTTACTTCTACACCAGCAGACTTTAAAGAGGCAACCCATTTTAATGTTCACCCCACTGAATACTGGGCAAAACTCTTTGCCAGCTGTAATTTTTTCCGTGACATTGAGTTTGACGGATCTTTTATTATTGATCATGCTATCCGTTTTCGTAAACAGCAGCACACGTTGCCTGAAATCATATATGACTACGAGAAAGGATTTTTTAAAAATTATATTGAGAATAAGACGCTTCGTAGCGAGCTTATTAAATCACGTGCCGAACTGTCACAACGCTTTAACGAGAACGAAAGCTCGCTGTTAGCGGAGAAAAACCAGATTATCAAAGATAAAGACCGTCACATTTATAACTTGGATTCAGAGCTTAGGGGCAAGTCCGCTCATATCAGTGAAATAGAAAGAATATTAAAAGCAAAGGAAGAATATATTGGCCATCTCGAGGGTTTAACAAAGCAAAAAGAAGCAGCTCTGAACGAAAGAAGTGAGCAATTAAAACATTTTGAAGATAATCTTCATGAACTTGACAGGCAACAACTTTTCCAGATTGAAAAAATTATAGATGGGAATAATAATTTGCTCGGCGAGAAAGACAAGCAATTAAAAACCTGGGAAGAACATGTTCGGCAACTTCACAATCATTTAAGTCTTTTAGATAATATAGTTTTTAAAACAGAAGAGAAACACAATGAGCTTGCGGAATATCTTAATCAGCTAAACGGCTCTATTGAGTATCTCAATAAAACCATCGCTAACAAGGGAGAGCAGCTACAACATTTATCAAAAAGTCATGATGACGGGACAAGCAATAGTATGGCTGAAACGGAAGACCGGAAAACGATAGAGGAGCTCACGCATATTAATGAAGAGTACAGGCAGAAACTGATTTCGTCTTATAACGATAGAAATATGAAAGATAAACTCCTTCACGATCTGAACCTGCAGCTCAACAGCCTGAAACTCGGCGCCGAAATACCCAACTCCCAGAACCAGGCGATTATTATTGAATTTGAGCGAATCAAAAGGCTCAAAGGATATAAATTGTTGATGAAGTACTACATGATCAGGGATAGGTTGTTGAGGAGACACAAGCCAGGTAATACATCAAAAAAAAATAGTGTCAACTTACAGGGTTCATCTGTTTCTGCCGATAAGGCGTCGCCTATAGCTTCCATTGCCACTGGTGAAACGATTTTGCAGATGGAAAGAAAGTATTTTTCAAGCAATCCAATCTATAATGTCGAATTCGCTTATGTACCTCTAATTAGTGTCATTGTACCAGTTTACAACACTCCCATCAGTATTTTGAAGGAAATGATTGAATCCGTTTTAGATCAAACATATTCTCATCTTGAATTATGTATCGTAAATGGCAGTGCAGAGAACACACAGATATCTTCTTGTATTAAGAAGTACATGGAAACGGATGACCGGGTGGTATATATAGAGGTGGAAAATAAAGGTATTGCAGAGAATACCAATGCTGGTATAAAACTGGCAAAGGGAGAGTTTATTGCCCTTCTTGATCACGATGATATTATTACTCCTCACGCTTTGTTTGAAGTAGTATACAGGTTACAAGATGATATTACTTTATACGATTTCTTTTATTCTGATAAGGATATGATGCTTGAGCACGGTGAAACAAGTGTTAACCCTCTTTATAAGCCCCAATGGTCACCGGAAATCATGTTTTCAGCAAACTACCTGACACACTTCTGTGTTATCAGGAAAAGCCTGCTCGAAAAAGCCGGACTCTTAGACTCCGGTACCGATGGATCGCAGGATTGGGATATATTTCTTAAAGTATCGAGGCTTACAGATCGTATATGTCATATTCCTAGCATTTTGTACCATTGGAGAATTGTTAACACTTCAGTAGCCAGTGGGATTGGAGCCAAGCCCTATGCATTGCAAGCACAACTCACTTCATTGAAAAATCACCTGACGGCTCTGAATCAAAAAGCTGTGGTGTATTTTGCTTCTGAAGAAAAAGGAATTATAAAAGTTGATTGGGAAGCACCTGACACGAAAAAGATATCATTCATAGTCACCCATAGTGCAGATGACTATTTGTTGAAAAAACTGTTTCAGCAGATTAACGCATTTAAAACTGCATATGGGTATGAAACGGAAATTGTAGTACTTACTCAAGAGAGTATTGATGTTGATAAGTTGGGTAAAGGTGCAAGGATAGTAAATGCTAATCAGACAAATATTTATGAAAGTATTAATGCGGTAACTCCGGATCTTATTGGAGATATCCTTTTGTTTGCAGATAGTAAGGTAAATTTTACAGATGAACATTCTATAAATCAACTTGTAATTTGGGCAGCGCAAAAACCGTATGGCGCAATATCTCCCAAAATAATTGACTCCAAAGAAAAAATATTAAGTACAGGCCTGGTTTTAAACGGAAATTCAGTTGTAGACATTTTCCGGGGTACCGAAAAGGTTGAGTATACAATATTTGGTTATACTGAATGGTACAGAAATATCACTTCAGTGAGACAGGAATGTTTTGCTATAAACGCAACTCTCTTAAGCGAAGTTGGTTATTTCAATCCAGAGTATAAGGAGTTTTCATGTGTTGAGCTATGTCTTAGATTGTCGAAACACGGATATCGGCATGTATACAATCCGTTTTCGGTTGTCCAAACATCCATGGTGGCAGACCTCAATAATTTTACACGGAGCAAATACTTTTCAACTTTGCGTGATATCTATCAAATAAAGGAATGTGACAGACATTGGAATATTAACCTGCAATCCACCAGTAGTATACCGGTAGAAAATAAAAGAAAGTTACTTAGGTTCACATCTCCAAAGTTAATGGAGGTGAGGCCGCAAACCGGGTGGGAGAAATACAGCACTGATGCGTTGTATCTTGCAAATGCCTTTGATTTTTCAACCGCAGATTTTAAAAAGAATTCAGAACTGATAGCGTCCAATAGAAATTATATTGATATAAAATCTGTAAACTGGTTTTTACCTCATTTTGATTTTATATATTATGCGGGTTTGTATACTATATTCAGATTTGCTAACTATTTGCAATCGGTAAAAAAAGTAAAAAATACATTTATAATAGTAGGGGGTATTGATTCTGCTGAGACATATAATATGATAATAGAAGCTTTTCCACTACTGAAGGATAGCAAGGTGATAAGCCTAGCGGGAATTTCGGAGATAGATAAAGCCCCTTATGCAGACGCAAGCATCTGCAGCCTGTGGACTACAGCTTATTATCTATTACGATTCAACAAAACAAAGAGGAAGTTTTATTTTATTCAGGATTTTGAACCTCTGTTTTATCCAGCCGGATCAACATTTGGGCAAACCGAAACAACGTATAAATTCGGATTTTATGGAATAGCCAATACGGAAGGCATTAGAAAAATATATGAAAGTCAGTATAATGGCAAAGCCATTGATCTTAAACCTTGTATTGATACAACTGTATTTCATCATAACAACCGTCATAAGCCTCTACATAATAAATACAATGTATTTTTTTATGGGAGACCCGGACATCCCCGAAACGGCTTTGAGCTTGGTTCGGCTGCATTGCGAATATTGAAAACAAAACTTGGCGAAAAAGTCGAAATTTTTTGCGCCGGTGCAGAATGGGACCCTAAGGACTATGGTCTTGAAGGCGTAGTCAATAATATCGGTAGAATGGATTTTGAAAAGACAGCTGATCTGTACAGGATTTGTGATGTTGGACTTGTAATGATGTTCACTAAACATCCATCCTACCTTCCATTTGAACTAATGGCTTGTGGGTGTGCTGTTGTTTCTAATTATAACAATGATACAAAGTGGTTTTTAAAAGAGAATGTGAATTGCCTATTAACAGAAGCAACCGCCACCAGGATCGCTGAAACTATCGAGGAACTACTCCTCAATAACGCATTGCGAAATAAGCTGGTTGAAAATGCGATAGCTGATATTAGGAATAATCATACTAGTTGGGATATAGAGCTTAACACGATTTACGATTACATGTGTCAGCCGGAGAATGTTAAAACTCAACTTAAGACTAACTCTGACGTGAAAATGATTAAATGAAATGATGTTATCATGTCATATTGTAAGTGAATAAAAGAATAACATGAACAGCTACAGATTATTGCTTTGTAATGAGTCGCCCCATAATGGCAGGGTTTATTTTGTGTTAGGAAACTGCAGAAGGTGGATACCGTCTGGAACTCATATGGATTCATACGGTTTTAAATGGGAGGACATTGAAACTGTTTCCGCAGAATATATAGATTTGTTTGAACTTTCAGCTCCTCTGGCTTTGCCCGGTATACAATATACGCCTGATCTGCTGGTGGGAGCGATACGCGATCATATAGGCAGTCAACTTTCTGGATCGGGCATTGAATTCGGCGCTGCCTCTAATCCCTTTCCCTGTTCCATACATGCCATTATTGAGTATGCTGACTTTTTTGACAATTTCTCTGAAGACAGCCCTTACTTTAATAACAATACTTACACTAATGAGTTTGTGCGATGTAAATATCAAACTGGCATAGAGGATATGTCAGGCATAGCGGACCAATCCAAGGATTTTCTCATACTCTGCCATGTCATTGAGCATGTTCGAAATCCTTTACTTGCCATTGAAAAGGCCTGGACAAAGCTAAAACCAAATGGCAACCTTGTATTACTTGTTCCCCATAAAGAGTTGACTTTTGATTCTGCAAGAGATTTGACAACGTTGGATCACTTAATACTCGATTATAAACGTCCTTTACGCGAAAGGGATTTTCTGCACTTTGTAGAATTTTATGAGAAAGCTTTTGTTTCAGCAAACCCATATAAGAGGGCTGTAACCGAATTTAATAATAAATACAGCGATATTCATTACCATACCTGGAATGAGGACAGTTTTTTAGAAATGGTAAACTATTTTTCAAAAAATATAAAACCCTGGTCAAGCATAGTATATTACCCTCATTCAGTAGAAAAATCGGCCAACGAGTTTTATTTCATACTTCAAAAATAATTCAGCTACGGGTGAACTGGCTGGTATAGAAAAGAATTCAAAAAGTGTAAAGTGGCTAAATATTGTTGTTTATTCAATCATTTTAATCCTAAGAACAGCATCTATAATTATGTATATGCTCTCCTGGATGTATTTGCCTCGATTGAATGTGAAATAGTAATCATATCTAATTCTCCTTTTGAAGACAAAAATGTAAAGGAAAATTTAGAAGAAAAATATAAGTGCAAAGTTGTTGAGCGGGAAAACCAGGGGCTTGATTTTGGAGCGTGGCAATGGGCTATGAGAAATAAAATGGTTCCCGACGATACGGAGCATTTGTTTCTTGCAAATGATAGCGTTTTTGGTCCTTTTTTCGACATGCGTCCTATAATTGAAAGCATGACATCTGACCCCAGCATTGATTTCTGGGGATTAACCGATTCCTATGAAACAGAGTGGCATTTGCAATCTTACTTTATGGGCTTTTCCAGAAAGGCTTTCACAAGTGACGCCTTCCGATCAATCTTCAACCAGGACTTTGGTGTTTTAGGCAAGAAAAAAATTATAAGCAAGGGCGAAATTTTCCTATCACAATCTCTTCTCAAGAACGGGCTGCCAGGTAAAGCTTATTTTAGCTATGATAATTTCATATTACAATCCAAGGGAATAAACCACAATCCTACCCATTTTTTTTGGAGAGAGTTGATATGCGAGCATAATTTCCCTTTCGTTAAAAGAGACCTTGTGGTTTCTAATCCTGAAAATTTCGACGATATTCTGGACATTTTTTCTGTTATTGAAAAGAAAACTAATTATCCCGTTGACGATATCATTGAGGTGTTTTCCGATGGTCGCATCGATGGAAAACAGAACAACAATACAACACTCCGGCCCTTGGTGATATGTCATATATTTTTTTATGATATGGCATTAGCTTTTATCGATCAATTGACTATTCTCAATCAGCATAATTCATTTTTCATATTTAATATTTCTGCAGCACTTAGCAATAGCAAGCCGTTCATACAGATACTCAAAAAGGTTTTTCCCGCAAGTATAATAATAAACAGCTCACACAAGGGGAGAGATATTGGGGGGAAATTTGCCGCATTGAATGTTGCCTTAAAACTAAATATCCAGTCTGATATTACTTTAATTATTCATGATAAAAAAAGCCTCCACCTTGGAAATGGTGAATTGTGGAGAGACGAGTTATTTAAGATTATAAGTAAAGAATTGCTACCCACGGTTATTGAAAAATTTGAGAATAGTGATGAAACCGGTATTGTCTGTTCCGGTAATTATATTCAAAATGAGTATAACATCAAAACGGATAGTTTCATGTGCACAAGTAATAAGCAGTTGAAAATAATTTTAAACAATCATGATATACGAACCGACAACTATGACTTTATAGCAGGAAATATCTTCTGGATCAGAACAAAGCTTTTAAAAGATTTTTTTAAAAGCCGATCCCTGTTTAAAATCAGATCGGAGTTGGAGAAAGGAAATGTATTGGATTTTGGAAACGGAACATTTATACACTCATGGGAGAGGGCTATGTCATGGATTGCAACAAGTCAGGGATATAAGATTTATGGAGTCTAAACTGTCGGACATATGGCTAATAGCAAACCTTGAAGAAGCGAGGATAATATCCACGGAACTTTATCAGCAAAGACAAAAAATTTCTTTCCTGGTCAGGCCTTTCAATGCGGAAGAATTAAGAGATATATTGCAATACGTGTTTATGCCACAATTAAAACATGGATTTGCGATAACTGTTGATGCAAGGGAAATATTTGAAGAGAAGGGAGATGAGTGGGTTGATATTCTCTGTCTTCTCCTATTTCATCCTGAATATTACAAGTCACAAGAGAAGGTCATTGTTACTTTTTTGGCAGAGAAGGAAATATATGGGCAAACAGATTTAGTAAAAAATCGAATATTACAAGGAATAAGTTCACAGGGAATTGATAACATAGGTGTTGTTGATTTAAATAGTACAGAGACGAAGCCCGATCTCAATCACGGGATTACTTACATTCAACCAGCTTTATTCGAATCGATTGAGAAGTTTACGGATTTTTATCTTTCCAGCTTATTGGGAAGTGAAGATAGACTCCAGCTTTTTATCCGGCAGGATACCGGTTTAACAAATTGTCTGCAGGACTTTATAACAGATGCTGAATCCAAACTATTCCAGGAAGAGATGCATCTTGTACGTCTTATACAGTTGTTGCATAAAAAATCGGTCGGCTTACAAGATGCGCTACACGTAAACAAGCTCCTAGAAGAGGATCTGAAAGCAAAAAAGGATTATTTAGATTATATTTTTAGAAAAGCCAATGATTCAGACGCTCCGTTTAGCGATTTGCTGAAGTTGAAAAAGTATTATACAAACGAATATGAAGTACTTCCTTTATGGTATAAACGCTTTGGTCATATCATTAAGGTAGTAATGGGAAAACGAACTTTCCGGTCTTTATTTTCTAATGAAGTAAAAAAGTATAAAGATTGAGATATTGGCTACTTACGACGGAGTATCCGCCTTTCTTTGGCGGCGGAATCAGTACATACTGCTACAATACGGCAGTTATGCTGTCAACAAAAGGACATTTTGTTTCGATATTTATCAATGATGCGACAGTAAATGATATTCAAGTTGAAGAGTGGAATGGAATACGTGTTATCCGGTTCAACCCTTTACGGACTGGGTCATCACATTTTCTGGGGCATGTTACAAATATCAGCTATGAATTTGCTCATGTTGTAAAACACTTCATTTTAAAAGAAGGAAAGCCCGATGTAATTGAGGCCCAGGAATATTTGGGTATTGCTTATTATCTCTTGCAATACAAATATCTTCTTTATGAGTGGTGCAAGGAAATCCCTGTACTTATTACAATGCATTCGCCTTCGTTTTTATATATGGAATATAACCATATACCACAATATCGCTACCCTAACTTCTGGATATGTGAGATGGAGCGCTTCTGCTTACAGGCTGCCAATCATATCATATCGCCGAGTGAATATATGGTTAAGGAACTGTATAAACGATTTGAATTGGCCAACAGGAATTTAACAATTGTGCCTAACCCTTTTGCTAATCCACGGGAGTTTCCCGATAAGCCTGAATGGAACGAGCGGGCCAATCAAATTGTTTTTTACGGTAAACTTACTGCGCAAAAAGGAGCTTTCAGATTGCTTGCATATTTCAAAGATTTGTGGGAAAAGGGATTTAACAGGCCTTTGTATTTATTAGGTGGCCAGGATATTGTGTACCATGCCGAGGGTGCTTCAATGGGTGACCTGATACGAAAAAGATTTAAGAAATACATCCAAGCTGGGTTATTAAAAATGGAAGACAGGATTCCACCAGCTCAAATCAGCAAACGATTAGCTGATGCCGAAGTTGTAATTATTCCAAGCAATAACGACAACCTGCCCTATGTGGTCTTTGAAATGATGGCACTCGGTAAGATTCTGCTCGTATCCCGGCAAGGTGGACAAACCGAAGTTATCGAACATAGTGTAGATGGATTTATTTTCGATCACGAATCACCTGAAACATTTGGCGAGCAATTACAATCTATATTGCTATTAACCAATGAGCAGCGAAAAGCAATTTCGGCAAATGCAATTAAGAAAGTGAAGACACGGTATGGCTTCGAAGTTATTTATGAGGAAAAGATAAAAGTATTGAATGAATTAACTCAAAGGCAACATAAGACTTCGATATTTCCCTTTGTACGGCCACAAAAGCATAAGAAACAGACTGAAAGAGCAGGGATCCCTGGAAAGCTTTCAATTGTGATACCTTACTATAATATGGGAAAATATATCGATGAAACAATTCAATCTGTAATACAATCCGATTTTGAAAATAAAGAAATCATCATTGTAAATGATGGCAGTACAGACGAAGCCAGTGTCAGGCAACTGAATAACTACCGAAGCCTGCCACAGATTAAAGTGATAGATATTTCTAACGGTGGCTTGGGGAATGCCAGGAATTTGGGGGCAAGGGTATCCAGCGGTGAGTATCTTGCTTTCCTGGATGCGGATGATACGGTAGATTCTAAATATTATTCTCAGGCAGTTCATGTTTTCCATGAATATGAAAACGTAGACTTTGCCGGATGTTGGATAAAGTATTTTGGTTCTTCAACAAAAACATGGCCTGCTTTTTTACCAGAACCTCCTTTGATTCTTTTTCACAACCTCATTAATACCAGTTCATTGGTTTATAAACGAAGCAGTTTTATGAATGCAGGATTGAATGAAACTAACATGGTATTTCAGGGTTTAGAAGACTATGAGAGTCTAATTAACCTATTAAGTAACGGTTATAAAGGCGTAGCAATCCCGGAAGCATTATTCAATTATCGTATACGCCCTGATTCTATGATTAGGTATATATCGAAAGAGAAAAAGCTTTTTCTATATCAATATATCAGCCACAAGCATAGCCGGTTTTATGCTACTTTTGCCGCCGATATTTTCAACCTTGTGAATGCCAACGGTCCCGGAATTTCACTGGATAATCCCTCACTCGATCATAATCTGGCAGACAAACTGCCTTTTGGTGGCCAGGCGTCATTGAGAATAATAAGTATTATTAAACGAAACAGATATGCCAAAAGGATGGCCTATAAATTATACCGGCTTTTTAAAAAATAATCTATGATTCTTAAAGTAGTGAAAGACTGGTTCGGGCGAACCAATAAAATTGAACGTCTTTGGTTATTAGCAAAGATTGAATTTAAACTGCGATACTATGAAAACAAACTAGGATTGTTTTGGGCACTACTGAAGCCGATATTGGATATCTGCATTTACTACATAGTGTTTAAGCAAATATTGAAATCTGATGTGCCAGCTTTTGCTTCATTTCTTTTTATTGGCTTGATTATCTGGAATTTTTTTGTTGAATCCACTTCAGGAACAATACAAATATTAAATTCCAAAAAGTATTTGTATGAGTATAGCAATATGAATAAGCTTGAAATTTATATTTCAACCTTATTGAGCAATGCGATTGGTTTCTTTTTCAATTTTGTCATGTTCTTATTATTTTACAATCTTATTGAAAAAGATTCAATGGGTCTGTCTGTGTGCAACTTTTGGATAGCTCTGCTTTTTCTGAATCTTTTTATTCTTTCATTGGGTATATCTTTGATTTTGTCAAATATTTACATCATTGCGAAAGATATTTCTCAGATATGGACGGTCTTTACAAGCTTTCTTTTCTTCTTATCACCAATTCTATATAGTCTAAAAACATTTAGAAGCGCTTTACCCTCTTTTGATTATGCAAATCCTATTGCCGGGATTATTATCAATGCCCGGCATGTGATGATGGGAGGCAGAAACCCGGACATGCAATTACTTGTATGGGACATAATATATGCAACTTTCCTGTTACTAACCGGACTATGGACACTTAACAAACTGGGATCTAAAGCCGCTGAGAAACTTTAATTAAAGCTATGGAAAACAATTTCGCTATTAGTGCAAAGAACATCAGTAAAACCTTTCATATAAGCGAGGATAGTCACAATACAGTAAAGCATCGTTTATTTAATTTGTTTAACCCGCCCCGTCGTAAGCAGGTGCAGGCACTTAGAATGGTTTCGATGGATATTGAAAAAGGTGAATGCCTGGGTTTGATCGGCCGAAATGGATGTGGTAAGTCAACTCTAATAAAATTACTTTCAGGCGTTTATCCTACCGATACAGGGTATCTTAAAATAGAAGGAACTACGATGCTTATGAACCTCGGTGTGGGGATGAGTCATGAGTTAACGGCACGAGAAAACATTTATGTTTCCGGCTCTGTGCTTGGGTTAAAAATTAAAGAAATTGATAAGTTGTTTGACAAGATAGTGGCATTCGCAGAACTGGAAGAGTTTATTGATACTAAGATTAAATATTTTTCATCAGGGATGATGGCCCGTTTGGGATTTTCAATTGCAGTTAATGCAGGAGCAGATATTATGTTTTTGGACGAAATATTTGCTGTAGGAGATATGAAATTCCAGGAAAAAGCAATTAAAGTTTTTGAAAGTTCATGGATTGAGGGAAAGACGGTTGTACTTGTAAGCCACAGTATGGATACGATTCGTAAATATTGCCGGCGTTCTGCATTTATGAAAAATGGAGAATTAAAGTTTATTGGTGATACAGAAAAGGCAATTGAGTTATACATAGCCGACAATAATTAACGAAATCTTGCCTTGATGCCGGGCTTTTTACAAGAGATTAAAAAAGGGACAAAAAAGCCAACCAACAAAGCACCCAGGCTCCGGTCAAAATAGTTTTCGGTAATCATGGCTAAACTGAAGGTAATAAGGATGAGCAGTGCCAATCCGTCTTTACTTTGGGCGAATTGGATCGCTGGAAAAAATATCCAGCCTGCAAAAAAAAGAATGAAGCCTATGATTCCCAAGCTGTAAAGAATGTCAAGGTAGTTGTTGTGGACGTTCTTGTTGGTAGCGATAGCGAAGTGGAATTGTTTTTGTTCATATACTTTAAACAATTCATCCTTTTTATCACCTAGTCCAACACCTGCTATGGGATGCTCTTTGAAGATTTGCCAACCACATTGCCAGGCAGCGAGGCGAAAATTAGCGCCATTCCACTGGTCAGAAGTGAGCTGTCCGGCATAGTGGCTTTCCTTTGCTTGGCTTTGGTAGTCAAATTGGGTGAATGCTAATTCCTTAAACCTGTTAATGGTTTTGGGGAAAAATTTGAATATCAAAAAACCGGCGATGATCATGCCCATTATTAATGTGGCTCCTTCCAGCCATTTTTTCTTTTTGAAAATATAATAAAAAGAAAAACCAATGGTTGAGGCATATAGAATGAGCATCATATTTCGGCTGGCCAAAAGGTAACTAATGATAAATAAAAAAATAATGCCGAATCCCAGCCAAAATTTATACCCGCCGGATAACCGGGAATAAAGAAGGTGATAAGCAAAGATGTAAATGGACATGTTAACTAATAGTGATGTGTAAATGGATTGCTGGCCGATCAGAAAAGATAATGCATCGTTATATAGCCAGGCGGTGTCATGATGTTGACGATATCGAAAAATGGAGTAGCAAAGGCTAATGAAACAGCAAATGGTTACAATGGAAGCAATGCCAAGCAGTATTTTATTCCTTTGATCTTTTGACAATTGTATTAAACCAATGCTCAATGGAAACAATACCAGGGGGAGACGCAATTGCACAAAACGGGACGCAGCATGATGATTGCTTGAAAAAAAAGAACTGGTAAAAAGTAAAACTGCAAAAGCCAGCATAAACCAAATGGCCTTTCGCTCTTTTAAAAGATGAATTTTTTGCCGAATGGGGTTATTGATAAGGGCTGCCAAAATCACCAGGCCCATTGTAATAACTTTTAACGCAACAGCAACGGATAAAAACAGAGAGGCGATAAATAACAAACAGCAGGGTATGATAAGATGCTCTCTTTTCATTAAGATAAATTTTTACCCGGCAAAGGTAGCCTGCGAATGAAGGCATAAGGAAAAATTTTTGAACCTGAAAAATGTTAAGCGAAGTATGGAATTACTTTCAGTGGTGATCATAACATACAATGAAGAAAAGAACATCGGAAGATGTCTTGATTCACTAAGAGAAGTTGCAGATGAAATCGTAATACTTGATTCTTTCTCGACTGACCGTACAGTGGAAATTGCAGAGGAGAAGGGAGCTGTTGTGTTTCAGCAAAAATTTGCGGGATACATAGCGCAGAAGAATGCAGCGCTGGAGTTTGCAGAGAATAATTATGTACTATGCCTGGATGCAGATGAAGAGCTCGACGACCAACTGAAAGCATCTATCTTAAAAGCTAAAAAAGGGTTTGCCTTCAGGGCTTATAAGATGAACCGTTGTGCCAATTACTGTGGCAAATTTATCCGGCATGGAAGCTGGTATCCTGAATCAAAAGTTCGCTTGTTTGATAAACGTTATCTTAAATGGGGTGGGCTGGATCCGCATGATAAAGTGATTGTGCCACCCACTGTTGCTGTTTGCCCGTTGAAGGGTGACCTGCTTCATTATATTTGTAATAGCGTTGAAGAACATGTAAAAAGAAGTAATAATTTCAGCACCATCGCCGCCCGGTCACTTTACTTCGTTGGCAAAAAAACCAATTGGTTAAAAATAGTGCTCAGCCCGTTGTGGTCATTTATACATGCCTATATCCTGAGAGCGGGATTTTTAAATGGCTACCGTGGCCTGATGATAGCAAGTCAGCAGGCACGGTATCACTTTCTGAAATATTTTAAACTTTACCAGCTACAGCGGAATAAAATAACGGTGACAATACCGCCGCAGCCACGGACTTTAAATATTCAAACCCCCACAAACACTGATCGTCTGTCCCGTGATGTAAGAGCCCATGTTTGATGCCAGGAACAAAGTGGTATTTGCAATATCTTCAGCGCTGGCAAAACGGCCTAAGGGAATTCCTGCTTTGTATTTATCACCTGCATCACCTTCTTTAAGGTAGCTTGTCATATCTGTTTCTACAAAACCGGGTGCTATGGCATTGCAACGAATGTTGCGGCTTCCCAGTTCCTTTGCAACGCTTTTGGTAAATCCAATGATACCTGCTTTTGAAGCTGCATAACTGGTTTGACCCGCATTACCCATTTCCCCAATTACAGAACTCATATTGATAATGCTTCCATTTCTCGCTTTCACCATCGGTTTGATGACCTGCTTGGTCATATAGAATACACTGTTCAGGTTTACTTTTATTACTTCATCCCATTGATCAGGGCTCATTCTCAGTAGCAAATTATCTTTCGATATACCGGCATTGTTCACACATATATCCACTGTTCCAAATTCTTTCAATACATCATTGACAAAAGCTTCACATTGGGCAAAATCACCCGCGTTGCTTTTATAACTTTTTGCCTTTACATCCAGTGCTTTTAACTTTTCTTCGAGTGCCAAAGCTTTTTCAGCACTGCTATCACTTACATAAGTAAACGCAACATTCGCTCCGTGCTCCGCAAATTTCATAGCGATGGCCTCGCCAATGCCTCTTGCAGCACCTGTAACTATGGCAACCTTTCCATTTAATAGTTTCATTGGATTATTTTATTTGAACAAAAATAAGAGAATCGGCCAGTTGAATAATCAAAGTGAACCAGCGAAGAATTTTATTTCTTCTATATACTTTCTTTCGTTACTAAGTCGTGGAACTTTATGTTGTCCGCCCAACTTTCCTTTGCTATGCAGCCATTGATTAAAGGTTCCCTTTTTCAATGCATGAAGTACCGGTAATCTAAGCGCAATACCTTTATGCCGCTTAGCCTCATAATCACTATTAATACTTTTTAAGGCTGTATCGAGCTCTTGTGTAAATAAGTTGAGATCCGAAGGTTCTTTTTCAAATTCTATCAGCCATTCGTGGGCGCCATTTGAAGTGTCGGAAAAATAAACGGGAGCAGCCGTATAATCATTTACAACAGCACCTGTTTTTTCTGAAGCAATGGCAATGGCTCTGTCAGTGTTATCAACAATCACTTCTTCACCAAACGCATTGATATAATGCTTTAATCTCCCCGATACTTTTACTTTGAATGGTTTTAAGCAAGTAAATTGTATGGTATCTCCAACGAGATATCGCCATAGACCTCCATTAGTACTGATGATAAGTGCATAGTTTTTTCCTAGTTCCACGTCCTGCAGGCTGATGGTCTGCGGATGTTTTTTACCATATTCGCTTACGGGCATAAACTCCATGAAAATGCCATGATCAGTAAACAAAAGCATGCCGTCATCGCCGGGATTTTCCTGGGCGGCAAAGAACCCTTCGCTGGCATTATACATTTCCAGGTAATTGATTTTTTTGCCAATCAATTTTTGAAACTGCTCTTTATAAGGAGTAAATGAAACACCACCATGCATGTACAACTCTAATGATGGCCATACTTCAGCCATCGTTTTTTTGCCGGTGATTTTTAAAATGCGTTTAAATAAAACTAATGTCCAGGTGGGTACGCCTGATATGGAGGTAACATTTTCTTTAATGGTACTGTTTGCCAGTTTCTCTATTTTATTTTCCCATTCGTCCATCAAGGCAATGCTGAGATCGGGTGTTCGCAACCAATGACCCCAAAAAGGCGTGTTTTGCAGCAATACCGCACTTAAGTCCCCGTACTGCGCATCATTGTTCATGGGATTAATATTATGACTACCTCCTAATACCAAACCTTTACCTGTTAATAAAGCAGAATCGGGATTAAAATTATAATACAAGGTCAGCACATCTTTGGCGGCTTTAAAATGGCATTCTTCCAGGCTTTCTTCACTGATGGGGATGAACTTGCTTTTATCGCTGGTGGTACCGCTGCTTTTCGCAAACCAATAAATGGGTGTATTCCAAAGAATATTTTGTTCACCCTGCATGATGCGTTCAATATAAGGTTTCAGATCCTCGTATTCATGAATGGGAACAGCTTGCTTAAAGGATCGGACATTAAACAATTCATGAAAGTTGAATTTCCTTCCAAACTCGGTGTATTGAGCCGAAGTCACCAGGTCCTGCAGTACTTCACGCTGTGCATCCAATGGATTATTTTTCCACGCTTCGATGCGCCAAAAACGCATCCGGGCCAGGGATGATATGGCAGGACTTAAAATGCTCATTGCTGGTGGCAAAATAAAGCATTTGACTGAATTGTAGGTATTGAAGATTACCGGGCTGATTCGCCTGCAGCTTTTATCGCCTCTTCGTGCAAATAGTCTTTTCTTTTCAACTCAAAGTTTCTTCCAAGGTATAATTTTCTTACTTGTTCATCAGCAGCCAATTCTTCTGCAGTTCCATGTTTGAAAATTTTTCCATCGATCAAAAGATAGGCTCTGTCACAGATGGAAAGTGTTTCTGTCACGTTATGATCGGTAATAAGAATACCGATGTTTTTATATTTTAATTTAGCAACAATTGCCTGTATATCTTCTACGGCTATGGGGTCAATACCCGCAAAGGGTTCATCCAGGAGGATAAATTTTGGATCAACAGCCAGGGCCCGGGCTATTTCGGTTCTTCTTCTCTCACCCCCGCTCAATACGTCGCCATTGCTTTTGCGAACATGATGAAGCCTGAACTCGTCTAACAGCGATTCCATTTTTTCCTTTTGCTCCTGCTTGCTAAGCTTTGTCATCTCTAAAACTGCCGTAATATTATCCTCAACACTCAATTTGCGAAATACAGATGCTTCCTGCGGGAGGTAGCCAATGCCCATCTGTGCTCTCTTATACATCGGCAAAGAAGTAATATCCAGGTCGTTTAGAAAAACAGTGCCTTCATCCGGCCGCACAAGACCAACCACCTGGTAAAAAGAGGTTGTTTTACCGGCACCATTGGGGCCCAGCAAACCGACAATCTCTCCCTGGTTTACCTGAAATGAAACATGGTTAACAACTGTTCGGCTGCCATATTTCTTGACAAGATTTTGAGCATATATACTAGTGGACATAAGATTGCAAAAATAAGACATGCCATCGAGCCGCTCAAGAAGTTCCAAAGGTTTAACAGGTTTAAAGGCCTGGCCCTTTAAACTTGTTGAACTTATTAAACCTTTTAAACCTTTTCTATATTAGCTTTGCACCCCAATGAAACAAGGCCGGATTGTCCCGGCTTTTTAATAATGTAAAGAACCTGATGAAAGTTATTGATCACATAAAAGGAGCTAAGGACACACTGATCTCATTTGAGGTATTGCCTCCATTAAAAGGAAAAGGTATTGAAGCGTTGTATAGACATCTTGACCCCTTAATGGAATTCAGGCCATCGTTTATCAACGTTACCTATCATCGCAGTGAGCATGTATTTAAAAAAAGAGCTGATGGTAGTTTTGAAAAAGTGATCATCCGCAAGCGGCCGGGCACTGAAAGCATTTGCGCGGCTATCATGAACAAATACAATGTCGATACGGTTCCGCATCTCATTTGCGGCGGCTTTAGCATCAATGATACCGAAGATGCCCTTATCAACCTTCGTTACCTGGGTATTGATAATGTATTGGTGCTGCGGGGTGATGCTGCAAAAAATGAGGCCACCTTTGAACCCGAGCCCGATGGTCACCGCTATGCCAGCGATCTGCTTAAACAAGTAGTTCAATTGAATGCCGGAATCTACCTGGAAGAAGATCTTAAAGGAACTCACAAAACAGATTTTTGTATCGGCGTAGCTGGTTATCCTGAAAAGCATTTTGAGGCGCCTAATATGCAAACCGATCTCAATTACCTGAAAGCAAAAGTGGATGGCGGAGCAGACTATATTATTACGCAAATGTTTTTTGACAATGCAAAATATTATGAGTTTGTAAAGGCCTGTCGTGATATTGGTATCACCGTTCCTATTATCCCTGGATTAAAACCCGTCTACAGTAAAAAACAATTGACTGTTTTACCGAAGACCTTCCATATTGACCTTCCAGCTGATCTTGCCAACGAAATATTAAAATGCAAAACAGATGAAGAGGTGGAAAAAATAGGAGAAGAATGGTTATTGGAGCAATCGAAAGACCTGAAGAAAAATGGCGTTCCTGTTTTACATTATTATACACTCGGCAGGCCATTCATGGTAGCCAACGTGGTCAAAAAGCTTCTATAGTCTTAATCTTTAAAAAAGAGAAAGGTTGCCGAAACAGCAACCTTTCTTTTTTTATTATATATACTATAAAATCAGCTTTAAACGATATCAATGAATCTTTCCTGAAACCACATCATTGACAACTTTGTCATCCAGTTTCACCGGATATTTTTGCCGCAGTTGCTTAATCCACTCTTCTTCGAGCCAATTTTGATAGTCATTCATCACTAGCCCCTTTGCCTCGTTGAAACTACGTGGTGTCGGCTGATTGTATACTTTAGTAATTAAAGCAAATGAAGATGTCTTATCAGTCGCATTTACAGATAGCGGAGTGATCATCCCTGGCTTAGGCGTTGTTTTATCTAATCCGGGAATTTGTGTCCACTCATACCGGACTGAATCAGCTACAATTTTTTCTTTGTGAGGTTCTAATAACTCTTTCCAGTTAGCTGGATTTTTCTTTAACTGATCAGCAAATACCGTAGCGCTGGCGTCATCAGAGCAAAAAAAGATGATGGCATCAGCGCTTTGTTTCCAGTTGTAGGCCTCCTTATTTTTATTATACAATGCCTGCAAAGCGGCTGTATCATTTTGTGCCTTATTCCACACTTCCTGCTGCATGATTTCAAAAAAGAGATTACCATCCGTAAACTCTTCCATTTGATTGCGGAAATCCGAATTAAAGTCTTCGAGATGCGCCCGGTAGTATTGATAGAGAGAGCTTTTAATAAACTCATCCATCAAATCAGGATATGATTTTATCTTGCCTGATGTATTGTAACGGTTCATTTTTGCAAAATTGATCCATTCATCAACCGTATAAACAGTGCTTCCAATTTTGAAAAGACCCGACCCTTTATTCATGGTTCGTCCCATTAACCCCGGCTTGCTATCCAGCAAGCTATCTGACAATGACCACAGCACTACTTCTTTATACGGCAACTGCTGTAAACCTGCTTTGCTTTTCACCTGTATGTAAATAAAATCCTTCGCGGTTTTCCATCTGTCCGTTGCTTTTACTTTTTTCGACAGCTCATCTATATTGTCTTTATCCTTAGCATTTGTGATCACAGGTTTGGTTGAAATCTTTTTTACAATATGATAGCCATGTGTAGTCACAAAAGGTTTGCTTACCGCTCCATTTTTTAATGACCATACCTGCTTTTCAAATACCGGATCGTACTGGCCTATAGAAATATCAGGAATGTTTCCTTCCGTTGCGGCACTTACGTAGTCGTTGCTGTAGGTGGAAGCCAGTTTGCCAAAATCTTCACCCGCTAAAATTTTTTTGTAAATAGAATCTGCCAGCAATGCTGTCTTCTTTTTATCGGCATCTGAAATGCCGGGCGGGAAGGCCAATAATATCTGCTGCACTTTGACTTTACCCAATGCTTTTCTTTCCCCCAGATTTTTAAAAATATGATACCCGACTTTGGACATGTATGGCTTTGAGTATTTCCCGACAAGTGTAGAATAAATTATGTTTTCAAATTCGTAAGGCAGCGTAAAAACAGTGATGTAGCTCAAATCACCTTTGTTTGTTTTGGCAGCCGGATCATCAGAGAGCTGCTGTGCAACGGTCATAAAATCTTCGCCTTTTGCCAGTCGGTCAGTTACTTCGTTGAGCTTCTTTTGTGCAGTGATAGTATCAATTGCGCCGTTTGCATTTTTCAATGAAATAAAAATGTGAGCCGCATGCACATCTTTCAAGCTACGCTGAAAAGCTTCTTTTGTCATCCGGTCGATAACAGCCGGATCATTCATGTAGTTTTCGATAACCTGGCTGCGTAGGTTTTCCACCTCAACTTTTATTTGTGGAAGCGTATCGTATCTCCTGTCATACGCTTCCCGGATTTTAAGACGGGAGTTTATATAAAGGTCCAGGTACTCTTTCACCGCCTTTGGTGACGATGGTTGTTGGTTATTGCGGTTATAGGCCCTCAAAAAATCTTTTGCGTCAGCCTTATGACTACCGTAGGTAAATAATGTCTGAGACGAAACGGGAGATACAATTGCGAAAATGAATAAAGCAGTCAGCCAGTTTTTTGTCATGGTATGAATTTTCAAATGCCTTAGAATAACGAATTTGAATATCAATTATTGGAACTAATATTATTTATTGTGATTGCATTTTTACGTTTATAATCTCATCGGCCTGTTGCCAGGTAAGCTTTTTAGCTATGATCCTTTTATCCCTATCCAGCAGGAAAACCGCAGGCACCACCTGTGCGTCGTACAGCTGCGTGTAGCCAGGTATGCCGGCATCTACCCTGGTTTTCTCCTCGGCTTTGGAATAATAGACATTGGTCCAACCCTTTAACTGGTATTTATGGATAAAGTCCATCCAATCCTTTTTTGAACCATCTGTTTCTTTCGCCACTGCATAAATTTTTACCCCATTATGCTTCCATTTAGCCTGGTACATTGAATCCATCACGGGCAACACTTCCTTGCAATGTCCGCAGGTGGGATCCCAAAAACAAACGATGGTAAAACGGGAAGTGTCACTATACAATACCTTAGTAACTCCGGCCGTATCGGGCAGGGAGATATTTTCAGCGGGGTTGCCCATGATATTCGCCATCAGGCTATAGGCTCTTTCTGTAATGATCTTTTTGCCTTGGGGAGTGAGCCAGTCATAGTTTTTTTGCGAAAAATATTTTTCAAACAGGTGAACAAACACCTTATCCTCCCACATGTATTTCATGTTGAGATAGCGGTTCACAAATTTTACCAGCAGGTACCTTGTCATTTCAGGGCTGGCAGATGCATAGCCTAACATCCAGTCTATTTCTTTAATAACCGAGTCAGGGTGCTGGTAAACCAGCGTATTATAATACTTATCCAATCGTTCATCAAACAAGGAGGCTGGAGTACGGCTCATTCGGTCATCCCAAAAACCCAATCCATCCCAATAATGATCTTTAAAATAGCGGTAGGCAAATGTCGAATCATATTTTCCACCAGGATGTTTTTCAGCAGGCGGAATTTTTGGTTCTTCCATTAAGTGCATCAATAGGCTGAGAATATTATCCGGATGCTTCGCAATAAACTGTGACCGGTAGGCCGATATTTCTTCTAAGGTTTTTTTGATATTTTCAGTAATGCCCGCCGAGTCTTTGGCCGTTTTGGCTGTTTTTAAAGCATTGTTATTGGATTCGATAGTCGCTCCTTTCCTGGCCATATATTTCTGATACTCGTTGAAGAGTTCATTATCAGGCGAGTTCACAAATTTTTTTGCCCTCGAATCAGTTGTATCAGCTATCAATGAAAATTGCTGCTTTTTGTCGATCAGTATCTCGAGGAACCTGTCCTTATTTGGATATACAACCAGGTATATACCTCCGCCTAACTCTTTCGGACCTTTAAAAACTCCTTCACTTTTTTCATTCAATTTTACCGAATCAACTACGGGATATTGTTTACCTGAATAATGGCCAAGGTAGATATATTGATTTTTGACAGGCTTAAGCGTTACTTTTATCTCATAACCGTTTTGTGCAAATGCGAGAGAAGATAGCAGCAAAAGCGGGATCATTGACAATTTTTTCATCCGTTGACTTTCATATGTTTAATTGTTATCATTTTTTTGGCCATATGGAATTCGCCAAATAAACGTACCGTTGATAGCAAACATTATCATGGCTCATTTCATTTGATTTGGTCGTTCAAGAGCCAGAATAATCGGTAAAGTTATCTAAAAAACCTCCGGAATTGCAACGCCGGAATCCATTAACAAATTGTTTCATAGAGGTTTTAACCCTTGAAACAGTTGCTTTCTCTAAAAATTAGAGAAATATCTGGTTTTGGGTCACCGTTAAAAGCCGGGGGCTTAGTTTTGCGCCGTGAGCAGAAAAAAGAAAAATATTGTACTGGAAAAGATAAGAGTGGAAGATTATGCCGCGGAAGGTAAGTCGTTGGCAAAAGTTGATGGTAAAGTGATTTTTATTGAAGGCGTTGTCCCTGGCGATGTGGTTGATGTTCAATTGGGCCGAAACAAAAAAGATTGGGCCGAAGGACGACCGCTTCGGTTTCATTCATTATCACCCGACAGAGTTGAGCCATTTTGCTCCCATTTTGGCGTTTGCGGTGGCTGTCAATGGCAAATGTTGCCATATGAAAAACAATTGCAATACAAACAACGGCAGGTTAAAGACAATCTTCAGCGGATCGGTAAAGTTCAATTACCTGAAATGATGCCCATACTCGGCGCAAAGGAAACAAGATACTATCGCAATAAAATAGAATACACTTTTGGTAACAAGCGATTCTTGCTGAAAGAAGAGCTGAATGACCCCTTGATCAGCAGCCAGCAAAATGTAGCTGGTTTTCACGCCAAAGGCATGTTTGACAAACTGGTAGATATTCAAACATGCTACCTGCAGGAAGAACCAACCAATGCGCTACGGCTGGCCATCAAAAAATTTGCCCTGAACCATAATTACAGTTTTTATGACATCCGCAATCATACAGGGTTTTTAAGAACCATGCAGGTGCGTTTATGCACCACCGGAGAGTTAATGGTAAATATTGTATTTGGCGAAAAACAGGACCGGAAAATCAAAGTATTGCTCGACCATATTTTGGATTTATTTCCGGGAATTACCACCCTCCTTTACACCATTAACATGAAGAAAAATGACAGCCTTCATGATTTGGAACCGGTTATTTATTCCGGAAAAGGATATGTGATCGAGAAGCTCGAAGATTTTTCGTTTAAGATCGGGCCTAAGTCTTTTTTTCAAACCAATAGCAGGCAGGGCGAAGCGTTATACAAAGTTACCCGGGATTTTGCTGAACTGACGGGCAATGAAACCGTATATGACCTTTATTGTGGCACGGGTAGCATTGGCATTTTTGTAAGCCGGAGCGCCAAAAAAATTATCGGCGTGGAAATGATTGCAGCTGCAATAGAAGATGCTAAAGAAAACGCCGCACTGAACAATCTGAACGATACGGCGTTCTTTGCAGGAGACGTGATCGACGTTTGCAATGATGAGTTTTTTGCCGACCATGGACGACCTGACGTAATCATCACCGATCCACCGCGGGCCGGCATGCATGAAAAACTGGTGAGAAAGATATTGGATATGGCGGCGCCAACCGTGGTGTATGTAAGTTGTAATCCCGCCACACAGGCAAGAGACCTTAACTTACTCAATGAAAAGTATGAGGTAAAGAAGATTCAGCCGGTTGACATGTTTCCGCACACCTTGCATATTGAAAATGTGGTTCAGTTAAAATTAAGATAGTAGAAGATTAGTTGTCCGGCCTTTAAGCAGTAAAAAAGTATTTTTGTTTTATGAGTCAATTTCGTTTTACACGACCCAGCAATTTTCCCCCGATTGTCAAAAACCTTATCATCATTAATATTTTGGTTTGGATTGCCCAACTGATTTTTCATAAGGATTTTGATCTCACCAATAAAATTGCTTTATACCCTATTGATACACCTTACTTCAAGCCATACCAGATAGCTACACATATGTTTGCTCACGCAACTTATGATGGCTTTGGCAACATTATGTTCTTTCATATCCTTTTCAATATGTTTACGCTGTGGATGTTTGGAAAGATCCTGGAGAATGTGTGGGGCTCAAAACGATTCTTATTCTTTTACCTGTCTTGTGGTGTTGGTGCTGCTTTATGTCATTTATTAGTTCAACACCTGCGTTTTGATCCTGCTTTGGTTCAACAGCTTGAAACTGCTTATGTGAACCAGGATCAACAAGCTTACAATGCTCTCATGCCTAAAGTAAGTGGATTTTTTGCGTCGGCTGTTGGCGCTTCAGGCGCCGTAATGGGAGTAATGGTGGGCTTTGCCTATTTGTTTCCCAATACTGAACTATACCTCATGTTTATCCCAATTCCGGTAAAGGCCAAATGGGCCATTTTGGGTTTGGTATTATTAGATCTTTTTGGCGGTATTAATCCCCTGCAGGGTGATAACATTGCTCATTTCGCCCATTTAGGCGGAGCTATAACGGGTTTTATAATCGTTTACATCTGGAACAAAACCAACCGCAAAACGTTGTATTGATAAAGGGTTTTAAACAGGTGACAAACGATAATTTCTGCATGTCATTATCTTCCTGTTTTGAACATCCTGGTTTACTTTTGCATTGACACTATGGCGTACCACGAACGACAGCACCGAAAACGATTATCACTGGCGCAGGCAAATAATGCGTTGATCCTCTTAATTGCGATCAACATGATCATCTTTGTTGTTCTTGCCTTTTTATACGCTGTCTTTCACCTGCGCTATGAAAATGCAGCCGAAGCCCGCCATTTTTATGAAACAAAAATTTTAAGCCAGTTCGCATTGCCTGCTGACTTCAGTAAAATAGCCGCCAAACCCTGGACCATCCTTACCCACATGTTTACCCACGACAGTGTTTGGCATCTGCTTGGGAACATGCTATGGCTTTGGGTTTTTGGTTATATTTTTCTTGATCTTACCGGCAACCGTAAGATCATCCCACTTTATATCTATGGGGCTTTGGGTGGCGCTTTGGCATTTATTTTAGCGTATAATTTTTTACCTGGCTTGAAGCAATCACTTCCGGTGGTTCAGGCCTTGGGTGCATCTGCGGGTGTCATGGCTATTGCGGCAGGCGTAACCACTATTTCGCCAGGCTACCGGATCTTTCCTATGCTCTTCGGCGGCATTCCTATTTGGGTGTTAATGGTTATTTATCTCATCATTGACCTAGCCGGTATCCCGCTTAGTAACCCGGGCGGGCATATCGCTCACCTGATGGGTGCTTTGACAGGGTTTTTATTCATTGTTTCTTTCCGTCGTGGCTATGACTGGAGCGAATGGATGAATAATTTCTTTGATTGGTTTGGTAATCTTTTCAATCCTGATAAACCCAAAAAGGGAAAAAACATCAAGCAAGAGCTGTTTTATAAATCAGACAAGCAGCCTTATAAAAAAACACCCAATATCACTGAGCAAAGGGTCAATGAAATTTTGGATAAGATCAACCTCAAAGGATATAATACCCTAACCGAAGAAGAAAAAGATATTTTAAGAAGGGCCAGCCAGGAATAGCGCAGGTTCAAAAGTTTAATAGGTTTAAGGCTGGCTGCTTATGGTTTTCAAACTTTGAACCTCTTTATCTTCCCTCCCTTTTTTTGTAATTTGCAACAATGGCCAACAAGTTGCGGATTTACTCCAAACGATTCCTGATTTTGCTTAATTGCGGGATTGTTTTCTTGTTTTTACTGGCCTGTTTAAATCCTTATATCAATCCTCAAAATTGGTGGTTTGTTTCTCTTTTGGGAATAGGATTTCCTTTTTTGTTACTGGCGGTAGTTGGCTTTTTGATTTGGTGGCTTTTTATAAAAAAAAGATATGCCCTTATTTCCGGGATAGCGCTGCTGTTGGGATTAAAAAATATAACTGCTTTTTTTTCTTTTCATTTTCCACGAAGCTTCAAGGCTGAAAAAAAACTGCAAACCATCCGCATAGCTACCTGGAATGTGGCCCGGTTTATTGAAATGAGAAAAAATAATAACAAGGGTAGCCAAACCAGGTTAAAAATGTTGGAGCAAATAAAGCAACAAGATGCTGACATCATTTGCCTGCAGGAGTTTTTTCATTCGTATGATGAAGACTGGTATCATAATATTGACTTCATGCGTGACAGTCTCCACTATCCTTATTTCTGTTATTCGTATGAAGCTGATGGCGATAAAAAATTTACCGGTAATGCTATTTTTTCCCGCTTCCCGATTATTGATAGTGGCTTGATCCGCTATCCGCGACCCTCCATGCCTGAGAATTTGGTGTATGCCGATATTCGGTTAAAAAATCGGATTATCCGCGTTTATACCACGCACCTGCAATCTGTTCAACTTAGAAAAAGCGATTATGAAACCATTGAGAACATCAAAGAGGGAGAAGAAGGTATTAGCCCCAAGTCAAAAACAATTTTCTCAAAACTAAAAACTGGAGTCATCAACCGGAAAATACAAACCGACATCATCAACCAGGTGTTGGGCGACAGCCCATATCCCACCATCTTTTGTGGCGATCTGAATGATATCCCGAACTCTTATACCTATTTTAAAATAAAGGGTAATATGCAGGACGCCTTCTTAAGAAAGGGATTTGGAATCGGCCGCACTTTTTCAGCCATTTCGCCTACGCTAAGGATTGATTATATTTTTGCCGACCGGCGTTTTCGGGTTGCACAATTTAAACGTATTGTAAAAAACTATTCAGACCATTATATGCTGGTTTCGGATATGGAGCTTAAAACGATCGGCCGCTAGCAACTCCGGTTCAATATCGGAGGATAATTACCATTACTTTTGCATCAATTTTTTGCAAGAAACAGGCGTTGAAAGTCAAAATTTATGAGTGAACTGAAAGTCTATAATTCGTTGTCGAGAACTAAAGAAGTTTTTACTCCCATCACACCGGGGCATGTGGGATTGTATGTGTGCGGACCAACAGTAAGTGGCGAAAGTCATTTGGGTCATGCCAGGCCCTACATAACTTTTGATGTGATCAATCGTTACCTCGGATATTTAGGTTATAAAGTTCGATACGTCAGGAATATTACAGATGCCGGTCACTTTGAGGAAGAAGGAAGAGAAGCAGAAGATAAAATTTCTAAAAAGGCCGTGCTGGAGAAGCTGGAACCAATGGAGCTGGTGCAGAAATACACCAACCTGTTTCATTGGGCGATGCAGCAGTTTAATACATTGCCTCCTTCGATTGAGCCCACAGCCACCGGGCATATCGTTGAACAAATTGGCATGATCGAAACGATCATCAAAGCCGGTTATGGTTATGTAGTGAATGGCTCTGTTTATTTTGATGTAAAAAAATATGCTGCTTCGCATGACTACGGTAAGTTAAGCGGTCGTGTTATTGACGATCTCTTAGAAACCACCCGTGACCTGGAAGGCCAGGAAGAAAAAAGGGATAAAGCTGATTTTGCCCTATGGAAAAATGCCGCACCTGAGCATATTATGCGTTGGCAAAGTCCCTGGGGTGTGGGCTTCCCGGGCTGGCATATCGAATGCTCCGCGATGGCCACAAAATACCTGGGATCACAGTTTGACATTCATGGCGGCGGTATGGACCTTTTATTCCCGCATCATGAAAGTGAAATTGCCCAAAGTACCATTTGCAATCACCAGGCGCCTGTTCGCTATTGGATACATAACAATATGATCACCATCAACGGTAAGAAGATGGGCAAGAGTTATAATAACCAGATCATGCTAACAGAGATGTTTAGTGGTAGCCACCCAATACTGGAAAAAGCTTACCATCCAATGGTAATACGATTTTTTATCCTGCAAACGCATTACCGGAGTACATTGGATTTTAGCAACGACGCGTTGCAGGCAGCCGAAAAGGGATTAAAGAGACTCTGGGAAGCGTATGAAAATTTAGGAAAATTGAGAGATGCCGGATACGAACTAAAAGATACAGGCAGTGATCCCGAACTCGATGCCCGTGTGGTCAAGCTTATAGGTGAGTTTGACGATTTCATGAATGACGACTTCAGCACGGCCCGTGTTTTGGCTAACATGTTTGAACTCGTACCGGTGATCAACTCGATGAAGGATAAAATCATTCCTGTTGATTCCCTGTCAAAAAAGACGTTCGAACTATTACAGCAACAATTCAAAATTTATATCGAAGACATTCTTGGGTTAAAAAGCATTGCCGAAGCAGATAATAAAAAACTGCAGGGGCTGATGCAATTACTCATCGATATTCGCAAAGAAGCAAAAGGAAAAAAAGATTTCGTTACATCCGATAAGATAAGAAATCAACTGGCCCAATTAGGCATTTCATTGAAAGATGAGAAGGGTGGTGAAATGAGCTGGAGTATAGATTAACAGAACCACGATTTGTAGGATTGAAAGGGATTTTGAGGTAATTATTAAACTCCTCCTAATCCATCTAAATCAATTTAATCGTGGTTCTTTTTTGCCCTCACCATTTCTCTTTTGCCGGGAGGTCCGGGAATTTTTTCAACCATAAACCCTGCAGCCTGCATAGCCCGGCGAACTTCCCCTTTACTGCAGTAGGTAGTCAGCAATCCCCCTGGATACAGCATAGAAATAAGTTTTTGAAATATTTCCTTTGTCCAAAGTTCTGGCTGCGCAGTTGGCGCAAATGCGTCAAAGTAAATAACGTTGAACCGTTGGCTGGATGAAAAGTTGGCCAGGTTGGTTTTTACTTTTTGCAATTTGAAAAAAGAAGAAATATCGACTTCCTGATTCCATTCACAATTGTGTAAACGTTCAAAAATGGCAGGCAAGTCCGGCCTTTTTAACTGATCACAATAATTCAACGCAGCTATTTCCTCGTGTTGCAAAGGAAACAATTCAACAGCCGTATAATTGACATGCATATTCAGCTTTTCTGCTTCAATATATGTCAGCAACGCATTGAGTCCCGTGCCAAAGCCCATTTCGAAAATGTGAATGTCACCGTGATTAGAATTTAATAACCAGGATTTGAGCCCGGCTTCAATAAATACATGCAGGGATTCCTGTATAGCGCCATGCAGGGAATGATAAGTGACATTCATTTCCGGGACTGAAACGGTATGAGAACCGTCTTTTGTGATAACTGGTTGCCGCAGCATGCGACAAAATTCTATATTTATTCCCCAAAAAAATCGATTCTCTCAATCAATAAAAACAAGTCATGCACTACGTCGCACATCTTTCCAGGGATAAGAAATTGAAGAAGCTGATCGAAAGCGGAAAAACCTATGAGTTGAGAAAAAGAAAAAATATCTGCACTTATCTGTGCGCCTCTATCATGAGCCAGCAATTATCTACCAAGGTAGCGACGGTCATTCACAATCGCTTTCTCGCTTTATATGCTGGCAAAGAGCCTACTCCGCAACAAATACTTGATACTCCCTTCGAAACCTTGCGGGCTATTGGCTTATCCAACGCCAAAGTGAGTTATGTAAAAAACGTGGCGCAGTTTGAAATTGATTTTGGCATGGATCATAAGAAACTGCATAAAATGGATAACGAGGAAGTAATTGTTTACCTCACCCAAATAAAAGGCGTAGGACGATGGACCGTTGAAATGCTGCTGATGTTTGCCCTTGGCCGTGAAGACGTATTTGCTATCGATGACCTTGGCATTCAAAATGCGATGATCAAGCTATATAAACTTGACCGTGAGGATAAAAAGAAATTCAAGGAAGATCTGCTCCGCATCTCCCAAAAATGGTCTCCCTACCGGACTTTTGCCTGCAAACACCTATGGGAGTGGAAGGATAATGCACCGGTACCTGTCAAACCCAAACAAAAGCCGGCTGCAAAAGCCTGATTATTCGTATTTCTGTCTTTTGTCCATTCAGGGCGTTGGCAAAGCAAAGCATATTTAATTTTTTCCTTTTCAAAAATATCCGCCGAAAAGCAATGTGGACAATAATTTGACAAAAACGGAGTTAATACATAAGCTACAATCCTAATATGAAAAACCAAAGCGATGAAAATTCCTTCCACCCTGCTGGCCTTTATCGGCGGCGCCCAAGGTCGTAATCTATCCTTACGCCACTTTATTATCACCACATTTTTTGGTCTCCTGTTTTTGACCAAAGCGATGGCACAATCCAACCCGGCCTACACCCGTAGTTATTTAAACAACATTGTTGAAATCGGCTTAAGCGACTACGGCATCATAACAGGTGAGGATTCATCCAATATTTATTTTATCGCCGTACGTCGTGTCATTACTGAAAAACAAGACTATGCCGAAAGGATCGCACCGGTTATCAAGAAAGTAAAATTTTATAATGGCACTTACAGAACAAAAGCCGTCAAATTGAGTGAAGTACGTATCGGTGCATTTGCGTTGGTGCTTTATGAATCTGCGAGACCTGCAACAAGTCAATGGCAAAGGAATTATTATCATTCACTGACCTATAAAAAAGGCAAACTCTCCACTTTCCGGGATAAATGGTTGAGCGATAAAATCTGGTCGGTACACGACACAAAGATTGCAGTAATAAAACAGGGAAAAACCGGAGTTATAACCCTAAAGGTTCCCCGCGATGCCGGTGTTGCTAAAGGTATGCCTTTGATAAACAGCGATGGGTTTATGGCGGGTATATTAACCGAATCTACCCTGGGCAAAACAGTAGTGCGGGCAATTAATATGCAGGATATTGCCAATGCTCTCTACATTCTCGGAAAAAATGATTGCCGTTATTTTAGTATGGTGGAATGGGGTAAAGAAGATAATCGCTGTGTGCTGGAAGAAAAAGCAAGAATAGCAGCAGCTGAAAAAGCATTACTGGATGCAGAAGCAAAACTTAAACAGCCTGTCGAAACAATTGCCGACCCAACCCTTGCAGATACCATAAAAAAACAAAAGAAAAATCATTTCATTGATTATGGCATCAATGTTAGTTTGCTAGCTGACCCGTTGATGGATAACAATCCGGCCAAGGACAATTATTTTAGCACCCGTGCTTTCCACGCAGGACTATCATTTCATTTTAACATCGACAAAAAAGGCGCTAACAGGCTTACCTTGAAACCCCGTTTCGGAAGCTTCTATGAAAAAACAAATCAGAATTTTTGGGTTTCCCCCGGCGGCGAAGTAAGCATTTTTATCACCTCGTATAAATATGCGGAAATGCCCATTGTATTTGAAAGACGGATCATCAATGCTTCCAACTTTTCGATTTCTCTTGGCGCAGGTTATTCACCGGGATTAGTATTTGATCACAAATACAATCTGTGGGAAAAAGCCACGACGTCTATTTACAAGCAGTCAGTTTCGGGAGGTGGTTCAAATATTATCCATCGTGCTGTTGGTGAACTTTATTTTTACGAATCCAAATCATTACGGGTGGCAGCCGTCTATCGTAAAGATTTATCTGGCTATCCGCATCAAACATACCAGTTGCCGGTCAATGGAACTAATTATACCCCTTTTGCCGATCGAAAAAAATCCTGGTATATCGGGCTTGAATTAGGAATACGGCTAAGAGGATCGTGGTCACATCCAAGGATCGCTGAATAGGTTTTGACTAACCTGTTGTCGCTGTTTTCTAAACTCCCAGGGAGCGATGGGGCCCGGCTTTTTCCAAAGTCCTGCTTTAGCTTTTCTTGCCTGGCTTTCTGCCTGTGCAAAATTGATATCGGAGGAGTATTTTGAAAAATGCCAGGCAAACCCATTTTTAATCATCGCCAGGTTAATATTTTGACCGTTGCAATAAACCATTGCAATTGTTCGCCTGTTACGATCATGCCCGGTTATTTTTAATTGAACGTTCTTTTTAAAAATATAAGCGGCCAAGGCATTTTTTGCAGACTGATAAAAATCCTGTTTCTTTTCAGGACAGTCGATTCCATACATTCTCACCCTCAATGTTGCCTGATCTGCTGTCAGCAGATCAAATGTATCGCCATCCACAATTTTTATGACGGTTCCGGCCTGATCAGTGGCTTCTTTATTATTTATCTCCGGGGAAGCCAGGAAAAATAAACAGCTCAATAAAAACAGTTTCATAGGAAATGACTCTTTCGATTTTATCGTAAAGTTATCTTTTGTTGAATATTCAGGAGATGAGTTAACAATTTGTTAGGTCAATATCTTACTACTTTCCCTAAAAACAAATTATGCTTCGCTGTATTTTACCCTGCTGTTTGCTACTTGTTTCCGTTTCGTTATTCGCACAACCGAAAACAAATAAAACAGTTTTCATTATCGTGGACGGTATACGGCTGGGTGATATTGTCAAATCTGACCGCAATAGATGCTCAATAAGGGAAAAAATTCACCAGTCCTATCCGTCCTTTTTATTCGGGAACTAATACTAACTTAGAAATAAACAAACGGGGTCTATGCTTTCAGCTTCCACAATAAAATTGCTGCGGCTTCCTTTTTCCATTTTTTTATCCCCTATTTATTTTTTTGCTATATCACAGGTACCAACTGTTGATTGGACCAGGGCTATCTTAATTTTTATTATTCTTCATTTCATGGTCTACCCGGCCAGCAACGGCTATAACAGTTATATGGACAGAGACACCGGTAGCATTGGCGGTTTGGAAAAACCACCTTCACCATCAAAACAACTATATTTCACCACAATCGTTTTAGACCTCGCAGCTATCTTGCTGGGCTTTTTAATAACTCCGCTGTTTGGCTTCCTGATGCCACTTTATATCGGCGCTTCGAAGGCGTATAGTTACCGGGGTATCCGTCTAAAAAAATATCCGGTCATTGGCTACCTGACAGTCATTGTTTTCCAGGGAGCATTCACATTTTGGCTGGTATACTACGGCAGCCAGCAGATACCGGAATTTTTTGTTCCCTGGCAGGGCATGCTTATTTGCGCCTTATTGATTGGTGGTTTTTATCCCCTCACCCAGATCTATCAGCATCAGCAGGATTTTGAAGACGGCGTCATTACCATTAGTTATAAACTTGGTTACAATGGCACTTTTATCTTTTGTGCTGTTGTTTATTTTTTTTCATGGTTATTCATGGCACAATTCTTTATAACCACCAACCAGGGGAATGAGTTTTTGCTAGTAAGCATCTTTTTCGTTCCAATCGTCGTTTATTTCATCAAATGGTTTGTAGCGGTTAAAAAAGATAACCGTGCGGCCAATTTTAAAAATACGATGAAGATGAACTGGCTGGCTGCTATATGCACCAATTTGGCTTTTATCATTTTATTAATTGCAAATCAATTTGAGTAAGATTGTTTCGATAGCGACATCAGTACCTGAATACCGGCACGGGCAAGAAGATATTCTTGATTTTATGCAAAGAGTATATGCTTTAAATGAAGAGGATAAGCGTAAACTGAAATTTCTTTACCGGCAAGGTGGTATTGATACCCGCTATTCCGTCATACCCGATTATAGTTTACCAGCATCGGACTGGCAGTTTTATCCTCCTTCAGAAAATTTGGAGCCCTTTCCCAGCCTCGAAAAAAGACTTACCTGGTACCAGCAATATGCGGCTCCGCTCTCTTTAACGGCGATTGAAAAATGTTTACGAAACTCCAATGCTAATATCACTCATCTAATTACTGTTAGCTGCACAGGAATGAGTGCACCCGGGCTTGACCTTGAATTATTAGAATTATTGCAATTGCCTTCCACTACATTTCACACCTCGGTAAATTTTATGGGTTGCTATGCGGCAATTCAGGCCCTGCGAATGGCAGATGCCTTTTGCCGGACTGATAAAAATGCCAACGTGTTAATTGTGTGCACCGAACTCTGCACCCTGCATTTTCAAAAAGAACATACCATTGACAATATTACCAGCAGTATGCTGTTTGCCGATGGTGCAGCTGCAATTTTAGTCACGGGAAATAAAAAACAACCGGGACCCCTGATTGAGCATTTCTACTCAACAGTCGATATAAGTGGCAAAGATGATATGGCCTGGAAGTTATCTTCAAAAGGATTTTTAATGACGCTTAGCGGGTATGTCCCGGCTTTGATCGAAAAAGATTTTAGCGAACTGGTGATGAGTGCCCTCCAACCTGCCGGGTTAACAAAAGAAGATATCACTCACTGGTGCGTTCATCCGGGTGGTAAAAAAATTTTGGAAGCCGTGCATGGCAGCTTGGGTCTGCAAGATGGGCAATTGGATAAGTCGTATGAAGTGTTACAGCAGTATGGTAATATGTCGTCGCCGACGATTTTATTTGTATTGGAGAAGATCATGAATGAACCGAGCTATTCCAATACCGATAAGATCTTTGGTGCAGCCTTTGGACCGGGCATTAGCATGGAAACGTTTATTTTATCTGCATGATCAATCTACAACAACGCAGCTACCAGAAAGAGCTAATGGATGACAGCAACATTCCGTTTGCAGCTATCACACAAACTTTAAAGGAATTAAATATCATCAACACCTGGCTCGGCGGTCATGCGATCACCATTAGCGGCGTTAAACAATTAAAAAAAGGCAATGGGCCAATAATTATATGCGAGATCGGATGTGGTGGTGGCGACAATCTGGTTGCCATCGATAAATATTGCCGGAAAAATAATATCGCTTCATCTTTTATCGGCATTGACATGAATCCCGACTGCATTGACTTTGCAAAAAAGCAATACCCTCAATTAAACTGCAAATGGATCTGTAGCGACTATGCAACTGTAAGTTTCGGCAATATCAAGCCGTCTATTATTTTTTCGTCCCTTTTTTGTCATCACTTTACAGACGAGCAATTGGTTTTTATGTTAAGATGGCTTCGGCAAAATTCGCTTGACGGCTTTTTCATCAACGATCTTCACCGGCATTGGCTCGCTTATTACCTGATCAAATACATCACAAAATTTTTCAGCAAATCCTATCTTGTAAAAAATGACGCCTGCTTGTCTGTTGCCCGGAGCTTCACCGCAAGCGACTGGGCCAGGTTGTTTGAAGCGGCCAAACCAGGCAAGCCTGCTATTAAATGGCGATGGGCTTTTCGCTACTTAGTCAGTTATAAAAACGAGTCCAATGGCTAGCGCCAAAAACACTTTACCCGCAGAAGCTCCGGCTCACACTTATGTCCAAAACGAATACGACGCCGTCATAGTTGGCGGTGGTTTAGCGGGTTTGGCAATATCTATCCAACTGGCAAAAAGGGGTTATAAGGTCATTATTCTTGAAAAAGAACAATATCCTTTCCACAAAGTGTGTGGCGAATATATCAGCCTTGAGTCATGGGATTTTCTTATTGGGTTAGGACTTCCTTTGGATGAGATGAATATATCACACATTTCCCGGCTGCAGATCTCTCTGACCAATGGAAAAACGCTGGATCAGCAATTGCCGCTGGGCGGCTTTGGCATCAGTCGTTTTGTGCTTGATTATGCACTGGCAGAAATTGCAAGAAGCAATGGTGCTTTAGTTGAAGAAAATACGAAAGTAACCGGGATTCATTTTAACTCTTCTTCCTTTACTGTTGAAGCACAAGGAAAAGCTTATACGGCTCCTGTTGTTTGTGGCAGCTTTGGTAAAAGAAGCAACCTGGACATTCGTTGGAAGCGACCTTTTATTTCAAAGAAAAAAAGTAAACTCAATAATTATATTGGAGTGAAGTATCATGTGCAGGTTGATTTTTCACCGGATACGATTGCATTACACTATTTTCCCAACGGATATTGTGGTATAGTGAAGATAGAAGAAAACAAATATTGTCTTTGTTATTTAACCACTGCTGGCAACCTCGCCAGGTGCAATGGGTCCATTAAAGTAATGGAGCAAACAATCCTATCGCATAATCCCTATCTAAAAAAAATTTTTATTGAGCACTATAAACTGTTTGATCAGCCGGTTACCATATCGCAGATAAGTTTTGACCGGAAAACACAGGTAGAAGAACATGTACTATTGGCCGGCGATGCCGCCGGTATGATCACACCCCTATGTGGCAATGGAATGAGCATGGCCCTCCATGCCAGCAAACTGGCCGCAGAACAGATCGACCTTTTCCTGAAAGGAGCTATTTCCCGTGAAAAAATGGAGAAACAATACAATCGGCTATGGCAAACTAATTTTTCGAAACGATTAAAAACAGGGCGTATAATTCAAAGAATGTTTGACAACAAATGGCTTATTTATCTTCTCATATACCTGGGAAAAAAAATTCCTAAGCTCGCATTATACCTCGTGCGTCAAACTCATGGTAAATCTTTTTAAAAGAGTAAAGTTTATTGTCAAATTCTTCCAAATGTCATGGCATAGTTTTTAGATCATATAATGTATAATTATCTTCATCTAAAAACATGACACATGAAACAATCAGCGATCTTGTTTAATTTAAAACGCTTCCTGGGTATAATAATGCTTTGCCTCTTTCAAACCGCCTTATTGGCGCAGGATAGTACCAGCTCGAGTACTTCAAAAACAACTACGACAACTACCACTACTACAACATGGTACACACAACCATGGGTATGGGTTCTGGGCGGGGCAATATTTATTTTAATTCTTTTTGCCCTGATGCGTGGCAATACGTCCAGCACAACGGAAAAAACTACCGTAGTAAGAGACAGGGAAGTTTAAGTTATTCAGCGGTTCACTCTTGTCGCACTGTGGTATTTTTTCCACTTAATTATAATCAGCTCCGGCTTAAAGTTTGGAGCTTTATTTTTTTAGCGATGTTGTTCATAATATTTCGCAGGTAGCGCTTCCTGCAACATTGCCATAGCTTCTTCAGTAAGTTTCTCTTTATTGGTTGTTGCAGCAATCTCTTTCAATTGTTCCATTTTACTTATCCCTATCACCGAGGCCGTTATAGCTGGTTGTTGCAATACATATAATAAAGCAGTTTGCGCAGCAGTTTGATTAGTCACAGTAATTCCCTGCATTAATTGAGCCGCCGCTATGATCGCCCCAGGGGTATGACCTAAATATTCTTTCGCAGGTTTATTGATCAGCAGGCCCTGTGCAAGTGAACCTCTCGCCAATACGCCAATATTATTTTCCTGTAATAAGCCGAAAATAGTTTCCTCCGGTCTTCTGTCGGCCAGGCTATATTGCATCATTACACTTACAATCGAAGAACGCTTTACATATTCACGGATTACATTAGGCCTGATAGAGGAGATTCCATAATACCGGATCTTTCCTTGTTTCTTTAAAAGTTCAAATGCCTCAATCGTTTCATCGATGGGATCGTCGATAGTGCCACCATGCAATTGGTACAGATCAATCTGATCAGTCTGCAATCTTTGCAGGCTTGACTCTACAGCTTTTACAATATATTCTTTGCGGGGATTCCACTCCCAACCGCTTCCATCTTCTTTCCATTGATTGCCGGCCTTGGTTGCAATAATCACTTTGTCTCTTTTTCCCTTCAATGCTTTGCCCAACAATTCTTCGTTTTTTCCCTTGTCATATAAATCAGCCGTGTCAAAATAATTAATACCCTGTTCTATTGCCTGGTCAATTATTGCTTTGGCTTCCTGTTCTTTTAAGGGAGACAAGGACATGCAGCCGAGGCCGATCGTTGAAATCCGAAGTTCAGACTTGCCCAATTGCTTATATTCCATAACTAAATTTTATTTTACAGGGGGATAAGAGAAACTGTAACTTGCAAAAATATGGAACTTCCCCTCCATCATATGACCACCCAAAAACACTGGGCAGATATTGTTTTAAACTCTTCTACGTTACAACAAATAGACCAACTCAGAAGTTGGCTGGCGCAGCATGCAGGTTTGGTAAATCAAAAAAACAAGTTGAAAGACGGCTACCGCGTTTTATTCTACGGCCCGGGCGGTACTGGCAAAAGCACGGCCGCATCCATTTTAGCAAAAGAAATTTCAACTGATATCTGCCGTGTTGATCTTGCTGCAACGGTTTCAAAATACATTGGGGAAACAGAAAAAAATCTTGCCCGGCTTTTTGATACTGCAGAACAAAAAGGCTGGATATTATTTTTCGATGAGGCGGATGCATTGTTTGGTAAACGGAGCGAGGTTAAAGATTCACATGACAGGTATGCAAACCTGGACGTTAACTATTTGTTGCAACGCATCGAAAATTATAATGGCCTGGTCATTATGGCAAGCAATATGAAATCAAATATTGATGAGGCCTTTACCCGCCGTTTTCAATCGATCATCCATTTTCCTCCGCCAACCAAAGAGGAGCGGAAAAGAATTTGGGAAATGGCCCTCGGAGATAATAGTTTGCTCAACAATGAAACGAAGCTGAATTCACTTGCAGAAAATTATGAACTGACGCCGGCTGTAATTATCAATGTTACGGATTCAATAAAAACCAAACTGGCATCCAAAAGAGAATTAAACAAAGAGCAATTGTATGAGAGTTTACAAGCCGAACTTGCTAAACTTAAATCAAACAACGAGTAGTCTAAAAAAAATTTTCACTTTTAAATCCTCTGATTATGGCACGATTAATTTCTGACCAGGAAGTCCGGGCCTTTCACAAAGATGGTTATGTCATTGTTCCTGACTTTTTCAGTAAAGAAGAAATCGACAAGCTTTACAGCATTGCTGTTGAAGACACCGTTATTAATCAGCATGCGGTTGACCTCAACGATCAGTCTGGTAAAAAAACAAAATTAACACTGTGGTTTAAACCGGGTGACGATGTATACAGCCTTTTATTGCGCAGCAACCGGATGGTGAATTCTGTTGCCAAATTGCTTGACAGCGATTCACCGGTCTGTCATTTTCATACCAAACTGATGCAAAAGCAACCCAAAGTAGGCGGCGCCTGGGAGTGGCACCAGGATTATGGTTATTGGTACAAAAACCAGTTTCTTTTTCCAGATCAGCTTGTGAGTGTGATGATTGCTTTAACTGAAGCCAATAAGGCCAATGGATGCCTGCAGGTGATCAAAGGTTCGCATAAACTCGGTCGTGTCAACCATGGCTTTGCCGGCGAGCAGGTTGGCGCCGATATGACGATGGTAAACCATGCCTTGAAAACAATGGACCATGTATATGTTGAAATTCAACCCGGCGATGCCTTGTTCTTTCATAGCAATTTGTTGCACCGGTCCGAAGCCAACACATCTGATAAACCACGCTGGTCGATCATCTCTTGTTATAACTCCTTATCCAATCCCGCTTACAATGATGATTCCACATCATGGAAGGAACCGGTCAATATTGTTGCTGACAGTGCGTTGATGGAAGCCGCTGCAAAAGGCGCCTCAGAAGCAGGTGATTTTTTGCAAAAAGAAAAAGACCCCGCATTGAAAGAAACAGGCTGGGAAAAAGAAGTGAATACAAAGTGAAAAGTGAGAGGTGAAAAGTGAAAAACAATAAACCAAAAAACAGTAAACTATAAACATCACTATGCAACGTATCGCTATGCTTGGGTCGGGTTTTATCGGCCGGTTTTATGCTGAATCATTACAGGGTCAACGAAGCAAGGATAAGATTGTCAGCATTTATTCACGCAGGGAAGAGAGTGCTAAAAAATTCGCCGCGGACTACCACTGCGAACATTGGACCACATCCATGGAAGAAGCGATTGCACATCCCAATGTAGATGTGGTTTGTATTTCACTCCCCAATAATTTGCACGAGGCTGCAGTATTATTATGCTGTAAACACAAAAAAGCAGTGATCACAACCAAACCGCTTGGCAGAAATGCGGCGGAGGCGAAGCGAATGCTGGAGGCTGTTGAAGCCGCCGGCATATTCAATGGTTATTTGGAGGACCTTGTTTATACACCTAAATTTTTAAAGGCTATTGAAAGTGTAAAGGCAGGTGCTATTGGTCGCATACTTTGGGCAAAATCAAGGGAAACACATCCCGGGCCACACAGCGATTGGTTTTGGGACATAGAGCAGGCCGGTGGCGGTTGCATTTTAGACCTGGGTTGTCATTGCATAGAGATTACCCGAAGCTTTATTGGCAAGGACATAAAGCCCGTCGAAGTAATGTGCTGGGCCGATACACAGGTAAAACCTATCGATGCCGAAGATCATGCAATAGGATTGGTGAAATATGAAAACGGCGCCATCGGCCAGTTTGAAGTAAGCTGGACCTTTCGCGGTGGCCTCGATCTGCGGGATGAAGTGATGGGTACCGAAGGAACCATCTGGATGAATAATTTTTTACGAACCGGCTTCGAAATGTTTTCGACCGGTAAGGGTGCTGATTACGTAGCCGAAAAAGCAGAAAGTGACAGAGGCTGGTTGTTCCCGGTTGGCGATGAGCTAAACGAGTTGGGATATAACCATATGTTTACTGATATGTTCAATGCGCTGGAAAAAGGTAAAGCGCCAAAAGAAACTTTTTATGATGGCTATGTGGTGAATGCTGTACTGGACGCCGCTTATAAATCTGCAAAAACAAAATTGTGGGAGCCGGTGCAACTGGATATCTGGAGAGGTAAAGTGGGTGTAAGCAAAGACAGTCATTTAACCGACTACGACGCCGATCACTATTTGATCAAAGAAGAAGTGACACACTATGGCGCCAAAAAATTAATCCTGAAAAATAAACAGACGAATAAGATTATTGAGAAGGTACTTGAATAATGTAATGAAATGATGTTTTGCAAATCCCGCCAACAGCGGGATTTGTTTTTTGAATAAAGCTTTATTCAATCTTCCAAACTATCTTCGTCGCCATTCTCCATGCATACCACTCCTGCAAAAAATGTTTATATCGGTATCGGCCTTGCCCTGCTGGCAGTCATCATTTGGTCCGGCAATTTTATTGCGGCCCGGGGTGTGATCAAACAAATTCCACCTGTCAGTCTTGCATTTTATCGCTGGCTGACGGCTGCTATTATTATTATCCCTTTTGTTATTAAGCGACTGAAGACGGAGTGGAAAATAGTGAAACGGTCAGGAGGGCATTTGTTTTGGGCGGCTTTAACAGGTATTGCTCTTTTCAATACATTCGTTTATATCGGCGCTCATTATTCTACTGCGATCAATCTCGCCCTGATCGGTACTACTTCCTCTCCCATCATTGCCATTGTGCTGGCCCGGATTTTCTTAAACGAGAAGATCGGTCAATTAAAAATTGCCGGTATGTTACTTTGCCTGGCCGGTGTTCTGTATCTCTTGTCAAAGGGAAACATCTCTAACCTGCTCAACTTCCGGTTTACAGCCGGTGATGGCTGGATCTTATTAGCAGCTTTTTGTTTTGCGGTGTACAATACACTGGTAAAAAGAAAACCAGTGGGTTTGTCGCCGGTTAATTACCTGGCTATTCTTTTTTGTATAGGAACACTGTTGTTATTTCCATTTTATCTGTGGGAAATTTCACATGCGCCGAAAGTTGAATGGAATATCAATCTTTTGCTTGTCATCATCTACCTTGGATTAGGCACCTCCGTTATTAGTTTTCTATGCTGGAACCTGGCTATTGGAAAATTAGGCGCGGGCCGAACGGCTTTGTTTGGAAACCTGATACCCGTATTCAGCAGTATCGAAGCCGCCTTGATTTTACACGAAGAATTTACAACGACTCATATTATAAGCATGCTGTTGGTATTTACAGGAATCGTCATTGCAAACCTGAAGCTGGCGAAATAAAAGAAGAAGTTGTTAATCCCTTTGAACGGGCACTCTTCTAAAATTAAGTTTGTCCAATACCAGGTCAACGGCCCTCCTGGTAAAAGGTTTCCGGAGAAAATAATGGATCCCCTCATCAATAGCTTTTTCCCGGATCCAGGGTGAAGAGTCCGCAGTCATCATAATGATCTTGATCTCATTATCAGACTCTTTGATCTTATGAATAAAATTCACACCAAGCCCCCCGGGAAAATTATTATCGAGAAAGATAACCGTCGGTTTTAGGTAGGAAAGATAGATTTCTGCTTCTTCCAATGTGTTAACGATCAGCGTATGTATTTTTCTCGCTTCCAAAATAGCGGCGAGCAACAGGCCAAGATCTGCTTCATCATCAATTATCATCGCTGTTTGCACTGGTAGCCCCATTCCTCTGTGGTTTATGAATTGAAAGCAAAAATTTCGCCCAATTTTTATAACGGGAATAAAAAATCAAATGAGTATTCATTTACTCACATCGTCCTAAAATTCTACACCACATTCACTGCGTTTTTTGCACGGAATTTTACGATGCATAAGTTTATACTCTTATTATCCGTTATGCATTGACTACTGCTTTGATTCCTTCAAATTGAATTGGTTTAACAGGGACTTTTAGTGCTTTTATCGGATCACAAATTTTTGAAGCACCTATCAAAAGCGATTTTACAAACAGTCGATAAGAATTTCAATCATTTGATTCATTAATTTCATTTATCAAAACCAATAGCTTGCTTATGTCAATCAGAATTTTTATCACCGGTGGAACATTTGACAAAGAATATAATGAACTCAACGGCGAACTATATTTTAAAGACACTCACCTGCACGACTTGCTGGAATTAGGCCGTAATAAAGTGCCTGTTGTGATTACGACACTGATGCTGATCGACAGTTTAGAAATGACGGAAAAAGATAGAGAAGGAATTGTGGAGCAATGCAGGCTATGCCCTGAAGACAAAATCATCATTACACACGGCACCGACACCATGGCCGAAACAGCCCGTGTGTTGGCAAAAAATGTTACTGGTAAAACAATTGTATTAACCGGCGCCATGATCCCGATTAAATTCGGTAGCTCCGATGGCTTATTTAACCTGGGCGGCGCTATGGCTTTTGTGCAGACATTGCCTGCCGGAGTTTATGTTGCCATGAACGGTCGCTACTTCAACTGGAATAATGTTCGAAAAAATAAACTCACCGGCCGTTTTGAAGAATTATCATAAATTTTTTGTTGCCATTTTTTGGGCTTCAAAAAACAGGATTACAATTAGCTGACATTCGGCCAACACCATCTTTATAAAAAGCTGTTAAAGCAGCTTATAAGACGCCAATAAGGCATGGAAAATGCGTTAAGGATAAGCTTAATATTTCGCCATGACCCTTAACAAACTTCTCCCTGCATGCCTTTTAACGTTGGTGTTATTTTACAGTTGTAAAAAATCAGCCAATGACTCCATAACAAAGAACCCGGGCGACGATATTGATGACTGTGTTCAGACTAGTTTCATCATTTCTAATGACACCTTAGAAGGCCAGTATATCGTCGTTTACAAAACTTCAGCAGAAGAGACTAGGACGATTAGTTCCCGAAGGTCTAATGAATTGAACAGTAATGTGCTGGAAAGACATCATATCGCAAGGCAGGCATTGAAAAGAAGTTTCGAAGGCCGCAATGCCGGTTTTGTAGCCCGTTTATCATCTGATGAAGCAAAGCGGCTGGCACAAGATGAAACAGTGGCTGCCATAGAACCCGACAGGATCATTTCGCTGGGTACCTGTTTTACCGTAGCTGCCCCCCGGTTAATCACCTGGAATATTAACCGCGTTGGCTATGGAAATGGTATTGGCAAACGAGCCTGGATCATCGATACCGGGATAGATTTTGCCCATCCTGATCTTACGGTCGATGCTACACTCAGCAAGTCATTTATCAGCGGTCAAAGTTCAGCGGAAGATGAAAACGGTCATGGCACCCATATTGCCGGAATCATTGGGGCTAAGAATAACACCTTTGGTGTATTGGGTGTTGCCTCAGGCGCCACATTGATTTCACTCAGGGTGTTGGATAAGGATGGCAAAGGCTTATTATCAAACATTATCAATGCACTGGCTTATGTAAGCAGTAATGCGTCAGCGGGTGATGTGGTGAACCTGAGTGTGGGTGATGAGGAGGGGATTTCAACTACCCTTGATCAGCAGGTTAAAAACACAGCGGCTAAAGGCATTTATATCTCCATTGCCGCAGGTAACGAAAAATCGCTGGCTAACAAATATTCTCCCGCCAGGGCCAATGCCGCAAATGTCTACACGGTATCAGCAGTCGACAGTCTTGATAACTTTGCAAAGTTTTCTAACTATGGAAATGATGTAGTGGATTTTGCAGCGCCAGGAGTCCGCATATTATCTACATTTACCAACGGACGCTATGCTTACCTGAGCGGCACTTCCATGGCGGCGCCGCATGTTGCAGGTTTACTATTGTTAAGAGGAAATGCGATCAGCAGCGCCGGCAGTGCAAAGAATGATCCTGATGGCCAGGCTGACCTGATAGCACATTACTAATTTTCTTTACCAAAGAAGATGATAGAGCCAGCTTTTAAGATTAAGGTCTACAATCGCTTTTTGCAAACAGTGCTCGATAAGGTTTCGATGCTGCAACAGGAACTATTGGATTTAAAAGAAAGCAGCAGTAACGAAACCAAGAGTACCGCTGGTGATAAACATGAAACCGCTTTGGCTATGCTGCAGCTCGACCAGGAGAAAACAAGCCGCCAGTTACAAGATGCTTTGGTTCAGAAAGCATTGTTTGAACAAATAGATCCTGCCATTTCAACCCAAGGGATTACCAATGGAAGTCTTGTGAAAACGAATAAAGGCTATTTGTTTCTGAGTGTTGCCATTGGAAAAATAATAATAGATGGAAAAACTGTGATTGCTCTTTCACCAGGATCACCAATGGGTAAAGCCTTAATGGGTCTCCGGAGAAACGATACCGCTTCTATCAACGGCAACCTTTATCAAATTGAAGACATCTGCTAATTTGATTTTTATCTTCGTTGAATGGAAAATGCCAGCAAGGTTATTGAGCAAACAAAAAAATGGATCGTTGACGTAGTGATTGCCTGCAATTTTTGTCCGTTTGCTGCCAGAGAAATAAAAAGAAACAGTATTCATTACGAGGTAGTGACTGAAACAAACCTGAAAAAATCCCTGCAGCTATTTATAAATGAATGCCAGCGACTGGATAGCCAAACTGAAATTGAGACCAGCCTTTTAATTTTTTCCAAAGGATTTTTTTCATTTAACGAGTACCTGGTCTTGTTGCGTGAAGCCGAAAAACTACTAAAACGAAAAGGATACGAAGGCGTATACCAGCTGGCCAGTTTTCATCCCCATTATCGTTTTGCGGAAGCATCGCCCGATGATGCTGCTAATTATACCAACAGGTCTCCTTATCCAATGCTTCATTTATTAAAAGAAGAAAGTATTGAAAAGGCCTTGCAGCATTATCCAAACCCGGAGCAAATTCCCGAAAGAAATATCCGGTTTGCGCGGGAAAAAGGGCCAGCATATATGAAGATGCTAAGAGATTCCTGCCTGTAGGGTTTGTTTTATTTCACCGGTATGGTTACAGCCAGCGTACAACCCTTGCCAATAGCAGATGTAACATCAACGGTTCCATTATAAAACTGGGTTCGTTCATGGATATTAGCCAATCCTATTCCTTGCCGTGTTTGGTGCGGATCAAATCCCCTTCCATTATCGGTTATAGTAAGAACAACGGCATCGTTTATTGTTTGCAACGAGACCTGGGTAGTGGTTGCATTACTATGCTGGATGATATTCTTAAGCTGTTCCTGCAAAATGCGGTATAGTGTTATTTTTTTGCTTCCGGATAATAAGGTATCGTCAACATTGTGGGTAAAACTGATTTTTAACGCCCCGGTCAATTGAAGATCGTCGATCATTGTGTTAATGGTATCGGTAAGCTTTCCTTCTTTCAACTGCGGGGTGACCAACTCCTTGGACAGTTTACGAATTTCTTCAATTGCCAGTTGCAGGTATTCAATGCTTTTTTGCTTTAGTTGTTTTTGTTCGGCATTAGAGGGAACTACGCCGTCAAAAAATAGTTTAACCGTTGATAATATCTGGTTGACATTATCATGCAGTTCATGGCCAATACGTGTCCTTTCCTTCTCCTGCATCTTGATAATGGTCTCCGATATTTCCTTTTGCTTTTGCATTTGCACATTAGCCAGTTCATTTTCCAGCTCTTTCAGGGAAGAAACATCTTGTAAAGAGCCAATCATTTTTACCGGCAACCCATTTTCGTATACCACAAAACCTTTATCCTCCACATGCTTGTAGCTGCCATCGGCGCACTTGAACCTATATTCATCATGCCAGGATTGCTGGAAGTTTTCAGTTGCTTCCTTTATCTTATCGGCCAGGCGGTTGCGATCTTCCGGATGTATTCGGCGAAGCCACCATGAAAGACCCCTGGAGTTGTCAAGTTGATAGCCGATCATTTCCATCAACGCCTCGTTACGGAATATTTGACCCGTCTGCATATCCCATTCCCAAATAGCATCCGAAGTAGCACGGCTGAGGTTTAACAGTCGTTCATGTGCTTCTTTCAAATCCTTTTCCAGTTTGCTTTTGTCAGGCAAATTAATAGCGTGACCACCTACTAACTTGCTTTTACCGGTAACAGAGCAAATGGGAAAAATATTGATATGAGAAATGGACTGCGTGCCGTCGGCCCATTTAATCTTTTCTGTAGCTTGTACCGGTTTACACGTTTTAAATACTTCCAGGTGTTTTTCGTACAGTGCCCGGTAAACTGAGGGGGGCACTACTTCAGCAATTTTTACATTGATGCAATCCTTTTCTTCGACATCAAAATATTTATAAAAGGCATCGCTGGCAAATTTTATATTCGTTTCCTCGTCAATCACCCACGAAAGTGTCGGTGTTTGTTGGAAGAAAGCGCTGATCATAGCCTGCCCATCCTTTAGCTGGTTGAGCAAGTGACGCTCCGGTGTTATATCTATCAAGTGTGATACTGCATAAAACTGATTGGGGTCTTCTTCATCCGGCAAAGGTTGAGAGTTGAACAAAAGACACCTGTTCTCGCCATTGTGAAGACGGATAATGAGACTTTGTGTTTGAACCTGACCCGTGTGAATAGCTTTGATGAAAGGAGCTTCTGTAAAAGCTACTTTTTTTCCGTTTTCATTTGTTATTTGCCATTCATTGTCCCAAAACCAGGAAATGTTTTTTAGCTGATATAAATTTTCAAGGGTTGTGTTGAAAATGGCTGCGGCTTTTTGATTGGCAGCAATCAATTCGCCATTACTATCATGAAAAATGACACCACTGAGCCCTTCAACAATTTGCTGGGAATTGTTTTGTACTAAATCTTTGAACCTCTTTAATCTTTCATCGTCTACGATTGTATACCCGGCACAGAAATATTTTTTTTCATTTCCCCCGTTTTGAAGCCTTATCAATTTCCATTTCATTGGTTGGTAATGGCCGTTCTTCACATATAGTTCAATAGCTACCGGGTCATTATCTTCCGGGATTGAAATCAGCGTTTTTTTTAGGTCGCCGACATTGGCGGGGTGTACCAGGTCAAAAAAATTAATGGCAGATTGGCGGGGGTCATTCAGTTCAAGCTTTCTAACCATCCTGGCATTGGCACAGGAAATTTCCCCTTCTTCATTGATTAACGTCAGGAATAAATCGGCCTGAGATGGGTGGTTGCCGATAAGACGTCTCAAAGTGGTCCAGCATGCTTTTTTCATTAGGGATATTTTATTCAACCTTGGTTTTCATGAATATTTCAAACGCATTGTCTGGATAAGGAACTTCAACTACGAATTGTGGCAAATGTAATGAAGTAAAAAGCTAAAACTAAGTAATCGTATTATTATTGTTAGTTTATCAAATCATTGCTGTTTTGTAGATAAACAACTACAAAAAAACGCTTAATTAACCCTTAGCAAATGCTGTTGTTCAGTCGTTTTTTTTTTCCGGCCCGAGTATAACACGGATTGATTTGATAAGGTCGCCTGGTAACCCATCCTTGCTAATAAAATCTTCGGCCCCTGCTTTGATTAACCTGGTTGCATATTGATCAGCCGGGTAAGTACTAAGGATGAGTACCGGCAATTTTTTCTTCACTGCTTTTATTTTCTTAAGCGCAACAAGGCCACCGCCACCTGGCATAGCAAGGTCGGAGATTACAAGGTCCCATTCCTCATGCAAGACTTTTTCAAGAAGAGACGGAGTGTTTGATACTTCTTCTACATACACACCCGGAAATTCTTCTTCTACTATTTTTTTTAAAGCCTGCATGACGACAGGGTGATCGTCAGCAATAATTATCCTCAACATAACGTGGCAGGTGTTGGATTAGCAGAAATTCAACCTGCTGCAAAATAGATTTTTGGGTCCATGCCGCTTGTAGCCTTGATTTTTTAAATAATGTAGAGTTTATACTACATGCAAAATGTTTAAATGAGTTTTTTCTCGAGGGCATACCGTGTAAGATCCGCATTGGATTTGATTCCCATTTTTTCCAGGATTCTTGACCTGTAGGTACTTACTGTGGTTGTGCTGAGTGATAGCTGGCTGGCAATCTCGGATACAGACTTGCCTGACGCTATTAATTTAAATACATCAAACTCCCTGTCCGATAGCAATTCATGCGGCTGTTTGTTATTTGTATTGTGAAAGGCTTCGGCCAGGCGCTCGGCAATTGTCGGCGTAATAAACTTTTTGCCCAGCTTGACGGTTTGTATGGCTTTGATCACATTATCGTGAATGCTTTCTTTTTCGAGGTAGCCGGAAGCTCCGGCTTTTAATACCCGCAAAGCATACTGCTCTTCGGGATACATGCTCATTATAAGCACTGGCAGGTTAGGTGATACTTGTTTTATTTGGCCCAGGGCATCCAGTCCGCTACGGCCAGGCATGTTCATATCGCAAATGACAATATCCCAACCATTGCTGATAATCTCTTTTAAAAGATCCTCTGTATCCGACACTTCGCCAATTACAGCAGAGGGGTATTCCTCCAGCAATAATTGTTTTAATCCACGTCGGACTATGGCATGATCGTCTGCAATTAGAATTTTTAGCATAGTGAGGTTTTGTTTTTACAGGTCGGCGTCGGGCAATGGAACAGCAACCGTTACGGTAGTTCCCTCACCAATTATGCCGGAAATGTTATATTGACCACCCATCATTAGGGTTCTTTCTTTCATTCCCAGTAAGCCCAGTGTTTTCTTTACGGTACCCGATTCATCAAACCCTTTTCCATTGTCATGCACTGTCAATACTAACTCCTTATCCCTTTGCTGCAGGCTCACCTTTACTTTTTTCGCTCCGGAATGCCTGGCAACATTTGTCAATGACTCCTGAAAAATACGGAAAAGTCCTATTTTAAGTGCATCAGGCAGAGGTTGTTCTATTTCCAGCAATGAACTTTCTGTTTCAATACCCGATCGTCGTTCAAATTCTTCCAGGTGCCATTCCATTGCTGCAAGCAAGCCAAGATCATCCAATAAAGTGGGCCGGAGTTCTGAAGCTATCCGTCTTACTGATTTTACGGTAGAATCAATGAGTCCTAGTATTTCCGCCAATTTTTCCTTTGCAGCCGCATTCTCCGGCTCTATCCTCTTATTTAACCAGGATACATCCATTTTCAAAACGGTCAGCAATTGCCCCAATTCATCATGAATTTCACGGGAGATATGGAGCCGCTCTTCTTCTCTTACATTTTGAAGGTGTCCGGTGAGTTTTCTGATCGATTCATAAGACTCCTTTAGCTTTTGTTCGGCAATATGTTTTTCTGTGATATCATTCGCCAACACGAGTCTTGTTTGTTGTCCCTTATAATAAAAGTCATGAGTATAAATATCGACATAAATGATCGTTCCGTCTTTTTTTAAATGTCGCCAAACACCTGCATGATAAATACCCCTGAATGAAGTATTGGTACTTGCTTTAAAACGTTCGACATCTTCTTTGGGCCGAAAATCAGCCATGGACAGGTTTAAAAATTCTTCTTTAGTATATCCATATTTCAATAAGGCCACATTATTAACGTCAACGACATTGTAATCCGGTAAACTTAGCATCCACATCGAAAGCGGGTTATTCTCAAACAGGAACTTATATTTTTGTTCAGAGGAAATTAATTCTTCTTCAGCCCTCTTTCGTTCGGCAATATCAATTCCATTACCCAACAGGCAGGGCTTGCCTTCAAAATTTATCAATACTGCTTTAAAATAGTAGGGTATTCTTCGTCCATCTTTCGTTAAAAAACTTGCCTCTGCATCGTTGATGCCTTCCAGGAAAACACTTTCTATTCTTTGCACTATATAGGCTTTCGATTCTTCACCAAAAAAGTCAGTGGGGTGCATGTTTTCTATTTCTTTCGACGTATATCCTGTCACTCTTTCAAACTCCCTGTTCCAGCGTATGAATCTTCCGTTTGCATCAAAGAAATAAAATACACCGGGAAGGCTTCCGATCAGTTTTTCCGCCAGGTCCCTCGCCTTATTAACTTCCGTTTCTGCTTTTTTCTGTTCAGAAATATCCCGGATAAAAATCGACAACCCATTCGGTGAAGGATAAATATAGTTGGCTTGCCACAAATTTAAAGGCGCATAATAATCGGTATTGGCAACATAAGTTTGCTCCGTCATTGCTTTTATAAAAGCATGGTAAGTTTCAGAGCCAACTGTCAGCGGAAATTCTTCCCATACATTTTTTCCAATAAGCGAGGCCGGATCACGGTGAATGAGTTCACCCGCTTTTTCATTGACGTAGGTATAATTAAAATTTTTATCCAATGCAATGAACCCGTCGGTGATCCGTTCAAAAATATCAGTGAGCTCATTGGTTTTTTCTTCTACCTGGCGGGATAGTTCTTCATTAAAAGTCTTTAACCTGTTTTCTATTTCTTTTTTCTCAGTAATATCTCTCACAAAGCCAATAAAAAACCGTTTTCCTTCCAGCAATAGGGGTGAGATGCGTAAAGAAACATCGATGCTTTCCCGGTTTTTTTTTATTGCCCAGAGGTCAATTGTCTTTCCAATTATCCGGCTCTCGCCGGTCTGTAAAAAACGTTCTAACCCCTTTTTGTGTGCTTCCCTGAACTCTTCCGGTATTATTAACTCTGCCAGCAGTCTGCCTCTTGTTTCTTCTTCCTTCCAACCCAAAAGATGCTCAGCTTCAGGATTCCACTTGGTGATAATTCCCTTACTATCCATCACGATTACGGCATCGGGAGCGCTGTGAAAAATGGCTTGTATATGTTGCTCACTATCCCGCAATGCATTTTCAGTTTGTTTGCGGAGCAGATCTCTTTTATTTAGCAGGTAGGCATTATACCAGATTATAGCCACAAAAATAAAAATGATGCTTAAAGAGTAAAGAGCAGTTCCGAATTCATTATTATAGATCCCCTTCCAATATCCCTGCAAATGCAATAAACCTAATACCGCAGGAATGATGATGGCCGCTGGTATCAATACTCTTGCCAGGACACTTCCGACCAGGCTGCTGGTAAACTCTTTCATTACTCCCTTGTCCGCATCTGCAAAAAGAACCGATAGTGAAAAAAGAAAAAAACACAAAGCAGTGGACGGAGCCATGGAGATGTGAACAAGAAAACTGGTTGAAGTATCTACATTATATAATCGGCCCAACAGCGAAAGCATCCCAATAAATGCCACGATGAGAACAAGGTAATGCGAAGTTCTTTGCTGTAAACCTGCTTCATATTTGAACAGGATTAGTGAAATACCCGCCAGTAAAAAACAAAAAGCAGTATTGGGAGCCATTTGGTTTACCAAGCCACGCCCCCTTTGCTCAGCTAGTTTATCGGCATACAATACCGTGTCAAGTTGCCAATCGAAATTGAAAAGAAAACCACCAAACTCTGAAACTCCTATAATCAAAACAAGTATGGTTAATACAAAAGCAGTTTTGTTGTGAGAAGATCGGAGAAATAAAAACACAGCTATGCTGGTCATTAAAAATCCAACTGCGGTCAATGGGTTCATGGAGGTTGGGGGCAGTCCCATCTGTCTTAATCCGGTAATATCAAATTGCCACCCTATCAACACCAGCAAAGCAATAACCCCCACGGTGATGATCAGGTACTTTGACCAACTCCTGAATTTTTGCTGTAACACTGTATCAATGGGTAACTTCATACCAATACTTACTTCTTCTTATAGAATTAGGATTTTGAAGCATCAAAGCCGGCTAGTCTACCGTGTTGAATGTTTTGCGCATGCCCCGGCTAATCCCTCAAATGCTACAATTCAAAGTACCAAGAACCTGGTTATCCGATAGATCACAAACACTTTTCTTTCAATGAAGTACTAATCAGAATATTAAATTTAATGAAAAACAAATCTTCAAATCATCTGTCGTAAAAATAAATGCAATTCTGTCGAATACTTATTAGGAAAAACACCTATTCTGCATTATTATAAAATCAGTCAAGTTGATTTCCGGCTCTTTATCCTTCAAAATTTCAATTTCCTCTGTTTATTTTTTATTGTTTTTGGCCGGAGGGAACCTGGATGTTTCATCTGTTTATTTTTTGCCGGTGAGAGTAAAATCTTATTTTTGATTTCCAGTCAAGCATACGAATATGAAAATGTGTTAAGGTTCGCCCCCATTGTAAATCAGAACCTGCCTTTTTTTCGGACAATAAACTAAAAGCAACAACCCGTTGCTGTATTTCATTTCATCTTAATACAAAGAATTTATCATGTCGGAGTCAATGATTTCAACGAATAAGATTTCGTCCTTTTATGTATTGTTGAAGCAAGCTATACGGGGAGACGAGATGGATTACACCACTGGCAGCATTCGCAAAGCGGTATTCATGCTGGCCATACCTATGATGCTGGAAATGTCGATGGAATCGGTGTTTGCAGTAGTTGACCTTTATTTTGTAGGACACCTGGAAGACAGCAGTCATGCTATACAGGTAGTAGGGTTAACCGAATCAGTATTGACAATTATCTATTCCCTGGCCATAGGAATGAGTATGGCCGCCACTGCCGTAGTAGCACGGCGGGTGGGAGAAAAAAATACCGATGCGGCTGCCCATGCAGGCGTGCAGGCAATCTTAGTAGCTATTGCCATTACCATTGTTATCAGCATTCTTGGATTGGTATATGCAACAAACATTCTCGAAATAATGGGCGCCTCACCTGAAGCTGCGATAAAAGGGACTCCTTTTATCCGCATCATGATGGGAGGCAGTGTAGTAATTATGCTGCTGTTTTTGATCAATGGTATCTTTCGTGGGGCTGGTAATGCAGCAATAGCCATGAGAAGTTTGTGGCTGGCCAACATTTGTAATATCATCCTGTGTCCGCTTTTCATCAATGGCCTTGGACCTATCCCGGCCTTTGGCTTAACAGGGGCAGCCATTGCTACCACAACCGGCAGGAGCATCGGTGTTTTCTATCAGCTGTTTCATTTATTGAAGGGGAGTGGCCTGCTGAAAATAAAAACAGAACATTGGAAGATAGATTGGCCGGTGATCCAGTCATTAACCAGGATCGCCGCACCCGGTATTCTCCAATTTGTTATTGCTTCGTGCAGCTGGATATTCCTGGCGAGATTAGTGGCGCTGACAGGCAATGACGAAGGATCGGCGGGTTATCAAACCGCAATACGCCTGATGTTATTCTTTATACTGCCAGCATGGGGACTGAGCAACGCCGCGGCTACTTTAGTGGGTCAAAATTTAGGGGCAAAAGAATTGCAACGGGCTGAATTATCGGTGATGAAAACAATCCGCTACAATACCATTTTTATGGCGATTGTGACAGTATTCTTTTTCATCTGTAGCGACTGGCTCGTTTCTTTTTTCACCAATGACCCCGAAGTACAGCAAATCGCCGGTGTTGCCTTACGAATCATTACTTCCGGTTATATCTTTTATGGTATTGGAATGGTCATGATGAATACATTCAATGGTGCAGGAGATACCTGGACACCTACAATAGTCAATCTCTGTGGATTCTGGCTCTTCCAAATCCCGCTTGCTTATTTATTGGCTAAACATTTTGAAATGGGAGCCCCCGGTGTTTTTATTGCAATACCCGTAGCCGAAACTGCCATAACTATTGCTTCTTATATTTTATTCCGAAAAGGTAATTGGAAGAAAGTAAAAGTGTAGTGACATATTAATAAAATACTTGTTACCCTGAATGGTAGCAAGTATTTTTTCTTTGAGCGGAATCAAATCACTGCGTAATAATGCTCAATCTGTCATGAAACAATACTTTATTGCTTTCAATTCTTAAAAGCCGATACTAATTTTGACCTCAATAGCGTTTGGTATTTTGAAATCCGTACCCTCTTGAAAAACCCTGTAACAATATCGATTTGTTGCCTGTTATTTGCATTGTTCAGTCTCTCCTGGCTGGGCTTACCCAAAAATAATAGTGTTGAAAATGTGCCGGTAACTTCTGGTCTGCCTGTGGGTTTAAAGCTGCCGGCAGATGAGATAGTATCTTTATACCTGTTACTCAACTTACATGAAATGGGCTTGTCGCAGCCGGTATTTGAGTATGCATACAAGGGCTACAACTACCTGGTAAAGAAAAAAATCATCAGTAAACAGAATTATCTCACTATTTGTGATTTTAGCCAATCTTCTAACAGCAAAAGACTTTATGTGGTGGATTTGGCAAAAAAGGAAGTGTTGTTAAATACCTATGTCGCTCACGGACGAAATTCAGGTGGAGAGTATGCTACCCGTTTTTCAAATAAGCTAAGGTCATTGCAAAGTAGCCTCGGATTCTATATTACACAAAACACTTATTACGGGGAGCATGGTCTTTCACTGCGTATGAAGGGGCTTGAAACAGGTTATAATGATAAAGCGGTCCGCAGGCGGATCGTTATTCATGGAGCCGATTATATTGGTGATGACTGGCTAAATCAAAACCCGTACATGGGACGTAGCTATGGGTGTCCCGCTATTCCAAGAAAAGAAAGCAACTACCTGATCAATACGATCAAAAACGGAAGTTGTCTCTTTATATACCATCCTTCCAAACGATATATGAAAGAATCGAAAATATTAAACGGCTGATTGGACACAGAACAAGGATGGATGATAACAAAAGGCCCGCCTCACCCTATGGTCGGGCCTCTTTGTTTACACCTTGAAAACAAAGGTTAACTAACTCGTGGGATAATTTCTTTTAATCTTCTACGGCCTCCCGGCTTACCTTTACAAATCATGTCCCGCATCAATCGACACGATACGATTAATCTTTTATCTAAACTAAGTTTTCGCCGTGCCTGGAATGGGATAAAAGTGCTGAGTAGCTTCTACCTGAGCAAATGGACCAGGAAACCTATACAATGGGGATACCCGGTTTCCATTTCTTTTGAGCCCACCACTTCCTGCAATCTTCGCTGTCCCGAATGTCCCAGCGGACTAGGAGCCTTTACAAGGCCGACAGGCATGTTACAAAAAGATTTTTTTAGCGAAACAATTGATCAGCTTTACAAAGATCTTTTGTACCTGGTTTTTTATTTCCAGGGTGAGCCCTACCTGAATCCTTCTTTCCTGGATATGGTAAAATATGCTTCATCAAAAAAAATATATACCGCCACTTCAACCAATGCGCATTATTTAACTGATGCCAATGCCAAACGAACTATTGAAAGCGGCCTTGATCGCCTGATTATTTCAATAGATGGCACTACGCAGGACACATACCAGCAATACCGGGTGGGTGGTAAATTGGAAAAAGTGCTGGAAGGTGCCCGTAATATTGTAAAATGGAAAAAAAAATTAAAAAGCAAAACCCCTTTTGTTGTTTTCCAATTCCTGGTAGTACGACATAATGAGCACCAGATCGAAGAGGTAAAAAAAATGGCAAAGGAAATTGGCGTAGATGATGTGTGGTTTAAAACAGCACAGGTTTATGATTATGAAAACGATCCCAACAACCTGATCCCAACCATTGATAAATACAGCCGCTACAGGAAAACGGCTGCAGGAACTGAGTTTAAAGGAAATCTTTCCAATCAATGCTGGCGCCTTTGGCATGACCCCGTGATAACCTGGGATGGATTGGTCGCACCTTGCTGCTTTGATAAAGATGCGCAACACAAACTTGGGAACCTGAAAGAAAAATCATTCAAAGAGATCTGGAAAAACGGTGAATACACTAAATTCAGATCGCAGATATTGAAGGGCAGAAAGAATATCGATATATGTGCCAATTGTTCAGAAGGCACAAAGGTCTGGAGCAATGATTAGTACGGTTTGACAACAAGCAGACATTAAACCAATCCCAATATGCAAATTCCATCCTCTGTTTCCACCCGCCTGCAATACCAGCACAAATCACTATTAGATATCCTGGACGGCTTATCCGATGAACAAATAAGAAGACAAGTGCAGCCGGGCAAATGGTCCATCTTTGAAAATATTGTACACCTGCAAACCTACCAGCACACATTTATTACCCGGGTACAAAAAATTCTTGAAGAAGATAATCCAAACTTTTCAGCATATACGGCAGAAGCCGATCCGCTGTTTCCTGATAATTGTACTAAAACAAGCAGGGAAATAATACAGGATTTACTTTCGACCCGCAAAGAGATGGCTGCAGGCATACTTTCCTTCAAGGAAACAGATTTTGTCAAAACGGCTAATCATCCTGCTTATGGCAAGATGAGCTTGTTAATGTGGTTAAATTTTTTCCTGTTGCATGAAGCGCATCACCTTTTTACCATCTTTAAACTGGGTGGGATGCTGAAAAAGGAAAATCCAGAACCCTACCAGCGTTTCATTTGATTATAGAGGCCGGTATAAAAGGATATAAAACCTTCATAAAAACTCCTGATGGACTCAACAATTAATTTCATGCTGTAAGATTGGAACTGTGTGATAATTTGCTTGTGATACAAAGAAAGTTCATTTCCTTTCATGAAAAATTTCTGTGTTTCCGGATTTTATACACAGGTGTGAAAAAAGGCCAAATAAACGATGCAAGAAATTAATTTGATGTTGAAACATTAACTTTGCGCTAATTATCGAGCCCGGTGAAAACAAAAATGCTGCTGACAGGGAACGTTTTAAACTATTCTATTTTTATTAAACAATCCTTTTGCAATGGGTATAGATCATGACATTCACCAATCGAAGTTCCGCAATGAATACCAACGGGCAGGAGTGAACCTGTTGTTCACTTATGGTTGGGTAATGGAAAGGACGAAAGAGCTTTTTGCCTCCGAGGATATTACACCGCAGCAGTTTAATATCCTTCGCATCTTGCGCGGCAGCCATCCGCAGCCGTTATCCACTTTGCAGATAAGAGAGCGAATGCTGGATAAAATGAGTGATACCAGCCGCATTGTTGATCGCTTAATTGCAAAAGGGCTCCTGAAAAAAGGTACCTGCAAAACTGACCGCCGTCTGGTAGATGTAATGATCACCGATAAGGGAAAAAAACTGCTGGAACGTTTGGATGAACGCCAGGACGAATTGGATAAAATCGTAGGCAATCTGACCGAAGAAGAAGCTGCTACACTCAGTAAACTACTGGATAAAATAAGAGGTTCGGAATAAGCGTTAAAGCAACAATAGTTTTTTTATAATTTGATTAACCCTTATTGAGTTAATTTCACCGCTTTATTTATTATTTGCTGAACTATGAGGTTATTGCTTTCTACCCTTGCTTGTTTTTTCGCTTTTTCTGTTTTTGCACAACCACAATATGAATTTCGCGGCGTATGGATCGCCACTGTTGATAATATCGATTGGCCCTCAAAAGGTGTGCATACCGTCTATAGCCAAAAGGTGGAATTTATACGCCAGTTAGATCAGCATAAAAAAAACGGGATGAATGCGGTTATCGTGCAGGTTCGTCCCTCAGCCGACGCTTTTTATCCATCGACGCTGGAGCCCTGGAGCCAATGGCTCACCGGCGTTCAGGGTCGTTCGCCTTCGCCCTACTACGATCCGCTGCAGTTTATGATCGAGGAGGCGCATAAAAGAGGAATGGAGTTTCACGCCTGGTTAAATCCTTATCGTGCCAACTTCAACATCAGGTCGGCGTCTATCGCTCCCAACCATATCACCCGCATCCACCCGGAATGGTTCATAACTTATGGTGATAAAAAATATTTTGACCCGGGAAATAAAGAGGCGCAGCAGCATGTAATAGCTGTGGTGAGGGATATTGTAAAAAGATATGCAATTGACGCCATTCATATGGACGATTATTTTTATCCCTACCGCATTCCAGGCAAAGAATTTCCTGATCAAACTTCTTATTGGAGATCGGGAACTAAGCTTTCAAAAGATGATTGGCGCCGGAGCAATGTCGATTCTATTATTAAAAAACTGAACGTTGTAATAAAAGAAGAAAAACCTTACTGCAAATTTGGGATTAGCCCTTTTGGTGTTTGGAGAAATAGTGATAAAGACCCGGAGGGAAGCAATACCAAAGCGGGCCAAACTAATTACGATGATCTTTATGCTGATATATTGCTGTGGCTGGAAAATGGATGGATTGATTATGTAGCGCCGCAGTTGTATTGGGAAATTGGACATAAGCTGGCCGATTATAAAGAACTTATCGACTGGTGGAGCCGCCATAGTTACGGCCGTCATGTGTATATCGGCCATGGCATTTACCGGGCTTATGAAAAAAACGCCGCGTGGAAAAATCCTAATGAATTGCCTAACCAGATCAAATTGCTGAGACAATATCCCGAAGTACAGGGCAGCATTTATTTTAGCAGTAAAAGTTTTGAGCACAATCCCAATGGCTGGAATGACAGCCTGCAGAATAATTATTATAAAAGCGGGGCTTTGATACCTGAGATGGACTGGCTGCCTTCGAAAAGCACAAGTGCCAGGAGATAGCCTTACAGCTATTTTGCATCTTCAGCCGTTCTCAGCAAACAAACCAACAGGGAAAGTGTCAGATTTTTAAAATCACGGCTGTTGCATTGCAGGGCACTGAATAATCAAATTGCTTTCATCGTCACAACCGAAAATCCTCCACTCATAAAATTATCGGGGCCGTAGTGCATTCGGTTTTTGTTCCAGGTAATTAATTCAAGTTGCTAGTTAAAGGGTGAGCTTATTCAGGGTAAAAGCCAGAATAAACATCACCAGTTTTAGCAGGAACCCCTTAAAGGTCACTGCATGTATTTTTCTTAAAAACAACGCCTTTATTTC
>NZ_JARKNA010000015.1 GCF_029360765.1 Terrimonas pollutisoli | reverse complement strand
TAAAGGCGCTATTCCTTAGAAAAATACACGCAGTGACCTTTAAAGGATTCCTGCTCAAACTGGTAATGTTTATTCTGGCTTTTACACTGAATAAGCTTACCAATTAACTAGCAACTTGAATTAATTACTGAATTCAGTGGCACTTAAAATAATCGAAAGTTTCATAGCAAGCATCGCACTGGTAAAGCGCTTTACATGCTGTAGAACCGAATTCGCTCAAACGGTGAGTATGCCAGGAGTTGCACCGCGGGCATTGAACTGCTTCGTGGGGTGCAAATAGATCGTTGTTGCAAACCTGTTGTTTCGGATTAGGAGGAGCAATTCCATATTCTTTTAATTTCTTTTTTCCCTCCTCGCTCATCCAATCAGTAGTCCATGCCGGCGAAAGAACAGTCGTGATTTTTATTTTTTTAAAACCATTTTCGGACAATTCCAGCCTGATATTCGCCGCTATCATGTCCATTGCGGGACAGCCCGTATAAGTAGGTGTAATAACAATTTCGATACCCCCATCCCCTAAAGGGGGATCTTGATACAGTATTATCTTCCTGACAATTCCTAAATCAGTAATGGATAATACAGGAATTTCAGGATCATTAATTGAATCAAGGATTGACCATACCTTTTTTTCTTCGTCAGAAGAATGAGTTACGTTACTATATTGATTCTTAATATTCATATAACTCCCCTTTAGGGGCTGGGGCTTCACCATGTTGCTGAAGGATAGGCCCTTGCTACTGATTGCAGTTCTTCTAAAATAGTTGAAAGATGGTCCGTATGTTGCCCGATTTTTCCTCCCGTATATACTAATGACGTTCGTGGCACAGGTAAAGTGGCTTCTTCAAATATTTCTGTCACCTTCTTCATCCAGGGCTCTTTAAGAAGAGATATATCCGGAATTATATTTTCGGCGATAAGTGAGGTTTCAAAAAAGGCTGCATTAAACATCTCATCTGTATAACTCCATAGTGATTCAATGGCGTTTGCCATTCTTTTATTGCTTTCTCCAGTGCCATCACCTAATCGTATTACCCACTCACTGCTCCAGCGAAGATGATAACTTACCTCTTTGAGAGCTTTGGAAGCAATGGCTGATAGTTGGTGATCGCTACTTTCTTTTAGTTTATCATACAAATCATACTGGTAAGCACTAAAGAAAAATTGACGAAGTGTTGTTTGAGCCCAATCTCCCTTTGGCTGTTCCGCCAGCAGCAGATTTTTAAACTCATTGGCATCCCGGAAATAGGCAAGGGTATCTTCCGTTGAGCCATCAGCTTTTAATAATGCGGCATATTGATAAAAATTTCTGGCCTGCCCTATAAGATCGAGTGAAATATTGGAGATAGCGATGTCCTGTTCCAGTATCGGCCCGTGCCCACACCACTCACTATTTCGATGTCCCAGGATCAATGCAGTATCGGCAAGGTGCAATGTATAGGCCTCCCTAAATCCCTCCGGGGGAGGGACTTTCGAAGATGATTTACTATTGAAGTGTTTTGCCATAATAGGAGTGTTTGTAAGTCCTTCCCTTTAGAAAGGATTTAGGATGGGCCTTACATATGTCCCACTTCATCAGGAAGGTCATAAAAGGTTGGATGACGGTAGACTTTATCGTTGGCAGGTTCGTACAGTTGTTCCGCCTCATCAGGATTGCTGGCATGAATGTATTTACTTTCTACCGCCCATATGCTTACTCCTTCCATTCTTCGGGTGTAAACATCTCTTGCGTTTTCAATAGCCATCTGTGCATCAGCGGCATGCAGGCTTCCGGCATGTTTATGGTCCAGCCCCTGCTTACTGCGAATAAAAATTTCCCACAAAGGCCAATCAGCCCCCTCCAAACCTCCCCCCATAGGGGAGGCTTTCGAAGAGTCTTTTATCTCACTATTTCCTCCCATATCCTCGGGTATGTCTCCGTAGTAGAATTTTCTTATGGCAATGTTCATGATTTGCTATTTTAACCGATTCCGGGAATGAACAAAGGTCACTATTTTTATCTAATGACGGTTAGTGACAGGCCTGTGTAAAATCAATTTCTATCCCTGATATGATAAGCCTTGGGTTGCACAAATGCCCGGATCCCCTGGTAGGAGAGTGTAGCTCCGAGCCCCGAATGTTTGCGGCCAGACCAGGGCAAACCAGCGCTGACACGATCGCAACAATTCCAATAAACAGTACCTGTGTTGATTTGTTTCATCAACGCTTCTGCCCGTTCAAAACTTGTTGAATAAACGGCCGCCGTCAATCCATATTCAGTATCCTGCATCAATTCTAATGCTTCCTTATCATCTTTTACTTTTTGAATGCCTACCACGGGACCAAATGACTCTTCCTTCATCAGCTTCATCTCATGATTAACATTAACAACCACGGCTGGTTCAATAAAATAGCCTTCACGATTGATTACGTTGCCACCGTATAATATTTTCGCTCCCTTTGCTTCAGCATCTTTCAATTGTTCTGACAGGAAATCTTTTTGTTCTTTGCGGCTTAACGGACCAATATCTGTTGACTTCTCCAAAGGATCGCCTACTTTCATTTTAGCCGCCTGCCCAATATAGGATTGCACAAATTGATCATATATCTTTTCCTGCACATAAATTCTTTCGACGGCACAGCAACTTTGTCCGTTGTTATAAACTACACCCTCCAACGCAGCGGCAGCCACTTTATCAATATCCTCCACATCATCCATGACATACAGTGGATCTTTTCCACCCAGCTCAAGCTGGCACGGAACCAATTTAGCTGCAACTTTTTCTGCGATATATTTTCCGGTATGATAACTGCCCGTAAAAAAATAGCCATTTAACGGAAGATCCAGTAAGTATTCTCCCACTTCTCCTTTGCCAATAACCACCTGGAAACAATTTTCCGGTACGCCGGATTGAACCAATAATTGTTGGATAGCGAGGCCGGTAAGAGATGCATACTCCGAGGGTTTATAAAAAACAGCATTACCGCCGATTAAGGCAGGAATGAATACGTTTACGCCAACGAGGTAAGGATAGTTCCATGCTGAAATGTTGGCGATAATACCAAGTGGCTCATAGACGATTTTTTCTTTCGTATTGCCTTCTGTAGTGACCCATTCCTCTGCGAGCCATTTCGCTGAGTTGTCAATAAAAAATTTGATCCTGCTCCTTGCACCGTTTAGTTCATTGTAGGATTGCTGCAAGGGTTTACCCATCTCACTGGTTAATGTATTTGCCAGGTGATCTTTATGATCATCCAGCAATGCATAAAACTTTTCGATGCATTGCATTCTTTTTTCCAACGAAGTTGCGGCCCATAATGGCTGCTCCTTTTGCAATAGTTTGAATTTTTCTTCGACAGTTTGCTTACTGTCTTCTGTAAGCTCTTTTACAATTTCTTCCGTAGCGGGGTTAATGACTTTCAATTTTTTTATGTTTGTTTCTTTGACAGCTGTCAAAAACTGATTTTTAAGATTTTCAGAGAAAGGATTTTGCTCTTTTTCCTTCATCCTTTCCGGGTGCCATTGCACGCACAACATAAATCCTTTGCTGATTTTATCGGCAAACTCCAACCCCTCGATAATCTTTTCCTCGTCATCATCATAAGCATTTACTACCAGGTCAGGACCAATTGCATTGGGATCAATCGCCTGGTGATGAGCACTATTTACATGACCCGAAAGGGCGCCTGCTATTTTATTAAGGAGTGTATTGTTTTCGGTAATAATAGTATGTTCTTTATCTGACTCTTCTTTTTTATGTCTTGCATTGCCATTATCCAGGTCCTGGATCAATTTGCCACCTTCCAATACATTTATTAATTGCATTCCCCTGCATATTCCCAAAACGGGCAACTTATGTAATTGGGAGTGTCGGTAAATTTTAGTTTCAAACAGGTCACGTTCGGGTTGAAATATGCCCGGGCTGTTATCGTAATTGGTTTTACCATCATACAGTGAAGGATGAACATCAATACCGCCTGTCAGGATAAATCCATCACACTGATATATATCCTCAACATTGTCCTCCTCAAAAGAAAGGTTTACCAATTCAAAATCATTCGCAAGGTCTTGCGGGGTAAACCAATTCCAGTAATTCTGAAAAAAAGTTTTTGTATAACTGATACCGATTTTTTTCTTCATAAAGCTATAACGCCTGGTTATACAAATTTCTGAAATCTTCTCTGCTTACCGGTTTGGGATTATTGGGGTGAGCAAAGTCGGCGAAGGCCAGGTCGGCCAGGATATCAATGTGTTCTTCCCTGACATGTATATCCCTTAGCTTATAGGGAATATTAATTTTTGCATTCATGTCAAATAAAAATTGCACAACGGCTTCGCCGGTTTCTTCTTTTAGCTCTAATGTTCTTGCAATCCTGCGAAACTTTTCTTCAAACCCTTCAATATTAAACTGCATTCCATAAGGAATATTTACAGCATTTGCCAAACCGTGATGTGTATCCAGCAGTGAAGAAAGGGGATGAGCCAGCGAATGCACAACGCCCAATCCTTTTTGAAAAGCAATGGCGCCCATCATGGAGCCAAGCAGCATTTTACTGCGTGAGGCAAGGTCGGGCTGGTTCACCGCAGGTTCCAATGAATCTTTGATCAGTGAAATTCCTTCCAATGCAATTCCATCACAAATGGGGTGATAGTTTTTGGCAAGAAAGGCTTCCATATTATGAGTAAGCGCATCCATACCTGTGGCCGCCGTTACAAACGGTGGTAAATCCATTGTAAGCAGTGGATCTGCAAAAACAATCTTTGCCATCAGCTTGGGGGAAAACAAAATTTTCTTCTGATGGGTAATGTCATCCGAAATGATAGCGCTGCGTCCTACCTCGCTCCCTGTGCCGGCGGTTGTAGGAATAGTGATAAAATGTGGAACATCATTGGTAACATAAATATCACCGCCGATAAGATCATCATATTTAAAAAGATCTTCCCTGTGTTGAACCCTCAACACAATGGCTCTTGCTACATCCAATGCAGCGCCGCCACCAAGGCCGATGATACAATCCCTGTTGGTTTTGTCCCACATTTCTGTGCCTTTGTACACGTCGGATTTCACAGGATTTTTGTGTATATCCGAGAAAACCTCAACCGAAATATTTGATTGCTTCAGGTTGCCGACAATTGTTTTGAAAAAGGGTAACTCCGAAATGTTAGGGTCAGTAACAATAAGCGGTGCCTGCAGGTTATTTTGCTGTAGGTAAGCCGGTAATTCCTTTACAGCTCCTGCACCAAACCGTATTGTGGTTGGAAAGTTAAATTGGACTACTTTGTCAAAATTCATGTAGAAAATTATAAAGTTTTATGCGCCTCCTTTAGGGCAGGGTTAAATAATTTCAAAGTATCTCTTCAATTCCCAGTCAGTCACCACCTTAGAAAATTGCCGCCATTCCCATTCTCTTGTGCCTGCAAAATGATTGACAAAATTTTCTCCAAATAGTTCTTTTGCCACCGGAGAATCTTTCATGGCCTGCGTTGCTTCCCATAAATTTTTGGGCAGTATTCCATTTTTTGTATCGGCGTAGCCACTTCCGATAGTGGCGGGAGTTTTTAATTTCAACTTCTTTTTTATGCCATACAAACCTGAAGCGAGGCATGCGGCCATCGCTAGGTAGGGGTTGGCATCGGAGCCGACAACTCTTGTTTCCAGCCGGGTAGCATTAACGCTTCCGGCTAATACCCGTAAGGCGGTCGTCCGGTTGTCAAAAGCCCATGTCAACGTGGTAGGCGCCCAGGCTCCTTCCACCAGCCGCTTATAACTATTGATACTTGGTGCATACATTGGAAGTATGTAAGGTAAACAATAGAGTTGCCCGGCTATATAACTTTCCATCAGGCTGCTGATCCCTGTTTTATTCTTCTTGTCAAAAAATAAATTCTCCTTGCCATTTGCCGACCATAAACTTTGATGCACATGTCCGCTGCAACCGGGTAGTGCTTCATTCCATTTTGCCATAAACGAAGCAATGATGCCGTGCCGGTGAGCAATTTCCTTCACGCCGCTTTTAAACAAAACCGCCCTGTCGGCAGCTTCCAATATTTCAGAAAACAGTATAGCGGCTTCATAGACGCCCGGTCCTGTTTCAGTGTGGATGCCTTCAACCGGCACCTTGAATTTTTTCAGTAAGTCAAACAGGTCATGAAAAAAGACAGTTTCCTGGGAGGCACGAAGAACAGAATAGCCAAACATGCCCGGTGTCATGGGTTGAGGGTTGCGAAAATTATTTTTATACAGGTCATCCCGGTTATCAATGAAATTAAACCATTCAAACTCCTGTGAGAAATAAGGAATATATCCCGCATCAAGAGCCTGGGTTCTTATTTTTTTCAATAAGCTCCGGGGACAAATATTGGCTAAATGGCTTTGCTCATTACTGAAATCAGCGAGGAAAAAAGGAAGATCATGTTCCCATGGTATTTGACGAAAGGTTTGCAGGTCTACTGTTGCCAAAGCATCCGGATACCCGCTATGCCAACCGGTAATAGCGGCATTGTCATAGGCGGCATCACCTGCATCCCAGCCAAATACGACGTCGCAAAACCCAAATCCCTTTTCAGCAACAGATAAAAACTTTTCAAAGCTGATCATCTTACCCCGGAGAACGCCATCGATGTCTGTAATAGCCAGTTTTACTTTTTCTGTATTGGTGGCCGAAAGATTTTGTACAATAGCTTTAGGGGTTAACGGGCTTGCCATAGATTGATTTTTTTACTGAGAGATGAAACCACATATATGAAATTGCCAGTATTCCAAAGTAAATAAACGCCAGTTTAAAATACAGCGTAGTCATGGCAATTAAAGAAACAGCAGCAATAATAAGAGCAATGACTGGAAACCAGGGATAAAAAGGAACCCGGAAAGGTCTTGCCATCTGCGGCTCTTTTTTGCGAAGAGCAATCACAGTAACCATCGACAACACATACAAGGTTAAAGCTCCAAAACAGGCAATGGTAATGATTTCAGCAGTCTTGCCTGTTAATAAGGCGATGATGCCGATAAGCATATTGATGAGCAGGGCATTTGCCGGAGTTTTAAATTTTGGATGCACTTTCCCGAATTGTGACGGAATATAATTGATGCGTCCAAACTCAAAAGTAGCCCGGCCGGCAGCTAAAATAATTCCATGAAAAGAAGCTACCAGTCCCATCAGGCCAATAGTGATCAGTAAATGATAAAGCCATCCGCTATTGCCGGTGATTTGTGCCAATGCCAGGGGTAAGGGTGAATCAGAAGCTTCAGCACCTGGTGAAGGGTAAACAATTTTTTCCCAACCACCTACACCTACAGCAGCAAAAAAAGTGAGTATACATAAAACGACTAATGTCGCCAGTGCGGAGCCAAACCCACGCAGAATATTTTTTTGTGGATTGATGGTTTCCTCCGCAACGTTCGCTACACCTTCTATAGCCAGGAAAAACCAGATGGCAAAAGGTATTGCTGCCCATACGCCTTTCCATCCAAAGGGGAAAGCATTGAGCTTAATATTTTCCATTTCAAAATGAGGTAATGCGACACCGGCAAAAAGCAATAACTCAAACACTGCAAACACGGTAATGATCAGCTCAAAAGTTGCTGCTGCTTTTACTCCGTAAATGTTTAAAGCAGTAAAAAGAAAATAAGCAATGATGGCGATGGTGATCACCGGTATTTGCGGAAAAAAAATATGAAAATAAGCGCCAATGGCAGCAGCAATAGCTGGCGGCGCAAATACGAATTCGATGATCTGTGCCATACCAGCAACAAATCCTAAATCCTTTCCCAAACCCCGGTTGGCATAATCTAAAACTCCACCAGCTTTTGGAATAGCACAGGCCAGTTCGGTGTAGGAAAAAGTAAAAGTGATATAAAGAATAATAATAAAGAAAGTAGCAATTGCTAATCCGAACGTGCCCCCGGCAGCAAGACCGAGGTTCCAGCCAAAATACATTCCGGAGATGACATAACCGACACCCATGCCCCAAAGCATCAGCGGACCAAGGCTACGTGATAATTGCGGAGAAGATTCTTCCTGTAATTTGGACATAAAAAGATTGTCCTTAAAGATAGGAGGTAAAGTTGATTAGGTAAAAACTTAGCCGCTAATCAATTATTATGTGTGATTAATTTTTCAACTTGACAACTCGTAGTTTATTCAGGCTGCTTCCTGTTTATTCCTGGCTGCTCTTTTTTCAGCGTAAGCAGTTGCTGCTTCTCTCACCCATGCGCCTTCTTCCCAGGCTTTTTTCCTGGCATCCAACCTTTGTTTATTACAAGGGCCATTGCCTTTTACCACGTTCCAAAACTCATCCCAATTGATCTCCCCAAAATCATAATGTTTTTTGGTTTCATTCCATTTCAATTCAGGGTCGGGTAAAGTCATTCCCAAAACCTTTACTTGCCCGGCACACATGTCAACAAAGTTTTGGCGCAATTCATCATTGCTTTTCCGTTTGATCTTCCACTTCATGCTTTGATCAGAGTTGGTGCTTTCACTGTCCCTCGGTCCAAACATCATCAGGGATGGCCACCACCAGCGATTAATGGCATCCTGGCACATTGCCTGCTGCTCCTTTGTTCCTTTGGAAAGAGTGAGCAATATTTCAAACCCCTGGCGTTGATGAAAACTTTCTTCTTTGCAAATCCTTACCATGGCCCTTGCATAAGGTCCGTGGGAGGTACGACAGAGCATTACCTGGTTTAGTATGGCTGCACCATCCACCAGCCAGCCTATGGCGCCCATGTCGGCCCATGTTAATGTGGGATAGTTGAAAATAGAAGAATATTTTGCTTTGCCACTATGCAGATCATTGATCATTTGTTCTCTTGAAGTTCCTAATGTCTCAGCAGCTGAGTATAGATAGAGTCCATGTCCAGCTTCATCCTGTACTTTAGCTAATAAGATAGCTTTTCGTTTCAATGATGGTGCTTTCGTGATCCATTCACCTTCGGGCAACATACCTACAATTTCACTATGAGCATGCTGGCTGATCTGCCGGATCAATGTTTTGCGATAGGCATCGGGCATCCAATCCTTCGGTTCAATCTTTATTTCATTGTCGATCTTTTCCTGGAATGTTTTTTCAAAATCTGTAGCGGGCATAGGCAAAACAATTTGATAAACAAATTTACAACATCATACTTTAACGGCTTATCAAGCGAAAATAGCTTTAAATTTTTCGATGCGAATCGTTGGTAAAATATAGCGGCGCAACAATTAGATTAAAACGTTTTTTTATTTTTTTGAGACGAAAAATAAATGGCTACAATGTTCAGCGTTAGGAAAAAATATTTGTTTGTTAGATATTTGAATTAATTTAGTACGACTGCTTATTAAAAAACTCTGATTGCCTGCTAACGATCACGATATTACAGTTCAGTTAAGGGAGCTGCAAAAAAAGATTGCCAACGATGACCAAACGGCATTTACCCAACTCTATTTGCACTTCGGAAAAAAACTAATTCATTTCGCCACATCATTGGTTCGTTCAAAAGAAATTGCCGAGGAATTGGTAGAAGATGTTTTTGTAAAACTATGGGCCAACAGGCGACATATAACCGAAATTGAAAATATTACTGTTTACATCTATATTGCTACAAAAAACAAGGCACTCAATTCATTGTCACAAAAAGCCAAAGAGCTGATATTGGCGCCCTTTGATTTCCTGGACAGTTCTGTAAATGATTTTGCTTCTGATCCTTACGAATTAATGATTACCTCTGAAATGATGGATCGCATGCACCAGGCCGTTGATGCACTGCCGCCTCGTTGTAAAATGATTTTTAAACTCATAAGAGAGGATGGTCTCAAATACAAAGAGGTGGCTGAAATATTAAATATTTCTGTAAATACGATTGATGTGCAAATGGCCATTGCGGTCAAGAAAATATGCACATCCCTGCATATCAGCAAACCTGGAGAATCGTCTTCTGCTTCAACACCAGGTCAAAAAAATCTTAAAAAAAATCAGGAACGGCTTAGTAGATAAGTTCCATTTGACTGTCCTTAATAGCACATCGATTGCTGCTCAATGGAAATACCCGAAAGAATATGGCACCTGATGGCCAAAGCTCTCAATAACGAGGCATCTCCCGAGGAATCGGAGGAATTGTCACTTTTATTGAATCAGGATGAAGCAGTGCAGCAACAATTTGAACTCCTCTCCCGCATTTGGAAAGAAAAAGGACAGGGCGTAGATGACGACGGAAATGCCCGCAAACTCATTCTCAAAATTATAGACAAGGCCCAGGCGCAAACAGACTCAGACCAGTCTGAAGAAGAAATGTTGAATGCCAGGAGAAGATCACGTCGTCGGCGCCGGAAGTTTTTTATTACTGCTGCTGCCGCCGCTATTTTTATTATTACAGCCGGATGGTTTTTTTTGAACAATCAAAAAGCCGATACTGACCAGGCAAAAAAGCCCGAAACTTTGGTGGTGAATAAAGGAAGCCGCTCACGGTTTTTATTGAGCGATGGAACCACCGTTTGGTTAAACGCCGGTTCTAAACTTTTCTATGAAAATGATTTTTCAGGGACTACCCGTGAAGTAAGATTAGAAGGAGAGGCCTTTTTTGACGTGATCAAAAATCCCAAAAAACCATTTATCGTTCATGCTTCAAGTATAGACATCCGGGTTTTAGGCACAGCCTTCAACGTAAAATCATATCTGGAAGATAAAAATGTCGAAACGACTTTATACCGGGGCCTGGTCAATGTAGTAAGAACGGATGATCCTGCAACGAAAGTCATCCGGCTCAGACCAAACGAAAAATTGGTGCTTCCCAAGCAAGCAGCTAATGCACCAGAAAATATGTCTGAAAAGATAACTCTACCAACTAACACAACACCGGGAAGCTTCACCATTACCCACATAGATAGTACAAAAAAGGAGAGCGAACGTTTTGAAACCGCATGGCTTTATAGCCGTCTCGAATTTCGTGGCGACAGTTTTGAGGAACTGGCATTGAAACTGGAAAGATGGTACAACGTGACCATTTCATTCACAGATGAAAAAGTAAAAAAACTAACTGTAACAGGCTCGTTTGAAAACGAAACGGTGGAACAGGCAATGGCTGCCTTAAAAGAGGCTTTCCCGATTAATTATAAAATAAACGATCATGAAATATTTATTGGGTCATCTCAATGATCTGCACCCCAAATAAAAAGAAATAAAAGATAACGGAGAATGTTGGCGCATTCCCCGTTTGAAAAAAGGCTAAACGAAGATAATCAACTCGTCAGGTTGGATTGTTTAACCCCTAATTTGCTAAAAATATGAAATGTTTTCTAACGGTTTTAAAAATTCCGTTACAATCAAAAGCTCTGCTATTTATGAATTTGACCGCAGTTTTCATGCTGTCTCTAACGCTGAATGTTGCTGCCAATGGCTTTGGGCAGGACAGGATTAGCCTGCGTATGAAAAAGACAGAAATCGGCGGAATTTTAAGAACCATTGAAAAGCAGACCAATTACCGGTTTCTTTACAATGACAACCTGGAGGAGATCAGGGAAAAGGTTACCATCAATGTCAGGGAAGCCTCCCTGGGCGAAGTGTTGAATTTATTATTGGATAATACAAGGTTGCAGTACCAGTTAATGAATGACAATCTTGTTGTTATTAAAGAAGACTCCAATGCGCCAACCCGTTTGCCTGATGTTGTGATCAGGGGTAAGGTGACTGGTGAAGGAGGTGCACCACTTTCCGGTGCTTCGGTAATAATAAAAGGCACCAACACTGGTACTTCAACTAATAATGAAGGTAATTTTTCCATTACAGCTGCGGATGCAAATGTAACCCTGGTTATTTCTTCAGTGGGATATGATGCGCAGGAAGTCGCTCTCGGAGGTAGAACCGATATCACTGTAGCTCTTGTTACCTCCACAAAAGTAATGGACCAGGTGGTGGTGATTGGTTATGGTACAGCGAGTAAGAGAGACTTGACAGGGTCTATTACGAAAGTATCTGGTAAAGACATTGCTGATAAGCCTAATACAAATCCTGTGGCTTCATTGCAAGGCAAGGTAGCCGGCCTGTCTGTGGTGAATAATGGAACGCCAGGTGCAGAACCAGATATAAGAATACGGGGAACGATCAGTATTGGGTCAGTTAAACCTCTATATGTGGTAGATGGGATATTTAACGACAATATTGACTATATCAATCCAAATGATATTGAATCTGTTGAGATACTAAAAGATCCTTCTTCACTAGCCATTTTTGGAGTAAAGGGTGCTGCAGGGGTTATCGCAATAACCACCAAGAGAGCAAAGGCTGGTCAAACAATAATAAATGTCAACTCCAGTTTCGGCTTTAAAAAACTGGTTGACAAAATTAAATTGGCAAATGCAGCAGATTTTCAAACACTGTTCGAAGAAGAAAAAGCCAACATCGGTGTAACGGCGCCATTTGATTATGCAAAATGGCCGTTTGATACAGACTGGATAGATGTCGTCACAAGAACAGGTAAGTTTAATACAAATAACCTCAGTCTTTCCAACAGCTCTGAAAAAAATAAATTCAATCTTGGGTTCGGGTATATAAAAGATCAGGGCCTAATTAAACATGAAGAACTGAAGAGATATACATTTTCTTTCAGTGACGAGGTAAAAATTAATAAGTCAATCAAACTAGGCTTCAATTTCAATGGTATCAGGCAAAGGGCTCCTTACGGCTACGCTGGCAATGTGTTATCTGATGCAAGAAAAGTAGTACCGATTACGTCTGCAGGTACGAAAAGTTATACAACTAGAAATGCCTATGGTGCAGATAGTGTGACATATGATATGTATTATCTCCTTCCGTCCATCCAGGGATCTGGTGTGGTTAATCCATTAGTAACGCTGGAAAATGAATGGGATAAAACTATCGACAGGGAATATAGAATGGTAGCTAGTGTTTTTGCGGAGATAAATTTTTTAAAAGATTTTACTCTTCGTACCACTTTTTATGGTGATCAAAGTAATCGGAACGTTCGACAATACACTCCACTCTATTATGGCTATGATAATAATAATAATAGTGCATTATTAGTAAATACGCTGACAAGTGTGAGGGAGAAGGACTACACTTATAGGAAATGGCAGCAGGATTATATTTTGTCTTATAAGAAGAATTTTGGGGAACACGGGTTGAATTTAACGGCTGGGTGGACTACTTACTACTTCGGAAATTTTAATCGTTTTGGTTATGTAGAACAGAGTCCTACCGGTCTTCCTATACCAAATAATAAACGCTTTTGGTATATAGATAATGGTTTTGGTTTGGTGACAAGGCAAAGCTCAACTCCTCCCAGTGGAGAAACCAGGCAACGAGAATATTCCACCGCATCAGCCCTTTTCAGAGCTTTATATAATTATGCCGGAAAGTATTATCTGAACGCATCGCTTAGAAGAGATGGCTCATCACAAATTTCACCTTCAAACAGGTGGCAATCATTCTGGGCCGTCGGTGCTGCATGGGAACTTACTAAGGAGGAATTTATGGCTGACCAGACGACTTTCGATTTCTTAAAAATAAAGGGTTCTATTGGAGTGCTCGGGAATCAAAATACCTATGGCTACGATTATCCATTCTATCCCGGATTGACTTCCAGTAAAGTGGCTGTTTTTGCAAATGACAACATCTTTCCTGCCAGCGAGCAGGCTTATTTACCTGCACAAGACTTAAAATGGGAAACTGTTCATGCTAAAGAAATAGGTGTAGAGTTAGATGCTTTGAAGCGAAAACTTCATTTTGAAGCCAATTATTTTAATAAGCTGACCAAAGATCTGATGACATTCATTCCTGGATTACATGGTGCACAAAACGGCCTTGATAATATTGGTCAGATCAGAAATTCAGGATTTGAATTCTCAGCGATATATACTCAACCAATTACTTCGGATTTTACATTAACCGTAAGCGGAAATCTTACGACCTATAAAAATAAGGTGGTTGAACTGGCAACCAAGGATTTTGCAATTATCCAGAGTAATAGCCGCACAATTATTGGTTATCCCATAGGTTCATTTTATGGGTTGACAGTTGACGGCATATGGCAATCTAATTCAGAAATCTTACAATCTCCTTTGACTTATAACTTAGTGGGTGGTAGCCCACAACCCGGTGATTTTAAATATCGGGATATTTCAGGACCAAAAGGCATACCGGACAGTGTAATCAATTCTTTTGATTATGGTGTCATTGGCAATCCAACTCCTGACTTTGCTTATGGCGGTACGGTTTCTTTGAATTATAAAGGTATGCTCGACTTAAGTGTGGATGTAGGTGGTGTATATGGCAATGAAATTTTTAGGAACTACGGGAATACAGAGGCTACTTTCCAAAGGGTTAATTATTTTGGATTTAAAACAGAAAGATGGCATGGTGCAGGTACTTCCAACTGGGAGCCTATTCTGGCGCAAGATCACCGTAATAATTACCAGGCATCTACTTACAATATTGAAGATGGAAGTTATTTCCGAATCAGAAATATTCAACTTGGATTCAACTTCCCAAGTACCATGATAAAAAGGGCGGGAATTAAGGGAGCCCGAATCTTTGCAAATGTTCAGAATCTCAAAACCTATAAAAGGAATTATGGTTATGCGCCTGAATTTGGCGGTTCGGCATTGGAATTTGGTGTTGATAATAGCGGTGGAGCAATTCCTTTAGTAACAACTTTCGGTGTTAATCTAACTTTTTAATAGATAATAAATACAGAGCGATATGAAAAAAATAATAAATGGACTAAAGTTTTTGCTTTTAGTCTCTGCGTCTGTACTACTTTTTTCGGGATGTAAAAAATTTTTAGATAGACAGCCTTTATCTGCTACTCTGGATGATTTAAGCGCAGGGGGATTGGAGCAACAGGTTTTTGCTTTATATGCATCACAAAAAGAGAGTAGTGCTTTCGGTGGAATTATGTGGCAAGCCTTACACAATTTCCGTGCTGATGATTCGGAAAAAGGGAGCGATTTAACAGATGGTGCGGATTGGGTGGCGGCATATGACAACTTTGATTATGATAAGGATCATTGGTGTACCAATACTTATTGGGACGATCATTATGCTATTATAAACAGAGCTAATACAATTTTGCAAATAGCAGACTCTTTAGATCTAAATGATCCTCAATCCCAAATTTTCCGGGCGGAAGCGAGATTTATGCGGGCATACATGTATTTTGATCTTGTAAGAGTGTATGGTGAGGTGCCTATTATAGATTTCAGGATTTATAATGCTTCTGAAGCTAATGTCGCAAAATCGGAAGTAGCAAAGGTTTACGAATTAATTGATAATGACTTGCTATTTGCAATCTCGACCTTACCGGGCACATGGGATCCAAAATACTTGGGCAGAACCACGAGCTACGCTGCAATGACGCTATTAGCAAAAACTCACATGTTCAGAAAGAATTACTCTCAAGCTGTTGCTCTTTCAGATGCTGTCATTGCATCAGGAAGATTTAGTCTGTTACCTGTTTTTTGGCAAGTCTTCAAAGATGCAAATGAAAACAGTAGTGAATCAATATTCGAGATCCAATGCGCATATATACCAAATACCGCGGAACCATATGGAGGAAACTATTATGCCACTTCAATGGGAATTAGGGGTAAACCTGATCAGTCTGAATGGAATTTAGGCTGGGGATGGAATACACCTACAGAAAATCTGGTCAATGCTTTCGAGCCTGGTGATATCAGGAAAAATTCGACAATATTGTTTGGTGGACAATCGGATGATCCAGCTACTGGAGGCTATGGCCGAACTATCCCACCAAAGGGCCAGTTTGGGCTGGAAAGAAAATATTGGAATAAGAAAGTTTACGCTGATCCCGCTGTGCAGCAGGCAAAAAGCGTGTTACATGCCAGCTGGTGGATAAATCAACGGGTTTTCCGTTATCCTGAAGTTTTATTAACCTCAGCGGAAGCTAAAAATGAATTAGGTGGTGCTATGTCTGCAGATTCTAACACTATAAAATCGTTGGTAAATCAAGTGCGGAATAGGGCCGGCCTGCCTTCCATCAATTATGTTTCGCAGGCAGCCATGAGAACCAGAATAAAACAGGAAAGACGAGTGGAATTTGCACTGGAAGGCGAAAGGTTTTTTGATTTGGTTAGGTGGACTCCGGCACCTGATGGTATCGACGCTCCTACGGTATTAGGCCCTTTGGGGTATGAACCTAAAAACGCAGTGTACCCTATTCCAAAACCGGCTATTGACAGATCAAACGGTAAGCTGGTTCAGAATCCCTTATATCCGTAAAGCAGTTTGTTCATTAATAATTTACTTCCTGGAATATTATTTAAATGACTTGTATATGAAAAAGTATTATAGATTATATGGTTACTTGTTGGCAGGCGTGGTTGTACTAAGCAGCTGCCAAAAATTTGATAGACCAGCGTTAGGCGACTTCCCGAAAGACGATAAGCCATTGCCTGCAGGTGATTTGCGCTTTTATGTTCCTTTTACCGAGGTTAGTCCGATTAATGCGCAAAACATGACGGATAGTATTTCCCAGAATCCATCATATCGCAACAACTTAACTTTAACTGACGGAATAAATGGGAAGGCTTTACAGGGTGCGGATGGTATCGCAGTAAAATACCTCAATGCCAATGATATTAAAAGTGCAACGAGTCTTACGGTTGCATTCTGGGTTAAAAGAGGTGTTAACGACAGAACCGAGCTTTACTTTGGTTTGACAGGAAGTTCAACAGACTATTGGCATCAGAGCCCGCTTTTTTTGCTCGTTGAACACGGTACTGCGACGGAAGCAACCGTAAAATTTGCCGTGGATGATAAATGGTATGAGTTCACCGATGCAAATAAAATGAAACGACCTCTTCTTGATGGCAACTGGCACCATCTGGCCATAGTTTACGACGAGGCTACATCAAAAACTACCTTTTATTTTGATGGAGCACCCATTACAGATGCACCAGCTTCTGCCACAACCAATGGAGGCCAGACAGGTCCGTTGAAAATTAAGAGTGCAGGCAACATGATATTGGGTGGCTGGAACAAACATGTAGGGTTACCCGGAGTTACCGATGATTGGGTAAAGTCATTCACTGGAGCCATGGATCAATTTAGACTATACAATAAAGCCCTGTCTGCCACGGAGGTGCTGGCGTTGTATAATAGTAAATTATAACTATTCGAAAAAATTTTTCAATCGAACTTCATAGTGGAAAAGGGGCTGAACAATAGTTTGTTTCAGCCCTTTAAACTTTATCAGCTTAATAAACATAATCTCTTTCATGGGTAAGATTATTTTTTCCAGATATAAAAGTTGGCTCTTTATTTTGTTCGCCGTATCTATTTTTTATAGTTGTAAGAACAAAAAAATATTTTTTGAAAGCCTTTCCTCTTCTCATACCAATATCAATTTTACCAATACTTTGGAAAAGCACAAGTTGTTTAACATACTTTATTATCTCTATTATTATAACGGCGGTGGCGTTGCCGTTGGTGATATTAATAATGATGGATTGGCGGATATTTATTTTACGGCCAATAATAAAGGCGGAAATAAACTATACCTCAATAAAGGAAATTTTGCTTTCGAAGACATTACTGACAAGGCCGGCGTAGCAGGGTTTTCAGACTGGTGCACAGGGGTGACGATGGCCGATGTCAATGGCGATGGGTTCCTGGATATTTATGTTTCAACGGTTAGCAATAAGTATGGATTAAATGGCCATAACGAGTTATATATTAACAACCGGAATGGTACTTTCTCCGAACAGTCACAAGCATTCGGCTTAAATACATCGTGCTTTACAACACAGTCTGCCTTTTTTGATTATGATCGGGATGGAGACTTAGATTGTTATATTTTGAATCAGTCACATCATCCGCATGCTAACATTGTAGATACAAACAATAGAAAAAAATATGATTCGCTTTCCGGTGATCGTTTATACCGGAATGACCTAAACTCGCCAACTAAGAAGTTTACTGATGTTTCAGTTCAGGCTGGTATCTATCAAAGTAATTTGGGATACGGCCTTGGACTGGCTGTTGCGGATATCAACAACGATGGATGGGATGATATTTATATTGGTAACGATTTTCATGAAAATGACTACTATTATGTCAATAATGGAAACGGTACGTTTTCGGAAAGTAGTGCAAAGCATTTTAGACATTACAGCCGCTTCAGTATGGGGAATGATGTGGCCGATTATAACAACGACGGACAGTTAGATATCGTCACGGTGGATATGCTTCCACCGGACGAAAAGGTTTTAAAAACCTACGGCAGCGATGAAAATCCGGATGTCTATAAAGTAAAATTGGAAATTCAAGGTTATCAGAAGCAATATTCCAAAAATTGTTTGCAGCGTAATAATGGTAACGGTGAAAGCTTTAGCGAATTGTCATTGATGAGCGGAGTGTCAGCGACCGATTGGAGCTGGAGTTCTTTATTTGCTGACTTTGATAACGACAGTAAGAAAGATCTTTTTGTTACCAGCGGTATTGTAAAACGACCTGTTGATCTGGATTACGTTCGCTTTGTTTCAGACATGGAGGCGAAACGAGGTCTAAGCAGAACAGACAAATACGATGAAGAGGTGATTTCAAAAATGCCGGATGGAAGTTCTCATCCTTTTCTCTTTAAAGCAAATGACAGTTATTCTTTTACAGATGTGAGTAAGGAATGGGGACTGGAAAAAATGAAAGGGTATTTTAATGGTGCTGCTTATGGAGATCTTGACAACGATGGCGATCTGGATATGGTTATTAATTGTATTGATGCGTCGGCAGTAATCCTAAAAAACAACACTCCTGTAAAAAACCAGGTTTCCATTTCTTTCAAAGGGAATGGAATGAATACTTCAGGTATCGGTGCAAAAGCTTATGTATTTACAAAAGGAAAACTGCAATATCAGCAACTGATGCTTACCCGCGGATTTCAATCATCCTGCGATACACGACTTCATTTTGGGTTGGATTCAATTTCAACCATTGATAGCATTTTAATTGTATGGGGCGATCAAAAATATCAGGTTCTTAAAAACATTCCTGCAAATAAGCAAATAGCCGTTGCGCAAAAAGATGCTTTAGGAATATTTGAATACGCAAAATTTTTTCCGGTTGAATCGACCTTATTTGATGATGTATCAAGGAACGTCGAATGCGATTGGAAACATCGGGAGAACGATTTTATTGATTTTAATGTGCAATATCTGATACCTCACCAACAAAGTACAAGGGGGCCGAAAATGGCGGTCGCAGATGTGAATGGTGACGGACTGGATGATTTTTACGTTTGTGGGGCGAAATTTCAGCCCGGTGCTTTAATGATACAACAGGCGACGGGCGGATTCAAACAATCAGACTCCGCTGTATTTGCTGTAAATGCTATCAGTGAGGATGTCGACGCTACTTTTTTTGATGCGAATGGTGATGGCTTTGTTGACCTATGGGTGGTTAGTGGAGGAAATGAATCACCCGCTGATGAATATGCGCTGGAAGACCGCTTGTATTTTAATGATGGGAAAGGACATTTTACTAAAGCCGGTAAAAAATTTACCCAGAAGTATGAAAATAAGTCTTGCATAGCTGTTGCCGATATAGATAAGGATGGTGATATAGATGTATTTATTGGTAACTCTTGCAAGACCCCAGTGTATGGTTTGCCCCAGCCTTCTTTTTTTTATATCAATGACGGCAAAGCAAATTTTGCATCTGACTATGACCAGATTATGAAACTTTCTTCGTTAGGGATGGTCACTGCTGCATCATTCGCAGACGTAAATAATGACTCCTGGCCTGACCTTATCGTAACCGGTGAATGGATGCCCGTGAAAATTTTTATCAACAATAAAGGAAAGTTCACAGCCATGGATATTCCGGCATCAACAGGTCTTTGGCAGTCACTTTATACTACAGACGTTAACGGTGACGGTCTTGTTGATATACTGGCTGGCAACTGGGGACATAACAGCAAATTATATGCGGGAAAAAATGGGCCATTGAAGTTATACGTAAAAGACTTTGATAATAATGGCACCATTGAGCAGGTAATGGCTTATACCGTGAATGGAGAGGAATATACTTTTTTAGCAAAGGATGAATTGGAAAGAGCTCTACCTGTTTTAAAAAAGGCTTATCTCAAGTACGAAGAAGTCGCCGGCAAAACCGTTCAATATATGTTTTACGATCTTTTTAAAGACTACACGGAACTTAAGGCAGAAGTATTATCATCATCTTGTTTTATCAATGATGGAAAAGGCAACTTCATAAGGCAGGATCTTCCCAGTGAACTGCAATTGGCCCCTGTAATGGCTTTTGCTCCCGCTTTAGCTAAAAATCAATTCATTGGCGGAGGCAATTTTTATGGCGTGATTCCTTATGAAGGAAGATATGACGCCCTGCTGCCAACTCAATTCGGAATTAATGAAAGTCAGCATAAACATCTGCTAGCAAACTTAGAGGGCGAAATAAGAGATATTAAATGGATTAGAACCGGCAACGGAAAAAAAATATTGGCCCTTGCAAGGAACAATCAGGGGATTGTTTTTTTAAAACCTAATAATTAAGGGCATGAGACAGTGGCTGTTTTTTATAACCGTGGTGTTAGCATACGGATCTTGTAGTAAGAAGAAAGATGAAACTGCTTCAAACCCAAAAAATCCTATTGTGTTTTATGCTGCCATAAATTCTGGAAGTTTCAATTCAACCGTTTATAATGTAAATCTACTCCCCACGATTAGTTTTAAATTTACTCAGCCGCTATTGCAAGCAAGCCTGGCTTCGGCAATTAGTTTTAAAAACGCAAATAATAATGACGTTCCATTCTCCGCAACCTTGCAAAATGCGGACTCACTGCTGGTCATTCGGCCATCCTCGCCTTTGGTCAACCTTACAAAATATAATATTTCTATTTCTACGTTCTTGAAATCTGCTTCGAATGGTAGTTTGCCTGCTAAAGTCGACCGATCGTTTATCACCACCATCGACTCCACCCGAAAATTCCCGGTCATTGCTGAAAGTGCTTTACTCGATTCTATTCAAAAACGAACCTTCAACTATTTCTGGGAGCTGGCACATCCTGTAAGCGGGATGATCAGGGAAAGGAATACGGATGCCAATACCTATACATCCGGTGGTACGGGATTTGGCATAATGGCGATTGTTACCGCAATTCATCGGAACTTTATTACAAGGGCAGAAGGATTAACCAGGTTGAAGACTATGGTTTCTTTTTTAAAAAACACCGCCGAAACTTTTCATGGTGCTTATCCTCATTGGCTAAACGGAGAGACCGGTAAGGTTATTCCTTTTAGTGCAAATGACAATGGAGCCGATTTGGTTGAAACTTCTTACCTGGTCCAGGGATTATTGACCGCAAGACAATTTTTTGACGGCGTAGCCGCTGATGAAGCCACTTTGAGAGATGATATCAATACTATTGTAAACAAAGTGGAATGGGATTGGTTCCGCAAAAATAATGAAAACACCTTGTATTGGCACTGGACTCCGTCGAATGCTAATGGCTGGATCATGAACATGCCTATCAAGGGTTGGAATGAATGTTTGATCACTTATGTATTAGCTGCTTCATCAACCACGCATTCAGTACCGAAAATTGTTTATGATAATGGCTGGGCATCGAATGGCTCGATGAAAAACGGTAATACATATTATGGATATAATTTGCCACTGGGTCCTGATATTGGCGGTCCTTTGTTTTTTTCACATTACTCATTTTTAGGAATCGATCCGAATGGGCTTTCAGATGCTTATGGCAATTACGCCACACAAACAAAAAATCATACACTGATCAATTACAGTTATTGCAAGGCCAATCCCAAGAACTTTTATGGTTATAGTGATTCAGTATGGGGGCTGACAGCCAGTGATATTCCAAATAGCTATACAGCAAGCTCACCCACTAACGATGTTGGTGTGATCGCTCCAACTGCGGCTATTTCATCTATCCCTTATACACCCCAGGAGTCGATGAAAGCTCTGAAGTTTTTTTATTACGTGTTAGGTGATAAGATCTGGACACAATATGGTTTTAGGGATGCTTTTTCATTGAATGATCTGTGGTATGCGAACTCTTTCCTGGCTATTGACCAGGGGCCAATTATAGTAATGATTGAAAATTATCGTAGCGGATTATTGTGGGATTTGTTTACCAGTTGTCCGGAAGTGAAAACAGGAATGAAGGCATTAGGTTTTACTGCACCGTATTTGTAGACCACGACTTTTTTGATTTGGCTGGATTAGAGGAAGCAGGAAACTCTTATTTGTAAAAACAGAATTTCTAAATAAAAGATCACTTATCAATGAAACGCCTGGCTCTGTTGCTATTTATTTCAGCTGTTACTCTTCCGTCATTTTCGTTTGCACAGGTAAGAGAAAAAAAAGCGGCACCGTTTAATGCGGCCAATCGTCCGAAAAACCTTGGCGATTCTGCATTGCTTGACCTGGTGCAAAAACAAACCTTCCGTTATTTCTGGGATTTTGCTCATCCCGTTTCCGGTTTATCGAGAGAGCGAAGTAATATGGGAAACGTGTATGGGTTAGAAACTACAACTGTTGGGGGAACAGGCTTTGGCATCATGACAATGTTAGTAGCTGCGGAAAGGGGTTGGATCACCAGGGATACCGCCGTGGGTCATTTGTTGAAAATATTGAGGTTTCTTCGTAAGGCTGATAAATATCATGGCGCATTTCCACACTGGCTCAATGGTGAAACTGGCAAAACCGTTCCTTTTAGTCCTAAAGATGATGGCGCCGATCTTGTAGAGACATCCTATTTATTCCAGGGGTTATTGTGTGCAAGGCAATACTTCAACCAGGATAACCAGAAAGAAAAACAATTGCGCAATTTCATCAATTGGTTATGGAATGATGTAGAATGGGATTGGTTTACAAGAGACGGAATAAGCGTATTATATTGGCACTGGAGTCCCAATCATGGATGGAGTATGAATAATGAAATACGGGGGTGGAATGAATGTCTTGTTACTTATATACTGGCCGGATCTTCCACAAATTATTCCATCAAAACCAATGTATATGCCCGGGGCTGGGCAAATGGAATTGATTTTAAAAATCAAAGAGAGTATTACAAAATCAAACTGCCGTTGGGGCCTGACTACGGCGGCCCATTATTTTTTTCTCACTATTCATTCCTCGGACTGGACCCGCGTGGGTTGAAAGATCGCTATGCAGACTATTGGGAGCAAAATAAAAATCATACACTTATTAACCGGGCTTATTGTGTTGACAATCCCAAAGAATTTAAGGGTTATGGAGAAAACAATTGGGGATTGACAGCCAGCGATACCTGGAACGGCTATGATGCACATTCACCCACCAATGATAACGGAACGATTACACCAACAGCGGCTTTGTCGGCATTTCCCTACACGCCGGACTACTCGATGCAGGCATTGAAGCATTTTTATAATGATCTGGGCGATAAGATATGGAGTGAATATGGTTTTACCGATGCATTTAACGAAACAAAGAACTGGTATGCCGATAGTCACCTGGCTATTGACCAGGGCCCCATCATTGTAATGATTGAAAATTACCGGTCAGGACTATTATGGAAATTATTTATGAGTTGCCCGGAAGTACAAAAAGGGTTAAGAAATTTAGGTTTTGAAAGTCCGTGGTTGAAAAAATAGGCAGGATATTTAAATAAGCAAGGGCTGTGCGTTGGTGGCTTCCCCTAACGGGGGAAGTCGGAAGGGGGCCGGATTGAAAAAACTGGGATTTGAAAGTCCATGGATAAAATAGATTTCATTTTATCATTGAAAAATTATTAGCCATGAAACGATTGACTTGCTTTTTCCTTTTGCTATCCATAGCATTGTTCTCGGATGCACAGTCGAAGTCCCTGGTACTTACAAAGGGTAAGTATGGTGACGGGCCGGATAGCATAGCACCAAAAGGCATCATCAAAGGACTGAGCGATGATGCCCTATTAGAGTTGGTACAAAAACAAACCTTCCGTTTTTTCTGGCACGGGGCACATCCAGTTAGTGGTTTGGCGTTGGAACGAAGTAATACGGTATTGGCAGAACATTATTGGGATTATATCAATGAGGCCTGGGATGAACCTAATTTTAGTAAAACAAAATTTGGACCCGATGCAGGAGCTATTGGCGGAACCGGTTTCGGGATCATGAGTACGATTGTAGCGGTGGAGAGGGGATGGATAGGCAGGGATACTGCCGTTCGCCGGTTAATAAAGATTGCCGATTTTCTTATTAACGCCGATTGTTTTCATGGTATCTATCCTCACTTCATGGATGGGCGTACCGGCAAGACCATTAAGTTTGATCGCATAGATGATGCAGCCGATATCGTCGAAACTTCCTACTTGCTGATGGGATTTCTTTGTGCCAAAGAATATTTTAATAAGAACATTCCAAGAGAGAAATATTTACGCAAGCGGGTTGACCAGATGTGGGGTGCCGCCAACTGGAACTGGCACAGCAACGGCGAAAGTAAATTGTATTGGCACTGGAGCCCCAATAATGGTTTTGATATGAACTTCCCCATCTGGGGTTGGAACGAGGCGTTGATCACTTATATCATGGCGGCGGCTTCACCACGTCATGCTATTTCCAAAGAGGTGTATGACGGTAGCTGGGTCAACAGTAAAAGTTTTAAGAACGGGAATACTTATTACGGCTACAAATTGCCTTTGGGCAATTATGATAAAGGCGGACCGCTTTTTTTTGAGCAGTATACTTTTCTGGGCATTAATCCCAACGGTTTAAAAGATACGTTAGGGATTGACTATTTAGAACAAGTGCGTAATCATACATTAATCAACCGCGCCTACTGCATCGAAAATCCAAAGAAGTATAAAGGATATGGTGAAAATTGCTGGGGCCTTACCGCCGGCGATAGTTACAAAGGCTATGTAGCACATTGCCCCGAAGTCGATTTGGGTGTCATTCAACCTACTGCAGCCATCTCTTCCATACCATTTACTCCTGAACTCAGCATGAAGGCACTGAAACATTTTTATTATGATCATGGTAATAAAATATGGAGTGATTATGGTTTTACGGACGGATTTAGTGAAACGCACAACTGGTATGCAAAAGGTCATTTGGCAATTGACCAGGGGCCCATCATCGTGATGATCGAAAATTACCGGAGCGGCTTGTTGTGGAAATTATTTATGAATATTCCTGATATAAAAAATGGGTTAAAAAAGTTAGGCTTTCAAAGTCAGCAGCCTTAAAGCTAAGTTGTTGGTAGATTGTTTTTCGAAATTGAAAATATGTTTAGAATAAGATTACTCGTATTCGTTGTTATTATTTCCGGTGCTTGTTTGGCACAGGAGCCGTTGTGCGATTATAATTTTTTTGTCAATAGCAGGATGGAAGGAGATTATTTTTTCTCTAAGGCTTCGGATATTCGGCCTTCCAGTGTAAAAAATAAAAATGGAAAACTCCCGGTAAGTAAAACTATTTTTCACACACCGGGCAATTCGTTAGAACTGCAATATAAAAATCACGAAGATGGTCTGTGGCGGGCAGTTATTTATGAGCAGGAGACCAGGGGACAGGATCATTTTAAGAAATCAGATCGTCTTTCTTTTTGGATATATAATTTGTCGGCATCAGGCAGGCAGCAGGATTTACCAGAGGTAGGATTAATGATGAAAGACAGCACGGTCACCAATGGGTTTGCTTTTAAAACAGGCAAGGTAAAGACATGGGAGCAGGTTGTTATTCCTTTAAATCTATTCAGGAACGTTGATGCAAACAAGCCCGAAAATATCATTGGAGTAGTTTTTTCACAAAAAAGTTTTTCCGGCGTCAGTCAGCAAACAATTTATATTGACGATATCGAACTATTGTCTTCCGCAGAACAAGCGCCGCTTGTTGAAAAACCTGTTATAACAGATGCAAAGGGCTATGCGAAGCATGTAAACCTGCAATGGAAGGACATCGCCAATAAAGGAATTAAGTATGTAAAAATTTACCGGTCGGAAAACGGGGCAAACTATCAACCAATAGGTATTCAATCACCATTTATTCCCCGGTACTCAGATTTCACCGGGCAAACGGGTAAACACTATTGGTATAAACTATCATTTATTGGTAACGATTATAAAGAAACTGAATTATCACAATCAGTGGAGGTACAGACTAAACAAATGACGGATGAAGAATTATTGACTATGATACAGGAAGCTTGCTTCTTATATTACTGGGAAGGTGCAGAAAAAAATAGTGGTCTGGCCAAAGAAAACATTTTGGGGCGGCAAAATATGATTGCATCCGGCGCCTCAGGTTTTGGTATAATGGCATTGATTGCAGGAACTGACAGGAATTTTATCACACGGGATCAATCGATAGAACGATTCACCAGGATTGTCAACTTTCTGGAAAAAGCATCGACCTTTCATGGAGTATTCCCGCATTTTATTGATGGTCCCACCGGGAAAGCGGAACCCTTTTTTGGCAATAGAGATAATGGCGGCGACCTGGTAGAAACATCCTTTTTATTACAGGGGTTATTAACCGCAAGAGCTTATTTCAATAAAAACGATGCCCGTGAAAAAATAATACGGGATAAGATTACCAGTATTTGGGAAAAAACAGAGTGGAGTTGGTATCGTCGTTATCCTGATAGTAAATTTCTCTACTGGCATTGGTCACCCGACCAGGGATGGATCATTGATCATCGTCTTATTGGTTGGAACGAAACAATGGTCACTTACCTGTTAGCCATCGCCTCACCTACCTATTCAGTTCCGGCAAGTATGTATTATAGCGGTTGGGCCAACCAGGATAGTATCGGTCAGCAATACAGAGCTGGGTGGGGACAAACCACAGAAGGTTCCATGTACACTAATGGAAATAAATATTATGATATTAAATTGGACATTGGCGTTTCCAACGGCGGTCCATTGTTCTTTACTCATTATTCTTACCTTGGCTACGATCCCAAACAAATTACTGACAGGTACACCAATTATTTTACCAACAACCAAAATATAGCCCGCATCAATTATTTGTATTGTGTAGACAATCCTGGTAATTATGTTGGGTATGGAGACAGCTGCTGGGGGCTTACAGCCAGCGATGGTCCTTATAACTATTCTGCAGATGAGCCTGTATTAAGACAAGATAAGGGAAAGATTGCACCGACCGGAGCCATTGGTTCATTTCCTTATACTCCTGTTGAATCGATGAAAGCATTAAAGAACTATTATCACAATTATGGAAAATTTATATGGGGGGAATATGGTTTCCGCGATGCATTTAATCTTACACAAAATTGGTGCTCTGAAATTTACATGGGCTTGAACCAGGCTCCTATGATCGTGATGATAGAGAATTATCGCACTGGTCTCCTGTGGAAATTGTTCATGAGCGATACTGACATTCAAAATGGTTTGAAAAAATTATCCGCAGAAAAATAGAAAACTACATTTTTAAATTTTAAACGATTGTTATGAAGAATATCTCACGCCAACAGTTTCTGCAACACACCGCCATGGCCGGCGCTGCTGTATTACTCTCTTCATTGGAAAGCTTTGCCCTGGAAAAACCCGAAAAGAAATTAAAAGTCGCTTTAATCGGTTGCGGAAGTGTAAGCAACCGTTATATCCCACACTTGCAAACTTCTTCTTTGATTGAAATTGTGAGTTTGTGTGACATTAAGTACGAACGGGCGGTGGAGCAAAATAAAAAGTATAATGTCAATGGGAAAACCTACCCGCATATTGATAAGATGTTGGCCGGCGTGCCATTTGATATGATGGTTACCACAACCGATATGCAGGTGCATGGTGAGCTCAACAAGAAAGCTTTGATGGCTGGCAAACATGTATGGAGTGAAAAGCCGATGGCAAACACCTATGCAGAGGGTAAAGCCTTATTGGATCTTGCAAAAAGTAAAGGACTTCGTATTTGGGGAGCACCCGCCGTAGTAAACAGCCCACAATTTGCTTTTATGAGCAAATGCATACAGGAAGGAAAAATTGGAAAAGTTGCCAGTGCTCATGGACAGTATGGTCATACAGGTCCTACCTGGAGTGCTTTCTTTTATGAGAAACTGGGCGGCAGTATGCCCGATCTGGGAGTATATAATATGGCTACACTTACAGGCTTGCTTGGGCCAGCTAAAAGTGTAATGGCCATGTTAAGCATTGTGAAACCAGAGAGAACAGTAGATGATAAAGGATCAATAAAGGTGGAAGCAGAAGACAATGCACATGTTTTGTTAGAGCATGATAAGGGAGTTATCAGCCATGTGATGTGTGGCTTCAATTTCTTTGATCCGCATGGTCACGAAGCAGGCAATCAATCTTTGCATTCTATTCAAATCTATGGCGATAAGGGTAATATGCGATTGATCGGTTATGACTGGGAAACCAATGGTGTTATACTCGACAATTCCTGGGATGAAGCACCCAAACTGATGAGCACGGATAAGGGTGGATATGTGTGGCAGGAAGGTGCAACAAAAACGGGTGAATCAATCATCAATCATACCGAACCACTGATCAATGTTGAACATGCCTTGCATGTGCTGGAGATAATAGAAGCCGCCAGGAAATCGTCGGCATCAGGCATGAAGGTAAAGCTGAAGAGTAAGTTTAAATGGCCAATCGTTTAAACCGTTTCGTCAATGAATAAATTGTTTTCACCCTCTCCGCTATGGCCGGAAGCTGGTCTGGCTTTTGTGCGTATTGTTGTTGGTTTGTTCATGGTATATCATGGATGGGAAGTATTTGATGAAGGAAAAATGAAGGAGTACCTAACCTGGGAATCTTTCAAAGGTTTTTCCTCACCTGCATTTATGGTGTATCTGGGGAAGATTGCAGAGTTGGTAGCGGGGATAATGATTGCTATTGGTTTTCTAACGCGACTGGGATCTCTTTTCCTGGTTTGCACGATGTTGTACGTTTCTTTTTTTGTAGGACATGGAAAAGTTTGGTACGAAGACCAGCATCCGTTTTTATTTGTATTACTGGGGATGGTTTTCTTTTTCACAGGAAGCGGAAAATATAGTGTTGATCATTTGCTCTTCAAACATTCAAAATAAAAAATAGAAATGCCGGATACCCTGGATATTCATATTAACAGCAAAGGCAAAGAACAAAATACTTTTGACGCCATTGTTATCGGCAGTGGTATCAGTGGTGGATGGGCCGCTAAGGAACTTTGTGATAAAGGATTGAAAACGCTGGTGCTGGAAAGGGGAAGAAATATTGAACATATCAAAGATTATCCAACTTATGATAAACAGCGATGGGAACTACCGCATCGCGGATGGATAACGGAAGCAACAAAAAAGGACAATCCATTGATCACAAAAGCGGCTGGTTATGGAGAAGACACCGCTCATTTCTTTGTAAAAGATAAGGATCATCCCTATGTGCAGGAAAAACCATTCGACTGGATCAGGGGTTACCAGGTCGGCGGTAAATCATTAACCTGGGGGCGAAGTTGTCAACGGTGGAGTGAATGGGATTTTTCCGCGCCATTGCGGTATGGCTATGGAATAGACTGGCCAATCCGTTATAATGATATTGCGCCGTGGTATAGTCATGCTGAAAAATTCACTGGCATCTGTGGTAGCAAAGAGGGAATTGAATCTATGCCGGACGGAGAGTTTTTGCCGGCCTATGATCTCAATGCAGTAGAGCAACATATGCGGAAAAGCCTCTGGGACGGTTTTGGCCGTCATTATATTTCAGGCAGATGGGCGCAGCTTACAGAGCCAACCGAAATACACAAGCAGCAGGGAAGAGGGCAATGCATGAACAGAAACTTATGTATGCGTGGTTGCCCCTTCGGTGGTTATTTTAGTTCCGTTACCGCAACATTGCCCTGGGCTGCTAAAACAGGAAACCTGGCTGTTCGTCCTCACTCCGTAGTGCACTCCATTATTTATGATGAAAAAAAGAAAAAGGCCATTGGTGTAAGAGTAATTGATGCCAATACAAAAGAAGCCACTGAGTTTTTTGCCAAAATAATTTTTGTCAACGCCTCTGCCCTAAACAGCAATCTTATTTTACTCAATTCGACTTCCAATCGTTTTCCGGATGGCTTGGGTAACGATAATGGATTGTTGGGAAAATATATTTGCTTTCACAACTATCGCGGCAGCATGGGTGCCCGGTTTGATGGCTTTCTTGATTCCTATTATACACCTGGTCGGCCTGTTGAATGTGTGATCCCTAATTTTCGCAATCTTAAAAAACAAGAAACAGATTTCACAGGAGGTTACGTCATATTTTCAGCAGCATCACGGGAGAAAAAGTTTTATGGAAGCCCGGAGGGCATTGGTGCTGAATTCAAAGAGGGGCTTTGCGAACCAGGTGGATGGACGATTTATATGTACATGCAGGGTGAAACAATTCCTAAAGCAACCAATCAGGTCCGGTTGAGCACCGATCAAAAAGATCAATGGGGAATTCCATTACTTATCACTTCAGTTGGCTACGATGATAATGATGAAAAACTATTAAAGGATTTTATGCAGGAAGGCGTGGCCATGTTGGAAAAAGCCGGCGCAAAAGACATTAGCACCTATGATTCGAAACAAGCTCCGGGTCTTGATATTCATGAAATGGGTGGCGTGAGAATGGGTAATGACCCCGCTACTTCATTATTAAATAAGTGGAACCAGTTGCATGCCTGTCAGAATGTTTTTGTCACTGACGGAGCTTGCATGACGAGTACCGGCAATCAAAGTCCTTCCATTTTGTATATGGCATTAACCGCAAGAGCGGTTGATCATGCATACAATGAATTAAAAAAAGGCAATTTATAACTGATTCAATTTACGGGAATGATAAAACAAACAATTTTAGCAGGGTGCATTTTGATAAACAGTGTTGTTGTGTTGGCGCAACAAAAAACATATTGCAACCCCATCAATATTGATTATGGTTATACTCCGATTCCCAACTTCAGTGAATGGGGACGACATCGGGCTACGGCAGATCCTGTCATAGTCAACTATAAAGGCGACTATTATTTATTCTCTACCAATCAATGGGGCTACTGGTGGAGTAATGATATGCTGAACTGGAATTTTATTTCAAAAAAATTTCTTCGTCCATGGAATACCGGCACTTATGATGAACTCTGTGCACCTGCAGTAGGTATAATAGGTGACACCATGCTGGTATTTGGTTCTACTTATACAAGCAAGTTTACCTTGTGGATGAGCACCAATCCCAAAGCCAATGAATGGAAACCACTGGTTGATTCCTTTGAAATAGGTGGTTGGGATCCTTCTTTTTTTACCGACGATGACGGAAGGCTTTATATGTATAATGGAAGTAGTAATAAATATCCCATGTATGGTATTGAGCTGAATCGGAAAACATTTCAGCCAATCGGTACCCGCAAAGAAATGTACCTGCTCGAGCATTGGCGATATGGCTGGCAGCGTTTCGGCGAATACATGGACAATACTTTTCTCGATCCGTTTATTGAAGGATCGCATATGACAAAATATAAGGACAAGTATTATTTGCAATACGGTGCACCTGGTACGGAGTTTAGCGGTTATGCAGACGGATTGCTGGTGGGTAGTGGTCCTCTTGGCCCTTTTGAAGCCCAATCTGACCCTCTAAGTTTTAAACTGGGAGGCTTTGTAAGGGGGGCAGGACACGGAGCCACTTTCCAGGATAATTACAAAAAGTATTGGCATATTTCTACTACCGTAATCTCCGTGAAGAATACTTTTGAAAGGCGACTTGGAATATGGCCCGCGGGTTTTGATAAAGATGATGTGATGTATTGTAATACAACCTTTGGCGATTACCCGCATTACGGCCCCCATCCTAACCTTCCCCCCAAAGGGGAAGGAACAGCTAACTCACAGCCCTCGCTTATACAAGATGCTGCCAATAATAAAAACTCTCCGAAAAGCGGGGTTAGTGCGATGGTCTCTTCCCCTTCGGGGAGGCCGGATGGGGCTTTTACCGGATGGATGCTGCTTAATTATAATAAGCCTGTACAGGTTTCGTCCACGCTGGGAGGATATGTTGCCAATCATGCGGGAGATGAACTTGCAAAAACTTACTGGAGTGCAGTGTCAGGAAATAAAGGCGAGTGGATTCAAACAGACCTGGGGAATGTTTCTACCGTCAATGCGATCCAAATCAACTATGCCGACCAGGATGTAGCCTTTCCTAAAGAAATGGACACAATTTTTTTAGGAAAGACGATTGGTACATTTCATCAATACAAACTGTCTTATTCAATCGATGGTAAGAAATGGAAGATGCTGGTTGATAAAAGCAATAACAAAACAGATGTGCCGCATGAATATGTAGAACTGGATAAGCCAGTACAGGCAAAATTTATCAGGTTGGAGAATATTCATATGCCGGCCGGCAAATTTGCTATTAGCGGATTTAGGGTTTTTGGTAATGGAAACGGCGAAAAGCCGGACCCTGTGCAGGGATTTATCGTGCTGAGAACAGAAAAAGATAAGCGCAGCGCTTTCATCAAATGGAAACCGGTTGACAATGCATTCGCCTATAATATTTATTACGGCACTCACCCGAACAAATTGTATAACAGCATCATGATACATGCCAACAATGAATACTGGATGAAAGCGATGGATTCGCAAAAAACCTATTACTACAGTATTGAAGCGGTGAATGAAAACGGCGTATCTGAAAGAACAAAGACGATAGAAGTTAAATAAGTTTGAAGCAGACAAATTTTTGAAGAATGCGAAAGATAAAAGCTTTATTGCTACTGTTTTTATGTTCCGGGGCTTTAATCGCACAGGATCAAAAGCCTGCTTTCTGGAATGATATCCAGGCTTTCAAAAAGACGGACTCCCTTTCTTTTCCGCCAAAAAATGCGATTCTGTTTGTGGGAAGTTCATCATTCACCCGCTGGACAGATGTGCAGCAATATTTTCCATCACATCCAATTATTAACCGCGGCTTCGGTGGGTCAACATTGGTGGATGTAATACGATTTGCGGATGATATCATCTTTCCATATCAGCCCAAACAGATCGTTATCTATTGTGGTGAAAACGATATTGCTTCATCGGATACGGTGACGGCAAAAATGGCACTCGATAGATTTAAAACTCTTTTTCAACTGATCCGTTCAAAGCTACCGGACGTTCCCATTTTGTTTGTTTCGTTTAAGCCAAGTCCATCCCGCTGGGAGATGCGGGATCGCATGACAAGAGCCAATGAACTCATCAGGAAATTTTTAAAGAAAAATAAAAATACAGTATTTGTAAATGTGTGGAACCCGATGCTTGGTCAGGATAAAAAGCCAGAACAGGAATTTTTTGTGGAAGACAATTTACACATGACGGCCAGGGGATATGCTATCTGGCAAAAACTCATCGAACCACATTTATTGAATTGATAAAATCAACCAGTATGAAATTGCTATACAAATTAACCATTGGCCTGCTCGTCATCATTTCATTGAATGTATCAGCGCAGTCTTCGCAGGATGCAAAGATGAAAGCCTTTATCGACGGACTGATGAAAAAAATGACACTGGAAGAAAAGCTCGGTCAGTTGAATTTACCCGGTGCTGGTGATATCACTACTGGCCAGGCAAGCAGTTCTGATATTGCCAAAAAAATTGAACAGGGAAAAGTGGGTGGTTTGTTTAATATAAAATCGGTGGCCAAAATCAAAGAAGTACAAAAGCTGGCGGTTGAAAAAAGCCGGTTGAAAATACCCATGTTGTTTGGTATGGACGTGATACATGGTTATGAAACTGTGTTTCCGATACCGTTAGGTATGAGCTGCGTGTGGGATATGAAATTAGTAGAGCGCAGTGCGCAGATTGCCGCCCGGGAAGCCAGTGCGGATGGCATTAACTGGACTTTTTCTCCCATGGTTGACATTTCCCGTGATCCACGATGGGGCCGTATTTCTGAAGGCAGTGGTGAAGATGCTTATCTCGGTTCGCAAATAGCGAAAGCAATGGTCAGAGGTTACCAGGGAACCGATCTTTCCAAAAATAATACAATCATGGCTTGCGTAAAACACTATGCACTATATGGCGCTGCTGAAGCTGGGCGTGATTATAATACAACGGATATGAGCCGCCAGCGGATGTTCAATGAGTACTTTCCTCCTTATAAAGCGGCAGTAGATGCCGGAGTAGGATCTGTGATGGCATCGTTTAATGAAATAGATGGTGTGCCGGCAACCGGGAATAAATGGTTGCTGACAGATGTGCTTCGCAGGCAATGGGGCTTCAAAGGTTTTGTTGTTACGGATTATACCGGCATTAATGAAATGGTTGACCATGGCATCGGCGATCTGCAGACCGTTTCTGCAAGAGCATTGATGGCGGGTATCGATATGGACATGGTGGGAGAAGGCATTTTAACCACCACTCAAAAATCATTGAAAGAAGGTAAGGTAACGATGGCACAGATCGATGCAGCATGCCGGAGAATTTTGGAAGCAAAATATAAACTGGGTTTGTTTGATGATCCTTACCGCTATTGCGATGAGAACCGTGCAAAGACAGAAATTTTCACCGATGCTCACCGGAAAGAAGCAAGAGCGATAGCGGCTGAAAGTTTTGTATTATTAAAGAACCAGGGCAATATCCTGCCATTGAAAAAAAGCGGCACTGTCGCATTGATAGGGCCATTGGCCGATGCAACAGAGAATATGACGGGAACATGGAGTGTAGCAGCGAATTTTTCAAAATCCATTTCTGTGATCAAGGGGTTGACGGAAGTAGCCGGCAGCAATGCGAAAATTTTATATGCCAAAGGTTCTAACCTGGACGAAGATAGTTTGATAGAAGAAAGAGGAACCATGTTTGGTAAATCTTTGAAAAGAGATCGTCGACCAGCCAGCGAAATACTACAGGAAGCAGTTGCTATAGCCAACCAGGCTGATGTGATTGTTGCCGCATTGGGCGAAGCTGCGGAAATGAGTGGTGAAGCCAGTAGCCGCACTAACATAGAAATACCAGCCATTCAAAAGGAATTACTAAAGGCTTTATTGAAAACGGGCAAACCGGTGGTATTAATGTTGTTCACGGGCCGTCCACTGGCGCTGAAATGGGAACAGGAGAATGTGCCCGCTATTTTCAATGTTTGGTTCGGCGGATCAGAAGCCGGTTATGCGATTGCTGATGTATTGTTTGGTGATGTAAATCCATCCGGGAAATTGAGTACCACTTTCCCGCAGAATGTGGGACAGGTGCCCATTTTTTATAATCATAAAAATACCGGACGGCCCTTGCCGGAAGGAAAGTGGTTCCAAAAATTCCGCTCTAACTATTTAGACGTTTCAAATGATCCGCTTTATCCATTTGGTTACGGCTTAAGCTATACCAGTTTTTCTTACAGCGACATAAAGCTGAGCAGTTCCTCCTTAAGTGCAGGGAAAAAGATTAGTGCCGCTGTTACTGTCACCAATACTGGCAACAAAGATGGAAAGGAAGTAGTGCAGTTATATATCCGTGATTTGGTAGGCAGCAGTACGAGACCAGTGAAAGAGTTAAAAGGGTTTCAAAAAATTGAATTGAAAGCCGGGGAAGCCAAAACGGTTTCATTTGATATTTCGGTTGACGATCTTAAGTTTTATAACTACGACCTGAAATATGTAGCAGAGCCCGGAGATTTTAAAGTCTTTATTGGCGGTAACAGCCGCGACGTAAAAGAAGCGGATTTTAAATTGAACTAAGTGTTGGACAAAGGGCAAAATTATATGTATGCATAAGGTCAGCTACTTTTTATTGGCTTTTATTTTGTTTCATCATTCCGCAGTTGCACAGGCGCCCAAACAAAAGCCGATGAACATCATCTTCATCCTTGCAGATGATCACCGTTATGATGCCATGGGATTCATGAATAAAATAAAGGGATTAGAAACTCCGGGCATGGATCGCATGGCCAAAGAAGGTGCTCATATAAAAAATGCCTTCGTTTCAACGGCATTGTGCTCACCCAGCCGTGCGTCTATATTGACGGGTCAGTATGCTCATACGCATACCGTGGTAGATAATGAAGCTGTTTTGCCCCGCAATCTTGTATTTTTTCCATCCTATATGCAGAAGAAGGGTTATCAAACAGCTTTCATGGGTAAATGGCATATGGGCAATACGGATGACCAGCCGCAACCGGGATTTGATTACTGGCTTAGTTTCCAGGGGCGGGGTGTTTACAATAATCCAACGTTTAATATCAATGGTAAACGCGTAAAACAACCGGAAGGAAGTTATGTGACCGATCTGCTGACTGATTATGCTATTCAATGGATGGATGGGCGAAATAAGAACAAACCATTCTTTCTTTACCTGTCACATAAAGGAGTGCATGCGGAGTTTTACCCGGCCAAAAGACACGCAAATAAATATGCTAACATACCTGTGGTTTGTCCATCGTCTATGTATTTAACAGCAACCGACAGTAGTAAAACATACGGTATTGTTACAACTCCGCACACAAAAGTGAATTATCGTGATATCCCGAAATGGGTACGCAATCAACGCTATAGTTGGCACGGGGTCGATTACATGTATCATGGTTTTATACAGTTTGATGAGTTTTATCGCCGGTATCTTGAAACTCTGCAAGCCGTAGATGAAAGTGTTCAAAAGGTACTCGAATGGGTTACTGCACAGGGACTGCAAAACAATACGATGGTTGTTTACATGGGCGACAATGGATTTTCATTTGGTGAGCATGGATTGATCGACAAGCGGCATGCTTATGAAGAATCCATGCGGGTGCCATTGTTGGTTTGGGCGCCAGGTACGATAAAACCAAATTCAGTGGTGGAGCAGATCATCATGAATGTTGATTTAGCGCCGACCTTTTTAGAGCTGGGAGGTATTAACAAGCCTGGTCAAATGCAAGGTTTTTCTTTTGCCGATATACTGAAAGGAAAAAATAGCCCGTGGTCAAGAGATAAGGTATTTTATGAATATTACTGGGAGGCGGCCTTTCCGCAAACACCAACCATGTTTGCTATTCGCACTGATCGTTACAAATACATTTATTACAATGGTGTTTGGGATATTAATGAATTATACGACCTGCAGGCTGATCCCTATGAAATAAACAATCTTATACGTGATACCAGCTATCAAAAAACTGGAACAACCTTGCGAACTGAGCTCTTCAACTGGCTGCAGCAAACCGGCGGATTACAAATTCCTTTAAAAAAAGCTGCCGGCACGAGGTTCGATAATTTATATAAAAACACCTATTAATACCGATATAAGAACGACGTGATTCTCTTAACATATAAATTTTGCCGATGCTCCAAAAATTCGTTTCTATGCAACTACGATTATTTATAATTACTATCATAGGTTTGATAAGTATATATGGAGGCTGTTCGAAGGACAAGGGTAGCACTGGCGGAACAACACCAACGCCACCCGCAGGTATAAACGAAGTTGATTTTTGGCTGACAAAAGGTGATCAAAGCATCCTCCTGCAAAAACAGGCCGGTGTTTTGGCCTTTAATACAGTTGCTAACTCAAACCCCGAAATAACAGTTGATACCACCCTGCGATACCAATCTGTGGATGGATTTGGCTATACACTAACCAGCGGGAGTGCGACATTGATTTATAGTCTGCCCGCAAATTCCAAAGCCAGTTTACTACAGGAGCTTTTTGGAAAAGATGCGAACTCAATTGGCATCAGCTACCTTCGAATAAGTATCGGTGCTTCTGATCTGAGTGCATCGGTTTATACTTATGATGATATGCCTGTGGGGCAAACGGACCCTGGCTTGGCCAACTTTAGTCTCGACCCGGATCGTGCAGGAGGCACAGGGCTAATTCCCTTGCTGAAGGAAATTCTAGCCATCAATCCAGGCATCAAAATTTTGGGAAGTCCCTGGACGCCGCCTGTTTGGATGAAAGATAATGGTAGTTCTATAGGGGGAAGTTTAAAAGCAGAATACTATGATGTATATGCCCAATACTTTGTAAAATATGTACAACAAATGAAAGCGGAGGGCATAACCATTGATGCGATTACACCACAAAATGAACCACTGCATCCGGGTAATAATCCCAGTTTATTGATGACAGCAGAGCAACAAAGAGATTTTATAAAAAACAGTTTGGGACCGGCTTTTCAAGCGGCCAATATTTCCACAAAGATTATTGTGTATGATCACAATTGCGATAAACCGGAATACCCGCTAACGATATTAAATGATGCTGCTGCCAAAGCTTTTGTAGATGGCTCGGCTTTTCATTTGTATGCAGGCGATATCAGCGCCTTGTCCACGGTTCGCAATGCACACCAGGATAAAAATGTTTATTTCACAGAACAATGGACATCGTCAACCGGTGGGTTTGAAGGTGATTTGAAATGGCATATAAAAAATATCGTTATCGGTTCCATGCGGAACTGGAGCCGGATTGCACTCGAGTGGAATTTGGCCAACGATCCTAACTTTGGTCCGCACACACCCGGTGGTTGCACACAATGCAAAGGTGCTTTGACGATCAGCAGTTCTGTTTCAAGAAATGTATCTTACTATATTATTGCACATGCTTCTAAATTTGTGCCCGCCGGATCCGTAAGAGTAGCCAGCAACAATTATGGAAGTCTTTACAGCGTAGCTTTCGAAACACCTGAGAAGAAAAAGGTTTTGATCGTATTAAATGATGGTAGTTCGGCAACAACTTTCAACATCAAATTCAAAGGCAAGTGGACATCACCGGTATTGCCGGCAAATAGTGTGGGAACATTTGTCTGGTAGTCGTAGTAAAGAAGTTTTACGAAAATAGATTTATCTCGTGGCACAGTTCCGTGCTGACTTTTAGAAAAAATTTCGGACATGCAACCGCTTGGCAGATTCAAAAACAGTTCAACAAATAAATATGACTATGAAAACTAATAAGCTGACACCGATGATTTATACTACCGATCTGCAAAGAACGGTGGACTTTTACGTGCAGATACTTGGATTTACCTGCTTAGCAAACGAACCTGATTACGGTTGGGCAAGGGTGCAACTTGACAATGCAGACCTGATGATTAGCAAACCAAATGACCACATACCATTTGACAAATCCACTTTTACAGGGTCTTTTTATTTCAACACAGACAACGTTGATGAAATTTGGAATACGGTAAAAGATAAAGTAAAAATTTGTTATCCGATTGAGAACTTTGAATATGGCATGAGAGAATTTGCAGTTTATGACAACAATGATTACTTGATACAATTCGGACAGGATATTGTTGAAACTGTAAGGTAACACAGACTCTTCTGATCATCTTTCATCAAAATCAACCACCACTTTATCGGTTTTGGGATGCGACTGACAGGTAAGTATATAACCTTCTTTAATTTCTTCATCTTCCAATCCCCAGTGTACTTCCATTTCCACTTCGCCTTCTACCAATTTGGCTTTGCAGGTGCAGCAAACACCACCTTTGCAGGCATAAGGAAGGTCAGCCCCTTGTTTTAAGGCTGCATCCAGGATGGCTTCGTCACTAAAGCCCAAATCAAAATCAAATGCTCTGCCATCCAACTTAACGGTTATTTTGCTCTTTGGTGACTCAGCAGGGAGTTCCCTTTTTTCCCCTTTCACTTCTGACTTCTTCGCTCCGGGTGTCGTAAACAATTCAAAATGGATATTCTTTTTATCCAGTCCTTTTTGTTCCAAAAACTCTTTGGCAGCAAAGATCATTTCTTCGGGACCGCAGAGAAATGCTTCATCCATGCGGGAGTAATCAACTAGTTTTCCGAGCTCCACCAGCTTATCCATATTTATGCGGCCATAATGGAGAGGAATATCTGTCCTTTCGCGGCTCAGGATATTAATGAAATTGAAGCGCTGCAGGTATTTATTTTTTAAGCTTTCCAGTTCTTCAAAAAAAATAATAGACGACCTGTTTCGATTGCCATATACCAGTGTAAAATGACTATGCGGTTCTGCAGCCAATGTTGTTTTAATTAATGAAAGAACAGGAGTGATGCCACTGCCGGCTGCAATAGCGAGATATTTTTTTTTATGGAGTGGGTCAAGCTCGGTATAAAATTTTCCGACAGGCTCCATTACTTCCAGCAGATCACCGTCCTTCAACCGGTCGTTAGCAAAAGTAGAGAACTGGCCGCCCGATACTTTTTTGATGGCTACTCTTAGTTCATTATCAAAAGGACTGCTGCATATAGAGTAAGTTCGCCTTACTTCTTCATTGCCACCGCCTATTCTCATGGTCAGGCTTTGTCCTTGCTTAAAGCGAAAATTTTCTTTTAGCCGTTCAGGAATATCAAACACCACTGACACGCATTCGGGAGTTTCTTTCCTGATTTCTTTTATACGGAGAGAGTGAAAATGAATGGACATCAATCAACCTTGTTTACGCAAGCCATCGATCATGATCATGACCATATTGTCTTCCAGCTCTGATGCGCTGATCTTCGCTTTGGACCGGTGCCATGATTCGATACCGCTAACGGCGTGCAGCATGATCAAAACAGCAGTAGGGGCATCAATTCTACGGATTTCATTTTTTTGCATACCCTCTTCAATGATGGAAGCAAATCTTTTCCGGTAAGTGCTACGCTGGTTTTGAAAATTGGAGAGATAAGGTTCTTCGAGGTGCTTCCATTCCCGGTCACTTACATACACTTCTTCATATCGCTCCACCATTTGCTGGATGTGAAACCGTAAAAGCGTTTCGATCTTTGAAATCGAATTTTGCTGGCTGGCTTCAATCAATGCCATATTGGTGTTAAACCGGTTTGCTACATCGAAACAGAGGGCTTCCAATATTTCGTTTTTTGAGCGGATGTGATTATACAAGCTGGCAGCTTCAATACCAACTGTTTCGGCAAGGTCACGCATTGATGTGGCAGCAAATCCTTTTTGGCGAAACATGGCAGCCGCTTTCTCGAGAATCAGTTCTTTTTTGGACGCTTTGCGTCGCTGTGCTTTGGCCATACCCAAAGATAAGTAGTTGATGGTAATTGAAGTCAATAATGGCAATTGAAAGTGGCTCTCCGGCTTTATCCGGAGTTTTGGCATTATTGCCAATTCTCAACCCCTCTTTGCCGTATTTGCTGTAATATTGCCCGCTGAAATTTTTTATTCATTCTTAATAATTTAACCGCATGTCCCTGATCGCCGTTGGTACCATGGCCTTTGACGCAATAGAAACCCCTTTTGGCAAAACCGATAAAATTGTGGGCGGATCCGCTACTTATGTTGCTTATGCAGCAGCCAATTTTGTAAAGCCTGTACAACAGGTTTCCATTGTTGGGTTTGATTTTCCACAAGAAGAAATGGAAGAGCTGAAAAGACGTGGTGTTCAATTGGAAGGAGTGGAGATCGTACCGGACAAAAAATCGTTTTTCTGGAGCGGCCGCTATCATGAGGATATGAACAGCCGGGACACACTCATTACCGACCTGAATGTGTTGGCGGATTTTAATCCTGTTATTCCGGATTCATACCAGGGTGCCGAGTTTCTGATGCTGGGAAACCTGGTGCCGGCAATCCAGCTGAATGTAATTAAACAACTGAAGCAAAGGCCAAAGCTGATTGTCATGGACACCATGAACTTTTGGATGGAGTCCGCAATGCCTGATTTGGAAGAGGTGTTGAAACATGTAGACCTGCTGATGGTAAATGATGCGGAAGCCCGCCAGTTGACCGGCCAGTTTTCTCTGGTGAAAGCCGCCAAAACTATTTTGACCATGGGCCCGAAATACCTGATCATTAAAAAAGGAGAACATGGAGCCTTACTTTTCCATGGCGATAACGTCTTTTTTGCTCCTGCTTTACCGCTGGAAGATGTGTTTGACCCAACAGGAGCCGGTGATACTTTTGCCGGTGGCTTTATTGGTCATTTGGCAAAGACGGGTGATATCTCTTTTGAAAATATGAAGAGAGGAATTATCGTGGGCTCCGCGATGGCAAGTTTTTGTGTAGAAAAATTTGGCGCCACAAGATTGAAGGAGATCACCAAAGAAGATATTGAAAGAAGGATACAGCAGTTTAAGGAGTTGGTTAATTTTGAGATTGAGCTGGTGTAGGAAAACAATTTGATAAAGTATTATGAAGCCTGGTACTAACCGGGCTTTTTTGTTAAATTTGGAAAAATGTGAAGCATGCAGGTGTCATTGCAAAATATAGTGTGGCAGGAGGGAAAACATTTTGTAGCTCAATGCCTGAATGTTGAAGTTTCAAGTTTTGGCGAAACAAGAGAGGAGGCTTTGGCAAACCTTACAGAAGCATTGGAATTGTATTTTGAAGATGTCTCTCCGGACCAGATTCAGCAGGTTGAAAACCCAGAGATAGTGGCTACATCTTTTGATCATGCCTAAACTGATAAAATCAGGCGTACATCAATTTACCTTTAGGTTCAGGAATAGATCTGCCAAGAGATTGAGCTGTTTCTATCCATTCTGCAATGATCATTTGCACATTTTCCAAAGCTTCGGCATAAGTTTTCCCGTCTGCCGCACAACCTGCTAGTTCAGGCACTTCGGCTATAAAAGCATTATCTTCTTTGCTCCAGTATAAAATAATCTCGTATTTGCTATTCATCTTTTGCAGGTACTAGTTTGTATTTAATAAGTAGTTCTCTTACTTGTTTGACCTGGTAAGGTTTTGCTTTGTTATTTTCAGGCTGCAGGTTTATTATTTTTGTTACTCCGTCCTTAAATATGGTGACTGCCTTTGGTCCGGTTATTAAAACCTAATGTTTCAAGCAGGTTACATAAATCCTTAAATTCGATATTCCTGTCTGAAACTCCAGAAAGAACTTTCTGTACCAACTTATCAAATTTACTCATTTCGGCTCTGGATTTTAAGACTTAGTTTAATTTTCGTACCAGCACCACTGTATTCTTAAACCTCTCTTTCTTTCCCCGCAGGTTGAATATTTCAGTAAATAAAATATAAGTGCCAATGGGAAGCTTTAAGCCCTTATCATTCAGTCCATCCCAATTCCAGTATCCTGTTATCGCCATCGTTCCATTGCGAACAAGATTTCTTACCGGCCGACCTGCTGCATCAAAAATAGTGATATTGGCAACATAGCCCGGCTCGCTGATTTTATAATGGATGGAAGCGATATCATCGAAACCATCATTATCCGGTGAAAAGACTTTGGGTGTCACCTGAATGGTTGCTGAAATAGCCTGCTGGTTTTTGAATTGAGAATTTTTATAACCCGGTGTCCCAAAACCAGCCGTGGAAGCTGCCGAATGCCAATTGTCTGCATATTGAGATGCACCATCCGCATCTACTCTTTCCAAAGAAATGCCTTCTGCGTTATCGATTAATTTAAAGTGCCAATCGGCTGAATAGTTAACCTCATCAATTACCTCGCCTTGTTGATTTAATACCACCACAAAACCTTCGTCATCCGGAAAAGAGGGTAGCGACGAAACGCCAAGAACTGCATCCGGATTTTGAACAAGATAATTGAGTGCGAGGTTATCCGCATCTTCCGTGATTACAATATAATCGCCTGGAAAAAGATAAAAAGGACTGATGCTTAACTGGGTTATGGAGTTAATCCCGCCACTGTTATTTCGGTTTGAGACATATAGCTTAGCGGCATCTACAATTTTGTTGCTCTTGTTATACAATTCAACATAGTCATAACCAGTCGAACGGGGATTAAACAAAATCTCATTAACAATAATATCGCCGGCAATAGCGTCTACCGGCAGGCCAAACTTCGCTGTGTTTTTTACACTTATTGTATTGCCCTTACAATCGGTAATGCTGTTGACGGTGGCGACATAAACTTTATCTTGTTCAATAGGATTGATTGTTTTTAACATTACCTGGTAAAATGATGGTGATAAAACTTCTGCACTGCTTAGAGCGAGACCTCCATCCATCCCATAATTGGCCAGCGAAATACCACTCAAACTATCAATGGGTTCATTAAATGAAAGAATGATTGTTGAGTTATCTTTTACAAATGCATTTATTAACTCCGGCGACTGCTGGTCATTATTCACCGCATCAACTGAATTGATCGTTCCGGGAGTTCCACCTTGTGTATTGATACTTGCTTTCCAGTTAGAGATACCAGAGCAGGGATTATGCGGATCAATCATTTCGAGTGTCCAACCACCTTGTTTTTTTAATTCGTTTTGGTACCAGCCAGCTTTATAACTTACTGCATGAATGATCGTACCATCTGAAGATTTCAGCACTACTTCTTCGCCGTCATTATCTAATGAGGGGAAACTGGTCACCGAAATGGTGTTCCCAAAGGTTGACATTGCTGCAACAGCGCTGCCGGTACAAATGATTACTATACTATCGGGTTGTAGTAGAAAATTGGGAATCGGTCCACTTTGACCATTGCTGTCACCTATACGCCAGCCCTGCAGGTTAATGGGCAGAGAACTTGTATTTTTCAATTCAACCCATTCGTTACCCGGTAATCCAATTGATGGCGAAGGGTCAGCCATTATTTCATCTATTACTACATCATAGCGGTTTTGGGCAAATACAACAGTTGTAAGTAAAAGAATAAGGCTAAGCAGCAGCGAAGATTTCATGAGCCCTAATTTAATCAATCCCTTTTTAGAAAAATAGCCAGGAAGAATTTGGACTTAATGAAATGGCAACCTATTTTTGCGCAGCATGAAAATGATGAAGCATACAAAACGCATAAAGAAACATTCCTGATGGAAGGTTTGCGGCGTTATGTATGTAACCATATAAAAGTTTAGCAGGCCTTCCATCCGGAAGGCCTGCTTTTTTATGGCATGTAAAATTTGAAGACATTTTTATTAAATAACAAAAAACCTTCTCCCATGGGAGAAGCTGGGGGAACCAAAAAATGAAAGTTGCAGTAGTAGGGGCCACTGGACTAGTAGGCACCAAAATGTTACAGGTATTGGCTGAAAGAAATTTCCCGGTAACGGAGCTGTTGCCGGTTGCATCTGAAAGATCAGTTGGGAAAGAAATTGAATTCAAGGGAAAGAAATACAAGGTCGTTAGCATGACCGATGCTATTGCTGCCAAGCCTGCTGTAGCATTATTTTCTGCCGGCGGCGGCACTTCATTGGAATGGGCTCCCAAATTTGCAAAAGCCGGGATCACGGTTATTGATAACTCATCTGCATGGAGAATGGATGCGACAAAAAAATTGGTGGTTCCCGAGATCAATGCGGATGCACTGACCAAAGAAGATAAGATTATTGCGAATCCTAACTGCTCCACTATTCAAATGGTAGTGGCATTAAATCCGCTGCATAAAAAATATGGTATTAAAAGAATCGTGGTGAGCACTTATCAGAGTGTTACCGGAACCGGTGTAAAAGCCGTGAACCAATTGATGAACGAACGCAACGGTGTGCAGGGGGAAATGGCTTACAAATATCCAATTGATCTGAATGTGATTCCTCAAATCGATGTTTTTCTGGATAATGGTTATACCAAGGAGGAAATGAAAATGGTGAACGAAACAAAAAAGATCATGCGGGATGATAGCATCCGCGTTACTTCAACCACCGTTCGTATACCGGTAATGGGTGGTCACAGTGAAAGCGCCAACGTTGAGTTTGCTAAAGATTTTGATTTGAATGAAGTGACCTCTTTACTTTCTTCGGCGCCAGGCGTCGTTGTAGTGGATGATACAGCAAATGCAAAATATCCAATGCCGATGGATGCGCATGAAAAAGACGAAGTATTTGTAGGAAGATTAAGAAGAGATGACACTCAGCCCAACACGTTAAATATGTGGATCGTAAGCGATAACCTCAGGAAAGGCGCTGCAACCAATGCAGTTCAGATCGCTGAATACCTGGTAGAAAAAGGATTATTGTAAAAAGAAAAGACCAGCCTGGCTGGTCTTTCTCTTTTTTATCTTCTTTTTTTGTAAGGAAAGTATCTTCCAAAATTATCGGTGATATTTTCTATGATTACATTGGAGGGATTATCCCAGTCGGCTGCGGCTTTATAATTGTTATTCCAAAGCGTGACGCTATTGCTCACCACACTACAGTAAGCATAAATATCTTCAGTCTTACCTAAGCTGCGTGGAATCGGTAGTTTATTGCCCAGCGGCGTTTGTCGGATAACATCACGTGCAATAGTTACCCCATACGAAGCATAGTCGCTCATATAACGTTTCTTTCTTACCTGCATTCTTACAATTGCATCTACGTCCAGCAGATCCGCCAGTTTTTTATCATCCATTTTCCAGGAATCACGTAATGAAATGTGATTTTCATCCAGGGTTGCCATTGTTTTATTGACATCCTGCACGCCAACAGACATATAATATTTTCTTGAATTAGCATATTGAAGAATATTACTGTAAAGCGATAACTGGAAAGCCCGGCTTTCCTCTTCTTCAATTTTTGCAATTTGCTCTTCTGTCAATTGCTCAGGCTTCTTACCGGTCAATACAATTTCAGAGGGCAATACTGCAATGATTTTGTGCCCGGCTGTTTGCTGATCAAAAAAGGAAGAAGTATAATGTTTGCGGCTGCAGGATACGGAAATGATAAGGGTGATAGAGAGCAGAAAAGGTATAGTTTTTTTCATAAGGTTGAGTTATTTGAAAACAAAATACAAACCCGTATGAAGGGTTGCAATTCACTTAACGATTTATTTAGATATTAAATTGTGAAAAGATAGTAATGATTGTCCTGATTAGTTGAAAATCAAGTATTGGGGTGAATAACCATTGTGCCTATTTAGCCCTAGTCATAGACTTTAAGGTTCTATTTTCAAAATTTATCACTGTACACACTTAGAGCTGCTCTCAAACTGAAGATGTTGAGGATCTTAAAGATAGCTGAGAACACGACAAAGGGCAATTCCCAAAACTGTATTTCAGGTCTGTTGGGCTTCTTAATAAAAAAAAGAATGCCTTATTTAGCAAGTGGCATTCTTTCTTCTTATCAAATCCGGAGAATTTGTTCTTAGTTCTGTTTTACCAACTCTGCATCGATAGCCAGCTTCACATCATCACTTACTACAAGTCCACCAGCCTCAGTAACTGCGCTCCAGGTAAGACCGAAGTCCTGGCGGTTGATCTTTCCGGTAATTTCAAAGCCGGCAACAGTTTGTCCGTAAAGATTATTTTCAATGCCACCAAAGTCGACATTTAATGTCAAAGGCTTAGTGGTATTCTTTATAGTCATATCGCCTGTTATCTTATACTCACTTCCGCCTTTAGGCACTATTGCCGTTGATTTAAAGCTAAGTTTTGGATGACTGGCTGCGTCAAAAAAGTCTGCCGATTTCAAGTGGCCATCTCTTTGCTCATTGCCAGTAGTAATGCTGTCGATATCAGCAGTAAAGGAGATTTGTGTATTTGTCAAATCTGCGGGGTCTCCTTCCATTTTGCCTTCAAACGAATTAAATTTTCCAGAAACGGTAGAGATCACCAGGTGTTTTACTTTAAACCCGATCTCAGAGTGTGCGGTATCAATTGTCCAGGTTGCCATATGTTTTTATTTTAGACTGTAAAATTAATGTTTAAACATTGATATACAAAAACTATATTGTTAATTAAAAGAAAATCCCGGGCACAAGCCCGGGATTTCAAAAATGAATAGCCTGTTTTTATCCTTCAATGCTTTGATTTATAAAGGCTAACATGGGCTGCAATGTTTCAAAGGCCGTTGATACCTTTTTTAAAAGTTCTTTCGAACCGAGTTCTGCATCCTTTATGGGTGTCATCGCAACAAAGCTTTTCATTTTCAAAAACTCCGCGGCCGGGTTATCCGGATCATATCCTTTCGGAACCCTGGTCAGGACATATTCTGCATCTTTCGACAATCCGCCATACACCTCTTTGAATTTTTTTGAGCCAATGATCTTCTTAAATGCATCGAGGTTATAATCGATCTCTTGCCTCACTTTTTTTAGTTCCGGTGGCATTGGCATCCAGAGACCCCCACCTACAAAACTTTGACCCGGCTGGCAGTGAAAATAGTAACCCCCTAATAAAGACTTTTTTCCGCCCTGGTTTATGTAAGCTCCCATATTGTTTTTATAAGGCGATTTGTCTTTTGAAAATCGGACATCACGATTAATACGGAAAGTGCAGTCCTTTGCTTTGAGGTGACCAATCGCCGGATCTTTTTTTGCATGCTTATCAATCACCGTTTGAATGAACTGCGCAAAATCATTTTTGGCATCTTCATATTGCTGGCGGTGCGCATCAAACCAGGGCTTATTATTATTCCTACTCAGATCTTTCAAAAATTTCACCGTTGAAACTTGTAACATGATTTTAGCTTTTAATTATTTTTAAGAACTCCGCCTCCGAAATGATTTTGACGGTATTTATCTTTTTTGCTTTTTCCAATTTACTGCCGGCATCTTCACCTACTACCAGGTAGTTCAGCTTGCTGCTTACGCTGCCGACTATTTTACCGCCATTTTTTTCTACCATTTCCTCTGCATCGCTTCTTTTAAGCGTCGGCAATGTGCCGGTAAACAAAAAGCTCAATCCTTCGAGGTTGCCTCCTGAGGCATGCTCCTTTTTTTCATTTTTTAGTTGCAGTCCAATGGATTCCAGCTTTTGCAGCATACTAATATTGTCTTCATTACTGAAAAAATGGACAATGCTACCGGCTACTTTGGGGCCGATGTCTTCAAGGTTCAACAGATCTTCCAACGAATACTTTTTCAGATCGAGTAAATGGTGAATAGCCTGTGCCAACGTTTTTGCGGTTGTTTCGCCGACAAAACGGATTCCTAACCCGAATATCAACCTGTGCAAGGGCTGTTTTTTTGAATTATCAATGGCTGATTGCAGGTTATCAATCGATTTTTTACCAAAGCCTTCCAGTCTGCCGATCTTTTCAAAATCCAATTCGTAAATCCCTGGGATATCTTTCAGCAAACCCATTTCATAAAACTTTCTCACATTGGCCTCACCAAAACCCCGGATATCCATGGCATCTTTACTGACAAAATGGATAATGCGTTCCACCACCTGGGCAGGGCATTCTATATTGATGCACCGCCACACTGCTTCACCTTCTTCCTTGAATAATTGGCTATCGCATACCGGGCAGGTCTTGGGAAATTCGATTTTGGTTTCTTTGCCTGTTCTTACATCCGCCAGGGATTTTACAATATATGGAATTACATCGCCGGCTCTTTCTACAAGCACCGAATCGCCGATCATCAGGTCTTTTTCTTTAATAATATCTTCGTTAAAAAGAGAGATAGAGGAAACCGTGACACCACCGATAGGAACGGGTTGAATTTTTGCCACCGGCGTGATGGAACCTGTTCTACCAACCTGGAATTCGACATTCAACAATTTACTGGTAGCCTGTCTTGCCTTGAATTTATAAGCAATAGCCCATCGGGGGTGATGCGCTGTCATGCCCATTTTATCCTGCAGGGCTACTTCGTTCACCTTGATCACCATCCCATCTATTTCGTAAGGAAGATCATCTCTTTTTGATTCAAAAGCGGTACAGTAAGCTATAACATCGTCTATTCCTTTTAAAACTTTCTTTTCCTGTTGTGGACTTCTGAAACCGCATTCCCATAACATCTCCAAAGAACCGGAATGTGTTTGCAATTGCTGAGGAATAATTGCTTTGGGTAGTAATGTCACATCACTGATATTGTACACAAAAGCTTCAAGGCTTCTTTTGCTTACTTCTTTTGGATCTTTTATTCGCAGGGTCCCCGAAGCTGCATTCCGGGGATTCGCTAATGGCGGCAGACCTTGTTCAATCAGCTGCTCATTGTATTTTGCAAAATTCTTCTTATTGATCAGCACCTCGCCCCGTATTTCAATCTGCTGTATACCATATTGCGAAAATTTGGCGGAAAGAGGGATACTCCTGATCTGCCTAATATTGGTAGTTATATTATCTCCTTCCACGCCGTTACCGCGGGTGGCTCCACGAACCAGGAAATCGTCTTCATATATCAGGGAAATGCTGCCGCCATCAAATTTTGGCTCTACACAGTATTCAATTTCTTTCAACCCGGTAAGCTCTCTTGCCTTTCTGTCAAAGTCAATCAGATCTTCAGAGTTATATGAATTGTCAAGGGAAAGCATTGGAACAAGGTGTTGAACCGTCGGAAAATCCTTGGTTAATCCTTTTGCCACCCTTTGCGTAGGAGAGTCGGACGTGATGAGCGACGGATCTGATTCTTCCAATTTTTCAAGGGCTTTATATAATTGGTCGTATTCAAAATCTGAAATAAGGGGATCATTCAGGATATAATACCGGTATTCATGGAAGCGCAATACATTTCGCAAATCCTCAATTTCGTTACTGTCTATCGAATCGGTCTCCAATCTCTTAATAAATCCCGTTGCCTGTTTCTGAATTTTTAATGTTGCTTCTTTTGAATACATACCCGCTTGTTTGGTTGTAAAGTTAGGAAGCCGGTCTTAATGAGATTTCGCGAAAACCTGGACAAGAAAAATTAATGTGTTATAAGTACATATTTGTACCTTCGATTTATATATACGCCAAAACGAGCTTTATGAAACGATTGCTGCTGGCCATAGTATGGCTTCATTGTGTTCTCCTTGTTCATTCTCAGTTGTTGACCTGGACTCCCGCCTTCCCCAAGGATGATGATAATATTACCATAACTGTCGATGCATCAAAAGGCAACCAGGGGTTAATTGGTTTTTCCGGAAATGTTTATGTGCATATCGGGCTTATTACAAGCAGCAGCACGAACGCAGGTGATTGGAAATATGTTCGTTTCACGTGGGGCATGGCTGATGTCGCTGGGCAGGCTACCGCTGCCGGCACTAATAAATGGTCCTATTCAATAAATAATGCCCGAACTTTTTTTAATGTAAATGCGGGAGAAACAGTCAAGGCCATCGCCATACTTTTCAGGGATGCTGCGGGTAACAAGGTGCAGCGAAATGCTGATGTTTCGATTGATAATGGTAATATGTATGTGCCTGTGTACGATAGCAACGTTGCTGTTCGCTTTACTGTTCCTGTTTTTCAGCCTGAATACATTCCCAAACCAGAACCTTTTACTAAAACGGCCGGCGATAATATTGCACTGACCGCTACTTCGAATAAGCCGGCTACTCTGAACCTGTACTTGAACGGGACGTTGATACAAACTGCAGCTTCGGCTACAACTATTTCCGCGAATCCAACTATAACAACAGGCGGTAACACCGTGATATATGCGGAAGCTATCGATGGCTCTTTGATCAAACGGGATTCTCTAAAGTTTTTTGTGGCCGGCGGGGTTGCCATTGCGCCATTACCGGCTGAGGTTAAGGACGGCATTAATTACAATGCTAACAATACAGAGGTCACACTAGTATTATATGCACCAGGGAAGAACAGGGTATCGGTGATAGGTGAGCTTGCGGGAAACAATTGGGATGAACAAGCAAACTACCAGATGAATAGAACTCCTGATGGAAACTACTGGTGGATCACTATCAAAAATCTTACACCGGCGCAGGAATATGCTTTTCAATATTTGGTGGATGGTACGTTGAAAATAGCCGATCCATATTCGGAAAAAATTTTATCTCCCGAAGATCAATATATCGATGCAACCACTTACCCGGGATTAAAAGTTTACCCAACAGGGCTTACAACAGGAAATGTGACGGTAGTACAAACCAATGCCCCAACTTATAACTGGCAGGCGACTTCATTTACCCGGCCCGATAAACAAAACCTGATTATCTATGAATTGCTGATGAGAGATTTTACGAATGTGCATAACTGGCAAACGGTTATCGATACACTAAGTTATCTGCAACGTTTAGGAATAAATGCCATAGAACTAATGCCAGTCAGTGAATTTGAAGGTAATGATAGTTGGGGTTATAATCCTTCTTTCTACTTTGCACCGGATAAATATTATGGAACGAAAAATAAACTGAAAGAATTTATAGACTCCTGTCACAAAAAGCAAATGGCAGTTTTGCTCGACATGGTGCCCAACCACAGCTTTGGTCAAAGCCCTTTAGCACAACTATATTGGAATAGTGCATTGAACAGGCCCGCTGGCAACAATCCCTGGTTCAATGAAGTGCAACCACATGCTTTTGGCTTTGGGCAGGATTTTAACCATGAAAAAGCGGTTACAAAATATTATTGGCACCGGGTTTTTGATCACTGGTTGAAGGAGTATAAAATTGATGGCTACCGGTTGGATTTCACAAAAGGTCTCACGCAAAAGCCCTCGACAAATGATGGTCAATTCAGTGCATATGATCAAAGCAGGATCGATATTTTAAAAGAATATGCGGATACGATCAATAAGTATCACAGTGGTGCCTATCTCATTTTAGAACATCTTGCTGCAAAAGACGAAGAGCAGGCTTTGCAAAACCTTGGCTTTTTGCTTTGGAGTGGAGCAGGTTTGAACAGAGCCTATAATGAAGCAACCATGGGTTATCATGACAACAATAAATCTAATCTTTCATCTGTCGTTTATAATAGTAATGAAAGAGGATTTACCAATCCCTATCTTGTTGGCTACATGGAAAGTCATGACGAGGAAAGACTCATGTATAAAAACCTCACCTTTGGAAATTCTTCAGGTGCTTATAGTGTAAAAAATAAAGCCACTGCTTTACGCAGAATGGAAGCAGCCAACTCGCTGTTTCTAACTATCCCCGGGCCTAAGATGATCTGGCAGTTTGGCGAAAGGGGATATGACAAGTCAATTTTTGCCTGCACAGACAATACTATTCCACAACCATATGGTACAAATGATGGTTGTAAGCTTACACCCAAAGAACCACGCTGGGAGTATATGCAGGAAGTAGAAAGGAAACGCCTGTTCGAAGTGAATGCAGCTTTAATAAAGCTGAGAAAAACACAACCGGCTTTATTTAATAGTACCAGCTTTGAGTATAACCTGGTCAATGCTGTCAAATACTTTAAAATTTCTGAACCAAATTTAAGTGCTTTGATTGTTGCCAATTTTGATGTGACAGCTCAGACAGCGTCTGTTTCTTTTCAAAGTGCCGGAACCTGGTATGACTATCTTACAGGCGAAACAATCACGGCAACAGGCACTGTTCAAAGTCTGCCATTACTGCCAGGCGAATATCACGTATATGTAAGCAAAAATATTGTCAATGCTATCACAACTCCTGTGATTGATGTCAGCGGCCCCCGCCATGCACTGGCTTCAATAGCGTATCCAAATCCTGTTTCAACTTCGACAGTATTGGAAGTAGATATCCCTGAAACAGGCAAAACGCAAGTTCAACTAATCAACCCACTAGGGCAGCAGGCAGGAAGTATTTATTCCGGTATGCTGACGAAAGGTAAACATCGGTTATCTCTTACTGATAAAATCAATAATTTGCCGGCGGGAATTTATCTGCTAAAAATTCAATCCGGGAACCAGACTGGATTGGTAAAAATCATGATCCAATAATCAAATAGAATCGACATGACAAAAGCATCGCAATTAAAAACGGCCGAGTTAGAAAAGATAAGTCACCTTGATTATTTTAATATTGCCATTTCAGTAGACTGCGTGATCTTTTGCTATGATAATAAAGAATTAAAAGTATTATTGATAAAATCTGACCTGGAAGAGTTTTCAGGCTTATATTCTTTGCTGGGTGACCTGGTTCGTCCCGATGAAGATCTGGATAGTGCTTCATACAGGATATTGCTTGAGAGGACAGGAATGGAAGATGTCTATCTCGAACAGGTACATACTTTTGGTAGCATCAACAGGCACCCATCGGGAAGGGTTATCACCACGGCATATTATTCATTGATTGATTCCACGCATCAAAACCTAAAGCTGGACAATAACGACCTTCACTGGCACCCTGTAAAAAACATTAAGGAACTGGCTTTTGACCATAAGGTAATTGTAGATACCTGCCTCAACCGGTTGAGAGAACAGGTAATGGATCATCCCGTAATATTTAACCTGTTGCCCGAAAAATTCTCATTGAGGGAGCTACAGGAGCTTTATGAAGCCATATTAGATATCAACCTGGATAGGCGGAATTTCCGCAAGAAAATTGCAATAAAAGATTGGCTGACAGACCTTAATGAAATGGAAATCGATGTGCCACATCGCCCCGGCAAATTATACTCACTCAACCCGCGATTCAAAGAAAAATCCCTTCGAAGAGAGGATGCCAATCTCAAAAAATTTCCTGCTTCAGATCAATAACAAAAAGGCAGGATTTTTTTTGAATGTGTAGAAAATACACTAACATTGTGTTCTGAATACACGACATCGTGTATTGGAGAAAACTGAATTGCTTAACAAATCAACGATTGCTTATGTGCTGTAAAAAGCTGCTAAGAGTAATGGCATTATTGGCCATGCTTTTTCTCTCTCTCTTTTCGTATTCGCAAAACAAGATGGTTTCCGGGAAAGTAGCTGACTCCAAAGATGGTTCGAGTCTTTCAGGTGTTAGCGTATCGCCAAAAGGTGGAACGACTGGTACTCAAACGGGCCCGGATGGAAGCTATCAAATTTCGGTTGCCAGTTCTGTGACCACATTGGTTTTTTCTTCCGTTGGGTATAGCACCCAGGAGGTAAACATTACCGGTAAGACTTCGGTTAATGTGTCCATGGCTGCCAACACTACTTCTCTTGGAGAAATAGTAGTAATTGCGTATGGTACCCGCAGGAAAGGAGACCTCACGGGTTCGGTTACTTCGGTTTCGGCAAAAGATTTTCAGAAAGGAAATATCAATTCTGCTGAACAACTATTACAAGGAAAAGTAGCCGGTCTACAGATCACAACAGGAGGTGGTTCTGCTGGTGGTGGCAGTCGTATCCGTATTCGTGGCGGGGCGTCACTTAATGCCAGCAATGATCCATTGATCGTGATTGACGGCGTGCCCGTAGAGAGTAATGGAATAGCCGGATCCGCCAACTTATTAAATACAATCAATCCCAACGATATTGAATCAATCAGTGTACTAAAGGACGCGTCGGCAACTGCGCTTTATGGATCGAGGGCTTCTAATGGCGTAATGATTATTACTACTAAAAAAGGAAGTAGCGGGAAACTTCGGTTTAATTATAACAATCAATTTTCGACAGGTATCGTTGGCGAAAAAGTGGATGTGCTTACAGGAGACGAAATCAGGAGTATTATCAAAGCTGATTCAGCTGCTACCGGTAACAACACTTATACGAAATTATTAGGTAAAGAAAATACAGATTGGCAGGATGAAATATATAGGGCAGCATTCGGATTAGATAATACAATCAGTGCAACCGGAAGTCTTGGTAATATTCCTTTCCGTGCATCCCTGGGCTATTTAAACCAGGATGGAACATTAAAGACAAATAATTTTCAACGTTTTTCTTCTTCGCTGAACCTTAGTCCAAAGTTTTTTAATGATCATTTATCAGTAAATCTTGCAGTAAAAGCAAGTCATACAAAAAATATTTTTGCCGATGAAGGGGCCATAGGCTCTGCTATTTCATTTGACCCAACACAAACCAGCGCAGTTGAAATTCCCCTAATTAACCCAACTAAATGGGGCGGATATTATGAATGGCTTCAAAGCAATGGTATGCCGATTGATTTGTCAACCCGTAATCCCCTTGCCTTGCTGTATTTACGGGATAATACGTCAAAAGTTAACCGGGTGATTGGAAATATTCAGCTGGATTATAAACTCCATTTCTTTCCTGATCTGCATATCCTTGCAAATTTTGGTCTTGACGATAGCAGGGGAAGTGGAAATGACAACGTAGATTCGACATCTGCCACAAACTACAAAACTGGAGGAAGAAGACTTTATTATAAACAAGGAAAGGAAAACAGGCTGGCAGATGTGTCGCTGTTTTATACAAAAGAATTGAAGGATATAAAAAGTAAGGTAGACGTTTTAGTAGGACATAGCTACCAAAGTTTTTTGACGAATGTTTATAACTACCCCGCGTTTAGTTACAGGGCTATTGCCAACCCGGCCAAGCCGCAGTTAAAAGATACAATTGAAGACTCCAAGCCAACCTTTCTTACTGACAAGCCCGAGTATCGGCTGGAGTCTTATATCGGACGGGTAAATTTTACTTTGGCTGATAAATACCTTTTAACTGCATCGATAAGAAGAGATGCCAGCTCTAAGTTTGCGAAAGAAAACAGCATTGGTTATTTTCCTGCATTTGCTGCTGCATGGAAGTTAAGAGAAGAATTTTTTCAATCCGTTTCTTTCATTTCTGACTTGAAATTACGATTGGGCTGGGGAAAAACTGGCCAGCAGGATGGTATAGGTTATTATGACTACCTGGCCCGATATAGCAGGAGCAATTCAACCGCACAGTACCAGTTTGGAAATGACTTTGTAAGTTATCTTCGTCCGGAAGGATATGACAGGTCCAGGCAATGGGAAAGCACTACTACCTCTAATATCGGTCTGGACTTTGGGTTCTTAAATAACCGCATCTCTGGTTCGCTTGATTTTTATAAAAAGAAAACAAGTGATTTGCTTGCAGAGGTTACTGTTGCCCCAGGTGCCAACTTTGTAAATAAGATTGTAACTAATGTTGGTAATACGGAAAACAAAGGTGTTGAATTGACAGTGAATACTGTTCCGGTTAGAACGCAAGACCTGACCTGGGAATTTGGCTTTAACTATACTTATAATGAAGCAAAGATTACCAATTTGCTCAAATATCCTGATCCCACGTTTAAAGGAATTGATGTAAGTGGAATTGGCGGTGGTACAGGTAATACTATCGGCAAATTTGCTGTTGGTTATGCCCCTTATGTATACAATGTTTACAAACAGATCTATGATAAAAATGGTAAACCCATTGAAGGGCTTTATGAAGATATCAATAGGGACGGAGTAATAAATAATGACGACAGATACCTTTATAAAAAACCTGCGGCAGATGTTTTGATGGGTTTCAATACGCAGGTTAGCTATAAGAAATTCAACTTCGGCCTGGCCGGGCATGCCGCATTCGGTAACTATTTATACAATAATTATTTTTCCAATGCCGGTGTGATAAGAAGTATAAAGAATCCGATCAACTTTATTGGAAATGCTTCTAAAAACTATTTGGAAACAGGATTTGAAAACAATCAATACCTGTCCGATTACTATATCGAAAATGCATCATTCTTTCGTCTCGATAATATCAATCTTGGTTATAACGTAGGGAGAATCATCAACAACAAGGCGTCATTGAGAATTTCAGCCAGCGTTCAAAACGTATTCGTGATCACAAAATACAAGGGGCTGGATCCTGAAAATGCAGGCGATACCGGTGTGGATGGTAATATCTATCCAAGGCCAACAATTTTTTCACTGGGCTTCAATTTTGACTTCTAAAAAACTATTTCAATAATGAAATGAGTCATAAAATTTTTGAGCTACTATCGGGGGCGATGAAAGTTTTATGACGAATTCCATCTGACAAAGTAGAAAAATAAAAAATATGCAGATGAAACAAATATCAATAAAACATATAGTTGCCATTGTTGCAGTAGTTGCTGTGACATCCTGCGCCAAAAAGCTTGAACTGCTGCCCCAAAACGATCTGACATCAGAAACTACCTACGCTACGTATGCCGGATACAAATCTGTTCTCGCAAAAGTATACGGAGGATTGGCTTCCACTGGTAATGCAGGTCCCGCGGGAGCTTCAGACATTCAGGGATTAGATGAAGGTTCACAATCGCCGTTTATCCGCGGTTTTTTTAATTGCCAGGAGTTGCCGACTGATGAGGCCGTGGTAGCATGGAATGACCAAACCATTAAAGACTTTCATAACCTTAACTGGTCAAGCTCCGATCCTTTTTTATTGGGAATGTATGCAAGGCCGGTATACAATATAATGGTTGCAAATGAGTACCTCAGGGAGTCAACGGATGATAAAGTAGCTGCCCGCGGTATCACTGGTACTGACGCCACAGAAATTAAAAAATCGAGAGCGGAAGTTCGCTTCCTGCGTGCTTTTAATTATTGGACGATGATGGACATTTTTGGTAAATCAACTTTTATTGATGAAACAAATGGTGTAGGAACCGCATTGCCCGGCGAAAAAACAAGATCCGAGTTGTTTGCTTATATCGAATCAGAATTAAAGGTTATCGAGAATGAATTGGCGCCGGTAAAAACAATTGAATATGGAAGGGTGGACCAGGGTGCAGCCTGGGCTTTATTAGCGAGATTGTATCTCAATGCCCAGGTGTATACTGGTACGGCAAAAAATACGGAAGCAATTACCTATGCTAAAAAAGTTATAGACGGTGGTTATGCACTTCACTCGAACTATGGACAATTGTTTATGGCCGATAATGACAAGCATAAAAATGAAATAATTTTTGCTATTAACTGTGATGGCTTGCGAACTAAATCCTACGGAAATACTACCTTCTTTGTTCACTGCGCTTCTGGTGATGATCATGATGAGTTTGGCGTTGGTGGTGGTTGGTATGGATACCGGGCTACGAAAGGCCTGTCAGATTTGTTCAGCGATCTTTCGGGCAATACAGATAAAAGAGCACTTTTCACTACGTCTAAATATAGTACAAGCGCCGAGCAAATTACTATCAACGATATAAGTGTTTTTGATAATGGGTTGCATGTAAGAAAGTACAGGAATATCCGTTCCGATGGTGCGGCTGTATCGGATCCCAACAAAGATTTTTCAGATGTTGATTTTCCTGTTTTTCGGTTATCAGAAATGTACCTGATCTACGCAGAAGCAGTGCTTCGTGGCGGTGCGGGAGGAGATGCGACTACGGCGCTGAATTATATGAATACGATCAGAACAAGAGCATATGGAAACGCAAACGGAAATATTACAGCAAACGACCTGACGTTGAAATTTATTTTAGATGAGAGAGGAAGGGAGTTGTATTGGGAAGGTCATCGCCGCACTGATCTTGTTCGTTATGGATTGCTAACCACCGGCACGTACCTGTGGCCGTGGAAAGGGGGAGTGGCTTCCGGTACAGCAAAAGCAAGCAAGTATAATATCTTCCCGATCCCCGCAGCTAATCTGACAGCCAATCCCAATCTGACCCAAAACGATGAATGGAAATAATCTCTTAGTATTTAAAATGATTGCAATGAAAAATATAACGAAACTATTGTTTGGATTCTTTCTTTTGACGGGAGCACTGTCGTCCTGCAAGAAAGATGAAGACAAGATATTCCTGGAAAGCAGTACAGCGCCTGTTCTTACCGCATCTTCCACCGATGCCATGGTACTGACCAATGCTGATAAAGACAAAACTGCCATCACATTGAATTGGACAAACCCTGATTATAAGTTTACAACAGGCATAAGTTCACAAAATGTGACATATACTCTCCAGTTTGACACACTAGGCTCAAACTTTACCAAAAACCGCAATATCCAGGAAATGGCAATAGCCAACGATCTGGGTGTTACATTAAGCGTAAAGGAATTAAATTCCTTTCTTTCAAAAATGGAGCTGCTTGCCGGCAAAGCATATAATATGGAAATGAGGGTTAAAGCCACATTAGTAAACAACAGTGTTCCGCTTTATTCTAATGTAATTCAAATAAAAATTACACCCTATCTCGATTTTGCTGTAGAGCCTCCCGGCACTGCTGCTAATAACTATGATGATGGTAACTTATGGGTTACCGGCGATTGTTTTCCCTCTCCCGATTGGGCAAATCCTTTGCCTTCGCCCTATGATGGAAGTTTAAAATTCACAAAAATTGATAAACTCCATTATGAACTTGAGGTGAATTTTGATAAGACCGGTGGCTACAAAATGATACAGGAACAGGGAAATTGGGATACACAATACCATGCTATTACAGCGGGTGCTGCCCTTTCAGGGGATTTTAAGAAAGAAAATGCTGACCCTCAATTCGCCTCCCCAGGTGCTGGCAAATATAAAATTGAAGTAAACTTTCAAACCGGTAAGTATAAACTTACACCACAGTAACTCAAATAAACTGCTTTTGAAATGAAAAATATCATCAATAAGATAATGATTGTAATAGCGGGTCTAACGATTTTTTCAGCTTGTCATAAAGTTGACGACCTGCCCTTTTACAGTGAAGGCAAGGCCGTGACGCTTACTGCTTCTAAAAATGCCGTGGTCGCAAGCCCTGCAGACTCTGCAAAAGGGGTTGTCGCATTTTCATGGACAAGTCCTGGCTATGCCACAGATTCAACCACCTATAAGTTTAATATCGAAATCGATTCTGCCGGCAGAAATTTTTCCAAAAAAATAATCAGGACAGTTACCGGCAAGCTGAGTGATACATTAAAAGGAAAAGAACTAAACGCCATTTTATTAGATTACGGATTTGCACTGGGTGTTCCCTATGATATGGACATCCGGGTGGTTTCATCTTACAGCAACAATAATGAACAGTACGTTTCCAATGTTGTCAAACTGGCCGTTACACCCTATAATGATCCATCTGTTTTAACAACGGAGAAAACATCTGTTACGCCGGCAATAGTGACTGCCACGCAACATTCCAATAAGTTTAGCTGGACCCCTTCTTTTAATGGCTACACCGGCACTATTAACTATGTGCTGCAATATGACTCTGCTACAAAAAATTTTGCAGCACCACAAGAGATTGCAATCGGATCGTCAGTTTACAGCAAGTCTTTGACGGAAGCAGAGATGAACGAAACGGCATTGAAGGCAGGTATTGTTGGTGGCAGTCTGGGAAAAATAGAATACCGCATAAAAGCGACTACCGTGCAGGGAGCAGTCTCTTATTCCAATGCTGTTAGCGTCACTATTGCAAGCTATGTTCCCGTCCCGGCTAATCTTTTTATAGTCGGCGATGCAACACCCGGTGGCTGGTCTAACCCGGTTCCAACACCCTCGCAACAATTTACTAAAGTAGATGACTATTCCTTTAGCATTACGATTGGACTGACCGCCGGCAAGAGCTATTTATTCTTACCTGTTAATGGAAGTTGGGATCATAAGTATGGTGGATCTACCGATGGTGTATCAACAGCAGGTGAACTGCTGAAGGATGGCGCTGTGCCAGGCTCCAATACGCCGGCGCCGGCTACAAGTGGGGTTTATAAGATTGTTGTAAACTTCCAAACCAGTAAATACACTGTTACACAAATACCTGTTCCTTCCAATCTCTATATTGTCGGAGATGCGACACCGGGCGGTTGGAGCAATCCTGTTTCGGTGCCGTCTCAACAATTTACCCCGATCGATAATGTATCGTATGGCATTGTTATTAATCTTACCGCAGGAAAAAGTTATTTGTTCCTGCCAGTAAATGGAAGCTGGGATCATAAATATGGTGGTACAAGCGCAACCGGCGGTGCATTACTGGCAGATGGTGCCGTACCGGGTTCCAACACACCTGCTCCGGCAACAGATGGCCTTTACAAGATTGTGGTGAATTTTGCCACCAATACTTATTCCGTTACTCCCTATGATGGGCCTTCTAGCCTATATATAGTTGGGGACGCTACGGCTGGCGGATGGAGTAACCCGGTTCCTGTACCGTCTCAGCAATTCACGCAAACAGGAAATGCTTCATTTAAAATAACGATACCACTAACGGCTGGTAAATCTTACCTGCTCTTACCCGTAAATGGAAGTTGGGATCACAAGTATGGGGGTACCAGTTCTACCGAGGGAACATTATTAGCCGACGGAGACGTGCCGGGATCTAATACTCCTGCCCCCAGCCAGGATGGTACCTATGAGATTAACGTAAACTTTATAACCATGCAATATTCTGTCGTTAAGCAGTAGTCAGTATATAAATCTTTCGAAAGAGGTCGTGTCCTAATTTTGCAAACATAGGGGACGACCTCTTTTTATTTGTCCGGAAAATTTATAATTGATTATAAAGAGATGAAGTTAAAAACTCAACAGAATACTAACATCCAAACTCTTCTTTCTTACATTGACTTTCCCTCTACCAATCGGGATGGTAAAATAATTGAACGGGTAAATGTTTGACCACCCAGGTAATCTATCATTCGCTGAATGGCCAGTTTACCTAATTCGTAGCCGCTGGTTTCAACATGAGTGATGGCAGGATTAAAAATTGTCGGTAAAAATCCGTTGCTGATGGCTGAGACTGACACTTCATCCGGAATACGAATTTTGAGCTGGTACAAAGCTTTCATTACGCCAACCAGTATCTCGTCACTCATCGCAAATACATGATCGATACTTTTTGGTGAGCCAAACTCAAGCATGATCTGCATCGCTTCATTGGAATTGTCGCAATGCCTGGTAGAAACTTTTGTCTGTGGTGATGCTTGTTCAAACGTGTCCATAAACGCTTTCCATCTTTTTTGCGTAATGGATAGGTGGCTATTCCCGAATAAAGCCAATACGCTTTTCTTGTGATGGCTAATGATAGAGTTAGCAGCAAGAATAGCCGCTTCTTTATCGGCCAGGCAAACCTTATTGTAGGCGTCTGTGTCTGGTACCTTGTCAAAGAAGATGAAAGGAATACCTGCGTCTTCAATCTTTTTAAAGGGTTCAGGTAAAGAGCCAGGAACGATAGAAATTATTATGCCTGCAACGCGGTTGGCCTTACATAGCCGGAGATTTTCTGCTTCCATCAAAGGATCGTCACCAGACTGCAGAATCATTAACGAAAATCCAAACTCTCTCGCTTTTTGTTCGGCTGCTTCGATAAAAGAATCGTAGAAGGTGTTTGATATTTTAGGAACAATCAAACCAAAGATTTTACTTGAATTTGTCCGCAGATTGATAGCATAGGTGTTGGGCTCGTATTCGAGAAGGGAAGCCAGTGCCTTTACTTTTTGTTTAGTCTCGTCTGAAATATCGGGATGATTTTTCAAAGCCCTTGATACCGTTGCGATACTCAAGTTTAGATTAGTTGATATTTTTTTCAGGGTTGTTCTCGATTTCATAAGCAAGCAAGAGGAAAGTTTTACACCGTAAATATTATCGCAAACGATTGCGACAACGGTTTAATTTTTTTTAAATAGAAACTTCCGCAGTGATAAATGTCTGAAAAATAACTTTATAATCCTTTTATACCAATAATCACTGCTAAGAATTTTAAAAAATAGCATGCAGCTATTTCAGCAAATTGATGGCCTTTCATTAGTTGGTGGTTATTGATACATAGGAAAAAGATTTTTTTTGTTAAGAAACTAATAATTTTTTAAATTGTGTCAAGGCTACACATTTGTAGTCTTCTTATATCTGCTAAACTCACAAAAACGAATGCTTATGTCAATGAAACGATTGCTCTATGCATTCTTGTTGCCATTCCTGCTCTTTTCCTTCTCTGCGCTGGCGCAAGAAAAAGTTGTAACTGGTAAGGTTACTGATTCAAAAGACGGCTCACCCGTTATCGGTGCATCGGTTCAGCCTAAAGGCTCAAAAACTGGTACTTCCACAGGCGCCGATGGTACATTTAGAATTGCTGTCCCTGCTGGAATTAACACGTTAGTGATATCTTCTGCCGAATTTGAAAGGCAAGAATTGGATATTACTGATAAGACTTCAATTGATGTCTCATTGGTCGCTGCTTCTGCGGGGTTAAGCGAAGTGGTTGTTATAGGATATGGTACGGCAAGAAAGAAAGACTTGACCGGATCCGTAGCATCTGTACAGGCAAAAGATTTTAATAAAGGAACTTATACTTCACCCGATCAATTGATCCAGGGTAAAGCAGCAGGGGTTCTGGTTATTAACAACACAGGACAGCCAGGCGGATCGACTACGGTTCGGATTCGGGGGTCCTCTTCAATCAGGTCAGGTAACCAACCTTTATTTGTATTAGACGGTGTTCCTTTGTCGGGTGGTTCTGCTAGACCGGGCGGTCAGGGCCGAAACATTGGAAACGATGGCGGTAATCCTTTGAACTATATTAACCCAAATGATATTGCCAGCATTGAAATTTTAAAAGATGCTTCTGCAACTGCGATTTATGGATCAAGAGGCGCTAACGGAGTAGTAATAATAAATACAAAACGCGGAAAATCAGGTATTCCTACAGTGGATGTAAGTGCATCTACCGGCATTTCTAATGTTTTAAAGAAATTAGAAGTATTAAGCGCAGCAGAATACAGGCAGGCATTGAAAGACTATTCAGTGACCACTGGTGATTTTGGAGGAAACGTTGACGCATTTGATGAAATCAGCCGTACAGGGCTTACCCAAAACTATAATGTTGCAGTTGGCGGTGGTACAGACAATGGCCGGTATCGTTTATCAGTTGGTTACCTCGACCAGGAAGGCATTATTAAAACTTCTGAATTGAAGAAAATAACCGCCAACTTAACAAGCAGCTTCAAATTTTTAGAAAGTAAAAAGCTTGGACTCGATATAAACGTGTTAGTCACGCAGACTAATGAACAAATTGCGCCGATTTCTGCTTTTGTGGGTTTTGAAGGTAATTTGATATCACAGGCATTACAATGGAATCCAACGCACCCTTTAATTAAACCTGGCACAGACTCAGCCTGGATTCAACACGGATTGGGTTTAACAACGGTTAACCCTCTTGCTACATTGGATTTTTTTGATGATAAAGCAAAAGTCAATACCATTATAGCCAGCATTTCTCCTTCTTACAAAATCACCAGGGACCTGGAATATAAATTTCTTTACAGCGTTAATCGCCAGGTGGGTAACAGAAAAGGACAGATAAACAGGGTGATTAATGAACCAGGTGTTGAGGGCCACGGCGCAGCATTTGTAAGAAACCAGGAGCAAACAAACACCCAGATCACCAACACATTAAACTTTAATAAACAAATCACTTCAGATTTTAACTTAAATGCGCTGTTAGGGCACGAATGGCTGATTTTTGATTCAAAAGGGAGCGGGATGTTTGGGCAGGATTTTCCAAATAACGGCTTGGATTATTATGACATAATGCATGTTTCATCACAATCCAGCCGTATTCTGTTCAACTTTGATGACCCTACCACAGAGCTACAGTCTTATTTTGCGCGGGCTATTGTAAATTATAAAGACAAGTATTTATTGACAGGAACCTTCAGGGCGGATGGTTCTACCAAATTTGGCGAAAACAATAAGTATGGATATTTCCCATCTGTGGGCCTTGCATGGAATATTACTAAAGAAGATTTTTTAGCAGGCAACAGTTTTTTCAATAATCTTAAACTACGCCTGGGTTGGGGTAAAACAGGTAACCAGGAGTTTCCTTCAGGTGCTTCATTAAACAGGGTTTCTATAGGACAGTACAACCCTTCCAGGCAAGAGTGGGGCCTTGAGCAGGTGAACTATGGAAATGAAGATTTAAAATGGGAAACTTCAGCCACGACAAATGCAGGGATTGATTTTACAATTCTTGATAACAGGATTAGCGGGTCCATTGATTATTTCTATAAAAAAACTACCGATGTTTTATTTGAACAAAATCTTGTTTATCCAGCCCCGCAAGTCGGAAGAATATGGATCAACCTGGATGGGTACGTTTTAAATAAGGGTGTCGAAATAACTTTAAATGGCACTATAATGAGCAGGAAGGATTTTAACTGGAATCTCGGCGGTAATGCTTCTTTTCTTAAAAATACAGTAAAAGGCTTAGCTGGTTTTTATGAAACCGGTGAGCTTAGGGGGCAGGGCTTTTCCAATGTAAGAGGACAAAGATTGGTTGCAAATCAGCCTTTAAATGTATGGTATCTTCAAAAGTGGGAAGGTCTTGATAAAACGACGGGCAAGGATATTTTAGCCAATGGTGGTGCTAAGTTTTATTCAGGAAGCCCCAACCCTAAAATGCTCCTAGGATTATTTACTGATTTAACTTATAAGAAATTTTCGGCAGCACTGAATTTTAACGGCACATTCGGTCATTACTTGTACAATAATACAGCAGCAACCGTGGTGGGTATAGGTAATCTGGGAACAAGAAATATTGCAAAAGACTTATTAGGTGGCGATGTACAGGAATCCAGGGCCAATGCCGCTTCTCCATCAACCCGATTCCTTGAGAAAGGCAATTACGTCAAATTGGCCAATGCCAGCATAGGCTACCGAGTGGGAGATATCGGAAAAAATATAAGAAACCTTTATATTTCCCTGACAGGGCAGAACCTGTTTGTAATTACAAAATATAACGGGTTTGATCCTGAAGTTAATACGGATGGTGGTTTTGGTGGCATTCCTTCATTGGGGATTGAATATGTACCATATCCTTCTGCACGGTCATTTCAATTGGGGATAAACCTTTCCTTATAACATTAAATAATTAGCGATATGAAACTTATAAGAATTTTTCTGATTTTAATCCTGGCGGTCTGGTTATTTTCCTGCACCAAGCTGGACGAGAGTTTCAGAGGAGAACTGGAACAGGCCGATAATAGCAATATTACCGCTTCCGGGTTATTGATCAATGCCTATAATTCTATTGGAGGGTCCTTCCAGGGCAATGGAAATGTTTGGTCAACCACCAATATTACTACTGATGAAGCAATTGCACCTACCCGTGGCCCCGACTGGTATGATAATGGGTTATGGCAGGCCCTGCATGCCCATACCTGGAATCCTGACCATGAATTTGTCGCCGGCGCTTTTACGGAAATGCTGGTTGCACAGTTCAACGCTTCAAATGTGTTACAATATAACCCTACGGCACAGCAAGCAGCCGAAGCAAGGTTTCTTCGGGCTTTATCTATGTATTGGGTTTTGGACGGCTACGACCAGGTGCCTTACAGGGAAGATCTGACTGATTATAAAATATTACCAATAACCCTTAAAGGATTAGAAGCGGCAGACTTTATCATTAGTGAACTAAATGATATTATCGCTACTCTTCCGGATACAGGACCTGCCTATACGGCCAATAAAAACGCTGCACGTGCATTATTAATGAAAATTTATCTGAACAAAGGGGTATATGCAAACAGGGCAACACCCACATTTGATCCTGCCGATATGAACAAGGTAATTTCCCTGGCAGATGAGATCATAAACAGTAACAAGTATACATTGAATGATAATTTCTTCGATATTTTTGCGCCCGACAACGATGTAAAGTCAAAAGAAAGTATCTATAGCTTTTATAACAGCTCCAGTGACAACAGGGGGGCTAATGTTCGTGGTTTTGCTTTCATGGTGTCACATTACAACATGAACCCTTCGGGGTGGAATGGGTTTGCAACACTTTCTGACTTTTATGATAAATTTGATCCAACTGATAAAAGATTAGGAGGATATTATCCATATCCTGCCGGCCTGCCCAACCCAGGTAAAAGAACAAATGTTGGATTTCTTATAGGACGGCAGTATAATTTGACCACCGATGCTCCTTTGAATGCCAGGAATCCTTCTACTGCTCCACTAAGTTTTACCAGAGAAGTGAAAATAAATGAGCCTGACCCGAATACTTTGGAATTTACAGGTATAAGGGTAATGAAATATCCTTATGATTATGCTGCACCCGGGGATCAAAAGAACAACGATTATGTTATGTTTAGATTAGCTGATGTTTTGCTGATGAAAGCAGAAGCAATTCTTCGGGGCGGTACCGGCACAGCTGCCGGATCTTATGGAAGCACTCCTGCAGACCTTGTAAATTCTATACGTGCAAAACGTGGTGCATCAGCGTTGGCTTCAGTTGATTTAAACGCTCTTTTGGATGAAAGAGGAAGAGAAATGTATTGGGAGTGCTGGAGAAGAAATGACCTGATACGGTTTGGTAAATTTTTGCAAGCCTGGCAGGAAAAAGCAGCAGATAACGGCACTACAAACCTGTTATTCCCTATCCCCAGCAATCAATTAGCGGTGAACCCGAACCTTACTCAGAATCCGGGATATGCTAATTAATTAGAGATTTTAAAATAAATTTAAAAGGTCATTTTAAAAATGGCCTTTTTTTGCTTAACAAATATGTCGTTCAAGTTTTGCTCCTCCGTTGCCTTTTTTTACATTTTTTGTTTGTGTTCATGTACTTCAGAAACAAAGCAAAAAAAACTGTTCGAGTTAAAGGAATCTACTGGCATTGACTTTTCCAATAATATAACAGATACAAAAGACTTCAACGTTCTTACCTACCGGAATTTTTATAATGGTGGAGGTGTAGCCATTGGAGATGTCGACAATGATGGACTCGCTGATGTTTTTTTTACTGCCAATATGGGCGCCAATAAGCTCTATAAAAATAAAGGGAACTGGCAGTTTGAAGATGTTTCGCAAAAAGCAGGATTTGTAGATAAACAAGATTGGAGTACAGGTGTGGTGATGGTTGATATTAATCACGATGGATGGTTGGATATTTATGTTTGCAGTGCCGGCTATATAAACGGAGTAGCTCCACAAAGCAAGCTGTATATCAATAGCGGAATTTCCACTTCCAAAAAGGAAATCAGTTTCACCGAGGCAGCCGAAGCCTATGGACTCGCCAATAAAGGAGGATATGCAACACATGCTGCATTCTTTGATTATGACCTTGACGGCGATTTAGATGCCTTTATAATAAACAACAGTTTTATTCCTGTTAACACACTTAACTATGCAAATAAGCGGGATTTGAAAGCGGCGGAGTGGCCAGTCGCTGATTTTTTAAAAGGAGGAGGTGACCGGCTATTCAGAAATGATGATGGTAAGTTTGTTGATATCAGCAAGGAGGCAGGTGTACATGGAAGCTTGATAAGCTTTGGACTGGGTGTTACTATTGGTGATGTTAATAATGATTCCTATCCCGATATATATGTATCCAATGATTTTTTTGAAAGAGATTACTTGTACATCAATCAAAGAAACGGGACATTTAAAGATGAGCTGGAGGACTGGATGGGGCATACAAGTCTGGCTTCAATGGGTGCTGATATCGGCGATATTAACAATGATGGTCTTGTGGATATTTTCACCACGGATATGTTGCCGGATGATGACTATCGTTTGAAAACTACATCTTCCTTCGACAATATTGATGTTTATCGGTATAAAGTAGAGCAGGGGTTTTATCACCAATTTATGCAGAATACACTGCAGATTAATAATGGAAACAACAAGTTTTTAGAAACCGGATTTTTCAGCGGAGTTGCCGCATCTGACTGGAGCTGGGGTGCGTTGATGTTTGATGCAGACAATGATGGATTGACAGATATCTATGTTTGTAACGGCATTTATCACGATGTGACGGATCTTGACTTTATTGACTTTTTCGCCAATGATGTTATCCAAAAAATGGTGCTGACAGGTAAAAAGGAACAAGTGGATGAAATTATTTCAAAAATACCTTCGGTTCCGGTGTTGAACAAAGCATTTAAAAATGAAGGCAAACTTAAATTTTCTGATGCAGGAAATACATGGGGTTTCACCAAACCATCTTTTTCAAATGGAGCTGCTTACGGTGATCTCGATAATGATGGCGACCTTGACCTGGTGATTAACAATGTCAATGAAAAGGCATTTGTTTATAAGAACAATAGCCGGGAAAATAACACACATAAATACATTGGTGTCTTATTAAAAGGAAGGGATAAGAATACCTTTGCCATAGGCAGTCAAATTAAAGTTTATCTGAAGGACCAGGTTTTATATCGCGAAATTGAGCCAAGCCGCGGCTTTCAGTCCTCCGTAGATTATAAACAAATGATTGGCTTGGGAAATACGGCAGTTATTGACTCAATGGTTATTATTTGGCCCGATGGGACATATACCAAATCCGAACGGCCTGAATTAAACAAGGTTTATGAGTTGAAACAACCTGATCCCGGAAAGAAAAGACTGTTGATTAGCGATACCATTTCTTCGCCGGCTTTACGCCTTGTTGAGAGTGGCATGATCAAACACGAAGAAGATGATTATGTGGATTTTTATTACGAGAGAAATCTGCCGGAGATGTTATCGAGAGAAGGCCCACAGATAGCAAAGGGAGATGTAAACGGCGATGGAATGGAAGACGTTTATATTGGCGGAGCAAAAGGACAGCCAGGGCAGTTATATTTTCAAACTAGTAAGGGCTTCACTTTACAAAAGCAAAAAGTTTTTGATCAGTATGCCGGCTTTGAAGATGTAGCTGTATTATTTTTCGATGGTGATGGCGATCATGATTTCGATTTATTCATTGGATCAGGCGGTAATAATGTTCCGCCGGGGGCGAGGCAATTGCAGCACAGGCTCTATAAAAATAATGGCAAAGGAGTGTTTGAAGCAGATACTACAGCATTTCCTCCTAACAGCATGAATATTGCTGTTGTTGCAGCAAACGACCTTGATAATGATGGGGACCAGGACCTGTTTGTCGGCAGCCGCAGCATTCCTTATAGGTACGGAGAAACACCCGTCAGCTATTTATATCTTAATGATGGCAAGGGCGGTTTCACGGATGTTACCAAAAAAATGAGTGAATCTATTTCTTCTGCAGGAATGATTACCGGTGCTGCGTGGGCGGATGTTTATGGCGATGAAAGAAAAGAGTTGATCGTTTCAGGAGAGTGGATGAGCCCAAGAATTTTTACTTATAATGGAAAAACATTTGATGAGCTGAAAAATACAGGACTCACAGACTTGTATGGGTGCTGGCAAACTGTAGTGGCCAGTGATTTGAATGGAGATGGAAAAACAGATCTTGTTTTAGGTAATATTGGTGAGAATTTTTATCTGCGTCCTGATTCTGCCCATCCGGTAAAAATGTGGTTGAACGATTTCGATCAAAACGGCGTTGTCGACCAGGTGAGAACGAGTACCATTAATGGCAGGGACATGCCCGTATTGACAAAAAAGGACTTGACGGATCAATTTCCGGGATTAAAAAAAGAAAATTTAAAAAACAGTGATTATGCCGGAAGACCCATCCAGCAAATTTTCAATAAAAAGATGATTGACGAATCAGTGGTAAAGGCGTTTAACTACTCCAGTTCGATTATTGCTATAAATAATGATAACGGGTCATTTCAAATTAGAAAGTTGCCTTTTATGACTCAATTATCCAGCATCCATGCCATTGCCGTACTGGATGTGAATAATGACCGGCACCCGGATCTGGTAGTCGGGGGTAACAGTTTTCAATATCCTCCGCAATTTGGCAGGTTAGATGCCAGCTGCGGTGATGTACTTATCAATAATGGAAAAGGTAATTTTGAACGGACAAAACCAGCTGAGTCAGGGCTGAAAATTAGCGGAGAAGTCAGGGATATTGAAGAAATACACAGCAATAGCCAGCGATTTATTCTTTTCACCAGGAATAATATGTATCCCGTTTTGTATCGGTTAGAAAAGAAGTTTTAATTATCCCAATGATTTCTCAAAAATCTTATAATCTTATTCTTATACTTTTCCTGCTTTCAGGGGTGATTCTTTGTGGATGCACCTCGAAGAGCAAGGTAAAAGATCCGTTATTTATTGCACTTGATCCTAAAATAACCGGGATTGATTTTATTAATAAACTGGAACCTACCTCTGAGTTTAACATGTTTAATTACATGTATTTTTATAATGGTGCGGGTGTTGGCGCCAGTGATTTTAATAATGATGGAAAAATTGATTTGTTCTTCTCGTCCAACCAGGGAGAAAATAAATTATACCTAAACAAGGGTAAATTGGCTTTTACGGATGTAACCAAAGAAGCGAGAATACCACAGGATAAGAGCTGGTCAACCGGTGTTTCGGTGATAGATATTAACAACGATGGATTGTTGGATATTTATGTTTGCAAGGTTGGTAAATACGAGGTGTTAAACAGCAAAAATCAATTGCTTATTTGCAAGGGAATAAAAAACGGTATTCCTTTTTATGAAGACAGGGCCAGCCAGTATGGGCTGGACTTCTCAGGGTTTAGTACGCAGGCAGCTTTTTTTGACTATGATGGTGACGGAGACAACGACATGTTTTTACTAAATCACTCTGTTCACCAAAATGGTTCATTTAGTTCAAGACGCAATTTTCTAGGAACATTTAATAGTCTTTCAGGTGATCGTATTTTTCGTAATGAAGGTCCCAATGCAGCGGCACCAGGCGACTTAGTATTCAAAGACATTACTTCATCAACGGGTATCAACAGTTCGGCAAATGGTTATGGATTAGGTGTAGTGGTGTCCGATATTAATCTTGACGGACATCCTGACCTCTATATAGGTAATGATTTTCATGAAAATGATTACCTGTACATCAACCAGGGCAATGGAACTTTTGCAGACGAGAATGACCAGCGTTTGATGCATACCAGTAAGTTTTCTATGGGTGTTGATGCCGCAGATGTGAATAATGACGGATTCCCGGAAATCATTTCAATGGATATGCTTCCGGAAGATCCTTATATTTTGAAACGTTCATTCGGCGAGGACGAATATGATATTTTCTTCGACAAGATTGCTGCTGGTTACAACTATCAATATCCCCGGAATAATTTCCAATACAACAGGCGGAATGGGATGTTCAGCGAGTTGGGGTTATACGCAGGAATATATGCAACTGATTGGAGTTGGGCCTCTCTCTGGCTTGATTTTGATAACGATGGGTTGAAAGATCTTTTTATCTCAAACGGTATTCCCAAGAGATTGAATGATATGGATTATGTGAATTTTGTATCCGATAGAAGTCGCTATCAAAATCTCAAGCTGGATGAAAACAGTATGGCGTTGATAAGCAAGTTTCCGGAGATAAAAATTCCAAATAAGTTTTATAAGAATCTCGGCGATTTAGAGTTCCGGGACGCAAAAGACAGCATTGATAATAATAGGCCAACGTATTCTAATGGTGCGGTATATGCAGACTTTGATAATGATGGGGACCTCGATATAGTGGTAAATAATATTGATGATTTTGTTTTACTTTATGAAAACAAGAGTAATGGCCATAACGGTAAACGGTACGTTGAGATAAAACTCAAGGGCCCTGAACAAAATATAAATGCGATAGGGGCTAAAATCATCCTTTTTACAAAAGATGGTATCAGCACTTATGAAAACAGCCCTGTGCGGGGATTTCAGTCAAGCATGCTGGCACCTATCCACATTGGGCTTAACAATATAAAACCGGATTCCGTTTTCCTGGTATGGCCGGATAATACTTATCAGCGGATCTCCTTGAATGACTCATCCAACCTTTCATACACTTATTCAAAAGGTCTTCCCAGGTTTGATTATAAAACAATCACCTCTTTTGACAGGAATCCTACAAAACCGATGGAAGATATTACTGCCTCTACCAATATTAATTATAGGCATACCGAAAATCCATTTATAGAATTTAACAGGGAACCTCTCATTCCTCACATGGTTTCAACTGAAGGCCCTGCGTTAGCTGTAGCTGATATTAATGGTGATGGACTGGACGATTTTTTCATCGGGGCTTCTAAGACATTTCATAATGCAATTTATCTACAACAGGCCGGCGGAAAATTTAGCCGCGCCAGTCAGCAGGAAATGGGAAAAGACAGCATGTACGAAGATGTGGATGCAGTATGGGCTGATGTTAATAACGATGGTTATACCGACCTCCTTGTAGCAAGTGGCGGTAACGAATATTATGGAACAGATCGTCATTTGTTACCCCGGGCATACCTCAATGATGGAAAGGGACAATTTAAAAAACTGGAAGGGGCCTTTCAAGGATTGTATGTAACGGCCTCTTGTATTGAAACGTATGATTTTAACAATGATGGATATATGGATATATTCCTTGGAGGCAGAGCTGTTCCCTGGGAATATGGTGAAATTCCGCAGTCATATTTATTGCAAAATGATGGTTCCGGAAAATTTACTGATGTTACACAACACTATGCAAAGCAATTGTCGAATGTAGGAATGGTTACAAATGCAGTGTGGTTTGACATTGATAAGGATGGTGATAAAGACCTGGTAGTATCCTGCGAATGGGGCGGCATTGAGGCATTTATTAATAACAAAGGAAGCTTTTCCAAAAAGACACTTGCAAAGGAAAAAGGCTGGTGGAATTTTATATTGCCTGTTGATATAGATAATGATAATGATATAGACTTTGTCGCCGGAAATCTCGGGTTAAACAGCCGGTTGAAAGCTTCAGTTGAGGAACCTGTCAAATTGTATTGTAATGATTTTGACAATAATGGGAAAAAGGAGCAGGTGCTTTCATATTATATACATGGAAAAGAAATCCCCTTTGTCAATAAGGATGAACTCCAAAAACAGCTGCCCTTTATAAAAAAGAAATTTTTGTATGCGGGAGATTTTGCCAACGCTACCATTGGCGAAATATTTGGATCGGATAAATTAGAAGAAGCGGAGGTGTTAAGTACGGATTATTTTTCCAATGCAATCCTGATCAATGATGGCAAGATGAATTTTAAGGTACAGGCAATGCCATGGGAGGCTCAGCTAAGTTCTTACCGGGACGCGGTTGTTTTGCACGCAAACGATGATAACCAGCCAGACATTTTATTAGCTGGAAACTACTATGGTAACAATATCCAGATGGGAAGATATGATGCTGACTTCGGAACCATACTTGTAAATAAAGGAAAAGGAGCTTTTGCCTGTGAAAATATAAACGGCCCTGCTGTTAAAGGGCAAGTCCGTCATATACGGGAAGTTTTAATTGACCGTCAAAAGAGATACATCCTTGCCAGGAATAATGATAGCACTATGGTAATTGGGTTCTCTAAGCTGAAATAGTAATTCTTATTAATTAACCGGGTAATAAATTTTAGTCACCCATTTGCTTGAATCTTTTTCTTTTGTCCTGTCGGTTATAAGTGACAGAAAAGGCAACGCAATATTAAAAAGTTTGTGATCGCTTGCAAATAACTCTATTTTCTTCATTGCGGAATCGGAAACGTTCCTGCCGCCCTTCATTTCGGTTACCAGGATATTCCCGTTTTTTAGTAATCGTTTTAAAAAAAACTGATCTTTTTGGGGTATTTCCCTGACAACAGGAACTCCTACCTGCGCCAGGTAGCGTGCACTGTCCTGCGAGGTGATGTTTACCATAGGATAGTCTTCCTCCATTCCCTGCGATTGACTAATATATTTTTTTATACTGTTGATCATTTCATAGATAGCTTCTGTTTCAGGATACTTCGAAAAAACTTTCTTTGTTGACACCACATATTCAATCTTTACTTGCTCTTTTTTTATATCAAGGCCATAAATATTTTTATTATTGCTGATGAATGACTGCAATGTTGCCAGGATCATATCCAAACTATTACGCAGTTTCCTTGCTTCGTAGTATTGGCTAATTTTGAGAAATGGGTTATTGCCGGTATTCAGTAGAGCATCCCAAACTATTTTAATGCTATCCGTTCCTGTGGGAACCAAGTGTAAAACTGAAGTATCTATGGGTTGATTTTTTCCTAATGTAATTCTAAATGCATTATACCGGATATCATCTAATTTAAATTTATACTCACCGAATTCCAATACTGAATCTTTTTCCTCATCAGTGCTAGCCTCCCCCGGCCACCACTTTTTCCAGTTATTCTCTTCACTCAAAAATCGGAATACTCCTGCCTGGTTTGCATTGGCATTGACGGTTCTTATTATCGATATTTTTTTAGGAATGAAAAAATAAGTGCCAATTGAAAAAAGAAACAATAACGAGATAAGCCCAATCAACCATTTTTTCATATCAGGAAACTTTCTGTTGATGAATAAATGAATGCGCAAATAAAACTAAATTCACTCATATAATTTCACCAAAACAAGATTTGCCATGTGGAAGTCCATTTTTACTTTTTGCCTGTCCTTATTTGTTTATAGTTCGCAAGCCCAGGATCCCTGGAAGATTAGCGCAGCCACAATTGACCCCAATAATTACTATGGAATTACGGTAGCCAACGGAATGATCGGCATCGTCTCATCACCCGAACCATTTAAAGTAAAAGAAGTAGTGCTGGCAGGAGCCTACGACCTGTATGGGCGAGGCAGGGTAAGTAATTTTCTCAAAAGTTTTAACCTGTTAAATATGTACCTGGAGGTGGATGGAAAAAGAATCGGTAGTAAGGACGCTACAAATATGAAACAAGAGCTGGACATGCAAAGGGCCGATTTTACAACACAGTTTGATTACGCCGATAAGGCATCAGTCTCCTACACTTATTATTCACTACGGCATTTACCCTACACAGTTTTGATGGACATAAGTGTCGTAGCCAAAAAAGATATCGCCATTACCGGGGCCAGTGTGATGGAAGCTCCTGATGCATTAAAGGATGTGCAGAATTATTACAATGAAATAGACAGACCCCATGTTGTAATCAGCCTGTTGACATCCTCGGCTAAAAGCCCCACCGGAAAATTGTTGATGTGTGCCAGCAATACTTTTTTATTTAATGAGAAACACGGTGAAGAGCCCCGGGTGATACACGAAATGTGGGATAACAATATGCACCTGATGAAGTTTGGCAAAAAGATCAAGGCGGGCGAAACATACCGCTTTACTATTGCGGGATCATCTATCACTTCGGCTCATCACGATGATCCGTTGAACGAAGCGGAACGGGCCACCATATTTGCGAAACTGGAAGGGAGGGAACGATTGATAAATTTTCATACCAAAGCATGGACAGAACTATGGAAAAGCGACATCATCATTGATGGTGATCCGCAGAGTCAGCAGGATATACACAGTATGCTTTATCATCTTTATTCATTTTCACGGGAAGGAACGGCACTTTCTCCATCGCCTATGGGATTAAGTGGACTGGGCTACAATGGACATGTATTCTGGGACACTGATCTTTGGATGTATCCCGCTATGCTGGTGCTTCATCCAGAGATAGCAAAAAGTATGGTAGAATATAGGTTTCAACGATTGGAAGCTGCCCGCCGCAACGCTTTTAGTAAAGGATATAAAGGAGCCATGTATCCCTGGGAGAGTGCCGAAACCGGGGTAGAAGAAACACCGGTGTGGGCACTAAGCGGACCATTTGAACACCATATAACTGCCTGCGTGGCTATTGCGGCCTGGAATTACTATTGTGTCACACAAGACAAAAACTGGTTGCGGGAAAAAGGATGGCCAATTTTGTCTGCTACTGCTGATTTTTGGGCAAGCCGTGTAGAAAGAAATGGACCGGGACACTACGATATCAAGAATGTAGTTGCAGCAGACGAATGGGCGGAGAATGTCGACAATAACGCCTTTTCCAATGCAGCGGCTAAGGCCAACCTGCAATTTGCTACGGAAGCAGCAAAACTTTTGGGTTTACAGGCAAATGCCGATTGGATACATGTGGCCAATAATATTCCTGTTTTAAAAATGGATAATGGCGTCACAAGAGAACATGCTTCCTACAATGGAGAGGGAATAAAACAGGCCGATGTCAATCTGTTGGCTTATCCGTTAAAAGAGGTGAGTACGGCATCCCAAATAAAAAAGGACCTGGAGTACTATGAGTCAAGAGTACCAAATGAAGGAACGCCGGCGATGACCCAGGCGATTTTTACACTACTATATGCAAGACTGGGCGACAAAGAAAAAGCCTGGCATTGGTTTAAGGATGCTTACCTGCCTAACCTAAACCCTCCTTTCCGCGTAATAGCTGAAACTAAAGGCGGTACCAACCCTTATTTTGCTACCGGCGCCGGCGGTATTTTACAAAGCGTATTGATGGGTTTTGGCGGGCTGGAAATAACATCTAGAGGTATCATCCAGCTTAAGTCTGTTTTACCGCATAGCTGGAAATCCCTGACTTTAAAAGGAATTGGTCCGGAAAGGAAAACTTACACAGTAAAATGATTTCAAATTCCCCTTCAGGGGATGGGGCCAATCTCTGACTTTGACCGGGATTGGCATGGACAAGAAAACCTTTACGGTGAAATAAATTCGGGAGCAGCTGTTACAATTCATAAATTGTCTTAAATTGTAGCCTACTATACTGTTTTGAAGAAACTTGCCGCTATATTATTAATAGTCATCCTCTTTTTTAATTGGTATGGCTATCGTATTGTTACAAATATGTTAGCCAAAGATGCGGACAAGCAATTAGAGGTCCAATTGGACAATAACGATTACGATGAATCTCAATTAATAGAGGTTCGTGTTGCTTTGAATGTTCCCTATCAAAATGATCAGTCAGACTTTGAAAGGCATTATGGTGAAATGGAGGTGGATGGAAAATATTACACCTATGTAAAGCGTAAAGTAGAGAATGGCTTCCTGGTATTGAAATGTATTCCCAACGACTCCAAGCAAAAGATAAAAGCGGCCGGTAATGATTTTTTTAAAATGGCTAACGGTCTCGACCAGGACCAGCCCGGAAAAAAACAAAATAATTCTACCAACCTGGCTAAAAATTTCTGGAGTGAATATGACGGCCAGGAAACAAATTTCACTATTGATATTTTTTCTCACCTGATTAAAAAGCAATTCACTCAGAACTCTACCTTCCTGTATAATATCTGTCAGGCTACACCCGGCCAACCACCGGAAAACAAAAAATCTCTCTCTTTTAGTTAAGGTTATTTCTTCCGGCTTTTCCCGGAAGAACGATTGTGTTCATTCAAATTATCGTCGTGAAAAATATTTTAGGGGTTGCCCTGCTGGGCATCGTTGTTCTTTCGTCGTGTAAAGAAAAGGCAGGCGATTACAAAAAATTTACAGAGGATCCGCTGTTGTATTCTAGAACAGTTAAGAAGCTAAATGATGTGGTGCTGGAAAATAATTTTCCGCCAATGATCGCCACAAGGAATTATGCGTACGCCAATATAGCGGCCTATGAAACAATGGCGGCAGGTAATAGTAAATTTCAAAGTTTATCCGGCCAGGTAAAACATTTACCGGCTATGCCAAAGCCTGAAGCAGGAAAAGAAATAGACTTTTCACTGGCGTCACTATTCTCATTCTGTAAGGTAGGCAACGCTGTTACCTTCCCGGAAGGCAGTATGATGGGCTATTATGATGAGCTAAAGGAAAAGGCAAGAAAGGCTGGGATGACCTCTGAAATTTTGAAAAATACCATTGCTTTTTCTGATACTGTTGTTGCTGTTGTATTAAAATGGAGCAAAGGGGATAATTACGCTCAAACAAGAAGTGCAGAAAAATATACAGTGAAAGATGAGGAAGGCCGCTGGATTCCAACACCACCGATGTATGCACAGGCCGTGGAACCAAAATGGAATTCAATCCGGTGCCTTACGCTTGATTCCTGTTCACAGTTCATGCCTCCCCGCCCGCCATTATTTAATATTAAGGATAAGAACAGCGAATACCTGAAATATTTGAACGAGGTAAAAAATATCGGGGATAGCCTGACAGAAGAACAAAAACACATAGCTGATTTCTGGGACGACAATCCGTTTAAGTTAAATGTAAGCGGGCACGTCATGTTTGCTACTAAGAAATTTTCACCCGCCGGTCACTGGATGAACATTGTGGGTATCGCAGCCAAAGAATCAAAAGCTGATTTTGCGACTACGGTAGCTGCCTATACTGAAACATCCGTCGCCTTATTTGATGCATTTATCAGTTGCTGGGATGAAAAATTCAGAAGTAATTATGTGCGGCCCGAAACAGCTATCAATAAATATTTGGATGAAGAATGGCGGCCCTATATTCAGACGCCTCCGTTTCCTTCCTACACCAGTGGTCATGCTACTATTTCGGCGGCAGCGGCCGAAGTAATGACAGACTGGTTTGGCGATAAGCTTTCTTTTACCGACACCTCGTCATTGGAGTTTGGGATAGAAAGCAGGCGTATTGTCTCATTCCGTGAAGCGGCAAAGGAAGCAGCTATGTCCAGATTGTATGGCGGTATTCACTATCGCTTCGATAACGAGCAGGGCAATGTTGCGGGTCGCAAACTGGGTGACTTTATTATTCAACGATTGAAACTCAAAAAAGAAAATCAACTTACAAACAACAACTAACTTTTTATGAAACGCTTATATATAGTTATAATCATAGCAACTCTTTTTATTCAGCAAAAAGCAACCGCACAAGGCTGCGTAGCAGTCCGTCAAATGGGCGGTGTTAATACCCTGTGTTCATCAACAAATTCATATAATCTTTCCAAAGGCGATTTCCAAATCGGCGCCAATTATCGTTATTTCCACTCCTGGAGACATTTTGTGGGTAGAGAAGAACAAAAGCACCGGCAAAACACTCGTGGCGGATTAGGAACGGATGGAGTTGACCGTGGCAATGCTGTAAATATTTATTCTCACTCATTGGATTTAAATTTAAATTATGGATTAACCGATCGCCTGCAATTATATCTTTCAATTCCTTATGTTCACAATGAAAGGTCTCAGGTTTTGCGTCAGACGGCACCAGTGGTAGACACCTTTCGTTACAGTGTTTATGCAAAAGGATTGGGAGATATACGCATAGGAACTAATTACTGGTTGTTTGATCCTGTTAAAGCCCATAAAGGCAACTTAAATGTAGGTATAGGAATAAAATTGCCAACCGGAAGTCATTCTGAAGTAGATCAGGCCCCTCAATCGAATGGAACGTATCGTTACACTATGATGGACCAGGCCATTCAACCCGGTGACGGAGGACTTGGATTTTCATTAGAGATGCAGGGCTTCGCTCAGGTATACAGAGGCATTTATGCTTTTGCTAATGGCTATTACTTGTTTAATCCAAAAGAATCTAATGGTACATTTAAATCTGAGCCAACCGTTGTCAAAGACAAAGACGGGAATGTTCTTGGAACATTAACGGGTTATAACGTTTATGCTTGTCCGGATCAATATTTCGGACGTGCCGGCTTAATGACTTCGATATTGAAATCAAGAAACCTGACCTTGTCGCTGGCTGGAAGAGTAGAAGGCATCCCCGCTTATGATGCATTGGGCGGTCAGGCAGCTTACCGCCGCCCGGGTTATGTAGTTGCTATAGAATCCGGCGTATCTTATACTACCAAGCAGCATAGTTTCAGCTTATTTGTGCCATACAATATTGTAAGAAACCGTATTCAAAGCGCTGCCGATATAGCAAGACAAAATTTACAAAACTCAGTTATTGCCGATAAAACTCAGCTAACACATGTACAGGGTGATGCGGCTTTTGCTGATTACTCAATTAACCTTAGCTATTCTTACAGGATGCCCAAAAAACAAAAAAGAACTCAATTACTTTCTCACTAATTCCGGGCGAAGAAAAAATAATTAACCCTTCGTAGTTAAAGCGAAGGGCGAACAAACCCAAAAAAATATTTATGAAACGCTTTTATATAATTCTTTTTATCGCATTTCTTTTTGTACAATTAAAATCTAACGCACAAGGCTGCGTGGCTATTCGCAGCAATGGTACTACCTGCACATTAGGCAAGCCCGGTGAAGCTAAAGGATGGCAGTTCAATTTCAATACCCGTTATTTCAGATCATATAAACATTTCGTGGGTAAGGAAGAACAACATGAGAGAGTAGAAAACGGTACAGAAGTTATTAATTATTCACTCAACTGGGATCTTACATTTACCAAAGCTTTAAGCAATCGTTGGTCGGTAGCATTCAACCTGCCGCTTATTTCCAATGTACGTTCATCTATGTATGAACACTATGGTAATAATAACAGTGCCAAGCAGGGAGCAAGAAGAAAAACGGAGTCTTTTGGCATTGGTGACATCCGCATAGCAGCGTATCGCTGGTTATTAAATCCTGTCAATTCTCCTAATGCAAACATTCAGGCAGGACTTGGTATTAAATTGCCAACAGGGGATTATAAATACCAGGATTATTTTCATAAGTTGTCATCAACGGAGGCAGATAGTGCAGTATTGGGGCCCGTAGATCAATCTATACAATTAGGCGATGGAGGCACAGGGTTTACTGTTGAGCTGAATGGTTTTTATAATATCATTCACAACGGCGATTTTGGCTTTGGAGTGTATGGCAATTTTTATTATCTCATCAATCCGAGAGAAACAAATGGGACCTCTACAGCAAGAGGTGGCGCGGTATCAGCTACCAATCAAAAATATTTTACTTCTGTTATGAGTGTGCCTGATCAGTATATGGCAAGAGGAGGTGTGAACTTTATGTTAGACAAATTCAACTTATCAGCCGGCATCCGTACTGAAGCTATTCCTTCAAGTGATTTGTTTGGAGGAGACAGAGGTTTTCGCCGGCCAGGTATCGTTACTTCAATAGAACCTACTATTTCATATACCACAAAAAAAGGAAACTTTTATGTATCAGTGCCGGTAGCTATAAGCCGCAATCGTACGCAAAGCTATTCGGACAAATTAAGAACCATTGATGATGGTGTTAAAAGACAAGGTGATGCTGCTTTTGCCGATTACCTGATCAATGCCGGATTTTCTATAAGGCTTTAAATTATCAACGAGGTTTGAATTGACCATTTGATTCTTTGTGTTATTCTGCTGCTTCGATGGTAGGATAACACAAAGAATCCATTGCAGGGGTTCTATTATCAAAAACTGTTTTAATCATGAAAATCTTATTCAAGGGAATGAGAGCCTCATTCGCAGGCTTCTTCGTCCTGTCTTCATTTATTGTAACTGCCCAAACAGACATAGACGCCATCATGATGGAAAAAAATGCTCTCTGTGTGGGTCCTATGTACAGCTATAGTAGCTGGAAAGATTATTGGGAAGGAACATTGAAAAGAGAAAACCTGAATATCGGAAAGGTTACAACTCAGATGTACAGTATCATGGGTAACTATGGCATTACCCGGAAACTGAATGCATTGTTCAGCGCACCTTATGTAAAAACAAAAGCATCGGCGGGTACGCTGCATGGCATGGATGGTATCCAGGACCTGAGTTTGTTTCTGAAATGGCGGCCCTTTCAAAAAAATATTGGACCAGGCAAACTTTCTTTATTCGGAATAGCAGGTGTTTCTTTTCCCTTATCTGATTATGTGGCCGATTTTCTTCCGATGTCAATTGGTCTTCGCAGCAAAACTGCTTCGGCAAGAGTGATGGCAGATTACGAGTGGAGCAATCTTTTCGTCACAGGCTCGGCAACCTATGTATTGCGTGACAATATAAAAATAGACCGGGACGCTTACTATACTACTGAAATGCATTATAGCAATGAAGTGGAGATGCCCAACGCCGCCAATTATAATATTCGGGCAGGATTTCGTAATCACAGGTTGATAGCAGAAGGAGTGCTCAATATCTGGAATACATTGGGTGGCTTCGATATTACCCGCAATAACATGCCTTTTCCAAGCAATAATATGGATGCCACGCAGGCTGGCGTGAATCTAAAATATGTTCTTCCGCCATTGCCCCAGTTGTCAATAGTTGCCGGCGGCATGTACACTATCAAAGGCAGAAATGTAGGTCAGTCAACTACTGTGTATGGCTCTTTCTTTTATGTGTTTGATCTGAGCAAAAAAACAAAATCATCTGATCAACCTGCAAAAACGAATTGATATGAATAAGTCATTTTTTTGTTCAATAATTATATTGGCCGTAATAGCAACTATTGTTATTGCCTGTAATAAACATGTGGAAGGAAGAACAGATGATGCGCCTGCACTGCAACCCTCCAATAATGATCTGAATGCCGGTACCTGGAAACCGATACTGTTAACGGGGCCGACTGAATTTACGGTGGCGGCTCCGTCGGCTACCAACACACCCGATTACGTTGCACAGATCAATGAAATAAAATCATGGCAGGCTAAGCTGACCGATGAGGAAAAGAACATGGTGAAATATTGGAGTGCCGGCGCTGTATTTCGCTGGAATGAGATCATGCGGGAATTGGTATCAAAATATAATTTGCCGCCGTATCAAAATCCTGACGGCACCTATCCTGCACCCAGTGCTGCTAACCCGTTGGCGTATCCTTATTTTCCTTTCGCCAACCCGCCTTATGCAGCAAGGGCTTACGCCTATTTCAGCGCTGCACAATATGATGCATTGGTAGCAGCATGGCATTATAAAACATTATACAACCGTGCTGCTCCTTACAAAGTTGATAGCACAGTGAAAACGCTGATTCAAAAATCAGATCTTCCGTCTTATCCTTCTGAAGATGCTGTAGTGGCGGGTGTATGTGTGGAGCTGATGAAATTATTATTTCCCGGCGAGCAGGAGTTTATTCAGCAGAAAGCAGAGGAACATAAACGGTCACGTATAATTGCCGGGGCCAACGTCCGCAGCGATATTGAAGCCGGTGAAGCATTGGGTAGATCAGTTGCGCAAAAATTTGTGGCCCGTGCAAGAGGTGACCGGGCTGGTACTGCGGGCGGAAATGCTGCTATCTGGGCTCAGTTTGAAGCAGACTGCGTTGCAAGAGGAGAGATTCCCTGGAAAAGTTATGAGATACCTAAACGTCCTCCCATGCTGATGATGTTTGGAAAAGTAAAATGTTTTTTATTTGATTCACTCACAGCTTTGTCATTGCGTCCGGCTGCGCCTCCATCCACTTCGAGTGAACAGATGAAGAAAGAACTGGCTGAAGTTTATTCTTATACAAAAGATCCCAAAAGGGAACACATTGCCATAGTTCATTTTTGGGCCGATGGCATTGCAACGCCTACGCCTCCAGGTCATTGGAATGAGATTGCTGCAACCGATTTTTTAAAGAAAAATTTCAGCGAAGTGAGATGGGCCCGCAATATGGCTTTATTGAATTTGGCTGAGTTTGATGCAGCGGTGGTAACCTGGGATACAAAAATGTTTTATTTCAATCCAAGACCTTCCCAACTTGATCCAAGAATAAAAACACTGACCGGCTTACCTAATTTCCCTTCTTATATTTCGGGGCACTCCACATTTAGTGGTGCTGCTGCCACTATTCTCGGGCATATTATACCTGAGAGAAAAGCAGCTTATGAGGCGATGGCACAGGAAGCCGCCATGTCAAGATTATATGGAGGCATACACTACCGGGCAGATTGTGAAGTAGGGTTGACAGTTGGGAAAAACGTAGGAAACTATGCTGTTCAACGGGCAATAACAGATGGAGCAGAGTAACGTTTATATAAGCATTCAACGGCGTTGTAATTCTTTACGGGCGCCTCTTCTTTTGATCTTGCTTAAAATTTATTAAAGGAGTTAGTTAGCATTATATAAGCATTCAACGGCGTTGTAATTCTTTACGGACGCCTTTCTTTTCTTTTGTAGCAGGTAATGATTTTATTGTAAAAAATTTGTGTGGATCAGCCCGTTTTCAATCCGTTTAAAAATTAACCGCTGCATTGTCCATAACTGCAAGAAATATAAGCTTACTCAATAGGACGTACCGTTTTGTATTTCTTTAAAAATCATTAAACTTCTTATATGCCTCATATCGAAGTCGAAAAACATTTACCCGGTATTACAGGTTTGCTGGAGTACCGCAAAGACTCTGCAGCGCCAATCCGTGCATTGACTCAATACTTGCTTCGCGGGCCTTCTACGCTTACCGAGGGAGAAAGAGAACTGATAGCCACTGTTGTCTCATATAAGAATGAATGTAAATTCTGCACTACCGCCCATACTGCTGCTGCCGATCTTTTATTGGGCGAAAAGGAAACTTCAGAAAAAGTAAAACAGGATGTCAACACTGCACCCATAAGCAGCAAAATGAAAGCCCTGCTGACCATTGCTGCGCAAGTGCAGGAAAGCGGCAAGAGTGTCACGGAAGAATCCATTGCAAAAGCAAAACAAGAGGGCGCAACGGGTATAGAAATTCATGACACGGTATTAATTGCTGCTTTGTTTTGTTTGTACAATCGTTATGTTGACGGGCTGGCAACAGCGTTGCCGGATAGCTCAGCCTATTTTGATACGCTGGCCGAACGGTTAGTTAACCATGGGTATACCCGCCTGCCACAGGGTTATGATCATTTAAAAAAGCAATCATGAATATTTCCGGGCAAGATGAAAAAATAACAAACTATCATTGGGTTTTATTTTTTATTTGCTTTCTTGGTACAGCTTTCGCGGGAGTTGTGTCAACGTTAATGTCTGTCTATCTCCCTGTTGTGGTAAGGGAATTGCTTGGCAACCGAAGTACAGATGAAATAAATAATACCGGAGCCTGGATCAACAGTATTTATTTATTTGGCGCTGCCTTCGGAGGAATTATTTCCGGAATAATATGCGATAAAGCCGGCAGAAAAACGGCGGTTATTTTTTCAATTACATGTTATGGAGCATTTGCTGCTATTACTTCATTTATGCCAAATTGGTGGGCTGTAATGATCTGCCGGTTCTTCAGCGGCTTTGGACTTGGAGCAATATTAGTTTCTTCTACTACTTTAATAAATGAAGAATGGCCTGCAAAAACAAAACCAATTTTTATCGGAATACTATCTATCGCTATACCCGTTGGAATTTTTTCTGCCGGTTTGATTGATTATTTCGTTTCATCCTGGAGGCAGGCATTTCTTGTGGGTATTATTCCGCTTTGCATTGCAATACTTTCTATCCGGCTTTTAAAAGAATCTGCTAAATGGAAAAACCGTGACGTTAAACTTAAACCTGTAAAAATAGTTACCGGCATCTTTTCTAAACAATATAGCAGCAACCTTATTACAGGTACTTTTATATTCGGAACCATGTTAATCGGCTTATGGGCTATTTTTCTATGGATACCTACATGGATTCAAGGATTGATCGCTGAAGGAGTTGGCCAAAAAGAAAGAGGATTAAGTATGATGATGCTGGGCATGGGCGGATTGACGGGCGGATTTTTTTCTGGTTGGTTAATGAGGGCAATTGGTATTCGCAGATCGCTTCTGCTTTGTTTTTCAGTTTGTTCCCTGCTTTCTTTTTTGTTGTTTAAAACAAATGTTGCTTTTTCCCTGATCATCTATCCTGAAATCGTAATTCTGGCTTTGTTCTTTGGCGCAAGCCAGGGTGTCTTATCAGTATTTATTCCTGATTTATTTCCTGTTGCTGTTCGTGGTACTGCCACAGGCCTTTGTTTTAATATTGGCCGGCTTTTTACGGCTACTGCTGTGCTATTTGTGGGTATTCTGGTTAACACATTGGGTGGCTATGGTAATTCTCTTTTTATTTTTTCGCTTGTTTTTTTGCTGGGGCTGGGTATTACTGTTTTTCAAAAAGAAAAGGGAATACCTGTTAAAGCCCGCCAGTCATCTGCTGCGGAATAAAAATATTTTGGTATGGCACATATTGACGTTGACGAAAATATAGCGGGTATTAGAAGTCTTGCATTATTCAGGCCTGAGACTGGCCAACATCTTTATGAATTAGCACAGGTATTATTAAGAGGCGAATCGCCCTTGACCTGGGCTGAAAGAGAATTGATCGCAACTTATGTTTCATATAAAAACAATTGCATGTTTTGTATGAACAGTCATGCTGCCGCTGCCCGCTGTTTATATGGTGATGAAAAAGATATCGTGGATGATGTGTTAAAAGACATGCAGCATTCGCAGATAAGCGATAAGATGAAAGCCTTACTAAATATTGCCGGTAAAGTGCAGATATTGGGTAAGGAAGTGAATGAAGAAGATATAGCCGAAGCAAGAAAGCATGGCGCTGATGACCGGGCAATACATGACACGGTATTGATTGCAGCCACCTTTTGCATGTTCAACCGCTATGTTGACGGGTTAGCAGCATTTACACCAACAGATCCGGCGGCATATGAGGAAATGGGAAAAAGGATGACAACCCTGGGATATGTTTTACCTCAAAAAATACAATAAACTATGGCGCATATTGATTTAAAAAATGATCTTCCGGGTATCCGCGGCCCCATGGCCTACAGCCCTGAAACAGCGAAGCCATTAAATGAATTAGCGGAAGTTTTATTGCGGGATGACAATAACTCCTTAAGCCGTGGCGAACGAGAATTGATCGGAGCCTATGTTTCATCGCTCAACGATTGTTTCTTTTGTCAAAATGTACATGGTGCACTTGCGCAACATTATATGCAATGTGATATGCAGGTTATAGATGATATTAAAAGGGACTTTCGTTCCTCGCCTTTATCTGAAAAAATGAAAGCATTATTATCTATTGCAGGAAGTGTGCAAAAGAGTGGAAAACATGTTGCGATTGCTCAAATAAACGATGCAAAAAAAGCAGGGGTAACCGACCGGGAAATCCATGATACTGTTTTAATAGCAGCCGCCTTTTGCATGTTCAATCGTTATGTTGACGGTCTTGCAACATGGGCGCCTGCTGACAGGCAGGTTTATATTGACAGGGCGCCGCGGAGAGCAGAGGAAGGATATATAGATTTTGATCTTTATAAGTAAGTAAAAAAATATACCAATGAAAAAACTTTTTTGGCTGGGCTGGATAGGACTGCTACTTTTCGAAATAGCCAATGTCTATTTCATCATGCCTATGCCGGGCAGCCAGCGAATGAATAGTATTGACGCTGCATATTTTTTATATAAATGGCGCTGGGCAATTCGTGGCTTATTCGGGTTAATGATAATCGCCGGGCTTTTAAAAGCTAAATGGCATAAGAAGTGGAAGTGGGCATTGATACTTCCGCTGCTTGTTCTTGCGGCTGTTATTTATATGGCCAATTTTAATATGGCGGCCGACTCCATGTTTAGACAACCCAAACAATTTGTATTATCCGGCGCCGGTGACAATAAAGTGGATTCTAATCGCCTTGTGATCGGTGTTGCTATCAATGGCGAAGCAAAAGCCTATCCAATCCGGTTTTTAGGTTATCATCATCATGTGCAGGATATTGTTGGCGGCAAACCGATACTGGTTACTTATTGTACAGTCTGCAGAACGGGTCGTGTCTTTGAGCCAATCATTAATGGCAAAAAAGAAACATTCAGACTGGTAGGGATGGATCACTTTAATGCGATGCTTGAAGATGCAACTACCAAAAGCTGGTGGCAACAAGCCACTGGTAAATCAGTAGCCGGAAAATTAAAAGGGCAGCAATTGCCTGAAGTATTGAGTACACAAACATCATTGATCAAATGGCTGGAACTGCACCCTGATTCGAAAGTGATGCAAGCCGATTCGGCGTTTATTGCTTCTTACGATACCACATTGAAATATGAAAGCGGCAAAAGTAAAAGTAAGCTGACAGGAACGGATAGTTTGTCCTGGAAAGACAAATCATGGGTGATAGGCGTGAAGTCAGGTGATGGCAGAAAGGCTTATGACTGGAACCGGTTGAAGAAAGAAAGAATTATTCATGACAATATAAATAGTGCTTCGCTGGCAGTTGTACTTGCATCGGATGATCAAAGTTTTTTTGTGTTTGAACTGCCGGCGCCTGATGTTAAGCTTTTGCTGGTAAATGACACTCTTCTGTTAAACAATAAACATTTCAGAATAGACGGCAAAGGGATAGACACTGCTTATTCTCTGAAACAATTGCAGGCTTACCAGGAGTTCTGGCATAGCTGGCGCACCTTCAACCCGGCTACAAAAAAATAGTAACTATTCCGTTCCCATGCGGCTCAGCAAGCTGATACTGCAAAGTGCCAGCTTGTTTTCTTTTGTATCTTTAAGCAACAACTTATTATATGAAAAAGAACCTGGCTGCCATCCTTATGTTGGTAATTTCTTCACCAATGTTCTCGCAAAAAGTTCAAACACCCGACCAAATCTATGGTCAACTTTTTAGAGATGTACAAATGGCGAGAATATTTCCTGACGGAAAAACTTTCGTGGATTGTGTGCCAAAAAAGAATCCAAAAGAAATAGTGAAAGAATACCTGGCTGCTAAAAACAATCCTGCTTTGCGCTTCAGCTTAAAATTATTTGTAGAAGGCAACTTTGATTTACCAAAAACTCCGCAGCTTAATTATGTGACCAAAGAAAAAGATGTGGTCATGCATATCAAAAACTTGTGGGGCGTTTTGAAAAGAGATGCCGATATTTCCTCCTCCACCGGGGGAGGTCAGGAGGGGGCCGGAAGTTCTTTATTACCGCTACCCAATCCCTACATTGTCCCTGGCGGACGATTCAGGGAAATTTATTACTGGGATTCTTATTTTACCATGCTGGGTCTGAAAGAGAGCGGAGAACACGAGATGATTGAGAACATGATCAAAAACTTTGCGTATCTCATCGAAACATACGGTCATATTCCCAATGGAAACAGGAGCTATTATATTGGCCGGTCACAGCCGCCATTTTTTGCAGCGATGGTACAGTTGCTGGCTTCTATCAAGGGCGATGATGTTTTTACCGTTTATTTACCAGCCCTGGAAAAAGAATATGCTTACTGGATGGATGGCGCTGCCAAAGTAAAATTGGGTCAGCCTTATAGAAGAGTTGTCAGACTAAAAGAGGGCACTATACTTAATCGCTATTGGGATGATAGTAATGTGCCCCGGCAGGAGAGTTATAGGGAAGATATAGAAACCGCTGCCAAATCGGGAAGAAATAAAATAGAAATGTATAAGCACCTGCGTGCAGGTGCGGAAAGTGGAATTGATTTTAGCAATCGTTGGTTTGCTGATGGTAAAAATATTACCAGCATTCAAACCACCAACTATATTGCTGTTGATCTGAATTCGCTTTTGTATAACCTCGAACTGGTTATCGCTAAGGGCAAATTGTTAAAAGGTGATCAGCAGGGCTCTGAAGAATTCAGGAAAAAAGCTTCGACGCGGCAGGCAGCAATTGATAAATATTGCTGGAATAAAAATCTTAACTATTATACCGACTATAATTTTAAAACACAACGGATCGTCAACAATGTTTCATTAGCCGGTATGTATCCCTTTTGTTTTTTTGAAGATAAGCCTGATTATTTAAGCCTGTTGGCGAAAAGGGCTGCTGAAATGATCAGGACAAAATTGTTGAAAGATGGTGGCGTGGTGACAGTTGAAAAAAATACCAACCAGCAATGGGACGCACCCAATGGTTGGGCGCCGTTGCAATGGATGACTATTTGGGGGCTCGATCGTTGTGGTCAGAAGGAATTGGCTGCAGATATTGCCAAGCGTTGGGTAAAATTGAATAATGATGTTTTTCTCCGCACAGGTAAAATGATGGAAAAATACAATGTGGTTGACACGCATCTTGAAGCAGGTGGTGGCGAGTATCCCGGCCAGGATGGTTTTGGCTGGACAAATGGTGTCTTATTGGCCCTGATAAAAAAATACGGGTTGACCTTATAACAATTATTTTTCCAACGGTTCCAACAGCAGGAAATCGTAAGGACCAATCACCAGGTACTCGTCATTTCCTCCAATAGTCAATTTTCGTTCTTTCCAGTGATCATACAATTTCAATGCCCTTAATGAGTGTTCTTTAAAAGCATACCAGGTCAAAAAAGATTCATTCGGGCTGAAATTGAAAATGCCAAAAAATTTACTTTCTCCAAAGACACGCATATAGCCGGCTACATGAATATTGTGCGGAGTAAGCCAGGTGAGATTGCTATGGTCGGCGATCAACGGTATTTTTTTTCGGATAGCCAATAGTTTTTGTGTACCGGAAAAAATCCGACTTTCAACCGTGCCTGTCTCATTAATTTTTTTATTCTTCTCCCAGTCAATAGTTGGCCGGTGCATCCAGCGGTTATCATAACTTTTACCAGCATCTTGTAAATAACTATAATCGTTTGTGTAGCCCAGTTCATCACCGTAGAATAGCATCGGTACACCACCCAGGAAAAAACTATGCGCCTGCATCAGCAAGATTTTTTTGATGGAAATATTTATGGCATGCGCATCCTTGTTATCTAATGCTTTTTCCAACCCACATAAAGAAGCGAGTGATCCGCTTATTCGTGCATCACCTGTTTTGGGATTACTTGAAAACAATGCGCCTTTTGCAGGTGAGCCGGGATGAAAGCCTGAGTAATAATCTTTCAAAAATCTTCGGTGTTCAAATGGATCAAAGCCTGCCTGTCTTATCATATAATCTTCGTAGCCCAAACCAATGTCATCATGACACCGGGTATAGTTTATCCAGGATGTGCCGAATGGTTTTTTCAACAGTTCATGCTGCGCTGCCAACATGATCCTGGTATCACCTGTGGCCAGCATATCCCATTGTAAAGCCATATGTGTTGCGTTGTAAGCAAAGTCGCATTCCCGTGCCTTAAAATCACCGGTGCCAAAATAGGGCATGATATCTTTTGGGGCGACAATCGCTTCGCCCAATAAAGCCATGCCCGGTGTAGCCACCTGTACACATTGTTTGATCAACCGGAGAATAGTATGAGCCTGTGGAAGATTTTGACAGGTGGTGCCTAATTGTTTCCAGATAAAGGCCGGTGCATCTATTCTTAAGACATCAACACCGAGATTAGCATAGAAAAATATAATGCCCAGCATCTCTACCAACACCTGCGGATTATTGTAATTCAGGTCCCATTGATAGTGATGAAATACTGTCATCACCCATTTATGGCAATCACGAACATAAGTGAAGTTGCCGGGAGAGCTTTCCGGAAAAATCTCCGGCATTGTCTGATCATACTGGTCGGGCAGGCTACGATCATTATAAAAATGATAATAGTCCTGGAAATGCTGATCTCCCTGTTTCGCTTTTTTTGCCCATTCATGATGATGTGAGGTATGATTCAACACAATATCGAGCATCAGGTACATATTTCGTTCCTGCATGACTTGTTGTAATTGCTGCAAATCTTCCAGGTCACCAAATCTTTTATCTACTTTACGAAAATCAGATACAGCATAGCCGCCATCACTTTCATTTTTAGGACTTTGAAATAATGGCATCAAATGCAGAAAGTTTACGCCCAGTGTTTCCAGGTAATCCAGTTTGTTTTGAAGATTCTGCAGGTTTCCGCAAAACCGGTCGACATACAAACTCATTCCGTTTATTTCATTGCTTAAAAACCAGTGTTCTTCTTTTGTTTTTTTGTTATCTCGTTCAATTAAGGTTTTTGATCTTTCGGTATGTGCCTTGATTATTACTTTGATCAATTCATGAAAAAACTGTTCAGCCTTGGGATGGTGTTCATACAATTGCATGTACAACCCAAAGATCGTACTGGTGTTAACGATAAACCGGGTATAAAATAAATTATCAGCGCCACTAATATCCAGACCGGCCTCCTGTATGGATTGATTGACATGTTGGTGAAGCCCGTAATTGTACATTAGTTGAAAATTTTTGTGCTTAAATGTTTAAACGCTTCCATGGCGCCCATATATTCACAGGTTCTGGCTCCGGCCTTATTGGCATTTAAGATGATTGTCCGCCAATCTTCAATGTTGAGGCTTTTTATTTGTGCCACAGATCGGGAACTCAGCTGATAAAGCACCGTCCCAACAAATGCATCACCTGCACCGGTGGTATCAACGGGGTTCACCGGTATGCTGGGAATGATAATGGTTTCGCCCTGTATGCCAAGCATAGTGCCTTCTTTACCCAGTGTAATGGCAAAGACGGCCGAAGTTTTTTGTAGTAATGTATCCACTGCATCTGTTAAGGTTGCCCGCCCGGTTATCAGCATGGCTTCGTCATCACTTACTTTGAAGAAATGACAACTATTTAAAAAATTCCAGGATTGATCAATGAATGTTTGTGTATTGTTTTGAAAGAGTAAATGACGGTAGTTGGGGTCAAAGCTGATAAAAACTTCATGCTGCAGGCATTGTTGCAGCAATCCCTGGTAAGCGGCTTGCAATGGCCCGGGCAAAAATCCGGTTGCTGATCCAAAATGAACGATGGAGAATTCATTGAGATTGACCTGGTCAATATCTTTTACACTCAATTGGCCATCCGCGCCGCGGTTAAAATAAAAATCACGTTCCCCGTTTTCCATCAGTGATACAAAAGCAAACGTGGTGAAATGATCAGGATCCTGCAATATCCACTTCGTACTTACTTTAAACTCCTCCATCACGTCGATCAGGTGGCGGCCGAAAGGATCGGTACCAACTTTTGCCAATAATTCCACTTCGCCGCCCAATGCAGCAATTGCAGCAGCTACATTAGTAGGAGCACCGCCTGCTTTTTTTAAGAAATTATTTCCGTCAGCTAAGGAGCTTCCTTTATCTGTGCAGATCATATCGATCAATGCTTCGCCTATACATAATATTTTTTTCATGTGTTTCTTTCTAAAAAATTATGGCAATTCGTATATAATGACTTCATAGGGTTGAAGGTTCCCATGGACTGACGGTGTTTTGTAATTACACAGCAAAATTTTTGCATTATCCAGGTCCATATCCGTCCTGGCTACTGCTGCCGTGCTTCTGAAATTTAAAAGTACTAACACTTTCTTGTCGTCTAATTCCCGGGTATAGGCATATACATCCGGATTGTTTTTATCCAGCAAGGTATATTTTCCATACACCAACACCGGGTTTTCTTTGCGTAATTGAGTAAGCTTTCTGAAATAATTCAGACAACTTGCGGAGTCTTTTTCCTGTTCGGCGACATTAATGGAGCTATAATTCGGGTTGACCTTAATCCAGGGTGTGCCGGTAGTAAATCCGGCATTTGCACTGCTATCCCAGTGAAAAGGTGTGCGGCCATTGTCCCTGCTGCTGTTTTGAACGGTTTCCATAAAAAGGTTCATGTCTCCACCGATATCCTTTTGATGCTGGTACTCATTTAGGGTAGGCATATCCTTATAATCACTAATAGAGGTAAAGCCGGCATTGGTCATTCCCAATTCATCGCCGTTGTAACAATACACGGTGCCACGCATGGTCATAAGAAATGTATTCAGCATTTTGGATGAAGCTTCCCGGAACAATGGCTTATCATTTCCAAAACGGCTCACCATCCTGGCCTGGTCATGATTGGCCAAAAAAATAGAGAGCCAGCCTTTATCCGCAAAAGCACTATCCCATCGGCTGAACACTTCTTTTAATTTTAAAACGCTATAGCCTTTTGCATTACCGATATCCACTGCTTCAAAGGCATAGGCCATATTCAATTCTTTCCGGTCTGCATCAACAAGGGCATGCGCATCCTCAAAAGAATTGCCGGCTCCCTCAGCTACACTCATTACATCATACTTGCTAAGCACTTCCCGATTCATTTCCTTCAGGTAGTCATGCAGGTGAGGCCCCATTGCATAATACTTGATGAAATTTTTCTCAAAGCCCTGGGGATATACAGGAAAGCTGGTGTCTTTTGATACAAACTGGAAGGCGTCGAGCCGGAAACCATCAATACCCTTATCGGCCCAAAACTTCATTATGTCATATACTTCCTGCCGGAGCCTGGGGTTTTCCCAGTTTAGATCAGGCTGCTTCCTCGAAAAATAATGCAGATAATAAGCATCAGTCAGTGAATCATACATCCATGCATCGTGGTTAACATCAAATAAACTGTATCGATAGGGTGGTTTGCCACGTTCCGCATTCCACCAGTGATAGTAATTTCGGTAAGGGCTTGTTCTCGAGCTGCGGCTTTGCTTAACCCATTCATGTTCATCACTGCTGTGATTTACTACCAGGTCCATAACTATTTTTATGCCTCTGTCATGGAGACCTTTTAATAAGTTGTCAAAATCTGCCATCGTTCCAAAATCCTGCATGATGTTTCGATAGTCGCTTACATCATAGCCATTATCATCATTCGGTGAAGTGTAAATGGGGTTCAACCATATCGCATTTACACCAAGACTTTTAATATAATCCAATTTGGAAAGGATGCCTTTCAAATCTCCAATGCCATCGCCATCGCTATCTTTAAAACTGCGGGGATATATTTGATATACGATGGCCTCCTTCCACCATTTTTTTTCCAGGGCTTCCGTGGTCGCTGGTTGAGGTTGTTTTTTTTCTTTTGATTTGCAGGAGGAGAGTATGCCGGTTGAAGCCACAGCGATCAGCAAGAGGATAAATAGTCTTTTCATCGACTGAGGTTTTAGGTGATGCATTAGTGAATCATGCCGTGCACAATTTCATCGACTGTTCCTTCAACTCTTTTACTGGTTTTTACAAAAAACACCGATACCGAAGCCAATATCAAAAGAATACCTGCCAGAATAATCGCATTGACAGGATTATTTCCCAACCATGATTTATAATAAAGCGGTATGGTAAATGTCTCCAGTAACATGGGTATTACAATAAACATGTTGAATATGCCCATGTACACACCTGTTCGTTCGGGAGGAATGCTTCCTGCCAACATGATATAAGGATTCCCCATCATGCTGGCCCATGAAAGACCCATGCCAATCATTGGCAAAAACAATAGATTTCTATCCTGGAGATAAGGAATAGTCAACAGGCCAACACCTGCTAAAAACAAACAGATCATATGAATGTATTTCGGGCCATATTTTTTGGCAAGCGATGCGAGCCCAAAAGCCGAAAGAAAAGCGACGCCATTATAAAAGGCGCCCAAAGGTCCAACCCATAATTCGGCTTTTCTGAAAAGCGGACTGGCAGGATCGACTGTATCATATAATGACTTTGACAAGCATTTAGCGATATACTGCCAATAGATGAACATGGCGTACCAGCTAAAGAGCATCATTGGCCCCATCAGCTTCATGGTCAATGGCATTTCTTTAAATGCCATATAAATCTCTTTAAAAGTGCCACCGATACCGGAGGGTGATTGGCGGATTTTTTCTTTTTCCTGTTCTGTCAGTGGAATTTCTTTGGTTGTTCTTAATGTCCATAAAATAGAACCGATAGAAACAACTGAACCAATAATGAAAGCGATAACTGTAGTAGTAGGCAGTCGTCCTATTTTACCATCTTCAGCAATCGTTAATAAATTGATCAGTAAAAAAGGCGTCAGGTAAGATAGCGTTTGTCCTAAGCCGGTAAAAGCACTTTGCGTTAAAAATCCAATGGAATGCTGGCTCTTATCCAGCTTATCACTGACAAAAGCCCGGTAAGGCTCTTGTGTAATATTGTTTGCGGCGTCCAATATCCAAAGGATGCTTGCAGCCATCCACACCGTGCTGCTGAAAGGCATAAAAAATAAAGCCAGGCTGCAAAACACAGCACCCACTAAAAAATAGGGAGTACGCCGGCCATAGCGGGTAATCGTTTTATCACTCATGGCGCCGATGATCGGTTGTACGATCAGTCCTGTCATGGGACCTGCCAACCATAGCAAAGGCAACTTGCTTTCTTCTGCTCCCAGGTAAGAATAAATTGGGCTCATGTTAGCCTGCTGCAAACCAAAACTGTATTGCAAGCCAAAAAAACCAAAGTTCATATTGATGATTTGCCAAAAGGATAGCAGTGGCTTTTTGGACAGCATAAGCAATCGGTTTGTGGAGCTAGCAGATATTTCTTGAAAAGTAGCCCGGAATCCTTATTGAAAATACAGCAAATCCTTGTTTTTACCTGCAATCGTTTGCAGTCAAGCCTATTTTATTTCCTTTTGATGCCGGATGATAAAATCGATCAATTCCTCGAGTGAAATATTGATGCGGGATAAGGCATCGCTTATATCATCGCGGTTCACCTGTGCGGCAAATGAGGGTGTTTTTAGTTTTTTTAAAATGCTTTTCACTTCCATGCCCTCGTACAGGTTTGGTCTTATCAATGCCGCGGCGTGAATAAAACCTGATAATTCATCAATGGCATAGATCATTTTGTCCATTTTGCTTACTGGCTCTACGCCAAAATAAGATGGTCCATGTGAAGCAATACAATGAATGACGTCAGGATCAATATTTCTGCGCTCCAATTCTTCGATGATAATGCGGCAATGGTCATCAGGATATTTTTCCCAGTCCGCATCATGCAGTAAACCGGCCAGTTCCCATTTCAAAGCGGTGGCAGCATCGGCATTTTCTTTTTCAATGGCCCAGGCTTTCATCACTGCCGCCACCTGCTTCATATGAAGACGCAATCGTTCATTGGGCACCCATTCTTCCAGTAGCTGATGCGCTTCTTCCAGGGTAAGGAGGTTGCCGGCATTTTTTGGATCGCCAAAAACAGAACGGCCGAGCAGGTGAGTTGCCATATGAGTATTTAAAGTATAAATATAAAAGGCTTGCTCCAATTACTCATAAAAGTAAAAGGTTTAAGAACAGTCTAGCCAGTACCTTTGACTGCGATTCAAACGCTGTAAAGCGAGAGCAATAATTTTAATTTCATGGACGAAACAGTATATAAAGGAACGATTTCATTTATTCATCACGATAAGCAATACGTTACTATCGACTATGTAGCTAATGGAAAAAAGAAATCGATAAATGGTAAAATAGATGAGATAACAGCTAAAGGCAATAAAAGAAAACATGTTTTTCGGGTGGGTGATGAGGTAAATTTCCAGGTTAAGCTGTCCGACCGGGGGGATAAGATGGTAGCCTATAACCTGAAGTTTCTTTATAACACAGCCCTTGAAAAATTGATCAACAAGTCCGCCGTTGAAAATCGCTTTGCCGGGTATTTCAAAGTAGTGGATGGTGAGATGTATGTGAAAGAAAGGGAAAGCTATATTTTTTTTCCGCTTAAGTTGTCCAAATGGGAGAAATCTCCGGTGGAGTCCGCCGTTAATGAGACCATCAATTTTAAATTAATAAATATCGATAAACCGAATATTGCAGCCGAACTCTTCTCTCATAGTTTTATCCCTGAATACCGAAAGGCAGAGGAACATTTTAAAAACAAAAAGGAAATAGAAGCAACGGTAGTTAAGGTTTCTTCTTATGGCATTTATCTCAACCTGTTTGGAGATAAAATACAGGCAAAAATTCAGCAAACCGAAAAAAGTTCTGAAGAGTATAAACCCGGCGATAAAATAAAAGTGGTCATTACTTATATGAGTGCCGGCCGCATCGTTGTAGAGAAACTATAATTATGACTGCAGTTTATATTCTTTCGTCAACGCATCGGCAGGAATGCGAAGCATTTTACTGAAGATGCGGATCATATTCAATGAAAGAGGCTGCTTATAATTTAGAACTTTACTGATCGTTCCCTTATCACCATATTCTTTGGCAAGGTCTGAAGCGGTATAGCCAAAGTCTTCCATGCGAATCTTGATCATTTCAATGGGGTCAACTTCGGACAGGCTAAAATGTTTCTTTTCATACTCGCTAATCAGAATAGCCAGGAGCCGCATTTCTTTAAAATGGGGTGATCCCTTTTCGGCATCATATATTTCTTCAAAGCGGTGTGAGGCTTCTTTATATTCTTGTTCTGTTTCTATTGGTAACCACTGTTTCATATAAATCACTTTATCAAATTGTTTCAGGGTCGATCCTGTCATATTCATTATGTGTGCCAATGAAGCGAATAACAACCGTTTCAGCATCATAGTTTATAAAAACAATCAGGCGATACGTGTTATGATTTATTTCAAAGCGGGCCCGGTTATTCTTTATCATTTTCGCATTTGGAAAATCATTTAAAACATCTTGTTTGTTTTTCCATAATTCGTTTTCGGTTACATTCTGCCACGTTGCGAGACTTTTGCGGGCATCAGCATGTCTTTTTGCGAATTCGCTTAGACGCTCTAAATTGACAATTCTCATAGATTGCTATTTTTAAATTAGAATCCACAGCCTGTACATTTAGTAGTGTCTTTACAATTTGTGTAATGGATGTATAAATAATATAACCCAATTAAGTAACGTAAAAATATAAATAGGTTGGCAGTTTGCCAACTTTCTTTAATTATGATTCCAATTAGTCAAAATTTTTACTGTAAATCAATCTATTGCAAAGGTGCATTTTAAAATACCTTTACCTTTTCTTGGAAAATTGCATTGTCCAGGCCTATCTTCGCACCCCCAAAAAATAGCATTAGCTAGGGGTGCTGCCGGGGGATGGCCCGGTGGTAATTTTAAAACCTGCTGTGATTTGATCACAGTGCAAAGATTCAAGAATGAGCAAATTACATTTCACTACCAAGCATGCGAATGCGGCTACCGTACAACGTAACTGGTATGTTGTAGACGGTACTAATCAAACCGTAGGACGTATGTGTGCAAAGATTGCCGCTATCCTTCGCGGTAAAAACAAAGCTTCTTACACTCCCCATGTTGACACAGGTGACTATATCATCGTGATCAACTGCGAGAAAGTTGTACTAACCGGTAACAAGCTGGATCAGAAAGTATATGACACTTTCAGTGGTTATCCCGGTGGTCGTAAAGAAGAAGTAGCAAGAAACCTCATCAACCGCAGACCAGAGGTGGTGATTGAAAGAGCGGTAAAAGGAATGCTTCCTAAAAACAGGTTGGGTCGCCAGATGTACAAAAAACTGTTTGTATATGCCGGTGCTGAACATCCACATGTTGCACAACAACCTAAAGAGCTGAAGTTTTAAGGCCCCCTCTAACTCCCCCGAAAGGGGAGGATAAGAAAGGTCTTCGATAAATGAAAATTTTTCAAAATAACAGGTTCTTCGGAAATCTCTCCGCCGCGGCGGAAGATTTAGAGGGGCTTCAAAAACAAATAAATGGAAAAGCAAACAACAGGTGTTGGACGTCGTAAAGAAGCAGTGACAAGGGTATTTGTTACCAAAGGAAATGGTACGATCACTGTAAACGACAAAGATTACAAACAATATTTTTCACTGGTGTATTTGCAAAACCAGGTGGAGCGTCCTTTTAAAACCATCGATGCCGTTGGCAAGTTTGATGTAAAGATCAATGCTGATGGTGGTGGTGTGAAAGGCCAGGCTGAAGCAGCAATGCTGGGTATTTCCCGTGTGTTGGTTGAACTGAACCCCGATTTTCGTCCTGCTTTAAAGGCTGCTGGCTTGTTGAAACGTGACCCACGTTCTGTTGAGCGTAAGAAATTTGGTCATAAAAAAGCGAGAAGAAGCTACCAGTTCAGCAAACGTTAAACCCCTGTCCCCTAAAGGGGATTTGGAAAGATTTTAATAAAAAGAAATTTCAAAACAACTGAATCTCCAAAAGTCCCGACTATCAACGTCGGGATTTGGGAGGTCTCAAAAAATCGAAAATGGAAAATAACACTTCACTGCAACAGCAACTTCTTGACGCCGGTGTGCACTTTGGTCACCTGAAAAAGAAGTGGAACCCCAAGATGTTACCTTACATCTTTGCTGAAAAGAAAGGTATCCATATCATTGACCTGAATAAAACGGTTGAGTGCCTGCAGGAAACTGCGGCTGCTATGAAGCAGATTGCACGCAGCGGTAAAAAAATACTTTTTGTTGGTACAAAAAAGCAAGCGAAAGATATCGTTAGCGAATGCGCCAAAAAAGTAAACATGCCTTTCGTTACTGAGCGTTGGCTGGGTGGTATGTTGACCAACTTCAACACCGTTCGTAAGAGCGTTAAGAAAATGCAGAGCATTGAAAAAATGCTGGGCGATGGTTCTTTTGACAGCATTACCAAAAAGGAGCGTTTGACCTTGAGCCGTGACCGTGATAAAATGGATAAAGTGTTAGGTGGTATCGCTCAATTGGGTCGTGTGCCTGCTGCTTTGTTTATCGTTGACATTGGCCATGAGCACATCGCTTTGGCTGAAGCAAAACGTTTAGGCATTACCACTTTTGGTATCGTTGATACAAACTGCGATCCTAATAAAGTTGATTTTGCTATCCCCGGTAATGATGATGCGACAAAGTCTATCGCTATTCTCGCAAACTATCTTACTGCTGCTATTGCAGAAGGATTGGCTGAACGCCAGGCTGCTAAAGATGAGGATACAGAAGATACAGTAGATGATGATGCAGAAAAAAGAGCAGCCCGCCTGGAAGCGGAAGCACAAGCTGAAGGTGGTCGTGGCCGTGGTGGTCGCGGCGGCGGTGGCCGTGGTCCTGGTGCCGGCGGGGGTGCTGCCGGTGGCCAAAGACGTCGTACAAGTGGTGGTGGTACACCCGGTGGCCGTGGTCCTGGTGGCGGCAGAAGATAAACCCACACCCTCTAGAGGGGAGTCTGGGACGGGTTCTTAAATTATTAATATTTCTTAGGTCCGCCGCGGCGGATTTAGGGTAAACTTCAATATTATGAGCACAGTAACTATTAGTGCAGCAGATATAAATAAACTTCGCCAGGCCACTGGTGCTGGTATGATGGATTGCCGTAAGGCTTTGACTGAAACAAATGGTGATTTTGAAGCAGCTATCGACTGGTTGCGTAAGCAGGGTCAGAAAGTAGCGGCTAAAAGAAGTGACCGTGAAGCAAAAGAAGGTGTTGTTATTGCACAAACAACTGCTGATAACAAAACAGGTATCGTGGTTTGTGTAAGTTGCGAGACTGACTTCGTTTCTAAAAATGCTGATTTTATTGCATTGGTACAAAGCATCGCTGATACAGCTACATCCAACAATATCAAAACGGTTGAAGAGTTAAATGAGGCAACAGTAAATGGTGCTAAGATTGCTGATCTTATCAATGATAAGCTGGCGTCAATTGGAGAAAAAATCGGCATCACTAAATATGAAAGAGTAGAAGCTCCTTATGTTGCTTCTTATATACACGGTGCTTATCGTATTGGTGTGTTGGTTGGTTTAAGTAAAGAAGCTGCTGAAGTAGGTAAAGATATCGCTATGCAGATCGCAGCACTGAATCCTGTAGCGGTTGATGCTGCTAGTGTTCCTGCTGACGTTATTGCCCGGGAGAAATCAATCATCATGGATGTTATGAAAGAAGATCCGAAAATGGCTGGCAAACCAGAAGAGATGTTGTCAAAGATCGCCGAAGGTAAACTGGGCGCTTTCTTTAAAGAGCAAACCCTCACTGCACAGGCGTTTGTAAAAGATGCCGGTAAATCGGTAGCTGATTATTTGAAAGAATCTGGTGATGTGAAAGTGACAGAATTTAAAAGAGTAGCCTTAGGATAAATGATAAGGAAATCGTTTAAAAAAAGCGTCTCAATATGGGACGCTTTTTTAGTTTGGTCGCTCATGCAAAATCGGACCAGCGGAGCAGTCCTTAATCCCGGTCAGTAGTTTATTGTTTGCAATTTTTTCTTCTGTATCTCAGCATTTTTTGAATTACCTTAGAGAACAGATTTTGCGTACTTCTCTTATTCATTGACAAGTTGGGTGTTAAGATTTTGTCCTTAATAACACACAGTGTTATGGCTGAAATAAACTTAACAGGTAAACACCAGGGTTTTGGTCACACCAATCGGAAAGATGGCTGGTGGTTGCGACCATTGATTGTCTTTGTCTGTCTCTCCGCTTTCGTCATCTATGCTACATGGGCCGCATTCCAGGGTGAGCATTACGCATTTGGATCTTATCTCTCTCCTCTTTATTCGCCGGAACTTTTTGGTGATTCACCACACAGTTGGTTCGGTTCGAAGCCTGGCTGGTGGCCGCAGATATTGCCATGGTCACCTGCACTGCTGATATTATGGGCGCCGGGTTTATTTCGGTTAACCTGTTATTATTACCGCGGAGCTTACTACAAAGCATTTTGGGCTGATCCTCCTTCCTGTACGGTTACTGAACCACGGAAAACGTATCGTGGTGAAAATTCTTTTCCATTGATCATACAAAATATACATCGTTACTTTCTTTATATCGCATTGTTCTTTCTTGTTTTTCTCTCGATTGATGTTTGGAATGCACTATGGTTTACAACTCCTGGTACGGGTGAAAAAACATTTGGCATTGGCGTAGGCACATTGGTGTTAGCCATCAATGTGATTTTTCTCGGCGGATATACATTCGGTTGCCATTCTTTGCGCCACGCAGTTGGTGGATTCATGGATCGATTTTCCGGTTCGCCGGTTCGCCGGAAATTATATGGATGTGTAAGCTGTTTCAACCGGAAGCATATGCTGTGGGCATGGATGAGTTTATTCTGGGTTGCGTTTTCAGATATCTATGTCCGTTTGTGTTCGATGGGGGTGTGGAGGGATTGGAGGATTTTGTAAGTAGCGAAAAGTCAAAAATAAGAAGTGAAAAATCAAAAAGAAACCCGTGCTGCTGTGCGCAACTTTTCACTTTTGTCTTTTCACTTTTGACTAAAAATTGCAGGTAATGTCTATGTTCGATACATACAATTACGATGTACTTGTTATTGGCGCGGGTGGCGCTGGTCTTCGTGCTGCTATAGAAGCCGCTGCTAATGGCGTTTCAGTTGGTTTGATCTGCAAGTCCTTGCTGGGCAAAGCTCACACGGTAATGGCAGAAGGGGGAATTGCAGCAGCCTTGTCCAATGTAGATGAGCGGGATAACTGGAAAGTACATTTTGCGGATACGATGCGGGGAGGACAATATCTTAACGATTGGCGAATGGCTGAGCTGCACGCCAAAGAAGCCGCTGATCGTGTGCGGGAACTGGAAGCATGGGGTGCACTATTCGACAGAACAAAGGATGGCCGGATTTTACAACGGAATTTCGGTGGCCATAAATATCCCCGCCTTGCACATGTAGGCGACCGCACAGGATTGGAAATGATCCGCACCCTACAGGATCATGGTATTCACCAGGGCATTGCTGTTCACATGGAATTTACCATTATAACATTGCTGAAAAATGGGGAACGGGTGGCGGGTGCTTTTGGATACGACCGGGAAAAAGGACAGTTTAAATTATTTCGTGCCAAAGCCATTGTAATAGCCACGGGTGGTATAGGCCGGGCTTTTAAAATCACCAGCAACAGTTGGGAATACACAGGCGATGGTCATTCATTGGCCTATCATGCGGGTGCGGAACTTATGGATATGGAGTTTGTACAATTTCATCCCACCGGCATGGTCTGGCCCCCCAGTGTCCAGGGCATCCTGGTTACGGAAGGAGTCAGGGGTGAAGGCGGAATTTTGCTCAATAAAGAGAATAAGCGGTTTATGTTTAATGACATTCCGGAATTATATCTTAATCAAACCGCCGACAACGAAGAAGAAGGCTGGAAATATACACAAGGCGATCGTGCTGCAAGGCGGCCACCGGAATTGCTGACCAGGGATCATGTAGCTCGTTGTATTGTTCGTGAAATAAAAGAAGGAAGAGGCAGTCCTCACAACGGCGTATTTCTTGATATTTCGTGGATCAAAAAGAAACTTCCCAATGCCGCGGAACATATCAAGAAAAAATTGCCCAGCATGTATCACCAGTTTAAAAAACTGGCCGATATAGATATTACCAAAGAAGCGATGGAAGTAGGACCCACTACTCATTACATGATGGGTGGTATACGGGTGGATGCTGATACACAAATGTCAACAGTGCCGGGTCTTTTTGCTGCAGGCGAAGCAGCCGCTGGTTTGCACGGAGCAAACCGTTTGGGTGGCAACTCTCTTTCCGATCTATTGGTTTTTGGAAAACGTGCCGGTGAATTCGCGGCAATATTTGCTAAAGAAAATGGGCAACCCATTATTATTAATGAACAGGAAATAGCAGGTTTCGCAAAGAAGGCATTAGAACCCTTTGAACGAACGGAAGGAGACAATCCCTACCAGGTACAATATGACCTGCAGGAAATGATGCAGGATCTTGTTGGCATTGTTCGCAAAGAAGAGGAACTATTGACAGCAATGGAAGAATTGAAAAAGCTGTGGCGACGCTCCAACAAAGTGAAAGTGATTGGAAACAGGGAATATAATAACGGATGGCACACGGCATTGGACCTGCAAAATTTATTGACTGTTTCGGAAGCGATTACCCGGGCGGCTATTGAAAGAAAAGAAAGTCGTGGTGCGCATTTTCGTGAAGATTACCCGGAAAAAGATGAGAAAACCGGCCAATGCAATCTTATTATTTTGAAAGGAGAAGATGGACAGATGAAAGTGAAGCGGGAGCCGCTTCGTGAAATGCCCACTGATCTGAAACAAATCGTTGAAGAGATGAAGTAAGAGCGGGAGGATGGAGGTCAGAATTCAGAAATCAGAAGGTAATAGACTTTAAGCTTTTAAAGATCAGCTTATCATAAACCAACTCATTCAGGAAATGAAATAATAGTATTAGTAAAAAGAATCAGGTACTGGCTGAAAACCCAACATCAAATTTTTTATAAACCAGGTTAAAATAATCAGCTATGAAGAATAATTTTTTCTATCTAATCTTCTTATCGCTGCTGTTTTGTTTGGAATCATGTAATAATAGCGATACCGGCAAAACAACGCAAAGCGAAGTTCCTGAGGTTCCTGAAGTGAAAAGCATTTTCATTAACGGCGACAGCATTCATTACATTGACATTGGGAAAGGTGATCCTGTGGTTTTCATTCACGGAGCAGTGGGTGATTACCGCACCTGGGGAGCACAAATGGACACTTTTGCCAAAAACCACCGGGTCATCGCTTACAGCCGGCGCTTTGCTTATCCGAACAAACAAGCGATAAATGACTCGGCACAGTTAACGGTTATTTCTCATTCCAAAGAGCTCTCTGAATTTTTAAAAAACCTGAACCTGGGAAAGGCACATCTTGTAGGGCACTCTTTTGGAGCCAGTACGGCATTGTTTACTGCGATAGATCATCCTGAACTGGTGAGTAGCCTCACACTTGGCGAGGCATTTGTTCCATCATTGGTGCTTAATGTTCCGGGTGGTGATACCATCCTGAATAACTTTATTACCAAAACTTTCGGGCCGGTTGTTGAAGCATTTAAAATCAGCAACGATGAAAAAGCGGTAAATGCCCTTATTAGCGGCGTGATGGGTGATAGCCTCTATTTCTCCAGGCTTCCTCAAAAGGACCGTGAAATTATGATGACGAATGTCACGGAGCTAAAAGGAATTACGGCTAGTCAGAATATTTTCACGCCGGTCGCCTGCGATGATCTCAAAAAAATAAAAGCACCTGTATTGTTATTAAAAGGCGATCAGTCGCCCGTAATTTTTTCTTTGGTTATAGATGAACTGAACCGATGTTTAAGCAATAGGGAGATTGCGACACTTACAAACACTACGCATGGATTGGAATTTGAGAATCCGGCTGAATTTAATAAAACAGTGCTTGGATTTATAGATAAGCAATAAGTGTTTAAAGTTCTTTTGATAGAAACTATCAGATAAATAACAGGTCGAATTAAAGAACCTCAAACCATAAAAACCTTCGTATGGCAACAGCAACCTTTCAAATCTGGCGTGGCGATGCTTCAGATGGAAAATTTGAAACGTATTCCACTGAAATTGCTGAAGGCATGGTGGTTCTCGATGCTGTACATCAAATACAAGCGGAACATGTCAATGACCTGGCGGTGCGCTGGAATTGCAAAGCCGGCAAATGTGGCTCCTGCTCGGCTGAAGTCAATGGCATGCCTAAACTAATGTGCATGACCCGGCTCAGTGATCTTCCTCTCAATAAGCCCGTACTGCTGCAACCCATGAAAGCATTTCCATTGATAAAGGATCTGGTGACCGATGTTTCCTGGAATTTCACAGCAAAGAAGAAAATTAAAAAATTCAAACCCCGGCCACCCGATGCAAAGGACGGCACCTGGCGAATGGCTCAGTCAGACATAGACCGGGTGCAGGAATTCCGCAAATGCATAGAATGTTTTTTATGCCAGGATGTATGTCATGTGTTGCGTGAGCATCAGCTTCATAATGAATTTATGGGTCCCCGGCTTTTAGTATATACTGCTGCACTGGAAATGCACCCGCTTGATGTGGAAGACCGCATGGAAGATTTAAAGAAAGCCGGTGGAATTGGTTATTGTAATATCACCAAATGCTGTACAACAGTTTGCCCTGAAGACATTACTATTACAGACAATGCCATCATTCCGCTGAAGGAAAGGGTTGCCGATAGATTTTATGATCCTGTGAAAAAATTCTTCCGGATGTTCCGGTCGAAGAAAACTGTCTGAACTGGGTCCCGATAGCTACCGGGATGGTAGGAGTAATAGGATTTTTAGGAAACAGTAAATTACGTTGCACCGCCGCTAGAAAACATAAGTTGAAAAATTAAGATTGTTGCTGCGCTGCCACATGAAATGGTCTTTGCCTCGTTGCGTTGTCTTTGCGACTTTGCGTGAAGCTTATATATTTTTTTAAATAATTAAAATAACCAATCATGTTCCAACTTAAAAACATCTCCAGGGACAGCATTCCGGCGGCTCTCGAAAAAGCGGAACGATACCGGCTGCTCGATGAGCCTGACCTCGCTGAAAGCATTTGCCTTGACATTCTTGAAGTGGATCCCAATAACGCCAAAGCCATTATCATTTTGTTGTTGGCCATTACGGATCAGTTCGATACTTCCGCATCAGGTGATGTGAGCCGGGCGCAACAGCTCCTGCCTCGCCTTGAAAGCGAATACGAAAGACTTTATTATTCCGGTATTATCAGCGAACGGGAAGCCATGGCCATTTTAAACAGAACAAGGGGTGGCCAGTTTGCTGTTTATGAATGGCTGAACGAAGCCATGGAGTTTTATCAGAAGGCGGAAGCCATTCGACCACCGGGTAATGACGATGCCATCCTGAGATGGAACACCTGTGCCCGCCAGATCATGCGCCATCACCTGCAGCCACTCAATGAGAAATATGTTGAGCCGCCGTTAGAATGATTTGAGAGAAGTGGTAGCTTTTAGGATAAGTATAAAAACTACCCGCTACTGTATAAAAAAAAATGCATCGAAAGCAAAGGCGCTAATAGACATGCATCATACCTGAAGGGCAATAACATTTTATTTGAAGTAGGTGAGACAAACAAAAGAATTATAAAGAAGATCGTAAAGTGATCTTAAATGGAACTTCAAAATGTTCCCTTGAATTATCCAATATCATTTGCGCTGTTTTTTCGCCCATCAGTTGAAAGTCGGTCGAGATGGTGGTAATACCATCCAGTATTATTTTTTTCAGGGGCGTTTCATTATAAGAGATCACGCCGATGTCTTTCCCCACCTTCATGGTTGTCGCCAGTATTTTTTCAATCAATACAACGAGATCGTCTTCCATCAGTGTAATAAATACCTCTCCTTCTTTTATAGGTTCTGTCCTTATTTCGTGAACAACCTTATAAGTAAAAGCATATTGATCGCAAAAGCGATAGAAACCTGAGAGTATTTCGCCCGGGTGGTAAGTATAAGCAGGAAAAATTATTTTAATAGTGTGATACCTACTCAGCCTGTCAAGCGATTGTTCCAAAGCATTATAAATATCCCGCTCAAAGTTTTCATAAACGGCCGCATACCTGCCATCTACACGGGGAACGAGTTTGTCCAGCAACACCAATTTATCTTTCGGAATGGTATTAATGGTCTCATAGGCATTTTCTCCACCTTCCAAAAAGTGCGGTATGATGACATAATGCGTATAATCGTTCTTGTTGTTTTGTATCAGGCGTTTGAAAAGAGCGAAGTCATTATTATAGATATAAAAATCAATGGAAGCCATTCCCCCCATGGCATTTGCAAAAGCATCATAAATGATCTTTTTATGCGCACTGAGTTTATTAAAAAGCAAAAAAATCTTGAGTGGTTGATTGATTTCTGTTGATTTGATAAAATATCCTTTTCCCGGAACGGAGCCCAGTATACCCAAATTCTTCAAATGCTTATATCCTTTTTCCGCCGTATCTCTTGATATTTCAAATTCAAAGCTCAGTTCATTGATGGAGGGAAGAATATCATCTTTACCAATTTTCCCTTCACTGATGGCTTTTATAACTGAGTTGGCGAGTTGCAGGTATTTTGGTGTGGCAGCGTAATAATCGATATTGAAACACTTGAACAGGTCATTCTTTTTCATGGCAATCTAATAGAAAGCATACCGGTTAAAATTCCTGACCCGGTTAATACTTTAGAGAACGAAAGATACAATTATTTCCAGCTTACGACAAGCGACAACCCATAGTAAGCAACGTAGTAAAGCGGCAAATCTAACAGGGGTTTTCGATCAAAATTTATTGCTAGTTAAGTGGAATCACTAAAAAAGTAAACATCATGTCCGTCGACTATATGTAAAAAGTTCCGGGAACGATTGCGTAGATTCTTTCGGTTTAGCAGGACGGTTCAGGACAATTCTGCTGCGGGACGACGATAAATTTAGCATGAATTGCATTTGTCCTCTTAAAACTGCTATATGAAAAAAAAGCGCATCATGCAGCGGAGTGTGTGTATCATTCTGCTCCTATTACTGACTACACAGTTTTCTTTTTCCCAAAACAACTTTAAAGTAACCGGCAAAATAACCGATGAAACCGGAAAGCCAGTGCCGGGAACAACGGTACAGGTAAAAGGCACTGCCTTGGCCACGGCGACTAATACTGATGGCTCTTATTCATTGACGGCGCCATCAGGCAGTTCAACACTGGTGATCACATCAGTTGGATTTGCCGAACAGGAAGTTGGCATTAATAATAAATCAATAGTGAACATTTCACTGGCAAACACTACTGCATCGTTGGAGGATGTTGTTGTGATTGGCTACGCAACGGTTAAAAAGAAAGATGTAACCGGCTCTGTTGCCGGCATTAACCAAAAGGATATCAGGTCAAGGCCGGTTGACAATGCGCTACAGGCCATGCAGGGTAAGGTAGCTGGTGTGGATATTACTTCTAATGAGCGACCTGGCACGGTTGGTAGTATCAGAATTCGTGGTGAACGCTCTGTAAATGCCACCAATGAACCTCTTTATGTAGTTGATAATATTCCTTTGGCCACTGGCGGTATCGAGTACCTTAATCCTAACGATATTGAAAGTATAGATGTGCTGAAAGATGCATCTGCTACGGCCATCTATGGTTCAAGAGGAGCGAATGGTGTTGTAATTGTTACTACCAAGCAAGGAAAGTCGGGCAAAGTGCAAGTGAATCTTTATAATTCGGCTACGTTTGAAACCGTTAAAGACTGGGCGCCTATCATGTCTGCTTCTGAATACATTGATTTTCGCCGGTGGGCGGTTTACTACAGTAATCCGGCAGGCCGTCCACGAGGTGATGCGCCAACTATCGCCAACGACCGTGATATTTTTCTGGCTACTTCTGACCCGACTGCCTGGAAAAATATTGCGCAGGGCTGGGCAACAGGTACATGGGATGGCTCAAAAGTGGGCAACACCGATTGGACGGGGCTGGTATCTCAAACCGGCCTTACCACAGACAACACCATCAGCGTTAGTGGTGGAACAAAAAATATAAAGGCATATGCTTCATTTGGGTATTTGAATAATAAGGGAACTTCTATTGGCCAAAAGTTTACAAGATATTCTGGTAAAGCCAGTGTGGATATACAGGCTACCGATTGGTTTAATATGGGGTTGAATGTAAATGCTACCCACGGCACCCAGGAATTCGGCCAGTCAAATTTAATAATTGGTTCATTTGTAGGTACGCCTGCAAATAGCATTTATAATTCTGCAAGAGGCCTTTTCAAATGGGCTGTGCCCTATGATTCTGCAGGTAACAGAATTATATATCCCGGTGGTGATGTGGCTATTAAAACCGTAGTGGATGAGGAGAAATATACTCAGGACCAGCGGGTAACACTTCGTGCGTTTGGTAGCATGTACGCCCAAATGGATTTTGGTAAAATTCATCCCTTCTTGAAAGGATTAAAATACCGTTTCAACTTTGGCCCCGACTTTTCAAATTATACCAATGGTGTTTATATCGATGGTCAGTCCGCCGCAAGCAGTGGTATTAATGGCGCCTCATTGCAGGAAGCTAAAACTTACTCATGGACACTTGATAACCTTATTTACTATGACAAAGAGATCAAGCGACACAGCTTTGGCCTTACATTACTGCAAAGTGCTACCAAGTATGTTGCTAACCCTGTAAACAGAATAGTTGGTACTGCTGTTCCTTTCGCCAGTCAAAAGTGGTATGAACTGAACAACAGGGTGCTTCCATCCACCAACCTTACTATTAACCGGGTTACTCCACTAACTGAAACCCAATTAAGAAGCTATATGGCCCGTCTCAACTATGGGTTTGATGATAAGTATTTGCTAACTGTATCTGTGCGACACGATGCTGCTTCGCAGCTCGGTGAAGGATATAAGGGTGACATATTCCCCAGTGCTGCGCTAGCATGGCGTGTAAGTCGTGAGAAATTTATGCAAAATGTTTCGTTTGTGAACGATTTAAAATTCCGCATTGGTGTGGGCGTTACAGGTAACTCTTCTATTGATCCCTATAAAACATTAACTTTTGGTGAACCTTATTTCTATCCGAACGGCGGCAGTGTAAGTGCAGCCTCTCTTCCAACTACTGACCTTGGAAATCCAAATTTAAAATGGGAGAAAACAACCCAGTACAATGCAGGTATTGATTTCAGTATATTAAAAAACAGAGTTTCGGGGGCAATTGATGTTTATACTTCAAGAACAAACGATTTATTATTTCTGCAACAACTGCCTACGGTAACAGGATTCCTTAGAACGAATACCAATCTTGGGCAAACTACTAATAAAGGTGTTGATATTAATATCAATACAATTAACATAACCACTAAAAACTTTCAATGGACAACCAACCTGAATGCAAGCTGGCAAAAAGACAAGCTTGTTGAAGGGGCAACGGGGAAAGGCCCTGACGTTCTTAACAACCTTTTTCCTGGCGGACCAATTCGGGTTATCTATGGCTTTGCCTCCAATGGTATGTGGCAGTATGCTGATACAGCATTGTTATCCAAGTTTGGTCAAAACGGCAACAACTTTACTCCGGGCCAGGTAAGACCTATTGACCAGAACGGTGATAATAAAATTGATGCTAACAATGACAGGGTAGTTATCGGTCACACAAGACCCCGCTGGATAGTGGGTATGACAAATAGTTTTACGTACAAGGGCTTCGAGTTGTCAGTGTTCATCTACGGCCGCTTAAACTATTGGTTCAATCAGGGCGGAGAGTCCCAAACGGCCCGTGGAAACCAGCGGCGGATTAACTACTGGACAGAAAATAACCAAAATGCAGAGTACCAAAAACCCTTTTATTCTGTAGGTTCAGGCGATGCATATTCCCCTTCATTAGGATACCTGAAAGCATCGTTTTTGAAAATCAGGAATATTTCAGCTGCTTACAATGTGCCCAATAGAATTACAAAGGCAATGCACATGTCGAGCCTGCGGGTTTACTTCCAGGCTACCAATCCAGGTATGATATATTCTCAAATTGAATTCATGGATATGGATGCAGTTTCAACGTTCTCTAACCGTGGATATACATTTGGTATCAATGCCGGTTTTTAACTTCATTAAATTTTGACAAAATGAAAAATGAATTCTTAAATATAACCATAGTGATCCTGTTAATGGTATTGGTTGCCGTTTCATGTAAGAAGAAATTCTTAGATGAAGAATTGAAAACTTCAAGAGATTTGGAATTTTATAAAACGGATGCCGGTATCCAGCAATTGGTTAATGGAGCCTATCACCAGGTATTTGCCACTCCATTCAATGGGGAAATGGCATTCTCTAATATGTGCTACGGTGTGGATGAATTCCGCGTAGGCGGCGACCCTTCAAATGGTATGTATAACTCTTATGGAAATACTTTTGGCTCTTTTATTACACCTAATAATGGGAATACAGTAGCAGCAAACGCCCAATGGGATAATTTATATATAGGAATCGGCCATGCCAACCTGATAATTGAAAACGCCACGGCCAGCACTTCTACTGCTGATGCTATTAAAAAAACTGCGTTAGGCGAAGGCTATTTTTTGCGGGCCTATAATTACTTAAGGTTAGTAAGCCAGTATGGGGCAGTACCTTTAAAAACCACGCCCAGTACCACTCCGGATTTAGAGTTTACCCGTGCTGAACCAAAAGACATATTTGCACTGATTATTGATGATCTTACCAAAGCATATGGACTTTTGAGTAATACGGGTTCTCCTGCCAAAATAACCAAAGACGCAGCAGGGCATTATTTAGCCAAGGCATATCTAAGTCGTGCCAGTGAAATAAATGATTCCTGGAATTCTAGCACCAAAGCTGCCGACCTGGCTGCTATCGTGCCTTTGTGCGATTCCGTTATTGCCAATCATCCACTGGCGCCAAACTTTGGCGATCTATGGAGATATACCGCTCCCAACGGCGCCAATGAAAACCTGAAAGAAATAATTTTATCAGCGCAGTTTACTTCAGATTTAACCGCAAGTGGTCAAAACACACAGCATTTATACTATGTTTCCCGCTATGAGGATATTGCGCAAATGCAGCGGGACCTAAGTGGAGATCGTCCTTTCAGCCGGCTGTGTCCTAACTTTTACATGTATCGCATTTACGACTTGCAAAATGATTCAAGGTTTTGGAAAAGTTTCAGGACAAAACATAAGGTTAATGCTAATGCGCCAACGGCTCCTTATGTGAAAGGTGATTTAGGAATAATGTATGTTATCAATCAACCCGGTGATACCCGGTTTTCTGCAAATGTGCTAAACAATTCGGTGGTATATGGCGCAACCGGTAAAACTATACCTCATGTGTATGTGGCATATAAGACTGGCGTTACGGCCGACGGAGGATGGAACGATACCCGCAAATTTCCATCGTTAAGCAAGTTTATGGATGGTTCCCGTACTGCTGGGTTCAACGATGTAAGAGGCCTTCGGGATATTACACTGGCCCGTTCGGCTGAAACCTATTTGATAGCTGCAGAAGCTAAAATCCGTTTGGCAAATATGGGTACGGGTTCTTATAATGATGCATTACCTTATATCAACCCATTAAGAACAAGGGCGCAATTTGTAAGCGGCGAAAGCCGTTCGGCTTATTATGATGGTGGAGCTGCACCCAGCAGTGCTCCTCAAACCGTACCTCCTTCTTTTTTTCCGGAGAATTCCTATTACGAGTCAAATAATATTCCGGTTACAACAGATGCTTCAGCCAGCTTAGCAGTTACTGATATGGCAACTTTACCGGCAGGAGATGAATATATTATCAGTACACTCGCCTTATCTTCTCCTTACGACAGGGCATTGTGCTTTTTATTGAATGAACGGGCCCGTGAGCTTGCCGGTGAATATTTGCGTTGGCAAGATCTGTCCCGCACAAAAACATTAGTTGCTCGTGCCAAGGCTTTTAATCCTGATGCAGCTCCTAACATTCAGGATCGCCATTTGCTGCGGCCAATACCACAAACATTTCTTGATGGCATACAGGCTGGCGGCAAAGCCTTAACAGGCCCAGAAAAACAAGCAATGCAAAATCCCGGGTATTAAAGTTTCTCATACATAAGCAGGCAGTTTTTGAAAATGGCGGCTACAAATTTTTGCCGCTATTTTCATTCTGGTAAGTCAGATGATTACACTAAATTGGTTCACTATGAAGTCAGCAACAGTTTTCAAATACACAGCCGTTTCTTGTATAGCAACGTTATTTTTCTTTTATGGCCGGGCGCAGCAAAAGCAAACAGATGTAAATGCACCCTTGCATGCCTTGCAACCAGACTATCCCATTCCTTATGGTGCCCCGACAAAAGAAAAAGTAAAAGCAGTATTAGATAAAGTCTACGATTATCTCGATGCCGTTACACCTGCAGCCATGATCAATCAAAAAACAGGTGAGGCGATAAATGAAACAACGCAATTAGATACCAACAGCATTGTAAAGACGGGTGATTTCCGGTTGACCAGTTATGAATGGGGGGTTACTTATTCAGCCTTTCAACGGGCATTTGAAACCACAAAGGATCAACGTTATGCCGATTATGTAAAAACAAGATTTGATTTCCTGGCAAAATGGGTGCCTGCAGTAAAACAAAAATTCGGTATTGATTATATCCGTAAGAAGAAATTGTTGTCCCAGCCAATAGATCCTCATGCCTTAGATGATGCCGGGGCTGTTTGTGCGTCTATGATCAAGGCGCAGCGAAGCGGGTTGAACAATAATCTCCGTCCGCTGATTGATAACTATATACATTATGTATTCACCAAAGAATACCGGCTAAAAGATGGAACGTTGGCAAGAATGCGTCCACAGGCCAATACCTTGTGGCTTGATGATTTGTATATGGGAGTGCCGGCGATGGCACAAATGGGCAAGCTCACAGGAGACACAAAATATTTTGATGATGCTGTCAAACAAGTAAGACAATTTGCACACCGAATGTTCAATAAAGAAAAAGGACTGTATATGCATGGCTGGGTCGAAAGCATGGCGAAGCATCCTGAATTCAGATGGGCGAGAGCCAATGGTTGGGCACTGATGACAAAAACGGAGTTGCTGGATGTGCTGCCCGAAAATCACCCGGGAAGAAGTTTTGTGTTAAAGCAATTGAAAGACCATATCAATGGATTGATGAGCTATCAGGATGGAACGGGTTTCTGGCACCAATTGCTTGACAAAAATGATTCTTATCTCGAGACATCGGCTACAGCTATCTACGCTTATTGCATTGCACATGCCATTAACAAAGGTTGGCTCGATCCGATGATCTATGCGCCAACAGCGATTCTTGCATGGAACGCCGTGTCAACAAAAGTCAATGCCCAGGGACAAGTAGAAGGTACATGTGTAGGAACAGGAATGGCTTTTGATCCGGCTTTTTACTATTACCGTCCGGTGAATGTATATGCCGCTCATGGCTATGGACCGGTCATTTTAGCCGGTGCTGAAATTTACCAGCTGCTGACTAATTTCAAATTTATTATCAATGACAGTTCACTGCAATTGTCAAAATAATAAAAGAGTAAAATGGTGAGTGTTTTAGTTGCAACTTCAAAACCAGATAGTAATTAATTGACGCCATCTTTCTGAAAAATCATGGATAATAAAACAACAAGAAGATCATTTTTAAAAGTTTCGGCTCTGGCAGGTGCAGCATCGGCGTTAAGTCCAGCGTCGGTGATGGCAAGTGCTGTTCCCGGAGACATGATTGAAGATAAAACTAAAGGTCTCGTGTTTTTATTCCAGGGCGATTCTATTACGGATGGCAACCGGGGCCGCGACAAAGATCCGAATCATATCATGGGTCATGGCTATGCATTTTCGGTGGCAAGCAGGATAGGTGCAGATTTTGCAGAATCCAATCCTGTTTTTTATAACCGTGGAATCAGTGGCAACCGTGTTACTGATCTTGAAAAACGTTGGCAGACAGATGGGCTGGATATTAAACCGGATGTGTTGAGCATATTGGTTGGCATCAACGATGGAGCCGTGATGATAAAAGAACCTGAAGTTAAAGAGGCAACTATTGATCAGTTTGAAAACAGCTATCGTATTATTCTTGCGAAAAGCAAACAGCAAAACCCCGACACCTTGTTTGTGCTTTGCCTTCCATTTGTGTACCCGGTAGGCAGGGTAAAAGATGATTGGGAGAAATATCGTAGCACGGTCGATCAATTGGCAGGTCGCATTAGAAAACTCGCTGCAGAGTTTAATTCAGTACTTGTTGACTTTCCTGCTGTATTTGATAAGGCGATAAAAAGGAAGCCTGCTGAATATTGGATATGGGATGGAATACATCCTACAGTGCCGGCGCATGAATTGATGGCAAGGGAGTGGATAAAACAAGTTGGTGTACGATTGAAGTTTCTTGAAAAGTATAAGTAACAACTTTTATGCTAATGTCGGGACAAGTTCCACTCACTGTAGACAACATTTAATAATAAAACGATTGTAGCAAGATGAAGCATTTCAAATTTTTGGCATTTTGTTTTTGTTTGATTCAAATATTGGATCAAACCGTATTCGCTCAATCTCCTATAATACAGGTTGATCTGAGAAAGGAAACGGGAGAGATGAAGCCAATCTGGGCTTGGTTTGGCTATGACGAACCAAACTATACCTACATGAAAGATGGTAAAAAGTTGTTGTCAGAGATTGCAACCTTAAGCCCTGTGCCTGTTTTTGTCCGGGCGCACAATTTATTGACGACGGGTGATGGCACTCCTGCATTAAAGTGGGGTTCAACTAATGCCTATACTGAAGATGCAAATGGTAACCCGATGTATAATTGGACCATTGTCGACAGCATCATTGATACCTATGTGCAGTGGGGTATGAAGCCATTGATGCAAATCGGTTTTATGCCAAAAGCCCTTTCTTCAAAACCGGAGCCCTATCAACATAGCTGGAAACCCGGTGTGTCCTATAAAGAAGTGTTTACCGGCTGGGCCTATCCGCCAAATGACTATAATAAATGGCGGGAGCTGATCTATCAATGGGCTAAGCATTGCAAAGAAAAATATGGGAGCAAAGAAGTGGATAGCTGGTATTGGGAAGTATGGAACGAACCCAATATCGGTTACTGGCAGGGCACACAAGAGGAATTTTTTAAAACATATGATTATGCGGCAGATGGTTTGCGCCTCGCATTGCCCAATGCAAAGATTGGTGGCTGCGATATAACCGGTGGCGGGTCCAAATTTTTAGCGGCTTTCATTGAGCATTGTTTAACGGGTATAAATTATGCAACAGGCAAAAAAGGCTCTCCACTGGATCTCGTTTTGTTTCATGCTAAAGGGCAGCCCAAATTTGTCAATGGTAAAGTAATCATGAATGCCGGCACACAAATGCGAAATATCCGCGATGCATTCATTACTGTAAATAATTTTCCGGCCATTAAAAATATTCCCCTGGTAATTGGTGAAAGCGACCCCGAAGGTTGTGCCGCCTGTGGTATGAGCACTAACCCTGAAAATGCTTATCGCAATGGCACCATGTATTCCAGTTATACGGCTGCTACGTTTGCGAGGAAATACCTGTTGGCCGATCAACATAATTCCAACTTAATTGGAGCGGTATCCTGGTCTTTTGAATTTGAAAACCAACCCTGGTTTGCCGGCTTCCGGGACCTGGCTACTAATGGCGTTGATAAACCGGTGCTGAATGTATTCCGCATGTTTGGCATGATGAAGGGAAAGCGGGTGGCAGCAACAGGCAGCCAGATGTATGACCTCAAAACTTTTGTTGATTCAAGTGTGAGAGGACACAATGACATCGGGGCATTGGCGGCAAAAGATAAGCGTAATGCCACCGTAATGGTATGGAATTATCATGATGAGGATAAACAGGAAGATGCACAAACAATAACAGTGCTGATTAAGGGTATTCCTGCCGCTAATGTGACGATTACAGAATACAGGATCGATAACGAACACAGCAACTCCTATGAAGTATGGAAAAAGATGGGTTCGCCACAGCAACCAACAACAGAGCAAATAGCGATGTTGGAAAAAGCGGGACAATTACAAACAAAACAAAAAGCAATCAGGATAAAGACTGCGAACAATGTAGCTAAACTGACAATCAACCTGCCGGTGCAGGGTGTAACCTTATTGAAATTGGATTGGTAGGTTGATGATCTCATAAAAAGAATAAAATGTTACGACAGTTTTTTATAGGCAAAAACATTCTTGTGTCGTTTTTTTTGACTCTCCAGGCAGCTGCCCAACCTGTGATGGAAACCGGCGGGAGGAAAATGCCCGATGAATGGATCGATAAAGACACTAAACATAAAGTGATCCGGTTAACACGATTGGAGGGGAAAAGTAATCTTAGCTTTTACTTTCATAACAATCCTTTTATTGGAAACTCCATGGTTTTTTACAGCAGCAACAAGAATAATGTCGATAGTGTTGCCAAGCAGGAAATCTCCATTGTTGTTTCTCTCAACCGGCAAATTCATTTACTTGATCTTAATACGTTAAGGTCGGAGCAATTGACCAATCACGTATCACTCATGAATGGGGAGATTGTCGATAATAAAGCCGGTATTGTGTATTACCAGGTCAAAGATTCGGTGTATAGTGTAAATGCGAAGACGAAAGAGACTAAACTCATCTATGTTTTTCCCAATGATTTTAAAGCAGGCATTACAACCATCAATGCAGACGGAACCTTGTTGGCAGGTGCTAAGTCAAGTGATAAAGAAAAGGAGATCCTAAGAAACAATCCGGGCAAGAGCAGTTATTTTAATTTGATCTATGAAGCCAAACTGCCGCGAACATTGTTTACGATCGATATCAAAACCGGTAAGCTGGAAAAACTATTTACCGATAACGCATGGCTCAATCATGTTCAATTTTCAACAACCGATCCTAAACTCCTGATGTTTTGCCACGAAGGTCCCTGGCATAAAGTAAATCGGATATGGACAATTGATGTAAGCACAAAGCAGGTAACGCAGATTCATAAGCGCATTATGGAGATGGAAATAGCCGGGCACGAGTGGATCAGTGCCGATGGTAAAACCATCTGGTATGATTTGCAACAACCCCGCGGCCAGGTGTTTTTTGTAGAGGGACATAATATTAAAACCGGTCAAAAGACAAAATATCAATTACAAAGGGATGAGTGGAGCATTCATTTCAACAGCGGTAAAGACGATAAACTTTTTTGTGGCGATGGTGGCGATCCCAGCCAGGTGGCAAAAGCACAGGACGGCAGGTGGATTTATTTATTCAAACCGGAAGGAGATCATTTTGTTTCAACCAGGCTGGTGAATATGAAACATCATAATTACAAGCTGGAACCGAATGTGCATTTCAGTCCCGATGGCAAGTGGATAATTTTTCGTGCAAACTTTGAAGGCATAGAGAATGTCTATGCAGTGGAGTTGTGAGTGGTGGATGAAGAAGTGAAAAGTCAGAAGTTAGAAGTCAAAAGTGAAAATTGAAGAGTTTCTTGTCCTGATTTGTCCCGTAGGGACTACAGATGGGTAGCAAAAGTGAAAAGTGAAAATTGAATGATTTGTCCCGTAGGGACAACAGATGGGTAGAAAAGATAACGAACATTTTCGGCGTGCCGTAGGTACGCATTATGCCTCCGGGTTATAAAATAAAGCAATAGATGAATTTTAAATACACAAGATTGCGGCAAGTCATTTATGTATGGTTGATTTCAATGCAATGCATTTCCGTCAAAGCACAACTAAACTGGCCATCGGTAACCAATACAACCAAACCGTGGACACGGTGGTGGTGGGAAGGAAGCGCTGTAAACAAAGCTGATCTTACCTGGAACTTAGAGCAATACCAGAGAGCAGGATTAGGCGGTGTTGAACTCACACCCATTTACGGAGTGGAAGGTTATGAAAAACAATTCATCAACTTTTTGTCACCGCAATGGATGCAGATGCTGGAACATACATTGAAAGAAGCCAAACGGTTAGGTATCGGGGTTGACCTTGCCAATGGAACAGGCTGGCCTTTTGGTGGTCCTTGGGTAAAAGATGCAGATGCGAGCAAAAGCATTTTCTATAAAACGTATAAACTAAAAGGCGGCGAACAATTAAACGAAGCCATTGAATACAAACAGGAAGCTTTTGTACGTACGGCCAATAACAAACCCGCTGCTATTGAAGATATTTTGAAGCCTGTGTATCTAAATCAAAATCTGCAGGCATTGGCATTGGATCAAATACAATATCCCGGTAAACTTCCTTTACAGACATTGATCGCTTATTCCAATAAAAATGAATCGATCGATCTTACTTCAAAAGTTGATGCCAATGGAAAATTAAACTGGACTGCACCTGAAGGAAGCTGGAGCTTGTATGCTTTGTTCCAGGGCTTGCATGGTAAGATGGTGGAACGTGCTGCTCCCGGTGGTGAGGGTTATGCCGTTGATCATTTTTCTGCAACAGCAGCAAAGAATTATTTTAAAAAATTTGATGAAGCATTTGAAGGGTATGATATTTCTTACCTGCGTTCTTTCTTCAATGACTCGTATGAAGTGGATGATGCAAAAGGGCAAGCGAATTGGACTGAAGATTTATTGACTGAATTCAAAAAAAGAAAGGGCTATGCATTAGAAGATCATTTGCCGGCTTTGTTTGGAAAAGACAGTGCAGATAAAAATAGTCGGGTTATTTACGATTACCGCTCTGTGCTTGATGAATTGCTTCTGGAACACTTTACCATTGCCTGGAAAAAATGGACTGAAGGAAAAAATAAAATGGTACGCAACCAGTCGCATGGCTCACCGGGCAATACGCTGGATTTGTATAGTGTAGTAGATATTCCCGAAACGGAAGGCAACGATATACTTCGCTTCAAGTTTGCCACTTCTGCTGCCAATGTAAGCGGAAAAAAATTAGTATCGGCGGAAGCTGCTACCTGGCTCAATGAACACTTTCTTTCATCATGGGCTGATGTAAAAAAGGCCGTTGATCTTTTTTTTCTCGGTGGAGTGAATCATATTTTTTATCACGGCACAGCTTATTCTCCGAAGGAAGCGCCGTGGCCGGGTTGGTTGTTTTATGCAGCGGTACATTTTCAACCTTCCAATCCTCAGTGGAAAGATTTTCATGCACTGAACACTTACGTTACACGAGTACAAAGTTTTTTGCAGCAGGGAAAACCCGATAATGATGTGTTGTTGTACTATCCTATTGCCGACCGTTATTCAGAACCCGGCAATGCATTACTGCAACATTTTGATGGTATGGAGAAAAATTTCGAGAACACAGATTTTGAACATGTATCAAAATGGATGCTGGAGAAAGGATATGGGTTTGATTTTTTCTCAGACAGGCAACTTCAAAATTTTACCGTTTCAGAAAATAAAATAGTAACTGGCGGGAATAGTTATAAAACTATTTTATTGCCTGCTAATAAGCTGCTGCCTGTTGAAAGCTTAAAGAAATTGAGGGAGCTTGCGAAACAAGGGGCTAAAATTTTATTCTATAAAAAAATGCCCGAAAGTGTACCTGGATTTGCAAACTTGGCTGTGCAAAAAAAAGAATTTAGAAAGTTAATGGATCCAATTTATTCTGGTTTCGGCGAACCATTTGCCCTGGCTATTGGCGATGCTGATGGTAATATTAGAAAAGCTGGAGGATCGAATTATATGGCAAGTTTGGGTAAAGGAGTGTTTTATATGAGCGATAGTCTCAAAACTTTATTACAGATTACTGTCGGTGATGAACAAAAATTATTGGAAAAAGGATTATCATACTGCAAACGAAAAAATACAGATGGGAAATTGTATTTTATCTGCAATCGAACTGATAACGTTTTCAATGAATGGCTAACGTTAAATGAAAAACCAGTTTCAGTTGCTTTGTTTGATCCGATGACCGGCAAAAGGGGATTGGCAAAATGGAAGAAAAATAACAACGGCGGAATAGAAGTGAGATTGCAGTTGCAGCCCTATGAGTCTGTTATTATTCAGACATACGATGTTAAAAAGACAGGTGCAATATTTCCTTATTTGGTTGCGGCTGGAGAACCACAATCTATAATAGGAGAATGGACTATCGGGTTTTTAAACGGAGGCCCCGTGATTCCTACAAAAATCATTACAGATGAATTATACTCCTGGTCAGATCTTGATACAAGTGAATATTCAGATTTTTCCGGCACTGCCAGGTATTCTATTAATTTCAATAAGCCATCGGGTACATCGTCCGCATACTTGCTTGATCTCGGCAAAGTACATGAAACCGCTGAAGTAATTTTAAATGGGAAAAAGATTGCTACGCTGATCGGGCCAACATTTCAGTGTGTAATACCTGCATCAGCTTTATGGCCAACCAACAAACTGGAAGTCATTGTTGCGAACTTAATGGCGAATCGTATTTCGTACATGGATCGTAATAATCTTCCCTGGAAGATATTTTACAACACCAATATGCCTGCCCGCAAAAAAGAAAACGTAAAGAACGGTTTGTTTGATGCATCAGCATGGAAGCCCTTGCCTTCGGGTTTGCTGGGGCCGGTGACAATTACTCCGTTGAAATAATGAGTATGAATTTAAATTATATCCTGCCTGCCTTTATTGTACTTTTTTTTTTATGAAGCTTCAGCACAGAAAAACAATGTGCCCAAACCTTTGTATGATGATCCGGTGTATCATGGCGCTGCCGATCCTGTGATCATTTACAACAAAGCCAAAAAGAAATGGTGGATGCTGTACACCAATCGCCGTGCATCGATAGAAGACTCAACTGTGCAATGGGTACACGGGACAAGAATTGGTATTACGGAAAGTAAAGATGGTGTAACATGGAAATATGTTGATACCGCCAATATCAATTATCGGCCCGATGCCGGCTATACACATTGGGCGCCCGATGTAATTGAGCACGATGGCATCTATCACATGTATCTCACGTATGTGCCCGGCACATTTAAAGACTGGAACCATCCGAGAGTGATTGTTCATTTAACGAGTAAGGATTTGCGTAACTGGGATTATCAATCAACGGTTAAATTAGTGAATGAAAAGGTAATTGATGCCTCTGTTTACAAAGTGAATAACACGTTGTGGCGCATGTGGTACAACAATGAAAAGGATGGGAAGAGTATTTACTATGCCGACAGTAAAGATTTATACAACTGGGTAGATAAAGGAAAAGCGATTGATACAAGGGGTGAAGGACCAAAAGTATTTTACTGGCGGCAGCAGTATTTTATGATTGTGGATGCATGGAAAGGAATGGAGGTATATTCTTCGGATGATTTATTAACCTGGAAGAAGCAGGCAACAAGAATATTGGAGCAGCCCGGCAAAGGAAAAGATGACCAGGCTATTGGCGGGCATTGTGATGTAGTGGTGAATGGCGGCCGTGCTTTTGTGTATTACTTCACACATCCCGGCAGGAGCAAGGCAAATCCTGCAGCCAGAGGGTCGTTCGATGATAAGCGAAGTGTGATACAGTTAGCAGAATTGAAGTATGTGAATGATGAGGTAGTGTGCGACAGGGATGAGCCAATAACTGTTCAACTGAAAGTAGCATTATAAACCTGGCGGCTCCTTATAACACTTTAATGAATGTATTTTAAAGCTTCTTTTCTCCTTATTACAGCTTTGTGTCCCTGTGCCTTTGTGGTTCAATCACAACCCATCAACCGTGAGGTAGTGGTGAAACGTCATAATGTAAAAGTGAATAAGATCGATTCGCTTTCTTCACTCACTGTGGGCAATGGCAACTTCGCTTTTACTGTCGATGCAACAGGTATGCAAAGCTTTCCGGATGCCTATGCTAACGGTGTTCCGCTGGGCACACAATCCGTTTGGGGATGGCATAGTTTCCCAAATACTGAGAACTTAAAAATTGAAGAAGCGCAGAAGGTGTACGACCTGGAAGGGAAAAAGATTTCTTACACTGTACAGGTGAAAGAACCTGAACGCAGCAGAAAAGCAGTTGATTATTTTCGTATCAATCCGCACCGTTTGCAATTGGGTAATATTGGAATGGAGATTGTCAAAAAAGATGGGTCAGTTGCAACAGCAAAAGATATTCAAAACATCAATCAGCAACTGGATTTGTGGACAGGTATCATCAGCAGTTCCTTTACAGTTGAAGATATGCCGGTGGAAGTTAAAACTGTTTGTAGTCCACACGAAGATGCGGTGACATTCAAAATTGAATCGCCGTTGCTGAAAGAGAAACGAATCAGCATCAGGGTAAAGTTTCCTTATCCAAACGGCCAGTTCAAAGATGTGGGTAATTACTGGATGAAAGAAAAAGCACATTCTTCTGTAGCAAAACCAGGACATAACAGTGTTTTCATTGAAAGGACACTGGATGATTTCAAATACAAGACAAGTCTTTATTGGTCGGACAAATCTTTGTTCAAAGAAAAAAGCAAACATTTTTTTTTGATCACACCGGAAAATATAAAAGATGTCAGTTATGAACTGACTTGTTTGTTTGAAGGAAAAAAAGAGCTTTCTGTGCTCACAGGTTTTAAAGCTGTGAGCAAAGTCGGCAGTGAAGCATGGAAAAAATTCTGGCTTAGCGGTGGAGCAGTTGATTTTTCAGGAGTCAAAGATCAACGTGCATTTGAAATGGAAAGAAGAGTGGTACTGTCGCAATACCTTACCCGAGTGAATTGCGCTTCAGCATATCCACCGCAGGAAACAGGCTTAACGTATAACAGCTGGTACGGTAAACCACATTTGGAAATGCACTGGTGGCATGCCGTGCATTTTGCGCAATGGGGCCGGACGGAGCTGATGGAAAAAAGTCTCGACTGGTATTTTACTGTTGCTGAAAAAGCAAAGCTGATTGCAAAGCGACAAGGCTTTGATGGATTACGCTGGCAGAAGATGACCGATAATAATGGCGATGAAGCACCTTCATCTGTAGGTGCTTTCCTCATCTGGCAACAACCGCATTTTATTTACATGGCAGAGTTGCTGTACCGGAGTAAACCAACGAAAGAAACAGTCAATAAATACAAAGATCTGTTGTTTGCCACGGCTGATTTCATGGCATCGTTTCCAACCTATAATCAGCAAACAAAAAAATACAATCTTGGTAAAGGATTGATTCCTGCACAGGAATGTTTTGATGCAGTAAGCACCTTCAATCCAACCTATGAATTGTCGTACTGGAGTTGGGCACTGGAAGTGGCGCAACAATGGAGAATACGTGCAGGTTTGCCAAGAGAAAAGAGATGGGATGAGATCATCAAAAATCTAGCACCGCTCCCGCAGGCCAATGGTGTTTATCTCGCGGCAGAAAGTACACCCGATTGTTATGAAACAGGATCAAAATATTTAACGGATCATCCGGCTGTGCTGGGCGCTTACAGTACCATTCCTGCAGCGAATGATTTGGATACAGTAGCGATGAAAAATACTTATCACACCGTATTGCAAAAATGGAACTGGAACGAAACATGGGGATGGGATTACCCGCTGATGGCCATGACCGCTGCACGGTTACATATGCCTGAAGAAGCGGTGAATGCTTTACTGATGCCGGTACGTACCAATACTTATTTAATCAACGGGCATAATTACCAGGATGATCGCTTAACGATTTACCTGCCCGGAAATGGTGGCGTGTTAAGTGCAGTAGCATTGATGTGTACAGGTGCAGATGCAGATAAAGAAATCAATACCGGCTTTCCAAAGACATGGAAGGTGAGATGGGAAGGCTTAAGGAAAATGTTTTAAAACCGGCCTCCCCTGAACTTCGTTCGTAACCTTCGCTTTGCTCGGTTACCTCCGAAGGAGGGGCTTTCAAAGTACAGCCCTTGCTTTTCGACGATTTCAAAAAGGAATGGAGTCTTCGAAAATGCTGAGCAGAACCTCACCTAACCTCTCCAAAGGAGAGGAACAACGCACAGCCCTTGCTTTTCGAAAATGCTGATATTAGTCGGCAACTCCGAAAATGCTGAGTAGTGGGCCTCCTCCCGATCTCCCCCAAGGAGGAGGCCATCACCACACAGCCCTTGTATTTCGGAAAAGCTGATATTAGTCGGCAACTTCGAAAATGCTGAGCAGAGTTATGAGGGCGATGTGGTAGTTATATCGTTTGGATTTGCAATACAGCACCGCTCCCTCTCCACCCGGAGAGGGAGGAGGAGGGTGAGGCCCAGAACGATGAAAAGTGCGACGCAACAGAAGTTGATAGTAGTACAACAGCTTGTATCATAAAAAATGAAAACCATTTTACTCCTCATCTCATTTATCATCGCCTGGCAATTTTCTTTTTGCCGGGAGGAAAAACTTTGGCTGGGCATTGAAAGGGAAGTCCGTGTGGTAATTGGATTGATGGCTGTTACCTTGCAGCAATAATTTATCTTTCCTACTCAAATCCTTGTATGAGTGATTCATCCAATATTATCATGGTGCAGGCAGAAGCCATGCAGGCTTGCTTCGAAAAAATATTGTTGAAAAATAAGTTTGAGCCCGGCAGGGCTCGTGAAATTGCAGCGGTGTTTACAAGCAATAGTATAGACGGGGTGTATACACATGGGGTAAATCGGTTTGCCCGGTTTATCGAATATGTGCAAAAGGGCTTTGTGAAAAAAGATGCCGGTCCGCAATGCAGGCATAAGTTTGGGAGCATTGAGCAATGGGATGGTAACCTGGCGCCCGGTATCACGAATGCCATATTTGCGACCCAGCAATCAATGAAACTGGCTGATGAAAATGGTATTGGTTGTGTATCGTTGGCTAATACCAATCACTGGATGCGTGGCGGAACCTACGGTTGGCAGGCAGCGAAGGCAGGATATGTATTTATTGGCTGGACCAATACCATTGCCAATATGCCGGCGTGGGGCGCCATGGATGCAAGGCTGGGCAATAATCCACTGGTGATAGCAATACCTTACGAAGGTGAAGCGATCGTGTTGGACATGGCGATGTCGCAATATTCATTTGGCGCCATGGAGCTGTCAGCGATGAAGAACGAAAAATTAACGGTGTATGGCGGCTTTGATAAAAACGGAAATATTACCAATGATCCGGCGGCTATACTTGAATCGAGGCGGCCGGTACCGGTAGGTTATTGGAAAGGCGCAGGATTATCATTGCTGTTGGACATATTGGCTACCATTCTTTCAGGCGGTTCAGCAACACATGCTGTGAGCCAGCGGGAAGTTGAGTATGGATTATCGCAGGTATTTGTGACCATTAATATTTCGGTATTGCCCGATCATTCGGCTATTCCAGGCCTGATCAAAAACATTCTTGACGACTACAAACAATCATTGCCGCAGGATAGCAGGACGTTCATCAGTTATCCGGGCGAAAGAGTACTGCAAACAAGAGAAAAAAATAAAGTCCGGGGAATCCCCGTTGTGCGGCGGGTATGGGACGAGATCGGAAAACTTCAGTAAATGTATATATGATGAAATGGCTTTTTGGATTTATTACAATGCTTTCAATGCAGGCAATGGCGCAGCAGCCTGACGATGTCTATTTGTTTTCTTATTTCAAAAACAATGGCGAAGATGGCTTGCACCTGGCATATAGTTATGATGGATTGAAATGGACAGCGCTGAAAAATGACAGCTCATTTTTAAAACCCACGGTAGCAAACGATAAACTGATGCGTGACCCCTGCATCATCCGTGGGGCGGATGGATTATTTCACATGGTATGGACGGTAAGCTGGAATGATAAAGGAATCGGTTATGCTTCGTCGCCGGATCTCATCCGCTGGAGTGAGCAGCAGTTTATACCGGTAATGGCACAGGAAGATTCGGCGAGAAACTGCTGGGCGCCAGAGATCACTTATGATGCAAAGAAAAAGCAATACATGATCTATTGGGCCACGACTATACCCGGCCGTTTTGCAGCGGGTGATACAGCAGGAGATGACAAATACAACCACCGGCTCTACTATGTAACTACGAAAGATTTCAGGCGTTTCAGTAAAACAAAATTGCTATACGACCAGGGTTTTAATGTAATTGATGCGAGCATTGTGCCGGTGGGAAAAAAGTTTGTGATGTTCCTGAAAGATGAAACAAGATATCCGCCACAAAAAAATATCCGTATCGCCACGAGCTCCAAACTAACCGGGGGTTATGACAAACCTGCTGCACCCATCACTGGTAATTATTGGGCTGAGGGACCGACGGCTGTACGCATCAATGACCAGTGGATCGTTTATTTTGATAAATACATGGATCATAAATATGGTGCCGTTGCTTCCAAAGATCTTGTCAACTGGACCGATATTTCAGAACAAATACAAATGCCACAAGGCATCCGGCATGGAACGGTGTTACGGATCAGCAAAGAGGAGTTGAAGGTTTTATTGAAATAATCAGGTAAAGACACCCTGGAACAATGTGAGATGTGAGGGCATGATTTGAAAATCAAAATGTGTTTTCTTGCTTTGATAGAGTGGACGACATAAATTTATGTGTTGCCGCTGTTTTTTAACTCCAAACAAACCTCACAAATCAAATAAAATGACAAATCCATACATTGTTAAAGAAATTCAAAAGCAAATAGACTTGGGCTTTTCACCCACAGAGATTAAAGAATTTGTAATTCAACAGGGTGAAAACCCTGAAGATTATAATAAGACATTTAAATATTTAGAAGAAAAGGTTAGGCCTAAGGGCAAATTTATTGCAATCGGCATAACTCTATTGGTAATAGGACTTATTTCAATATTAACTGCAAGATCGGTTGGAGGTAGTTTAGATTTTACATTTGACTCATCTGGTGATTTTAAGCGACTTGAAGAGTTATTATTTAAGCCTCTTTTTGCAGTAGTTTGTATTATTCTTGGCATTGTCTTTTTAATAGTAAGAAATAAAATAGGAAATAATATATTAAGAGTTGTATTCTTTGGATTACTTATATTGACAAGTATTGTTTGCATAGCAGGTCAAGACATTATTTGCTTTGTTCTTTTTGCAATTGCCGCTTATATAGTATTTAGTTTTTTTAAAAAATAGCTTGCTTAAGGAAGGAAAACAGTAGTCGACAGGCGATTCTATACCCTTACCAGGTTTCCCACCAACAACAGGCCCGTTAAGCCACTTACTACAAAAGGGAATACCTTAATAAGTGGGGTTGGTGAGAAACACCAACCCCGGCGTAGATCTTGTAAACTGGACCGATATTTCAGAACAAATACAAATGCCAAAGGGTATCCGGCATGGCACGGTGTTACGGATCACAAAGGAAGAGTTGGGAGTTTTATTAAAATAATGGGTGAGTGCATTAAGATAAATAGCGAGTTGTATTTAGGCCGTAACAATAAAAATGGAGAATGTTATCGCTTTGAAAATCAAAAAGCTTTTTTCTTGCTTTGATTGAGTGGACGGTATAAATTTATGCATTGGACGTAATTCTCAAACTAATACAAATGAAACCAATGACTTTAATTTTAATTGGTGCAATCATTGCAATAATAGGTGGGCTTATTGGAGCAATTGGAACTTGGAGACATAATAAATCATCATCAGAAAAATCAACAAGAATTGAAGAAGGTGTAAATAAGGGAGTTACTATTGGTGAGACGACAAATACCCAAGTAATTTTTTTAAAGAAACAAAATCAAGACTTAATAAATCAATCTAATGAATTAAATAAAAAAATTGAAACACAATCTACCACGATTGATGAACTTCGTAGAGAAAATACAGAGCTTTATTCAAAATTAGCAGACGCTTCTCTCAATATATATCAAAACATAACCGGTGCTAACAGTTATTGCATAATGGAAATTGGGAATATTAATGCAACTAATGACGTTGGCTATCTTGTCTTTGCAGTAGAAGGACAAAATCCATTAAGCAGAATTCAGGCTAGAATTGTTGATTTAAATGAACCCAACAATGAACCTATGACAATGACTGATATCAATAAAAATGTTTTGGATATTGGGACGCTAGACCCCAAAAAGGCATGGATGAATGGATCAACAATTAGACTTGACAAAATTAACGGAGTAAATTTAAACATCTTCTTTTCAGCTAACAACGGTTTTACAAACCAATTGACCAGAATGAGATTTACAAAGAACAAATGGACGTCAGCAATTAGAATCACAAACTTTGAAGGTGACAAAGAATTTTATTTAAAGGTTGATCCTGACTATCCAATCCAAGACAAAACCAAAATTTTCTAAATAACTACGCCAACAAAAAGTATTTTACTCTGTTGCCGGTGAGGGAACACCGGCAACAGGCCCGTTAAGCCACTTACTATAAAAGAAAATACCTTAATAAGTGGGGTTGGAGAGAAACATCAACCCCGGTGTAAAAGGATGTGGAAATATTTTAAAACCGAAGCATTTGCCACATTTATCGGAAGCAAAGATTGACTATGGCAAAGCCAAAATTGGATATGAAATAAATTTCACCAGTATTTTTATAAATACAAGCCATTGTGCAGCCTTGACGAAATTCGCAGGGATATTTTAAAACTGGAAAAAGAAACCGAAGACATGATTAAAAAAGTGATTGAATAAATGAGCCTCCCTGTAAACATAGAGGAATTATTGAACGGCCAAACGGTCGAATGGGAACGTATTGAATGCAAGCGAGGCTGGAATCCCGAAGATGTAATTCACACAATTGGTGCTTTTGCAAATGATATTAATAATTGGGGAGGCGGTTACATTTTTATTGGAGTGGCAGAAAAAAATGGTGTGCCCCAATTGCCCCCTGTTGGCGTACATGCATCAAGTCTTGATGGTATTCAAAAAGAACTTTTGAATCTGGGCCATAAAATACAACCTTATTATACTCCGGTTTATCAGCCTTACATACTTAACGGTAAACATATTTTAGCAATATGGGTTCCAGGCGGAGATAACCGCCCTTACAAAGTACCGACGACATTAGGAGCTAAAGGTCAGAACAGGTATTATGTACGACGTGGATCAAGCTCTGTAATTGCTAATCACCAGGAAGAGCAATTATTGCTGGAAATGGCAAAACGTATTCCTTTTGATGATCGTGTCAATCATCATGCAAAGATTGACGACCTCAGCTTTGGATTAATAAGATCGTTTCTGGAAGAAATAAAGAGTGACTTGGCGAAGGAAGCTGCACACATGTCCTTAAGTGAACTTGCACAGCAGATGCGAGTAGCCGGCGGGCCATCTGAATCCCTGCTTCCATTGAATGTGGGCTTGTTATTCTTTTCGGAAAAACCGGATAAATATTTTCCCGGAGTAAAAACAGATGTTGTTCTTCATCAGGACAAGTCGGGCACTGTATTCACCGAAAAGACATTTACCGGCCCTGTTCATCAGCAGTTGAGAAACGTGCTGTCATTTATCCAAACAAATATCATTAAAGAGAAAGTAATAAAAATATCTGCAAGGGTTGAAGTGGACAGGATTTACAATTTTCCGTTGGCTGCTGTAGAGGAAGTTGTAGCCAACTCTTTTTATCACCGGAGCTATGAACAGGATAGTCCTATTGAAATAAATTGTTTTCCTGATCGCATAGAAGTATTAAGTTTTCCCGGCCCATTACCACCTGTTACAAGAGCTATACTTAAAAAAGAAAAAAGAATTGTTGCAAGAAAATACCGCAATCGAAGGGTTGGAGATTTTTTAAAAGAGTTGAGGCTTACCGAAGGGCGTGCAACCGGTTTTCCGACTATTTATAATAGTATGCACCAAAATGGTTCGCCCAAACCGATATTTGATACTGATGATGATTACACTTATTTCTTGGCCGTATTACCAATACATCCTGAATTCTTAGTGAGTGCCGAAGAAGTCACAGAAAAGGAGCTTCAGGTTTTATTGTATTGTATGAAACCCAAAAAGAGAGCAGCCATTTTGAAAAAAATAGGTTTGAGCAATCATGCTAAAAATTACCAGAAATATATAGTACCATTGATTGAAAAAGGCTGGCTGGCTTATACATCACCGGATATACCTACCAGCCCGAATCAGCAATATATAACTACTGAAAAAGGAAAGCAGGTATTAGGATAGCAGCTTATACACAAGACAGTGTATAAGCAGTGTACAAGCTAAAAGGTTAATCCCGAACTAGGAGATTACTAAAACCAAACATTTATTCACTTATGCACAAATGAGTGTATAAGCAGTGTATAAGACAGAAACAAACAAGATAACACGATACGAAAAAAAATAAGACTCAAAGATTGAATGGATTAAGGATAGTTCAATCAGGATACTTCAGGACGGACAGGCAACATGAAATAGCTAATTTCATTGCCTCTAAAATTGCTGTTTAATGCTTGCCAATCATATAGTGTCTCCTCCCTTATTGTATGTCAATATCCCGGTCCAGGGAAATAAAATTTTCCAGGAAACGACCATAGCCTCACATTATTAATTATCACCTCTTTTAAAAAGTTAAGATGTTAAGAATTTTTCTGTTGTCAGTTTCCCTGCTGCTTCTTTCTTCCTTCGTTGTATGGAAGAACGGGAAACCTGTGATTTATATCATTGGCGATTCAACAGTCAGGAATGGGGATGGCACCGGCCAAAATCAGCAGTGGGGATGGGGAAGTTTTATAGCCGGATATTTTGACACCAACCGGATCAGTATCCGAAACAACGCTATTGGCGGACGAAGCAGCCGCACATTTATTACCGAAGGTCGTTGGGACAAAATTTTACAGGCATTAAAAAAGGGTGACTATGTGATCATGCAGTTTGGTCACAATGATGCGGGACCACTGGATGACACCGCCCGTGCAAGAGGAACTATCCGGGGAATTGGTGATGAGTCGAAAGATATTTATAATCCTATTTTAAAAAAACAGGAGACTGTATATACCTATGGCTGGTATATGCGAAAATATATCCGTGACGCAAAAGCAAAAGGCGCTATTGCCATTGTGTGTTCGCCTGTTCCCCGCGACAACTGGCAAGATGGTAAAGTAACCCGTTCGTCAGACAGCTATGCTAAATGGGCCAAAGAAATAGCGCAACAGGAAAAAGCTTTTTTCATTGACCTCAATGAACGGGTGGCGTTGCGGTATGAAGAGCTGGGAGCCGATAAGGTAAAAAGTTTTTTTCCGGCTGATCATACGCATACCGATAAAGCAGGGGCGGAGCTGAATGCTGAAGTTGTCATGACGGCGCTCAAACAAATAAAGCCTGGCAGGCTGAAAAAATATTTTCTTTAAATCAAAACAATCCAAATAAAAAAACTGGTTATGAAAAAAATACCGTTGTTGCTGATCATTGCCGGATGTTTTTTACAAGCCGATGCGCAGAAAAAACTGCCTTCAAAAAAGAAAATTGTAAAAGTACTCCGGCTGACCAACCAGTATTTCATGGATAAATGGCCGGATGCCGGCAAACCTATTTTCACCAATATTGAAAGACCCTCCAATATTTGGACCAGGGCTGTGTATTATGAAGGGCTGATGGCCTTATATGCTATTGACAAACAAAAAGCCTGGTATGATTACGCCTTGCAATGGGGTGAGAAACACAAATGGGGTTTGCGTGGTGGCGTCAAAACAAGGAATGCTGATAATCAATGCTGCGGTCAAACCTATATCGATATGTATTTGCTGGATAATAAGCAGCATCCCGAAAGAGTAAGAGATATTAAGGCTTCTATCGACTCCATGAAGTTGACCAGCAAAGTAGATGACTGGAACTGGATCGATGCCCTGCAAATGGCCATGCCGGTTTTTGTGAAATTGGGAAACCTGTACAATGACAGCAGCTATTTCAGCAGAATGTATGACATGTATGCTTTCACCAAACACAAACACGGTGGCAACGGTTTGTATAATGCCGCCGATAAACTGTGGTGGCGGGATAAAGATTTTGTCCCACCCTATAAAGAACCCAACGGTGAAGATTGCTATTGGAGCCGCGGCAATGGTTGGGTAGTGGCTGCATTGGCCAAAACGCTGGAAGCGCTGCCAAAATCAGATCCGCATTATGCGGAGTACCTGCAGGATTTTAAAGACCTGTTATCTGCTTTGCCGGCTATTCAGCGGGAAGATGGCTACTGGAATGTGAGTCTTCATGACCCCAATCATTTTGGCGGGAAAGAAGTCAGTGGTACTTCCTTGTTTATATATGGAATGGCATGGGGAATGAATAACGGCGTGCTGGATAAAAAAACCTACCTGCCTGTTATCACGAAGGCCTGGAATGCGATGACGAAAGAAGCGGTGCATCCCGACGGTAAGTTGGGCTATGTACAGGGTACCGGTAAAGAACCAAAAGATGGCCAGCCGGTCGGCTATGATAAGACACCTGATTTTGAAGACTATGGACTAGGCTGTTTTTTATTGGCCGGTACCGAAATCTTCAAATTAAAATGATTGTTCTCCGATTTTTATAAACAGAAAAAATTATCGGGCAAGATTTAGCTTTCTTACCTAAAAGTAGTATTGGGCTATAGGTATATCTACCTACATTTGGTATGCCATTTCAAACCAAAAACTATTGTTATGAAAAAGTCAGCATACCTCCTCTGCCTGGTGGCGGGGCTTGCGCTGTCGTCCTCCGTTCCGGCGCAGGGGCTTTTAAAAAAGCTCAAGGACAAAGTAAATAAGGCCGTAGATAAGTCCGTAGACAAAGAAGTAGAAAAGAAAACCGGTCTTCCTTCCGATTCCCCATCAAACGACAACAGCAACAACAACTCCAGTGGCAAGCCAACCAATAAAGGTGGTGGTGGTTTGACAAATACCGAACCACCGGATGTGAAGGCACAGATGGCAGAAGCCGAAACTGCACACGGAGCAAAAAATTACAGTGATGCCCGCTATTCTCTTCAACAGGCATTAATGGGCGTCGAAATTCAATTGGGACGACAGGTCTTAAAATCATTACCGGCAACAGTTGTATCGGTTCCTGCCGATACTACGCAGGATAAGGTAATGAGTACGCAATGGGGTTGGAGTAATATGACTATTCAACGGGTATACCGGAAGGATGATAAACAACTTACTATCACCATTGGCAACAACAGTGTTTACTCGCCTTTTATCAGCATGTATTTTGCGAATGCCGGCATGGTGGAGGCCAATGCAGAAAAGCAAAATATAAAACAGGTGAAGGTAAAAGGAAATAAAGCCATCATTCAATACGAGGATAGCAAGGGTTATACATTAATGATGCAAATGGGTCAAACCTCACTCATCGTTTGGGAGTGCATCAATTTCGCCAATGAACAGGAAGTAATGACGGCAGCCAATGCATTTGATATTGACGGTATTAAAAAAATGCTTGGCGAAAAATAATTAACCACTTCAAAAGAATTATTATGAAATGAGCCATGACAATGCTTATTTCCAATCATGATAATTATTGGCGACACGAAGTTCGATGAGGCTAAAATAAAATATTAATGAACTCATCAATTCCATTTGACTAAAAACAATAAAAAATAAACAAATGAAACATCTCAGCATATTATTAGCCTGTGTTTGTTTGGCTGCTTCTTGTATCGCACAGGATTTTGCAAAAGACATGGCTACAGCCAAATCAGCCTATAATGCCGGTAAATTGGAAGAAACGCATTTTGCTTTGCAGCAGGCGATGCAGGAAATCGATATTATTATCGGGAAAGAAGTATTAAAGCTGTTACCAACAAAAATGGATTCCCTGGCTGTGAATACAAAAGATGACAATGTATCCTCCAACGTCGGTTTTGTTGGAGCGACTATCCACCGCAGCTATGGAAAATTTACAAAAAAAGCGGACCTGTCTATTATCAGCAACTCGCCGATGGTAGCTATGTTGAATTCCATTTTGAATGCACCATTGCTTGGCGGAATGATGAAAGATGAAAACAGTAAAACAGTGAAAGTGCAGGGCTATAAAGCAAGACTGGAGAGAAGACCCGGCAGTGCCGAGGACAAATATGACTATGATCTGCAGGTGCCACTCGGCAGTGCTCTGATCACTTTTACAGTAGATGATTGTACGGATACTGAAATACTGGCGATGGCGAATACATTGCCGCTTCCTGAAATAGCTAAGTTAATTCAATAAAGATCGCTTAAAGTACAAGAGGCGGCCTTCAAAATTATTTAGTAACACAAAGCCCACTAAGAGTACACAACGAACACGAAGGATGTCGGATATTCATACGTCGTGTTCTCCGTGCCGTGCTTTGTGTCCGTTATGCTCCCTGATTCGTGGCTAATTTCTCACTTTGGTAACGAACGTACAAAACGCATTAAACCCACTGTTAATTTTTTTGAAATTGGTTTTTAGTTGGCAACAGATATTGCATCTGTTATTTATTTTTTCAGAAAATTTTTCATGCAACATTTTCTACTTTTTGTTCTTTTTATTGCCACTCTTTCTTCCTGTACTACCTATCAGTATGTCACATTGGATTCCAGTGATGTTCCAAAAAATGAGAAGAAAGAATTTTTGTGGGAAAATGATACGCTGAAAGTCTCCTATAAATTCAGTGGTGAAGGTGGGCTATTAACTATTGCCGTTTTTAATAAGGCAAACCAGCCGTTATATATAAAATGGAAAAAATCGGCGTTGATAAATGACGGAGAGGCGATGAGCCTGTTTAAAAAGGGGGTGATTGTTTCCGGCGCTGTTGAAACAGATACTTACCGGGTCGATAAAAATCTGTCGGCCAGTTCATCCTTTTTTTCGGCTTCTTTTGATTTGCCGGAGGGGGTTGATTTTTTACCTCCCCTGAGCGGATTAAGTAAATCGCTTGTAAGCCTGCAGGAAATAAATTCAAAGAGCATGGCGGTGCCGGGGGATGTTCCGCAGAAAAAAATAAAATCAGCAGAGGGAATAATTACAAAACTGAGGCTTGTTCAATATGGAAAAGAGTTGTCACCTTTGAAGTTTAAAATCTATCTCACACTGGCATTGGGCCAGGAGGCCGGAAGCGAATTCTTTGTTCAGCACTCTTTTTATGCAAATGAAGTAATCCAGACAAATGAAATGCCTGATTTGTTTTCGATGTATCGTAAGGATGGAAGCCAGTTTTATGTGCGCCATGAAGCCCAATAAAATTAACATTCACGGTGCTTACAATAATAAATTCCCATGCAGGCAGGAAAGCATCAGCATGCGACAAATGTTCCGTTTTAGTCAACGACTGGCCATACCAATAAAACCTGACCGATAAAAAGCCTGTTTCCCTATCTTCGCAGCGCAAAAAATATAATCCATGCTGCCTAAGTATAAACGAATTCTGCTGAAATTGTCCGGTGAATCTTTGATGGGGGATAAGAATTTTGGAATGGATACAACCGTGATCTCCCAATATGCGCAGGATATAAAAGAGATAACAGAACTGGGTGTGCAGGTGGCAATCGTTATCGGTGGCGGTAATATTTACCGGGGAATGAACGAAGCGGAAACCGGAATTGAAAGGGCACATGGCGATTATATGGGAATGCTGGCAACAGTAATCAACGGCATGGCCTTACAGGCAGGCCTGGAAAAAATAGGCGTGTACACAAGATTACAAAGTGCCATTAAAATGGAGCAAATAGCCGAACCTTATATCCGACGCCGGGCTATCCGCCACGTGGAGAAAGGCCGTGTAGTTATTTTCGGGGCAGGTACCGGTAATCCTTATTTTACTACTGATACCGCTGGCTCTTTGAGGGCCATTGAAATAAAGGCAGACGTTATCCTGAAAGGCACCAGGGTAGATGGTATCTATACCGCCGATCCGGAAAAAGATTCTTCCGCTACTAAATATGACAGCATTACCTTCCAGGAATGCCTGAGCAAAAATTTGCGGGTAATGGATATGACCGCTTTCACCCTTTGCATGGAGAATGACCTGCCGATTATCGTTTTCGATATGAACAAAGAAGGCAACCTGAGGCGGGTGGTCACCGGCGAAAAGGTGGGTACCCTGGTGAAGGGCTAAGCCGCTCCCACGGCAATTTTTGTCCAATAGCCCGGCAAATTCCAAACATTTTTCATCCGGGGCTTTTATTTCTCAGGATAGCTATTATCTTGTGTAATCTTTCCCACTCTTGTGAAAAACAATTAGCCAGCGTCTGGTTAATTTTTTTTAGTTTCCAGAATTAATTTATTTCAGAGTATGTTGGCCGCCGTCACTCTTACCCTTTCTGTTCTTGAAATCGTGTTGTTGCTTTTTGGAGCGATCATTTTAGGCATCACCATACATTTCTTTATTGCCAGTAATAGAAGTCTCAAAGCCACCACCCGGGAAATGGAAAAAGGTAATCCACTGCAAGATGAGTGGAAACTGAAATACCTGAATGATACCGAAGCAAAAGACAGGGAATTAGCGGAACTCAGGCAACAATTGGCAGAAGCAGAAGAAAACGCCAGGATATATTCAACCGAAGCGCAGGAGATACACAAGGAGAAACGAGCCCTGGAAATTGAAATGGCCAACATGCAAAAACTCGCAACTCCGGTTACTGTTACTTTACCCGCAGAAAAAGAAAGAGTGGTGGGCATCGATTATCTCGACCAACTACGGGAGGCGCAAAATAGCCTGATGGAACAGAATCAAAAAATCAACCAGCTATTGGGGAATATTGATGTGATAAAAGAGAAGGAGGAGTTGCAGCGGGAGATCCTGAAAAGCAATGAAGAGCTGGCAGCGCAGGTTGGCAGCATGCGGGCGCAACTATCCGAAAAGGAAAAAGAAATCAATCAAATAAGGCAAAAGGAGCAACTGACCTCTGAAATGAAGTCAATGCTCGACAATACTTACCACGAGTTTAATATCCTGCAGGGTAAAATTCAGAAGATGGAGTCGCAGCTGACAGCTGCTAAAATGATGAACCTTGAATTTGAAGACCTGAAAGAATTGCATTCCAAAATGAGCAAAGATTTTGAGGAGACGAAGTTCAAGACCAACACCCTGTCGATGGAAAACCAGCAGCTGCACACCCAACTGATAGAACTGGAAGATAAGTTGAGAGAGGCAAACTTTCAGAAACAACAATTGCAAAAAAGAGCCAGCTACCTGGAAGAACTAAACAATGACCTGCAGGTCGTATCAGACACGAATAAAAAGCTGGAAAGCCAGCTGCGCCGGGTAGGGGAATTGGAAAGTATGCTGAACATGGTATCCGAAGAAAGGGATCAGCTGATGCGTAACAGGGAACTGTAATTTTTTACTGATTAAAATCATGCTGCAGAAAGCTCCGCCAGGGGCTTTTGTTATCTTGCGACTTTCGTAAAGCAGTTAACTTTGCTGCTTAAATGATCCATATGCAACAGGATATTGCCGGAATCAGGAAGACCTACTCGCAAAAAACATTAACAGAAGACTCTATTGATAGTAATCCAATCCGCCAGTTTGATACCTGGTGGCAGGAAGCTATCGATGCCGATATTGATGAGATAAATGCCATGACGCTGGCAACAGCTTCAGTAGATGGTGTTCCGTCTGCCAGGATTGTGTTGTTAAAAGGCTATTCGGAAAATGGGTTTATATTTTTTACCAACTATGATAGCTATAAAGGCAAACAGCTATTGGAAAATCCCAAAGCCTGCCTGGTGTTTTTTTGGAAAGAACTGGAAAGGCAAATAAGAATAACAGGCCTTGTGGAGAAAGTAGACGAAAACGAAAGTGACGAATATTTTCATTCAAGGCCGGTTGCAAGCCAGTTGGGAGCCAGCATATCGCCTCAAAGCGCCGTGATAGAAAACAGGGAATGGCTCGAAAAAAGATATGATGAATTTGAAAAGAAAACCGGTAATAATATAATTGAACGACCGGCAAACTGGGGCGGGTACCTGGTAAAGCCCGTTATTATTGAATTTTGGCAGGGCCGGCCTTCACGCCTGCATGACAGGATAGAATACTCATTGCAGGAAAATGGCGAATGGAAAACAGCGAGGCTGGCACCTTGATAGTCTACCATTCCAAAAGAAAAAGAGGTACAATTTTTTGCTTCGTACCTCTATCTTGAATCTTGTTCCTTCTTTACGCTTTCTTTTTAGCGGCTGCTTTTTTTGCTGGCGCAACTTTCGCCGGACGTGTTTTGCCAAAAGAACCTTTGAAACGTTTTCCTTTTGCGGTTTTTTTATCTCCTCTGCCCATAATTATCTTTTTTGTTTAAATGCGAAGGTATGTTGTTTAAAAATTAAAAAAGCTCCGGAACTGGTAAAGCTCCGGAGCTTTTAATACTGTAATGGTTGGATTACATTTTTGCAGCCAATTCTTTACCTGCTTTGAATTTTGCCACTTTACGGGCTTTGATTTTGATAACAGCGCCAGTTTGGGGGTTGCGACCGTTACGTGCAGCTCTTTTAGATACGGAAAAAGTACCGAAGCCTACCAGTGTAACTTTACCACCACCTTTCAAAGTTTTGGTAACTGCTTCAATAAAAGAATCTAAAGCAGCGTTTGCCTGAGTTTTTGTAATCTCAGCATCGTCAGAAATTTTTGCGATCAATTCAGCTTTGTTCATAATCTTGTTTTTAATGATTTAGTAACGGGGCAAATTTATACGGTTTTTGATAGCAGCAAAAAAATATTTGCTCTTTTTACCAATATCGAATATAGTGCCCGAACCCGCACGGGATAAGGATTTTAAAGGATTTTTGCTATCGTATTTTTGTGCGGTAATTTTACCTATGGTGCTGAAATCCTTTACCAGCAAAGGTTTCAAAAAGGTCGCCTGAAAGGCAGGCGGGGTGTGGGTTTGAGAGGAATATACAATAGTTTTTGAATGTGTAAAACAAAGAATTAATGTTTTGCACACTCAATTCACAACTTCTAAAACAGAGTTAAATGCAATAAAAGCATCACCCCACTTAGTGGTTGCTTTTGTTCTCATTTCCCCGGCAAAGTTTTGTATATAACGATTATAAAAGGCCTTACTCACGGCATGATATTGTATTGCATAGGTGAGTCCTTCCGTCTCATCAACCTCCATCAGGCGCAGGACGGTTGCATGGGTGAAGCAACCGGTAGCAATAATGCCGGGGATATGCTCTTCTTTTATCCATTGCAACCATTGACTGGCTATACGATGATCTACTTTTGTCGTTACATTATAGATAATACTTCCGGAAGTTTCCATCCCTACTCTTTTTGCTAAGATATTTTGATTACCTGAATTATTGTCGCCACCTCCATTACAAGCAATTTCTACTTTAATTTCTTCATATCTCTTGTAAGGGACCATGTAAGATAACTCAGCAATATTATTACAACAAGAATGGTGGGCCAAATCCACCATTTAATATTTCCCTTTGTTTGGGTAATGGCTGAATGGATGGGAATGGCTTTTATATCGCCGATATTCAGTCGCTGAACAGATGCCGGAATTAAATTTTGAAATTGTTTAAGATCATAGTCAGGGGCAACGCCATTTAAATTATCAAGCAGTAATTGATAATTCTTACCTTTTTCAAGCCATGCAATGAGCATTTTGTTTTGTTGTAGCGTACTAATGGCTTCAATCTGCACAGGCGGATTATCATTATTTTCTACTAACAAATAAAGAACACTATCCCTCATTAAAGGAGTTTCATATCCTTCGTTATTCCCCGATGACAGAAGAAAATTGCCGACAGGCGTTGTCTGTAATGCTGACTGTATGTTAGTTACAGGAGATGCATATAGCCTCGCTCTTCGTTCAAAATATTTAGGCGATGAAATGTGAATATTGAGTTTGCTAAAATGAAAATTATTTCCGTTATCAATTCGTATCAATGAAAACCCGGCGCTGTCTGTTTGCTGAAAGCTTGCTTTCGGGTTTTCTATAAAGTGTTTAACGCTGTCAGGTAATGCAGTTCCATAGTTCAGGGCTTCCAATATGTTCAACGGATCATTTTTACCATTGTCAATGGTTAAACGGAAATAGGAATAACTGACCGCTGGGAAACTGATGGTCAAAGCGACTTTGTTATCATCGAATATACCCGGTTGGCTTAATAACAAGCTATCAGCGATGCTAAACCAGTTTTTGTTGTCATCGCTTCCGCTTAAAGCGGCAAACCGGCTGGCTGCAGTATTTTTTAGCGTTAGATAAAGATTGGAAAGGGGTGGATTGCCTGGGTTACGGATAATTAAAATCGTTTTTGAATTGACATTCTCCTTTTTAATAACAGGAAGTGTAAAATAGAGAACTTCAGTCACACGGTTTTGACCTGGGTAATGAATAATATGTGGCGCCCATTGTTCTTTTTGATCCGCAATTCTTATATCGCTCAAATCTGTTTTGATATATGTGCTTAATTGCGGGGAAACTGCTATAGCATAAAATCCAGGCTCTTTTACTGAATCCAATACAGCACTATGGCGAAACTGTGCTTGTGCGCAAATGGACAGCAACAGGCTAAGCAACCATATATTATTTCGTTTCCTGTGTGTCATCAATAATTATTTTTTTCAGGCGTTGATACATAAATGATACGGTAAGCAGCAGCACTCCGAGCAGGATAAATGCCGCTATCTTACCACCGGGCGGGATATTGCTGATGTCATAGAAAAATAGTTTTACTATTGTTACAGAGAACAGTGTTAATGAAATGATACGAAGCGTCCTGAATTTATATTTCATTCCCAGCCACATCATGATAAATGAACAGATACCCCACAAAATGCTTAACCCGGCTTTGAAATACAGATTTTGCCAATAGGCCCAGTCATTTTGTTTTGCGTAATTGAGCCACAGAATAATGTGATGCGTTTCTACGCTTAGCAGCAAAATGATGCTGATAGTGGCCAACCAGGTAAAAGATCTTTCGTATGACACCCAGCTTGTATGATTTTTCCTGAAATAGATAACCAAATCATACAGCAGTTTAAGCAGTAAGACGGCGCTTATCCAATGAGCGGTAAAATGAACTTTATTGTCCCCTGTTTCCAGGATATTGTTTAGTATTTCGTAATTGGTATTAAGATTAATCAGATACAACGCAAAACAGAGTATGGTCAGCACAAAGCGCAGCAGCGGCAGGTTGTTAGCTTTCTTAAAAACCAGCAACAACGCTATGGCAAAAGCAAAAGAGTACAATTGGAGATAAACAGCATAGATCTCCGTTTTAGGGATTCTTGTGCCGAACTGGTACCATATTTCCAGCACTCCCGCCAGGTAACCAAGGAGAATACCGCCTGCAAGAAGAATAGTGCGGACTGATTTATTGGTCAGGCTATTGAGATAAAATGAATCTGCTTCTTTTCGCATCAGCAGATAGTAAACTAACAATGCGGCGGCAGCTACAATAGCAGTAGTAAATCCCTTATTCGTGATAATAGGTATCTGAACCCTTGATGCAGAATATACCTGTGACCAATCCATCAACAGGCTGATAAACATCAATAGCGTGACAGCTAATGAAGCGATTTTGATCAGTGAGATGCGGGAGCGCTGATACAGCCAGAACAAAACAACAGCTTCCGCAGCCCAGAACAATGTGATATGATTCCCTTTTAATTGAACAGGAGCAGCTAATGAAATAAAAGTCAACGTTAGTCCGATAAGCAGATACACAAAGTTTTTGTCCACTTTAGTATTGCGAAAGAAAAGCCAGGCCAGGGCCAGGTTGATAACTCCCAATGCGGATGTAAACAAACCTTTATATTCACCGGCATTCCAGTACTGTAAGATCAGCAGGCCTGCGGTATAATACAGAAAGTTTACACTTAATACCACGATGAAATCAAAACCTTTAAAAGAATTTTTTAGCCGCAGGGTGTTAATGATATTCATTATTACAAACAACACATAAAAGATAGTAGCGAAAAGTATGGCATTCCGATAGGGGAATTGCCCTTCATCGCCCGACAATATCTCTTTTGTAAGCCAGCCGCCATAAATAAAAACAGTAAAAAATAAGGCGACGAAATTAATGGCTGGCCAGCGTTTGAACCAGGCCAGCACCATCAGGCCGGTATTTAAAATACACAAATAGGTGAATAACGCTATATAATTACCATGACCTGTACTAACAAGGAAGGGGGTAATGAAACCACCTATGGTTGCCAGTATAGCCACTTCCAGCCGGTTGTACAACAAGGAAAGTATGATGGCGAAAGCAGTGATGAGGATCATGATAGCGAAAGCCGCCTGCTGGCTCATTAAATGATACTCATGGAATGCAAAGGCCATCGTGAAATAAAAGATCGCTAGCCCACCGCCTACTAATACGGAGCTGAAAGAACGATAACTGTTTCGGATGTAATGTGCGAGGCCAATTAATGTGCCGCCACTGGCAAGACCGATAACTACACGACCTGCTTCGTTGATCCAGTTTTTATCAATGGCGTATTTTACAAAGAATGCGATACCCAACACCAATACGGCGATGCCGATCTTGTTCGCCAGGTTTTCGCCAATAAATTTTTCAAGATCAGGATTGTTCTGCATCCATTTATCCCACAGGTTTTGTTTATTGACCAATGCTGGTTGTGGAACCGGACGCTTAAGTTGTTCGCTTATTGGTGCGGAAGATTCTTCTTCAGTAATTATTCTTTCTTTCGTGGCCGGGATTTCGGGCAGTGAGGGTTTTTCTCCGGGGCTTTTTGAAATTTCAGCCACGGGGTTCACGTCCACAACCGCCTCCGCTTTTTTCGATGGGGTTTCGGGAACAGGTTTTTAAACTGCTTCTTTAAACAGTGGTTTGGCGGGCTTCTCCTCTTGTTGATCTTTTAATTGCCTGGAAAGATCATCAACCTGGTTATTGAGTTTTTTGATCGTTTTATTAAGCGATTCTAACAGGTCTTTCTGCGCGGTTGTTTTATTGAGAATGGTAATTAACTCAAGTTGCTAGTTAATATGTCAAAAAAACTATTTGGTCAACGCAATAGGCTGTTTGGTGTATAAAAAAAGAAGTGAGCATTAATAAAAGATAATTTTGAGTTACCACACGCAAAACTC
>NZ_JARKNA010000014.1 GCF_029360765.1 Terrimonas pollutisoli | reverse complement strand
CCTTGCAACGCAGGCCGGTAGTTTGTTTGTTTTGCATTTGAATATTTTTACAATGAATAATCTTGCAAAACAAAAGCCTCTGACTTTATCAGAGGCTTCACAAACTACCGAAGGTTTAGTACAACAACCGAGTTGGAGAAGGCTTCTGATAGTAAATGAAGTGTTCATAGTTCGGTTGTTGGTGTATAGTATAGAACTAAATTTGAAAATTTACATAGCCCAAACACCAACAACACACAGCAAAGAAGTCACAAGTAACAGACAATATAATTTTCAAGGCAAGATCACTTTTCCCGTAATTTGAAAAATATTTTTACAATTATCATTCTACGCCGTTGTTGGTGTTTCTGTTTTGAATACCTTACTGCTGTAATCGGCCCACACCAACAACCGAATTGAAGACGGCTTCAGATAGTAATGAAGTGTTTATCATTCCATGCACTCCTAAAGTTCAAAGCCTCCCAAAGATATTGATATAAGAAAAACCCTTACTTAAACCCCACGGTTTCCCGTTCTGCCTAAACCATTTAATTTCCCAGATTTAAATACATATATTCGTAAAATTTTTTTAAACCACCACTATGAGACTGCTTATATTTTCCCTTTTCTGCTTTTGTTTTTTTGTTTCCTGTCAAAAGGAATATTCAATAGAAACTGATAATCCGTCCCCTTCCCTGGTAGCTGATTTTACATTTGCCGGCGCTCCCGGTGCATGTCAGACGCCAACAATTTCCGGCTACTACGCATCTGCCACCGCCTTAACGGCAGACAATACCGTCGCCATACCAGTAATAGTTACTAAAACAGGTACCTATTCTGTTACTACCAATTCGGCCAATGGCTACAGCTTTTCGGCAACGGGCAGTTTTACCAGCACAGGTACTCAAACCATTATATTGAAAGGAAGCGGAACACCAGGCGCTGAGGGCGACGATCTGTTTACTCCCAGTTCGGCCGGGGTTGCCGGATGTCCCTTCTCCATCACTGTGAGTGTCCCGGCGCCAGCTGTGTATACCATGGCAAGTACTAACGGCGCTTGCAGCAACGCTACCGTAAACGGTGTTTATGGCATCAATGTCCCATTAACCAGTGCCAACACGGTGAGCATACAGGTAAACGTTACCAGCATTGGTACTTATACCCTGACGACCAATACGGTTGAAGGAATGACCTTTTCCAAATCCGGAAGCTTTACTGCAACAGGCGTTCAAACTGTAGTATTAAATGGAAGTGGCACGCCAACTAAAGCGGGGGCAAACGTGCTTACACCACAGATAGGCACTTCATCCTGTACCTTCACAGTTGATGTTACAGGACCGGCAGTTTATACTATGGCCGGCGCCCCTTCCGCCTGTAGCAATGCTGTGGTTAATGGAACGTATGAATTGAACAAACCATTGACAGCCGCTAATACAGTAACAGTGCAGGTGAATGTAACAACTATTGGCTCCTACACGCTTTCGACTAACACGGTAGCCGGAATGACATTTTCCAAATCCGGATCATTCACTTCAACAGGCGTTCAAAATGTGGTATTGGAGGGAAGTGGTACACCCGGCAGCAGCGGCGACCAGGTTATTACACCCAAGGTGGGCTCTTCTTCCTGTACGTTCACCGTTAAAGTAGCAGGGCCGGCTGTTTATACCATGGCCGGTGCCCCGGGCGCCTGTACCAATGCCATCGTGAATGGAACCTATACTGCCACTACACCCTTAGCAAGTGCTAACACCGTATCGGTACAGGCAAATGTAACTGCAACAGGAGCCTACAGCATTACATCCAATACTGTTGGCGGTATGACATTTTCCAAAACCGGGATATTTACGAATACCGGTCTTCAAACTATACTATTGAATGGAACCGGCACGCCTACCACGGCAGGTGCCAATACATTTACTATAACCAACAGCGGTTGCTCCTTTACTGTAACCGTAGCTGCGGCTCCGGCGAGCACCGGTATTTACCAATGTAAAATTGATGGTGTGCTAACTACTTTTACCGACGGGGCCCACGCAGAAACACTGGACGACCTTTTTACTCCGCCGGTACCCCGCCTGTTTTTAGATGGCTTTACCGACGCTCCCAATGGAGCCGAAGTACCCGAATTTCAAATATTCATTGACAAAAACAACGGCTCCGCTGTAACTCCCGGAACCTACAATGTGGATGGTTTTCTTGCTGCAAACGGATACCGGATTGAGATAGATTATCACAAAGTAAATGCCGACCAATCTGTAACGATCTGGAATACCTCCAGCTCCCTGCCTCCGCTTACGACCAATCCGCCTTTTACCATTGTTATTACCAGTGTAACCGCCACCAGGGTGAAGGGAACTTTTAGTGGTAAGCTCACCGATTTATTACAGGGCAGCACAAAAACCATGAACATTACCGAAGGGGTGTTTGATTTGCCAATACAGAATTAGCAATAAAACCATCAGAGCTTATTAACGTTGTTATTATTCGCGGCAGTTTTTTTCACGGGATGTTCAAAAGTGACCCGGTTGCTGATCGAAACCGGTTTTCTTTTAAGATTGTATAGGCATTTACGCCGTTGGTGTTTCTGTTTTGAATAACTTATTGCTGTAAACGACATACACCAACAACTGAATTGAAGACGGCCTTTGACAATAATGAACTGTTCAGAGTTCGGTTGTTAGTGTATAGAGCTAAATTTGAAAATGTGCACCACCGGACACTATCAGTGGCGTAAAAGAGTTTTATATTTTGTAAGATGAGAAAACTTATTCAGGAAAGAATAATCAAAACAGAAGAACAACCTTTATCAGCATCAGATAAAACAAAACTTATCGCTAAAAGAAACAAACAACTTAAATACCTGTCCATTTCTTACGTTCCTCTTGCACTGATAATAGCCTATGTTTTTTTCTCTGGTCCGGCCGTAGTTTACAGGGAACAATATCCCTATTCAAAACATGAGATTACAGAGGACGACATATCCAATTTTAACATAGCCGCCCCATATTTTTGCGGATTTCTGTTTTTGCTACTTACTGGCTTTTTTATCCGATATTTTTTACAAACTGCAGCACCCCTTATAAGGGATATAAAAGGAAACAAAAAACTGCTTGTATATGTTAATCCCGAAAAGACGGATATGGGATTTCTTAACAAATACTATATCACGACTCCCATCTTTAAAAAACAGCAGCTCGCTGTCTCAAAGGAATATTTTTACATGATTTCAAATAATGGCCCGCTAATTCTGGAATTGGCTCCACATTCCGTAGAGATTTTAAAGATTACAAGCAACGAAAAACAAATTTTGTTTTACTAACTAATTTGTACATCGTCGCTGGTGTTTCCCACCATCATTACACCAGCAAAGAAACTACAAGCGACAAGACAATATAATTTTCACGGCAAGATCGCTACCTCATCCTTTTCCCGTAATTTGAAAAATAATTTTACAATTATCATTCTATGCAGCCACGATTGATCTTTATCTTTTTTATTTCAGCCATACTTATCCTTAGTTGCAATCGAAAAATCGCTAATAAAACAACCGGCCAATGGGTTTCCCTGTTTAATGGTAAAGACATCAACGACTGGACAGTGAAGATCCACCATCACGAAGTGGGTGAAAATTTTGCAAATACTTTCCGGGTGGAAGACGGCATCATCAAAGTACGTTATGATCAGTATGGTAATTTCAATGACCAGTTTGGTCATCTTTATTATAATACACCCTACTCCTACTATCATTTAAAGCTTGACTACCGTTTTGTTGGCCAATGGATGAAAACAGCGCCTTCTTATACCCTGCTCAATAGCGGTGTCATGTTTCATTCGCAGGATCCCCACACCATGCCGAAGGAACAGGACTGGCCCATTTCAGTGGAAATGCAGTTTCTCGGCGGCTTAGGTGATGGCAAACCAAGATCAACCGGCAATATGTGCTCCCCCGGAACAGAAGTGGTACAAAGGGGCCAGATTGTTCCATCACACTGTATCAACTCCAGCTCCAAAACCTATGAAGGCGAACAATGGGTAAGTGCCGAATTGATTGTATTGGGCGATTCGCTTGTCACGCATATCATCAATGGTGACACCGTGCTGCAATATTCCAAACCACAGATTGGCGGCGGTGTTGCCAACCGTTACGATCCTGCCATAAAAGTGGATGGTAAACTATTGACCAGTGGTTTTATTGCGCTGCAAAGTGAAGGCCAGGAGATCGATTTCAGAAATATCCGGATCATGGATCTTTCATCGCAATACAAAAAGAAATAAACGATCCTATTGCGAGTCATTTCTACTTCGCTTATTTAGCAGAAAAAATAATTTACTGCAGCAAGTCCCTATTTTTACAGCATAAGCCCTGCTGCTTGAAGAAACAGCCACGATACATTCTTCCACTCATCATCCTTTCGCAGTTTGCCGGAACATCGTTATGGTTTGCCGGTAATGCCATTCTTCCCGATATCCAACGTGAAATAGGAAATGGTGACTATAATATCGGCAATATTACTTCGGCGGTGCAATTTGGGTTTATCAGCGGCACTCTCGTATTTGCTTTTCTGACGATCACGGACAGGTACAGGCCATCAGCAATCTTTTTTATTTCTTCGGTAATCGCAGCCATTGCAAACCTGGCGGTTGTTGCATTTGCAAAAGATGGATTGATCTTACTTTGTTTACGTTTTGTGACGGGCTTTTTCCTGGCGGGCATTTACCCGGTAGGTATGAAAATAGCAGCCGACTGGTACGAGAAAGGATTAGGCAAAGCTCTTGGTTATCTTGTTGGCGCACTGGTGTTGGGTAAAGCCTTCCCCTACCTGCTCACTTCTGTTTATGCGCTACCCTGGCAACAGGTTTTATATTTTACTTCGGCTTTTGCGATAAGCGGTGGTTTATTGATTCTCCTCCTGGTGCCAGATGGCCCTTATCGTAAAGCAGGCAGTCGCCTGCAGCCCAGCGCCATCATACATGTTTTCCGGTCTGCAGATTTTCGATCCGCTGCTTTTGGATACTTTGGTCATATGTGGGAACTATATGCGTTTTGGGCTTTTGTTCCTGTCATGTTGAAAATCTATGCCGAACAAAATCGGTTGGCGATCAATGTGCCTTTCTGGGCATTTGTTACTATTGGCATTGGCAGCATCGCCTGTGTTGCGGGGGGACACTGGTCACAAAAGATCGGAAGTGCTAGAGTGGCATTTTATGCGTTGATTTGTTCCGGCCTTTGTTGTCTTTGTTCGCCGTTTTTCTTTTACCTGCCGCCACCATTATTCCTGCTATTACTCTTACTATGGGGAATTGCCGTTATCGCGGATTCACCCCAGTTTTCTGCCCTGACTGCACAAACAGCCGAGCCTGCTTACAAGGGAACAGGCATTACCATTGTCATTTGCATTGGCTTTGCCATTACAATTTTTAGCATCCAGCTAATGCAGTTTTTCCTGGCAGAGCGTCCCAATACATTTACCATTTTTCTCCCATTGCTCGCAATCGGTCCGGTAATTGGTTTAGGATATTTATACCGCCTACTTAAAAAAGATAAGCGACAGATAATCCCCTAGCAAATCTTATTGACGTCAAGGTATGCCCGATAGATATTTAATAAAGATGATAACAAAGGCTTGCCTGCACATGTAGTGAATTCAAAGCCTGTTTATTCAATCTGCACCGCAACTACTGGCTTTCGCCATTCATTCATCCAAACCCGGGAAACTGATACGTGTCAATAACATCATTGACGGGAATCATTTTGCAGTTGGCCTGTTTATACTTTCTTTGGGTAAATAGCTTTTTATGTTTGGAAAATTAAGCACCGAAGGCATAGAAGTCTTGCTTCATCAACAGATGGTCGGCCGCATTGGCTGCCAGGCTGACGACAAAATCTACGTGGTGCCAATCAGCTATGCCTACGATGGCACCTACATCTACGGCCACGCACTGGAAGGAATGAAAATATTCGCCATGCGAAAAAATCCGCATGTTTGTTTCGAGGTTGATAACCTGAAAAATTTAGCTAACTGGCAGTCTGTGATCGGTTGGGGTGTATACGAAGAACTGAATGATGATACCGAACGTTACCAGGCACTAAAAAAATTGGAAGAAAGAGTGCTGCCTATTCTTAGCAGTGAAACAATGCACTTGTCACCACAATGGCCCTTTCCGGCGGCAGATGCCGAAGCCATTAAAGGAGTATTTTTCAGGATAAAACTAACAGAGAAAACAGGCCGCTTTGAAAAAAGCCCGCAGGGTAAATTTTTTGCAACGTAAATCTTGCATTTGCCGACAACTATTTTTCAAAACTCATACTGCAGCAACAACCCGTTCAACCGGCTTTACAAAAAATAAAAAATAGAAAACAACCGAGAGTGTTATCATGGCTGTCACAAAAAAAGTGACCGCTGCTCCAAATTGAAACCAGATCAGGCCGGCAATTGAACTGGCGAGCATGGTGCAGATACTTTGAAAAGCAGAAAATGTTCCAATGGCAGTGGCTGTATCTTTTTTATCAGTGATATTGCTAATCCATGCTTTGAAAACACCTTCGGTAGCAGCGGCATATAATCCATACAACATAAACAAACCTATAATTAAATACCTATGCTGGCTGACGCTCATGCCAAAGTAAACCACCGAAAACAAAATAAGTCCTGCTATAAAAGTTTTTCGTAAGCCTATTTTGTCTGCAATAATGCCGGCAGGAAAAGCTGACAATGCATATACCAGATTATAAAATATGTATACCCCGATCACCCAGCCATCGCTCAATCCCGCCTGCTTTGCCTTCAACAACAAAAAAGCATCTGAACTATTAAATAAGGTAAATAGCAACAAGCCTGTCACTACTTTCCGGTAAATAAGTGGGCTCGTTTTCCAATAAGAAAGAAACGATAAAAATGAAGTTTTTTGTTTGGGTGGCTGAAACGTTTTTCTTTTTTCTTTTAAAAGAAATGAAGTACCAAGTGCCAGCAGCCCCGGGATAAAGGCTATATAGAAAAGTGTTTTATAGTTGCCGGGATAAAAATAAAGATAGACTAACGCAAGGGCTGGCCCCAATACTGCGCCCAATGTATCCATTGAGCGATGAAACCCAAAGATATTCCCTTTTGTTTGCGGTGTCGCCTCATCCGATAATATCGCATCCCTTGCCCCCGTTCGTATTCCCTTTCCAAACCGGTCAATCGTTCTTGCAAAGAAAATCCAGAGCGGATAAATGAAAACAGCCATCATCGGCTTTGATATCGCACTGAAAGCATAGCCAAGTTGCACAAAGGGAACCCGCTTTCCTGTATTATCGGACAGTTGTCCAAAATATCCTTTACTTAAGCCCGCTGTAGCTTCAGCTACTCCTTCTAATATCCCGATCAGCACAATCGAAAAACCAATCGTCTTTAAATAAATGGGCATTACCGGGTAGAGCATTTCACTGGCTGTATCGGTAAATAAGCTCACCAGTGATAAAATCCAAACAGTACGGGAAATATATTTCATCAACAGGAAGGTATGAAGAAAGCAGAAAATTAAAACCGGCATATGCCGGTTTTAAAGGTTATAAGTAACCCTGTGGGGCTAAGATAAATTAACCACCGTGCTGCAGTTACCATTTACCGGATCACCAAAAATCAAATTTTCGCATCGGAATATACCCCCATTGCTCCTGCAATGGCAGCCAGTCAGAAAACTCAGTATAAGGTATAGTTTTTTCTTCGACAAGCTCCGGCAGACTGATACCCGTTGCTATTTCTAATCCATTCCTGTTCAATAAGCCAAAAGAAGAAAGATGATGTGCTTTTGCAGGATGCTTTAAGTTATCCCGATGGCTTAAAGAAATTATTTCATCATGACCCCGTTTTGTGGAAAAAATCATGTTTTGCGTTTTCATAATTTTTCCTTTTTAAATGCTGAAATGCTGAATTAAAGATAGTCTTGTATTTGTTGTTCAAAAATTATTCCATACACTTAATATAAACATCATTTTGATAGCGGATCAGAAGACGTTTGTTATCAGTACCGGAGCTAATTTTTTTGCAGTTACTTTCTTTACTTTTCAAATTTAGGCCGGTATTGCAAGGCCACTACGCCAGCGGAAAATTCCTTTGTGGTTAATAACTCAAGCTCTTTCCTGCGATTTGATCGGTCAAACAAGGGAATACCGGCTCCCAGGATAACGGGATTGACGAACAGCCAATACTCGTCAATCAAATTTTCCTGATCTAAAGAATGAACCACTGTCGGGCTTCCATATATATGAATATTTTTACCGGGCTGTCCTTTGATCTCCTTTATTTGCTGCGAGAAATTGTTATTAATAACAATTGTCTTCGGCCGGTCTATCGCATTCATGGTAGTAGAGAGAACTATTTTGGTAACCGCATTATACCAATTTGAATGCTGTATATCATGCCTCGTCGCTGCCGGGTTTTTCGCTGCATCAGGCCAATAACTTTCCATCATCTGCCAGGTGTTTTTGCCATACAGGGCCGCATCAGCATCGTCCGTAAACTTGCCGCCAAAATCAAAAATCTCTTCGTCTACTTTTATCCAATCCATTTCACCGGCTGGCCCGCCAACAAAGCCATCCAATGAAACATGCATAAATAAAATGAGATTCCGCATGGGTGTAGCTTGAAATTTTATGGAAGCGCAAAAACTAAATTACAAATACTTTGTTATTCGGGAACGGCAATCTTACGCAACAGGATTTTCTTTCATAAATTGCCTGCCCATATATTATTTGATACACTAAATAGCGCCGAATGGCAAAATTGAAACTGACTGTCATAGAAAAAATCGTTGTAACTGGTTGCATACTCATTATTGCAGCAGGTTTTTTTCTTTTTTATAACAACCTGGCCGGCTTTGAACGGTACGTGCAGGAGGATGGCATTGTTGAATGGTTAACGGTAGCCGGTTTGATTGCCGGATCATATATTAGTTTTTCCCGCCTTCTAAAACTGTGGAATAAAAAATCAAAATGGTTTTTGTTTGTAACTTTTTGCCTGGGGCTTTTCCTGTTCTTTTCTGCCGGCGAAGAGATCAGTTGGGGGCAGCGCATCCTGGGTCTTAAAACACCTGAATATTTTGAAACCCACAATGCACAGCAAGAAACCAATCTCCACAATCTCGTCGTAAGTGGTGTAAAGCTTAACAAACTGGTGTTTTCGATATTGTTAGTGGTTGCGTTGGGAATTTACCTGGTCATCGTGCCCATTCTCTATCAAAAAAGTCATGTAGTCAGAAAATTTCTTGACGCCTCCGGTGTTCCAATCCCCCGGTTATACCAGGTCACCGGTTTTGCTTTGATATTCATATTGACATCACTAATCCGGGATGGAAAAAACGCTGAGCTGCTGGAATGCTGCGGCGCTCTATTGGTTTTCCTTATCATCTTATACCCCAAAAACGAAGAAATTTTTGTTGGGTAATGTTTAGTTATTCCGGTGAATCTTCACAAGCATCAGGGTATCCAATCTTGCGGCACGGGTTTCAGGTCTTAAAAATTTCAGGCTTACTTTGGCCACATTGTAATCAGCATGACTCACAACCTGCTCCACCCGGTAGCCCCGCTGAACCAATTCATCCCTGTGAGCTCTTGTGATAAGAAAATATTTGTCTTTTAATGGCGGGTAGCTTTGTTCAAACTCTTCTGCCGGCAGCTGCAAGTGATTGTGTCCCCTGTAAAAATCAAAACTGTGAGCATTCGGTTCGATCACTACAATATCCTTTTCAGGAATGTCAATCTTCTTTTCCTTTATCATTTTCACCATTTCATTGCCCGCCTGGTATTTCAATAGTTGCGGAAAGAAATTATAATTGAGCAGGAAATTAAACAGCAAAGAAGCAGCGGCGCTTACAGCAATGATCTTTGTGCCTTTTGAAACCCGTTTATTAGCCCAGATAAAAATAATAAGACCCAGCAACAACGGACCCATTAACCACAACAACCAATTTACCGGTTTAAAAAAATAATAATTGAGGGCAAATGCCAGCAGGATTATAACGACCACCAAAAAGTATTGCAATATGGAAAACAGTTTTATCCCCTTGCGAAATTGTAATACGTGCCAAAGATAAGGTGCTGTAAAAACCGCGGCCATCGGAAACAGCATGATCAGGTAATGCGGCATTTTAAATTTTGAAAACGATAATGTCACCAAAATGAACCCAAATGCCAGTGCTGCAAAACTGACCGGGTGTTTCCATTTTTTTAACCAAAACATACGGCGCAGCCAATAAAACAACGCCATGTATCCGGCAATACACCAGGGCAGAAAAGCCCACATGAATGTATGGTATAAAAAGAAAGGATCGCTGTATCGCTTTTTATCAAACCCTTTGTATCGTTCAAAAAGCTGCTCCCACAAAATGAATTCGACGCCCGAAATATGATCCCGTCCTCGTATGACTTTGTCCGGATGCAGATCATATTGCAGGTAATAACCATACAGCACGGGACTGATGAATAAAAAGAAGAAAGGGATAAACAGCCATGTTTTGGCCTTTGCCAACACCGCCCACTTTTTATTAAGCAGTATATAGAAAAAGAGAGCAATAAACACTACCGCGGGACCTAACCAGCCCTTGGTTGAAAAAGCGATAGCGATACCAACCGCTCCGAGTACCAGGTTAGTGAATTTATCTTTATCAATATAAAGTATCAATTGCCATAAGCCAAAGATCATCCCTGTTGTCAACGGCGTTTCCATGCGGGCATCGTTCACGGATAATACAAATGCCTGGGCGGTTGCCAGTATAATGGCTGCAATCCGTGCCACTGCCTTATTGGTAAGATGTTTGGTAAGCTGGTAGGTACAGTAAACGGAAGCAAGGGCGAATAGTACTGCAGGCAAACGATGAGCAATCGTGGTTACGCCAAATAGTTTAAAAAAAACCAGTGTTGTCCAAAAAAGAAGATGAGGTTTATCCAGGTAATCGCTACCCCTGTCAACGAGGCTGAAATAATCACCCGTCTCATACATGTGCAAAGCAATATTGGCATGATGCGCCGCATCTTTATCGAGTAAGGGAAAGAAAAGCGAACCACCATAAACCAACAGGCATAAAAAACCAATGGCATATTCTACCTTGTTGTCCTTTGTTGTCGAAGCGAAAAGTTTTTGTTGCATAGTTGTTGACTACCTAAAACACTTTAGAAGCGCCAGGGTTTAAAACTAACGGATAAAATATTGTTGCCGCAAATTTATGGGTGCATTCCGAATTGTCGCACTCATTAACCACAGAGATTCACAGAGTTTACCACAGACAGGGATTTCCCAATGAGCTTTGAGCCTTCTCAGTTTTCCCCGTGGTTTATTCTTACTTGTTTATACAGCGATAAATTTGGATTGCACCCAAATTTATCGCTTGAAAAATATATAATCAGTTGTAAGCGGCTCTAATCCTGTTTGCCTGAAATCCGCCGCTATCTGCCCTCGGTGGTAGGTAGAATGATTTACCACATGAAATAAAATATCCCTTACTGTATTGGTAAATGGCTCGCCTTTAAAAGTAGTGTAGCTGATAGCTGTATCCAGGTCAAAATTGTCCAGTATCTGTAAAGATGTATTATAATTCAACTGATCCATTTCCCTGAGTTCCGTCACATCGTGCATATCCCAGCTATTCAATGGACCCGGTTGCTTTAGTATCCTGTTGTTCCATACCAGGTGGGCATTCAGAATATGATTGAACCATTTCACTGATTTTTCAGAAGTCTTATCAGTCCGCTCTGTAAAAACGGTGACCAGTTGCTGATTAAAATGATGGCTGTATGCAAAAAGTTCTTTAAAAAATTGTTTCATTTTTTTACTGATCTTAAATGAAAAATTAAATTACCCGACGATGCTTTATGTCAATCCTTGCGGAAACCGGTCACCCACAAGATTAAGTTGTATAGCATGTTCCAATAAGGCTTTTAATCCGGCTAAAACGAGAGTGAAGCCTTCTGTTGAATCACGAACCTGTGCAACGACCTGCTCCTGGCTTCCTTTAAATCCGCTATTGATAATGCTCACAAAAGTTCCTGCTTCCAGGCTTTGAAATGTCCATTCTACCCTTGTGGCCTCGTCCCGGTTGCCCCACCCAATGACGATTTGTTTATTGGGTTCCACTGCTAAAACTTTCACGGGCGCCTTATAATTATACATTTCCCATGTCCATTCAAGGTCTTTACCAGTTTCTACCCTGCCACTGCTTTTAGTAAACCAAAATCTTGTAGTAATCGCAGGATTGATAAAGGCTTCAAAAACTTCTGCTATTGGTTTGCGGATAAGCATTTCGGCTTTGGCAAAATTTTCTGCGTGATCATTCATCATTGCGATTTTTTGTCAGAAGGAAAGTTACAAATAATGTTTGCTTGAGTTTGTTGTTTGCTTATTCTATAACTACATAGCCAACGCAGGACAGATACCTGGTTCCCTTTTTATCTCCTCTTCAAAAAATGAGATAAGATGTTGCATGATGTGATGGTCGTCCATTTGTTGCAGGCTATTGTCAAACTGCGGGCCATAATTGATATAAACAACGCCATTGCGAAGAACAGGCAGGGCAGTCACCAGCGGCACGTTAGCTATCCTTGCCAACCGTACCGGGAACAAAGAAGCATTGCAATTATTTTCAAAAAATTTTACAGGACAATCTTCCAGCTTGTTGAAAATATCGCCTGCTATGATCACCCGGCCATTTTGCCGCAGCCATTTCACAATATCTCTCAGGTCAGAAAATCCTGCCGCTTGTCTTTGTATGCTTCGCTTTTGCTGTGTCCTGGTTCCATTTGATATGATGAGGGCTATTTTGTTATCCAGGCACCATTGCACGATCAAACGTTTCCAGGGTGTATGACAGGTGACGATAACACAACCTCTGTCAGCAGGCAGCTTATTGGTAAAATGAACGAGACTTAATACAGTTTTCCGCAAAGGACTTCTTACTAAAACGGATACCACACGCCTGGTGATCCGGGTGCACCAGATATTGCGGATATTTTTAAACGTTTCGTTTGGAGCAGCTGGAATATTCGGTGATTTTACAATTTTGGCGGCAAGAAAAAAATAATGAATCCCTGCACTGATATAGGAAATAGCATCACAACCATGAGTGACCAAACTTAAATAAAACGGTTTGCCGGTCAAGATTTGTCGTAGTTAAATAAAGCTGCTACAAAATTTCCTTAGCCAAACATTTATCGGGTAACAAAGGATGATGGACAAACCCAACAAGGGTTGATAGTACTACATTGACGAACCTTCACTTGAAAAGAAAGCAGAACACATTGCTTAATGCGATCTTCATGATCTTTGGTTTGCAACTAAATATAAGAATTATTTATTGATCATTAACTCCTGTTTGACATCCGATCAACCTATTCCTTCACCAAATGCTTATCATATCCCAGGGCAACAAGTTGCTCATAAGCTTCCCATACATCATCGGGTATATCCTGGTGTATTTGAAAACCTTTGGCAGGATATAGTTTAATACGCTGCAGGTCACCGACCATGATATTGATCACCCGTTCCATTGGGATTTCTTCGTTGGGATATTCGGCGAAAGTCACTTGCGGCGAGGTGACTAAAAGATGTTTTTCAGGCCAATGTTTTTTAAACGTTGCATAACTTCTGCGTTCCATGTAAGGTTTTTGCACGACGATAAAAGAATATGGATCGACCCCCTTTTGCTGCAGCAGTTTTTGAGTAAATAAAATATTTTCACCGGTATTACTGGATTGATTTTCTACTAATATCGCTTCAGCCGGCACACCTTTTTGAATGGCGACTGCTGCAAAACGATCCGCCTCTTTTTCGGTCCACATGTTTTGGGTAAAATTGCCAAGTCCCCCAGACATTATTACCAGTGGCGACCAACCCGCTAAATATAACTCTGCAGCCCGATCAGCCACCCGCAAGTCATGACTACCCAACGCCAGGATGCAATCAGCTTTTGCAAGGGTATGATTCATGAGATGATAGTCCCAGAGTTGTTGCGCCAGCTTCATTGTTTCGGCTATGATCATAAACATTTCTTTGACGATAAAATAAAAGCTTCACCAGATGATGAAGCTTTGTGACCCCCCTGGGGCTCGAACCCAGGACCTACTGATTAAGAGTCAGTAGCTCTAACCAACTGAGCTAGGGAGTCGGGGCTGCAAATATAAATAGAACCACGATTATAAGGATGAAAAAGGATTTTGAGGAAAAGTATTCTATTTTTCTGAAGATCATCTCATGCCAGATAGACGGGCCCCATCAGAAAATAAGCCACTTCGGGCAATGTCATTAAGTTAAGGACTGATCTTTGAATTGCATTGCCCTTCAGGAGAGTGATAAAGAATTTTATTTATGTATTGGCTTTAGCCAAACAATACAATATTGGGCTAGAGCCCGGTTTCTTATTGCCAATGGTGCCTCGTCTTTTAAGACGAGGCAATAAAAACCTTAACTTAATGACAATGCACTTCGAAGCTCATTTGTGGACTACTGGTTGGCTCTTTATACTACCCTTCACCTCTGCCTGAGCTGCGACAAGCATCAAAACATTTTACCATTTGTCTAAAACCCGGGGCTCATTCCGAAAATCATCGTAACTTTTAAGTACAAAAATATAGGCTATGAAAAAATACATTGTAGCCCTGGCACTGGCAGGCGGAGCGGCAGCATTTGCATACGCAAGCCTGCACAACAGCAAAAGCGAAAAACAAGCAATCGAAAAACAGCAGAAACAAGATGTAAAAAAAGAATGCAAAAAGAGATGCTTGTTTAGCTAATGCCAACGCCCTTTAAATACCGTTTCGTATGCTGGATGATTCAGTCTCCGAAACGGTATTTAATTAATATGAGTTCATTATGTCTGCCAGAAAAATAATTGCTTTACTGCTGTTGATCATTTACAGCAACACGGTTCTACCCTGCTCTACTTTTTTTATCAACTACAATGGTAAAATGGTATTTGGCCGCAACTATGACTGGATGGCCGATTCCGGCATGGTCTGCACCAATCTCCGCGGTCTTTCAAAAACTTCGGTCCCGACAAACAATGGAAAAACCATCAGTTGGATTTCGAAATATGGAAGCATTACCTTCAACCAATATGGCAAAGAGTTTCCAACCGGTGGCATGAACGAGAAAGGACTCGTGGTCGAATTGATGTGGCTGGATGGGACTGCTTACCCCAAGCCTGATGAGCGTCCCGCTATCGGCGTATTGCAATGGATACAGTATCAGCTCGACAATCATTCCACTATCGAAGAAGTGATAGCGAGTGATAAACAGGTTCGCATTGCAGCCGGAGATGTGCCCCTCCATTATCTTATAGCTGATGCAAACGGACACACGGCATCTATAGAATTTCTCAACGGGAAAATGGAAGTACATACCGGTCAGTCCATGCCACTGCCGGCGCTAACCAATGATACTTATTCAACATCAGTTTCCAGCTATTCCAGTGGCGCAACAAAGGGAAACAATTCACTGGAACGATTCTCCACGGTTTGTAATATGATACAGGAATATAAAGCCAATCCCGGTAACCTATCGCTTGTTGACCATTCATTTAAAATACTGGATAAAGTAGCCCAGGGCAACTATACCAAATGGAGTATCGTGTACGATATCAGCAGTAAATCCATCTTCTTTAAAACACAACAATTTCAACAACTGCGTTCCTTCAGCTTTGCTGACTTCGACTTCTCCTGCAATAGCAACCCGAAAATGCTTGATATGAATCGTCCTGAAAAGGGAGCTGTTCATTCATTGTTTACTAATTTTTCCCACGATAAAAATCGCTCGGTCTTTGAGAATACCCTCAAGCAAAGTAGCCCCCAAATAGTTCTGACAAAAGAGCAAAAAGAAGCCACACTGGCCTATCCAACTACAATATCCTGTAAATGAGGGGATTGATATTTGTTTCGCAAAAATTTAAAACAACCTCCCCAATATACTGAAAATCATATTATTGAATCTTTTATAAAAATATTTTATCCCCGTCCTCATTATTTCAACCTGCCAATCTCCCAAATTGCTAATTTTGGGTCACCCGCTAACCCCTCTTAAAATTCTCCCATTATCAACTGCAAGAGTCGAGCTAATTGCTAATCCAATTTGGATGGTAACGACTGGAGCTAAAGAACGATTTAAAAGAAAATAAAAATAAAGGGAGGCAGTATGTACACGTATGATTTATTGGAAAACGGATGTTATTACCTGGTCAGGGAAAAAGAAGACTCGCCTATTACTCTCATCAAGGTTGCGGTAGAAACTGATCATTGCATTTTTGTTCAACGGTTTGAAGATCCCACGCTAACTGAGTGGAAGCTAAAAAAAGAGGACTTATTCGATATCATCGAATGCTTGAGTGATGAAGCGGTAAAAGCCTGGGAAGAACATTATACCAGCGAAGATGCATATTATGAAGAGGAAGATGACGAATAGGTAAAACCATTCATGTATTTTTATTCTCCAGGTGATTGGTATGGATTATTTTTAGTCCAACTAATCACCTTTTTTATGCCCCATTTTTTTTATAAAAGGCTTACTGCTTTTCTTCCTGCCTTACTGATCAGTACATTTTGCCTGGCGCAACCTTCCATGCAACATGCCGATGATGATTTACCAAAAGATTACCTGACCAGGGAGTTTCATGCAGGTCGAAGGGCTGCTCTCCGGGAAAACATGCCGGATAATTCGGTAGCCGTCATCTTTGCTTACCCCACCCGCAACTTTTCGAACGATGTAGATTATTTCTATCATCAAAATCCTGACATGTATTATTTCAGCGGGTACAAGGAACCTAATTCAATGCTGTTGGTGTTTAAAGATGAACAAACTGACTCTACTGGTAATAAATACAATGAAGTACTTTTTGTACAAAAAAGAAATGCACAAGCTGAGCAATGGACAGGCAGAAGGCTCGGTACCGAAGGCGCCAAAGAAAAATTAGGTTTTGCAATGGCTCTTAATGGTGATGCCTTTTCAAAATTCGCTATTGACTTTTCCAGGTTTGACAAAATACTTTTCGCCCCCTTGCCGGATGATGTATCGGACAGCCGCTGGGATAAAGCAGAACTGTATGATCTTTTGCAACAGTTCAAACAAAAAGCAGCTATACCCGACGACTACTCAAAAGACAAACGTTTTGATACTAAAGCCTATTACCAGCTTACAGCCGGTTTGCGTGAAATAAAAACGCCGGAAGAAATGACGCTGCTGCGTAAAGCCGTTGAAATCTCTTGCCAGGGGCAAAATGAAGTGATGAAAGCCGTGCGTCCCGACATGAGTGAGTTGGAAATACAGGGTCTGCATGAATATGTACACAAAAAATACGGTGCAGAGGGCGTTGGTTACGGTTCAATTATCGGCGCCGGTGAAAATGGTTGTATCCTGCACTATATGGAAAACACGAAAACCAGGGTTGGCAATTCACTATTGCTGATGGACGTAGGTGCCGAGTATCATGGATATACGGCTGATGTAACAAGAACTATCCCCTCCGGCGGCAAATTTTCCCCGGAAGAAAAACTGATCTACCAGATTGTATATGACGCACAGGAAGCCGCTTTTAAAACACTGAAAAACGGATCGAAATGGAAGGATGCTGAGACAGCCGCCCGGAATACCATTACAGAAGGATTGATAAAATTGGGTATCATAAAAGATAAATCAGAGACCTCTAAATACTATCCGCATGGCCTGGGCCATCATATCGGCCTTGACGTACATGACAGGGGTAATTACAGCACGATGAAAAAGAACATGGTGATGACCATTGAGCCCGGCATTTATATTCCCGAAGGAAGCAACTGTGATAAAAAATGGTGGAGTATTGCAGTACGTATTGAAGACGATGCTTTAATCACCGAAAACGGTTATGAACTTCTCTCCCGTTTTGCACCCCGCTCTATTGAGGATATTGAAAAAATGATCGCCCAAAAAAGTTTATTGGATAATTTCAAATTACCGCCGTTGAAATCTGCGGAGAAAAAAGGTTTTTAATTACAACACCATAATTGTTACAAAAGAGGATGCTTCAACATCCTCTTTTGTATTATCAGAATACCTGGTATCGTCGCAGATCCTGCTTGTATTCTAATGGAGGGTTGGCATTGCCCGCCTCGTAATACGATTCAAACTTAATCAAGCCAACATTTCTTGCATAGTAAGATTTATAATACCCGACCTGGTCCGTTAAATCTGCCCAACCCGTGCCTGTGAAATATTCATATTTTTCCGTTACAACAATAGTATTGGGGTAGGTAGTGCCCCCAACGGTAACAGAAATATCTTTATCAACAATTTTAAGCACCAATCTTATATAGGCTGTTACAGGTATGCCGCTTACGTCTATCTCTACACCCACTGAGTCTGATTCCCAGGTTGTGTTTGCCGGTACGTTGTCTTTTAACATGATGTAATCAAGACCCGAGCCATCCTCGAAAACCAGATAAGAATGATAATCGCCACCCGATTTACGGTAAGCTCCGTAATCACTGAAAATAGCGGCACTATCTGTAGCTTCAAAAATTGTATAGGCATTGCCATCCAATACGACGGTCCCTGCTTTAGCCCGAACCCACAACGAATCATTGGCATCGTCATCAAACTGATAACTCCAGTTGCTGTTGGCAGTGCGGGGGAAGTAATCAAATTGTGATGTCACATCGATGGTGAAACTGCAGGTGGAAGTACCTGCATCAACAGGAATATTGGTACTACCTGCCTGTGCAGGAGTGCCGCTTGCAGTTAAGGTGATAGTTTGTTGCCCTGTCGCCAAAACTCCCGACCCGGAGAAAGTTATCCCGTTGCTGGTCTGCGTAGTTAAATCATATGTACCCGCTGTCGTGACATTCACTTTAATGGCAACCGTATTTGCAGCGGTCATTGCAGTACCTACAGCGTAATTGCCGGCCAATACATAATCCAAACAAACATCGGGATTCCCAGCCAATGTAAAAACAGCAGGCACTCCACCACCCTGCGGTAGAACTGTAATGGCCACCACGCATACCGAAGTATCGAACTGCACTTCATAGAAAAAGTTACCCGCATTCGCCGGTGTGCCACTTCCCAATAACCTGATAGTGTTGAGCCCTATAGTTCCAAAATTTCCGGTAGCCCGAAAGAAATTCCCATTCACTGTGTCAGTAAACACCGTATAAGAACCAACCTGGCTTACATTGATCTGTACATCGATATAATTGTCGGCTGAATTGAGTGCAGTACCTGCTTCATAAACGCCATTCACCGTCTTTGGTAAACATTCACCTGCCAGGTCATCCTGCAGCGAGCCAGCAGATCGTTGCGAACCCGACTCATAGCTCTTTTCTTTTTGGCAGGCATAAAAAAATACCACACTTATGAGCATCAAGGGCAGCAGAAAAAATTTCTTCATAAAACAGGGTTTGATTGATAATTAAAAATAATAAATTTTCATCAGCTGTTTTGAATTAAACCGGCTATGATTAGTCCGGGAAACCTTTTATCTTGTTAGCTCATCTGGTAAATATGAAAAAACTGAACATCCTTTTTTTATTTCTTTTTATAGTAGGCAAAACATCTGCGCAGTCACCATCCATTGAAATACTGACATCGGGCACCAAAACAAGCTTAAGAGGCCTGAGTGTGGTAAATGACAATATCATTTGGGTGAGTGGTAGCAATGGAACGGTTGGCAAGAGTGTAAATGGCGGCAAAAATTGGAAATGGATGACGGTAAATGGATTTGAAAAGACTGAATTCCGTGATATCGAAGCATTTGATGCCAACATAGCAATCATCATGGGCATTGCTGATCCGGCGTATATTTTAAAAACCAATAATGGTGGCGAAAGCTGGCGGGTGGTTTATGAAAATAAAACAAAGGGAATGTTCCTGGATGCAATGGACTTTGCTAATAGCCGGGAGGGCATTGTAGTGGGTGACCCGATCAACGGAAAAATATTCATTGCAAAAACAAATGACACGGGCAATACCTGGACGGAGATTGAAGAAAACGCTAACAGGCCCGTGGCCGACAGTGGTGAAGCTTTTTTTGCTTCCAGCGGTAGCAATATCAAACTATTTTCAAACGATGATTATTTTATTGTCAGCGGTGGATTGCGGTCAAGATTGATCACAAACTCAAATGCTACTGATCTCCCGTTGATACAAGGCAAAGAAAGTACTGGCGCCAATTCAATAGATATTTACGACGAAGGAATTCCCGATAAGCCCGGCCAGCGAATGATCATCGTGGGTGGCGATTTCAGCGCCGACTCCATAACCGATAAAAACTGTGTTTACTCTTTGAATGGCGGCAAAAAATGGCTGACACCGGTTAGGCCACCACATGGCTACCGAAGCAGTGTTGAATTTTTGTCCAAAAAAGATGTGCTGGCCTGCGGGTTGAACGGCGTGGACTACTCCAAAGACGCTGGCAAAAACTGGAAATGGATCAGCAAAGAAGGTTTTCATGTTTGCCGCATTGCGAGAATAGGTACGGCTATTTTCCTGGCCGGCAATAATGGAAAAATTGGAAAAGTGCAGTGGAAATAAGCGGCGATCCTTTACAGGTGATCCAGTATTTCTTTTACTGAAGGTCTCTTCTTATAATCCTGGTTGAAAAAGCGATAAGTGATATTTGCTTCTTTATCGATAATGTATGTCGCCGGCACAGGCAGGTAATTGCCATTCTTCCCATTCACTTCGTCGATTTTTATACCGGCATTCCGGTAGCGTTTTAACGTATTTTCAGGAACCTCAAACTCCACATCATAAGCTTTCATGATCTTTAATTCTTCGTCATGAAGGATAGAGTATTCAGCTTTTGTTTTTTCGATGGTTTTGGAAATGCTTTCAGGTTTTTCCGGAGAAACAGCCACAAGAGTTGCACCCTTGGCCGTGATCAATTGCAATGAATCCTCCAATCGCTTTAAATTTTTGTTGCAATAAGGACACCATTCACCCCGGTAAAAAACCAGCACCACTTTTCCTTTCTTCAACAGATCTTTTAGCCTGACATCATTTCCATTCTGGTCCTTTGCTTTGAAATCCGGGGCACGGGAGTTAAGAAATAATCCTTCGGGAGCTTCTTGCCCAAACAATATATAACCCAAGAAAAGAGTAGCGAATAAAAGAGATATTTTTTTCATGTGTAATATTAGGAAACAAATCTAAAAACATCTACCTTAAATTGGAATAGAACTGTATAGTATTAACAAAATGCTATGCAGTCGGTAAATTGCTTGCTTAAACCAAAATCCATTGCCATGTCCACTAACCGGGAACGAAAATTCATTATCAACATGCTTGTTGGTCTCGTATTCACTACCACCGGCATTTGTTCAATTTTATATGCGGGCCTCACTATCCAGAATGAAAAGGATTGGGTCATTTGGGCCGTTATCTCAGTAGTTACATTAAATGCAGGCCTTTTATTTCTTGGTAGCTCTATCGTACATAAAGTAAAAGCTGACCTGATACGCAGGCAGCGGCAACGATCAAAAGCAGCTCATCATTCTCCGGGTGATAATTATTAGCCAAACCTTTTGGTAAACATAAAATAAACAGCTCCCAGTAAAAAAGCAAAGCTCACCAGGTATCGCCAGTGAAATGCTTCTTTCATTACAAGCACCGCAAAGAAACCGAATACAGCAAGGGTAATTATCTCCTGTATAATTTTTAGCTGGAAAAGATTAAAACCACCGTTGTGCCCTAACCGATTGGCTGGTACAGCCAAACAATATTCAATAAAAGCGATGAACCAACTGATAACAATCGCCTTCCACAATGGCCAACCTTGATGCTTTAAATGATAATACCACGCAAAAGTCATAAAGACATTTGACAGCACCAGCAATGGAATTGTACGCATATATTTTTGGGAAATAGACTAATTAAGAAACAAGTGCATTTCGAAAATCGATCACATCCTGTGGATTAATGGCGTTGTTCGTATAGTCCTCATCTGAACCAGCAAACGACGGATGAATAAAATCCATTTTGCTTGCTGATTTACTGCGCAACGAAGAATGAAATTCAACACAACCTGTCTGCTCTGCCAATTGCCTGATATTTTCCTTCCGCACTCCACTACCTGGCATGATGATGATGCGATCATCCGCCGCTTTATTTAACTGCGCAATCAATGCCGCGGCATCAGGTGCAGCGGGTTTTTGCCCGGATGTCAGGATCCTTTCACAACCGAGCTTTATCAATTCTTCCAATGCCTCAAATGGATCACGGCAACGATCGAAGGCCCGGTGAAAAGTAACACCCAGGGGGTATGCAGCCTCTACCAACTGTGATGATCTTTTTTTGTCGATACTACCATCACGGTTTAGTAAACCAATCACTACTCCATCGCAACCCAGTTGCTTGCATAGCTTCACGTCTTGCAGCATAATGTCAAATTCTTCATCAGTAAATAAAAAATCGCCACCCCTGGGTCGAATGATGGGATAGATCAGCACATCAAAAGCTTCCCTGCACTTCCTGATATGTCCATACGAAGGAGTAGTCCCTCCCTCCGCCAGGTTAGCACAAAGCTCAATCCTGTCGGCTCCACCTTCAACAGCCGCTTGTGTTGTCAAAAAATCAGTGGTGGCGATTTCAATGATATATTTCAACTTGAAAAATTATTTTTTGATATCGTTGATCCTGCCTGTCGCAAAATCCTGATTGATAAATTTATTTTGTGAAGTAGCTTTTAGCATTCACCAGTTTTTCTATTTCGTTCGATTTAACTGCATAGCTAAATCCTTTATGAATTGCAAAGGAACCTACCTGCCCTTTTTTATTTAAAGCGAGGAAGGCTACTTGTATATCTTTCGCTTTATCCCCTTTGATCTTCACAATTCGCTCAATCGTTTTTCGACAAGCCATTTCAGGAGACAATCCCTGCCGCATCAACTCTACTACGGTATGAGAACCGGCCACACGAATTACATCTTCACCTTGCCCGGTTGCTGTACAAGCACCCACCTCATTATCCACAAATAAACCAGCACCGATTATGGGTGAGTCACCAAGTCTGCCACGCATTTTAAATCCCATTCCACTGGTGGTACAACTTCCACTTAAATTGCCTTTCGTATCCATCGCTACCATCCCAATAGTATCATGATTCCAATCACCTGATTCCAATCGTGACGGGGCAAAGGGACCGTGATTGCCTTTGTTCTCAATATTAATAATAGGCTTGTACTCTGATTTCTGAAGCCAGTTCTCATATGTCTTTTGTGCATCGGGAGATAGCTTCTGTTCTTCCAAAGGGAAACCCTCCGCGATGGCAAATTGCTGGGCGCCACTTCCGACCAACATTACATGCGGCGTTTTTTCCATCACCCGCCTTGCTACAGAAATAGGATGTTTGATTCTTTCTAAAAATGCCACACTACCACAATTATAAAACTCGTCCATAATACTGGCGTCCAACGTCACAAAACCATCCCTATCAGGGTTAGCTCCCAAACCAACACAACAGTTTTGCGAAGCTTCTGTCACCATCACGCCCTGTTCAACTGCATCTAAGGCCCGGCCACCTGTTCCCAATACTTTCCAGGCGGCTTTATTGGCTTCCAGGCCCGCATCCCAGGTGGAAATAACAATGGCCTTACCTTTTACGGCCCGATAGCTTTGCTGGCCCGAAACAAATTTGCCGGCAAATACGGCAGCTGAACTTAATACGGATGAGGATATAAACTTTCTTCGGTTAATCATTGTTTATTTTTGAATCATCGAAATTAACTGATTCAGTCTCAGAATTAATTTATCTGGTTGCAAAAAGTTAATCCCATATAATAAAATGCGAAAACATGACAAGACTAAACTTTTTGCTGCCATTGCTGTTGGTATTTGCTTGATGTTCAAACATTAGACTGTATGATTTTGCACTTAATTTTGAAAAAATGAGAATTGAAATAATATCGGGCAGTCCCCGTGTCAATAGTGTGACCCGCCGGGTGGCTCTTTACCTGCATAAGACGTTTGCAGAAACTACCGATCATGAAGTTGGTTTGATTGATATGGAAGAATGGGATCTTCCGCCGATGCAATCCGTTTTTACTTCTGTAGAAAATACGCCTGAACAATGGAGGACTTTAAGCGAAAGAGTATTTGCGGCAGATGGGTTTATTCTTGTTTCACCTGAATACAATGGCAGCTACTCCCCTTCTCTCAAAAACCTGTTAGATCATTTTCCAAAACAGCATCATAAGATTTTTGGTATTGCAACGGCTTCGCCGGGAGCTATGGGCGGGATGAGAGCGACCCAGCAGATGCTTCTGCTGGTGGCGGCATTATTTGGTATTGCTTCGCCCTACCTATTGATTGTGCCAGGTGTTGATAAGAAATTTGACAAGTCAGGAAACCTGCTGGATCAAAGCTTCCAGCATAACATCAACAATTTTATTGCAGAGTATCTATGGCTGGTTGAAAATCTTTCAAAAGACAAGGTAACGGTTAAACTTGCCAATTAAAATAGTGATGGTCAATTTTGGCTGGCGTTTTTGCTTTGTATAAAATAAGCCAGGTTCTTTCTCGCATTTTTTTGAATGCCTCTTTTCATAAACCCTGTCCAGCCAAACAACACCCCTTTCCAGCCAAGAGCCTGCGCTGCCCAGGTGCTAAGCCGAAATCCATCACTATGTTCAATGATCTTTCCATCCTTCAGCCGCATGAAAGCCTTGATATGATTGATGACGCGGTTCCCTGTTTTCGAAAAAATATAATTTGCAGTCCAACTGCAGGTAGCATATTCATCATCGATCAACTCTATATCCGAAAAGGTCAGTGAAAAATCCTTTGCATTTTTACAAAGCATTTCCCACATCGACCTGGCCTCATCGTTCCTGAGCACCAAAAAAATGGGGTCGCTAAAAACAATGTCATCGCTATAACAACTCTGCATGGTTTTATAATCCAGATGTTGGAACGCTGAGTAAAATTTTTCGATCACTTGCTTGTTGTTATTCATAAAAATGTAAGTAACTGGATTACCAAAATAGGAAACATCCTCCATATTTAAAGCAACGATTGAATTTGTTTCGTCATCTTAAACCCGGATCAATCATTATTTTGAGCAAACGTTTGCCATAGAATTTATTGATCAAAGCATTACACAATGGACTAAATTGGCACTTTTAAATAAAACGTTATTATGAGGCTAACATTTGTTTTGACGGGACTTGTTTTGTTTTCTTGTTGTCTGCAGGCACAGGATATCACCGTTGTTCCCAAACCTGTTTCTGTAAAACAACCCAGGATCGCTGCTAAGTTCAGTATTACGCCGGCCACACAAATTGTTCTCGAAGGAAGCAACCTTGAGCGAACAGCAGCATTATTGAATGAATACCTTCAGCAGTTTTACTTGTTCAAATTGAAAGTGGTTAAAAAAGCCGTTGGTAACAATGCAATCCGCCTGAACTATGAACGAATGGATAACCCCGTGGCCGGTGCTTATCGCATGACTGTCGACAATAAAGGCGTTTATATTGCAGGTGATAATGCAAATGGTGTTTTTTACGGTATACAAACATTGATTCAATTGTTGCCCGTACCCGATGCAAGGTTGAAGATGCGTCCTGCTAAATTAGATATTCCACATGTGTCGATAGAAGACTCGCCCCGCTTTGCGTACCGTGGTTTACATCTCGATGTTGGACGTCATTTTTTCCCGGTCAAATTCATTAAAAAATACATTGATTATATCGCTTATTACAAGCTGAATACGTTTCATTGGCATTTGACAGAAGACCAGGGCTGGCGGATTGAAATAAAAAAATATCCCAAACTTACTTCCGTTGGCGGCTGGAGAAACGGAACCATCATTGGACGTTATCCGGGAACCGGAAATGATAATACCCGGTATGGTGGTTTTTATACACAACAGGAGATTAAAGAAATAGTGAATTATGCGAAAGCAAGATTTGTGGAAGTGATACCTGAAATTGAAATGCCCGGACATGGCAGCGCCGCCATTGCTGCATATTCATGGTTAAGCTGTTTTCCCGATCAGCCTACAGCAATACCTGCGAATATGATCTCTAAAAAAAGTGTAGAGGAACAGTCGAAGGGAAGAATAAAACTGGTGCAGGAAACCTGGGGTGTTTTTGATGACGTTTTTTGTGCGGGCAACGATTCAACTTTTCTTTTCCTGCAAAATGTAATTGATGAAGTAATACCACTTTTCCCGTCCAAATATTTCCATGTCGGTGGTGATGAGTGCCCGAAAACACATTGGAAGAAATGTCCGCGTTGCCAGCAACGGATGAAAGAGAATAACCTGAAAGACGAACATGAATTACAGAGTTATTTTATTCAGCGGATTGAAAAATACCTGAACAAAAAAGGAAAGACCTTGATCGGTTGGGACGAGATATTAGAAGGTGGTCTTGCACCAAAAGCAGTGGTGATGAGCTGGCGGGGTGAAGAAGGCGGAATTGCCGCAGCCAAACAAAAACATGATGTGATCATGACGCCGGGGAATCCTGTTTACTTTGATCATACACAAAGCCTGAACGAAGATTCAGTAACTATTGGTGGTTACAACCCGTTGGAAAAAGTTTATGCTTATAACCCGGTGCCAAAAGAGTTAGCCGCGGATGAAAGCAAATATGTATTGGGAGCACAGGCTAACCTGTGGACGGAATACATGAAAAATCCAAGGAAAGTAGAGTACATGCTGCTTCCCCGCCTGACAGCATTGAGCGAAGTATTGTGGAGCCCGCTGGAGTCAAAAAATTGGGATGAATTTGAAACGAGATTGCCTGCTCATTTTAAAAGATTCGATCTGTGGAATGCCAATTATAGCAAGGCTTATTTCGATTTAAAAACATCTGTACAACCCGGCGAAAATAATGTTGGAGTACAGTGGAAACTGGAATCAAAACATCCGACAGCGCAGACAACTTTCAAGCAGCATGCCATTGCTGAATCATTCGCAGGGCAGGCTTCTTCTGGCGAAAAATATAACGCTCCCATCACGATAACTGCGACTGGCGCTGTAACAGGTTGGAACGCTGTTAATGGAAAAATGATTGGCAATCCGATAACACAAAAGTTTTATTTCAATAAAGCAACCGGGAAAAAAATAACGCTTACCACCGAGCCGTCTAACAACTATCCCGGTGATGGGGCCTTTACATTAGTGAATGGAGTACAAAATGAAAAAGGCCTGGGCCGCAGCCGTGAATTTCTCGGTTGGAGCGGTGATGATTTAGAAGCTGTCATCGATTTAGGTGCCGCGGAAAATATCAGCAATGCCGTTATTCATAGTTTGGTTTCCGGTGGCTCGTGGATCTATCCGCCTCAATCCGCTGAAATATTCGTTTCGGCAGATGGACAAAACTTTAGTTCGGTTGGAAAAAGCGAAAACTTTGAAAAAACGACTGGCTCAAATGGCGTGATCAAAATTGCTTTTTCACCCGTGTCAACCCGCTACATAAAAGTAGTTGTGAAAAACCTCGGAAAAATTCCGGATGACAAACCGGGAGCCGGCAATAAGCCCTGGTTGTTTGTAGATGAGATTGAGGTGAATTGATTTGATATAAAAGCAGAGAATCATCATTCTATACAAGCAAACAATAAAGATGCTACGGATCAGATCGTGGCATCTTTATTATTTTGCAGAAAGCCCATTCAGCACCGATGAATTAATCAATGGCGTTATGCCAGCCTTTTTAATTTTTTCAACAATTTTGTTTCCTACTGCTTTTCCCTGTTGCTGACCATTTACAATAGCATCCCGGTAATGAATCCCTCCATATAACCGTGATATCGCTGCTTCATCGGCTGCCTGCCTGAATGATTGAAATGTTCTTGCAGGAATCTCAAACATATCTTCCGTATTATCGGTGTATGAAAACTTATCTCCCAGCATATAACTAAGTACTTCCGCGGAAGCAGTAGAGATAACACTGTGCCCGCTGGTATATTCAGGAAATGGCGGTGTTTGCAAAATGGGCAGCCAATTGATGTCAATATATTTATTAATGTATGTTTCGGGCCTCATTCTATTACTCCGGTACTTTTCATCCCAACAACTGATAAAGGCGTCCATAATTGTCGCCGATAAGATGGTATGCAGCAACACTGAATGGTCAAAATCAAGTGCTGCTTTTTTTGCAACGATACTGGTAATATTCATCCAATGCCCGCCGGGGCTTATTTTTTTAAACCCAAGTGACATATGGCCGGAAGTAGCTACCACAAAAGGATTGCAATCCCAAAATGATGCAATCAGCAATTGATCTGGTGTCGGTTTTTTGGAGATATCATATACTTCCTTTGCCATTTTATAGAAAACGCTGCTGCTGTCTTTGCTGAATACAACGGGAGGTTCAGGAGGAAATTGATTGCAGGAGTCAATCAATATGGGCCGGATAGTTTTCCAGTTAGGTTCAACCGCTTCCATATAAGCTGGCGGTGTGGGATACCAATATCCTTCTTCTTTTACTGGAGTGTAACGAAGTTTAGCGCTAAGCTTACCATAACCATCTGTTTTAGCATAGGCTACTATTTCACCGGCAACAAGGTTTGCAACAGCAATTGATTCGTCAATGATAGATTTGGGGATTTTGCTTTTCTTCAATTTTTGAAGAAACTCATCTTCCTGCTTCTGCAACATAAAGCCCGAAGGCAACATCTGTTTGCCTGTTTCAAGAATACAATACACTGCTGCTATACGATGATCATATTGGGTTTTAACTGAATTTAATTTAACACCTGTATAGTTTTTCAAAAAAGCTGAAAGAGATGGAACGGCTTTATTTTGTGCGACAATTTCATATGCTCCCAGCATGGCATAAGTATAAAAACGACTGGCTGCAGGCGGGTTTACCACATCATGCATCATAACCATTGATAATGAAAATACAGCAGGCTGCAAGTCCAGGTAAACAGGCAATGGCTCTTTATTTTGACCGTTTACCGTATTACAAAAGAATAATATAATGACGCCTAATCTTTTCATATCAGTTTTCTTTATAAAAAATCAATTCACCATCTGCCACACCCACTGCAATATATTTTTTTCCATTAATGACGATCTTCTCCGCTGACTTAATATCACCTGTAACACAGATGCCTGACGCAGGCTGACTAACATATTTAAAATTGCCTTTTCCATCGCCAGTCAGCAGGCATCCATAATTAGCATCAATACTACCGAGCTTTAACCGGTTATCGGTGTGATTACCAAACAACAACAGATCTGTTTTCCCATCATGATTAAAATCACCAGTCAGTATTTTTGAAACGATAGAGAACTGTGCCGGTAATGGCAATACAGTCTTTACAAACTTGTTATTTTTATTGAGAAAACAAACCGTACGGTTTTCGACCGCGGTAAGTTTTGATGCCCGGGCTAATTCTTCATTACTGAATATTTCTTTTATTGAAGCGTCAGCGTAATTATTATATGAAATAAACTTTTTCCGCATGGGATAGATCTGTTCATTCAATTCATCTCTGCTTACAAACGGATAACTTTTGCCCTGCACATAAAAATTCAGGAACGGATCAACAGAGCCATTACCATCAAAGTCCGCATAAAACAATTCCGCCGGTTCTTTCTCAGAGATATTCAACGGTGAGTTCATACCAAGATTACCGGCAACAATATCCTCCTTACCATCCCCATCAACATCGGCAAGAGCCAATGAAAACCAAAAACCGTTTCCAGGTTTATCAAAGTATTCATTGGTCTTATCCAAAAATCCGGAAGGGCTATTTATAAAAATCATTACAGGCATGAACTCTCCACAAAGCAGCAGATCTTTTCTGCCATCATTGTTCAGGTCAGACCATTGTGCGTCTGTAACCATACCTGTTTCTGAGAAAGGCACTGTTGCGATGGTAAACTTTCCCATTCCGTTATTGACCAATAAATAACTTTTGGGAATAGCAGGATATCTTCCGGGAACAACTCTTCCGCCAACAAACAGATCCATATCGCCATCATTATCGAAATCACAGGGGCGAACACAAGATTTACTACTGGCACTAACATCAGGCAATAACTCTTTTGATAATTTCAGCTTGCCTTTTCCATCGTTTAGGTATAGTTCATCCTGCAAGGCCGGTGTATTCGGCTCCCAATAAGCATAACCGCCTTTCGCAACATACAGATCATCCAGGCCATCTCCATCCGCATCGAAAAAAACAGCCGCTGCAACAGTGGATGAATTTTCATCAGCAATATAAATGTCCTCTGCCCGGCTAAACTTACCAGCAGCGTTTTGAATATACACCCGGCCAAAGTTGTTCCTGTCTCCGCTGATGAACATATCTTCCAATCCGTCCTTATTAATATCTCCCTTAGCAATGACAGGCCCCGTCTTAGAATACATAAACAGCATGAGTAATTGTCTTTTAAAATCGTTCTGCTTTAATGCTTCATTTTTATGATCAATGACGCCACCAGTTTTTGTGAAAAGAGTTTGTTCTGTTTTGGGCAAAGAAATATTGATTGGCTTCTCTGCATTTTTTTGATCAACAAGCAATCGCTGATTGGCTTCAACATTTACGAGCAATTGAGAAGTATTATCCGGCCAGGTAATTCGGAGGGAATCAATTTTTTTATGATCACCTAATCCAAAATTTAATACAGTGGAAACACAGGATAAATACCCCCTGTTGGGATTAGCCTCCTGGTATTGCATTGTGCCATTACTGTACAAATACAATTTTGTTCCAATTGCATTACTGTTTCCACTTTTACCCTTCAGCTTTACGGAGAGATAAGTACTATTATTGGTTTCCCTCCCTTGATTTTTATATACAAAGGCATCTTCATTGATATTATTTACCACCAGGTCAAGATCACCATCATTATCCAGATCGGTATATACTGCTCCGCTTGAAATGGCAGGCGCCATAACTCCCCATTCCTTTTGCTTATTGGAAAATGTAAGATCACTATTATTTTTATAAATGTAATTGGGCAATAAAGTTGAAGGCATGGCTTTTATAAGGTCCATTAGTAAGGCAGGTTCCCTGTCTATTGCTTTTTTTAATTTATAATCACCCCAATAACGTAAAAAATCTTTGTTTGTATAATCACGCAGGTACCCATTGGTTACAAACAGGTCTTTATATCCGTCATTATCAAAATCGGCCAGCAAGGGGCACCAGCTCCAGTCCGTATTGGAAACACCAGCAAGACGTCCGATCTCGCTAAATGTCCCGTCACCATTATTTAATTGCAGCATATTGCGCATATACTGCCGGTTCAAACCCTGGCTTTGCATCAGTTCAAAGGATTCATAATTTTCCTGTAGCTGTAACAGCTTTTGTCTGCGATTATCTTCGGGCAACATGTCGAGAGTCATCACGTCGGGCAGACCATCATTATTAAAATCGGCAATATCAACACCCATCGAAAACTGTGCTAAATACCGGAAGCTTTGTTGTGATTGTTCTGCAAAAGTTCCGTTGTGCTGATTGATATATAAATAATCGGGTTCATTATAATCATTGGTAACATATACATCCTGCCAGCCATCTTTATTTACATCGGCAATGGCAATACCCAAACCGAACGTCATCGGGTTTTGTTTTAGCCCCGCTTTCTTTGATACATCTGTAAAGTAATTGTCTTTATTCTCATATAGTTTGGCGCCTGCCAATTCATCCACTTCGTTTCTAAACCTGGCAAATTCCATATTATCTATCTTCTTCACACTATGATTTAGCAGAAACATATCCAGGTCTCCGTCATTATCATAATCAAAAAAAGCTGCCTGTGTACTATAGCTTTTATCATCAAGGCCGTATTTCTTTGCCTGTTCTTCAAATTTCAGATTACCCAGGTTAATAAATAATTCATTGCGACGGAGATCATCATTTACCTTACCTGAGTAACAAATATAAATATCAAGCAATCCATCTCCATTTACATCGGCCATGGTAACACCGGTTTTCCATCTACCCTTTTTCCCTTCCATTTCTTTGGGAGTAATATCTTTAAACTTCAGTCCTCCCTGGTTAAGGTATAGTTTATTATCCTTCATATTGGCAGTGAAGAAAATATCTTCCAGTCCATCATTGTTAATATCTCCGACAGCCACGCCGCCACCATTATAAAAATATTCGTAGGCCAGCACATTCAGGCTTTCTGTTTCATTAATATCGTTGCTAAACCTGATGCCTGTTTCTTTTGGCGATAATAATTGGAATAAAGGCTGTTGTGTCAACGCAAAAAATGGCAGCCCCAATAACAGTAAGATCATATAAACACCACTATACCTCATGCAAAAAAAGTTTTGGTTTATAAAACATGCGCAAACTGCGCTGCTTGTATTTTAACCTAACAATTTAACTCATTAATAATTATAGCACTTTGTGCAAGGCAAGCTATTTTAAATACAAAAGCAAACAGGACTATCTTGAAAGATAGCCCTGTATTAGTAATCCTCACTTTAAAACAACTGCTTGTTGCTATTTTGTATCTGCTACTAAAACTTTTATTTATCCCACCACACTTTAGCCGTCCATGTATCACCGCCGGTTAAACTGCTTACACCGGTTTTATAGTTGGTACCGTTGGAAGTAGCTTCTTCAGTGGGATATAGCTGTCTTCTCGGAATAGTGCCGTTGGAAAAATTACCTGTATAAACAACAGGCGTCAAAGCAGGATAACCTGACCTCCTCCAGTTATTCCATGCTTCCACAAAATTCATCAGTATACCGGTGGTAGCCCAGTATTGCTCATTGATCATTTTTAAAGAAGCGGTGGTGGAAGTAATATCCAATGGATTTGCTAACGCATATGCATCGGCAGTCGCTGCACTTATCGTGGCATCAGCGCCAAATACAGCTAATGATTGCAGGGCGGCCGACACTCCGTTCTTGTAATGTGTAATTGCAGTTCCGCCAACACTCCATCCTCTTACTGCGGCTTCTGCCAGCAAAAGCTCTGTTTCCGCATAAGTCAAAACAAATTGCGGACTGTTTAAATTTCCATAAACCGATGTTTTTGGACGGGAATATTTACCAATCGGGGTAAAGTCATTGCCGGTACCTGTGCCACCCGGATAACCCGGAGAATTAGAAATATCAGTAGAGCCGCCGTTCAGGTCCCATCCGCTTGGTAATCCTACCTGAGCAGAGTATGTATTATCACCTGCCAAAGACGAATTTTGATTGGCTGCTAACCCGGCTTGTGATACTTCTGCAATAGCACTTACACGGGGATCGCTGGTGGATTTAAGATAATCTATTAATGTCTTGCTCCATCTTACCTGGTAAAAGTCGGCGGCAGTGACTAATGCACGGGAATTTTCACTGCGATAGCCATTGGCGTTATCTCCTTTAATGTACGCATCATCGGCCACACTTGAAAAAGTTCCTCCCGCCGCTGCTTTTTCTGCATAAGTTTTTGCAGTAGCAGCATCCACTTTTGTCAATCGCATAGCCAGTCTCAACATCAGTGAATAACCGAATTTTTTCCATTTGGCTACATCACCTGCATAAGGAAAAAGGTCAGCAGCAGGTTTAGCTTTTGAGGCATCAAACTTTGAAAGCGCAGCATCCAAATCGCTAAGCATGGCTTTATAAACGTCCTGTTGTTTATCATAAACAGGCAGGCCAACGCCATCAGCACCCTGAAATGCCTGTGAATAAGGACAATCCCCATACAAGTCAGTAATGTATTGTACGCAGAGCACTTTCATTACGGTAGCAGCACTTACAACATTTGCTTTGGCAGCATCGCCGGAGAGGTTTCTTATAATTTCATTTGCAAGGCTGGCTCCTCTGAAGTTAACTCTCCAGCCACGGGCGGCGTAATCATTGGTATTACCAGATGGCACGTATTTATCCATGTTGCTATAGTAGTTGGCCGCACCGGAAGTGGTAGAAGCGAATATTTGTGCCCATCCGCTTTGAAATAATATGGCTCCATTGTAACCGGTAATGGCATTGATGTAGTTGGCCTGGCTGCTGGAAAGAAAATAATCCGAGTTAAAATTTGCAGGCGATGACTGCGTAGGATCGGTGTTTATTTCATCAAAGTTTTTAGTACAACCCGTTTGAAGAGCAAAAACCGCTATGCCTATATATAAGAATGTTTTTTTCATTTTTGTCTTTTTATAGTGTTTAAACAATAGCTCATCCGTCATTTACTATTTTTTAAATGTAAAATTGAGATTGATGCCATACGAACGGGTAGATGGAAGGCTGGTACCTTCTATTCCATAATACCTCACGTTGGAGCCGAACGTAGCTTCAGGATCTATATTATCACTCTTCTTCATCAGTATAGCCAGGTTGCGGGCTACAATTGATGCCCTTATCGATTTGAACAGTTTTAATTTGCTTATAACACTTTGAGGAATGGAATAGCCAAGAGATACCTGGCGCAATTTAATAAAGTCTCCCTCCAGTACATGGGTGGAAGTTACCTGTTGAGCTAAAGATCTATAATATCCTTGTGCGTCAGCCTTGACAGTATTGGTGGCGCCGCTTTCTGTAACACCCGTTGTTATTCCGTCTCTGCCGGTAAGGGTAAGTTTATTTAAACCACGGAAAATAGAATAATAACTGGTAGCGGAAAGTATCTTATTGCCATAATTGTAATCAATGAGGAAAGAGAAACTGAAATCTTTATAAAATAAATCATTATTCAATCCACCATATAAAGTCGGCAATACACTACCCATTTTAATTAACTCTCCACGCATTGGATAACCTGAGCCATCAACAACTATTTGTCCTTTTGAATCACGTTTGTAATCGTATGCTAAAATTTGCGGGCCCGCAAATCCTTTTACAAAAGCTGTAGTAGCATTTCCTAAAGTGGCCCGGTTAGAGCCTTGTCCCAATGAATTACCGGCTTCATCCGTTTCCAGTATTTTATTTTTTACTGAAGTAAGATTTAAAGTAGCCGTCCATGTAAAATCTTTTGTTTTTACCGGTGTGCCGACGATCTGTAATTCCACTCCTTTGTTTTCTGTCACCCCATTAGAAATGTAACCGCTGGTATAACCTGTAGCAATACTGAAATTAGCACCCATAATTTCATTCTTTGTTTTCTTGGTAAAGTATGCAACATCTATATTCAGCCGGTTGTTAAGAAACCTAAGATCGGCGCCAACTTCAACTTCAGTAGTAGTAAACGGCTTTAAAAGCCCGCTTGGTAATGAAGTATTAAAGTTACCCACCGGCACGCCATTGAAATTATTTCCGAGAGAATAATACACATCTGTTTTGTAAGCTTCCGTTACTTCACCGCTGGTTTTAGCATAGGATGCTCTCAGTTTACCGTAGTTAAGATTTTTAATATTCATCAGCTCTGAGAAAATAAAGCTGGCAGATACCGAGGGAACAAATATGTCATTATTATCAACAGGCAGTGTAGAATAAGCGTCATACCGCCCAGTTGTACCTATAGTAAGGAAATTTTTATACGCCAAATCCAATGTGTAATAGGCTGAGTGTGTTTCTATCTTCTCAAATCCGTAACCCCTGCCATAGTTCACCACATTGTTATAACTATATTGATAGGGCAGTATAAAAGGGCCGCCATTTATAGAAACTGATTCAAATTTCTTTTGAAGGAGATTCGCCCCGATAGCGGCGTCAAAACTGATATCATCAGTTATTTTATGAGAAGCTCCGATCAATGCATCTGTATTCAACTCGTACTTTTCAGATGAGCCCAAATTATTAAGACCACCAGCCCTGTTAGTTGAATAAGCAGTTCCCCATGGAGTCACTGAGAATGAGCGGTCATGTAACAGATCATAACCTACACGGCCCTGTGCATACAGCCATTTTGTAAAATTGTATTTAACAGATATGGAAGTAATCAAACGTTTACGGTTAAGATTGTTGATATATTGATTAACCACAAACCATGGATTGGTTACATATTCATCATCGCTGAATTGAATTTCATAACCAGTAGTTGGATCATAACCGGGAGCTAAGACGCTTTGATCAATGTTTGTAGCAAGGAACAAACCATTATTGGCATTCAATGGCCCATCGCTTAACTGTGGCCTGTTCTTTGATTTTTCTTCTATGTAATTGGCTACGATTTTAACCGATAATTTATCAGTGATATTTTGATCAATATTCAGGTTGATCGTATTTCTTTTTATACCACTGTTTCGAACTATGGACTTATTATCGAGGTGAGAAAATGATAAACGGAAAGCACCATTTTCGCCGCCTTTTGAAAGCGCTACTGTGTTTGTAATAGAAGGCCCTGTTCTGTAAAAGTTTTCAAGATTATCCTTTACTGCAGAATAAGCATAAGTTTTACCATCGAATTGGATCACCTGGCTGCCATCTAATTTTGCTCCCCAGCTCATACGGCCTGATTGCTGTGCTGCCGCTACAGTAGCAGGTTTAATACCGCCAACACCCTGGCCATACTCATACTGAAAGTCTGTATTGTCAATAGCCTTATCAACCATGGCGTTTAAATTATACTCTACAGAAAAATCTCCTCTTTTTCCAGATTTGGTCGTGATAAGAATTACGCCGTTTGAAGCTCTTGTACCATAGAGTGCAGATGCAGACTGGCCTTTTAATACAGTCATTGATTCAATATCATCGGGGTTTAAATTGCCGATTCCGTCTCCATTATCAGATCCACCCCATTCACCGGCGCTTCCTCTTTGTGAATTATCCATCGGAATACCATTGATAACAAAAAGCGGTGAACCGGCACCGTTCATACTTGGTAACCCACGCAACAAAAGTTTTACCGTACCACCGGGGCCACCATTGGTACCCCTCACACTTAAACCTGCCACACGGCCGCTTAATGAATTAGCCACGTTGGTTTCTCTTGCCTGGCTTAGCAGATCGCCGTTAACGGTTGTAACAGCATAACCAACTTTTCTTTGCTGCTTGGTGATACCCAACGCTGTTACCACCACTTCACTTAACTCCTGTCCTCCCTGGTCTAAAGAAAAACTAAGGCTACTTTCACTTCCTTGTACTGTTAATGTTTTGGAAGCATAACCAACAGAAGTAAGTTCCAACTGAATAGATCCTGTCGGAACATTTAAAGAAAACGATCCGTTGGCATCGGTAACGGCTTGAATGTTTTTGCCTTTTACTTTAATAGTTGCTGAGGGAATGGCATCACCGGATTTTGAATCTTTCAGATTGCCGGTTATCTGCCTTGTTTGTGCAAATACTGTCGAATGCAGTAACAGCAATGCAATTAGCAGGCGAATACTTCTCATTATGCAATTGGTTTTATGGTGAAAAAAAATCTCAAAGCGGGGAAGTAAATAAGCAGGTACAATGAATAACCTGAATCCAATAGCCGGAAAAAAATACTGCTCCTACCTGCTGCATTTTTTCCGGTTGATTACCTCTCCCGAACTGATAAGTACAGTTTGTCTTGGTTTTGTAACAATAAGTTAATTTTCCATTTATGAATAATTCATAAATGACCAGTATAAATCATTATAATTTAATAAAGGTTCCTGACAGGTTCATAATCCCCCATCTTGCTGAAATAGTCTACTGTTCTGCATCCCGCCTGTTTCATCACAGAAAATCAACAGGGTGCTTTAACCCGATCTCCTCTTTTTTATTCAAAACAGGTAAAATTTTAACCAAAACATGGTTACATTTTTTTTGGCGCAGACACTCTGTAAATTAAGAAACCAAAAACTGCTTATGAAAGTATTGCATACGCATATAACACATGCATTGCATAGCTGTATAGCTGTAATGAAACACAATGAGAAAAGATTCACTTCACCCCTTCACTGTCATCCCGAATTAGAACTTGTCTTTATTAAATCAGGTTCCGGTAAAAAGGTTGTCGGTGATACGATAACCCGGTTTAACACGGGCGACATAGTTCTGGTTGGTTCAGCATTACCACATAGATGGATCTGTGACAATAATGACCTGCCACCGTCTTCCATTGTCGCCTATTTTAACAAAGATGCATTTTCTGAAGATTTTTATGCATTGAAAGAAAGCCAGGAACTGGCCCGCCTGTTTGCAAAAGCAAGCCGGGGTTTAAACATTACAGGCCTTACCCGGCAAATTGTTGGCGCCAAAATGGAAAGGCTTGCTAAGAAAAACGGATTTAAAAAAATAATAGGATTGATGGAAATACTGCACATCATTTCTACTTCAAAAGAAGTTGATTATATCACCAATGATAACAACACATCCCGGTCAAATGACAGTGGGATAGACCGGCTGGCGGAAGTATATCATTATATAGCAGAAAATTTTCAAAAAGATATCAGCCTTCATGAAATAGCTTCCATGGCAAGCCTGACAGAACCTGCCTTTTGCAGGTTATTCAAAAAAAGAACCGGTAAAAGTTTTGTGGAATATGTAAATGAAATAAGAATATCCGCTGCCTGTAAAGACCTTCAGGATACCGATCTGAATATTTCGGCCATATATTCACGTTGTGGATTCAAAACTATTTCCAATTTCAACAAAAGCTTTAAAAAAATAACGGGATTCTCTCCAAAAGAATACCGGCAAAATATGCAGCTAATGCAAAACTGAAGCCCTCACTTCTGTGCAAGCAAAAGATCCGTCAATGTTTATTTTACATCCCAAAATATTTTCCTGTTTCTTGTATCCTTGTCTTTAACCAATAAATAATTGGGATTATACGATGTTTCACTGGCAGGATATAACAGCCTTGATGGAGGCATTTCATAACCCGGCAAGGTTGAAGGATAAAAACTTAGTTGCGGATATTTTGTTCTCCGGCATTCAGACCAGCTTTGCACCGATTGCAGGAAACCATAATGTACCCATTTCTGTACCCATATTTTTTCCAGTTTCTCTTCAGCCGTTCCTCCATAGTTAATAAGGGCGTTTTGCAAAAACAGATCAACCTCCGCATCTGAAGGAGCGGTCAAAGGAGTCCTTGTCGTCATATTCAGGCTGTTTAAGTAATAATAAAAGGCAACAGATTGTTTTATCGCTTTGTCATAAAAGGTTTTCGGATCACCACCACCCCAGCGTTCAAAAGCTTCCGATTTTAAAAAATTTACTTCCGGCGCAGTTATTACAACACCCGGCAATTTATTGTTATATAAAAAAGTAGCTGAATCCAATATTGCATAGTTCCCGATATTGATCTGCTGCTGTTCCATGGGCATATTAACAGTGAGCCCGTTATAATCCGTATTCGGAATAAAAACATCACTTACAGTGCGCCCGTATTTATCAAACATAACAGGTATTCGTGGATCATCCGCTGGCTTCATTACCTTATCCAATAAAAACTCAGGTGCTGAATAATTGGTCAGTTCTGTAAATGCATTGTGCAGATCACCTGTAAAATTGGTTAGTGGTTGCAGCAAAACATCAGTCTCCTTTGGTGTATATCCCGTACCACCATCAATCAATGGATATAAAGAAGGGTTATTCAACATCTTCATTACCTCTGTTTTTGCCATTTCCTGGTCTGAAAAAGAGATACGCATTAGCAACCGCAGCCTTATTGAATTGGCATAGCGTTGCCATTTTTCAAGATCACCGCTTAGTAGTATATCCTGCTTGTTGAATATAAGTTGTGTAGTAGTGGAATGCACCGGATGAGAAAAATAATAAGCGGCTTCATTTAAACCATCCAGGATATTGTTGTATATAGCAGTAGCACTATCAAACTTCGCCATTTTTATTTCGCCCGAGCTATTAAGGCTTCCGGCCTCACTAAAAGGAATATCGCCCCAGCAATCAACCATCTGTGAAGCCTGGTCCAGTAATACAACCTTAGCCGCCGCCAAAAAAACCTTTGCTTCTGTTTGTTGTTGAGGTTCTAAAGAATTATAAGCCGCCTCAATAGAACGATAATGCGCCATGACACCGCCGCCGTTACCTCCGGGCCGGTAAAAATCATTCCAACGATCTTGCGTATAGCTGGGGTTTTGCTGATAAACCGTGTTTGTATTTAAATAGGCGACTGATTGACTATAAACTCCGGTTTGCAGCACAGTGAATGTTCTTATTTCCCAATATGAAGGCCGAACCCGGTCATTGTCGAGCATCTCTGTAAAAAACTTTTCAATAGAAGCCTGGGTTGTCTGATCCGGATTGTAATAAAGCTCTTCGAGCCTTTTTTTACAACCTGCCAGGCTGCATATCAGCCATGCTGCTAAACTTATATGAATCAAAATTCGCCGCATCTGAATAATACTGTTTTTTTTAAAACCCAAGATTAATTGAAAAGCCATAGCTCTTCGTTGCCGCACTGGTACCGTCATCAATACTTTGCCTTGTCCAGTTAGTTCCAATTGTTGCTTCAGGATCAAGATTTTTCAATGTACGCCAGAAATAAAACAGGTTTCTTCCAATCATTGAAAACCTTATCGTATTAAAATGCATTTTGTTGGCAAGCTTTGCAGGCAATGTATAGCTGATCACCGCTTCTCTCATTTTAATATAACTATTCTTGTAAACAGCACCTTCTTCATTCAGGGCGGCGGGCCCCCATCCAAACATGTTCATATAATAATAGGCTGCATCTACGATCATGGCATTATCTTTTCCAGCAATAGTTGTTCCTTTTAAAATAACCCCATCATGATACACTTTACTACCATTTGGCGCCAGCGATTGATGACTGTTTAATAAAATTTTTTCGCCGTTACTATTAAAGTAATAAGGCAAACCCCCATGTTCTTCATCACGGTATTGTAGAGTGCTTTCATAGATCCCTGCACCTAAATTATATTTTAAAGCAGGTGATACCAACTGACCACCCAAACGGTAGTCAACCATAAAATTGAATGCAATGTTTTTATAAATAAACGTATTGGCAATCCCTCCTGTCAGCTTTGGCATCACGTTACCAACTTTTACATATTTGGTATTATCAATTACATATAAGCCATTAGAACCTACTACGTAATTTCCAGCCTGGTCTGTCATCCGCGGATGCACATAAATATCACCTACAGCTTTTCCTTCTTCAGCCACAATTCGAATCGCATTTTGTTCCCCTTCATAATAGACTATCTGTTTAACAGCACCATCCAGTTGGCGAACCACCGTGTGGCCTATTGCCATATTCATCCGGGCATTCCATTTAAAATTCTTTTTTTTCATCGCCACCAGATCCAATCCCAGCTCAACCCCGTCGCTTTGCAGCTTGCCTGCATTGACCAGTTTTGAAACAGCACCAGTACTCGCCGGAACGGTCAATTGTATTATCTGATCAATCGTCCGGCTGTTGTAATAAGTGAGATCAATACCAAGTCTGCATTTAAACAATTTCGCTTCAAGCCCAAATTCCGTTTCGTATTTATTCTCGGGTCTTATATTATTATTGCCTGCATTGATCTGTGTACTAAGTGATGCAACGGGCCCGTTAACAGTCGACAGGGTTGTTTGTGTATAAGCTATCCCCGAAGCGTAGACCGGTGGAGCATTACCTACTATACCATAGGAGGCTCTCAGTTTTCCAAAATTAATAAACGAAGGCATTTTAAAGGCATCGCTAAAAACAAAGCTTGTATTTACCGAAGGGTAGAAATAACTGTTATTACCGGGTGGTAGTGTTGAAGAATATTCTTGCCTGGCTGTTCCTTCCAGGAATAAATAGTTTTTATATCCTGCATTAAAAAAACCAAGAAAAGCATATTTGAGAATAGAACTCCGGTTAGCATTAGCAATGATTGGGCTAAATGAGTTATTGAGGCTGAACCAATTTTCTTTTATCAGTCCCCCGCTTGTATTGGAAACCTGGTCATAATATTTTTCATTTCTTGCCTGGTAACCACCATTAAAAGAAATATCCAGGTTCTTGTTAACCTTCCTGGCATAGGTAAACAAAATGTCTCCATAAAAAATAGAATACCTTCCATCCGATACTGTATATGATCCTGTGCTATTAACGGTGTTAAACGCAAGCGGGTATTCATTGTAATTTTTCCCTTCTATATTCAGATTAGTATAATCGTTGCCAATTCTTCCCCTGATGTGCATCTCTTTGTTAATATCATAATTTAAAGTAATGCTGCTTAACAACCTGTTTTGGCTTTCATCTTCGCTATTACGCAACTGGGTCCATAGCAGATCAAGGGTTTCATTTTTCATTTCATAACTCAATGCCTCAGCCGGATTGCGTTGCTGCTGATCCCAGGGTACCCATTTATACCCCTGCGATGTTTTATATTTATTAAACATAAGAGCCACATCTTCCGCCCGGCTGAAAAAACCTGAATAGGAAGCAATGACCCTGGTAAGCTGGTAAGGACGATTATGTACTTTGCTGTTTATGTAGCTTACCACAACATCGGTGCTTAGCTGATTATTTATTTTAAAACTGCTATTAATATTAAAAGTATTGCGTTGCAATCCACCGCCAACCTGTATTCCTTTATAATCATTTCTCGTGTATGAAAAGCGATAGGAGGCTTTCTCTGACTGATGAGATACGGCCGCATTTAAAATAGAATTAAAACCGGTACGGTACAGGTTTTTATAATTATCGGGCTGGGGTGAATAAGAACGCATTTCACCATCCCACCAGGGCACAATCTGCCCCTCCATTTTGGGTCCAAATTGTGCATAGGAACGGAAATTGGGCCGAACGCTTTCGTTGATACGATCATTATTAAGGTCTGCTTCTATCCATCCTTCCTCTGTAGCCCCTTCTGATAAATTAGTGGTTCGGTCAGCCCCGGGGCCATATACATTCTGGTATTTTGGTAAAAAAGCAACCTGCTCAATATTGTTGGTGTAGTTTATCTCTACGCCCAAACCCTTTTTATTATTACCTTTTTTTGTAGTGATCACTACAACTCCGCTTGCTGCTTCAGATCCATATAAAGCTGTTGCACTGGCCCCTTTTAAAATGGTGAGTGTTTCAATATCGGCGGGGTTAATGTCAAGAATCCCATTTCCCCGGATACGCGGATCATTCCAGTAGCTATCATTATTAATTCCTTTTATTCCTTTTTCATTGGCATTCCTGATCACTATTCCATCCACCACGTACAACGGCTGGCTGTTATAATTAAGTGAATTCAGCCCTCTTACCTGTACCTGTACCGCACTGGTAGCACCGCCCGGCGCTGTACTGATTTTAACTCCGGCCGCTTTACCATACAGGGCCGAAGCAAAATTGGTATTGCCCGAAGCTGTAAGATCTTCAGCGGTGATAGTGTTAGCAGAATAGCCTACCGATCTTTGTGATTTTTTTACTCCTAATGAGGTTATGATGACCTCATCCATCTGCTTATCCGCCACCGATAGTTTTGTCGTTAAAAATCCAGGAATATCATTTTCAATTGTTATCTCCTTTTTTTCATATCCGACAAAAGAAAAGATCAATACATCACCCAGGTTGCCGGTGATATCAAATTCTCCATTGCCATTTGTGACTATCCCTTTGGCGGTACCTTTTATAAGTACACTAACATTGGCTAACGGAACGCCATCTGTAGTAGTTACTTTACCCCGGATAAAACGTGTTGTTGTGCCCGATTGCTGATTGCCGGTCTCCAGTATCTGGTTGGACATCTCCGGATCATTGGTAGCGATTTCTATGGAAGAAGTTCCCGTTGATTTGTCCTTAAGAGGCAGTATGATAAAGGTTTTTGTGCCTATTTTTTTGAAGCTGAGATCTGTGTTTTTCAATAAGGCATGCAGTATTTGCTCGACCGGCTGTTTATAATCCATAACCGGATCAACCAGGATATCTCCAAATGATTTGTCGGAAAAAAGAAAATAAATACCTTTTGTTTGATTAAGCTGTCGCAGCGCATTAAAAAGTGTCTGCTTTTCTAGCTGAAGATTCGGAGGAATGTTTTTTTCTGCAGATGATTTAGCCTCTGCTTGCCGCGATTTTTTTTTATTAAGCGCCAATACAGCCTGTGCTTCAACTTTGTTGAAAAAAACTAAAATACTTACCGGCAAATACAACAAGAAGAAAAATGCCAGTTTTTTTTCCCTCATAAAGCAGTTTTGAGCAGTCAATTGTTCATCGGCGCCTTGTTTTGATCAAAATATCCTGGTCAGTTTTTATGATCTCATAGTTTTTCGCAGTTTCAAGTAACTGCAGAAAAATATCCAGGTTATCGTTGGGCAAAATGCCAGAGATAGTGTCAGTAGCAATAGCATCATTTTCAAACCTCACGTTGAAACCATATAGCTCCCTGATGTTGGCTCCCACTTCTTTCATCGGCGTCTTCTCAAAAATAAATTTACGGTCTTTCCATGCTAAAACCTGAATATCTTTTGCCGGTTTTTTTTGCAACCGGTCGTTAGTGAACTCAACAAAATCACCGGGCTTCATCGATGTCTCAGTTCCATTGGAAGCACGGATAAGAACGCTGCCTTCCTTGAGTAATACATTCGTTTTCTCATTCCTGTTTACAACATTAAACTCAGTACCGGTTACGATAATATCAAAATGACCTGTATGAACAACAAACCTGCTTTTCTTAGGAGTCTTCTCCACCTGGAAGAAAGCCTCGCCTTTTACCCATATTTCCCTATCCTTTCCTTTTCCCCAGCTTTTGCCATAGGTTACTTCACTATTAGCATTTAAGGTAACCTGTGAGCCATCGGGCAAAGATTCTTTCCTGATTTCTGCATATCTTGTTTCAATAACAGGTTTCCCCGGCTGAAAATATTTATATAATCCAAAGCCAACTGTCACTAAAATAATTGCGGCAGCAACCCACCGCAACAATTGTCGCCTACCCTTTAAAGGCACCAGTTGTGCCGTGGGACGTGGATTAAATTGATTGATCCTTTCAAAAAGCCTGCTTTCGGCTTTATCAGTATCTATTGCGGTTCCACCTTCTTTGATTTTTATCGCTTCTAATATTTCTACAGCCTCATCCACCAGTTTTTTTTGTTCAGGGTCATTCTTTACAAGGTTATCCCAAAAAACTATTTTAGTCTGATCCGTTTTAAAATACCAGGCCAGGAAGCCATCATCGCACAATAACTCATCAATATTTTTGATATTCATCGCCATAATACGTATTTCGCTGCTAAAAATAGTACCTGAACGGGAACTTTTGTAACTAATTTTTTATATGATTTTTTATTTTGCTACACGAAACCTGCGAGATAAGTTAGATTTGGGGTTTTAAGGCCAAAACCAGATGAGAATATTGTGATTAGTAATAAGCCTGATACTGCATTATGGGAATCCTATAAACAGGGTGATACCGAATCTTTTGGAAAGCTATTCCGAAGGTATTATCAGCCACTTTTTCAATTTGGAAGCAAATTTTCTTCCGAACAGGACTTGCTCGAAGATTGTATCCAGGAATTGTTTGTAGAATTATGGCAAAACAAAAGCCAGACAAAAGTACAGTCGGTAAAGGCGTATTTGTTTAAAGCGATTAAGTATAAATTATTCCGGGCACTCCAAAAAAAATCCGGCCTTGCACTTACAACCATTCATGAGGAAACCGGATTTGAATTCAGTCACGAAACCTTGCTCATCAGCAAACACGATAGTGAAGAAAAAACTGCAAGAGTAATTGCCGCCATGCAGCAACTCTCCAACCGGCAAAAAGAAATCATTTATCTTAAATTCTACCAGGAGCTCAATTATGAAGAAGTAAGTGAAATAATGGGGATCAACTACCAGGTGGCACGCAATCTTTTTCATCAATCACTAAAAGCGCTTCGAAAATTATTATCTCCTGAATAAAATAAATGAATTTAACTGGTTACAAAATATCATTTGCCTATACTCTTCAGGACAATCGATTCCGCAAATAAATATTATCAATGGCCTTCCGGCCTTCGCTCATTTTAATATCTTCGAATCCTGAATAAACTGAAAATAAAAAGAAATGGCAAAAAAAGTCTCTTCGATTAATCTCATTGACAGTTTTGAAAAAATTGCAGTAAAAATTCACCCCGATCTCAAACAAGGTTCTTTAGCCGTTGCAAAAGAAATAGCCAACCTGATTCGTGAGAAACAAAAGAAAAATGAAACCTGTGTGTTAGGTCTCGCAACCGGCTCCACTCCCAAAACATTATATGCTGAACTGGTACGGATGCACAAGGAAGAAAAGCTGAGTTTTAAGAATGTAGTCACCTTCAATCTCGATGAATATTATCCGATCGACAATGATGCATTGCAAAGTTATAACCGCTTCATGAAATCGAACCTTTTTGATCATGTTGATATAAAACCAAAAAATATTCATATTCCGAACGGTGAGATAAAAAAAGAAGATATCAAACTCCATTGCAGTCAATACGAGAAAATGATTGAAGAAGCGGGAGGCATCGATTTGCAAATACTGGGCATTGGTAATAATGGGCATATTGGATTTAACGAACCGGGCTCCGGCATTTATTCGAAAACCAGACTGATCACTCTTGATAACTCTACCCGCATTGCAAACTCGTATGAATTTGCCAACATTTCACAAGTCCCCCGCCTGGCGATCACGATGGGTATAAGCACGATCCTGAAATCGAAAAAGATCATCCTGATGGCCTGGGGACCTGCCAAAGCCCCGGTTATTAAAAAAGCGGTTGAAGAAGAAGATACCGAACAAGTGCCTGCTTCGCTGTTGCAGAATCATGATGATGTGACCTTCCATATGGACGAAACTGCTGCTGCTGAATTGACCAGGAATAAATCGCCGTGGCTTACCGGCGACTGCGACTGGACACCTGTAATGGTAAAGAAAGCGGTGGTAAATATGGCTTTGAAATTAAAGAAGCCTTTGCTCAGTCTTACAAACAGCGACTATAATGAATATGGCCTCAGTGATTTACTGGTTGAAAAAGGAGATGCCTATGAAATAAACCTGCAGGTTTATTATATGCTGCGTGACACTATTACCGGGTGGCCAGGTGGCAAACCCAATGCGGTAATACCAGCCCACCCTGAACGTTCATCACCTTACCCCAAAAAAGTGATTCTCTTCTCTCCGCATCCTGATGATGATATTATCAGTATGGGTGGTACGTTTCAGCGATTGCACGACCAGGGGCATGACGTACATGTAGGTTACCAAACATCTGGCAATATTGCGGTGACGGACGAATTTGTAACCCGATTTTTGGACTTTGCTGTGGGGTTTGAAGAAATAGCGGGCATCGATACCGATAAATCTGGCAAGATTCTCAATGCCGCCCGAAAATTTATTGCCACCAAAAAGTCCAACCAGATCGATACACCTACTATCCGGTCTATAAAAGGATTGATCCGTCGCTGTGAAGCGAAAGCTACTTGTCGCTACGTTGGTATTCCCGATGAAAACATCCACTTCCAAAATCTTCCTTTTTATGAAACCGGCACGATCGAAAAAAAGCCAATGAGTGAAAAGGATGTAAAAATCACAATGGAATTATTACGGAAAATACAACCACAACAGGTTTATTGCGCCGGCGACTTTGCTGATCCACATGGCACGCACCTGGTCTGCTTTAATATTGTATTGGAATCGTTGAAGAGAATCAAAGCAGCCGGTGATGAATGGATCAATGATTGTTGGTTGTGGTTGTACAAAGGAGCATGGCAGGAATGGAACATCGAAGAAATTGAAATGGCCGTACCCATGAGTCCTGACCAGGTGATGAAAAAACGTTTTGGTATTTTCATTCACCAATCGCAAAAAGATTCAGTACCCTTCCAGGGGAGTGATTCGAGAGAGTTTTGGCAGCGGGCAGAGGAAAGAAATGCCGCTACAGCGAATTTATATGCAGACCTTGGGTTGACTCATTATGCGGCTATCGAGGCATTTGTACGCTGGCATTATTAGCAGTGATGATCCCAACACACAGATCCCAACTTCAACCGTAAAAACACCGTGTCTGGAAGTTGGGATTTTAACATTTGGGATTTATAAATTCCAGTATATCTTCACAAAAAAAATTGCTTATGTCACTATTTAAATCTGGTAATCCCACGCTGAAAGAATCGGCTTTTGAAGGCACCATTTTACAGGGTATCTCCACTGGTGAAGAAATGTCGGTGAGAGGCACCATGAACAAATTTGGTTTCCTCTTCCTGATGATGATGGGCACTACTTTATTAGCCTGGACACAATTTTACAAAGGAAGTAACCCACTGCCATTAATGCTCATAGGTGTGTTTGGCGGATTGGCATTGGCACTTTTAATGGCTTTTAAAAAACAATGGTCGCCCTATATTGCTCCTGCCTTTGCTTTGTTGGAAGGTCTTTTTGTAGGATCGGTTTCTGCTTATTATGACTATGCATTCGCTACAAGTTATCCCGGTATCGTAATGCAGGCAGTAGGTTTAACCCTGATAGTGGCACTCGTAATGTATGTGCTGTATCAAACCCGTGTTATTAGAGTAACTGATAAATTCAGATCGATTATTACTATCGCTACTATCAGTATCGGCGTGTTTTATCTTATCAAATGGATTGCATCCCTTGCATTTGGGGCAACAATCGGCGCCTTCACCAATGCCAGCACTCCGCTGGGTATCGGCTTTTCTATCGTGGTTGTATGTTTGGCAGCATTAAATCTGTTGTTAGACTTCGACATGATCGAAAAAGGAGTAGAAGCGAAAGCTCCAAAATACATGGAATGGTATGGCGCCTTTGGTTTGTTAGTAACACTGGTTTGGCTTTACCTGGAGATATTAAGATTACTATCTAAATTAAAAGACAGGTAAAATAAATAAAGTAAATAACATTCAGAGCCGTTCTTCACCGAACGGCTTTTATTTTGAATTATGTTCCTCAGCCAGTTTATTTTCTTCAATCGTTGGAATCCCGGGCAGCGGCTCCGCATTTTCTATAAACTCATTCATATATATTTTAAACAGCACAATTATATAGCTGACGAGCAGCGGACCAAATATCAAACCAATAAAACCAAACAAACCCAGCCCAACCAACACACCCAATATGGTGACCACCGGATGCACATCTCCCATTCTTTTCAACAAGGTGATCCTGGCCAAATAATCGACATTGCCAGTAACAAGCACACTGTATAGTAATAAGCCGGTTGCCTGCCATGTGTCGCCGATTGCATAAGTATAAATTACCAATGGCACCCATACTATCATTGTTCCCACGACAGGGAAAAATGCAAAGACACCGGTCAGAAAACCCCACAAGCCCCATTCGTTCACACCAAAAATGAAATAACCCAGCGTAGCAGTAAGACCCTGGATAATTGAAATAAGCGGTATCCCCAGCGCATTAGCTCTTACTATCCTTTTAGTTTCCGAAGCAAGCATGTTGATATTTTCCGGCTTTAGGGGGATAAGTCTGCTTAGCATTCGTTCTATTTCCCGCCCATTGCATAACATATAATATAGCACAAACAGCATGATGGCGAGATTCGAAATAAGATTGGCTGTACTGTTCAAAAGAGTAGGTATAAATGCGGTTAACTTACTCAGGAAATTGCTAAGATTAGCTTCTGAAAATATTTTGAATCCGATTTTTTGCTGAATCGTAGTGATAGAATTTTGAGCTGATTCGATCATCGCATTTGGGTTTTCCAGGAATGCATTGATCTTTGGGCTAATCAACGAAACGGCAAGGAATATCGGGAGCCCAATTAAAAAAAGATAATAAATAATAAACAAGCCGGCCGCCCTTCCGGCCTTCCATTTTCGATTATACACCAACTGAAAATAATTGGCCCGGCTTAGGATGTATAACGTCAACGCTCCCAGCAAACCTGGCAAAAAAAGGGACAGCTCCTTTACTACAAGCCATACAAATAAAAGAATGAGGGATAAGAGTAGTACTTGTTTGATCCGGTTGTTAAAGCTTGGCATAAGGGATACTAAGATAAAGCATTACTGATGCAAAAAGAATGCTAACCCTAAAACCCGGCGTGTTTTTTTCACTTCCCTATTATGGAACATTGATAACAGGTAACTCGCTTTTTCCAACTACAGAACCGATCGGAAATTTATCAGCAGCAATTCATTTAAACAGCAATCCTTCATTCACCTGCCTTGGGATGCGATCTTTAAAAGTGTAAAAGAGCCGGCAGGTATAAAAAAATAAATTTACAGCACCACTCCCACCCTGATGGCCTTTAAGCCGGCCACACCCTGCAATTCTTCAAGTTCAAGTTTTTCAAGATCATCAGCTAAGATATTTTGCTGTTGCAGGTATTTGATATAGCCAATGTATTCATTCGCCTCCTTCTGGCTAAAATACACCAGTGCAATTTTTCCAGGTTGTGTCAACCGTTCATTGCTACCGTTGATATTTACCTTATCAATTCTCTTTTTCACGATATGATACCGGATATTATAAGCTCCCTCAACGTCGAACCGCTTTTCATCCCTTCTGAATTTTATATCAATAGCCTGCGAATGAATAAATATCAGCTGTGTTGTTTCAATAGGCCGGGTCAACTGCGATTTCAGCGCATGTGTATATTTTGCGATAGTAGCCATTGAAGTAAGCTGCAACAATCGCAGGTTCTTTAAATAAATATCACTAAATGGCTTGTCAGGAGCGATGGATTGCCCAATATAAATATCATACTCCACGCCATCAGTTCTCACTTTTTCAAAGTAAGATGGATAAGCCTTTTGAATTTCATCCTTCATCATTTCCATGTAATCATTGACGGCCGCAATGACCGTTGACATTGATTTTTCCAGTTGCAGCCGGTTTTCATAAGCAATACCTTCCAGGGGATCGATAGCGTCAAAATAATTATCAATGATGGAAGCAAATGCAGGATTTCCCAGCTTAAAATCCGACAGGAATGGAATTATATCATTTTCCAGGAAGTCATTCAGTTTCACTTCCTGGCTGAAACCCTCGGGATTATTTATAAGTTCCAGCCATTTGGCTGAGGAGAATAATTTCTCATCTATCAGACCAAATTCTGTCTCTTCTTTTAATTTTTCAAGCGCATCAATCAGTATGGAAAACTGTACGCCCAGGTCTTTTTGCAAAGCTTCGTTACGCTGAACCGTAGAATTTCTTATGTCCACGGCGCCATACAATGGAAAAACTTTTTCAAAAAAGATATCTTCCGTTTCTGTTACATTTTTTTGCTTTTTTGCGCTCAATAAATAATGCCACGCTACTTCATTGAACTTCCACTGCACTGATGATTGCAGCGAAGTAAACCGCTCCTTCACTACCTGGTCGATGCTTCCATTAAATTCATCAATACTGTTTTTCAACAACTGGGCAATCAATGGCATGGCGGGTTCCAGTTTTGAAAGCAAGCTTTCATTCAACAAGTCTTTTTGCTTAGAATATATTTCAAGCACCCCCGCCAGTGAATTATTGAAGAATACCGGAGACAAAGCATAAGACTGAATGCCTTTTGCCTTTAACATTTTCAGGTAAGAGTGACGTTCATCGTGTTCGGCTTCAATATCCCTGAAAAAAATCAGTTTGGGGTTCTTAAAATAACTTTCTACCAATCCCATGTACGCATCTTCAGCTCCACCCTTTTCTTTGGCAACACTTATTAATTTGCTGTTCGTGCAGGCGCTATCACTAAAAACCAGTTTATTGTTCACCTTCAATACCGGCAGCAGACCAAATTCAACATTATTGTTTCCGACCAAAGTCTTCAATGAATGCACTACATCCGAATATTCTCCTGAATTATATACCGACCGGTTTAGCAAGGCTTTTTTTATGTTCTCGATTGAATGCTCCGTGGTAACATCATGAACATTGTTGATGGCAAATCCCTCGAAACGAAACATATTTAAAGGCAGCTTCGTTTGCAGGAAAGCCAGCATTTCCTCCTTGTCATAAGATCCCGGATGAAAATCAGCTATTTTTAGTTCGGGTAACGGCTGTGTTGTATGTATCTCGACAAACCGGGTGTCTAAGTCCAGGCAATAATATTTTTCAAGACCTGTTTCCTCATCCCGTAAAGAATGGATGATATCACGGCTTAAAAAGGTGGAGATGCCATAACATTTTTCGAGAATCAGGGAGTAAGTGAATTCCAGTTGGCTTCGCCTGATCTCTTCCGGACTTTTGCTGGCAATGCTTTTACGCAATTCGCCGGTAGCAGGATTAGCCACCAATTCATAATAGGCATTCGTATAATAAAACACTACTGGCTTCAGCGGCAAACATAAGGCCCACCGGTGTGTCAGTTCGTCTTCGATGATGGGCGAAACAATGCTGTAGATCAGGATCAGCAGATCCCCGTAATCCTTTACCTTATCAAGATCAATCGCACCATAAAGTTCGGGCCGCTTGTCAAATTGTTCGATTACGTATTGAAAAAAATGGTCTTTCTTGCAGTTAGTCGTCCCTCTTTTTTTTAAATAATCAATAAATGGCCTGAAGCTAAGAGTGATCTCCGGTCCTTCTTCAGCCCCGGTAAGCGGAGCCATATATAATACATTCGTAAGCATATAGTCAAAATCTCATCAGTTGTAACGGTCATCTTTTATACCGATAGTTTTATTTAGAACGAACAAACTTCAGGATATTTCCCTGCGAAAAATCGTCTCCTTCGTTGGAAATATACAGGTTACCTTTTTCATCAAAAGCAATTCCCTCGGGTTGGTTGAAGATATTGCTGTTTAAAAAACAGGTTTCTTTGATCTTCCAGTTTTCATCGGCCACCACCAGTAGTTTGTTGACAGCGGAAATCATAAACCACTCGCCGGTAACAGGATTTTTGGCTAAGCCGGAAGGCCGGAATCCCCGCTTGACCTTACCGGTTATATTTTTAATTTCTTCTACATTGACATGAAAACTTCCCTGCGGCAATATAGAGTCACCGAGTTGAAAAATATAGCCTGTTACCTGTGTCTTTGAATCATCATCTTTACAGTTTTTACAAATTATATACAATTTACCCGTGGCATCATCGCCATACATTCCTTCGTATTCACCTTCCGGCAACAATTCTTTTATTTCCTTTACACTATCCACTTCTTCATAAATCGCATCTGCTAAAGAAAAATAGAACAAGGTGCCATTACTTTTCAATATCACTACCTTGTCTTTAAGGACAGCCACATCCTCATAATCGCTTTGCTTGCCAAACTTTGCATTGTACTGCTTTTTTACTCCCCATGCCAGCCTGAAAACTCTTCCCTGCTCATCCTGTATTGCATAAATGCTGTCACTCTTGCCCGGCCTGAAAGTAATTCCGGATATCTCCAGCAAGCTCTCAGGCATTAAGAATTTTTCAGGATCATTGATCGCATAATGTTTTATCGACCTTTCATTTTTTGCCTCTGAAGAACAACCTGTTACCAGTACCCCTGCCAGCATGCAGGCAATAATGGATTTATTACTGAAATAAAACATACAAGCTTACCAATTTGTTTAAAAGAAAACCGCCGCTACTATAAAGGCAAATACAGAAGCCACAATACCATACATAAATACGTTATATCCTTTTCGCAGGAGACTATATTTTTTTCCCAACACAATACCCTGCGAATAAAGATCCCTTGTAAGACTACCATATAAAAAATCCCGGTCGTTCATCATCTCCCGCATGCCCACGTCATATTCATCAAAACTCATTTTGTAGTAATTCCCAAAAAAGAGGAGGTTTACTTTTCGGGTGTCAATTTCTTCCTGGGTAAAACGTCCCGGCGGCAAAGTGGGCCTTGTAGCTAATATGGAAAAAACCATTGTTATCACGCATACCGTTAATAATAATAATGTCGGAAAAATGAGCTGGGGATTATCTTCCAACTTCCTTAGTAACACACTCAGCAATACAGAGATGATAATAGAAGTAGTAGTGATCATGATATGAGCTTTATTGTCCGCCATATCACTTAAACGCTGGTGGTTGGTGGAACTGATCCGGAACATAGTCTCTATGCCCCGTTCGGGCCGGTCCACTTTTTGTTTTTTTGTATTACCTCCCGGTTGTTTCCCGTCCGTCGTTTTTTCGATTGCCTGCTCTTTTATAGACGGGGGTACGTCGACCCCATCCGCTTTCAATTTATTTCTGAGCTTCTGCATGTTCTCTTCTTTTTTGGCTTGCAATAAATTTCGACCAAAGTCAGTTTGAAAGTGATGCGCCTGCATAAAGGCGATAGTACTTAGTCTCCAGTCATCTTTTGAGATCTTCTTTCCCATCCTCCACTCTGCTTCGGTCCGCATCAGCTTATTGCGCCGGGCAAAATCATCGGTACCGAAATGATAGAGGTCAGCATCGCAAACAATTTGCTCCAGCAGGTTCTTCGGGTTTTGCGGCATGCGGGTAGCCAGGATGCAATCCTTTACAGCATTGACAATATCCTGTTCTACGCCCCTTTCACTTAAAAAGCCTGCAGCAAGATCACCGCCCCTCATTTCATGACCGGCAGGCTCGCCATTACAATAGCCCGTGTCATGAAACCAGGCCGCTGTTGTAATGATAAAAAGATCCTTTTCATCCAGCTTGTAGTGCTCACCGATATGCACTGCATTTGAAACCACGGCCTCCGTATGAGAAAGATTGTGGTAAACAAATTTTTCACTCCCCTTATTTTTATAAAAATGAATCACATTTTGTCTTACCTGTTCCTGGAGTTCCTTGTAACTCATAATGGTTTCTTTGCTTATCGTAAAATTGGGTAATAAAATATTACTTTGTTTCAACCAGCCGGAAAAACTTTAAAAAACTTCCTTATTTAATGAAGACGGCGACAAATTTTAGCTCACTATATTGGGAGGAGGCAAATCTTATTTGTGATCGCAATAACCAGGTGATACAAAAAGCCTTCTTTGGAAGAAGGCTTTAAAAATTGTTGAGTGACCCCGTCAGGATTCAAACCTGAAACCTTTTGATCCGTAGTCAAATGCTCTATTCAATTGAGCTACGGGGCCTATTTTTTTATCTCAATTCCCGAACTCAACCTGAAACCTTCCCGACAGTATCGTCGGGATGCTCTATTCAATTGAGCTACGGGGCCAATGGGCGGCAAAAATAAAGGAAAAATGGTTTCAGGCAAAAACAAATTCCGTCATAAGGGCTATTTTTTTAATCTCCATGGCCAGGATTCTCCCAATCATTTAGCAGATATTCTTTTCCAGCTTTGGATCAATTCTTTCCCCTGGTTATTTTGGCCGGTAATTCTTATTTCTTCATTAGTCAACACGGTAATCGTCGCCGCTTTATATAATGTTTGACTATTACACGCATCAACCAGGTTGCTGAAAGAAAATGCGCCGCTGCCGGTATTCTTCACTCCTTTCCAAAGTATATCATTTTGGCGAAGACAAAGGTTATTATTACTTAGTGATTTAACAGAACCATCTGCGATGCCCGGAAAAACAGTCACCACCGACCCGGACAGGCTGTTATTGTCACTGGCACTGGTCAGTTGCCAATTGCCATTCAAAGAAAAGATGCCGCCACTGGTGTTGGTTGGTAGTTTTTTAAGCTCATCACAACCAACAAAAAGAAATAGTAAGGCGATAAGGGCAAGGAAGATAGTTTTCATTTATTGCTATGTTTTTTTTATTCTTTCATTTTTTGTGCCAACTTTTGTTGTTTGAATTAATCATCAAAACATGAAAATTCAGTTTTGGAGTATCGGTAAAACAAACGAGGCTTATGTAAAGCAGGGCGTGGAAGATTTTACTAAAAGGATTTCCAATTATTTTAAAGTCGAATGGAATATCATCCCGGTTCCGAAGAATGCAGGTATGTTAAGTGAAATGGACCTGAAAAAAAAAGAGGGAGAACTGATCCTGGAGTGGCTCGATAAAGATGACTATTTAGTGCTGCTGGATGAAAGGGGAAAGCAACTTACATCGGAAGGCTTAGCTGAATTTTTACAGGCAAGAGCCAATGAAAGCACCAAAAAAATTGTATTCCTGATTGGCGGAGCTTTTGGTGTAGCAGATACAGTTTTTAAAAGAGCAAACTACAAATGGAGTTTGTCCCAATTGGTTTTCCCTCATCAATTGGTTCGCCTTATACTGGCCGAGCAGATTTACCGGGCCTGCACTATTTTAAAGAATGAAAAGTATCATCACAGGTAGCGGCAGAACTGAAAAGTCAAAAGTCAAAAACAGGCCACTATCAATTTTTGTCTTTTCAACGTTCACTTTTCTCTTTTCTCTTTTTTCCACTTGTTTGTTTACATTTATCCAATGGAATTGTCAATCACACTTATCATAGTTATTATTACGGTCGTTGTTTCTATCGGTGCATTTAACAATCAAAAGACCATGGATGATTTGATATTTTATCCACCGGCGGTGAGCCGGCGCAATCAATGGTATCGCTTTTTTAGTTGCGGGCTCATACATGCCGACTGGGGACATCTTATTTTTAATATGCTTGCATTGTACCTGTTCGGAAAAAATGTAGAAACATATTTCACCCTGACTATTGGTAGCCTTGGGAAGATTTTATACCTCATTATGTACGTTTCGGCCTTAGCTGTTTCTATTTTCCCAACTTATTATAAACATAAAGACGATTATCATTACAAAAGTTTGGGAGCGTCAGGCGCTGTATCGGCTGTTGTTTTTTGCGGAATACTTTTCGATCCGATAACCGGGATTGGGCTTTTCTTTATTCCCATTTACATAGCAGGCTTTCTTTTTGGTTTTATCTACCTTCTTATTTCGCATTACCTGGACAGGCGTGGTGAAGGACACATCAACCATTCGGCGCACCTTTACGGCGCCTTGTATGGATTAGCTTTCACGATTGTGGCAGCGAAATTGTTTTCTGAATATCCCGTCGTAACTGCCTTTATTGACCAGATCAGGAATACAAATCCAAAGGACTTTATCCAGTTTGGAAGATATTAGCGGTTAATTTCAACACTGTTTTTGTATTGTCAGTAATCTTAAATCTCTCATCAATCCGGTAGCCTACTACCCAAATGATTTTTTTATCCATTTCAATCACCCAGGCATTTTCTTTATCTGTCTTTGAAAGTTTTCGGTCAATAAAAAACCGGGACAACTTCTTTTTTTTCATCATTCCCAGCGGATAGAAATAGTCGCCCTGCTTCCACTTTCTGAGAAGCATCGGAAATTTTATTTTGTCAGCATCGAGCAAAGCAACTGAGTTGGCAGTTTGCAGTTGATAATGAGCGATAGCCGAAGTATTGGCAATTAAAGTCGTTTCGAGTTGAAGGTTGCCAATTGCAAATTGCCAATTGCCAACTGCATCAATGATAACTATATCTCCCTTGTTCGTCTCATTTGGCGCAATAATCAGCCATTGCCGGTTTTTAATAATACGGTGGGACGGAGATTGCACATATTTCCCGGAATCACTATCCAACAAATTCATGATATCCGGCAACTGGTGAGCAGTAAAGCCATACTCTTTGATAATCTCATAAAGCACGGAGTGAAGCGAAGGCGTTTTTTTTAATTTTAAAACAGGCAGGTGAATCTCATTGGCTTCCTGCTCCACTAATTTCTTTTTATGAACAGCCACGGCTTGCTGGTAAAGTTGTTCTACTTCCCTGAAGCGACTGATATTGGCAATCATATTTTCATTAACGCCGGGAAAAGACTTTTCGATCAGTGGTATTAACTGGTTACGAAAATAATTCCTTGTATAATCATCATGCTGATTGGTATAATCCTGCACAAAGGCCAGATTGCTTTCTTTCAAAAAGCCTTCGAGATCCTTTCGTCGTGCAAAAAGTAAGGGCCGCACGATATGTTCATGTTTAGGTTCAATACCCCTTATACCTTTGATACCCGTTCCCCGAAAAAAATTCATGAGCACGGTTTCTATATTGTCGTCAGCATGATGCGCTGTCAGGATAAATTGATAGCCCTTTTCTGCCCTTATTTTTTCAAACCATTCGTAACGAAGCCCCCGTGCTGCTTCCTGTGTGGATACCCGTCGTTCTTTAGCGATATCCTTTGTGTCAAATTTGATTACATGAAAATTGACTCCATATTTCGCAGCCAGGCCACCCACGAATCTTTCATCCCGTTCACTGTCCTCACCTCTCAACTGAAAATTACAATGGGCGATGCCAAATTCGTAACCTGCCTGTTTACATAGTTCGCACAACACAACAGAATCTATGCCACCACTAACGGCAAGCAACAATTTATCTTTTGAAGAAAAAAGATCGTTCGATGAAATATAATTTTTGAATTGTGTAACCAGCTCCATTTTCAAATTTTCAAATTTGCACATCAACTCTAAAAAGTCAACTCTTCCCATGCCCCTCTCAATTCCCCATAAGCATGATTCTCTCCCGCCTTCTTTGCTATTTCCATTCCTTTCTCGTACCATTTAATAGCGTCTTCCACAGCACCGTTTCTTTCCAGCAATTTCGCCAGATGATAATAACTGCCAACATACTCCGGATCTCTCGCCAGCAACGTTTCAAATACTTCCCGCCCTTTCTCATCGTTCCCGGTTTTGACATACTCCAGCGCCAATGCGTGTTGTACAAAGCTATCATCCGGGTTAGCCCGCAAAAATTCAAGCAGCTTCACAATACGATCCATGTTGAAAAAATTTTACCTGAATTACCGTTAGTTACCTTTGCTTCACTTATCTTTGTTTTAGTTGCATAAACAACTAACTCTAACGATCATCAAAAACCCCGTCATGAAGATTTTAGTTTGTATCACCAAATCGCCGGACACAACGGCAAAAATAGCCTTCACCGACAACAACACGAAATTCGATACCAATGGCGTTCAATGGATCATCAACCCTTACGATGAGTGGTATGCGCTGGTTCGTGCCATCGAGTTGAAAGAAAAAGATCCTTCTACTATTATTCACCTGGTAACTGTTGGCGCTGCTGATTCTGAGCCCATCATCCGTAAGGCCCTCGCATTGGGCGGTGATGAAGCCATACGGGTAAATATGGAGAGCCATGATAGTTTTACCATCGCTTCGCAAATCGCTTCAGTAGCAAAAGATGGAGGCTATGATCTTATATTCACCGGTAAAGAAACCATCGACTACAACGGATCATCTATTGGCGGCATGGTAGCCGAACTACTCGACCTGCCTTTTGTATCGCTGGCAGCCAAGTTTGAATTGAATGGCAACAAAGCCATCATTACCCGTGAAATTGAAGGTGGCGAAGAAATAAATGAAGTGGAATTGCCAGTGGTGGTAAGTGCTCAAAAAGGAATGGCCGAGCAACGTATTCCCAATATGCGTGGCATCATGGCGGCCCGTACCAAACCGTTGAAAGTGGTGGAGCCTGTTGCCGTTGATGCGTTGACAAGCGTCACCAGTTTTGGTTTACCACCTGCAAAAGCTGGTGTTAAGCTGGTAGCGGCCGATAATGTGGAAGAACTGGTAAGATTGTTACATGAAGAGGCGAAAGCAATCTAACCCCCGGTTCCCCTAAAGGGGACTTAGGCCGAAGATACTTTTTAAATAGCCATGCTCTTTTAATAATGGATTGATGATAGTGTTACCAGCTTTAGTGCTACTATCAGCTTCGTTGCGTCGCACTCTTCAGCGTTCAGTTCTTTTACTCAGCATTTAAACTATTTAACTTATCAACCAATTAACTAATTAACATAATCAACTCTTTAACATGAGTGTATTAATATTCGTCGATCAGGCCGAGGGCCATGTAAAAAAATCTTCACTGGAAGCGATCTCCTATGGCGCTAAAATAGCTGAACAGTTAGGCACTTCATCAGAAGGCGTTATTCTTGGCAGTACTTCGGAAGATCTTGCTGCTTTGGGGAAATATGGGGTTTCAAAAATCCATCACGTCAACAATGAGACGCTGAACCAACTGGATGCACAGGTTTATACAAAGGTGATTGCACAGGTGGTGGAATCAACCGGCGCAACGGTGGTAGTGTTTCCAAACAATATGGATGGCAAAGCTCTTGCGCCCCGGCTTTCCGCCCGTTTGAAAGCAGGTCTTGTTTCCGGCGCCGTGGCATTGCCTGATACCAGCAATGGATTTACCGTGAAGAAAAATGTTTTTTCCGGGAAAGCCTTTGCCAATATTTCGGTAAGCACGCCGGTTAAGATCATTTCATTGAATGCAAATGCCTATAAAATTGTTGAAGGCAGTGGCACTGCGGAAGTCGTTGCGTTTAATGCTACCGTCGATGCGCCAAAAGTAAAAGTAACCAGCACCAGCAAAGCAAGCGGTGAAGTTCCTTTGACAGAAGCAGAAATAGTAGTTAGCGGAGGCCGTGGTCTTAAAGGTCCGGAAAACTGGGGAATGGTGGAAGACCTGGCGAAAGTTTTGCATGCAGCTACCGCCTGTAGCCGTCCTGTTGCCGATGCGCATTGGCGTCCGCACAACGAGCATGTGGGTCAAACAGGTTTTGCTGTTGCACCCAATTTATATATCGCTATCGGTATTTCGGGAGCTATTCAGCACCTGGCCGGTGTAAACAGGAGCAAAGTAATTGTAGTGATCAACAAAGACCCTGAAGCCCCTTTCTTTAAAGCAGCGGATTATGGTATTGTTGGCGATGCTTTTGAAGTAGTGCCAAAGATCACGGAGGCGATTAAGAAGTTGAGAGGAGTTGCGTAAATACGAAGTAAGAAATTTCCGTTCATTTTTGAGAGATAAAAAGAAAGCCAGGTGATGAATTTTCGCCTGGCTTATTTGTTATTTCTCTTGATCTACTCGTTTATTTATAGTAGCTTATTTCATACTGGTATGGAATCAATTCCACGTCATTTAAAAAACCTCTAAATTTTATCAGCCTGTCTTTGTTATCTAATTCTGATATAGCTGTAAAATTATCGTATTGATTTGTTTGTGAATTAAAGACTTTGGCAAACTGGAATGGATACTTGCTATATTCAAGAGGTTCGTAACCGTCGGGGAAAAATGATAATACGCCTGTAATACTCCCATGAAACATATCTTCCCCGAACGGAATGTTAGCAATGCCATTCAGCAGAATTTGCCGCATATTAAATAACTGGTCACCTTTTGTATGACGTGCAGTAAATTCACATGCGACAAAAGTTATATTTTCATGATTAAGCGTATCGATATAATTTTCTACCACTTTGGTGACACTTCCATTTGCGTCATAAACTAAAGAGTCTCTGTAAATTATTTTTGTATAGGCATCCTCACCTCCTCCAATTACAGTATTATAGGAGTAGCTATACTCACTTGTAAGACATTTGCCCGCTTTATCAAAAACGGCAGATGCACTTACGGTATCCCGTGCCCCGCCTATAGCAATAATTGTGGGCTCACCCCAGTCCAACCTGTATTTATTCTCTGAAAGCAATGTCTTTCTAAACAAAGTACTTCTCGTATTGCCGTTAAAATAGTAGAGAGTAATTTTTTGAATGATTTTATCAGCGTCATAGCTCAACCGAACTGAAATCCGGTCATCGCCCTCTGGTATATATCCATTCTTATATTTGTAAAGCACATTTGTGAGCAATCCATTCGCATCATATGTGTGCTCTACCCCGGCACCTGTAAGATATTGGCTGGAAGCTACCTGATCTAATGTCATTATTATTTTTCGATTCACAGTATCGTAAAAATAATCTTCTTTGATAGTGTCTCCTCCATCGGGCAAACCAGAAACGGGATCCAATGAATTTATCTTTATGCTCTTTATCAACAGCGTGGAATCTTGTACTTCAGACGGAACCGGCGGCGGATTTTCAAGATCAATATCCACTTCTTTCTGACAGGAGGCTAATACGAAAACGGCTATTACAAGCGAGGCAAAAAATAAATGACTGAAATTTCTAATTCTCATAGTTACAGTTAAATAGCCACAAAAAAAGCAAAAAAACCAGTAAATAAGGCATAAAAAGAATAAAAGTCCGGTCTGATTTTTTCCCGCTATCTTTTTTGTTCAAAATCCTTAGTTTCGTGTGATATTTTATGAAGAAGATCGAACTGGAAATAGTCGCTTTATCCCATAGTATTACCCAGACCCATTCGTATGCCGTAGTACTGGGAGAAGTAAATGGATTGCGCCGTTTGCCGATCGTGATCGGCGGGTTTGAAGCACAGGCAATCGCTGTGGCGCTTGAAAAAATGCAACCCAGCCGCCCGCTGACACACGACCTGGTAAAAAATTTCATGAACGCCTTTGCCATTGACCTGCATGAGATCATTATCTGCGACCTGCAGGAAGGCATTTTCTACTCCAAATTGGTTTGTTCATCCGAACATGATACCATCGAAATTGATTCCCGCACTTCCGATGCTTTGGCTTTGGCTGTACGGTTTGGATGCCCGATCTATACCTACGAAAACATCCTCGAAAGCGCCGGCATTTTGATGGAAGACACCGGCTCAGGCTCCGGCAAAAAGAAAAAAGCAAAACAGGAAGTGGTGGTAGAAGAACAGGGCTCAACCGGTAACGAAGACCTTAAAACCATGACACTGGAAGAATTGGATACCCTGTTAAACGATGTACTCGAGAGCGAGGACTATATCAGGGCTATCGCTATTCGTGACGAAATAAATAGCCGAAAAAAAAATCGTTGATCGGCTAACTCGTTAGAGTTTTATTGATTATTTCCAGGTGATTATTTTCCTTTTTATATATTTCAGCAAAATAATTCTTCCGCGGAATTCATCTTAATCCATTGATTCGTGATCGTCTTTCCCAATTGCAAGATCAATCTCGGGCTTCGCATTGTTCGTAAAAGAAATGATGGTTATCATGACCTGGAAACGATATTCTATCCTATTGCGCTTCGTGATGTGTTGGAAATAATTCGTGATCCTCAACATCAACAAATCAATACATCAACGGTACAGTTTTCAACCTCCGGTATTTCGGTTGACGGTAAGATGCACGATAATATTTGTATCAAAGCATTCAACCTGCTGCAGAAAGATTTTCCGCAGATACCTGCTATTAAAATGCATTTGCACAAAGCCATTCCCCTGGGTGCAGGATTAGGCGGTGGTAGTTCGGATGCCGCGTTTACTTTATCATTGTTGAACAAGCAGTTTAATTTGGGCTTATCACCGGAACAACTCATTCATTACGCATTGCAATTAGGCAGTGATTGCCCTTTTTTTATTATCAATACCCCGTGCCATGCCACCGGTCGGGGCGAAGTAATGGAACCCGTTACTATCGACCTTAACGCTTATAAATTCATTATAGTAAACCCGGGTATACACATTCATACAGGCCAGGCTTTTGCCAACATAACCCCTGCCCTGCCTGGAAAAAGTTTAACCAATATAATCCAGCAGCCGATTGAAACATGGAAAGATGATATGACTAATGATTTTGAAAAACCGATCTTCAAACTTTACCCGGAGATCGGGCAGATAAAAAATAAACTTTATGCCGGTGGCGCTTCGTACGCATCAATGACTGGCAGTGGCAGCACGGTGTATGGAATATTTGAAAAGGATAAGAAAGTGGATGCAGATTTTCCTTCCACCTATTTTGTAAAAGAGTTATAGAGCTAATCTCAACAGGTCATTCAGGTCCAGTTGCTCAGTCACCATTTTAAGTTTACCTTCAACATAAGGCCATTCCTCCCTTGGTTTGTCCCAATAAAGTTCAACACCATTGCCATCCGGATCATTTAAATACAGAGCTTCTGAAACACCATGATCGGATGCCCCTGTCAAAGGATACTCGGCATCCAGCAATCGTTTTAAAATAAGAGCAAGATCTTTTCGTGTCGGGTATAAAATGGCGGTATGAAAAAGCCCAACCGATCTTGCAGGAGCAGCACCGGCATCTTTGCTGTACCACGTATTTAAACCAATATGATGGTGATAGCCACCCGCTGAAATAAACACTGCGCTTTCACCATATCGCTGTGTTTCCTGGAAACCCAGCAGGTCACGATAAAAACCAAGTGCCTTGTCCAAATTGGAAACTTTTAAATGAACATGCCCAATCCGGGTTTGAGGCGGTAGCTCGTATGACATAGAAAATGGTTTTAAAAACAGGATAAATTTACTAACTTGCGACAAAATTTTTCTATCCTTTATAATACAACCATAGCATTGTTTTTGGCAAACAATCTTGATTTGCTCAACCACTAAGGTTCTTCTTCCTTCAGCCCGGACGGATCGCCGGGACGTTTCATCGTGTTCTCATTTCATTTTTACAAAACCTTCAATTCCGTTTTATGCAATCGCTATTACAATTATCTGAGCAATCACAATATTACCTGGATCTGGAAGAAAAATATGGATCACATAATTATCACCCGATACCGGTGGTATTGTCAAAAGGACAAGGAGTTTTTGTATGGGATGTCGACGGCAAAAGGTATTATGATTTTTTGAGTGGTTACTCAGCCGTGAACCAGGGGCACTGTCATCCCAAAATCGTCCAATCATTTATTGAACAATCCCAAAAACTCAGCTTAACAAGCCGTGCTTTTCACAGCGATCAATTGGGTGAATATGCAAAATTTATCACCAACTATTTTGGCTATGACAAAGTGTTGCCGATGAATACGGGTGTTGAAGCAGTGGAAACGGGGATCAAGCTTTGCCGCAAATGGGCCTATGAAGTAAAAAATATTCCGGCGAACAAAGCAATCATTCTCGTATGTGAGGGAAATTTTCATGGAAGAACAACGGGTGTCATTTCTTTTAGCACCGACCCACAGTCCACCACCAACTTTGGTCCTTACCTGCCGGGCTTTGAAGTCATCCCATACAATGACATTGAAGCATTGGCAAGGGCGTTGGAAAATAAAAATGTTGCAGGCTTTTTAGTAGAGCCCATTCAGGGCGAAGCGGGTGTAAAAGTTCCTGATGATGGTTATTTGTCAAAAGCCAAACAACTCTGCAAACAAGCCAATGTTTTATTTATTGCAGATGAAATTCAAACAGGTCTTGCAAGAACCGGAAAGATGCTGGCTTGCGATCATGAAAATGTAAGACCGGATATTTTGCTATTGGGTAAAGCACTAAGCGGCGGTATGATGCCGGTAAGTGCTGTATTAGCCGATGATGAGATCATGTTAACAATTAAACCGGGTGAACATGGGTCAACCTATGGCGGCAGCCCCTTAGCTTGCAAAACAGCGATAACTGCCCTACAGGTATTGAAAGACGAAAACATGGCCGGGAACGCTGAAGCAATGGGAGAAATTCTAAGAAATGAATTAGCATCGCTACAGTCAAATCATATACACATTGTTCGGGGAAAGGGATTATTAAATGCAATTGTGATTGAACATGCCAACAAAGATGCGGCCTGGGAACTTTGTCTTCAATTAAAAGAAAACGGGTTGCTGGCTAAACCAACGCATGGTGATAAGATCAGGTTTGCACCTCCTTTGATCATAACAAAAGAACAAATAGTTGACTGTGTGCAGATCATTGGTAAATCATTATCTTGTTTGGATTAATTAGCGACAGTAGTTACCGGTTACCAGTTGCCGATTGCCGGTTTCCTGTTGCGAGCAAAAGAAAAATTTTCAATTTTAAGAATTAACCAAGAGTCAGTTACCGGTAACATGTAATCGATAACTGGCAACTCTCACTATGGATACCCACCTTCACCACGAGGAAAAGCATTTAAGCAGCAGTAAATTTCTCACGGATGTTGTCATTGGAATGAGCGATGGCCTTACGGTCCCTTTTGCATTGGCGGCAGGTCTTAGTGGCGCAGTTGCTTCCAATTCTATTATCGTAATTGCTGGCATTGCAGAGATCGCAGCCGGATCGATTGCCATGGGGTTAGGCGGTTATCTTGCCGGTAAAACAGAGATTGATCATTACCAAACAGAATTAAAAAGAGAATACGAAGAAGTGGATGTAGTACCCGAGAAAGAAAAGGAGGAAGTAAAAACCTTTTTTGCCAATATCGGGCTCAGCGAGGAAATGCAGGCAAAAGCCACCGAAGAAATCGCCAGGGATAAAAAACAGTGGGTGGACTTCATGATGAAATATGAACTGGGCCTTGACAAACCTGATCCGAAACGGGCCACCAAATCTGCGTTAAATATTGGCCTTTCCTATGCCGTAGGCGGACTCGTTCCATTAAGCCCTTATTTTTTTAGCGACACTCCTTTGCAGGCATTAGAGATTTCGGTAATCCTCACACTGCTTTGTCTTTTTATTTTCGGTTATTTTAAAAGCAGGATCACGGGGGTTAATCCCTGGTGGGGAGCATTAAGAGTTACTTTAATTGGCGCACTGGCCGCAAGCGCAGCATTTGGTGTGGCAAAATTATTTGAAGCCTGACACCTGGTCCCTGGACCTTTTGCAGGCAAAAAATTTACACCTTATTTTTTTCTGCTGGTATTTTAATATCCGGGAAGAGAGCTGCTACCAGTATAATGATGGAGGCCACTATTACCAGGTAAAAAGCAACGTGTTTTTCGGGACACTCACCACCACGACAAGCTGAAATGATGAAATAGTTTCTCATGGCCCAGGCAAGGTTTAGTGCAGTTACCAACAAATTGGTTCGCTTGGCCCAAATCTTCGGAATAAAAGAAAAAAGAAGAAAAAAGAAGGAGAAGAGCAAGTGAAAATAACCAGGCTTGCCAAAGCTGGTACCCGTTGCATCCACTCCGCTTACCACGATATTTTTTGAAGGAACAACTATCCATGTAAAAAAACAGGCAATGATCAAAAGCAGGGCGGCACCGGCTCCTACCCATTTCATCCAACGCATACATATTTGTTTTAAAGGCCGCAAGATAGGTATTAGTTGAATGGCGGAGCCTGGCGGGCAACAAAAAAGCAATGACCTGGGGAGATCATTGCTTTAAACTAAACAAACTGTTGACTGCTTATAATCTAAATCCAAGAGTAAAACTTAACACCCGGTGCTTGTTATTATTGTCATCACCAGAACCACCACTACCCGATTGCAATTTGGCAAGACCAAGACCGTAGTTAGCCGAGATCACCATTTTGGAAGCCTCGATACCAACAGTACCATTCAGACCATAGTCAAATCTTTTCATGATGCCAAAACCAGATCCCTCTTCTTCATTTAATGTAGTAGGATCATCGTTTGACCACTCTATATTTCTTTCACTATGGTAAGTGGCACCAAGTAATGTTCTTCCATCAATTTTATTTTTTCCCGCAATGCCCATCGCAATATAGGGGCCAGCACCAATAAAAAAATTACTTTGACCAGTAGGAGTTTTGAAAACTAGATTTACCGGGACTTCCACATAATATGGATTAGAAGTGGCACGGAAATAACCAGCATCACCTTCCTTACCGCGTTGCGTTTTTGTTCCTTTTCCTGTAAAAGTAAGCCCGGGTTGCAAAGCCAGGAAAGAAGTCAGGTTAATATCTCCCAAAATTCCTACCTGGAAACTGGTTAACATTTTGGCATCATCAATTCCGCCGTTGTCGGTCACGGACACATTAGCGAGATTAACACCTCCCCTGAGAATAGCCGAAGAGTTTTGAGCATAAGAACTAAGAAAAGCTACTGATGACAAAGTGGCACAAACAATAATTTTTTTCATTTTCATGATTGTACAGTTTAAAATATGTTGTCCATAGGACAAAGATGCTGCCAGCTTTATCGATCGCCCTGGAATTAAAGCAATTGGCTGGCGTTAATGCATCTTAAGACCCAAAGATAAACCGGGGGTTTAACTATGCTAAAAAAAATGTGAGGAAAAGGCAATAGTCAGGGGAAACTAATCCGCATTCATATTAGTTTTTTAAATAAGAAAAATTAAAAGGGGATTGACCCTAAAGTCAATCCCCGGATCATGGGCTGATTAAAAAATCACAGTGTATAATTCCATTTATGAATATCCTCCTCAACCCCCGTTCTTATTCTTTCTAATTTTTGTTTGAGTTTGTTTAAAATACTTTCATTGGTATACGACGGCAACTGAAAGTCTATCCCATTAATATGAATCGTTTGGATGGGTGCTACTACGGCAGCCGTGCCGGCTCCAAATGCTTCGGTGATGGAGTTGTTGCGGAAAGCTTGCTCGAGTTCTTCAACACTGATTGGTCGTTCTTCCACTGAACATCCAATATCATTTGCCAGGGTCAATAAAGAATCTCTGGTTACACCATCCAATATAGAATCAGACAATGGAGCTGTCACCAAAGTATTATTGATCACAAACATTACATTCATCATCCCCGATTCTTCGATAAATTTATTTTCGCTGGCATCTGTCCATAGAAGCTGATCATAACCTTGCTGTTTTGCCAATTGAGTAGGATACAAAGCACCGCCGTAGTTACCACCACATTTCACAAAACCCGTTCCTCCTTTTGCAGCCCTGCAATAATCAGTTTCGACTTTTACCCGAATTGATTTTGCATATAACTCGGGAACCGGACCGGAAAACACGATGAACCTGTATTGATCTGAAATTTTAATTCCAAATTTTGCTTCGCTGGCATACATAAAGGGACGTAGATACAGCGAAGCGCCTTTTTGAGAGGGAACCCAGGCATTATCTATTTCCAGCAATTTAGCTAATCCTTCAACAAATATTTCTTTTGGAGGAACAGCCATACACATTCTTTCCAATGATTTTACAAACCGATCGTAGTGTTTATCGACCCGGAAAATATTAATTCGCCCATCAGCCATGCGAAAAGCCTTCATGCCTTCAAAAACTGTTTGTCCGTAGTGTAACGCTAATGTCGCAGGACTCAGTGACAGATTTGAAAAAGGAACAATCATTGGCTGTTGCCATTGGCCTTCGTCGTAATCACATACCAGCATGTGGTCCGATATATATTTTCCAAATTCAAGATTATCGAAATCCACTTCATTGATCTTTGAATGAGTTGTCTCACGGGCAACGATCTCAGTTAACAATTCCATATTTGTTGATTTAAGGTTTAACAAGCAGTAGTTACTTTAAATGCGACAGGCAGTCCCATCAGGTAATAATCGAAAGTTTGTGTGCCAATGGTAAAAGAATAAGTCCCCATTTTTTTATAGCCATTAGTCTCATACAATCGGATAGCACTTTCATTACTCACATGTGTATCAAGCCAGAGATAGTCAGGATAAATTTCCCTGGCTATATTTCTAACTTCTTTTAACAGGGAAGTTCCAATCCCATGGCCATGCCATTCGGGAAGCACATAGATCTTTTGCAATTCCATTTGTGCACCTGATTCGATCTGGTCGTTGAGTGAATGCTTTTTTACTTTAGCAAAACCGACCGGCCTTTCATCTGCGAAAGCGAGCAGGTATATATTATTCTCCTTTCGCAAACTTTTACTGAGCTTCAACGGGTCGTATGTGTGTTCCAGGTATTCAAATAATTCTTCTTTGCTTTTAAATAAATGTTCAAATGCATTGCGGAAAGATTTTTTACCGATCGTGGCGATGATCGCCGTATGCGAAACATCAGCCTGATTAATTTTTATGGCCATAGTTGAGTTAGTTTTAAAGTTTATTCTTTGGAAAAGTTTTTTAGATGTTGTGCCGATTGCTCTAATGTCCTGTGCTGCTGTTGCAAATACTCATATAAACGGCAGCCTTTTGTTCTTTTTCGTCTGTTTCAATTTTTTGAAAGTACATATTCAACTACTGCCTGTGAATGAATTTTTGTTGTATCAAATAGTGGTATTGAAAAATCTGCCTGGCCAATCAACATTGGAATTTCAGTACATCCTAATATTATTCCTTCTGCTCCACGTCCAACTAAATCTTTTACAATAGAAATGTAATTTTCCTTTGTTTCTGCCTTAATTACTCCTCTGCCCAATTCTTCTTTTACAGTATGTTGAATATAATCTCGTGTTTCTTGTTTATCTGGTATTAAAACTTCTAAACCATTTTCTTCAAGTTTTTTTATGTAAAATTCCATTTCCATTGTAAACTTTGTTCCCAATAGTCCCACTTTTTTTAACCCTCTTTTTTTTACTACAATTGCAGTTTCTGTTCCAATATGAATTATAGGTAATTCTATTTTTTCCTGAACTTTGTCTGCGAATAGATGGGCAGTATTGGCACAGAGGATTATAGCATCCGCTCCACTTCTTTTTAAACTTCCACAAGCATTGAGAAGCAAGTCAAAAGAATTTTCCCAACTTTTCTCTTGAATATCGCCAAAATTCAATGAGTAAATTATACATTCTGCAAAATTTAGCCCACCTAGTTTTTCATTGATTCCTTCATTTATAAATTTGTAATAGTCCATCGTTGATACCCAACTTATTCCTCCAACAAGTCCAATTTTTTTCATTTTTTTCATCTCTTTTAATTTATTCGATGTCTAAGGCTGTCGTCACCTTTATTATTTCTGAAACTTCGGCCCCTTTCAACCTTAAACGTTATTATTTTAGAATTGAAATCAGTTCATCATATTTCTTTACTGCATCCAGCGCATCGTTTATAGCTATTAGCATTTTTACATTGGCTCTTTTATAAACTCCTTGCTCCACATCCACATGCTGAAAACCTATCTTCTCATATAATTTAATAGCCCCGGCATTTTTTGTATTAGAATAGAGTATCACTTTCTTTGCACCCAATTCTTTTGCCTTTTTAAAACTTGCATAGCTGATAGCTTCTGCGATACCCAACCGACGATAATTTTTATCGACAGCCATTTTTGTAAACTCGTAAACGTTACTGTCTACTTTTCGAAGACCCACCGTTCCGGCAATTGTCCCGTTATACTCCGCCATTAATATAGCGCCGCCATCGTTTAGAATTGCTTCTTCTGGATTGGTCAGCACCCACTCATCAACCGGTTCCATTTCAAACAATTCTTCTATCCACACACGGTTAAAGGCTTCGAAATACGGTTGGTGTTCAGGTCGGTAATCCACAATTTTAATTTCACTCATTGTTTTACTTTTTTGAATTCACGGTTAACCAAATAAACGCCGCCTAAAGTGATTAGTGTACCTATGATCATATTGGCATTCATTTTTTCTGACAGCAGCAGCCAGCCTATCACCACTGCTACTATAGGATTAATGTAGGCATATATTGATACCTGGGTGGGGGGTAACTTACCTATAACAAACACATAGGCAGAATAGGCTACCAACGAACCGAATACAACGAGGTAGATCAGCGCCAGCCATGAATCCCGGTTCACATCTGCAAGGCTGATATATTTACCGGTGATGCCACAAACCATCAACACTACTATTCCTGCTATCAGCATCTGCAAACCCACATTGAATAAAATATCAATTGGTGGCTTTTGTTTGGATGTATATACCGTGCCGAACGACCATGATAAAGTGGAAAGCAGGGCCAGTATCACACCAAACACAAATGTTTTGCTTTGCAATTGTGCCAGGTAATCATAAAAGATGGTAAACACACCTGCAAACCCTACCACCAACCCAACGACCATCCACCGGGTGATCTTTGCACATTTAGAAAGCCATACTGTGAATAAAGCAATAAATAAAGGAACCAGGGCAGCAATGATAGCAGCCAATCCCCCGCTGATATATTCTAACGACCAGGTGAGTAAGCCATTCGCAAGACAGAGCATGAATATGCTTTGCACGGAGATTTTCTTCAATACATCCCAACCCGGCAATTGATACCCCCGTATTAAAAAGTAAGCAACCAGTATAAGCCCGGACATAAACTGTCGCAGGCCTGATACAAATAGACCGGGCATATTCTCAGCTCCTATCTTTGATGCGATATAGGTAGTACCCCAAAAAAAACTTACCAATCCCAATGCGAAATATGCTTTATGTAGTTCCCTTTTCATCTTTAGTCCCTCTAATTATTAATTCTGTAAAATTGTTTATTGCAACTGCCTGCGACAACCCGCTTTTTGCGATTTTAAATGGCCCCTTTAAAATCCTGTACAAATTTTGGCCGATTATTTAGTAAAAAACAGATTCAGTTTTTGTATTTTTGACTAGATCAGATTTTTTAACATTATGGGCAAAGCAAACTTTACTACCGATGACCACCTGTACATGCAGGTAGCAACGGGTCTTGAAAAAATGATCACTGATGATGTGTTGAAGATCGGTGACAAACTCCCTTCGGTTCGTTTACTGAGTGAAGAGTACGGCATCAGTATGGGCACGGCTTTCCAGGCTTATTATCATTTGGAAGGAAAGGGATTGATTGAATCAAGACCTAAATCAGGATACTATGTTCGTTTCAACCAACGGCGATTTCCTGATTTGCCAAAGATCATACAGCCTGATGTTTTATCACATGATGTGAGTGTAAAGGAAATGATCTCTTCGATCTACTCTGATATTGCTTCACACAATGACAAAGTAATCAATCTCGCAATGGCTGTTCCCGATGTTTCCTTATTACCTGCCGCCAAAATCAATAAATCGGTAATGCATGCCTTGCGCAACAGTAAGGATCACTGCATCAGCTATGAACATACACAGGGCAATATTGAATTGCGTAAGCAAATAACCAAGCTGGCTTTTAACTGGGGTGGAAAGATAAAACCTGATGAAGTATTGGTTACTACCGGTTGTCTTGAAGCTATCACGATCTGTTTAAAGGCTGTTACCAAACCGGGAGATACCGTAGCTGTGGAATCACCCAATTATTTCGGCATTTTCCAGGCTATTGAAAACATGGGGTTGAAAGTAGTGGAAATATCTTCTTGTTTTGTTAGCGGGCTCGACCTGGATTGTTTGCAGGAAGTGATTAAAAAATTCCCGATCAAGGCTTGCGTAGTGATACCCAATTTTAATAACCCATTAGGCGGGTGCATGCCCGATGAGAACAAAAAGAAACTGGTTGAGATCATTACAAAGCATAATATCCCATTGATAGAAGATGATATTTACGGTGAATTATATTTTGGGAAAAACCGGCCACGTACCTGCAAGTATTATGATACCAAGGGAATGGTGATGCATTGCTCTTCATTGACCAAGTCACTGGCGCCAGGTTATCGTGTTGGCTGGACCATTCCTGGAAAATTTTTAGAACAGGTAAAGCAAATAAAAAGAATACACAATATCAGCTCTCCCACTCTTACACAGGCCGCTATGGCGCATTTTCTGCAGAATGGCCGCTATGAATATCATTTAAAAAATTTGCGTAAAGCCTTATACACCCAATGCCTTCGGTATATGCAGGCCATCATTGAATATTTTCCTGAGGATACAAAAGTATCCCGGCCACATGGCGGATTTGTATTGTGGGTGCAATTAAATAAAAAAGTGAATGGCTTTAAGTTGAGGACAGAAGCGATGAAGCATCATATATCCATAATGCCGGGAAAGATATTTTCGGCCAGTTGTAATTATAGCAACTGTATCCGTATCAGTTTTGGTAAACCCTGGGATGATGATGCCGATTACGGGTTGATGATGTTGGGAAAATTGATACAGAAAATGATGTAAGTATTTTCCGTCTTTACGTACGTGGCTGGAAGCCACATAATGGCTATACGAAGCGAAGACGCTTCGTATAGCTTGGGCAGTGTAATTCTTCTACTGACACTTAAATAATATAAAACCAAGGATAGTATCATTTCGCTTAATATAAAAACTATCGGAGTTTTTTTCTTTTAGAATAACATCCCCTTTTTTAGCATAGTCAAAATACAAAAGATTTAGTTTATGATTTATTCCGCTAAAGCAAAATGAGGTATCAAAATTTTTCACTCTTGTTTCTATTCCTGGGCCATAGTCATCTTTGTAGTATCGAACGTATATTATTGAATCGTTAAAAGATATTGAAGCAATATCTTTTATTAATATAACCTTATGCTCCTTTTTAAAAATTACTCCAAATATTGAGATTACACAGACTATCACAAACAACACTATCAATATATTTTTAATCTTCATAAAAAATATTCATTGATTTTTCCAAGGTCTTATCCTTGGGCAATTTAACCAACATTCAATTTCCCCCACTCTTCCTCTTAAAATAAAAATACAAAGGAACCCCAACTGCCGTTATCACCAATCCCAATACAGAATTAATAACGGGCTGCCGGTCGTTTAAATAATTGGTCACATCATTCCAGATGGTCATCACTACATAAAAAGAAGAAAATGCAATAAACAGGATGGGTACCACCGGGTAGCCCCAAATTTTGTAAGGTCTTGGCTGATCAGGCATTCTTTTGCGAAAGAGGAAAATGCCTATTGCACCAAATAAATAAGCGATCCAGGTGATGAATACAAACATATCGGCCAGCATATCAAAAGACCCGGTGATGATAAAGGCAGATGTCCAGACTGCATGCAGCCATACAGCATTACCCGGTGTATGGTACCGTGTATGTGTCTTCCCCGCCCAGGGCAAGAATACCCTATCTTTTCCCATTGCATAAGTGACACGACAGTTAGCCATGACATTTCCATTGACAGAACCTAATGTACAGATAACAATCATAGCCGCAACAATGGCTCCGCTTGTATTTCCTAATGCAATGGATATGGCATCTGATGCCACGAGAGAAGAACTGGCTAATTTTTCAACCGGCAATACATATAAATAAGCCTGGTTTACTAACACATAAATAATAATACAGGCAAACACACCTACTATCAGGCTTCCTGGTATATTTTTTTGCGGCTGTTTTATTTCACCTGCGATAAATGTAACATTGATCCATCCATCATAAGCCATAAAAGCGCCGGTCATAGCAACAACGATACCGCTAAGCAAACTCATCCCCTCTTTGGGGTTTTCTGCCTGGAAGAAATTTTGAAAAGATCCTTTGCCTGAAAAAAGTATCCCTGCGATCAATGCACCGATCACACCCATTTTTACAATAGTAGAAATTAATTGAAAAGAACTTCCTGCTTTTACACTCCGGTAATTTAGTGCCGAGAGCATGATCACTATCGCTACAGCCAACGATTTGACACCAAAGTTTTGCAAAGGATACAGGTCGCCGATAAAAGGGATATGCCATACAAAGGCTTGCTCAGTTGTTATGTCAAACCTGGGCAGTTGCAAAAAATAATCGGCATACTGTGCACATACAAATGATATAGCTGCCACTGCCGCTGTATTAATAACAGCAAATGCAGCCCAGCCATATAAAAAAGCAAAGAACTCACCGAACATGCGGCGAAAGTAGGTATAGATGCCACCCGTTTCCGGCATCATGGCGCCCAGTTCTGCAAAGATTAGTGCACCAAATAAAGAAAACAGGCCTGCGATTATCCAAACCAGCGTCAGCCAAACAGGAGAACCTAATTGCGCAGCCATCGTAGCAGGCTTCATAAATACACCCGAACCAATGATGCTGCCAACGACAATAGATGTTGCTGACCAAAAGCCAATCTTTTTTTGCAGTGAGTTTTGTTGATTCATCCTGATTTTTTGAGCCACAGATAAACGCAGATGTACACAGAATACTTAACAATTTTTATACTTCGTGTCATTTGTGGCTTTTAAAAATCTGAGTTAATCTGTGTTTATCTGTGGCTAATAACGCTATTCTTTTTAGCTGGCCACAGATAAACGCAGATGTACACAGATAAATGTTTTAAAAATTTGTGCGATTCGTGTCATTCGTGGCGTTTTCTTATCATTGAAGGAATTGAGCCAGCAGTTCATGAAAATGATGTGTTCCTCTTTCTCTTGTAACCGAATATCTTCCGTGCTTATAAAACCTGGACTGAACTCCTTTTTGCACCTGTTGCACAATTTCTTCATCTTCCATTTCCACTTTATCTAACTCACCTCCGGCGCCTGTGCTTCGCAACTCTTCTTTCCAAACATAAATACGAAAAGAGACTTTTGTTTTATCAACTGCCAGCGGTTGCACGATATTAATAGATAAACCCCATGGGTAAAAATTGAACATCATATTGGGAAATACCCAGAAATAATAAGCAGCTACTTTTTTTCCATAGTCAGGTGATGAGGAAGGCAGATCGAAACAATTTTCACCCGTCTTACTGATGCCGATCTGCAAACTGGAAAAAGGATAAAACAATTCGGTTGAATAATCCGTAAAATCAATCGCCGCATTCAAACCGGCATGTACAAAAGGAATATGAAACCCTTCCAAATAGTTTTCACAATACAAGGCCCAATTGGCATTGATATAATAATCTTTGGAAAGATCAGGCCGATGCTGAAACTCATCTAAAGGCAACCACGCAACCCTTTGCATCATATCTTTAAAAAAAACTGTCGGGTCATATCGCTGATTTAACGAAGTGAATAATAATTTTCCCCATTGAAATAAAGGAAGCCTGGTCAGATCATCATCCGGTGAAGGAAAATTTTTTACTTCTTTAAACTCCGGCATTGATTTAAACTGCCCATCCAAATGAAAGAGCCGGCCATGGTACCTGCATCGCAGGTTAGATAACCGGCAGGATTCGTACACGAGTAGGTTGCCCCGGTGTGTACATACATTAGACAGGCAATGCAGTCCTCCTTTCTCATCGCGGGTGAGCAGCAAAGGCTCGCTGATAAACTTTTCCAGCAAAGTAAAAGGATAGCAGGCGCCATTCGTTTTTATCATATCTGTATCACCAGCTAACTGCCAGGATGCGGCGAATATCTTTTCCTTTGCCATTTCAAAAAACTGCGTCGATTTGTATACTTCAGTGGAAATGGTATGGGCTTGTGAAATATCTGCATCAACAAAAAATTTACTCATAGCAGTCAATTTATTTGGAAGATAAGAAAGTGTTGCTGAAAATACCGGGGGACTGATAGATGGAGGCTCCAACTTGATATAATAAAAAAGCTCCCCCGATAAAGGAAGAGCCAAACTATTTGTTTTCTGGTTTCAACCCGAATATAGCGATCATAAGCAGCGCTACATACCTACGGCCCGGATACTAGTCTTTCCCGGTAGGATTAACAGGTAAAGGAAGGAGATGGATCCCAGAAAGGAAAAGAACTATTTTTTTGCTTGCGGAGACTAAGGTAGAAATAAGAACTTTCACTTACAATATTGTTAAGAAATAAATATTAGCTGGCAGCAGCGATAGTAAAAGTTATTAAGATAAATGATCAAAGTATCATTCAAATGCCATAACTTAAAGGAACAAGTTATCCTGCTGTTCACCTTCCCCGTTTCATTCATCACGTAAAACACTGAACATGGCACTTGATTTAGCAGACGCAGCAAAGAACCTGTTGCCGGGTGACCTGGTCGCTAAAGCCGCTAACTCACTTGGCGAAAGCGAAAGCAGTATCCAAAAAGCAATTGGCGGCGCTATACCTTCCGTATTGGCGGGCATGTTGAATAAATCTTCTTCAACAAGTGAGGGTGAAATCCTGGATCTTGCAAAAACTGCGGCGGGAAGCGGTATTCTAAGCAACCTGTCCGGGTTATTTGATAGCAGCGTTCCAACTGCCGACAGCGTCAGAGCAACAGTGATGGGATGGCTTCGGTCGCTTTTTGGAGATAAGCTAAATAATATTATCAATGCTATCGCAGGCTTTGCCGGAATCAAGTCTTCATCGGCCAATACTGTGCTGAGTATGGCCGTTCCAGCGGCTTTAGCCCCGGTTGGTCAATATGCGACAGAAAACAACCTGAGTGAATCAGGTTTGAATACTTTTTTACAAAGTCAAAAAAATGATATCCTAAGTGCTGTTCCCTCCGGGCTAAACCTTACCGGGGCGTTGGGCATCGCCAGCCTGGATGATATTGGTGGCAAAGTTACCCATGCGATTCCTTCTGCTACGGCACATGCCGGGGGTGAATTCAAAACCGCTACTTCATCGGTCAGTCAGTGGCGGGGGCCATTCATCCTGGTAGTTGTGGTAGCAGTTTTGATCTGGTTTTTCAGCAAAAGAGGTTGTACGAATGAGGGCACTTCCACTGCTACTGATGATACAGCACACACCACTTTATCACCGGTCCCACCTGTTTCAGATCCCGACCTTGCAAAAACATCCGGTGGCACGCTTGACACCGTTACAGGCAACTATGTTTACGATACCGGGCAGGAGATAGAATTGAAGCTGGCTGATGGAACCATATTAAAAGTCGGAGATAATAGTACGGAAGCCAAATTGTTTAATATGTTGAGCAATGCAGCATGGACGGTTGATACGGTTGATAAAACAAAGAATTGGGTCAGCTTTGACCGGGTTTATTTTGAAAGCGGTAAATCAGTACTGACCGCTGCTTCGCAAACCCAGGTGAAGAACGTAGCAATCATTCTCAAAAACTTTCCTTCCGGTTCTATTAAAATTGGCGGGTACACCGATAATGTTGGCGATGCGGCTGTCAATAAAAAAATATCGGATGCAAGAGCAAAGGCAGTAATGAAAGAATTGATCAGCATGGGAGCCGGCGCCAAACAAATTACAGAAGCCATTGGCTATGGTCCCGAACATCCGGTATGTGCTGCGAATGATACACCAGAATGTAAAGCGCAAAACAGGCGGGTTGATCTGAAAGTGGCGTCAAAATAGTTTACCATTAAACTTTCGATACAAGGTTGTCTCAATGATGAGACAACCTTTTTATTTAATGGATCGGTTACTGCCGGTCAATTTGTATTGGCGCTATAAACAACCTGCCTGCCGGCAGGCAAGTACAAAATGTATGATACTGTTTTGCTGATTATTAATATTTGCTATTTTTAATCGTAGAGCATGTAACATAAATTTACGTAAGGACAATTACAATCGACCATGATAAAACTTTTGCAGACAGAAGAAAAATTAGGCTATAATATTCCTAAGTATTTATTTGATTTCATCGCAAACCTCGACAAGCCTGAAGTTCAGTTTGGACAGGAAGAGTGGTTATTTGGGACGGTAAATGATAATCCAGAAGATATTGACGACAATTTCATTTATACACATTCTATTGACTTTGAAAATGAGTGGAGCAGAAAAGGTCTTGTATTTGCAACAAATGGCATAGGGGACTACTTAGTAATGCTTAGAGACAATGATAACATGAGTTTCTTGCCGAAAGTTTTTGTTATAATGCATGAAACAGCTGAAATAAAAACATTTGCTGATAATTGGAATGATTTAATTGAACAAGGTCCGGAAGATTATTTCTGGAATGATGAGTTCTATTTAAAGATTGACGATAATGATAATGTCGTTGAGTGGAAGGATTACAAAAAGACACCAAATAAGGAATATAAATCGGTATCTGATGACATAGAAGATTCCGATATAAGCAATGACTTTTTTGATGATGATTATAAGCTCCGCAGCCATTTAGATGATTTGATAGACTATGGAAAAATAGAGCTTACAAGTGAAATCATCCAAGGACTTGAAAAATTGGCAGATTGTAATGAACAGTCGCATAAAGTATGGGCATTAAATAAACTAAGTGACATATATTTTAAAGGTTTTGGACCTATTCCTGCTGACTTATCAAAGGCTCTTGAATATAATCAAGCGGCAATCAATTTAAACAGTCACAAAGCATATTCTAATCGGGCTGCGTGCTATTTCTTTGGACTGGGGCTAATAAAGGACTTATACAAAGCATTAGAATATGCGACAAAAGCAAATGAATTGTCGAAATCAAATTCTTTTGCTGATATTTTGGCGACAAAAAAAGATGGCGGCATGTATGACAACTTAGTTGACATGATAGAAAAAGAAATCGCAAAAAAAAAGGATTAACTGCTGCTTACATTGCATTGAGTTTAGCGGGGCGACTCAAGAACAATCAGCGACAAATCGCTAATCAGCTTCGGTTCCGGGTTGGACGAGCAATGAATGCCACCACATCGCCAATGCGCAGCCGTTGACAGAGTATAACTTTATAAAAAATCCCGCTTCACCGAAGCAGGATTTAAAAATTTCACTTTTACCTTTTCTCTTTTCACTCACCCACCACTCCCCTATTTGTACATCTCTTCCTTCAGCGTCTTTACTCTTTCATCGGCCAGGTATTCGTCAAATGTCATCAATCGGTCGATGATACCTTTGGGTGTTATTTCAATAACACGATTGGCAACAGTTTGCATAAATGTATGGTCATGGCTGGTCAACAAAACAATTCCCTTATAGTCGGTAGACTGTTCGTTGAAGCTTTGAATGCTTTCGAGGTCGAGGTGGTTAGTGGGTTGATCCAATAAAATCACATTGGGACTTTGCAACATCATCCGGCTAAGCATGCAACGAACTTTCTCACCCCCACTCAATACATTTGTTTTCTTCAGTACATCATCCCCACTAAACAACATCTTACCCAAAAAGCCACGCAAAAACGGTTCGTCAACATCTTTCACATGATCCGGAACATATTGACGAAGCCAGTCCATCAGGTTTAGCTCGCCTTTGAAAAACTCACTGTTTTCCTGTGGCAGGTAAGCATGTGTCACCGTGCTGCCCCACGCATAAGAACCACTATCGGCAGTTGTTTCACCAGTGATGATATCAAAGAAATTGGTAACAGCAAGCGGATCACGGCTCAGCAAGGCGATCTTATCTCCTTTGTTTACATTAAAGGTTACATCTTTAAAAAGAACCCGGCCGTCAATCGATTTGGTGAGCTTTTCAGTATTTAATATCTGGTTACCTACTTCTCTTAATTGCTGGAAAATGATACCGGGATATTTTCTATAGCTTGGTTCAATTTCTTCAATCGATAATTTTTCAAGGGCTTTCTTCCGGCTGGTAGCTTGCTTGCTTTTGGATGCATTGGCGCTAAAGCGGGCAATAAAGTCGATGAGGGCCTGGCGTTTTTCTTCAACCTTTTTATTCTTATCATTGATCTGGCGTGCCATCAGTTGTGATGACTCATACCAGAATGTATAGTTACCCGTGAAGATTTTTATTTTCTGCCGGTCAACATCCGCTACGTGAGTACAAACAGCATCCAGGAAGTGACGGTCGTGGCTCACCACCAGCACGATGTTTTCATAGTCTGCCAAAAAATTCTCGAGCCAGCTGATGGTTTCAATATCCAAACCGTTGGTAGGCTCATCCAGCAACAGAATATCAGGATTTCCAAAAAGTGCCTGGGCCAATAATACCCGCACTTTTAATGTAGAGGGAATGTCCTTCATCAACATACCATGAAATTCTTCCTCTACACCCAACTCACCCAATAACATGGCGGCATCGCTTTCTGCCGTATAACCGCCCATTTCACCAAACTCGGCTTCCAGCTCTCCTGCTCTCATGCCATCCTCTTCTGTAAAATCGGCCAAAGCATAAATGCTTTCCCTTTCTTTTGCTACTTTCCACAATTTCGCATGCCCCATCATCACCGTATTCAACACCGTATGCTCGTCGAACTCAAACTGGTTTTGTTTAAGTATCGCCATCCGCTCGCCGGGTGTAATACTAACGGTTCCTTTGTTTGGCTCTATTTCGCCGCTTAATATTTTGAGAAAAGTACTTTTGCCAGCACCATTGGCGCCAATTACACCATAACAATTCCCTTTTGTGAAATTGAGATTTACTTCTTCAAACAACACTCTTTTGCCGTAGGCCAGTTTCAGGTCTTTTACGCTTATCATATTTTACCACTGATTTTTGGAGGCGCAAAGGTAAGGAAACTTGAGGGGGCAGCCAGTTGAAAATAATATAAAAAACCGTTCCCTGTTTCCGGTTACAGGTTACCGGTAACAAACAACTAGCAACGTCAATTTATCAGCACTTTCCCGTCGACAATCTTTCGACCGCTGGCATCGCCTACAACTACGAAATAAATGCCTTTTGCCCTGTTTCTTAAATCAATTTCATGCAACTGGTATGGGCCGGAAAAGCTAAACTCTTTGCTATACACTTTTGCTCCCTTAGCATCATAAATAGTGACACTCTGTTTGGTTGAGACACCTGATGCATTGTAATAAGAAACTGTAAACTGTCCGTTATTTGGGCTAGGATATATAAACAGCCTTGCGCTGGCAGTAGCCGTGATAGTAACTATTTCTGACTCATTCGTGCAGGTATTACCATCGGACCATGCTTCTGCAATTTGCACCTGGTAATTTCCCAAACCTGTAACATCAGCAACCAATTCATTTCCTGTCACACTGATGGGCGTTTGATCTTTCAGCCAGGTGGTTGTCACAACTCCACCTGTTGATGCGGATGGGGTGGCCGTCAATGTTGTACTCTGGCCAGGCAACAAGCTCGTGTAAGGATCTGCCGTCAAGCTAACCGATGGCTCGTTGTGCACTGTGAGGACAACGATAGCAGATATAGTTACGTTACACTGACCGGTCACCAACGCCCGATAACGGTTATCATCCTGAGCCGCACCTACATTGCTAATAGTAAACGTAGGAGAACTAGCCCCGTTTACATTTGTAAAACTTGTTCCTCCATTCGTGCTGACCTGCCACTGGTATGATTTCACGTCAGAAGCAGACGCAACACTAAAATTGGCTGTAGAACCTTCGCAAATACTCACATTAGCCGGTTGTGAGGAAATGACAGGACCAGCGCCAGCCTGAATAATAAATGTCAGCGGTTGTTCACGAACAATTGACCCGGACGTTCCTACCACGGTAACAGTATATGTACCATTTGCTAATGCATTTACATTATCCAGGGTAACAACGGTGCTTTCTCCGGGATTGATAGTAGTCTGGCTAAAGCTCACCGATGAACCGGCGGGAACATTAGTGGCAGAAAGGTTGATTGGGACTGCATAGCCAAAAACCGATTCTGTTGACAAGGTTATCGACGCAGTGGTAGCCGCCGGATCAGCACAATTCACCTGTCTTGATGCCGGTATAACGAAATTAAAACCGGCAGTCGTTGATGTAATTGTAAAATTGTTATTGGAGATATCATAAAAAATATTTCCAACGCCGATCACCTTTATTCTTGCCTTAGTTGTAACATTGTCCGGTACTATTATTTGCTGACTTCCATCATTGGGTGTACTTGCCAAAATGGTAACAGGAAATGTGTAACCGCTATCCAATGAAAGCAGGATACTTACATTAGCACAATTCACCGGGGCATTGTTGGTGTTTGCTACATTCCAGGTTACAGTTTGTACTGTACCTGCTTCCCACGAAATACCAGCAGCATCCGGCGCTGTTAGCACGAAAGGTCCACTGTTTTCATCCACAGTAATAGCTGACTCATCATAGCAAACCCCTCCGCCGCCAGCACGGTTATCACGGGCGGTCAACCTGAAATTCATAGTACGGCCGTAAGAAGGCAGTATCTCTCCCATAGTTGTACTATTCCTAATCTGGTCAGATAATTGAGGGAAATAACGGGTGCCGGTAGATACAGGAGCAAACGAACGAAACAAGGGAGCATCTCCGGTCGGGCTGTTCCAATTACCGGCCGGCCCCGTATCCATTTGTTCCCACGAATACGTTAGCGCATCGTTGTTAGCATCACTGGCAGTACCGGTAAGGCTAAAAAAAGTTGATTTGGGTATAATAAAATCATTACCGGCATTAGCGACAGGGGCCGTATTACCTGTTGCAATAAGTGTGGCACAGGTAGCCCCATTTTCGTTAGTCGTGTATGTATTGATCTCATCCATGCTGACGGCATGAAAATATGGGATACTGTTTACGGCAAGATTGTTTGTGGTGCCGCAAATGCCTGCATAACTCATAATTGTAATGCCACTGCCTGGTTCCACGGCTGTTTCAGCACTGCGATTGCCACTACAGGAACTTGTTGTTGCATTAAAAGTGTGGTAAGCCCCAAACTGGTGTCCCATTTCATGCGCTACATAATCGATATCATAAGGATCACCAAAAGGTTCCGTCAAACCTGTCACACCTCTCGCTTTTGAACCTCCGCACACCGATGAAAGTTGGGCGATGCCACCCGCACCTGTACTAAATGTGTGCCCTATATCAAAATTGCCTGTACCTATCTTGTCGGTTATCACTGTTTGACTTTCGTCCAGCAAGGCGCTACCGTCATCGTTGGCGGTAAAAGGGTCAGAGGTTGCATTGGTAAAGACGATCAAATTATTATTGGCTACCAGGTTTAAACTGATGCCTAATTCCCGTTCATACACCCCGTCCACGCGGTTGATGGAGGTGACAATAGCTGATAATGTTTGTGCAACCGTAGGATTGGTAAAACCGGTTGCCGCTACGGCATATTCTCCCGTGCAAGCGACAGCGAGCCGATAGTTCCTGAGTTGCGGGCCAATACAAGGCCCCCCCATCGGCCGGTTGAGGTTAACTTTATCTTTTTCATCAGCCGGCAGCAACCCTATTTCTTTGAATGGCTCTTTGCGGTTAAAATCATGTTTGTAATAAACGACATAGTTTTTTAAATCCTGCTGGCGATAGGGATCGATAAAAATATGACCCCTGATGTCGGATAATACCATGGCATGAAAGCCTGTTTCCGTATAATCAATTTTAATAATGGCGGAAGGATCATCGATGCCCTGCCCGGTGTATGTTTTAATAGAAGGAAATTTTGCAGCAAGACCGGGCTCCATTACGGCGCTTTCCCAAACGGAAAATTTTGCGGTTCCGCCATAGGGCATTGGCAATTCCAGCACCGGGGCCTGTGATCTGTTGGCCAGGCCGTTTAAAGATGAAACTGAATTTAAAAATTTTTGAAGGCCAGGGTTGTCCAGTACAACTGTTTTATATTTTTCGGGAATAATGACCCGCTTACCAATGCCTGCTGTTATCCCGCTTTCCCTGGCTTCCGCAAAAAAGTTATTTTGAGCAAACAATGAAAGTGAAAAGATAGTGGTCAGCAGCAACAGTAAACCAACCCGGCACGAAATAAGCATGAGTCTCATTTAGGTTCTTTGATTGACTAAAAATATCAATAATTTGTTGCTCTTCCATAGTTCTCAAAACAAAAAACAAGGGCTTTTTGCCTCTTTACCGACGTTCAGGCAAATTGTATCGATGTATGAAGGAGTTATATTGATAAAATAGGAACCAGTTAACACTTTTAATACGGAACAGGGATAATGCAGATTGGACGTATTTAGACTGATTTTTTCCAAACCAGCCGTTGAATAACATTTAAAGACCAGTTGCCACATTGGCTCCCGCTTCAGCAGCATTTTCCCACCACTGTCCGGGTAAACGTAAATATTATTAACGCGGAATCTGAGGCCATTATTCTATCCGTCAAATCCGTTTTCTTGCGCATAAAAAATCCCGCCTCTTGCGGAAGCGGGATAATACCTTTAGAAAATTGCAAATGGATGATTGAACCCATCGTTGTCATCTCTGTTTCTCCTCATCCATTTTTTCACGATAAACATCAGTTCATTTAAACGCAATGATTCAATAACTTTTTTCATACAACAACATTTAAAAGGTTATGAATAATTGGAATAAATATCCCGTCCCTTTGCAGAGACGGGACTATTATGTTTGTCAGGATTTCATACTTCTGTCCTCTGACTTCGTACTTCCGACTACTTACCTCGTTCTTCTTAATATCCCATTCCACCCATATCAGGTGCACCATGAGAATGAACAGCTTCTTCTTTCTTAGGTTTGTCAGCAACTACAGCTTCTGTAGTCAGCAACATACCAGCGATTGAAGCGGCATTTTCCAATGCTACACGGCTTACTTTAGTTGGGTCGATAACACCAGCTTTGAACAGGTTCTCGTAAGTTTCAGTTCTTGCATTGAAGCCAAAGTCGCCTTTACCTTCTTTGATTTTTTGAACTACGATAGAACCATCGATACCAGCGTTAGCAGTCAGGATGCGGATAGGCTCTTCCAAAGCACGACGTACAATCGCCATACCTGTTTGCTCATCAGCAATCTGGCCTTTTACTTTTGCTTCCAATGCTTCAACGGCGCGGATATAAGCTACACCACCGCCAGGAACGATACCTTCTTCAACCGCAGCTCTGGTAGCATGCAATGCATCGTCAACACGGTCTTTCTTTTCTTTCATTTCTACTTCAGTTGCAGCACCAACATATAATACGGCAACACCACCGGCCAACTTAGCCAAACGCTCTTGTAATTTTTCTTTATCGTAATCAGAAGTAGTATTTTCTACCTGTGCTTTGATTTGGTTAACACGGGCAGTGATATCTGCTTTTTTACCTTTACCACCTACGATAGTTGTATTGTCTTTATCAATAGTAACAGAAGAAGCCTGGCCTAAAGAAGTAAGATCAGCACCTTCCAGTTTATGACCCAGTTCTTCGCTGATAACAGTACCTGCCGTCAGGATAGCAATATCTGTCAGCATTTCTTTTCTGCGATCGCCAAAGCCCGGAGCTTTTACAGCTGCAACTTTGATAGTGCCACGCAGTTTGTTTACCACCAATGTTGCCAATGCTTCACCTTCAAGGTCTTCAGCAATGATCAACAAGGGACGGCCGCTTTGAGCAACTTTCTCCAGAATGTGAAGAATGTCTTTCATTGCGCTGATCTTTTTGTCATAGATCAGGATATAAGGGTTCTGCAGTTCTGCTTCCATTTTTTCGCTATTAGTAACGAAGTATGGAGATACATAACCACGATCAAATTGCATACCTTCTACTACATCAACCGTAGTGTCAGTACCTTTTGCTTCTTCTACGGTGATCACACCTTCTTTACCTACTTTACCAAACGCTTCAGCAATCAGTTTACCGATATTTTCATCGTTGTTGGCAGAGATGCTGGCTACCTGCTGAATTTTTTTGCTGTCGTTACCAACTGTCTGGCTTTGACCTTTCAGGTTCTCCACAACCAGGGAAACCGCTTTATCAATACCTCTTTTCAGATCCATTGGATTAGCGCCGGCAGCTACCATCTTCAGACCTTCGCTGATGATAGACTGAGCCAATACTGTAGCAGTAGTAGTACCATCACCGGCAATGTCAGCCGTTTTGGAAGCTACTTCTTTTACCATTTGAGCACCCATGTTTTCAATGGGATCTTCCAGTTCAATTTCCTTTGCTACAGTTACACCATCCTTGGTTACCGAAGGTGCACCGAATTTTTTCTCAATAACTACATTACGGCCTTTAGGACCTAATGTAACTTTTACAGCGTTGGCCAATGTATCAACGCCTTTCTTCATTCTATTTCTTGCTTCAATGTCGAAGAAGATTTGCTTTGCCATAATATTTAAGTTGAAAATGTTTTAAAAATGGGAATAAGCTTTGAGCATTTAGCTATGAGCTTCAAGCTATTAGCTCGTAGCTCAAGGCTTTTAAACTATCGCTAATATATCCGACTCTCTCATGATCAGGTAATCCTGTCCTTCGATTTGAATTTCTGTGCCGGCATATTTACCATACAAAACGGTGTCACCGGTCTTTACAGTCACGGGCTCATCTTTTTTACCAGGGCCCGCTGCTACTACGACACCACGCTGAGGTTTTTCTTTTGCAGTATCAGGAATGATGATACCTCCGGCAGTTTTTTCTTCGGCTGCTGCCGCTTTCACGATTACCCTGTCATGCAAGGGGGTAACGTTTACTTTCTTGGCCATAATTGTATTGATTTTTGTTTTTTGAATAGTGATCCCACCACCTGTTGCAATCGTCAACAGCCTTGGTTTTTATCGGGACGGCAAAGGTAGCCTAATAATTATGCCATTGCGCCAGATTGTGAAAAAATAGCAGTTTAGTGTCAACAGCTTATATTTTTTGAAAAGGCTGTCAGAAAATCCGAAAAGAACTTGTGTCAATTTTTCATTTTCTATAACAGACAACAACCTTCAGCTTTTCTATTTACAGTAAATCAAAAAATAGTTCCCCTTCAAAAAACTAATTATTAAAGGCTTAGCGTTTAAGTATGTGGACAACTGCGAGTTTTCCGCAGGATTTTGAATTAACTGTCCTAAGATTCAGTTTTTCAACATCTTATCAGCTACCAATATTCTATTAAAACCGCTTATGAGTAAGTATTTTTTACTACTGCCCCTATTTGCCTTTACGTTTACTGCCCCCCTCCGCTCACAGGAGCCCTGTTCTTTCGACAAAAAACATGACCGGTTGCTGGAAATAAATCCGGCTTACGCAAAGCAAATTGAGCTGAACAATATCGCCATTCAAAAATTTATTACTGCTCAAAAAGCAATGAAACCCGGCGATGTCCGACCCTTATCCACAGTAACAATCCCGGTAGTGGTACATGTCATGCACACCGGCGGTGCAATCGGTTCTGATTATAATCCTTCCGATGCTCAGATTATCGGAGCTATAAATTATTTAAACGAGGTTTATGCCGGCACCTATGCCGGTATGACAGCACCTGTTGAAGGTGGCGGCGTAGTTGATATGGAAATACAATTTGCCCTTGCTCAGCGTACCCCTACCTGTGGCGCCACCAACGGTATTGACAGGGTTGACGCTTCTTCGCTGCCTAACTATGTTGCTAATGGCGTGAATGCTTCCAACACGAATGGCTGCCCGGAATTGACCTTAAAAGACCTGGCTCGTTGGAATACCGCTGATTACTACAATATCTGGATTGTAAATAAAATTGATGGCGCCGATGGCACTTCCGGCCAATTCACAGCGGGCTTCGCTTATTTCCCCGGTTCGCCTTCTACCCTGGATGGAACGATCATGCTGGCCACACAGATGGTGAGTGGTGAAAAGACGTTGCCGCATGAAATCGGTCATGCCCTGAATCTCCACCATCCTTTTCGCGGCTCTGCCAATAATACGCAGTGCCCCGCCAATGCTAATTGCAATACCGATGGAGATCTTATTTGCGACACCGATCCCATTTATAATAACTACAATGCTGGAACCGGTGTATACAGCTTTACCTGTCGTACAGGCACGAACACATGTACCAGTACCCCTTATACTATAAATACGGAAAGCAATTTCATGAGCTATACAAATTGCTATACACTTTTTACAAATGACCAAAAAACGAGGGCCCAGGCGGCGTTAACACTCCCATCAAGATCAAGTTTGATCGACGCTGGTAATTTAGCTCTTGTCCCTTGTGGAACAACAATCAATTTCAGCCAGGCTACGGCTTCACAAACGGAGAGTTCAACCGGAACGCCCACCGGTTGCCGTACTTACCAGGATTATACCTATCAAATGGTAATTGGCAACGGGCCCAGCGCTGCAGCCACGGCAACACTCAGTTATAGTGGTACTGCTGTGAAGGGACTGGATTACGACGTAACCACGAATGGAAGCTTCACCACACCAAGTGATATGCTCAATTTTGCTGCGGGATCAACAACTGCACAATCATTTACTATACGTATTTATGATGATGGAAGTGCTGAACCGGCGGAAACGATCATCCTTGATTTTACCGTAAATGACGGCAATGGCGACGCAAGCCAAGGAACTAATGCGCCGACATTTACATTGACGGTTTTCGACAACGATATTGCTCCGGTAGGAACTTCAACGGGCTTATACCCGGTCGGAACTATTTCTACCTACATTACCGGCGCCCCTTTTGACGCAAGACAGCAAAGACAAAGAGGACAATACCTTTATAGAGCAGACGAGCTATTGGCCGCAGGAATAAACCCTGGAAACATTACTTCACTTCAATTATACGTATATTCTAAATTAAGTACAAGGCCATTCACCAACCTGACAATTAAAATGGCCAATACCAGTATTTCAAACCTTGTAGATGGAAGTGTATACGTCATCGGCGGAATGAGCACTGTTTTTACTAGTAGCTCTTATTCAACAACAGCAGGCTGGAATAATTTCACTTTATCTGCTCCTTTTGCATGGACAGGCAACAGTCTTGCCATTGAAATTTGTTATGATAACACTACGACCGATGCGGCAAACGCAGCCGACCAGGTGGGTTGCTATTTGGATGGAGGCACAGCCTCACAGGCAAACCTGTTTTTCCAAAACAATATTAACTGTTCCGGTTCATTTAGTTCTGTATCCTTGTATTGGAATGGTGTAAAACCTATCATCCAGTTAGGCGCATCAGTAACCGGAACATCTATTGAAACAGCAGCAGGTGCCACCTCCACTTATCATATCGCCAATGGAAGCTCTGATTATTTCTATTCCAACAACAATAAACTGCTGATGCAGTTAAATAATGTGAGTACATCATTAGGGTGTGTTAGTTCATCATTAGATGCAGGCGGCACAACATGGATAAATTACCAGGGTGGTCAACGTTCTGCCAAAGTCTTTGCCGTTACGCCGACCACAAACGGGGCCAGCACTAATTATACTATTTCACTTTATTTTGATAATGCAGAGCTGGCAGGAAAAAATCCTGCGACTTTGAAATTGGCTAAAACCTCCGCTGCGTCTGCGGGAGCTTCATTGCCGGGCAATACCATCTTAGTCACCCCTACTGTCACCACATTGGGTTCGGGAACAACAATCTTTACGGCACCATTTACCGGCTTTTCAAGGTTTTTCCTGGTTGATGGCGGTGTAACATTGCCGGCTACGCTTACTGAATTTACAGGCAGATTGAATGCAGAGCAGGATGCGCTATTGAGCTGGACAACCGCATCCGAATTTAATAATCGCCAGTTTGATTTGGAAACGAGCAGGGATGGAATAAATTTTTCATTGCTGGCAGCGATCGGCTCACAAGGAAACGCTGCTACAACACAAGAGTATAGTTATCTGCATATAAAGCCAGCCGGCGGCGTGAATTATTACCGCTTAAAACAAATTGACTGGGATGGCGATTTTGAATACAGCAAAATAATTTCGTTGAACGTTGACAATACTGCCAGTCGCTCATTTGTTTATCCTGTACCGGCAAAAAATACAATCACCATTAATTTTGGCAGCCCGCTTACGAAAACTGAACTGGAAATCTTTTCAGCCGATATGAAAAATGTACGGCGGGAAATAATCAGCGTTCCTTCCCTGACAAAAACCATTGATATAAGCAGTCTTTCAAAAGGCATTTATTTTATCAGGTATAAAAAAGGCGACAGCATGGACGTGCTGCGATTCATCAAAGAGTAAAAAACAACCCTACTATTTGGTAAAAGCTATTCACTAAAAGATGGATAGCTTTTTAGTTTCTCTGCTGTTTTAAAAACTAAAAAAATCGGAAATTCACTTGCAATTGTTCATAAACTGTTCTTGTTAATACAGGCTGAAAACGCTTATCTTCGCAGCCTCAAACAGTTCTTACAGAAAATGATCAGTAGAAGAAATATCCGGGTGAAAGTGATGCAGACGTTGTATACAGTCGACACGATTGAGGGATTATTGAAACCCGGCGAGCCGCAAAAGATCTTGCAGCAACATTTTAACCAGACCCGCTCTATATTAGTATATATTACATGGTTTTTAACAGAAGTAGCCCGTTATGCAGAAACGCAGGCGCATAAACGAGCCAGCAAGCATTTGCCAACTGCCGACGACCTTAACGTAAACACCAAAATCGCAGGCAATGATGTGCTTTGGAAAATGCTGGAGGATGCTGCGTTGAAAGAACAGCTTGAAAAAGAAAAGCCGCAGTTAAAAACTGATACCGAACTGATTCGCAAGATTTATCTTGCGTTAGTGGAAACTCCCCAATACAAGGCATATACAGCCACTCCATCCAGGGATAAACAGGAGGAGAAAAAAATCATGGAATTTATTTTCAATGACATGATGCTGGCGAATGAATTATTTATTTCTCATTTGGAAGAAAATTTCACTGGCTGGAATGATGATGGAGAAATGGTAGTACAACTATTAGCCGGTTATATTCAAAAACCGGGCTCACTTAATTTCAGGCAGCTGCTGAGTCCTGACAAAGAACTCTTTGCTAAGAATCTCTTGCAGACCGTGATGGAGAAAGCTGATCATTTGCAAAGCATTATTACGCCTAAATTAAAAAACTGGGATCCCGAACGAATAGCTGTATTAGATATGCTCTTGATGAAAATGGGCCTGGCGGAGTTCCTTTATTTTGAAACAATACCTCCCAAAGTAACGATTAACGAATACATTGACCTGGCTAAAGAATACAGCACAGTGCAAAGTGGCCAGTTTGTAAATGGCATCCTCGATAACATTCACAAAGAATTGATACAGCAGGGAAAAATGCAAAAGGTGGATTATAAAAAAACTGACAAACTAAAAAGTTAACAAAGGCTTGATTGCTGTCAACTTTTAAACTTATCCAAGTCTTAACTTTTTAACCTTTACATTTGCATTCCCAAATTTTCGAGAATGAAAAAATTATTATTTGTATTACTGGCGGCCGGGTTATTTTCCTGCCAGGCTGCAGATAAACCAACTGAGAAAGAACTGACGCAGGAACAGAAAGAGAATGCGACAAAAGACTCAGCAAATTTTACAACTATTCAATGGCTCGATTCAACTTACAGGGATCTTGGCAAAGTGAAAGAAGGACAGGTTGTAGAAGTTAGTTTCCGCTTTAAAAATAGTGGTACAAAAAACCTGGTGATCGCCAATGTGACCGCCAGTTGCGGATGTACTGTTCCTGAAAAACCGGAAAAGCCTTTTGCACCCGGCGAAGAAGGTGTGATCAAAGCAAAATTTGATAGCAAAGGCAGACCACACGGCGAAGCTAGAAAAGAAGTTTTTGTAACTGCTAATACCAGCCCTGAACCCCTGACCCCGCTTAGCTTTAGAGTAGAAATCACAGACTAAACAATAAAACCGAATAAGAATGAATTACACGTATTTATTACAGGCAACTCCTTCAGGTGGTGGCATGGGCGGCTTTCAATTTATTTTCCTGGGATTGATGATCCTTGTGTTTTGGTTGTTCTTTATCCGCCCGCAGGCAAAAAAGGCCAAGAACCAAAAGAAATTCATAGAGGATTTACAAAAAGGAGATAAAGTGGTGACCATCGCAGGCATACATGGCACTGTCAATAAAATAAATGAAGATGGCACACTCAGCATCGAAGTAAATCCCGGCAGCTACCTGAAAATTGAAAAGTCAGCTATCAGTATGGATTGGACCGCTGCACTGAATAAGCCGGTTGCTGCAACTGAGAAAAAATAGAACAGAACCACGATTTGTGGGATCATAAATGGAGTAAGGGGAAATTAGCCGGGCTGATTTCCTCTTTTTTGTTGGCAAGCCTATTTGTCATTACTCATGTATCTTTAACCTCCTCATAATCTTCTAAAATCCTATAAATCGTGGTTCTACGAGTCGGCATCACAGGCGGCATTGGCAGTGGCAAAAGCACCGTTGCAAAAATTTTTGAAGTGCTCGGAATACCTGTTTACTATGCCGATGAGGCAGCCCGCAGATTGATGAATGAAGATGAGGAGATAAAGAAAAATCTTATTGAGCATTTTGGCCCTGAAAGCTACAAAGATGGAAAACTGAATCGCTCCTATATTTCGTCAATTGTTTTCAATAATAAAGAAAAACTCGAACTCCTCAACTTTCTGACCCATCCTGCTACTATACGTGATGCCAATGAATGGATGCAAAAACAAAACGCTCCTTATACCTTAAAAGAAGCGGCGTTAATATTTGAAAGCGGTTCATCAGAACATCTCGATTTTGTAATTGGCGTTTATACGCCTGCCCCACTCCGAATACAACGGATCATGCAGCGGGACAAGATCACCAAAGAAGAAGTGCAACAACGAATGAACCGGCAAATTGATGACGAGATTAAAATGAAACTTTGCGATGCTATCATTATCAACGATGAGCAGCAACTGATGATACCACAGATACTGCAATTACATGAGAAATTGCTTACAATGTCCGCTAAATAACGGATTCCTGCCATTGCTGTAAAATCATACTTTATATGATCATTAATTATTAACTTATATAAGTTGATAAAATAATTTCTCCGGAAAATAAGTATGAAACCATTGCTTATTATACTGCCTTGTTTCTTTCTTGTACAGACTTGTATCATTCAAAATAAAGACAAAAAGCCTTTAATAGAACAAAATATAACCCCAAAAGAGGAAGAAAAGATTGATTTTGAAAAACAGGTTCAACCCATTTTCGTAAAGAACTGTTCTCCCTGCCATTTTCCCGGCGGAAAGATGTATGAAAGACTTCCGTTTGATAAGGACACTACTATCCTTAACCATCATGAAGCAATTTTGAAACGGATAAAAAATGAAGAGGAGAATTCGATTCTCAAAAGATTTGTACAAGAGAACCCCGATTAAGAGGATTATACAATGGATTAACAGGAAATAGAAAATTTACTGTTAAGTTATATGACATAAAAAAAGGAAACCGGCGAAATCCAGTTTCCGAAAAATCTTTTCTAATCTTCTTAATCGTGGTTCTGTTTTATTTTAATTTGCTTAATGCCTCTTTAATTCTCACCCATGCTTTTTCGATATTGGGCATACTGTTAGCGAAAGAGAAGCGAACACATTTGGGCTCACCAAATGCATCACCCATCACAGACGAAACATGCGCCGTATTTAAAAGATACATGGAAAAATCAGCTGCATTGTTTATAGTTGTTTCACCATCTGACTTGCCATAGTAATAGCTAACATCCGGAAAAATATAAAATGCTCCGTCGGGTTCTGAACAAATAAAACCGGGAATATCTTTGATCAACTCCATCACCCTTGCTCTTCTTTTCGTAAATTCTTTTGTCATCTCCAGCGATGGTTTCAAATCAGTCGTTAAAGCTACTACTGCTGCCTTCTGCGTGATAGAACAAGTAGCACTGGTAAACTGTCCCTGCAATTTTTCACAAGCTTTCGCTATTTCAGTATTGGTTGCGATATAACCCAATCTCCATCCGGTCATTGCAAAACCTTTACTGAGTCCATTGATAACAACGATTCGATCTTTCAAATCGGCGAACTGAGCAATGCTTTCATGCTTACCTACAAAGTTGATATATTCGTAAATCTCATCAGCAAGAATGTAAATATCAGGATGTTTCCTGAATACCCCGGCCAATGCTTCCAACTCGGCCTTGCTATACACTGCACCCGATGGATTACAGGGTGAAGAGAACATGAATACTTTTGTCTTATCGGTAATCGCCGCTTCCAGTTGCGCCGGTGTGATTTTAAACCCGCTATCCAATGAGGTGCGAACTTCAACAACTTTCCCTCTGGCAATTTTTACCAGTTCGGAATAAGTAACCCAATAAGGTGTTGGGATGATCACTTCATCATTATCATCCACCAATGCAAGAATTACATTAGCCAAACTTTGTTTGGCGCCTGTAGAACTAACAATGTTTTCCGGCTTATAATCAAGATTATTATCTCTTTTCAATTTTGTGCATACGGCTTCTCTTAAATCCAAAAACCCTGGCACAGGCGTGTAGTGACTCCAGTTATCATTGATGGCCTTTATAGCTGCATCCTTTATATGTTGAGGTGTATCAAAGTCAGGTTCACCAAGACTAAGGTCGATCACATCAACACCTTTAGCCCTGAGTTCACGGCCAAGTTTTGCCATTTTTAATGTTTCAGGTTCAGCGAACCTGTCAAGGAGAGAAGATAACTGCATGTTGGTTTATTTATGAATAGATAAAATAATCAGAGCGGTCACTCAATAACAAGCGGTTGCAAAATTATGGATTTGAATGAATCGAAAACTTTATTTAAAGTCAACAAGAAAGTTATTTGATTAAAATATAGGGTTGCTGATTGCATCAACTTCATTGGACGATAGGCTTATTGATCATTGTTGGCTCATTTCACAGCAGGTGATAGCTCTGAACAATTGTTCGTTTCATTAAAAGTTTTTGAAGTTCTTTTATCGAAGCAAAATTGACAACCTCCATTTTCTTAGTGAATGCCCCATTTTTCGAAATAACATCTCTTCCCTCCCCTCTTTTAATTGGATTTAATAAAAAGTAACAGTAGCATATCAATATCCGGCAGTTGTTCGTTTTTGGGAGCAGTAAAGACGGTTTTTACTGATGCGGGTGCGGGATGAGCATTTTGACAAAATATAATTGACTTAAAATCAATCAAATTCAGAATGAATAGAGTCACAAAACCATGCTTCAAACATATGCCTGAAAACCCTATCTTTGCCGTCCTTAAAAACTAGTGTAAAGTCTTGCCTCCCGCCCTTTTGCGGAAACGAAAGACAAAAAATGTAAATCTCCAAAACGTATGCAACTTAAAGGTTTGGTTCGATTCTTCACAATCCTCCTGATTATCTATTCCATTTATCAGCTTTCGTTTACATGGTTTGTCCGTGGTCACGAAAAAAAGTTGGAGGCCCGTGCTGCAAGCTATGTTAAAGTAAACTATCCTACTGCCGCGGAAAAATATCCCGGCAACAAAGACTCACAAGCTATTTACCAGGAGCAACTGGACAAAATAAAAGCTGATCGCTTAAAGCGATTAATCGATAGCACAAAAGACGAAACTGTTACTTATGGTATAACTGGTGCAGTTAGCTATCAAAAAGCAAAAAACGAGGAGTTAAATCTTGGTCTTGATCTTCAAGGCGGAATGAACGTGACGATGGAAGTTGAAATGACAGGCTTATTGAGAACCTTGTCAAATAACTCCAAAGATCCAAACTTCTTACAAGCACTAGACAATGCGAATAAACGTAAGGGCAACAGCGATGCGAACTTTATCCGTTTGTTTGCTGATGAGTATAAAAAATTGAGCCCTTCCGGTAAACTGGCCTCCATATTTGCAACGCCTAACAGTGAAATAAAAGTTGGCGATAGCGACAGCAAAGTGATCAGCGTATTGGATGGACTTTCGAAAGATGCATTTGACAACACCTTCCGTATTTTAAATACCCGTATTGACCAGTTTGGTGTTGCTCAGCCCAATATCAACCCTGACCGTGAGAAAGCAATCATCACTGTTGAACTGCCCGGCATACAGGATAAAGAAAGGGTTAGAAAGATTCTACAATCTTCCGCCAACCTGCAGTTTTGGGAAGTATTCAATATTTCTGAGCTCGGTCAAAGCATTGATAAAGCCGATGGCATTTTCTTTTCTATGATGGGTGGAAAGTCTTCAAAAGCAGACACAACAACGAATGCTGTCGATACTACAACTGCAAAGTCTACTACAGATACTACTAAAAAAGACTCAAGCGGCCTTGCTCAATTAGGTGGTGAGGATACCAGCAAAAAAACACCAACAGTTGCTTCAAACGATGAAGCTGATCTGAAAAAACATTTATACGGATATATTGCATTCTATACACAGCCTTACCAGGATGAAGCAGGCAAGGCTCGCTTCCCGGCAGCTATCGGTTCAGTTGCCATCAAGGATACTGCATTGGTTCGCAGCTATCTTGAATCGCCTGCTGTCAGGGCTTCTTTCCCGGCACAAATGGTATGGATGTATGGTATTCCTGAGAGAGGTGTTGATAATAAAACATCCAATCGTGTCCCTTTATATGCTATCAAAACATTTGGCCGTGAAAAAGCAAAGATTGAGGGCGATGCAGTAAGTTCTGCCCGCCATGACTATGATCAAACCGGCAGACCCGAAGTGCAAATGACAATGACCAGCACAGGTACAAAAGCTTGGGCCAAAATGACCGGTGAGAATGTTGGTAAACCTATTGCTATCGTTTTAGATAACCTGGTTTATTCAGCACCGCATGTAAATGGCGTGATCGATGGCGGAACATCCCAGATCAGCGGTGGTTTTACAGTTGAGGAAGCCGAAGATTTAGCCAATATGCTGAAAATCGGTAAGCTTCCTGCACCAGCTAAGATCGTAGCGGAACAAACAGTAGGACCAACTTTAGGTAGTGAAGCGATTCGCGGAGGTATGATGGCTTTTGGTTTGTCATTCATCGTCATTTTTATCCTGATGTTGATCTATTACAATACCAGCGGTTGGGTTGCCAACATAGCTCTTATCCTTAACCTGCTTTTCACAGTGGGTATACTGGCGGGATTAGGCGCTACTTTAACTGCACCTGGTATTGCAGGTTTGGTACTGACAATTGGTATGGCTGTAGATACTAACGTAATTATCTATGAACGTATAAAAGAAGAATTAACTAAAGGCAAAAGCTATGTCGCTGCTATCAATGAAGGTTATAAAAGATCATTACCACCTGTATTGGATGGTCACATCACTACCCTGCTTACAGCGATCATCCTTTTCTATTTTGGATTAGGACCTGTAAAAGGCTTCGCTACCACGCAGATCATCGGTATTCTTTTATCCTTGTTCTGTGGTATTCTGGTAAGCCGCTGGGTGAGTGATATCTTTACCCGCAAAGGAAAACACCTTGAATATTTCACTGGTATCTCCCGCCGCATTTTCCAACATGCGAAATACAAATTCATCGAATTCAGAAAGACAGCTTACATCATCTCTTTTGTGATATTGGCATTAGGTATCGCTTCTTTCTTCAATGGATTTGATTATGGTGTTGAGTTTGAAGGCGGACGCAGTTACACTGTTCGTTTTAATAAAAATATAGGTAAAGAAGTAGAGCAGATCCGTGAAGAACTGAGAGTTGCATTTGAAGATAAGAGCCCAACTATCAAAACAGTAGGTGATGCCAGCACGCTTGATATCACTACTTCTTATCTTATAACTGATACCCGCCCTGAAGTAGATTCAATAGTAAAGCAAAGACTGTTTGTGGGTCTGCAAAAACATTTGCCTGCCGGTTATACATTTAACCAGTTTGATAACGCGGATGCAAGTGCTACAGCGGTTGGTAAGATCGGGTCAAAAAAAGTATTGCCTACTATTTCTGATGACCTGAAAAAAGGCGCTGTGCAAGCGACCATCTTTGCCATCTTCGTGATTTTCCTGTATATCTTCATCCGTTTCCGCGACTGGAGATACTCGTTGGGAACCATCGCAGCTTTATTGCACGACGTATTGGTAACCTTGATCGTTTTCTCTTTTGCAAGAAAGATCGTTCCTTTCCCACTGGAGATCGACCAACACTTTATTGCCGCGTTGCTGACGGTGATCGGTTTCTCGATGAACGATACCGTGATCATCTTCGACCGTATTCGTGAGGACCGCAGGCTTTATCCAACCACACCTTTGGCGCAAACTATCAATAGGGCGATCAATGAAACATTGAGTCGTACGATCATGACCTCCTTGACCGTATTCATTACCATCCTGATCCTGTTCCTGGTAGGTGGTGAAGTAACAAGAGGCTTTGCATTTGCGATGCTGATCGGCGTTATCACCGGTATTTACTCTTCAGTATTTGTGGCCGCTCCAATCCTGCTGGATATGGGTAGCGGTAAAAAAGAAGAAGCGAAGGCTGCAGCAATCACTAAAAGTGAGGCTAAACCGCAACCGGCAAGAAGCTAGTTGATAAATTCATATTCCAAAATAGTGAAGCCTGTCTTTTAGTAAGACAGGCTTTTTTTATGGCGATATTGGCAAAAAAATAAAAGCCCTGGAGGCTTTCATTTTTCAATAATAACAGTAGCTATTCCGGGTAGAAGAAAAATCTAAACTGCAAAACTTGTCCCGCATCCGCAGGTATTGCTGGCATTGGGATTCTTAAATGCAAATCCGCGGTTATTTAAACCGTCCTGCCAGTCGATTTGCATACCGGCCAGGTACAACTCATGAGACCTATCCATGATGCAGGGTATCCCATCTATTATAAATTCCTGGTCTTTTTCTGTTTTGGAATCAAAACCCAGTACATAGCTCATACCCGAGCATCCACCGCCTTTGACACCTACACGCAAATGTTGCGATTTGTCAAATCCCTCAGCCGACAGTAATTTATTGATCTCTTTAATGGCCCCCGCGGTTAATGTAACGGGAGTTGTATATGTTGTTTCCATTACGCAAAATTAAACATTCTTCCGCAAGCCTGTAGCCCGTGGGTTTTCGAATAATATACTTTAACAAAAAACCATATTCACTTGCAACTCACTATAGCTTCCCTATTTTTGCTTTAACCAAAATACATTCTTCCTATGGATCAAAGCTTGATCAACATGCTGATGGCCCTTGTTGCCTTATTGATCTCCTTTTATTGTTTTTACCTGGTCAATCAGCTAAAAAAAGAACCAAAGACCGACAAAGATCATTTTAACACTAAACCCCTTCAATTGCAAGCGTATGAAAGATTGGTGATGCTCGCTGAAAGAATAGCTATCCCCAACCTTATAAGCCGGGTAAACCAACCTGGTCTAAATGCGAGAGAAATGCAATTGTTATTGTTGGAAAGCATAAAACAGGAATGTGAATATAATGCTACCCAGCAGATCTATGTGAGCCCTGTTGCCTGGGAAGCGGTTCGCAATCTAAAGGATCAAAATATGCTGATCATAAACCAGGTGGCTGCAACGCTGGCTCCTGAAGCTACCAGTACCGACCTCAACAAAATGCTGCTTGACTTTGTGATCACACAAAAAAAAGGAGCTTTGCATAGCATTGTACTGGAAGCATTGAATTATGAAGCCAAGAAAATAATGAAATAGTCATTGGTCACCAGTTTAGCTGTTCCCGGCTTGTATTTTATAAAAAGAAACTATGAGTGAAAAAAAAAGATACACTGACTCCGGAATAGAAATAAAACCGGTGTACTATGATAAAGACATTCCTTTAAAAAATAACGATCAACAAGTAACGGCTGACGAACAACCGGGTGTTTTTCCTTTTACCCGTGGTGTGCAGGCAGATATGTATCGCGGAAAATTGTGGACCATGCGACAGTATGCTGGCTTTTCAACCGCGGAAGAAAGCAATAAAAGATATCATTACCTGTTGAGCCAGGGTGTAAGTGGATTAAGTGTAGCCTTTGATCTTCCCACGCAGATAGGATATGACAGCGATCATCCGCTGGCAGAAGGTGAAGTGGGAAAAGTGGGAGTAGCAATTGACAGCATTGAAGACATGCAAACTCTTTTCAAAGGCATAAAGCTGGAAGATGTTTCAACATCCATGACAATAAATGCTACAGGCTTTATACTTCTCTCGTTTTATGTGGCCCTTGCTAAACAACAGGGCGCTGATCTGAAAAAAATCAGTGGCACTATTCAAAATGATATTTTAAAAGAATACGCCGCAAGGGGAACTTATATCTATCCGCCCAAGCCATCCATGCGTATCATTACAGACATCTTTGAATGGTGCTCGTATGATCTTCCCAAATGGAACACTATTTCCATCTCAGGTTATCATATCCGTGAAGCAGGCAGCACGGCTGTACAGGAAATTGCCTTTACACTTAGCAATGGAAAAGCCTATGTAAAAGCTGCATTGGAAAAAGGGCTGGACATTAATGTTTTTGGAAAACGTCTGTCGTTCTTTTTCAACTCACACAACAACCTATTTGAAGAAGTAGCCAAGTTCCGTGCTGCAAGAAGAATGTGGGCCAATATAATGAAAGAATTGGGAGCAACAGATCCAAAAGCCATGATGCTGCGCTTTCATACACAAACAGGAGGCAGCACATTAACTGCGCAGCAACCGCTCAATAATATTTCAAGAGTCACCATTCAAACACTAGCGGCAGTCTTGGGCGGCACTCAATCATTGCATACGAATGGATATGACGAAGCCCTGAGCCTGCCAACTGAGGAAGCGGCCAGAATAGCTTTGCGAACCCAACAGATCGTCGCCTATGAGAGTGGCGCACCGGATACTGTTGATCCTTTGGCTGGCTCTTATTATGTCGAATCGCTAACCAGGGAAATCGAAGAAGCGGCATTAAAGCTCATGGAAAAAATTGATAGCCTGGGTGGCAGCGTTTCGGCAATCGAGCAGGGCTTTATACAAAATGAAATTGCCCGCAGTGCCTACGATTATCAACGCCAAATAGAAACTGGCGAGAAGATCATCGTTGGGGTTAACAAATTCAAAGCTGCATCGGAAGAACCTGTTCCGGGCTTCAGAATTGATGACTCAATCCGACAGGTGCAAAGTGAGAAATTACGGACGCTGCGCAACAACCGAAGCAATCCCAAATGCGATAGTATTTTACAGTCTTTAAATGATGCAGCCTCAAACGGGAGTAATATTATGCCTATTGTAATCGAAGCGGTAGAGAATAAATGTACATTAGGCGAAATAGCCGACACGTTGCGGGAGGTATTTGGAGAGTACAAGTAGAACCTCCATTTCGCAGGGTTAAGAATGATTTTGAGGACAAGGATTTTTTATTAATTATTCCGTACAATCCCTACTATAATAATTTTTGGGATCATGCATTTTGCAACACTGGCAACGACTACGAAGGATTTACAGCAAATCCTGGATTTGCAGCGACAAAATTTAATTAACCACATTGATGAGTCAGAAATAAAATCGCAGGGGTTCGTCACCTTACAACATAGCCTCAAAACCCTGGAACAAATGAACGATCTGGCACCTTCTGTTATCATCAAAGACGATTCAAAAATTGTGGGCTATGCGCTGACGATGCTGAAAGAGTGCCGGCAAATCATTCCTGATCTTGAACCAATGTTCCAGCTTTTTGATTCATTAACATGGAATAACAGACCACTCAATAGTTATTCGTTTTATGTAATGGGCCAGGTATGCATTCATAAGGACTATAGAGGAAAAGGATTATTTGAACAGTTGTATCTCCATCATAAAAAAATATACAGTTCCAAATTTGAACTGTTTCTTACAGAAATAGCCACCCGGAACCATCGTTCCCTTCGGGCACATGAAAAAGTTGGGTTTAAAACAATTCATACCCATCGTGATAACCTGGATGAATGGGCTGTTGTCGGTTGGGATTGGAGTTAAAAGGATTATTTTTTGCTTACCAGGTGTTTATCAAAAAAAGTTTCACACGTAAGAACATCAATTTTCGAAAAATAGAAATCATCCACATCTTCCGTGATAATACAGTCGCACTTGCTGTCAATAGCTGAGAAATATTCCAATCCATCCTCAAAATCATGAATGGCTGAATTAGCAGTTGTTTGCTTTACTGCCGATTCGTTGACAGTGGTAATAGATAAGTTTTCACACAGCAAGCCAATTTTTTGCCTGGTTGATTTCTTATTTTTCTTTTCGGCAAAATAGAAAGCGATAGCAAGACACAGGGGCGAAGTAAATACCTCGTATCCTTTGTGGTCTGTAAGGCTTAATATTCTTGAAGAATAAGTGAATAGGGGATATTCTTTATTAAGCACGGATACAAGCACATTAGCATCAAGGAATATTCGCATATTATTTTTTAGAAGAAAAATATTCTGTCTTTGCCGCTTTTCTACTTTTCTTCTTAGTCAGATAGACCGCTTCTCCTTCCGCCACCTGGTTTACCCAATCAGAAATGGGTAACTCTTCAAGGGATGAGTAATTACCTGAAGTTGTTTTTTGTAATAAAAACTCAACAAGCCTCGAAAGGCTGATATTGTTCTTTTCAGCATATCGCTTGGCCTTATTCACAACTGCCTCGTCAAAGCTTAAAGTCACTTTAGCGTCCATTTTTATTTTTCCCAAATTTATACAATTTACGTGTAAATTTAAAATATTATACGTATAAAACATCAGGCTGTCGTAAATGTCCGGTCAGCCAGTTTGTGTAGAAAAAAAACCACACATTTTCACTTTTTGTCGAAAATTGACGGGTTTCAGCCTCCAGGCAAAATGGCCTATAATTTGTCGCTCAATTAACATCCACCACAAAAAAAGGATCATGAGATCTGTCGGAATTGTTTTAATAGTTGTAGGAATTGTGATGTTAGTAGTTCGTGGATTCAGTGTTCAGACAGAGGAAAAGGTGATAGACCTGGGGCCGTTGGAGGTCAATAAAAAAGAAAATAAGTGGATCGGCTGGCCTGTGTATGCAGGCGGAATTGCGATTGTCGCGGGATTGATTATGGTAATTGCCGACCGCCGGAAATAATAACCATTTGGACGGTTTGTTTAGTTTTTAAGAATCAGAAAAGAGGTGTTATATTTTACACCTCTTTTTGTTTTACTAACTTTTAAACCTTACTTCTTCGCAGTTTGCGGTTTCCAGCTATCTTTTAAACCCACTGTTTTATTGAAAACAATTCCGCTGGTACTGCTGTCCTTATCCAAAGTAAAATATCCTTTCCGGATAAATTGATATCGCTCTTCAAATTTTGCATTCTTCAATGACGGCTCCGCGAATGCATTTTTAACAATTTTCAATGAATCGGGGTTGATATAGTCCTTAAAATTGCCTTCTTCTGATGATGGATCTTCCACTTTAAACAGACGGTCATATTCCCGCACTTCCACTGTTACGGCATGCTTGACACTTACCCAATGAAGCGTACCTTTTACATGGATACCTGAAGTGTCGGCACCGCTTTTACTTTCCGGTATATAGGAACATCCTAACTCTGTGACATTTCCCTTTTCATCTTTGACCACCTCATCGCAACGAATGATGTAAGCACTTTTTAATCTTACCATCTGCCCGGGCGCCAACCTGAAATATTTCTTTGGCGGATTTTCCATAAAATCTTCCCGCTCAATATAAAGTTCACCGGAAAACGGTACTTCCCTTTCTCCTCCATTTGGATCCTCAGGATTATTTTCACTTTCCAGCATTTCCTCGTCTTGCGTATAATTCGTGATAACCAGTTTCACCGGATCAAACACCACCATCTTCCTCAACGCTTTTTTATTCAAATCTTCCCGGACAAAAAACTCAAGAAGTCCCACGTCGACAATATTATCCCGTTTGGCGATCCCAATCCTATCGCAAAATTCCCTGATTGCCTCCGGGGTATAACCTCTCCGGCGCATTCCACTAATGGTTGGCATCCTTGGATCATCCCATCCATCCACATGCTTTTCCGTTACCAGTTGCAAAAGCTTGCGCTTGCTCATTACTGTATAAGTCAGGTTACGACGTGCAAACTCATATTGATGCGACGGAAAGATCTCCAACTTTTCTATTAACCAATCGTACAATTCACGATGCGGAACAAACTCAAGCGTACAAATGCTATGTGTTATTTTTTCAATGGAATCACTCTGTCCATGTGCAAAATCATACATTGGATAGATACACCATTTGTCACCTGTGCGATGATGATGTGCATGCTTGATACGATAAAGTATCGGGTCACGCATCAACATGTTGGGCGACGACATATCCACCTTCGCTCTTAATACCTTTTCGCCGTCTTTATATTTTCCATCCCGCATTTCACGAAACAGCTGCAGATTTTCCTCTATACTTCTTTCCGAAAATTGATTTCTCCTGCCGGGCTGCGTTGGAGTTCCTTTTTGTTCGGCTATTTCTTCGCTGGCGCTGTCATCCACATAAGCCAGCCCCTTCTTAATTAATTTTTCGGCCAGTTGGTACAACTCTTCAAAATAATCGGATGCATAATGCTCATTGGCCCATTCGAATCCCAGCCAACGGACATCTTCTTTTATGCTATCCACATATTCCGTTTCTTCTGTAACAGGATTTGTATCGTCAAAGCGGAGGTTAGTGCCGCCTCCATATTTTTTACTTAATCCAAAATTGAGGCAAATACTGGTGGCATGTCCCATATGGAGATATCCATTAGGTTCTGGCGGAAACCGGGTCATGATCTCTTTATACTTCCCTGCCGCAAGGTCTGCTTCTATTATTTCTTCCAGGAAATTCAGGCTTCTTTCTTCTTTCTTTTCTTCATTTGACATAGGGTGCAAAGTTAAGGAAGGGGAAATTATGTAATTATTTAATGAACTACATATTAAAATTTATCAGTTGATACGTCCGGCTTTAACGCTATTGTGCTGCTCTAACCTCTTTCTCAAATGCCTCCATGCTGATCGCATCCGCGATTTTGAAGTCACCGATTCTTGTTCTGCATAAACTACTGAGATAAGCACCACAGCCTAGTTCTTTCCCAAAGTCGTGGGCAATGCTGCGAATATAGGTACCCGTTGAGCAAACGATACGGAAGTAAACCTGCGGCATTTCGATGGCTGTTATTTCAAACTCTTTCACCACCACTTTACGTGGTTCAATGACTACTTCTTTTCCCTGCCGGGCCAGCTCATATACCCGCTTACCGTTTATTTGAATAGCCGAATGAGAAGGCGGCACCTGCAATATTTCTCCGATGAAGGGTGTAGTAGCCGCCTTTATGCCGGCAGGCGTCAGATGTTCTGTTGGCTTGAAATCTTTTGGTTCTCTTTCCAGGTCGTATGAATCGGTAATGGCACCAAGGGTAAAAGATCCGGTATACTCCTTTTCCTGCGCCATATATTCATTGATCTTTTTGGTGAACTTTCCCGTGCATATGATCAATAATCCTGTTGCCAGCGGATCAAGCGTGCCGGCATGACCCACTTTTTTTATCCGGATCAGGTTGCGAATTTTTCTCACTACATCAAAAGACGTCCAGAGCAACGGTTTATCAATTAACAATAATTTTCCTTCTTCAAATTGATTCATGCTGCAAATGTCGGGAAGATGGAGTGAAACGGGATGCAGATACCAGATATTTAAAAGACAATCTCCTACTCTTTAAAATCATTAATGAAGTTAAAATTCTCTGGCAAATGTTCCATCACCCCAATCCAACATCACCAATCTCTAAATCGACATGCGGGTCTTTAATTCGAGGTATTTATTAATTGTATTGACCGTGAGATTTTCAGGAGTAGTAAGGATGGAAAGTATTCCATTTTTATGAAGTTCCTTTACCATCAGGCGTTTTTCAAAGGCAAATTTCTCTGCAATCGTCTTGATATAAATGTCCTCCAACTTTTTGGCGTTCATCGTGGTAAGCGCTTTGAGTTCCGTGTTTTCAAAAAACACGACAACCAGTAAATGATATCGGGCGATTCGTTTAAGGGCAGGCATTTCCCGCTGCAAACTTTCTAGCGATTCAAAATTGGTAAAAAGTAATAATAAGCTCCTGTTCGTAATCCGGTTGCGGATCACAGAAAAAAGTTTTTCAAAATCGGCTTCGAGGAAACGTGTCTGTTGTTTATAAAGGGTCTCCAGCAGCAAACTCATTTGGGTGGTTTTCTTGTCAGCCTGTATGAATGTGTCCAGGCTTTCAGCAAAGGTGATCAGCCCGGCCTTATCTTGTTTGACCAGGGCCACATTAGATAAGACCAACGAAGCATTGATAGCATAATCCAACAAACTCATGCCATCAAATGGCATCTTCATCACGCGGCCCTTGTTGATCAGGCAATAAATTTGCTGACTGCGCTCATCCGTGTAATTATTAATCATCAGGGTTTCTTTGCGGGCCGTCGCCTTCCAGTTGATCGTTCTGAAATCATCACCCCGCACATATTCTTTTATTTGTTCAAACTCCATGCTGTGTCCCAACTTCCTGATTCGCTTTACCCCTGCCTCCTGCAAGCGATTGCTTACCGCTAATAAATGGTATCGCCTCATTTGTATAAATGAGGGATACACTTTCACAGTTTTTTTTGCCGGAAAAATCAATCTCCTTTTTACCAGCCTGAGTGGTCCATGAACAAACACATTAATGTCGCCAAACGCATATTCACCCCGGATAAGAGGTTTTAGCGAATACTCTATCTCGTACGAAGCATTACTCTCTATTTTAGCTTTCCGCCGCCAGTTCCTTTCCTGGAATTGTTCCGGCAATTCATCGATCACACTTACTCTTACTGCAAAAGGATACTTATTCGCCAACTTTATATTTACCTTATTTAAATCGCCGATACTAAACCGATCTGTGGTTTGACGCTTTGCATGCATTCCTCTCCGCTTTCCATAAACTAAAACAGCATCCACTATTATTGTAATAATCAATAATAGCAATATCAGCCAGGCCATTCGATACAAGATTGGCTGAAAATAGCTTATCACAAACGTCACGGCTGCAGCACCGGCAATGTAATAGGCAATATTGTTTAGGAAAAAAGACTTCATTACTCGTCGTTCTTAAAACATCTTTTTTATTAAGTCACTCCTCATCATCTCACCTCGGTACATCCAGGCTATGTATTATTTGATTGATCACTTCATCCTCTGTCACGCCTTCCATTTCTTTATCAGGTGCTAAAATTATTCTATGCCTGAGGATAGGTGGTACCATTTCCAGGATATCTTCCGGCATGACAAAATCGCGGCCCTGCATAGCAGCAATCGCTTTGGAAGCGTTCATCACAGCCAGCGACGCCCGGGGGGATGCTCCCAGGTAGATGGACTTATGGTTTCTTGTCTGATGAATCAGCCTCGCAATAAATTGCAATAACTTTTCTTCAATCAGGATATTTTTTATTTGGTGTCGCAAATCATTAATTGTATCGCCATTCAATACAGGTTTTACAATTTCATTTACTGTAGCATTTCCCATATGATGAAACTGCGAAAGAATGGTCATCTCTTCCGATTCTGTGGGATAGGGAACTATAATTTTAAACAGGAACCTGTCGAGTTGTGCTTCCGGCAGGCGATAGGTGCCTTCCTGCTCTACCGGGTTTTGTGTTGCCATCACAATAAATGGTGCAGACATAAGATAGGTTTTACCATCAACCGAAGCCTGCCTTTCTTCCATCACTTCCAGCAGGGCCGACTGTGTCTTGGCCGGCGCCCTGTTAATTTCATCTACCAACACAATATTGCTAAAGATGGGTCCTTTTTTAAATTCAAATACTCCCTCCTTCGGATTAAATACCGGCGTGCCCAATACATCTGAAGGCATCAGGTCGGGTGTAAACTGTATACGTGAAAATCCGGCGCTGATACTTTGGGCCACTAATTTTGCTGTTAAGGTTTTAGCCACGCCGGGCACTCCCTCTATCAGCACATGCCCATCGGCCAATAAAGCAGCCAGGATTAGCTTCACCATTTCATCCTGTCCAACGATCACTTTTTTTATCTCATCCCTGATTGTTTGTACAGATTCATTTAATGCAGTAAGATCAGTTCTTGCCTGAAATAATTGTTCTTCCATGCTAAGCTTTTTTATAAAACGATTCTAATTGTTTATGAAATGATGCCAATTCTTTATCACTTACAAAGTCTGCATGATCTAATCCCCGGATAAACTGTATGATACTTTTAATGTCGCTTTCTTCAACACCGGTTTTTGCATGCAAGGTTTTAACAAATTCATCATCCAGTTCCGAGGTATTCAGTTTATACCGGCTGCGGATATGCTCCAGGAAATAAGCCGCCATTTTTCTACAAAGATTTTTATGATCCCCTTTATCGTGATACATCCGGCCGATTGTCTTTACAAACTCTAATGAGTCATTTACCGGCGTCTTGACGACAGGAATATATCGTTGTTTCCGGCGCATCTCCAATAACACATATACTAATAGTGCAATAAGGCCCGTAAGCAGTGCCCAGCGTAGTTCTTTATGCTGCAGAAACACACTTAACCAATTAGGTTTCTTCTCTCTTCCCTGCCTTTTATTGATATAGTATTCATCCCATACAATTTTTTCGGTCGCAGGGGAAATAACGGAAAGAGCCTGCTCATAATAAGTAATATTATTTTTATGCAGCAGGAAATAATTGGTAAATGTCGTGGGCGCAAGGTGCATATACAAGTTTCCCTTTCCCGCTTTCAAATGAATAAAATTAGGCTTATTGTTTTTGTCGCTGCCTAACACAGTCGCCGTTGTCGAATCTACTTTATAGAAATAGAAATCATACCGCTTCCCGGGATAAGTGTAAGCAGGATGAGAAGGGAAAGGCGGCTTACTTAATGAAACAGATAACAGATCCGACCCTTCGGAATGATCAAAATAATAAATAAGTCCGTCGGCTGCATTGATATCACATTTCAGCATTTGTGTTACCTCATAAGACGCCTTCATGGTGCTGACAAAAACATCATTGCCGCTTTCCATAAAACTTACCAGCTTTTTCATTTCACTCTCATCGGCATTAAAAAAGGGAGTGACGATCACCAAAGCCTGTCGCTCATCATACATCGACAATGAATCCCAGTATCCCGGTTCCAGTTTATTGGTTATTACCGATGCCGATGGAAAAATATGCTTTAAACTTTCGTAAGCCACAAATGTACCATAGGGGATTTTGTCCCGCTTACGAAATGTGACCCTGTCATCAAATCGCTGCACTGTTCCGCTATTGCCGGTGAAAAGCAAAAAAAGAATAGCTAATACAACCAGGCCAATGAGAATATGTGGTAAGAATTTTTTCAAGCGGTTGCCAGGTTTTTGTATTCAAATTTTTCGAACTCTTTTTTTATCAGGTCAAATTTTTCCCTGCCAATATCAAAATGACCATACCAACTATATTCATAATTACGGGCCAACCACGCAAACCCTTCATATAAATTAGTAGAACGCAATTGCCGGAGATAATCCATATTGGTACTATCCGGCTTGTATTCAATAATATTCCGATTAGAAAGATTACGTAATAACTGCAGAAAGAGTAGCCGGACGGCCAGGCGGTAATCTGCACTATTGATAGCAGTCCCGATTTCTTTTTGATAGTCGATCGAAAAAATATCGGTGTCCTCCATTTCTTCTTCATTTGCAGCGAGAACAGAGCTACGCCTGAACAAACTTATATTGCTGTTGGCGAGATACATAAAAAGAAAAACAACAAAACCAGTAATAATCACGATCCATAAAATAGTTTGAAATAAGGGCTGTGCGGTAAAAGGTTGTTCCTGCTTTGCTTGCTTTTTTTTAAACACTTCGTTGGCATACCAAAATGCTTTATCCTTTCGCAGTTCATTCAAAGCCGTATCAGGAATGTGTCGCTGTAATTCAAGGCTATCACCAAATCCACCCGTAAATTCCTTTCGAAGGAAATATTCCTGTTGATCTTTTGAATCTTCATTGCTAACTATATCACTATCCTCCTCTTCAACAGTATCTTCAGCAATGACTGTATCAACCTCGTACCTCAACTTCACCGCTGTATCTGTTCTGACATCATCCTGTGCCCTTGCAAAAAATGTAAGCGGGAGTATAAGGCACAAGAAGCATAGTCTTTTTGCCTTTTCAATATGATATTTCCAAAACCTTTCCGTCACTTAAACCTCCTCCTCGTTAAGTTGAGCCGCCATTTTGCGACCCAGTTGAATGGGATAGACAACAAAATACCAGATAACAAATACCACAGACAAAGCAGTAACAATAGTTGTGAGAACTGAAATATCATTGTAAAGTCTTGTAATAGTCCCCTCGAAAAATGCAGCCAGGCCAAAAACGGGCATTAAACCAATCATGATCTTTACACCATCTTTTGCTCCGCGTTTAAACGCATCCAACCGCTTAATTGTACCGGGGAATAAAAAGCTTTTTCCCAATATCAATCCTGCTGCGCCGGATATGATAATGGCTGTCAATTCAAGCGTTCCATGAACAAATACAACAAGAAAAAACTGGATACCTAATCCTTTTGCAGCAAAAAACTGGTCGAAGATACCAACCATGGCAGCGTTCTGCGCCAGGAAATTGAGCGTTGGAATACCGGCGAATATCCCGGAGGCAAACATCAGCAATGACACACGGATATTGTGTATCATCAGATGCAACCAGCTTAATATGGGATTACCCGATTCGTAAATGCCAAAAGGATTTCCTTTCTCGATGTTTTCCAGCGTTTCGTCCACATAACTATCGCCAAAAAAACTTCTGGCTACTCCTTCATCTTCCCGTGATACAAAAAAACCGATGCTGAAAAAAATTAAGAACAAGACAAAAGAGAACAATACCACTTTATGATGTTTGCGGATAGTAAGTGGCAAATCATATTTCCAGAAGGTAACCAGGCGGCTCGATTCCTCCTTTCTGTTTTTATAAATGCTGAGATAAATCCTGGACGCTTCACTATTGATATACCGGGTCACTTTGCTGGACGGGTAGAAAGTTTTGGCATAAGCAAGATCATCCACCAGTTGGGTAAATTCCTGCGCCATCTCGTCGGCGTCTTCGGCGGGCATGTGCTGGTTTTTCAGCCACCGGTCACGATTCTTTTTTATAAAAAGGGCTTCTCTCAATTCCTTTATTTGCTTTGTAAAATACTGCTTTTTAAATAAGATAGAACCACGATTTATTGGATTTCGATGGATTGACCGGAAAAGCAGGGAATACATCGGATGAACCTGAGTGTTTGATACACGGGAAAATTTATATCCCATAAATGCATAAAATTCCTCATGCGAAAAATTGGAATATTTTAACTGAAAGAAGTTAATTTAACGGTTCAATAAATTGCCGGCAAAATGGCCGTAATAAAAGTTCCGACCTCTTTCAACATTGATGTGGAATTTGAAATTCCTGAGTTTTACAGGAGGCTGGTTGCTTTATTGATCGATATTCTGGTACAATATTTTTACCTGAAGATCGCTATTGAAATTTTCAGATCAATTGCCATGGGTAGAAATTTCATGGACAATGACATGGGCTATAATCTACAAGCCATTGGACTGATACTCTTTTTACCCTTACTTATTTACCACGTAGTACTGGAGATAACGATGAATGGCCAGAGTGTTGGAAAAAAAATTATGAACCTCCGGGTTGTTAATGAAAATGGCGGTCGTGCCAGCATCAGTCAATTTTTAATCCGGTGGCTGCTGCGTGATATTTGGTTTTTATTTTTATTGGGAATTGGCCTGCAGGGAGCCGGCCGAAGTGCAGAATCGGTCTTTATCATTCTAGCGGTGCTGGCCTATTTTATTGTAGAAGTGGCGCTCGTTATTTCTTCTAAAAAAGGACAGCGGATCGGCGATATATTGGCAAAAACTATTTTGATACGAACGAATCGCCAATCGAGCATTGAAGAAACCGTATTCCAGGAAGTGGCCGACACTTATACTCCCTCTTTTCCTCAAATCATGCGGTTGAGTGACAGGGATATCAACGCCATAAAAACGATTTTAGAAACATCCCGCAAAAAGGGAGACATGGATATGGCCGCCGCAGCCAGTGAAAAAATAAAGGCGCACCTGAAAATCGATTCTCAACTGTCGCCTTTTGAATTCTTAGATATTTTATTGAAGGATTATAACTACCTCTCCATTAAATAATATTGAAATTATTTAAACCCACCTACTGCAAAAATACCAGCCATAAAAATTACTGCTACAAAAATAATAATGAACAATACAGCCATAATTATGAAATAGGACTTTAGGCTACCAAAACTCTTACTCAACCTATTTTGATCCAGGCCATCCATCCCCGCCTTAGCCTGGGTTGCAAAACGGAAAAGAAAAAAATTTATCGTTAATCCTAATGCAATTGAAATAATAGCGGAAGCCGTGTCAGAAGAAGACAGCGACACATAGTCGCCAAAGCCCTCATCCTTTGGCAAAGCAGGTTTTGACGTAAAAAAAACTTGAATAATACTGACAATATAGCCGATTACACTCACCGTCACGATAACCATCGACCAACTCGTAATAGATCGCAGATGTTGTTTAGCTGTTTGGTCAAAGGTGATCTCATTAAAAAGGTGCGTTTGGTTTTCTTGCTGCATAAATTATGAATTAAGGAAAGCCAATAAAGAAAATAAGAGACCGAGGATGCCCAATACACCATACATAATAAAATAATTCTTCAAACTCGATAACCCGCTATTAAAAAGAGTCTGGTCGTTATGGAGAATGCCCTGGCGAATACGATTGGCGCCTTTAAGCAGAAAATTCAGCAACATCCCAAAAACAAGCGCTACAATTAAGAAGCCAACGACAAGAGATATAATAAATATCGATGACTCGCTTCCTTTCAATTCTTCAAGAGAAAGGAACTGCTCCGCAATCTTGTTCCGCAATAACACTAATACCAGGAACAAAACTCCAATGCAGATAAGCCCTATTACAGCCAGCAACTTAGCCCAACGAGATGTTTCAACCAGGTTGTCAGACGCCTGCTTATCCACCTGTAGTTCCAGCAAAGATTGATTTTCCTCCATATTATTTCCTATTTTATGTTAATATGCTCTTGCAAACAAAACCCGCTGTGTCGATGGTTTACCTGTGAAAATACATTTACCATCTTCCAATTGGTTATTCAACGGAATGCAACGAATCGTAGCTTTTGTTTTTTCTTTAATGGCTTCTTCAGTTTCAGCAGTTCCATCCCAATGCGCCGAAATAAACCCGGTCTTTTCGTCCAGCAATTTTTCAAATTCTTCCCAGCTATTGGCAGGAGTAATATGTTCCTGCTGATAAGTCTTCGCCTTTTTAAACATTGCATGCTGAATCTCCAGCAACAGGCCGTCAATGTATTGCGCAATACCGTCCAGGCCAACAGTTTTCTTCTCTTTGGTATCACGACGGGCCACTTCCACAACATTTTTCTCCAGGTCTCTTGCTCCTAGTGCAATACGAACAGGCACTCCTGTCTTTTCATATTCTGCAAACTTCCACCCGGGTCTGTTATTGTCATTGTCATCATACTTCACCCGCACACCCAGCTTTTTCAGGTTAGCCATTATTTCGTTTGCCTTTTCATTGATCAGGGCTTTTTGTTCATCGCCTTTATAAATTGGAACGATCACCACCTGCAAAGGCGCAATCCTGGGCGGCAAGATTAAACCATCATCATCACTGTGTGCCATCACCAATGCACCCACCAATCTCGTACTTACGCCCCAGCTGGTAGCCCAAACATGCTCCAACTTATTTTCTTTGTTGGAAAAAGTAACATCAAAGGCTTTGGCAAAATTCTGCCCCAGGAAATGGGAGGTTCCGGCCTGTAAAGCTTTTCCATCCTGCATCAATGCCTCAATACAGTAAGTGTCTTCCGCACCGGCAAAACGTTCACTCTCGGTTTTTACACCACGAATGACGGGCAATGCCATAAACTCTTCCGCAAATGTGGCATATACTTCCAGCATCTTTTTTGTTTCCTCAATAGCTTCTTCTTTGGTAGCATGTGCCGTATGTCCTTCCTGCCATAAAAACTCGGCTGTCCGTAAAAACAAGCGGGTACGCATTTCCCAGCGTACTACATTAGCCCACTGATTAATAAGCAAGGGAAGATCACGATAAGATTGTATCCAGTCTTTGTATGTGTTCCAGATAATAGTCTCACTGGTCGGACGAATGATTAATTCCTCCTCCAGCTTTGCTTCAGGATCCACCACTACACCCCCACCGTTTGGATCATTTTTTAACCGGTAATGCGTAACCACCGCACACTCCTTTGCAAAGCCTTCGACATGAGCTGCCTCCTTACTTAAAAAACTTTTTGGAATGAACAGCGGAAAATAAGCGTTCACATGACCGGTGTCCTTAAACATTTTGTCCAAAGCGTCCCGCATGTTTTCCCAAAGTGTAAATCCATAGGGCTTTATCACCATGCAGCCGCGTACCGCTGAGTAATCAGCCAGGCCGCCTTTAATTACCAAATCATTATACCATTGCGAATAATCCTGTTCTCTTGACGTGATTTCTTTACTCATAAAATTTATCGTTTCTCTTTCGCTTTACAATCCTTTTTTATCTTAAAATGAATTTTATATTCAATTCTATTTCCGGGCTATCCTATCAATCCCACAAATCCAACTAATCCCGGCTCAGACATTTACGTTTATCTTAACAGCTATGCCTGCAATAATGTCAATGCAATGATTGTAACTTTGGCAAACAGTTGTTTGAAAAATCAAAGTCGCACAAAAGTAGTAACTTCAACCTTAAACTAATAAAACCGTTTGCCATGAAATTGTCCGTTCTTCTTGTGGCACTAACAGCAGTTGTTTTCAGCAGTTGCACCACCGCTTATAAAACCGGCCAAACGCCGGACGATGTTTATTATTCCCCCGGCAAACCTCAGGATGAATACGTTCGTGTTGAAAAACAGGACGACAAGTATTATCGTGGCTCAGACGATTATTACGAAGACAGGTTTTTGCGAATGAGATTGCAGAATCGTTATCGCTGGTCGGCTTTGGATGACTATTATTTTTACAACACTTACGCTTATAACCCTTACGGATATTATCACAGTTGGAACAATCCATGGAATAGTTATTATACCTGGAATAATTTCTACAACCCCTATTATGGTGGTATTCTCTATTATCCTGGTGTGATCATTATTAAAAATCCGACCAGATATAATCCGCCGAGCCGTCCGTTAGCATTTAACCCGGCCAGTTATAATACCGGCAGCAGTCTTAATCGCCCTGCAGGAAGCCGCGGCTTGAGTAATAGCTATAATAACGGCAATAATAACCGTTATATCAACAGCAATAGCAACAGGAGTTCTTTAGGCCAATCTGTTCGTAAAGTATTCTCCAACTCTGACAATAATAACAGCTATAACCCAAGCAGCAATTCAACTCCTTCCAGAAGCTATACTCCTTCATCCAGCAGCAGTTCTTCTTCCTCATCAAGGAGCAGCAGTAGTAGTAGTAGTAGTAGTAGCAGTGGAAGCGGATCCAGCAGGCCACCCAGATAATGGCGGCTTTATAAACTATTTTACCGGGAGGAATGTATTTAAGTAGTACACTTGAGTGTTTTCCTCCCTTTTTATATCTAAGCAGCAATCGAAAAATAAACGTATGAAGCGTAATCTATTTACCGGGGCATTTGTTCTGCTATCATCCTATGCATTTGCACAGGTGCCCGAAGATGTGTTGAAATACTCCTGGCAGCCAACTAATGGAACAGCAAGAATCAATGCCATTGGTGGGGCAATGGGTTCGTTGGGTGGAGATATATCGGCAAACCTTGTCAACCCCGCGGGACTTGGTTTCTTCAAGACAAGAGAAATTGTTCTTTCACCCGGTTATTCTTTTTTGACCAACAAAAGCAACTTTCGCGGCATCAGTAGCAAGGAAAAGGACAAGTATTTTAACCTGGGCACTACCGGTTTTGTAACAGGCTGGGCCGGCAGGGGTAAATGGAAAAGCCAGGCCTTTAGTATAGGAATCACAAGAACGGTTAATTTTTCTAATACCATTTATTATACCGGCAAGAATGACTTTAGCTCACAGGCCGAACAATATGCAGCAGAAGTTGCATCAAGAGGTATTGACATCGGTTTTATACCTGACAACCGCAGCGTTTCATATGGCAGCCGTATGGCGACTTATAATTACCTTATTGATACAACCACCCTCGCCGGCAATTCCACCCCCGATGTGATTAGTATGGCTATGTGGGGGCAATTAAAAGAAGGTGGCGATTTTTTAGTGGATCAGTCACAGTTGATCGAAACAAGTGGTGGTGTTACCGATATCGCTTTTGGCTATGCAGCCAATATGGATGACAAACTTTATATCGGTGGCTCATTGAGCTTTTCGGTTGTAAAATATAAAAGAGAAACAACTTTCCGCGAGGAGGACGCTACCGGCAATATCTACAATCACTTCAATTATTCAGAGCTTAGTGAGACTTACAAAACAAAGGGTGCGGGCGGAACATTAAGATTTGGTGTAATTGCGAAGCCTTCTGAATTTGTACGTCTTGGTTTTGCAATTCACTCCCCTACGTTTTACAGCCTGGAAGATACGTATCACGGTAAAATGGTTACTGATCTTGACACATTTCGAACTGTACGTGGCGCACATACAATCGAGTCGAATCAATTACCAGGTGAAGACTCAGACCCGGTTTATAAGTATGAATTAAATTCCCCCTGGAAGTTTTTAGTCAGCGGTTCTTATGTTTTGCGTGAAGTAGAAGATGTTCGCCAGCAAAAAGGTTTTATTACGGCGGATGTGGAATACGTAACACATGGTTCCAACCGTTTTTGGCAAGCCAGCTCTTATGGTACCGATAGTGAAGAAGCTTACTATAAAGATGTGAATGAAGTGATCAAAGATTATTACAAAGGAGCTTTTAATTTCAGGGTCGGTGGAGAATTGAAATTTACAACGATAATGACGCGGCTTGGATTCTCCTATTATGGATCACCCTACTCAGACAAAGAATTAAAGGCTAACCGCATGTTTGTAAGTGGCGGCCTGGGTTACCGCAATGCTGGTATCTTTATTGATCTTACCTATCAGCATGCATTGCAAAAAGATGTCAACTTTCCCTATCGCCTATCTGATAAGGCCAATACATTTGCCGCCATCAAAGGGAACGGTAGTAATGTGATACTGACTCTTGGGTTTAAGATATAGCCAGAACCACGATTTTGTGAGGAAATAGCAATATTTTGAAGCGAAAGACATTTAGGCCTTTCTTTTTTTATGAACGGTTTAATCGTTAATCATCCTCTCCACCGCCGCCTCTTTCATTTCTTCTCGATAATGAAAAGTCAGCCTTACCAAATTTGTAGCTGAACGTAACCCGGAAATTCCGCACATTCCACCGACGGTACGAATCCTGGTAAAATATTTCCGTATCATAGATGGTGCCCCATCGTTGTGTATTGAAAATATCATTGATGCCAAACGTGATAGTTGCTTTATTGTTTTTCAGAAAATCTTTGCGCATCGCAAAGTCTACTCCATACTCTGGCTTTCTCCTGCCTTGTGGTATTACTTCAGCCGACTCATATTCTCCCATCAACTGGAAGCCCAGGTTATTGAAAATAGATTTTGTATTCGTTTCAATTTTATAATCGGTTGTAAGTTGAGCTTCCCAACTAAATCCATCATTGCTCAGGTCAAGTTCTTTTACTTCCGCCTTTACGGTGCGGTATTGAAAATCGAAGGAAGGCGTTATTGTAAAATTTTTCCCCTGTTTGTGTTGCACTACAAACTCAGCCCCATAGCGGTTGGTAATGCCGGCATTGATAAAGGTGTTTAATATCGCATTCGGATCTATTCCCGCATTTTGCAATTGTTCATATTGTGCCGCAGTAATGGTATCACTGTACTGCGTGATATCATCAGGATTATTTCTAAAATAAACAGATGCCAGGAAATTTCCATTCTTATAGTCCTTGCTATAATTGAATTCAAAGGAATTAATAAACTCGGGTCGCAACTGTGGATTACCTTGTCGCAGGTTAACGGGGTCATTGATATCAATAAAAGGGTTAATCTGCCAAAAGTTTGGCCGCCTGATACGCCTTGAGTAATTGAATTGAAGCTGATCGTTTTCACCTATCTGCTTCGCCAAAAACATACTGGGGAAGATGGCGTCCCAAATATTTTTTATAGCAGCAGGATATTCGTAGCCGAATTTGAAAGCACTATCTATTAAGGTGCCGGTGAATTTAGAAACCTCCGCCCTGAAGCCAAACTGGTAAGAGAAAGTCTTTTTCTTCCCCGAATAAGTAGCATATAAAGCATTGACTGTTTCCCTGTACTTATAGTTATTGCTCAACGGGAGTTTTGTTTCAAGAGCATTATCAACAGCAAAAGCATTATAAAAACTGCGTGACTCATTTTGGAAACTGCGAATACCTGTTTCCAATTTTGTTTCTTCATTGAAAGGGTGAATATAATCTGCCTGGAAAGTGAACTGTTCATTTCGTCCGCTACCTTCATTGCGAACTTTTGATGATGGCTTATAAGTGCTGCCATCCGGATTTAAAAAGATGTTATCGATATTCGAGTTCTCGGTATTTTTTCCATAATTGTAGGTGATGTCTGCTGTCAATTCGCGGCTTGCCTGCGGAAAACTGTGCTTATAGCTTAATCTTGTGCTGCGTCGCCTGAAGGTTGATCTCCCATTGGCAAAACGATTACCATAGTATTGCATAGTCTCGTTCTGATCAAGGTACTGTTGTTCCTGTTCTTCCCTGTTCCTGAAGCGTCCTTTTCCGAAATCCTGTGTCAGGGACAAAGTGTTCCGGTTATCAATGAAATAATCCGTTCCAAAACGAAGTGATTGAAAACGGCGCAGACGATTATTGGTAGTAACCTGGTTAAAATAATCCTGGATGGCGCCACCCGTTTTATTCTGCCGCTTTGTTTCTCCTCTTGCCTTTCCGCCGGACTGATTATAACCGCCGATAGCAAAAAAATTAAACTTACCCTGGCGCAGATTTAAATTAAGATTACTATTAAGAATTTTTGGTGTGCCTACTGATGCGGAAATGATACCATTCAAACCGATTCGTTTATTTTTTTTCAATACAATATTGATAATGCCACCTGAACTGGCTGCATCAAACTTTGCGGAAGGGTTAGTTACCAATTCAACTTTTTCAATGTTGTCGGCGGGTATCTGGTCAAGCGTTAAAATAGTGGGCCGGCCATCAATAAATATTTGCGGCGAGCTATTACGCAATTGCACATTACCATCGATATCTACTTTTAATGAAGGAATATTTTTCATCACGTCGATAGCCGTACCACCGGTTGCTGTGAAACTTTTCGCCACATTGTACACTTTACGATCCACGGCCAATTCCATTACAGGTTTGTTCGACACAATGGTCACGCCACCCAATACCTGGATATTGGGTTCCATTGCAATATTGCCGAGGTCCCTTTCGAGATTTCCCCTTCCTCGTCGCACTGAATTACCCTCAATTGCCTGTTCATAAGGTTCAAACCCTATGGCCGAAATAACAATTTTGAGGTCTTGATTAGCCGGAATATCCAACAACTCAAAATCGCCGTTTGCTTTGCTCAGCATACCAGTGATTATACTGTCTTTATTGGCGATGAAAAGTTGCACTGAGGCGGCACTGATCGGCTTACCAGTATTCTTATCGATCAATTTTCCGTAGAGCCTGCTGGTATTTATTTTGATGGCAGATGATTCTGTACCGTGTTGCTGTTCTCTGTCTATCTGGGCTTGTATGGTTAAAGAAAAAAAATGAAAGACTAATAAAGTAGAAAAAAATTTCATGCTGCACGATTGTAGTAAAACCTTTTGTTGATCCGTAAGCGGTAATTCAGCATCAAGTGGGAACGACAAAGATAACCAATCGAGGCCTAAGACCTCCCTTGAAACTTCATTAATATGACGCCTGGAAAATATTTTCAGCTGATTGCTTTGATAATATCTGCGGTATCATCAGGTGAATACCATTTAATTTCCTGGTCTTTTTTAAACCAGGTCATTTGCCGCTTTGCATACTGCCGGGTATGTATTTTTATTTGTTCTATTGCTTTATTCAATGATAATTTACCATCGAGATAATCAAACAATTCAGCATAGCCCACCGTTTGCAGGGCATTCAACTGCTTAAATGGTTGCAATTGTTTTACTTCATCCAGCAAACCTGCATCCATCATTTGATCCACTCTTTTATCAATTCGCTGGCGGAGCATTTCTTTTGGTAATTCGAGGCCGATTTTTTTTATTTCAAAATTCCGCTCCCGTTTTTTTCCTTTCCGGAAATGCAGGATCGACTCGCCGGTTGCCTCCTTTACTTCCAATGCCCGCATAATCCTTTGAGGATTTTGTATTTCTCCCGACTGGTAAAATTCAGGATCCTTTAATTTGATTTCATTCTGCAACCATTCAAGACCCAATTGATCATAATTTGCTACAATGGCTTCCCTTATTTGCTTTGGTATATCAGGAACAAGGTCGAGACCTTCGCAAAATGCTTTTATATACAAACCGGTACCGCCGGTCATCACCACGATATCGTGTTGGTGAAACAATTCACCGACTTTTTTCAATGCATACTGTTCGAAAGTTACAGCAGTCACTTCTTCGTGGATACTATGTGATGTGATGAAATGATGTTTTATCAGTTGCAGTTCTTCCGGCGACGGCCGGGCAACGCCAATATTCATTTCTTTGAAACATTGACGGCTATCAGCAGAAATTATTTCTGTTTGGAAATGCTTTGCAACGTCTATGGCAATAGCGGTTTTCCCGACAGCTGTCGGTCCCACGATAATAATGACTGTTTTGTCGGGAGATTTCAAAAAATGTTCAATATTCAATGTTCAATTAGCAATTCTCAATGAACCCGCTAACCCGGTTGTTGGATATTGAACATTGAGTGTTGAGCATTGAACATTGTTATTTGCAAAAACTGATAAAAACAACACTACACTTCTTCGCTTTCTTCTTCTGCCGTACCATCATCCGTTGTTGTTCCAAGATCTTCACCTTCTTCGTCTTTTTCACCAAAGCCATCAACACCCTGGGTGAGATCATATTTTTCTTCCACATCGGCAAATTTTTCACCCAGCAAACCTTTGGTACCATACTGGCTGGGGGCAATACCTTCCGCCCTGACCGTAGATGGATAGGAAATTTTGGAACTTTCTTCTTTTGATACATTTATCAATTCAACCAGGAAAGTCCAGTTCTTGTTAAAATCGTACCAATAGATAAATTTTTGATTGGGATCTTTTATTTCAGAACCGATCGTTGTTTCATGCATCAGCAAAGGTTCGGCCCTGTATTCTTTGTCATATTTTTCCAGGCTTATTTCACGGCCACGTTGCCAGTGGTCATTACTCCGAAAAAAAGTGGCTTTATGTTTATTATCGAATTCATACGCCTTCAGGATAGTTTCGTGCAAATCAAAAAATGATTGCGTATGCCGGATCGCTACGTCACGGTAGATGCTTTCATCTTCTTCGAAATAGATTCTGAATTTTAAAATAGCCATACTGCGAATTTACGATTTCTTTATTTTCAAATCCATTTCCTTTGCTTTTTCAACAAGGTATTCATAAGCGGCCTCGTAACTATTAGGAATTATACCATCCAGAATCGCATCTTTTAATGCATTTTTCAAAATTCCTACCGGCCTCGAAGGAGGCAAATCAAACATTTCCATTATTTCTTCACCGCTGATCGGTGGTTGCCAGTTACGTACCTGGTCCTTTTCTTCCACCTCTTTGCAACGTAGTCGCACCAGTTGAAAGTTTTCCTGGTAGCGTTTTATTTTTTGTTTATTCTTCGATGTAATGTCCGCATCGCAAAGCAGCATCAGTGCATCAAAATCTTCGCCGGCATCAAACAACAAACGCCTGATGGCTGAGTCAGTAATATTTTCCTTCGTCAAACTAATGGGCCGCAAATGAAGCTCTACCATTTTTTTGACAAAACGCATTTTTTCGCTTAGCGGAAGCTTTAGTTTGGCAAATATTTTTGGCACCATTCTTCCGCCTACTACCTCATGCCCGTGAAAGGTCCACCCATGCCCTTCTTCAAATCGCTTGGTGACGGGCTTTGCTATATCATGCAGGATGGCCGCCCATCGCAACCAAAGATCAGTTGTCGCCAGTGAAATATTATCAAGCACCTGCAGCGTATGATAAAAATTATCTTTGTGGCCATGCCCGTCCTTGTATTCCGCTCCTGCCAGTTCCACCATTTGTGGAAAGATCAATTTCAACAAACCACTTTTATACAAAAGATCAAAGCCAATAGAAGGTTTGGGCGACAATACAATTTTGTTCAGCTCATCAGTTATTCTTTCCTGTGAAATGATATTGATCCGTTCTGCATTATCAACAATCCCCTGCCAGGTACCGCCTTCAATTGTAAAATTCAATTGGGATGCAAAACGAATGGCCCGCATCATGCGAAGCGGATCATCACTGAATGTTTGTGCCGGCTCCATCGGCGTTTTGATGATCCTGTTCTCCAGGTCAGTTAGTCCATTAAACGGATCAACCAACTTGCCATAATCATTTTTATTAAGACTTATTGCCAAGGCATTGATGGTAAAATCCCTTCGTTTCTGATCGTCCTCCAAGGTTCCTGGGGCCACAGTTGGTTTCCGGGAATCGAACCGGTAACTTTCTTTTCTTGCACCGACAAACTCGATATCAAATCCATCTTCCAGCCGGATATGCGCCGTACCAAAATTTTTAAAAAAGTTTACCTGGGGAACCGGCTTAAAATGATTCGCCACTGCTTCCGCCAATTCAATCCCATCACCAACGCAAACAATATCCGCATCTTTTGTTGGTCGTTCCAAAATTTTATCCCGTACAAATCCCCCAATGAGATAGCACTCCACCTGCTTTTGCTCAGCGGCACGGGCAATCTTTTTCAGGATCATTAATTCTCTTTCTGTGCAATTGATTTCCATGAGTGTTGCAAAGATAATTGGAACAAGAGACAAGATACAAGGGTACAAGAGACAAGGTACAAGGCACAAGAGAGAACCATATGCCGTCATCTATCAATTATCAACCAATTTCTAGGGTCTGATTACAGAGATAGTTCCATTATCCCATTTAATAACCGATGAGGGATTGGCGATGGTTTGATCATCCTGCCGGTGCTTTACCACATAATCAACAGATTTTTTTATTTCATCGTTGATCGCTGCAAAGAATGGTGGTGTCGCATCGCCGGAGATATTAGCAGAAGTTGAAACAATGGGTCTGCGGAAACGCTTGATGAGGTGTCTGCAAAAAGCCTCGTTACAGATACGAATGCCGATGCTTCCGTCGTCCGCCAACAAATTATCTGCAAGACCAATCGCATGTTCATAAATAACCGTCGTGGGCTTTTTAATTTTTTGCAAATAATCAAACACCTGCAGATCCACGCTGGCTACATGCTTCAATACTTCTCTTTCATCAGCCACTAAAACAATCATGGCTTTTGAATCCGGCCTTTTTTTTATTTGAAAAATCTTTTCCACGGCCACAGCATTGGTGGCATCACAGCCAATACCCCACACGGTATCCGTCGGATACAAAATCGTGCCGCCGTTTTTCAACACCGTTAAACATTGTTCTATGTCTTTTTCGAAATCCAATACTGCAAATTAACTATGATACGGGCTTACCTGGAGGAGGACACTAAACTTTTATATACATTCATTACCGATGCAGCATACACATCGGGTGCAAACTTTTTTGTATGTTCTATCCCTTTTTCCTGCATTTGTTTGACCAGCAGCGGATCAGAATAAATTTGCTTCATTCCTTCTGCAATCTCTTCAGCGCTGTTAGGATCCACATAGTATGCACCCGGCCCCCCTACTTCTGGCAGGCAGGAAACATTGGAAGTAATAACCGGTAAACGGCTCCACAGTGCTTCCAGTACCGGCGCTCCAAACCCTTCGAAAAACGAGGGATAAATCATTGCGATCGCCAATTGGTAAATCACCGCCAGGTCAGGTGTCGACAAGAAGGATGGATCGCTTTTCTTATCCTTATTATCTGATAAGAAAATAATTTTTGTCTCGAGGTTATACTGCAAAATAAAATCCTGCACCTGTTGCTTATACTTTCCACCGTCTCCTATTACAACAAGCGGGATGTCGAGGTCATTGCGAAGCAGGTAAAAGGCTTTACAGACATTCAATAAATTTTTTCTTTCCACTATGGACCCCACTGACAGGAAGAATTGAGGCGGAAGATTATATTTTTTAGCAACTCTTTGCTTTTCTTCATCATTGACCATCACACTGAAAACCGGCGAACAACTCTGGTAACAAATCTCAATTTTCTGCTCCGGTATCTTATAAAATTGAATAATATCCTGTCTTGTCTGGTCACTGATGGCAATGATCTTATCAGCCTGTTCACAGGCATAGCGAAATTTTTTCCGGTAAATCTTTACATCCATCGGGTGGTACTGTTCCGGATTTCTCTCGGGTATCAAGTCGTGAATAGTAACGACAGATTTAATACCTGTTTTTCTTATCCCAATAGGTATTTCATGACTCAGGCCGTGAAAAACATCGATGCCCGTTCGCAAAAGGTCCTTCTTTATCCAGGTGCTGCGCCAGGCTGCCCTGATAAACGTGTGAGGAAAACTTGTTGGCAATATCTCATGAATGTTACTGTGACCATTAAAGCTGAAACGGTTTGATCGCTTGGGATTAAACAAATAATACTCATGTTCCGGGTAGTAATCCGCCAGCAATTTTATCAGCGTACGGCTATAATGACCCAGTCCTGTTGTATTGTGATAAGCTCTTTTTGCATCAAACCCGATGTTCATTCAACTTGAAAATTTGAAGAAGTGCAAATTTGCGAATTAATCCTGTCATCCGTGCATTCAGCTGTTCGCAAATGTTCACAACTTGTCCCGCCGAAGGCTGGATTAACTTAATTTCGCAGCAAAATTCAAAAAATAATGAAGGAATTAATATTGGAAGCCTGGAACAACAGGGAGCTTTTGAAAGATAACAAGTACAATGAAGCCGTAAGATCAGTGATAGAAGAAGTGGACAAAGGAAGATTGCGGGTAGCATCACCCGGCGATGATGGTTGGGTGGTAAATGAATGGGTAAAGCAGGCCATATTAATGTATTTTGGCATACAACAAATGCAGACCTGGCACGTAGAGCCATTTGAGTTTTATGATAAAATGTTGTTGAAGAAAAATTACAAAGATTTGGGTGTACGGGCTGTACCTCATGCAGTAGCGAGATATGGTGCGTATGTCGCCAAGAACGTGGTGCTGATGCCTTCTTATGTCAATATCGGAGCTTATGTGGACGAAGGAACGATGGTAGACACCTGGGCAACCGTAGGCAGTTGTGCACAGATTGGAAAAGGTGTACACCTGAGTGGTGGTGTGGGTATTGGTGGCGTGTTGGAACCCCTGCAGGCATCGCCGGTTATTATTGAAGATGGCTGTTTTATCGGCAGCCGCTGTATTGTGGTAGAAGGTGTGGTAGTAGAAAAAGAAGCGGTATTGGGCGCCAATGTAGTGTTGACCCAATCCACCAAGATCATTGATGTAAGTGGTGCAGAACCGAAAGAAATGAAGGGCCGCGTCCCTGCCCGCAGCGTGGTGATACCGGGTAGCTATACCAAAAAATTCCCGGCGGGTGAATATGGTGTAGGCTGTGCCCTGATCATTGGTCAACGCAAACCCAGTACGGATTTAAAGACCAGCCTGAATGATGCGCTGAGAGATTTTAATGTTTCTGTTTAAGGAATAGTATCATTTATTATATTTGCAGCCCCTGAAGAAAAGTTCAGAAGTTCAATGGTTCAACAAGTTTAAAAGGTTTGTTTTGCTGCTAACCTTTGGAACCTTTAAACTCCTTAAACCTCTGCAACTTTTAGAGCCCGGGTGGCGAAATTGGTAGACGCACTGTCTTCAGGTGGCAGCGTTCGCAAGGATGTGCTGGTTCGAATCCAGTCCCGGGCACAAAGACCCTGACACGAAGTGTCGGGGCTTTTTATTTGGAGGTGTTGCGAACAAGTTCGCACGAGCAGACAAATAAAAAGGCCAGGATCGCTACAGCGGGACGGGGTCTTTAAGTAAGACCAATTTTGTTGGATCATTGGAAATAATCCGGTACTGGCACAACTAAATTTTTGAACCCCTGACAGTATTAACTTTCCTCGATCATAAAGCATATTCATGATATTCTTGTACTGCCTTTTAGGGTAACAGTTATCATCTCATCTTTGGTTTATGACAAACAGCAGGCACAATTTAGCGCAACTATTTTTTTGAAGATTTTTTACGCCGCGGTTGGTCTCACTTTCACCACCAGCACAGCTTTAAGACTAGCTGTTCAGTCTAATCAGGTTATCCGCCCCGCCTTTCCAATAACATCACTAACCCCGGATCTCTTTAAAGCTGATCGACAATTGTAATATCGTTTGTCGCCCAATGGGATCAATTCCATCTTGTCGTTACAAACGTCTAAACACTGCAACAACGAACATTGATATACAACTTCATTAAACTATTTTTTAAGGTACTCACTTGCATAAATCATTTTCATTGTTGCAAAACAAACAGGAAATACCTATCTTTATGGCCTGCTAATCGATCGCCTGCTTTGCTGCAAAGCAGGTTTTTCTTTTCATAACGTTCTTGTCCCTTTGTATAACGGCCTTGCCAAAGAGGCTTGCCCTTTAAAAAATTGAATAACCTAAAAACAATACCTTATGGAAAAAAAGGGCTTTTTAATTGACATGGATGGCGTGATCTACAAAGGCAATGAACCCATCTCCGGAGCTGTAGAATTTATTCATCGTTTGAAAGAGCAGCAACATCCTTTTCTTTTTCTAACCAATAACAGTCAGCGGACAAACCGGGATGTATGTTACAAACTTCGCAAAATGGGCTTTGAAGTGCAGGATGAAGATATCTTCACCTGTGCCATGGCGACAGCCCGCTATCTGGCTTCCAAAAAAGAAGGCGGTACAGCTTATGTGATAGGTGAAGGCGGTCTGCTCACAGAATTATATGGAGTCGGATATTCGATCGTAGACGATCACCCTGACTATGTCGTTATTGGCGAGGGTCGTACGATCATGATGGAATCTGTAGACAAAGCCATCAACATGATCATGAACGGTGCCAAACTGATTGCAACCAACCTGGATCCCAATTGCCCGGTTGGCAGCGGCAAGTACCGGGCAGGATGCGGAGCTTTTGTGGCCATGCTCGAATTTGCCACAGGAAAACAGGCTTTCAGTGTAGGTAAACCCAGCCCGGTGATGATGCGTATGGCCCGCAAAGTATTAGGCCTTGCGACGGACGAAACGATCATGATTGGTGATACAATGGGCACGGATATTTTAGGCGCTGGTTCCATGGGATTTACGACGGTACTCACCTTGTCAGGTGTTACTAAAAATGAAGACCTGGACAAATTTGGTTATGCGCCTGACTTTATTATCAACTCGATAAAGGATTTACTGGATGATCAGCTGTTTGAAAAATTATTAAAAAAACAGGACTTATTACTGGTCTCGTGAGAGAACACAATGAAACAAAGGCCGGGCAGTGCCGGTCTTTGTTCTTTTGGATGAATTGGAGGAGTGTATCAAAGTATATTAAACGATACAGGCAGCTTGGATCTTTTCCAATTAATGCAAAAGGCCCGGGCATTTCATGAAATGAAACACCCAGGCCTGTTTGCAAACTGCAACTGCTATAAAGATTTCAAATATTCCACCAGGTCCTGTTTCTCTGTTGCAGTTAGACCTGTTGCAAAATGATTGTCATAGTGATTGACTACATCGCTCAGCGTTGCGAACCTGCCATCGTGGTAAAAGCCACCTTTTGTCCTCGTAAATAATCCGCCTAAAGGTGTGGTGCGATACTTACCGGTTGGCGAACGTTTCGCTTCAAAATCATCGATACCGATTTCATCAGCCGTGTGAAGAATATTATCGGCCAGCAACGGTGCTGCATGACATGTACCACATTTTGCCTTGGATAAGAAGATTCCTTTTCCCCTGGCAGCCGCCGACTGGTTAAAACTACCGGTGGGTGGCTTAGGTGCGATAATGGAATGCTGGTAGGCCCGTAGTGCCGGTAGTTTTGATGTGAGCAGGTCCGGGTTATGTGTAACATTAAAGAACTGGTTTTCCACTGCTATAGGATATTTAACTGGATCATTCAATCGTGGATCAGAAAAATTTCCCTTACCATGCATCTCCAGGGTGCCGACAAAGGAGTTCCAATAACTGATATCGCCCCAACCCGTATAGGTGGTGAGATTGATTCCTTTTAATCCAAATGCGGGTGGAATTAAATTGGCAGCAACCTTGCCATCAGGACGCAATGCTTTTCCATCCATAAATAGTACTGCTGCGAATTTTCCCGGTCCCCAGCCGCTAAGTACTGTGCGCAAAGTGGTCTCATCGACATGCAACATGTTAGCAATGGGTTGTGCATTATCAGTCAATGACACGATAGCACCTACATTCAGGTCCCTGTTGGGCCAGCCATCAAGCCGCTTACCAATGCCGGGTGCAAAGGAGTCATCTACGGTAGAGTGACAGGCGGCACAGGTAATACCAATTGATTTCAGCGCTCCATCATTATTAAAGTTTCCTTTGACACCTACGACCGCATTTAATTTTAAAAGCGCAAGCGTGGTAGCAGGATCGTCCAGGCTTATAGCCCCGGATTGTACGCCGGCGACAACATCCGCAGGCAGTGCCTCCGCATCTACTTTCAGCCCTGCAGCTAATGCTGTTTTAGGATTTACACCTGGACCATATCCTCCATTAGCAGCCCCGGCGATTGCTTTGTCAAGATGCAAAAGACCACTCCAAAAATCTTCATCTCCAAAACTGTCAAAGCGAAATATTTCCTTTCCATCCTTTACAAGGGCGGGATCAGGCGGCGGCTCATCAACGACACCTCCTTTAGTGCATTGAACCAGCGCTACCACTACCGCTATCAATGACACAACAGTGATTGATTGCTTTTTATATCTCATGTTACAATTTTTTAGTTTGCGACTTTTACTTACCCTATTCCCAACGCGACCTCACCTTCTGTTGTTGCGAAATTTTGCTCTGATGAAAAGTGCGGTTCTAATCATTAGAGTAACAGCATCAGAAAAGGTTACAATCAGGCTACCTTATTCATTGCTTTTTTGAAACAGCAAAAAAATGTCAGGCGATATGCAGTATCCTTACGTTATAGCTCTGCTACCAGTGCGTCATCACCCACACCCAAATTGGACAAATTTTGTAACACACTATCCAGCATGGGCGGAGGGCCACATACATAAATCTTGATTGGAGATGCTGGAAGATTTTTCTTCAAAAAATCTTTCGTTATAAAGCCATGTTCGAAACCCGGCACGATTTCCTCAGACAAAATATAGTGAACGGCACTGCCCAACAATTTCTTTAATTCCTGTTCATGTATAATATCAGCCTTAGTTTTGTTGGCAAAAATCAGCCTGTTATTGTTGATACTATTATCAGCGGCTAATTGCCTGAAGATGGAAAGAAAAGGGGTAATGCCGGCACCACCGGCTATAAAAACTCCTTCTCCCTGGTAAGAAATAGCACCCCAGGCATCCTGCAGGATTAATTCGTCACCTGGTATTAAGCTTAATAACTGATTGGTGACTCCCTTGTGTGATGGATATGTTTTAATGGTGAACTCCAGGAATGGATCATCAGGCAAACCTGTAAAGGTGAAAGCTCTTTTTTCTTTTCGCCAGTGACCTTTATTGATCGACACTTCAGTCGCCTGTCCGGGCTTAAAGAAATAACCGCAAGGTTTATGGGTTACAATTCTCAACACGTCATGGCTTATTTTTCCAATTGACTCAATTCTTACAATATGCGATTCCATTGCAAATTTTATTTTACTCTTCTTGTTTGGAAGCACCTTTAAAAAGACATGGACATTGAAAGAATATCCCGTTTTAATGCCTCTTTTTAAAGGTGCTAAGCTTGTCGTGTGAAAATATCTTTCGGCTATTTGATCAATGAAAGAAATTCCTGCCTCGTTTCTTCACGATTGAATTTGCCTGAGTAGAAAGCAGAAACCGTGCTGCTGCCAACATCGTTTACTCCCCTTGCAGCAACACACAAATGAGTAGCATCAATTACTACGGCGACATCTTCGGTTTGTAAAATGGATTTCAAATTCCTGCCTACTTGCATCGTCAGTCTTTCCTGTACCTGTGGTCGCCGTGCGTAGTATTGCACCAGGCGATTCAGCTTTGAAAGGCCGATCACCTTTCCTGAAGATATATAGGCTATATGTGCTTTGCCGATAATAGGAACAAAATGATGTTCGCAAGTGGAATACAGGGTAATATTTTTCTCCACCAATAGCTGATTATACCGGTATTTGTTTTCAAAAAGCGTAACACCAGGTTTATTCCGGGGATCGAGGCCGCTGAATATTTCGTTTACAAACATGCTGGCGACTCTTCGCGGTGTTCCTTTCAAACTTTCGTCACCCAGGTCTATTCCCAACACCTTCATGATCTCCGTGAAATGTTTCGCAATCAGGTTAATTTTTTCTTCCTCACTGATTGCAAACGCATCTTTTCGTAACGGTGTGTCATCGGAGCTGCTTGCATGCTGGTCACCCAACAATTCATCCAGTTCATCTATCGACACTTTTTTTTGATCGATCGTAAAAACCATTCCTTTTTCTTTCATTTTGTAGTAGTGATTTGAATTAATTAAATTGAATAGCTTGTCGAAGCAACAGGTAACTCAAAGGAGGTACAATGGTTTCTTCATCAAACACGATCCTCGACCGGTCGACACCCAGGCCGAGTAAATGCCTGATCATAATAATAGTAAACTTGTCTGGCCCGCAGATATAATAGTAAGCATCGTCTGCGTGTATATACTGCTTCAATAATTTACTGCCGATAAACCCTGTTATCATTAATGGGTCCTCAGCTGTCTCTACAACGTTTACATAATTACTTCCCAACATCTCCTCCAGTTCTGCTTTCAGGAAAATGTCGGCTATTGAGCGGTTGGCAAACAATAAGGCATTACCGGCTAACTGATTCTCCATTTCAAGCTCACGGAAAATCGCCATAAAGGGAACGATTCCTGTACCTCCGGCTATAAACACTCCTTTGCCCTTGTAGCGAATGGACCCAAACGGTTTGTGGAGGATTAATTCTTCCCCTGCTCTCACTTTCCAAAGTCTTTCTGTAAGCCCGTCATATCCTGTATGATTTTTTATAAAAAATTCAAACTGCTCCGACCCACTCACCGCTACAATCGAGAAGGGCTTGGATAAGTTCCTCAAGGCAGATTGGTTACTTGAAATAGCCGTTGCCTGTCCGGGTGTAAATGGGTAACCGTGTGGCTTGTTTACCACCAGCCGGTTTACATTATGTGTAACAAACCCGGTTTTCAACACCTTAACGATATATCTTTTCATGATCATTTTCTTTTTTTCAAAAGCGACGGCTGGCAAAAATCATCCGGCGCATTCATTGGAGCTGGAATGCGTTGAAAGGTTACAAAAAAAATATTCAGATAAATTTGTAACCTTATCATTCCCCGTTACTCTAATTATAGATTGATCAACATTACGGACATGCGGGACGCTATTGCAACGGATACTATCTCTGACAAAGAGATTATCGGCAGGATATTAAGCGGTGAAAAAAACCTTTATGCGATCATTATTCGCCGGTACAACCAACGTCTTTACCGGGTGGGGATGTCAATCATTAATGATGACGCGGAAGTGGAAGATATCATGCAGGTAGCCTATATCAATGCCTGGGAGAACCTGGACAAATTTGCTTTTAAAGCAAGTTTCTCTACCTGGCTGACAAGAATACTGATCAATGAAAGCTTGTTACGATTAAAAAAAAGAGGCCGGTCCATCAATATGAATGACGATACTATGGATAAAGAAATTTATCAGCAACAGACAGCCACCGTGAGAACGCCTGTTGGGCAAGTGTTGAATGCTGAATTAAAAGTCATTCTGGAGGAAGCCATTCGTAATCTTCCTGATAAATACAGAATTGTTTTCATCATGCGGGAGATTGAGGGCCTGAACGTAGCAGAGACGCAGGAGTGCCTGGATCTGAGCGAAGCCAACGTGAAAGTGAGGCTCAACCGGGCCAAAGCCTTATTGAAAGAATCGTTAAGCAGTTATTATAAGAAAGAAGATATTCTTCATTTTCATCTTTCCCGTTGTGACAAGATGATAGAACGGGTCATGTCGAAAATTATGGCTCTATAAATTTCATCGATAGTTGAAGGAACTGCTGTTTGATCGGTTGGATTAAATGCAGTAAGTTTGCGACAATTGAAATCTTATTTTTCCATACAAGCTTCGTCGATTCCCTGTAATGATTCAGAATTGCAAAGGGAATATCCAGGTTATACCACCCGGCTGAACTTCTTTTCCAATCAAAAAGCCTTTGGTAGGTTAACCCCGGCCTGACAATTTTTAAGTCACCCGGGGTCATCGGACGGTATTCATTTTTATTCATTTTAAATAGCAGTGCTATGTCACGGAATCTTCCATTGATTTCGGTACGTGGTATCATTTTATTGATACTGGCATTACTTAATGGGACCATATTATTATTCGGCTATGCCAGTGACACGCGGTTTTATTGGGGATTGATTTTATCATCACCACTCCTGTTGCTGGCCTTATATATTTTTTCCGCAGGCTAAATATCCCTGAGACGAAGAATTTCGGGGAAATATATGGAGTAGAAAAAAAATAAGGTCGTAAAAAAATCACACATTAAATTATAAATCATGAAAGCAGTTAAGGACAAACTTATTCTAATAAAAAGGGACTATGATCTCCTGGTAAAATATATATTTTCGAGGATGACACCAATGTCAGCCGAAAATAAAAATGCAGAACAACTATATAAGGAGTTGGAAGATGCGAAAATACATGAAAACGAAAAGGACATTCCGTTGGATGTTATTCGTTCAAACTCTCTGGTTGAAGTGGAAGAGGAATCAACCGGGCGCAAATTAAAATTCAGGCTGGTACAACCAGGACATACGAATCTAACCAATGGAGAGTTGTCGCTTTTCGCACCTTTAGGAATTGCTTTGATTGGATATCGTAAAGGATCAAAAATTAATTGGGAAATGCCTGCGGGAGATAAAACATTCCATATTAAAGATGTTATCAATGACAGATTATGAATCCTGTCTCATGAGCAGGGCGCCCAGGAATTCCTGCCTGGTCCAGGCCAAACAAAAGGACAAAACAAATAACCGGCAATTTATTGGGAAATGATACTTGTGCAAACCTGCTGGAATACGGTTCAGCAGGTTCTTTCTCATTTTTGTTTCTCAGTATTTCAATGGGCTGTTGTGCTAAAAAAAATCGGGTCATTGATCAAAAGCCAGCCCGATTCAGCTTTTTTTGCTTGTACCCTGGGGTGTTCATGTAATCAGGTTGACTGATCTCCAATCGCATCTGCGTCCGTTTCCAGTGGTGTTTTGCTTACTTCAAAGCGAATATTTCACTTTAGTGTTTTATTTTACCAGTTATTTTTCCAACTGTTCTCTGTCAAAACATTTTTGGAAAGAGTAATGCTGAACCCTCGTCTAACTCTTGCATTTCAGCTTCAGGCAATTGCTACGACGCCATGCGTGGAATTTGTACCGGTTACGCACATAATGGCATAAAGGCATACTATTTGGGGCAATAAAAGCGGCTGCTATGTTTTCTGCCTTTTATAGGTGAACCCCTATTTTATTAATTCTAAAATAAAATCAAATGGAAACAAAAACAAAGAGCCGGCAAGATAACGTTGTCCAAAATGATATTATAATACACCGGGTTTTTAAATTGCCGGTCAGTAAGGTATGGCAAGCCCTGACAGTGGCTGAATACTTTAAAAAATGGTGGGGGCCTGAAGGATTTACCTGTCCATCCAGTACCATGGAAGCAAGGAAGGGAGGTAGGTATTTGAATTGTATGCGCGGGCCCGATGGAAAAGACTATTGGTCTACCGGTGTGGTGGTTAAATTTATTCCGGAGAAAAAACTGGTTGTTACGGATAGTTTTGCTGACTCAAAAGGAAATATCACTTCTGCCTCCGAATATGGCCTGCCCGGAGACTGGCCCTTGGAATTGCTGATCACCTTCGAGCTGGAAGAAGCCGATGGCGCAACAAAATTAAGATTGGAGCATGAAGGTATACCGGAAGAGATGCATGATGAATGTATAAAAGGGTGGAATGAATCACTGGACAAGCTGGAAAAAAATATTAAATAATATTGGCCGTCGAAATCTCAAAGTACAGGTGTGTGTCTTCATACACCTGTATTTATTATGTAATACCTGATAATGATTGCATGGAGAATGCAACTGTGCCTTGAATCGTAAAGATTGCTGATGGCAGAACTGAAGCCCGGCGGCTGGCTACCATCTTTTACTTACGCCACCAATTATCATCTTCATCATCATCCTCATCCCGATAACTACCGGGGTCAAAACCATAATCGTATGGATTGCCGTTTTCATCATCATAGTTTTTATCAAGATGGTAGGGATAATATTTCATCCAGTCATCACCGTATTTTCTTTTGATGTGACTGATCTCAATTTCCAGTTCTCTTGCCCGTTCTTCTTCAGGGCTTAGGCCTTCATCAATAAAGCCGGAAAACAGTGCTGCATAAAATGCACACTGGCAATGTTCGCCCAGTGCACATTTTTTGTGTTCTGTGCCCGGGCGGCAGAGCTCAAAAAATCCCATGTGCCAGCGTTTTAATTTTGCTTCCTGGTTAAAATTATCACGAATGGCGGTGTATTGAATGCGCTCAGGAACTTGTGTCTGTAATACAAATGACCAATTGTATGCATCCAGCATTTTTTTCAATGCATCAAGAAGACGATTCACCTGTTCATCATTCAGCCTTCCTTCCGGTGGCAGCATTTCTTTGCTGATGCCTGTCCACTCTTCCAGGTTACGAACAGGAGCGGTTTTATCTTCGTCTTCATCAGAAATCCAGTCTTGCAGGTACAGTTCCTTTTCAACAAACGGCAGGTTTATGTTTTCTGTGGCGTAAGTAATATCTGCAAGCAATTGGTTGATGTATGTTTGCATAACGTTGGATTTTTTACTCTTTTTCAAAAGGATAGTTTGCCATATCATACAGCATACTCTGCGGCTTCACTTCAAACCATTCTGTAAACATTTTATAAGTTCGATTAGCCGGCATTTTTTCATCGCACCTATGTTATTGGACCTAAAGTTACGGACACTAACTTTGTCGACGGAATGGCTGTGGGAGACAAAAACGACAACATATACCCATTATTTTCTGTCACGGTAAACCGGAAAAAGTAATTACAGTCAAAGAAAAACTCCCGAACGCTATTTTTTGCAGCAATGAAAAATTGCCTGCAACTCCTGAAAAAATAAAATGAATATGACCTGGAATGACTATTTCGCTATTCTGCAAAATGTAAGTACAAGATACTTTTACATTGCGGGCATTGCCTTTCTTATTGGTTATGTGTTATTGCGCAAATGGATCAGGCATAAAAAAATTCAGCAGCGGTTTCCGCAGACAAAAGATTACTTACGTGAAATTGTCTATTCAATCATTACCATGTTGTTCTTTGCATTTGTTCCTTTGTTTCTTATTAAAAACCCTGCCATTGAGCCTTACACTACTCATTACACAAAAATTGAGGAGTATGGATGGTTTTATTTCTATGCTGCATTCCCGCTGATGTTCATCATTCACGACACTTATTTCTACTGGACTCACCGGCTGATGCATCATCCAAAAGTTTTTAAGATCTTCCACCTGGTTCATCACCAGTCTACCAACCCATCACCCTGGGCTGCTTATGCATTTCATCCTTTAGAAGCGATCGTGGAGGTTGGAATCACCGCAGTTTTTCTTTTCACCATTCCCATTCACAGTCTTCATTTGCCAATTTTCTTTTTGCTTTCTATTATTTATAATGTGTACGGCCATACAGGTTATGAGCTTTATCCAAAAGGTTTTAGCAAGAATTGGTTTGGCAAATGGATCAACACCTCCGTCAATCATAATCTGCATCACCAATATTTCAAAGGAAATTATGGTTTGTATTTTCTTTTCTGGGACAGAATGATGGGAACAATAAGAAGTGATTATGATGAGAGGTTTGAAGAAGTGAAAGGGAGATAGGATTTGGGGGGCCTTTTGTTTCCCGGCCGGGTCTCACTCCCAACGCCACGATTCGTCACGAACCAGGGCAATGGATTTGTTTAAATCTAAAATCTTCCTTCATCTACATCGCTTATAAATTTTATCACGCCATCCATAAACACTTTTTGATCGTCCCACATAGCAAGGTGGCTTCCGTTGGGACAATACAGATAACGGCCTTTCTGCACCAACTTGCTTTGCTCCTCCATTGCTTTCGGATCCATCGTATCATGTTTTGCTCCAATCATCAGCGTTGGAACTTTTATTTCTTTCAACCTGTTTTTTACATCCCAGTTGGCAAGGTTGCCGCCAACACCAAATTCTGATGGTCCCTGCATTTGAACATAGATCGTTTCATTGATATTGCTGAAAGCACGGTTTACCGGCTCGGGCCATTCCTTAAGCCTGCATATATGTTCATTATAAAAATTAGGAACCAACAGCTCCATGTATCTTGGATTTTTGAAATCGCCTTTTGCTTCCAAACTTCGTATTTCTGCAAGTACTGCCGTATCCATTTGCTTTGCCAATACTTCCTGGGCATATCTTCCGTATTCAGGACAGCTTGCCATCATGTTGGCAACTATCAGGCTTTTCATTTTATCCTGATACTTCAGCGCATACTGCATTCCAAGTATTCCTCCCCATGAATTGCCGAGTATGTAAAAATTTTTTTCGTCAGCGCCGATAGCTTGTCTCACTTGTTCTACTTCATCTACAAAGCGATCCAGTGTCCACAAACTGGTATCGGCAGGTTTATCCGAATTGCCACAGCCAAGCTGATCATATTCGTAAAATTCGATTCCTTCTTTTGGAAAAAAACTTTGAAAACACTCCATATACTGATGAGTAGCGGCAGGTCCGCCATGCAATAACAACACTTTGATTCGTGGATTATTACCAAAACGTTTTGTCCATACTTTAAATTCACCCGACGGAGTTTTAACGGGTATCATTTTAATACCCGCCATCTGCACACCGGTATCTCCATAATTAAAATATTGGGACACCGGCATTGATGCCCCCGCTTTATCATTGGCCTGTTCCTTGCAGGATAATAAGATTATGGAAGTGAAAATGAATAAAGCAGCTTTTCTCATGTTGAAGGTTTTTGGTGGCAGTTTGGTAAAATGCGAACAGCGTACTAAAGTTAAGAATTCCAACGCCACGGTTCGTGTCCACGAACCGTGTAAAAGGGGACCTTTTTACTTTCCAAGCCAAGACCCGGCTGGAAAGTAAAAGATCTTGAACCCAGGAGAATACTTGCAGTTGTCATAAAAAATAACGCTTATAACCCAACGTTTTTGACATAGTTGCATATCTATCCATAGTAAACACAACCAAAACACCACCAATTGCCAGACACAGAACAACTGATAAAGGGTTGTATAGCAGGCGACAGAACTTTTCAAACAAAGCTCTACGACCTTTTTGCACCCAAAATGCTGGGGGTATGCATGCGGTACGCAAAAAACAGGGAAGAAGCAGAGGAAGTTTTGCATGAGGGTTTTTTACGGGTCTTTACTTATATCAAAAAATTTAAAGGAAGTGGTTCTTTCGAAGGTTGGATACGAAAGATAATGGTAAACTGTGCTTTACTTCGGTACAGGAATAAATCTCACCTGTATCCTGTTATTCAATTAGATGCTGAAAGATCAGGCGCATCAGATGACCCTGACATATTTGCAAAATTGTGTGCAAAAGAATTGATTTTGCTCGTTCAGTCCTTACCTGCCGGTTACCGGCTTGTTTTCAATCTATATGTATTTGAAGGATACAAGCACAGGGAGATTGCTGAAGCCCTGGGCATTTCGGAAGGCACTTCCAAATCCAATCTTTCGGATGCACGGACTATACTGCAAAAAGCATTAACAGAAAAAAAAAACTTAGCTCATTTTAAATAGGAACCTATGAACAAAGATTTACACGATATTGATGATCTGTTCCGTTCGGAGCTGGAAGAAAATGAAGAAACACCCTCAGCTTCCCTAAAGGAAAGCCTCTTTGCTCATCTTGATAAAAAAGATGCGGAATACTATAAAAAAAGATTTATAGGATGGAAAAGAGCCGCTATTCTTTTGTCATTCCTGCTGGCTGGATTTGTATTATATGAATCAGGCATAGTGAGAACCGGCTCTGGTCATTCAACTAAAAAAATCATTACTAAAAAAAATGATGCCGCTACTCCGGCTAAAGAAACAATAAATGCCCGGGATGCAGGAAATCAAAACACCGATAAATCTATCCCTGGCGACGAAGAACTAAGCACTAAAGAAAAAACTACTAACAAAACTATTGCCGATGACGCTAAGAAATATGCTCAACCCAAACAAAAAGAAAACAGTGACCACGACATTGATCCGGTCACGATCGAAAAAAAACAGCAGGATAATAAATTAGCTGTACAAAAAAACAAACAGTTTACCAGGCAAATAAAATCACTTGCCGGTAATAAAGAAACAATTCCCGATCCATCAAAATCCGACATAATTGTTAATGCTGCTACAATAAGATCCCGGGAAAATTTAACAAAAGAAAAAAGAAACTTCGCTCCACTGGTTGAAGCAATTAAGCTCATAAAAATTGATGCCCGGTCATTCGCCGGTACACAAGATCCGATAGCCAGCGGATTTAAAATACCTGCCAGTATTGATTCTGTTTTGAAAAATGATGCGGCAAAAAATATAAGCTCAAAAAGAATACATCATTTCAAACCGTTTTGGACACTTACCGGGCTGGCGACCTATGACAGGGTAAATTACAAGCTGGATAGCGATCAGCCAAACGCTATAACTTCTATTCAGCACCGCGAAGTACACGAACCTTCCTTCTCTGTTGGAATTTTAGCGACAAGGCAACTGAAAGAAAGATGGGGCGTGCAAACCGGTCTTATCTATTCCAATACAGCTATTGGCATCAGTCCCCAGAAGATATATGCCCTGCAGGATCCGGCCGGAGACATTGCTTACAAATACATCACTTCATCCGGCTATGCCTATATAAAACCTGGTTTTGGGTCACCACCTGCCTTTGGTGACAGTCTCACAACGACAGAGGCAACCCACAGCCTGCACTCAATAAGTGTACCCCTTGTCATTAAATATACTGTTGGAAAAAATAGATTTCTTTTTTTACCAGGCGCAGGCCTGGAGGCTAATTTTATTACAAGAGCAAAATTGGAAACAGAAATAGAAGATGCAGCAAACCGCGAAACTGTTTTTATTAATAAACTCAATGGTACAAAATCATTTTACTGGTCGTTAATGGCTGATGCAGAGTTGCGGTACAACGTAAATAATAAATTATCTTTTAGTCTGCGTCCGGTGTTCAGGTATGCCATCTCACCGATCACAGAAAATAATGTGGTAGAAACTTTTCCTTATAGTTTTGGAGCCAGCCTTGGAATCACTTATAAATTTCAATAACTATTTTGAATAGTACCCAACCAAAACTCCATTGACTGCTATCTATATTTTAAGATAGATTAATCTTTCTTCCGGTTTTCTTACAATTTGTTTTCATCAGCATCTTAAGCTGGCATTACCAGGCTATACTGTTTGTCTTTTATCAAAACCCTGAAATATGAAATGAACCTTAAAAACTTAAAAAATTATCGGGCATTTTTTTATAAACCTTGATGATAATTTTTTTGGCGATCCGCCGGTTGGCGGACGATGAGGCTAAAATAAAATATAACTGATCTCACCAATTCCATTTGACGAAAAAACAATAAAAAATAAACAAATGAAACGTTTATTATTGCTTGTAACAATATCGTTACTGTTACAACCTTCCTGTAAAAAAGAAACTACCCGTATTATTGACTCAGGTTACAAACCTGATGTAAACATTACAAAGTTTACAAACAGTACCAATATCACCAATCCTTACTTTCCGGCTACTGAGGGCAAAAAATATATTTATGAAGGGCAAACCGAAGACGGCCTTGAACGGATAGAAGAACAACGGCTCACTACTACCAAAGTAATATTGGGTATTACCTGCGTTATAGTCAACTTCAAAGCATATGTCAATGGAACATTGATTGAAGAGGCCTGGGACTGGTATGCACAGGACAATGATGGCAACGTATGGTATTTCGGTGAAGCAGTTGATAATTATAGCGCTAATGGCGTCCTGCTGGATCATGGGGGTTCATGGGAGGCTGGTGTGGATGGTGCTCAACCCGGCACCATTATGCCAGCCAATCCGCAGACAGGGATGAAGTATCGCGAAGAATATTATTTCAATCATGCGGAGGACGAGGCTGAGATCACTGCTACCGGACTAACCGTTACTATTCCTTTGGGGACTTACACTAATTGTATCAAAACAAGAAACTGGACAGCACTGGAACCGGATTTGAATGAAAATAAATTTTATGCGCCGGGTGTAGGTCTGGTAAAAGAAGAAAATGTTACAGACAAGGAGGAAATATTTTTAAAAGCCATTCAATAAGTTTTAGCATAAGCAGTGGTTTCCTTAAATCCCGCAGTATGCAGTTAGCCTGCGGGATTTTTAAGCAATTAGATTTTTTGCTTGCCAGTAAAAGACAAGATGAATAAAATTGTGGCAATTATTTCTTCAGCTACCCAACTAAAATTAATATACTGGTTATCTGTTTAATGTACAGGCAGACGATTCTGGTATCTGCGTTTCTAAAAAATAATAACAGCTTTTTTCCTTATACGGTTTCAAAACGAGGGTCGTGAACACACATCAATTACAGATACTGGGAGAAGCAAAAAAGGCTGTAACAGAAATTTTTAAAAATAGAGTAAGCCCGCTGTTTGCTTTTCACAACCTGGAACATACCCGGCAGGTAGTGTGTGCCGCCGGAGAGATTGCAGGACACTATCCCTTAAATGACAACGATCAGTTTGTTCTATTTATATCAGCATGGTTTCATGACACAGGTTTTAGTGCCGGACATTCCGAAGAACATGAAAAAGAAAGTATAAAACTGGCTGAGGATTTCTTATACCGTTGTAGTGAAGACAAAAAGCTCATAAACCGGGTTTCATCAGGCATCCAGGCAACGCATATACCACAGGAGCCGGGAAATCTGGTAGAAAAAATTTTGTGCGATGCAGATCTTTATCACCTGGGCACAAATACGTTTAACATATGGAATGATAATTTAAGACAGGAGCTGCAAAATTATTATAAAACTGATTTTTCCGAAGAAGAATGGTGCCGGCTTAACATCGGGTTCTTAAAATCACACAAATATTTTACCGGCTATTGCCTGCAGAATCTTGAACCGATAAAACAAGAATGGATTAAACAATTTCAACATAAACAAAGGGCAATGGTAAAGTGACTTGTAGCAGATCCTAAAAGACACGAATGCTTAAGTAATTAAATTCTCTGGCCTTAAAAATTACGTTTAGAACCCAACGCTTTTGACATAGTCGTATATCTCGCCATGGTAAACACGATCAATTGACTTAAGGCTCTGCCATTAGCATAAAAATCAGGAGAACATAATACCAGGAAATTTTTAAAAAAATTAATACCTGTTGCTCATGAAACTTCTACTACTATATTTTGTCATAACCTTACCTGGTTTAATTTCTTCAGCACAAAAAATAACCATCAGCGGCTATGTAAAGGATGAAACATCCAAAGAAGCATTGATCGGCGCTTCTGTTGTAAACGCTAACAACAAAACCGGTACCACTACCAACCAGTATGGTTTTTTTTCTTTAACGGTTTTCACGGCAGATACAGTTGAATTAATTATCTCCTACCAGGGTTATAAGATACAGGCAAAAAAAATAATGGCTAAGGAAAATTTGCAGTTGGATGTATTGCTGGAAAATACCACCGGCCTGTTAGGTGAAGTGATCGTTACCGCCGGAAAGAATGATCATAACGTTCAAAAAGCCCAAATGGGTGTTATTGATGTGCCGCTCAGGGCTATCAAAAACTTACCTGTGCTGCTGGGAGAAAGAGACCTGATGAAAATTATCCAGTTACTGCCCGGCGTACAGGGTGGGCAAGAAGGAACAACCGGTTTTTATGTACGGGGCGGTAACCTGGACCAAAACTTAGTGCAGCTGGATGAAGCCACCGTGTATAATCCCAATCACCTGTTTGGTTTGTTCAGCACATTCAATATAAACTCCATCAATAATGTACAACTGATTAAAGGTAGCTTTCCGGCAGAATATGGCGGCCGGCTCAGTTCTATTTTAAATATTACTATGAAGGAAGGGAATAAAACAAAATACCAGATGGAAGGAGGAATAGGCTTGCTCTCTAACAATCTTACTTTTCAGGGGCCAATTCGAAAAAATAAATCCTCCTTTATTGTCTCTGCCAGAAGAAGCCATATTGATTTACTGTTACGGGCTTACGGTAAACCCAGGGAAAGTATGTCCTATAAATTCTACGATGTAAATGCAAAAATGAATTTTGAGCTGGGGAAAAAAGATCATGTATTTCTGAGTTTTTTCAAAGGAAATGATAATGCGGCTTACAACAATGCAAACAGCTTAAACTACACGACTGATTTTGGAAACAGCACCGCCACCCTGCGCTGGAATCATTTGTTTGGTAGTAAAACTTTTTCAAATACTTCTGTTATTTATAATGATTACAACCTCGCCTTGTCAACCTCGCAAAATAATTATTATTCGTTGCTTTATACCGGGATAAGAGATATTACCGCAAAAACTGATTTAACTATTACGCCCAATACAAGGCATAAAATAAAAACCGGCTTTACTTATACCCGTCACCGCTTATCTCCTGCATCGTTTTCTGACCGTATTCCCCGACGGGGCAACCGGCTTAAGATCGTTACAGACAGTATTCAAAAGTTATACTCCGACGAAATGGCCCTATATGCCGGTGATGAGTTTGATGTTTCTGAAAAACTAAGCATTAATTACGGACTACGGGTTCCGATTTTTACTGTATCAGGCAAAATCTATTCTTTTATTGAACCACGCATCACTGCAAAATTATCTGCCGGGTCCGATGCTTCCACTAAAGCATCTTATACAAAAATGAATCAGTTTCTTCATCTCATTCCCAACTCTACCGCAGGGTTACCTACTGATATATGGATTCCATCCAGCAATAAAACAAAACCACAATCTTCCACACAGTATGCTCTCGGGTACTTCAGAAATTTTAAAGACAATGCTATTGAAACCAGCGTTGAATTTTATTACAAGGATATGGATAACCAGGTTTTATTCGGAGAAGGAAAACAACTGAAAATAAACGTTGATACCGATAGCCTGATAGTATATGGCAAAGGGAAAAGCTTTGGCGCCGAGTTTTTTGTTAAAAAAAATACAGGCCAACTCACGGGCTGGGTCTCTTATACCTTATCAAAAACCACTCAAAACTTTAAAGACTTAAATTTTGGAAAAGAATTTCCCTTCAAATACGACAGGCGGCATGTTTTGTCAGTAACCGCCAGTTATCAGCTCACCAAAAGGTGGATCGTAAGTTCCGTTTTTGTTTATTCTACCGGCGGGGCCTATACCGTGCCTTCAGGCCGGATAAGCACACTTAATTCCGGGACAATATTTGAAGGCAACTATTATGTATATGAAGGCAGAAACAACTACCGCTTGCGTTCTTATCACCGGTTAGACCTCTCTGCCTCTCATAAAAAGACAGCCAAAATATTTAAGAACCGTTTTGAAAGGGAATGGGTCTTTGGGCTGTACAATACTTACAGCAGGTTAAATCCCTATTTTGTTTACTTCGAAATTGACGCACTCACAACCAAGCCGACAGCAAAGCAGGTATCGCTGTTGCCAATAATTCCCGCGGTATCATTCAATTTTAAATTTTAGAAAATGAAGAGCAAAGTATTTTTTTTACCGGTTTTCTTTATCCTTTTATTTGCTGGCTGCAAAAAAGATATAACCATAAATTTTCCTGCGGACCATAACAGTAAAGTGTTTATAGAAGGAATGTTATACCCGGGAAAAGTTCCAGCCATTTTTCTCAGCACCAGCAACCCTTTTTTCAGCTCAAAAGTTACACCCCAACAGGTCTTTGCAAGAGGTGCGGTTGTAAAGATTACAAGCGGATCATCAGTTGATCTATTAGTTCCCGATTCCACTTATAATAAATTCAGGTGCAGATGGGAACCGTTTTACAGGGGTAATACGATGGCTGAACATGGAAAGACCTACACACTCGAAGTTATTTATAAAGGAGAAACATATACGGCCAGCACGACAATTAATCAAAAAGCGGTTATCATTGAGTCCATTGAATACACCCCGGAATTTTTTGATGTTTATGGAGGACATGATGGAGTGATCATAAAAATCACCGATCACCCTGGCTCACAGGACTATTATCGTTTCCAGATGAACAGGATGATTGACAATTCAGTGAAACATGCTCATGTGCTGGACGGATTTATTAATACCTGTGCAAGTGCAAATGAATTATTTCCGGTAACGGACATCGGGCGGATCGTTTTTACAGATGAGAATGCGGATGGACAAAAAATAGTCATGTCAATTGAAGTTACCTATGAATATAGCCAGGGTGATGATGGATGGATAATGATTCAGTCTTTGGATAAAAACTCCGCGGAGTTTTATAAAGACCTGGACGATCAGTTGCAGGCAATATATAATCCATTTGTCGAACCGGTTTTTATTAATTCTAAAATACAAGGTGCTATAGGAGTTTTCGGCTCAGCAGTATTATCCGATTCAGTCTTTTTTGAATATCCCCGGGATCACCCGTGACAAAAGACAAGATTAAGAAATGCAAAAAGCAATATCTCAAATTATTCAAATAACCTGGAGGTGAAAGAAGGAACAGTATAATTTGACTTCGTTGTTGGTTTAGCTTAATTCAAAATTGTCATTTAGATTTGTCCCGGCTCATCCGTTCACATTATAATCCGGATTGTTAATATCCTGTGCCCGGATAAGAACATAACAGACTTCCAAAATATTCTTTACCAGGGTAGCGCAGGGGAATGTGGATTAACAACGGAAGGCTCCAAATTCAATACATTCACCCGCAGAATTACACTTGCTTTAAACTCTTTGGTCGAAAGACCAACTATTAATAATATGCAAGGCCCCCCGATCATAAAGCATATTCGTGATATTCTTAGATTGCCTTTTACAGTAACAGTCATCATCCCATATTTGGTTTATGACAAACAAAGGGCATTGTTTAACGCAAATATTTTCTTGAAGGTCATGGGCATTATCCTGGCCATATGCGGCCTGATCTTATTTCCCTGGGCCGTTCCACTCATCCTCAACAAACCCGCTTTCACCGCCTGGATTTATTCATTAACCGGTTTTTGCTGGCAAGGCTTTTGTAACCATCGTTACTTTATAGTATGAGTATGAAACAAAAGCCTGTTTTATTTATCACGATTATATTGCTGATGCTTGTAACCGGGGTGTTTTGGGGCACCTGGTTTACGCTTACCCGTTCGCTGGAGAATTTTTCGGCCGGCGAGTTTATTCATATCGGCAAAACGATTATCGCCAATGTGGCTGTGCCTATGCGCATTATTATGCCGGCTGCTTTGGCTTTTCTGCTGCTGTCCATGTGGAGCAGCTATAAAACAAACAAAGCTGTTTTTTGGCTGTTCACCATCTCCTTTGTGCTGATGGTGGTCACCTTAATTATTACAGTGGCTGTAGAAGTGCCGATAGATAACCAGATCAAAAACTGGACAGCGGAGACTGTTCCTGCTAACTGGCAATCGCTAAGGCAAACCTGGGATGAATTTCATACCATCAGAACGTTTACGTCTATTGCGTCTTTTGGTTTTTATATGAGTGGGATGCTTAAAGGATCCCGATAGCTATCGGGATGAGATTGGAGACTTGTCTATCCGGCACGCGGAAGGTCTTAGTTTGAAAATTTCACGCAAAGCTGCAAAGATTATAAGACGCAAAGCATAGCGTAACTCATTTGCGACTTTGCTCCTTATGCACATTTGCGTGAAAACAAAGCATCAATCAAAATACGTAAACGTCTTTATCACCACATCCCCATCGCTATACTCAGTCCTGACGGTGCTGATGCGGTCTTTGCTATCGAAAGTATAGGTAGAAGTGGCGCTTCCCGACACCGTGCCACTTTCGGTTAACGTCACCTTTTTGAGCAGGTTGGCTTTTTGGTTGGGAACCGTAACGGGTACTAACTGGGGCGCCAGGTACAGCTTGTCAGTATAATATTCATAGGTGTATACATAGTCGTCGGTGTCTTGTGATTTTACCAGGTTGCCGGCGCCATCATAAATATAGGTGGTAGTATTCCACAAATCTGAGCTTGTATTGTAGTAATCATATTCGTACAGTTTGGTCAACTGACCGGCAGGATTATAAATATATTTTTCCGTCATGGTATCGCCGGTATTATTGTATTGAAACGTGCTGTCTATAAGAGATTTGCTGTTGAGCAAATAATCAGCATGCAATTCAAATATATTATCAACGAAAAGGTCAAGTGTGTACTTCGATGAAGAAGGATATGCATATACGAACTTGTTGCCGGGATTGGCTGCATCTGTCATACCCGTGAGCCTGTTATTACCATCGTAGCTCAAATTGTAAGTGGTAACAGAGTTGCCCCATGCACCTGACCTGACATCTTCGGTGTAGGTCTTTATCTTAAGCGATGCAGCAGGCAAAGGGGTGTTGGAGGGTTCTTTTTGACAAGAGGATAATGAGACCAAAACTGCAATAGCAGCAAACAGTGTAATTCTTTTCATTGAATAGTTAATTCAAGTTGCTAGTTAATTGGTAAGCTTATTCAGTGTAAAAGCCAGAATAAACATTACCAGTTTGAGCAGGAATCCTTTAAAGGTCACTGCGTGTATTTTTCTAAGGAATAGCGCCTTTATTT
>NZ_JARKNA010000013.1 GCF_029360765.1 Terrimonas pollutisoli | reverse complement strand
TGCCTCGTTGTTTGGCTTAAACAAAAAAATGTTGAGTTTATTAAATGGCTGGCAGTATTACATGAAATTTATATCCCGCCTCCAAAAAAATTGAGTGTTTGATGGCGACTTAATCAGCAGACCCTAAATAGAACCCAGCCATTTTTCATCACATTGGTGTCCGCCTTTCCCAACACAGCATCAGCGGGATGGCCCGACAGACGAGTTTCAAGATCCACCTGCGGACCGTTTGGCCCCATTTTTTTTGGAGAATGGCAATCGTCACAGCCGATAGCAGTTACGAGATAGCTTCCTCTTTTTACAAGCTGATCATTACTTAGCTTTTCTGAAGTTTCGTTTGGCTTTGATTGAGGTTGGCAGGATGTGAAAACAACAATGATTATTCCTGCAATGATAACAAGACAGGTAAAAATCTTTTTCATGATTTTTTGTTTGGTGGCTTTCGAAAAATCAAACGATGCTTTCAAGGAATATTGACAGGTGAAAATCTCTTGCACATTCAATACCTGCTACCAGGACAGTTTCAGTAATGATAATGCAAATAATTTTTGCTACTAATCTTGTGAAAGGAGGTAAGGATTTCAGGAATAACCAGCAGTACTGGTGGCTAGATTTAAAGGAAGTTGAGATTACAATAACAATTGCTAAGTTATCAAAAAGCCCAATCAAAAAATTTAGTAACAGTTATATTTTTAATATTGTTTTTGACAGCCAAATCTGACCACTCATCATTTACTACGAATAGTTTCGTTTTTTAATCTTAGCTTTAGTTGTCGCGACAATTCAATTTTATTATCATACACTTAAAATTATTGTTATGCGGATAATTTGCCTGCTGTTACTTACTGCTCCCTGCCTGGCGCAAGCCCAGATTAACCGGTCGGCTAAAGAACTTGCTTCAGAAAAAATAAAGGAATACATCGAAACCAAGCTTTTCAAAAACATGCCGTATAAAGCTGTTTCGTATGGCGAATTGAAAACGTATTCACAACCTCACTCTGAAAAGGCGTGGGTCCTGGAACATAATTTTGAAATCACCGAAACCCGGTTGCAAGCGGATAAAAAAATTACTGTTACCAAACCATATCACTTTTTCTTCTACCTCGATAAAAGAATAAAAGTGTTGGGTGCTGAATGGATACAGAATTTACAACGATAATGACCGGGAACTGGTGTTTGTATAAAATGTCCCGATTTCGCCCCCCTTTGTTATTGTCTGATAAACCACACAATATCTTTCTGTGAGTTTAGCCAGGCTTTCCATTTGTTCTGCAGTAGCTAGCTTTCATAGTTTATCAATTAGCCGGTTACTAAATCAACCGGAATTATTAATCATACACATCGACAAAATAACTAAAAAAGCCTTTCGACACCGAAAGGCTTTTTTAGCTTGAAACATCGGGCTACGCTATCGTAATGTCTTTATCAAGATAAACATCCTGGATGGCATTTAAAATTTCAACACCTTCTTTCATGGGGCGTTGAAAAGCTTTGCGCCCACTGATTAATCCCATTCCACCAGCTCTTTTGTTAACTACAGCTGTGATAACCGCTTCCGCCATGTCACTGGCGCCTGAAGAAGCTCCACCTGAATTGATCAAGCCGGCACGGCCCATATAACAATTGGCTACCTGGTACCGGCAAAGATCAATGGGATGATCGGAGGTTAACTCGGTGTATATTCTTTTATCATTTTTCCCGTAAGCGGATTCTTTAGTGTTGAGTGCATTATAGCCGCCGTTATTTTCAGGCAGTTTTTGCTTAATGATATCCGCTTCTATCGTTACACCCAGGTGGTTGGCCTGGCCTGTAAGATCGGCCGAGACATGATAGTCAACTCCATCTTTTTTAAAAGCCGGATTTCTTAAATAACACCAGAGGATAGTTGCCATACCCAGTTCATGCGCCATTTCAAAAGCTTTGCTTACTTCCTGTATTTGACGGGTCGACTCATCGCTTCCAAAGTAGATAGTAGCGCCAACGGCTGCGGCTCCGAGATTCCAGCTTTGTTTGACAGAAGCGAACATGATCTGGTCAAACTTATTGGGATAAGTTAAAAACTCATTGTGATTGATCTTTACAATAAACGGAATCTTATGGGCATACTTCCTGGATAAAAATCCCAATCCGCCGTAAGTGGTAGCTACGGCATTACAGCCACCTTCAATAGCTAGTTTGATTATATTTTCCGGGTCGAAATAAATAGGGTTTTTGGCAAACGAGGCGCCACCACTATGTTCGATTCCCTGGTCCACAGGAAGAATGGACAAATATCCTGTATTTGCTAATCGACCGTGATCATACATAGCCTGGAGATTGCGTAACACGGAAGGGTTGCGGTCAGTTTGCACCCAGATCCGATCAACAAAGTCGGCGCCTGGTAAATGAAGTTCTTTTTTGGAAATGGTTTTGCATTTGTGATCCAGTAAATACTCAGCCTTATCGCCGAGCAGCTCATTAATTTTTTTAGCAGGCATAATCGTTTTTTTGCAATCAGTGAATTAATGCAACAAAGATATACTAACAGGTGTTATTGTATTTACGTCAAAACGACATTGTTAATTGAATTGGTTTAACTGGAAAGGTCTTTTTTATATTTGTCATCAATCAATTTCTAAAATATACATGAGCCGGGTTCCTGCCTTCCTGATCATCATTGTGTTGGTTTTTTCTTCCTGTACTTTTTGGCAAACAAGGGAGCAAGACCCGGTGAAAGCAATTGCCGGTAATTGGCTGATCCTGTATCCTGAGCATGAACTTACCACGGCTGAACAAAGAAGGGCTTATACCAATGCGCAGGACTCGATTGTATCATTATTGGGATTAAAGACGATCAGTTTTTTGGAAGGAGGCGCTTTTTTTCAAAGTGATAGTATTTTCAAACCAGCCGGTAACTGGCATTTCAACCCGGAAAATAAAAACCTCTTTATACGAAATGCGGGCAAGGGTCTTGATTTTTTTAAAGGAACATTTTCGGGTATCCGGCGGGATACGATGCAGGTAGTGGAAACAATTGTGCTCGATGGTGAGGAAATAAAACTGACTTGGTTTTTGAAACGCATTCCTGATAAAAAAAGATCAACTTTATTTACAACAGCAGGAAACTGGTGGCGAAAAACTGTTGCTATTGAAAATAACGAACAGTTAAAAAACAGGATGAAAGCAATGCTCGACTATTATTCGTTGTACTACGAAATGGTATCGAAAGAATCTGCTTATTTTTCGCAGTCCAGGGTGTTTTTGCCACTCCGGTATTACCAGCACAGTATTGAATTAAAACCATTTTCTGAAACGAGCAGCTTTAGTCAATTATTCAAAAACCCGCAGCAAGCTAAAGACGCCTACTACATATTGGCAGCAGCATTTGAAAAATCGAAGCGGGAAAAATTTCCCGCCGGCCAGGATTTTGTGATCGAGTATTCGATGTTTATCAAAAGGCTTGCTGGAGCGATTCAATGATAAGCGTATATTTTAGCCCCAATAAATAAGATGAATAAAATTATTTTTTCGACCCTGCTGTTATTATTTTCCAACGTTGTCCATGCCCAGTTGAAATGGCAAAAAATGGATGCGACCTTTAGCAATCTCCCCCTATCTGTGCATGTGTATAAAACGATTGACAGCCTGGATGGCAAGCCAAATATCGCCTGGTACCTGGAAGCCGATCTCAAAGACAAGCATCTTGAATTTACAGTTGATACTACACTAAACCGGAGGCTCACACCCCAGCAGTTTTATGAAAAGAATGGACAGCCGCTGTTAGTGGTCAATACCACTTTCTTTTCATTTGCTACCAATCAAAATTTAAATGTGGTAATAAAAGATGGCAAACTGGTCAGTTATAACATTCATTCTGTTCCAGGCATGGGAAAGGATACATTGACCTACAGTCATCCTTTTGGAAGTGCTATTGGTGTATCCAGGCGCAGGGAAGTGGATGTTGCGTGGTTATACACCGATTCCACAAAAAAATATCCCTATGCTATGCAATGGCCAATGGAAGCACTCAGGGATTCCGTATCTCATCACAATTTTGCCTACTTTGATCAAATAACATCTGTAGTCACACGACCGCACGAGGGAAGGCTTTCCTCGTCTTTTCGTAAATGGAAAATGGAAGCTGCAGTGGGAGGCGGCCCTGTTCTTTTGCAAAATGGTGAAATAAAAATTACCAATGAAGAAGAACGTAAATTTTATGGCAAAGCTATCCATGATAAACATCCCCGTACAGCCATGGGTTATACAAAGGACAACAAACTTATTGTGTTGGTAGTGGAAGGAAGAAATGCAGGTGTTGCAGAAGGCGCAACCCTGGGTCAACTGGCGCAGATCTTTAAAGATCTTGGTTGCGTGGAAGCGTTAAACCTGGACGGTGGTGGCAGCAGTTGCATGCTTGTAAATGGTAAAGAAACGATCAAGCCTTCGGATAAAAAGCAAAGAACGGTGCCGGCTGTGTTTATGATTAAAGAAAAATAACGGATACATTTTGTTAGCTGAATACGCTGAATATATTGCCTATTGTCTCGTGTCTCAGCGAACCGAAAATCGTATTATTTATATGGTTCGTGGGGACACGAACCATGGCTGAAGAATTTGGTGAAGAAAATTCAGTGATGTGGATGAAGGAGTGAGGTTGCAGCTTACGGCTTGGGGCTTTGCATTCGGGCGGGAAATTGAAGCAAAAAAGTTTATTGAAAAACTGCCGTTGAGTCTTGCACTTCAGCCCGCCTGACGCAAAAGCCTTAATAGCTGTAGTTATTCAATTTTAAAATGTTTCATTACACGTAACATTCTTAAAGTGTTCCATCTGCTTGGTTTACCCGCTTTCTCCATTATAAAGTGTACCTGTCCTGAATGAGCAGCCTGCATATTCCATGTTCCGTCTTTATTTTGCTTTTTAATCAAATAGGTCAATGCATCTGTCATTCTGTTGTCCCTTTTAACCCCTGCATATTGAAAATAATCCATAGCTCGCAGAATGTCATATCGCCACCTGCCGGGATAAGTTAACTTCAAGAAATTTTTATCAATTATTTCACCTGTTCTGTCTGATAAAAATAACCGGTGTATCAGGATAAATTCAACTCCTGTTTTAATAGCATCAGATATTTCTTTCTTTCTGTAGGCGTAGCCCGCTTTCTGAAATTCGGTGAACCCTTCGAGAACTGAAGTAGTGGAATGCAATGAGCTGTGTTTAGCTCCACTTCTTGTTGTCCTGCAGTTAAATCCTCCATCTGGCATAATCTCACCTAAAATACTATCAACTATGGAATGCAACTTCTTTTCAGGTGTATTGAAATAGGAAGCATAATTTAAAAACATACCGTTTGCACAAACATCACTATACCGGGTTGTGGATTGTCCCAATGGAATTCCTCCATCATCGGCTTTGCCATTTTGTAAAACAAGTTCAATAGTTTCTTTGGCAATTTTGTTGTCTGAAGGGCAATTTAAATTGCGAAGATCAAGTAATGTGTAAAAAGTAGAAGTCCATTTGGGTTGATAGAATTTATAGCCCCAATGACCATCTGAATTACGTTTTGACAGAAATTTCAGCCCCCATCCTTCATTCGCTATTCTGTTCTGAAGTTTCTTTTTGTCAACTCCCAATAAATCACGCCAAACTTGATATTGTATAGAAACATCTCCTTCCAGTAACCAGTCAATTATTTGTTGTTTGTCCATTTACTTTTTTCAATTATAAGAGAATGTCACCGCACTTTTGCCACGAAGCTGTAAAGCCTGAATTCCGCAGAAACATCGTTTGATGTATTGATATTGTAGTTGTTACTTGCTTGTTAGTTGTTAATGAAATTTTTTTCCTTCACTCATCATTTCCAGAATTTCCTTTAACCTCTTCTCTCTTGTTTCGGGCTTCTTCGCTGTTTGCAACCGCCATGCGATGGCATATAGATTTGCCTTGTTTAATCCGTCAAAAAAAGTTTTTGCTTTTTTATTCTTTGAAAGCTGTTGTAAAAAATCTTCTGGCACTTTCATATTTTTAGACGAATCATACGCCTGTTGCCAGCGACCGTCGGCTTTAGCCAATTCCACTTGTTGCATCCCCGCTTTTTTCATTTTGCCTTCCTGAATTAAGCGTTCAGCTTTTTCGGTATTTCTTTTAGACCAAATACTTTTAGGTCTTCGTGGTGTAAATTTTTGAATGTAAGATTTAGCATCATACTTGTTCGCTTGCCCGTCAATCCAACCATAACACAACGCTTCTTCGAGAGCTTCAGAGTATGTAACGGTTTTTTCGCCTGAATCTTTTTTAAAGAACCGCAGCCAAGCTCCGTTTGATTTAGCATGATTCTCTGCAATCCACTTTCTCCATTCTTTTGAAGAAGCAAACGAAACAACCTGCATCTCGTTTCCGTTTTTTGGTGTTGGTGCCATTATTACACTTTTTTTTACGCTCCCCATGATGTTAGCATTGTCGGCAAGCGGTTGCCAATAACGAGTGTATTCTGCTAAAATACGCTACTTAAAATTTCAAACAATTTTTCAACCCATTCTTTTCAGGCTCTATAGAAAATACGCTACGCCTACACAGTAGCGCAAATACATTTCAGATTGTCCTTAAATCATAAAGTGGACAGGGCTATCTAATCACATTACAAACGCCGGAAAAAACAGGTCAATGTTTTCGAAAAAATGCTGATACTTCGATAAGCTCAGTAGAATTACCGAACGATGAAGTGAGTGACACAACAGACGATGATAGTAGCACGGCCGCTGGCCAAATAAAAACTAAAAAACCCCGTTCGGATGAACGGGGTTGCGACTTTATTGATAAAGAAGCTTACAGGTGAGCTTCGATCTTTTTTACAAAATTACCTTTAGGTTGAGCACCTACGAGCTTATCAACCACCTGTCCGCCTTTGATAAAAAGTATAGCGGGGATAGAAGTGATACCATAGTTCATGGAAACCTGGGGATTGTTATCAACGTTCACCTTTCCTACGTTTACTTTACCATCATACTCTTTGGATAATTCTTCGATAACCGGTCCGATTGCCCGGCAAGGACCGCACCATTCAGCCCAAAAATCTACCACAGTCAGTTTATCTGAAGCCAGTACATCCGCCTGGAAGTTCGCATCATTGAATTCTTTTGCCATTGTCTTTATTTTAAATTTTTAAGATTTTTTCTTTAAATATTCTTAGGGGTTGCAAATTTAAGTCCGATATAATTAACAGGCATTGTTGGCAGAAAGTTGTGTAAAAGTTGTCATTATTTATACAAACTTGTACCAAATAGCTGACATTACTGGTAAAATTTCTATATCCGTTAAGTAGTTACTACCTGCACATCCAGTTCGGGCTTTTCTTCTAAAAAATGGATCATTTCCTCGTTCATTTCAAATCCTCTTCCCGTCGTTACCAGGCTGATCCTCAAGTCGTTTTTAGGCTCACTTACAATAAGCTTCAAAGCGCATTGCCCGGGATGGTTCTTCAGGTTTTTCTCTACGAATTCTATCATGTCTTTATCAATCAGCTGTGGATGAACCTGCACGTTGACCTGCTTGGTCAGCTGCTTTTTTAACGTTTCGGCCAGGGAAACCTGCTGCACCTTAAACTCAAATTCTCCCTGGTTGTACCGGGCCTTGAAAAAACCGGTGATGCAAACAGAAGCACCTTGCTGCAGGTAGGGTGATAGCCGCATATAGTCTTCGCTGAACAAGGCAAAATCTGTCTTGCCCGAAAAATCTTCAATAACATAACTGCCATATTTATTGCCGCTTTTTTGCGCCACCCGGTGTTGCACACCCGTCACCAAAACCAACAGCCGGAAAGTACGGCCGGGGTTTGACTGCATTTTAATGGCCTCCTTAAATTCATTGAAATCGGCGACCGAAGTAATGCCGTAGTGTTTCATTTCAAAACGGTAATGATCCAAGGGGTGACCACTCAGGAACATCCCGGTCACTTCTTTTTCATAATCAAGCTGGACTACCAATGGCCAGGGCAAGCAGTCGGGCAAACGGGGCGGGGGGATCTCCATGCTAATTGGGAGGTCGCCAAATAATGTATTTGCTGTTGTCGCATTCTGCGAAGAAATAATCTGGCCATATCTAATAACTCTTTCCAGGCCAGTAGCGGTTTCACCCTCCGGAACATTAAAATACTGGGCCCGATGGTGTTCGGTAAAACAATCAAAGCCGCCGGCATAAGCCAGGCTTTCCAATGTTTTCTTATTAACGGTTCGCTGGTTGACTCGTTTGATAAAATCAAAAATATTGGGATATGATCCGCCTTTTTTTCTCTCTGCGATTATGCTTTCAACGGCTGCTTCACCAACACCTTTTAATCCGCCTAACCCAAATCGAATTTCGCCAGCCTGATTTACGGCAAAACCTTTCAGCGATTCATTGATATCCGGCCCGAGCACTTTTATTCCCATTCGCTTACATTCTTCCATGAAGAAAGTGATCTTATCAATACTGCCGGCGTTGTTCAATACTGCCGCCATGTACTCAGCAGGATAGTGAGCTTTCAAGTAGGCAGTTTGATAAGCTACATAAGCATAGCAGGTAGAGTGAGATTTGTTGAATGCGTATTGGGCAAAGGCTTCCCAGTCGGTCCAGATCTTCTCCAGTTTGTCTTGGGGCAAAGACTTGGCTTTTGCGCCGCTAATAAACTGTGCTTTCATCTTATCAAGCACCGCTTTTTGTTTTTTACCCATCGCTTTTCGCAACACGTCTGCATCCCCCTTGCTAAATCCTGCCAGCTTTTGCGCCAGCAACATTACCTGCTCCTGGTACACCGTGATACCGTAGGTTTCTTCGAGATATTCCTGCATTTCAGGAAGGTCGTAGGTAATGGCTTCACGGCCATGTTTACGATCGATATAATTAGGAATGTAAGCAATTGGACCGGGACGGTACAAGGCATTCATCGCAATCAGGTCGCCAAACTTATCTGGTTTTAATTCCCGCAAATATTTCTGCATGCCGGGACTTTCAAACTGGAACGTACCAATGGTCGACGCATGTTGATAAAGTTCAAATGTCTTCACATCATCAAGCGGTATCTCATCAATATTGATATCGACCCCATGGTTTTGTTTGATGAGCTGAAGCGCATTTTTTATAATGGTCAATGTCTTCAGTCCCAAAAAGTCCATTTTGATTACACCGGCTTCTTCGATCACATTTCCTTCTATCTGTGTTACCCAAAGCGGAGAGTCTTTTGCCACGGCAACCGGAATAAGCTCGGTCAAATCTTTCGGCGCAATGATGATACCTGCGGCGTGAATGCCTGTATTGCGAACAGAACCTTCCAGTCGCTCAGCTTCATGCAATACTTTACTCAATAAAGTATTTTCCTGGTTATATATCTCGCGGATCTTTTTTACGCTTTCAAAATCGTCACCGCCGAGCCCTTCTTTTTCTTCCAAAGATTTTTCACCATCTTTTATTCTCATCGGTGCATGCAACACTCTTCGCAATTCGACGCCCGGTCTTTCCGGAACTAATTTTGATAAAGCCCTGCTTTCAGGTAAGGGTACATCCATCACTCTTGCAACATCGGCAATGCTCGATTTAGCAGCCATCGTACCATAGGTAATAATCTGTGCTACCTGGTTCTTCCCATATTTATCAACAACGTAGTCAATTACTTTTTGCCTTCCTTCGTCATCAAAATCGGTATCGATATCGGGCATTGATTTACGATCCGGATTCAAAAATCTTTCAAACAGCAAATTGTATTTGATAGGATCGATATTAGTGATGCCCGTACAGTAAGCCACTACTGACCCTGCAGCGGAACCACGGCCGGGACCAATAAACACACCAATATCACGACCAGCCTTGATAAAATCACTTACGATTAAAAAGTAACCCGCAAAGCCCATCGTTTTGATGGTAAACAATTCAAAGCGGAGGCGTTCATCAATTTCAGGTGTGATCTCCTTATATCGCTGTTTTGCTCCATCCCAGGTGATATGTTCGAGGTACTCATCCTGCGACGAAAATTCTTTTGGCACCTGGAAAAAAGGTAAGAGGATATCCCTTTTTAAATTCAGAATATCAATTTTATCGACGATCTCGTTAGTATTATCAATAGCTTCAGGAAGATCATTGAACACTTTGCTCATTTCTTCCGTTGTCTTAAAATAAAATTGATCGTTGGGAAATGCAAAACGCTTGCCCTTAATATTAACATCATCATCGGCAAAGTCACGAAGGGCAGGGGTGGCTATTTTTTCGCCGGTGTTAATACATAATAAAATATCATGGGCATTGAAATCACTTTGATCTACATAATGTGAATCATTGCTTGCAATAATTTTTACATTATACTTCTTTGCAAACTTTATTAATACTTCGTTCACCTTATCCTGTTCAGCCATACCGTGGCGCTGCAGTTCAACATAAAAATCCTGCTGGAAAATATTGAGCCACCATTTAAATTCATTTTCTCCTTCTTCCTCTCCTTTGCGCAGGATGGCCTGTGGAACCGATGCTCCCAGGCAGCAGGTAGTTGCAATCAGGCCTTCGTGGTATTGAAGAATCAATTCTTTGTCAATCCGGGGATACTTGCTATACATGCCTTCAATAAAACCAAGAGAAGTTAGTTTTACCAGGTTTCTGTATCCCTGTTCGTTTTTTGCGAGTAGTATCTGGTGATGACGAACATCTTTTTGCTCTTTCGTGAAGGTCTTTTGATGACGATTGACGGTGACATAAAATTCGCAGCCAACAACGGGCTTTACTTTCAATTTGCCATTTTCGTCTTTATGTTTATAAGCCTCGGCAACAAATTCAAAAGCGCCAAACATATTGCCGTGGTCACTGATGGCCAACGCCGGCATTCCGTCTTTGATCGCTTTTTTATAAAGATTTTGAATAGAGGCGGCTCCGTCAAGCAGCGAAAATTGAGTGTGTACGTGTAAATGGGAAAATTTCATGGTCACAATAGCGAATGAGTCAGGAAAAGTAAAGCCAAAGAGCGAATTTCCGATTCTTTTACGGAATAAAATATGTTGTTGACTGAATGTTGAAAGCCTGTTAGAATTTTTTGTCTTTCTTTTTATCAGCGTAGGCCGGGCGATAGGATCCCGAATACAGGTTCAATCCGTTATTATTTTATCTTATATCTTCATCGTTTATCATAGATAGTTCATAAGCTTTATCATTAAGCAAGGGCTCATCCGCTGTTTATAGTAAGCATATTCCAGCAATGTTGGGGATATTAAATAAAAGGCTTAGTGTTAACCAACTTTAAAACAGTAGGTTAAGCTGGGCATCTCATCTTAATCAAAAATCACGGCTGATTTTTGATTTTTTGATGTTTATTAAGTATATTTTTGCATGATTTTTGAACCAGCCGAATAACTAAGGAAGTCTATGTTTAAAAAAATCATACCTGCTTTATTTACGATTGTTTCAATGGCGAGTTGCTCCAGCATGAAGCCCCTGAATCTTGCAAACAGTAAACAGGTGTCAGGTGCAAGCAATACCAGGAGTAATCCCGGTTCAGGCAAACAGGTAAAATTTTTAGATGATATTTCGGTCGAACATTCTTCAGCTTCTGGTCCCAATAGTACTTCGAATAAGTCAATCACAGGTAAACAAACTGCTTCTTCCAATTCAAATTATTTAAACAGAAAGTCATCATTAGAAACTGCCTCCCCTGTTCAACTTAAATATGCGATATTATTAAATACTGAAGTGGAGCAATTGCAGGATAATACCTTATTGGAACATGTGGATGAATGGTATGGCACCCGTTACAGGTATGGGGGTAGTACAAAAAGCGGTATCGATTGTTCCGCTTTTGTACAGGCTGTTTATCTTTCTGCATTTGCCGTATCACTACCGCGTACAGCACGGGACCAATATAGAATGTCACGCATTATCTCTGCCACTGAAATGAAAACAGGCGATTTGGTTTTCTTCAATACAACCGGTGGTATATCACATGTCGGAATTTATCTTCAAAACAATAAGTTCATTCATGCATCTACTGCATACGGGGTAACAGTGAGTGATATGTATGACCCGTACTATCTCAAGCGTTTCGTAGGCACAGGCCGCATCGAAAGACCGGGAGTTAATATCAAATAGTTTAGCTTTCCTTTTTTATAAGCCCAATTCTTTTACGGATAGTTGTTATAACAGGCATTACGTCCGGTGATAACTTCAGGTATAATACGCCAACGCCATAAAGAAGAATAAAAGCAAGGCTTCTTATTACCAGGCCCCAAAATCCATAGATGTTGTTGAATAGAAAATAGCAAGCTGCAAAACAGCCGGCCGCCAATACTGTTGTATAAAGGGATTGCATCGTAAAGGGAAATAGCTTAAATTTTTTCCATAAGAAAGTAATACGAACAATATTATAGATGGTGATGGAGATCAGGCTAGCCAATGCAGGCCCCATGATGTCATATTGCTTAGCAAGGAGATAAGTAAGCGGCAACATCAGCGCTAATAAGATAATACCGCTAAGCAATTCAAAGCGCCAGGCCGTGGAAGTGCCAATGATCTGCGCATTAACACCCGTGCCCATATCTACCACCATACTTAAACCTAATAGCAGGAAGGCTGCATATCCCCCTAGATAACTTTCTTTTAAGCCAAAGGTTTTGATGGCTTCTGTATAATTCAAAGCAATGAGCAAATAAATTCCTGCTGAAAAGATCAACAGGTTGATAGATGAACGTTGATATATTCTTTGAATAGTATCCCAGTTTTTGTCCTTCCATGCCTTGGACAAATGACCAATAGAGACAGCTATGATGCTTCTTTGAGGAGCCTGAATCACACTGGTCATTAATGTAGCGATGCCAAATATCCCGGCTTTGTCTATGCCGTCCGGTAACACAGACGCAATGACAAGGGTGTCAAACACTCTTGAAATAGTAAAGATTAAAATCCCGGCATAAACAAAAGAACAAAGCGTTATTATTTTTTTAAAAAATCGCCGGGTTACTTTACTTATTTTAAAAGTGAAGCTTATTTTTTTTGTTATCAACAGGTATGCTAGTAAACCGGCAGCGATGGCGGGATAGGCAAATGAATATAGCTTAATAAAAAGACTGAAGTCAGGTATAATATTGGTTAAAAAAAGGATAATCAATATGGTAATTATTACTCTCCATTGTACTTCCTTTAAAAATATTGCCAGGGAAGCTTTACCCAAATTCCAGCTATAGCCCTCCAGGATAGAATAGATCGTAAGTCCCAGGCCCATGGGAAATATCCAATAATAATAAGTGAGGAGCTGCGGGGAATTTTTACCAAATTTCCTGATCACAAGATCTTTAAAAAACCAGCCTGCGATCATTACCAATAAAAAACCAACCAGGCTCACGAGCAATGCCCAGGTGATCATGTCGTTTTTTTGTCGCGGTAAATGATGGTGATAGTAAGGATAGAATTTGAAAATATAGGAGGGCATGGCCATGCTGGCAAAAGCCATCATCATAGTGGCAATGGACATGAAGATGGTGACAAGCCCATAATCGGCTTCAGTAAAAAGACCTTCTTTGGTAAAAAAGTAAGTATTAAGCAAACCAATAGCGAAACCAAAATAAATAATGAAAGAAGAAATGATACTTTGCCGCCTGATATTGCTCATAAGGTAAAGATAAGCGGCCGGGATGAATAGCGAAGAATGATGGTTAAAAGAACTTCACCAGCCAGGATTTATAATCCAATTGAGCATGTATTGCGGACTACTTAAAGTATTTCATAATTAAATTCAATTGCATTGTAAATTTAGCCGCAGATGATAGCAATGTTTATTAAGACAAAATATAATTTAATTCTTTCATTGATCATAGTTACTGGCATCGTGTTCATCGCAGGATGTAACGGCAAGAATAAAAAAAACGGGAAAAAAATTTTCCATTACAACGAGCATTCGGGTATACCCACACTCGATCCGGCATTTGCTAAAAGCCAGGCTACCATGTGGCCGGCTCATCAGTTATTCAATACATTGGTTGAAGTGAACGATAGTCTCAAGATTGTTCCATCCCTGGCAAAGCGCTGGCAGGTTTCTGAAGATAGACTCACCTATACTTTTTACTTAAGAAACGATGTTTTCTTTCATAATGATGAGGCATTTCCCGGTAAAAAGGGAAGAAAACTTACCGCCGGTGATATTGCTTACAGTTTTTATCGCATCATTGATAAACGAACGGCCAGCCCGGGTGCCTGGATCTTTAACCGGAAAGTGGATACGATACAACCTTTCAGGGCTATTGATGATACAACATTTCAGTTAAAATTATTGCGGCCTTATAATCCTATTCTTGGGATTCTTTCGATGCAGTATTGTTCAATTGTTGCAAAAGAGGCGGTGGAAAAATATGGAAATGAATTTCGCCGCCATCCCGTGGGAACAGGGCCTTTTCGTTTTGTAGCCTGGGAAGAGGGGCAGGCATTGATACTGGCAAAACATGAAAACTATTTTGAAAAAGATAGTTTGGGGAATCGGTTGCCTTATGTAGACGGGATCAAAACAACTTTTTATGATAGTAAGGCCACCGAGTTCCTGCTATTCAGGCAAAACAAACTCGACTTTGTGAATGATATTGATGCTTCCTTTAAAGATGAGATTTTAACAAAAAAAGGAACCCTGCGAAAAAATTGGGAAGGTAAGTTAATACTGCAGGTCAATCCATATCTTAATATTGAATATTTGGGGATATTAATTGATTCGACGAATGAATTGGTCAAAGGTTCACCACTTGTGCTGCGAAAGGTGCGGCAGGCAATCAATTATGGATTTGACCGCAAAAAAATGGTGTTATACCTGCGTAATTCTATAGGTACCCCGGCTGAATCTGGTTTTGTGCCAATGGGTTTACCTTCCTTTGATACGGGCTTTGTAAAAGGTTACTCCTATGATCCTGTTAAAAGCAAAAGACTTCTGGCTGAGGCAGGCTTTGAAAACGGCAACGGTTTGCCGGTTATCAAACTGCTGACGATTGCGCTTTATTCAGATATGGCGGATTTTATTGCTAAGGAACTGGACGGAATCGGTATTCCTGTGCAAGTGGAAACAATTCAAAAATCCTTGTTGATAGAAATGACCTCAAATTCAAGAGCCCTGTTTTTTCGTGGCAGCTGGATAGCAGATTACCCGGATGCCGAGAATTATTTATCGGTATTTTATTCTAAAAACCCGGCGCCTCCCAATTATACCCGCTACAAGAACCCCCGGTTTGATGATCTTTTTGAAAAAGCCCTGGTCGAAGAAAATGATTCAATACGATACAGGCTTTATCAACAAGCTGATCAAATAGTGATGAATGATGCGCCTGTTGTTCCACTTTGGTATGATAAAGTCATTCGGCTAGTTCAGCCGTCTGTTACGGGTTTCAAGCCCAACGCATTAAACTTGCTGGAATTAAGAAAAGTGAAGCTGGATTGAAGAGGTGATTGGTAAATACACCAATTGTAATCGTATAAACTCGTGGGTTTTTACTAGAATCGCAGTAATTTCCGAATAAAAAATTTTCTATACAACTTTCTGAAATCCATTCGGTTGACTCAAATCAAGGTGTCACATCATCCGTACTGGGCTTGCATTTTAGCCGTTTGCTGTATATTTTCACAGTGTCGGGCCGGGTTTTTACTTCGTTTTAGTCCGCAAGCATAATAATTTAATCCGAATTGAACAGGTGAAGTAAAAACCTGACCAGACCCAATACCAAAAATTTTCTTCTTTATGAACCTTAAATATGTGCCCATGAAAATTAACTCTACAAACGAAGTGCTGATTGCCAGAATCATTTTATTTATCCTGCTTTGCTTATACTCTCTTCTTGTTTTTGGCCAACCGCAATAATTACAGTTGTTTGGCTAAACTATAAGCAACAGTATTATGAATCTCAGCCACCATTCGATTCCGATCGAAAGCCCCGCCATTGGCGGGGTTATTTTTTTAGTTTGTCCTTGAAGACTTTTCTAAATTTATCCACTTTGGGACGAATCACAATTTTACAATAGGGATTATTGTTTTCATTATTCTCAAAATATTCCTGGTGATAGTTTTCTGCAGGATAAAAGGTTGAAAAAGGAGTGATCTCGGTGACTATAGGATTATCAAAAGCGCCACTTTTATCTAACTCAGCTTTATATTTTTCTGATTTTTGCTTTTGTTCTTCGTTCACATAAAAGATACCACTGCGATATTGTGTTCCCACATCATTGCCCTGGCGATTGAGGGTGGTAGGATCATGTGTTTCCCAAAATACCTCAAGCAGCTCATCAAAACTAATTTGTTTGTGGTCATATACAATCTGAAGGCATTCAGCATGACCGGTTTCACCGGTACAAACTTGTTTGTAAGTTGGATTTTTTGTTTGGCCGCCGGTATAACCGGAAACGGCACTTTTTACACCATTGAGTTGTTCAAAAATTGCTTCAGTACACCAAAAGCATCCATTGGCAAAATAAGCAGTATCTGTTTCCCCGGTAATTGCAGTAACTGGGGAGGCCGGGGATGATAAATCAGTTGTCATTTTTTCCTTGTTTTTTATTTGTGCGCATGATACCAGGCTCACAACACCTATAACAAAACCCGTCATACTTAGTTTGAGTATTTTCATTATTCAATTTTACGGAATGTACGCTTTATCGAGCTGTCGGGATTTTGACAATGCAGCAAAAATTCCATTTTATAAGTCTTATAACAAGAAAAACTTAATAAGGGTTGACCACCCTATCAAAACCCAGGAAAAGGTTAATAAAAAAAGAGTAAAGTTTTATATTTTTTTAAAAAGTTTCTTACTTTGGGTAAACAATTACCGAAAATCTAACTGCATCCTGCCGAAAACATGGGAAAAAAAAGTTTTTACAAAGGATTGATATTTCGAGAATTTTATTTTTCAAGGAACCTGTCCTGTGCAGATTTAAGTGATAGAATTGAAAAAAGCATCCCTTTTACAATGAATATCCTTAATGAATTAATGGACGAGGGCTACGTAATTGAAACAGGTTATGCTCCCTCCAGTGGAGGACGACGTCCTATCACTTATGCGTTGAAAGAAGATCGTATTTATATACTCTCCGTTGCGATGGATCAATTTGTTACCCGGATCAGTTTAATGGACATACATAATCGCCATATCGGGGATGTTGTGAAATTGGAGTTGCCACTTCAAAATAATTCCGATGCGCTTTTCCAATTAGCTGATAAAATAGAGGAAGTAATTGTTAATTCGAAAATTGATAAATCAAAAATTGTTGGAGTAGGCATCGGTATGCCCGGATTTATCGATTTCAAAAAGGGGATCAATTATTCATTTTTCGAAAGCAAGGAACAAACAATTACAGATTTTTTGTCGACCAGGTTAAAACTACCGGTATATATAGATAATGATTCGAGTCTTATCGCATTAGCTGAATGGCGCTTTGGAACCGCCCGAAACAAAAAAAATGCGATGGTGATTAATATCGGTTGGGGGATTGGGTTAGGAATGATTCTGAACGGCGATTTATTCAGGGGGCAGAACGGTTTTGCAGGCGAGTTTAGTCATTTGCCATTGTTTAATAACAATAAGCTATGCACCTGTGGTAAAACAGGTTGCCTGGAAACCGAATCGTCATTACTTGTAATTATTGAGAAGGCGGCGGAAGGATTAAGATCCGGAAGGAGATCGGCGTTAGGAAGTGATTTCCCTTCAGGACATTTTGAACAGGATTCACAGGCGGTGATCGCTGCCGCCATAAAAGGAGATCAGTTTGCAGTTGAATTGTTATCGGAAATTGGCTATAACATTGGCAGGGGTGTAGCAATACTGATTCATTTGATCAATCCGGAATCGATTATATTAAGTGGAAGGGGTGCTTTAGCAGGAAAAGTTTGGCTGGCTCCGATCCAACAGGCATTAAACGAACATTGTATTCCAAGGCTTGCAGCAAACACCAGTGTAGAAATTTCAACTTTGGGTTATCAGGCAGAATTAATCGGTTCAGCTGCACTAGTCATGGAGAGTCGTGCAAGAGAAAATCCGAAAGCTACCCATCGAAAAAAAGCGACAGCGTGAAATTTAGGCTTCTAGTTTTTTAGATCTGCATTAGTCACAGAGAGTCGCCCTGCAAAAGAAAATCCGAAAGCTACCCATCGGAAAAAGCACATCATGAAACAACTTGGGCTTCTAGTCTTTTAGACATGCGTTGGTCATGGAGAGTCGTCGCACAAGAGAAAATCCGAAAGCTACCCATCGGAAAAAGCACAGCATGAAACTTAGGCTTCTAGTCTTTTAGATATGCATTAGGCATGGAGAGTCGTCGCACAAGAGAAAATTCGAAAGCTACTCATCGGAAAAAAACAACAGCGTGAAATTTAGGCTTCTAGTCTTTTAGATCTTCGTTTGCACATTTATTTTTTACACTAAAAATTGCTGCTTATGAAAAAAAATCACTCTGAGACTGCCTGTTGGCAGCTATTGTCTCTAAATCGTCAGACAATAACTTTTTTCTAAAATCAATCATCAAACTAAAAAAATGCTTTATGAAAGGACTACTTTCTATCATAGGGCTGATGCTCTTCTCTTGCATCAGTTTAAAAGCACAAAATCGTTCGCTTACGGGCTTGGTTACCGATGCGCAAAATATAGGAATCGTTTCCGCAACGGTAAAAGTAAAAGGGCAATCAAATATTACTACTACCAATTCAGAAGGGAGATTTGGTTTTTCAGTACCAACAGGAAATATTACCCTTGAAATTTCATCAGTAGGCTATGCTGCCCGTGAAGTAGCAATAGCAGCTGATGAAAACAATGTTACTATTGTGTTGACAGTTTCAAACGAAGAGCTTTCCGAAGTAGTTGTTACCGCTTTAGGTATTAAAAAACAAAAAAGAGTGCTGGGATATGCTGTTGGACAGGTAAAAGGCGATGATCTCACTAAAGCCAGGGAAATAAATTTAGGTACCGCTTTGTCGGGTCGTGTAGCCGGAGTTAATGCCTCTGGTATGGCTACCGGGCCTGGCGGATCAAGCAGAGTTGTTATCAGGGGTGCTACTTCTGCATCCGGCAATAATCAACCGCTTTATGTCATTGATGGTATTCCTATCGATAATACACAACAGGGCAATGCCGGTCGCTGGGGCGGTGTTGACAGAGGTGACGGGTTATCCTCTTTTAACCCGGACGACATAGCGGATATTTCTGTATTAAAAGGAAGCAATGCCTCTGCCTTATATGGTTCCAGAGGATCCAATGGTGTAATTCTTATAACTACAAAGAAAGGTAGAGCTGGACAGGGTATTGGTGTTGAGTTCAATTCCAACTATACAATGGATAAAGTTCTTAAAACCACGGACTGGCAATATGAATACGGAGCCGGGAACTTGGGTGAAAAGCCACCCAACCTTATAGACGCACGGGACAGGGCTCTTTTTTCCTGGGGTGCAAAATTAGATGGATCCCAGGTACTCACTATTGATGGTAATATGCATCCGTACAGTGCACAAAAAGACAATCTCAAAAATTTCTATGATAATGGAAAAACCTGGTCCAACACGTTAGCGCTTTTCGGTGGAGGTAATAATATTAATTACCGGTTTTCAGTGGGTAATGTTAAAAATAATGCTATACTTCCCAATGCGGGGTTTGATCGGCAAAATTTCGCTTTATCGTTGAATGCAACGCCTAATAAAAAAATAACGATAGAAACAAACGGCCAATACATCATTGAAAAGGCAAACAACAGGCCCTTTCTCTCTGATGCACCTAAAAATGCCAACCTTACAGTTTACCAATTGGCAACTAATATTGATGTAAGATGGTTGAAGCCGGGAGTGGACTCAACGGGAGGAGAGGCTAAACATTTAGGAAGCAATGTTTTTCAGCAAACACCTTATTTTGCTACTGACTACGTAAAGAACAAAGACAGGAGGAACCGGTTTATTGGTTCTACCATTCTCACTTATAATATTACTCCCCAATTCTACGCAAAAGGAAAATTTGGTATTGACTATATCAATTATGAATATTGGGAGATTGAGCCTACAGGCATCCAGTACAGACCAACCGGGAGCATGAACATTGTGCAGCAATCGAGGTATGAATATAATACCGAAGGGCAGTTAGGATATAAAAATAAAGTCTTTACTGATTTCGATGTGAACGTAATCGTTGGCGCCAACAGGCAGCATAATCGTCGTAAAGGAACCAATTATGGTGGTAGCGAATTCATCGTTCCGTTTCAATATTTTTATGGGAATATCAAGAACAAGAGTTCCAGCGAAGATTTTGCCGAATCAGAAGTTAACTCCGTGTTTGCTTCCGCTGACATAGGCTATAAGAATTTTGCATTCTTAAGTCTTACCGGCCGTGAAGACTGGTTCTCTACACTTAGTCCTGAAAGCAATCATATTTTTTATCCTTCCATTAATACCAGTATTGTTTATTCGGATATTGTCAAATTGCCATCATGGTGGAGTTATGGTAAACTGAGGGCAGGTTGGGGTAGTGTTGGTGGCGGATTACCTGATGCATATGCTTTGGTGCTGACGTATACACCTGTCGGACAAGGTTATTTTGGTCAGCCCCTGGTAGGTACCAATGGAGGCAATATACCTAATGCGAATTTGCAGCCCTATGAAGTAAAAACGATAGAAATCGGCGCTGAAAATTCATTTTTGAAAAATCGCCTGAGCATAGATTTCGCCTGGTACAACAAAAAAACGATCAACGATATCGCTGATGCAAACGTATCCATCAGTTCTGGTTATGGTACTACAAAAATTAATGTAGGTGAAATCCAGAACAGAGGCATAGAATTACAGATTAGTGGTATTCCTGTCAGAACAAAGGACTTTAGCTGGAATGCCGGATTTAATATGGCTCACAACAAGAGCAAGGTTGTAAAACTTACCGATGAGCTTAAATCAAAAACACTTGCCGATAACAGGGATGGTAATGCTTTTGTCGTATTGGAAGAAGGCGAGCCCTTTGGTATCATCAAAGCCTATGTCTATGAAAGGGATTCGAAAGGAGACCTGGTTTACAATTCGGATGGCACACTGCGCCGCGGACAATTGGTGACAGTTGGTAAAGGCGTATCCCCATTTACAATGGGCTTTACAAGTGATCTTACTTATAAAAACTTTATACTGTCTGTCCTTGTTGACGGAAAATTTGGCGGCGATGTATTTTCATCTACCAACTATCTTGGGTACAGGCTTGGTTTGCATAAAGGCACTTTGCCGGGCAGGCAAGGTGGTATACCCGTAAGTGGAGCAGATCCCAGTGGAGCTCCCGTTAATGTAACAGTTCCTGCCCAGCTTTACTGGAGATCGTGGGCGTTCGGAGAAACCGCTCATTTCTTATACTCATCAGATTTTATCAAGTTGAGATCAGTTAGCCTTGGCTATAGCGTTCCAAAAAAAATCCTGAACAAAACACCTATCCAGGGTATTAATATTTCACTTGTAGCCCGCAACCTGGCTAATTTCCTGAATAAGGTGCCCAACGTTGACCCTGAATCAAATTATCAGAATGGTAATGAACAGGGTCTTGAAAGAGGTGGTGTACCTGTTACAAGGAGTTATGGAATAAACCTGAATGTTAAGTTTTAACTTAAATCTCATGAAAATGAAAAATAATTTAATAAAGAAATTAGCTATTGGCATCGGATGCATCTGCGTTCTTGGATCCTGCGATAAGGGATTTGAAAAGCTGAATGAAAATCCGAATGCTTACGTTATCCCGGATCCTAATTCCATTTTTACCTTGTCCGAGGTATACATGAACGGGCAAAATTTTGAAAATCACCGGGCTAACCTGATCTATACAAGCGAGATCGTACAGCATCTTGCCTCATACGGTTATCCGGGTGATAAGTATACGTATGTACCTGAATGGTCCGGCGCCTTTTATGGTTCTTCTTATGGTTTGGGAATTAAAGAGACAACTCAATTGCTCACCTCAATAATTCCCGATGAGGCAGAAAATGCCAATAAGAGAAGTGCGGTACGAATTATCAGGGCCTATGTTTTCCACCGCCTGACCGATCTGTATGGGGATGTGCCCTATTTTGATGCGGGCAAAGGATATACGGACTTGTTATTTAAACCCAAATTTGATAAACAGTCCGACATCTATGCTGATCTTTTAAAGGAGCTGGATGAATCGGCACAGGCATTTGATGCCAGCAAACCATTCTTTGGAAGCGCTGATCTTTTTTACGCCGGCGATGTTTCTAAATGGAAAAAATTCGCCTACTCCCTAATGCTTCGACTGGGCATGCGTCTTACCAAAGTAGATGCTGCTAAAGCACAACAATGGGTGGCCAAAGCAATAGCAGGAGGTGTCTTTCAATCCAATGCGGATAACCTGGTGTTAAATCATGAAACAGGACCCTCTGGCGTTAATCAGAACCCATATACCACTCCTTATTTGGGAGAGGACCTTCAGAATGGAACGAATGGAACGAAAATGGGGCAAACTTTTATCAACCAGTTAAAAAACACAAGCGATCCGCGTCTTCGCATTTATGCAAGGTTGGAAAATTCAGGCGACAATACACCTGCCAATCAGAAAGGATTGCCCAATGGCTTTACCGCCGCAACTATTACTTCTCATCCCAGTTGGACTGCAGCTGGACTGCCTGCTTATTCCGACCCTAATACCTTAACGATTTTGCGCCAGGATGCTCCTGATATTATCATGAGCTATGCTGAAGTACAGTTTTTATTGGCTGAAGCTGCCGTACGTGGTTGGGATTCAGGCAGTGCGCTGACGTATTACAACAACGGTGTTACAGCAGCAATGAAAATGCTGGCTGTATATGGTACCGCTGTCCCGCCTGTAACTGATGCCGAAATCGCGGCCTACCTGGTGGCTCATCCATTTTTAATCGCGGGTACGGATGCAGAGAAGTTCAATCAAATACATACTCAAAAATGGATCGCATTTTTTTTCAATGGCCTTGAAGCATTTGCTGACCTGAGAAGATCCGGCTATCCTTTATTGACTCCGGTTAACTATCCAGGCAACCTTACCGGTGGTAAATTGCCGCGTCGCTTAATTTACGATGAAAGCGAAAAAGTAAACAATGCTGATAATTATGCCGCAGCGATTGCACAACAAGGCGCCGATGATTTTAACACAAGGGTTTGGTGGGATAAACCTTAATAGAAAATAAAGTTTAATAGCAAAAAGCTACTGAATGTATATTATATATGGCTTTCAAGTCAGGCAGGCATAACTGCCTGACTTGTTTTTTAAAATGTTTTTTTAAAGATTCTATTTGTCAAGACAAAAGTGAACAAGATAAAGTGAATTAATAACGGCGGCACTATGATATTGCACAAAAGGTTCCTGAGCTTTTGCTGTGTTTGTGTTATTGCAATACAAACCTCGATTTCACAGAATAACTCCTTATTTACACTTCTTCCTTCATCCGTGACTGGTGTCAACTTTGTAAATAAAGTAGTCGAAACTCCCGATATTAACATCGTTACCTACGAATATTTTTACAATGGCGGTGGCGTAGCGGCCGGTGATTTTAATAATGACGGATTAACTGATCTTTATTTTACAGCGAACGTTTTACCGAATAAACTCTACTTGAATAAAGGGAATTTTCAATTCCAGGATATTACCAGGCAATCCAATGCAGGCGGAAAAAGAGGGTGGAAGACAGGTGTGAGTGTAGCAGATGTAAATGGCGATGGCTGGTTGGATATTTATGTTTGCTATTCGGGGGATATTGACGCGGAAAGGAGAAAAAATCAATTACTGATCAATAATGGAAACCTCACATTTACTGATAAAGCCGAAGAAATGGGAATAGCCGATCAGGGCTATACTACACATGCCGCTTTTTTGGATTATGATCGCGATGGAGATCTGGATCTTTTTGTACTCAATCACAATGTAAAAGAGCTACGCAATTTCGACGCAGCTTTTGTAAAAAAAATGGTTGATCCCGATGCTGGCGACCGCCTTTATCGAAACGACAATAATCATTTCACAAATGTTACCGGACAGGCCGGTATAATTTCTAATCCTCTCGGGTACGGCCTTTCTGTTGTTACAAGTGATGTCAATAATGATGGATGGCCCGATCTGTATGTTTCCAATGATTACGTAGAAGAAGATTACTTGTATATCAATAATGGCGATGGTATGTTTACTGAGAAGTTGAAAGAACAGTTGGGGCATATCTCCAATTTCTCAATGGGTGTTGATATTGCTGATATCAACAATGACGGTCTTGCCGATATTTATACATTAGATATGCTGCCTGCTGATAATAAACGTCAAAAATTGTTATACACGCCGGATAATTATGAGCTGTACAATAATATGCTGAAAAATGGCTTCTATCATCAACTGATGCGTAATATGCTGCAGGTAAATAATGGCAATGGTACGTTTAGCGAAACCGGTCAATCAAGTGGTGTTTCGAATACGGATTGGAGTTGGGCAGCTTTGTTCGCTGATTTTAATAATGATGGCTATAAAGACCTGTTTGTGACAAATGGTTATGGAAGGGATATGACCAATCGGGATTTTGTAAAATTCTATGCCAATGAGCGGTTGAAATTCAGAAAGGGTGAGCCCAGCGAACGAATGTTTCAAATGTTACAGGGAATAAAATCCACTCCTCTTCACTGTTATATGTTTGAAAACAAAGGCAACCTGCAATTCAAAGATTGTTCTTTAGACTGGGGATTTGACGCCGTCAACTTTTCTCATGGCGCCGTCTATACCGACCTTGACAATGACGGTGATCTTGATCTCGTAGTGAATCGGATGAATGATGAAGCGGCGATATATCGTAATAATGTCGCGGAGACAAATTCAAAAGGAAATTATCTCAAAGTGATATTACAAATGGAAGGCGGCAATACAAACGCCCTGGGCGCTAAGGTCCAGGTATTCACTCCCGCTGGTAAGACGGTGTTGGAAAATTATCCTGTTCATGGTTTTCAAAGTTCCATGCAGGAGCCTTTACATTTTGGTTTGCCGTCGAACATAATTGATTCCCTGCTTATCCGTTGGCCCAATGGAGAAACTCAAACTGTAAAAGATGTTGTGGCGAACAAATCAATAACTATTAAGTATACTAAAACCGGTCAGTATTTTAGGTCTGCACCAGTTGCCACTATTTTTAATACAGCAGGCGCAATCCCTTTTCGACACACTGAAGATGAAACCAACGATTTTAAGATCCAACCTTTAATGCCCAATATGCTTTCTTATAGCGGGCCTGCTATGGCAAAAGCAGATATCAATAATGATGGGCTGGAAGATATTTATATAGGTGGTGCAAAAAACCAGCAAGGACAATTGTTGTTGCAGCAGCGGAGCGGAGGCTTTAGCAACTCAACACAAAACAGCTTTGCAGAAGATGCGCTGTCGGAAGATACTGATGCATTGTTTTTTGATGCAGATAGCGATGACGATATGGACCTGTATGTAGTAAGCGGTGGATATTCGTTTACTGAAAATGATAAGGCGCTGCAGGACAGACTGTATGTAAATGAAAAAGGGATATTTGTAAAAAATATAAATGCATTGCCGGCAGAAACGGTCAGTGGTTCTTGTGTAAGAGCGGCGGATGTAGATGCGGATGGAGATAATGATTTATTTGTCGGTGGACGTGTCATACCTGGTCGTTATCCCGAATCACCCGAGAGTTTTTTATTGTTGAATGATGGGAAAGGAAAATTTACAAATGTTACGTCAGCAGCCGGGCCTGCATTACAACAATTAGGTATGGTTACCGATGCCATATGGCTGGATTTAAATAAGGATAATAAACCGGATTTGGTCGTTTGTGGTGAATGGATGAAAATTTATTGTTTTGAAAACATAAATGGAAAATTTATTGATGCTACAGAAAAATATTTTTCAACTCCCTTACATGGTTGGTGGAACCGGATGGCCATTGCAGACCTGGATAGCGATGGCGACACGGACATAGTAGCCGGCAATTGGGGCACCAACAGCCAGTTGCAGGTCAGTCAGCAAGAGCCGGCAACACTATGCTTTGGTGATTTTGATAATAATGGCTCCATTGATCCGATCTTGTGTTATTATATCCAGGGTAAATCCTATCCTATGCCCAGCCGCGATGAAATGACTGACCAGGTCGTTAGCCTGCGTCAAAAATTTCCTACTTATGATTCATATTCTGATGCCGGAATTCAGGATATATTAACTCCCGAACAGTTGCAAACGGTTAAAACATTGAAAGCCGATTTTTTTGAAACGGTTTGGTTTGAAAACAGGAATGGCGTTTTTGTTCAGCATAGTTTACCTGTCCAGGCCAGCTACGCACCGGTGTATGCAATTGGCATTGATGATTATGATCATGATGGGAAAAAAGATATTTTATTGGCAGGTAATATTGAACATACCAGGATAAAAATTGGAAAGATCGATGCGAACTATGGGGTATTATTAAAGGGGGATGGATTGGGTCATTTTACCTATATGCCACAGGTCGAATCCGGGTTAAATATCAAGGGCTGTGTAAGGAGTGTAGTACCAATCACCAATAGCCAAAAAGAAAAGATTGTAGTATTTGGCGTAAATAACCAATTACCGGTTGTTTACAGATATTGAGAAGCTATTTATGAAAAAATCGGTCATTCTTAGTATAATATATGCCTTGATATTTTTTACTGCATATGGCGGAAGTTCCGGTCCGTTTACATCGAAAGATTATGTGCAGGCATTAAAAAAAGTAACGGATGTGATGGTCAACGATGCTACTTCGCCAATTGCAGCCAGCCGGTATTATGCCTACATTACCCTTGCTCCCTATGAGCTGCAGGTAGGTTTGCAGCAAGACAAAAGTGTCTTTGTGAGCAAGCTGAATAAATATGATGGAATAAAACTTCAAAAGGAATCAACTGATTCAGTTAACTCCTCTTTGGCGATTGTATATACCGTGTTGCGGATGGGCGAAAGATTGTTGCCGTCTGGCTACTTACTGAAAGAACAAACGGATTCTTTACTCAATGTTGCCGCAAAAAAAGGCGTCTCCAGGGTGGTAATTGAAAAATCAAAGCAGCTGGGGGAGTTGGTGGTGCAGCAAATATTGGCTTATTCGTATACAGATGGCTTTCGCAACCTGAGTGGCTACCCAAGATATACTCCTGTCACTGGCGACGCTATGTGGCAGCCAACGGGACCGGCTTTTATGGCGGCCCTGGAACCTTACTGGAACATGATCAGACCTTTTTTGATTGACTCTGCGCAACAGTTTAAGCCGGTGCCAGCCGTACTGTTTGATACGCTAAAAACATCTTCTTTCTATAAACAACTCTACGACGTTTATAGTGCAGGAAAGAATTTGACAAAGGAACAGCGGGCTATTGCTATGTTTTGGGACTGCAACCCGTTTGCCGTTCAGCAAATCGGCCATGTCGAATTTGCATTAAAAAAAATCTCGCCGGGCGGGCATTGGATGGGTATTACCGGAATTGCCTGTTTAAGTTCAAAGAAAAAGTTGGAGTCAACCATATTGATCCATGCCATTGTAGCCATAACCCTGGCGGATGCGTTCATTTCCTGCTGGGATGAAAAGTACCGAAGCAACAGGGTCAGGCCCGAAACCGCTATTAATCGCTGGATAGATCCAAGATGGCGGCCATTGCTGCAAACCCCGCCCTTTCCTGAATATACATCCGGCCATAGTGTGATTTCTACTGCAGCGGCTTTGGTATTGACAGAACTTTTTGGTGACAATTTTTCTTTTGTAGATAATACGGAAAAAGAGTTTGGCCTGCCCGCCCGGAAGTTCAGGTCGTTTCGGCAGGCGGCCCAGGAAGCTGCTATTTCACGTTTTTACGGTGGTATTCATTACCGGGATGCTATTGAAAACGGTCAGGAACAGGGGACAAAAATTGGGCAGTTTATTATTGATAAATTAAAGTTATAGAACCTTTTCCCTGTAAGCAGTTGTCGGCCGGTTGTATTGCAACCGGTTTTTTTGTGGTTGATAAAACCTTCTTATATGAGCCATTCCTATGAATTATCAAATCCCGAAATTTGCATTTCACAAAAAGAGATGGAGTCACTTATTTATGAAACTTTTCCCGGAGTCGGCGTACTACCAACTGGAATTTGATAAGGTAAAAATTTTACTGGCAGCTTATTGCCAAACCGATCATGCCCGTACCAAAGCTGAAAATTTGCGTATTCATACCCGCAAAGAATTTATCGATACCGAGCTCAGGCAAAGCCATGAGTACACACAGTTGCTGCAAAACAGTATTTATTTTCCCAACGATTATATCCTGAATCTTGCCAAAGAATTAAAGCTATTGGCTATTCCCGGCGCTGTTTTATCAGGAGAGCAAATATTGTTGTTGCGCAAACTTGCCGATAGCATGGAAAAGATATTTCGCTGGTTTGATAACGAGAGGAAGACTGCTTATGGAGCCCTGGCCAAAGTAATTGCCGATACTTATTATGAAAAAGCCATCATCAGTATGATTGATGATGTACTGGATGATTATGGGCAGGTAAAAGATTCGGCATCCAATGAACTCAAAGATATTCGCCTTAATCTCTATCGCAAACGAAATGAACTGAGACGGCTTTTTGAGCGAATTGTTTCCAAAATGAACAAGCAGGGTTACCTGGCGGATATCGAGGAAAGTTTTATGAATGGTCGCCGGGTGCTGGCAGTTTTTGCGGAACAAAAAAGGACGGTCAAAGGTATTCTGCATGGTGAAAGTGAAAGCCGTAAAACAGCATTTGTAGAACCTGAAGAGACAATAGATCTCAATAACCAGGTGAGTGATTTGGAAAAGGAAGAACGGAAAGAAGTGTATCGCATTCTCCGGGAACTTACGTCAAGATTATCCGGTTATGCCTCATTGCTTAGCGTTTACCATAGAATTGTTGGCGATTATGATTTTATTCGTGCTAAGGGTAAACTGGCGATTGAAATCAAAGGCGAGTTTCCTGCTGTTACCGATAAAGCTTATGTGCATCTCATCCAGGCATATCACCCATTGCTGTATCTCTACAATCAAAAATCGAATAAGCCAACAATCCCGGTCACTGTTACCCTGGACGATTCGCAAAGAATATTGGTGATAAGCGGCCCGAATGCCGGTGGTAAGACGGTGACATTAAAAACAGTCGGTTTATTACAAATGATGGTGCAGAGTGGACTGCTGGTACCTGTTCACCCTTCATCACAATTTGGCATTTTTAAACAATTGATGATTCATATTGGTGATACGCAAAGTCTCGAGTTTGAGCTAAGTACTTATAGCAGCCACCTCATCCATATGAAATACTTCATGGAAAATGGAAATGGTAAAACGCTTTTCTTTATTGATGAGTTGGGAAGTGGTAGTGACCCTAACCTGGGGGGAGCTTTTGCGGAAGTGATATTACAGGAACTGGCGAAGAAACATGCCTACGGTATCGTGACCACACATTATCTCAACCTGAAAGTAATGGCAGGAAAAACAGCCGGCATTATTAATGGTGCAATGGGCTTTGATGAAAAAAATCTCCGCCCGTTATACAAACTGATAATAGGTAAGCCCGGAAGCTCTTATACTTTTTCCATTGCAGAAAGAATTGGGTTGGATAGGGGATTAATCAAACGGGCTAAAGATCTTGTTGATAGCGATCAATTCAGGTTAGATAAATTATTGAACAGAACAGAACAGGACCTGAAAGATCTCGAGAAAAAAGAGTCTGAATTGCATAAGCTGATGAAGGAAAATGAAAAGTTGAAAAAGGAAATGCAGCAAGTATTGGACAAGGAAAAACATTTGCAACAGGTGGCTATTCTTAAAGAACAAAACAGGATATCGGAAGAAAAGATCAGCTATCTCCGGGATATGGAACGCAAGTTGAAACAAATGCAAATAGAGTGGAGAAAAGAGGAAAACAAGAATAAGGTCATCAAACAAATGGAGGCCTTGCTGTTTAAAAAAAATGAACAAAAGACAGTGAGCAAGATGCAGAGGAAAATTGATTCAAGATTTGCTGAAATAGGAGGGGAGATAAAAGCCGGTGACACGGTGAAGATGAAGCGAAATCACCAGGTAGGACAAGTAATAGAATTAAGAGGCAAGAGGGCTATAGTAAAGATTGGGCTTCTACCAATGCAGGTTGAAATAAAAGATTTGGTAGTGGTGAAGGAAAAAGAAGCGACGGGAGAATAATTTCGATCTGGTAATCTATTGTCATTCCGATTTCTTCTGTTCACGAATTATTCCGGCGAATACTATTGTCGCAATTACAGAAAAAAGGAAAATTAGTAGAGTGCCTATATTATCACTGGCTGTAAAACACCGGCATAAAAAGAAAATGTCATAAAGAGAATAGAGTTCAAATACAATACTTACCAATACCAGAGCTGCAACTATAAAAAAGAGAATTCTTTTTCCTGTATGACGTTCTTTATCGGTATTGTGATATAGCGTTAATAGCGTTACAGTCGAAAGAAGATAGGCGAATAAAAAATAATCTTTTCTGCTAATGGTTTTACTATGTCCTGCCGCAGCTACTAAAAAATTTCCTGCCAATAATGCCGGAATAGCAAGTCCAAGTATTAATCTATAAATTATCGAACAAATTCTATAAAGTTTTGGCATTTGCAGTTTGTCGTTATTCCCCCATAAACAGGGCCTTCAATTCCGCCGCATCATGCGGCTTCATTTTTCCACCAAGTATAAGACGAAGTTGTCTTCTTCTCAAAGCGCCGTCAAATAATTTTTTTTCTTCCTCAGTTTCCGGAACCAATGGAGGAACCGGTATCGGTTTATTGTTTGAGTCAAGCGCTACAAAAGTATAATAGGCTTCATTGCTTTTGTATTTGTGTTGCTGTTTTAAATCTTCGCCCCATACCTTAAGATATATTTCCATTGAAGTATTAAAAGCACGGGATATTTTGGCTTGTATATGAACCACATTCCCGAGTTTGATCGGATTTTCAAAGGAGATATTGTCTACAGAAGCAGTTACTACCGCTGAATTGCAATGTCGTTGCGCAGAAAGAGCGGCTGCAATATCCATCCAATACATCAGGCGTCCTCCCATCAGGTTTCCAAAAACATTGGTATCATTTGGTAAAACCAGTTCGGTCATTATCGTTATGCTATCGATTGCTTTGCGGGGCTGCATTTTTAAAATTTGCGCAAAGATAACGGGCAAACACGCAAATGGGCAAATATGCAAATGGCTGTCACAGTGAGCTTCAGAATGGACGCAGGTGGACAAACGATTGCTTATCGTCTGTTGTTTATTGTCTATTCTCTTTGCCTTACATTTGCCCATCACTAATCTTCGTATGGAACTACAGCCCGTCATTTCTTTTGATAATACCGAGTTCGCATTTGAATACAAATCTGATAAGCAGTTAAAAAAAGCAAATTTTCTTTTTTCTTTAATGGGTCAGCCCTGGCTGGTACAAATGGGTGCCAAACTGGCTCCCTGGTCCATCAAAGCAGGATTGCCGGTGAAAGGGATTATCCGAAGTACAATTTTTGAACAGTTTGTTGGCGGCGAAACATTAGAAGAAACTTCAGTCGTTGCAAAAAAACTGGGTGATTATCATGTTAAGGTTATTCTTGATTATGGTGTTGAAGGCGGGGATGATGGTGAACATGGTTTTGATCATGCAACAGAAGAATTTATCCGGGTGATCAACTATGCAGCTACGCAGCCCAATATTCCTTTCATGAGTATTAAGGTCACAGGTTTTGCAAGATTTGGGCTGTTGGAAAAATTGGATCAATTGATGCACAAGGCCGAAGGCACATTGATGAAAAGATTTTTAAAAGTGGTGGACGAATTGCCTGCTGACGAAAAAGAGGAATGGCATCGTGTTCGCCGCCGCATGATGAAAATATGTGAGACGGCCGCGGAAAAGAAAGTAGGAGTATTGGTAGATGCCGAGGAAACATGGATACAGGATCCTGTTGATGCATTGACTATCCTGATGATGGATGCCTTCAATAAAGAAAGAGCAGTGGTGTATAATACTATACAGCATTATCGCCATGATCGTCTTCAGTTTTTGAAAGACTCATTCGAAGCAGCAACTGAACGGAAATTTATATTGGGCGCCAAACTGGTTCGTGGGGCTTACATGGAAAAAGAAAGAAAACGTGCCGGGGAAAAAAACTATCCATCTCCCATTCAACCTGACAAAGAGTCGAGCGACAGGGATTACAATGAGGGTGTTAGTTTTTGCATTGATCACCTGGATCGCATTGCATTGATTGTCGCTTCGCATAATGAATACAGTAATTTATTAGCTACCCAATTATTACAAAAAAAAGGATTGCCGCTCAATCATTCACATGTTCACTTCAGCCAGTTATACGGAATGAGTGATAATATTACTTTTAACCTGGCTCATGCCGGATGTAGTGTCAGCAAATATTTACCGTTTGGCCCTATCAATGATGTAATACCTTACCTGATGCGCAGGGCGCAGGAAAATACGTCTGTAAAAGGACAAACAGGCCGTGAGCTGGCCCTGATCAAAAAAGAATTGCAGAGAAGAAGAAGCAAATCATAGTTGTTTCAATCCTGCTTTTTTGTTCCTGAGTCATCAATACATCATTATTTGGCAACAGAAATTTTTTTTATCACTAAAAAAAATTAACATTGTTACCGGAACATTAACAACTGCGAAACTATTGCTGCCTGCTTCAACCATACCTGAGCTTCAAAAGCGCATTGCACTTTATGAAGACATGAGAGCCTACAAAGAGCTTTACTACCTGCTTTTTGATGGCTTATATCGCTTCTCTTTTTCGTTTGTAAAGTCAAAAGAACCTGCCGAAGAAATTGTTTCCGACGTGTTCATCAAAGTTTGGCAAATGCGGGACCGCCTTACCGAGATCAACAACCTGAAGGTTTATTTGTACACCGTTACCAAAAATTTTTCAATCAACTATATCCAGCGAAACTTTAAAAATGCACCGCTAAGCATAGAAGAAATGGATATAGAACCGGTGATCGGAGTCAACAGCCCGGAAGAACTATTTATTTCTGCAGAAACGGTGAATGCTATCCGCAAAGCTATCCAGGAGTTGCCGCCTCAGTGCAGGCTTATTTTTCAATTGGTAAAAGAAGATGGGTTGAAGTATAAAGAAGCTGCTGCTGTTATGAACATCTCCGTTCTGACGGTAAGGAATCAGCTGGCCATAGCCATTCGCAAAATAACCACGTCATTACCTGCACATATACAATCGGCATTTCCTTCAATTACCGGGTTTTCAGCATCTTAATTAAACCGGCCGGGTTTATAAATTTTTTTTTCTCCTTCTTGGTACATTTTACATCAGGGCTGTGTCTTTTATAATTGTACAACGCAATTATGACCGACGAACGATTTTGGCTATTGATAAGTTTGAAACTCTCCGGTGAAGCCCGGCCTGAAGAGCTGGCTGAACTGGAAGCTCATTTGGAACAAAATCCCGCAAAGAAATTTCAGGCGGATAGGGTTAATACTATTTGGTCGGCTAAGAATGAGGTAACAGAAACTCAAAAGGATGCTGCTTTCAACCGGCACATGCAGCGTTTGAGCAATCATTTGTCAGTACCCGTACTGCTTTATGAAAACAATGAAACAATTGAAGTAGCTGAAGACTACGAAAAAAAGAAATCTTCGATATATAAAAAATTATTGTGGGCAACTGGTATTGCTGCTTCGTTATTTGTCGCCTGGTTTTTTGTCTTCAGATCTCCCGTAGTTGTCAAGCAGGAACAAAGCAAGCAGGCAAGAAATGAAATTTCTACCCCAAAAGGAAATAAAACCAAAATTCAATTGCCGGATGGTACCGAAGTTTGGTTAAATGCTGATAGTAAAATAACCTATAACGAAAATTTCCAGGGAAAGATCAGGGAAGTACAGCTGACCGGGGAAGCTTTTTTTGATGTGGTAAGAGATGAAACCAGGCCATTCGTTATTCATACCAATGTGATTGATGTCAAAGTATTGGGAACGGCTTTTAATGTTCGTTCTTATGCTAATGAAAAAAATACGGAGACTTCTTTGATCCGCGGTTCTGTTGAAGTAACTGTTCGCCACAATCCGGGGATAAAATACATGCTCAAGCCCAATGATAAACTAGTTATTGATAATGATAAGGCGAAAGCCAGCGAGACCGATTTTGTTGCCAATAAAAAATTAGAAGAGCTGCGAAGCCAGGTTGCGAAAATGCTCAGGCTGAAGATCGAAGATAATGAGGTGAATGCTAAAGAAACGCTATGGACGGAGAATAAGCTGGCTTTTGATAGTACCTCACTCGGGGAAATTTCGCTGATGTTGGAACGCTGGTTCAATGTAAAGGTTGTTGTGGACGAAAGAATTAAACAGGAGAAATATACCGGCGATTTCGACGATGAAAGTATAAAGGAAGTGCTGGATGCTTTAAAAATGATCGATCGGGGTTTCCATTACTCTTACGATAAGGATAAAAGGGAAGTAATTATCCGGCCTTAATCACTGAAGGCCTTTGAGAATATTTTGAGATCTGCTAAAACAATCGATTGCTTAACTAAAACTGCACGCATATGAGAAAAGTTACTTAACCCCCACACATAAAAAGTAACGGAGAATGTTTGCGGCATCCTCCGTTTGCTAAAGACAGTTATTTGCTCAAGCCTGAGCAAAAATTCTATCATTTAAATCAAAACTAAGGTATGAAAAAAAATGGATTTGGCTTATGCCTGCATGAGCCCGGTCAATTCATCAAATGCTTGTTAATGATGAAGTTTACCATTCTGCTTGTTGTTGTATTTTCTTTTCAATCTTTCGGTAATGGTTATGGACAGGACAACATCAGCCTCAATCTTGAAAAAGTAACTTTCAAGAAGGTGTTCAAAGCCATCGAACAGCAGGGTGTTTTTCGTTTTGTGTACAAAGATGAAATTCTACCCCGTGATCAACGTATAAGTATCGCTATTGAAAATGCATCCCTGGAAGATGTTTTAAACCGAATTTTGCGGAATACAGAATTAAGCTTTCGCCGCCTGAGCGGTAGTCTTGTCGTAATAACGGCTGCTGAGGAAAAGCCTGTTATTAGTGTCACCGGGAAAGTAACGGATGAAAAAGGAGAGCCATTGCCTGGTGTAAATATTATTGAAAAAGGAACTAACTCCGGAACAACAACCAACAATGAAGGGATTTTTGTAATAAATGTAGAAAAGTCTGATGCGGTATTGGTGTTTACCTATATCGGTTTCTTATCGGCAGAAGTGGAAGTGGCGAGTCGTTCCTCTATCAATGTACAGTTAACTCCTGCGAATAAAAACATGCAGGAAGTAGTGGTAGTTGGTTATGGCGTTCAGAAAAAAGCCTTGGTTACCGGTGCTATATCTTCTGTAAAATCAGAACAACTCGAAACGGTTTCTTCTACCAGGATCGACCAGGCCCTGCAGGGACGTACTGCCGGGGTAGTAGTATTGCCTACATCCGGTCAACCGGGCGCCGGTCTAAATATCCGCATCCGCGGTGCAAGTTCAAACCGTAATTCAAATCCACTTTACATAATTGATGGTGTGAGAGCTGGCGGTATCGAATACATCGATCCATCAGAGATAGCAACAATCGATATTTTAAAAGATGCGGCATCAGCGGCTATCTACGGTGCTGAAGGTTCAAACGGCGTAATCATCATTACCACCAAAACCGGTAAAAGGAATACATCCGAAGCTTCTTACAGTGGCCAGTATTCGGAGCAGTCGCTGAAAAAAGATTTCATCAAAATGATGAATGCCCAACAGTACCAGCAATATCTGCAGGAAGCCGGTGTTGCCAATGCGCCTACAACAGCTGACCTGGCAGGAATTGGCGCCGGTACCAATTGGCTTGATCATGCCGTGCAAGCAGCTCCACAACAGCATCATTCATTGCAGTTCAGTGGTGGATCTGACAAATCAACCTATCTCGTTAGCGGAACACTTTTCACACAGGAAGGTATAGTTGGTGGCGACAAGTCAAGATTCAATCGTTATACGGTTCGCTTCAATGGTGAACATAAAATAAAACCGTGGTTAACTATTGGTAACCGTTTATCTTACTCTCATCATAAAAGAAGAGCTGTTTCTGACAATGATGAGTTTGGTTCTATTCTCTCCAGTGCGTTGGTAATGGATCCTATTACTCCCGTGGTTTATACCGGGGCATTACCGGTGCATGTGCAAAACGCATTGGCGGCTAACAAACCATTACGTCGCGACGAAAATGGAAATATTTACGGTATATCCAATTTCCTGAAAGGTGAATATGGCAATCCTTTGGCACGTATGGACATGGCTAAAGGAGAAAATACACAGAACAAGATTGTCGGAAATGTGTATATGGATATTGCACCATTTAAAGGCTTTACGTTTACTTCACGATTTGGCGTGGATGCAGCTTTTCAAACAGGCCATGGCTGGACCCCCACATTCTGGTTCTCGGATGAAAGCCAAAATACTATTGCTAATGGGTATGATTATAACAACAACTGGTACACCTGGCAGTTTGAAAACTTTGCTACTTATAAAAGAAATTTTGGTGTCCACAATTTTACGTTGTTGGGTGGCGTATCGGCAATTAAAACGCATGAATATCATATTGGCGGCAGCTACTCAGGTTTATTTAAAGAGGATGACAGATTTTCGTATGCTGACTATGTTCCCGATAATATCGATCGTATAGGAAGTAATGCATTTGATTATACACTTGCTTCTTTGTTTGGAAGGTTAAACTATAGTTTCAACGACAGGTATTTATTTAACGCCTCTCTCCGCAGGGATGGAAGTTCCAAATTGGCTCCGGGAAATCAGTGGAAATTGTATCCTGCTGTATCTGCGGGTTGGGTTCTTTCTAATGAGAATTTTTACCCGGCAGGTCTTTCGGATAAATTGAACTATGTCAAACTCCGCGGTAGCTGGGGACAAAACGGAAATGTTTCTTCTGTTGGAATCGGCGAATGGATGAATGCAATTGGTTCGGGTATGTTGTATCCTGATGGCAGTGGTACGTTAATCGTTGGTGCTGCTCCTACAAGTCTTGCCAATCCTGAACTTACCTGGGAAACCGGTGAGCAATTCGACATTGGCGCTGACCTGGCATTTTTTAATAATCGCTTAAACCTGACTGTTGACTATTATAAAAAAACAACGAAGGATATGCTTACCGGTGGTAATGCTCCGTTGATTGCGGGTAATACACTTCGAACAAAAAATGCCGGTAACGTAGTAAATAAAGGTTGGGAATTCGAACTGTCCTATATCAATAAACCCATTTCTAAAGACGGTTTAACCTACGAGGTGAGTGCAAACCTCTCTACACTAAATAATGAAGTGACTTATTTAGATCCTAATTCGCCTGTCATCTTTGGAGCCGGTATCGGTACAGGATGGAGCGCCACTGCGATGAAAGTTGGTTTGCCTTTATGGTATTTCAACGGCTACCAGACCTCCGGTATTTTCCAAACACAGGATGAGATCAATTCTTATTTGTCTAAAACAGGCATTACGGGTTATTCTCCGAAACCAGGCGAACCTATCGTTGTAGATGTGAATGGTGATAAACAAATTTCGCCGGCAGATATGACAAAAATCGGCAGCCCGCATCCGAGCCTGACTTATGGTGGTCGTGCAAGTGTGTCCTATAAAGGATTTGATCTGATCGTATTTGTGCAAGGGCAAACAGGTAATGATATTTTAATGGGCTTCAATCGAACAGACAGAAGTACTGCTAACAAGCCTTATTTCTTTTACGCCAATCGTTGGACAGGACCCGGTAGCACCAACACCTGGTTTGCAGCAAACACGGCGAATCCATATATCTACAATAGCGACCTGATGATCTTTAACGGTGCATATACCCGGATCAGGCAATTACAATTGGGGTATTCTTTACCCGAAAACCTGGCGAAAAAAGCAGGTATCCGGAAAGCCCGCATTTATGTTTCGCTGGATGATTTCTTCACGTTTACAAAATACCCGGGTGTTGACCCCGAAGGTGGAAGCAATGGACAGAACAGTATAGGCATTGACCGTGGAGGTTATCCTATACCAAGGAAAGCGATCGTGGGTCTGTCATTTAATTTTTAACCGTTAAAGAAATTACTAATGAAAAGTTTATTAATAAAAACATCAATAGTTTGTTTTTCTGCTTTGCTGATGACAAGCAGTTGTAAAAAATTTTTAGAGCAGGAAGTGCCGGGTGCATTTGCCGAACAGGATTTTTATAAAACGGACCAGGATGCCACACAGGCTGTAACTGCTACCTATGATATGATGCAGGCTCATTATAACAGCAGCTGGGGTAGTTTATACATGATAAAAGTTTTGTTATCGGACGAAAGCAATGCCGGTGGCAGTGATGCCGGTGATCAGCCTGGCTACCAAACATTGGACAATTATAATTTTGATGCTACCAATGATAAAGTAAGAGAGGCATGGAGAATGTCTTATTTCACCATCTACCGTGCTAATAAGGTAATTAATAAAGTGCTTCCTGAAACGGACCTGCGCAAACGATTAATTGCAGAAGCAAAATTTTTACGGGCCTATAATTATTTTGAACTGGTTTCTTTGTGGGGTGATGTGCCGCTGGTATTAGATGATATCCCACCTGCACAATACACCAGCACTGGTCGTAAACCAAAGGCAGAGGTGTATGCTCAAATTCAAAAAGACCTGACAGAAGCAATAGCAGATCTACCATTAAAGTCTGCTTATGCCGGGGCAGATGTATTCAGGGTTTCAAAAGGATCAGCCCAGGCATTGTTAGGCAAAGCTTATTTGTATCAGCAAAAATGGGTTGAAGCAGGTGCCCAATTTGAAGCGGTGATCACTTCCAATCAATATTCACTGGCGCCGTCTGTAGGAGCTGCATTTTCCAGGGCCTATGAATTTGGTGCCGAATCATTATTCGAAATCTCTTATACAAACGGTCGCAGCTATGACTGGGGTAATTTTCCCTGGGGCGCTGCTCCTGAAAGCAATATCCATGTTCAGCTGATGGGGCCGAGAGGCGACTATTATACCAAAGCTCCTTCTGATTCACTTATTGCAGGTTGGGGTTTTAATTTACCTAAACAAAAATTATGGGATGCGTTTGTTGCAGCCGGTGATGCAGACAGGAGAAAACAATCTATCATGTCGCAGGCGGAATTGGTAGCTGCCGGCGGCAACTGGAGCAATCCGACTGCTTACGATTACGAAGGTTTCTTCCAAAGAAAATACGGCTCTTATGGTTCGCAAACCGGTGGACCTATCAGCGAGTTGAATTATGGTACCAACTGGCGCCAGATTCGCTATGCCGATGTTTTGTTAATGGCAGCTGAAGCATTTAATAAATCGAATAACGATGCTAAAGCAAGAGGCTATTTAAATCTTATCAGGCAACGGGCGGGTCTTGCTGATGTGAGTGCATCCGGTACGGCTTTATTTGATTCGATCGTAAAAGAAAGACAACTCGAGCTGGCTTTTGAAGGCTATCGCTATCTTGACCTGGTACGTTGGGGATTGGCTGACCAGGAGTTAAAAGGATTAGGTTATCAACAATCAAAACACAGTGTGTTACCTATTCCTGATTTTGATGTAAATACAGCAGCACTGCCTCAAAATCCCAACTACTAACGATTGAACAAAACATCATCTAACAATTAAACTTTTTGATATGCGAAAGTTAATTGACCAGCCATGCCATTTAATTACAACACTTATACTTGGCAGCAGTATTCTTCTTTCATCCTGCGAATACGATGTAAGGGACCTGGAGCCAAAGCCAACCGCTTCATTCAGCATAACACCCATTGCAGGGCAAACCAATAAATATCTTTTGACCAGCACTTCTCAACATACATTTCGTTATGACTGGGATAAAGCGGATGGAAGAGGATTTAAAACGGGTAAAAGCGTTGATACGGCTTACTTTGCTGACAAAGGCACTTATACGCTAAAGTTGTTTGCATTTGGTCATAGCGGCACTGATACAGCTTCTCAAACGATAACCGTGGCACAGGACGATCCGGCTGCACAAACTCCTTTCAAACTATTGACGGGAAATAGTAGCCGGAAGTGGAAACTGGCTTCTGAGGCTGGTGCCTTGTGGATTGGCCCGGATGCAAACACCACCTGGTGGCAAAATGGGGTGGGAGAGCTTACATCAAGGTCCTGTTTGTTTAATGATGAGTACACATTCAATAAAACAGGCAGCACTGTAGCGTATGATAGCAAGGGCGATTTTTATGTAGACGAAGAAGGCGGGAATCCGCATCCGTCTGGAATGCCAGCAGTAGACTGCTATGCAAACGGAGATATTCCGTCGCAGTTTCAGGACTGGGTGAAAGATGGCAACTTCACTTTTGAAGTAACTGGGAACAAATTAAAAATAATCGGTAAAGGCGCCCATTTAGGATTGTACAAAGCAGGTACTCCGCCTGATGCAGCATTGGCGACTCCGGCAGCCAGCGTTACCTATGATATTGTTTCTATCACTGCAAGCCGCCTGGTTTTAAAATTGGATTATGGATGGGGTGCCTGGAGGTTTACCTATGCGGCAATAAATTAGTTTTAATGTAGGCAATCGCAAGTGGAACGCATTTACCTTTCAAGGTCGGATGCTTCCACTTTGTTTAATGAATAAAAGCATTGGGATGAAAAAGTATCTTTCGTTATTTTCTTTGATCACAGTAATAGCTTGTAGTAAAAGTGGTGGCAAAGCTGACGAGCCAGTGCCGGTGGTGAGTATTAATGGCATTAGTTTGCCTGAGGGCAATAGTGGTGCTTCAGCGTTTGAATTTACATTATCCCTTTCCAATGCCATTTCACAAGCCGTCACCGTTACTTATTCAACACTGGAAGGATCAGCCAAAGCCGGCGAAGACTTTACTGCAGTAACAAATCAAGCGGTTACCTTTCAGCCCAATGAAACACAAAAAAAGATTACCCTGTCTGTGATTGCCGATGAGATAAAAGAAGATGATGAGACGCTTACTATGATGCTGACCGGCGCAACTAATGCCACCATCCAACAACATACAGCACCTGTTGTAATTGTCAATGATGATATAAAAATTTATTTCTCCAACGCCGGGTATGATGCGCCAACAAGTTATGCAGGCTATAGCTTGTCATGGGCCGATGAATTTAATACGGGTACACTGGATGCAAATGCATGGACGCATCAAAACGGTGACGGATGTCCCAATATATGTGGCTGGGGAAATAATGAACTGGAATACTATACCGACAGACCGCAGAATATTTTTTTCCAGGATGGAAAATTAATCATCGAAGCAAGAAAAGAAAACTTTGCTGGCAAAAGTTATACTTCATCAAAAATATTGACTGCAGGAAAAAAAACATTTAAGTATGGCCGTATAGATATAAGAGCAAAGTTGCCAATTGGCAAGGGCATATGGCCGGCTTTCTGGATGTTGCCGCAGGCCAACACATATGGTGGATGGCCACGCAGTGGTGAAATCGATATTATGGAAATGGTCGGGCACGATCCGGGCAGAACACATGGCACATTACACTATGGTCCGGGACCCGGAAGTATTCAATACAATCGTAACACAGCTTTATCGTCAGGAACTTTGCATGATGAATTTCATGTTTATTCACTCGAATGGAAACAAGATCAGCTAAAATGGTTTTTAGATGGTAATCTTTTTTCAACAGCAAACAAATCAGATCTGCAGGCAGGAACTACTTATCCATTTAATGAAGATTTTTATTTTATTGTCAACCTTGCTGTAGGTGGCAACTGGCCCGGCAGCCCGGATGCAACCACATCATTTCCCCAGTGGTTGATTGTAGATTACATCAGGGTCTATCAATAAATTTTAGTAAGAAGACTTATTACGTAGTTTAAAAATGTGTATAATAATCCCCGCTATTGACAAATTTTAACTTCTTTTGGTACTATTCTTGAAATAATCCTGGCGAATAAATCAACCATTTTTAGTTATCCTTTCTTCCGGATGTTTACTTAAGGATTGTTGATATAGTTACTGTTTGGAATTCCCACCTCGATTCCTGCGCAAACAATTATTGTCTGATCCTTTTAAACCAGGGTATGTAAAAACTTTACGCAAAACTTTTTTTGAGAATGTTGTTAGCCACTGGGTCGTCTTTTGATTTCGTGCACTTTTTTCAAATACTTTGCTGGATCGTCATTCCTGCCTTTTTAGTAACGGCGTTAGTTACTATTTATCTTCATCATAAAAAAAGGAAAAAAGAAATTGCTGCTGACGAAGAAGAGAAACTTCTGTCAGCATCACCTGAATTAGTTGGTTACACGAAAGGTGATGGTGAATTTGTTTGTTTTGACCACTCTCCTTTAATAAGTGAATACAAAAAACGGCTATCCTACAACCACGCACGGTATACTGCGCTGCGTCATGATTTCGAAAAGCTGGAAGTAAAATATGCTGGGCTTGCCAGTTATGCAGTCATAAATTTTTCAAACAAAAATTCAATTGATATGGAACATCCCTATGAACAAATGCCACAGCAAATGCAGGAAGAGATTCAGCGAATATCCGATCGCTATAGCCAGGAAAAGGAAGAGCTACTGGCCAGGCTTCAACAAATGAACCAGGCTTATACCAGTTTGGAAGAAGAGAACGAATCCTTATCTGAGCAGCTAAAGCTTCGGTCAGCGGGTGCTGAGGAAGAACAATCCATATTAAGCAAGTGGAAAGAAGAAAATAGCCAATTGAAAGAAAAAGTAGCGGAGCAGGAATACATCAGGGAAGTATTGCAGGAGAAAAAATTACAGATTGAGTTTTTGCAGAACCAATTAGAGCAGCGCATTAAAGCCAACCACCTTGACGAGTATCAAAAAAAGCAACTTCATACCGAGATAAATGACTTGAAAAATTTGCATGAAGAAGATGTGCAGAAACTTGAAACTTTGACAAGGGAGTTTCAGCAAAAGAAAGAAGAAACTGAGAAATTACAGGTCATGCTAACCGGCAAGGAAGAGCAACTGGCAGAAAGGCAGGAATTGCTGGCTTCAAAGCTGGATCATATTACCTGGCTTGAAAATACCCTGCACGAGTCGAAAGAAAAATATGAAAGGCAAAATGAATTTGTTAATGAGTCAAAAGGAATTATTGCCGGTTTGCAGGAACAACTGGTCAATGAACAGGCCAGGCTGCAGGCTACCGAACAAAGGTACACAGCACAACGTCAAACCCTCCAACGTCTTTATAATGATATTTCCCTGATTGTGGAAGAAGAAAACAGTCAATCTCCGGTAATTGCCTTGCGTCCCGAATATGTAAACAGGGAAGCAGAGGAGATCGCCGTTCATTAAACGGGTTTAATAGAAAAACCACATAAGTTGCCGGCTGATAAAAGCCGGCATTTTTTGTCTTTATGACCTGGCTGCGCCAATTCACACATTCCCCACAGTTTCGGATTGGTGGCGTTCGGGCTAAGGCTCTATGGTTATCTTTGCAGCATGCAACAATATCTCGATCTTCTTCGCCATATTTTGGAAAATGGGGTTCATAAGACTGACCGTACCGGCACTGGCACACAAAGCTGTTTTGGCTACCAAATGCGATTTGATTTACAAAAAGGCTTTCCACTGGTCACCACCAAAAAGGTGCACCTGAAGAGTATTATCTATGAACTCTTGTGGTTTCTAAAGGGCGATACCAATATTGCTTATTTGAAGGAACATGGAGTAAGGATTTGGGATGAATGGGCGGATGCAAATGGAGACCTGGGGCCTGTCTATGGCAAACAATGGCGGTCATGGGAAGGAAAAGATGGTAAAGTAATAGACCAGGTTACCGACCTGGTTGCACAAATAAAAAAGAATCCTGACAGCCGGCGCCTGATTATCAGTGCCTGGAATGTAGCTGATCTGCCTGAAATGGCTTTGATGCCTTGCCACAACATGTTCCAGTTTTACGTGATGCCCCCCAACCCCCTAAAGGGGGAACAAAAAAGCCGTCTTTCATGTCAGCTTTACCAACGGAGCGCAGATGTATTTCTCGGAGTCCCTTTCAATATTGCTTCTTATGCTTTATTGACCATGATGATTGCACGGGTTTGTGATTTAGAACCGGGAGAATTCGTCCATACCTTTGGCGATGTACATATTTATAGCAATCATGTAGAACAGGTGCAACTACAATTGAGCCGACAGCCATTTCCTTTACCAACTATGAAATTAAATGCGGCTGTAAAAAATATCTTTGATTTCAAATTTGAAGATTTCACTCTCGAAAATTACCAGTCACACCCCGCGATAAAGGCACCGGTAGCAGTGTAAATGAATGAGACTACTTGCGAGTAACCGGTATAACAACCTGTAGATATTGAATATCTTTTTAAAGTTTGTTAAATTTGAACAATGAAAACGTTAACGCTTAATGTTCCGGATAACCTGGATGTGGACAATAGAGATCTTGCTCTGCTTGTTTCAACACGTCTTTACGAGCAAGGCAAACTTTCGCTTGGACAAGCCGCTGAAGTTGCAGGATTGACAAAAAGAGCATTTGCCGAACTGTTGGGAAGTTATAATGTCTCAATATTTAATTTTCCTGCAGCAGACTTATCAAGAGATGTAGCCAATGCCTAAAACAATTATTTCTGACACGAGTTGTTTTATTATTTTGAGCAAAATCGGTGAACTCGAACTATTACATAAAGTTTATAAACAAATCGTAACGACTCCGGACATCGCATTTGAGTATGGTGATACACTCCCTGAGTGGGTGGAAATTCTAGCCGTTAAAGATAAACACAAGCAACAACTCCTGGAATTGCAAATTGATAAAGGAGAGGCGAGCGCAATTGCATTGGCTCTTGAAATTCCGAATAGCACAATAATTCTGGACGACTACAAAGCAAGGAAAATTGCGGAACAGCTTGGGATTGCTTTTACCGGTACCATCGGTATAATCGTAAAAGCAAAATTGAATGGAATAATACAATCAATTAAACCATTTCTTGAAAAGATAAAACAAACAGATTTTCGTTTGTCCCCTGAACTAGAATTACAAGCATTAAAGGAGGCGAATGAATAGGCAAATAATGAAGAGTAAGGAATAACCCAGTACCAGAAAATAAAGCGCCTCTTTGTCGCAAATTAAGTTATGATTATAACGCTTGTAGTCGCTGTGGCCAACAATAATGCTATTGGTAAAAACAACCAGTTGCTATGGCATTTACCTAATGATATGAAGTATTTTAAAAATGTGACCTGGGGAATGCCGGTGGTAATGGGTAGAAAAACATTTGAGTCGCTGGGAAAACCACTGGCGGGCCGAAAAAATATCGTTTTAACCAAACAAGATGGATGGAAGGCTGATGGCGTAGTTGCGGTAAAAGATTTCAATGATGCATTGTTCCTGGTCAGGGAAATGGACGTGAAAGAAGTGATGGTAATTGGTGGCGGTGAAATCTATCGTTCCATTTTTGACAAAGCCAACCGCATTCATATGACAAGGGTAGATGCGGAATTTGAGGCAGATACTTTTTTCCCGGTGATAGATCCTAAGGTTTGGAGATTGGTGAGTCAAAGAAATTATGAAGCCGATGCAAAGCATGCATATAATTATTCTTTCCAGGTGTGGGAGAGATGAGTGGCGAATTTGAAAATTTGAAAATGTGCAAAGGATTCTCGTAGTTTGCTGACCATGTATTCAAGGCTGAAGCTAGTTCAAAAATATCTTCATTATTATTTTACAGCATACAATGGCAAAGGCCATGGCATGCACTCGCCGTTTGTATTTGACTTTATCATCCATGTATTGAATGATAAAACCCAATACCCCGCTTGCCAGCAGGTAGAGGCCTTGAGAAACCAATTGGTGAAAGATCCTACTATTTTGGAAGTCGAAGACTTTGGTGCTGGTTCCTCCATTGATAAAACAAATCGTCGCAGCGTTTCTTCTATCGCCAAAAATGCGGCTAAACCACCGAAGTATGGCCAGTTGTTATATCGCATAGTCAGCTACTACCAGCCGCAGGCAATTATAGAATTGGGAACGTCATTAGGTATCACGACTTCTTACCTGTCATTGGCAAAGCCAAATGCAAGCCTGGTAACTATGGAGGGAGCTTCATCTATTGCTGAAAAGGCTGAACAAAACTTTAAGACGTTAAATCTTGAAAACATTACGATAAAGAAAGGAAATTTTGACAATACATTACCGGCAGTTGTTGATAGCCTTTCTTCGGTTGACTTTGTATTCATCGATGGAAATCATCGCCGGGAACCAACAGAGCGTTATTTCAAACAATTGCTCCCGGTGTTAAATAATAATTCAATAATAATCTTTGATGATATTCATTGGAGCAGTGAAATGGAGCAAGCATGGAAAAGCATTCAACAACATTCGGCTGTGCGATGCACAATTGACCTTTTTTTTATTGGGATTGTATTGTTAAGACAGGAATTTAAAGAAAAGCAGCATTTTACTATTAGGTTTTAGGCCCATCCCGATCCCGACGAAACAGTCGGGACCATCAACACACAGCCCTTGTCTACCGACAGGCAGGCTGAGAGTATGATGGTAATAGTAAGCTTCTAAAATGTTGAGTAGAGACCTCACCTAGCCTCTCCAAAGGAGAGGAACGGCGCACAAGCTTCGCTTTTCGAAATCTCCGCATTTGATTAAGAGTATTTGAAAGTGGCGAGTATAGTTATAATGATGATGGGGTAGTTATGGAGTTTGGAATCAGCAATGCAGTGCCGTCCCTTCTCTTCCGGAGAAGGGATACGAGGGATGAGGTTTGATGAGCAGAATTCCCGGACGTACAAGAGTGCGGCGCAACCAATGCTGAGTAGAATTACCTTAGCTTGGTATCAAAATTTTAATATCTTCGGTCAAAATCGGTCATCTCATTCTTGAAAAAACAGTATTTCCTGCATGGTCATAGGAATATTAAAGGAGCCACATCCCGAAACCCGGGTATCGTTGCTGGCAGAATCGGTAGCTACACTTACAAAAAAAGGCATTACTGTATTAGTGGAAAATGGAGCAGGTGAGAAAGCCTTTTGCAGCAATGCGGATTATGAAAAAGCAGGGGCAGGAATTACCAGTGCAAATGAGATCGCCACATCGGCGGATATCATTTTGGCGATAAACCAGCCTGATCCTGCCTTGTCAATTGCCAATTCCAAAATTTTAATCGGTGTTTATCAGCCATTGTTTACCGGTGATGCCATGAAACAATGGGCGTCAAAAGGTATTACCAGTTTTTCATTGGACATGCTGCCACGCACTACCCGTGCACAATCGATGGATGTACTCAGTTCACAGGCAAATATCGCTGGTTACAAAGCTGTATTACTGGCTGCTAATTCATATGGAAGATATTTCCCCATGTTCATGACGGCAGCAGGAAGTATTGCTCCCGCAAAAGTTTTAATACTGGGCGCCGGTGTCGCCGGCTTGCAGGCAATTGCCACGGCTAAAAGATTAGGCGCTGTTGTCGAAGTGTTTGATACAAGACCTGCCGTAAAAGAAGAAGTAATGAGCCTGGGTGCAAAGTTTGTGGAAGTGGAAGGTGCTGCCGATGCCAGCAAAGCAGGTGGTTATGCCGTTGAACAAACGGAAGATTACAAACAAAAACAACAACAACGAATCGCGGAGAGTATTGCCAAGGCAGATATCGTCATCACTACAGCACAGATACCCGGTAAAAAAGCACCTATACTTATTACAGAGGAGATGATAAATGCAATGCGCAACGGGTCGGTGATCATTGATATTGCGGCAGCTACCGGTGGTAACACACCCTTTACAAAAAATAACGAGACAGTTGTCTACAATGGTGTCAACATTATCGGGAATTCCAATTTGCAGGCGACACTGCCATCAGATGCCAGCAAATTATATGGTAAGAACATCCTTAATTTTTTACAACTGATCATAACAAAAGAAGGGACCATCAACCTGAACTGGGAAGACGATCTTGTAAAAGGAAGTTGTATTACACATGGGGGAGAAGTAGTGCATGAAAGAGTGAAAACCTCTGTCCCCTAAAGGGGAACTTAGGTGGGTTTAGCATTTTTAATTTTGAAAGTTCTTTAGCAGATAGATGATAAGTGTGTTGTCAACTTTAGTTCCCCGATCAGCTTTTGTTGCGCCTGCCCCGACGAGGAGCAAAGCGACGGAACTCGGGGTCGCACACTTCATCGTTCGGCTCTTTACTCTTCAATAGTTTACCCACTGCTCATGTGGCTGTGAGTGGCATGCCTCCCTTTAGGGAGGTTTGGAGGGTTTTAGTTCTTTACTCAACAATATTTAATAACAACAAACCACTTGCTGCTGTAGGGCTGTGAGTGGCAAGTCCCCTCTTTGGGAGGGGATTTAGGGGAGGCCTCTTTATGCTTTCATGGATAACAGCAAATCAACAGATCATCTACATCGTCATCCTGATGATTTTTGTGGGTATTGAAGTCATCGGCCGTGTGCCAAGTGTATTGCATACGCCGCTGATGAGCGGTGCCAATGCCATTCATGGAGTGGTAATCATTGGTGCCATCATTGTTATGGGCAAGGCTGAACATGACAATTACCTGGCCCTGGTATTAGGGTTCCTGGCGGTAATTCTTGGGACATTGAATGTAGTAGGCGGCTTTGTAGTAACTGACCGGATGCTGGAGATGTTTAAGAAGAAGAAACCCTAAATCCCTAAAGGGACTTACGGAGATTCATTATAGATGGCATAGTCTTTAGTTCTTTTGTAAATTTTAAAATAAATAGTTCACTTGCTGCTTTCAGGGCTGTGAGTGGATACCCTCCCCCACCGGGGGAGGGTGGAGGGGGCCGCTTTTATGGAATTAAACATACTTACACTTTGTTACATTATCGGTTCGGTGACATTCATCATCGGGTTAAAGATGTTGTCTAACCCGGCTGCAGCAAGAAAGGGCAACCTGGTGGCCGCTACCGGTATGATGATTGCGATACTGGGAACAATTTTTTTATACGAGGAAGATGGACAAAAACTGGGCAACTATGGCTGGATATTTGGCGGTATTGCCATTGGTTCTATAATAGGAACATTGGCTGCAAAGAAAGTGAAGATGACCGCCATGCCGGAGATGGTGAGTTTGTTTAATGGAATGGGCGGAGCTTGTGCAGGGTTGATTTCAGTGGTTGAGTTTGATCATATTGCTAAAAACAATTTCCAGGTCAATCATTTTTCTTTTGAAATAGCTGATATCTTAATTAAAACCAATTTAGGCAGTGCTCCTGTCTCAGCCGGTCATTTATTAATTATCATTCTTGGACTTATTATCGGCTCAGTATCCTTCGCCGGAAGTATGATTGCATGGGGCAAACTGAATGGAAAAGTAAAAGACTTTTCATTCAAAGGACAACATATATTCAATATTGTACTGCTGCTCGTGATTCTTTCGTTGGCTGTTTATTTAATTGGCTGGATTCCTGCTAACGCAGCCATAGTTTTCTATACCATCTTTGCTTTGTCATTGCTTTATGGAGTATTCTTTGTTTTCCCCATCGGCGGCGCTGATATGCCTGTTGTTATTTCGTTATTAAACTCTTTTACCGGCGTAGCCGCAGCTTGTGGTGGTTTCCTCTATGATAATAAAGTGATGCTGACGGGTGGTATCCTCGTTGGTGCTGCTGGTACATTGTTAACGATATTGATGTGCAAAGCCATGAACCGTTCGTTGTTGAATGTGCTCATCGGTTCTTTTGGTGGTGGCTCATCATCAGCTGGTGCAGCAGGGTCAAAAGAGCAGGGGCATTACAAGGAAATTAATTTAAGCGACACGGCCGTGATCATGAGCTATGCCAACAAAGTGATAATCGTTCCGGGCTATGGTCTTGCAGTAGCCCAGGCGCAGCATGCCTGCCATGAATTGGAGAAGTTGTTGAACGAAAAAGGTGTGCAAGTGAAATATGCCATTCACCCGGTGGCAGGTCGTATGCCCGGTCATATGAATGTACTGCTGGCCGAAGCAGATGTGAGCTATGACAGGCTCGAAGAAATGGAGCAAGCCAATGAAGAGTTTCCGACGACAGATGTGGTGTTGGTCCTTGGTGCGAATGACGTAGTAAACCCTGCAGCAAAAACAGACCCGTCATCGCCGATTTACGGCATGCCGATACTGGATGTTGAGCTAGCCAAAAATGTGATCGTTAATAAACGAAGCATGAAGCCAGGTTATGCCGGTATTGAGAATGATCTTTTCTTTCGGCCAAAAACGTCTATGCTGTTTGGTGATGCAAAAAAAGTGTTACAGGATCTGATAGGAGAAATAAAGAACTTGTAGTCAATGGACAGATGCAATGATGAAGTTTAAGCCATTTTTGACAGGGGTCTGGGTATTGATCGGATGTGCTGTCTTTAGGATTGTTCAACTATGGTTTTTGTATAATTTTTTGCTTAAAAGGGGCATCAATACAGCAGCATACGAAGTATTTTCTTTTCTGAATTTAATTATAGTTATTCTTCCACTTCTTGAGGCTTTTATTTACTGGAGATTGAGATTTGACAACCCGCAAAAAAGATGGGCTCATAGGCATGTATGGATTCTTTTTCTTGCCGTGGTATTGCTTCCGCTTTTAATGTTTGTGTTAACGCCTTTTATGGTAATCAAATACCCAGCTTCTGAACACCCGGATCTATATCCACTTATAAACAAAATAAATTATTGGACTTTTTGGTTCCTCTTTTCGTTAGCCCACATATTTTTTATTGTTACTATTGTGAAATATTTCAAACGGAAAAATGAAGTGACAGAGAATGAAACACCTGCCGGTCTCCTTGATGAATTCGTTAGCTGATATTAAAGGTTTCGATAAAGAAGCCTTTGAAAAAGTACATGCATCCGGCGAACAAATCACTTCAATACGAATAAACCCTTTCAAACTATCAGAGTCTCCAAAAGCCCTCTCCTTTGGAGAGGGTTTGGGTGAGGTCTTATGGTCGCAATACGGCTACTATCTCCGAACCCGCCCGTCCTTCACCTTCGATCCTCTTTTTCATGCCGGTCTCTATTATGTGCAGGAAGCCAGTAGTATGTTTCTCGAACAAGCTTTAAAACAAACCGTAGAACTATCACAGCCGCTAAAAGTGCTGGATCTTTCAGCAGCTCCCGGTGGCAAATCAACCCATATTCAATCGCTGATCTCCAAAGACAGTTTGCTTGTCAGTAATGAGGTGATCCGGTCAAGAGCGAATATTTTAAAAGATAACATCGTCAAATGGGGCTGCAGTAATGTGATGGTGACCAATAATGATCCAAAAGATTTTGCAAGATTGGAGAACTATTTTGACGTGATAGTAGTAGATGCTCCCTGCAGTGGCAGCGGACTTTTCCGTCGTGAGCCCGAAGCCATGAACGAGTGGAGTTTGAATAATGTGCAGTTATGTTCGCAGCGACAACAACGAATTCTTGCAGATATATGGCCCGCATTAAAAAAAGATGGCATTTTGATTTATTCAACCTGTTCTTATTCTAAAGAAGAAGATGAAGACATCCTCGATTGGATATCCCGTCAACTACCAACTGTCAACTGTCAACTTTCCATTAAAAGTGAATGGGTAATAGTTGAGACAACTTCTGCTACTGGAAATAAAGGTTATCGTTTCTGGCCCGATAAAGTAAAGGGAGAAGGTTTTTTTCTTGCCTGCTTTAAAAAGAAAGATGGAGAAGAAGATGCTTCATTTAAAATAAAGAAAAAACCGGAACAGTTGACCAAAAACGAAATAGCGGTTATTGAAAAATGGGTGGACATAACCGACAATAATTTTATAAGAAATCAAAACACTGTATATGCCTGGCCTTCCAGGTTAAGCATCGATTTTACCTGGTTGTTAAATAACCTGAAGGTTGTTTATTCAGGTACAATTATTGGAGAAATATTGAGAGATAAATTAGTTCCTGACCATGCGCTGGCAATGAGCCCAATCATCAGTAAACATATCGGCTCTCTGCCTCTTGATTACACGCAGGCGATTAACTATTTGAAAAGAAAAGAAGTACAATTGCAGATAAAAGATAAAGGCTGGCAATTGGTAAACTATTTGGGGCATCCATTGGGATGGATCAATATCTTGCCCAACCGGGTCAATAATTACTACCCTAAAGAATTGCGTATATTGAAGGATTGAAATAAAGCTGTAAATTAAAAAACCACATCTTTGCACAATACCGCCAATGTCGAATGAAAATTAAATAATCATATGAAGAAGCCATTCCTTTTGCTTGTTTTATTTTGTTCTGTTGTTTGCGTGAATGCGCAGACGGGCCAATTGACTATCAAAGGCAGCAATAAAAATCATTACCTCGATCATACTGTTGCACCGAAAGAAGGTTTATTTGCGATAGGCCGATTATATAATATTCATCCCAGGCATATTGCGGCTTATAACAATATTGACATGAATGCAGGCCTGGCGATTGGTCAAATCATACACATTCCTCTAACCGACACCAATTTTACACAAAAGACAAAAAAAGGCACGGCCGTTTATTATACAGTGGGTGAAAGTGAGGGCTTGTTAAAAGTCAGCAATACCAATAATAATGTGCCGATGCAAAAATTGCGTGAGTGGAATGGCCTTAAAAGTGACAATATCGCTGCGGGTTCAAAATTGATCGTGGGCTATTTGATTTCCCCGGAGATGTTGGCCAGGGGGCCGGTTAAAGAACTGGCACCGGTCAATGCTGAAAAAGAAACTGTAAAAGCTGAAACAATAAAAGAAAATACTGGTAAGTCAGTGACTTCCGAAAGTAAACCTGCAATAACGCCGGAAAAAACAGTTGCTAAGAATGAGCAGGAAGAAAAGAAGGCTGTGAAAGACGTTGCGGTAAAAGAACAGCAAGTAGTGAAAAATACACCTGTACAGGAAAGAAGACTTGAAAAAAGCGAACCTGTATCTGTGTCTGAAACAACAACTGCTAATAAAGACCCTGGTTATTTTAAAACTTCATTCGAGCAACAGGTTAAAATATACCCGGCTGCCATCAATTCAACAGTTACCTCCGGCATCTTCAAGACAACGAGCGGCTGGCAGGATGCGAAATATTACATGCTGATGGATAAAGTGGCAACAGGTACGATTGTCAGGGTGATAAACCCCGGCAACAATAAAGTTATTTTTGCCAAAGTATTGGGTGGAATGAATGGCATTCGCCAGAATGACGGCTATGATATACGCATCAGTAATGCAGCGGCAGCTACCTTAGGTGTAACGGAAACAGATAAGTTTATTTTAAAAGTCAACTATTGATGGTTGTTGACCCTGCCTGAGTTTCGCTCAGCGAAAATGATATCCTCTCAGGAAATCCTCAATGAGCATTTTCTTTTTTCCTTCGAGCTGCAACTCTTTTGCATGAACATAACCGTCAGCACAGGCAAACTTTAAAAGGGTTTTTCCATCCGTTTCGTGAAAGCCCGGAGTGATGGTAATTGGTGAAATTTCTTTTTCACTCCTGTATATTTTCAGCATTTTACCATTTAGTTCTGTAAATGCACCCGGAAAAGGAGAGAGGCCCCGGATCAGGTTATGCACTTCTTCAACGGTTTTTGAAAAATCTATTTTACAGGTCTCGGTAAAAATTTTTGGTGCATGCTTTAATGATGAGTGGGGAGTGGGGAGTGGGGAACGGGAGTCCGAACTTTCCGGGCCTTCCTTTGCTAATTGCTTATTGCCGATTGCCGATTGTGATATTTCCTTCAATGTCCCTTCCGCCAATCCTTTTACCGTTTTTACCAGCACCTGTGCACCGATCTCTTTCATCTTATCATGCACTTCGCCGGCGGTTTCATTTTCACCAATTGGGAAGCTTTCCTGCAACAAAATATCGCCGGTATCTATTTCATGCTTTAGTTTAAACGTGGTGACCCCGGTTTCCTTTTCACCATTGATCACCGCCCAGTTGATAGGCGCCGCTCCCCGGTATTGTGGTAATAAAGAACCATGAAGATTGACAGAGCCCATTCTTGGCATACTCCAGACCGCTTCGGGAAGCATTCTGAAAGCAACTACAATTTGCAGATCGGCATTCAATGATTTTAATTCTTCTAAAAATTCGGGGTTCTTTAATTTCTCCGGTTGTAAGACTGTCAAGCCATGCTCAACTGCATATTTTTTGACGGCACTTTCAGTCACCTTCATACCTCTGCCAGCAGGCTTATCGGGTGCGGTAATAACGCCAACAATATTATAGCCTGCTTTTACCAAAGCATCTAACGATGCAACAGCAAACTCAGGAGTACCCATAAATACGATTCGCAGAGAATGCAGGGCGAGGTTAAAAGTTGCTGGCCCGGTTTCTCTATTCTTCAGCTGATATTCTAACATGTCTGCGAAGGTAGAGAACACGGATGACGGATTAGACGGATTAAAAGGATTTTGTTTCTGGAAAGCAGGAAAATCCTTTCAAAATTGCACGAATAGAAGCAAATCGTTGTCCCGGGTTTATTTTACCGGACTTAAGACTAAGAATCTGTGTTAATCCAGCTAATCCGGTGTCATCCGTGTTCCCGTCTCCCGAATATATTTTATCTTCACCTGACTCCTCGTTAAATTTAAGAAACGATTGCTCCGCCTTGTTCATTTGAAAACAGATAAACAATATGGCAATAAGGGTAGCGATCCGGCACAAGACAGTTTATTCCTACGACAGGTTAGTAGCTGTTTCCCCGCATCTATTCCGTTTACGTCCCGCCGTTCATTCACGTACGGCCATTGAATCCTATTCGCTTAAAATTGAACCGAAGCAACATTTTATCAATTGGCAGCAGGATCCATTTGGCAATTACCAGGCAAGAGTAGTGTTCCCGGAAAGGACGAAAGAGTTAAAAATAGAAGTGGAGGTGATCGCCAACCTGGTCAGCATTAACCCTTTTGATTTTTTTGTAGAAGAATACGCGGAGAATTATCCTTTTCAATACCAGGGTCAGTTACCCAAAGAATTGGTGCCTTATCTCGAAATAAAAGAAAGCGGTCCCCGCCTCATGCAATGGTTAGAAGGCATTGATAAAAGCAAAAAGACCATCAATGATTTTTTGGTGTACCTCAACCAGAAATTAAATAAAGACATCAACTATTCCATCCGCATGGAAGTGGGCGTGCAGACATGCGAAGAAACATTAGAAAAAGCATTAGGCTCCTGCAGGGATTCAGCCTGGCTCTTCGTGCAGGTATTGCGCCATCTGGGACTGGCTGCCCGTTTTGTTTCCGGCTATTTAGTTCAGTTAACAGCAGATGAAAAATCATTGGATGGCCCTTCCGGTCCTGAAGCGGATTTTACCGATCTGCATGCATGGACGGAAGTGTATGTGCCCGGCGCCGGATGGATAGGATTAGATCCGACGTCGGGTTTATTTGCAGGGGAAGGTCATATACCATTAGCATGTACGCCTGATTATGCAAGTGCGGCACCGGTTGTTGGCGCTACTGATAAATGCGAAGTAGAATTCTTTTTTGAAAATACAGTGACACGTATTTATGAAGATCCCCGTGTAACCAAGCCCTACACCGAACAACAGTGGAACGAAATAAATGCTATAGGTTACCAGGTTGATAAAGATCTCGAAGCAGGTGATGTAAGAATGACGATGGGGGGCGAACCTACTTTTGTTTCTATTGATGATATGGAATCTGCCCAATGGAACACAGCGGCCGATGGAAAAGAGAAACGGATCCTCTCTCACGATCTTATTTACAGGTTAAGAGAAAAATTCGGCCCTGATGGATTGATCCACTACGGGCAAGGCAAATGGTATCCCGGTGAACCATTACCCCGCTGGCAATATGGTTTGTTCTGGAGAAAAGATGGTTATCCTGTTTGGAAAAATATTGACCTCATTGCACATGAAAAAACAAAACGAACCTATACACATGATGATGCAAAAAAACTTACGGAAGAGCTGGCAAAACGTTTAGCCGTCAGCCCTGACAATGTAAGTGCTGCGTATGAAGATGTGTTTTATTTTTTATGGACGGAAGGAAAAAACCCGGTAAACATTGATCCGTTAAAATCAAATTTAAAAGATCCATTAGAGCGTCGCACCTTAGCGCAACTGCTCAACCAGGGTTTGGGTGATCCGGTTGGTTATGTATTACCGCTGCAATGGAATTACTGGAATGACAAATGGCTAAGTTGTAAATGGGTATTCAACCGTGATTATCTTTTTTTAATACCAGGCAATTCACCTATTGGATTACGGCTGCCATTGGATTCATTGCCTGTAATTGCAAAAGCAAAAATGCCGCAACGTGTAGAAAGAAGTTTGTTTGAAGAGTTACCTGCACTGGATCGTTTTCATGAAACTATCGCATCACGCTACGGATTAATATCAGATCATAGCCGGACGCCAAAGCAAAGAATACAACCACAAGTATTAGAAGAAGTCACAGCAGATAAAAAGAAAAAAGACAAGTGGAATATAGATGGTTCGACAAGGCTCACCACGGAGGAAGAAGAACCCGAAGCAGAGATCACATTTGAGGTAGCCACTATCAGGACGGCGCTGAGTGTAGAACTGAGAGATGGTTTGCTGTATATTTTTATTCCACCCATGGAATATCTCGAACATTATTTGGATATAACAGCTTCTATAGAAGCAGCCGCTGCTAAATTAAATATGCAGGTCCGCATTGAAGGCTATGAACCGCCCCGTGATAACCGCATGGAAAGATTAGTTGTATCGCCTGATCCCGGTGTCATTGAAGTGAACATACATCCTGCAAAGAATTGGAAAGAGCTTTGTCATAACACAGATACATTATATGAGCAGGCACGTTTGTCAAGACTGGGCACGGAAAAATTCATGCTCGATGGAAGACATACCGGTACCGGTGGCGGAAACCATATTACGATTGGTGGTTCATCACCTGCTAATAGTCCTTTATTAAGAAGACCTGATCTGTTGCGCAGCCTCATCGCCTTCTGGCAACATCATCCCGGTTTATCGTATCTATTTTCTGGTTCGTTTGTTGGCCCTACCAGCCAGGCGCCACGGATTGATGAAGGATTGGAAGATAATTTATATGAAATGGAGATCGCCTTCAGCCAGGTACCCGAAAAAGGGTTTATTCCTTTTTGGGTAACGGACAGGATATTCCGTCACCTGTTGACTGATATCACCGGTAATACGCACCGTTCCGAATTTTGTATTGATAAATTATACTCTCCCGATTCTTCATCGGGGCGTTTGGGTATTTTAGAATTCAGGGCTTTTGATATGCCACCGCATAAGCGGATGAGTTTATTGCAGATGCTGCTGATCCGTGCATTGATTGCCGCCTTCTGGAAAAAACCATACAAACATAAACTGGTAAGATGGGGGACAGCTTTGTATGATAAATTTTTATTACCGCATTATGCCGAAGCGGATATAGCCGACGTAGTGGAATATCTCAACAATGCCGGATATGCCTTTGACATCAACTGGTTCAAACCATTTTTTGAATTTCGTTTCCCGCATTATGGATCGGTGCGTATCCAGGATATAGATATGGAACTGCGCATGGGCATCGAGCCCTGGCATGTATTGGGTGAAGAAATGTCCAGTTCGGGTACTGCCAGGTTTGTTGATTCATCATTGGAAAGGGTGCAGGTAAAACTGAAGGGCATCAATGACAGTCGTTATATTTTATTATGCAATGGCTATCGTGTACCGTTAACCGCTGCGCCTGTCAAAGGCGAGTATGTATGCGGCATTCGTTATCGTGCATGGCAGCCACCAAGTGCATTGCATCCTACTATCGGCGTGGATACGCCTCTTACATTTGATATAGTTGATACCTGGAACAGCCGTTCCATCGGAGGATGCACTTATTATGTATCGCATCCCGGCGGCAGAAGTTATGATACATTCCCTGTCAATAGTTTTGAAGCCGAATCAAGACGTGTCAGCCGTTTTGGAAAAACGGAGCATAGCCAGGGCCCGCAGTTTGTCCGTTCCTGGTTTTCTGTGACGGAACACTATGTAGAAAATAACCGTGCACCGTTTATCTATGATGCGCCACCACCGGAAATAAATAATGAATTTCCGTGTACGCTGGATCTGAGGTTGAAGAAGTGAAGTTGAGTTAATAGAAATAATAAAAACATTTTTGATACCAGTGACATTAACACGGATGATCGTCCCTTGACGCTCCGTTCAGGGTTCTGTCCACTGCTTAACACTACAACTTTGGTTAGTCTGACTGATTTGGAAGGATGGTAGACCAAAATCACTACAGTATTTTATTAAGTTCTTCTATCATAGCGGGGCGTCGGGGCCTTGAGGAGAATTTCTCTTTCAACCGTTTTGCAGTATCCAATATCTTTTCTTTCCCATGAGGAATGTCTTTAATGATTTTCTTCATCTTATTAACGAGGTCTGCATATTCACTGCGACTGTTGGATTTCAGGCCAAACTCTTCCAAAGCCGGAAGGTAGATGGCCAGGAGTTCATCTGGATAGCTTTTTACGAGATGTGAATGGTACTCCAGTGTTGTGTTCAGGTTGTTGGCCTGCTGCACCAATGGAAGCAACCGGTCCCAATATTTTTCCTGTATGTATATCGGGGCAAGGCTTGTCAGCAAAGGCGGATGGGCGGGCTTCCAGAATTTATTTTTGCTGCTGTTCCATTCTTTTGTAACCTGGTATATAGTTTTCTCAATATGTTTTTCAATTTCTTCCCGCCATTCCGCAGCAGTAAAGGTTGCTTTCCATTGATTGTAATATTCAGTCGAAAACCACCGGTCAAAAGCAAAATGCTTAGTATAATGCCGCACGGTAGGAATATCTTTTTCCAGCAGTGCAATGCGTAACAACTCCTTATGCCATTGGGCTACCGTTCCCGGATGGTCTTTGCTTTCGGCTACTTTGATGCCGCCTGCAATTAGCTTTTTCGCAGTGACAAAATCTTTTCTTTTAATAGCCTTGTTCACTTCGTCCAATCGCACTTCCACTATATCCATGTTTTGCTGTACCAGTTTTTCGGCTTCAGCAACTTTTCCGGTTTGTTGCAAAAACTCGATCTTTCTTTTTTGGAAATATTCCTTCCTGTATCCGTCATACTGGCCTGTAAGTTTGGCTATTTGTGCAGTAATAAAATCTAAGAATTTTTCAGGTTTGTTCAATTGCACTGCAAGGCTCTGGAATACAGAAAACAAGTTGTACCCAAAATCGCCGTAATCGAAATAAACCTTATCGTTTAGTTCCGTTTGAAGAAAGCGATACAATTGTTCTTTTATATCAATGGCAGCTGTAGTGGAGATGGTAATAGTTTCCAGGAGATGGATGGCGTTTTCGATGCTCCCGCCAATGTTCCCGTTCGAATCATCGCAACTCTCAACTACATCCATCATGGGCCTTAAAACCGCTTTTGCCAAAGCAAAGGCATTCCTGAAATTATTTTTGCCGACATAAACCAAACCTGTTTCCAAAAGACTATTTGCTTCATTCGACAGCCCGAAGGAAGCCCTGTAATCAATATAACCACGGTCAGAATATTTCCGTATCAGTTTTTGAACCAGTTCAGTATATTTTTTTTCTACATCAATCCTGTTGTCCTTACCGGCAAAGAACAATTCAAAGTCTGTTTTAAAGTTTTTATTCTTAGCAGCATAAGAACGTATGAAATCCTGGTACTCTTTTGTGCTAACAGATTGCAGCAGGTTGTCAAACACATCCTTCTTCGTGATTTTATTGGTTTTGTTTTCTGTTTTCTTCATTTCGTCCCGTAAGGCGAAGAATACGGCTATCACATGTTTGCAGGTGCTGCTGTCGTAAGGGCAGTCGCAGTTATAGCTGATTATCTCATTATCTTTTTTCAACGTTACCTCTACGGCGTACGTTTCGGAGCCTTCCACTTCTGCCGACCAGATATTATCTCCGGTTTCTTCTATGTATGCCACATATCCCTTACTGTAATATTGTTGTCCCCGTTGCAGGATGACGCTGTTTATATGACTCTCGAAATTGAGTATTGTGAGCATTGTTATGTTTTGATATGAATCCCGGATGAAAGGTAAAAAAAATACGATATTATAGCGATCTGGCTTTGTGCGATATTTACGTTTGCTGATGTTACGCCGCAAATGGTGCTGAACTCAGCAAGTTCTTATTCATTTTGTATAGAACAACATGATAGTGATATCCGTCAAATAACAAGCAGAAGTTTTTTATCTCCTGATATAATTGAAATTATTTAAAATGTTTATGAATACGGTTTTTATCCTCATTCTCCTTGTCGTTCTTATGATACAATTCTATCATTACTATCCGTTCTTCCGTTTTAAACCAGGCATAGATCAATCGAAGACCGGAATTCACCCCTCGTCCCTTCAAAGCCCGGCATGCGATCTTTTTCACTTTTACTACACAAGTTGTAATTCCTAATCCTTCTATTCTGTAACTGAAAGGGGGCTCTGCATCCGGCTCTACTTCTAATGTTTTTTGCAAATATTCCACATCCTGTTTCAGTGTACAATATTTCTTCAGCAGTTGCTTCAGGTCTTTTTGATATTCCGGCAATTCTTCAAACTTCATGATTCTTCATCTTCGTTATAAGTTCTTACTGCGTACGGTGGGCGGCGGTAAAAAGCCAGCTCATAACTAATCTCGTCACCTTCCTTTGAAGCTTTCCATGGCATATCATTGTGAGAATAATTACTAATAGTAGCTGCGCTCCAGTCGCTCATTTGTTCAATTACCCTGTCAATCACTTCTTTTTCACTCGCTTTTAGTTTGGTCAGGTCAGGTTTGATCAAAGGAATATAGCGGGTCTGTATTTTATTATAATACTCTGTCTTGATCTTCTTTAACTCTTCCTTTTCGATCATTGAATTCACGATGCTTTCAAATCTTTTAGGTACAGGTCCGTAAGGGAGTTTTCTGTAACGGGAACCTGAAAGATGCTCTTCGTACATTTCGTAATAATTAAAATCAGCAAAATACAGGAGTTTGTACAAAACTGTTTCACCTACATTCGGCTTGCCTGCACATTTTTCCAGAATGTAGAGCAGTATGTTTTTAAATTTAGGTACACTCATTTCCGGCACGGCTATTCTTTCTTCTTTTTTTTCTTTTGCTTTCTTTTCATTCACCAGTTCTTCTTTTTTTGATTGACCAAAATCTTTTGACAAAAATTCATCTAAAGAAAACTCCAGCAAAAGTGAAAGCTTATAAAGCTCCAGTACATCTACATATCGATTGCCAAGCTCTACTTGGACAAGGGAAGACCTGGATATGCCGATATTCTTTGCCAGATCATCCTGCGATAGTCCTTTTGCCTTCCGGAGTTCCATGATGCGTTTGCCAATTTCTTTTTGAGAAAGAGTAGTAGCCATGACGGTTTTTGAAAATTTTATCCAAAACTAAAGAATGTTCTTATTTAAAACAAAAAAATGTTTTATTTTTGAACATTGCTAAAATTTTAGGTTATGACAAAAGTAAAACACAAATACTACGTAGTGTGGAAGGGCCGCCAAACCGGAATATTTGAGAATTGGTAGGATTGCAGTGCACAGATTCACGGGTATCATGGAGCCGTCTATAAATCTTTTAAAACAAGACAGCTGGCTGAACAGGCTTTCAACAGCGGTAGTAAGGAATTTATAGGGAAAGATTTTTTTGAGCCGGAGCTAACAGAAGATCAGCTTAAATTGATTGGCGACCCGATTGAAGACAGTATTGCTGTTGACGGAGCCTGGAATACTACGACAGGTATAGTTGAATATCAGGGAGTCTACATGAAAACAGGAGATATAATCTTCAGGAAAGGGCCTTTTGAGGATGGCACAATTAATATAGTAGAGTTCCTGGCAATTGTTCATGCTTTGGGCTATTGCAAACAAAAGGGATTGACTATACCTATTTATTCGGATAGCAGAAATGCAATTGGATGGGTAAAAGATAAAGAGGAAAGAACTAATCATGAGAAAAGTGAAAAAAACAAACCCCTCTTTGACATGATTGCCCGTGCATTAAAATGATTAAAGGAAAATGAATACCCAAATCAATTACTAAAATGGGAGACAAAAGCATGGGGTGAAAACCCGGCGGATTTCGACCGGAAAAGATAAGATGTTTTTTCAAAAATGTTCGTGTTCGTAGTTCACATTATTCCACAATGCCATTTCTTAACAGGCATGCTTCTTGATTTATTACCCTACATTACAAGAAGAAACAATTTCAATCAAGCCTCTTCCAAATGAAACTTTTTAAATGCGATCATTGCGGCCAACCGGTTTATTTCGAAAATACTTTTTGTGTACAGTGTAATGCTTCGTTGGGTTTTGATCCCCAAAGAATGGATATGGTAGCGTTGCGGCCGGCAGAAGATAACAGTTATACCTTTTTTGATAATAAAGAAAAAATTACTCTCACTACACCGCGTTACAAATATTGTAGTAATAAACAATACAGTGTTTGCAACTGGTTGCTGTCGCATAAGAGTGAAGGGGAGTATTGTATAGCCTGTAACCTCAACCGCACTATTCCTGATCTTTCACAACCTGATCACCTGGAAAAATGGGCGCATATTGAGGTGGCTAAACACCGGCTTATTTATTCATTGCTCCGGTTCAAATTACCCGTGATCAGCAAATTCCAGGATGATGACAAAGGCATCGCCTTTGATTTTAAAGCTGATGAAAATAAAAAAGAAAGCAAACGCCTATTGACCGGGCATGATCGTGGACTGATCACACTCAATATAGATGAAGCGGATGATGCTATCCGCGAAATGGCCCGCAACCAGATGGATGAAGTGTATCGAACTGTATTGGGGCATTTTCGCCACGAGATCGGGCATTATTACTGGGAACAATTAATAAAAGATACAAACAGGTCACAAGGATTCCGCAAACTTTTTGGTGATGAAAGAACAGACTACGCCGAAGCATTGAAACAACATTACAACGAAACGACTCCGGATACATGGAGAGAGAAATTTATCAGCGCTTATGCCAACACGCATCCCTGGGAAGACTGGGCGGAAACCTGGGCGCATTATATGCATATTGTTGATACAATGGAAACCGCTTATTCTTTTGGCATGACGCTGAACCCAAGATCAGCCGATCCGGATAATGAAATGAGTGCCAGGTTGAATATTGATCCTTATACAACAAAATTTTTTGACGACATCATAGAGCGATGGATACCTCTTTCTTTTGTAATGAACAGCCTTAACCGGAGCATGGGAATGAAAGATTCATATCCTTTTGTAATCAATGAAGCGGTAAAGCAGAAATTGAATTTTATACATGAAACGATAAGAGGAGAATTGAAGCCTGTCTGATTTGGATGAACTGTTGTAATCAAGTAGTTTTATGGCAAGTAAATTCATGGATTTTCAACTATGCTCAATAAAATTAAACGTCAAGACTGTTTAGATAAATATCCTAAGTTTCCTTTAAGATGGTATGATGAAATCAAAGAAGATCTGGATTATTCTTATCCTGAAGTCTATTATAGTTATGTCTTGACGATTCCTTCAAAATTCCTAAAAGGACATATTAAATTATTAGGAAGTGAACTAACTGTTATAGCAAATGCATTAGGTTTCGATACTTTAATATTTCTTGGTGACACTAATGTTGCCTGGTTATCTCAAAACAATGACTTTAAACCCGCCAAGGACGCATTACAATTTTTGACAGATAATAAAGTTGGAAAGAGGTTCAATGGAGCTTTACAGGTTGATAAAGCAATTTTACCCATTTTCATAAAACACCTTTCCTGGTTATCACGTTGCAATGCCGCTTTACCTTATTTTTATTTTACAGATACCGGGCAAAATATAATTGGCACTATTTGTCAATACGGCAATCTTCATATTGATACGGTTAATGAAAAAACAGATATGATTTTTAAAGATGTAATTATTAAAACTCAATTTGAGTTTTTGACAGACAAAATATGTTCTGAACAATTTTCAAACACAGGTGCTATAAAAGGCCGGGAAATTACATATTGACACGAAAATGTATCACTAGAATTGATTTTTTCTGCTGTATTGTAGGTTCACTTTTTTATCCTTTTGCCCTTGATAATATGCTGAGAAGCGAACAGAACGTCGAAGAGTGCGACGCAACGAAAGTTGATAGTAGTAATGCTGCCGGGTAAATTATTCCTCTATTCTTTTCACATCTACCGATACCGTCAACTCATGTGAGCTGCTGCTCATGATCACCCCTTTCAACGGAATGATATCAAAATAATCCCGGCCCCAGCCGATAGTGATATATTGTTCTGTAGCTAATTGATTATTGGTAGGATCAAAATCCACCCAGCCCATGCCGGGAATGAATACGGAGACCCATGCATGTGATGCATCTACACCGGTAAGCTTTTCTTTCCCAGCAGGCGCCAACGTTTCTAAATAACCACTTACATATCTTGCAGGCAGGCCCATAGAATGGATACAGGAAATAGCGAGGTGTGCAAAATCCTGGCAAACACCTTTCCTCTCTTTCATCACAACAGACAGCGGAGTAGAGACAGTAGTAAAACCAGGCGTAAACTTAAAGTCCGTATAAATGCGTTTTATTAAATCATATACCGCTTCAAACAATGATTTACCCGTTGTGAAAGATTGTTCAGCATAGTTTTTTATTTCAGGAGCAGTGGCTGTTATTTCAGTAGGATGGGTGAATTGTTTTTCCTCCATAAATTCTCCTGTAGAAACGAGCAGCATATCTCTTACCATTTCCCAGCTTTGATCGGAGCGGGAGGACTTTATATCAGGGGAAGTTATTATTTCAATCTGTGATCTTACGGTGACGGTTAATTCTTCATGCTCCTGTTCAATAACGAAATAATAAAGTTTGTTACCGAAAAAATCTATATGTTCTTCCAGTATTTCCGGTAATGGGGAAATAATGATGTTAAATGCTTTACAGGTTTGTTTATCCGTATTGCGTGGCGCTAATGCGGCAATATTATGGCAAAGGCTCACCTGTTCGTGATACTGGTATTTAGTGGTATGTTCAACAGAATATAGCATGGCGCATAATAAATGATCAGATAAGGTTAGCTGTAAACAATTGCTTTTGTGTCTGACTGTGTTTAAAATAAGTTTTGGAAATAAGCATGGAAGTATCGGCAATCAACGAATATAATTTATCTAAAAATAGAGTCAATGCAACATATTCTTTGCTGTCAGGATCGTACTTTGTTAATGCTACTGTGTCCGCCAGTTTTAATAAGGAATCTGCCTCCTGGATATTGCGTTGCTTATCGCTTAATTGTATTTCTTTTCCTTCTTTGGGTAAAAGTGAAATATAACGTTTTATCTTTTTCACTAAGTAAGCTAATGATTTTGGATAATTGGTATCCAGCATCAATAATTCAAGGGCAAGGGGCAGTTGCAGATGATCCCTGTAAGTATAGCGGTAAGTGATTAAGCTCTGGCTGGCAATCATTACAGATTCCAGCAATTCATGTTCCACCTGTTCCTTCTGTTTCTTTTGAAATACACTTCTTAATAAACTAATGATATAAAGTGTTTGCTCGAGTTTTCTGCCCAGGTCCATGATATTCCATCCCTGTTCCCTGCGTACACTTTCCCTGTTCATTCCTAAAAACGCAAACATCGAGGTATTTAATGAGTCAATCGTACTGATCATCCGAAGATGATCCGCATGAGTATCTGCTTTTGCTTTGTTCCATTCCTCTTCCATTTGCCGCAATACCCGCCAGGTATCTAAAGCCCAGAAATTACGAACACTATAAACAGCAGTTTTTAAAAGAGAAAGATTATGGCTAAGGCTGCCATTTCTTTTTTCATTGTATAAAACATCTGTCAGCTCTGTCCAGGGTTTTGCATAGATCTCTTTTCTTTTTTGCGGATCACTGTCTTCAAAGAACCCGGGAAATGTATAGGTACATTGGGTTAGTGTTTGTAACAAAACAGTTTCCGTGCTTTCATTGTCACCATTAAACGGTTTGTTGCTTTGCAGCATCCGTTGCATAACTGTACGCTGCAACCGGGCATTGTAAATGACCCTTTCGGTATAGCGGCCTACCCAAAAAAGATTCTCGGCTGTATGGCTCGGTAGTGATCTTTTAATTAATTTATGCTGAAGCGCATCGGTATTTAATTGCAGGCTTACCGGTTGCTCCTGTTCCTCATCTGCTGACAGCACCCATGTATCTTTACTGATGCCACCCAGTTGATTGGAAATAACAAAGCTATTTTCTCCGCTTTTTGTACGGGTCAAACCGCCGGGCATAGCAACATAACTGTTGTTATGACTGACCAGGAAACTCCTGAAAAGCGAATGACCGGCTACGATCGTTCCATCAAGCCAGGAAGGTGTTGATGAAAAACTAATTTTCTCCTGCCCGACATACAGATGAGGATTCGCTTTTATTTCCAGTATCAATTCATCTGCCTGTGCTGCCGGCAGGGATGCTCCATCAATTGCGGAACGGGTACCGGCCACATTTCTGAAGATCTTTCTTACTACAAGCGTCTTTAAATTGTCGATTACATAATTCAATTCTTTGGGCTGACCACACCACCAGGTAGCGATGGAAGGCATGATCAATTCAGTTCCAAAAAAATGTTGGGCGACGGCGGGCAAAAAAGGAACAAGCCCCGCACTCTCCACAATGCTGCTGCCAAGTGGGTTGGCAATAGCTATATTTCCTTTTCTTACTACCTGAACCAGGCCGGGAATACCTAAAAGAGAATCGCTTTTTAATTCCAGCGGATCGCAATAAACGTCGTCAAGCCTTCTTAATATTACATCTACTTTTTCCAAACCATCAATGGTTTTGAGCCATACATAATTATCTTTTACCATCAGGTCATTACCCTGTACCAATGTAAGACCGAGATAAGCGGCGAGATACGAATGTTCAAAATAAGTTTCATTATCCGGACCTGGTGTTAGAACGACAACTCTCGGATTATCGTTATTTCGGGGAGCAATATTTGTCAGCGCTTGCTGCAGTGAATCAAAATAAGGGGATAATCTTTTTACCTGTAAGTTGGAAAATAATTCAGGTAGAACGCTCGACATAGCAAACCTGTTTTCCAATGCATAGCCGGAACCAGATGGGGCTTGTGTACGATCGCTGATAATCCATAGGCGTCCATCAATGCCACGAGCCATATCCGCTGCATATAAAACTAAGTGCTGGGTTCCCGGTAATTTGATATTTACACAGGAACGGAGAAAACCGGGATGCAGGTAAATAAGTTCCTGTGGTATGATGCCATTTTTAATAAGCGTTTGCGGACCGTAAATATCTTTCAGCAACAGGTTAAATAATTCCGCACGTTGTATTAGTCCGGCATTGATCGTTTCCCATTCATTGGCTGTTATTAATTGTGGAATGGGATCCAGTTCCCAGGGACGGCTTTGTCCCGAAGGATCATTATAAATATTATAAGCAACGCCGTTTTCTTTCAGCAGCCGGAGAATATCAATATTGCGGTTTTGTAATTCTTTATATCCAAGCTCATGAAGAGAAGAGAAAAAAGTTTGCCAGTCAGGTCTTATATTATTATCATCGGAAAATAATTCGTTGTAAGAGCTAAGGGCCGGAATATATTGTTGAAGCAGTGAATGGACAGTTGATTGATCGCTCATACGGTGTTGTACCAGTTGGGTGCGATAAAAATACAAAATAAATCAGGAAGCCAGGTGCTTTGGGGAAGGTTATTCATTCACTACCAGATCCACATTGGATACAATCTCATTTTCTTTTTTATTTTTATCAAAGAAGCGGACTCTCAAATGATAAGTTTCCCCGACTAGCATTGGCTCACCGGTATTAAGGCTTGCCTGCAATGTTTTAGCTTCGGCTGCGGGTGTCCCTTCTTTCATATCTTCAAAGGCATCGGGAAGGTTGAGTAATTCTTTTTTGTTTTTATCGGTAAGTATGATCGTGCAGCCCGGAAATACTTTACCATCTTTTTCTTCAAAATAATCTACACCTGTGGCCACTATGAGCACTTTTGTTCCCATTTGAATTTTGTTACTGCTTAAGCGGCTTTTGTTTTCATCGGCTAAGTAAATGTCGTCCAATGCAAACCCATTGTAACTCGCCGACAGCCCCGTGCTCAGATCTTTTTTTACGCCTTTGCTGAATTGGCAGGAGACAATAATCAACGAAATGAATACAGGAATAAAGAAATGAAATCTTCTCATAATGGATAGTTTGACATTTAAATTAATTCACTTTATAATATTTTGTTTTTATTTCAGGTATCAAAGCCGATAATTTTTTAATCCTTGTTTCATTGGATGGATGGGTAGACAAAAACTCCGGCAGTTTTGTTCCCTGGTTTACCTGCGACATTCTTTGCCAAAAAGGAATTGCTTCTTCAGGATCGTAACCCGCCATACTCATAAATATCAAACCCAGTTTGTCTGCTTCGCTTTCCTGCATGCGACTGTTAGGTAAAGCGAGTGTAAGATTAGAGCCAATTGAGTATAAAGCAAGAAAGAGCAATTGTGTTTCCTGCTTCTTTTCTTTCAATGCTTCTTCCAATACCAACCCACCAAGATTAATCAATAAACCTTCGCTCATTCGTTCATTGCCGTGCCTGGCGATGGCATGAGCGATTTCATGACCCATCACGACGGCCAGGGCGTTTTCGGTTTGTGTAACGGGCAACAAACCTGTATAAACTGCAACTTTACCGCCAGGCATACACCAGGCGTTGACAATGTTTTCGTTGATTGTATTATATTCCCATTTGAAATTTTTTATATCCTTGCTTATGTTATTCTGCTCCATGTATGTTTCTACTGCCCGTTGAATTCTCGTTCCGACTTTTGTTACCAGCTGTGCTCTTTCATCATATTGCGATAGGGTAGCGCTGGCTTTTACCATCGAGTCATATTCTGTAAAGGCTATAGCCTGTATCATAGAATTTGGAACAAGGTTGAGTTGCTTTCGGCCGGTAACGGGAACTGTTTTGCACGCAGTAACAATAAGCAGCAGCATCAACAGTGAAGTCATGGTATTTCTTTTTATTGCCTCCATGGTACCTGTTTTTTAGTTGGCTGTAATGTATATACTGATTGAATGGATAACAATCCCATGAAAAAGGGATTTTGGTGTTATGATACAATAATCAGAAAGCTGACCATTCCGCTTGCGTATCTTCATCCCATCCGTATTTACGTGAAACGGCTGCTAATCCTGTTTTGTCGGTTTGGTAATAGGTCCAGCCAATACGGATGGCTTTTAGTGTAACACTTGTAGTCATTTGATTGTTACATCCCATCGTTTCTGAACAAGCTAATACGCTGATATTTTCCATTTTGATGGTATATGCGGTGACTGGCCGGCCAGACGAAGCGTCTGAGGTGGTAACTGTTACCTGCCCGTTAAGCAATAGTTCGCCATTGCTTAAAGCTCTTTTTAAATCAGCAGAAGCTCCGCTGATATTCATGGTAAAATTGAGTTGTGAATTATTTTTTCCAGACGAACTGATGGTAGCTGCCTGCAACCATCTTTCAAAGCCTTTGACAAGAGCATCGCCTTTGATCTGTTGTGCCCTGGCATCAGTAAGCTTAATAAATATATCCTGTTTTTGAGAAAATGTGGCTATAGGGAATAGCAGTAGGATAAAAATTAGTGTACGCATGAAAATTAATTTTAGTTTGAATAATTAGTAAGTGTTTTAGGTAAGGCATTTCATCATTGCAAATGGCCACTATTTTTTCCCATACACGTCATAAATTCCGCTACCGGGAGATTTTGCATCGAGCAGCTTCAACAGCCTGGCGCCTTTGATACATGACCAATGTGCATGATAAGTTTTTGCTCCGCTTTCTATTTTTGAAAAATGTATCTGCCAGTTATTAGGAACAGAAAATTTTCCGGAAGATTTTACCTCCTGGTATTTCGTATTGCCTACCATGCCACTTACCACCAGTAACCTCCAGTTATACGAATTGCCTGCACCAAACACAAACTCCTGGCTTGATTGATGAACATTCATTCCTGCATAGTTGCCGGTGTAAACATTATAAAGTTGCTGCACACCGGTGAAGTCACTTGTCCAGGCGCCGGTAAAATCGGAGGCAGCTACAGCAAATTTGTTATAGTTAACCATTTTTTCCAGAGGCTTTAGCAGATCAGTTTCACTATCCCAGCGGATGATTTCAGGATCAAATTTGTATTGCTGTATAAAACTATTTTTATCAGGACTAATAAATTCAAGCCAGCCGGTTTCTCCCTGCCGGTACAGAACAATAAAAACATCTTTGCCAGTAGCATTATCAGTAGCAGTGCCCATGCCCAGGTAAGGCCTGTTATACGTACTTATATAAGTGGTCATATAATTTCTGAGATTGCTGTATCGTGGAGCTACTAAAATATTCCATGCTGCATTAGTAAGGGGTTCCGGATCGGCAGGAAATATGGTGCCTTCTTTTGGATAATGGATAAGAACTTTGCTATTATTCTTTACTACTTCCACCCAATCTTCCTGCACAGTACTTGTCCAGCCATCATCAAAATTGGTTGTAGTAAAAGCGAAACCATCTTTTTTTGCCGCAGATATTGCCTGTACAGTTTTTTCAGAAGCAGGTGATGGTTTGTTGGTTGTTTGAGTTTGTTTTTTTAAGCTAATTGATTCTATAAATGATGTCATATCTTTTTCATAGGCATCCGTATTGGTCAGTATTAACAGGTTTACCATTTTGTCATAATCAGACGCTGTCACTAATACGGCAATTCCTTTTTCCCCTTCCTTTTCAAATGGGGCATATCCGCTTTGCATTTCCCATCCGTTTTCGGTCGCAGCCGGCTGCATTTCGGGTGCCACAGAAACGGTTACCATTTCTTTTACTACAGTAGCCCATGCCAAATCAAAGTTTTCTTTGGCGTTTGTTGTGCCCGGCACTGCCTTATACAATGTTATCAGGCAGTAAACCCCTTTTATCGTGTCTTCTTTTGTAAACTGTAAGGCACTTTCAGAGACTTCTTTCTTCCATCCCTTGGGTGGAGTGAATGTCGTAATGCCGAAGGTTTCTTTTTGCGCAACGCATATTGCTGCGGATATACAAAAGGCACAAAGGGAAATTATTTTTTTCATAACTAGTTTTTCTGAATCAAAAATATTTCTGTTTTCAACAGTTTTATCTCCTGTAAAAGAGGGATTTTCTTTCCCTCTCTGTTACGAATCAATCCTTCGTTATTTTAACATTGCTGATATAAAATTTATCATTCTCTCCAGAATTACCGCTACAATCAAACGACAGGGCATTAAACAAGTGAGCTGCAGGTATTGCTTTTTCGTATTCCGCTATCTTATTTTTATCAATAAACACCTGGAGCTTTTCATCTATTTTTTTAATAGTAACAGTAATGAGGTTTGCTTTTTTATTATTGGAAAACCCATTGGCCTTATACCATTTGGTGCCGTTTGAATAACCTGGGGGAAAAGGAAATTTTGTTTCAAGTTCTGCCTCTCCATCACGGCCATCAAATCCAGGCCGTAGCTTAAGTTTTAGATAGGATTCTGCATTGCCGGGTGATGTTTCTTTTGATAGTTGCATTGTTAAACCTTTGGCACCCCATGTAAAATTTTGTGATGCCACCAGCTCATAACTCAGGGTGAAATTTTGAGGCAATGGAATTTGAATATTTTTGGGACGCACTTTTTCATTCCCGTGAATTTCAAGCCATTTATCATTGTTGCCGTCTAATTGTGTAACAGTTGCTTTTCTTCCTTTAACCAAAGAGCCATCCCAGTTGTTGGCAGGCTTACCAATGGAGCTCGTAGAAAAATCTTCAAAGAAAATAACGTTTTTATCAGCTCCTGCTTTTATTGTTTTGTCGGATGCTTTTTCTATTGTAATGGATTCTTTGTAGCCGGGCAAACGAAGTGGTTTGTAGGGTTCGATCACTTTATTAGTACCAAAAAAATATTGATACACATAGTCGAAATTGAAATTGTTAAGAATGGATTCATGCCTGTGAATGGAGTATTCGTGATTGGGCATTCCATTGTCCCACCTTATTACCAGCCATTGCGGTTGATCGGTCTTGCATAAGTCCAATGTTTTTTTATTTATTTTCAAAATGGGAAAGGTTGTGCTTTCTTCACCCTGCTCAAACATATCGCTGTGGTCCTCACTTGCATTTACAAAGTCATAAAAACCAATTTGCCCATAAGGAGATCTTAATTCCGCTACATCATTCCACCTGTTTTTATATTTTTCTTTTAAACGGGCAAGGTTTTTCTGTGCTTTGGCCATTAAGTCTGCTGACCTGTTTTCTGCTTTTTGCCAAAAGAGCAATTGTTTTTCTGCCTGTGAAAAAAACTCGCCAATGGTTATTTCTTCAAATGGCAATTTGTTGTCCTTTGTCATCACTACCACATACTGTGCATCGTCGCCAATAATTTTTGGCGGAATATAAAAATGAGGATAGGCTTGTAAGTTTTTGTGGGAGTCGAAACCTGATAACTGGCTGGCTGCTTTATCGTCTGCAAAATCTCTCTTTGCATCTTTGTGATAATGCGGCATTGTAAAATAATACTGCTCCGGTGTAGAAATAAAAGAGACAGGTACGCTGATATATTGCAGTTGATTGGCTTCAATGTGCCAGTAATCGGCATAGTTGTTTTGGGGAACAAATTTTCCATTGGCATCTTTTTTTAAAAACATATACACTTTAGCGAAGGCGCCATACAAGTGTGGCAGTGCATCTAAATGTGTGTTAATGATGTTTCCATAGCTGCTGTTGGTACTGCTGTGTTTGGGCATGGCATTTTGATAGTAGCCAGCATCGCCAAGGCATCCTTTGGGCGTATAGGATTGCTGCATCCAGGTAACGAACTGCTGGCTATAGCCAATTTGTTTGGCGCTATAACTCCGGTGACCAAGCTGTTTTGCCATTGGTCCCTTTGTATATGTCGCTATTTTCATCCAGCTAATGTCCAAATGGGCAATGCTTTCAAGTTTGAAGCCAATCCGATCAACGTATATTGGCTGTGCCTGTGCACAGGTAGCAATGGCTACACTTATAAGAAGAATTAGTTTTTTCATTTTATAATAATTAATTCATTCCGGATCTTATTTACCCAACATATTTTTCAGTGCCGCAAAATCAACAGCTTTTTTTATTGCTGCAATATTCTCTTCAAAGACAGGATCGCCGTGTGCTATTTTATATACAACGGAAAAAAACTGCGGAGATGACTTCGGCAATTTTTTTCGATAGTATGCAGGATTAGGTTTTACAGCAATAAAGGAACCGCGGGTGCCTTCTTCTACAAAACCTGTAAACCGTTGTTCATCGTTCCATGGACAAATAGCAGGCTTTATTAATTCGGCTTCCGGTTTCTTTAGTTCTTCATTAATGTTGCTCATGCATTTATTATTAAAGTCATGTGCACCTTCATCTTTTATAGTTTGTTCCAGTCTTTTTTTCTGTATCAATAAATATTCTTTACGGCTTACGTACAAAAAAGGTAGTGTGTCATTATAGGTGATCAGCCATCGGTATTCTTTTATTTTATTTTCCAGGTGACTATCACCCACCACTTCTTCACCCATAAAATAATAGCCCTCTTTTCTTTCCGGGCGTTGTTTCAGCTTTAAATAACCCCTGGAATCATCCGCAGGAATAGTCGCCGCATACAGATTATTTAATGAAAAAATTACATTGGCTGTTATAGTAACTGTTGTTGGAGTAGAAACATCAACGTAATATTTTGATTTATCTGTACTCTGTTGGTCGCATATATATCTTAGAACATACATTGAATAATGATAGGGATCTGCAACCCAGTTTTGGCCCGCATTCAAATACTTTCCATACACAGTGCTGTAAGAGATCTGGCATCCGGTTGGTTTAAAATTTGCAGAAACCATTTTGTGAATGGCACCTACTGCTGCTTTTTCTTTTGCTAAATCGGCAGCACTCACATTCGCAATAGAACCTTTTGGTCCTGCTTTCCATGTGCCGGGTTTTTGCTTCAGCAATTCTTTGGTGCAATCCTGCGAAAAAGTTTGTAAGGAAATAAATATTGCTGCAATTATAAGAGAGTATTTCATTTTTTATAGTTTAGATTTTCCGTCCTGAAAATTTGCCCAAGGCACTTATACTGTATTGAAAAATAGCTTTTACCATTCTGCCATTTTAATGTCCTTCAATACACCGGTTCCCGACACAGATCCCTTTCCGGTAATGATGCTGATGCGGCCTTCGACACCAGCTTCCACAGTTGTTGGGAAAGCATCTTTCCCCGCTATACCAATTCCGGGTGAGCCTGACTTTTCGTCCTCATCGAATATGCCCGTACCTGCCCCCACCTTAGCTTCACCAATGAGTGTCACATCCTCCAGGCCTCCACGTCCAAATTCAAGTTCAACCCCGGCACCAACTTTTGCTTCCACTTTTAATGGGCCTGCCTTCAAATCCTTCCCTGCTTCGGCACTTATTTTGAAAGTGCTGCTGATATAGGTATCGCCTTCTGCCCGTTCAAAATCATCTTTTCTAACATAGTTTAGAAACATAAAATCAAACTCACTGGTCATGCGGCTGCAGTTGTTCGTAAACTTAATTATTTTTAAATCCATGGTAGAGTTATACTGGCAGGCCACGTCATCAAATTTTTGTAATGTGCCCGGTTTTTTTGTTTTCGGTACTGATGTGCACCAACTGCTTTTATCTTTAAAAAATACCCGCTGGTCTTTTATTTGTGTGAGCCAGGCAATTTGTGCATTCACTTTGGCCAGTTCAAACTGTTCGGGCCACATTGTGTATTGGTAATAATACAATAGATCGCTGGTTCTGCGGCGTACATAATTAAAATAGCTTCTGTAGGTGCTTTGTAATTCTCCATTGGCCGCTAATAAAAATTCAGTACGGATAGCATTTTCATCTTTACATATTGCTTCAAAGGGGTTGGGTTTGCCTTCACCAACCTGGTCTTCATATTTTTTATCCAATAATAGTTGCTTTTCATTGAGTATCTTTTCATATCCGCCAACAGCAAGCAATGCTTTTGTCACCGCTCCTAATTCTTTTGCAAATACAAACGACACATTTCCATTTACATCATTTACACCAGGGCCCAATTTCTTTATGGCTTTAGCTGCGTAAACAGGCATCATTTGTACATATTGGCCTTTTGGACCTGCCTGAAGAATATGCTGTGTACGTAAAGTGGATTGGGTTAAATATTCCTGCTCTAATCTTGTTTGCTTTATTTTCAGTTCATTAATTTTCTGCTGGCATTCATTTTTAAAATCTTTCCATTCTTTTTCCAACAATTTATTTTGTTCAACATCCAAAGGATATTCAGGCCAATTGAATTTTCCTAAACCCAATGCGTCTTGCGGCATTGGAAGGTCCCAGTCAATGTCATCAGGTTTCAAGGTATACCCTAGTTTTTTCAACTTGTTTTCTTTTTCCGTACTGTATGCTTTGCGGATACTTTTTTTAGCAGCTTCAATTGCTTTTGGGATATTGCCTTTACTTTCTTCAATAAATGATTTTGTATAATTAGCCTGCGGATGGTAAGCGTATATCCGAATTGCGCTGTCTAAATATTTTTCAGCCTTATTTATTTCTCCCAGGCCGAACCATGCCTGCCCCAGGTTGTTGAGCAGCGTACTGTTTTTCGGAAATTTTACATTGAGGTTATTAAGAATAGGAATGGCCAGGTTCTGAACGTCGAGCATGGAAAGCATGGAAGCATAATTGCTGAGGTTATCAGTATTAACCGCATCGTTAATACAAATTTTACCCAAAGTGTAGAATGCTAATTCGGGTTTGCCGGCTATCCATAAACCTGTGGCCATATTACCTGCTTCTGTGCTATTCTTGCTAATTGATTTGATGTAGCTGTAAATTTTGTCGCCCATTTTTTTTAATTCCGGTTTTACCAGGGCTTCCGCTTTGCTTTGTATAGAAGCGATATAGGCTCCCATGCGGCTGGCATTTACTCCTTTGGGTATGGCTGCAATTCTTGCTGCATCCCGCATAGGAACGATCCTGTTCTCATCTTCAAAAGCTTTTTGGAGTTGTGCATCGGTGATGCCCGACATACTTTTTTGAATGCTTTTTGTGTCAGGCTTTTTAATACCCATACTATCCATCATCTTTTTATCTTCCGGGCTCATTTCGTCCATTGCAGCCTGCATTTCTTTCATCATGTCCGCCATTTCTTTTTGAGTAGGGGTTTTATCCTGCCTTGCAGCCGGCTTTTGTTTGGGCTGTGCAAAAGTTATACATGCCAATATGAGTAAGAAGAAAGTAAACAGTAGTTGTTTTTTCATTGTTGATTTATTAAGTGAAGGTTTTTGGAGAAACTTTCTACCGGTCCTTTAAATATTTTATCGCTGAACATAAATACTGCGCAGACCGATGTTTGGTTCTTTCTGAAGGAAGACAGCATCACCACGCATTTCTTTTTGTTTTGATAAAAATTACCAATGGCAATCGTAGAAGCCCAGCCATCCCACATTTGCTGTGTGTAAACCCTGCTTGGTTTTTTATCTGCTTTACTTAATCGCTTTACCACCTGTTCATTCCACTGGGTGGTTACATCTTGCATTACATCTTTTTTGGCGGGCCGGCTTTTGTACAGGATAATCGTACAAAAGCTGCCATCTTTATTCGTCATATTAAAATGTACTTCTGATGATAATACGCTTTTGGCAAAAAATTCAGGCGGCTGATAAGTGAATACATCAAAGCTGTCGGTTTGCGCAAAAACATTTATTGTCGCAAACATGGCAAGCGGTATTAAAAAAAGCTTTTTCACTTTACTATTTTAATATTCTTTTGAGATAACAGCAGTAAGAGGCGAAAAAGATTCATCTGCAAAACATTTCATATACCGGAAATCATTATTCAGAAAACCATATGCATTACTGAATACGATTGTTTTTCTACCAAGTGATGGATGCTGGTTTCCATTTTGGTCCTTGAATTCCAGGGTCAAACTAACGGATTCTATTTTCCATGCATCAAAGATTATATTAGGGCTATATTGTATCCTTAACACCAATCCCGATTTCTGGAATGTTTCCAATGAGATCGGTTGTGCCTCCAGCCCCAGGCCAAACTCTGTTTCTGAGTTTATTCTCATTTCATTGCCCAGGTTTTGCTGAACATAGGTTCTCCATTCTGCTGGTGCGCTTTTGGCCGCCAATGCTACCCAAACAGCAGATGGAAATTCCTTATTATCACTTCCTGTTCTGATACTTACTCTTGCTGACGATAGGATATATACCGGCGTACTTGTATTGGCGGTACCGGAGGTTTTATTAGTTGTTGCGGGAGGTGGTGGTGGCGGAACTGCCTTGGGTTCAGTTGACACAGGCTCAACAATCTTTGACGGAGCTTGTAGCCTGTTCTTCTCAACCTTAGTTCTTATTTGTGCTTGTGCTGCCGTAATTGTAAAGACTATCAATGTCGAAAGAAGTAATAATTTTTTCATGGTGATGTGTTAAAAGAGTATTAATGATGATGTAAAGATGACCATCCAAACAATGCTTGTCCATCCTGTAAAAACAGGAATTATTTCGTTTCACAAACAGTCCACCGGATATTGCTTGCTTCTGCATTGCCCCAGCTTCCGCTGATAACTGCATTAAAAACCGTTGATCCGGCTGAAATCTTACTGGAACTGACCTGATTTTTTTCTACGATATAACTACTATGAACGGTTTTTTGAAGTTGCTTGGAATTGGCGAAAAGGATGGGTGAAAAAACCATCATATATTCCCGAGACGAATATTCACTAACCGATGCACTCGCCATACTTGCACCAAGCACTGCAAATGCTGTGGCTTGCAGTTTTACATCATAATCAAATGTGACTGCCAGCCGGCGATTATCCAGCGGTATTGCACCGGGAATAGCGATATTGTTTTTTAAACCGCTGCTGATTTCGCTAAAGGATGCAACTGCGCCCCAGGCGTTTGCTCTTACAAAACAATTTCCATAGCTGCCGCCACCACCACTGACTAAATAAGAGTTGCCACTTACTTCGCCGGATGCTTTGGCACATACATCATTAATGCAAATATCCGCACGGGGGTCGGGTGCAGGCGGCGGCGGGCTGGGCTCTGGATTTGTACTGGTAATTATAGTAAATCCCAGGTAAGGATCAAAATGTATAAGCTCCGCCATACCTGGAGAAAATATAGACCTGATCTTGATTTGATAATCTTTTTCATCTACATCGGCCTTCTCCCATATCTTATCAAAAAACTCCTGGTATCCTGACAGTATTTTTTGGGTAAGGCCAGCTCTCCCTTCTGTATTTTTTACTTTTCTCAACAGGTCAACTTCTTTCTTGTACTGTTCGTAAGTGCCTGTTTGGTCTTCATCCAAAAGTTTGTCAATCGTTTCTTTAACAGGTTTTACTATTTCATTTAGTTTACTGATCTGCTCTTTTGTTACCTGATTGAGATCGGTTTTATCCTGTGCTGATACTTGTAAAACGTAACCTGCCAGGAAAAGAAGAAAAAGAATTAGCTGTTTCATGTAAACGGTTTTGATGATTTAGAATCTACACAAACAAACGACAACCATCAAAAACTATCAATCCTGTAAAAACGGGATATTTTCGGAAAGTCAAAAAATCATGGAAAAAGAGGAGGCATAACTACAATGCTTAATAGTTTATTTGTAATATGGCGGGCAAAAAGGTACATTACTTTATGAGAAGGATAATACAAGTTTATATTTTGTTTTTATTGCCCGCAGGCTTTTTGCAGGCCCAGCAACACCTGGTTGATAGTATCAGGAATGAATTAAAGCAACAGATGCCTGACAGCAACAGGGCCATGAGCATGATGCGTTTAGCCATAGACTATGAAGCGGTTGACACCGCCAAAGCATACCAGGCATACCGCGACGCCATAAAATTTGCAAGTGAAAAGAAATTGTACTACCAGTTGGGCCGTGCCTATCAAAATCAATCTGTCTTATTCAGTACTGCAGCCAACTACGAGCAGGCAACCGTTAGCCTGGATCATGCTATTGCGAATTATGAAAAATCAGATCATCCAAAATCAAAATTGTGGGAAGCGAATGCCTTTAATGACAAGGCCGGCATATTAAAGGCTCAAAACGAATTTAAACAGGCTGTAGAATATTATTTAAAAAGTATTTCCCTGATGGAAGAACTTAAGGAGTCAAATGGCCTGATTAATAAGTATGCCAATCTATCTACACTTTTTGGCGACATGGGAGAAAATCTTAAACAAATTGAATATGCTCATAAAGCAGTATCGGCAGCAAAAGAACAGGGTGTGAGGCAAAATCTTTTTATGGCTTATTTTATTTTAGCCAATGCATACAGTGTGAAAGAAGAGAATCCCTCAGCCAAAAAATTCCTTGACAGCTCTACAATATATTTTAATGAAGCGGAGAATGCAGATAATATTGACATTCTGCTTTCCTACTACCTGGTTGCTGCACAGGTTTTCAAAAAATTAAATCAGCCGGATTCAGCATTTTATTTTTTCAGGAAGAGTTATGATGTCTCAAAAAGTTACAATTATAGTTATGGCAAGGCGGAGGCACAATTGCAAATGGGAGCAATCGCTATTATCCAGAAAAAATACAGTGAAGCTGAAAAATATTTATTGGCGGGCATAGAAGAAGCCAAAGCGGTTAACTATTATGGAATGCTTGATGAAGGTTACAAATACCTGTCGGATGTGTATGCGGTTACCGGCCGGTATAAAAAAGCTTATGAATATTTTCAGAAATATAAAGAAGTTAATGATTCTGTGCTCAGTATGGAGTCGAGGAAATATGGGAAAGAACTGGAACAGAAATATGAGTCAGCCAAAAAGGATAAACAAATAGTATTGCAAAAGTCACAATTGCAGGAGCGAAGAATATTGAATTATGTGTTCATTGGCTCCGCCGTTATTTTGCTCCTCATTTCTTTACTCTCTTATCGCAACTACAAACAAAAGCAAAAGATCCAGCAACAACGCATTAATGAATTGGAAAAAGAAAAACAATTATCAGCAACAGAAGCTGTATTAAAAGGAGAGGAGCAGGAACGAACCCGCCTGGCAAAAGACCTTCATGATGGACTGGGAGGTATGTTGTCGGGCATTAAATATTCATTTCAGACTATGAAAGGAAACCTTATCATGACGCCTGATAATCATCAGGCTTTTGAACGCAGCATGGATATGCTGGACAGTTCCATCAAGGAAATGCGGCGTGTGGCACACAATATGATGCCGGAAGCGCTGGTTAAATTTGGACTGGATACAGCATTAAAGGATTTTTGTAATGATATCAATCAATCAGGTGCATTAAGGGTAACTTACCAGTCGATTGGAATGGAAAATGCGGTTATTGAACAAACAACGGCGATCACCATTTACCGGATAGTGCAGGAGCTGATCAATAATACAATGAAGCATGCATCTGCAAAAACAGCTATAGTACAGGTGACTAAAACCGATGGAAACATTTCTATAACCGTTGAAGACGATGGAAAAGGATTTGACCCGGTAATTTTAAAGGGTGGTAGAGGAATTGGATGGAGCAACATTCAAAGCCGTATCGAATATCTGAAAGGAAAATTGGATGTGCAATCGGAACCGGGCAAAGGAACTTCTGTATTAATTGAATTAAAAGCATAATGGCTGCCAGTGTATTTATAGTTGATGATCACTATATGGTGATAGAAGGCATCCGTTCATTGTTACAGAATGAAAAAGGTATCGAATGGACTGGTCATGCCATGAATGCCGCTTCCTGCATGGCTTTTCTAAAACAGCAACAGCCCGATGTTATTCTGATGGATATTAATCTGCCGGATAAAAGCGGTATTGATCTGTGCAAAGAAGTGAAAGAGAAATATCCTTCAGTTTTTATCATCGGGCTTAGCACTTTTAATCAGCAAAGTTTTATTCAGAAAATGATGGACAATGGCGCTTCCGGTTATGTTTTAAAAAATGCTACACAGGAAGAAATAACGGAGGCCATTGGTACTGTTATAAAAGGTAAAACTTATTTAAGTGAAGAAGCTTCCCATACTTTGCGAAAAGAAGATGCAGCGACCATTGTTTTAACCCGTCGGGAAAAAGAAGTATTAGGGCTCATTGCCGAAGGAATGACGAATATTGAGATCGCTCAAAAATTATTTATCAGCGTCACTACTGTAGATACGCACCGAAAAAATCTATTAGCAAAACTGGAAGCAAAGAATACCGCCTCATTGGTTAGGATTGCTACACAGATGCAATTGATTTGACTGGCCAAAGAGTTGCCAACCTTTTTATCAGCCTGCATATTCATGTTCAGGGCAATCAATCCTCAACTCACTTTTTTGAAGCGGCATTTGCAATAGTTTACAGTAGTGTTGGTCTTTCCTTTTGCCAGCGCTATAATGGCGACAGGTAAAGCACATCCGCTGCAACGCAATTATTTTTTCCTGGTGCAGGTTATAAATCAGGTGCAAAAGACCGGATAGAAGGTTTTCTTTTTCTTCATTGGTAAATTCCTGTAATGGGTGGCGGAGGGGATTGGCGAATAAAGAAATTTTTTCGGTGATTTTTTTTCCCTTGCTGTTCAACTGGAAAATATAGCTGCGATTGTCATTTGATTCGGTTTTTCTCTCCAGCAAACCTTTTTTCTCTAATACTTTGATGGCATCACTGATGGTAGCTTTGGTCATATTGAATTCCTGTGCCAGGTAACCTACTTTGCATTGTTGGGAAGGGTGGGTCATTATAAAAATAAGTAACTGTACCTGGATAGGGCTGAGTCCATATTGTTTCGTTTCATTCCATAGCAATACCCGGAAGGCTTCGGCGATGCGTTCCAATGCTACAATAATTTTACTTTCTACTTCACTGGTTTGTATTCTTCTGTCAAAAACATTTTTTTGTTTCATTTAATGATCAATCTGATAAAATAAAAATAAGAAAGACGAAGTAATTAGACGTTCCGTCAGGTATTGCTAATTCTATTTTATATCGCTTCAAAATTTATAAACCCTGGAATGACCTAAACGCTACTCGGTTTGTTTTAGACAAACCTTTGCGGAAATTAATTAAATCAATTCAGCCTTATTACCTTATTGTACAAAAATTGGAAGCTAAAAGTTGTTCATGCCATAAGGCGTTAGTCAAATAAGGCAATAAGGTTGAGTGGGTCATTGATCATTTTTCTGCTGAGGTTTGGTCGGTATTTTAAAATTCGCCCTGGCGTATATAAGGATGACACCACAATGTCACAGTCAGCACTACTGCTTTAAACCATGCTGCATGCATCTTTTCTACTTCGTCTGGGCCATGACCCTTGTTGGCGAGAAATGATTTAATAGTAGCTGTGATGGGAAATATAAACGCTACCAGGTATCTGAAATGAATAATAGGAGCGGTATCTACATTATCGGTTTTATTTTTTTTAAGTGAATGATGTCGTAACCCTATTTCGTGCTGGTAATCCAGCCACCCCTGGTCGTATTTGCGGTTGCAGAGATCCATGATCCACTGGCCAAAACGGTGACGGACCGCGTCCAGGTAATCAGTGTTGGGTTGTCCATTTTTACTGAAATACTGGAGCAGGTGAGGATGGCCACCTACAAACCCATACCAGAGATCCAGCACGGCATCTGTCTGGTCTTTTAAAACATTACCTGCCATGCGCAGGTATTTTTCATCTTCTTCCGTAAATAAAACAGTTTGCTTCAGCAGGTCCAGGTCCTGCAATGTAACAGGTGATGATGTTACGGCTCCATACGTGTAGCCTTTGATAGCAGTGGTTTCCATACTATAACTATTTAAGGTGAGACAATAGAATAAATATAGTTAGGATTCCTTACTATTAAAAAAAAATTTATAAACATCGTTTGGAAATCCAGGAAAATCTGGAATCAATATTTTCACCCCGGGAAGCTAAGACACAAGGTTAATCAATCGGAATATTTTACGTCGCTATGTCGTTGTATAGATATTTGTCGGAGCTGTGAAAATCATTCAAAGTCAGGATAAAGAAGATACTTTTTGCGGATAGTTTTAAATTGAGTAAGTGCAGGCTCCCAGCTTTTCCTGATTTCGTCTTCCGTTTTGCCATCTCTTAATTGCTGCCACAGCTCGTTATTTCCCGCTAGTTTATTGAAGAATGATTCTTCCATATTGCCGGACCCGGGCAAAATGAAAAAGCTATCTTTTTTAGGAAATAATCGATAGGCTTCCATCAGCCATTTTAATTGAACTTTATTATCCACCTTAGCCAAAACCTGTTCGGGTGAGCCACTGAGATCCCAGCCATAACAAACCTGTCCATAGAGCTTCGAACTTTTAGCTCCCTCGTTAGGATTGGGTGTAAATGAATACAAATTTTTCGGTAGCGATGGATGACCAAAAACCTGGAATTGCTTATTAGTGCCTCTGCCTTCACTCAACACCGTGCCTTCAAAAAAACAGGTGGAAGGGTAGAGATAAACAGATTGGATATTTGGCAGATTGGGAGATGGTTTTACAGGTAATACATATTTGCTTTTGTGATTGTAGTTGGCGTTTTTTATAATTTGAAAATGAAACGGCGTATCTACTGAATTTTGTGCATAGTTTTTATAATAATCATAGCGGCTATTGGCTTTTTCACTCAACCATTTTTCTCCGGCAATCATCATGGCATATTCTGCTATGGTCATACCATACACAACAGGAACGGACTGCATGCCTATAAAAGATTTATATTTTTTATCCAGTACCGGGCCGTCAACATAATGTCCATTGGGGTTGGGCCGGTCCAGTATCATCAACGGTTTACCCATTTCAAAAGCTGCTTCCATGAACTCTTCGAGTGAAGATATATAAGTGTAAAAGCGAACCCCCACATCCTGTATATCGAAGATCAGTATATCCACATCTTTTACATCTTCAACAGCGGGTCTTCTTTTTGATCCGTATAAGGATACTACCGGGATGCCTGTTTTTTGGTCAACATAGTTGCCAACTTTTTCCCCCGCATCAGCCGTGCCCCGAAATCCATGCTCCGGGCCAAAAATTACTTTGATATCAATACCCAGTTTCTTTAATGTATCTACGAGATGAGTGTTGCCAACGGTAGATGTTTGATTGGCGAAGATGCCAACCTTTCTTCCTTTTATGAGCGGCAGGTATACATTGATACGTTCAGCTCCCGGAATGATACGTTGAGCATTGGTGGCCGGAGTTAATTTATTATCCGATCCGGTTTGTCCAGGTTTTTGGGCATGGCAGGATGAAATGACTAATGCAAACAACAGGACAGGAAAAACATTTTTCATACACCAGGTTTGATTCGTTCAATGGGCGTCAATATACTCAAGATTGCCTATACAGAACGCCTGAAATATTTAAACGGTTGCATGTGGCAAAATGGCTATCTTGCAGCCCTCTTTATCAGGGATAATGAGACAATTAATTTTAAATTAAATAGCAAACAATGCAAAAAGTTAAAAGTGGTGATAAGGTGAAAGTACACTATCATGGTCGGTTGACAAGTGGTGAGACCTTTGATAAATCGGAAGGTCGTGCGCCTTTGGAATTTGAAGTGGGAAGTGGTATGGTGATAAAAGGATTTGATGATGGTGTAACAGGTATGATAGTTGGCGAAAAAAAGACGATCAATATACCTTTTTTGGAAGCCTATGGACCAAAAGATCCCGGTATGATTATAGAAATGCCGAAAGAACGCTTCCCAAAAGATATGGAGATAGAAGAAGGAATGGCACTGGCTATGAGCGATGGCCAGGGCAATCAACACCAGGTGATCGTGACAGAGATAAAAGAAGAAGTGGTGCTGTTGGATGCAAATCATCCCCTCGCAGGACAAGACCTGATCTTCGATCTTGAATTAGTAGAGATCGTTGGGGGCAGTCCGCTGATCATTATGCCGTAATTTAATTGGCAATTTGCAATAAGCAATTTAATAGTTCATAGTATTTACTATGGACTATTCTGTTTTTAAAGCTATTTGTTTGCCTGTTATTTATTGCTAATTGCCGATTGCCAATTGACTATTGCCCTTTTTTCATGTAATTTCGATGCCCCTAAAGAAAGAGTATGTTTGAAAGCTACCAATTTACCGCGGCAGAAAGGTTTTTGAGATATGTGCAGGTGGATACACAAAGTGATCCGCAATCAAGTTCTTTTCCAAGCACAGAAAGGCAAAGGAATCTAAGCAAAATCTTAGTGGACGAATTGAAGCAGATAGGCATTGCGGATGCTCATTTGGATGAGTGGGGTTATGTCTACGCAACCATTCCATCCAATACAGCTAAGAAGGTTCCCGTTATTTGTTTTTGTGCCCATGTTGATACGGCACCGGATTGCAGCGGCACTAATGTCAAGCCCCTTGTACATAAAAACTATAGGGGAGAAGATATTGTATTGCCCGATGATCAATCACAGGTACTCCGTTTGTCGGAATATCCTTACCTGCAAACCCAGATTGGCAATGATATCATCACTGCATCGGGAAACACGTTATTAGGAAGCGATGATAAGGCTGGTGTCGCAGAAATCATGGACATGGCCAATTATCTCATGAAGAACGATAATGTCAAGCACGGTGAAATAAAAATTTTATTTACACCTGATGAGGAAGTTGGCAAAGGTGTCACTCATGTTGACTTAAAAAAGTTGGGAGCTGACTTTGGTTATACACTGGATGGTGGTGAAGCCGGTAGCCTTGAAGATGAAACTTTCAGTGCAGATGGTGTGCAGGTTATCATTCATGGAGTAATTGCCCATCCTGGTTACGCCAAAGGTAAAATGGTCAACGCCATGAAGATTGCCGGTAGGATTTTGGATGCGTTACCCAAGGACCGGCTCTCACCCGAGAGTACGGAGGGAAAAAGAGGATTTATTCATCCCGTGCGGGTAGAAGGAATTGCGGAAAAATGCAGCATCGAATTTATAATCCGTGATTTTGAAACACCTGGCTTAAAAAAGAAGGAAGATTTTCTACGAACTCTCGTAGAGGAAGCTGTAAGGGTTCATCCCAAAGCGAGCTTTGAATATATCGTAACAGAACAATACCGCAACATGAAGGAAGTGCTGGATGTAAACACCCATGTGGTTGACTACGCCAGGGAAGCAATAGCAAGAGCTGGTTTGCAGGTAAAAATGGAAAGCATCCGCGGTGGCACGGACGGAAGCCGCTTGTCGTTTATGGGATTGCCCTGTCCTAATCTATTCGCAGGTGAGCAGGCTATTCATTCAAAACTAGAGTTCATTAGTGTACAGGATATGAACAAGGCAGTGGAAACAATGGTACACCTGGTGCAGATTTGGGAAGAAAAAAGTTAATCTTACATTAGTTAAATCTGCGCATGTGAAAATTGAAGAACTTTGCATTACGGGTCGCATTAGCCATGGCAAGTATTGATGATGCCACCCTGTGATACAAACGATACAATGAAACTTGATTTTGTTTCTTTACTGTCCCGGTATTGCTTCTTTTGTGCGCTGGCTATTTTTTGTTCCTTTTTTTCGTTTTCACAAAATCTTTTATTGAACGGAGGCTTTGAAGAAGAAAATATTTGCTCTGAGTATCATGTAAACTGTGCGCCGGAAGCATGGCTAGTCAATGATGACGTTTTTAATAATTACTTCAAAGATATAGACCGCGCCTACGAAGGTTCTCATTGTATGTCTATCGAAGCGGGTAATGCAAAGAAACCTTATAAACGTACATTTATCCGCAGTCAAATGTTATGTGGTTTAAGAAAAGGCAATAAATACAGGCTGGAATTCTATATCAAATCGTCCCACGCCATTCTTGACAGTATTGGCGTTTATTTTACTTCTTCTGATTTTTTACTGGACAGAAGGCCGCTGCAACAGGTGAAGCCTTCATTCTATCTTATTGAAGCTGTCAAACGTTTTAAAGCTGATAGCAGTTGGCAGCATGTGCTTTATGATTATACTGCCAATGGCGATGAAGCGTTCATTACAATTGGTAATTTTTCCAGGCGGGATATTACCGGTCAAACGGGTATTCCGATGGAGAACCGGTTTTTTGCATTTGTCGACCTTGTTTCACTACTACCATTAAACCAAAATGAAAAATTATGTGACGACTGGCTTTCTTCTATGGAAGCTATTTATGACCAGGATGAGCGACATGATTTTTTGCGAAGAAAAATACGAAGCGGGAAAGCAAGAAGTCCTATGCCTGTTGTGCTTGAGCCCAATAAAATTCTAACAGTTGATACACTGATCCTGCAGGAGGTTTTGTTTGCAACAGGTAAAGCTGAACTGGAAAGAGAAAGCTATGAACTGCTGGATAATTTTTGTTTAAACGCTGTTGGGAAAAAAGTAGATTCAGTCGTCGTGGAGGGTCATACTGATAACAGGGGCACGGAGGAATTAAATAACCGGCTTTCTTCCGCAAGGGTTCAGACAGTACTCAATTATTTTGCTTCACGAACTTTTGTAAAGCCCAACCGGGTTTTTGCCCGTGCATGGGGAGAATCAAGGCCGGTAGCTGACAATACTACTCCGGCCGGACGCCAACGCAACAGAAGGGTAGAGATATTTCTCTATCTCCGGGAGTAAATTTTAGTACTTCTCTTTACGCTATCTTTACGAATATTAAAATTTTAATAAATGGATATCGCAAACTTTCTTGCCACATATTGGTGGGTCATTCTTTTAGTAATTATTTTTTTCAGTGGATTGTATACGGTAAACCAGGGTACTATTGCCGTAGTAACGATGTTTGGAAAATACAGGAGGATCGCCGGGCCGGGACTCCGGTTTAAGATCCCCATCGTAGAACAGATCTATAAGAAACTATCTATTCAAAATCGTTCGGTGGAGTTGGAATTCCAGGCAGTCACACAGGATCAGGCGAATGTGTATTTTAAAGTGATGATGTTATTTGCGGTTCAAAATGCTAATGAAGAAACGATAAAAAAGGTAGCCTTTAAATTTATCAGTGATAGAGATCTGATGCAGGCTTTGATCAGGACGATTGAAGGAAATATTCGTTCGTTTGTGGCTACCAAAAAACAAGCGGAAGTATTAGGACTTCGTCGCGAAATTGTCGAGTATGTAAAAGTGGAGATCGATCACACGCTGGAGGACTGGGGTTATCATCTGCTGGATCTGCAGATCAATGATATTACATTTGATAAAGTGATCCTTGATTCTATGAGTAAAGTAGTTGCTTCAAACAATTTAAAAGCGGCTGCCGAAAATGAAGGCCAGGCTCTGTTAATCACAAAAACAAAAGCGGCTGAAGCTGAGGGAAATTCTATAAAAATTTCCGCCGAAGCAGAAAGAACCGCGGCTCAGTTGCGGGGACAGGGCGTAGCGTTGTTCCGCCAGGAAGTAGCAAAAGGCATGTCTGAAGCAGCCGAACAAATGAAGCAAGCCAATCTTGACACCAATGTCATTCTTTTCAGTATGTGGACCGAAGCGATTAAAAATTTTGCAGAATATGGAAAAGGAAATGTGATATTTCTTGATGGAAGTGCCGAGGGAATGGAAGCCACCATGAAGCAAATACAGGCATTGATGGTGAAACAGGCAGGAACAGCCCGGTGAGTTTAAGAAGTTTAACAGGTTTAAAAGGTTTAAGAGGTTGGTATCAACTTCTTAAACCTTTTAAACTTTTGGAACATTTTAAACTTCTCTCTTGTTAAAGAACTCCAAAACTTTAGGCTTGGGTACAACGTAGCATCTTTTTTTTCGTTCATTCGTGTTGAATGACAGAAAGCAATGATGTTATTCAGGGTTGTTGATAATATTTGAAATTGTATTTATTCATCCTTAGTTACTTTTACCCACTTAAAAGAGAATATCTATGTTTGACCTTTTACAGATCGTCGATACCCTAACCCAGGCCGTTCAGCAAACTGCTACAACTGCGGCAGGTAAAACAATCAGTTTTTTTGACCTGATTTATATGGGTGGCTGGATCATGATTCCGCTGGGGGTGATGCTGTTATTGACTGTGTATGTTTTTGCTGAGCGCTATATCGCCATCCGCAATGCTTCAAAGATCGACAACAATTTCATGAATATTATCCGTGATCATATTGTTAGCGGGAATATGACAGCAGCAAGAAGTTTTGCAAAAAATACCAACAACGCTGTTGCACGTATTATTGAAAAAGGCATTCAGCGGATTGGTAAACCAATTGACGCTATTGAAAGCAGCATGGATAATGTGGGTCAGCTGGAAATGTATAAGCTGGAGAAAAATATGGGTATGTTGACCGTGGTATCGAGAGCGGCTCCCATTTTTGGTTTCGTAGGTACGCTGATGGGATTGATGCAGTTGTTTTCGCAGATCAACCAGGCTGGAGGTGACATCAATTTGGCTGTTATTTCACAGGGTATCTATACAAAATTGATCACTTCTATCACAGGGTTGGTGATCGGGTTGATTGCCTTCCTTTGTTATAATTACCTGCATGCGCAGATCAGCAGAACCGCTAATAAGATGGAAGCTTCGGCTGCAGACTTTTTGGATGTGTTACAGGAACCTACCAAGTAATTAAACACGCAAAAATGAATCTTAGAAAGAGTTTAACGCAGGAATCGGAGGTATTTACAGACTCGCTGAATGACATCATCTTCATATTACTGATGTTCTTTTTGATCATTTCTACGATGGCAAATCCGAACGTCGTGAAAGTGAATAATCCCCGCGGAACAAAGGATACGAAAGCCAAACAGAATATTGTTGTTTCAATTGACAAGGATCAAAAATTTTATATAGGGCATAAAGAAGTACCGCCGGCATTGCTTGACAGCTTTATCAAAAGGGAAGTGGACCGGGTAAGATTGCAGGTGGATACGCCTTCTGTTGTTATCAATGCAGATACTATCTCTTATTACGGTGAAGTGTTCCGCCTGATGCAATCAGCTAAAAAAGCCGGGGCTAAGGTGGTAGCTAATGTGAGATAAAAGCTTTACGTATTCTTACGGGGGAAAGTCCTAATCTGTTTTATAGATCAATTTAGTATTTTGCCTTTCCAAAATCCGAAGGTGTGAAAAGCAAAATCCTGTATACTTGTTTGATCTTACTTACACTTGCCACAACTTCCTGTAAAAAAGAATCAGCAAGCCCCGCTATAGTTGGAAAATGGAAGAATACCGCCATTTTCAGTGATCCGGCTGCCGGAGGTTTTGGTTGGGAAACGGTGACCCGCTTCAACGAGATTGTGACATTTAATCCAAATGCTGAATTTAGTTTTTATACAGATGTTCCCGGTGGTGCCGGCACCTATTCATTTGATAATTCATCAGGAGAGCTGTTATTACAGTTTGAGGCAGACAATTATGGTAATATCAGCCGCAATGAACTTCGCCGGGTAGAAACAGTCAACAGCGATAAACTGGTCATTTCAGCCACATCTAATGGTGCTGTATTCAAAACTGAATACGTTCGCATCAATTAACAGAACACCTGATCATTCTTTCTTTGCCCTGCATGTCTTTTTTAATTGTGGGAGTGTAACCGTTGCTTTCGAACAGTTCCTTCGTCAGCTTTCCAATACTTTCATGAATTTCGGCATAGATAAAACCTTTTTTGTTTAAATGCGTTTTTCCAAAATCAGCCAGGGCCTTGTAAAAGACCAGGGCGTCGTTGTCGGGAACAAAAAGTGCCGTGCCCGGCTCAAAGTCGAGCACATTGCGATGCATAGTTAGTTTGTCTTTGACAGGGATATAAGGCGGATTGCTGACGATGATATCAAATTTGTAAAGTGTGTTCCTTTTTTCTTCATTCAAAAAGTCGAGCCGAAGAAAGTTTACATCGATGCCGAGCGTTGAAGCGTTTTTTTTAGCCACTTCTAAGGCCCCTTCACTGATATCGCAACTCCAAACCTGCGCTTTTGGTAGTCTTTTTTTTAAGGCGATAGGTATGCAACCGCTGCCAGTTCCTATATCGAGAATGGACAGGGCGTTGACAGGAAATTTGCAGTCCGAAATAATCCATTCCACTAACTCTTCGGTTTCGGGCCTCGGGATCAGCACATTTTTATCAACATACAATTTCAAACCGCAAAACCACGATTCATTCATCACATACTGGACCGGTTCATATTGTAAAAGCCGTTCGGCCCATTGCTTCAATTGTTGTTCCTGCTCAGCATTGAGCATTTTGTCTTTCTGAAAAATGCGGTCGCTGCATTTGATCCCGGTCAATGATTCAATTATCCATTCGCTGATAGTTTCAGCCTCTCCATTTTCATAGATGGATTGGAGTTTTGCTTTTAGATCACGGCTTGCTTCCTGGATAGTCATAACTTGTCCCGTTCTGCGGGAGCGGCAAACTTACAATTAAGCGGTGAATGAGCAGTGATAAGCAGGACGGGGAAACGGCTATATTTGCAGGCTAATTTAGATGTATTGACAGCTCACGATATATATATGACCCGATGCCTGCAACTGGCGAAACTGGGAACCGGCTATGTGGCTCCCAACCCTATGGTAGGGGCGGTGCTTGTATATGAGGATAAGGTCATTGGTGAGGGCTGGCACCAGCGATATGGTGAAGCTCATGCGGAAGTGAATTGTATTCGCCAGGCTATTGAAAATGGTTATGAGGATCTTTTCCCGAAATCAACACTATATGTCTCACTTGAACCCTGCGCCCATTTTGGCAAGACGCCGCCTTGCGCCGACCTTATTATAAAGCATCATATTCCGAGGGTAATAATAGGCTGCAGGGATCCTTTTAAAGAAGTGGATGGTAAGGGAATAGAAAAGCTAATTGCAGCAGGCATCCAGGTTGAAACGGGAATCCTGGAAAAACAGTCAACGGAGCTTAACAAGCGATTTTTTACTTTTCACCAGCAACAGCAACCCTACATTATATTAAAATGGGCGCAGACGGCTGCTGGCAAAATTTCTTCCGGCACAGATAAAAGATTGCTCATAAGCAATGACTGCAGTAACCGGCTTGTTCACAAATGGCGAAGCCAGGAAAATGCTATTATGGTCGGCACTAATACGGCTTTACTGGATAACCCGACTTTGACGAATCGGCTTTTTACCGGCCCATCACCTTTGAGGCTTGTACTGGATATCAACCTGCGATTGCCTTCTTCTCTTAATATATTTAATGGCAACCCACGGACGATAATCTTTAATTCAATCAAACAGGAGGAAACAGGCAGTCTTCTCTATTGCCGGTTAAACGGCGACGGGAGTGTAGTCAGTCAAATGATGCAAGCATTGTACCAATTGAAAATCCAAAGTGTTTTGGTGGAAGGTGGTGCAAGATTATTACAATCCTTTATACAGGAGGAATTGTGGGATGAAGCCAGGATTATTCAAAGTGCAACGCAGACGGTTGAACATGATGAAAAAGGGTTGCAGGCTCCCTGTTTATCAAATGCTATACTGGAAAAAACCTTCAACCTGCAGGGAGACACTATCAACATATTTAAACGAATACAAAATTGATTCCTGATTATTACAACACGATTGAACAACCTTCAACAGCTGAATTTAAGGACCGGGGTAGTAAGTTTATTAGCTTTGCGTTCCCGGTTGCCGATATCAATGACTTCAAGGAAAAGTTAACTCTTGTAAAAAAAGGACATCCCAAAGCTACTCATCACTGTTTCGCTTATCGGATAGGATTGGATGGCGCTACTCATCGGGTCAGCGATGATGGAGAACCTTCAGGCTCTGCCGGCAGGCCTATACTTGGCCAGATAGACAGCAAACAAATGACTAATGTTTTGATCATTGTCGCCCGGTATTTCGGCGGAACATTACTGGGTGTGCCCGGATTGATCAACGCCTATAAGAGTGCAGCGGCGCTGGCTTTGCAGGTAACGCCATTGGTGCAGAAACCGGTGTTGATTCAATACCGCCTGCAATTTGACTATACACAGATGAATGAGGTGATGATGATCGCTAAGCAATTTGATTGCCATGTCACCAGACAGGAGATGAATTTATTTTGTTCTTTGCAAATCGGTATTCCTAAAAACAGGTTGGATGAGGTGTTATATAAGCTCAATGATCTTCGCAATGTTGAAGTAGAAAAATTAAATTAGCCGCTGAGTTTTTTAACGGTTTCCTCTTACCAATTAACGCTCAAAAATTGTTGTGTAAAAAAAGCTGTTTAATAAATGCCGGAAAGTGTGTAACTTAAAAGCATCAAAAAGCTCTTTTTATGAACCAACACATTATCTCACGCATAGCCGTTTGGCTATTGGCCATTGTAATGATCGTTTTTGGTATACAGCATTTTAAATACCCGAAGGAGATGATGAGTTTTGTGCCCACCTATCTGCCAGGTGGTGTTATTTGGGTTTATTTTGTTGGTGCTGCATTTATCCTCGCAGCTATTTCTTTTATCATCAACCGTTATGTATCCCTTGCGGGGTACCTGTTGGCCGCTATGCTTATCCTGTTTGTGATATTGATACACTGGCCCAATTATTCACAAGCCGGGGACCTGGTGGAAAAGCGGATGAACTTCACCAATTTGCTGAAGGATACAGCTATTGCCGGCTTTGCGTTGTATATCGCCAGCAATACCAACCATCAGCGGTTGAATGTTTTCGATGATGAGAAGAAATAACTAATCAACGCCTGCTTTTTGAGATGAAGCGCCTATTGCGAAATAATCATTTCGGAACAGGATTGCTTACCGCAAATTGGAAAGCATAATTGTTTTTCCTGATTTGGCTGATTCACTGGCAGCTTCTAATATCCGCACTACCATTACATTGTTCTCCAGTGAATACAAGCCATATGCCGGCACTCGAATTTTATTTCGCACTACATCTGCGAAGTAGGAGATAGGGTCATCATATACGCCCATTTTTTTAGCGGTTAGCTGCAGGCTTTTTTCTGGTTCCGCTTCCTTATTTTTTAAACGCAATGTCGAATTGTTGACGGCAATAGCATACCCTGTTTCGCCATACACTTCCATGTCTTTTCGGCTAAACGGCCAGTTCCAGGAAGCCTGGATAATGCATTGCGCCGATGGATAAGTGACAATGATGGTTGCCTCATCATCTACTTTTGGATAAATATGAGGTTTAAATTGTTGGGTAATGGCCGTGACAGAAACCGGTTTTTCGCCACGCATCAAATAGGTCATCAGGTTGGCGCCATAGCAACCGAAATCGATCAAAGCGCCACCGCCATTTTGTATGGGGTCGGTTAGCCAATCCAAAAATTCTTTATTGACGCCGATTTCCTTCGGCCCTTTATGACCATCATGAATCACTACTTTTTTTATAGCACCCATGTAGTTACTGTCGTTGGCCAACTGGTATACTTTCTCGGTGGTAGGGTACCATGATGTTTCATAATTTGTCAGCAACAAAATGTTATGCTTTTTTGCAAGCTGCTCCATCTTTAACGCATGTGCAAGGTTGGTAGCCATCGGTTTCTCCACCATCACATGTATTCCTTTAGGTGCACAGGCTTCTACAACCGCCATATGTTCATAGATAGAACCGAATGCTACTACTGCTTCAGGTTTTGTTGCTGCCAGCATTTTTTCCAAGTCTGTATAGAACAGGGCCGGGTTTATGTTGAATGATTTGGCGTATCGCTTTGCGAGATCAGTGTTTGGCTCATAGATACCCACCAACACAATATCTGGCTTAGGTTTTCGGCCTAATATAAAACCAGCATGCCCATGTGTAATGCCCGCTACTGCTATACGAACCGGGGCGGTGCCCGTTGTACTTTGTGCTTCCATTGACTGGCTAATTGTAATTGCCCCCGCCAGGCTGGTAATGATTAAAAGTAATTGCTTAGCAACAGACATGTTAAATGCTTTTTTAAACGTACAGAATGAGTAATGAGTACTTGAAAATAATTTTTTATTCTCATTAAATGCGCCTGGTGCTTTTTTAAAATTAAACTGTTGGCCGGTTTATTTACGACATAATAACAAGTGACAAGATCCAAATCAACAAAATGGCCGTTAGTCCCATGATGATAGTGGCAACGGAATATACCTTCAGCATCGCTTTCATATCGATGCCGCCGAATTTGGCAATGACCCAGAAATAAGAATCATTGGGATGGGACACAATCATTGATCCGGCGCCCATGGCCAGTGCGCAAAGAAGTTTCCCATTTTCAGAATCGAGACCTAGTACCGGCAATAAGGGCAATACAATAGAAGCAGCAGTAATAATAGCTACGGTTGATGAACCCTGAGCTGTTTTTAATAGAAATGCTAACAGGAACGGAAAGAATAGGCCAATACTGCTTAACCATGGCATCGACGCAAAATGATTCCCCATATTGGTGGAAGCTAATATGGCTCCAAATGCGCCACCGGCGCCGGTAATCAATAAGATCGTGCCGGCTTTTTCCAAGGCTTCATGCATTAACTTACTGATACTTCCCTTCTGCCAACCTTTTTGGGCTGTTAATGCCAATAGAACGGCTATCAACAATGCAATAACAGGATCACCTAATGCAAGAAGATTTTTCATCCATGGCTGGGATGCATGAGGAGTTGTAATAAAAAATGACCTTGCTGCGATCAGTACAATGGGCACGATCACTGGCAGGAAAGATTGTTGAACGGAGGGGTATACTTTGTTTTCAACAATAATTTCTTCATCGTCAAATGCAGAATGCGTAATTTTTTTTCCTGCATATGCCGCCCACCCGTGACCAACCAGCATTACCGGAAAAGCGATAATGATTCCGAATAAAATTATTTTGCCTATATCGGCACCAATAGCACCTGCCGCTGCCGCAGCTCCCGGATGCGGCGGCAACAGGCAATGCACCACGTATAAACCAGATGCCAGTGATACACTCATGGTAACGGCCGAAATTCCTGTTCTTTTGATCATCGATTTGTTCAAGCCGCTAAGTACAATAAACCCGGAATCACAAAATACCGGTAAGCCTACAATGAAGCCGGTAATGCCAAGAGCTAACGAAGCATTTTTTTCGCCGGCTCTTTTCAGAATGTATTCCGCCATCACTTTGGTGCTGCCCGTATGTTCAAGTAATAGTCCAAGCAAAGTCCCTAATACAATCAGGAAGCCGAGTGACTGCATGGTATTTCCAAAACCTGTTTTAGAAATAGCGATCAATTCAGGCAGGGATAGTTGAATGCCTAACCCGGTAATAAGACAGGCTATCAACATGGCAAAAAATGCGGGCAGTTTTGACCGTGTAGTTAAGAAAATGATCACCAATATGCCGGCAAGCATAGAAAGGATCACCTGCAATAAAGACACATTCATCTAAACAAGATAAGGAAATATATGCTTGCAGGCGGAAGCAACCGAGTCGGTATTGCTTGTGCAGCCGCAGATTCATATGTTTTAACCTGTAAACTCTATTTTATAAAATAGATCGTATCAATCCGCCATCTGTGCGAATAGCTGCACCATTGGTAGCCGAGGCAAGCGGACTCGAAAAATACACTACTGTATCAGCAACCTCTTCTATAGATGCGAAACGCCGGAGCAGTGAAGTAGGCCGCATATTGGTGAAAAAATCTTTTTCCACCTGTTCAACCGAACCATTATTTGCTTTGGACAAATCTTCAATAAATGTTCCCACGCCTTTCGATTTTGTTGGGCCGGGCAAAATTGAATTGACCGTCACATTGGTTCCCTTTGTTAACTCGGCTAAGCCCCGGCTTATGGAAAGTTGAGCGGTCTTGGTCATGCCGTAATGGATCATCTCATCCGGGATAAAAACAGCTGACTCACTTGAGATGAAAATGATGCGCCCCCAATTCTTCTTAAGCATTTTTGGAAAATAATGTCTCGACAATCGTACCCCGCTCATCACGTTGATTTCAAAAAAACGAAACCAATCTTCGTCGGGTATATCTGCAAATGGTTTTGGTTCAAATATGCCGGCATTATTAATTAAAATATCCACGTCTTCTACTTCGCGGATGAGTTTGTTTACTTCTTCCACTTTAGAAAAATCAGCGACTACGCCTGAAACCTTTGCCCCATGCACGGATGATTTTAATTCTTCGATTGCTTTGCCGACACTTTCTTTGGATCTTCCATTAATAATAACCCTGGCGCCTTCCTGCAAAAACCTGTTGGCAATTGCAAAACCAATACCAGCCGTAGAGCCGGAAATCAACGCTGTTTTGTCTTTCAATTGTAAATCCATTTTCATTTATTTAAGAATGATCGAAATGCAAGTGAAGGCAGCAATGCGTTGATCCCGGATTTTATCTGCGATTATGGTTGATAAGGACCTTTTGTTTCACCCCAACCCCAGGTTGGCATGGGTTCGTTTTCATTGATCGGATTATTTGTAGTGGTAGAATTTATTACAGCAATCCGGCTTCCCCATTCGAGGTAACCTACAAATGCCGAACGAAATTCCGGATCATCAGCAAGACCTGTTTCATCTGCTGTATCCAGCAAAAGCTTCATCCATTGTTTTCGTTTTGGCTCATCCAGCATTTTGCCTAAATGATGCGCTACCATAATCGCATGGGTTCCTTTATCTCCATTTGTATAGAGAGGAGGACCACCAAATACTTCGGCGATAAAATGTGCGACATGTCTGCTATGCTCTGCCGACATGGTTTTAAAAACCGGCCCTAGTAATTCATCTTTTAAAACCTTATCATAGAAAACCCGGGTTAGATTCTCAAATGCTTCTTTTCCCCCGGCCCATTCGTATAAAGTTGGTATAGGATTCATGGTAAATCATTTGAATGACTGAAAGACATATCAACAAAATATTTTTCTTATTGTTCATCCAGTTTATCCAGTTTCTTCTGAATGCTCAATTTGTCCGGCTGTGTTTTAGCCAGTTCAAGGGCCTTCCTGAAATTTGTTTTCGCCTTTTCATTATCGACATCAGTATAAAGCTCACCCAGCAATACAAAATAGAAATGATTGTTGATCAGTTTTAATTTTTCCGCTTCGGTAATGGCTTGCTGCTTGCCGTTGGCTTTTGATAAAGCAAATGTCCGGTTGAGTGCAGCAATAGGAGAGTACTCCAACTGAAGCAGCCTGTTGTAAAGTTGTAAAATGCTTTCCCATTTTTCATGGGTATCGGGTTTTTGTGTATGCCAATAAGCAATGGTTGCCTCCAGGTGATATTTTGAAAGTTTATCGCCCGTGCTGGCATGATGCAGGTAGGAGGCGCCTTTGCCTATCAATTCATCATTCCAAAGACTGGTGTCTTGCTCATCGTATAAGATCAATTCTCCTTTTTTATCCAACCGGGCTTCAAACCGGGAGGCGTGAAAACACATGAGTGCCAGCAACGCATTTGCTGCTGGCAGGTTCGTATAGTTATTTTCAACCAGCATGGTACAAAGCCGCATTGCCTCCAGGCACAGATCTTTCCGTATCGTTGTATCCTGGCTGCTGGAATAATATCCTTCGCTAAATAATAAATAAATAGTTCTTAATACGGCTTCCATTCGCTTATTCATCTCAGCTATTCCCGGTATTTCTATAGCCACTTTATCTTCTCTTAATTTTTCTTTTGCTCTTTGTAACCGCTTATTGATCGTCTCTTTATTGGTTAAAAATGCATTGGCTATTTCCTCGATGCCAAAACCGCAAAGAATGCGAAGTGATAAACCTACCTGCGCTTCCGGTGGTATAGAGGGATGGCAAATGGCAAACATCATTTGCAACTGGCTGTCATGGATGTTTTGTGCTGACAAATCAATTTCATCCTGTTGAATCGGTGTGCCGCTTATTGCCAATTCATTTGAAATCTTACTTTCAAAAAGATGATGCCTTTGTAAATGATTTTTCGTTCTATTTTTTGCCGCAGTATAAAGCCAGGCAACAGGGTTAGTGGGTATACCGTTAAGCGGCCATGTTTGCGCAGCTGTGAGAAAGGTATCACTGGCAATATCTTCTGCAATTTCTATTTGAGCCAGACCAAAGTGTTTACAGAGTACAGACACAATTTTTCTATATTCTGTCCGGAATAGATTCGGTATTAAATCCTGCTGTTGCATAATTAAAAATGCCCCTGCAAATGTACAGGGGCATTCGCCGGTTTTAGTGTCTTACGATCTTTCGCACTTCTACCGTGTTACCTTCTCCCTGTAACACAGGACAGCCTTTGGCAAACTCTACCGCCTCATCCACCGAATCAGCTTTTACAACAACGTAACCGCCAATCGTTTCTTTAATGTCGCCAAAAGGACCATTTGTTACCATTTTGCTGGAATGAACCACTTTTGCATCCTCAAAAGGAAGACCATTGCCATGGCTGAACTTGTTTTGCGCAGCAATGCCACCTATCCAGTCCATGGTTTGCTTCATCCAAACTTGAATTTGCTCTGGCGAGGCTACCTTGTTACCATCCTCATGCCGGAAAATCAGCATAAACTCATCCATAATGTTCTGTTTTAGATTGTTGAATTGATTTTATACCAGTATAACAATCGGACCAGACTCGATTGGACAACAAATGGGAAATACTTAAAAATTTAATTTCCTCTTATCTATATCGGAAGGCAAAGTTCTTGCCGGAGCATGATGGTCCAGGCAGAAAACCTGGTTGACTAATTAATTTATTCTTACCAGGTTTTGCTGCTGCTTTTCATTAAGCTGGTTTTTGTCTAAAATTTTCAACGAGGCATTACCTGCATCGGAGGTACGGTCCAGCGTTTCGATGATCCCATCATTTTCGAGTTTATACATGGCACCCGTAGCGGGATCGATAATGAGAAAGCCAAGCAGCCCGCCAATCAAAATATTACCAAAATACCAGCCATTGAGCTTGCATTCTACATTTATTTTTTTCGTTTCATAGCCATTCAATTGCAGGGTGATGGTATATGATTCTTTGGCGAAAAATCCGGCCCCTGATTTCAGTTTCATAGCGACAGGCGTCTTTCCCCGGAATACTTCTCTACCCCTTTTGTTAGTAATGGAAACCCGGGCGCCTTCGGGCTCTGTAGTAACTGAAAAAGGCCAGCTGCTCTTGCTAACGATGGAGGCGCAGCCTGGAAATAACAATATCACAGGAATCACAAATAAAAATCTTTTAAAATGAGTCATAAGGTTGGTTCGTTTTAAATAATGCAATAAGATGGCGGGCAAATATAATATTGAGTTTTTGGTATTAAAAGAGGCGCTGATAAAATATCGTTATTGACTGCAATAGTTAACAAAACGGCTTTGTTTTTTTAAAACAAAGCCGCCAAAAAAAGAAATAGTGTTTGAAAATGATAGTTAATCACAGTTCAATCGCCAGATCATCCCAATTTTCAGGTTGAGCAGGCGCAAAGGACTATTATATACTTCCGCCAGTTGATGCTCATGAATAGTCTGTGTGGATACATTGACAAAGCGAATGTTCAGTGGAACTGTTTTATCCGGAATCGGTGCCGGGTTATTGGGATCGTTGTGCACATGTTCTTTAATATCTTTTACATTGATATAGTTGAGCCGGGTTCCATGTGCCTGGTTGATGGAAAAATCGATCCAGGCGTTGCTTGGTTTTTTCTTGCTACTTACATCTATCCGTAGACCGGCTCCGTATTCAGCAAAAAAACTATGATCGCGGATTGGCGTTTTTTTGTCGAGTGGCTTGCAGTCATCCTCATTTTCAGGATCGGCGACAATTACCTTGCTGAAAAAGTTTGCATAACCCAACTTGCCCGACAGGTACGGATTCCATTTTGCTTCCTTATGTAATTGAAAGCGGGTTGCCAAACCGGCGGAAGCTACATTGCTGCTATATGTTACTTCGGTGGTAGTACCCGAGCCATCGGGAAAGCGGATATCCTGGTCTTTGGAAAAAAAAGCATATTGGCCAATGCCGGCTTCCACGCCAACAGAAAGCTGTTTAATTTTTTTCAAGGGTGACATGAAAATGAAATTCATGTTGTGCGCCGGCTTGATATTTTGGTGCATTTCCTGCAGGGGAAGCGACAGGGAGTATGACACTCCTGCTTCCATTTGTGCAGGGGCAACACTACTGGTTGCTATAAATGCAATAAGCAGGTAGAAAGGTTTCATATATGTGTGTTTTTGATTGTTCCTGAAATCCAGGTTATCCATAGAAGGGATTTCGACAGAAAGAGAGAAGCTTTGACGTTTTACAGGGCTGGGTAAATCCTTCTCTAAGCTACGACAATAAACTACCGGATCAATAAGTTCATTTGATAAAATGTCTAAAGGAAATGATAAAAAGCTTCGATATCTATCCGGCAAAAAACTGTTGTATGAATGATGCCAACTTCAGCCCAACCTTTTAAATTTCTCCCGTGGTGAAAAAAATTAATGGAGCTGTCTCAAAAGGCTTTTAATTTCACGGATACTCCGGCTCCGCTCAGTATCGCAAAGTGAAAAGCGACGCAAAGAAAGAAAAGCGGTTTTCAAATCGTTGCGATCCTTGCCTGCCGTCAGGCAGGTTTGCTTTCTTAGCGTCCCTGCGGGAAACTACTTTTGAGACAGCCTCTTGTGAATTGCTTTTCTTGATTCTCATTTCTTCCGTGGATCATCGGCCGGATTAATATACGTGATCTCGAAAGGTCCCATGGCATGCACTTGTATAGTGCAGCCTTCTCTGGTAAAAGCATAGTGGGCTGTTTTTGCGGGTAGAGAAGAAAATCCGCCGGTCTTGAGCTGAATGGCCTTTTGTTCGTCTAAACTTTCACCCATGCCCATATAAAGGTTACCTTCCAGTACGGTAACATGTTCTGTTGTAGGATGCCAGTGAGCCGGTATCCTATAATTGGCCGGCATGACAGCCCTGAGTGTAAACGTGCCTTCCCTGGAGGGATCTCCTTCTAAAACAACAACCTTTACCCCCTTGGGAAGACCGGGCGGGCCATCTACCCAATTTAGATCGGTACTATTCAATATCACATGGCTTTTTGTGGGGTGGGTCATTCCGGAAGGATTTTGCGCCGATAGTGAAAGATGACAGGAAAAGATAAGTATGATGGCAAAAAACAGGATTTTTTTCATAAAGTCTCCTTTGTTTTTTTGATTGAAAGAACTATATCGGATTGCTTATTAAAGGTAAGGACAATCATAGCCGTTTAAGTTTTTGTGCAAATGTTTTCGGCCCGCTTTCGTCGAAGCGATGATGCCGAAAATAATGTCCCCGATGTATCGGGGTCCGAATAAAGCCTGACCTGGCCCATCAGAAACCGGCTTCAATCTTGTCAGGAAAGGAGAGATGGCAGGGAAATGACTCCGGCTGGTCAATGCAGTCTGGGGTTGCTGGCAAAAAATCTCTTGGAGACGACCGGAATTTGATAACTTTGTGTCGCAGTCTTCCCTCTGAAAGCATAGAATTTAATTCCACAGTTCCGTTCTCCCTCTGAAACGACGTATTCTATTATTCACATTTAAATTCTTTGCGTATGAAAAAACTCAACTCTCTATTGCACGATGAAAACGTAGTAGCCACAATCGTTATCGCATCTGTATTCCTGATTACGGCTATTATTACGGTCTGGGCTATTGTCAATTCCTAAATTGACGTGACACTGAATTCAAAAACCAGCTTTCGGGCTGGTTTTTTTGTGCAAATAATCAATGAATCTGCGCAATTTCAAACCACTATTATCATTCTCTTTAGCCGGTCAATCATTTATCAAAATAAAGGTTTGGTAAACTTTATTTAACCTTATGTACATATTGGGCTTATAGCTTCGCTGTTCAAAAATCAAGTAATGCAAAAAGCCCTTGTACTCATTCTAACTGCAGTATTTTTTGTCTGTAATCCTTATCTTCTGTCTGCTCAAACCACACAAGCTTCATTTACGGGAAAAGTAACTGATGCAGAAAATAAACCATTAACCGGCGCCAGCATCAGGATAAAAAATGAATCCACCGGTTTTACTTCTACTACTATCAGCAATGCCAAAGGTGATTATGTTTTTAAAGAATTACCGCTTGGCGGGCCGTATACTATTATCGTTTCATATACCGGCTTTACCGAACAGCAAAAACCCGATTATATCCTTAACCAGGGCGATGTGGTAACAGTAAGCTTTGCCTTGGAAAACCAGGTTAAAGAGATCAATGCTGTTACAGTTTCATCAAACCGTATAAGGGGTAAAGTTGAAAACATGGGGGCGGCTACTGCCATCTCATCCAGGCTTATTACCCGCATGCCTTTGAACGGAAGAAATTTTACCAGCCTGATGGATCTTTCTCCTTTGAGCCGCGGTGGCAACCTGATGGGGCAACTAGGTTCTTCTACCAACTATACCATTGATGGTATGACTGCAAAGAATCCCACATCTGCCGGCTCTACCACCAGCCGCAGCGGCGCTCCTTATTCCATCTCTATTGAAGCAGTAAGAGAGTTTAAAGTAGTAACCAATCAATACGATGTAACTTATGGTCGTAGTGGCGGTGGCACTGTAAGCGCTGTTACCAAGTCTGGTACCAACACATTAAGTGGTTCCGTTTTTGGCTATGGCCGTGCCAACTGGTTGTCCAGTCCTTATGATATCAGGGGCAACAAACGGAACAATGATTATTCTACTTATCAGTATGGGTTCTCCTTAGGTGGGCCTATTATTAAAAATAAACTTCATTTTTTTGTAGCATGGGATCACCAGGTAGACAATCGTTCGCTGGTGATTGCCGATGTTCAATCGCCTGCGGATGAAAATCGTTTTAATGTTACCCGCAAAACACTTGACTCCATTGTTAAAATAGGTCGTGAAAAATACGGGCTTCCCAATACGCCACAATATGGCTCGTTTGATAAAAGACGTAATTCAGACGCTGCATTTCTACGGCTTGACTGGCAGTTGAATCAAAAGAATCTTTTGACTATTCGCAATAATCTCACCAACGATGTAAACAAACTCGGCCTGACAGATAATACAGCTATCAACCTGTACGAGTCTACAGGTAATGATTTTAACATCGACAATAGCTTCCTGGTTACATTGCGTTCGGCTATTAATTCAAAATTGACCAATGAATTGAAGGTGCAGCACCTCTACACTTATCAAAGCAGTGAGCCGGGCGATGCATTGCCCAAAGCCAATATCCCAAGAGCTATTATTGAAAGAGTGCCTTCGGAAATAAATGGCGCCATACGCAATACGTCTATCCAGTTTGGCGGGCATCGCTTTGCACAGGAATGGTTTCGGAATAATGTATTGCAGTTAGTGAATAATGTTTATTACAACACTAATTCTATTAAATACACTTTTGGTACTGACCTGATGTACACCCGTGCCCGGTCAGTATATGGCAGTGAAGTAAATGGTCGCTTTCATTATGACGGCATTCAGAATTTTATAGATAACAAACCTTATCGCTTCTTCAGGGAAGTACCTCTTAATGCAGACAACAGTGTTGTTTCTAATATCTATAATCTTGGCTTGTATGCACAGATGCAAACAAGAGCCGGCAAAGGAGTTGAGATCACTGCAGGCTTGCGGGCTGATTATGCTATTTACCCGTCGTCACCATTCAACCAGTTAGTGTTTGATGAATTAAATATTCGTACCGATCATAAGTTAAAGTCATTTATTATTCAGCCCCGCTTTCAGCTCACCTGGGATGTGCAGGAAAGACACAGGGATTATGTACGTATTGGCGCCGGTGTATTTGCATCAGATATCAATAACTATATGATCATTAATAACCTTGCTTTTGACGGTAATCACTTAGCAACCGTGGATGTAAGAAGTCCTAATATTCCGACTCCGGATTTTAATGGATACCGTGCCAACCCTGCAACTACTCCTACACTGGAAGACTTCCAGATATCTACCATCAATACCAATGGACCTGATGTAAAGATTCCGGTAGTATATAAAGCCAATGCTTCTTATACACGACTGATTACCGATAAATTGAAAGTGACCCTCAGCGGTTATCTTACATTGGGCAGAAATAATTATGTGTATGTGGACAGAAATATGGTGAATACTCCTTTCTTCACACTGGATGCTGAAGGTGGCCGCGGTGTGTATGTGCCACTGGCTACCATGCCTGCTAATGGTAATGGCGACTGGCAAGAGGGACGCATCAGCAATAAACTGGGGCGAGTGCTGCAACTTAACAGCGATGGTAAAGTAAATCAAATGGCTCTGGTAGCTGACGCAAGCTGGCAGTATTTTAAAGACGGTGAAATATCCGTAAGCTATACATGGAATGATACCAAAGACAACACTTCCTATAACGGAAATGTAGCCAATACTGCAACGCTGGTATTACCGGTGAAAGACGATCCGAGAGACCTTGGCAATATCACCTATTCAGACAACCAGTTCCGTCACAAAGTAGTATTTTATGGCACATCGCCTACCTTTTGGGGTGTTAGCATTGGCCTTCGCTATTCAGGCATTGGCGGCACACGTTATAGTCTTTTATCAGGTGTAAACAGCAATGCCGATTTTGTATCCGGCACCAACGACCTGGCCTATATTTTCGATTGGAAAAACAGCGCTACATCAGCAGATGTGCAAAAAGGTTTGCAGGCTATACTGGACAATCCTAATGCAAGCCAGAGCATCAAAGATTATATCACCAAATATGCAGGTAAAATAGCTGAACGAAACGGTGGCATCAATGGCTTTTATGGTTTCTTTGATCTGCGTGCCATTAAAAGAATATCGTTTGGTAAAAAGCAAAGCCTTGAAATATCAGCCGACCTGTTTAATGTGATGAACCTGATTGATAAGAATAAAGGCAACAGTGAAAATCTGGGCACACAAGCCCTTTATTCCAACAAAGGATTTGATGCAGCCAACAAGCGGTTTAACTATGGCGTTAATACAGCAGGTGTAGCCAATCCCGGCGGCGACCCTTATCAATTCCAGTTGGGATTGCGATACAGCTTTTGATAAACGTTTCTCTTCTTATAGCAAAGCCCCGCACTGCGGGGTTTTGTGTTTGTAAAGTATAAAAAGTGGTAAAGGTGAAGAAGGAAAGAATATCCTTTTGGAAGACTTTTTAGGATTTGATTCATTAGTTCTTTCTTCGTTCGCAAATCTTTTTTTGAATCCAGTTAAAAGCGAAATAGGTAATTTTTGCTGATAATATTCCTATGCCGGCTCCTGCTGCTACATCGGATAGCCAGTGTTTATTATTCAGTATTCGCAATGCTGCTACAGTAGCAGCAAATGTATAACCGCCGATAGAAATCCAAACGCTTTCATCCTTAAACTCCTGGTGCAGTATTTCAGCAGCTAAAAAAGCTGAGGTAGTATGAGCAGAAGGGAAAGACAGGTAATCGGTGCCGTCAGGTCGTTGGATATGAGAGATGCGTTTTGTTTGATCTGTGAGAAAACCATTCAGTGCATTGGCAATGCCAAAAATAATAGTTTGATTCACCCAATTATTTTTATGCCTGACACGGGCCAGGTCCAATACATACATGACGACAATTGGAACGGAGGGCATGTGATCATCAATATCCGTTTTAAAAGAGGAAAAGTTTTTGTGTCTCCATTGCTGCACTTCATGGCTTGATAGAAATAATCCATTGTTGCCAATAGTGGAAATGCCATAACCGATGAGAATTGCAGGCGCAGCAGTGATCCTGAATGCATTGGTTTGATGCCACTTTACAGAAGATTTATTTTTTGAAACATAAAGTGCCGTATCACGGCATAAAATGGTTGAAGGGCTTTGCGAATTGGCGAACTGCCATAGTAAAATGCAAAGGAGGAAAAATATTCTTTTTATGGGATGAGTATTTCTTTCGCACATATAATCCTTCCATTACTCACAGACTCATACTTAAGGTACGGAAGTTTAGCGGTAACCGGAAAAACGGTGAGTTGGCAAGTTGCCTGGCTAGGGACGGCACGGTTTCAAACCGTCATCCTGGTACGTTGTTTTAATATTTTAGCTTGAATGTTATTTTGCAAAGATTTGACCGTCTTTCGGTAATTTCAGCAAACAACAATTTGCAAGCAGTGGCATATAGAAAACTATCTGTAAAGCTGCCCCGTCAGCCATTAATTAATCAGCGTCCCTGGTTGATCGTTGGGTTACTATTGGCTCTTATTTTTTTACTGGCAACTGCCTATGCATATTTCAATTATAAATACAAATCCGCGAATGCTTTGCCGGACATACATAACGCAAGTTTGAATCAACCTGAAAAACCTGCAAATCAAAAACTCACCACATAGGTATATAATAACATAGAAAGAACACACATAGATGTTTTGTAACAGATTCTATGTGCCACTTATGTTTTTCCTATGCGGTGAAACAACTTTTGAAGTCACGATAAAGAGTTTGAAAGAATAGCCGATGAATAAATACTTACTGATTTTCTTTTCCCAAAACAGCCTTGCGAATAAAAAATCGCAGATAATTTCTCAGACTTTATTCTATAAATAATAAAATTCACAGTTCCCTGGAGTGAATAGATGTGATCATCTATTTTCTTTCAATATCCATAATTTCACCTTTGTCGAGCATTTGCTGCAAATCTTTTTTAAGAATAGCGAATAAATCTTCTGAATAAGCAGCCTCACCCTTTTTCTTCAGGTCATTTAACCCGGACACTTTATTTGTCTCATAGTTGTTAACCCGAATAAGAACTGAATCTCCCCGCAGGCCATCCACTTTATAAAGAGTATATTGATGGTCTTCCGTTTTAATTTCGAATATGTCGCCGCTTTGTGGTGACAAAATCAGCTTTGCATTCTTTTCATCTTTCTTTTTTTCACTTACGAATGCGAATGCTACCAGGGCCACAATCAGAGCTAGTCCTGAAAACGTCCATTTAGGAGTTTTGCTTTGTTCTTTTAAAGTAGAATAAGACGATAACAAAGAGGATGACATTTGTTTTTCTTTTAACACCTGCTTGCAATGGTTGCATTGACTCAGGGCTGTTTTACTCATTGGAAAAAGCGGTATCCAGAAAACATGGGCATATTTCTGAAAAACATATATTTCCATACTATTCTGTGTGCCGCAGTTAGGGCATTTGTCGGTTAATACTTGTTTGGCAAGTTCTTTAGACCTGGTTCCGTAAATAATCATTATTTAATATGTTAGTGGATTTGGAAAGTGGAATGGTCTCAAAAATATAAGAAACATTTTAAGATTCAAACCTACGAGATAGTGTTTGTTATTTTTTCAAATACGATCTTGCTTGTTCTAACTCAGCTCTGCCTGCATCAGAGGAGTTTGCAATGGCTAGTAATTGTCCGTAGTAGTATTTTGCTTTCCCGGTGTTGTTTGTTCTTTCACTGGCAAGTGCTGCTCCATATAAACCATTAAACCGGTTGGGATGTTTTTTCAGGTCGGCTTCATAGGCTATTAATGCATCGGCCGACCTGTTCATTTCTAACAGCATATCGGCCAACAATTCTTTTGCAGGAATTACTTCACCCGGGGTGACAGGATGTTTTTCGGTTTTGTCTTCGAGGTCCGCAGCATTGCTCATCAATTTTAATGCTTCATCCTTTTTGTCCTCACCGAAAAGTATCCAGGCTTCACCCGCTTTTAGCTGTACCTCTACCTGACTGGCTTCGTAAGCATTTTTTCGTCCCAGTAATGTGTCCCGAAGTATTTGCATTTTTCTTAATTCCATCTTTGCGGAATCCAGCCTGCCGGTATGAACATTACCCAATAGCCGGGTAAAATAAATGATCGCTCTTTGCCACGGAAATTTTTCCCAGGGAAAGTTGGCGGGATAGGGTTCCAGGCTGGCTGCTTCTTTCCACATTTTATTTTCCAGCACGTATCGTGAAGGAATGGCGGCAAAGGCATATAGCACTTTAAAATTTATAGGGTGAACTTCTTTCATCGTCCTGAGATAATCCCATTGTTCTTTGGCTTTCTTATTTTGTCCTTTTTGTAAATACCCATACACGAGATAGTCAAGGGCATGCAATTCTTCGTCCCAGTGACCTTTCAGGCCTGCGTTTTCAGCATAGCATTTGGCCGAAGATGCGGCTACAAGATTCGACTGAATACATTCATCCCACAACCCAAGCCTGGTGAAGATATGTGATGGCATATGCTGTGCATGTGCGGAGGAAGGAGCAATGGCCGCATACTTTCTTGCAGCTGGCAATGCCAGGGTTGCCAGCTCAGGATAATCGTAGCTATGAATGATATAATGAACGATGCCGGGATGATCAGGACCTTCGGGATATAATGTGGTGAGAATGTCGCCAGCTTTTTTTTGATTGACAAACGACTTATCGGCCGGATCAGCCGTTGCATTAAGTGCTAATGCGTAAAATATAGCCGCTTCTTTGTTGGCAGGGCTGGCGGTATAGATTTTTTCCATCGCATTCTTATAATTGTGGCTGCGGGTACGATGGTCTGTTGTGTTCCAATTTTTATAAAACAAAGCCATCGCATTGATGTACTCAGTCTCTACGCCGGGTTGTTGGGAAAGCGATTGCGCCATCGTAATGGCTTTCGCTCCTTTTTCCAGCTCCTGTGGGGTCGGCGGCGCCCAAAGCGGGTGATAATTTGACATCGCTACACCCCAATAGGCCATGGCGCATTCCGGATCCTGCTCAATCACTTTTGCAAATACTTTTTCCGCTTCGTCATATTCAAAAGAATGCAGCAGGGCGATTGCCATGTCAAAATCTTTTTTTGTTTTGGGTGAACAGGAAGTGCTGAATTCAACCGTTCCAAATTGTTTATCTGCCGGGCCACATACAACCACATCACCCCGTTTGAGATCAAGTTCGCTGATGGCTTGTGTTGCCACCGCTGCATTTTTTCCCTTGCAGGATGACAGCCCTATTAAAATGAAGAAGAGTAGAAGTGGAAGCTTTGTTTTTTTCATCCTGTTTGATTAAGGTTTAAAGATTGAAATAACGGTGCTACTAATAAGAAATAACAGGGTAACCAGATTAGCCGTTGAAAATAGTCCCTGGTTTAAGTGGTAAAAGTTAAGGATTTATTGTTTAGATCGAGCTGAAATTTACATACTGGTAGCTGCTGAAACGGAACAATTAAACAGTTTTTTAAGTCATGTAACCGGTCGGTAACCGATGTTTTATTTTAGTATTGCAGTTCAAAAAAATGTGCATGAAGATTTTATTCGTTGTAGCCGGGTTATGTTGTGTTTCATTTTTTTCAAATGCCCAGCCAAAGCCCGGTGACTACCGTGGCATTCTTTACCGGGAAGATGGAAAAGAAGTTGTTTTCAATATGGCGATAAAAGGGACCGGTAATCAAACTCAATTGTACATCATCAATGCAACAGAAAAGATACAGGTCAGAGATCTAAACATAAATAGTGATTCCGTTACTTTCCGGATGCCGGTATTTGAATCGGAGTTCAAAGCCAGGGTGCAACCAGATGGTTCGTTAAAAGGAATATGGTTGAAAGCTATAGCCGGCAAAACGCAGCAATGGCCCTTTGTAGCTCTTCCCGGTAAAAAAAGATTTGATGCGATAAAGGGTGCTGCGAAAAATAATATCAGTGGCCGGTGGGCGGTGACCATTACAAGACCGAATGGCACTACGAGACTGGCCGTAGCGGAGTTTGTTCAGAAAGGCAACCAGCTCACGGGTACCTTTTTGACACCTACGGGTGACTACCGCTACCTGCAGGGAATTGTTACAGGCGATTTGTTATTGCTTTCCACGTTTGATGGCGCCCATGCTTACACCTTCTCTGCAAAAATTGCCGGCAATAATAAAATTGTTGAAGGCTTTTTTGGTTCGGGCATTGCGGGCAAAGAAAGCTGGGTGGCTGAAAAGAGTGCTGCAGCGAAGTTGCCGGAGAGTCTTGCACCGCAATTGAAAGCAGGGTATTCGACACTTGATTTTACCTTCAATGATATTGATGGCAATAAGGTCTCCATCAACGATGAACGGTTTAAAAATAAAGTGGTCATCATCCAAATTATGGGAAGCTGGTGTCCCAATTGCCTGGATGAAACAAAATTTCTGAGTGATTACTATGATAAGAACCAAAGTAGGGGAGTAGAGGTCGTTTCGCTGGCCTATGAATACAGCACGGACTTTCAACGGTCGCAGAAAAGTGTGAGGAAATTTCAGCAGTTGTTTGCTATAAAATACCCGATGCTGATAACAGGAGTAGCTGTTGGTGATTCCTTACGTACCGAAAAAACGTTGCCTCAAATAACGCCGATCAAAGCCTTTCCAACTACTATCTTTCTCAGCAGGGATGGAACGGTAAAGGAAATTCATTCTTCTTTTTATGGACCGGGTAGTGGGAAGTATTATGAAGAGTTTAAAAAAGAGTTTTATGCAACGGTGGAGGGATTGCTGAAGGAAAGCTAGTGTTCTTATTTGAAATATTCAATTACTAAAATTAGTCCGATAATAACTCCCATTAGACCAGCTAATATTCCCCGAAACCTCAATCCGTGCATAGAGGTCTTCTTATATTTGATACTATGTAGCAGTATAATAGATCCTGTGTATAGTGCTAAAATACCTGAAAAAAACTCCCACTCTTTAGAGTCATAGGAAGATAAGCAAAGAACGAATAGAACTAGGCCAATAGCAATAAGGAAAAAAATAATGGGAATCTTATTCATTTCGTTTCGCCTACATTGTTCTTAATAAATTCGCAATATGTTTACTAATACTCAATATTCATAACCAGCAAAATAGTGTTAGATATCTTGTATTGTTACAAATGACGTCGGTGGACCTTCTTTAATATTCAAAGTTCACTCTAATCCGGCTGCCGGTGGGAAACAACGGCAACGCGTAAATCATTGCCTGCATTACTGCGATTATTTCTTCCGGGGTTATTTACATAAATTTGTTTATCTTAACCTTTCTTTACAAGCCTGCCTTTTTTCTACTTCTTTCCTTGAGGTTTTACAAATCAATCCTGCCCTTTTGCATGTATTTTTTTTAACCTAAATAAAAACGTAACATGAAAAAGTCTCTTCTAGCAATTTCATCATGCTTATTTCTTTTTTGCATGTCCTGCAATAATAAAGCCGGCGATGATAAAATGGGTGCTGGTAAAATGAGTGACCAGACAGAGAAAAATATCGCTGCCTCGCATGTTGTCGTCGATGCTTTTCAGTCAGGTGATGTCAGTAAAATTGACGATGCGGTAGCAAGTGATTTTGTTGACCATACGGAGCGGGGTGATATGGGCAGGGATAGCCTTAAATCCATGATAAAAATGTGGCATGGCGCCAGTAAGGACAACAAAATGGAAATAATTAAGGAGTTGGCTGACGATGAATACGTGTTTTCCTGGATGCGGTTCACCGGTACCAGCGATGGTTCTATGGGTATGCCTGCGGGGCCATATGATATGCGATCAATCGAAGTAGTTAAGTTCAAAGATGGCAAAGCCATAGAGCATTGGGGGTTTATGGAGCCAAGAGAGATGATGAAATGGATGCAGCAAATGCCGGCTATGGATACAACGAAAAAGAAATAGTTGAAAAATTTGTTTAGGAGTGGCAGCAATATCAGCTGCCACTTTTTTTTCGTTGCTTGGTAGCCAAAAAAGAAGAAATTGAAAAAATTGTTTACTATTATAAGTAGAGTATTTTAGCAGAAATAAAATTTTTAGCAGTAATTCATGCGCCATTTTATTTTATTGAAATAAATCGTTACACATAGAATGCCAGGCTTTTACTTACTTAACAATGATAACGAACTGAATACAACTGGAAAAGTTTTTCCGCAAATTTCACAACATAAAGGGTGGTGCTATGATAATTATAGCCTTCTTTCACAACTAAGACCCGATGTTTTACCTGAAGAGTCATTAATATTAGATTATCTGGTTTTACATAAGGGAGCTAAACTCACAGACTTTGTATCCGATAGCATTTTATTTTGGGGATTTATTGTAAGTGAAAATGTGAAGAATATTCTATGTAATTGCAATTTGCCGCAACATCGATTTTTCGAATTACATATAGAAGTCGACAATAGAATGTTGGCTAACTATTATTGGTTCTTTCCAATTGGGAACATGTATTCGTTAATTGATTTTTCGAAATCAAACTTTCTAATAAGTCATAGGTTTTTGCCAAATCAAGTTGTGACGAAAAATGTCAAGTTTAAAAACATTTCAAATATTAAAAGTTTTGAAAGCCAAAATAGCCGTTTAAGGGTACATGGGCAATCGCTATCGTTTGCAAAAGAAATCAATTATGATATTTTTCAAATCGGCGGGTTTTCTTTTAATTGGATAATTACGGAAAGACTTAAAAACTTGTTCAATAAGGGAAATATTTCAGGATATAAAACAAAGAAAATTGATTGGATAAGTATGAATGATGAATAACGATGCAATTATGTCTGAACCTGGCTATCCTATCCAAGAGGATATAACCCAACAAAAGGACACCCAAAACCAGCGCAGTTTTTAGATATACAAGAATTAACTTCATTAAAACGGATAGAAGAAAAATGGCTAAGTGCTTTGTACAATAGGGGCAGATCAACTTCTATAAGGCCAAATATCCAACCGGCAAACCTGAGCCCCATTTTAATATATTTGCAAAAATTTCAGCTACAATAACTTCATGATTTGTTTCACTTAAGAATCAAGTCATCATGATGAATAAACCAGTGATCAATGAAAGAAAAACTGCGGCGCCTGGCCAGTGAATTGGAAGGAGAACTGTATGATGATGTCACGATCCGTACCTTATATGCTACCGATGCCTCAGCCTACCGGGAGATGCCGTTGGCGGTTGCAGTTCCGCGGTCGGTTGCCGATATTAAAAAACTCATCCATTTTGCCAGGGCAGAAAAAACATCGCTGATACCAAGGACAGCCGGCACCTCATTGGCCGGCCAGGTGGTGGGCAACGGCATTATCGTAGATGTGTCCAAATATTTTACCCAAATCATCGAATTGAATGCAGCAGAGAAATGGGTGCGGGTACAGCCCGGCGTAATCCGTGATGAACTGAACATGTTCCTGAAACCGCATGGTCTTTTCTTTGGGCCCGAGACGTCCACCGCCAATCGGGCGATGATCGGCGGCATGGTCGGCAATAATTCCTGCGGCTCCAATTCGGTAGTGTACAGAAGTACAAGAGAGCATTTGCTGGAAGTAAAAGCGCTGCTCAGTGATGGCAGTGAAACGGAATTTAAATCGCTGAACATAGACGAGTTTCATCAAAAATGTGAAGGCAGTAACCTGGAAGCAACTATTTACCGGTCGCTGCGCAGCCTGTTGAGTAATTATGAAAACCAGGTGGAGATCCGAAAAGAGTTTCCCAAGAAAACGGTGGAAAGAAGAAACACCGGTTATGCCATTGATGTATTGTTAGACACCGCACCCTTTACAGCCGGTGAGCCTGATTTTAATTTCTGCAAACTGATTGCCGGTTCGGAAGGTACCCTGGCTTTTATTACCGAGATAAAATTGAATGTGGTTCCGCTGCCGCCAAAAGAAGTCGGCTTATTGTGTGTGCATTTCAATACGATTGATGAATCATTAAGAGCCAATTTGATTGCATTAAAATATAAACCCAGCGCCAGCGAACTGATAGACCATTATATCCTGGAATGTACGAAAGAGAATAAAGAGCAAATCAAAAATCGTTTTTTTGTCAAGGGAGACCCGGGTGCGATATTGGTAGTGGAGTTTGCCAGAGAAAACAGGGAAGAGGTGATTGCTATTGCTCACCAGGTAGAAACTGAGATGCGGGCCGCAGGATTGGGTTATCATTTTCCTTTGTTGTTTGGTGACGACACCAAAAAGATATGGACATTGCGTAAAGCCGGGTTGGGATTGCTAAGCAATTTGCCCGGCGATGATAAAGCCGTGCCGGTGATCGAGGATACGGCGGTTGATGTAAACGACCTGCCGGATTTTATCAGCGACTTCAATAAGATATTGGAGAAGCACAATCTGTTTTCTGTGCATTATGCGCATGCAGGTTCCGGTGAAATACATTTACGTCCTATCATTAACCTCAAGACCAAAGAAGGCAACCAGTTGTTCCGTGTAATTGCGGAAGAAATTGCTACGCTGGTTAAAAAATACAATGGCTCCTTAAGCGGCGAGCATGGCGATGGACGGCTGCGGGGTGAATTTATCCGGCAAATGATCGGAGAAAAAAATTATCAACTGCTGAAAGAGGTAAAAAGAAGCTGGGACCCTGATAATATTTTTAACCCCAACAAGATCGTTGATACCCCTTCGATGAATACGATGCTGCGCTATGCACCCGGCCAGCAAACGCCTGCATTCAAAACCATTTTTCGTTTTCATAACCAGGATGTATTGCAACATGCCGAGCAATGCAATGGGTCAGGAGATTGCCGCAAAACACATTTATCGGGAGGAACGATGTGCCCTTCCTTTATGGCCACCCGCAATGAAAAAGATACGACCCGTGCAAGGGCCAACATACTGAGAGAGTTTTTGACAAACTCCGATAAGCTCAACCGTTTTGATCATAAAGAGATCTACGAGGTGATGGATCTTTGTCTAAGCTGCAAAGGTTGTAAGTCGGAATGCCCGAGCAATGTAGATGTAGCCAAACTGAAAGCCGAGTTCATGCAGCATTATTATGATGCCAATGGCGTTCCTTTTCGTTCGAAGCTGATTGCCAATTTTACCAAATCGGCGAGGCTGGGGGCCATAGCACCCGGTATCTATAATTTTATGATGACCAACCGTGGCGTCAGTGCGTTGATAAAAAAAGTTTCGGGGTTTGCTGTCAAAAGATCAATGCCCACGCTGTATAAAACTACTTTGAAAAATTGGTATAGGAAAAGAAGCCCCCATCCCCTAAAGGGGGGCAAGGAAGCAGTTTCAAAAGGACTAAAAAGAGTATATCTTTTTTGCGATGAGTTTACTAATTATAATGATACTTCAATAGGCATTAAGGCGATCTTATTGCTGGAAAAACTGGGCTATGAAGTGGTGATACCGGAACATATTGAAAGTGGCAGATCATGGCTGTCAAAAGGATTGATTCGTGAAGCTAAAAAGATCGCCAATAAGAACATCGCTTTATTGCATCCACTCATCACTGCGGATACACCGTTGATAGGTATTGAGCCATCCGCTATTCTTACATTCAGAGACGAGTATATTGACCTGGCTGATGACGAACATTTGACCACGGCAAGACAACTGGCCAAACATGTTTTTTTGATAGATGAGTTTATTGCCGGCGAAATTGAAAAAGGAAATATCAGCGCTGCTCAGTTCACCAAAGAAAAAAGAAAGATCCAGTTGCACGGGCATTGCCAGCAAAAAGCTTTGTCTTCTGTTGCTCCGTCGGTAAAACTCTTATCGTTGCCGGAAAATTATTCGGTGGAAGTGATCCCATCCGGTTGTTGTGGTATGGCCGGTTCCTTTGGGTATGAAAAGGAACATTATGAGCTGTCGATGAAAATCGGGGAGCTGGTATTGTTTCCCGCTGTTCGTAAGCAAGCAGAACATACGATCATTGCTGCTCCCGGTACCAGTTGCCGTCACCAGGTAAAGGACGGCACCGGCAGAAAAGCGTTGCACCCCGTGGAAGTATTGTATGAAGCCTTGTCCTGAAAAAAATCCTGTTGGCAGTTAAGAATCAGTTAACTTTATACAGCCCGCCCTTGTAAAACACAAAGATTTAATTGTTTTCATCATTCCGTTTCCCGTTGAGACGCTTAATGTATTGTTCACTTAAATTCTTTGCGGATGAAAAAATTCAACTCCATTTTGCACAATGAAAACGTAGTGGCTACTTTAGTCATTGCGGCTGTATTCCTGATTACAACCGTTATTACGGTTTGGGCCTGGTACAATTCTTAAAAAGAAATTGAACATCAAAGTTAAAACCAGCTTCGGCTGGTTTTTTTGTCGTGTTGTTATTCAACGTTTGCCGGTGAGGAAACACCGGCAAAGACATAACTTGCGGAGATTGGTTATTAAGCCGATGTTTTTACATCTATATACCTACTACTCGAAGTATTCTTTGCCTTCGGGGCTTAGATAACCACTGCCAGTTTGGCTCTGAACATAAAAAAAAGGATACGCCTTTCCACGATAGCCTATCACCTCTTTTTCAATTCTATTATAGCGTATAGGAATTAAAGTGTGCCGGAAGGTGTACTCGTAATCACTGCCCTTGCCTGCGACATAGGCACCATACAACCTACCACGACGTAACAGTTGGTATTCTCCCTTAAAACGAATTTCATCGCAGTCGTACACAAGAGTATCTCTGTTCTGACTTATTAGTGCTAATTTTTTACCAACTTTAATAGCATAAATATCTTCATTCGCATTAGATGCCGACATGTCAAATTCAGTGTATTGAATAGGTAAAATCTCTCTATTCTTGTTATCAACGATACCCCATTTCCCATTTTGTTTAACAGCAAGGCGGTTCATAAATCCGCGTATAGCATCTATACTATCATATTGCGGATTTATAATATCTGGCGTTACTAGTATCGAGTCAGGGTGTCTGTATCTTCTTTTGAAACTTTCTATAAACCGATATCCGTACTTGCCATTTTCGTATATGACCTCCGGCTGACTCAAATCAAAGGATATTTGCTGATGATTTTTATCAATCTCTTTGGTCTGGTTTGAACTTCCATTCACAGAAATCTTTTCTCCAATTTTTGCGGCTTTAAGTGTTTCCTCTTTGGGGGTAAAGGGATTTATTATCCCGGACTTTAGATTTACAACAAATTGTTTCTTCCCCTTTCTAATAAATACTTCTCTTGTGCTATAAGCAACAATTCCATCAAAATCTGGTTTTGTAATCCACTTACGTTTATTCCCATCATAAATTCCAACTTTGCCGGCTCGGTTTGTTGGAAAAAATAAACTAAAATCACCGCCAGTTCCAGCTTCCTGTTGAATGTGAGTATAGATTGTGTCTAAAAGCATTTTACCATCTGGTAAGGAGTAAAGACCATGCCCGCCGCTTGCGGTAAATGGAATACAGAATGACCCAATAACGATATCAAACCAATCGAAGGCACAGGGAATAATTAGCTTTCCTTGTCTATTAATTAATCCCTTATTGTTGTTGAGCTGAACTTTTGCAAACTCAAGAGTCGTATTTCCAACCTTCTCCACTTCGAAAAACCAAGCTAGCTGGAAAATTGGTTGAATAATTATTTTGCCTTCAGTGTTCGAGTAACCCCATTTGTCTTTCACACGATATGGTACGAGCAAATCTTGGCACCGAGTTGTTAAGGCTGAAAAAAGAAAAATTCCTGTGAGTAAATAATATTTCATTGGTTTTTGTAATGGTAAAGCAAATATAGGATTGCAGGTAAGTTTCTGGAATCCATTGCAGCCAATGTTTTTTTAGATATACTAATATTTTTTTGTTACTGAATATGTTGGCTTGACTTTCGGTTTCTATGCTGAATCATACAGGTTCTCCACAATTATCCCCTCCCTGTGGATAAGTCAGGCCATTGGAAATCAGACTGTCCTTCTTTATTTGCAATCCGCTAAATTCGCAGGCGGTTGAATGGTCTGAACGGGGATTGGGGTGGATTATTGGGATTTATGGGAAATGGGATCTCCTCAAAATCTCTTAAATCTTTCAAAATCATGGTTCAGACAAAAATGCTGAGCAGCGGACCGGACGTACAAGAGTGCGACGCAAGGGACGATGCCCAATGAACCAAACGATGGCAAACAAATATCTTTTGAAAATAATGTGAGCTATGGCAAAAGAAAAAGACACGAACTTATTTGAGTATACGGAAGAGAGCATCAAGAGCCTCGACTGGAAAGAGCATATCCGCCTGCGGCCGGGCATGTATATCGGCAAGCTCGGCGATGGCAGCAGCCCCGACGACGGTATTTATGTACTGGTGAAGGAGGTAATGGACAACTGCATTGACGAATACACCATGGGCTATGGTAAAACCGTGGAGCTTTCGATTGAAGGCAAAACGGTGACAGTGCGTGACTATGGCCGGGGTATCCCGCTGGGCAAGGTGGTGGATGTGGTGAGCAAGATCAATACCGGCGCTAAGTACGACAGCAAGGCTTTTCAAAAATCCGTGGGGTTGAATGGCGTGGGTACAAAAGCCGTGAATGCCCTGAGCAATTATTTTAAGGTAACCGCTTTCAGGGAAGGCAAGGAGAAATCGGCCGAGTTTGAAAGAGGTGTCCTGATCAAAGAACATAAGGAAGGAAAAAGCGGTGAGCAGAATGGTACGATGGTGAGCTTTATCCCCGACGAATCGGTGTTTAAGAATTTTAAGTTTCACCCCGAGTTTTTAGAAAACCAGATCTGGAATTATTGTTTCCTGAATGCGGGGTTGAAAATCATCTTCAACGGTAAGACCTACATGAGCAAAAACGGTTTGCTCGACCTGCTGCAACGCAAGACCAATGAAGACGAGATACGCTATCCTATCATTCACCTGAGTGGTGATGATATTGAAGTAGCCATAACGCACAACAATGATTATGGTGAAGACATTTACAGCTTCGTGAATGGCCAGCACACTACACAAGGTGGTACACACCAGCAATCCTTCAGGGAAGCGTATGTAAAAACAGTCCGGGAGTTTTATAAGAAAGATTATGATGCCTCGGATATCCGCACGGGTATTGTAGCGGCGGTGTCAGTAAGGGTGGTAGAACCGGTGTTTGAAAGCCAGACGAAAACAAAACTGGGTTCGCAATACGTGGAAGAAGGGGGTAAGAGCATGCGCCAGTTTATGATTGATTTCTTTGCCAAAGAACTGGACAATTACCTGCACAAGCATCCGATGGTGGCGGATGGTTTGAAGAAACGCATCGAACAAAGCGAACGGGAACGTAAGGAACTGGCAGGCATTAAAAAGCTGGCGAATGAAAGAGCCAAGAAAGCCAACCTGCATAATAAGAAACTGCGTGATTGCCGTGTTCACCTGAATGATGATCCGCCATCGAGGGGCAAGGAGGATTTTGTAGCGAAGCAGGCGGAGACGACCATCTTCATTACCGAAGGTGATAGTGCCAGTGGTTCTATTACCAAATCCCGGAATGTAGAAACGCAGGCAGTGTTTAGCTTGCGGGGTAAGCCACTGAACAGTTATGGCCTGACGAAGAAAGTGGTGTATGAAAATGAAGAGTTCAACCTGCTGCAACATGCCTTGAATATTGAGGATGGACTGGATGGGTTGCGTTTTAATAATATCGTAATTGCTACCGATGCCGATGTGGATGGTATGCACATCCGTTTGTTGCTGATGACCTTCTTCCTGCAATTCTTTCCTGACCTGGTAAAGCATAATCATGTGCATGTACTGGAGACGCCATTGTTCCGGGTAAGGAACAAACAGGAAACGATTTACTGCTATAGCGAGGAAGAGAAAAAAGCGGCGATCAAAAAGTTGGGCGGCAAACCGGAGATCACCCGCTTCAAAGGATTGGGCGAAATATCGCCTGATGAGTTTGGCCGTTTTATTGGCCCTGAAATGAAGACCACGCTAATGAACCTGGAGCATGGCGATCATATTCAGCAATTGCTGGAATATTACATGGGCAAGAACACCATGGAAAGGCAGGAGTTTATCATCAATAACCTGAAAGTGGAGCTGGATATAGTGGAGGAAAAGGAAGTTTAAGAGGTTCAAAAGTTCAATAGCCGTTATCAGTAATTGCAATTATATGCCTTAGGCCTTTAACTGTCAACTGACATCGGTCAACTGTCATATTAATTTATGAAAAAAAAGATCAAAGCATATTTATTCAGGTTGCTGGGCCAGGAGAACTATTTGAAACTGCTCAACAGGGGATTCTTTTTTTTATACAATACGGGGTTGTTAAAATCGGATGAGGGGTATAAGTATCACTACTTCGCCAAGCAACTGATCAAAGAAGGGGATACCGTGGTGGATATTGGTGCTAACCTCGGCTATTTCACCAAATTGTTTTCCAAATGGGTAGGAGAAAAAGGCAAAGTGATTGCCATCGAGCCGGTACCGCTTTACACAAAAATCATCCACTGGACCTGTAAGAACAGAAAGAACATAACGCTGTTTCCTTATGCACTCGGAAAAGAAAATAAAAAAGTGCATTTGGTAACGCCGGATCATTTTGGTTATCTCCGCACAGGGTTGCCACATATTTATGATGAGAAGAATAATAAGGCTCTTTCAGAGTATGAGTTTTCATTTGAAGCGGAAATGAAAAAAGCCAAAGAGCTGTTTGAGAGTTTTGAAAAGATCGATTATTTAAAATGTGATATCGAAGGTTATGAGGAAGTGGTGATACCGGAGATATTGCCGGTATTGGAAAGATTTAAACCGACGATACAGATAGAAACATGGGGAAGTCATAAACCCATTGTAGAAGCTGCGCTGAACAGTGCCGGCTTTGAAAAATATTACCTGGAAGGATCATCGCTGAAGAAAGCCGTTGCGGGCAAAGAAGATGCACCGGGTGATCTGATTTTTATACATAAAGACAAAGCAGTATGATACATATCGTTTTTAATGAATCAGAGGTAGACCTGATGAAACAGGTGATCGAACAGGATGAAACCCTGGCGGGTGAAGTGATCCAGATAAAAGATGATTTTGCCGTAGGACCTTTGACTGCTCTCGAAACCGAAGAAGGCTGGCAGGCACGTTATAACTGGTGGATGGGATTGTTGGAAGGTTCACACTATGCAGGTACTAATCAAGTGAAATTTGATGACCGCGAAACCGTAAAGACCATCAAAGAAAAGCTAGCCAACGAACCGGCCGAACAACTCTGGATCTGGATGGGGCAAAACCAGCATGATGTGAGCGGCTATTACTGGCTCATGTCACAAATGAGTGAGTTTGCAGGACGAGTGATGGTGTTGTATTTGAACAATCTGCCTTTCATCAATGAAAAAGGGCAAATATTTTATCCTTCGTGGCTGAGTGAAATTCAGCCGAAAGAGTTTTTGAAAGCCAAAAAACTGGCCCGCCCTATTACATTGAGTGAGTTTGAAGTGGATCCGGATGAATGGAGAAAGTTGTGTGAAGAAAATGGGCTGGTAAGAATATTGGAAGGCGGTAAGAAGATTGCCAGCAAGGACGAAACATTTTATGATGCGGAGATCATCAAGAACCTCACTGGTGAATGGCAAAAAGCGACCCGTGTGCTGACCAATACGCTGCACCGGATGAAGATAAAGACCGGCGACGTGTTCCTGATGTGGCGGATGAAACAATTGATCAGCGAAGGAAAAATTGAAGTAACCGGCGATGTCAATAAAGGATGGAAAGATTTTGATGTGAAGTTGGCCGGTGCAAAGGGAAAAGAAGAAGTGGTGAGTGAGACGAAAGAGGCGGAAGGGTAAGGAGAGATTTCTGGTTGAAAATCGTAGAAATGTTCAATGTTCAATTTTCAATGCGCAATTTTCAATTATGGAGAATCGAAAATATGATCTTGAGGACAGGTTGGTAAATTAAAGTTGCAGGATGATTGATGTGGTTGAAGCATTGCCCAATTCAAGAGCTGGGAATTATATTGCAGGACAGTTGATAAAATCATGCATCTCACCAACATTTAATTATGGTGAGGTACAGGGAGCGGAATCCAGAAATGATTTTATCCATAAGCTGGGTGTTGTTTTGAAGGAACTCAAAGAATGCCGGTCGGCATTAAAAATAATTATCAAGAAAGCATTGATAAAGCCTGTTTCAAAAGTCGATGGTGTATATAAAGAGACTGAAGAGTTAATTGCCATATTTGCAAGGAGTATTGAAACTGCTGAAAAGAATAAGCTCAAAAAAGGCAAAGACAATAAATAAAATTTGAATATTAGATGTACAGAGCTGATCACGGGTATTTTCTTTGAGCATTGAAAATTGAACATTGATCATTGAACATTTTATTGCATTTAAAAAATTATGTCCAAAGCAAAAAATACAGAACAGATAGAAAACAACGACAGCGGTATTCATGGCCAGTACAAAACATGGTTTTTGGATTATGCTTCCTATGTAATATTGGAGAGAGCTGTTCCTGCAATAGAGGATGGATTGAAACCGGTGCAGCGCCGTATCCTTCATGCCATGAAGGAAATGGACGATGGCCGTTTCAACAAAGTAGCCAATATCATTGGCCAGGCGATGCAATACCACCCGCACGGTGATGCCAGTATCGGTGATGCATTGGTGAATATGGGGCAGAAAGACCTGTTGATCGAAACACAGGGTAACTGGGGTGATGTAAGAACAGGAGATGATGCCGCCGCTCCCCGTTATATTGAAGCAAGACTCAGCAAGTTTGCGCTGGAGGTGGCGTTCAATAATAAAACCACTGAATGGCAATTGAGCTATGATGGTCGCAAGAACGAGCCTGTTACGTTGCCCATGAAGTTCCCGCTGCTGTTGGCGCAAGGCGCAGACGGTATCGCGGTAGGTTTGTCAACGAAAATATTGCCGCACAATTTCTGCGAGCTGATCGACGCATCGATAAAATATTTGCGCGGAAAGAAGTTTGAATTGTATCCCGATTTTCAAACGGGCGGAATGATCGATGTCACCGATTATAACAAGGGTAAGCGGGGTGGCAAAATAAAAGTAAGAGCCCATATTGAAGAAGTCGATAAAAAAACGCTGGCGATTAAAAGTGTTCCCTATGGTGTTACTACATCACAATTGATGGACTCCATTGTAAAAGCCAATGACCAGGGAAAGATCAAGATCAAAAAGGTGACGGATAATACAGCGGCTGATGTTGAGATCCAGGTTGACCTGGCACCGGGGATTTCTCCCGACATTACCATCGATGCCCTGTATAAATTCACCGATTGCGAAACGTCCATTTCACCCAACGCCTGTGTGATCGTGGATATGAAACCGCAGTTTTTGGGTGTAGAGGATCTGTTGAAGATTTCAACCGATAAAACGAAGGATCTGCTGGAGCAGGAGCTGAAGATCAAACTGGGTGAACTTCAGGAAAAATGGCACTATACTTCGCTAGAAAAAATATTCTTTGAAGAAAAGATATACAAGGAACTCGAGAAAAAACACGAGACATGGGATAAAGTAATTGATGCTATCGACAAAGCTTTTGTTCCTTTCAAAAAGCAATTAAAAAGAGAAATCACAAGGGAAGATATCCTCAAGCTTACTGAAAAACCGGTACGTCGTATCTACCGGTTGGATATTGATGAACTGAATGCACAGATCAAGGGACTCGAAGCTGACATTAAACAGGTGAAATATGATCTGAACAACCTGGTTGATTTTGCGGTGGCGTATTATGAAAACCTGTTGAAGAAATATGGTAAGGGCCGGGAGAGAAAAACAGAGATCAAACAATTGGAAGTAATCGAAGCCAAACAAGTAGCCATTGCCAATACAAAGGTTTACGTGAACCGGGAAGAAGGATTTATCGGCACAGGACTGAAGAAAGACGAGTTTTTGCTGGAATGTTCGGACCTGGATGATATTATTGTTTTTGCCAAAAAAGGCGTGATGAAAGTGGTGAAGGTGCAGGAAAAGGTTTTCATCGGCAAGGACATTTTACATGCAGCGGTTTTTCAGAAGAACGACGAACGCACTACTTATAACATGATTTACTTTGACGGAAAGCAAAAAAGCTTTGCAAAGCGATTTAATGTTACGGGTATAACAAGAGATAAAGAATATAACCTTACCGGTGGTGAAGAAAAGAGTAAAGTACATTACCTGAGTGTTAATCCCAATGGCGAAGCGGAAGTGGTAAAAATTGTGCTGAGCCCGGCATCATCAGCGCATAAAAAAGAGTTTGATTATTATTTTGAAGAATTAGATATCCAGGGGCGCAACAGCAAAGGAATAACCGTAACAAAATACCCGATAAAGTCCGTCAAATTTAAGGAAGCCGGCAAGGCCACTCTTAGCGGAAGAAAACTTTGGTTCGACGATAAGTTTGGCAGGCTTAATGCTGATGAAAAAGGAATCTTACTGGGAAGCTTTGAAGCAGAAGATAAAATACTGGTTGTTTTCAATGATGGTAACTATATGATCACCGACCAGGAAATGACACAGCGTTTTGATGCGGAGAATATTTTGCTCATCGAAAAATTTGATCCGGAAAAAGTGATTTCCGCCATTTATCTCGACAAGAAAAATCTGCAATTCAATGTAAAGCGGTTCAGGATTGAAACCACTACGTTGAAAAATAAATTCTTCTTCATTAAAGAAGGAGATGGCAACTATCTCGAAGCTGTATCTACAGATGCCGAGCCGATATTGGCAGTACAGAGTGGAAGAGGTGACCAGGTGCGTAAAGCAAAGTTCAAAATAGCGAAGGTGGCTGAAGTGATGGGATGGAAAACAGTTGGCACGAAATTGCTTGACTACAATAAGAGTGTGCAGATGGAGTGGGTGAAAGAAAAAAAGGATGATAATCAGCCGGAGTTGTTTTAAAACCCGAACCCTCCAAACCTCCCTAAAGGGAGGCTTGCCGCCGCACAAAGCCGACTGGAAGCATAGTATTATTTTTTCACGGCCGCCGATCAATGAAGCTGTGAAATACTTAATTATTTCGTTTGTCTTTTGGTGTTGAAAGTTCGATACTTAAGCAACTTACAAAACACGGAGGATAAGCCCCGTTAGGGGTTTGTGGTTTTATGATTGACCATTGGGAAATATTAGACCTTTATAAAGCATTGCTCGCTGTTGCCGCCGGTATGATTCTGGGTCTCGAGCGGGAATTGAAGGATAAAGCGGCCGGGTTAAAAACGATTACTGTTATTTGTCTCGGCTCTGCACTGTTCACGATTCTTTCTTATAAAATTGGCGGCGGCGACAAAGAAGCTACCCGTATTGCATCTTACGTTGTAAGCGGTATTGGTTTTATTGGCGCAGGTGTGATTTTCAAGGATAAGATCGATGTGTCGGGTTTGACCACAGCTGGCATCATCTGGTTATCTGCTGCCGTGGGTATGGCGATTGGTTTTGGCGAATTTTATCTAGCCGGAACATTTATAGCGGCAGCCCTATTCATTGTTTTTTCCAGCAAATGGATCAATAAAGTTTTCCGGCCACGAAAGCAGGGAAGGGATCTCGTTTTTGAGATGGAAAAAAGTAACAGTCATTTCAGGGATGAAATTCTGGCCGCTATCAGGGACCAGGGAATTTCGGTTGAAGAAAAACGATTGGAACTAAGAGATGATAAAATCATCATTTCGGTAGAGGCATCCATCCGGGTGAAAAAATTGAAATGGCTGGAAGAATACCTGGTGAACAATAGGCATATTACCGCTTTTTCATTGTAAACCCTCCCAACCTCCCTAAAGGGAGGCCTCCATCGCACAGCCCCTGCTTATTGAAGATGCTTTTGATGAATAATTATCCTATTGGTAAGAAGAGGTGAGTATAAAACTATTCGTATTTAAAAAATAGGAAAAAACCTTGCGGGTTAAAGAAGATATCCCTTTTCAATCGGAGTCCAAAGCCTCCCCTTTAGGGAGGTTTGAAGGGTATCACTTCTTCTTTCGAATCCTGATCGTGGCATTCTTTTCAAAATTGCTCGACAGTCGTATCTGGTGTTTTTTCTCGCCGTCTGTTACAATCATCAACGCAGTATTGGGTGGTATGCTGCCGAGATTGTCGGCGAACATACTCAATTCATTTAAGTCTTTGCTGTTATCGAGCGCAATATCAAAATGAAGCGATCTTGTACTCAACTTTTGTGAAAAAGCCATCAGCTGGTTGTTGAAGAATACAGAAATAGAATCCCCATCTACTTCGCCATTATCGTAAAAATCAACTTTTAATGAATCAGAATCTACCTCTATTTCGTCAGCGACCACGTTTTCTCTTTCTTTGAATTGATTTTCTACCACATAGTTGATTACTTTTCGCTGTAATACGGTTACTGCCGGTGGCAGTGTATCGAATGTAGTAGGTTTCCAAACCTGGTTGGCTTCTTTAAAGTTTCGTAAAGCTGTCAGCACTGAGTCTTGCTTGCTCATATCAGCGCTGAGTACAAGATTAAAGTTTACATCAACACACATGTATTTATTATCCGGCATGCCCAGGAAGCTACCTACGAGATTTGATCCGGCTTTTGCTACCCGCAAAGTAGCCAGCAGGTTCATCATACAATCCACTTCCATAGTGCTCAACGAACCATAGTAGGTAACCGGTATGTCAAACAATCTTAGTTGACGGGTTTTGGTATCATAGGTTCCCTTTACCTGTACACTGCGAAATGTATTTTTAAAGTAATAGCTAAGGATTCCATTTACCTGGCCCTTGCCGGGTTGCAGAATTAGTTCGACCAAATAATTGCTGGCCGAGCTTTTTGTTTTTACATTGGCTTTACCATACCAGTATCCAAAAACGGATTGGGAGGAGGATTGTATTGAAACAATTATAAAAGCGAGCAGGATCAGTTTTTTCATCCACTTAGTGTTTATTTTTTTGCCGGTTGATCTTCCGTTGATGGAAGAAGCCACGCACAATTTTCATCATAGAATCATGCCCCGGTATGGTGCGATGATTGTCAAAAACCATGCTTAAATAAGGTAACGGCGGATATTATTTATTTGATATAACGCTTCATTTCCCGCTCCACGTCTTTTTTCCTGAGAGTTTCCCGTTTGTCATGCAGTTTTTTCCCTTTGGCAAGACCAATCTCAATTTTTACTAATCCTTTTTCATTCAGGTACATTCGGAGCGGCACGAGGGTAAAACCTTTTTCTTTCAGTTTTGCTTCTATTTTTTTGATCTCTCGCTTTTGCAATAACAACTTCCGGTCACGTACCGGGTCATGATTATTGAGATTGCCATGTGAGTATTCAGCAATATGCAACGACTTAATCCACACTTCTCCTTTATGAATTAAACAATAACTATCATTAAAACTTACTTTGCCACCTCTTATTGATTTTACCTCAGTACCCAACAAGACCATTCCTGCTTCATATTTCGTATCAATGAAGTATTCATGATAGGCCGACCTGTTTTTTATTTCGTTCATACACCACTAATCTACAAATATAGGAAGCCCGGTTAAAGGCTTTTAAATATAATGAACCCCGGCCTTGGCCAGGGTTGCTAAATGCAAAATTGTTGTTATTAATTTTTAAAAAGACCTAATACGGTTGCCAATTTTTGTTTCAACTCATTCCTCGGCACGATGAAATCCAAAAACCCATGCTCCAATACAAATTCACTTCGCTGGAAACCTTCCGGCAGGTCTTTTTTAATTGTTTCTTTAATTACCCTTGGGCCGGCAAATCCAATTAATGCATCGGGTTCAGCAATATTTAAATCGCCCAACATGCCAAAGGAGGCAGAGATACCGCCAAAGGTAGGATCAGTTAATAAAGAAATATAGGGCAGTTTGGCATCACTCAGTTGTGATAGTTTACCGCTTGTTTTGGCCAGTTGCATCAGCGAAAATGCACTTTCCATCATTCGGGCGCCACCGCTTTTGCTTATAACCATATAAGGCATCTTATGCTGGAGGCAGTAGTCAACTGCCCGGGAAAATTTTTCACCCATCACACTACCGAGCGAACCTCCGATAAATTCAAAATCCATACAAGCAATTACAATATCATAGCCGCCAACTTTTCCGACTGCCACCCGCATTGAGTCTTTCAGGTCTGTTTTACTCCATATTTCTTCCAATCTTTTTTTATACGGTTTCAGGTCGGTAAATTCCAGGAAATCTTTGCTGCGGATATTTTCAAACAACTCATCGTACTCTCCATTGTCAAAAAGAATATCGTAATATTCCGCACTGTTGACGCGGTGATGATAGTTGCATTTCGGGCATACAAACAGGTGTTCCCGCAGTTCAGAGATCGTACAGATATAATTACAATTAGGGCATTTTGTCCATAGCCCCTCCGGTGTTTCTTTCTTTTCCGAGGTTTTGGTATTGATCCCTTTTTTTATGCGTTTGAACCAGTTGCTTTTCGTCTCTTCTGTTTTTCCTTCTTCGCCTGCCAGGTTCGCATCAAAATCTTCGATTTGTTTGGCCATGACCTTTTTTTGTTGAGGTACAAATATAGAGAAGTTTGTGGTTTATGGTTTCTATCTGCATTGCTTCTATCATCGTCTGTTGCACTCTTGTACAACTGTAATTCTATTCATCAATTATATCGCTCCTACGGAGCTCATTCAATCAACACCATTCCTTCTACAAACATCACGCCCCTACGGGGCTTTTCTGGTTTTCACCTTTCACTTTTCAATACTCTCTCAAACAGTTTAAAGATTCTTTTATACTCATCTGTCCAACTACTGGGTTCAATAAATCCATGATCTTCCATTGGGTAAGATGCGAGTTCCCAATTATCTTTTCCTAATTCGATCAATCGTTGAGCCAGCTTTACAGCGTCCTGGTAGTGCACATTTACATCCACCATGCCATGGCAGATAAGGAGATCGCCTTTCAAGCCCTCTGCAAAATAAAATGGAGAACTTTTACGATAGGCAATTGAATCGGTAAAAGGCTCATTCAAAATATTGGACGTGTAAGGGTGATTATAATTTGCCCAGTCTGTAACGGGTCTCAATGCTGCGCCTGCGGCGAATGTATTAGGCTCATTGAACATTCCCATCAGCGTAATAAATCCACCGTATGATCCACCATATAAACCGACATGTTTCGGGTCAACACCAAATTTTTTTACCAGCCAGTTTACACCGTCTACATGATCACTCAGGTCTTTGCCACCCATAAACCGGTAAATGCCTGTGCGCCAGTCCCGGCCATAACCCGCACTGCCACGATAATCAACATCCAATACGTAGTAACCATTGTCGGCGAGCAGATTGTTAAACATGTATTCCCTGAAATACTGGCTCCACCATTTATGAGCATTTTGCAAATAACCGGCTCCATGTACAAACAAAACGGCTGGCTTATTGGAATGGGGGTTGGTGGGCCTGTATAATCTTGCATACACATTGGCTCCATCCCGGGCAGGAAATGTTACTACCTCAGGATCTTTCCAGGCATAGGTTTTAAACTCCTCGCTTTGAGCCTTGACGGTTATTTGCTCTGTTTTGCCACCTACTTTATTTTCCTGTAAATACAATTCCCATGGTTTAGTAGAATAAGAATATAATATGGCTAAATATTTTTCGTCAGGTGAAAGGCTTACCTGGTTAGCCCCCATTTGCGTAGTTAATCTTTCCCTCTTACCACTGGCAATGGTCAGGCGATAAAAATGTTGTTCTCCGGGATGTACTTCGTTGGTAGTGATATAAAAATATTTCTTGTCGTTGGAAAGTTGTGCCCGTTGTATCTCGTAGTTGCCGGCCGTCAGAGCTTTCTTTTCTGCTTTCACTACGTTGATGGTATAAAGGTGGGAGTAGCCAGTTGCTTCGGACTGAAACCAAAGGGTATTTTCATCTGTCCAGCCAATATTGCCAAAGATCCCCGGGCCTCCGATCCACGCTTCATCACGCTGACGATCTAATAATTTCAATTGGTTGGATGACCGGTCCCATGTCATCAGCCAGCGATCTTTATTATCCTGCGAACGAAGATCAACAACTGCATGCGTTCCGTTTGGCGACCAATAAGGACCAAAAACAGTAACAGCCCGGGCTACAGGTTCTTTTGTTCTTTCTTCCAACTGTTTTGGATAATCTTTTACATAATCGGGCAGATCGTTAATACCGGGGATAGAATCAATTTTCACAGCATATACAGTATCTCTTTCCCGGTCGTAGATAAAGAATTCAGTGCTGCCTTCTGCTGCACCTACTTTTGTACGGGCAGGTATATCTGTCGTGAAGCCCGTTTCTGTTACAAAATTGGGAACAATCGTTGTCTTTTGATTTGATACTGGTTTTGACAAACGATAACTCACAAAGCGGCCATCAGGGCTAATGGCTAAGCCTTGCAAAATTTTATCCTCAATGCTGATGCTGCGTAATTCTTTTGGCTTAGTTGCGTTGGTGTATTTTTCTGCTTCATCTTTTTTTTCTTTCCTTGAACGCAATACTTCAAAATATTGCAGTTGATCTCTTTTTAACCAGGTTTCCTGCTGGCTGAGAATTTCGGTGCTTGTCCTTGACGAAGTGGCAACGCCCCGTGTAGCTGCTCCTCCGCTCTGACCCGCTGTTCCACTTTTAAGATTAGTAAGTTGCTGTGTTTCTCCCGTGGCGATATTCCAGGCATAAAGGTTTTGGCTGCGATTGTAAATGACTTTCCGATCATTGAACGAAAATTGTGGGTTGCTTTCATTGTCAGTTGTTTCGGTGATCCTTTTTGTTTTAGCCAATTTTATATCTGTATAAAAAACATCTCCATCTTTTGTATAAGCATACGCTGTCCTGTTTTTATTATATACAAGGGAATTAGCAGTAAGAAGAGCTTGTTTTTGAAAAACACTGGCTTTAACCGGCACCTTATTTTCCAGTGTGATATAGTATAACGAATCTGCTATGGCCTTATCGGGATTCCAATTGAAGAAAATAGTCTTCCCATCAGCGCTCCATTGTGGTGATGAAGGCGAAGTGCCGATCCACTTAGGATCACGCATTATTTTTTCAACAGTGAGTTTGTCCGGCTTTTGCTGTGCATGCGAAGAGGTGATTGCTACAATGAAAATGACCGTACAGGCTTTTTTAGTCATGGTGATTGCTTTCTGCTTTTTAGGAGGGGACCGTTTAAATAATTTCTGCAATGGTGCGATGAATGGTTGCCGCTAATTTCTCCGATGGAACATCATTTGGATCACCGCCAAAAGGGTCTTCAATCTCCTCTGCGATCAATTCAAGACTTGCCAATACATAGAACACAATGGCCACTACAGGGATAACATAATAACCAAGTGAGAATACATACCCAAACGGCAATGTCATTACATAAATAAAAATAAATTTCTTGATAAATACACTATAAGAAAAAGGGATGGGAGTGTTTTTGATGCGTTCGCAGGCGCCGCAAATATCAGTAAAGGATTGTAGTTCGCTATTAAGAACGATCAATTGGTCACCGGTGATTTTGTTTTCTTTATACAATTTTTGTACATGATGAAATATAAGCAATGCTATCTGGTTAGGAACATGTTTGTTTTGATCGATTTTTTTAAATACATGGCCGTGCTCTTCATCTTCAAAAAGCTCTATACGTATTTTTTCGGAATGCAGATGATTGTGCAGGCTGTAAGCGTAAGCCGGTATAATTTTCCTGAAAAAAGAGCGTTGTGCATTTTCCTCAATGGCCAAAAAAGATGAAAGTTTTAAAGCGAGGTTACGGCTATTATTAACCAGGCTTCCCCAAAGCTTGCGGCCTTCCCACCAGCGATCATAAGCCGTATTCGTTCTAAACACCAGCAACATGGAAATCGCAAAACCCAATAATGTATGCATCACAGGGATATTCTTAACATAACTGTTGGCTGAAAGTTTCCAATATTCCAACTCGAGAAAAGCGATGAGTGCAGAATAAACGCAAATTCCTATAATAAGTGGCGCCAGTTTGCGAACGGTATCAGCTTTATGAAAGCGAAAAAGGTAAGTGAACCAATCTTTCGGGTTGTAAGAGATCATGAAATTCTTTTGCCAAAAATAGCCATTGCGAAATATTTTCTTAAAAATTTGAACGAGCAGCCCTTTAAACGGGTTTTAGCGCTGGCCTCTTTAACTGATCAATTCCTATAAATAAAAAGCCTGCGATAATAAAGACAAGCAGCAGGCCTGTTGCATTTATTAAGACCCTGTTATAGCCAAGCTGGCCTGCATCAATAAAAGGATAGGGATAGAATCCTTCCGTGGCTCCTCTTAGCACGGCATAGATAAGATATAGTGCAGGGTAGATGAGCCAGGAAAATGCATGACGCCATTTCAAATTTCCCTTCGGCACAAAAAATAACCAGAAGAAAATAAATAACAGGGGTACCAACACATGTAAAGCTTCATCCACCCATTTTTGCAGGCCAACCGGCTCCCAGATGTTGCGTAAAATAATATTGTATACAAGGCCGACGATAAAAATGTAAAGCGCTACGGCGGTTAACGTAGTGGGCTTTGAAAAAAATTGTCCCCACTTTGATTGCGGGGCTAAGAGGATTGAGGTAATGGAGATGGCAACAAGAAGGTTGGTGAGTATGGTAAAGAAAAGTAGAAACCGACCCGCGGCCTGCAGGTAAGTAAGACCATTGCCGGGAACATTATGCAACAAGATATATAGTTGCAATGCGGGAGCCAGCCAGGCTAAAATGAGCAGTATGATCATATACGCAGTTGCTGTTTTGGAAAAGCTGGTTAGCATAAAACCTTTTACGGCAAATTAGCATTTATTTTTTGGCGGTGGTGACTGCCACAATACATGTGTGATCATCCAGCGTCCCTGTAGCCTGGCAAGTAGTAAATAATCCGTTCCCCACCAGGCCGTCAGCTTTGCATTGGCAGTTTGATCCTGCACATCGGGCACTTCTATTTTTTTGGGAAATTTCTCCACGTTAGGGTTTACGCCGCGTTTCTTTACATCAGCTGCGTAGTTAATCATTTCCTGGAATGACATCGGCTCACCCTCGTAAACCGTTTTGCCTTTCGGGATATAATATCCATATTTTACAACATCACGGCTGATGCTTTGATGAATCCTGGCGGTGTCGCCATAGTAAAACGCATCAACATAATCTTTTATCGCATTGGACACTTCTTCCTATGGTGACTGCGCAGAAGATGCGTAAGCACATAGCAGAACGAGTACAGGTCGCTTCATGATTTTTTTATTTAAATTAAGGAGCAGAAAATAAGTAACCCGGCTTTTTTTTCAACAAAGCAAAACCGGGGATAAAAGGTTGAGACGGCAAAACTTACACCAGTTTTTAAAAAATTTGATCGAGCAAAAAGGCCTGCCTGCATTCAAGGAATTGCCAGCCGGCAAAATTAAATGATGGTTTCGGAGCAATTGATCAGTAAATTTGTAGAGCTGCCAGTATTTTTTTACCTGTAAATGAGTTTGTATGTACACACAAATCTGGAATAAGTACTTGCCAGTTATTAGGATTTTATTGAAGAAGTCGGCCACTGAAGAACAAAGACTCGGTTTAAACAGAACTGATTTTGAAAAAGGGAACCGTAACAGGAAACCATCCTGTTCATTCAATGTAAAGGTCACTAATGGCCGGTTTAATACCGTTAGTCAATCCGCAGCAGCTAAAGAGTTGGTTGCTGTTTTGTTGGAAGATGAGGTAACGAAAAAATTACTCCGCGAGCATCACTATCATTTTATTTTAAATGCCGATTTGCAATTGCGGATCATTAATGATACACCGATGCCTGACCCCGCGGCTACTGAAGAAAATATAACCAATAAAGAAGCTGAGGTCGTTAGCCAATAACACTACAATGGACGAATCCAAATATTGCGAAAGCTGATTGGCTCGCTGGGATCGCCATGATCCTGCAGTTTGATTGATGCAGGCCCATGTTTTTCATACGAAGGCTGACCGCGGTAGACCGTTTCACCTTTTACTTCAGTATTATTTTGAAGCAGTATGCCGTTGTGAATCACAGTAACCCGGCCGGGCGATTTCAATGTGCCATCTTCATTAAAACGGGGGGCTGTCCATATGATGTCATAGGTTTGCCACTCACCGGGTTTTTTACAGGCATTGGCTAATGGGATGGCTTGTTTATACACACTACCGGTCTGTCCATTGACATAGGTCTTATTATTGTAACAATCGAGTATTTGTATTTCGTATCCCTCATCACCTTTACCAGTTGATGCGAGAAACAGGCCACTGTTGCCGCGGGACTGTCCTTCGCCATGTATTACTTCCGGTATGCGCCATTCAAGGTGTAGTTGATAATCGGTAAAAGATTGTTTGGTTTCTATATTGCCTGTTCCTTTTTTCACTGTAAAAACTCCTTTTTCTACAGGCCATGCGGCCGGTTGATCCGGATTATTTACAGAACGCCATTGATCCAAATTTTTTCCATCAAATAAAATAATAGCATCTGATGGTGCATCACTGCTGGTCTTGCCCGGTGTAACAATAGGGGGAACAGGGGACCAGACTTCCGTCAGTTTGGGATTGATCGTGTCTCTATTTACTTTGTTTTGAGCATTCGCAAAAGTGGCGAAGGAAGAGATTGCAATCAGCAAGCATAGTTGTCTTTTCATCAGGAGAATATTTTATTAAAAATAATGTATTCAAAAAATAAAAGCAGTGGTCCTGACTTTTTATCATGTCAGCGCATCCGTCCTTCGCCCATCGCTATATAATCTTTTTTCTTTATCTGCAGGTTCATTGATCTTTTTTTGCGCAATGATGATAAGCCTCGGCGTTTTCCTTATATCGTAAGACTGGAAATGATAATCACCAAATACTTCCTGCACCTGCAGGCCCTGGTAACTGAACATATCCGTAAAGTCACCCAGCGAGAACTTGACAACTTTTTCCGTGAATTCAAGCGGCGATTTTAATGTTGGATCAGTGATCGTAATTTTTTTATAAAAGTGAGCGTCGTCATCCCATCGGTGAATTTCGTAATATGTGTCGCCGATCTTTTTTATTTCATTAGCTACCAGGTGGTCTTCTGAGTAATGTGTGTTTAAATAGTCAATCACCAGCAATCCGCCGGCTTTTAACCCGGAAGCGATCGTCCTGATTGTATCATCATGTTCACGACGGGTATTGAAATAACCAAAGCTGGTAAAGAAATTAAAAGCGTAGTCAAAATAGTTTCCCCAGAAGGGCAGCCGCATATCATGCAGGAAAAAATGCAGGGTTTCATTTTCATATTTCCTGGCCCATTCGATACTATCAGGGGAAATATCAATGCCGGTCACATCATAACCAAGAGACGCCAATGTTTTACTATGACGGCCTTTTCCGCAGGCAATATCTAACATACGACTGTTCGGTACAGGTTTCAAATATTTAACCAGTTGAAGAATAAAGGCTTCAGCTTCACTGTCATCCCTTTCAAAATATAGCTTGTGGTAAAAAGGAGAATTGAACCATTCTTTGTACCAGGATTCTTTCGCCATCGCAACGTTTGCACAAATGTAAGGAGGCTATAATTTCCTGCCGCTTAAATCCGTATTTTTGTTGCCCGTTGAAAATCTCTTCATTAAGAACAGGGTTTCAACATCCATACCTTTGAAACCCGACTTGCTTGTTCGCAGTTTTGCGATAGCAATCATTAAACCTTTAATCATACAATTAGGAATTTGTGGCATTAATTAAAAGTATTTCTGGCATTAGGGGAACTATCGGCGGAAAACCAGGGGAAAATCTCACTCCATTGGATGTAGTAAAATTTACCGCTGCTTACGGTACAATTATTTCCGGTAAAAATAAATCAACAAAGATCGTTGTAGGTCGCGACGGCCGCATTAGCGGCGCCATGGTTCGTGATCTTGTTGTAAGCACATTAACCGGCCTGGGGATAAACGTTGTCGATCTCGGACTTTCCACTACACCTACTGTCGAGGTTGCGGTAAAGATGGAAAATGCGGATGGCGGTATTATACTTACAGCCAGTCATAATCCCAAAGAATGGAACGCACTGAAGTTGCTGAACAGCGATGGCGAATTTATTTCCGCCGAAACAGGCGCCAAAGTATTGGAGCTGGCAGCAAAAGAAGAATTCAATTTTATCCCTGTCGATAAGTTGGGTACCGTTACCATTGATGATAGCTATTTACAAAAACATATTGACGCAGTACTGGCATATCCACTGGTGCATGCCGATGCTATTGCTGCGAAAAAGCTGAAGATAGTAGTGGATGCTGTTAATTCTACCGGCGCAACTTATGTTCCGGCCTTATTAAAAGCATTAGGTATAAAAGAAGTGATTGTACTGAATGGTGAAGTAACGGGTAAGTTTGCTCATAACCCGGAACCGTTGCCTGAAAACCTGGTACAGCTTAGCAGCGAAGTGGTAAAACAAAAGGCTGATTTAGGTATTGCCGTTGATCCCGATGTAGATCGTCTGTGTTTTGTCAATGAAGATGGAAGCATGTTTGGCGAAGAATATACACTGGTAGCGGTTGCTGACTACGTGTTACGCAACACAAAAGGGAATACCGTCAGTAACATGAGCAGCACCAAGGCCCTTAAAGAAATAACATTAAAGAACGGGGGGGAATATTTTCCGTCGGCAGTGGGAGAGGTGAATGTAGTGAAAAAAATGAAGGAAGTAAATGCTGTGATCGGTGGTGAAGGAAATGGCGGCATCATTGTTCCTGACTTTCATTACGGCCGTGATGCCCTCATCGGCATTGGTTTATTCCTTAGCCATTTGGCCAATCACAAAAACGGAATGCGGTCACTAAGGGGACAGTACCCGGATTATTTCATTGCAAAAAAGAAAATGGAACTGCAGGATGGAATTGATGTAAACGCTGTTTTTGAAAAGATTAAAAAGAAATATAAGAATCAGCCCGTTAACACTGATGATGGTTTGAAGATAGAGTTCGATAACGACTGGGTGCATCTCCGTACGTCCAATACAGAACCCATCATTCGCATTTATTCAGAAAGTGATTTTGAAACAAAAGCTAATAATATCGCTGTACGACTGATGCAGGATATCAAGGAGTTTATATAGTTCTGTAGTTTACAAGCCTGCCTGTCGGCAAACAGGGTTAAAAGTTCACAAGTTGACAATATATACTTTCAGCTTGTGAACTTTTGTATTTTGAAACATTACCTGATCATTTCAGGTTTTAAACCCAGCTTTTTCATGGCTTCTTCTTCATCCTGGTGAGTAACAAAAAGAATAACTTTTGTTTCATTCCCAATTTGCTGCACAATGTAGCTCACATCAAACTCAGTCACTTCATCACCCGTTTTTTCAAATGTCACGCCCCAATGAACTGTTACCATTGCATATTCATTGCTAATAGGAATTATTTTCTTACTTAAAATTTTGGCTGATTTTTGCCCGATACTTTTATACATATCACTGGCTTGTTTGGCCTTGCTTAAAAAATCTTTTTTATCCCGGGCAATTGTTCCTTTGGGGCCGGCAGAGATGAAATTGTCCGCATAGTGATGGGCAATAGCGGCGATATCAAGTTTGTTAAAAGCATGTTCGTAGTCTACAAACAGCTTTTCAAGTTTTTTTTGATCCATAAACTTGTGTTTATGATGTTGGATCAAAAAAGGGGCCATACCGGCAGGGTAATGCCAATAAATTGCTACAACAGTTTATCAGGTGTGATGGGCAACTGCCTGATTCTTTTGCCCGTAGCATTGTAGACAGCATTTGCTACAGAGGAGGCATAGCCTATCAGCGCAATTTCTCCCATTCCCTTTGCACCCATCGGGTTGATGACGGGGTCAGGTTTATTGACAAATAATGCATCGATAAATGGTACATCGGCATTCACCGGCACATGGTAGTCGGCAAAGTTGTTATTGATATACCGGCCGTAGCGATGATCGATAATTGCTTCTTCCGTTAATGCCATTCCAATGCCGCCGACCACACCACCGATCATTTGGCTGCGGGCTGTTTTTTCATTGACAATTTTTCCTGCATCGCCGGTTGTTACTACCTGTTTTACTTTCACCACGCCAGTTATTGGATTCACATGCACTTTGGTAAAATGAACCGAGAATGAATACATGGAATATTTGTTTAGTTCTTCACCACCTTTTGATTCCTTAACAATCTCGATCTGCGGAATATTGTTTTGTTTCAACACATCGGCATAACTCATATTCACAGCAGGATTAGTTTTTAATGCCACTTTACCATCTGCAAATACAAGATCTTCCGGCTTTACGGTATGGATATCCTTGGTATGAAATACTGTACCTTCTTTTAAAGACAGTTGAACCAATTGTTGTTTCAACGCTTCACATACTTCATGAACGGCAGATCCCAAAGTGGAAACCGTTGCTGAACCTCCTTGCGTAGGACCAGGCGGAAAACTGGTGTCACCCAACTGGAATTGTATCCTTTCTCTTGGTATGCCCATTTGTTCGGTTGCAATACTCACCATAGCCGTGGCCGTACCGGGCCCCATGTCACTTACGGCACTTTGCAGAATAAGCGAGCCGTCGTTTTTTAAAATTCCTTTGGCGGCGCCTGCCCACCGTAAGGCAAAAAACACTCCTGATCCCATGCCATAGCCAACCTGCATACCTTCTTCCGTCAAGCCTCCGGGGGTTTGACTTCTCTTACTCCAGCCGATTTTTTCTGCACCCATTTGATAACATTCTTTCAGGTATTTACTCGACCAGGGTTTATTTTTTTCCGGATCCGTTTCGGCATAATTGCGAATGCGCAGCTCAATCGGATCAAGGTTTAATTTATACGACAATTCGTCCAATGCTGATTCCAATGCGAAAGTGCCGGTAGCTTCACCGGGCCCACGCATCCAGATGGGAGTGCTTACATCCAGTGGCAATAGTTTGTAGTTTGTGTTTACATTGGGACAAGCGTATAAAAATTTTGAAACATTCACGATGCCTTCCGTAAAATTTTCATACGATGATGTCTGAGCTATTGCATGATGTGTGATGCCTGATAATTTTCCATCCGTTGTGGCGCCAATGCCAATTTTTTGCCAGGCACAGGGACGATAACCAACCATGGTAAACATCTGGTCGCGACTCAGCATGAGTTTCACCGGGCGGTTTACTTTTTTGGCGGCTATTATTGTTGCAATTTCATGCGGCCAGGTGCGCAAGGCACTGCCAAAGCCGCCGCCAACAAATGCTGCAATTACTTTTACATTGGCTGCCGGCAATTTGAAAGCCTGCACTATGGCATCCTGCGTATCTTTTGGTCCCTGTGTTTTTGTGTATACGGTTACTTTATCATCGGCTTCCCAATTGGCAATGATGGCATGCATCTCCATTGGGTTATGTGTTTCAATTGGAAGAATATATTCCTCTTCCACTTTTACCGGTGCTTTTTTATAGGCATCCGCTTCACCCCTTTTATATTCGGCAGGGTCCCAGCCTTCTTTCGGTCCTTTGGCTTTGAAAAGATTTTTTAAAAAGTCTGTATGATGTTCTTCTTTGGCGTATTGTGCTTTTACTAATGAAGCGGCATATACAGCCCTCTCATACGTATCCGCCACAACAATGGCAATAGGCTGGCCATTTGAATAAACACGGTTATTGTAAAAAATTTTAAGCCCTTCCCAATCTCTTGCATCCGGATTTGTTTTTTTATCAGCCGGTGCGAAACCCGGCACTTTGGGTGAATTTAAATGTGAGATCACGGCTAATACACCGGGAGCATTTTCCGCTGCCTTTGTATCCAATAATTTGATCATTCCTTTTGCAATGCTGCTGCCGACAATCACGGCATAGGTCATTTGCGGCAGCTTATGCTCGGCAGCATAACGGGCAGCACCAGTCACTTTATCCTTTCCATCCACACGGTCGGTAAAGCCCGGCGTTTCTATATCGAAAAAAGTATCCATGTTTGTAGTTATGATTTTTGAGAAGAAACTAATTGTAATGCCTGTTGTATAGCCGCAGGAACCATTTTTACTTTAAAATCATTATGGCCATACGACTTTGCACCTTTTATCGCCATCGTGGCTGCCGTGCTGATCGTTTCTTTTGATAATGTTTTACCGGCCAGGAATTTTTCTACCTCATTCAACCGCCAGGGTTTGTGCGCCACACCACCGAGTGCAAGCCTTGCGGTTTTAATCGTGTTGTTATCTAATTCCAATGCCACGGCCACAGAAACCAATGCAAAAGCATAGGAGGTCCGGTCCCTGATCTTTAAATAATAACTATGGGTAAAATTGTTTTTGGGAATCGCGACACTGGTTATCAATTCTCCTTTTTGTAAGTTGTTGTCTTTTTCAGGTGTTGCACCCGGAAGACGATGAAAATCGGTAAATAAAATTTTCCGGTCGCCCTTTGGTCCGGTTACATTCACTTCGGCATTCAATGCTGCCAGCGCCACACACATGTCGCTGGGATGAACAGCAATGCAACTGGTACTTGCGCCAAAGATGGCATGCATGCGATTGAAACCCTGCAATGCGCCGCAACCGCTGCCCGGCTTTCGTTTATTGCAGGGCATTGTCGTATCATAAAAGTAAACGCACCGGGTTCGCTGCATTATATTGCCACCCACGGTTGCCATATTTCTCAACTGCCCGGATGCGCCGGCCTCTAGTGCCATAATAAGCAAAGGGAATTTTTCCCTGACTATACCGTGCGCAGTTACGTCACTGTTGATGGCCAGGGCACCAATTGATATTCCCTTGTCCGTTTCTTCAATTTGCCTGAGCGGAAGATTATTGATATCAATAACACGGGTGGGAGTCATGACTCCTTTTTTCATCAGGTCAACCAGGTTGGTACCACCCGCAATAAAACCACCGGTGGAATTTTTGGTTAATGCATTGACCGCATCTTTTACGGTTGATACCCTTGTGTATTCAAAGTTGATCATAGCTATTGCCCTCCTTTTTTTACGTCCATGATGGCGTCAACAATATTGGGATAAGCACCACAACGACAAATATTGCCACTCATATACTCGCTTATCTCGTCACGGTTATCAGCATTGGTTTCACTAACACAGGCTACGGCAGACATAATTTGCCCCGGTGTACAATAGCCGCATTGAAACCCGTCATGTTTTATAAATGCTGTTTGCATGGGATGCAGTTCATCTCCCTTGGCGAGACCTTCAATCGTCGTAATTGTTTTACCGTGATTCATGACGGCCAGTGAGAGGCAGGAGTTGATCCGCTTGCCGTCCACATGCACCGTGCAGGCGCCGCATTGCCCATGGTCACATCCTTTCTTAGTGCCTGTCAGGCCCAACTGCTCACGAAGAAAGTCCAGTAATGTTACCCGCGGCTCGACGGCCGTGTTTACTGTCGTACCGTTTATGGTCAATTGCAGAGGGATCTTTTCAAACATGCCCGCTATTTTTTCATCTTTTTCACCGGCTTTTACCAAAAGGGGAGGAGACATAGCAATAGCCGCGGCGGCTGTAGATTTTTTTAGAAAGCTGCGGCGGGTTTCGCCATTGCCATTTTTTTTGCCCGACGACATTTTGCGTTCTTCCATAAAATTCAGATTGTCATTGCTCTCTAAATTTACTTTATTCTGAAATATTTTGATCAGTGAACTTGCCAATGGGGTGCATTTCAAATTTCGCAATGCTGGCTTCTTAGCATTTACGATTAGAGAACCCTGCCTCCCCTCCGTCGGGGGCTAAAGCAATTTCGCATAAGAAAATTTCGAATGGCGTGGGTTTAGGTATGCGAACATTTGAAATGCACCCTGTCAAGTGCTTCCCCATCAGCTAAAAGAAAATTCCTCGCATGATGTGTACGAATATTTCCTTTTTAAGAGCTACGAACAAACATTTGAACTTACCTATCTTTGCGGCTCTTTAAAATAATGAGTTGCCCGCTCGTCGCCCGCAGCTCAAAGCTCACAGTTTTATGATGAATCGTATTTATTTTGACAATGCTGCTACTACGGCTCTTGATAAGGAAGTTTTGGATGCCATGTTGCCTTATATGACTACGCATTTTGGCAATCCTTCTTCTATCTATTCCTATGGCCGGGAATCAAGATTGGCAATTGAAACAGCGAGAAAAACGGTGGCCCGGTTGCTCAATGCTCATCCCGGTGAAATATTTTTTACCAGTGGCGGCACTGAAAGTAATAATGCCGCTATTCTTTCCGCTATCCGTGACTTGGGTTGCAGGCATATCATCTCTTCGCCAATCGAGCATCATGCTGTATTGCACACGGTAGAGCACTATGGCTGTGGTGAAGGTTTAAGTTACAGTTATGTGAAGTTGTTGCCCGATGGTCATATTGATCTCAAAGATTTGGAAGAACAACTTGCTGGCCAAAAAGAAAGATGTTTGGTGACGCTGATGCATGCCAATAATGAAATCGGTAACCTGCTGCCGATAAAAGCAGTGGGCAACTTGTGCAATAAATACAATGCGATCTTTCATTCGGACTGTGTGCAAACCGTGGGTCACTATCCCATCGACCTGCGAAAAATACCGGTGCATTTTATTTCCGGCGCCGGTCATAAATTTCACGGGCCAAAAGGTGTTGGCATTTTATACATTAATGACAATGTAAAAGCCAAGCCATTTATCTATGGCGGGGGACAGGAACGTAATATGCGTGCCGGGACGGAGAATTTATATGGCATAGTCGGTTTTGCAAAAGCTCTTGAACTGGCTATGGCCAATCATGAAAAGGATAGCGGATATATCCAGTCGCTGAAAACGTATATGATGGAGCAACTGCAGGAAAAAATAACCGGTGTTGTTTTCAATGGCGACCAAACGGGCAGTTGTTTGTACACCGTATTAAGTGCAGCATTTCCAAAAACGGAGAAATCCGAGATGATCCTTTTCAATCTTGACATGAGCAATATTTGTGTATCGGGTGGAAGTGCCTGCAGCAGCGGCGCCGACCAGGGATCGCATGTAATACGTGCCATCAATAACAATCCTAACCTGGTAACCGTTCGTTTCTCCTTTTCCAAATTCAACACCAAAGAAGAAGTGGATGCCGTGGTGGAGAAGGTGAAGGAATTGATTTAGGAAGGGGGATAGGGCTTGGCTAGTGGTGAGTGGGATGTAAGAGATGTGCTATAAATGATATGGGTTTAAAACTTTCGAATACCCCACTAGCCACTTCCCATACACCATTCCCGGCCCTACAAATAATACCACGGATTTCTTCTGGCTGCTTTTACGTAGCTGCGTATATTTTTCCAGAAAGCAAGGATCATATAAATAATGATCGGAGATCCCATTGTCAGCAGGGATGTATAAATAAAATACTGGCGGATGCGGCTGGGGGCAATACCTATCTTGTCGCCGATGGCTGAACAAACGCCAAAGGCATTCCATTCTACAAAGCTTTTGAACCTGTTCATATTGTAAATTTAAAAAATCCTTGCAAAGCGACCAATCAAGCCGGAAAAAAGATTGTTTTATCGTAAATTCGCTGCACTTTAAAAAGAGTCCATAGTCGGCAGTCTATAGTCGACAGCAATATCCAATGCTGTGGTCCGTTGTCCATCGACCGTGGTCGCAATTTGACATTCAAACCTCAAACTATTCTCAATGGTATTCGACCTCGATCTCATTAAAAAAACTTATGATGAAATGCCGGGCAAAGTGTCTGCTGCACGCCAGCTGCTTGGTAAACCTTTGACGCTAACCGAGAAAATTTTGTACTCCCACTTGTATGGTGCTCTGCCGCAGGCTGCTTACACAAGAGGAAAGGATTATGTAGACTTTGCTCCCGACAGGGTGGCCATGCAGGATGCAACGGCCCAAATGGCCTTGCTGCAATTCAGCACGGCCGGCCGCAGTAAAGTAGCTGTTCCCTCCACGGTGCATTGCGATCACCTGATACAGGCCAAGACAGGTGCTGTAGCTGACCTTGCTACCGCTAATGAAGTGAATAAAGAAGTATATGATTTTCTTGCCTCCATTTCAGATAAATATGGCATCGGTTTTTGGAAACCCGGTGCCGGTATCATTCACCAGGTAGTGTTGGAAAATTATGCATTCCCTGGCGGTATGATGATCGGAACAGACTCCCATACACCAAATGCCGGTGGATTAGGGATGGTGGCCATTGGCGTGGGTGGTGCAGATGCAGTAGATGTGATGGCCGGCTTGCCCTGGGAATTGAAAATGCCGAAAGTGATTGGTGTAAAACTGACTGGTAAAATGAGTGGCTGGACATCAGCAAAAGATGTGATTCTTTGGGTGGCTGGTCAGTTGACTGTAAAAGGCGGTACCGGTGCTATTGTAGAGTATTTTGGGGAAGGTGCGGATAGCATGAGCGCAACCGGGAAAGGCACCGTATGTAATATGGGTGCTGAAATCGGAGCCACCTGCTCGTTGTTTGCTTACGATGAAAAAATGAGTGCTTATCTCAAATCGACCGGTCGTGAAGAAGTAGCGGCAATGGCCGATAAGATCAAAGATCATCTTCGCCCTGATGAAGAAGTGATGGGCGATCCATTGAAATACTATGACCAGGTATTGGAACTGGATCTGAACACACTCGAGCCTTATGTGAATGGGCCATTTACTCCCGACCTGGCTACACCGATTTCCAAAATGGCCGAAGCGGTAAAAGCCAATGATTGGCCGGCTAAGCTGGAAGTGGCGTTGATTGGTAGCTGTACCAATTCTTCATATGAAGATATCAGCCGCTCCGCTTCCATTGTGAAAGATGCGGTCAGCAAAGGATTAAAAGCGAATTCTGAATTTACCATCACCCCCGGCAGTGAGTTGGTAAGGTTTACTATCGAAAGAGATGGTTTCATTGATACATTTGAAAGTGTAGGCGGCGTGGTATTGGCCAATGCCTGTGGCCCCTGCATCGGTCAGTGGGCAAGACATATTGATGATCCAAAACGCAAGAACACCATCATCACTTCGTTCAACCGCAACTTCGCCAAACGTAATGATGGTTTGGCCTCAACCCATGCATTCGTTGCTTCACCCGAAGTGGTAACAGCCATGGCTATTGCCGGTACCATTGCTTTTAATCCTCTCACGGATAAATTGAAAAATACAAACGGTGAGGAAGTATTATTGGCTGAACCAAAAGGATATGAATTACCGCCCAAAGGTTTTGCAGTGGAAGATGCCGGTTACCAGGCGCCTGCCGAAGATGGCAGCCAGGTAAAAGTAGTGGTTAGTCCTGACAGTGATCGTTTGCAATTGTTGTCGGCTTTCGCACCCTGGGAAGGAACTGATTTGCTTAATTTAAAATTGTTGATCAAGGCAAAGGGAAAATGTACGACTGACCATATTTCCATGGCAGGTCCGTGGTTGAAATACCGTGGTCACCTGGATAATATCAGCAATAATATGCTGATCGGTGCTATCAACTATTTTAACGATAGTACGGATTCTGTAAAAAATCAATTGACGGGTGAGTATGGACCTGTACCCGCTACGGCCCGTGCTTATAAAGCCGCCAATATTGGAAGCATCGTTGTAGGAGATGAAAACTATGGTGAAGGTTCATCCCGTGAACATGCGGCGATGGAACCACGACACCTGGGAGTAAGGGCTATCCTGGTAAGAAGTTTTGCCCGTATACATGAAACAAACCTGAAGAAACAGGGCATGCTGGCTCTCACGTTTGCCAACAAGGAAGATTATGATAAAATACTGGAAGATGATAATATCGATATTGAAGGATTGACGGAGTTTGCTCCCGGCAAACCTTTGCGTATCGAGCTCAAACATCTTGACGGTACCAGCGAATATATTGAAGCAAACCACACCTATAATGAACAGCAGATTGAATGGTTTAAAGCAGGTGGTGCGTTGAATGTGATAAGAGCACAGTTTGCGAAATAAAAAATTGTCATCCTGAGCCTGGCGAAGGATAGCTAATCGAAGCGCAGATAAAACGAAAACCCCGAATCTTGACAATAGAAAGTCCTTTCGCCAAAGCGGAGGGACTTTTTATTTGCAATGCAGCATTTTTCACTATAGCCATAACAGGTTATAATGGGTACTGAACAATTAAAATGGCGAATGGTGGATTGGTACAATAACAATTGAAATGGCGAAGATCAAAGATTTGAAAATCAAAGGTCGTTTTCTTGAAAGGTAGGTTTGAGTGCCATAAATTTACGTGTTGGTGGCAATGCTAAACAAGATGAGGGATTCTATTCAACATTCTGATAGGCGACACATTTACTATTGGCTTGACAATTACAAATTATTTAAAATGGCAGACCAACAACCAAAACATACAAGGATTGTAATAAACACATTTCCTGAAATGCACTTAGGGCAACAATTCATCCCCCAACATGGATGCACGCCGATTTTTATTGGACAAGACGGAAAGACATATTTTCAGGTTCAACTATTCTTTAGGGTAATGAACTATGACACCAAAGAACCCATGTATGAATTTAGAACCTGTAGCGACTATTATTGGGATAACGATTTGAATAGTTCAGACCATCCAGATTTTATGCTAACTGCGGTTGCTACGATAAAATCCGCAATACCTGATTTTAACTGGTATATTAAGAATAACAAGAGTACTCTTACACTCCAAAAATTCTACACTCAAAACCCAACGGTTGAAAACTCTGAAAAGCATATAAGGTCGGCCTACATTAGATATAAACTCAACTTCAACGGGCCTCCCAAAGATTAAATCATTATCATTTAATAACTCAGCGTTCATGTCAACAAAAGATTATTTTGAAATAGCATTTGGTTTCGCAAATGTTGGTATTTTATGTGTTACTGCTTATTTTATCTATCGTTCAATCTATTCCCCAATAGATGCTGTTAAAGTCGGCAGACAATTAAATAAAGAGCAAAAGAAAGACGACGCTAAACGTAGTCTTTTCCTGTTACTATTTTCATTAAGAGGGCATCCTGTCCACTACGATTTTGTAAGAGGCTTAAATCAGATTGAGGTGGTGTTCGAAGATGTCCCCCAAGTGATACAGGCATGGCGGACTCATTTCGCTTCTCTGCAAATAAAGAACCAAGCAAACTCTGAAAAGAATTGGGAGATTGAACGAGCGGCTTTATTATCTGCGATGGCTGTTCATTTGGGATATTCAAACATTCCTCATTCTGAATTATTGAGGGACTACTACCCAGAGGGACATGACAATCAACTAAAGGATGACTTAGATTTTCGTCAAGCTGCTTCTGTTTTTCTAAAGTCTGGTGCTGCCCTACATGAGTTGATAATTCGGAATTACGAGCCGACGAAGCCGGACGACAAAATAGATGATGTAAAGCCGCATTAGTCAAAACATACGTAACGGATAGTATTTACTTGACTTGTGACGGGACGTTGTCGGTGAGTGACCGTAAAAAAGCAAAGCCGATAACAGGGAGTTTGGCAAAATGGCGGGGCGACGTGGGGAAATCCCATCTTCATATCGCTTATCATCACCAGTTCCATCTGACCCAATTCTATTCAGCTTTAGAATAAACTTTCAACAGTCGAATTTCAATTTTTACTTTTGTCCCGGCTGACGAATCACGGAATACCGCCACTTCGCCAAGCTCTGGCCGTTAGCTGCAAGTTTTATGCGTACAATCCTAAAGACGGTATTATTCTCGATCGCGACTTTTTTCCTTTCTTGTAATCAAGACAAGTCGGCATCGACTCCGGTAGACGCGGCAACATCAAAGGACTTTAAAGACAGCGACACTTTATACAAGACTTCTGACACTATTTTAGTCAAAGACGGACGATCGAATGACACATTGGTGAAATACAGACCCCTTGCTTTCACGGACTTTTCCGTGCAGCCCACTGACATCAATTTTGACAAAAAACTAGACTTTTCGACTTATGAATTCAAGAAAATGTACATCACAGTTACAACAGACTTCGTAAAAGAAAATGGAACAAATTTCGCCGGACATTATTGCTTCGTTTTTTGGGGCTGTGGTTCACCTTGCAAACTAAGTGCTGTTGTAGATTTAAAGACAGGGAAAGTCTACAACGGACTACCATCAGGTATTGGCTACAGTTTCAGAAAAGATAGTCGCCTAATGATCGTTAATCCACCCGATTCAACAAATTGGTACGACATCACTGTTCCCTATGTCATTCCAGAAGAATACGAATGGACAGGAACAGAATTCAAACAAATATAAACCAGCAGCTAAAGGGGCTTTCTGCTATGCTGGCTTCAGAACATATCCTGATCGAACTCTACTCAACTTCTGTCCCGGCTGACCGAATCACAGATGAACGACATAAATCTATCTTCATCTTCTGTATCTTTATTCGGCTACATATCCGGGCTGACGTTTTTCAAATTCGGGAACAAACGCAAAGCCCCGGTCGTTGGCAGTAATGTTGCTAGGTAGTATATTTATCAAGAACAAAAACATCAACATGAAAAATTTCATTCTGATATTCCTGATTTTTGGATTGACATTCTCTGTTTATTCACAGACTGACGGGAAAATTATCGAGAGAAAAGAATTTGTTTTACCAGACAGCGTAAAAGCAAATATTAAAGAAAGATTTGACGAGCAAACAGCAGTCAAAATTTTAAATCTAAAATATTATAGAATTACTTATTTATCCGACGGCTTAAAGGTTACAGCCTATAGTGTTGAGCCAAATAAAGAAGGTAAGTATCCTTGTATAATATCAAATCGTGGTGGAAGCAGAGACTTTGGGCAATGGAGTCTATTGGGTATTGGACGATTTCTTGGTGTGTTGGCGAGTTGGGATTACATCATAATAGCAAGTCAATTCAGGGGGAATGATGGCGGAGATGGGATTGAAGAATTCGGTGGAAAAGACATTAATGATGTACTCAACTTAATTCCAGTGCTTGGTCAAATACCGAATGCTGACACATCAAGAATTGGTATTGAAGGAACTAGCCGAGGTGGTATGATGACATATTTAGCACTAAAGAAAACTTGTGTATTCAAAGCAGCGGTTGTAACTGCAGGATTAGCAAATGCCTTTAATAATATATCAAGCCGACCAGAAATGGAGAAAAATGTCTTTAGCCAACTTGTTCCAAATTATTGGGCACACAAAGAGATTGAGTTGAAAGAAAGGTCTGCAGTATTTTGGGCTGATAAAATATGTAACAAAACACCTCTTTTAATTATGCATGGCAGCTCAGACTGGAGAGTTCTTCCTTCTGAATCATTAGAGTTGGTCAATAAGTTATATCAATACAAGCACCCAACAAGATTTATACTTTACGAAGGAGCAGACCACGGAATAACAGAATTTCGTGATGAAAGATTAGCCGAGATGAAAAAGCACTTTGACTACTATGTACGTGATAATAAGAAGCTTCCAGACATGGTACCACATGGCAGGTAGAGTAACACTACTGCCAACAAAAGTATCCTATGTAAAGCGGTAATACCATTTGACCTCCTGACATAAAAAACACTGCATATGAGAAAGGTTAAATCTCTTGGGACATTTAAGTTGATAACAGTTCTGTTACTCACAGTTTTTCATTTTAATTCCTTCGGACAAGACAATACGTATAATATTTTTGCGCTTGCATACACGGGATACAATAAAATGCCCGTTTCTCAAATCGCCGTAGGTGCGACAGGAAATGATAGCATAACCGGATGTGCGATGGTGTGGTTGCTTAAAGGGAACAACGGAAGAATAGTTTTGATTGATGCAGGATTTACTGACACCGCTCAATATCCTTTTTTTAGTGATTATGTAAGGCCGGATATTGTTCTACAAAAAATTAATATAACCCCAGAGGACATTACTGATTTAATTGTAACGCATCCGCATTTTGACCACATAGGTGGAATTGATCTTTTTCCAAATGCTATGGTATGGATGCAGAAAGACGATTTTGACTACTTTGTTAATGCAGCTTGGCAAAAGAATGGGTTCACGACCGGGCTAAATAAAAAAGATGTCAATAAACTTATTCAAAAAAGTATAGATGGCAAATTAACTTTAGTGAAAGGTGACAGCATTGAAATCATTCCAGGCATAAAGGTCTTTATAGGATCAAGGCACACGTATGAGTCCCAGTATATTCTGGTAAAAGGAACATCAGGAAATACAATTATAGCGTCTGATAATATTTGGTATTATTATAACCTGGAGCATTTACTTCCAATTCCACTAACATTTGATCCAAAAGGATATGTAAATTCTATGGTAAGAATGAAACGATTAGTATCCGATAGTGCACTTATTATTCCGGGACATGATGCGCTAATTTTTTCTAAGTTTCCAAAAGTTGCGGAGAAAGTTGTAAAAATAGAAATGAAGAGCAAATAATTATACTACCTCTAACAGCGAGGTTCCTATGTAAAGCGGTACGAGAGGAATAATATGTTTATAAACGGTCTACATAATACATTTTAATACGCTGGGGATTTGAATGATTGTAGTTGCTGCAGCGTAAGCACACGACTAACTACACATAGTTTTCAAACCTTACTTCAAATAGATTTGCTCTCATGGAGCAAATTACCAATAAGTCGTCTCGTATCAGGCGAAACAATCAGCAAATACTCGACTTGCTTAA
>NZ_JARKNA010000012.1 GCF_029360765.1 Terrimonas pollutisoli | reverse complement strand
AGATGTACTGCAAAGAATAGCAGAGCATCCCATCAACAACGTGCACGAATTATTACCTCATCGCTGGAGCAAATTATAAAAAGCCCTGAACCCATATTAGCAATATGTAGTTGGCCGGAGGGTTACGCTGCAGCCGGGATATATTCTATCGATGATACAATCATTCAAAGACACAGCGGAATATTTTTAGTTTTTTATAATTAGCTCCGCATCCTATTTGTAGTCTTTCATTTTCAGAAAGCTACCTGCATCAGTCTTAGTTTAATAAAAGCAGCTGCCTGCTTTGCGATGTGGTCGTTATTACTTTACAGCAATGCCACTCCTCATGTTTTGCAGTCTGCCTTTTCTATGCTTAGTAATGAGCTTAATTAAAAATTATTTTATCAATCCTGCCTGGTACGGTATGCCGGAGATAATAACAGCTCTTATCCGGCCTAATAATTTATGGGCTACTTTGATGATAGCTTTGTTCGGTTCCTTATGGGCATGTTTGCGATAATATTGTTGCAGGGCCATATCATCTCTTACAGCTACCCATCTGGCTTCTACTAATAAGCTTCTTAATTGATGATTGCTGCGTTTGGTTAATCCAAGATTGATTTTGTTTTCACTGCTTTGATAAATACCAGGCACCAAGCCAACAATAGCGGCTAGTTCATCAAGCCGGCTGAACCGGCGGATATCACCCAGTTCAGCAATGATAGCTGCTGCTGTGATGCCACCTATACCTGGTACACTTTTATAGAGGTAATAATCTTTTTTATAGTGCTTGCGGCAATAGGCTCTTAATTCATTACTGATATGCAGTTCTTCATACCACATAAACTCCAGTTGTTTCAACCGGCTTTTCATACTTTCAGCAGCGCTGCTGTATTTCCATTTTATATTGGCAATCCATGTTTTCATTTCACGGCTCCAGTTAGGATTATCATATTGTGGCGGCAGTTTAATACCGAAGTAAAGCAATTGGCTTTTGATATGATTTTTTATACTGCGCAGGTTACGGGCCAGGTGTATTCTTCTTCTGAATAAAGCTCTGAGTTGTTCCTGCTGTTCGCCGGGAATAAAGATGCCTTTGAGATTACAGTCGCTAAGATGCTTGCAAAGATTGCGGCTATCGATCCTGTCTGTTTTTTGCCAATCCTGTTTATTGTTGCGCGGTACATCGGCTGGATTGACTACGCTTACTTCCCATCCCTTTTGTTGTAATGCCCTCGCTATCCAATAACCACAGCAGCCGGCTTCATAACAACAGCTTACTGTGTGACCAGGAAAATTTTTCTCAACATAATTGATCAGCGTTTCTGATTCAGCGGACATGGTCACTGTCTTGTTGTCAAACAGGTCAGTCTTAAAATGTGCTGTCCAGCTTTTTTTGTGCACATCCATGCCAATGAATAATTTTGGTGTGGCGGTAGTTTGAGACAACATCTTATTAAGTTTTGGGTAGCTGATATTATCAGACTACAGGTTAAAAAATGGTTGCTTAAATTACCGCTTTTACATAGATGCTTTGCGGCAGTGGGGCTGTGCGCAACGCGTCCGTCATCTGCATATCGCTATTCAGCTTCAGTCGGCTGACGGATTTCTATTCGGCTTTTGTACTTATCTTCGGCAGTAGTATTTCTATTGGGCTTTACGTCGCCGGGGGCAACGAATATAAATTCCCCACCGCCGCAAAGCCCTATTCGTTGTGCGTCATTTTATTGCAACTTCTGTAAATATGAAAATTTTTAGAATTATAAATGAGTATGACAGACATTGAATTTATGGAAATGGCAATCGAACTTGCCTTAGAGACAGAAGCAAAAGGGAACTTACCGATTGGTGCAATCATTACTTTGGACAATGAAATAATAGCAAAAGGTTCAAATACAATATTAAGTCCTTATTACGACCCAAAATGCCACGCTGAAATGAATGCACTTGACAATGTAAATAAAGACCTCTGGCAACGTTCTAATTATATGACCTGCTATACAACATTAGAACCTTGTTGTATGTGTTTTGGCAGGCTTTTACTTTCAGGTGTTGGACGTATAGTATTTGGAGCTGTAGACATTGAAGGCGGCTCAGGTTGCTTATTGAAACATCTTCCCCGATTTTACAACCAAACAAATGTGCCCATTTGGGTCGGACCACTTATGCCAGAAAAATGTGACGAATTATTTAAACGTTCTTTAATGAAATTCAATGCAATTGGCAAAGACAATTAATTTACGTTAGGCAGTTAATAAAAAACCGAAGAATTATTTGCAAAGATGAAAAACGAACGCACAACATATAAGGCTTAAACGAAGCTTTGCGCCGGCAGTATTTCCGCCGTAGAGACTTTTTTTGGGCGCAAAGGTTTGATTTAAGCCTTTGTTGAATGAAGCGACGGTAGCCGCCGGTGAGACATTATGGAATTTCAATTACGATTTCGCAGAAGAGGAGTTGCAGATGAAGCAAGAGTCTTCTTTTTAGTAAGTGATAATTAGTATATCCTGCGGCAACTTTTCATTCGATTTCCCTTTTGATCATCTTTTTAATTCCTGTTTTTTGTTTTTGAATAGTATTTTTTTGTTGGCGGGCAACGACTATCCTGCCGCTTATTGACGGTAAAAAAAATCATCCTGCTATCCTTCCTTTTATCAATTCCAAAAATGCGTTCAATGATTCAATGCCGGGCGGTGCATTGGCATCAAAGTGCAATAACGTAATCATCTTTCCTTTTTTGCAGCAGGGACACAAGTCAGCATCGTAATTCAATTTTTGTTTGGCAATTATTTTCCAGGAAATTTTTTTTGGCCTCACCCCCGGCCCCTCTCCACAGGATGGAGAGGGGAGTATGTCCATTTCCTTTTGCTGCACCTGCAATAAAGCGATGTTTGTATTAGCCATAAAACCATAATAGCGGATCTTGCGGTAACCCGGCGGTAAGATGTGTAAACAAAATCTTCTTAAAAATTCTGTTGAGCCCAGTGTCATTGTTTTTTGTTTACTGCCATCAGCATAATCTTTGTAACTAAAACTTACTTTATCATTTTGTATTGATACAATGCGATGATTGCTGATGGCAACCTTATGCGTATAACGTCCCAGATATTCTATTACCTGCTGCGGGCCGCCAAAAGGTTGTTTGGCATATACGATCCAGTTCTTGTTGTATAACGTTTCTCTCAGTGATGGTTCTATAGTTTTGTATTCTGTTTTGAGCAACATGGCCGCCCAATGAAGCAGTGCGGCATTTTTTCAAAGCATTCAATACCGATAAGTGATTTAATAACGGCTGATGCTTTGCAGTGAATGAAGTTTTGTATTGTCCAATAATGTTTGCCAGTTCACCCCGTTGGATATGCATCCTACGGGGTTCAAACACCGGCCTCGTCATGGTTACAGTGTAATAATATTATACAATGTATCCAACGGGCTGTGTGCCGGTTTGGTTTTTACCTGCGCTACATGTAAATAAACCAGTGTTTGAATCAGGTCAGCATGACCTAATAAATGTTGTATGGTATGTATGTCCACTCCATCTTCTAATAAATGTGTAGCAAAACTTACAGATTGAAATCTTACACATTATACAGCCTCGTTACTTCAAACGTAAAAATGTTACAGTATATCCTACTTTTGTGCAAGCAGTATAAGAGGTCATGTAAATAGCTTTGCATCATCAATTAATATAAAATAAGAAATTATGCAAAAGACTATTTTCATTACAGGTGCATCCCGTGGATTCGGAAGGATTTGGGCAGAAGCATTCTTAAAACGTGGCGATAATGTGGTAGCAGCTGTTCGCAACCCTGAATCATTAAGTGAATTGAAAAATGAATTTTCATCAAATTTATTGGTACTGAAACTTGATGTTACGGATAGAAACGGAAGTTTTGAAGCAATTGCAACTGCAAAAAAACACTTTGGCAGCATTGATGTTTTGATAAACAATGCTGGCTATGGGCACATTGGTGCCATTGAGGAGCTTAGTGAACAAGATGTGAAAGCACAGTTTGAAACAAATGTATTGGGTTCTTTGTGGACAACACAAGCAGTTCTTCCAATTATGAGAGAACAGAATTCAGGACAAATTATTCAACTTTCAAGTGCTTTGGGCTTGAACACTGTATCATTAATGGGACTTTACAGTGCCTCCAAGTTCGCAGTTGAAGGGCTTACTGAAACACTGGCTGGCGAAGTAAGTGGTTTTGGCATTAAAGTAACCATACTGGAACCAGGAGGCTACTCAACAGATTTCTTTGGCACTAATTCTCTTTCGCTAAGTAAATCAATAACACCTTACGATGGCGTAAGAAAAGATTTTTATGAGATGGCTGAAAAGCAAGACTCTGGAAGTCCTGCTGCAACTGCTGGAGCTATTCTCAGCTTAGTGGATTCTGAAAATCCGCCATTAAGATTACTATTGGGAAAAACTACTTACCCTTGGGTAAAATATACTTATGAAGACCGCTTGAAAACATGGGAATCGTGGCAGGAAATTTCTGTTGCTGCACATGGTTAAAAGAATTTTATAATTAGCAGAAACCCGATTTGTCGGGTTCTGCTTATAATACTGCTAAGTCAATGAAGCATTTTAAAAAAATAAGTGACCTACACGAAGCTCTTGGTATTAAGCCACCTGAGCATCCGCTTTTCAGTGTGGCGTATGGTGAAAAGGATAAATGTACTGGTAGTATTGAACTCGAATTTTCTTCAGCGTTTTATATCATTGGATTTAAAAAGTTGAAATCAGGGAGTATGCTTTATGGTAAAACAAAATACGACCATGACCGTGGAGCAATGTCGTTTATAAAGCCGCACCAGAAGGTGGCCTTTAACAATCTGGAATTACGGGATAAGGGATTTTTAATTCTTATCCATGAAGATTTTTTACCGGGAACAGTCCTTCACAACGAAATTAAGAAATACAGTTATTTCGATTATGAAGTGAATGAGGCATTGCACCTTTCACCCGGAGAAGAGAAAATAATATGGAATTTGTATTTCGGCATAGAAAAAGAATACAACAATAATACCGATGAACATAGCAAGGATATTATTATTAGTCATCTTGATTCCTTGTTTAAATATGCACAGCGGTTTTATAAAAGGCAGTTTATTAACCGTACACAATTGACCGGTTCAACAGTTACAAAATTCAATGCATTGCTCGTTGCTAATTTTGAAGAAAGAAAAACAAAAAATATTGGGCTGCCCACAGTAGCTCTTATGGCAGAAAAGTTAAACATATCTCCACGGTATTTAACCGATTTACTAAAGCAAGAAACAGGAAAGACAGCTTTGGAGCTTATTCATCTTTTTTTGATTAATGAAGCAAAAAATTTACTGACAGAAGGTGAAATGAACATCTCGGAAATTTCGTATTCCCTTGGGTTTGATAATGTAACTTATTTCTCCCGTCTGTTTAAAAAAGAGGTTGGGGTTGCTCCAAATAAATTCAGAGGAAGCTTATTGAATTAACGGAAGAGAAATCCTGGCATTGTCGCCATGCATGGTCAATAATGAGAATTAAATTTAAAATAAAAAATGAAACGTACAGCTAAAGCTCAATGGGCAGGCACCATAAAAGAAGGTAAAGGCGAACTAACTACACAAAGTGAAACTTTAAACAAAACAAACTACAGTTTCAAAACTCGTTTTTCAGGAGAAGAAAAGGGTACAAACCCTGAGGAATTGTTGGCGGCAGCACATGCCGCATGTTTTACAATGGCTGTTAGTTTTGCATTAACAGAAAAAGGACTGAATCCGACATCATTGAATACCGAAGCTACTTTGTCAATGGAAGGTTTTGGTATAACAGGAATACATCTTTCTATCACAGGTTCTGTATCTGGGATTACAGCAGATGAATTTGAAACCACTACTAAAGATGCCGAGAAAAATTGTTTAATTTCTAAGGTATTGAATATACCAATCAGTTCAGAAGCACATTTTGTGTCTTAACTTTATTTACGTTTTTATAACTTAATCGATAATTTAATAAGAATGAGAATTGGAATAATTGGAATTGGTGCAATTGGAAGCACCCTCGCAAAGAAATTAGCTGCGACGGGTCACCAAATTAAAGTAACCAGCACAGCGACACCAAGTGAGTTGGCGTTAAAAGCGAAAGCACTGAATGCCGCTCCTGCAACCATAGAAGAAGTTGTGAAAGATGTTGATGTAATATTTTTATCCATTCCTACGGCAGCAATTCCAAAATTATCAAAGGATTTATTTAAGGACATTCCGAACACAGTTGTCATCGTTGACACAAGTAATTATTATCCTTTCCGTGACGGAGAAATTGAATATTTAAAAAATGGAAAAGTAGAAAGTGAGTGGGTTTCGGAACAGATTGGAAGACCGGTTGTGAAAGCTTTTAATAACTTGTTAGCTTACACATTAGAAAACCTAGGGAAACCTAAAGGAGGCGAAAATAGAATTGCAATAGCTGTAGCAGGTGATGACCAAAACGCAAAGGAAATTGTAGTTCGCTTAATTAGTGACACAGGTTTCGACACAGTTGACGCTGGAAATTTATCTCAATCGTGGCGACAACAACCAGGAACGCCTGCCTATTGTACAGAACTGAATGCAACTGAACTTAAACAAGCACTTGCAGACGGAATTAAAGAAAAAGCAGCAGAACTAAGAGACTTTGCAATTACAAAACTGATGGGACTTACAACACCACCAACACATAATGACATAATTGAGTTGAACCGTTCATTGTTTCCAAAAACCCCAAAAGGTGTATAAATCAAAAGTAAGACCAAACCGAAACACAGGCCCACATAATAGATGACCACGGAGAAAGGGTATGCGTACAACATATAAGGCTTAAACGAAGCTTTGCGCCGGCAGTATTTCCGCCGTAGAGATTTTTTTGGGCGCAAAGGTTTGATTTAAGCCTTTGTTGAATGAAGCGACTGTAGCCGCCGGTGAGACATTATGGAATTTCAATTACGATTTCGCAGAAGAGGAGTTGCAGAAGAAGCAAGAGTCTTCTTTTAGTAAGTGATAATTAGTATATCCTGCGGTAACTTTTTTTTGCCTCCTTTGGTCTTTCCAAATAAATAACACGCAGAACGCCGAGGTTGGTGTTTTTCACCAACCGCACTACTGTAGGGAAACTTGCAAAGCTTAAATACATATTCAGTCCCTATGGTGAGAAAGAAATCCCCAATTGTCAACACCTGTTTCATAAAATAAAGCTGAAGAATATTTATACTCTTCCGGCAGCTTGCATATACCTGCCCTGACAGGGTTCCAGTGGATATATATAATCAAGTTTCTGCCTGTACACCTTATCGGTTCTTAATTCTATGCTTAAGGGATTGCGTTCCCATAATTGATACTCCCGGTCAGTGGCATTTACCCTGAATGTTTCCAGCACAGCAGGGTGATTCTGTCTCAGATCATGTTTTATCTTCTGCGCCGTATATTTCAAAAAATCTTTTTGTACATGTTGTGGATGTATCAGTGCTTGTATCTGCCAGATAAGATGAATATGGTTGGACATTATAACAAAACCATATAGCTTTATCCGCTTATCTTCCACAAGAAACCGACAGCAGCTAATGATAATATCTTTATATTTATCAGGTTGCAGGAGTTTTTTCCACTCAAGGTTGGTAGCTGTAAAGAATTGCGGATATTCGGTGACAAAGACTGGCATAACGATATGAAAATATCGAATTTGAATAATTGGTTGTGGAAAATCTCCGGAGGACCATGCTGTAACTAAAAAAAATTCCTTAATTCGTGCGGTTGGTGAAAAACACCAACCTCGGCGTTCGGCGTACTTTTTTCTGGTGAACACCTGCAAGCGCTAAAAAATCACTTCGCAGGTGACGGTGGCGCCGGATGGTCAGCCTTCACTTCTCTTTCACCGCTACTATGCTCTGAAGGTAGCAGCCCGATAAAACTGTTGAGCCAATCTGACGGATGGATAAAATATGCTGATGACCAAAATCATATTGTCACTGTAACAACTGAAAGCAGCCTGAACAAACGATTTCCTTTTGGAATACTATCTTCACACATGTTATTTGATGTAGTAGTTGGCAATGATGCATCTGCTACACGATCGAAGGCAATATGAAACTTATCGATTATGGGGAACAGGTCTAAAACTAAATTGCCTGCTTATAATTAATTTCAATTCTGCCGCTAAAAATGGACAAATTTCCGAATTGGGCTGACCATATTTTTGTTTTTATTTTTTGCATACTTCTTCCTTTGTCTGCAATAAGGCAAAATCCTAGGACTAATTCTGCAGTCGTGTACAATAGCAAGCAAAAACTAGCCTTTTATTTTTCAACCTGCCTCTCCCTTTTTATAATGGCAGCAGTTATTTTATCAGTATGGCTGCTGTTTAAAAGACCGCTCGCAGAAATAGGGCTTACATTAAGAATAGATGGAAGGTTGTGGATATGGACTGTAATTGCTTTTGTAATAATTTATGCTATTGATACGATTAATTCTGTGGCAACACCCAAAAATATTGCTGCTTCGATAAGTGACTGGCAAATAAGAACACCGTTTATGCCAACAATAATGAAAGAGCTTCCGGCATATATTTTAATGTGTCTTTGCGCCGGTGTTTTTGAGGAAATAGTTTACAGGGGATATTTGGTTACTTATTTTGGGCATTTCTTCAGTGGTTCAAGCTACCAGCAAAGCTTATCGGTACTTCTGCCTACGCTTGTATTCAGCATTTCTCATTTTTATCATGGTGTAAAGAATATCATTAAAATTTTTATACTTTCAGCATTTTTCGGCTTCATATTTATTCAGTCCGGCTCATTGGTGATTGTTATGGCCCTTCACTTTATTGTTAATGTGGTTGGCGGTTTGCTAACGGTAAAGTACATAAGTGAAAAATAATGCAGAAAAGAATTATAATAAACAAATCTAAATTGTATAGGCGGTACAACATGACAGTAGAATTTTCGACAACACGAATTTTTATCAAAGAATTCCGGAGTCAAATTGTAATCAGGCAGGAGTTTCTACCTCAACCTACCAGGCTGAATAATCCTGCACATTCTGTACCGCTTTTTGCACTCCTGTAACTTTTTATCAACAAAAACCTTTCAGGGTTTTATAACTAATCTTATGCTAATGACAAAGAAAATTCCTAAAATACTTGTTGCTGTTTTGGCAATACTGGTAGGTCTTTATCCTGCTATTTATTTCTTTATTAATCGCAAGTTTGGATTATTGCAATCGAAAAGCGAAGCTTTACTGGCAAATCCATTCTGGAACATTGAATTTTACTCACACATAATATTTGGCGGGCTGGCACTGCTGGTTGGCTGGACACAGTTTAGTGCAAAGTTGAGAGCAAGAAACTTAAAGCTTCACAGGCAGGTTGGAAAGGTCTATGTAGTCTGCGCTTTGATAAGTGCAATGGCAGGAATTTATATTGCTCTTTATGCTACAGGTGGAATGATTCCTTCCGTTGGGTTTATGTCATTGGGGGCCGTTTGGTTTTATACAACCTTAAGAGCATATATGGAAATTAGAAAGGGCAGAGTTGATGAACATCAAAAGATGATGATCTATAGCTATGCAGCTTGCTTTTCGGCAGTCACACTAAGGATATATCTCCCGATCCTTACTTCATTATTCCAGGACTTTACGAAGGCCTATATGGTGGTAGCATGGCTCTGCTGGATTCCTAATATAATAGTTGCATTTTTTATAATCAAAAGGCTTGATAAGATTGAGTTTGCTGTTCGATAAACTGCCACCGGCATCGGCTTTACAAAACCGCCGGTTCGAATAAGCGAAAACTATTCACTGAATAAGATTGGTGGCTGCATCGCCAAACAAAAGAACAAACAATGAACTTTTGTATTTTTATTTATCATCGGTTTAAAACTGGGCGGAATACTAATACCGCCAATATCGCCAATGCGGAGCCGTTTGGTGCCATTTATTTATGAGAGAACTTATAAGCATGGAAAACTTTGAAAAAATAAGAGATATATTTTCTATTCTTCATGATGGCACAATTATTTCAGTAATCGGCGATAAACGTTTTTTATCCCTAAAAATTAGTTGTCAATATCTCGCAGAGCGTATAGATGAAACCTTTGAATATTTTTTTGTTGATTTAATCGAAATAGATCGGCTCGCATTAGTTCCCTGGATGAACCCAGCGGAGTTAGAGCAAGAATATTTGGTTGACATCCCTGAGATTTTCAAAGCCAACCTTGATATACTTTCCGCCGACATTGAAAATGATTTAATAAAAGTCACATGTAATCAATCTGATCCTAAATTTGATTACTGCGGCGGGACGCTTTATTTGAATTGCAAAGACATTAAAATCTTTGATCAGGACAAAAACGAACTGACTGTTGAGGTATTAGATACAATTCGCAAAGCCTACTGGGATGATTTTTCAAAACATTAGAGAAACATCTTACTTCGCAGACGGGTTTCACCGAGTGAAATCGTGTTGAGCGGACCGTTCTCAGGCAGGGTTTACTTTTATTGTGATGTTTTATTTCTCTCGTTTGATCTTCCAAAAATCAATGATCCTGCGCCGGTCAAATCCCAGTTTTTTATAAATAGCAATAGCTCTTTCATTGGTGGCTGCTACATGCAAAAAAGGAATAATACCGGCTTCGATATTTTTACGGACGATATGCGCTACTAATTGCTGCGCATATTGCCGGCCAGTAAAAGCCGGATGTGTTACTACGGCACTGATTTCTGTTAATCCTGACATCTTCATCCGTTCACCAGCCATGGCCACCAATTCACCATTGTGCCTTATCCCAACATAATCACCCATCAAACGGGTGCCGGGTAAAAAATAACCCGGTTGTACCAGGTTGATTAATGACAACATTTGCGCTTCATTTGCATCGTCAAGCTTTTCAATCGTTGCGGTCGCTGTCGGTGTATTAATCAATTCAGAACAAATCATCTGCTCACAAGGCAGTTGGGTTACGATACTGTAATTAGCTGGCAAAGGGGGGAGATTGCCTATGATAAAAAAGGATTCATCCGGTGCTGCCAGTTGATCCAGCAGATAAAGTGCTTCCGGTTTACTATGATCAAAAGCGAGAAAGGAAACAATGTCTTGCCGGTAACGTTTTATACCAGGTTTGTTAATTGCAAAATGCCGGTGTGTTTCTGCCAGCGAATACCAGGCAGGGTTATCGAGTTTAAAAAATTGATCGTTGGGCATTGCGAACAAAAGTGAAAGGTAAAATGAATGTATGTTTCAAAAATCCACCCATCAAATTCTTAACAGTTACTGAGGGCAAAAGTTCTTTCTGTACTTTGTGCTGGTGTTTTGGCCTTTGTGATATTTGTCAACAGAAACCCTCAGCCCTCCATTAACAAAGAATAACATTCTCAAAATGAAAATTGCCGTAGCACAAATCAAACCGGTAAAAGGAGATATTGCATCCAATATTAATGATCACATCAAGTTGATTGATCTTGCGGTAGCAAATAGCGCCGGTGCCATATTTTTTCCCGAGCTATCCATAACGGGCTATGAACCTGAACTGGCGAAAGAACTTTCGACGGATAAAGATGATGAACGTTTTGCCATTTTTCAAAACATCAGTGACGAAAAAGCGATTACTATCGGGGTAGGAGTGCCTTTAAAAGCAGTCGGTGGTGTTCAGATAGGCATGCTGATTTTTCAACCGCATCGCCCGGTACAAGTTTACTCCAAACAATATTTGCATGCTGACGAGGTTCCTTATTTTGTTCCGGGCCATGAGGCAGTTGTGCTAACATTGGATAATAAGAAGATCGCACCGGCTATCTGCTATGAATTATCTGTACCGGAACATCCCGCTGCGGCTCATGCGGCCGGTGCAAACGTTTATATTGCCAGCGTAGCAAAAACAGCAGCAGGAATGGAAAAAGCATCGGAGACACTGGCCGCTATTGCTGAAAAATATTCCATGACTGTCTTAATCGCCAATGCCATTGGCCCCTGTGATAATTTTTTGGGTACGGGAAAAACATCGGTGTGGAACAATCAAGGGACATTAAAGGCACAATTGAATGATAACAGCGAAGGCATTTTGATACTGGATACAGCAACCGGGCAAATAACTGAGAGCTATTGCAACATTATTTGAAACGCTTGGAAAGAAAGACCGATTAAAAAAAACACATTCAATTCACCTGAACAAACCTTAGTAGAAAAAACATCTCATCAATGACGCAACCTTATTACCTTATTGCATGAAAATAGACTATAGCAATTCATATACTCGTTTCATATTTTCAACTCTGTACCGCTTACCTCAAATAGCCCAAAAAACCGTTGAAAAATATAATTCATCAAAATAAGGTAATAAGGTTTGGGGGCAATCAATCTTTTTTTCTACTAAGGTTAAAACATAAGATTCCGGAAACAGCAAGGAGATTAAATAAGATTTGAAGACGATTACAGTTCAAATCATTTGCAGCACAAAATATGAATTGGCCTATGCTGTGAACTACAATAGTCATGAATAAAAACTTCCTACCTTCAATTCTCTTTAATTTTTTTGTTCAATACTGTTTGTTTTATGAAAAAAAATATTATCGCAACAGTTCTTTTTGTTTTTTTCATTGCTGTTGGTCATACACAGTCAGTCAATCAATCACAGTCTGTAAGAGAAGCAAATTTTGTAGCCGGCGGCCAATGGGCCAATTATGCCAACGATCCGGGGGGTATGCGTTATTCGCCTGTTGGACAGATCAACCCAAGCAATGTTAAGACGCTGAAGCCCGCATGGACCTACCAATCCGGAGAGTTGAAAACATATGAAGGAACTAATATCGGCGCTAAAGCCGCTTTTGAAGCAACTCCTTTGATGATTGATGGTGTTCTTTATTTCAGTACACCGAGCAACAGGGTCATTGCGATTGATGGTGCAAGTGGTAAAGAGTTGTGGGTTTATGACCCTAAGGTGAATCTCAAAGGGGATTATTCAGAAATCACATCCAGGGGTGTGTCGAAATGGATAAACAATAAAAGAAAACCGGGCGATAATGATTACATGCGCATTCTTTCTGCAACTATCGATGGCCGCCTGATTGCACTGGATGCTTCGACAGGCAAACCAGTAGTTGAATTTGGAAAGAATGGCATCATTGATCTAAAGAAGGGAGTAGGAGCCATCCAGGTTACTTCGCCGGCAGCTGTGATCAACGATTTGATCGTAATTGGTTCCACAATGGGTGACAATACAAGAATTGATTTCCCTCCCGGTGTTGTTAGAGCTTATGATGCCCGGGATGGAAAACTGGTTTGGTCGTGGGATCCTATCCCGAGGAAGCCAACCGATGCAGGCTACGATACCTGGAAAGCTGATAAAGCGAAAAAGGCAGGAGCCGCTAATGCCTGGGCACCGATTTCAGCTGATCCTTCATTGGATATGGCATATGTTTCTACATCCTGTCCCAGCACGGATTATTATGGCGGTGAAAGAAAGGGTAATAATTTGTATGCGAATTCTATTGTTGCTATCAAAGCTTCCACCGGAAAAGTAGTATGGCATTTCCAAACCGTACATCACGATATCTGGGATTATGATATACCAGCGCAACCTTTATTGATTGAGTTGGAAAGAAACGGAAAGAAAGTACCGGCCGTGGTAGTCGTTACTAAAATGGGACACATATTTGTACTCGATAGAAAAACAGGTGAGCACCTGTTCCCTGTAGAAGAGCGGCCTGTTCCTGCCTCGGATGTTCCGGGTGAAGAAGCCGCTAAAACACAACCCTTCCCAGCGCAATTGCCGGCCTTGGGTTTACAAAAAGTTACAGAAGATGATGCATGGGGACCCACGCCGGAATTGTTGCAGCAGGCAAAGGATCGGATCAACAAACATGTTAATCATGGCATCTTTACTCCGCCCAGTTTAAAGGGAAGCATTATTACACCCAGCAATGTAGGTGGCATGAACTGGAGTGGCGCCAGTTATGATCCGCAGCAAAATCTTTTGATCACCAATGTGAATCACCTGGCTGCCCTGATCACTTTGTTTCCAAAAACAGATAATACTACGAAAGCTGTGAATACAGCTTTACCCAGGGCAGAAGTAGCGCCACAGGAAGGAACCCCTTACATTATGAGTCGTGAATATCTTTTTACTATCGACAATGGCCAGTTCGTGATGCAGACTAAACCGCCGTGGGGAACATTGGCAGCCGTTGACCTCGTTTCGGGAAAATTAAAATGGGAAGTGCCCTTGGGTGTAATGATGGATCCGGCGAAATACCCTGATGCAGTGAAATGGGGTTCGATAAATTTGGGCGGCGCCATCACCACAGCGGGAGGTTTGACATTTATTGCTTCATGCCTAGATGGTCTGTTCAGGGCATTTGATACTGGCACCGGAGAGATGTTGTGGCAGTCAATGCTGCCGGCAGGGGGACAGGCTACGCCGATGACCTATGAATTAAATGGTAAGCAATACGTGGTCATTGCAGCCGGCGGCCATGGTAAGCTTGGAACGAAACTGGGAGACTATGTGGTGGCGTATGCGTTAGAGAAATAATAAGAGTGAAGACAAGTAACAATTATTCAATTTATAAATCCTGGTATATATGATTACAGATGTGATTGCTGATAAAATAGAATTGACAGAACTGGCTAATAAATTATTTATGTATTGTGATGGCCAGCAATGGCAGCAGTTGCTGGATGAAGTATTTATACCGGTTATCTGGTTGGATATGACAAGTGCCGGCGGTGATAATCCAGGCAACATGGAAGCGAAAGCAGTTTGCGGAATGTGGAAGGAAGGCTTTGTTGGTCTTGATGCTGTGCATCACCAGGCGGGACACTATATCATTAAAGTCGATAATGACAAAGCCGATATTTTAGCCTATGCTGTAGCTACCCATTATAAAAAGGCCACGACAAAAGGCAATACCCGTGCTTTTGTCGGTAGCTATGACCTGAAAGCAGAACGAACGCCGGCTGGCTGGCGCTTATCTCAATTCAAATACAACCTGAAGTATATTGACGGTAATGCCAGTCTCGAATAGGTTGTAATCAGTGGGATCTTTCTTTTATTGGATATTTACCTTTGGTAATTCATGAATGTTTGGCAGATAACTGTTTTAATCATTGCTGAGACACTGCTTTCATTAGTATTGTTTGCTGCAGCTATCACCCTGCTGGTTTTCCTGGTGCGAAAGCCAATGCGAAAGCATAAATACATTGATCTGGCCATCTTTGATAAGATCAGGCCTTCGGTTAATAGTTTGAACAATCGTTTTTTTCTTTTCATTACACTTCCCGGTAAGCACCAGTTTTTAATACCAGCCAATCTCCTGCTCATTTTTTATTTTCTGCTGGTAAAAAAACAAAGCTGGTCGTCCATTCGTATTTTGACCATCGCCTTAAGCAGCCTTGTACTAATGTTGTTGCTAAAATCTTTATTTCAACGCAAGCGGCCTTTATCACCACTGCTGGAAGCCGCAAAGGGTCTTAGTTTCCCCAGTGGCCATGCGATCATGGCGGTGACCTTTTATGGATTGGTGATCTATATAATGCGGCATGTCATTACGGAGCCATGGTTGAGTAATTTAGTCAGTTCAGCGCTTATTATTTTAATTGTTTTAATCGGTTATAGCCGTGTCTATCTTCGGGTACATTATGCCAGCGATGTGCTGGCTGGTTTTATCATCGGTTTTTTATGGTTGTCAATTTCGCTGGTAGTACTAAGCCGGCTGGAGGTTTATATTACCGGTTTATAAAAAATAAAAGGCTTCCCGCCAGGGAAACCTCTTACTCAACTAAGGCATGAAGAGATATTATTTTACTTTTTCTTTTAAAATATTACCATCGGCATCCAGCAATAGTTTCACTTTGCTGTCGTCTTTCTTCAATTCCACTTCGTACGCCATTTTATCTTTTTGAAACTCCCGGTTCACGTTGTCGATTGTATACCCTGCATACTTGTTTGTTATTGTAGTACTCACTGGTGCCGGCAGTTTTGAATGATCTTTCAGGACGTATGCGGAACCAACCCAGCTACCATCGCTATCATACCATGCATAATAGTTTTCGCCATCCATATCAAATCTTACGAGGAAGTCGTTAGCATCCATTGTTGTCCATCCTGCCATTTCCCAATCGATAGGAACGACGACAGCAGCATCATAGTTTGTCCATACAACATTAGTGGCCGTTGGATACTGCGTGGTAAAAGCTGTTTTTGCATTAGCCGGCACTACTACACCTGTTGTGCCTGTTGTTGTATCGGTAGCCTTGTAAGGGGAGGAGCAGGATGCGAATGCAGCAATAGCTGCCACTGCAATAAAAGTTTTGAATTTCATAATAGGTCTTTTAAAATTTAAAAAATTAATGGTGACAGCTAATAAATTACAGCTACAACTATGCCAGCTGAAAATCCCTTGTAAAGAGCCGTGGGCGAAGCATTTTTTGGGGAAGCTGTGGGCAGTATGCCACATCATGGCGAGTGTTTTACGCATTACATATAAAATATTATCATTAACTGTTGCACGGAGAAAGGCGTCAAGTAAAAAAAATGTCAATAAATGTTGAGAATAATGGCAGGGCATTGGTCTTTTGAAAAACAAGGACTATTTTTATTTTAAGATCCAATACCAGTGTAAATGAAAAAAATTCCATTACTAATTGCATTTTTTGCTATCGCATTTTCCGGCTTCTGCTATCCCAATTTTTCACCCCGTTTTGACACGCCAACAACCGATGCGCCTGGCGACTATCCCGCAGAAAAAATGCTAACGGAGATCATGAACGTAGTCGGGCTTTCTCCCAATTTTGAATTGAAGGAGGCAAAGGTGGACAACATAGAAGCATCTATTTCCCATCGCAAAAGATATATTTTATATAACCCTTCTTTTATCAACTGGATCAATGAAGTAACCAATGATAAATGGGCGGCCATGGCCCTGCTGGCTCATGAAGTAGGGCATCACCTGAATGGTCACACCATCCGGAAAACGGGCAGTACACCGATACTCGAACTGGAGGCCGATGAATTTGCCGGCTTCGTGTTATACAAATTGGGAGCAACCCTGTCGCAGGCACAGGAAGTGATGAAGTATATTGCAAAGCCAAAAGAATCAGCCACGCATCCCGGCAGAATTTCCAGGATGCAGGCTATTGAAAATGGCTGGAACAAAGCCGCCAATGCAGGTTTGAGCAGCACCCGTCACAAATGATCAAATAGGTTCTTAAATATTTTTGGGAATAGAAACAGTGTCTTCTTCAACATGTACTTTATCGCCCCGACACAGTTTGTTATATTTTCGGCGTCATGCCTGTAGCATCATGATGTACGTGAATTTATTTTTGTCCCGCTTACTCTGCATCCTGGCATACTGCTTTTTATCGATGGTCCAATTTTTCCTAATGCGTAACCTTGCTTTTTTCTAACTGAGAGTAAAATTCAACAATGACTTTAGGTAAAAACAATGCATGGATTAGAGCAAAAAAAAACAGGCCCCATCGCCGGAAGCCTGTCAGTTACTAAATCATCGTGTGACTAGCTCAAATGTTTACCAAGATATTTTGCAAGCTCGAACATGGATGCCTGGCTTTTGCCACCAAAGATTGGTTTCAATTTAGCATCTGCATTGATCATGCGTTTGTTCTTTGAATCCTGGAGCTTGTTAGCTTTGATATAATCCCAGATTTTTTTTACGGCTTCTGTACGAGGCACCCCTTTGCTGCCTATCACTGCTGCAAGGTCAGCACTTGGAGTGAGGGCTTTCATAAAGGCTGCATTCGGTTTACGGGCTGATTTCTTTTTAGGAGCCGCTTTCTTTTTAGGAGCTGCTTTCTTCGCTGCTTTTTTTGGAGCCGCTTTTTTAGCTGCTTTTTTTGGAGCTGCTTTCTTGGCTGCTTTTTTTGGGGCTGCTTTCTTTTTTGTTGCCATTTTGTTTTTGTTTTTGAATTATAATGGGTTCTTGGTTAGTGTTAACGTTGATAAATATAGATGATTTACCCAATGAGTTATTCATAAAATTTCCACATTTTCCTAGGGAAACTCAATTTTTTCATTGGTGTTTTTATTCCGGCGTTAAGAAAAGCGCCGGATGATTTCCCTGCAGCTCCCAATATAGTGACCACCGAATAAGATAGAGTGCACCAATAACGGATAAAGCTGTGTAAGCTGTAATCGTTGCTGCCAGCCGGTTTTAAGCGAATACACTTCGTTGTATCCCTCGTAAAACAGTTCGCTAAATCCACCGAATAACAGGGTCATTCCAATGTCCATCTCCCTATGACCATAGTACACCGCCGGGTCAAATAAGGAAGCTTTACCGTTCTTTGCCGCCATATAATTTCCACTCCAAAGGTCCCCATGCAGCAGGGAAGGAGGTTCATCCGGGAATAAATCGTGCAGTTTTTTGCAAAGCGTAATAGCTGAACTGACATCATTTTTGGTGAAAGCATGAGTATCGGCTAACGTTTTTACCAATGGCATAATGCGACATTCAGCATAGAAGGAAGACCAACGGGTATGGGGTGTATTTACCTGCTGAAGGCTACCTATGTAGTTATCTTCCTTCCAGCCAAAATAAGATTGTTGTTGAAGGTGGATAGCGGCCAGTGCGGCGCCAAATCTTTTCCAGAAATCCGGTGAGATACTTCCTGGTTCTATCCATTCAAGCAAAAGATATTGGCAGGAATTAACAACGCCGTATTTAATAACCATCGGTATCATAAGCGAACTATTACTTCGCAAAGCATCCAGGCCACGGGCCTCCTTTTCAAACATGGCCGGGTAAAGGTTGCTATCATTTACTTTCAGGAAATATTTCTCATGATTTGTATGCAGGCAATAACATTCATTGATATCGCCACCATGCACGGGCCGGTGATGCATTATTGAAAGGCCACAGTCCCGGAAAACAGGTTGCAGGTCTATCATCATTTTTTGAAGAGGTTCTATGTGATTCAATTTACAATAACAATTTGTAAAGCCCTTTCCTTTGTCATTATTGCGAACTATCAGCTTTCTTTGCTATTGCAAATGACGAAATCTTTGAATGAAAGTTTATCTCAATAACCAGGAGTCCAATTTTCCTGCACATCTTAATTTGCTGAAAGCGCAGCCAGTTAGTGATTATGACATTACCAGGCTAACTGAGAAAACATCTTCTATTATTATTAACACAGACAAAGATTTAGCGGAGTTAGATACAGGTTTCTTTTTTGAGTATAAAATTTTTCCTCCCCACATCATGTTGTTTTTGACACAATGGTCACATGAGCAAAGACAAATGAATATTGGAGATACCATCATTCAGCAGGCTTTTATTCCGCCGGCTGGTTTTTTATCGCAAAAGATAATCGTTGGAGTCCGGATAAAGGAAATCATTCATGAACCCAACAAGATGGGATTTAGCTATGAAACTATCCGGGGTCATGTGGAGAAGGGCATCTCAACATTTACCATAGAGAAATTAGCTGGCAAAACTGTTTTTCGAATTCATACTTTTTCAAAGCCGGGAACATTATTGTCAAAACTAGCCGCCCCATTTTTTTCAATACCCTATCAATCCTATTGTACAAGGCAAGCCCTTAAATACGTCAGACAGCAATTGGAAAATCATTCATTAGCCGGAAAAGCCAATCAATGATCAACGAAAAAAAGAGTTAAAACGCTTTCATCAATTTCTGATCACCACCAACTCCGATCACCGGCGAGGCATATTTTACATAAAGCGAGTCATTATTGGCACTTACAAGAGAAGTAAAATCGAAAGGAAGGACACAAGAATAAAAGATCGCATTGCAACAGAATTATAGGCTTAAAAAAACTAAGCTAAGAATTTATTTCAAGCGATCATCAAGGCGCCAGCTAAAATTGACAGGCGGCGAAAACGAAAAAAATTGCAGATACCTTTTATAGGTTTTTTTGTTGTATTGTGGGTTTAATGGGATCGATTACCAAAAATTCCGGTGGCTCTGGATTTTGTTGTATCAACTCACTGTATTTAAGCTTCAGCGTACGTTTGATACTTCCAACATAGCCTGGTTTAGGAATATTTTCAAGATTTAATTGGATAGACTCAATGAGGTCATTTCCGATAAACATCATTAGTTGCATAACCGTTAAATATGATACAAAGCACGTTTTTTTTTATAGCCCGGCCAATCTCAGAAGTACTCTTTTTTGCGAGTAAGTTTACTCTTTTGAAATTACCCCTATTTTCGATTGGCATTGGTAGTATTTCGAATGCCGGAATAGCAAAATTATTAGTTGCCAACTGGCGAGGAATGGGGTTTGGCACGTTGGTTCAAACGAGCAGCACAGGTGTAATTTCCTGAAAGATTGCCCGCTTGTTTGTACCAGTATTAGTTGTGTTGAAAAGTCCTGATCAAGTTTGTTGCAATACCTGGATGGTGATTGCAACAGGTCCGTTCGCGGTAGCAATCATTTTAGTCTCCCTTATGATACAATGAGGTAATAAGCGTTCAATAAAAGGTTTGGCCATCAGTCGCTGCGGTGTGCTTAAAATAATTACGGCTTTGGTTGCCAAAAATTGTTTAAGAACAGCATAAAGCGTTTCAAAGGCAACGGGGTCATAATTCACATCGCTCATCAGCAAAGTATCCGCGGCGAGAGATGGGGGCAAATGGTTCCAGTCAAGCAGCCGGCAATGGATGTTTTTTATTCCATTCCGGATTGCTGAACGTTGCATCAAGGTTACGGCGTCAGGATTAAAATCGCTGGCAACTACTTCCTTTGCGTAGCGGCTGGCAAACAGTGAGGGCAGGGCAAGACCGGCACCTAATTCTACTATTTTTTTATCCTGGATATATGGAAGATGATCGGCTAAAAACTCACACAGGCCAAGTGCAGCCGGCCAAATTTGTGCCCAATAGGGAAATGCTGCGGGTGGAGCACTTTGCTTCTGTTTCCCGTATACATCTTTTACATGGTCTATATCCGGAACATAAACTTTTACCCAATGCGAACGAATAGAAAAGGTTTGCAGGGATGCATTTGTCAGCATATTCATTGAAAAACAAAGATCCATCATTAAACCCGATAGAAATCAATGCAACTGGAAATTACCAGAACGATTCATTCCCGGGAAATGACATTGCTGTGAAATAGAAATGATAAAGGGCCGCCCCGATGCTGTCGGGGCAGCCCTTTTTATCTTGTCCGTCCCTGATGAATTTATTGATAGATATAATCCAGGTTGGAGGTTACCGTAGGCTGACCCGGCAATCCTTGTTTTACAACTGCGCTTTTAGGCAGGCCATTTGAATTATACAAATAGTCGTAAGTGAATTTATCTTCTGGTTGCAAATTTTCGTCGAAGTGATTTTCAACGGTGATGTTGTTTTTTGATGGCGATTGCCAGAACAATGCCATTAACTCACGCTGTGCATACAATGGGTTTGACTTTTGATCATACTGGTAGGCAACATGGCCTGAGCGTTCCATTTGGCCGGGTTCGCCGGTTGCTACGAATGTTTCTGTTTTTTCAATATTTCCTGTCGCTGTATAGGTGAAAATAAATTCTAATGCAGGAATATAGTCATTGTTTTCTCCAAAATAGATGGTAGCTTTTTTAATAAGTCCACCTTCGTATTGGTAAGCCGTGTAACCAACACGTTCATTTTCCGTGAAAATATCTGCTCTTGTTAAAATATTGTTTTCATAAACGGGAACAATCTTCTCATCCGTAGTTTCTAACGAAGTGATTTTTTTAGCGGCGTTATAATTGACTGTATAGGTCAACGTTGAACCATCGGTAATATCGCTGTTCAGTGTGACTTTGTTTACATCGCCATTTGCATTGTACTCAAAACGGATAAATTCTTCTCCATTTTTAAATTCCTTAATCCGCTGCGAAGCAGGAGGAGGTGCCGGATCGTTATTGTCTTTTTCTTTTTTACAGGAAACGACGCTGGTAGTTAAAGCAGTGAACAAAAAAGGCTGGAAAATAATTGCCTGGTGGCTTTGCTGAATTGCATGATTTTCTTTTTTATTAGGATTAAAGTTTACCAGACAAAGAAACCTGAAAACAGGTAGTCGTTTCTGTAAAGATTGAATGAATTGAAGTTTCCGTGGTTCAATTGTAAAAACCGGATCATAAAATGAATTGGGTTGTCGGTCAACAAAACACGAGGCCAGCTGTTTTAAAAAAATGTGACGTAGTGGAATGAATAAACGGGTGGTACGCTTTTTGTCATTTGAGTTAATACACAAACCAAAATAAACACATGAAAAAATCGAATATATTGCTGGTTGGTTTAGGGACAACAATTGCAATAGGAATGGTCGTGTACCTGGCCCGCCGTAATAAATCCAACCGACGGCATGCAAGAGTGGCCGAGGAGGGATACGAAACTGCTGATGATATTCTTTTCCCGGGCAAGAGACCGAGGAGCAGAAGACTTCACTATGGCCCGGTATTTCCCAGGATCAAATAAGCCTTTGATAAAATGTCAGTGAGCCATCTCCCTTGAGAAGGCTTTTGGGCATATTGGTAGTACCGCACAAAAGCAATACCGCGTAAAGCTTGCATTTTTATAAATGTCATTGTACCTTTGGCAGCTACAAAATCAAGTACCTGATGAATTCCCGCCAAAACAGGTACTATGCTTTTTCTAAGATTATTTTTTCTTTTTGCCCTGGCATTGTGTTGCTCCTGCCAAAAGGAAACAGCTCGTGACACAACCGTGGTAACAGGATTTGAAGACAGCCCCAGCATCCAGGCGCTGACACCAGGTATGGTCGATGAAGCTTCCGGCATTGCCGACAGCAAACTCAATTCCGGCTATATCTGGGTAGAACAGGATAGTGGTAACCCCAATGACCTTGCGCTGCTATCCTTTACCGGTTTATTACATAAAAAGATTAATGTTAAGCCTGCCATCAACAGGGACTGGGAAGATATCGTGCTGGCACCCGGCCCCCTCACGGGCAAAGAATACATTTATATTGCTGACATTGGCGACAACAGCCTGGCTGCTTCCGCTTATTCTATTTATCGTTTTCCTGAACCTTCTGCTTCCGTTGACACCGTTTACGAAGTTGATAAGATCAGTTTTAACTATCCCGACGGCCCTCACGATGCCGAAGCTATGTTAGTCGATCATACAACGAAGGATATCTATATTATTACCAAGCAGGATGCTTCATCCCGCATTTATAAGTTAGCCTATCCACAAAATATCGCTGGCAACAATACAGCTGTTTTAGCAGGAACATTGCCATTTAATGGTGTGACCAGTGCCGCCATTTCTCCTGATGAGCAGGAACTGCTGGTAAAAACTTATTCCAAACTCTACCATTGGCACAAAACAAAAACGCAAACTATTGAACAGGCACTATCCACTTCCCCTTCTACAATAGGCTATCAGTTCGAGCCACAGGGCGAAGCCATCTGTTTTAAAAATGATAACAAAGGATTTTTTACGTTAAGCGAAAGGCCATCCATCATCCAGGCAGTAAGTCTCAATTACTATAAAAGAAAATAGATTGAATTAGCGGAATGGGTTTGAGTTGCCGGTTTATCCTTTAGGCTCAGGGTTTAATACACAATTTTGCTTCCCGAATTTGAAAGATAACGACTAACTTTATAAACAGCAAGCTATCATAGGTTTAAAAAATTACTTATGAGAGACAACCAAACCTTATCTGGAAAGCGGGGTCAGTGCTTTGTGGTAATGGGCTTTGGCATAAAGACCGATTATGCTACCGGCCGCAAACTCGACCTAAACAAATCTTACCGCCTATTGATTAAGCCTGTTGTTGAAGAAAAAGGGCTTGTCTGCACAAGAGCCGATGAAATTATCCATGCAGGTTCTATCGATGTCCATATGTACCGGGAGCTTTTAAAGGCTGATGTTGTCATCGCCGATCTGTCTACGGCTAATGTCAATGCGTTTTACGAGTTAGGTATCCGGCATGCGCTCCGTGCACAAACAACTATCGTCATCTCGGAAGACAAGCTGGCTTATCCCTTTGATCTCAACCATATCAAAATCACCAGCTATACACACCTGGGTGAAGGAATAGAATATGAGGAAGTAGAGCGATTCAGAAAAGTGCTTGGGGAAACACTTCAGTCAGTGCTGGATAAACGGGAGCCGGATAGCCCGGTTTATACCTATCTCGATGGATTGATCCCACCTTTGCTGGAAGAGCAGATCGAAGAAAAAGTACGCCAGCACAACCACCACGAAGAAGGCGAGGGGGACGACGGTGATGTAAAAGTGTTAAGCAGAAAACCAAAAGTTAAGCAAAATAAAACACTGGCTTTATTGATAGAACAGGGAGAAGATGCTATCGACCGGAAAGAATATGTAAAAGCCAGGAAATTGTTTGACTCTGCGCTTTTATTAGGTATGGATGGGGCAGAGTCGCACTCCCTGAGCAATGACCCTTACCTGATCCAACGGCTAACACTGGCTACTTATAAATCTCAGAAGCCCGATGCCATCACGGCATTATCAGATGCCCTGAAGATATTAGGCCAACTTGACCTTGAGCATACCAATGATCCCGAAACAGTAACCCTGGCAGGCGCCATTGAGAAAAACTTTTATGAGTTGGGACAGGGGGATGAGCATTTGAATAATGCTATCCTGTTTTTCCAACGCGGTTATTATTTATTGAACAACCGTTACAACTGCGTCAACCTGGCTTATATGCAAAACTGCCGGGCCAATTCTTCGTTATGCAGCACGAAGGAAGAGCAAATCGCAGATATGGTATATGCCAATCATACGCGGCGCAGGGTTTTGCAGGTATGTGAAAATGACTGGAACGATATTATCCGGCGGGAAGAGCGACTGACAAAGACGATGGCGGATAACGACGTATTACAAAAACAGAAAGATTATATCACCGGGCAAAAATTTTGGATTCATGTCAACAAAGCGGAGGCCTTTTTTGCTCTCGGGGAATTTGACAACTACAAGAAATCAGTTGAAGCGGCAAAGCAAATAGAACATAAGCCGTGGATGATGGAAAGTTTCGAATTTCAATTGGCTAAACTCCGCGTGTTGTTGCAACGAAACGGTCACCTGTTAAACCCTCCCTGGAAGGAAATCAACTGACTTTATTGGTAGGTAAATTCAACTGGCGTAAAATTATTTTTACGATCTCATCCGGCTTCTTGCTGATGTCAATAACCAGTCCGTTCGCAGGAGCTTCGAGTATTTCAAATTGTGATCGTAAGAGTTCTGCAGGCATAAAATGACCCTTCCTGTCGTTAATTCTTTCATGGATCAACTGGTAATCACCTTGTAAAAAGACCCAGTAAACGGGACAGGCTATTTTGCCGGCCAATACGTTTCTATAATTTTCTTTCAACGCAGAACAGGCGATGATTGCTCCTTTCTTTCCCGCTTCTTCCCTTGCTTTTTCATTGATGTTCTGCAGCCACTCCTTTCGGTCATCATCATTCAGCGGATGGCCCGCATTCATTTTATTTTTATTGGCAACAGAGTGAAAATCGTCTGCATCAAAAAAAGGAATGCCGGTTGCCCCGGATAGTTTTTCCCCCACTGTTGTCTTGCCGGAACCGGAAACTCCCATGATATAAATAATAGCAATCATATAGCTGTTACAAAAAGCAATATAAAGATAGATAAGATGTTACAAGAAGTTCAAACAATATAAATGTGGTATTTTTAGCGTTGAATAATCAATAACCGTGATGAAGAAATGGCTCGTATCCCTATTGTGTTTAATGAGTGTTGTTTTACATGCGCAAAATCCAAACAAAGCTTTTATAAAGCTACTGGATCCGGCACGTGAAAATAACGCGGTAAGATCCCCGAAACATTTTGTGTCGGGCGCTACCTGTAAAAATTGCACACTTACGATCAATAAGGAACCTGTTTATGTTTATCCAACAGGCGCCTTTGCATACGAGTTGAATATGAAACCGGGTGTCAACACATTTACGCTATCGGCTTCCGGAACTGACAGATCCACTGCTAATAAAAAACTCACTTATACCTACACTGTTCCCATTCCCGATACGGTAAAGGAATTGGCTATTGCGGATATTAAAATATTTCCTGAAGGAAACCTGGTGTTAAGACCAGGAGATCAACTACAGTTTCGGGTGAAGGGATTGACGAAATGCTCGGTTGTAGCAAATGGCAATATTCCACTCTATGAAATGCCGGTTAACTCATCGAATACGATGCCCGGTATTTACCAGGGTGAGTATACGATACAACCTGCAGACAGTTTTTTGATGACCAGGATGCCTTTTACCATCACCGACGAAAACGGTAATAGTATAACCCGGAGAGCAGACAGTAAGCTATCTGTTGTGAATGCCGCGGATCCTGATATGCTCATCACCAAGGGGCGCCTTGCTCACCTGCTGTTTGGTTTAGGCGACGACAGGCTGGGTGGTGCAAAGATCGGATATATCGATTCGCTGATACCACTCAGGATGACGGGTAAAGTCGGCTCGCTGTACCGGGTGCAGCTATCAAAGTACCGCAGCGCCTATATTCCCGACGATGTGGTGGACAGGTTGCCGAAGGGTGCATTTACGCCATCTTCATTAACTACAAACTTCCAGGTATTCGGTGATTCCGCATTTGATTATGTACAGGTAGGCATGTTTGCCCGGCTGCCTTATCAGTCTGCACAACATATCGACCCTTCAAAAATCGTGGTGGATATTTTTGGCGCCACCAATAATACGAACTGGATCACCCAGTTGGAAAATACCAGAGAAATAAAAAATGTGTACTATGAGCAATTGGAGGATGAAGTACTGCGTGTGACAATTGAGCTAAAACATAAACAGCATTGGGGCTACCAGGTGTATTATAGTGGCACCCGCTTGATGATCAAAATACGGCGGCAACCGGAAAGTCTCGAATTGAGACACCTGAGAATAGCGATTGATGCCGGACATGGAGGCAGCAATACAGGCGCCAGCGGCCCGACCGGTTCTATTGAAAAAGAGTTGACGTTGGCAGTAGCTTTAAAACTAAGACAGGCATTGCGGCTACAAGGTGCAAAGGTGATCATGACAAGAACGATGGAAACTTTTGTCGATAATAAGGACAGGATTTTGATGTACCGCGATAGCATGCCAGACCTCCTGGTAAGTATTCATCTCAATTCCTCCGGCGATCCCATCAATGTGGGCGGCACCAGCACATACTACCGTCATATTGGTTTCAGGGATCTGAGCCGCGACATTTACAAAAGAATGCTGGAACTTGGATTGCAGGAGTGGGGTAATACCGGCAGTTTTAACTTTATGCTCAACAGCCCCATCGAATATCCCAATGCTTTAGTTGAAATACTTTTCTTAAGTAACCCTGCGGAGGAAATGAAAATATTGGATGAAGGGTTTCAACAGCAGGTGGCCGATAAGATCGTATTGGGGATCAAAGATTTCCTGGAAGGGTGTAAGGCTGATAAATAAAAAAATGTAAAGCTTTAAAAACAACCGGGACTCTCAAAAGCCCCGGTTTGAAATGTAAAATCGCTTCGTTGCAAATTAAATTTTCTAGGCGTGCTCCATGACTGGTTCTGAAGAATAGACCTTTAATACAGGGGCTTTAGAAAAAGTATCTCTTACCCGGTCCACTAATTGCTTGTAAACACCACTTGAATGGTAAGCATCTGCATCTTCTTTGCTGTCCCAGACTGTCATGGAAATATAATCGTCCGTTTTGTCCAGGGGTTCAAGCATCCTGCAATCGAGATTTCCTTTTTGTTTTTTTACAATAGGAACAAGTTCACTGTTGTAAATACTTTTTGCCTCTTCCATTTTTCCGGGCAAAAAGTTTAGATAGGTTAGACGTACAAACATAATTGCCTCCTTTTTTAAATGATGAAGAAAAGAACATTTCGTAATGGTAATAACGCTGGATTACCGGGAATGTAAAAGGTACGAATAAAAGCTATGCAGCGGGATAGAAAAACTTTGCTCTGAGGCTCACCTGTTTAAACTCTGCGGGATGCGCCTTCAATTATTAAGGAGATCGAGGTAAAGCTTAATGTATTCCTGCTTCTTTTTGCGGCGGTATTGCATAATGAATCTTGGATGGGGCAACGGAATAATTTTCTCAAAAAACTGGTGCTTGTGATTTAACGCCGATAAGAAAGTAAAATTCTTTTCGCCACCGATACAATAGACAGTGTCACTTTTAAATCCCATTAGCAACTGCTGCTGAATGGTGGCAGTAATGAAAGGAGTAAGGACCGTTTGCAATTTTTTATCGTCGTAATAATTGATATTCTTTCCATTACTGACAAAACCAAGTGGAGACATGGCGCCTATAAAATAATCGCCATAAAACTTTTTTGCGCCACCATATTCTTCGATCACTTCATAAATGAACTCGGCGGATAATTCAGAACTATTGCCGAAAGGATGGTCGATATGGCAATTCTCTTTCAATTGACGGGGCGCCGTGAAATTGATGCCGGTAATACCGGCACCAAACCTGCCCGGATTGATTCCCAGCATTAATTTTCTTGATTTATTATCACCATAGTATGTTTTGAAAAACTTCTTTACAATCGTCATTATTTTTTTATCCGTCTGCGGACGAAGCATCCCTATACGTTTAGGTAACGCCGGTGGATCTAATGTTTCGTAGAAATGGATAAGCTGGTTTGCCAATGATTGCATAAAAAATATTCAGTTCTCAAAAATAACGAAGGCCAACATTATCAGTTCATTTTACAATCAAGCCGGCTTGTGATGGTTATTGGCCGGCAGGTGGACACTGCGCATATTGTCTCCCAGACCTTTACCGGCAACATTAGCCATTTTAATTATCTGTATTTTCTGAATTCTTTTCTGTCAAAACTAAAAATGAGGCAAGTCTCAAACATTCAAATAAAGTCCGCCTATTCCACCATTGCTATGTTTGTTATATCTTGTCCGCAAAAAAATAAACCACCACAATTTAAAATCTACAATCATGGAAACCACAGAACAACATCTCTTTGCTGAACCGGAATATCATTTAGTGCAGGCCAGCATGGGCAAACGATTTGCCAATTACCTGATAGATCTCCTCGTGTTCTATGCTTTAGTCTTTGCTGGCGGAATTGTTTGGGCAATTGTCAGCCCACAAACAATTGAGTCGATTAACGAAGATGATCTTGGTTTTAATTTGCTGGATCGCCTGTTCACCTTACTGTTGTATGGCTTGTATATGTTTGTAATAGAAGCTGTGTTTAAAGGCAAGTCACTGGGCAAATTAATAACAGGTACCCGTGCCGTGAATGAAGATGGAACTGATGTTACAGCTAAGGCCGCATTTTTCCGCGGACTCAGCCGGGCCGTACCATTTAATGCCTTTAGTGCTTTAGGCAATCCTACTTATCCCTGGCATGACAGGTGGACAAAGACTTATGTAATTGATGAAAGAGAATCGAACCGCCCGATGGATTGACAGGACATAAACGATTAATAAAAAACTCCCTCTTTGTAAGGGAGTTTTTTTGTGGTTCTCTATTCGCAAAGTTGTATCGTTTCTGTTGACTGTGTACTGAATTGAATTTTATTGACCCTTTTGGCGCTGTTATAGTAGAGTATCAGAATGCCATACGCCGTTGTAAAAGCATCCCATTTCACATCTTTTATTTTAGGGTTCCCCAACCATTTAAAAAGGCTGCCCCGGCTTGCCCCCATTAAAGGAACAGACAATTTGCCTTTAAACTTAGGGCCTATCTCAACATAATCCCTCGCCGTATAGAAATAAATATCCCGGTCTTTATAAAAAACACCGCCGCCGCATTTAGCAGTCGCACTTTCATTTTCGGCACTTGTAAAACAAGGAAGTTTTGATTTGATCTGGGCCACATTGTCGGTGATTCGCAGACCATTGACCCGGCCGTCCAATACATCCACAGTGACAGCGGGACAAACCGGTGTCGTTTTTAACTGAGCCTGCAGGGAAACAGCAACGAAACAAATAAGGAGTAAGAAAATTATTCTTTTCATGTCATAGAGTTTTTGGAAGATGTGATTACTTCGGTACCAGGGATCATTATTGGTATGCAAATTCCTTGCTAAAAAAATGCGGGGAAGGCGATAGCCGATGATATTGCGTTTTTTTTTACCTGCATCCCGGTCGCCTTTCGTTTTTTCCCGCAGGATTAACCCGTTTGTCTTTTAAAGTTTCTTACTTTCATGTGTTAATTTTTATTGTTTTTTTGCCACATGGTCCCGACAAGTCGGGATTCATCGGTGGCTGGTATAATTTTACCTCGAAAATTTTATGGCTTATTTCATCACTTTTAGATCACAGTATGTTTAGAAAGAAACCGGAAGTAGATATTGTAAAAGATTTGCTCGAACTGACGGCGACAGCCTTCCCAGCGTCCAATTTTATTAAAAGCCTGGCTTATCAATATGAAGAGCGGGGTGGGCTCAGTAAAAAGCAATTGGAAGGGCTGTATCAAAAAGCGGAAAAGGTAGCAGCCATTCCTGCCAATAAACTGGCCACACTGGAAGCAATGATCCTAAAACGGCCGACAAGATTCAAATCTGACTTACCCGAAAACAAGCCGCTCTACACAAAGGACGAACGAACGGGACAGCTAATCAACGAAATCCTGGACAAATATCCGCAGCATAAAAGAGTATTGTTTTTTAAAAGCAAATACGAAAACAACGAAGTGTTTTCTGCCGCTGAAACAACTGAACTGGAAAAATTTTATAAAGTGCTGATCAGGTGAACTTCTTATCTCTTCAGATTTTCTTCATAGGTTTTGATCCAATCTTTGACAGATATTTTTTTTACCAATTCCCCAATTAGCTTGTAAGGAATATGCTCCGGTTTTTTGAACCGGATACAACTTTTACCCATATCTAATTTAGCAGGTGAATGTTTAGGATATTCAGTCGTAAACCATTTTAGTAAGGCAGGATCAGAGTAAACACCCATGTGATAAAAGGCGATAAAGTTTTTTTGCGAAGCAATATTGGCAAAGGGGAGTGGAAGTTTGGGATCGCAATGGTAACCTGCAGGATAAATTTCATGGGGGACAACATAGCCCAGCATGCCATACGACATGGTTTCTTTGAAACCTTTCGGCAAATTCTTCAGCACTGTTTCCCGCAGTTTGATGATGGCTTCTCTACGGTCTTCGGGTAATTCTTTAATGTATTGCTCAGGAGTGGTAGCCTTGGATTGCATAAATAATTTTGACTAAAAGTACTTTTTTGGTCAATTGCGCCAAAAATTTATGGCAGTCAAAGTTTGACAAATTTCGCCTTAAAAAGCAGGGACAACTATTTTGCAACACAGAGACACAAAGACACCATGACACGAAGTTGATAGAAATAACCTGGTGTCGCCGTGCCGCTGTGTCTCCGTGGTTCAATTCTGTCACGACCTTCATTAAGCTCATTTGCTTTACAACTATAGCTATAGTTTGGCCACTGCTTTTGTTCCGGCGACAATGGATGCCAACTGCCGTCCTTGTGGCAATTCAGTGGAGGCATAATAAAGCTTTATGGTTTTATCTTTTCCTTTCTGTAAAGCAAGAATGTCTTTTACTTTACAGGTCATGCTGGCGGCAGCGCTGGAAGCATCAGTAAATTTCCATTGCTTCAGCACATTATCATTGCCGTCTTTAATAGTGATTACCCTGTTTTTACCGACTTTGCCGCAATGATGATAGCGTACTGATAACTCATCGTTTTCGTTGGATTGATCCAGTCGCAATGTTTTCACCACTTTCATCTCGTTGCCAAATTGTTGTAAGACCACCTTGTTGTTCAGGTAAATTTCAAACCCTTCTCCGCCGGCGCCGGAAGAAAACGAAAAGATGGTAGCCGAAATAGCCAAAATGCCTGCTGCCTGTAGTAGCTTTTTTGTTTTGCTGATAAGTGTTGACATACAATAATTTTTTAGTTAGTGAATTGTAGAAAGATGTTTGATTTGATTTCTCATACACAAAGCAAAAGCATCCTATGGTTGAGTTAAAATTCGTTTGACGAAGGGTGCAAACTGCTTGATGAGAGAAGCTTTGTCTTCTTATGACTAACTTTAGAAGAAATACTTTTCAATTACATGGAAACGACAAAAGACCTCCGGCTGGCCGTCCTGATCGATGCGGATAATATTCCCTATACCAACGTGAAAGAAATGATGGAAGAAATAGCTAAATACGGCACGCCAACTTTTAAGCGGATCTATGCGGATTGGACCAAGCCACATGTGAGTGGATGGAAAAACGTTTTGCTGGAAAATGCCATCACACCTGTTCAGCAGTATAGTTACACTTCCGGTAAAAATGCCACCGATTCGGCCATGATTATTGATGCCATGGATATTTTATACACCGGTAGAGTGGATGGATTCTGTATTGTGTCGAGTGATAGTGATTTTACAAGAATCGCAACAAGACTCAGGGAGGCGGGAATGAAAGTATTTGGTATCGGCGAAAAGAAAACTCCTTTGCCATTTATTTCAGCATGCGATAAGTTTATCTACCTGGAAATATTGAAAACACAGCAAGACGCATCCGTTAACCCGGAGCCCTCCAAAGGTGCTAAGGCGAATGCTCCCGCCAATGATATCATTCGACCTGTAGATAAGGGTTTGATTCGATTGATCGCTGATAGCATTAATGACATAGCTGACGAAGATGGTTGGGCTTTTTTGGGTAACCTCGGTACATTGCTTTTAAAGAAAAAACCGGATTTTGATTCGCGGAATTACGGCTTCGTAAAATTGCTTCCCTTAATTAAAAGCATGAACAAATTTGAAATTGATGAACGTAAATCAGGAAAGACCAATATCAAGCATGTGTATGTGAGAACGAAATGATTTTAGGTTTTACACTCTATTTAAAATATGCTATTGCCGAAATAGTCTTATCAATGTCGTCAGCCGACAATGCATTATTCAAAAACCAACTTTCAAAAGCGGAAGGGGGCAGGTAAACACCGGATTGCAGCATATGATGAAAGAAAGACCGAAACTTGTCCTGGCTCGCCCTTGCAGAACTGGCAAAATCTACAACCGGTTCTTCCGTGAAATGAACACTGATCATGCTGCCCAGTTGATTGATCTGCACGGGAATCTTTTTACCGGCAAAAATTGCTGTCATCCGGTTTTTCAGCTCAATTGTTTTTTCCTCCAATTCTGTATAAATAGAAGGGTTATTCTTTAGTTCCTGCAAAAGCGTATAACCTGCAATCATCGCAACCGGGTTACCGCTGAGCGTTCCAGCCTGGTATACATTTCCGAGCGGAGCAATGCACTCCATGATCTCTTTTTTGCCACCAAAAGCACCAACGGGCAAACCGGCGCCAATGACTTTTCCATAGGTGACAAGATCGGCGTCAATCTTCAACGTTTGTTGTGCGCCACCGGTTGATAATCTGAACCCGGTCATCACTTCGTCAAAGATCAACACGATATTTTCACGGGTACAAAGGTTGCGAAGTCCTTCTAAAAATCCGGGTTTTGGTAAAATACAACCCATATTGCCCGCCACCGGCTCAATGATAATAGCGGCGACCTGGTTTTTATTTTGTTCAATTAATTTTTCAACGGCACTCAAATCATTATAAGGCGCAGTCAATGTATCATCCGCTACCGCTGCAGGTATCCCCGGCACATGTTGAATACCCAGGGTAGCCGCACCGCTTCCGGCTTTTATCAAAAACGCATCAGCATGTCCATGATAGCAACCTTCAAATTTGATAAATTTATTTCTGCCAGTATATCCTCGTGCAAGCCTGATAGCACTCATACAGGCTTCAGTACCGCTGCTCACCATTCTTACCAGGTCAATATTTGGCGCCATCATCTTTATAAGTTCCGCCATTTCTATTTCCAGTTCTGTAGGCGCACCAAATGATGTTCCATCCAATACTTTTTCCTGTATAGCTTTCACCACTGGTTCGTAGGCATGACCCAGGATCAGCGGGCCCCAGCTGGCAATATAATCGATGTATTGATTGCCATCTGCATCATACAGGTAACTGCCTTTTGCTTTTGCTATAAAAAGCGGAGTACCGCCTACACCTTTGAATGCTCTTACCGGTGAATTGACGCCACCGGGAATAGATTGCTGTGCACGGGAGAAAAGAGACTGGCTGTTGTTGTACATGATAGTAAAAAATGAAAAGTGAGAAGTGAAAAGTGAAAGGATCTTTGATCCTTAATTATGAAATCAGTTTTACTGCCTGTTTGGCAAAATAAGTAGCAATGAGATCGGCACCGGCACGTTTGATAGAGGTCAGGCTCTCGATGATAGCTTTCTCTTCATTGATCCAACCTTTCTCTGCGGCTGCTTTGATCATCGCATATTCACCGCTGACATGATAAGCACTCACAGGAACAGTGACGGCATTTTTTACTTCACGAATAATGTCGAGATAAGCCATGGCAGGTTTTACCATTACAATATCTGCACCTTCCTCCACATCCATTAATGTTTCTTTGATGGCTTCACGGCGGTTGGCATAATCCATCTGGTAGGTTTTTTTATCACCAAAGCCCGGCGCACTATCCAGTGCATCCCTGAACGGACCATAAAAGCAGGAAGCATATTTAGCGCTGTAGCTCATGATACCTGTTTTGGTAAAACCGTTATCTTCCAAAAATTTTCTTATGGCGCCGATGCGGCCATCCATCATATCACTGGGTGCTACGAAATCGGCGCCGGCCCGGGCATGGCTCACACTCATTTTGCAAAGCGCTTCTACCGTTTCGTCATTAATGATCTCACCATCTTTTACAATCCCGTCGTGGCCATAGGTAGAGTAGGGGTCAAGTGCTACATCTGTCATCACCAGTATATCCGGCACAGCCTCTTTGATTGCTTTGATGCTTCGTTGCATCAGCCCATCGGGATTCCACGCTTCTTTGCCCGTATTATCTTTTTCTTCATCCCTGCATTTGATAAAAAGTAAAACAGATTTGATCCCCAGGTTCCATAGTTCTTTTACTTCTTTTACGGTAAAATCTATACTGTTCCGATAATAACCCGGCATGGAAGCTATTTCTGTCTTCATGTTTTCCCCTTCATCAATAAAAAGCGGGGCGATAAAATCGGCCGGGGTCAGCATAGTTTCAGCAACAAGGGATCTGATGGAAGGATTTGTTCTGAGGATTCTGTTTCGTCGTTGTAAATACATAAAATGTCTGATGTATGATTTGGTAATGTCTGATGTATGATTTGGTAATGTCTGATATGATGTATGATTTGGTGATATCTTCCCTAAATCAGACATCTTTAAATCAGACATCCCTAAATCAACTTTATCGTCTTTTATTCTTCTTAGCCGTTTTATCAGTTGCAGCAAAAATAGCTGTGAGTTCGTTTGCTTCACCAATTAGTCTGTTTAGTTCTGCCCCTTTTGCTAATTCTGCATCTCTCGAAACTTCCAGCCAGTAATGACTTTCATCAGCCTCTTCCAAGACGATTTCAATTTTATAAATAAAGTCAGCATCCGACTTTGCTCTTACTGTGGCTCTATAATTTGATCCAACAGAACCTGCAGCCCTGATTAATTGTTTTGCAGTTTCAAATCCAGCAGCATTTCTTGGAAAACCACTGCAAAGTTTAATTACATCCACATGAAACTTTTTAGTTCTTTCCTGTAATTCTTTTCTGTTCATAGAATAGGCTTTTATTTCTGATGTATGATTTGCTCATGTCTGATGTATGATTTTATCCCTGTAAATCAGACATCCTCAAATCAGACATCACTAATTCGACATCAAACATTTAAACCCAATCTCTCGGATGTAAACAAGCTTCCAACAATTTCTCTTCTTCGCTTCCCGCTTCAGGATGATAATCGTAAGCCCAACGTGCCCTTGGTGGTAAACTCATCAAGATACTTTCTGTACGGCCATTGGTCTTCAAACCAAAAATAGTTCCACGGTCATGTAGTAAATTGAATTCTACATACCGGCCACGCCTCATTTCCTGCCATTCAACTTCTCTTTCAGCATAGGGTGTATGTTTTCTTCGTGCAACGATAGGAAGATAGGCATGAAGAAAAGCGTTCCCATTTGCCTGTTGAAACAAAAACAGCTTTTCGTTATCCTGTTCATTAGCCGGTTTCAGGTAATCATAAAAAACTCCTCCTATGCCACGCATCTCGTTACCGCGATGTGTATTGGAAAAATATTCATCGCAATTTTTTTTGTATTGCGGATATAGTTCCAGGCCGAAGGGATCAATGGTGTTTTTTAAGGTATGATGAAAATGCTTTGCATCCTCTTCGAAAAGATAATAGGGAGTTAGGTCAGTGCCGCCACCGAACCAGCGGTCAATAATCTTATTTGACTCATCATACAATTCGAAATATCGCCAGTTAGCATGCACTGTAGGTACATAAGGGTTGAGCGGGTGAATCACCAGTGATAAACCACAAGCAAACCATTTATGCCCGTCGATATTAAGTTGTTTGCGCATGATATCAGTAACATCACCATGAACAACAGACGTGTTGACTCCTCCTTTTTCAAAAACATTGCCATTGGCGATAACCCTTGTATCACCACCGCCACCACCGTCTCTTTCCCACCTGTCAACCAGAAAGCTGGCCTTCCCATCTTCATGCTGTAGTGCGTTGCAAATTCGGTTTTGCAGATCCTGGATGTAATGGATCCACAAATCTTTTAATGGATATGCAAGTGTTGTACTCACTGGAATTTATTTATAATCAGGACCGAATGGTCTAAGTTAAGAATGGTTAGGCTTCAATCACGGTTCTTTCTTTTTCAAATTCTTTCACCGTATCAACAAAAGCCCTGGCATGATCGACCGGCACATTGGGTAAAATGCCATGTCCCAGGTTGGCAATATGTTTTTGTCCGCCGAAAGCTGTGAGCATTTGTTTCACTTCTTTTTTAATAACAGGGATCGGCGACAACAATTTCGCCGGGTCAAAATTTCCCTGTAAAACAATATCAGGACCGGCGAGCTGTCTTGCCATTTGTGCTGTGATGCACCAATCTATTCCCAGCGCTGTCGCACCAGTTGCCGACATGGCTTCCAAGCTATGCCAGGCTCCTTTTGCAAAAACGATTACAGGAGCCATATCCTTTACAGCCCTGACGATTTGCCGGATGTATTTCAATGAAAATTCTTCAAAATCTGCTGGGCCTAGTAACCCACCCCATGAATCAAAAATCTGGACTACATCCGCGCCTGCTTCAATTTGTTTTTGCAGGTAAGCGATGGTAGTATCTGTGATCATTTGCAACAGGCGATGGGCTGTTTCGGGTTGTGTATAACAAAATATTTTAGCCTCATCAAATGTTTTGGAACCTTTGCCCTGTACCATATAGCACAATAATGTCCATGGCGCACCGGCAAAGCCGATCAGTGGCACCCGGCCATTTAATTCCTGCTTGATCAGTTTAATGGCATCAAAAACATAGGGCAATGTTTCGTTTACATCAGGCACTTTTACCCGGGCAAGATCTTCGATGCTTTTTATCGGGTTAGGTAAAATGGGCCCTTTACTTTCGATCAGCTGCACTTCCAGTCCCATAGCCTGCGGCACTACCAATATATCTGAAAAGAGAATGGCAGCATCCACGCCGATAATATCAACAGGCTGCAGCGTTATCTCACAAGCCAGTTCAGGTGTTTGACAACGTTCAAAGAATCCATACTTCTCACGCAATACCATATACTCAGGCAAATACCGGCCGGCCTGCCGCATCATCCATACGGGGGGACGTTCTACCTTTTCACCTTTCAATGTCCGAAGCAAGAGATCGTTTTTTAAAGTGCTCATGTTTTATTAGCTATAAGTTTATGAATCCTGTTTAACAGCAGTAAAATTGTTCTTCACAAATTCCACTGCCTTCATAACAAGTTTATGCTTGATGGGTTCATCACCCCTGATGATTTTATTGGCGGAAAATTTTTTTATTTCAACCGAAGTCGTGTGACCCATGACGAACAGCACCGTTTTTGGAGGAAGGTCATTGGCAATAAAAAAACTTTCTGCAGCGCTGGGGCTAAAAAAAAGAATTGCATCATAATCTCTTTCTATCGGTTTTGGTACCAGCGATGTGTGATAAACCGTAATTTCTTTAACGTTTATATTTTGTTGTACAAGGGCAGCCGGCAAATCGTTACGACGAAGATTGCCACAAAAAAATATTACCTCATTTGTATTTCCACCTTCAATGATCTTTGCTGCAAGGCTTGCTGCATTGCCAGCGGTGCCTTTAATATTTTCTTCGCCAAAATATTGTTTGGCCAATTCATAAGTAGAATAGCCGATGCAATAAATAGTCCAGGCAGGCGTAACACCATCCAGTGACTGGACAACAGGCTTGATCGCATTGCTGCTGGTAAATACCACCACAGCTTTTTGTTGCAATATGGATTGAATTTGTGGCCGAATAGTTTCCGGCGGATAGGATTTTATTTCGGTAAAAGGAATAACATCGATATCAACATCATTAGTTTCCGCCATTTGCATAGCAGATTGATCAACCGGGCCGGTGCATAATATGGAAGGCTTATTTGACAGCATGCTGTATCTCCTCCAATATTTTCCGTCCGCCACTTACTAATAATTCCTTCCCGGCCAAATTGCCCAAATCACCAGCATCACTGATTACTGCAATTTTTTCTACTTCTTTTTTTTGACTTCCATCCAGCGATAAGATATTTCCTTTGAAAGAAATATGGTTGTCTTTCACAACAGCTAATGCGCTGATGGGAGTGGAGCAGCCGCCCATTAATGTCCGCAAAAAATCTCTTTCAATTTTCGCACATAAAGCGGTCATCTCATCATTAAAATGACGGCAGGCTTTATAAGTATATTCATCATCGCTCCTGCAAACAACCATGATGGCTCCCTGTGCCGGAGCGGGAAGCATCCAGTCAATCACCTGGCTATTTTCGGGACGAAGATCGATCCGTTCCAAACCGGCCTGAGCAAAAATGGCTGCATCCCAATTTTCTTCATGTAGTTTGCGGAGTCTTGTATTAACATTGCCGCGGAGATTATGTATTTGGTGATGCGGATACCTGTTTAGCCATTGTGCTTTTCTACGTAAGCTGCTGGTAGCAATATTGGCAACATAATTTTCGTCGTGAAGAAAATGGTCATCAGTTTTAAAAACCAAAAGATCATTCACGGGTCCACGTTTTAACACAGCCGCCTGTATTATTCCTTTCGGCAATTGCGTGGGCACATCCTTCATTGAATGCACAGCCACATCAATTTTATCACTTAACAATGCAGCATCCAGGCTTCGGGTGAAAATACCTTGTACCCCCATTTCATACAACGGAGTTTTGAGGTCAAGATCGCCTTCGCTTTTTATATACACCAGTTCAGAGGGGAAGCCATATCGCTCCAAAAGCGATTTAACCTGTGTGGCTTGCCACACAGCTAATTGACTTTCCCTTGTGCCGATACGAATAATCTTATTTGTCATTTCAGCTTGCCTCGGAAGCTATAAATTCATTGATCGCTTCAATATAATTACAGCCACCCTGATTTTGGAGACGAATTTTTGATGCCATTCCATTTATCACCCGTTGAATTTTTTCATCGGGATCCTTTCCGGCAAAATTAGCAGTTGTAGTGTAGTTGGAAAATAATGGAGAGGTATGAATTTCTTTCAGCTTTATTTTAACCGCTTTTAAAATTGGAGCATGTTTGCGCATCATCAGCCAGTCCGCGAATTCAGCCATATGTTTCGTGATAATGCTTTTTGCTTTTGGCACTTCCGCCTTGCGTTTTGCCAGTGTTTCGTCGTTGATTTTCGACAGGTCATCAATATTTACCAGGTGTACATTGGGCAACTCCTGGGCAGCATCCTCAACGTTGTAAGGAACAGACAGGTCGATGATCAGTTTTTCACCCTTACCTTCCAAATGTGAGTGAAGAATAGTAGGCGTTGATGCATTGGTGGCAACCAGGATAATTTCTGAGCTTTCTATTTGCTGCGCTAGTTCATCAACCGGTGCATGCTGCAGCCCGAGCTCAACAGCCAGTTCCGCCGCTTTCTCTTCAGTACGATTAACAAGCGTAATATTTTTTGTATCCAGGTAGTCCACCAGGTTTTTGCAGGTATTGCGGCCAATCTTACCTGTACCCAGCAACATTATTTTTTTGCCTGCAACATCCAATACTTTTTCCCGGATATATTGAACCGCCGCAAACGAAACAGAAATGGTGCCGCCGCTGATGGCAGTTTCATTTTTTATAGCCTTCGATGATTGCAATACAGCATTGAATAATCGTTCTAAAAATGTTCCGATAAAACCATGTTGCTTTGCAAATTTCACCGCAGCTTTGATCTGTCCCACAATTTCGTAATCACCTAATATCTGCGAATCGAGACCGGCGCTTACATCAAATAAATGCTGGATGGCCTGCTTGCCATGTTTGATATAAGCCAGATCATTAAACGTATTGAAATCTCCCTTTGTTTGTGAGCAAAGCAGGTTGATGAGTTGTTGTGCATTATCAGCAAAACCATACACCTCGGTACGATTACAGGTGGAAAGAATAAACAATTCATTCAGCCCATACCCGGGAGCCATTTCAAGTGCAGCCGCATATTGTTCAGGGCTGATAGCAAATAAACCACGGGTGGTGGCATTACTTTTCTTGTAGTTGATCCCTATCGCATAAAACTTTGATATGTCAGTGGCCCGGTGTGCAGTCATTATCTTATGTCGCTTAAATGGTTGTGCAAAAATACCGTTGACATCCCCAAGTTGCGAAAAATACTGTCATTGCAATGTCATTTTAGTCATGAATTGATAAAAATCAGGATGAGAGCTGACAATTATCGTATGAATTATTTCGCAAAATCAGGGAAGTGAATTGCGGAGTATAAACGGAAATAGCAAATGCACCGTTGCCTGCCGCAACAAAAATATTCTTTGCTATTCGCTTTCCACAACTCACTGTTTAAACAGAGTAATTACCTTTGCCCACTTATAATCGGTTTTGAATTATGAAGAGAGGCATACTATTAATGAATTTAGGTTCACCGGATTCAACAGAAGTAAAAGATGTAAAGCGTTACCTGGATGAATTCCTGATGGATGAAAGAGTGATCGATAAACCGTGGCTGCTTCGCTTGTTATTGGTGAAAGGAATTATCACACCTTTCCGTGCGGCGAAGTCTGCAGAAGCTTATAAAACTATCTGGACAAAAGAAGGATCACCGTTAGTAGTGCTCACCAAACAATTACAGCAGGCACTGCAGCAGCAGATCAGTGAGCCTGTAGAAATTGCGATGCGGTATGGCAGCCTGACACCTGCCAGGGGATTTGATGAATTGCTCAAAAGAGAGCCAGCATTGGAAGAAGTAATAGCTGTGCCGTTGTATCCGCATTATGCCATGTCTTCTTACGAAACTGCTGTCGAACACGCCAAAAAAACGCACCGCGAAAAAAAATATCCGTTTAGTCTTCGGTTTATCAAACCTTTTTTTGATGAACCTTCTTACATCAATGCCTTAGCAGAAAATATCAGGCCTTATCTTGACCAGCCCTATGATCATATCTTATTCAGCTATCATGGTATTCCGGCCAGGCATATCCACAGAAATGATCCTGTCTCGCTGCAAAAATGTGTTGCTACCAATGGAGAGTGTGTTCCTGGATCGGCAGGATACTCTACATGTTATAAGCGGCAAGTCTTTGAAACAACAAAATTGGTGATGCAACAATTGACTGTGCCCGCTGATGGATACAGTATATCTTTTCAATCCCGGCTGGGCAAAGGATGGCTGGAGCCCTTTACAGATATTCGCCTGGAGCAAATGCCAAAAGAAGGGATAAAAAAATTGCTGATACTTTGTCCCGCTTTCGTGAGTGATTGCCTGGAAACACTGGAAGAAATAGAGGAAAGAGGCAAAGAGGTTTTCATGCAGGCTGGCGGTGAGTCTTATAAAATGATCCCTTGTTTAAATACACATCCGTTATGGGTTTCTACATTGAAGAACTGGGTGGAGGAAATCAATAGCGGTAAAAAGGACATGTTGTTAGCCTGACGAGTTTAAGGGTTTAAGTTTGTTTAATAGTTAAAATTGTGTTCGCACCAACACATACTTCAACGCCTGATAAACTTTAAACCTTGAACTTTTAAACTTTAAACCTCTTTCATGTACCTGTACATAAAAGCCCTGCATATTATTTTTATCGTTACCTGGTTTAGCGGGATGTTTTACATCGTAAGATTGTTTATTTATAACACCGAGGCTAATGAAAAGACTGAACCCGAAAAAAGTATTTTGCAAAAGCAGTTTGCCATAATGATAAAAAGATTATGGTTCGGCATCACATGGCCCTCGGCAATCCTTACACTTGTTCTCGGCGGTTGGCTGTTTTATTTGTTTGATTCGTTTCCACAATGGCTGCTGATCAAACTTTGTTTTGTCCTTGGCTTATATATTTATCATTTTTCATTACATGCAATTTATAAACAACAGAGTGAGGGAAAGTTCAGGTACAGTTCACAGCAATTGCGGATCTGGAATGAAGTAGCTACAATATTTCTGGTTGCAGTTGTAATGCTTGTTGTGGTTAAGCAAAATCTCAGTTTTGTTTGGGGACTGGTGGGGCTGATTCTTTTTGTGGTATTGCTGATGTCAGCAATAAAGATTTATAAACTGCTCAGGGCAGGTAGATAGAAAGTTGTGAGACCGCCCATTCGATAAGTGTTTGCTGAGAATCGACCCCTATTCCACTGGTTTAGTTAAATAAATTAATCCACGATAAAATGATTTCTCTTCCTGCAGCCAGGCAACTAGCTCTTTCTCTTCCTGAAGTGGAAGAAAAATCTCATTTTGAAAAGCCTGACTTTCGTATCAGGAACAAAGTGCTGGCTGTCCTGCATGTCGGCAAACATGTAATGGTGATAAAACTTTCCCTGGTTGATCAATCGGTTTTTTGTGCCTTTGACACAACAGTCATTTATCCAGTTCCAGGCGGCTGGGGCCGCCAGGGTTGGACCATGATCAATTTAAAAAAGGTCAAAAAGGCAATGTTGGTTGACGCATTGACTACCGCATGGAAAACCGTTGCACCGGCTACCCTCGTAAAAAAATATTTTCCGAACGCATAGTTGGTTTTTGAATTAAATTGGCTCCTATAAAACTGTACGGATGAAAAAGATAGTTTATTGGCTAACGGCATTGATGTTTATATCGCTTTTCCTTTTTGCCTTTATAAAAAACTCACCCGGTGATGACAGAAATGAATTGGCAGTGATTGCTTATTACTCGGGCGACAATACAACTATTGACAATTACCCCGTAGAAAAACTGACGCATATCATTTATAGTTTCTGTCATCTCAAGGGAAACCGGTTGAATGTTGACAACAAAGGCGATTCTGCAACAATCAGGAAACTCGTTTCATTGAAAAAAAAGAACACCAAATTGAAGGTATTATTATCTCTCGGAGGCTGGGGAGGTTGTGAATTTTGTTCACCGGTTTTTTCAACCGATGAGGGCAGAAAAGCATTTGCCCGTTCCGTGAAAGAAGTCAACGATTATTTTAAAACAGATGGTATTGATCTTGATTGGGAGTACCCTGCAATAGAGGGTCATCCGGGACATGCTTTTAAGTTAGAAGATAAAGCCAACTTTACCGCTCTCGTAAAGGATCTGCGGAATAGTTTGGGAAACAAACATGATATCAGTTTTGCGGCAGGAGGATTTCCAAAATTTTTACAGGAGTCGATTGACTGGAAGGAAGTAATGCCGGTGGTGGATTATGTAAACCTGATGAGTTATGACCTGGTAAATGGATATAGTACAAGAACCGGGCATCACACACCCCTGTATTCAACTCCTGAACAGGTCGAGTCTGCTGATAACGCAATAACTTACCTGACATCCCTGGGTGTGCCGGCCAATAAAATTGTGATCGGGGCGGCCTTTTATGCCCGTACATGGGAAAATGTAGATTCGGTGAATAATGGTTTATATCAGCCGGGTAAGTTCAAAAGTTTTATTTCTTACCGGCAGTTCGATAGCCGTCTTTCTAAAGACGACGGTTTTGTTTTTTACAGGGATACCATTTCAGGGGCAGCATATGCGTACAACATGGCTAAAAAAACATTTGCCACCTTTGACGATCCGGTTTCTATCGAAGCAAAAACAAAGTATGCTATCGACAAAGGCTTAAAAGGCATTATGTTTTGGGAGCTCACCCTTGATAAAACCAGGGGAGGCTTGTTGGATGTGATTGACAGATCTAAGAAAAAATAACCGAGCCGGTTTACCATTCATCGGGAGATGCTGATAAATTGTAACTTTATAATGGTTACTCCTCGTTTATGAAGCGAAGCATCTTTTTGGGTCTTATCCTTATTTCCTATTCTGCCTTTTCACAGAGTTTGCAGGATAAGAATGGAAAAGAAAAAAAGAAACAAAATACTGTTATCACTCCAGAAGGGCTAGCACAGGAGTTGACATTGAATTGTACCACCGATCTGGAAAAAGTAAAAGCCATTTTTTACTGGATCACCGCCAACATTGATTACAGAACGAGGCCATCCGTTCCTTCACGTTTCCGCAGAAGGACAGCAATACCGGTTATTGAGGATGATGGCAATGATACCGCAGCACTAAAACCACTGGATGAAAGGGTAGCTGAAAATGTATTGGATGAAAGAGTCGCCGTATGCGACGGCTATGCCCGGCTTTTTAAAACACTGTGCAGCTACAGCGGCATACAAGCTGAAGTGATTCATGGATATGCCCGTACGGAGTCTACCAAACGCATTCAGCGATTCAGGCCCAATCATTCCTGGAATGCAGTGCTGATCGACAGTGTATGGAAATTATTAGATGTAACCTGGGCAAGCGGTTATATCAGCTGGCATGGCAATGACTTTGTTCGACAGTTGGACGAACAATATTTTTTAACGGCGCCGGAACAGTTCATTCGTGAACACTACCCGGATGATCTTCGGTGGACATTGATGGATGATCCACCGCTAATGCCGGAGTTTCGCCACTCACCATTTAAGCAAAAATCGTTTTCCAAATATCAAATAACAGCCTACCTGCCGGAAAGAGGCGTAATCGAAGCATCGCTTGGTGATACACTTCAATTGCAACTTGAAACATCGGATGCTCTAAAAGACATGAGTGTAAGCAGTGATCCTTTTCTCGACACAACCCTCTATTCAACCACCACTTCGGCTTTGTTAATACCACTAAACGGTGTAGGCATGAAAACAAACTATTCTTATGTTGTCAACTCACCGACCATTCAATGGTTGTACATTTTATACAACGATGATATTGTTCTTCGGTATAAGTTGAGTATAAAAAAGACAACTGAACTGGCGATCGCCAATAAGGTTGAATAACCTTGCCTTTATTGATCCAGATTCAGTTTTGTGTTTGGAAGTAACCCCTAAATAATAGATTTTCAATCTGCTAGCCACAATAATTCATTCATTATTTTCACACTGAACAATTTTTTACCCTATCTTCCGTTTAGAAAATATCCAATATTTGTAAAACCAATATCTGTTTTATGAGCAATCTTTACCCCAATGACCAGGCGCATATCGCCGATGAGTTTCATTTCACAGACGACCACATTACACAAACTTCCCGTTTAGCTTTTTTGAAGATCAATTCTTACAAACTTTCCCTGATCAATGCTGCATTTTGTATGAACCGCGACGAGTTGGCCGGTATCATCCAAAACAGCCTTCTCAATTATACCACGCCAGAAAATGTTTTGGCTGACCAGGGGTTCTTTAGTTCAGCTATGAATAATTAATTGATAAGATATTTTAAAAAATAATGGGTGTGCTATCCTGAACAGATAAGCACACCCATTATTGCTTGTAGATTTTCAGGAATAATGTTTTTACTCAAAAAGCTTTTTTCTCCAGGGGCTTTGACAGAAGATAACGGGTCATAAAGATGCCACCGGCGCCACTATCGTTCTGGCTGAGTGTCAGGGACGTCACATGATCGAGTTTCCAGCCATCATCCGTATACTGTTTCAATGTTCTTACGAGTTTATCTTCATTCTCCTTTATGTTTTTAAAGTTGATTCCCGTCATACTGAAGAGGTTTTCCAAATCCGATTCCTTTTGTGAACCATCGGGATTTGTTACAATCATTTTAGAGCGACCCAGGCCGCCAGACACTACCGACTCAACAGTGTTGATTTGCATGAATTGTTTACCAGCTTCAGGTTTTGCTTCTTGTGCGTAAAGGCCAATGCCTGTTATTAATGTTATAAACAACAATAAAATTATTTTTTTCATTTTGCATTTATTTTTCCCGAAGCTAATTGTGTAACTGAAGCATGTCAAATCCGGTTTGTCTGAATTGCAAAAAAGAATGATTGAAGTGCCACAAGTGATAAATAAAAAGCCCGGGAAATACCCGGGCCTGTCTATAAAAGAAACTGGTTAGTTTTACAAATGAACCACGCCACCCTTTGACTTATTCTTGTTCTTATTTTTATTGCTGTTGTCTTTTAAATCTTCAGCGGTTGGTTCGCCGACGATGATCTTGCCAAAACTGGATTTGATCTCAATTTTAGCTGAGCCGTTACCCGATTTTCCTTCATAACTTTTATTTGAATCGGGACCATATTTGTCAGGCGTATCGGTGCGTCTTATAGATGCATTGCTGCGATCAATTACACTTCCAAAGCTGGTCGCAATCGAATAGCTGGCGGAAAGGTTGCCCGGTTTAAGATTCACCGTGCTATAAGACTCACTCATCTTTAGTGAAGATAAATTATCATCAAGGCTGATCTTCGTGTCATCACAAAACTCGAGTTGTATTTCATTGTTGCCGGATAAATTTGCAATCCCAACCTTGGAAAATTTGAATGTCGCATCAACATTGGAAACATTTTTTATGTTTGCTTTTCCAAATTCTATTACGATATCTTTTGCATTGCTTAATGAGCCCGCAGCCAGGTTGCCGAATTTGTTTTTGATAGAAACAGATCCGGTATAATCGGGGATTTCGGTATTACCAAAATTGTTTTCAACCGATAATGCAACAGACACAGGCAAGTGCACTTCGTAGTCGATGCTCATGCTGGATTTGCAATTCTTACAGTTGTCATTCTTGCCATCTTTACTGTCAATAATTGTTTTAAACTGTATTTCATTTCCCTGTTGTTTATCGGAAACTGTAATCGCATCAAATATTTTTTGGGCAAAGTCCTGCTGGTTGGAGCTTGCTGCGATATGTATATCTACTTTAATCTCGTTCTTATCCCAGCCGACAAATTTTACATTGCCAAAATGATTATCTATGGACAGCTTGTTGCCGGAAGCAGGGTAAGTCTTTGAAATATCTCTTTGTTTTACAAATTCAAACTTCTGTCGCTCTTTTTGTTTTTCCTCCTGGGCCTGGCTGATGATGTCGCATAATAGTAGCGAAATACTAAATGCGGGGATTATTATTCTTTTCATTTTTCAATGTTTTGTTGTTTTTAAATTCGTAGATGATGCCTAATTGCTTGCTCAACAATTCCGCCTGCAGTTGCAGATTTTGAAGCATTGCTTTTATGATTACTTCCCGGTTAGGGGTTTGTACGGCCTGTGTTTTGAGTACCCGGTATGAACTATCCAGTGCCGCAAGGTCTTCCGCAAACTGCGAATACAATTCGGGTTGTTCTTTAGCGATAGTTTTTAGCTGCTGTTGCTGTATTTCTATTGACTCATATATTTTAGAAGCTTCAGCTGCATACTCAGGTGCAATTTTGCTGATATCGTCTGTGCCTTTTTTTTGTGCAGCGTCGTTGACGATTGGTTTTGCGTTGTTGTGTTTATTGGCAGTCAAAAAATAAATGCCGGAAATAATGAGCAGGGAAGCGGCCGCAACAGCACTCCATTTATAAAGATCCCTGACATATATTTTCTTTTGCGGCTTGTTAGTACCTATGGATCGTTCTACCTGGCGCCAAACCCCGGAAGGAGGAAGCTCATCATCAAACTCCCGCCGGTTTTCTTCTATAAAATTTTTAAGACTCTTGCTCATATCTTTTCCTCTTTTTGCAACAGTTGTAAAAGTTTTTGTTTACCCCGTTTGTATTGCGTCCGGGCTGTTGAATGGCTTATTTGCAAAATATCAGCGATCTCCTCATGGTCATAGCCTTCCAATAAATAAAGCGATAAAACAGTTCTGTATCCGTGGGGTAGTTGACTCATCGTCTTTTTAATACCAGCTACCGTAAACTCCAGTTCCTGCTCATCCGGGGTATTTTCTTCGGCTGGCTCGGCCGTCTCCTGTTCAATATCAGTGAAGATCAAACGTCGTTTTTTTAATAGGGCCACGCTTTTAAATACCACGATTTGTTTTAACCAGGCTCCGAAACTTGCTTTGTTTTCAAAAGAATGGAGTTGCAAAAAAGCATCTGCAAAAGAATCCTGCAGTATATCTTCCGCATCAGCCTTGTTGGCGGTAATACGAAGAGCCGTATTATACATAGCTTTTGAATACCGGTCATACAGTAACCGGTAAGCCGACATATCGCCCCTGATGCATTGTGCTACCAGTGTATCAGCAGAAGGTATTGTGACTCTGAGCTCCAGGTAATTGGTTTTATATAAAGTAAAAGATAATCGGAGAATGTTGCACGCCGCTTAAAATAATTTGGCGCCTTCCGCAGTAAGAGTGACGGGTGGATTTTTTTGACTATGATTGGAGTTTATTGCTGTCGTGTGGAGAGAGTTTTACTATTAAACTTAAGCCGGGTGTACCATTTTGCGTTTCAGCATTCCCGCTGCTTTAGTATAACCACCTTCGGCTCCGTCTACGAAGTGAATATGCTCTTCATTAAGGTTGCGAACATAACAGCTCATCACCGATTCACGGCTTACGTACAGGCCGTAGTTGATTTCACCTTCCTGTTCCAGCTGATTCAATGCGGCTTGCAATTTCTCCCGCTGCACAGCAGTGCCGGAAATAACCGTGTTCACTTTTCCATCAATGACCAATGTGTCGGACAAGGCCACGAGTTGTCGCAAATATTCTTTTCCTTTCCGGGTGCGGAAATAGAAATAGCCCAGCAACATTTTTATCCAGTTGCTGAATAAGTACACAGGTTTGAGCCGGCCAAACCTTGTTCTCATTTCAAGTCCTATCTTTCCTATAGTGGCCTTTAACTTCAGCATCGGAATGGATATAGGTTTCCGTCTTTCGGGTTCGCCATAAATATTATCCAGCAGGTCAATTACTTTTTTGAAAACACCCGCTTGCTGCTCGCTGTTGCGTGCAGTTACCAAAAGACTCACTACTTCATCAAAGTTTTCTGGTGGCTTTATCTTGTCCCAACGGCATTGCATACCGGTCAGGTCTAATTCTTCGGGCTCTTTATTTACGTGCAGCAGCTTGTAATCTTCGCCTTTTATAATTTTTTCGGCATAAGCCAATCCATCACCCAGTACAACAGGGATAATAAATAATTGCGTACTGCGTAGCTTACTGATCTGCAACAGATGGCCAGCCTGGTAAATATCGGCTACCGGTACCGTGCCCACCCGCAGGTCAAGGTTGAAATTATCGAGTGTGTTTTCCCGGTATATGCTGAGTGCCTTTAAAACTGGCTCGAATATAGAAGGCGGGACGATGAAACTGGCTCCATCTCCACCAAAAAAGAAAGGGATTGAAATATGTGCTTTGTAAGCAATATTTAACACAGCTACAATGCTGCCTGTTGCCAGTAAGTTCACCGTTTCATGTACGCCCCGCTCGATCGCTTTTGTCGAACTCTTTACATCAGTGATTACAACATGCCAGTTGGAAGGAATTTTATAAAAAAGGTGTTCTTCTGCCAAAAGTTCGCTCAACGGAATTTCATTGACAGGCAGGCGGGAGTAAAACAGATCGTTATTTGCAGACGACATAGAAAAATAGTGTATGAAAGTAAGTGTTTTATACTATCTGGGTATCGGGTAATCCGGATATTGGTTCATTTACGAAAAGCGTAGCACCACGGGGTAAAAAGTACCTATAAAGTTACTCTGATTCACATTATATTTGAACCCCTATAGTCTTATGGCATTATGCGGATGCAATTGAAAAATAAAGCTTCCCTATTTTGCGTTACTATTTAAGGTTTAATATCCAAACTATGAAAAACTGTCCGAAACTAACTGTGCAAAAGATCAGTTTGCTTATTGTGCCCATCCTGGGCCTGTTAATAAATTCCGGTTGCGAGGGAAAAACCCAGCCAGCAAAAGTGGAGACAGCCGTAGCCGTTGCTACCTCTCCGGAACCGGAAAAAGCTCCCGCACCTGTCACTCCTGTTGTTGCAGATGCAGCTACCATTCTAAGCCGCCAGCAAGTTCCCATCCTGTGTTATCATCAAATCAGGGATTACAAGGCCGCTGATTCGAAAACTGCCCGCGACTATATCGTGCCGGTAGCCAGTTTCCGGGAACAGATGCAATCATTGGCGGATAGCGGCTATCATACCATATTACCGCGTGAGCTTTATGATTATCTCGTAAGTGGAAAACAGCTTCCCGCAAAACCGGTAATGATCACATTTGATGATACCCGGCTTGATCAATACACCGCTGCTTTGCCGGAATTAAATAAACATGGCTACAAAGGCGTGTTTTTTATAATGACGGTTGCGTTGGGAAAACCGGGATATATGAGCCGTGAGCAGGTGAAACAATTGGCCGATGAAGGACATACAATTGGTTCGCATACTTACGACCATAAAAATGTAAAACAGTATGTGGTGGACGACTGGGTAGAACAAATACAGGCCCCGTCCAAACAGTTGCAAACAATAACCGGCAAACCGGTTGAATATTTTGCCTATCCTTTTGGCTTATGGAATAAAGAAGCCATTGCCAAATTAAAGGACCATGACTTCAAAGCCGTGTTTCAACTCGCCGCGGCCCGCGATGAAAATGATCCTTTGTATAGCGTTCGCCGCATCATCGTTCCCGGCGGCTGGACAGGTGCGGGACTGCAAAAAGTAATGGCCAAAAGTTTTAAGTAATCTATTAAGTACTCATACTACTCAAGGGTCATGCTGAACAAAACAGTATGACCCTTGTCATCATCAGCAGCTAATACCAGCTGCTTTTGTTTTTTCTCTTCTGCCACAATACAGACTGATTCGATCTTTTGACTTTTAAACCGGTTGTCAATGCTTTCAAGATCGATAATACGATCAGGATTGACAGCAGCTAATTTCTTTTTGGAAGAAATATCGTTGATTACCCACAAATAACTTTTACCAATGACGCCATCAACATAGCTGTTGTAGGTATTTTCTGAACTAACTGTCAATAGCAATTGATCGGTCTTTGCCGAATAGTCAATACCAGAAAGCCCATAAAAAAAAGAAGTGTCGGTATTTGCTCCCGCTTTGATGATTTTTATATCTGCCACTGATTGCTTTTCCCAAAAGCGGGGTGAAGTGACAATCAAAAAATTTTTCCGAAACGATTTATTGCCCCGGCTGGCCAATACAATCCCCACAGGTGTTGTAGTGGCTCCTTCAATATTAAGATCGGCGATCCCGGCATTTTTTAGTCGCTGAAAAAATGTATCAAGTTGGCATTGCCTGGTTTCCTTTGTCACCGGGTTGACAAGCCAGCATGCATTACGATAAGGCGCTAGCGAGCCGGAACCGGTCAGTAATAAAAGCGGTGAATCATTCTGTTTCACCAGGGCGATGGATTCAATATCCGGTTTTGTCTCCTTGGGAATGCGTGATCCTGGTGTTTCAAAAAGTTTTATACTATCGAGAATGTCAAACTCTTTGTTTATTGCCAGGAGGTGGCTTGCATCATCACCAACCAGGTAAATTTTATTGTTGAAGTGCTGCAATCCCGATCCCGAAGGATAATTGTCCAATACTTTCATGGAGACCAATGTTGGATTTGACTGCTTACCGCCACAGGCGGCGAAAATCAGAAGGACGACCAGGTAAGTCCATCGAAAATACAGGCGGCAATTGCAAAGCATCATCAACATTTTATTTTGGTACAAGGTAAACAGAAGGAGCAGAAATATATGCCCGGAACTTATTTATGGAAAATACTCCGGCAAGATTTTAATTTTGTTGATTCAATCAATAAATCATTAAATGAAGTCATGAAATACCGGCCAGCTAATACAAAAGACAGGCAAATCATTTACCAGCTATACATGGAAGAATCGGCCAATCCTTTCCTGACCTATGACTATATGACTGAAAAGGATTTTGAACCGCTCTATAAAAAGCTCCTCAAAACTGAAACCTTATTTGTGGCAGAAGAAGATAAAGAGGTCATCACCACTTATCGTCTCATTCCCAAAACCGACAGGCAGGCGCATACTGTCTATCTCGGAAGTTTTACCATACGAAAAGACCGGCAGGGCAGAGGTTATGGCAAACAAATACTCGATCATATCAAGGCATACCTGATTGACTCAGGAAAGTCAAGAATTGAGTTGACAGTGGATGTCCACAATGCAGCTGCCATCAGCTTATATAAGAAGGCGGGGTTTGAAATTGAAGGACAGGTACGAAACAGCTATAAGCGAAGTGATACGGGAAAATATTATGATGAATATTTGATGGGCGTATTACTTTAGTAAAAGAGATAGATAAAAGTTAGGTTTAAAATAAGAGCAAATGAAAAAATACTTTTTATTAACAGGAATAGTATTGTTTATCCAACTGACTGTCTTTTCACAAAAAGACAGTCCCCGGCTATTGCTTCGCCTGGATGATAATGGAATGAACCATGCTGTAACAAAAGCCATCGAGCAGGTAGCAGCTACGGGCATTCCTTTTTCAACTTCCGTCATGTTTGCCTGCCCCTGGTACCAGGAGGCTGTCGCTGTTTTAAAAAAATATCCGAAGATATCGGTAGGTGTTCACCTGACCTTGAACAGCGAATGGAAATATTTCCGATGGGGGCCGGTGTTGGGTCAAACAGCGGTGTCGAGCCTTGTAGACAGTAATGGTTATTTTCATCCATCAACAACCGCTTTTCTACAAAGCAATTATAAACTGGAGGAAGTAGAAAGAGAATTGGAAGCTCAAATAGACAGAGCCATCCGGTCTGGTTTGCAAATCGACTATGTCGATTATCATATGGGTACAGCTACTGCTACACCTGAGCTTCGGGCCATCGTAGAAAAACTCGCAAAGAAATATAAGTTGGGTATTTCAAGATATTTTGGAGAGAACTACTACACGATGTTTGATACTCCTGTTGAACAAAAGAAGAACGATTTTTTAACCCGAATGCAACAGCTTTCAACCGACAAAGTGAACTTGTTTGTGATGCATGTAGCTGAGGCAACACCGGAAATGAATGCACTGGTTGATATGAACAATACCGATCAGCATTCCGAAACAAAACCTCTTGTCGCCTTGCACAGGAATGCAGAATTAAAAACATTATTATCTGCGGAATTCCAGGATATGATCAAAAAGGGCAAACTGAAACTGGTAACTTATAGAGATCTGATAAGGCAGGACGGCCCCCAAAATAGCAGGCAGTAAAAGACTGGTCATGATTTCCTGGCTGTTTTGATACATTCTCGTGGCTGCCCGGAGTCCCTGCCTCACACAGATTGGGGAGCGTTAATCCATCATTTGTAGAAAAGCAAGTTTCAAATCTTCCAGGAGAATTTTGGTAATTTAATTTCTAATGCTATTTCAAAATAATGTAGTAAGCGATGAAAGGACAAAAGACTATTCTAATCATTATCTTTTTTTGTATACTTCTAATTCCTATTTTCAAGGCATTTCTGGCAAATAAAAGCATTTATAAAAATGCAAAAATTACCAAAGGAATAGTTTTAGAGTTAGGTAGTTCAAGGAAGAATCCTGATAAAATCTTTTTTAAATATAAATTTTACGTTAGAAATGTTGAATACGAGGGTAAGTCAGGTATTGTCTGTACAAATTCAAAAGATAGAAGTGCCCTAAGTTATTTTCTTATCAATAGGCAAGTCCCTATTGTATACGACAGTCTTAGCCCAAACAACTCTGAAATGCTTTTCACAGAAAAGAACTTTAAAGAATATGGCCTTTCGTTTCCCAACGAATTTCAAACTTTAAGTAGTTCAATCGATTCCATTTGCACCGATTAACGTAGGAAAGATATACTCAGCCTTGGTTAATGTTCGTTTAAAAAAGAAGGCCACGGCTCGTGTCTACCCAACCATCCAAAATTGCTAATCCGGTTCGTGAACGAAATCAAGACTTTGGAAATTTGTGGTTTAAACAAAAGAATAGGGAATAAGTATTGAAACTATCTGTATTCATATCACTACTCGTTCTCTTCGCCTCCTGCCATTCCGAATACATTCATCTACAGTCTTGATAGCAATTTGTCGCAATTCATTATTTCCGTCAATCATTGCCTTGAGCAAAGCCCTGCATTCAAACAAAAACAACCTGGCAAAATCGGGCTCTGCATTGTTCAGATCAAGGCAGTCGTCAATGATATCTGCATATTTGATCGTCTGTGCATCCGGGCTGGTCTTTTGCATTCTTTCCACCTCCATCGCTTTTCGTTTTCGCCGGTTCCACTGGAGGTATTGCTGCTTTGTATAAATGTCAGTCATATCCCCCACCAGCTTCATTGTTTCGCTGGCAGTCAGGTTATCCATTACCGAATGCAGAAATTGATTTAACTCCGCCTGAGTGACGGTAGTATCTTCCAGCACATCATGTAGCAGTGCCGCAGCCGGTATTGACATCTTTTGTGAATACCGTTGGCAAATATTCATTACCCTAACCGGGTGTTTGATATAGGGTTCATCAGCAAACTTGCGCCATTGGCCCTCATGAGCTTTCGCGGCAAATTCTTTTATTTTTTCTAACTGATCGTTCATGATTTCATTGGATGCAAACTTAGGACCAATGAACATTTTTCATTAGTTCGGCTTAAACAAAGCAATAAGATTAAAGCATTAAGCTGTCAGCCCTAATAAAGGCTGACAGTTTTTTCTTATTACTTTTTTTCAAACTGCGCATTCGCCACAATAGCTACTTCATCACTCAACATGGCCGATGGGGTAGTGGGAGATATGCCAAAATCCAATCGCTTTATCGTACCGGTTATTTTGAACCCGGCTACTGTTTTTTTAGTAACAGGATGAATACCGCTGTTTGCAATGGCATCCAGTGCCACGGGTTTGGTAATTCCGTGCATGGTCAAATCACCTTCGACTTTGTATTTTTTATCAGCTACTTTTTTAACCGACCTGCTTTTGAAGGTGATCGTCGGAAATTTCTCCGCATCAAAAAAATCGGCTGTGCGCAGGTGCTGATCACGGGCATCAACATCCGTATCTACTGATTTTACATCGGCAACCATGGTAACGGTGGCATCTGAAAAATCATCTTTGGATGCTTTGATGGTAGCTTCTTTCATCTTAAAAGTGCCATCCACGTCAGACATCATCATTAACGAGATTGAAAACCGCAGGTTGGAGTGATTCGTATCCAAAGCCCATTCTGATTGCGCTTGTGAACGAACACCTGACATAAGTGAAATGGTGACTAACAAAAATTGACATGTTTTTTTCATCTGTTTATTTTTTATTGTTTTAATGGTCATATTGTTGGTTGCTTTTTTAGTTACTAGGCAATGGAATTTCATCTGGCAATACTTCAGCAGTATAACCGAATTGATTTATCAACCGGATGACGGGAACGGTCAGTACGGCATTCGCACAGGATTCAATACGAAGTATATGATCACAATCCTGCAAATCAAAATTGACTTTATACCCGGGGAATACGTTTCTTATCGCATCGATAAGAACGCCGGCATCCACCGGATCACAAACATCTGTTTTGAAAACTTCTACCATGGTTTTGCCAGTATCCAAAAAATGTTTTTTAACTGGTGTGTATGCCTCTTCGTATGGCAAACCAAAAAATAGATCCATTCATAACCCGTAAACTCTCCCAAACCAGGAAAGGGGAAACTGGTAATGGTTGCCGATAAATCAACGGCTGCTGACGCTTTCTTAATATTTCCCCTTACGCTGTTCAATGACTGTAATAATTCTTCTTTATTGGCCGGCTCGTCAGTTGGAATTATAAAATCAGGTGACTTCAGTTTGGTAGTGAAATCAAGAAAGGCTTCATTGATTGCTTCCACCATTTCATCCGGTTCTCTTAACGTAGGCCTGGAGGGTCCTCTCAGCAATCCCGGTATGCCTGATTTTGATTTCAGCATGTGATCGGCCACCTGTGCAGCTGTCCAGCTTCCTTCAAATGGCACTTCATTTAATTGCTCTTGTGTAAAGGAAGCAAGAACATTGTAAAACTCTCGTTCTGTTTCCTCAAATTGTTTCAACAATTCTTTTTTATTTAATCCTGTTTGTTGCATAACTACAATGATTATTTCCTGGTGCAAATGTTTTCGAATTAGTTACCTGCTCCTGTTTTTTTGGACGGTAACAGACCAGGGTCACACCGCTACGGAAAGTTTTTGTTCTGATCAATTCCAGTTCAAGAGCGGCCGGATCATTAAACAATGGCTTGCCCTCGCCCAGAATTACCGGTGCAATCCAGATATTGTATTCGTCCACAATACCCAACTTAATAAATGTTTGAATGATGCTGACACCTCCCCAAATGATCATATCCCGTCCCCGTTCTTTTTTTAATGCTTCAATTTTCTCAACAATGTCGCCTTTTATTAATCTTGTATTGTTCCAGTGCATGGCTTCCACATCAAAGGGAGACAGCGTTCTTGAGAAAACGATTTTTGCGACCCGGTTCATCCATTCGGCAAACTGTATATCTTTTCTTCTTCCCCCAGAGTCGGCTGCAGCGGCAGGCCAGTAGTCAGCCATGGCTTCATAAGTAACCCGGCCTACCAGGATGGTATCGACAGTGCTTAACTGCTCGGCCACTGCTTCTTCCATTTCATCATTCCAGTGTGAAAAATGCCAGTCTAATTCTCCATCGGGGCCCGATGCAAAACCATCTAAGGTTACGTGGGTTGATAAAACCAACTTTCTCATTTCATTACATTAATCAGGCCATTCCTATCAATGATCAAAGCAGGCACTCGCTATTTGGTCGAATAAACAAGAATCACGACACCGGAGCCAAGTGTTTTTGTGCTCATTAATGTCAAATCTTTTCGCCCGCTGCCTGACTTAAACAATGGATTGCCTTTACCTAAGATCACAGGGTTTAGAATAAGCCGGTATTCATCGATTAATCCTTCAGCAGCGAAACTGTTGATTAGTTTACCGCTTCCAAAAATCACCATATCCTTTCCGGCCTGTTGCTTCATTTTCTCTACTTCTTCAACTATATTTTTATTGATCAGTTTTGAATTGTCCCAGCCACTCGCAGCCAGATCCTGATCCGTTAAGGTGGTTGAAAACACGATTTTTTGCATGGAGTTCATACCCCGGGTAATGACCGGATCATTTTCATTCGACGCCGGTGTGGGCCAATAGCTGGCCATTTGTAAAAAAGTGACCCGGCCATATAAGATCGTATCAACCGATTTGAAGAGCTCTTTCACATATTCAAAAAATTCTTCCTCTACTACAAACCAATCCAGTTCCTGGTTGGGCCCTTCAAAAAAGCCATCGAGTGTTATCAAATTGGATACAATTATCTTTCGCATGGTGTACTACTGCTTTTCAAGAATTGATTTAAGCGTATCCAGCCCGGTTTGCAAATCATTTCCAATCATTTTATCCATATTCATAAAGAGTAGCATAATGTTCATCGGGTACTTCATCCTGCTGTCAAATCCCCATTTTACTTTGGTCTGGTTGTCAGACACTGATTCCGTAACCATGCGGGCATCGGCTCTTCCTTCAAATGGTTCTATAAAATGCAGGTCGAGATCAATCCTGTCGCCTTCCGAAATTTTATCAATCTGTTGTTCGCCTTTGCCTACTTTATTATTATCACTTTCCCAGGCGGACACAAAGCCCGCTGTTCCATCCGTGCCACGGTATTCTTTTTTCATCTTAGGGTCCATTCTTGACCATACACTATAGTTATCCTGGTTCTTCAGGTATTTTATGTAGTCAAATACCTGGCTCTTGGGCTTGTTGATTGTTATTTCCCTTTCAACGGAATAATCTTTTTTTACAAACAAGGCAACAATTAAAAGTATGCCGGCCAGGATTACAACACCGAGGATAATTTTAAACAAGATTTTCATGTTAGTCAGTTGATGGTTATTAAATGAGCAGAACTAATAAATGCTATTGTTTTTTGCTTTTATCATAATTCAACATCCATCTCACACCAAACTTATCGGTGAAGGCGGTAAATAAAGCTCCCCAAAATTGCTCTTTTAATGGCTCCATTATTTTTCCGCCCGCTGATAAGTTTGAATAAAACTTATTGATCTCTTCTTCGCTGCTGCAGTTCAACGCCAGTGACATCGAATTACCTTGTATAAACCCGTCGGGGCCCTTCATATCTGAGCCCATCAACACAACGCCATTGTTGGTCAATGTGGCATGCAGTATTTGCCCTTTCATTGCTTCGGGGCAAGTGGCTCCCATGGGTGAATCGCCAATGGTTTGCATGGTTAGTTCTCCGCCCAGGCATTCTTTATAAAAAGACATCGCCGCTTTACATTGATTATCGAAATTGAGATAGGCATTAATTTGCGTCATAAAAAATTATTTTAGACAATCGGTTTAATTTGCTGATACAAATCTATTTCGGTGCTGAATTTAATCCGGGGTGTAAATACGGCAATTGCGGGGGTTGATTACGACAATGATTTTGGCTACATTTGGTTTCTCATTTTACCAATTAACACGGTCAAACAAAAACGAAAACCTATCAACCATAACCTATCGACATGAAACATGTATCAATTATTGTTCCGTTAGGAAATACAAGCTTAGCCAATATTGATGGCACACACCAGATCTTTGCTGAAACAAATAAGTTGTTAGAGGAGAAGGGAGAAGAGCCATTATTCAAAGTACAATTGGTTGGTATCGCAAAAGAATCCAGCCAGCGCAATGGGCTTTTCACTGTAAGCCCCGAGTGTTTGATCGATGATGTAAAAAAAACCGATCTTATCATTGTCCCGGCATTATTCGGCGATCCGCAACAGGCATTGGAAATGAACCAAGCATTTATTCCCTGGATCATTCAACAATATGAGCAGGGAGCAGAGCTGGCCAGCTTTTGCATCGGTTCATTTTTTTTGGCAGCAACGGGTTTGTTAAAAGGAAAGCGATCCGCTACGCATTGGGCATTTGCAAATGATTTCAGAAAAATGTTTCCGGATGTAAACCTGGTAGATGACAGGATTTTAACGGAAGAAGATGGCATATATACCAGTGGCGGCGCCTATTCCTATTTAAACCTGCTGGTATACCTGATCGAAAAACATGCAGGCCGGGAAACAGCTATTCGCATTTCAAAATCATTTATGATTGATATCGACCGTCACAGCCAGTCGCCCTTTATCATGTTCCAGGGACAAAAGAGACATGAAGATGAGTCGGTAAAAAAAGCACAGGAGTTTATTGAAAAGAATTTTGAAGAAAAAATTACCGTGGATCAATTGGCCAGTATGCTGGCAGTGGGAAGAAGAAGCCTTGAACGCAGATTTAAAAGTGCGACCTGTAACACGATCACTGAATACCTGCAACGGGTAAAGGTAGAAGCGGCGAAAAAGAATTTGGAGTCCGGTAGAAAAAATATTAACGAAGTGATGTATGATGTAGGTTATTCGGATGTAAAAGCATTCAGAACTATTTTTAGAAAGATCACTGGTTTGTCTCCCTTAGAGTATAGAAAAAAATACAATAAGGAAGCGGTAGCCGTCTAAAAATTTTGTATAGCGATTTAAAAAGGCCGAAGGATTAAATTCCTTTAGCCTTTTTTGTGGTGGGATGATTATTTATACTTAGCTGGTATAGCGCTGCAATCTGTTTTTTGTAGCGACTGCTTCTCATCAAACCTGACAGCTGCAGTATCGGTAAAATAACTGCTATCTTTCCTGACACCCGTTGGCCCAACACCCCGTACCAACGTATTTCCACGACGTTCAAACCAAACTTCCATTACACTTTTCATTCCTTCAGATTCGAACTCATACCAAAGCCTGATCGTATTTCCATGTATTGTGCCATGAACCGGTCCGGTGCTGCCATCCTTTTGATAGTTGTCAAAACTGAGCTTACCGGTAACAGTATTTTCTGTTTGTACCAGCCAGGCCACTATAGTATCCCGCCCGGTTATTTTCCAGTAGCAACCATCATTGTTATCGTAAGAGTAAGACTTGTCAATTTCTTCTCTTTCTTTTTCCTTTTGTTCAGGAACTGTATTTTCTCCGGTGTCATTATTGGCGCAGGCACCCAGGCACAACAATATCAGTATAACGAGTGTATTTCGCATGAGATTGTTTTCGTTATTAGTTCTAATAGTGTGCCAGTGTTTTCATTTGAGGTGAGCCTGGCAGATTCTATTTAGTGATTGCTTTTAAAGAGTTATTTGCTGTAATTTTAATCCAATTCAATTTAAAAGCATGCAATCCTACGCTTTAATGTTACAGGCTGATGACGACGACCGGTTTTTGACAGAATCCATTTTGCAGGAAATGCAGCCAAAAATCCCCATGCAATTTATCAGCACTGTTAAACAGTTGAATCATACCATTGCTGAGTTGGGACCACCAACCGTTATCCTGGTCAATAACAATAATCATCGTCATCATGCCATTAACCTGGTTCGGTTATTGAAAACCGATCCACAACTGGATCACATTCCTATTGTTGTGCTCGGCGAAATCACCACACCGGAATATGTACGGCAATTTTATAGGGCAGGAGCCAATACGTATATTATAAAACCATCCAACATTGCCGCAACAAAGAAAAAGATTGAAACATTTCTCGATTATTGGTTTTCGGTGGCAGAAGTGTAAGCCTGTTAAAACTTATCGGCGTAGAATTTGCTGGTTGGCACTAAACGGCATCTATGAAAAAGAAAGAGACTTTTTGGGAATTACTCGAAAGGTTGGACAGGCAAGCCGGGGAGTTTAATATACATCTATCAGAAGCCAATCGATATTTTGACAAAGCAGCTGATGCTACCAGGAGCCTTCTGTTAAAACAAGAAAAAGATTTGCATGCAACCATCAATAAAGTTCGTCGGGCATTAAAAAAAATGAGCAAGGAAAAAGAAAACAAGAACAAGAGTCAATAGAAATAAGATCGAACTTTCAAAAAACCGTTTTGTTTATTGCGATCCTGTCATCGATCAGACCGATAATTCCGTTATCTTGAAAAGATAAAAATAAAAGGATGATCACAGCACAGGAATTGATTGAAAAATATGAATTGCAGTCTCACCCCGAAGGAGGGCATTACCTGCAAACCTATTGCAGCACTGAGATAATACCTCCTGACGCATTACCTGCCCGCTTTAATGGTAATCGTTATTTCTCAACCGCCATTTACTTTTTATTGGCCGGGAAACAATTTTCAGCATTTCACCGGATAAAAAGTGATGAACTCTGGCATTTTTATCACGGTGTTGGTCTGCATATTTATGTACTGCACCCGGATGGCAGGGGAGAAGTGTTGAAATTGGGCGATAACCTGGCAAATGGCTATTCCTTTCAACTGGTTGTACCTGCTGGTTGTTGGTTCGCTTCCAAACCCATTGATGAAAATGGATTCTCTTTCGTTGGGTGCACCGTAGCACCAGGTTTTGATTTTGCGGATTTTGAAATGGCTAAAAAGGATGAATTGATAAAACAATATCCACAATACGAAGGCTGGATCAACCAACTTTGCTGAGCATTATAGTGATACAATAATCAAAAAATAATATCCTGCATTCGTTGCTGGTCTACCTTTCATCATCTTCTTCATCCGGGGCGTCATGAACAAGGTCATCAGGATCTTCTAAACTTTCAGCATCAGGGTCCGGACGTTTTTTCATTCGATGTACCAGGTCATCGGGGTCCTCATTTTGATCGGATGGTATTTCATGATCAGGAGAATGCACCAGGTCATCAATATCTTTTTCAATTCTTCCTTTTGGGCCTGCACCACCAGGTGGTTTACCTTTTTTGTGATTGGGGGGAACAACTTTCTTTTCCATGATCGTTGTTTTTATAAATACCTTAAAAAATTATGCCAGCCGGAATAAGCTTGATTTTGCCGGATAGTTTAGGACGGGATCAGGACCGGGAGTACATTAAGACACAGTTAAATTACAGCTTTATTTTAATATGAATTTATAAGCCACTATTGATGATACATGCAGGCCGGCTGTGAAAAAAAATCATCACTCCATGGCAATTTTGATCGGTGGTGAAAAAGCAACGGCCAGCATTTATTGAGAATTATTAACAATTTTCGTTCTTGTATGCCTGGAAATAGCTGGCGTTTAACAGACCTGCTGCCGGGCTAATTACTATACTAACAATCGTTATCTTTGCCCCTCAATTTTAAAAACCATATGAAGGAAGTTTATATTATCTCCGCCGTTCGTACACCTATGGGGAGTTTTGGCGGAAGTTTAAAAAGTTTATCAGCTCCACAACTCGGTGCAGCAGCTATCAAAATGGCTTTACAAAAAGCAGGTATTCAGCCAGAACAGGTCCAGGATGTTTTGATGGGCTGTGTTCTGCAGGCCAATCTTGGTCAGGCGCCTGCCCGCCAGGCGGCAAAATTTGCCGGTCTCCCCAACGAAGTGAATTGTACTACGGTCAATAAAGTTTGTGCCAGTGGCATGAAAGCCATATCGCAGGCCGCACAAAGTATTGCATTAGGCGATGCGGATATCGTAGTAGCGGGAGGCATGGAAAGTATGAGCAATGTCCCTTTTTATGCCGAGGCCTTGCGCTGGGGGAATAAATATGGCAATTCGTCTTTTATCGATGGGCTTGCCAAAGACGGACTCACCGACGTTTATGACGGTAAAGCGATGGGCAATGCCGCCGAGCTATGTGCAAAAGAATGCGGTATCAGTCGTGAAGAGCAGGATGCATTTGCTATTGAAAGCTATAAGCGTTCACAAGCCGCCTGGGAAAAAGGTGTTTTTGCTGATGAAGTGATTCCCGTTGAAATACCACAGCGCAAAGGTGATCCCGTTGTATTCGCAAAAGACGAAGAACCATTTAATGTAAAGTTTGATAAAATTCCTTCGCTAAGCCCGGCTTTTGAAAAAGGGGGAACGGTGACTGCCGCCAATGCCAGTACGATGAATGATGGCGCAGCTGCGCTAGTGCTGATGAGTAAAGAAAAAGCAGAAGAACTGGGATTGAAGCCTATCGCAAAAATTCTTTCGTATGCGGATGCAGAGCAGGCGCCCGAGTGGTTTACCACAACACCTGCCGTAGCCGTACCCAAAGCCGTGAAGAAAGCAGGGCTAAAAATGGAGGATATCAGTTACTGGGAATTGAACGAAGCTTTTGCGGTAGTAGGTATCGAAAACAGTAAACGGATGAAACTGGATCCTGCTAAAGTAAATGTACACGGTGGTGCTGTATCACTCGGCCATCCATTGGGTGCAAGCGGTGCCAGGATCATTGTAACGCTGATCAACGTCTTAAAACAAAACAAAGCCAGATATGGTGCGGCAGGGATTTGCAATGGTGGGGGCGGCGCCTCTGCCATGGTGATTGAAAATGTCTGAACCATGACCTGCTTCCGGCAAGCAGGTTTATAAGATTAATGGGATTATTATGATGTAAGTGAAGTGCCTTCTCAATGGAAGGCATTTCTATTATGTTTCTTCTTTGCGTGTTCTTTTCTTTGCGTCTTTGCGTGAAAACAAAGAAAACATGATTGCTTAACTTTAACATTCATCAACCCGTTTTTTATGAAACTCCGAATGCTTGCTATCCTGCTTCTTAGCGGTATTGTTTTATCGTTGCAAAGTTTCCAACCCTCATCACCTGCATTAACAGGGGCCTGGCATTTGCAACAAGGTACTGTTGAGGAAGTGCTGGTTTTTGAAGACGGCTATTTCTCCCATTCTATTTTTGACAAAGGCAACAAGAAATTCATCGGTACTTACGGTGGCATTTATAAAACAACCGGCAGAGAGTTACATATCAAAATCGAATTCGACAGCCGCGTCGAAGAAAATATCGGCACGGACAAAAAATATAGCCACGCAATCAGCAATGATAAATTAACGGCTGATATCAACGGGCAAAGCCAGGTTTGGGCAAGACTCGACGGCGGTAACGATAAACTGGCAGGAGTATGGCGCATCACCGGTCGCATGGTGGGTGGCAAGATGAATGAAATGAAAAGAGGCGATCGCAAAACGCTTAAACTTCTTTCATCAACACGTTTTCAATGGATGGCTATCAACCCGGCCACCAAAGAGTTTTTCGGAACCGGCGGCGGTACCTACACGTTTGCCGATGGAAAATATACCGAGCACATCGAATTCTTTTCCCGCGACAACAGCAGGGTAGGAGCTTCCTTATCCTTCGACGGAAAAGTGAAGGATGGTGTTTGGAATCACTCCGGCAAAAGCTCGAAGGGCGATCCGATCGATGAGGTGTGGACAAAAGAAAAGTATTAGGTTATTAAATCGCTTTGTCTGATACAAATCGAAAACTACTCCCTTGTAATAAGCCTCCACAGGCAACCGATCATTCGAACCGAAGATAGAACGGCATTTAAACCCATCAATATTTTCGGGTAGATGCATAAAAACATTTTTCACTATTTCATCATGCCCCGAAAAAGTTTTACCAGTTTGCCTTAAATTGAACCCTATTCATTATCATAAATAAAATAACCCGATGCATCTATCAACCCGCCGGCAATTTTTACAAACATCCGCTACGCTGACCGCTGCTGCATTACTAGGTAGTTCGTTTACTACAAAAAAATACAACCCGCTGCTTTCGTTTTCAACATTGGGTTGCCCTGACTGGACATTCGAGCAGATCACGGATTTCGCTGTCAAGCACGGTTTCAAAGGTTTGGAGATAAGAGGAATACTCAGACAGATCGATCTTACCAAAGCCGAACCCTTTGCCACGGAGGAAAAGAGAGCGGCAACGATGACCATGATGAAAGAAAAAGGACTGGTATTTGTCAACCTGGGCTCATCAGCCACTTTGCATTTCGCCAATGAAGCAGAAAGAAAAAAGAATTTAGATGATGGCCGCAAGTTCATCGATCTTGCCCGGCAGATCAACTGTCCGTTCATCCGGGTGTATCCCAATAATTTTCCCAGGGACCAGGAGAAACAACAAACTATGGATCTCATTGCAAAAGGATTGCTGGAATTGGGTGAGTATGGGAAATCCCGCAATGTAAAAGTGTTGATGGAAACACATGGGGAAGTAGTAAAGACAGAAGACCTGGCCGGTATTATGCAAGCAGCTTCTCATTCGCATGTGGGCCTGGTATGGGATCCCTGCAATATGTGGACGGTTACGAAGGAGTCGCCGACCGCTATGTATCAGCAATTGAAGAAATACATTCACCACACGCATATCAAGGATGCAAAGCTGGTGGATGGAAAACCGCAGTATGTTTTATTGGGACAGGGTGAAGTGCCCATCTTTGAAGCCATTGATGCGCTGGCAAAAGATAACTACAAAGGCTATTTTAGTTTTGAATGGGAAAAGCTCTGGCATCCCGAATTATTAGATCCGGAGATCGCTTTCGCCGATTATCCGCTGGCAATGAAAAAGCATTTTAAAAAGTGAAGAAGAAAAGAGGGGAGTTGTGCGAAGTAAAAGTCAAAAGTGAAAAGAGAGAAGTGAGAACATCTAACCTCAAACCTTAAAACATCAAACCCTGAAACTATCATGCCCGGTGATCCGCCATTGATAAATACAAAAGCAAAACAACAAAACACTTACGATGCCATTGTCGTTGGCTCCGGCATCAGTGGTGGCTGGGCCGCCAAGGAACTTTGTGAAAAAGGATTGAAAGTATTAATGCTCGAACGGGGCCGTCCGATCGAACATCCTAATTATCCCACGGCTACCATGAACAGTTGGGATTTCCGGCATCGCAATTCACTTACGCTGCAGGACAAGCAGCAATATTTCATACAAAGCCGTCATTACTCCTTTGCAGAAGACAACAAACATTTTTATATAAACGACCTGGAAAATCCCTATACGGAAACAAAACGTTTCGACTGGATAAGGGGAGATATTGTCGGCGGCCGCTCGTTGTTGTGGGCAAGGGCCTGCTACCGGTGGAGCGATTTGGATTTTGAAGCCAACCTTCGTGACGGCCACGGTGTTGACTGGCCCATTCGTTACAAAGACCTGGCGCCATGGTATGACTATGTCGAATCATTCATTGGCGTAAGTGGTAATCGTGATGGTATACCGGTGATACCCGATGGCATTTTTCAGCCACCGTTTGAAATGAACAGCGTTGAAAAATTTTTCAAACAAAAAGTTGAAACCAATTATCATGACCGCAAAGTCATCATGGGGCGCACGGCCAACCTTACGCAACCAGTAAAGGGCAGGGGACAATGCCAGGCCCGTAATCTTTGTCATCGCGGTTGTCCCTATGGCGCTTATTTCAGTACCAATGCCAGTACCATGCCGGCGGCATTTGCCACAGGTAACTTAACTGTAAGGCCACACTCTCTGGTGAATAAGGTATTGTATGATGAACAAAGGCAACAGGCAACTGGTGTAGAGATCATTGATACGGAAAGCAAACAAACCGAAGAGTTTTTTGCGAAGATCATTTTCCTGAATGCATCTACCGTAGGCACGGCGTTCATATTACTCAACTCCATTTCCAATCGTTTCCCCAACGGGCTGGGGAATGGAAGTGACCAGGTAGGCCGCAACCTGATGGACCATCACAAGGGACTTTCCATCACTGCTGATGTCGAGGGATTTGAAGAAATGTATTATTATGGCCGCCGGCCCAACAGCATTTATATTCCCCGCTTTCGCAATGTGCAGGAAAAACATCCCGGCTTTATCCGCGGTTATCATTTTGGTGGCAGTGCTTACCGGCGTCGGCAACAGGGCGACGGTATAGGTGCTGCCTTTAAAGAGGCCATTAGTGAGCCGGGGCCGTGGAAAATGGGGCTTTATGCATTTGGTGAATGTCTTCCCTATATGGATAACCGCATCATACTCGACAGCACTAAAAAAGATCAGTGGGGACGGCCCTTGCTGGCGATCGATTGTTCCTTTAGAGACAATGAAAAAGCCATGCATGAAGATATAAGGGCTACCGCCGCTGAAATGCTGGAAGCAACCGGTTTTAAAAACATAAAAGCGAATGGCAGCATTTCCTTTCCCGGCAATGCCAATCACGAAATGGGTATTGCCCGCATGGGCCGTGATAAAAAGACTTCTGTGCTGAATCAATACAATCAAATGCACGAAGTGCCCAACATCTTCATCACCGATGGTTCCTGTATGACTTCCGGTTCCTGTTTAAATCCTTCGTTGACATATATGGCACTCACGGCAAGAGCTTGTGATTATGCAGTAGGGGAGTTGAAGAAGGGAAATATTTGATCCTGAGCTTGACGAAGGATTATGTAACCAGCTGCATTGCTACTATCATCGTCTGTCGCACACTTCAACGTCCGGCAATTCTATTGAGCATTTGCTGAGCAACCTGTGCGTGTTATTATATTTGTCGGTAACTAAAAACTATGATCAAAGCTCTTATATTTTTATTTAACAAGTGGTGGCTTCCAGTTTTGTTTTGGATAGTGGCCGTCGGACTCGTTATTACTAGCGAGATAGTTAGGAACAATGCATTTAGCATTATCAGCTTGCTTCTGCTGGGAATTACCTTGTTCGGATTGCTGGCCTCGACATTTTTTCAATTGATAAAAAGAAGATGGCTTAAAGGAATTCTTACAGGCCTTCTTTTTGGCGGTACTATCGGGGCTTTTGTTCTGTACGGCTTTTTGCTTTTCTTTATCGAAACGGTTAATGGTGATAAATGGGCAGACAATCTTCAAATTCCTGTTAACATCCAGCTTGCCGATCCTATTGACCTTGGAATGGATTCCCAACGCTCTGACAGTATACTGGCCATATCCAGGACAAGCACAGATTTGCAGCTATACAATTCTTTTCAACCGGGGTTGTATAAGTATGACTTCTGGACAGACAAGATAGAAAGTGGAACAATCTATTTAAAAGCATATGAGATCACGCAGGAGTATCCGTTGTCAAAAAACAGATTGGCAGAAAACAGTGCTATAAAAATTTACAATCCTACAGACAGCTTTATGAAATTTGGAACTGTCAGCGATTTCACAATTTATGAAGGTGATTGGGGAAAACCGTATGCAGCAAGATTTGAAGTTTGGTATAAATCGGACAGCGACAAAAAAGAACGAAAACTTTTTGAGAAGAACTACAAGATTGAGGGCTGGATGAGATAAATTTAGAGCCAGCGCACAAATTAGATCACTAATGCAATTATTTAATGCCGGATCAAATGAAAACGGACTATGGCAAACTTGACAACCCTGTCTGGCATTCCTTAAACGAAGCCCATCCAGAATTTTCTATCAAATGATCCCTCACCAACAACACGATTATAAGTGACTTTTAAGAAACAATAGTGTCCTGATTCATTCTCATATAGTAAGGTTTGATAAATCAGTTTGTGGGCATCCTGAAGGTGGGTCGCACTATTATACGTTCTGTTCGCTATTCAGCACAATAAAAACATTGATCATTCATCAGGAGGTTCGCCATGTTTACCCGGCAATACAAAAAAGGCGAATTTGTATAAGCTATCACAGGGTTGACCAAACTCTTTCCTGTTTTTGTTGTTAATTTCATCATCAACCTGCCACCTGCTGGCCGGCCTCCGTTGCCTGCGGTGAGACATACAATACCAGTATAGCAAGCCGTCAACATTGCTGCCTGATAAAAAAATGAAATCAACTATGTCGATTCAATTTTTTCGATTCAGATAAAAGTATACCTACAAAAATCTATTAACAAAAACTAAAACAAAAAAACATGAGTAAGATTACAGTAAAAGACGGCACCGAAATTTATTACAAAGATTGGGGAACCGGCCAACCACTTTTTTTTCATCACGGCTGGCCTTTATCCGGCGATGATTGGGATGCACAAATGATGTTTTTCCTAAACCAGGGATTTAGAGTTATTGCACACGATCGCAGGGGACATGGAAGATCTACCCAAACGGCAATTGGACATGATATGGACACTTATGCAGCAGATGTGGCTGAGCTTACCCAGGCACTGGATTTAAAAAATTCTGTACACATTGGTCACTCAACCGGCGGTGGTGAGGTTATTCGTTACGTTGCAAAACATGGCAAAGACCGTGTAGCCAAAGCTGTATTGATAAGTGCGGTTACGCCATTAATGGTAAAAACAGAAAATAATCCTGACGGTATTCCGATGTCCGTGTTTGATGAAATACGTGTTGGCACCGCTACACAACGACTTCAGTATTTCCAGGATTTTACCATGCCATTTTTTGGCTATAACCGGGAAGGAGCAAAAGTATCGCAAGCTGTTAGAGATAATTGGTGGCGCCAGGGAATGATGGGTGCAATAAAAGCACATTACGATTGCATCAAGGTTTTTTCTGAAACAGATTTTACAGAAGATCTTAAAAGCGTGGATATTCCTGTGCTTGTAATGCACGGCGAAGATGACCAGATAGTTCCATTTGAGCTTACTGCAGTAAAAGCGATAAAATTGCTGAAGAATGGAAAACTCATTTCCTATCCCGGTTTTCCTCATGGGATGCCAACGACTGAAGCCGCCAAAATAAATGCGGACCTTTTAGCTTTTATTAAATCTTAAGCAATAAGCCTATCAATTTCAAACACACAAAGCTATCACGACTGAGTCACAAATCTGCGCCTGTGACTCAGTCGCTATTTAGTTGCGGATAGCGAATTACCGCTGCCCTTAGTGTTCGTTGAAAAAAACGGGTCCTAATACGAAAGCCGGATGGATGAGTAGCGATAACCATTGGCACAAAAATTTGGATAGTTCGTATTATATAGCAATCTTAGTGTTGTAAGCTATTTTATCATGGCCAGGGAAGAGTTACAAAAGACTTATTCGAAGCTTTCAACCGAAGAGTTGTTAGAGATTATAGACAGAAAGTTTGACTATACTGATACCGCTGTCTCAGTTGCTTTGGAAGAAATTTCAAAAAGAAAAGTCGATGAGGATGAGATAAAGAATTATAAGGAAGACCAGCTGCAAAAGATTGAAAAATCAGTTAAGGGCATCATATTAGATGACTTAACACTTTTCCAAAAGAACTTTTTTTTCTTTATTTGGATACCTCTATTCACTTTCCCTTTCAAACAAAATTTTAAAGACGATGGCTATGTTCTAAAGTTGAAGCAAGCGAATTACTATTCTTTGATCGGATTTATTTTCTTCATGTTGACTGCGTTTTTTTCCGTAAGCTACGACTTTGAGAATTTGACATCTCTTGGGCTATGGATATTGAGCTTCCCGATAGCCAATAGTTTTGATGAATTCTTCAATAGGCAACGACTAATCAAAAGACTTCGCAGATTCATTAATCAGGAAGACCAGAAGACCGAATCTTAATCTTACCGAAAAACGGCTTACAACAACAGGCGGTCCTATTTATTAGGCAATAGAGAAGGATTGTATCGTTTAATCTTCAGATGAGCTTTGGAATATAAACTCAGCTATATATTTTTATCCAGTTGGCGAATCATGGACTACCACCCGCATCGATGCTCAAATGTTATGTGTTATTTTTAACAAACCACATTTAAAAGAAATCCACTAAGCATGAATAATATTTTCCTGGAAGAAGACACAACCGAAATAATTAACCGTATTAACAAATTGAACCCGGATTCAAAGCCACGCTGGGGTAAAATGACAGTTGCTCAAATGTTGGCTCATTGCAACGTTACGTATGCGTACACCTACGAACCGGAAAAATTCAGGAAGCCCAGTTTCTTTATGTGTTTCATTTTAAAAACTATCGTAAAAAAATATGTACTAAGCGCAAAGCCGTACAAACAAAATGGCAGGACGGGGCCTGACTTTATTATTACAGGCGAACGAAACTTTGAAATGGAAAAAGAAAAATTAATTCAAAATATTACCAGGACACAACAATTGAGCGAAAAGCATTTTCAAGGCCTGGAAAATCTTTCTTTTGGAAAGATGTCTGCTAAAGAATGGAATACAATGTTCTCCAAACATCTTAATCATCATTTGGGACAATTTGGAGTATGATGAAAGGAATAATTGTTTCCACACTTAATTTATCTTTCACCAAGAAAATCAAATTCCCCACTATCGTCAATGTCTACTCGTTGGTGGCAATTAAACATTAAAAACAAATTCCATTCTTTATGAAAATATGGAAAGGCACTGAAAAAAATGATGACAAGATTATCGCTTTTTTTAATCAAACGATATACAAAGCAAATCCTAAATCAAGTGAAGTAGAAAACTATATAACTGAGTTAAAAATCAATTCAATCCCCGAAGCTAAAGCTTTGGAAATACCATTAAGCTATATCAAAGAAATTAGTCTACAGGAGGGTCAGAATCATTTTAATGTTCAATTTGGCGCAAACTCTAGTGAACATTTTGTTGTTTCTGATTCCAATAAGAAAATGGGGATATTTGAGCATTTCGAAAAAAATCTTCCTGTTGAAAAGTCCATAATCAAATATTCAAAGGTTAAATCTGCTAAAAAACCACTGATAGCAATGATAGTAGTTACGGCAATATTTCTTTGGACGTTAACTATTGCCATAGGTATTGAAGGGGGAAACGATTATACGGTTGTTGGACAGTACCGGTCAGTCGCAGGAATTGTCTTAGCCTTAGCTTATTTAGGAGTGGCCAAAGTAGTTCTGATTTTTGGAGGCCTTTTCCTAATAGCAAGTGTTGCATTTATTAAAAAATTTAAAAGCCCTCCGACGGTACATCGATTGGTGGTTAAAAGATGAAAAACTGCCGTTTTACACCGCTGACATTCCAGCTAGACGAATCACGGAATACCACTCCATCGCCAATGCACGGAGGTTGTGTTTGATTTTGAAAAATAAATCTTAATAAATTGAAGGCAATTATCTACACACAATACGGAGGACCCGAAGTTCTGCAGCTCAAAGAAATAGAAAAGCCTTATCCCAAGGACGACGAGGTGTTAATAAAAGTTTATGCGGCATCCATAAATGATTGGGACTGGGGACTGCTCCATGGGGACTTTGTAAATCGTATGCTAAACGGTCTTCGGAAACCAAAAAGACAAATTCTTGGCTCCGATATAGCAGGACGGATTGAAGCGGTTGGCAAAAATGTAAAACAATTCAAACCCGGCGATGAAGTGTATGGAGATCTTAGCGGTCAGTGGGGAGGTTTTGCTGAATATGTTTGTGCTAAGGGAAAATTTTTAGCGCTGAAACCTGCAGCCATGAGCTTTGAACAGGCAGCGGCCATACCACAGGCGGCCATGCTGGCGGTACAAGGTCTTATTGACAAAGGAAAAATTAAACAGGGACAAAAATTGTTGATCAATGGTGCAGGCGGCGGTGTAGGTACTTTCGGAATACAGATCGCAAAATTATACGGCGCTGAAGTAACGGGCGTTGACAACACAGGCAAACTCGAAATGATGCGTTCAATGGGTTTTGATCATGTCATTGATTATAACAAGGAAGATTTCACAAAAACCGGGAACCGTTACGACCTGGTACTTGATGTAAAAACAAATCGTTCGATGTTTGCTTATGCCCGTGCATTATCTCCCAATGGAGTTTATGTTACCGTTGGTGGTTCGCTTGATCGTCTTTTACAGGCTTTATTGCTGGCGCCGTGGATCAGGATGTTCCGGAAAAAACATATACATATTGTTGCCCTGAAGACAAACAAAGACCTGGCTTATATGAATGAACTCTTCGAAACCGGTAAAGCAAAACCAGTGATAGATGGGCCTTACAGGTTAGATGAGGTTCCCGAAGCATTCAGGCATTTTGAAAGAGCAGAGCATAAGGGAAAAATAGTGATCACGATGTAAAGATCAGGTGTTATTATTAAAATGAAATAAGACCAGAGGTTACTGCAGCCTGTTCATTCTTTGTGTTCTTTGTGTCACACATTGTGTTCTTAGTGCTACAAAAAAACTGGAACACAAAGTTCACCATGAACCACCAAGGACACTGAGCAGTCCGAATATTAGTATGTTTGAGATGTAAGTACAATCATTAAATAATATAAAAATGAAAGCTGCCGTTCGTGTCAAATATGGCCCACCAAAAGAAGTACTGAGTATAAAAGAAATCGATAAGCCAAGTCCAAAGGATGATGAAGTATTGATAAGGGTATATGCGGCCAGTGCCAACAGGACCGACTATCATGTACTGACCGGTACGCCATTTTTCATGCGGTTCTATACAGGATTATTCAAACCGGGGTTAACGATTACAGGTTCGGATTTTGCCGGTCAGGTTGAAGCAATTGGTTCAGCTGTAACATCTTTTAAAGTGGGTGATAAAGTAATGGGCTTTGGAGGTGTATTCTGTATTGGTTCGCATACAGAATACATAACATTTCCTGAAAGCAAAGGAATTGTATTAATGCCCGAAAACATAACTTATGAACAGGCAGCAGCTTGTTTGGAGGGCACTTATTATTCCGCCGCCGGCATCAATCATCTGAAACCAACGGCCGGACAAAAAGCATTGGTGTATGGTGCAACGGGCGCCATCGGTTCAGCCGATGTCCAGTTTTTGAAATATTATGGTGTGTATGTTACAGCGGTATGTGGCGGCGAGCACACCGGACTGGTAAAATCATTAGGAGCCGATAAAGTAATTGATTACAAAACGCAGGATTTTACAAAAGATGAGGAGCAATATGATTATGTTTTTGATGCAGTTGACAAAACTGGTTTTCTCCAATGCAAACGGCTATTAAAGAAGAAAGGAATTTATACTTCATCCGGCGGATTTGAGTACATGGCATGGGCACTCATTACTAAGATAACCGGAGGAAAAAAAGTTTTATTCATTGTTCCCAAAGACATTAAGGGCAATCTTGGCTTTATCAAAAGGCTGATCGAAGAAGGCCGTTTCCGCCCGGTGATAGACAGAACCTACCCGCTTGATAAGATAGCTGAAGCATTCACCTATGTAGGTACCCATCAGAAAATAGGGAATGTTATCATTAAGATGGATGTTTAAAGTAGAAAATAAATTATCTGCTTAGCTTTATTACTACTATCATCGTCCCTTTAGATGGCGATAAATAATTTCAGGTCTAGCTTTTACTCAACATTTTAAGCAAAAAAGGATGAATTTAAAGGATAAAACGAGAATATTTATTATTGAATCGCCTTCAGAAACAGATATATCTCATAATCGAAAGGAAGGACTTGCTCTTAGCGAAATGCTGAAGCTTGCGAATATTGAAAATATATATTTTCAAGTATCTGATAAAGTGACTTTCTCAGAATGTCTTGAAAAAATACTTCAGGTTGAAAGCAAAAAGGAACGATTTCCAACATTGCATTTTTCATTACATGGCAACGAAGATGGAATCGCATTAACTAATCAAGAATTCCTGACTTGGGAGCAACTTTATGAAGGATATTTGAAAAGTTTTATTGAAAAATTAGGCTATGAAGAAACCAATATTGGCAATATAGTTGCACCATTGCATCTTCACTTCAGTGTATGTAAGGGGTTTTATGGGAAAAAGGTTAAGGAATTTGCCAAGCACTCTCCTTACATATCATTGGTTGGCCCTATTGTTGAAGTTAATTGGTCTGATTCTCTTCTAGCATTTATGACTTTTTATCATAACACAATTCACAAGCCAATTGGACCTAGGACAGCTGCACAAAAAATGAATTTAGCTGCAAATCTTGATAATGTGTTCCAGGTTGACTTAGCAGAAAACTTTCGCTTTACAAAATGATATAATTAAATGATGAGATTATTATCGTGCTTGATGTTCATTATTCGATTTTTTTAAACCATAAAGCAACATAGTTCTTCGCAGCTACAACCGGATAATAATTGAGATTTGGCGACGTTTTATCTAAAATTTCCCAAAATATCAAGTTAATTCAACATTATGACAGTCGTCATTCAAATAGTTGTAACTGTTTTATTCACATTACTTTTAAGCTGTAACACTCATACCAACAATGCAAATAGTAACGCCTTAAAAGCGACTGATTCTATCAATAAAGGCAGTAGTGTAACGACTATGATCGACACACCTAGAAGTTTTGTAAAAAACTATGATCGGAAGGACAATCCTTTATTTGTATTTGTAGGCGAAAAAATATCCGTACAACCGCTACCTCATGAACAAGGTTCAATTGATAATGGATTTACTGCAAAATATATAATCTTACAGAAAGTATATGGTGATTTTCCACTTGATACCATAGAGTTTGTAGTTTATGATCATTATGGAGTACCGGATTTCTCAAAATATAAAAATGTACTTCTTTTTGTTTCAGCAGATAGTGGTACTTACTATCATCAGAAGTATATGTACAATGATGTTTATAAGACTAAGGGCGGACGCTGGGCGGGAACTTATACATATGAAGATTACAACCATGCGTATAATAAACTAACAAAAGTCAAACCTGTGAAAATCGAGTTTGCAGAAGAAGTTTCCTATCCCACAAGAATGGTTGATGAGGAAGGCAGACAAATGACCTTTTCTTATCCAAAGCCTTACTTTAAAACTGTAAGTGATAAGGCAATTGCAGTATATGGTAACTACATTGAAGATTTATTCAAACTAAAAAAAGACGGCGTTTTAACGGCAAGAGGTTTATTTGGCAGCAAAAGAGTAATTCCGTAAACAATTCAACAGTAAAAAATCAATGCGATGAAACCAGATATTAAAAAACTGATCGAGCATAAAGATTATGAAGGAATAAGCCAGTTGTTGGCCGGCAATCCAAATCTTGTCAATGAAGGCATCACCATACCCTACGATAGTAAGTCTGCCATGAAAGCACATCCGCTGCACCGGATTTGTGATGCTGTTTTTGCGAAAAAAATTACTGACGAAGAAGCCATTCGAATTGCAACAATCTTTTTAGACTTTGGAACCAATATTAATGGCGCTAAGATTAAAGAGAATGAGGACACGCCTTTGCTGGCCGCCGCCAGCCTTCATGCGGAGCAACTGGGTATTTTCTATATTGATAACGGTGCAGATATCCATTATAAGGGCAGGCATGATGGTGCTACAGCATTGCATTGGGCGGCTTATTGTGGAAGAGACAAGTTAGTAGAAAGGCTGATCAGCGAAAAAGCAATCATTGACCTGCGTGACACATCCTATAACAGTACCCCGCTTGCCTGGGCAATTCAGCCGCTACTGACCGGCGACAAGATTAATACCTTTCACCAGGTAGCCTGCATAAAATTGCTGTTGAAAGCAGGAGCTGATATTACGACGCCGCGGAAAGAAGCAGACCTCTGTTTGCGGCAATTAGCTAACGATGATTTGGAATTAAAAAAACTGTTGAACTAAGTTTCAACAACTCGATTAGAAGCGACTTTCTCTTCTATAAAATGAGCTACTGAGTTATCGACGGAATAGGATAACGTGGCAAAGACTATTATAGTTCCTGGTCAACATGGATCTTATTGCCTTTTAAAATATAAGTTGTCATCAACCCTTTACCTTTTACGTCAATCGTTCCACGGCAATCAACGCTGCACTTATTTTCCAATAATTTAAATGTGCTTTCTGTAACCTGTATTTCTCCAGAAATACCATGTGATTCCATTCGTGCTGTATCGCAATAAGTAGTTTGCCAGGAAACGCAAGGGAGCACCGGTAACCGGGAACAACAGGTTCAAAAAAATCAACAGCACCACCAGCAGGGAGAGGGAGTTTAAAAAAACAATCGTCCTTGCCTGTTGTAAAGCTAGTCCCGGATGGATACCGGCATTTGACATCCGGTTTAAAAATCGTTTCATTGTTTGAATTTACAGAAAGGTCGCTATGTTTAGTCCTACGCTGATTACAATCATCCCTGTTACTAACCAACATCCTGCGAAGCTCACACTGCAAAACCTATCTTGCTTTAATGAAAAACGTAAGGACAATAGGTTTTTGGTCGGGCATAATGGCCTGCGGTTTCACCGTGAGTTATGTCGTTGTCCAATTGCTACAGGTTAGTGGTGTTCTTCATTTCCCGGCCGACGAAATCTTAATCTATGGCACATCACTTTGTATTGTCATTCCGTTTGTTCTTGAAATGCTTTCCTTCCATTATGCCACCCCAAAGGAAAAGAAATTTTCGAGTCATGCTGCCCTGATCTTCACAATCATCTATGCGGTGTTTGTGACCGCAAATTATGTAGTTCAATTAGCAACCGTCATTCCCATGAAACTGGAGGGCCGTTTAGAAGAAGTCCGGGTACTCGATCAAACACCGCATTCGCTTTTTTGGGATTTTGATGCTTTAGGATACATATTTATGGGCCTGGCAATGCTGATTGCAGTCCCTGCATTTCGCAAACAGGGGTTTGAAAAGTTTGTAAGGATTTCCTTCCTTGCTAACGGGCTCGTCACGCCACTGATCAGCTTCGTTTACTTCTACCCCCATTATTCGGAGGCACTGCTTGTACTGGGATATCCATGGGCTTTTACAGCGCCATTAGCCATGCTGATGCTCGCACTGATGTTCCGCAAAAAAGAAATCTCCAAAAAGCAGCCCGAACCTACGCATCCTGATAAGCAAACGACCTATCACTCAGATTCCTCTGCAAATCCTTTCGGGGAGATTCCATTTTTATAATCGAAGTCATGCCATTGCTAACAACGGCAAAGGAAACTTCGCCGGATGGCCGTACATTGCATCAACGAGAATTTTATTATGGACGGCAAAAGATTAGCATTTTTATTGGTTGGCGTTAGTGTTATTTTTTCCTGCCATGTATCAGAAACTCCTTTTCAAAAAGACCTGGATTTTTTGGAGAAATACGACAGCGTTGTTGTTCTTACCAGGGGTGAGTCCAAAGTAGTCGTTTCTCCCAAATACCAGGCGAAAGTTTTTACCTCCACCACAGGCGATGGTTCCAGTTTTGGCTGGATCAATTACCAGGCCTTTGATGCGCCTCCTGATCCGCACATGAATGCCTATGGGGGCGAGAACCGTATCTGGCTTGGGCCGGAAGGCGGACCATTCTCGCTTTTTTTTCCAAGAGGGTTTGTGATGGACTTTGGCAACTGGAAAATACCCGCTGCCTTTGATACCGAACCGTGGCAGCTTCTATCAGCTTCGGATACGGCGGTGACCATAAAAAAAGATATGAAGCTGGTGAATTATTCCGGTACCGAATTATCTCTCTCGGTTAACCGAAGAATAGGAGTGCTTGACAATTCCGGCATTAAACAACGGCTCGGCATTCAATATGGCACTGGTGCAAGGACGGTTGGCTATTTTACCGAAAACAACCTGGCCAATATGGGAGAACAGCCGTGGACCGATTCAACCGGCATGCCCTGCATCTGGATACTCGACATGTTTCCGCCTTCGCCCAATACTACAGTTATCATTCCCTATAATAAGAAAGACGGCATTTCAAAATCTGCCAATACAAACTATTTTGGTGAAATACCTGCAAGCCGGATAAAGTATGCGGATAATACCATCTTCTTTAAAGCAGATGGAAAGTTGCGGAGTAAATTGGGCATTCCTCCCGGCTCCGCGAAAAACATAGCGGGTAGTTATGACGCCGATAAAAAGGTTCTTACTATCACCCTGTTTGATGTAAGTCCAACAGGCAGGTATTTAAACATGGAATGGGATACAAAGAAACCACCCTTCAGTGGCGATGCCGTCAATGCATACAATGATGGCCCGCTGGAAGATGGAAGACAACTTGGTCCTTTTTATGAACTCGAATCGGTTTCACCGGCAGCCTTTCTATCGCCCGGTCAGTCACTCATGCACAGGCATAGTGTTTTTCATTTTACCGGCGATGAAAAAGAGCTGGATGCTATTTGCCTCGAAACACTTGGTGTCACACTAAGTCAGGTTAAAGACATGTTTAAGTAAACAGTGATGAAGCGTCATTCACAGAAAAGACTCAACGCTGATATATTTCATCCTGAAGGAAATTTGGAAAGCGTAAGGAGCCTGATCGTCCTGCGGCTAATCAATATTTTGGGGTGCTTGTCAAGCCCTTCGGGCTTAAATTTGAATAACTACGGGTGGAGCCCCGGAGGAAATATAAAAAAGTAATCATTGCAACATGAAAATGATTCCGATTTTTCGCTGCCGCAATATGCAGCAGGCTATAAATTTTTACACTACTATACTTGATTTTGAATTAAAAGAAGCCGGCGCATCCGCAGATGACTGGGTGGTTGCTTTGAAAAATGGGGATGCAGAATTGATGCTGACAAGTTTGGAAGGCGATCAAAAGATTGGAATTGCCGCCAATGTACTGGTACAGGATATAGACAACTTGTTTGAAAAATATTTAAGCAGGGGACTCGATACATCGAGTAAAGAAAGTTCACCTGTCCACCAGGGACCGCTCGACCAAAGTTGGGGCAACAGGGAGTTTTATGTAACCGATGCCGATGGCAATACGTTGCGATTTGTACAAGAGAATACCTGACATTTTTATCGGGGCATCGTTCATTTCAAAACCCGATCACCGGTCTATATCAATTAATCTGCAACCGGTGAGGTAGATCGTTGCCTTTTTGTTTTTTAAGGTTTGTGCGGCCTTAGTAAATTTGCCGTTATTTCAAAAACATTGATCCAAATAACCCCAAAAGGTTTACATATTGCATATGATCCCATTTATGCCCATCCTTTGCCGGAGGGGCATCGCTTTCCCATGCTCAAATATGAATTGATACCCGAGCAATTGCTATACGAGGGCAGTATCAATAACGGCAATCTTTTTTCTCCCACTGCCTGTTCGGATGATATTGTTTTATTGACTCACACCCGTGATTACCTGGATAAATTAAAGAAACAGACATTGTCTGCCAAAGAGCAACGGCATATTGGATTTCCCCAATCGCCTGAACTGACACATCGTGAATTGATCATCACACAGGGCACCATTGATTGTTGTAATCATGCTTTTGTAAATGGTGTAGCCCTGAATGTAGCCGGTGGCACGCATCATGCATTTGCCGACAGGGGCGAAGGTTTTTGCCTGCTGAATGATTTCGGGGTAGCGGCAAACTATTTATTACACCGGCAAAAAATAAATAAAATATTAATCATCGATTTGGATGTGCACCAGGGCAACGGTACGGCAAAGTTGTTTGAGCACAATAAAAAGGTTTTTACATTCAGCATGCATGGGGCGCACAATTATCCTTTTCACAAAGAGACAAGCGACCTCGATATTGGTTTAAAAGATGGAACAAAAGATGATATCTATCTTCCCTTGCTCAGGGACACGTTGAATATGCTTATTGAAAAAGTAAAACCCGGTTTTGCTTTTTATCTCTCCGGTGTAGATATTTTGAAAACCGATAAGTTTGGCAAACTTGACATCAGCATCAATGGTTGCAAACAAAGAGATGAGATCGTTTTTAGTAAACTACAAAAACATAATATTCCCTGCGCAGTAGCTATGGGCGGTGGCTATTCACCAGACATCCGCATGATAGTCGAAGCACATTGCAATACATTCAGGCTGGCAAAGGATGTGTATGGGTTGAACTGATCGTCGAGGCGTCGTGGGTTTGATTTATTGAGATTCTTTTGACGATTAATCTAAAAGTCAGAAAAAAGCAAAAAGATTTCACTTTTCAATTATCTTTTTTCATTTTCGTCCTGACCAAAATTATATACCCTCCTTCGTAAACCTTATGAGTAAAATGAAATTAGTAATAAGCGCTGTAGCATTGTTTTTATTCTGTGTAAAAGGAATCTGTCAAAAAGAAAAACTCCTTGCAGAACTATCAGAAATCAGCTGTAAATGCATCGATTCAATCAAAATAAGTAATAAAGCTAAAGAGGAAATTGCAAAGGAAATAAACAGATGCATCGATTTGCAAACCAACATTTATCAGCTTACTTCCCAACTGGCGAACGTCGATAGCCTGACTAAAACAGCAAAAGAAAAAAGTGGGAAAAAACAAATTGAAATTACAGTAAATAGAAATGAAGACTCGCCGGAGTATAAAGCTGCTTACTATGAAATAGAAAGATATTTAATGGAAAACTGCAAGGCAGTTAAAGAAAAAATTTCTTCAAGCGATAAAGAAAGCAAAAAATCTTTCTCTGATAATGAAAAAGCTCTTGAGTTATACTATAAAGGGATCGATGAATCAAAAAAAGAGAATTACAAAAAAGCTATAAAATATTATGAAAAGGCTGTGAAAATTGACCCTGAATTTGCGTTTGCGTGGGATAATATTGGGATAGCGTATAGAAAGCTGGGTGAATATGATAAAGCATTGGATGCTTACAACAAATCTTTGTCAATCGATCCAACGGGGCTCATGCCCTTGCAGAATATTGCGATAGTGTATCGTTTTAAAAAAGAGTATGACAAGGCCATCGAAGCTTATGAAAGACTGGCGGAACTGGATAAAGACAACCCGGAAATTTATTTTGGAAAGGGGCAGATATACACTGCTTACTTAAATGATCATGAAAAAGGTCTTGATAATATGTGTAAGGCCTATAATTTATATATTCAGCAAAAATCCCCTTATAGAACAGACGCGGAAAAAATCATTAATATTATTTATGCAGAGATGAAAAAAGGTGGTAAAGAAGAAAGGTTTTTTGAAATCTTAAAGCTGCATAATATCAGCCCCAGGTAGATATAGCTCACTGTTTCGTTACATCCGCTGCATCATCACCATTATTGTCTGTAAGCCCAACCGTATGGCGGAAGCCAATAGGTTGAAAAGGAACTTTTGTTTTGGGATCTTCATCATCATAGTCTTCCCATCCGGTAATATCATCCAGCAGATCTTTTACATGACGAAAAATTGCCTGCTCCGCCACTTCATCCGGCCTTATTATTTGCAGGCTTTTTGGAGACTTGGGTTCACCATATCCTTCAATGTGCGGACTCACGAGCATCACCATGATTTTACCATTGAATAATTGCTGGTAGATGAGTGATCCATTATTTTTTACCATGATCCGTTTTACATCGGCGTTTTCCAAATTTTCAGCAATGCCGCTGCTGCTCCGGCCAAGGTCGAGGATTACCGCTTCCAGGTTTTCGATATTGTTTTTTTCGACGACAGAAGCTTTCAGCTCTGTTTGTTGAATAATATCCTGCAACATGTTTTTAATAAACTGCCTGGTCTTGTCTTTCCATTCCTGGCGGTAGTTGCGGGTGTTTGCTAATACCTGTTTATAGGCATTTACTTTTTCACGCAGCAAAGCAATATTGATATTCATATGCCCAATACAATTAAATAATGAGTGATCAAGTTAAAGAAATTGTGGTAAGCGGGACAAAGCATTTATCGGTTGAAAGTGGTTATTTTTAAATGCTAAAACAAATTGCTGATGAGTAAAACCATTTTCCTGTTAACCAGTCTTTTTATCTTCTCAACCATCACGGCTCAAAAAACCTATATCTGGTGCGGCACCCTGATTGACGGCATAGCGGATGAACCAAAGAAAAATATGACCATTATTGTAGAGAAAGATAAGATCAGTTCCATTGAGAAAGGGTTTACTCAACCGGGTGCCAACGATAAGAACATTGACTTGAAAACAATGACCGTTACTCCCGGCTGGATCGATATGCATGTGCACCTGGAATCGGAAACAAAAAAAGGAAATGTAGCCGACCGCTTTATGCTAAACCCGCCGGACGTCGCTTTTGAGTCAATCAAATATGCGAATGTTACCCTGATGGCCGGTTTTACAACCGTAAGGGACCTGGGAGGCAGTGGTGTAAATGTTTCGTTGCGCAATGCGATTAACAAAGGATGGATAACAGGACCACGAATTTTTACTGCAGCTAAATCAATTGCCACAACAGGTGGTCATGCAGATCCCACGAATGGTTATCGTAAAGACCTGATGGGTGACCCCGGACCCAAAGAAGGTGTGATCAATGGCGCCGAAGATGCTTACCAGGCGGTGCGGCAGCGATACAAAGATGGTGCGGATCTCATCAAAATTACGGCAACGGGTGGCGTTCTCAGCCAGGCTAAGGATGGAGCCAATGCACAGTTTACCGAAGAGGAAATAAAAGCCATCGTACTGGCAGCAAAAGATTATGGCTTTAAGGTTGCCGCTCATGCACACGGTGCAGAAGGTATCAAGAGGGCTATTCGCGGCGGCGTAAATTCCATCGAACACGGAACCTTTATGGATGATGAGGGAATAAAACTAATGAAGCAATATGGCACCTGGTATGTGCCAACGATTACCGCGGGAAAGTCAACCGCAGATAGCGCAAAAATTCCCGGCTATTATACCGAGATCGTTACACCAAAAGCCTTGTCCACCGGTCCGCAGATACAAAAGACTTTTGCCAAAGCGCATAAAGAAGGAGTGAAGATCGCATTTGGCACGGATGCCGGTGTGTTCAGGCATGGGATGAACTGGCTCGAATTTGGTTATATGATAGAGGCCGGCATGAAACCCATGGACGCCATCAAATCAGCTACTATCAATGCAGCGGAGTTGTTAGGAGAAAAAGAAAAGTTGGGTAGCATTGAAGCAAACAAGACAGCTGATATCGTAGCCATAGATGGCGATCCATTAAGAGACGCAAAGGCATTTGGCAAAGTGGTGTTTGTGATGAAAGCGGGAGTAGTGTATAAACAATAATTGAGCTTAGGCAGACTTAGAATGGAAAATCAGATTTAAAATAAGGCTTTCTTCATTTTTTATTGTTGAATCAAAACAAAAGTTATGATACAACCCAACGAACTGAAGTCAACATTGCCCATGGTGCTTGCCAATAATGTTATTTCAACCACTACCAAAGTTTGGGAAATATTATTGGCGGGATATGAGGGGGACCTGGCCACGGTAAAGAAACTAGAAAAAGAATGTCCTGAACTGATTTATGCGCAATACAATTATACGCCACCCATTCATTTTGCTGTTCGGCAAGGGCATATCGAAATGGTTCATTATTTATTGAAGGAGGGTGCTCACGATCCCACTTATAAGATTTACCCCTTCCAGGAAAGCCTGGAAACAATTGCGCAGGACCGGGAACACGATGATATTGCCTGGTTATTGCAGGACTATGCCAATCAACCCACGCTTCAAAAATATAAAGGCGACAATGGAGAAATTCTTTATAACCGGACGGAATTGGAAAAAGAATTTGAGCGGGTGGTAGACCAGGGAAATTTACAACGCACCGGGGAAATATTAAAAGAACATCCGGAGTTTGTGTCGAATAATACTTTCTTCTGGAGTGAAGGGATATTAACATTTGCGGCTAAAGAAAATAACCGTCCTATGATTGACCTGCTGATGAGTTATGGTGCAAAGGTTCCCGATATTTTGAAATGGGCGCAATATTATTATTTTGAGCATGACGAAGGTGCAAAGTATATGATGGAGAAGGGAATGAACCCTAACACCATGAGCTGGCACCATGTTACACTGCTGCATGATATGGCGCAAAAAGGAAATCTTGCAAAGGCATCGTTGCTGCTGCAATATGGGGCCAATATCGACCCGATCGATGAAGAATATCAATCTACACCACTGGCCCTGGCCGCTAAGTGGGGACATCCTGAAATAGTAGAACTCCTGCTTGCCCAGGGTGCTAATCCCAATAAATCGGGCGCCGCCTGGTCCACACCACTTGCCTGGGCTAAAAAGAAGGGACATGCAGAGATTGTGAAAATGTTAGTGAGGGCTGGCGCCGCTTAAAGTTGGTTTGAGCATCGGGTGGTGAATAAAATTTTATTTGCAGGGATTAGTATCCTCTTGACAAGCATCTGACTGGCTCTTAATCCCAGTTCTTGGTATTTTAGCAGGATGACACAACAGGAATTTGCCCGTAAAGCCGCAGCAACGGTGAAAACAGATTCGTCGGTCATCGGGCTGGCCGTTGCCGGATCCTGGCTGACTGCTGAATTGGATGAATACTCCGACCTGGACCTGATATTAGTGACAAAAGAAAAAATTGCAGGCGATACTACCAGGATGCTTTCTTATGCACAAAAATTTGGCGAGTTGCTGACAGGTTTTACCGGCGAGCATGTAGGTGAACCGCGACTTTTGATTTGCCTGTATAAAAACCCCTTACTGCATGTGGATATTAAGTTTTTAACGGTTGAAGAATTCAGCGACCGGATTGAAACGCCGGTCATTTTAGCCGATACAGATGACCAATTACAAACTGCACTGGATAATTCGCAAGCAAAGTTTCCCTATCCCGAATATCAATGGATTGAAGACAGGTTTTGGATATGGATACACTATGCCTTGTTGAAAATTGGTCGTGGCGAATATTTTGAAGCATATGATTCGCTTGGCTTTCTTCGCACGGTGGTCTTCGGGCCGTTGCTGCATATAAAAAACGGGAATCTTCCCCGTGGCGTTCGCAAAGTAGAGACACAGCTCACCACGGCGGACCTGGTAGCCTTAAAAGAAACATTGGCGGAGTATGAAAAGACGTCATTGTTAAACGCCTTTGAAAGTTGCGTAAAACTTTACCGGGGTTTAAGAAGTGAATTATTTGATAAGAAAGTTATGCTGCAAAAAGGCGCAGAACTACAAGTGCTAAATTTTATGGAACAAATTAAACAAAAGAAGCCATAAGGCTTTTGAATTGTCAGTTATTAAAAAGAGGCGGTTTAGGCGCCTCCTTTTTTGCTGGGAACATATCATTGCTGATGACATGATTTATAAATTATCCGGTACTGGCCGCATTTTCCTTTGTACTCCTGCGTACTTTTTTGTTTTATTTCTACTACCGGTTTTTGTTTTTTTTGCGCAAGCGTAAAAGGGATACCTACTTTCAGGTTCCAACCTGACACATCCGATTTAATGATGGTGGTGGTTGGTTTAGTTCCCGTTGAAGTTGTGATGGATTCTTCATTCAGGTTGCCGATACCATTGAAATAAGAAATAGTCGCAGTCATTATTCGTTGGCTATTTTTTCCAAATTCAAAACCTGCACCGGCTGTGAACGCTGCATTGTGATAGCCCGCCCGGTATTCGTAAATGGTTTGTCCCCCCTGGGTTTTTGAGATGACTCCTGTTTTCGCAGTAGGAACATAGGCGAAACCAAGAGCTGGCTGAATGCTAACCCAACTGCGCTGATTTGCAGGTTGCTTCTTGCTTTCAGTTGCTTTACTACCACACCGGCTGGAAAGATAGGTTCTGCCACAATTGCTTTTTGTTTTGTTTTCATTAGCAGGTGCGGTAATTTTTTCTATATTTTTCGATTTTCCTAAAGTGATCGGCTTTATTGAATATTGCAACCCACTTTCCAGGCGAACCTGCATATTACCCGCAACAGCCGAAAAAGAATTCATAACGTTTTCCGCATCTGTAAATCTGAAATTTATTCCAGGTCTTGTTGTACTCACACCAATATAAGGACCAAAACCTTTTTTGGACTGGTAATCTAACCGAATGCCTGCGTGCGGAGTAAAGTTCATATTCATGGGCGAAATGGTGGAAAGATCATTAAAGTTGAGTGAGGTTTTTGTATTCTCAAAGCCTACTTGCGGAAGCAGGGTAAGTTTTTGAGCATACATTTCAAGGGAAAACAACAGGCTGATAAAAAGTATTTTTTTCATAACCAGGAGTTTTAGTTTCTAAAATTTAAACCAATTTTCCATCGAAAAAAAATCTAATACACAAACGGCGCTTTCCTTTTTTAATCCACAGAATGATAAATAGTTTTGAAAAAAAGCAAGTGACGGCAACACGGATGGATGTAAATATGATCTGGCTTTTCACTTAAGTAACATGAGCCTGCAGGAGCCGTTAAAATCTTGTAAACCTCCTGTGATAATGTTCTATGCTTTCAATATCTAATCCTGACTACCACAAAAAATCCGATCCATTGATATTGTATGAATACTGATAAAAAAATATGGTGTCGCAGAACCAGATACTTTGGAATGGCGTCACGGTCATTTCTTACTGGCAAAGTCTTTGTATCTATCACCTGTTCCTACAATAATTCAGTCGTTAATGAAAACAAAAAACTATTTGTATGAAAAAGTTTAAAATGTTAACTGTATCTACGATTCTGCTGGCAGTCACAGCATTGGCCATTCCCGCTGGTTTGCAGGCACAGGAAGATAAAAAGGATAAACTTTTAGCGGACAGCAAGGAAGCAAAAGAGCAGTTCATTAAGTCTGACGCACTGATGCAAAATTTGTTCGAAAAGTCCTATGGGTACGTAATATTCCCCAATGTGGGGAAAGGCGCCATCGGTGTGGGAGGTGCAGCAGGTAACGGAATTGTATATGAAAAAGGCTCTGCCATAGGAAGTGCTAAAATGAAACAGGTGAGTGTGGGCTTCCAGTTTGGCGGACAGGCCTATCGTGAAGTAATCTTTTTCGAAAACAAAGCTGCCCTCGATCGGTTTAAAGAAAACAAATTTGAGTTTGCTGCCCAGGTTTCTGCTGTGGCCGTAACAAAAGGCGCATCGGCTAACGTGAAGTACAAAGATGGAGTAATGGTATTTACGCAGGAAAAAGGAGGATTAATGTATGAAGCATCCATCGGGGGGCAGAAATTTGACTATACCCCATTTTAATAATTTAAACTGATTTTTGGTGTGAACGTACAGGAAAACCACTGTTATGAAAAGCCTCTGCCGATGGCAGAGGCTTTCTTTTTATTAAGTTTAAAATAATTTTTCTTCCGGCGGTTTTATGCCGGCCAGCCTGATATAAATAGTAGTTTGCCCCCTGTGGTGACCCTGGTGTTCAAAAGTTTTATTGATTAATGCAAACCTGGTTTCTTCAAAAATGAAAATCTTTTTTTTCTCGTTCCATTTGCTGACATCCAGGTTTTTTATCGCATTAATGCAGAAGTCATAGCTATTCTGCACATAATATTTTACCGAGTCCCGTTGCTGAGCCGGGGAACTTTTTTCCGGGTTTGACATCAGCCAGGCAGAAGCCGGTTGATCCGTTGCATTGGACATCAAATAAACATTGGCTTGTGCAATATGAAGCATTTGCTGTGCAAAGCTCCGGGTGCTGTCAGTGGCTTTTAGTGAATACTTATCGCCGGGCATGGCATCGAGGTATTCGTTAGTATAGGCTTTAGCCCGCTCCCAATCTTTTATTAACTGTGTTTTGATATCGGTCAAAGATTGTGCAAGACAATTATTAATAATAATAAAGGGAAAGGCCAATAAGCAGCAGCTGATTTTTATTTTTCTTTTCATACAGCAAGTTTTAGACTATTAAGTTACCAAATAATGAAAAAATCTTAATTCTTATTGTGAAGTGCTGTAAATGGCTTGAGCTGTAATTGTCTTCAAACCTATTTATCTCCTTGTCAGCTTCCGGACCCTTATATTTTAACCTTAGTAGAAAACCGATTGATTGAACCCCAAATCTTATTACCTTATTTTAATCTATTATAATCTATTTCCATACAATAAGGTAATAAGGTCGGGCCATTGACGTGATTCTTTTTCTACTAAGGTTTGCGGTAGTATCAAAAATGTTGTAAAGTCCTTCGGGATGAGGGTGTTCAGAGCTATTAAGTTTTTTAGCACGTTAAAAAAGGAATTAACCAAAAAATAATCTTCAGTACATTCATCATCTGAAACAATAATGGTCCTCAAAGTCAACAAATGAAAATCGCCTTCTTTTCTACACAACCTTACGACAGGGAATATTTTGTCCGCTATAATAAATCGCATACTATTCTTTTTTTTGATGCACAACTAAACGAACAAACAGTCAACCTAGCCAACGGTTGTGACGCAGTTTGCGTATTTGTTAACGACCGGCTGGATGAGCAGGTTATAGAAGCTTTAGCAAAAGCCGGTATTAAAATTATTGCCCTGCGCTGTGCGGGATTTAATAATGTGGATTTAGCAGTGGCAAAAGAAAATGCGGTTGCAGTAGTCAGAGTACCGGCTTATTCACCACATGCTGTTGCCGAACACGCCTTAGCATTGATCATGACGCTGAACCGGAAAACCCATAAGGCATATAACCGGGTACGGGAAGGCAATTTTGCATTGAACAGGCTCACTGGTTTTGACTTATATGGAAAAACAGTCGGCATAATTGGGACTGGCAAGATCGGCCAGTGCTTTGCGCATATCATGATGGGTTTAGGATGTAAAGTTTTGGCCTTTGATCTGATCGCCAACAAAGAGCTGGAAAAAGATGGCGTAGAATATTTACCCCTGTTAAAGTTGTTGCAGCAAAGCCAGGTTGTATCACTGCATTGCCCCTTAACTGAGCAAACAAAACATTTGATCAACAAGCAAACGCTGCATGTTATGCAACGGGGAGCTATGCTGATCAATACCAGCAGGGGTGGATTGATCGATACGCCTGCGGCTATCGATGCGCTTAAATCAGGCCAGCTTGGTTATTTAGGCATCGACGTGTATGAACAGGAAGAAAAACTATTTTTTCATGACCTGAGTGAGAATGTTATTGAAGATGATACCATCATGCGATTAATGAGTTTTCCCAATGTATTGATTACCGCACACCAGGGATTTTTAACCGATGAGGCCTTAACACAAATTGCCTTAGTCACATTGAAAAACCTGGATGATTTCGGAAAGTCAGCACCAGGAGAGAACAGGGTAGTTTGATCTCTAAACGCTGTTTAGTCGAATAAACAGAAGAGGCATACCAATCAGGATGCCTCTCTTTAACCTAAAATCAACCACCAAAAATATAAAACTAGTTTTTGCTAATATTTATCAACGCTCTTCGGTTCATACTACGTCCATCGGGATTGTCCCTGCCGTTGATCAATTCCATCTCAATAGGGCAACAGGCACCAAATGATTCAAAGCTAATCCTCGCAGGATTGATACCTTTTTGGATAAGATAATCAGCGCAGGCTTTTGCTCTCCGGTCAGAAAGTTTTTTGTTGTACTCCACCGAACCGCGGCCATCAGTATAACCTGATACCTGGATGGTAGCCGAAGTATCTTGTATTAAAACGTTATAGATCGAATCCAATTGTGTGATACCCCGATTCTTTAATTTACTTTGATCAAAATCAAAATAAATGGTTACTACTGTTTCAAGTCTAATCACTAATTTCTTCTCCAGGCAGATATCTGCATTGTGATAAATTTCGTTTTGCCAGTTCGAATCATCTTTCTTCACCACGGAAATGCCACTGATTTTCTCTTTGAACAAATCTTTATTGATCGCCAGTTGATAGTTACTCTTTTCATTTTTTATTTCGAATTGATAGCTTCCATCAGCACCTGTTTTTAATTGCAGAGGCTTACCGGCATTATCCGCTACGATGACAGTTGCATCAGCTAATGGCTCATTATTTCTGCAGTCACGGATAACGCCGCGTAAAAATTGCTTTTTACCCGACTTGCTTATCGTATACGCTTCAAGACAGCATTCAGAACCACGGTCAGAGCTAATGAATGCATACTGCAGCAAGGGTATTTTTTGAGAATTGAAAAAATATAGATCATCACGGGAAGAATTGACAGGATAGCCCATATTCTCAGGTGCGGTCCATTGCGTGGTTGCACCTTTTGCGTTATACAGATCATAGCCGCCCATACCAACATTCCTGTCGGAAGCAAATACCAACGTTCTGCTCAGCTCATGATAAAACGGGGCTAATTCATTTGCCTCCGTATTTAAAGTGTTACCTGCATTTAATGGTTCGCTTGTACTGCCATCAGCCTGTAATGCTGCCCACCAGATATCAAAATTACCCGCACCTCCGGGCCTGTCCGACGCAAAGAATAAATATTTTCCATCGGCCGTACAAAGCGGCTGCTTACTATTATAACCTGTTAAGTTGATAGCTGCAAGTAGTACAGGTTGCCCCCAACCATTTTCTTTTTTCCTGGAATAATAAATAGCCGAAACAGTTTTGCCATTTTCTTTTTTCCATTGGGTAAAATATAAATAATTGCCATCGGCACTTATACTTGCCGTACCCTGGCTTAAAGACATATCAAGGCCTTCAATACTGAGCGGTTGCAGGTTTTGTATGCTTCCGATTGAAAGTGTGGAACTAAACAAGCGGCTGTGAAAGGGATCAACCCCTGTTTTAGTTACCGAATCTTGTTTCGTACTTGTCAACAATAATTTATCCTCTTCGTTTGCAATGACGGCAAAAGCGCCTTTTTCTTTACCGAATGCCGTATTAATTTTTTGCAAGCTGTAAAGCAAAGAATCGGGTTTGGATATTTGTGCTTTTATAAATTGCAACCGTTGTTGTTCAGTTGTCACATCGTTGTACAATGGATCGCTGGAGAAATGATTAACCAGGAATCGTTTTATACTTTCTTCGGCAGCGGTATAGTTGCCCAGGCTGCGTTCGCAAACGGCCAGCCAATAAAGACCATTTCCGTGTGTCGAGCTGTCTTCTTCAAAATACTTTTTATATGCCATCGCAGCCTGCTGCCAATAATTGGCGAGCCGGTAACTTTCTGCTTGCTTAAAAAGAATCGAAGACCGATCAACTGCTCCACCACCATGGCCCAATTTTCCTTTTCTTGAATTCAACGGAAAGTCGCCATAGGACTTTTGTTTTACTGCACGATTTAAATATTGCTCATATAAACTGGCAGCGGTATAAAAATCGCCGGCAGCAAAATATTTGTCTGCTAACAGCAGGTTCTTATTGGTTTGCCCGTATCCGTTCAGTAATTGTAGCAGCAGGACGATTGCCAGCCCGGCTTGACGTAACAGACTTCCCGATATAACCATAGCCGTTGACAATTGTATCGGTTTGTTTTTTTGTATCGATAATAAGTTCATATGCATGGTCTGCTTGATAAAAAAAAAGGTTGTGCATCTATAATCTCGGACAACGGATAAAATCAAAAATGCTTTTGGTTCCTTGCCGTTTGATATAGGAGAGGCTAAGCTCAAAGCTGTTTGCATTTTTTGTCATTGCACCCAGCTTTGATGTGTTGACATCATAACTAAGACCAATTAAGAAATTTCTCCAATCAATACCTACGAAAGGAGCGACAGCATCCTTTACCCGGTAATAACCCCCGATCATCAGGTCGGTTTCTTCATTCACATTGTATTGAGCATACACGCCCAGCATTTGTTCTTTTGCATTGCCTTGTTGCATATAAAGTGCATGTGGTACGATGCGGGTACGTTCAGTAAGATTATAACTCAGTCCGCCGTGAATGGTATATCGGAGGGGTATGGTATTTAGCTCGACATCCTGTGATGAAATGATTGGGTCTTTTGGCTTATTCAAATGGAAAAATGAGATACCGCCAAATGCATTTGCTTTTTTCCCGGGAGTGGCATCATAATACAACGCTCCGGCGCCAATGTCTAACGTGGTAGAAGAGGTGGCGGCAAAACTTTCAGAAACAGAATTAGCAGCGTTATAGCCCGTGATCGGGTTCCATTGTTCGCCCCACTTAAATTTACTTTGATCTACCCGCCGGTTGATGACACCTGCCTGCATCGCTAATACAATACGATGATTGTTGTTGACACCGAATTTGACACCAGTATAGGCAACACTGGCATAGGCATTGAAATAATTAAATCCACCATCACCTGCTGACTGGTTGAGCAGGTTCAGACCCAGCGAAATATTTTTATTAGTTCGGGTATCAATCGATAAGCCAGTGGTACGATAAGGATTGCTGATGCTACCCCATTGACTCCGATAGATGGCAGAGGCCCGATAATCACCATCACTTCCGCCTGTCAGGGCTGGATTGATATACATCGGGTATGTATAGTTCTGCGTAAAATGGGGATCCGTCTGGGCAATCGATTGGTGAATAGATGCCATGACGACAAAAGCAGTTAAAAAAGTGGTTCGTTTCATCTATGCTCTGTTTTATTCGAAAGCACTCAGCAATTGACACTGCTGATCTGCATGCTTGTTAGTTAAAATTTTTGTTGCCAATGATCTCTATATTTATTTATGATTGTCTTCAATGATTAACGCATTAACGTAATGGATCCCTTCAGTTTCACCGTCCGGCCATCAGCCAGGGTTGCTTGCAGCACATAGACATAAACGCCTACTGGTTGGGGCTTTCCACGATAGGTGCCATCCCATCCTGTAGTACGGCTGTTGATCACCATTACCTGCTCTCCCCATTGATTAAAAATCCGCATATCCAGTTTGTCGATATAGTTTCCATATACGTATAGCAAATCATTCTTTCCATCCCTATTAGGAGTGAATACATTGGGGACAAACACATCTTTGTCGAGAGGCTTAACAGTGATGTGGTAAGTTTGGTCCGTACCCGCACAACCATTGATCACCGGTGTAACAGTAATTGTTGACGTCACCGGATCATTGCTCCTGTTAATAGCGGTGAAGGCTGGAATATTTCCGTTACCTGAAGCCGCAAGACCAATCGATGAGTTGGAATTGATCCATTTATACGTGACATCCGCAGGTGTTCCCACCAGGTTGTTCACGGGTAAAAGATTTCCATCATTGACGGTAGTATCATTCATTACACTTACTGTCGGTACCGGGTTAACCGTTACCGTGAATGTAGTGTTGGCCGTAGCGCATTGTCCCGCTGCCGGAGTGAATTTATAAACACCTGATGATTGGTTGCTGACAACAGCAGGGCTCCATGTACCGGTAATGCCATTGGTGGACACAGTTGGCAAAACAGGCGCTGTTGCTCCGTTACAAATAGTTTGTGAAGTGCCGAAACTAAACGTTGGCGTGAGAATTGGTTTTACAGTAACCGTAAACGTCACTTTGTTGATACATTGCTCCGGTGTTGCGTCGGGTATGAACACATAGGTTCCTGAAGCCTGGTTGTTGATGACGGCAGGGTTCCATGTTCCATTGATGCCATTGTCTGATAGGGAAGGCAGGGTGGGCACAGAACTGCCATTGCAAATGGTCAAAGAAGAACCAAGACTGAATAGCGGCGTTGTACTTGGCGTAACGGTTAATGTGAACGTCGTAGTCACAGCGCACTGACCAGCATCGGGAGTAAAGGTATAAGTACCCGAAGTTTGGTTATCAGCCGTTGCGGGGCTCCATGTACCAGTGATTCCATTGGAAGATGTTGCAGGCAGTGAAGGTGAAGTGCTGCCGGAACAAATTGTTTGTGCTGTGCCGATATCAAAAATTGGTGTGACAATAGGATTGACAGTTACCACGAATGTTGTTGTCAATGCACATTGACCTGCATCAGGGGTGAATGTGTAGGTACCAGATGTTTGATTATCGACTGCTGCCGGGTTCCATGTACCATTAATACCGTTGGATGAAGCCGCAGGTAATGTTGGCACTATTCCATTTTCACAAATGGTCAATGTTGTACCAAAACCAAATGTCGGTGTAATGTTTGGTGTAACTGTCACCGTGAATGTTGTTGGTAATGCGCACTGACCTGCCGAGGGTGTAAAGGTATAAGTAGCTGAAGCTTGATTGCTTGCCGTTGCAGGATTCCAAATTCCGGTTATTCCGTTATCTGATGTTCCAGGCAATGCCGGCACGGTTCCGTTTTCACAAATAGTGAGTGTTGTGCCAAAACCAAATATCGGTGTGACGTTCGGTGTTACCGTAACAGTAAATGTTGTTGGCAATGCACATTGACCCGCATCAGGTGTGAATGTGTAAGTACCAGATGCTTGATTATCGACTGTTGCCGGGCTCCATGTACCGGTGATTCCATTGGAGGAATTAGTGGGTAATGCTGGTGCGGTTGCATTTTCGCAAATAGTCAATGCTGTTCCAAAACTAAATATGGGAGTGATATTGGGATTGACAGTTACCGTAAATGTTGCCGGTAATGCGCATTGACCCGCATCGGGAGTGAATGTGTAAGTACCAGATGTTTGATTATCGACTGTTGCAGGATTCCATGTACCTGTGATTCCATTAGATGAAGCAGTGGGTAATGTTGGTACTGTACCATTTTCACAAATAGTTAATGCTGTTCCGAAAGCAAATGATGGTGTAATGTTTGGCGTAACAGTCACCGTGAACGTTGTTGGCACTGCACATTGACCCGCTGAAGGAGTAAATGTGTAAGTGGCTGAAGCCTGGTTGCTCACTGTTGCTGGATTCCATGTTCCGGTAAGTCCATTATCTGATGTTCCCGGTAATACCGGCACTGTTCCGTTTTCACAAATAGTGAGTGTTGTACCAAAACCAAATGTCGGTGTGATGTTAGGATTAACAGTTACCGCAAACGTTGTTGTCAATGCACATTGACCCGCTGACGGCGTGAATGTGTAAATGCCAGATGCTTGATTATCGACTGTTGCCGGGCTCCATGTACCAGTGATTCCATTGGTGGAATTTGCAGGTAGTGTTGGCACCGGTTCATTTTCACAAATGGTTAATGCTGTTCCAAAACTAAATGTGGGAGTAATATTAGGATTGACCGTTACCGTAAATGTTGTTGGCAGTGCACATTGACCCGCATCGGGTGTGAATGTATAAGTGCCAGATGCTTGATTATCGACTGTTGTAGGATTCCATGTGCCATTGATACCGTTGGATGAAGAAGCAGGTAATGTCGGCACGGTTCCATTTTCGCAAATGGTTAATGTTGTTCCGAAAACAAACGATGGTGTAATGTTTGGCGTAACCGTCACTGTGAATGTTGTTGGCAATGCACATTGACCGGCTGAAGGTGTAAACGTATAAGTGCCCGAAGCTTGATTGCTAACAGTCACTGGGTTCCATATTCCGCTAATTCCGTTGTCCGATGTACCGGGTAATGTTGGCACTGTTCCATTTTCACAAATAGTCAAGGTTGTTCCAAAACTAAATGTTGGTGTGACATTCGGTGTTACTGTTACATCGAATGTAGTTGGCAACGCACATTGGCCTGCATCAGGAGTGAATGTGTAAGTACCTGATGTTTGATTATCGACCGTTGCAGGACTCCATGTACCGGTGATTCCATTGGTGGAATTTGCAGGTAGTGTTGGCACCGGTTCATTTTCACAAATGGTTAATGCTGTTCCAAAACTAAATGTGGGAGTAATATTAGGATTGACCGTTACCGTAAATGTTGTTGGTAGTGCGCACTGACCGGCATCGGGAGTAAATGTATAAGTAGCTGAAGCTTGATTGCTCACTGTTGCCGGGTTCCACGTTCCATTGATTCCATTGGAAGAAGAAGTAGGCAGTGTTGGCACTGTTCCATTTTCACAGATGGTCAATGTTGTTCCAAAACCAAATGCTGGTGTGATGTTGGGCGTGACCGTCACCGTGAATGTTGTTGGCAATGCACATTGACCGGCTGAAGGTGTAAACGTATAAGTAGCCGAAGCCTGGTTGCTAACCGTCGCTGGGTTCCATATTCCGCTAATTCCGTTGTCCGATGTACCGGGTAATGTTGGCACTGTTCCATTTTCACAAATAGTCAAGGTTGTTCCAAAAGCAAATGTCGGTGTGACGTTCGGCGTTACTGTTACATCGAATGTAGCTGGTAATGCACATTGACCTGCATCGGGAGTGAATGTGTAGGTACCAGATGTTTGATTGCTCACTGTTGCAGGACTCCATGTACCAGTGATTCCATTAGATGAAGAAGTAGGAAGTGTTGGCACCGGTTCATTTGCACAAATAGTCAAAGCTGTTCCAAAACTAAATGTGGGAGTAATATTAGGATTGACCGTTACAGTAAAAGTTGTTGAATTGGCACATTGACCCGCATTGGGGGTAAATGTATATACACCGGAGTTTTGATTATCTACTATAGAAGGATTCCAAGTTCCGGGTATTCCATTGTTGGAGGTCGCCGGTAATGTGGGTATGGTACCGTCAGCGCAAATAGTAAGCGCAGTGCCAAAATTAAATGTCGGCGTTGTCTTCTGAATCACCGTCACATTCATTGTCGTTTGAATACCGCACTGGCCAGGGGCAGGAGTAAAAGTATAGCTGCCGGAAGCCTGGTTATTTATTACCGCCGGGTTCCAGGTACCACTTATCCCGTTATTGGAAGTCGTTGGTAATGCGGGAGGCGTTGAACCGGCGCAAAAAGCAGCAACTTTTGTAAACGTGGGTGTAAACACCGGGTTTGACAAGATGATGCCGGTAAAAAGTTCAGTAGTGCATCCGTTGATCTGCAATTGGAAATTGGCATACACCCCCGCATTCAATCCACTCAGTACAACCTGTCCACTGCCATTGGCCACGATATTAACAGGCCCCACATTCACGCCATCATCTGTATAGCTCACGCCATAGGTTGCACCTGCCGAAAGTCCGCTGATCGTAATTAAACCTTCCGTTCCATTACAGGTAACAGGATTGTTACTCGCCAGTGTTGGTGACTGAATAGAAAAAAAGGCGCTATAGTTAGCACCTCCATTATTTAAGACAATCGTCTCATCACAGCCTGTAGTTGAAGTTGACAAGCCGGTAATTGAATAGTAAACTTCGAGCACATAATTGCCGGGAGCGAATGTTGTAAGATCGACCGGCGAATAAGGTGTTGTTGTTCCATCAGGGATCACCCGGTTCCATTGCTGTTCACCTGCCACGCAAGTTCCACCGCCAGGATAGGTGCCGCCCGGCATGTTGCAATCACTTAACAACGGAAGATCGATGATCGTAAAAGTCCCGGGTGCTGTGCTTTGCGGGTAAATGCGGTAATGCAACCGGGCATCACACACATTAGCAACCGCATCTTTAAACGTTCTCAATTCAGCACCACGCAGGATCAGCGTACCGGAGTTTTGTGTATGAACGCCAAAATTGGTATTGGAAAAACTGTTCGCTACGGGGCCGATAATATCTGAACCGCTACCTGATGTATTAAAGAAATTCGATTGGTTACAATCGCTCAGCCAAACAGCCGAAGCTTTTGTCCCGAAAGTTTGACCCTGGCCGCAGAAATAAAAAAGTGCAGAAAACAGGATGGATAATCCTAAGCGAGTGGTTCGTGGTGACATAGATATTGGCAGTTAGTGAAAACACCTATTATTAAAATCAGATCCGGTTCGTGGATCTTTAAGCCTGTACAAAATACCCAGGCAGCGATTAAAACAATGGTTGCTTTACACAACGGTCATCGAATTATAATATTGTTGGCAACGAAATAATAATTTACGAAAACAGATAAAACCCTTACCTGGCTTTATATAGCGCAAAAATCAACTATGACAACGAATAAGATACGCCGTTGCTCAATATCGGTCGTTAATTCATTTGATGCATAACTATCGTAATGATCCGGGAAACCTACGAACAGCTATCACACTTTCTACGATATTTGTTATATGGAAAAGCCAAAAGCTGTTTTTAAAAGAGCATGGGGCTACCAGGGAGATGCTTTAAACATGCCCGTTGTTAATATTGAAATAGCCATTCCTTATTACGAAAAATTGTTTGGTCTTCATCTTGAATCTACGAGTGATGAACCGGTGCGGTCAGCTATCCTGCAGCGGGATGATATCAGGATAGGCTTTGCAGAAAATGGCGGTGATGCTTCACAGGACGGTTGTTTCTTTGAAGTGGACAATGTAGAAAATGCATTTGCCGAATTAAAAGCAAATGGATTGGATAGGGAAGAAGCAGGATATGATATTCAGAAGTATGGGGAAACAAACTGGAAATTATTCTTTGTGGTCGCTCCCGACGGTCTTTGCTATTCTTTGGGTGAACGACAAATCTGAAGCATGAAGAGTTTTATGATCCCATTGATACGGTGGGTAAAAAACTTTCAACGTCCTTCCAAAAATAAAAATCTCAGCACGTTGAAAAAAAGGGGAGAGGATACCTCTTCTTTTCAACTGCGGGAAGCGACAATAGATGATGTCTCTGCACTTGTTGATCTGCATGTCGTCACCTGGAATGCTACCTATCCCGGTTTCAGAAATCCGCCCAGCCATGCTATCCGCGACTATCAATGGCGAAAAGCTTTTACAGAAAAAAACAAAGATTGGTTCTGCCTCGTACTTGAAAACTCATCAAAGGAATTAATAGGTTTTGTTCAGGCTAACCGATATGGCGATGAATCGTCGGCATTCAAAGGACAACTAAATAAAATCTATCTTCTCTGGTCATATCATCGTCTTGGATTAGGACAAAAAATGGTGTGTGCTGTTGCGCGGCGTTTTATAGATTCAGGAATCAATTCAATGTTGTTGTTTAGCGAACCTGATAACCCCTCCATTTATTTTTATGAAGCGCTGGGAGCTGAAAGATTGTTGGATGAAAAAGGAAATTTTCATGGTGGATACGGCTGGCGTGATCTTACGAAACTTGACAATGCTTGCTTAGATTTTCCAACCCGATAGTTTGCTTTAATAGAATTAAACAGGTAAACGAACTTATCATTTTCCCTATTTGATTCTTTAGTACATTTAGCCAATGAAAACAAAATACTTTAACAACGTGCTTTTGCCATCCCGTAAGTTATTTGTTACGGCTGTTTTATTTCTTTTTGTCATCTCATCGGGTAATGCTAAGATTATTGCTCCTGGCAATGCTGGTGATCCTTCTATTGAGGGTAGATGGGACATGACGATATATGATAATGGAAAACAACATCCTTCATGGCTTGAAGTGATGCATTCAGGTCACAAACGATTGATTGGCCAATATGTTGGAATCTCCGGCAGTGCAAGGCCGATTTCCATTATTCATTTTACCGATGGAAAATTGAGCTTCAGCTTACCACCGCAATGGGAAGAGGAAGACAATGACTTAAAGTTTGAAGGAACTTTACAAGCCGATAGCCTGGCAGGTACCATGGTAGCTGCTAATGGAAAAACGTATAACTGGTCGGCACGCAGGGCGCCATCGCTGCGCAGGGTAAAAGCACCTGTTTGGGGAGCGCCAATCAAATTGTTCAATGGCAGTTCTATGAGTGGTTGGCATGCGATGGGTGAGAACCAGTGGAAAGTGGAATCAGGTTTATTGAGAAGTCCTAAGTCAGGATCGAACCTGGTAACGGATAAAAAATTTACCGACTTCAAATTGCATATCGAGTTTCGTTATCCGAAAGGCAGCAATAGTGGTGTCTATCTCCGCGGCCGTTACGAAGTGCAGATAGCTGACAGCAAAGGAATGGGAACGCTGAAAGATCAATTGGGCGCAGTATATGGCTTCATCACACCCACCGAAATGGTGGCGAAAGAACCGGGAGAATGGCAGTCTTACGATATCACATTAATTGGAAGAATGATCACCGTTGTTGCCAATGGTAAAACGATCATCTGTAACCAGGAAATACCGGGTATCACCGGCGGCGCACTGGATAGCAAAGAAGGGGAGCCAGGTCCATTGTATATCCAGGGTGATCATGGTCCGATCGATTACCGGAATATTATTATTACGCCTGCGAAATAAGATAGCAGTAGCCAAAATAGAAACGGGCGGATAAGCAAAAGTTTATCCGACCGTTTCTGTATAGGTTTTATTGGCGCAATAACAATCAAATTTGCGAAGATTAAAATTTGAAAATCAACTGCTTTTTCGAAAATGCGATTTGAGTGCCATAAATTTATGCGTTGGCTGCAATTTTATCGTAACACCCCAAATAGACTGGTAGACATATGAACACAATGAAACCAAAAGAGTTTATTGACACAGTTCTCATAAATGAAGTGGGGGCTATTCATTTACAATATCCATACATATCTTTTGCCATGATGGCTATTGGAATTGAATTTCTTGGCAAATGCATAAACAACTATGAAAATTGGAACGAAAGAGGACACTCAAAAGAAGATTTTGAACTAGCAATAAATTCGCTAAACTCATTTGACAAATACAGACCATTACTTACTAGCCATAATCTTTGGACAAGTTTAAGAAATGGTTTTTTACATTCATTTGTACCAAAGAATACTTTGACCTTATCAAGCAAAGATGAAACAGCACATTTAGTTGCCGTCACACCGACAAAAATAAATTTGCGATGCGAAGATTTATATAAAGACTTTAAGGGTGCTTGTCAAGAAGTAATTGCTATGACTAGTTTTCAAAGTAACAAAATGAGTTTACCATTACTTGAGCTTCCAGACATGCAAAATAATGTTTCAACTTCTGGAACGACAATGCAATAGAAAAGCAACAGGCAACATGGATTTAAAATCAAAACTCTATAAGCAGTTTGATGAGGAGGGAATTAAGGGAAAAAGACGTTCCATAGTTAGACTCTTAATGGAACCAGGCGAAACATTAGAAACAGAAGAGTTTTCGGACGTTTTTTTACCTTCGACAGACTACTACAATTTAAGTCAAGATATTTTAGAAGAACTCATAATAAACTACATCTACGACACTACCTCGTTTGAACTTACGTCGGTTCAGGACCTAAAGAAGCTAAAAAATATTAACGGAGTTCCCTTTATCCTTGAACTAAATAGCGACAACCCAGATCAGACAACTTATACATTAGCTAAACGACTTGTTCACGGTTCCGTGACAATCAAGAGCTCAAAAATTATTTCCTTAGGAAATATCGAGGAAATCGATGGTGATTTGGCTTTGATTGGATCATCAATTCAATCCCTTGGAAAACTAAGAAAGGTGACTGGTTCTTTATGGGTTGCTCAATTTCACCCATTTACCAATTTAGAAGATCTAGCGAATTTAGAGTATGTTGGCAAAGATCTCTATCTTAAAAGTTCTCCAATAAAAACCCTGTCTAACCTATCTAAAGTCGGCAGGACGTTGAACCTTAGAAACACTTCCATCGAATCGTTAGGTAAGCTTGCTTATGTTGGACACTGCATTTACCTACCTAAATCTCGTAAAGAATTTTTCGATTTGACTGGAATTCACATTAACGGTAAAGTTAGATACTACCAGAAATAAAAGCTGCACCCAACAACGGCGTAAAAAATCCATGCTGCTTTTTGCGAAAATGCGATTTGAGTGCCATAAATTTATGCGTTGGCTGTAATTAAAAACCACTATAATTAAAATGAGCTTTTTCAAAAAAATTTTCGGCAAGTCTGACAAACAGACTCAGGAAGTAGGACAAGAGATTTTATCCGCAAATACTTCAAACAAACTTATTGACAATAGCCTGTTTCCAATCATAAAAGTTGGGCAATCACCAGCTAAAAAATTTGTGACAGCTGACGGTCAAGAAATTGAACTTCCAGACGCATCTCTTCCAGTGATGAAGCAAATTGGTAATTCCGGCTTGTCAATTATTATTGGAGTTGATAAAGGAGGACACTTTGAGTGGCTTCAAAATAAACACTTAGAAAGTTCTTTGGATGAAACTATTAATAAAGCATATCGAAACTTACTTTCAAAAGGCGACTTGTCTATCGGTCAAATTCAAGAAAAAGGATTGGAAGATTCAAAGGTCGAAATACTTTTAAACCCAAACGGACTTGCTTCAAGCTATATTATGGTGGACCAAGTTTGGGACAAAATTTTTGCTTTTTGCAATTCAACTGATATAACATTTATAATTCCAAATCAAGACAAGTTTTTATTCTGTTCATCAACAGACCTGGAAGCGACAATCTTTCTTGAAGCAATGAGTTTGATGATGTCAAGTCAACAACCTAAAGCACTTTCAAATAATGTTTTTATTAAGCGACACGTGGCTTAATAGCATTACGATCTTAAGTAAGCCAACAACGAGGTTTTTTACGCCGTTGTTAGTGTTTGTGTTTTGAATACATACTGCTGTAGGCGACACACACCAACAACTGAATTCAAGAAGGACTTTGAATCGTAATGAAAATGTTCTTAGCCCGGTTGTTGGTGTATAGAACTAAATTTAAAAATGTACATAAGCCGAACACGCCATTATAAACGACTTCCTACATGGATTGGGACTGGGACACAATAGAGCCAATATTAGTTGATCAAATAAAACGCAAGCCAACTTTTATTTCAGGATTCCATGAAATAAAAAACTTATTGGCCAATCAGTCTTTAGCAGAACTGTTCGAAAATGTTGACGAAGAGCGATTACAGGCAGAGTTTAGTGATTGGGTAAATAAAATCTTTACAAAACGATTTCCAAAAGAAGTTAAATCCCTCTACTTTGGTCTCTTTTCAATGGTTGAGGCTGACAACAACTCAGATGACGAAATTACAACAGTTTATTTTTGCGGGTCTACTTCGACACCCCGAGACGATGACGACTGGGCTTGCTGGACTGACAATACATATCTGCCAGAGAACAAATATTTAGTTCTTACTGATTTTACGATCCTCGATCAAAACATTAATTTAAACTCACATATCGAGGGTGATTTGAATGTTTTAATTTTTCATGGCTTGCTAAACCTATTAATTATAAATTCACTTGAGCAAGCAAATAATTCATTAACCGCGACTCATAAATCACTATACCTTGGGTCGGGATACGATGGAGGAGATATACTCATTTTGGGTAAATTAACTAAAACAGGACTTGTATAGACATTCACAAACATATAACGACAATGAAAACAAACAGGAGTGAGGACAAGTCAATAGAGTCTACCTACGACCTGAGTTCACAGAGGTTCTATCATGGCACTAAGGCTAATCTGAAGCAGGGAGACCTGATTGAACCCGGCTTTAATTCAAACTACGGTGAGAGGAAAAAGGCGTCCTATATCTATCTAACCGCTACCCTGGATGCTGCTATTTGGGGAGCTGAACTTGCCTTGGGCGAAGGACCTGGCAGAATTTATATAGTTGAGCCGACAGGCCCGATTGAAGATGATCCCAATTTGACGGACAAGAAGTACCCTGGAAATCCAACAAAGTCATACCGTTCCCGGCATCCGCTTCGGGTCTCTGGTGAGGTCACAGATTGGCAAGGACACTCCCCGGAACAACTTAAGGCCATGAAAGAGCATCTTGATCGACTTAAGCAACTTGGTATTGAGGCAATCGAGGATTGAGCAAAATAAATTTGACACTTCAAATACTTAAAACAACGAACCGCTAACAACATATACGTCGTTGATTCGTGACACACCCAACAATGCCGTAAAATATTACTGGGTATTTATTCTTTTTACGCCATTGTTGGTGTTTCTGTTTTGAATAACTTACTACTGTAGTCGACATACACCAACAACTGAATTGAAGAAGGCCTCTGATAATAATGAAGTGCTCATAGTTCAGTTGTTGGTGCATAGAACTAAATTTGAAAAATCAGCGGCATTAGTTTGACAAAGACCACAATTAAACCACAAAACATTTGGGTGCTTACACCATTATTCGGGGCACTACTTTTTATATGTTTGTATTTTGCTGCGACCCTTTTTTATCCTGGCGGTTCACAGGTTGACAAAAAATCGGAAGGTTTTAGTTGGACAAATAATTATTGGTGCAACTTGCTCAATGAAAATGCAATTGATGGGCGACACAACGCAGCAAAACCAATAGCAATGGCAGCAATGTTTGTTCTATGTTTGACACTTGCAATTTTTTGGTACATATTTCCTAAACATGCTGACTTAAAAAAAAGTGTGCAAATTACTATTCAAATTTCTGGTGCACTAGCAATGACAGTAGGAATGTTTCTTTTTACAGACCTCCACGACACAATTGTAAATATTGCAAGCCTATTCGGTATTGTTGCAACTGTTGGGACTTTTATTGGGCTTCGCAAACTAAAGTGGCCAAAACTTTTTTGGTTAGGCATTTTTAACTTGGCACTTGTTGCCCTAAACAACATATTATATTATGGTGGCGGACTAAAATTATACTTGCCAGTAGTTCAAAAAATAACTTTCCTTTTTTTTCTGCTTTGGATTTGCTTTATAACTATAAATCTATATCGCAGACAAATAAAAAATAACCTTGTGTGACATATCTCTGTAGTCCGGGCTGAACGAATAAGTCTCAGCTGTATAACTTAACTTCAACTTTAGTAATTCTATTGAGCTTTTATTCCGGGCAAATCTTTTCCCACGCATAAATTCCTATACTATGCACACAGAAAAAAAGCAATCCGGCGAAATTGAAATAAGAGGCATGGCTCCCTACCTGCAAGTCTATGATATGCCAACGGCCATATCATTTTACCGGGATAAACTGGGATTTGAAGTTGCCATGCAATCACAACCAGCGGAGGGAGATGATTGCGATTGGGTCTTATTGCGATTACAGGGCATAGAGCTGATGTTAAACACTATCTATGAAAAACCTGACCGGCCCGCTGTTCCTGATCCGGTGCGAAAGATCGGCCACAGCGATGTTGCCCTTTATTTTGGCTGCCCGGATATAGACAGCTTATATACACATTTTCTTTCAAAGGGATTGGAAATAAATAAGCCCTCCATAACAGGTTATGGTTTTAAAGCCATTCATTTTACCGACCCGGATGGATATGGGCTTTGTTTTCACTGGCCCGCTGAATAGGCTGAAGAATCGCTTCGCAATTTTTGAGTTAATTCTTAATTTGCGGTGCTGGCTGCAATTGTAATTATTTCAAAAACCTTATTTCGCTTTCCCTATCTGCTGCTGCAAGCAAATCTATTACCTTAGTAGAAAATAATTCATCGGAGTCCTTTACCTTATTACCTTATTTGGGCCGGCCGCTCTCAAAGAAGCGTAAGATTTTTTTGGTAAAATTTTATAAACTCCTTGTATTCTTCGTCCGCGAAACTTTTATTTGACAATAAGGTAATAAGGTTAAATCATTGATTCAATTTCTTTTCTACTAAGGTTTGGGTAAAGATCAAAATTGAAGCTGTGTTAATTTTTTTTCCAGCAACGGCTATCCAAAACGAATACCAGCACCCCAAATTAAGAATTAGACAACTTTTGTTCTTAAAAAGATTTGGATATAGGTGTAACTTATATTGCTTCCGGGTGGTCAAAGTATTTGACTCTTATATGGTTCATTTTATAATAAAAAATAAAACAATGAAACATTTGCTTTTTGCTTTTTCCTGTTTTGTTATCAGCGCCTGTTCGGGTCAGGGCGATAAGCTTGAAGAACTGCTGAATACATATGCCGGTCAGGATAAGTTCAATGGCTCTGCTTTGATCGTTCATAAGGGGAAGATATTGCTCGATAAAGGTTATGGGTTTCGCAATGCGGGTGATAAGATAAAGAATGACAAGAACAGCATTTTCCAGATTGGCTCTATTACCAAACAGTTCACTGCAACTATATTGTTAAAACTACAGGAAGAAAAAAAACTGAATACAACAGATAAACTCAGTAAATATTTTCCTGCTTATCCCAATGGCGACAGTATTACCCTGGAACACTTACTTACACATACATCCGGCATCTACAGCTACACCGACGACCGGACTTTTATGTCAAACGAAGTAGCCAAACCTTCCAACCGTGAAAAAATGATGGCCCTGTTTAAGGACAAACCGCTCCAGTTTTCACCGGGATCAGAATGGCAATACTCCAACTCTGCTTATATGCTTTTGGGTTATATAATTGAAGACGTAACCAAAATGCCTTACGAACGGGCTGTACGAAAATATATTTTTAATCCGTTGCATATGGATCACAGCGGGTTCGATTTTACTCACCTGGCCGATAAAGAAAAAGCAATTGGTTATTTCCGGCTGACAGATGATACGAATATTCCTGCACCGATAGTAGATTCTTCGGTTTCATATGCTGCCGGCGCTATTTATTCCACTACCGGCGACCTGTACAAATGGCACCTGTCCCTACAGGCTAACACCATTATGTCAAAATCATCGAAACAAAAAGCATATACAGCGGTAAAAAATAATTATGGTTATGGATGGGTGACCGACAGCAGTGCTGGTAAAAGAACAATTGGACATGGTGGCGGTATCCATGGTTTTAACAGCAACATGATCAGCATACCCGAGGATAATACCTGCATCATTTTACTGGCCAATGTTTCTAGCCCGCATTTGGATAAGATCACTAAGAGCATATTGGCGATTCTTTATGATAAGCCTTATGAGCTGCCAAAAGAAAAAAAGTCCATCAGCCTGCCACCTGACGTGCTGAAGCAATACATTGGCGTTTATGATTTATCTCCACAACTCATCATTACAGTAAGCTTTGAAAATGGCAAACTGATCGGCAAACCCGAAGGACAGGAAGCACTGCAACTGCACCCAGAAAAAGAAGACCAGTTTTTTCTAAAAGAAGTGGAAGCCCGGATAAATTTCTACCGCAATGAAAAGAAAGAAGTAGTGGCTATGAGCATTTTACAAAATGGTAAGGAAACAAAAGGCAATAAGCGATGATTTAAAGTATAAAGGTCATAGAAAACTTTTACGCCCGTTTCTGTATAGGTTGTATTGGTGCAACAATAATCAAATCCGACGAAGATTAAAATTTTGAAATCAATACAGATTCTTTCGAAAATGCGATTTGAGTGCCATAAATTTATGCGTTAGCCACAATTTTATGAGACATACCATTCAAATTGAAAATCAGACTTTGGACTTCTCTTTTAATGAGAATGCGAACTGTTGGCACGCTGTGGCTTTAATTGACAATGTGAAAATTGAGATAGAGATAAACTTTGAATTTCATAGACAAAGCAGTATTGACTGGCAGCACTTCGCTGATTTTTTTAAATTTATTTGTGTAAAAAATCGCTTACAAGAACTTGCTCATTGCGGAATTCCGTTAATATCGGAAGTTGGTAAGACCTTTTTTAGAAGAGGTTTCAAAGAAATAAAAGATTGGAAAATGATATTTAAAAACTCAATCTTTTACAACGGAAAGGTTGACGAATACAACCAAAGTGACAAGTATTCATTTTCTATTTTGTATGATTATTTGCTAGAAAAAGATGGCAGAATTGACGGAGACACATACGGGCTTTATATTGTTGACCTAGAAAATTTACAAATTGTTGGGGCACGAAGAAATCAATGTTAGGAGTAAGGAAAGTTGGATAAAAAAATATGGCTAACAAAACTATGTTAAAAATTATAAGAATCGTTTGACCACCTGGATGATCAGTGTAAAAATTAAGCTGAAAATAATCATTGTTGTAATGGGAAAGTAGAATTTGAAATTGGCTTTTTCAATCCGGATATCGCCGGGTAATCTGCCTATCCATTGCAGTTTATCTGAAAAAAAATAAATGATCACACCAGCCAAGACGACTAATATGCCGGCGATGATCACCCATTTCCCGGTTTCGCTGTTCATGACGCAAAATTAAGTTTTTCAATTTCTCCGATGCATTGAAATAAGGATGCTAATTTTATGGATGCAACATCTTTTACTGCTTCACGGCGCCATCGGTGCCAAAGACCAGCTGCAATCATTGGCTGATGAATTATCTGATTATTATATTATTCACACGTTAAACTTCAGCGGGCACGGTGGCGAACCTTTTCATGCAAGCGATTTTTCCATTCCCGTTTTTGCCGGTGATGTCGTTACCTACCTTAAAGAAAATAACATTCGCCAAACGAATATTTTCGGTTACAGCATGGGCGGCTATGTAGCTTTATACCTCGTCAGGCATTCGCCAATACTGGTTAACCGGGTCATTACATTGGCAACTAAATTTCAGTGGAACCCCGGCATCGCCACAAAAGAAGCGGCCATGCTAAATGCTGATACTATCGAAGAAAAAGTTCCTGCATTTGCTGAGCAATTGCAACAACGTCATTATCCCAACGACTGGAAAATCGTTTTACAAAAGACAAAACAGTTATTGGTTCAGCTGGGGGATAAGAATGATTTGCAGCTAAACGATTATCAAACTATTTTAACTCCCAGCTTGCTGTTGTTGGGCGATAAAGATAAAATGGTAACACCAGAAGAAACAGCGCAGGTGGAACAGGCCTTACCAAATGGCAAATTTCAGTTGCTTGAAAATACGCCGCATCCCCTGGAAAAAGTCGATGTAAAAATGTTAGGCAATATTATTCACCAGTTTTTAGGATAAATAACGTGAATTTTGGATTTTTTTTAATGAGAATGAATGCTATAATTGTCCCGCTAGGGATCCCGATAGTCATCGGGATGGGTAGTTATTGCCAGGTTTGCACCAAGCGTCCCGATAGGGACGCATCGTGCTTGTTCACATTGAGTTTTACCCACGAATCATCCGCCGCGGCGGATGTTAGAACACCCAAAACTCACGTTAAATAAGATTATTGCGATCTGAAAATATTATGTTAGAAACATGATAAGAAAGGCTGACAATATTCTTTATAGTTCGATTATCGAAATCTGGGAGCTTTCTGTTCGGGCAACGCATCATTTTTTACCGGAAGATTATTTACAGACAATCAAAAAAATGCTGCCTGATATTTTACCGCAGGTAGATATCTTTATTTACCAGGATAAAAAGGCCCGCATAAAAGGATTTTTGGGAGTTGCGGATCAAAAAATCGAAATGCTGTTTATCCATCCCGGGAGCAGGGGAGAAGGAATTGGCAAGGCACTCACTGACTTTGCAATACATGAGTTACATGCCAATACGGTGGATGTAAATGAACAAAATGAACAGGCAATCGGTTTTTACAAACATCTCGGTTTCGTCGAAACAGGGAGAAGTGAAACTGACGGGATGGGCAAGCCATTTCCATTAATTCACATGAAACTTGTTGGTGAGTAAAGGTCTTTTCAATTGCTGTTTTATTGTAGATTTAGTACTAAAAATCAAATCATGGCTAAGATAGACTGGTCCGAGGCAATTAAACCCCTCCTCAAAAAATACAAAGACAAACAACATCCGCTTGAATATAAAAGCATTTATCAACTGGTGGTGATGGTCGTTTTGTCGGCCCAGGATTCTGATAAAAACATCAATCATATTGCCCCAAAATTATTCGAAGCATTTCCGGATATGAAAGCCTTATCAAGGGCTACGGAGGAGTTGCTGTTCCCATATATTAGTAAGGTCAGGAACTTCGGTAATAAAGCCAAGTGGCTGATCGGGATAGCACAACAAATAAAAGAAGATAAAAATATTCCGCTCACACACGATGAACTCACCCAGTTAAAAGGCATCGGCAGTAAATCGGCCAATGTTATTTTGCGGGAAGCTGGCAAACCTGCCGAAGGAGTGATCGTTGACCTGCATGTGGTGCGGGTGGCGCCGAGGCTGGGCATTGCCCACGGAACAGATCCGAAAAAAATAGAAAAACAAATTAAAGAAATACTCCCGCAGAAGCAGTGGGATGCGGGCATGGCCATGTCATTTCTCGGCAGGGAGATCTGCCGCCCCCAACCTAAGTGTGAAATATGTTTAATGAATACTGTCTGTGAATATTATAAAAATAACCGGTAGATCATCAGTGTCTTCACGATATTGTTAACTTCTTGTTTTTTATTTTTATCGTCCAGTTTTCTATCTTTCAGCAGATAAACCGAATATGATGTTCAAAAAAATCCTTTGTCCTTTCGTTTTACTCCTCGTTGCATTATTATCTGGCAATGGCTCACATGCAGAAGACAGTAAGCCGGATACCGTAAGCGTCGGCATCTATATCACCAGCATTCACAATATTGATTTTAAGGATAAAGAGTACACCATCAATTTTTGGTTGTGGTTAAAGTACAGGAACAAGGACTTCGATTTTTTTAATAATCTCGAAGTCCCGCAGGCGAAAACGGTGGAAAAATCTTTTTCACTGATCGATACCACAGGCGAAAAAGTATACATGCAGATGAAATTGCAGTGTGTGATGAAAGACAACTGGCGCATCGCTAATTTTCCCTTTGATGAACAAAAACTGCGATTATCCATCGAGAATTCGCAATTTGACTCGAGGTACCTGGTGTTTGTGCCGGATACAGTTGGCAACCATTTCGATCCCCGGTTTACCCTTCGTGGATGGACGATCGATAGCTGTATTATCTCAACGGGTGTTAAAGCATATGAAACCGCCTTTGGCGATGAAAGTTTTGCAAAACCGCATACAGAATATAGTTCGTATCGTGTAAGGTTAAGCATCGACAGGGATGCCAGCGGCCTTTTCTGGAAGGTATTCCTTGGTATGTATATAGCTTTCCTGATCGCTTATATCTGTTTCTTTATTCACACCGATGGCATTGATTCCCGTTTCGGATTAAGTGTGGGTTCTTTATTTGCCGTGATCGGTAATAAATATATCATTGATTCTTCTTTGCCCGAATCCACTTCTTTCACGTTGGTGGACACCCTGCATGGGCTTACACTGTTCTTTATTTTTTGTGTGATCAGCGCCACAGCCTATTCACTAAAACTCGTTAAAAGAAATCAGCAGGCTAAAGCTCACAAGTTTGACATGATTATGTCCATTGTATTATTGGTCTTGTATCTTTTGGCCAATGCCTGGTTTATATCGCAGGCGAGTAAGGGTGGGTAAGGTTCATTTAGCTGCCAAAAATGTTTTGATGCTCGTATTTCGAAAAAGTCATAGCTGACATGATTTTTTGGGTCTTTCTTCATCCGCCGCGGCGGATGATTCGTGGAGTAAAAGTATCAAAGGAAAATGCATAAGGCGTTCCGAAGGAACGCTTGGTGCTTTTATCTATGAGCTCTTACCCATGATTTGTTCCTCCGGAACAATTTAGTAAACTGATTATTTGTGATGGCAAAATGCACACCATTGCCAGGAACGTCGAATACAAAGTTGCCAAAGAATAAACTATCTATCTCAAAAACCTATACGTCCATTTTATCAAAAATATATTTCGCCCCTGTTCCGCGAAAGCATTGTCAAATAAACTTCTGAATATCGGCGTATCTAGTTCGGCGTAAGCATCAGGGGTATTGCTTTGTGACCATACAAGATATAGTTCTGAACCCGGCTTATATTCCCATCTTGCCACCAGGTTGGACCGAAACTGTACAAAATTGAAATCAGGCTTATCAAAACTATAATCAGTGACGCCATCCCTGTTTTCATCCACCAAATAAGAACCGTTGTCAGTTTTAATCTCGCTGGCGGTAAAGACATGAAACCTGTCATCATAGTGTTTGGCCAAGTGGTCCGTGACAAAAGCAAACCTGTCATACAACGGCCGGGTAATATAAGGCTGTCCATAATATTGTAATGTAAGGTCGGGTGTAATATTATAATTCAACCTTGCTGTGAAGCGAAGCGTTTTTTGTTTTACCTGGCTCACAATAGTACGGGTGCTATTGTTGAAAGTTAAATTAGTAACAAACTGATCCTGCCGGCGCCAGTAGTAAGAATAATCTGCACTGATGCTAAACTTAAATGCATTAGCAGGTTGAACATAAATACCGATACCAGCATTATTGCTTCTTACCGTTTTGGGAAATCCCCAGGCATTAAAAGTGTTTAAATTAACATACACTTTTTTTCGATAGTCAGTAGTCAGGTAAACATTATGGCCAATACCCGGTGGTCGCCGAATAGATGAAGCGCCTCTTAACGCATTGTTTAAAACTTCGTAGGGATTCCAGGTGAAACCGGTGCCCGATTGCCAGTTGTTTTTAAAAGTAGCATGTGAGTTAAAATTAAAAGCTTGGTATAAAAACTGGCCGCCGTAATCCCATCTCGACCAGTGATTGTAATTCAACCGGGCATTGCGAAAGATTGAAAATGGTTTTTGAAAATGAAATCCCGCCCACGTGAAATGATTGATCTCATTGGCTGAATACATAAAGCCAATATCGTTTAACTCCAATCCGGGTGAACGAAAAGTAGCGCCTGTTTCAAATTTAAAAACCTGTCCCAGTTTACCTGATTTACCACCTATCTTTCCAAACCGGATTGTTCCACCCATTCCTGATAATGATGTCCTGCTGCTATCTACAGAAACTTCACTGGCGCCCGGTCGTTGAAAAAGATGCTCAAAGCTTGTCTGTGTGTTTAGGATCGCTTCCTTGGTTCCGGTTACATGACTGAACACGACATTGCCCCGAACATACCAGGTACGGTTTTTCCAATACCGGACAAAATCAAGACCGCCGGAATAGGCACTGCGGTGCAACTGATCACTCAATCCTTTTTCACGGTTAACACCAGTGATAATGCCACCGATGATGGTATTCCCTCCTTTATAATCTTTTTGAATACGTGTCACAAAATAGTTAGTCAGGGGTTCAATCATCTCCCGTCTTCGGGAGCCATTCTTATCTATAGTTGCAAGTTCTCTTTCAGTAATGCTTTCAAGGATACCAATGCTCAATCCTTTTTTTGTTTTGCCGCTGAATTTAGCGGCGCCAAGAATCGTCGTATTAAAAGGTGTTTTCGCATATTCACCGCTATTGAGATTGGGATAACCATGCGGCGAGCTTCCTATTCGCCTGGAATAAAAAAGCAGGTCAGCATCATAATCACCGCCAGCTTCAGAGCCGGTCAACTGGTAATCAAAAATATTCCTGCTCTCGACAAAAAAGGGTCTTCGTTCCTGGAAGAAGTTTTGAAATCCATCGATACGAACTTGTGACGGATCTGCTTCTACCTGGCCAAAATCAGGATTAATAGTAAAGTCGAGAATAAGATCATTCGTCACGGCAAATTTTCCATCCAACCCGCCTGCCAGTTTTGTATCAAACCCTTTTGCAAAAGGATTGCCTGGTTCCTTTTTATATTTATCAGCCTGGGCAATTACATAGGGAGCAATTTCCACCTGCCGGTGCATGGGGATATTATTCAAGCCGTGTAATTCACCAAAAGCACTTACCCATACGCCGGAGTTTTGCGGGATATATTGCCAGGTACTTCTTTCTTCTTTCCGGAATATCCTGCGGGTAACCTGGAAGCCCCATATCTTTTCAGGTTCATTGCCATAGCGCAATTGGCTGAATGGAATTTTCACTTCAGCCGTCCAGCCTTTATCATCGACATGAGTTTTGCCATACCAAATGGGATTCCAGCTTACATCCCAGTTATTTCCATTGTTCGAAACAAACTCATCACCGCGAACACCGGAAACTGATAAGGTGAAAGAAAACGCTGTTCGCAGATCGTGATAGCTATCGATATTAATCTCGACCCAATCGCCGGGAAATTCATCCCGCCGGCTCATTCGCCCGATGATAGAATCGGGAGAGAGGTCATGACAACGATAACCAACGTATAAAAATTTATCATCGTATAATATTTTAAAACTGGTCGGTTGCGATGGAGCTTTTCCTTCATTGGGTTGCCACTGAATAAAATCGCCACCCCATTCAACCGCATCCCAGGCAGCTTCATCGGGAATACCATCGAGATTAATCTCCGCATTCAATCGGTTGGTAAAATATTTCTTCTTTGCAATTGTGGAGTCTCCGGGATTACTGTTAGCAACCAGGAAGAGGAAGCAGGTAGCGATTAGCAGCAGGCAGGTTTTCATTCGCCAATGTTAAGACCTGATGGTATTATGAAATAGCCAAAGTGTAACAGCGGTCATTTTTTCAAGATATGCGGCTGTTTTGTGTTATCAAAAAAAGCTCACTATTGTTCAAATGAGAGGTTTAAAACTGGTTAATTGATATTTTGAGGTGCAGGACCCGGTCTAAATAAATTTAGCTGTCCCGTAAGGCAATGTCATTTAGTTAAGAAAAATATCACCCCTTCGTGGTTTTGATGGCTTTATGGCCGTAATACCTTCTATAATCATATCAGCCTTTCAGGCTTAAATCCCGAAGGGATGCAATGATTATAGAAGATATTTTAAGTTTTTCCAAAAAACTCCGAAAGAGTGACATGAAATTTTCCTGGTAATAAAAAAAGCATTACCTGTTTCTTTCAACCTGCAGATTGTCCCGCTGAGGCAAACAAATGGATCATATTATTCCAGCGCTTCAAAATATTAATTAACCAAGCTCTTCGTTTTTATTCCCAATCCCAAACTTTACAATAATTTAGCCGCTTATATTGATTTGACTTTTGCGCCGCAAATGGGATTGATTTTTTTGACATGAGTGAACAAAAACCGGAGATACGAACAGTACAGGTGATGCGATACGTGACGCCGCTGCGTGAAGGTGGTTCATTGCCCGCTATTGCCGAAGCCGATGATGATTTTTTGTATGTGCTGAAATTTCGAGGCGCAGGGCAGGGGCCTAAAGCGTTGATCGCTGATTTGATCGGAGGTGAAATAGTAAGAGCTGCTGGCTTGAAAGTACCAGAAATTGTTTTTGCCGAATTGGATGAAGCATTTGGCCGCACGGAACCCGATGAAGAAATACAAGACTTACTCAGGGCAAGTGAAGGATTAAATCTCGGCTTGCATTTTTTATCCGGCGCTATAACATATGATCCCGCTGTAAACAAAGTGTCGCCTGAACTGGCATCAAAAATTGTTTGGCTCGATGCCCTGTTGACCAATGTCGATCGCACAGCCCGCAATACGAATATGCTTACCTGGCACAATGAGCTTTGGCTGATCGATCACGGCGCTGCATTATACTTTCATCATTCCTGGCACAATTGGGAAGAACATTCGATGAAGCCTTTTGTACAGGTGAAAGATCATGTGTTGCTACCACTGGCAAATGACATAGATAAAGCTGATGAAGAACTAAAACAAATCATTACCCCCGCGAAAATAAAATTGATTGTAGAATTAATACCGGATGCCTGGTTGCAAAATGAAGAAGAAGGTGATCCGGTGGCAATGCGTGAAGTCTATAAAAAGTTTTTGATCAACAGGATCAATCATTCCGGCATATTTGTAAAAGAAGCTAAGCATGCAAGAGAATCACTTATTTGAATATGCCATCATCCGGGTAGTGCCAATGGTGGAGCGGGAAGAATTTCTGAACGCAGGCGTCATCCTGTATTGCCGGCAGCAAAAGTTTTTGCAAATGAAATTCACCATCGATGAAAAAAGATTGCTGGCTCTTTGTCCCAAAGCAGAACCCGAAGAATTGAGATCCCACCTGGAAGCATTTGAGAGGATCAGTTTGGGTAAACCGGATGCAGGGCCTATTGCTGCTTTGGATATGGCATCCCGCTTTCGCTGGTTGACTGCTAAACGAAGTACGATTGTACAGACATCAGGCGTTCATCCGGGTTTGTGTAAAGATGCCGGTGAAACGCTGGAAAGACTCTACCGGCAATTGGTGTTATGCTGATCTGGTAAAATATACTGAAAGTTTTTACTTATAAACTATCTCCATGGCAAAACGTAAGATTATCAGAAGAACCCTGTTGCTTTTGTTATTGCTGGCGCTAGGATTTGCTTTTTGGTACGGTTGGCAGGCGGCTCCCATCATCAGCGGCTATGGTGCAAAGAATATGGCATCCGCAGTCTTTGTACAGCATCGCCGGCTCGACGATGTTTTAAAAGAAGATCTTGCCGGCTTTCCTTTTTCATTGGGAACTTATACAGTAAATGAAAAAGATTCTTCGGTCACTGGTTCTGTCTGGGGCTTGGGCAAACGAAAAGCTATTTATCGTAAGGGTCTTGGTTGTACGCTCATCAATAACTGCAGCGAAGCCGAAGTAAGGGCTCAGTCTTATTCACTACCGTTGAAGCAAACCAATAGCGATACTGTAGCATGGCCTTATGGCGATAAAATAACAGACAGCGTTTCATCTTCCGTCGATAAAAAGATGCTGGAGCAGGCCATTAACAATGTACTACACGAAACAACAGAAGGCAAACCTGCTTACACAAGGGCCGTATTGGTGGTGTATGACGGTAAAATTGTTGGTGAACAATATGCACCGGGCTTCGATAAAAACACCGTCATGCTGGGCTGGTCAATATCCAAAAGTTTGACGGCCGCTTTGATTGGTATATTGGTAAAACAGGGAAAATTAAATCCTGATGCACCGGCACCCGTTCCGGAATGGAAAGGCACTGACAAAGAAAAAATCACCTTAAAACAGTTGTTGCAGCAAACAGCCGGCCTGGATTTTATAGAAGATTATACTTCGCCCAGTGAAGTGACCAATATGCTGTTTAAAAAAGGCGATATGGCCGCATTTACGGCTAAACTCCCTTTAAAAAATAAGCCCGGAACCGTATTCAATTATTCAAGTGGTAACAGCAATATTTTAAGCCGGATCATCCGGCAAACAATTGGTGAAAAAGATTACTGGTCGTTTCCTTATACAGCCCTTTTTCAAAAGGTGAATATGCATTCGGTATTGCTGGAGCCGGATGCGTCGGGAACCTATATCGGATCTTCTTATAGTTATGCCACAGCAAGAGACTTTGCAAGATTCGGATTGCTGTATTATAACAACGGCTTATGGAATGGTGAACAATTATTGCCTGACAATTGGGTGAGGGAATCCATTCGGCCAGCATCAGCCGATAATAGAAAGCATTATGGTTATCAATTTTGGTTAAATGGTTTTGACAAAGATGATTTGACAAAACGATGGTACCCGGATGTTCCGGCAGATATGTATTTTGCTGATGGTTTCGGTGGTCAGAACGTCTATATCATTCCATCAAAAAAACTGGTAGTGGTAAGACTCGGATTGCACAATATCAATGAAAATAAATTTTTACGGGAAGTGATTGCAGCTATAGATAATTAAAAAATTAATCAACAAGCGGGTACTCCATAAACCGATAACTTTATCTTTATTTCAAAACAACAATCACCCGATGAAACGCTTATTCGGCTCTTTGTTCTTACTGGTAACCTATACATCTTATAGCCAGCTTATTTCTGACTCATTATTGATTGATGGTAATTATCGGACATTTCATTTCAACCAACCAGCAGAGTCCGTAATTAACGGCAATCTCTTTTTTATCATGCACGGTTCTGGCGGCAGTGGCAAACGGATTGCAAGGCAAGCAACCAAACTGGAAGCAATTGCAGCAAAAGAAAACTTGCTGATTGTTTATCCGGAGGGTTATAAGCAGTATTGGAATGAATGCAGAAAGTTTGCTACATCCGATGCGAATAAAGAGAATATTAATGAAGCGGACTTCTTTAAAGGAATGATCCACTATTTCAGGGATAAATATGGTATTAATGAAAACAAAGTTGTTGCAGCCGGTTTTTCCGGCGGTGGCCACATGGCCTATAAATTGGGACTGACCATGCCAGATAAGATCAAAGGCATTGCTGCTATCGTAGCCAATATGCCGGATTCCGCCTCCATGGATTGCACACCCGTTCGCAAAGCTTTACCCGTTCTCATTGTGAATGGAACTAATGATGACACTAATCCATATCAAGGCGGAGAAATGTATGTAAACAATTCCAGCTATGGTGTGGTAAGGAGTACCGACAGCAGTTTCCATTATTGGTCTGCGCTGGCTGGCTATGATGGCGAGGCGATAAAGAAAGTTTTGCCCGATACTGATCCTAAAGATGGTAAGATCATTGAAAGCTATTCTTACCGTGACGCAAACAAACCATCAATAACATTGCTGAAAGTAGTGGGAGGAAAGCATGATTATCCCAATGATATTGACGTGTACTTATATGCGTGGAATTTTTTCAAATCACAGGTTAAAGAAATTGGAATCGGCATTGCCGACCCGTCAAAGAAAATTCAGTCGGTGGAAGCCGCCTGTGGTCAGTGCCGCTTGGGACTGCCGGGAAAAAGTTGTGATTTGGCTGTGCGCATAAATGGAAAATCATATTTCGTGGACGGCACATCCATCGACGATCACGGCGACGCCCATGCCAAAGATGGCTTTTGCGAAGCGGTCCGCAAAGCGGAAGTACAGGGCGAAATAGTTGATAATCGGTTTAAAGCCACTTATTTCAAACTGGCAAACAGTAATGCTGACGAAAAGAAATGAAAGAGTTCCCTTCGCTAACGTTTGTAGCACTTGTCATATTCATGATATGCTTTATTTTGCGGCATGGATTGGTTAACTGTGCGGGGCATTAGTAGACTGGAAAAAGAAAACTACACTGTAAAGAATATACACTTTGCCCAACAACCTTCACAAAGGGTCGCTATCGCTGGCGAAACGGGTTCCGGTAAAACAACGTTTTTAAAAATGATCGCCGGCTTGGTGCAACCAGATGCTGGTGAGATTATTTTCGAAAACAAAAGGGTAGAAGGTCCATTTGAAAAATTATTACCCGGCCATCCCGCTATCGCTTATTTGTCGCAACATTTTGAACTCAGAAATAACTACCGGGTAGAGGAGGAACTGGAGAGCAAGAATAAATTGCCTGAAGAAGAAGCGTACAATCTGTATCGCCTTTGTCGTATTGAACATTTATTGAAGAGAAAAACAGACCAGCTATCCGGTGGCGAAAGACAACGCATTGCTTTGGCCAGAATATTGACTACGTCTCCTAAACTTTTGTTACTGGATGAACCTTTCTCCAATTTAGATGCCGCGCATAAAAGCATTATTAAATCGGTGATCGGTGATTTGGAAGAAAAATTGAAGATTACCTGCATGATGGTGCTGCATGATGCGATGGACATTCTTCCATGGGCTGATACAATTCTGGTGATGCAGGATGGTGAGATCATTCAACAGGGAACACCGGAGCAGATATACTACCAGCCTGTCAACGAATATTGCGCTGGTCTTTTTGGCGAGTATAATTTGATCGATAAAGAAAGTTTAGCCTTTATCGACCCGTTATCTTTTCCTGTGCTCCAGGGTGATTCGATAATTGTTCGGCCTGAACAACTAACCATCTCGCAAAGTAATGATCAACCTGGGAATGGTCTTATAAAAGAGACATTATTCTGGGGCAGTTTTTATACAGTGGATGTAATGCTCGGTAATCAATCCGTAAGAGTGAAAACCAATCACAATCATTTTACCAGGGGCGACAGTGTCAATATCTCATTGATCCTGGCGGCGGCCGATAAAATAAAATAGCCGGCAAATACCGGCTATTCCTGTTCAAATTATATAGAAAGACTTAAACTCTTTCGAGTATAGAGAAGAAGAAATCACTCTCAATTTTAGCATTTTCATCGCTATCACTTCCGTGCACCGCATTTTCGCCAAGAGAAGTTGCATACATTTTGCGAATCGTGCCTTCTGCAGCCTGTGCAGGATTGGTGGCGCCGATCAACTCACGAAAGCTGGAAACGGCATTTTCCTTTTCTAATATCGCCGCGGTGATAGGGCCGCTGCTCATAAACTCAACCAGTTCACCATAGAACGGCCTTTCCTTATGCACGGCATAAAACTCACCGGCCTTCTCGGCGCTGAGTTTAGTAAGTTTTAGCGCTACAATTCTATATCCTTCCTTGATAAACCTGTCTAAAATAACACCGGCATGCCCATTTTTCATGGCGTCCGGTTTGATCATGGTAAATGTTCTATTGCTCATGTACTTGTTTTTGGGGCGCAAATGTAGCTAAAGTTTTAGGTAACAAGTTCTAAAGTTTTCAAAAACATTGATTTTTATTGGCTGCAAAACCAAAATCAGCTTAAACTCTACAAGTGAGAACCCTTATCTTCGCAACCGTTTTATGAAACCTATACAGGAGATATTTCCGCAACTGGCCCAACCCCGGAAAGTGGTCATTACCATGCATCAAAAACCCGATGCTGATGCGATGGGGTCATCCCTTGGGCTTGCTCATTTTTTAAGACAACTGGGTCATACGGTTACCGTCATCTCACCGACCAACTGGGCAAAATGGCTCAACTGGATGCCGGGTTGCAATGAAGTGATCGATTATGAAGCCAATAAAGCAAAAGCCGATGCCATTCTTGATCAAACTGAATGGCTTTTTTGCCTGGACTTTAATATCTTTTACCGTACCAAAACAATGACTGAAAAACTGGCTCAAATTTCCTGTACCAAAATATTAATTGATCATCACCAGGAGCCTGATGCCCCATCATTTAATTACGGAATAAGCGACACGGGTAAAAGTTCAACGAGTGAGATGATCTATGATTTTATCGTTAACTCGGGGCACCAGGACAGGATCGATGAAACGATTGGTGAATGCATTTATGCGGGAGTGGTTTCGGATACAGGTTCCTTTCGTTTTCCATCGGCGCATTCGGGGGTGCATACACTTGTAGCAGATCTGAAATCAAAAGGCTTGCAACATGCCAAAGTGCATGAAAATCTTTTTGACAATTTTTTAGAAAATAAAATTCGCTTCACCGGTCATGTTCTCCTGCATCGGATGGAGATCATGTATGAATATAATACCGCACTGATTGCCATTCCGAAAAACGATTTACTTAAATATTATATTAAAACCGGCGACACCGAAGGCCTCGTTAATTTTCCCCAATCCATCCAGGGGATCAAACTAGTAGGCTTGGTAATTGACAGGGACGAAGAACGAAAATGGAGTTTCCGCAGCAAGGGTGATTTTGATTGTAACAATTTTGCCCGCAAATATTTTAATGGCGGAGGACACTTTAACGCATCGGGTGGTCGCAGCAGTGATTCACTGGAGGTGACGGTACAAAAATTTAAGGATGCGGTAAAAGAAAATAGGGCGCTGCTGGAATAATTGGAAGATTCAGGTAGGCGGTTACGATCAAATTTGAAGACAATTATAAAAGGCAAAAAACAATACAAACTACACAAATGAAAAAGGTTTATTCGATGCTGACGATTGCGGGTATCGCTGTATTAGCTTCCTGCAATGGCGTGAATTATGAGAAAGCAAAAAGTGGGATGCTTTACAAAATAATATCGAACAGTAAAGACTCAACAGTTAAAGAAGGAGAATATCTCAAACTTCATTTCACTCAAAAATTGAACGACTCTGTCTTGCAAACAAGCTTTGGCAAAATGCCGGTGTATGCCAAAATGCAAACCAATCCCGGGAACACTTATAATCCCGCCGAAATTTTTCATTTGTTAAGAAAGGGAGATAGTGTAGTAACAGTTGCTATCACGGATTCATTGCTCTCAAAAGGATTGATGCCCGAAATGCCGCCGTTTATGAAAAAAGGTGACAGGCTTATTACCAGTTTCAGGATCATAGATATTATCAGAAACGATAGTTTGTACCAGGCGGACCACGCAAAAGAAATGGAAAAAGATCGCCCCCGCCAGATGAAAGAGCAGGAAGAGCAAATGGCAAAAATGGAAAAGGAGCAGTTGGAACAACGCAGGAAGGATGAATTGGAAATGGAAAAATCTGGCGAAGCTGCCAAGGGAATTGCTGCTATGGAGGCCTATTTGAAAAGCAAAAATATTTCCGCACAAAAAACGGGCAAAGGAACGTTTGTTGCCATTACCCAACAGGGAACTGGTCCAATGGCTGATTCAGGAAAATATGTGACGGTAAAATATACCGGAAGGACATTGGAAAAGGACAGCGTTTTTGATTCAGGTACATATCCCTTACAATTGGGTCGTGGCAGAGTGATTGCAGGTTGGGATGAAGGATTGAAATTATTCAAAGAAGGAGGAAAAGGAACTTTATATATTCCCGGCTTCAGAGCTTATGGAAAAAGTCATCCCGCCTTTAAACCTTTTGCAGCGCTGATTTTTGATGTGGAAATGCTTTCGGTATCGGATACAATGCCGAGCCAAAACGCACAGCCAACGCCGCATTGAAGAAATTGATAGAACTCAACCCAATGTTGATTGTTAAGTCAAAATAATGTTGCACCTTTACACCGCTCTGGAAATAGGGCGGTTTTTTTTTAACGAACTGTCAAAGTTGGCCCCGTTTTTAGTCCAAGATCCAATTCTATAACCCTATGAAACAGTCATCATCGAACTACCGTACTTAGAGTTATATGTAGTCCGGATCTATCGAATTACCCTAAGACACATTGAGGCCTGATTAAAATGTCTTAATGAAAAAGAGCATCTGTAACGGGATGCTCTTTTTATTTTGTTGAAAAATTTTGTTAATCCTTATACGCAATGATCAAATCTATTGCTTGTTTCGCCTCCTTCACATCATGCACTCTCAATATTTGTGCTCCGTTCAGTAAACCGATAGTGTTTAATACCGTTGTTCCGTTGAGTGCCTCATCCGCACTAACCCTGAGCGTTTTATAAATGGTTGATTTGCGTGAAATACCCACGAGCAGGGGTTTGTCTAACATGCTGAACACTGATAGGTTTTGCAGCAGTTTAAAATTATGTGTGATGGTTTTACCAAATCCAAATCCCGGATCAACAATGATATCATGCAAACCCATTTTTTTTAACTCACCTGTTTTTTGAATAAAAAAATCAAGGACGGCTTTTGTGACATCATCATAGTGGGGTGACTGTTGCATATCCTGCGGCGTGCCCTGCATGTGCATCAACACATAAGGCACTTGCAAGGAGGCGACGGTTTTCAACATATCTTCATCCATGCTTCCGGCGCTGATATCATTTACTATAGCCGCCCCGGCATCAACTGCTTCTTTTGCTACCGCTGCGTAATAGGTATCAATAGAAATAAAGGTCTCCGGGAAATTTTTATTGATTGCTTCGATGGGTTCAATTACTCTTTTCAACTCTTCGTCTTTGCCGACAACAATGCTCCCGGGCCGGGTACTTTGACCGCCAATATCCAAAATGGCCGCACCTTCTTTTATCATCACTTCCGCTTTTTGCAAAATGGCATCGATGTTTTGCTGGCGGCTGGCGGCATAAAATGAATCAGGTGTAGTGTTGATGATGCCCATTACCACGGGGGTGTCAATCACCAATAATCTGCCTTTACAATTCAAGGTGTACATTAAGTCTTGTTTCGCTATTTTTGAAGCTAAGATAAGTTAGTAACTGATATGACCATTATGACGAACACCAACCTGCAATACGATGAAGTAGTCGGCTCATGCAAAGAAATTTTTTTAAAGAAAGCAAAAGACTATGGAACAGCGTGGCGGGTTTTACGAACCATTTCCATCGTAGACCAGATATTTATCAAGGCGCAGCGTATTCGAACCATACAGGAAAAGAAACAACAAAAAGTAGCGGATGACATCAGCGGGGAGTTTAAAGGCATCATCAACTATGCCATCATTGGGCTCATCCAGCTTGATCTGCCGGCTGACGCACCGGAAGAACTGGAATTATTGACCGTCTCATCCTTATACGACCAGTATGTGGAAGCCAGCAAAAAACTGATGGAAGATAAAAATCATGACTATGGCGAAGCATGGCGAAGCCTGAGCCAGGAGAGCTTTGTCGATCTCATCCTGATGAAGCTCCAGCGCATCAGGCAAATTTTGGTCAATGAAGGAAAGACGCTGATCAGCGAAGGCATTGACGCCAATTATAATGATATCATTAACTATGCAGTTTTTGCGTTGATCTTGTTGGGGGAGAAGTAGCAGCTGCAGGAATTACAGGGTAAGGGATACGAGATTGCAAGATCCGGGATAATTTGATATCAACATTAACGTTATGGTTGGTTGTAGCGGGATATGAATTACAAGGATCTTGAAATATGGAACTTGTCCAAAATATAAACAATGTATTTTCAAAAGATCAATATCCTAATCTTGTATCCCGCAACGCTCATCACTAACTAAACAATCATGAAAATTCTCATCAACATAGCCAGGATTATCGTTGGATCGCTTTTTATTTTTTCCGGTCTTGTCAAAGCGATCGACCCATTGGGATTAAGCTATAAAATGCAGGAGTTTTTTGAGCTATGGGGAATGGCCAGCCTCAATGAACATACCTTGTGGATGTCGGTGGCAATGATCGCTTTTGAGATCATTGCCGGTGCAGCGTTGTTGTTGGGTTGGAGAATGCGGCTTTTTAGCTGGCTGCTATTACTGCTGATTGTTTTTTTTACCTTCCTTACCGGCTATGCTTACCTGTCGGGCAAGTTTAAAAACTGCGGCTGTTTTGGCGACTGTATTCCGATCACTCCGTTTACCTCTTTCCTGAAAGATATTGTCCTCACTGTATTAATTCTATTTCTTTTTGCCAACCGCAAAAAGATCGCACCTGTTTTTGGCAACAAAGCAAACCTGTTGATCATGGCGTTGGTGACACTATTTAGTTTTGGGTTGCAATGGTATGCTCTCCGGTATTTACCCCCGATTGATTGTTTACCCTTTAAAAAAGGGAATAATATCACAGAAAAAATGCGGGTTCCGGCAGGCGCATTGCCCGATAGTTTCGCTATTCGTTTTATCTATGAAAAAGGAGGTAAACAGTTTGAGTTTGCACCGGCTGATCTGCCTGCCGACCTGGACTCTTACAACTATGTAAGCCGCACTGATAAATTGATCAGGAAAGGAAACGCTGAGCCGCCAATCAAAGGGTTTGCTTTATCCGGCATCACCGGCGAAGATTCTACCGGTATCGTATTACGTCAGCCTTATACGGTGTTGCTCTTTTGTGAAAACTTTGCCACACCGCTTTCAGTTTGGAAAGATGAATTTGCGAAAGTGTATGAGGCGGCCAAAGCAAAAAATATCCCGGTATATGCTGTTACCAACCGGATGGAAGAAGCAATAAAGAATTTTTCTGCCACATCATTTGCTGATATACCTGTATTCAAATGCGACTATACTGCCATTCGCACTGCAGCCCGCACTGACCCATGTATCTACCTTTTAAGAAGGGGAACTGTGCAGGACAAGCAGAGCCATTCACGAATGGATAAAATTGTAGCGCAGCTTGGATCATTAGTTGTTCAGAAAATTATTCCACCGCCCGGCCAGGGATCTACCGCCGAATTAGACAGTCTTCAGCAAACAGGTAACGGCAATTAACAGTCATGTTGCAATACATCGTCAAAAAATTATTGTATGGCATATTGGTTCTGGCCGGTGTTGTCGTGCTGGTTTTCCTCCTGTTCCAGGGTTTTGGCGATCCTTCAAGATTGGTAATGGGGCAATCCGGTGATTCGGCTACACAAGCCAATATCCGGAAAGAAATGTATCTCGATCAGCCAAAGGTGAAACAATTTCTTTTTTATCTCAATGATGTATCTCCCATTGGCATGCATAGTAGAGAAGAGATCAAGTCTAAAGGATTGAAAGGTATTTTTATTGGTGGTGAGAATAAAATTGGTTTAAAAATACCTTACCTGCGAAAATCCTATCAAAGTAAACGGGAGGTTGGTACCATATTAATGCAAGCTTTACCGGGAACGCTGATCCTGGCTATTGCGGCCATGATCATCGCGGTCATAATCGGTATACCGTTAGGAGTGGTGGCGGCTGTTCGTCAAAATACGTGGTGGGATACATCCGCCATTTTTTCCAGTATCGTAGGTATCTCGGCGCCATCGTTTTTTATGGGTATTATTATCGCTTATATTTTTGGATTTCTGTTAAGCGACTGGACAGGTTTACATATTTCCGGAAGCTGGCTTGAGATCGATGATGTAACGGGGGAAAAGAGATTAACCGTAGAAAATCTTATTCTGCCAGCCATTACATTAGGCATACGTCCGCTGGCGATCATCACGCAGCTTACCCGTAGTGCGATGCTGGATGTGCTCGACCAGGATTATATCCGCACAGCTTATGCAAAAGGATTGAGTAAAAAAACCGTAATCTGGAAACATGGCCTTCGCAATGCATTGAACCCGGTCATAACAGCTATTACGGGTTGGTTTGCAGAACTACTGGCCGGTGCTTTTTTTGTAGAATATATCTTTGGCTGGCAGGGCATCGGTAAAGTAACAGTGGATGCATTGGAAAAGCTCGATTACCCCGTTGTGATGGGCTCTGTACTCATCTCTGCCGGTTTTTTTATCCTCATTAATATTTTAGCTGACATCTTGTATGGTGTCGTCGATCCCCGTGTGAGGATCAGCTAATGTTCCCGGACCTCTATGTATTAACCCTTACGTAACCTAGCCTAATTTTCATTTGCTGAAATCCTTCATCGATATTTTGTAAATTACAGTAAAAGCTTTTATGAAAGCTGCCTGTTTGCTTGCTGTTTTCCTCTGCTTATTTTCCGTTCTTACTGCGCAAGACCTGCGCCGCCAGTTGCAGGCACAGTTTATCGAATCACCCGATGGCTCCGTGATCGAAATTCCTGAAGGCCGTTTTCAATTGAATATGGCGCTGTGGATGGATGGCAAGAACAATATTACCATCCGTGGAAAAGGAATGGATAAAAGCATTTTATCGTTCAGGGGACAACTGGCAGGCGCAGAAGGGATCAAGATCACCAACTCTTCTAATATTATTTTAGAAAATATCACGGTACAGGATTCAAAGGGCGACTTAATAAAAGCACAATTGGTGGATGGATTGACATTGAAAAATGTAAAAGCCGAATGGACAGGCAAACCCTCGAAAAACAACGGCGCTTATGCATTATATCCCGTGCAATGTAAAAATGTACTGATCGATAGTTGTGTGGCCATCGGCGCATCAGATGCAGGCATTTATGTGGGCCAATCACAGCAGGTGATTGTTCGTAACAGCAAAGCCTATCACAATGTAGCGGGGATAGAAATTGAAAATACGTTGTATGCCGATGTATACAACAATGAAGCCACGGGCAATACCGGCGGCATATTGATCTTCGATCTGCCCAATCTTGTTCAGAAAAAAGGTGGACATGTCAGAGTTTTTAACAACCATGTTCATCATAACAATTATCCCAATTTCGCCCCCAAAGGGAATATCGTTGGCAAAGTACCCCTGGGAACGGGCATGATGGTGCTGGCTACAAATAATGTTGAGATCTATAATAATCGCATTATTAACAACCGCACCGCCGGCACGGCAATAGTGAGCTATTATATTTCAGAGATTCCGATCAAAGACGAATCCTATTATCCTTATCCCGATCAAATTTTTATTCACGATAATGTTTACGAACGTAAAAATATCCGGACTACCATGAAGGGAAGAATGGGATTAATGTTCAGGTTAAAAGTGCGGTTTGGTAAAAAAGTGCCCCATATTATTTATGACGGCATCGTGGATGACAAAGTAAAAAATCCTGCGATCTGCATCCGCAATAATACCAATCAGAGTATTGGCAATATTAAAGCGGGTAACAAGTTTAAAGGCATAACAAGAGAGATGTCGCCTTATGATTGTAATGGAACGATACAGGAAGAAGTGAGGTTAGTTAAGGAGTAAATAGATGAGGATAGGTAATGCAACACAAAGAACACAAAGATTGCTCAAAGGACATAAGGCGGGAAACATTTCATTGTGTTCATCGTGTTATCGTTGTGCTACTGACAAAAAAGTGATATCAAGCTGTTGAACATGAAAAAGCAATTCATCGTTATTAGTATTTTAACGTCTGTTATTGTTATCAACCTGGCGTTGATACCGCCGCTACGAAAACCGGTTTTTGAAAGAAAAGATAAATTATCGGACTACCATTTCTTTATCGGTAAGCTGGCAGACCTGCAACCGTCCAATTCTGTTGTGCCCTATGATATCAACTCCGTATTATTTTCCAACTATGCCGAGAAATTACGTTTTATAAAATTACCTGAGGGAATGCCAGCGGCTTACAGCAAAGATGATGTGTTGCAATTGCCGAAAGGAACCGTGATCATTAAAAATTTTTATTACGAAAATGATTTCCGCAAAAAAAATAAAGGAAGAAGGATCTTAGAAACCCGCCTGCTGGTAAATGAAGAGAATGGCTGGACGGCTTATCCCTATGTATGGAACGATGAACAGACGGAAGCGTTTTATGATGTGGCCGGCGACATAAAAGAGGTGTCTTATATCAATGCCAATGGCAAGCGCATCAATATTGATTATATCATCCCCAATAAAAACCAATGCAAGGGTTGTCATATCCGGGATGGAAAAATGAAACCGATCGGCCCGATAGCTGCGCAACTGAACAAAGATTATGCGTATGAATCAGGAACGCAAAACCAGTTAAGCTATTGGCAACAACAAGGAATGCTCAGCGGTTTGCCGGATCTTGGCAGCATTGCAAAAATGGCCCGCATCGATGATGCCGCTCAATCCGTTGAATCAAGGGCAAGAGCTTACCTTGATGTGAACTGCGGTACCTGTCATCATCCGCAGGGGCCGGCTAATACTTCCGGCTTGTTTTTACATTACGACCAGGATCCAACCGTGGAATTGGGCATCATGAAAAGCCCGGTAGCAGCAGGGCGCGGCGCCGGAAAAAATGCTTTTGATATTGTACCTGGCCAACCGCATAAATCCATTCTTACATTCCGGATGCAAACCAATGATCCCGGCATTGCCATGCCCGAACTGGGAAGAGAACAGGTGCATAAGGAAGGGGTGAAGCTGATAAAAGAATGGATAAAGAGAATGGAACGGTGAGTGGTCTCATTCAGATTGCTGGCTCTAAAATGCAAAACCTATAACTGCTAATTGCTAACTGTCAAACTGCAAACCGTCTATTTCGCAATCGCCATCTTCACTTTTTTGTTTTTGATCTTCTGGTCTTTTATTAGGCGCAATGTTTCGCCCATCTTTATTTTTTTCACTGCTACAAACGAAAAGAAATCTTTTACTTCTATCAGGCCAATATCTTCTTTTTTCAGTTTGCCCTTATTACCCAAGAAACCTACGATATCCACTTTGTTTACTTTATCCTTTTTACCCGCTGCAATGAAAAGCGTTGACCACTTCGGCTTCTCGGGAAACTCATTTGTCGCAGGTAATTCGATGGATTCGGTATCTGCAGGCAGGTAAGCCGGTTGCTTTTCTTCCGGCGATAAGATCAATATAGCGGTGCCGCTTGCATCCATGCGGGCTGTTCTTCCATTGCGGTGGGTAAATATATCTTCGGTATGCGGTAAATGATAATGGATGATATACCGGATATTGGGAATATCCAAACCCCGGGCAGCAAGATCCGTGGTCACTAAAATATTGGAAGTACCACTTCGGAATTTAAACAAGGCGCTGTCCCTTTCCTGTTGTTCCATGGCGCCATGATAAAACACATTGACGATGCCCTGCTCCTTCAAATACTCACTGGTTCGTTCCACTGACTCCCGGTGATTGCAGAATACAATGGTTGACCGGTTGCCCAGGTGGCAGATCAGTTTCAGCAGCGTTTCCAGTTTATCCTTTGCTTCACTTTGGACAATTTTTATAGCGAGCCCTGTCGGCGTTTCATCACCGTTATTGAGAAAATTAAGCTTTACCGGTTCCTTTAAACCCACAAACGCCGGTATCATTACCGCTTCTGTGGCGGATGTCAGGATGCGTTTCTCAATGGCCGGTAAAGAGCCAATGATAAATGCCATTTCATCTTCAAAGCCTGCTTCCAGTGATTTATCAAATTCATCCAGCACTAATGTTTTGATAGATGCTGTTGTAATATTTTCCCGGCGGATATGATCGGCCAGCCTGCCAGGAGTACCGATCAGCATGGCGGGAGGTTCTACCAGGTTATTTTCCTCGATCTCTCTTTTATGCCCGCCATAGCAACAGGTGACTTTATACACCGTGCCCAATGATTTAAAAACTTTTTCGATCTGCAATGCCAGCTCACGGGAGGGAACGATAATGAGAGCCTGTGTTTTCTTATTGGTCTCATCGAGCAGGGAAAGGATGGGCAACAAAAAACCAAGTGTTTTACCCGAGCCGGTAGCCGACAGCAGTATGACGTTATCGCTTTTTTCATTGGCTTCAATGGATGCCTTTTGCATATCATTGAGCTCATCGATATTTAAGCGGGATAGAATATCGCTAATGGAGTGAGATCGCTTTTTCATGGGAGCAAAAGTAGGTAAACGGCGATGTTTAAACGCTTGGAGAATGAATTTGGTTCTTCATGGCCGCTTGCAGCGACCGGTGCAGCGGTTTTTGCTGATGCAAAATATCATTAGAAATCAGCATAGAATTGTACCAGCGGTTATGTATATTTATAAGTTTATGCGCAACTTTGTCAGGCAAGAGTCTACAAAAGAAATCGTGAATACAAGTCAGTTTTCCAAAACCATATTTTATTTTCTCTCACCATTTATTATTTGGACGCTTTTCTGTTTGATTGGATTCATAATTGACAAATTCAGATTTTCTGGAGATACCCGGGAATGGTCGCATTTAGTTGCTGGATTATTCTTCCCATCTTTTTTTGTTTTTGTACCCGTAGATTTACTACTAAGACTCATCACAAGGAATAAGACTGGGCGAATTTGGATAGCAGAGTTAATATTGATGCTTTGTTTAGTAATTGTGTTCTACGTTTGGTTGTCATGACGATAGACAACTACTTGCTTCGGAATAAATACTTAGCCACAATCCCTATCATGCTACAGACTCGGCTATGGACCTTGGAATATAACTTCCTGCTTTATATCTTTATTCAGCGATAGTTCGGGCTGAAGTACACAGAATATCAGCACAGCAGAAAGCCTGGACGGTTAGCAGTAATTTTATGTAAGACGAAAAGACTTATACTCTTTCCCAGACAAGTCTTACTGCGTGGATATGTGTAGAGCGGACTCGTCGTTGGATAAGATGAAATGTAATGTAATAGGTGTAAAGGTTTATATTCTATTTTCACACGAATAAGATAATAAGGTTGTGTATGAAGTTAGTTTAGTTCCTACTAAGGTTTAAGGAAGAAGCATCAGCATCTCTCACCTCTTTCATCGCAGACTAATCCGTGCGCCAATCCCAATATCGATTATTTCTAAAAAACCTATCACTTTGGGGTTGCTAATTGATGTTTATATACCACTTTTTGCTCATCAGTAACAAACTGTACAAGGCATCCGCGGGGAGAAACAGAAATAGCTATAAAGCCTATTTTCCGCGCCGCAAAGCGACGGTATCGTTTGAGCCAGCCCACATGCCTGGTGTCCGATCCGGCACCCGAAATAATATAATGAGTGGGCCGCCTTTTTCGTTTCAGCAATTCGAGATGATGTTCATGACCGGATAAATAAAAATTTACATTATTAGCGTACAGCACAGGTTGAATTAAACGGCGAAGCTTCTTTACTCTTATATTATGCCGCCTGCTTCCGCCGGTATGCAAGGGATGGTGACCCGTTACAATTTTCCATTTGGCGCTGCTGCTGCTCAATGTTTTTTTAAACCAGGCAAGTTGCTCATCTACATAGGAAGTTGAGTATTTATTGGTGTCAGCCGGTATGCCCCGCAACTGTTTTTCTATCGGTTCTGTATCCAGGAAAACCATCAACATGGAATCTTGCCCAATGATGATACTGGTGTCATAATATCTTTGCGGCATATACCAGCGTGTGCTGATGTAGGTATAATTTACCTGCGCATCAGGATCTAATGTATAATCATGATTGCCTAATACTGCCAGCCAGCGGCATTGCAGGGAAGAATCGGCATAAACATTTTCGAAAGTATGCACCCATTGCGAATCGTTTATGCTATTTACTCCGGCAGGATAAAAATTATCGCCAGTAGCAATGACGAAAGATATGTTTAATTGCCGGGCAGCCGCAGCCATTGCCTCCGCTACTTTTCGCTGTGTTGCGGAACCCTGTGTGCCCCAGTCGCCCACAACAAGAAAATGAACGGAACTATCCATTCTGCTTAACCCCGGTATTGTATCCACTAGTGGAACTGCATAACTATGTTTAAAATAAAAGAAAAGCAATGCCACAAATAAAGTTGGTAATGATCGCAGGTGAAACATGCAAGGGATTTAACTGGATTGAAATAGAATGGACTGTTATATTCTATATTTCATACGAATAAGGTAATGAGGTTGCGTATGAAATTAGTTTATTTCCTACTAAGGTTAGAGAAGGGAAGTTTACCATCATAAAAACCTTATTCCAATTTCGTGTTATCCGACAAATAGTTCAAGCTTAACCTTAGTAGAAAATATAGCAGAGCAAACCAAACCTCATTACCTTATTTCCCATTAACTTTTTCAAATGGATGCAAGGTTTTTTGATAAAACTTTATGAACTCTTCATATTCTTCTGCGAAACTAACCTTACGGTGATGTTCCGGTTGATTGAGAATGTATTTACAAACTTTATCAACATCGGATTTCGATACTGAAAAAGCTGATGCAGAATCTTGCCAGTTAAATAATCCGACAGATAATTTATTTTGGTTAATAAATCGTTGCGAACTATCAGCAACAATGGAAGCCAGTATTTCCTCGGATATTTTAGGCGAACGGGATGCCAGAAAATGGACATGTTCCGGATTAGCGTAGATGGCATAAAGATGACACTCGTTGTTATTTATGATACCGGTGATATATTTTCCAATTCTCTCCCTGTGCTTTTCAGTAATAACAGGCTGGCGATGCAGTGTGGTAAGTATGAAATGGGTGTACAGGTTCTTATATTCTATCTTCATACAAATAAGGTAATAAGGTTGAGTATGAAGTTAGCTTATTTTCTACTAAGGTTAGAGAAGACAAGAGATTTACCCATCAAAAAAACTTATTTAAATTTCCTCTTGTCTTTCAGAACAATTCAACCATAACCTTAGTAGCGAGTGCCGTCTAGAAAACTAACCCTGCTAACTTATTCAGCTACGGTATTGAATGACATGAAATTTTCATTCATCTTAAAAAACCTTATTTGAATTTTTCTGTTGTCTTCCAGAGAACCTCAACCTTAACCTTAGTAGAAAACACCACATAGAGAACCCAAACCTCATTACCTTATTTTCCATCAAACGGTAGATTCTGTGTGATATGTATGAAATGAGTGTAGAGGTTGTCATTTTAAATTTTCATGCGAACAAGACAATAAGGTTGTGTATGGAGCTAATTTACTTCCTACTAAGGTTAGAAGACAAATAGTAAAAACAATTTCTTCCATTAGACTGGCTCATTGCTATTTTCCACCTCCACTAAATTGTAACAATACATTACAGGCAGACCATCGTGCCACCCTGAGATCGGTGAGGTTGGTCCTTTTAATCCCAAACCCGAATCCCTGTTTAATACATAAAGTTTGAATAAGATTTACCTGCCAAAGAAATTCATTCATCTTAAAAAACCTTATTTCAATTCCCAGCAGTTCGGCAAAAAATCTCAACCCTAACCTTAGTAGAAAATACCACATAGAGAACCCAAACCTCATTACCTTATTTTCCATCAAACGGGTAGATTCTGTGTGATATGTATGAAATGAGTGTAGAGGTTGTCATTTTAAATTTTCATGCGAACAAGACAATAAGGTTGTGTATGGAGCTAATTTACTTCCTACTAAGGTTAGAAGACAAATAGTAAAAACAATTTCTTCCATTAGACTGGCTCATTGCTATTTTCCACCTCCACTAAATTGTAACAATACATTACAGGCAGACCATCGTGCCACCCTGAGATCGGTGAGGTTGGTCCTTTTAATCCCAAACCCGAATCCCTGTTTAATACATAAAGTTTGAATAAGATTTACCTGCCAAAGAAATTCATTCATCTTAAAAAACCTTATTTCAATTCCCCGCAGTTCGGCAAAAAATCTCAACCCTAACCTTAGTAGAAAATACTACATAGAGAACTCAACCTTATTACCTTATTTTTCCATTAAACAGGCGAGTGGGTGCAGTGTGGCATGAAATGAGTGATGGATTGTTATAGTCACTTTTTGACACCATCCGCCAAATGCTAAAAAACTTCCCGACAAAAGCATCATGCTACCCTAACATCCAATTCCCTTATCTGCTCCTTGTAATCCTGCGGCAGAATAATGGCTTTTAATAAACCATCCATTTTTATTAAACGACTTAGTTTATAAACGGTGAGAAGAGGACTGATCCAGTTGATCTTTCCAAGACCTAGTAGCTGATTGACATAGGACGGCACCACCAATTTCTGTGATTCCTTTAAGATTAAAAAACGAACACTGCCCAGGTGCTTTTTATATTGTTTGTAAAGATCAACCGTGTAATCACTTTTTTGCAGGTCATTGTGCAGGTGCTCATCCCGCATCACCAGCCATTGATTAAAATTGGTGGGCAGGTCTTTTAAATTCATTCGTTGGCCCATGCGATAGAATACATCATACAGGTCTTCTTTTTCGGCGTCGGTCAATTTTCTTTCCAGCACTTCAAAAGCGGCAATGGAATAATGGATGAGCATAAACAACACGTCCCGATAGGCCCAATCGGGTATTTGAGTACCACGGCTTTTTTCAATAGCACCATGAATAGCGGTTATTTTATCAATCGCTTTATGAGCATCTTCCGTGTTGGAAAAAACAATCTGCCGGGCATACATTACGGTGGAGAATAAACGGCCCAACGGATCAGCCGGTAACCGGCCGGTGAAGTACAACCAGTCCACCGCTTTGTTCAGGGCAAATTCTGCAGAAGCACCGGCAAACACAAACAGGATCGTGTCGCTCTTGCCCCAGATCTTGCGCACAATGGATTGCTGATGGACAAAATATTCCATACACGAATTAAAACAATTTCTTCCAGTATTGCAGCCAGTCAACCATGCGGCTGGTAAAGCCATTTTCATTGTCGAACCAGGCGATCAGTTTTAAATGATTACCCACAACGGAAGTAAGCGTACCATCAATAATGCAGGAATGGGAATTGCCTTTGATATCGAGCGAAACCAGTGGATCTTCTGTGTAATCCAATATGCCTTTGTATTCGCTGGCTGCCGCTTTTTCAAATAGCTTATTGACTTGTTTGGCGCTCACCTCATCACTTAATACAACAGAGAAATCAGCCATGGCGCCATTTGCAACAGGTACCCGGGTGGATACAGCGGCCAGTTTACCCTTTAGTCCCGGCATCAGGCGTTCGATAGAGTGATGCAGGTCGATCTCAACAGGGATAATGGACTCGGAGGCCGCCCGGCCACGGCGAAATTGTTTGGCGGGTGAATCGATCAGTTCCTGTCTTGACGTATACGAATGCAGCATATTTATTTGTGCCGATTTGATACCGATAGATTGCAACAGGTATAAAATATGTACGGAACAATTGGTCATACAACCACCCGGGGAAATAATGGTGGTATCATCCGACAAACCATTTTGATTAAAGCCATAGATCATCAGGGGGATATCATCCGAACCCGTGGTAGACAATAATACCTTCTTCGCACCGGCTTTTAAATGCTCTTCAGCCAGTTCCTTTTTCGTGAATTTACCGGAGCATTCCACCACCACATCTACTTTCAGTTCTCGCCAGGGAAGCCTGGAAGGATGATCGGCCTGCAAGGCAGCAATTTTTTTTCCTTCTATAATAAAAGCATGGTCTTCCGTTTGAATATTTTTATCAAACGTGCCATAGACAGAATCATATTTCAGCAGGTAAGCCAGGTTGTCAACCGGCATAATATCATTTACCGCCACCAATTCAATTTCCTGGTGAGCTACCATTTTCCTAAACAATAGCCGGCCAATTCTTCCCATGCCATTAATCGCAATTCTCATTTCATTCCCAATTTTGGAGTGCAAATATCATAAACAATCGCTTAGTACGAGTATATCAGTTTGCTAAAAAGTAGATATGTCAGCCAGTAAGTTTATAAATGATTATCTAATCAAACGAAAACCGCTGGTCTTCGTGCCTTTGTGCCTTGGTGTTTCAGATAAACTGCTAACACTTTTGAAACACAGAGGCACGGAGATAAAAAACGCAAACGTTTCACTTTATGACTAATTCCTTATCAGGCACAAATAAATATCTTCGTCCATATGAAAGCTGCTACCGTTCATGAAATAAAACAGGAATTGCTGGCCTTGAAACCAGCTGCCATTACCGAGCTCTGTCTACGACTGGCAAGATTTAAAAAAGAAAATAAAGAATTGCTCACCTACCTGTTGTTTGAGGCGCATAATGAAACCGCCTATGTGCAAGCTGTGAAGGAGGAAATGGATGAGTTATTTGCTGAAATCAATAAATCACACCTGTACTTTGCCAAAAAAAGCCTTCGCAAGATTATCCGCATCATAAATAAATACTGTCGGTACAGTGCTTCCAAACAAACCGAAGTGGAGTTGAGGCTGCATTTTTGTGTCACATTAAAAGATTCGGGTATCTCACTTTACAATACGGTGATCAGTAATATTTACCAGTCACAATTAAAAAAGGTGCAAACAGTTTTGAATACCTTACATGAAGACCTGCAATATGATTATCGCAAAAAACTGGAAGAGCTGAAGAGCCACTAATCTATTTATCTTGCGTCTATGCCTGCTGTACTTTTTACAAACATCAAACTATTGGTCAATACCCGCCGGCAAAATGAATTGCTGCGCGGAAAAGAACTGGCCAATTTACCTTGTATTGAAAATGCCTGGTTGCTAATTGAAGACGATGAAATAGTAGAGTATGGCCCAATGGAGGAGTTACTGTCAACTATCAGCCATCAACCGTCATCTACTTTCGATTTATCCGGTCAAATGATCCTTCCAGCCTGGTGCGACTCCCATACTCATCTTGTATTTGCTGCCAGTCGGGAGAACGAGTTTATTGATAAAATAAAAGGGTTGAGTTATGCTGAAATAGCGGCAAAAGGTGGCGGCATATTGAATTCGGCAAAAAAATTAAATGAGACCCCGGAAGATGAGCTCTTTACCATGGCATGGAAGAGACTGGAAGAAATGAGCAAACTGGGAACCGGTGCTGTTGAGATAAAGAGTGGGTATGGACTAACCGTAGAAGGTGAATTGAAAATGCTTAGGGTGATCAGGAGATTGAAAGAAAAATCGAAACTTTCTATCAAAGCCACTTTTTTAGGCGCCCATACTTACCCGCTGGCATTTAAAGAAGATCACCAGGGCTATATTGATTCTATTATCAATGAAATGCTGCCCGTAATAGCCGCAGAAAAACTAGCTGATTATATTGACGTGTTTTGTGAAACAGGTTTCTTTTCTCCACAAGAGACTGAGACGATTTGTAAGGCTGGAATGGGTTATGGCCTAAAACCAAAATTACACGTAAACCAACTCAACAGTATTGGTGGTATAAAAACAGGAATACAATTAAACGCCATCTCACTCGATCACTTAGAAACAATGACCGAAGATGATATCGGTCAATTAGCCGGCTCAAACACTATCGGCACCTTGTTACCAACTGCTGCTTTCTTTTTGCGCATGCCATTTCAACCGGCAAGGCAATTGATCGATAGTGGCGCCGCTATTGCTTTGGCAACCGATTATAATCCCGGATCATCACCGAGTGGTAATATGAACCTGGTGGTGGCGATGAGCTGTATTCAAATGAAGATGCTACCCGAAGAAGCGATCAATGCAGCCACGATCAATGGTGCATTCGCTATGGAATTACAAAATGAGGTTGGCAGTATCATGCCTGGCAAAAAAGCTAACCTGATCATTACGAAACCGATTCCATCATTAGCCTATTTTCCTTATGCATTTGGTAGCAACCTTATCGATAAAGTGATGCTGAAAGGAGAGTGGATATTTTAGAAATATTCAGAAATTATTCGCTGGGAAATCAGATGCGGGCTCTCAATGCAGTCACTCATTCCATTTACATAAACAATTTTACTCTCTGATTGTCTTTTGTCAAACCTTAGTCGAAGTAAACCTGCCTGACTGTATTGACCTTATTACCTTTTTATTTTACCAAAGACGCCGTGTCCCTTTACAGCAAATCTATCAAAATAAGGTAATAAGGTTTATGTGTTTTATCGTGTCCTTTCTACCTACTAAGGTCAAACGCATTCTTTTTTATATTATTCTTACCACTACTATTATTATGGCCCTTGGCATGATTTTTTATAAAAAGAAGCCCGATCAGCTTGCAGAGGAAAGCCAGTTTTCAGAACGTTCTGACATATTATAACTTATTTTTGTTTGGCATTCAATTGTTGTTTGATTTGACCATTAATGCTAAACGGGCTTGCTGTTCACCCTTTAATTTGAAACTATGAATTTGCTGGAGATCAGATTTCCTTTGCAAGACCCGGTACCTATTTTCGCCATTGTTTTATTCATCATTTTACTGGCGCCAATACTGCTGCGCAAATTGCGAATTCCCAGTATCATTGGGTTGATACTTGCCGGCATGGCCATTGGTGACCACGGCTTCAATATTATAGCGAAGGGCAGTATTGATCTTTTTGGAAAGGCAGGGCTTTTGTACATCATGTTCCTGGCCGGTCTTGAACTGGATATGGCCGAGTTTAAAAAGAACAAATACAAAAGCATGGTATTTGGTTTTTTCACTTTTGCTATCCCTATGGGTCTTGGCTTTTTATTGTGCTATCAATTTTTGCATTTCAATTTTATGGGTTCGTTGCTGGTGTCGAGCATGTTTGCCACGCATACATTGGTGGCCTATCCACTCGCCAGCAGGATGGGCATCACCAAAAATGAAGCGATAACTGTTGCAGTCGGGGGAACAATTATTACTGATACAGCTGTATTGTTAATCCTGGCTGTTATTACAGGTGCCGCTGATGGCCAGTTAAACCAGGCGTTTTGGTTAAAACTGGGCGGATCGTTTCTCCTGTTTTCGTTTGGTGTACTATTCGGATTCCCTTTTATCGGCCGCTGGTTTTTTAAGCGGATAAAAGATGATCAGACCACGCATTTCATATTTGTATTAGCGATGGTTTTCCTGGCTGCCTGGCTGGCAGAATTGGCAGGCGTCGAAGGAATAATCGGGGCGTTCCTCGCCGGGTTAGCACTCAATCAACTAATACCGCATACCTCAGCTTTAATGAACCGCATTGAATTTACAGGCAATGCGATCTTCATTCCTTTTTTCCTGATCAGTGTAGGTATGATTGTGGACCTGCGGGTGTTGTTAAAAGGACCTGATGCGCTGATCATTGCCGGTACATTGACGGCAATGGCCGTGTTCACCAAATGGCTTGCCGCATTTTTCACGCAAAAAATATTTGGTTACACCTCCACGCAACGCAACGTGATCTTTGGCTTAAGCACCTCGCATGCTGCGGCTACTATCGCCGTTATTCTTATTGGTTTCAACATTGGATTGATAGATGAAAATGTGTTGAATGGAACCATCATCCTGATCCTGGTGACCTGTATGGTCGGATCGTTTGTTACAGCAAATGCCGGCAAACGTTTGGCGATATCGGAAGCCAATAAATTACCGGAGGTCGTGAATGAACAGGAAAGGCTGTTAATTCCTTTTGTGGATATTGAAAAAATGGATGAGCTGGTTGATTTTGCAGTCATGATCAAAGGCGATACCAACAAATTGCCCATCGATCTTTTATCAGTTGTTCAGGATGATGCGGAAGCGAAAGGAAGAGTGAAGCTAAACCAGAAGAAGCTTGAAAAAGTGATTAAGCACGGCGCAGAAACGGACACCAAATTACAGGTTTTGAACAGGGTTGATCTGAACATGAGTAATGGTGTAGCCAGGGCTGTGAAAGAAAGATTTGTTTCCGATGTGGTATTGCAATGGAGTGAAAAGGGTGGAAGCACTACAAACTTCCTCGTGAATTCATTGTTTGGAACTAATACGCAAAACATTATCGATACCGTATGGGAAACGGTTTATATCTGCAATTTTCAGCACCCCGTTAACACAGCAAGAAAGATATTCCTGCTTGTTACACCCAACGCACAGTATGAGATCGGGTTCAAGCATTGGCTAAAAAAAATGTTGTTACTATCCCGCCAGGCAGGGGCAAGATTGGTGGTATGCTGTGATCCCGCAACAAGACAGGCTTTTCAGGATGAACTTCGTAAGAGAAGGATAACAGTGGAAGTGAACTATAGCGATTTCGAAACCGCCGATGATTTCTCAGTCCTTTCCGGTCAAATCACAAGAGATGATCTTATTGTGATCGTCAATGCAAGAAAAGGCACTTTGTCTTACCAGTCATTCATGGATACTTTGCAAACAAAAATTCTAAAGCAGTTTACGGAAAATAATTTCATCCTGCTATACCCCGAGCAAACCGAAGTGGAGTTTTTAGAAAGCGGTGTTCAATCAGGTGATCTTACACTGACGCCAATACAGGAGCAAATTGATAACCTCAACAAACTGGGTAAGGCAGTGAAAAAAATATTTAACCCGGGAAGTCCAAAATCTCCCGATACAGCGGAAGAGACTCAATAGTGTTGAAATAAAAATCAATCATCGTCTTTGATACAAGTTTATTTTCTTTAAATTGTCGGATATAAAAGATTGCATGCAACATTTTAAGTATTACACCAAGCAGGATATTCTCTCCCTCACCAGGATTCGCAAGTTTGAAACAAAGCTGGGGGAGCGGTTACATTTTATTCCCGATAGCAGTAAACTGGAAGAGTTTCTTCAAACCACCACTGCTAAGTATATCTTGTTTGGCATACCCGAAGATATTGGCGTAAAAGCGAATCCCGGTTTGGGTGGAACAGACACGGCCTGGTTCTCTTTTCTGCAATCCTTCTTAAATATCCAGAGCAATGATTTTTTAAGCGGTGATGATATTGCGCTGGCTGGTCATTTTGATTTTGGAGATATCCTTTACCTGATCGATCATACGGCACATGATGAAGGAGAGAAGCTGGAAGCTTATCGTCATGCTGTTAACAGTATTGACGACGAAGTGGAGAAACTGGCGAAGATCATCACGGAATACCAAAAGATCCCGATAGTGATAGGGGGTGGGCACAATAATGCATACCCGCTGATAAAAGGCGCGGCTAAGGGCTGGTATAAAGCGGGAAAAATTCCGCTGGCACAGATCAACTGTATTAATCTGGATGCCCATGCAGATTATCGCCCATTGGAGGGAAGACACAGCGGTAATTCCTTCCGTTATGCAGAAGAAGATGGCTACCTGCAGAAATATTGCATCGTTGGTTTACATGAAAACTATCTGCCACAAAATATCTGGATGGACATTGTAAATAACCCGTTTATCGACTGCATAACCTTTGAAGATATTTTTATTCATGGCAAACGAAACTTTATGCAGGCTGTAGCACATGCTACCGGCTTCATGGAAGATACTTTGTGCGGTGTCGAGCTTGATTTGGATGCGGTACAACATACACTCAGCAGTGCCATGACGCCCACAGGTGTTACTCCTAATCATGCAAGGCAATATGTTTCCTACTGCGCAGCGGATGCAAAACCGGCCTACCTGCATATTTGTGAAGGCGCTATTCGTTTATCAGACGGTCGCACAGATAGCTCTACCGGTAAACTGATCAGTTATCTTGTCAGCGATTTTGTAAAGGCGATGCAGCAATCCGCATAAACGGTCCTGCTATCTTTTCGGTTGAGTTCTGAAGCAATTTTAATGGTGCGGTTTGCAGCTATTGGCGGAAGCTACCCCTTAAACTGACGTTTTTACACCCTGCCTGGTTTTTATTTTCAGTGCAAATTTACAGTACAAAATCACCCTTGTGTTTAACCATGACGAGCGTTAGCCGATGCAAAAGATAATTGCAGATATTACCATGTCATTGGATGGATTTATTGCCGGACCGGGCATAACAGAAGAACACCCGATGGGCAACAATGGTCAACGTCTTCATGATTGGCTGTTTGCAGCAAAGACCCCTGCTGACAATGAAATATTGGATGAGCTGATGAATTCTTCCGGAGCAGTGATTTGTGGAAATATTACTTATTCTACAGCCATCAACGGCGTCTGGGAAGCTGTTACGCCATTTACAATACCGGCCTTTGTATTGTGCAGTCAAAAGCCAAAGTCAGAAGTAGCAGGCTTCACTTACATTACAAAGGGCATTCACGATGCATTAGAAAAAGCAAAGATCGTAGCAGGTGACAAAAATATCTGTGTCATGGGCGGTGCTTATACAATCCGGCAATTTATCAAAGCCGGAGTGATTGATGAACTGCATATACATATTGCCCCGATCTTGTTAAATGCCGGCACCCGCTTGTTTGAAACTATCGGCCATCAACCTATCAGTTTAAAAAAAATAGCCAGCACCGATACGCCGGCAGCCAGTCATATTGTATACGAGGTAGTGAAATAAGCACGAAGCAGCACTATTCAAACCAATAAAATAACAACCTAAAAATTAAACCATATGCAAAATCAGAAAATCACTCCATTTTTATGGTTCGATGGAAGGGCAGAGGAGGCTGTTAATTTCTATGCGTCCATTTTTAAAAATTCAAAAGTGACCAGCATCAAATATTGGAACAAAGACAGTCCATTTCCAAAAGACCAGGTGATGGGAGCTACCGTAGAACTGGATGGAATAAAATTTCATGCATTTGATGCGGGTCCACAGTTTAAATTTACAGAAGCCATATCTTTTTTTGTAAGCTGTGAAGACCAGCAGGAGGTCGATTATTTCTGGGACAAGCTTTCCGCGGGTGGAGAAAAAAGCCAGTGTGGTTGGCTAAAAGATAAATTTGGTGTGTCGTGGCAAATTGTACCAAAAATCCTTGACAAGCTGATGAGCGACAGTAAACACGGCAATACAAAAAATGTAATGACAGCATTGATGCAAATGAAAAAACTGGACGTAGCGGCCCTGCAAAAAGCCTACGATCAAAAATAACAATCACTATTAAAAGCGATTTAAAACAAGGGAATTGCTTTTTGATTTTTATAAAACATTAACAGTAACCTTCTTCAAAAAATGAAAGTCAAAACCACGCCAGCTAAAACTGTGGATGAATACCTCGAAATGGTGCCTGCGGACATGAAGAGCATGCTCGAAAAACTCCGGCAAACAATCCGAAAAGCGGCACCGAAGGCAGAGGAGATCATCAGCTATCAAATTCCAACTTACAAGTACCTGGGCCCGTTGGTACACTTTGCGGCTTTCAAGGATCATTGTTCCCTTGTTGTCATCAATAAAGGCATTTTAAAAACACTCGAAAAAGAATTGCAACCTTATAAAACTACCGGAACAACTATTCATTTTACACCGGCTAAACCTTTGCCTGCATCATTGGTGCAGAAGATCGTCAAAATAAGAATCAAAGACAATGAAGAGCTGGATGAGGCAAAAAAAAGGTTAAAAAAATAGCTCATATGCCAACCAAAACAGCCACACCAAAAAAGCCGGCAAAAATTACTGCTGAAAAAAAACAATTAACTGCTAAGCAGTTTATCGAAGAGGTAAAGAAACATCAATCGGATGTTGAATTAAAAAAGATACAGCGTTATTTCAAATCCGGTGAAGGACAATACGGAGAAGGCGATAAATTCATTGGGGTAAAGATGGGGCAGCTGTTTAGCTTAGCCAAAGAATTTGCAGGTATGCCGGTAAATGAGATCGAAAAACTACTGGAAAACCCGATCCATGAGATACGGGCAGGTGCCGTTAGCATTATGGATAAAGAGTCAAGAACAAAAAAGATAACAGCGGAACGGCTGAAGGAGTTTTATAATTTGTATATGAAGCGACATGACAGGATCAACAATTGGGATCTTGTTGACCTCGGCTGTTTACATATGACCGGCAGCTACCTGTTTGACAAACCCAGGAACATATTATACAAACTTTCTAAATCAAAGAATATCTGGGAACGGCGAACCGCCATTTTAAGTACTTGTTATTTTATACGACAGGGGGATCTCGATGACACTTTTAAGATCGCTGAGCTGTTGGTAAAAGACAAGGAAGATTTGATTCATAAAGCAACAGGCTGGATGCTTCGCTTTGCAGGTGCTAAGGATAAAAAAAGACTCGTGAGTTTTTTGGATAAACATGCTGCTACCATGCCCCGCACATTATTGCGCTATTCGATAGAACATTTCGATGCCAAACAAAGGGAGCATTATATGAATCTCAAAAAGGGCAGTTAGTCTCTGTCATGCTGAGCCTGGCGAAGCAATGTCAGCCTGAGCTTGTCGAAGGCTCAAAGCAGGTCCCTGCTGACGCATGCATTATCACAAACACAATCCGCCTGATTTTTTTAATAAATAAAGAAAGAGATGAGAAAATTAATTCTGGTTGTTCATACCTCATTGGATGGTTTTGTAGCGGGACCCAACGGCGAATTTGATGATTTTCCCGTGGGTGAAGAAAATCTTGATTTCGTATGCCAGTTGACTGAAGAAGCGGATGCCGCTTTATTTGGACGAAATTCTTATCAACTATTAAATAGCTACTGGCCGGCGGCTAAAGATACTCCTAATGCTTCAAGTGGTACCGTGGCTTATTCATCCTGGTATAATAAGGCTCACAAAATCGTTGTTTCAAAAACGCTGACGGATGAAGGATTGCCCAATACAAGCATCATCCGTGAAGATCTGCAGGATGAAATTAATGCTATCAAAAGCCGGGATGGAAAAAACATTCTACTCTTTGGCAGCCCGGCTTTGACAAAAATGCTCATGCAGCTTGATTTAATAGATAGCTACTGGATATTTGTTAACCCGGTGATTTTTGGAAAAGGCATTCCGTTGTTTACTGAGCCAACGAATAAAATAAAATTGACACTTGCCAAAACCAGGCAATTTGTAAATGGCGAAATTGGTCTGTATTATATTGTAAACAAGCATGATGATATTGGCCCGCGGCCGCGATATTTCAATCAATCGGCTTAAAAAGGAATTCCAAGATTAATATAGGATTGTATTTTTTTTGTCTGGTCGCAATACATCACACTCACATCAAGAGGTCCTAATGCAAAATTATAGGAGAAGGTGAGGGCATAACCCGTATAAAGATCTTCGTATTTAAAAAAATCGCTCCGGCTGATAAAGTTATTAAAAAGAACATTGGCCCGGCCGGTCAAATAAGCACCGGTAAACAAAGAAGTTCGCAGCCCGCCCTGGAAAGTGGCAACGGCCGGGGAGTAAATAACAGCTTCCTGCAATCCTGCAAACAATACCTGGTTGCGCACAATCTTTGTCAGGCCACCAATCACAAATTCATTCATGATATTGCGGGAGTAATTAAAATTGATACCGGTTTGCATATTGGCAAAAGCGGTGAATCTGTGGTTGAGTGGTACGTAACCTTCTGCTGAAAAAGATGTACGCCAGTAGGGATGACCAGATGTCCTTAATGAATCAGGATTTGTTGGCGGCTCACCATCGATAAGAAAATTGATTCTTACCTGTTGTGTCAATACTCTTCCAAATTCAGCATCCAGCTTAATACCTCTTCGCGGAAAAATATTTCGATCCAGTGTATTATGTTTTAAATAAGAAAATACCGTTGAAAAATTATTTTTCCCTTTGAATTCAAAGGACGATGAAATGCGGGGATTATAATTGATCCACTCAAAGCGGTGACCAATGCCAATCGTAAAACTTTTACCCGGTGAGAAATGTAATTTTTCACTGACTTCTGCAAAATTTTGTTTGTATAAACCTGTTCGTTTATACAGGTCATAGGTGGTAACATCAAAACGATCAAGCTGTGCTTTCAATGTGAGGCCAAATTCTTTCAACCGGCCAATATATTGCAGATGTTCGCCTTTGATCCGGAAACTTTCGCCAATATTCACGGTGGCCAGGCTGCGTGAATTGGGTAAAAGAAAATTGCGGGTCGTGATGTTGGCGATAACTCCAATGCCCGAAAACCGGTTGAAATGCAAACCGGCTTTTAAAAAACTCAGCGGGTTTTCAGCCACATCAAAAAGGATGGTATAATTGCTGTCAGCTCTTTGCTCCAGTGAATAATTGATACGGTTATAATACCTTGTTCCAAATGCCTGTCGCACCATGTTAGCAATTTCCACCGCCGTATAGTGCTTATGCAATTTAAGGTTCATGGTATTGAGAAAAAATGCCTGGGTAGTATTGTCAAAACCAGTTGATCGTACCGAATCAATATAAACAGTTTTTAATACCGGCAGGCGCTGATGGTCCAACGGCTGTATCCCATATTTTTCATTTAATGAATCAGCCAAATGTTTAAACTTCGGGTACATTTTTCGTCCTTCTTCGAGACCAATCTCCAGTATTTCTTCCGCATCATTAAAATTGGCCATGCTGTATTTTTCCAGGTTAAACGGAATATAGATATCACAAAGCGGTACTTCATTTTTTACATCCTCCGCCTCCCTGAAAAAAGCGATTTGTAATAACAGTTGAACAATATTTTTTACTTTTTCCGGTGGCAATAATCCCGTAGCGACGGTACTGCCTATTACATAATCGGCGCCCATTTCCTTTACATCCCTTACCGGGAAGTTGCGGCTGATACCACCATCCACCAATAACTTTCCATTATGATTGGAAGCGGTAAATAAAGACGGAATCGCTATGCTGGAACGAATCGCCGTAATGATCTCGCCATCTTTTAAAACAATGGCCTCGCCATTTCCAACGTCTGTTGCAATGCCCCTGAACGGAATATTGAACTGTGAAAAGTCTTTGATATTGCTGACAGGAAAATACAATTCTGAAAATTTTAGCCACAATTCCTGGCCCTCTAAAAAACCCGTAGCTATTTTAAATTGACTATTCACCCAGGGCAACTCAATATCGTACTTGGAGTATTCATCTTTTTCTTCCATAAACAAACTGCGCAGCCCCGATTGATTACTTAGCAAAAGATCCCAATCAATAGAACGGGCAATTTTCACCAGTGAATCAGCCGAATATCCAATGCTGTACAAACTTCCAATCACGGCGCCCATGCTGGTGCCGGTGACATAATCTACTTTTAGGCCAGCAGAGTCAATGGCTTTTAAGATACCGATATGTGCCAGCCCTTTGGCGCCACCTCCACTAAATGTCACGCCGATTTTTGGACGGGCAGGATTTGTTTGTGCCAGGGCCGAACAGGAAAAGACAATAAGACAAAAGACAGAAATCACAAACTTCATCAGGCTGGAATAATTGATCACTACGTGAAATTAATTCCTTTCATCCTGATTTCGTAATCAAATAAAACGGGGCTAATTATTATTTTGAGATGCTGTACCTAACTGATCGAGCAGAGAACTATGCGTTGTCCCCCGCTGGCGGGGGAAGCACTTTGACCATGATAAAATTTCAATTGGGGGTGGATCAGACCTGTCGATTAATTTTCTTTTCAATCCAATCTTCCAGGTAATTAAAAACTGCCTGTATATTGTTCAACACTTCTTCATCGCTAAAACGAAGTACAGTAAAGCCAGCAGATTCCAGCGTTTTTTGCCTGATTTCATCCTTTTTAATGGCATCATCCCACTGATGTGTTATCCCATCTACTTCAATTATCAACTCTAATTCCTTGCACATGAAATCAGCAATATAATTCAACACCGGTCGTTGACGTCTGAACGGAAAACCTTTGAGTTGGCCCGCCCTCAAAATATATTTCCATAGACAAGCTTCTGCCTTGGTCATTTCTTTGCGCAAGCGGTTGGCATAAGGTTGCAAATTCTTATTGTAATAATAATTATCATGTTTTCTGACCATGTAATGAAATTATAAATATGCGAGCAACTAATCCACCCCCGATCGAAAATTTTCTAAGACCGAAGAACTTCCCCCGTCCCGATTGCTATCGGGAGGGATATTATACTGTCTCATTTTCGCATGGTATAATGCTATTCAGGGACTTTTTCGTAACACTCAATATGAGCCTAAACCGTGGGATGTTAATATTGGCTGCTGAAAAAAAAGACACATTAAAGAACAGGGCCATACAACTGTATATCTGCTTTTGCAAAAGCCTTTTTGAAACGGGCCAGCATCTTTTCCGCGTCATTTTTTCTACCCTCGCTCATGAGTACCTGGTACAAACCAAACAGGGCCCAACCGTTTTCATTATTGGAGCGAAGGTCTTTTTCAAAAATATCTTTGGCTTCATTAAATTTTTCAGCTTTTAAAAAAGCATTACCCAAATAATGTTTTGGATTAAGCATCCAGTCACGGGGTTCGTTATACACGATATTATCTTCCGTTACTACAGCCTTTGTATAAGCGGCGATTGATTCGTCAAATTTTTTCTCGGCCAGGGCAATGCTTCCTCTCAGTAAATTTTCCGCAACAATTGCACCATCCAGCATTGGTGAGAAGGGAGGCATGCGCAATGTAAGTGATGAATCGGATTTTAATGATAGCAACGCTTCCAGTTCCTGTTTGGCCTCTTTTAATTTGCCCTGGCGGGCCTGGGCCATACCTCTTCCAAAATGATAAAGAATAGTTGAGTATACGTGGCTCTTATCCGGCGCCGCCATCGACAATAATTCACTCCATTTACCAAAACGGATATAGACCAGCACGGGAGTCATATGGATATATTGCGCATAATTTCCAAATGCATCGCCTGTACTTAAATATGCTGCAGGAACGCTATTCACTGTTTCATTGGCTGATTGAATAGCATATGCAGCGTTGCCTTCCATCATGGCATGGTTGGTTTGCATGTGCAGGTTGTGGATGATATAGATAAAATCGCCGGCCGCTACCGGTGCAAACAATTTTAAATAATTTTTATAAGCCTTCACGGCATTTTCATTCACCAACGAACCTTTTTGATAATTACCGGTGCGCAGGTAAATATGTGAGGGCATGTGAACCAAATGAGAAAGACCAGGGTGTGATTCACCCAGCCGGTCAGCACTGGGCAACGCTTTGGCGGCAAAAGGAGAGGGCTCCATCACATGGATATAATAATGGTTGGCGCCGGGATGATTGGGATTTTTGCTCAATATTTTTTCCAGCACTTCCCTGATACGGGGTGTCCATTCTTTTGGTTTACCATTGGTGTACCAAAGATCCCAGGGATGCTGCAGCATCAGTGCATCAGCATATAAAGCGGCAACGTCTGCATCACTTGGGAATTTTGCATACGCTTCCTTCATTTTACCGGCATACAACTGATTCAACCTATCACGGCTTTCAGAGGAATCCTTTGAATAACGAACCGTCTGCGCCAATATCAGCATTTTATCTTTATCGCTGCTGTTAGCTGACATCGCCAATGCTTTTTGCGCTATGGCATAGGCGTCTTGTTTTTCGGCATAACTGCCACCATCATTAATATTCGGCCCATAGGCCAAAGCCTGTGCCCAATAAAACATAGCATTGGAAGAATCCAGTCTTGCCGCCTTTTTAAAAGACGCCATGGCTTCAATAATGTGAAAGCCATAATACATATTGATGCCCTGGTTAAAATAAAACTGGGCGCTGTCGCTCCTGGTATTGATGTTCCATTTATAATTACCAGCGCCTGGCATAGGGGGGATGTCAACTTCTTCGATCCAATCTTTCAATTCGTTCCAATCAGGACTACAGCTAATGATATTCCTTTTCGCATAGATATTATTCTTTGAGGATGTTTCGGGAACCGCTGATTCATGAAAACGAAAAGCCAGCAATAAAGCCATCGCCGCAGCGGGAACAACAAGTAATTGCAATTTCATGGTTTAATGGTTGAGATAATAAAAGTTACGAAAAAGAAAGCATTTGAATGCTGTGGATATTTTCAAATGTGCGGATTCATAAAGTTGGAAATATGGTTTAGTATTCCAACACGACTCTCAACGCCAGGATTATATCATTTGCAGATGTCTGCTAGTCCGACATTTTTCTTAATAAAAAAGGTTGCCTGCATTTGCAAACAACCTTTCTTTTATAGACGCTGAGTTTTTAGCTTCCTTCCGGCGTAAGATATTGGGCATAGGCATAGCCCTCTTCTCCGTCCTTTGTTCTTACCAGCCACCACTGGTCGTTGGTCTTGCTTACGAGGGTTACTATTTCATGATGAGCTGCTTTACCTACTATCGGCTGATCCGTACCAGGGCCTTTACGGATATTCAGGTTCGATTTCTCCGTGGTCACTTTGGCTTTGGTTCCCGGTGCAGCAGGAGCCACGTTTACATTCATCACCACATCGCCTGAGAGAAAATCGGGATCTATTTTTCCATAGATATTCCAAAGCTGATCTTTTACCGAACCATTGGGCGCCACACCATCGATGTATAAAACACCGTCCTGCTCACGAACCTGCAAATTGCTTACCCCTGATGTAGCAGCAGCATCAGTGAGTTCTTTATATTTATCCTGTAGTGCCATAGTTGTAGTTTTTAGTTGTTATTTAGAAATTTTTAATCCGGATGCATCAACCCGTTTAGGTTTCAAACCATCCAAGGCTATTTTCAATTTCTTCCAGGCATCTGATTTCAATTCTCCTGATACAGAGATCACCCCGTCTTTTACTGTTGCTGTCACGGTGGGAAAATCCTTGGTAGCGTCACGTACTGCTGCCGTAAGCGGATCATCGGCTGTGATCTCAACCGGAGGTGCTGGCGGAGCAACACTAACATTGTTCTGCACGGATTTTACACCCTTGACGGCAGTCGCCAATTCTGATGCTTTTGTTTTTGCTTCTTCTTTTTGTGTTTCGCCACTCAGCGTAACAACGCCATCTTTTACATCTACCATTAATCCATTGGTTTCAGGATTGGCCCGAAGGGCGGTCTCAACAGATGATTTTACATCCGCATCTTTTGGTTTCGACTTGCATCCCGGCGATGTACTGCTAATAAGCGCTACCGTGGCAAACAATAATAGCAACCTGCTGATTTTTTGTTTCATTTGCATGGTTTTAATTTTTTTACCCAATAAAATTGCCACAACCTTGCCTGCGTTCAACAAACATGATTGTGGCTTACTTTCATTGGTTTAGGTTTTGATACATATCTTAAGTTATTTCTTTTTGCATGCCATTGCTGCAAAAGAAAACGTATCACAAAGTTTATACCAACAAAAAAATGGCTACTTGCCTTCCAATGAAACGATCAGTTCAAAAGTCTTTTCGTACCGGACATTTAATTTTTCCAATTCTTCCGCAGCTTTTTTATATTCTGTCTCTGCCTGCAAAAATTTATTTTTATCAGAATAAGTGGCAGGATCACTCAGGGAAGATTCCAATGCTGCTTTCTTTGTATTCAGCTCAGCGATCTGTTCTTCCAGTTGTTGAAAAATACGCTGCTGTTTCTGCAGTTCCTTTTTTACCTCTTTATTAATTGGTGCAGCAGTTTGAGGTTTGAAGTCTGAAGTTTGAGGTTGAATGTTTGACGGCGCAGGTTTAGTTATTGTCTTTTCATTAACCCTGGGCGAAGTCGAAGGGTTCACTTCTGCCTTTTGACTTTTCACTTCACCTTTTTGACCACCCGCTTCCATTTTCGCCTGCTTAGCCATTCTCTCTTTCCACGCCACCCATTCGTCATAGCCACCTTTGAATTCTTTTACCTTGTGATCTACGATCTCCCAAATTTTGTTGGCTGTTTTGGAAACAAAATACCGGTCGTGGCTAACGAGGATAATACTGCCCTGGTATTTGTTTAACGCATCGATCAACAGGTCGCAACTATGCATATCCAGGTGGTTGGTAGGTTCATCCAGCATCAGGAAGTTGGCTTTGCTCACAATTACCTTCGCCAGTGCCACCCTTGCTTTTTCACCACCACTTAATATTTTTATTTTTTTATCGGCATCATCGCCACTGAATAAAAAGCAACCCAACAAACCACGCAGCTCCAACTCATTCATCTGGCTGCCGCATTCTTTCATCTCATCCAAAATGGTATTGTTGACATTCAGCGCTTCGAGCTGATGCTGTGCATAGAAACTTTCTTCTACATTATGTCCCCATTTTCTTTCCCCGCTGTCAATTTTTTCTACACCGGCAATAATGCGCAGCAGGGTAGACTTACCTTTTCCGTTGGCGCCGATCAATGCAATCTTATCGCCACGATCGATTTCGATAGAAGTGTCTTCCACGATTACATTATCGCCAAATGATTTGGATACATGTTTCAGTTCGGTCAACACCCGGCCCGGTACTTTATCCACCCTGAAGTTGATACGGATATCAGGGCGTTCCATTGCCACGTCTTCAATACGCTCCAGCTTATCCAGTTTTTTCATGATGCTTTGCGCCATGGCCGCTTTACTGGCTTTGGCCCTGAAACGTTCTACCAGTCTTTCATTCTGCCGTATATAGTCCTGCTGATTCTCGTAGGCCTTTTGCTGCATCTCAATACGAATAGCTTTTTCCTTTTCATAAAAATCATAGTTGCCATTGTAGATATGCAGTTGCTGCTGGTACACTTCCACGATCTTTGTCACCATGCGGTTTAAAAAATATTTATCGTGGCTCACAATTACTACCGATCCCTGGTAATGTTGCAAATATTTTTCCAGCCATTCGATAGAAGGAAGATCAAGGTGGTTGGTCGGCTCATCCAGCAATAGCAAATCGGGTTGCTGCAAGATCATTTTAGCCAGCAATACCCGCATCCGCCATCCACCACTGTATTCTTTATAAGGACGATTGAGATCGGCATTGGAAAAACCAAGCCCCTGTAATACTTCTTCTGTCTTATGATGAATGTTGTAGCCACCCAGTGTTTCCAGTTCATGCAACTTGTCGGTGTATTCATACAAAGTTTTTTCGTCACCGGTTTTTTCGAGCTCTTTACCCAACTCTTCAATTTCTTTTTCCAGTTGCAACACTTTTTCAAATGCACCCAATGCTACCTGTAAAATACTGTCGTTGGTATCAAAGCTCAACAGATCCTGGTGCAGGTAACCAATGGAGGTAGTGCGGCTGCGCTCTACCGTGCCGGCTGAAGGAGAATATTGTCCCACCAGTAATTTCAATAGAGTTGATTTGCCTGTACCATTATACCCGATCAGGCCGATACGTTCGTTGGGTTGTATATGCCAGGTTGCATCTTCAATGATCACCCTTGCGCCAAATTCAAACGTCACATTTTGTAATCCTGCTAACATGGAAAGTTTTAAAGTTTTTAGTTGTTAAGTTTTATAGTTCAGGGCCGGGTGTTCAAGGTTGAAACCGCTATACATTAGTCCGTTTATTCGTTAATTGGTTTATCTGTATTCATCCATTCCTGTTATCTCATTGCACACTTTCACGTTCGTATATTCCTGCATTTCCATATTTCCACACCCGCCGAAAAATTCGCCGCAAAAATAAGGATTACCGGCTCTACCGGCTTTGATTTACATTTGTGAAAAATATTTCTATTCTTCATGAAAAAGGTTTTCGCTATTCTCGGCATTATATTGTTGCTACTGGCTGGCTATATATGGTATGCATTTAAGGGTAAAAAAGGGCCTAAGGGGCCAAAACCAGTTGCACTGTCAGTTAGTAAACACAGCCCGGCATTCAATCAATCGGTGCAAACGGCGCTGGATGCTTACTATGGCATGTCGGAAGCCTTTGTCAACTGGGATACTGCGGCGATAGCCACGCAGGGCAACCAGTTAAAAACAGCCCTGGATAGTTTGAAGATTGAAGAGCTGAAGGTAGATACCACCGGCATTTACGAATCGGCGCTTGATCCATTGAGCAATGCCAGGAATGAGATCGCCAATATATTAAAAGAACCTGCTATTGATCAAAAGCGAACTGCTTTAAATAATTTATCAGAGAACCTGCGTCTCTTGTTTATCGTAGTGAAATATGACCAGGGCAAATTGTATTGGCAGGAATGTCCTATGGCGTTTGGTGAAGATCAGCCGGGATATTGGCTCAGTAAGACCGATGAGGTGCGCAACCCTTACCTGGGTACTAAACATCCGAAATACAAGGATGGCATGCTGAACTGCGGCGGCCCCAAGGATACTATCAATTTTATATTGCCTGATACTTCAGTGAATAAATAAGCGGGAACGCTGATCATGATGATTATGATGATTGGCGCAGTTATGTTTCCATTAGCTAGTAGCCTGTTTTGAACTCACGGAAATAATAAATGCCATTTTTTAATGTTGCGGAATCTAATTCCCCACTCAAATCCTGCTAAGCATAATCATTTAAAAATCTCTGTTCTTCCGAAAGTTTTTACTTTCCACTCTCGTCTAAGTTCCGGGCTTCAATCTCACCCGGAATTCATTTTACTTTTTAAAACAACAATCAACATGAGAAAACTAAAGGCTTTAGGGTTATTTCTTTTTGTTACACTGTCCGTTTTTGCCCAGGAAAAACTGGATCTCACCACTATCAACAAGATCAAAGAAGAAGGCACAAAAAATTCAAAGGTGATGGACATCGCTTTTCACCTGACCGATGCTAATGGCCCAAGGCTTGCCGGGTCGCCCGGCTACACCAAAGCCGCTAACTGGGCCAAATCGGAATTAACCCAATGGGGATTGGTAAATGCTAACCTCGAACCATGGGGTGAATTTGGAAAAGGGTGGGAGCTGCAAAAAAGCTACGTGGCATTGACCGCACCTTACTACAAGCCCATGATCGCTTATCCCAAAACATGGACAAAGGGCACCAAAGGTTTGCAAAGCGCAGAGATAATGATGATCGAAGCGAAAGATTCTGCCGACCTGGAAAAATATAAAGGCCAGCTTAAAAACAAAATTGTTTTATTGTACCGCAATGATACCCTACGTCAGACATTCACTGCCGATGCGAGGCGCTTCAGCGATGATGATTTGGATAAAATGGCCAATGCCAAACCACAGCAATCACGTGGACAAAGCCAGGGCACCGATACCGCACAGCAACGCCGCATGCGGGACTTTCAGCGCAGCCGTGGCGCCGGATCTGTTGCCAACAAACTAAAAGAGCTGGCCGAAAAAGAAGGTGCCATTGCGATACTAAGTTCCAGCCCAAGGGGCCATGACGGAACCTTGTTTGTACAGGGTGGGGGGGCTTATGCTGCCGGATCGCCGGATAATTTTTTAGACATCATGATCACGGCAGAAGATTATGGAACCATTTGCCGGCTGGCAAAATCAGGTATTCCGGTTAAGCTGGATGTGGATATAAAAACAACGTTCAACGAAAAAGATACCAAGGGATATAATGTAGTAGCGGAAATAAAAGGAACCGATCCTGCATTGAAAGATGAGATCGTCATGCTCGGAGGCCACCTCGATAGCTGGCAGGCAGCTACCGGTGCTACCGATAATGCGGCGGGCTGCTCCGTGATGATGGAAGCCGTTCGCATCTTAAAAGCATTGAACATACAGCCACGCCGTACGATCCGCATCGCTCTATGGGGTGGCGAAGAACAGGGATTGCTGGGTTCAAGAGGCTATGTAAAAAATCATTTTGCCGACCCGGCTGATATGGTATTAAAACCGGAGCACAGTAAATTTTCCAGCTATTTCAATATTGATAATGGTACGGGCAAGGTGCGGGGCATTTACCTGCAGGGCAATGAAAAAGTAAAAGACATTTTTACACAATGGCTGGCGCCATTCAATGAAATGGGAGCAAAGACGGTTACCATCTCCAATACCGGTGGCACCGATCACCAGTCATTTGATGCCGTGGGCTTGCCGGGTTTCCAGTTTATACAGGATCCTATCGAGTATGATACACGGACACACCATACCAATATGGATTCGTACGATCACCTGGTTGCAGAAGACCTGCAACAGATATCGGTAATTGTAGCATCCTTTGTGTACAATGCAGCGATGAGGGATGAAAAGCTGCCCCGCAAAGAACTGCCGCAACCAAGAGGCGGCGGGCAGCGTGGATTTTAAATTGTTATTTAACCTGACCGCTTTTAAGAGTTCCTTTAGCAAGGGACTCTTTTTATTTCCGGCAGGTCGAAATGCCCCTGTCACGGCATCCAACCTGCAATGGTCTTAGCGATGGCTGTTTCATACGGAACGGTGAGTGGCTTACTACATTTTGAACGCTTTTACCCTGCCTCGGCCATACATTATCCTGCCGGTATCCAGCCTTTGACAGCGTGTTTGTCTCGTCCTAAAGTAGCGATTGTTAAATTGGGTTACGGGCGGAAAATAATACAGTATTAATACGGTTGCCTCAATTAGCTTTATTTGTTTTCTTTCATTATGGCCAGACAAGCAGGACCAATCAAAATAAAGGGTACCATTTGTGGTATTTGCTTTTACCAGTTGGGCAACGATCATTATGCCCGAAAGAAAAGCTCATTATCCGGCAAAAGGGTAAAGACAGGTAAAGCTTTCCGGGAGACAATGCGATATGCCAGACTGTTAGCCAAAGCGTCAGTCATCGGGTCGTTTATCTACCGGCAGCTTCCAATATACAAGCGTGATAGGAAGGTATACCAGTGCCTGACGGGCCAGGCCATGCAAATGCTGAAGGAGGGCTTGACAGAAAAGCAGGTAATAAAAAAATTACAAAAGAACCTGGTTGACTGAGTTACTATTCAGGCGCCTGGCTGTTTGTAATTTACCGATGTGCGATTGTTTTTTACAAGGGTCGGATAATTTATCTTTACCCAAACGGAATTGTTATGACAGAAAAAACAGTACATGAGGGCCGCAACGTAAAAAGGATAAGAGAAATACTTGGCATCAAGCAGGAGGCGCTGGCGATGGAGTTGGGCTTAAGCCAGCAAGCTGTGTCAGCGTTGGAGCAGAAAGAAGCTTTAGATAAGGAGATGCTGGAGAAAGTGGCAAAGGCATTAAAAGTACCGACTGACGCAATAAAAAATTTTTCTAACGAGACTGCTATCAATATAATTTCAAACACTTTTAATGATAATGCCGTTAATATGAATTATCAATGTACAATCAATCCATTTGAAAAGTATATTGAGGCAATGGAGGAAAACAAAAAACTGTACGAAAGATTATTACAAACTGAAAGGGAGAAGGTAGCCTTACTGGAAAAAATGGTTGCAGATAAAAAATAAGTAATCCTTTCCCCTTTAATGAATTTTCCCTTTACATTTTGTAAATTCAGGTATGACACCGGTAAGCCTGAAACCACTTTACCACCGCCAACAGGAATGTATTGGTATTTATTACGACAATAATACCGCTCTCAACAGTATTATTAGAAAAATAACCGGGATTAAATGGAGCCAGACAAATAAATGCTGGTGGCTTCCATTAAGCAAGATGCATTACAATCTCGTTTATTTTGCCATAAAGGATAAGGCCGTTATTGACCAGTCAACGCTGCATGCCTACCTGGCCGCCAAAAAGAAAAACAGCCCTTCTATCCCCGCAAATAAAGTTATACAAAAAGAGCCTGCTGCTTCGGGCGGCAAAATAATTACTGCCGGTATAAAAGGCTTAATACATCCAGTCAATAGGCATGTACTTTCGTCTATGGAGCAGATATTAGTATTGAAATCATATAGCTCATCTACGAAGAAAACATACCTGAATGAAATGGCTGTGTTTTTAAAAACCATTAAGCATCATCCTGCAGACATATTCAATACTGGCAGAATAAAAGATTATCTGCAATACTGCGCAGATAAATTAAAACTGACAGAAAACACACTGCATAGCAGGATGAATGCGCTGAAATTTTATTATGAGCAGGTGCTGAAAAGGGAAAAGTTTTTTTGGGATATACCAAGGCCAAAAAAAGCGATCCAATTGCCAAAAGTTTTGAGTAAGGAAGAAATAGCCGCATTGCTCCGGGCTATTATTAATATAAAGCATAAAACGATGATCATGCTAGGCTATAGTTGTGGATTGCGTGTAAGTGAGATCACGGGGTTACTGGTGACGGATCTTGATGAAGACAGGAAATTGCTGATTGTGAGAAAGGGAAAAGGTAAAAAGGACAGGGTGATCAGTCTGAGCCCGGCCATGTTGGTAATGCTACGGGAGTATAAGTTAGCTTATCATCCATGCCAGTTTTTGTTTGAAGGGCAAAAAAGGGAGAGGGCTTATAGTGTCAGAAGCCTGGAGTCAATCATACACGCAGCCAAAGAGAAAGCTGGTATAAAAAAAGGTGGAAGTATGCATATGCTACGGCATAGTTTTGCTACCCATTTATTGGATAAAGGAACTGATGTGGTTTTTATCCAGAAACTTCTTGGGCACAATGACATAAAGACCACATTGCGTTATTTGCATGTTTCCAACAAGGATATTTTGAATATTTTAAGTCCAATCGAGGACATAAAAGAGCTGATAGTGTAGTTGTATTGTCGCAATTCATTTGCTTCTTGCATAAATGCGATTAAATTATTGATAATGAAAGCAACAATATTTTTTTACACCGATTTAGGGTTTCGTATATTGCGATAATACACACGTTAGCTGTTATTTTATGAAGACCGTTACAGAACAAAATTTTGACATTATAATTAAGGATTGTTTTCAGAAAATTTTAAAGCCATTGGGCTTTAAAAAGAAAGGGAACAATTTTTATCGACAACTTCAAGACCTTGGACAAATTATAAATGTTCAAAAAAGCTCGTTCTATTCAAAAGACCATATCTCTTTTACAATTAACACAGGACTTTTCTTACCTGAATATTGGCTGACTTTTTATACGTACCATGACGGAACAATTCCAGAATATCCTACAGAACCAATTTGTGCAATCAGACAAAGAATTGGTAAACTGAAATACAATATTGACAAATGGTTCGACGTAGATTTAAATACTGACATCGAAGAACTAAAAAGAGAGATGACAGACAATGTTCTCAACTTCATTGTTCCGTATTTTGAAAAAAGCAAAACTAAATCTGACATATCACAATTATTACAAGACCAGAATATTAACCTGGACAAGTTTGTCAGACTTATAATTTTTGGAGAGTACAAGCAGTTTGATAATGCACAATCGGAGTATGACAAACTTAAACAAGACAAGTACACTTTTAATAACATGAAATCAACGCTGTTTGAGTATAGGGATAAATACAAATTGACGGACTAAAACAACAGCTAACAACTAAGAGTTCGTCGGGCCTGAAGGGCCAACGATGAACTCTTAGTTGTACGGAACCTGCTGGTAGGCGTTGCTTGTAATTATGGGGATTGGTGTGTGGAAGACGTGGTTGATGCGGATGTTAAA
>NZ_JARKNA010000011.1 GCF_029360765.1 Terrimonas pollutisoli | reverse complement strand
ACAATCACAACCCCTTACTCAAAAAACAAATATTCCAGGTTGGTCATTAAAAACGAGGAGCAATCTGAATTAGTTGAGCTTTTTAACCTTGAAATTTAGCTTGGGTGTCCCAGTGACGAAAACAGGAGAGATATGTTCTACCGGACAAAAAGCCGGGCGATGACTATCGGAAAAAATGGCAGGGAATATTTCTCTAAAAGAAAAAGCTTCAACTGAGTCGTTGAAGCTTTTGCAGTCTGAAAAAAAGTATTTTATAAAGCTAATTCGCCTCCCAAACCAGGGCACTTGCTCCGAGGATGGCGGCGTCAGATTCCTTTAAATGACTGATTAGGATCTTGACTTTATTCTGGAAAACCTGGATCAGGTTTGCCTCCATATGCTCCTTGGTTGGTTTTAAAATAAGGTCGCCGGCCTTGGTCAGTCCACCAAAAAGTATGATGGCTTCGGGGCTTGAAAACATCACCGCATTGGCCAAAGCGAGTCCTAAAATCCGGCCTGTAAAATCATAAATATAGCGGGCCAGTTCATCGCCTTTGATGGCTGCCTCGTATACTTTTTTTGAATCGATTTCTTTTTTGGGAATGTCGCGAAGTATGCTGGGAGTGTCTGTTTTTTCCATCAGGTCAAGGGCGGTATTAGAAACACCCGTGGCCGATGCATAGCTTTCCAGTGAACCTTTTTTTCCTGTTCCCGGGTGCACTCTGCCGTCTGGAATGATAATGGTATGCCCGAGTTCGCCTGCGAAACCATCATGACCATAGATCAGGTGACCGTTGGCAACAATGCCACTTCCGACGCCGGTGCCTAAAGTGATCATGATAAAATCCTTCATTCCTTTGGCCGCACCGTACATCATTTCACCAATTGCAGCAGCATTCGCATCGTTAGTAAGAGTTACCGGCAATTTGAATTTTGCTTCAATCAATTTGGCCAGCGGGATAATTCCTTTCCAGGGAAGATTGGGCGCATACTCGATCGTCCCGGTGTAATAATTACCGTTTGGGGCTCCGACGCCAATTCCTTTCATCCGGCCAATGCCACCGGCTTTTTCTATTAATACAGACAAAGACGAGTACAGATCGTCAATAAAACTATCTACTTCTGCGTGTTTCCTGGTGGAAATCTCACTTGAAAAAAGAACATTTCCGTCCCTGTCAACTATACCAAACTTTGTTCCTGTGCCTCCAATATCAATTCCTATTGCCAGAGCTTCTAAGCCGGATTTATCAGCCATCGTGTTTTATTTTTATAAATAAGCCCCGTTACTTTTGTCGTAACGGGGCGATAAATGTACGAAGTAAATGAATTGATTTGTTAATGACCTCCGACACTTACTTTCTCATCATATTCTATTCCTTGTTTTCTTAAAATGCCTTTTACACTCCAGGCATAATAAGCAAGATATAGGAAGCAGGCAATGCCAACGAGGTATGACCATTGTATACCCAAAAGATTGTCGGCAGCCAGCCATCCCTGTAATAAGCTTACAATACCTCCACCCATGATCATCATGATAAGAAGACTGGCTCCTTCGTTGGTGTGTTTCCCCAAACCCGCAATGGCCAGGGTAAAAATACAAGGCCATAAAGTAGCGCAGAAGAGACCTACGCTAATAAATGCATAAACGCTGATCATACCATCAGCTATTATACCGATAAATAAAGCCACGATCCCCATTAGACTAAAAATTAGCAACTGACGGGCTGGATTCCCTTTGCTTAATATATCACCAATTATTATAGCGAGTATCACTACTGCGTATATATAAAATGGCGTGAGATCATGGTCGGCTATCCAGTTTACCAGCAAGAACACACCAAATGCTATGTAAGGCATCAGGAATCGTAAAATTTGCCTGAGGCTTTTTGATTGGGCAAACGCTCCAACCGAAGCCGTCCAGCGACCAATCATTAAACTCGCCCAGTATAAGGATACAAATGGCGCAATTTTATCAGTGGGGAATATACCTCCATCTTCTCCTTTTATATGTTGTTTCATAAACTCGGGAAGGTTTGCAGCTGTACTTACTTCCACCCCCACATATATAAATATGGCCAGCATGCCTAATACAAGCTGCGGATATTTTGTCGGCCCACTTCTGTGCAGCACCTTTTCTTTTTCCTGACCGGCTTCTTCCTCGGCGACAGCATCCAGGTCTATCTTATTAGGAACGGCGGAAAATTTAAAAACGATTGCTACGAGGATAAAGACAGCTCCCAATATCAGGTAGGGCACTTTAATACTGCTAATATCAGCATTACTATTGCCAGATGCAACCGAACCAAAAATGGCGAAACTCACTAAGAGCGGACCAATAGTAGTTCCAAAATTATTAACACCACCCGCCATGCTCAATCGCTGTGCGCCTGACTTTGGATCACCCATTATGATTGCAAGCGGGTTAGCTGCGGTCTGTTGTAAAGAAAAACCAAGGCCAACAATAAACAGCCCGGAAATGAACAACGCAAAAGATGATTGCTCGGCAGCAGGGTAGAATAGCAAGGTACCGATTGCTGAAATAATTAAGCCAAGTGCTATTCCATTTTTATAGCCGATTTTATTGAGAATATCACCGCCCCGGGCTTTACTGATCAAAAAGTAAATAATTGATCCGACCGTATAAGCCACATAGAACGCAAAAGAAACCATTTGGCTCTGTACTTGTGAAAGATGAAGATTTTCTTTAAAAACGGGAATTAAGATATCGTTGCTTGCAGCAACAAAGCCCCAAAAAAAGAATACACTTATAAGTGTTCCAAATTGCGACCATTTTGTTTGTTGATTCATTGCAGTCGTGGGTTTTTATTTAAGCACTGAAAATAGAAATAAATCAGCTAGTGAAAAATTTTTAATTATAACAATGGAGCAATGGGAAAAACACCTTAATTTGAAAATAATTACTTCAACACAATTTTTTTTGAATGGAAATTGTACATGTTTCAGCAGAGTGTTATCCCGTGGCAAAAGCCGGTGGCCTTGGAGATGTAGTAGGTGCGTTGCCAAAATACCAGGCCGAATTAGGTCATGTTACAAAAGTGGTGATGCCGATGTATCGTACAAAATTTCTGTATCAGAATAATTGGGAACTGGTGCATGAAGGTGGCCAGAATCTCGGGTCCTATAGGTTTCATTATAGTGTTATTCGTGAAAAGACAAACAAACTCGGTTTCGATCTTTATTTAGTAGATATAAATGGCTTGCTGGATAGAGAAAAAATTTACGGGTATGATGACGACACTGAACGGTTTACAGCTTTCCAGATTGCCGTTTGCGATTGGCTAAGCCAATGGGAACATGTCCCGGATATCATACATTGCCACGATCATCATACAGGGCTTATACCTTTTATGGTTAAGCATAGTTATCAATTTCGCCTGAGGCTGGCGGATGTTCCCACGGTATTTACAGTACACAATGGTCAATACCAGGGGTGGATCAGCTGGGATAAATATTATCTTATTCCTGCCTATGACAGTTGGAAATGGGGTTTGCTGGATTGGAACAACACCATCAATCCAATGGCCTCCGCTGTTAAATGTGCCTGGAAAGTGACAACCGTTAGTTACAGTTACCTTGATGAACTAAAACACTCGGCCAATGGTTTGGAAAATCTTTTTGAATATGAAAAGGGGAAAAGTTTTGGTGTATTGAATGGTATAGATACACAGGTGTGGGACCCTGAAACAGATAATTTCCTTATAAAAAACTATGACAAGGAACTGGTAGAAAAAGGAAAGAAGAAAAATAAGAAAGAGATCTGCGACCAGTTTGGTCTTGACCCCGAAAAGCCACTAATTGCTTTTATCGGGAGATTGGTAGGAGAGAAAGCTGCCGACCTCTTGCCTGAAGCTATTTCCCAGTCAATTTATCACCATCATGGTAAAGCTAATTTTCTAGTGCTTGGTTCAGGAGAAGGTTATTTGGAAGAACAACTGGATCACATGAAGCACCACTTCAATGGATATTATAACTCCTATATAGGATACAGCGAGCCACTGAGTCACCAGATATATGCTGGTGCTGATTTTTTGTTGATGCCAAGCCGCGTTGAACCTTGCGGCTTAAACCAGATGTATGCTTTGCGCTACGGAACGGTGCCAATGGTTAGGAGCATTGGTGGATTAAAAGATACGATTAAGGATTTTGGTGACTGGCAGGGCTATGGTATCCGCTTCGACCAGGCCAGTGTTGGTGATATTACTTACTCCGTAGGAAGAGCAATCGATCTATATACGAATAAACCCGACCTGTATCAATGGATGCGCAGTCACATGATGACGATCGATCATTCATGGGATTCTTCGGCACAACAGTATATTGATCTTTATAAAACTTTGAAGTAACAGTTAAAAAAATATTGATCAAATAATTTTTTGTTGGAATTTTTATACAAATTGTTACTTAACTTTTCTGTATAATTATCAAAAACAAGTTTGCCTATGTCAATTTCTAAAGAAATACTCACTGTAATATTAGGTGGAGGCGCCGGATCAAGATTATATCCATTGACAGCAAGCCGTTCCAAACCGGCTGTTCCAATTGCGGGAAAGTATCGGCTCGTAGATATTCCTATCTCTAACTGTATGAACTCGGGTATTAACCGCATGTTTGTATTGACGCAATTCAACTCAGCATCTCTAAACAGGCACATAAAAAATACTTACCATTTCAGTGCTTTTAGTTCAGCTTTTGTAGATATCCTGGCAGCAGAGCAAACGCCGGACAATCCGACCTGGTACCAGGGTACAGCAGATGCTGTCCGGCAAAGTCTTCGCCATATCACTCCGTTTGAAAGTGAGTATGTATTGATCTTGTCAGGCGATCAACTGTATCAAATGGATTTCCAGGAAATGCTGGACAATCATAAAAAAACAGGGGCAGACATTTCTATAGCGACCATTCCCGTTGGGGACAGGGAAGCTCCTGAATTTGGCATCTTAAAAAAAGATGAAAATGGATTGATTACATCTTTCATTGAGAAACCAAAGAAAGACGTGTTAGGTGAATGGGTAAGCGATACTGGCGAAGAGATGCAGAGAGCCGGCAGAAAATACCTTGCATCCATGGGTATTTATATTTTTAATCGTAAGCTCTTATTCGATTACCTGCAAAATAATTATCTCGATGCAACTGATTTCGGTAAAGAAATTATTCCTCATTCTATCGACAAATGCAAAGTAGCGAGCTACCAATATGATGGTTATTGGACTGACATCGGTAATATTTATTCCTTCTTCGAAGCCAACCTGGGTTTGACAGCCGATCTGCCCGACTTTAATTTATTTGATAACAACAGGGCCATTTATACCCGTGCCCGGATGTTACCTCCTGCAAAAGTCAGCGGTACAACGTTGGAGAAATCTGTTATTGCTGAAGGCTCCATCATTAACGCATCACGTATGGATACCTGTGTTGTCGGTATACGTTCCCGGATAGGGCATGGGTCTACAGTCAGGAATACTTATATCATGGGTAGTGATTATTACGAAACGCTTACTGATATTGCAAAGGATAAAGCACAGGGTGTTCCTTTATTAGGTATTGGCAACCGTTGTTATATTAATAATGCCATTGTTGATAAAAACTGCCGCATCGGCGATGATGTCCGGATCAATGGTGGTTCTCATTTGGAGAATACTGATCAGCCACTCTACACTATTAAAGATGGAATAGTAGTGGTTAAAAAAGGAGCAATCATTCCAAACGGGTTTGTTATTTAGCCATTCATTTTGACGGGAACGGGTAATGCGTTTAGCTGGTAGAATTTCAGGAACGGGAGGCTTTTTTCTCAATCCTAAATGTGTACTTGTTACATAATATTATTATCTTCCCGGCCTAAAGCTAAAAATTAACGACTGCTATGGCCTCCTCCTCTTATATTCTGGACAAAGATGACCTTGTTCCCAAGCCTCATTTAAGTTTTTGGCAAATATTCAATATGAGTTTTGGGTTTCTTGGAATTCAGTTTGGATTTGCATTACAAAATTCAAATGCCAGCGGTATTCTAAGAAACTATGGTGCGGATGTGGAGCATTTATCCTGGTTTTGGTTAGCTGCCCCATTAGTAGGATTAATTGTCCAACCAATTGTGGGGTATTACAGTGATAAAACATGGAACCGCCTGGGTAGAAGAAGGCCATATTTTTTAGCAGGGGCCATTCTTTCATCAAGTGCTCTTACATTGATGCCTAATGCCGGGATACTCGGAAGCATAGCTCCATTAGTAATAATAGGTGCCGGGTTTTTGATGATCATGGATGCCTGTTTTAACCTGGCGATGGAACCATTTCGTGCATTGGTGGCAGACAACTTACCCGACTCTCAACGAACACTTGGCTTTTCTGTTCAAACTTTCCTCATCGGAATAGGAGCTGTGGTCGGTTCTTTCTTACCTTATATATTACATAACTGGGTGGGTATCTCAAACGAAGCACCTGCGGGAGTCGTAGCGGCCAACGTAAAGACTGCTTTTTATATTGGCGCCGCTGTTTTTATTGGAAGTATTATCTGGACCGTTATAAAAACAAAAGAATATCCACCTGCAGAATATGAAAAATATCATGGCAAGAGTGAGGAAAGTCATGCGGGCATCATGAGCATTTTTACCGATCTGAAAAAAATGCCAAAGACCATGAAGCAGTTAGGATTGGTTCAGTTTTTCAGTTGGTTCGCTTTGTTTGGTATGTGGGTGTTTACCACTGATTCCATAGCAACACATATTTTTCATTTACCCATAGAAGATAAAAGTTCAAAAGCATACCGTGAAGCACAGGATTGGACGGGTGTTATTTTCGCGGTGTATAATGCAGTGTCCGCTGTTTATGCTTTGTGTCTTCCGGCGTTGGCTTTCCGCATTGGTAGAAAGAAGACGCATGCACTTTCATTAATCATTGGCGGTGTAGGGCTGATCTCATTTTTCTTTGCTCCCAATAAAGAGTTCCTGATCTTTTCGATGGCTTGTGTGGGAGTAGCCTGGGCAAGCATCCTGGCAATGCCTTACGTAATTCTGTCGGGTTCGATACCACCAGGAAAGATGGGAATATACATGGGTATCTTTAATTTCTTTATCACCATGCCTCAAATACTGAATGGGATCGTTGGCGGTCCGATGGTTAAAAATGTCTACAACAACCAACCGGTATATGCCATAGTACTGGCGGGCATTTTTATGTTGTGCGCCGCTATAAGCGTCATCTATGTTTATGATCCCGGTGCTATGCGCATTAAAGAAGAAAAAGCGCTGGCTTAAAAATTTTGAATGAGAAAGTTTAGTGTACCACAAACTTTTCTCCCGGCAAGTTCCAATTTGCCAGATCCCTTAAAACTTCACATATGAAAAAAAGGCATTTAGCTATTTGTGCTCTTCTTATTATAAGTACTCCTCTTTGGAGCCAGGATTTATATCCCACGCATTGGTGGGTAGGAATGAAGAATCCAAAACTTCAATTGATCGTTCACCAGGAAGGAATAGCGGAAAAAATTCCCATGTATAAATTATCTCCTGCAGGGATGAAATTGGCGGAGGGAGTAACCTTAAAGGCAATTCAACGGGTTGAAAATCCCAATTATGTTTTTCTTGACCTGGTTATTGATAAAAACGCTAAACCCGGTGCACGAACATTTAGTTTTGGTCCACCATCCAAAGCGGTCAAAATAAAATATGAATTAAAAGCCCGCAGTAAAGAAAATGGCAAGACAAGGATACAGGGAGTAACACAAGCCGATTTTATTTACCTGCTCATGCCTGACAGGTTTGCCAACGGCGATCCTTCCAATGATTATTTTACTGATATGCGTGACACAGGTCACGACAGGGCGAATCCCTTTGATCGTCATGGTGGTGATTTAAAAGGAATAGAGGATCACCTGGATTATTTCAACGAATTGGGAGTAACTGCTATCTGGCCAACACCTGTGGTAGAAAACGATATGACAAGGACACAGGAGGGTGGTATATCAAGAAGCACTTACCATGGTTACGCATTTACCAATCAATATGCAGTTGACCGGAGATTGGGTGGTAATGACGCCTATAAAAAATTGGTGAACGCAGCGCATAGTAAAGGAATCAAATTTATCCAGGACGCGGTGTACAATCATATAGGTGATGATCATTGGTCAATAAAAGATATGCCAATGAAAGACTGGGTGAATCAATGGCCCTCGTATACCAATTCTTCCTATAAAGATCAACCGATCGTTGATCCCTATGCATCGGATATTGATAGAAAACTTTCAGTTAATGGGTGGTTTACTCCTTTTATGGCAGACCTTAACCAGCGAAATCCTTTGGTGGCTAATTTTTTGATCCAATACGCCATCTGGGCTACCGAGGAATTTGGAATTGATGGCTGGAGAATCGATACTTATTTTTATAGCGATGGTGAGTTTTTAAATAAAATCAATGATGCGCTGGCAAAAGAGTTTCCGTCATTAACCGTGTTCGGTGAAACCCTGGTACCTTCTGTTGTAAATGCAGCATGGTTTTCCGAAAACAATTTGACCGTTCCCTTTAAGCACAATTGCCCGGGCATTACTGATTTCCCGCTTACAAATGCTATGATCGATGCATTACGGCAACCTTTTAGTTGGACTGATGGTGTTAACAGGTTGTATTCTACTTTAGCGCAGGATATCCTTTATAAAGATCCAACAAGGAATTGCATTTTTTTGGACAATCATGATTTGGACAGGATCTATTCTGTCGTTGGTGAAGATTATAATAAATATAAAATGGCCATCAACTGGCTGCTTACATTAAGAGGCATTCCTCAAATGTACTATGGTACCGAGATCCTGATGAAAAATTTCAAGAACCCCACTGATGCAGAAGTACGCAAAGATTTTCCGGGTGGATGGAAAGAGGATACGGTAAATAAATTTACGAAGGAAGGGAGAACAGAACAGGAGCAGCAGGCATTTACCTATGTATCTTCATTGGCAAACTTCCGCAAGACTTCTTCAGCCATTGCAAAAGGAAAGCTGATGCAGTATGTACCTCAAAATGGATTGTATGTTTATTTCCGGTATGATGCAAAGCAAACAGTGATGGTGATTTCCAATACCGGCGATAAATCAATGAAACCCGACTGGAATTATTATGCGGAGAGAACAACTGGTTTTAAACAACTAAAAGATGTTGTTTCCGGAAATAGTATACCGATGGAAGGCTTTGAAATAAAGCCGAAAGAAAGTTTTGTTTTTGAATTGTTGAAATAAAAAATTCACTGGACCAAGAATCATCATTTGCCGATAAACTAGATGACAAAAGCCAGGATCAGCTTCTGACCATAGCTCTCCCAGCGTTTCAAAGCTGTATTCAATGTATTAATCATAGAGTTCCTGGTTTGCTTTTTACCTTTGGTAGCAGGAGCGATGAGTTTTGCGTTTACCTCCTGGCTGACTCTCGTTGCAAACCAGGTTGTATGCAAACGGGGAATACCCATTCCCAATATCATACCAGGTAGTCCGTGAATGCCTTCGGGGCCACCGCTAATCATGATCTCATTGGTATAAAAAGCAAAAACAGCAACCGTGTCAAATAAAATACCGATTGCTTTCCGGCACTCAAAACCCGCGATATTTCTTGTATCGGCAGTTATCTTCCATTTGATCTTCAGAAGGCTGTCCTGCACCAGGTAAGTTTCTTCATAGATGGGTTTTTGCGTAATCGTAGAGCCGTTACTATAATCATTAAATACGGTATTTTCATCCGCAAAAGGTTTGAACCACATATTGCGGGGAATATCCGCTTCTTTGGTTCGCTTATAAACGGATTTATTTCCTTCACTGCTGAAGTTGAAATAACTGATTGTCTCCTTTGGGATATATTTTTTGCTCTGTTCAAACCACTCAGGTTCTAATTCTTTCATCAGCGGCCATACCGCTACTGTTTTTGCATAATCGATACTTACTTTATCTAAAAAAATCTGTTGCGCTTTTGTCGCACGACACGAAATCAAAAGGATAAGGCAGAGATGGATTTGCTTCATGATGGTCGATTAAATGAATTAATATTATTTTTTTTCTTGTCCTGGCATTTTATTGAAATTCCAGGAAACTGTCAGCAGGAAATAACGGCTTAGCCTGTCATAGCGTTGCTCGCTGATAAAGTTGCTGTTGATGGTACGATTGAAGCCAATATTCTGATTCAGGATATCATGAGCGACGAGGCCCATCTTCAGCGATTTATCTTTCATGAATTTGCGGCTCAGCTCGGCATTCCAGACCGTAGTATTTACATTATTAGCGAATGCAGCTGTTTTTTGTCGCAGCTCCATTTCTACATTCGATTCCAGTTCAAAGTTCCAGGGAAGCTTTACATATCCTTCGGCCCTGCCACCGTAGGTCCAGTAATTATTATCCGCCGAAGGCCGAAGTGATGATTTTGAAATAGTCCGTGTAACCTTTGGACCTATATTGAAATTATATTTTTCCTTAACGGAATACCGCATAAAATAATGCATGGAAAGATTTGCATAGGTATTGATGTTTTCTTTTCCGTTAATATAATTCTTTGATCGTCCACCATTGGCCTCAGGCGATAAACCATGGTTAAGTTTTTTGTCACCTTCTCCTGAGGTCCACCAGCCATAAGAATACCAGTTATTATTTCCGTTCACGTTGACCGGGATATAGGTTGTCTTTCCAAAAGAATCCGTACTGCTGAAATTGGTAATCGCATTTTCAGAAAAATTCATACCTCCGCTCAGGTAAAAATATCTCCCGCTGAGAACTTTATAATCATGCAAACTAAGATTAACATTATGGTTAAAACCCACCTTAAGATCTGGATTGCCAACGTAAATACTCAATGGATCATCGTTATTGCGAAGGGGTTGTAGCTGGGTGATCGTAGGCTGAACGGTATTGCCGCGATAAGATAATGAAAAGCCGGTCTGTGCTTTAAATTTATACCCGATCTGTGCCTGCGGTGTGAACCCGGTAAATTTATATGTTGTCGTTTTATCCAGGTCCAGATCTTTAAGGTTTAACCTGATTGCTGAGAGACCTGTTCCAAAACCAAACCGTAATTTTTTACCTAAATATCTTGCGGTTATTGTTCCACTATTGGACAAGGCATCAAGGTTAAAATTATTGCTGAATACAGGATTTAGTTCGGTATACTTGCCATTGCCATCCTTGTCGAAACTATTCCGGTGAGAAACAGACTGGTTACTGTTCAAGCTATATTCTGAAACGATATTCCATTTATCATTCAACGGTTCGTTATAAGTAATCTTGGTGCCAATGGTGCTTGAATTGCCGGTGTTGATCTTCTGCTGATCTATAATATCAACCGAGTCGGGATTGCCCGTACTATAAAAATGACTTGTTGAGGATAGTATGCCATCCTGGTCGTCCTCGACAATCCCTAACCGTACGGTAGCTATTAACTGGCGGTTCTTCTTTTTAAATAGTTGTTTGTATGTAAGAGCGTTGTCTAATTGTCTTTTTTCACTGTTGAGCTCATTGGTCCGTGTGTTTGTATTGACAAACTCCGATGCTTCGTTCAAAGCCTCGCCGTAACTATTCGTAAAGGAATTTTTCTTTTTATAAATACCTGCAACGGTATACTTAATCGAAGCCAAAGAATCTATCTGCCATTCGTATTTTCCCCGTACCGCATGTTGTTGTGAAAGCCCTTTACTTTTTGAAATGGAATTATTGAAAAAAGTGGTATCCTCTAACAAAGTTTGTGAAAGATTCGTTGTTGTATTGGTTGTTTCAAGCCGGTTATACAGGTAGGAGAGATTTAATTTATTTTTATCCTCTTGCCATTTATTGCCAAACAAAGCACCAACTGTATAGGCATTGGGTAAACCCCGCAGGCTCCAGTCCCTGAAATCATTATCATTATCTCCATAACTGTAATAATAACCACTGATCTCATCATATTCGTAGTCATCTTCAATGCCCAGTTTATTCCTTTCTTCCCAGCCAAGGCTGCCTGTATTGGTATTACTTTTTGTGGCGTAGAATGATATCTTTTTGTTACCCTGGAATTTATTATACATCAACTTGCCATTGTACAGCTTATTGAAATCACTGCTGCCTTCAACTTTTCCGAAATAGCCTTTTTTAGAGCTTTCCTTTAATTTTATATTGATCGTTTTATTACCGCTACCTGATGCCCCAATACCTTTTAACTGGTCCTGTTCCGATTTAGTATCATACACCTGTACCTTGTCCACTGCTTTGGCTCCAATATTCTGCGTGGCAATGGTAGGATCGTCACCAAAGAATTCTTCGCCGTCTACCAATACTTTGTCTACTCTTTTGCCCTGTGCAGTTATTTCACCCTTACTGTTTACCTGCATTCCAGGTATTTGTTTCAACAATTCTTCTACCGTCGCTCCTTCTTTTACGTGAAAACTATCCGCGGTAAATTCAGTAGTATCCCCTTTGATGCGCATAGCTGCATTGGCTCGAATCACTACTTCTTTTAACAGGAGACTGGCAGGTGTAAGCGGAATCACGCCAAGGTTCAATAGTTGTTTGTCAGGTACAGTGATCTTATCTGAATAATCCGCAAACTTTGGAAAGCTGACCAGCATTACATATTCACCCGGCTCCAGGTTACTCATACTGAAACTGCCGTTTGTATCGGTTCTGGTGAATTTTACCAATACAGAATCCCTATTGCTCAAAAGAGCAATGACGGCGTGGGGGAGATTTTTCTTATCCAAAGTGTCCCGGATAGAACCTTCAATGGAAGAAGTCTGGCTGAATGCTTCCGGCAGGATAAAGCACAGCAGGAGAACAAAAAGAAGTTTTCGCATTACTATTTGTCTGTTGGTGTAAATAATGTGCTAAATCAGAACCTGCCTATATCGCTTCAATAACCGTAACAAGAATGCTGCTTCTTGTTCACCAGCGTAGTTATTGTGCTGTCAACACTCCACTAAAAGAATAATAAAGAAAATAAGACGTAATAAAAACTCTGTAAAGAGATTTGCTATATTCCTTCCGTATACCCGATGATCTTTACATGAAATATCATAACGACATATTCCACAAAGCTTGTTGTCCCCACTTACCCCAGTCCTTTGTTACTTTTTCAACATCTTTACGAATGGCAACAAATTCTTTTTTCTTTCCTTTTAGAGGGGCTATGATTTGTCTTACATCAACACCGGCAACCTGCAATTTGGTTGCAATGTAACTGGTAAACATGCGGGGAATTGTAATACCTAATATCATTCCTGGCAATCCGCTTATTCCCATCGGGCCACCGCTGATGGTTATCTCATCCGTATAGAAAGCAAAAACATAAACGCTATCGAAAATGATACCTGTTGCCTTACGGCAGTTAAAGCCAGCAATCTCCCGGGTTTCATTGGGTGTAAGCTTCCAATCAATTTTCATTAATTCACCGGCGAGTAAATAATTGTCACCGAGAATGTATCTATAATTGGCAAAAGCTCCTGTTTGATAGTCATTGTACCATACGTCATCTTCGGGATTATTTACTCCAAACCCACGGGGAAGTTTGGTTTTTTCATCATATCGGTCAAACTTATAAATGGATTTATTGTCATTAAAAATATAGGTAAAATAGGTGGTAGAAAACTGGGGAATCTTGTCCTTCCACATTTGCACCCAGAATCCTTCGTCTCCCAATGCACGGTGGTTATTGGTACGTACTTCAAACTCGATTGCACCTGATTCAATAAACTGCTGGGCATTTGCGATGCCTGCCAGCCCAATCAGTATTGTTAAAAATATTTTTTTCATATCCCTGAGTTAAAAATTAAAATCAGAATTATTGTGGTTTACCATTTTTTGAAATATTCCAGGTAACAGTCAGCAGCCAAAAACGTTTCAATGTATTGTAATAAGATTCAGTAAAACTGTAACCGCTAAAACTACGGTTGTAACCCCTGTTTTGATTCAGGATATCATACACGCCAAATTTGAATTCCATTTCATTTTTCAGGATGCGTTTAATCACATTCGCATTCCAGGTTGTAAAGCTGTTATCATCGGGGAACCGGGGATCTTTTTGCCTCATCTGGAAGTTGACATCTGAACCAATTTCTACTTTGCCAGGCAGGGTAACGCGGCCTTCAGCCCAGCCATTCAATTGCCAATACTCAGCATTAGCGGATGAATTCACTGAAGCCTTGCTTTTATTATAGGTGAAATGGGGACCAATATGGAAGTTGTATTTGTCGGCTACATATTGACCGATATTTAAACGGATACCATAGCTGGTTACGTCTGTTTTGTTTTTTACCGTTCTGTTGGTTTTTGGATCTCGTACAAAGTCGATGTTGTGGTTAATATTTGCATTAGGACCAAAACCGATCCTCCATTTTGTGTCGGGTATTTTGAATCCATAATCGCTATACAAATTCAAATTGTAGATGCCGTCTACGTTTACTGTCTGATAAGTTCTTCGGCCGGCGTCGTCAATAGTGCTGAATTGGGTAAACGCATTTTGCGTCATATTAAACGACAATCCACCCCAGAGATTTTTCTCTTTCAGTGCATTCCATGAGCTATAGTTCAAGTTGAATGAATGACGGAAGGATTGGTCAAGAGCCGGATTTCCCAGATAAATGTTTAAAGGATCTGTATTCACAGTTATCGGCTGCAATTGTTCGAGGGTTGGAGCCTGCGTAGAACCATTATAGTTAAACCGAAGGTTTTGACTTGGTTTTATCTTATATGTTAAGGAAGCACGGGGAAAGAAGTTGGTGTAATCATAATTTCTGGTGATATCGTCAGTGATGTTTTTCTGGACGAAATGACTAAATGCCACTGCACTTCCGAAGGAATAGGTGTATTTCTTTTTATTCACCCTGAAGTTTAAGCCCGGTGTATTGACAAGACGATTAAACTCAAAGGAATTGCTTAATGAGTCTATGCGGTTATTGTATTTGCCAGAGCCATCATCTTCATTGGTAATTCGTTCGTTACTATTTGCGTTGTAGCTGAAGGAATAGCTCACTTCGAGGTACATATCTTTTAGCAGGGGCTCCGTGTAGGCGATCTTTGTGCTCACACTTTTCCCTTCGTTATTACGAATGTTTTGTTGGTCAAGCGTATCACGCCGATCGATTATCCCATCTTTATAGTAATTGTTCAGCGAGTAGAGAAGGCCATCATTTTTAGAACGGTTCCAATTTAAATCTGTGTTTATCGATAAAGTGCGGGAAAGTTTTTTGAATTTATGTTTCCATAGCAGGGTAGTAGTTACTGCATCGTTGACTGCATCATTATTTGAGTTACGGTTACTGTTATTGATTGAGTCTCCTTTGTCTGTAAAGGACTCAGTATAATAATTACTTCTTGTCAGGGATTTCCTTTCATTGGCCCTCGTTGTCCATTTCAGCGTATTGTTGGAGTCGATTGTAGTCTCCATCGTGAAATTCAATGCATGCTTATTGGTGGACGAATAATTATTACTTATACTGTTTGTTGACCAACTGGTATCAGGCAGGAAGGTTTTAGAAAACGTACTGGTTACACCCGGCGAATTTACTTTGGAGAATTTATAGCCTCCATTCAGACTTTGCTTGTTGTTGTTGAATTTATCGCTGTAATGCAGGCCGCCGTTCCAGTTCCGGGGTATACCATTTCGTCCGCCCCGGTAGTTATCGTCATTGTCCCCGTTCCACATCATGTACATACCACCATCATCACTTATACCGGTTTCAACTCCTTCCATTCCGCCGCCATAATTATTCGCATCCTGCCAATCGAGATTAGTTTGTCCCGTATTGCTAAGGATGCCGTATCCTGCTATCTTTCGCTTGCCTTTAAAGGCGTTCAGCATGGCGGCATTATCGTATTTGTCCTTCAGCCCGCCACCTGCTTCAATCTTTCCAAAATAGCCTTTCTTCTTATCTTCCTTCAGCTTCAGATTGATTGTTTTGTCTTTTACACCATCATCTATCCCGGTGAATTCCGCCTGTTCACTTTTTTTATCGAACACTTCTACTTCTTTTACTACATCCGCCCGCAGGTTTTTAGTGGCGATGCCCGGGTCGGTTCCGAAAAATTCTTCTCCATCAACCAATACCTTGGTCACCTTCTCACCCATGGCGGTTATTTTGCCATCTTTATCAACCTGTATGCCGGGCAATCTTCTTAGTAATTCCTCCACGTTGGCCCCCTCCCGAACTTTAAAACTATCGGCCGTATAAACGGTGGTGTCACCTTTAATCCGGATGGGTGAGCCGCTCTTAATAATGACTTCTGCCAATAATTTGCTCTTGGGAATCATTTTAATTTTACCGAGATCAGCAACCTCGGCTTCCTTAACCTGGATTTTGTCAAAATAATCGCCGAGATAAGGGTGGGTGATCATAACGAGATATTCTCCAGCCTTCAGGTTGGGCAGGCTAAAATTTCCAGCCTTGTCGGCACGGGCAAATTTTACAAGGACCGAATCTTTGGCCCTCATCAGGGAAATTACTGTGTTTTGAAGATACTTGTGATCTACCTCGTCGGCTACTGAGCCTTTTACGCCGCTTGATTGGGCAATTGCAAATTGAATAAATCCTGTCAGAGCAAGAACTAGAGTTGTGAATTTTCGCATAGTTGGTTCTGGTATAAAATGCAAAATATAGTTTATCACACTGTCACAAGCTACATTTACATAAACAGCACAAAAATGCTGATTTACGGTTGATAATTATTAATGACATCTTTATCGGCCTGTTAATATTTCAATAAAAATGTGTAAGTTGTATATGACTCACAAACTTTAAAATTCCACAAATATGAACGGGAAAGAACAAGATATTGGAGAAGACAGACAATCCAATAACGGCGGTGCTGACCAAAAATTATCTTCATCCTCCGGGAATGTTTTTAGTGAGCAGTATAGTTCCGGTAAAAAATACGAAGACACGCATTTTATCGACACGTCAAAACCCGTGTGGAATTACTCACTGCTTAGCGATGAGGATGTCACGAATTTTCAGCAGGGTACGCATTATCGGTTATATGAAAAATTTGGATCACACTCGTTGCAGGTAAACAATGTGTGGGGAATGTATTTCTGTGTATGGGCGCCAAATGCAACAACGGTCTCTGTCGTTGGCAACTTTAATCACTGGAAGGACCATGAATATGAACTGCAACCCCGCTGGGACAACAGTGGTATCTGGGAAGGTTTTATACCCGGGTTCAAATTGGGTGAGGTTTATAAATATAACATAGTAGGATTCGAAGGAAGAAAAACTGTAAAAGGCGATCCCTTTGCTAACTTCTGGGAAAAAAGGCCCCATACTGCATCTATCACCTGGGATATGTATTACGAATGGAAGGATGGTGAATGGATGAAAAAAAGAAAAGAGCATAACGCATTGGATGCACCCTGGAGTGTTTATGAGGTTCACCTCACAAGTTGGCAACGTCCGGATAGAAATGATGAGGAAAGTTATAACACCTACGAGCAGATAAAAGAAAATCTTGTTCCGTATGTAAAAGAAATGGGCTTTACCCACGTGGAGTTAATGCCTGTGATGGAACACCCTTTTGATGGAAGTTGGGGATACCAGATTACAGGATATTATGCAGCGACATCACGGTTCGGCAATCCCCAGGGGTTGATGGCTTTAATTGATGCATTTCACGCCGAAGGAATTGGTGTGATCCTCGATTGGGTGCCTTCGCATTTCCCCTATGACTCACATGGCCTGTTTATGTTTGACGGCACACATACATATGAATATGCGGATATGCGCAAAGGGTTTCATCCTGATTGGAATAGTTATATATTCAATTATAAGCGAGGAGAAGTAAAATCGTTTCTGATCAGTAACGCCATATTCTGGTTTGACAAATTTCATATTGATGGCGTTCGGGTGGATGCGGTAAGCTCTATTTTAAAATTGGATTATTCCAGGGATGAAGGAGAGTGGGAGCCTAATGAATTTGGTGGTAATGGAAACCTGGAAGCTATTGCTTTTATCAAGGATCTGAACGAAACTATCTACCGTGATTTTCCTGATGTGCAGACCATAGCAGAGGAAGCGACGGACTGGCCCGGCATTTCAAGGCCAACCTGGCGGGATGGGCTGGGTTTTGGAATGAAATGGATGATGGGCTGGATGCATGATACACTCGATTACTTTAAAATAGATCCGCTGGGAAGACAGCACAACCAGGATAAGTTTTCATTCAGCATGGCATATTACTATGATGAAAATTTTATGCTTCCTTTTAGTCATGATGAAGTGGTGCATGGGAAAAGCCCAATGCTGTATAAAATGCCGGGTGATGAATGGCAAAAATTTGCGAACCTCCGCCTGATGTATACTTATATGTGGACGCATCCGGGGGGAAAGCTGTTGTTCATGGGTGATGAGTTTGGACAGACAAGTGAATGGAACTATAAGTCTGAACTCGATTGGTTTTTATTTCAATACGATGCACACCGGCTTTTAAAAGACTGTGTTGCTGATCTGAACAAATTACTCAGAAAGGAGCCTGCTCTATACCAGAACCAATTTAATCAGTACGGATTTGAATGGGTGGACCTTAACCACCGGCAGGAGTCGGTGGTGTCTTACAAGAGAATAAGTAAAACACCGGGAGAGGATGTATTAATTATCTTAAATATGACTCCGGTTGTGCGAAACGATTGGGAAGTTGTTGTAAGTGGAAAGCCTTATAGTGAAGAAATATTTAACAGCGATCACAAAATATATTGGGGTACCGGCAACGTTTATAATCCTGATATTCGCTGTGAGCTGATCGATAAGGATCAAAAGACTTATAAGATTAGAATAAATTTACCTCCACTGGCTGGCGTAATTCTGAAATAAATAACGGTTTTTTACCGGCAGGCAACAAGAAGATAAGACAGGGGTCTTGTGATTATTGATACTTAAATCTATCTTGCATGCGATACCCTTTTAAAATAAGGCTAAACCCAATCCAATGATCCGTAACACCCTCACATCCCTCGTATGTATGTGCAGCTCTGCGCTGGCATTTTCTCAAAACTCCAACCCGGATAGTGCCAATTATTTTTTGCAAAAAGGATTGCAGGAAAAACAAATTGGCCGCAGAATGGAATCGCTGAAGAATTTTGAAAAAGCGTACAAATATGACAGCACTAACAAGAGCATAGTAAACGAACTGGCGATTGCATACCACGATCTTCGCAAGTATACACATGCAAAAAACACCTATAAAAAACTGGAGACACTGGGGGATGCATCACCGGCTATTTATAAGCAGTTGATGGATCTTTCTTTTAGCCTTAAGCAGAGTGATGATGTAATTGTGTATGCAAACAAATTAAAGCAGGCTGACCCCAGTCAAAAAATAAGTTTTTATGTTGGTAAAGTACAATATGACCAGGAAAACTATGGCGAAGCGATCAAGTACCTTGCTGCAGCCATGAAGGAAGATGAATTAAATGCTGAAGCGCCTTATATGATTGCCCGTAGCTATGCTGATATGCAAAACTACAAAAACAGTATTCCGTATTTTCAAAAGGCCATTGCCCTTGACACTACAAAAAGCAACTGGATCTATGAACTGGCACTAATTTATTACGCCATTCATGAAGATAAGAATGCGTTGCAACACATGCTCCTTGCTGGTGAAAAGGGGTATAGGAGAGATAATGATTACCTGGAAAACCTTGGCGTAGCTTACCTGAATGCAGGTGAATTGGACAAGGGCGTTGAAATACTCGGGGAAATATTAAACAAACGCCCCAGCGATATGAATATTCTCAACATGATTGCAGAGGCTTATTATTACAAAGGCAAATTTCAACTCGCCATGGATTACTGGGATAAGATACTCGGTTACGATAAGCAGAATGCATCCGCTCTTTATATGATCGGTATGTGTTATCAAAAGAAGGGAGAGAAAGAAAAAGGACAACATTTGTGCGACAAAGCCATCGAGATGGATCCAAGCCTGGCGGCATTGAAGCAAAAGAAACAAATGCCGGGTGGATTGTAGAAAGATAATCTAACAATATTTAAGAGAAGAGAGAAATGACAGCCCCGGCTGTCATTTTTTATGCAGTGCTAAGGATATGTAACTTTATAACAAAAAATGAAACGCAGGCATTTTTTATTTTTGGCTACCGGCCTAATGGCTGCAAAAAATAGTATGGCTGAAAAATTAAGGTCTCCGGAGACTTTTTATTTTAAGGATGACGGCGAGATACCTAATAGCAGGTATCCAATGCTGTTGTACCGGGATGCGTTTAGTCAAAGAGGTGATGATGGTGCAACCTGGCTGGAGCAAAAATTTTTAAGTAACAACTGGAGCAATTCCTGGAGAAACGGCATTTTTTCTTTTCATCACTATCATAGCATCACACATGAAGTATTGGGCATTTACAGGGGATCGGCGATAGTACATATGGGAGGAGAAAAAGGAAAAAAGCTGACGATAAAAGCAGGTGACGTAATAGTAATTCCCGCCGGTGTAGGACATAAAAATCTTGAGTCAGATAATTTAGGTGTTGTCGGCGCCTACCCCAATGGTATAATGTGGGACATGAATTATGGCAAACCGGCGGAAAGACCAAAGGCTGATGAAAACATAGCTGCTGTACCCATACCCTTGCAGGATCCTTTATTTGGAAGTAAGGATGGACTTATAAAAATATGGAGTTAAAAAACCTACATTCTCTCCGGTACCTTTATTCCAAGCAGGTTCATGGCAGATGCGATGATATTTGCGGTGAGCTCACACAACTGTAAACGGAGTTGTTTCTTTTCTTCAGATTCAGCACTTAAAACAGAATGATCGGTATAAAAGGAACTGAAGGTTTTGGCAACTTCATAAATATAAACAGCTAACGAAGAAGGATTATGTTCCAGAAGAGCTTGTGCAATAATCGAAGGGTATTGTTCCAGCAAGACAATCAATTCTTTTTCTTTCGGCAACAAACCTGCCTGTCCGGCAGGCAGGCCCCCAATCACCAACTGCTGACCGCCGACGGCTCTTTCTTTTCTTAAAATTGATTTTATTCTCGCATGTATAAATTGTATAAACGGCCCTGTGAATCCATGGAAGTCGATACTTTCTTCAGGATTAAAAACCATTCTTTTTTTAGGGTCCACCCTCAACAAAAAGAATTTCAATGCACCCAACGCAATGGTATCATATAATTCATTTAGTTCGCCAGGATTAAAGTCTTTTACTTTACCAAGTTCTTCTGTTTTTTCCCTGGCCACCTTTTTTAATTCTTCAATAATATCGTCCGCATCTACAACAGTACCCTCACGGGTTTTCATTCGGCCAGTAGGTAGTTCCACCAAGCCGTAGCTAAGATGATAAATGCCTTCTGCGTAGGGCTTGTTCAGCTTTTGCAGGATCAACTTCAGCACTTTCATGTGATAGTTTTGCTCGTCAGCTATCACATAAAAACTTTCGTCATAATGGAACTCTTCAAACTTTTGATTGGCAAGACCAAGGTCCTGGGTGATATAAACGGAAGTGCCATCTTTCCGCTGTACAATTTTTTCATCCAGTCCATCTGCTGTAAGGTCTATCCAAACACTACCATCTTCTTTTTTATAAAACACTCCTTTTTGTAATCCGTCTTCTACAAATTCTTTTCCCAACAAATAGGTATCACTTTCAAAATAATTTTTATCAAAGTCGCTGCCTATCTTTTTATAGGTTTCATTAAAGCCTTCATACACCCAACCATTCATTTTTTGCCAAAGGTTTCTTACTTCTGGCTCACCTCTTTCCCAATCAATCAACATTTGCTGGGCGGCCTGCATGATGGGAGCTTTTTTTTCAGCATCGTCTTTTGACATTCCGTCGGCGATCAATTTTTCAACTTCTTTTTTATGTTCCTGGCCAAATAATACATAATAGTCTCCCACAAAATGATCACCCTTGATGCCTTCTGATTCAGGTGTTTTGCCTTCACCAAATTGCAGCCATGCCACCATTGATTTGCAGATATGAATGCCCCTGTCATTCATAATGGCGGTTTTAAAAACAGTATGGCCCGTCACTTTCAGAATTTCAGCGACGCTCCAACCAAGAAAATTATTTCTTAAATGCCCAAGGTGTAAAGGCTTATTGGTGTTGGGAGAGGAGTATTCAACAATTACCCTTTTACCATTCGAGGGTTGATGACCTATCGTTTGATCTGCATATGATGCCTGGAGAAACCCTGTCCAGTAGTTATCAGCAACCAGCAGGTTTAAAAAGCCTTTGATTACATTGTAAGATGTAAAAAGCTCCTTATTATTTTTTACCAGATATTCGCCAATTTCATTTCCCAGTTGCTCGGGTGATTTTCTCAGTTGTTTAACAAATGAAAAAAGTACCAACGTATAGTCGCCTTCAAATTCTGGTTTGGTCTGGTTGATAGTAAGGTCTTTTTCAGCAAAATCGTGGCCATACAGGTTTTTCAGGGCTGTTAACACCAATGGCTTCATCTTATTTACAATGCTCATCCTGGCTGTAATTTTTGCTGCGAATGTACGAAACCCTGCATGAGATTATCGCCAGCATTACTACAAACAGAAAACTTGCAATATTTTTACCGGGTTAATGAGACGTCATATTCATAGCGCCAGGGATTTTATACTGCCGGTTATTGATTTTTTTTATCCGCCTTTCCGCAGGATCATGAACCTGCAGACCTTCCGTTATGCCGCATCAGGGGGAGGTAATACCTTGCTTGGATTTTTAATTTACTTTATAAGCTATCGCTATATATTGGAGGAAAAACAATTTCACTTTGGTTTTTATGCCTTTAAATCACACACAGCTGCCTTGTTCATTTCCTTTCTCATCACTTTCCCGATAGGTTTTTTTATGTCGAAGTATGTTGTATTCAATGATTCACAGATGAAGGGGCGAATACAACTGTTCCGGTATTTCATGATTTGCCTTTTTAACCTCGCGTTAAATTATATTTTGCTGAAAATATTAGTGGAACGTGCACTTATATACCCCGTATTCGCACAGGTGCTAACGACTTCCATTGTGATCTTGTTTAGCTACCTGGCACAACGACATTTTTCTTTTAAGGCAAATGCTATTGAAGAAGAGGCCGGGGGATAATATTTTCCTTCACCGGCGAGTGACTAGCAAGATATCACTACAAGCTAAAATCAATTGACTCAACTTTGACAGAAAGGTCACCGCTGCAATTGCTCCGGATAACAAGTGACTGATTCAAGGGGTAAATACCAATCAGCTGAATATCGTCGATCTGTCCATAGCTGCGAATACCTTTTATCCATTCCCGGTTCAACTGTTCATTAATTTGAAGTTTGGCGCTATCGATATAGTTGTTGAGATCGAATCGTGTAGTCTTACTTATTTCATTGATGATCCTTCGGCTAAATAACCACTCGGATGTTTTGAGCAAAGCGTCTTTTGATTTGATGTCAAAGTCAATATTTCTTATTTCAAGGATATGCGTCTCCTTCGTGTAGACTGGTTTGCCGGTGAGATAAAAAGTGCCGTTATCAGTGCCGGTAAAATTCACTTTGATGATTATTTTTTCATTGCCTGTCCCGTACAACCTGCAATCCTGTATGATAAATTTCTTTTTCACCGGTCCTTTGTTAAAATCAAACTCCTTACCGGCAATATGCCTGTTGAGAATTGTACTGAGCGAATCATAGTTTAACATGGCGTCTAAAAAAACAGAGAAGCCTTGTTGGCGGTGAATCTTGCCAATAGCGGGAATGGTGGACGGATAGTCGATCGGTTTCTCAAAACTTATAACAGGTCTTGCTGATAACCCCAAATACACATACAGGGAGTCATCTTTGGCGTAAAGATTATTGATCTTTATTTGCCGCGGGTTCACCTGCAGCCAGCCCATATCATAAATATTGTAAGACTTTACCAACTGGTTCCAGACTTGTTGAAACTGCGGTTTCAGATCAATCGTTCCATAATTTCTTTCAAGAACAGCGTGGGCGGTATCCAATTCTTCTTTTAGCCCTGATAAAACCTGTTTGGTGATATCCTGTCCCCAAAAGCAAACTTCGCATTTGTCCATTGCCTGCGGTTCATTTCGGTTGATGGCCAGTTTCACTTTGTAATCAGGTAGCAAGGTTAATGAGTTGGTAAATGAAACATTTACTCTTCTTTCGGCTTCATCAAAACCACACCTGCACGGAGATGTCCACGGAGAAATGGCGGCGCCTGCTACACATACCCTTGTTGATCCAATGATCTGGTAATAGCCGGTGAATCCCAGGTTTAGCGACGTGCCTGACGCTTTCATTTGCAAAGGGCTTCTGCGAAAGCGGTATTTATAACGGGTATCGCAACCTTGCTGCACCCAAGCGTCGGGATAATTAGGAGACGTAAATAAAGTGTCCACCTGGCTTTCAGCCATCGCATACAAAGGCTTCAGGTTGATCTGTATAGGAATATTGATCTCTGAATCAGGCAGTGAATCCAGTTTGAAATTGGTGACAGCCAGTGACGGTCTTTCCGGATTTATCTTATGCGAGCAGGAGATACAAAATATGACCGATGTTAAAAAAATAAGTCCTTTTCCTTTCATACAATACATTAGTTCGATAAAAATAAGTAAAGAAAGGAAAAAGGGGGTATAGATGAACTGTTAAGTTGGGTTGGCGTTGTGCTCGCTGAAAAGTCAACAGGCGTCGTTTAATGCTTATTGAAATTACTTTTTTAATTCACAGCTCACCATCCAGTTCACACCAAATTTGTCGGTGAGCATACTGAACCTTGATCCCCAAAACGCATCATTAGGAGGCATAGTGGCCAGTCCGCCGGCGGAAAGTTTTTCAAAAAGGCTGTCCACTTTTGCCGGTTCATCTACTTCCAGCGATAGAGCGACATTATTGCCTTTATTGATCTTGAATTCATCAAATGTATCGGATAGATAGAGTAGCGTATCGCCGATCTGCATTCGGGCATGCATGATCTTGTTTTTTAAATGTTCCGGAGTGTCCATTGGGCCTTCGCCCATCCGGCTAAGCATGATTACTTCACCTCCGATCACTTCTTTATAAAAATTTAATGCTTCTTCGGCCTGGCCGGGAAAATGCAGGTAGGTAATAATTTTCATGTGTTAGTTTTTATTTTTTTTGCCACATGGAATTCGCCATAAAATTTTCATCGGGGGTTGGTATAATTTGCCTCGAAAATTTTATGGCTCATTTCATATTGAGTTTTTTAAGAGTGAAATTATTTTGAATGTTTGATCTACATATTCCTGGGATTTTTCCAGCCTTTGCCTAATCTTTCAATTGTTCCGGTTATCCGTTCATTTCTTGTTTCACCTCTTTTGGCAGTAACGATCCATTCGATATATTCTTTCTTATTGGTAAAAGAAAGGTTGTCAAATGTGGCTGCTTGTTTTTTATTTTTTTTAAAGACTGTTGCTAAATCATCGGGCAAACGAACTTCTTTGGTTTTAGGGTTAACCCAATTAAATATTTCCCGAACCTTTGGTTGGGCCTCTTTCTTTTTATCTGCTGCTGTTTTGGCCCGGAAGCCAAATACTGACCAGGTATCATTGAAGGAAATAAGGCTTATCCAGGTGAGCTTATCGCCTTCGTTAAGCAGGCAATCCCATCCTTTGTCGCGGGTAAGATCTGTCTGCACCCCTGATGTGCCTTTTGGATAATATACCCAAACTATTACATCATCTTTGACCAGCTTCATCACCTTGCTCATTTCTTTTTCCAGCCGGGCTTTTGTTGTCACAAACCAATGCACCTGGTCATAATCTTTTCCTGAAGAGACAATTTTTACACCTGCTGGTAAATTGGTCAATCCTTTTTTGAAATCAGTGGGTGCATTGAGGGTAAGAAGCGTGAAATTTTCTTTGATGCGTAGTTTTTGTGAGATGGTATTTACCATAGCAAAATTTAGGTTTCCAAATTAAGGCCATCCCGTCAAATTTGATTTATCGAAACTTGCTTAAATGGTTTTAATAACATGATAGAGCATCATGAAACAAATAACCAGTTTTAAAAAAGAGCCCATGATAAAACCAACAAAAGAACCCAGTGCTGCTCTAAATGATTTTTTTGAATCCTGGCCAGCGATCATTTCTCCAACAAAGGCGCCGATAAATGGACCGATAATCACTCCCCATGGCCCCATCCAGAAAGCCAGCAGGAAACCAATAGTGCAGCCCCAAATGCCGTATTTAGTGCCACCAAATTTTTTGGTTCCCCAAATTGGGACCAGGTAATCAAGTATAAGAGAGACGATGACTATGCCTGCCCATATCCAAAGAAACCTGCTTGTAAAAGGATCAGGTTCCCGGAAGATTTGTATAAATAATCCCACATAGGCAATTGGCGGTCCCGGAAGCAAGGGGAGAAGACTCCCCGCAATGCCAGCCAAAATCAAAATTATTCCCAGCGTTATCCAAAGCCAATCCATTTTTTATCTCAGGTTTGAAGTTTGTAGTTAGATGCTTGAAGTTAGGATAAAAGCCCAATCCCGACCTCCCTAAAGGGCGGCCACCAACACACAGTTCTCACTTTTCGGAGATGCTGATAAATAAGTGAAGTTTTCAAAAATGGTGAATAGCGATATGATGCTGATGTGGTAGTTATGAAGTTTGGATTTGTAATGCATCCCCGCTCCCTCAGCTTTGGAAAGGGAGTTGGAGGTCAGACGATAAATGACTGACTCCGACCGAAGCGTCGGAGGTGAGGTTTGTCGAGCAGCGATCAGGACGATGAACGGAGCGTCGCAACCAAAGCTCAATCTGGGAACTTTAGCCGGTAACCTAATAAAATTCAGTCTGCCATTTTTGCACATTTGCACCGGGCGGCACAATGATTGTCATTTGACTATCGTCCTGAAGAATGGGATAATAAAAAAGTGAAATTTTAACTATGGCAAAGATAATTGGAATCGACTTAGGAACTACTAATAGCTGTGTTGCCGTTATGGAAGGTAATGAGCCAGTAGTAATTGCCAACGATGAAGGGCGTCGCACCACCCCTTCGGTAGTGGCTTTTTTGAAAAATGGCGAACGTAAAGTAGGTGACCCGGCTAAACGCCAAGCTATCACTAATCCTCATAATACGATTATGAGTGTGAAACGCTTTATGGGGCGTCGTTTTGATGAGGTAAATGAAGAAATGACTCACTGGAGCTACAAAGTGGCGAAAGGTGACAATAATACCGTACGAATTGACATAGACGGACGCCTTTATACGCCGCAGGAAATTTCGGCTATGGTGCTTCAGAAAATGAAGAAAACCGCGGAAGATTATCTCGGCCAGGAAGTAACAGAAGCTGTTATTACTGTTCCGGCCTACTTTAATGATGCCCAGCGCCAGGCTACAAAAGAGGCCGGGGAAATTGCCGGTTTGACAGTACGTCGTATTGTGAATGAGCCTACTGCTGCAGCTTTAGCATATGGGTTGGACAAAGGTGGTAAAGATCATAAAATAGCCGTTTTTGACCTTGGTGGCGGTACATTCGATATTTCCATCCTGGAATTGGGTGACGGTGTATTTGAAGTAAAAAGCACTAATGGTGACACCCACCTTGGTGGTGATGACTTCGATAAGGTGATCATGGATTGGCTGGCTGATGAATTTAAAAAAGATGAAGCGATAGATCTACGTAAAGACCCAATGGCCTTACAACGCCTGAAAGAGTCTGCTGAAAAAGCTAAGGTGGAGTTATCATCTTCTTCAGAAACAGAAATCAATCTGCCGTATATCACGGCAGTGGATGGTGTGCCCAAACACCTTGTGAAAAAGTTGAGCCGTGCTAAATTTGAGCAACTGGCGGATAACTTATTCTCCCGTTGCCTGAGGCCTTGTGAAGCTGCATTAAAAGATGCAGGGATGAACACATCTGAAATTGATGAGGTGATATTGGTAGGTGGTAGTACGCGGATACCTAAAGTGCAGGAGATCGTTGAAAAATTCTTTGGTAAAAAACCGAATAAAGGAGTAAACCCTGATGAAGTGGTAGCCGTTGGCGCGGCTATACAAGGTGCGGTATTGACCGGTGAAGTAAAAGACGTACTGTTGCTGGACGTTACACCGCTTTCTTTAGGTATCGAAACCATGGGAAGTGTAATGACAACCCTGATACCATCAAATACAACTATTCCTACAAAAAAATCCGAAGTATTCTCGACAGCCAGCGACAATCAGCCTGGTGTGCAGATCCATGTGTTGCAGGGTGAACGTTCAATGGCAAAAGATAATAAGAGCCTTGGTATTTTCAACCTCGATGGTATTCCACCAGCACCAAGAGGTGTTCCGCAGATCGAGGTGATATTTGATATCGATGCCAATGGTATCTTACATGTAACGGCAAAAGATAAAGGAACGGGTAAGGAACAAAAGATACATATCGAAGCGGGTAGCGGGTTGAGTAAAGAAGAAGTAGAAAAAATGAAAGCTGAAGCAAAGGCCAACGAAGCGACAGATAAAGCTGAACGTGAAAAAGTAGACAAACTCAACCAGGCAGACAGCTTAGTGTTCCAAACTGAAAAGCAGTTGAAGGAATACGGTGATAAAATCCCGGCAGAAAAGAAGTCAGCTATCGAAGCGGGTGCTGAGAAGTTGAAAGCTGCTCATAAAGCGCAGGATCTGGCAGCGATCGATTCAGCAATGACCGAGCTGAATGCGGCATGGACTGCAGCCAGCCAGGATATGTACAATGCTACTCAACAAGGCGCAGGTCAACCTGGCGCTGAGCAACCACACGATGGTGCCGGAGCAGGTGCAGGTGCGAAAGCGGATGACAATGTAACGGATGTTCCTTACGAGGAAGTGAAATAATTGTCTGAACCACCAGGATTTATTAGATTAATTAGAATATAAGAAAGCCCTTGCAGCAATGCAGGGGCTTTTTTGGCGATAATTCTTAAGGATAGCACTACTGAAAAGGATTTGCATTCGCAATTAGCCAGTAAGAATTTGCCGTTCGCTAATCAAAACATACGTTTCATTCATTATGTCTTTTTATATGGCTATAGTCGGATGTAGCTTTGCGTCGTCATTCGAAAGCATGACTGATTTTTCAAAGACCTGATTAATCATTAAACCTTAAATAAACCTTATTATGAAATGTGCTATAATGCCCTGCCTGGTGCAGATTGAAAAATGTGAACTTCAAAAATTATGTACTGAAGTAAAAGAAACATTGGCGAAAGAAGTAGTGTTGACTGAGAAGAAAAAAGTTTCTTTTGGTACGACAGATCTATGGAATGCAAGAAGAAGTATGAACACAGCCAATCGTCTTTGGAAAAACAAAGCAAGAATTTATCCATTGGTATAGTGTTCTTATTCATGCCTTTGTTTATGAATGCTTTTGTTAAAGCAATCGTAAACATACATGATGCATTGTAATTCCCTTTGCTAATTGCGTTAAATGCATTAGCTTTGCGCCATCAATTTGAGCAAAGTATAGTACTTACTTACAACCGGGTGATTTAGCTTGCAGCTTGCCTCTTCTAACGATTCTTAATTGTTTTTTCTCCCTCAGTTGCTCAGAAATATTTAGTAATTAATAAAAGGAGACATAATCATGAAGAGTGATGTAATGCCATCTATTATACAGATGGAGTATGGAGTATTGAAGGAACTGCTAACGGAAGTAAAAGAAACTGTAGCGACCGATGTTGAACTGCCCGAACCAAAGAAAAAAACTTTTGGAATAGTTGATCTTTGGAACATTCGCAGGAATAATAAAACGGCAAGTAGACTGTATAAATAAATAAGAAGTTTATTGAGTTCCTTATCCCTGAAAATTGGGATACAAAAATCAAAGCCATCCGCCGCGGCGGATGGCTTTTTTTAGCTCAATGGCTATCTATTTTTTTAATTGTAACTGGCGAAGTCTTTATAATCAAGAAGGGCCTGGTCAATCGTCTTTAACCATTCAGCCTGTTTCTCTTTTTTAAATGCTATGATTGGTTTCTTTGTCGTATTCGCTTTGCATGTTTTCTTTTTCCGATACCGGGGAGACCACACTCGAGTATACCTATGATCCTTCCGGGAATCGCATCACAAAAAAATATGACTATACTACTATTTTCCAATATCCGCCAACCCGAAAGGATCATACCGATTTTTATGTTCGCGATGCACAGGGCAATGTGCTGGCAGTATATAAAAATGACTTGAATTATAAAGCTGATGGGACACTCTTAGGTTCCACCTTCAAATGGATAGAACAGCATTTGTATGGAAGTAGCCGTATTGGAATAATGAACACCGGACTGGAAGTTCTTTCATCCCAGCCGCTTGCCAATGCCAATTATAATTCTATAAATGATCCTGCCGCGAATACGTTAGTGGGCAAAAGAATGTATGAATTAAGCAATCATTTGGGTAATGTGCTATCGACCATTTCTGATAAAAAGATAGGAGTCGATAATGGAAGTGGCGGCATTGCACATTATATTGCAGAAGTTCTTTCACAAAATGATTATTATCCATTTGGGATGATGATGCCGGGAAGAAAATTTAGTGCCACAGGGAGTTACCGATATGGCTTCAATGGGCAAGAAACGGATAATAGTACCGGTAGTAATAATTATGACTTTGGAGCGAGAATTTATGACGGAAGAATTGGAAGGTTCTTGGGTGTTGACTTTATGAAAGGATTGACCCCATCTGAAACGGTGTATGGATTCGCAGGAAATTCTCCGATTTCACTAATAGACTATAATGGATACTTTAAAATATCTCCATATTTCATCAAAAAATATCCCAATTTTTCAAAATTCCTCTCTGATGTAATGGATGATCTTTGTGGAAATGAACAAGTCCGTGATGCATGGATTAAAACCGTTGGTTTCAAGAATAAAGATGAAGGTATTAAGGCATTTCATGATATGGTATCGTTTGGAAGCGGTCCTTTTATAACACTTGGTTTGACGGAAGAAAATATGATAGATCCACGTTCAGGATTTGCTTGGGATAAGCAAAGAAATACAGGAGATTTTAAACAAACATATGCAGACAACATTGTCATTAGTGAAGAGAATGCAGCAGCAATTGAAGCTGCTATTTCCAAGGGAGACTTCGAATCAGTTAGAAAGGAAATGTTTATAGCCTCTATGTTAGCGATGCACGAAACCGCTCATTGGGGAATGTGGAAATACAGAGGGTTTATTAACAGTGGACCGACACGAGAAGATGGAGCCAGATTTGATGAAAATCTTTTGGGAGAGAGACTCTCTTACAGAAATTTTAAAGTATCTACATTAAGAGGACAAAGTTTTGATGAAAATGTCGCTATAAGACTTTTTAAAAAGTATGACAAAATTGGTTCAGGTATTTCAATGATTGGACTGACTTTTCATAATAAGAAATCTGATTTTAAGAGATTCTTAAGTTCTAAAACGCCCAGAGGCCAAAAAGGAGATGCAATTCTTATCGACAATAATATAAAAGAACCAGATATTAAACCTTTTGTTCCAAAAAATACGTACAATACAAATGAGAATCAAACACACTCAAATTCCACATATGAATAAGTTGATGTATCAGTCATTGTTTTTTGTCATAATTATTTTTTTCGGTTGCAAAGAAAATAAAAGTGATTTTGATGCTAAATCTTTAGCTAGGGAATATTGCGCTTGCATTGAAGAACATAAAAAAAAGTATGATTTCTTTGACGCAAGAATACTTTGCAACAGTAAAATGGCTATTAATAATAGATTTTTTAGACTATATCAGGGGAATGTTATGTTTGGGAACCGATTGTCAAAACTTCCGAAAGCGTCTGCGGATAGCGTCTTACAATTTAGTGAGGCCTTTTATAATTATGTTCTAGAGAATTGCAAGAGTGCATTGTCTGAAGATGTCAATTTTGATCTAAATTTTCCAAGATGAGGCAGCCCCCAGTTCTGCATAGTGTTCGTCAAAAAGAAAAGGAAACCGGAAAGCTGAAAAAATAAAAAAAGATGAATGGTTGTGTTTAGTCTGCGACTAAACATCGGCTTCAAAGAAGCCGTCAAAAAAATATAGCCGTTGAGCAATCAACCCCCGTTGTTCTTAGTTTGTCTTGTATCGAAAGATGAAAAAAAATAAAAAAGTTGAATAGTTGTGCTGAGATTGCATCTCAGCATCGGCTTCAAAGAAGCCGTCCAGCCTGCTAACACACAAACAATAGCAATACTATTTTCATATCGGCTACATGTTTTATTATCTTAGTTAAAACGATAATAAATGAGTGAAGGTGGTTACAAAATCAGGAACCAGCAAGCTATCCATTTTATAACCTTTGCCGTTGTTGAATGGGTGGACGTTTTTACAAGAAAAGATTACCGGGATATAGTGCTGGAAAGCGTCCGGCATTGCCAGAATGAACGAGGGCTTATGCTTCATGCGTGGTGCATTATGAGCAATCATCTTCATTTGGTAGCCTCAGCTAAAGACAATGATCTCAGCGATATACTTCGTGATATTAAAAAATTTACCAGCAAACAAATAATTACAGCTATCCACACTAATCCAAAAGAAAGCCGGAAGGAATGGATGTTGGAAATATTCAGAAAAGAAGGTGAAGGGAACAGTCGTAACAGTACCTGCCAGTTCTGGCGGCAGGATAATCATCCACAGGAGTTGTATAGTCCTGCTTTTACTTTTCAAAAGATAAGTTATATTCATAACAACCCGGTAGAGGCAGGTATTGTTGAAAAGCCGGAACATTTTTTATACAGCAGTGCAAAGGATTATGTGTTCACAAAGAAATGTGGCTTGCTGGATTTGGTATTTTTATAAAGCATATTTTCAGTCATGAGTCGCAGATTGCAAATACCGGACTTGCTTCGGTACTCATGACAACCATTCATCTTTTTTATTTTTATTCAGCAGCTAAAGAAAACAAACTAACGATATCGGGGGAACTGTTTTCGGAATTTGAAGATGTGTATTTGCTGATTAATGAAAGCGCCCATACAAAAAAGGGCGACAAAAGTGTGGGTGTTGCAAGGCAATACAGCGGCCAGCTTGGCAAAGTGGACAATTGTCAGGTGGCTGTATATGCAGTACTGTCTGCCAGTAAGTATTACATCCTCATTGATGCAAGGCTTTTTCTGCCCGAACAGTAAGCTTCCGATAAAAAACGCTGTAAGCAGGCCGGTATTCCTGAAGACAGCATCAGGTTTAAAACCAGGCTGGAACTTGTGCTGGAAATGATTATTCATCAAAAGCAGAAAGGCATCCGGTTTAACTGGGTGGGTGGAGATGGTCTTTATGGGCATGATATAAAATTCAGAGCCAGTATAGCATCAATGGGTCCTACTTATATGCTGGATATTCATAGCAGAGATGGGGTTTATTTACAAGAGCCACAAATAAGTGTCCCTGAAAAAACGGCCAAAAAAGGAAGAAAACCCGTTTTGCCAAAAGCCAGTACAGCCCGGATAATAAAACGGCAAGTAGACTGCAAGTAGACTGTATAAATAAATAAGAAGTTTATTGATTTCCTTATCCCTGAAAATTGGGATACAAAAAGCAAAGCCATCCGCCGAGGCGGATGGCTTTTTATGACTTAGGCTTTTATGATTATTGATCGCCCAGGATAACAATCAGTGCATAGATAACACCGGGTAGCCAAAACAATAAGGTAAGTAAAAGACTGATCCAAAATTTGGTGTTGATCTCTCCCTGGTGAAGGTATACAGCCAGTGGCGGAAGTAAAATGGCAAGTATTACCAATAACAATGTATTAGTGCTGGGCTCGGAGCCTGCTTTTTTCGCTGCTTTATAAGCTTTAACTTCTTTTTTCGCATCCTTTATACGGCTCTTTCTTTCTTTTTTTGAGAGGCTTTTAAATTCGCCCAACGCTGCTTTGACAGTGGCAGGATCAGGTTCTGAAGGTGTGCTGGTAGCAGAAGCCGGAACTACCATGGCGGCATTAGAAAAGCCGGTGGCTGAGGTTATGATTATTGCTACTGCAATAAAAAAAAATAAAGTTTTTCTCATCTTCATTTGATTTAGGGTTTTGAATGAATTGTGTGATAAAATTATTGTATTTGAAAATCAACAAAAAAATAACCCACAAAAAGTGGGCTGTTTTTTTATCACAATACTGTATAACTAGTTTTAGATAATGTCCATTGCTTTTACAAACGCTGTAGTTTGAAACGGAAGTATAAGGGTCAGCCATTCCCAGTGACTGTATATAGCAAAAGCTAAAGCTGCAGTACTTGCAAAGAATAAGAGCCAGTAAATTCCTTTATACTTCTTTTGTTGTTCCATGAGTTTATTTTTTGTGGTTAGGATCAGCTAAATCGCTGCAAAAATAGGTAGCGACAGTTAAATCAAAAATTGTTTTTCAGCTGTTTATTTTTTATTGCCTGCCTATCGGCAGACAGGTTTTTAGTCCCGCTTTGAGCGGGAAACCTCGCAAACGATCATTCTTCGAGTGAGAATTCCGATACCTATCGGAATAGCATGCCCGGTTTCAAGTGTTTTTTGAACCAAATTTTCTAAGCAGAAAAATAACAGTGCAGCATAAAACACCCCCTATCGCTATGAACCACTTCAGGATGACGACAAAATGATAAAAAGCAAAAGTGCTTTCATTAATCGCTGGGTGCCGCAGCCATTGCAGGAGGTAAAAGTTTTCAATGATGTCGCCTGCCCAGGCCAGCATTTGCAGAAATGCTACAACCAATAATAATTTAGAAAGAGAGGGAACGGTTGTTTTTGCTCTCGTTATCATGCAAAGACTGCTTATCCCGGGATAAGCCCCCGCCATAAATGCAAAGTCAAAGTATAGGTGGTAGCTTAAAATTGTCCTCACCCGGTTATCAAGGGAATTGAGGAGGGTAATTATTCTTTCCCTCGGGTAGAATATCTCCAGCCCGACTATCGTGAATTTGTCGTTACCGACCCAAAAATCCGCCTCCATCCACTTCATACAAAAGGCGGTTCCTAAAAACATTCCGAGGCTAAAGAGAAATAGCTTGTTCCAGTAATTAGTCCTCAATTTCATGCAATTAGAAAGATTTTTTGGAGTTTCTTGAAATAAAAATACGAACCTTGCATGTTTTATTATACTTTCGTTACATAATGTGTCTCCTGGACACAGTTTAAGAAATATTGAACCAACGATTGCTATGCATCTTCAGTTTTATCTACGCTTTCACACTGAGTTTGGACAGAGTTTATGGATTAGTGGTAATACCGAAGAATTGGGGATGGATGTTCCCGCAAATGCAATTCCCATGGTGTACCTGGATGATGAATTTTGGCAGGCCAGTATCCCAATTCCTCAAAAAAAATGGCCGAAGAAAGGTATCGTTTACAAGTATTATCTAAAAACAAAGGACGGTGAACTGGTAGGTGAGTTGGGACACGACCGGGTGCTTACTAATTTTCCCAAAACTGTCGAATCAATCAAGTTAATTGATACCTGGAACCACGCAGGAGAATATGAAAACGCTTTTTTCACTGCCCCTTTCAAAAACGTTTTATTAAAGCATCCGCAAAAATCAAAGTGGAGATCGGAAAAGCAGCATACTCATATTTTCAAAATAAAAGCTCCTTTACTAAATAAACACGAAACAATATGCTTGTCGGGTAGTACGGAAGCTTTGGGCAACTGGTCAGCGGAGAATCCAATTCTCCTTTTGCAGGAAGATGATTGGTGGTCCCTCAGTATTGATCTGACCGGTTGCAACTTTCCCATTGCTTATAAGTATGGAGTATATAATTCGAAAGAAGAAACATTTATTAATTATGAAGCCGGTGCTAACCGTCTTCTGCATGCCGATGCGTTGCCGCATTCGATAACAGTATTGCACGATGGTTTTATACGGTTGCCAAATGATACGTGGAAAGGGGCTGGCGTTGCGATTCCCGTTTTTAGTTTGCGAAGTAAAAATGGTTTTGGGGTAGGTGAGTTTGCTGATATCAAATTGCTTGTTGACTGGGCAAAAGAAGCGGGACTAAAACTAATCCAGATTTTACCAGTAAATGATACAATCGCTACCAATACATGGATGGACTCTTATCCTTATGCGGCAATTTCAGCCTTTGCTCTGCATCCACTTTATATTAACCTGGAAAAAGTGGCCGGAAAAAAACACAGCGGGTTGGTAGATGCATTAAAAAAGAAGCAAAAGCAACTCAATGAACTACCAGAGGTTAACTATGAGGAGGTAGTCAGGTTCAAATTAGCTGTTTTAAAAGAGTTGTATCATGCTATCGGTTCGCCCTCATCGGAGGATCATGAATACAAACATTTTTTTGAAGATAACAAGCATTGGCTCGTTCCTTATGCAGCTTTCTGCTATTTACGGGATAAATATGGTTCCTCTCATTATAATGATTGGAACACTCATTCCGTATATGATAAAGATGCTATCGATAAATTGTTTCATAGCTCATCCAGTAAAAAAGATATTGGCTTTTACTGTTTTGTTCAATATCAATTGCATCTTCAGTTAAAAGAAGCGGCTGACTATGCCCATAAAAAAGGTATTGTTTTAAAAGGTGATATTCCTATTGGTATTTACCGTTATGGATGCGATGCGTGGGTAGCTCCGCAGCTATACAACATGGATGCGCAGGCAGGGGCGCCACCCGATGATTTTACGCCGATAGGTCAAAATTGGGAGTTTCCAACCTACAACTGGAAGCGAATGCAGAAAGATGATTTTGCCTGGTGGAAGCAACGGTTTGAGCAAATGAGCAACTACTTTGATACGTTTCGTATCGATCATATTTTAGGGTTCTTCCGTATCTGGAGTATTCCTGCCGATGCTGTGCAGGGAATCATGGGTCGCTTTGTTCCCTGCATTCCTGTTCATTATGTTGAGTTTGGTGAGAATGGAATCTGGTTTGACGAAGCCAGATATTGCGAACCCTTTATCACTGAAGAAGTATTAAATGAAGTGTTTGACGGATTAACCGGAAAAATAAAGCAGTGCTTTATTACTCCGAATGATCGGGGCGGGTATGATCTTAAACCAGAATTTGCTACCCAGCGAAAGGTGGAAGCATGGTTTGAAAAACAGGAAGAAACAGAAGAAAACAATCGGCTTAAATTGGGTCTTTACGATCTTATTTCCAATGTGATTTTTTTCAGACAGGAGGGATCAAGAGGGCAGGAGTTCCATTTCCGTATATCAATGGAAAAAACCTTGTCCTTTAAATACCTGATTCCCCATGTGCAGGAGAGGTTGAGGAATATGTATATCAATTATTTCTTCCGGCGCCAGGATGAGTTTTGGAGAAAGGAAGCAATGCATAAATTGCCGAGATTGAAAGAAGCCACTAATATGCTTATTTGTGGAGAGGATTTGGGAATGGTACCACATTGTGTTCCTGAAGTGATGAAGCAATTGGGGATACTTAGTCTTGAAATTCAAAGAATGCCAAAGGATGCTGCCAAGGAATTTTTCAATCCGACTGAAGCTCCTTATTTGTCGGTTATCACTCCGTCTACGCATGACATGAGCACTGTGCGGGGTTGGTGGGAAGAAAACCGGGAAAAAACGCAGCATTTTTATAATCAGGTGTTGGGACAATGGGGCGACGCACCTTATTTCTGCGAGTCATGGGTTAGCCGGGCAATAATATTACAGCATTTATATTCACCGGCTATGTGGAGCATATTTCAATTGCAGGATATTTTGGGAATGAGTGACACACTCCGCCGGGAAAACCCTCATGATGAGCGAATAAATAATCCTGCCGTGCCTAAACATTATTGGCGATACCGCATGCATATTTCACTGGAAGATCTTATTAAAGAAAAAGACTTTAACGAAGAGTTGAAAGGATATGTCATCCATAGTGGACGATAACATCAGCCTCTTTTATTCCAACGATTTCTTATACACTTCCAAAGCCCGTTTCCTGGCAAGCTCATGTTTCACCTACCTCGCGGCTAAAATAATTACAGGATATCTGCATTTTTCAGAGCCAATGTTGATTGACGAAGTGTTGCATTACCTTGGGTAAACAAATTTTCAGCCATTCAGTATAGTTATCCGGGTTTTCCAGGATATCCTGATGAAGATCTTGTAAGTTCATATATTTCCAGTCCTTTACTTCCCTGGGATTTGGTACAGGTGCAGCATCACATTTTCCAAAATATACATGATCGTATTCATGTTCTGTCAGGCCATTGGTGAATTGTGTTTTATAGATAAAGCTAAACGCAAACGAGGAATGACACTCTATGTTTAGTTCTTCTTTCAGACGACGTGAAACCGCATTGCCAGTTGGCTCCCCGTTTGTGGGATGACTACAGCATGTATTGCTCCACAAGCCCGGTGAATGATACTTGTCGTCTGCTCTTTGTTGCAGCAGTAATTCGTTTTTTGAATTGAATATGAAAACAGAAAAAGCACGATGCAGCCTTCCTGTCTGATGTACTGTTAGTTTATCCAATGTTCCAATTTGATTATCTTTTTCATCTACAAGTATTAATAACTCTTTATCCATTTCATTTGATCTTTAAACAGGTAAGACACTGTTTGCCAAATATAAGCAGGATAGTTCTTTACTATTTTAAATAACTTCGTCGCCATTATGAAATTGGCTTATTATCCATATAATTTAAAATTTCGCCACCCGTTTACTATTTCGAAGGGTACTAAAACACATCAGCCTACATTGATTGTAGAACTTGAGCATTTTGGAGTTAAAGGTTATGGCGAAGCCCCGGCTATTACCTATTATAATATTACAGTGGACAAGATGATAGGAGACCTGGAAAAGAAAAAGCAGGCCATAGAAAAATTTGCTTTTACCGAACCTGACCGCTATTGGCATTACCTGCATCACCTGTTGCCACAAAATCCTTTTTTGGTTTGTGCCCTGGATATAGCTGCATGGGACATGTTTGGAAAACTGCAAAACAAAAGATTATATGAACTGTGGAAAGGTGATATTTCAAAAAACGTATTGACAGACTACACTATTGGTATCGATAGTATAGAAAAGATGGTTTATAAGTTAAAGGAGAAGCGATGGCCGATCTATAAGGTAAAGGTCGGGACAGTGGATGACATCGGTATCGTCAAGGCTTTGCGGGAAAACACGGACGCTATTCTGCGGGTGGATGCCAATGCAGGGTGGGACCTCGAAACTGCTTTAAAACTAATTCCGGCATTAAAAGAGCTAGGAGTTGAATTTGTAGAGCAGCCACTTGCCAAAGATGATTGGGGCGGAATGAAGATATTATATAAAGAATCTCCGCTTCCGCTTTTTGCTGACGAGGCTTGTGTGTTTGAACAGGATGTCGAAAAATGCAAAGATCATTTTCATGGCATCAATATCAAATTAACAAAATGCAGCGGTATTACACCTGCTTTGCGAATGATCAAAAAAGCCAGGCAGCTTGAATTGAAAGTGATGATTGGTTGCATGAATGAATCAACTGTCGGTTCGGCGGCTATAGCCCATTTACTGCCGTTTATTGATTATGTCGATATGGATGGGCCGTTGCTACTGGAAGAAGATGTGGCGACGGGAATTGATTATGATATGGGTAAAATAAATTATTCAACCCAGCCAGGACTCGGTATAAATTATTGTGGACTTTTTAAAAAATAACAGTTTTTTTTATCCACCTGTGGGGTTTAATAATTCCGCTGTATATTCATACCTACCGCCTCCGGCCTTAAATTTGCACTGTTAAAGTTCTAAACGTTTATTATGAAGAAAGCCTGGATATTGATCCTTTTTTTAGCCTTTTCACAGCTTCTTTTCGCACAACGTCTTCATATCGGCGTTTTTGGTGGACTCGCTGCTTACAATGGGGATCTTACCAGTAAAATATTCCCGAAAAAAGTTACCAACGGCGCTATAGGGATAACTGCCAATTATGAACTAACCAATAATATTATGCTTCGGGGTGGTTTCACTTATGCTGTAGTCGGCGGAGCGGATCGTTTCAACAGCGATTCAAGTCTTCGGGCCCGCAATCTTAGTTTCGAAACTGCAGTTTCCGAATTTAGTTTATTAGGCGAATATTATCTGTTGAGTTTAAATGATCATCGCTTTTCGCCGTATGCTTTTGTCGGTCTTGCTGTTTATCGCTTTAATCCATATGCGTATAATGGCACCACGCAAAAAATTTACCTGAAGCCATTAAGCACTGAAGGGCAGGGATTGCCCGGCTATGCCGAAAACAGTCCATATAGTCTCACCCAGTTTGCGATCCCTTATGGCGGAGGTGTTAAGTTCGCGGTTACAGACAATCTTCATCTTGGTCTTGAATTAGGATTGAGAAAAATTTTCACTGATTATTTTGATGATGTAAGTACAGTATATGCCGATCCTAATGATCTGTTAGCCGGCAGAGGGCAATTATCCGTTGACATGTCCTACCGTGGAGATGACGTAGGCATTGCTGGTTATCCGGCAAAAGGCGCACAACGTGGAAGTCCAAAACGTAAAGACACTTATTATTTCACGGGACTCCATCTCACATATCGGTTAGGTGGTGGCAATTCATCAAGTGGTGGAATTTTTGGTGGCGGCGGTGGCCGAAGAGCGCCGAGGAATAGCACCAGTTGCCCCGTGAATGTTTACTAAAATCTTTTCTTCTTACTATTCCAACATTCTCACACAGGCTGTGTTGTACCTTTGCGTAATTTATTGAAGACATGGCCTATAAAAATCAGCAGCAATTTATTGAAGCACTGGAAAAAGCAGGGGAACTTGTTCGCATCAAAACTTACGTCAATCCAAAGCTGGAGATGGCAGAGATCAGCGACAGGATGAGTAAAGAACCGGGCGGTGGAAAAGCAATACTTTTTGAAAATACCGGCTATGATTTCCCGGTACTGATGAACGCCTATGGCAGTGAAAAAAGAATGTGCATGGCGTTAGGTGTGGCGCATTTGGATGATACTGCCCGGGAAATTGAAGAATTGTTTAAGCTGCTTGCGTCGCCGAAAGAAAGTATCCTGGATAAATTAAAGTTGTTGCCGAAGCTTGGCCAGTTTGCTTCATGGATGCCAAAAGTAAAAAAGGGGCGGGGCGAATGCCAGGAGGTTGAAATGAGCCAGCCCGATATCACTAAACTGCCTGTTATTACCTGTTGGCCAAAAGATGGAGGCCCGTTTGTTACGTTGCCCATCATTCATACAAAGGATCCGAATACCCAATCAAGAAATGTCGGCATGTACCGGATGCAGGTTTTTGGTCCCACTTTGACCGGTATGCACTGGCACAAGCATAAAGTATCTGCCAAACATTTCAATGAATATAAAAAGTTGAACAAACGCATGCCCATAGCGGTTGCGTTAGGCGGTGACCCGGTATACGCTTACTCGGCTACTGCTCCGTTGCCGGAAAATGTGGATGAATACATGCTGGCAGGTTTTCTTCGTAAGAAAAAAGTGGAAATGGTCAAATGTATTTCCCAGCCAGAAGTAGAAGTGCCCGCTGATGCAGACTTTATCATAGAAGGTTATGTTGATCCCAATGATGAGATGATATGGGAAGGTCCCTTTGGTGATCATACGGGCTACTATTCCTTGCCGGATTGGTATCCCCGTTTTCACATCACAGCTATTACGCATAAAAAAAATGCGGTCTATCCCGCAACTATCGTGGGCATACCTCCGCAGGAGGATGCATGGCTAGGAAAAGCAACTGAACGGATTTTCCTGGCACCCATCAAAATGACCATGGTACCGGAAATCATCGATATGGAAATGCCGGTAGAAGGAGTATTTCACAACCTTGTTATTACCAAAATAAAGAAAGATTACGCCGGCCAGGGACAAAAAGTAATGAATGCCATGTGGGGCGCCGGGCAAATGATGTTCAATAAGATATTGGTGATCGCAGATGAAAAGACATCCATTACAAACTATCCTGAACTGGCCAAAAACGTATTTAAAAATTTAAACCCGGCTACAGACATTTATTTTTCACAGGGCCCAATGGATGTATTGGATCACAGCTGTAGCAAACTGGGTTTTGGTGGCAAGATGTGCGTTGATGGGACGAGTAAGTTTGATGAGGAGATTGATGACAGTGTGCAGTTGACAGTTGACACTGAGCTGGTCGAAATGGGGCAACTGACGGAAGAACTACTTACCGAAAAGTTTACTGAAATAAAAAAGGTAAACCTTTCTCTGTTAAAAAAAGAAATTGCTTGTCTTATTATTTCTGTTGAAAAAAGCAAACCAGGTCATATAAAAGAATTGCATGAACAGATTTGCGAGTTGGCGGAAATAGAAGGGGTAAAAATTATCTTATATGTCGAGCATACGGTTGATGCTAATGACTTGCCAACTGCTTTGTGGCGTTTTTGCAACAACCTTGATCCTAAGCGGGACAGTTATTTGTACCGGAGACCAACCAGCAACCGGCAACCGGCAACCGGAAGCCAATACTTCGCCTGCATGGGCTTAGATGGCACAAGGAAAACTAAAGAACTGGACGGCTTTCACCGCGATTGGCCGAATATTATTGTGGCAGATAACGATACCATAAAAGCAGTTGATGAAAAATGGGAAGACCTGGCGATAGGCCCTTTTATTTCTTCCCCTTCGTTAAAGTTTAAAGACCAGTTATACGGTGAGGAAGCCGTTGTACAATAAAATGCAAGGTTAGCCCTCCAATCTTTTCAGCTCTCAGCTTTAGGCTGTAAATTGCTTTAAAAATAAACTATTGATGAAACGAGTTTGTGCGGTGTTGTTCGGTAGCCTCATATCAATTTTTTGCGTTGCTCAAAAAAGCAATACAGATAATACGCTTCTCTGGAAAATAAGCGGTAATGGCCTTGTTAAGCCATCCTATATTTTTGGCACTATTCACATGCTGTGTAAAGATGATGCTATTCTTAGCGATAGCCTGAAGCGGGTGATCAGGAATGTAAAAGAGGTTTATTTTGAAGTAGACCTGGACAATATGTTTGAAATGCTCGGCATGTTGTCTAAAATGAAGATGCGGGGTGATACTACTTTACAGGATCTGTTGAGTGAAGCCGACTATGAAAAAGTAAAAAATTATTTTGAAGAGAAGGGGTCCATGCTTCCTTTCAATATGCTGGAAACTTATAAGCCGATGCTGGCTGCTTCTACTTTGCAACAAGGCGGCCTCGCCTGTGAAGCTACAGCCATGATGGAACAAGTGATCATGGAAGAAGCAAAGGAATATGGCAAATCCATTAGGGGTTTGGAGAGCATGGGCTACCAGGCGAGTGTGCTCGATAGCATTCCTTATAAGTTACAAGCTGAACAATTGGTAAGCTATATTGATAATGCAAAAAAAGGTGACGGTGAGGATAAAGAACTATCCGACATGATGAATGCCTACAAGCAACAGGATCTTCAAAAGCTGGAAGAAATGTTGATGAAAAGTGATCCCAGCATTTCAAACTACACAGATATCCTGCTTTACAACCGCAATCAAAACTGGGTAAATAAATTGAAAGATATTTTACCTGATAAGTCGGTGCTTATTGCGGTAGGAGCAGGCCATCTTCCCGGAAAACAAGGCTGTATTAATCTTCTTCGGAAAGAAGGCTATAAAGTAACCCCTGTGAAGAATACCATTAACAGGATGCGGGAAATTTAATCTTATCCTGCAAACTCTTATCGGGCAGTAGAACCCGCCCCAAAAAGAATGGCTATCCAAGTGTTTTTGTTGCCTGGCCGATGAGGATTCCATTATGCCAGAGCTGAAAAGTGTAAGTACCCTTCTGGCATTTTTCGGTGTCTATAGAAAACAATAAATGCTTTTCTTCTCCTTTGACATAGTCAAACCTTATTTTACGGGTATACTTTTTTTTGCCTTCATTTTTCGTATTAAAACTGCCGCTATCCCATACGGTACTTTGCAGTACTTGCCCGTCTGGTTGAACTAACACTGTGGTTAATTCGGCGTTGGTAAATTGGGTAATGCGGTTTTGGACAACGAATGACGCAACAAACTTGTCTGTTTTTTTTGCCTGTGACGTGGATTCTTCACTGGAGCCTTTTACTTCAATAGCAGCAATTTTAATATCAGAAGCAATAAAAATAGAAGCAAGATTTACTTTTTCTATCAACGACTGGTTTTCGTCGCTGAGGCGGCGGATGTTTCGCTGTAGTGTGTCTACATTCAGCGTTAATTGTTCCAACACAGTGCTGATTTGTTTTTTTTCATCTTCCATGCTCAGGTTCTGATCACTTAGCTCATTCACCCGCTGTTGCAGTTCATTAATTTTTTGTCGTGCGAGGCCGAGGTCCGATTGGGAAAAGCCTTGCTTATTTAAAATTCCGGTGATTTCCATTTTCAGCTGATTGATTTCTTTTAGCTTATCATCCAGCCTTATTTTAAGAGAATCGGCATTTACCCGTGATGAATCCAACTGGTAGTCCAGGTCACTGATTGCGGTTGAATATATTTTAGTCAGCGAGTCCTTTATCGCATCGGCCACCGCAGCGGAATCCTTTACATAAACTTCGGTACGGCGCTGGCTGTATATTGTCTTATCGTAAATATGATAGATCCAGGTGCTCACCAGTCCGATTGAAAGCAGTACCAGTAAGAGAGACTTTATATCTTTTATTTCCCTGGGCATCTTTCGAAAGATAAAGCATATTGTCTTTTTTTACAAGCTACCCGCAAGCAGAGAGGCATAAAAAAACCGTCCCGATAGATCGGGACGGTCGTGTTGCGTAAGAGTGCAACTTCGCTTTTAACCGAATAAACCACCTTTTTTCAGGGTTCTTACACCTTCACCGATTTTGAACCCGTTATGATAAACTTCAATTTTGTAATCACCTCTTTGGAAATCTTCCTGGCGAATAGGGAATGATACAGCTTTACGTGTACCTTGTTCGTACTCTACCGGTACTTTTGTAGTGAACTGTCTGTCACCATCAGTACGTGTAGTCAGGGTAGAAGAACCCAATTCAGTGTTGGTTACCACTTTGCCATCAGGAGCTGTAACCATGATGTACATGTCAGCAGGACCTGATCTTGCAATACGGTTTTCGATATCGAAAGAAACAACCAGTTTGTCAACTTTTTTTGCTGTCGAAGTAGTTTTTTCTTTACCGCTTTTCTTTTCATTCACCGGAGTGATCTGAATATTTGAAGCGCTGAAAGTTGAACCTACATCCACAACTTGGGTCAATGCTTCTTTTTCAGCACTTGAAGTTTGAAGATTCTGCTCCAACACTTGCTTTTCAGTAGTAAGCTGAGTGTTGTTAGCTGTCAATTCCTGGTTTTCGCCAGTCAATCTTGATACTTCTGCTTCAAGACTTGCGATCTGGTTGTTAAGGTCTGCGATCATTGCTTTCGCCCTTTTCAGATCAGCTGCAGTAGCATTTTTATCATTTAAGATACGTCTGATCTCAGCTTTATTTGCATCGATCTGTTTTTGCAATGTGCTTTTTTCACCTTGCAGGTTGTTGTTAGCTCCTGTGATAGAGTCTAAACGCATTTCAGCATCATCATATAACAACTTCAGTGAGTCACGTTGTGTCATATAATTTTCAGACTGGGTCTGCGCAACCTGTATTGTTTCACCTGTTTTGTTTTTGTCGTATAACAGGTAACCCCAAGTACCCAAAAGACCGGCAGCAAGAATACCAATCAAAAGATTCTTATTGCCTCTGTTCGGAGTACGAGGTTCATTTGGAGTCGCCGATGGATAATTTGTGTTTGTCATACAAGTGGGTTTTTAAAATGATTTTAGGTTTACTATTTATTTTACCAGATATTATTGGGTTTTCAAGGTAGTTTACGGTTCCGTAGATTCTTTCGTTGTCCTCAATTCCGAAAACCGTGCCAGAAAAAATCGTAATGCGGAAAAAGTTTATTTTCAACTTAAACCGGGTTCAGAAACCCTGTAACTTAGCGTTTTATGGCAATTGACAAGATAATAACAGAATGGAAGAAAAGCGTCTATAAGCCGGTTTATTGGCTGGAAGGCGATGAAGAATATTTTATTGACAAAGTAGTTGACTACGCTGAACATCATATTTTAAATGAAAGTGAGGCATCGTTTAATCTAACCGTTTTTTATGGCCGTGATACTTCCTGGGCCGATGTAGTAAACGCCTGTCGCCGCTATCCCATGTTTGCAGAAAGGCAGGTAGTGCTTTTGAAAGAAGCACAGCATATGCGTGACATTGAAAAACTGGAGCCATATATAGAGAACCCGCTTTCTTCCACGGTATTTGTTGTTTCCTATAAAGACAAAAAAGTTGATGGCCGTTCTAAATTGGCAAAGTTACTCAAGCAAAAAGCGGTATTGATTACTACCAGAAAAATCTACGATAGTCAACTGCCTGAATGGACGCAGGAGTTACTACAATCAAAACAATTATCGATTTCACCAAAAGGACTGGCGCTACTGGTGGATCATATCGGCAACGATCTCTCCAGGATAGAAAATGAAATAGAAAAAATTTCGATCAATCTAGGAAAAAGAAAGACAATTACTGAAGAGGATATCGAGGAATTTGTCGGCGTAAGTAAAGACTTTAACGTCTTTGAACTGCAATCGGCATTGGCCCGGAAGGATCTGGCAAAAAGTATCCGCATCATTCAATATTTTGAATCAAATCCCAAAGCTGCCCCTATACAATTAGTTCTTCCATCGTTGTATAGTTTTTTCAGTAAAGTATTTATGGTGTTCGGTGCTGGCGGTGGTGATGAAAAAGCCATTGCAGCGGCTATCGGCGTCAATCCATTTTTTGCCAAAGACTATATACAGGCTTCCAGGGTTTACGATTACCAGGGCGTCGAAAGAATATTATTATTGTTGCATCAGTACAATCTCAAAAGTATCGGTATAAATAATGCCGGTGCTGAAGACGGCTCCCTGATGAAGGAAATGATTTGTAAAATGATCGCTTGAGCAACAATCGGTTTATCGTTTACAGCCTAAGCCGGCCGTCCATGTATTTAAGTGACAGTTTACTCCTTAGTCCCCGGGTTTTGCTATGAAAAGCTTTTCTTTGCACAACTATTTTCGGCAGAAAAACATCTAAGAAACAAATAAAAGAAAAATGAAAAAATTATTGGGCTTTTTATTGGCAACTGGAATGCTGGCCTTGACCAGTTGCGAAACCACCCGTGAAATTTCCTTTAACAAAGATGGCAGCGGTACCATGGTCACTACTACAGACATGAGCAGCCTGATCGGTATTGCAAAAATGTCGGGCCAGGGAAAGGGAATGGATAGTGTTGAAAAAGCTATCGACACCACCATTTCTCTTGATAAAATGGCAGATAGTATTCCTGATCTCACACCTGAAGAAAAGGACCTGGTTAGAAAAGGCGTATTAGGGCTTAATGTTAATATGGCTGACGAAAAACTCATTACCAAACTCCAGTTCCCCTTTACCTCCGGCGTACAGATCAGTAAATTGGATGTTATTTCTTCAAAAGTGATGCAACAGGCAATGAAAAAACAGGCTTCTGCCGGAGAAAATGCGCCACCCATCCCGGATGATGAAATGCCTAAAAATTCAATGGATGATTATTTCACGACTACTTATGGAAAAAACCTGATCGTTAAAAAACATATCCCGGAAAAATATGCAAAAGTGGACGATGATAAAGGCATGCAGGCTTTGAAAGAAATGGCAGGCCAGGGAATGCCGATGAGCAATACGCTGATCTTTAATTTGCCCAGCCCCGCAAAAAAAGTAGAAGGTAAAAATGTAAAACTATCTGAAGACAAAAAGAAAGTGACGATCGTAAGTTCTGTGGATGATTTTTTTGATGATATTACCAAATTGGAGTTCCGGATAGAATACTAAGGAATAGGCAATATACAATAGGCAAAAGGGCAAACACTAAAAAAGTTTGCCCTTTTGCTTTATAAAAAAATCAGGCTGAAGATTGGCAATTGTCTATTGCTAATTGCCTGTTATTTCACAATACTTTCTGGCTGTCTGTTTTATCCTGGTCAATTTGCTTCACCAGTTCATCCAGTGAATCAAATTTTATTTCTTGCCGTAAATATTTCTTTACGTACACCCGCAGCGACCGGTCATAAATTTCACTGTTGAAATCGAAAAGGTTTACCTCTATCACCCGCTTTTTCCCATCTACCGTCGGGCGAAAGCCAATACTCATCATTCCTTTGATACGCTGTGAACTTTCAGTAGACGGCTGGTTTTTTCCGGTAAGCGTTTGAACATTTTCAACCAACTCGGCATATACGGCGTAAATACCGTTGCCCGGGGTTATTTTTTCTTCATCCTGTATTTTAAGGTTGGCGGTAGGGTAGCCCAGCTTACGTCCCAGTTTATCACCATGAATTACTTTACCGGTAAAGAAAAATTCATAGCCCAGTAATTTATCTGCTATTTCTATTTGGCCATTCAGCAATGCCTCACGGATGCGGGTGGAACTAATAGAAATTTCATCCAATACATGTTTGGGAATTTCTTTTAACTGGTATTTGAAAACCGGGGCCAGGTTTTCCAGCAAGACATAATCGCCCTTTCTTTCTTTGCCAAACCGGTGATCATAACCGATAATAATAGTATGAGGGTGGAATTTATTGACCAAAAAATGTTCAACATAATCTTCCGCCCGCTGGTTGGCAAAGGCATCGGTAAACGGCACGATCACGAGATGATCTATTCCCAGTTGCTCCAATAAACCGATTTTTTCTTCCAGGGTGTTAATCAACCGGATGCCCAGTATCGTGGAGGAAACGATCTTCCGGGGATGGGGATGAAAAGTGATAATAACCGTCTCTCCATTAATAGCCTTTGCTTCGTGCTTTAGCTTCTCAATGATCTGCCGGTGCCCCATATGCACCCCATCAAATGTGCCTATCGTGATAACGGAGTTATGAAACAAGGGCAGATTTTCTATATCATAGTGGACCTTCATAAAAGTGAAGCAAAACTAATTGAAAAAGCTAAATCAAAATATGGTGTTTAATAGTCAGTATTCGTTACCAGTTTCCGGTTACCGGTTACCGGTAACAGGTAACTGGTAACATACCCTGTTTGGTTGCATAAAATCAATTGGGAATCTTTCAATCCGTGTCCTGTTTCTTTTTAGCTTTGCCGCACAAATTTGGATATGAGTTTATACGAAAAAAGAGGTGTATCAGCCCAGAAAGAAGAAGTACATGAAGCAACAAAGCATCTTGACCAGGGACTTTTTCCCAAAGCGTTTTGTAAAGTATACCCGGATGTACTGTGTGGCGATAATAACTGGGTAAATGTGATGCATGCGGATGGTGCAGGTACCAAAAGTATCCTGGCTTATCTATACTGGAAAGAAACAGGAGACGTATCTGTTTGGAAGGGAATAGCACAGGATGCCATCGTGATGAATTTGGATGATTTGCTTTGTGTCGGGATTTATGACAACTTTCTTTTTTCTTCCACCATTGATCGTAATAAAAAAAATATCCCGGCCGAAGTGTTGGAAGCCGTTATAAATGGTACACAGGAGTTTTTTGATAACATGAAAGGTTTTGGCGTCAACATCAACTTCATGGGCGGTGAAACAGCCGACGTTGGCGATGTGGTTCGTACCATTGCCGTCAATGGCACGATGACTGCCCGCTGGCCGAAGGATAAAATCGTTACGAATGAAAAGATAAAGCCGGGGAATGTGATTGTCGGTTTAGCGGGTTTTGGCCAGGCAAATTATGAATCAGCCTACAACAGCGGTTTGGCCAGTAATGGACTTACCAGCGCCAGGCATGACGTGCTGAATAAGGTTTATGGAAAACAATATCCCGAAACGTTTGACAATTCGCTTTCGGCTGACGTGGTTTATATCGGGCCTCATAAAATGACGGAGGAGATAGAAGTCGGAAATCAGCAATTGGAGATTGGAAAACTTTTGCTCTCGCCGACCCGGACCTTTGCGCCGGTGATGAAAGATCTGTTGAAAAATCATTTTGACAGCATCAACGGACTGATACATTGCAGTGGAGGCGGGCAAACCAAATGTTTAAAATATGTTCCGGAAAATGTTCGCATCGTAAAAGATAACTTGTTTGAGCCGCCGGTTATTTTCCAGTTAATACAAAAAGCCAGTGGCGCTGATGACCGTGAAATGTACCAGGTATTTAATATGGGAACGCGGCTGGAAATATACACTAACGAAAAAGACGCCGATAAGATGATTAGCGTTGCTAAAACTTTTGGTGTGGATGCGCAGGTGATTGGCAGGGTAGAGGAGAGTGAAAAAAAGGAATTGGTGATCGACGTAAAAAACAACAAGCTGGTTTATTGATCAGGTTTATTGTTTGATGCATATCCGAAAGGCTTATTATTGTTTCACTTTTTTGACTGTTCTTTGGTCGGATAGGAGAGTATAAAATATTTTGTGTAAATGGAATAAGCAACTGTAGTTAGAGTTGGCATCTGCTTTCAAAGATAGTTAAGAACTGATGGAGTATGTAACCCCAATTTTGGATGGGCATACTCCATTTTTGTTCGATGTTCATAATAGCGAGATAAACGGCTTTCCCGGCAGCCGCATCATCAGTAAACTGAACTTTCGTTTTAATATATTTTCTGATTCCCCGATTGAGATTTTCAATGGTATTGGTAGTATAAATGATCTTGCGGATCTCCAGAGGAAAATCAAAGTAGCTGGTAAGTTCTTGCCAGTTTGATCGCCAGGATTGAATGGCATGTTTGTATTTGTGTCCCCAGGTAGTTTCAAAGTCCTCCATGGCTTGCTCGGCGGCCTGTCGGTTTACAGCCCCATAAACATTCTTCAGATCAGTGCAGAAGGCTTTTCTGTCTTTCCAGACTACGTATTTGCAGGAGTTGCGTATTTGATGTACAATACAAAGCTGAGTGACGGTCCCGGGAAAAACCCCTTTTATAGCGTCGGTAAATCCTTTCAGATTGTCAGTGCAGGCGATGAGAATATCTTCCACGCCACGGGCTTTCAAATCTGTCAATACGCTCATCCAAAAAGAAGCTGACTCTGTTTCTGCCATCCACATTCCCAGCACTTCTTTTAAGCCATCTTGTTTGAGTCCGATAACCAGGTAAATGCACTTATTGATGTACTTGCCATTTTGTTTTACTTTCAATACAATGGCATCCATCCATACAGTAAAGTAAACAGTATCCAGCGGCCGGTTTTGCCATTCTTTTACGTGTTCAATAATGCGGTTGGTAACATTGGAGATAGTGCCTTCACTGACATCTACTCCATATACTTCTTTGACCTGGCGGGATATATCAGAAGTGGTCATTCCCCGGCTATACATACCGATAATGGATTCTTCCAGCTTATCACTCATACGAGAGCCTTTAGGTATCAGTTTAGGCTCAAACTCACTGTTACGGTCACGGGGAATATTGAGCACAAGATCACCCAGTGATTCGGTCTTTACTTTTTTGGAATAAGATCCGTTGCGGCTGTTACCGGTGTTATGACCTTCTTTGCTATGCTTTTCGTAACCCAAGTGTTCATCTAACTCGGCCTGCAGCATCTCTGCTATACCTTGCTTGTATAGCTCACTAAAAAATGATTGAAAGTCTTCTTTGCTTTTGAATTGCTTGAAAAAATCTTTAGAAAGATTGTGTTGTGGATTGTCCATAAAACTGTATTTAAAGTTAATAAAGAACGGGGCAATTTTTGCCGCCGTCCCCGTGCAGGTTCCGCTTCGTTCGGCTCCGCTACGCTCCGCCTCACTTCGCTCCACCTGCACGGGTGGTTATACTCTTCAATACAGTTACTTGTAATCTATTTACACAAAGTATTAAATACTACCTCGGATAGCCGATGACAGTCACTTCTTTTACCTTGTTTGGTTTGCCAGTGCCATAGCCAACTACCTTTACTTCTTCTATTTGTTTTGATGAATCTCTGGCATAACCTGCTACCGTAGTTTCATTTTTTTCAGAGCTGTTATTCTTTTCCTCCTCCACGATGAAAGTAATAGGCTGTTTTTTATAAGCGTTAACTTTTTTCCCATTTTGCATAGCTGGCAACCAAGCGGGGCTGTTTTCTAATACCCGAATAGCCTCTGCTTCCATGCCGTAACCAAAAGAGGTCAAGGCTTTCACATCATGTATCGAGCCGTCGTCTTTAACAATATATTGAACCATTACTTTGTAAACACCCGAAGGAGCACCCTTATCAACAGGCACCATAGAGTTTGCATTACGTTCCAGGTATCTTCTCCAGGCTACATCCCCGCCAGGGAAAGACGGTTCAATTTCCACTTTTTCAAAAACCGGTTTATTATCCGTTTGATTAGTTTTATAGCCAACCACTACCACTTCATTATTGGGCTTTATATTGTCTGTGTTAAATGATACTGTTTTTTTGTTTTTTTCAACAATGAAATCGAAACGCTGTTTTTTGTAAGCATTTACTTTAAATCCATTTTGCGCTCCGGGAATCCAGCGAGGCCCTTTCTTTATTGCTTCCACCGCTTGTTCCTCCATGCCATAACCATGTTTTGTCAACGGCTTCACATCTGTAATTCCACCTTCTTTGTTGACCACAAACTGAACAAACACAGTATAATTGCCGGATGGGGCACCTTTCTGTATTGGCTGGTTGGTATCAATATGCTTGGTGATGTAGTTAGTCCATGCAGTTTGTCCGCCCGGAAATGAAGGCTCGATTTCCAGTTTTTCAAAAATTATATTATCGTCCTTAGATTTTGGTACAGTGTCGTTCATTAATTGTGATTGATCCGGGTTTGCGGAAGTTTTTGCATTTTTAAATTTTACAATACCTTCCAATATACTTCTTGCTATTTTTTGTTGGTTATTCTTGTCGGTGATAAACGCAAGGTCTTTGGCATTATCAATAAAACCACATTCCAATAAAACCGCGGGACAATTACTTTTGTCTAAAACAAATATGCCGTTGTAAGTACGGTATTTTATCTCTTCACGGGTTTTATATACGAGAGATAATTGTTGCAAAATGACAGAGGCCAGCTGTTTTCCTTTTTCATCCTCTCTTTTGTTAGATACATAAGCATCTATACCTGAAAGCATGGACTGGTTTTTTTTGTTGGATGTTATGGTATTCAGATGAATGGATATAAATGCATCCGGTTTTGTGTTATTGGTTAAAGCAACTATTTTCCTGAGAGCTTCATTCTTGTCTGATGCGCCACCCGGAAACTTTTTATCTTCCCTTGTCATTATTATATTGATGTGATATTCCTTTGCCAACTCCTGGATTGTTTTAGCTATATCAAGTGACAGCTGGGCTTCATTATATTTTCCGTCCAGTGTCCAGGCTCCTGGATCGTCGCCGCCATGGCCTGCATCGACCACAATCGTTATTGGTTTTTCCGGCAAGATGGAGCTGCCGTTAGCTTTATTTTTATAAGTAAAAGCAAACAAAAGCATAACAATAGCCGCTAAGGGCAATACCATTATTTTTCTCATGTATTGATAACCTGGTTTTTTTGATGTGGTGAGCATAGCGATTCGTCTTTTGATTTGGTTATGGAAAAATGGATTGGTTAATCTTGTGTTCGGAGAGCCTAATACCTGCATCAGCAGCAGTTCTGCATAATCCCATTCCTTATTTTCTTCAACGGCAAACTTGTCAGCCAGGAATTCATGAATGACCTTGATTTCTCTTTTTATCAGGTGAAAGAATGGATTGATCCAAACGAGCATAGAAATAATCTCGAGAAATATAATATCCCAGCTGTGTTTTTGCCGGATATGAAATAGTTCATGACGGAATATTTGCTGACCATTATCCGAGTTCAGTTCGATTTTATTGTTCCAAAAAAGCCAGCGGAAAAAAGAAAAGGGAGTAGCAGGATCAGTTGTAGCAATAAATTGGATATTGTCCAGTTGTTCTTTTGGATAGATAGTAATCATCCGGGCTATTCTTAGCAATGCCAGAAGAAATCTGACAAACAAAATCAATCCCACGATGATGTAAAGAAGTGAAAGAATATTTTTAAAAGTAAACCATGATTCTTTAGCCGTTACGGCAGTGATCGCAGCTTCTTCTTCAAAACCGCCGGATGAAATGGTAGTTAGGGTGTTTGCTAAAAATGGTGTTGTTGTAGCATCATCAAAATAAACGGGAATCTGCAAAAACGGAATAATAATGCTGATAACTACTATAGATAGCAGATAATATCGGTTGTACCGATGAAATTTTTTATTACGAAGAAAAAAGTGATAATAGGCATAAAGAATTCCCGAACTGAGTATTGACTGGAACAGGTAAAGCAGTATATTTCTCATTTCTTAGGGTTTTGCTGTTTTTTAATTTGCTGCAAAAGCGTTTCGAGTTCTTCAATAGAAATATTGTTTTCCTTTACCATAAATGACACCACATTGCTGAATGAACCTTCGAAATAACCTTTTACCATTTGCTTCATGGTGCGTTTTGAATATTCTTCCTTGCTCATTAGCGGATAATATTCATGTTGACGCCCCAATACATGAATACCAACAAATTCTTTTTCCACTAAAATCTTTAAAAGGGTAGCAACAGTATTTTGGTGAGGTTTTGGTACCGGCATTGCTTCTACAAGATCCCTGAGAAATGCTTTATTTAATTTCCATAAAGCTTGCATTACCTGCTCTTCTGCTTTGGTCAATGTTTTCATACATGAAAAAATTACGATTCAAACGTATAACTAATTTTTTAGTTTAACAACTAATTTTTTAGTTTTAATAAAAAATTGAACTCCTCTTAGGATAGAATCCTTTATTTTGCAACAAAAGTTGGAAATAATGTCAGAGCCGATTATTGAAATAAGTCATGCTAACATATACCAGGGTAATAATCTTGTGTTGCAGGATGTAAATCTTACGGTTAATAAAGGAGAGTTTGTGTATTTGGTTGGTAAAACAGGAACCGGCAAATCCAGTCTTTTAAAAACACTGTATGGTGAGTTGGCATTAACTGAAGGAGAAGCTACAGTAGCTGGTTTTGGTATTCGCAACCTGGATTGGAGAAAAGTTCCTTACCTGCGCCGGACATTGGGTGTTGTATTCCAGGATTTTCAATTACTGACCGATCGCAATGTAAACAACAACCTGAAGTTTGTTTTGAAAGCAACAGGATGGACCGATGAAAAACTGATGGATGAAAAAGTGTTGGATGTGTTAGACAAAGTGGGCTTGAAGGCGAAAGGTTTTAAAATGCCATTTGAATTAAGTGGTGGTGAACAACAAAGAGTAGATATAGCCCGTGCTTTATTGAATTCCCCCAAACTGATATTGGCAGATGAGCCTACGGGTAATCTTGATCCTGAAACGTCCGATGAGATCATGAATTTGCTGTTTCATATCAGCCGTGACTTTAATACATCCATTGTAATGGCAACGCATGATTATATTGTGGTGCAAAAATTTCCGGCAAGGACGATAAAGACAGAAAGAGGAAGGGTGATCGATAATGCTACCATAACCATTGAATAAGCTGGTGAGCATTTTTTTCATTGTCATAGGTGGATCCCAGCAATTGCTTTCGCAAAATGATCTCCTCTCTTGTAAACGGCTGATGATATAGCTGCGTAATGATAGATGCAAAAGCATTTGCCGTGCTGCCTATATGGCAAGCATCTTCCAACCCTGTACCATCTACCATTTGCTGGTTCACGACGCAATGTCTTCCCTCAAACAATGCATGTAATAATTTAAGCCTGATGCCGGTTACTTTTTTATTGAAGCATGGCAACACATGTATTTGCGCTTTGTGAACAAGATCATTCATCTCCGATTCAACAGGGTCAGCTACGAGGCAGGTATGCTGGCAAAGGCCGGCTAATTTCTGCAATCTTTTGGATGGTTTTTTTCCCGCAATGACAAAAGGAACCCTCGCTTTTGTAAAAACCTCGCATAGCAGCCATAGTGCCGCTTTCTCATTTTCGATTACAGAAAGATTGCCATGATACAGGCAAATGCATCCCTGACCTTCTTGCCCATTTACTTTTTGCCAACTGGGGAATGCAGGTAGAAACTTTACCTTGTCTAACTTATAGTCGTGCTGTAGCAGTCGAATATCATTTTCCGAAATGCAGGCATAAACACAATCCTGTGGCAAATGATGCGTGTATTTTTTTAGAAGCCTGCTTTCGTTGTAGAAGAATATTTTTTTGACAAGGCTATGTTCGGCCATTGCCAGTTCTTTGTAATAAATGCTTTCTTCATTGTGCATCCGCACAATTATTTTCCGGGCTTTCAAATCCAGCTTTGGTAATATACCCGTGCAATGAATGCCTTCCAATAATATGGGGTGATTATCCTGTTGCAGCCTTTCAATCAATTGCTCATTGATGCGGGAGGAAACAATGAATGGTGTCTTTAGCGAAAACCCTGATGGATTATTCTCTCTTTTGTAAACACTGATTGTTTCACAAAACTGGTTTAATTCATTAGGGTTGCCTCTGTCATTATAACTGAAATAATGCAGGTGAATGCGAACGCCAAGTTTGTGAAACATTTTGATACGATTCATCATATCAATAGCGCCGCCATAATCGGCAGGCCAGGGCACATCGAGGCATACAATATGTAGATAACGACTCACCTATTTAAAAATGGATTGATAAAAACTGAGCAATTTTTGTTCTTCATGTTGCCAATTGATTAATTCTCTCTTTTGCAGGCAGTTTTGCTGCAGTTCATGATACAAAACATCATTTTCGAGTAATAGGTTCAGTTGAGCCGCAATATTGCTGCTGCTCAAATCCTCAATTAGAACAGCAACGGGAGCATTTTTGTTTATTTCCCGGTATACCGGGTAGTCTACACCAAGTTGTGGTACGCCAGCATGGATATAGTCAAAAAACCGGTTGGCCAGTGAGAAGTAATTGCTAAGACCTTTGTTTTCAAACAAAGTGAGCCCAATCCAGGCTTTATGTAAATATTGCGGAAGTTGATTTGGTTCTATTTTGCCGAGAAAAATTATTTTTTTTTCAAGCCCATGTTCTTTTACTAATTGTCTTGCCGGTTCCATAAAATTTCCATCTCCGGCGATCAGCAAGCGGGCATTTACCTCTTTCATAGCCGGGATGACGGTTTCAAAGCTCCTGCCTTCATTGACTGCACCCTGGTAATAAATGTATTTCTCTTGTTTTTCCGGTATTACAAATGGCTTGAGAACCGGTGCATTTTTGATAACGATATATTCACAGCCATACATTCGTTTAAACTCTTGTGCAATTGGCTCATTTACTGTGTAGCCAAGTTTAAATTGAGGAACAGTTTTTCGTTCAATGTTTTTCCAGATTTTGTAAACACCCGGCCGTTGAACAATTTCTTTCATCTCACAAAAAAGTTCATGTGCGTCATACACTCTTTGTTTGCCTTTGATTTTTGATATCCAAAGACAGGGTAAAATAGTATCCAGGTCTATCGCACAGATAAGATCCATTTTTCGGAAGAGTAAATAGAAGAAAAGCCGGATGTTGTATTCGGCATAAAACATTTTTCCTTTTGAAAAAAAACAAAACAATCTTTTCTGCGAAAAGGGCATTGCCCGGAGTTGCACAGAGTCTTTCATTTTTCGGCCAACCAATGTCACAGCAAAGCCGGCATTAGCCAACGAAGAGCAAATGCGTATCATTCGCTGGTCGTAGGTGAGGTCGTTAGTTACTGTAAATACAAGTTGGCGCATAAAGCGTCAAATATACATTCCTGCCCCCAATAAAAAACCTTCCGCTTGTACACGGAAGGTTTTGTTTCTACATGTGATTATTAGACCTCTTCTGTTTGTTATCTCTTTATCGTTACCAGCTTTATTGCCCCATATTCATTCCTTCTGTTGCACCTCCCTGGTCGGCTCTTGTACTTTTGCGTTTGAAGAGATTAGGATCAATTTTTCCAAAACGCCAACTGAAGTTGACGCGAAGAATTTGTGGGTCACGACGGCGGAATGCATCCTGAATAATGAAAGAGGATTCCGAATGTATGTCTGAGCGACGTGTTCTGAAAATATCATTCATATTCACTGAAAAAGAAGCAGCCTTGTTCTTTAAAAATTCATAGCGAACAGCGACATCTACGCCATAGTTAGGACGAACATATCCTTGTGAAGCAGAAGCCGGACCTCCAAACATTGGTCCCATTCCCCGGCCACCACCGCCACTACCACTGCCGCCGGGAGGTAATACAGTTTTAGACTGGTAATCACCAGATAGCTGAATGGAAACATTCTTCGGTAATTTGAATGTATTATTCACTTTTACGAAGTAGCTTGTCAATCTAGGCTGATCAGTTTCGCCGGCTAAATTGATCTTTACATCCGATGTATAAAGATTGAAATTGGGTGTAAACTCCCACCACTTGGTAAAATTATTTCTTGATGTTAATTCAATACCGGTAACATAGCTCGAATTGGCATTAATGAAGGTAGTTAATGCAACGGTTTCGCCGCCTGAACCCGTGCCGCGTTCCTGGAAGCTGGTGATCAGATCGTCGGTATGCTTATAATAAATGGATGCGAGGAAATTGCCTTTATTCTTAAATGTTTTTTCATACGAAAGCTCCAGTGAATTGGTGAATTCCGGTTTTAGTCCCGGATTACCTTTTCTTGGATTCAGCCTGTCTGATGAATCGGTGATCGGTGTCAGTTGCCAAAAGTTGGGCCGGTTGATCCGGCGGCTGTAGTTCAATTGCAAACTTTGATCGTCACCTAATTTTTGAGAAACAAAAATGCTGGGAAAGAGGCTTACCGGAAATTTAATATCAAAGGTTTCGCCGGTCTTCAGCAATTTGCCTTCATAGTTTGAACTTTCTGCACGTAACCCCAATTGATAACCGAATGCACCAACCTGGTTGGAATAAGCCGCATAGGCAGCATACACCTGGTCATTACTTTCATAATTTGTTTGCGAAGTTGGTTGCAATACCCATTGACCATTGTCATCAAGATAGAAAGCACTGGCACTCTTAGTTTTCCTTAATTGTGCCCGCAATCCCATTTCTATTTTTGACTTGTCATTGAGGGGATTAACAAAATCAGTTTGTATCACCAAATTTTCATTGTTGCCTCTTACCTGTTGTAGCTGCTTGTAAGTTCCGACAAGATCATGCGCTGGTACGCTAAATGTGTCAGTAACAATATTGCTGTTATTGGAGTTTTTACTTTTATTATAGGTCGCATCCGCGGTCCATTCACGACCGGCTCTCGGGAAGTTATGCTTAAAACTAATGGTAGTGCCAAGGTTGCGAAAATTTCCTTTCACGTCGGAGCTTCGATTGTAAAACGAAGAGCTTTTAACAGGGGAATATAATGTATCAACCAGGATATCGCTTTCAGTGTGCGGTTTAAAGCTACCCCGTGCAAAGTTGGCACTCAGTGATAACGTATTCCGGTTGCTGATAAAATAATCCAGTCCTGCACGGCCAAAACCAAATTGTCCCCTTTGAACTGAGCGATCATTCTGCAGGATATAAGTATCCGGGTCGTCAAATAAATTGGTGCGGGTTGTCTCTCCTGTACTGATCGATTTTCGCTGATTGAGCATACCACTTGCAAACAAGTTTACTTTTTGCTGGCGAAGATTAATATCGCCTCCAAAACCGACACGGCCACGGGAATCCACATTGGTTCTTACATTTCCATTGTAGCCAACCTTTTTTTCTTTTTTGAGCACTACATTCAGAATACAAGAGGTACCGCCAGACGCATCAAATTTTGCTGAAGGATTGGTGATCAATTCAACACTTTGAATTGCATCAGCCGGAATCTGTTCTAATGTAAGGGTAGTGGGACGTCCATCCACAAACAGTTGAGGTGTATTATTTCGCATAGTGACATTGCCATCAATATCTACATTCAATGATGGAATATTACGCATAATGTCTACTGCCGTTCCCCCGGCGGATACCAGGTTTTTATCTACATTAAAAACTTTTCGGTCGATTCCTAACTGTAATCCCGGTCTTTCAGAAGTAACTGTCACGTTTCCCAATACCTTTTCTTCAATTTCAATTTTGATGTTGCCAAGGTCTTTATCAAGGGCATTCATCATAGCACTCGGGTCGCCACCTCTCTTTAGTTCAAAGGAGACGTTTTGAGTATATTCTTTATAACCTATGCCGGTTACTTTCAATTTCAAGGGACCAAATACAGGTACATTTTCAACGGTAAAATCGCCATTGGCCCTGGTTAGCATACCACCTATTACTGTTTCCTTTCGCTGCCTGGTAACGGTGTCAAGTTTATTTTGTATAAGTTGAACGGACGCATATTCGACGGGTTTACCTGAAATAGATTCAACAATTTTACCGTACAAACGTCCGGTTATAGATTGTCCTTGTCCACGATTTCCTCCTCCAAATTGGGGCTGAGCAAATGAAATTGCTGTAAAAAATAAAAAAGAGGCAGTAAAAAAATATCTCATAATATGTTGTGTGAAGGTTGGAATATATGTTGTGTGAACATTTGACGCCCAAAATTGTCAGAACTTGCTGACATCATCGTGACTATTACACGAATGGCGGGGAATATTATCCGAATTGACCTTGTAGGAGTATTAAACCAGTTCAGGAAGAAAGTAAAATGATGGCTAGTTGTATAAGACCAGTTAACAATCCAATGCCAGTGCCAAGCATAGATGCTGATCGTAATTGCTTATTAAGCTGGGTGTAAGCAAGATTAGTAAGCTGTTCCGGAGAAATCGCCTTGATTTTTTCTCTAACGAGGTCTTTAATATTAAATTGCTGTTTTAATGTGTCACTAAACTGTAGCATCACCTGGGGGAAAAGGTCCTCTATTTCCTGGATAAAAATTGCTTTTAATGAACTGATGGTTTTGTCGCCAATGAACATGCTGATCATAGGCATTTGTTCTTTGAGCCTGTTACGCAGAAAATCATCCATGTGGTCTTCAATAAGCGGTTTTACATTTTCAAAATTTTTCGGATCGCTGATTTTTTGTTCCAACCCGTTAAGATCCGCAAACTGTGTAGCCGCATAGTTTGAAGCAGCCCGGGCAATCTCATCCTTTCGGGCAGGAAATACCCCGTGGATTTTAAAGCCTAAAAAAGAAATTGGCACATAAGGCTTAAAAAGCAACTTAACTGCCAGGTTGATAGTGAGCCAGCCAACAAAAGCAGAAAGAAGGGGAATGGAAAGAAGCCAGTAATTCATTCTTGGTACTTAAAATTAAAAACCCCGTTCGCTTCTGACGAAATCGGGGTTTGGTAGGGTGGCTAACCGGGCTCGAACCGGCGACCCTCAGAACCACAATCTGATGCTCTAACCAACTGAGCTACAACCACCATTTTAGAGCTGCAAAAATAGGTAAAAAAGGGAAGTAAAAAAATCATCCGCAGAAAAAAAGAAGCCAGATAGTAGGAGCAGAAGCGGTTAAGAGTCGTATTGATTAAAAACAGACTGCCAACTGCCGGTTTTACGCCGTTAGCACAAGTCACACTTCGGGGCTCTTGCTTCATTTTTCCGCTTATCAAAAACCATTGTTAAAAGGGAGTAGAAGCACTAAAACCGTTGATTTTGCGTTATTTTTGGATATGCATAATGCACTAAAATATCTATTGAATATGAAGCGACTTCCAATTGTGATCATGATGATTGTGGCAGGCTCATTCCTGGCATTTCAAACTATGGGAACTGGAACAAAGAATCCGCCAAACAAATATGAAGAAATATTGAAACTGGTTGGAAGCATGTTGACCCAGGCGCATTTTAGTCCGCAGGACATAAATGATAATTTTTCCAGGAAGATTTTTTCCAAATACCTGGTTGATCTCGATCCCGAGAAAAATATGTTTTTGCAAAGTGACATCACTTCGCTGCAAAAAAAATACGAAGCAAAAATTGATGATGAAATAAAAGGAGCACCGGTAGAATTTTTCCAGGCTGCTGGCAAGGTGTTTAATACAAGAATGGAAGAAGCGGCAGTTATCTGCAATGATGTATTGGCTAAACCGTTTGACTTTACCATCGATGAGCAGGTAATACTTGATGGCGATAAATTGGAGTATGCCGGCTCCGCAGGTGAAATAAAAGAACGCTGGAGAAAAAAGCTGAAGTACCTGACTTTGGAGCGCTATTCCGATATGCTTGACACGAGGGAGAAGAATAAAGGCAAGGAAGGATTTGTTGCCAAAACAGATGCCGAGCTTGAAACAGATGCTCGTGAAAAAGTGAAAAAGATCATCGACCGGTTGTTTGAACGTTTCCGTTTTAAATTCAATGATGATGACAAGTTCAATGTGTTTGTCAATGCGATTACCAATACAATGGATCCTCATACGGAATTTTTCCCACCGGTAGATAAAAGATATTTTGATGAAGAAATGAGCGGTCGTTTTTTTGGTATTGGTGCACAATTGCAATATGACGAAGGCAATATTAAAGTAAGCAGCATTGTTGCCGGAACACCAGCCTGGAAATCGGGTGAGCTGAAACCGGGTGATATCATTCAGAAGGTGGCACAGGGCAAGGAAGAGCCTGTCGATCTTACCGGTTATTTGGTAACAGACGCAGTAAAATTGATCCGCGGTAAAAAGGGAACTGAAGTTAAACTGACTCTAAAAAAAGCCGATGGTTCGCTTAAGGTTGTTTCACTTATTCGTGATGAAATCGTGCAGGATGAAACATTTGCCCGTAGTGCGATTGTAAAAACTGGTAATTCCAAGATTGGTTATATTTTCTTGCCTGAGTTTTATGCAGATTTTGAAAATGTAAATGGCAATCGCAGCTATATCGATGTGCAAAAAGAAGTCGTAAAATTAAAAGAGCAGAGTGTTGATGGTATCGTGATAGATCTTCGTAACAATGGCGGAGGTTCTTTATATGATGTAGTACAAATGGCAGGTTTGTTTATTGAAGACGGACCAATAGTACAGGTAAAAGACAGGGAAAACAGGCCGCAGGTGTTAAAGGATAAAGACAAATCTGTTTTATATACGGGTCCGCTGGCAGTAATGGTAAACGAGTTTAGCGCATCTGCTTCCGAAATATTCGCGGCTGCCATCCAGGATTATGGACGGGGGGTGGTTATTGGAAGTACTTCCACTTACGGTAAAGGAACCGTGCAGCGCAATATAGGCCTGGATCCTGAAACAGGTTTCTCCATGTCTAATTCGGAACTGGGAACGGTTAAATTGACCTTACAAAAGTTCTATCGGATCAACGGTGGTTCTACTCAGTTGAGAGGTGTTACTTCTGACATAGTTTTGCCAGATCAACTCGAGCACCTGAAGGTGAGAGAAAAGGATAATCCCGATGCATTGCCATGGGATGAGATCAACAAATCGCCTTATTCAGCCTGGAATGCCGGTTATGATTTGAAGGTAATTCAGCAGTTGAGCAACCAACGTATTGAGAACGATCCTGCATTTAAATTAATAAAAGAAAATACCGAGTGGCTGGCCAGCCAGAATGATAAGCAATATTCATTGCAACTGGATAAATACAGAAAAGAGCAAAAACTAATCAGGGCCACATTTACACAAAATGAATCCCTGATGAAGCTAAAAAATGATATCAATCTCTCAGCTCTTCCAGGTGAAACGGATCGCTGGGCAAACGACAAGTCAAAACAGGAACGATTTAACCAGTGGTTGAAAAATTTGAGAAAAGATATTTATCTCGACCAGGCAGTTAAAGTAGTGAATGATGTGATCAGCCAGCAAAACCTGGTGAAAGCAAAAAAAGGCGAGGAGCTGCCGAAGAAGGCTTTTTAATTAATTTAATTCTTGTAGTACACCTGGTGATATTTAACCCTGATAAAGGACAGATATCACCAATTTTTTTACCATTACATTAGGCTTCCTTTCATATAATGTCATAAAACTGCTGTTTGGGTAAGCGAGTAAATAAATTTATGCTTGTTCCTGGCTGAAACTTAAAGTCACTTTTTGCTAAGGCTTTATTTTGCTAATGGTCCTGATGAATGATACTAGCAAAATGAAAGGAATGGTGGTTTGCAAATGTTCAAGAACAGGATAGCTGGTAGAGTGGTTGCAAACTTTCAATAAGAAATTTACTCAAACATCTCATACTTCGTCTTTGGTCTTCGTTCGTCCAGCCATCGAAAACCCTGCAATTGCATTTCCTGGGGGCTTTTTTGTTTGACGGGCCAAATGGTACCGGTAACGGCACTTCGAAATACTACTTTATCCAATTCTTTATTTTCAAAATAAATATCGATGATGTCACACTGCGACTGGTTAATGCCTGTATAGGCGCTGTCATCATCTTGTATATAATAGATGCATTCCGCAAAGGCCTGTGCCCTTACCGAATCAATATTACCGTCAATAAACCATCCATCCATACGGGTGGACTTGATCTGGTTGTAAACATCATCGTCCAACCGGTTAATTAAAAAACTGTTTTCAAAAGCCTCTACCTTATCCGCTTTTTTATTTTTTGTAAACAGATGAATGGTATCGCCTGTGATCTGGCTTTTCTGTGCCCACACTACCGGGTCTTTATATAACCTGAATACAGAATCTTTAAAGGAATAGAACAGGCTGTCACAAACGGATTGCAATGAGTCAGAAAAAATGCGTACATGACTGTAAGCTTCAAAATAGCGATTGGTGCTGTCTTTTTCATTGACAACAAGCTGCCTCCCTTTCGTAGTATCTGCCTCCGGCAATTTGTTCTCCACCGAAATATCCATTGGCTTTTGCAATAAGGAGCTATCGGGCTTGTTGTTTTTGATGCTATCATTCCTGTCGATCACTGCCAACTTTTTTTCCACCGCCATATTTTTCATTACTGAATCCATTCTTATCAACGTATCAGTAATTGCCGCAGTCAAATTGGTGTCAACCGTGGTAATACCTATACTGTCATTTTCATTGATGGCTACTACGTTCGTTCCTTTGATGGTATCTATCTCCAGCGAAGTTTTGCCAAACCTGTCGGTGAGGCGAGCTGAGAAAAGTGTATCGGCCGTAATATAAATGGAGTCTTCCTGTTGCTTGATGATCATAAGTGGTTTACGAGTCGCCAGCACCGCTTCCGTTTTCCGGTTTTGGTAAATCAATCCACCAATGATGGTAGTTCCCTGTGCCGTATCCCTTACAACGGCATTACCCTCGGCCTGGTACATGCCGGTACTATCATCAAATGCAATACGATTGCCAGTGATGAACCGGTTGCCATCAATGATCTCGGGCCGCTGTCCAAATTCTGCTTTGCCAGTTTGCTGGTTATAATAGCCTTCTCTTGTCTTAATGATACGACCACTGCTATCCTTAATGGTAGTTCTGGAAATGAACCGGGTGCTTTGAGTTGTCGTGTTATAAAGTAGGGAGTCGGTATCGATCGTATAAGCCGGATCTTTCAGCAGCACATTTTTTTTAAAATACACATCTTTCAGATCGGCATAATACCAGCCTTCCTGGCTGGTAAGCACCGATTTTTTATTGACCACCTTACCGCCATTTTTGTAAATACCCAGGTTGGTTTCCATATCATATTCCAGGTCGGGAGTGGTAAGCGTCGCTTTGCCATCGGTTAATTTCACGTTGCCGTCCAGGTAGGCCAGCCTCGATTTACTGAGATAGCGAAGATGGTTAGCATAAATATGAGCCGTGTCTGAATCATTGATGTGCACTTTTCCCCAGGCTTCGAATATATTGGTGCGGGAGTTGATTACACAACTATCACAATAAAACAAGGCCGTTCCCTGTCTTAGTTTTACATCGCCCGTTACGATGGTAATCCTTGTACTATCGTCAAGTGTTTGAAACACCAGGTTGCGGGTATTGCTAAGTATATGAACCTTTTTGGTAGTGTCTTCAGCAACGGTGCCGGGACTGTTTTGCGCAAACACCCAATGGCCGTTTAACAGCAGCAATAAAATAAGGAAGGAGGAAAATTTATTGTAATTCATTAGCGACTCACCGGGGAACCGTATCTTTTTTCAGGGGCGAAGTTAAAGCCCCACCTTTATCTTTTTTGCCAAAGATGGATAAATTAACGTAGCGTTTGGGATGCGCACGAAGATCGTCGATCAAAATTTCTGCACTCAGGATCGCATCAGTCAGTTTATTGTACAGTTGCCTGTCATTAATTAAAGCCCCCAGTGAACCATCTTTGCTGGATATCTTGGTAATAGTTGCTTTCAGCTGCGTCATTGCCGCTTGCAATGTATCCATTGTTTGTTGCAGGTCAAGCTTTGATAATTTATCAGTGAATTGTTTTGTATTGGCAACAATGGCGGTAATACTATCATTGTTATTCTTCAGGTTGCCTGTGATAGCATTTACATTATTAAGAGTGGAAGCCAGGGCACTGTTCTGAGGGTCGAGGATTCTGTTTAACGAACTGGTGGCCATATCAAGATTCGCAATGGTATGCTGCAGGTTTCGTTTAGCACCTGCATCAAATAAGGAATTGATGTTTCCAAATACACGGTTTAGCGAATCCAATGAGTTCCTGATTTTTGAGAGGGTGGGAGATACTTCTGCGGACAAGCCACCAAAAAGACCTTCATCTATTCTTGTCTGCATCACATCACCGTCTTTTAAATAGGTGGCAGCATCACCTTTTTCAATAATTATGGAGGAGGAACCTAAACCGCCTAAAGGCGCAGTGATATACGCCACGGAATTGCTGGGGATATTGACATCACGGGTAAGGCTGATGGTTACCTTGATACCGCTAACATTTTTATCCGTTTCTTCCATCGCATACACTGTGCCCACAGTGAGGCCATTGATCTTTACCTCGTTTGATTTGGCCAGTGATCCGAGTTTCGAAAAAACTGCATAGATCTTGGTAGTATTGTTGAAAATGTCTTTGCCCTTTAAAAAATTGAAGCCTATGATGAGCAAGGCGAGGGCCACAACGGTCAATACGCCTACTTTGGTTTCGTTTTTAATCTTCATAATGCCGGTTTCGTTTCCCAGCCGCCAAATTAACTAATTATTTTTAAACGCTTTAGTTACATTTTCTAACATAAAAAAAATGGGTGAAGTCCGTTCACCCATTTTCAACCAATTTCTTATTACTAATTTGAAGTGCTGATGCTTCTTGATTCTATCTTTTGTTTATAGGCTTTAAAAGCATTCACAAGGTCCTCCACCATCTCATCCTGTCCCTTTTCACTGTTAATATATCGTTCATCTTCGGGGTGAGAAATAAAGCCCAACTCTACCAATATACTTGGCATGCCGGTCGCCTGCAATACCCAGATACCAGCATGATTTCTTTGTTTCACTCCACGGCTAAATCTGCCTGAAGCGATAAATTCTTTTTCTACGAGGTCTGCCAGGTTCAGGCTTTTTCTAAAATAATTTTGAGCATAAATAAGCATTCTTGCTTTTTCTGCGGGGTCAGAAGGATCGGGCAATGCTATAGTTAAGGTAGAGTCCTGCTCACCATATTCTTCACCGATCTTATTAACGGCACTTACTTTCGCATCATTTTTACTTACCGCCCAGATATAGGTTTCGGTACCATGTGCAGGATTCGGAGATGTCCAATAACGATATTGGGGAACCTTCTTCGTTACCCTTCTTTTCTTTTTTCCCCTACCCACGTAAGAAGTTACCGATTTATAACCGGCAAATTCTCTATGACGGATATCAGGTGCCGAATTACAATGGATAGCAATAAAAAGATCTCCGCCGGATTCATTGGCCAGGTTAGCACGATATCTCAAGCCTTCGTCTTTGGTTCTTTTATTGCCCGCCATAACATCTGTAGTGCGGGTATAAACAATTTTCAAATCAGGAAACTCTTCCTGCAATGCTTTTCCAAATTTCAGCGAGACTGCAAGACTTACATCAGCCTCGTTAGAAAAACTGCCTCTTGCTCCGGGATCTATTCCCCCATGACCGGGGTCAATGATGAGTGTTTTTATTAGAGCAGCCTTTGGTGATGGCTGTTGGTGTTTACCAGAAAAAGAAAAAAGTAAGATAGAAAGACTGATAGGAAATAGAAACAGGAGACCTCTTTTTATCATTCTTTTCATGTTTATTAATGAGTTATTTTCTAATCTTCACAAATTGTTTAGCATTGAAACATTTACTTTTGTTCCCACACTATGAACAGACTGCGCAAATTTAGTTTAAATATTTTTTTTAAAACAGTGTTAATAGCTGTAATTCTGTTCGTAGTAACGCCGCAATCACAGGCCCAACGTATTCCTCCCAAAGACTTTGACAGTCTTTTAACAAAAAAAGGGGACACCATAAAACCCCGCATTGTTGCACCTAAAGACTCTGTCACCATCATCGCTTCCGACACCATTCCAATCAACGATACGATCCCCGTCAATGATTCAATACAAGTGCAAAAGATAGATACTTTTTCTTTAAAATTATCCAAGGATACATTGAGTGCACCGTTACAATATTATGCGGAAGACTCGGTGGTAGTCATGATAAAATCAAAAAAGATATTCCTGTATGGAAAGACTAAAACTGAGTACCAGGACATCACCCTGACGGCGCCCAAGGTCGCACTTGACCAGGAATCTCAATTACTGACGGCCTATAACAGTAAAGATAGTACGGGTGCGGTATCGGAGGATGCCGTTTTTAAACAGGCGGAAAATGAATTTACCAGTGATACCATTGTGTACAATTTTAAAACGCAAAAGGGTCTCACGAAAAACACCATCACCCAATCCGGTGAAATGTTTGTACATGGCGAACTGGTAAAAAAGGTGGATGCTAATGTAACCTTTGTTAAAAGAGGATTTTTTACTACGTGTAATTTGGATGACCCGCATTTTGGCTTCAGAGCTAATCAGCTAAAAGTGATCAATAAAAAAGTAGCTGTTTCTGGTCCTGCTCATCCTGAATTTGAAGGTGTGCCAATCCCGGTTTATATCCCGTTCGGCTTTTATCCTTTAAGCCAGGGACGCAAGTCTGGTTTATTGCCACCACAGTTTGCCACCAACGAACAATTTGGTCTTGGGTTGGAAGGGCTGGGTTATTACCAGGTGTTTAATCAATATTGGGATACAAAATTTTATGGCAATATTTATTCGTACGGTGGTTGGTCGGCAAATATCAATCCTACTTATCGCAAACGCTATCGCTACCAGGGGTCATTGAATTTTGGTTTGCAAAAGACAAAGCGAAATTTTAAAGGCGATCCGGATTTCTATTCCAACAACAGTTATACACTGACCTGGAGCCATGCTGCAGATGCCCGTGCCAGGCCGGGAACAACATTCTCCGCCAGTGTGAATGCCAGTTCTACCACCTATAATGAAAATGTTCCGAATGATCCAAACCTGAATATCCAAAACCAATTAGGGTCATCCATCAGCTATTCAAAAACATGGGTGGATAAACCGTATAATCTCACGGTAACGGCTAATCATAATCAAAATAACCAAACCCGCCTGGTAAATGTAAGTTTACCGGATGTTGGCTTTACGGTGAGCACACTTTACCCTTTCCAAAGCAAAGAATTTTCAGGATCAAAAAAATGGTATGAACAGCTGGGGATTGCTTACAACGGCAATTTCAGAAACCAGGTTTCCTTCTATGACACTGCTTTTAAAGTCAGCGACCTGATCGATACGTTGCAATGGGGCGCACAACATAATATACCCATCACTTTATCATTGCCACCGATATTAGGCGGAGCTATTGTGGTATCACCGGGTGTAAGTTATTCGCAGGTATGGGTACAACAACGATTGCTACAGGAATGGGATACCGCAGCAAAAAAAGTGGATAGCACGATCGAAAAAGGTTTGTTTATTGACCAGCAGGCTGCCTTTAGTTTAAGTTTTAACACTGCATTATTTGGCACCTATCAATTTAAAAAGTCTGCCATCCGCCATGTGATCCGGCCTACTTTAAGTGCCAACTATAAACCTGATTTGTCAAAAAAATATTATACTAATTTACAGATCAGGGAAGATGGCTATAAGATAATAGCGCCGCAACTCCAGGGCGGCATGTATAGTGGTTATGGTAATGGGAAAAATGGAGGCTTGTCCTTTCAACTGGATAATAACCTGGAGATGAAGGTGCGCAATAAAAAGGATACAACGGGTGAAGAACCTACTAAGAAGATAAGGCTGATCGATGGCTTTGGTTTTTCAACGGCTTATAATTTCCTGGCGCCAAAGTTTAAATTATCGCCGTTTAATTTGTATTTCAGAACGAATCTTTTTGACAAAATTAATATCAATGCCGGCGGCATCTTGAATCCTTATGAATCAGATTCCCTTGGTCAGAATATTGATGAATATGTATGGGAAGATGGAGGCTTCAGTCTCGGCCGTCTTTCATCCGGAAGCATCTCTATGTCAACCACCTTCCAAAGTAAACCAAGAGATGATCAAAAGGACCAGGCCAAAAAAGAACAGATGGAGCAGGATCTAAATGACCCTGTGCTTGCCGGTGACAGGCAAAGATTGTTGGAGTATATGCAGCAAAACCCTGCGGAATTTGTTGATTTTAATATTCCCTGGCAGATTAGCCTTTCTTACTCTTTATATTTCACGCAGCAAATCAAACCGGACTACAGTGGTTTTACAAGCCAGGTGAGGTCTAGTGCCAACTTTAATGGAAGCTTTAGCCTCACACCCAAATGGAACTTTAGTGTCAATGGGTATTATGATTTTGATACCAAAAAATTGCAACAATTCAGTATGTCTATCAATAGGGAAATGCATTGCTGGCAGATGTCAATAAATGTTACACCCATTGGTAGCTATCGCTTTTTCAATTTCACCATTAGTCCCAAATCGGGAATTTTGCAGGACCTTCGAATCAATCGTACCCGTTCTTTCTTTGCTGGTTATTAAGCATTGTGTTTAACAAAATAATCCTTCATTATTTCAAACACCTTTTCTTTTAATTGCCCTGTAGAAATATTATTGGAGTCTACCGGTTCCAAAAAATGCATTTCTAATTTTTGCGGAAGAAAATAAAAAGATTTGTTGACCGGCAAAGCTTTTTTGGTATTAAAAATTAATGTGGGAATAACAGGAGTCTTTGTTTCCACTGCCAGTTTAAACGCTCCATCGTAAAATTTTTTCAATGGCTCTGTCGTCCTGTTGCGGGTACCTTCAGGGTAGATGCACATGTGCATTCCTTTTTTCAAAACGTTTTTCATCTCTTCAAAACTCTGACGACGACTCGTTTCACTTTTTCGGTCAACCAGGACAGATCCTTTTCGATAGTACCAACCAAAGAGCGGTATTTTGGTGAATGATTTTTTAGCGATTGTTTTATTGGCTCCGGGTACAAAAGGACATGAGAGCGGCACATCCAATAACGAGTTGTGATTAAATGTAACAATATAAGTCTTGCCCTTTGCAAAGTTCTTTTTACCGCTGACTGTGACAGGGCAGCCCACTAATGTCAGCCATACCCGCATCCATATTCTCGCCAGCCGGATAAAAATGTCCGTGCCTTTGGGTTCGGGTACCAGGTACATAATCATCGAAGGAATAAACACGATAAGAAAGGTGGCAATAAAACTAATGATGCCCCAGACAGCCCAGATGCGCCCAAATATTTCTTTGAGTAGTTTCATTTTTATGGCTAATTGGTTGATTGGTTAATTGGTTAATCGGGAAAATCCAATAAACTATTTTGCTTTTTTTTGTTGATCGATTAATCAGCCCCCAATAAACTGATAACCCAATAAACTATTTTATTCCATTTCTTTAAAAATAGCTTGTTTTAAGGCTGGCCATTCATCTTTAAGCACACTATAATAGATCGATGAGCGGCGGCGGTTGTTCCACATGGTCATATGACTACGCAGTACACCTTCTTCAATGCCCCCAACATTTCTCAGGCCTTGCCTGGCTCTTTCGTTGAGAACATCGGTTTTGAATTCTACTCTTTCAAAATGCAATGTTTCAAATGCATGCCGCATCATCGAAAACTTCGCATGTTTATTGATGCCGGTGCTGCGAAAATCTTTTCCCAACCAACTCCAGCCGATCTCCAGCCGAAGATCATGATAAGAAATATTGCCCATGCTGCTACTGCCGGCTATTTGGTTGGTGGCCTTGTCAATAATAGTGAAGGCGCGCCTGGTTTCTGCTTTTTTATCTGCAAAGGCCAGGTCCATCCACTTGGTCAACTGTTTTTCATCACCCAGGTTTAATGAAAAATATTGCCACATATCCGGGTCCTGTTTGGCTAGCGCAAGAAAGCTTTCATAATCTTCGCTGGCAATGGGTCGCAGAATGACCCTATTTGTTTCTAATACGAGATCCGGTGGTATCATGTTGAATTTTTTAGTGCGCAAAGTAAACCAATTATAAACTCCAGTCGACGGGATCAATGCCTTTACTCATTAAGTATTCGTTGGCTTTTGAAAAATGTTTACAACCAAAAAAGCCATTGAAAGCCGAAAGGGGGGACGGGTGTGCTGCACGTAAAATCAAATGTTTGTTTTCGTCAATTAACACCCGTTTATCCTGTGCAAATTTTCCCCAAAGAAAAAAAACAACATGCTCTTTCCGGGCGGAAATTATTTTAATAACGGCATCGGTAAATTGAGCCCAACCAATTTTGGAATGACTCATCGGTTCGGACGCTCTAACCGTTAAGGATGCATTTAATAAAAAAACACCATGTTCGGCCCATTTGGTAAGGTTGCCATGATTAGGAATCTTCATTCCAATATCCTCCTGTAGTTCTTTAAATATATTGATAAGTGATGGCGGGGGGGGCACTCCATTTTGGACAGAAAAGCAAAGTCCGTGGGCTTGTCCCGGTCCATGATAGGGGTCTTGCCCAATAATCACCACTTTTACTTTATCAAAGGGAGTAGTGTTGAAGGCATTAAATATTTGGCTGCCGGGTGGGTAGATTGTTTTGCCTTGTAATTTTTCTGTTTTTAAGTGTAACGGAATCTGTTGAAAATAAGGCTTATCAAACTCTTCCTGTAGTATTTCTTTCCAGGAAGGCTCTATCTTAACATCCATCTTTAAGATTGGTTTGGCTGCAAGCTAAAAAAAATATGTAGTGTACCCGAAGTAATGTTCAGATAGGTAAATAAAAAGTCATTGTTCTTTTTTCTGATAAGCGGCGAAGTGGTATATTTGCGCCCTGCTTTAAAAAATGGTCCGGTAGCTCAGCTGAATAGAGCAATTGCCTTCTAAGCAATAGGTCATTGGTTTGAATCCAATCCGGATCACAAAAAAGCGAACCTGTACTGAGGTTCGCTTTTTTTATACCAATACATTTTCCATTCACTATATGCTATATTTTTCCAGGAATAGAAGCATTTCCTCGAATGCGCCACTGCCAAGAATAATGTTGAGAATTTTGTAGATAGCCCTGTACGGCATCGAATAAGGTCTTACGAATTGCCGGATCACTTTTTTTTCCAGCCGGACAGGAACATCAAAATTGATAGCCGTGCAATCGGTTTTGTCCAGCTTTGTTTCAAAGCGGTTGAATTTTTCTTTAGTATGCGTGGAATCGGCTGAGTCATAGCCAATGTTTTTTATTTTTGAAACCACAGGATGTACAGAGTAAAGGTCGTATTTGAATTGATGATAACACCAGCGGATGGCCCAGGAACTGATTTTGCCTTTTACTTGTTTGGTGAGTAGTCCCGTCATATCAGAGCCCATCCTGTTAAATGCCCTGCGGGTAGAGCGGCTTCGCATTAGCGCTGAATAATCTTTTACTTCCCAATCAATTTCTTTCCACCGGTCAATCCAGGTACCCCAACCGCAGGAATTGGCCCGTTGCGTAAAGTACACACTGTTTTCATCCAGTCCCTTTATCGGGATACTAAAGCCGGTAATCGAAAATATCTTTGGATTGTTTTGGTAATAGTCAAGCCCCTCATTCATGTACACCAGGAAATTGTGGCTGGTAACCAGGTCGTCTTCCAGCACAATCACTTTTTCATATTTATTGATCACCGCTGTTACTCCGTTGATAATGGAATTTGCCAGTCCTTTATTGCCGCGAGCTTCAAATATGAATACGTTTTTAAAGCCAGTGATGGTTTTTAGGTAATCTCTCACGGCAAGGATAGCCGCCTGGTCCTCCTGCTTTTTAGCGCCATCAGAAAAAATATAAAGTTCACTTTCGGAAGCAAGGTAATTTTGTTGCAACGATTCCACGGTTTGCTTAAGGGTATCAAGTCTTTTGTAGCAGAAAAGAACGATGGGAGCAAGCGTTTTCATAAAAACTGTTTGCAAAAGATTTAAAGATGGATACCAACAAAGGTTGTTTAAATTTAATGATTAAAGCCTTACTATGCAAATTCTTATCGCCAGAACGAATTAGTTACACTTTATAATTTAGGACGCCTTCCTATAAAAGATCGATTTTTCAAACTGAATAAACCTTATTGCGTTTGCAGGCTTGTACCTAATTTAGCCAATGGCATCCCGTTTGTATTTTATATGGAAACAGCTACTATGCGCCACAACAATTATTTGCGAAGATCATCGTCGGTAGCTGTTGTATTATTCATTTCTATTGTATCATTTGGTCAAATAGATTCAACCAAACCGCATTCTCTCGATAGCCTTATCCGCCGGCAAAAAGGAATCATAGGTCAGCTGGCAAAAAACCTGCTAACAGATACTTTCGAAATTGATCCGGGATTATTGAGAAACGATATTCCCTTTCAACGATACAAGGACCGGGTGATACGGAATATAAGAATACAGGTGCTGCCTTTTGGTGTGCCCATTGCTGACACGACCCAAAAAACCGAAAAAGAGCTGAGGGGGATTAAAAAGCTGGCGAACAAACTTCACCGCCAGTCAAGGGACTATGTCATCCGTAATAACCTGTTCTTTTCAGAAAATGAAAAATTATCACCTTATGTAATGGGTGATAATGAAAAGCACCTGCGTGACCTGCCCTTCCTGCAGGATGCAAAGATCAGGGTAGTGCCGGTGAGGGGTAGCCGTGATTCCGTTGATATCATTGTTCTTTCAAAAGACGTATTGTCGATAGGTGGAAGCTTCCGGTTACACAATGCAGAAAGTCTTTCTCTCCGGGCAAAAGAAGATAATTTCTTTGGCTGGGGCGATCGCTTTCAATTGGAAAGCTTGTTTGACATGAAACGAAAAGAAAAATTTGGACAGGGTTTCGAGTATATCAAACGAAATATCTACGGAACCTTTGTCGATGGTTCTGTCGGCTTTCTCAACTTTAATAAGTCATTTAGCAATGGGGAACGGGAAGAAGAAATTGCCTACGTTCGTTTTGCCCGGCCATTGGTCAATCGCTATATGAAGTGGACCTATGGCTCCGAAATGGAAATGCATGAAACAAAAAATTATTATAACACAGACTCGCTGTATGATTCGGATTTCAAATACAAATATCGCCTCATGGACGCCTGGGTAGGGTATAACCTGGATGCAGGCTACCGCAAAGACAATGACCGGTGGCGCCGGTTAATTGGCCTGAGAGTAGTAAACAAAGATTTCCCGGTCAAACCCCTGAAGTATGCCAATGAATATTACTATAGTTACGCAGACCTGCAGGCGGTACTGGGAAGTTTCTCCTTTTTCAATCAAAACTTTTATAAGACCCGGTATATTTATGGCTTTGGAAGAAACGAAGATGTGCCGGAAGGTATAGAAGCTTCTTTTACGGGCGGGTACACTAAGAAAAATGGCCGTGAAAGGCCTTTTGCCGGTGTTAGTTTTACGAGATATTATTTCAATCCCAGCCTGCACTATTTCAATTATAACCTTCGTGCAGGAACATTTTTTTATAAAGATAAATTCGAAGATATTGACCTGTTGGCAGGACTGGATTATATCAGTCGGCTGCATTATATGAAAGGAAAATGGAAACAACGCTTTTTTTTCAGCATCAGTGCTACACGGCAAATCAACAGCTTGCTGAGTGAGCCGCTTCGGCTGGAAAGTGAATTTGGCCTACCCGATTTTAAAAACAATAACGAGTCCGGCAATACCCGTTTTTCATTCAAAGGTGAAACCGTTTTTTATAGTCCCTGGTCCTTATTACTTTTTCGTTTTGCGCCCTTTGCTTTTGGCAATGTTTCTTATTTGAACCTTAAAACAGAAAATGTTTCGGATCCGAAATTATATTCATCCATTGGTGGTGGCGTTCGAATCCGGAATGAGAGTTTGATCTTCGGCACCACCGAATTCAGGGGCATGTACTTTCCGCGGAAAAATTTTCGCAATGAAAGCTGGCGCATTGAAGTCAACACCAGTATCCGGTTTAAATACAACCAGGAGTTCATCAAACGGCCGGAATTTGTCAGGGTGAACTAGTGAATTGTGAATAGTGAGTAGTGAGAAGTGAAAGGTAGAAAAGTGAAAAGGAAATAGTGAGTTTTCATTTCTGGTTGGAAAAAGTTTGCATACGAAAGCTGCTTGTTTCATTTTTACCCGAATCATTTACTTTTGATCATTCTAGAAATTATGACTAACGATTTTAATTACGGCGTAGATCAATTAACGATTGCCACAGTAATAGATATAGCCTCAGAAAAAACAAAAGCTGTCCTCAACGAAACAGCCATCCGCAACATCGAGGCAAGCCATCAATCGGTAAAAGAAATTGTAGAAAGCAACAGAACGGTGTATGGGGTCAATACAGGTTTTGGCATTCTCGCCAATACTTCGATCTCGGATGAAGACACAGCGACCTTACAATATAAAATATTACAAAGCCACAGTGTAGGAGTAGGGGAGGCTATCCCTAAAGAGATTGCGAAGATCATGCTCATCACTAAAGTGCATGCACTGGCACAAGGCTTTAGTGGCGTTCAACTTCAAACATTGCAACGCATTCTCTGGCATATTGAAAATAACATTATCCCGGTAGTGCCGGAGAAAGGCAGTGTGGGAGCCAGTGGTGACCTGGCGCCCTTATCACATTTATTTCTTCCGCTGATCGGGTTGGGAAAAGTTTTTTATAAAGATGAAGTGAAGGACACCGCAGCAGTATTGCAGGAAATGAATTTGTCACCCATCCATCTCGGACCAAAGGAAGGCCTGGCATTGATCAATGGTACACAATTCATTTTAGCTTTTGCCGTCAAAGCAGTGCAGCGTATGCATAATTGCCTGGAAGCGGCAGACATCATTGGTGCGATGAGCCTTGAAGCCTTAACAGGAACCAAAGCTCCTTTCGATGAACGATTGCATCAACTGCGTCCATTTGCCGGCAATCAATTAGTAGCGCAGCGGCTGCGATTGTTGTTACATAACTCTGCCATTATGCAAAGTCATATTGATTGTGGCCGGGTGCAGGATCCCTATTCGCTGCGTTGTATGCCACAGGTGCATGGCGCATCAAGGAATGCCTGGCTGCATTTAAAGGAATTGACGGAAACGGAGCTCAATGCGGTGACGGATAATCCCATCATATTTTCTGCCAATGACACTATCAGCGGCGGCAACTTTCACGGCCAGCCTTTAGCCTTGCCATTGGATTATGCTTGTTTTGCAGCGGCTGAAATTGGAAACATCTCTGACCGGCGTTGTTATTTGTTACTCGAAGGAAAATGGGGACTTCCCATGCTGCTGATGAAAAATGTGGGGTTAAACAGCGGCTTCATGATTCCGCAATATACCACCGCAGCATTGGTCACAGAAAATAAAACCCTGTGTTTCCCCGCCAGTGCGGATAGTATTCCTACATCATTGGGACAGGAGGATCATGTAAGCATGGGCAGCATCAGCGGCAGAAAATTGAGTAAAGTATTAGACAATCTCGAGTTTATATTAGCTATTGAGTTATTAAGCGCATCACAGGCTATCGAGTTTCGCCGGCCGCATAAAAGCAGCGAGATACTGGAGTTTGCACATGACTATGTACGCAGGCATGTCGGCTTTGCGGAAGAAGACAGAATTTTTGCAGATGACATTAATAAAATCAAAAATATCATCAGCGATTTCAGCTTTGTGCATAAAGTAAATGAATTTGCAACCGGTATAAGTATAGAACTGAACAAAGGCTTTGAATCATTTGTCTGAACGTCTGAACTGGGAACCATGAGATGTGTGGGATTTTTGGGATAATAAATAAACCTATACCACAGCTTCAGGGATTACCAGGTGCATGTATAAATATTTGTTGTATTGCCAGCTCCACAATTTTCCTGCTAAAATCTCTATCCCCATAATCCCAGTAATCCTGTCAATCCCGGTTCAGACAATTTGTTAAATTCTTTCTTATCCGGCTTTGTTTAAGAATCTTTTTAAACTAGCTTTTCTACATTTAGTCTGTAATTAAAACCGAATTATATGCGATCACTAATTCTACGTTCTTTCTCCATAACAGCCATCGCCTTATTATTTATCCAGGATGCTGAAGCACAGCGTGGCCGTGGATATTACCGTCACTATGGCTATGGTCCCTACCGCGGGCAACGGGTTGTTCATATTGGCGGACCAAGAGTTGTTATCCCTTATGGCGGTATCAGCTTCCATTATTCCAATGGTTATTATTATCGTCCTTATAGCAATTATTTCAGGGTAGTGGCTCCACCTATTGGTATACACATCAATATTTTGCCACGTGGTTACCGCAGAGTTTATGTCAGGGATGTTCCTTACTATTATTATGGCGGCACATACTATCGCCCAGGCGGCAGGCCCGATGAATATGAAGTAGTGGATGCTCCATTGGGTGCTTCTGTACCTGATCTGCCCAACGGCGCAAAAGTGGTTGTCATCAACGATCAGAAATATTATGAGCTCGACGGCACTTATTACAAAGAAGAAATCAGGGATAATGATGAGATATGGTACACCGTTGTTGGCAAGAATGGTAAGTTGAATACGGATGAAGAGTACGAAGATGATGCGCCCTATATTGGCGATACAGTCAATGAATTACCACCTAATTGTAAAACAGTGGTGGTAAATGGCAACCGGTATTATGTTTCTCCCGATGATGTATATTATGAGGAAATCGGTTCGGGTGACAACATCCGCTACAAGGTAGTAGGCAAGTAAGTTTCTGCTTTATTATGGAATATTTCAATGGCTCTCCACCCCGGTGGAGGGCTTTTTTGTTGTGATGTTTCCCCACATTGAGTAACAACCTGCGTCGATTACGCTGTAAATTTAATGGCACTATTGTAGCGGTTTAAATACCTGGTGCAATGCACTTATAAATCGCATACCATGATCAACGACGGACCGATCGTAGTTATTGATGATGACGAAGACGATCATGAAATAATGCAACTCGCCGTAAAGGATCTCGGAATCGTGAACAAGCTGATTTTCTTTACCAGGGCTGCTGATGCATTTGAATACCTGCAAACAACCCGGGACAAACCTTTGGTGATCTTCAGCGACGTCAACCTTCCGCAGCAAAGTGGTGTCGAATTCAAACGAAAGATCGATGATGAACCATACTTACGGGAGAAAAGTATTCCCTTTATTTTCTTCTCCACCTTCATTGATCGCAGAACCGTTGATATTGCATATAAGGAATTAACTATCCAGGGCTATTTTCGAAAAAGCAGCAGCTTCCAGGAATATAAAGAGACCATTAAGCTGGTCATTGATTACTGGTGTGTCTGCCAACATCCCAACTCATTTACCTAATCAATCATCGCTAAATCCGCATTACCCTTCAGCCATTTTGTCTTTTGCCAAAAAGATATTTCTTTGCCTCTTTGTAATTATCAAAGCAGTCTTTAATTACGACCAAACATATTCGTTGAGATGAAAATCCCTCTTTGCATCTTTGCTCCTTTTATAACTTTGCGTGAAACTCTTAGCCCCCTAATCCAAAAAATCCCATAAATCATGGTTCAGACCACATACGACGCCATCAAATACAAAACACCCACGGGCAACGATCTTACCTGTAAAGGCTGGATACAGGAAGCTGCATTAAGAATGCTGCTCAACAATCTCAATCCCGAAGTGGCGGAGCGACCCGATGAGCTCATTGTATATGGCGGTCGTGGTAAAGCGGCCCGCAACTTTGAAGCCCTTGACAATATCATCAAAGCGCTCAAAGTACTGGAGAATGATGAAACGCTGCTGATACAAAGCGGGAAACCGGTGGGCATTATGAAAACACATAAAGATGCTCCGCGGGTACTCATCAGTAATAGTCAACTTGTACCCAACTGGGCCAACTGGGATCATTTTGACGAACTGGAAAAGAAAGGCCTGATGATGTATGGCCAGATGACCGCCGGCTCCTGGATCTATATCGGCAGCCAGGGCATCGTGCAGGGTACTTATGAAACCTATGCGGCTATTGCTGAAAAATATTTTAAAGGTACACTCAGGGGCACACTTAACGTTACCGCCGGGCTTGGTGGTATGGGAGGTGCACAACCACTGGCTATCACCATGAATGAAGGTGTGGCATTGATTGCAGAGGTGGAAGCGTGGCGCATTGATAAGCGCATTGCTTCAAGATACCTCGATGTAAAGATCACCGATATTGATGAAGCCATAGACCAGGCACTCAAAGCAAGGGCAACCGGCAAGGCCATCAGCATCGGTGTAGAATGCAATGCCGTTCATTTGCTCAAGCGGATGGCCGAGCGCAACATTGTTCCCGATACACTCACAGACCAAACGTCGGCGCATGACCCGCTTATGTACTGGCCGCATGAGATGAGTTATGAATACGCCAAAGTATTACGGGGCGAAAATCCCAAACAGTATATCGACTATGCTTATAATTCCATGCTGCTGCATGTGCAACTAATGTTGGAATTGCAAGACAAAGGTGCTATCACCTTTGATTATGGCAACAATATCCGGGCAAGGGCGCAGGAGCGGGGTTTACAAAATGCTTTTGACTTTCCCGGGTTTGTACCGGCTTATATAAGGCCTCTCTTCTGTGAAGGAAAAGGTCCTTTTCGTTGGGCGGCGCTTAGCGGCGATCCCAATGATATTGCGGTGACCGACGAGGTGATCATGAAGATGTTTCCCGATAATAAGGGGCTGATCCGATGGATGAAGATGGCCAAAGAAAAGATCGCCTTCCAGGGATTGCCGGCACGTATTTGCTGGCTCGGCCAGGGTGAAAGGGAAAAAGCTGGCCTTGCTTTTAATGAATTGGTGCGAAGCGGGAAAGTAAAAGCCCCGATTGTGATTGGCCGTGATCATTTGGATACCGGTTCCGTTGCTTCACCCAACAGAGAGACAGAATCGATGCTCGATGGCAGTGATGCGGTAGCTGACTGGCCCATCTTAAATGCATTGGTGAATACGGCCGGTGGCGCATCCTGGGTTTCTTTACATCATGGTGGTGGAGTAGGGATGGGCTATAGCATCCATGCAGGAATGGTCATTGTAGCCGATGGTACCGACGATGCCGAAGCAAGATTAAAGCGTGTATTGCGAAATGATCCGGGCATGGGTGTAATTCGGCATGCGGATGCGGGTTATGAGATAGCTAAAAAGACAGCGAAAGACTATGACTTAGACATAGTCGATAAATTGGCGAGAGACTAAAGCGGTGGAAGTTCCGATCATTGCGTCGGGAATATGAGATAGCTTAATTTACCTTCGATTATCTTTCATAATGAGGTTTCTACAATAAGTTTGACTACATATGCAAAACAAACGTTCCCGGCTTGTGTGGAGTTACTTAATAATTCTTGTTATAATAGGATGTTCGGAAAGCAACAAACTTGATTCATGGCTGGGAGATTACAACTATAGCGAACCGCCAATTAAATCTTTGGCTGGTTACAATATGGTCATGTCATGGGATCTATCAGTTAACAAGATCGATAAATTTTATAAGGCCATCTTAAATGTGAATGGCCAGCAAACGACTTTTTCTTTGTTAAATGACCTGAAAGGCAACGATTCGACACTCTACGTAATATATGACCAATCCTTGTCCGGAATGAAACAAAGCCTACAAAAAGGAGATACATTATTTGTGCTATCGAAAGCAGCAATTGGAGTTAAGACAAAATGGACGGAGCTATCGCCAATACTTTCAGGGCAACCGCCAAAAGAATGCAATTGTTTTGTTTTTACCGGCGTCAATGAAAATAATAACATACTTCGAGTATCCCGATAAAATCAATTTTCATTTATATTCCGTGGGGTTTTGACAACACTTCAGCAGTACACAATTATACATTTTCTAGTTATTCCATCAGCAACGCCAGCACACAAAACACATCGATCACCAACAGCGTCCACGAAACATCTTTTCGTTTACCCGCCGCCAGTTTCACAATGGTCCAGCTTAGAAAACCCCAGATGATGCCCTGGGTAATGGAATATGTAAAGGGTATCACCACCATGGCAATAAAAGCAGGGATGGCTTCATCGGTGGTAAGCCAGTTGATCTTGGTGATGGGCCGCAACATAAACGCACCGACCAATACCAATGCAGGTGCGGTAGCAATGGCCGGTACCATGCTCAGCAGGGGAGCCAAAAAAAGAAAAGGAAGAAAGAGCACGGCCGCCACAACAGCCGTCAAACCCGTACGGCCACCTTCTTCAATACCTACGGCCGATTCGATATAGGCGGTGCCGGGACTGCTGCCAACAACACCGGCAATGGTGGTGGCCATGGCATCGGTGATCAATGCTTTTTTTATATTTCGCGGATCACCATTTTCATCCAGCAGGTTGGCCGCTTCGGTTAACCCGACTAATGTAGATAAGCTGTCAAACAGGTCGGTGAACACAAAAGCAAAGATGACAGGTAACACACTCCATTGTAACGAACCTAATAAATCCAATTTACCAACGAGGCTAAAATCAGGCGCCGCTACCACGCCTTTGAAGTTGACAACGGTTTCGCCGCTCCACCAGCGGCCAATACCTGCGGCCAGCAGTGTTGTTACAATGATGCCGATGAGAATAGCGCCTTTTATTTTTTTGACCAGCAGGATAGCGGTAAGCAATACACCGGCAACAAAGATGATCAGCGTTGCATTCAACGATGCGTGACCAATCAGCGTCGCTTCATTCCTGATCACAAAGCCGCCGTTTACCAAACCGATAAGGGTGATGAATAAGCCAATGCCCGCCGCTATGGCATAGCGCAATGGTTTGGGTATGGCTTTGACGATATAAGTGCGGATATTAAAAACAGATAAGAGCAAAAAGAAAATACCCGACCAAAACACGGCGCCCAATGCCGTTTGCCAGGGCACCCCCATTCCAATCACTGCTGTGTAAGTAAAAAATGCATTCAGCCCCATGCCCGGCGCCACTACAATCGGGTTCTTTGCATATAATCCCATCAACAGCGAACTAAAAAAACAAACCAGCACCGTAGCCGTCAATACACCACTAAATGGCATACCTGTTTGACTGAGGATGGTGGGGTTTACTACGATGATATAGGCCGTGGCCAGGAAGGAAGCGATACCGGCGAGGATTTCGGTTTGGAGACTAGTCTTGTGGTGTTGGAGATTAAAGTAGAAGCGCATGATTAAAGATAAAGCCAATCAGTCGCAAATTGAGGCGTATTATCTTGCTTTAAAAGGCCCTTACGCAAGGGGTTTATCTATTTTATCAAAATAGGTGGATACTCCTGCCAGCCAGTTTATTCAGACAGTGTTAGTAAATGTAATTGAATTGCAATTTGAAATATAATTACTTTGAATTTATATGCAATTGAAGATAGTAGACGAACCACCGGTTACAAAAGCCAGCCCCTTTTTAAGATGGGCTGGAGGCAAAAAATGGTTTCTTAAACATATTAGTAGTCAACTTCCCAATAATTTTCAGAATTATCACGAACCATTTTTAGGAGGAGGAGCTGTCTTTTTTAATACTGAAAATCAAAAAAGAAATTATTTATCGGATCTTAATGAAGAATTGATAAACACATACATTGAAATCAGAGATAATGTTGGAAAAGTAATCTCACAATTGAAGCGGTTTAAAAACACAGAGGAAGAATATTACAAAATTAGAAGCAGAACTTTTAAGGAAACATATGCAAAAGCCGCCCAATTTATCTATCTAAATATGACTTCTTTCAATGGTATTTATAGGGTGAATAGGCAAGGCAACTATAATGTACCCTACGGATACAGATTTACTATAGATTTTGTCCAAGAGGATATTTTAATATTAGCTAATCAAAAATTAAAGAATGCTATATTAAAACATCAGGATTTTGAGCAATCCTTGCAAGTCGTCAAAAAAAATGACTTTGTTTTTATAGACCCCCCATACACTGTTGCCCACGAAAACAATGGTTTTATCCTTTATAATCAAAAACTCTTTTCGTTAGAGGATCAATATAGGTTAGCAGAATGCTTAAAAAAATTAACCTCTGTCGGAGCATACTTCATTATGACAAACGCCTATCATTCTAAAATCAATGAAATCTACAAAGGTGTTGGAAGCTTTAATATTTTGGATCGAAAAAGTTTAATAGGTGGAAAAGGAGCAAAACGAGATACTATAAGAGAATATATAATTAAAAATTATTAGGCTATTAATGATTGAGAATATTGAAAAATACGAAAGTCTAACTGGTTTAGCAAGATTACGTTTTAAACATTTCATCACCAAAGCTATTCATAAAGCAGATTTGGATAAATTTAAATCTGAAGGGTGGGAATATGTCAAAAATTTAAAAACCAGTATTCAAGTTAGAAAAGAGAAACCGCACAATGAGTTATTAGAAGATAGGGTTTGGAGTCTTTTTTATAAAATGAAATTTCCTTATCTCTCGACAGACAAAGGAGCAAAACTCGTTTTGAATCCGAAAGACTCAAATGGCATTAAATCCCAAATTGATCTTCTTGCAATTGATAAGGAAATTGCTTTAGCTGTAGAATGTAAATCTTCAACAGAATATAAAAGAAGGCCTCAATTCCAAGAAGAACTGGGGAAATTCGTTCAAATAAAAGAACCCCTAACTAAGGCGATAAAGTCCAAATACTCCGAGGAAGGGACAAAAAAGCAAGTAGTTCTTGTTATGTTTTTTAATAAAATAATTCTGAGCGATAATGATAAGGAACGTGCAAAAAAATCAAATGTTATTTTATTTGATGAGAAGGATTTGGCATATTATGAAAACCTGGTTGGTCACCTTGGCCCTGCTGCTAAGTATCAAGTTTTAGCAGATATGCTTCCTGGTAAGGATGTTCCTGGACTCACGATTCGAATTCCAGCAATAAAAGCTAAGATGGGTGGCTATAATTGTTATTCATTTTCCATATCGCCGGAGTACCTGTTAAAAGTTTCTTATGTCTCCCATCGATCGAAAGGCAAAGCTTCAGACATAAATACCTACCAAAGAATGTTAGCAAAGGCAAGGCTAAAAAAAATTAAGGAGTATATCAGTGACGATGGAATTTTTCCAACCAATATCATTCTAAATTTTGAGAGGGGAAGATTGAGTTTTGAAAAAATTAAGCAAACCACGGATGTCGATGATAATTTAGAAGTAGGGGTTCTTGGGTGGCTTGACATACGACCTGCATATAAATCCGCTTGGATAATTGATGGACAGCATAGACTATTTGCTTATTCCGGTCATGAAAAAGCTTTAAAAAGTAAATTAGTGGTTCTTGCTTTTGAAGGACTCAAGCCTAGCAAACAAGCTGAATTATTTATTGATATAAACGCAAAACAAAAGAGTGTTAAACTTTCATTGTTGCAGGAGCTTTTTGCTGAATTACATTGGGATGCAGAAGATCCATCCATTAGAATAAGCGCAATAATCTCAAAAGCCATACAGGATTTAAATAATGATCCCGAATGCATGCTTTATCAACGGATTCAAAGTACAGATGGTCAGAGGGATGAAATTCGATGTATTACCTTAACGAGTTTATTTGGACAAATTGAGAAGAAAGGATTTTTTATTGTACGTGAAAAGCACGGAAGCATCATCGAATATGGTCCACTTTGGGGTGGGGATGAAAACGAAGTCACTTTAAAAAGGACAAAGGCTATTATTAAAGCGTGGATCAATATAATTGCAGGATCAAATAAGGACTGGTGGAATATCGGATCGGGCGAGGGTGGAGGATTGGCCATGAACGACGGACTTGCATCTTTAATATCGGTTTTAAGAAGTGTGTTTGAGTTCTTGGAATCAAAGGGCTACAAGTTCTTAAGATACTCAGATGCAGAAGTAGTAGAAGTTATAAAGCCTTACGGAGAGGCGTTGGGCAAATATTTATCTACTTTGGACGAAAGTAAAAGAAAAGCGTTTAGAGATTTGCGTGGCGTTGCAGGTGTTACTTTCAGAACGCGACAATGCCAACAAGGAATTAGATTACTAAAAAGTGATTTTTCCCCAGATGGCTTAGATGAGTGGATTAATCTTCAGAAGCAACAAACAAATAAGAGTGCAAAGGAAATAATCGATGTTATTGAAGTAAAGTTGCAGAAATATATAATTAATGAGTTAAAAGATCAATTTGGCAACGATAGTGATGTTTGGTGGTATGAAGGAGTTCCCAGCTCTATTAGGTCAAAGGCTACTGCGAGAATGGAAGATGATAAAAATAGGCGTGGAGGAAAAGAATATTATTTTGACCTCATTGATTACAGAAAAATTGTTTCAGACAATTGGGAGTTGTTTGAAAAAATGCTAGGGTTCGGTAAAGGGGGTAAAGATAAAAGAACTGAATGGATAGAATTTATAAATGAAACGAGGAAGATTGTTGCTCATGCTTCCTCTGGAAAGACGGTTAGTATTGAAGATTTTGCAAGGCTTGAAGAGTATTATAGATGGTTTCAAGCGCAAATGAGTGAACCATTAAGTTTTGAATGATTTCAAAGCATTGCAAAAAGCGGTAATATGGCGATTAACAAATTGACTTGAACAAAATAAAAAGTGACGCACAAAAAAGCATCACTTTAACAAGCTTGAAATATTTGTTTAAACCAATGTTTTGACCTAACTGTGTTTCCTTCGCCTTGGTTTCTGTCCGCAGCAAATAAAAATATACCGGAAGCATTGCTAAACGCTATAGGGTACTGCTGTGAGGCTGCAAGCCTCGCAGAGCTCAGAGTACATATTTTATACAGCCACTTTGTGCATAAACCCACCCTCAAAACTGAAAATAAAAAAAGGGCTGCCTCTTTTATTTTTGAGACAGCCTCTTACATTTCAAAACATACAAAAGGTCAGCTAAGTGCGGCTGTTTTTTTTGTTGCTGGTGCGCCGATTGCCACTGCTTCATTTACTTCATAACAAAAATTGGTGGCCATGTCTCCAGCTTCCTTATCAAGAAATTGTTGCACTTCCTTCACGGTGTCTGCTTCCCAAACACAGGTGCCGGTTTTGCCATCCTGTGCTGGATATACTGCGTGAATTTTGGTACCGGCAGGAGCAGCGGGAATTACTTCTTGTGCTTTTGCCCAGAAAGCTTGCGGATCGTTGATGTTGGTGTGATGTGCGATGATTAACATAATTTAAGATTTGTGCCCGCTCCAAAATAATCCGGGACCGGACGGTTTAAAAAAATCAATTCACACATAAAGAGGATCAAACAGAAAAGTTTTCATCTTATACCGGATCAGGTTGGAGAGAAGAAATCCGGGAGCCGGAACAAAAGTAGATTTTTAGAATTGCATGCTATTAAAAATATTTAATCCACCTGTTGCTCGTTTTTAAGTTCTTGCGGGGGTCTTCGTCAATCTTCAAATAAGTAAGTGGTTTCGCCGGGGTTTGGCATGTGTGGGTTATGTGAACGGAACAACCCAGGCGCTTAGTAAACTTTTACATTTATAATGACAAGCATGATGATAGTTCCTAAGTGGAGAACAACAACTTACAATAACTAATGACGGCCTTTCTTATAATGTTCCAATAACTCATCGCCGCCAAAATCATTTTGCAGGTCCCTGGTCACCGTGTGAATATGGTTAGCGTTGTTTTGAGTATTGTCATACTCAATAATAATAGTGGGGCCATGTATGCGGTAGTAATGGGGATTACCAATGCCGGGTTGCGGTGCACCGGCCCAGGCAAACCGCAGGTTATTCAATCCCGCAGTTTCTATTTCTTTCATCATATTCATAGCAAATAAGCGGGTATAACGATGAATATAAACACTCAGTAATTGTATAAATATTTTTTGTTGGGTACTGCTTAGTTCGCTATATAAAATCCCTTCTGGCTGTTCAATCATTGCTTTCCGGCTCGCTTCTGTAATAATTTCGGACGGAGCTTCTTTATCAATGATTGCTTTTTTTTGTTGGCCCGCATCAAGGGAATGTAATAAAGTAAAGCCAAGCTCCGTTTCATTTTTCAGAATATGTTTTCCTTTTTCCGGGCCTGATAATACAATGGCAGGATTAGTTCCCAGGAATCCGGGTGTGCCGGAAACAAGCGAATTGTTTTCTACAGAAAAATTAAATGAAACATGATGGCCTTCCAGTCTCCATCCCCAGATGGGATCGTTTGCCGGGTTACCAAAAATGGAAAAATAATATTTGCCGGGATTACGATAATCATCATCTGACGGACGGCCTTCTGCTTCTCTTAGAATGCCTTCTAATTGTATGACGGCAGTTGTTTTTGCAAAACCTGTGTCACTGAGTGCAGTGCGCAATAAGTCTATTGCCGCCTTTCGTTGTACTTCGGCCAGATCTTTTAACGGAACACCTTTCCTGCTCTTCGGAACATAATGCCAGTTGTACCGTTCCTTTTCATCAAAGTCAAACTGTATTTCATTTTTCTGCTTTGCCGAAAGTGTTTTTAAAAATTCATTAGCGGCCGCAGCCATGCCACCCAGATTTTTTCCGGCCGGTTGTGTATCGGTGTTATTATTATTATTTGATTGCGACTGACAGGAGAAAAAACTTCCTGTTATAAAAAGAAGGATGATTATGACAGGTTTCATAAATAAGATTGATACACAATCATAAAATTATTTTATAAAAGTAGTTAAAAATAAGAAGTGCCCGTTCTTAGCTAATTAGTACTTTGAGGTGTATTTCCTTCCCGAGTATCCCTTACTAAGGTTTTCAAGCCGATGTCTCATAGCGTTGCTTTGTTGTGTAGCATGGACTCGGCGTAAATCAGGAACGGTCTTTCGTCACACAAATAAATAAAGTTCAACGGTTGTCCTGACATCTGCAACTTAAGCCTACCTGCAGCCTTAGTCAGTGTCCGTAAAAACTAGAAAGCCCCGTTGCGTGTCTTCACCATAGTCGTTAACTTAAGGAATATTTGATTGAGATTAAGGGATGCAAAATGCTCCAGCGGAGTGATCCTGTGTGGTTTATTTTCTCCCCATAATATTATAAAAGGATTCTGGCTCGCAGACACGGGTAGGGACCTTTATTGACCACCGCAGATGTCTTTTTCTTTTATGTTCTTTTGGCTTGAACCAAAAGAACCAAAAGTTCAAGGCAAACACCAACGCTCCGCGGGTTTTGCCGGGCCTACGCACGGGAAGATTCTAATAATTTATATGTCGTTTTTTATCCGCAGCGGAAGGACGAAGACTCCGCTGCGTAATATGCGGACTAACGGGAGGCGCTGCTTTTTCGCTGATAGTGTTTATAATAATACGAGGTTGACAGGAAGCGAAAAAGAGGCGCTTGAAGTTTTCCTTAAGTGCAGGGTGTAGGGACCTTAAGTTAACCACTATGGTGTCTTCACGCAACGGAATATTTGTTGGTTAAAGCATCGCAAAAAGCGGAAATAGGTCTTGACAAATTGACTTGAACAAAATAAAAAGTGATGCACAAAAAAGCATCACTTTAACAAGCTTGAAATATTTATTTAAACCAATGTATTAACCTAACTGTGTTTCCTGAACCTGATCAGCGAAGCCAACCCCGCTATTCCAACCAGTGCAAACAGCAGCCCATTATTTTCAAACGGTTTGTTTTTTATACTATGAGACACTGTTGCATAAGTTGCCTCTGAAGGAATGAACTTTTCTTCCTCATCATTCAGCACAACATCCCAGTCATTATAACTTTTGCCGGTTAAATAAGTAAGCATTTGCATCTCGTCGGAACGACGTTGTTTTAATTCTTTCAAATATTTTTTTCCGGCATCACAGGAGAAGTCGCCTGTAGCAGGATGTGTAATGATATACCTCGCCTGGAAGTTTTCCGTATTAGGCGTTACCTGGAACATAAGGTCTTGCGGAAACTTATTGCGGTTATACCTGACATGTAAACGGGTAAAATAAACATTGTCTGAATAATCATCATCTTCTTCCTCTATATCGTTATAATCATTCCAGTCGCGGTTGATCCACCAGACTCCTGCCTGTGCCAGGTCCTGTGCCGATGGCGCTGTGGCTACGCAGGGATCGCATTTCACATAATTCTTCGGACTGACATCCCATGCATATTCAAGCATGGTAACCGCCTTACCCTCCTTATCCCATTGGTGCTGGAACAGATTAGCATAAAAATTTCCAAAATTGTTTTGAACAAACAAAGGAATGTTTTTCCCGGTAGGCAATGAAACAGTTCTGTAGTTGGTGGATTCAACTCTTCCTTTTTTGGTAAAGGCATAAACAATCATATCCTGGTCGCCATCTGCATTGGCCATTCCCAATCTTATCGGCAGCATAAATTTTGGTGAAGAAAACCTGATCTGGATAGGCCGCAGAAAATTGCCAGGCAGTTTTTTCTTCTCTTCTTCATTTACCTTGACGACAAAAAATTTCAGGTTGCTTTTGATATAAGGCTCCAGCACTTCATCAGCACCCGCCGGTATTTTATAACCATTTTCATCCAACCATGTTTTTAATCCTGAACTTTCTTTAGCACTAAGGATCAGTATATCGTATTCGCCAACAAGATATTTGGCTTCTATTTTTACTCCCAGGTCTTTTCTTTTAGCAGTACCATAACCCGTAACCACTACTTCATTCAGTGCTACACCCGGGGCCCTGCCTTCCAGTTTATAGTTATACTGCAGACAGGGATTCTGATCATGATACTCCACCAATCTCGGTTTGCTGTAATCATTCAACACATTAAATATCTGCTGATCCACTACTTTGATATCATTCTTTTTCAATACAACGGGTACAGGCACTACCATTGCAAAATCTTTCAGATTGCCTTTGAAATCATTATACATAGTGATGACATTCCGGTTGCCATCCCTCACCAAAATGACCTGTGATGTTTTGTTCTTCAATGTGCCATCGGCCTTACTAACATAAAAGCCACAGAAAGCCGCTGCTTCATGGCTGATCATGCCGGCGAGGATGATCAGTGCAGCTAATTTTTTTGCAAAAGGTTTCATGATTATTTTTTTGAGTTGATACCCCCAGCCCCTAAAGGGGTGTTTAGGGCGATTAATAAATAAATGGTTTTTCCATTCAAACGATTTTGATGTAAATATTCTATCTAATAACGGCACCAGTGGCGCTGCCGCTACCAATACCCAAATGATCGTATTGTATTTCCACTTAAATGCGGAAAGATAAAAGGCAACACATGCAATCAAAACAGCCCATAATATCCTGGCAACAGAATGATTTGGCGATGTTCTTGGATCGCTGATCATAAAAAAAGTAAAGAGCAATAAGCTTCCCGTGCTGACAGAATGAATAAAATGATCCATCGGCCATCCCAATATATAAACCTGTCGCCAGTACAGGAGGCCTACATAAGTAACCAGGAAGGCAAGTGAAACATCTAATTTTTGAACCCTTGTGACCACAATGGTTCCCAGTGTGATCACTCCGAAAAATATGACGGTATTACTTCCCCACTGACCCGGATTAAGCCATGCAGCATTGGTTAAGAAAATAGTAGCTACAATACCGAAGGCTGAGGGATTGAAAATATGTTTATGGTTCCATTTGAAAATATATTTTGAGGCTACGGTGAGAAAAGCGGCCAGCAGGCTGATCCACCAATCGTTTGTCTTTAGAAGAAGACAAAGACTCATAGCGCTGATGAGTGAACTGAATCCCCAGCGATCAAACTCACCGGGCTGCAAAAAGCGTTTTGATTTAAAGGAATCGACGGTATACTGAAAGAGCAAACATCCGCCAATGCTGATGAAATAATGCAACCAGTCAGCATGCCAGTGTAGCATAAGAATACCATAACTGAGAAAAATTGCCTGGAAAACCACCTGGAAATACCGCGGGTCTAAGTGCAGTTCTTTTCGTTGCATAAGCTTTGTTTAAATTCCAGATGAAGCAATGCGGAGAATTACACAAAGAGTTTTGAATTTTTTTTTGGGCATCCTGGGTTAGCAAAAATTTGTTCCTGTTGATATGGATTTTCGGATAGCTCGGCATCACCCCAGGTTGCCCGATAAAACAAACTATCTTTATTTTAAAACTGGCCATGAGAAAATTATTATTCTTCTTTTACCTGTTTGGTTGCTGTGCACCGTTTATAAGCTGTAATAGTGTAACGCCTGAAAAATATTTTGACATTGCTGTGCTCAACTGTAACAGGCTGCACGGCTTTGCCGGTACGGGTATACAACGGGAATTAGAAACCCCATCAGTAAAAATGATCGATGGTGATAAGGACAAAATCGCCCCAATGAAACGAAAAGAAGTGATCGACGGGAAAATACAGTTTATCGAAGAGAACAGGGGAAAGCTTAAAAAGTTAAACGAAACAGACGATACCCGTAATATGCTGAAGGCATCTATTGCCTTGTATGATTATGTGTTGCCGGTATACAAAAATGAATACAGCCAGCTTGCTGCGTTATACGATGAGAATGCTCCGAGGGAAAAAATTGATTTGCTTGTAAAATATATTTCCGACAAACATTATCCAAAATTTGTAAAGTTGTTCGACAAACTGACAGATGCAGGAAAATCATTCGCTGCAAAGCACCATATTAATGTACAATGGGATGTACAGACTTCGCCCCGGTAGTTGGTTAAATATGATGAAGTTTGCGGTCGGTAAAAAATCATCTGCAGCAGTCTTTAACAAATAAGAGAAAGTTCAACAGTTGACCCTGATTAGGGATAACCAACCTTATCTAAAATATTTAAAAACCGGGGATCATTTCTAAATTCGGCAGGCCCCCATTTATCGTACCTGATATTAAGCAATATCGGATCACGGTCGATATAAGCCTTTTCCAGGTAATCAAAAGCTTCATCGAAATTGCCCAGGTATGCAAGGGACAAGGCGGTAAATGTTTTTGCGAGATATTCCTTTTCCGATCTTTCCTTTAATTCATTCATCAGGGCATTGGCCTTTTCCATATCACCCATGAGGCAATAATTCCAGATAAGACCATTTACGGCAAAATGATGCCTGTTGGAAATTTTTATAGCCTTTTCAAACGAAGAAATAGACTCCTCATATCGACCCATTTCCAAAAGTATATTTCCTTCTGATATCAGACAGATAAATGAGTTCCCATCCAGTTCAATACCTGCCCTGCAAATCTCAAGAGCCTTTTTCAGTTTGCCAATGGTATAAAGTGTTAAGGAGAAAGTACCATAATAAGACCCGTTAAGCGGCTCGAGTTTTATAAGTGCCTCCCCATGTTTTTCCCCTTCCTCAAATTTGCCTTCAACCATAGTTACAAGATTCCAGCCGTACCATGAATGCGCCTGCGTGTACCGGGGATTTATCTCCAGCGATTTTAGAAAATTTTTCTTTGCTTCTACCCAGTTCCATTCAAAAAGGGTATAGTAAAATCCAAGCGAGCAATACGGCTCAGCAAGTGTCGGATCCAGTTGAATGGCTTTTTCAGCGGCTTCCTTTGCTCCTGGCATTATTAGTTTGGGTGCGGCCAGGCCATAATTGCCAAGTAATAAATTTGCGTCTGCATAGCCCGTGTAGGCGAGGGCAAAATCCGGATCTATATCAATAGCTTTTAGAAAATACTGCATAGCAGATACGATAGAAGCGCCGCGCCGGTTTAGATGAAAACGTCCCTTTAAATATAATTCGTAGGCTTCCGGGTCAGCCGTATGAATTTTAGTGATCTTATCCCTGTCCCGCTTCAATAAGACAATGCTTAGTTTCTCCGTTATAGATAGAGCGATCTCGTCCTGTATCGCGAAGATGTCATTCATTTCACGATCGTATTTCTCAGACCAGAGGTGGAAGCCATCTTCAACATTGACCAATTGCGCGGTAATACGAATACGGCTGCCCTGCTTGCGAATGCTGCCCTCGAGAACAGAGTTGACGCCGAGTTTTTTTCCCAGCTCCCTTACATTTTCGTTATTATTCTTAACGTGTAGAGAAGATATCCGGCCGGCCACTTTTAAATCCTCTAAATGCGTTAGGGAGTTAATTATTTCATCAGCCATGCCCTCACTAAAATATTCTTGTTCCGGATCGCCGCTGATATTCAAAAACGGCAAGACCGCAATACTATTTGTGGAAACAGCGGGAGAATAATTGTATTTCTCAAAATGGCTTAAAGAAAATGCTTTCTCATCACCATCCATTATCACTTCATAAATTCCTACAGGTGTTTGAACATTTTTCAACATTACCTGCTGTACAAAGCGACTGTCGGCTTCTTTTTTATTTTTTGTATTCTCATATACGGTTTCTGAAACATAGATGCGACCCTCCGGTGCCAGGGCCTGAATACGGGCTGCAATGTTTACCACATCCCCAAAGATGTTTCCTTCTTTTACAAGCACATCGCCCATATGAATGCCGATACGCACAGGTAAGTATGGTGAGACATTAAAATCTTTTTGAAGGCTCTTCGCAAATAGCACTGCATTTACTGAGCTGTTAAACAGCATTAAACATCCATCACCGTAGTATTGAATGATAGTTCCATTGTATTCTTCAATTTTTATTTGAATGGCCTGCCGGAAGCGATTAATGTTTTCTACCGCCATATTCTCATCCTCCTGCATCATGGCGGTATAACCGACAATATCAGTAAATACAATAGCGGCAAGCTGGTGTATGTTGGACATTTGGCAGTGGTTCAAATGCTGAAAAAAGATAGTGTACGGAAGTAAGCATTGGAATATCCGGAGGTATGGTATTTAAAGATAAGTTTTTTTTGACCTTTTAGGGGTTTTCACTGGGTGCATTCCGAATTGTCGCCATTCAAAACCCACCTCCGACGCTTCGCTCGGAGCCAGACATTTATCGTCAGGCCCACCCGAAAGTTTTTTATACGAAGATGCTTTAACCCCTCTCCGAAAGAGTCCGGAGTCCTTCGGACCGGCGGAGGTCTTATGTAATTATCCTATATTATTATTGCGTAGGGCAGCAACGCTGCGACAATCTGGAATGAACCCAATGCACCTATTTAATCAAATCTGGAAACAGATTCATAATTTTAATACCGGATTTATTATTCTGCCAGACCAGTTATTTATTCTGTTGTTCAGTAAATGCTTCAGCTGCTTGTTGTTTACCTGATCAGTTCCCTTCCAGACAATTGATTTTTTCCGGTGCAAGTGATCGAACATTCAAAAGATTTTTCACCAAAACTTTCATATATGAAAAAGCTAAAAATCATGTTGCTTGCATTTGTCATGGCTGTTTCTTCCGCTTTCGTGCTTAATGCCCAGGGAAATGAAAATTTTCAATCTTACGGAGTGCACGAAGATGTAGTATTGCCTTCCATGGTTAATGAATACGAAGCTACCGTAAAGGAACTGGTGGCCAACGTCAAAAAGTACAATATCCAGGAACTAAAATGGATTACAGCAGTCACATCTGATTTCAGGTACCTGTATTTATACCCCCTTGCCAATATGGCCGAACTGGATAAGGATAGCTGGAAATCGCTGAGAGATAAAATGGGCGCCGATAAATTTGGTGATCTTTTTAAGCGGTTTAGTAAATGTTACGATAAGCATTTTGACTATGTTCTAAGACTGGACAAAGAACTCACTTATATGCCCGGAGGCATCACCCAGACTCCGGAGGGAAAAAATTACCGGCGCTTCTATTATCTCCGTTATACGCCACAGCAGGAAGAAAAACTGGTTGCCAGTTTGAAGGCTATAAAAGACATGTTTCAAAAGAAAGGTTCAAAAATGGAATATAGGATCTATAGAAGCGGATTCGGATCCGGGGGAGATTATTTCCTGGTTGCCCTGGCGGCTAAAGATGTAATGGCGTATGAGACCATGAATGCAGAAAATGATAAGTTGTTGGGTGAAGAAGCAGGTAAGGTGTTTGGGGAAATGATGAAAAATATTTCAAAAATGGAAGAAATTTCAGGTAGTATTAGACCTGAACTTGCAGTAAATTAATTACACCCTGGATATACCAGTGATCCTACTCCCGCACTAACTATTAGTCCTGCCTCATTTATCATTCAGTAAAAAAGTATGTATGCAAAAGATAGACAAAAGCCATTTTATATTAACGGTAGCCCTCTTATTGATCCTTGCTGCCTGCAAGGGACCTGACAAAAAAGAAGCGCCAGCCGAAACAACCGACACCACCCAAACAGCGACTGCCGAACCCGTCGCACAAGATGCAGTAATGGATGCAGTAAAAGCAGCTCCTGATCTTTATAAAATATTAAATGATACAATGGGCATACGAATTGTCGAAGTCACTTACAAACCCGGCGATTCATCTGCTCTGCATTCTCATCCTGATCTGGCCGCTTATGCGGCAGCAGGTGGTACGGTAGCGTTTTATGGAAAAGACGGGACTAAAATGGAGAATGAAATGAAAACGGGCACAAGCTTAGTAAGACCCGGTGAAGTACACAGTGTGAAAAATGCAGGCAAAACAACCCTTAAGGTAATACTGGTAGAAGTGAACCGCCCGATGCAAACCACCTCGCAGGATGCAACACTGGATGCAACAAAAGTAGCTCCGACCTTGTACAAATTGAAAAATGATACATTGGGTATAAGGGTGCTTGAAATTAGCTATAAGCCGGGCCAGTCATCTGCTATGCATTCCCATCCTGACAATGCACTTTATGTGATAGAAGGAGGAAAAGGCGAGTTTACAGGAAAGGACGGGACAAAAAATGTGATGGAATTTAAAAAAGGGATGACAGCGATAGGTGCTGCGGATACACACAGCGTGAAGAATGTTGGCACTACAACCCTGAAAGCGATATTGGTGGAAGTGAACCGTGCTAAGTAAATATTCCTTTGGCGTGGTTCTATAGACGGAATTCCGTCTTTGCAAGTGCAGGACGGATTTCTTTCTCCTCATCGTGATCAACCTACGGATCCTGGCGGGTGGAAAAAACACCTGCCGGTATAAATATTATTTCTTTTCACTGGTAGAACTGAGTTGGTAGCCAACCAGCATAATATACTGGTAAGACCACCAATGCTGACGGGCACGTCCACTTCCATACAGCAATATATCGGTATAATTTGCATAAGCACCTTTAAAAGTAAATTCAGCAACCAGGCTTTTGAATAACACAGCATGCAAGCCACTTTCCACACCAGCCACATAGCCCGAAACATGATATTTGTCATTACGTGGTTTGCCAAACAACCGCGTATCTGAACGCGGAATAACCAAACCGATTCCTGGTTTTAATAAAATATCAAGCTGGTATTTTTGATGGTTACTTTGCCATATTTTTTTTCGTTTCACCACATTAATTATCCAGTAATTGGCGCCATCGGTATGTTCGTATTCTATAAACTCCGGATGTACCACGGTGTCTTTATTCAAATATTTTCCGTTAATGATTCCTTCGATATGAACCCGCTGTCCCTGTTTCAGAATATATTTTGCATGGTCAAAATTGATTTCAATGCCTGTGTTGGGTTTATTTTTAAAAAACAAACCCAGGCGTACTGAATACTGCGGTGCATCAATGCCGCGGCCAATGTGCAGGTCATTATCATCAATGGCCTTTGCTTTTACCAGTTTGAAATCGTAATTGGCGGTTTTGAAATCTTTGAAATGGATTGTGCTGTTAGTATAATAAGCACGATGCCAGCCGAAGGTAAAATACCATGTATTTTTTGGAAAAGACTCTTGCTGTCGCTTAATTGAGGTTTGAGAAAAGGACGCAGTGATGGTGACAAATAGAAATATTGAAATGGATATTTCAATTTTCATGGCTTACTGTTTCCTATATCAAAAGTACTATTTCTCTGCCGGGAACTTAGTCCTGCTTCCCCGCCGATTGTTCCCTTTTTCACCAATGTCTCAGGCGAATGTCGGATAGCAATTGTGCATGGTCTTACGGCACTCGTCGTACCGTGGATAAAGATCATACCAAACAGACGATCCCATTTTGTAAAAACCTTAGTAGCAAATAATCCTCATCTGTATCCCAACCTTATTAGCTCAATAAGGTAATAAGGTTTCAAAAAACAAAGAATGGTCTTCTACTAAGGTTAAGGAACCACACATCACCACAATCAAAAGAAATCTTCCAATGCCTGGATTGTTTCCACAACATCCCCTGTTTACATAAAATACTTATACAGGCTTTTGTCTTCACCTTTCCATTGTGCAATTTTAGCCAGCGCATTGATTAGTGGCTCCTGGAACCAGTTGGGCATGCCGGGCAGGAATGATTCGCTGTAGGCAAGCAACAGGCACATGTGCCAGGGGTTTTCAGTCATATCGTTTTTCAACAAACCATCATTCATGAGCCCATATGCGACCCTTAGTGTTTTTTCCAGTCCCCCGGCAGGCGTCACTTTTACCAATAATACTGATTTGTGATCAAGGGCATTTTTAAAATAGTGCATGTCTTCTTTATTCGCCATTGTGGTTTGCCCTTTATCCAGTACAATTTCCTCACCATTCCTGCCAATTTTTATGCTGCCTTCTACAACGGTAAACTGCTCCACAAACCTGGTATGATAATGCCAGTCGTTGCCGCCGTGTGGTTCCAGTTCTACCTGCACGAGTTCATAGGCATTGTTTGTTTCAGTTCCTGTTTGCACAAAAGTAGCCGAGTAATTGCCTGCCTGGTTGTAAATAGTTTTATCGGCACGGTTGCCTGTGGTGCGATCAAGCTTTGGCAGAAAGGTTGCAAACAAAATAATGCCGAACCAGGCTGCTACGAGTAAAAAGACCGGTAGTACGAGTATGCTGTAGAGCAGTTTCACCCATAACCTGGCATTTCCACGCCAAATACGTACTACACCTATGGGATAAAACAGGAGCGAGAGCCTATATTTCCATTTGCTTTTTTGTGCAGTTAATCCAGCTTTTTCCCCAGTACGTACCGCATCGGTAGTCATGTTTTTCATATGTTATTTATTATTGTTTTTTGGCCATATGGAATTGATGAGTTCATTTGTTATTTTATTTTGGCCTCATCGAACTTTGTTTCGCCAAATAATCATCCCGGTTGGTGAGGATTAACCTGGCTCATTTCATGTTGCTTTTAGTTTTAGGCAAAGTTGAGCAACGACAGCGCCGTGCCTGTTTAGATCAACGGATTAAGATTTAGGAAAAATGGATAAAATCAATCTGACTCAATGGGACCAGTACTTCGGTACCACGGAACAGCAATTAGTTCATAGCAGTGAACGCTATACGCATTTCACCGTACAGTTTCAACAGCCCGGCCTTGCCACAGGTAAGCTGAATGCCATCAATACACCGGGTATGCTGTTTACCGAACTGTTTATGGAAGCGGATCAACCTTTCAGTTTATATGATGCCGTGCCGAAAGAAACGGCCGAGTCGGTATTTGTGCTGAGTGGCGATGTGGAGTCCCGCTTCGACAACTTCGCGGAGCCTATCTATTTTGGCAGGCAGCAGCACAACATACAGTATAATACCAATTTTTCCGGCACACATACTATTCATTCGCCACAGTTCCATGCGTGTACCATTACCTACCATCCTGATTATTTAAACAGCTTGGCAGAAGATGAACCAACCGGCGCCCTTGGTTTGTTTTGTAAACACGTGCAAAAGAAGACGCATTTCCTTGGCGCTGCAGGTGGTCTCTGCTGGCAGCAGCGCATGGCGGAATTAATAACGGCCATACGGCAATGTACCTTCCAGGGCATTACCCGTTATATTTTTATTGAAAGCAAATTGCTTGAGCTGTTTGTGCTGCAAATGGACCAGGTGCATGCGCTGCAATCCAATGCTGCGGAAAAATATTGGTCAGCAGCCGACAAAGAGAAACTGTATGCTGTAAAAGAATTTATAGCAACATCCTTCCTGGAGCCACTAAGCCTTAGGAAGCTTACCTGCCGGTTCGGGCTTAATGAATACAAGCTGAAGAAGGGGTATAAATATTTTTTCCGCACCACGGTGTTTGGTGATATACACCAGCTACGTATGCAGCAGGCAAAACAACTGCTGGCAGAGCGGGTCATGAATGTTACGGAAGTAGCATACCATATCGGTTACAACAACCTCAGCAGTTTCTCCTATGCGTTTAAGAAGATGTTTGGATATAGTCCGGGCAACGTGTAGTGCTACGGGTATTTATGTTACAATATTTCCTGCTTTATTTATTGGATGAAAACTGACTGAAGTAAGATTTATATCAGCGTTCTATTTTGACTTTAAGCTTTCCGTTAGCAATAGGTACATAGTTTCCGTTAGATAATTGAGCCTGTCCGCTGAAAGTGATTGTTACAACGTCATTAGTGGCATCATAAGCGGTAATAGTATAATTCATGACCGGCCCGGGATCCAGGTTAGAAGATTTATAAATATCGTCTACGCTTGCAGGTGTTTCTGTATAATAAAATGCATTAAGATGATCGTTGCCATCAATACCCGATTGGTAGGTCTTTGTTGTAAAATTGAGATCAAGAAGGGACAACGCTATATTAAAAAAGTGCCCTGAAGTTTTCTCTGCTCCTAACATGGTAAATGTGTAGGTATTATTTGCTTGTTTTGTTGTGTTGAGAGAGGCTGTTCCAAAAAGAAATGATCCGGAAAACACTTTTGATCCCTCGGTGAAGGTCCAACTATTCTCTGCTGTTTCGTCATTTGGATCACTATCTGATTTTTTTGAACAGGCTGATAGAAATAGTAGGACAGCCGGCAATAGATATAGGAGGAAGGCTTTTTTCATAGTATAATGTGTTAAGAAGTTATTATTTGAATTGTTGCGTATTAATAGATCCGCTGAAATCTTTCAGTAACCTGCTTAAACGATTTTTTATTGAAAAAATTATCCCGACCGGCCATAAGATTTTATATTAAAGTATCCTTTTTGACAGAACAAGTTGCATCCCATTGCATTAATATCTGCGGATAACCGCAGTATATAAATCGAAAACAGTACCAGGTTTTGTATGTTTATTTTTAAAGCCGCAACGGCAAATCTCTCAGTCGTTTTCCGGTCGCAGCAAATATTGCATTGGCCAATGCCGGTGCAACAGGTGGAACACGCGGCTCCCCGGCGCCTCCCATTTTTCCGGAACCGGGAACCATATGCACTTCTATCTCCGGCATTTCATTCATTCTCATCATCCGATAATCATGAAAATTTGATTTCTGTACTTTTCCATTTTCAATGGTAATCTCTCCATACAATGCCTCAGTTAGTCCAAAAACAATTCCGCTTGTTCAATATGAATTTTTCTTGCCTTTGGTTTGCCAATTCCATGTATTAAAAATCGAAAAAATTTTTTTACAACCCGGACCGTCTGTCAGAAAAAGAGAAAGTTTAACCGCCACACCGGTGGCATCAGACTTTGACCGTACTAAGCAGATGTAGCATCAATAAACAGTATTAAGGAGACAGCATAATTATCCTTCTTACTTTTACTGCAGGTTTAAAAAATTAGCAAATGAAAACGAAATCTTTATCGCTGAAAATTTCGCCTTCCATCGGTACTGTTTCAGCCGAATGTATTATTCCGGAAAAAAGTAAATGCATCATGACCCTTGCACATGGTGCAGGTGCTGGTATGAATCATTCTTTCATGGTAGCATTGGCGCAATTACTTTCAGAACAAGGCATCGCTACGCTGCGTTTTAATTTTCCCTTTGCTGAAAATAAAAAAGGAAGACCCGATATACCTGCGGTGGCTCATGCAGCTATTGCATCAGCTATTGCTAATGCACAGAAATTATTTCCGGAGCTCCCGCTTTTTGCGGCAGGAAAATCCTTTGGTGGCCGAATGACTTCTCAATACTTATCAGCCCATCCCGATGCAGCAGTAAAGGGAATTATCTTTTATGGTTTTCCCTTACACCCCCCGGGCAAGCCATCAATTGAAAGAGCAGAACATTTAAAAGACGTAAAGACACCGATGCTGTTTTTACAAGGAACCAAAGATGAATTGGCTACATGGGATTTAATGGAACCGGTATGTAAATCACTAAAACTTGCTACGCTTATAAAAATAGAAGGAGCGAATCATGCATTTAAAGCCGGGAAACAAAATATACTACAACTGCTTGCCGACACCACAAGGGATTGGGTTGAGAAAATGATAAAGAAATAATACCTCAGGCAAATTCAGACTAAAGATAAAAAAGTTTTCCAGCGCCTTTAGTTGCGTCGCATATCACGACAGGGGGCTTCGTTCTTAAAAGCAAACGGCCTTCAGTCTATCGGAATCTGTCGTGCGTAGGCCGCCCCGATAACTATCAGGGCTTGAGCTTTGGCTCTCCTGAGCTTGTCGAAGGATGGTTCAAGTCAAAAGAACATAAAAAACAAAAATATTTTTAAACTAAGCTCCCAATGCAACATATTTTCTACAAACGTTACATTATTAATAGCAGGTTTTTGTAACATTTCTATGTTTCAAACCGTCACAGCTAATTGGCAATCCAGCCCTCCATTCTTTAAACCTTAAACTCCGGAATACTATGTCAAAAACATTCAGCAAAACCATTTGCCTTCTTCTTATTTGCTTTTTGTTTTGTAAAAATTTATTCGCCCATAATGGCAGTGTAGCTTATGCTTATCCGCTTGGCAAGATCACTGTTGACGGCGATTTTTCCGATTGGCCGGGGAGTGCAACGAAGTACATGATCGGAACTCATTTGTCGGATACAAAACCTAAAGGTGAATCTGATTTTTCAGGTTTTTTCCAGCTTGGCTACCGGCTTGATAACCGCTCCCTGTATATTGCTTTTACAGTAACAGACGACGACTTTATAGAAGATACCAGTCAAAATGTGCGGTGGAACACCCAGGATGGTTTGGAGCTAAGCATTGATGCCAGGCATTTGCTTTCCGGTTCCGGAGTTGCTTCTTTTATGTATAGTAAAAAACTACGCAATACCAATAATGCCTTTTATGACCCCTTTGCAAAAAATGCAACATGGGATATCGTGGAGGTCGCCATGGCTACCAGGGGTACTACACGTTTCTATGAGTGGCGTATCATATTGGGAAATGAGATGAATGTGGGCAAATCCGTTGGCTTCGATTTTCATATTTTCGACAGGGATGCGGACGGAAGTTTTTCCTATTCTGCCTGGGGCAGAGGTGGCTCCAAATACATGAACCCAAACAGCCTCGGAGATGTGATCCTGTTGCCGGTTAGTGCAAAACTGGCAACCATTAGAGGGAATGTGGGTTGGGACAAGCAAATGAAAGAGCAGTTGCCCGGCGAGGTTCGGGTAAACGATATCCAGCATAAGAAACTTTGGTTGGAAACCGGACTGGATAGTTTAGGAAACTATTCGGTAGAAGTTCCGCCAGGCAAATATGAAATCACCATGCCGGATGCTTATTTTCAAAATGGCAATAAGGTTTATGCTACCGGTCAAAAAAAGCCCGTCACTGTTTTAGTAAAGACAGGTCGAAAGGCAGTCGTCCCTCATCTTACTATACCCGCCACTCCTGTGCCCGATTTAATTCCTGCTAAAGGTGTGCTTCACAATTTTACATCGGCCAACGCAAGCCAGGTGGACCACTTCATCAAAACATATCAACAGTACTTTGGCATACCCGGCGTTTCACTGGCATTGATCAAAGACGGGAAACTGGTTTATCATAAAACATACGGTGTCAGTAATACAATGACAAGCGCCAAAGTGGATGAGAATACGTTATTCGAAGCAGCTTCTATCACCAAGCCGGTATTCGCTTTTGCGGTGCAACGATTGGCAGAACGTGGTATGATTGATCTTGACAAGCCGCTCTGGCTCTATCTTCCTTACCCCGATATCGAATACGACGATCGGTATAAATTGATTACGGCAAGACATGTATTAACGCATCGCACAGGTTTCCCCAACTGGCGATGGATGAACGAAGATGGAAAACTGAATCTTAAGTTCACACCGGGCACTGGCTATGGCTATTCAGGCGAAGGTTTCGAATATTTGAAAATGGTGATTGAAAAAATTACCGGCAGGAAAGTGGAGCAGGTACTGCAGGAAGAAGTGATCGAACCGATGGGGTTGTATCACACTTTCTTTTCCAAAAACGATTCGCTGCAACGCATGGTTGCTTTCGGTCATTATAATGGTTTGCCCAGTAACAATAATTTGCCCGAGTCGCCGGGCATGGCCTATTCGATGCATACGGAAGCAAGCATATTCACCCGCTTCATGTTGTATTTATTGGAACAAAAAGGACTGAAGGCAGCAACCTATGACACGATGTTTCAAAAGCATTCCGACTTCAACTATAATCCCGGCGATGAAAAACCGAAGATACCCGCTTATATGGGCATGAGCCTGGAGATCCGCGAGACGCCGTTTGGAAAATCATTTGGGCATGGCGGTAACAATGGCGATTTCAAATGCAAGTTTGAAGTGTATAAAGATTTAAAAATGGGCTATGCCATTTTTACCAATTCCAATACATCCGATATGTTGTTAGAGTCGCTGCGCAAGTTTTTAGTGGAAGGGAGGGATACGCCCTAAAGATGGAAGAAAAATCATCGGCGGTGCTCTGTCTGTAGTGCATTATTTAATACAATTTAGGAGGGATTCAGCGCCTCTTTTTCGCCTGGTATAAAAATGGTATAGCTATCAACACTCCCGGCGAAAAAGCAGCGCCTTTCGTTGTTTCCAATATCACGAAGTGGAGTCTCCGTCCTTCCATTTCGATAAAAGAAAAGGCTTTCAAATCATCAGACTGTTTTGGCGTTGGCTGGAAAAACGGGCGGAGCAATTCGTTTTTCCTTGAACTTTTAGTTCTTTTGGTTCAAGCCAAAAGAACATATAAGTATTTCAATTCATTTACTTGTTTTCATTTCATTCATTATAGCCGTTTTCAGTGCTTTATTAAATTTCAGCTTTGCAGCTCAATCAAAGTTTATGCAAGAAGAGTTTTTGAAAACCATTCTTGTTAGGTGACAAACCCGTTTAAAAATTATTCATCAGGGCAATGGAATTCACAGGTGACTGCTGGATAGAAATGGGCATAGCCTTGTGGCACTCGCCGTGTTACGGAGAAAACTTTTCGTTACTCCGGCAAAGCGTTGTCGATAAAATAATTTTCAGCATCAGCAATATAATCCGCCGGGTTGGGCTGCAGAGTTATTCTTGCCTGTGATGCATAGTAAAGACTATCTTTTACTTCAAAGCTTTCGGGCCCGTCATAGCTAAGGATCCGGATAAATTTATTTTTCCCCCGTACCACCCATGCTTTTTCGATTGTAAAACCATGCTTGACACGCAATGGATAAACTCCCTTTTGCCAGGCACTGACGAATTCATTCATCTTTCCCTTATTAATCGTGAATATCCGCACCTGTGTTGTTTTTGCTGTTTTTTGTTGTCTGACAGGCATGAAATTGACAAATAGAAAAAAAGTTACCAGGCAGATAACAGCCATGGAAATAAGCTTTTTCATGATTTAGTATTTAGTTGTATTTCTAAGTTACCCATTCAAAGCTGATTTTTTTTATTTCACTGCTATACCTTGTAACCCAGAACAACTCATGTTGATTTCAAGTCTATCTCTTCCCTGGCCCTGCGGATATATTTCTTTTTTTTAACATAGCCAGCTTTTCCACTTATCTTTAAGTTAGTATATCATTCCACTTCAGGCTTGGGGTTAAAACGACCAGGCATCGGTTCCTGGCAGACCCTTCTTGTTTCCTTCTTTGTTACAGACATATCGATTTAAAAAGCTAAACTAACCCGTTATGAGAAAGATTATTTTTTCAGCGATCTTGTTTTTGTGTTGTGCGAATTTATTTAGCCAGCAAACAACTCCCGGTCGTCTGTCAAATGACCGGGACTATCTCCAAAAAAGTAAAAACCAGAAAAAGACAGCCCGGATATTGTTGGTAAGCGGCGCCGGTCTGATCATTAGTTCTTTTGTTATTCCCAGGGGAACATTGAAAGAGGACGGTATTTGTGTTGGCGCATTTTGCGATAAGAAATATAAAAACGACGGTATTAAAACGACTTTGCTCATTGCCGGAGGCGTGGTGACTCTTGCAAGTATACCGCTGTTCATAGCGTCAAAGAAGAACCGGAGAAAAGCAGGCGCTGTAAGGTTTAAAATGGAGAACAGCATTCAATTGTATAATCAAAAACTGGTGTCCGCCTGTTTCCCTGCATTGAGGATAAAACTGAATCTTTGATTATGCGTCACAATTGATTTTACATCACCCATAGTTTTGCGCCTTTACCTGTTGTGGCAAACCTTTCGGTTAAATGATTTTCAAGCTCGTCACTAAAAGTTTTGTTGTCGCGGCATGCTTCAAATAAAGATTCAATATTTCCTGTAAATATTTGTCCCGAAGTAACCAGTTTTGTCAATTGCGGATTGGCATCTATCCAATCATTGCGCAGGGAATGGTTTTTAAGGAAAGAAATAATAATCTCTTCTTTGTAAAAAAGGGGAGAACCAGCAGTCTTTTGATTTACGTTTATAATCTCAGTATTTACAGCCGGGTAATTCCCAGATTCAAATATATCCAGATTGCCGATAAGATATTTCTCATATTGTTTCATAAATAGCGTTGAATAATGCCAGGCTCTTTGTTGAAATAAAGAAATAAGAAGTTAAAAAGCCACCCCTATAACAGGGTGGCTGGTGTGTTGATTCACCTATTGAGGCATAATGGTGTTATTGAACTAAATTGTCAAGAGAGTGTACAACGCCATTGGAAGCATCCATATCTCTTCCCTGTATTTTTGCTCCGTCAATGTCGGTTTCACCATTTCTTACATGAACTGCAAGTTTCTTGCCGTTCAGTGTAGTTAGTTCTTGCCCGTCAGTTAGATCTTTAAAATGGATTGTACCATTTATCACATGATGATTCATGATGTCGGCCAGTTTAACCCTGTTCTGCGGCCTCAACAGATCCGGCCATTCACCCCTTTGCAATTTGCCGAAGGCATGTTCTGTGGGTGCAAAAACTGTAAACGGTCCCATTTTGCTTAATTGTTCATTCAGCCCCGCAGCTTTCATCCCTATGGCAAGTGTAACCAGGTTTTTGTCAGCTGCAACAACATCTACAATGCTTAACATGATATAAATTTGATTTGCAGATAGAATAACCTGCATTACCTGTAATGTAGCATTAATAAAGCAATAACCAGTTTATATTTTGAGTAAACAGACCATAAAGCACCAATTGTTGAAAACATTAACAAACAACCACAAAATAACGGCTTGCCAGGAGGAAAATGTTTTAACGGTATAGAAAACAGCTAAAGTTTTAAATCTAGTCAAATACTTCACTGGTGTTGCGAAATACGAAACAGGAAATGTATTCCTACATTCGCCTGAAAAGTCTGTCCGCAGGCATTATTTTTACCGGAACTATGAACAACGAGGGAAATATTGAATTTGAGATGCTGGCTCTTTTTGAGATGACACCGGATCTTGTATGCATCGCCGGCGAAGATGGTTATTTCAGAAAAATAAATCCTGCTGTAATCAATAAATTGGGCTACACGGAAGAGGAATTGTTTTCCTGCCCGATTTCCACTTTTATTCACCCGGATGACCGGGAGTATACAGCGAGGGAAAGAAGTCAATTATTAAAGGGCAAAACTCTGCTGAATTTTCAAAATCGTTATGTCGCAAAAAACGGAACCGTGATCTGGCTGGAATGGACATCGGTCTTTTTGCCAGATAAAAAAATAGTGTTTGCCATTGCAAAAGACATTACAGCAACCAAGCACAGGGAAAAAGAAACGGAGGAAAAGTATCATACGTATAAGAGCATGGCCACTCATTTTAAAAGCCGTGCAGAAGAAGATAGAAAATACCTGGCGCATGAATTACACGAGGAAGTGGCCCAGCTGGCAGCGACTATAAAAATACATATAGCCGGGATCGATCATCAACAGGCTGGTTTACCCGGAACGGTAAGGGAAAAAATAGAAGAGACCCTGTCGCTATCCGACCGGCTGGTGAGAACGATCCGGAGAATTTCTTTTTCTGTCAGACCAAATATGCTGGACGATTTGGGTTTTAATGCCACTCTCGAATGGGAATGCAAGGAGTTTCGGGCACTTACCGGGATACCCTGCCGGTTTATCAGCCATTGTGCCGAGGACGATATGCCTGCTGGCATTAAAATCGATTTCTATCGTATATGCCAGGAGGCGCTGAGTAATATCATGGAACATGCGGAAGCTAAAGCTGTCAACGTTATGCTGCATTGCAACAACGATACCATCATGCTTAGCATTGCCGATGACGGTAAAGGGTTTGATGTTAAAAGACATGTATCATCTCCGGGGTTATTGAATATGCAGCAACTGGCCGTTTCGATCAATGGCCGGCTGAGCATAGAAAGCGAGACAGGAAAAGGAGCGAGGATTTCAGTTGTTATAAAAAAGAGCGGTTAAATTTTGCCCGATTTTTTTCACGGTCACGGTAAGGAAGTAGTTTCAATTTTTTATACGTGAAAATTCATCATTCATAAAAGAAAGAAATGACTGGTATGGTCTTTCAACTCGTATATAAAAAGATCCTAAAACCATAATTTCACGCTATGAAAAATTTGTTTGCAATTTTTATTGTTTCCCTTTCCTTTGCCGCATCAGCACAGGAGCATACTCCGCAACTATTAAAAGAACCCGCTGGCTGGGAATTTGAAAGATTTGCGTTGCCTCCGGCATTTGCACGGGGTATTACTTATAGAGGTGCAGAGGAGCTTCGCTTTGCGCCGGGAATGTTCAACAAAGATTCAGCAGCTTATTTTACTTATGCTTTCGTGGTTCAACTCGACGATGTTACGGGTATTTCACAAACCGATATCCGGAACTATCTATTGAACTATTACAAAGGTTTGTGCAGCGTTACAGCGAAGGATCGTAACCTTGTGATTGATACGTCTCAAATAACTGCTACTGTAGAAAAGAAAAAAAACACAGCTGCAAATGAAACCATTTACAATGCTTCGATGAATATATTTGGAGTTTTTGTTGATGGCGCCCCGGTAAAATTAAATTTGGAAGTGAAAGTTTTAGTGGATGCCGCTGCCCACAAAACTTACCTCGTTTTTATTGCATCTCCTCTCGAAAAATCAGCTGTCATATGGAAAATACTTTACCAGATTCAAAAGAAGTTTAACATACCAGCATAGGAAGTGTACTGCCTCCGCGGTGTCCGAAATATATTATTCGTTTTACCGGTAAATCCACAACAGGATTGGTTTTTCTGAACGTTGGATGATACGGGATAGCCGGTCGAAAAAATTATACGACACCATCGGGCATCCTAAACTATTGCAGAGAACCCGCGGAAAAATTTCTTCATCAGGTACGCAATCGTATCCATGGATAACAACTCCTCTCGAAAAAGCATTGGAGTTGCTGTTGTCAAGGCCATGGAGCTTGAATGATTCACCGTATTTGCCATTGTAGAAGACGCCTACTTTATAGCGACCGATAGAACTACAACCACTATTGGCAACGTTGGAGAATCTTGCCCGTGAAAGAAAGCGTTCTTCACAACTTCCGTGAGCAACCAAACCTGAATAGGCAACCCCGCCTTTCTCAAGGTCGTAAACAAAAAAGCGATTTTTGCCACTGGGAATACTCATATCAATCAGAAAACAATAATCGATGGAGTAACCCTTCTTCTCTGCGTATTCAGCCATCTCATTGGCCCGGTTGCTTAAACTTTGCGAAGACTTTTTTACCTTTTTCTCAGATTTCTTATTCTTTTTCGCAGCAACCTTCGTCGATTTCTGGGTTATTTTAATCCCGGCATCAGCCGTTTCAGCGGAAGTATTTTTATTGTCAGCGGTGCATGATACCAGAAGAAGAAAAGATGTCAACAACAACAGTAACAAACCTGTTTTTTTCATAGGAATGAATTTTGATCAATATAAAAAAATCAGCGGGGAGCCGGCGAATAAATGCCACATTATCAAATGCGCATCGAGAAATCAGGTGGCCATTGTCGGGATACTACGAGAAATAATACGAGGTGATACATTGCAGACGCATATCATGATTGGCATGCAGGTGAAATCGGCTAATAAATTCACTATCGAATAATGCTATGGCTCATTGATCATAAAACTGGCAGATGGTTTGTAAGCTACTTAACAAATTAATGAGTGCAACCTATGAGATGGATGATTCTACTAATGGCGTCGCTTTTATCCCTTACTGGTTATGCGCAGGCAGATGCTGATATAATTATCGGGAAATGGTTAAAGACTTCCAAAGAAGACTTGATTATCGAAGTATACAAATCGGGTGACGAATACCAGGGGAAGATAATCTGGACGAGAGACAATGATTCTGCCAGGCTTAAAGGGTTTCAAATTTTGGAAGGGTTGAGATATGCCACTGAAGAAAAGGTATGGGAAGGCGGAAAAATTCATCGTCCCAAATCATCAGGTACTTATCAGGCTACTGCCAGAATCCGGTCAAATGGGACGCTTGAGGTCCTCGCCTACAAGGGGTTTAAATTTATTGGTAGAAAAAAATATTTCCGGCGGGTTAAATGAAGTGTAATCATTTCAGCCAGGTGTAAATAATCACCGCTTTTACTCCGGGAAACATGGAAATTTGGGGTGAAATATTTCCAATCATCTGAACCTTTTGTTCCCGTTAATTGTTTTTTCGTTTTAAAACCCTGATTATTTAAAATAAGAAATATGGAAGCTACAGAACAACTGGACTTATTGGTGAAAATGACACTCAATGCATGGGAGACACAAAACAACCAGCTTAATAAATTAATCGGCTCTTTATCAGATGAACAATTTGCCAAAGAAATTGCACCGGGTAAAAATACTGGTGTTTATTTGCTGGGCCATCTGGTAGCAGTCAGTGACGGACTACTGCCGTTATTGGGATTTGGAGAACGGTTGTTCCCGGAGTTAGAAGTGCCCTTTATTAAAACCCCTGATAAATCAGGACAGTCGATGCCCACCGTTTCAGCATTGAAAAAAAAATTGCAGACAGTAACAGCCGAACTGGCGGCGCATTTTCAAGCCTGCACAGCTGACGAATGGCTAAGCCGGCACATGTCTGTTTCCCCCGAAGATTTTATCAAGGAGCCTCATCGCAATAAATTGAATGTCGTGATCAGTCGCACTAACCATTTGGCCAATCATTTGGGGCAAATGTTGTTGTTGAAATAGTTTAGTGACTATTGGAGCAGATTAATTAAATCAAGGAAAAATAGTTAACCTTTATATGATGACAATAGAAACAGGCAAAACAAGCTCATATCGTAAAAAAGAGATCGTCCGGCAATACCTGGCTGAATTATCAAAATATATCCAGGATTTGAAAGAAGGTAGAACCGATGAAGTGTTGGAGATAAGAGATTTTGCCGGCATGTTGCATATTCACCCGGTACATCTTAGTCATACCATTAAAGAGGTAACAGGTCACTCTACCTGCGACCTGTTTGAAGAGCGACTCGTGAATGTGTCTAAGGAATTGTTGTTGGACAAAAGGTTATCTATTGCCGAAATTGCAATCCGCCTTACTTACGACCCATCGAATTTTACCAAGTTTTTCAAAAAGTTTACGGGAATGACACCTAAGAAATTCAGGGAACAACATCTTGCTACCGGATAGAATCTAATATAGTCACCATTTATTCTTAAGCTGTCACCATTTTCTTTTACATCTATGGAGGAATTTTGCTTACAAAACAATTAATATGTCAGTACAGCAAAAGATTGCAGTAGTAACGGGCGGCAGCCGCGGCCTCGGAAAAGATATGGCCCTGGCCCTCGCCAAAAAAGAGGTCGATGTAATTCTTACCTATCGTACCAAAGAAGCAGAAGCATTAGAAACAGTAGCGGTTATTGAAGCCACAGGCAGGAAAGCAGCAGCTATACAACTCAACATGAGCGAGTTTTCTTCTCTGGATAATTTCGTTAGTTTATTACAGGAAACGCTTCGACAAAAATGGCAGGCAAATTCCTTTGACTTTTTGATCAACAACGCAGGGATGGGGGCTACAGTGCCTTTTGAACAGGTCACCGAAGAGTTGTTCAATGATTTTCTGAATGTTCATTTCAAAGGAATCTATTTTTTAACCCAAAAGTTAGTACCGCATATCAATGGCGGTGGAAGAATCATCAATATTTCAACCGGCACTACACGATTTACCAATCCCGGTTATTCGGTATATGCATCGATGAAAGGCGCCATCGAAGTGTTTACAAAATACCTGGCAAAAGAATTAGGTGCAAAAGGCATTGCCGCCAACGTAGTGGCTCCGGGCCCAATTGAAACTGATTTTAACAGTGCAGCGATCCGTAGCAATCCGCAGATGAAAGAAAGACTTAGTTCACTATCACCACTTGGACGAGTTGGCAATGCAAATGATATTGGTGGCGTTGTTGCTTTTCTATGCACAGAGGAAGCAGGCTGGATCAACGGGCAGCGGATTGAAGTAAGTGGCGGTATAAATGGATAGATTGACGTTTTGATTGTTAAACATCAAAACCGCCCTTCGAAGTTTTATGTAGTTAAACGAAAATCAAAAGCCCCGGAATCACCGGGGCCTTCTTATTTACTTCTCTTTTCTTATATCCAATAATTACCTTTTCATCACCTAATGATCATTTCCTAAAAAGATCTTAGCCTTCTTTTTTGTGGCTGCCCAGCACACGGAGGGCTTCATAATATTCCTGCAGGGAAATTCTTCCGTTGAACAGCAGGTTGTACAGCCTATACTTATTAGCTGATTTTTCTGAACTATTTTCTTGTAGTGATTCGTTTGTATTAAAATGCATAGTTGATAATTTTATTCATTGGAACTAATGCTACCATTAGCCAATGAGATTGAATAATGTAAATGAAGAGCTAACAGCTTTATGGCATTGGGTAGGCCATATTTTCAAAAACCCTTCTGAGAATAACCAGGAATCGTTTCATAGTTTCATTTTTTTGTTCATAAATAATTTTGCTGGCAATTGGTTGAGCAACCATCAGGTGCGGCCCGTTATTGGCCGGCTTTCGAAGTTGGAGACTAGTACGATCAACTCTGGCACAAAACTAAAACAAGATGCAGGTCTGTTGAAATCAAACTATGCCCGGTTTATAGATGTTCACTGAAACAATAACTTGCTAAAACGATTGTGGATAAAGGGTTTCAGTCTGAATATCTCACGACGTCCAACCGTGTTTATTGTTCAACGTACGCTGAGTCTTTCATTTGTTTTAACATCAGTAGCACAAAATATTTAAGATATTTCATCCTTGTGCTGGTGCCGTGTATCCTGACAAAGATTTATATTTAATAGATCTTTTATTAAACCAGCCTTGCAATGAACCAACGATTACGTTTTGCACCATTCTTACTATTACTGGTCCTATGGACCATTCAACTTAGCGCTCAAACAACTGCATTGCCCCGGAGCACACCCGAAGAACAGGGTGTTTCCTCTAAAGGCATTATCGATTTTCTCGATGCCATAGATAAAAGCAAGCATGAGATGCACAGCCTCATGATTTTGCGACATGGTAACGTGATTGCGGAAGGGTGGTGGAGCCCGTATCGTCCTGAACTCAAGCACACTTTATATTCACTCAGCAAAAGTTTCACATCTACAGCTGTTGGATTTGCCGTGCAGGAAAAATTATTGACGGTAAACGATAAGGTGATTTCTTTTTTCCCTGATAAGCTACCGGAAAAGGTTAGTGATTACTTAGCTGCATTGACGGTGAAGGATCTGCTATCCATGTCAGCAGGTCAGGCCCCTGATCCAACCGGTCCGATTGTTAAAGACTCGGATTGGGTCAAAGGTTTTTTTGCAACACCGATACTTTACCAGCCCGGTTCAGTTTTTTTGTATAATTCAGCAGCCACTTATATGCTTTCAGCTATTGTACAAAAATTGACAGGCCAACAAATAATCGACTACCTGAAACCCCGCTTGTTTGGACCACTGGGTATACAAGGTGTGGATTGGGAAACTGATCCGATGGGCGTCAACACCGGTGGCTGGGGATTAAGAGTAAAGACGGAAGATATTGCCCGCTTTGGTCAATTGTATCTGCAAAAAGGGAAATGGAACAATAAACAAATCTTACCAGCGGCCTGGATAGAAGAGGCGACAAGTTTTAAAGTCGATAATGCGCCGGGTGCTACACAGTCAAAGAAAGACTCCAGTGACTGGATGCAGGGATACTGCTATCAATTTTGGCGCAGCAGGCATAACTCCTATCGTGGCGATGGCGCATTCGGTCAATACATGTTAGTGTTGCCCGAAGAAGATGCTGTCATTGCCATTACCTCTGAAACGAACGATATGCAGGGGCAGCTCGATCTTGTTTGGAAATATCTCTTACCAGCTTTGCGGGCAGATAAATCTGTCCTGGATAAAAAGAATGCGGCCATTCTTAAAAAGCGACTGTCACTGCTGAAATTGCCGCTTCCTGTTGCGACCGATAGTAGTTATGCAGTTCCTGTTATTTCCGGTAAAAAATTTGCGATGGAGCCTAATCCTAAAAAGATTAAGCAAATCAATTTTACTGAAAAGGACCATGCAATCACTCTTGGTTTGACAACCGAAAAGAATGCTTATCTACTGAAATTCGGAAAAGGAAAGTGGATAGAAGGTACAACCGGGCTGCTGGGGCCTTCCTTAGTGGCAGCAGCAAAAGGTCATTTTGAAGGTTTGCCACCTTCGCAGGTAGCCGGCACTTACCATTGGAAAAGCTCCTCAGTACTGGAAATGCAGTTGCGATATATCGATAGCCCCCATACATTTATTATGACCTTTCATTTTGATGCTGATAAATTTCCGGTTGACATGAAAGATAGCTTTGCAGCTCCTGACAAGAAAATAACCTTGACCGGAGTGGAGATCAAATGAGTTCGTTGTGCAGGTTGCATAGGGCGTTGAAAAGTTCTCAGCGCTCCCCTGGTTTCCCGCTTCTCGTCCACCCAATAAGCAATGGCTTTACAACCATATTCTTTCTGGTGAAGAAGATCCTTCTTATGGCCTCAGTTAATGACGACTTTTGAGTCACCCTTTCATTGCCCGTGGCCGCTATCAAATAATCATTCAACCTTCTTCTCCGCCTTCTCACCATTTTCTACAATATCACCTTCTTTGAAAAGAATATTTTTCATGATCGTTCTCCATTTTTCTTTTTTCCGCAACAGGAATTCCCGGTCCATAGCAAAGTGGATAAACTCTTCCTGTTGCGTTTGCGTCATGATTTTTTTAGCTTCCCTGTCTTTTTCTACCGCTAAACGTTGCTCGTACCAATCAATTGCTTCCGCTTCTTCTATTAGTGATTGCATCATGCGGGCAAAAGTTCTTACCCGCTGCGGCAACTCCTGCGGCGGCTCGTGGTATTGATCAAATCCCATATTATTTGTTTGAATATTTATTGTGACGGAATACAGGTTACAAATTCTATGCTGTTTTTTTCATTGTTTCATTTCCTATACATTTCATCCGTCCGATTTAGCAATTCATCACTGAGGTTATTTGCTTCGGCTTTCTGTATTCGTTTCTTTATGGGACTAAAATAAATAACCATGCAATATGTAATCAAAGGAGCTGTGCTGGCGGTTATTCTTTTCCTCTTAATCGTTGCAATAGTTTAATCAATTCATCAACCTGAGAAGAAAGAATTTTGTTACCGTCAATTATGATGATAGCAATACGAAATCTTTAGGGGAAAAAGTTACCCGACGATGATGGAAGTTCTATCAGCGTTTCAACTCATGGCTGGCAAAAGAATTATAATCCCGGTTGAATTGCCGGGATTATAATTTCAATAACCTGTACAAATCATCAGGCAACAGCCATTTCCATTAACGGCGCCCTGGTGATTTCACTGGGTTCCTTTACAATGTCAGTTTCCCTAAAATCAAAATTAAATAAGGCAGGATGGGAGAGAACAGAAGCAACCAGCGGGCTTGCTTTAAATTGTTCCAGTGCTTCTTTACTGTTGAAAAGATAAACGGCGCCGCCTTCATTTTTTGCTTCGTCGATCAGCCAGATTTTCCACTGACATCCCGGCACTTTAGCAAACTCATCAGCTACCGATGAAAGCAAACTTCTGAACTCGTTCGCGGGCAAGTTGTAGTTGAATTTGGTGATGAAAATTCGCTGTGACATGGCAAGTGGTTTTTGATTTAAGCCGCAAGAATTTTGCCAGACGGCAGGAGGCGGCAATTGAAATACAAGTTACCCGATTTGACGGGCAACGTCAAAATGTATCACCATTCCCGACTTTTGTATAACAACCGGCTGCCTTGATCAAATCAACTTTGTGCTATAAAACAAAAGAAAAATGGCACAAACAATTTTAATTACCGGAGCTTCCCGCGGATTTGGAAGAATATGGGCGGAAGCATTTTTACAACGGGGTGACAACGTCATCGCCACCGCAAGAAATACAAAAGCTTTAGAAGAGTTAGTTAAAAAATACGGTGATGCCGTACTTCCGTTAAAACTCGATGTTACAGACCGGTCACAATCCTTTGCCGTAGTAAAAAAAGCTCATGAACATTTTGGCAGGCTGGATGTTGTTATAAACAATGCCGGCTATGGATTATTCGGTACAATTGAAGAAACGACTGAACAAGAAGCCAGGAGCCAGGTTGAAGCCAATGTATTTGGTTTGCTGTGGGTGACGCAAGCGGCATTGCCCATTATGCGGCAGCAAAGACATGGCCATATCATACAGGTATCGAGTGTGCTGGGGATTGCCACTTTACCAACATTGGGTATTTACAATGCTTCCAAGTTTGCCGTGGAAGGGTTAAGTGAAACACTGGCGGCCGAGGTAAAAGATTTTGGTATCAATATTACATTGGTTGAGCCCAATGGTTTCGCAACGGACTGGGCTGGAACATCCGCAGCCCATGCGCAACCGATCGAAGCTTACAGCAGGGTGAAGGAGGCTTTCCAGCAAGGTTTGACTGAAGATAGTTTTGGAAAGCCTGAAGCTACAACGGAAGCAATTCTTAAACTGGTTGACTCGCCCAACCCGCCGATGCGGTTGTTTCTTGGAAAAGTAGCATTTCCATGGGTAAAACAGGTTTATACGGAAAGATTAGCAGAATGGGAAAGCTGGAATGAAGTAGCTGTGAAAGCACACGGTTAAAATGATTTATTCAAAAGCAAAATATACAAAGTGTCGCCTTGTATATTTTGCTTTCAACTGATAGCAATGAAACATGTAAAGAATTTAAGTGATCTACACAATGAGCATGGGTTTCCGCCGCCGGAACATCCGCTGATCAGTTTAATAAAATGTAACGGCACCTGTACCAACCCCGGCATCGAACACAGCAGCGATTTTTATATGATCGGGTTCAAAAAATTCAAGTCCGGAACCATGTTGTATGGCAAAACAAAGTATGATCATGACCGTGGCACCATGTCGTTTATGAAGCCCGGCCAGTTCGTTGGCATGCGTAATCTTGAATTAGAAGAAAATGGATTCATCATTTACGTTCACGAAGATTTTTTGATGGGTCATCCTTTGTATAATGAAATAAAAAAATATGGCTACTTCGATTATGAAGTGAACGAGGCATTGCACCTGACGCCGCGGGAAGAGCAGATCATCTGGGAACTATTTTATAAAATGGAGACGGAGTATTATAATAACCAGGATGAATACAGTAAAGGAATTATTCTTGGTCACCTGGATTCCATTTTGAAATATGCCCAGCGTTTTTATAAACGGCAATTCATTAACCGAACCGAACTATCGGGAACCCTGGTAACAAAATTCAATACTGTACTGCGGAATTATGCGGAGAAAGGCTTGTTGAATGAAAATGGATTGCCCACCGTCAAGCAAATGGCTTTGCAATTAAATATTTCATCACGCTACCTGAGTGATCTATTAAAACAGGAAACAGGCAAAACTGCTCTTGAGCATATTCATATTTTTCTTGTCAATGAAGCCAAAAATTTATTAGTTGGCTCGGATAACACTATCGCCGAAACAGCTTACCGGCTTGGCTTTGAAAACCCGCCATATTTTTCCCGGTTGTTTAAAAAGGAAGTCGGATTAAGTCCGAATGAATACCGGGAGAAGTTTTTGAATTAATGCAGTAAGATTGTCAACTACAATTTATTCTTGCCATTTATACTAACAGCAGGTAATCTGCGCTTATTATCTTTTCTTCTAACACTTCCTGTCGACCGGAAAATAAATCGTTTCAAAGATGTTCCGGTTGCATCATTGTTTTCTTATTGTCAGCTCTGACCTTATTCTTCCCTGTTTTTAAATCAGTGATAGGGTTAAAGTATATCTGGCAGCGATGGGATATCAACAAGAAAATAGATGAGATCGTGGCCATCGGCGGAAATACACCGGAAGAAAATAAAAGGGCCTGGGCGGGAATAAAAAAATTGGAAGAAAAGGTGATTGATCTCTATGGTGACAGCCCTTTTATCGGAAACACATTACCATCCGCTGATGAAAAGAATCGGCATGTATGAAGAAAAATTTGCAGCCCGATCAACAGAAATTCCGGCCACAAACATGATAACTGAAACTGTCAAATCTCTCACTTTGGTAAAAGAGAAAATCTGATATAGTAAAATGAGTTCCTATAACTCTCTGCTTATTTTCTAGCAGCTTTTTCATAAGTATCGAGGATGCCCTGCCTGATGGCTGGCCATTCATACTGCGCCAGCAAATGTTTTCTGCCATTTAAAAATTTTATTTCCAGTGAAGGCACATTTATCAATTGTTGCCTGGCAAACCCTGCATTGGAGGTGTCAACAATATCGTCCCTGGCGCCTTGCAGGTAATAGACCGGAACCCGGATATTTTTCCATAGTGGCAGCATTTTTTCCAACTCTTGTTTGTGGTATACTTTCTCCGTATTGGCAGAACGGAAAATGCGGGGAATAAACCAGCGCAGTGACCAGTGCTCAATATAGGGTGTGATGCTAAAATAAGTTTCGCGGCCTGGTCCAATTGCAGGGCCTGTCAGGACCAAACCATCCACCAACTCCGGGTGATCCATTGCGAGGCGACAAGCGATAGATGCGCCATATGAACTCCCCACCACTAAGATGGGGTGGTGCGCATGATTAAGACTATCCAATATAGGGCGAATCATTTCCACTTGTTTCTCAATTGACGGCTCGGGATTACCCAAACCGGAATAACCATAGCCGGGACGATCTACCGCATACATCCTGAAACGTCCGTGCAAGGCGCTGTCTTTATACCGCCGGCTGTAGTAACTGATAGAACCCGGTGAACCGTGCAGAAAAAGCAAGGTGGGGAGAGTGTCATTCCCCGCAGCTACATAGCGCAACCTGCGCCCCTTTGATGTATAATAATGTATTGTTGCATCAATGTTTTGTTCGGTAAATATTTTATTCAATTCTTCGTCTGAACGGCGAAACTGGACATAGTGATCAAAAATGAGGCAGGCAATAATGATCATACCGATCAGTATTACCAGGACACGCAATGTCCTTCGCAACCATCTTCCTTTTCGTACTTGTTTCAGCATGGGTATATAAATTTAGGAAGAGCTTTTATTTTTATAATAACAAATGATTAAAAAAATAGCGGATGCGTTTTCTCTATTCGAAGCCGTTTTGATTTTAAGGGCTGTTAATAATTGTTATGCCAGTCGCAGTGTCGCCATTCTCTTTTTCGGAAATAAATTTATCGCTAACATTGCACTGCATGTGGGCAATCTTTCGCTAATTTTTTTGCACTTTAGTTTGAAATAAAAGTTAATCATGGAATATAGAAAAATCGGTACATCAGATCTTGAATTGTCAGTGGTAACTTTTGGTGCATGGGCAGCAGGCGGCTGGATGTGGGGCGGAACAGAAAGAAAGGAAGCCATTACTGCGATACAGGCTTCTTATGATCTCGGCGTTACCTCCATCGATACGGCACCAATTTATGGACAAGGAGCCAGTGAAGAGATAGTAGGTGAAGCAATAAAAAATATTCCAAGAGATAAGGTGCAGCTATTGACGAAATATGGGCTGCGATGGGATTTGCGCAAAGGCGAATTTTATTTCAAAAGCAAAAACAATGAGGGTATTGATATTGACATCTACCGGTATGCCGGCAAAGAAAGTGTCATCCTGGAATGTGAAAACAGTTTACGCAGGTTGGGTACTGACTATATCGACCTCTATCAAATACACTGGTCCGACAGCACTACCCCGGTTTCCGAAACAATGGAAGCTGTCGAAAAATTGCAACAACAGGGAAAGATTCGTCATGCGGCAGTGTGCAATTACAGCGTTGACTTATTGAAAGAGGCACAGCAGCATATTTCCATTGTTTCAAACCAAGTGCCTTATAGCATGGTGAAGAGAGATATCGGGCAAACCGTTGTTCCCTGGTGTATTGACAACAATATTTCTATCCTTGCTTATAGTCCGCTGGAAAGAGGATTGCTTACAGGAAAATTAAAACCAGGTCATCAGTTTTCGCAGGGTGATCACCGGGCGGACCTTTATTTTTTCAAACCTGAAAACATTCAACGCACCAACGACTTTTTACAGGCAATTAAATCATTGGCTGATAAGTATAATGCTTCTCTTTCGCAATTAGTGGTCCGTTGGACGGTAGAACAACCGGGCATCACCATTGCACTGGTCGGTGCAAGAAACGCCGAACAAGCCATTCAAAACGCCAAAGCATTGCAGGTGAAATTGTCGAAGGACGAAATTGATTTTATTACAGATGAATTAAATAAACTTGTCCTGGTAAAGCAATAAGGTCAGTTTTTTGCTACCGGGCAAATTCCTTACTGCCTGAATTTTTTAAGAAACGGCGCTACGGATTTGTAGAGTTCTTTATTATGCTCAAGATATAAGGCATGACCGCCTTCCACAAGTTTAATGTGACTGGCGGGAAATTTCATGAGCTTATAATGATTGACGCCAATAGTATAGTCTCTTGTGCCACTAATGATCAGAACAGGAACAGAAATTTTCTCAGTTTTTGCCGCGAAATCGGAAAAATATTCGGGATAGCTCCATACCCTTTGCGCATATACATATTTTAAAAATGGGAGAGCCATCAGGCTATCATCGTATTCCTTGCTTGCCTTCCTGTCAAACATGAGTTTGTAAACAATTCCTTTTTGCTGAAGCCGGCCAAATATTTCACCCCAGCGTTGAAAAAGCGGGATGGAATCATTGAAAAAATGTTTTTTATCCTGTGGATTATTTCCCAGCAATTCAACTCCTTTCCTGATTCCGTCTTTGGCAGTAGCCGTTAAGTTGATCGTACAGTTCAGGTAAATCATGGCTTTGATCGTAGGCTGATACTGATGACAATATTCGGTAGCTAGTATGCCGCCAAAAGAATGCGCCATTACTATCCATTGTTTATAACCCAATTTTTCTCTTACCTCATCAAAGTCTTTGACAACTCTCTCCAGTGAGTAGTTATTGTCTTTGGCTGTATCCGATCTGCCGCAACCCCGCTGGTCGAGATATACCAGCTGAACATCTTTTGAAAAAATATCGCCGCCTTCTTTTTCGAAATAAAATGAATTGGAGCCCGGACCGCCGTGTATAAACAAAACTGGAAAGCCGTTGCCCGAACGCTTCACAAATAGTTTAATGGAATCGGAAGTGGTTACATATAACGAATCAACAAAATGGGATTGGCAAAATGCGGGATCCGAAAGGGAAATGAATATGCTTAAACAAATGGTACGCATAACAAATAGATTGCGGGCAAAACTATCATTATTTTTTTCACAGCAATCCACTTTAAGATAATCCTGTTTTATAGTTTAATGTTTATTGACCAGCAGGGACATATTTATTCACAACAATTCCGTTTTTATAAGCGGTTGAAGCTGCCAGTTGCAGGGGGTGCCTTTTGTTGAAAATGCGCATCCCGTCGCCGATGGCAATAGGATTGGTATATAAATACAATTCGTCAATCAGGTTATGATCAATTAATGACGAAACAAAGCCGGCCCCACCGTATACAATAATATCTTTACCGGGTTTAGCCTTCAATACATTGACTGCAGTAACAAGGTCCCCGTTTTCGACCGCTACATTTTTCCCGGCAATTGTCAACTGTGTTTTACTGAATACAATTTTTGGCAGGTCAACCATTTTTTTGGCAAATTCGAACTCAGGACTCTCCGGTTGATTATTGACTACATTTTCCCAGTAGTTAATAAATCCGTCAGTCATCTTGCGACCCATTAAAATAGTATCACCGCTGTCTGTAAATTCATTGACGAAAGCTACCAGGTCGTCATTCCAGTTAAAAGACATCCAGTCCAATTGACCCTGCGGGCCGGCAACAAATCCGTCAATCGTCATTTGCATTTGTAATTTCAGTATTCGCATTTTTTTATTTTTTAGAAGTTGTGATTGATTGGTGATACAAAGTTGTCAATAGTTTCAAATGGGCGAGGGTGGGTCAAACGACTTTTGAAGGGCATTTTGCGACAACTATTTTTTTCCGCGCAATTTCAAATCCTGGCGACGCTGATCTGAAAGTGAAAATTCATCTCTGATTTAAAAGCAGTAAATTTCTCCAACAAAAAAGTTGTTATGAAGCTGGAAAAATCTATCACCATTCTTTATTCAACCGACATCAAAAGAAGCCTTGCTTATTATACTGAGAAATTGGGTTTCGACGACAAATGGGAGTGGGACTGTCCACCGACTTTTGGCGGAGTGGTGAAAGATGATGTAGAAATATTTTTCTGTGAAAAAGACCAGGGTCATCCAGGCACCTGGCTTTGTATTGTGTTGGACAGCGTAGATGAATATTATGAAAGTATAAAGGACAAAGGCGCCAACATCATAGCACTACCGGAAAGCAAAGAATGGAATATGCGGGAAATGCTGATCAAAGATCCGGATGGCCATATCATCCGGTTTGGCAACCGGATAGAATGTGAATGAATATGGAGTAAACCAATCATACCTGGCAGCTTCTGTTCATCCCCGGTGTTGCATTCCGTCCCGCATTCCTTCATTACAACCCATAAACTTGTAAGCGCCTCACTGCCACGATAGTTTTGAGAAAAAAATCGTGCTAGTCAAATTGTTTATTTTAATCAGCATCACCTGTTTTTGCACCCGGGTTTCCGGTCAGCTAACGGTAAGCGGCATCATCACCGGTAAAAACAAAGTGCCAATGGCAGGCGCCAGCGCCAGCATTGACGGCACTTATTATGGTGCTACCTCGGGGCATGATGGATATTACTCTTTTTCCGTTGCTGATACGGGGCGGTTTACCCTTGTCATTACTCTGTTAGGCTACAAACGAATTGAAAAGCCGGTCGTTTTAGGATCGAAGCCAGTGATTGTTAGCGCCACATTACAGGAAGAAACCACTGAACTGACTGCCGTGACTATTTCTGCCGGCGTATTTGAAGCAAGCGATAAGAAGAGAAATACTGTGCTAAAGCCGCTTGATATTGTAACAACAGCCGGACAACAAGCTGATATCGTTGCTGCATTAAAGACATTGCCCGGCGCACAGCAAGTAGGCGAGCAGGAGGGACTGTTTGTGAGAGGGGGCACCGGCGCTGAAACAAAAGTTTTTATTGATGGGCTGATGGTGCCCAACCCATTTTTCAGTGGCGTACCGGATATTGCCCAACGGGGCCGGTTTTCACCCTTACTGTTTAAAGGCACTCATTTCAGCAGTGGTGGTTATTCTGCCCAATATGGACAAGGTCTGTCTGCTGTACTGACACTGGAAACGCATGACCTGCCGACGAGGTCTGAAACCAATATGATCATCTCATCTCCGCAGCTCAGCGTTACCCGGCAACAATTGAACAAAGCCAGGAATGCCAGTGCCGGTGTAACCATTAACTATAATAATTTAAAGCCTTACTTCAGTATTGTAAAACAAAAACTACACTACACCCACGAGCCCGAGGTCATCAATGGTGAATTGTTTGGCCGGCTGCAAACAAAACAGGGAATATGGAAGTATTATGGATATGGCAACTATAACAGCATTGCTTTCAACAAGCCTTCGATAGGAGGGAACGGGTTGAAAGATTTCTTCCAGCTAACCAACCGGCACCTGTTTACCCTGCTCACCTATAATGGCATTCTAAAAAGAAACTGGCGACTTCAAACCGGTGTGGCATTTACGGCAAACAAAGATGTGATCAATCTATTCACCAAGGCGGCAGATTCAATGACGGGAAAATTTTTACCGCGCATCAACAATTATCATTCGCAGGCAAGGGCTGTATTGACCAAAAATTTTACCGGCTTACATAAGCTCAATTTTGGAATAGAGCAACAACACCTTGTAGATAAGATTCATGCTGCTGACAGCATTCCATTTATAACAAGGATTGATCATTATACAGCTTTGTTCGCTGAGTCTGATATTTATATCAGTGCCAGGCTTGTGGCAAGGCAGGGTATTCGGTATGAATACAGTTCATTGATGGTGACGGGTAAATTATCACCCCGTTTGTCTTTTGCTTGTAAGATAAAAACGGGAGGACAGTTTTCATTGGCTTATGGCATGTATTACCAGAAACCGGAAACCAATTATCTTTTTCGCAACAAAGAGCTTGCCTTCGCAAAAGCAACCCATTACCTGTTCAATTATCAGCAGATCAAAGATGGACAAACCATAAGAACAGAAATCTTTTATAAAAAATATCAACAGCTGGTAAACTTTTCTCCCGATCAACCTTCAATTATTGCCAACAAAGGAAACGGCTATGCCCGGGGAATTGAATTATTCTGGAGAGATAAAAAATCCCTTCGTCATCTTGATTACTGGATCGCCTATTCATTTCTCGACACCAAAAGAAAATTTATTGATTACCCGAAAAAAGTACAGCCGTCTTTTGCTGCCAAACATACCCTCAATGTTGTGATCAAACAATTTGTTGAAAAAATTGCCACCAATTTTTCGCTGACTTATACCTATGCTTCCGGCAGGCCTTATGCCAATCCCAACTTATCGCCAGATCAGTTTATGTCGGAAAGGACAACCGGCTACCACAACGTTGGCTTGCAATTGAACTACCTGACTATGATTGGTAAAGCCAATGCCGTATTGATATTCAACGCCAATAATATTTTGGGTAGCAAGCAGGTCTTTGGTTATCATTTTGCAAAAGATCAAAACATCGAGGGACTATACCCAGGGCAAGCCATTACACCTATGGCAAAACGGTTTTTCTTTTTTGGCATTTACCTGAGCATGGGTAATGACAGGAGAAAACAGGTGATCGACAATTAGCAATTCTATTAATCAACTTAAAATATACAAACAATGAAAAAAGTAACATTCATAATCATCATGGCGGTATTTTATCAAGGCAGTTGGGCGCAAACTAATTCGGCGACAGGCATCACAAAATTTGCGGCAGTTATGAAAGAAAACCTGCTCCGGTTAGATACAGCAGCACATCCGGCTACCTATGCCGTGCTTGCCAATAATTTTGAACGGGCAGCTGAAACAGCAAAAACTTTTTGGCAACCGTTTTATTATGCATCCCTCTGTCATGCGATCATGGCAATGGGTGTAAAAGAGAAAGATAAAATAGATCCGCTGGCTGCAAAAGCAGAAGCGCTGCTGGAAAAAGCGATTGTACTTAGCCCCGACAATTCCGAAATTTTAGCCCTGCAGGCGATGATCGTCAATACCAGGATCCTGGCTGATCCTATGGCGAGATGGAAAGACTATAGTGTGCAATCAACAGAATTATTGAAAAGATCACGGGAGCAAGACCCTGCTAATCCACGACCCTATCTTATCGAAGCAAGAACAAAACTATTTACACCCGGTGCGTTGGGTGGGGGTGCAGATGCGGCCAGGCCGGCTATCACCGAAGCATTAACCCGGTTTAAACAATTCAAGCCTGCCGATGACATGGCTCCGGTGTGGGGACAGGCGCAAGCGGAAAAACTATCACAGTCACTAAATAAATAGGTGTTGGCCCGGCTGATAATTAAAAATATTAGTTCGGCCGGGCTCAATATTTTTGTACAATCATTCTATGCATTTCTTTAACCAGCCATTTCCACATGCCAGCGATTTTAAAAGCCGGTTACTCACCGCCGCCGGGTTTGGGATTTTTATTTTTGTATTTCTCTTGATCTTTCGTCCGTTTGATATGGGTGAATTGCCCCTGGTAAAAATTATTACAAGCAGTTTAATTCTTGGGCTGGTCACGTTCCTTTGCATATTCGTAACCAACTACCTTATCGAAATTATTTTCCCGGGCATTTTTGCTGAAGAGAAATGGACGCTGGGAAAGCAAATGATGAATGTTGCATTCGTCGTGTTACTCGTAGGTACTGTCAATTACCTCTTGTTTCCGTTGTTGTTTAACATGAATACGGGTTGGTCCAATTTCTTTAAAGCGCAGGCCTTTACTTTTTCCATCGGCGTGTTTCCTATTATTATCTATACGCTCTTCCGGCAAAACCGGTGGCTGCACAGGTTTAAGCAGGAAGCTGCTTTGCTACAGCAAAAACTGGACGAAAAGAAAAAAGAGCCGCCTGCTATCAATACTTTGGTGAATTCAGCCATCACCATAACCAGTGATAACGAGAAGGAAAAACTAACGATTGAAGAAAGCCGGCTGGTTTATATCGAGTCGGCCAGCAATTATGTAAAAATCTATTTTGAGCACCAGCAAAAACTCTCGTTTACCATTCTGCGCACCACGATGAAAAAAGTTGAAGAACTACTTGGAGACAATGCTGGGATGTTTCGTTGTCACCGGGCTTTTATTGTTAATCTTGATAAAATAGAACAGGTGGAGGGAAATGCTCAAGGGTATAAGTTAAAATTAAACGGCACCGAAGAAAGAATCCCTGTTTCAAGAAATCTAAACAAAGAGTTTGCAGATCGCTTGCTCGCTATCCGAAGTGCCCTTCATATTTACCCGGCAGGGAATAATGCAGGGCCTTAACAATGGCCTTGACAATTACTGTAATTTTAGTAACGATGAATTCATTCTGCTTATATGTACGGCCAATAGCGGCTAAATGGAAGTAAATACTTTTTTGTAACGATCAGGCCAAATTTGAATAATCAATTGCTATGATCATCAATCGCAGAAAATTTATTACTCAAACAGCGGGTCTTGCTGCCGGTCCTTTATTTTTTTCGGATAATTTGTTGGAGGACAAGAAAAGATTAATGACGGTAAATGGCTGGATAACGACGGAGCAGCCAGGGTTTTCATTGACACATGAACATGTTTTAGTTGATTTTATCGGCGCCGGCAAAATTGATCCTTCCCGTTATAATGCAGAAGAAGTTTTCCAGGCGGCCTTGCCAAACCTTTTGGAATTAAAACAAAGGGGGTTCCAAACGATCATGGAATGCACCCCGGCTTATATTGGGCGTGATGTGAAATTATTAAAACGATTGGCCGATGCAAGCGGCATGTATATTCTTACCAATACCGGATACTATGGTGCTGCTGGCGAAAAATATTTGCCGGCTCATGCGTGGACTGAAACAGCGCAACAAATAGCGGCGAGGTGGATCAATGAATGGGATAATGGGATAGAGCAAGGCATCAAACCCGGGTTTATAAAATGCGGAGTAGATAAATATCCTTTGTCTGACGTGCAGGTAAAAATGATTGAAGCTGCTGCGATCACTCATTTGGCAACTGGTTTAACAATCGGTGTGCACAGTGGCAATGGTGAGGCGGCTATAGAAGAATTGAAGATTATTAATTCAAAAAGGGTTAGAGCAGACGCATGGATTTGGATACATGCACAAAATGAAAGTGACCGGAAAATACATATTCGTGCAGCCAAAGCGGGAGGCTGGATCTCTTATGATGGAGTAAATCCGGGAGCTATTTCACAGTGTGTAGATTTCTTAAAAGATATGAAAGAGCAACACCTGCTTCAACATGTTCTTTTATCGCACGACTCAGGTTGGTACCATGTGGGTGAGCCAGGCGGTGGAACTTATAATGATTACAATACTATTGCTGACAAACTGATCCCTGCATTATTGGAAAATGGATTTACACAAGAGGAAATACAACTTCTTTTTGTTGCTAACCCGGCAAGAGCATTTATTGTTGAAATAAGAAAGCAATAAGTGAGGAGCAAAGGGTAATATGAAGAAATCACACCGGACACAACGTGGTCAGATTCCGTTTTTAATACATTGTGTGCTTCGTGTATTCTTTGTGAACGTTGTGTTCCATTTTTATTTTCCCAACAATCCCCAAAATCCCGGTTCAGGCTACACATTCCCGTGCACAGGATGAACCCAGGGCGCCCTGTATTCTCTTTGCAAAAGTTTGGTCGCTTCTGTATCGCCGATGACTTCTTTTTTTACCGGATCATATCTCAATCCTCTGCCACCCAATTGCATTGAAATATTTGCGAGAATACAACTGGCTGTTGAAATATGTCCCTGTTCGATATCCGCTACCGGTTTTATTTTTTTATCAATGGCTTCCAAAAAATTCAACATGTGTAACCGGGTAGCTGGTGCGGCATTCAATTCTATTTTTGGCTCCTGCAGGTCTGCCGGATATTTTTCTTTTTCATACATGACGTCGCCATGTATTTTTTGTCCATCGCCTATGGGAACGAAATCGTATTTCATCGTACTACCCATCAGCGTGCCTTTTTCGCCATATATCTTAAATGCCCACGGATATTCAGGATCAGCAGGAGTGCCCCAACTGCGGTGTTGCCAGACACAATTCAGGTCATCGAATTCAAAAATGGCGGTTTGCGTATCAGCAATATTGCTTTTACCGGTTTTATCAACATATATGCCGCCGGTTGAACTGATTTGTTTGGGCCAGCCCAGGTCAAGCATCCAGCGTACCGCATCCAGCATGTGAACACACATATCACCCATGATGCCATTTCCATATTCCATAAAGGTGCGCCACCACCGGGTATGTGGTAATCCGTCAAAAGGGCGAAGTGGTGCCGGACCGGTCCACATTTCATAATCAAAAAAATCGGGTACTGACTGCACAGGTGGGTTGCCGTTGTTGCGCATATGATAGTAACAGCATATTTCGGCATGGGAAATTTTTCCAAGTAAACCGGCGTCAACAATTTTCTTTTTGGCTTCGAACAGGTGAGGGGTGCTTCTTCGCTGCATACCCACTTGTATCACCCGGTTGTATTTGCGGGCTGCTGCCAGCATAGCTTCGCCTTCCATCACGTCTACGCTGATGGGTTTTTGCACATACACATGTGCACCCGCTTTCAGCGCATCAATGGTTTGCACTGCATGCCAGTGATCGGGTGTGCCGATCAATACAATGTCGGGCTTTTGTTCGAATAACAATTGCCGGTAGTCACCATACAAAGCAGGTTTTTTTTTCGCGGCTTGTCGCTGGGTTACCATTTGCGCAGCTTCGGTCAACAGGGTTTTATCAACATCACACAGCGCTACAACATCTACTGGAGCTACCTGCATCAGGCGAAACAAGTCACTTTTACCATACCAGCCAGTGCCGATCAGCGCTACACGCCGCGGCGGCGCCGGATTAAAAATATCCAGTCCGTAACGGCCGATTGCAGCAAGGGCTAATGTTGCGGAAGTGTTTCGGATAAATTGACGTCGGTGCAGGGGCTTCATACAGGAATTATTTATTGAATCAATGTGCGCTGTTTTAAAGTTAACCCGCTTAACAAAACTTGCCAATAAAAAAGTGATGCGGATCGTCCGCATCACTGCATGTTGTTATTATACCTTGTCTACAGTTTTATGATTCACTATTTTGTCGTGCTTTCAGGTCCCTGGTATTTTTTTGTACTGCGATAGCTGCAAACAAGCTGAGAACAAAAGCCATGGCATAAAATCCCTTTTCACTTTTGGCTATATCGGCGTTCCAGAGACCGATTGTTAATAACACGATCGAAAGGAGAGTTGTAAACCAGGCGATGCCATAGTATAGGTTGGTAACCGGGATTCCTTCCATCTGATCTCTTACGGCTTTCTGAACGGAAATAGCTGAAAACAGGCCAAACATCAATACGGTGAAATAATAACCTTTTTCGTTGAGTTCCATTTCGGCATTCCAGAGACCGATCAAAAAAGCAATAACGCCAATAAATAATGCCAGCCAGGAGGCAGCCACAAAAGCGGCTGACGGTTGTTGGTTTTGTTTTTGTTCCATGATGGTTGTTTAAGTCAACGAATCTATTGTCCTCGTTGGGAATTTCTTTTGACAAAAATCAAAAACCGGTTCGGTGAATGTTAAATCCGGCTGCGTATCCGGCTCAATGTTTCCTGGCTGATACCAAGATAAGAGGCGATATATCCCAGGGGCACTCTTTCTAAAATATGCGGGGTTTGCTGCAGCAGGTTTTCGTATCGTTCAGTGGCGCTTTTAAAATGAGCATTCACAAATCTTTCTTCTAACCGGATATAATATTTTTCGTAAGCAATTCTTACCAGTCGTTCAATTTCATGGTAGCGGTTAAAAAGATTTGTCAGGGTGTCTTTGGAAATGCTCCATAAAATACTGCCCTCCAACAATTGAATATTTTCTACCGCAGGTTCCTGCGTAATGAAACTGTGAAAAGAGGTGACAAAATCTTTTTCAAAACCAAACCAATGCGTTATTTCTTTTCCATCCAGTGTATAATAACCTCGTAATGCACCTTGCTGCACAAAATATAAATGACGACAGACCTTTCCTTCCGTTACTAAAAATTCATTTTTACCTGACACCACTTCTTCAAAACAATCGTATAGTACATTTTGTGCTTCCGCACTCAACTCGTAATAGTTTTTGATATGTGTTAAAAGCTTTTCCATGTTATTGCTGCGGTTATTAACTAAAATTAAACTACAAAAAAATAGCTGACCAGTATTCTTAAAGCGTAAGTTTTTGAAAACTATGGTGTCACTTAAATGCTGCGACTTTGCTAGCTAAAATAGCATTAAGAATGCTAAGTCCAAATGATGTCATTCGTTGTAAAAAAATTAACAGTGTAATGATATGGCACAGTCATTGTTTAACAACTTGCTTTTTGATGCATTTGCTTAATTGGCAAATGATCTTTTTCAAAAACATTTATTCATTAACCTGGTTAATAACACTGTAAAAAAGGACATGTATGAAAAAACTAAAATTAGCAGTAGTAGCATTGGCAGTTTCATCTGGAGCACTTTTTTCTTTTGATGTATTGCAAAGCAATTCGATAAAAGGAACGGTGACGCCGGCCGATAAAGCGATCCGGGCATGGGCCATGTCGCCAACGGATACGCTAAATGCGGAAGTGAAGAATGGTGCATTTGAAATTAAAGATGTAAAGCCCGGTACCTATTCAGTAATCATTCAGGCCCAGGAGCCATATGCGAGCACCAGGAAAAAAGATGTAGTTGTAATAGCAGACAGCCTGGTGACAGATGTGGGTGAAATTGCGCTACAGCCTAAATAATAAGTTGCGATCAGTAACGCTGAACGCAAGGCGGGTCGCTAATCTTAGCGGCTCGCTTTTATTTAACTACTTAGTTATAAGAATAGTTTCGTTTATATCTTATATCATTTGTGTAAAAAGTATAAAGGAGAACGTTGATCGTTGAGGCAATTTTCGTTTAACCAGGGTGGTGCTACTTACTTAAGTATCACCGTCCCTAATTTCTTTGTAAGATCGATCTCCATTCCCTTTAAATGAATATGGGTTTGATGAAGCATTTCATACTCTTCTGCAGTGTGAGGTTTTTCGAGGTCAAGCTGGTTTTCGAGCAACATACGTTTTACTTTTCTGAGCTTTAGATAATTAACCACAGACTCTACTTCTTCATTGGTTTTGTCCTCGTCTATTTTTAGAAATCCCATTAGCTGCTTGTCATTGCCTTTGGCTATGGTGCGCATAAAGTCTTCATAGCTCTGTTCAAACAATTGTTTTTGAAAGCCACTGTCCTGGCTGAATTCGGACCGCCAGCGTTCACTTTCTTCATAAGGAAAATTGAGCAACGAGACAGCGAAAGTGCTGAGCTTCGTATCGGGGTGATAAACAAAATAGCTTTTGTTTGGTTCTGTCACTCCTTTTTGCAGCAGGTCCTTAAAAGTCGCCAGCAATATCAACACATCTTTGTTATCAATCAGGCTTTCATCCATCATTTCATCAAAGATGTATTCGGCCACAAGCGTTGTGTCGTTCCATTTTTTGATGCCATATTCTAATAGAATCCTGGCGAGTTCTCTTTCCTGCAATTCATCTTTGAACAGCAAATTGAAAGTAGCGTCGTCATAATTGGTTTGTTCAGCTTGCCTGGCATTCTCTTCATGTTTTTTTGCCTCTTCGAAGGGTAATTTTCTTTCCTGGGTGGCGATACGGTCGCGGATGAATCTATTGACGAGTGAATGCAAACCTGCCTCATCAATCTTTAAGATTTCTGCGCATTGTTTTATGTAATCTTGTTGCTTGGTAAAATCTTCTGCTTTATTAATTCGGGCTATGGTCTCTGCCATTTTGCTGACCACCTCAGCTTTTTTTACTGAGTCATTACCCGCATCTTTCAACGCAACTTCCAGTTGGAAGAGGACAAAATCTTTTTTGTTGCGCTGCACAAATTGTGCAAAGGCAGAAGCTCCCACTTTGTTTACATAACTGTCAGGGTCTTCTTTATCGGGAATCAATACCAGTTTTACATTCAGCCCTTCTTCCAATGCAAGATCCAACCCCCGCAGGGCTGCTTTTACACCGGCAGCATCGCCGTCATAAACAATGGTGAGATTATTGGTGTATTTTTTTACTAAACGAAGCTGGTCGGGTGTTAAAGCTGTACCACCGGAGGCGACAACATTTTCAATACCTGCCTGGTGCAGTGATATAACATCCGTATATCCTTCCACCAACAAACATTCATCGGTTTTGTCGATAGCTTGCCTTGCCTGGTAAGAACCATATAAAATCTTACTTTTTACATAAATCTCATTTTCGGGAGTATTAATGTATTTGGGAGCTTTATCATTGCTTTTTAAGATCCTGGCGCCAAATCCTAAAACCTTACCGCTATGATTATGGATCGGGAAAATAACCCGGCCGCGATAATTGTCAGCCAATTGTTCATTGCGTAAAACAACCAGGCCGGTTTTTAATAATAAGTCTGTATTGAACTGTTTGGAAATCGCTTCTCTCGCAAAAGCATCCCGTCGTTCAGGCGAATAGCCCAATTGAAATTTGCGAATGATCTCTTCTCTAAAACCTCTTTCTTTCAAGTAGCTTAACCCGATATCCTGGCCTTCGTCCGTTTCAAACAGCGTTTTGGAAAAAAACTGTTGGGCAAAATTGTTGATAATAAAAAGGCTTTCGGCAGACTGCTGTTGTTGGCGCTGTTCGTCTGTGGCAAAAGTCTCTTCAATTTCGATATCATATTTTTTTGCCAGCCATTTCAGTGCGTCTACATAGCTATACTTTTCATGCTCCATGATGAAGCTGATCGAATTGCCGCTTTTGCCACATCCAAAGCATTTGTAAATTTCTTTGCTGGGCGATACGGTAAACGAAGGAGTTTTTTCATTGTGAAATGGACAAAGCCCGAGGTAGCTGGCTCCGCGTTTCTTCAATTTTACAAATTCTCCCACCACATCAAGGATGTCTATTCTGCTGAGAATCTGTTGTATAGTGTTTTGAGAGATCATACAGGACTGCAAATATATATTGTTACTGGTTGCGGCCGGCCGGCAATCGGTAACCGGTGATCAATGGCATGTTGGGTAAAAAAATTGCTGGCTCAAACCAAAAAAGAGTTTTAATTTACATATACCATCCAGCACCCCGGGGAAAGAATTGAGTAACGCCATATTTATTCACTTTTAAATTTAAAATCCCATGGTTCAGGTAGAAACTTCACAGCTCACAGGAGAGTGTAACGCCTGGAGAGAAAAACTTCGTCAATACCGCGACGAATTTTCAAAAAACAAATCAAAACTCCAGGATGCCGCCAGCCGAACACTCTCCAAAGATCAACTCCAGGACGTCGAACATCTCCACAACCAATTTCACATTCAGCTTATCAACATTCACGATCTTAAACATGCCATAAAAACACATGAACAAAAGATGAATTATGAGATGAACGTCAACAATGGAAAATTGAATGGAGAAACAATGGCGGAGCATGAAAATTTATTAGACCAGTATCAAAGCCTCGAGCTCACTTTGCAGGATCTTCGCGACGAGTTTGACGATTTTCTCAACCGAACGTCGTAAGAAAAGTTCTAAAGTTTGCAAGTTCAATAATTCACAAGTTTGCTTATGCTTGTGACCAGCCTCACGCATGGAAAAGATCTGTTGACGATACTGTTTTAGCATACCGATTCGAAATGGAACTTGTGAACACGTATAACAAGTATAATAATTGAACAGGTAAACATTCGGATTCATCTTTAAAACATTTTCGCCATGCCAGAGTTTGATACCTCACATGTAAAAAATATTGTCTTGCTGGGCCATGCCGGCTCCGGGAAGACGAGCTTAGCGGAGTGCATGTTGTACGAAGCTGAGCTCATAACCCGCCGGGGAAATATAAACGATAAAAATACTACAGGAGATTACCACGAACTTGAACAGGAACGTGGTAATTCTATTTTTAGCAAGCTCCTTCATACCAAATGGAGGGGTTATAAGATCAATATCCTCGATACTCCCGGCTATGATGATTTTGTAGGAGAAGTTATTTCTGCATTACGTGTTGCCGATACCGGCGTGATGCTTTTAAATGCCGTGATGGGAGTTGAAGTAGGCACCGATATCATCTGGGAATACACCGAGAAGTTTAAGACGCCGATGATTTTCGCCGTCAATAAACTCGATGATGACGATGCCGACTTTGACAAAACCGTCAGGGAAGCAAAAGCACATTTTGGCAACAAAGTAGTAGTAGTGCAATACCCGCGGCAATCAGGATCCGGCTTTCATGAAATCATCGATGTGTTGCGGATGACGATGTATAAATTTAAAGATGCAGGAGGCAAACCTGAAAAATTGTCTATACCTGACGAAGAAAAAGCAAAGGCTGATGAATTACATAAAGAACTGATTGAAGCCATAGCCAGCAATGATGAAACATTGATGGAAAAGTATTTTGATAAAGGCGAATTGGATGAAGATGAAATGAAAATGGGACTGAAGAAAGCCATGATCAGTCATGATATCTTTCCTTTGTTCTGTTTATCGGCGGAAAGGAATATGGGTAGCGGTCGCCTGATGGGCTTTATCGACAATGTTTGCCCCAGCGCCAATGAAATGCCACCGCAAACAACAAAGAAAGGAGAGAAGCTGGCTTGTGACGCCAGCGGGCCTCCCTGCCTATTCATTTACAAAACTGTTTCTGAGCCGCATGTGGGAGAGCTGTCTTTTTTCAAAGTGTATTCAGGCACGATTAAAACAGGGATGGAGCTGGAAAATGAATCAACCGGGGTGACAGAAAAAATAACCCAGTTGTTTTTAGTAGAAGGGAATAAGCGGACCAATGTGAATGAACTGGTGGCTGGCGATATTGGCGCTACTTTAAAACTAAAAAATACACATGTTAACAATACCCTGCATTCGAGAAGCAGGAACTATGAATTGCCTCCTATTGAATTTCCTCCGCCAAATATGACGGTGGCTATTGAGACACTGAAGAAAGGTGAAGAGGAAAAGTTGTCACAAGCCATGCACCAGCTGCGGGAAGAGGATCCTACTTTGTTGGTAGAAGTTTCACCTGAGTTAAAACAAACACTAATCCATTGCCAGGGTGATATGCACCTGGCAGTTGCAAAGTGGAAGATCGAACATAATCACAAGCTGGAAGTGAAGTTTGTAAAACCAAGGATCGCTTACAGGGAAACGATTCGTAAAATGGCCGATGCCAGCTATCGCCATAAAAAGCAAAGTGGCGGGGCCGGTCAGTTTGGTGAAGTATTTTTGCGCATTGAGCCCTGGCATGAGGGTATGCCCGAACCAAAAGACCTGACTGTAAGAGGCCGGGATACGTATGACCTGGATTGGGGAGGTAAATTAGTTTTCTACAATTGTATTGTGGGTGGTGCGATTGATGCAAGATTTTTACCCTCGATTTTAAAAGGAGTGATGGAGAAGATGCAGAATGGTCCATTGACGGGTTCTTATGCCCGTGACATCCGTGTTAGTGTATATGATGGCAAAATGCACCCTGTTGACAGCAATGATATCTCTTTTAAAATTGCAGGCTTGCAGGCATTCCGTCATGCATTTCAACAGGCCGATCCACAGGTGCTGGAGCCCATCTACCGGGTGGAAGTATTATGCCCCGATGATCTTACCGGCGCTGTTATGGGAGATTTGCAAAGCCGCCGTGCCATAGTGGAAGGCATCGATAGCGAAGGACATTTTCAAAAAGTAATAGCAAGAGTACCGCTGGCGGAAATGGAAGGTTATTCTTCCTCATTACGTTCTATTACGCAGGGAAGAGCCAAATTCAAAATGCGCTTTGATGCATATGAACCGGTGCCATTTGATATTCAACGCCGGTTAATTGATGAATATAGTAAGACGGCGAAAGAAGAATTGGTTTGATCTTTTTTTATACTGAAACCGGTCATTGAAAAGGTGGCCGGTTTTATAGTCTCTTAAACTGTAAACACCATCATTTCACTCTCCGCCGTGGCTTTTGGTATCCTAATATTTTCTTCTTTTAAGCCTTCAAGATGAAATTGAATGGCATCAAAAATATTCTTTTCAACGAGAGCTTTTGTTTTGCCTGTAGCAATAACGCCAGGAAGATCCGGCACATAGGCCGAATATCCAGTTTTTGTTTTTTCGTAAACCACAAGGTACTTTCTCATCTCTTATCAATTTGAGCTTGTTTAAAAATGCTGTTCAATGTGCCGGGAGCGATAACTTCCCGGGCTTTCATGGTCGAATTTACTAAATATAATTAAGCGATAATAAATGCGCAAGTATTGTAATATGCCAGGCAGGCACAACACGGTGAAGAAGTGATGTAGGGCATTTCTAAAAATCCAGGCTTCGCAAATGCCCCCTTAATTTGTCGCATTTTAAGTCTCACAATTATATAAATTCATAGGAACTTTGTTTCAGACAGAAATTTATTATAGGCCCGTGTAGTTGTAATTTTAGTGTGGCGGTAACCACAATATTTTTTAGTAATGCCAACCGTTAAATTCACGTATGCACTTAATCGTTTTTTTTCGGGGTTGAAAGATACCCCGGCGACAGGTGCTACCTTAAAGGAAGTGTTGAAAGAAATGGATGGTAATTATCCCGGTATCCGCAATTATATTTTGGATGAACAAGGGAGCCTGCGCAGGCATGTTAACATTTTTATCGATGGCAGGTTGATCAACGACCGGGTAGCGCTTAGCGACCATTTTACCGAGAAAAGTGAAATTTATATCATACAGGCTTTGTCGGGTGGATAATTTCAACAATCAACAACTAATTTTTTATGCAATCAACAATGCTGCTTGGAACCCGCAAGGGTCTTATCGCTTACCAGTTTAAAAATAACCGCTGGTCGGTTGAGAATCTTTCCTTTGAAGGAGCTCCGGTATCCATTGCCTATGCCGATCCCAGGACAGGCACCTGGTGGGCAAGCCTCGATTACGGCCATTGGGGGGTAAAGCTTCACCGCTCAGGTGACAGGGGCAAAACATGGGAGGAAATTACAGCGCCTGCTTATCCTGAAGGCGAAGAAGTTAAAGACGGGGTGCCCGCTGCTACCCGTTATATCTGGGCGATGGCGCATGGCGGCAAAAAAAATCCTTCACGGTTATGGATAGGCACGGACCCCGGCGGTTTGTTTGTAAGCGAAGACACTGGCAACAGTTTTCAACTGGTTGAATCATTATGGAAACATCCAACCCGCAAAGAAGGATGGTTTGGCGGTGGCCGTGACCAACCGGGCATTCACTCCATTGTAGTTGATCCCAGGGATGAAAATCGTATTCATATTGGTATTAGCTGTGCCGGTGTCTTTGAGACAACCGATGCAGGAAAAACATGGGCAATAAGAAATAAAGGCATGCGGGCTGATTTTCTTCCCGATCCTAATGCTGAAACCGGATATGATCCGCATATATTGGTGGCAGCTCCAACCAATCCTGATGTGCTGTGGCAGCAAAATCATTGTGGTATTTTTCGGTCTACCGATGGTGCAAAAAATTGGATCGATATTGGACAACCCGAAGGACCTGCAAGATTTGGATTTGCCATGGCAGTGGCCGATGACAATCCCGACCAGGCTTGGGTGGCGCCAGCCAAAAGCGACGAGATAAGAGCTGCGATCAAAGGAGCTTTATGTATTTGCCGCACCGATGACGGTGGCAAGACCTGGAAGGATTTTAGAAAAGGATTACCACAGGAAAATTGTTTTGATATTGTGTATCGTCACGCATTGGCCACATCCGGCGATGCGGTTGCATTTGGCACTACTACGGGTAATTTATTTTTCTCTCCTGATCGTGGGGAGAACTGGCAGGCGATAAATAATTATCTGCCGATGGTGCATTCGGTGCAGTTTGTGGAGTAAGATTGAATGGTTTTAAATGATAAAGACTTTCGTATACTTAACGCTCTTGACTGATACTTATGAAAACATCGAAGCGCATCAAAAAAATTTTCGACCGCTCATTTAGGCTACTTAAGAAATAATGCAGCGCTTCTGATATTATCGTTGTCATGGTGCTATGAGAAAATTTTCAATATTTCTATTGCCAGGTATTTTATTGTTATCATCCTGTTGGGATTTTACGAATCACAGAATACCTGAACCTCCAATAATTCCTCCTAAAAAAGTATGGGGCTATAAACCGGTATTTTCTCTCGATTCATCTATTTTGAAAATTGCGACTGTTGCCCCACAACCGGTAAGATTTCCCGGAAAAATATATGTAAAGGGCAACCTGATCTTTCAAAATGATCTCGGCAGCGGTGTACATGTTATAGATAATTCAAATCCTTCCGCTCCGGCGCCGACAGGTTTTATTAAGATATTAGGAAATTCTGAGATATCCATCAAAGGAAATATGTTGTATGCTAACTCATTTACTGATCTGGTTGTAGTGGATGTAAGTGACTGGCAAGCTGTGAGGGAAGTGAAAAGAATAAAAGAAGCTTTTCACCAGGGTGCACAGGCAGGAGGTTATCCTGCGCATAACTTTATACCCCTGCCTGAGCATGGAGTATATTATGATTGTCCCTGGCAATATGCAAATGGGCTTGCACATGTCCAGACCGGGTGGACCTGTGACTCAGTGTATGACAATACTTGTTATTATCCCTAAAAAAATTATATGCGCCTAGTAAAAAAGATAATTAGTTCAGGACTGTTCTTATTGTTGATTACCATTAGCTGCACTAAGGACGGAAGTAAATCTGCTGATGCGCCTGGTACGGGAACAGGAGGATCATTGGCAAGGTTTACTATTGCGGCCAATCATCTTTACCTCGCCGATTATAACAGCATCGAAGTATATGATCTTACTGATGCGGCTAACCCGGTTAAAAAAACGTCCGTGAATGTTGGTGGCTGGGGTATAGAGACTATTTATCCCTACATGGATAAATTATTTATCGGTTCCCGTGATGGAATGTTCATATATTCAATTACCGATCCATCTCATCCTGTAAAATTTGGTGAAGCTCGTCATGTACGCAGTTGCGATCCTGTAGTAGCGAATGATTCTATTGCTTATGTTACGCTGCAAGGTGGCTCCCCCTGCGGGCCTGCACAAGATGGTTTGTATATTTATGACATAAAAAATGTTACCGCTCCTGTTCAAAAAAGTTTGTTTCCAATTTCTACTCCTTTTGGCCTGGGATTAAAGGATTCCGTAGTCTTTGTTTGTCGTGGGGGCTCAGGGCTTTCGTTAGTGAACGTAAAAAGGCCTTCTTCGCCTGAATTAATGTACACTGTTACTGACGGAAATTTCAAAGACGTGATTCCTTACGATAATTTACTGATTTGTTATGTAAGTACAGGATTATTGATATATGATATCAGTGACTTGAAGCAGATAAAGAAAATAGGAACTGTTGATTATTAAGGTCACGGTTGTTCAAAGGGTTTATTTTTTAGAAACAGCTGTTATTAACGAACATAGAAATGTTTTTACTTATTTCGGCACCACAGCGCCTTTATCAATCCATTCTTTCACTTTTGCAACAAACTCTTCGTGGCTAAGTGGTGGCGGCGTGCCATAAGTCCAGCTATTTAATACCAGTGGCTCATGCTCCACATGATGAAGCATATCTTTTTTAAAATCTTTAAAGCCGGTAAAATTATTGTCTTTGAAATGAGCAGCTAATTGTGCCGGTGTTTTTCCTTCGAAAACCATTTTCCTGTTGGCCGGCGGTAAATGCCAGAGTGCATGACCGGGCGGCATGTGTTGCCCCGGCACATGTTCTGATTGATGACAATTAGAGCATTTCATTGCATACAATCCTTTGCCGTCAGGGCCTCTTGTTACATTTTGTGCATGAATATGGCTGTCGTCACCTTGTAAAGGCGCATCAGCTTTGGGATGACAGTTCATACAACGAGGATGCATAAAGACTTTATAAGCTTCATTGAATGCAGCAGCAGATTCCTGTTCTCTTTTTATTTCAGCGTCAGTTTTGTCAACGGGCTTAATTGATTTTGCTTTTGTATCATTTGCAGGTGGAATCTTATTTGCAGCAGATGTTATTGTTTTATTCTTTAATGGTTGTGCAATGGCAACTGTAAAACCCGATAACAACAGGATGTATAAAACATGCCTGAATCCGAAACGAAAATTCTTTTGCATAAAAATTTCTTTTGGAGTTGAGAATGCTTACTTCATAGCGGCTGCCCTGTGAATGGCTTTTCTTACCCGCTGATAAGTACCGCAGCGGCAAATATTACCTGACATGGCCAAATCAATATCATTATCACTTGGGTTGGGTTTGGCTTTTAATAAAACTGCTGCGGCCATTAGTTGCCCACTTTGGCAATAACCACATTGTGGCACATCTTCTTCGATCCAGGCTTTTTGAAGTCTCTTGCCAATGGGATCGTTAGCCAATGCTTCAATAGTTTTTATTTCCTGGCCTTCGGCTCTTTTAACGGGTGTAATGCATGAACGGATTGCATCACCATTTAAATGAACCATGCAGGCGCCGCATTGCGCAGCACCACAGCCAAACTTTGTTCCGGTAAGCTCTAATGTATCTCTTAACACCCATAAGATGGGCGTGGAAGGATCTGCATCCACATTGTATTCTTTACCGTTTACTTTTAAGCTTATCATGAGTAGTTTCTTTTAGTTTTTGTCGAATAGAATTACAGAACCTGCCTGCCGGCAGGCAGGCGATGAATGGAGCGACGTCCCGCAATGCTGCGGGATTTCGCTGCGCTCAACAACAAAAGCTGATAGTAGTACTGTCGCTGGCCTCATAAAAAATCAAACTTTCTTTTTAAGATCATCAGGCTGAAGCGGAAGTTTTCTCACTCGTTTTCCTGTTAATGTAAACAATGCATTCATCACAGCCGGTGCAACAGGCGGAACTCCGGGCTCACCAACGCCGCCCATTTTTTCTTTGCTGTCCATGATGTGCACTTCTACCACAGGCATCTCATTCATACGAACCATACGATAGTCATGAAAATTGCCTTGTTTCACTCTGCCATTTTCAAAACTTATTTCGCCGTACAACGCAGCGGTAAGACCAAACACAACGCAACCTTCCATCTGCGCTTTGATTGTATCAGGGTTTACCACCTGTCCGCAATCAACAGCAACGGTTACTTTATGCACTTTCAAATTATTTTTTGCTATGGAAACTTCTGCTACCATCGCCACCACGCTACCGAATGATTCGTGCACGGCAATTCCTTTTCCTCTGCCCGCAGGCAATGGATTTTTCCATCCGGCTTTCTGCGCAACATATTCCAGCACTTTTTTCTGTCGGGGATGTTTATCCATCAGCATGCGCCGATATTCGAACGGATCTTTGCCGGCAGCCTTTGCTAATTCATCAATAAAACATTCCACTGCAAACGCAGTATGGGAGCTTCCCACCGAACGCCACCAAAGTGTAGGCACACCACCCGGCGCCATATTCCATTGGAGCAGGTGATTGGGAACATGATAAGGCAATTCATTTGCTCCTTCTACGGCCACTGCATCTACGCCATCTTTTATCATGAATGATTCAAAGGGCGTACCTACTATGAATGACTGGCAAACGATACTTTGTTTCCAATATAATGGCTTGCCTGCAGCATCAAGTCCTGCACTGATCGTATGATAGGCTCGCGGACGATAATAACCGCCGCGAATATCATCTTCTCTTGTCCATACAACTTTCACTGGTGACTTGATTGCTTTTGAAACCTGCACCGCTTCACTTACAAAATGTCCGTCAGGAACAGCACGACGACCAAAACCGCCACCCAATAAAGTAGTATGCACCTTTACCTGGTTTGGTTTTAACCCGGTAATAGCTGCAGCAGTCATTGCTTCTACGGTTTGAAATTGTGTGCCTACCCATATTTCACAACTATCTGCTTTTACATCTGCCACACAATTGAGTGGTTCCATGGGTGCATGAGCCAGGTAAGGCATATCATAAACCACATCAAGGTTTTTCACTACCTTACTCTTTACCGCAGCAACATCGCCTTCCTTTTTTGCAACAGCGCCGGTTTGTTTTGCGAGGTCTGCGTATTGTTGGGTTTGTGTTTTACTATCCAATGTTGACAACGGGCCTTCATCCCAAACAATTTCCAATGCTTCACGGCCAAGCTTTGCAGGCCAGAATCCATTTGCAACAACAGCAATACTCCGATCAATTTGCACAACATCTTTTACTCCGGGGATTGCCTTTGCTTTATCGGCATTAAAACTTTTTACTTTACCACCAAATACTGGCGGTCTTGCAATGACTGCTGTTAACAAGCCGGGAATTTTTACATCTAATCCAAAAATCCCTGAGCCGTCAATTTTTTCAGGAGTGTCAAGACGTTTTATGGGTTTACCAATGAACTTGAAATCTTTTGCCTCTTTTAGTTTTACTTCTTTTGGCGAAGTAATCGTTGCAGCTTTATCTACCAATTCACCATAAGATAGTTTGCGCCCGGTTGCATCATGAATAACAAATCCTTTTTCTGTACGGCATGTTGACGGATCAACATTCCATGTTTGTGCAGCGGCTGCAACTAATAAATGTCTGCCCGTTGCACCTGCATTGCGAAAACGATCCCATTCAACCCATGTACTGGTGCTGCCACCCGTACCCTGCATACCAAAACCCGGATGATTATAAACAGGATCAACAGGAGCTGCTTCAAATTTTACTTTGCTCCAGTCTGCATCCAGTTCATCGGCAATGATCATGGGCAAAGAGGTGTAGGCGCCTTGTCCCATTTCAGAGTGATTGACGATAACGGTAATGATATTGTCCTTACCAATGCGGACAAATGCATTTGGGGCAAAATTGGTAGGAGCCGGAATACCGGCATTTTTTATTCCTTTTCCAAAGGCGGGGAGATAAAAACTTAATAACAATCCGCCGCCAGCAGCAGCGCCGGTTTGAATGAATTTGCGACGACTGATGGTATTTGTGTCATTCATAGTTTCCTCCTTTATTTTTTGAGGCTTATGATAAATTATGGCAGCAACGTCAGGGTAGGAAGGAGATGGATGCTTGTAGCGCAGGTCCGATTCACTGTTTGAAGTTAGAACTATTTCTAATTAAAAAAATAGATCATTTCATAACGACAATTTGTTTCGGATAACATAGTAACGAAACATTTGCCCCCGTTCAGCTTAACAAATGGCTGTAACTTTATAACTGATTTTGTTGGATAAACAGTTCACCATTTAAAAGAGGAAAAATGGAACAACCTTTTATAACGAAAGCAAGAATTGTAAAGATCAATTTTGGCCAGGGAATGGATGCGGACGACCAACTGGCTGTGGAGGAGCCGTTGCAGATTGAATTGATCTATGGTCCGTCAGCAATGCGGCAACGAAAAAATATAACCGTAACTATGCGGACCCCGGGCCACGACCTTGAATTAGCGATCGGTTTTTTATTCACCGAAGGGATCATCACTAACAAGGAAGAAGTTTTGCGTGTTGAGCAGGATGACTCCGACGGTAATACGATAGCGGTGACACTAAAAGAAGATATTGATCCCGGGCTTAAAAAACTGGAACGGAGTTTTTTTACCAACTCCAGCTGCGGCGTTTGTGGTAAATCAGGAATTGACAGTATCAGGACAGTGTCTGCTTATACGGAGAAAACTGGCGACATCTTTTTGAGAGCTAATCTTTTTTATACCATTTATGAAAAGTTGAGAGTAGAGCAAACGATGTTTGACTGCACAGGCGGACTGCATGCTTCTGCTTTGTTTGATCAGCAGGGAAATTTTCTTTTGGTTCGGGAGGATGTGGGCCGCCATAATGCGTTGGATAAGGCGATTGGCGCCTGTTTGCTGAATGATCAACTGCCGCTTGATGACAATATCCTGCTATTAAGCGGAAGAGCAAGTTTTGAGTTGATACAAAAGGCAAATATGGCTGGTATCAGAATCGTAACAGCGGTGGGGGCTCCATCAAGCCTGGCGGTGGATTTAGCCCGGGAATGCGGTATTACATTGATTGGTTTTTTACGGGATGAACGATTTAATATTTATGCCGGTAAAGACCGCATCATTTTTAACAAGTAATGTTTCATGCAGGCAGACGATAATTTACATACATCAGCACCCGAAGAAAATCCCGGCAAGTTGACGGGATTAAAATTAGGACCGGTAAAAAAATCAGCGGCCGGTATACCAGCTGTGTTGTCGACATTTAAACACATAGCAGCGGAACCCGGCATTATACGTGGATGGAAGGCCCTGGCCAAAATGAACCAGAAAGATGGATTCGATTGCCCGAGTTGCGCCTGGCCCGATCCTGATGATGAAAGGAGGGGCCAGACCGAGTATTGTGAAAATGGGGCAAAGGCGATTGCGGAGGAAGCCACGTTGAAAAAACTGGATGCCAATTTTTTCGCTTCTCATTCTGTAAACGAGCTGGCTGCTTTGTCTGACCATGCTATTGGGAAAAAAGGACGTATAGGCCAACCCATGTTTTTACCCAAAGGCGCTACACATTATCAGCCGGTCAGTTGGGAAGATGCGTTTAATAAAATTGCCGTTCGCCTACATGAACTCGCTTCACCCAATGAAGCCATTTTTTACACTTCGGGCAGAACAAGTAACGAAGCGGCTTTTCTTTACCAATTATTTGTCCGCGAATTTGGAACCAACAACCTGCCGGATTGCAGCAACATGTGTCATGAAAGCAGTGGTGTAGCATTGACGGAAGCATTGGGCATTGGTAAAGGGTCCGTAAAACTGGAAGATTTTTATCATGCCGAAGTCATCATCATATTAGGGCAGAATCCTGGCACCAATCACCCGCGGATGCTGACTGCTTTGCAAAAAGCAAAGGCGAATGGCGCCATCATTATTTCAATTAATCCACTACCGGAAACAGGGTTGATGGGTTTCAATGATCCGCAACAACTGAAGGGATGGCTAGGGCAGGGAACCGGATTGACTGATCTCTTTCTGCAGGTAAGGATCAACGGCGATATGGCATTGTTGCAGGCCATCAATTTGCAACTCTTAGAGGAAGAACAGCAGGTGCCGGGAACGGTAGTTGATAAAGCATTTATAGAAAATAAGACTGAAGGATTCAGTGAATACATTGCGCATCTGCAAAAGCAGGATCTAAATGAGTTGAGCAGGATATGTGGTATCGACCCTGTTCAAATAAAGGAAGCGGCTACAATACTGAAAGACAAAAGCAGGATCATTGCCTGTTGGGCCATGGGTCTTACGCAGCATAAAAATGCCGTTGATACCATCAAAGAGATCGTCAATCTGTTATTGCTGAAAGGAAGCATTGGCAAAACAGGAGCAGGCACCTGCCCGGTACGAGGTCATAGTAATGTGCAGGGTGATCGCACCATGGGGATCTATGAAAAGCCTTCAGCAGCTTTTTTACAATCGTTAGAAAAGAATTTTGGATTCAGTCCACCCACTAGTCCCGGTTACGATACGGTAGAGTCAATCAAAGCCATGCAGGAAGGAAGAGCAACATTTTTTTTGGCGATGGGTGGTAATTTTCTTTCCGCTACACCTGATACAAAGTTTACAGCTGAAGCATTGCGAAAATGTAAACTCACGGTGCATGTTTCAACAAAGCTGAACCGCAGCCACCTGGTGCATGGTGAAGAAGCATTGATACTGCCGTGCCTTGGAAGAAGTGATAAAGACATACAGCAGAGTGAAGAACAATTTGTATCCTGCGAAAATTCGATGGGTATCATACAGTCATCCAGGGGAGTTTTAAAACCTGTTTCGGATGAGCTGCTAAGCGAACCTGCTATAGTTTGCAGGCTGGCAAAAGCTGTTTTGAAAAACAGCAGGGTTAACTGGGATAAATACTTTCAGCATTATGATCATATCCGTGATGATATAGAAAAAACGATTCCCGGTTTTGAAAACTATAACGAACGGATCAGGATCCCTGGTGGGTTTTATTTGCCCAATTGTAACCGGGATGGCAGTTTCAACACGCATTCACAAAAAGCGCATTTCAGTATTTCAACTGCTACGGCTATTGATCTTGCGGATGATGAACTAATGATGATGACCATTCGCAGTCATGACCAGTTCAATACCACTATCTATGGGTTGGATGATCGCTATCGGGGCATTTACAATGAGCGTCGGGTGATACTCATGAACCAGCTTGATATGAGCAAAAGAGGTTTAAAGAAAGAAGATGTTGTTGATCTGTATAATTATCATGATAGTGTTGAAAGAGTGGCCAGAAAATTTGTTGTGGTGCCATATGCCATCCCCCAAAGTTGTACAGCCACTTATTTTCCGGAAGCGAATGTATTGGTGCCGATCAACAGCGTAGCGGATAAAAGTAATACGCCGACGTCGAAGTTGGTGATAGTAAAAGTGAATAAATATAAATTGTAATGATCCGTTAAGCACGGTGTAGCGGTATAGGCGTTAAATGTATGCTTCACAAAATTCAGTGTAAGGGACGAAAAATTAGTAGGTTTATCACATGCAATATGAAAAATATGAAAGCGTAATTGCATCTTCTGATAAATTGGAATTTCAGTTCGAAAGTGAGGGACCTAAGGGGACGATAAAAAAGATGGTTCAGTTTGCGCAAACACAAAATGAGGATATTTATAATCTTGCTTTTGGAAATCTGAATAAAGATGGTTCGATTGATGACGAGACGACAAATGATAATAAGGACCGAAATAAAATTTTGGCTACTGTTGCCGCAACTGTTTACGAGTTTACTGCAAAATACCCTGATAAAATGATTTTCTTTTGTGGCATTACAGCCGAAAGAACAAGGCTCTACCGCATGGCATTGACAGTGAATCTTGAAGAACTGAAAAAGGATTTCCGAATTTATGGCGTATTAAAAGGAATGGACAGTTTCGAAAGGGTTTTATTCAGGAAAGGTGTAGATTATTTCGGCTTTATGGTTAAAAGAAAAAAATTGTAATTTTAGTGCATGAAACAAACAAAAAAACTGAAAGGCGCTGAGGTAGTTGGAGTAAAAGTGAAGGTATCCAAGTCACTGGATAAACTTTCAGGCAAAGTATTATTCCCTGAAAAATTAAAAGCAGCCAATAAAATCATCAGCAAACTAAAGACAAGTTAAACTTTATCTCATAATGAATTAATGCCATCCAATTGGGTGGCATTTTTTTACAGAATGTTTAGCATTGTTTCTGACGTAACAATAGGCTTTAATTTCGGTAGTTAATTATGCCTCATTCCTTCCACCACCCTGAATACATGCAGCAAATAAGGAAACAGTGCATCCATCGTTTCTTCCACGCCTTTGGTAGAGCCGGGCAAGGTGATCACCAGTGTGCTTTTTATAAATCCTGCAATCCCCCTTGACAACATAGCATAAGGCGTTCGTTGCTGACCGTAGCTTCGTGCTGCTTCCATGATGCCCGGAATTTCCCTGTCGAGTAATGGCTGGATGGCTTCCGGTGTTACATCTCTCGGGGAAAGCCCGGTACCACCAGTCAACAAAATAAGGTTATATGCTTCTTCACTCAACTGTTTTACCTTCGCTTGAATTAGTTCAAATTCATCCGGAATGATTTCATACGAAGCTGCAGTCATATTGAGACGTTCCAGTTTCTCGATTATTTTTTGCCCGCTTGTATCCTGTTTTTTTCCATGAAAAACGCCGTCCGAACAAACAATGACTGCCGTTTTCAAATTAGTTGTAGCCTGGTCTTTAAAATCAGTCTTGCCGCCTTTTTTATTTTCCAATCTTATCGTTGAAATTTCAACTCCCTTGTCAATGGGTTTTAGCATGTCATAGATAGTTAAGGCTGTGATGGACGCACCATGCATAGCTTCTACCTCTACACCGGTTTTATAAATAGTATGCACTTCAACTGTAATGATGATTTTCAATTCATCTAGTTCATGTCTGATAGCAGCATATTCAATCGGCAGCGGATGACAGTCGGGAATTACATCACTTGTTTTTTTAATGGCTAACAGTCCTGCTGCTCTTGAAAATTCGAAGATGTCGCCTTTGGGAACTTTTTTATTTTTGATAGCGTCGATGGTCTCCTGCTTTGAAACTGTTACGATTGCCGACGCAATTGCCTGCCTGAGTGTATTTGACTTGTGTGTTATATTAACCATGTTATATTTATACTTTCCGTTGATGAGGGTTAATCTATAAATTGCTTTTTAGGATAACCTAACTTAGATCGCAAAGTCTAATAAATCCTGAATATCCTATTTACTTTTTTGTCTTGACACAAAAAAGTAACAAAAAAATCAAGGCTTCAGAAAAATGCTAAAAATTTTCCTCTCAGGCTAAAATGAAATAGCTCAAGCGGTCGTGCAAAGCCAGACGCCAGAACGACAATGAGCTAAGGATATTGCCATGCAATAGAATAATTATTTCATTTTTTAACGCCTTCCCGGCAAATTTTCTTAACGCATTTTTTCCGAGGCCGGTCTTCAATATTATAGGTGGCTTAAATTAAGTACTCTATTGTTTTTAATTACGCAATGCTTTAACCTGTGCGGGTTTTATAATGCCTGCCACCTTGTTTCCCCAGGAATTACGTACATAATTGAGTACATCGGCTACCTGTTCGTCACTTAAATAAGAAAATGGGAGCATGGGGGTGTTGTACTTTTTCTTGTTCACCACAATTTCACCACTCTGCCCTTCCAAAATAATCCTGATTAAGTTTTTTGAAGGCGACCTGATATAATCGGCTTTTGCAAGCGGGGGATTAATGTCCGGCGTGCCTTTCCCATCTTCCATATGACAGCTCATACAATAGCTTGCATACACTTCTTTACCACGTTCAATACTTTTAGCCAACTCATCGCTTTGAAAAAAAGAACTACCGATAATAAAAATGCAGGGAAGGGTCAAAATAATGCTTACTAGTTTTATCATACAGAGTTATTCTTTTAGTGCGACGACATTTTAATTTAAAACCTCAAACTGTTTTCCAGGATCATTTCTACTGTCAGGTTTCAAAGCCCCCTTTAGGGGTTATTTCCTGAGCTTGCCGAAGGATCAGGGGTTCTCTTTCCATTGGTATGTTTCGTCCTCAAATAATTCTTTTCCCCACACAGGCAGTTCTGCTTTTAATCGTTCAACCGTTTCTTCGCAAGCCTCTATGGCAGCCTTGCGATGCGCAGAGGAGGTGAAAACAAACAGGGAGATTTCTCCGGCGGCTACTTTGCCAAGGCTATGATACACATGCATACAGGTTAGTTGATATTTTGAAAAAATATCTTCTCTTATCACATGCATTTTTTCCAGGGCCATTTCTTCATAGGCGGTGTAATCTATTGCCATCACTTTTTTATCATCAATTACATCGGCCCTTACCTGGCCTAAAAAAATACTATGCCCGCCAATGGCCGTTTGTGAGCTGTGTTTTTGAATACTTTCTGCTACAAAAGCAGCCGTAACCGGCCCTTGTATAAATATGTTCTTTGGTTTTCGATCTTTCATCCGGTTATTTTATATCGTTCATATTTGTTGCGAATGCTGTTGATTTTTCCAATTTACAATGCCTCCTTTCAAGCTATATATTTTTTTAGTGTCACCGAAAATACCGGATAAGAGGGTCACAGCTTTTTTACTCCGCATGCCCGATTGGCAAAACACCACTACCGTTTCCGCTTCAATCGCAGGCGTTGATTCACCAATTTGTTTCAGTGGAATTCTCAGATGATAAAACTCGTTTACTTCCGGCAATTCGTCCAACTCCCGAACATCGATGATGTCAACAGCCTTGTTTTCCCGCAGTTCATCGAATTCATTACTATCAATTTCCGGCACTTCGGTGGCAGAACCACAGAGCCACGCATAATTCATTTTCTTAAAAGCATCTTCGTCTGCTGGAATTAGCGAAGCAGTGTTTTCTCCTGCTGTTAATTTCCATTTATAAACCTGGTTGTTCAAAGCGTTATAAGTAAACAATTGGTTGATCAGCACTTCGCCCATACCGGTTATCAGTTTGATTGTTTCATTGGCCATCATGGTACCAATAATTCCCGGTAATACGCCTAACACGCCTGCCTGTGCACAATTCAATACTTCATCTTCCTTTGGTGGAATTGGGAAAAGATCCCTGTAGTTAACACCACCTATACCCCCCTTTAGGGGACGGGGGCTAAAAACTGCCACCTGTCCTTCAAACTGTGAGATGGCTCCATATACCAAAGGTTTATCTAGTAATACACAGGCATCATTGATCATATAACGGGTCGAAAAATTATCAGTACCATCAACGATGATGTCAAATGATTCAAGGATATCCAGGGCGTTTTCAACAGTTAGCCGCTGATTATAGGTGATGATATTGATGTCCGGATTTAACTGGCGCAAACCCGAAGCTGCCAATTCCGCTTTAGACAGGCCAATATCCTTTACAGTGTACAAGGGTTGCCGGTGAAGATTGGTCAGCGACACTGTATCATCATCAACAATACCGATGGTCCCAACACCCGCAGCCACCAGGTATTGCAATACCGGGCACCCAAGGCCACCTGCACCAATCACCACTACTTTAGCTCCTAGCAGTTTTTGTTGTCCCGCTTCGCCAAATTCCTTTAACAGCACCTGGCGCTGGTATCTTTCCAATGATTTAGTTTCTTTCATTTTTATCCGCCTGAGAAGGGTGGGAGAAGGGCAATAGTGCTTTCTCCTTTTAAAATGGTATTGGTAGTAATTGTTTGTTTATCGACCGCCATGATGTATTTACAATCCGCAAGAGCGGGGTAGCGTTTATTCAATTCATTCACGAGGCTATTGGTATCTTCAATACCCGTAAGTGTAAGTGTGCTGGTGTTTACTATATCAGCCAATTTGCCAAATATCAAAATTCGTATCTGCATATTTACACGAATTTACTTCAGATAACTGTTAAATCAGGTAGTGTACAGATTTTTTACACCCCGTTGCAGTAAATCGTTAATATGAAATCTCTCTTACAATTCTTTATACCTATTTACTTTTTGCCTTGATGCAAAAAGTAACAAAAAAATCAAGGCTTCAGAAAAATGGCTAAAATTTACTGCATTCCGCTACCGAAAACGAGTCTAAAGCCGGGCTTTTGGGCCTTGATGTCACGATGCAGTACATCTTCTTTTGAATAAAACCGGGCAGCGTTTTCGGCTTAACGCTTCATTCCGTAAATTTCTTAACGCCATTTTTCTGAGGCCGTTTCAAACCCCTGGGCGCAGCCTTGCTATATATTTATATATAATTCTAGCCTTTTATACAATTCTGTTTAAAGAGCTATTCGTTTTGACTAACTTCAAACACCCAAAATTTATCGAGATGCCTATTTTCGAATTACAAGTAAATGGAAAAAAATACCAGGCAGATGTAGCAGCCGATACACCGCTCTTATGGGTGCTCAGGGATCACCTCGGTTTGGTTGGAACCAAGTATGGATGCGGAGTTGCCCAATGCGGAGCATGCACGGTACTTCTGGATGCCAACGCCGTGAGGGCTTGTATGCTTCCTGTTTCAGGTGTAAGGACATCAAAAGTCACGACGATCGAAGGCTTGTCGGAAAACGGTGACCATCCTGTGCAGCAGGCGTGGGATGAAGTAGATGTTCCGCAATGTGGTTATTGCCAGGCCGGGCAGATCATGACGGCCGCAGCTTTATTAAAACGAAAGCCAAAACCGACTGCGCAGGAAATAGACGATGCTATGCAGGGCAATATATGCCGCTGCTGTGCTTACCATCGTATTCGTGAAGCGGTACAATTGGCCAGCACCAAAGTATAGCGATCAATAAAATATGAGTTGTCAGTGGTGAATAGTAAGTATGTACTTCCAATAGAACGTTCTCACAACTGGCTACTCAGCACTCATACGAGATACAACTGTCACATTTAAATAACACCAGACCATGACAACCTTGAATAAAACCAACAGAAGAGATTTTCTGAAAATAACTTCAATGACCGGTGGCGGTCTGCTGCTGGGGTTTAGCTGGTTCAGTGCGGAAGCGGGAACTCCTGTGATTATGAATGCCGCCAATGTTGCCGGTGAACTGGAGTTTAATAGTTATCTGTCCATTGCAACAGATGGTGCTATCACTATATTTTCTCCCAATCCCGAGTTGGGTCAAAACATCATGACCTCTTTTCCAATGATTGTGGCGGAAGAACTGGATGCTGACTGGACAAAAGTGAAAGTCGTCCAGGCTCCGCTTGATACGAAAAAATTTGACCGGCAGCTCACGGGCGGAAGCGGCGCCATTCCCCATTCATGGAAAAGATTACGCACTGCCGGTGCTACAGCCAGGCACTTATTAATTGCTGCTGCGGCCAAACGCTGGAATGTTGATGCAGCGGAGTGCACTGCCAGCAATGGTTTTGTGATACATGAAAAAACGGGAAATAAATTCGGTTATAGTGAGTTGGCAGAAGAAGCTTCTAAGATGGTCGTGCCTGCTGATGTTCCTCTCAAGGACCGGAAAGATTTTAAACTGATCGGTAAAGCGATTAAGAATGTAGAAAATAAAAACATCATTACCGGCAAAGGAGTTTTTGGTTTGGATTTTCATCGGGAAGGGATGGTATTAGCCATGATACAACGTCCACCTGCTTTTGGCACAAAAATAAAATCCGTTGATGCGGCTGCGGCCAAAGTGATGCCGGGTATCATCGATGTGGTTACATTCAAAAACAATGTAGCCGTCATTGGTAAATCCACCTGGGAAATCATGAAGGCAAGAAAGACATTGAAAATTGAATACGAAAAAGAAGGCAATACTGAAAGCTCTGCCGATCACGACCAGTTATTTATTTCGCTGCTAAACAGTGACAAGGCAACCGTGCGTAGGAAAGACGGGGATGTGGAAACAGCATTTAAGAACGCTGCTAAAATTATTAAGAGCGAATACCAGTGCCCTTTTGTTCCACACAACCCGATGGAACCGATGAATTTTTTCGCTGATGTACGTGAGGATGTCGTAGAATTAGTAGGGCCTACACAAACACCGGCCAGTGCCCGTACTGCTGTATCAAAATTGTTGAATATACCGGAAGATAAAATTACCGTAACGATCACCCGGCTGGGTGGCGGCTTTGGAAGACGGTTAAAATTCGATTATGTATTGGAAGCCGCAGAATTATCAAGCATGATTAAAAAGCCTGTTAAGGTAATTTGGTCGCGGGAAGATGATATGATGGGTGGTAGTTACCGCCCCGCTGTTCGTTATCGTTTTGAAGCGGCGTTGGATGATAAAGGAAATATGGTTGGCTATAAACTAAGAGGTGTTGGTATCAATCAAAATAACTCAACAAGAGAAAATAATTTTCCTTCAGGCGCAGTTGATAATTTGCTCATCGATACCGTCGAACATGTTTCTCTCATTACTACAGGTGCATGGCGGGCACCGGTTACTAATTTTTTAGCCTTTGCGGAACAAAGCTTTTTAGATGAAGTGGCCTGGACTGCGGGAAAAGATCCCGTGCAATTCAGGTTAGATCTTTTGCAAAAGGCAAAAACGAATCCTGTCGGCCAGACCTGGTATAATGTCAACAGGATGGAAACAGTGATCAAAGAGGCGGCTGAAAAAGCAGGATGGGGAAAACAAAAAGGAGTTTCACAGGGGTTCAGTGTTTACTTCTCTCATTCATCTTATGTGGCACAGGTTTGTGATGTAATAATGAAAGAGGGGAAGCCGGTTGTTAAAAAGATTGTCGCTGTGTGCGATTGCGGTGAGGTCATTAATAAAAGCGGGGCATTGCAGCAGGTGATGGGCGGCATCGTTGATGGGTACGGACATGCGATGTATGGCAAACTAACTTTTAAAGATGGAGCGCCGGCACAAAATAATTTTGGTGCCTATCGCCTTATCCGCATGAAAGAAGTTCCGGAGATAGAAGCGCATTTTATTGATAATGGAATAGATCCCACCGGCCTGGGTGAGCCGGCCCTGCCGCCAACCGGCGGAGCCGTTGCCAATGCAATCTTTAAGGCAACAGGCAAGCGTTTAAAGAATCAGCCATTTATTGATGAGCCGCTGTTTAAGCCGGCGAAAGGATTTTGATGGGGCCTATTTACGACAAATCGAAACGGAAACGTCCTGCTATGTCATCGTACCTTATTGTAAAAATTATTTAGCCCTCAGCAGTTATTTCATGGCATCGCCTTGCGCTCCGTTCGAGGGGTCAGTAATTCTGCTCAACAATTCGCATGAAGCGAAAGAATAAGGTTGCGAAATTGCAAGTTTCTCAGAGCTAAGGGGACGAATTTCTTTCACATCACTGCCACTGAATTTAATTCGATTGCTGGTGAGAAATACCAGCAACGGCGTAATTGACAACAAATAAGCTTTGCATGTTTACTTTTTTTTATTGATATTTACCCGCATTTTATCCAATCTCTTCTGTAGCCTCCAATTCAGTTTCATATGTTCGACCAGGTCCCGTTTTCGGGCTGAACTTTTATTACCTGATTGTCATTGTCCCTTTATTTTAATACCAAACGCTGCTATGGTGCATTTACTATCATTGCCTGTTAAAAGATCTGTCCAGTTTCTTTTTTTTCTTTTTGTTTTTCAGCATTCTTTTCTTGGCGCAAGCGGCCAAATGCGTCAAATATTCCTAGACAATAGCGAGCCAGACAACCATTTATATAAGCTGAGTTTCTATTCCGCATCGGAAGGATACGTTGGATTTGATGACTGGGTTGGTTATACACTGGACAGCGGCAGGACATTCACCCGGAAATATATAACGCTCTATAATGTAGATTATGGATTCTACAGCGTAAACCTCACTTTTGGATTTGGACTCAGCGGCGTGAAAGCGTTTGACAAGAATACTTTGATCGCCTATGGTGATTATGGTTTGATACCCGCAATATTGTATTCAAGTAACGGAGGCAACACCTGGAAGCTCGTTTACCATTCCCGACTCGACCCGTGGAGTTTTCCTGGCCCTATTACGGATATGGTGTTCCCTGAGAATAATACGATAGGATTTGCTGTCGAGGGCGATAGGGTGATCAAAACGACTGACGGCGGGCTGAGTTGGCCGGTGATTAGTACACAGCTTGGCAGCTATTTCACAAACATCCAGGCAATAAACAATTTGATTTTATTTGCCTTTAGCACTGAGTATAAATCTAACAAATTGCTGAAATCTATTAATGGTGGAATAAACTGGTATCCTTTAACAATTCCTGCCGGGAAGATTACGAGTGCTTACTTCCTTACGAAAGATATTGGATGGATGACTACGTATGGTCAAAATAACGATGAATATGTTTACAAAACGGCCAACGGCGGATCATTCTGGTCGCTTCAGAATGATCCTGTCATCACACCATTTAGCTGTTTCAAAATGAAATTTTTTAATGACAAGCTAGGTTATGCTCTCGCGGGTCCTCAAAATACGGTTTGCAAAACAACAGACGGCGGTAAAATATGGGAACCTCTGCCACGTGACAATAACTTTGTGTATCTGGGGTACTCGCACAACGATCTTCATTTTTGGGATAGTACACAATTCTGGGCCGGTGGCGGTCATGGTTTTCTTGAAATTACAAATAATGGAGGCGGCAATTCAATGCCCAAAGCGTTTTTTAAAATCGACACAGCCGAAGTAACTCCCGCCCTAAAAGTGAAGCTTATAAACTATTCCAGGACCGAGTACCAGTACAAGTGGTATGTAAATAATGTTTTTATCAGCAATAATTATAACACCTCCTATCAACATGCGATCAATAGTATCATCGACACCGTGAAGTTGATTGCCAGTAATGGCAGCCAGTCAGACACGATGGTAAAGTACCAGCGATTCAATCCGCCGTTGCAGCCTGCCATGACGTCTTTTTATCCGTCGACAGGAAGTACCGGTACAGCCGTGACGATAACCGGAAGCAATCTTAGTAGCATTCTCGATGTAAGTTTCGGAGGAACCAAGGCCGCTTCGTTAACTATAGTGTCAGCGAATAAGATCATTGCGATAGTTGGGGGTGGCGCAAGCGGAAACATAACGATCAGTAATCTGTTTAGTACTCTCATAAAGCCCGGTTTTACTTATATACCGCCGCCCGCAGCAAATCCGCCCCGGATCAATTCTTTTACACCTGCCTCGGGTCCTGTCGGTACGGTCGTTACAATCAATGGTTCCAACTTTGATCCTTTGCCAGCTAACAATCTCGTCTTTTTTGGATCAGCAAGAGCCGTAGTGTCGTCAGCTAGTGCCACCCGACTTACATGCACCGTGCCGACAGGAGCAAGCTTTATTCCGCCGTGTGTGTTAAATACAATTACAAAACTAACAGGGCATGCGGCAAAGCCATTCCACGTGACGTTTGCGAATGGCGGCGCCAGCTTTACACGAACTTCCTTTAAACATATGCTCACTGTCAATTACGGCCCAGAAGGTATGTCTCCGGGTTATGTGGCAGGTACCGATCTTGACGGTGACGGCAAACCCGAGCTGATGGTTTCGTCAGCCACTGGATATGGCTCACTTGGCATATATCGCAATACCAGTACGGTTGAAAATTTTTCATTTGCTCCAATTATAAGACTCGACTCTGTGTATGGGTTCGGGTATGCACCGTTTAATACCGGCGACCTTGATGGTGATGGAAAGAAAGAAATAGTAACCAACGCTGGCGGTGGTAGCCTCTCAGCGTACCTAAATACCAGTACGCCGGGTACAATCAGTTTCCAGTCTGGTGCGCTTTTACCACAAACCAATGGCTCAAATGAAATTTATATTGAAGACATTGACCTGGACGGCCGGAATGATGTTGCTGTAGGGGGGTATAATTATGGTAAGATCGCGGTAATGCGCAACACAAGCTCAATCGGCCAACTTTCTTTTGCTTCAAAGGTGGAATTGGATGGAAACGGTACATCCATACGCATGGCAGTTGGCGACCTTGACGATGATGGGAAAAAAGATATTGTGGGCATGATCGACAAGACAAATAATCTCACCTTCAGTTTCTTTAAAAATACTAGTGCGGTGGGCCAAATTAGTTTTGCATCAAGTGTTGACGTTGTGCTTCCCGACTCTCGATTTCAGGGGAGAGATATCAGGCTCTGTGACTATGATGGCGATGATAAGCTCGATGTGATCATCCTTACAGACCGTAACTATCACATCTTCCGTAACACAAGTATGGGAGGAATGATTTCCTTTTCTGAACCTGTAACTTATCCAATAGACGGAAGAGGCCAGGGAGGTACAGTTGACAATCTCAACGGAGATAACAAACCTGACCTGCTAAGAGGTAGTTGGGGTGATAGATATTATTGGCTTTACAAAAACATATCCCTTCCAGGTACGATTTCTATTGAACCGCCTGTCAAAATTGAAGGCCCATATCCCTATAATATTGTACCCTATTACACCAATACTGCCGATTTCAACCTTGATGGAAAAACGGACATGATCCTTTCTGGGTCTGCAGACAAAATGGTATCCGTTTATAGAAACATCATGGGAGATGACATCATTACAGCTACGTGTGAGGGGGCAGACCTCAACTTATACGCAGGCGTTAACGGCACAAACTTCCAATGGCAGGTGGATAGTGGAAATGGCTTCAGTAACGTCAATGATAATGGCAATTATTCGGGCACCCAAACTGCAGCAATGACAATCAGCAAAACTCCATTGACATGGAATAATCATAGATATCGTTGCCGTGTTGATGGAAACTATTCCAGTGTATTCCTGCTACAGGTGGCTCCATCGGTTAACCCAAAAGTAACGATCAGCACCGCCAGCACCACAGTATGCGGTGGCAGCGGTATTACGTTTACAGCACAGGTTGCAAATCCTGGGGCTAACTCCGTTTACAGGTGGGAGAAAAATGGTGTGTCGGTTGGCAATAATTCAAACAGTTATGTGACATCTACATTAAACAATAATGACCGGGTGCGTGTCATTTATTCTAGCTACGGAGGTTGCTCCATTCTTACTAGAGATACAAGCAATGTTATCACCATGACAGTTACGGGCGGCATTCCATCGGTGTCTATTACTGCAACCACCACAGTGATCTGTGGTGACGGCACCTCAACTTTTACCGCCACACCTGTCTATGCGGGCACAGCACCATCCTACCAATGGCAAATCAACGGTGTGAATGCCGGTACCAACAGCACCAGCTTTACCCCCGCATCGCTGAACAACGGCGATGTAGTGAAAGTAATCATGACAGCTGTGGGTAGCTGCGCAGTTTCACCTGTAAACAGCAATTCAATTTCGATGGTAGTAAAACCGAAAGTCACACCCGCTGTTTCAATCAGTGCGCCTTCTGCATCCATTTGCGCAGGTGCTGCGCTAACGTTTACCGCAGCACCTATTAACGGGGGAAGCACACCCGCCTATCAATGGCAAATAAACGGTGTGAACACGGGAACCAACACGCCTTTTTATACAACCTCTGCTTTGACTAATAACGACCAGGTACAAGTCGTCTTGACAAGCGATGTAGGCTGCGTTACCGGTCCTTCGGCTACCAGCAATACAATCACCATTTCGGTAACAGAAGCTGTCACACCTACGGTGAATATCACCACACCGTCTCCTACTATTTGCGCGGGCGCCAATACTACATTTACTGCTGTTTCTGTCGATGGAGGCACGGCTCCGGTTTATCAATGGCAGGTTAACGATGCGAATGCAGGTACAAATAGCTCAACATTCAGTTCGAATTCCCTGCCGGATCAGGCGCAGGTAAAAGTGATCATGACCAGCAATTCAGCATGTGCCACGTCAACAACAGCAATCAGTAATATAATTACTGTTACTATTAGCCCGCCAGCAGCACCGGCGTCGTTGACCATTTCAGGAAATACAACCGTGCCTGCAGGACAGGCATCTAACATCACAGCAGCTGCATTAAATGGAGGTACAGCGCCGCTTTACCAGTGGCAGGACAGTTCCGAAACACATTCGTGGCAGGACGTTCCGTTTGCAGAAAGGTCTACCATAGATTATATACCACCGCACACGGGAGCGAAACTCCGTTGCCGGTTCACCAGTATGGCTGCGTGTATCGTTGAGCCAACCGTTTTCAGTAATGTGCTGGGGTTTACCGTTACCACCAACAGGCCCGCAAACAGTACGGCCCCCCGAATCTATCCCAACCCGGTTACCACGACATTCACGATTGATTCGTTACGATTAACGGACAACTGGCAATCACTGGAAATCGCCTCCATGGATGGAAAGCATAAGCTGTTAACAATGGATATCAGGAATCAAACCCGTGGATCAGTGGATGTAGCTAACCTGCCTGCGGGTCTTTACCTGGTAATTCTAAGAAGCAAAACCGGGGAAACAGTTTATATGAGGTTTATGAAAGGATAATGCCGGCGCCATAGTGCGTGTCCTCACTATAGCCGTCACTTAAGGAATAAATAATTATTATAATCTGTAAAACGACAAAGCCATGCACCGCTGCTTTTGTCACCGATAGATTTTAAAATTATCTTTGCCAGTAATCATTTTTTTACGTTCATTCAGGGTCTTACGTCTTCAACAATCAGAAACGGTCTCACCGGGGTTTAGCCAAAGCCAACCCCGGTGTGTAGGCCACTACAACAATCTTAGCGGTGGTTTATTTTTATCGTTTTTGAGCACTTACTAGTTTATCGAGGATTCTTAAATAAATATCTGTTGGTACCTGGCGTTCATAATCATACTTGGTTTTATGAGCAACTACCAGGTCAAGCTTAGGAATGATGGTAATAAACTGTCCAAAAGCGCCGCTTGCTGTATATGCTCCTTCATAGATGCCCTTGTTATAGGGCGTGTCCCAAACCCACCATAAAAAACCATAGCCAAAGTGAAAGTAAGCAGTCTTGTTATGCTCCGACTCTCTATAGGTAGTAACCGGCAAAGTAGTTGTTGTTACCCAGCTTGCAGGCAAGACTTGTTGAGTCTTCCATTTTCCTTTTCTAAGCATCAGGTAACCAAGCCTGGCCATATCACGGGTGGAAAACCACATGTGATAGGCAAGGTATTTTGACCTTGTCGTGTCACCGGTTTTCCGTTGTGTTTCTTTTTTCCAATCCTGCATTTGCAGCGGCTTTGCCAAAATAGAATCCGTAAGATCATAAATGTTTTTACCGGTTTGCTGCTCAAGAATATAACCTGCTATATTAAAATCCCAGTTATTATACAGCCAAAAACTACCTGGTTGAACACTACCTCTTTCAGGCGCCATAGAGGAGGCATCTCCCTCATTGCTTGCAGGGTGATATACTCCGGAACGGGCAGTAAGTAAATCTTTTATCGTTGCTCTCTTTTCAACAGGCAACAAACCACCAATATCATCAAGTCCCAATTGGTTTATTGTCCTGTCAAGCTTAATTGTTCCATTTTCCACAAAGGGGCCGTAAAGCATAGAAAGGACACTTTTTCTACAGGATGCCAGGTAGCTTAGTTCCTGGATGTCTCCAAATTCAAAAAGCACTTTACCTTTTTGAACTACCAGCATTCCTGTTGTGTGGGCACTATCTATTATAAAGCCTCGTAGTTGTTTCAGCTTATCTGCGTCCCAACCATATTCAGTTGGACTTGTTATTTTCTCCCAAACGCTGTCCGGATATACTTCAACAGAGCTTTTAAGTGTTTTTGATGTTTGAGCAAGAGTAAAAACTGGGAATAGTAAACTAAGGAGTAAGAGCTTCTGCATATAAATGTGTTGGCGGGTTGAGGGTAGACCCCGAAAGAACTGAAGCAATTTTATTTATCACTAATTGTTGGTGGTGGAATAATTCCGCACATTCTGAGATAGATGGCCATTTGACCATAATGTTCATTAGCGTGTGTCAGAGCATAAAAGGCAAGGTCAAGTCTTGGCAATTTTCTCCATCTAAAGTCAATCATGTCCATTGCATTTTGATTTGTCAATGTTGAAATTGCTTTACGCCCAATCGCAAAAGAGTTTTTAAGGTATTCAATAATATCCTTTTTGGCTTTAATACTTTTAGGACCGTTTACATCTTCGATGTCAGCACGCACTGAGTCGCCAGTGATTACACTCCAAATAAGAATATTGTCAGTCGCTAAATGCATGATTTGTCCCGCAAAGGTTCGACTTCCTTTAAAGTCGCTGTTCTGTATATGAAGGTTTTCAGGTGTGAAATTAAATTTGTCTTCTGGCATAGCTTCAGCAGTCGTCAAAATATCGCTTTCGATTTTATTAAACTGTCTTTCGATTGCAGAAGTAATGGACTGTTGTCCAAGACATGTAGTAATGAAGGTAAGATAGAAGACAAAAAAGCTTATTAGTTTCATATGATTGGTCATAATTTATATGGCAGATGAATTATTAGTCGTATTACAGCCAACATGTATATTGATGTATTATGCGCTATGGCCACTCAAAATACTAAATATTCGAGGTCAATAAAATCGGATGAGACGGTTTCCAATTCGCCGGGGGCTGCGGCTAAACACCAGTCTATTCACGGCAAACCCCCAATGGACATAATTAACTGTCTCTTTTTTCAATACCGTTTCTGATGCCTTCAGGAATATTCTTTTCATAGAACTCTTGAATTTTCTTTGGTTGGCTAATTAGAACTTCACAAATAACATTTACAAAGCCGAATAAAGCATATGCAATTTCAATTCTATCATTCAAATCAATTGTCCCAGGATGAACAGCGTTGTTGCCAACAACCCGAACACTGTCAAGAGCCTGTTGCATTGTCTTTGGTAAACCCTTTTTTACAAGACTTTCAATGTCGTCATTTATATTTTTACCTTTCTCTCCTAAGTGTATGCAAAGCTTTTGTACAGCAAGTCGTAACAAAGCTGCTGCACCTCTGGGTGAAATATTTACAATGTCTTTCGCTTCGTTGTAGTCGTTTTTTATGTCATCTGGCAAGTCAGGATTTGCCATTTCAACATTACCTGTCAATGGATAGACCATTTTGTCTAATAGCCAAATTGAAATGTCATTACAATGGCTGCATCGTGCAGCTAAATATTTTACCAACCGAAACGAAGCCAGATGAGTTTGTCCACCGTGGGGCGGAACGTAGGGATATTGTCCAGATACATTGTCTGACCAAGTTTGCTCCGACAACACACCACAATGTGGGCAGTGAAATGATTTTTGCTTTAAGGTTGGTGGGATATGTTTCATTATGTATGGTGGGTCTTAAAATTACATACAACACGTAGATTTATATTATGCTATGTTATTACTCTAAAATACTAAATCTTGCTATTCAGCCAAGTAGTATTATACATTTTATACCTGCCTGCCGGTAGGCAAGTTGTTTATAGCGCCAATGCAATTGCCACGTTAGACAGATTTTTCACCTGACCGCAAAGGACCTGGATAATATTTGAACACTTTCCTTTACGCCGGGGTTGCAGCTAAACACCAATCTAGTTATGGCAAAACCCGTCGGGACCGCTTACTTATTTGGCGGGTTGAGGTAAACCCCGGAAGGACTGGAATATTTATGTTGGCAGCTGTAATTCTTCCTTAATTTTCATGATTATGTTACGCACTAAATTATTCTCATTACATTTTAAGCAGACTTCCATCAGAGATGACTTCTTATGTTTAATAGGTCTATTTTTGTCACAAAGAATTAAGAACAATAAACTAAAGAGAGATTTGCCTCTAATTAAGAGTTGATAAGATCCTGTTAATTGATTAATTGTCTCAGATACATCGAAGCCGCAGTTATTAGTTTTAATCAAATCAAAAGCTGTATCCAATATTTGATTAGGATGATACCTCAATTCAGAGTCTATTCCCCGTTTAACCTTTTCAACATCGTGGCTATAGTACATTATAAAATTAGCCAGTCCTTTTTGAAACTTAATTTTTTCAGGCTCAGTTAACAAAGCCTCTAGATATCCTCCAAAGTAAAGGTCATTTTCTATACTATATCCACTTGTCCAAATAATGTCTTTATACTTATCTGGAACTTCTCTATAAACAAATTTATCCTTATCAGCAATAAATAAAAGTTTGATATCATTAATTTCATGCTTCTTTTCAAAAATATCAAGTAGTGTATCTCTTCCGTCACAAGGAAGTAAGTCAAAACTGCAATCTGAAGTAAGTTCATTCTCAATCCAACGATAAATAGAAGCATCTTCTTTACCTTCTACTAATATGGTATTAAGACTACTTTTTTTCAGATACGCTAATAATTCTTCCTTTGTTAGTGTTATTGCCATGGGTACTTAATTAGGGTTTGCTGATTTTGTATCAAAGCCTTGCCCATGTTGAAGTTTGGTTAATTTAGATTAACCAAAGTGCAAGGAAAAATGGCAAAAGCGAAAAAAAACCGTGCATCTAAAACTAGATATGTCAGT
>NZ_JARKNA010000010.1 GCF_029360765.1 Terrimonas pollutisoli | reverse complement strand
GTCAACATGCAAGAATATCACCTGCATAAAAACGCAAAACCTCTTTTCCCCCAGCGTGGGTCAACATGCAGGAACAGTGGGTCAACATAAACAGGAATGGAGGGTCAACATGCTCAGGAATCTACAGTCTAATTTTTTTTCTTTCGTCCAGCATGAGGTTTGTAAAAAACGTCAACAGCCCGTTTTCCAGGTGTTCCATTTTTGAGTTTTATAGGCTTTTTCTTACTTTTTAGCTTCTTTATTGTGACCAAATAATTTAAAATCTGGGAAACTCTTTTGCTTGTGTATTTTTTTCCTGATGCCTCACAAGCTTTCCTTACCTCCCAAACATAAACGGGGTTGTTAAAAAGTGTTGAATTCAAAAGGTCATTCTCAATAAAGTGGGCGGTCTTCCTGTCGCTTCTGGCAGTAATAAAATAGTCGTGTACTCTTTTATTTTCCTTGTAAAATTTAACCAGGAGAGGAGTCGTCCTTATTTTACTAGTCAATTTGTAACTTGGATTAAGTAGCTGCGATCCCCTTAAGTTGAACCCTACCGCGATTTTATCTGCAATATCATCAGTCATCTGTCGTGTCCCATTAAGAAGCGCATAAATATGGCTTTCTGAAACTCCAGTAAATTCAGCCAAACCAAGAATTTCCAAGCCAGATAGAGTCATTAATCTGTTAAGGCGCTCGTTAGGGGGATTAGAAAGACTCGAAAGAGTTGTTTTTGACATCCCCCAAAGGGAAAAAACAAGTTGTCCTAAAAATTATTCAATAATTCTTTGAATAATTGAAACCTTACATTAATTTCACTTTACCAAATAATTTAGAAATTATTTAAGGCATATATAAAGAGTCTCGTGCTCGAAGATTGACAGCCAAGAAAGCGAGACGGTAAGTAAATGCCCATATCTATCTGTTGTACTATTTTCGTACGGTAGAATCAGATATGGGTCTTATCGTAATTCCATTTTCTTGGCTGTCACTAAGAGCGGTGGTTGATAAGGCCCATATTTTTTTATCAATCTTTGATGACTCTCTTAAACTTTTCTTATGAGAGTTCATTACATCCACAAAGAACTTCACTTATTGCTTACCCGCTTTGCGGTAAAACCAAAGAACCCGGTTTAATGTCACCCTGAGCTCTGAGCTTGTCGAAGTCTCTCATGTTTCGTTAGGAGTTAAGTCCTCTGTTAGTAGCATTTTTTTTCATCAAGAGACTTCGGTTAATAGCATCAACAATATTATAAACGGCCGTCCCAAGCTCTCCCCCTACCGGGGGAGCGGGGAGGGGCCTTAAATCACAAGCAATGAAATTCAAATCTTGCTTACTGGCCATTCTATGGCCGGCACTCCATACCCTTGCCCAATCACCAATAGCTATTCGTCCACTCACTGTTGGTGATACCGCTCCCGACATTGTTTTCAGCAATGTAGTTAACAACCCCGTTTCTAAAATCCATTTATCCCAATTCAAAGATCAATTGGTTATCCTCGATTTCTGGGCCACCTGGTGCGGCTCATGTATTGCTAAGCTAAATACTATCGATTCGCTCCAGCAGGCCTTTCCCGGCAAGCTAAAGATCATACTCGTCAACAATCTCATCGGCACTGGTGATACCAAAGAAACGATCACCGCCTTTTTCAGCAGGTGGAATAAAAAGCATCCTGCTTTTCGTTCCACTCATGTGGCAGAAGACACCCTCGCTGCCAAATACTTTCCTCACATCTTTCTGCCCCATTATATCTGGATAGCGCCCGGTGGTCGCATCATCGCAATCACCGATGGCGAGGCACTCACCGCTGCCAATATCAGCATGCTTGTATCGGGTATCATGCCCCATCTGCCCCTGAAAACGGACAAACGGATGGGATCACAATAGTTCCCTCACTTCAATCAATCTTCATCACAAAAACAACTGCAATGACAAAATCAATTTTTACTAGTACACTCTTGCTGATTGCAATAACCCTGCAGGCGCAAACCAAAACGGCCACAGTTACCGGCCGGCTGCTGTCAGCCGAATCCGGTGCCAGCCTGGCAGGTATCACCATTCAGTCAACACGGTCACAGGCTACAGTTATCACGGATGCAAAAGGTGAATTCATCATCCCGGTAAACCATTTTCCCGATACCCTGCTTTTCTCTCACATTGGTTATACAGTGTTTCGGCTTCCTGTTACAAAGCGGGGTTCAATAGGTGCTGTATCATTACAGCCCAACATTCGCCAGCTCTCCGAAGTGGTGATCAGCACCGGTTACCAGCAAATGAAAAACACAGAGTCGAATGGTGCCGTCACCGTGCTCGACAACAAAGCGATCAACCAGCAACGTGGCCTCAATATTTTAAAGCGCCTGGAAAATATCACCAGCGGTCTTGCCTTCAATCCCGGCTACGGCAACGGCAATGGAGCCAATAAAACCAATCTTTCCGTGCGGGGCCTCGCTACCATCAGCGGTCCGCTCGATCCTTTGATTGTGCTCGACAATTTCATTTACGAAGGCAACATCAGCAACATCAATCCCAACGATATTGAATCCATCACGGTGCTGAAAGATGCAGCGGCCTCTGCTATCTGGGGTGCAAGGGCTGGTAATGGGGTTATCATCATTACCACCAAAAAAAGCCGCTTCGCGCAGAAAATGAAAATAGAACTGAGTTCAGATTTGATCATGACGGCTAAGCCTGATTTGTTGGCATTACCCGAAATGAACATTTCAGATTATATCGGTGTCGAAGAGTTCCTGTTCAATAAAGGCTATTTCAATTCCGTCATCAATCGAAAATACCAGTCTCTCACACCCGCCGTTGAAATTTTCCTCCAACACCGTAATGGTCTTATCAGCTCCGTCGATTCAGCCACCCAAATAAATACACTGAAATCCCGGGACGGCCGCAGACAATTTGAAAAGCATTTTTATGAAACGGGGCTTATCCGTCAGCATGCCCTCAACCTGCGCGGCGGCTCGGACAATCTCGCCTGGATTATTGCTGGCTCCTACGACCGCAGCATGGACAACCTGCACAGCAGTTATGAAAAAATAAATGCCCGCTTCAGCAATACATACAAACCCACCAAAAACCTCCGGATTGATTTGGGTGTTTATTACACCGCCAGCAAATCCGTTTCTGGCAAATATCCTTACAGCACAGTCAGCCTCATCAATGGCCGCTATGTTCCTTACCTGCAGTACGCTTCGGTGGATGGGGCCGCAATGCCCGTAGCAAATATGTATCGTTCCGCTTATACCGACACCGCAGGCGCAGGTTTATTATTGGACTGGAACTATTACCCGCTTGAAGATTATAAGCACAACAAAACAACCACCCGCCTCAATGAGTTAATGGCGAATGTGGGTGTCAGTTACCAGTTATTAAAACCTTTATCCATCTCCCTGCAATACCAGTATCAAAAACAAACCAGCAACGGTGAAGGTCTTGCCGGTATGCAAAGCTTCAGCACCCGCAATACCATCAACCTTTTTAGCCAGCTCGACAGGGCCACCTCAAAAATAAAATACATCGTTCCCCTGGGCGATGTTCTTCGCAGGTCAACGGCCAACCGTAAAAGCCAGAATATCCGGGCTCAGCTTAATTTCAATAAAACCTGGTCCGCTCATAGCATCAATGCCATCGCCGGAGCCGAAGCAAGAGAGATTGCCGGCGATAGTTACGGCACTGTATTCTATGGCTATCGTGCCGATCCCTTGACGTTTGCCAACGTAGATGTTGTCAACCGCTATCCAACATTCATCACCGGCGCTTTTCAATCCATTGCAGGCGCTCCCACCATGACGAACACCAGCAATAGATTTGTGTCTGTATATACCAGCATCTTTTATTCCTGGAAAGATCGCTACAGCTTTTCGACCAGTGCAAGAAAAGACGGTTCCAACATTCTCGGCGTTAAAACAAATGATAAATGGAAACCTCTTTGGTCAGCAGGTTTAGGCTGGACACTGTCAAAAGAATCTTTCTATAAAGTAGAATGGCTGCCTTTTCTTAAACTTCGCTCCACCTACGGCTATAGCGGCAATCTCGATCTCAGCCGCACGGCCCTGCCATTAGCTTCCTATGGTAGTGACTTCATCACCGGCCTGTCTGTCGCATCTATCAATACGCTCAACAACCCGCATTTGCGATGGGAGCAGGTGGGTCAGTGGAACACGGGGATAGAGTTTTTTACCATCAACAAAACACTCAGTGGTTCTTTGGACTTCTATATCAAAAAAGCCACCGACCTCTATGGCAAAGCGCCTTATGATTATACCGCCTGGGGTCAGCAAAACACCCTTATTCGCAATGTGGCATCCATGCGAGCCACCGGTTTCGATTTGCTGTTGAATTCTATCAACCTCAACAAAGGCTTCAAATGGTCCAGCTCGCTGCTGTTTAATTATAACAACAGCAAAACCACAAAGTATTTTGATGACGCTGCCACATCTTTGACCACACTCTTAAGCACTGGTCGCAATATCAATCCGGTTATCGGCAAGCCGCTCTATGCCATCGCCGCTTATCGCTGGGGCGGGCTCGATATAGAAGGTAACCCGCAGGGCTTTTTAAACGGACAGCTCAGCACTGACTACAGCGCCATCTTTTCCGAAGCAGCAGGGAAGGGCATGCAAAACAGCGGTATTGTCTATAAAGGTTCTTCCATCCCGGTTTACTTTGGCTCCCTCATCAATACATTTTCCTGGCGCCACCTGGAACTCGCCATCAACATCAGTTACAAACTCGGCTATTACCTCGGCAAACCAGCTTTATCATACAGCTCTCTTGTCAACAGCGGCACAGGTCATAAGGAATATGCAGATCGCTGGCAAAAGCCCGGTGATGAATTGATCACCCATGTTCCTTCATTTGTGTATCCTGTCAATGGTAACCGCGATGCCTTTTACTCCATCGCAGATATCAATATCATTAAAGGCGATCATGCTCGCTTGCAATACATCGATCTCAGTTACGCTGTTGGCAAAACAAAAAAATGGCCCTTGCAAAACACCCGTCTCTATGTCAACATGGCCAATCTCGGCATTATCTGGCGGGCCAATAAGGATCGTTTCGATCCCGATTTTCCCGGTATTGTACCATTGCCAAAAACAATTGCTTTTGGTCTGAAAGCAGAATTCTAAACCTTAAAACTTTTTCTATGTTCAATTATAAACCCTACTCAGCTTTGCTCATACTGTTTGTATTTGTTTATGCCACATCTTGTAAAAAATACCTGGACGAGAAACCCGATAGCAAACTGGCTGTGCCTTCTACATTATCCGATTTACAGGCCCTGTTGGATTTTTCTTTCCGTATGAACCTTAAACGTACGCCAACTTTTGGTGAAGCTTCTTCGGATGATTATTTCCTGTTGGATGAAACCTATAACAACTTTGATCAGGAAAAACAACAGATCTATTCCTGGTCAAGAAAAGATTACAAGTTTCAAAACGATTGGTCCATTGCTTATGAACCGGTCTACAATGCAAATTTTTGTCTCGAAACAATTGATAACATCTCTTTGACTGCAGTCAATGCTGATCAATGGAACAATATAAAAGGCTCGGCACTGTTTTTCCGCAGTTATTATTTTCTGCAGTTGATGTGGGTTTATGCCAAAGCCTTTGATGAAACAACAGCCAATACCGATTTAGGCATTGTATTGCGTCAAACTTCCGATTTTAATATACCCTCGGTACGATCTTCCGTCAACGATTGCTATGAAAGGATTTGCAGCGATGCAAAACAAGCGGCCCTTCATTTACCCGATCATTCATCGCATCCATTTCGTCCTTCAAAAGCAGCCGCCTACGGCTTACTGTCCAGGGCATATTTGTCCATGCGGATTTACGATAGCGCCTTGCTCTATGCAGATCGTTGTTTGCAATTAAAAAATACACTGATGGACTTCAATGCCGATACGGATGTTGACCCGGATTTATCCTCCTCTGTTCCATTTAAGCGGTTCAATAAGGAAACGATCTTTTATACGGAAATGAATGCCACCTTTTTTATCAATGATCCTTATTATGCAAAAGTGGATACCACACTTTACAACAGTTATCCGGAAAATGATTTGAGAAAAACAGCCTATTACAAACCCAATAGTGGCTTTCAGCAATTCAAAGGCAACTACACTGGTGATGAATACTTTTATTTTACCGGTATAGCAACCGACGAAATCTGGTTAATCAGGGCTGAAGCACATGCCCGTGTTGGAAGCATAAATGAAGCAATGAACGGCCTGAATACCTTACTAAAAACAAGATGGAAAAATACCGAACCATATACGCCGTATACCGCCACAAGTGTCCCCGAAGCATTGGCTATTATATTGGCAGAGCGGAGGAAAGAATTGCATGGTCGTGGCCTTCGTTGGATGGACATTAAGCGGCTCAATAAAGAAGCAGCAAATATTACTTTGAAGAGAATAATAAACGGGCAGGTTTATTCACTGGCGCCAAATGCCAGCTATTATGCATTACCCCTTCCGGCCGACATCATTCAGTTGACCGGAATACCACAGAACTAATGCATAAATAGAGGCTGTCTTTTACCCTGAGCTCGACGAAGTGTGAGCAAGAACTGTCATGCTAAGCTTGTCGAAGAGGTCTAAGCATGAGCTTGCCGAAGAACAGAAGCAATGTCACCCTGAGTTTATCGAAGGGTGACATTGCGAAAGGAGAATAATAAGACAGCCTCTTATCTTTCAAATCCTAATCCCGCTGGTTGGAAGCTTGATTGTTAGTCGGATCAGTAATAGAACTCACATGCGCTGTTGATCCGCTCAGTGTAGCGCCAATCGTAAAATTGTTCAGCTGCGTTGGGCTGGAAGGATTATCGACATAGCTGTCAATTACTGCAATACGGCAGGCCTTTTCCGGTTGGCCACCACAAAGGCTAAGATTCTTTCCCTGGTATTGCCAATGCGTATTGGCTTCATTTTCTACATTGGCTACCGAATACCCGCCACTCACACTACCATTGAATTGAAACACGTACATATCCACAGGTTTCTTGGGAGTGGTAAAAGCAGAGGCACCAGCTGCGATCACGGCAGCGATAAGTCCGAAAATATAACGTCGCATAAAATTGAATTTTGAATAAAAAAATAAGGTTCAGAAACATTCCTATCATTGTAAAAAATTGTCGATCCACTCAAACACTTACGAATTGAGGGCTTTAGCCCCCTCTCCTTCGGAGAGGGGGTTGGGGGTGAGGTATATTCGCTCCCTTTCGGGAACTATGTGGGTGCGCTGCTCTCAGGTTTAAATCTTCTCCGTGATAAGATAATTCCGGCAACTGACAGCAAAATAAAAAATAGGTTGAAGAAGATATGTTGTGTCCACGAGAGCCGTTGAATGACGCCGCCACAATTGCAGGGCAGCGATGGCGCAAAAATGATCATGCAGATTAAATAGAGTGTCAGCAACACCAGCAGCACCAGCGCAGCATACAATCCCTTGTTGCGGGTAGCTGGCAGAAATAATAGTAAAGCAATAACTATTTCAATGGCGGGCAGTCCCCAGGCAACAATACCGGCAAAGGATTTTAAAACTGGTGAGTGCAATAATACATCTTTGAAGTTAGCCTGGTCTGCCAGCTTACTGATAGCAGTATAAAGAAACAATAGCAGTAATGCTGCGCTGATAATATCAATGGCAAAGGTCCTTTTCTTGATCATTCCATTCCCGCACTACTTATTTGTAAATGCTGGAATAAAGTTCCTTTACACCACCCTTGTAGAAATGGTCATTTCTGGGCTTTAGTAGATGGTTATTACAAATGGCAGTGAAAAAATAGCAGCTACTTTTTAGTGTCTTTATTCTTTAGATGGCGGGGTGAATAGCCATAAGTTTTCTTAAATCGCCGGATAAAATTCGAAGTGTCCGAATAACCAACGGCCTCCCCAATTTCATAAACAGGCATTTCATTTTTCATCAGCAGGGCATAAGCTTTATTCATTCGTTCATCAGCAATAAACTGCGCCACTGTTTTTCCGGTCAGCGATTGAAACGCCTTATTCAATGGCTTTATACTGGCATAAAATCGTCTCGCCATTTCGTTCAATCCACCCAGGTTTACATCCCCCAGGTTTTGCAATATATATGCTCTTGCAGCGATGGCCTTATCATGTGTTGTCACATAATTAACAGTCTGCTGTTCCTTCAATAGGTATTGATCATGATAGAGGTGAAGAACTTCAAGAATACATCGCCTCAGTTCAAAATCAAGTGATGCTCCTCTTTTAAATGTTTTTTCCAGCTTTTTAATGATCTTTAAAATGCCATAGGGCAATGACAGTGATGTAAGAGCCAGGCCATGGGGCCGTTCTTCTTTTAAGTATTGTTTCAGCTCCTGGAAAGCTGTATGCTCAGCAACCGTATTCATTAAATAGTAATGAGGTGGTACTACACAAAACCAAACATAATGGCCTTTTGTAAGCTCAATCTTTTGTTGTCCCTTCGGAAGATAAAGCATCGTATAACTTCTTGCAGCCAGGTTCACTTCAACATCACCCACCAATTGCAGCCTGGCATACCCTTTTAGAAACATCGCAAGGCTAACACAGGGTTTTTCAGTGATCAATTCTATATACCCGTTTCGCATTACGTTAAAGGAACGCAGTTCAATCAGGTAATCATCCCCATAGATAGATTGTATAAAAAACTCTCCCAGGTCACATGTTGTAAAGGCTGGCTGGGCAAAGGGAATAATAGGCTGATAGCCGGCTGGAAATTGAGCTGTCGTTATCACATTGCCACATAAGGGTGTGGGGAAATGAAAACGCAAAGGCGTTGCCATAGAAATAAGGTTTCATCGCTGTCAGTTTGCAGGTTAAAATTAAAACCCGCTTGCACAAAACAGGCTGGGCTTACCTTATTTTCACATCGGCTATCCCTGCGTTCACATAAAACTTCTCCCATCACTTATTCTTTTTCGGCCATTATTGTAAACTTGATCTTACTTCAGACCCGCAGGCAGGTGTTCGATTGTAAGGAATAGATCCACAGATAAGCGAAGTGTTGCACATTGGTGCAGAAACATCCTAACCAAACATACCCTTATGAACAACGCCATTTCCTTACACCTGGCACTCACCACACCTTTTACCAAAGAACAGATTGCTGCACTCTTTAACAGCAGCAATGATAGGCACTCCCGCAGGCTGCGGCCCTGTCTCACTTGATTACGGCTTACAACAAAGGCAACCAAATAATTACTGGATTCTTTTTAATTCGGATTAGGCAATCCTGCTAAGGCTGATTAGTAGCACCAAAATCACAGCCCATGAAAACATTGCCCACCCGTGTAGTCATCTACCCGAAAGATGTCGAAAACATCACCGGCCGCCGTGGCCGCACCGCCAGGAAACTGTTGCAAAAAATAAGGGAAGCCTTAGGCAAGCGTTCCCACGAGTTTATTACCATCAAGGAGTTTTGCCTGTTCACCGGCATCAGCGAAGAATTGATAAAAGATTTTTTACGGGATTAATGCGGGTTTCTTTCCGGCCTTGAAATTGGGGGCCGTTCGTTCTTCTCCTGGTAGCTATCCATTATAGCAGTACTAGAGATAATGTTAATGCAAAAGATGTGGTTTAAAGGCGCGAAAAGCTCTTCAAAAAGTAGCTGAATACGCCGTACAACAAGCTACCTAAGTGAACCCGTAAGGGTAACTTCTTATAATACCGGTTTGAAATTATGTCTCCTGTTGGCTGCATTGATTGTGATAAAATATACATATCTTCATGAACACAATCACAATAATACTTTTCTTTAGTGGCCAATCATCAGTGAATACCGAAATAGGAAACTCCCGGATGCTTTTAAAGGCAACAACCAAAAATTCAGGTAAAGTATTAAGTTGGTGCAGGCATTACCCGCAGACAACATAAACAGAGTTCTTATTTACTCCATTTTGTGTATTCAATAATATACTTTATCCTGCCCTTCCAGATGTATATTATTGTGAAGAAACCTAAATTTCTATACTATGTACACATTCCAAATCCTGACCCAAAATACTTTTCTAGTACAACTGTTCCGATATTATCAGCGGCATCCCGGCCTGCAACCTCATTACTTTTCACCACTACTTAAATTATAAATTATGTACGGGATCGTAAACAAAGCCATACAGGGTCTTGTCGTAGAGAATTACGGCGAAAACGCCTGGACAAAAATCAAAGAAAAAAGTGGTGTAAACGTCGAGTCTTTCCTGAGTAATGAATCTTATCCTGACGGCGATACCTATAAACTGGCAACAGCGGCATCAGAAGTACTGAATATTTCACTCAGGGAAGTACTGGTAGCCTTTGGCGAATATTGGGTGCTTAACACGGGGCCGAAAAATTATGGTTCTTTGATACAATCAGGAGGAAATACGCTGAAGGAGTTCCTGATCAACTTGCCCAACTTTCATAGCCGGGTAATGCTGATTTTTCCTAATCTCAAGCCGCCTGAATTTTTTGTATCCGAGGTTAAGGAAAGATCATTGCTGCTGCATTATTATTCCACCCGGCCAGGATTAAAGGATTTTATGTATGGCCTCATTCAGGGGTTGGGAAAAATGTATAAAACCGAGACAAAAATTACCATCCTGCAAAGCAGGGAGGAAGGATTTGACCACGAAGTGTTTTTTGTAGAGTGGTAAGCAAACCGGTGCTATGAGTGTACCTGTTAACATACTAAATGGGAAGCTGAATACCTTGTTTCCGTTTTACTTTATTATCAATGATTCATTAACCATTGCAGACGCCGGCAAAAGCCTGTCGAAGTTATTTCCCGACATCATTGGAAAGCAGTTGCAGGATTGCTTCCGGTTAAAAAGACCGGCCAGTGCAGTGTTTGAATTTGATTCCATAGTAAAATATGCCGACCAGATTTTTATTTTTGAATCAACCGACGGCAGGTCGATTCTGTTCCGGGGCCAGATCATTACAACAGAAAACTTGCGAATCCTCCTATTTGTCAGTTCCCCCTGGATAACTGATGCGGATGACTTAATGAAATATAATCTTCTGCTAACCGACTTTGCTTTGCATGATACCACTACAGACATGATACAGATCATAAAGTCAAAGGAGATCATGATGAATGATATCAGGAGCCTGGCAAACAACCTGGAGATGCAAAAACGGGAATTAATCAGGGCAAAGGAGTTGGCCGATACCAATGCCGAGTTGGAAGCCTTCAGCTATTCGGTGTCGCACGATCTGCGTGCGCCGCTGCGGGCCATCAGTGGTTATACCGGGATACTGATAACAGACTATGCCGGACAGTTGGATGCCGGGGCCAGCCGCTTTTTAAACAACATCAATCTCAGTGTTCGCTATATGAATCGACTGATAGATGATCTGCTGAATCTTGCCCGCATGGGAAAGAAGGAACTGGAAGTCAAGTTAACAGATATGGATAATCTCGTAAAATCCGTTATCAGTTCTCTGCTTTCACAAAGCACAGAACCAGCGAAAGCCCGTATTAACATTAGCGTGCTTGAACAAGCGCCATGCGATGCCAGTCTTATGTTCCAGGTATGGCATAATCTTATTTCCAATGCTTTGAAATACTCCGGCCAGCAGCCCAGCCCGTACATCGAAATAAGTTCATCCCGGAAGGAGGAAGAAATCATCTATGTCGTCAAAGACAACGGTGTGGGTTTTGATATGCAATACGCCGACAGGCTGTTCGGCGTTTTCCAGCGTCTGCATCCCGCCAACGAGTTTGAAGGTACAGGCGTAGGCCTGGCATTGGTGGAACGTATTGTAAAGAAACACGGCGGCCACGTGGGAGCAGAATCGGAACCGGGCAAAGGAGCTACTTTTTATTTTAGTCTCCCCTTATCATCGGCTCAAACCAATAAAACAGCCCATACGGAAGAATCCGCTAAAATGACTCAATGAACCGGGAGGTTTGTGTGTTTTGAAAATGATTTAAAAACGCTGAGTTGCTGTTATTCTTCATTTTCTGTTCTGGCAGTTAAATCTTTGAGATAACTAATGAAGGTAAGTAGGGAAGTCGCAACACTTATTTTAAAAAATAGTGAAACATGAGATGGTATGCCATTTAACAGTTTGGCCAGCCCGCTAAAGCCCAGGAAAGATGCGGATGTAACAAGAAACAACAATGTCCAGGAAAAATTGTCAGCGTCTCTTTCTTTCACAGTTTTACATTTCAGATTAAATAACAGGTAATGGGCATAAATATTTTATACTTGTCAATAATTTTTCTGTTTTAAGGTAAAATACTTACATCAATTAAAGGAAAATCCTACTCTACGAAGTTGAAGACTTAGTGATCTATGCTAATGGCAAACCTAAAATGCTAACTATAAAAAACGACTAAACATCCATCATTTATCTCATTTTAAATGAAATTCTTTCGTATCGGCTACTGTTATATATTGAGTCTGCCATTGCCTCCCACAATACCGGCCGGATAGAATACTTCTTTCCTTTCTTTGCCGAGTGTTCCCTTCAAATCCTTCCTTGCTGGGTGTTCTTTTCCTTCGCTGGCGATGTCTGGCTCTGAGCATGGGCACAACCGCCAACTCCCCGCGTTAAGGAGCGAAAATTTCGTAATTTAATGGATGTCTGTTAAATGAAAGATAACTGAACTGGATGGCGTTTTATTTAATCCCAACCGAAGCTATCCGAAGTGAGGCAGGCAGGCATCCCTGAAAATGCAGTGTAATTCACCATCCGAAAATTCTGGACGCTTAAGAATGCTTTCATTTCTTAATTTGACTGCAATTCCTTTTTTTTGTAGCTGAAAAGATTCTATTCTTACCTTTTGATTATTCTTCGCTGCGGACCCGCAGCAAATCCTCACTTCCTTTGTTTCACCTGGATTTATTCATTACATCACATTAAGGCTCTAATATGGAATCGGCATTAAATACCCGCGCCGGGGTTAATCGTGTTGAATTAGCAATTTTGGCCAAATGGCTGCTTCATGAAACATGGCTTTGCAGCATGCAAGTATTGGAGCACCGCCTGTCAGCTCATTCGATCACAAGTGAAAGAAAAACAAAACTACAGGAAATGCACACCGCTTTTTTTTACCAGGCTTTTTATAGCCCGGTGCTTACCACTTCCGACATTGACCACTTATTACAAAATTCCCGTAAAATGTTATTCATGCTGAGAGAATTGGATGCTAATGCCTGGTCCAGGTTTGTAATGGAGAATGATCTCAGTTTTTAACCTTCTTCCCTAGCGGCTTTACGAAGTCCCCGGCTTCGTAGTTTTATGCCAATGGTTTCAAACCATTTTTTTCCTGTTGCTTTTTTTCATATACCTCAATACCTGCCGATATGCTTACAAAAAAACAAAGTAAAGGCCATCCGTAACAATACGTCGTAATTCTCTGTAAGGGTTTTATTTGGTCATGTAGGATAACGATGACATTACAAATACACAATGTTCTATTTTATCCGGCTGAGATTGTTCCTTTCTTTGCTCCCATTAAAAAAATAAGCAGACCCTAAAGAAAAATCCACCCTCTGAATAAAAGACCCGTACCCTGTTAACCATTCTTGTAATTCCCTATGAAAACAACAACTAGTCCAGGCTATGTTCCGCCTTCTTCCACGGAAACACGTCTCTACGACATAGCGGAGGCTTTGCTCAACAGCGTTTTGTCCACCGCAGCGAGCAATGGGAAGTCGTTTACAAATGATATTCCCCGACATCTTACCTTGGGCGACGGTCTACACTCTGTTACTTTCGTGCTCAGTGCAGTATTAACAGCCCTGGTGAGGCATGCAGAGTATGATTGCGTTCATTTATCGGCAAATGTGTCTGAACTTATGGCACTTGTCCATATCAGAAATATAGGCCTTCTCAATGTCGTCACTTTTGAACAGGATATGAGTAAATGGCAGCCTCTGGTTGAAAAAATGCCAGGTTCAGTAAGTGTTGCTGTTGGGCAAAACAATATGGCAACCATCACATTCGGCTTTCCCCAAAAACCTCTGTGAGGTCTCGTGAATTGAAGCATAAATTTTACCACTCATCTATTCTAACTCATTCTGAACTATAACCGGATGAATAAAATATTGCAACGGCAACTCCACCAATATTTTGGGGAATTAGAAAAAGTACCAGCAGGACTTACCGGTCTGTTCAATCTTATTAGCGACTCCTACGATTGGTTTGAAAAGGAGTTAGAGACGCCCGATCATTATAACGGGCCATCAAAAAAAACAGTTGATCTTAATGGGAAAAGAAAAGGAGAAAAAGAAGAAATACTGCCTGAATACTTTAGGGAATTAGAAACATTGTTTAAAAATATTGAAGAAGTCGTTTTTTCCATCGACATGCAACATCACCGGTTGTTGCTTATTTCACCATCATGCGAAAGTGTATGTGGATACTCCCAGGAAGACTTTTATCAAAACCCTGGTTTATGGCTGGATATTATTGTCAAAGAAGATAAGGTGGCAATTATCAAAGCTAATCATTTGCTCCGGGAAGGTCAGTTATGGGATGGCGAATACAGGATCACCCCAAAAAACAAAGCTGCAAAGTGGGTTGAAACAAAATTAAAGCCTACCCTTGATCACAATGGCAAACTTCTTCGCATCGATGGCGTGACCGCTGATATTACTTCACGAAAACAAACAGAAGAAAGATTAAGACAAAATGAAGAAAGACTAAGAGCAATATTAAACAATGAGCCGGAATGCGTCAAAGTTGTTGATATATCGGGTCTATTACAGGAAATGAATCCTGCGGGACTAAAAATGATCGATGCGGAAACCGAAGATCAGGTAAGAGGCAATGAGGTTATCGGCCTTATTCACCCCGACGACAAGGAAGTTTATCTGCAACTGCACCGCCGGGTTTGTGAAGGGGAAACAGGCACGGCCAATTTCCGGGTAATCAGCCTGAAAAAAAAGGAAATGTGGATGGAGACCCATTCTGTTCCCTTACGTAACCCGGATGGAAAAATTTATGCGGTATTAAGTGTCACCAGGGACATTACTGAAAAAAGAAAAGCAGAAGAGGTATCCGAAAAGAAAAACAATGAGCTTATTGCCATTAAGGATGAACTGGAGCGAAGTGAACGAAGTCTGAAACAGGCGCAGGCCATGGCGCATCTCGGAAGCTGGGAAGCAGATTTTGATACCTCCGAAAGCAAATGGTCTGATGAAATGTATGCAATTTTTGGCGTAAAGAAAGATGATATCGCTGCTTCGCTTGATGCTTTTCTTTCTTTTGTTCATCCCGATGACCTGGAAAATGTAACCGCAGCAATCAGGAAAGGAGAACAAACCCTGGAAGACTATTCCTATTCCTGTAGTATCATCCGCAGGGATGAAGTAATAAGGCATATCCATGCAGATTACCGGTATATACTCAACCCGGATGGGAAACCTGTTCAACTGCAGGGGATCGTTCATGATATTACGGATAGGCATGGGGCGGAGGAAAAATTCAAAGCCCTGCTTGAAGCCGCTCCCGATGCAATGATAATTGCCAATGAAAAAGGGCGGATTGTTCTTGTCAATCACCAGACAGAAGTTCTCTTCGGGTACAAAAAAGATGAACTGATCAATAAACCTGTAGAAATACTCGTTCCGCAGGAGTTTCGTAATAAACATGAAGGACACCGGGGCCACTATCATAAAGAACCAAGAACTCGTTCCATGGGAGCAGGTCTTGAATTATTTGCCGTGTGCAAAGACGGTACTCGGCTGCCGGTTGAGATCAGTCTTTCACCGCTCAAAACAGCAGACGGTATATTGATCTCTGCAGCCATCCGCGATATCACCGAAAGAAAAGGGGCGGAAGCAAAACTGCGGCATAACGAAGCCCGGCTGAAACAGGCCCAAAGTATTGGACAGATGGGACACTGGGAGGTAAATTTTATTACCAACACTTCGGCTTGGTCTGATGAAGCATACAGGATATATGGCATTGAGCCGGGAGATCGCCCCCTTTCATATAAAGATTGGCTGAGCTATATACACCCCGGCGATGTTGACCATGTATTGAACGAAATCAATAAATCGCAGGAAACATTAAGCGACTCTTCCGTTTATCATCGTATCGTTCGCAAAGACGGCGTGGTCAGGCACGTTCTTTCAGAGGGAAAATATGAATTTGACGCCGGGGATAGGCCTGTGGGTGTGTATGGAATAGTACATGATGTTACAGAACGGAAGCGAAATGAACAGGAGCTAAGAAATCTGAATGAGCAACTGCAAAAGAGAGCCGAAGAATTGGTTGCTTCCAACGCAGAACTGGAAAGGTTTGCTTACGTAGCCTCGCACGATCTGCAGGAACCACTCCGCATGATAAGCAGTTTTTTGCAATTGCTGCAAAAAAAATATAATAAGCAACTGGATGAAACGGCCGGGCAGTATATCAGCTATGCTGTTGACGGGGCTGAAAGGATGAAAAGATTAATCCTTGACCTTTTAGAATATTCGAGAGTAGGTACCAGCCGCGATCAATTTACCGATACGGATATCAACGAAGTGGTCGGCCAGGTATTGGAGACTTTCAATAATAAAATACAGCAAACGGGCGCTTTGGTCAAAGTGCATGCAATGCCTGTCGTAAAAGCTGTCAGAATACAGATGGTACAGCTATTTCAGAATCTTGTCAGCAATTCACTTAAATATAATACTTCTCCCGCCCCGGAAATAGAGATCGGTTGTGAGAAAAAAGACGGAGCCTGGCAATTTTTTGTAAAAGACAATGGAATAGGAATCGATCAAAAATACTTTGAGAAAGTATTCGCCATTTTCCAGCGGCTGCATAATAAAAACCAGTTTTCCGGCACGGGTATCGGGCTGGCAATTTGTAAAAAGATAGCAGAGAAACATGGCGGCAATATATGGGTAGCCTCCTGCCCTGGCAATGGCAGCACTTTTTTCTTTACAATAAATAACGAGTTATACGCTTAATCCAATCCTATGAACGAAATAAAAATCCTGCTGGTGGAAGACAATGAAGGGGATATTATCCTTACAAGGGAAGCCTTGCTGGAAGGTAAGATAAAAAACGAAGTATCGGTAGCCATGGATGGGCAGGAGGCACTGGATATGCTACAGTCGGCCACTTCATTGCCCGACCTGGTATTGCTCGACATCAACCTGCCGAAAATGAATGGGCTCGAAGTACTGGCCGCAATTAAAAAAGATGATCGGCTGAAAATGATCCCCGTTATCATGCTCAGCACATCAGCCTCCGAAAGGGATATCAAGGATTCTTACTCTAACCATGCCAGTTGTTTTATCACCAAACCGGTGGATTACAACAGGTTTATGGAAGTGGTACGCACCATTGAAGATTTCTGGATTACTGTCGTTCGCCTGCCGAACAATATAAAGTGATATGAACGGACTTGCACATACCGCTCCTTTGAAGATCCTGGTAGTAGAAGATAATCCTGGCGATTTTCTGCTGCTGAAGGAAAGTATTTATTTATCCAAAATTGCTATTGCGGATATACAACTGGTGGAAACGCTGACGGCAGCAATTCAGTGGCTTCAGCAACACATACCGGATATTGTTTTTCTCGATTTACACCTTCCAGACGGAGACGGGCTAGATACGTTTGAACAGGTAAAAGAATATGCCACCGGTTCCGCTGTCATTATACTCTCCGGCATGGCTGATACAGGAATTGCATTGGATGCGATAGCTCTCGGTGCACAGGACTATCTTGACAAAGGCGAGTTTGATGAGAAGCTGTTAAGAAAAACAATTACATATTCCATCGAGCGCCGGCGAAGCCTGGAAAAACTTCGGATTGCAACCGAACGATACCACCTCGTTTCAAAAGCTACGCATGATCTTGTATGGGATTGGGACCTTCTAACCGATGAAATTTACAGGGATGAAGAAGCGGTAAAAAAAGTGTACGGGTTTTCTTCCAATGCAGCCATCGGCATCATCAGCGAATGGAACAAACACATTCATCCTGGTGATGCAGCTACGCTGTCAGCAATGGTACAGGAAATAAAAACATCCTCGTGCAAGGATTTTTTTGAAATAGAGTATAAATTTTTAACTGAAAGCGGGGAGTACAAAAATATTTATGATCGTGGTTACATAGTAAGGAATGCTGAAGGAAAACCCGTTCGGCTGATTGGCGCTGCACAGGATGTCACAGAAAAAAGAAAGCTGGAAGCGGCATTGGAAAAATCAAGGCTGCAGCAGCAAAGATCTATTACCGAAGCCACCATCAAAGGGCAGGAAAATGAAAGAGAGCAACTGGGTAAAGAGCTTCATGATAATGTGAACCAGTTACTGGCTGCTTCGCGGCTATATCTCGACAATGCCCTTTCTGCACCGGATGTAAGAAAAGACATGATTTTAAAATGCCGGGAGTTTATTGTGACGGCGATCGATGAGATACGAAAGCTTTCACATACACTGCTCCCCCCTTCCTTCAGAGATTTCGGGTTGACATCGGGCTTATCCAAATTAGCCGTTTATATATCGGAGGCTGCCGGCCTGAGAATATGCCGGGACTGGGATGCTTTTGCCGAAGAAGTATTGCATTATGACCAAAAGCTCACTATCTACCGCATCGTGCAGGAACAGTTAAATAATATTATCAAACACGCCGAAGCCAACCACGTGAAGGTGTCGCTGTGCATAGTCAATAACGGCGAATACGTGCAGCTTTTGATAAAAGATGATGGAAAAGGATTTGACCCTTCTAAAAAGAGGAATGGGGTTGGTTTAAGAAATATCATGAGCCGTGCGGAGATCTTTAACGGCAGCGTGACCATTCAATCATGCCCCGGAAATGGCTGTGAACTAAAAGTAGTTTTCCCGATAATGCAGCCATAACGATAAGGTTAAAATTTTAGCAATCCTCTCTAGTACAGGTACGAAGGAACATAGGTACTTTTCTGTAAGCTGAATTCTACAAAACGGTTATTGAAACAATGACTTCCGATTGGGAGCTTGTTCTATTTTTTTCGGGGATGGCAGGTGCTTACTTTGTATAGTCAACAGCAATCCAATTCCATGAAAAGGTTTTAATCCGTACCCTACTATATAAACCTTAAAACATTTGCCATGGAAAACTCAACCCAAATTCATGAAGTAGCAGACCGCCTGGTCAAATCATTTTTACCTGAAGCCGTCAGCAATCAAAACTTTTTTATCAATGACATTCCCACGACCTTACAGTTCCGCGAAGAGTCACCCGTTGCTGTATCTGTATTGGGAGGTTTATTGTCGGCCATTGCCACATGTGCGAAAAACAGTTGCATCCGCCTTACGGCTAAGTTGTATGGCAATATTGTTTTTATACACGTAAAAAACTCCAACGGTTTTAACAGCCATATCATCCAGGGACGTTTGCAGCAACTGCAAGTCTTAGCCGGAAAAACAAAAGGCGCCGTTGGTTTCACCAGTCATCAGAATGCTGTTACGTCTGTAACGTTTGGATTTTGCCAATGACGATTTTAGGCAAACCTATGCCCATGAATAAAGTCTTTAGCAGGCGGTAGCCGTGCGAAATCGTTTAGCCCGTAACGATGAAGCCGGCGCCCTTGCTTCCAAACCATTCCCATGGCGACCGAACCGATTCCCATGACTTGCCGGATCGCCTTAAATATGCAAAGAGTTTTCTGTATACATAAAAGGGATGCTGAAAAGCCAACTCCTGTAAAGCCACTCTGTACTAAAATAATAGAAATGACAATGGGGAGTCAGGCAAACAATGACGCTCTGGACGGTAAAACCGGCTATTTAATGCTGGTTTCTTTGTGCGGTGATTGATATCCGTATCCTGTGAAAATGCCAATGTGAACTGCACCTGATTCCTTTCAAACCTTAAACCTTTCTATGGAAAAATGTACCACCTCTCTTCCAGGCGCCATGCAACCCGGCAATGCAGAACTCTTCACCCTGGTGAATCAACTCGTCGAAACCTTTGTTGATAAAGCCGCTCACCGGAAAATTTGCCTGGTCAATGAAATACCTGGTCAATTGCAACTAAAAACAGATTTACACATGATGACCTCTATCCTGAATGGTCTTCTTGCCTCGCTTGTTTCTCACGCAAGGGATACCTGCATCCGCTTGTCAGCGAAAAGATATGGCAATGTTATTTTATTACAGGCCAGAAATACGGGTAACCTGAATGCAATGGCGGTGGAAAGCCACTTGCAGGTGCTGCAACCGCTGGCAGAAAAATTAAAAGGATCTATAGCCATTACCAGTCAGCGGAAAAATACCACTACCATCACTTTTGGTTTCTCCAACCTGTCTGCATAATACGGTGCGTGTTTTTGCAAACAGGTAATCATTTACAAAATATACTATTATGACATATCCGGCGTTTAGATACTATTCCACCAATGATCCAATACCTATGAACACAAGTTTCATCAAGTACCCAATTACTCTTTTTTTAGCAGACGATCATAAATTAATCACTGATGCCTGGACTGGTATCCTGAATGCGGATCGCCGCTTCCGTGTAATCGGGTCTGCTAACAATTCAGCAAATGCGCTATCATTAATAACACAATGTCATCCGGATATTGTTTTGCTCGATATCAGCATGACGCCCATTGACGGATACGAGCTTACCCGGTCAATAAAAGAATGCCACAATCACATACAGGTTATTGCCGTTTCTTATTTCGACATGCCGTCCTGCTTCACCAAAATATTGAAAGCCGGGGCAAGTGGTTATGTTACCAAAACTTCTTCCATCGAAGAGTTAAAAGAAGCTATTGTTACTGTGCATATGGGAGAAAAATATGCCTGCTCCGAAATCAATCAAAATATTGTCCGGCAAGTGTTGAGGCCCGATGAGATGACAGCGGCTATAAAATCCCTTACCACCAAGCAACTATCAATAATAGACTATCTGAAAAAAGGATTCTCGTCGAAAGAAATTGCCAGCCTCGCCGGCATCAGCAGGCGAACGGTAGAAATTCACCGGTACAATATTATGAAGAAGCTGGGATTAAAAAATATTGCAGCACTGATCAATGAAATGAATGCAAGAGGTATTTAAATAGCCTGGCCAGCTAAAGTTACAGAACTGAAAAACCCCGGCGAAAACCGGGGTCCAATTAAACACCTGAACCATTTATTCTATACATAAAAAATACAATTTCTTTTTCGGGAATACAAGGCTTTTATACACCGCCCGGAACAAATTCTTACATGAAATTTTTGAAAAGTCAGGCTCTGACTAATATCCCGGTTGCCGTTAGTTTGTCGTGCATTGAAAGTTTCAAAAAATAAAAAAGGTTGAAAGGTTGTGCTGAGATTGCATCTCAGCATCGGCTTCTTTGAAGCCGTCCATCTGTTACTTAAAAGACTCTGCATATCAAAAAAAACAAAACCCCGCCTTTCGACGGGGTCTTACCTTTTTAAGAAACAATGCTAAGGTCGCCTCCACCATTTTACCAGTTGCTTCAGCAATAGCGAGAGTATAAAACTCACAACAGCACCAACACCTGCCAGCACCGCCGTTTTGATCACATCGCCGCTATTGATATTCGCCAGTAAAATAGTAATGGTTCCTCCAACAGTTCCTGTTCTGGTATAGGAATGCTCGTTCATCAGTACCGCTCATTTTTAATGGCGGTTTGACTCACCGTACTGGCTACCATCGCCGCTACAGCCAGGTAACCGGCAACCTGGGTGACTACAGCAGGCAATGCTACAGGAGCGGCAAGCACACCCGTGCTGATAGCCGCCATACCGAGACCAATATTTCTGAGTTTTCTGAAAAACCTTGGCGTGGGTTTATTCATTCTTTTCGCAACCTTGTTCATATTAGTTTGATTGAAATGGTTAAAAAATAAATGGTTTTCAACAGGAATCTGAACAATAGCTTTTAATAAAATGAAACCGGGTAAAAAGATGACAAAATATAATCGGTAAGCATCGGGGAAAAATTATTATCATTCACGATAGTTGTCTCCGTTTAGAGAATGCTCCGGCATACGGATCACAGTCATCGTCTACCCGGCTTCATTGTTACGAAAATTGAATTGTTAGCTACCTCACCTCAATAAAAGACCTTTTGAAATCTGGTTTTCTAAAGTCCCCTCCACCGGAGGGGATTTAGGGGAGGCTCTCTACACTCCATTTACTTTCACCAACGCAAGCGAATTGAATGCACCATTTTTCAATGGATACAAACCGGTATTGACCTGCTGGTAAAACTCGATTCCCAGCGCCAGGAAAAGTGGGTGAGTGCTGTTAGCGGTTATAGCATTATTCAGGTTGATTACTGCTGTCGCTACTGCGTTCCACGGAAGTTCAGCGGTGGCATTGGTGACTACCTCGTAAGTTTCATTTTCAAAATTGATACTGGTTCCTGCAGATACAATTTTAAAATGAGTGGCGCCACCGGGTGCGGCAATCATATTGGCCGGAATAAAAGATGGGATGTCAATTGTCAAAGCTCCCGTCACCCGGTTGATCTCGGCGGTAAACGGTGCAAACAAGGTAGTACCCAATTTGCCGTTGGCATTAAACTCAAATCCTTCCAATAATTCAGCCTCGCCATCGATCACATTCCGCATACCTCTTACATTCACTGCATCAGCCTGTATCACCTTCATCATTTCCCGGGTGAGCCGGGCGATCATCCGGCTATCCGCCGTGTTTTGTAATAATGAACGCAAAGCGGTGCGAAGCACTTTTCCTGCTACACCGGCCCTGCCAAATTCAGCCCCATTTTCACGGGTTCGTTGAAACGCCGGGTCGGTAGCGATCCGGTTGGCATCGATACCACCTTTTTCTCTCGCCAGGTATCCATCACCTGATTTATAAAAAGTGATATTGCCAATCGTTCCTCTCAATGGGATAATTCCCTTTTGTTGTGCCATGATAAAAAAATTGAAGTAAAAAGATCAGCATGTTTTCGGCACATCCTGTTTAAGCCGCATCATGATGTTTGCAATTGCACAACAAGAATACAAAGGCCGCCAGGCGGATTAAAATCAACCGGCCGCATTCGCCATATATGCCAACTAATAACAATAGTACTGGGTTAAACCACTCGGGCCATAGCTGCCGGATTTGCAGGCCACTAAAAAAAATAATGAAGTTGTTTATAGTTATTTTAGGACTAGACACCTCGTATCCCGCATCCCTCTCAAAGCCCACTCAAAGGCCAGTCAAAGCCCACTCAAACCGTCTTCGGCTTTATGAAAAATTCGGAAATGAATTTCGAAATGTAAGGAAACCCAAAAGATAAGGCCCAAAGCAGTTTGAAAACACAGCGGGAAATGGATGGCTGCTTGTTGGCACTGCCAAAGGCCGGTCAATGAATACGGGAATATTCACGATCTCATACAACCACGTTATCGGCAGTTCTGCTTAAGAATAAAATTTCCTGCCGGTAATTGATTTGCCGCTCTTCCCCGGCTTGTTGATATAAGTATACGTAATTGTTTTTTCATCCTTCCTGTCACTGCTGATATAAAGGCATCCGCCAATCGCTCCGGCCATATCATTGATGACCCGCAGGGTTTGCTCGGTCTGGGAGTTGTCAATCTCGATATTTGTCTTTAACTGTACCAGCACAAGCTTGTTGAATAGTTTGGCGCTGACGCTGATATAGTATTGCTGGGAATGATTGGAAGCTAATGTCAAAAGGCTTTTCAGTGCTTGAGAAAGTATTTCCTGTTCGGCAACGATCGGAAGTCCGCGATGCACCTCGTTAAAGATTTGTACATTTTTTCGGGGATATTCTTTTTGCCAGGGAATAGTCGCAGCTAACTCTTGAACAACATCATGCAAATTCATAGGTAGGGATTTCCTTCAATAAAATGAGTAAACGGAAAACGAAGCTAATCCTTAGCAGCAACCTTTTTTGTAGTTGAATTTATCATTCTCCTTAAGTGTTTTCTTTAAAAGCCCTGATAATAACCCTTAATAGTATCAATCGTAGAAGTTTTTTTGAGGCCGGCAATCAACATTATTGCTAATCACCAGCTTGACGAGCCAAATGCATGGCCACACTGCTGAGTTCACCCCCGGATTTTCTAAATTCTTGTTTTCACCGTGTAGTATTCTCAGACCGATTTATAAAATGAAAGCATCACCGGGCCTTAGCAATCAGGCCCGGTTTTTTTATAGAAGGGCTTGCCGGTTTAAAATAAATGAGTTTTGGGTCTTTTCCGGGTAATCAGTTTACTAATTGTTTGTGGGAGCAAATCATGGATAACAGCTCGTAGATAGTAGTATCAAGAGGCTGTCTCAAAAGTTTAATAATTTCACGCAACAAATGCAAAGTGAAAAGCGACGCAAAGATGAATCAATAATTTTCAAATCGTTGCGATCTTTGCCTTCTTTGCGCCTTTGCGGGAAAATACTTTTGAGAAAGCTTCCTCGTGCCTTTCCATTGATACTTTTTACCTTACGAATCTTCCGCCGGGGCGAATGAAGGAAGATCCAAAAATCACGTTAAAATAATGCTCCCGCAATAGTTTATGATTCAGTAATAATGGAGCAGTCTTTACTATTCCTTCACATTTACTTAATCATTCATTCATCTCTGCATAAGACTGCGTTCATATTACAATTTGAATTTCGCCGGGCATCAATAAACTGAAACTAATCAACCTCTCCTTATGCTGCTACGTTTTGTGACCCGCTTTAAAAAAATTCATTTCCTTCTTTTCCTGCTCACGATGTCATTGTTATCAATGGCACAGCGGACCGTTAGCGGAAAAGTAATTGCTTCAGACAATAAGCAACCAATACCCGGCGCTACAGTAGTAGTAAAGGGTAGCAAAACGACAACCGTTACCGATAACAACGGTGAGTTTAGCATCCCTGCCGGTGAAAAAGATTTGCTCATCATCAGCAATGTCGGCTTTGGCATCCGCGAAGTAAAAGCAACCGAATCAGGCAGTGTTGCCTTAATTGCAGAAACAAAAAATCTTGATGAAGTAGTTGTGACAGCATTGGGCATTAAAAAAGAAACCCGGAAATTAGGTTATTCAGTACAGGAAGTAAAAGGGGCAGATCTTTTAAAGGCAAGAGAGCCTAATGCCATCAATGGATTAGTGGGTAAAGTAGCAGGTCTTTCGGTAGGAGCTTCTGCAGAGATACTCGGCAGACCCCAAGTATTGTTAAGAGGTAATTCTATTAATTTCTTTGTGATAGATGGTGTGCCCGTTAACTCCGATACCTGGAATATCAGCCCTGATGACATTGAAAGCTATTCAATATTAAAAGGGCCCACTGCCGCAGCATTGTATGGCAACAGGGCTATCAATGGCGCTATTATTATCAATACAAAAAAAGGATCAAAAGATAAAAGAGGGTTTAGTGTTGAGTTTAATTCCAGCACCATGTTCGACAGGGGATTCAATGCTATTCCCAAAGTACAGGATGAATATGGTCCCGGAGACCACGGCCGTTATTCTTTTGTAGATGGGAGAGGCGGTGGATTAAACGATGGGGACTATGATATCTGGGGTCCTAAATTCGAAGGTCAGTTGATTCCGCAATATGATAGCCCGATTGATCCTGCTACCGGCACCCGCACAGCTACTCCATGGGTGGCAAGAGGAAAAGATAATTTGAGCCGTTTTATTCAAACCGGCTTGTTAAGCACAAATAATATTTCTGTTTCTTCAAGTACGGAGAAATCAGATCTGCGCTTTTCTTTATCCAACACCTATCAGAAGGGCATAGTGCCCAATACAAAACTGAACGGATTTAATTTTAACACATTTATCGGCCATAATTTTTCTCCCAAACTTCGCTTCGAAGCGAACGTAAACTACAACCGGCAGGGCACACCTAATGTTCCTGATGTGAACTATGGTCCCAACAGTATGATCTATAATATTATCATCTGGGGCGGCGCCGATTGGGATATTGATGATATGAAAAATTACTGGCAGCCGGGTAAAGAAGGCGTGCAGCAGATATATGCGGAATATCAGCGTTACAATAATCCCTGGTTCCTGGTGAAAGAATGGCTGCGTGGCCACTACCTCAATTACCTGAATGGCTATACCAGTTTAAGTTTTAAGATCAATAATAATCTCGAAGTTTTAGGAAGAACATCAGTTTCAACCTATGATTTATTAAGAACAGAAAAATTTCCTTACTCCGCCACCACTTATGGTCGTGAAGAAGCAAGGGGAGATTATCGTGAAGATATAAGGAAGCTGTTTGAAAACAATACCGAGTTGCTGGTGAAGTTTAATAAAAAATTCTTTAGTGATCTGAGTATATCCGGTCTCGTTGGTGGTAATGCCCGTAACATGCGGTACAATTCTAATTTTACCACTACCGACTATTTAAATGTTCCGGGTGTTTACACATTTGCTAATTCAAGAAACCCGGTAAAGGCAGCTAATTTTTCTTCAGAGATGCTGGTGCTGAGTGCTTATTCATCGCTTGATGTTTCGTATAAGAATTACATTAATGTCGGAGCCACTATCCGCTGGGACAAATCTTCTGCTATACCCGATAGTAAACCCGGCACTTATCCCTCTGTATCAGTAAGCACTGCTGTTTCTGATTATGTAAAAATGCCTTCTGCTATTTCTTTCCTGAAACTGAAAGCCTCTTATGCAAGTGTAAGGGATGGCGGTACGCAGGCCTATATCGGCCCTGCATCTTATCCCATCGGCTATGGTGCAGCATACACTACAGCCTATGACGGGCCCAGCTATAACCTGGTTAGCAAAGTTTACAATACAAGATTAGATTATAACAATAGCAGCGCTGCTTACTATACGGATAACTTGTATGATGATATTAAAACAGCTAACCGCTCCAACTATGAAGCAGGATTTGATATTCGTTTTTTAAAAAATCGTCTTAGTCTTGATGCGGTCTATTTTACCTATATAGATGGACCACAAATTTTCCGTAACCCAATTTCACAAGCTACCGGTTATACTTCTTTATTTATAAATGCAGCGAAGTATGCTACTAAAGGTGTTGAGTTTACCATTAATGGAAACCCAATAAAAGCAAAAAGCGGTTTCTCCTGGGATGTTTTATTTAACTGGTCGACTTACAGGCAAACCTATAAAGAGTTACCAAGCGATTCGATTCTTGTAGGAGATATTTATGTAAAACCAGGCGACAGGCTTGATATGTACCAGGGCAGAGCTTATGCCCGTACAGAAGATGGACAGATTATTAATGATGGTGGTGGTCGTCCTATTGTTTTACCAAAAAATCAAATACTGGGTTATGCAAATCCTGATTGGGTGTGGGGGCTGACAAATAAATTTTTCTATAAAAATTTCAACCTGGCGGTTCAGATAGATGGACGTGTGGGTGGTAAAATGGAAAATTATATTCGCCGGCAGACTTTCCGAGGTGGCCGTCATATCGAAACAGTGCAGGGAGCAATGGGTGAAGCCCGTTACCAGGATTATCTTGGTGTTAAATCATGGGTAGGTGAGGGAGTAGTGATCACCAGCGGCACTCCAACTTATGATCCTGTTACTGGTCAGATAACTAATTACAAAGACCTGACTTTTGCACCCAACACGACTAAAACATTTTTGCAAGATTATATCAGTCGTTACAACTCACAGGCCGAAGGAAACCTGATGAGTAAAACTTTTGCAAAACTGAGAGAAATAACGCTTGGTTATACATTGCCTTCTTCTATACTTGGCAATTCATTTATTCGTGGCGCTTCTGTTTCCTTTGTGGCAAGAAACCTGTTTTATTTCACTGATAAGAAACATAAGGATGTGGATATTGATCAGTATGCCGGCAGTCAAACCTCCAGCAATTTGCAATCGCCTACTGTGAAAAGATTTGGTTTCAATGTCAATCTTGTTTTTTGATAAACTCATTCTACAACAGTCAAAACTCATTATATGAAATGAGCCATGATAATGCTCATCACCAACCGGGATGATTATTTGGCGAATTCCATTTGGCCAAAAAACAATAAAAAATAAACAAATGAAAAAGCATTTTATAATTCTTGTAGCAGTAGCAGCCTTGATGTTTACTGCCTGCAAAAAGAAATTCGAAGAATTAGAAAGCGATCCTAATTTACCGGAAAAAGTTCCCGCTGCATTGGTGTTAAACGGTATTGAAGCAAATATGGCGGGCTTTCAGCGTCCCTGGAACCTGGAGCAACGCTGGAACCAGTTTGCCTGCTGCAATTATAATTATTATGGCAACCAGGAATACAACTGGGGCGGTGCTACTTTATTTTTCACTTCATTGAAGAATGTGATAAAGATGGAACAAGAAGCAATAGCCGGGGGAGCCAACGATATGAATCCTTATGCGGCGCTTGGCAAATTCTTCAGGGCTTATTTCTTTTATGAGATGACAATGCGGGTTGGTGATCTGCCTATGAAAGAGGCGTTGGCCGGAATAGAGAATCTTACGCCAAAATATGATACCCAAAAAGAAATATTTGTCCAGGTATTGAAATGGCTGGAAGAAGCTAATACAGATTTTTCTGCACTCATCGCTGGGGCCAATAATACATTGCTGGGAGATTTTTATTTTAACAATGATCTCCGTAAATGGCAGAAAGTAGTAAATACATTTCGTTTGCGGGTATTGGTTTCTCTCAGTAAGAAAGCTGCCGATGCCGATCTGAATGTAAAGACGTCGTTCAGCGCTGTGATGGCGGATAAATCAAAATATCCTGTAATGGCTGATATGAGCGATAACCTGCAGTTTGCATGGATCAATCCTTTCAACAAATATCCTATCAATCCGGACAATTTTGGATTTGATGCAACACGTTACAATATGTCATCTACGCATATTGGCCTGCTGACATCATTAAAAGATCCCCGTGTATTTGCTGTTGCTGATCCGGCAGGTTCAAAATTGAAAGCTGGTATTCTGCCCTCTGATCATGCCGCTTTTGTTGGTGCAAGCCCGGCGGAGGATCTGGCAGACATGTCAACTAAAGCAGGACAGGATAACGGTGCAGGGTTTACCCCGGGAGTTTACTCTTTCTATGGCCGCTATCGTTATTACAGAACTTATACTGCAGAAAACACTGCTCTTATTGGTTATCCTGAAATGTGTTTCAACATTGCAGAAGCCATAAATCTTGGCTGGATAACAGGTGATGCTGCCGACTGGTATAAAAAAGGAATACAGGCCTCGATAGGATTTTATGGTATCAAAGACGGAGCCAATGATTTTTATTACCTCAAAGCAGGTGGCAAAGTAAGTGAAAGCGCCGATTATATTAATTACAAAGTGAATTTCAATTTTAATGATTATTATAGCCAGGCTGATGTAACTTATGCAGGCAATAATGCCAATGGCCTTGCGCAGATACTCAAACAAAAATACCTGGCCTTTTTCCAAAACTCAGGATTTGAAGCATATTATAATTATCGCCGCACAGGTATTCCCGAATTTGCAAAAGGTGGTCCTGGTACAGGCAACAGCGGTTTGATACCAAAACGTTTTCAATATCCCGGTACCGAAAGAACAACTAACGGAACTAATCTTGGTGATGCATTGCAAAGACAGTTTAGCGGCAATGACGACATCAATGCAGAAATGTGGCTGATCAAATAAAATTTCAATCGGTTGCGCAGCGGAATAAAGAAAAACTTGTTATAAAAAAGAAGCGGAGCATGCATAGCTCCGTTTTCTTTTCATTTAGCTTTGAGAGCAGAAAAAAGTGGATAAATAAGCAGGATTTGAAATAGTTCAATTCTTAGTAAGATGAGAAAACTATTACCGTTATGACGTCCCATAAGATTCAAAACAGCTTTTTTGAGAGATGATGAAAATGAAGCTGTGATCATTTTATGAAAAAAAAAGAAAATTAAACTTCCTCAATCAACTTAAACATGAGATACACATTTTCAACCATTGCCTGTTTGTTGATTTCCGTTTTATTAAATGGACAGACTGTACAAACTGAAAAAACTCTTTCCAAAAAAGTAATTCTTCCCAATGGCTGGACACTGTCGCCTGCGGGCCGCTCATTACCACTTGGAGACCTGCCGCTGAATATCGCAGTTTCAAAATCAAAAACTCTGATGGCAGTTACGAATAATGGACAAAGTGTGCAGAGCATCCAGTTGATTAATCCTGTAACGGAAAAGGTATTTGATGCAGTTACTGTTCCCAAATCATGGTATGGACTAAAATTCAGCGGGGATGAAAAATATTTGTATGCAAGTGGTGGAAATGACAACTGGATTTTGAAATATGCCTTGTCAAACAAAAAGCTTCGGTTGGTGGACAGTATAAAGTTGGGAGAAAAATGGCCGGAGAAAATTTCACCGGCAGGGATAGAGATAGATGACCTGGCAAAAAAAATGTTCGTTGTCACCAAAGAGAATAATTCTTTATACATCATTGATCTCAGTACAAAAAAGATTACTTACCAGCAATCACTCGGTGAAGCGGCTTATAGCTGTTTGTTGTCCGCCAATAAAAAAGAGCTTTACATTTCACTGTGGGGAGGAAAGAAAGTGCTGGCATTTAATATTGCTTCCAAAACCATTGTTTCAGAAATCACCGTGGGAGAAAACCCTAATGAATTACTGTTATCAAAAACCGGGAAACACCTCTATGTTGCTAATGCAGGAGATAATGCCGTTTCCGTCATTGATATTACACAACGAAAAGTATTGGAAGTTTTAAATGCCGCTTTATATCCTGATGCAGCAACCGGTTCTGCCAGCAATGGCCTCGCCTTAAGCGAAGATCAAAAGACTTTGTATGTAGCCAATGCTGATAATAATTGCCTCGCAGTATTTGATGTTAGCAACCCGGGCTTTAGTAAATCAAAAGGATTTATTCCAACAGGCTGGTATCCTACAAATGTAAAAGTAATTGGTAAAAAAATATTTGTAAGCAATGGCAAAGGCCTTTCATCGAAACCGAACAAAAAAGGCCCGGACCCTTCAAAGACTGATCAGGAAGTAAACTACCAGCATGGTGATTACAGGAAACAGCAAAGTAAGATCGAATACATCGGTGGTTTGTTTAAGGGAACACTTAGCATTATTGATGAACCAACCACTACACGACTGGCTGCCTGGTCCAAAACAGTTTATGACAACACGCCTTATTCCAAAGAAAAAGAAATGAATGCTAAAGGTGAACCTGGGAATCCCATCCCGATGAAAGTAGGCGATCCCTCACCTATAAAGTATGTATTTTATATTATCAAAGAAAACAGGACCTATGACCAGGTATTAGGCGATATGCCCGAAGGCAATGGAGATACCAGCCTTGTTTTATTCGGTGAAAAAATTACGCCCAATCAGCATAAGCTTGCCAGGGAGTTTGTATTGCTCGATAATTTTTATGTGGATGGTGAAGTAAGTGCCGATGGTCACAATTGGAGCACGGCGGCCAATGCCAATGATTATCTCGAAAAAACATGGCCAACAAGCTATGGCGGCAGAGGCGGTAGTTATGATGCTGAAGGCAATCGTGAAATTGCAAACCCTGATCGCGGCTTTATTTGGGATTATTGCAAACGGGCCGGCGTTACATACAGAACCTATGGTGAATTTGCCGATGATTATAAAGCCAACATTAAAGTATTGGAAAATCATTTTTGTCCTTACTTCACCAGTTGGGATGAATCGGTGAGAGACACAACAAGATTTTATCAATGGAAAAGAGAATTTGATTCTTTGCTGGCTGTGAATGCAGTTCCTCGTTTCAACTCATTGAGATTTATCAATGATCACACAGAAGGAGCGAAGCTTGGAAGCCCCACACCTTTTGCTCATGTAGCCGATAATGATTGGGCCGTCGGTTTGTTTGTTGAGTATTTATCCAAAAGCCCGATTTGGAAAGAGACCGCCATTTTTATAATCGAGGATGATGCACAGAATGGCCCCGATCATGTAGATGCCCACAGAAGTACAGCGTATGTAGCGGGTGGCTTTGTAAAAAGAAAGTTTATTGATCACACCATGTATTCCACCAGTTCTATGTTACGAACGATTGAGTTAATACTAGGTTTGCCCCCGATGAGCCAGTATGATGCTGCGGCAGAACCAATGTGGAGATGTTTTACTCCTACTCCTGATCTTTCACCCTTTCAATCAGTAGCGGTCAATGTTGATCTGAATGAAAAGAATACAAAAAATACTGCCGGAGCAAGATTAAGCGAAACTTTTGATTTCAGTAAAGAAGACCGCATTCCCGATCTTGTTTTCAGCGAAGTGATCTGGAAAGCAGTAAAAGGCGAAGACAGTGTCATGCCGGCACCCAGAAGAAGTGCTTTTATAAAAATGGTTGAAGACGACGATGATGATAAATAGGAAATGATGAAAAGGAAATTAATTGTTATAGCATCGCTGTTTCCTGCCGTTATTGTTTCAGCACAGCAGGCAGATGAAAAAAAAGATACCGCCATCCGTTCATTAGATGAAGTGGTAGTGACAGCTCAGCGGCATCAGCAGCAAAGCTTATTGGTTCCTTATTCAGTCAGTACAATGTCGCAGCAGTCTATTGCTGAGAAAAATTCCCGTACTACGCCTGAAGCATTGATGGGTACGAACGGGGTTTTTGTACAAAAAACGAATCATGGTGGAGGCTCTCTTTTTGTAAGAGGTGTTACCGGTAATCAAACACTCATTTTGGTAGATGGCATCCGTTTAAACAATTCTACTTTCCGGTATGGGCCTAATCAATACCTGAATACGATTGATCCTTTTACTATCAAACGTATTGAAGTGGCCAAAGGCACCGGGTCGGTGCAATATGGAACAGATGCGATAGGCGGAGTGGTTCATGTTCTTACAATTGATCCGCAGTTTGCAACTGGAAAGTCCGCATTGCACGGAAGAGTGATCGGTAAATACATAACGGATGATATGGAAAAAACGATCCGGGGCGAAGCAATGTATTCAGGCAAAAAGTTTGCCCTGATCACCGGAATTGTAAAAAAGAATTTTGGCGATTTGAGAGGCGGAGATACAACAGGCAGACAATCTCCATCGGGCTACGATGAATGGTCATTGGATATGAAGGCAAAAATTTTGCTGAAGAAAAATATTCAGCTAACCCTGGCTAACCAGTTTTTGCAGCAAAAAAATGTTCCGGTTTATCATAAAATAGTTCTTGAAAATTTTGCAGTGAATGAAATGGACCCGCAGCAGCGGTTGCTGAGTTATGCGAGAATGAATATGCAGGGTAAGTCTTCTTTTTTTAAAGAAACAGAAATAACTTTTTCGTATCAACAAAGCATTGAAGGACGAAACAGCCGTAAGAATGGAAGCAGCAGTTTGCGCAAAGAAAGAGATGAGATCAATACCATTGGATTTACTGCCGATGTTTTTTCTGAATTTACGAAAGTATGGACAGCCAATTCGGGTGTTGAGCTTTATTACGATAATGTCGGCAGCACAAGGCAAGATATCAATACGCAAACGGGAATATCAGCATCCAAACGTGGATTGTATCCTGATGATTCCCGATATGGAAACTATTCATTGTATTCGTTGCATCATGTTGGTTTTGGCAAATGGATCGTGGATGCCGGATTGCGGTTCAATACCTTTGACATCCGCGTCAGCGACACAACATTGGGCAATGTAAAAATTTCCCCATCGGCATGGGTGGGTAATGCGGCGCTGATGTACCAGCTTACCAAAAACCAAACCGTTTATGCAGCATTTAGCAGTGGTTACCGGGCGCCGAATGTGGATGATATGGGTACATTGGGTATTGTGGATTTTCGTTATGAGCTGCCAACTTCTGACCTGAAACCCGAGAGATCGCAGCATACAGAACTCGGATATAAATTTCAGGCAAAGCGTTTAAGCGGAACAGTGGCGGCTTATTATATGCATTTAACCGATCTGATCTCAAGAGTAAAGATGGATGGTCAGGTGATTGGCGGTTACCAGGTGTACCAAAAAGAAAATACTGAATCTGCTTTTATAAAAGGAATAGAAACAGAACTCAACTGGAATGCAATAAAAAATATAAATATCACCGGGGGCATTGCGTATGCTTACGGACAAAGTTTAAGCAGGAATGAACCATTGCGCCGGATTCCGCCTTTCAATGGCCGATTAATGAGTACTTACAGAAATAATAAATGGTTTGCAGCAGCCGAATTACAGTCTGCTTCCAGTCAAAAGAGATTGGCGCAGGGCGATAAGGATGATAACCGTATTCCGGCAGGCGGTACGCCGGGCTGGAAAGTGTTTAATTTATTTGGCGGATATAAATTTTCTATAGTTCAATTAAATGCAGGAATCCAAAATATTTTTAATGAGGATTATAGAACGCATGGATCAGGTATCAATGCAGTTGGAAGAAGTGCCTGGCTATCTGTGAACTTTAATTTTTAAATAGCTGCGTGCCCAGCCTGCCGGGCAGGAGGGATGGTGAAGATGTAATACTGGAGAAGCAGCAGACGTTGGGTTTTGGGCTGTATGGACAGTTGATTATGAAAGAACAAGAAGTACTTCAAACAATAAATGCCGGCAACTTCTTATAACCAAAGCACAGGAATGGCATGTTAACCGAAGGTGCATACCGTTTCCTGCCACTATTTTTATCTTACCATTTCTAAGTTAACTGCTCCGCGATTGGAGTTGGGGTAGAGCCGGAAGTATCTTTTTTAGTGATTTCGGTTTTTGTTGACTTGACCGTCTTTGATTTTTTTTCTTTTACCCCTTCGCTCAGCAATTTGGCGGCTTTTTTTATCCGGTTGCCCCATTTTTTTTCTCCCACATGCATTTTCAGCCATTCCATATTACCGGATAATTGATTAAATACCTGCAGGAATATTTCTTTTTTCAGCGAAGTTTTTTTGCCTTTCGTTTTTTTGCCGTCAGCCATTTGTTTACAATTTGATAACTTAAAAATAATGCATAGCGGCGTCATCCAATGTTAAGTTTTAAGAGCCAGCTCCCGCTTGTATACAGAGGGGGGTTAGTTAACACTATCATAATTAACTGGTAACATGCCGGTAAACTGATTGCCTTACGTTGCCATTTCAAATTTATAATCAGCATGACAACTAAAACTTATCTACTGCTTGCAGCAACATCGCTGTTAATGGCTTCCTGCCGCAAAACATTTGAACCTGTTGCAACGGATGAATTGCCCACCGAAAAATTACTGTCCCGCTTTTCGCATGTGAAAGAAAACATTGGCAGCTTTTCGTTGGCCGGGTCCATTGATATTGGCGATTTGGGCGCCGCAGAAATTTCGGCCTTTGATCCGGAGACAAACAAGCTTTTCGTGGTAAACAACTCTGCCGGTAATAATCGCATCGATGTGATTGACTTTGCTGATCCCACGCAGCCGCAATTTCTCCGCAGCATTAGTGTTGCTCCCTACGGTGGTTTGGTAAATAGTGTAGCTGTAAAAGATGGTTTGCTGGCTGCGGCAATTGAAGCCATACCGAAAACAAATGCAGGCAAACTTGTTGTCTTCAATACGGCGGACGAAAGCGAAGAAAAGGTGATAACGGTAGGTGCATTGCCCGATATGGTTACCTTCAGTCCCGATGGCAAATATATTCTTACAGCCAACGAAGGAGAACCCAATACAGATTATTCAATTGATCCTTTGGGAACCGTTTCGATTATTGACCTGAAGAATAGTTATGCCGCTATTACACTTGATTTTTCATCGTTTGCCGGGATGGAAGAAGAGTTAAAAAGTAAAGGTCTTCGCAAGTTTGGTCCGGGTGCCTCTTTTGCGCAGGACATGGAACCGGAGTATATTACCATTGCGGCCGACTCAAGAACGGCCTGGGTAACATTGCAGGAAAATAATGCCATTGCAAAGATTGACCTGCGGGGCAAAGGCATTACAAATATCTTTCCATTAGGATTTAAAAATTATAATCTCCCGGAAAACGCAATCGATCCCAGTGACAGGCCGTTAGGCGCCGTTAGTTTTAATCCCTGGCCGGTATATGGTATTTATATGCCTGATGCGATTGCAGTGCTTGAAGACAATAAAGGCATCCCCTATTTATTTACCGCCAACGAGGGTGACGCAAGGGAGTACAGCACTTTTGCGGAAGAAACAAGAGTCAGTTCTTCTTCGGTTGTATTAAATCCTGTCTTGTTTCCCAATGCCGCGTCACTCAAATTACCGGAGAACCTGGGCCGCTTAAATATTACCAGCACATTGGGCAAGAATTTCACCACCAATAATTATGATGCACTTTATTCCTTTGGCGCCCGTTCATTCAGCGTATGGAACGGCAATACCGGTGACATCTTGTTTGATAGCAAAAACGAACTGGATAAGAAAGCGGGCCTCGCTGGTTTTTATGATGATGACCGCAGTGACAGCAAGGGCACCGAACCTGAAGGCATCGCCATTGGCGAAGTAAATAAAACGCAGTTGGCTTTTGTTGGTATGGAAAGAGCTGATGCGGTAGCTATTTACGATGTGTCCAATCCTTTGCAGCCGCAGTTCCTGCAAATATTGGAAACGGGTGATGCACCGGAAGGAGTGTTGTTTATTTCTGCGAAAGACAGTCCCAACAAGCGCAGCATACTGGTGGTGAGTTCAGAAAATGATGGCAAGGTCAAAGTATACATGCCGGCCTTACTCGATTAAGTAAAGAAAACTTTACAGCATTTTTTTAGTTGTATCCAGTGCGAAGCCCCACCATACCGGCGGGACCTCGCAACTTTATTTAAAAAAGATGAATTCAAGGCATGTCTTTTTCCAATAATCTTTGACGGCAATTAGTCCTGAAAAATACAAGGCAAAAGCTAATTGGACACCACGCCGATTAAAAATTTAATACAGGCGGCAGGAACAGTGAAATAACTTTGTTTAAATTTTCAACCATGAACTGGCCGGTAATAATTATCATTGGTATTGTCGCCATTGCATTCATTGCTTTCCTGGTTTGGCGAAATGTAAAAGATGAGAAACAATTTGAAGACCAGCTAAAGCAGGATTATCACAAACCTAAAGATGAAGAAGGCGATGCGGAGATTGACCAGGTAATGAAGTAGTGGGATAATTTTATAACTGCAACTCCGGTTTTTCTCTCTTCAGTGAAGAATAGACATTGTTAAAAAGATAATCCAGGCTCTGCGGCACTGTCTTGCTATAATCCATCTTTAAACTTTTTCTTTCATTCATCCATTTATAAAAATGATTGCTGAATTCGGCGTCCAGGTTTGTCAGCGTTAGTATGCCGAGTTGTTTCAACGCGGCTGCATTACATTGTTGTTCATATTGGCTTCGTATCGGTATGCTGATGATTTTTTTGCCCATATGCAATGCTTCCGCTGGTGTTTCAAAACCTCCGCCGGTGATAATGCCGGAACAATGAATAAAGCTTTTGTTGAATAGGGCCTTGTTGACCGGAAGCAGGGTAATATGTCCATGTGTTTTTGGCTGCGTTGTTTGAGAACAAAAGATCTCGAACCGGGTATTTGTAAACGGACTGAAGATCGAGAGAAGCTGTGGTTCGCAATAGGAGGGAAGATATACGGTGATATAACCGGCGTCGGTCGGTTCAGCGTCCAGTATTTCCCTTTTAATAACTGGGGTGAAAATAAAATCATCATAGGCTTTAAAATGAAGACCGATATTATGAGTGGCTTTTGCATAATTTTTCAGCACCCATTCACCCGCCTTGCTTCTTATCGCAGGACGTGGTGTATACATTGATTGAAAGCTGGCCTGGTGCCCGAAATTGACGGATGGAATTTTCTTTTTGGCACAGGCGGCTGCGGTGATATAATCAAAGTCGTTAATGACAAGATCATATTTTTCAACGGGCAGATCCCTGATCTCCTGTTTTAAGCGCAACGGCTGAAACTCTTTAAACAACTGCCAGAAATCCAGGCCACCATTGCAATTATAGTATAGGCTCAATCCCTTGCTACGGTATTTAATAGGTGCATCCAATGCCAGGTTACTATTGTTGCCACTCAGGAATATATCCACGTTGCCATACTGTTGCAGGTGTGGTAACAATTCCATCGCCCTGCTGATATGACCGTTGCCTGTAGCTTGTACTGCATAAAAGATTTTCATCTTGTAAATTTTTTACATCGCCGTTTTTTGCAATGCCAGTGAATGGAGATAGATAGCTATTTCATTTGTCATCACTTCGGGTTGCGGTTTGGCGGGTAATACTTCCACCGTTTTCATAATGGCAGCGTCGTAGTTATAAATATGCCAGTCGTCATCATGGTATTCTAAAGCGGTGAGATGTTCTACCCAATCACCGGAATTCATGTATGTGACACTGCCTTTGTCGTTAGTGATTATTCTTTTTTGTGGCTGATGAATATGGCCGCAAATGACGCTGTCGTAATTTTTTTCAATGGCCAGTTCGCCTATTAGTGTTTCAAATGCCTCAATATTCACCATTCGTTTATTAAACTGCTCCATGATCTTTTTAGATAACGATAATTTTTTCTTTCCTATGAGTTTCATGACCCAATTGACAAAGCCATTAAAGGCCAGCAATGATGCATAACCGTTACTGCCCAGTTTTGTCCACAATTTTGCCTGTCCTCTGGTAGTATGATCGAACACATCGCCATGAAAGATCCAGGTCATCTTGCCGTTAATTTCGATAACTACTTTATCGGTCAATTGAAAATTGCCAAGATGAATATCCGAATAGCGGCGCAGCATTTCATCATGATTGCCGGTGATATAGATCACCCGGGTACCACTGGAAAGCAGGGTGAATATTTCCTGTATAACGGCCATGTGAACGGCAGGAAAATAATGTTTGCTGAATTGCCATCCATCAATAATGTCACCGTTTAAGATCAGTAGCCGGGGTGAAATGCTTTTGAGATAAGTGACAAATTCCCTGGCACGGCTGGCATAAGTGCCGAGATGGAGGTCGGATACTACTGCAACATCAACGGGGCGTTTTTGCATTTCAGAGGTTTGGCAAAGATTGACATTGTATTTAAACTCTGTATTACGGTAGTATTATACAATTGTGATGAATAGAAAGACAAAGAATGAGTTTTGTAAAGAGCTTGTTGCCGGTATATTTCTTAACACTATAGTGACTACCTGTTAACATCCAGTTTATACCTGCTTTCTTTCTTTGCAAAACCTCCGTTAATGAGAACCATTGTAGTTTCTACCATTCTTCTCGCTGTTTTGCCCTTATTACAACCAGCAAAGGATTTATCCGCAGCAACAGTTAGCCTGCCGGTAAAAGATTCCGTAAACAAGCAGCCTGCACCCAATCTTATCATCATTACTGTAGATGGTTTTCGCTGGCAGGAACTTTTTACCGGAGTTGATCCTTCGCTTATTAATAATACGCAGTACACACCCGATACCGCCACCATGAAAATGTTGTATTGGTCCGACAGCGAAAAAGAACGCCGCCAGAAATTAATGCCGTTTTTATGGAGTATCCTTGCTAAAAAAGGTCAACTCTATGGAAACAGGCAGGAAGGCAATAAAGTAAATACCGCTAATATTTATAATTTCTCTTATCCCGGTTACAATGAAATACTAACCGGCAATACAGACCTGCTGGTGGCATCCAATAAGCGAAAACTGAATAGCAATACCAATGTCCTGGAATACCTGAACACAAAAGAGGCGTTCAAAGGCAAAGTGGTGGCCTTTACATCATGGGATGTGTTTCCTTATATCTTAAATGAAGAGCGAAGTGGTATGCTGGTCAACAGTGGTTATGAAAGCATGGGAAATGCTAACATCTCTGACAAGCAACAGTTGATTGATAAAGTGCAGGCAGAAGCTGTTTATAACAAAGGTGGTACCCGCCATGATCAGTTGACTTTTTTAACTGCCAAAGAATATTTGCAGCAACATCGCCCAAGAGTTTTATTTCTCGGACTTGGCGAAACAGATGAATATGCACATAGCCGCCGGTATGATTTGTATCTTGAACAAGCTAACAAAATAGATCGTATGCTGGCAGAGCTCTGGCATTGGATACAAACAACGCCCGGATATAAAGACAATACCACTATCCTGATCACCACCGATCATGGGCGTGGTAGCCGCAGGGATAAATGGTCGTCTCACAGTAGTTTTATTCGCGGTTCTTCACAAACCTGGCTAGCCCTGCTAGGCCCCTCTATTGAGCCGTTGGGAGAAGTAAAAGACAATCAACAGTTGTATCAACAACAGATTGCAGGATTGATAGCTGAATTGGTAGGAGAAAAATTCCGGGACAATGCCAGTGACCTGGCTATTGTATCAAAACGCAGGTAAAAAAGATTAATCCTTTCTTCTTTCCAGTGTAAAACCGATTGTAGTGCCTACATCTTCTCTGCTGCGCACATGAATGGTTTGCCCATGGGCTTCGACAATGTGTTTGCAAATAGCCAGGCCCAAACCACTGCCTGTTACATCCATACTTCTGCCTTTGTCGGTGCGGTAAAAACGTTCAAAAATACGGGGCAGAAATTTTTCAGGAATGCCAATGCCATCGTCACTTATTTCAACCAGTACATGTTTTTCATCGGTCTTATACATGCTGGCGACTATCGTTCCATTTTGTTTGCCGTATTTAATAGAATTCTCAACAAGGTTTAATAATACCTGCCTGATTTTTTCTTTGTCGGCAAAAACCATCAATGGCGACTCGCAACCTTTTTTGATAAAGCAACGAATATTTTTTTGTTCGGCGACGATGGAGATGCTTTCAAACGTTTCTCTTACCAGGTCCTGGATGATAAAATTTTGTTTTAGCAAATGCAGTTCGCCTCTTTCCAGTTTGGAAATTTCATCCAGGTCAGTCAACAGGTTGGTAAGACGTTCCACATTGGTGGCAGCTTTTTCCAAAAACCGTTTATTCACTGCCGGGTTTTCCAATGCTCCCTGCAGTAGGGTATCCACATAGCCTTGTATCGCAAAAATGGGTGTCTTAAATTCATGCGACAGGTTTTGTAAAAACTCTTTGCGAAACCGCTCATTGGTTTGCAGCAATTCAATTTCTTCCTTTTTTTCGCTGGCCCAGGCTTCTACATCTTCTCTTACTTCATCAATGCTTTTTTTAGGCAAAATGTATTTGTAGTAAGTCTCTTCCCGTTTAGTGGCCTTTGTCTGGTAGATAAACTTATAGATGAGTTTTATCTTCCGATAAATAAAACGTTCCAGCACGAAGGAGATCAGGAAATAACTACCGATAAAAATAACCGCAAAGCAGACAAGCGCAATGATCCAGTCTTTTTCCACATACCAAAGAAATAAACCGATGGGTACTGCTAACGCCAATGCGGTAAATGCCGAAAGTTGCCGTGGTGAAATATTTTTTATGGAAAACATAAAGTAAAGGTACAAGGCACAAGGCACAAGGTACAGGAACAAGAAAGTGTTTTCATTGCTCCCCTTAAGGGGTTGGGGGGGGGGTTATAGTTCAAATTTATATCCCACACCCTTCACTGTAGTAATACAATCAATGCCTAATTTTTGCCTGATCTTACGGATATGTACATCAATGGTTCTGTCGCCAACAATAACATCATTTCCCCAAACCTGGTTGAGTATTTCATTGCGAAGAAATACACGGCCGGGCTTTTGGGCGAGTAAATGTAAAAGCTCAAATTCCTTTTTGGCCAATACTACATCCTGTTTATCGACTTGTGTAATAAAACGTTCAGGATCTATAGTGAGGTTACCAATCTCGAGTGTTTTAGCTTCTTTTTTATTCAGCCGGCGAAAAAGTGCATTCACCCGGCTCAAAAACACTTTCGGGCTAATGGGCTTGCTTACATAATCGTCAGCACCAGTTTCAAGTCCTTTGATTTGGGTGCCTTCATCGTTGACAGCCGTGAGGAAGATGATCAAGGTGTCTTTGAAAATAGGCTGTGCCCGCAAGATTTGGCAGACCTCCACACCGGTTTTCTTTGGCATCATTACGTCCAGAACTACCAGGTCGGGCATATTTCTCCTCGCCTTTTCCAGTGCCTCGTCGCCATCTTTCGCTGTAATAACCTCATATCCTTCACTAACAAGGTTGTATTTCAATATTTCTAATATATCCGGTTCGTCATCAGCGATCAGCACCTTACCTGTTTTGTTTTCCATAGCCGTTGAAAATTTGCGCAAACCTACTTGGATTTTATAGCACCGGAAAATTTAGGAGGTTTGTTCATACAGACTTAATGATAAGTTAATCTCAGGCATGATTTTGAGGATAAATTACCGGCTGACTATGCCAACCTTTAGTGCACTTTGACGTCTTTAAAATGTTGGCGGGCAATAGTCTGGCTAATCTCAGGTTTGGTTATTAATTTTACAGTCTGATCTTATGGCAAAACTGGCAACATACATACTACCCTTTCTCGTACTCCATTTCCTTTCTTCCAGTCTTACGGCGCAGGCGCAAATGGATACCACCTATCTCAAAAACTTTAAACCGGAATTTCGCCGGCTCATCAATCATGAAGCTATTGATAAAGAACAAAAATCTTTGCTGGCAGCTGATGGAAAAACAGATAACCAATTTGTTATCTCTACCAACGAGGAAATAAACGTGCGGTTGACCAAGGTGATCACCAATGAGATTGATGAATTCCAGTATAAGATAGAAACAGATTCGTTATTGGATCACCGGTTGAAAGTCAATTACCTGACAGGCACTTCAAATATCTTAAAATACGTCAGGCTAAACTTCCGGAACAGGAAACTGAATGTTTTAAACCTGCCTGTTGTTATCGAGGCTTACGAAAAAAGTTTTCAGAAAGATAAGGCCGGTCAAAGCATAGAACCGATACTACAATCACTTCCTTATGATGTAGGTACTGCCATCCTTGCGTCAGGGATTTTTGACAGAAACCCGGGTTACCAATCAACCAAAGATTTATTGATCCTGAAATATTGTACACTTCGGCCCGCTGAAACTTTTATTACGCTTAAAGACAATCCAAACGTTCCGTTTGCAGACAGCCTGATAAAAGTGATGGGTAAAAAATACCCCGGTCAATTGTACACCTATGCACAGGCGGGGAATAAACTCGGCGCTATTATCCGCAACATCAATGATGATGAATTTGTAAAAGCGGTGACGCGGATGTCCAGAAGTAAAAGCGGGCAGCAGTATTTTCCTTTCCTCGACAATATTGTAAAAGGCAAAATGACCTTTGAGGAAATTGATGTCGCGGAAAGCGATTCGGTTCAGTATTACCGGTTGCTGGTGAAAACCCAACTGGATTACATGGACAGGCTCCTCAATAAGGATACAGCCATTGCTTTTAAAGATCTGACGGCAAAACTGGAAAAGAAAGCCAAGGACGTTTTTGTTACAACGATAAATGGCTTGCACAACGAACCCGATGCTGTTCGTTTCAGATGTCTTCAACCGCTCAATGCCCAGGAATTATATTACCTCGCAGTATTGACAGACGGACTGATTTATACGTCGAGCTATACCAATGGTGTTTATCCGTTGATGATGAAAAAAATTGGTAACCGGGGTGATTCTTTATTATTAAGTGTAAGATTCGATCATTATCGTAAATTCATTAGCCAGGCGGCAGCGTATAATACATTGGGCAATTTCCTTTCTTCCTTTCCCGCTCACGATGACGCCACCAACCTGATGAAAGCATTTGTAGGCAGGCTCGAAAAAACTGAAGGGTTAGAAGACGGGGTAGATGTAGCAGATTCTTACGCCAGTATTATCGAAACAAATAAAAAACTGGCATCCGAAGTTTTGTCACTGGTGCAGGAGAATTATAAGCGTAACCAGGATGAGAATAACACAAAGGGTATTGTGATTTATAATATCCTCAATAAACTTTTCCTGTCAGCAGATTCCACCCAAAATATTGACCTGACCAAAGAACTGGGAATACCGCCGGTTTATAATGTTCCTTTTTCTTCGCTCACCAATGATAAAGGAGAGGTAATTGCCCAAGTCTTTTTTTATGGTGATAAAGATGGGCAGAGCATATTTACTGGTTTTCAAAATATGTTTGCCGGTGGCAACTGGACCATCGATCGCAGCAACCCGCAATGGATTGTAATAAAATCTATAAAAGGTAAACCGGTGCTCATCTATGCCAATAAGCCTCTTCCTGAAGAAACGGGTGAGGATGACAGGGCGCAGCAGGCATTGGGAGAATACCTTGAAAAAAATAATCTTCACCCAACTGTTACTATCCATCGCGGACATAGCTATTTTGCCAATTCAACCATCGGCTACATGGATCCTGCATCCCGCATTGTTTTCATGGGATCATGCGGTGGTTTTCATTTGATCGATTCTATTCTGCATAAATCATCCGATGCGCATATTATCGCTTCCAAGCAAATTGGTAAAACAGCCATTAACAAGCCTTTCTTCCAATTGCTGACAGAAAAACTGAGAAATGGTCATGGCATAGATTGGTTGCCATTCTGGAAAGAATTCAAATCAAAAACTGCTGTAGAAGGTTTTGAAGATTACATCCCACCTTATAAAAACCTTGGCGCTATCTTTATTAAAGCATATCGCAAAGCTGCCGGAGAGGAAACAGGTGATTTATAAAAGACAAATACCGGTTGTATATTTTAACATGTCACTCATCATTTCAGCCTGATAGCTCATAGGTTTATTCCTACATTTGCTGTTTCTATAATTGAACGCATTGTCAGAAACTTCGCCAAAAAAATTTGATATCGCTGTATTGCGACGGGTATTCGGATACGCTGCTCCTTATAAGCGAAAATTATATATATCCGTCATTCTGGCTATTCTTTTGGCTTTTATTACACCGGTAAGGCCTCTCCTGATCCAATTAACGGTAAATAAATATATCGCTAACTCGATAGCGGATATGGTGGTTACCATTACGTTGATCCAGGTGGGCCTGATATTGCTGGAAACCGCTATGCGTTTTTTCTTTTCTTTTACCACTGCATGGCTTGGCCAATCAGTAGTAAAAGATATGCGGATTGCTGTTTATAAAAAGATACTGGGTTTAAATCTTTCGCAGTTTGATAAAACGCCGATCGGTACGCTGACCACCCGAACCATCAATGATATCGAGTCCATCAACGATATCTTTGCCGAAGGCCTTGTTCCTATCATTGCTGATCTTTTATCAATAGCTTGTGTATTAGCCTATATGTTTTGGGCCGACTGGCAGTTGACGCTTATTGCACTGATTCCGTTTCCCATTATTATTATCGCTACTTATTATTTTAAAGAGAGCATCAATGTTTCTTTTTTTAAAGTGCGTAATGCAGTGGCGAGCCTCAATGCATTTGTGCAGGAACACCTGACTGGGATGCAGGTGGTGCAGTCTTTTGCATCCGAAGAAAGAGAGTTTCAAAAATTCCGGAAAATAAACCGCCAGCACCGCAATGCTAATATCAAAGCCATATTTGCTTACTCCGTTTTTTTCCCTGTCGTAGAAATTGTACTGGCCCTTTCTATCGGGCTCGTGGTGTGGTGGACTGCAAAAGAAGCCTTGTCACTTCAGCAGAGCCAGCAAGGGGTTGTAATTTCATTTATTCTTTGTCTGAACCTTTTGTTCCGTCCTTTGCGGGTGTTGGCCGATAAGTTTAACGTATTGCAAATGGGAGTGGTGGCGAGTGAACGGGTTTTTAAAGTATTGGATAATGATGACTTTATTCCTGAATCACATGCACCTGCTTATAAACACGACACTGCCGTTGAAGGCAAGGTAGAGTTGGACAAAGTTTGGTTTGCTTATAAAGATGAACACTACGTATTAAAAGATATCAGTTTCCTGATAAAACCCGGGGAAACAGTTGCCATTGTAGGTCACACAGGTAGTGGAAAGACAACAATCATCAGTTTGCTGAACCGGCTATATCACATTCAAAAAGGAGCTATCCGGATTGACGATGTAAATATTGAAAAATATGATCTTGACTTTCTAAGAAGAAATATCGGGGTGGTGTTGCAGGATGTATTTCTTTTTTCCGGTTCTGTGATGGACAACATTACGCTGCGCAATCCTGACATTCCGAAAGAAAAAGTGATTGAGGCGGCGAAATTGATCGATATGCATGATTTTATCATGCAACTGCCGGGCGGTTATGATTACAATGTGATGGAAAGAGGGGCCACGCTTTCTATGGGGCAACGCCAATTATTGTCTTTTATCCGTGCCTTGTTGTACAATCCTGCAATATTGATCCTGGATGAAGCCACTTCTTCCGTCGATACAGAAAGTGAGCAACTCATTCAGCATGCTATCGATACATTGATACAAGGCAGAACAGCTATCGTCATTGCTCACCGGTTATCTACCATACGAAAAGCGGATAAAATCATCGTGCTGGATAAAGGTGAAATCAAAGAAATGGGCAGCCATGAAGAGCTTTTACAAAAAGGCGGATTTTATAGTCAATTACATGAAATGCAATTCGAAAAGCATCCTGCGAAGCTGTAAAATCTAATATTTTTAGTATTTTGCATGTGTGAAAAAATACAGCCAATTAACACATGATGAGCAATTGGCCCTGCATAAAAATTTTTTGCAGGAACCGGACAGCTTTTATGAAAAAGCAGAAATGGATCAAATTATTGAAGCATTGAATCGAACGCCACAAGAACGATTTTTTGTAATGACTCGCCTGATGAAATTAAATCGGATGCTGGCTAAAGCAAAAATAACTCACAAGCCGATTAGCCCTGATAACAAACACTGATGGATATCTTTGACGAGGAATTATTAAACTTCTGGAAACATCTCAATGAATGCCAGGTCAATTATATAATGGTTGGTGGTGTAGCTACTAATTTAAACGGCTATCAACGTACTACTGATGATATTGACATTTGGATTGAGGATACTGAGATGAATAGGGAAAACCTCAGAAAAGCATTTCGGGAAGCAGGATTAGGTGATTATTACCTGCTCAAAACGCTGCAAATAGTTCCCGGATGGACAGATTTTCACCTAAATAATGGTCTTCGTGTCGATCTTTTAATTGATATGAAAGGGCTGGAAGGCTATACGTTCGGGGAATGCCTTCAATTAGCTTCGCTGGCAGAAATCGAGGGGTTAAAAATTCCTTTTCTTCACATTAATCATTTAATTGCCAATAAGAAAGCCGTTAACCGGCCAAAAGACCAAACAGACGTCATCTACCTGGAAAAGATCAAAAAATACCTGGAAGAAAAAGGCAGGGAGTAATTTTCTTAAGTCAAGGTTTTTCACCTACCCACCCTTATCTTTGCGCCAAATTTCAGGACCCCATATGGCTTTCAGACCTTTCAAATCCTTATCAGTAGCGGTTTTCAGTCTGTTTCTTGTTTTTTCTTCCCATATGGCTTTTGCTGGTGAAGGAGAGGGGACGGAGACCAAATTTGACCCAGGTAAGGAAATGTTGGATCACATCGCGGATGCCCATGAGTTTCACTTTTTTACCATCAAAAAAGAGGGCGGCCATGACTTTCACGCTACTTTGCCTCTGCCTGTGATCCTTTATTCCCCTCAAAGAGGCCTCGATTTCTTTATGTCCTCGAAATTTCATCATGGAGAGGAAATTCACAATGGTTATAAGCTGGAAGGACACGATATAGTTGCTGTGAAAGAAGATGGCGCGGTGGATGAAGCTGTAAAAGTTTATGATTTTTCTCTTACCAAAAACGTAGTGCAGATGTTCGTGGCTTTGCTGGTGCTGTTTTTAATTCTCACCAACATGGCTAAGAAATATAAATCCGGGCAGGGTGTTACTTCAGCGCCAAAAGGCCTGCAAAATGCCATCGAGCCCGTGATCATGTTTGTAAGAGATGATATCGCCAAACCGAACCTCAGTCACAAATACAAAAAATATTTACCCTACCTGCTCACTGTTTTCTTTTTCATCCTTATCAACAATTTATTTGGATTGATCCCGGGTAGTGCGAACGTTACAGGTAACATTGCCTTCACAGCTGTGCTGGGCCTGATTTCACTGGTAGTGATTCTTTTCAGCACCAACAGTCATTTCTGGGGTCATATATTTTGGTTTCCTGGTGTGCCAGTACCGGTCAAGATATTGATGTTACCGGTAGAGCTGTTGGGTGTGTTTACCAAGCCTTTTGCGCTTATTATCAGGTTGTTCGCTAACATGACGGCCGGACACATCATTATATTGAGCTTCGTGAGTTTGATCTTCATTTTTGCAGAAATGACCAAAGTCGCCGGTGTGGCTTTTGCACCAGTATCTATTGCGTTTGCGGTGTTTATTTATGTAATTGAAATTTTGGTAGCTTTTATCCAGGCCTATATATTCACTAATCTAACAGCGGTGTTTATCAGCCAGGCAGTCGGTGACCCTCATTTTGAAGAGGACCCCCATCATTAATAGCATAAGTTTTTTTTTAATTATAAAATCAGAGTCATGGATTTAATGAACATTCTGTTGGAAGTTTCTGGAAGCTGGTCTCACTTTGGTGGTGCTGTAGGTGCTGGTTTAGCTGCTATTGGTGCAGGTATCGGTATCGGTCAGATCGGTAAAGGTGCTACTGAGGCTATTGCCCGTCAGCCGGAAGCTGCAAACGACATCCGTGGTGGTATGATCCTGACAGCTGCCTTCGTAGAAGGTGTGGCACTGTTTGCGGTAATCGCTGGTTTATTGGCGGTTCTGAAGTAATCATACTTCCCAAAGTCAGTACTGTACCTGAAGCACAGGGCAGAGGGTGCAGTTACTTAAAAAGTTTTTGAATTAAAGATTTATAATATTTACTTCTATGAGTTTGTTAACTCCCCATCTTGGTTTTTTTGTTTGGACGATAGTAGCCTTTGTGGTAGTACTGTTATTGTTGAAAAAATTTGCGTGGAAGCCCATTCTTAAATCATTGAATGAAAGAGAAAGCAATATCGCTAATTCTATTGCGGCCGCTGAAAAAGTAAAGGCAGAGATGGCTCAAATGAAGAGTGAAAATGAAGCTCTATTAGCAAAAGCACGTGAGGAAAGAGCGCAGATGCTGAAAGAGGCAAGAGAAACAAAGGATAAGATTATTAACGAGGCAAAAGACCAGGCAAAAGTTGAGGCGAATAAGATTATGGTAGAAGCACAAGCTGCCATTGAAACCCAAAAAATGGCGGCCATCACCGAAGTAAAAAACCAGGTTGGTAAACTCGTAATCGAAGTAAGTGAGAAAGTATTGAGAAGAGAATTAGGAGGCAAAGAATCACAGGAAGCTCATATTAAAGGGCTGGTTGACGAAGTAAAATTGAACTAAGGAACAAGGCACAAGATACAAGGCACAGGCATCAACTTGTACCTTGCACCTTATAGCTTGAAACTTTTTAAAAATATGCCAAATCCACGTTTAGCATTCCGTTACGCAAAATCAATACTTGACCTGGCTATCGAAAAAGGTAAGCTGGAGCAGGTATACGCAGACATGGAATTGTTGCAACAGATCTGCAAAAGCAACCCTGATTTTGTGAGCTTGCTGAAAAGTCCGGTGGTAAAGTCGGACACAAAAAAGAAAATTGTTGAGGCAGTTACCAACGGAAAGATCTCTGAAATAACAGCCGCCTTTAATGCTTTATTGATCAGTAAAGGAAGAGAAAGCAATTTACCCGAGATCACTACGGCTTTTATCAGCCAATATAAAGAGCACAAGGATATCCATTCGGTAAGACTGACTACAGCGGTACCACTTACTGATGAAGTAAGGAGAGTGATAACTAACCAGGTGAAAAAAGCCAGTGGTTATGATAATATTGAGTTGGAAGAAAAAGTGGATCAGGATATTATAGGTGGATTTGTGTTACAGGTTGGAGACAAACTGGTTGATGCCAGCATAGCTTATGATCTTAAGACAATAGCCCGCCAGTTTGAGAACAATGACTTTATCTACAAGATAAGATAGTGAGCGGCGAGCCGGCGAGTCGTGAATAGGGGAACCGAAAACTGGAAACAAAAAAATATAAATAACAAACAATAAACGTTTCAAGATGGCTGATATTAAACCGGATGAAATAAGTGCGATACTGCGCCAGCAGTTAAGCAATTTTAACGCCAGCGCCGACCTGGAAGAAGTTGGTAACGTATTGCAAATTGGTGATGGTATTGCCCGCGTTTATGGCCTGGGCAATGTGCGTTATGGGGAACTGGTAGAATTTGAAAACGGTGTTCGTGCTATTGCCCTGAATCTGGAGGAAGATAATGTGGGTGTGGTATTGATGGGTGAAAGCGGGGATGTAAAAGAAGGAGCAAAAGTTCGTCGTACGGGCCAGATCGCATCTATTAAAGTAGGTGAAGGTATGTCAGGTCGTGTGGTAAACACATTGGGTGAGCCGATAGATGGAAAAGGTCCTATCACCGGCGAACGTTATGAAATGCCTTTGGAAAGAAAAGCACCCGGTGTAATCTTTCGTGAGCCGGTAAAAGAACCATTGCAGACAGGTATTAAAGCTATTGATGCCATGATCCCGATCGGACGTGGACAACGGGAGTTGATCATTGGTGACCGCCAGACTGGTAAAACAGCTATTGCGGTAGATACGATCATAAATCAAAGAGAATTTTACAAAGCAGGAAAACCTGTTTATTGTATATATGTTGCGATTGGGCAAAAAGCATCGACTATTGCGGGTGTGATGCAAACGCTGACAGATGCGGGTGCGATGGAATATACCACGATTGTTGCGGCTTCCGCTTCTGATCCGGCTCCGTTGCAATTCTATGCTCCTTTTGCCGGAGCTGCGATAGGAGAATTTTTCCGCGATACCGGTCGTCCGGCGTTGATCATTTATGACGATCTTTCAAAACAAGCGGTAGCGTATCGTGAAGTATCTCTTTTATTACGTCGTCCCCCTGGTCGTGAGGCGTATCCTGGTGATGTATTCTACCTGCATAGCCGTTTACTGGAAAGAGCTGCTAAAATTATCAGTGATGATAATGTGGCTAAAAATATGAATGATGTACCTGACAGTATCAGGCATCTGGTAAAAGGAGGAGGTTCATTAACAGCGTTACCGGTAATTGAAACACAAGCTGGCGATGTATCCGCTTATATCCCTACCAACGTGATTTCTATTACTGACGGACAGATATTCCTGGAGACAAACCTGTTCTTATCGGGTATCCGTCCGGCTATCAACGTGGGTATTTCGGTAAGCCGTGTGGGTGGTAATGCGCAGATCAAATCCATGAAGAAGGTAGCAGGTACATTAAAACTTGACCAGGCTTTGTATCGTGAAATGGAAGCCTTCTCAAAGTTTGGGGGGGATCTGGATGCGGCTACAAAATCCGTAATTGACAAAGGAGCCCGTAACGTGGAAGTTCTTAAGCAACCTCAGTATTCTCCTTTCCCGGTTGAAAAACAGGTAGCTATCATTTACCTGGGTACAAATGGTTTAATTAAAGATGTAGCAGTTAAAAGAGTGAAAGAATTTGAAGAGCATTTCCTGATGGAAATGGAGAACAAACTGCCGGATGTTTTGGCTGAGTTTAAAAAAGGAAACCTGCCTGACAGCGGTCTGAAGAAGATGGTAGAATTAGCACGTGAGCTGACGCCACAATATAAGGCGTAGTTTTCAGTTTAATAGTTTCTGGAAAGCCTATTGTTTCAAAACAGTAGGCTTTTTTAGTGGGTTTACAGTCTCATAATAACAACTATTGGAAAAAGTAATCTCAAAAGGAAATAGTTATAAAACTACTTATTATCAATATATTATAAATATAAGTAGTAATTATACTACATAAAATACGGTAATTATTGAGAAAAAATACTCTGAAAACTTGCATGGGTAAAATCCTCATAATATTTTGTGTTGGAATTCGAAGAAACCCTAAGTAAACTAAGAAAATCCGATCGTGAAACAAGCCGTACAACTACCCCTGATCACGTTATTTATCGTATCCGGTTTTCATGGATGTCTGAAGGTTTCAATAGCAGAACCCCTTAAATCTGGAACCCTAAAACGGACTCGATGAAAACAATTTTACTCTCCATTTTTGCAAGCTTTGTCTTCTCAGTTGCTGTGGCACAATTTTCTCAAAATTTCGATGGCCCAGAGGCCAGTTTAAACGGTAACTGCTGGACCTTGACTAATGTTTATTCTACTTTCGCAGCAGCAGGTGTAATTACCGGAGCAGGTAGTATGTACACTAATCCACCGACAAGCGGCTCGGGCACGAGAGATATTATGACACCTGCACTAAACATTACGTCAACTTCTTTTCAGGTTTCGTTTAAATATAAAGTAAGCATCAAGCTAAATGGTAATGCAACCAGGACTATCGAAATCGGATTGATTGATGTAGCAGGAAATTTTACTTCTTTGCACATTATTACTATGGATAAGAATTCCGCTACTTCCGTTCTTACCTTTAATCAGACATTCACCCTGGCTTCAACAGGTTTAAGAAAATTAGCGCTTCGGCTGGGTGGTGCTACGGGAGATGGAAATTCCCGTTTAATTTTTGATGATTTGTATGCTGGAGCAAATGCGTTATATGGTTCAGGCACCTGTAACGCTGCGCCCCTTGCCGTAAATGATATTTTCAATGGTGCCGCTGGCTTACCTTTTTATGGTAATGTCATGACGAATGATAGCGATCCAAACGGTGAGGCTTTGAAATCGGCAATGACAATTACTTCCATTGATGGTGTAGTTGTATTGAATGAAAATGGAAGTTTCTCTTTTACACCAAATCCCGGATTTACAGGTTCAGCAACTACTTTCAGCTATAACTTAGCAGATAATGGATTTGATCCGCTCACTTCAAATACCGCTCTTGTTACTATCAATTTTTCAAACCCTGTTTTGTTGCCTGTTAAGCTTGCTTCATTTACAGCTATACTAAACGGAAATGATATTGACCTTAAATGGGCCACTTCTTCTGAGAAAAGCGTAAGTCATTTTGTAATTGAAAAAAGTATCGATGGCGAGATATATGCAGAGGCCGGGATAGTATTTGCAGCGGGAAACTCGAATGAAACAAGGAGCTATTCTTTTTCTGATCAAGGTATTGATGCCGGCAAACAAGCCGTAATTTATTACCGCCTTCGTTCTGTTGACATCGATGGTAAGAGTGAGTTGTCATATGTAAGGTCGATCAGGTTTGGTAAAACTGCAGAACAGAAGTTAAGCGTGGTAGCTTATCCGAATCCAGTGATCAATGAGCTTCATATAACTATTCCAGCTAATTGGCAACACAAAAAGGTAAGCTATGAAGTATATAACAATACGGGCCAGGTTGCCTTAAAGAATATCGTACCAGATGCAGGTCAAACCGAAGCTTTGCAACTAACCAAACTGGCAAAAGGATTTTATATTGTAAGAGTTAGTTGTGATGGTCAAACTGCGAGCCAATCAATTATCAAACAATAATATTTACTACCAGGGGTTCCGGCCGGGTAGGAGAGTGCCCGGCCTTCTTTTCTGAAATTTGGTTTATGTTGTAAACTAGTTTACATTTGTCAGACCATTCAAACCAGACTAACGGTGAAGTCAGTTAATTCTGCTTTTTTTCTTTTGTTATTGGGCTGCCTCATGAGCCAGTCTACGTTGGCCCAAATAACCATACAAGGAACTGTCAAAAACACAAAGGCGAAAGGTGTCTATGCCGCAAGCATAAGTATAAAAGACTCTTATGATGGAGCCACTTCTGATTCTTCCGGGCGGTTTTCCTTTATAACATTCGAAAATGGTGAGCAAACCGTACTGGTAACCGCTGTAGGTTTTAAACCCTATGAACAAAAAATAAAATTGAATGCTGACCTCAATCTCACCATTGAACTAAAAGAAGAAATTACGGAACTCGAAGCAGTCACTCTCTCAGCAGGTACGTTTGAAGCGAGTGACAGAAAAAGGGCTTCGGCAGTATTAGATCCTCTCGATATCGTGACTACAGCCAGTGCTAATGGTGATATCACCGGCGCTCTCAAAACATTACCCGGGGCTCAGCAGGTAGGTGAGAGTGAGGGGCTGTATGTACGGGGAGGAACAGCTGCCGAAACAAAAACATTTATTGATGGAACCCTGGTCAATAACTTTTTTTATAGTGGCGTACCTAATATCGCCCAGTTCAGCCGTTTCTCTCCTTTTATTTTCAAGGGCACAGTTTTTAGCACCGGCGGTTATTCAGCCTTGTATGGCCAGGCGTTATCTTCTGCCTTAATCCTTGAGTCCATTGATCTGCCTGAACGATCTTCAGCTAATATTGGTATAACAGTGCTAAGCGGTAATGCGGGGTTTCAACACTTAGCGAAGGATAAAAAGTCATCGTGGGGTGTGAACTACGGATATACAAACCTTGATCTCGCCTTTGCCGTCATAAAACAAAAACAGGATTACTCGAAAGTACCGGCTTATCACAATGCAGACGCTAATTTTCGTATTAAAACATCCAATACCGGCATACTAAAATACTATGGCTATTTCAGCAGCAACAGGCTTGCATTTACAACAAATAGTATTGACTCAGTTGGATATTTAGACAAATTTGGTATTCGTAATACCAATATTTATCATAACCTGGCATGGAAAGAAAATATTGGAAAAAAATGGAAGGTCAATCTTGGGTTTTCTTACACCAACAATAAAGATGACATTAACAGTGGGATGCAGGATCAGGACAAAAATGACGTAATACTGTCGGGTCTTGAATTTAAAAAATTTGATGTTGATACCAGGGGTAATTATTTCAATGTCAAATTGGTTTTAGAAAGAAGACTAAGAGGATTAAGTTCTGTTCGATTTGGCACGGAGTATAATTTCAGCAAAGACAAATTAATATATACCGATCACAATGGCCAGGATTATCCGGGTAGTCTAAAAGAAAATATTAATGCCATTTTTGGTGAGACCGACATTTATCTCACGAATGCGCTGGCTGCAAAATTGGGTGGACGTTTTGAACATTCATCTTTGTTAAACAAAACAAATTTTGCTCCGCGGGCATCCCTGGCGTATAAATTAAGTAGAGGAACCCAGGCATCGCTTGCCTATGGTATATTTTACCAAAACCCCGAAAGAAGATACCTGCCTTCGGTAAATGAACTTGGGTTTATGAAGGCGACTCACTATATCGCCCAGTTTCAGCGGGTCGTCAATCAGCAATCTTTTCGGGCGGAAATCTTTTATAAAAAGTATGACAACCTGGTGAAAACAGATCTTAGTAATTACCAGGAACTGGCTATCAATAATAATGGCTTTGGCGATGCAAGGGGTATCGAATTTTTCTGGCGTGATAAAAAAACAATCAAGAATCTTGATTACTGGATCTCTTATTCGTATCTCGATACAAAAAGGGATTTTTTGAATTTTCCTTTTGCCATAACACCCAATTTTGCTGCCAGGCATACAAGCTCATTGGTAGTGAAACGATTTATACAAAAGTGGAAAATGAATTTGAATGGTGCTTATAATTATGCCAGCGGACGCCCCTATTACCACATAGGCTATGATGGTTCCAATTATAAATTCAATGACAGGGGAACCATCCCGGATTATCATAATGTAAGCTTCGCCATTAATTATTTACCGTTTATCGGTAAGAAAAATCCGAAGTCGTATGCGGTTTGGGTGTTACAGGTCAGTAATATCCTCAATATTAAACAGACCTATGGGTATCAATATTCGTACAACGGTTATCGTAAAGAAGCTATTACACCAACTTCCAGGATGTTTGTTTTCATCGGCGCCTTTATCAGTTTTGGTGTAGACAGAAGTGATGAAATCATTAATAACGCTTTATAAAATGATACACTAAACAACCTAAAAAAGAATAAACATGAAATGAGCCATAAAATTTTCGGGGTAAATTATACCAACCACCGATGAAAATTTTATGGCGAATTCCATTTGGCCCAAAACAATTAAAAATAAAACAAATGAAAAAACAATTTTTTCTGATTACAACACTTTTTATTGCCATTGCATCTTTTTCGCAAAGTGAGAAATATACAAAGGCGATGGAGCAACTCGTTCCTGCCGTAGATACTACTATGACGCCAGACGGCCTGAATAACCTCGCCAATTCATTTCAACGAATTGCCGATGCCGAAAAAAATCAATGGCTTCCTTATTACTACGCTGCTTTTGCCAACGTAAGTGCAGCTTATATGATGAGCATGGGGCAAATGGGAATGGCCGATAAAACTGACCCCATAGCTGACAAGGCCGAATCTCTTTTAAATAAGGCAGATGAATTGAGCAAAGACAACTCAGAAATTTATTGTGTAAAAAAAATGATCGCTTCTCTTCGCCTGATAGGAGATCCCCAAAACAGATATATGACGTTTGGTCCGGCTGCAGAAGAAGCCCTGGCAACAGCTAAAAGTCTGAACCCGGCAAACCCAAGGGTAACGCTATTGGAAGCGCAGGATAAATTATTTACACCCGAGCAATTCGGGGGCAGCAAAACAGAGGCCAAAGCATTGTTCGAAGAAGCCATTAAAAAATTTGAGGCTTTCAAGCCTGAATCAACTATTCATCCTTCATGGGGTTTACGCAGGGTGCAATATTTTTTAACCCAGGTAAAATAGGCGGAAAAAATCTCCTGGAAGTTTTAAGGTGATTGTATAGCGTGCAAAATTTTTTGATGTGAGACATTTCAAGATTTTAATAATCATGGAAGAAACGAAAGTAAAATCCTATGATGGAAAAAGAATATCGTTTATATAAATTGGAATAAGCCACAAGAATGTTTAAAGATCTTGACCCTATACTGCATTCACAATTGCGCCTGGCGGTTATCTCACTTCTTATTAGTGTGAAGGAGGCGGAGTTTACTTTTTTAAAAGAGAAAACAAATGCTACAGCTGGTAATCTAAGTGTACAAATTCAAAAATTAAAAGATGCGGGATACATTGATATATCCAAACAATTTAAAGACAATTACCCGCAAACAGTTTGTAAAATAACAAAGCTAGGTACCAAAGCTTTTGAGCAATATGTAAAGGCGCTGCAGGGTTATCTCGGAGTGAATCGTTGACAGATTTGTTGGGTATGCTAGACTCGTTTGTTTAGTACATAAACTTGTATGAAGTAATGCGGTCCGCAGAATTTATTTTCCGCCAGAGTTAATATCAATACGCATCTGCTACAAATATGAAAGCCCTTTGGAAAAAGGGCTTTCTCTCTATTGGGCTCTATTGTATAAAAGAGTTTTGCGATGTATGTTATTTAGCTATCGGTAAAACTGCTGCCTGTTTCTCACCGGTTGTAACACAAAAGATGGTACTTGCTTTTGTTTTTTAAGCGATAAAGTCTTTAATGCCTTCTTCAGACGGTTATACCTGTCCTTAAGATTTTTCCCGATTTTTTCAGACATAGTGTGGTTGGGTTTGAGGCAATGAAACGTTACGGAGTAACGATGGGCGAGTAGCCAACACTTCCATCGTTTTGAATAATCTTCACACGATAAAATATTTTTTTCTTGCTGGCTTTTTCATAAAACATATAATTGTCCGTATCCTTTTTGTCCGTTCCGAAGACTATTGCCGCCAGCAAAAATTGCTTTCCGTCTTTACTTTTTTCCAATTCAAAACGATTTGTTTTTTCGTTTTCTTCGGTGCTCCAGGAAATCATTAGCTTTTCGTTTTTCACCTGGCAATTCAGGTTTTTGATGCGGGTGTCTCCGTCAATGTAGAACGAAGCCGTTACAGAATCAAAAGGTGCGATGATGGCGTTTGCGTAGCCTGATACTACCAGGCAAATAAGCAGGGTGTAAAAAGTTTTCATTTTCAGGGTTTTGAGTGATTCAAAGGGCCACAGAAAATTGGATGATCAGGGGATGGTTTAAAAAGGATGGGTGGAGGATGAATCAGCGCTGGGTTATAGTAGTAAAATTCCCATTGGAACAGAACCTTAATTAAGGAGTGCTGTAATACTGAATCTCCACAAACCTAATAACTACTTGTCTTAAATGCAAGCCTTTCCAAAAAAAAAATGCCTGAAAATCCCAACAGAGTTTTATCCCGTTCATATAAACAGCCATAATCCGTTAACGTTAAGTGACGCCTTTTGCAATGTGCCGGTAAACTCTGGAAAAAGAAATTTCTAAATTTAACCTGTTTCTATCGTCCTTTTTTTATCTTAGCATATATTTTCACGTCCTCATTTCCTCTGAATATCCCGGTAATACTTCTGATTCGCTAGCTTATCCAGCAGGCAAAACATACCGTACCTCCAATCCTTTAAATTACCCATTAGGATAAAGCCAACTTTGAATTAGTACCACCCTATTTTTTTTATTGATCTGATAAACATTATCTGAATGAAAAGAATATTACTTTTTGTATGCGCCTCTTTCATCGGCTTGGTGGTGCATAGCCAGGTGGCGGGACTTCCTGAAGGGTTCTTTACTACTAATGCGACAAACACTTCAGATTGGAGTGAGCCGGTTGGAGCCGTTTTTTCAAAAGACGGTTTGCAATTATTTGTATGGGACAAAGCTGGTATCGTCTATGTAAACAACAGGTATGACCAGGGGAATGGCAATTCAATTTACAACAAGCAATTGGTGCCGGTTATAGACATTCATGAGGAAGTTGGAAACTGGTCCGATATGGGGCTTCTTGGTTTTGCACTGGATCCTGGTTTCACAACTACCAATGGTGGTTATATCTACCTGCTGTATGTGGTAGACCGGCATTACCTAAAAACGGGTGGTGATCCGGACAATGGGTATAATCCAATACCTGCGAACATAGATCAGCAAGGTGCTACGATCGGCAGGATCACCAGGTACAATACCACTGTTTCCGGTGGTATTTTATCAGCCGACTTAAATAGCCGGGAGGTGCTATTAGGGGAGTCGATTACAACCGGTATTCCAATTTTGCATAAGTCACATAGTGTAGGTAGCCTCGCTTTTGCAGCAGACGGTACCCTGCTGGCTACAACTGGAGATGGTGCAAGTTATGATGACACTGATGTTGGTGCCGTTACCAATGCTGATCCTAATATTCACAATAATGTTTTTTACATTGACGCACTTGCAGATGGTATCATAACGCCAAAAGAAGATGTAGGCGCTTTTAGAAGTCAAATGTTAAGTTCATTGAGTGGAAAACTATTGCGATTGAATAAGGAAAACGGCAATGGCATGTCAAGCAATCCTTTTTTTGATCCTGCTGCTCCCCGTTCTGCAAAGTCAAGGGTATGGGCTTTAGGATTTAGAAATCCTTTCCGTATGTCAGTAAAGCCGGGTGCGGGTTCGACAAATCCGACTGCTGGAGATATTGGAGAGGTTTTCGTTGGTGATGTTGGTTTTGGTTTGTCGGAAGAATTAAATATTGTAAAATCCCCGGGGCAGAACTTCGGTTGGCCTATATATGAAGGAAATGGACCTTCTGCCGAGCCAAACAAGAGTTACTGGGGCTATATATACACAAAAAACAGGGATGAATTGAGGCCTCCGTGTCCGGCTGATTCAAGAGATACGATGTACTTTCATGAATTGATCAGACAAGATAATGCTGCAAAAAATTCAGAAATATATCACACAGATTGTGACGGTAGCGTTATTCGATCAGGGATTCGTTTTATTCATGCCCGTCCTGCCTTAGATTGGGCTCACGTTGATGGCGATGTGTTTGTGTCAAGATTTGATGCGGACGGTAATGCTGTTGGTTATAGGGTAGGGTCTCCTGAATCCGGGGTGACTACCGATACTACTACTTTTAAAGGTAATGCTTCAACAGGTGGTATATGGTACACAGGAGCTGGTAATATGTTCCCTCCCGAATTCAAGGACAAATTTCTGGTATCAGATTTTGGCGGCCGTTGGATCAGGAGAATCGGGATTGAATTTTCAGATGTTGTCACATCAGTAAATAATTTTTTCATAATTCCCGCCGGTAATGAAGGGAATCGGCCGGATGGAGCTGTTGTTTCTATGGCTGAAAATCCTATAGATGGTTCTCTCGTGTATGTTTGCGTGGGCCTTCCTCAATATTATTCAAGCTCCTCTGTGAGGAAAATTGTATATGGTGGCAATGTACCACCCGTGGCTAAAATAACAGCTGATCAGTATTATAGTGCAACGTCAGACTTGACTGTCAATTTTAGCGGCGGTGAATCGTACGATCAAAACGGTACGGTTGTGTCTTACTCGTGGGATTTTGGAGATCCGACCAGCGCTGATAATACGAGTACGGAAAAATTTCCAACTCATGAGTTTCATAACACATCCGGCGCACCGAAAAAGTATATTGTTAAACTCATTGTCACCGACAATGAAGGAGTACAATCTGAGGAGGTGACATTCATTGTGTCTTTAAATAATGTGCCACCTGTGGTGACCATTGTCGAGCCGGGACCCGGTACTAAATACAAAATAGGACCAGATACTACCTATACCCTTCGGGCTGATGTTGTTGATAATCCGACACAGGTATTAACTTATGCATGGCAAACAACCCTGGCTCATAATAACCATTTTCATCCAGGTCCAATTGACCCGGCAGTGGAAACAAGTGCAGCTATTTCCAGGATAGGTTGCAATGGTGACACTTACTCCTGGCTGATAACCTTGAAGGTTACTGACGATGCAGGACTTTTTGATACTACCAGTGTCAGGCTGACTCCTGATTGTGCCGCAGCATTGCCATTAATGTTGCGTTCATTCAGTGTAACGCAAAAAACGTCTGTAAACCTTGTGCAATGGACAACTGAACTCGAAGCTAATATTGAGTACTTTGAAGTGGAAAGAAGTTACGATGGTGTGAACTTTTATGCAATCAACCGGCAGGAGGCCCGTAATATCGCAGGTACAAGCAACTATAGCTATCCGGATAATGACATAACACCCGGCTTAATTTATTATCGTTTGAAGATTGTTGAGCACGGTTCAATTATCCGTTATTCAGTAATTGTAAGAACTATGTCGGAAGGTGAAGATCTTGCATTGAAAGTTGTTCCCAACCCGATCGTAGAAAACTTCTCAGTTATCTATAATTCACAACGGGACGATATAGTTACAGTTGAAGTCAGGGATATTGCCGGCCGTCTGCTGCATAGTCTTAAAGAAAAAGTCAATAGGGGACAAAATGTAATTTATATGCAGAACCTGCCGAACTGGCCGGCTGGTGTATACACCGTGGCTATCAAAAACAATGATGGCATAAAGCAAGCAAAATTTGTAAAAGCTGGAAAAGACTAGACTAACCGGTAAAAAATAATAAGCAGGGGGCGGACAATAAATTTTGTCCGCCCCTTTTATATTTCAACTATTCTTATTTACTTTAAGCTCCCAAATAGCTCCATCTTCCTGTTTTCAACCTCTATTTACAATATCTCTGACTAACATGTACGGGTTTTTTTAGTACTCTTTCTCCAATCCTTTGTAACGTACCGGACTGTTATGGCATTAACCAGGGTTACCGCTCCAGGCAGTAACCAATTTTAAAGCGGCACAATTATTTTACGATGAAAGTCTCTGTACTCTTGATTCTTACAATTTTATGCGTTAGAAGCAGCTTCGCTCAGATCGTTTTCGCTGACGACGATTTTGTTTCCACTTCGGCCACCAACAGCAGCTCATGGAATCAACCTGTTGGCCTCTTATTTTCTAAAAATGGAGATAAGCTTTTTGTTTGGGAAAAAGCCGGTAAAGTATATGTATGCAATCGGAACAGTGGAGGTGAATACGAAAGGCAGGCATCTCCCGTTATCGACATTTCAGCAGAAGTAGGTGACTACAGTGATTATGGATTAACAGGGTTTGCACTGGATCCTAACTTTGAAAGCAATGGCAAAATTTACTTGTCGTATGTAGTTGACCGCTATTACCTTTTAAACTATGGAAAACCGGGTTACAATCCTACGCCAACCAAGATAGACAAGCCTGGTGCCACCATAGGTCGTATTACAAGTTATACCACATCTACAAATGCCGGAGTTTTATCGGCGAACCTGGATAGCAGAATTGTTTTACTAGGTGACACGAAAGAAACAGGTGTGCCTATCTTGCATAAATCGCATGGTACAGGAAGCCTTGTGTTTGCCGCCGACGGCACACTATTGGCCTCAATGGGAGATGGTGCAAGCTTTGATGATTCAGATGAAGGTTCTTCCCCATTTACCTATTTCCAGGATGCCCTGGCTGATGGGATTATCAGGGCCGATGAAAATGTGGGTGCCTGGCGTTCACAAAAATTGACATCCCTGAACGGCAAATTGTTTCGGTTGGATCCACTAACAGGAAATGGAATTATAAGTAATCCATTTTATGAAGAGAGCTCACCGGGTTCTACCAGGTCGAGGATATGGGCATTTGGTTTAAGAAATCCTTTTCGCATTTCTATACAACCCGGACAGGGCTCCACCAATCCCACGTCTGGTCATATAGGTGAAATTTTTGTAGGGGAAGTTGGCTTTGGGCGTTGGGAAGAATTAAACATAGTCAAAGAGAGGGGTATGAATTTTGGCTGGCCCTTATTTGAAGGAAATAATATTTCTTATGCATATGATGGCTTGGGCAAAATTGGGAATGTTGAATTGCCAATACCCGCAGACATCGATTGTGGCAGACCCTATGTAAGATTTCATGAGCAACTACGACAAGATAATGCAGCAAAAGATGCAAGGGTTTATTATCCCTGCTCTTCCACGCTAATGGGTGATGATATCCGGTATATCCATGCCCGGCCAGTTTTAGAATGGCTTCACGCGGCAGAAAATGAAGGGGCAAATGCAAGAGTCGGGATCTTTACTTCTTCAGGTGATGCCGATGCTGCATCAATCGGAACACCAGCATCAAATGTAACAGGCAATGTATTCAATGGCAATGCCAGCACCGGTGGCATATGGTACACGGGTGGGGGTGGAAATTTTCCGGCAGAATATGCCAACAGTTTTTTTATGAGCGACTACGGTGGCCGATGGATAAAACGGGTAACGCTTAATAACAATAAAGTAACTAAAGTCGATGATTTTGCTTCTAACACTACCGTTGTATGCATGGCAGAAAATCCAATTGATGGTTCTCTTTTTTATGTAGATTATGGAAGTGGAACGTCAGGAACTGCTTTTATAAATAAAATAGCCTTTGGGGGTAACAAACCTCCTGTGGTAAAAGTGAAAGCGGATAAGTATTTTGCTGCTGCTTCTAATTTAACCGTGCAGTTTGACGGCACCGATTCCTACGACCCTGACCAGGGTGGCAGCATTGCCAGTTACGCATGGGATTTTGATGATGGAACAACAAGTACGGAGCCAAAGCCGATCCATACCTTTACCAATCCGTCGGGAAGTCCTAAAAAATTTGATGTAAAATTGACCGTAACCGACATTGGAGGTGCTTCTGCTGAGCAGGATTTCATCGTATCGCTTAATAATACTCCTCCGGTTGCGAGTATTATCAGCCCTATTAAAAATTCAAAATACCAGGTAGGCGGAGATAGTACATTAGCACTTCAAGCCATTATCAATGATGCGGAAAATAATATTAATCAATATGAGTGGCAAACAATATTGGTGCATGATGAGCATACTCATGCTGAGTCCACCGATCCCGAGCCACAGACTTCGTCGGTGGTTTCATTGGTAGGTTGTCAGGGGGATAATTATCATTGGCTCATCCGGTTAAAAGTTACTGATGATGCCGGCCTTTATAAAATTGATACTTCTGAAATCTATCCAGATTGTACACAGCCTTTGCCGATTTTCCTGCACAAGTTCAGTGTTACGCAAAGCGGTTCTTCTAATCTTATAAAGTGGATAACAGAACTGGAGTCATCGATTGAATATTTTGAGTTAGAAAGAAGCGAAAATGGAATCAATTTCTTACCTATTAATAAACAAGCGGCACTTAACAATGCCGGCCCTAATTATTACAGTTTTAGTGATAATTCTTTTCCGCCAGGGCTCAATTATTATCGGCTGAAAATTGTAGAAGATGGAAATATTATCAGGTATTCAGTGATAATCCGGACAACGACCGATGGTGAAAAAAGTGAATTAAAAGTCGTACCGAACCCGGTCGTTGATAATTTTTCTTTGACTTATTTATCACCTGATAAAGACCGCGTCACTATTCAAATAAAAGATATAAGCGGGAAAACAGTGCACAGCATGAGCGAAGAAGTGCACAAGGGGCAAAATGTGATATATATACAAAATTTACCGACCTGGTTATCCGGTGTTTACTTTATATCAGTTCAAAACAAAAATGAAATAAAGCAAGCCAAATTTATCAAAACGAAATAACCTTATGTCTGTGTGAAGGAAGGTTAGATAGCGGCAATTTTTGGTTTAGCCTTCTTTCACCTCTTCATCTTCCAGCTTAGCAAATGCTTCAGAACTTATTTTGCGAACCGGGTTTTTTCTGTTTTCCTCGTATTCGTTGCGTTGTTTAATAATATCGATGCATTCGAACAGAGCTGTAATAAATGACGAAGGATCAGCCTTGTCTTTCCCGGCGATATCGAAGGCAACACCATGATCAGGCGAAGTTCTTACCATAGGCAGACCTGCAGTATAGTTGACACCTTCACCGCTTGCCAAGGTTTTGAAAGGAATAAGACCCTGGTCGTGATACATGGCCAGGACAGCGTCAAACTTTTGATACTGGCCCCTTGCAAAAAAAGCATCGGCGCTAAACGGACCAACCACCAGCATATTACTATTCTTTGCTTCCTTAATAGCAGGCTTGATGATTGTTTCTTCTTCATTGCCGATTAATCCCTCATCACCCGCATGCGGGTTCAATCCCAAAACGGCAATGCGTGGTTTATCTATGCCGAAATCTTTTTGCAGGCTTTTGTGAATGATCGTTAACTTACTTAAGATAGATTCTTTGGTAATATGCCTGGCTATTTCGCTCACCGGTATATGTTCTGTCACTAAGGCAACCCGGAAATTGCCGGCACACAACATCATTACCACATCCTTTACGTCAAAAAAACTTTTGAGGAAGGGAGTGTGGCCAGTAAAGTTAAAATCTGCTGACTGAATATTTTTTTTATGAATAGGAGCGGTGATCAGCCCATCAATCTGTTTTTGTTTTAAAGCCGCGACAGCAGTTTGTAATGAAAGTACGGCGTATTTGCCTGCTACTTCACTTAACTGACCAGGAGCAATCGCCACCTCTTCTTCCCAGCAATTAAAAAGGTTGACCTGTTTATTGTTAAGCCGTTCGTAATCCTTTATATTTTGATAATTGAAAGTTGAGTTGCTTATCGACTTGCGGTAAAAATTAATTACTTTATTGGAAGCAAAGACAACAGGTACACATTGGTCCAAAACCCGGTTGTCTGAAAGAGCTTTTATGATCAGTTCAATACCTATCCCATTCAGATCGCCACAAGAGATGCCAATAACCGGTTTATAATCTGGGTTCATTTATGAATAATTAAAGTTTGTAAAAATACTGTTTTAAAAGCAAACGGGAATGCTGACCAGCATTCCCGTTTAAACTTCCGGTTGATTCTTTTCTTAATTTCTTTTTACAACCCGTTTGGTAATAAACATGTCTTTGTTTGCGATCCGTAATGTATAAATACCTGATGCTAATGATTGGGTATTGGTTAAGTTCATACTATTGATACCGGCATAAACTTGCTGCTTACTTGTCATAACCGTCTTGCCGGATATATCTATCAGGTCAATGATTATTGATGAATTATTGGCTGTCATGATATCAAATTTAAGGTTGCCGCTAAAAGGGTTAATAACATTGGTAATGGCAAAGTCCGGAATGGTATTGCGTAATTGTATCACTGAGCTATACTTCTTCTTTCCTGCCGGTGTTATCATCACAATTCTATACCATGTTTTATCACCCGCTGCTATTGGGTCAAGAAAGATATAGCGGTTGGTTTCATTGTTATTGTAATAAGCGGACAATTCACCGGCTGTAACGAAGTTGGTACCATCACTGCTTTTTTCAATGATGAATATCAGTGGTGCGTCTTCCTTGGATGTAGACCAGGCAAGGGATGCTTTATTGTCTAACAATTTTCCGTTAAAGGATAATAATTCTGTTGCTAATATCGGCGTACAATCATTTACCGCCAGGTTGATAATGCTGATGCCATCGGTGACCTGGCAGGAAGAGGTGCCAAGGTTGCTGGCTGCTGTAGCCACCAATACACGATATAAAGTACCGCTATCAGCAACTGTTGTGCTGGCGGGCGGAATAGTGTAGGAGGTTACAAATTCATATTGTCCGTTTACAGGGGCACCAAGCGTAACTGAAGCCGGTGCTGTTACATCTGACCATGAAGATCCATTATTCACACTTTTTTGCCATATATAATGGATATAGTTATCTAAATAAGAACGTATCGTATCATGAATAGCCAGGGCATTTCCTTCGCAAACATTTGGCGCCAGTGAAGGCGAATAGCTCATTGAAGGCAAGCAGGTGGCTACTGCAATATCATCCAAGGCCCAATCATTACCACCACCTCCTGGTGCATTATTTCTAAGTGTTAATGTAAATGAAGTTTCAGCTGCGCCTGTGAGATAGGTAAATCCCTTTTTTATCCATCGATTGGCAGCATCGGATCCTGTTTGTCCGCCACTAAGCCCAAGATATAAAAGGTCGCCTGTAGTATAATAATCGGAACCATTTACATCGAAGGCAATATTAGGTCTTACTCCCGAAGAATCACCAGTGGCTGTTGGAATATATCCGGCATTTCCAGAAGCCGTTCCGGTTGAATCACATCCACATTTATAGCAAATGTTCTTAAACCATGCTGAAATTTCATAGTAGGTGTTAGGACAAAGATTAGCAACGGTGTAAGTGAATGCTGTATCTGCTTTATAAGCGGAATTTACAACCAGCATATAGCCACATGGGTTTGAGGGACTAACGGGCTGAGTGGTATCACAGGCCAGGTTCCCAACTAAAGAATTGCTTGCGTTGGTGTGATCACCTGTAATGTCCCAATGACCAAAAAGGCGGTGATTAGTCCCATCTGATTTTGCCCAATCATTTAATGTTGTATATATCTGGCTGGTGTTATTAGCTACGGCATAATAATAATCGTTAGGGCCACCAGTCGCTGTAAATGGTCGGTACAAATAAGTAGTATATGGAGAAGTGCCGCGGTTTCTTGCCAATGGTGCACTACCTGAAGGAGTTCCGAATGTTCCATTTGATTCTGCACCTAAAGCATTTGTTGGTGAAACAGCGTTCGGGCAAAGGCCCGGGCTGGAGTATACCATTACATTGGTGGAGTTGAATTTTAAATCGCTGTAATTTCCTCCGTTTAATAGGGTCAAAGATCCACCGCCCATATTTATCAGGTTGTTATAAGACGCAGTAACAACTACCCTATATGTGGCCATGATGATGCAAGTGCTTCCGAAGACCGATGGTCTTGAAGTATTGGTCAAACTTCCTCTCCTTACATTGGAAGCATTAGCACCAAAATTTATTTGAATGACAGTGTCTAAAGTATTGTTTGCTGACTCTAGTTTCCAACCTGCATCTGTATCGTAGTTATCTGTAAATGATTTATACAATTTACCCTCGTTTGTCCGTAAGGCAAGGGACCCGGGGACCAGGGCCAAACCCTCTGCTGCATATAAAGTATCAAAAAAGGCGAGACTGTCTGCAGTGCCAGTACCGGAACGAACAACAAAAGTAGCCCGTATTTCAAGGGTGTCTCCGGGATTGACCGTACCCCCACCAGTGCCCTTACTTATATTTACATAGCTCTTGCTATAATCAATTGTTGCCGGTGGAGTAGCGGAATGTGTGACGCAAATATCAAAACCTCCCCTGGTTGCAAGTGCGCTTCCCCCCACCTGAGATACTCTTACATAATATGTTGCGCTTGGTGTCAATCCCGTAGCTGCTATGGAAGTAGTACCGCATTGAAGGGAGGTTAAGGTTCCGCAGCCACCGCTGAATAATTGCAATTCCGGATTTGAAATATTACTTGGATTATTCTTTTTAAAAGTGATAAGTTCTGACGATTGTACGGCAACAAAACTGAACCATACATCATAATGAGTACCCGCAGAAGCACAACCTGTGGGGATACCACCACTGGCAGTAGCGCCAATAAGAGTGGCGGATGTGTTGATACAGCCGCCGTTTGAAACTAATGAAGTTGCGGTGGCGCATTCATCGCCAGCTAAGGCAACAGTTGTAACACATATATTGAAAGTTCCTGTACTACCATTATGATCGTAAACCCGAATATAATAGGTAGCACCAACTGTCAAAGATGTGGCGTTTATTGAAGTGCTGGTGCCATTTGAGTAACCACAAATTATCGAAGTAACAGCAGGGCAATCAGAATAAAGTTGTAGACCAGGCTTGTTAAACGTTGTTGAGCTTAGCGTCACAGAGACATTACTTGTAGCCGCAACGAACGAATACCAAACATCTGGTTTGTTGCCTGTACCTTGACCACACGGGCCTGTAATTGCGGCGTATGTGGCACTTATTAAAGTCCCTGATGTATTAGTGCAGCTGGCACCTTGTGTTATGCTAATCGCAGATGCGCAAGCATCGTTAGAAGGTTGTGCAAATGAACTCAGTGAAGAAAATAGTACAAGCCCAAAAGAAAAAAGAGCTGACGAAAGAGCTTGAAACGGGAAATAACGTTTCATGAGATGGTGATTGGTTTTTTGGATGATGGATAAACGCCAAAATAAAGGCAAGCATTTTTAATTGACAATAGAACTTCCACTTTAAATTAATAAGTGTTTTTACTTGTAATAATTGGGCGATACTACTTATGTTTAAAAAAATACAATTCCTAAGTTTGGGGCTAAATCCACCAGAAAAACCATGTTATCAGTTTTTAAACGAACCACCGTTCTTTTAGTTCTTTTTATTTCAAACCACCTATTTGCAACGCCACCGGGTAATGACAATTGCTCTACTTCAAGTCCTTTTAAAACCATGTGTCTACCTTCCAGAACCGGTATTATTACCAGTTTATTCATTTTCTTAGTTTCTTTTTTCAGTTTGTTTTTACCTAAACAAAGTTTTAGTCAGACGGATGAGTTCAATAGTACTAGCCCTGTTTCATTAACCTCAAGCACATCCTGTACTATTCCTACAAATGGTAACCCTACTTATTCCTTAAATGGTTCAACTGCAAGTGCCGGCGTACCTGCTGGTTGCAGTGCCGGCACACACTACGATGTCTGGTTCTCATTTGTTGCGGCAAGTACTTCAGAAACTGTTACAATCGGACATTTTGGAAACAACGTCACCAATCCAGAAGTACAGATATTCAGTGGAACCGCTTATGCAAATTTTACTTCTCAAGCCTGTGGTTCTACTACGGCAACAGCAAATTCGTTAACAATTGGCATTACTTATTATATAAGAGTTTCCAACGTCGGAGCTAGCCCTTCTGGCTCAGGTCAAACGCCAAAATTTGATATTTGCCTCACGCATCCAACACCTCCTCCATCAAACGATGATTGCAGTGGAGCGACAACATTAACTTCAGCTACCAGTTGTTCGTCTCCCACGTCTGGTACAATTGTAAATGCCACCGCTTCAGCAGGTCTTCCTGCTGGCTGCGAAAGCATTGGAACACACTATGATGTTTGGTACAAATTTGTTGCTTCAAATAACTCCCATACAGTTACAATCAGCGGGCAGGGAACTAGTTTCACCAATCCTGAAATACAATTGTACAGTGGAACATGTGGTTCACTAACTTCTCTTACTTGTGGTACCACCTCGTTAACTTCATCTTCTTTGACCATTGGTATTACTTATTATGTAAGAATTTCAAATATCGGCAGCAGTGTTGGCAGTAATGGAGGATTTAATATATGCGTAACCCATCCCACACCACCTGTGACGGTAGCTGCAGGCCGTATGAATGAAGTTTATAAACAGACGATTCTTTCAGGTTCCGGCGTTTTACAATATCCATGGGAAATTACTTACGGTCCCGACGATAAATTATGGATAACTGAATCGAGAGGATATAGAGTTTATAGGATGGACCCCGGTACCGGAACTAAAACAACTGTGTTAGATCTTAATTCAACAAGCACTGATCTTAGTGCCTGGGGGGCAGATTCTTTGAGAGCTGTGAATCTTACAAGCACATCAAACTGGAACAGTAGCGCTAATGCCTGGCCGCAGGGTGGTTTGGCGGGCTTGGCAATTCATCCAAAATTTTTGGACGGAACGGGCCTTTATGATTTTGTGTATATATCTTATGTTCACAGATACTTATCTACTGCATCCGGTTCAGGAGGAATATTCTTTAGAAATAAAATTGTCAGGTTCACCTATAATAGTGGCACAGGAAAATTGGGTTCGCCAGCAGTAGTTTGTGATACCATACCAGGAGGGCAGGATCATAATTCTCAAAGAATGATAATTGCTCCCGTTACTCCCGGCGGACCGAACTATTTATTTTACGCTGCAGGTGATATGGGCTCAGGTCAGTTTGCCAACAGGCTGCGTCCTAACAATGCACAAAATCCCAATTCGTACGAAGGGAAAATTTTACGATTTAATCTTGAACCGATTAGCGGATCGTGGATACCAAGTGATAATCCATATTCAACTACCAGCGCTGTGTATAGTATTGGTATAAGAAATAACCAGGGCTTTGCATACGATTCAACTTCAAATACTTTGTATGGTTCCTCTCACGGTCCATATAGTGATGATGAGATAAACATTATAGAACCCTTTAGAAATTACGGACATCCATTAATACAGGGTTTTGTTGACGGCAATTATAATGGTAATTCAGCACAAGGCACCAATACCAGCATCTCTGCCGGTGCACCATGGACTGATAACAGTGGCGTTTCGAGCTGTCCGCCTATAGGCAATGAGGCTACAAACAAGGCCACTATAGATGCATCAGGAAACGGGCTTTATAAAGATCCTCTTTTTTCGGCTTATGCTGTACCACAGGCCACCGTCACTAGTATCTGGCAAACCAATCCTGGTAATGCAACCCCTGCGCCTGGTTGGCCTACAGAAGCGTGGTCGGGGTTAGATGTTTATACAAATACTTTAATTCCCGGTTGGAAGAATTCTTTGGTGGCAGCTTCATTAAAATGGGGCCGGCTTTTGAGAATAAGATTAGATGCAGCAGGCACGGCTACGGCGCCTACCAATTCAGTTAGCGATACCATAAGCTATTTTAATAGTCAAAACCGTTTCAGGGACCTTGCTTTTTCTCCTGATGGTAAAGATATTTTTGTAATAATGGATAATAGCTCCACTACATCGGGTCCGGGATCAGCCAATCCTGTCGTTCCTAACTGCGCAGGGTGTGTGCAGAAATATACATTCCTGGGATATAATGATAACGCTGGCAAAAGTTCTATCCCCGCTTCCATTGATGTTACGACAGGTACATTAAATAATTGCGCCGATGGAACCACCATCACCATTGATAATACCAACAATAATCTTTGGGTTCCCATTACCGGGGCCGATGGAAATATCCTGGCCGAGATCAAGGCCAATGGAAATAATCTTGGAGCCGTCACCTCATCCTTTTACACCAAATCGGGAGCCATACGCCAGCAATTTGGAAAACGTTATTTGCATCGAAACATAACCATCACCCCTGCTGTACAACCTTCTTCTTCGGTTGCTATAAGACTTTATATGACCAAAGCGGAATTTGATGAGATGGATGCTGATGCCGCAAGCGGTGTATCAGCGATCACTGACTTGAAAATTCTGAAAAATAATGATGCCTGCGGTTCGGCCATTGCATCAAATACCCAATTGATCACTCCTGCGTATGCAGAAGCACATGGAGCAAACGGGTATATGTTGCAAGCGAATATCAACTCCTTCTCTTCATTTTATTTTGGCACGAGTGCTATTACCTTACCGGTCGAACTGGTTTACTTCAAAGGCTCTTTACAAAACAATTCGGCTGTTCTGCAATGGGAAACAATCAACGAGAACAATGCCTCGCATTTCATAGTTGAAAGAAGTATAGATAACAGGAATTTTGAAAATATAGGTAAAGTGACCGCCAATGGTAACAGTACAGCCGCTATTCAATACTCACATATAGATCATGATGTCAATACCCTTTCTTCAACAATCATTTATTATCGGTTGAAAATGGTTGATGCAGACGGTCAATATAAGTATTCATCGATTGTTACGATTGCCCTGGCGGACATTACTAATAAGATAATTGTATCACCAAACCCGGCTACCGATGAAACAAAGCTGAACATTACTGCCACTAAAAGCGGAAAGGCAACCTGGAAACTTATTGATAACGGTGGCCGCGTATTGAAACAAAATGTTGTTCATATCAAAAAGGGTAATAACAATGTGTCTATTCCGGTAGCTGGCCTGTCAGCTGGCTTATACTACCTGCAAGTTTCAGGAGCAGGCCTGGACCAAAATATCAAATTCCAAAAATTATAAAGCATTGTACACAATCTCAGTGTGTTAAAGTAGGTTTATTAGTTTTAGTTTAGTTTTGAATTTTAGCCCCTCTTGCCCGGAGGGGCTTTTTACTAGTAATAACCCCATTCGGCCCTGATGTTGTTTAACGCAAATGGATGCCGAAAAGAATGGTACAAATTGCAGGCGTTCTTACCTTTTTTATGAACTGCACGCCCCTTAGTTTTAACTCATAAAAATCACAACCTTATGAAAGCGCAATTCTCAATTATTGGATTTACAGCAATTCTTTTCACTGCTGCCTGGACAGCACCTGTACCAACTGAAGGATCAACAAAGGCTACGGTAGTAACAGCTGAAAAGCCAACAGCAAATGGCATTTCAAATGTTAGATCGCACCGCCAGGGTAAAGGTGTTACCACATCCTGGTCTGTTGACGCCAGCGAGGGAGTTGTTACCTTCCTGCTGCAAAAAACTTACGAAGATCCTAACGATGAGTACGCAGTGTGGGAAGACGTAACCTCTACGCCCTGCAATGGTTCCCGTTCTTACAAAGCCACCGATAACGGCGTTTATCCCGGTAATATCACATACCGGGTGGTAGGACTAAAAGGTGATGGTACATCCATTACGTCAGCATACACAGGAGTACGCATTGTAAGTCATTAAATGAGTCACGATTATTGCAGGGCTCATTTGCCTTGCAATAATCCTTTATAGAGAGGTGTTGGGGAACATCCTGTTATTAAAAACAGCATTCTATGAAAACATTTTTACACGTTATTTTACTGGTTCTGATTAGCTGGACAAGTGGTAGTGCACAAATAACCTGGCCTGCCACCAAAGCAAGGTTTGGGGTAGATGGGGATCTGCGGGCTAATTATACCAATGGAGCAGTTGCTTCGGGCAACGATGACTGGTTTAATAATGGAACGGCTGGCACCGGCGAATTTGTGATTGATACCACCGGTGCTGCGGCGATGATTGCGACCTATCTTGCTGATGCGTCACCATGGAAAAAAAGAATGAGCTCTTTTTACCGCACTATGAGTAAACCCTCCTTTAGTGTGGTTCAAAACAGGCTTTGGCTCGACGCTATCTTTGTAAGGGATTATCATGCAACCGATACAACTGTGTACGTGTCGGGTTCCGACAAAAACGGGATGAGTCCGGCCATGTGGACAGGAGGTGTGCAGGGCGTTCCTGACAAGAATGATATCCTTGACATGATGGTGCATGTGAGAAGGGCGGGCCCTAATACGACCGATTCCTTATGGATGTTTGGTGGTATATCGCTTGATAATACTACCGGTAACCGGTATTTCGATTTTGAAATGTACCAGACCGATATTTACTACGACAGGGTTTCCCAAAAATTTTATGGTTACGGAGCTGATGCTGGCCATACGGCCTGGTTATTTGATGCCGCAGGAAATATAACAAGACCCGGTGATATCATTTTCAGCGGGGAGTTTCAAAGCGGTACCCTAACCAATATAGAAGCCCGGATATGGGTTAAAAAAACGGACTGGCAAGCTATAGTACCGTCCTCCTTTAACTGGGGAGGTCTTTTTGATGGGGATGGTTCTGGTGCCACCTATGGTTATGCCAGCATAGCCCCCAACTCAACAGGCTCTTTTTACACGGGATTGGGAAGTAGCAATAGTACATGGTCCGGTCCTTTTGGTCTTGTATTGCAGGATAACAGCCTCGCTTACACAAACCCGGGGCCTGCTTCAACATTGAATGGTAAATATATAGCCAACCAGTTTATAGAATTTTCGGTGAACCTGACCAAGCTGGGGCTCGACCCGGTAACCTTACTTGGCGGTGATATATGTAGCTCACCTTTCAACCGGATTGTTGTGAAAACCCGTGCTTCCGCCTCCTTTACAGCGGAATTAAAAGATTTTGTGGCGCCTACTGATTTGTTCCTGGCTCCAAGAGCCGTGGCACTGACAGAAACGCCGATGATTTGCGATGACGGATCGGGAGTGGCAGAAATATATGTGACGAACCCACTTGCAACTTCTACCTACCAATGGACGACCACCGACGGTAGTATCATTAGCAGCCCGACAGGTCCTTCTATTTATGTCGACCATGCAGGTACTTATATCGTAACACAATATTTACAGGCTGGCTGTTCTGTATATGCCACTGACACAGTCCAGGTGTTGCCATTTAACACCTGCACCACCTTAAGCAGTAATCTTTTTGATTTCCGTGGCGTGCTGTCGGATAATATCAGTAAACTAAGCTGGAAGCTTTTAAGCGATGGCCAGGTAAAATATTTTGAAGTAGAAAGAAGTTTCGATGGCATCAACTTTACTACGATTGACCGTGTCGAAACACATCTTTATTCCGCAGGTTCTAAACCTTATTATTACGAGGACATGCTGGATAAAGTAAATAGTCCAAACGTTTATTATAGAATTAAACTGGTGAACGTGAGTGGCGCCAATAAGTATAGCAGTATCATCAATATACCAGTTAAAATTGCCGGGCAAGGTATAGTAAACATCTTCCCTAACCCGGTAAAAGATATTGTTCAAATACAGGTCGATGCAAAGACCAGCAGCAAAATACGGGTGGAAATATTTGAATTGTCCGGAAAACTAATTCATGTTACCAATACTACCGTACAGCGTGGTTATAATGTTATCACCATAGATCAGTTAAAAGAACAACCAAGGGGTGTATACCTCGCACAAGTACATGTGGGCGATGATACCTTCCATGAAAAAATATTACTGACAAGATAATTTAACTGGCTAATCAAGGTTACGATTTAAGAAGGCAAAAGGTGGAAGCATTGGTTTCCACCTTTTTGTTTGCGATTAAAACAACAAACAATATCCTGAATAAATTTAAAGCTCACGGTCCTTGTTCACGTGATGATAAGCTTTCCCACCAAAAACTCAATAGTAAACCTCCTCATTTTGGACAGTAATACTGCTATTGGCCACCATTCGTTTGAGGGCTTACTTTGTAGTGTCCTATGCCAGAAAAACTAATCGTCTTATGAAACTTTTACAGGAAATTCAACATCCGTTGAAGGGCATGTTGCGGTTGGTCATATGGTTGATTCTTCCCTTTTTTGCACAAGCTCAAACTATCCGTATTGGTAATAGCTATGTAAATATTTCAAAGAAAAATACTGGCGGAGTCGTGGAACCAGGCGATACGCTTGAGATCAGGATGACCGTACATATTACCGCCGGAACTGCATACCGGTTTCGTTATTTGGACAATGTTCCCACTAATACGCAAATGTTGACAGGAACTGCTGATTCCATCCGGGTAATTACCAACGAGGGCTTAACTTATAAAAATATACCTTGGCTTTAGGTGACGACGCCGCCACCTATATTGCTGCACCTGCGGCTGGTCTTTTTAATATCCGGTTAAACTTAGGTTTTGGTACACCTGCAACTGCTGCAACTACGCCGGGAATACCTCTTTCTAATTCTACTACCGACCTTACAGGCGCAGCCCAGGGCATTAGCACCGCCCGGCCGAGAGGGGGTAGTGGCTTGTTGTTTGCAACAGCTTTCAGAGTACGGGTAACAGGCAGTGCCGGAAGCATTATCACCTTAGGCGCCGGGCGCATACTTTATAGAGCCAGCAGCTCAGCTACCTCCGACAGGCCTGCTTTGCTTGCCACACAATACCAGATCCTGGTTAGCCAACCCAGTAATTTATGCGAGGACAACACCGGTGTAAACATCGCCGGTGAGTTCGGTGGTACTTTTGGCTCAGGAAATACACTAAACAGGTCAAGCGGTCCTACCTTTCCTATTCCTGGTTATAATTACCTCAACAATGTTTCAGCCACCCAGGCCGTTGGGGATGGTAATTATGCATTGGTAAATAATATCAGTCCAAGGAGCAGTACCAACCAAGTGGCCAAAAGGGTTCCATACTGTGCCGGCCCGCCTGCTCCAACCGTGTTTGATAACTGTAATAACCGAATGTTCAACGGACATTGGGATATAGATGGCGATCACTCCGGCACTCTTACTTCTGCAGGCAATCTCCCGCCTGCCGCGGGAACCACCAGCGGATATATGCTGATGGTAAATGCCGATTATGTGGCTTCTGAAGTATATCGTCAAACTATTAACGGCCTATGCCCCAATACTGATTACGAGTTTTCGGCCTGGGTAAGAAATATTTGTCCTACCTGTGGTATTGACTCCACCGGCGCCCAGTTTGCAGGAACAGTTACTTCTCCTGCCGCTGGTTATCCCGGGGTTTTACCAAACCTCACTTTTGTGTTGGATAACATCGACCGCTATAGCAGCGGATACCTGAGCATTGTATCCGGATGGCAGAAAAAGGGCTTTCTTTTCCGCACGGGGCCGGCTCAAACGAGCATGACATTTTCTATTCGAAATAACGGGCAGGGTGGTGGAGGAAATGACTGGGTAATGGACGATATCACCATTACCACTTGCTTGCCCACAATGAGTTACTCTCCTTCAATTTCTCCTAATGTCTGCGAAGGCAATTCTCTCACCATCTCTGATACGGTACGATCATATTTTGATAATTACATACATTATGTTTGGCAGCGAAGTACAGATGGTGGTAATACCTGGACCAATATCACATCTCCCGCAACAGGAAGCCCTGTATTAACCGCAAATGGTTACCAGTATGTAACAACTTATACCCTCCCGCCCGGCAATACTACCTTAGCAGACAGTGCAGATCTTTACCGTGTTATCGTAGCCACAACCTCTTCTAATCTTAGTCAGACTGGTTGCCAGGTCACTGACGATCCAACAAATATTATCACTCTGAATGTAATAGATTGTACCCCCGTATTGACAACCGATCTGATTTCATTCAGTGCGACAAGTGAAAATGAAAGGGCCAATCTTTTCTGGACTACAACAAAAGAAGAAGCTGCGCTGACATTCCTGGTTGAGAAAAGCATGAATGGGCGGGACTTTTCATTGATCGGATCAATTTTCAATTACAATAACGGGAACGAAGTAAATAAATACTCATTTAAGGACGTTGCATTATTGGATGACAACACCTGGTACAGGGTAGTGATGGTTACAGCACAGGGAAAAAAGAAGTACTCTTCCGTAATAAAATTACAAAAGGAAATTGCCACCGGACTTGAACTTAAAATTCTCACCAACCCATTTTACAGCAGCCTTATTTTTGATATTACAACACACCGAAACAGCACGGTTACTGTTGACCTGATTGATATTGCCGGCAGAATTGTAATATCAGGTAAACATCTTTTGTATGCGGGTGTAAATAATATCAACCTCGCCAACAGCCAATCATTGCAATCCGGTGTATACTTATTAAGAATTTCCGACCAGGAAAAAAGTATCAGAACAAGGATAGTCAAAAAATAGGTTCATTTGGCTATCGGGAAACGGAAAAACAAGCAGGTCATTTACCGCCTTAATTTCTCTACCTGGTTTGGCTTTTATAAAATAGCGAATATTGACAAAAGCAATAGAAGTGAAAATAGTATTCACCGGTGTCGAATAATTGACACTTTTTGTCTTATTTGTTAAAGCAACGGTTTTTAAATTTATAAAGCTTTATGGATAATTTACTTTTGCTGCTATGTATACCCTTAAGAAATCATTGGGCCAGCACTTTTTAAAGGATGAAAATATCTGCCGCAAGATCGTAGCTGCCTTACAGGAGCATCCATTTTCAAAGTTATTGGAAGTAGGGCCGGGAGGGGGAGCATTGACAAAATACCTGGTGCAAATGGAATCCGTCGATTTTAAAGCGGTAGAACTGGATGATGAAAAGGTTGACTTCCTTTTAAAAACGTATCCTGCGCTGAATGACAAAATCATTCATAAAAGTTTTTTGGAAATAGAAAAGCCATTTGATGAGCCCTTCACTGTTATTGGCAACTTCCCTTATAATATTTCTACCCAAATACTTTTTAAAATACTCGAATGGAAAGAAAGCGTGGAGTGTGTGATCGGCATGTTTCAAAAAGAAGTAGCGCAAAGAGCTGCTGCTAAAGAAGGCAATAAAACGTATGGTGTTCTGAGTGTATTGGTACAGGCTTTTTTTGATGTAGAGTATTTGTTCGATGTAAACGAAAAAAGTTTTATTCCGCCGCCCAAAGTCAAAAGTGGTGTCATCAGGCTTTTGCCCAGGAGACAGTCACTTGTCATGAAAGGTGAAAAAGAATTCTTCCTTTTAGTAAAAACAGCTTTTAACCAGCGAAGAAAGACATTGCGAAATGCGGTGAAAGGGTTGTTTGAAGCAACTACACTCAAAGATGATCTGTTTAATAAAAGAGCAGAACAATTATCAGTTCAGCAATTTGCTGACCTGACATTTAGAATGAAGTAAAGAATACGTTTAAACCAAATAAAATAAATTCTCCTTTAAGGGATAGGGACATGAAAAAAGTAATTATAACCGCCAAAGTACACGACTATCTTTTTACCATTTTACAAAAACATGGCTATGAAATAATCAACAAACCAAAGATCACCTATGATGAATTGGCCGATACGATTTCGGAAGCAAGCGGATTGATTGTTACAACCCGGCTGAGAATCGACAAAGCGATATTGGACAAAGCAACTGCTTTAAAATGGATCGGGCGCCTTGGAAGTGGACTTGAATTGATCGATACGGGGTATGCGAAAAGCAAAGGAATAAAGTGCTATAGCAGTCCCGAGGGCAACTCCAATGCGGTAGCTGAACATGCACTGGGAATGCTGTTAAACCTGATGAACAACATCAATATTTCTTGCAGCGAAATAAAAAAAGGTCTTTGGCGAAGAGATGAAAACCGGGGTATTGAATTAAACGGAAAAACCGTAGGTATAATCGGCTTTGGAAACACAGGCAGCTCCTTTGCCAGGTTGTTAGAGCCTTTTGGCGTAACCGTACTGGCCTACGATAAGTATAAATTTGGCTTCAGTGAAGGATATATAAAAGAAGCCAGCATGGAACAATTGGGTCGTTATGCGGATGTTATTAGCTGGCATGTACCCCTGACAGAAGAAACCTTTCATGCGGCTGATTCGTCTTTCTTTAACTCCCTCCAAAAGACTCCTTTTTTATTAAATACATCACGGGGGAAAGTAGTGCATACCGTCCATCTTATTGAGGCATTAAAAGCCAAAAAAATCGCCGGCGCAGCATTAGACGTGTTGGAAAATGAAAAACTAGATACCCTCGCCGCGCAGGAAAAGCAAGACCTGGATTGGCTGCTGGAACAACCTAATGTACTGATCACTCCCCATATTGCCGGGTATAGTCACGAAGCCTTGTACAAAATGGCCAAAGTGTTGACGGATAAAATATTTGGGAATGAATGATTTCATCATTGCCGGATAAAATATGCGGCTGCCGGCTTTTTGTTTAGAAATATGTTTCCTATCTTCGTTGCTCAATAGTGCAACGCTTCAGTGAACCCTGGGGCGTTGTTATTTTTTTTTATCTATATCAAAGGAGGCGAGTATGAGTATTCAATACGTTACCAAAGAGACATTTGAGCAAATAAAAGCTGACCTACAGCACATGAAAGGTGTGGACAGGCCGGCTGCGAGCAGGGCTATTGCAGAAGCAAGAGAGAAAGGTGACCTGAAAGAAAATGCAGAATACGATGCGGCAAAAGAAGCGCAAGGAATGCTAGAAGCTAAAATCGCCTTGCTGGAAGGGCAGTTGGCTAACACCAGGGTGATCGATGAATCAGCAATCGATACCAGTAAGGTCTCTATTTTGACCAAGGTTACACTGACCAACCTGAAAACAAAAAAACAGGTGACTTACCAAATTGTGAGTGAAACGGAAGCCGACCTGAAAGCAGGCAAGATATCGGTTACATCTCCAATCGGGAAAGGTATATTAGGCAAACAGGTGGGCGAGACAGCCGATGTACAGGCACCGGCGGGTGTTATCAGTTTTAAGATCGATAATATTACAGCATAAAAGCTAATAGTAAGTTTTATTTTAAACCTCCGGTAGCGGAGGTTTTTTTATTTTATAAGTCAATAGATTTGTAAGCGAAATAGCAAATATGCTAAAACGGATTTATTATTATTTGCTTTCCGTTAAATCAAAACTTTTTGGTGGTATGACAATATTTTCAAAAATCATTGCGGGGGAAATACCCAGCTATAAAATTGCTGAGAATGATAAATTCTTTGCTTTCCTCGATATTTTCCCGTTGCGGGAAGGGCATGTTTTAGTGGTTCCCAAAATACCTGCCGACAACTTTTTTGATTTGCCAAAAGAGTACCTGGATGAACTGCTTGTATTTGCCCAACCCATTGCAAAGGCAATCGAAAAATCATTTGACTGCAACCGTTGCGGTATTAGTGTGATTGGTTTGGAGGTGCCCCATGCACACATGCATTTGATACCGATCAACCAGGCAAATGATCTGAATTTTACACAACCTAAATTAAAAGTGTCAGAAGAAAGGATGAAGCAAATACAGCGATTGATCGTTGATAACCTGGCTGGCTAAGTATTCTTACCGGTTATCATTTCCTGTCACTACTACCCGTGCCGGGTTTTTTTTAATAAAATCGTCCCATCCTTTTAATGGCTTAGCTGTTTTTAATATAGCATTGGTTTGAAAATGATGACAAACAGCTACTGCCAGTGCATCGGTTGCATCATAGGAATGCGGATCTTCTTTTAGTGAAAGTAATTGTTGCAACATTTTCCAGACTTGTTCTTTATCGGCATTGCCATTGCCCGTAACAGATTGCTTTACCTTTTTGGGAGAATACTCGGTAACAGGCAGGCCGGCCTGCATGGCAGCAGCAATGGCTACGCCCTGCGCACGGCCGAGTTTGAGCATACTCTGCACATTTTTACCATAAAAAGGGGCCTCAATTGCAAACTCATGTGGTTTATATTTTTTTATAAGCTCATCAACTTTTTCATGTATTAAATGCAGGCGTTTGTAATTGTCTTTTTGGGATGATAATTTCAATACATGCATTGTTTTCATTTTAACAGTATTGCCATTTATTTCAATAATGCCATATCCCATCAATAAAGTTCCGGGATCAATGCCCAGGATTATTTTAGCAGACTTTTGCAAGTGAAGTGTATTTTTACAGGATTATTTAAACGCTGCGATCAGGTCAAGATTTTCAGCCCGAAACTACAAAAACAGGGTGAATAGTTTGGCAAAGTTTGGGTTCCTATGCAAATAACAGACAGGCAAAAAAAGTTTCTGCGGATTTTTATCAATTCATTCCTGGGGCCAATTCTTTTTATTTGGCTTTCTTATTCTATTTACCGGCAAATATTACTTCAGCCGGGATTGGAGCAATCCTGGAAACATATAAAACAATCGTTCAGCAGCGGAACGATGTGGAATCTTGCCGGTGTTTTCGTTTTGATGCTGACCAATTGGTCCATTGAAACTTTTAAATGGAAGTTGGCCGTTCAAAAAGTACAGCGGATAAATTTCTTTACCGCATTCAAAGCAGTATTATCCGGTATTTCTTTTTCCGTTACTACGCCAAACCGGGTAGGGGAATATCTCGGAAGGGTGTTATATATGAGTGATGGCAATCGTTTGAAAGCAATTTCTTTAACCATTACCGGAAGTATCAGTCAATTAATAGTGACCTTATATATGGGCCTTACCGGAATGATCATTCTTCGGGCATCCATTGAAAATGGGCATTTGCTATCGTCATTTTGGTTTGACACTTTATTGTATGGGGGTATTGGTGTGACGGTTTTTTTAACAGTATTTTATTTTCGCCTGTCATGGGTAGTTAGATGGATAGACAGACTTCCGTCGAGCAGAAGGTATGCCTGGCTGATTGAAACATTAGAGGAATTTAATGCAACTTTACTATTGCAAATAATGTCTTTATCTGCACTTAGGTTTATTGTATTTATCATTCAGTATTACCTTTTGTTCCGGTTGTTTGATGTTGATGTTTCGTTGTGGCAGGGATGGTGGGCCGTGAGTGTATCGTTCCTGGTAATGGCGGCTATTCCCACTATTGCTCTTTTTACTGACCTGGGGTTGAGAGGCAAAGTGAGCCTGCTGTTGGTGGGGTTGTTTAGTAAAAACAGCCTCGGAATAAGCCTGACGGCAGTGAGTATTTGGTTTATTAATTTGATAATTCCTGCACTGGCAGGTAGTTTGCTAATTTTGAGCATAAAAAAAATATTTAAAAATAATAATGCTTCGGCTGGTCAATAGCAATTGTGGCATGCAAGTGGCATAGATGTTTGGCAGTAACCAGGCGGATCAAACTGATAAATTGATTTTCTAATGAAGGGAGTAATAAAATTAGTTGCTATACCGGTTATTGCATTAATGGCTTTTTCGACAAAGGCAGAGACACATTACCAGGACCAGTGTTCCATTAAAAATACAGCCTTTAAGGCCGGTGAAAGAATTTCGATGACGGTATACTATGCGGTAGCAGGAGTGTATGTTAATGCCGGTACTGCTACGTTTACCAATACATTGGAAACATTAAATAATAAGCCGGTTTATCATATCATCGGTGAAGGAAAAACGAACTCGTCTTATGACTTTTTGTATAAGGTAAGAGACAAGTATGAAACGTATATTGACACTGTGACGATGCAGCCGCTAAAGTTTATCCGTAATGTGTATGAAGGTGGGTATAAGAAATACCAAAACGTTACTTTCAATAAAACCGCCAACACCGCAATAACTAATGAGGGAGTGTTCAATGTTCCTACCTGTGTGCAGGACGTAGTGAGTGCCGTATTTTATGCCCGGAATGTAGACTTTTCGAGGTTACAGCCGAATGATAAGATTGCTTTTTCCATGTTTCTTGACAACGAGGTGTTTCATATGTACATCCGCTACCTTGGCCAGGAAACGCTGAAAACCAAGTATGGTAAATTCAGAACCATCAAGTTTAAGCCATTACTTCTCAAAGGAACAATCTTTGAAGGTGGCGAGCATATGACGGTATGGGTTACCGATGATTTGAACCGCATTCCCGTAAGAATTGAAAGCCCGATCTCAGTAGGTAAAGTAAAAATTGATATGATGAGTCATGAAAATCTTCGTTACCCGCTTTCATCGCTTATCCGCAGAAGGGATTAATCAGGTTCTCAAGCTATAACATCATAGGCTTAAATCATTTCCTCCAATTTGAAAAAGTCTTTAGGGCGAATACCCCTGTCGGTCTGTTGCAGGTTGCAACATTCATAGAATGGATCATGCTCAAAAAATAATATATAATCATTCTCCAGGGCTTCGGTCAAAAAAGCTTTTTTTTCATTCAATGTGGTCATTGGGAACATATCATAAGCCATGACATAAGGAAGAGGAATATGTCCCTGTGATGGAAGCAGGTCAGCCATATACACAATTGTTTTGCCGTTATACTTTAGCTGAGGCAGCATCATTGCCTGTGTATGACCATTTACAAATCGAATGGAGAAATTATCGGCAAACGAAACCTGGGCTAACTGGCTCCCATTGGATTTAGCGGTTTCAGTAAATTTCAATTGGCCGCTTTCCTGGATGGGTAGAATGTTTTCCTTTAAAAAAGAAGCTTTTTCCCTCTCATTGGGTTTTACGGCCCAATTCCAATGTTCTTCATTGCTCCAATAAATGGCATTTTTAAACGCGGGAACCAGTTTTTCACCCTCTCTTAGAATGCTTCCGCCGCAATGATCGAAATGCAGGTGAGTAAGAAATACATCGGTAATATCATTGCGGTTGAAACCATATTTTGCCAATGATTTGTCCAGTGTATCATCACCATGTAAATAATAATGGCCGAAAAATTTTGCATCCTGCTTATCACCCATACCATTATCTACAAGTATCAATCTTTTTCCGTCTTCAATCAATAATGAACGAAGAGCCCATGAACACATATTGTTTTCATCAGCCGGGTTGATCTTGTTCCAAATGCTTTTAGGGACAACACCAAACATTGCTCCGCCATCTAGTTTGAAATAACCGGTATTGACCGTATAAAGATTCATGATATCAGTTTTTGAACAGAAGATTTTCTTAAAAGCCGAAGTTAAACACTAAGCAATAAACAATCGAATTATTGGCTTTGCACAGCTGCTTTGCTTCCATTTTTGGTGGAAATTGTATACAGCAGGAGGAGTAAGCCTATTACAAAAAAGATCATGAGTGCTAAAACGGATGAACGTTGAGAGCCGGTAAATTCATTGATATACCCAAAGCTAAACATGCCGATGACGATGGCTACTTTTTCTGTGACATCATAAAAGCTAAAAAAGGAGGCGGTATCTTTTGTTTCAGGCATCAATTTAGAATACGTAGAACGGCTTAGTGATTGTATGCCTCCCATTACAAAACCAACAACGGTTGCTAATAAATAAAACTCCATAATCCCCTTTTTGGGAATCATGTAGCCGGACAGGCAGATGCCGATCCAAAAAGCAATCACAATCATCAATGCCTGGAAATTGCCAATCTTCTCTGATAGTTTAGAAATTGCAAAGGCACCGGGAATGGCGATCAATTGGATAATAAGAATAGCGATTATAAGATTAGTAGTAGGAATTTCCAATTCACTTTTGCCGTATAATGTAGCCGCAAGCATGACTGTTTGCACTCCCATATTATAAAAGAAAAATGAAAGAAGGTATCTTCTGAGGACTGGCAATTGCCATACTTCACGCCATACCTTTTGCAGTTCTTTATATCCCTTTGCAATAATGTGATGGGTGAGGTCTCCTGTGCCGGCTGGTTCCGACTTCGGTAAACGGCTCAACGAAAATTGTCCAAATCCCCACCACCAGATCCCCACCAATAAAAAACACAATTGGTATTGGATAGATGTTTCTTTATTACCACCAATCAGCTCAGGTTTAAAAACAAACACAAAGCAAATGATTTGGAGCAGCACACTTCCTACATAGCCATAAGCAAATCCTTTGGCACTGATGCGATCCCGATCCTGCGGCGCAGCAATCTCGGGCAAAAAAGAATTATAATAAACAAGACTTCCCCAAAAACCCACACAAGCTACTACCAGGCTGATTAAGCCCATAGTGAGAGTGCTTCTTCCAAAAAAGAAAAGTGAGGCACAGGCAATGCTTCCCATGGTAAGAAAAAAATTCATGAAGTTTTTCTTATTGCCTTTGTAATCGGCAATAGAGGAAAGCAATGGAGAAATAATCGCTACCAGTAAAAATGCGAATGCCAGTGCATAATTGTACAAGGATGTATTAACAAACTCCCTCCCAAATAAGGTGATAGTATCCTGTGTGGTGGCTTCAATCCCATCGCCAGTCACGGCTTCAAAATAGGCAGGAAATATTGTGGAAGTGATAACAAGATTGTAAGCTGAATTGGCCCAGTCATACATGGCCCATCCATTTACTACTTTCTTCGGAGCCGTCGTCATATATAAAAATGCTTTCGGTAAAAATAGGGATTTAGCTGACGCTAGATAAACAGAAGGTCCATCTTGCAAAAACGGGATAAAGAGTGAGGGAGATTATTTTAGTGATGATGCTTTAATAGCGGAAGAGAGGGAATTTAATGGAGTTGCTTTTTAATTTGACTAATTGATCAATACCGTTAAAAATATTCCCCGGTTTAACCAATCAACTTGCAAAAACAATAACCGGTACAAATAAAAATATCAATACTTTTTTTAAAAGTTATCGCCATTGAATCAAAAAAACTTAAATGAAATCAGGGGAAACATCATTTTGTCTCTTTCAATCATTTTCCGGTGAACACAGTTTATCCGGGTTTGCAACTTTTGAAACTGTTTTTTACTAAGTAACTATATAAATTATGCGCTTGTTAAGTAGGAATTATACTAAAGAGAAGTGTAGTGAAAACTACCTTTCACAATAATAAGTATTTATTTATTTTCGTCCTGATACATTAAGGTTGTATCAGTTAAATATTTGAATCCACTACTATGAAAAATGCCACCACCATTATCGTAGGTATTCTTATTTCCGCGATCTGTGATGCTCAAAGCATTTCGTCCTCAGTTGTCAACGTAAGTGGCGGCACAGCTAAAAACGGTTACTATCAATTTGAATGGAGTATTGGTGAAATGGCATTAGTGAACCAAATGCAATCAGGCAATCAATTGATTGTTTCAAATGGATTTCTGCAGCCTTATCTTTTGTTTCCCGGAACTTTCTATGGTCAGGGTCAGTTTGCGACAGAGGAGGTCAAAGTTTTTCCTAATCCTGCATCCCGTTTCGTTGAAATAAATTTTTTTACCAAGCAAAAAGGTCAGGTCACATTCGGGTTTTACGATATGCTTGGAAAGAAAGTCTACGCTCAACAAATAACTTGTAATGGAGTGGATCTTATACATCGTATTCCTTTGACAAATTTGCCAAGTGGTAGCTATCTGCTTCAGATAATTCTTGAGGGTGACCCCGGATACTTATCAAAGCATGGAACGTATAAAATTTTAAAAATTGAATAATAAACCATCCAATTCTATTTACGAACCAAAAACTACCTGCATGAAAAAGATTTTACTCTTTTTGCTGATCCTATATTCTTCGATCCTTAATGCACAGGTGCCCAACCAGATCAACTACCAGGGTATTGCAAGAAATGCGGTTGGAAATGTTATACCAGGCAAAAACATTGCAATTCGGTTGTCCATACGTGATGGCAATGCAACGGGAACAGTAGTATACAGAGAGGTAAGAAATGTCACTACAAGCAACCTGGGCCTGTTTAGTATAGCTATCGGAAGTGCGGGTGCAGTTAACGTGACAGGAACTATATCAGGGATCAACTGGAATGCAGGAGCAAAATTTCTGCAAGTGGAAATTGATCCCGAAGGTGGATCGAATTTTCTTGATCTTGGCGCCGGTCAATTACTGTCAGTGCCTTATGCACTGTTTGCAGGAAATGCTGCCAGTAGTACGCCGACTGGTTCGGCAGGCGGAGATCTTTCAGGCATTTATCCAAATCCGGATATCAAACCCGATGCTATTACGAGCTCAAAACTTTCAGATGGCGCTGTTGTAACAAATAAACTTGCCGATAATTCCGTCAGCACTTCAAAGATTGTTGATTCATCAGTGACTTCCGCAAAACTTGCAGCCGGCGTTATTCCAACATCACTGCCTCCAGGCGGAACAGCGGGTGGTGATCTTACAGGCAACTATCCAAATCCAGGCATTACAAATGGGGCGATTACCAACGATAAAATCGCTGATAATTCTGTTACAACTTTGAAACTTGCAGATGGTGCAGTGGCAACAAATAAACTGGCAGATAACTCTGTCAGCACTTCGAAAATCGCTGATGCATCCATAACAAGTGCAAAACTTGCAGCCGGCGTTATTCCAACATCACTACCTCCAGGCGGAACAGCCGGTGGTGACCTTGCAGGCACCTATCCCAACCCAACAATTAAAAATGGAATTATAACCAATGGCAAACTTGCCACTAACTCTGTGACCACATCGAAGATCGCCAATGCATCAGTTACATCAGCGAAATTGGCAGCAGGAGTTATTCCGACAACATTGCCTCCGAGTGGAACAGCGGGTGGTGACCTTACAGGTAGTTATCCCAATCCAACGATTACAAATGGAGCTATAACCAATGGCAAGCTTGCCACTAACTCAGTAACAACTTTGAAGATCGCCGATGCGTCGGTAACATCAGCAAAGCTTGCAGCGGGAGTTATTCCAACCTCATTACCACCGAATGGAACAGCGGGTGGTGATCTTACAGGCACTTATCCCAATCCAACCATTACAAATGGAGCAATTACCAATGGCAAGCTTGCCACTAACTCAGTAACAACTTTAAAAATTGCTGATGCTTCAGTGACGTCAGCAAAATTGGCAGCGGGAGTTATTCCAACCTCATTACCACCGAATGGAACAGCGGGTGGTGATCTTACAGGAAGTTATCCCAATCCAACCATTACAAATGGAGCAATTACCAATGGCAAGCTTGCCACTAACTCAGTAACAACTTTAAAAATTGCTGATGCTTCAGTGACGTCAGCAAAATTGGCAGCAGGAGTTATTCCGACAACATTGCCTCCGAGTGGAACAGCGGGTGGTGACCTTACAGGTAGTTATCCCAATCCAACAATTACAAATGGAGCAATAACCAATGGCAAACTTGCCACTAACTCGGTAACAACTTTGAAGATCGCCGACGCTTCGGTAACATCAGCAAAACTTGCAGCCGGCGTTATTCCAACGACATTGCCTCCAAGTGGAACAGCGGGTGGTGACCTTACAGGCACTTATCCCAATCCAACAATTACAAATGGAGCAATAACCAATGGCAAGCTCGCCACTAACTCAGTAACAACTTTAAAAATTGCTGATGCTTCAGTGACGTCAGCAAAATTGGCAGCGGGAGTTATTCCAACCTCATTACCACCGAATGGAACAGCGGGTGGTGATCTTACAGGAAGTTATCCCAATCCAACAATTACAAATGGAGCAATAACCAATGGCAAGCTCGCCACTAACTCAGTAACAACTTTAAAAATTGCTGATGCTTCAGTGACGTCAGCAAAATTGGCAGCGGGAGTTATTCCAACCTCATTACCACCGAATGGAACAGCGGGTGGTGATCTTACAGGAAGTTATCCCAATCCAACAATTACAAATGGAGCAATTACCAATGGCAAGCTTGCCACTAACTCAGTAACAACTTTAAAAATTGCTGATGCTTCAGTGACGTCAGCAAAATTGGCAGCGGGAGTTATTCCAACCTCATTACCACCGAATGGAACAGCGGGTGGTGATCTTACAGGCACTTATCCCAATCCAACCATTACAAATGGAGCAATAACCAATGGCAAGCTTGCCACTAACTCAGTAACAACTTTGAAGATCGCCGATGCTTCGGTGACATCAGCAAAGCTTGCAGCGGGAGTTATTCCAACCTCATTACCACCGAATGGAACAGCGGGTGGTGATCTTACAGGCATTTATCCCAATCCAACAATTACAAATGGAGCAATAACCAATGGCAAGCTTGCCACTAACTCAGTAACAACTTTGAAGATCGCCGATGCTTCGGTAACATCAGCAAAGCTTGCAGCGGGAGTTATTCCAACCTCATTACCACCGAATGGAACAGCGGGTGGTGATCTTACAGGAAGTTATCCCAATCCAACCATTACAAATGGAGCAATTACCAATGGCAAACTTGCCACTAACTCAGTAACAACTTTAAAAATTGCTGATGCTTCAGTGACGTCAGCAAAATTGGCAGCGGGAGTTATTCCAACTTCATTACCACCGAATGGAACAGCGGGTGGTGATCTTACAGGCACTTATCCCAATCCAACAATTACAAATGGAGCAATAACCAATGGCAAACTTGCAGATAATTCTGTATCGACTTCAAAAATTATCGACGCCTCGGTGACCTCAGCAAAACTTGCAGCAGGAGTCATTCCAACATCATTGCCACCGGATGGGGCAGCAGGAGGTGATCTTACGGGAACTTATCCCAATCCAACTATTGGAGCAGGAGTAATAACAACGGCAAAGCTTGCGGACGATGCAGTTACCACTTCAAAAGTATTGGATGGTTCTATTACCATGGCAAAACTTGGCCCCGACGTAGTGTTTGGAGGAGGGGGCAGTCCAACAGGTCCGGCAGGAGGTGATCTCTCAGGAACGTATCCGAATCCAAATATTGGTGCAGGATCGGTAACTAATTCAAAAATTGCAAACGGTGCTGTCATCACTCCTAAAATTGCTGACGGCGCAGTAAATACAAATAAACTTGCCGATAATTCTGTATCGACTTCAAAAATTATCGATGCATCTGTTACTGCCGCCAAACTTGCAGCCGGAGTTATTCCGACATCATTACCCCCTAGTGGAACAGCGGGCGGTGATCTTGCAGGCAGTTATCCAAATCCAACCATTACAAATGGAGCTGTTACCAATGGTAAGCTTGCTGACAACTCTGTTACAACTTTGAAGATTGCTGATGCGTCAGTGACCTCGGCAAAACTTGCAGCGGGTGTTATTCCAACGTCATTACCGCCGGATGGAACAGCAGGAGGTGACCTTTCAGGGACTTATCCCAATCCAACTGTTGGAACAGGTGTGATAACAACTGCAAAACTTGCCGATAATTCTGTATCGACATCAAAAATTATTGATGCGTCTGTTACTTCCGCCAAACTTGCGGCCGGTGTTATACCAACAACGCTGCCACCGAGTGGGACAGCGGGTGGTGATCTTACAGGCAGTTATCCAAATCCAACCATTATAAATGGAGCTGTTACCAACGGCAAGCTTGCTGATAACTCTGTTACAACTTTGAAGATTGCTGATGCGTCAGTGACCTCGGCAAAACTTGCAGCGGGTGTTATTCCAACGTCATTACCACCGGATGGAACAGCAGGAGGTGACCTTTCAGGGACTTATCCCAATCCAACTATTGGAACAGGTGTGATAACAACTGCAAAACTTGCCGATAATTCTGTATCGACATCAAAAATTATTGATGCATCTGTTACTTCGGTAAAACTTGCTGCGGGTGTTATACCAACAACCTTGCCACCAAGCGGAACAGCAGGAGGTGAGTTAGCAGGAACCTATCCCAACCCAACTATTGGAACAGGTGTGGTAACAACTGCAAAGCTTGCCGATAATTCTGTATCGACTTCAAAAATTATTGATGCGTCCGTTACTTCGGCAAAACTTGCAGCGGGAGTTATTCCGACAACCTTGCCACCAAGCGGAACAGCAGGAGGTGAATTAGCAGGAACCTATCCCAATCCAACTATTGGAACAGGAGTAATAACAACTACAAAACTTGCCGATAATTCTGTATCGACATTAAAAATTATCGATGCTTCAGTGACTTCCGCCAAACTTGCGGCCGGTGTTATTCCAACAACACTACCACCGAATGGAAGTGCGGGAGGCGATTTAGCCGGAACATATCCTAACCCGTCGGTAAATAAATTGCAGGGAGTTACAGTCAGCAATACTGTACCAGCCAGCGGCCAGGTATTAAAATTCAATGGCACACAATGGGCGCCTGCAGCTGATGCCGGTCTTACGTTGCCTTATTCTGCCACAGCCACCAATGCTTCGAGTCTTTTTTCCTTGTCAAACCAGGGAGCCGGTGCGGCTTTAGAAGGTACTAATGGCTCAACAGGTGCAAACACAATCGGCGTTATCGGAAGAATATCTTCAGCTGCTGCCGGAAGTTCATCTGCCGGCCTTCGCGGAATAAATAATGGAACAGGCGTGAATGGTGTGGGTATTTGGGGTTCACACAATGGTTCTGGCGCCGGTGTTTATGGAGTTTCCACTTCGGGTAACGGGGTATATGGAAATTCAACCAATGGAGTTGGAGTTTTCGGAACCAGTACAGATAATATAGCTGGTTACTTTGACATCTCTAATTATTCAAGCTCATGGGATGCATTAAGTGCATATAATGTAGGAACCGGTAGCGGTGTTTCGGCCATTTCCGAAAACGGTCACGGTGTTTGGGGTATTACTTATAGTCCAACCTCTGCCGGACTGTTGGGATATAATTTTGGTGGCGGTGAAGGTATTGTCGGTCTGACAGGAAGCAATAGCGCAGCAGCCATCGTAGGTAGAAATACCGGGACATTTGGAGGTGTACAGGGCATCGGTGATGCAGATGGTGCAACAGGTGTGTTGGCCCTGGCAAACACTAATGGTTATGTCAACGGTAATGCATTGGTAGCGGCTATTGAAGGAGCAGATGTGGGAAATCCTGCAGTATTTATGGCGAATGGCGTGAACGTCGCACGGATTGATGAAACCGGTAAAGGATTTTTTAACGGGGGAACACAGGTTGGGGGCGCAGATGTGGCGGAATATTTCGATGTTGAAGGTGATGTAAAAGAATATGAAGCGGGTGATGTGCTTGTGATCTCCGAATCGTCTGACCGCACCGTAGAAAAATCATCGACTGCTTATTCTACATTGGTTGCCGGTGTATACGCAACAAAACCAGGGCTGCTGCTGACAGAAAGGAATGCAGAACAGAACCGGTTAGATGACATGGTGCCAATGGGTGTGATTGGAGTGATACCCACAAAAGTTTGCCTGGAAGGCGGTGCTATTAAACGGGGCGACCTTATCGTTACTTCTTCAATAAAGGGAGTTGCCATGAAAGCAGATCCTGATAAAGTAAAACCCGGGCAAATTATCGGAAAAGCATTGGAGGGTTTTAACTGCGAAGGAACAGGAAAGATCAAAATTTTAGTCAGCGTGAAATAATTTTAACTATCAATCATTCTTTATGAAAAAGCAAATCAAAATATATTTTCTTCTTACTACAATAATCCTTGCCGGTACCATAGCTGTCAATGCGCAGCAAAAAAAGGCAAGCGATATAACATTTGAAGAAGAGATGAAAAAAGTAAATGAAAAAAGAGCTGCACGGTATAATTATATCAATAAAATCCGGCAATCAACCCCGGTTGAAAGCCAGGCGCCGAGACCAGCGGATCAGAATATAAATACCGGCGCAGGCACAGCTTCAACTTCCGCACCGTCAGCAGCAAACCAGGCACCAGCTAATTTAAAACCTTCACAACAGGTTATGAGAGCTCCAAAGAAGCCGTTGTAATTAAACTGAGCTTTGGAGTTTCTTTCGCAGATAAATGAGTTTTATAAAGATAGCAGCTCTTAGATAAAGGCCCGGGGCAATCCTGAGGAACGCCTCGGGCCTTTTCCATTGATGCTTTTTATTTAATAGAGGAAAATGTCCGGGAAATAAGAATTACAGGAATAAGCCTGGATGGCGCTATTTACCGGACTATAATACTTTGAGGTTGCGTAATTAAAAAAACATTCACCGCAATTATTGTATCTATAGATTTTCCAGGAATACCCGTTGAGTCATTTCTACGAATGAGGATTCAGCAGTTTATCTTTCTATAAAACCGGTAAACAGGAGTATCAGCAAAATAATCCCGGCAATGATCCGGTACCAGCCAAATACTTTAAAGCCATAAACTTTCAGGTAGGTAATAAAAAAACGGATCGCTAAAATGGCTACTACAAAGGCCACGATATTTCCTACTATAAATGCCGTGCTGTTTTCTTTTGAAGCGATTATGATTTCGTAGCCTTTTTTTACAACACCCGTCTGCTCCCATTTTTTTATGAATAATGAATAGGCCGTGGCGGCAAGCATGGTAGGCACAGCCAGGAAAAAAGAAAACTCAGCAGCAAGGTTGCGGGTGAATTTTTGCTGCATACCACCGATGATGGAAGCCGCACTGCGGCTTACTCCCGGGATCATAGCAACGGTTTGCCAGATGCCTGTGATAAAAGCTTTGCCGTAGGTAATTTTATCATCTGATTCAATGGCGGGCTTGTTGAATGCTTTGTCTATAAAAAGTAAAATAAGACCTCCGGCCAACATCGTGATAGCAACTATCATCGGGCTTTCGAGCATGATATCTATCTGGTCTGAAAAAATATAACCCAACACCAAAGCAGGTACTACCCCGATGATCAGTTTGATATAAAACTGCCAGCGGCTAAAATCAAAGAATTTTTTCCAGTATAATACAACCACAGCCAATATTGCCCCGAGTTGTATTGCCACTTCAAATAGTTTCGTAAACTCCTCCTTGTGAATGCTTAAAAAAGTGCTGGCAATGATCATGTGGCCCGTAGAAGAAATCGGCAGAAATTCCGTCAACCCTTCCACAACAGCGATAATGATAGCTTCAAAAATGCTCATTGACTTGGTTGAAAATTTGAATAGGAGATCGAATTAAAAATAAAAAACCGATTTAAAAACTTGATGAACTTTCAAATTTTCAAATCGGTCAGTCCGATTATTTTTTTATTATGCTTTGGGTTTTTTGAAAATAGCATAGATCTCGATAACAAGCCCGGCCAAAATCAGGATAGGCGCTATGGTAATCCTTGTTGTACTATACACTTCATCTTTGTTAAAGACAGTTGGGTCGCTGCTGCTGCCACCTGACATCAGGAACATCCCAATGGTGATTACCAGGGCGCCAATGCCCATCCAGATATAGTTGTCTTTTGAAAAAATAGAGGGTGTAGTCTTGTTTTCAGCCATTTTTTATCGATTTGGTGTCGCAATATAGGGATAAATGGGCTAAGAGTTTAAAAGAGGAAAAGAGGTAAAAGAAAAGACACGGACCCGAAAAAGTGACTTTCCGTATCAGCAGGAACCTTTCGACTAACTTTTTTTTCTTCTCTCTTTTTATCTCTTAGTTTAATACAGATCATCCAATTTCATTCTCAGGTATTTCAACACACTGCGGTGGGTGCTGAAAAGAGTGATGCAAATGCCTAATACAATAAGGCCGGCAAAAAGTAAGGCCAGTGTGGTATTGTCATGAATAGCTTTCATTTCAGGCAAAATTCTTTCCGCTCCAAAAATCACCAAAACCACGGCAGTTATCGCAATAATCCCGCTTAAGGCGCCATTGATAATAGCCCTGATATTCATAGGCTTGGCAATAAACCATCGGGTCGCCCCTACCATTTGCATAGTCTTGATCAGGAAACGATTGCTGAACATGGCCAGCCTGATAGTATTATCGATCAGGATGATCACTACCAGGGCAAGAAGAATGGCAACAGCCAATAAAATAACGCTGATGCGCTGAATATTCTTGTTAAGATTGTCAACCAATGCTTTCGGGTATCTTACTTCACTGATATAGGTCTGTTGTTGCAGGTCAGTTTGTATCGCAGCCAGCGAGTCACTATTCATGTACTCCTGTTTTACCTTAAAGTTGATGCTGTTGGGTAGAGGGTTTTCCTCAAGCACCTTATCCCAGTCTTCATTACCATCGCCAAGATATTTCTTTTTTGCAGCCTCCTTGGTCACAAACTCCATAGATCTTACATAAGGCTTTGCTGAAATATATTCCATAAGTGCGGCACTGTCTTTTGGGTTCAGGTCACCGCGGAGATAGGCGCCCACTTCCACATTTTCTTTAAAATAATTGCCCAATTTGTTCGCATTGATCACCAGCCAGCCGATAATCCCCAGGAGAAATAATACCAGTGTGACCCCGAGGATAGACATAAAATAGGAGGGTTTGCCACGTTTGCCGTAGCCTTTTCCAGTTTGAGCCATAGTATCGAATTTTTTAGAAATGAATGGGTTGCCGCCCCGCTTTCATTTATTGTTTCGATCAAATGTAACCGGGGCAGGCAAAATTAACGGATTCAGGGTACAATCAGTATTTTTGCTGCCCAATTAAACGATTGTAACAGGTTGATATTGCCGTATATAAAAAGTTATTTGTTAAAGATTTGTTGAGTTGGCAGTAGCGCAATCCGGACGTAACCAAAGGATCACCGCCGTTGTTTCCGGCAAAATCTGCATTATACATTGCGGAATTAAATTGAATCAAGCATAGCTATGGAATACGATTTTAGAAAAATTGAAAAAGAATGGCAGGAGAAATGGGTGGAGTCAAAAGTTTATAAGGTTTCCAACGAGTCCACAAAACCCAAATATTATGTGTTGGATATGTTTCCTTATCCAAGCGGCGCCGGCTTGCATGTTGGTCATCCATTGGGTTATATCGCCAGTGATATTTATGCACGTTATAAAAGGCTGAAAGGTTTTAATGTATTACACCCGATGGGTTATGATGCATTTGGACTGCCTGCGGAGCAATATGCCATCGACCATGGCATACATCCTGCGGTATCAACCCATGCGAACATTATCAATTTTCGCAAGCAGCTTGATAATATCGGCTTTTGTTTTGATTGGGACCGCGAGGTAAGGACCAGTGATCCGCAGTATTATAAATGGACGCAGTGGATATTTCTTCAATTATTTCATTCATTTTATAACAGGAAAACAAATAAAGCAGAAAGAATTGAAGAATTGATTAAAGCATTTGAGAAAGAGGGGAACCGCTCACACCCAATGCCAAACTCTCAATTCATGTTCACATCATTTAATTCGCATGACTGGAAACGGTTTGATGAAAAAATGAAACAGGATGTATTGATGCAATACCGTCTTGCTTATTGCGGCTATGGCGAAGTGAACTGGTGTGAAGCATTAGGAACTGTGCTTGCCAACGACGAAGTGATCAATGGAGTGAGTGAACGTGGCGGCCATCCTGTGGTAAAAAAGAAATTGCGTCAATGGTATTTGCGGATCACCGAATATGCTGATCGCTTGCTGGAAGGATTGAACCGGATTGATTTCAGTGAGGCGATGAGGGAGATGCAAAGTAACTGGATAGGGAAGAGCAGCGGTGCGGAGATGGATTTTAGAATCCAAATTGGCGAACCTGTAACAACAACCGGCGAAACTATTCAAAAAGACTCGTCGCTTTCTGAAGTGACTGTATCCACAGTAACAACAGAAATGGATGAAGCGCTTAGAGTTTATACTACGAGGCCCGACACCATCTTCGGTGTTGACTTCATGGTCATCGCACCGGAACATGAATTGGTTGAACAAATAACTACAGAAGAACATAAAATAGCAGTTGAAGATTATATAACTTATGTAAAAAGCCGCAGCGAGAGAGAAAGAATGGCGGAAAAAAAGATCACGGGTGTTTTCACCGGAGCTTATGCCATCAATCCTTTCAACGGAAGAGAAATTCCCATCTGGATCAGCGAATACGTATTGGCAGGCTATGGAACCGGCGCCATCATGGCGGTGCCCTGTGGCGATGAAAGGGACCATAAGTTTGCCAAACATTTTAATATACCGATCACCAATATTATTGGTTCGCACTACAATGGTGAAGAAGCCAATCCTACGAAGGATGCCATCCTGGAAAATTCAGGTTTTATCAATGGCATGCTGATGCGTGATGCGATTGAAGTGGTGATTAAAAAAATTGAAGAGCTCGGTATTGGTATCCGCAAAACAAACTATAAAATGCGGGATGCGGCCTTTAGCCGCCAACGATACTGGGGTGAGCCATTTCCGATACAATGGAAAAATGGAACAGCTTATCCGCTGGATGAAAAAGAGCTGCCATTGGAATTGCCGCATGTAGAAAGTTATAAGCCCGGACCGGAAGGCGAAGGTCCCTTGGCGAATATCCCGGAATGGGTGGCAAGGGAATTGGAGACGAATACTATGCCGGGCTATGCCGGCAGCAGCTGGTATTTTCTGCGTTATATGGATCCGCAAAATGATAAAACATTTTGCGACCGCAAAGTATCCGATTACTGGGGACAGGTGGATCTATACATTGGAGGTACCGAACATGCAGTAGGGCATTTATTATACAGCCGTATGTGGACAAAAGCTTTGTATGACCTCGGTTATATCGGCCATGATGAGCCATATAAAAAATTGGTGAACCAGGGCATGATCCAGGGGAGCAGCAGGTTTGTAAAAAGAGTTCAGTTTATCTCTAATGATGATGGAATTATAGCTACAAGATTCGTTTCACTCGGAGTTTTTAGAAAACTGGAAAGAGAGATTGATGGACTGGAGTTAAAACAAATCATTGAAGTCGTTTATAGTAGAATATTTGGCGATCGCCGAATTGACTTGCAAAGAGTAAAAGAGGTTTCTTTTTCTGAACTACACGTCGATGTAAATATTGTAAATGGTGTGGAGCTAGATATTGAAGCTTTTAAAGGATGGCGGGAAGAGTATAAGAATGCGGAATTTGTTTTAGAAGATGATAAGTATATCTGTGATAGCCTCACAGAAAAAATGAGCAAACGTCTTTACAATACAGTCAACCCAGATGATCTGGTTAATAAATACGGTGCCGATACATTCCGCATGTATGAAATGTTCCTGGGTCCTGTAGAAATGAGTAAACCCTGGGATACCAAGGGCATCGAAGGTGTTCACCGCTTTCTGAAAAAACTCTGGCGCCTGTTTTACGATGAGTTGAAAGGGAAAGTTTGGAATGAAGAAAAAGCAACAGAGGCTGAGTTGAAAGTGCTGCACAAAACCATCAAACAAATTGAAGAAGTAACCGAACGCTTTAGCTTCAATACCGGTGTCAGTGGTTTTATGATAGCTGTCAATGAATTGACGGATCTGAAATGTCACAAAAAAGAAATACTGGAAAAATTGCTGATACTGCTTACGCCTTATGCACCGCATATTGCTGAGGAATTATGGTCGCAGCTTGGAAATAGTGGAACAATATTGGATGCACAATATCCTGTATACGACCCGAAATATTTGATCGAAAGCAGTAAAGAATATCCAATCTCGGTAAATGGTAAATTGCGTACAACGATGAATATTTCATTAGATGCAGCGCAACCGGAGATCGAACAGATTGTTTTGAATAATGAAGTGATACAAAAATGGCTGGATGGCAAACCGCCTAAAAAAATCATTTTTGTCAAAGGAAAGATGGTTAATGTAGTAGTATAATGTGCAAATGAGCAAACTTGTCTGCCGACAGGCAGGTGTGCAAATGAAAAGGATTCCAGTTTTGTTTTTTGTCTGAACTTTGATCTATGGCAAAACCTTCATTGGAACTGATTGAAGCATTAAGAGAAACGGCACGCCGTCTTCATAATGGTGCTAATTACAGTTGGGGCCATCATGGCGCTTGCAATTGCGGTAATCTTTTGCAGGTGATCACGCCACTCAGTGAAGGAGAAATTCTTCGTTATGCTCATACAGGGGTTGGCGAATGGACTGAATTGGCAGAGGAATATTGCGGTGTTACCAATTCCCCGGTTAGCCTGGTAATCTCAAAACTGGAGCAAGCTGGTTTAACGCCGGTGGATATCCGTCATATCGAATGCCTGACAGACCGGGAAGTATTGGAACATTTACCCGGTGGTTTTCGCTGGCTAAGGAAAAATGTGCGGGAAGATGTGATCCTTTATTTCGAAGCATTTGCTGCTATGCTGGAAGAAAGATTAATTCAATCAGTTAATATAAATGTGAAAGAACTCCTGGCGACCCGGGTGTGTGCACAGGTATAATTTTGGTGAACCATAAAAACTAAGGTTTACCAAAGATCCCATGAATTTATTAACAAGTTCAATTGGGTCACTTGTTATCATCGGTGACCAGTGCCATTTAACTTGCTGCCGGATCAATGAATCTTATCGCTCATCCGTTGGTTTCACCAATCGTATCAGGGCACTGCTTCCTTCTGTGCTTTCAAGTCTCGCCTCATATCTTTTATCACCAACATTCGCCACCATATATGATGTGTTAGGAGGAATAGAGCCAAGGTTTTCTGCAACCATAATGAGTTCATTGGAGGAATTCAGTTCCGTGACTGCCAGCTTAATTGAATAAGCTTTGTCGGTTAGCCGGATATGTTCAAAAATTAGTTTATCATTCAGGAAAAGGGAAATAGAGTCTCCATCAATTTGTGCGTTGTCATAGAAATGAAGTTCTACAGAGTCACCGCTAACAGGAATTTCAGTAGCAAAGACCTTTTTGCGGGCAGTATATTTTTGTTCGATGCCTGATGGTTTGATTGGCTCAACCGGCATAACTGTAATTGTAGATTCCGGCTTGGGAAACTCAATTTGCGTCGGTGTTGGTTCAGGTATTGAGATAACGGACTCTTCTTCCCTGAAAGGTTTCACAGGCTGATCTTCAATTGTTTTTTTTGCTGTTGCTATCAGGTCAACACTATCAATGATCTCGGGGTCATTCGCTCCCACCGTAAAATTTTCCAGCACAAAATCCCATTCATCAGAAAAGTTGGACCAGTCGGTTTTATCAAGGTTCACTTCACCGGCCCGTTCATTTTCATTATCCACTTTGGAAGCCTTTCCACCCAACATCATACGACCATAACCAGGGCAATTGAAATCTGCTCTTGATAAAAGAGGTGTTTTACCTCCTGAAGATCCGCGGCCGTTTTCTTCAATCAACTGATCATCCCACCACACTGCTTCATTTGTGCCGGGATCAAAATATCCTTTGATACTATATCGCCGGTAATTATTTGGTGATTCATAATAGTAAGTAGTTCCCGTTAAACTGCCACCTTTCTGAACAATTTTTACTTCTACTTTTTGCCGGTTGATTTTTCCTGTCCATACACCGGTTATCATTTGGGCTTTAATGGCAATAGTTCCACTACTAAAAAAAAGAAACAAGCTGATGATGAACTTTAGTTTTTCCAAGGTGGTACGGTTTGGTGAAAGAATAGAAACTTGTTTTAGAAAATATTATTTTGAAAATAGCCAACATTTTTGCCAAACTGTAAATAGTTCACGGAATATTAAGAAGCTTTTTTGTTATAGACGTGTCTTTCATAGGTAAGATTTTATCTTTACACGTATTTTATGCAGGCAAATCCCTTATTTATTTTACTACAGGAAAATGCTACGGATTTTTCAGCGGTAGTGCCTTTTTCCGCCGGAAGGGACAAGTTGCTGGCATTGAATTTTACTGCAGCTAATACTGAGCTGACGGAAACTGTTTTACAGGATACCCGACTGTTTACACAATGGATCAATCAAAAACTTCAGGCCGCTAATGCGAGATATGGTATTGGTGGATATGCTGAGCATCGTACGGTTTATAGCCGAAGTAAATTGTTTGATTCATCCGAGATTACAAAAACGCAAAATGTGAAAACGAATGCGGATGAACCCCGTCGACTGCATTTGGGAATAGATATTTGGGGCAAACCTCATACCGCCGTGATGGCTCCTTGCAATGGTATCGTTCATAGTTTTGCTTTCAATGACTCCTTTGGTGATTATGGTACTACGATAATCTTAACGCACCAGTTGAAGGGTGTTACATTTTATACCTTGTACGGACATCTAAGTTTAAATTCCATTAAAAACTTACGGGAAGGTGAGCTGATTAAACAGGGGGAAATATTTGCTGAATTTGGCTTGCCACATGAGAATGGCCAATGGCCACCACATTTACATTTTCAAATCATTGCTGATTTGCAAGGTTGGGAAGGCGACTATCCCGGTGTTTGCAAGTTTTCAGAAAAAGAAAAATGGTTGAGTAATTGTCCTGATCCGGATTTGATTTTACAGATGAACAAGTATCTATGAATAAAAAATGTGTTATTGTCCAATAAGAGTACTGGCAATATTTTCCCATTCCTGTTCTAAGGAAAGGGCCGGTCTTTTTTTTCCTGCTTTAGAATACCAGTAGTCGGCATTCCAAATATCACCTTCTTTGCGATGCAGGTAAGCATGAATCCAGGCAGCATTTTTATCTTCAATATCCTGGATGATGTTGTGGGATTGTTCCCAGTCTCCCTTCCCTTCATACCAAAGCGATCGAAGATAGACTGATAGTTCCGCAGGAGGGGAAACTTGTGAAAGACTTTCCCTGAATTGTTCAAAGTTCATTTTCAAAAATAGCAATCCTTCAGAAACAAAGTTGCGTGTCAAAGCAGCCAAAGTATTTTATTTTTTTAATTCCCCTTTAGGGGATAGGGGTTAATTTTACCGCATGGCAAACCCCAACCTGAGTAAGGATAAAGAAAATTTAAGTGCCGCCGACCGGGAGTTCGAAAACAATATCCGGCCTGCACATATCAGTGAGTTTTCAGGACAGCCACAACTTATCGAAAACCTGCAAATATTTATCAAGGCGGCGAAAATAAGAGGCGAGGCCTTAGATCATGTATTGTTTCATGGTCCTCCTGGCTTGGGAAAAACGACTTTATCACGTATTGTCGCCAATGAGCTGGGAGTAAATATCAAAGAAACCTCGGGACCAGTTATTGAAAAGCCCGGCGACCTGGCGGGACTACTTACTAACCTGGAGCCGAATGATGTTCTATTTATTGATGAGATTCACCGGCTCAGTACTGTAGTCGAAGAATATTTGTATGCAGCCATGGAAGATTTTCGGCTTGATATTATGATCGACAGTGGCCCCAATGCACGGAGCATACAAATAAATTTGAATCCATTTACCCTGATCGGTGCTACCACAAGAAGCGGATTATTAACGGCTCCCTTGTTATCCAGGTTTGCTATTAAATCACGACTCGAATATTATTCTGCTGAAACATTAAATAAGATCATTCACAGGTCAGCCGCAATCCTGGGAACTACCATTTCCAACGATGCAGTAGCAGAAATCGGTCGCAGGAGTCGCGGCACACCCCGTATTGCTAACGGCCTTCTTCGCCGGGTACGGGATTTTGCCCAGGTGCTGAATGATGGAGATATTGATCTCGGCATCACCCAACATGCATTAAAATCGTTGAATGTCGATGAATATGGACTAGATGATATGGACAATCGTATCCTGCTTGCCATTATCGAAAAATTTAAAGGCGGGCCTGTTGGTATCACCACGATAGCAACCGCCGTGGGTGAGGAGGCTGGAACACTGGAAGAAGTGTATGAACCTTTCCTGATACAGGAGGGTTTTATGCAACGTACTCCACGGGGCCGGGAGGTAACGGCAAAAGCCTACCAGCACCTTGGCAAGATCAACCCCGGTATGAACACTGCCGGCACCTTATTTTCTTAGGCTAAGTAAAACATTGGTGGCCCAATCCTTTCACTATTCCTAAATAGATTGTAAGTTTGAGAGCATAATTCTTACTGCTACAACCATTTTCCTCAAAGAAACCCTGGCCTTATTTCCATCATTATGAAAAGTCGTTAATTCCTTTGCTATGAGGAATCATCTGTCAATGAATCAAAAGCTAGCAGATGAGAAAAGCACTTACCCTGATCGTTATTCATTTTCTTTGTTTGTCTATCCATGCGCAGGTAAAAACGGGAAGCATCAACGGCATTGCAAAAGATAGTCTTGATCAACCAATCGCTTTTGCTACTGTAACGCTTGCATACCTGCAAAACCCGCAGACATTTTTACAGACTACTTACAGCAACGAAAAAGGCCATTTCAATTTTTCGAAAGTAGACACCGGTAGCTATTTACTGCAAATCACACATACCGGATTTGCAGCAAAGCAACAACAAGTAACAATTACTGTTAGTCAGCAGATAGAATTGGGGATAGTAGTATTAGCCAGAAAAGGAACAGAACTAAAGGCGGTAACGATTGAATCCAAAAAGCCGCTGGTAGAAGTGGAAGAAGATAAAGTGATTTTTAATGTTGAAAACGATCCATTGGCCAAAACAGAATCGGCGATGGATATTTTGAGAAAAACACCTTTTGTAACCGTAGATGGTTCGGATAATATTGCTGTCAATGGTCAAAGCAGTTTTAAAGTGCTGCTGAATGGAAGAGAGACATCCATGTTTGCCCGAAATGTAAAAGATGCATTAAAGGGTTTTCCGGGATCGCTTATCGTAAAGATTGAAGTGATTACATCGCCTTCTGCAAAGTATGACGGAGAAGGAGTGGGCGGCATTATCAATATTATTACAAAGAAAAAAACAAAGGGCTATAATGGATCGTTGACGGCAAACTATACTACCAACCAGGAGTACTATCATAGCGGCAACCTGTCGGTCAAACTGGGAAAATGGGGACTTAGTCTTTCTCACTATCTTAATAATGGCGATAAAGTGCCCAGCAGTTCCTATAGTCAAACTACCCCTTTTATTACAAGCGTATACAGCCGCAGAACGCTGGCGGGAAAAACGATTGTCAATTCATATGGTACTTCAGAAAATGCTGAATTGGTTTTTGAAGCCGATAGTGTAAACACTTTTTCTCTCTATGCCGGGCGTTACAATAGCGATAACAAAACATTTTCGAACACCTATATAACCACGGAATTTCTGGCTGACCCCCCGATCACGGCGAATCTCAATGAAACCAATCATACGGTTTATCCAGGAGAAAATATCGGTCTTGATTTTATTTCGAAAGGAAGAAGGAATAAGGAAAAAGAATTTTCTATCAGGCTAAGTGCCGACAGGGGAGAAGATGGATCGATTATGAATAGTGTGCAGGATAGTTATTCGGGCAAACGATATATCATTAACAACAATGATGCGGATAATGAACAATTCATAGCACAAATGGATTACATTCTTCCATTTAGAAATAATCACCGGCTGGAAGCAGGTACAAAGTTGATCATGCGAAGAGCCAGTTCAGATTTTAAAAGCCTGGTAAAATATGATGCCGCCGCGGAATATGAGCCATTGCCCAGGAATACGGATTATTTTAACTATGAACAGGATGTTTACAGTGCTTATAGCATCTATAATCTAAAAACAAAAAAAAGCAGTTATAAATTTGGCCTGCGTGTCGAAAAAACCCTGGTACATGGAGATTTTGTAACTTCTAAAACTACGGTGAAGCAGGATTATATTAGCTTTCTGCCCAACGTTCAATTTTCCTGGAAGCTATCCAAGGCATATAGCCTGGCGCTATCCTATAGCAAACGGCTACAACGCCCCTATATCTGGAACCTCAATCCTTTTATCAATACAAATGACTCGTTGAATATTTCTTATGGTAATCCTGAACTGGACCCACAAACTTCACATAGTGTCTCCATGCAAAACCGTTTTCAAATGGGCTCCACCTTTTTGGGGATTACATTTACAGGCAGCTATAGCAATAATAGTATTGTTTATTATTCTTTTTTTGATGTGGCAACGGGTGTCACAGTCAACACGAACGCTAACCTGGGAGAGGATAAAAGAGTGGCCATGAATGCTAACCTGAACACAAGATTTAATCCTAAATGGAGTTTTTCGCTAAATACAAACCTTACTTACAACCGGGCACGAAACAAATACGCAACCAGGCCGCCTAACGAAGGATTTAGTGGTTATGCCACCATGAATACGAGTTATGCTTTCTCAAAAAGATTTCTTATGAGTGGCTGGGTCAGCTATTGGCGGCCATCTGTCAGTTTTCAATCGGTAAGAAACAGCAATGTGTGGTACAATACTGGACTTACTTATAAAATGATGAAAGAAAAACTAAGCCTGACTGTCTCGGCACTGAATTTTTTTGAGAAAGAAAAGATATTTACCAACCAGGTCAACGAAGATTTGTTTTGGAAAAAATCAAAATCCATCTACCCTGGCCAGGTATTTACGTTTGGCTTTACTTTCAACTTTGGCAAACTGAAGGAAAGAGTATCGAAGAAAAAAGGCGTCTCCAATGATGACCTGATAGGGAAGGAAGCAAATTGATAAATACCTGGCAAGTTTTATAATATTCCATAACAAAAAGGGACTGAAAGTTTCCTCTCAATCCCAAAAATCTCATAAATCTCCGTTCAGACTATTGTACCACCAGTCTGAAGCCATTACCATGAATATTCACGATCTCGATCTTTGGATCATCTTTCAGGTACTTCCTTAATTTGGCAATATAAACATCCATGCTGCGGCCATTAAAATAAGTATCACTACCCCAGATCTTTTTCAGGGCCTGGTCTCTTGGTAAAAGATCATTCAGATGCTCGGCCAGCATTTTCAGCAATTCATTTTCCTTGGGTGATAAAGTTTGCGTTATGCCATTATGCGACAGCTGACGAAGTTTGGGATTAAAATGATAGCTGGCCAGGTCAAATTCCTTGTTCTCTGTTTCCTTGTTGATCTCCTCGTTTCTTTTCAGAATAGCTTTTATTTTCAGCATCAGCACTTCGCTGTCGAAAGGCTTGGTGATATAATCATCCGCACCCAGCTTATAACCCTGGATGATATCATCCTTCATTGTTTTGGCACTCAGAAAAAACAACGGAATATCCGGATCTACATCTCTTATTTCTTCAGCCAGGGTGAAACCGTCCATGTTGGGCATCATCACATCCAGCAGGCAAAGGTCAAATTTCTCCCGTTGAAAAGCGGCAAGACCCAAACGGCCATCTCTTTCCAGCGTAACATCATAGTCGTTTAATTCAAGATAGTTCTTCAGTACACTTCCTAAGTTTGGATCATCCTCACACAACAAAATTTTGGGTTTCTTTCCTTCCATAGTTTTTATTTTATAGTTGTTAGACGTACAAATAAAATTAAATCATTTGCCAAACATGGCCGCAGCTAACTAATATTTTGTTAAGAGTACCTGTATTTACCCTATTCATGCTCATTTTTTAATTTTGCTGTTCAAGAATACTACTATGGCAATGCATATAACACCTGACAACAGGCTGAAGAAGCTAATCGTAATCGGAGATCGTCTACTGATCAAGCCCACGAAACCGCATGAACAAACCGCCAGTGGTCTTTACCTGCCACCAGGCGTGCAGGAAAAAGAGAAAGTGCAGCAAGGTTATGTCATTAAAACAGGTCCGGGTTATGCCATCCCCATGCCCGTAGAAGACGAGGCCTGGAAAGGTGAAGAAGAACAGGTGAAATATGTACCGTTGCAGGCAAAAGAAGGCGATCTCGCTATTTTCCTGTTAAGCGGTGCAACAGAAGTGATCTACGAAAATGAAAAATATTTTATCGTGCCGCAGAGTGCTGTGCTGATGCTGGAGCGGGAAGAAGATCTGTAATTGCTTAATGTGAAAGTAAGTTGTAACTTTAAAACGAGGTAATAGTTTATGATTAAAAACCCGTTACATCCGCCTAGAACAGCAGTGGAAGTATTCAAAATGCTTCCTGAAGGTGTGAACTGCCAGGTCATCGAAAATGTTTTGTATATGTCGCCAGCACCATCATTCAACCACCAGGATGTTGTTTCCGAAATTCTTACCCAGATCCGGCTTGCGACAAATAAGTCAAAAACCGGTAAATGTGTCGCTTCTCCTATCGACGTTTTTTTAGATGATGAAAACGCATATCAGCCTGATATTGTTTTTATCAGTTCGGCAAGATTGTCTATTATTAAAGAAGATGGAAAGATATATGGAGTGCCTGAACTTATCGTTGAGGTCTTGTCGAAGGGCAACCAGGATCATGACCTTGTAAAAAAGAAAGCGGTTTATGAGCGTTGCGGAGTAAAAGAGTATTTCATTGTGGAGCCATCTTCAAAGCAAGTGATTACCTATTATTTGAAAAGAAAAAAATTTGAAGAGCAAAAGGCGGTGAATGCTAAAATAGTTTCTGCTCTCTTGAAAAAGACATTTAAATTTTGAATTTATGCGCCTGCTTACTTTTTCGTTTGAATAAGATATGTGCCCTTGCTATTCCTCTCAATTCTATTACCTTCCATCAAAATTTTCTTATGTCTGACCAGGCGAAATTTCTTGAAACAGTTAAATCAGGTTACACATTCAAGGGCGATAGTTTTAAGATTGGTTGTGCCATGTTGGATGGAGACGTGGTAAGTGGCGCCGATGTTCAGATACCTTTTAAAACAATGAATCGTCACGGGCTGATAGCGGGAGCTACCGGAACGGGAAAAACAAAAACGTTGCAGGTACTGGCAGAAGCATTAAGTGACGCCAGTGTGCCGGTTTTATTGATGGATATTAAAGGTGATCTCAGCGGTATTGCCGCTGAAGGATCAGTAAATGATAAAATTAAAGAGCGTTATCAAAAGCTCAACCTGGAGTACAAGCCTGCTGCTTATCCTGTAGATCTTTTAACATTGAGTCATCAAAAAGGAGTAAGGCTGAGAGCCACCGTAAGTGAATTTGGTCCCGTACTGCTTTCAAAAATTTTGGGATTAAATGACACACAAGGCGGTCTTGTTGCGATGATCTTTAAATACTGTGATGACAACAAATTGCCCCTGCTTGACCTGAAAGATTTTATTAAAGTGCTTCAGTTCGTCAGCGATGAAGGAAAAGCGGAGCTGGAAAAAAGTTATGGGAAAATATCGACTACTTCCACAGGAACAATACTGCGGAAGGTGATCGAGCTGCAACAGCAGGGCGCTGATGTTTTTTTTGGCGAAAAAAGTTTTGAGGTGGATGACCTCATGCGCATCAGTGATGATGGTCGTGGTATTATATCCATCGTTAGGGTAACGGATTTGCAGGACCGGCCAAAGCTTTTTTCTACATTTATGCTGCAACTGCTGGCAGAATTATACGCCACCTGTCCTGAAGAAGGCGACCTGGACAAGCCGAAGTTGGTGATGTTCATCGATGAAGCCCACCTTATTTTCCAGGAAGCTAATGATGCTTTGCTGCAACAAATTGAAACGATCATCAAGTTGATTCGCTCCAAAGGAATTGGAATTTATTTCTGCACACAAAACCCGATGGATGTTCCGGCTTCGGTGTTAGCTCAGTTGGGACTAAAAGTGCAGCACGCCCTTCGTGCATTTACCGCGGCTGACCGCAAGGTGATCAAACAAACAGCAGAAAACTACCCGGAAACAACATACTACAAAACAGAAGACCTGATTACACAACTGGGAATTGGCGAGGCATTGGTGACAATATTGAATGAAAAAGGCATTCCCACGCCATTAGTACATTGTATGCTGTGCTCGCCACGAAGCAGGATGGATATTTTGTCTGAAGGGGAAATAGATAACATCATCGGCAAATCAAAAATTGCTACTAAGTACAACCAGGTAGTCGACAGCCAGAGCGCCTACGAAATATTAACCGATAAGCTAAATGAAGCAGCTGAACGATCTGAAGAGATCGAACGGCGGAAGCAGGAAGAAAAGCAAACAAGAACTACCACCAAAAAGGAAAAAGGATTTTTTGATGACCCGGTTGTAAAAAGTATGACCCGTACCGCTGGTAATACCATCGTCCGTTCTTTATTGGGAGCATTGGGCCTGGGTGGAAGAAGCAGGAGAAGAAGTTTGTTTTAGGAATTGTTTTTCCCTGCTACGATTGCGTATTGATCGTTTAACTCACACGCAATGAAAACCGTTTTTATCACCGGAGCTACAGGTTATATCGGTCAGCGATTAATAAAACAACTGCTGCATCGCGGTCACCAGGTTATTGGCCTTGTAAGAAAGGGCAGTGAACAAAAACTTGAGACCGGCGTAAAAGCAGTGATTGCCGATCCTTTTGACAGTCTTTCTTTCGAATCATCGATCCCTAAAGATTCAGTATTTGTACAGCTGCTGGGTGTCGCTCATCCTTCTCCCGCTAAAGCAAAACAGTTTGAAGAAATCGATTTAAGAAGTGTAATTGCTTCTGTTGACGCCGCCGTGAAAGCAGGAGTTACTCATTTTATCTATGTCAGCGTAGCTATGGCTCCGTCGCGGTTGATGGCAAGTTGCCAGCAGGTGCGAAAGAATGGTGAAATGTATTGTAAAGCGAGTGGATTAAACTGCACTTTTATTCGTCCCTGGTACGTGGTAGGTCCAAAACATTACTGGCCGGTTTTATTGCTGCCGTTATACGGTATTGCGGAAATAGTTCCGGCATGGAGACAGAAAGCAAGAGGGATGGCTTTGGTTACGATACATCAAATGACTCGTACGCTTATAGCGGCTGTTGAAGCTGAATCGCTACCGTTGCAGGTGATAGATATCAAAAAAATCCGTCATGCTCGTTGAGAGTGGTTGAAGAGCTTATGTCAACCTGAGCCAGCCTTTATCATCAATTTTAATTTTATTTTCAGCCTGGAGGAATTCAATCACCTTCCAGGCTTTTTCTTTTTTAACGTCATTTAGTTGTAGCAGCAGATCTTTTATATGTATAGTTTTCCCTGGTGTGATTTTTAAAATAGCCGTATGGATGAAATCAAACTCCTGCCTGCTTAGTTCAACTGTTTTCTGGCGAAGACAGTTGTCGCAAATGCCACATGGCCTTAATGCATCATCGCCAAAATAGAAACCGATCACCTGGCTGCGGCATTGTAATTCTTCTTTTACAAAATGGATCATTTGCTTTGACCGGCTCAGGAATTTTTCTTTTCGTTGCTTATAAGCAGCCATGTTGATGGTCAGCTCTTCTGTTTTTATCCTGTTCCTTAAAAAATACAATTGTGGTGTATCCTTTCGCGGGATATATTCGATGACACCGGTCCTGTCGATTTCATGGAGTTGCTGTTTGACCTCCTCTACGTCTTTCTTTATTAGTTGGGCGACTACCAGTTCAGAAATAAAGGAAGGATGATCAAATATTCCTTCATAAGCCCGCAACAAGGTTTTGAGTACTGGCTCTAGTTTGGAATTGTCTGCTTCAAAACTGTATAGCCGATCCTTGGTGACAGTAAACTGCACGGTGGAGGGACGAAAGACTTGCTCATTAAAAGAAAGCCAGCCGTCCTGTTCCAGGGCCTTCAATGAATAAAGTACGGTGTGGCTGTTATGTTTAAATTTTTTCAGAAAATCCGCAATATCAAAATCATAATAGATCCCTTCACCAACGCCTACAGGTATCTGCAGATAATTGGCGACGGATTGATATATTTTCCTGATCTCATCCTGCGGGGGAAAACGCAATGCAGCTAACTCAGCAAGTTCTGAAAGTTCTTTTTCATCATATAACAGAACTGCATAAGCTCTTTTTCCATCACGGCCCGCCCGACCGGCTTCCTGGTAATAGTTTTCCAGGCAATCCGGCATGTCTGCATGGACAACAGATCTTACATCCGGTTTGTCAATGCCCATGCCAAATGCATTGGTGCAGACAATTACCCTTATTTTGTTATTGATCCAGGCTTCCTGTTTCCTGTTTCTTTCTTCCTGTGTGAGGCCGGCGTGATAATAATCGCTGGAAATGTTTTGAAGATGTAATAGTTCACTGATCTCTTTGGTTCGCTTGCGGCTTTTACAGTAAATAATACCTGTACCCGGCACTTTGTTTAATATTTCAATGATCTTATTGATCCTTGAATCAACATGGAACACACTATAAGAAAGATTGGCTCTTTCAAATGACTGCCGAAAAACTTTCCATGCCCCAATCAGCTCTGTTTTTATTACTTTTTCTTTTATGAGGCTGTTGTAAGTCTCCCCTATGGGGGGAGATTTAGAGGGGGCCGTTAATTTCTCACAAATATCTTTCTGCACTTCGGGGGTAGCCGATGCAGTTAAGGCCAAAATAGGAACTCCCGGCAATTCTTCCCGAAGAGCAGCAATTCGCAAATAAGGCGGGCGAAAATCATAACCCCATTGCGATATACAATGGGCTTCATCGACAGCGATCAACTCTATACCCATACCGGGTAGATATTCTTTGAATAGTGCTGTTTCTAATCTTTCGGGTGAAACATATAAAAACTTGCAGTTACTTTCTGTAACGACTTTGAGAGTGTTGACCACTTCCTTATAGCTCATGCCAGAGTAGATAGCATAAGCAGTAATGTTTTTTTTTCGCAGGTGTTCCACCTGGTCTTTCATCAAAGCGATCAGTGGAGAAATAACAAGGCAGGTGCCATCTTTGGTCATGATGGGTACCTGGTAGCAAAGTGATTTGCCGCCTCCTGTTGGCATTAGGGCCAGTGTGTCGTCTCCATTCAAAACGGAATGAATAATTTCTTCCTGTAATGGACGAAACGAATCAAAGCCCCAGTGTTGTTTTAATATCTGGTGAATATCCTGCAAGTAAATCTGTTGTAAAATGAAGGTAGTAAAGATTGACCTACTGGTTAGCAGGTGCGATGACTATGATTAATCTACCTTCTTTACGAATAGTCTTCCTGAATTGATTGCCAGTACCACGTCACTAAGGCCCATCACCAAAGCGGCGAAACCTGGTTTCAGGAAACCTAATGCTGCTACTGGAATGGCAACAATGTTGTAAGCAAAGGCCCAGAAAAGATTTTGTTTGATCGTAAGAAAAGTATGTCTGCCCAGGCCCAGTGCCATTGGCAGTTTTTTTAATCCGTGATTCATCAATACAACCTGTGCGGTTTGCATTGCTATTTGTGATGCGTCACTCATAGAAATGCCAACAGTGGCTTTTGCCAAAGCAGGTGCATCGTTGATGCCATCTCCAACCATTACAGTAGGAACTGCGGAACTCAGTTCCGCAATCTTTTCCAGTTTTTGTTCGGGTGTTTGTTCTGCAATCACTTCATCAATGCCCAGTTGATCACCCAACGCTTTTGTTTTTGCATAACGGTCTCCACTGAGCAAAATGGTTTTGATATTCTTTCCATGTAAATAATCGACTACCGCTTTTGCTTCAGGTCGTAACTCATCCTTGACATCGACCCATCCGAGCAGTTCATCATTTTTGATGACGTACACATTATGGCCATCATCTTTTGTAAACTTCTCCGCTACTTTGAATGAACCGACTGTATAGGTATTGCTTTCTTTATCCTCTGCTCTCATACCAAGCCCCTTTATTTCTTCTATTTTTTTCCAACGGATCTCATCTTTTGTTTTCCATTCTTTGGCTATGCTTTTGGCAATCGGGTGATTGGAATATTTCTCCAATGAAAAAACAATTCTTTTAAACTCTTCTTCAGTTACACTGTAATTGGCAGTCAACTGCCAACTGCCAACTATAAACTCTCCAGTTGTTAGAGTTCCCGTCTTGTCAAAGACCACTTGTTGAATATTCTTAAACGATTCAAGACTTGTTGCGTTGCGAAACAAAATTCCATTTCTTGCTCCCCGGCCAAGACCAACGGCAATAGCCGCCGGCGTGGCAAGACCCATGGCGCAAGGACAAGCAATAACCAAAACGGCAATGCTGCGCATCAGTGATGGAGTAAAGTCTTTTAAAATGATCCAGTTGGCGATCAAAGTAACCACTGCAATGCCAAGAACAACCGGGATAAAGACAGCGCTTATTTTATCAGCCAATTGTTGCACTGGTGGTTTTTCACCCTGTGCCTGTTTTACCAGGTTGATGATGCCGGATAAAACGGTATCATTGCCGGCAGCAGTTACATAACCTTTTATCGTTCCATTCACCAATATGCTGCCGCCAATCAGTTTGTCTTTACTTACTTTATGAACAGGGATACTTTCTCCTGTAATGATAGCTTCATTTACATCCGCTTCACCCCAGAGTATTTTGCAATCGGCAGGTACCTGTTCACCGGATTTTATTAAGATCAAATCCCCACTCCTGAGCTGATCGCTTTCGACAGGGAAAATATGTTCCTGTTTCTGATCATCGTATGTGATCATGTTGGCCATTACCTTCTGTGATTGGGCCAATTTGTTTAATGCTTTTTGCGTGGACTTCACCGACGCTTCCTCCATATAATTTCCGAGGAAGACCAACGTAATAATAGTGGCCGTCGTTTCATAAAACATATACTGCTCGGCCTGCCCGGTCAATGTGCCATACAGGCTATAGATAAATGATGACAAGGCGCCAATAGCGATTAGCACATTCATATTCGGCATGCCATTGCGAATACTTTTCCAGGCGCTTTTACCAAAAAAGCTCATGCCAACAATAAAAACTGGTAGGGTGAGAACTAATTGCAACCACGGATTCATCAGCCAATGGAAATGTACACCGGGTATCATATCAAGCATAAGAATGGCAGTGAAGGGAAAACAAAACCAGAACCGCTGCAGGTGAGAATGAAAAATTTTTCGACCACCTTCTTCGTGTTTGTGAGAATGACTATGGCCATCACGAGCCAATTTTTCGTCCACCACTTTATAACCAAGATCGTTGATGCCCTTGCTGATTTTGTCTTCAGCGACAGCCCCTTCTTTATCAAAGATTACATCACCGGTAGCAAAATTCACCTTCACGTTCTTCATACCTTGTTTTTCCAGGTAACGGTGAATATTGATTGCGCATGTATTGCAATCCATGCCTTCTACTTTCCATTGAATTTTTTCCATAATAACTACTATTGATATAACAAAAGGCAGGCTATCTTGTTGCAAATTTACTGAGCAGTAATAACGGGGTTATTTTTACAACAATGAATATTGGCAACAGGGTTGCTATTCTTTTAAATTTGCCGGATGGAACTTATTTTTTCATTGGAGACCATTCAAAAAACTGCAACCACGTTTTGGAAATTAGTAGAAAATGCCAGGGTATTTGCTTTTCATGGCAACATGGGAGCCGGTAAAACCACCTTTATTCATGCCTTGTGTGATGTGAGAGGAGTGAAAGATGTAGTAGGTAGTCCCACTTTTTCCATCATCAATGAATATATCTACGCAAATGGAACCGGTAAGATATTTCATATCGATCTATACCGGCTGAAAGATGAAGAAGAAGCCATACAAGCGGGAGTAGAAGATTGCTTATACAGTGATCATATATGCCTGGTGGAATGGCCTGAGAAGGCTAAGGGTATTTTCCCAGAGGATACGGTGCATGTTTACATCGATACTGTAGATTCCTCTTCACGACGGCTCAGAATAGATAGGAATTAACTATTTTTGAAAAAACAGTATTGTTACTGACTGCCAACTTCCATGAGCCAGCAAAAACCAAGGATAAGCACTTCATTCAGCTACGAAACATTAGAGGAAACCTTAGACATCAAACCGAAAGCAGAGGGTATGATGATCGGGATTCCCAAGGAATTTGCTTTCCAGGAAAATCGTGTTGCTTTAACTCCCGATGCAGTCAGTGTATTGGTCAGCAACGGCCACCAGGTAGTAATCGAGCATAATGCCGGCGACGCATCTCATTTCCGTGATAAAGATTATAGCGAGGCCGGAGCCAAGATTGTATATGAGAGAGCTGAAGTGTACAGAGCGCCAATACTGGTTAAAAGCGCTCCGGTAATTGAAGAAGATCTTCCCCTGCTTCAGATAAACCAGGTGATTATTTCTCCTATCCATCTTTCGGTGTTGAAAGCAGAGATACTGGAAAAAATGATGGAAAAGAAAGTAACTGCTATTTCTTTTGAAAACCTCAAAGATGATAGCGATTCTTATCCGATTGTTCGCAGCATGAGTGAAATCGCCGGGAGTGCGGTAATGCTGATAGCGGCTCAATACCTGGGTTCAGCCAATCATGGAAAAGGAGTTTTGTTGGGTGGGATATCCGGTATAGCACCAACCAAGGTTATCATCATCGGCGCAGGTATTGTTGGCGAATATGCAGCGAGAGCGGCGTTGGCATTGGGTGCATCCGTTAAAGTTTTTGATAACAGTGTTTACCGGTTAAAAAGGTTGCAGAATAATATTGGTCATCGTCTGTGGACATCAGTGATAGAACCCCGGATGTTAGCCAAGCAATTAAAAACTTGTGAAGTGGCCGTGGGTGCACTCGGTTCTGAAACCGGCAGAACACCGATGGTAGTAACGGAAGAAATGGTCAGTAATATGCGGCCCGGTTCGGTGGTCATTGATGTTAGTATTGACCGCGGCGGATGTTTTGAAACAAGCGAAATCACTTCGCATGAGCATCCTATTTTCATGAAGTATGGTGTCATACATTATTGTGTTCCCAATATTCCATCCGGCTTTTCACGAACGGCCTCCCAGGCTATCAGCAATGTATTAATGCCGTTGTTGCTGGAAGCGGGTGAAGAAGGTGGTTTTGAAAAATTGGTTTGGCATCGTGTTCATCTTCGCAGCGGCATATATCTTTTCAAAGGAGCGTTGACTAATTTTTATTTGAGTGAACGATTTGATCTCAAGTATACCGATCTCAACCTGCTGATTGCGAGCCAGCGTTAATTTATATACGTTCATTCTTTCAGAAGTCTTTACAGGCCGACCCGTTGGCATTTTTTGGCTATCTTCGCAATAATGAAAAAAATGCTGATTACATACAGTTTGCTTTTATGTTTTATACATGTTACTGTATGGACTTCAGCGGCGGACTCAGTAAAAAAATCTTCTCCTGGTTATTCTATTTCGCCTGCAAAAAATGCTACAATCCTAAAAAAATCTTTTCAATTTCCATTTGATTCAAAGGCGGATAATATCGCTGACAATCTCTATAGCCGAATGGGCCCAAGGGTTGCCAATACCGTATTTTCTTCGCCAGCTGATGGAGAAAGATTTTTCCATTTAATTACCGGCCTGGCAAAAAAAGAAACAGTACAAAAAACCGAAGCAGAGAGAGTACTGAAAGATTACCTGTTGCATATATTTCCCTCGCATTATTTCTGGTAAAAATGAGTTCGTCGGGTTAGTTGTGAGTTCTTCCAGTCATTACCAGGTGATAGAAGTGGTATAGGATATTTTAATGATCTAAGAGCTATTGTATTTGTTGGAAAAAGCAATTGTATGAATCATTTACCCCATCTGATATCAGACCTGGCATTGATACTTGGCGCAGCGGCCATCATGACTTTATTATTTAAAAAAATGAAGCAGCCATTGGTGCTGGGTTACATTATTGCCGGGATACTGGTAAGTCCCAATTTTACCTTGTTGCCTTCCATTATGGAAACAAAAAGTGTGAATGTGTGGGCGGAAATAGGGGTGATCTTTCTTTTATTTAGCCTGGGTCTAGAATTCAGTTTCAGAAAATTAGTACAGGTAGGCGGCTCAGCGTCCGTGTCGGCTTTTGTGGAAGCAATTGGTATGTCTGCATTAGGGTATGCCTGCGGACAGGTACTGGGCTGGTCAGCGATGGATAGTATTTACCTTGGAGCTGCCCTGGCAGTTTCATCCACTACCATTATCATCAAAGCGGTAGAAGAACTGGGTTTGAAAAAGAAAAAATTTGCCACACTTGTATTTGGTATCCTGATCGTAGAGGATCTTATTACCATCGCCATCCTGGTACTGCTGACGACCTTATCGGTGAGCCGGCAGTTTGTCGGTACAGAAATGCTTCTTTCCATCCTGAAGCTTATCTTCTTTTTAATACTTTGGTTTGTAACAGGGATATTTTTTATTCCTACCATTTTAAAGAAAGCAAAAAACCTGATGTCAGATGAAACATTGCTGATCGTATCGATTGCAATGTGTTTGCTGATGGTGTACCTGGCGGCGCAGGCAGGCTTTTCACCAGCTTTGGGTGCGTTTATCATGGGGTCCTTATTGGCGGAGACCACCAAGGCTGAAAGGATCGAACACCTGGTTAAGCCGGTAAAGGATTTGTTTGGTGCTATCTTTTTTGTATCTGTTGGCATGCTGATCGATGTGAAAATGATCGGTGACTATGTAGTGCCAATTATCCTTATCACTGTTATTTGTATCCTGGGTAAGGTTGTCACAACTGGTGTTGGCGCATTTATTTCGGGTAATTCACTAAAAGTTTCATTACAAACAGGCATGAGCCTGGCACAGATTGGTGAATTCTCTTTTATTATAGCTGCTTTAGGTCTTAGCCTGAATGTCACGAGTAATTTTCTATATCCCGTTATTGTCGCAGTGTCAGGTATTACAACCTTCACAACACCTTACTTAATAAAAGCCGGAGCCCCGCTTTACAACTGGATCGATAAGCGGCTTCCTGAAAAATGGCGGGCCTCGTTGAACCGGTATAGTTCCGACGCAACTATAATAACTGCTGCGAATGATTTTCAACAGGTGGTAAAGTCCTTTATCATCAATGTGGTGCTTTTTTCAGTGTTGGTAGGTGCTATCGTTTATCTCTCATCAGTGCATGTAAAGCCCTGGGTAGCTTCTCATACATCGTATGCGTTTGGCGGTATCACTGCGGCTGTAGTTACATTATTGTTGATGGCGCCTTTTCTTTGGGGATTGGTGGTGAGGAATGAGCGGAACGAGTCGTTCGCAAAAATTTATGCACAACAAAAATACCGCGGTCCTATCTGGCTCATGCGGGGTATAAAATTGTCGCTGGCTTTATTTTCGATCATCTTCCTGTTAAATAGGTTTTTTTCATTAGCTATCGCATTATATGCAGCTATTTTTATGATCAGCTTGTTCGCCATGTTTCGAAAAAAGATCCAGGTATTGTACGACAGTATTGAAAGCCGGTTTATAAAAAATTTGAATGACAGGGAACTGCAGGCAGAATTAAAGCAACTGGAATTGCAGGCTGGCAAAAGAAATGTTGAATTGGCGCCCTGGGATGCTCATATGACGACATTTGAAGTAGAGCCCGAAGTAAACATTATCGGAAAAACATTAGAAGAGCTTCGTTGGCGGGAGTTGATCGGGGTAAATGTAGCCATGATAAAAAGGGGACAGATAACGATCACGACACCACAAAAGATCGATCGCATTTTTCCCGGCGATCGCTTATTCATCATCTGCACAGATGCGCAGGAAAAAAAGATGAATGCAATTCTTCGTCCCGATAAAAAATTGATGGAAAACCAAAAAGAAACTGAAGTGGAATTGGATAAATTCACTATTGATTTTGACTCTCCTTTTATTCATAAAACTATCCGGGATTCGGGAATTCGTACCAGCACCAATGGCTTAGTAGTTGGTATTGAACGAAACGGGCAACGCCTGCTTAATCCCGAATCCTCTACGACCTTTGAGTTAGGCGATATCGTTTGGATCGTGGGTGAGAAAAAACTTATTCACGCTATTAACTGACCCTATTTTACAAGTGAATCATTGCATCCAAAGTTCTCCACATTATTCATATACCATTCCCAGCGTTGCAAGCCACCAATCAGCCAACTGATGGTATATCCCTTTTTTGTTAAGTCATCTGCAAGTGCCAATCCATCGATACCATTTTCAGAGATAAAAACATAGTTCTTCATTTTATCGGTGAATTGTTGTTCAAACTGGTCAATGCCATTTCCTTCAAAAAAATTAACTGAATTGGTCAAATGTTTATACTCATGTTTTGTGCCTTTATTTACTTTATTGTAAAGGCTGTCGTGCCGCAGGTCTACGAGGACTATATTGCCGGCTTTTAATTTACTGCAATAATTAGGAGCGGTTATAAAGTCTATATTGCTTTTAGACTTGATAAACTTGTTTGTCTTTTGGCCGGGGTTTTTATTTCGGAAAAATTCATAAAACAAATAACTGTTACCGACAAGATAAGCGGCATTGGAAATACCTTTTTGCGTCAACCATTCGGTCGTTTCCGCTGCACCATTGTTCACCATATTGAATAGTACAACAGGTTTTGTTTTATTCTTCTGTATCTGCTCAAGTATTTTGAGAGAATCAGCATAATTAAAGTAAACCGCATTTTTAAAAGCGGGATAATACTGGTAAAATCTTATCGTTGCTGAATCCCATAAAAACCGTGGCTCATTCGTTATGCCGATGAGTTGCACCTTTTCTCCGGATGAAAGAAGCTTTAGTAATTGCGCCGGTGAGATATTTTTATAACTATTTGCTGTTTCATAAAATTGCGTACGGTAAGGCGCCAGATCATCATAACGCCGGAACCATTCTGTCATCCCACCCCGTACATTATTGACATGAGTGAATCCATTTTTTAAAAGAATGTTGGAAGCGGCGCGGCTGCGGTAACTATGAGAGCAGATCAGGTAAATATCCTTGTCCCTGTAAGCATCCAATTGTTTTACTGCTTCGGGGTCTTTCTGCAATTCCTGCAGGGGAATATTGATAGCGCCTTTGATCTTGCCAATATTGGATTGTTTTCCCCTTGAAACAGTGTCGCAGTATTCGCCTTTGGTTCTTACATCTACGATGACGATATTATCGTCACCTTTTTGTTTTTTCTCCATGAGTGCCGGGAGGCTGATTTCATTGTAATTGTTTTGGGCATTCGGTATCATTGAAATGCCGAACAGGCAAAGCAGCAGATGAAGAGACTTTTTCATATAGAAGAGCTTTAGCTATTGTAAATTACTGAAATTGGAAGGGGAGGTCTCTACCGTTGGTATAAAAGGTCCGTCGGAAATAAATTATTTATAGTCGCTGATGCTGATCACGTCTTTACAAAAGCTATATTCTACCTTATCATTACTGCTTACAACCACGAGTCGATTATCACAGTATTCACTGACCAGTTGGTGATATAATTCAATGCCGGCCACATCAAGATTGGTACAAGGCTCATCCAGTAATACCAATGTAGTATCGGAAAAAATGCACTGGGCCAGTTTCACCCTTTGTTTCATACCCGATGAGTAATAACGAATTTGCTTGTCCGCGGCTTTTTCCAGGCCAAGCCTGGCAATGATGGAACCAGTAGTGATGTCAGGCAAAAAAGGTTTGAACCCATGATGAAAATCCAAAAATTCTTTCAGCGTCATTTCTTCCACCACCTCTAAATAAGGAGCGCAGATCGAAACATGCTGGTAAATTTTTTCATGAGGGATTTCCAATTTCTCACTTCCGACTTCTGACTTCTGACTTTCATATCTCAAACTCCCCTCATTAAAATGCATGGAGCCGCTTAATACCTGCAGCAGGGTTGATTTGCCGGAGCCATTGGGACCCGTTATAGCATAGGAGCGACCCTGTTCAAAAGTGTAGGTGAAATGACGAAATATCCAATCCCGGTTAAAGCGTTTGCCTACATCAGAGAGAATTATCTTCATCGCCGTTGGCTTTTGAAAAACGTTTGATGATGCCCCGGGTGCTTTCATTGATGAAAGTCACAATTTCATCTCTCTCGTCGGTGGCCGGAAATTCTTCTTCTAAAAATTCCAGTGCCTGCGAAGTATTTAGCCCTTTATTATACAGGATGCGGTAGATATCAAGAATATGATTGATCTTCTCAACCGTGAAGCCACGTCTTTTGAGACCAACGGAATTAACACCGGCATAGCTAAGTGGCTGGCGGGCAGCCTTGATATATGGCGGCACATCTTTTCCCACCAGGGAGCCGCCTGATATAAATGAATGTGATCCTACATGCACAAACTGGTGAATAGCGCAAACGCCTCCCAGACCCACCCAGTCGCCCAACACCACATGCCCTGCTAATTGCGAATTGTTGCTGATGGTACAATTATCCCCAATAATACAGTCGTGGCCTATATGGCTATAAGCCAATATCCAGCAATTATTACCCACCACCGTTTTCATCCGGTCTGAGGTACCACGGTGAATGGTCACGAATTCACGAATTGTGCAATTATCGCCAATTTCAACGGTAGTTCTTTCGCCGTCGAATTTTCTGTCCTGGGGTATGGCTCCTAACACGGCACCGGGGAAAATCCGGCAATTTTTACCGATCCTGGCACCTTCCATAATCGTCACATTGGATCCTATCCAGGTGCCTTCACCAATCTCCACATCCTGATGTATAACTGTAAAAGGATCAACCTTTACGTTAGTTGCCAGCTTTGCATTCGGGTGAATATAGGTATGTGGATGAATCATGCAGTTTTTATATAAAAAAACCTCCGCCATAAGCGGAGACCGTGCAAAGGTAATCCCGATAGCTATCGGGACGGCCAAAAAATGGATTTTTTTTAAAACCCGGCGGTAAAACCTGCTTTTGATTAAGATCAGTGTTCAAAATCGGTGTTTGGACTGTAAATTTGCAACTCATGTTCAATCCCCCGGATATATTAACGCTGGCTTACAAGCAAGCTCCTATGCAGGAGCAGCTCCTGCTTTTGCAGGAGAAAGAACAGCAAATGCCGGGCTCAGTACAGTATTCCATTAAACGATACGGCAGAAATATTCAATGGAATATTGAAGATACCGGGATCATGGTGTACCATTACGAGAAAAAAGATCCGGGAAAAAATTACCTGGAGTTGAAGTTTTGCGTAGCCGGTAATATGTATTGCCGGTCCAGGGGAACTGAATGCAACAAGTGCAAAGCAGGCATCTCCAATAATTGTGCTGATAAAGAAGAAAGCATTGATGTACTGGGTTTTCGGTTTTCACCTGCATTATTATCACAATTTGTAAAGCCCCGGAACTCAAACGATACGTTAAGTGAGGATATATTGAATTTTAAAAGAGAGTCTTCATTTACCAAAATACTACCTCTTTGCAGTAAGACAAGAATGGTGATCGAGTCATTACTCAATCATAACTATACCGATAGCCTGGAAAATATCTTTATCAATGCGCAGATGCAGATGCTGTTGCTGTACAGCATGGATTGCATGATTGGCGATAAAGAGATTGATGTGATCAACTGCAAGTTCCTGGCTAATGAAGCCGACCGGGAAAAAGTAACCAGGGCGAGGGAAATATTAATCCAGCATATCGGCGAACCTATTACCATTAAGGAGTTGAGCCGTAAGGTGGCGATGAATGAATGCTACCTGAAAAAAGGGTTTAAAGAAATGTTCGGTTCTACCATTTTCGATTTTTATCAAAGCCAGCGAATGGAACATGCCCGTTTTCTTTTATATGAAAAAGGACTGAGTGTTACCGAGGTTTCTATGCTCCTAGGTTATTCTTCTATTTCACATTTTTCTACAGCATTTAAAAAGCACACAGGTTTAAAACCTTGTGAGCTGTTGTTGAGATAGGGATCCCTTCTAAATCTCTCCGCCAACTGGCGTAAGACTTCGCTATACACAGCCCTTACTTTGCGAAGATATCTTCTCAAAAGGACGATGCTCTGTCACTAATCCCGGTTGCATCACTACCACATCAACTCAATATCTCTATCAGGATTTTCGAAGATTCCGGTCACATAACAAAGTTTTCGACAGACTCCGGTTACATTGAAGAATTTTCGACAAGCGAGGGCTGTGCGTTGATAAGTCCTCCCTTTAGGGAGGATTTAGGAGGGTTGAACTGTTGTTGCGATAATAAATTCCTCCTTATATTTTTCTTGTTTCCATCACGGTTTTAGTTTTGCATCTTCATGAAATGGTTTGCTTATATATTATCCTTTTATATGTTACTGCTGGCAGTATTTCCTTGCTGCCTGGTGGATGACTGTCCGGATGATAAAGCAAAAACGGAGCAATTGGCCGCTCATGAAAATGGTGACGAGGATTGCGGCAACTGTTCGCCCTTTTTTAATTGTGAAGGATGTGCCGCCGTTTCGGTTACAATCGATACAGTTCACTTTGAAGTTATTTCTTTACCGGTGCTACAAGTTTATACGGGATTTATCCCTTCAATAATCCCCGATGTTCATTACGAGTTTTGGCAACCACCCCGGTTGGGTTAATACTGTTATCGCCGTCGGATGACGGAGATTTTTATATTATTAACCTAATTCTTACGCATGAAACAAATATTGCTATGTGTGGCTGCAATGATTTGCAGTACTACATTACTCGCACAACATTCCATCAGTTTTTCAATAAAAAATGCTGAAACCTTCGAACCATTGGCAGGAGCTTCCGCTTTGATCGTAGCATTTAAAAAAGGAACTGCGGCAGATACAGCAGGGCTTGCGACATTTACCGGGCTGGCTGCCGGAAAATACATTTTTCGTTTTTCGTATACCGGGTTTCAATCCAGGCATGAAAACATAAACATTCCCTATGCGGGAGCGGAGCCATATGAAATTTTATTGCGGGCCGAAGAAGAGGAGGAAGAGGAAGAAGTGATTGTTCAATCCACCAGGAGTACGAGAACCATACAGAACATTCCAACAAGGATCGAGTTTATCGCCGGGGAGGAATTGGATGAAAAGGCTAATATGAAACCGGGTGATATCCGGATGGTATTAACGGAAAGTACGGGTATTCAAACCCAACAAACTTCTGCTACTTCAGCCAACGCATCTATTCGCATACAAGGTCTTGACGGCGGGTACACACAAATTTTGAAAGACGGATTGCCTTTATATGCAGGCTTCAGCAGTGGCCTGGGCTTGTTGCAAACACCTCCTTTAGACCTTAAGCAGTTCGAGGTGATCAAAGGATCTGCCTCCACTTTATACGGCGGTGGGGCAATCGCGGGCCTGGTCAACCTGATCTCCAAAACACCAGCAGAAGAAAGAGAATTGAAATTTCACCTGGATGCCACTTCAGGCGGTGGTTTAAACACCAGCGGATTTTTTGGACGAAGATTTGGAAAAATTGGAACGACGATATTCGCTTCAAGAAATAGTAATAAAGCATACGATCCGGCGGATATAGGTTTAACTGCTATCCCAAAATTTGAACGATATACATTAAATCCTAAATTCTTTGCGTACGTCAACAAGAATACTCAATTGAATTTGGGAGTAAATCTAACTACTGAAGACAGAACTGGTGGTGATGTTGATTTCATCAAAGGAAAAAAATCAGCAGGCTTTTTTGAAAAAAACAACAGTGATCGTATCAGTACTCAATTCAGCTTGGAACATCGTTTTGGTAAATGCAGCCACATAACAGTAAAGAACAGCTTCAATCACTTTAAGCGGGTGATGAGTTTGCCGGGATATATATTTAATGGCACACAAAATGGAACTTTTACGGAAGCCACTTATGCTTATCATGGTGACAGGTCAGAATGGATTACCGGCCTCAATCTTTATACCGATCATTTCAGTGAGGTGAAAACTACGTCAACTCCCTTGAGAAATTATGACCAAATAACAATAGGTGCTTTTGTACAAAACAATCTGAAGCTCACCAATAAGTTTAGTGTGGAGACGGGCTTAAGAGGCGACCAGGTAAGGGATTATGGATTTGCATTTTTACCAAGAATCTCCGCCCTGTTCAATTTTACTCCCGAACTCTCGTCCCGCATAGGCGGCGGATTGGGTTATAAAACGCCAACCATCTTTACAGAAGAAAGTGAAAGGCTGCAATATAAAAATGTATTGCCGGTAGATGATAACACGAATAAACTGGAACGCAGCTATGGTGTAAATGCAGATATCAATTATAAAACAAGATTTGCTGATGGCGATGTGAGTTTCAGCATCAATCATCTTTTCTTTTATACCCGCATTGCCGATCCTTTATTGTTGCAACCGGATGGTAACAACTATCGATTTTATACAATGAGTGGTCATATTGATAGCCGGGGAATGGAAACCAATGTTAAATTGGGCTATAGTGATTTTAAATTATTCCTGGGTTATACATTTACTAAAGCTTACCTGCATGAAGGAAATAGTAAAACAGAAAATTATCTCACATCAAGGCACCGGTTCAATTCGGTATTGTTGTATGAAGTGGAAGATAAATGGAAGATTGGATTGGAAGGTTATTATTTCAGCAAACAAAAGCTAAGCGATGGCAGCACCGGCAAACCTTATTGGATCAATGGCTTCATGGTGGAAAAACTTTGGGAGAAATTTTCTTTGTATATCAATTTTGAAAATTTTCTCGATACAAGGCAAACAAGATTTGGCAGCATTTATACAGGATCGATCGATAACCCGGTGTTCAAAGATATTTATGCGCCGTTGGATGGGTTTGTGATAAATGGCGGAATTAAATTGAAGCTTTAAGAACGGGTGAGAATGTTCAATCTTCAATGTTCAATTCTCAATGCTCAACTTTAGGAATTCGTCAATTGAAAATTGACCATTGAACGTTGAGAATTGAACATTGTTTTTTTACTCTGATTATCTTTTCTTTTTCTTTCCTCCTCCGCCTGGTCCCCGGTACATCATAATATCCCTGTCAAATAAATACAAGCCTCCTTTATCATCGCCTACCAGTTCCAGTTTATCATTTAGTGTACGGGCAGTATGTTCTTCTTCCATTTGCTCATTCACATACCACTGCAGGAAATTATGGGTAGCGTAGTCTTTTTCAGAAAGTGAAAGGTGTACGAGATCATTGATGCTATTGCTTACTTTCAATTCGTGATTCAGGAATTCGTCAAAAACGAATTTCAGTGACTTAAATGTAATAATAGGTTGAGCCAATGCGGGAACAACGGCAAACCCGCCCCGCTCGTTGATAAAGCGGATCAACTTCAGCATGTGTATCCTTTCTTCATCCGATTGTTTGTAAAAAAAATCAGTTACTCCCTGCAATCCTGGTTGAATTTCAGCCCATGATGCCATAGCCAGGTACGCTTGTGAAGATTCGGCTTCCATTTGCACCTGGCTGTTGAGTGCTTCCTGTATAGGTTTTGATAACATAGCAATAGATTTTACTACAAGTTAAGTCTAAAATTAAATGTAGAAAAAGCAGGAATAAAAAAAGCGGAACATTTAATTTGTTCCGCTTGTATATAGACCAGTTAGCAAGTATTAAGATCCGCAGCTGATGCAACCCTCAGGATTGTCCAGTGAACAGGATATTTGTTCAATGGCTTCTGCTTTGTCGGCAACTATTTGTGTTTGCTTAATAACAGATGAGTCAACCGTAAACTTAACGGCGTCTGTTGCCGCTTTTGTTCTCAGGTAATACATACCGGTTTTCAATCCCTTCTTCCAGGTATAGAAATGCATCGAGCTCAATTTGGCAAAATTTGGTTGCTCTACAAACAGGTTCAGCGATTGTGACTGGCAGATAAATGCACCACGATCAGCCGACATGTCAATCAATGAGCGTTGCTTGATCTCCCAAACTGTTTTATAAATCTCCTTCAAATTGGCCGGTATCTCGTCAATATTCTGAACAGATCCATTTGCAGCGATGATACGCTGTTTCATGCTGTCGTTCCAAAGTCCAAGGCTCATCAGGTCTTTCAACAAATGTTTATTGACAACTACAAACTCACCGCTTAATACCCGGCGATTGTAAATATTGGAAGTGTAGGGCTCGAAGCATTCGTTGTTACCAAGAATCTGTGACGTAGAGGCCGTCGGCATTGGCGCCAGCAGCAAAGAGTTTCTTACACCATGTTCTTTGATCTCAGCTCTTAAAGCATCCCAGTTGTAACGGTCGCTGGGTTGCACGTTCCACATATCAAATTGGAAAATACCTTTTGACAGCGGAGAGCCTTCGAATGTTTCATAAGCTCCCACTTCTTTTGCAATCTGATTGGAAGCAACCAACGAAGCATAATAGATCGTTTCGAAAATATTTTTGTTCAGCAGTTTCGCCATGTCGCTTTCAAATGGCAAGCCCAGCAACATAAATACATCCGCTAAACCCTGCACGCCAATTCCGATCGGGCGATGACGGAAATTACTTCTCTTCGTTTCTTCTAATGGATAGTAATTATTATCTATGATCTTGTTCAGATTGCGGGTAATGATCTGAGTTACTTCCAGCAACTTGTCGAAGTTGAATTTCTTTCCTTCTACGAAACGTGGTAATGAAATAGAAGCCAGGTTACAAACTGCTGTTTCATTCTCATCACTGTATTCAATGATTTCGGTGCAAAGATTGCTGCAACGGATCGTACCCAAATTCTTTTGGTTTGATTTTTCGTTGGCGGCATCTTTATACAGCATGTATGGATTGCCGGTTTCTATCTGTGCTTCCAGGATAGCATTCCACAAGTCACGGGCAGGGATTGTTTTCTTTGCCTTTCCTTCTTTTTCGTATTGCTCATACAATGCTTCGAATTCAGCGCCATGAGTAGTGTGCAGGCTCTTTGCTTCATTGGGGCAGAACAAACTCCACTGGCCGTCGGCTTCTACACGTTTCATAAAGAGATCGGGAATCCACAGGGCCAGGAAAAGATCTCTTGCCCTCATTTCTTCTTTACCATGGTTTTTGCGCAGATCCAAAAATTCAAATACATCTGCATGCCAGGGTTCCAGATAAACGGCAAATGCTCCTTTGCGCTTACCGCCGCCCTGGTCTACATAACGGGCCGTATCATTGAATACACGCAGCATCGGGATGATGCCATTACTGGTGCCGTTGGTTCCTTTGATATAGCTACCGGTTGAACGGATATTATGAATATTGATGCCGAGTCCGCCGGCCGATTGGGAAATAAGCGCCGCATTTTTCAATGTTTCATAAATACCGGCAATGCTGTCTTCTTTCATGCTCTGCAGGAAGCAGCTGCTCATTTGTGGTTTCGGCGTACCGGAGTTGAACAGGGTTGGCGTTGCATGCACAAACCATTTTTCACTCATCAGGTTATAAGTTTCGATGGCTGCATCGATATCTGTTTTATGAATGCCTAAGGCAACACGCATAAACAAATGTTGCGGACGTTCAACTATTTTACCATTTACTTTCAGCAGGTACGATTTTTCCAGGGTTTTGAAACCAAAGAAATCAAAATGATAATCTCTTTCGTAGATAATAGAGGCATCGAGCTGATCAGCATTTTGCTGGATGATTTCGTACACATCATCAGCCAGTAAAGGCGCTTTTTCTCCTGTTTTATTGTCGATATAATTGTAAAGCAGCTTTGCAGTTTCTGAAAAAGACTTGGTCGTATTCTTATGCAGGTTGCTCACGGCGATCCTTGCAGCCAATACTGCAAAATCAGGATGCTTGGTAGTAAATGAAGCGGCTGTTTCTGCGGCCAGGTTATCCAATTCAGTAGTCGGTACGCCATTGTAAATACCAACAATTACTTTTTTGGCAATTTCAATAACGTCATCCGATTTAAGGGTAAGGCCATAACTTAATTTCATTACCCGGGATGTGATTTTGTCGAAATGAACGGCTTCCTGCTTGCCATTGCGTTTCAGTACATACATGTCTTTATATTTAGAAGGTTAGTAGTTGTAAGTCTTTAAAAAGTGAAAAGTCAAAAGTGAAAACCAGGGACATCAAAAATCTTCGTCAATAGAAAACGTATTTGATTTGATATCATTCATCACACCCGACTTCTGGTATTCGCCTACTCTTTTTTCAAAGAAGTTGGTTTTACCTTGTAAAGAAATCAGTTCCATAAAATCAAATGGATTGGTAGCGTTAAACAATTTGGTATAGCCTAATTCCGTCAACCACCTGTCTGCAACAAACTCGATATATTGCTGCATCAGTTTTGCATTCATACCAATCAGATCGACAGGCAAAGCATCTGTGATAAACTCTTTTTCAATTTCCACTGCATTGCCAATGATTGCATGCACTTGTTCTTCGCTCATTTTATTTTTCAACATGCTGTACAACAAACAAGCAAATTCACAATGCAGGCCTTCATCACGACTGATCAGTTCATTACTGAATGTCAACCCCGGCATCAATCCTCTTTTCTTCATCCAGAAGATGGAACAGAAGCTTCCGCTAAAGAAGATTCCTTCAACGGCAGCAAATGCCACCAGGCGTTCAGCAAAGCTTCCATTCTCGATCCAACGAAGTGCCCATTCTGCTTTTTTCTTAACAGCAGGCACTGTGTCGATGGCATGGAAAAGACGATCCTTTTCCTTGGGGTCTTTAATATACGTGTCGATCAGCAACGCATAGGTTTCAGAGTGGATATTTTCCATCATGATCTGGAAACCGTAAAAACAACGGGCTTCAGGCAATTGTACTTCGCTCATGAAATTCACCGCCAGGTTCTCGTTCACAATGCCATCACTTGCTGCAAAAAATGCCAGTACATGTGAAATGAAATGACGTTCACCATCATTGAGGCCATTCCAATCCTTGATGTCGCCACTCAGGTCAATCTCTTCAGCCGTCCAAAAGCTGGCTTCGTGTTGTTTATATTTTTCCCAAATTTTTGGATAATTGATAGGGAGAATAACAAAGCGGTCTTTGTTTTCTTTTAATAAAATTTCTTGTTCGTCGTGCATAGTATATAAAATTCAAGTGTTGTCAAAAAGTGGCACGACCAAAGACGAAGAATCCCCACCTCTTTTGAAGAAAGAAGCGACATTCAATCTTTGCCTGTACCTTTTCCGGGAAGGCTCCAAACAATAAACATAACAACGGCAGGTCTCCTGGCTTGGCCCAACCTGGTCGCCTTCCCATCCCGACACCATGTCGGGGCAGTGGCTTTTTCTTGACCGGGTCTGTTCCCTTTGTTTAAGAGAATGGCTTTACAGTTGCCCGTCAGCCCATGATTTTCACACGGTTCCCTATTAAGCAGGGCAGTAGTGGATAAGGTAACTGCCCAACGCCGATATTAATTATTTATTAAGAACTCGGACGAATGTAATATCAATTCATAGAAGTTTCCCTTGGGAGTTTTTCACAGAATGTGCATAGATTTTTTTGTCAGCCAGCAAACAGTTTTCAGGACTGCATTTCAAAAAAATGTCCATTTCATGGGGAATATTTTATTTGGTGAAGTGAGCTCATTCCATTTAAATCATGCCGGAATTTAGCTGGCTAAAAATTGTTTTTAAAGTAACCAACTGCTATAGTAAAGTTTTTAATTGCAGTCGCATGCTTTTACTTTTGCCGGATAAATTTTAACATGAAACCGGGTATGATAATTTTTTCCACACAGGAGAATGATTATTTGCAAGGTTCCTCCCCGAAGCCAGTTCGGGATAAGTTCTGGCCAAAAAAATAAAAAATAAACAGATGAATCCTGATCTTTTTAATGAATTGGTCCGAAGCCGTCGTTCTGTTTTTCCTGATCAACTGGAAGCGGGAAAAAAAGTTGATGATAAAATTATACATGAAATATTAATCAATGCAACATGGGCGCCTAATCACGGACAGCAGCAGCCCTGGCATTTTACAGTGTTTACTGGTGAGGGATTAAAAAAATTAGCCGCTTTTCAAAGCGAATTATACAAACAGAAAGCCGGTAGCCTGTTCAAAGAAATTACCTATGGCAAATTGCAAAACAATCCACTGAAAGCTTCGCATATCATCGCTATTGGTATGAAAAGAACACTGACGAAAAACATTCCTGAAATAGAAGACATAGAAGCGGTAGCCTGTGCCGTTCAAAATATTTATTTATCTATTACCGCATATGGATTGGGTGGATATTGGACCACGGGTGGGGTAACCTATTATGAAGAAGCGAAATCATTTTTTGGTTTGGAAACCCAGGATAAACTGCTTGGATTTTTTTATATCGGCTATACAGCTATTCCGTCAACAGGTGCGACAAGATTACCACTGGAAGAAAAAGTAACATGGGTAAATGCGTAGCAGGAGGCTGAGAATTATCAGTTGTAAAAATTATCTTTGTTTACCATATTAAATCAAACCTTAGACAGATGAAATGAGCCATAATAATGCTTATGATCATAGGAATAATTAGTTGGCGAATTCCATATGGCTAAAAAGCAATAACAAATAAACATATGAAAAAAATAATATCGGTTCTTGTCGTAATTCTTTTTGCTTTTATGAGCAATAGTCAGCCACCTGCCGGTGACGCCAAACCTGGTGATACCTATGGTGAAAAAATAACAGCTGATAATGCAATACCCATTAGTGAAGCGGTAGCCAAATTGAATGAAGGAACAGAAACTCTGAACACAAAAATAAAAGCCAAAATAGTTGACGTATGTCCCAAAAAAGGATGCTGGTTGAAGCTGCAGCTTAATGACAAAGAAACAGCAATGGTTAAAATGAAGGACTACGGATTCTTTCTACCACTGGCCGCCAAAGGAAAAACAGTAGTAATTGACGGCGAGGTAAAAAAGAAAACCATTTCAGTAGCCGAGTTAAAACACTACGCTGAAGACGCCAAAAAGCCAAAAGAAGAAATAAACGCTATTACGAAACCGGAAAATGAGGTTCGTGTAACGGCTAAGGGGATCATAGTGATAGAATAAGCTCAAAACATTGATTTAAAAGGCGGTGCATAGTGCGCCGCTTTTTTTTATTTGTCAAATCAATGTCATTTTTCTTTTTCCGTAACCCTTTTTCCTGATTCCGCAAACAAGATTAAGCCCCCCGGGCAACCTTTGCAGCCTCAAAAAGAAGTTTATGTTAAGAAAATTGACCTTGATAACGACAGGATTAGTCAGTAGTATGGTAGTGGCGGCACAGGATAATGAAAAAATCTTTCATGATGATTCCACCAAACCAAAACACAAATATTTACCCGAAATAACCGTGGTAGGCCGCGGTAGCAAAAGCGATTACCAGCAGATGCCCGAAGTAGTGGGTACTTCCATCTATGCCGGTAAAAAGAATACACTCATTGTATTGGATAATGTGCAGGGCAATGTGGTAACAAATAATATGCGCCAGGTATTGGCAAAAGTTCCGGGCATACAAATTTGGGAAAGCGACCCCAGTGGCATCCAGATCGGCATTGCAGCAAGAGGATTAAGCCCCAACCGTAGCTGGGAGTTTAATACAAGGCAAAATGGTTATGATATAGCTGCTGATCCGTTTGGTTACCCGGAGGCTTATTACAATCCGCAATTGCAGGCTGTACAAAGAATAGAAATCGTAAGAGGCCAGGGATCATTGCAATATGGTCCGCAGTTTGGCGGTATGGTGAACTATATTCTCCGCAATGGTAGCGAGATCAATAAACCGTTTGAATTTGAAACACAACAAACTATCGGCAGCAACTCTTTATTCAACTCCTACAATGCGATCGGTGGTAAGACAGATAAAGTGCATTATTATTCTTTCTTCGATCACCGCAATGGGGATGGCTGGAGACAAAACAGCCGTTATTACACCAATGCCGGCTTTGGAACAGTTACCTACCGCTTTACTCCAAAGTTTTCTTTAACAGCTGAATTAATGCATTCGCATATCCGCAGCCAGCAGGCTGGTGGGTTGACGGATGTTCAGATCAAAGCTGATGCTCAACAAAGTTTCCGCAACCGCAACTGGTTTGATATAAAATGGACAACACCTGCATTGATCGCTAACTACCAGTTCAATGAGAAAACCCGTTTGAATACTAAATTGTTTGCAACTATCGGAGACCGCAATAGTGTTGGTTATTTGCAATCAATCACTACCAAAGACAGTATCAATCCTGCTACTTTAGAATACAATAACCGTTCAGTTCAAATTGATAAGTACCGCAACTATGGTTTGGAAAGCCGTTTTATCACTGATTATAATATTGGTAAAATGGATAATACTTTCTCGGGTGGTGTTCGCCTGTATACCGGAACAACTTATCGTTTAGCCAATGGAAAAGGAACGACAGGTTCGGGTTACGATGTAAGTGTAATTGATGGCTGGCCCAGGGATATTGATTTCAAATCAACCAATGCTGCTCTATTCGTAGAAAATATCTTCCGTCTTACGGACAAAATTTTAATAGTACCAGGTTTGCGTTACGAGTGGTTGGAAGGAAAAGCTACCGGTCGTGATGGCTATACCCAAAGCGGTTCAGAAATTCTCTTGCAAAATATCAAACGCAGCCGCAGCTTTTTATTAGCGGGTATCGGGGCTGAATATCATATCACCAGTGGGACAGAATTTTATGCAAACTTTACACAGGCTTATCGCCCTATCCAGTTTGCAAACCTGCAGGCTCCTCCTACAACTGATGTGGTGGATCCTAACCTGAAAGATTCAAAAGGATACAATGTCGACCTGGGTTATCGTGGAAAAGTAAAAGACTTCCTGCAGTTTGATGTAAGTGGTTTCTACCTGCAGTACAATGATCGTATCGGAACAGTTTCTGTCAGCGGAACACCATCCTATCGCCTGGTAACAAACGTGGGCAACAGCACCAGCAAAGGCTTGGAAACTTATGTGGAGTTCAACCCGGTAAAGGCTTTTTCTTCTGCATCTCCCTTTGATGTGATCGTTTTTAGTTCTTATGGTTATACCAATGCAAAATATAGCGGTAACTATAAAAATGAGGCTACCAAAGGCAAGAAGGTAGAGAATGCGCCTGCTGATATTATTCGTGCCGGTATCTCTGCCGGGTATAAAAATTTCCTGTTGACAGGCCAGTTAAGTTATGTGGATGAAACATTCAGCGATGCTAACAACACCGTAGCAGTAAGTGGCAATGCACAAACAGGTTTGATTCCATCCTATACTGTAACCGATCTTACAGCCACTTATAAATTTGCGAAAGGATTGAATATAAAAGCGGGGATCAATAATTTATTTGATGAACGTTATTTCACCCGTCGTGCAGGAGGCTATCCTGGGCCGGGTGCATTACCTGCAGATGGCAGAACATTCTTTGTGAGTGTTGGTGCGAAGTTGTAATAACATTTAAAGAAAAAATTATATAATACGTAAGACAGCTCTTCAATGGGCTGTCTTTTTTTATGGGCTGCATTGTCAACTTATCGTCAGTTTCCTGTTAACGTAAACTGATTTCCCAATACCGTAATTAACAGGAAAATACATGTTGTTCTTTTGCAATCAAATCAATCAAAATGAAATTTTTATACTCATCAATAAATATGAAAGAAAGGATTAGTTTTCTTGGCTGTATGCTGTTTTTGACCCTGTCGGCTAATGCACAAAATGGTCATTTACAAGGATTTATTAAAACAAGTGATGGCAAGCCAGCCGCTGAAGTGTATGTACAATTAAAGGAAACCAGGAAAGGAACGATTTCGAAGGCGGATGGCTCCTATCAGTTGTCAAACATTCCGGAAGGAAAATACACCATCATTGTATCCTTTGTTGGTTTGCAGGCCATACAAAAACCCGTTGTGGTAACAAGCGGAACAACCAACAATCTTGACTTCAGCCTTGTAGAAAATGAAACCCAGTTGGCTGAAATAGTGGTAACCGCTAACCGTTCGATGAATGAACGGCCCGCTTCAATCGGCAAATTACCCATCAAACCCATGGACCTGCCGCAGGCCGTTGTAACAGTAGGGGAGTCCGTAATAAAAAATCAACAAGCACAACGGTTAAGTGACGTAATCAAAAACGTTAATGGCGTTTACCTGGGTACCGCAAGAGCCAGCACCCAGGAGGCTTTTTACGCAAGGGGTTATAGCTTTTCTTCTACCAATATGTTTAAAAATGGTTCCAGGGTAAACTCCGGTGCTATGCCTGAAGTTAGCTCTTTGGAAAGTGTAGAGATCTTAAAAGGCGGCGCCGCTATTCTGTACGGAAATGTAGCACCTGGTGGAGTGCTGAACATGGTAACCAAGAAACCGAAATTTGAATTAGGTGGTGAAGTAAGTCTTCGTGCAGGAAGCTATAATCTTTTCAAACCAACTTTTGATATTTACGGCCCTATCAGTAATAAAGTTGCTTATCGTGTCAATGGAACTTTCGAATCCGCCGATAGCTATCGTGACCAGGTTTCTTCCAAACGTTATTATGTAAATCCTTCTTTACTTTTCAAATTGGGAAATAAGACTGAATTGATTGTAGAAGGTGATTACCTGAAGCATGAGTTCACTCCTGATTTCGGTATTGGCTCGTTAAATGATTCTACTAAAGGCACCCGTCCTTCCTCTGTTCCTGATGTTCCCCGTTCAAGATTCATGGGAACGCCCTGGCAATATAATACGACCGATCAATCAACAGCATCGGTTACGTTAAATCATTCCTTCAATACAAATTGGAAGCTGAATACTGTTGTTTCTTATCAGCAGTTCAAACGGGATTATTATGCAGTTGAAAGAATACAGGCTTTATATACTCCTTTGGGAGATTGGGCCCGTCCACTGGGTCGTGTGGATACAAAAGAAAAATATTTTACCGGGCAGGTAAACCTGAATGGCAATTTTAAAACCGGTAAGGTGGAGCATATATTGCTGGCGGGTGTTGATGCTGATCGCTACATGACTAACACTTATAACTACGATATACAAGGTAAGATATATGATACCATAAATATTCTTGATCCCAATAAGTATACTCCCCGTACTGATATTCCTGTTGCAACAAGACTGACTTTTGTGGAAACACCGGTAAACAGGTTTGGCGCTTATGTACAGGACCTGATCAGCCTTTCTCCAAAAATCAAATTGCTGGCAGGTGTTCGTTGGTCATTACAGGAGTCTCCTGCTGCCACCACTACATACCTGCAAAAAAATGATTCAATAGCAAAAGGAAAATTTGCTTCAGCCAATGCATTTTCTCCGCGGTTCGGCCTGGTGTATAGATTTAAACCAAATGTTTCATTCTTTGCTAGCTATTCTAATTCATTTTCGGTTAATACGGGTCTTGATATTTACAATAATGTTTTGCCCCCATCTATTATTGATCAATATGAGTTAGGTGTGAAAAACATTTTCCTCGATGGAAGATTAACTGTTAATCTTACTGCTTATAAGATCATTAATAACAACCTGGCACAAACAGCACAGTTTGATAAAGATGGTAATCTGAACAGCAATAGTAACCTGAAAGAATTAACCGGTCAAACAACGAGCAATGGTGTTGAATTGGATGTGATGGCGAATTTTATGAAAGGTCTTTCTGTAATGGCGGGTTATAGCTATAATAATATGGAATACACCAAAACTCCGGGTAATAAAGGCAGTTACAGGGAAGGAGAACGCCTGGTAAACTCTCCTGCCCATACCGCCAACGCCAGTGTGTTTTATACATTCAGCCATGGTGCTCTTAACCGGTTAAAACTGGGTGCTGCTGTGTATTATGCGGGTGATCGTTTTGGTGGTTGGAATAATACAATCGAACAATCCCAAAATTATTCAAGGTTGATTCCTGTTGACGGTTTTACTACAATTGACATCTCTGCCGGTTATAGCATTAAGAGATTTTCATTGCTGGCCAAGCTTTCTAATCTTACCAACACTTACAACTACTATGTACATGAAAACTATAGCATCAACCCGATTGCTCCACGCCAGTTGATAGCAACAGTTGCCTATAAATTTTAACCGGTAAGAATAAGCATTTAAAAGGGACAGTTTAATCACTGATCCCTTTTGCTATAAAAAAGAATATAGAATCGAAAAATCATCAATGATCATGGCGAAGCCCGCAGCAAGGAGAACAAACTGGCAAAAACTTAGAAAGTTATTTAATGATATCCACTTGTGGCTGGGACTTTCGAGTGGCCTGATTGTAATAGCTGTTTGCTTCAGTGGTACCGTGTATGTTTTTAATACAGAGCTTACTGAAAGAGCCGCACCGCATCTGTATAGAGTAACTCCTGTTGCTGGTAAAGAACGTATACCTGCCGATTCATTGATTGAAAAAGTAAAAGCCGCTTCGGGTGGATCTGTAGTTAGTGTTACGATTCCAGATGACCTAAAGAGAACCTACCAGTTCAACGTAAAAAAGAAAGGTGATGATAGCCGCGGCGGCGTTGGCTATTTTGTTAATCCATATACAGGAGAAATTGCCGGCAACTCAAAAGAAAAAAATGGAACCAAAGAGTTCATGGGCACCATGTTCAGTCTCCATCGTTGGTTATTGTTGGATAGGGTGGAGAAGCCGATCATAAAAGGAACGCCTAATCGTGAACTCGGTAGTATGATCACGGGTTGGGCCACTATCATTTTTACGCTGGGCTGCATCACCGGTTTGATCATTTGGTTTCCGCAGAAATTAAAAGCCTGGAAACAGGGATTGAAGATAAAGTGGGGAGCAGGATGGAAACGAGTAAATCATGATCTGCACAATACACTTGCTTTTTATGCATTATTCTTTTTGCTGCTGATGGGACTTACCGGCCCTCAATGGTCATTTGAATGGTACCGAAATGGCTTGCAAAAAACATTGGGAACCTATAAACCAAAGGATGGTCCCAAAGAAAAATCTCCTAAATCAATATTGTCGTCTGATAGTTTGTCGAAGACCAACTTATCAATTGCTGATTATATAAAAGAAGCAGATAAGGTTTTTGCATATTCCGGTAACTACATGATCACATTTCCGGCTGGCGCTGCTGCAACTGCAGTTGTCAGTAAAACAAAGACCGGTTTTTTTGCTCCTGCCGCGGCTGACCGCCTGACTATCGATCCATACAGCGGCAAGGTATTGAAGAAAGAGATTTTTAAAGACAAGCCTTTCAATGAAAGAATTGCTGGTTCCATCAAAGCCATTCATGTCGGCAATGTCTATGGCACATTTACAAAGCTCATCTATTTTCTAGCGTGTCTTATTGCAACAAGTTTACCCATTACCGGCACAATGATATGGCTGAATAAAATGAAAAAGAAGAACAAACGAAAAGCATCGGATCAGCCAGCTATCAATATTGAAGAAGCAGAGCAGGTAGCCTAATGGCAACCAGGCGTCAGTTAAATTTAATATTCAGGCGTATTAAGAGGTTGATATAACTGTTTCCCGATAGCGAAACAATGGTTTCCCAAATCGTAATGAAAGAAAACCGCAATGATAGATTTTTACGAAAACTATCAATATGTGCAGTTACCAGACGTTGTATCATGATGATGTTATCGGGTATGTGGTTCGTTGTTATGAATGTGAACACATACAGATGGGGTACGGCAACCTGATGCTGACAATAAATACAAGTGCATTCAATTCATTTCGCAGTTTGCTCAAGAAGATCATGTGTGAGCAATCTTCTGATCAAAAGGAAACGCTCCGCTGCATTGTTGTACCTACCCCCTGCGAAGGGATCAAACTACTACTCAGTCTCCGCGAGCTGAAGGAGTTTGATCACATGCTGGAAGAAGCGGATACTGAATTGCAATCTTCCTGCCTGCTAAAATTGTTTAACAATTAATCATAGACAATAGTAATGTGGATGGTGCCGCTTCATTCATGGAGGGGCACTAAAAATTTTCAGCCATTGTTGTTTGTCATTATTAAGTCAGTTTCCTTTTTGCGAAAACTGTTTTCCCGATACAGTCGCTACTTCATCATCAGCAACAATAGTTTTACATCATAACGATTGAGTAAAACATTTCGTTTTTACATCCGATAGCTATCGGATCTTCCAGAAATCATTATAACTAATAGGGCCACTCCTGTTTCTTTCGCTAAGCAGTTGCAAAGTTTTACGGGAGTGTGCCCGCCAATTTCAAAACCAATAAACCAAACCGGAAATAATTATGCAGAAGATCAGCATGCTTTTGATGACGGTAATAGTATTGGCATTAAACATCTCGGCGCAGTTGCCATTAGGCAGTATAAAAGGGAAAATAACGACAACCGATGGTAAACCCGCTGCAATGGTTACCGTGTCATTAAAGAATACAAAGAAGAATGTATTGTCGGGAGATGATGGCAGATTTGAAATACGAAATATACAACCCGGTAGTTATGAAATAGAGCTATCTCTTGTAGGCTATGAGAATATCTTAAAGACTGTAACTGTAGCCGCAAACAAAACTGAAACGGTGGAGTTGCGGTTAGAGGTATCAGATAAACAGTTGCAGGAAGTAATTGTTACTACCGGCAGACGCGGCTATAATTCAACCAGGCTATCACCTTCGCTCCGTATTCAAACACCTTTGCTGGAAACTCCACAAAACATACAGGTTATTTCCAACAAAGTATTGGTCGATCAGCAGGTCGTGAGCATGTTTGATGGCGTTATCCGCAATGTTAGCGGCGCTATGCGGTTAGAACACTGGGGAGATCTTTATACCAATATCAATATGCGTGGTTCCCGTGCTTCTGCTTTTCGCAATGGAATGAATGCAATAACATCCTACTGGTCGCCGCTTACAGAGGATATGAGCTTTGTTGATCATATTGAATTTGTAAAAGGGCCTTCCGGTTTTATGATGGCTGTGGGTGATCCTGCCGGTATTTATAATGTTGTTACAAAAAAACCAACCGGCATCACAAAAGGTGAAGTTGGTTTTACTACAGGCAGTTTTGATTTGTACCGGGCCACAATTGATCTTGACGGTAAGCTCGACAAAGAAGGAAAGCTATTGTATCGCTTGAATGCAGCAGGCCAAACCAAAAACTCTTTCAGGGCTTATGAGTATAGCAACCGCTATAGTATTGCTCCTGTTATCAGCTATAAGCTGGATGATAAAACAACTTTTACGGTAGAATATGTTTTGCAAAAAGTAAAGATGTCCGATGTAGGCACCTATTATGTATTCTCAACTGAGGGTTATGGCGTATTGCCACACAACTTTACCACGGCAGAACGTGGATTGGATCCAACTCATGTTACAGATCAGAGCATCACATTGAACATGCAGCATAAATTCAATGATAACTGGAAACTGACTGCACAGGCTGCTTATTTTGATTATAAACAAAAAGGATCGGATCTGTGGCCGGCTTTTGTTAGCGCCGACAGCATGGTGAGAGGTGTAGGTATTTGGGATGCGGCCAGCGCTGCTAAATACGGACAGGTATTTTTAAACGGAGATTTTCAAACAGGTAAAATTCATCATCGCATCTTAACAGGTATTGATGTAAACGATAAAGAATATATGGCCGACTGGAACCAATTTCATGCGTTGGATACAGACGGGTCAAAGTTTAGTTTGCATAACCCTGTGTATGGTTCACCAGCCAATGGATACCCTGAGTGGGACAGATCAACAAGTCTCCGGCAGAGAGCCGGCCAATATGGATATGTAGCACAAACTTATACCGGCGTATATATACAGGATGAACTTGGATTCTTTGATAATAAGTTGCGTCTTACACTTGCGGGTCGCTATAGCTATGTAAAAAATAACGATTACGGAACAGAAGCCGATGCAGAAAAAGTCACTCCGCGTATCGGTGCAAGTTTTTCTGTTGACAGGGAAACTTCTTTTTATGCATTGTACGATCAGTCATTCCTGCCACAAACAGGTTTTAAAAGAGATGGCAGCAGTGTAAAACCATTAACCGGTAACAATATGGAACTTGGCATTAAAAGAGATTGGTTCGGCGGTAAATGGGGAACTACATTAGCAGTGTATCGTATTTTGAAAAACAATGAAAACTCTACAGACCCAAGTGATGCGACAGGCAGGTATATTGTGCAATTAGGACAAACCCGTTCGCAGGGAATTGAACTTGACCTGCGTGGTGAAATTATAAAGGGTCTTACCGCCACAGTAAACTATGCGCTGACAGATTCACGGATTACAAAAGCCGACAGCAGCGCTGCCTCGCAAGCCACTATTGGAAACAAAGTGCCCGGTTATGCAAAACATACTGCCAATGCATGGTTGAATTATAAGATCAGCGATGGAGCATTAAAAGGTCTTGGTTTCTCTGCCGGATTTTCTTACCTGGCAGAGCGCAGCACCTGGACATGGGCTGGCGCATCGAAGCAAGCGGCATTACCTGATTACAGTAAAATAGATGGCGGTATTTTCTGGGAGCAGGATAAGCTGCGGATTGCATTGAACATATTTAATGTAACCGATAAATTTCTCTATTCAGGCTCCGCATATAGCAGTTATTATTACTGGCAGGCTGAACCGGGACGCAATTGGCGGCTTGGTATAAACTATAGGTTTTAAGAGGATGTTGAGTTGTTTATTTCTTGTACCAGCAGTAGTTTTTCATGGCATCGCCTGTTGCGACGCTCCATTCATCGTTCGGTTTTCATGGCATCTTTTTTAATTCATAAATGAATCTTTAGTATTAATTGAAACATACGAGCTTTTAAATCCTGACAACAAAGTAGCATGTCATTTAAAAAGATTGTTGGAAAAATTCACCTCTGGCTCGGCCTAAGTGCCGGGCTGGTGGTTTTATTTTTAGGCATCACTGGTTGTATTCTTGCTTTTGAAATTGAAATAAGAAACTTAACGGAATCGTTTCGAAAAGTTGATGTTGAAGACAAACCTTATTTGCCGCCATCGGCATTAAAAGCAATTGCAACAAAACATCTCAATTCAAAAAACGCATTGGGCATTGAATATCCCGGTGAAGGAAAAGCAGCAGTGGCTGCATATTATGATGAATCGAATTATGAATTGGTATTTCTCAATCCTTATAGCGGTGAAGTGCTGAAGCATAAAAACATGAATAAGGATTTCTTCCGCATTATACTCGATGGTCATTTTTATTTATGGTTGCCGCATCATATCGGCCAGCCCATTGTCGCTTCAGCAACGTTGATCTTTTTAGTAATGATGATAACAGGATTGATTTTATGGTGGCCCAGAAGCAAAGCAGCAAGAAAACAACGATTCACCATTAAATGGTCGGCACGTTGGCGAAGAAAAAACTATGATCTTCATAATGTGCTTGGCTTCTATATCACCTGGATCGCCATCTTCATTGCGATAACCGGTTTGGTATTCGGTTTTCAATGGTTTGCTAAATCCGTTTATTGGGTTACAAGCGGCGGTGAAGCAATGGTAGAGCATCAGCATCCCGTTTCTGATACAACAAAGCCATCGATTATTACAAACATGGCAGATCATCTGTGGCAGCAACATAAAAAAGTTGTAAGGTCAAATGAAAGCATCGGAGTTTACTTTGCTAACCTTCCTACTGATCCTGTGGAGGTAGTGATCAATCATCGTCCCGGTACTTATTACAATGCTGATTATTTTCATTACGATCAATACACCGGTAAAAGCTTAAAAGCACCCGGCAGTTGGGATGGTAAGTTTAAAGACGCAGAACTTGCTGATAAGATAGCACGGATGAACTATGATATTCATGTAGGTGCTGTGTTGGGGCTACCGGGAAAAATATTGGCGTTCTTTGCAAGCCTTATTGCGGCCAGTTTGCCAGTCACAGGATTTGTGATTTGGTGGGGGAGAAGAAAAAAGACGAAGACAAAAACAGGTTATTCAACTGACGCAACATTGGAAAAACTGACCAACTCCGTCGTGAATTGATGGAGAATAAATTATTCAGGAATTGTGATTTTCATGGCTGGCGGGTATTTTTGTCGGATACTAAATCATACAGCCGATGCGGTCAGGAATCTTTGCCCTATTATTATTTTCGATAGCTTTATTGCAAGCCTGTCAGAAAGAGATTGATGAAAGTATTCTTGACGAAATACCGGTCTCTGATTCTTTAGTCATCCGTTATTTCACCCCCGATACAGCCAAAGAAGGAACGAATGTAACTATTGTTGGTTCAGGTTTTGACACGGCTTTTCTTAACAACTCGGTGAAGGTGAATGGAACAGCTTTGTCAATTGTAAATGTAACCGACACTTCCCTGGTTGTTACCATTCCCGAAGGAGCCACCACAGGTAAGATCAGCATCACGGTAGATGGGAAAACAATATTTACTGAAAAGGACCTTGTAATACAGGGTGATATTGTTGCCGATTCCCTGGCCATCCATTATTTTACCCCCGATACTGCCAGTACCGGGATGAATGTAACCATTGCAGGTTCCGGCTTTGACACAGCTATTGCAAATAATTTGGTAAAGCTGAACACTACTTCTCTCACGGTAGTTAGTGTGACTGATACTTCGATAGTTGTTCTTATTCCCGATGGTGCAGCTACCGGCAAAATCAGTGTTACGGTGAATGGTGAAACAGCAATAACAGAAAAAGACCTTGTAATACTACAGCCCGGTATCAAAATGTGGGTGCAAAAGGCAGATTTTAAAGGACCTGAGCCTGAAGAAGGCCCCGGGTATTACAGTAGTTTTTCATTAAATGGCAAAGGATATTATCTCTATTATGATAAGTTGTGGATGTATTCGCCTGAAACAAATGAATGGACGGAAAAGCAATCGATGCCCGCAAGCCAGGTATTCCAATATGGTTTCTGTTTTACCATTGGTGATAAAGCATACTTTGGGCTTGGTGCCCTTGCTCCGGGCGATGATATTTCATCATCCAAACAAGTGTGGGAGTATAATGCAACAACTAATGCCTGGACGCAAAAAAAAGACTTTCCCGGCAGCCAGCGGATAGTGCCATTTAGTTTTGCAATTGGCAATACAGGCTATATCGGAGGCGGTGATCCTACAAATTGGGGTGGTGAGCAAATTTTTGATTTTTGGAAATATGATCAGGCAACCGATACATGGGCACAACTTAAAAATTTTCCGGGCAGCCGCGCCATTAGCTTATCGGGGGTAGCTGTCGAAAATAACGGATTTGTAGTGGAACTTGGGCAAAACAATCCCACTGCACCTTTGACTGAATATAAAGATATTTTTATCTGGAAATATTATCCATCAAATGATAGTTGGGAGAAAAAAGCGATGCTCCCTACACCGGGAGTGCAGTATGGAGGAGGGGGCACTACATTTGTGATTGATAAAAAAATCTACCTCGGAGTGGGCATATATGATCTTGACGCAGTGGATGGACAAAGAAAGAATTTCTGGATGTACGACCCTACAGCCAATACCTGGATCAATAAAACAGATATTGGCGGAGGGTTTAGAGTATTTGGGCAGGGTTTTACTATCAATGATAAGGGCTATATTGGCTTGGGTACCGGTGAAACAACCGTTGATGTAAAAAAAGATTTTTGGGAATATACCCCCTGATCAAAAACCGGGTACTATTGAAACCTATTTGTTGAATATCGGCCCAATACTTACAAAAGGGATTGCTTTTTACTCAATCTTTCCCTGCCTTTTTCCCGTAACTTTGCCCCCTTTAAAAACCAGGCAGGAAAAGGAGTATGGCAGCTAAATACAAAGAATTTTCAGGATTGAATCTGCCTGCTTTCGAGCAGGAAATACTGGCTAAGTGGACTGAACACCAGGCTTTTGAAAAAAGTGTGTCCCTGAGAGAGGGGGCTACCCCTTTCGTTTTTTATGAAGGACCACCCAGCGCCAATGGCATGCCCGGTATTCACCACGTCATTTCCCGCACATTAAAGGACCTGGTTTGCCGCCATAAAACCATGAAAGGTTTCCACGTAAAACGCAAAGGCGGTTGGGATACCCATGGTCTGCCGATTGAATTGGGAGTAGAAAAAGAACTAGGCATTACCAAGGAAGATATCGGTAAAAAAATATCGGTTGAAGAATATAACCAGAAATGCCGCGAAGCGGTATTGCGCTATAAAGATAAATGGGATGATATCACCCGCAAGATGGGCTACTGGGTTGATCTGAATGATCCTTATATCACCTTCAAGAACGAGTATATTGAGACACTGTGGTGGCTGCTAAGTGAACTGTATAAAAAGGGATTATTGTATGAAAGCGTTAGCATTCAGCCATATTCGCCGGCGGCAGGTACCGGTTTAAGTTCACATGAATTGAACCAGCCAGGTACGTATAAAGATGTGAAGGATACAAGTGCTACAGTTATGTTCAAGATGGTTAGTAAGGCAGTTCCTTACGTTGATGATTCAATGGTGTCATCACCTGCAGCAGCCTTGGCAAAATATGGAGTAAATACATTTGTTGATAATCTAATCAATCTTTCCAAGGATGCTTGGAAGAATTCAGGGATAGAATCTTCAGAAGTTTTTCTGCTTGCATGGACTACTACTCCATGGACTTTGCCTTCCAACTTGGGATTAACAGTAGGAAGAAATATTGAATATGCATTAGTTAAAACTTTTAATCCATACACTCATTTACCAATTAATGTTGTTCTTGCGAAAGCTTTATTGAGTAAGTATTTTAAAGAAGAAGGTAAAGACGGAGATTTTGATAGTTATTCACCTAGTACTAAAATTCTGCCTTGGTCTGTTTTACTTGAATTTCCCGGTATAAATCTAAGCGGTTGTGAGTACGAACAACTACTGCCATATGAGGCAAATTCACTAAAAGTAATACATGAGATTACTCCAAATGCAAGGCCATTTAGGGTTATGCTTGGAGATTTTGTTACAACCGAAGACGGTACAGGGATAGTTCATACTGCTCCTGCATTCGGAGCAGATGATTATAAAGTAGGGATGAGTGATAAAAATAATCAACTCGGAATACTGACGATGGTGGACAAACAAGGTAAGTTTGTTGATGGCCTTGGCGAATTCAGCAATCGTTATGTAAAAAATTATAAAGATGAGAAAGACTATGTTGATGTTAACGTTGACATAGCTGTAAAGCTGAAGAAAGAGAACAGAGCGTTTAAAGTAGAAAAATACGAGCATAATTATCCGCATTGCTGGCGTACTGATAAGCCCATTCTTTATTATCCTCTTGATGCCTGGTTTATCAAAACCACTGCTATCCGGGAAAGAATGGTTGAGTTGAATAAGACCATCAATTGGAAACCCAAATCAACCGGTGAAGGACGATTTGGCAACTGGCTGGAGAATATGGTTGATTGGAACCTGAGCCGTAGCCGTTTTTGGGGAACACCATTGCCGGTTTGGAGAACAGAAGATGGTGATGAAGAAATTTGCATCGGAAGTATTGAGGAACTAGTTGCTGAAGCAAAAAAAGCTGTTGATGCCGGAGTCGTAAAAAGTCTCCCCTTTAGGGGAGATTTAGAGGGGTTAGATTTACATAAGCCCTATGTTGATGATATAGTTTTAGTGAGTAAATCAGGCAAGCCGATGAAGCGGGTGCCGGACCTGATCGATGTATGGTTTGACAGCGGCGCAATGCCTTATGCACAATGGCATTTTCCATTCGAGAATAAAGAAACCTTTGAACAAAACTTCCCGGCTGATTTTATTTGTGAAGGTGTGGATCAGACAAGAGGATGGTTTTATACCCTGCATGCTATTGCGGCCCTGGTGTTTGATTCTGTCGCTTACAAAACTGTCGTCAGTAATGGACTGGTGTTGGATAAGAATGGCAATAAGATGAGTAAACGCCTGGGGAATGTAGTTGATCCATTCAAAACCATTGAGACCTATGGCGCTGATGCTACCCGTTGGTATCTTATTACCAATGCATCACCCTGGGATAATTTGAAATTCGATAGCGAAGGTATCAAAGAAGTGCAGCGGAAGTTTTTTGGTACGCTTTACAATACATACCAATTCTTCGCTCTCTATTCCAATGTAGATGGATTTGCTTTTACTGAAGAATACATACCTCTCGAACAAAGACCAGAGATTGACCGCTGGATATTGTCGAGCCTGAACACACTGGTTAAAAGAGTAAATGACTACATGGACGATTATGAGCCTACACAGGCCGGTCGTTTGATCGAGGATTTTGTAGATGAGCACCTCAGCAACTGGTACGTTCGTCTTTGTCGCCGCCGTTTCTGGAAAGGCGAATACGAGCAGGATAAAATTTGCGCTTACCAGACATTGTATGAGTGCCTGGAAACGATAGTGCGTTTAGTAGCGCCAATCTCACCTTTCTTTAGTGATACTATTTTCCAAAACCTGAATGCCGTTACCAAACGCTTCAATGCGGAATCGGTGCATCATGCCGACTTTCCTGTAGCGAATGAAGCTTCAATCGATACCCTGTTGGAAGAAAGAATGCAGTTGGCACAGGATGCGTCATCGTTGATCTTATCACTGCGAAAAAAAGTAAATATCAAAGTTCGTCAGCCGTTGCAAAAGGTGTTGATCCCGGCGCTGAATCCCGCCATGAAAGAGCAGTTGACCAAAGTGGAGGATCTGATCAAGGCGGAGGTGAACGTGAAGGAAATAGAATACCTAGATCCCAACAACACTTTTATCAGCAAAAAGATAAAGCCCAATTTTGTAGCTCTGGGTAAAAAGCTCGGTCCAAAAATGAAGGCTGTGTCGGCGGCTTTAGCCAAATTCACACAAGAAGATATCGCCAGTTTAGAAAAAGAAGGTCAATATAATTTGTCAATTGATAACGAACCCGTAATATTACAGATTACCGAAGTAGAGATCAGCAGCGAGGATATTCCGGGTTGGACGGTAGCCAATAAAGGTGTATTGACAGTGGCTTTGGATATCACTATAACACCGGAATTAGAGGCCGAAGGAAATGCCCGGGAATTTGTGAACAGGATCCAGAAAATCCGCAAGGACAGCGGGTTTGAACTTACTGACAGGATAACTGTTATAGTAGCTGCCGGCAACGGTATCAAAGACTCTTTGGCAACGTTTAATACCTATATTTGCGCCGAAATTCTGGCTGATAGGCTGGAAATAGTGCCTGAAATACAGGGAGGTACAACGATTGAACTTAACGATGTTTTGCTAAATGTGATTGTTTCAAAAAAAGGCTAATTTGTATGGCTATTAAAAAAAATGCTCCGCACAAGGCGGGAAAAGCGGCTCCTAAAAAGGCCGCACAAAAAAAAGCGGCTAAACCTGCAGCCAAGCCCTCTTCAAAGGCAGCCAAGCCTGCCGCTAAAAAGCCAGCTCCTAAAAAACCAGCCCCCGCGCCGAAAAAAGCGGCCAAGGCTCCTGCAGCTAAAAAGCCTGTAGCTGCCAAACCCGTTGCTAAACATGCTGTGCCGGTTAAAAAGGCTGCACCTGCAAAACCTGCACCTCCTGTAGCAGCAAAGCCTGAAGTAAAACCTGTAGAAGCTAAACCCGTGGAGGCACAAGCCGCTCCGGTAAAAAAACCAGCCGTACAGGGACCTCAGTCGCTGGTTTCTATAAAACCGGTTGCGAAACCGGTTATTAAAAAGGAACCTGAAAAGCCCTCTAAAATTGTCATTCCAAAAACAACTATTAAGAGTGCTGTAAAGTATGAACCCGATTTCACTAAATCCGTATTAGATTCTTCACCTTCTTACGAACAAACTGGACCTACCATGAGATATGCAGATCAAGACCTTGCAGAATTCAGAGAAATTATCAATAAAAAATTAGACGCCGCTAAAAAAGAGTTGGCCTACTTACAGGGGTTGATTACACGTCGTGATGAAGGCGGTGACATGGATGAGGCCCGCTATATGACCATGGAAGATGGTAGTGTGAGCATGGAACGTGAGCAACTGAGCCAGATGGCCAGTCGCCAGATCACCTTTATCGATCACCTGGAGAAAGCATTGATGCGAATCGAAAATAAAACCTACGGTGTTTGCCGTGTTACCGGTAAGCTGATCGATAAGGCTCGTCTTCGTGCAGTGCCTCATGCCACGTTGAGCATTGAAGCCAAACAAATGATCAATAAATAATTACTGATTATTATTTATTTTAGTTCGGCCTCCTGCTATTGCAGGAGGCTTTTGTATTTGCAATGGGCGAAACCATTTTCTGCATTAAAATTCGTTGTACGTTTGCCTGCCTATTATCAAACCAACAGACTCTGATTATGACCATACATTTTGAATATGAAAAAGGACAGGTATTACAGGCGTTACGTTACCATTTCATTAGTCGTCCGGAAATACGTGTCATGATCATATTGGTAAATGTATTTGCAGTGGTCTCACTTGTATTATACATGATGAAAAAGATTACGCCATTTGCTTTTTTGGTGGGGTCGCTTTTATGGATCATACTCATGATAAGTTTTTGGTTTATTCTTCCCATTATGGTCTATCGCAGGGCAGAAACTTTTCGTCACGAGTTCAGTATGAGTTTTGAAAATGAAGGTTTTTCCCTGCAGCATGAAAAAGGTTCACGGGCATGGCCGTGGAAAGCATTAAGCCATTTTATTGAAAGCCCGCATTTCTTTCACCTGTATTTTGATAGCCGTTCTTTTTTTCTGGTACCCAAAAGCGGCTTTCGTGATAAAGATGAAATACATGAATTAAGACAATTGCTTAATGCAAAAGCAAAGAAGAAATAAGGACGGCTGAGAGACCGATACTGACGAATGGGATAAAAGCTCAGAGCTCGTATCCGCCGCGGCGGATCGAAGCTTCTTTTATAGTTCTTTTTCCATCACAAAGTGAGGTATCGTTACTTCAATGAATTGATCACCTTTTACTTTGTAGCCTACTTTTTCATAAAACCCGACAGCATTGTTACGTGCATGCATGCGAACAATTTTATAACCCCGGTCGCGGGCAAGATTTTCAGCAAAGTTCATCAAAGCCCTTCCAATGCCCTTACCCTGCAGATCATTGAGTACAGCCATTTGACGTAAGCGTACGACATCTGGTTGTTCCTCTACCAACATGCAGCATCCCAACATTCTGTCTTCTTCAAAAGCGCCGATAAACATATTGTCTTTTTCCTTCTCCAGGTCTTCCTGCGTAAAGCATAACCCTAATGGTTTGCGCAGGATAGCGTCCCGCAGCTTTACCATCTGCATGTATTCAGGAGAACCATAGTCAATAATTTTCAGCGCCATTGATTGTATTGATGTAGTTTGAAGGTTTTCAATTTACAAAGAACTTATAACACGGCCAACGGATATGCTTTATTATTTTAATCGGTTTTAAAATAAATGAAAGCCCTTATTTACTTGTTCTCAGACGTTTAGGGTAAAATTGGAAAAAATTGGCTTTACGATGTTGGTTTACTCAAAAAGTATATTTTTGCACCCATAATAACTAAACTATTACGACATGTCAGACATTGCATCAAGAGTAAAAAAGATCATCATTGACAAATTAGGTGTTGACGAAGCAGAGGTAACAAATGAAGCTTCATTCACAAATGATCTGGGTGCCGATTCATTAGACACCGTGGAACTGATCATGGAATTTGAAAAAGAATTCAATATCTCCATCCCTGATGAGCAGGCTGAAACCATCACTACAGTTGGTCAGGCTGTTTCTTACCTGGAAGAGCATGCTAAATAATGAACCTGGTGCATTTCATCCCGACGACTTCGGGACGAATGATGTTAATGCCTGCTTGCCGCCTGCCTGTCGGCAGACAGGGCAGACAGGTAAATAAATCAAAAACCCGCCTTCTTATCCGATATACTCAGTTGATCTAAGTATTGGAGGAAGGCGGTTTTAATCTTGAACAAGAAATAAGTCATAATAATTAATTAGCGTGACTAATTCTTTCCGAATCAGTTTTGGAACAAATTGTAATTAAGTCCAGTATAATTAGCACATAAAAAGCTGAACAGACTATATGGAACTGAAAAGAGTAGAACTGAAAAGAGTAGTTGTTACAGGAATGGGCGCCCTTACACCCCTTGGTAATTCGGTGGATGATTATTGGTCGGGGTTAATAAATGGTGTTTCGGGTGCTGATATGATCACCCTGTTTGATGCTGCTAAATTTCGTACAAAATTTGCCTGCGAGGTAAAGAATTTTGACCCTGTTCAGTTCCTTGATAAGAAAGAGGCAAGAAAAATCGACCGTTTTACTCAATTAGCGTTAGTTGCCAGCGACCAGGCCATGACAGATGCTGGTTTAAATAAAGAAAACATTAACCCCGATCGTATCGGAGTGGTGTTGGCTTCCGGTATAGGCGGCTTAATTACGTTTCAAAATGAAGTAATGGATTTTGCAAAAGGTGATGGTACCCCCCGCTTTAATCCTTTCTTTATTCCAAAAATGATATTGGATATCGCTGCCGGCCAAATCAGTATGCGTCACAATCTCCGCGGACCCAATTATGCCGTGGTAAGTGCCTGCGCCAGTAGTACGAACGCAATAATTGATGCGCTTACAATATTGCGTCTTGGCAAAGCTGATATTATTGTGACTGGTGGCAGTGAAGCAGTGATTAGCGAAGCTGGTGTCGGCGGTTTTAACGCCATGAAAGCCATGAGCGAAAGAAATGATGATCCCAAAACAGCCAGCCGGCCTTATGACAAGGATAGGGATGGATTTGTTATGGGTGAGGCAGCCGGAGTATTGGTGTTGGAAGAATTGGAACACGCCAAAGCCAGAGGCGCAAAAATCTATTGCGAAGTAGTTGGTGGCGGCGCTACTGCTGATGCTCATCATATTACGGCACCACATCCCGAAGGACTAGGTGCTAAAAACGTAATGCTTGTAGCATTAGAAGATGCTGGTATGAAGCGGGAGGATATTGACTATATCAATACACACGGAACATCAACACCGTTGGGTGATATCGCGGAGACAAAGGCGATTATGGATGTTTTTGGTGATCATGCTTATAGACTGAATATCAGTGCTACTAAAAGTATGACCGGCCATTGCCTGGGAGCTGCCGGTGTTATCGAAGCCATTGCCTGTATCAAGTCAGTAGTTCATGATATGGTTCCCCCAACCATTAATCACTTTACTGATGACCCTGACCTGGATCCAAAGTTGAACTTCACTTTTAACAAAGCACAAAACCGTACGGTGAATGCAGCATTGAGCAACACATTTGGCTTTGGTGGTCATAATGCCTGCGTTATTGTGAAAAAGTTTAAGGATTAATAACTTCTTGATCACGATTATTTTTTATCCGAAATTTTATTGCATATTTTTTTAGACCGGCAAACTTTTCAACAGCTGAATTTTTTTTCGTAGCTTGAATTCCGTGGATTTTATCACTAATCTTTTTAAGAAGCACTCAGGTTCAACCTTTAAAAAAGAGCTAACCAATATTCTGGGATTCAGTCCGAAGAATCTGTCACTTTATAAAACAGCATTGACCCACCGCTCTGTTCGTGAAGGCGCAGATGAAAACAATGAACGCCTTGAATACCTGGGTGACGCTGTGTTGAGTGCCCTGGTCGCCGATTATCTTTTCAAACGTTATCCCTACAAAGAGGAAGGTTTTCTGACCGAAATGCGCAGCAAGATGGTCAATCGCCAGCAGTTAAATGAAATAGCGGTACGGATGGGCCTCAAAAAAATTACCCTGTATAATAAGATGGATGGGTCGCTGAAAGTGAGCCAGATATTTGGAAATACCCTCGAGGCCATGGTAGGCGCAGTATATCTTGATCTTGGATATAAGAAAACAGCAAAATGGGTACAGGAGTACATCCTTCTTCCACATATGTTTATGGATGATTTGGAAAACCTGGAGATCAACCATAAGAACAAGCTGTATGGCTGGGCTAACAAAAACGGGAAGGTGCTGGAATTTGAAACCATCAACGAGCAGTTGGAGAATGGACGGCGCCTATTTACCGTCGCCGCAGTGATTGATGGTAAACAAATAGCAGAGGGAAAAGCTTTCAATAAAAAAGACGCCTCGCAAATTGCAGCCCAGGCAGCCGTTGAAAAATTAGGGATCGTGAATGCAGACACACAAATCGAAGAAAGTGGTATCGGCAGAACCGCCTGATGTAGTCTTTCCTTTATTTTCTTTCCATACATAGTTCGATCAAGACCCCATTGGTATGTTTGGGGTGTAAAAAGCAAACCAACTTATTGTCCGCACCCGCTTTAGGTTTTTCGTTGAGCAAAACAAAACCTTCATTTTGAAGTCTTTTCATTTCGGCTTCGATATCCGCTACTTCAAAGGCAAGATGATGTGTCCCTTCGCCCTTTTTTTCAATAAAGCGGGATATCACGCCTTCTGCATCGGTGCTTTCCAGTAATTCGATCTTTGCATCGCCGGTTTTAAAAAAAGCCGTGTTTACCTTTTCACTCTCTACCAATTCAGTTTTATAGCAGTTGGTATTCAGCAATTTTTCAAATAATGGCACTGATACGGCCAGGCTTTTTACTGCGATACCGATATGTTCTACTTTTTGCATGTGACAAAGGTTAAAAGAATGATTGATAGTGTTAAAGATAAAAATTTATAGCATGGCTGATGTGAATGCGACAAGCTACAGCGGCTTTGAAATAGAACCTTTTGAGCTATTTTTGTGTTAAGTACAAGGAGCAAAAGCTATGGTGAAATTGCCTGTATATCTTGATCATAATGCCACTACACCCTGTGATCAACGGGTGGTAGATGCCATGCTCCCTTACTTTACTCAATTATTCGGTAATGCAGCCAGCAAAACTCATCAGCTAGGATGGGCAGCTGAGCAGGCCGTGGAAGATGCCCGTGAACAAGTGGCTAAACTGGTAGGCGCCGGATCGAAAGAAATCGTTTTTACTTCCGGGGCCACTGAGGCAGATAACCTGGCGTTGAAAGGTGTTTTTGAAATGTATGCCGGAAAAGGCAATCATATCATCACCACCAATATTGAACACAAAGCAGTTCTTGACACTTGTTATCATATCGAAAAACGGGGCGGTGATGTCACTTACCTCGCCGTAAAGAATAATGGATTGATTGACCTTGAGGAGTTGGAGGCCGCTATCAGGCCGACTACCATTCTTATTGCTATCATGTATGCTAATAACGAGATAGGCACTATAATGCCCATCAAAGAAATTGGCGCAATAGCCAAAAGAAAGGGGATAATCTTTTTTAGCGATGCTACCCAGGCGGTTGGTAAATTACCGGTCAATGTGATGGAAGATGGGATCGACCTCATGGCGTTTTCAGCGCATAAACTGTATGGACCAAAGGGCACAGGGGCATTATACATCCGGAGAAAAAATCCCCGGGTAAAATTGACAGCGCAGATCCATGGTGGGGGGCATGAAAAAGGAGTGAGAAGCGGCACCCTGAATGTGCCGGGCATTGTCGGTTTTGGCAAGGCTTGTGAAATTTGTAGAAATGAGATGAGAGAAGAATCTGCAAGACTGGCAAAATTGAGAGACCGGCTTCAATCGGCGTTACTAAAGATTAAAGGGGCAACCGTTAATGGCGATATGAAAAACAGGCTTCCACACGTTACTAATATGTCGTTTCGTTATATGGATGGTGAGTTGTTGATGATGGGCCTGAATAAAAACATTGCGTTGTCATCGGGTTCAGCTTGTACATCGGCGGTGATGGAGCCTTCTTATGTATTGAAAGCATTGGGTGTGGATGATGAATTGGCTTATGGTTCATTGCGTTTTAGCCTGGGACGACATACAACAGAGGAAGAAATAGATTATGCCATTGAGCAGGTGACAAGCACGGTAAACAAATTAAGAGCAGAATCAATGGCAGGAAAATTATAGTAAAAAATAAATTGATGAGCTATAGTCTAAACAAATTTACCTGTGGCTTATTCAGCGTTTAAAATTTCAAAATATGAGTGTATCATTAGATAATGGCATACATGTAAGCGATAAAGCAAAAGAAAGAATCAAAGAGCTTTTGAAAGAAGGCGGAAGAGGGGATGACCCATCGTACTTTCTGCGTGTAAGCGTAGTTGGCGGCGGTTGCTCTGGCTTAAGTTATAAAATGGATTTTGATAACGTGCAAAAACCATCCGACCAGGTTTTTGAAGACAATGGCGTAAAAGTCGTAACCGATCTGAAAAGCTTTTTATATTTAGTAAACACGACGCTTGACTTTTCCGATGGTTTGAATGGGAAAGGTTTTTTCTTTAATAATCCAAATGCAAGCCGCACCTGTGGCTGCGGTGAGAGCTTCGCAGTATAGAGTCTTTTTATAATGAATTAAGCCTCCCTTTATCGAGGGAGGCTTTTATTTTTATTGAATTTGTTTGGGTGCTTTTGCCGGTGTTGGCGGTTTAGGCGGTGGCGGTGGAGCGGTGTTCATCTCTCCATCTTTTACAATCCCTGTTGGGTCAGATTTTGCAACTCCTTTTTTCAAATGTTTGGTTCCTGGTTTCGCTGGCGGTGGTGGTGGCGCGGGAACTGCAGCGGCCACTTCTTCATCAGGCATGATAGGGGGAGCTATGGCTTCTGTTTTTTCAACTACTGCCGGAACTGGTGGCGGCGGCGGCGGTGGAGGAAGTTTCTTGTTTTGTGCCTGTGCTATCCCAACAATGCAAACCAGGCAAACGGGTAATAATATCTTCTTCATAAATTGGTTTTAGCATTAGATTCATTAACGCCATTATTCCATATTTTTTAATGCAGGTCTCATCCACCTGCCTCTGTTTTAGTTTTTGCCTTTTCACTTCTCACTTTTGCTTTTTCACTTTCTGATATTCTATTCGCTACTGATGGCTCACCTTTTTGCCTTATTTTGCAATATCTATGTGGTCCATTTGTAAAAAAGAACTCCGGCAGTTTTTCAGCAGTCTCACCGGCTATATTGCTATTATTGTTTTCCTGTTAGTGAATGGATTGATGCTTTTTGTCTTCAAGGATAATATTCTTGAGTTTGGCTACGCTACACTTGATCGCTTTTTTCAATTAGCGCCATGGATATTACTGTTACTGATTCCGGCCATAACCATGCGAAGTTTTGCTGACGAGTTTAAGGGGGGCACATTCGAGATCTTACAGACAAGACCATTGACCCGCTGGCAAATAGTGGGCGGCAAATACCTCGGCAGCCTGGTAGTTGTATTGATAGCCCTGCTACCAACCATAGTATATATTTTTTCGATTCAGTCACTTTCATCCAACGATGGAATTGATATGGGAGCTACAATAGGTTCTTATATCGGGTTGTTCTTCCTGGCGGCTGTTTTTACTGCCATCGGTATTGGTGTGAGCAGTTTCACCAATAATGCCGTAGTCGCATTTATTATTAGCCTTATTGCCTGTGGGTTGTTGTACTATGGGTTTAGTGCCATCAGCCAGCTTGCTACATTAGAAGGAGGGGCGGATTATTATATTGAAATGCTGGGTATCGATTTTCATTATCGCAGCATCAGCCGCGGTGTTATTGACACCAGGGACCTGGTCTATTTCCTGAGTATGATTTTTTTATTTCTGACGATAACAGACCGTAATCTTTTAAAGCGATAAGGGGATAAAATTTCCAGCTACGAAAACAAGAAAAAATGAAAAACCTTTTCGATAAAATATTGGCTTCAAAACTCGGCTGGCTCTGGCTTTTATTAGTCTTGTTTTTGATAAACTTTCTCGCTTCAGCATTTCACTCCCGCATTGACCTTACCAAAGAAAAGCGATATACGTTGAGCAAGGCCACCAGGAATTTGCTGGTAGCCCTGGATGATAAGGTACAGATAGATGTTTTTTTGAAAGGCGAATTTCCGGCAGGCTTTAGAAAACTGGCCAATAGCACGGATGAATTCCTGCAATTATTAAAAGATCGCAACGGTTCTAAAATAAGTTATCGCTTTATTTCACCGGAAGAAAAGATGCCGGGTTCAGAGGTTTCTTATGGTGATTCGCTGATCAATCTTGGAGCGACACCTATCAACCTGACCGTTCAAAAAAAGACAGGAGAAAGTAGCAATATAGTTTTCCCGGTAGCATTGATGCAGTATAAAGGGAAACAGTCACTGGTGAACCTGTATCCCGGCGCCAGCGGCAGAATTTCACAGGAAGAAATAAACAGCGCAGAAGCGTTAATGGAATACCAGTTTGCAAAAGCTCTTGATAAAATTTCTCAGGAAGGCAAACCGGGTATTGCCTATAGCGTTGGGAATGGTGAAGTTTCTAATGAAAGATCTTATGATTTAACGCAGACTCTTAGACAAGATTACCAGTTTGGCACTCTCAACCTTCACTTACCAGGTCCAATACCCACTGGTGTTGATGTGTTGATGATCGTAAAACCAAGTCAAACTTTTACCGAGGAAGAGAAGTTTAAAATAGATCAGTTTGTAATGAATGGCGGCAAGCTGCTTTGTTTTATCGATAATCTTTTTGCAGAACAGGATAGTCTCGCTTTTAAACCAGAGACTATTGCTTATGACAGGAATCTGAACTTAACTGATCTTTTCTTTCGCTACGGCCTTCGGATCAATACTGACCTGGTAATGGATCTGCAATGTGATATGATTCCCTTTGTTGTTGGCGGATCGGCGGAAAATCCGCAGTATGAATTTTTACATTGGAATTACTTCCCTTTATTTACGCCTGCTGGTGCTCAATCATTAAACAAAAACCTTGGCTATATCGCCAGTCGTTTTGCTAATTCAATCGATACGATCAAAGTGGAGAATATCAGCAAAACGCCGTTGCTTGTTTCATCAGCCAATTCACGATCCATCAGCACACCTGCCCTGATCAGTCTGAATGAAAATAAGAACACTCCTGAAGATGAAAAATTCAAACGCAATGCTATTCCGGTGGCAATGATGCTGGAGGGAAAATTTACCTCGTTGTATAAGAACAGGGCAACAAAAGCACAGCTCGATAGTTTATCGCAGCATGGCGGACAGTTTGTTCCGTTGTCACAGGACAATAAAATGATCGTTGTTGCAGATGGTGATATTGTTTTGAATGATTTTATTCCCGGCGGCGGACCTAATAGCCAGCCGATACCATTGCCAATGGGTTGGAATAAATATACCTATGGGGAATACCAAAAACAATCTGAATATGGCAAACTGTTCATACCTGTAGCCAACCGGGAGTTTTTATTGAATTGTATTGAATACCTGGTGAATGATCCTGCTATAAGTCAAACAAGAAATAAAGATATTGTTCTCCGTCTCCTTGATTCAAAAAAAGTGCAGGAGAAAAAAGCATTCTGGCAATTTATAAACATCGTCTTACCCGTTCTGCTGGTTATTCTCGCCGGTTTCATTTATCAACAGACAAGAAAAAGAAAATACGCATCATAAAGAAGAGGTTTACCTGTATTCTGTTCCTCATCGCTTGCGCCTTTCCGCTATCTTTGTCGTTTAATTTTTGCAAGAAGTATGACATCGGACCAGTTATCTTATCTCGTTTTTGGAATTGTATTGGCCTTGGCGATTTTCATTGACCTCGGTGTGTTTACCAAAAAAGAAGCCACTATCTCTCTGAAAAATGCATTATGGACCAGTATTTTCTGGATTGCTCTGGGACTTGGCTTTGGAGTTTTTGTTTGGTTTGAGCAAGGACAAACCTCCGCTCTTGAGTACTATAGCGCCTACCTGATGGAAAAGAGTTTAAGCATCGATAATATTTTTGTATTCGTCCTGATTTTTTCCGCTTTTGGTGTAAAGGAAAAATTTTATGGAAGGGTCTTGTTTTTAGGTGTATTGATGGCTATCGTTTTTCGTATCATCTTTATTACTGTAGGTGTGGCCCTGGTAGATAAGTTTTATTGGATACTTTATATTTTCGGAGTTTTTCTGGTATATACCGGCTATAAAATGTTTGCTGCAAATCATGAAGAAGAGTTTAACCCGCATAAAAGCAAAGTATACAAGTTCATGAAAAATTTTTTACCACTTGTTCCTCATGATGGCAATGGTAAATACATAATCAGGGAAAACGGGAAGCCTGCTTATACTACTTTATTTGTGGTAGTGATCATGCTGGCTGCCATTGATGTCGTTTTTGCAGTGGATTCTATCCCTGCTGTAATGGGTATATCAAGAGATAAGCTGGTGATCTATACTTCCAATATTTTTGCTGTGCTGGGTTTACGTTCTTTATTCTTTTTATTAAGAGGGGCAGTTAGCAAGTTCGATTACCTGCAGCAGGGTATTGCCATTGTGCTGGTATTTATCGGCTTGAAAATGCTGGGCGAACATTGGATCAACCAGGCGGTTGATAAAACAATACAGGTATTTATTTCACTGGGTGTGATCATGGTTTGTATTGCGGGCGCCATTTTTTATTCCATTTTCATGACTAAAAAAGGCCTGCCAGAAGATTTTGAAGATAAAAGTATAAGATAAAAATATTGCAGGGTCTTCTTCTGATTAATTTGATGATGCTTGAAATATTCATTAGCTCATATAGCCGGTATCCTTGGCGCCAATGCAGTTGTTGCAGATACTATTATTGAACAGCTCTTGCTTGACAGCCGTAAAGTGTATTCACCAGCCACTTCTTTATTTTTTGCTTTAAAAGGACCAAGACGGGATGGTCACCAGTTCATACCAGATCTATACAAAAAAGGCCTTCGCAGTTTTGTTGTTAGTGAACAATCTGAACTGGCTAACTATCCCGCAGCGAACTTTCTTGTTGTACCAGATACCCTGGCGGCCCTGCAGCAATTGGCCATCCATCATCGGAAACGTTTTGACATACCGGTGATAGGTATTACCGGCAGTAACGGGAAGACGATCGTAAAAGAGTGGCTCTGCCAACTCTTACACCAGGACTATCACATCGTCCGAAACCCTAAAAGTTATAATTCACAGATCGGAGTTCCGCTAAGTGTGTGGCAAATGGAAGAACAACACACACTGGGCATTTTTGAGGCAGGCATTTCATTACCCGGCGAAATGGAATCATTGGAAAAAATCATTCAACCGACGATTGGAATTTTAACCAATATCGGTGAGGCGCATAACGAAGGATTTGCTGATAAAAAACAAAAGCTGGTAGAGAAACTTCAACTCTTCCGGCATTGCCAGTTGATCATTGCACGGGAAAAAGATGTGGAGAACGAAAAAGCGTTGATCAGCTCTTTTGAAACTAATCCACGACTCCTGACATGGGGCTTTTCAACCACCTGCGATCTGACAGTAAAGCATATTGAAAAAGAAGAAGCCTATACAACTATTACTGTTTGCCCGGGCTCATCCGATATATCTTTTGTTATTCCCTTTACAGATGACGCATCGATAGAAAATGCTATCACCTGTTTTTTTGCTTTATTGCAATTGGGAGTAGAGCAAAGTGTTATTTCAAACCGAATGAAGCAACTTCAACCCGTTAACATGCGGTTGGAATTAAAAAAGGGCATTAATCATTGCATTATTATCAATGACAGTTATAGTGCGGATATCGACTCGCTTGAGATTGCGTTGAATTTTTTAGATCAGCAAAAAAGCTTTTCGAAAAAGACGGTCATTCTCTCGGATGTTTTACAAACCGCCAGGTTGGATGAGCAATTATATCCTTATATCATTGATCGATTGAAAAAACACCAGGTAAGCCGGCTGATAGGTATCGGAGAACATATGGCTGAAACATTGCGGCATGTCCCTGCAGATGAAGGATTCATCATAGAATTGTTTTCTTCAACTGAAAGCTATCTTCAACAGTTCCGTTCTTCGCAGTTTAGAGAGGAGGTTGTTCTAATAAAAGGAGCCAGGATATTTGGCTTCGAGCAAATTGTACAATTGCTGGAACAGAAGGTACATCAAACTGTGCTGGAGATTAACCTTAATGCGATTGTGCACAATGTAAAAGCCTATCAAAAAAACCTGAAGCCGTCTATTAAAATGATGGCGATGGTAAAGGCTTTTGCATACGGAAGCGGCGGTGCAGAGATTGCAGGGATTTTGCAATACCAGAATATCGACTATCTTGGAGTTGCCTATGCCGATGAAGGGGTAGAGTTGCGTAAAGCTGGAATTGTGTTACCTATCATGGTCATGAATCCCGAGGAGTCTGCTTTTGATTCGATAGCCGGATACAATCTTGAACCCGATATTTATTCGTTTGACCTGCTGCACTCCTTTGAAAACTTTTTGCTGAATGAAGGAATTCAGCGCTACCCGGTTCACATAGAAATAGAGACAGGAATGAACCGGTTGGGATTTGCCATCGATGAAATAACGCAACTGGCAACACATCTTGGATCAACATCATTGCTAAAAGTGCAAACGGTCTTTTCTCATCTTGCGGCCAGCGAAGATCCACAACAAGATGCTTTTACTTCACAGCAGCTCGATGAGTACAAACATGCCGTTAGTCAATTAAAAGAAAAGATCAGCTATCCCTTTTTACAGCATATCAGTAATTCGGCTGGTATTTTCAGGCGCCCCGAACTTCATCTTGATATGGTCCGGCTGGGGATCGGTATGTACGGGGTAGATAGTGCTGTTGATCACCAGTCGTTGTTGCAACCTGTGGCTACATTAAAAACAACGATAGCGCAATTGAAACATTTGAGAAAAGGAGAATCAGTTGGTTATAATCGCCGGGGTATTGTACAACGGGATTCAGTGATAGCCACCGTCCGCATCGGATATGCTGATGGGTATTCAAGAAAGCTCGGAAATGGCAACGGTAAAATGTTGGTGAAAGGAAAACTGGTACCAGTTATTGGCAGCATTTGCATGGATATGACGATGATCGACGTAACAGGCATATCTCCTATACAGGAAGGCGATGAAGTGATCATTTTTGGAAAAGAATTACCCGTTCAGCATTTGGCCGAATGGGCCGGAACCATTCCCTATGAAATCATGACGGGCATTTCGCAGCGGGTAAAACGGGTTTATTATGAAGAATAAATAAGAAAATCATAAAAAATAAAATCCCTTTCCCTCACTTAGCCCTCGCTATACCCCTCTCGCTATATATCCATTATATTTGCTGATTAAAAACTTAGCAGTGAAGCTTAGAAATACGGTTCTGATTATTGCCCTTATTATTATTGCTGACCAGGCCCTGAAAATATGGATTAAAACGAGCTTTCCTTTTGGCCATGTTATTGATGTAATGGGTATTCCCTGGTTCAAGCTTTATTTTATTGAAAATAAAGGAATGGCCTGGGGCTGGGAATTTGGCGGTGAATGGGGCAAAATGATCCTGACGCTTTTTCGCTTAGGCGCAGTGATCTTTGGAACCTGGTATCTTGGCAAAATTGTTAAGAAGAAGTACAACCGGGGTTTTATTATTTGCGCAGCCCTTATCTATGCAGGTGCCCTGGGCAACCTGATCGATAGCATGTTTTACGGGTTGATATTTGAAGACAGCTCGTATTCTCATGTAGCTAAAATGTTTCCGCCGCAGGGATATGCCGGCTTCTTACACGGAAGGGTTGTCGATATGCTATACTTTCCTATTATCAAATCGAATTTTCCTTCCTGGCTGCCTGTTGTAGGCGGTGACGATTTTGAATTTTTTAGCCCGATCTTTAATATAGCCGATGCTTCTATTTCAATTGGTGTGATTACCTTATTTGTGTTTCAAAAAAAGTTCTTCAAAAAACATCATGAAGAAGAGAAACATCCAACTGTTGAAACCAGTACGGAAGTAAGTGATAAAATGCAGGTGCTTTAGAACCCTCACCCTTCTTTTCCCTCTCCCAAGGAGAGGGAACGGTGCTGCAATGCAAATCTAAACTTCATAGCTACCACCTCAGCTTTATATCTCTCCTCAACATTTTCGGAGTTTCTTATTATTACCAGTATCTCCGAAAAGCGAGGGCTGTGCTTGGTTCCTCTCCTTTGGAGAGGTCAGGTGAGGTCCCATTCATCATTTTCGAAGACTCCGATTGTTTGGAGAGTCTCCGAAAAGCAAGGGTTGTGAGTGGGTGGTTTCCCCCTAATGGGGGAAGTCGGAAGGGGGCTGGGCCTCTATTCATAATTGGAGAACCAGTCTTTTCCTTCAGGCTCTACCTCTTTTACTCTCTTCAGCCGGGGCGTCAATGCTCTCACCACAGTTTTGTATGCATTGACCATAGGATGAACCCGGATACGACCTGGAATTTTTGAATCGTTTGAAAGCAGAGCTTTCAGTCTTGGCGAAGGATCACCATTTTTTGCTTCTGATACGGCTTTTTCAATAGCCTTTAACGGGTAAGCCGAATAATAAAAGGAGGGTTTAATGTTGTTTTTCATAAGGTTGGATTGTAGTAAATTTTCGACTAGAAAGATAGTCAGGAAACCACCTAATTTACAAGCACAGCCAGATAAAAAAAGAGAAGAACCAGCAGTTCTTCTCTTTTTACGATAGAAAATATACTATTGTTTTAATTCAATTTTCCAACCATATTGGCCGGTACCACCCATTCATCAAACTCCTTTGGTGTCAGGTAGCCCAGTTTCACCGCCATTTCTTTTAGTGTGGTTCCTTCTTTGTGTGCTTTTTGAGCAATCTCCGCCGCTTTGTAGTAGCCGATCTTCGTATTTAATGAAGTAACCAGCATCAGAGAATTGTCAACGTGCTTTTTGATATTAGCGGCAATGGGTTCTATTCCTTCGGCACATTTATCATTAAAGCTGACACAACCGTCGCCAATCAATCTTGCGCTATGCAGGAAATTATAGATCATCACCGGCTTGAATACATTTAATTCAAAATGGCCGTTGCTGCCACCTACACTGATGGCCACGTCATTACCGATTACCTGAGCAGCGATCATCGTCAGTGCTTCACATTGTGTTGGGTTCACCTTACCGGGCATGATAGAAGAGCCCGGTTCATTATCCGGGATAAACAGTTCGCCAATGCCGCTTCTTGGTCCTGAAGATAGCATGCGAATATCGTTGGCGATCTTCATGAGGCTCACTGCCACCATCTTCAAGGCGCCGTGTGCTTCTACAATCGCATCATGTGCAGCAAGAGCTTCAAATTTATTGTCGGCTGTTTTAAAAGGAAGCCTGGTAAGTTTAGCAATTTGTTTGGCCACGTTTGCAGCATAGTTTGGCGGTGTATTAATGCCGGTACCTACTGCAGTTCCTCCCAGCGCCAGTTCACTCAAATGCGCCAGTGAATTGTTGATTGCTTTTAATCCGTGATCGAGTTGTGAAACATAACCGCTGAACTCCTGGCCTACAGTTAGTGGAGTAGCATCCATGAAGTGGGTGCGGCCGATCTTCACTACTTTCATATATTTTTTACTCTTCTTCGCCAGTGTATCACGAAGTTTTTTGATGCCGGGAATCGTAGTCTCCACCAAAATTTTATAAGCGGCAATATGCATTGCTGTGGGGAATGTATCGTTCGATGATTGTGATTTATTGACATCATCGTTAGGGTGCAGGAATTTTTCTTTATCGGTAAGTTTACCGCCTTTCAACACATGACCGCGGTAAGCGACCACCTCGTTTACATTCATATTGCTTTGAGTACCGCTACCTGTTTGCCAAACCACGAGCGGAAAATAATCATCCAGTTTTCCATCCAGTATTTCATCACATACTTTACCGATCAGGGCAGCTTTATTTTTTGCCAATACACCAGCTTCCTGGTTAGTAATGGCCGCCGCTTTTTTCAGATAAGCAAAGGCACGGATGATTTCTTTCGGCATTTTATTGATATCCTGTGCAATCCTGAAATTGTCGATGCTGCGTTGTGTTTGTGCGCCATAATAGGCGTTGGCCGGCACTTTCACTTCGCCCATGGTGTCTTTTTCTATACGATAATCCATACAATACAATTTTGTGCCGCAAATGTAGGTAATTAGTAAGTTTAAGCGTTTTAGACAAGCTGACCAACGATTGTTATTGAGAGGACCAATAAAAAAATCTTTCAAGTTTTACCGGATCATTGCAATTTTGATGACTCAAATAAAAATAGCTATGCAAAGAATATCCCCCTTAATCAGTGCAACAGAATTGGCCTCATTGATATCAAATGAAAATCTTGTTTTGATTGATGCAAGGACAGGGCCTGGGATAAAGGAAAAATATAACGGGCAGCATTTGAAGGGAGCTTTATTTGTGGATTTGGAAAAAGATCTGTCTGAAAAAAAAGATCCTGCAAATGGGGGCCGTCATCCATTACCGGCAGTAAAAGATTTTACAGCTTTGCTCGGACAATTGGGTATTGATAAAGCAAGCCATGTAGTAGTTTATGATGATAAAAGCGGCGCCAATGCTGCCGCTCGTTTTTGGTGGATGATGAGAGCCGTTGGACATGAAAAGGTTCAGGTGCTGGATGGCGGATTACAGGCTGCACAAAACGCCGGCCTGCCGATAACTGACGAAGCGTCAAAAGCAAGAACAAGATCGGCTTATCCTGCGATTGAATGGGTATTACCGACCGTTGATATCAATACCGTTGCAAACGCAGTACAAGACCCCGGCTACAAAGTGGTCGATGTAAGAGAAGCATTCCGGTATCGCGGCGAAAGCGAACCAATCGACACCGTTGCAGGTCATATTCCGGGAGCGGTCAATATCCCTTATGCCGGCAACCTGGATGCAAATGGAAATTTCCTTTCACCGGGAGAATTAGCAACAAAATATAAAGAAGCTCTTGGCAACAAGGAGTCCAAACAGGTGATTGTTCACTGCGGATCAGGCGTTACTGCCTGTCATACGCTGTTGGCCATGGATCATGCCGGGCTTGGGATGGCTTCGTTATATGTGGGTTCCTGGAGTGAATGGTCGAGGAATGACCTGCCGGTAGCAATGGGTGAATAAGTCTGAATATAAGATGATCATTTGAGCAAACCGTTCACCAGGGACGCCCAACTATTACTTGGAAACAATAATTATCAGCTTTAATATTAACTTGGTCTTCCATTTGTGTTTCTTGAAAAAAAGAAAATGCGACCAATAGGGTCAGCATTGTTTGATAAGTAACCTGCCCAGGAAACTTTCATACCATTTTGAAATACTAATCCCTCTTTTTATTTCCTGCCGGATTGATCACTCTGCCGGTATCCTTTCTAAAACAACAAAGGTTAAGCAGTAGCAAAAAACAATGGTTATTTCATCACCATTAAATCTTTGTTATGAAAAGAAAATTTTACCCGGCTTTTATTCTCTACTTATCATCCTTTTTTTCTGCAACTGGATTTGGCCAGGGTATTTTCCAGATTTGGGGTATGACCTCGCAAGGTGGCGTCGATGAAATCGGTGTGATATTTAAAACTGATGGAAAGGGAAAACATCTAAAGCCGGTCTACAATTTTCCTGTTACGAATGAAGGTGCTACAGCCATGTACAACAAGTTGACTGAATACAATGGGAAATTTTACGCCATGACGTCGCAGGGAGGTAAACATAATACGGGTGTAATTTTTGAATGGGATCCCCTGACGAATATTTATATAAAGAAGTACGACTTTGAACTGGCCAATGGCATCAACCCGCATGGCAGTTTTGCTGTGTTAAACAACAAATTCTATGGAATGACTTTGTTTGGCGGCGCTAATGACAAGGGAGTGATTTTTGAATGGGATCCGGCTAGCAATATCTATACGAAGAAATATGATTTTGATGGAGCAAATGGCAGCAATCCCTACGGCGGACTCGTTTACGAAGACGGTAAGTTTTATGGGATGACGCATGATGGTGGCACCAATGATAAAGGAGTCATTTTTGAATGGGATCCCGCAAGCAATATATATACGAAGAAGTATGATTTTGACGAAGCCAATGGAAGTAATCCTTATGGCGATCTTGCTATCAAGGATGGCAAATTTTATGGAATGACTTATTCAGGTGGGATTAATAATTTCGGTGTTTTTTTTGAATGGGATGTTAATTCAAATATTTACTCTAAAAAATATGATCTTAATAGCACTTCAGGTGGCAGGCCCTATGGTAGCCTTATCTTGGTTAATAACAGATTCTATGGAATGACAAGCCGGGGTGGCGCTGGCCATTATGGTGTTATTTTCGAATGGGAGCCAATTACGAATGCTTTCACCAAAAGACTTGAGTTTGGCGACATTTGGGGGAGTCCTCGTGGGAGTCTTTTGTATCATAATGGAAAACTTTATGGATGTACCAGCCCCGAGTTCCGGCCAAAAGGATTTTTTTGGGGTCATCTTTTCGAGTTTGACCTTGCCACAAATGTTTATACTGAAAAATACGTTTTTACCAGGCAAGGGCCAATGACCGAAATCGATAATGTTTACGATGGCGACAAATCTTATAGTACACTTGTTGAAAAAAATGGCAAATTGTACGGTATGACATCCGTCGGCGGCGCCAGTGATAATGGTGTGATATTCGAATTTGACCTGGAAGCAGGCGTATACAAGAAGAAGATAAATTTTAATGCGCATGAAAATGGCTCCGCCGTTAACAGTCTTGTGTTTCATGAAAACCATTTATTTGGAGTTACTGAAAATGGAGGATTTGACGGTCTTGGAGTAATTTTTGAATGGGATTTTGCAACAAAAAGCTTTAATAAAAAATATCAGTTCGATGGTATTACGGGAGCCACCTCTACTGCTTCAAATAGCCGTTATCCAAAAGGTAAATTGACTCCTTACAACGGAAAGCTGTATGGAGCTACCTCGTACTCTCTGGCCCCAGTCAGTTTTACTGATCATATTTTCGGTTGGAATTTTACCACTAACCAATTCGAACAATTTCAACTCGGCGGGAACTTTGGAATATTAACACGTGGAAATCTTGTAGAAAGCGGCGGTAAGTTGTATGGAACTCACGGGTACGGCGGAGGACCGTCAATTTTTGAATATGATCTGGCTTTGCAGCAAACAACACTTCTGCCCGCTCCTGTCAGTTCAGATAATGAACTTGTTGAAAATGATGGCAAGTTGTATGGAGTGGATACCCGGATCTCTGAATGGGATATCGCCAACAGTTTGTTTACAGTAAAACATGATTTTGTAGCATCAACGGGTACCAATCCTGTTGGCGCCATGTTACTTTATAAGGATAGATATTATGGGATGACTGATGCAGGTGGTGCAAACAACCTGGGTGTCATTTTTGAATGGGACCTTGTGTCCAACACTTACGTTAAAAAATATGATTTTAACAGCGATGATGGTGGTAACCCGGTCGGTTGCCTGGTAGAAAATAATGGAAAGATGTATGGTATGACCCGTAATGGCGGTAGCCTTGGTCTTGGAACGATATTCGAATGGAACCCTGTAAACAATAACTATAAGAAGCAATCAGAATTTAATGGTGTAAATGGCAGGAATCCGCTGAAAAAAAACAGGTTAACATTAGTTCCCGTATCCGTTGCTGCCGGTACACCCGGCACTTGCAACAGTTATGCACCAGTTGCTGTAGACAATAGCAATCATGATGATTGGGTGCCAATCATGGATGACGACGGCTTGGCTGTCGCCGAGATAAAAGCCAATGGCAATAACCTGGGACTTGTCAATGCTTCGGTATTTGTAAATAACCTCGCCGTGCGGGAAGACGGAACCAAAAGATTATACCTTGACAGGAGCATTACCATTAGGCCCCAGTTTCAGCCTTCCGGTCCGGTTGATGTCCGTCTTTATATCCGCGGTGAAGAGTTCCAGGCTTTGAAGACTGCAGTAAATTCAAGTGGCAAGGGGGCAGGAATTAATACGATTACGGATCTCGGGATTTTTAAAAATGATGATGGCTGTCATTCATCTTTACAAAAAAAAGCAACGCCACTTGTAACACAGGGTGAGGAGTGGATAGACGACTATGTATTGCAAACAAGTGTTACCAGCTTCTCCACTTTTTATTTTGCTAACAAAAGCAGTGCTGCCCTGCCGCTAAATCTGCTGGAGTTTACAGCAAAGCTGGAGGACAATGACGCTTTGTTGCACTGGAAAACCGAAAACGAATTGAATACGCTGGAGTTTAACATTGAAAGAAGCATAGATGGCACACATTTCAACTCAATCGGTAAAGTGGCTGCTGCAAACATTCCCGGCAGCCATGACTATCGCTTTACCGATCCGGGTATAAACAATTCTGGTTTCAATAAAGTGTACTACCGGTTGCAGCAAAAAGATATTGAGGGAAAATTTACCTACTCAAAGATTGTTTCGATTGTATTAAACAACGAAACAAACTATGTAAGACTTTCTCCCAACCCGGCAGACAACCTGCTGCATTTACAGGTGAGATCAGCAACAGGCAATAGAGTGATCTGGAATATCATTAATGTGTCCGGTATCACGGTAATGAAAGGGCAGCGGGCAATAAGCCAGGGCAACAATATAACTGCTATCGACGTAAGCAAATTGTCAAAAGGAATTTACCTGATGTCTGTACAGGGAGATGGGATCAATACTCGAGTTCAATTCGTAAAACAATAAACAAGAGTAACCTGGAATGGCTGTCTGACATTCAACAGCCGAATCAGTGTGGATTAAATCTCATCCGGGAAAGGGAATATTTTTTGTCAAAATTTGGAATTAATGCTACTTTCAAGCTTGCATCTTCCAATACCAATCGGGTAATTCTTCTGTTCGAACGTTTACTGTAAAAAAACCAATCATTTTTCGCGGGGCTCTTTTGTAACGAGTTTACAATGTTCAATTCCTATGTCTTCCCGTAGCAAATTAAAGGCTATAATTTTTGCTCATTTTTAAACCGTTGGTATGAAAATTCTCTACTCTATTCTAACTTCTTTTGTTTTATTTTTTATTATTTCCACATCATCAGCTCAGGGTATTTACCAATTATGGGGAATGACATCGCAGGGAGGAGCCGACGATATCGGCGCTATCTTCCGCACTGATGGACAAGGCGGCAATATTCAGCCAGTTTATTCTTTCCCGAAGACCAACTTAGGAGCTGTTCCCATGTACAATCAACTCACGGAGTATAACGGAAAGTTTTACTCCATGACCTCACAGGGAGGTGCAAATAATTTAGGGGTGATCTTTGAGTGGGACCCTGTCACCAATAGGTATATAAAAAAGTATGACTTCGAACTCGCCTCCGGCATCAATCCCCATGGTAGCCTCGTAGTATTGAATAATAAGTTGTATGGAATGACAGTGTTTGGTGGCGCCAACGATAAGGGTGTGATCTTTGAATGGGATCCCGCAACAAATGTGTATACTAAAAAATATGATTTTACTGGGGCGGGTGGCAGCAATCCTTATGGTAGTCTCGTGGCTAGTAACGCAAAATTTTATGGGATGACTTATTCCGGCGGCGTTAATGATAAAGGCGTAATCTTCGAATGGAACCCAGCGACAAATGTGTATACTAAAAAATATGATTTTGATGGCGCCAATGGTAGTAATCCTTATGGGGATTTGGCATTAAAAGGAGGGAAGTTTTACGGGATGACTTTTTTGGGTGGAGCGAATAACTATGGAGTAATATTTGAGTGGAACCCCAATTCCAATAATTATGTAAAGAAATTGGATTTTGACCTTACAAACCAGGGCAAACCATACGGCAGCCTGACATTAGTAAATCAAAAATTTTATGGAATGACCTGGGGCAGGGCGCCGGGGGCAAGAGAAGGAATTATTTTTGAATGGGATCCATCAGGAAACACTTTCATTAAGTTACACGAGTACCAGGGAGCAGACGGAAATTCTCGTGGAAATTTGATATCTCATAGCGGTAAGCTCTATGGAATGAGCAGTTCAGATTATCGAAGTAATGGAAAATACTTTGGTTATTTATTTGAGCTTGATCTTACCACCAATGCTTATACCATTAAATATAGATACACGATTCAGGGCGATAGGGATAACACATTTAGTGGAGAGAATCCCTATGGAAGTTTAGTCATTAAAAACGAAAAAATTTATGGAATGACTTCCGAAGGCGGAAGCAGTGATGATGGCGTCATCTTTGAGTTCGATTTAACTACGAATCAATATGCAAAAAAAATAAATCTAAATGCTCATGACAATGCTTCGCTACCCAATAGCCTTGTATTTCATGAAAATCACTTGTATGGAATTACCAATAAAGGAGGATTTGATGGTTTGGGGACGATCTTTGAGTGGGATTTTGCAACAAACAAAATTGTCGGGAAACATGAGTTTGATGGAAATGCCGGCTTAGAGCAACCTTCAGGCAATACCCGTCATCCAAGTGGAAAACTCACTTTTTTCAATGGTAGTTTTTACGGGCTAAGTTATTATATGTTGGGTGGTGGCGGTCCACACCCTCAGAGTCATATTTTTGAGTGGAATCCGTCTATCAACAATTTTACACAAAAGCTTTATTATGGGAGTTACGGAAATACAGGTAGTTTGACAGCAAGTGGGGATGCCTTATATGGCATTATCAAACCTTCTTTAAACAGGGGTTTGTTTAAATACACTCCGGCATCTAATCAATTTACGTCAGGTTTGGCAAATCAGATAAATAGTTCCGACGGAAATGGGGTAGTCAGCCAAAACGGAAAGCTATACGGAACAAGTAATGGCGGTGCCAACAATGCAGGTTATATATTTGAATACGATCCTGCGACAACAAGCTACGCTGTAAAATTTGATTTGATCGCTGCGTCTGGTAGTACGCCTGTTGGAACAATGCTACTTTACAACGACAAATTTTACGGCATGACCGATGCCGGTGGTATTAATAATATAGGTGTCATTTTCGAATGGGATCCGGCTACAAATATTTACACCAAAAAATATGACTTCAATAGCATCGAGGGAGGTAATCCCATCAGTAGTCTTGTGCTAAACGATGGCAAGTTTTACGGGATGACGAGGAACGGCGGCAGCTTTGGTTTAGGGACAATTTTCGAATGGGATCCTGCTATGAATTTGTATGCAAAAAAATCAGATTTCAATGGAGCCAATGGCAGAAATCCGACTGGTAAGAACGAATTAACACGGGTACCAGTAGAAGTAGCAGGAGGACTGCCCGGTAGTTGCCAGGCTTATGCTCCCGTCACAATTGGCGCTGAAAACAGCAACAAATGGGTACCCATCACCGATGCAAGTGGCCTTGCTGTTGCAGAAATAAATGCCAATGGTAATAACCTGGGTATTGTTACTGCTTTTGTATTTATAAATAATGGTGCTGTAAGAGAAGATGGGACAAAGCGATTATATCTTGACAGGAACATCACCATCACACCACAATTTCAGCCTGCAACACCGGTAGATGTTCGCTTGTACATCCGGGGCGAGGAATTGCTTGCATTAAAAGCTGCGGTTAATTCGAACGGCACGGCATCCGGGATAAACACTATTGCTGACCTGGGTGTTTTCAAAAATGATGACGGGTGCAATCCGTCGCTGCAAAAGAAGGCAGTGTCACTTATTTCCAATGCAGCCAACTGGATAGATGATTATGTACTGCAAACCAGTGTTACCAGTTTTTCTACGTTTTATTTTGCCAATAAATCCAGCACAGCTTTGCCATTGACCTTACTGGAGTTTTCAGGCAAATTGCAAAACAATGATGCGCTACTAAGCTGGAAAACAGAAAATGAATTGAACACACAGGAGTTCATTGTAGAAAGAAGTACGGACGGCACATCCTACGCCGGTGTAGGAGTAGTAGCGGCCGCAAACACAGCGGGAACTCATAACTATAGTTTTGTAGATCCGGCCATCAATGCATATGGCGTCTCCGTTGTTCACTACCGGTTGCTCCAAAAAGATATTGACGGAAAGTCTACGTATTCAAAAGTTATAGCAGTCTCACTGGAAAATAATGCAAGTAAAGTAAAAGTTTACCCAAATCCTGTCGGTAATCAACTGGGCTTACAAATAAGTTCCTCTGCTAATGACAGAGTAGTTTGGAAAATAATTAACATGTCGGGTGTCACGGTAATGAATGGGCAGCGTACGATTGCTGCCGGCGACAATATCGTTGGGCTTGATGTGACGAAATTATCCAGAGGCGTTTATTTGCTCAGTGTGCAGGGTGATAAAATCAATAAGCGAATTCAATTTGTAAAGCAATAATTGCTTTTTTCGAAAAATTGCTGGTTGAGTACAAGATTTATAATAGATTCGTTGTAACATGCTGATGCATTAAGGTACATCCAAAGCGATCAGCAACTGATCGCCTTTTTGATACGTGTTGATCCCGGGTACTTAATTAACTCAAGTTGCTAGTTAATATGTCAAAAAAACTATTTGGTCAACGCAATAGGCTGTTTGGTGTATAAAAAAAGAAGTGAGCATTAATAAAAGATAATTTTGAGTTACCACACGCAAAACTCGATT
>NZ_JARKNA010000001.1 GCF_029360765.1 Terrimonas pollutisoli | reverse complement strand
CGTGCTGATAGCGCAGTTACTAATGGTGGTAATAAGAAAAAAGGCTGCTACAAAGAAATCATTTGCCAATATGATTACTGTTATACGGCTTCACCTGATGAGTTATGTAGCCTTGCTGGAGTTTATCTAATACGTAGTTCCCTTTATCAACCACTTCCGCAAATACATCCTCGCCATCTACTTCCACACGCAACGTTGATTTCCCCGACAACTGCCCGATGTTTACTAATAACGGTTGATAGCGTCAATGCAGACAGCCTTATACACAATGGAAATGAACTTTACTACTTCAATTGTTCCATCATCACAATCGCTGTATATAACACCCCGGCTTCGCCCCTGAAAGTGCCGGAACCCCGTGGCTTGTTATCAACCGAGTACCATTCATAAAAACCTTTATTATCCTGTACACGTTTTACCATCGGTTGTATTTGTTCATACGCATCTTCTGTAAACCCGTATTTCACTAACTGCTGAATCATCCTGGCACCAAACCATGTCCAGTCGCCACCATTCTGGTAACTGTAAACAGGATTCATAATTTTATTAACGAAGTAACCTTCTGGATAAGGAGGATAAAGCGTAAGCCCAATGGAAGCCGCACCAGCCTGCTGCACTCTTTTTTTCATCTCTTCCAGTGATGTTTTTATTTCCTGCCTGCTTAATAACCCGGCTTCAATAGCAACAGCAGTTCCACCGAAATAATAAATTTTATTCTCATCAAAATCGGCGGGGAAAGGCGAACCTTTCAGGTAGATATGCGGAATAAATTTTTGCTGTTTGTTATCCCACAAATACTTTCTGCAGTTTTTAGCAATACGCTTTTTTATCTTATTCCATTTCTGTTTGGTGGAAGGATCTATTTCCATCAAATTGTTCAACGCAACAATCAACATGGCATTATCATAAATATCAATTGCAGGATGCGTATTGTTATCCAGGTCTACGCCCCAGCCATGCTCCGGTTGCACATCGCCCCAATCAGCAGTGGTAGCGCCAATGATCAATCCGTATTGCTCATTAAACCGGTGGTTCATCAAAAACTCCATCGCCCACACCAATCTTTCACTTACCGTTTTATCACCAACCTTTTCATTTAAAATTGTTTTATCGCCTGTAAGTTGAATGTATTTGTAAACTGCTTGTACCAATGATGTTTCCTGATCGGTTTCTACCGTATTTTTATGGGCGGCGTAACGAGTCTCTAATTTTGAATATGAAAAATCATACGCAACAGCACCCACTTTTTCAATTGGCGTAAATCCGTCTATAATATTCCCGTCATCGCCCTGCATCCTGAAAAACACCAACAGGTTTTCTTTCAACACTTCTTTTGGATTCACCTGTGCAGCCAGTTCAATAAATGTGTTGTAATCACGAATCCACACTTCCCGATATCCATCGCCTGCATTAAAACCTGTTTTCATTACTTCCAGTGCCTTGGTTTTTACAAAGGCGAAGTATTGATTGCTCCTGATCTTTTCAGCAAGTGACTCGTTGCCTGGTTTCTTTACCTGTGCGGCAGTTATAAATGCAACAGACAGAAATAACAACAGAGAAGTGCTTCTCTTCATTTTCATACATTTCATTTTAAAAAAACCTTGACCTCTTTGTTTTAGTGGAAACCCGGGATGAACCTATTTATGCGCTCCAATAAAACTTCTATAACAAAATCAACAAAACTCATTTATCAAATGTATATACATTTATACATATAATCTAAGATTTTTGATTATTTTTACCGGCACGATTTACTTTTATCAAACTGCTCCAAAAAAAGTAATATTTTGCCTTTATAGATACGTATGACCTTTACACTAGACCATAAGAGCCCTATCCCGTTGCACATTCAGACAGAGGAACTCCTTAGAAGGATTATTAAACAGCCACAGTACCAGAAAGGCAAACACCTGCCCAATGAAATCGAGCTTGCCAAAAAGCTTAATATTTCCAGGGGAACGTTGAGACAGGCAGTTAATAAACTGGTATATGAAGGTCTGCTGGTAAGAAAAAAACGCTTTGGCACTAAGGTTAACAACACAGTAAGCTCAAAAGCTTTGAATTGGCTGAGCTTTTCGCAGGAAATGGCTGTACGGGGAATACCAATTAAAAATTTTGAGCTTAACCTAAGCTGGGTCAAACCTGAAGAAACTGTAGCCAATTTTTTTGAAATACGGGGAAACAAGAAAGTGTTAAGGTTAGAAAGATTAAGGGGACGACCGGAAGTACCATTTGTTTACTTTGTCTCTTTTTTCCATCCGCGGATCGGACTTACAGGGGAAGAAGATTTCAAAAGACCATTATATGAAATTCTGGAAAAGGATTATCAGGTTCTGGCAAATCTTTCCAAAGAAGAAATCAGTGCAAGAGCTGCCGACAAATTTTTAACAGGTAAATTACAACTTGACTTAGAAAGCCCAGTCTTACTTAGAAAAAGGTTTGTTTTTGACCAGGCAGAACGTCCGATAGAATATAATTTAGGCTTCTACAGAGCCGATAGTTTTATCTATACAATTGAAAGCAGGAGAGAATAAGAAAGCCATTTCTATCAGAATTGCTGGAAGTCTTTTATTTCTTGTATAACAGGTTGCAATAGATTGCTTCAAAATCAAACTTCTATTTTTTAGCAGCATAAACCAATAATCAAATTTTTCGTTCACTTCAATTTACTTACCCTACATTTTAGGGAAGGCCTTTGAATTTCTTCCATCAACTTCACCTTGCCGGTAAACATTCCAGCTTAACAATTTCATTTCATCTTACACTCCTCCCACCAACACCCTTGAGGGCTTAGAAGAATATATTTTTGCCAAAAATCAAATTTAATAATATGTTTGTACATATGAACATATTATTTACCAGATAAATGCATGCTTGAAGGTTTGTCCCTCAGTAATTAAATTTTTATTCTCAATAACTCTTCCCAATACACCAACTATTCTAACTGCAATCTTTTCCTTTTTGTTGCTACTATGCACAATAATACTGAACGAGAGGGTTGATTGGGAGATGCTGAAATAGTCTTCATCAAATACAACTGATTGTTCTGTTACAGTTGTAACGTCTTTTGTTGCCGTATTAAGCTATAATATTCATAAAAAAGCGGTTTGGTGAAGGTATTTATTTTTTCAGTTATTGTATGATTATCCTTCAGCTTTTGAATTTTAGCAGAAGACTTTTGTGCATACGAAAAGGTGCTGAAAAATAAAAAGAATGTAGCGTACATTAACTTGAAGTACATGTTTTATCTTTTTGATTTATTAATCTCTTCCTTATTAGTACAATTCGAGTTTGATCCCATATTTCAAATGCTTTTTAAAATCTAAAACTTTTATTTCTTCCCTCTCGCTTTTTTCACCTCTTCCGCTGTTATTGCACTTGCTTTATTTCCAAAACTATTGCGTACATAAGTAAGCACATCGGCAACTTGTTGATCAGTGAAATAATTCAGTGGCGGCATAGCATTACTATATTTTTCTCCATCTACATCCTGCTGGCTCAGCCCTTTCAATACCACATTAATTAGACGGGTTTTATTACCCAGAACATAACTGTTTTTAATGATTGGTGGATTCAGATTGCCTACTCCACCCCCGTCTACCTGGTGACAGGTAACACAACTCTGCATGTAAATCGCTTTACCAGCACTCATGCTTCCTTTTGAAACTGGTACAGCTTTTACAACAGGTTTGGTTGTTGCACTGATCTTTGTTGAGGCAGGAGTTGCTGTTTTCTTAACTGTTGTTGCCTGTTTTGTACTTAATGATTTGGCAGCTATTTTTTTAACTACGCTATCTTTTTTATTGTAGGAGATTTTAAAGATCGTCCCTTTCACATCGTCAGTAACATATAAAGAACCATCAGGGCCTTGTGCCAGTCCGCAAGGACGGTGATTGCCACGGCCGGAAGCAGTCTTTTCCGGTGAGCCGGAAAAATTATCGGCGAACACTTCCCAATCACCAGATGGCATTCCATTTTTGAAAGGTTGAAACACTACGAAATAACCTGCCTGCGGTTCGGGAGAACGATTCCATGATCCATGAAATGCAATAAAGGCTCCGTTCTTATACTTTGCGGGAAACTGGTTGCCGGTATAGAACAATAATCCATTAGGAGCCATATGGGCGGGATAAGCAGCAGCCGGATCAATATATTCACTGCTTCCTTCTTTTTTCCCATCCCCTCCATATTCAGGCGCCATTATTTTCTTTTTTTGCAAGCGATCATAATAGATAAAAGGCCAGCCTGCATTATCATCCTTGTTCAGTGCATACATACACTCCGCCGGTATTTCTGCATTATCCTTTGTTGTAAAAAGATCGGGGAAAATAAAATTGAGCTGATCTCTCCCGTGCTGCATAACAAAGAGTTTGTTGCTTTCATAATTCCAATCCACTGCCACTACATTGCGAAGTCCGGTTGCATAGCGGATACCATCGGCATAGGTCTGGTCTTTTTTATCCCGTTTAAACATCCATACACCACCGCTTGTTTCCAATAGCGGGCAGCCTGCTATTCCCAAAGATCCTTTCTGCCGGTCTTTTTCCTGGCAGGAGTTGGTAGGACAGCCAATGGGTATATACATATTTCCTTCTCCATCCATCATAATGGATTTCGTTTCATGTGTGCCTTTGTCTACCAAACCAGTAACAATCCGTTCAACAGAGTTGGTATCGACTTCATTGTTGGCATCTACTTTATAACGAAAGATCTCCGAGTTAGAAGAAGTATACAAATAACCATCCCGCAGATAAACGCCGGTACCACCATAATTACCAAAGCCAAATTTCACCTTAGCTTTTCCATCTTCTTCATGCAACAGCAGTGTGCCTTTTCCATTGACCGGTCGGGCCAACCGCACATAAATATCGTTTTGAGGCGTAACCAGCAAATGTCTTGTCTTACCGAGATTTTCCGCCAACACAACTGCTGAAAAACCCGGAGGTAATTTTAAGCCCGTACTGTCAGAGGATGTGGTTTGTGTTGTGCCTTTAAAAGGCAAAAGCAATAATAGAAAAATGGTTGCCAATAAATTGTTCTTTGACGAAATCATTTCCTTTTCCTTAACCATAAGATTCATTAACGTGATTGATTTTTATAGAGTAAAAATTTTTAAACTGCGGAATAACATAATTCTGTATACCTGGTAAATGGCCGAAAGAATAGAAATGATGCTTCTATTCCTTCAGCACCGCTTTATTTACCGCCATCAACTACCTCAATTTTATCCTTCAACCTGGTATCTTCAGAAGAACTGCCCACCATGATATCAAAGAAGCCAGGCTCTACTACAAAACGATGCGTCTTCTCATCATAGAATGCAAGTTTTTCTGCAGGCACTTCAAACTTTACTGTTTTCGTTTCCCCAGGATTTAAACTGATTCTTTCAAACCCTCTTAATTCTTTTGAAGGCCGTTTTACACTGCTGGCTACATCATGTACATAAAGCTGCACCACTTCGTCGCCTTTTCTTTTACCTGTATTTTTTACAGTAACACTCATTGTAATTTTTCCATTCGCCTTGATCTTTTTTGACGCAATTTTCAAATCACTGTAAGTAAAAGTTGTGTAGCTTAAACCATGACCAAATGCAAAGAGTGGTTTACCCTGCAGATACATATAGGTAAACCCTTTTGTTACATCATATTCATCTACAGAAGGCACTTGCTCTTCGGATGCATATACAGTTAATGGAAGTTTACCACCGGGATTTACATTTCCAAAAAGTACATCAGCAATCGCATTACCGCCTTCTTCTCCTAACCACCAGGCTTCTAAAATAGCAGGTGCTTTTTCTTTTATTTCAGGAATAGTAAGCGGGCCTGCATTCATTTCTACAATGATGGAACGGGGATTAACAGCGAGTACTGCTTTCACCAGTTCCTCCTGGTTACCTGGCAACGTGAGTGAAGTACGATCCCTTCCTTCTGCTTCAATAGCCAAAGAAGTACCAACATACAGTATCACTACATCTGCTTTTTTCGCCGCTTCAATAGCTTTTTTCAGTTCTTCCTCTTTGTTAAAAGGCGCAGCCGTACTATCTTTTGATGGGGCAATCTGACCACCTGCTACAAACAATATTTCCGTTCCGGGCTGCATCCTGTTTTTTATTCCCTGTAAAGGAGTTACTGGATCTTTTGCTTTACCACTATAACCACCAGCGGTAAACACATTAGCATGAGGGCCGATAACAGCAATCGTTTTGATTTTTGTTTTATCCAAAGGCAACTCATTGTTTTTGTTGCTCAACAACACAATCGCTTCCTGTGCTGTTTTTAAAGCCAGTTCACGATGTGCTTCGCTTCCAATAACAGAAAGAGGAATTTTGCTATAGGGCACAAGAGTTTGCGAATCAAATTCACCTAATAAAAAACGGGTACGCAAAACACGAAATAGTGCTTCGTTCAATTGAGCTTCTGACAACAGCCCGTTTTTAACCGCAGCCGGTATATACTCCATAAACTCCTTGTCAGAAAAATCACAACCGGCAATTATTGATTTGGCTACGGCTTCTTCAAAACTCATCTTTCCTTTTTCATGGCCTTTAACCATTGTATTTACCCCACCTAAATCTGAAACCACAAAACCCTTGAATCCCCATTGTTTTTTCAGTATATCCGTCAAAAGCATTTTATTGATGTTGTTGGGAACTCCATTGATAGCATTATAAGATGCCATCACTGAATGGGCGCCACCTTCTACAATACAATCGCGAAAATGCGGAAGCCAGAACTCATGCAACATCCGTTCGCTTACCGTACTTGACAATTTCATTCTATCTCTTTCTACATTATTAACCGCATAATGCTTGAGAGTAGCCGCCAGCTTCAGGTATTTAGGATCAGTTCCCTGGAGACCTTTGATGAAAGCAACTCCTATTCGTCCGGTTAAGAAAGGATCTTCGCCATAACACTCGTTGATACGACCCCAATACGGGTTACGGCTAATATTAATAACAGGGGCCCGGTATATCAGGCCTTTCTTATCACCTTGAAAATTTGAATCCTGGTGCCATCCATTATAAATGGCACGGGCTTCATCTGAAATCGCTGTAGCTACTTCATTAATCAGCTTCGTGTTCCAGGTGGCTGCCATAGCAATGGAAACAGGGAACATGGTTGTGGGTTTATTCCACACTACACCGTGCAAGCATTGGTTCCAATTATCCGACTTAATAGAAAAGCGTTCCACAACCGGCCCCTTGTGATTCAGGAGGATGGCCTTCTCTTCTATAGTTAACCGGGAAATCAAATCTTCCACCCGTTTTTCAACAGGCTGGCCGGGATCAAGATAAGACGCTATCTCCTTTGCTGATGTTTGCGCAAACAGATTACCCTGGAAAGCAACCAGAAAAATGATGCTTGTTATCCGCTGAACAATTTTCATTTTATAGTTTTAATATTTAATAATTGACTTTTTCAAAATAATTCTGCGCATTGGATTCAATGTTTATGAAATCTCTTATCATGACGCCATCACTTTACCAATCCATTTTTTTTAAATGACATTTAGTTTTTGAACAACATTTATGAAAATGGAAAAAAATGAATTGACTGAATCTTATTTGTAGCGTTTCAAATAGCCCTTGCTTTTTTTAATAGTAGGTTCATCCAAAAGCTGGAAAGAAGAAGCAGGCCCCAAATCCGGATCGGACCATTGGCTCAATGCCCATACCAATTTTTTATCTCGTGTTACTTCTAAAATTTGTACTGAACCGGGCCAGTCTTCGGGTTTCTTAATACCATTGGGACACCAGTTTGTAATAACAGTGTTGCCATTGGCTAATCTTACTGCGACTTGCGGAATGTATAGTTTGAAATCACGCAGATCGTTCTGGTTCACTTCCCAAACAGTTTCACCGTTTTTGTTTACTTCGATAACAAAACCATGATTACTGGTGATAAGTGTATTCCCATTCTTTAAGCGGGTAGCCAACCATGGCGATTTTACATTTATCGACCAGATTTCTTTTCCACTCCAATCGTATTCAGAAACCTTACCTGCATCCATGTGAGCAGCAAGAAGAGTACCTGCCTTCGTCATGCGAACCCGACGGAACTGTCCATGCGGCTTAGGACTACCTGTGGGAAGTGTCAATTCTTTTTCTGTCTGACCGGTTTTAATGTTAATCAGTTTTATAATTGCAGGGGCCCCGTTTATCACCATTAAAATTTTATCGGTGCCGATTGGTTCTACCGAATGGATCTCCGTGCCTTTTGGAGCTTCATAATTCCAGATCATTTTTTTATCGGGTGTTATTTCGCTGGCGCCGGTCTTCCGGCAAAATGCAATATTTCCATTGGGCCGCATGGTAGCATCGCCCAATTCTTCCATCTCGCCTGTTGCAGGATCATGAAATGGAATATCATGACTCCAGACTATTTTTCCTTTGCGTAGGATGTAAATAGTTTGCACCGGTTTGCGATAATCCCATTCTCCTGTATACAAAAAATCATGTTGCTGCAAACCCAAACCGGGTAATGGTTTTCGAATGGGACTTATACTGTCAGTATACGTTTTGCCTTGTGCAAAACAGATGGCTGTAAACAAAAAACTTCCGAGGAGTAATATGTAGTTTAACCGGAACATAGTTATCATGTAATCAAATATTATAAACGAAGTATTAATTTTTCATAACAGGCTCATTTGTCCATTTCGCATCAACCAGCCTTAGGATGTTTAAGGGATTGCTGTTCTGTAAAGCCTCAGGCAATAATTGATCAGGAAAATCCTGAAATGCAACAGGACGCACAAAGCGATAGATAGCTGCGGTACCAACCGATGTAGTGCGGCCATCGGTAGTAGAAGGAAAAGGCCCGCCGTGTTGCATGGAATGACATACTTCTACACCGGTTGGATAAGCTCCATAAATTATTCGTCCTGATTTTTGTGTAATGATCTCCACTACCGGCCGCAATGTTTTTTCATCTGTATCCGTAGCATGCACAGTTGCTGTTAACTGGCCTTCTAAAGATTGCAACACTGCCTGTAATTCTGTTTCTGTTTTACACAAAACAACCAATGATGCCGGCCCGAATATTTCTCCTGATAAATTTTTGTTCTCCAAAAAATTGGCAGCACTAATAGTATGCACCACAGGTTGTGCTTCGTATTTTTCATTGTCTGCTTCCTTAACGGATTTAGCTAATACTACAACTTCCTTTTCAGCTTGCCGAAACTTTACCCCTTCTTCATAAGCCTTGCAAATATTTCTGTTCAACATAGTGGCGGGTGAAGTTGCAGCGATTTCCTGAGCAAGGGCCTGTAAAAATTTCTTTGAAGTATCACTATCGATCATCAATACCAACCCCGGATTGGAACAAACCTGACCTACACCCAACGTTATCGATGCGGCCAGGTCTTTAGCTATTTTTTCTGCTTTTGTTTTTAGGGCTCCTTCCAATAAAACAACAGGATTGACAGCACTCATTTCCGCATACACAGGAATTGGATCAGGTCGTGATGCAGCAGCATGGAACAAACGCATTCCCACATCTCTTGAACCGGTAAACCCAACTGCTTTTATTCCCGGATGCTGCACGAATTTTATCACATCAGCATGCGAAAGATATACGGATGAAAAAACACCTTCGGGTATGCCGGTTTTTTGGGCTGCCTTGATAATGGCTGAAGAAATTAATTCGTTTGTACCGGGATGTGATGAATGCGCTTTTATGATCACCGGGCATCCCGCCGCTAAAGCCGAAGCAGTATCTCCGCCAGCAGTTGAAAAAGCCAAGGGAAAATTAGAAGCACCAAAAACTGCTACGGGACCAATAGGAATAAGAATTCTTCGTATGTCCGGTTTGGGAAGAGGTTGACGCTGCGGCTGTGCAGTATCAATGCGGGCATCGACCCACCAACCATCTCTCAATAATTGAGCAAACATTTTTAATTGATTGCAGGTGCGTCCTCTTTCGCCAATGATACGGGCTGCGGGCAAAGCTGTTTCCGCTACACAACGTTCGATCAATACTTCACCCAATGCCATTATTTCATCAGCAATAGCATCCAGAAAAGCAGCCCGTTTTTTAAAGGATGTTTTTTGATAAACAGTAAATGCTTTCTGAGCTAATTGTAATGCATGTTCCAACTCTTCTTCTGTAGCATAATAAAAATCACCATCTAAATATTGGTTCGTTAATGTAGAAAAGGCCTGAAAGGATTTACTGCCTTTTTTACTACCAACAAATCCCGTAATGTTTGAACCCGTTATTGTTGTTGTCATAACTTTAAACTTTTTTTTATTTTTTAAATCAAGGAGACCGGGAGACAGTAAACAGAGAAATCCCCCCTGCGTTACCCTGTGTTCTTTGTTTCTCTGTGGCTCCATTCATTAATATCTAAACTGCTTCCAATTGTTTTTTACCCTCAGCATGTTCATACAATTCTTTATTTTTTACAAAGGGGCCTGATAAAAAAAGTAAAATCAAAATGCCAATCACTACCAAAACACCAAAGCCAAGAAATAAAATATTGTAAGCACCCACGTATCCTGCTGATGCTGAAAATGATTTCAGGGTTATTCCGGATAATGCCTGGAAAATAGCGCCGCCAATACCATTACCGATGCAAGCCAGGCCCCAGGCGGAAGCGGATGCGCTTTTAGGAACCACGTCCGCTGTAAGAGCTAATGCATTGGCAGTATAAGATGTGTAGCCAAAGCCCGACAACCCAAAAACGATAAGGCCGGACATCGGAGTAGTGACAATAAACGGCGCCAATAGCAAAGGCATTGCCATCAGTATACCCGACAGGGCTAAAGCCAGCCTTCTTGCCTTGGGTATAGGCATTCCTTTTTTAATAATGAATTGTGTAAAATAGCCGCCAACAATATTGCCGACATCCGCCATGATAAAAGGGATCATAGCAAACCATCCGATCTGTTTCAATTCCCAATGATGCACATCGGCGAGGTACCGACCAATCCAGAAGGTTACAAAATACCAAACAGGTTCAATAAAAATTTTTGCCAGCAGCAATCTTGAAACAAACTTGTTTTTTAACAGCTTGAATGCGGGAATAACTCTTGCTTTTGAATCTGTAGCCGATTGCCCCGGTGTGTAATAGGTAAACCAAAAAACAGCCAGCCATAAGTATCCAAATAGAGCCAGAATGATAAAGGTGTATTGCCATCCATATCTCATCGTCATCACAGCCACTAACGGAGGAACGATAATAGCACCGATTGCAGAACCGCTGTTAAAAATTCCTGATGCTGTTGACCGCTCATGAGGTGGAAACCACTCGCCGGTAAGTTTTAAGGCAGCCGGCCAGTTGCCTGCTTCACCAATGCCTAATAAAAAACGGCAGACCCCAAATTGCAAGGGTGTGATAGCAAAAGCATGAAAAAGACCTGCTGTTGTCCAAAAGGCCATACAAAGCGAATAACCGATTCTTGTTCCCAACCTGTCAATCAGCAAACCAGAAAAAGCATTTGACAACATATAGGCTATAAAAAAAGCTGTTCCGATATAGCCGAAGGCATCATCTGGAATCAGTTTACGCAACTCACCATCAGCACTTAAATAATTAAACGATAAGCGATGAACATAATTTAACACGGTCGCAAAAAAAGCGAACCCTATCATCATCCAACGCATTCGTAATGGCTTACTTTCTGTTAGTGATCCGGAAATATTATTCATATGGCTGGCGCAATATTATTTTACAAGGATACCCGGGATGCTATTCCCTGAATAGATTTTACTTCTATTAGTTCTTCTTTCTTTGTTTCTATTACAATTGGATTTATTAAAGGGCGGCCCATGCCTTTCCAGTAAACCTTCATCTCATCACCTGTTTCTAACTCTACCCCGCCGCCGAAACTAAAAGCATCAGCGCCAAAAAAATGAACATGGGCTTGAAGCGGTTGGCGGTGATCGGAATATTTGAAATGGTGATACTCCAGATTGGCTAAAGAATGCGCCATATTTTTTTCGCCTGTATGTATATCAGCCGACCAAAACTCTTTCTTGCTTCGAAGGATGCTTACGGTTCCTTTCAAATTTGTAAAATCAGGATCAATGACCAATTCCGGTCCTATGGCACAGTTGCGCAATTTGGAAGGCGCCAGGTACAAATAATTTTTTCGCTCCATGACATGATCCGAAAATTCATTGCCGGTTGTAAACCCTATGCGAAAAGGTTGTCCCATTTTGTCAATGATGTAAACACCTGCTACTTCAGGTTCTTCTCCGCCATCATTAGCATATGCCGGTGCAGACAACGCTTGTCCATGACCATTTAAAATAGCTCCCGTCCCTTTATAAAACCATTCGGGCTGTACACCAATTTTTCCGTTTGCTGGTTGTCCGCCTTCCAGTCCCCATTGATACATTTTCATGCTATCAGTGAGGCTGCCCTTATCTGCCTGGTGCATCATTTGCCGGTTGAGGGCACTATTCTTATGTGTAAGTCCTGTACCGGATACCAAACAACTATAAGGATTTTCAGGACAATCAAAGGATGGCAATAAAGACCACTCTTTATCGCCTTTATAAACAACATCGTACTCTAATTTGGAATCGGATAGATGTGATTCGATAGTGGATTTAATATCCGCTTTCAAATCGATAGCTTCCAAAGCCAGGTCATATACAGAAGTAACATGGTTCAATAAAACCAATGATGGTTCCTGCACCAACGCTACTTTTCTTCCCAACTTTGGATGTGCCATCTGCACCAGCCGTATGTTTTCTTTCATGTGTTAATTTTTATTGTTTTTTGCCACATGGAATTCGCCATAAAATTTTCATCGGTGGTTGGTATAATTTACCTCGAAAATTTTATGGCTCATTTCATCATTTTTTGTTTTAGTAAAAAAAATTAAACAGCAACCCATCCCCCATCTACAGAAATACAACTGCCTGTTGTATAGCTGGAAGCAGGACTTGCTAAATACAACGCTATGCCGCCGATTTCATATAACTCACCCCAACGTCCCATGGGCACTTTAGCAATAAAGGCTTTATATTTTTCAGGGTCGTTTAATAAGGGAAGGTTCAAATCTGTAGCGAAAGGACCAGGCAATACAGCATTTACGGTAATTCCTTCATTGGCTACTTCCATAGCTAAAGAACGGGTTAGTTGCAGAATTGCGCCTTTACTGGTGGCATAAGGTGTTCGCTCAGGTATAGCGGTTACCGAAAGCATGGAACCGATATTGATAATTCTTCCATATTTATTTTTTTTCATTACCGGCATCACTTCGCGGCAAGCCAACCATGAACCGGTAACATTTACCTGTTGCACCTGATTAAAATCAGCTGCTGATAAATTTTCAATAGCCCCCCGGATATTAATGCCTGCCGAATTGATCAAAATGTCAATCTTTCCAAAGTGATTGAGTGTTTTAGCGACGACATCTTTAATACTTTGTTCATTCGTAACATCACAGTAATTGCTGATGCAATCCACCTTATAATCACCACGTATTTCAGAAGCAGCTTTTTCATTTTCTTTTTCATCTCTCGCTGCAATAGATATAGATGCTCCTGATTCCGCTAATGCCTTTGCCATCGAAAGGCCTAATCCCCGGTTACCACCAACAATTAATGCTATATGTCCATTCAGTTTAAAAAGATCCAATATTCTTTTTTGCATAATTAAAGTTTACAGGTTCACACGTGCCCGTTTAGAAGATTCGTGTTCGACAATTTTAAATTGATCTAAATATTCTTTTTTCAAGGTTAATCCCATTCCGGGTTTGTTATCATCCAATTGAAGCTGTCCATTTTCTGCGATAGCTTCGCCATCGAAAATATACCAGAACATTTCATTACCCACTTCAATTTCTGTTTGTGGAAAATATTCGGCCATCGGAGAAGCAAAAGAACTCATCACTACATGAAGGTTATGCATTTGGCCACCATGGGGAATCACTTCTACACCATGAACTAGTGCCATGTTGCATATCTTTTGCGCTTCCGTAAAACCTCCGACACGGTTGGTATCGAATTGAAAAATATCCAGTGCACCAGCTTGCAGAAGATCATGAAATCCATAGCGGGTATATTCATGCTCGCCACCAGAAAGTGGAATAGATGTGCCCTGTTTCAATTTTGCAAAATTGTGTATTTCATCAGGCAACAATAACTCTTCGACCCAGCGAAGGTTATAAGGTTCCATTTCTTTTAGCAACTGTTTCGCATAAGGATAATTAAAACCCATGTATGCTTCCAGCATAATGTCGACATCGTCACCCACTGTGTCCCGAACCACTTTTACCATCTCCACATTCTTTTTCAATCCCTTTATTCCTTCCGTCATCGGATAACCACAACGCAGCTTCATGCCGGTGAATCCTTCTTTTTTAAAATGATCTGCTTCTGCTTGTAAGCTTTCGAGGTTACGGGTATACAAACGGCTATAGTAAGTGGGAATAGCTTCTTTGGTACGACCACCCAACAGCATGAACACCGGTTGGTTCATCACCAATCCCTTAATATCCCACAAGGCGATATCAATAGCACTGATGGCAGCAATTACAGCTCCTTTTCTGCCATAGGCTACTGTGGAGCGATACATTTTTTCAAAGAGATATTCTGTATTCAGTGGATTTTCACCCAGCAATAAAGTAGACAGTTTTGAATCAATGATTTGTTTGCTAAGATCCGGACACAAACCGGCGTTTCCATATCCAACATGTCCTTCGTCTGTTTCTACTTCAACCACTAACCAACTAAAAAAACGGAAAGGAGCCTGTGCATCACTTTGAAAAGGCAAGGCACTTAATGGTGTGGCAAATATGGTGTCGCTTGTTTTTACCGGACCTTGCCACTGATACAACTTTGTTCTGATTGCTTTGATTTTCATATTTGTTATTGCATGTTTTAAGAAAAGATATAGCGTCTATTCGATAACCGTCCATAAAAAACAGGCGCCGTCTTTACGATCGGGCCGGGTTCCCGGCGCATCAGCTGAACAAAGGCTTTTTGCATTAGGATCGGCAAATAGGTATTTGTGTGTATAGAGCGATATTAGCATCAGGTCGCCGCGAAGCATGTCCTCCCATTGAAACTGCGAAGATTCGCCCTTTTCCTCCTTCTCAATACGTACTTCGGCCATCCCTCCTATCCCTTTACTGTTACCCAACCGCTGTCAGCTATAGATTGCAATGCGATCCTTCCATTCCCTTTATCTACTACTCTGAATTTCGAATTATTGCCCCCGGCCAGTTTATCATTGGCAGCAACAGGCCTCACAAAACCTTTCCAGTTCACCAGTATGGTACTGTCGGCCAAGCTAGTGAGTGTAATTAATTTACCGTAAGGAATCGGATTCGTTAAACCATGCGCTCTTGGTTCATCTACTATAAATGAGTTATAGTCCACATAACCACCATCTGTGTTATTGGTATTAAAGTTGAAAAGACTATAGCGTACTCCCTGGAATGTTCTTCCCTGGAATATCATGATATATTCATCACCCAGCCAGTTATAATTTATTCCATCTGTGCTGTAGCTGAACATAGCTTTCTCGGTATCAAAGTTGCAATTCGCCCGGAACCAGATGTGTGTGCCGTTCAGTTTTGCCGTTGCCAGCTTACCACTCTGCTGATCAAACTGCTGTATCTCTAAACCATCGGCTTTCCTGGCGACACCAATCCAGGCATAGGGCAGATTCAAAAGACCAAGGCCCGCCACATCCCCAGGCATCAGCGAACCCAGTTCTGCTTCTGCGGTTACAATTGACTCGGGGCCTATGGCCCGCTGCGTGAGTGTATTTTTTGCCATCCAGAAATCTGTTGCCGGCAGCGAACGGAGCCGCAGGTATCCCTTCTTGGCTTTCAGCGACCACTTTGCATCAACAGGCACATGATTCCATTGCCATACCGGCTGAAGTTTGGCGGAGGAGAAGTCATCGCTTCTACGGTAAGGTGCATGCGGTGTTGCAGAGAATCCTGTATTTGGCTTCACCCATGTTTGGGGACTGCGTGTAAGATTTCCGGGCAAGCCAAAGTAGGGCCATCCATCCTGCCAGGTAACAGGTGAAAGACACACCATTCTGCCGACAGAATTATAACCCATCATTGACCATCCCCACCATTCACCCGACTGTATCTGCACGATGCCGCCCTGGTGCAGGGGCATGCGCCCCAGGTAGTTTTCAACCGGAGCCACCAGTTGAAAAGGAGGAGTGCTGCGTTCATTAGCTAACCGCCATCCCGTACCTATCCCAAAGCTTTCCTTTGCACTCATCACAGTTAATTCATAAGGTCCGCGAGGTTTATCGGCCCGAAGGCATACCTGGTAGCAAACGGGGTCGTAGTTCGCATTGGTGATATAATATTTCCCATTGATCTTATAAAAATGGGAACCCTCACCGGCGCCGCTCCCCTTCGAAACGATCACTTGTTCACTGCCGGGTTTAACATCGGTAAGCGAATCATTCAGTTCGGCCATATGAAGCTCATCATATCCCCACACTACATAAATCTTTCCATCATCATCAAACAGCACAGACAAGTCATGATAACTTCTGTTCATTTTTGTATGCGTCCAAGGGCCCTTAGGATTAGTGGCGGTGAACAGGTGCGTATTGAAGCGGTTCACGTTACTGAAGATGTAGAATTTACCGTTATGATAGCGGAAACAAGGCGCCCAAATGCCCTGTCCGTAAACGTTACGGCCACCTTCAAGGCGAAAATCGGGGCCCAGATCGAGACGCTCCACTGCATAACTTAAAAAATCCCAGTTTACGAGGTCGCGGGAATGTAATACCGGAAGCCCAGGCATGGCATGCATGGTAGTTCCGGTCAGATAATAATCATCGCCCACCCTGATCATATCAGGATCAGAGAACTCATCAAAAAAAAGCGGGTTGGTGAATGTACCATTACCGTTATCAGCTGTCCAGATAGGAGCTTTGGGTGGTAAGGGTAATGTATTTTGAGCAACTGCCACGAATGGCTGAACAAGCAGCACCAGCAGGCAAAACAATACTGTTGAAGAAATACGAATCATAAAAAAATGTTGCTGGTTTTAATGAATTAACTGACGGCCTAAAAAGCTTGCACCACGCATTTTCTTACCATGACAACTGCAACAAGGATACACCCTGGCGAGGCAAGTCGAATTGGATGAGTGCCTCACCATTGTTTGTCTTTATCCATCCGGGGGAACCAAGCATTTGTAATTGCCCTGCTCTCTCCAATTCTGCAATTTGCGCAGGGGTTGGATTTTGTGGTGAACCCATCTTTTGCCATGCTGTATAAGAATTGCTATGCTCCTGGTCGATGCGGTAATGCGTTAGCAAAACCATTTTCGAAGGGATGCCTTTGACAGAAACTGTTACCGGTGTAGCCGGCACATTCAAATCATTTTTATCATGATAGTTCCAAATCATCACAGATGCAGAACGATTATTTGCTGCAGCTATTCCATTTATATCCGGGTCGCTTTTGCGAACACTGGAATCACGCACAGAAATAAAGTTGTGAACCGAGTTAGAGATTACAGGAACCCTGTTACCGTCCATCTGGCCAAACATGCGAAAAACATTCAGCACAGGTTTGTCAACACTGTTTGTAGCCAGATCTCTGAATCCACGAAACCAGGGTTGATTCTCAAATTCAAAGGCCCATGTTACGGCACCTAATAAATTTACTCCTCTATCTTTTGCCAGATCATATTTCCTTGCAAAAGAAGCAGCAGTATAGCTGGAGTAAAGCGTTCCATTTCTATAACCATTATTAGGAAAAATATCAGCAGGACAAGCAGCACATCCTTCAGGATCTGATTCACCAATAATGATCGGTAAATTTTTCAATGTAGGGAACGAAGAAATAATTTGAAAGCCTTTATCAATATGCCGCAATTGTACGCCTACATTCATCCATACAGTATCATTAATTACTCTCGGTTGCCCCTTGGCGTGGAAAGTTATAAAATCAAGTGGCGAACCCTTTTTGCCTGTAACATAATTTTTGCCGTTTACTACGTGCTCCAAAAATGTTTTTAGAAAATTACCGGCTTTTTCGCTTCCCGGGTTAGTAGTCTCAGGTCCTCCGATTCGAATCGTTGGCAAAGCTCTTTTAGCTGCATCTGCGGTGTAATCGTATAACTTTATATACTCTTCCATCGTTCCCTTCCAGTAGGAAATATCCGGTTCATTCCATAGTTCCCAATACCAACTTTCCACTTCTTTTTTACCATAACGTTCCACTGAATGTTTTACCCATTGATAAACCAGCTCCGCAAATTTTTCATAGCTCTTAGGCGGAAAATTCCACCCCGTATAATGTTTTTGCTTCACTCTTGTAGGATCGGTGTAAGTGCTATCCGACTGCGGATTGATGGATAAAGCCTCCGGCATAAATCCTATTTGTGCAATGGGCTTCATGCCACGTTGAATATAAGTGTCGAAAATACTGTCAACAATCTTCCAATAATATATAGGCTTACCATTAGCATCTTCTGTATATGCATTGGTTGATCCCCATTTCAGCATTGCAGTTCCATCACCAGTTGTAAGCAGATTGTGTGCTCTTACAAAAACAGGCACGGGGCTAAACTGTGAAATTTCTGTAAGCAATTTTTTACCATCCTTCATATAAGTATAGTTTGGCTCGTCATAACCAAACCAGGCCCAGATAGGTTTTAGGGGTTCGTTGGATTTTTTATTTAGATCGACTTGTATAATAACGGGCTTAGCAATATCCTGTGCTTTTACAAATCCTATTGATGCAAAAACTAAAATTTTTAATGCTAAATATTTCGCTTTGTATAACATCATTTTTTTTTTTGAGTTTACTGAATACCTACCAGTCTAGTTTTAGTAAAGAAACACCCTGCCGTGGCAAGACCATGTTTATCATTGCTTCTCCATTTTTGGGTTTTATCCATTGTGGTGAACCTAGTAACTGTAATTGCCCTGCTTTTTCCAGTTCAGCTATTTGTTCATCAGAAGGCCTTTTTGGTGATCCCATTTTTTTCCATACTTCATAAGAATTGCTATGTGTACTATCTATACGATAATGCTGTAACAATACCTGTTTATTTGGCAAGCCTTTTAACCGAACGGTTACTAGTTCTTCTTCGCTTTTTATATCATCATCATGATAGTTCCATAACATTACTGTAGCCGCATCAGCATCTTTACAAGCCATTCCATTGATATCCGAATACGACTTACGGAAACTGGAATCCACCGCTGTTCTTAAATCATATCCATGGTTTGATGTTACGTTAACTCTATCGCCTTTCATCATGCCAAACATGCGAAATACATTCAACACCGGTTTGTCAACACCATTGGTAGCAAGATCCCTGAAGCCAAAAAACCAGGGCTGGTTCTCAAACTCAAACGACCAGGAAACAGCACCTTTAAAATTTACTTTGTATTGATCGGCCAGAGCATATTTTCGTGCAAACGAAGCTGCGGTATAGCTGGAATACATAGTTCCATTGCGATAAGCATTTTCAGGATTCGTATGCATGCCGCATGCAGCACAGCCTTCGGGGTCTGATTCACCAATAATAATAGGAATATTTTTTAACTGCGGATAAGATGCCACCAGTTTAAAACCGGCTTCAATATCCCTTAATTGCGCTCCCATATTCATTCTGACATGGCCATCTACCAACCGTGGCGAACCTTTTGCATGAAACAAAAATGCATCAACAGGCGCACCAATTTTTTTTGTAACATGATTCACTTCCGAAAAGCAATGTTTCACAAAAGCATGCAACCATTTTTGAGCTTCCTTACCACCTGTTCCGGCAATATTAATACCACCCATCTTAGCAGTGGGTAAAGCCCTCTTTACCGCATCAGCAGTATAATCATACAACTTAAAAAAATCTTCCATGCTGGCTTTCCAATAATGACCGTTGGGTTCGTTCCAAAGTTCCCAATACCAGCTTTCCACTTCTTTTTTTCCATAGCGTTCCACCGAATGTTTTACCCATTGATAGATCAGCTCCGCCCATTTGTTATAATCTTTTGGCGGATAAGCCCAGCCGGTTATAATATCTGTATAAGGATCGCCCGGTTTCCAATGATGGCGGTAGGTTTCAGGATGGGTAGACAAAGCTTGCGGCATAAAACCAATTTGTGCAAGCGGCTTCATTCCGCGCTGTATGTAAGTATCGAAAATGCTGTCAACGATAGTCCAATTATAAATAGGATTACCCTTCGCATCTTCTGTATACGCATTGGTAGAACCCCATTTCAAAGCTGCTTCTCCATCACCTGTAACGAGTAAACTATGCGTTCTTACATATACCGGCACGGGAGATAAAGCAGAAATTTCAGAAAGTAATTTTTTCCCATCCTTCATGTAAGTGTAGTTGGGTTCATCATACCCAAACCAGGCCCAGGCGGGATACATAGGGCCAATTTTTTTATTCAAATCAACATTGATAATGGCTGAACCGTTTGGGATTTTCAAGTTTGATTGCGCAAAACCATCCAGTGTAAAAAACTGGAAACTATAAATGATACCAATAATTATACCCCTGTATTTAAATGAACATTTTTTAATCATGTCTTATTCCTTTTAGTAGTTAAAACTTTTTTTTTAAATAATAAGAGAAGAGCTTTTTCTATCTACTTCAATTGAATCTTTTGAGGCTGTGTATACAATAGTTCAGCCACTCCCGTTGTCTTAACACCTACTCTTGCAAAAATGTACGCATCATTAGCGATGCTTGCAGGAATGTTGACATTGAGTGTAACGGGCTGGCCCAAAGTGATAGCCGCCGCCGTTACCTGTACATTAGCTGAATTATTATTTTGGTCTACAATCAGGTTGGGTCCAATATAAAGTTTCGCCAATTCCAGCGTTTTAACGGATGTATTTATTTCAATAGTGAATGTAGCCTTTACTGCTGCCCCATTTTTTTCGAAGCTGGCATTCTTAATTAAAAAGTAAGGTTCTACCGGTACATCTACATTAGCCGATCCATTAAGACTTACATTGATGGTATCCGTATTATCTGCCCATGGACCGGCCCCTGCCGTTCTTACCAATTTATAATCTCCGTCTGCAAGAACTGCAGAGAAGCTGCCGTCCTGTGCAACATTAAGAGGGATCTTGCTGAATAGCTGAAATCCGGGTTGCCAAAGTTCAAATTGAACACCTGAAGACCTCACTCCTAACGGTTGCCCCTGGTATATAACTCTACCGGCAAGTGTTGAATTGGGTTCTTTTAAATTATCTTTTTCACAACCTGATAATAGCATGATTAAAAATGCTGATAAGGAATATATATATAGTTTCATGTGTTAATTTTTATTGTTTTTTTGCCGCATGGAATTCGCCATAAAATTTTCATCGGTGGTTGGTATAATTTACCTCGAAAATTTTATGGCTCATTTCATTTTAAAATTTTTAATGAAATGGATTAGGAATAATTTTCGAATTGTTATCCAGAACATTTTGTGCAATGGAAGAATAATAATTACCCGGTCTGAAAAAACGCGGCACTTTAAATCTTGGTGCAACAATTTTATCGAACACATATTTACCATCATCCGGATGACCGGGACGAACAATGCGATACGGATAAAGAGCATATATATTTGCATCGGTATTGGTTGTTGTTCCATCCCAGATCTTATCAGCAATTCTCCATCTGATAACATCCCAAAGACGATGATCTTCAAAAGCAAGCTCTACTCTTCTTTCATTTTGAATTTTTTGAATAGTCAGAGAGAAAAGGCTGTTTGCAGGAAAACCGGCTCTCTCCCTGATCTTGTTTATATAATTTAAGGCATCTGAACTAAGTCCTAATTCAAAAGCAGCTTCGGCAGCGTTTAAATAAATTTCACCAAGGCGGAACAGAACCCACCAGGTATCACTTTGCGCAGCTAACGTACTGGCGCCGGGAGTAGCATCAATATACTTGCGCATATAAAAACCGGTATTGGATACAAAGGTGGTGGTACGATGTGGTCCATCTAAACCCGTAAGTGTTTTGCCATCGGTATAATTACTGTTGAGTGCCCCTTCTACCCGATCGTATTTGTTAGCTGTGGCGTTCCAAACATAAACCCCTGTCTGCATTTTCAAAGGCTTACCCGCAAACGAAGATCCGGGATACATAACAGTGCCATATAGACGGGCATCCTTATCAGCAAATATGTCCTGGGGATTTGAATAAAATATCCAGTTTGCCTGTCCTGCTGCAGTGTTGCTGCCCGTACCTACACCTTTTAATGTGCCTGCAGTGCCATCGAGGTATTCAAAACTTTCAACCAGGTTTAAGGAAGGTGAAATATTAGAAGATCCCTGACCAGCTTCTTCAAATAAAGAACGGGGGATATTGTTAAATGTAAACGTATGTCTCCTTCCCTGGGCTTTGAGATAATCTGTAGCCATGATGACTTCCGTATTACCATTTTTATTTACGATAGCATCATAGAAATTTTCACCAGGGTTAGGATTGGTTTTATAGAGCGAATAACCGCCGTTGTTAATGATCTCTATTGAAGCATCTAATGATTTTTGATAATACTCCGAAGCTTTTGAAACAGAAATCCCTACTTCTCCTCCCGGAAGCGAACTATTGGTAAAGCCGGGCTCATTATTGTATTTGGCTATAGAACCTGCATATAGCATTGCCCTGCTTTTCAAGGCAAGAGCTGTGAATTTATTTGCTCTCCTTTTACTTCCCGCATTTCCAAGGGCGTCTTTGATTGCATCCACCTCGCTCGCAATAAAATCATATACTTCTTCCTCTTTATTGCGGGGTTGTTGCAAGGGAGTGGGGTCGCCTTTACCATCATAAATTAGTTGTTTGGTAACAATTGGCACACCGCCCATTCTTTTTACCATTTCAAAATAATCCAGTGCTCTTAAAAAACGCAATTCGGCAATGTACTGGCTTTTGAGAGCAGGAGTAAGTTCTATGGAGCTTGATTGTGTAATGTTGTCGATTGCTACATTGACGTCTCTTATATAACTATAATCCCAGATGCGCCATCGATCAAACCCATAGTTAATCAGGTTATTTCTTGCTTCCAGGTCATTGTTGTTTAACCCCGACCACATACCTTCATCGAATATGGTAAAGTTTTCAGGTCCTGCTGCCAGCGAAGCATATTTGGGTATGCGATCATAAAGATTAGCCAACACTGAATTGATAAGCTTTGGATCCTTCCATATCTGCTCATCGGTAAAAATTGTTTGTGGTTCTGTATCCAGCAAATCATCTTTTTTGCAGCAAAAAGACAAGAATGCCAAAACGGTGACTACGAAAAATTGAAGTATATTTTTCATATTATATCTTTAAAGAGTTATGTTAATTCCGAACGTGTAAAGCTTAACTACCGGATAAACCAATCCGTTGCTCTGTGATATTTCGGGATCCATTTCAATATGTTTTACATTGTCGAACGTGAGCACATTTGTTCCACTTACATAAACTTTTACTCCGGAAAGATGTGCCCTGTTCACCAGCCTTTTTGGCAAATCGTACATCAACTCCAGGTTTCTGAGACGGAGATAAGTGATGTTACTAATCCAGAAATCACTATGTCTTGTATAGTTGATATGGTTGCCGGAACTTGTTCTGCGAATAGCAGGATATTTACCAGGAATCCATTCGCTGTTGGGATCAAACAGATCCGCCCTGTGCCAACGATCATTAAAAATATATTCAGGTGAATTATGAATAGCCTGGAATGGTATAGCCAATTCGAATATGCGGTAATAAGATTGCATGGTAGCGCCGGCCCAATCCGTAGTAAGACTAAAACCTTTATAGTTTACATTGGCTGTCAAGCCAAAGCTCATATAAGGTGTATTTCCACCAAAAGTGCTTCCATCTAAACCAGCATATCCAATGGGACGTTCGTCCAGGTTGCTGATAAGTCCATCACCATTTACATCTTTAAAAATCAGGTCGCCCGGCAGTTGTGTTCTATTCCCCTGGCCATCATTATTCACAGTATAGTTTTTTATCTGATCTATTGATTCGAACTGTCCTATAACCTGGTAGCCCCAATGAACATCCGCCCAACGATGGTCAGTCTGGTTTCTGTACTGATCCCATGAATTTCCAAATCTTGGTTTATATATATCTAAGATTTTGCGACGGGCCAGTGTAGCATTCGCACTAACCGAATAACGAATGGCTCCACTTCTATTGTTATAACTTATGATACCTTCAATGCCCTGCGTTCTTTCCGAATTTAGATTTTCATTCGGTAAACTATATCCTACTTCACTAGGCAGCAATACATCATATTTCGGTGCAGGAATACCGGCAAGCTCTCTAGAAAACACATCAAATTCTGCGGTCAGTTTATTATTAAAGAATCCAAGTTCAAGTCCTATATTTTTGGTAGTACTGGTGACCCAGGTAATATTAGTAATGGGTATTCCGCGTACATCCGTTCCTGTAACAAGGCCGCCGTCAAAAACATAATTGCCACTTCCAAAATCTCCACCGGGCAGATAGTCGAAGGCGCCAACGCCACGTTCCTGGCCGGTTCTGCCCCATGAAGCCCTGAGTTTCAAATTATTTATAATTCTGCCGAGTCTATCACCAAAAAATGACTCATCAGAAATTCTCCAGCCAGCAGTAACCCCCGGGAATAAACCCCATCTTTTCCCCGGCGGATAAATATGAGAGCCATCATAGCGGCCTAACAATTCAAGGAAATATCTTCCTTTGTAATCATAATTAAACCTTCCGATAACAGAACCACGTTTGATAATATTGTAACCATCTGTAAAACCATTTATGTCTAGTAATCTAAGCATAGGGCTATAATTAGTAGGAGGAATAGCATTAATACTTAAAGACTGATCAACAGCACTGGCATACTCATAGGCACCCATAGCTGATATTGAATGATCACCAACTGATGTTGCATAATTCAGTTGCAACTGCGCAAAAGTCTCTTTTATTTCCTGTCTGCTTTTATTACGTAAGGCAAGATTGAATGGTACCGGAACATAAGCATCCGTAGCAGGTTTATAGGAATAAAAGTTAAACGAATTACGATGCAGTTCATTCTTATTTTGCTTGTAATTATAAGAATAAGTAGCCTTGGCCGACAAGCCCAAGGGCAGGTCGATTGTTGCATAAAAAATGCTTGCAAAATTATTCCAGACATTATCCTGTTTGCCGATCACTTTTTTATCATATATCAAAGGATTCCGGGAAGGATTATTTACATCGGCATTAATGTAGTTCGGATTATCATTGGCATAAACATGTTCTGTAGGCCACATGGTTAATATGGCTAAAAACGGATTATCGTAGGTGTTAGCACCTGTGGTAGATGCAGGTTCGTGACGGGATTCAATACGTCCGCTTAATTGCGTACCTATTTTCACACCTTTAATTACTGTTCCCTCTACATTGGTTTGAAAATTCCAACGTTCAAAATTGTATTGCTTTAATATACCATCCTGGTTTAAGCCGCCGAGAGAAAAATAATAATTCATTTTATCGTTTCCTCCGCTGGCATTCAGGTTTACATATTTCTGCGGTGCATTTTTTTGAATGATAAAATCGCGATAGTTGGTGCTCTGAAATCCAGGTTCAGTTCCCTGTTTCCATTTTTCCAAATTTTCGGGTGTTATCGATATAGGCTTTCCTTCATTTTGTTCTGCTTCTGCCAGGGCCCGCACATAAGTATATGCGTTAGAAGCTGAAGGATAGCGGGTAACATTTTGCAGCTGGTAATACGTATTAATGTTTAATGAACCTTTTCCAGATTTACCTTTTTTAGTCGTCACAAGCACGACGCCGTTGGATGCACGGAAACCGTATAAAGAAGCGGCTGCATCTTTTAAAATGGAAATATTTTCAATATCCTCCATTGCTATATTATTGAACTGACCTTCGCTTTGCGGCACACCATCTATTACATATAAAGGACTGCCCAGGTTTCTGATTTGAATGGTAGTACCTGCACCCGGCCTGCCGGTTGTTTGCCTGGCAGTAACGCCTGGAATCTTTCCCACTAAAGCTGTAGAAGTAGTGGATGAAGGTGTCCGCATCAGATCAGAAGATTTTATAGAACTTACTGCTCCGGTAATACTTCCTTTTTTTTGCGTACCATAACCCACAACCACTACATCATTGAGTTGTAGGTTAGCGGCATGTAATTCAATATTAATAAGTGCCTGGTTGGATACCGCTACCTCCCGTGCAATAAAGCCAACATGGGAAAAAACTAATGTGCTGTTGGGATCGGTAGTGATAGTATAGTTTCCCTCGGTATCTGTTTGTGTATTATTATTCTTATTTTTTACACTTATGGTTACTCTTGTTAAAGCTTCATCACCGGAAGTAACTTTACCTTTTACCGTTATTTGCTGTGCTGAAGCATTCACGCAAACTGCCAGTAAAAAAATAAGTAAAAATGATTTGTTTTTTTTGGGCAGCCATTGAAGATATTTTTCTCTATCAGAGATGGCTACCCTTTTAAGCTTTTGAAACGTCATGGCAAGATCGTTTAGATTAGAAGTTAGTTGATATGGTCTTGAAAATATTGTTGAGGACTTCTCATAGGTGGGACTATAAAGCGCAGAACCGAACGGCAATAGCTAAATAACAAGCCATCTACCGGCATAACTTTATTTTTTACATTAATATTCATATAGCTGTTTTTAAAAAGCAAGTAATTCGTAAAGGCAATACATTCCCTATAGAACGATAAAGTCCTTTTGAAAAGCGATCGTTAAATAAAATGTTGATTGAAAAACTTATCAGATCATAAGTAATGATTGTGTGTTGAATAAAAATATTTATAGAATAAAACCTATAGGCATAGTATATCCGTTACCAAAAATTTGGTTTAAAAATTCAGCATACAAAATTTGAAATTTTCCTTAAACGAAAATATCCAGGTACATCACTTCATCAGAAACCGGCATAATGCCATGTTTTTGAACAGAATTAAAATACAGGCTGTCGCCACTATTTAATAAATACTCCGTTTCACCTACCTGCATCTTCATTTGTCCTTTGATTACATAAATAAACTCTTCTCCTTCGTGTGATAATTCATGGGGTATAACCTCACCTTTTTTCGCTACAAATAAAAAAGGCTGCATTTTCTTCTCGTGATAGGCTGAGGCATACGGATAAATAGAATACCCTTTATCCGTAGTCGTCAGATTTTCCTGTGCTTTTTGCCTGGTAGTGATTATCGCATTTACCCACCCGTCCTGTTCTAATAAACTGGAGATATTGGTACCTAATGCCTTTGCTATTTTTACCAAAGCCGCTACAGAAGGAACAGTTTTATTGTTTTCTATTTTCGAAATCATGCTTTTTGACAAGTCACTCGCTTCCGCAATTTCCTGCAGGGTTCGCTTTTGACTGATCCGAAGCATTTTTATCCGGTCTCCGATATTTAGCTTATTTATTTTCTCCTCAATTAAAAGTTCGTCCATGAAACTTAGTTTACTATTTTACCTCTTTGTTTACCATTATTCAACAAAGTTGAATGCTAATATACATAATTTCTTATACCGAAACATTTTTTCCAAAAATATTTAAGCCTTACAGGGTAAACAAGTAAAAATGATACATGCTGACACCAAAATAACAACGAGCTATTAATGTGCTCATATGTTTTAAGTTAATTCACTGGAACGGCAATTGCCTCATCAGAAAAATCTCTCCGTCACCGAACGGGTCAGAATAAACCAGTATTTCGTTGAGTCGTTGAAATAACGGATTTCTTTCAACCATTTCCCGTAGCGGACGAGATTCATCAACCACAACTTCTAACGCTCCCAACTTCATACTCCAAACGGATAAAAGACTATGCAATGCTGTTGACGCAAGATCCAATATCCAATAATCATATTTTCCATCAGTGGTGATTTCGTCCATTAGGTGCTTTCGATTAAGCATAGTAAATTCAGCTATCAACGACGATAGTTCGTTTGGAATATGAATACTTTCCAAGAGTTGAAACAGCCCGTTTGGATCGTTTCCACGAATGAGTTCCTGAAATTTTAGGAATATATTTTCGGCTTTTTCGCTTGTATCTTCAAATATGACGTATACAAGATTGGCAATAAAGCGATGAAACTTGTGATGATAAAATGCCTTGCTATTTTCATTTATAGCGGGTTCAAAAACGTATTCAAAATATTTACACGCCAACGCATATTTCTTATGGCGATATACGATTTGAACGTTGCCCGAATAATTCTCAAATAGTTCCCGAATTGCATTCTTGCCATTTTCACTTCTTACTAGATTTACTCCTTTCAACTCACCTTGTAAATAATATTTCTGTTTTAAATGCGCAATGAAACCGCCAGCGATATCTTCTTCTATATTCAAAGCGGAATAAACTAAATATGGCTGGTTTTCCTCCAGGAGATTATAGCCCGTATAACCGGATTCATCACAATAGATGGCCTTGGAATGCTAGGGCTTTAGTTAGATTTACCTACTCGATAGCAGCAAAAAAAAAATTTCCATCTGTGTGTGTGAAAATATATTTTAAATCAGGCCGGAGCCCCTCCGACCTGATTTTTATTTGTTTTTGTACTTCAGCACCTTACCTGGCTCCCAAAAGAAAGCGCTTAACGGTTTCACCGAATCGGCAGTAACAGCCCGTTGATCGAACATCTAATAATTAGCATCAATAAACCAGCAACGGAATTAATAAATGAATTTCCATTCATCAAACAAAAAATCCTCTCCAGTAAATACAAAATAGATGTCCCCTACTCCTTTATCTATTTTCCGTTTTATTTTCTTTGAGAGCGTAGTCCATTCCTTCTCATCACATATAAGGGAAACAAGAGGAGTACCTTTAAGATTATTTACATAAACATCAATTTTACCTTTTCCTTTCACCCTGGCTTCGAATTTGGCAGGAATCTGTTTGCTAAAATCGGCTCCCCGGACCATGATACATTGTTTATCTGCTTTCCCTTTAGCAACCATATTGCCCGGATTACCATCAGCCTCAAACTGGACTTGCCCCGAAGTGCCTGCAGTAGTTTCTGCTTGCTGAAGAACGAATGGGTTTAATGGGCTTAGTTGTGACGGACCTTTAAAAGTTGCTTTGCCCATGTGGATATTCACCTTCTCTTCATCCACCTGCATTTCTTCGATACCTACATTACGAAAACCACCCTTAGTGCCAAAATAATCCTGTAAATACATGGCATGGTAAGTAATATAATATTTCTCTTTAAACCTGAACAGGTGAGTATGATTGTTTGTATATGGCCCAATCTTATAGTCGCCAGTATTCTTAAAGTAATTATTGCGATACTTCCAACTATCCGGATTTAAGGGGGTTTTACTCGTCATATAAGAAATATTGCATTGGGTTGGTTTATCAATATTGCTGTAAGGCCATTCCGTGCGTGGCTTCCAACTCGTATTATAGGTATAAACCCAGGTTCCATTGATAAAATTAAGGTCGCTTGCCTCAAAAAAATAAGGAGCGGGTATCTTAGCAACTTCGCTTGCCAGACTAATCATATCTGCTCCTAACTTTACGATTCGGGAATTACCCGGCATATATTCTGTTTTAGGTGTTCCCCCTCCAAAAGTCAGCCAGCCTGTACCTTGGTCGTCAATAAGAACTCCGGGATCGAATGGAGCATCGACATCCACACCGGGGACAGAACGGTCGACTATGTTCTTTCCTAATGGGTCACTCCACGGGCCAACGGGAGAGGTGGAAGTAAGCACGGCTGAGCCACCACCACCATTGGAGTAATACAAATAGAAGTGCGTCTTACCATCTGCTTCCAGCCTGGATGTAATGGAAGGCGCCCAGGAATTCGTACTCCATGGTGCCAGCTTTGCTGTATTTATGAGGCCATGATAAGTCCAGTTGGCCATGTCATCGGAAGACATCATGACCAGTGTACGGATATGCTGGTATCCATTTTTTCCATCCTTTCCTACATTCTCATACTGTTGATGATCATTCGTGGCATACACATAAATTCTTCCATTGTATTCTACAGCTGTTGGGTCGGCTGTAAACATAAAATCTAACAGTGGATTTCCATTATTGGAGGTAAGCTTCGGCGAAACATTTGCGAATTTTTCTTCCAGTTTTTCATTAACCACTTTCAGTTTATGCGCATTAGTCTGCGCTTCTACATCTTTTTTATATCCCAAAAACGAGATAGCAAGTAGCGTACTTAACAACAATTTTTTTCTAAACATGATTTTTTATTTTATCTAAAAAACGAATACTCGTTAGGGGTTAATTTCAATTGATTAATTATCCTTTAAGCTACAGTGACAAAGAGATTAAACCTTCCCCGGGACTTGATAGGATGAATCATTTTGGAAAATCTTATTTATCGAACTTCCACCAGTTGAAATTGAACAGATCGCCTTGATTACCTTTAAAAACAAAGTACAGATCGTGAACACCCTTTGTCTTATTTACTTTAGCTGAAACGTTGGTCCAACTTTGCAAGCTTCCTGTGTTTTTCACCTCACAGGATCCCAATAATTCTCCGTTGCTACTATCTACATGTATTTCGATAAAACCACCTGAGGCAGATGCAACATTAGCCTGAAATGATCCTGCTCCTTTCTTAAAATCAACACTTCGTACTTTGATAAAATCGCCATTGCTGATTTCGGTTACATAAACTCCAACGCTGGTGCTGTGTTCGGTTTCAATTCCCTGCTCCCAGGCTATAGTTTCTGCTTCCTGGCGGATGAATGGATTTAAATATTCAGCAGGTTTTACACCTTTGGCTGTTGGCGTTATCCGCGGAATGCTCCCATCTTTATTATACTGGAACTCGTCCACACAAACGGAACGGGTAAAACCTCCGCCACCTGGCAATGCACCGTTATGGTAGAACAAATACGATTTGCCTTTATAATCGATCACACCCGGATGATTGGTAAAAGCGCCTACCTTGTCAATTATCCGCATAATGGTATCGCGGTAAATCCATGGCCCGGTGGCACTTGTGCTGGTTGAGTAAGCCAAATGTTCCGGAACACCTCCTGCAGCATAATGCATATAGTACAGGTTTTTGCGTTTGTAAAACCAAGGCCCTTCTTCGTATGCTGAAGGTCTTTTATCAACATCTTTATATCGTACATTAAACCCTTCTTTATTCAACGGCACCGTAACTATCTCGCCAGAATAAGAGATCATATCCTCGTTCAACTTTACGTACATGAGATAAGGGTTTCCCCAATAGAGATACGCCTGACCGTCGTCATCAATAAATACCGTGGGATCAATATCTCCCTTACCGCTGTGAGCCAGTGGTTTTCCAAGTGCATCTTTAAACGGACCGGCAGGGCTATCTGAAACAGCCACCCCGATTGACATTCCCAACGTTTCATGCGTCATAGGCACATACCAGTAAAACTTCCCATTCCTGGCGATGCATTGCCCGGCCCAGGCATCTTGCTTAGCCCAGCTAAACGTTTTAACCGATAGCGGCGAGCCCCGGTCTGTCCAGTTCACCATATCGGTAGACGAGAAACAGCGCCAGTCTTTCATCACAAACACAGTCGATTTATCTTCATCATGCCCGGTGTACAGGTAAACGGTGTCTTTGTATACCATCGGCGCCGGATCGGCTGTATAAATGGTTTGTATAACCGGGTTTTGAGCCTGTGCACCCGCTGCAGCAAAAAGGGCTGTTACCTGTAATATTATCTTTCTGATATTCATTGTTGTTCTAAATGTGTGTACGTGATACGTACGAAATTTCCTTACTAAATTTTCATCTGTGTTACATCTCCATCCAATAATAACGTAAACTGATAAGGCGTGTAGTTATGCTCTTCAAACATCAACCTGTCAGGTGTTGGATCTTATCATTGAATCGTATCCGTAATATGAAAGAAATCAAAAGCGGCGGCACCGCCGGTAATTTTAGTGGCGTAGTTAAACAACGCAAAACGATAGCCCATAAAATGTGGAAACGTGTAAGCCATCTTAAGCTGTGTGCCTAATGCCTTCCAGGTTTTTCCATCGGGGCTGTAAAAGAAATCAGCTACATCTTTTTTGTTGGTAAAATCGCATTCTGCTTTAAAGAAAATCGTGTTTTGTGCAAGCGGTATCGATTGAACTTCCTCCGGCTTGCCGGTGCTGGCATTGATCATTACGATTGACTTACTATCGCCGTCAACTCTTACAGCAATCAGTCCGAAGTTTTTATTTAAAAGCCCGAGGCCTGCGAAATCGCCGTCTTTCATTTTCGATACATCCAACGAAACAGAGCCGCTGCAAACCGGGCCAATAGTGCGCTGGGTCAGCGTATTTCTTGCAGACAGGAAACTGGTATCAACCCTTCCTGTTTTAAGCGTTAAATACCCTTTGCGTTCTGTTACTGACCATAAACTGTTATCGGGGTTATGATTCCACTGCCAAACCAGTGGCAGTGCGGGCTCTCCTTTTTTGCGCTTAAATTCATCTGAATTCACAATGCCCGGAGTAAGACCTTTGCCCGCAGGCAGATCGAGGGTTTGCGGAGCTTTTCCATCTATTCCCAACACGGGCCAGCCATCTTTCCATGTAACAGGAACGAGGTAAGGGATACGACCCACCGAGCCATAATCGCGGAACAAATAAGCGAACCATCTTCCATCGGGCATATCAACTAAACCACCCTGCGCAATGCCGGAATCCTGCAATGCCAAACGGCCTTCCCATGGTCCTGTAATTTTATCTGCCCTGTGAATAAGAACGGTACGCATGCCGCCAGGAGGCCAGCTGATGTTAAACAGGTAATACTTGCCCTTTACCTTAAACAACTGCGAACCTTCTGCGCACAGACCTCCTGTCTTCCCTTCCGGCATACTCGGGGCGGTGGCATTTTCAATAGCTACCTGGTTGATGCCCCCTTCCTTTACACCGGTTACATTTTCATTTAATTCTATCAGGTTAAGTTTACCGCAACCATAGATCATGTACACTTTTCCATCGTCATCAAAAAACAAGGAATGATCGCCATAACATGGTGGAAATGAAACGGACTTCCATGGGCCTTTCTCAATATTTTTTGTGGTGTAGATATGCGTTTTACCAGTGGTTGCTGCAAACGTAGTTACATAAAATGTGTTGTTATGATATCGGATGCTGCTGGCCCATGAACCAAGTCCATAAGTGTTCTTGCCATTGGTCAGATTTAGTTCGTCCATGTTGGCAAGGGTATCATAAGCATAGCTCACCACTTGCCAGTTTACGAGATCCTTAGATTTCATAATAGGCACACCGGGGCTCATATGCATGGTAGTACTGCTCATGTAGTAAGTATCGCCCACACGCATCATCGATATATCAGGCACATCAGCAAAAATGATCGGATTGGACGCATGTTGCGCATGAACATTATTTGAAAAAAACATGCAACTCAAAAGCGCAACGCGGGATAAAAAAAATTTGATCATTATATAAAAAATGAATGTTTGAGATAGCTGTTATTTTTATATGAAACAGGTTCTAAAAGAATTGGTGGATGCTTTATAGAACCTGTTTCACATCTGGATCTTTTATTTACCACCCGCAATAATGGCATCTAACATACGCTGGTCCTTTACCACATTATTAGCTCTGTCTAACATAAAACCTATCTCCCACCAGAATGGCACCAGACCATGCACTTTAGCCTGTTTGGTCACATAATATGACCAGTAATCCACAGACTTGTTGTGCATCAACGTATCCATAGGAACAGGCTTGCCGAGGCCGGCAGTCCGCCTCCAGGTTGCATATTCACCCAGCATCACAGGAATACCTTTATCAACAAACTTCTGTTTCATTTTTTGGAATTCTTCAAGGATCTCATCCTCTTCTCCATAGGTGGCGTTGCGGTCTGGCTCAATAGTAGAATGATTCCCTTTCCCCCAATAGTAAATCATGTTGCCCCAACTTACATCTCCATCCGTTACTATCGTAAATGTAGCGGGCGTATAATTATGTATCTCAACCATCAATTTGTTAGGAACATTGTCTGTTGGCAGCGTATTCATCAGGTCATAAGTTAAAGCACCGTTAGTTCTAGGCCCTTGTACAACAAGCACCCGGTTACTGTTCCTGCCTCCGGTAGAGCGAACTGCATTAACAAATGTCTGGTGGTAGCTATCGAGTATGGCCATCTGCTCGGCATTATCAGCCGGAGGTTCATTTGCGCCGGCAAATATAAGATGCTCATCAAAATCACGCATGGTGGTAGCAATCTGTTCCCAAAGCGCCTTTTGCATTGCATTAACGGAATCTTTCTTTGCCAAATTGATATTGTGATCCAGCCAGCCCAAATCCGCATGAGCATTCAGCATCACATACATATCATTAGCCACACACCATCCAACTACTTCTTTCACCCGGTTAAGCCACACAGGGTCAATTTTCGCTTTTGCCGGATCGCTTAAATGAGTCCAAACCCAGTTACAGGGAATCCGTACAGCATTGAAACCTGTTTGTTTTACAAATTTCACATACGATTCGGTCATTTTACTATTCTGCCAGTCGCCTTCGGCTGGGGATTCCATGGTATTGCCAAAATTTATTCCCAAATGCATTTTTGCCGCCAGTTGCACAGCTGTGCTACTCATGCCGGTTGCATCGGGTGCTTTGGGGCTTGTGTTATAAGACGGGTAGATAGTAGGCGGTTGAGTAACCTTTACCCGCCTGTTCTGGCCGTTTGATGAGCTAATATCTAAATAGCCTGAGCGGCTCGCTCCTGTACCGTTTTCGCTTAAGGTTTTTATCTGAATGGTGGCGCTGCCGCTGCTGCCCGTTTTTTTATCTATTTGCAACCACGAAGAAAGGGGGTTATTGACACTCCACGCTGCGTTAGATGATATTGTTATTTCGGATGCCCCCCCTTCGGCTGGAAAAGTAATTGCACTTGGAGAAACTGATAGTTCAGCGGCAACTTCATTCTTTTTTTTACAGGATATAAGCGATAATATCGCCATAAGAAATCCTAAAATAATAGGGGTACGTTTGATATGATTCATTTTGAAAATTCTATTTTTTATTGTTTAATAATAGCTTTTGTTAAGCAGAAATTCAATGCTCATTGGTAATCGGGTCTATGTTGTTTTTTTGCTTAGTCTTTTTTAAAGAACAGCCTGTGGAAACAGGCCGTTCTAACGATTACTAACGCCTTGCGCTATATTGTAACTTATTTTATTTTTACAACTCTGAAATTATCAAAGCCACCATAAAAGCCAGCAGAAGTAGCTGATGCGGCGTAATTTTTAATTGTTACATTGAGACCAGTTTTACCGGGGGCGGCGCCTAATAAATTTGAGAGCGAAGTAACGGGAGCTCCCCTTCCTTCACCAAGTGTAAGATCGGCTTTCAGGAACCTGGATAGCGGGATAGTAACAGTTCTCCAACCTTTGGTAGTAAATGCCGATGTAGCTGTTGAAGAAGTTTTCCAGGGCTCGTACAGTGCTATATAAGAATCCGTGAAACCAGTTTTAATACGTAGTGATCCACCGCTCCAGGAATTGGGAATATTCATTTCAAATTTCAAAGCCCAATTACCAACCGTGTCATTTAAATTAGCAGCAGGCATCCACAATGCATCCCCAAGGGGTATATGGCTATTACTTGCACCAGCAGCCAGAGGGCCATCTTTTATAGAAATGAACATGCCTGTGTTACCGGTCATTTCAGGGCAATCTGATATCCATCCCCCGTTGCTCACTACAGAAAGCCTGGATCCACCCCACCATTGCCATCCAAAGGCATCTCCCCATTCAAAATTTCCTAATATGCCTGTAGTGGCACCACCAGCCCACTTAACATTATACATATTATAAACATCATAAACAGTAGTAACAGTACCATAGTCTGTTGTAATAGATGCTGGCCCTGATTGAGATAAAGAAGGTAATTTAAAGCCAACAAAACTTCCATCTGGAGAAGTTACAAAAGAAGTGATAGTAACACCTGAAAAAGTGAATGTTTGAATAGTTTTCAAATAAGTACCATACACATAAACAGAATCGTCAGTATTGGCATTTTCGTTGGAGATACCAGTAATTGTAGGTGTAGCCACTATTTTAAATGTATCCCTGCCACCTTTTGTAATTAACAATACCTGGTCGGTAGGTGTTTGCGCCGGCATAAGAAAACCAAGTGCGGTACCATCAAGGTTTGATACTGTTTTTGCAATGGCGTTTCCCGCATAATTAAGGCTTTCAACCAACACTAAATTGGTTCCATATAAAAAAACAGAATCACCCGGGTTGGCGAACACGTTGGATATTGCCGAAATAACCGGTACGCCTGGCCCGAGTTTAAATGAAAACGTAGTTGTACCCGCCGTTGTAGTATATTCTATCGTATAGAGCTTGCTGGTATCAATTGTTGAAAACTGCATGGGCGGTATTTGCACTACTGCACTGTTATGAGAAAACAAAGTGCCGTTAAAAGAAGTAGCTACACCATTAAATTTTATTTCAATCGCATTTTTCAAATGCTGACCTGTAATAACCACCCACTGACCATCTGCTACAAGGCTATGAAGCGCTGTGTCATTTGGAGAGGCGACATATTCAACAACTCCGGTAATTACAGGATTTTGCTCTATGTTCTTTTTACAGGCAGACATTACCAGTATCAACGCCATCGTTATACTGAAAAATAGAAAGCCAGCATTTATTTTATGTATTTTTTTCATACTCATTTATTTTAAATTCTTATTTTATTAAGAACAATTAATTAATAATACGTTACTGGTGCATCAGCCAATTTGGGATTTGCTGTTAACTCCGCCGCTGGTATTTGTAATGTAAATGAGCTCGCTGTTGCCGGAAGCACAGGCACAACAGGACCATTGGCATCTGGTGTAGCAACTCCGTTAGCATAATCGAAAAAAGCACGGTTTTGCGCATTTATAATAGACAACGCTTTTGCCGGCTTCCAATAAAAAAGCCTTACCATATCCCCCCAATATTGTCCTTCAAAAGCCAATTCAATTCTTCTTTCGCTAATAAGCTCATCAAGCGTTATGGTTGAAAGAGGGTCAAGCCCTGCCCTGGTACGCACCTGGTTGTAATACAACAAGGCATCGGGATCTGAAGTGGATGTATTGCTTCCCATAATTGCTTCGGCATATATCATATACACATCGGCTAACCTTAACGCAGCATCATGTTCAGGTGATGACCATAAATCCATAAGCGGCGAACTGTTATCTACTTCGTTGCCAATAATGTGTTTTTTCATACTTGATCCGGTAGCCTTGTAACCACCATTTGCTGCATCCAATTCAGGAAAGTAATCGCCGTTAACCATAAAGGTGGCTTTTCGTCTTACAGTATCTTTATCGGAATACAATAAATACAAGTCGTAAGTAGGTTTCATAGAAGCCCATCCTCCAACTTTTTTGGGCATAATAGCAACGGTTGGAGCATAATTATTGAACGAATTACCACCACCGTACCCGACGCCTGCCTGCCATTGAAAAGCAAATAAGACTTCCGGAACATTGTTATTTTGTGCTTTAAAAAGGTCATAATAATTTGGGAATAATGTCCTGCCACTATTTTTGCACACATTTCCCGCATATTTTTTGGCACTGTCCAGGTAAGCCTGGTTGCGTGTATCATTTCCCCCTAAACCCGCCATAGTTAAATATACTTTGCTCAACATACCTTGTGCCGACCAGGTGGTTGCTCTGCCGGCAACATCAGTAGCCGGTAAATTTTGTACTGCATAAGTAAGATCGTTTGTTACAAATTTGTACACATCCGGTACTATGATGCGGTTCAGCAGGGGGTTATCAATCAGCTTGCTGTTGTCTTCCAAAATAGGTACGGCACCCCAATGCAAAACCAAATTAAAATAAGCATAGCCCCGCATAAACCTTGCTTCAGCTATCGCCGCGTTTTTATCTGTTGCAGGAACCGTAGCGGGGGCATATTGTTGTATGCCGAGAATAGTACTGTTGCATTGGCCAATAAGGATGTATAATCCTGCCCATGCATCTCTCACAAAACTGTTAGAAGCCGAAAGGTTTACTGCGAAAAGTTCATTATTATCAGTACCCTGGTATTGACCAGTAGTTCCATTTCCACTTAAAACATCGCCAAATTGCAAAACGCCATTATGATGCCACTGCCAAACGGAAGGCCCTCCGTAAAGGCTGGCAGTAGCCAATCTTATTTCTTTAGTAGATTGATAAAAATTATTGGAAGCAATTTGAGATTGCGAAGGGCGGTCGAGAAAACTCTTTTTACATCCGGCTACTGCCACCAGCAATAGCAAAGGGATGAATAGTTTATTGATTGATTTCATGTGTATATTTTTTTATTTTTTTTGGCCACATGGAATTCGCCGCAAATATTCATTATGAGTTGGCAAATCCTTTTTATGGCTCATTTCATAAAAAATTAATCGTTTTTTTTACTTTGTTAATTTAACATTTACACCAAAAGTGAATACCCTCGACTGAGGATAATACCCCCCATCATAACCAGCCTCCAATGGATTCCAGGAACCAACTTCAGGATCCATACCTGTGTATTTTGTGATTGTAAATGCGTTGGATACATTAGCATATACCCTAAGAGAATAGATATGCGCTTTCGCCAATATATTTTGAGGCAAATTGTATCCTATGGTAATGTTTTTACAACGGATAAATGAAGCGTCTTCTAAAAACAAATTTGAAAAGCGCCCATTTTCATTTGTATTGTCATTTCGCAGGCTTACAATGGTAGTATTGGGGTTGGTAACATATACATTATTTACATCATTCCTGTCACCAGCATGGTCAATTAAATCAGTTTTAGCGTAGTTTAATATCCCTGTAAAATAGTTGGTATTATTTAAAGGGTTCGTTTGGTTAACCGGCAATTGATTATACACTTTGTTGCCAACGTTTCCACTAAAGAAAATGTTCAAATCAAAGCCTTTATAATTAAATGAGTTATTGAACCCAAACTGGAATCTGGGAAGTGGTGAACCTAAAAAGGTTTGGTCTCTTGTATCAATAATGCCATCGCCATTTAAGTCTTTAAACATACGGTCGCCATACCATATACCACCACCTGCATTTGCAATTGGACGGGGATTTCCTGATTGGTCGGCTGGCAAAGCATGGTTTTTAAAATCATCGGCAGTAGCAAAAACACCATCATAAATGTAACCGTAAAATGACCCAATAGACCTGCCTACCACAGTTTTTGAGTTTCTCGAAACAAGGCTGGCATCGTCGCCGCCAGACCCTAAATACACTACTTTATTAATATTACGCGATACGGTGATATCAGTTTTCCATGAGAAATTTTTGTTTCTGATATTGGTCGTTCCCACCCTGATGTCAATTCCTTTATTGCTCATAGAGCCAACATTTACATAAGGGGCCTGCATGGCGCCTGGCGACCACGCGGCAGTAGTACCGGAATACGCTGGAAGTGGTACTTTTAATAATAGCCCATCGGTCTTACGATCGTAAACATCTATTGAAAAATTTAACCTCCAGTTAAAGAATGCACCATCTAATCCAATATTGCCATTTTTCGTTTGTTCCCATTTTACATTGGGATTGGGCAAATTGGATTGCCACTGTGCTGTACCAGACAAACCATTAGCAATCGTACTAAGCTGTGTAACATAGGTGTTAGCAGGAATATTCTGATTATTGGTTAAACCATAGCCAAGGCGCAACTTTAATTCATTAATGGGTTTTACATTTTGCAAAAACTTCTCGTTGTTTATTTTCCAGGCAAATGCACCGGAAGTGGAAGCTGCCCATCTTTTATCCGTTGGAAATTTATCGGAACCATCGTTACGCAGGTTAAATGTAAACAAGTATTTATCTACCCAATTAAAGTTAATACGTCCAAAATAAGATTCTGAGGCACCATCACCATAACCACCATTATTTCTTGCAGTAGAAGGATCGCCGCTGGAAATAGATTGCACATTACCAGAAGGGAAATCTGACCGGCTGGCAAAAACATTTGCCGATTTACTCATATTACTCTCGTGTCCTAATAATACGTTTAGATTGTTCTTACCAAAAGATTTATTATAGGTAAGATAATTTCGTATGATGGTATAAATATTTTGTCCGGAGCTATACGAAGATATAGTTGGATCAGGAGTAGTGTATTTTCCAAAAGTAGTTTGAGGCCGAAAGCCTTCATTTGAAAAAAAATCAAAATTGCCGGAAACCTCGTTTCTCAACGATAACTCTTTAGTAAAGTTTATTTCGGCATAGGCATTACCAAATATCTGATACCGGTAATTCATATTTTTATTAATAAGCGCCATAGCAACCGGGTTTACCACGGGCTGCACCCATCCGGAATTATTAGTAACGCCCCCCCAGGTACCATCAACATTTTTTACAGGAATATCAGGGGTTAACCATAAAGCACTGCTAATAACCCCTGCACTGGAGCTATTTACATTTTCAACAACATTCGCTAATTGAAGGCTTGTACCTATTTTTAGCCAAATGGTTGTTTTATTGTCCAAATTCAACCGAACAGAATATCGCTTAAATCTGGAGCCAAGCGCAATACCATCCTGGTCAAAATATCCCAGGGAAAATAAGTATTGAGTTCTGGCATCACCGCCGTTTATTGCAAGCGAATGATTTTGCATGGGTGCAGTGCGGAACAATTCATTTTGCCAATCGGTGCCTGTGCCCAAATATTTTGGGTTGGCAAATTCAGGCCTTTCATCAAAAGTCCACACAGCTGCTCTGTCGTTAATGAATGACGCAAGCTGTTGCAAATTAACAGTTGGAAGCTTTTTAGGTAGCTTCTGATACCCATAATATCCGTCATACGATATCTGAGGAGGTGCTACGCTGCCTCTTTTAGTAGTAATTACTATAACGCCATTGGTTGCCTGCGAGCCATAAATGGCAGTGGCAGAAGCATCCTTTAATACGTCGATAGATTCAATTTCGGAAGGGTTAATGGCGTTGAGTGGGTTTGCGCCATTTCCAGGATCGTTTGTTGGCGGAATAATAACACCGTCAATAACATACAATGGCGAATTAGAGCCACTGATGGAAGATACACCGTGTACTTGAATAGATACACCGCCACCGGGTTGCCCGGAAATCTGCTGCACCACTACACCCGCCACTTTTCCCTGCAAAGCCTGGTCGAATGTTGTAGGTGATGTTTTGCGGAGCTCGGCACCGGAAACAGAGGATATACCGCCGGTAAGATCTTTCCGCTTCGATTTACCATAGCCAATCACAACCACGTCATCCAGTTGTACAGCATTTTCTGTAAGCTTAATTTCAATTGTACTGCTTTTAACTACAACCTGGGTTTTCTGAAAACCGACCATTGTAATAATCAGTACATCTCCTTTTGATGCTTCGATGCTAAACTTGCCATCGTCACCAACAGTTGTAGAGCGATTGGTGTTTTTTACGGTAATCGTTGCTCCCGATGCCGGGGCGGAAGTACGTTGATTGATAACTGTACCGCTAATTTTTGTTGTTTGTGCGAAAGTGTTTGTGCAGATAAGGAATACCGGCATAATACTCCATAGTAGCAATAATCGCAAGCGAATCGTTTTGGTTGATTTCATGTTTAAATGTTTGACTTAACTAAATTTTTATAAGCAGTTTCTTTCCGTGGTAGGAAATTTCTTTGTCACAGTTTGCATTAAAATCTAATCGCTTTGTTTTACCTGACGTGATGATATTGATCCGAAAAGTTCTGTTTTCCAGCATACCATTGAATGATCCTTTTCGATCACCAATCGTAATTGCTTTTGTTGCTTCGTTATATTTTATTGGAATGACAGAAAAAGCGCCTTTTTCATAATTATAATTTGTTCCTTCATCTTCATATAAATTGAATGAAGCATCAGCGCCGGAATAAATATTCAGGGTGATGGTATCAGCCGGTTTTTCGGATGTGTATTGTAAATCGGGGCCAAAAGGAATGATGGAACCTGCTTTTACAAAAACAGGCATACGTTCATACGGAGCATCAGCGATAATTCTTTGTCCCCCTTTGTACCATTTGCCTGAATAGAGATCATACCATCCTGCAGACTTTGGCAGATACACTTCACGGCTTGTCTTTTTGTATTCGCAAACAGGATTGATCAGCAAGGAAGGGCCGAACATGTATTGATCTGCAATGTTCAACACTGCTGTATCCTTTGCAAAGTCCATTGCCAGTCCCCGCATGATGGTAGAATTATCATGATAGGCTGCACCGGCCAGTGAATAGATATAAGGAAGTAACCGATACCTCAGTTTATTATAGTAAAGAAAACTTTTGTAGGCGGCATGATCATCGGTCGCGATGTTGAATATTTCCCGGTAAGGGAATTGTCCATGCGAACGGAACAAAGGAACAAATGCACCAAACTGGTACCAGCGGGTGTTCAGCTCTCTCCATTCTTTCAAACTTTCAGCATCGGGTCTTTCAAATTTTTCAGGAACCACAAAGCCTCCGATATCCATTGTCCAATAAGGAAGGCCTGACATGGAGAAGTTTACTCCGGCAGAAATTTGATTCTTCATGTCTTGCCAGGTAGAACCAATATCACCACTCCATATTGCAGCAGCATAACGTTGCGAACCGGCAAAGCCTGAACGTGTCAAAAGAAAAACTCTTTTATCGGGATCGATAGATCGCTGACCTTCATAAATTCCTTTTGCATTTTGTAATGGATAAGCATTCAAATATTCCGCTGCACTGCCTAATGCAGTTGGCGACATTTGAAGCTTTCTTTTTTCCGGATCTACATTGGAAAGAATATCCGGCTCACTTGCATCCATCCACCAGGCATCAATCCCCTTGCTGTATATTTTTTTGCTGATCAGATCCCAGAAACCTTTTCTCGCATTTTCATTAAAGGCATCGTAAAAAGTGGAGACATAACCTTTGCCGATCCAGTCTCTCTGGCGGTCTGCAATGTTCTTTTTATAGAGCCATCCTTTTTTATCAAATTCATTGTATGCTGAAATTCCCTCATAAAATTTTGGCCACACCGAGATCATGATCTGCGTATTGTATTTTTTGTGCAATACATCGATCATGCTATCCGGAGAAGGAAAACGTGTTTCATCAAAATCCTGGTTGCCCCATTCTGCTTCTTTCCAATAGCTCCAGTCCAGGACTATATTGTCTATTGGAATTTTTCTTTTTCTGAACTCGTCCACAGTAGCAAGAATTTCATGCTGCGTTTTATATCGCTCACGGCTTTGCCAAAAACCCAATGCCCATTTTGGAACAATCGGCGCTTTGCCTGTCAGCGTTCTGTAACCCGAGATCACTTCATCCATGTTATTACCATAGATAAAATAGTAATCAACCTGCTGGCCGGCTTCTGATGAAAAACTAAAGCTGTTCAGTTGTTCATCACTCAACGGTTCCTGCCATTTCAAAGAAATATAGGATTCGCCGCCTTCAGGTATCCATTCAATTTTGATAGTTGTTTTTCCATCTTTTTTTAAATGGAAAGGGATCAATGCAGGCGCAGGGTTCCATGCTTTTCGCCAGTGATCCAATACCAATTTTCCATCCAGCCAAACTTTTAGCGACCCGCCGAACACGAACCGCAACTGATGAAGTCCTGAAAGATGGCTGGCAAGACTGCCCTCCCATGTTACCATTCCGTTTTCAGGCCTAAACTCCTGGGGTAGTTTAATTTTTGATTCACCCAGGAACTCCATATCAATGGCTGTTTCCGCTCTTTCAGTAATGATGTCCCGGGGTTTTTGTTTGTCGTTGGCATAAGAAGCCGTAAGCCAACCAGCTTCGCCATTTTTTGAAAAAAGCTGAAATGAAGAGAGTGGATGAAGTGGCCTTGTATCACCCACTTTGGTAAGTGAATAATTGTCCCAAAGGATGCCATAATTTTTACTGGAGACAAGGAATGGAATCGCCACTTCTGTGTTGTTCTGAAAGAAGCTGACTTGTTGACCACGATAATTCAAAACCCCATCCTGGTGCTGGCCGAGCCCATACCAGGCATCATCAGAAGTTGTTTGAAACGTTTGCGTAAGATTGTAATAACGTTTACCATCAAATACGGCGGGCTGAAAACTGCGTCCTGCAATTGGTTTTTCATCTACTATTTTTTTGCCATTTGTATCCCAAAAAGAAACCGCTCCTGTTTTGAGATGGATAATAGCAGTAAGCGTCTTTGTTTTTAAAGTCAGCCTATCTTTTGAAGGAATAACATTCCAAATGATATCAGACCTTTTATTGTAGACGACGACTAAACTTTCAGTAGAATCAATTTTTTTGCCGGGTGCAGCAGTTACTCTTATAATATTATCTGACACCACTTCAAGTTTAACAGCATTGGAAGTACCAGTAAAAACTGGGTCAGTAAAAACAATAACGCCGTCTTTTGTTTGAATGTACGATGGTGGTTCTGCCAATAAGTCATTAAAAACACAGGCAAACAGGAGGCAAAGCAGCAGCAGTCGTTTTTTCATATAAAGCAATCTTTCACTTGAAAGAATGCTGTAAAACTACCTCTGAAACACTTGAGTCAGGAGGACAGAGGGTGCAGATTAGGGGTGTACACGGTGCAAATAAGTGATTTTCAGTGTAGGCTGAAAGAAGCAAAGAGCATTCAAGTGTATTTCCCTTTTTGTTTAGCCGCTTTTTTCTAAAGGGACTTTGCAATAACGCTTAATGCCGACATATGCCATTTTGGCGACACTTCCCTCTCATAAGCCTGGCTGGCCATATTTGCAATGACAGCTCATTTTCGTGCATCCGGTAATTACAAAAAATGCAAACAAGGTATTGTTAGTTGTTATAAGCCCTTTGTTCTACCTGAGAGACCTTAAACATCGTTCTCCTTCTTATCCGCAACATACTTTGAGGGCAGTACGCCGAATTCTTCTTTAAACGTTTTCGAGAAGTATTTGGGGTCGGTGAAACCTACTTCGTATGCAATTTCAGCGATCGACATACCGCTTTTCGCCAGTAACTGTGCCCCCCTTTTCAACCGGATTAAACGAATAAAATCTGCTGGCGCCTTGCCGGTCAGGGACACTATTTTTCTATATAAAGTCGCACGGTTCATAAACATGTCACGACTGAAATCCTCCACTGAAAAAGCAGCGTTATCTATGTTTTTTTCGACAATGTCCAAAGCCTGTTTCAAGAATTTCTCATCAACAGAGTTTATAGTTACCTCCGCTGGATTTACCTCAATTTGCTTTTGAAACCTTTTTTGCAACAATTCCTGCTGAGACAGTAAATTCCGGATGCGGGAAGCCAGAATTTCGAAAGTGAAGGGCTTGGTGATATAATCGTTCACACCCGCCTTCAAACCTTCTAATTGTTTTTCCTCACTTCCCATTGCCGTAAGCAGGATGACGGGGATATGCGCCGTAAGCGTTTCAGTTTTAATTTTCCGGGCCAGTTCAACTCCATCCATCAAAGGCATCATAATGTCGCTTACTACAAGGTCGGGGTTTAGTTGTTTAATTTTTTCCCAGCCTTCTTTTCCGTTAGTTGCTTCTTCTACTTTATACAGCCCTTTCAGGTTATCTTTTAAATAGAAGCGGATATCTTCATTGTCTTCTACTACCAGAATTGTTTTTTTTCGTCCGGTCTTTTGGCTTTCCTCAGTCATCATTTGCTCCGCATCTTCAACCAGCACCGGATTGGTGACATTTCGAACCGAAGTGTCATAAATCTTTTTTGCCGGAAGTAAAACTGTAAAACAGGTTCCCTGCTCTGGTTCGCTTTTTACAGTGATGATGCCGTTATGCAACTTTACAAACTCTTTTGTAATAGCCAGCCCAATACCGGTTCCCTGGTTCACCATGTTTTGAGGAACATCTGTTTGAAAGAACCGTTCAAAAATCTTTTCATGCTGATCGGCCGGAATTCCAATCCCCGTATCTTTTACCTCTATGGCCAGCGTTCCGTCATCCTCATTATCTGCAGCGGGTTTGTACGCCAGGTGAATGCTCACCGTTCCATTTTCATGTGTGTATTTAAAAGCATTGGATAGCAGGTTGAATAAAATCTTTTCGATCTTATCCCTGTCAAAAAAGATTTCAAGGCTGTCAATGTCAGACGAGAATGAAAGCCGGATATTCTTCTTTTCGGCTATATCCGTAAAGGAGTCGCTGATATCTTTACTAAAACCGATAATGTCACCAATAGCAGGGTGCAATTTTATCCCCTGCACTTCCATCTTCCTGAAATCGAGCAGTTGATTTACCAGGCTTAATAAACGTTTGGCATTGCGTTGAACAAGATTTAACTGCTTTTTTTGTTCTTCATCCCCAGTATGTTTAATGATCTTATCTAAGGGAGCAATAATCAGGCTCAATGGCGTGCGAAATTCATGACTTACATTAGTAAAGAACTTTGTCTTTAGCCGTTCCAGGGCATATGCTTGCTGTACTTCGTAGCGCATGTGAATTCTGTCTAATGTAATGCGTCGGGCAAGCAAAAACAATCCTGCGAAGATCAGCGCATAAATAATATATGCAATGCTGGTTCGCCAAAAAGGTGGCTCAATATCAATCCGCAAAGCTTTTATATCACTCCACAAACCATCCATGCCTAATACTTTTATCTTAAGCGTATAAGTGCCGGGATTCAGGTTTGTATAAGTGACTTTTCGCTGGGTGCCATCTACATATAACCAGTCTGAATTAAATCCTTCCAGCATGTATGCGTATTTATTGCTGGCACTGTTACCAAAATCCAGGGAGGCAAATTCAACGGAGAAAACATTTTCTTTATACTTCAACTTAATACTTTGAAGTTGTGACAAAGATTGCTCCAGGAGAACCCGTTTATTGATCAATTCACCCGGCTCAACTGTATTATCTAATATTTGCAAACCGGTGAAAACAATTTTAGGGCGATACAAAGGTTTCTGAATGTTATCAGGATTAATAATATTAAACCCTGAAGGACCTCCGAAGATCAGTTCGCCCGCACGGGTTTTGAGTGCTGCAAAGTCATTGAATTCACGGTACTGCAAATTATTCGTCTCGTTGTAACCAATTACAGAAAAAACAAGACCAGCTTTGTCTTGTTTTGGAATGGCATTATAAAGTCCGTTGGGTGTGGAAATCCAAAATGTCTGATGGTTATCTTCAAGAATATTTAATATCATATCATCGGGAAGGCCATCGGATGTGGTGAATGTCTGAAATTGTTTTGCCTGCTCATTGAACAAATTCAATCCCTCCCGGGTACCTACCCAAATTCTTCCCTTGCTGTCTTCAAAAAAACAAGTAACATTATTATTGCTTAAATCATTTTTATCTTTTGAGCTTTGATAAAAAACCGTAGTAGTGTTACCCTTTTCAAAGACGGCGATCCCGCCATTTGTACCAACCCATACATTCCCTTTTTTATCCTGCATAATGGAGGATATATAGTTGAAAGGCCCTAGATCCTGCAACGCTCCCTTATATTGAATATGTTTAAACCCGTTTGTTTCCCTGTTAAAAATATCCAACCCGCTGCCTAACGTACCTATCCACAAATTCTGCTCCCTGTCTTCAAATATTTCCCACACATGATCATTCGCCAGGCTCGAAGAATCACCGTCACTATGCCGGTAGCGTGTGAATTGCTGACCGTCGAAGCTGTTGAGGCCGCCAAAGAAGGTTCCTATCCAGAGAACATTCTCATGATCGACACATAAACTTACAATTACGTTATTGCTCAGGCTGGTTTTATTGTTCGGGTCGTGCAGGTACTGTTTAAATGTATTTCGTTTCCTGTCAAAAAAAATCAATCCCCCTCCATTGGTCCCAATCCAGAGATTACCGGATTTATCTTCAACAAACCTGTTTATATCGTCATAAGGAAGACTCGCTGCATTCGATTCCTCGTGACGATAAAGCGGAAACCGCACAATGTTGCTGTTTGAATAATTAACTCCGTGTTTATGGGTTCCCAGCCAGATAATTCCGTTATCATCTTTATACAATCCTATTATGCTGTTTTGGCTAAGCGTCCGGGGATTCTTGGGGTCATTGAGAAGATAGCTGATGCTGAAGTTGTTTTTTTTATTGATCAGGTTTACACCGCCATGATCAGTAGCCACCCAAATCAAACCATTGTTATCCTGAACGACCCCGGTTACCAGGTTCGTATTAAGCCTGGAAGGAAATGAATTTGCATTAAACTGTTTGAAGGAATTATATCGTGGTTGAAAAAGAAAAACTCCATTGTTGAGGGCCCACGCCCACACATCGCCATCATTATCTATAAAAAGGTTAAATGGATTATTTTCTTTGTTCAGATTTTGGATCACGGTAGTGGAGAAAATGATCTTGTTTGAATTTATATCATACTCCTGTAAAAATCCATTCTGAGACACGAGCCATAATTTTCCATCTTTTGTTTCTTTTATGGCAGCAATTTTTTCAGAACTATTGAAGACGGGGTTCAGCCTGGAAGAATTTGCTTTTTTGCCAGTACCTGAATATAAGTATAGATCAAAATTGTCGTAAAGAAACCAATATCTACCGTTGTTTCCTTTTACGACTTTGTTAATTGGACCGGCAGGCAGACCCAGAGATTGTAAATAGCTATTATAGTCAGCATCGAATTTTTCGATACGAGAATTATAAATACAGGCACCTCCCATTGTCATTACCCAGATCTTTCCATCGGGAAGCTCAAAAAGTGACTGGATACTATTATCCAGCACCGAAGAACTATCATTATAATTTTTACGAAATACCTTGCAGGAATATCCATCATACCGGTTCAGGCCCGACATAGTGCCAAACCATAAGAAACCATCCTGGTCATTTAATATAGCATTGACCTGGTTATTTGAAAGCCCCGTATTATTATCGAGTTTGTAAAAATTATAATGTTCACTTTGCGCAAAAACAGAAAGTGCCTGTAACAGTAAAACTACCCAAATAAGAAAACGCATCAAATCAAGTTTAATTCGGGAAAACTTTGCACCTGGCAGCATAGATTCCGCTTCATAAGCCAATAAAATATTAAGTAAAATTAACAAAAATGAATGTATCAATTTACACCATTGTTAACTTATCAGAACTGAAGAAGAACTTCAAGCCTTAGCAACCAAATGATTTAAAATTGACCGGTTAAGCCAGGTACGTGATGTATTCTTGTTCTGCTGTTTTACGGGACTGGCTTACATTGATGTTAAACACTTAAAGTTTCTGAAATTAGTAGCTACACAGATCCCGGTATTTTTCAAGATTCGTATTTGAAGAAAGATCGAGATGATAGATCAGTGATAATTCCTGCCAGGTGAGATAGACTGTATCTACTTCTTCCTCCATTACTTTATAAACTCCTAAATCCATAAAAGGAATAATCTTCTTCCGCATCCTGTTTTTGAGGAAAGATTTCAGGTGCTTAATAGTTTTGCCAACGCGGTTTACTTTCAGCCCTTTGATAACTTCCTTTCTTCTTAGTTGAATAATATCGTAAGTGAGGTACTTAACAAATTCTTCATAAAAATTCATATCAAATGAATCAAAAGTGATGGGAACTTTTTAAGTGTGCTTTCATTGCATTTATGACGTTGATAGTACAATGCTTCACAGTACTTCTTTTGCTTTCTACATAATCATCGATATTCCAATAAATATCCAAACACTTTGCTGGGTCAGACATTTGTTCAAGTTTCCAATTAGTTTGTAAATGGAAGTTCTCTTTTAAAAACTTTATTGGACAAGTGTCTTTTTGCTTTAGTGCATAGGTCACCATGTCTTCAGCCTTCCGTAATTTTTCTGTGATCCCAGTTTCAAGTTGTTGCACATCGTCGTAAGCGGGTTTCTGGAAATTCTCCGGGTTTTTCTATTCCAGTTGGATTTATTGTTTTTTCTCATTTGTGTTTCCTTCATCATCCATTCGATCAATATATCCTTTTATGATGCAATTTGTAAAAAGAAGGTTTTGCTAATTTTTAATATTTCCTTGAGAAGACAAACATGTCACGGGCAAAGATTGTAAAAGGTCTTCGAATGAACACTGTTGGAAAAACTATCAAACAATTAAAAATTTTTATCAAAGACAGAATTCGGAAAAAAATCATTCCTTATATCGACCTAACTTGTTTCATGTGCCTGGAGGAAGATGTGGAGAGCGTTTTTCTGAATTGGAGAGAACTTTCCAAAATATACCGGCTCGAACTATCCGAAAATCCATGGTTAGTTAAATACAGGGATATTTTTATCGTAGGTTGCCTGACAGGATTTCGTTTTAGTGATTATTCAATATTAAACTTAGATCATCTGCAAGATGGAATGCTTCATGTAAGGCAGTACAAGACAGGCAATCCCGTTGTTGTTCCTTTAAGAGAAGATACAAAGCACATCCTGATTGACAAATACGACATGCGGCTCCCGAAGGTCAGCATGGAAAATTTTAAATACCTTGCCGGCACACCCAGTGATTTGATCATGGCGGTAAGCGGCCATAATACGGAAAAAGCCTTCAAAAAATACATCAAAGTAGACCATATTAAAAAGGCTCGCATGATCAAAAAACTGTGGGAAAATCAGCCCGGTTTATAAGTGGAAACCCGGGTCTATCAAATGATAGACCCGCAGATAGACCCGAAAAAGTAAAACCCGCTACCAGAGCGGGTTTTAGGCAACCATTTCTGCGGACCGGACGGCGCCGGTTTTATCCTTGTAATTTGTTGTTTATCAAATACTTAAAAGCCAGTAATTTTCAAAATGTCCGAATAAATACCTTCAATGAAAGTACCACAATTCTAATTAAAAACAATATTTTGTACACAGCTTGTGTGCTTAGAGATAAAATAATTGTCTAAAATTTCACTAACATGCATCGGAACATTTCCGGGCCAGGTGAAAATAAAGTTGACGTGTATAAGTTAGTGAAGGGGTTGGGGAAACGACGAATAGCGGAAAAAATCGCTTACAAATCCCTGGCAATCTCAGAATTCTGTATCTAGCGAATGAATCATTTCAATTCCATACGAGAATTACTAAATACTCTTAGCCGGGGGCACAAACTTTTAGCTGAGATGTTTGAAAAGCGGAAATCGCTTACATACAAGTATGAGTACGCACTCGACTTGATGGAGGGCAACGAGGATGTCATTAAACTCTTACTTAACAAAAACATTATCCGGCAGAACGGAAATCTACTTGAACTTGACGACCAGTTTCTAAAATTCTTTGAAAATATTCTGGAAGTCAATGAAGAAATCAATACCTCCTACATTAATGAAAACATCAAGCAGGTAAAAGATGAGTACATGCTTTATTATCTGCAAGCATCAAGCGACAGTGAAAGATTCCGATATCTGAAGGCTGTGAAATCTGTATTGCGAAAAATTGGAAGAATAACAATGAGGAACATTGTTGATTTGAACCGAAATATTGAAAACGCTTTCAAAACTGAACCGAACTACAAAATCAAACTTTCCAAACTTGAAAATTACAAGTCGAAATTAGAAGCCATTCAGCAAATGATTGTGCAGACTGAAAAATTACTGAATGAGGATGAACTGACTTTTTTCAAAACTGCAACTGACGAAGAACTGAAACATATTAAAACCGATTTGATTTTGGAGCTAACCGAATCAAGACAAAATCTGATTGAAACCCGAAAGCAAATCATTGAATACATAAACCAGATAAAATACCAAAGCAAATTTATCGGGAAATTGAGGCAGTTAAAATACCTGAGAGACCAGTTTGAAATCAAACATAAAACAAATATCATTGAAGTCTTGTCAAACACCCATTTACTTGCTTTTGAAGCCAAACCGTCATATTCTTTAAAACTTTCCCTGGAAACTTTGCAGAAAGATGATGTTTATCAACTAATCAAAAAAATCAACTCTAAGTACAAATCAGGGATAAATCCTAAAAAACTCTTTGCAGAAAATCTTTCAGAAGATGAATTGAAAACTGAATCAGAAAAGGAAATTCATATCAATTTACATGAAGTCAAAAAGGGGTTTGTTACATCAGGTAAACATCTGTTTGACTACATTTTAGAATACGGCTTTCCGAGAGAGGTCTCCTTTGCTGAGAGAGTTACAATTTACTGTCAAGTGATTTCAGTATTTGAAAACGAGTTTGAGGTATCAGAACGATTTGAAAGACAAGGCAAGATTGAATACGCTTTAGTTTATCCAAAATAAAGGTCAACATGAATGTTCCAAGACAAACAGGAGAAATTTTTGAGCTATTAAATAAGGGGCAATTCATTTGTTCCAATAGTTCTGACATTCGCATCTCCAAACTTTTTGAAATTCTTGACGAAAGCGAAAATTTTGAAACACTTTACGATTACTTCAATTCAATCAATTTTATTCTTGAAAAGGGCGACGAGTTTTATTACTTCTCCCGAAAGGATGAATCAAAAGCTGACCTTGAAAGAAAATTAGAAACCGCTTGCAAGTGGATTGATATTGTCGACTTCTTCAAAGCATTTGATAATACTTTTGGTTCGGGATACAGTTTTTCACCTCACGAAATTGCAGTTAAAATAAGTGTTGAGGCAGTTCTGAAAAATAAAGCAGATGGATTAAAAGGTATTCTCAAAATAGATGAGAAAACTCCTTATCCCGAAGTGGTAACTAAAATAGTTGAAGCGCTTTGTAAAGACGGCTTTGCAGAAATAGAAAATGAAATCCTGAAATCATACAAGGTGCTTTCATCCTTCAAATACCTTGAGGAGCTCATAAACAATATTAATATTCCCGAGGAAGTTCAACATGAGATACCTGAATAAAGTTATATTCATCAATAGTGCACGAATACGTTATGCTGAAATAAATCTTGACGGCAATGTTCATTTTATAGGAACACAAGGTGTGGGCAAAAGCACATTGCTGAGGGCTATTCTGTTCTTTTACAATGCCGACACCTTTGGTTTAGGAATACCGAAACAGAAAACATCTTACACTGATTACTATTTCAAAGATTCAAATGCATACATAATTTATGAAGTGATTCGTGATGAAAGTAAGTTTTGCGTAGTTTCTTACAAGTCGCAACACAAAGTTTGTTTCAGATTTTTTGACGGAGAATACAACAGAAAGTATTTCGTAAGTGAAAATGGGAATGTTTCTGACAGTTGGGATGGCATTGCAGAGCGGCTTGACCAAAATAAGGTATTCTACACTAAGAGAAAGATTGAGGAGCATAAAGAATACAGAGACATCCTTTTTGGAAATCATGATGGAAAAAAAACCGAACTGAAGCGATACTCAATTCTTGAAAGCAAGGATTATCAATATATCCCGAAAACAATTCAGAATGTCTTTCTCAATTCAAAAATGGAAGCTGAGTTCATCAAGCAAACAATTATCATGTCTTTGGATAATGATTTTAGTATTGATTTGAAACAACATGCTCACCACTTAACTGGATTTGAAGCACAACTTTCTGACATAAGAAAATTCAAAACGCCAAGTGCAACAGCACAGGCAGAATCTATCTCCAAACTTTACATTGTCATTAAGAATCTGGAAAGAGAAAAAATTCAGCTTGCAAAACAGTTGGCCTGGGCTGTAAACAAGAATGAACAGGAGGAGCCGGACCTTACAAATCGATTAGAGAAGCAGAAAGATCATGAAGATGTTTTGAAAACTAAGCTGGCAAAACTAACGGAGACATTCAAATCAAAAGAGAAAAAACTTTTAAGTGAAATAAGTGTCTATGACGACAAGTTAAAAACGACAAAACGGCTCACAGAAGAATATCAGCAGAAAAAAATCGCTCAGATCATTGAAAGAGTTGAAAAGAAAGCAACACATGAGAGAGAACAGAAAAGGCTGCTTGATGAAAAGGAACTACTTACAACACAGTTCAAAGAATTAGCACAAAAGTATCAAGCGATGCTTGACCAGTTGGGAAACCAACTGAAAGAATTTATCAATGCTCAAGAAGCTGAGAGGAACAAAATCAATTCTGATTTCAATAGGTATCAAACCGAAATAAGAAAGAGTTTTGACAAGCAAATAACTGATTTGCGAGCAGGGTATCAAAAAGAAATAGAAAACGCAAGGGAAGTTTGGGAGGAGAGAAAAAGGAACACAAAAAAGTTGGAGATTGAAAGGGAAGGAATAAAGCACAAAAGATTCTTTGAAGAAGAAATCACTAAGCTGGATTCAGAAATAAAAACATTCGGAAATGCGGTGAGGGAACTGTCTTCACAAAATGAACATTCAAAAAGGGAAATTGACACTATTCAGAAAAATTGGGAACTTGATGAAAAGGAATTGCAGAAAACAGTTGAGAGAGAGAAAGAAAAGTTAGACGGACAAATTGCTGAAGCAAATGCCAAGATTTCTGAAATTGAAACCTACATTGAAAATAGTAAGAGTTCATTGTATGGGTGGCTTACCGAACACTATCCTGGTTGGGAAACCACAATCGGTAAAGTGATTGACGAAAAGAATGTTCTGTTCCACACTTCCCTCTCGCCAAAATTGATCGGCAAGACCGGCAATTTTTACGGAGTTGAAATTGACCTTAATGAAATTATCAAAACTGTAAAGACCGTTGCTGATTACGAAAGAGAAAAAGATGGGCTGAAAGAAAAGATTGAAAACATCAGTAAAGGGATTTCTGAACTCACTCAGAAACTTGAAAGGGATAAAGAAAATCTGAAAAGAAAATATCAGCCAAAAATCAGGGAGAGGAAAGATTCTATAAAGGAAAATGAATATTTAATTGGTCAAAACCAAACCAAGAAAGATAAAGCAACAGTAAATCGAAACGAACTTTCCCAAAAGGCAGAAATCGAAAAGAAACTTCAACTTGAAAAATATGAGTTGGCTATTGGAGAAGCTACAACATCAGAGTTGCAAGCGAAAGATGAAGTGGCCAGATTTGAAGGCGACTTAACAAAATCAATCAAAGGAAAAGAAGCAGAAAGAGATAAGAAGATTAAAAACGAAGAACAAAGAGTTAAAGAGCTTCTAATAAATATTGAAGCAGAAATAAAAATAGAAAGCGACGCATCTTCCAAGAGGAAAGAAGAAATACTATCTCAAAAGCAAACAGAGTTTTCAAAGAAGGGCGCAGACACGCAGCGATTGGCAGAGATTGATAAAAAGCTGGAAACGATTAGCGCCGAACTTCAATTCATAGAGGATAACCGAGACACTGTTTCAGATTACAAAAAGGATAAGAGAGATTATCTTGATAGAGTTGATGAGTTTAAAAACGAGAAGCACAAATTTGAAAAGCAACTAGAACAAGAAGAACAGAAATACAAACAACAAAAAGAAAATATTGACAAGGAGCTGGAAGTAGTTCTGGAAATGATTAGGAGCTTACAGAAAGATTTGGACTTAATTAAAGAAGATAACGAAGCTTTCAGCAATTTCAAGGAGCTTTCATTCTTCAAAACTATTCAAGAGTATTTTTCCAGTATAGCCGATGAAAACGAAACAGGCAAGCGAGTAAAGATTTTAATTGACGAGATCAATGATTTAGAAAATCAGAAACTAAGAACGAAAAAGGATGATTTAAGATCAACCACCACCGACTTCTTAGGAAAGTTTAATGACGATAATGTTTTCAAGTTCAAAAAACAATTGACAGATGATAAATCATTCCTCTATTTTGCATTGATGCTATCCGACTTTATTGAGGAAAAGAAAATTGACAGGATAGAAAAAGAAGTCAATGAAAGATTTGCCTTAATTGTTTCAACTATTGCGACACAAACAACCAGCCTGGTTTCAAATTCGGGGGAGATTCAAAAAGTAATCGTGAAAATCAATGACGACTTTGACAAAAAGAATTTTGCAGGAGTAATCAAGAAAATTGAATTGAAAGTTGACGACAGCAAAAATGAAATAGTACAGTTGCTCCTCATGATCAAAAACTACAATGACGACAATGTAATGGAGTTAGGCCAGGCCAACTTGTTTTCGGGAGAAAATCAGGAAAAGAAAAATAAGGATGCAGTTGATTTGCTGAAGCAATTCGCAAAGAAAATAGGCGAGTTGAAACGGGATTTCATTTTGCTTTCCGATTCGTTTGAACTGAAGTTCCGGATTATTGAGAATGATAATGATTCAGGTTGGGTTGAAAAGCTTGCAAATGTTGGTTCAGACGGAACGGATGTATTGGTAAAAGCGATGTTGAATATCATGCTGCTGAATGTTTTCAAAGAAGGAGCATCAAAAAAGTTTAAAGATTTTCAATTGCATTGCATGATGGATGAGATTGGCAAACTTCACCCGAACAATGTGAGAGGCATTTTGCAATTTGCCAGAGACAGGAACATTCGCCTGATAAGCGGCTCACCAATAGAAAATGATGCACTTGCTTTTGATCACATTTATAAATTAAGCAAAGACGAGAAAAGCATCACAAGAGTTAAACGAATCCTCACACAATATTCAGAATCATGAAGCTACCCGTCTCCATAGCAGAAAAGCTTATTTTGATGCAGACTGGAGAGAAAATTCCATTCAGCAAATTGAAGCATGTCATTTTTGATTCAATGATCGAAAACGGGATTCTAAAGAAACAAATTCAAGGAAGAAGCAAAACGCTGGTCTATCTCACAGACAGGAATAAGCTTATCGCTTATCTTCAAAATCACTTCGGGATAGACAACCTGGAGAACTATATTGCCGGGTTGCAACGGACAGATCTAAGCCGTTCGGAGGCTGTTGATATTTCCTCAAACTCGAAGGTTAAGAGCATAAGAACCTTTAAAGGTTTTTTGGTCAACAGTTATCATCCTGTTGAATGCATATTAAACAGCAAACAAATCATTATTCAACCACAAGAAGGAGTTTTTACATTCATATATGATTTTGAAAACTTCCTCCCTTGTTATGACATCACAATCGTTGGGATAGAAAATCCTGAGAACTTCCGGCATATTCAAAAGCATAGTAAACTCTTTGATAAAATTCAACCGCTTTTCGTTTCGCGGTATCCGCAGAGCAAAGATTTAGTGAGGTGGTTGCAAAAAATTCCCAACGGCTATTTACATTTTGGGGACTTTGACTTTGCAGGGCTTAATATTTACGTCAATGAGTTTAAGAAATATTTGCATGAAAAAGCGAGTTTCTTTGTGCCTCCAGACATTGAGAAAATACTTGCTGCAAAAGGCAATCGCGAGAACTATAACAAACAAACCATTCAATTTGACAGAAATACGGTTAAGGAGGAAAGTGTCCTCTTCTTACTGGACCTGATTGAGAAATACAAGAAAGGATTGGAACAAGAAATATATGCGAAATGAAAAATTTTCACCTACGCCATTTCAATTACCGCTTCCCCATTGTCATAAAATCCTTGCATAAGAATTATCCATGTATTTATAAAGATAGATGCGATCAAAGGCGGATTGAAAATCGTTCAATACCATATAATCATACTCGTGAGTAGATGATTCATGGCCGAAATTGGCGAGGAGTAAAAGCCAGTTTTCTTCACACTTTTCGGAGTATTGGGAAATCTTGTCTTCCTTTGACTTTACTACATCCCGAACCCACTGCTGATCTACCTGGTTTACCCGGAAGGCTCCGAAGGGCTGCCAGTTATCAAGATCCAGATTATTCCCAATAGAGATGGAGTCTACGAATTTATTGAACCTCCTTCCCCTTCCCACCGAAGTAAGATGGAACTCAAATTTCCTGTTGGCCAAAAACAGGGGCTCAACTATTTTCAATAACTGATCCACATACATATCGATTTCATTGGCTGAGCATCTGATCACTTCATTCGAAAAGTTTACGAGAACCTGCAATTTGTCCGGGTACTTGGACTTGAACTTTTTCCAGGCAAGATTAACCAGCTTTTCCTGAAATTGTTCCTCTTTCATTAAATCAGGCAGAATAAGCCGGGTTAATTCAATGCTTATACTTTTTGTGAGCTCACGTATGATAAAATCCGGTGTTTCTCCTTCGTCAATTGTTTTAACTCTCAGACCATGAGATTCATGCGATATGAATTTGCGGAGCATGTGAAGTTCAAATTCCTTTTTGTGCTTCCTGGTAATAACCATTTTATTCATACGTTAATTAAATAAATTCAGTTTATTTACGCAGTCCAAAGACAGGTTACAATACTGTCCTTTGTGCTGGGAAAACATTGCTCCCATAATTTTGCTCTTTCGGCTCTTTGGCAGGCATAGTCTTCAGGAAACCATTCAAGCGCATCCACCTTTGCAGGCTTTTTTTCCTCAACCTGCCTGTAATAACAGTCACCAGCTACTGTATAGGCAGGCAATTTGCTTCCTATAGTCAGCCATTTGTATGGAAAGTCTTCCGAACAACTTTTCCATTTTATAATTCCATCTTCAATAAAAATGATCATTACTGGAAAATCTCCCAAATCGCGATACCGAAGAAATGCTGCTGTCTTGGATGCCTTGAAATATTCGGCCACTCCTTCAATGAGCTGCACTTCGAGCTTTTTTTTCTTGACTTTCCTAACAAACAAATCACGGGGCATTAATAACTCTGCGGCAAATGTATTTGCTTCGTTTTCGTGGCGACCTTGCGCATACCATTCAGACAAGGTTTTATCACTATCATTAAAGAGTGAAAGCTGCCGATGCAACTGTGAATGACCGATTTCATGCGCAATAATGTAATTAATTTTAGGCTGGTAAGTGATAGCGCTATTAATTGTAATGATAGCCTCATCCTTAGTCATCAAAATCCTTCCTTGCGATCCATCCATTTCACTGTACCTGACAATTAACCCTTTGGCCCAGGCAATGTCCTCCATTGTCATATCGGAGGGATCTGACCAACCGAGTTCATTCAAAAGAGTAACGGCTGCGTGTACGGGATTACTCATCGGGATTGGATTTATCGAGCTTATCCTTCAAAGCACTAATAAGCTGCAGCAATTCCTGGTCTTCTGCAATGGACTCTTGGTCCTTTTTACTCAAGGATTCAAACTTGCTAAACAGGGGTTGTAATTGTAAAACTTCTTTTGGCGTTAATAATTTCTTTAGCTCGTCTGTCCCAATCTTTCTTAAACGGTCAATTTCCTGAAGAATGGATTGGTAAGTACTTCTCTTCAGTTCAGCCTTATTCTTTGCTATTTTAAGCTTTATTTGACGAAGATGCTTTTGTATAAAGGGATCTGCAAAGTCATCCGCCGTCGGCGCTTCATTCTCCTCACGAAAATTCATTTCCAATAGCAAACTGTAGAAATGATGTAATATTTCTGCATTTGTTTTTTGCATACGTTATCCGAGTTGAAAATGAGGAGAGCTTTTAATTTTATTGATCAGTTTCTCCCGCAGCTTGTCAATTTGTTTCGGCTGCTTTTCCATAAACACTGCGATGGCATCCCGCTTCATGCCATCTTTCACACATTCCCAAAACATTTCCAGATTTTCATCTCCTTTAACCACTTCTTCAATGATGGTAATTTTTTTACTGAACACCGCTTCCTGTACCAGTGTAGGCTCGCCCGGTGGCGGGTCCTCAGAATAAAAGAATTCATCTATGTCGTCCCCAGCCATGGCAAACTGGCCATTATGTTCCACCTTGTATTTCTCCACCTCTTTACCGATGCGATTCTCAGCAATCCGGACCATTTGCTGTCCCAGCGTCCGCCCATCCTTCCACTCCCAATAGCCATCCAATATGGCATCATAGGCAAAACTCACGTAATAGTCCACCGGTTCCATTCCCAGTCTTTCTTCGGTATGGGCGCCAAAAAGTGTTCGTTTCCGCAACCGGGTAATTACATGCCTTTTGCACATCTTTAAAGCACTAACCCAATCTGTTTCTGAAACAGATTCGAGCTTCTTCAGGTTGCGTTCTAAATGTTTTCCTCTTTCCACTATTTATTAACCGGAAAAAATTTTTTTACCCCAATGGGGAACTTTTTCCGGGATTCGGTTAATGTGCTTTATAGAAGGGATGGTTTCCTGATCAAAAGTAGCAACAAATGGATAAAAATTTACACGACACTGAAAATAAGGCATTTAAGATTCTTTCCGTGGATGGTGGTGGGATTAAGGGACTTTACTCCTCCACTATACTGGAACACCTGGAACAACGGTTTGGATCCCTGTCGGACTATTTTGACATGATATGTGGCACTTCCACCGGAGGGTTGATTGCACTCTGCCTTGCCCTGAGAATGCCAGCAAAGGATATCAGCAAGATTTATGTAGAACAGGGGGACAAGATATTTCCCAAAAGCACCCGGCTTGGAGGTATAATCCGTCAGACCCTGTGGAGGGGTAAGTATTCGGATAAGCTCCTGAAAGAAGTATTACAGGTCGTTTTTGAAAAGAAAACAATAGCCGACCTGCATAACCTGATCTGCGTTCCGTCCTATTCACTGACCGATGCCCGGCCCTGGGTATTCAAGCGGGATCATGGTAAACTGGACAGAGATAACAACACCTTACTGGTGGATGTGGCCTTGGCAACCTCTGCCGCGCCTACTTATTTCCCGCTCTGCGAGATTCCAGCTTACAACCATAAACAGTTCATTGATGGTGGTGTCTGGGCCAATAATCCCACCCTCGTCGGTGTGATTGAAGCTCTGACTTATTTCGTTGGCAAAGACAAGGAGTTTTCGTCAGTCGAAATACTTTCTGTCAGCAGCCTGAATAATACTGCTGGCAAACCAATTGGCCTGAAAAGGCAGCGTTCTTTTATCAATTGGAGAAATGACCTGTTTGACACATCGCTTATCGGCCAGAGCCACTTCACGGATTATTTTATGAACAAACTGTGCGAAATGAATGATATAAAAATCCGGTATGAAAGAATCCCATCCGAACAAATTTCCGCCGAACAGCAACATCTTGTCAGGCTGGATTGTGCCAGTAAGAAAGCTATCCAATTTATAAGTGGGAAAGGAAATGATCGTGGTCTGCTGACCAAAAAAGATCCCGCAATCGAGGCATTTTTTAAATATCAAAAACAATATAAAATTCAATAGCAATGGCAAATCTTCACAACGTATTCAGTGAATACAACAAAATTATCCGGCTCTCTGATCCGAAAAGAGGAGAGCTTATTCTTGTAAGGAACAATCTTCGTACAAGAGTTCAGAACCGGCATGAACAATTTGCAGGTATCATCAAACCTTATGACAGCCTCGAATTCCAAAGCCAGGGTTCGTTTGTCATGGACACCATTATCACGCCGGTGCATAATGACTATGACTTAGATGACGGCATCTATTTTATCGGGAGATTATCTCGTGAAAAAAGACCGGAGCCGGCCGTCTTTCATAAAATGGTCGTCGAAGCAATCGGATCAAATTATGACGACGTGGAGAAGGTGATTGATAAATCCACCTGTGTGCGGGTGTTATACAAAAGTGGATTTCATATTGACCTGCCCATCTATTATGCAGACAATAAAGAATGCCCCGACCTGGCGGACAAGGTAAAAAAATGGATACTCAGTAACCCTGTTGAATTCATTGCCTGGTTTGAAGAAAAAACACGCTCAGGATTTCAAAAAGCCTTTCTGTATGAAGCAGCAATGTATGATAAATACGAGCGGTGGCTTACGGATATCCGAAAACAAGACGTCCAGTTGCGCCGCATTGTACGCTACCTGAAAGCATGGGGCGATCTGAGAAGAGAAGAGATGCCCTGCGGCCTGATCATGACCATACTTGCTGCCAATAATTACTATGAACATGAGCGAGATGATATTGCCCTGAAAGAAACCCTGGTGTTAATACATGCTGCGTTAAAGAAATCGTTTACGTGCGAGCGGCCAACCACGCCGGTAGGCGAAGATTTACTTGCGTCCTATAAAAACAAGGATGTTTTTATGAATTACCTGGGACAATTCGTGGAAAACGCTAAGCAAACGCTGTTGGAAACTGACCCGCAAAAGGCTTGTAAATATTGGCAAAAAAGTTTGGGTGATCGGTTCCCCTGTCACTTTGCTCCATCACAACCCAGAGTATCTACTGCTTCCACATCAGCACTGGCAGCGGGCGCATACTCATCCAGACCATGGGGAATTGAATTATGAGTAAGGGATATGAGCAATTTGTTAATCAACTGGAAGTAGTTACTGCTGCATTTCCTTCTTTATCGATAGCCGTTGCAGGCGATGAAAAAATCTTAAAGGGAACTTTGCCTGTCGTGGATAAAGAAGGAAAGCATTGGGAAGATTATGGTATAGAAATTCATTGTTCGGAAAATTTCCCGAATGAGTTTCCCGTGCTTTTTGAAACCTCCGGTAAAATCCCCAAGATCGCTGACTGGCATGTTTATGAAGACACACTTTCCTGCTGTGTGAAGGTGCAGCCCGAAGAAATACTGCGCTGTAAAAAAGGGATTACGCTAACGGAATATATACGGGAAGAAGTGTTGCCCTATTTATTCAACCAAACTCATCGCCGGATGGAAGGTTATTATGTAAACGGTGAATATTCTCACGGCGCTAGAGGGATTTATGAGTTTTATTCTGATGAACTAAAGACCGGTACTGACATTCAGCTCACTTTACAGTTTATGAATTATATCGCAACACATGAGCGGCCGAGCCGGACCAGTACCTGTTTTTGCGGGCAAAAAGAGAAATTCCGCTATTGCCATCGTGATGCTTTTGATAAACTCAAAAGTATCGGCGATGATATAATAATGAGCCATGCTTATAACATAGCGAAAGCAGCCAAACTGATTTAATTTTTAACATTGCCAGAATTATATTTCTGGTTTTACCTAAAAGATTGGGGAAATACTCCTCATTCAATAAAATCAGAAATATATTTCCTGTTTTACCTCCATTTAGGAATTTTTCTCTTATTTTTGCTGAAATCAGAAATATATTTCCGATGGCTATCGATGAAATGGGAAAAGCATTGAAATTTAGGAGAGAATTCCTGAATCTCCGGCAAGAAGATCTGGCGGAAATGAGCGGGATCACAAGCCGGACCATTCATCTCATTGAAAGCGGAACCGGCAACCCTTCTGTGGAAACGCTGGAGAAGCTGGCGACGGTGTTAGGGATGGAATTGGTGCTTCAAGTCAAAAAACCTAATTGATGGCAAAGGCGGAGGTCTATAACAACGGAATTCTTGCTGGCTACCTGGAAAAAAGGGCGCCGGATGACTACCGCTTCACCTACGCTAAAAGCTATCTCGCCGATCCGACCTTGCCCTCTATCAGCCTGACCCTTCCCCGGACCAAGGCGGAACACGGAAGCCCTGTTCTCTTTTCCTTTTTTACGGGACTGCTGGCTGAAGGGATCAATAAAGACATCCAGTGCCGCCTTTTGAAAATTGACGAAGAAGATGATTTTACCCGACTGCTGAAAACGGCAGGAGACGATACTATCGGCGCTATTACTGTAAAAGAAATAACGGAATGACCATGTGCCCCGGATGCTACAGACCCGATATCGAAGGCTATTGCCTGAATTGCCGCAAACAACTGTTTGACGGCGCTAAGGTTTCGCATGTCCTGCCTTTTGATACCCCGAAAGCGGATAACCTCCCGCTCTACCAGGAAAAAACCAAACGGCTTTCCATTTCGGGAGTACAGCTCAAATACTCTCTCCGGCTGGAAGGGAAGGAACTGAAGCTGGTTGAGAAAGGCGGTCAATATATCTTAAAGCCTATCCCTCCCACCGTACTGATCGTGGAACCAGGCCAAGCTCCGGAAAACGAGCACCTGACGATGCAGATTGCTTCGCAGGTGTTTGGCATCAAAACCGCGGCCAATGCGCTCATTTATTTCAAAGACGGTACGCCTGCTTATATCACCCGCCGCTTTGATGTGAAGCCGGATGGAAACAAGTATTTGCAGGAAGATATGGCGCAGATCAGTGGTCGCAGCCGGCAAAGCCGCGGTGAAAACTTCAAATACGAAGGAACTTACGAGGAAATCGGTCAACTTATCCGGCAGCATGTGGCTGCTTACCCTCCTGCACTGGAGAATTATTTCAGACTAGTTTTGTTCAATTATCTCTTCTCCAACGGCGACGCACACTTGAAAAATTTTTCACTGATTCAAACGGATATGGGTGATTATACCTTAACCCCTGCCTACGACCTAATGTGTACCGTACTGCATACACCTAATGAAACAGATACGGCTCTTGATATGTATAAGGGAGATATAGACAGTAATTTTTATAACGAATATGGTTTCTTTGGACAGCCTAACTTTCGCGAACTGGCTGAAAAACTCAGCATCCAGCCAATACGAACCGGGCGAATCTTAACGCAGCTTCTAACCCACAGGGGCGAAGTGACGGATATGATCCAACAGTCATTTTTAAGTGAGGAGGTGAAAGTAAAGTATTTAAATGCACATCAGGATAAACTACGACGGATGGGAATGACGAAAGACATGATCGCTTCGGCGATCAATCCTGAATATCCGGGTGTATATGCACCTACAAATGCGCCGACAAAACTTACCTTCCGGGATGGCAGTGCAAAAGTGGGATATTTTCAACATAACCCAGATATGGATAAATTGGAAGCGGAAAACAAATATACCTTTATCGAATTCAAGAATAGGCATGAAAACGACCCCTTTACTATTATTGAAGGAGACCAAATGGTGAACCTGGAATATCCATCTGTTTAAGATGAAAAAATGGTTTCAAAAGAAAATTACAAGAAAACTAGACATATGTAACTCTGGCCAAGGATTATAGGGATGTTGGATTGCTTTTGAACTGGAAAAGTGCCAAATTGACTATTCAGGATCTGGAGCAAATGTACTATGCCGAAGAATTTCAGATCAAAAATTATTTCGAATGAACATGAAAATTCGTGAAATAACAAAAAGGCAATTTGATGCCTACTGCTATGTCAGAGCACCTTTATTGAGGTATATGGCAACGGAAATTGCGTGGTTTGAGGCATTTGATAAAAAATTAATGGCAACTGTAACAAGGGATCATAGTGATGAAGACTACGGATTTGTAATACTTGGCAGGGACAAACAGAAAGTATTTCGTGCTATCGACTTTTGCAGAAAATTTTATACGACTCCAGAGGAGGCGATTTCTTACTTGAAAATAGCACTAATCCCCTACGAAAATGATGGCAAAGAAATTTACGAACAAGGAGATGAAAAAGCCTTACCAAATGAGATACTGATTCCCCAAGTTCCAGCAGAAAAACTTCATGCCTACTTTAAAATAATGATCGAACAGCAAGGGTATGAAGCTGCCCGAAATCTGATTAAGGAAATAGTGTATAGCTATGTCGACGTGGATGGCAACTATATCAAGGATTTTCAAACTACAGGTTTTGATGCCAGACTGTGGGAGTTATACCTGCATGTGTATCTACACACGGCTGGATTTAAGATCGATAACAGTTACCAAGCACCGGATTATTTCATTTCGTATTTTGGAGATCAACTGGCGATCGAAGCAGTGACAGTAAATCGTAGTAGTACATTTGACGAACCAGCACCAAAGGGTGCATTGGAAGTGCTCAAGCTCAATAGGGACTACATGCCTATTAAATTTGGAAGTGCGCTCTATACTAAACTGCAAAAGAAATATTGGGTAAAGGACCATATTAAAGGAAAGCCTTTCATTCTGGCTATCCATGATTTCCATATGCCCGCTACAATGGATAGCTTAGGCTCAATGACATGGTCAAGAGATGCATTGGCTGACTATCTATACGGCTATAGAATGAAAATTACTATTAACGACGATGGTGATATAGTTAGACATATTCACGACAATGGCCATGGTGTAGAGCCAGTGATGGAAAAAATTGAAAGTCATACCTGGAAGAGCAAAACTATACCCTCGAATTTTTTTGGCCTGCCTGATGCAGAAAATATAAGCGCCGTATTATTCACAAATAACGCAACTCTGACCACATTTAATCGCATGGGTAAACTGGCAGGCTTAGGAAACAAGGATATTAAAATGTTGAGAATAGTCAGCATGTATGATCCGGACCCTTATGCTACCGAACCAATCCGAAAGGTTTTTGATTTAGATGATCCTGACTATGAAGAAGCATGGGCTGACGGATTGATTATGTATCACAATCCGGATGCAAAGTTTCCGGTTGAACCAGCATTATTCAGCGATATATCGCATATGTTCTTCGACAAAAAGGATAAAGTATTACACGGAAGAATGCAACCGTATGATGTATTTTCGTCAATGACGCAAGTGTTGATCCCGAAAGCCAATATACATGCTTAGTTAATTCGCCAGCGATATTTAATCAGAAAAAATTAACCGGCTGTTCGTCTCATACAACCTCTTTATTAGATCAGTATAGCCATTCCTATCGCATATCTTTAGAAATTCCAGAAAATTATCATGAGAAAGATTTTTCCATAGTAATTGTTTTTTCGTCTTCACAGGAAGTTTGGAATAATGAATTGCCCAAAGAAACGCGGCCGAATCCTGTAATCGAAATCCTTGATCAATATTAAGAATTAAGCCTGCCAGCTCTACTTCCCTATCCTTTAACTCATGGTTGGAATAAACTTGTTTAGCCCATTCAGAAATAATAGTATTTTTCTGCGGATACCGTAACAAACGATTCTGAATATGTACTGATCGCTTATAGTTATCTATTAACCAGAATAGCTGTTCTTTGGTCAGCATAATATCTCGCAGAGAAACACTCAGTTTCCAGGCAATTTCATCGTTTACGGTCCAAAGGAGACTTCTGAATAACTCAAATAATTTTTCGGCAATTATTTTATCAACGACTTCAGGGTGGGACTGGCTTCGTATGAGCCTTATCATCGTAATTTTCTGAAATCTCTTGTTGAGTCGGATCTTATCCAATGTTATATCTAACAAAGCATTCAAGATTCTTTTTTGCGGGGTCGCTGATTTGATAAATTCTTTATACATAACTACAAACTGGTACTCCTTCAAAATTTCATCGGGAATATCTATAGAAAAGTGTTTTAAATAAACCCCTCTTACAATGTCAAATTCCGGTTCAGATAGCCGCATAGCTTAAACATACAAAAAGATCCAGAAATTTCGAGTCTTTATCCTGTGCGCAGAACCTTATTGATGCTGACAGTTTTCACCGGCATTACCTCGTTAGATTCACTAAGGCAAACTCCGATTGAAGGAGTTATCAATATTGAGTTTGGAATTTCTGGTATAAAGCTATCGTATCATCGCTAATCTTCTTATCCGTTACCTGTGCATAAATCTGTGTGGTTTTTATACTTCTATGCCCCAGCATTTTACTTACCGAATCAATGGGTACCCCATTGTCAAGTGTCACAGTTGTAGCAAAAGTGTGCCTGGCCATATGAAATGTAATCTTCGTAGCTATTCCGCATACATCGGCCAGCTCCTTTAAATATGCGTTTACTTTTTGGTTAGAGGGTACGGGAAGTAATTTTTTACCGCCGCTTTTCCGACAATACCATTCATACTTATCCAATATCTTTTGAACGGGAGGTAGTACCGGTACCCTTTCTGAAATATCTGTTTTTTGCCGGTTCTTGATTAGCCATTTCTTACCATCTATGCCGGTTTTAATATGACTTGTGGTCAGATAGGCGACATCCACATAAGCAAAGCCACTGTAACAACTGAACAGAAACAGATCACGAACCAGTGCCAGGCGTGGGATGGTAATTTCCTTTTCTTCCAGAACTTTCAATTCTTCAACGGATAAATGAGGAACTTTCGGATCAACATGTTTAACTTTAAATCGATAAAATGGATCTTTGTCCAACCAATCCTTGTCAACACAGTCACGAATTATCTTTTTCAGGTTTTTGATCATTTTCCCCGACGAATTTATAGAAAGTCCTTTTTCTGCTTGTAAATAATATTCAAAGTTGCTGGCAAATTCAATCCTGAGATCGATTAGCAAGACATCGCAGCCATTCTTGCGCCAATGCAGGTAATCAAGCAGGTGCTTTTCAGTAGACTTATATTTAACCAGGGTAGATTTACGGTACACTCCTTTAGCGACTAATTTTTCCAGGTCCATTATACTTGACCTGAATACGCCCAGTAAGGTTCGTTTATTACGGTCTTGGCCGAACCACTTTTCCCTAAGACTGTCAACAGTAAAATCTCTGTTCTCCAAAAGGATACGTTCCCTGTACTCATAAACTTTCCTTTTGATTTCATCAAGGGCCATATTTGTTTCCACTGCAGATTCAAACCGGCTAATTACCCTGCCTGCCGAAGAAGACCATTCAAACGGCTCAACATGGCGGTGAGTGGCTACCTCAAAACGTTTTCCTGCTATGGTTACCCGTAAATAAATAGGGAGCAATTGATGCCTGGTAGTCCTTGATTTCTTTCCGATAAATAGGATAGTCATTTTTGGCTCCATAATTTGCCTCCTTATGTGCATTTAAAAAGTGAAGAATTGGCAAAGAGTTTAGCAAACCAAAATTACCAAAACCTTTATCAGGCATAGGTTTCGTTGAATCAAGGATACCAAAATCGAAATTATTTTTTGCCCCCTTACATGCACCCTCATGTATCTAATGTGAAGGAAGAAATCAGGCGATTGAAAAAATGGGAAACAATTGGCTTACTGATGATTAGCTAAATGGAAGAAAAAGCGACTAAAAAAATTGCGGACCCGGAAAATGAACCTAAAATGCTGAAACCCGCTCTGGGAGCGTGTTTCAGCGAATTCAATCTGCGGACCGGACGGGACTCGAACCCGCGACCTCCGCCGTGACAGGGCGGCATTCTAACCAACTGAACTACCGATCCGTTCCTCAATAATATCTTGCGATATCATTTTTTGGGATGGCAAAGATAGGGGATTTGATATCTCTAAAACAAAAGTTTTTCTAAAATTTTCCCCGAGCATTTATTCAATTAGCTACTGAAAGTCAGGTTGCTGTATCGCTTCATTATCTTTGACGCTCAAAACAATTACAAATGCTAAAAATAGGCGTATTGGGCGTGGGGCATCTTGGAAAATTTCACCTGAACAACTGGAAGGAAATACCCGGAGTTGAGCTGGTTGGCTTTTATGATCCTAACGACGATACCGCAAAGGAAGTATCTGAAAAATACCAGCTTCCTCGCTTCCTGGCTCCCGATACGCTGATCGATGCCTGTGACGCCATTGATGTAGTGGCACCCACGAATTATCATTTTGAACTCTGTGAAAGGGCCATCAAAAAAAGCAAACATGTGTTTGTAGAGAAACCGTTGGCCAATACGATGGAAGAAGCCCGGCTGCTTGTAAAGCTAGCCCAGGAATCCGGTGTTAAGTTCCAGGTGGGACACGTGGAGAGGTTTAACCCCGCCTTTCTTGCCCTGAAAGATATGCAGCTAAGCCCGATGTTTATTGAAGTGCACCGGCTGGCACAATTCAATCCCCGTGGCACAGAAGTGAGTGTGATACTCGACCTGATGATCCACGATATCGATATTATCCTGAGCATTGTAAAGAGTGATGTAAAAAACATTTCGGCAAGCGGCGTAGGAGTGATGACAGAAACCCCCGACATAGCAAATGTCAGGATAGAGTTTCACAACGGCTGTGTCGCCAACCTGACCAGTAGCCGCATCTCCATGAAAAAAATGAGAAAAATGCGCATCTTTCAAAAAGATGCCTATATCGGTGTTGACTTTTTAAACAAAAAAACAGAGATCATTAAATTAAAAGAACCGCAGGATTCCAATGTCTTTGCTTTTGATATTGAAACGCCAACCGGTAAAAAAACAATTGCTGTAGCCAACCCGGCTGTGCCTGAAGTCAACGCTATTAAAAAAGAACTGGAAGAGTTTGTAAATGCCATTATTCACAATACGAAAACCATTGTGTCAGAAATGGATGGCCTGATGGCGATGGATGTAGCACACAAAATACTCAACAAGATCGGGCATAATGTTATTACACACGGATGAGTTCGGGAAAAAAAATATCAGTTGGCTGGTATATAGCGATCGATTATTTCATGGCTGCTATAGCATGGCTCTTTCTTTACCTGGTAAGGAGTAACATGCTTAGTGACAGGGCAGCCTTTCCGATCAGCAAAACTTCGTGGCTTTATATCTTATTGATCGTGCCTGTTGGATGGCTTATCATTTATACGCTGGCAGGTACCTATACATCCCTGTATAAAAAATCGAGATTGGAGGAATTTAATCTTACCATTATCTGCACATTACTGGGAAGCATTCTTTTTTTCTCTGTATTTGTATTAAGTGATCCCAATATCAACAGCACATACAATTATGTAGCGTTTGCCTTGCTTTTTGGAATTCATTTTATGTTAACGTTCCTGGGCAGATGGTTTTTGCTCAATATCGTAAAAGACCAATTGCTGACGGGAAAAGTTTTTTTCAATACCCTGATGATTGGAAGCAGGGACAATGCTTTAAAAATTTTTTCAGAAACAGAAAGAAAACTGCGTGATGGAGGCTACAGGTATATTGGCTTTATAAATCCGCAGAATAATAATCAAAATAGTATTGATGGCGTTTTGCCTAAATTGGGTTCTATCAATGAGCTCGAAGATATTATCGATCAGCACAACATTAGCCAGGTAGTATTAGCCATTGAAAAATCCGATCATGTTTTATTGGAAAATACCATCAACCGGCTGAGCGAAAAAGATGTAGAAATAAAAATTCTACCCGGCGTATTGGATATTCTTTCCGGCTCTGTAAAAACGATCAATGTACTCGGAGCTCCGCTAATAGACCTGAAAACAAACCTGATGCCCGAATGGCAGCAGCACATAAAACGATTGATCGATGTAGTGGCAGCGGGATCCGGGCTGCTGTTATTATCACCGTTAATGCTTTATGTGATACTGAGAATTTTATTCACCTCTAAAGGTCCGATATTTTATAGCCAGCAACGAGTCGGTTATAAAGGAAAAGAGTTCCGCCTGTACAAGTTCAGGTCCATGATAGCCGATGCTGAAAAAAATGGCCCTGCACTTTCTTCTGACAATGATCCCCGCATAACGCCCTGGGGCAAAGTGATGCGGAAATGGCGATTGGATGAGCTTCCACAATTATGGAATATTTTATTGGGAGACATGAGCCTGGTAGGACCAAGACCTGAGCGCCGCTTTTATATTGACCAGGTCGTCAAACAATTTCCGTATTACAAATATTTATTGAAAGTAAAACCTGGCCTTACCAGTTGGGGAATGGTACAATTTGGCTATGCGGAGAATGTAGAAGAAATGATTGAAAGAAGCAAGTTTGATCTGCTGTATATAGAAAATATATCCCTGGCCCTCGATTTTAAAATCATGATACATACCGTACGGATTATCCTGAAAGGAAAAGGTAAATAAAGTACGAGGCAGGAAGTATGAAGCCAGCTGTCAGGAACATAGTTTGCGATTGCAGATTTTAGATTCTATTTTTGAAAAAACAATCCTTGGTGAAAAAACTTCTCGCTGCTTTAGTTCTCCTTACCTGTCAATCCTTCGTCTTCCGCTCAGGATCAACTGTCAACTGCCAACCAAACTACTGGCAACAACAGGTCAACTACCAGATCAATGTTTCACTCAATGATAAAGCACATTCTTTAACCGGCTTTGAAAAAATTGAATATATCAACAATTCACCCGACACACTTAATTATATCTGGTTTCATATCTGGCCCAACGCTTATAAAACAGATAAGACAGCCTTCAGCGATCAACTCTTACAAAACGGCAATACCAAATTTTACTTTTCCAATAAGGAGCAAAGAGGTTATATCAACCGGCTGGATTTTAAAGTAGATAATATTACCGCAGAAACAGAAGATCATCCGCAACATATTGACATCATAAAATTAAATCTCCCCTCTCCTCTTTCACCGGGACAAAAAATAACGATCACCACCCCCTTTCATGTACAACTTCCTTATAATTTTTCAAGAGGCGGGCATGATGGAGACAGCTACCAGGTGACACAATGGTATCCCAAACCGGCGGTATATGATAAAGATGGATGGCACCCAATGCCCTACCTGGACCAGGGAGAGTTTTACAGCGAATTTGGCAACTACGATGTAAGCATCACGTTGCCGGAAAATTATGTTGTCGCCGCTACGGGTCAATTACAAAACGAAGAAGAGAAAGAATGGCTGAAAAACAGATCATCTTTTAGCTGGCAACCGTTGCGAAAAAAAATAAAAAGAGGTGGTACATATAAAACAATCATACAAAAATTTCCAGTTTCATCCGCAGAACTAAAAACGCTTAGGTTTAAACAGGAAAATGTACACGACTTTGCATGGTTTGCAGATAAACGTTTTATTGTAAAGCATGACACCTGTATTTTACAATCAGGCAAAATAATAGACGTCTACAGCTACTACACTACCGGGCAGGAAAAATATTGGGCCAATAGTGTTGGCTTTGCGAAGAACGCTTTACAAACAAGAAGTGAATGGATCGGCAGTTATCCCTATTCAGTAGTCAGTGTTGTCCAGGGACCTGAAAGCTTTGGCGGCGGGATGGAGTATCCAACCATTACAGTCATTTCTCCAACACCGGATGAAAAAATATTAGACTATACTATTGCCCACGAAATAGGCCACAATTGGTTTTATGGCGCTTTGGGAAGCAATGAGCGAAAATATCCATGGCTTGATGAAGGTTTAAATTCCTTTTACGATAATCGCTATAGCGAATGGAAATATGGCAACAAGGGTGAGATAAATGTTGGCAAATCTGGTGCAAGTATAAAAAGTACGGAGCGGATTTTATTTGAGACAAAAGCAGCTGTAAAAAAAGATCAGCCTATTAACACGAACAGCGAAGATTTTAATCATGTCAATTATGGATTAGTTGCTTATTATAAAACCGGCGCCTGGTTGGAATGGATGGAAAAGAAACTAGGTAAGACTGCATTTGACAAGGCGATGCAGGAATATTATGCAAAATGGCAAAATAAACATCCGCAGCCTGCTGATTTTAAAAAAACCTTTGAAGAAAGCAGCAAGCAAAACCTGGATACCTTTTTTATTTTACTGGATAAAAAAGGTACACTGCCTTCCCAATTACGGGCAGGTGCAAAACCGATTTTCGTAGCCAGCCCTAAATCATTTGCTGATTATATTAATCACCCGTCTAAAAATATAATTGGCTTCGGTCCCCTCCCTGGTTTTAATAGCTATGACAAACTAATGATTGGCGCCTTTGTAACCAATTATAAACTTCCGCCTTCACGCCTTCAGTTTTTTCTTTCGCCCATGTTTGCGACCGGCTCTAAGACTTTAACAGGAACAGGACTTGTTAATTATTCTTTTTATCCAACTGGTGTTTTTGAGAAAATAAACCTTGGTATTAGCGGATCAACATTTAGTATCAACCGGTTTACCGATTCAGCGGGAAATAAAACATTTTCTTCTTTTTATAAAATCGTTCCTTCTATAAAATTTGTGCTGAAACAAGCAGATCCGCGAAGCGATCTTACCCGTTTTTTCCAGTTTAAAACTTTTCTTATTAATGAGCAATCGTTGAACTTTTATCGTGATACAATGATAAGCCCATCAAATGATACCTCCATTCGAACAAAGATCAGGAAGGTAAATGAGAACTGGACATTAAACCAGCTTCGTTTTGTTGTAGAAAATAACCGGGCCTTATACCCATATAGCGGCGAACTGAAAATAGAACAGGGAAAGAATTTTGTAAGAACCGCCTTTACTGGTAACTATTTTTTCAACTATGCAAAGGAAGGTGGTCTTGAGACCCGGTTGTTTGCCGGAAAGTTTTTCTATACGTCTCCAAAAACATTTACCAAACAATTTGAAACCGACAGTTACCATTTAAACATGACCGGACCAAATGGCTATGAAGATTATACCTACAGCGATTATTTTGTCGGCCGTAATGAATTTGAAGGGATCGCCAGCCAACAGATCATGATACGGGACGGAGCCTTCAAAGTGAGAACAGATTTATTGGCCGATAAAATTGGAAGGACAGATGATTGGCTGATGGCCCTTAATTTGGTTACCTCCATTCCACCCAATATTAACCCGCTTAGTGTGCTGCCAATAAAAATTCCGCTAAAGCTATTTGTTGACATAGGTACGCACAGCGATGCCTGGAAGAAAAATTCAACGGAAGATCGATTTCTTTTTGACGCCGGTATCCAACTGCCTCTTTTTAAGGGGTTGATCAATGTATACGCTCCGCTTGTTTACAGCAAAGTTTATAAAGACTACATCAAATCAACACTGGACAAGAAAAACCGTTTTCTGAAAACAATTTCTTTTTCCATCAACGTTTCCGGTTTCAGCCTGAAAAAATTAAATCGCAATTTTATTCTTTGATGGATAACGATCTTTCAATACAATATATCCAACGGGATAAAATTGATATCGAAAAGTGGGACCGTTGCATTAGCCATTCGCCCAATGGATTAATATATGCCTATGCTTATTACCTCGATCACATGACAAAACATTGGTCGGCTTTAGTTTTAAACGACTATGAGGTGGTAATGCCATTGACCTGGAATCGTAAGTTTGGTATTAGCTATTTGTATCAGCCTTTTATTACGGCACAATTGGGCATTTTTGGTCCAACTATTTCTGTCCAATTAGTCGAAGCTTTTCTGAATGCCATTCCTAAATCATTTCTTTTTTGGGATATTTATCTCAACCACCAGAATGTTTTTCCGTTACAAAATTTCCCGCTTTACCAGCGAAAGAACTATGTATTAGATCTTGCTAAAACTTACCAGGAACTGTATAGAAACTATCGGGAAAATATTCAACGCAACATTAAAAAAGCCGAACAGTTGGGTTGTAAAGTCGTAAAAGGTTTTGATGTGAAGCAGGTAGTTGCCCTGGCAAAAGAGCAAATGAGAACTTACTCAAAAGAATCGGCAGACAATATAGAACGTTTTTCCGGATTGTATGATTACCTGGAAAAAAGAGGCCAGGCTACAACTTATGGTGTTCACTCCAACAATAATGAATTGATCGCATCTGCCGTCTTCTTTTTTTCGCATGACCGGGCTTATTATATACTAGTAGGTAATCATCCCAATGGTCGAACGATAGGCGCTTCTCACATGCTGATCGATGCATTTATAAAAGATCATGCGGAAAAAAAAATGATGCTGGATTTCGAAGGATCTGACATCAGAAACCTGGCCTTTTTCTATAGCAGCTTCGGCGCCGTTGAAGAAAATTATGCTACAATAAAATTGAACAAGCTTCCTTTTTTTCTAAAATGGCTGAAGAAATGAGGTCAAAGAGGAGATAAGAAGTCTGAAGTTAGAGTACAAAAAAAAGATATTTTAAGAATTGGAAATTTCCGACCCTCAAACCTCAGGCTTCCGACCGCTGCTCTCAATGATTCTCTCAGCTATCATCAAATCAAGCGGTCTTGTGATCTTGATATTCGTTTCCTCACCTTCTACCAACGAAACCTTTAACCCAAACGCTTCAACTACCGTTGCTTCATCGGTAAACTTGTCTTTATAATCGATCTGGTAAGCGGGTAAAAGAATTTTGCTATGAAAAGTTTGCGGCGTTTGAATCATCATTACTTTATTTCGGTCCATAGCGTCATTACCCTCGTCAGTCACTATACGGACGCTATCCTTGCTTGCAATGGCCGGAATGGCACTACCTGTTTCTACAGCCTTTTCATAACAGGAGTGAATTAGTTTTTCAGTCAACAGGCATCGAACCCCGTCATGCACAAAAATAATCGACTCCTGTTCTACCAACTTCAATCCATTTTTTACAGACTGAAAGCGGGTATCACCGCCTGCAGTGATACGAATCCGGTCTTTATCAAAATAGGCATCGATGATCTCCTGCCCCATATCCATATAATCAACCGGAAGCACCAGGATTACCTGCAGGTCTTCATAGCTTTCCAGGAAAGTTTTGATGGTATAATAAAGAATAGGCTTGTCTTTTAATAAGATAAACTGCTTGGGTAATTTTTCACCCATCCTGGTACCTGAGCCACCGGCCACTATGATCGCATATTTCAACATGGGCGCAAAGATAGAACGCTGATTTTATATTATGCCTGTGAAATGAGCCATAAAAATTTTCGAGCAAATTCATACCACCCGCGATGAAAATTTTTATGGTGAATTCCATGTGACAAAAAAACAATAAAAAATAATACACATGAAAAAAAGGCATTGTGTTTGTAATACTTTTATAAATACAACTACCATGGTGGGCAAAAATTTTCTTTATGTTTTAGCAGGGTTCATGGTTTTGCAATCCTGTACGAAAAATGTAGTGGATAACCTGGAGCCGGACGAAAAACCGCTCTATATTACCAAGCAGGATGGCGCGGTCGATTTTTCGTCCTATGCCACCTTTAGTTTGGCAGATTCTGCCGCCGTCATCGATAATAACCAATTGGTAGCCCGGGAGAGAACGGATTATGATGCTGCGTTTATTGACGCAATTGCTGCTGAAATGCAAAGCCGCGGATTTACGAGGGTAGGAAATAGTGAAAATCCTGACCTGGGAATAAATTTAAGCAGGATATACAATGACTACACGGGTATCATCGATTACTCCACCTATTGGGGTGGCTACGGTGGTTACTGGGATCCTTATTATTGGGGCTATCCTGGTTATGATTATTATTTTCCGCCGGTATACGGAACTTATACCGTAACCGAGGGCGGCGCGGCAGTAGATATGTTTGATTTAAAAAATGCTGCGAGCAATAACCAATTGCGCCAGGTATGGAGTGGATTGGTTCGCGGCAGCGGAACTTTTACGGTTGCAAGGGCGTCAAAACATGCCCAGGCTTTATTTCAACAATCCCCTTATATAGCAAAGTAAGCTTTAGTATCCGCGGTAAAGAAGAACCTGACACAACTAAAAATATAACAATGAAAATATTTAAAATACTTTCTGTCTTAATAGCATCATTCTTAATAGTGATGAGTGCAGCTGCGCAGCAGGGAGAAGTGAGAATGACTGCAAGTATCGCCGGAGCTACTCCCATGGGTCAATTCAAGGACCTTGTAGACAAGACATCATTACGTGGAGTAGATATCACTATTTTATACGGGGTCAACGACCAACTGGGCATAGGTTTAAACGTAGGCTTCCAGGACTTCTATCAAAAATTCCCAAGGGGGCTTTATAAACTATCTGACGGCAGTGATATTTCTGCGGTGCTTACCAATTCTGTTCAAACTATTCCTTTCCTGGCAACTGCACGATACAATTTCATGTCGGGCGGAACCATACAACCTTATGTGAGTGCAGGAGCTGGTGGAGCGGCTGTCCTCAACAAACAATATGTTGGCGAATACCCTAACGAAACCAATAAAATTAGTTTTGCAGCAAGACCTTCGGCAGGTATTTATATCCCTTTTAAAAAGGGAGGAGAAACAGGTTTGAACCTTAGTGTGAATTATACTTTTATTCCTTATAAACAGGATGATATCTCAAATCTTAGTTATCTGGGATTTACATTGGGTATTGGTTTTCCGATGCGGAACTAATTTTGATTAAAAAAGTATTGGATTACTACCGGGAAATCCTTTTTACTGGCAAGTGTCTTCCCTTAATTTGTCCAACATTGTTCTGGCTGAGCTTTTTGTCACCTCCTGGCAATACAAGTTATTTTTAATAATACCCGTTTGAAAAATCAGTTGGATATAATAAGTTTTACCTGCTTCAATATCTATTTCTATTCTTTCAGCCTTGTACGCCGCTGTTGGTGTTTCTCACCAACAGCACGAATAGAAGCCGTGTCGAAACAAAAAATACGCTTCTAAAATGCTGAATAGAATTACCGAACCTGCCCGCCGGTAGGCTGGCGTTGAAGTGTCACCGACGATAAATGTCGGGATGCCGACCGAAAGCGTCGGCAAGTGACACAACAGACGATGATAGTAGCTATGCAGCTGACTACAAAAACATCTACCTGTATATCGCCACTTCTTTCTCCCCAATACTGTTTATCATCGCTCTGTACATTCCTGCACTGTTAAATATCATAGCTGCATTGCCCAGTGCATCCACGCCGATCATACCACCTTCGCCTCCCAGCTTTACTAGTTTATCATACACAACCACCTCCATGGCCTGTTGCAAATTCATTCCTTTATATTCCATCAGGCAGCTGACATCATATGCCGCAACCCCACGGATAAATGGTTCTCCATGGCCTGTGCAACTGATAGCACAGGTTTTATTATTGGCATAGGTGCCTGCTCCAATTAAAGGACTATCACCAATACGGCCATATTTTTTATTAGTCATTCCACCTGTACTTGTTGCTGCTGCAATATTGCCTTCCATATCACAGGCAACAGCTCCAACCGTTCCAAATTTTTTATCCCGCATCAGCTCTTCCAATTCCTGGTGTGTATGATCCAGCGAATAAGTATCAGAATCCCGGATCGCTTTCCATTGGTCGTAACGAAACTGGCTGAAGAAAAATTCATCGGGCTCCAGTTTGATACCCTGCTTGATGGCGAAATCATTGGCGCCTTTACCGCTTAGAAATACATGGTTGCTGTTGCGCATTACTTCCATGGCCAGCTCAATGGGATTGCGAACATTGCGAACACCTGCTACAGCTCCCGCATTTAAATCGTGGCCTTCCATAATAGCTGCATCCATTTCCTGCAACCCTTTTTTGGTAAATACCGAGCCGCGTCCTGCATTGAACAGCATATTGTCTTCTAATACAACAACAGTTGCTTTCACTGCATTTGTAGCAGTACCGCCTTCTTCCAGCACAGCATAACCCGCTTTTAAAGCATCTTCCAAACCTTCGAGATAAGCGGCTTCCAACTCCGGTGTCATATCTTCTTTCAATATTGTACCCGCGCCGCCGTGTAATGCTAATGTGTATTTTGACATAATACTGACTGCTGTTTTCCGCTGCCGAAATTAGCTATTTTATACAGGAAGAATTTCCAAGTTTTTTTAACGATGCTTAGATAAAAGCCAATACAAGAAGGCTTTTATTTGACAACAGCAAATCGGTAATGATTACAAATTCTGTCGTGATGATGTAAGAAATAAAAAGAATGACCACCTTCATATCAGGAAGACAACTCTTCCTTTTTCTTTGAGAACACAGCGATGTAGTAAAGAGGAATACCTATCAATACGATGATCAATCCCGGCCAGGTGTATTGAGGTTTATATTTTATCATCAACAAACAAAAGGCAATTCCCATTAGAATATAGATGGCCGGCAATACAGGATAACCAAAAGCTTTATAAGGCCGCTCTGCATCCGGACGTTTTTTACGCAGTATAAAAATGCCAATGATAGTAAGCACATAAAATAATACTACAACAAAAGAAACCATGTCAAGGAGATCGCCATATTTGCCGCTAAGGCAAAGTATGCATGCCACCAGGCATTGTATCCATAAAGCATATTCGGGAACCGCATTCTTGTTCAATTGGCCGGTTTTTTGAAAAAACAATTTGTCCTTTGCCATTGTATAATACACCCTCGCCCCTGCCAGGATCAGTCCATTATTACAACCAAACGTGGACACCATGATCAGCAGGGCAAGAATGATGGCACCATTGCTGCCGAATATCTCATTAGAGACTGATAAGGCGATGCGGTTGTCTTTTGCAAAAGCCAGCTCATTTACCGGTAATACTGAAATATACATCAGGTTGGTAGTGACGTATATAATCGTAACGATCAATGTACCCAAAAACAGGCTAAGACCAATATTTCGCTTAGGGTTCTTTACTTCTCCTGCAATAAAGGTCACATTATTCCATGCATCACTGCTGAAAATACTTCCCACCATTGCCGAAGCGATAGCACCAAGGGCAACGACGCCTGTCAGCGGCAACCATGAGTCCGTGACGCCGGGTGAATTGCTGCGGCTTGCGTGCTGCTTTATTTCCCAGGCGTTGGTCCAGTTTTGATTCCATACATCCCAGTTGGCGGCTATAAAAAAACCAAAAGCAATAAGGCCAAACAAGGCAAGCAACTTTGCCGTTGTAAAACTTGTTTGAATGATCTTACCGGTTTTAATGCCCTTTGTATTTATATAGGTCAGCAGAATGATCAGCGCAATTCCTACCAACTGCGCAGCGGTTATTTTAAAACTACCTGAACTCTGCCATAAAACATTTCCATCTCCCAAACCGGGCGCCAGGTAACCTAAGAATTTGGCAAAAGCCACGGCAACAGCAGCAATAGTTCCTGTTTGAATAACGGCGAAAAAACTCCAGCCATACAGAAACCCGATAAAAGGATTATATGCTTCTTTTAAATACACATACTGGCCGCCTGCCTTTGGAAACATAGCACTTAATTCCCCATAACTAAGTGCAGCAGTTAACGTCATAAAGCCAGTGATCAACCATGCAGCAATAAGCCAGCCTGCCGATCCGAGGTCCTTCAGCATATCAGCGCTGACGATAAAAATACCGGAGCCAATCATTGAACCAGCCACAATCATCGTTGCATCTACCAGGCCTAAGGATTGTTTAAAAGAAGTGGAATGTTCTGCCATGCAATTTTTTTTATTTATCAAGATAAGTATTTCACTTCATTTTCATTGTAAAAGACAAGAACAAAAAAAATCCTTCCGGACTGCGGAAGGATTTTTACCGGAAAAATTATTGCTTAATCTTTTTTATTCTTGTATTCTTCGTTCAACCCTTTTATCACTTCGCTGGTGATGTTATAAGCTGTGTCCTTGTAATAAAACAATCCCTGCTCGTAGGCGACTATATAAGAATAACCTTGTGCCTTGTTATATTCCGTTAAAAAATCTTCGATTTTCTTTTTTACACCCAGGTTTTTACGCATCACAAAATCCTGGTACTGCTGATCCAGTTCCTGTTTCCTGTTTTTCAACCTGTCTTCCAACTGCCGGAGGTCTACCTGTGCCTTTTCATAATCGGCTTGCACCATTGTTCCACTTTTTTCTTTCTGCTGATATTCCAGTATTTTATTCTTATAGGTAGCATCAAGTTGGTTCAGGCTATTGGAATATTCTTCATCTTTCTTTGTTATCTCCGCTTTTATGTCCTTCACCATGTTGAAATGATTTTCTACTGAATCCATTTCAAAATAGGCGATGCGAAAACCAGCATTAACAACATTTGAATCTCTGCTTGCATTTTTATTGCCGGAAACAACATCTCCCTTTTTGTTCAACTGTGCAAATACCAAATAACCGACAAGCAGCGTCAATACTATATTCCAAACCAACAAACCATTTTTCATGTATGCAAATTAATGATGAATAGGTGGGCAAATATAAGGATTCAGGTTACTTTATGAAACAGTTAACAGCAAGGGAAAATAAGCAATTGGCAATAGTAAAATTGCAAAAAAGGGAGCAAGATTACCTCACTCCCTGATTTATTTATCAATTTGCAATGCTATTGCCTATTGTCTATTGCATATTGTCGATTGACTTACTCTTCTTCGTCAAAGGCCATTGCCTCACGGGTTGTTTGCAGCAATTCGTACTCCTCCTTGCTACCTACAATCATGTTCTCGAACTCACGCAGTCCAGTACCAGCAGGGATCGGATGACCTGTGATAACATTCTCCTTCAGACCGAGCATATCATCTGTTTTACCATGGATGGCAGCTGATGACAATACTTTGGTTGTTTCCTGGAATGATGCTGCAGATATCCAGCTTTGAACACCCAGAGATGCTTTTGTGATACCTAACAATGTCGGAGAAGATGTCGCAGGCTGAGCGTCGCGGTATTCAACCAGCTTCTTATCGTTTCTGCGGAGTACAGAGTTTTCTTCTCTTACTTCACGCAGTGTTACGATTTGGCCTGCACGGAGTTTAGTGGAATCTCCTATTTCGGTCACCACCTTCTTATCAAAGATGTAATCATTCTCTTCTACGAATTCGAATTTATCTACTGAATCATCTTCAAGGAATCGTGTATCACCCGGATCAACGATGCTTACTTTACGCATCATCTGGCGAACGATCACCTCGATGTGTTTATCGTTGATCTTCACACCCTGCAAACGATATACTTCCTGGATCTCATTTACCACATACTGTTGTACCGCAAATGGTCCCTGGATAGAAAGAATATCCTGCGGTGATGTTTGACCATCACTCAATGGTGAGCCAGCTTTTACGAAGTCGCCATCTTGTGCAAGTATCTGTCTTGTCAACGGAACCAGGTATTTCTTTTGAACACCATCTTTTGCTTCGATGATGATCTCACGGTTACCACGCTTGATAGCACCCATTGTTACCACACCATCGATTTCAGAAACTACAGCAGGGTTGCTTGGGTTTCTTGCTTCGAACAACTCTGTAACACGAGGCAGACCTCCGGTGATATCTCTCAGTTTTCCAAGTACACGGGGTATTTTCACAATTACCTGTCCGGCTTTTACATCATCACCTTCGTCAGGAATGATATGGCTACCGGTAGGCAGGTTGTAAGATTTATTTTCTTTGCCTTCTACTACGATTGAAGGAATCTTTGTTTTATCACGGGTTTCAATAACCACTTTCTCACGGTGACCAGTTTGTTCGTCAGATTCTTCACGATAGGTAACACCCTCGATAACGTTTTCAAATTTCAACACACCGTTTACTTCTGCGACGATAACGTTGTTGAATGGATCCCATGTACAGATCACATCACCTTTGCTTACTTTCTGACCATCTTTTACCATCAGGGTAGAGCCGTAAGGAATGTTGTTAGTGATCATCAGGCGATCATTCTTGGTATCGATGATACGAACCTCACCTGTACGACCAATTACGATCTGAACTTTTTCGCCTTCATTATTTTCAGTTGTTACTGTACGCAAACCGTCAAACTGGATGGAACCATCGAACTTGGCAAGCAATGTAGACTCAACAGAAGCTGAACCAGCCACACCACCAACGTGGAATGTACGAAGTGTCAACTGTGTACCAGGCTCACCGATTGACTGTGCTGCGATGATACCAACAGCATCTCCCTTTTGTGCACGAATACCTGATGCAAGGTTTTTACCATAACATCTTACGCAACATCCACGCTTGCTTTCGCAGGTAAGTACAGAACGAATTTCTACAGTTTCTATACCTGCATCTTCAATTCTCTTCGCAATAGCAGGAGTAATTTCATCACCGGCTGCAACTATCATCACGTCATTTTGTAAATCGTAAACATCATGCAATGATATACGACCGGCAATTCTATCTGCCAATGGTTCAATGATGTCCTCATTATCTTTCAATGCAGTAGTAGCAATACCACGCAGTGTACCACAATCTTCTTCGGTGATAACGACATCCTGTGCTACGTCAACTAAACGACGTGTCAGGTAACCGGCATCCGCCGTTTTAAGGGCGGTATCGGCAAGACCTTTACGGGCACCGTGTGTAGAGATAAAGTAATCCAATACGTTCAATCCGCCTTTAAAGTTGGAAAGAATTGGGTTTTCAATGATCTCAGAACCAGTAGAACCGGATTTTCTTGGCTTCGCCATCAATCCCCTGATACCGGCCAGCTGTTTGATCTGCTGTTTAGAACCACGGGCTCCGGAATCCAACATCATATAAACAGAGTTGAAACCTTGCTTATCGCTGCTCAACTCACGGATCAGTGTTTCAGTAATCCTTGTATCGACACGGCTCCAGATATCTACCGTTTGGTTATATCTTTCATTGTTAGTGATAAGACCCATATTGTAGTTATCCCAAACCTCATCTACTTCACCTTTTGCATTTTCCAACAACTCTTCCTTAATGTCTGGAATGATAAGGTCATTAATACTGAATGACAAACCACCCTGGAAGGCTGTACGGAAACCAAGCTGCTTGATATCATCAAGGAATTTCGCTGTTTTCGGAACATTGGTAGTTTCAATGATATCACCAATGATGTCACGAAGATTTTTCTTTGTCAGCAATGCATTTACAAAGCCAACTTCTGCAGGAACGTGTTGGTTAAAGATCACACGACCTACTGTTGTTTCAATTAATTTATGTTCGAGCAGGCCATCAGCATTGCGGATGTTTGCTTTTACTTTGATCCATGCGTGCAGATCAACAACACCTTCGTTGTAGGCAATGATCACTTCTTCATTTGAGTAGAAGGCTTTGCCCTCTCCTCTTACTTTTTCAGTGTCAGTTGATCTTTTACCTTTTGAAATATAGTACAGACCGAGTACCATGTCCTGTGAAGGAAGGGTAATAGGTGTACCATTTTGTGGGTTCAGGATGTTGTGTGATGCCAGCATCAATAATTGTGCTTCCAATACAGCAGCATTACTCAACGGTACGTGAACAGCCATTTGGTCACCATCAAAGTCAGCGTTGAAGGCTGTAGTTACCAATGGGTGCAGCTGTATCGCTTTACCTTCAATCAACTTAGGCTGAAATGCCTGGATTGACAAACGGTGCAGCGTTGGGGCCCGGTTTAATAAGATCGGGTGTCCTTTCAAAATATTTTCGAGGATATCCCAAACGATCGCCTCTTTTTTATCAACAAGCTTCCTGGCGGATTTTACTGTTTTCACAATACCTCTTTCAATCAGCTTGCGAATGATAAATGGCTTGAAGAGCTCAGCAGCCATATCTTTTGGCAGACCACATTCATGCAATTTCATTTCAGGACCTACCACGATAACCGAACGACCAGAGTAGTCAACACGTTTACCTAACAGGTTCTGACGGAAACGACCTTGTTTACCTTTCAATACATCAGAAAGCGATTTCAAAGCACGACCACCTTCAGCTTTTACAGCATTTGATTTACGGCTGTTATCAAACAAGCTATCGATAGCTTCCTGCAACATACGTTTTTCGTTACGAAGGATAACCTCCGGAGCCTTGATCTCCAACAATCTTTTCAAACGGTTATTACGGATAATAACACGACGATACAAATCATTCAGGTCAGAAGATGCAAAGCGGCCACCATCCAGCGGTACTAACGGACGCAGCTCAGGTGGAATAACTGGGATGTATTGCATTACCATCCATTCAGGACGGTTGGTAATTCTTGTATTCGCATCACGGAAAGCTTCTACAACACTCAGCCTTTTTAATGCATCAGCTTTACGTTGCTGAGATGTTTCAGTAGCAGCCGCATTACGCAGATCAAATGATAACTGATCCAGGTCGATACGTTGTAACATATCGTGCACGGCCTCTGCTCCCATCTTAGCGATGAACTTGTTTGGATCATCATCAGGCAGGTACTGGTTATCTTTTGGCAATGTTTCCAGGATATCCAGGTACTCTTCCTCTGTAAGCAGATCTCCAACATTTTGACCTTTGTCAGCACGGATACCTGATTGGATTACCACAAATCGTTCGTAATAAACAATAGTCTCTAATTTCTTAGAGCTTACACCCAACAGGTAACCAATTTTATTGGGCAATGATTTGAAATACCAGATGTGAACAACCGGTACAACCAGTTTAATGTGACCCATTCTTTCACGACGAACTTTCTTCTCAGTCACTTCTACACCACAACGGTCGCAAACGATACCCTTGTAACGGATACGCTTATACTTTCCGCAGGCGCATTCATAGTCCTTAACGGGACCAAATATTCTTTCGCAAAACAAACCATCCCTTTCAGGTTTGTAAGTACGATAGTTAATAGTTTCAGGCTTCAACACTTCACCGTAACTTCTTTCCAGGATCGTATCCGGGGAAGCCAGGCCGATGGTGATCTTTGAAAATGTTGCTCTGGGGCGATTTTCTTTTTTGAATGCCATGTTTTATTTCTGATTTCTTGTTATTGTTTTTTGTTACCAGCGACATCAACACTACTCATCACCTGTTGCGTCGCACACTTCAGCGTTCGGTAATTCTGCTGAGCTAAGAAGAACTTTCAGTTGGCAGTAACCGCAAATTGCAAACTGCCAACTGAAAAATTTTATGTTTATTCGAACTTAAGATCTAATCCCAATCCTCTTAACTCATGTACCAATACATTGAATGATTCAGGAACACCTGGTCTTGGAATGTTGTCACCTTTTACAATGGCTTCATATGTTTTCGCACGACCAATGATGTCATCTGATTTCAATGTCAGCAATTCCTGCAGAATGTTGGATGCTCCATAAGCTTCCAGTGCCCACACTTCCATCTCACCAAAACGCTGACCACCGAATTGAGCTTTACCACCCAATGGCTGTTGTGTGATCAGGCTGTATGGTCCGATTGAACGGGCATGCATCTTATCATCAACCATGTGGTGCAGTTTGATCACATAGATGATACCAACGGTTGCTTTCTGGTGAAAACGTTCACCGGTTTCGCCATCATACAAGTAAGTGTGTCCGAATTTAGGAAGCCCCGCCTTTTCAATGTAACCAGCAATTTCATCGGTGGTAGCACCATCAAAAATTGGCGTGGAGAACTTCATTCCCAGTTTTTCACCGGCCCAACCCAATACCGTTTCATAGATTTGTCCCAGGTTCATACGGCTAGGTACACCCAAGGGGTTCAATACTACGTCAACAGGCGTTCCATCCTCGAGGAACGGCATATCTTCTGCCCGAACGATTTTTGCAACAATACCTTTGTTACCGTGACGACCGGCCATTTTATCTCCCACTTTCAACTTACGTTTTACAGCGAGATAAACTTTTGCAAGCTTCAATACACCGGCAGGTAATTCATCACCGATTGAGATGTTGAATTTTTCTCTCTTGTAACGACCGAGCTCCTCGTTGTACTTGATGTTATAGTTGTGTAACAGGATGTTGATCTGGTCGTCCACTTTCTTGTCGCCTGTCCAGCCCAACGGATTGATATTGGCATAATCCAAACCAGTCAGGTTTTTAGCAGTGAACTTAGCTCCTTTTCCAATCTGTATTTCGCCAAAGTTGTTGCTCACACCGGCTGAAACATGATCTTTCAACAATGTAGTCAGCTTTTCCAATAGCACTTCCATCAGGTCAGCTTCGTTCTTTTCATGGATTTTTTCCAACTTATCCATAGCTGCCCTTTCTCTTACTTTGGCGTTTTTATCTTTCTTCGCTCTCTGGAACAGTTTCTTACCGATCACCACACCTTCTACTCCATTCGGTGCTTTCAAAGAAGCATCTTTTGCATCACCGGCCTTGTCACCAAAGATGGCACGCAAGAGTTTTTCTTCCGGGGTAGGATCACTTTCACCCTTCGGTGTGATTTTACCGATCAGGATATCACCTTCATTGATGGTAGCACCGATACGAATAATACCATTTTCATCCAGATCCTTAGTTGCTTCTTCAGAAACGTTAGGAATATCTGGTGTTAATTCCTCTTCACCCAGTTTTGTATCACGTACTTCCAACTCATATTCTGAAATGTGAACCGAAGTAAACATATCTTCTCTCACCACTCTTTCACTAATAACGATGGCATCCTCGAAGTTGTAACCCTTCCATGGCATAAAGGCCACTTTCAGGTTTTTACCTAGCGCCAGCTCACCATTTTGTGTAGCATATCCTTCAGTCAGGAAATCTCCTTTCTTAACCTTCTGCCCCTTCTTCACAGCAGGGTTCAGGTTAATGCAAGTTTCCTGGTTGGTCTTAATGAACTTGGTCAATTTATATACCCGCAGATCTTCTTCAAAGCTTACCAGTTTTTCTTCTGCATCACGATCGTAACGAACATGAATTTCATTGGCATCGACGAACTCTACTATACCATCGCCTTCTGCGTGGATCTGGATCCTTGCATCACGGGCAGCTTTTGCTTCCAAACCTGTACCTACGATAGGCACATCAGCACGGATAAGCGGCACGGCCTGGCGTTGCATGTTTGATCCCATCAGGGCACGGTTGGCATCATCATGCTCAAGGAAAGGAATTAATGACGCACTCAAACCAACAATTTGGTTTGGAGCTACGTCCATGAACTCCACATCCTTCTTATCTAATATCGGGAAGTCGCCCGTTTCACGGCTTACAATTTTATCTTCTACAAAATTTCCTTTCTCATCCAACTGTGTATTTGCCTGTGCAATCTTTGCGAGATCTTCCTCTTCGGCACTCAGGAATTGTAATTCCTTCATGTTTACCTTGCCCTCACTTACTCTACGATAAGGCGTTTCAATGAAGCCCATATCATTGATCTTGGCATGTACACAAAGCGTAGAGATCAAACCAATGTTTGGACCTTCCGGTGTTTCAATCGTACACAAACGACCATAGTGTGAGTAGTGAACGTCACGAACCTCGAAACCAGCTCTTTCACGGCTCAAACCACCTGGTCCAAGTGCTGAAATACGACGTTTGTGAGTGATCTCTGATAAGGGATTTGTTTGATCCAGGAACTGCGATAACTGTGATGTCCCAAAGAAAGAATTGATCACAGAAGAAAGCGTTCTGGCATTGATAAGGTCAACCGGGGTAAATACCTCGTTGTCACGTACGTTCATTCTTTCACGAATGGTCCTTGCCATACGGGCCAAACCAACACCGAATTGAGCATATAATTGCTCACCCACTGTACGTACACGACGGTTGCTCAGGTGATCGATATCATCAATCTCTGCCTTACCGTTTGTCAGGCGCACCAGGTATTTAATGATTAGAATAATATCTTCCTTCGTCAATACCTTTTTATCAAGTGGCTGGTTTATGTTCAACTTGCGGTTGATCTTGTAACGACCTACTTCACCTAAATCATAACGCTTGTCGCTAAAGAACAATTTATCAATAATGCCACGAGCCGTTTCATTATCCGGAGCATCAGCACCACGCAATTGGCGATAGATAAACTGAACCGCCTCCAACTCACTGTTAGAAGTATCTTTATTTAACGTGTTATAAATAATAGCGTAATCTCCACCTACATCTTCACGTTGGATGAACACACCAGTCAAATCCATGTCAGAAATGATATCAATAGCTTCTTCGTCAAGAACGGTATCACGTTCCATCACGATTTCATTTCTTTCGATTGACACAACCTCGCCGGTATCCTCATCTACGAAATCTTCAACCCATGTTCTTAGCACACGGGCAGCAAGGCGCTTGCCTATATATTTTTCTAAGGTCTTTTTATCGGTTTTTACTTCATCAGCCATACCAAACAGTTCAAGGATATCCTTGTCTGTTTCGTAACCGATAGAGCGCAACAATGTAGTTACCGGGAATTTTTTCTTCCGGTCGATATAAGCATACATCACATTGTTGATGTCGGTTGCAAACTCCATCCAGGCGCCCTTGAAAGGAATTACCCTTGCGGAATAAATTTTGGTTCCGTTAGGGTGAATGGATTGACCAAAGAACACACCAGGAGAACGGTGTAACTGGCTTACCACCACACGTTCTGCGCCGTTGATAACAAAAGTACCACGGGGAGTCATGTAAGGAATATTACCCAGGAACACATCCTGAACGATTGTCTGGAAATCAACGTGCTCTTCGTCGTTACAGCTCAAACGCAGTTTAGCTTTCAGGGGAACGGCGTAAGTCAATCCACGTTCCATACACTCTTCAATTGTGTAACGGGGCGGATCGATAAAGTAGTCAAGAAATTCCAGCACGAAAATGTTACGGGTATCCGTAATCGGGAAATTGTCCTTAAACACCCTGAACAAACCTTCGATATTACGTTTGTCAGGCGTTGTTTCAAGCTGGAAAAACTCTTTGAATGACTGGATTTGCACCTCAAGAAGGTCTGGAGTTTCGGCCAGGTGTTTAATCTTACCAAAATCCACCCTTTGATTCAATTTAGTTGAAGACATATGCGAAAAACCGGTTTTAAAGAATTCAGGACGTACAAATCACTCACAACCTCTTATTTTTTGCAAAACAAAAGCCAGTGAAAATCAATTAATTGAATGTAATCTGGAACGTCAAAATATTTTTGGCCAAAATAAAGGACTGCAAAGGTAAGGATTTATACTTCTCTGCCAAGAAAAAATTGCCGTCAAAAACCCCGCCAAAAATTCCGTTAAAAAACGCTTTCCCTGCTTTTCGACAAGTTCTAAATTGTTTAAAAAGCGGCACGATGAGGTGGAAAGAAATAGTCAGGGACTATCTTACTTTTTCCAGGAAAGAAAGTATTGCGGTCGTTGTACTGCTGGTAGTTCTGTCTCTAATAATTATTTCCCCTATCTTCTTCAGCCCAAAAAATAGAAATAATTCTATTTCACCGGATAATTCGTGGATAGCTGCAGTAAAACAATTAGAAGAAACTAATACGCCTCCCAAAGACAGTGATCAAACCCGCCACACTTACGGATATGAATATGACCGGCGGGAAAACAATTACCAGCCTTCTTCAAGCATCCTGTTCTTTTTTGATCCAAATAAGATCTCAGCTGAAGAATGGAAGAGATTGGGACTTCGTGATAAAACGATCCGTACAATTCAAAACTATTTAAGCAAAGGAGGTCAATTCAAAAGGAAAGAAGACCTGCAAAAGATATACGGTTTGCGCCAAAATGAATATGAAAAACTGGAGCCGTATATACAGATTCCGGGGGAATCTGCAGAAAAGAAAAACGAAGTCTCAGACAAAAGCAATTTTCCTGTTATCAACAAGTCTTTTGTAAAAGCTGGCCACTCACCTGTTGAAATAAATATCGCTGATACATCCGCATTTATAAGCCTGCCTGGTATAGGTAGTAAACTGGCTGCGAGAATTGTCAACTTCAGGGAAAAGCTTGGTGGATTCAACTCAATTGAGCAAATCCGGGAAACATATGGTTTGCCGGATTCCACCTATCAAAAAATAAAACCGCATTTGAAATTGGATAATGTTGGCATAAAAAAAATTAACCTCAATACAGCTTCAATAGATGCGTTGAAATTACACCCGTATATCAGATACAACATCGCCAACGCAATTATTGCTTACCGGAATGAGCATGGGAGCTTTTCTTCTATCGCAGATCTTAAAAAAATAATGCTTATAACTGATGACGTGTATAATAAAATCTCTCCTTACCTATCAACCACAAATTAAAGCCGCCTGCAATTGGTGATTGAGGCGGCTTTAAACAAACTTATAACTTAACGAGATTAATTATATCCTGGATTTTGCGGTTTTAAGTTAGGATTGTTCAACATTTCCTGAACGCCAAGAGGCATAAGCAAGTGTTTTTCCTGCAATACCTGGTTGGAACTTTTGTTGACATGACCTATAAAGTCATCAAAACCTTTAGTTGTTTCATTAAACACTTTCCTGAGACGTACCATATCAAACCACGTGATGCCCTCATAACACAGTTCATGCCAGCGTTCTTTCCAAACAGCTTCACGAAAAGTAGCTTGGTTATACGAACCAAGAGAAGGAGTCGCAAGCTGCGCCCTGTCCCTGATTCTTTTAAAAGCATCATAGGCAGTTTGATCGGGACCACCACCTTCATTCTTAGCCTCAGCATACATTAAGAGCACTTCCGCATAGCGTATCATAGGTACATTCAGATCGTTTCTTTTCGATCCATCCACACCCGGGCTTCCAAATGCCACTACATTGAAATGTTTAAAAATATAAGGCGCTCCCAGATCATAAGGCGCCCCTTTACCATCTTTATAATAACTGGTATAGAAATAGCCTTCCTGATTTTTTGCTCTTAAGTCGCCGGCTTCGTATGATTGATAGAAGGATAGTGTGGGAACTGAACTTCCGGTACCGCTTGCCCCGTAAGCAGTCACTGGTTTAAAGTTAGGTAACATATTTTCCATCGGATTACCAGCAACATCTGCAAAATACTGGAGTTCAAAAATATGTTCCAGCTTATTTTCTGTTGTTAAACTATGCACTTCTGCATACGTATTAAACAAATTGATAGAAGCTGGGTTGGCATTGGCATAAGTAATTACTTCGTACGCTTTATCAGTTGCCAGCTTGTAATATGCAGCACCTTTGTTAAGTGGAAAACCAGCCATGGTCAGGTATACCTTAGCCAATTGTGATTTCACCGCAGCTAATGATATTCGGCCTGTGGCATCCATCCATTGAAAGCCGGCAGCCTCTGCCGCTAAAAGGTCTTCAACAATTAAATTATAAATTTCTTCCTGTGGAGCACGGGCAGGAAAAAAATTTTCATCCTCGACGGTTTTAGGTACTGTTGTCATTAAAGGTATGTCGCCCCATAATCTAACTGCGTAAAAATAGGCCCAGGCGCGAAGAAACTTTGCCTCACCTAGAATCTTTTTCTTCTGCGCTTCGTCCATAGGTGTGATGGGGGGAACTTTCTCAAGAACAAGATTGGCATTCGCAATCACTTTATATAAACCGTTCCACCAGTTGACAATATGTCCTACATTACCATCATACGAAAGAGCGTACAAATTGTTTAGATCCGCATTTTGTGCTGTTTCTGTCGTTGAAGTCCCGGTCACTGCTTCCAGCATTTGCCAGTTGGAAGAGAAAATACCCGCACCGCCACCATAAAATCGCATATCGGCATAAACGGCAGCGATAGCTGCTTCTGCGTGTTCAGGTATAGTGTAAAAACTTTCCGGCGTTAAATTGGATGGATCCTGTTCTTCCAGGAATTTTTTACACCCTGATGAAAGCAACAGCATGCCCGACAATATAACCGCACTTATATATTTTATCATATTAAATTTCATAATTACTAACTTTAAAATTTATACTTGATTATAATCCTACATTAATCCCCACCATATAAAGAGTCGGTTTGGGGTAGCTATGCCAAAACATACCTTGCGAAAAGACATTCCTTCCGTCATCTGCATAACCTCCGGTGGGAGTTGCTTCAGGATCCCCATTCAGGTCATCATAAGTGATGATGAAAAGATTTTGAACAGATGCATAGATCCTAACTCTCTCAAGACTTAATTTATTGACGAGGTTTAAGGGTAAGTTATAACTCAATAAAATATTTTTGCCGCGAATAAAAGAACCGTCTTTGATCCAACGTGTGTCTACATTGGTAACGTATCCCGCTCTTGTATCACGTAATTGGGCAATTGGCGTATTTTGATTTTTCGGTGTCCAGGCGTTCAAGACTGTCTTATAACTGTTAGCAAGGGAGACCCTGTCTTCACTTGAGTGCGATGTCATATCGAGTATGTCATTTCCGAAGGAATATTGTAGTTCAAACAACAATCCAAAATTCCGGTAGCGGAAATTATTATTAAACGCACCGAAAGCCTTTGGACTTCCATTTCCGATAATCATCCTGTCTGCATCCGTGATTTTCTTGTCGCCATTAACATCCAGGTATTTTATATCACCGGGCAGAATTGTTAAATTATTCCGATAGCTTGTATATTTTGCTGCTTCAGCCGCTTCGGCTTCACTCCATGTTCCCAGGCGTACAAGACCCCAAAAAGAACCAGCAGCCTCTCCGATTCGAATGATATTTGTAGGATTGGTAAAATTCGCACCCCCTACATTGAAAATGTCGGCAGGTGTTGCGAGCGAAAGGACTTTATTTCTGTTCATCGACACATTAAGTGTAGAAGACCAACTAAAATCTTTCTTGTCAATGACAACCCCGGTTAATGCAAGTTCCAGGCCCTTGTTTTCCATAGACCCTACGTTCTTCCTGATCACAGCATAACCGCTTGTGCGTGGGACTGGCGCATCGAGCAGCATGTCTGTAGTTTTTCTATAGTATAGGTCTGCTTCAAGAGTTATTCGATTTTTCAATACTCCTAGCTCTACGCCAAAATCCGTTTGAGCAGTTTTTTCCCATTTTAAATTCGGGTTGGCTAACCTGTTCACACCTGTTCCTCCCACCCGCGCATTATTAATAACCGCGGCATAGTTTGAACTTAACAGGGATAGTGAAGAATAAGGCGGTATTTCTGAGTTACCAGTTAAGCCATAACTTGTACGTACTTTCAAACTTGAGATCACCGGATGTCCTTTCAGGAAATCTTCTTCAGAAACTCTCCAGGCCAATGCAGCAGAAGGGAAGAACGCATATTTATGATTTTCTCCAAATTTAGACGACCCATCTGCCCGACCTGTAAAGGTCACTAAATACTTTTCTTTGAAAGTGTAGTTGATTCTTCCGAAATAAGAGTTAAATGCAAATTCTGAAGCGTTGGAAAAAGCGCTGGGGTTAGTACTTCCTGCTCCAAGATTATTGTAAGAAAAATAATCAGTTGAAAAATTTTCTATCCTCGCACCACTACTGAAAAAGTTCGTGTGCTGCCAGGAAAGTCCCAACAATGCATTGATCGAATGAATTTCGTTAATGTGCTTGTTATAAGTAAAGTAGTTTTCAAGCGACCAAAACGTTTCTTTGCGGTTGTTCGAAAGGGCAATTCCCCTTTGGTTTCTTGCCAAAGTGCGGCTCTCAGATCCATTATTTTCCTGGCTTATGATATTAGCTCCTAAAACTGTTCGCATTTCCAGTCCCCTGGCGAGATTAATATTCGAGTAAAAGCTACCCAATGTTGTTTGAGTATTTAAAATAAACCTTGTATCTGTTACGCGGTGCACTACATTGTCGCGCCCCTCGGCATTAGGATAGTTTCTATTATCAGCCCAGGTACCGTCAGCATATTTTACAGGAAGAAAGGGAAAATCTTCAACGATGCTCCGGTTTACCTGGTCACTCTGATCTATTATATTTTCGGATTGATTCGTATAGCTAAGGGTTCCTCCTATTTTTAACCATGTCTTGATTTGATCATCAAAAGAAAACCTCGCGGAGTATCTTTTCAAGTAAGAGGTAAGAATCAATCCCTGGTCATTGCGGTAACCGAGGGATACAGAGTAATTACTCCGGTCATTGCCCCCGGAAAAACCTAATTGTTGATTATTGGAAAGTTTGTTCTGGGTAGCTTCCTTTAGCCAGTCGGTATCATAATAAGGATTGCCGTTGGCATCAAAAAGCCTGGGGTCCGTCCTGGCAAGTGCAGGGTTTCTTCCAACATACTTACCTGCGGCCCAGCCTGCAGGGTCAAACTTTTCCATATTCCTGTAAGCTTCGTCTTCAACCGCTAAAAATTCTTTTGCATTTAAGACTTTTGCTCTAATGGGTCCGATCGTTGGCACACTAAAATCTGCATCATAGGTGACCTTTCCGCCACCAGCTTTACCTCTTTTGGTGGTCACGAGAATCACCCCATTCGCCCCCCTGGCACCATATATCGCGGTAGATGAAGCATCTTTCAAAACTTCAACAGATACGATATCATTTGGATTAATATAATCGATTGCCTGGCTCGCCTGTGCCTGGTTACCCATAGGTATCATCACCCCATCGATAACATATAATGGATTATTGGAAGAGTTGATAGAACTAAATCCACGAATCCGGATATTCGTTCTTCCTCCAGGCCGGCCTGAGTTTGAATTGACCTGTACCCCAGTAACCCTCCCGGCCAAAGCCTGGCTCAAGGACGATGCAGGACGTTCCTGCAATTGTGAAGCTTTAACTGTACTCACCGAACCAGTAAGATCTGACTTACGGCGTGTACCGTAACCAATCACTACAACATCTTGTAATGACTCAGATCCGGCGACCAGGTTGACATTCAGAATCGTTGAGGAACCCAGCTTTACCTCCTGGTCACTATAGCCAACATAGGAAAAAATAAGCGCCGAAACAGACGTGGGTACAGCAATGCTAAAACTTCCATCGTCTTTTGTTTGAGTGGTAATAGTTGATCCCTTGGCATTAACAGTAGCACCTTCCAATGGCGAATCGTCCTTACCAGTTACTTTTCCTGTAATTGTTTTGGACTGAGAATAACCCGAATAAGCAAAACAGAGTGAGAGTAAACTGCATAGGAGCAGCTTGAAAAGAGAGAGATCTTTTTTCATACGCAAGTTTTTTTAGTTGTGTTATAAAAACGTCAATCGTTTAGTCAACAAAACACATGTTACATGATTTGCTGACTCTTTGCACTCATTATGATGGTTGAGAAGGGTGTCCCGGATACACCTGGATAGGCTTGTAATACTAGCTAGAATCTGGAGTCAAATTATAGAACAAAAACGATTTAGCAAAAAATAACTTAACACTTTCTTTATTATTTTTTTGTTTGCAAGAATGTGCAGGTTTTTTTCTTACATGAAATGCTAACTGAGTTGTGAAGTATATTATGAAATGAAAAAACCCTTAGCAATTGCTAAGGGTTTCCCTGTTTTATGCTTTAAAATAAATTAAGCAATTTCAACTTCAGCACCTGCTTCTTTCAGCTTAGCTGCGATATCATCAGCCTCTGCTTTAGAAACACCTTCTTTCAATGCTTTTGGTGCACCATCAACCAGGTCTTTCGCTTCTTTCAAACCTAAACCAGTCAAATCTTTTACGATCTTAACCACGTTCAGTTTAGAAGCACCTGCACTTTTCAGGATCACATTGAATGCAGTTTTTTCTTCAACTACTGCTGCGCCACCTTCACCACCTGCTGCAACTACAACTGCTGCTGCTGCCGGCTCGATGCCATATTCTGATTTTAAGAAATCAGCTAATTCCTGAACTTCTTTTACTGTTAAGCCTACCAGGCTTTCTGCTAATGCTTTTACGTCTGCCATTTTGTTTTAATTTTTCCCGTCTTCATACCTGCTTTGCAAGTCCGACGGCCGTTTAAAAAAATTGTTGCTGCCTTTCGTTTTTTACCATCCGGCCGGGTAAGTTATTTGAATAAAATTATTCAGTTGTAGCGTCAGCTCCACCGGCTTTCTGCTCGTGGTGGTGCAACAAAGCAGCCAATACACGTTTAGCAGGAGATTGTAACAAGCCGATAACTTCACCGATAAGCTCATTCTTAGTTTTAATCTGGGTAAGAGCTTTCAGACTGCTATCTCCTGTGTATACGTCACCGTTGATAAAAGCCGCTTTCAGTTCTGGCCTTTCAGCATTGTTTGCTTTGCGGAAAGAACTAAGAATTAGCGCCGGCTCTTTAGGGTTTTCGGAAAATAACAATGCTGTTACTTTATGCAGAGAGTCATATACACCTGAGTATTTCTCGCTGTCTAAAGATTCAAGAGCTTTTTTGATTAAAGTGTTCTTAGCCACTTTCATTTCCACTTTCTTGTCGAAACAAGCATGGCGCAATTTGCCAACTTGTTCTACAGTCAGTGATTCTGTATCGGTAACATAGAAGTTGTTGTATTGAGAGAACTTGCCTTTCAACAATTCAATCACTTCATTTTTTTGATCTTTTGTCATGATAGTAATTTTTTAATCACTTTTTAGATTAGTGAACAAATGCTTTTGTGTCGATAGCTATACCAGGGCTCATTGAGCTGGCCATGCTGATTCCTCTCATGTAAATACCTTTCGCTGTAGAAGGTTTTGCTTTGATAATTGCGTTCAGCAATTCTTGGCTATTTTCAGCGATCTTTTCAGGGCTGAAACTTACACGTCCGATTGAAGCATGGATGATACCTACCTTATCAACTTTAAAAGCAATCTTACCACCTTTTACTTCATTTACTGCGTTTGCTACGTCATTAGTAACTGTACCAGTTTTAGGATTTGGCATCAGGTTACGTGGACCTAACACTTTACCCAGCTTACCGATCTTAGGCATTACTGATGGAGTAGCGATGATGACATCTATATCTACCCAACCGCCTTCAATCTTTGTTACAAATTCATCCAGGCCAACGAAGTCAGCGCCGGCTGATTTTGCTTCAGCTTCTTTATCAGGAGTGCAAAGCACTAATACTTTTTTTGTCTTACCAGTTCCGTGGGGAAGAGTAACCGTACCACGGATAGCCTGGTCAGCTTTTTTGGGGTCAACACCCAAACGTACATGCAGATCTACCGATGCATCAAATTTGCAGGTAGAAATTTCTTTTACGAGAGTAGACGCTTCTTTTAATGAATAAGCTTTGTTTTTATCCACCTTTGCGTTTACAACTTTTCTTTTTTTACTGATGAATGCCATTGTAATTCGTTTTTAATTCTTTGAATTAGTTTTCCCAGGGAGCTTTACCTTCTACATTCAGTCCCATGCTGCGGGCTGTACCAGCTACCATTTTCATGGCACTTTCTACAGTAAAGCAGTTAAGATCAGGCATTTTATCTTTTGCGATTGTCTCTACCTGGGCCCAGGTTACTTTACCTACTTTGTTGCGGTTGCTCTCTTTGGAACCTTTTTGAATTTTTGCGGCTTCCATCAGCTGAATAGCTGCAGGAGGTGTTTTGATTACAAAATCAAAACTTTTGTCAGTATAAACTGTGAGTAGTACGGGAAGCACTTTTCCCATTTTGTCCTGAGTTCTTGCGTTGAACTGCTTACAAAATTCCATGATGTTAACACCTTTGGAACCTAATGCAGGACCGATTGGAGGTGCAGGATTGGCCTGGCCACCCTTGCACTGTAGCTTTACAAAGCCAGAGATTTCTTTTGCCATTTTTCTTTGATTTATTGGTTCAAGCGTTCCGATCGTATCGGAACTCCCAAATTCCTCATTCCGCCAATTGACGGATGTCTAAAGAACTAATTGGGGCGGCGAAGGTAAGGCTAAAAATCGGATTGGGAAAGGTTTTATAAAAAAAACAAGAACGAAAATAGCCTCTGGCTTCAATACCCCGGATTCCAGATAAAATGCGAACTGCCCTTTTACAAGTATCAACTAATCAGGCCGTTATATGTACCTTGATCAGAAATTGATGAGCAGGATCAATACTCCACATGATAATCTTTCTTAAATGGCTGACTGCTCCATGCTTTTTTAGACGTCCAGTCAGCGGCAGGGGCTGTCCAGAATTTGTGATCAGCCGGGAGGCCCAGGTCCAGAAATCCAAGCGTTGCCATATACATGCTTCCGGTGGATGTGTAGTAGTCCGCTATCATTGGTTGATGACCACAGAAACCAAGCACCAGCCATCCGTTGCTATCAAAATTGTTACAGCCATCGTACATGCGATGCATCACCGCGGTCAATGCACTACGCACCTGTGCGGGAGCAATATGTTCCGGCAGTTTTTCCATCAATGCTGTTTGCGCCAATGCCTGGAAGGCAGCCGTTCGATAAGTAATGGAACGGCCAAATGCCGGATAGCTTCCATCAGGTGCAATAAAGCGTTCGGAAAATTCTGCGTATCGAGCCATTCGCTTCAATGCTGTTTCGTAATCTTCAACCCTGATCCTTTTTTTATCGGCTAATACTTTAAAAAAATCAACCAGCATCGGGTGAATGACATAACTGTTATAGTAATCCATGCTAAAGCTTGGCCCATCACTGTACCAACCATCACCCTGGTACCATTCAATGATTTTTCTTTTGGCAAATTCAATTCGCACAGGATCGGGCTGTTCTCCGATGCTTAATAAAAATACTTCATTGATACCGGCAAACAAGAGCCAGTTATTATAAGCACCTGTTCTTGTTCGTAATGCTTTAAATTCTTCAGCTACTCTTTTCTTTGTCACTGAATCCAACGGTTCCCATAAAGCTTTGGGTGCTCTTAAGAAAGCCTGCGCCATATATGCTGCATCAACGATGGGCTGTGCCTCGGTCTTAAAGTTTAAATAATCAGGATTGCCGGGATCAACCGCATTGGCAATTCCTTTCAGCAATGCCTCACGTAACTCTTTCCGTTGCTTACCTTCTTTTGTACCATCATCCGGCAATGCTAACCAGGGCGCTATGCCTGCCATGGTTCTGCCTACCGCTTCGAGATAAGTTACTTTTTCTGCGTTCAAGCCATAACCCGGAGCTTTTTCTACAGGCATGTTTTTTTTCAATGTGCCATTAGCTAAATTTAAAACAACAGGAGATGAAATCTTATATAGCAAGCTGCACCAATACTCACGGTCTTGTGCTCCGGAAGCTACCATTTTCTCCGATGGTTTTGTTTTCACTTTTTGTTTTTGGGCTGTCCCTTCTACTGAAATGAAGAGCAGAAAGAAGCATAGTAGTATTGAAAACCTCATTGTCATATTTTCCCTTTTGAAAGTGAAAGTTAGTACTCAATTCCCGGCATGAAATCATTCATTTTTACAAATACCAATCCTTATATCTTTTCAATGCTTCCAAAAAATAATAATCTGCATATACGAGCGGCACATCTATTTCGCCACCCTGAGGAAAGGCGCCTGTGCTGTGCTTTAATAAAAAGCCACCGTTCTCCCCCGGTTTAGCCCGATATGCATCGCTTGAAAGCGACTGTAACATAACTGTTGCTGCATCCACATATTTGTTCTTTTCAACGCCTGTTGTATATTGACCGAGTTCTAAAAGCGCCGATGCGATAATAGCCCCTGCAGACGCATCACGTTTTGCATTAGGGATAAAGGTTGCTTCAAAATCCCAATAAGGAATTTTATCGTCAGGCAAGTTGGGATGATTTAAAATAAAATCAGCAATATGCTTAGCCTGGTTGAGATATATCTTATTTTTTGAAAACCGGTACATGGTTACAAAACCATAAAGTCCCCATCCCTGTCCTCTTGACCAGGGCGAACAATTAGCGGCGCCCTGCCAGGTGGCTTTACGCTTTACTTTACCGGCGGCTAAGTCATAGTCCACTATATGAAAAGAACTGTAGTCTGGCCTATAATGATTTTTAATAGTGGTATTGGCGTGGGCTATTGCAATGTCCTTATACTTTCTATTACCGCCATTGTCACTTACCCAATACAACATTTCAAGGTTCATCATATTATCGATAATAACCGGGCAGTCAAATAATTTGTTTTTGTCCCATGACTGTATGCTTCGTATACCGGGTCTGTAGCGTGTGGCAAGTGATGCAGCAGATGTAAACAGGATGTCTTTATATTTTTGATTGTGAGTAATTCGGTAGGCATTGCCAAAACTGCAATTCATCATAAAACCCAGATCGTGATTGCCTGTAAAAGTTTGATTAGGTTCCAGCACAGCAAGACAGCGTTCAGCTTCTTTGCGGATAACTTCATCTTTGGTTTGTTCATAAATATACCAAAGGGAACCGGGGTAAAAGCCGCTACACCACCAGGTAATATCATAGGCGAGAAACTTCTTATTTTTTTCATCGTAGCTCTGTGGCATTTTATCACCAGGGGCAAGCGTCATCATATAGCGGTATTGCGAATCCGCCAGAGCGAAGTTTTCGTCGATGAGTTGCTGCATCTGTTCTGCTGATGCGCTGGGTTGAGCCTGTATTGTAAAAATTGATATAGCTGCCGCAAGAAACAATATTATTTTTTTCATCTGGTTGCCGTGTTTTTAGTGTATGTTGTCACAGTGTTTTTTAAAAATTATTTGATTATCGTCGTGTATTTCGATTTACTATTTATTGATAGTGAATTTATACCGCCCTTTTAATACCTGTTTTTTTGCGGTAAGTGATAGCCGGTATAATTCGCTACCCCAAACCTTTGATAAGCGGGGATCAGTTTGTGGTATGATTTCTATATTTGCATCAAATAAAGCTGCATCGTAGCTCATTCTAATACGGCGCCCATCTTTTTCCAGTAACACGATACCGGCACGGCTTATGTCGGGCTTGGCCCATACCATAAAATTTATCTGGTTAGCAGCTTTCAGTGCAGTCAACTGAAAAGCGTCTTCAATGACAAGTCCCTCGGTTGGCGATAATGTATAAGTTCGTTTCCAGTTTTTGACAGCCGCTTCTTTATTGTAAGCGCTGCTGATATCCATGGTCAATGAAGATTTTTTTGCATCAAACAAAACCTCTTTTGCCCGGTATTGCGCACCGAATTGCTGCGGCATGCCATTGATCATTGGAAGATTGTGATAATTGCTTTGCATGGTCCAGATGCTGTAACGTTCGCTGCTAAAAGTTTGCCGGGTGTAAGTTCCTACACCCACATCAATGAACACGGGCATTGAATCAACATATAGTGAAAATGTGCCCACATCATTATGATTATGGCTTTCGTTGTTATAACCACCTTTGGCTGCAAAGAAGAAACCCTGTTTGTTTTTCATGTAGCAGAACTGTGTTTGCGGATACCATGAATAAACAGATGAGGGCAGTGCCGGTTTTGCCTGCATTAATTCATTATATACTGATAAGTTTTCTATCGTTCTAAAAAAATCTCTTCCCGCATTGATTTCATTATTACCCTGCCTGCTGCTCACTAAATAAGCGGCAAACTGTTGCATGTCGCTGCTCCCAACAGCCTTGCCATAGCGATAGATAACGCCAGGCTCTCCTCCACCCTTTGCCGAAGCATCGGCGAAATTGATCACCCAGCCATTGCCCACATAACTGCGGGCAATGTATTCGCCCATGTTTTTGATCATGGGTTCATTAAAAATACTTATGCGGCCATTAGTGGCATAACTTAGGAGTTGCAGATAATCGTATAGCTTGCCGGCGGCATGTCCCCAATACGAAGGGCCTTCTTCACAAGCGCCATCTTCGTTGGTATAATTGATAAACCTATCTACGCTTATCATGCTACGATGAACAGCTGCCGCCAGTTTATCCGCATCTTCTTCCATCAATAAAAAACAGGTAAGTACATTAAAATTGCACCAGGGGTTCCAGTTGTTCACCAGCATACCCGGTTTGTAATTGAAAGCCTGCCACCAATAATCGCTGCGGGCCATATACGGCTCAAGGATCCTTTGTTGAATTTCATGACGCAACCTCGAGGAAATTATCGGATTAATTTTATCCCATTCATCATGAAAAAAATACCAGGTCCATGATAAAAAAGATCCCAGGTCGCCGGATGTAAGGTCAATGATCTGTTCATTGAAATCGGGCAATGCACGTTTGGATTTCTGCGCACCTAAATGCGCTGATAATACCCATGATGACATTTCGCAGGCCTGCCATACGCCATTGATGATCTGATCCATAAAACGGCCTTTGCCTTCGGCCAGTTCAGCAAGCAGTAAATTACTTAGCGCCGTATTGTTGCTGCCAAAAGGGTTTTCCATTGCCACACGACTGCCGCTTCGTTCATATTCCAGGTAATCGGTTGCTTTTATAACCTTCCATTCATGGCTTAGAAATTGTTCGCCTTTTCGTATCAATTCCTGCTTTAAAGAACCGGTCAATGCATCCCATGCTGCACGGTTGGTATAAACGGGATATTTTATCCATTGATCTTTGGAAAGCAGGTTCCCTTTTACATGTTGAAGGCCGGCTTTTTTTTGCAACAGATCGCGGGGTTCATAAGCGTTGGCTTGCAAAACCGAAAGCAAATTGCATAGCACAAAAAAAACAATAATCATCAACTTTTTTATCATATTCAGTTCTATTTATGAGACAGGGTTACGATGTATCTAATCGCCTTTGTTTTATCTTAAATCAGAAACTCTTTTTTAGAGAAAACACAAAATTTCTTCCCGGCGCTGAAATACCACTGGCGAAATAACGATAGTTTTTATCCAGCAGGTTTTCGATCATCAGCCCGGCCAACAGATTTTTTCCAATGTTTACAACACTTTGCAGGTTGAGTGTAAACCAGGCAGGCATTCCATCCACGGTAGCATATTGCTGGTTATCTTCTCCATCAGGGTTATATCGGGCTATATGTTTCCATCCATTGAATAGCGTAAAAAATTCTGCATTCCATTTTTGTTGCACATGCTTCATTGAAATACGGCCATACGCCGGCGGGATATGATCCAAAGGTTTAGTAATACCTTCATTCGAATAGCTCCCTTTGGTAAAGGTAAATACAGCATCCATACTGGTATGGGTCGAAAACCGGTATGCGGCGTTTACACTAAAACCATAAACATGGGCATTTGCTTTATTTTGCGGCGCCACTACTTTGCTGTACACGCCGTTATACAAAACGCTATCTTTTCCCTGGAAGGAAAATGCATCCATTACAATTACATCCCTGAACCAGGTGTAAAATAAAGAGCCTCCAATATTGAATTGTGTAGCGTACTTATTAAAATTCATCTCTGCATTATAAGTGTACTCCGGTTTAATACCAGGATTGGGCACTATCAAAGTACCGGCGGCGCTTTCAAATACTTTGCTCATATCATCAACGTTAGGAGCCCTGAATCCACTGCTTAACAGCAACGCAGCACGAAAGTCACGTGCATCTGCATACACCAGCCCAATATTTCCTGTAGCCGCTATATTGTTTTGCTTAATGCGGGTGAATGGAAGTTTTGTAGTCGTACTATCGGCGAATACAGCATCAATATGAACAAGGTTTAAGCGAAGCCCGTCATTCAATGTCCACCGGTCATCCAGTTTCAATGTATGTTGCGCATACAGCGCATTATACCCCATGCTGGTGGGCCCGTCTGAATAACGGGTCCTGATACGGCTTACCTGGCCCGAAACTATATTTCTTTTTTCAGCCGTACTTCTGACAAAGTTGCTGTAGCTTTCTGCGCCTACATGAATTTCATGTTGGCCACTGTAATGTTTTACGTCAGTATTGATACCAAAAATATTCACCTGCTCCCACCTGTAATCTTTATTGTTATTCTTAAATCGCCTGCTGATACGGCTTTCTTTAATATCCTGGTAGCTGGCGGTAATTTTTATATCGCCCCAAAAACCATCTTGCTTGGTAGCGGAAAAATGATAGGCAGCCAGGTTGCGTTGCTGTGGCCCATAGTACCATTCCGCATACGCAGGTATGCCATTATTGTTTTCAGAAAGGCGGTCATAGCGGGGAACATCAGTGCTATTGGAAAGCTGAAGATTTAATATATGCTCTACATTTTCTTTAGGTTGGTATAAAAATTTTTGAGTTATATCCGTTTGTTTGTACCCGGATGTTGCCTGCTTATCGGGGTTTGGATTCACAAGTGCGCTGTCGGTACTACCAAATCGTTTTACGATAAAATATTTTTTCCCAAAATCAGGATATTTTTCACTGCGGTTTTTCCCCTGCAGCATATCGCCAAAACTTCCATAAGTAACCGATGTTAAGGAAGCAAATTGCCTGCCGCCAATATTAACGGTGGCATTGCCTCTTGCTTCGCTAGTTGCCGATGCATAACGGGTAGTAACACTACCGTTTACTTTGGGTTTGCCCGTTTTGGAAAGCGCCGGATTTTTTGTGTACATATTTATTACACCGCCCAATGCATCGCTGCCGTAGATAGTAGAAGAAGGCCCGTACAGCACTTCCATTCTATTCAATACCATATTATCGATGGTGATTATATTTTGCAGATGACCAGCCCGGTAAATTGCATTGTTCAAACGTACACCATCCACCATCAGCAATATACGGCTGGCTTCAAAGCCACGGATAACGGGACTTCCTCCGCCTTGCTGACTTTTTTGCACAAACACTGATCCGTTGTTGATCAGCACATCCGCTGCATTAGCCTGTAAATTCAGCGCCGTTCTGTTTTTGATCAATGTAGCGTGTTGCGTCACGTACTTTGCCGGTTCGGCAAACTTATTGGCATACACAATTATTTCTGCCAGCTTTTTAGGGTCGGCGTTTAACGTGTCCGTTTCTTTTTCAATTTGCGTATAGCCGGTTAAAGGCAGCGCTGATAATGCCGGTAAAATTATTGCCAGTAGTATGTTGCTGATCTTTTTCATGTTCACCGTTTCATTAAACAACTTTGAAGGCTTATATTATGTTATAAAAAAAGTTTGCACCTGTTTATTAACAGGGAGCTGACTATTTGATCAGCTCCCTGTTGCTATTTAAAAATCCTGTCCGTCACTTCCTCCATCTTCTTCGCTTCCAATGTTGCGGTTTTTCATAGTTATAATTTTATCAACTTCAGTACTACCCGTTTTGCTCCCTGCTGCACTTTTACAAAATAAGTTCCTGCCCGCATACCATGACCGAGCTGTATCTTTTTGCCAACAGTTGCAGTTGTTTTTTTCACAATGCGGCCATGACTGTCCATCAGGCTTATTTCTATTCTTTCTTCGCTTTTGCTTTGTATCAACAATTTGAAATCAGCATTACTTGGATTCGGCGATACGTTCACCTTTAATGAGGCATCATCTGTTGTAATAGCATCCGGTTCGGGTTGTGCATTTCTGAATGCAACACCTTTCGATGCCGGCGAGGTTGACCATGTGCCCAATTCCTGGTAAGTTGTCGTGGCCGTTAAGGTAATATTGGTGGCTGCATTAACTGCTGAGGGATCGAGCAGGTAGCCATTCCGGAGATAGAAGAAATCGCCTGCCGGCCCTTCCGGTGTTGTTTTCCACACCCTGCTGAAGCCCTTGCCGGTGCTGCTTGTTGAGTCGGCATTGTACCATAACCTTACATCAAAATTGCCGCTGCCCCCAACCCTGCGTACAAATAGTTTTAACTGCAACACATCATTCGGTGTATAAATTACATTGCTGACATTCATTGGCACAAGGAACTTTTTACTGTTGTTTAATGCATTACCTGAAACCTGCTGGTATAACAGTTCGCCGGAACCGATCAATGAACCGTTGAGATATAATTCTGCCAAAAGGTCAATGCGCCGGCCATTATTATCACTATTGGTTACACCCATAAAAACGGTAACAGGCCCAAAGGAACTTGGACGATATTGTACGGTTACGGTTTGTGTTGCTGTATTGGTGTTGCCATGAATATCTGTTACAGTCCAGGTTACTGTAGTAGTACCAACCGGGAAGAATGAAGGAGCATCATTGGTGACACTTGCCACAGCACAGTTGTCGGATGTTGTCGCAGTCCCTATGCTTACGGTTGCACCATTTTGCCCTGCATCGGTATAGGTGCTGACATTGGCGGGTGCAGTGATCAATGGTTTTTCCGTATCATTCACCGTAACAGTAAATGAACAGCTTGAGGAGTTTCCGGCAAAGTCTGTCGCGGTATGTGTGACAGTCGTGGTTCCGGTTGGGAACACATCGCCGCTATTCAAACCATCGGTCAATATAATTGCCGGCACAGTAGTAACATTGTCCGTAGCGGATACGGTATAGTTAATTATAGCTCCGCATTGCGACGAATCACAGGCAACCACAATATTTTCCGGACAATCAATCACTGGTGCGGTGGTGTCTTTCACGATCACTGTGATGGAATCCGACAGCGAGCTAAGACCAGCGTTATCCGTTGCTTTTACTCTTATACCATACGTACCTGGCAGCAGGTCAGCCCAGTTCCATTCATAAGGTGCCTGGCTAATGGTTGCCTTCACTGCACCGTTAATAAGAAATTTAACGTTAGCTATTCCCTTATCATCTGTGGCCGTTGCTTGTATGATCGCACTACTTCCCTCAATCAGCGAATCGCCGTCGGATGGTTGTGTCAGCGTAATTACCGGGTAAGCATTTATTAATATCATGGGGCGCATCACGGTATTCGCTACCTCTCTTGAATTGAAATTCACATCTACAGTACTGCCGGCTACTGTACCAACAATAGCCAGTGTCAATGTTTTGTCCCCATTTATTTCTGCATTTACATGGCTGGCAATATCCCATTCCACCAAACCGCTTTTTCTGCCGGGCTGTGTGCCCAACAAAGTAGTGGTGACCGGTTTATTATTCCAGTTAATGCCGGTTTCTGTCCAGCTATCATCATCACATTTCCACAACTGCCATTGGGTGGCAGTAACATTTGCATTAGCTGCCTGTATGAACAATCGCAGTTTGGCTGCATTATGGGTACCACTATACTTGCTTAGATCAAACTTAAGGTAGCTTACCCTGTTGAATCCTGCTACTTCTTTTTTCACCACTAATTGCTGCACAGCGCCAAAGTTGGAAGCAGCACTGGCACCATCCCGTACGTATGCATCCGCAACCGGCTGCACTCCACCGGCAGTATCGGTTACTATTACCGTAATTGAATCTGATAGGGAGTTAAAGCCAAGATTGTTTGTTGCTTTTGCCCTTATGCCAAAACTACCGGGCGGCAAGTTGGTCCAATCCCATTCATAAGGGGCTTGTGTAATCGTAGCCTTATGCTGGCCATTGATAAAGTATTGTACGCTATCCACTGCATTATCATCGATTGCAGTTGCTTTTAACCTAACCGTGCTTCCCTGTGCTAATATATCATCATTGGCCGGCTGTGTTAAAGTTAATGACGGATAAACATTCGTCAATATCTGTGGCCTGAGCAAAGCTGTGGCTATTTCTCTTGAATTAAAGTTTATATCCGCGGAGCTTCCGGCTACCGTGGATACAACGGCAAACGTCAACATCTTGTCACCATTCATTTCTGCTTTTAACTGGTTGGTAATATCCCATTGTGCGATACCATTTGTTTTACCGGGCTGTGTACTGAGTAAAGAAACTGTTGCAGGCTTATTGTTCCAGGTAATACCGGTTTCTGTCCAGTTATCGTTTGTACAATACCATAACTGCCATTGGGTGCTGCCAACGGTTGAGCCAGCTCCCTGTATGAATAATTGCAGTGTGGCAGTGTTTATCGTGTCTGTATTATCGCTTAGATCAAATTTTAAATAAGTTACCCGGTTAAACCCGGCAGCATCTTTTTTAACTATCAACTGTTCCAGTGTACCAAAATTGGCAGAGGCGCTTCCGCCATCCCGCACATAGGCGTCCGCTATTGGTTGCAATCCCGGCTCACCTTCTTGTATAACTGTAATAGCGCTGTCAATTGTTTGTGTACTGCTATTTCCATTTGCGTCACGAATAGTAAGCGTAACCGGGTATACGCCCGGCGTGGTATAACTAACAGAAGGAAATTCGGCAGTAGATGTGGCTGGTTGCCCACCCGGGAATGACCATTCAAAAGTTACGGCGCCATGATACGCAGAGAAATCCCTGTAATTAACAATGCCCGACCAACGGTCTAATACATTTTTATCAAATGCAATCTGCGCATCCAGGCCCGAGGTTTCTATCAACTCATGTTCCCATGCGCCGCGGGAAGAACCCATCCGGAATTTATTTTTTGCAGGAACAGTATGTAAATTTCTTGAGTAACCAAGCATGGGCAAACCTGTGCCTAATTGTTGCCAGGCAGCCGATGCATTATTATGATACCAAACGCCGGCACCATCGAGATACACATACAGCCCACCATTGGTACCCCGTTGGTAAACGCACTGGCGGGCTGCATTCACAGAAAGATTGCCAGTGATATTGGCCCAATTGGCGCCGCCATCTGTAGTGGTTAATACTTTGCATGCGTTTTGTGCACCGCTATATAATAACCATATATCGCCGGGCAACGCACCCAGTTCAATATCACTGATAGTTGTTTGGCCATTGCTTTGAACGGATGTTGGAGTAATGGTTGTCCAGGTAGCGCCTCCATCTGTAGATTTTTGTACAGCCTGGTTCTTCAATAACACGTACATGGTTTTGGGATCTTTGCGGGCAATACGAAAACGGGTAACTGCCTGGCCAAAATCCTTAAAAACAGTTGCATTATTTATGTTCTCGGTTGATACTTTTACCTCATTGCCTTTGATACCGTAAATAGTTGTGTAAAGATTGGGATGTACTTCCAACAGGTTCAACTTAGGATAAATGCCTGTGATGGCCGAACTGCTAACGGTATTATCAGCATTTACCCGGCCAATAAATGATCCGTAGCCGGTGTTATAATAAAACAAACTGTCGTTGGCGGGATTCACCATACAGTCATTGGCATCACCGCCACCTTTCTCCAGCCATCCGCCGTCGCCATCGTAGCGACGAACCTTTGTGGGGCCATGGTCGCAACCGGCTGCAACGATATCTCCTTTAAACGAAGAAGAAAATCCCCACAGGTCAATGGAAGAAATATCATAGCCGATTGTTTCAATGGTCGTCATTCCATTGAATGACCGCGACAAGCCACCATCATGTGCCACCAGCACGGTATCTCCCACAGCACTAAAGCCGCGAAGATCCGGGTGCACATATTTGGGGCAACCGCCATAGCCATTGGTCATGTCGGTAAAGCTGACACCGGCATTGGTTGATTTTTTTACAATACTGCCATTAGGAGAGCTACCATAGAAACCCGCATAAACAATGTTTTCATTTCTCCAGTCCACTGCAAAGCCTTCCAATGGTGTGCCGGGCTTTATCTTATTTACAATGCTGCCGTTAACGTCTGCATGGTAAATGGTATCCTGGTTAAAATAAGGACGAACAAATATCTTGTCAGGCGCTGCAGGCACTACAATCATTTCAAGACCCTGGTTGCCGTAAACAGTAGTACGGCCGGAAGCCTGTATAATATTCATCAAAAAACTAAATGTGGCGCCTTTATCGGTTGATTTATAAATACAGGGCTCGTTAGCCGCATTCCATACACCGATATAAACGATATTGGGATCGGCAGGGTGAAAGTCAAGACCCCAGAAATTATACGTACGGTCGTGTATGCCCAGTGGCTGAGCTGAATGCACATTCCCGAATTTTTTATTTGCCCCGCCTGCACTGTTATCAAAAGCTACCGACCAGCTATTTCCGCCATCGGTGGATCGATATATTTTTCTACCAAAACTGGATAACACCGTGGTTTGATCATCGTGAGCTACTGCAATAAAATAAGGTCGGGTAGTTGGATTAACGGTACGGTTGAGTTCATTACAATAAGCCCAGTTATTTCCGCCATCCGTTGACTTCAGCAACCCTGCTTCTGTTGCGGCATAAACAAGTTGGGCGTTTTGTGATGAGGCTTCAAAGTCTCCATAATAATAATCGCGGTTAGCATAGGTGTTGGTACCGTTGGGAAAATTGCCATCCGTCAGGCGCCAGCTAGTACCGGCATCCTGGCTTACCCACAGACCACCATAAGAAGTGCCGGCAAACATATTATTGGTATTATACGGGTTGATGTATACACGGTCTGTAAATCCGCCTGATAATACAGAGCTCGTACCACATCTGGTTTTTGCTGCATGAAAAGGGCCAATCATGCGCCAGCTACCAACAGTTTCGCCAGCAAAGGTTTCAGGTGTCCGGGCACTGGTCCTTGCGGCATCTTTCATTTTTATTTTTTGCTGCTTGGTAAAAGCGGCTACTTGTTCTTCAGCGCCTGGCTGGGGCAGGAGGTAACCATCTTTATCTATATTGCCGGCATTAATTTCCAGCCAGCGGCGACAGATCTTTTCCTGGCTGCTTCTCTCTGTTTTGTGTGCAGAAAAGAATTGCTCATATTCCGCTTTTACCTTCCAGTAATTAGGCCGTGCAGAATTAAGTTCTTTGTACCACTCCGTATTGGAATGATCGGTCTTTGTCCGTTTAAATTGATCTTCTACTTCCTGGGCGGGCATCGCTAATGAAGAAAGTATCAAGGTGAGAAACATTGCTATATGTAGAAATTGTTTCATAAACTTTTGTTTTAGTTGTAATTTTTTTGCTGTATGATCTTCGCGGAGTAAGCACTTTTCAAAACTTCGATGTACCATGTGATTCTTAAAAAATCCTGCCAGGCAAGTATCATTTTTTTTAAAGAACCCCGGCCAAACCGGGGTTCTGACTGCTTAACGAATGCTTATGAGACAATCATTGATAATTTTAAAAAGTAAAGCATGAGTATTACGGATCTGATTTAAATAAAACATTCATCAACCCATTCCTCATTTCCCCAAGGCTGGGTCTCTTTGATGCTTGTTATTGCCACCCGGGATTTTGTGTTAATACTCCTGGTGGGTAAAGTCCAATCTGTGTTGTCGGAATTGGCCATAAATAATCCTTGCTTGCATCAAACTTCCTGGCCGATGCGGGTTCCAAAACAATATACCCATCCAATAAAACTTTCGGCGCGGCAGTGCCAGTACCATAGTTTTCAGCAGGAAAATATTTACGCTGTAACAAAGGTTTGGGAAGCTCATTTTCAGCAGTCTTCCATCTTAGTAAATCCCAGTATCTGAAACCTTCAAAAGCCAACTCAATAGTCCTTTCCCTTCTGATTTCTTCTCTCATATCTAAACCATTTGTTGTCACAAATTCATTGGTAAGAAGAGGAAGCAAGGCTGTGTTGTTGTTGGTAGCTCTTTTTCGTAGAAGATTTATCGTTGCATTCAGGTCGTCGTCTGTGATCGATTCATTCAGCTCATATAAAGCCTCTGCATAATTCAACAACACTTCACCATACCTGATAATTATAAAATCCAGGAATACATTGCCTGAATTAAAAAAATCATCCGGCCCTGACCAATATTTTTGTTGCTGATAATAGTAGGTATTACCATACGTAACATTCTTGCTATTGATAGAAACATAGGGATCGCCTTTTTTGAATAAGGTCAGTACCATTCTCGGGTCCCTGTTACTATAGTCTGTCAATAAATTCGCTTCTTTGCCATTCGAATCTAACGGAGACTTACCAGCAGGCAATCCATCAGAATAGAGAGCCATCGTGACGAAGGCCCTGGTTGAGGCATTGGCACCATCTGTAAGACCAGTACGCATATAACTATGACCGCTGACATTGTTTGTCAGGTTTTGTCCATATAACCTGGCCAGGATATTTTCTTTGTTCTTCGCATAAGTCTCGCCTTGGTACCTGAATAATGTTTGAAAGCTATTGGCCCCATCTTTGGCAAATAAACTATGCTTTGCTTCCGTAATAATTGTTTTACACGCATCAATGGCCGCCTGGAAATGTTTATTAGGATCTTTTGCACCTTGCATTTCAGTATGAAATTTTTCCCAGCTTCCCTCAAAAAGCGCTACCCTCGATTTAAACGCCAGGGCTGCGCTACGGGTAATTCTTCCATATTCTTTTCCCATCTGCCCTGCCTGTGAAGTGCTGCTGGCAATCTGGTCCGGCTGTGGGCAATTGGCTGCAGCAAAATCCAGGTCTTCATACATTGAGGTGATAATGGTTTGCCTGGCTACACGTGGTCCGTATAGTTCAGGGTCACCTGGCAGTAATGTTTTAGCAACATAGGGAACATCGCCAAATGCCCGCACCAGATTAAAATAAGCGAGTGCCCTGAAAAAACGGGCTTGTCCAATACAATTCTTGATTACAGCATCGTCACCTGTAATACCTGTTGATTTTTCAATAATATTATTCGCAGCCCTGATCAATTTGTATTGGCTCTCCCAAAGACCAGATGTAGCTGGTGCAACCCGTGACCCATTACTAATATTATTGAGTGAGCCGAGGATGCTCATGGCAATATCGCTGTACGTATCATCATACGGTGTATTAATATCCGGAAGAAAGGTGTACAAATAATTGGTGCCGGTAATCAGGTCATTTGTTGTTTTCCAGAAAACAGGGTCCGTAATGGTTGTTTGTGATTTCTGATCAAGCATCTTTTTGCAACCGCCAATGCTTATGCAGAAAGCTCCTGTTGTCAGAAGAAAAATATAGTTTATAATTACCTTTTTCATGTGTTAATTTTATTGTTTTTAGGCCACATGTAATTCACCATAAAAGTTTTCATCGCGGTTGGTATAAATTGCTCGAAAATTTTTATGGCTCGTTTTGTTACTCTTTGTTATTAAAAAGTGATTGGTGTTATTAGAAAGTCACATTCAGTCCCACTGAATAACTGCGCCACAATGGATAGGAGAAGCTTATCCTGTCTGTATTTTCAGGATCATAGTAATCAAACCACATTCCCGTTTTTTCCCATAGATCCTGGCCACTGACATAAACCCTGATATTGTCAATGAATTTTAAATGGTGTTGCTTCCTGGCAAGGGTATAACCCAATTGCAGGTTTTTTAAACGTATGTAACTGGCATCCTGTATCCATTTGGAAGAAGGGGCGTTATTAACACGGTCACCCATTCTTAATTTAGGAAACCGTGCATCTGTATTTTCTGGCGTCCAGTAATCCTGGTGAATAGCCCAGGGCATTCTCCAACTGTCATAAAATGCTATGGAAGATGTAGGGTCGAGTAAAATCGTTCTTTTACCTACACCATTGACCAGAAAGGACAAGTCAAAACCCTTCCAGTTAATGCCGGCATTTAAACCAAACGTGTAGCGTGAATTGGTGTTGCCTAAGTATACAAGATCACCGTGATTCTCAGCTGTTCCTATTCCACTGGTGATTCTTCCATCTTTATTAATGTCTGCATACTTTATATCTCCTACACCGGTAGCATTGGAAAGAACGGGAGCGCCCTGTAATTCATCTTGTGAATTAAAATACCCGTTCGTGCGGTATCCGAAAATTGAATTGACCGGCATGCCGGGAAGGTTGGAATTGATACCTGCGGTATAGGCAAATGAACCCTCGTATTTTGTTACCTTGTTTGTATTATCACTCAGGTTGGCGGAAATAAAATAACTACCATTTCTGAAAACATCTTTCCAGTTTACTACCGCTCCCCATCCCTTCACTCGTACAGATGCGATGTTCTGGTTATTGGGTGTTACCCCCAATACTTGTGGCAGTTGCACTTCAGCAAAAACATCATCATTATTTCTTACGAAATAATCAAATGTCAAAGACAATCTTCTTCTGAGCATTGATACATCAACACCCACGTTAGATGTTTTGATCACCTCCCATCCTTTACTTTCAGCTGGCAAATCAGCCTGATAAATATAAGCTGTACGGGCATCATTAAACGGATAAGCTCCCGCAGATAAAGTGGCCTGGAAATCGTAGTTGTTGGCATTCAGGTCTGCAGTTTGCGCACCACCCGCAGTACCGTAGGAAGCTCTCAATTTCAATTCATCGATCCAATCAACAGTATTCCTGAACCAATTTTCCTGTGATACACGCCACGCTAATGAAACACCGGGAAAAGTATGGTTTTGATAGCCCGGGGCCAGGCGGGAGCTAGCATCATTTCTCAAAATGGCTTCGAGGTAATACTTCTCATCAAAATTATAAGTAAGGCGCCCGAAATAAGATACCCATACATTCCTTTGGATATTATCCCTTACATTACTCACGTCTGCATTGGCCAGGGTGGTATAATTTAAGGTAGCAAAATCATTCAGCAATAAAGCTCTTTGCCTGGCCATTACAGCATCATAGTTGTAATACCTGTATTCGAATCCGCCCAGCGCATGAAAATTGTGCTTACCGACAGAATGATCATAATCTACTAATGCCTGGAGGTTTTGCGTAAAATAATTATTCCTGTTTTTGGTAAAAGAATTCGTCTGGTTAATAGGCGTACCTGCTATCAGGTTTTTATTGGGATCAATACTCCAACGTGGTACCGTTCTGCCGAAAATTTCCTGGTTAGATACACGCAATCCCGGACTGTAAACAAGTTTCAAATCCAATCCTTTCAAAACACTTTTAGCAGAAAGCGCAAAAACGCCGTTCAGCTTGTAATCATCCCGGTCGTTATATCCACCGTCCTTTAATATGGGATAAGCGTTTGAGATCGTTCCAATAAAAGCATATTTATCAGTAGTGCCCGGCGCGAAAATGGGATTACGTGCAGCTCTTATCGAATAGATATTATAAATTAAACCGCCGTCGCCGTCAGCAGCTACAGACGGAGCCAGGATATTCTCTTTGGAAAACGCCAGTCTCGCGTCAAGACTGATCTTGCTGTTAAACCTGGTGTTATAATTAAGGCGGGTATTATACCTGTCGTATTTGTCCGGTCCAAAGTTGAATACGCCTTTCTGTGACAGGTAACCGAATGAAAACAGGTAATTTGATTTATCCGTACCGCCACTCAACGAAATATTATGATTTTGCTGAGGGCTGGATTCTCTCATCAGTATATCAACAAGGTTATGATTGTAATAATAATCCCATGCTTTAGTGCCGGTATTATATATCTCATTGACATCCGGATCATCCATCCATTTAATTTGCTCATCAGTAAAGGCAGTAGTTTGGTTGGTATTAAACTGCGCTGCATTTTGCAACCTGGCCTGGTCAGCCGAGCTGATGAGTTCAGGTCTTGCATAAGGTTTTCTGTTTGTGAATATGCTTGATAGCTCCAGCTTTGGTTTTTGATTAAGCTTTCCACTTTTGGTGGTGACTAAAATAACTCCTGCGCCAGCCTTAGCACCATAAATTGCTGCAGATGCCGCATCTTCCAAAACAGAAATATTTTGTATGTCATTCGGGTTTAATGATTCCAGTTCACCTTCCACTCCGTCAATAATTATTAAAGGAGAATTTTGGGTGCCTAAAGAAGTGATCCCCCTGATCTGCGCCTTCCATTTTTCATTACCGGGTTGTCCGTTGGTCCTGGTTATAACAAGCCCGGGAACTGCACCCTGCAGCGCTGCCATTGTATTGGTAACGGGGCGATCTTTAATTACTTCATTATTTACCGATAGGATGGCGCCGGTTACACTTGATCTTTTCTGGGTGCCATAACCAACAACAACCACATCTGACAAAACATTATCAGCACCTTGCTCCAAACTAATCAGCAGAGAGGCCCCGCTTACTTTTACTTCTTGTGATTTATGCCCTACATAAGAAACAACCAACACAGTGCCCTGTGCCGCATCAATGGAAAATTCTCCATTGCCATTAGTAGTTACACCTTTTGAGGAGTTTTTGATTTGCACCGATACGCCGGAGAGGGGTGTATTGTTTTGACCGTTTACCTTTCCGGTAACGGATTGTGCCATGGCAAGGCCATATAGACTTATGGCAGTCACCAACAGCAGCATTTTTTTGACAAGCAGTTTTTTTTGCATTCTTTTCTTTTTGTAATTAATGATTGGATTAACGTTTGGCGGAGTATTTAAAAATCAATCCTTATTATTTTCGTCAGGACGTGACCCCCAGGAAACGGGCAAAGGATGGTCAAAAAGGAGGACTTTTTTTCATTGGCTAATTTTGGTTTTGGCAATCGTTTTATAATTAATAGTCTGTTTTAAGATCCGGAAATTGTATTCATCCAGTTATCTTACATAATGCTGCCTCTAAACTATTATCGTATATAAGAAAGGAGGTGTGAGGATCCTAAAAGAATGGTGTGATTTTTTTAAACTTAATGTAAGATGTTGCTTTTCAATAAAGATTATTTCCATTTTTGCGTTCTTTTCAAAAAATGGTTCTTGAAAAAGTGAGATCAGGTAAATGTCTTACTCTAATTTTGTTTCAATGATTTGGAGAAAGATATCAGTGCTGTGTGTTGCCGTCGGATTGTCATGTTTTACCGGCACGAAAAATAGTTATGGGCAAAACATGGCCTTCAATCGCCTGGCGGTAGAAAACGGTTTGTCAAGCAGCTCCGTGTTATCGGTTATGCAGGATGCAACGGGATTTATGTGGTTTGGCACCCAAATTGGCCTGAACCGTTACGATGGTACCCGGTTCCGGGTTTACAGATATAATAGTAAGGATAGCTCCAGTATTTCCAGTGATGTTATTACCTCTCTTTTTTGTGATTCACGTCAAACCTTGTGGGTAGGTACCAGGAGTGGATTGGATAAATACGACCCAAAGAAAGATATTTTTGAAAGGATCTGGATAAACGGCGTAAGGGCCGGAAATATTTTTTGTGTTTATGAAGACAGAAAAGGTAATCTCTGGGTAGGCAGTTCTAATGGCCTGCACCTGCTGACCGATCGCAAAAAGAACGAATTCCAATCCTTCTATGCTTTTCCCGGTGGTAACAGCATTGCAGGAAATATCGTACGGTCAATCGTAGAAGACTATCAGCATAATCTATGGATCGGCACCGATAATGGATTGACAAAAATGAAATGGGCAAATGGCCGGTATCAATATGAAACGTTTAAACATGTGCCGGGAAAAACAGGTAGCCTCAGCGCCAATTATATTACAAACATTTCAGAAGATTCGCTTCATAGGTTATGGATCGGCACGCAAAACGACGGTGTGAATCTTTATGATCCTGTTGCCAATTCATTTGTATCTTTCTTTCATACGAACAATTCTTCCAGCGGACTTATTAATAATAACATCCGGAAAGTAACTACTGCACGGAATGGTAAGATATGGATCGGTACCCAAGAAGGTCTCAGTATCGTTGATCCGAATACAAAAACGATTACTTCTTACCAGCATGATGCGGCTAACAAAAAAAGCCTGAGCCAGAATTCTATTTACAGCATTTTTGAAGACAACAATGGCTCTATGTGGGTAGGCACTTATTTTGGAGGCGCCAATAGCATTTATTCTTATAGCACGTCTTTTAACATCGTTCAAAATAATAGTAGCCCATCCAGCCTTAGCAATAACGTTGTGAGCAGTATCGTAGAAGATAAGCAGCATAATTTATGGATTGGCACGGAAGGCGGAGGCTTGAATTATTTGGATCAGGCATCGGGTGTATTTACTGTGTATAAAAACAAACTGAACGATCCATCCAGCCTTGGTTCAAATCTCGTAAAAGTTGTTTACCTCGATAAGGATGGTAATCCCTGGATCGGCACTCATGGAGGTGGGTTAAACGTTTTTGACAGGGAGAAAAAAATATTTATCCGCCACTTGTATAAAGAAAACGATCCGGCGACACTTAACAGCGAAATAGGTTCATTGCTGGAAGACAGTAATCGCCGCTTATGGGTAAGCACACAGGCAGGCATTCAAATTTTTAAAAGAAATAAAACAGCGCTGGAACTGTTGAACGCAAATGCTGAGATAAAATTTCTTCCACCCCTGGCGAATACAATGTATGAGGATAATCATAAAAATATTTGGATAGGTACAGCAAGGGGTGTTTACTTAGTTTCAGGCAGTACCGCCAGCATCATTGACTCTACTCTTGCTGTGAATTGTATTCTTGATGATGAGAAAGGTAATATTTGGTTTGGCCTGGCGTATGGCGGGCTTGCCAGCTACAACACAGGAAATAAACAAATCATACGCTATACAGCTTCGGGTGAATTGTCGAATACTAATATTTTCGGATTACTCCAGGATGATAAAGGAAATCTTTGGTTAAGCTCAAATAAAGGATTGATAAAGTTTGATCCCTTACGAAACACAGCTCAAACCTATACTGCGAGGGACGGGCTGCCAGGAAATGAATTCAATTACAATTCTTACCTGAAAGACAGCAAGGGAGAATTTTTCTTTGGAGGACTTAATGGTATCACCAGCTTTTTCCCCGACAAAATTGAAACAAACAGACACACAGCAACAGTTGTATTTACAGGACTGAAGTTGTTTAATGATAATATAGAGATAAATGGTGATGATAAGCTGCTCAAGGAAAACATAGCTTTTGCCAAAGAACTTGAATTCAAACACAACCAGGATGTATTTACCATTGAATTTGCTTTATTGAATTTTATCAAAAGCAGTAAAAACAAGTATGCGTACAAGCTGGATGGATTTGACAGAAACTGGAGGGAAACAACGACGCCGTCAGCTACTTATACCAACCTTTCACCGGGAAGCTATACGCTATGGGTAAAGGGTGCTAACAATGATGGTATATGGAGTGAGCCTGTCTCTATTAACGTAAAAATCCTGCCCCCGTTCTGGCTTACCTGGTGGGCTTATTGTATTTATGCCGTCCTGCTGGCTGCCATATTGTTTTTTGTAACAAGATTCTTTTTTCTGAAAGCCTTGCTGAAGAAAGAAGATGAACTGCACCAGTTAAAACTGAATTTTTTTACCAATATTTCTCACGAGATAAGAACACACCTGACGCTCATCATGGCGCCAGTCGACCACTTGCTTGATCAAAAAAAGAAAGATGAATTTGAACACCAGCAATTGGCCCAGGTGAAAGGCAACGCTAACCGCTTATTAAAATTGGTAAGCGAACTGATGGATTTCCGTAAAGCGGAAACGCAACATTTAAAATTACGTGTCGCCCGCTACAATCTTATTCCATTTCTCCAGGATATTTATACAAGTTTCCGCGAGTTATCATTGGCAAAAAATATTAAAATATCTTTTATTCATGACGCCGATGACGTACCTCTCTATTTTGACAAGGAACAGTTAGAAAAAGTTTTTTTCAACCTTCTGGCAAATGCATTTAAGTTTACGCCGGCCGATGGGCAGATCATTCTCCATGCAGAACAGAAAGAAAAGAGTGTGTCCATATCGGTAAAAGACAATGGCAGAGGTATAGCGCCGCAATACTTAGATAAATTATTTACCAATTTTTTCCAGGTAGCTGATCATGGTTTGCAAAATACGGGCTATGGGATTGGACTTGCATTGACCAGGCACATTGTAGAGTTGCATAAGGGAAATATAAAAGTAGAAAGCGAAGCGGCAACCAATGACAGGGAAGGCAAAACCATTTTTACGGTAACACTTCTGCAGGGCAATAAACATTTTGAAGGAACGGATTATTTGTTGCCTGTCACATGTGAAGAAAGCGCTGGCATGCCAGGAACGGAAAAGCTGCCACCACCGGCCGTTGTAAACGAACTTCCGGAAGATGACGGGAATAAGGAGTTTACAATTCTTATCGCAGAAGACAATCCCGAAATAAGAACATTGATACATCAAACTTTTCGTCGCCAATACCAGGTACTGTTATGTGAAAATGGGTTGCAGGGATGGAGGACGGCTACAGACCAGGTGCCCGATCTTGTCATCAGTGATGTGATGATGCCAGAAATGGATGGCTTTGAATTGTGCGGGAAATTAAAAACAGATGAGCGCACCAGTCATATACCGGTGATATTGCTCACGGCTAAAAGTTCTCAAAGCGACCAGGTAAGTGGCCTGGAAACCGGTGCTGATGTATATATCACAAAACCATTCAGTACAAAAGTGCTGGAATTGAATGTTAGAAATTTATTGGCTTCAAGAGAAAAACTACGACAAAAATTCGGCAGGCATATCATTGAAGAAAATCAGGCTGATGTCCCTCTCATTAATACGGTTGAAGATAGTATTGTCAATACGGTAGATAAAGAATTTTTGGAGAAAGTAATCCGGATAGTGGAAGACCATATAGATGATCCGGAATTTGGCGTCGAAATGCTTTCAAAAAAAGTAGGTATGAGCGCCCCGGTTCTGTACAAGAAAATAAAAGCAGTAACAGATATGTCCGTGAATGAATTTGTAAAATCACTCCGGCTCAAAAAAGCGGCAATACTGCTCCAACAAAAAAAACAAACGGTAAACGAGATAGCTTATGCAGTCGGCTACTATGACCGAAGACATTTTAGCAGGGAATTTAAAAAAAGGTTTGGCAAAATACCGAGTGAATATATCAGAGCTGCTGAATCAAAAGAAACCAATGATTAATCATAGTTACCATTTTACCTGACACAATATGCTTTCTAATTCAGGCAACGTTTTGTATCCATTGCGGAAAATCTGTTCCTTCAATTCCCCAAATGTTACTCACCATTTTATTCAGCAAGGGTATAAACGTATCGCACATATTACCAGCTCCGGTTTTTTATTTATCACTATTGAACGAATGGCCGGCTATATAAAAGCATTTGAAGAAAATAATATAATGGCGAATGACAGCTATATAAAATATTGTGCGCATGGCGGAATGATAACAGATGAAATATATGCAGCTGTTTGCCGCCAGCGACAGGCTTAGCCGTCTATTTCTTTATAAAATCATCATACGCCCATTGCATCATTGCTTTCCCGGCGTCAATTTGTTTGGGACCTCCTCCCTCCTGCAGGATCGGCATTTTTCCAACATTGTCATAAACCAGCTTTCCTGTTGAATCTGCAAAACCAAAACCGTCATTGAAAGAAAAGAAGGCCCAGGCTTTTGCTGATGAGTCCAGTACATTTTTGCTAAACGGAAAAGCCGCTGTATCCAATCCAGTCTGTGATGATAGTGTAGCTGCTATGTCGAGTTGTGACATTACCTTATCAATGATAACACCGGTTTTGTTCAAAGCCCCTCCTATCCAAAGCATGGGTGTTCTAAAATCCTGTGCTTTGTTCTTGCTTTCCGGAAGCGGATGCCCGTGATCACCCGTAATGATAATAATAGTATTGCTCCACCAGGGTTGTGCTTTACATTTTGCAATAAAATCACTTATAACCTGGTCTGTATAGTGTATTGCGTTTAGAAACTTTGTTGTGTTGTCACCTCCTGCAAAAACAGGCGGCACCGGTGTCTCAAAAGGCTCATGACTTGTCAGGGTGAGCCAGGTCGCAAAAAAAGGTTGTTTTGTTTTATTCAAATCCGCAAAGACCCGGTTCATTACCACGCCGTCATGAGCTCCCCATTTGGAATTCATGTCCTTTTCGCCGAAATCATCCTTTCCAACGATTGGATCAAAGCCGGCTGTAAGTAAGTACGATTTAATATTGGCAAACTCTGGCTCTCCGCCGTAAAAGAATGGAGTACTGTATCCTTTTCCCTTAAACAATTTTGACAGCACTTCTAATTTTTGAGATTTACCCGGCGAATGAATGACAGTGGTATTGGGCATGGCGGGATAGCCACTCAATATAGCAGGTATACCTTTATTCGTTCTATCACCGCTTGCATATAAGTTGCTAAAGTAAATCCCTTCCTTTTTAAGCCGGTTAAATTGAGGCGTAACTTCTTTATTATCGATTGAAATATGCAAAGCCTTTTCGGTAAAGCTTTCCCAAATAATGACGACAACATTTAATGGGTTACCAGGAGAAATATTGACAACTTTTTCTGTCTTAGAGCTATGATTATATAAGCTGTCGGTGATCCGTTTTACTTCCTGCGCCGACAGGTATTGATAAGGATTTTTTCCGGAAGAGCCTTTGCTGGTAAGACTATGTAAAAAATTCCATGATGCATTAATAGCAGAATGGTTGGCAAAGTTTTTAGTGGAAAAATAGACGCTGCTTTGATTGATAGGCGCCAGTTGCAGACCACCTCTCATTGGAATGATCAGGCAGCCCATAAATAACAACACCAATCCCGCAGTAACAAACTTGAATTTATTTTGTTGCTGAAAGAACGTGCTCTTTAGTATATACCTGAAACAGAAATAAAATAATCCATAGCAAATAAGAAATATAACCGTAAGAAAAAAAAGCGGCAGGTGACTGATTGACGCAAAGGCTTCCTTCGGATTTGCCATGAATTTCAAAGGCGTTGTATCCATTCTGAATCCCCATTGCTTATATACTTCAAGATCAAAAAAAGATATCAAAGCCACCAGCAGCAGCATAATGAAGGTATATACCCGGTAGATCAAAAGCCGCCTGAAAAAATGAATAAAAAGACTAAGCAATACAAACAGGCAAACGGGGACGAGAATATAAGCTGCCACTGCCAAATCCATTCTCGCTCCAAACCATAGTGATGAAAGTATTGTCGGAAAGAAAAGAAGGCGGGTTTTATCAAAATGATAAAGCATGAACACAATTCGTAGCAGCTCAAAAAAAATGACCCAGCTAAAAAAGTAAATAAGCAGAAATTTAAATTTTGCCCTCATGCTTGTATAATCATAAAAGCCACCCACAAATGCGGATGGCTTTCGTAAGAAATTTATTATTAGTTTAAGAAAGTTTCTCGACCTGCATATAATTCAGTTCAACAGGAGTAGAACGGCCAAATATTTTCACTGTTACCTTCAATTTCTTCTTTTCGTCGTTCACATCTTCGATCACACCGTTAAAGTCATTAAATGGTCCCTCGATGATCTTAATTGTTTCGCCCACGATGAAAGGCTCACTCATGCTGATACCACCGGCTTCCGCCATCTCGTCCATCTTACCCAGCATTTTGTTTACCTCAGCCTTGCGAAGGGCAATGGGATTTTCCTTTCCTAAAAAATGAATAACGCTATTCGTGTTTTTAATGGTATCTCTCAAATCATCACTCAGCTTTCCTTCCAGCACCTCAATCATTACATAACCCGGATAATAGTTCCGCTCACGCATTACCTTCTTACCATTCACCACTTTGTAGACCTTCTCCACCGGCAGGAAAACCTGCTTTACTACCTCGCTCCAGCCACCTCTTGAAATTTCTTTATCAAGATATTCCTTGACCTTGCGCTCCTTGCCACTCACCACCCGAAGCACAAACCACTTCGATTCCTGCTGCTTATTTTCCGTATTATTGGTAGTTGCTTCCATTAGTTAAAAAATTGGTTGTAAATAAACTTCAAAGCACCACCCGCTACAAAGTCCATCAGCGAAACAAGAGCAGTAATCACCAATGTCGATACCAGTACGATCATAGTTGATTGCTGAAGCTGATCCCAGTTTGGCCAGGTTACTTTCTCAGTCAGCTCTTTGTACGACTCTTTAAAATAAGTTGCTATTTTATTCATTTTTCAAAGTTGAAAATCCTCGCCATGACGGGATTGTTTTGAAACTGTGCAAGCTTGAAAATGAGGCCTTAAAGTTAAGCTCATTTTCAAATTATCCTGCACGGGCACTAGGATTCGAACCCAGATCAAAGGTTTTGGAGACCCGTATGCTACCGTTGCACCATGCCCGTAGATAACCCCCTCCAAACCTCCCTAAAGGGAGGCTTATAAAGATGCTATTAAAAGAACTTTACTATAGAACAAAGTACTTAGGATATCTTTTACCTAAGTACTTTGCAAATTTATGAACCTTTACTAAGTCTCCGCGGCGGAGATTTAGGAGTTTACTTAATAATCTCAGTCACCTGACCAGCACCTACTGTACGACCACCCTCACGGATAGCGAATTTCAAACCTTTCTCCATCGCGATTGGCTGGATCAGTTTAACAGTAAGAGAAGTGTTATCACCAGGCATTACCATCTCAGTACCAGGATTCAGTTCAACTTCACCTGTTACGTCAGTTGTACGGAAGTAAAACTGGGGACGGTATTTTTGGAAGAATGGAGTGTGACGACCACCCTCATCTTTGCTCAATACGTAAACTTCGCATTTGAACTCAGTGTGAGGAGTAATAGAACCTGGCTTACAGATAACCATACCACGACGGATTTGAGTTTTCTCAATACCACGTAATAACAGACCTGCGTTGTCACCAGCTTCACCTTCATCTAATAATTTGCGGAACATTTCCACACCTGTTACAGTTGAAGTAAGCGGCGATTCCTGTAAACCTACGATTTCAACACCTTCACCCACTTTGATACGACCTCTTTCGATACGACCTGTAGCAACAGTACCACGACCAGTGATAGAGAATACGTCCTCAACAGACATCAGGAACGGAAGATCAACCGGACGGGGAGGCAATGGAATATAGCTATCAACTGCATCCATCAACTCAGTAATCGCACCCACCCATTTTTCTTCACCAGCTAATGCGCCAGTTGCAGAACCCTTGATGATTGGAGTATTATCACCGTCAAAACCACGTTTTGTCAGCTCATCACGGATTTCCATTTCAACAAGATCCAACAGTTCAGGATCGTCAACCAGGTCAACTTTATTCATAAACACAACCATACGAGGTACACCTACCTGGCGAGCCAGCAGGATGTGTTCTTTTGTTTGAGGCATAGGACCATCAGTAGCAGCCACAACCAGGATAGCGCCGTCCATTTGAGCAGCACCAGTAATCATGTTCTTAACATAGTCAGCGTGACCAGGACAATCAACGTGAGCATAGTGACGAGAGTCTGTTTGATACTCAACGTGAGCAGTATTGATAGTGATACCCCTTTCTTTTTCTTCAGGAGCTCCATCAATTTCATCATATTTTTTTGCTGTCGCCAAGCCCCTTTTAGATAGGATCTCTGTAATAGCGGCAGTCAAAGTGGTCTTACCATGGTCAACGTGACCAATCGTACCAATGTTTACGTGGGGTTTGTCCCTCTTAAAGGTCTCTTTTGACATTGTTATCGGTTTTTAGTTGTGTTTCTAATTTTTGTTTCTATTTATGTAGTCAGCAACTGTAATATTGGTCATCACCTGTTGCGTCGCACACTTCATCGTTCAGTCCTCTATTCATCATTTTTGTAAGTCCTTTCATCCTGGGCTTACCGAAGCCTGCCTTCCGCAGACAGGGATGAGCCGTTGATGAGAATTGAACTCACGACCTCTTCCTTACCAAGGAAGTGCTCTACCACTGAGCTACAACGGCTGGTTAAGTCATTGAAGTCAGCGAGTCAAATAAGCCAGATCCAATGACCTTTTTGACCAATTTGACTTTTTGACTGCTCTTCCTGAGAGCGGGAGACGAGGCTCGAACTCGCCACCTATAGCTTGGAAGGCTATCGCTCTACCAAATGAGCTACTCCCGCTTAACCGGTATTGACACCGGTGAAAAACTTAAACCGGAACCAGGGTTCCGGGTCTGCAAAGAACTGTGGGCAGAGAAGGATTCGAACCTCCGTACTCCGAAGAGAACAGATTTACAGTCTGTCGCCTTTAGCCACTCGGCCATCTGCCCATGAGTAAGGAGTTTCGTCCAAAACTCTGAGCCACTTGTCGGAATCGAACCAACGACCTACTGATTACAAATCAGTTGCTCTACCAGCTGAGCTAAAGTGGCGTTATTGAATGTTATGGAACTGATTCGTTGCCATAACGATATATTTACAAAGAACTACCCTAAAATTTTAGGAAGGCAAAGGTAAGGGAATTTGATAATTGCAAAAATTTTGCACAAGGAATTTTTTATTTGTTTTCAGCAAGTTGCATGCCCTTCGAAATTGACTTGCAGTAATTGACCACACCAGTATTCATCAATCCATTGACCGGTGATAAAATTATAGATTAAAATGGGCCAATGATTTTTTCCGATAAAAGGTTACTTGCTCTTCAGACAGGATGAAAAATAAAAAAGACCTCCGGGGAGAGGTCTTCTAATTTTTTAGGCGGCTTGCTTTTCTTTTTTTCGTTTTATTTGGTTGACGATAGAATCAAAGGCATCGTCAAAAGATTCTTCAAATGATTTGCTGGTTGATTTAACAAAGAACTCGTGGCGTGGTACATGGATTCTAATTTCAGCTATCTTGTCTTTAATGTTATGAACTACATTGTCCAACTTCAGAAACACATTTACCTTGATGATGCGGTCATGGAAGGTGTTTAATTTTTCCAGTTTTCGGTTTACATAATCAATCAACCTTATGTCCGCATCAAATCGAACAGTTTGAATGTTTACATTCATAGTCGTCACATTTTAACGGTGAAATAATAAATAAAGAGCTTATAATAAGATTGGAAATTTATTACATATTTTATTGCTTTTGTGGTTGATATGAAGTTACGCCAAAATGAAAAAAAACCAAACTATTCCTTGTGAAAATTTATTGTTTGATTTCTATATTTTAAGATTTGGGATGAGCCTTCTTATGGACGTCTTTTAGCTTTTCAATCGTGTTGTGAGTATAAACCTGTGTCGCAGCCAGGCTGGCATGGCCAAGCAGTTCTTTGACTGCATTCAGATCCGCTCCATTATTCATGAGGTGGGTAGCAAAACTGTGACGCAATACATGGGGACTTTTTTTATCGAGTGTGCTGGCCTGTGAAAGATATTTATTAACCAACAGCCAGGCGTATTTGGGATATAATTTCTTGCCATTTTCTGTTACCAGTAAAAATTCATCAGAATTTTCAAACGTCTTTTTTTTGAGAGCTTTATATTCGTCAATATCCTGCAATAATTCCCTGGCAACCGGGATTATTCGCTCCTTATTTCCTTTTCCAAGCACCCTCACCTGAGATCGTGAAAAATCGAGTTGTTTTTCCTTTAAGTTTATCAACTCACTAAGTCGCATGCCGGTGGCATAAAAAAAACTGATCAGCATTTTGGCATTCAACGTCTTCCAGTCTTCGGTAGCCACACTTAAAGTTTCTAACAATAGTGTCGTCTCTGATTCCTTTGCAAAAACCGGCAACCTTTTCCCAATTTTGGGTGAAATAATATTGGCGGTCGGCACGGTACTGATATTTCCTCTTTTAAGGTGATATTTAAAGAAAGACCGCAGCGTGGAGATTTTCCTGTTGATTGACTTTGCGGTCAGCTTTTCCTCCTTCAGTGAAGCCAGCCAACTGCGTATAATACTGTGAGTTATTTCCTTCAGCGGCGTATTCCCAAAAATTTCCCCCAAGTATTGAAAAAAAGAGTTGATATCTGTTTCGTAAGAAATAATGGTATGGGGAGAATATCTTTTCTCATATTTGAGGTAGTCAATAAACGACTGAATTTCGGCAGATTCATTTGCCATTATGGTAAGTTGTGGTAAAAAAATAGCTACAAAGCAAAGCTTTGTAGCTATTCAAATTTATCACAAATAAAACTATTTATTTCTCAATCTTTCCGCTAACAATGTTCTGCCTATAGATTGCTTTAAGCACTTCTCCCCTACGTTTTACCGAAGGCTTTGTAAAGCTTTGGCGTTCACGTAGTTTCAACAAGGTCTTCGACTTTTCAAACTTCTTCTTGTACTTTTTAAGCGCCTTGTCGATATTTTCGCAATCTTTCGAATCAATAATTAACATAGTATATACCTCCCTGGTATGTTTTTAGGACGGCAAAGATAGGGGAATGCGGGTAAGTATAAAACTTCTGTTTAAACATTTTAAACAACTTTCAGTAAAAAAATCTCCTTCTTGACACACACTATTGGTTTACAATTGTTTTGTTTATCTCCTCAGTCGATTTCACTTCCTTAAATTTGCCGAATGTTTACCGGTATCGTCGAATCAACCGCAATTGTCCGGGATGTTATTTCCGATGGCTCCAATAAAACTTTTTGGCTGGAATCTACTTTGGCCGGCGAATTGAAAATTGACCAAAGCGTAAGCCACAGCGGTGTTTGTCTTACAGTCGAGGAAGTGAACGCCCCACTTTACCGGGTAACTGCCATTGATGAAACGTTACAAAAAACTAACCTGGGGATCTGGCAGCCCGGTGCATTGGTAAACCTGGAAAGGTGTCTTGCGATGAACGGGCGGTTAGATGGGCATTTTGTGCAGGGGCATGTGGATACGGTTGGTACCTGTGTTAACAGAATTGAAAAAGAAGGTAGCTGGGAGTTTGAAATTGAATTTTCCGAAAAATTTGCGGAACTCATTATTGAAAAAGGATCAATTTGCGCAAACGGTATCAGCCTTACTGTTTTTAATGTCACGAATACTCGTTTTACTGTGGGTATAATTCCTTATACCTTTAATCATACAAATATTCAAACGATTCAGAGCGGAGATATTGTAAATCTCGAATTCGATCTGCTCGGGAAGTATTTGGTCAGGAGGTTGTCTTTGGAAAAATAACTCGTCCAGCTCCATATATGAAAGGAAATGACGCCAGCCGATCCTACTACCCAGCTTTTATTGAAAAAAATAATGTTTATTGTCACCGCCTTTGCTTCTATTAATTTTGCATCTTACTTTATAAACCGTTATTCAGCTTTTGAATTTTCCTATTTAGGATTGATAGGCCATACTGCCTTCGCCATGATGTTTGGCATTTTGGTTCACGAAGTCGACAAAAGTCGGTCAAAGATTATAAATACCATTTTCTCTATCCGGCCATTGAAATTTTTGGCCGGATTTCTTATTCATTTTATATCAATCATTGGTCAGTTTACCTTATTTTAAATACATGGTGCAAGGAGACAATCAATAGGCTACTGTTCCCGATGCCGGTCGATCCAACCATATCAATAGCTTCTACTTTCATTACCGCGGTTCTGAGTTGGTTGATTTAGCAATATTTTGAAAATTATTTTCTTAAACTCAAAATAGGTTATACATAAACGCAGGTATTTTATTTTAAGATGGAATGTATCTTTAATGCTAATATATGCTGAAAACCATAACGATATTATGTCCCTTATTTAATGACACGGAGTCATTGAACCGCCTTTTACGAGAGATGGAAAAAACTTTTGACGCTTTAAATCATTATAATTTTACTGTTTTAATAGTTGACGATGGATCGACCGAACCCTTACGTATTCAGCCATCTGATTCTTTTTCTTTACAGATTCTGCATCTGCAAAGAAATATCGGCCATCAAAAAGCACTTGCCATTGGTTTGGCCTATATTAAAGATCAAATTAGTTGCGACAAAGTATTGATTATGGATTCCGATGGCGAAGATAGGCCCGAAGATGCGCTCCAATTGTTACTCACCGCTGAAAAAAGAACCAGTGAAGTCATTTTTGCCCAGCGAGGTTCGCGGCGGGAAGATCTAATATTCAAGTTATTTTACCTGTTGTATAAAATTAGTTTTCAGTTGCTTACAGGGCGACGTATTTCTTTTGGTAATTATATGGTGTTACCAAAAGCATCTCTCGATAAGATTGTCTACTATAGCGAAATCTGGAATCATCTTGCAGGTGGCATCGTTAAATCAGGTATCGCCTACTCCACCATTCAAACACACAAAGGCGTAAGATATGCGGGCCGGTCTAAAATGAATTTTGGGAAATTGCTTCTATTAGGCTTAGGCGCCATTTCTGTTTTCATGGAAATTATTGCAGGACGCCTGTTAATTTTTTCCTTCCTGCTGATCGCCATTTCCCTTCTTATCATCTTGAGTTTATTAGGAATAAAATTGTTTACCCAATTGGCTATTCCAGGTTGGACTTCAACCGTGATGTCATCCACGTTGATTGTGCTATTGCAAAGTTTTTTGCTGTCTCTAATCACTATGTTTCTTTATTTTTCTTCAGAATCGCAAAGGAAATTTGTGCCTGCTCATCATTATAAAGATTATGCTGGCGAGGTTGAAACAATAAAATCATGAGCAACGAATACAAATACCCCGGAAAGGAATTGGAAATATTCGAAAGTGCTGTTAATTGGAAAAAATACTTTGCGCGACAAGTTTTTCCTTTTTTAAAAGGAAACGTGCTGGAAGTTGGCGCCGGACTCGGCACAACGACTCATCTATTAAATAGAAACGTTGCAGACAGATGGCTTTTATTGGAACCTGATAATGAAATGCAAAAGATTCTAAAAAGGAAAATCCATGATAACATGCTTCCACCAAACTGCGAGTTAGCAGCTGGTAGTATCGAGATGATCAGTAAAGATAACCTTTTTGATGCCATCGTCTACATTGATGTGCTTGAACATATTGAAAACGACAAAAAGGAAATAATAAATGCCGTGGCACTCTTAAAACCCGGCGGCCACCTGATCATACTTGCGCCGGCTTTTCAATTCCTGTACAGTCCTTTTGACAAGTCAATCGGACATTATAGAAGATACAACAAGAGAAATTTGTTAGCGATCGGAACCCCGCTAATGACCATTCAAAAAAAAATTTATCTCGATTCTATGGGATTTCTTGCATCACTTCTTAACAAATTGTTGTTGCGGCAATCCTATCCTACCACAAGACAGATAATTTTTTGGGACAAATGGCTGGTGCCAATTTCAAAAATCACTGATCATATTTTCTTTTATTCCTTTGGAAAAAGTATTTTGGCTATTTGGAAGAAACAATAAAAATGCAGCAGCTCCGCAATTTTTTACTTTACCGCAATCACTACCTGTTTTTGTTGCTGATATCCATGATCGCTTACTGGCCATTAACTTTTAATGTGTTTAGTTTGAAAAATGATGCCTTGGTTTATTTTCTTCCTTATCGTTACCATATTAGCGAAGCAATTCAAAACGGGCAATTTCCCTGGTGGAACCCTTACCTCTATACAGGCCTGCCGCTACACAGCGATATCCAAAGTGGTGTGTGGAATCCTGTGATGATGTTTATTTCCTTTTTCACAACTTATAATCTGACTGTTTTACAATGGGAGTTACTATTCTACTTGTTTGTTGCTGCCACTAGTATGTTTAAACTCACAAGAGAGTTTGGCTATAAAAAAAATACATCAATTATCACTGCGACGGCTTACTGTTGCTGCGGATTTATGACAGATAGTGGCTCAATTATTCCATGGATAACAAGTGCAGCATACCTGCCATTTGTTTTTCTTTATTTTTTCCGGCTTCTCAATAGTCCATGTCTGCAAAATTCATTTAAACTTTCCCTTGCCTTATCATTGCTTCTTACAGCCGGTTATCCAAGCTATTTCATTTTCTGCACCTATATCTTACTCGCCGCCCTTATTGTTTGGCTCACCAGACATTTCAGGAACCAACGACTAAAGCCAGTGCTCTTTTACCTTTTTGCAGCACTTATTACTTTCATTATTCTGTGCAGCCCTGTAATTCTGTCCTGGTGGGATTTTATGAGGTACTATGAAAGAGGGGGTGGGGCTACCCTGGTGAGGGCGCAGACCAACTCTTTCCCAATTTTCAGCTCTATCTCCTATCTGCTGCCGTCTGCTGTGTCAAAAAATCATGAATGGCTATTAACCGATCGCAGTGCCAGGAATGCTTCTGTAGGAATATTTGTATTTGTTTTCTTTATACTGGCTCTTACAGAAAAAATACAGGGACTTCAAAAATTTCTTTTAAGTATATCCATTTTTTCTTTTCTTTTTAGCTTGGGTGATGCTACGCCATTGAGAGGATGGTGCCACCGGCTGCTCCCTTTGATGAACACTTTTCGCCATCCCGCCTCTATGCGCATCTTTAGCAGTATTGCCATCATTCTTTTGGCAGCAAAGCCCCTGAACAGTTATTTTAACGGCGCCAATTTTTCGTTGAAAAGGCTGAAAAATATTATCCTGAGTATATTGGGTATCTTATTGACGTTGCTTATCATTTATATACCAACTCTGAATCTCCGTGAAATTCAGTTCACCAAAATGGGAAAGAACTTGCTTGATCGGCTTGGCTTTGCCGATATGATGGCACTACAGGGCTCCTTACAAATAGTTTTTATATTGTTTTTTTTATTCTTTTCGCTTAAAAAAAATAAAAAAGTTGTTCTTGGACTATTTGCTACCAATCTGATTATTTTCTGTTGGATGGCATTGCCATTTACTTTTATTTCGCAGGTAAAGACATCCACGGTAAACCGGTATTTATCTTCATTTCCAAAAGGATATCCCCTACCAGATCTTACAAAACCTATTGGGACCTATAAAGACACTTTAACAAATTCGGCTTTAGGCCAGGAAAAGTTTTACAACAAAACAATAACTATTCAAGATCACGTCATCACGCCAACCCTCAACAGCAATTACCTGAATTTTTTAAGTAGCCCATTACTCCGGTCAGCTTTGAACGGATATCCCTTTGCTTATTTCCCCGACCGCCTCATTTCCTCTTTGGAGAAACTGCCGGCTACGGGCAGATCTGTACTGGTAGAAAAAATTGGGCGGATGTTTTTTAAGAATGACAGTACCGCTAGTTCAGTACAAGTATTAAAGTTCAATAACAATTGCATCGATTTCGAAACCATAACAAATTCAAAGAGATTATTTGTGTTGTTTCAACAATATCATCATGGCTGGCACGCATTTGAAGACGATATACCAATTCCTGTATACAGGGCAAATAAAGCCTTCCTGGCCGTTGCTGTATCTGAGGGGCGTCACAAAATAAGTTTTCAGTTTAGACCGGCCTTAGCTATAAAACCAGCAATGTATACATCGCTAGTAATGCTTTTTGCAATAACTGCATTTCTTTTATTTCACCTTATAAAAGACGTAAGATTCAAATGAATCAAAAAGGAAAAAACTGGCTTTTTGCGCTGATGCTCACATTGCCGATGTGTTTTTTCTTCATTGCGTACCTTCTTAACCATGATACATCACTTCATCCTACAGGTTTTATTCAGCATGATAATATTTCCTATATAGCCTATGCAAAGCAATATCTCGACACAGACAAAACAAGTATTTTATACAGCAATCCCTTCAATGACGCTGACAACTATCGGCCTATCTATTTTCAAATACAGACCCTACTTTTTGCGGGGCTGCTAAAGGCTGGCATTCCACCTGGGTGGATACTCATTCCCTTCACATTTCTGTGTTCGCTCTTGTGCTTTAAATTGATTATAGCTATATATGATCATATTGTTTCAACAAGAAAATATAGAATCATCAGCATTTGGCTATTTGCGTGGGGCGGCGGGCTCTTAACTGTTGCAGGTTTTTTTACGCAACTTTATTATGGCACAGCTAAAGTCCACAGTGTGTTTTTTTTAGACCCCGCGGTCGGATGGTGGGGATTAAACCTGGGAAGATCTTTATTTTTTTCCTGCGAGTCATGGTATCATTTCCTTTTCTTGTCAGTTATTTATGGTCTTTTAAAACAAAAGTGGTTAGTTGCTTTTGTTGCCTCCGCCCTGTTATCTGTTTCGCATCCGTTTACAGGTATTGAGCTTTTGTTGATTGTCATACCCTGGTCACTTTTCGAAAAATTTATTTTTCGCAACCGTGAGATCCCCCGATGGTTCCTTGCCGGCGTGTCAGTGGTATTAATTTTTCACCTTTATTACTATCTTTTTTTTCTAAATCAATCTCCCGAGCATCGTTCTGTTAGTCAACAGTACAGCCTTAATTGGCGGCTGAGATTTTTCAGTATGCTTCCAGCCTATTGCCTGGTGGGCCTCCTGGCTTTGTTTAATATTTGCAAGAACGACTCACTACTTTTTTTAAAAAACAACAATAATCGACTGTTCCTCGTTTGGTTTCTCGTGGCTTTCGGGTTGGCAAATCATGAGCTCATTATGAAACCAATGCAACCGATCCATTTTGCACGCGGATATATTTGGACTGCTTTATTTTTACTGGGCATACCTGCACTTCATTGGCTTTTTGAAAGATCCACCCAATCGAATATCCAAAAAATTTTTGTTGTGTTGTTCATTACATTTTTTTTCTCCGACAATGCGAGCTGGATTTACAGCCAATCATCTTTCAGGTCAACCACAGCTTCAACTTCCTACCTGACACAAGAACAAAGAGATATTTTAAAATTATTAAACCAACAGTCAACCAACCAAACCCTACTTATTGGAAACATTGAATTAATCCCCTATCTAAGTACAATCTATACTGACGCCTATCCATGGATAGCCCACCCCTTTACTACGCCATTTGTAAGAGAAAAGAAAGATGCATTAACGCTTTTTTTGAAATCCGGGACAATTGATCCTTCCTGGCGGGGAAGAGAACTTATTTTTGTATTTGACAAAAGAAGTGCACTTAAGATCCAACCCGCATTTCATCTGCCTTCTGATCATACATTGTTGGCCGAAATGCCTTCCTATAAGATTTTGAAAGTTAAGGTACCCTTTGATTATCACTAAAGCCAGAATATCCATTTACAACCCTGTCAGAGGCTTTACCTGAAAAAAAATGGCTGTTTTAAATAGCCAGAATTATTATTTACATTGCAAAATAGGTTACCGCATCAAATACATTTTACCATATCCTTTGTTGAAATATTTGTCTGTATTATCATCTTTGGCCTTGTACTTATCGAGAGACTTACCATTCAGGTTCGTTATGACCCGATAAAGATAAATACCATTGGCCAATTTCTGCCCATATTGATCTGTTCCATCCCATTTGAATTCAGTGATATTCCTTCCAATATGTAAAGGCCCCAATTCCTCTTTAGTGATCTCTCTGACAATTTTACCAGTAATTGTCAGCACCTGTATCCGAATGTTTTGGGGCACTTCCGCTCCGGTAAGAGTGAATACAAATGAAGTTGAAGTGGTAAAGGGATTAGGATAATTGAGCATATTCGATATCATTGGCTTATTTATTATCGTGAACGCCACCTTATATTGCTGCCCGGCAAAATTGCCGCTACGATCTTTTCCGATTACAATCAGCTCATACTCGCCGTCTTCGGGAAAATAGGGAGTAAAATTGACGCTGGCGGTGTTATTGTTCTGGTCTGCTGGTATAAACTGTAAAGTATCATTACCGGTAAAGTAAAAGCGGCGGGTATCACCATTCGGGTATCTCACATTCACCGTGACAAGGCTTGTGTCATTTAACAGCAAAGATTTCATTTCGTCGGTCAGCTTAATAAGTATCCTCGGCTTTGCCGAAATGATGTCTTTATTTAAAATATGAGTGCCATCAAATGTAACGTCCATGACAGGGCTCAAACTATCCGGAATTACAAATAAATTCCTGAATGCATAGTTGTTAAGAAGGTATTGTTCAGGTTGATCTTCCTCAGGATTAAAGTTCACAAAAAGTGTATTGTTACCTGATAAGGATTTAGTATCTATCGATACATTCAATTTGATTGTATCTCCCGCAACCAGGATCTTTTGACGTGGGACCCATATAGTATCCTCAATATTCTTTTCATTAGTAATCGCAAACTTTACTTTCACGCTGTCAAAATTAACTTTGCTTACATTCTTAAAAGCTATTCCGAATTCTACCGGTGTACCGATTGTTACAGTATCTTTTGTTTTAAAATAAATATTTGGTGCAATAGCGCCTTCAGGAACAGGTTCATAATATAATCGCCAATATTTCAATTGATATGGAGTGTAAACAGATGTGTCGGTTGTATTCATTGATAATTTCAAATATGGATACTGTTTGGCATCAATAGCCGAAACATCAACTACTTGGTCAGTTTTTGAAATATTATTAATCAATGTGTCTACAGCGCCATCAGGCTTAACGCCGATGATACTGGCAGTAGCGATATCTTTAGCGGGATTCTCCAAAGAAAAACCTTCCCATCTGAACTCATTCCATTGCTTGGCGGGACCCAGTAAAGGAGAAGTAAGGGTAGCATTTTTTTCAATTCCCGGTAAATCGACAGTCAGTGAAGGATTATCATAAATGCCTTCACCCATGATCCATCTTGGCGCAAAAGAAGGATCGTTTTTCTTATAGACCAGTGCAAATGGTCTTGCCCGGTAAAATGAATCAATGGATGTCAGCCCCGCATTTTTTAAATAATGATATAGGGAGTTGCCGGTTCCGTATAATGCCTCATCACTTTTCCAATCTTCCGCCCAAGCTTGTGGGTATGTTGGAAACCTCGTTGGATCAAGGGTAAAATTGCGAACAATAACATATTTACCATCCGGAATGGTATCTTTCATAAAATCCATCATCATCTTCCTTCTTTCCGGGGTGTCATAACGCCACTCAAAATTTATTGTTCTTCCGGAAAAACAGTTGTTACGAACACTGCCGTATTGTGCGAGTCCCAATCCTCCATTACCTGTATTATTAATCGTAGTATTAACCCAGGGTATAAGTGAAGCAGAATCCACTACATTAAAAACAAGCGAAGAAAAAGCACAGGTATTATGACTTATCTGATTATTATTAAGCGAAACAGCCACTCCAGCTTCCTGGGTAACAGCTGTAACCCAACACCCATGGGTGATGAAAAGACTGTTGTGAGTAGTTTCATATTTCCACTGTCGTGTTTCCGGAACGAGTTTTTGACGCTGATTCACCGATTTGGCATGTTGAAAGTAATGTGACTGATTGAATCCAGTTTCATTTCCTGGTATGTACACAAACGAAGAACTGTTCCAGTTAGGGCTGCCAGATATGACTGCCGTCGCAACCCGCCAATAATAAACTGTGCTATCAGTGAAAGTAATTCCCGGAGTAAATTCAATCACCCCTCCCTCGCTAGTTATTGACCGGCTTACCTTTAACGGCGAATTAAATAATTCAGTAGTATCTATCTCCATCATGTAATCCCTGCTTCTTGCAAAAGGATTTGCTGTAGACGCCACTAATTTTAGGTTTGGATCATTAATAATAGAATAGCTATATGGATAGACTGGCTTTATATCATCTTCGATGATGTAAACATCTTTAGTAACAGTATTATTAGTTTCATAAAGCTCATCTACGGCATTTCCTGCATCAATGGTCACAGTAATTTTATTTAATCCCCTGTCCTTCAATCGATCAATCGGAATCGTATAAGAAAGAGAATCAGAGAATTTTGTAAACCGAATCGTATCCCTTCTGAATACTTCTTCGATCTGGTCAGGATGGGTTCGTTTTAGCTCTATAATGATATCCTTATTAATAGCCTTTCCGATATTCATAAAGACAGCATTCACCTTAAAGCTGAGCTGATCAATAGATATAAAGGAGGGAGATATTTTTACCAATGGCTCCTCGATTACATAATCCGGTTTTTCGAAATTATAAAGTCTTAAAGCGGGGTCACCGTGTAGGGCAAATTGTTCGCATTGAAATCTTGCATAAAAGTCATTTTCAGTGGTAAGGCCAAAAACCTCCTTAATGGCTTCGTCCATAATTTCACCTAAGGTGGCGCCATATTTTGTGTTGGAAATAGCATTGTAATTTCTACTGTTATAAATGTCGAGATAGTGAACAATGCCTAAGTGAGTACTGGCCAGAAAGGCGATCGCCCCTCTTTCCTTTGCCAATACAAATCTTTCGGAAATTGTCTCCTTGGTTGAGAATCTCGCTACATTATAATTATAGAAACTTCCGGCATTACATCCCATCACGATAAAGACAGGGTATTTGCCCTGGTTATCGTATGCCTGTGGCTTATCCAGGTTAAACTCTAAAGTGCTTGCAGAGGAATGTCCAAAATAAGTAAGAATTCCTATTCCTTCTTTAAAAAGATTTTCCAAACGAAGGCTGCTTACCTGTTGAACAGCATCTGCTGAGCTTTTTGTAAAGGTGGTAACATTGCCGGCGTACGAAGTATCTTCAATAATTTTTTTATGCCCATTTAAAGATTCTAATAATATGTCTGATGTGTTATTGTCACTAGCCCCTGTTACATGAACGATATTTTTCATCCATGCTTTATCTGCAATTCCCGGAGAGCTAAATGTTTGAACCTGCTCATATTGTTTCACCTTTTCAAGGTAATCACCAAGTTCTTGTTTATTAATGACAGATATTCGGCCAATCGGTGTTAGCGGAACAGAACTACTTCCTGCAGCACTTAACAGGTTATCGGATGCAGGATTCCCAAAAGTGGGTACCAGGTCTAATTTATCTATATCAGGATTTTTTTCCTGCGCCCTAAACTGTGTATAGATAACGCCCTTGCCTATCAATAGAACACTCTTCAGCGGAGAAGAATAGTTAGCCCTGGCCCATCTCAGAAAATTGCGGATCGATAGCGGATGTCTTTTTATACCGAAGGCAAATTGATCAACCAGTTGATCGATTATAAACACTTTTGCATTATAACTCCCACCCTGTGGTGAGCTTCTATAAGCCCGGTAGTCTTCTACGGGATCAGCTCCGCCACTTGCAGCTGTTAATGCAGGATGGGTAATGATCAAATAATTACCTTGATTAGCCGCAATTTTATAATCTATAAAATTGCGTTGCTCAAATGATGTAACACCTTTGATATTAGTTGCCGCCTGGCTTACTAAAACCAGTTTCCTGTCGACTGAAGATGGCTGCAAAACAATTTTTAATTGAGACGCAGTACTCGTGTTTGCTTCGTATCGTTTGCCGTTTGTTAGATCATAAAGTATAGGAGCGCCACCACTATAATTAAATCCGGTAATAACAAGATTATTTCCCGCCGTATTAGCAGGCAATTCAAAATAAAAGTTAGTTGTTCCAGTAAAATTAAAAAGACGCGGATAAGTTAGCTCGATTTGCGCAACTACCATTCGATCCGATGGTGTGGTACATAAATTCGTCACCTGGAAACTGGCACTACCACTGTTTAATAAAGTATTTGGTACCGTTCTCGAAACCTTTACATAGTCATAGTAATCCATTGCGGCTCCCAAAATGGAATCACCATTTAACCTTAACCTGAAATTTCTCGCATTTGTCGCATTTCCTGCCGCATGTATCTTTACAAAGGGATCAGGAGCTCCTGCACCGATATAAGGTCTTAAGTTAGCAATATTGGATGTAACTGTTGCACCATTGGCAATATCTCCGCTAGTATAACCTTCTCCCATGTCGTACGATGAAGAGTATGTATAAGAACTTCCCACTAATTCCTGCCGGCCAATATTTATTTTATTTTTGTAATATACTCCTGTCGTATACATGAAATAAGGATCTGCAGGAAGTGTATTGCCTGCTACGTCATTGACGGTTGGAATAAGACGTAAATTATTTCCCGCCAGGTTTACAGTAAGAAAATAAGCTGCTGTATCTGTTTGTAAACTCCACTTATCATTTAATTGATAATCTGGCTGGCGATATAAGGGTAAATCCGCTTTTCCATCATTCATTTCACCCCAAAATTCTATATAGCCATTTGTACCTAATGGCCCGTTTTGAACTGACGTATATAATGGTATTTCTTTTCCGTTTCTCCAAAGCTTAAAATGGTCGGCGTTCGTGTTATCCAGTCCTATCGATGCAAGAGAAACCTGTGTGATTCTATACAAGCCCGTTGCGCCAACTTTAAACTTATAATAGGTCTTATTGTAATCAATCCATTCATTATTGTAAACCTGTGCTCCTGCATGCAAGAAGGCTAGTGTCAACAATAAAAGCAAAATTCGTTTCATTCAACTTGGTTTATTGGTGGTACAGATGGTATTATTTCTTTTTTTTCTTTTTTGTCTTTTGATCAACCATATCAAAGCGCAGAGAAAATACGTGGGTAAACAGTGGATTAGATTGGTTGGCCAGGTTGGCAAACGCATAATCAATCGTCACACTTTGTACTTTAAATCCAGCCCCGGCACTTGGTTGATAAATCCAAACTTTTTTCTGGTTGAGGGTATCTTCATCGGCAAGAGCACGTTGAAAATTATTAATACCAGCCCGCAGGAAAAAAACATTGTTCACATTTAATTCCAATCCAAGTTTTGGATCGGCACTTACCGGGTCAGCACTGATCAATGTATTTCGCTGCCCATCAAATGTCAGATCAAGATTCGCCTCAGCTAACAGGCTTGTTTTTTTACTCAATTGAAATTCCCGGGCTGCGCCTAATACCAAACGGGGTGCTGTCATTTCCGTCGATTTAACAGGTATTTCGTTGTTGGTAAGATAGAGAGCTTCTTTTTCTCTTTCAGTAAAAGTGAACGACCATGCGTTGAACGTGGTTGTAATATCACGACCGACCAAACCAAATCGCCACTTCCCCTGTTGAACCTGTAATCCGGCATCGATTCCAAAACCCCATGCTTTAGCAAACTTTCCTACGTTTCGGTGTATGATTTTTGCGTTGACACCAAACTGAACTTTTTTCTTTTCAGTATCTTTTAATCGCTGGGCAAAAGATAAAAGGAAGGCATAATCGGCAGAAGAAAAAGCCTGGATATTATTATAGTTGATTGATCCGTCTGGCTCTACCAGGAACAATGTATTCATGATATCATCCACGGCAAACCTTAATCCTGTGATCGCAAATGTCCTTTTGTTATTGACAGAAGGAAATGCAATACTGGCAAAATCATATTTGCCGATGCCTGCAAAATATTCTGCATGCATCAGGTTTACCTGGGTGTTTTCTTTTACTCCTACCAGGCCGGCAGGGTTCCAATAACCAGCTGTTCCATCATTTACCGAAGAAATTTGGGCACTACCCATTGAAAGCCCCCTGGCTCCTGCCCCAATATTTAAAAACTCGTTGGAATACTTTCGAAACTGTGCAGATGTAGCAATAGTGATGAGACTTGCTAATAGGGTCACGCAAAATCGGGGCGACTTCATTCGGGGCAAATTTTCTTATAAGCAATTAATAAGGACGGCTTTACAGTGCTAAGTCGCCTGTAAAACTAATCTTTCAATTTGTAAATCCTATGGGTTTCAAAATGAAAAAACATAACAACTGAAAACGAATGCGTTAGAAAAATATTGTATTTGCCGGCTGCTTTAATCTTCTGCCTTACTTTTGTCGCAAAATTTGAATTTATACCAATGAACCTGATCGAAGAATTACGCTGGAGAGGGATGATCCGTGATATTATGCCCGGCACGGAAGAGCAGTTAGATAAAGAAATGACGACAGCCTATATCGGCTTTGACCCAACCGCTGAAAGCTTACATATCGGCAGCCTCGTACCCATACTTTTATTGGTTCATCTTCAAAAAGCAGGTCACAAACCGATTGCACTAGTGGGTGGCGCCACCGGTATGGTGGGTGATCCAAGCGGAAAAAGCGAAGAAAGAAATTTGCTGGACGAAGCCACTCTGGCCCGGAATATTGCCGGGGTGAAAAGCCAGTTGGAAAAATTTCTTGACTTTGATCCGGCAAAGCCCAATGCTGCTGAAATGGCTAATAACTATGATTGGTTTAAAAATATCTCCTTCATAGATTTTTTGCGGGATACAGGCAAACATATCACTGTCAACTATATGATGGCAAAGGACAGTGTTAGAAAAAGGATTGAAGGTGAAGTGGGAATGAGTTATACAGAATTTGCATACCAGTTAATGCAGGGCTATGATTTTTACTGGCTGTATAAAAATAAAAACTGCAAACTACAGATGGGTGGTAGCGACCAATGGGGCAATATCACCACTGGCACTGAACTGGTTCGCAGAAAAGCAGGCGGCGAGGCCTTTGCTTTTACCTGCCCACTGATTACGAAAGCTGATGGAACCAAATTTGGAAAAACCGAAAGTGGAAATGTATGGCTGGATCCCATTCGGACCTCACCCTATCAATTCTACCAATTTTGGTTAAATGCAAGTGATGAAGACGCGATTAACTGGATCAAAATCTTTACTTTTTTACCCCAGACCGAAATTGATGCTATCACAACAGAACATCAAATAGATGCCGGCAAACGTATTTTGCAAAAGCGCCTGGCTGAGGAGGTAACTATTTTTGTTCATGGTAAAGAGGAATATGAAAAGGCAGTAGAAACAACGCAAAAATTATTTGCGGGGCAATCTGCACCGGCCGAGAATTTAAGCGTTGAAGACCTGGAAGGAATGGAGGGAGTTGTTAAATCCGAATTTGCAAAAGAAAAAATTGAAACCGGCATTGATATTGTTTCGCTACTAGCCGATACAGGTATTTTTCCAAGTAAAGGCGAAGCCAGGAAAATGGTACAGGGCGGCGGAATAAGTCTTAACCGTAAGAAAGTTGACAACGTACAGTTGACAGTTGACAGTAGTTTATTGCTTCATCAAAAATATTTACTGGTTCAAAAGGGCCGTCGAAATTATTACCTGGTAAAGGCTGTTTAGTAACAGCTGCTTTATGCAAAAAATATATTTCATTAGTGGTTTAGGAGCGGATAGCAGGGCATTTTCTTTATTAGATCTGTCTTTTTGTGAGGCAGTATTCGTTGATTGGATTAAGCCGGTACCCAACGAATCATTAAAAAGTTATGCCCTAAGACTTCGAAAGCAAATTCCGGATGATCATCCCACCGTTATCGGTGTTTCATTTGGCGGTATGCTTGCAACCGAAATGGCAAAAGCTGATGCCAGGGTAAATGCGATTATTATTGCCAGCAATAAATCGGCAGATGAATTTCCCTTTTACCTGCGTATCGGAAAATATTTGCCCCTGTATAAATGGTTACCGACGGTTTTGATAAGAATTAGCTATCGGTTCAAATGGCTATTTGGCGTCAACGATAAAAAACATACGCAGCTACTGGCGGCTATTCTGGCTGACGTAGATCCCAGCTTTCTTAAATGGGCCATTGGCGCCATTCTAAACTGGAAGGGTAAAACCATCCCTCCAAACGTAAAACATATTCATGGCACGGCTGATAAGTTGCTGCCGTTCCGCTATGTAAAAGCTGATTATCCGATAGAAGGTGGCACACATTTAATGTCAATCAACAATCCCCGGGAAGTTTCCTCTTTACTGAAACAACTTCTTGCTTAATGCAACACCAACGGATATCATTCCACATTCACCTGCTTTTTGATAACAGCCCCTTCGCTTGCTTCGGGTAGGAATTTTCGTTCATTGATCAGGTAACCATTACCCTTCTCACAAAAATGTACTTTGATATTTTCTATACTGACTGGATTGCCATCTGGTATATCTGCAAAATTCGAATGCATGATTTCATGGCCATCGATGATGACGACCAATCCGCTACCAATTGCTTCCATTTTATTACCCCCTTCTGTGATAAGCATTCCGGTATCCTCACCCAAGCCGATGCCAATACATCCGGGGTTACCAGCTACAGCCTGTGCCAATCTTCCAAAACGCCCCCGCTTTTCAAAATGCGAATCAATGATCAGGGTAGAAATAAATCCAAGCCCTGTTGTAATTTTCACTTCACCCTTTAAATGTGCTCTTGTTGCGTTGCCTTCATAGATCATCGTATTGCTCATCGCCATAGCTCCGGCACTGGTACCCGCGACCACGAAATTTTCTTCCTGGTAACGTCTCTTTATAATTCGTAAGAACTCGGTACCGCCATTATTAGCACTTAAGCGTAACTGATTTCCGCCACTGAACATTACCGCATCGCAACTACGGATCCGGTCAAGATATTCTGCTTTTATCGTATCCTGGCGGTTACGAATATGCATTACGTCCACATTAGTACAACCTATTTTACCGAAAGCATTGAGGTAATTTTCACCCACTTCATAGGGTATCATCGAGGCTGTGGTGATCACTTCAATACGGGACGAGGGTCCTCCGGCTTCCTCTACGATTCGCCGAAGAATGCCTAATTCAAAAAAGTTCAAATTACTGCGATGAATTTCTCCTGTTTCCAGGTCTGTTCCTTTGTCTTCAGCGCCGCCAACAGCGATTAGTTTTCCTTTAGGATGGCCCATTCAAGCTCATTTGGTAAGCAACAAATGTAAAAGAAAATCGATTTAATGAAAAGATAATAAACGCAGACATGTGGAAAAGTGAATGTGCTGTGTCAGTTTACTTGAGAATGTTTGATATTGGCTATTAGCTTTTCGAAAAAGCAATAATGCCTTCCACTAATTCATCTAAATTTTTTGTAGTGGTATAAACATTGGGAGTAATTCTTACTCCCTTTATATTTTCCCACTCTATGCTTACTGTATGAATTTTATATTTTTCAAATAGAAATTTCTCCAGCTCTGCGGGCTTCTTTCTTTCCACCAGGATGTTGCCAATAGCACAGCCAAATTTTGGTTGCAATGATGTGTTTAACTTCATGGCGGGTATGCCTTTCAATTTTTCCATCCAATAATTTTTCAGGTAGTGAAGACGTTTCTCTTTTCTCTCACTACCTATCATATCGTGAAAGACAATCGCCTCTCCTATTGCCTGTTCAATAAAAAAGGGCCTTGTTCCAAGCGTTTCAAATTTGCGGATATCATCCCGCAATGGCTCTTCCCCACTCGCAAATAATGGGTATACCTTTTTGATGTTTTCCTTTTTTACATATAGCATACCTGTGCCGATGGGCGCATATAACCATTTGTGTAAGCTTGTCGCAAAATAATCAGCTCCGAGATCAGGAATTTTAAAATCAAAATGCGCAAAACTATGCGCCCCGTCCACGATCACTTCAATATTTCTTTTATGCGCTTCATCAGCAATCTTTCGAACAGGCAATATTTGGCCATTCCAGTTGATGACATGTGTAATGTGCACCACTTTTGTCCTGGAAGTAAAAGCATTGACATATTGTTGCACCAGATAATTTTCATCTTCCGAGGGCAATTCCAGATTTATCCATTTGACTTTTATCCCATCTCTTTTTTCCCGCTGCTTGTATGCGTTAATCATGTTGGGATAATCCTGTTTAGAAGCCACAACTTCATCCCCTGCTTTTAATTGCAAGCCAAATATGATTGTTTCAAGGCCTTCAGATGAATTACGGTTGATCGCAATCTCTTCTGCCGGGCAACCAGCGAGTCTTGCAAGGTTTTTTCTCAATGGTTCACGTCCCAGATCCAATACACGCCACATAAAATAGCTGGGTGCCTCATTGGTCATGTCATAGTAGCGCTTCATGGCGTCCTGTACTGTTTTAGGGGCAGGCGACACACCGCCATTGTTCAAATTGATAAGACCACTTGCCGGGGTGAAAGATTGCTGAATATAATACCAGAAATCTTCTTCGGTGGATAGCTTATCAGCTGGCACAGCTTTGGCATTTTGAATTGCCCGGTCCAGATCTTTTGCCCACAAAGGCTGTGTAACAGAAGTAAGAAAGGCACTGGAGGTTATTGCTCCCGCTTTTTGGAGAAAATTCCGGCGGCTGTTCGGCATGGCGACTTGTTTTGACTAAATGTAATTAAAAACTCACTTGAAGAACAATATCACAACACACAAATTATCTTTTTGACCGGCTTTCATTACACCGGCAACTTAACAGAAAAAAAACTAACTTACCATAAAAGCAGTCACAGATGAAACCGGGCATGATAAATTTTTCTCTTACTGAGGAATGGTTATTTGCGGGGTTCCACCAGGCCAAAAAATAATAAAAAATAAACTGATGAAAATACTGGAGATAAAAGTATTGAGGGGCCCTAACTATTGGAGTGTTCGCCGGCCCAAATTGATTCAGATGAAACTTGACCTGGAGGAGATGGAGCAAAAACCCACTAATACGATTGAAGGCTTCCGGGAAAGATTGGAAAATTTGTTACCTACCCTATACGACCATCGATGCAGTGAAGGTGCACCCGGTGGCTTTTTTAGCCGGGTGGAAGAAGGCACCTGGATGGGCCATGTTATTGAACATATTGCTTTGGAAATTCAGACACTGGCGGGCATGGATTGTGGTTTTGGCCGCACAAGAAGCACCGGCGAAAAAGAAGGCGTGTACTATGTCATCTTTGACTATATGGAAGAAGATGCCGGCATCTATGCCGCTAAGGCCGCCGTAAAAATTGCACAGGCATTGATTGATGGAATAGATTACAGCTTCGATGAAGATGTGCAAACCATGCGGGAGATCAGGGAAGACACACGTCTGGGTCCTTCTACAGGTTGTATTGTTGAAGAAGCAGCCAAACGAGGCGTCCCTTACATACGTCTGAATAAACAAAGTCTTGTTCAACTCGGTTATGGTGTACACCAAAAAAGAATAAGAGCTACCATTGCTTCAACTACTTCTAACATTGCGGTAGACATTGCCTGTGATAAAGAAGAAACAAAAAATTTGCTCGAAGCTGCGGAAGTGCCGGTACCAAAAGGCGTAGTTATTAGATCGGAAGCCGGTTTGGATGACGCCATTGAGCGCCTGGGTTATCCATTGGTGATAAAACCTGTCGATGGTAACCATGGCAAAGGAAATACGACCAATATCGTTAATCGTGAGCAGGCACAAAAAGCATTTGAAGCAGCCAAAGAATATGGCAGGAATGTGATCGTAGAAAAATTCATTACAGGTTTTGATTTCAGGGCACTGGTGGTTAATTACAAATTTATTTGTGCAGCTCTTCGCACCCCGGCGGCTGTTACGGGTGATGGAATCAATACGATACAGTATTTGATCAATGAAACAAACAAGGATCCGCGGCGGGGATATGGACATGAAAAAGTGCTAACGCAAATCACTATCGATCAGTTTACCCAGAAAATGCTGGACGATGCCGGTTACACGTTAGAAACAGTTCCTAAACATGGTGAACTGGTTTTATTAAAACCCACCGCTAATCTCTCAACAGGAGGTACGTCGACTGACGTAACCGATGAGGTACATCCTGCTAACATATTTATGTTTGAACGCATAGCCCGGATCATTGGCTTGGATATCTGTGGTATCGATATTATGGTAAAAGATCTCCGTAATCCTGTTGCAGAATCGGGTGGAGCAATATTAGAAGTAAATGCAGCCCCCGGTTTCCGGATGCATATTGATCCGTCGGAAGGAATACCAAGGAATGCGGCAGAGCCTGTGGTTGATATGCTTTTTCCGAAAGGGAGTATTGGACGAATTCCAATTATTGCGATCACAGGTACAAACGGCAAAACTACTACTACCCGTCTGTCGGCCCATATTGCTAAAAGTGCCGGCAAAAAAGTTGGTTATACGACTTCAGATGGCGTATATATCCAAAATCAAATGATGATGAAGGGTGATTGCACCGGACCCGTGAGCTCGTCGTTTGTATTAAAAGACCCGACCGTTGATTTTGCAGTGTTGGAATGTGCCAGGGGTGGCATTTTAAAATCAGGATTGGCATTTCAGCATTGCGATGTAGCCATTGTCACAAACGTAGCGGCAGATCATATTGGACTGGGCGGCATCAATACAGTTGAACAAATGGCAAAGGTAAAAGCAGTGGTGCCTGAAACTGTTTTCCCCCACGGCTATGCCGTATTGAATGCAGATGACGACCTGGTGTATAAAATGAAAGATGGATTGAAATGTAATATTGCATTTTTCAGCATGGATGAAAAAAATCCACGCATTAAAAAACATTGCGCCACAGGTGGGCTGGCTGCTGTATATGAGAACGGTTATGTCAGTATCATGAAAGGCACCTGGAAAATAAGAGTTTCGAATGTAAAAGATATTCCTATCACTTTTGAGGGTAAAGCTATTCATAATATTGCAAACGTCTTGCCGGCAGTGCTGGCCACTTATTTGTATCGCGACATTACCATTGAGGATATCAGGCAGGGGTTATTAACTTTTGTTCCTTCTTCATTGCAAACCCCCGGAAGGTTAAACTTTTTCCAATTTAAAAACTTTACATTTCTCGCTGACTTCGCTCATAACCCACATGGTCTTCGCCTCCTGTGCGACTTCATCAGTAAGCTGGATTATAAAAACCGGGTGGGAATAATAAGCGGTACCGGTGACCGGCGGGATGAAGATATCCGTGAACTGGGAGAAATATCAGCGCAGTATTTTGATGAAATAATTATCCGCTGCGACAAAAACCTAAGGGGTCGTACTGCAGATGATATTATTAATTTATTAAAACAAGGGCTCGATAAAGTAAATCCTGAAATTCCCACCACAGTCATTCCGAATGAGAACGAGGCGTTGGAATATGCCTACGCCAATGCGAGACCAGGAACGCTGGTGACGATCATGTGCGATGTGGTGGCCGGGGCGCTGGATAAGATCCGGGAGCTGAAAGAAAAAGAGGACAAAGAGGAGAAAATCGCTGCCGCAAAGCAATTATAAATGGCCAAAAAGAACAGTTTTTCTTTCTAAAAACCATTTGGGAGGAAAGCAATCAACCCTTATTTTTGCACTCCAATTTAAAAATTGGCACTTCGCAGTGTTATTGGCCCATGGTGTAATGGTAACACTACTGATTTTGGTTCAGTCATTTAAGGTTCGAATCCTTATGGGCCAACGGAATAACGTAAAAGCCGCTTTTATAGCGGCTTTGTTTTTTACCAGGATCAACATAAATCTGTTTGTTATTCGGGATTTCCCTCTTTTCGCCAACTTTTACCCTGACACCTTAGCTTGATTGACGGAAAACAATTTCAACTCAATAATGTCCGCCGGCAGCGGCTTATTGTTCCAATGAGGATGAATGGCCAATGCGGCACCCAGCGAACTGGCTTGTGCTACGGAGGCCGCATATACTTCTATCGACGGAAAGGCTTTTGCCAATAAATACATGTAAATGGAGTTTTTACTGAACCCACCATCCACAAAAATTCGTTTGACCATTGTTCCTTTCAACACAAGGCTCGTACTTTTTACCTGCTGCTGGATTATATCAGCGATCAGCTGATGATACGCTTTTTCGTAATTCGAAAATTTGGCAAGATCTCTTTCCGCAAAGGCAGATTGACCAACCATGACCTTGTCATTCAACCCTTGCATTTTTTGGTTTAATGGTTTTAATTTCTTCAATATTTCTGTGTCGCATTTAACTCCAGAGTAATAATCGCTGGCTACATTAAAATGCGCCGCTAACCTTTTTACCTGTTGTTCATGCTCATAGCCTGCGAATAGCCGGGACGCTTTTACCGGCTTGCCCTCATACGATAAGTAGCAAAGACAATCGTGGTTTAATTCATTGTTGGTAAGCTGTGCATGGTTAAACGGATTTAAACTAATACACCAGGTACCTGTTGACAATAAAATAAAGGGCTCATTAAAAGAAGCGAGATACGGTATCAATGCTGCGGAACTATCGTGCAATCCTGCCCCTCCCGGGATTCGTTGTTCTGTATATCCGGCAATCTCCGTGCAACCTAAAATTGGCGCAAACTTATCTTCAATACCCTCCGACTTTACCCACCGGTGATACTTTTTATATTGAAAATTCCAAAGGGCGGTGTGACAACCGACGCTTGTAATATCAGTGTGTATACCGGATGTAAGAACATGGCTCAGGTACTGAGGCAAATGCAAAGCCCATTTGATCTGTGCAAAGAAAGCGGGCTTTTCATGTTTCAGTCGATATAATTGCATTCCCGAGTTTAAACTGCCTAATACAGGTGAAGCAGTTTGCCGTGCAATAGTGCTTTCCGTTCCGTAAGTATTGTAAAATTGTTTTTGAAGTTCAGCGGAATATGGTTTGAGGTAATTGTACAATGGACCTGTAACTTCCAGGTCATTATTTAAATACACAAAGCTTGCACCGTAAGCAGAAAAATTAACAGCCCTGATGTCAAATCTTTTATCGCCCAATAATGCAGTAAAAGAACCTTTCACCCACCTGGCTAATGCAGCTACATCTTCACAGGCAAATCCGTCTTCATCTTTTATCTCTTCAAATTGCCTGCTCTCTTCATATACCAGTTTGTACTGCTCGTCAAACAATACCAGTTTCTTATTTGTTTTGCCAACATCAAATATGGCTATGGCTGGAATTCTTTTCATCACAATCCGGTTGCAACTGTTTTAGTACCTCTTTCTTTTATCAGCTGTTCTCTTATTTTTAAATCACGGAAGAATTGCAGCGGTTGAAGAGCGCCTCCGCTTCTCAGTCTTGCTTCGGCTACCAGCGGCCGCAAATCTGTCCGAAATGTATTTTGTAATATCTCCTGTGCTGCTACCACGTCATTACTCTCCTGTGCCGTAATTAAATTTTTTCTATCCACCGTCAACGCCTGCGCATAAGCCAGCATGATGGCTTCAACAGACTGCAACAGATCCTCCAATGGATCTTTCACATTATGGCTGGCATCGATCATCCAGCCAAGATCCTTCGCATGATCCATACCCTTTGCATCCATCCCTTCTACCAGTTCATTAAAGATCAAAAAAAGCTGATATGGTTTTATACTTCCCACGGTAAGATCATCATCGCCATACTTGCTATCATTAAAGTGAAAACCCGCCAACTTTCCTTCCATTAATAATAAAGAAACGATTTGCTCAATATTTGCGTTTGGTAAATGGTGACCCAGGTCAACCAGCGTATAGGCTTTGGACCCCAACTTGTTTGCATACAATAATGACTGCCCCCAATCCCCTACCGTCATGGAATAAAAGTTTGGTTCAAAGGCTTTATACTCTACAAACACCTTCCAATTATGCGGTAGCGCAGCATATATTTCCTGCAAACTCTCCAGCGTATTTTGGAACGCCTTCCTGAAATTTAATTGACCGGGAAAACAGCTGCCGTCACTCAGCCAAACCGTCAATGATTCTGAACCCAATTCGACGCCATGCCTGATTACTTCGATATTGTGTTCGATAGCTTGTTTACGAACAGATTTATCAACGTGTTGCAATGAACCGAATTTGTAACTCAATTCCTGGTCCTTCTGGTCCTGGAATGTATTGGAGTTAACAGCATCGAACCGCAATCCTAACTGCGCCGCTAATGCTTTGATGGACGCATAATTTTCCGGTATATCCCAGGGAATATGTAGTGAGATAGCACCGCTCGACTGATTCAATGCATGCAATAATCCAACATCCTCCATTTTCTCTTCCAGGTTGCCAGGTTCGCCGGCGCCGGAAAAACGACCGAAGCGGGTACCACCTGTGCCAAGTGCCCAACTGGGAATAGCTACATTAAAGTCCATCAATTTTTGCAGCACTGCATCTACATTTTTTATATCTGCAGCCAGGAATTCAAACTTTCTTTTATGATCCAACAGCAATGGCTGGTTAAACTCCTGTATTTTATATTTTTCAATTTGCATAGCAATCTTTTATGGTAAATAAAACACTTCTTTCAATGGGATATTGACGGGTGAGTTATCATCGTTTGTTTCCATGATATCCTTCATATAGGCCCACCATTTTTGCATTACCGGGTGTTTGGGCAACTCTTCCAGTTGACCCGCATCTTTTATTGTAAGATAACCAAACAAATCATTGGTTTCTTCATCGAGAAATATAGAATAATCGCTGATGCCTGCCTGCTTTAACAAGGCTTCCAACTCCGGCCATAAAGCATCGTGTCTTTTTTTGTATTCCGCCTCATAGCCTTTGAAAAGTTTCATTTTAAAAGCAACTCGTTTCATATATTTTTTGATACCAGCTTTAGTAACTCCGATTGAGTCCCGATACCTATCCGGATTGCGACGCCCCATTCATCATTCTATTCGCTACTGAGCGATGTCGAAGTAGAGGCAACCCACCCCAATTTACTACAGCATTCAGACTCCTATATTCGCCCCTCCACGAGGGGAAGTGCCCTTAATGCTCTCTCGTAAATCCAACCTTAATCACTACCAAATCGGCCTCATCCCTCTTATCCCTTCCCCGAAAGGGAAGGGACGGTGCTACTGTGCAAACCCAAACTGCATTCCTACCACATCAGCTTTATATCGCTGCCCGGCATTTTCGAAGACTCTGATAATTTTTTGAATCTCCGAAAAGCGAGGCTTGTGCGCTGGTGGCCTCCTCTTTCGGAGGAGGTCGGGAGGAGGCTGGATGGGGTCTCTTACCTCACAAACGCTGCCGCAACTCCTCCATCCACATTCAATACGTTACCTGTCGACTTATTTAAAAGCCCCCCCACAAATGCAAAACAGGCATTGGCAATATCCTCGGGTAAAATAATTTCATTCAGCAAAGTACGTCCTGCATAGTATTGAGGCAACTCCTCCACTTTAATGCCATACGCCTTTGCACGACCTTCGGCCCATCCGCCATTCCAGATATTACTACCAGCAATTACAGCATCAGGGTTCACTACATTCACTCTTATTTTATCCTTACCCAATTCGGCCGCATTTAATCTTGCCAAATGCAGTTGTGCTGATTTAGCTGATCCATAGCCTGCGTTGTTAGGTCCGCTAACCAATGCATTTTTACTAACAATGTTCAACACATCTCCGCCGAATCCCTGCTTGCGCATGATCTCTACTCCTTTTTGTGTTACGAGGAATTGTCCCTTTACTAAAACGTCATATAGCAGATCCCAATCTTTTTCGGTATGATCCTCTATCGACTTGGATATGGAAAGGCCAGCGTTATTTACAATGATATCAATGCCACCAAAAGCCAACGCGGCCGTTTGCAAAGTTTGATCAATAGTATTTGCATTCGTCACATCCAATACATCTGCCGCAAATATATCTTTACCAAAGATTGTTTTAAACTCTTCTTTTGCTTCTTCCAGTCTTTCAGCATTCATATCATTTAATACTACACAAGCTCCTTCTTCCGCCATCTTTTTAGCGATAGCCTTACCAATGCCACCAGCACTACCCGTTATCAATGCAATTCTACCACTCAATGGTTTTGGTTTTGGCATCCGCTGTAACTTGGCTTCTTCCAACAACCAATATTCAATATTGAATGCCTCCTGCCGCGGCAACGAGGTATATTCCGAAATTGCTTCGGCTCCTTTCATTACATTGATCGCATTTATATAAAATTCAGCAGCTACTCTTGCTGTTTGTTTGTCTTTTGCAAAAGTGAACATACCCACACCGGGATATAAAATCACAACGGGGTTGGGATCACGCATGGCAGGGCTATTAGGATGTTTGCAGGTATCATAATATTCCGCATACATTTTTCTATACGCATCGAAGACAGGGGACAATTTTGCTTTTAGGTTAGTTGTATCACTTATATCTTCAGCAGGAGACAACTCTAATACCAGCGGAGAAATTTTTGTACGAAGAAAATGGTCGGGACAGCTTGTACCCATCGGCGCCAATCTTCCCAGGTCATTCGAATTAATAAACTGCAATACCCTGTCGTCATCGCTGAAATGGCCGATCATACCCCTACCCCCTGAAGGGGAATTTTTAAGATCACTATTTGAACAGAAACCTCTCAGAATTGGCGCTAAGGTGGCTGCTTTTTTCAAGCGTTCCTCTTTTTCCAATGACTGAATTTTTTGTCCACCGAATATGGGACTTTTTTTCCCATAATTATCTTCCAAATATTGCGCACAACGTTCGATTACCTCCAATGTGTTCATATAACTTTCGTAAGCCGTATCTCCCCAGGTGAATAAGCCGTGAGAGCCTAACATGATACCACGAATGCCCGGGTTTTCATCCAGGCACTGCTTTAACTGTAATCCTAAATCAAAACCTGGTTTCTGCCATTTTACCCAACCAATCGTTCCGCCAAACAATTCTTTGGTAATGCGTTCCCCATCCTCTGCGGCAGCAATAGCAATGGCTGCATCCGGATGTAAGTGATCAATATGTTTAAAGGGTAAAAATCCATGCAAGGGAGTATCGATTGACGGAGCTTTGGATGACAGATCGTAAATACAATGATTGAAGAGCTCAACCATTTCATCTTCGAATTGAATGCCGCGGTAAATATTTTTTAATGCTCTTAACCGGTCAACATACAATGCAGCCAGGCCATTTCTTTTCATCGTGCCCAGGTCGCCGCCCGAACCTTTCACCCACATCACTTCAGTTTCTTTACCTGTAAGCGGATCGTTAGCCATTGCCTTACAGGATGTATTACCGCCACCATAGTTAGTGAGCCTAAGATCAGCACCCAATAAATTGGAGCGATACACCAATAGTGCTACTTCATCTCCCTGCATCGATGCAGCTTTTTCCTTATCCCACAGGTAACTTACATGTTTAAATTTTGTTGTCGCCACTGACATATGTTGTAGTTTTTTCTTGTTTTGATTTTTCATGCAGATTATTACCACGACCAACCAATAACACAGATAGTATGATAATGATAATACCTATCGTGATAGTTGTAATGGTTTTCTTATTTACACCTTTCCATTCTTTTAAAACCAGTCCCCACATATTCGCCACCAGTATGATGAATGCCATATGCAGTATCCATGAACTCGGGCCATTGCCCAGTTTGCTTTCGCCCATTCCATAAAAGAAAAACTGGAGGAACCAGGTAGTGCCGGCCAGGGCCGAAAACAAATAGTTGGAAAGTAATGGCGTCTTCTTGTTGGTATAATCACCAAATGTTTTGTTGCGGGCATTGAGTATCATACACCAGATAAAATTGGTAGTAAGACCTCCCCACAATAACACAACGTATATAACATTATTGCGGTATAAAAATTCTCCTTCACCTGGATTGACGGCTTTCCATGCATCATTGGCTACCATTGCCAGCGATTGACCCGCTTCGAGACCAAAATTGAAACAAGCACTCAATACGCCGGATATAATCGACACCAGCATACCCAACCCAAACTTATACTCCGTTTTTGCCGCCACACCATGTGGATCTGTACCGGCAGCATTCAGCTGTTTTTCTTTCATCATTCCCGCTTTACCACAGATAATGATTCCAATGATACAAACGAGAAGTCCTGCCAGCACAGTCAGGCCCCAACTGGAACCTACCATCATACTGAACGTATCTTTTCCTTCCACCGGTGAAAAATCATAATAAATAGAGGGTATCAGTGCACCGAATACCATACAAAGACCCAGAATGATACTGCTGCCCAATGATACACCGAGGTAGCGAACTCCAAGACCGTAGGTCAAGCCACCAATTCCCCACAGCACACCAAACAAATAAGTAATGCAAAACGTTGAAAACTCTTCACCCCTGATGATATCTGCAAACCCGGGTATGGTTAACCATGCGGCAATGGGCGGAACGATGAGCCATGAAAATAATCCGCCTGTTATCCAATAGCTTTCCCAATGCCAGCCTTTGACTTTTTTATAAGGAATATAAAAACTGCCAGAGGCAAAACCACCGATAAAATGAAAGATGACACCTAGTATGACCTGCATTCGTTATTTATTTTTATTCATTATGGCAATGACGACAAAACTAAAGTACAGTCGATTTGTAACTGTCATGGTCTGTCTTTTGAAACTACGCCTAACTGCCTGGCCAACTTCCTATAACATTGTAAAGGAATTTTTCCCGCTTTTTAACCGAAATGTTTTGCCCTTCCAAACGAAAATGCCGGCAGTTTGGGGAGGCAGATTGATTTCGATATCCCATTTTTTATTATACACATAACTTATGGATAACGTTCCATTTGGATGTGGTATCTCACCTTTGATATTTTTTAATGACCCTGGATGCGGTTCAATTCTCACTTGTGAAAACCCCGGTGCATGACTGTCAATCCCTAATACCGTTCTGAAGAATTCAATATTCGGACTTGATCCCCATGCATGGCAATCAGAACGGGCATTGTCAATTTCTGATATCTCGGCCCAGGTCGTCAGCCCCATTTCAATATTTTCTTTCCATTTATCCAGCCATTTTAAATAATCATTGCCTAATCCCGCTTTGATACCTGCCCTATGCAAATAATATTTGAAATAAATAGAAGCAGGCGAAAGTGTACGATCGTTGAATAACTTTTTGGCAAGTTCTGTGGCGTCAATACCTGTGACAGTTTCGGTAAGAATGGCCAGCGTATTGGCATGCTGGGAATAGCGGTCCTTATCACGGGTATCGGCAAATAGTTTTTTCTCTGCATTCCAATAACTGCGCCGTATCGTCTGCTGAAGCTGCATAGCTTTTTGTTTATACATATCAGCCATTCCCTTTATACCTAATTGTGATTCCAGTTGCACTGCCAATTGCAATGCCCATAACAATTGAAAATCCAATAAGGAAGAACTGCCATCAGAGCCAATTGGGCCTACACCTCCCGGCCATCCTGTTTTCCCTTCTACCCAATCGGTAAATATCCAGTAGGGCACTTTTCGCAATGAACCATCAGCCTGCTGGTATTTGCTAAAAAACCAAAGCACATCTCTTATGCCTTGTATCTTATCTTTTATAAATGTACTATCACCACGATACATCCAGTAGTCATGCACCATACCAATATACCACAGAGAGAAGGTAGGAATTTGCTGTGGCGAAAAAGAAGGATGACGGCTTAACGTGATACCTTCAGCCATTCTTGAATGATCCATTTGAGTAATGGCATTGCGCACCAAACGGTCATCACCGCTGTTATACAATGAAACCAGTGCCTGTATTCTTGCATCGCCAATGTATTGCAACTGCTCATAGTAAGGACAATCCATATAAGTTTCCCATGCACAAAGCCTTGCTGTACGCCAGCCGGTTTCAAAAATTTTATCCAGTATTTTATCATTGGCATCAAACTTTGCATTCAGCTTAAATGGATACCCGGTAAACACACTATAAATATCCTCAATGATCAGCGGTTCATCTTTTGTTGTCACTCTCACCAGTATATACCGAAACGTTCGAAAGTTCAGGGTGCTGAAACGCTGGCTGACTTTTCCGTTTGAAATGATACTATCTTTTCTTCCCGCTATAATCTTTCCTTCCACTTCATTGCGGTTGCCTTTGCGAAATGTTTTACCGGGTCCGTCAGGCTTTTCACTAAACAATGCTTCTGCATAAGTAAAGGAGATACCTGCATTGTTTCCGTTGCTGAAAATCATTTCAGGATAAGCGTTGGTAAGAACTGACTGATCGAGTAAAAAAGAGGCTTGTGTATTGGCCAAAATAGTAAGTGAAGTTTTTACAGATGGAAAACCATTGGGAATACTGACACCTTCAAACTTTCTTACAGCGGAAAAACGTTGCGCTGTTAATTCCATTTGCGGTAAGGGAGACGGCACCAGCATCCAGTCAGCAATATCAACTGTTCCTTTCGGTGTGGCGCTGCGCCATCCAACTTTAGTTGCATTACCCCATGCATTATCATCAAAATCATTTTTCATCCAGTCATCCGGCATGGCATGCATATCAATCAATTCACCCGGACCGGCAACATAATAAGCATTATAACCAATACCACCGGCCAATGCTGTGTAAGCAGTATTCTTTAAACACTTCCAGCCATTGTTTGTATTAACTATTTCTTCTTTGCTTGTATTACCCTGCAACAAAAAACCCGTGCGGTTGGAGATCTGTCCTTCGGGGCGGTGCTCACCTTCATTCCAAACAACAGCAGCTATTACGTTATCACCTTGCACAAGTAAAGGTGCCAGGTCCACCGTCTCATAGTTCCAGTGATTCAAGTCGTTTCTCGCCGGACCATGCGAAACCAGTTTTTCATTAACTATTAATGCATAACGATTGTCACCCGAGACATGAACAATGAAGGTTTTCGGTTTTTCCGGCAATGAAATTTTTTTTCTGAAATAATAAACACCATAAGTTTTGGCAGGAGCATCCGGAACAGTTATCCAAAAGGCATTCCATTTTTGAGGATATACCGGCAGCTTAGTTTGCGCGGTCATTGATACAGCAAATAGCAAACAAAACCACAGCAAGGAAAAATTTAGAAATCGCATTTGAGGGACAATAATAGTGAATGAAAATCTTAGACTGTTTTGCAGTAAATCAAATTTATTCTTTAGCAAAAGTTGTCATTGCCTCACTCCTTCGAACGCCGTCCATCCTCCTTCCAATTTTAACCTTACCACTTTCCCTTTATCGTCCCGGATAAAACTAATCGTCGAACCATCTGTTCCTTCGAATTGATCTTTGATATTTCTTATAGGTTCCAGTTCCCCACTATTATTCATTATGACAGCCACCAGTTTATCATTCTGCGTCTTTATTTCGATATTGCTGATCGTACCTCCTTCCACTTTGTAGTTGCCAACATAATCAGCCGGATTAAATTTCACTCTCGCCTCTGCCGGCCTGGATGCTTCAAAATGATATATGCCTGATCCCAATTTTACCACAACATATCCCTCTTCCTTTCCCGCAATTGATATTTCTTTTAAGGAGGAAATGCTTTTGCCACCTTCCATGGTGGTTGCAACATCCGCAGCAGGAATATAAATAGTGGCTGTTGTATTGGCAGGTATTTCCACATTCATTATTATTTTATCTGCTTCCACCTTCCATCCGCTGCTAAGGGTGCCATAATAAGTCTTTAATGATGCAGAAGCATTGGTAAATCCACCGCCGATATACGGTTTTATTTTTATCTGCTTATATCCGACGCCATCTTCATGTGTATCCAAACCTACCATTACTCTATACATCCAGTCGCCAATAGCACCATAGGCGTAGTGATTATATGAATTCATCGTCGGAGTTTGAAAAGTGCCGTCGGGTTTGATTCCATCCCAGCGTTCCCAAATAGTGGTAGCTCCCATTTTTACAGGATATAACCATGAAGGATAATCTTCCTGCAGCAATAATTTATAAGCAATATCAGTGTAACCAAAACGGCTAAGCACATGACACAAATAAGGTGTACCCAAAAAACCGGTGGTAAGATGATTATTATAGTTTCTTACATTATCGGCCAGCCGTTGCGCTGCCTGCTGCCGCAGGTTTTCGGGCAGCACATCAAAATTCAAGGCGAGTACGTAAGCTGTTTGTGTACTGGATACGAGGCGGCCGTTACCCGTTACATATTCTTTCAGAAAAGCATCTTTGATCTTTTGCAATAAGTTGGAGTAAGTTGAAACATCTTCGCTCTTGCCCAACACTTTTGCTGCATTAACGAGTAATTGAGTAGAGTGGGCAAAAAAACATTGAGCAATAAGATATTTATCCGTTACAGCAGATCGTCCGTCATTGTCATCAAAAGGACGATAAAAAAGCCAGTCGCCAAAATGAAAACCTCTATTCCATAAAAAATTCGTGCTGTTCTTCTCCATAAAACCTATCCAGGCCTTCATGCTTTCATATTGATCTTCCAATATCTTTTTATCTCCATAAGCGAGGTACATGTTCCAAGGGATGATCGTAGCCGCATCGGCCCAGCCGGCAGATCCGGCTGACCCACTTCCCAAAACATTTGGCACAACAAACGGAACGCTTCCATTAATTTGATCAGCCGCTACATCTTTCAACCATTTGGCAAAAAAATTATTGACACCAAAATTGAAAGCAGCTGTTCTTGAAAATGCCTGGGCATCTCCTGTCCAACCCAATCTTTCATCCCGCTGCGGACAGTCAGTAGGAACGTCGAGAAAATTACCCCGTTGTCCCCATTGAATATTATGCTGAAGTTGGTTGATCAATGGATGCGAGGAAGTGAAGTTGCCCGTTGGTTTCATATCGGAATAAAGGGCAACTGCGGTGAAGTCTTCGGGTTTCAGCTCCCCCGGATAGTCGACAACCTTGACATATCGAAAACCAAAAAAAGTAAAATGAGGTTCGAAATTTTCTTCTCCATTACCACTTAAAATATACCGGGCAGTAGCTTTTGCAGCCCGAAGATTTTCGATATAAAAATTTCCTGCTTTATCCAAAACTTCAGCATGTTGCAAAGTGATCTTATCACCTGCTTTGCCCCAGCCTTTCACCATGACCCAACCCACCAGGTTTTGCCCAAAGTCAATGACCCGCTCCCCCGTAGGTGTTGTAAAAATTTTCAGGGCTTTAAAAGTTTCATGCTTTTTTACAGGTTCATTGCAGGTGGCAACAAGATTATCATACGAGCTTGCCTGCTCCTTCACACCTGACCATTCAGCATCATTAAAAGCAGCGGTTGACCAGCCTTTCTTTTCTTCCCTGGCATCATAGGTTTCTCCATGGTAAATTTCAGCATAACGAATACCGCCGGTAGAAGATTTCCAACTATTGTCCGAGCTGATTATTTCTTCGGAGCCATCAGCATAATGTATATGTAATTGAGCCAGTACACCCAACTTTTTACCATAGATATCTTTACTATTTTCCCAGGCAAGAAATCCGCGGTACCATCCGTTGCCCACCACTATGCCAATAGCATTTTTTCCACGCTCCAGTAAATTGGTGATGTCATACACCTGGTATTGCAACCGCTTATTATAACTTGTCCAACCGGGAGTAAGATAATAATCGCCTACCCTTTTCCCGTTGACTGAGGCTTCATACATGCCATGGGCTGTAACGAAAACTGTAGCTGCAGCAATTTTTTTATTGACCGAAAATTGCTTGCGAAAATATTGGGCCGGCCGGTTAATGGAATCTTCAGTATATCCAATTTCGATCCATTTAGCTTTCCACCCGATAGCTATCGGGTCTGCCTTATCCAGCAATGCCGTCTGAAAAAAAGCCAGGTTACTCCAACCGGATACCCCTCCTTTATTATCCCACACTCTTACCTGCCATTGATATTTTTTTGCGGACTGTAATGAATTGCCCTTGTACGGTACCTGTACAGATTGATCCGACGATACTTTCCCGCTTGACCATACTGCGTTTTTACCGGCACTTACTTTTATTTCATAAGCCGTCTGAAGTGTATTTCTTTTATCACTTATCAATTGCCAGCTAAACCTTGGTTGTTTTGAATCGATACCAATTGGATTACTTAGGTTTTCAGTTAACAAATTCTGAACCTTTAGTTGGGCCGGGCAAATGGAACCAAAAAAGATACTGGAGAGCAAAAGAAAGAGATTTCGCATGACAAGCTTTTTTTGAGGTTGAAAGTTTACAAAAGTTAAGATAACTCTGCATCACAATTCTTCCATCCTGTACTGTCTCGGACCTGATTCTATACGTAGTTACTGTCAACTTAAATATAAAAAGATTCTACCGCCAATCTAAAAAACAACCTCATTGATCCCCGATAAAAATTGGCACCAATTAAATGACTTTAATTCTTTGCTATTTTTTTGCAATGTTTAAGTAGTTTTGATGCAATATGAAACACCAACTCTGCTTTTTCTTGTTGCTGTTGCAGCTAACAAGTTTTGCCCAAACAGAAAATCCTGTAATTGAGAAAGACTCCATAAAAGAATTATCCCCGGTTTTATTAAAAGGTTATGAATCGAACCGCTCATTAGCAGAAACACCGGTCGCAGTCGGTTATATCACTACCAGCGATATCGAAAGACTTTCTAATACAACATTACTACCGTCCGTTAATGCTATTCCGGGTGTAAAAATGGAAGAGCGATCTCCGGGAAGTTATCGGCTGAATATTAGGGGCAGCTTGCTTCGTTCACCGTTTGGAGTAAGAAATATAAAAGTTTATTGGAACGACATGCCGTTTACAGATGCCGGTGGCAATACTTATTTAAACCTGGTAGACCCGGTGACTATTGGCGCTATTGAAATTTTAAAAGGACCTGGAGGAAGTTTGTATGGAGCTAACACAGGGGGTGTTGTGGTGTTGCATACGGATGAACTACCAATTGTTGATGATGGCGGCAAGACAAAATCAAATCGTTTCCGCTTGCAGTTGAATGGAGGTTCATACGGTAGCCTGGGAGAGCAGGCCCAGTGGAAATACCGGAAAAATGGATTTAGTTCATCATTTAATCAAAGTCATCAACAAGCCGACGGTTATAGAGACAATAGCAAACTGCGACGGGATGTTTTTCAATGGAATGGCCAAAACAAATTTTCAGAAAAAGACAAAACAGAATGGTTGTTATTATATGCCGATTTATATTATCAAACACCCGGTGGATTGACGCTGGCACAGATGGAGCAGAATCCCAGGCAATCAAGACCGGCTACTGCTACCCTACCCAGTGCCGCTGAGCAAAAGGCTGCTATTTACAACAAGACTTTTTTTGGTGGTTTAAGCCATACACACACGTTCAATCAGCGATGGACAAATGTCAGCTCTGTTTCGTTTTCGAATACAGATTTAAAAAATCCTTTTATTACTAAATATGAAAAGCGAAATGAAGCGAACCTGGCAGCACGAACGAAATTTATTTATAACGCAAACTTCAGTGCTCATAGCTTACAAGTAATTGGTGGCATGGAATGGATGCATGGCTATGCTGGTATTAATGAATACGGTAACAGGAAAGGGGTGCCTGATACCATTCAAGCCAAAGACAAAATATGGGTCAGCCAATGGTTTCCCTTTGCACAACTGGAATGGCAGATAAAAAAGAAATTGTTGATACAGGCGGGTGCCAGCACTAATAAATATACATTCCAGTATAGGCGCTTAACCGGAGCTGATGATGCAAAAAGAAAGACAACGTTTGATGAGCAACTTTTGCCACGTATAGCGGTCTTGTATCCTTTCAAACAATACCTGTCAGTATATGCTTCGGCAAGCAAAGGATTTTCACCAGCTACATTGGCTGAAATCAGGCCATCAGAAGGAAGCTTTAATACAGCTCTTCAGCCTGAGTTTGGCTGGAATTATGAATTTGGTTTTCGCGGAAGCACTGTTAATAACCGTTTACAATATGATGCTTCCATTTACTACTTTAAATTGAAGCAGGCCATTGTGAGAAGAACAAATGCTATAGGCGCGGAGTATTTTGTGAACGCAGGAGGTACTAAGCAAAAAGGGGCCGAATTGTATATAGGTTATGCATTTGTCAATAACACTTCGAACTTTTTTAACCTGGTAAAGCTATGGTCCGGCTTTACGTACAATGACTATAATTTCACCAATTATTTTAACGATACCCTAGATTATTCAGGCAATGCTTTGACAGGGGTTCCCAAATACAACTCAATAACCGGGTTGGATATCTCTACATCACCAGGATTTTATTTACATGCAAATCTTAATTACATGTCTAAATTACCACTGAACGATGCCAACGATGCATTTGCTAAAGAATATTACTTGTTGCAAGCCAAACTGGGCTGGAAAAGGAAACTAACTTCTTCGATTGCCATGGAGTTATTTGCAGGCGTTGACAATATTTTAGATGAACATTATAGCCTGGGAAATGATATTAATGCAGTTGCTCCTGCCAAAAGATATTACAATCCTTCTCCCTTACGAAACTATTTCGGAGGAGTTATACTGCAGTTTTAACTTAACTCTTCTGTTTGATTTTATCGATGCATGTTGCAAGACTCTTCTTCCAATCTTTGATCTCAATGCCAAAACGGTGTTGGATCTTTGTCTTGTCCAACACGGAATAGAAAGGCCTCTTAGCCGGTGTTGGAAAATGTGAAGTAGGAATTGGGTTGACTACACAGTTGCTTCCCGACAATTCTTTTATCGCAACTGCAAAATCATACCAGCTAATATTGCCGTCATTGCTGAAATGATAGATGCCTCCGTAACCGGGTGTTTGATGATCGCTAATTTCCAAATTCGAAATGATGTTCATAATAGCTTCTGCTAAATCAGCCGCATGGGTCGGAGCGCCTCTTTGATCACTGACAACATTCACCTGGTCTTTCTCGGCCATTAAACGCAACATTGTTTTGACAAAATTTTTTCCAAACTCTGAATAAACCCAGGCGGTGCGAATGATTATTGCGGAAGGATTATTTTGAATTATGCTTTTTTCTCCTTCAAGCTTTGAATCGCCATACAGGTTTACCGGATCAGTAATATCATCTTCTTTATAGGGAAAGTTGCCTTTACCATTAAAAACATAATCGGTGGATAGGTGTATGAGTTGAATGTTGCCCGCTTCACAGGCAATAGCCATCTCTTTGGGAGCTTCCGCATTTATTGTATAAGCCAGCTCTTTCTCCGATTCCGCCTTGTCAACTGCTGTATAAGCCGCACAGTTAATAAGATAATCGGGTTTACTATTGGAAATATACTCCCTGATTGCTGCAGGATTATCTAACGCTAACTGTTCCCTTGTGGTAAAAATAAATTCAAAGCTGGTGTATGACTTTGCTAATTTCTGCAGTTCTTCTCCTACCTGGCCATTAGCACCCGTCACTAGTATTTTTTTACGCATACCGTTACTGCTCAAATGTGAAATTGGATTGACTTTCTGCCAGGAATGGTAACACCAGGTCTTTATCCGATACAATAGCTTTATCGGCGGGTATCTGCCAATTAATATTTAATGAAGGATCATCAAAACGGATACCACCTTCGCTTTCCTTGTGATAAAACGCATCGCACTTATAAAGCACCTCTGCCTTCTCACTCAGCACAGAAAATCCATGTGCAAATCCCCGGGGTATTAATAATTGCTTTTTATTCTCCGCAGATAACTCTATATCGAAATGCTTTCCGTAGGTGGGAGAGCCCTTTCTTATATCTACCGCCACATCCAGGATGCTGCCCTGCAATACACGAATCAACTTGGCTTGTGCATGTGGATTTAGCTGGTAATGCAAGCCACGTATCACGCCATAGGAAGAAGATGATTGATTATCCTGGATAAACCGGATATTGACTCCCTGCTGCTGAAACGTTTTTTCATTATAGGATTCGAAAAAATACCCGCGGCTGTCTTCAAAAATTTTTGGTTCAAACACAAGCAATCCGGGGATGTCTGTCGTTATAAATGGCATACTATAAACTCCAGTATTTTCTATTGTTGATTTTATTGCGATAAATTCCCTTCAGGTCTGCGACCAGTGCATGAGGTTTAGTAATACCAGAGAAATAATCGTCATCTAATTTTATGTAATCATTATGCGGAACAGTTACGATAACCGCGTCATATTCTTTGCCTATCTCTTCAGTAAGACCAAACCCATACTCATGCTCCAACTCTGCCGAGTCAGCATGAGGATCTTCGACATCCACATTTACATAAAATGCCTTCAATGCCTTTACCACATCGGCCACTTTGGAATTACGGATATCGCTTACGTTTTCTTTGAAGGTAGCTCCCTTAACCAAAACCCTCGCAGACTTTACATCCCCTACGGTTTTAATGATATGCTGCACGGTTTTACGGGCTACATAGTTAGCCATATCATCATTAATCGTGCGGCCAGCGAGAATAACCTGTGATTTGTATCCCAGCTCATTTGCTTTATGCGTGAGATAATAAGGGTCAACGCCAATACAGTGTCCGCCTACCAGACCGGGCTGAAACTTTAAGAAATTCCATTTGGTTCCTGCAGCTTCCAATACTTCAAACGTGTTGATATCCATCCTGTCAAAAATGATTGACAATTCATTCATCAACGCAATATTCAAATCCCGCTGGGTATTTTCGATAATTTTAGCAGCTTCTGCCACTTTGATACAAGAAGCTCTGTGTACCCCTGCTTTTACTACCAACTCATAGGTTTTCGCAATCTCTTCCAATGATTCGTCATCACATCCTGAAACTACTTTCACAATGCTTGCCAGCGTGTGGTGTTTATCACCCGGATTGATTCTTTCAGGAGAATATCCCAATTTAAAATCAACGATATTTTTTAGTCCTGATAATTCTTCTATGATCGGTAAACAATCTTCTTCCGTACAACCCGGATATACTGTTGACTCGAATACAACATAATCTCCTTTCTTTACCACCTTACCTATTGTTTCAGAAGCTTTTTGCACCGGAACAAGATCAGGCACGTGGTGCTCATCAACGGGTGTAGGTACCGCTACTATAAAAAACTTCGCTTCCCTCAACACATCCAATGAGTTTGTGAAAACAATATCACAGCCATCAAACGCTTCTTTTTCCAGCTCGTTGCTCGGGTCAATGCCCTGCTTCATCATTTCAACACGTTTGGCGTTGATGTCAAAACCAATCACCGATATTTTCTTTGCAAATTCTAATGCTATCGGGAGACCTACGTATCCCAAGCCTATCACAGCCAATTTTGCCCTTTTTTCAATTAATTCCTGATACATGAAAATGCTTTAAATTATAAAGTTTAAGGTTTAAAAATACGCATCGCAGTTTATTGTTCAGATTGGTTTTTATTTAATACTCACAAATTCTTTCGGCTGCTTGCTCCACTCCTCTTTTGGTAAAGATTTAAAATAATCATAGGTCATTTTTAATCCTTCCTTCCTGCTCACCTTTGGCTGCCAACCAAGAATCTTTCTCGCTTTAGTAATATCGGGCTGTCTCTGTTTTGGATCATCCACCGGTAGCGGTTTGTAAGTCATCTTTACTGAATTTCCTGTCAAAGCAAGCACCTCCTCGGCAAAGTCTTTTAGTGAGATTTCATTGGGATTACCAATATTAACCGGCAAGTGATAATCGCTTAACAACAAACGATAAATCCCATCGACCAGGTCATCTACATAACAGAAACTTCTTGTTTGTGATCCATCACCAAAAACTGTTAAGGATTCTCCCCTTAATGCTTGCCCAATAAATGCAGGCAAAGCTCTTCCATCATTCAATCGCATCCGGGGGCCATAGGTATTAAAAATGCGGATTATCCTGGTATCAACATTATGAAAAGTATGATAAGCCATAGTGATAGACTCCATGTAACGCTTGGCCTCATCATAAACTCCCCGCGGACCCACGGGATTTACATTTCCCCAATATTCTTCGGTTTGCGGATGCACAAGAGGGTCACCGTATACCTCGCTTGTGCTGGCTACCAATATCCTCGCTTTTTTCGCTTTCGCCAATCCCAGGCAATTGTGCGTACCCATTGCTCCTACTTTCAGGGTCTGAATAGGGATTTTTAAATAATCGATAGGACTGGCCGGAGAAGCAAAATGCAGGATATAGTCAAGATCACCCGGAACATGAATAAATTTGGTCACATCATGATGATAAAATTCAAAATGTTCAAGTTTAAAAAGGTGTTCAATATTTTTTAAATCACCGGTTATCAGGTTATCCATCCCGATCACTTTGTATCCTTCTTTTATGAAGCGGTCACATAAATGCGAACCTAAAAATCCGGCTGCGCCGGTGATCAAAACTCTTCCGGAAGATTTTTGTTGACTCATTTCACCTTGAATTGTCATGATTAAAGCAGTTTATTTTGGATTAAGGAAAACAAATATGTCTAACCATTGAATACTATCGATTAGCATACGCCCTGCCGACACTTTCATAATGGAAGCCTAAATCACGAACGGCAGCCACATCAAAAAGATTACGTCCATCGAATATGGCTTTGTTTTTAAGGTTGGAAACAATTTTTAGAAAATCAGGAGTGCGGAATTCATTCCACTCTGTAGCAATGATCAATGCATCTGCGTTTTTCAAGGCGACATACTGATTTTCGGCATACTCAATTTTATCTCCCAGTACCTGTTTTACATTCTTCATTGCCTCAGGATCAAAGGCGCAAACAGTTGCACCTTCGGCTATCAATGCATTGATCATATACAAAGCCGGTGCCTCCCGAATGTCATCAGTATTTGGTTTAAAAGCAAGCCCCCACAATGCAAAATGCTTGCCCTTTAGATCATCATTAAAGTATTTTTTAATTTTTGGAATTAAATGAAGTTTCTGTGTTTCATTTACGTCCATTACCGCATTCAAAATTTTAAAATCATATTTCACTTCATTTGCGGATTTCACCAAGGCCTGCACATCCTTTGGAAAGCAACTTCCACCATAGCCAATCCCGGGGAATAAAAACCGCTTGCCGATTCTTTCATCACTTCCAATCCCCCGGCGAACCATGTCTACATCAGCCCCCAGCAATTCACATAATTTCGCTATTTCATTCATGAAAGATATTTTGGCAGCAAGAAAGGAATTGGCTGCGTATTTTGTTAGTTCAGCGGAACGCTCATCCATAAATATAACAGGATTACCCTGGCGCACAAAAGGAGCATATAGGTCTCCCATTAATTTTTTGGCTCTCTCGGAATGCGTGCCTATGACCACCCGGTCTGGTTTCATAAAGTCATCAACCGCTACACCCTCCCGTAAAAATTCAGGATTTGATACGACATCAAAAGCATTTGCTATACTTTCTGATCCGGTTTTAATTACAGCGGCTCTTACCCTTTCCGCGGTACCCACCGGTACTGTGCTTTTATCAACAATAACTTTGTAATCATCTGGCTTTAATATTTTGCCCAATTCAGCGGCCACACCTAACACATATCGCAGATCTGCTGAACCATCTTCACCCGGAGGTGTTGGTAAGGCGAGGAAAATAATAGATGCATCTTTAATCCCTTCCCCGAGATTAGTGGTAAACAAAAGTCTTTCTTCTTTAAGATTGCGAAGAAAGATCTTTTCCAATCCCGGCTCATAAATAGTTATTTCTCCATTCCGGAGTTTGTTAACTTTTGCCTCATCTATATCCACACATGTTACGGTATTACCTGTCTCGGAAAAACAAGTTCCTGTTACTAATCCTACATAACCTGTTCCTATTACTGCAATTTTCATGGATGTTATTGTTTAAAATTTTAATTGAAAATTATTTTAAATACTCCAATACTTTTGAAACGATAAACGCTAACTGCTCATCATCAAGTTCAGTGTGAATTGGCAAGGAAAATACCCGTTCGGTAAGCCAGTCAGTAACCGGCATGGATTGTGATCCGGTTTTAAAATGATCAAACATTTTTTGCCGGTGACCTGGAATCGGGTAGTAAATCATGGAAGGAATTTTATGTGTTGCCAGGAATTCGACCAGCCCTGCTCTTATTTCGGCCGAACGATTTCCATCCTCAAGCAATAAAGTATACTGGTGAAATACATGATTGGAATAGTCAGCCCGATGTGGAGTCCTAATTTTTGCGTTTCCCGCAAAAACTTTATCATAAAAATCAGCAACTTTTCTCCGTGCTATATTATACTCATCCAAATGTTTTAGCTTAATGTCCAATATGGCAGCTTGTATAGTATCCAAACGACTATTACATCCAACCACATCATGATAGTATCGTCTGCTCTGACCATGATTTGCAATCATTTTCAGCTTTTCAGCCAGGATGTCATCATTAGTGAAAATAGCGCCACCATCTCCAAACGCCCCAAGATTTTTGGAAGGATAAAAAGAGGTGGCCCCGATATGGCCGATAGTTCCCGTCTTTCTTTTTGTTCCATCCGAAAAAGTATAGTCACAACCTATTGCCTGGGCATTGTCTTCAATTACGTAGAGATTATACTTTCTTGCAATAGCCATTATTTCGTCCATAGGGGCTGACTGGCCATATAAATGAACAGGAACTATAGCTTTGGTTTTTGGTGTAATGACCTTTTCCAATTCAACCGGATCGATGCAAAAAGTTTTGGGGTCAACCTCGACAAAAACCGGTGTTAACCGTAATAAGGCAATTACCTCTGTTGTGGCTATATAAGTAAAAGAGGGAGTGATCACCTCATCTCCCGGCTGCAGCTCCAAAGCCATCATCGCTATTTGCAAAGCATCTGTCCCATTGGCACAGGGAATAGTGTGCTTAACCCCCAGGTAGGCTGAAAGATTAGCCGCAAAATCATGAACCGGTTTCCCGTTAATGAACGCCGAGCTTTCCATCGCCTGCAATACTGCTTCATCAACTGCTGTCTTAATTTTATGATACTGCGTTTTAGTATCCACCATTTGTATTGGACGCATAGGGGGTATATTATATCCTGCTGTTTTTTTAGAAAAGCCATCGGGTATTAAAACCCCGGAACATAATGACATACATATCTTTATTCATTCCAGCCTTTCAATTTGTAGCGGCGCAAAAATAGTAAAATACAGGTAGTTTCCTAGTTTGACTTTACATTTGCGACCAACTCATAATCAATAAAATCCGGAATTTGGGATTAGTTTTTTACAATATTTTTTTATTTCTCTATGGTACAGGGATCAGGCTGGCTGCTATTTTTAACTCCAAAGCCAGAAAATGGATCACAGGCAGGCAAGACATATGGGAAAAAATGTCAACCGAAATGGCTGACCAGCAATCAGAAATCATTTGGGTACATTGCGCTTCATTAGGGGAATTTGAACAAGGCAGGCCAATTATCGAAAGACTTAAAGTCGATTATCCAAATTACAAATTAGTTTTAACATTTTTCTCTCCTTCGGGGTATGAAGTCAGAAAAAATTATGAAAAAGCAGACTGGGTGTTTTATTTGCCGATGGATTCCGCTCATAATGCAAAATCTTTCCTTAAAATAGTAAGACCATCACTTGTCATATTCGTGAAATATGAATTTTGGTATTACTATTTGAAACAAATCAATCAACAAAAGATTCCACTCATACTTATCTCCGCTCTGTTCCGGAAAAGCTCCATATTCTTTAAATGGTATGGAGGCTTACAACGACAAATGCTATCATTCTTCGATCATTTGTTTGTACAAAATGAGTCATCTCATAAAATGCTGGCTTCTATAAAACTTGATGGGAAAAGCACAATAGCTGGCGACACCCGTTTTGACCGGGTAATACAAATTGCCGAAAACTTCTCGCCAATCCCCGCTATCGAAAAATTTATTGGACAGGGCAAAAAAACAATTGTTGCCGGAAGCACCTGGCCGGCAGATGAGGAATTGTTACATAGATCATTGCTAGCCATTGAGGACACCTCTTCTTTGCAATTGATAATCGCACCGCACGAAATAAAAAAAGAACACCTCTCCCAACTTCAACAATTATTTCCCGGGTCGCACTTATTTTCACAATTGGTGGCGGATAACCATCCTGATTCGTTACCATCAACCGGTAATATTCTCATAATAGATAATATTGGGATGCTATCCAGACTGTATAAATATGCGACCATCAGTTATATCGGGGGTGGCTTTGGAAAAGGGATACACAACACCCTCGAAGCGGCTGTATATGGCAGCCCCGTTTTATTTGGTCCAAATCATAAAAAATTCAATGAGGCAATTGAGTTAATAGCGGCAGGTGGCGCCATAAGCATTAGCGATACAAAAGAAGGCATTACGGCACTTGAAGCATTTATGCACGATGAAATAACGTATAATAAAGCTTGCGAAAAATCAAAAGAGTATGTGTATGCAAACAGGGGAGCTACAGAAAAAATTCTGAACTACATTCAGGAAAAACGCCTTTTAACCAATTGATCGAACTGTGTTACAATGGGCAGATCGGTATCCCAACCTAATTTAGTTTTTAATTCGCGGCTTATCCAATATTCAGCTTCCGGATAAATATTAAAACTATTAATTGTTTTTATACTGCGTTCGTACATTACTTCATCACCACGGAAGAGATCATTAATGAATACAAACCGGTCGTTAATGCCAATTGCTTTACGGAGATCTTTGATGGGAGTTTCCTTTAATACTTCTACCAGTTCAGTTTTTGACTGCTTTAGTTTATCATTCAGCGACTCTGCCTGCTTTTCCTTTAATTGATGACTAAGAGTGGGAATTTCAACCATGGGGTCAAATACCATGTCCAACTGGCCATTTTCCTGTACGATTGAAACAGATTCTTTTTCGATTAACACCTTTTCTTTTTCTTTTACTTCCTTTGGTTGCTCTACAGGTTTGGGAGCATATTTTTCATATTGAGAAGCATCGATATTCATAACAGATGGTAAAACGACAGAAACTTTCGAAGTACCCAATGTTTTTCCGGCCTGGTTTTGAGCCATCAGCTCGTTTTGCAAAAGTTGAACTGTAAAAAGCATGTGCTCCGGGGCTGCCTTTTGCTTTAATTGATCGTTCAACTTGGATATCAAAATTTCTATTCGTTCCATTTTGCTACTTTTGATCGCTGGAATAAAGGATTAAAAATTGATTTCGCAGATACTCTCAGCAAATTCCCAAAATGGTACGTGCAGTCTGTTCTTATCCACCAAACCAATGTTTTAAAATTACAAACAGTTTGCCAATAAATTGATTACGAATCCCGAAAATTAATCTTAACAATGTTTATTGAACCCAATATACGTGGTGAACGCCGCGGTTGGATAGAAGTGATATGCGGATCTATGTTTAGCGGAAAAACGGAAGAATTGATCCGCAGACTTAAAAGAGTAAAGATCGCTAATCTTAAAGTCGAGATATTTAAACCTGCCTTAGACACCCGGTATGATGAGGTAAGGATCATATCACATGACACCAACGAAATCCAGTCTACACCCATCGATAACTCGCAAAAGATATTATTATTGGCGCAGGATGTGGATGTTATAGGAATTGACGAAGCCCAGTTTTTTGACAATGAACTGCCCAATGTATGTGACCAGTTGGCATATAGGGGCATGCGGGTTATTGTCGCAGGGCTGGATATGGATTTTACCGGTAAGCCTTTTGGTCAAATGCCATTTATCATGGCCAAAGCTGATTATGTAACCAAACTGCATGCGATATGTGTAAAATGCGGGCATATCGCCAATTATTCATATCGTAAAATCCCTAATGAAGATCAGGTGATGCTGGGTGCTAAAGACGTATACGAACCAAGGTGCAGGAAATGTTATATGGATAAAGTAGAATAGCTTGTCACAACAATTGCAACAAGCTATTCCAAAAAGTTTGAGTCTTACTTCGTTTTTACTGGTATTGTATATAAACCGGCTGCGGTTTTAACGCAAGCACTTCGCCGGGAGTCAACAAGCGGCCATTATTCTTTAAATCATTCTTATAAAATATTTTGAAGCCGGTGTACTCAACAGGTTCTTTGTGTATAAAATTTTTATACGTACCGATCTTCAACGGCGGATGTCCCCAACCATCCATATCCATTACCACTTGTACTTCTGGTCTGAGTTTTATTTGTTTGTAGTTGGTAACACCGTTTTGAGTGAAACGATGAATCACAAAAACTTTTGGAGTAAGATTATTTTCTTTTACCAGCTTAGCCAAATATTCGGTGGCATAATTAATATCTGCGGCATCGAATGTACCCACAATCTTACCAGGAGCATGACCGGCTTTCATTGAAAACTCGGGGTCGATACCCAGGTGTACATTTGGCATTTTCAGGTATTTCTCCAATTCGGGGAGCTCCTGCTGCAATGTGCTGTGCCCTACCTGAACATCAATGAATACAAGTGCATTAATTTCTTTTGCCATGCTCAACACAGAATCTATTTGGTGAAATGGCATTCTCAGGCGATACTTGTTACCTTTTCCGGGAGCCTGCTGCGCTGTTACAGCTATATAGTGAAGAGCAGGCACTACTTCCAAAGCCGTGTCCGCTTTTTGCCAGGCAGCTACCTCTTCTTTCAATTTGGCAAGCATTTGCTGACGTGGAAGTTCTCCTAAAATCCCCATTTGTTTTGAATACAGGTTGCCATAAAAAGCAATAATCCTTTTAAAGGGAAAAATTGAGCCTTCGAGCGGATAATCTTTTTTCACGGGCCATTTGCCAGTAGAGTCCCCATTAACGATGTGCTGAATTTTGCGATCATACTCCTCGGGAGAAGCAATAACAGGTTTTGCAACTTCCTCCTTTTTCTCAAGAGGCGTAGCTGCAGCAGTGGCCGAATTATTAGTTGGATTTCCGCCCGGCGTCGCCGAAGAGTTGAAAACAATTCTGTATCCGCCAAAAGCCAGCGCAACAACAAGTACTAAGGATAAGCTAAGGATTACGTAACGGGTGTAGGGACGACCGTTTTCCGTAGAGGGTGTGGATACTGGATAACTCATAATGCTTGTTTTGATAAGGTATTAAATCTATCGTAAGTGTGTAACGTAAAAATAATAAAAAAAGTATGCCGCATTGGTTTCATTACATTTAATATGAGCAAGAAGTACAAAAACCAAACCATTCCACATAACGGAGAAATGAAAACCCCGACTTTCGCCGGGGTTTTTCCTTATTTTTTTCTGCCTTGTTTTTCTAATTGTGGCGCTTCATTCCGGAAAACCACGTTGTTGTCAAACACATCCATCAGCACTGGCTGATCTTTTTGAATATCACCTGCCAAAATTCGTTTACTCAGCTTATTCACAATTTCCTTTTGAATCAATCTTTTCAATGGCCTGGCGCCAAACTGTGGATCGAAACCCTGTTCTGCGAGGAAATCCAATGCATAATCGGTAAACTCCAGCCTGATCCCACTTTCCGCCACTAGTTTCTTCAGGTTATTCAACTGAATATTGACGATTGATCGTATTTCCTTTTTCAACAACGGTTGGAACATAATGATCTCATCTACCCTGTTTAGAAACTCGGGCCTGATGGTTTGTCTTAAAAGATTCATCACTTCCACTTTTGCCTTTTCAGCCGCTTCCTCAATCGCATTTTCTTTTATATTCTCAAATGCTTCCTGGATGATATGACTACCAATATTGCTGGTCATAATGATGATAGTGTTTTTAAAATTCACTACCCTGCCTTTATTATCTGTCAGGCGACCATCATCCAATACTTGGAGCAATACATTCCACACATCGGGATGAGCTTTTTCAATTTCGTCCAGCAACACCACGCTGTACGGTTTGCGGCGGACAGCTTCAGTCAATTGACCACCTTCATCGTAACCTACATATCCGGGAGGCGCACCCACCAGCCTTGACACGGTATGTTTTTCCTGGTATTCACTCATATCGATACGGGTCATCATGCTTTCATCATCAAACAGGTATTCTGCCAATGCCTTGGCCAATTCTGTTTTACCCACACCGGTTGTACCAAGGAAAATGAATGAACCGATCGGCTTCTTCGGATCATGCAGGCCGGCCCGGCTGCGCCTGATCGCATCGGCTACAGCTGTAATTGCTTCATCCTGGCCAACTACCCTTTCATGCAAATGATCTTCGAGGTTCAATAATTTTTCCTTGTCACTCTGCATCATCTTTGTCACGGGAATGCCTGTTGCCTTTGCAATACTTTCAGCTATATCTTCAGCATCTACTTCCTCTTTCATAATCCTTGAGTTCTCACTCATGGCAGCCAGTTTAGCCGAATAATCGCTGATCAGTTTTTCCTGGTCCTTTATTTTACCATATCGGATCTCGGCCACTTTTCCGTAGTCGCCATTACGTTCCGCCTGTTCAGCTTCAAGTTTTAATTTTTCGACCTGCGCCTTGGCATCCTGTACTTTTTCAACAATCTCTTTTTCTTCTTTCCATTTAGCTTTGAATGTATCTCTCTCTACCGCCAAATTTGCAATGCTTGTATTGAGCTCTTTTAACTTTGCCTCATCGTTCTCTCTTTTGATCGCTTCTCTTTCAATCTCCAGCTGACGTATTTGTCTTTCCAGTCTATCCAATTCTTCCGGCATGGAATTCATTTCCAGGCGAAGCTTGGCCGCACTTTCATCGATCAGGTCTATGGCTTTATCGGGTAAAAACCGATCTGTGATATACCGGCTTGACAATTCCACCGCTGCTATAATAGCTTCATCTTTGATCCGGACATGGTGGTGTGTCTCGTAACGGTCTTTTAAACCACGAAGAATGGATATTGCATCTTCCACGCTTGGCTCATCGATCATCACTTTCTGAAAACGCCTCTCAAGAGCCTTGTCCTTTTCAAAAAATTTCTGGTATTCATTCAATGTGGTGGCGCCCACCGCTCTCAATTCACCTCTTGCCAGCGCCGGTTTCAGGATATTAGCGGCATCCATGGCTCCTTCTCCGCCACCTGCACCAACCAGGGTATGTATTTCGTCGATAAAAAGAATGATCTCGCCATCGCTGCCGGACACTTCTTTTACTACCGCTTTCAACCGCTCTTCAAACTCACCCTTATACTTCGCTCCGGCGATCAGTAAGGCCATATCTAATGCATAGATGATCTTTGACTTCAGGTTCTCAGGCACATCACCATTAACGATACGATGCGCAATGCCCTCGGCAATAGCCGTTTTACCAACACCCGGCTCACCCACCAATAAGGGATTATTCTTGGTGCGGCGTGAAAGTATATGCAGTGTTCTTCTTATTTCTTCATCACGGCCAATAACAGGATCGAGCTTTCCCTCGCGGGCCATTTCGTTCAGGTTCTTGGAGTATTTATTCAACGCATTGAATTCCTGCGATTGGGTTTGTGAAGTAACAGTGCCACCCTTACGCAATTCTTTGATCGCGGCAATCAGGCCCTTTTCTGTAAGTCCTGCGTTCTTCAGTAATTTGGCTGTGGAATCATTTCCCTGAACAATCGATAAAACCAGGTGCTCCGGGGTAATAAATTCATCATTGAATTGTTTCAATGACGCACCTGCCCTTAAAACAACGCTGTTGGCTTCACGGCTTATTTGTTGTGCCGGTTCGCCTGATGTCTTCGGAAGTTTATTGATTAACTCATCCAATTTTGCGTCTACCAAATTGAGTGTAACATTATTCTTTTTCAAAAGGTATTCAACAGGAGAATCTTCCTGATCGAGCAATGCTTTCAAAATATGTTCGGTCTCTATATTTGGATTCTGTGAATTAAAAGCTAATTGCTGTGCCTGTTGAAAGGCTTCAGCAGCTTTTATGGTAAAATTTCCTAAGTTCATATTATTAATTTCTTGTTTATCGTTTATTATCTTTTGTTTTTAGCCAGCTGTATTGCTACTATCAGTCCCGATAGTTATGGGGATTGCGTCGCACACTTCAGCGTCCAGTTCGCTATTTGGCCTCATCCCTCTTATCCCTTCTCCAAAAGAGAAGGGACGGTCCTGCATTACAAATCCAAACTGCATCACTACCACATCAACTTTGTATCATTACTCAGCATTTTCGAAAGCTCCGATTTAACACAGCGTTTCCGAAAAGCTAGGTTGGTGCGTTGTTCCTCTCCTTTGGAGAGGTTAGGTGAGGCCTTAATCTTTTCTCAAAACATAATCCAAGCCAAAAATTACGTAATAATGTCATACAAATTCAGTTCAATCTGCCTGAAAAGCAGTCTCATAGCGGGTTTTCTGCTACTATTACAGACTGGTTTTGCCCAATATAATTTTTCGGACCTCGAACAGGAGATTTTAGCGAATCAGAAAATATTGGGAAAAGACTTCGTAGTGATGCTGTGGAAAAAGGATGACACTCTTATTTATAAAAAGGAGATTGGTGAGTTTAATAGCAAAACAACCGCACCGGTCGCCAGTTGCAGTAAATGGTTGACAGCGGCATTGGTGATGCAGTTTGTTGATGAAGGCAAGCTATCCCTTGATGATAAGATCAGCAAGTGGATACCTGAATTTGAACGATATGGCAAAAATTATATCACCATTCGCCATTGTCTGTCGCATTTTACGGGCATAGATGACGAAGGTGGCTTTCTGAAAAAAATGTTTCAGCGCAAAAAATTTGCTTCGCTGGAAGATGAGGTCAACAGCTTTGCAGCCCGTGAAATCCGTACTAACCCCGGCACTGATTTTTGGTATGGGAGTATTGGCTTAAATATCGCCGGCCGTGTGCTGGAAGTGATTAGTAAGAAAAAATTTGACGTGTTGATAAAGCAAAAGTTATTCAATCCGATGACGATGCGAAGGACCAGTTTTACCACGGCGGATGCCAGTGCCATCAATCCTTCAGGTGGCGCCACTTCCACACCTGAAGATTATATGAAGTTTTTGGTGATGCTGATGAATAAAGGGAAATATGCCGGTAAACAAATATTAAGTGAAGACGCGGTAAACCAACTAATGCAGGTGCAAACAAAGCCGGAGCAAATTAAATATGCGCCGAAATCCGCCACCGGTTACAACTATGCTTTGGGCAGTTGGGCAATCGAAGAGAAAAATGGTAAAGCTGAAGCCTTAGCAAGTCCTGGCTTGTTTGGCACCTGGCCGATGATCGATTTTTGCAGGGGCTATGCCTATCTTGTTTTTGTAAAAAATTTATTGGGTGAAGAACGGGCTGGCCTCCATCTCAACTTCAAAACGACTATTGATAAACAATTCCCCTCTGCTTGTAAATAAAGAAACATCCTTTACTTTAAACTATTGAACTGGTAAACTCTTAAACCTTTCCCGAATGTATGAGCATCGTAAACAGAAGTTGGCTCCTATGCGGGTGTTCTACCAGCGGGTATTAAAAAATATACTGCTTGCCACGCTTATCCTGCTTGTCTGCCTCATGATCGGGATACTGGGTTATCATTTTACAGCGAATATTCCGTGGCTGGATTCATTACACAATGCTTCCATGATACTAAGTGGTATGGGACCGGTAGTGGAAATAAAAACCGTTGGCGGCAAGTGGTTCTCTTCTTGTTATGCCTTATTCAGCGGCATTGTATTTATAACGAATATCGGCATCATACTGGCGCCGGCTATGCACAGGATGTTTCACCGTTTGCATATAGCAGATGAGAAATGATCAAAATGCTTTGAGATTTTCATTTTTTGACCAATACCACTTTGTTTCTATCGGCTTTATAAATGGCCAGGTAAAAATCGACAAGGTCGCCATATTGCTTAGCCGGATAGCGGCCACTATTGTGTTCAATAGTCCTGTAATAATAAAGGTTATTATCTTTTAATTTTACCGAAGAATTATATTTCCCGAATTGACTTACTACGGCAACATCTTTTGGCATCGATTCAATCGTATAACCTTTTGGCAGTTCAATTTCTACCGAATCGACGTCCTTATATTCAAACCCTAATTGTATATCGTATTTACGGGTGGAATCGGGACTTAATTTACGACCCGACCTGGTCATTACATTAGGCTGTATAAATAGTCGTTTACCCGTGATCGTAGCATAATTGCTGACGGTTATATCCAGCGTTTCATTGATATAAGGAAGAGAGCTTTTTTGCTCTTTATAGTCAAACTGGTTAATATCATAAGTAGAAAAGTCCAGTTGTTCATGAAGATGCTCTTTTACTTTTTCTTTGGACAGCGCATTGATCATTCCATGAATATCGTCCTGTTGCAAACCACTGTATTTTGAATCAGCTTTTATATTCAATGTTCCATTATCTTCTAATACTGCTTTGATATTTCTTACTTGTATGTTTTCTATGATGCCATATTTGGGCGTCCTTACTAGTTTACCTCCGTTTTCATCTATAAGCAAGGCTGGTCTGTCTGCAGTAAAATCCCCCAAATACCCGGCAGGCATAGTTTGGCTGGTACATTCCAGCCACATAGTATCTTTTTGCATCGGCACACAAAGAATGACATGATTAAACTGCTGTGAAGGAAAATCATCCGTAATATAGTTGGCATATTTTCCCGCTCTGACCAGGGAGTAGTAGGAAGGAATATTTACCTCTTTCAAAATGCTGTACATATAATTGGTCAGCGCTTTACAATCGCCATACGCTTTTGCAGCGACATCTTTTGCATCGAACGGTTGCCAGCCTCCAATACCTAACTGGATACTGATATAACGGGTGTTCTTTTGCATGTATTCATACAACTTTGAAATTTTTTCCCGGGTATTGCGAATGCCATCCGCAATACCATGTACCGTTTGCCTAATGTTATCAGGCAATTGATCCCGGCCCTGCTTCAAAGAATAAACGAATTTTCCGAAGTCTTGCCAATTCTTCATATTCCCTTTGTAGTCGTCCATTTGAAAATCGGTTGGACCAAACAACACCACCGTTGTCATCTCATGCCATAACGGAGAATACGGTTCTTCGATTATAGCTGTCATATTTTTTGCCGACCATGTCATCACTTTATTATTTTTTTCCTGTGTAGCAACCGGCGCTCCGGCGTAATTGAATGATTTGAAGCGAATATGGTAGTCTGCCGGCGATATCATACTAACTGAACTGTATTCCACAGAAAGTCCTTCGCCTCCCTGTGGTGACCACATTGGAAAAAATAAGGTGCTTTTATTTTCGATCTCTATATCATACTCTACTGTATAAGGATATGCCTTATAATAGAAATTGTGTTGCTTTACACGATTATCATCTATCAGCGTACCATCAGACACTCCACTCAGATCCATTAAATCTTTTTTCTTAATCCGTTTTAGTTGCTTGCCATTAGCATCGTACAATATCCCTTCTACAGACGAGACTTCCCGGTGTTTATCATAATACTCGGAAAATTCGGCCCAATGGTCTCCCTTTTCATTTAGAATGGTAATAACATAGTGATTACGAAGCTTCGTCTGTTTGGTACTAATCACCTCGAGACGGACCTCCTCAAAACGAAGAACCGCATTCGCATTCTTAATTAATGCAGGCGATATTTTCGACACAGCATAATCTCCATCCCCTGCGTACAGAACATTATTCAGCAAGACCATCAACATGAATAAAATTGGCAACTTTCTCATGACTAGCTTTTCTTTTTGAAAACAATTTGTTCACTATGTTTTTTTACCACCAGGTTGAAAAATTCACGCAGCATTTCATATTCATCCGGCATGAAAAAAGCTCTCTTAATTTTGATCCTCGACCGAAGCGATATAGCACCGTTTGATTCTGATAGCCTGTATTCAAACAATCCATCATCATATTCATTTAGCTTCACCATTATTTGTTTTGGCAGTTCATCAATAACATACCCCTTGGGTATATCCAACCGCAATAAATAAGTCTCATCAATAGCATACGGCATTTCGACCGGGTAAGTACGGTTGGCCGATTTAAACGGGTTTTCTTTCCAGCCCTCCCCAAACATGGGATTGAAGTAGATGATATCCTCATCGTTAGGTTTCATCTCAAACTTATAGCGTATTCCTAACGGATAATCATACTTATCCAAAGAATCAATTTCAGGATCAGTTATTTCAATTTCAGCATTGAATGCTTTTTTAATATCCGCAAACAATTGTTCTTTTCCTTTTTCTTTGATCTTGTTGCGTAAGCTATATGATTCATAATATCCGGGTGCCTGCTGCATACTGCCGGCAAAATTTCCTTTGTCGTCATTGATGATAAAAACCGATGTTATTTTTCCTTCCAGTAAAGAATCCGAAACAAAATCAACCGGGGTTGCCGTTTCATTGATCACACGGGCATGGCCATTATAAGCATCATAGCTCAATCTTCCGAATCCCATCCTGGGTTGGCTGGCATCAAGATAATAGGACTTATCCTCTATCTCCACACGGCTGATGACATAATTGAACCTATCCAATAAGGGATATAACGCATAAGTGTAACCATGAGAACGGGTACTGAGCATCACAGGGTCGGCCGTGTACCCGGCCTTTAATAACATAGCTGTTAATAAAAGATTTATTTCAGCCTCATTACCATTCCTCGTCTTTAATACGGTTTTGAGTGGTTTCTCCAGATATTTCCTGTTGTAGTTTGTACAAGTCATATTATCCCGGACATAGGCAAAAATATTTTTTGCTTTTGCCAGGTCGGTTTGCGCATTACCTATTGCTTCTTTCATTACGTCATTGAGCCAACCGTTGTCCCTGCCCAGTGTATATCCGAAGTCTTCGTCCTTCAATAGTTCTGAGCTTGCCTGCTGCCAGGTTCCCATAATGTTTTTTGGCACGAATGGATGTCTTAACTCAGCCAGCTGAAATTGAATTCGTGCAAGGTGATTGTTGATAGTAGATGTATAACTTTCTTCTTTTAACGCTGGCACATCCTTCATCACCCATCTAAAGTCCGTAACACCTGCCGTGAAATTTGATCTGTTTGAAGCTGCTGCCCCATTATCATCAACGACAGAAAAAGAGCCTGTGCGATCTTTTCTTGTTTGAATATGGTAAGGTTGAAATCCCTGGGATAAGGTCACGTAATAATAAAATTCCGGCAATGTCACATTGTATTCACTCCATAAACAAGGATACTGGCCCTGAAAGTCCCATGGCTGCAGGTTAAAGGTAAAGTCCGACTCCAGCTTATATTCGTATTCTATAATTGACCCTTCTTTAATATTGGGAAACGTAAACTTTTTTACAACGAGGTTTTTACTGATTTTATCTTTAAACACCGCTGCTTTCTCCAACTTTGTTTCTACCACCTTTCCGTTTTCAAAATTATAGGTTACAGCTTTCAGGCTTTCCAGCTCCTCTTCCAATGAGCCATTGGTATAAATGCCGATTTCAACATTAGCGATATCGTATCCATTTTTATTTAAAATATGGACCCGCCTGTATCGTTTAAATTCCAGCGAAAAACCGCCTTTGGTATTTCCGACCATTTCTGTAGAACCGATATCCCCGATAACAACTGCATCGGCGCTGCTGTCAATAGCATAAATGGTCTGCTTGAAATCTTCGGGAGTTATTTTTCCAAATTTGATCTTTGCTTTTTCCTGTGAAAAACTTTTGAATACAACTAAACAAAGGAGGGACGTAAGTACGAACCTGAAATTCATAGTGGTGGTTTTTGTTTTGGTGTGGCAACAATTTTAATCAAAATATCGGAAATCTTCTATACTATCTTTGTTTTTTAATCAATCAAACTTAATCACTGTCAGCAGTTCCGTGAATTACCGGGGTAATCATACTAACATCATAAAGCGCCTGGCAAAACAACTAGGTTTTGATTACTGCGGCATTGCAAAAGCAGAACGATTGAATGAAGATGCAGACCGGCTGGAAAGCTGGCTGAATAAGGGCTTTCACGGATCGATGCAATACATGGCAAATCATTTTGAATTAAGAGTGAACCCCGGGCAGCTTGTTCCGGGGGCTAAATCAGTGATCACCTTATTACAAAATTATTTTCCCCGGGAGCAACAAAAAGAGGATACTATTAAGATTTCCAAGTATGCATTTGGCAAAGATTATCATGAAGTAATAAGAGCAAAGCTGCGGTCTTTTTTACAAATGATCCATGATGAAATTGGCGAAGTGCATGGCAGGGGTTTTGTTGACTCTGCTCCCGTACTGGAAAGAAGCTGGGCACAACGCAGTGGTATCGGGTGGGTTGGTAAAAACGGGAACCTGCTTACCAAAGAAAATGGCTCCTTCTTTTTTATTGCCACATTGATCACTGATCTTGAACTTGAATACGATGATCCCTTTGCAAAAGACTATTGCGGCAGTTGCACCCGCTGTATCGATGCCTGCCCGACGGAAGCCATTTTGCCGGATAAAATAATCAACGGAAGTAAATGCATTTCTTACTTCACCATTGAATTAAAAGAAATGCTAATACCGGGAGAAATGAAAGGCCATTTCGATGGCTGGGCCTTTGGATGTGATACCTGCCAGGATGTTTGCCCGTGGAATCGTTTTAGCCGTCCCCATCATGAGCCTGCCTTTACACCTATACCAGAAGTATTAAACCTGTCCACCAAAGAATGGGAAGCCATGACGGAAGAATCGTTTAAAAAGATTTTCAAAGACTCTCCTATCCGCCGTACAAAATGGAAAGGCATCCAGCGAAACATACAATTCATTCAACCCGATAAAAAGTAAAGGTTGCCGGGTGGCAACCTTTACTTAACAACTGCAATGTATCTATGTGAACTGCTTGCTTGATTATTTTTTAACCAGCCGGGTCTTCTGGCGTATTAGAATTACCATCTCTCTCCTGCTGTGGATAGGGATAATAATTTCTTGTTCTCTCAGGAGAAGCAGCGCCGGGGCCTGGCCTTTCAAATCTCCTGCTGTCGTCAAACTTCATTCCGCTTAAATACATTTCAATACAGCGGTTTTTATAAATTTCAAGAAGTAAAGAACCCTGGTCAACCGTACCTGAGTAAGCAGGTAAATCAGCACCTACACCATATGCATCATCTGCTGGTTTTTTAGTTAATATCATATCCAGGAATTTCTTTGCATTCACCAAATCATTTTTCCTTGCATATGCTTCCGCCTGCACCAGTAACATTTCACCTGGCTGATAAATTGGGATTGGGGCTGCATCATTTTGAAAGAAACCCGATCCATTAGCAGTCACTTTAGTTAAATGAAACACAATACGCTTATCGTTAGGATCCGGCGTTAAAGTTCCACTCAAACCAAAGTTATCCCTGATTCCATAAACATTTGCAGTTGTAATACCTGAGCGAAAAACAGGATTTGTATTTACATTGTTATAAAAGAAAATTGATTTTTTGGTAAGATCAACCGAAGCGGCTTTTGCAATTGCCTGGTCATTATTTCCCAGCATATTGTTGTATCTGGCTGATAAAGCAAGAAGGGTGTTTTTCAAATCAATTTCAGATCCTACCTGCGTTAAAAAACTTGCCGGGATAGTAGTACTTGTCAGCAGGGTTGAAGCCTGATCCAAAAGTTCAACAGCTTTGGTCAAAGCCTCTATTCTTGTATTGAAAGTTGCATTAGCCCCCGTGTTAATGGGCAGCTTTTCCCAAAACGCAGCCAATGTTCCCAATGCCATTGCTTTGTACAAATGGCCATAAATGCGGATGGTATTTTTCAAATTCGTTTCACCAATTTTATCAGAATTGGTGATAAGCTTTTGCGCCTCGCTATTTACAATATTGGTGGTTGTCCACAAACTGCTGATCACACCATTGCTTGGCCCGAGATTGTTTCCGCCATTATCCAATTGAGCTAAATCTGCATTACCAGCATTTTGCACCACCAACTCTTTTGTTGTTAATCCACTTGCAGAGATAGCTTGATAGATAGAAGCCGCTCCAAGATTATTGGCAGCAAACCTGTTTTTTATCCCGACTATCACTTTAATCATCGCCTCAGGAGAATTAAAAACATCCGTTTCTGTAGGCGCATTAGGATTATTATACTCTTTTTTACAACTGCTTAGAATAAGCACATAGAGTAAAAAAAGACTAATTATTTTTTTCATGATCATTCTTTTTTAAAAATTAGCAATAACAGAAACCTGGAAAGTTCTTGGAATCGGGAAAGCTCCAAAATCGTCGCCCCTGACAATAGATTGACCTGCAGAGCTTATTTCCGGATCAAATCCAACATAATCATCCCATGATACCAGATTTCTTCCAATCAATGAAACTTTAATACTCTCAGCAAATTTTAATTTATCAAGCGTATAGGAAAGAGCTAATTCTCTCAGCTTAGTGAATGTACCATCCTGTACATGATCTTCCTGAATACGTGGTCCGATGAAACCACCAATAGCTGCAACCCAGCCACGTGGTAACTCTCCCCGCAGTTCTTTCTCAGCCAGTTTGCCATTCCCTACGTTGTTCCTCGTTATCCAATCCCAGTTATAAACTTCAAAGCCATCTACTCTATCTAACTGTACCCTGAGGGACCAGTTTTTGTAAGAAAATTCATTTACAAATGTGGCTGTATAATCCGGGTTAGGGTCACCCAATACTTTACGTAATGGAGACCCCGTTGGCTGACCGTTAGCGTCCCGGGATGGAGAGCCTTTTATTATATCGCCTCTTTCTATCTGAGGCAGCATAAACCCATTCACATCCCTGAGCAATAGGCTTCCATCATCTTGTCTTGCATAATAATTGACATAGTAAACTCCAACCGGAAAACCTTCCAGAACACCTTGTGTACCCGGGTCTGGATCAAACCCGATAAAGCCAGCGTTTTTATAAAGTTTGGTGATCTTATTTTTATTCTTGTTAAATAATAAAGAAGCATCCCATCGGAAATCCCTTGTTTTAAATGGTGTACCAGTTAGCATTAATTCGATTCCTTTATTTGTCATTTCACCAAGATTATCTACCAGGGATGCGGCTCCATTAGAGGGAGCAATGTTAAAGGGCAATACCAGGTCAGTAATTTTTTGACTATACCCTGTAATTTGTAAACCCAGACGGCCACTGAAAAACTGCATATCGGCCCCGCCCTCCCATTCTTCTTTTATCTCCGGACGGATATTCACATTACCGATACGATTGCGTGGAGCAAATCCGCCACCTGTATAGTTTATCGGCAGATAAGTAATAAAGCGATCATAGGCACCCACACCCGTTAGATTACCAGCTTTGCCATATGAGGCCCGGAGTTTAAGTGTATTAAACCAGTTGGCAGTTCTGCTGCTTCTCCAGAATTCTTCATCTGAAATATTATAACTTAAACTCGCCTTGGGATAAAATATATTCTGGGCATCTTTACTGAATGCGGATGAACCATCAAACCGTCCCGCCAACGTGAGAAAAAGCTTGTTTTTATACCCGAATGCCTGTTGAAAAAAATAGCCAAAAATAGATTGCTGCGTCCTTGTATCAATTGGAAGATTAAATAAATTCTGCGCTGCTCCAATGGTTCTTACAATGGGGATTAGATCCCTGCCTTCCTGGGCAGTATAAGTTGTTTTGATATATTGAACCGAATAACCAGCAGATGTCGTAGACTGCAAGTCCTTTAAGAGATCAAATTTATGAGAAGCGGTGACATCTGACGTCCATTGAAAATAATTATACCGGGCAACGCTGACATAACCATCCGGAAAAAATGCAGCCGATACATTCTCATATGGTACTCTTGCCTGATAGGTATTGCCAGTTTGAGAATAAGTATCAAATCCATTGGTAAAGTCAATATTTAATCCTTTCAACGGCGTCAGGTTCAGTTTTACATCTGTTAATACACGGTTGGTTTCCTGACGCAAATCATATCCTTCTATTACTGACAAAGGATTCATTCTTACTCGTTCTACCGACAAAAGATTTCCGTTTGCATCCCGTTCGTCAATATTCCAAACATTATCAATAATAGTCATAGTACTGATGGGAGAAAAGAAATTATTGCCATTAGGAAGATCTTTAGAACTTGTATTCGAATAAATAGCACCACCAGATATTTTGGCCCATTTGTTAATAGTCATATCACCTCTCGCCCTTAATCCATAGCGTTGAAAATTTGTATTACGGATAATGCCCTCATTTTTTAAATAAGAAGCAGATAAATAAAAGGAGCTTTTGTCATTCCCCCCATTTACAGAAATATGATTATCCGTTCCGGTGGAATTATTAAAAATATTATCCTGGTAATCATACCTTGTAACAGGATATTTATTTTGATCCAGACGGCCGCCTAATGCCGCCGGCCCTGTGCCAGGTGTAGTAGCTTGGTCACCACGCAGGTTAGCAATCGTGGTTAATCTGTCACCTACTGTCGACAACCTGGCATCACCGGGATAGCCAAAGCGAAAAGGCTCTTCATTAAGCTCCAGTCGTTTCCGGAGTGAATTAAATTGAATACTTGTAAAAAGGGAAACTTTTGTCTGGCCATTTTTCCCCCGCTTAGTAAATATCTGTACGACACCATTGGAAGCCCTGGATCCATAAATAGCTGCAGCGGCCGCTCCGTTAATCACTTCTATTCTCTCAATATCATTTGGATTAATATCAACAAGGCGATTGGATCCTGTTTGAATTCTTGCTCCCTGTGCATCTGCATTTAAATTTATAACATTGGCAGAACTGTTGTCAATAATAATACCATCCACAATGTATAAGGGCTCAGAAGAACCAAAGACAGATCCCACACCTCTTAATTTTATGGAAACTCCTCCACCCGGTTCGCCAGAGTTTTGGGTTACCTGCGCTCCCATAATACGACCGTTAAGAATGGCGCTTAAATTACTGGCACCCGAATTTTGTAATTGCTTGGCACTGATAGTAGAAATAGAATTTCCTAATTGTTTTTTTGAAGTTCTGACATTGGTACCGGTAACTACGACCTCATCAAGACTCAACGCATCTTCAAGCAAACCAGCATCCAGTGTATAGGATGACGCTGTTTCTACCTTTACTGAATTCTCAACACTTTTATACCCAACACCAGAAAACTCAAGGATATACGTACCGGGTTTTAAGTCGGCACTAATAACATAATTCCCATCAACATCAGTGGAGGTCCCCAAAGTTGTATTCCTTATTGTAACAGAAATAGCCGACAACCCGTTGCCATCCGGCCCTGTTACCTTTCCTGTAATGCGAACTTGCGCCAATGCCAATACAGACATAAGTTGAAGTAACAAGACAAAAGAATATGTTTTCCATTTCCTTTGCCTTAACCTAAGCAGATTTTTCATAATGCAGTTTTTAATGAAGCAAAAAGATTATAAAATTTGATCGTCGTTTACAAAATTTCCAGGCCCGTATTTACGTAAGCTTTCAACTGATCATCGCTGGGGTCCAATTCGGTGATCAATGTATGGGTACGCTTGAGATCACATATTTTTATGCGCTGAAAGGTGTTCAGCTTTTCAGAAATAGATAATGACACAACTTTTTGAGATGATTCGATCATTGCTTTTTTTACTTCCACCACATCCCAGTCATTATCGGTTAATCCATTTTCAATATCAATAGCATTCGTTCCTAAAAAACACAGATCGGCGTGGATGTTTTTTATTTTGGAAATCGTTTCACCCCCGATGGCGATTTGTGAACTTTTTGAAATCTTGTCGCCAATAAATATCACCTCAATGTTCGGGTGATGAATATATTCATAGGCAGCAGGCAAGCTTACCGTAATAAAAGTCGCCTTTAATTCAGCCGGCAAACTTTTGGCTAATTCAATAATGGTAGTACCGCCGCTTGTCAATACAAACATTCCATCTTTGATGAGTTGGGCAGCTTTATGCGCAATGGATTGTTTGCCGATCAAGGCATATACGTGGGTACTGGACTCAATGGAAAGATGGAAAGATTTGGAAAGGGCTCCACCATGAACTTTTATCAATTTATCCGTTTGGGCCATTTCATTCAGATCACGCCGGATAGTATCTTCAGATACCTTCATTTCCTGGCTCAGATCCACGGATAAGACTTTATTATGCAGGTTTACTTGTCGTAGTATAAAAGCTTGTCTCTCTTTTTTAAGCATGTTGCTTTGGTTTGCAATCAGATACAATTTAGGGCATTTTCCAGAAAGCAGCAAAAAAATGCATACATTCATAATTACTCAGGCATATACCTGCAAAAACAAGGCTTCAAACATGAATTTTTGATCCCATGAATAACAACATTCAAAGGCTGTATACAATAGCCAACAAGGACAAAAGATGCATCATTGGGCTGATGTCCGGTACCTCTGTAGATGGTCTCGATATTGTGCTTTGTCATTTTTCTGGTACGGGAAATAATACTCAAATAGAATTAAACCAGTTTGAAACTGTCCCCTATGATAAGGATTATAAGGATGAAATCAGCTCAGTGTTTTCCAAAAAAAATGTGGACCTCGAAAAACTTTGTTTGCTAAATGGATGGGTAGCCCGGCAGCATGCAGCCATGATAATGGCATGTTTAAAGAAATGGAGCATTGATGCTGCCAGCATTGATATAATTGCCAGTCATGGCCAAACCATTTTTCATGCACCTAAATCATTACATAAACTTGACAAGTTTGGAAATGCGACGCTACAAATAGGTGATGGTGATCATTTAGCCTGCGAAACGGGTATCATTACCATCAGCGATTTCAGACAAAAACATGTTGCTGCCGGCGGTGAAGGAGCTCCGTTAGCAGCCTATGGTGACTTTCTGATTTTCTCCAAAAAAGATGAAAACAGAATCATGCTGAATATTGGCGGCATTGCAAACTTTACCTTTTTGCCGGGCAACTTAAACGCCGATGAGGTCTTTTGTACCGATACAGGACCCGGCAATACCCTGATGGATGCTTTTGTACAAAAACATTATCCGGGAAAATATTTTGATGAAAATGCCAGTCTGGCTTCGCTGGGCGTGATCAATGAAAAATTATTGCTGGCCTTAATAGATCATTCCTTTTTTCACCAATCTTTTCCTAAAACCACGGGGCCTGAACTCTTCAATTTACATTACCTGCAGGCTGCACAAAAAAAATCAGGAACAGAAGAGATTGCTAACAATGATATATTAGCTACCCTTAATAAATTTTCAGGGGACACCATCACCCATGCTATAAAAAAATGCATTGCGGATAAAAACGACTTTGCATTTTACGTGAGTGGCGGCGGGATGCACAATCCTTTGCTGATGAAAAATATTAAAGAGCAATTACCCCATTCCGAATTTCGAAGCACTAATGAATTAAACATAAACCCGGATGCTAAAGAAGCTGTTTTGTTTGCTGTATTGGCAAACGAAACTATCTGTGGCAATGCTATCAACTTTGGCAAGGGAAGAAATGGAATACCCAATGTATCGATGGGTAAAATAAGTTTCCCTGGCTGACACTTTAACTTACCTGGATCCTATTTCCCAACTCAGTTTAGCAACAATGCGGTTGAAACTGTACTTATACTCCCTAATATCGTCTGGACAATCACCCGTCAGGCAGGGGAATACAAAAACTTTTCGCTGAGTTATATTTTTCTTACTAAAACCTGCGCTTAGTGCAAGCCGGTGTAAACTGCCAAGCGGTATCCGGTAACCAATACCAATGTCTGTATATAAACCGCCTTTTATACCGTCCGCTGTTTTTGAGAAGTCATTGTCCATTTTGTATTTACCCGGAAAATTGTATCCGCCATTGGCGTACACAAAGGCAGCTTGCCTTTTACCAAACTTCATTCGCCAATCAGCAAATACAGGGACAGAATTGAATTCATACGTATCATATCCAACCCCAATACCAGTAAAAAAACGATTGCAGTTAATTCCTCCTGATAAATGAAAGACAGGTTTGGTATTGGATTCACCTGTTGCAAGCCCTGCAGATGCGATGGTACTCCATTTTAGTTGTTGCTTTTGTTTTACCTGCGCCAACAGCATCACCGGCCAAAGCAAGAACATTAACACAATTTCCTTTTTCATATTATTTCTTTTCTATTACAATTTTACTGAGCAACTTTATGTCCGACACGTCGGAATAATCATATTGATACAATCCATCCTTTGCTACCACCAGGGCAATCTTATTCATCGCAATAACATCATAGGTATCTATACCACTGATTGTTTTTTTCAATTGGAGGTTTTGCACATCGGCCGCATTGTATGCTTTTAGCCCCGCCGTTCCATCGCAGATAAAAAGCAGGTCATCATCTTTTGCTAAACCATATGGACCACTTAAAGGATACGACTTGACAAGAGAAGGTGATGCAAGATTTTTTATATCGATCACCTGTAATTCATTGGCAGATGGCCCGCAGGTGGTACCGGCACGTAAAGTGACATAGGCATATTTATCATCCGCGATAACAGGGTCGCAGGCACGGCTATGTACAAAAGTGCTTTTGGCAACAGGTGATTCCGGGTTGGTGATATCAAATATGTACATCCCTCCCATTGATCCTACAAACAATGTATTCTTAAATGGAAAAATGGTTTCAATATCAAATCCTGCATTTACATTGCTTTTGAGTACAGGATCTGCCGCATTGCTGATAGAAATACATTTTAAATTATGCATGTCGACTGTGTACATATAATCGTTAACGATCGTAAATCTCGCCATCGAACCGCCGACGCCAACCGGCGAAGCAGATACTGCCGCATTTACTTGTGAAGAGGCGAAAAAAATATCTGCACGACCTTCAAATAACCAATTTCGGCGTTTGCAACTTTCCGTTACGGTCGTATCCTTTCTTATCCAGTCAACAACTATATCCCCGCTGCCTCTAAAACCATTTCCCCACATTCGCTCCGGAAAAATGCCTTCGATTGTTTTGGTAAGTTTTACATTTCTGGGATCAGTAATATCAATAGTGACCAGGTCGCCATACAAGTCGGCATACAGTATATTTCCTTTTACAGCCATATCCATATTGCCTGGTATATCAATGAACGAAATATTAACCGGGCTGGAAGGATTGCTATTATCAATGACATGTATGCCTTTATCTACTTCATTGAGAAAAATGTAATTACCGAGTGTATATATCTTTCCCGGTTTTTCTATTTCTTTTGAAGCATTGCTTTTGATGTTAGCCTTTACTTCTTCTTTTGCTTTATATACCGGTACAAAGTAAGTATAGGTATGTGTTTCTTTACAGCTATCCTTAACGCAGGCTGTAAATAACAATGTAAACCCGATGAGCAGGAAGCTGGTAATTTCAACAGTTAGTCGCTTGTTCATAATGTGTGGTTTGAAAATGCTGACAACTGTACAAGAAATAACGTTGCGCTGTTTTATTTCTTTCGCGGAAAAATAATCCGGCCGCTTAAGCCGCCATATAAAAGATATTGCTTATCGCTATAAGCATCTTTCATCAGCTTGTTCATGCCGAATGAAATCTCGGGACCGACGGACCATTGTATTTTTTGAGACTTTCCAAAAAGAAATGAGAAACCAGTATTCAGGTTTACCTGCCACTTGTTGAAAATATCATTGTCCCGATAATAAATACCGCCGGCTGTAGTGTCATATACCAGTGCGTTGGTATTTACGAGGTAACCAAGTGACGCACCGACATTCCACAATAGCGGAAGTTTTTTTCCCTTGTTTAACTGCAGGTGATATTGAACTGGTAACTGGATAAGATGATAGTGATTGGTATAATCTTTTTGCGGTGCTGCCCTGTAGACCGCATCTAACCGTAGCGATTGCGTAACGGCATTGCTGACTACCACAGAAGTATTCCAATAAGAACCGACCTTCATTCTTGTATTCAAATAGGCATACTGCAAGCCGGCTGAAACACTGCTTCTTTTGGTAATTTCTTTTTGAGCTACTATTCCCAACTTAAAAGCAGGTCCGGCCTTGGTAGAAGAGGGAGAAACGGGCGGCGTATAAACACCACCACTGCCGGAATTGATCGGGGAACTATAAAACCTGTCCATACTTTTCTGGCCATTTGAAAAAAGAAAAGCATTATCTCTCATCCCTGACAGCCCAACGCCGAAGTCAAAACCCCACCTGATCTTAGCATTCATTTTTTGTGTTGTTTTAGTTACCGCTTGTTCTGTTTTCTTTTCATCCAATTTAGCCAGGGAACTATCTTTCCTTACCGAGTCAGTGGCTAACTCATCTTTGCTTTCAGTTTTATTGGATGACGGATCAGGTTGTGATTTAGCAATGTTTTCGTTTGTTCTTTTTTCATCGCCAACGGCAACATCATTTTTAATATCAGCCGTTTCCTTGCTTGTCATACTTTCGGCCTGCTCATTGCCAGGCTGAACCTGTTTTTTGTCAGTGATTTTTTTCCTGGATGCAGTCTTTTCCGTGATAGCATTTGATCTTTTGACAATAGCATCACGAAGAATTTTGGCAGTTACCGGCTTATCATTCAGCCCGCTTTCTTTGGTGATCTCAGGAGCACGATCGTTTTTCAACTCTTCCGCGATCGTCGAATTTTCAGTTGGATTAGGTTTAATGGTTAATGGGTCCTGATTGATAGATCCGTTTTCATTGGAAGTAGTTGAACTGGCAGCAGGTGAATCAACAGTATTATTTTTCTCTGCAGAATTATTATTGGTTTGTTGTGTAAAAGTTTGATCCGCTATGTTTTGTTTGGAATGATTAACTAAAAAATATCCTGTATAGCCGAGCAAGCTAAAGCCGGCTAAAAGAAAGATAAAAAAAACAACACGCCGCTTCTTTTTCTTTCTCAACTCCTCTTCTACTTTTTGCCAAACAGCATCTGAGGGACGGAGTTTAAACTCCTCCATCTGCTGCTGCACTCTTTTTTCAAATTCATTTTCCCGCATACTTTTCATTTTTCTTTTCGAGAGTATATCTTTCAATCCAGGTAATAAGCAGGTTCCTGGCCCTGGAATATTGCGAACGTGATGTACCATCGCTGATGCCCAGCATCTCCCCTATTTCAACATGGGTATAGCCTTCTATCGCATGCAGGTTGAAGATAACCTGGTAGCCTTGCGGTAATTGCCGGACCAAATCAGCTATTTCTTTTGCCTGCAATCGCACAGCCGGATCATCATCAGCCACCGGGTGCATATATTCCTCGGTAAAAAACATTTCCTCCTGGTACTTCCGGTGCCGTTTCAAATAATTGAGGGCGGTGTTGACCATGATGCGGCGAATCCAGGCACCCAACTCCCCTTGCTGTTTGTACTGGTGCAGGTAGCGAAAGACCTTTACAAAACCTTCCTGCAAAACATCTTCGGCATCACGCATAGAACGGGTATAGCGATAACATACCCCGAGCATTATTTCTGAAAATTGCTCGTAAAGTTCCCGCTGCGCCTGCGGCTTGCCCTTCAGGCAGTCTTTAACCAGTCTTTGGTGATCCATATAGTTCAGTAACCGGGTGACAATAAAAGAAAGCCAATCGTTGCACCCGCCCCTCTCTTTTTGGAGAGGGGTTGGGGTGAGGTCAAAATAAAAAGCCGTCTCTTTCGAAACGGCCTGCAAAAATAGCTTTATAATTTATACTACTTTAAAATCCACTTTCCTGTCACCCCAAAGCAGGGAAACAGTTCCATTTTTGTCTACCACAAAGGTCATCTTTTCGGCAAAGGTTTCCGCTTTAGCAGCTTTTACTTTTACCCGCAAGGCATCTTCCGATTCCTTATAGTCATAGGCGCCCCATTGTTTGGGGTTTTTATTGAAAATGATGGTCCACTCGCCTTCGTTAGCAATGGTAAACAAAGCATACTTCCCAGCAGGCAGGTCCTTGCCTTCTATTTTTACATCTTTACTCACTTCAAAAACAGTTGCTTCATTGGCACCGGTGCGCCAAACTTTTCCAGCCATTGGCTCCAAATCTTTACCAATGGTTCTGCCTTTTACAGATGGTTGGCTATAATCGATAGAAACAACAGCGCCGCTGGCCAACGTTTCTTTTGCCTGCGCAGGTGGACTGGGTCTTTTTGATTTATCATCTTGCCCGCAGGCAACAAGCATGGATACAGAGGCAATCGTCAATAGCAATGCTGATTTCATAAATGTTTTTTTTTGAAAATTTGAAGATGCTTTAAAGCTACAAATAACCTGCCAGACGAATTCTACTTTATTGATGTACGGTCGATGCCGACAATTTTTTTAATATTATTTAATCCCTGTTCCATTTTTGGGCCATAAGATCTGTCAAACACCAGGCTTGAAAATTTTTCCCACGGGTACCAGCGAAGCTGGAAATCCATGTACCATTGCAGCGTAGTTGAATCAGAACCCGGATGCTGAATGCATTTCCACCCGTTAATCATAGGCTTGCCATTCTTTCTTTGCATCACGGCTATACGTTCATCAGCTTTTTTCTCTCTCCATTGCACCATAGTACCGCTTACCTCCATGGAAGTCATATTACCGCCACTGGTATCTGAAACCTGGATAGCACCAGCGGGGAGACTGGAAAAGAATGGATTCCAATCCTTCCATTTGTTCATATCATCCACCTGTTCCCAAATTTTTTCAGCGGGAGCATGAATATTTGTCGCACGGGAAATGCGAACATTAAAAGGGATAAGCAATGAAATAGCCGTGATCAACACAAACAACAAAAGTCCACTGATCAGCAATAATTTTATGAAGCGCATTCTTTAGGTTTAAAAGTTTATTGGTTTACACGTTTACCAGTATTGAAAAATCGGAACTGCACAAATTTGTCCACTTATGTACTTGTAGCCAGGAACCAGGAACCTCGTTATTCCCATTTAATAACCCTCGCCACGATCAGATAAATAATCAGTGTCCATATAGCCAGTATACCCAATTCTTTCCAGGTATCGTATAGATGAAGCCCTTCAAAAGAAATTTTTCGCATCGCATTATTGAATTGAGTCAGCGGCAAAAAGTAACAAATGTCCTGCAACCACCTGGGGAACACTGAAACGGGAAAAAATGTTCCTGACAGCAGCATTTGCGGAAAGCCAAACAAGTTTATAAATAAAGGAATGCTGGCATCGGATTTGGAAACACTGCTGAATATAAGCCCGACACCCATCAGCAGGAAAAGCATAACCATTGTCAAAATGATCATTTCTACAAACGTGATAAAACCATGTTGTAAGGTAAAATGTAAAAAGGAATATCCTACCAGTATTAACACCATCACGTTTACCAATTGAAAAAACAAACGGCTGGTACCGATACCGATCAAAATATTAATTCGTTTTATCGGAGATGCATAGAATCGTTTCAGCACCAGTTGCTCCCGCAGGCTGAAAAAAGTAAAAGAGATACCAAACAGGGTGGAAAACAAAATGGAAAATCCAAGCTGACCCGGTAAGATAAAATCTATCTGCCGGTATTTCTGTCCTTCTACAATTTCGGGTTGTACAATAAATTGCTTTTGCACTTCAGCTATATTGCCTGTTTGAATTTTCAGCGTAAGATTTTCCAGTGATTGTAAGAAAAGATACAGGGTATTACCACTGGCAGAGCTTGCCTGCACATGAACTAAATATTTTTTATCAGCACTTGTTGGTATTGTTTGTATCGATAGAATCGCCGTCAGGTTTCCTTTGAGCAGATCATTCTTCATGTCCAGAGTATCGGCATAATGGGTGATGCGGACGAATTTATCAGCCCTTAAACTATCCATGATGGCATTTGTGGTATCGCTGCCGGGACGAATGGCTATCTTTTGTATCGGCACTCCATTGTTGCCAAAGGCGCCAAAGATCAAAATAAATATGATCGGAAACAGTAAGCTGAAAACGATGGACGTTGGCTGGGCGAAGATGGCCTTAAAACTTGCTCTGATAATGGCCCATAGAGCCCTGGACTGACTATAGGATTTTGACATTCACAAAAATTGGTGAGCAAACCTACGGGAAAAGGATTGAAGTTGTGGCCCGGGATAAATAGTTGCTTTAACCGGCCATTAATGTATAAAAAACTGAAACGGCAATCTCGCCTGCACCGTATTGCTCATTTCTTTTACCCGCTTCATTTCCTGGTAAATTTTATAGTTCTCCTCGCCGAGTTCCGATTTCATCTTGTCGGCATAGTTCATCGGATCAGCTTTGCCAAAAAGCTGATCGAAGATATTCTTCGGTTCAGGATATTCCCTGATCCTGTATTCTTTCAGTTTTGCCATAGATGCCGCTGATTGTATCGCATCTTCAATGCCGCCAAAGCGGTCGATCAAACCAATGTCTTTAGCTCTTAACCCTGTCCATACCCGGCCCTGCGCTATGCTGTCAATATAAGCTGTATCTTTTTTTCTTCCATCTGCTACCCGTTGTTTGAATTGTGCGTAGATCATATTGACATTGGCCTGCACCAGTTGTTTTTCTTTTTCATTCATGGGACGATAAATATTGCCGGCATCGGCATACGGCGCCGTTTTCACGCCATCAAAGGTTACTCCTAATTTATTTTTAAAAAATGCCTGCATGTTGGGAATGATACCAAACACACCGATAGAACCAGTGATAGTCGTTGACAATGCAAAGATGCTATCGGCTGCGCAGGAAATATAGTAACCGCCGGAAGCAGCAACATCACCAAAGCTCACGACGACAGGTTTTTCCTGTTTAGCTAATGACAGCTCCCGCCAGATAGTTTCACTGGCCATAGAACTACCGCCACCTGAGTTGACACGAAATACAATGGCTTTTATCGTCCTGTCCAGCCTTGCCTTGCGGATGAGAGTGCGATAATGTTCCGCACTGATGCCTTCATCCGATTTTCCATCCACGATATCACCTTCGGCATAGATCAATGCAATCTTTTCGCCGCTGCCGCTGCTGATATCCCTGGCAGCGAAATAACTGTTGATGGTAATAAAATTTAATCGTTCATATTTATCAACTCCCAGCTTGTTTTTGATTTCGTCTTTTACCTGGTCGTCATATTTTACACCATCAACTAGTTTGTAGTTGGCTGCATCAGTTGCGTTTTGGATTTTAGCATCATTGGCAAGTTGATGTAAAATAGCAGTATCAATTTTTCGCACCTCTGCTGTTTTCAATAAGAAATCACTGTACAGGTCATTTAACCAAACGGAGGTCTGCAATTCATTTTCAGGCGTCATTTGATCCGCCCGGAAAGGTTCAGTTGCGCTTTTGAATTTACCGGCATAAAAAATCTGCGGCTCTATCTCCAGTTTTTGCAGCGTTCCTTTTAAAAATACATAGTCAACATTGTAACCACTCCACTCGAGATAGCCCTGCGGGCTTATATAAATCTTGTCGGCAACGCTGGCAACACCATAAGCCTTTTGTGTGATCACATCACCATGCGCCAGGAGGAATTTATTGCTGCTCTTAAAATCCTTTAATGCATTTCTCAACTCTTCACTGGCGGCAAAGCCATTGGGGTTATTATTGGCAATAACATAGATGCCAGAAATATTTTTGTCCGTTTTTGCCCGATTGATCAACCGTAACACATCATATAAACCCGGTACATTCCGCTGCTCGCTGCTAATCACCGACAAGGGATTTTGCTTTTCCTGCTCGGCATAATGCTGGCTGAGATCCAGTACCAAAACAGATTTTGCTTCCACTCTTGGTTTGTCTTTAGCCGTAATACTGCCTGCGATAGTGATAAGAAAGAAAACAACTAGCAAACTAAATATGATCAGGGCCAATAGTGACGCAAAAAATATCTTAAAAAAACTCCGCATCCGTTAATTCATTGTTGAATGCCAAAAATAAAGATATTTGACCCGATGATGAAAGCAGCATTATGAATCAGGCATATTTACTGACGGGCGGCAATATGGGCAATCGCAGGGAAAATCTTGCAAAAGCCTTTGACTATATTAACGAGGAATGCGGATTAGTGACAAAAGCATCATCGGTATATGAAACGGCGGCATGGGGTAAAAACGATCAGCCTCCATTCCTGAACCAGGTATTGGAAATTGAGACGACATTAACAGCTCAGCAGCTTCTTAGGAAAATATTAATGATTGAAAAAAAACTGGGTCGGGTTCGGGAAGAAAAATATGGCCCCCGAATTATTGATATTGACATTTTACTTTTCAATAATGAGGTCTATGATCTGCCTGCATTGAAGGTCCCTCATCCCGAATTGCAAAACCGTCGTTTCGTATTAGTGCCATTGGCAGAAATCGCCGGCGAAATTATTCATCCGATTTTTAAAAAAACCATCACAACGCTACTGGCAATATGTCCCGACAAATTGGAAGTATCCGCTTTTCCAGTGTAGATAGTGATTGACTTATCCACAAATATATTTCTCCAAAAACCCTATCAGTCATTTCATTTACTTTGCGGTTTCCACAGAGGGCCACTGAGGTCATGAGAACCATCGCTTATGGAAATCAATAAAATTACCGAACAGATTATCGGGTGTGCCATTGAAGTGCACAGGCAACTTGGACCAGGTTTACTTGAGTCGACATATGAGGCATGCATGCATTATGAATTGATCAAAGCCGGGTTGAATGTGCAAAGGCAGGTTCCGAAGCCACTGGTGTATAAAGAAATTCGGTTGGAGCAAGGCTATCGAATTGATCTACTGGTGGAAAATCGTGTGGTGGTAGAAATAAAAATGGTGGAAGCTATCGCAGATGTTCATATAGCCCAAACGTTGACCTACTTAAAATTATCAGGAGCAGAAATCGGATTGATCATAAACTTTAATGTATTAAAACTGACAACAGGAGTAAAAAGGTTAGCAGCAAGAAATCAATCTCTGTGACCCTCTTTCCCTCTGTGGCCCTCCGTGGCCTCTAATTATGAAGTATCACTTTATCACCATAGAAGGAAATATCGGTGCCGGTAAAACCACGCTGGCTCACTTACTATCGAAACATTATGATGCAAGGCTGATCCTGGAAGAATTTGCTGACAATCCCTTCTTGCCAAAATTTTATGAAAACCCAGAACAATATGCCTTTCCGCTGGAATTATTTTTTATGGCGGAACGCTTTAAGCAATTAAAGGAATTATTGCAGCAAAAGGATATGTTTCAGCAATTGACCATCTCTGATTATCTTTTTACCAAATGTCTCTTGTTCGCCAAAGTGACCCTGCCGGATGATGAGTTCCGTCTCTACCAGCGATTGTTTGATATTATTCACCAGCAATTGATACAGCCCGACCTGCTGATCTACTTACATGCACCCGTCAAAAAATTGCAGGCCAATATTAAAAAAAGAAACCGCTCCTACGAACAAAACATCCCGGATCAATACCTGTTTAAGATACAGGAGACCTACACTAATTATATCAAACAACATAATATCAAAACCTTGTTTGTGGATGCGTCCAATGCTAATTTTTTGGGAAACGAAGCTCACCTGAAAGTGATCACCGATGCGTTGGAAAAAGACTATGAACAGGGTCAACATTATATTACGCTGCCGTAAAACCGGCCCCATCCCGACCTTCCCCCAAAGGGAAGGCTGCCTCACCCAGCCCTTGCTTTTCGAAATTTTGTTATATCCTCTCTAACTTTTGAATTTCATGGCATCATTATTCATTTTGATTTCGCCTATCAGTATATCCCTATTTCTTGTAGCTTTTGAGATCACCAATTTCAAATTTTCAAATTCTAACATTTTCAAATTGGCTGCTCTTACCTTTGCATCCTTAGAATATGGATGACAACCCAACGACCACGCAGGTAACCAACGATCCTTTTGCAGCTGTTCGCATTCCTGAATATAAAAATCTTGTACTGGGAAGGTTTTGTTTCATCATGGCCTTACGGATGATGAGCACTCTTGTAGGTTGGTGGATCTATGAATTAACAAACGATCCTTTTGCGATTGGCCTTATCGGTTTGTCTGAAGTCATTCCTGCCCTTAGCATGGCGCTTTACTCCGGCCATGTTATCGACATAAGTGAAAAAAGAAGACTGTTGCTGAAAAGTGTTTTTGGTTATATCTGCGCAGCAGCGGTTTTACTCTTCTTAACAACTCCCTTTATTCATCACAGGGTAGATAAAGTGCATATCAGCTACTGCATTTATGGCGTTATTTTTTGTACAGGCATCATACGATCATTTGCGGGGCCCAGTTTCAGCGCTTTGATCGCCACAATAGTGCCACGACAATTTCTCCAGAACGCAACGACCTGGAGCCAGGGAAGCTGGCTATCTGCTTCGGTAACCGGTCATGCCATGGGTGGTTTTTTAATAGCATTTATAGGAACCATGGGTACACAAATAGTAATTTTTTGTTTATTGATCATCGCTTTTTTTATTCTCACACAACTAAAGCCAAAACCAGCTCTGCAGCAATCGGGAGAAAAAAGAACCTGGGAAAGTGTAAAGGAAGGGGTGAAATTTGTTTTCAGAACGAAAGAACTTTTGGCTGCGTTATCGCTTGATATGTTTGCCGTATTATTCGGTGGTGCTGTTGCTATGGTGCCAGTCTATGCCAGGGATATTTTGAAAATTGGACCTATCGGCTTCGGCTGGCTTAACGCGGCCATTGATATAGGCGCCATTGTTGTCGTTGTATTGCTTACCATTGCCCCGATGAAGAGAGCGCAGGGTAGAAAACTGCTGTTTGCGGTTGCCGGCTTTGGCATCTGCATTATTCTTTTTGCTTTATCCAAATGGTTTATACTTTCCTTCCTTGCCCTGATGATCGCCGGCATGCTGGATGGCATCAGCGTGGTGGTAAGAGGAACAGTGATGCAATTGAAGACGCCTGATCATATGCGGGGACGGGTAAGCAGTGTGAGCTCTATGTTCATCAATTCGAGCAACGAACTGGGACAATTTGAGAGCGGGTTAGCCGCCAGGATTCTGGGCGTGGTACCATCTGTAGTTTTTGGCGGATGCATGACCTTAGCCGTTGTTGTGACCACCTGGATAAAAGCGCCTACCTTACGGAAATTTGAATATTGACCCGGAAAGCTATTTTCCTGCCTGCATCAATTTTTCCAATACATAGTAAGTAATCGGGCAGAACGAAGAATTCTTTAACGTCAATGCCTGGCGTTTGTAAATAACATCTTCATCCGTATAGGGAAAACGCTGGCAGTCCGAAGGCCGGTTTTCATAGATGCTGCAATAGTTGTCAGCACCCAAAAAAGGACAGGGTTTTGTTTTCACCACAAAATCTCCGTCGTCATCCACCCTTAGGTAAGTTTCAATAAAAACACTTTCTTTCATTTGCAGGTGCTTTGCTATCCGCTTTATATCCGTTGTTTTAAAACGTGGCGAGTAATTTTTGCAGCAATTGGCACATTGCAGGCAGTCAACCTTTGAAAACGCTTCCTCATGAAGCGCTGGCAGCTGTTTCAGCAATTTATTTTTTTCTACCCTTTGCAGGTATTGTTTGTATAATTTCTGCCTTTCACCTGATTTTTTTTCCCAATTTTTCAATAGGTCGCTGCTCATTTTGCAAAGTAACAACCTCTTTTCCACAGTTTGGCTCCGCTCTTTTTTTATCCTTTTCCTCCCGTAACTTTGCCCGCATTTCCCAGGAGAGCCACAAAAAAACGAGCCGGTCAAAAAAAGTCATTGTTAGCTTGTACTCCAGAGCTCAATCTTATTTGACATGGTGAATAAAATGAATACAACAATGAGCATTTTCGAACAACAGTCCAACGAATTTATTTCCCGCCATATCGGGCCCAATGAAACTGATGCAAAAGTGATGTTGAAGAAAATTGGGGTCGGAAGCCTCAATGAGCTGATTGATAAAACAGTGCCTCCTGCCATCCGGATGAGTCATGAGCTCAATATCCCGGCTGCGATGAGTGAAAACGAATACCTCAAGCACATCAAGGAAATATCATTAAAAAATAAAATATTTTCCACTTATATTGGCCAGGGCTACTATGATACTATTACTCCATCTGTCATCCTGCGAAATATTTTTGAAAATCCAGGTTGGTATACCCAATACACCCCTTACCAGGCCGAGATTTCGCAGGGCAGACTTGAAAGCCTCTTGAACTTTCAAACCATGGTAAGCGATTTGACCGGCTTACCAATTGCCAATGCCTCACTGCTCGACGAAGCTACAGCCGCGGCAGAGGCTATGACCATGTTTTTTAACTCCCTGAACAAACAGGACCATATTGAAAGGCCCAGGTTTTTTGTTGACAAAGAAATATTCCCCCAAACAAAAGATGTGTTGGTGACCAGGGCTATTCCGGTGGGGATTGAAATTGTTGAAGGCAATTATAAAACTGCTGCTATTGACGGCACTTATTTTGGCGCCATTATTCAATATCCGAATGACAAAGGCTCGATAGAAGACTATCGTGAGTTTATTTCCAAAGTTCATTCGGCTGGTGGTTTTGCTGTTATGGCCACCGACCTTCTGGCTCTCACTTTATTAACACCGCCCGGAGAACTCGGCGCTGATGTGGCCGTAGGATCGGCGCAACGGTTTGGCGTGCCGCTTGGTTATGGCGGACCGCATGCTGCTTTCTTTGCGGCAAAAGATGATTTCAAAAGAAGCATACCCGGCCGCATCATCGGGGTTAGTATTGATGCTCAAGGCAACCGTGCTTTGCGGATGGCTCTCCAGACAAGGGAACAACATATCAAAAGAGAAAAAGCGACTTCCAATATCTGTACGGCCCAGGCCCTGCTGGCCAATATGGCTGCCATGTATGCTGTTTATCATGGTGCAGGAGGCCTGAAAAATATTGCAAAACGGGTAGCACTGCTTACCCAAACAGTTGCCGAAGCTATTGAACAAAGAGGTTTTGACCTCATATCGCAAAGCTTCTTCGACACAATTGTTGTTAAAACAGATGAGCTACCTGCTATAAAAGCAAAGGCGGAAAGACAGTTTATCAATCTTCGCTATATCGATAACAACCATATTGGCATTTCACTGGATGAAACAACAACGACAGAAGACCTTTACGACCTGATCAATTGTTTTGAAAATGACCGGGACCCGGTGGCATTTGATATTTACCTGGATGATGAGCTACAACATATTCCAACAACACTGGTTCGTCATTCAGCATTTTTGACACACCCTGTTTTCAATACGCATCGCAGCGAAAGCCAGATGATGCGCTATATTAAATTGCTTGAAAATAAAGATCTCTCGTTGAATACATCGATGATCTCGTTGGGAAGCTGCACCATGAAGCTGAATGCAGCTTCCGAAATGATGCCATTGAGCTGGGCCCATTGGAGTAAGATCCACCCGTTTGCTCCAGCAGATCAAACAAAGGGCTACCAGTACATCATTGATGAGTTAAGCAACTATTTATGCGAAATCACTGCTTTCGATGCCTGTAGTTTACAACCCAATAGCGGTGCACAGGGAGAATATGCGGGATTGTTAACCATCCGTTCTTATCACGAAAGCCGCGGGGATCATCATCGTAACGTGATGTTGATTCCTATTTCAGCTCATGGTACCAATCCCGCTTCTGCTGTTATGGCGGGCATGAAAGTAGTTGTGGTCAAAGCTTTGGAAAATGGTTATATCGATGTGGAAGACCTGAAAGCAAAAGCACAACAGCATAGTGCTAATCTTTCAGGTATTATGATCACCTACCCCAGTACTTATGGTGTCTACGAAGAAACGGTAAAAGAAATTACAGCTATAGTTCATCAACATGGCGGACAGGTTTATATGGATGGCGCTAATATGAATGCCCAGGTTGGATTAACAGCTCCCGGTTTAATTGGGGCCGATGTTTGTCACCTGAACCTGCACAAGACATTTGCTATTCCACATGGTGGTGGCGGCCCGGGCATGGGGCCTATTTGTGTAAAGAAGCATTTAGCTGAATTTTTGCCGGGACATGTAGAAGTGAAAAGTGAAAAGTTAAAAGTTAAAAGCAATGCTGTAAGTGCTGCGCCTTATGGCTCCGCCAGCATTCTTTTGATCAGCTATGGTTATATCAGAATGTTGGGTAATGAAGGAGTGAAAGCCGCAACCGAAAATGCCATCCTCAATGCAAACTACATGCGGGCAAGGCTTGAAGGTGCTTATGATATTTTATATACCAATCATAATGGTGAATGTGCACACGAATTCATTGTTGATCTTCGTCCTTTCAAAAAGAGCGCAGAGATAGAGGCGGAAGATGTGGCAAAACGTTTGATCGATTATGGTTTTCATGCACCAACCATGAGCTTTCCTGTTCCCGGCACAATCATGATCGAACCCACAGAAAGTGAAGATAAAGCTGAGCTGGATCGTTTTTGCAATGCGCTTCTCTCTATTCGGGAGGAAATAAAAGCAATCGAAGAAGGCAAAGCTGATAAAAAAGATAATGCATTAAAAAACGCACCGCATACACAGTTTGTCGTCACGGCTGATGAATGGAAGCATGCTTATTCAAGACAATCAGCCGCCTTCCCATTATATTACGTTACACTCAATAAATTCTGGCCTTCAGTAGCAAGGGTGAATAACACCCACGGTGACAGAAACCTGATCTGTACCTGTGAGCCTATCGAAAGCTATATGGAAGCTGAAGCGTAAGAAACCGGTCAAATAAATTTATCGTAGAGAGCTTCGGCTCTCTTTTTTTATGGTGTCAACATGATATAAAATATATGCAGAGCAATGTGGTTTTCGATGGCCGCTGTTGCGCTAACTTTTGCTTTTCTTAAAATGCCAGGGCTGCCATCCAGGCTAGTAAGCATTATACCCGTTTTTTTGAAATCAATATTGCCGGTGTTCTCCGGTTCAATCATCATGGAAAACTCTGACTCTTCACCATAAAAACTAAAATCGTTTCCGTTTATATCCAACAAATCCCGGATGCTCATACCCGAATAAATCCCACTTTTAAAAGTCCATTTATTACGGCTGATATTATCGTTGAAAGGCAGGCCGTTTTCCGTTGGCAAAACGCCACTGATCAAGATATAAGAAAGCTTGCGGAGATTATCTTCATCTTCCCACACAAATACTACCTGCCGGTTACTATTGCCAAACAATACCGAGCACTTTTTCAGTTTCTTTTCAGAGAAATAGTAAACATCTTTTTTCACATTTTGCTCGCCAAAGAAGGCGGCGAGTAACTCGTGGGAATCAAAATTCAAAAGGTCTTCGGCAAAATTTACATTCCCGGGTAATTCTTTCCTTTTAAGTAAAAAGCTATAAGTTGTTATGCTATCCTCCACCGACTGTGACGTTTCGACCGTCATATTTTTACGCTGGTAGAGAGGCGATTGACTGGAATCCTGGTTACGACCATAGAAAAAATTGGCCCGCAGATAATTCAACCCTGAATGATATTCTTTTAATGATGTGGTATAAAAGGCAAAACAATAGTCCTTCTCCTGTTTAAAAAGGCTCACTCGTCGATGCCCGACAATAGAATCCACTTCATCTTTCTTCTTTTTTTCGAAAAAAGTAAAGGCCATTGCATCATCCTGCATCGTTTTGACGCCAGACGAATAGCCCTTTTCATGCATATAATTGTCAAACTTCTTGGGGGGGAGAGAAGAAAGTGTAACCAGGTCTTCAAGCTGAAATGACTGAGCCCGGACTGAAGAAATAAGAAAACCCTGTAAAATGAATATAAGTAAAAGTCTCGCCATAACATTTCCTTTTATTCATAAAATATTGCATAGGGTCTTTTAAAGGAATCCCTCAGGGGGAGTGTTATAGCACGGATGCTTGCAGGCAACGAAATTATTAATTTTTATTAAAACTCCAAATAGACGTTCATGTTTTCATTGAAATTGAAATAAAAGTACCGGGAGGACTGACTATAAATATTTACAGGCTTATACAGCTTAAAGTTCTTGCCTCGGTAGAGTGAAAGAAAAAATACTTCCCTTACCTATTTCGCTTTGAATGCGGAGGTGACCGTTGTTTTTTGCGAGAAACTCCTTGCATAGCATGAGGCCCAGCCCCGTGCCTTGCTCCTGTGCTGTACCATTGCTGGTGTAAAAATCCTGGCTGGCAATTTTCTTCATTTCTTCCTGGCTTATCCCTTTACCTGCATCTTTTACATACACCTCGGTAACAGACGCCTGCTCAAATGTGCCGATATAAATATGTCCGCCTGAAGGAGAAAATTTAATAGCATTGGAAATAAGGTTGCGCAATACGAGACTGATCATATCCCTGTCGGCCCAGGCACTGAAACCATCAATGGCCCTGTTTTCAATATGAATTTTTTTGGCCTCTGCCTGCAGGTAAAGTATGTGCAATACGTCATCAATCATTTGTTTTACATTAATGGGTCCTGCATTGACCGTATCAGCCTGCATTTGACTTTTGGCCCACTGCAACAGGTTATCCATCAAACTGACGGTATAGTTCAAATCATTTTTGACATCGGGGATTAATTCCTTGATCTCATCCGCAGGCATATCTTGTTTTTGCATGTCATCAAAAAGATTACGTAATGCATACATTGGAGCCTTGAGATCATGAGAGATAACAGAAAACAATTTATTTTTTAGCGAATTCAGCTGATCCAGTTCCTCTGCTTGCTTTTGGATCTCCTGGTTATTTTGCTGCAAGATTGAATTATTGATCATCATGCTGGCCTGGTAATCCGCATTTTCCTTTTTGATCAGGTATAAACCGTAGAATATATAAATAAGAGCCAAAGCCTGGTTAAAAAGATACCCGATGAAATTTATATCCTCCAGTTGATAACGATATTTGGTCAATACTACCGACAGTATAAAATAGCTGATCATCGAAAAACTGATCGAAAAAAACATATAGCCGATATCCCTGATAAAAAAAACAGCTAATATGCCATAGAGAATGAAAGAAAGTTCGATACCAAAATTGATCCCGTTGATATAACTAAAACAGGTAAAAAGAGGATATAAAGTGAAATAAACTACCAGGGCTTCATTGTACCTGTTCTTGTTGTTCAAAAATAAAACCAGGCTACTTACTAAAGGAGGTATGCAGGCAACCAACCATCCAGTTAAAGGAATTTTGCCAGCGCTAAAAATACCAAGCAGGGGAACAACAAAACCAGATATAAGCTGAAAAAAATTCAGGGAATTAAATATCCCTAAGCGGCTTTTTTCATATTGGCTCATTTCGGCGGTGACACCAATGTTTTTAATAGTATGTAGGATTGATTGCAATATTTCAGCTACTAAATTGAAAAATTCAGCCAGTCGCACAAGGCTGGTCTTGAAATAATCATGACTTGGTTGCAAAACCTGCAAAAAGTATCTCATAGGGAATCCGGACGATTTGATCGCCTAACAAAATAGCAATTATTTGGTTAACTAGTTAACCATTCATGAAAAAATAACTCCTCCTTTCCTGCAATTAAATCATATTGGTACAGTTTTTCCACAGGCATATTATTTGATTTATTTCAATTTCAAAACTTTAGGCATGAATTGGGTTGACCTGGCTCTTATCGCTGTTTTTCTTATTATGCTTTTTGCCGGCTATAGCCGTGGCTTTATCCTTGGCTCACTGGATCTCCTCAGTTGGGCTGGCAGTTTTATATTGGCTTATATGTTTTATGGCCAGGCGGCTGAGCTTATAAAAAAAGTGATTGACCTTAAGATATGGATACTGCCTGTCTCTTTCCTCTTGATTTTAATCATTAGCCGCATGATCATTGCCTGGATCGCTGGTCTTATTATTCGTTCTTTACCTGAACAAAGCAATAACAATTTCATCAATAAATTCCTGGGTGTGGTACCGGGTGCTATCAATGGATGGATTGCAGCCATTGTTGTCTCAGCATTATTATTAGCACTGCCTATAAACAATAATATTACTGCCGAGACACGCAATAGCCGGTGGGCTACTCAACTGGCTATGCAATCAGAATGGGCCAACAAAAAATTGGCTCCCGTTTTTGATGAAGCTATCCGGCATACGATGAATAGCCTGACAGTTAATCCCAATTCAAATGAAAAAGTACCACTCGGTTTTACTTATAACAAAGCAGAGATAAGGCCAATGCTTGAGTCAAGAATGCTGGAAATGGTAAATAAAGAAAGGGTAAAACATGGCTTAAAGCCTTTACGGGCTGACCCCGAATTAACAGCGGTTGCCCGTGCACACAGCAACGATATGTTTTCAAGAGGCTATTTTGCTCATAACACGCCGGAAGGAAAAAATCCCTTTGACCGGATGAGAGCTGCTGGTGTCCAATTCAGTGCAGCAGGAGAAAATCTTGCCTTAGCCCAAACTTTGGAAATTGCACATACAAACCTGATGAACTCCCCGGGGCATCGGGCAAACATCTTACAACCATCTTTCGGAAGATTAGGTATCGGTATACTTGATGGCGGATTTTATGGTTTAATGATCAGCCAGGAGTTTAGAAACTAATATCCAATCATATCGTCAACAGTTTTTGTTGATTCAAAAAGATCATTTTGTTCCCGATTCAACGATGCAAATTTTCCCCACCGATTCAGAAATGTAAAATGGTATAATAGTTGAATTTTTATTTTATTAAAGAATTTGACTATGAAATTATCACCGTATTTATTTCCTTTTTTCTTTACCCTATTTGTCTTGAGCAGTTGCGGCGCAGTTGAAACAATATTCAAGGCAGGTATGTGGTGGGCTTTTTTCCTGGTTGGCTTAGTTGTAGTAATTATCCTGATCATTGTGTCCAAAGTGAGGAAATAACAAACCGTTTCCCCATAATCGAACTATGAAAAAGCTCCTACACCTAATGGACTTTTCTGGAAGCTGTCGAAAGGCATCTTATAATATCTACCTGCAAAGGAATTGGAAGAGATAATTGGCTGGCCTTCACAATACCTGAAGGCACGTCTATAAGATGATTTCTCTAACCCAATGAATTTGAAAGAGAAAAATTGGAAAAGAGAAGTTTTTAAGAGATAATAAACAGTGTTAACATATCGCTTAATTATAATTCGTATTTTTGCCGCGTTCTAAACAGAACATTCCCTCAGGGAGTTGCTCGCCATAGTTACTAAAATAGCAACTCGATGAAATTAAGTTTGGTAAGTGTATTTAGAAATTCACAACGATTAATAACCCCATTAACAGGTTCGTTCACAAAGACAAAGAACGATATGGATATTACTGCGCCAACGTATTCAAAACAACAAATACGCATTGCAGTATCCGCTTTCTTTTTTTGCCAGGGGCTTTGCTTTGCATCCTGGGCTAGTCGCATCCCGGACATCAAAACCTCGTTGCAATTGAGTGATGCAGCTTTGGGCAGCATTCTATTAATGCTTCCTGCCGGACAGTTAACAGCGATGCCATTCTCCGGCAGATTGATCACCCATTACGGAAGTAAAAAAGTTTTGCGTATTTGCCTGGTGTTGTATGCTATTTGTTTGACCAACCTCGCACTGGCCACACAACCCTGGCACCTGGCTTTAGGTCTTTTCCTGTTTGGCATCTGCGGAAACATGTGTAATATCTCCGTAAATACGCAGGCAATCAGGGCGGAAAAATTATATGGCCGGCCAATCATGACCTCATTTCATGGAGTGTGGAGCACCGCAGGTTTTGCCGGCGCTGCGATCGGCCTTTTGATGATGTCGCAACATATCACTCCCTATATTCATTTTTGGATCATTACAGCGTTGGTTTTTATCACCATTGTTATTTCACAGAGATACCTGCAATGGGGTAAAGCGGCTAATCCACCAGAAAAAAAATCTTTCTTCTCCAAACCGGATGGCATGCTGATGCAATTTGGAGTTATTGGTTTTTTCAGCATGGCGAGTGAAGGAGCGATGTTTGATTGGAGTGGTGTCTACTTCCAGGATGTAGTACATGCACCAAAATCGTTGATTGCCCTGGGCTATATGTGTTTCATGATTGCTATGGCATCCGGTAGATTTGTCGGGGATCGGCTAATTAGCAAATATGGCCGCCAGACGATGTTAAAGATTAGCGGCGTGCTTATTTCTTCCGGGTTGTTTTTATCAGTAATCCTTCCTCATATCATCACTGCCACACTTGGATTTTTGATTGTCGGGTTTGGCGTCTCTTCTATTGTACCGATGGTATACAGCGCAGCCGGAAAGCAGTCAAAAATTCCTCCCGGCATGGCATTAGCAGCTGTTTCCAGTATCAGCTTTCTTGGCTTTTTGATGGGACCACCATTGATCGGTTATATTGCCCAACTCTTTAGTCTTCGTTATTCTTTTGCCGTAATTGGTTTGTTGGGTATTAGCATTAGCCTCATGGTTTCAAAAATTAAGGCGCTGAAGTAGTTCGACCTGCTCATAATGAGCCGAATTTCCAAAAGCTAAACATTCGCTATTTTCATTCATTAAATATTCTTTTGATGAATAAGAATTGCGTTGCCATATCTTTTTTGCTACTATTCAATTTTTGCTATGGTGCTGACAAAAAGGAGATCAATTCGCCCAACGGAAAAATAAAATTGATCGTAGAAGCAAAGGATAAACTATTCTATTCAATACGATACAACAATGAAATAATACTGCTGCCTTCTGAAATAAATCTGCAACTGCAGGATGGTACCGATCTGTCGGGCAACCTAAGTTTTAAAAAAGCCAGCACCCGTTACAACAATTCAATTATCATTTCACCTGTTCCGGAAAAAAGAAAAACCATTCCGGATGTTTTTAATGAGCTGACCATCCGCTTCAAGCAACCTTTTAGTGTTGTATTCAGGGTGTATGATGATGGTGTGGCTTACCGTTTTCTATCACATAGTAAAGACAGTATTATTATCAGGCAGGAAATAGCAGGCTTCAATTTTCCGGCAAACCATCCGATCTATTATCCTGAAGTTGTTAAACGGGAAAATACAGATATCTATCACACCAGTTTTGAGGAACCTTATCAATTTAAACCGCTTGACAGTTTAACTAAAAACAATTTGTGCTTTACTCCGGTGCTTATTGCGCCATCAAATGGCCCTAAGATCATCATCACCGAATCCGACCTGGAAGATTATCCCGGCATGTTTATAAATGGCAATAATAATAATTTACTGAGTGGACATTTTGCACCCTATCCATTAGAAGAAAAAACGGCTGAAGGCGAATTTCCCCAGGCCATTGTAACAAAACGGGCCGGTTATATTGCCAGGACAAAAGGCACAAGAAATTTTCCCTGGAGAGTTTTACTTATTGCGGAGAATGACAAAGACCTACCGGCTAATGATTTGGTATACCGGCTGGCGTCTCCGTCCCGGGTGAAAGATATATCATGGATAAATCCCGGCAAAGGCACTGATGAATGGATCATTGGTATTAATCTTTTTAATGTACCGTTTAAAACCGGTGTTAATACTGCTACATATAAATACTATATCGATTTCGCCAGGCGATTTGGCTTTGATCGCATCATGATGGATGCAGGCTGGAGTGATTATAAAGACCTGTTCAAAATAAATCCTGCAATCAATATGGACGAGATTGCGGCCTACGCAAAAGAGAAAAATATAAAACTCAGCATGTGGACGCTTGCTATGACATTATCCAGGCAATTAGAACCGGCCTTGGAACAGTTTAATAAATGGGGCGTAGATTTTATCATGACTGATTTTATGGATCGGGATGATCAACTCATGGTCAATTTTTATTTCCGGATTGCAGAAGCTTGCGCCAGGCACAAGATCATGATCATGTATCATGGTGCTTTTAAGCCGGCTGGTTTTAACCGAACCTTTCCGAATGCAATAACCCGTGAAGGAGTACTAGGGTCGGAGTATAATATTTGGAGTGAAAAGGCTACACCTGAACATGATCTGCTTTTGCCTTTTATCCGGATGGTATCAGGGCCTATGGATTATGAACCAGGCATTTTAGATAATGCAACAGCAAAAACATTTCGGCCGATTGGTGATAAAGTAATGTCAATGGGCACACGTTGCCACCAGGCCGCCATGTTCGTTGTGTATGAAAGCCCCATTCAGTTGTTTTCAGGCAATCCTTCGCAGGGATTAATGGAACCATCATTTATGGAGTTGCTTGGCAGCATTCCTACTACATGGGACACAACTATTGTACTGGATGCAAAAGTTGGGGATTATATTGTTACAGCCCGGAAAAAAGGAAACGATTGGTTCATCGGCGGCATGACAGACTGGACGGCAAGAGAGTTATCTGTTGATCTTTCCTTTTTAGAAGACGGTAATTATGAAGCCAGTATTTGTGAAGACGGTGTAAATGCTGACCGCTATCCATCCGATTATAAATTATCAACCATGCAGGTTTCAGGAACAAATACGATTAAAGTAAAAATGGCTCCCGGAGGTGGATATATTATGCGACTGAAAAAGAAAAACTAAGATCGCTACTCCACTTTTATTTTCAATATAAAATCTGTGCTAAATGGATCACCGGCCATCTTATTTGGCCCAATATAAAGTTTGTAAGTACCTTTTTGTCTGAGTGCATATTTCAACGTGTTTCCAAACGGTCCGTCGCTTTTTCCGTCCGGCAGGTAGAGATGACTAAAACGTATTGTCGCCTTCGTATTATCCGGAACTACAGAAGCCGTCAACTTACTTCCCTTCGTGACGGGCAAATAACAAATGACCGGATTCCCTTTCTTATCCACATGACCTTTCACAGTTATCGAAACACTATCGGTTGGAAATGAAAGATGAATAACACTGTCTACCTGTATGTTTTGAGGAACACTATCTATTGCTGCTGTCATGCTATCTTTTTGTTCAACATGCACTGAACTATTTGCATCCGGAATAGGTGCCTCCTCTTTTGTATTTGAGGCATTGTTGCAGGATAAAAGGAGTAAACTAAAGACAAGGGCAAAACAAGTTTTCATAAAATGATTTACTAAATGCCACAGCAAATTAACGGCCGCTTTTTATCAGGCAGGTATATCCAGGAATTTCGAAACTTGAAGTTTGGTTGATTTTAAGGTAACAAAAAAGACCCCGAAGGGTCTTTTTGATGATCTCGTTAAAGTCGTTACTTATCCGTCACGGCGATCGGATCTTCCACGACCATTACCATTTCCCCTGTTATCACCACCGCGACTTTCAAACTGTCGTTGTTGCTGTTGTTGTTGTGGCTGACGTTCTATTTGCCGTTGTGAAGGCTCGCTTCTTACTTCACGACGGGGTTGTTCAAAACGATTGCCCCTGTCAATTTCACGTCTTTCAAACTGTCGCTGCTGTTGCTGTGGCTGCTGACGTTCTACTTGTCTTTGCACAGGTTCATTTCGTATTTCACGTCTTTCAAATTGTCTTTGTTGTTGCTGACGTTCTATTTGTCGTTGTGCAGGCTCATTTGTTATTTCCCGTCTTTCAAATCGACGGTTATTACGCGGCATCTCATCTGCCCTTCTTTCAAAACGACGATTGTTTCTTTCATTGTCAATTTGTGGACGATCAGCATTCCTGTTGATTACATCTTGCCTTTGTCTTTCAAAACGTCTGTTTTCGGCAGGTGATTGCACATCATCATTTACTCTTCGGCTATTCTGATTTCTTTCAGCCAGCTGTCGGTTTCGTATCCGGTCAAAATCATTTCCCCGACGATCAGCAATATCATTTCTCCGGTTATTGTTTGCATTCAATTCTCTGCGTTCAGGCAGGTTATTATCATTTCTTCTTATTCTATTATCATTGTTCCGGGCATTCCTTTCGTAACGATCAAAATTTCTTGGCGCAAAATTCCGGTTATTGTCACGTTGTATCTGCGGACGATACAAATTCACCTGGTTATTTCTAAATTCTCTTCTACCTGGTCTGTCCGAATCCCGGAAGCTAACGGGACGTATGCTTCCTGCATATCTTTCAGCATCACCACGTCTTGGTCCGTTTACAAAAACATTATTTCGGTTACCATAGTTATTAATGATGGTGGTGTTGTTAATAATAGTGGTATTGCGGCTCCTGTCAACATAATAATTATTGATATGACGTGAGCCAATGTATTGACGGGGCGCAAAACACCAGTAGTTAGAAGGTGGATTGTAATTGCCGAAGCCAATACTGATGTTGATACCCGGGCTTATAGGCGCCCAGCCGTAATAATCGCCACCCGTTCTCCACGATACCCATGCAGGTGACCAATCATAACCCGGCACCCACATCCAGCCATAAAATGGATCATAGAACCAGCGTCCATAGTGGAAAGGAGCCCAGCCCCAGGAATAATCAGATACCCACATCCAATCATATTCATCCGTCCAAACCCAGTGGCCACCGGTACTGTAGGGCTGAAAATCAGGGCCCATGTCAGGCGTCCAAACATAACCATAATCAGGATAATCGATCCATCGACCGTAAGGACCTAATTCATCATAAAAAGTTTGGTATGAAATGCTGATACCTACTCGCTGAGCCGATACGGAATTTTTTAATGAGCCCAAAACCAGGATGGATATTACCATGCCGGCTATAAATAAAAGGCGTTTCATGTAAGAATGTTTAATTGTTTTCACTAGCAAGAAAATATTGAAGTATAGAAAGATCTGATACCACAAATATGAGCTATTAACATGCCATGAAGTTGCACGCCTTCTTTCTGATAGCCATTGTTGTGAAAACTTTTGGTAAATTTTTTTAACAACTCAATTCGTAACTTCAGACACCTAAAACTTTTTTATGGACCAGCGCATCATTAACCTCTACGACGAGTATACTCATAAACCACTTTCAAGAACTGAGTTTCTCCGCAGGCTTGCATTATTAACCGGCAGCACTGCTGCTGCCCTGGCCATATTGCCAATGATTGAAGTAAATGCTACCCGTGCTGCCATTACTTCTGCACAGGATCTTTTCACTGAACGCATCACTTATCCGGGTGTGAATGGCGAAATGCAGGCCTATTTGGCCCGGCCTAAAGAAGAAAAAAAATATCCGGCTGTTGTCGTCATTCACGAAAACCGGGGGTTGAATGGACACATAGAAGATGTAACGAGACGTGCTGCCAATGCAGGTTATTTAGCGATTGCGCCAAATGCATTGTCACCCTTGGGAGGTACGCCGGCGAATGAAGACGAGGCAAGAACAAAATTCCAGCAATTGAAAGCAGAAGACAGTTTGCTAAATTTTATTAAAGTTTTTGATTATTTAAAAACCAGGAAAGATGCCAATGGCAATTTTGGCTGCGTTGGTTTTTGCTGGGGCGGCGCTATGGCCAATAGCCTGGCAGTAAATGTGTCTTCATTGAAAGCAGCGGTTGCATTTTATGGCCGTCCACCTGAACTTGCTGACGTTCCTAAGATAAAAGCAGCTGTTCAACTACATTATGCCGGTCTCGACGAAAGGATAAATGCAGGCATGGCCGCCTACGAAGAAGCCTTGAAGAAAGCAGGTGTTAAATATGAGCAATATTTGTATGATGGAGTCAATCATGCATTTCACAACGATACAGCGCCAACCCGCTACAATGAAGAAGCCGCTAAACTTGCCTGGCAGAGAACGATAGACTTTTTTAACAAATACCTCAAATAATTTTTTCAGTTACGGGAAATCCGGACAATGCGACATTTTTTTTCTCTCCTATCTTCGCAGGGCTTTGCAATTGAAGGATTATTATAGCATACTCGAACTGGAGCCATCAGCAACAGGCGAAGAAATAAAAAAGGCTTACCGGAGGCTCGCCCATACCTATCACCCTGATAAAAAACAGGATGATCTTTATGCTACTGCAAAATTTGGCGAAATAAAGGAAGCGTATGAAGTATTAAGCAACCCTTTAAAAAAAGACTACTACCTGCAACAACGCTGGTACGCCCAAAGCATGGGTAAAAAAATAAAACAGGAGCTAGTTACTCCTGTTTCTATTTTGAAACAACTATTGGAACTGGATCGGTATGTCTCAAAGTTAGACGCCCACCGAATGTATCACCGGGGGCTATACGATCACCTTATTACGATCTTGTCAGATGAGAACATTACCTTGATAAATTCTTTCAACGACCCGGCTATTAATAAAGAAATTATTTTAAGCACCTTTAAAAGTAGCCGCCCACTTCCCTATCAATATATCCAATTGCTATCAGAACGATTAACGAAACTTACTACCAACGATACACAAATAACAGCGAGGATTGAACAGTTCAAACGTCAGCATAAACAGACTGATACCTGGGAAAAAAGAAAAGTATGGTTCATGCTGTTTATCGTCCTTTGCCTATGCCTGATCATCTTTTTGTCATCGCGATAATTTTTTAGGATCTGCCACCCGCAAGTTTGTCTTCAAGACTATGCATAAAACTGGAAACGGGCCCCTCCATTTTATTGGTCCGGTCATCAATCGCATTATCGTCTAATAAATATCCTGCTTGCAATGCAGCCGGGAGATAAACCAAAATATTATGCCGATGATTACTCATAAATGTTTTTACCTTTTCAGCCGAATGTTTATCCCCACCCGCATCTTTTATCAGTTGTGAAGCCTCTCTCGAAATTTGTTCCATATCTGCAACGGCTTCATCCGCAGAAACTCCCGCATAGTGGGCAACTTTCTCTACAGCTTTTTGCTTTTGGTCACCAAATATTTCATCCAGCCACTTCACTTCTCTTCCTGTATTAAGCAATGCATTCGCTCCCTCATCTGTGCTGGTATATTTATAAAACCCTGCCAATACCACGGGTATTGCAGACTGTGCTAATTTCTCTTCTGTTGTTCTAAGCGATTTATCCTTAGTCTCCTGAATATTGGGATCTATTTTTTGCAAGGATGGGTATCCCAGCTTTTTCTGAATGGCTTCGATTATATTAGTTGTCATGATATTGATTTTCTATACTTAATAGAAAAACTATGCCACAAATCATTCTTTTTAATTCTTTCATAATCAACAAATCATAGTTTAAGCCCGCTTATACAGGCAGCACATTATCTTTGCCGCATGCATTATGTTTCTGTAGAAAATCTGACCAAGAGTTATGGCATCCAACCTCTTTTCGAAAACATCTCTTTTCATATAGAAGAGGGTGACAAGATCTCCTTAGTGGCCAGGAATGGTTCAGGAAAATCTACCCTTCTAAAAATTTTGTCCGGCAAAGAAATAGCTGATAGTGGCACGGTTTGGATCAACAAAGATGTTGATGTGGCGTTGTTTGAACAGGAGCCGGTTTTTGATGAATCTAAATCAATACTCGACAATATTTTTTTTCATAACCATCCTGTCATCAATGCTATCCGGCAATTTGAATCACTGGATGAAAACAGTGACCCCGAACTATTAAATGCTGCTATTCAAAAGATGGATGACCTGGGCGCCTGGGATTTTGATACAAAAGTGAAACAGGTGTTGGGTAAACTAAATATTCATCACCTGAACCAGCCGGTCAATTCATTAAGTGGTGGTCAGCGTAAGAGGGTGGCCCTGGCAAAAACATTGATCGATATCGGATTTGAGCATAAACATGTGTTGCTGATAATGGATGAGCCTACCAACCACCTGGATGTAGAAATGGTAGAGTGGCTGGAAAATTACCTGAACAAAGAAAATGTAACATTGTTGATGGTAACCCACGACCGGTATTTCCTGGATGCCGTTTGTGATGAGATATGGGAAATGGATGGCAGTAACTTATACGTTTATAAGGGTGATTATGAAAATTACCTGGAAAAGAAAACTGCCCGCATTGAAAGTGAAATTGCCAGCATCGATAAAGCAAGAAATACTTACCGGAAGGAACTTGAATGGATGCGTAAGCAACCTAAAGCAAGAACGACCAAAAGCAAAAGCAGGCAGGATAACTTTTATGAAGTAGAGAAAAAAGCAAAGAAGAGAATTGAAGACCAGCAGGTAGAATTACAAATGAAAATGAATCGCCTGGGTGGTAAGATTATTGAATTAAAAAAAGTGTATAAAAGTTTTGGCGAGAAAATTATTTTAAAAGGCTTTGATTATACGTTCAAAAAAGGCGATCGCATTGGCATTGTTGGTAAAAATGGAGTCGGTAAATCAACCTTTATCAACATCCTGCAGGGGCTCGAAAAGCCGGATAGCGGAAAAGTGAACACCGGTGACACTGTCATCTTTGGTAATTTTTCGCAGCAGGGATTGATAGTGAAAGAAGACATGCGTGTCATTGAATTTGTAAAAAACATAGCGGAACACTTTCCACTGGCCAGCGGTGGTTCTTTGAGCGCAGCCCAGTTTCTCCAGCTTTTTTTGTTTGACCCGGACAAGCAATACACTTATATCAGCAAACTAAGCGGTGGCGAAAAGAGAAGATTACTCCTGCTTTCAATTCTTTTCAGAAATCCAAATTTTCTTGTGTTGGATGAGCCAACCAATGACCTGGATCTGCCAACACTGGGAGTATTGGAAAATTTCTTAAGTGAATTTCCTGGATGCCTGATCATCGTGAGCCACGACCGTTACTTTATGGACCGGCTGGTGGATCATCTGTTTGTATTTGAAGGCAACGGTGTAATAACGGATTACCCCGGCAATTATACGCAATACCGAGAGTGGCTGAAAGACAGGGAAGAGTTGCCTGTTGCCAGTTCCCAGATACCTGTAAGAAATGAGACAGAGCTGGAAACCGGTAACATGAAACCGGTAACTGGTAACAAAAGAAAACTTTCCTTTAAAGAAAAACGAGAGTTCGAAGTATTGGAAAAAGAGATTGCTGACCTGGCTGATGAAAAAAAATCAATCACAGAAAAGTTGAATAATGGCAGCACTTCTTTTGAAGAACTGCAAAAGCTTTCGGTACGAATAGGTGAGGTTACACAACTACTGGATGAAAAAGAAATGCGCTGGCTCGAGTTAAGTGAATATATCTGATGACCGTTCCACCTTTTTTATAATTGTTTGGTTAACTAATTATTTACAATTGGCTACAGGTTATTCACATCCGCACTTTTGTACAATTAGCTTATTTACAGGCATTTTAAAAGAAGTTCGTAAACTTACCATGTTAATAAATTAGCTTACCAAATACTTGCACTAATAGATTACGTTGTTTAGTTTAGCACTCAATTCATTTCAGTTCTATCATCCCGGTTACGGGATCTATCCTGCGAGAGCCACCACATTTTTAATTTCCATTCCTGCGAGAAACGATTCGTTTTATTTTTCAATCTCCTTCGAAAAAAAGATTTCCAATGTCCTGCATTGTTTAACTTTTAAATGTACCCTTTATGAGCAGGATTCCTTCCACCGATCAACACCTGATCGACCGACTCATTCTCAACGACACAGATGCCTTTGAAGAATTGTATCGTCACTACTGGTATGGACTTTACGTGTATTGCCTCAAGAAGTTACAGTCATCTGAAGATGCCAGGATCATCGTTCGCACATTATTTATTGCTATCTGGGAACAGCGTCATTCATTACCAGAATCTTTTTCTATCTCCACTTACTTATACAAAGAAGTGAGAAAATCAGTTGTAAAATGCCTGTCAGAAAAATTGACGAATACCAGTGATTCGCCGGCACACGATAGACGTTTTTCAAAAGAGTTCAGTATAGAAGCTTTACAACAAGCCCGGAAACCAGCAAGAAGAAAGTTCGCCTTTACTAATAAACCTTCTGAGTTACTGCGCCAGCAAACAGGTCAAGTGGGGCCGACGGATTACCATTCCTTCGCAACAATTAAATGGATGTTTCACTCATTAACCAATAAATTTTCGCTCAACAACCTTTTATAACCTTTTATCTTATCCAAAAAAATTAACCATGAAATCGGAAATTCTACAACGTAAACTTCAAAGATATCTTAACGGTCAATCTTTGCCAGCCGAAGCAAGGCAGATACAAACCTGGCTGTCCTGCACCTCTGAGGAAAGAGAATTGACAGCAGAGGAAAAATCACTGCTGGAAATGGAAATACTACAGGAAATACAAGCCTATACAGCCTACCCCTTGTTTTTTCCAAAAAAAGAAAAGCCCTGGTGGCAGAAGATTACGGCGTTATTCTAAAGCTTTTTGGTAAGCACAGGATAAAAGTTCAAAAGGTTTACTTAGTTCATCCAACCGGTGTAACTTTGAAGCTTCTTGAACTTTTTAATTTTTGACCCCCTGGTTATGATCAGTTTATTGTGCAATTCCATTTTTGAAGAAAGTATTATTCGCTACCATGAAAAAGATGATATCGACACACCTGCCAGCAACCCTTATCCAAAAGATAAGATCGAACATCTTCTTTACTTAAAGAACTGGATTGACACTGTTCAATGGCATTTGGAAGATATTATACGTAACCCGTCGATCAACCCGGTGGAAGCATTAAAAATTAAACGCAGAATTGACACATCGAACCAGGAAAGAACCGATGTGGTAGAATATATTGACAGCTACTTTTTAGATCAATATAAAAATATCACACCAGTGCAGGGAGCATCCATTAATACTGAAAGTCCGGCCTGGGCCATCGACAGACTGTCGATACTGGCATTGAAAATATATCACATGAAAGCTGAGGTAGATCGTCCGGATGCTTCTGCCGAACATATTGCCAGTTGCCAGCTCAAGCTTTCCATATTACTGGAACAACGCAAAGATCTTTCACAGGCCATTGACGAACTGCTAAAGGATATCGCTGAAGGCAGAAAATACATGAAAGTGTATAAGCAAATGAAGATGTATAATGATCCTTCTTTAAACCCGGTTCTATACCAGCAGCAAGCCAATGAAGCTTAAGCACATACTTGTTATTCGCTTGTCTGCGATGGGTGATGTTGCGATGACAGTCCCCGTTTTGCAACAGTTGTTACAACAAAATCCCGATCTGCAAATCACCGTACTAACTCAAAATTTGTTTAAGCCCCTTTTTGAGCCACTGGAAAGAACCAACATGTATGTAGCAGAAACAAAAGGGCGACACAAAGGATTAAGTGGACTTTTTACGTTGTTTAAAGAACTAAAAAAACAGTATCGCTTTGATGCGGTAGCCGATCTCCACAATGTATTGCGTTCAAAACTGATCAGTTTTTTTTTCCGTGTATCCGGAATTAAAACAGTCACCATTGATAAGGGCCGCCAGGAAAAAAAACTACTCACCAGGAAGAAAAACAAAAAACTGGTTCAGTTAAAAACATCTTTTCAACGTTATGCTGATGTTTTTACAGAACTAGGCTTATCTCTCGCCTTAAATAATTTACAAGGGGTTTTTCCAAAACAGAATCTCCCCCCCGCTGCTGCTCAGTTATTGTTAGCAACAAAAAAAAATATCTGCATTGCTCCTTTTGCAAAACATAAGGAAAAAATGTATCCGCTGGCAAAAATGAAAGCTGTATTGAAAAATTTATCCACTCAAAATAACCTGCAGCTTTTTTTGCTGGGTGGTGGCAAGGCAGAAACAGCAATGCTAACCGATTTAGAAAAAGAATTCCCCGGTAGTATTAATCTGGCCGGTAAATTTTCTTTTAAGGAAGAACTGGCCATCATCAGCAACATGGATGCCATGGTAAGTATGGATTCTGCTAATATGCATTTAGCGTCACTGTTTGGTGTGCAGGTAATATCTGTATGGGGAGCCACTCATCCCTTTGCCGGTTTTTATGGATGGAACCAGCCGGCCGATAATGCAGTACAAATTGACCTGTATTGCCGGCCCTGTTCTGTATTTGGAAACAAACCTTGCTACAGGGGTGATCATGCGTGCATGCAGCAATTGGCAGAGCAGAAGATTATTACGAAACTGATGGAAAAAGTAAAATAGTCACAATAACTACTCCTCTATATAATTAAGGTCTTTGTGAAAAGTTTCCTCTGTGAAATAAGCGGCGACTAGTGTAATCGTCATAACCAAAACACCAGTTACTATACCGCTTTTTACAATATCCCAGCCCCAGCTTTTTTGAAATATATCCAAAAATAGAATGTTGATTAATGGCAGTGCGCCACGGACCATATTAGGAATAGTTGTTGCGGCGGTAGCTCTAAGATTGGTTCCAAATTGTTCGGCACCCATCGTAACAAAGATGGCCCAGAAACCGGTGCTAAAGCCCAGTAATGCACAAACCAGGTACATCGTCATATCACTTTTGACTGCACCGCTGAAAAAAAGAATTCCTGAAATGATAGTAAGTAAATAAAACAGGTATAATGCTCTCTTCCTGCTTTTGAAGTATTGGCTAACCAGCCCAACCGTAATATCTCCGATGGCGATGGCCGCATAAGCATACATGATAGCCCTTCCTGACTCAATTTTATTATTGTCATAAAATGCGCCTGCAAAACGATTGCTGTAATTGACCAAAATACCGATCACATACCAGGTTGGCAAGCCTATCAAAATAGCAAGCAAATATTTCTTAAAACGTTTTGCGTTAGTAAAAAACATTAACAAGTTACCCCTGGAAACGTTCTGGTGTTTTACCTGTTTAAACATTCCACTCTCAGCTACACTTATTCGAAGGAACAACAACGCTATTCCCAATCCTCCTCCAATTTTGTAACACAGCCGCCAATCTTGCGTGAATTTGAATGTGAAATAAGCAAACACGGCGCCGAACAAACCGATACCAGCAACCATCGAAGTACCTATACCCCTTTTTGTTTTTGGTAGCAACTCACTAACCAGTGTTATACCTGCTCCCAACTCACCAGCGAGGCCGATTCCGGCGACAAACCGGGCATAGGCATATTGATCAGTACTTTGAACAAAGCCCGTAATAAAGTTAGCAACGGAATACAAAATAATTGAACCAAATAAAACAGAAAGCCTTCCTTTTTTATCCCCCATAATCCCCCAAACTATTCCGCCAATTAACAATCCTACCATCTGCCAATTGATGATTTTCGTACTGGCGGCTAACACCGCTTTATTATCCTGAAGGTTGACTCCGAGATCATTTAAGCTTGGCTCCCGTACAATAGTAAACAACAACAGATCATATATATCAACAAAATAACCTAAAGCAGCAACGATCACTGCTATGTTAAATATAGAACCGGTTTTGGCTGGCTGCATAATTCGTCAGGAATTTACATTCGTATCGGTAGGTGTGGGAACAACTGATTTTTTGACAAAAAACAATTTATACAATACAGGCAATGTCGTTACCAGGATAATAACGATCGTAATAGGCTCGATATAATCCTGCAGGCTGAAACCGAATTCCCGCTGCACCCAACTGTTCAGAAAATATCCGCCCAGCATCATAGATGCAACCCAGGCAACGCTGCCGACAATATTGTAGAAAATAAAATGAGCGGGATTCATTTTTACAATGCCGGCAACAATAGGTGCAAATGTGCGGATGATCGGGAGGAACTTGGCAAGAAAGATGGTTGCCTTGCCATATTTATCGTAAAACTCTTTGGCTCTTATCAAATGTTTTCTTTTGAAGATCCAGGTATCCTTTCTTTCAAAAAGCAAAGGCCCTGTTTTCTTACCAAACCAGTAACCAGCCACATTCCCCAATACGGAAGCAATCATTACTAAAATTATAATGCTCATCCATTGGTAAACCGGCACAGACGCATTTTCAGGAATATTTGTGTTGAACACCTCATTGGCCAATTTATTCATATACACGCCTGCCGCAAACAATAATGAATCGCCTGGAAAGAAAAAACCAATGAATAAACCGGTTTCTGCAAACACAACCAATAAAAGGATATAAAAACCACCGTAGTCAATGATCCAATTGATAAACCTGTCAATGAATCCGCCTGACAATAAATAAATATCAAACATCTCCGTCATAAAATTTTATTCTTTTAATTATCCAAGTATGGTATCAGCCTCTTTTTCGTTAAAAGCTAATGCCTTCTTATCATCAAACTCTCCCTCCCATCTTGCAATCACACAACTTGCCAGTGTATTTCCAATCACGTTTACGGACGTACGGGCCATGTCCATCAACTCGTCAATGCCATAAATTGCCATGATGGGCCACAAGGGGAAATTAAACGTACTGGCCGTGGCGATTAAAATCACCAGCGATGCCCGTGGTACTGCTGCCACTCCCTTACTTGTCAGCATGAGCGACAGGCCGATCAACAGTTGCTCTCCAAAGGAAAGATTCATACCAGCTGCCTGTGCCACAAACACTGAGGCCAGTGAAAGATATAACGTAGTCCCATCGAGGTTAAATGTATAACCGGTAGGTATTACAAATGATACGATCTTTCTTGGCACGCCAAACTTCTCCATATTTTCCAGGGCCTTTGGCAAAGCAGAATCAGAACTGGTGGTTGCAAAGGCAATTGATACAGGTTCTCTTATCGCCTGCACAAATTTTTTGACCGGCACTTTTGCCACCCAAAGAGCAATTGGAAATAACACCAATAGTATAAAAGCAAACAAGGCGAGGTATAAGGTAACGAGCAATAAAGCCAGATTCTTTAGAATATCAATTCCAAGGTGACCGACCGTTACGGCAATGGCTGCTCCCACGCCGAACGGGGCAAAGTACATGATGATATTCGTAAACCTGAACATAGTTTCCGCCAGGCTTTCTGTAAAATCAAGCATTGGCTTTTTCTTATGTTCACTTAATAAGGCGAGGGCAATACCGAAGATTACACTGAAAACGACTATAGGTAGTACATTACCTTCATAGATGGACTTAATGATATTCTCGGGAAATATATCAATAATGTGATCCTGCCAGCCTTTGATTTTTGCTTCGGGCAATTCCTTCAAAAGATTCTCCGGTACAACGATACCGGTACCGGCTTTTGTGAGATTAATAAAAATAAGACCAATGATTAGAGCAACGGTAGTTACTACTTCAAAATACAAGAGCGATTTCCATCCCATTCTTCCTACCTGTTTCAGGTTGGAATGGCTGGCGATGCCGACCACCAATGTCGCAAATAATAATGGAGCAACAATTGTCTTGACCAGGCGAAGAAATATCTTGCTCAGAAATGAAAGGTTTTGCGAAAAGGCAGGGAAGTCTAACCCTATCTCCACACCTATCGCCATAGCCACTAATATCCAGGTAGTGAGAGATCTTTTATAAATGGCAAATAAAACAAGACTTGCCACCAATAACCATCGCAAACCGAAAAGTAAACTGCCGGAGAAGGTGACCAAATTTTCCCAATGCAAAAAATGAAAAATAGCTACTACGGTAAATAGAATAAGTGAGAGTAATCCGGCCTGGCGTTTATTCATATAGTGTGCTATAGTAAAGCGTCAAAACTAAAGGTTTACTTTCAAATATGGACAATTTCAACTATCGAGTTTAGCGTTAACCGTTAATAAATCTTTTTGTTCATTTTTGGCAGAAATCACTATTTTTCCGCCTATTTTTAAAACAATCACATCAGAACACACTAAACATCAATCAATCTACTTATGAGTTTATTTGTCAGGAAACCCATGAATGCCCTGCTAAATGAAGCAAAGGAAACAGGTACTCATACATTAAAAAGAACACTTGGCGCCGGAGGATTAGTTGCATTAGGTATCGGCGCTATTATCGGAGCCGGTTTGTTTTCGATCACAGGCATGGCGGCTGCTAATCATGCAGGGCCGGCCATCACTATCTCCTTTGTAGTAGCTGCACTTGGATGTCTTTTTGCCGGATTGTGCTATGCAGAATTTGCATCCATGATCCCTGTTGCAGGTAGTGCATACACGTATTCTTATGCCACCATGGGAGAATTTGTTGCCTGGATCATTGGCTGGGATCTTGTTCTTGAATACGCAGTGGGCGCCGCAACTGTTGGTATAAGCTGGAGCCGTTACCTTGTTAAGTTTCTTGAGGGATTTGATGTACATCTTCCGGTTGAACTAACAGTAGGCCCGTGGGATGGAGGAGTTATTAACCTGCCCGCGGTATTTATTATTGTATTGATGAGCTTACTGTTAATAAAAGGAACTAAAGAAAGCGCTTTTGTAAATGCGATCATCGTTGCGCTTAAGGTATCCGTAGTATTAGTATTTATTTTCTTAGGTTGGAAATATATCAACAACGATAATTACACACCATACATTCCTGATAATACCGGCAAGTTTGGTGATTTTGGTTTTAGCGGTATTATTCGGGCTGCGGCCATAGTATTCTTTGCTTACATCGGATTTGATGCCGTAAGCACAGCAGCGCAGGAAGCAAAAAACCCAAAACGTGATATGCCAATAGGAATTTTAGGCTCACTGGCTATTTGTACAATATTATATATACTCTTTGCACACGTAATGACCGGGGTCACCAGTTATACTACGTTTGCAGGTAAAGATGGTATTGCTCCTGTTGCCGTTGCTATTGAGCACATGGGCACACCTGATGCAGCTGGTGTAATACAGCCTGACTATCCATGGTTGAACCGCGCAATTGTGGTGGCCATTCTTGCCGGTTATTCGTCCGTGATACTGGTGATGTTGATGGGACAAAGCCGTGTGTTCTTCAGCATGAGTAAGGACGGCTTGATACCAAGAATTTTTTCGAGTGTAAACCCTAAATTTCAAACGCCCGCCAAAAGCAATTTATTATTCATGCTTTTTGTAAGCTTGTTCGCAGCATTTGTTCCGGCAAGAGTCGTAGGTGAAATGACCAGCATCGGAACATTGTTTGCTTTCATCCTGGTTTGTATCGGGGTTTGGGTAATGCGCAAAAGAATGCCTGACTTACCGAGAGCCTTCAGAACGCCGTTGGTTCCGTTAGTCCCCATCCTTGGTATCGGTACCTGTTTATTCATGATGGTATTTCTGCCTATGGATACATGGATCCGCCTGCTTCTCTGGATGCTGATAGGTCTCGATATTTACCTGGTATATGGCGCTAAACATAGCCATCTGGGCAACGGTACTACCAGTAGAAAAGGAATGAGGATAGCACGTTTTACAGGTTTGGGCCTTTGCGTACTGCTCGCTATTGCGGGTCTATTGCATCAATATGTAATGGGTTTTGAAACTGACAGAACCTTACTTTATATTTCAATTGCATTTGCGGCTATTCATTTAATTGTATTTGGAAGGAAGCTGGGAAGAAAAGAACCGGCTGAGTAATAAATAAATCCTATTTTTCAAAACCGTCTCGCCTTAGGTGAGATGGTTTTTTTATGCAATTTGGGAGTGCAAGTCCATATTTGCATAAAAAATTATGCTTCAAAATTCATTTTTTTCCGAAACAGTTCTATCTTAGTTCATGTAACTTAGGAGTGGTAGTCCAAATTTACATAAATCAAAAAAATGATAATCCAAAGGCAAATGACTTCGATAGCGGCTTTGCTGCTGCGGAAGTATCCTATCGTTACCATCACCGGGCCACGCCAGTCGGGTAAATCTACATTTGCAAAAATGCTGAAGCCCGCCTTTGAATATGTGAACCTCGAAGACATTGATCATCGCCGCTTTGCCAGCAATGATCCTAAAGGTTTTATTGAACGGTACAGTCGCAACGTTATCCTCGATGAAGTGCAAAATGCACCGCAACTGCTGTCGCAACTGCAGGTACATACTGATGCTGTTGGCAAAAATGGTTTGTACATCCTGACCGGTTCGCAAAACTTTCAACTGTTTGAGAAAATAAGTCAGAGCTTAGCCGGGAGAACTGCACTTTGTACCCTGCTTCCATTTGCGATGAACGAACTGAGCGAACTAAAAAAACCAAAAAGCTGGGAAGATCTTTGCTGGAAAGGAATGTATCCCCGTCTGCATCACAGAAATATAAAGCCGGACTTGTTTTACCCGGATTATATTACCACCTATATTGAAAGAGATACCCGGCAAATAATGAACATCAAAGACCTGGGACAGTTTAGAAAATTCATGAGCCTTTGCGCAGGCAGGGTCGGGCAGATCCTAAACATGCACGACATTGGCAACAGCCTTGGAATAGATAACAAAACGGTAAAGCAGTGGCTTGGCGTACTGGAAAGTAGTTATATTATTTATTTACTGCAGCCTTTTCACAACAACTTTAATAAACGGTTGATAAAAACACCGAAGCTTTACTTTTATGATACCGGTATTGCGTCTTTTTTGCTGAACATCCGTAGTGCCGGTGATCTGAAAAACCATTTTGCCAGGGGGGCATTGTATGAAAATTTTGTCATCAATGAACTGATGAAGAACTGCTATAATAAACATGTGCAACCTTCATTCCACTACTTTCGTGACAGTAATGCAAATGAAGTGGATCTGCTGATAGAGCAGGCTGGTTTTGATTATGCCATTGAAATAAAATCGGCAAAAACTATTAACGACGCTTTTTTTAAGGGGTTGAATTACTATTCAGCCCTGAGCAAAAAGAAAGTGAAGGGAATATGTGCATATGGCGGTGATGAAGAATATAATTATAAAGGCAACTCGGTTACAGGCTGGAAAAACCTGGAAAGCATAACCATTAAATAACCAAAGCGGTTTTACAGATGAGTTATCTTCTTTTACACTCATTGCCTTAATTTTGCTTCCCATTTCAAACCAATCAACTTATCAACTAATTAACTTATACGATGGGAAGGATTTTTGAAGTTCGTAAGTCTACCATGTTTGCCCGCTGGGACAGGATGGCCAAGCAGTTTACCCGTATTGGTAAAGAGATAATTATTGCGGTTAAGGCCGGTGGGCCGGATCCTAATTCCAATGCCGCCCTTCGCCGTTGTTTTCAAAATGCCCGGAGCGTGGGCATGCCCAAAGATCGTGTGGAAGCGGCTATTAAAAGAGCACAGGGAAAAGAACTGGTGAACTATGATGAAATTTTATACGAAGGATACGGTCCGCATGGTGTAGCGATACTGGTAGAAACAGCCACGGATAACCACGTAAGGACCGTAGCGAATGTGAAATCACATTTTAATAAAGGCGGCGGCGTGATGGGTAATAGTGGCAGTGTGGCTTTCCAGTTTAAAAAAATGGGTGTGTTCAAACTAAAACCAGAGGGATTGAATGCCGAAGACCTGGAACTGGAGTTGATCGATTATGGACTGGAAGAGCTGGGGGAAGGAACAGGCGAAAATGGCGAAGAAGTATTGGTGATACGTGTAGGCTTTACCGATTTTGGCAATATGCAAAAAGCACTGGAAGATAAAGGCATCACTCCTATCAGTGCTGAACTGGAATGGATACCCTCTACAACGGTTCCTGTTTCAGATGCGCAGGCAGAAGATGTCAGTAAACTGATCGAACGATTAGAACAGGATGATGATGTGCAAAAAGTATTTCATAATATGGGATAAAGCTTAACTAAGACCAACAATAAGTTGGTCTTTTTTTATGGAGGATTTGGCAACAAATATTGTTCTCTTTGATGGAGTGTGTAATTACTGCAATGCAATGGTAAATTTTGCTATCCGTCATGATAAAAAGGCGATCCTGAAATTTGCCCCGCTGCAGTCAAAAGCAGGAAGCCAGTTAAAAGAAAAGTATAAAATACCAGCTGAAATTGACAGTGTCATCTTTATTGAAAACAATATTGTGTACACTTATTCAGATGCAGCCATTCATATTGCAAAATATTTAAGATGGCCTGCAAAAATTTTATATGGCTTAATCATTATCCCCAAATTTATCCGCCAGCCCATTTATAAATGGATAGCGAAGAACCGCTACAAATGGTTTGGAAAAAAAGAAAGGTGTATGGTGCCTGGTGCTGAAGTCAGGCAACGGTTTTTAGTTTAAGCCACGATTGACGGAATTTATCTGCACAATAAAAACAGAAGTAGTGAATGGAACCTAAACATGGAGCGTTGCCTGATTGACGTCTGATGAGCTACTTAGTTTTGCTTGTTTTTCGGCGCGGGAATAATAATTTCTCCCTGCATATAAAATACGCACTGCCCACCCATGATCACCCGATCTCCGTGCTGCTCGCAATAAATATCGCCACCCCGCTGGGATAACTGCCTTGCCTGCATGATTTTTTTAGCAGTCTTTTCACTCCAAAAAGGAATAAGCTGGGAATGCGCAGAGCCTGTCACCGGGTCTTCATCTATACCTGCAACAGGTGCAAAAAACCTGGACACAAAATCAACCTTTTTGCCAGGGGCAGTAATAATTACTTTCAGTCCCATTTTCTTTAACGTCGTAAAATCAGGATTGGCGTTTTGCACATCTTCTTCTTTGTTCAACTCTACCAGTATATCCCGGTGTTTATATATGGCTACTATTTCATTTACGCCGAGGGCTTCCTTTAAATCCGAAGGATAGTCAGTGATCATCTCGGGCTTCCAACTTGGAAAGTCCATCAGCAACATATCCTTTTTCTTCCTTACAGTCAGCAAACCGCTTTTGGAGTTAAATGTCACCGATTTCTTTTTTTCCTTTAAAATATCAAATAATACAAATGCAGATGCCAGCGTAGCATGGCCACAAAGATTGATCTCTATGGCCGGCGTGAACCAGCGGATATCATAGTCGGCATCTTTTTTATCAGAGGGCGCAAAAAAAACTGTTTCAGCCAGGTTATTTTCCATGGCCAGTTGTTGCATCATGTCATCGGGCAGCCATTTTTTTAAAGGAACAACGGCGGCAGGATTACCGCCGAATAATTTATCAGCAAATGCATCTACCTGGAAAATTTTCAATTTCATGATTTATTTTTTTCTATATAAAATGCCGGCAATGAAAGCTTAAATCTGAATGCCAGTACACGAATGGTAAAAATAGCAATGATACAAATGATTCTCGCCAGGTCACCATCCACATTTAAATATTTTAGCAAAAAGTATAACAAACCACCTGCAATACAGGCCATGGCGTAAATCTCTTTTCGAAAAAGTAGAGGGACATTATTGAGCAACACGTCTCTTGTTACACCGCCAAAGCAGGCAGTAATAGTTCCTATAGCAATACAAATACCCATGCCAAAATCTTTTTCTATGGCTATCTCCAGCCCGATGATGGTAAACAGGCCCAGCCCCAAAGCATCAAACACAAATAAAGTGGTAGTAAATTGCCTGAGATAGCGGCTAAAAAACATCGCTGCAATGGATGATGCAAAAATGACGATAGTAGCTGTTTCATTCCGAAGCCAGCCTACCGGCAGGTTGCCAATCAATATATCCCGTAATGTACCGCCACCTATAGCCGTAACAAAAGAAAGAACCAGCACACCGAAAGGATCTAACCTTTTTTCCATGGCTGAAAAAGCGCCGGCAACAGCAAAAGCAAACGTACCCAGTATGTCAATGATATAAAGAAAATTGGTTGGCATATTTCAATAGACAATAAGCAATAGGCAATAGGCAATAGGCAAAAATAAAATCAATACTGATCTTTTGTTCATTGTAAACCTTATGCTCAATATTTTTCAGGATTTTTAATCATGTGATTTAATAATCTGCCGACTTCAGCACATTTTTCACTTAGCTCTTTATGCTTTGTATCATTAATGTATTTACAGGACAAAGAAAAATCAAGCCAGCCGGAAGTTTCTGAATTTTCCATATCGCTGTCTGAAACCTTTGATACAAAATGTGCAGAATATTGTCTTTTGCGATAAGCTTCCAATAAGCAAATGCAGACACTCCGGGATGATCTGCGAATTTGATCTGTAAGAGAAAATGTTTCTTCTTTGGGAAAGCTTTTGGAAATTTCAAATATCTCCATAGCCAGTTCAAAGGCCAATTTATAGACCCTTGTTTCTTTAACGCTTATTGCAGCCATAAATAATCTGCTACTAAGCTTTGAAGCCCTTATATGTACGCTGACTTGTCTGTTGCGTATTGCTTATTGCCTGTTGATTCTCACTCCGCCATCATTTCTTTAATGACTGCTTCAATTTCTTCTGCATTGGGTTTGCTGAAATAATCGCCATCGCTTCCGTAAGCGGGACGATGCGCCTTGCCGGTAATGGTTCTTGGGGCAATGTCGAGATATTTATAGCCACCCTGTTCTTCCATTACTTTATTAAGCATATAAGCGGCAGCACCACCCGGTACGTCTTCGTCAATAAATACAATGCGGCTTGTCTTTTTCAGCGATTCAAGAATGCTATGATTAATATCAAAAGGAAGTAAGGTTTGCACGTCGATGATCTCACAACTGATGGCTTTCTTTTCCAGGGAAGTGACGGCTTCCTGTATAATCCGCAAAGTGGAACCGTATGAAACAATCGTAATATCATTACCCTTTTTTATCACTTCAGGAATACCAAGTGGCACTGTCATTTCCAACAAATTGGCGGGCAATTTTTCCTTCAGCCTGTAGCCATTCAGGCATTCCACCATGATGGCAGGATCATTGCTTTGCAGCAACGTGTTATACATACCAGCCGCCTGTACCATGTTCCTGGGCACACAGACATACATACCCCGGAGTGAATTGATCATCATCCCCATGGGAGAACCGCTATGCCAGATGCCTTCCAACCGGTGACCACGGGTTCTTACAATAATAGGGCAGCTTTGCTGACCATAGGTTCTGTAATGCAAACTGGCTACATCGTCGCTTAATGGCTGCAAGCCATACAACAAATAGTCCAGGTATTGTATTTCGGCAATTGGCCGCAGTCCCCGTAAAGCCAAACCAATACCCTGCCCCATAATTGTTAATTCACGGATGCCCGTATCAAAAATTCTGTCGGTGCCATGTTTTGCCTGCAGACCACTGAAGCCCTGGTTTACATCGCCTATCTGTCCAAGGTCTTCACCAAATGCAATCACTTTCTCATTGTTGGCAAATAGTTGGTCAAAATATTTATTTAATACTTCGTATCCATTGATTGAGACTGCATCTTCTTCATAATGAGGTTTTATCTCTCCCACCTTTAAAGCACTCTTCGGCCCTTCATTGTATAAATACGAATTATAGAGTTCCTTATTTTCCCTTAGTAAGTCGTTATAGTAATCCTTTGTCCAAAATGCCTTATCGTTATTACCAGCAATGTCAATAGCATTATACAAGGCTTTCATAACATCCCTCCGGAATGGTTCGCGGTTGGAAGTAAGAGTGGAAGCCACTCTTTTTATCAATTGTGCCTGGTCGGGAATACTTTCAGCAAGACTGTTTAACAGATCTGAGGCTTTACTCACCTGCAGCTTGATAGGCGCCTGGTATTTTTGCCAGGCGAGATCGCGGCTCTGTTTCACCTCTTGTTTCGCCTGCTGTTCTATTTGCGATACGGTTTCTTCATCACCCAAAGCGTTTTCAATGATCCACTCCTTCATTTTTTTCAACCCATCCCATTCACGTTCCCACGCCAGCCTCTCCTGCGGTTTATAACGCTCATGGCTACCGGATGTGGAATGCCCCTGTGGCTGTGTGATTTCTTCAACATGAAAAAGCACCGGGACATGTGTTTCCCTTGCAGTCCGGATACCTTCATCAAATACTTCGCACATGCCGGCATAATCCCATCCTTTTACTTTATAAATATGAATGCCATTGGTATCATCCTCCTTTTGTAAGCCGGCCAGGGCTTCTGATATCGATCCTTTTGTTGTTTGTATTTTTTTGGGAACCGAAATTCCATAGCCGTCATCCCAAACAAAAATCACCAGCGGCACCTGCAAAACACCGGCTGCATTAACGGTTTCCCAAAAATGGCCCTCTGAAGTTGAGGCATCGCCAATAGTGCAGAAGCAAACCTCGTTTCCGTTATCAGAAAGCTGTTTCATTTTTTTTAGTTGTTCTACATTCCTGAACAGCTTTGACGCTAATGCCAGGCCGAGTGACCGCGGCATTTGAGCAGCTGTCGGCGCCATATCGCTGGCTATGTTATGGCGGTTCGCCAGGTCAACCCATTCGCCGTTCTCATCAGTAAGCGGGGTGCAAAAATGGGACACCATTTGCCGCCCGGCATTGTTGGGATCATTCTTGATATCCGGATCAGCGTATAATTGCGAGAAAAATTGCTCAACGGTAGACTGGCCTATGGCAAAATGAAAGGTCTGGTCACGATAATAACCACTTCGGAAATCGCCGGGCTGAAAAAATTTGGCCATGGCCACCTGTGCGATCTCTTTGCCATCGCCAAAAATGCCAAACTTGGCTTTGCCGGTGAGCACTTCTTTACGGGCTAACAGGCTGGCTTCCCGGCTGATGCAGGCAATACGGTAATCGCTAAGTACTTCTTCCCGAAATTTATCGAAAGATAATTTTATATCAACGGGGATCGTTAATGTAGTCGCATTATCCATGAGGCAAAAATAGGAGATTACGACCAGTTGTAAATTTTCTAAAAATTGCCTAAAAGGGCTGCAACCAATGTTTGCAATCCTCCATCTTTCGTGTAAATTTGGAGCTTCATAAAAACCTAATTATGAAAAAAATACCTGCCCTCCTTGTCCTGTTAGCGGCTTTCTTTTTTGCCGGTGCACAGAACAATTCCACCGTGGAAGACCCCTTAAAGCTCAAACAAACAGAACATGATTTTGCCAAAATACCACAAGGCAAACCCGTTTATTACAGTTTTGAAATAGTAAATACAGGCAGTCAACCGCTGAAATTGGATAATGTGCACGCCAGCTGTGGTTGCACCACCCCTGAATGGAGCCATGACGCCATCGCCCCCGGTAGCACGTCCAATATTAAAGTAGGGTATAACGCAGCAGCCGAAGGGTACTTTGAAAAAACTATTACAATCACTTACAACACTAATCAAACTAAAGTATTAAAAATAAAAGGCACTGTTTGGAAAGCTCCTGAAGGATCTGCTCCGGCAAATGCCTCTGTTCAATTTTTAAAAAACCAAACACTTTAAAATTATACCACGATGAAGAAGATTTTCCTTATTGCCTCTGCTCTTGTATTCAGCGTAGCTGTAATGGCACAAACACAATTGAAAGCTGATGATGTTGTCAAGTTTACCAGCGAAAAACATGACTTTGGTAAGATCAAGCAAGGCGTGCCGGTTACGTATTTTTTTGAGTTCAAAAACATTAGTGATAAACCTGTTGTCGTAGAAAATGCTTCCTCAAGTTGTGGTTGCACAGTTCCCGAAAAACCTGAAAAACCCATCGCTCCGGGTGCAACAGGCAAAATAAAAGTTCAATATAATGCTTCGGCAGTAGCTCCTTTCAATAAGGATGTTCACATTAAACTCGCAGGCATCGAGCAACCCAAGACCGTACATATCACCGGTGAAGTAGTAGCAGGAGATCCGGCAAAACAATAATTACCCCTTATAAACCATTGAAAAAATCCCTTCAGTCAGCTGAAGGGATTTTTTTATCTTACCACTTCATAATGACCTGCGTTGAAAGATCAACTGCTTGAAACCTGGCAAATCAACCAACAAAAAAATATCCTGCTGATTGATAATATCAGTGAAGCCGGCATGCAAAAAACGTTGAGCACCCGGGGCGGCCGAACGATCTTTCAGCAGTGGATACATATTCATAATGTGTGCATGCAACGGCTCGAAATTTGTGCAAAGGATATTTTTTCACAATATAAAATGCTGGACAAAGACCTGGAGGTTAATAAAAAACTTCTCGTTGATTCACTCAATGATTCCGCTCTAGCCATTTCTATATTACCCGGCAATTGTTATGACAATGGCGGCAAGGTAAAAGGTTTTAAAAAAGGCGTCATTCCGCTCCTCGGCTACCTTATCTCACATGAATCTCATCATCGGGGAAATATGGTTTTGACCTTAAAGCAGTCCGGCGAGAAGCTATCCGATGCCATAAAATGGGGATTATGGGAATGGGGAAAATAATGACCACCTGCCTGGCAGTTAAGATATCCCTTCAAGCCTCCTGCAAACCTTTTTTCAGTTCATTCTATCGAAATAAATGATTGTCAATCTTTATCAACAGCAATAAAAATCCGGCATGAATTTCTAAGCACTATTATAAACTTGCCGATATGACACAAGCCGAAACCTTACGCATGGAGGCTGCTTTTTCTCTTCCCGAATTAAGAACGATTGGAGCTCTTCAGCACAACTCCTTTAGTTATAATAAGACTAAAACAGATCTGTACCTCCAAAATACAATTAACAACTACCTCAAAACCCCGGAAGAAATGGATGCCGATTTTTTTCTTGAAATGAATTCGCTGAAATCACATGCCAGGGATCAATACAATAAATTGGATACAACCCGACGGCCCTGGGATAAGCATAATGAGTACATTCCCGATAACCTCCATTCAGGATTTATGGAAGAGAACTATTAGTTTCTGTTACTAAATATAAACTGATAGTAGCGAGGGCAGCTGTAGTTAACAGCTGCTTTTATTTTGTTGAAGCCATGTATCGGTTAAAAACCGGTGACTGTTGAACATGCCGGATAACCTCTGCCTGGAACTCTTCATTTTGTTTGGCTGGTCCGTTTTGAGAGGTAAAATAGATCATATAAAACTTATTATTCCGGAAGTTAAAGTTGGGATCCGTGATATCTTTTGACGATATAACAACGATCAATAATTTGGACTTGGTTTTTAATTCGTCATCACCCGTAGTACCGGTTTTGGCATAATAAAAATAAGGTGCTCCATTTTTCAGCATACTCCCAAGCCTTGCTGCCGTGCCTGCAAATAGGGCTTCCTTCATTCCCTCAAACACATTGTCCCGCATAATCGAAAGATAATGGTTATACGGAATGCTATTATCAACATCAAAAGCCTTAAAGTCCACAGGTGCCGGATGTGGATTCAACGTCAACGAATAGCTGCGGCTTTGACTGATCATTTTTCCAAAGGCATCCAGCATTTTAACAGGCGCCACCATTACCTGGCTACTTCCCTTTACATGTCCCCGGAAGCAACTGGTAAATAAATCATAGGGCACCCGATGATTGACAGCAGCGCCATGCTGATCAAATAATGAATATTCTGGTAAAATAAATCCGGATTTCTTTCCCGCTTTTAAAAACAGTAATGAGTCATAGCCGGATGAGAACATGTCAAAATTTTTATCGACGCTATGCGTGTAAATGCCGTAGTTATTTAAAAGCCCGACGGTGGTAAATGAACTGTCAAGGCCAAAATCAGCTTTGCCATTCTTATAACCGGGCCAGTTTTGAAACCCATTCAGCCAATACTGTTTACCGGTATAAGTAAAATAAGGCCAATGCAAGCCGGCCCCGGGTTTACTTTCCACAAAATAATTGGCAAGAATCTTTGAGGGGTCCTGTTTGGGATAAGAGCCCAATAACAATACATTGGAGTGATAATAATTATCAGAATATTTTAAATAATCTGCTATTCTTGTTATCCGCCCATTGTCTTTTTCAAAATCGTATTCAGGAACTTTTTCGCCGCCATAATAATTTTGCTTTTCCAAAAACCCTTCCGCACCAAACGAGTCCCAGTCCCAATTGAGCTGAGAAGCAATAGCAGAAAAAACGATCGGCTTAAAAGTAGAACCCGGACCCGGATTCATACGAAGCAGGTTGATATTGCCAATTTCTTTCCTTAACAATGATTGCGATACAAATCCGTTTTGTCCCCTGATCAGTTTATTGAATGCAGGTTTATCATTCGGATCAGGACGCTGTGATTGCCTGATAAAATCTGACAGTGCAATAATTCTTCCATCGCCATCGGCAATACAAACTCCATATTCAGCTCCTTTTTTATAAGCGGTGTCACCGGCCATCATCGATTGAATTTTGGCGGACAAAGAATTCATGATTCCAAAATCAAGCGAAACAAAGGCATGTTGCTTCGCTTTATTGGCCGCATAATCGGCCGAAACAGCTTCCGCAAAATGTCTTGCCCAAATAAACTGTTCTTTCATCGGGTACACATAATAGCGGCTGCCATTCACATAGTAATTCTTCATGAATGCATCCGGTTCTACCGTTAATACCTGCCCGGCGTTTACAGAAGTATCCGTAATTACGGCTCTGTACGGGTTAGACAATTTTATACTGTCATTGTTTTCCAACAACCGTTCAGCTGTCTCGTCTTTTACCTGCAGGGGTATGCCTGACCGGTTGATGAGGTATAAATCATGGAAAAAATTTTCGCCTTGTGAGGATGCAAATGACAGTTGCAGGTTCTTAGAAAGCATTTGCACCGGTTCACTGGTATAGTTACTCAAACTACTTTTTGAGATAACTGAACCATCCACTGCATTCCACAGGGCAACATTATAAATAGTTGTATCCCCATACAGGTTTCCTGTCCAAAACTGCTGCAGGTGTGGTGGCGGTTCCACTCTAAAATAGTTTTCATTAACGGCCAGCTGCGGATGCCCACTGTTTAAATCGAGGAATAACATATGCCGCTGATCTAAATGTTGCTGAAAACCGTTTCTCGTGTACAAACTAACCTCCTTTGCAAAAAACTTGTTGGCATCATCCAACATCCCGCTTTCTGCCATCCTGCGGAGTGAATCGCAAAACAGTCTATCTTTTTTGAAAACAGGGAGCCGCCTTGTTTTTGCTGCCGAATCAAAATAATTGAATAAAGGTTGTAGCCTGACCTGGACATAGTCATCCATTTCCTTTGCCAAATCAGCCACAGCAAACTCTTTATTCTTATTAAACCGGGGTTTGAAAATAAAAAGGAGGCCCACCAATAAGATGAATACGACCGGTACCGGAACAAGTTTCCGTCGGTTGGCATAACGCTCAACCGGAATTTGTTTAAACAACAACAGCGTTATGAGAATAAGCAAGCCTGGAAATAAAATCGATTGCTTACTTAATATACTTCCAAAGGGCAGGTCCTGTCCAAAGAAAATGTACCGGCCGGTTGCAGCGAGAATCACCAGTAGGGCAGCAGTCAGTAAATAATTGAAAACAGAAAAGCCTGTGACAACATTAGGATACTGATGATTGACACGACTGGTGAAGTCAGGATATAGTTTGTAAAATGAAACCAGGATCACAAAGGGCAATAATAATAAAGCCACATATAAAAGCACCGCCGACTTTCCATGTTCGGCAATCAAAAATCGGCTCGTCACTAAGTCAGTAGCCTGTGCATTATATTTTGCGCCTTTATTTTGTGGTGCATGTGGCAGTAAATGAAAGCCGGTATTTTGAACCTCCGGGTTGTTGCCTTCATAAATGAAAGTATTAATGAACCACTGGTTCTGAGCCGCCCTGATCACCGGTTCATAAGTCGCACCTTCCTCATAGGCACCAATGATTGCCTCATTCACCGGCGATGTCAGCACATCAATGCGGTATTTCGTCATGGCCGCCTTCTTCAAAATTTTTTCTTTGGGAAAAAAGAAAAATGCTATAAGAAAAATGGAGACAACTGTCCCTAATCCAATGAGCCTTTTCTTTTTCTGTTCAAGGGCCGGCGAGATTCGCAATACAAGCCAGGCGATAGCGAATGCAAATAATAAATATCCGGCTATATACATAGCCTGTGGCATGTTGAGCAGAAACCGGAATACAAACGGAGCAAAGAGAAGATTGAATACAAATAAGAGCAAGTAAACAACGCCTATTATTCCAAAGAGACCCGCATTTTTTTTATTTCCTGCAGATAAACCCGAAACGCCATAATTGATACATAAAAACGCTTCATTGAAAAGCAAAAAATTTAAGAATACAATCGCAAATCCAATATCAATAAACAGAAATAATGCCAAGAGGCTTATTGATAAAATGATCTTGACAGGATTATTGATAAGCAGTTGAAATTTATTGTCAGTGCCAATTCGCCACCAGCTTTCTCCTGTAACTACAACCAACGGGGACCGGCGATAAGAGATAAACAGAAAGAGGAAATAAGCGATCATTAACCCAATTGCAAGGTGCCGGTTCACACCCGGATCAAAATGATTAATGCCGGCAATAGCTCCGCAGGCTGTCAACACAACGAACCATAGGATCATGAATTCTTTCAAACCAGCTGAACGGACCATTGGAACTTTCATTCGCTGCAACCAGGCCGGGCCGTAGTCCGTTGAATTATCCCCGAATCGCTTTGCTGGCAGTCCCTTTAACGAATAGTAACAATAACGTAAGAATCCAAATCCAAAAATGACTCCCAACAATATTATGGCGAAAACAATAATGGCAAAATTCGAAACACTTAACAACTGCTGTTGAGATGGCAGGTCCATTCCTTCAAACGGAGGAAAGCTTTTATACCGCCAGTAAAGAAAGAATCTGGTCGTCACCATTACCAGCACAATACAGGAAAGTAATTGCCATAACCATTCTTGTTTTGCCGCAGGCTTGACAAGAGCAGTACAAAAAACCAACAAAATAAAAAGGACGAGACTGCCGAATAAGATGGACTGCCATTGCAAAAACGATAACTCAAAACCGGCAAACTCCCATTGAAAAGTATCCTTTATTGAAAACTTCCAATCAAACCCTCCGGCCCTGGCCGGAAGAAAAAAATCTCCGGCTTTTTGCGGAATAGTTTTCGACAGCCGATTCAATATACTAATCTTCAAATTCAACGGCTCATTACCGGGATTCTTATAATACGTAAGCAATACCGGCGCAAAACTTACGGGCTTCTCCTCTGCTGAAAACATAAAGCCCTCTTTAAAGACGGCGGGCAATTGGTGCATATCATTTGCATCCGCCATCAAAAATTTACTGACCACATGCGGCGACCAGTCAGCTCTGCTTTCTTCTGTCAAAGGATAAGCGATTGGATAACGGCTGAGTAATGAAAAGCTGTCATTCGCTCCATAGACTACTTTATATTGGTTTCGGTTGTTATCCAAAAACCCAATCCCCCAGGCTACATTAGCTTTATCGGGGAGGCTGGCAGAAAAGGCCAGGTCTTTTAGCCCTATGTTTCTGCCTTCATATTTTACAGCGTTGACTTCGGTAAAAAGCCTCCCCGACAAAAAGAATTTCAAATCCTTTCCTCCCTTTCGGGATACATCATCTCTCAATAAAAAGATATTTTTGAAGGCTGCAAGCAATTTCTCATTATCGAAGTGGTCTGAACTGATAAAGGCATCGTCGTCCCTGAAAAGATTCCATACAGAAATCCCTTTCTTTATGTCCATCTGTTTATTGAACACTTCCTCGTCAATCTTCAATTCAAACTGGTTTTCATCTTTAACCCTGATTGAAACAGAGGCTTTACCTGTAATAAAAGAAACCACATGTCCTGCCGCCGGATAATTAACAGACAGTATCCTGTAACTGTCTTCGTCATTTGCATACAGCGGATCTTCGGAATAAGCGGAATTAACAACTACTGACCCGGATTGCTTCCAAAATACAAAACTGTTCGTGGTACTATTCTCATAATTCACCGTATCACCTTTTCCCAGTTCTATTTTTTTCGTTACCGAAAAACCATCATGTTGCAGGAAATGATGATCCAGGTTACTAAACGTCTTCAATCGCAATGGTGCATGAAAGTTGATCCAGAGAAAAGCAACACATGCCATACTGATGGTGATAAAAATCCAGGGGAATCTCCTGCTTTGCCTGCCACCTTTTTCAAATTCACGATAATAGGCAAACCCATATGCCAGCAGTATCACTATGACCAACGCATAGAGAAAAGACAAACTTGTAAGGGTATTGAGCATGGAGCTTAAGATAAATTCAGGTTTGTTTCATCAAAAACAGGATAAGACAAGTTTTGGATCGACGATTTATCCAGCACCATTCGCAATACCAGTGCCCGGCTGCCATGCTCTGTATTCAATTCTTTCAGTGAAGCCGGATCGATGTGGTTCCCATTCTTCAAACTGCCGATTCGTTCCACTATTTTGCCGCCAATAGAAAGATCGCCAATGCGCAGGTATAAATATTCGCTATACAAAAGTGACAGGGAAATGAGCAGATTCAATAGTTTTTCCCGCTCTTCGGCATTGATCTTTGCCGGGTTGTTTTTGTTGGCATCGGCGATTGCTAATACCGGCTTTAAAAAATGTTCATAAGCATACAGGGCTACCGATCTTTCCGTATCCAGCAAACTTCTTACAATTTCTGTTTCTGATTTTTCCTTGTTGAATCCCGGGTAGTTCCTGATTTTATAAACTTCCATCATCTGCTGCTTTACCAGGTCGAAGTCCTGCTTACTGTTTATATAACCGGCCAACTGTTCTTCAATCTCTTCTTTTTCTTTTACGGTAGCTTCCAATTGACTCGTCAAAGCTTGTATCTTTTTTTCCATGCCGTTTGCTGATAACTTAGATTTTTTGCCCATTATTGCATTATCATTCGCACTTGCAGCGGCTATGTTCATCTCCAGGTGTTGTATCTGCCGGTTGAGCACAGAAATAGTGCGCCGGAATTTTTCCTGGCTCCTGAATAATTTATACAAAAAGAAAGCAATAACTATTAGTACGGCCGCCCCAACGATCAATAAATACAAAGACAATTCATCTTTCTGCTGTACCAGCTGCGTGGGTTCGTCTATTGCTTTTTTTGGCTGGCTGGCCATATACAATTGGATCAGCGAATCAAGCTCGGAGCGCAGCAAAACAGTATTATCACCGGCCTTCTCCTTCGCCGTTAATGTATCTGCAATGCGTAAGGTTCGTCTTGCGGGTTCTTGTCCGAACAGGAAAACCGTAAGCAAGCAGAACGAGAGCGATACTATGAGTTTTCTATACATCAGTATTATTTTTGGTTTGATATTCGTTTACTCATTCTTCGGCTACGCTCAGAATTGAAAAAATTGAAGAATGCCCGTTCTTTTCTTCTCCTGGATCATAATGCCCGATTCCTTTTCTTTGATCACATCATTGTACACAGTATTGACCGATGCCAGTTCGCCACCATGCACCGGAAACATTGAGATCGCTCTTATATCCTGCAGGGACGAATACATTTCGCCAATCGAAACCAGGATGCTGTACAAGGATTTTACATCTTTTACTTTCTGATTTTCCATCAGTCGCAGGTAAATATTGTCGCGGGTGAAATAGATATCAACTGCTTTATTTTTGAATACTTTGAGTTGCTGATTATTTCGCCTGACTACCGAGGTATTATAAAGAATGTCATTACCCGGTTGAATTTTAATCCCGCGATACAGGTAAAGATTATTATTCAGCACATCATTATTTCTCGACAGTCCTTCCTTCTCATCAATAGGGATACCAGTAAAATCGGTAATCTTGTAAGCTCCGCTGAAAGCACCGTGTATGGCAATGTTTTTATTATTGAGTGCACGACCCGGTTGAACAGTATTGATTTTTACCGGGCCAAGTAAAGCTTTCAGCTCCGTTTCCAGCTTGGCTTTCAGGTCGTCAAAATAAAAAGCCCTGCCGCTCAGCATCACCACCTTAATTCTTTTTTTGATGTCTTTTGTAATTACATCTTTTATACTGTTGATAATACTGAACACGATACAATCCGTTGCTTTTTTTATAAGCCCTGTCAGTTCATCATCCCATCGAATATTCCTGTCTTTCAAAATTGCGTCGGCGTATTGCAGTAACATCGACTGATCTTTATATAAAGTGCCTATCGCTCTTTCTGTACTTGCCGAATGTTCTGTCAAAGCGGCAAATTGGGTAATGCCAACAGCAGCCAACTGCTTGTATCGCTTTTTTTGGTTCTCGATAAGCTGGATAAAATTGAGCACATCCACCGTCAGGTTTTGATCCAGGATATGCCGGCTGATAAAATCTTTTACCGAAATTTCATTGCTGCCTGGTATTGCTTTCAGCACAATGGTCAAAAAATCTTCTACGAAACCATACGATAGTACATTTCCTGCGCCTGCAAATCCTGTCCTGAAAAAACTGGAATAGTTTTCATTATCATCGGCCATGACCATTGAAATATCGGTAGTGCCTTTGCCACAGTCAATCACCAGCGCCATTTCGCCATTTGACAATTGTACATTGGACGGATTTGTTTGCTGGTAACCCATAAAAGCTGCATCGCTTTCAGAAATTGTTTCGTATTCAATATGCAACTCACCCGTATTGATATGCAAGGAAGTTAAAAGGCTGGCTGTATGCTTTCTTAATTCATTCAACAATTCGAATACATCATGCTGGGTATAAATATTAGGAACCAGTAAGGTAACAATGATGCCTCCGCGTTGAAAATCCGGCTTGGTACTTATCATCAACCGCAACATTCTTAGCAAGACAGCGCTAATCAATTCTTTTTTGTGCGAACGAATGCTATAATCTTCTGTGTAGTTATCCAATACTAATTGCAGGCTTTTCTCAATTCCCAATTTCAGGTTAGGGATGATCTCATAATTGTCCCTGAAAGCAAGTTGAGTGGCTCCTACTTCCTGCCTGGTAATAAATAACCGGACTTCGTCATTTAATGTATCATTGGTGAAATTGAAAGGAAAATTTGCTCTGTCCAGTCTTGTCATATTTTTCCTGACAGCATAAAAGGAGCGGTACAGCAGTGGTTGTCCCTGCTCATAATTTAAAAAATCTTCACGCCGCCAATTTCTTGAACTATCTCTTCTGTTCAGCTGGCTGATAATATTTTCCAGGATATCATATTGCATTACGGATGATTGCGGACCACAGTTTTTATAGCCCACCTGGCTGGCCTCACTTCCAAAATCAATTACCACCCGCTGACACTCCCTGGAGCCGACAACTGTATATTGAAACTTACAGGACCAGGTCTGCTGGTCTTCCATTACCAGGGTAACGTAAATATTAAAGGCAGCTCTTTCTACACGGTGCTTGTAATAATTCAAACAGATTCTTTTCTGGCTGTCGGAATAATCGAGCCTTATTCCTTTCTCCTGATCTGCGAAAGGCTGTAAAGAAAAGTTATTCGATTTTGTTATCAGTAATTCAACATCATTGCCTTTCTGCTGTAATGAAATATGACATTCCCTCAGGGGAATATCCTGTTGCTCGGACGGAGCCATTTGATTTAAAACAATCTTCCCCGGGTCTTCTATTGTCAATAAGGGTGTCACAACCCGATCATCAGCAGGAACTACAAAATTATATTCAGTTTCCTCCCTGTTACCAGTAAAAGCATCCTGATCCAGCTTGGCAATAAAATAACGATCGCTCCGGATCAACAAAGGAAGATAATAGAGTGCCATGTGTTTATTTTTAAATGAATTTGATAATGTTAAACGCTTAGTCGAAATGCTTGATGCCTAACGCCTGATCCCTGGTAACTAATGGGCCCCCTGTTCTAACACTTTTTCAGTTCTCACCTTTCACTTTTCCCTTTCCTCAATCCCTGCAAAACCACCGGTCATTAAAATTTCCATAATTACTTTCCTTGTCGGATGCATAACAGAAATTAAACGCCTTCGCTTTCAGCGAGAGGAAAGAAACGGAAAGACTGTCACCCCTATACTCAGCATTAAGTTTTGATCTTACCGGTGCTGTATAATTGATATTGCTGAAATGAACCGTATCTGTATTAACAAGGCTATTTTTTTTCCAGTTTTTTACCTCCACTGCAGCTTTATCAATGTTGTACCCGGTAGAATTATCTATTACCACTTCCAGGTTGAAAAACTTGCTGCCTGAAAGACTCGTGTCCCTGTCGGCATGTAACTTCAATTGCACCCTGTCGGGCCAACTATTGCGGATACGAAGATTAGTAGCGGTAACCTTATCCAATTTCTGGCCTCTGGTCATTTCAATCTCCCACAGCAGGGAATCAATATTCATAACAGGAACATTCTCCGGATAGCCCGCTTCGATTGTTAGTGGAGTAGCATGATGCCATTTCTCCCGGGTAAAATTGTACACCAGGAATATGGCACCGGCGGTAATGAGCATAATAAATAGCTTCAACGGCCATGCCGATTGCTTAGCCTTGGGTGGTTTATGAATGGCGACAGGCTCACTTTTCCGTTCAGCTTTTTCTGCTTTTTTTAATGGAGGATTGCTGGTAATGTTGTGTTTATTGAACTCAGCGAAAGATATCCACTCGCTGGTACTAAAAACCCAAATCCTTATCTTACCGGTATCGCCGGAAGCCCGTATTAATGATTGTAACTCTTCCTTTGACTGCACTTCCCTTACCACATTCGTTCCATCAGTGAACAAATATTTTTCCATCCAGGGATTTATGTGTTTGGTTGTTTAATAGTAGAAAGCAGTCAAATAGGTTGTATTTTTTTAAAAGTGGTAAAAGAATTTTGGAATGAAAAGATACATTCTTAAACAATCGGATGGCTTCAAAAATTGTATTACAACATTTTTTTATGATTTCACAAGCAGCGAAATGCAGTAAGCGCTTTATTACATAAAATTTCACAGGGGCTGCATACTAAACGCAAATTATCAATTCCTCTTACCTTTGGAGCATGCTTACAATTTCAAAACGTGGTGAGCAGATGCCAGCCTCACCCATACGCAAACTGGTTCCTTTTGCAGAAGCAGCCAAAAAGAAAGGAACAAAGGTATATCATCTTAATATTGGCCAACCGGATATAGAAACGCCACCGGCCATTATGGATGCGGTGCGTCATACCAATATCAGGGTGTTGGAATACAGCCATAGTGCAGGAAACGAAAGTTATCGCCGCAAATTGGTGGGGTACTACAAGAAGGTGGGCTTCGACATCAATTATGACCAGATCATGATCACGACGGGCGGCAGTGAAGCCATTCTGTTTGGATTTTTTGCCTGTCTCAATCCCGGTGATGAAGTCATTATACCAGAACCGTTCTACGCTAACTATAATGGATTTGCCTGCGCAGCGGGAGTCAACGTAGTACCAATCACCTCGTATATTGAAAACGGGTTTGCCTTACCTCCTATCGAAGATTTTGAAAAAGCGATTACCGCTAAGACAAAAGCCATTCTCATTTGCAGTCCTAACAACCCTACGGGTTATTTGTACAGCCGCGAAGAAATGGAAGAACTGAAAAATATTTGCCTTAAACATAATCTTTATCTTTTCAGTGATGAAGCTTACCGTGATTTTTGCTATGCTGGTGATTATGTAAGTGCCATGCATTTGAAAGGACTGGAAGAAAACCTGGTGCTGATTGATACGATCAGTAAGCGATACAGTGCCTGTGGTGCGAGAATCGGCGCATTGATTACCAAGAATAAAGCCTTGTATGATGCAGCAATGAAATTTGCCCAGGCAAGGTTAAGTCCTCCCGGTCTGGCGCAAATCTTGGGTGAAGCAGCAATTGATCTTCCCGACAGTTATTTTGCCGCACCTAAGGCCGAATATCTTTCCCGCAGAAATTTATTGGTAAGCCGGTTGAACGCTATGCCCGGTGTATATTGTCCCAATCCCGGTGGTGCTTTTTATGCCATCGCCAGGCTGCCAATCGATGATTCGGATAAATTTTGCCAGTGGTTGCTGGAAGAGTTTTCTTACAATAACCAAACAGTAATGCTGGCACCAGCTACAGGTTTTTATGGCACAGCTGGCTTAGGTAAAAATGAAGTTCGCCTGGCTTATGTATTAAATCTTACCGCCATCAATGCAGCAATGGATTGCCTCGAAAAAGCATTGGAAGAATATCCCGGAAGAGTGGAAAAGGTGATGGAGAGAGCAAGCATGGAAAAGTAAGCTGGATTAAAAGCTTCCTATAGTAATAAGACCGGAATGAAATTAATTTCATTCCGGTCTTATTTTTTTATTCCGTCAAGGGACTTTTATAATAACGTGCAAAATCCCGCATTCAACTTACTTTTTTTCTTAAATTGTATTGTCTTTTTTCCGCAACCAAAGCCGCCATCGACTGCCTGCCTGATTGGAAATTGAATGCCACTTGAACGATTTTACTAACTAAAAAACTGTTTATGAGAAATCAACTGTTGTTAATTGCAGGATTACTTTTTTTCACTCTCACCGTTTTTTCACAACAAACTATCACAGGGAAAATAACTGACAGCAATGGACTCCCCTTGTCCGGCGTCTCTGTTAAAGTAAAAGGGACCGGCCGTGGCACACAAACAAGCAATGAAGGCAACTTCAGCATACAGGCCAATGCCGATGATGTTTTGGAAATTTCGATTATTGGTTATAAAAAACAATCCCTGAAAGTTGGTTCAGCCAATAACTTATCCCTTACACTTGAATCAGAGATCACAGAGCTGGGCGAAATTGTGTTTGTCGGCACACGTGGTAGCGGGAGGGCAAAAACAGAAACACCTGTTCCGGTAGATATCATTAGAATAAACCAGCTTGGTTTACCTACCGCCAAAATGGACCTCACTTCCATTCTCAATGTAGCAGCACCTTCTTTTAATTATAATAAACAAAGCGGGGCTGATGGAGCGGATCATATTGATATTGGTACGCTGAGAGGCTTGGGACCTGACCATACATTGGTTTTAATTAATGGAAAAAGAAGGCACCCAACCGCTTTCGTTGGATTGTTTGGAACAAGAGGACGGGGCGGTTCGGGAGTGGACATGAATGGATTTCCGCAGGCCGCGGTGGACAGGATTGAAATTCTCAGGGATGGTGCTTCGGCCCAATATGGTTCTGATGCTATTGCAGGTGTGATCAATGTTATTTTGAAAAAAGATATCAATCATCTTTCTGCTAATGCAGGATGGAGTGGTTATTACGATACAAAGTTTAATGCTGCCGACTTTAATGACAACAACGAGTATTATTCAGGAAACAAAATAGATGGTAACACATTTACTGCCACCTTAAACCATGGCGTCGGCCTTGGAAAAAACGGAGGGTTTCTTAATTACTCTCTTGCTTTTTTAACCCAGGGAAAAACTTATCGCCAGGCTCCGGTTTCGGACGATTTATCCGATAAAGATGCATTGCCTGACGTGAATATTTATCGTCGTGGCTTTGGAGACGCATCACTCACTACAGCCGGAGTGATGTATAACCTGGAACTGCCTTCTGCTAATGCTAAAAAAACTACTTTCTATTCTTTTGGCGGTTACAATTACAAATCATCTGATGCATTTGCATACACCCGCAACTGGGTAGATGATTGGTACACCCGGCCCAATCGATTTCCGGTTAATTCAGATGGAACATTAATACCAACCCCATCCATTCTGCGATCGAATAGTGCAGGAGTTATTTACTTTAACCCGCATATTCAAACACATATCCAGGATGCCTCATTGGCTGTGGGTTTACGTGGAGAAATGGGTAAGGATTGGAATTGGGATCTAAGTAATAATACCGGCTTTAATGATTTTCACTATTTCGGAGACAAAACTTTCAACGCATCACTGATCGGCCAAAACTATCCCAATCACTTCGATGACGGCGGCTTCAACCTTTTGCAAAACACCCTTAATCTTGACTTTACTAAAAGCATACCATCTGTTGCCAGCGGACTCAACCTGGGTATCGGCGCTGAATTCCGTTATGAACGATATAAGATTTATGAAGGTGAAGAAGCTTCCTGGAAATCTTATTATGCTAATCCCATCGTGTACGAAGTAGATGGCGAGACATACAATCCTGCGCCCGGATCGCAGGGATTTCCTGGTTTTAGCCCCAATGATGAAGTAAACGCCAACCGCACCAATATCGGCGTTTATGTTGATGCAGCTTTAGATGTAACCAGCCGATGGTTGGTGGACGGAGCAGTTCGTTTCGAAAATTATTCTGATTTTGGATCCGTTATTACCGGAAAGCTGGCTACCCGGTTGAAAGCGGCAGATAATTTTAATATACGTGGGTCTGTAAGCACCGGCTTCCGGGCTCCTTCGCTGGCGCAAATCCATTTCAGCAATACGCTTACGTCTTTTAGCGGCGGTATACTTGTACAATCACTGATTGCACCCAACACCAATGCTATCACAAAAGCTGCAGGCATTCCTGATTTAAAAGAAGAAAAATCAGTTAACGCCAGTCTCGGCTTTACCTGGAAGCCTGCTAAATCATTTACCGTAACAATTGATGGCTATTGGGTAAAAGTGGATGACAGGGTGGTGCTCTCGGGATTATTCAGCAAAGATGATCCAACACTTTCCCCGGCATTTACATCACAATTCCCGGCAGACGTATCAACTGCGCAGTTTTTTGCAAATGCAGTAAGCACCACCAATTATGGAGTAGATGTCGTTTTGGATTATGCAAAAAGATGGGGTAAAAACAACCTGAAACTTTTATTAGCCGGAAATCTGCAGGAAGTGGAGATTGATGAAATACATGTTCCCACGGCATTGAATGATACTAAACTTCACCAGAAAACATTTTATAGCGACCGGGAAGAAGCCTTCCTTGAAGCTTCGTCGCCAAATAGTAAATTTTCTCTTGGCATCAATTATAATTATGATAAGCTGGGCTTTAATGTCAACCTCACTTCTTTTGGTAAAATTGTTTTGATGGGCTTTGGTGATTCCGGTTCTCCAACGGGTGACAACCCTAATGCATCAGGCATCAATCCCCAGGTGCCAAGAGATGATGGTAATGGGTATGTTCCCGAAATATTTAATTATAAACATAAGATCACAACCGATCTTTCTGTTTCCTATGCATTCTCAAAAAAAATAACATTGTTTGTTGGGGCCGACAACATATTCAATGTGCATCCTGACCTCGGCGTAAACCCGTTGGCTAAATGGTGGTATGGCGATAATGAAACAGGTGGCGCCTGGGATTCCGTACAGATGGGCTTCAACGGCCGAAGACTATTTGCGAAGCTGGCCTTTAGTTTCTGATATTTTTGTTTGGGTAAACCACTAAATCAAAAATCTCCTCATGTAGGAGATTTTTGATTTTCATCCAGTATTTTTTTGATCACTTCATTGCTTAAGGCGTTAAACTTTACAGGCGCCGGCGGCTCGATGGTATAGTCATTTAATTGCAATTGCCACCAGCCAACATTTTTCCACTGACCCAACTTATACCCTACATTTTCATACGTAGCAAAATAGCGAAAACCCATTTTTTCATGAAAAGCCACACTTCTGTCGTTGGGAAGATTGATGACGGCATACACCGTCCTGAATCCCTGGGCCTTTAAGATTGCAAACAAGGCAGCATATAATTGACTGGCAATCCCGGCACGCAGGTAATCATCATGAATATATACCGAACATTCGATGCTCCACTGATAAGCCTCCCTCTCACGGTATCTTGATGCATAGGCATATCCAACCACCTGGTCGTCTTTTTCATACACCAGCCAGGGCCAGTTTTCCATATAGGAGCGGATCCTGTTGGCAAAATCGGCCACGGCCGGAATGGCTGTTTCAAAAGTAATGGAGGTACCACGGATATATGGTGTATAAATGGCAAGCAGGGCTGTTGCGTCAGTAGGATTTGCCAGGCGAATCATGTCTTAAAATTAAGTAATTGTAAGATTGGCATCACCTGACTAATGAAGTAAGCCTTATAATGTATATTGAATTGCAGGGTTTATACTCATAAAAAAGGCTCTGACTAATCAGAACCTTTTATTTGTACCGGGGAGCAGACTTGAACTGCCGACCTCAGGGTTATGAATCCTGTGCTCTAACCAGCTGAGCTACCCCGGCAGTTAATTGGGCGGCAAAAATAAAGATTCTGCCCTAAAACGGAAAATCAAATTTGGTCTTTCTGGGATTAGCCCACCGTTCTCGGGTATAAAATTCATCTTCAACTCTTTGATCCGGTAAACAATTTTCCATGCTATACCCTTTTGTAATTCCATAAATTGCCGCCGTAAACCTCCAGTTTTTTAACTGCACGCCACATAATTACGTAAACCCTTTCGTATGTTTTCCAAACTATCCCCTCCGGCAAGACTTGGACTTTACTATTTTCTTTTTGGCGCCATTTGGATATTAGGCAGCGGCAAAGTGGCTGAATGGCTGGCCAACGATAATACAAACACTCTTCAGAAAATAGAAAATTATAAAGGACTGGCCTTTGTACTGGTGTCCTCACTGTTTATTTATTCAGTGGCTTATACCATCTATAAAAAACTAATTCATTCACTGGAGACCAACGAGGACATGCTGAAAAAATATAAAGCAGTGATGAATGCAACAAAAGACGGTATTTACGAATATGATATCCTGACTGAAACGGTTAAGATGGGAAACAATATTGATGAGATTTTGGGAAATGAAGTATTACAAAATAAAAACGGAGTGTCTTACTGGGAAAACCATATTCACCCTGACGATAAACAACAGGTGATGGAAGGTATAAAAAGAGCCTATACGCCGGGACACCAGTTTTGGCAGGGAGAATATAGGTTTTTAATTCCGGGCAAAGGATACAGGGAAGTAATGCACCGCATTTATTTACTGAAAGACAGTAACGATAAACCCTATAGCATTATTGGCGCCCTGCAGGATATCAGTGAACACCGCCAGTTGCAGCGGGAATATCACGATCAACAGCTAAGAAGTAAAACGGAGATCACCCGAAATATTATAAAGGCGGAAGAACGGGAGCGCAACCGGTGGGCGGAAGAATTGCACGACAATATTGCACAAACGCTGGGTGTGGTAAAATTGCATATTGGGATGATAGACAGCCACTCTGAAAATGAAAAAGAAATACTGAAAAAGACGACTGAGCTGATCCGGCAATCAATAACTGAGATCAGGCACCTCTCCGCCAACCTGAAGCCTCCTGTCTTCAAAGAGGAAGGGCTAAAAGAATCGATTCAAAATTTAATTGCCAATATCCGGCGGGTAAAAGAACTGAAATTTTCGTTAATCGTGGATGATGAAAAAGTTAATCAATACCTGAATGATGAACAAAAATTAATGATCTATCGTGTAGTGCAGGAACAATTAAACAATATCATCAAATATGCTGAAGCAAAAAACGTACTGATAAAAATAGATATAGACGCTCCGCAGGTGGAAATACAGATAAAGGATGACGGCATCGGTTTTGATGCTACCAATCTTGGAAGCGGTATCGGGTTAAAAAACATTCGCAGCAGGCTGAACCTTTTCAATGGCAAACTATCGGTTATCTCATCGCCCGGCAATGGATGTGAATTACGTTCCGAATTTTTAATGAATTAACGTGAGTCTTGGATCTTTTTCACAGATAATCAGGTTTACTAAAATTGTTCCGTAGGAACAAATCGTCGGTAACAATTCATAGATAGAAGCACCAAGCGTTCCTTCGGAACGCCTCGTGCCTTTTCTTTTGATATTTTCACCCACGAATCATCCCTAACGGGATGGTAAAGACCTAAAGCTCACGTTGAATTAAGGAGCCAATCTTTACCATAATTGTTTCCCCTGGTAATAATCCAGGATTTTCGTTCTTAATACATAATCATATTTGGCAATGATGAGGTTAATGCTGGCCCTGTCCAGATTGTTCTTGGCGGTAAGGTAATCAATCGAGTTACCAACCCCGGAATCGAACCGGATGCCCGCCGCCCTGAATGATTCATTGAAAGCATTTACCTGTTCCAGGATCGTCTTATAACGGTTCGAAGCTGTATTCATATTGATATAAGCCTGGTCAATAGCCTGGCTTAATTGTGTTTTCGTTGTATTGGCAGACAATTCACGGGTCTTATAAATGATCTGTGCCTGCTTAATACGATTTCGCTGTTGCAATGAATTGAAAATAGGAATCCGCAGGTTAAACCCAAACGATGTATAAAGGTTATTATTCAGCTGATCATTATAATTGATCTTACTGCTGCTGAAATTATCCTGCTTGTAAATTACCGGCGATGGAGTGCCATTTATCAATACATAATCATTGGAAGTTTTATCAGTTGTATTGAGGTATTTATTTTGCATAGCCACACTTGAATAACTGGTACTGACGCCACCCTCGAATCGCAATACGGGAAAAAGCTGTCCTCTTGCCACCTTTATAGCTTTTGCTGCGCTTTGTTTGCGCAATTCAGCGGCTTTGATCATCGCCAGTTGCTCCAATGCCGTTTGATAAATCTTGTCTGGTGTTCCTTCATAGCGGTCGGCAAAAGATGCGGGATCTATCTTTTCTAAAACGAGATCCTTATTGTAAGGTATGTTCATCAACTGGCAGAGATTGATTTTTGCCGTTTCCAATAAATTTTGAATGCTTATAATTGATAACTGGTCACTGGCGTACTGTCCTTTCAGATCGGAAAGATCAGATGGCTTGATGGCGCCTTCCTTATTTAAAATTTCCAAACGCTCTACTTGCTGCTTCGACAAAGTAGCCTGGTTTTTGGCCTGTTCCAGTTGTTCTGCATTGCTTAACACCTGCAAATAAGCAAGGATAATATTAATAGTAAGGTTATCTTTTTCCTGCTGCCAATCCATCTTAGAAGCCTGGAAGGCTAGTGAATTTTGCCTGATCGAATTCTGAATGGACAACCCGTTGAACAAGGTAATACCACTGCCCGCACTATAGCTTGACGAATTGAAAGATTGAGTAACGGGTGAATTGGTAAAAGGATCAATACTACGTCCCTGGTTAAAACTATGTCCTGCATTCGCATTGAGATCAGGAAAAATATTCAACCTGGACTGCTTCCAGTTAGCTTCATCACTTTGCAACTGCAATTCTCTTTGCTTTACATCAAAATTATTATTGATCCCAGTCTCTACACATTGCTTAAGTGTCATGGTGGTTTGCCCCATGGCCTGCAATGAAAAAGCTATTAATACTAATCCTATAAACTTCTTTGTATTCATTACCCTTGTTATTTAAAATCCCTGGCTACAATTGTTCATTCTTTTATCAAATACATACCAAACTTCAGAGCTATTGAAAGATAACGGATTAGTGAAATGTAGGGTTCTTCACCTGTCCGGTTTTGATACAGACATTGTTCGTTTTCGCAACGCTAGCAGAACGTTTTATAGTTCATCGATATTGATTTAGCATAAAACTGTTAGCACTTCGACTATCGCTCAGTGCCAACTGCTAACTCTACTCTCTTTTCCACCATGCCATCCAGTAAGTGAATGATGCGCTTACCATAGGCCGCATTTTTTTCGGAGTGAGTTACCTGTATGATCGTAACACCTTCTTCATTCAATTGCTTAAAAAGATCCATGATCTCTTCGCCTTGTTTGGAGTTGAGGTTGCCGGTAGGCTCATCGGCTAATAATAATTTTGGTTTTGCTATCAGGGCCCTGGCTATGCCAACTAATTGTTGCTGACCACCGGAAAGCTGTGCGGGGAAAAGGTCTTTTTTACCTACAATCTGGAAGCGGTCAAGCATATCTGCTACCAAAGCTTTTCTTTCCGCTGATTTTACATTTTGATAAATAAGTGGAGTTTCAATGTTTTCATAAACTGTCAGCTCATCAATGAGGTGATAAGCCTGGAATACAAACCCGATATATTGTTTATACAGGGCTGATCGCTGTTTTTCTTTTAGTTTATGTACAGATTCATGTAAAAAATTATATTCACCTTCATTGAATTCATCCAGCATGCCGATCACATTCAATAAAGTTGATTTGCCTGAGCCTGAAGGTCCCATGATCGAAATAAATTCTCCTTCTTTTATAGAGAGATTGATGTCTTTCAAAATAAAGGTGCGGTTATTGCCGGTGTTCACCCATTTGTAGATATGTTTTAATTCAAGCATAATTGGTTATTTATTCTGTTCTTAAACTTTTTACAGGGTTCTTAATTGCGACTTTTGTTGTTTGGATACTGATCAAAAGCATTGTTGCTATAGTCAGTAAAACTGAGACTATTATAAATGGATAGAGGCCCATTTCTATACGATAGGCATAATCGCTCAGCCATTTTTTCATAATAAAATAAGAAACCGGCCATGCAATTAAATTGGCTACCAGAATTGCACGGAAAATATCCCTGATAAAAAACAGGATAATCCCGGAAACAGATGATCCCAGTATTTTACGTATACCTATTTCACGGGTTCTTTTGGCAATGCTTAATGATACCATTCCAATGATTCCCAGCATCACTATCACTACTGCTAGTATGGTGGCAAAGTAAGATGCCTTTTTAAGTTGTATTTCTGATTTATAAACAGTGTTTATTGTTTCATCCATAAATGAATAATCGAAGGGAGAACCAGGCATCAATTCCATCCATTTTTTTTCAAGACCGGCAATAGTTTGTTCCATATCCAAAGATTCGAGTCTTATAGACATAAAACGGAATATCGTACTACTTTGAATATGAAAGATCACTAATGGCTTTATAGCCTCTTGCTTTGATTCGAAGTGAAAGTCTTTAACCACACCACAAATGGTATAGCTTTCATTATTATCCTGCCTGCTAAGTTTTTTGCCGACTGCCTCATTGGCTGACTTCCAGCCCAATGCTTTTGTAAATGCCTCGTTTACAACAATTGCGGAGGAATCATATATTGTATTTGTCCTACTGAAAAAAGAGCCTGCGATAACAGGTATTCCAAAAGTTTCCGCATATTTTTCATCAGCGATAATTCCCGATGGTTCTACTACATTTAATGGGTCGTTTCCTGACTTATAAAAACCGGGGCTACCTGTAGTATTTCGATTGGGAATCGAAAAAGAAACTGATGCCTGCACTACACCCTTTGAAGCAGCTATTTCATTTCTTATAGTTTGAATCCTCTTTACACCGGCCTCTGTCCAGTTGCGGGGCAATTCTACATTCAATACCTGATCTTTATGAAAGCCAAGGTCGGTATTCAGGAAAAAATGAACCTGCCTGGCAATAACAACTGCTGAAATAAAAACGACAATGGCTATAAAGAACTGGAAGCTTACAAGGGCCTTTCTCAGGAAAATGTTTTCCTTAACTCCTTTCAACTTTCCTTTAACAGATTCAACAGTATTGACAGAAGACAATACCAGGGCAGGGTAAGTTCCCGCCAGCAATCCTATGCACAGGATCAGTACAACAGGGATGCAGATAAAATAGAAGGGCATTGAAGATAGTTGCGGAAACTCTTTGCCCAGCAATGTCGCGGTAAACGGTTGAATAAGCTGGTAGATAAGCAATGAAAATCCAACCGCAATAAAAGAAATAATGGTTGCTTCAATAAGAAATTGTAAAATCAATTGTCGTTTAATTCCGCCCATCACTTTGCGTAAGCCAATTTCTTTTAACCTGGCCATTGAGCTGGCAATAGACATATTCACAAAATTCACAATTGCCATCAATAGTATGAACAAAGCCGTGAGAGAAAGTGTATAGATTATTTTTCTGACGATACCATTGTTTGCATCTAAATGATAATTGGATAAAGGCTTGAGACTGATCTGCAACCCTTCTTTATTTTCCCCTGGAACATGGGTATTAATAAGCTGATGGATCGGCTGCACCAAATCGGCTGGATTAACTCCTTCTTTCAATTCTACATAACTATTACTGTAAGCTTGCCATTTTAGAAAATCCCCTCCCTTATAAAATTGTTTTACACCATTTACCGATAGAAAAACTGAATTAACAGGTATTTTGGCATTTGCCCGGACAGTGTTGATGGAATTAGCCGGAATATCCTTCAATATACCGGTTACAATAAAGTCATGGTCTTGTCCTTCCGTATTTTGAATAGTAAGCGTTTTGCCTACACTATTTGTGCTGCCAAAAAATTTCAAAGCTCTTTCTTCTGTGATTACAACGGCGTCAGGACTATCAAACAAAGTGCCCGGGTTGCCATATAACAATGAAAACCCAAACATATCTATTAAAGTACTATCCCCAACCTGCACATTATCCCTGAAATGTTTTTCCCCGTTCGAGATAATTGTGTTTTTCCAAAACGAACGATAAAAATTGGATACCAGGTGCGGATAGGTTTCTTTTAATACCTGTGCAAATGGTGAGGGTGCCGCTGCTATACCCTCAGAACCACGATGGACGGTTTGCAATAAAAATAACCTGTCAGCATTTTTAAAATTTCTATTTACCTGCCATTCTCCCCATACATAACTTCCTACCAAAAAAACGAATGCTACACCTATCGATAACCCAAAAATATTTATCGCCGAATAAAATTTTCGTCGTAACAGATTGCGCCAAGCTATCTTTAGGTAATTTTTAAACATACATTAGTCATTGTTCAGTTCGCAAGGATTTTACCTCCATTATATCAGTTTATGCGAACAGTCTCCAACAGACATGCCAATAGATAAACTTATTAAAATCAACTGTTTGTATATACGTTATTAGTCAGGGTGTACGAAAACGAACAGTTGCTATTCAAATTCGTACACTCCGTTCAGTATCCAGTTGCAGTTTCCTGATTCATTTTTGTTTTGTCCTTACCGTTTTGTTTACCGGCAATTTTCTGAATTCCACCTTTTCATCAGCCAACAATATGAAGCCTCCTACAACGTCCTTACTATTTCGGGTAAAGCGAACTTCATCAACCGAATTATCATCCCAGTAAAAATCGTTATTAGCAGAGGCTTTAAGCGCTATCGAATTCTTTCCAAGTTTTGCAAATAACTTCTCATTTTCAACAACCATTTTTACCGTATCCTTATTCACATTATTGACATAAATGCCCTCATATTCTTTTAACAGAGATTGCGGCTGAGCCGCAGGTTTAAATTGAAATCGTTTTTGGGCCAATAGCCAGCTATAAAGGCTGTCATTGTTATAAGTCACATCCCAACTATTATGATTAGCGTCGGGATACAATGTGAACTTAACATTTGAATTATATTTTTTTAAAGCGTCTACCATTGTTTGTGATGCTGAAGACGGGACCACATCATCTTTAGCCCCATGAAAGCACCACACTGGCATGTGCCGCAATTTCCATACTTGCTCCGCATTACCTCCACCACAAATTGGCGCAATAGCTGCAAACTCATCCGGGTACTTTTCGGAAAGGTTCCAGGTACCGAAGCCTCCCATACTTAAACCAGTTAAATAAACACGATCATTATCTACCCGGTATCGTTTTTTTATATCATCCAACATCTGTTTTAATATTTCCACTTTCCAGCCGGCCCGCGGTGGAGCCTGTGGTGACACAACGATAAAAGGAAATTTCTTTCCCTGCTCAACCAGCTTGGGTGGACCGTGCACTTTTACTTTGTCTAAATCCGTTCCACTTTCACCCGATCCATGCAGGAAAATCAATAATGGCCATTTGGTAGCTGTATCGACAGCATATTGTTCGGGTAGATAAAGCAGGTATTGCGTCTCCAGCACAAATTTCTCAGCGGTTTGCTGGGCTTTTGTAATGAAACCTGATACGACAAATAATATTGCAACAATAATGTTCTTAAAATGGGAATAGCTCATAAAGCTTATTTTAGTTTACATGAAGTGAAAAGTTAATGATTAAACAACAAAGTGAACCATCCTGGATGCAGGTTGATACTATTTATTTCTGGATCATTTAGTTTATTCGCTTCGTAAAGATTTCATCCCGATCCTTCGATTTCGCTCAGGACCATCGGGATTCCGTCACTCCGTTCGGAGTGACTTCACAGGGTTAGCAATAGCCGCTTTAATGGCCTGGAAGCCGATAGTCATCAAAGCAATCAGCATGGTGATGATAGCAGCCAAAAGAAAGACCCACCATACAATAGAAACACGGTAGGCAAATTCCTCCAACCACTTGTTCATAAAATACCAGGCAACAGGTGAAGCGATTATCACGGCAAGTAATACAAGAACCATAAACTCACCGGATAATAAACTGACTATATTTTGTACGGAGGCACCCAGTGTCTTTCTTATTCCGATTTCTTTGGTTCGCTGTATCGCCATAAACGTTACCAGCCCAAACAAGCCAAGACAGGCAATAAATATCGCCAGGCCGGTAAACAGCATTAACATTTGAGAAAGCCTTTCCTCAGCTTTATACAACTCATTAAAAGCATCATCCAAAAAATAATATTCAAAGGCCTTTTCGCTATCATATTTTTTATGAAGATTCTTCATTTGATCCATCAGCGAGGGAATATTGGTACCGCCATTAATTTTAGCAAATAAGCATCCTCCTTTTGCAGCCCACATAGATGTACTGTCTTCATCATTAGAAACAGATAAAATCAATCCCTCTATTTTATGTTGAAGCGACGACCAGTTAAAGTCTTTCAGCACACCGGCGACTTCAAACTGATCAATTTTTTGATTAACCGGTTGCTGACCAAGATGTAATCTTTCAACCGCCGTTTCATTCAGGATAATGCTATTTTTCTTCTTATAAAAAAAAGATTCATCCGGCCGCAGTTTCCATTGCAACCCCAGCAACGGAATAAAATGCTGGTCCACATCCATCACCGGCATCAATACCATCTCTTTGCTGCCCGGCGGCATCATCCCCATCATATCATATCCTTTAAACAACGGGTGCAATGCAAGACTGAATTGTTGAATGCCCGGAACAGATCGCAGTTCTTGTTTGAAGGCTGCGTAGTGTTTGGTAACACCTGTACCGAAAGGCATCATTACAATATTATCGCGGTTCATGCCGGTATCCTTGTGCCTGAAAAAAAGCAGTTGCCTTTGCATTACAATACCGCAGATAATAAATGCAACTGCAATCGCAAACTGGATAATTGTAAAAAATTTCCTTACACTAATGCCACCACTTTTCCCAAGTTTGCCATACAATACCGATACCGGCTTATAGGCCGACAACAGCAACGAAGGATAAGTCGCCGAAATAAGAATTGTAACCATGAACAATGCTGAGAATGCTACTATCACCCATGGATGCAGGAGAAAAGACCGGTCAATGCTGATCTGCAAAAAATTGAAAAAGAAGGGTTGGAAAAAAATACATAAAAAATAACCGAGTATAAAAGCGATACCGGTGTACAATGCCGATTCAATGAAAAACTGGCTGGCGATTATTTTACGACCGGCGCCCATCACCTTTCTCACGCCGATCTCTTTGGCCCGAATAGCTGACCGGGCCGTGGACAAGCTCATATAATTGATCAGCGCCAGCAACAAAACCAGCGCAGCCACAAAGGGAAATATCTTGACGTATTTAAACCCCGAGATATCGGTGCTTGCGACCTTATGCAACTTTGTTAAAGGAGTGCTCACATAACGGAAACTAAACTCTTCATCATTTCCCTGCATCTTGGCCAGCTGAAATAAGGCTGCTTCAATGCGGGAAATCTGCCCCCCCGGCTTTACCAGAAAATAGGTAGTGAAATCATTTTTTTCCTTCAACACCAGACTCTGTTGTTCCTTAATTGCCCTCATGCTGGAAAGTGATGCTACAAAATCAAATTCGATTGTTGAATTGGAAGGAGCATTTGCTGCCACGCCGGTTATGAGCAAGTCATCATTGTTATTATAGCGGATGATTTTACCAACAGGATCATCGTTACCAAAATATTTTTTCGCTGCATCACGGGAAATAACAACAGATAAGGGATTACGAAGCACCTGCTCTTTACTCCCCTGTAAAAGTTTGAAAGAAAAGAAGCTAAAAAAATTGCTGTCGGCAAAAATAAATTTGCTTTCAGCAAACTTCAGGGAAGGTATAGCGGGATTTTGAATGATTGCATTTTGAGGATCTTTTCTTAGCCGCAGGTAACTTTCGACAGCTGGCTCCCGCTGGCTCACCATGGGTGCCGCAGAGTAATTTAAGTAAGGCATGAAGACCGAATCAGTTCCGATTTTTAATTTGGTCTGCAGCCAAAAAATTCTTTCCGCATTTTTATGAAAGCGATCATAACTTGCTTCGTGACCGGCATAAAGTACGATCAACATGCAAACCGCCAGCCCGATTGCGAGACCTGCAATATTTATAAAAGAATAAACTTTATAACGCAACAGGTTTCTCCATGCAACAACCAGGTAATTTTTGATCATAATCTCATTTTATAACTGTTATACTAATTTTATTCTGTTCGCAATGATTTCACCGGGTTAGCAATTGCAGACTTCACCGCCTGGAAACCAACTGTGATCATGGCAATAACAATGGCTATGATTCCCGCAAGAGCAAACATCCACCAGCCAATATTTATTCTATAAGCAAAATCCTGCAGCCATTTATTCATGAAAAACCATGCAACAGGCGAAGCAATGACAACGGCAATTACTATCAGCTTTACAAAATCTTTTGTTATAAGTGACACGATATTACTGACAGATGCACCCAATGTTTTACGAATACCAATTTCTTTTACACGCATTTGAGTGGCAAGATGTGTAAGACCAAATAATCCCAAACAACAAATCAAAATGGATAATACCGTAGCCGCATTAACGATCTGCTTCCATTTATTTTCCTTATGATATTCTCTTGCATTTAGTTCATCCCAAAAAGTATAATTGTATTCAGAGCCCGGCACTGCCGTATTATATGCTTTCTCCAATGCAACCAACGCTTGCTTTTGTCTAAGCTTGTCAACTTTTACCAATACTGTTCCCTGCGAACCGTCATTTATACAGAGTATTTCAGGTTGAATAATTTCTTTCAACGAACCCCTGTGATAGTCGTTTACAACTCCAATAATAATCAATGCTTCCCTTGGAAACCAGTCCTTAATCTGTACTTGGGTGCCGATAGGATCTTTCAAACCCGCTGCTTTCACAAAAGCTTCGTTGACAACAGCGGCATTTGTTTGATCAGTCCTGTATAAGTCAGAAAAATTTCGACCTTGTTTTACAGGGATCTCAAGCATAGAGATATACGATTTTTCTACCAGCTTATAAGTAGCTTTAATGACATTGTCCCCAATATAGATTTTGGATCCATCATTATGTGTTTCCAAAGACATTTGTTTTATCCCCGGCTCTTCTGCCAATTCATTTTTAATGAGCGGGTAAACGAGCTTCATATCACGTTTAAAAGGAACATCAACACGAACAATATTATGAGGATTATAACCTAAGTCTTTTGTACGAACAAAATCCATCTGCTTGTAATAAATAATAGACCCGATGATTAAGCAGGTTGCTATTGAAAACTGCAAAACCACCAAACTCTTTCCCAACCAATTACGGCCTGATAATGCCGGCTTATTATACAATACTTCCTTTGGCTGGAATCTTGTCAACACATAGGAGGGGTATAAACCGCTCAACAAAATATTTACTATCAGAAGACCAATAAAATAAACAAATAATTTCCAGTCCAGTAATGTTGAAAATATTATTTGTCCGCCCGCTAATTGATTAAAAAATGGCAATAAACTTTGAGCAAGTACAATAGCCATACACAGGGCAGTAAAACAAATAATGGATGACTCAATCAAAAACTGCCATATAATTTGCATTTTACTGCTACCAGAAATTTTTCTTACCCCGATCTCTTTTGCCCGCTTCAATGAACCTGCAATGCTTAGATTAATGAAATTGATAGAAGCCATTAAAAGAATAAAAACAGATATGCCAAGCAAAAACAAGGAGTAAGCAGGTTTACTTGCATTAGCAAATCCTCCTTCGGGGCTTAAATGAATATCTGTTAAGGATTGAAGTGAGTAAAAGGTCTTTTTATCAAATTCCCCAGTTTTCCTTCCCTGTTCCAGTTGCTCTTTTGCATGCACATTATGAATGGCAAGAAATTTTTGCTGGATTGCTTTTAAATCAGCTTCGGGATGCAAGACCACAAAGGTGGGCAGATAATTGTTCAACCACGTCTTATCATCCCACATTATCTGCAGGTAACTGAATGGGATTAAAATATCAAATTGAATAGATGAATTGGCGGGTGGGTTTTTAGCCACACCAGTAATAATGAATGAAGCAAAAAGCGAATCAGGGTTATCTTCTATATCCAATCGTTTGCCAATTACATTGGATGTTCCAAAAAACTTGAGCGCTGTTTTTTCAGTGATTACAACTGAATATTTCTCACTTAATGCTGTATTTGGGTTGCCAAATAACAATGGAAATGAAAATACTTTAAAAAATGCGGAATCCGCAAATCCGGCGCCCAGGGTAAAGGCCTTATCAGACGATCTGACATTTTCCATCACATCGCCGCCATAGATACGTACATAATCCAGGATTTCTGGCACCTGCGCTTTAAATGCTGGACCTTGCACTTGGGCAGTTCCGGCGCCTCTTTGTATTTCAGCTGTTTTATTATCTGTATAAGTGGTAGTAATGCGGAAAATCTGTGAGCCATTTTTATGAAACGAATCAAAATTGTGCTCGTATTTATAGTACAAAATAGATAACACCACGCAGGTTAACGCAACAGCTAATCCCAATATATTAATTACGGAATACAACCTGTTTTTCCAAAGATGCCTGAATGCTGTCTTGATATAGTTATATAACATTGTCTTGTTTCATTTTCAAATCTGTTACAGATTCTTTATTATTCTTCATTCCGCCCTCAATGACTTCACAGGGTTGGCAATTGCAGTCCTCACCGCATGGAAACCAACTGTGATCATTGCAATAACAATTGCTATAAGTCCTGCAAGCACAAACATCCACCAGCCAATATTTATTCTATAAGCGAAATCCTGCAGCCAGTTATTCATCACCCACCAGGCTACAGGCGAAGCAACAAGCAGTGAAATCAGAACAAGTTTTAAAAAATCCTTTGTCAGCAGCGAAGCAATACCTGCAACAGTAGCGCCTAATACTTTCCGAATGCCGATTTCTTTTACCCTGCGCTGTGCTGCCAAATGAGCCAATCCAAACAAACCAAGGCAACAAATCACAACAGAAAGCACCGCCGCTATGCCAATGATCTTTTGCCAGCGTTGTTCCTGCTCATAGGCTTGTGCATTTAATTCATCCAAAAATTTATACTCATACAAAGCAGTAGGCATTGCTTTTTTATAAGCTGCTTCTATTGCTTTCAGTGCCCGCTGCTGGTTTTGTTTTTCGATTCTTATCCAGATACCATCGGAGGCCCAATCGCAAAGGAGCATCACCATCGGTTTGATAGGTTCGTGCAATGAACCGCTATGATAATCTTCAATGACGCCGACAATTGTTTTTAATTCTTTATCAAACCTGTCGCTGGTATATAATTGAGAGCCGACAGGCGATTCCAAACCGGCCGCTTTCACAAATGCTTCATTTACGATAACAGCATGATGCTTATCTGGAGGAATAGCTGAAGAAATGTTTCTACCGGCTTTCAGCTTTATTTGCATAACAGGTAAACGGTATTCATCAATTACCTCATGAACAGCGTCCAGTTTTTTGTCGCCCAGTTTTACAGCATCCACTTGCCCATAGCCGCCAAATGAGAGGTGTTTTATTGCCGGCTCTTTCGACAATTCGTTCCTGAGTATTTCCTGAACGGCTTTGTACTCCCTGTTTCCCCTGATATGAGTGCGAACCACCTGGTAAGGATCATAACCCAAATCTTTTGTTCGTACAAAATTCATTTGCCTGTAATAGATGATTGTCGAAATAATAAAAAAGACAGCTAATGAAAATTGAAGAATCACTAATGAATGGCCAAACAAATTGCGGCCGGAAAGCTTTTGTTTATTATACAATACCTCTTTGGGCTTGAATGCAGACAACATATAAGCAGGATAAAAACCAGTCAGCAAGATGATCAGCAATAATATGCCTGCAAACCAGATTAAAAGCTGCAGGTCTATGGATTCCGAAAACACCAATTGCTTTTTTACCAATTCATTGAATAAAGGCAAACTGATACTGGTTAAAAAAGCAGCTACAACAAAAGCCGCCAGGCAAACAATTGCGGATTCAAATAAAAACTGAAAAATGATTTGCTTCTTACTTCCTCCCGTTATTTTCCTGACACCTACTTCTTTTGCCCGCTTCAATGAACCGGCAATACTGATGTTAATAAAATTGACAGTTGCCATGAATAAAATAAATAACGCAATGCCCAAAAAAAGCCAGGAAAAAATGGGATTGCTTTCGTTGACGATACCTCCTTCCCGCCAGCTACCTGTAAGCCGGGGGTTGAGATGCATATCGGCAACATTCTGTAAACTATAACTGATCTTAGGATCATAATTGTACAGTTTCTTAGTCTCTTCAAGCTGGAATTTAGCATGAGAGGCAAATACCTGGTCGAATTTCCGGCTTACTTTATTCAAATCAGATCCGGGTCGAAGCAATACAAAAGTGCCAAGGTATTGGTTGAGCCAGGCTGTATCTGTAAACGAAAGCTGCATGTAACGCATCGGCATCAGGACATCAAAACGGATAGATGAATTTTTTGGAAGATCTTTTACTACCGCCGTTATCATGGATGGCCTGCCCAGTTTATCTGCCGAAGGATCAGCATCCATATCTATTCGCTTGCCTACTACATCAATACTATTAAAAAATTTAAGAGCAACTGTTTCAGTGATCACTACTGCTGAAACATCTTTCAACGCTGTTGTTTTATCTCCTCTTAATAACGAAAAGCTGAACAAGTTGAAAAAGCTTTCATCTGCAAAAAGAATTTGCAGGTTAAGCGTTTTATTATTGGCGATCACATCTCCTTTTATATCACCTCCGAGCACTCTGGCATAATCTACTATTTCAGGCACCGCTTCTTTAAACGCCGGCCCCTGCGGCTGACCGGTACCTGCCACTGTGCCCCTGGCACCTTTATCATCTGTTCTGGATGTCAGAATGCGATAGAGATTTTCTTTGTTTTCATGAAACCTATCATAGCCTCTCTCTTCTTTAATATACAATACAGCGAGCAATACACAGGTGATAGCAATGGCCAGCCCAACTACATTAATAAAGGAGTACAGCTTATTTTGCCAAAGGTGACGTACGGATATTTTAATATAATTATTCAGCATATTATTCAATTCATTCAGTTCTTAATGATTTCACCCCGACGCTGCGGTCGAGATTAAACTCTTTACTCACTCTCCCGACATTTGGTCTGGACCTACTCGGTTCGCAAAGATTTCACCGGGTTGGCTATAGCTGCTTTTATTGCCTGGAGGCTTAATGTAATCATGGCAATGATTAGTGAAATAATTCCAGCCAAAGTAAACATCCACCATTCCAAATGAATGCGGTAAGCAAAATCTTCCAGCCATTTATTCATCACCAACCAGGATACAGGTATAGCCACCAGCATAGAGAGCAACACCACTTTCAGCAAACTTCCTGTTAATAAAGAAACCATGCCGCCCACGCTGGCGCCGAGCACTTTGCGTATACCGATTTCTTTTACCCGCTTTCCAACCGTAAAGGTGATCAACCCAAACAAACCCAGACAGGCAATAACTATGGTTAGAATGGTAAACGCAAGCAACACCTGCCCCTGTTTTCCTTCTGCCCTATATTGGGATGCAAATTTTTCATCCAGAAAACGAGAAACAAAAGGGGAAGCGGCATCAAATTTTCTGAATGTTTGCTCAACAAAGGCAAGTGATTGAGCGAGGTGGTGTTCGTCCAACCGCACATACATGTCGTACTGTTCTTCCGCCTTCCCGGGAAGTGTCATGATGAGGGGTTCGATCTTGTGTTGCAAAGAATAGATATGGAAATCCTTTACCACACCGATGATGTTGGCAAAATGTATTTTGCCTGTGGAATCTGCCCCCCTTGACATTCGCTTACCCATGCCAGAGCCCCAGCCTTGTCTCTTAATGAAGGCTTCATTCACAATTACCTGGTCACTATCTGATGGAATGTCTTTTGAAAAATTGCGCCCCTCTACCAGTTTGATCTGCATAGCAGGAATAAAACCAGCATCAATGGTTAAGCCATATGCCAGGTTGCTGTGTTCATCCAGCACACCATTCTTTTCCACGCTGTAATCCATCATGCCAATGTCATTATTGCCAATGGGACTGCCTGCTGAAGCCGCAGCCTTCACCAGTGTGTTTTGCAATAACGCTGTGCGCAACGCAGAAGCCTTTTGCCTCACCTCTCTTGAATCTAAATGAAAAGTCAGCACTTGTTTTTTATTAAAACCAAGATCGGTATTGAGTACATAATTTAGTTGAAGATAAATGATCAATGAAGCAGTGATCATCATCAATGTAACTGCGAACTGAAACATTACCAGCGACTTTCTGAAAAGCGTTTGCCCTTTTACGTCACCCAACTGGTTTTTTAAAGCCGGTATGGTTTTAAACCTCGATAAGAAAAAAGCAGGATACCATCCACCGATAAGTCCGGCAAGAGTGGCGAAGCCCAACATGTACACAATGGTGCGGATAGTACCGAATTGCCAGATAGAGAATTGCTTTGCTGCAATGTCGTTGAACAAAGGCATGACAAGTGCCACTAACACCATACTAATGCAGGCAGCAGAAAGTATGGTGATGATAGATTCCATAAGAAAAAGCTCAACCAGGTTCTTTTTACTGGAGCCTATTATTTTTCTCACGGCCACTTCACGCAAACGAACTGAAGCCCGTGCTGTAGTTATGTTGATGTAATTGATAAAGGCAATAATGAATATCAGCAATCCAACAATGGATAATACATAGATATATTTTACATCACGGTTCTCACCCAATTCATAACCCAAATGAGAATATAGATGAATAGAAGTTAATGGCTGTAACTCCAGGGTAATTTGAATATTATTGGCTTTTACTGCATCTATCCTGAGGTATTTGTTCACAAAGGCTGGCATCTTTGCCCTCAGTTGGTTGATTTCGGCATTCTTTTTTAGCAGGACATAGGTGAAAGTATTGAAACCGCCCCAGTCGCCTTTGTAATCTGCAGGTAAAGCACGAAAGGCGTTAAAACTAAAATGCGAGTTACGCGGAATATCTTCGATAACACCTGTTACAACAGCGGGATTTTTATCGATATATACTGTTTTATCAATAGCCGAAATGGGATCGGGGAAAAGCTTTGCAGCAAGCGTTTTGGTAAGCACAATGCTATTTGGCTTTTCTAAAGCATGTACATTGCCTGAAAGGAAATGATACGTAAATACGGTGAAGAAGGAAGGATCAGAATAGAAGATGGCATCATCTTTTATTTTTTTGTTATCATACTCAATAACACCGCCACCTCCAGGATTCATGCGCACGGCATTTTCCACGTCAGGAAAATCGTTCTTAAGCGCTCCTGCTGCCAGTCCGGATGTGCCGGTGATATCGAATCTCTGATCACCCCATTTTCCGTGCGTTGCAAGCCGGTAAATTCTATTTGCCTTTTCATGATACCGGTCGTAGCTCAACTCGTTAGCAACATAAAGTGCAATCAGCCAAACGGCTGTAAGACTCAATGCCAGTCCCGAAATATTGATGAAGGAAAAAACTTTTTGTCTTGTTAAGTTTCGCCAGGCGGTTTTGAAATAGTTTTTAAGCATGTTTATAATTTTCCTAGTTGATAGTTGTCCGTAAATAAGCAGACCAGCCCTTAGCATTCAACCAAGCGATTTCTCTCCTTAGGTGCAGACAGATATCTTGATATAATTGTTCAGCATATTATTGAATTCATTCAGTTTAATGACTTCACCCCGACGCTGAGGTCAGCATTAAATCTTACTCACTCTGTCCGTAAAGATTTAACAGGATTTTCTAACCCCGCTTTAATTGTTTGCAAAGCAATCAACATAATTGTTATTACTCCCAACCCTGCGATACTTATGATGAATGGCTCTGCGGTAAGACTAATACGATAGGCATAATCATTCAGCCAACCCTGCATGATAAACCATGCAAGCGGACAGGCAATGAAGCCAGCCACAAGTATTACCCAAACAAATTCTTTCATGAAAAGGGAAATAATGGAAGAAACAGAAGCTCCTAACACTTTGCGTATGCCAATTTCCTTTGTTCGCTTTTGAATGCTTAATGAAACAAGGCCCAGTACGCCCAGCAATACGATAATTAATGCCAACACTGTTGATGTATAAGCTGCTTTCTTCAACTGCAGTTCCGAGGCATACAATTTTTCCAATGTATCATCCATAAACGTGTATTCAAACGAGCTGCCCGGTAGCAATTGCGACCATTTTTTTTGAATTGTCTCAATAGTTGCATTGATACTTCCCGGTTTTAATTTGAATGAGAGATAACGATAAAACGGAGAATAACGGACATTGAAAAACAGTATCGGCGGAATTGCTTTTTGCATAGAGCCGAAATGAAAATCTTTTGATACTCCCTTTATGGTAAATACAGTCGGATCGCCGGGAATTCTCAACTGCTGACCTATCGCTTCCTCAGGATTTTTCAAGCCCAGCGCAGCCAGCGCTTTTTCGTTGATCACCACTTTACCGGAGTCAAGCCCACGGTTGTCAAAAAAATTCCCTGCCTTTAACGGTACTTCATAAGTTGAAAGATAATTTTCATCTGTTTGCAGCAACTGCATGGACATAGCACTGGTTGAATCGCTGCCCGATTTGTAAACAGGCACCTGCCCTGCATTGGCGCCGTCCGGTATTTCATACGATAAAGATATATTGCTCACCTGTGGCATTGTTGCAAACTCATTACGAACTGTTGCCATTTTTCTAACGCCATCAATTGTCCAATCTCTTGGCACCTGCGATGAAACAATATATTCTTTATTGTAACCAAGTCCCCGGCCAAAAAAATAAGCAACCTGCCCGGCTACAACTGCGGCAGCCACCAATACAATAATGGCAACGGCAAATTGGAAACCTACTAATGATTTTCTCAATAGAAAATTCTGTTTTACCGTTTTCAGCTTTCCCTTTAACGAATCAACTGACTTTAAGGAGGACAAAACAAAGGCGGGATACAACCCGGCAAGCAAACCAACAATAAAAACAATACCAACCGGCACCAAAACAAAATAGAGAGGAAAGGAAGATAATTCCGGGACTTGCTTACCCACTATCTGTTCAAACATTGGTTTCAGCAATGGATATGCAGCTATTGCCAGTAACATGGCAATACATACCAATATGATTGACTCAAAAAGAAACTGCAGAATCAATTGTCTTTTTAATCCACCCAGCACCTTCCTGATACCAATTTCTCTCATCCTGGCAGAAGATCGGCTAATAGCAATATTGATAAAATTCACAATGGCCATGAGCAAAATAAAAAGCCCTGTAAAAGCCAGCGTATAAAGCATTCGTTTTACCAGGCCATTATCCTGCTGCAAATGATAATCAGACAATAAAACCGGTTTAACAGTGATTACTTTATGCAGCGCCGGATGAGCATTTTGTTGTATCAATTGTTTAATCGGCTTTTCAATGTCTTTGGCAGTTACGCCTTTTTTTAATTCAACATAAGAAGCGATAAATATATTGCTCCATGATTCCACATCCTGTCTTCCGAAAAAAGACACCGTGTTCATTGGTATAAAAAAAGAGTTCTTATAATTTTTAGCAAGTTCGGTGACTGTGCTTTGCGGTATTTCTTTTAATACCGCTGTAATTTTGAAATCATGCTTGCCTCCTGAAAAGCTTTGTATAGTAATAGATTCTCCTACTACGCCTGTTTTTCCAAAATACTTAATAGCCTTATCTGAAGTGATCACTACCGAATAAGGATCATTCAAAGCCGTTTTAGCATCGCCGTGCAAAATTTCAAATCCATACATGTTAAGCAAATTACTGTCGCCTACCTGCAGGCCCTCCCGGAAATTTTTATCGGCCTTTGAAACAACTGACGTAATGCCATCATACCGGTAATAGTTGGCAACAAGATGAGGATAATCTTCTTTCAATCGTTTTGCCAACGGACCAAAAGTCGCCAGTTCATATCCAATGTTTGGATCTTTTGAAATAGTTGTCAGAATATATTGCCGCTGATGATTACGCAATTTTTTATTTACCTGCAGTTCGCCCCATATATAAGCGCCAATCAATAAAGTAAACAGAATGCCGGTAAATAATCCTACGATATTTACAATAGAAAAGAAACGATGTCTTTTAATGTTTCTCCAGGCGATTTTGATATAATTTTTTATCATAATAATACAAGGTTAAGATTAAGGTTAAGCATCGTCCCGGCTCCCAACTAGCGACTATCGACTCACTTACTCCGTTCTGAGTGACTTCACCGGGTTAGCCAGCGCAGCTTTCACCGTCTGAAAACTTACGGTCAATAAAGCAATAATAGCAATTGTCAAAAACGGTATAATAAAATAACTCCATTGTATATTGATACGAAAGGCATAGCCTTGCAGCCAATTAGAAATGGTGAGCCAGGCCAATGGTGTTGCAATCAAAAAAGCTACTACCAGGAGAACTGCGAACTCCTGGTAAAGTAGCTTTAGGATTCCGGGAACAGAAGAACCCAACACTTTGCGTATACCAATTTCTTTGGTTCGCTGAAGTGTAGTGAACGATGCAAGTCCAAATAAACCAAGGCATGCAACTAATATGGCCAGCGTTGTAAACAAACCAAACACCTGACCAAATCGTTGATCGGCTTTATACTGATCATTAAAATGGTCATCCAGGAAAAAATATTCGAAAGTGTTGCCGGGGAAAAACTTGTTCCAGTTAGCCTTTACATTCGCGATGGTTTGACTTGCCTGTGAAGAATTTGTTCTAACAGATAAGTAACCCCGTACGTCGGGTATCAGTCGCAATATTAATGGCTCGTAAGCTTCACGAAGAGATTGCTGATGAAAATTTTCTGTTACACCCACTACGGTATATTGCTGTCCCCAAAAGTCGATTTTTTTACCCAATGCTTCTTCTGGTTTATCAAATCCTAATTGCTCTACTCCTTTCCTGTTAAATATTACAGCATGGTCGTCCGTACCGAAGCCGTTTGAGAAAATGCGCCCTGCTATAAGTTTCAACCCATACATTTTTATAAAATCATAATCCACTCCAATGACGCGATACTGTTTTTGCGTAGACTCATCAGTGCCAACCAACTTGATACCGCCGGCATTCCAACCAACCGCTTCGCCGGGTATACTCGATGAGATGGTGGCTGCCTGAACGGTAGTCTGCTGTTTCAAAGCCTCTTTAAATGCTGTCATCTTTTGCAGGTAAGTAGAATCTAAACCCACGATGGGCGGCCGGACGACCAATGTTTGTCCTATGCTAATCCCCAGCGATTGCTTTCGCATATATTGTATCTGCTGATAAACAGCAACAGTCCCTATCAATAAAAACAATGAAGCAGCAAACTGAAACACAACTAATCCCTTTCTTAACAAAGAACCTTGCCTGGTCGTAACCATTTTTCCTTTCAATACTTCAATGGGTTTGAAGCCTGACAAAACAAAAGCCGGGTAAAGTCCGGAAAAGAATACACCTGTAACAAATAACGCTGTAAGTCCTAACCAGAAATCAGCATTGCCCAGCAAGGAGAATGATAAATTCTGACCCGACAATTTGTTGAAGGCTGGTATAGCCACAATCATCAATAATAATGCAAGTACTACTGCAAAACCATTCAGTAAGGTTGATTCGGTAAGAAACTGAAAAATGAGTTGCCTGCGCTGAGACCCGATTGCCTTACGAATACCCACTTCCTTAGCTCTGTTGATAGCACGGGCCGTAGCAAGATTGATATAATTAACCCATGCGATCACTACAATAAAAAATGCAATACCCAATAAAAGATAAACAGTTTTACCATCACCGTTTGGCCCCGGCTCCTGCATAAAGTGAGAATACAAATGAATATCTTTCATCGGCAACAGCGAATAGGTAACGGAAGCATTAAATCGTTTCAAAAGTTCACCTACGCCTTTCTCAACAATTGGAGGAAATTTTGCCTCAACAGCCGCAGGGTCTACCCCTGGACGCAATAATAAATAGGTAAGGCAACCATCCCAGGCCCAGGCAGTTTCAGGATTATTATCGGGTCCCTGGAACTTCAAGAAGGTAGCGTAGGACAGCAGGACATCAGGTTTGAGTTGTGTATTTGCCGGAGCATCTTTAAAAACCGCAGTAATGGTATAATCGCTGTTGCGGTTTAATTTGAGCACTTTGCCTACAGCATTTGTATTACCGTATAGGGTACGGGCTGTTGTTTCAGATATAGCAGCAGTAAAAGGTTCAGTTAATGCTTTCTTTTCATCACCGGCAAGTAAGGGATAGGTAAATATTTTGAAAAAAGAACTACTTGCAAAAAAAACTTTCTCAATTTTTAATGGTTGATTGTTGACTTCAGCAGTGACCTGGTCATTGCCAACTACTTTTACATAGTCTTCTATTTCCGGTATTACATCTTTAAAAGAGTTCCCCACAGCGAACGCTCCACCGGCCCATTGCGTACTAAGCTTACCATTATCATAGCGATCCTGGTGCACCCGATAAATACGGTCTTTCTTTGTATGAAAATTTTCATAGCTTAATTCAAATGCCACGTATTGCAGGATGAGCAGGCATGCTGCAATGCCGATTGCTAATCCGAGAATATTAATGCCTGCATAAGCTTTTTGCCGTTTTATATTTCGCCATGCGATTTTGAAATAGTTTTTTATCATGGTTTATTAGTTCAAAGGTTTACAAGTTCAAGAGTTTACAAGTTGCCATACTATTATTCATTGCTTATACTTAGTCGCTCACCATTGCCCATGCACTATTTCGTTCTTGCTTCCTACTTCGCCCTGCTCGCAGTAACTGTCGCAGCGACGTTCACTCCGCTCGCAACGATTTCACTGGATTCGCAATCGCCGCTTTTATTGCCTGGAAGCTTACCATGATCAATGTCAACAAGAATGCAATCACCCCGGCCAAAGCAAAAATCCACCATGAAATATTTATGCGATACCTGTAATTTTCCAACCATCCGTGCATGAAATAATAAGCGAGCGGTGAAGCGATCAATAATGAAATAAATACCAATAGCACAAAATCTTTTGATAACAGTCTCCAGACGCTCAAAATAGTTGCGCCTAATACTTTGCGTACTCCTATTTCTTTTGTTCTTTGTTCGGCAACAAATGATGCCAGGCCAAACAAACCAAGACATGAAATGAAAATAGCCAGTATAGCAAAAAAACCAGCCAGCTTACCTATTCTTACCTCGTTAGAAAATTTAGCTGCATATTCTTCATCTACAAATTTGTATTCAAATGGAGCTGCAGGATTATTTTTTTTGAATAGGTTTTCTATTTTGTTTAATGCAGTGCTGATTCCCGCCTGTTGTGCAATTTTTATAGTAATGACACTCACTCCATTTTTATCAAGCGTAAAAATGGAAGGCTTCACCTGGTCGTAAGGTGAGAACTTGATCATATCGTTTACAACACCGATCACCTGGTAATTTTTTCCGGAAATCCTGATTGCTTCTTCCAATGGATTTTTGAATCCCATTGTTTGTATGGCTGAAGTATTGAGTATAACTGCCGCTGTATCGGTTGAAAATGACCTGGAAAAATCTCTTCCCTGTAAAATTTTCCAACCAATGGTATTACCATATTCATACGACACTTTATTAGAGATAAATAATGGACGTGTATTACCTGTTTTGCCTTTCCATCCTATATCTGTTGTTCCTCCATAATCAGCCGTGACCGAACCGGACGATTGACAGATATTACGCACATAGCCGCTATTGAGCAATTCGGTTTGCAGTGCTTCATAATTTTTATAAAGATCCGGGGTCGTCATATTCACCTCGATCAATCCATCACTGTCGTATCCAACAGGTCGATCTTTGGCGTAGTTGATCTGGCGGAAAACAATTATCGTCCCTATCATTAATGCGACGGACACGGTAAATTGAAAAACCACCAAGGCTTTCCGGGGTAATGCAGCAAAACGGCCTGCTTTAAACGTTCCTTTTAATACTTTGGTGGGCCTGAAAGAAGACAGGTACAATGCCGGATAACTTCCCGCTATCAATCCTGTAATCAAGCAAAACCCTATTGCCATTAACCAGAAATTGAGATTAGCCCAGGGGATCGTCATACTTTTACCCGCTATATCATTAAAGAGCGGAAGAGAAATTTGTACCAACGCAAAGCAAAATAAAAGAGCAATAAAAACAACTAATAAGGATTCGCTGAAAAATTGATAGATCAACTGGCTTCTTACTGAACCAATTGTTTTGCGGATGCCCACTTCTTTTGCTCTTTTTTCACTGCGGGCGGTACTCAAATTCATAAAGTTGATACAAGCCAATAGCAATACAAAAATGCCGGCCATGCCAAACATTTTTACCAATTGGATCAACCCTCCTGTATTCTGACCATCTTTAAAATCACCATGCAAATGCCAGCGGCTCATCGGATGAACAAAAAATTCCGGCTTATACGCTGGCGGATCATCCCGTTTCATTCGCAGATCTTTAATAGCAGATGAAACTTTTGCAAAATCAGCGTCTTCTTTTAATTGAACGAATAATTGAAAAGAGTTCTCATCCCATTGTGTGCTTGCGTTTTTGGCATAGCTATTAAAACTTGTAAACAACAACCAGGGAGATAAAAAGTAAACATCTTTGAAAGAACTGTTGCCCGGAAAATCTTCGTACACACCGGTTACTTTTACATCGGTCTTATTATCCATTCTTACAATCTTGTTCAATGGATCATCTTTACCAAATAACACTTTCGCCAGTGATTCAGAAAGTAAAATGGAATTCATATCTTTTAATCCGTTTCTTGTTCCCGACAGCATTTTTACTGTCATCATTTCCGGAAACTGCGGTTCTGTATACATACCTGTCCTGGAAATTTTCTTATCATCTGTTCCAAGAACAGTAGTACGATTGTATGTTGTTACACTTGCCAATTCAAAATCCGGGTATTTGGTTCTAAACTCTTCTGCCAGTGGTACGGGCACTGAATTGTAAGAAGCTTTCTCCACATCAAACTTTACAAACTGCCAAACCTGGCCAATACGATCATAGTTTTTGTGATACTTATCAAATGATAATTCATCCCACACCCATAAACCGATCAACATAGCAACCGCCATACCCACAGCAAGCCCGCCAATGTTGATGAAGGAATACATTTTGTTTTTCTTCAAGTTCCGCCAGGCGATTTTGAAATAATTTTTTATCATGGCTATAATTTTATTCTGTTCTCAAACTTTTCACAGGATTGGCAATCGCCGCTTTGATTGCCTGGAAACTTACCGTTACCAAAGCGATCAATAAAGCGCATACCCCAGCTATCACAAATACCCATGCACTGATATTGATGCGATAGGCAAAATTGTCAAGCCAATCATTCATCATCCACCATGAAACAGGAAAAGCGACTACGAGAGAAACGGCTACCAGTTTTATAAAATCTTTTGAAAGCAATGCCACGATGCCTGCTTCACCGGCTCCCAGTACCTTGCGTATACCGATTTCTTTTATGCGCCTTTGCGTCGCGAATGTTGCCAACCCAAACAACCCCAAACAGGAGATAAGGATAGACAATACTGAGAATACATTAAAGAGCTTACCCATTCTTTGCTCCGTTATATATAGTTTGGAAAGATCTTCATTAACAAAACCGTAAGAGAATGGGAAATCGCCGTACACATGGTGAAAACTCTTTTGCAGTGAGCTTATCACTTTTTGAATATTGGCAGGAGTGGTTCTCATCACGACGAAACCACCGGCGAAATTGCTTCGCATGACCAATGGTTCGATTGGTTGCTGCACCGGCTTGAAGTTAAAATCCTTTACTACCCCGATTATTGGCGCTTCTTTATCATTCATGACAATGATCTTACCGACGGCTTCGGATAATTTTATATTCATCACCTTTAAAGCCGTTTCGTTTACAACATAACTACTATCATCGCCGCCAAAATCTTTCGAAAAGAAACGACCTGCCGCTATTTGCATACCGAACGTGCCGGCAAATTTTTCATCTACTCTTAAACGGTAAGCAATTACCTGTGTTCCCGGCGCCATATTCCGCCACGCCAATTGAAAACCGCTTGTAAGATTAGTGGGCAAATTATCCGTAAACGTATAGTCCTTTATATCAGGATACTGATCCAGCGTCGCCTTCATCGCATCTTTATTATTCTTCAGGTCGCCAACTTCGGGCATGGCCATATAAAGCAGGTTCTCCTTGTCAAAGCCGATATTCCTGTTTCGTATATACTGGAGCTGGTTGTAAATAACCAATGTACTTATCATTAGTATGACAGAAATAGAAAATTGAAGAACCACTAATCCGTTTCGAAAAAAAGATCTTCTGCCTTGTAATAGCTTTACTCCTTTTAATGCTTTTACCGGGTTGAAGGACGACAGGAAGAAAGCCGGATAACAACCCGAAAGCAAACCGGTAGCAATGGCAATACCCAAAAGCGCTGCCAGCATTTTTATATTCAACAGATCAAATGAAATGGACTTGGCGGCAAGCTGGTTAAATAAAGGCAGAGCCAGAAAAACGATTGCCAGTGCCAACAACAGCGAGATAAAAGATAATAACATTGACTCGCCGATAAACTGAGCTATCAACTGTAATCTTAATGCACCGACCGTTTTTCTCAAGCCAACTTCCTTCGCCCGCTGACCAGAAACCGCGGTAGCCAGGTTCATAAAATTGATACAAGCGATAAGAATTATAAATATGGCTACCAAAGAGAAAATTTTTACATGCTGGCTGTTACCCTGCCCGTCTACATCCAGCATATAATGAGAATGAAGATGGATATCGGTAAGAGGCTGAGAAAATAATGCGGCCTCAAATTCTGTGAGATTTTTCTTCAGTATATCATTTACCTGTTTTTCAATTTGGCTGACAACCGATGAAGAAGGTTTTACTTCATCTTTTAACTGGAAATAAGTGTACACATCAAAATTGCTCCATGCTCCTGCCGGATTGTTTACCCGGTCATATAAGTCGATTGGAATAAGAATATCAAACCGGAGGTGTGAGTTAGAGGGAGTATTTTTTAAAATGCCTGTTACGGCGAGGTTGGTTCCTTTTATATCATTATCTATATAAATGATTTTGCCCATCGCTTCGTCCGCACTGCCAAAATACTTTTTGGCCGTTGCCTCTGTAATAACAACATTATTGGGAGAGGAAAGAACGGTGGCCGCATTGCCCTTCAGTAAAGGATAGTTGAATATTTGGAGGAAATTGCTGTCGGCATATAAAATTCTTTTTTCGTTAAATTTTTTTGTGCCGATAGTGATCATTTTTTGCAAGGCTGCTATCCGTGTCGCATTCCTGACAGCTGATATTTCTGTTTTGATGGCATTCGCCAATGACGGGGGTACTACAGCTGCTTCCACATCAGATACTTTGCAGGTCAACCTGAAAATATGATCGGGTTTACTATTGAATTTATCAAAACTCAATTCATCCTGTACCCACAGCATGATGAGGATGCTGCAGGCCATCCCCGTTGCCAGGCCGATTATATTCAGACCTGAAAACAATTTATGCCGGGCAATATTTCGGAAAGCTGTTTTGAAATAGTTTTTTATCATGACTAATTAATTATTGCTTGATTGCTGAGTGGTTAGAGGGTTAACAATCCAACCATCAAACCTCCCGATAGCTATCGGGATAACCATCTATCCATTACTCCACTCTCAACGACTTCACGAGTTACTTTATTCGGTTCTTAAACTTTTTATCGGATTGGCCATTGCTGAACCAATAGCCTTTATACTTAATGTAAGAAAAGCAATAGCAAGCATTGCGACACAGCTTACGCCGAATATCCACCAACTGATAGTAGTCCTGTATGCAAAATCCTCCAGCCATTGATGCATAAAATAATACGCAACCGGAGCTGCGATAACTAAAGCGATTAGCACCAGTACCAGAAAGTCCTTCGAAATCAAAAGAACAATATTGGCAATACTGGCGCCCAATACTTTCCGGATACCGATTTCTTTAGTACGCTGCTGTGTAATAAAACTAATCAGTCCCAAAAGCCCCATGCAAGAAATGAGAATAGCGATAACCATAGCTGTATTCATTAATTGTGCAGTTTTATTTTCCTTTTCATAAAACGCCGCGATGGTTTCATCAAAAAAGCTCATTTCATATTCTTTATCCGGATAAAACTCTTTCCAAAGTTTTTCTATAGCTGCTACTGTTGGTTTCACATAGCCGGCCTGTTTGCCTGTAGTGGCAAGTTTTATACTGATCGTCCGGGAAGATTTTATTGTGGTAGTAATGAAGAAAGGGTTAATAGGTTCATGGAATGAACGGGAATGGAAATCTTCTATAACTCCTACAACAGGTCCTTTTTTACCGGAAATACCAACCTGCATTAATTGACCCACCGCATCTTCCGGTTTTTTAAATCCTAATGCTGTGACCGCATTGGTATTGATCACAAATTCACGTAATGTATCGGAAGGCAATACATTCCGCCCCGCTACTATTTTGATGTCATAAAGTGGAATATAATTTTGATCTGCAAACTCAAAGGATGACAATATCTCTTTATTTGTACCGTTACTCCCTATGCTTTTGATAGAAGTACCTCCATGTCTTTCAGCTGCAGGCGTTTCTGCATGAATGCTTACTGCAGTGACACCGGGTATCTGTTTTAATTTTTGTGCAAACAATATTTTTTTATCCGGGGTTTCCTCTCTGCCGGGTTTCAGATTAATAATGGCATCCTTATCAAATCCCATATCAGTATGCAACATATAGTGGATTTGTTTGCCGACGGTCAGGGTACCTATGATAAACGCAAGTGAAATGGCAAACTGAAATACTATAAGTGATTTGCGTAAATAATTTTTATGGTTTCCTTTGGGTAATCCCTGTCCTTTTAAACTAATAGCAGGCAGGTAAGATGACAATACCCTGGCCGGATAAAACCCTGCAAGTAAAGTAGTGGCTACAATAACTATCAATAAGAACACCCATATTGATTCCTGGAAAGGATGTAGTATAACACCTTCAGGAATAAATGCTTTGAAAACCGACAGAACAGGGTTCAGCAATACTACTGAAAGTATAACGGCTGCCGTGGTTATCATGAACGTTTCGGCAAAAAACTGGATACGCAGACTCTTGCGATCACTGCCTAATACTTTTTTTATGCCAATTTCTTTGGCCCTCTTAATGGATTGTGCGGTTGACAGGTTGATGAAATTAACAATAGCGATCAGCAAAATGAAGAGAGCGATTCCCATTAAGCCATATAACGTCGGCAAATGTACCTTCCGGGAGTATCCATCCTTATAATTCTCATTAAAATGAAGATCAGTCAGAGGTTGCAGTTGCAAAGTATTTCCTTCGCCTTTGATATTATCTTTTACAAACCGGGGGAGCTGCGCTTCTACCTGGGCAGGGCTAACACCAGGCGCCAGTTTTACAAAAGCCTGCGAAAAATAATCCCAAACTCCCCAGCTATTCATGTCAATATCATTCTTTAAAAAACTATACCGTACAGTTGGAAAAGAAATAAAATTGGTAAATGCAAAATCACTATTATGCTTCCAGTCTTTTACAATGCCTGATACAATAAGCTGCAATGAATCGTTGTAGGTTATTATACGGCCAATTAGTTTATCAGCTTTTTCATTATCAAAATATTTTCTTGCGGATGATTCAGTTAACACTACTTTAAAAGGTTCATTTAATGCCGTGGCCGCATTACCAGCCAGCCACTGATATGGAAAGATGGAAAAATAGGATGCTTCAGCAACTATGACAGGAGAAGGAATATCACGCATTGGCTCAAACTCCTTTGCTTTATTTCCAGCCTGTGGTACCGTTACTTTAGCATAATAATTATAGAACCCAGCCACCTGTTCAAATCCTGTGAGCTGCTCACGAATACGCATAGGCAATGGGGAAGGTATATAACCTACCTGCCTGGGAGCTTCATCTTTAAACTTAATTGAGCCTACGATCCTGTAAATACGTTCTTTACCAGGATGAAACTGATCATAGTTTAATTCATGACTGGTAATTAAAAATATAACCAGGCAAACACTGATACCGATCGCAAGACCGGAAATATTGATCAACGAGAAAGCTTTATTTCTTCGAAAATTTCTCCACGCTATTTTGAAATAGTATTTAAACATAAGAAACATTTTTATTCTGTTCTCAAACTTTTTACCGGATTTGCAATCGCTGCTTTTATTGCCTGGAAGCTTATAGTAAGCATTGCAATGCACAAAGCGATTAATGCCGTACCCGCAAATACTGTCCAACCAATATCTGTTCTGTAAGCAAAATCCTGCAGCCATTTATTCATTGCCCACCATGCAACCGGGGATGCAATAAGAAAAGCAATTACGACCAGCACTAAAAAATTTTGGGACAGCAATCCAACAATTCCTGAAACAGAAGCTCCTATTACTTTCCGGATGCCAATCTCTTTGGTACGCTGCTCTGCCATAAACATTGAAAGCCCGAATAATCCCATACACGAAATGAAAATGGCAATAAAAGCAAATACACCGGAAAGCTGCCCTACTACCATCTCACTATGATATTGTCTTTTCAGGTCATCGTCCACAAATGAATAGCTAAAAGAATACTTGGAATTATATTTTTTTGAAACGGCTTCTATCGTCGCCAGGGTTTGTTTTATTTTGTCGGGCCAGGCTCGTATAATAGCAACCCCGTTTTCCGGCTCCGGAGCAAGATTAATAAATGCTGGAGCAATAGGATTGTGCAGCGAACGGAAATGATAATCTTTTATAATCCCAATTATTTTTCCCTTCATATTGCCATGAGAAAATAAAGTCCCAACAGGATGCTGCATCTTCATATATTTTGCCGCCGCCTCGTTTATGATAAAATTGGTTGAATCCGTAGGAAGCGATGGAGAAAAATCCCTGCCTTCAACAAGATCAATCTTCATCGTTTTCAGAAAATCATAACTAACCTCTACCTGCGCAAACAGTGTTTTATCCTCCGGGTCTTTTCCTTCCCATTGCATACCGGGAGACCACCATCCTACATTGGTTGGTTCCGTTCCGCAAAAAGAAATGTTTTCGATATTTCCGGATAACTGCACTTCACGTTTAAAATTTTCATAGTTCTTAACAAGATTACCTTCGACAGGCATATAGATAAGCCGGGAACGGTCAAGTCCAAGATTTTTTTTCTGTACGTAGTTCATCTGCTTATACACTACGATTGTACAAACGATTAACACGATTGATAAGGTGAATTGAAAAACAACCAGCCCTTTGCGAAAAATTTTATCGGCGTTTTTAAACTTCAAACTTCCCTTCAAAACGGAAATGGGCTTTAAAGACGAAAGGAATAATGCCGGATAACTCCCGGCAATAAATCCTGTGATCAATGTAAGTAAAAACAAGCTGACGATAAGTGAAGGATCGCCTAAATGCAAGGAAACGTTTTTTTCTGTAAGACGATTGAAGAATGGCAATAAAAGAACAACCAGCGCTAAGGCGACCAATACAGACAAAAATGCGGTGATGATTGCTTCAAACACAAACTGCCTGAATAATGTGCCCTTCATGGCGCCTGCTACTTTTCTTACACCTACTTCTCTTGAACGTTTGGCAGAACGAGCCGTAGCGAGGTTCATAAAATTGATACATGCGATGAGCAGAATAAAAACGGCAATAATGGAAAACAACCGAACATATTCTATGCGTCCTCCATCGGCAATCCCGTTGGTAAACCGCGAATAGAGGTACCTGTCTCTAAACAATTGCAATGAGATCACTTTATCATTAAGAACTTTGTCCTGTTTGTATAAGAAGTCTTTTAGTTTAGCATTCACGCTGGCCAGGGAAGCATCGTTATGTAACATCACATAAGTGAACGGTCCAAAATGATTCCAGCCATCAATCATCCAATGACTTTCTTCAAAACCATGCTGGATGGGTATGATAAAATCAAATGTCAGCGTAGAATTTTCCGGAACGTTGGCAACTATTCCACTTACCAGATAGTCTCTATTATCATTGATGCGGATAGTTTTACCGATAGGATCTTGTTTGCCAAAATATTTGTCAGCAATTTTCCGGGAAATCACGATATTATCCGGTGATAATAAAGCGGTGGCTTTATTTCCTTCCAGCAAAGGGAAACTGAACAAACTAAAAAAATCAGTTCCAACATATCTTCCCTTTTCTTTACCAATCTTTTCACCGACAGTAAATAAAAAATCATTTTCCCATATTACTGTGGCGGCCTCTGTTATTTCGGGAACCTGTTCTTTCAAAGCATCTGCCAGCAATCCCGGCGTATTATCATAGCTATTAGTCAGAGCTCCGCTTTTGTCTTTATCACTTACAATTACCTGGTAAAGGCGATCACTATTTTCATGAAAGTTGTCCTTGTTTTTTTCATCCTGGACCCATAGATAAATAAATAAACTTGCAGCAATGCCAAGACCTAAACCAATAATATTAATGAAGGAGAAAACTTTGTTTCTCACTAAATTGCGCCAGGCGATTTTAAAATAACTTTTCAGCATAATCTTTTCTTTTGCTTTTTATAGTTACTATGGCAAATGTTGCTTCTCTTCTTCCGAAATGGCACGGAACAAACGATCTTTTGCAGTTGTGATCTCATCTTCCGTAACCTTCATTTCGATTACCGAAAGCAGCAGTTCCAGCAAATACACAGCTTCATTGGCTAATTGATGATGTTCCGGGCTGGCAGCGATCCAGGCTTCCCATGTCTTGGTGGCTGCATCATCCATCCGCCGATACCAGGCCAAAAAACTATCCTCCATTAAAAGATCTTCGACCGCTTTATATTTTTTTTCGACATTCATTTCTCAAACTCTTCATCGTGCCTTCCCGGACTACTTGTTCAATTAAATCATTTAACCATCCTATTCCGTTCGCAATGATTTAACAGGGTTAGCAACCGCTGCTTTAATCGCCTGAAAACTTATTGTAAGCAAAGCAATCAAAAGGGCTATGCCTCCAGCCCCGACAAATACCCACCAGCTTACAGGCACACGATAAGCAAAATCCTGCAACCAGCGGTTTACCCCTATCCAGGCAAGTGGCCAGGCAATCAGGTTGGATACAAATACCAGCCTTACAAAATCTTTCGATAACATCGTTGTTATATTCTGAACCGATGCGCCCAACACTTTTCTTATACCAATTTCTTTTATTCTTCTTTCGGCGGAATAGGAAGCCAGCCCAAACAAGCCAAGACAGGATATCAGGATAGCCAGTCCGGCGAGAATTCCAACAACCTTACTAACGGCACGATCTGCGGTATACATTTCTGCAAAATGTTCATCAAGGAAACGATATTCAAAAGGCTGATCAGGATTGACTTTTTTCCATGAAGAGGAAATATGATTGATCGCATCCTGGACTTTGGCACCGTTGATACGAACAGACGCTTCGCTGTAACCCCAATCTTTCTGGCAAAAAATACTTAGTGTTTCTATCTTATGATGAAGTGAATTGAAATTAAAATCTTTGGCTACACCTGCAATAAAACCGGTTGAATCCATTCCGCCGAAACCATAATGTTTCCCGATCAACGTCTCATAGGATGCTTTAGGTTGATCTTTCAGCAGCTCTTTAGCCATTGTTTCATTAATAATATAGGCCCTCGCATTATCGGTGACATCATTTGTAAAGTTTCGGCCGGCAATAATGGGTATTTTATAAAGAGTAAGGTAATCAGGATCAACAACTACCCGCGATGAAGTAAGCTGCCGGGCGGGACCTTCTCCATGAAATATCATACCTGACTGGTGCAGGTTATTTCCAAGTGTTTGCTGCGATGCAGTAACTCCGCTTACCACTGTATTCGTCACTAGTTCCTTCTTCAGCGTTTCATACTTTCCTGAAGTAACCCTGTTAAGCGGTATGATCATTACCTGGTCACGATTGAAACCCGGATCTTTCGTTTGCATATAGCGCAACTGCCTTACCGCAAACACAGTTCCTATTATCAATAATACCGCTCCGGTAAACTGGCCAATAACAAGAGCATTTCTAAATGCGCTTTTACTTTTTCCTGTCTGCACCGATCCTTTCAATACACGAATAGGTCGAAAGGAAGAAAGATAACCGGCGGGATATAAACCTGCAAATATCCCAACGACAATAGTTGCAGCAAGTATTGATAACAATAAAGACAGATCAGTAAGCGGTAATTCAAGTTGGCGCTGGCTAAGATTATTTATTGTACGCAAAGAAAGTTTAACAATCACAATGGCAATTATCAAAGCCATTAGGGAAAGCAAAACGGATTCCCCTAAAAACTGACCCGCTAACTGATAACGTCCTGCGCCGACTGTTTTTCGTATCCCTACTTCACGGGCTCTTTCTGCCGACCTCGCAGTAGAGAGATTCATAAAATTGATGCAGGCAATCACCAGTATGATGAGGGCAATAATGGAAAAAATATATGTGTACCTTTTATCAAATTTTTTATAGTTGACATAGTCATGCGTAATATCGGCAGAACTGTCGTGCACGTTGTTAAGCGACTGCAGGAATAGCTCATAAAATTTCCACCTTTCGTTTTCCGTCATATATTTCTTCAGATATGCAGGAAACTTTTTCTCCAGTGAAGCTATGTTTGTCCCTTGCTGCAGCTCGAGATAGGTGACCAGCCAATTGCCACCCCAGTTATTCATATTGTCAGGACCTGCGATGGTACTGAAGGATGCCAGGCCATCAAATTGCAGGTGCGAGTTTTCCGGCACATCTTTCATAATGCCTGTAACGGTAAAAGTTATTGTATCGCCTACATATTTTGTCAACGTTTTGCCAATGGGATCTTCGGTGCCAAAAAGCTTTTTAGCACTCAACTCTGTCAAAGCAATGCTATTGGGTTTTTGCAATAATGTATTCCTGTCTCCTTTTGCTATCTTAAAATCAAATAGCTGAAGAAAAGTGGAATCAACATACAGAATCGTTGGTAAAAAAATACGTTTGTCCTTGTAAGTAAAATCCAGTTTGCTGGCCTGCCTTACTCTTGTAAAATTTTTTATCTCCGGAAAATCAGCTGTCAACGTGGGTCCCATCGGGTACATGGACAAGGCCACATTTTGTGGCTGTACCATGCCTTCAAACTTTTGCACTTCATCCAGACGATAGATGTTTTTCGCATGCATTCCGTCAAAACTTTTTTCATAGAAAACAAAAAGCATGATTACAATGCAGGCGGCCATTCCAATAGCCAAACCCAAAATATTGATAGCAGAAAAGCCTTTGCTCTTCCATAGATTCCGCAATGCAATTTTGAAATAATTTTTAATCATGTTTAATAAATTGTTTGATTGTCTGATAGCTTGACGGTTACAATAAAACCATTTAACCATTTTATTCCGTTCGCAATGATTTAACAGGATTGGTAATAGCCGCTTTGATCGCCTGGAAGCTTACCGTTAATAAGGTAATTACTAACGCACCTCCTATTGCCAGCGCAAACACGTGCCAGGTAATATCGGTACGGTATCTATAGTTATGCAACCATTCATTCATATAATAATACGCGACGGGCACAGCTATACAACAGGAGATAATTACTAACAAGAAAAATTCCTTGGATAACAATTTCCAAAGATTAAATACCGATGCACCTATCACTTTTCTTATACCAATCTCTTTGGTACGTTGTTCCGCAACGAAGGATGCTAAACCAAAAAGACCCAGGCAAGAAATGAATATGGCCAGTATAGCAAAGAAAGCAGTCAGCTTACTTAGCCGCTCTTCACTTTTAAACTTTTCGCCATAAGCTTCGTCGGCAAACTTGTAATCGAAAGGAGCAGCGGGAATTTGTTTTTTGAAAACAGCTTCTATTGCTGCAAGTGAAGTTTTTACTGGCTTTGCCGGATCGAGTTTTAAAAAGATCCAGTTGGACCTGTTGTAATTTAAAAAATAAAATGCCTGTCGTATGGGGTCATAAGGTGATTCCATCAGCATATCCTTTACCACTCCTACAATTGTGTATTTTTCCTTGTTCCGTTCGTTTTCCACCACTGTTCCTACAGGGTCCTTAAGGTTCATGAATTTCACCGCTGCTTCATTAATCACTAACCCTGCTGAGTCTGTCGAAAAATCCCGGGAAAAATCGCGGCCCTTTGTAAACTGCCATCCCACTGTTTTTCCATATTCATGCGTTACCCAAATAGCAGAAAAATCAGCATCGGTATTCGGATCTTTACCGGGCCAGGTAAAACCACCCCAGTTGCTCCATATTTGTGTCAAAGGACTTGAAGACTCTGCCATTTCAATAACAATCCCTTTTCCTTTTAACTCATTTCGAAGCTGATCATACTTACCAAAGAAATCAGGCGAACTCATCGGTATCATGATCACTCCTTTATTGTCATACCCTAAAGGCCTGTTTTTTGTATGTTGCATTTGCCTGTATACAAGAATAGTTCCGATGATCAGTGCAACGGAAACTGTAAACTGCAATACCACCAGCACCTTTCTGGGTACGGATGCAAAACGCCCTACTCTGAATGTGCCTTTTAAAACTTTTACCGGGTTGAACGATGATAAATAAAACGCCGGATAACTTCCAGCCAACAGGGCTGTGAGAAAAACAAATGCCAGGCTCATTATCCAAAAAAAAGTTTCATCAAAGGGGAAGGTCATTTCCTTGGAAGTAACCTGGTTGAACCAGGGTAATGATAAACAAACAACCAGGCAAGCGACTAAAAATGCCAATAACACTACGAGCAATGATTCCCCAAAAAATTGTTTGATGATTTGCCAGCGTACGGAACCAACAGCTTTGCGGATACCTACTTCTCTCGCTCTTTTTTCCGAACGTGCGGTGGCCAGGTTCATAAAATTGATACAAGCGAGTAGCAATACAAAGATCCCTACAATTCCAAACATCCAAACATACTGGATCGGTCCGCCGGTTCTTATTCCCTCTTCCCAATTGGAACGCAGGTGCCAATGGGCCATGGAATTAAGGAATATCTCAGCTTTGAACTTCTTTTCCTCAGCCGGCAACTGATCTTGCTTTACATGAATAATCTTTGCGTTTAATTTATTGATGTCCACATTATCTGCCACCTGCGCAAAAAGCTGGAATGAATTATTACCCCATTGGTTTTGATCGCGGGTGTCCTGCACCCATTTTTCAGACGACACAAACAAATCCCAGGGAGCAATGAAATGAAGTTCGCTGAATCGGGTGTCGTGGGGAAGATCTGCATATACACCCGTAACTTTTACATCAAGGGTGTTTGAAATTTTCACCAGCTTATTCATCGCTTCTTCATTACCAAACAGCGCCTTTGCTGTTGACGCGGAAAGAATGATGGAATGAGGATCTTTTAATGCATCATAACTACCTTTTATCATATTCAATGTCAACATCCGGGCAACATCGGCCCCCATAAAATTGCCCTCCACTCTTAATTTCTTATCACCCGCAGATAAGCTTTTGTCGCCCTGCCACGAGGACATCACCAGGTATTTGAAATCGTTTCCATATTTACTTTGTATGGCGGCCGTCAATGGAAATGGTATAGCAGTCCCGGTCACTTTCGTTCCATTGAAGGTCTGGTGCTGCATCACCTGCGCTATACGATCATAATTCTTATGATATTTATTAAAATTCAGCTCATCATAGATCCAAAATGCAATCAGCATGGCTACCGCCATACCTACGGCGAGCCCACCGATATTAATGGCGCTATAGCCCTTGCTCCTTACCATGTTGCGCCAGGCGATTTTGAAATAGTTTTTGATCATATCGTTAAAGGTTATTTTATAATGTTCATGACTTCCGACTCCCAATTCCGAACTCCTGACTACTCCGTTCTCAAACTCTTCACCGGATTAGCAATGGCGGCTTTAATTGCCTGGAAACTCACCGTTAATAAAGTAATCATAAGCGCAGCTAATGCAGCCAGTACAAATACATGCCATTTTATTTCAACCCTGTAATCGTAGTTAGTAAGCCAGCCGGTCAAATAATACCACGCTATCGGTGCAGCTATGATGCAGGAAAGAAGAACCAACACAAAAAACTCAATTGAAAGCAAACGCCATAAATTAACAACGCTGGCGCCAAGCACTTTGCGAATGCCAATTTCCTTTGTCCTCTGTTCCGCAACAAAACTTGCCATACCAAACAAACCCAAACAGGAAATCAAAACGGCGAGTATAGCAAAATAAGAAGAGAGTTTTCCGATACGTTCTTCCGCTCTGAACTTGTTTCCAAATTCTTCGTCTACAAATTTGTAATCAAACGGTACATTAGGTGTATATTTTTTCCAAACCTTTTCAATACTGCTCAATGATTGTTTGACATTTTGCTGCGGGCCCAGTTTCAATATCACGTTAAACATACCGTCATAATCACTTGTATGATATAATGTGGGCCGAACCGGGTAAAACGGCGACTCCTGCATAATATCGCTAACAATACCAATGATGGTAAAAGGTTGCCCATCCCATTTTAGCATTTTACCAACGGGGTTTTCAAACCCTAAAAATTTAGCTGCCGATTCATTAATGATAAAAGCCGCAGAATCGGTTGCGAACTCTCTTGAGAAATCACGGCCGTCTTTGATTTTCCATTGCACTGTTTTTCCAAACTCATACGATACCTTATTGTTGGGGAAATCAACCGCCATGTTAGGATCTTTACCTTCCCAATCAAAACCACCATTCGTATTCCACACCCCTGTTAAAGGGCTATTGGAAGCTGCCATCTCTTCAATGCCGCCTGAATTTTTTAACTCGGCTCTAATAGCATCGAAATGTTTTCTTATTTCAGGTTGCATACCGAGATTGATCAAACCATTACGGGTATAACCAATGGGCCGGTTTTTAGCATGCTGGATTTGCTGGTAAACGATGATAGTTCCAATGATCAGCATTACCGAAACAGTAAACTGTGTTACTACCAAAACTTTGCGGGGAATTGAGGCGAACTTGCCCACACGAAATGTTCCTTTCAGCACTTTCAATGGTTGAAACGAAGAAAGATAAAGGGCGGGATAGCTGCCGGAAAGCAACCCTGTTACCAGGATAAATACAAGATTGAAAAGCCAAAACACCGGGCTCTGCCAGGGAATTCCGATTTTTTTGCCTGCTATTTCATTAAACAAAGGAAGTAATAGCGCCACTAAAATCAAAGAAAATACAAACGCCAGCAACACTATTAAATAAGATTCCGCAAAAAACTGTTTTATCAATTGCCAGCGCAATGAACCTATCGCTTTGCGGATACCTACTTCCCTGGCCCGCTTTTCACTTCGGGCAGTAGTAAGATTCATGAAATTAATACAGGCCAGCAGTAGCACAAAAATGCCAATGATACCAAATAACCATACATATTGAATGTTTCCCCCCGTATTGACTCCATTTTTAAACTCACTATACAAGTTCCATTTGCGCATGGGGTGCAGAAAAACAGCCCATTGATATTTTACTTCTTCCTTGCTTACATTATTCAATTTGGCGTTCTTGATTTTCGCAGAAACTTTTCCCATATCGGCATTGTCTGCGATCTGTACAAATGTTTGGGAGAAATTACTTCCCCAGGGTTGATCCATTTGTTTGGTCCATGGATTTTGAATTAACCACAGTTCCCATGGCATCATAATTTTTAAGTCCCTGAAAGAAGTGTTACCAGGCAAATCCTCGTAAACGCCGGTAACCTTTACATCAGAGATTCTGTCTAATTTTATTACTTTATTGATTGGATCTTCTTTACCGAAGATGGATTCGGCAGCAGATGCTGAAAGCATGATGGAATAAGGGTCTTTCAGTCCTGCTCTTGTTCCTTTAAGCATCTTAAGCGACAACATCCCGGGGGCATCCGGCTCAAAAAAGATTCCAACTTTAGAGATCTGTTTATTTCCAACGGAAAGTAAATGGCCGCCCGGCCATGATGTTTGTACAACATACTTAAAATTGTCCCCGTATTTATTCCGCAATTCAGGGCCCATTAAAGCAGGATTGGCAACCTGTGTTTCTAATTTGCCATTAAAGTTTACACGCTGCATAACCTGCGCAATGCGGTCGTAATTCTTATGGTATTTGTCAAATGATAGCTCATCGTATACCCATAAGCCAATTAACATTGCCACAGCCATACCAACAGCAAGACCTCCAATATTAATAGCGCTGTATCCTTTGTTTTTAATTAAATTTCTCCAGGCTGTTTTGAAATAACTTTTTATCATAGCAATATTTTTATTCAGTTCTTAATGATCTCACCGGGTTTTTAATAGCTGCCTTTATTGCCTGGAAGCTTACCGTTAAAATGGTTATTGCCAACGAACCACATGCCGCTACAGCAAGTATCCACCAGGAAATTTCCGTACGGTATTGATAATTTTCCAACCAGTTATGCATGAAATACCAGGCCAACGGAATTCCAATGAATAAAGCAACCAAAACCAACAGGACAAATTCTTTTGACAACAACTTCCATACATTGAAGACAGAGGCACCCAATACTTTTCTCACGCCTATTTCTTTTGTACGTTGCTCGGCCATAAAAGATGCCATACCAAACAAACCAAGGCAGCTTATGAAAATAGCCAGTATAGCAAAGAAGCCTGCCAGCTTACCAATACGCTCCTCATTACCAAATTTTTTTGCGTATTCTTCATCTACAAACTTGTATTCAAATGGCTGAGCAGGGTTGAATTTTTTAAATATTTTTTCGCTTTTTTCTAAGGCTGCTCTGGCACTAATAGCAGGATTTATTTTTATGATAACAAAATTCTGAGCCTCCGTGTATAAACGATAAACAGAAGGCTTTACCTGCTCGTAAGGAGATTGCATGATCATATCTTTCACTACGCCAATCACTGTGTAAGGTTCTCCAAACCATTTGATCGTTTCACCAATCGGGCTTTGCAAGCCCATAAAATTTACAGCGGTCTCATTAAGTATAAGTGCAGAAGAATCTGATGCAAAATCTTTTGAAAAGTCACGACCTTCTTTAAATTTCCAATCAATCGTTTTACCGTAATCATAGGAGACATCAATTCTCGGAAAGTCAACAGACAGATTGGGATCTTTCCCTTTCCACTCAAAGCCACTACTGGTTCCCCATATCTCGGTTGTTGGATTTCCTGTTTCTGCCATTGACAATACAGCACCGGATTCCACCAGTTCTTTTTCAACTGCATTAAAATGCTTGTGAATATCTTCCGTCACCATTGGAATGGTGATCAATCCATTACTATCGTAACCTATGGAACGATCTTTGGAAAACTGTATCTGCCTGAATACCACAATTGTTCCAATGATCATGGCCACAGAAACAGTGAATTGTAATACCACTAATATTTTGCGTGGCGCTGAAGCCCACCGCCCTACTTTAAAAGTTCCTTTCACTATTTTAACCGGGTGAAATGAAGAAAGATAAAAGGCCGGGTAGCTGCCTGCTATCACACCTGCAATGAGACTAAATACAAAACCTGTCGCCCAGAACAAAGGATTGCTCCATGGGATAAACATTTTTTTATCGGCTACTTCATTGAAAAAAGAAAGCAAAAGCTGCACCAGCACTATCGAAAACAAAAAAGAAAGAATGGTTATCAATATTGATTCGCTAAAAAATTGGCCAACCAATTGTCTTCTCAAAGAACCAACTGCTTTGCGAATTCCAACTTCCTTAGCTCTTTTCTCCGAACGTGCGGTACTTAAGTTCATGAAATTGATACAAGCCAGTAAAAGCACGAACAGGCCAATGATACCAAACATCCACACATATTTAATTTTTCCACCTGCATTTACCCCATTCTTAAAGTCGGAATACAAATGCCACTTGCTCATAGGGTGCAAAAAAAGCTGTGGCTTCTTTTTAGCAAGCTGCTCATTCACATTTTTCAGCTTCTCATCTTTGATCTTTGTTGAAACATTTTGTATATCTGCATTGTCAGCCAACTGCACAAAAATCTGGAAGGCATTTGGCCTCCATGGATCCGAAGCTGTTTTTATCCATTCAGTATTGTTGAAATACAGATCCCAGGGCGCCATAAAACTTATATCCGTTAATGTGGCATTGTAAGGAATGTCTTCATATACACCAGTAACTTTTACATCCAGCTTATTATCGATTTTCATCACCTGGTTCATAGGGTCAGCATTCCCAAAAAAAGATTTTGCTGTTGATTGAGATAACAGAATTGATGACGGTTCTTTCAAACCATTCCATTCGCCTCTTATCATTTTCAGCGTTAATATTTCCGGCATCTGTTGTTCAAAAAAGCTTCCTTTTTTTGTCAACTTTTTGTCACCCAATGATAAAATATGATCGCCTCCTCCACCAGACATCGCCAACGCTTTAAAATCGTTGCTATAATTCGTACTAAGCTTACTGGCCAATGGATAAGGCAATGTAGGCACAGTTTGCACCTCACCGTTATTTGTTACATTCTGTAATACCTGGGCAATCTGGTGATAATTTTTATGGTACTTATCAAAAGACACTTCATCATAAATCCATAAACCAATGAGTAGCGTCACTGCCATACCAATGGAAAGTCCTCCCATATTAATAAATGAAGAAAACTTGTTCTTAGTGATGTTTCGCCAGGCGATTTTTAAATAGTTCTTTATCATAACAAATACTTTATTTGTTCGTCAAACTTTTAACGCTGGTTTCTTCATGTGAACAAGCTACTCGCTACGCAACGAGTTGGCCTGGCTTGATACTGCTTCCGATCATTAAATCCTTACTCACTCTGCCCCGACGCATCGATCTGGACCTACTCGGTTCGTAACGATTTAACCGGGTTGGCGACGGCTGCCTTAATGGACTGATAACTTACTGTTATAACGGAAATCAGCAAGGATAAAAACCCGGCGAAAGCAAACACCTGCCACTGGATGCTTACATGATAGGGATAATCCTGCAGCCATTGATGCATCATCCACCATGCAACCGGGCTTGCAATCAGGAATGAGATCATCACCAGCTTTAAAAAATCTCTGGACAACAACGCGGTGATGCCGGTAACAGAAGCTCCTAATACTTTGCGAACACCGATTTCCTTGATGCGATTTTCCGCCATATATGTAGCCAGGCCGAAAAGCCCGAGACAGGAAATGAATATTGTCAGTCCCGCAAACAAGGCCGCCAGTGTACCTGTTCTCTCCTCTGCCTTAAACTTCGCAGCATATTCTTCATCTATGAATTTGTATTCAAAAGGATATTCAGGATTATACTTTTTGAATATGGCTTCCGCTTTTTTCAAATTATCTGTAGTATTATTAGCGCCGTTCAATTTAAAATGAATAACATTGAACCATCCCTGCGCTCCGGTGATCAGCATTGGTTTGGTTGGATAGTAAGGAGATTGCAGGATGAAATCCTTTATCACCCCGATGATATGATATTTCTTATCGCCGTCTTTTACGATCTGGCCGAGCGGGTCTTTAAAGTTGATGACCTTTGCCGCACTTTCATTAACGATCATCCCGGCTGAATCAGTCGGAAATTCCTTCAGGTTAAAGTCACGACCTTTCACCAATGTCAACCCCATGGTTGCAGTAATATTATCATCCGCACAATACCTGTCAAAGTCAGTTTTATCATTGAGGTCCTTACCTTCCCATTGAAAACCCCAGCTATCGCTCCACCCCTGGGTAATAGGCGCACTGGTCTTGGTCACCGATTTTGCAACACCTGTCGACAGTAATTCATTTTTAACAAGATCATATTTCTTTTCCAGGTCGCCTGTCAGAAAATGATAAACGAGATTGTCTCTTACATAACCACTTTCCCTGTTGCGGGCATGATCGATCTGTTGCTTTACAATAGCAGTACAAATAATCAGGATGATCGCAAAAGTGAACTGCAGCACAACGAGCAGTTTTCTTGGTGTGATCAGCGCATTGGCTGCTTTGAATGTACCTTTCAAAACTTTGGATGGATTGAAAGAAGAAAGAAAAAAGGCAGGATAGCTACCTGCAATTAAGCCAGTAAATAATACAAACCCTATGCTCCCCAGCCAAAACATTGGATCGGCATAATCAATGAAAAGCTTTTTATCAGTCAGGCGACCAAAGGCCGGCAAAGCAAGTTGCACGATAATAACGGCAAAAACGGCGGCAATAAACGAGAGCAGGATCGATTCGCCGATAAACTGGGCGACCAACGATCTTTTCTGCGCCCCTACTACCTTCCGGATACCTACTTCCTTGGCTCTTTTCTCACTGCGGGCGGTGCTTAAATTCATGAAGTTGATGCAAGCGATCAACAGGATAAATAAAGCAATAATTCCAAACAACCGCACAAACTCTATCAGCCCACCATCTTCAACGCCATTCGTAAAGCTGGAATATAAACGCCAGCGGCTGGCGGGATATAAAAACATTTCCCAGGTTGGATCTTCATCTTTATCATAGCGGGGTTTCAACACCTTCATTTTTGCATTAGCAGCAGCGAGGCTCGCATTTTCTTTCAGCAAAACATAACTGCGGGTAGAATTGTTACCCCAGATACTGTCATCACCGCCCGATCTCACCATGTAATCCCAGGGCAGAAGGTATTCGAATTTAAATCTTGTATTATTAGGAAGATCTTTGAGGATGCCGGTAACAGTAAAATTATCCTTATTGTCCAGCCTGATCGTTTTACCCATCGCATCTTCATCACCAAAAAGTTTTTTGGCCAGTTTTTCCGTAAGCAAAATAGACGACCCACTGTTCAAAGCTGTTTTGGCGTCGCCTCTCAACAATGGAAAACTGAACATCTGCAAAAACCCCGTGTCTACAATGTTACCGGATACCGTTAATCGTTTATCTCCGATTGAAAACAAATAATTGCTTGGCCAGTTAACCCGCACCGCTCTCTCTACTTCAGGCAAGTCTTTTTCGACTGTCCTGGCCAGTATTTTAGGCGTTGTGTTCCAGCACTGCAGTTTTCCACTGAAATGCGCTTTATTCCATGCTTCATAGATACGATCTCTTTTTTCATGAAACTGGTCATAACTCATTTCATTTTGAATCCACAACAGGATGAGAATAGCGGCAGCCATACCAATGGCAAGACCAGATATGTTTATAAAGGAAAATCCTTTGTTTCTTGCAAGATTGCGTAAGGCAATTTTTAAGTAATTCTTGATCATAACTTCTGTTTTTAAACCCGCATACAATTTTTCGCTTCGCAAGCTTTTTACCCCGACGCTGCGGCCGGGATTAAATCTTTACTCACTCTGTTCGTAAAGACTTAACAGGGTTGGCGGTGGCGGCGCGGATGGTCTGTAAAAAAACAGTGACAAATGCAATGCTTAAAACAATTGTCCCGGCTAAAAAGAATATCCACCAACTCAACTGTATTTTATAAACAAAATTATCCAGCCATTTACCGGCACTCCACCAGGCTGTTGGAAAAGCAATAACAATAGATAAGGCTACCAATTTTACATAACCAGCGGTAAGCAATACAGTAATCCCTTTTACACTGGCTCCGAATACCTTTCGGATGCCTATTTCCTTTCTTCTTTGCTCCGCAATAAATGCCGAAAGCCCAAACAGACCTAAAACAGATATGATAATGGAGAGAGAGCTGAAAACCAATATAAGCTTCGATACCTTTAAATCATCTTTGTAAAGATTATCAAATGCTGCATCCATAAACTGGTAGCTGAACGGCGCATCCGAAATAAAATTTTTCCATACGCTCTCAATAGCCAACATGGCGTTTGAAACTTTTCCCGGAGCAATTTTTACAAAAAAAGAATGCTTCAACTCATCGTTATCATAAAAAATCAAAGGTTCAATCTTTTTGTATAATGGGCTAAAATTATAATCCTTTACAACACCAATTATTCTACCTGTATCATCCCCATTTTTTATAAATAGCTGTCCTATCACCGGCGTTTTAATCCCCAATATGTTAACCGCTGTTTCATTCAATACAAAATTCTTTTTATCGGAATTATCCTTTTTAAGCCAGCGACCTTCTTTTAGTTGCAAATTGAACAGATCTTTTATTCCCGGTTCAACAATCACCCGATTAATAGAAACATTACTGCTTGTATCAATACCATTAAAATACCAGCCTTTAATGCCCGTTGAATTACCAACATCTTCAACAGACTGATCGGACAACGCAACATCCTGTATAGAACTGCTTTTTAGCAACTCATTTTTTATCGCCCCGGTGAGACTTGAAACCTTTCCGGCATCATAATCATATTTGCGCATTGTACTAAATGGTATATCAAACGAAACTATTTGTTCACGGTTATATTCAGGGCCAGACATTCTTGCCAACCGCATTTGTAAAAAAATAACCACCGTGCCAATAATAAGTACAATAGCAACTGTAAACTGCACTACTACCAAACCCTTACGCAATAAAACGTTTTTAAACTTTAGTATTGACTCGCCTTTCAAAAAAGCCATTGGGCTAAAGACAGCCATCGTTATGGCTGGGTAGACGCCATTAAGTAAACCAACAAACAATAATGTTCCAAAAAATATTTTCCAAATAATTGGAGATACTATTGATATACGAAACTGGCTCCCGGCAAATTGATTAAAATACGGTAGCGCAAATTGTAGCAAAAACATTGACAGCGCTATTGCTATAAAACTGAACAGAAACGATTCGCACATAAACTGCAGGAATAGTTGTTTGCGGCTGCTTCCAACAATTTTTCTTACGCTAATTTCTTTTGTGCGGGTACTTGCTTTCGCAATAGTCAGGTTTATATAATTAATGCATGCCGTTAAAACTAACAATACTGCAAGAATGGTAAAGACGTAAACTGCCGTATAATTTCCGCGCCTAAATAAAGGATCGTTTGACGTTGAGTCGAAATGCAATTTACTTATTGGCTGAAAGGCCACAGAACCTTCTGCATACTTTGATTCATGCTGATACGTGGCGCTTACATTTTGCGAAACCATTGCAGGATCAGCAGCAGGGTGCAGCTTTACAAAACAGCGGTAACTCGAATTAGACCACCCGTTATCATTTTTGTAAGTCCTTGGATTGGACAACCTGGCTGCCATAGGTATTAGCACATCAAACTGCATACTTGAGTTTACAGGATTGTCCTTAACAACAGCCAGGACCTGGTATAAAACAGTATCAACTTTTACTACCTGGCCGACAGGATTTTCTTTTCCAAAAAATTGTTTCGCTTTTGATTCGGTAAGAACAAGTGAAAAGGGATTCTTATTGAATGTATTCAAATCACCGGCAACAATATCATACTGAAAAACACTAAACCAACTACTATCAATATTTACAGCATCCTTCTGTTCAAATAATCTGTCCTTAACATTTATTATTCCTCTCCATGGAACTACTCTTGCCGCTGCCTCAATACCGGGAGTTTTCATTAACAGGTCTGCCATCGGCAACGGAGTTATTCCGTTTTTTTCCGCTGTTTTCTTAACCGAATAGGTTTGCACCAGGTAAATATTTTCAAACCCTTTGTTATACTTATCAAAGCTTAATTCATTTTGTACCCATAGCACAATAAAGATAAAAGCAACCATTGCAATTGATAAGCCAAATAAGTTTATCAGGCTTACAGATCTGTTGCGCCAAATATTCCGCCACGCGATTTTAAAATAGTTTTTTATCATGGCTTCATTTTTATATCAGCATGCTGTTATTCGCTTCGCAAACTCTTTACAGGATTGACGATAGCTGCCCGTATGGCTTTGTATCCTACCGTGATCCATGCAATGACTATCGAGATAACTATGGCTAATGCAAAAAATCCGATGCCGAGGTCAATACGATAGGCAAAGTCCTGCAACCAGTTTTTCATCATGAAATACGCCAGCGGAGCCGCTATTAAAAATGAGATGGCAATAAGAATGGTAAACTCTTTTGAAAATAAATACACAATATTTCCCGCAGACGCCCCGAGCACCTTTCTGATTCCTACTTCTTTTACTTTTTGTACGGCCATAAAAGAAACAAGTCCGTATAAGCCAAGGCTTGAGATCAATATGGCGAGGCAGGCGAAAATTTTATATAACAAGGACAATTGATTTTCCTGTTCATAGAAACGATTAATGCTTTCTTCCATAAACGTGCCGGCATAGGCATATTCAGGAAAGAACTCATTCCACAAGGTTTGAACAGCAGTTTGTGTCTGTTGAATATTGGCTGAACGCAATTTTACCGAGCTAAGCGTATAGTAATTATTGAATTGACCAATCAATAAAGGTTTTACATTTTCCCGCAGCGAGTTTGTTTTAAAATCTTTAACTACGCCGCTGATAGTTTTCCAGGCATTTCTTCCTATCCTGATATCTTTGCCAACCGCATCCTGGGCACTCTTAAGTCCCAACTTTTGAACGAGAGTTTCATTGATGACCACTTCCTTCATGGAATCACTCTTCTCATACACCCGTCCGGCAGCTAACTGCAGTCCATACGTTTTAAAATAATCTTCATCAGCAAACTTCATGGTTACCTGGAACTTTTCATCGTCCCTGTGATCAAAGGCAAAATTGCCGCTCCATGTATTTTCAGAAGAAGGTGCATCGCTGCTAAAACTTACTAACTGTATACCGGGAGTTTGCAATAGTTTTTGCTTGAAAGCGGGAAGTTTGGCAATGCTGAGACTATCCGAACTACCCGCAAGCATGAGAACTGCTTCTTTATTAAATCCAAGGTCGGCTTTGTTGACAAAATTCATCTGGCTTACAGCCACGATGGTTCCGATGATGAGCACTTGCGAGATGGCAAACTGCGTAATCACCAATCCACGCCGTAAAGAAATACCACCCACCTTTGCAGATGTCATATTATTTTTTAAGGCCAGCACTGGTTTGAAACCAGAAAGAATAAGTGCCGGATACAAACCTGCAAACAGGGTGCATACCACCAGTACAGCAACCAGGAAAAGAATGGTTTCAGGATTGATCAAACTCAGGTCTTCGCTGATGGAAGCGATATGTTTTATAAAGGGAAGACATAATGTTGCTATCCCAAAAGCTGCGATTCCTGCTATTAATACAACGAGCGCCGTTTCGCCCATCACCTGGAAAAATAAAAGCTTACGATCGCTGCCCAATACTTTTCGGATACCTACTTCCTTTGAGCGACCGACGGCCTGCGCTGTTGCCAGGTTGACAAAGTTGATACATGCCATAATGATGATAAACACTCCAACCAGCGATAATATCTTCAACGAAGACCTGCTGATAACATGATCGCCAAACGTTTCAAACCTCCGGTCAAAATGGAGTTCTGATAAAGGCTGGAGGAAATTGGAACGCTCAGAACTTGATCTTCCTTTATAATTATCCTTATTAAACTGCTGCAACTGTTGATTGATATCAAAAGGTCTGAGATTGGCCGGCAGTAATGCATACACCTGGAAATTACTGGACGTGTTATTCCAGGATTGATAGTAGTTATATTTTTCTCCACCATTTTTTAACGACTCCAGTGAAGCCATTACGCCGAGGGGGAAGTCGGTGTTCCCGGGAACATTTTCCAATATACCCGCTACTTTCAGCGTAATAACATTGTCTAAACGAATGATTTTTTCGACCGCATTTTCCCAATTGGTGAAGTATTTTTCCGCCATTTTTTTTGTCAGCACCACCATGTTGGGCTCACTTAAAACTTTAGCACTGCCTGCAAGCCATTTGTATTTAAATACGCTAAAGAATTGTGGGTCGCAAAAAAAGATGCCGTTTTCCTCAATAAATTTTTTATTGGAAGAAGTTGATTCATTACCGCCATCAATAGTAACCTGGCTGCCGGATGCCGAATGCATACTACCAAACACTACATTCGGCATTTTCAACCGCAATGCATCCAATGCCGGTACGGGTATACCTGCATTATAGGTAATGCCATCGGAAAATTTATCCTGTGTTACTACGCGGCTGATATTTTTATACTCCGGTTGAAATTTATCATAGCTCAATTCATAGCTCACAATCAAAAACAACAACAAACAGGCAGCAATACCTACTGCCAGGCCTGCAATGTTAATGGTAGCATAGCCTTTTTTACGAATCAAATTCCTGATAGCGGTTTTAAAAAAATTTCGGATCATCGTTTTACTTTTATCGCAGCGACTCTTAATGTTATTTACACCATAATATTTTCCAATACTACCTGACCGTCAAGCATGCGAACAATACGATGACTATACCTTGCATCATGTTCGGAGTGAGTTACCATTATCACTGTGGTTCCTTGTTCATTCAAATCGGTCAGCAATTGCATGACATCATTACCGTTGGATGAATCAAGATTACCGGTAGGCTCATCCGCTAAAATCAATTTGGGTTTGTTAACAACGGCCCTGGCAACCGCTACCCTTTGTTGCTGGCCGCCTGATAGTTGTTGCGGATAGTGATTACGACGATGCATGATCTGCATTTTATCCAGCACTTCCTCTACCCTTTTTTTCCTGTCACCAGTTTTCACACCGGTGTAAATAAGCGGTAGTTCAACATTTTCAAATACGGTCAGTTCATCAATAAGATTAAAACTCTGGAACACAAATCCAATGTTTCGTTTGCGCAAGTCAGCCCGTCTTCTTTCATTGAACCTGGCTACTTCAATACCATTGAATAAAAAACTTCCTGAATCAGGATCGTCCAGCAATCCCAAAATATTCAGCAGGGTGGACTTGCCACAGCCCGAGGGGCCCATCACTGCTACAAATTCTCCTTCTTTTACTTCAAAGGACAACTTATTAAGCGCTACAGTTTCTACTTCTTCTGTGCGATAAATTTTTTCCAGGTTAGAAATATTAATCATACTGTCGTATTTAAAATTGGATTGTTTACCGGTTATATATTGAAAAGAAAAAAATTGAATGGGCGCTGGCTGCGGCAAGAACTCTTTTGTTCTTTCACTGCCTTTTTTGGGCAGTCTGATGCTTCTTGCTTTTTGCACTCCACGGAAGTTCCAATTGCCATTTGCCTTGCTGATGAAAACAAACTCATGCAGCAGATGATAGCCGTGACATAAATAATTTTCCGTTTCATTGATAAGGGTTTAATGGTTAATGGTCTAAGGTTTATGGTTAATGGTCTTTGATTCTTTTAAAATAAGATTTTGCATCAAGTCCCCCTTCGGGGGATTTAGGGGGCCTTTAACACCAGTTCCTGCATATTGCCATAATTTTCATAACTGGAAGTAACAACCTTGTCACCGGGTTTTAATCCCTGCAACACTTCATAGTAATCAGGGTTTTGACGGCCCAACTGGATGTCAACTTTGTAAGCCGTTTTTCCATCGTCACTCAATTTAAATATCCAATTACCACCCGTTTGTTGATAGAAGCCGCCTTTGGCTACCTGTACTGCCTGCACTTCATCACTAAAAGCCAGTCGTATTTGCAGTGTTTGCCCGCGGCGAATCCCCTGGGGTACTTCTCCGTCAAACTCCATATCGACCTGGAAGCGGCCGTTGGTCACCTGCGTATATACTTTCTTGATCTTAAGTTTATAATCTTTCCCAGCCAGGGTGAATGAACCCATCAAACCGGTGTAGATGCGGGAGATATAATGCTCATCAATATCCACTCTTACTTTAAATCCACTCAGGACATCTATCTGTCCCAGTCTTTCACCTTTATTTTTTGATTGACCTATTTCAGCATCCAATGAAGTCAACTGCCCATCGACAGGCGCCCTTACGATCAGGTCACCGACTTTTTTGCGCATAACATTCAGAGCATTTTGTGTACGTTCGTAGGATAGCCTGCCCTGGTTTAGTTCCTGTTTTACAGAAATAGAATCCTGCTTCAATACCTGGTCAGTTAATTTCTTTTTCTCCAGCTGGTAATTGTAGTTGTTCTCTGATTGTTTGAACTCTTGCAAACCGATCACTTTTTGATCGTAGAGTTTTTTATTCAGTGTATAAATGCGTTCAGCTTCTTTTAATTCACTCTCCACGTCCGTGCCCTGGTTTAGTTTACCAATAGTATTCTGGCGGGCCGCATTTTGGGAAATCTGCATTTGCGTAAGCAGGTTATAAACCGAAGTTTCCTGGTTTACCAAGCTCAGTTCGAGATCCGTGTTGGATAAACGGAGTATGGGCTCACCTTTTTTCATCACAGCTCCATCGTCAACATATTTTTCCTCCACCCGTCCGCCTTCAACGGCATCCAGGTAAATGGAAGTGATGGGAAGAACGATACCGTTTACCGGAATAGTTTCCTGGAAGGGGCCTGATTTTACTTCACTGACAGTTAATCTTTCGGTATCAACATTCAACCTGCTTTTGCCGGATGTAAAGTAATAACTGGCGAATGCCAGTGCGGCTATACCGACTACCCCGCTAATGGTTAATATCCGTTTTTTAGTCCATCTCTTTTTTTCAACTACTCTATCCACTTTGTGTAAGCTTTAATGATTTCGAAACTGTCCATTTTTAAACGGCGGTACAATAATTTTGGTTACAGCCTGTTTTTTTTCTGGATTGCTATTACTCCTATATGATAAATATGCCAACTCCTAAAACATATGATTTGTAATTAGTTATAAATTTGAACGACGGTAAGGACGTTCACTTCCGATACAACAACTGTCCGGTTTTGATACACTGTCTGTAACACTCTTTTTCTAAAAATTTCGTTGCCAGCACTTTGCATTTATGGTATAGTTAAAGCAGTCTGAACCATGATTAATAAGATTAAAATGATTTTGAAGAAATTGGCTGCAGACTCTCCTATTTTTGGAGTCGTATAAAAAAGAATTGTTTTGTGGTTTGATAAAATTTAGTCACACCAAAAAAGCATTACGAAAAAACAGTATCCCACAAATCCATAAAATCCCAAAAATCCCGGTTCAGACAAATGAATTTAAAGAACGCCTCCATCCTGATCATTGACGACGATACCGACGTATTGACTGCGGTAAGACTATTATTAAAAAATGAAGTAAAAGATGTAGTTACGGAAAAGAACCCGGAGAATATCCGCTGGCATTTGTCAAAGGACAATTATGATGTGATTCTACTGGATATGAATTTTACCAGCTCCATCAATACCGGCAATGAAGGGTTGTTTTGGCTAAAGGAAATTAAAAAGCTTCGCCCGGATGCTGCTATTATCATGATTACAGCCTATGGTGACATTGACCTTGCCGTTCGCTCATTGAAAGAAGGAGCGGCTGACTTTGTGGTAAAACCCTGGCACAATGAAAAATTGATGTCAACCATTAAAGAGATTTTAAAAAGAAAAGGCGGTAAGACAAATGGATTGACGCTTACGAATACCGACTCGATTATAGGAAAAGAACTACTAGGTGAATCCGAAGCGATGCAACAGATCTTTTATAAGATTGAAAAGATAGCACCTACCGATGCTAACATCCTGATATTGGGTGAAAATGGAACGGGTAAAGACTTGATTGCAAAAGCCATCCACCAACAATCGCTTCGGGCTTCCAAACCTTATGTGAAAGTGGATGTGGGGGCTCTAACCGAATCATTATTTGAAAGCGAATTGTTCGGCTACAAAAAAGGAGCTTTTACCGACGCAAGGGAAGATCGCACCGGCAGATTTGAAGCCGCCAACACCGGTACATTGTTTTTAGATGAAATCGGCAATATACCGCTGCACCTGCAAGCGAAATTATTAAGCGTATTGCAAAACAGGCAAGTGATAAGATTGGGCAGCAATGAACCTACGCCAATTGATATTCGGTTGATTTGCGCCACTAATGTTCCATTAAGTGAGTTGGCCAACGAAACCCGTTTCCGCAAGGATCTTATTTACCGGATCAATACGGTAGAGATTACCGTACCCCCGCTGCGCAAAAGAGGAAATGATATTATTTTGCTGGCGAGATACTTTACCAAACTCTATTGCAATAAATACCTGAAGCCGAAATTGGAGCTTGATACCAAGGCCATGGAAAAATTGACGCAGCACCACTATCCCGGAAACGTAAGAGAGTTGCAATACATTATCGAAAGGGCTGTGATCATGGCCGATTCAGATGTGCTGGAGGCCAAGGACCTGCTCTTTTCCCCTATTGAATCCAACGTTGTTGCCAACACCGAAGATGAAGCTACAAAACTGAGCGATGTCGAAAAAAACACCATCCTGAAAGTGATTGAAAAACACAATGGAAATATTACCCGGGCGGCAAAGGAACTGGGCTTGACAAGGACTGCGTTATATAGAAGATTAAGTAAGTATGATATATGAGAGAAGTTGACGGTTGACAGTTGACGGTTGGCAGTTAGCAGTTAATATTTTGCAGTTGGCAGTTGATTTCAGTTTTTCTTTTCACTTTTGTCCTTTATCCTTTGTCTTTTCACTTCTCACTTTTCACTTTTCACACTACTAAAGGTTATGTTATTTAAAAAAATTGAGTGGCGGATATTACTAAGAGTGCTGGTGCTGTTTATTACATTAAGCGCAGGGTCATTCCTGTTAGTAAAAGGATTGTACATATACCTGGTGCTGCTGCTACCTGTGATCATTTATGAACTGGTTGAATTTTATCGTTTTCACAATAAAGCGCATAAAGAATTGGATCAATTTGTTGAATCCATTCATTACCGGGATTTTTCCAGGTATTTTGATGTCAAGCATGCTTCTGCAGATATACAACCGTTGCGTAAAGGGTTCAACGAGATCAACACTACTTTTAAAGTGATCAGCAAGGAGAAAGAAACACAGTATCAATACCTGCAAAAGATTTTGGAGCTTGTCGATACAGGCATTCTTTCCTATGAAGAAAGTTCGGGAGAAGTAGTATGGATGAATGAGACCCTGAAAAAAATGTTACAACTTCCCTATCTGAAAACAATCCATTCGTTACAAAAAAGGGATGGAGAACTTTACCACGAGATCATGGGCCTGAAACCCGGTGAGAACAAGATTGCTACGGCTCACCCTGAAAGATCATCTTTCAAGATATTATTATCAGCCACCGCTTTTCAAACAGAGGGAAGAGTATATAAGCTGATCGCTTTTCAAAACGTGAGTGAAGCGTTGGATGAAACGGAATCAAAAGCCTGGCAAAAATTATTGAGTGTATTGACACACGAGATCATGAATTCCGTGGCGCCCATTTCTTCACTGGCTTCTACACTAAAAAGCCGCCTGCAGGAATCAGTCGGTGCATTGAATAATGATTCGGGCTCTGTTGATGACCTGGAAATAGGCATTGAAACCATTAAGCGCAGAAGTGAAGGTTTGCTGAAGTTTGCTGAAACCTACCGGAACCTCAATAAGATCACCACACTAAACTTAAGAAAAGCATATGTCAGGGATATTTTTGAAAACCTGCTTCAACTGATGCAGCCCACACTGGAACAAAAAAATATTGAGGTGGAAACAATATTAAAAGATACTGATCTTGTTGTGGAAGCCGATACCGCTCTACTTGAGCAGGTGCTGATCAACCTGGTGGTGAACGCCATTGAAGCCGTAAAAGATAAGGAAGAACCACGGATTGTATTATCGGCTTTTATGTCCAGCAACCGGAAGATTGTCATTAAAGTAGCTGACAATGGTCATGGCATGGCGGAAGAATTAATGGATAAAATATTTATTCCTTTCTTCAGCACCAAGAAGAGCGGCAGCGGTATTGGCCTCAGTCTTTGCAAGCAGATCATGATGTTGCACAAAGGAAATATTACGGTGCAATCAAAAGAGGGAGAAGGAACGGCATTTCAGTTGCAGTTCTGAAATTGACAGGGATAAAAAAATTAAGCCGGTCGCAACAACCAGCTTAATTTTTTTGAACCCAAGTTTTGCTTATACTAATTCCACTTAAAACTCAATGGCACATTCAGCTTCACCGCATAACTTCTGCCAATATTATAGACACCTTGCCGGCCGGAAACATTATTCACCGCTGTGTATTTTAACCGGCTCAAATGGTTTTGATACGCCACATCAGTAAGGTTATTTCCACTAAGGCTTAGTGTAAACAAGGTCGAACCTTTACGAATAATATCTGCGCCTACAGCTGCATTGATGAGCCTACGCCTTGGTTCGTGTCTCACGAACCAACCATTTTAAAATACTTCCTATAAATTCATTAAAAGAAGAACTTAGCTCATTTATAAGGTGATCTACTATACTTGATTCCGGTTCGTGAGACACGAACCGGGGCTTTAGAGTTTCAAAGAAATCGAAAAAAATTACCCGGACATTAATGATACTAATTCCACTTAAAACTCAGCGGCACATTCAGCTTCACCGCATAACTTCTGCCAATATTATAAACACCTTGCCGGCCAGTAACATTATTGATAGCTGTATATTTTAACCGGCTTAAGTGATTTTGATATGCCACGTCAGTAAGATTATTTCCACTAAGGCTTAGTGTAAATAAGGTTGAACCTTTACGAATAATATCGGTACCAATAGACGCATTGATGAGCCAATAATCCGGTGTGTTGGTTTCTGTACCATAGCCCGTAAATGCTTTGTTTTGCCGGAATGTATAATCACTTTCCAGGCTTATGTAAAAATTGCGGGCAAGATTTCCCTTCTGCAAAAAATTTCCCCGGAGTTGTGACAAGTATCTTGCGGCCGGAATATTCGGAACATTTTTAGATCCATCGATAGCGTTTGAAAACCGGGCTCTCGTATACGAAAATGTATTTTCAAAATGCAGCCAATCCAACGGGTGCGGGTGAATGTCCATGTTAAATTCTACGCCATATAAATTTGCCCGTTGCTGATCAAAGGCAAAAACATTTAACAGGTTCCCGCTTTCAGGATCTACAACCAGCGAATCTGTACCTGCTGCATTCAACACTTTACGATAGTAAATAAAATTATTTATGGCATTGAAAAAAATACCTGCACCCAGTGTGATATGCTGGCTGTTAAATTCAATGCCGGCATCTGCCTGTAAGCTGGTTTCAGATTTCAAGTCCTGGTTACCTAATTCATATCGATTGGTTCCCTCGTGTGCACCATTGCTTGCCAGTTCAGCCAATGTCGGGGCCCTGAAACCTCTTGCTAGATTTAATTTCAATGTCAGCTCCTTGCTGGCTTCATAACTCAACCCCGCACTACCTGACAAGTTTGAAAAATTTTTAGTGAATGATGCAAATTTTATATCAGTACCATCCAACATCTGTTTGCCTTCCACATGCCGGTTATCAAAGCGCAAACCACCGCTCAGCGATAGCTTATCTTTATGATATTGTGTAAAAACAAAGCCCCCTAAATCAAATAAAAGATAGTCTGGAATAATTGCTTCTTCCGCCCTGTTTTTATTGGTTTGATTCATGCCTGATATGCCGACACTGGTTTTCCATTGACCTTTATAAGGTATATTCAATTTAGCTGAATAATTAATTGTCTTTAAATCAAAATAAGCAACGGGCACGTCTGCATTGTCAGCGTCACCAAATTCTTTGCGCTGGTTTCTTTGGAATCCAGCAGCTATATCCAATTTACTTTTGCCAACATTAAAGCTATTATCCGAGGAAATTTTGAAATGCTGCACCTGCTGGAAAGGAACAAAAGGATCAATTGATCTAAAATCATTTTTATTGGCAATTTCCTCGCCGCCTCCGGCAACCGCTTTTAAGAATTGTCCCGTCGCATCATCCCGTTCCCCTTCTATCATCCCAATATGCTGGTCAAAATTGCTTAACCGCAAATAGCTGTGTCCCCATGATCCGCTATAACCCAACATTCCACCAACATTCCGGTTGTTGAATTTTGAGTTGAATACATATCCATCATATTTATTCTTATAATCCTGCGCTCCCTTGTAAGAACCATACGCATTGAAACTAAATCCATTTTTGGAACCGGTCACATTACCATAGTAACCCCGCAACTTGCTGTTAGTTTGATATTCACCCAGGATATTTGCATTGATTGTTCCTTCGGGTGCCGGCGCCAGTGACTGAATATTGATAACACCTGCGAGACCATCAGAGCCATACATCAAAGAGGCTGGCCCTTTCAACACTTCCACTCTTTGCACACTATAATCATCGATCTCCACACCATGTTCATCACCCCACTGTTGCCCTTCCTGTTTTACGCCATCATTCACAATCAATACCCGGTTATAGCCCAAGCCACGAATAAAAGGTTTTGAAATCGCAGGGCCCGTTGTTAATGCGTTAACGCCTGCTACATGTGTCAGACTATTTATAATATTAGAAGAGCTGATCTTTAACAACTCCGCCTTTTTCAGCACAGTAACAGGTTGTGGTGATTGTTTCAGGCGGGTAGCTGTAGACACACCTGTGACGGTGACTCCCTCCTGCTCTATAATCGCAGTATTAAGTGAAAAATCTTTGATAGTAACGCCGTTTATATTTATTCTCTCCACCGTACTGGTATGCCCGATATAAGACACTTCAACCAGGTAGTTGCCTGCAGGAATAAAAGAAGTTTTATACTGCCCGCTGTCATTTGACACGGCATCGCGGTTTATGTCATGAATGTGGATATTAGCACCCGGCAATGGCGTTCCTGTCTTTTGATCAGTTACCCTGCCCGTTAAAACAGATCTTTCCTGTGCATTAATGTTAATGTTATATAGAAAGAATAACCCGCTGAAAAAAAATACGATTCGCTTTTTTGTCATAATAGAATAAATTAAAAAGAAAGTCCTTTCAATAAATAAATACCAACCTCCCGGAATATAACCGGAACTACAAAAATTTATTCTAAGACATGGGCGGACCGCGAAGAGAAGAAAAAATCAATGATGTAAAATAAACCGGCTCGGCAACCGCATTAGCTGGGCTACTATAAGCTACCGATGGAGACGTGACAACAGGCTCGTCAGCCTCAATAAAAGGCATTAAAAAATTGTCAACACAAGAACAAGCAAAGTTGATCTCCTTTGCATTTTCGTGCTTTTTGGCCTGTGTTTGTACTGGTTGTTTTTTGTTGTGAAGGAGGTTATGAATAAATAAACCGGCGCCTATTTGCTGGAAGAAAACCAGCAGCAGCATGAGTGATATTCCTCGCCGTATTGAATTATTGTGCCCCATTGACTTTGCAAAGAAAAGAAAAATTTGCAACTATATTTCATTTTTATAACAAAAAAACTACAATTACGCTTATGCTATTTTATAATCATCGACGAAAAGTTCTACAGATACTTTATTCTTTCTAATTTATTTTACTTACAAAGGAATGCCATTTTATTCCCTGAATTAAACCGAAGCGCCGCTATTTACATTTCATTAATAGCTGTTAATCCACGGTTAAGGAGGCCTCCATTTTATACAAGGGAAAAATAACTGGTGCAACTTAGCAGTATCAATTCAAGAAAATAAAAATACAGTTATGAAAAAGTACATGATCCCTGCACTTGCTTTTTTACTGGCAACAGGGGCTGCAAATGCACAGGTACAAAAATCCGTGGCAAAAACAACGACTCCCAAACAAGTAAGTGCCAGGACAACGTCAGCAGCAAGCGGAACCGCTGCAACCAGTGTAAGCCCTAAGCCTGCCACATCAAAAAAGACGATGGTACCTATAAAAAGGAAACATCATCACAAAAGCAAAGCGGCAAAAAAAGTAGAAAATAAGTAGTTGGTTTGGTGGTTTTTCGATTACAGCAAAGACGATCCTGTTGGATCGTCTTCTTTTTTTGGTGCGAGGTATAAAACAGTTAACTTTCGATTAACCAATGTTAACAAAACATATTCTTTGCTTTTTAAAGCTTTGTGTCAGTAACTAAGCTATGGCTATCACGCTACGATCCTCTACAATACGGCTTGGCATTTTTATCAGCAGCCTGGTGATCGCTATCATACTGATATTTCAATTGGTATGGTTACGAAAAGTCTATTTGTTCGAGCAAAAAGAATTTGACCATAGTGTAGTAAAAGCAGTAAGAGGTTTATACGAAGATCTTAACATTAAAATTTACAATTCGTCAACACTCACCGACCTGATTGAAAACCCACAACCAAATTTATACCTTGCCAATATCAGCTTGCCTGTCAGTACAGACTCGCTTTCTACTTACCTTCAATACGAGTTGGAAGATTTTGGCATATTCACAAATTGCTATATCGGCTTATATAATGCTGATTCGGCCAAATATACTTACACAAACTTATTAGCCGCTCCTGTCAGTAAACACAAAAACGGCAAACCCCTGCCGGTTATTAAAACGTCATACAATTACCTGAGCCTGTATTTTCCTAACCGGAAACAATACATTCTTTCGCAATTAAATGTTTGGATAGCCAGCAGCATCATTTTACTCCTGTTACTTCTCTTTTTTGGCGCCAGCCTATATTATTTTTATAAACAAAAATTTTTAACAGAAACACAAAAAGACTTCCTTCATAGTGTCACGCATGAATTTAAAACACCGGTATCGGTACTCAATCTAGCCGCAGAAGTATTAAAGGATCCTACTATTATTTCAAAACCGGAAAAGCTTTCCACCTATGCCGGTATTGTAGAATATCAATCACAATATTTACAAAAACAAATTGAAAATCTTTTACGATTTGCCCATACTGAATCACATCAACTACACCTGCATAAAGAAAAGCTGGAGCTGAACCAATTAATCGGCGAAGCCATCACCAACCTTAATCCACTCATTATTGAGAAAAAAGCTAAGCTGACATTTCAACCTGGAACCAGCAATTCATTTTTATCAGCTGATAAAGATTATATGGTAATAGTGATTATGAACCTTATCGATAATGCTATCAAATATTCGAAAGATCCTGTCATAGATATTACAACGAAAAACGAGGGCTCACATGTACTACTATCCATACGGGATAATGGAATAGGAATGGATACCAAGCAGCTTAAAAAAATATTTAACAAATTCTTCAGGATACAAAACGGAGAAGTGTACACTGCTAAAGGATTTGGAATAGGCCTGAGTTTTGTAAAAAAAATAGTAAAAGCGCATAATGGAAATATACAAGTAGACAGCAGTCCCGGCAATGGCAGCAAGTTTACTATCGAATTACCTTATCAATAAATTTTTATGCAAGAAAAAATAAACATACTGGTAGCCGAAGATGATCTGCAACTGGGTTTTATCATTAAAGACAACCTGAATGATGCAGGTTTTAATGTAATTAACTGTCCGGACGGTGAAACAGCCTGGGAGCAATATCAAAAAACAAATCCTGACCTGTGTATACTTGATGTGAATATGCCCTACCGCGATGGATTCAGTCTTGCCAAAAAGATCAGGCAAAAAAGCGATTTGGTTCCCATTTTATTTCTTACTGCAAAATCATTGCAGGAAGATAAATTAAAAGGATTTGAATCCGGTGGTGATGACTATATCGTAAAGCCGTTCAACATGAAAGAATTGCTGTCAAGGATTAATGTCTTTCTACGGCGAAACAAGCTAATCATGCCTACAACGCAAAAATCATACGCCGTGGGAAGCTTTCATTTTATTCCTGCAGAGTTGGAATTTACAAAAGGCTCGGAAAGAGTCAGCCTTACTCAACGGGAGGCAGAACTACTTGAATTTTTATGTCTTCATCCCGGAAAAGTGTTGAAACGGGAAGATATATTATCCAATGTATGGGGTAAGAATGATTTTTTTCTTGGCAGAAGCATGGATGTATTTATAACAAGACTACGAAAACTGCTGGCGGTTGAACCTGCAGTAAATATCGAAACCATCCATGGCGTTGGCTATCGTTTTACTACTGAAAGCCAGTAACTATTGATTCAGTAAACGTTGAATAGCCTCCATCACTCTCCCTTTTTCGGGAAGAATAGCCTGCTCCAATAAAATATTCATAGGAATAGCGGGAACATCCGCGGCACCTAATACTGCTACAGGCGCATCTAAAAAAGAAAAGCAGTTTTTGCTAATTCTCCCGGCCAACGCTTCTGCAAATGAATTTGTTTGTTGCTCTTCTGTAACTATTAAACACTTACCATGAAGTTTTACCCTTTCAAAAATTAACTCTTCATCAAGCGGGTATAGTGTTCTCAAATCGACAACTTCAACCTGCTGCTGAAAACTTTTAGCTGCAGCTTTAGTCCAATAAACTCCCATACCATATGTAATAACCACACAAGTTTCTCCTTTTTCTATGGCAGTATTGCCGGCTTGCAGTACGATGTTTGCCTTACCAAGAGGAATGATATAGTCTCTTGAAGGTTCGATAGTCTTTGCCTCTTCAGTTCCGGGTACTTTACTCCAGTACAAACCTTTGTGCTCCAGCATTACTACCGGGTTACCATCGTGAAAAGCAGCTTTCATCAATCCCTTCATATCGGCAGCGTTGGAAGGATATACCACTTTTATTCCTTTGACGGAAAGAAGAGTTGTTTCAACACAACCGCTGTGATAGGGCCCCCCGCCGCCATAAGCACCTGTCGGTACCCGGAGTATCATCGATATCGGAAATTTTCCGCAAGTGAGGTAACAGCTCTTGGAAATCTCTGTTACCAGTTGATTAAATCCCGGGTAGATATAATCAGCAAACTGCACTTCCACAATGGGTTTTATCCCGACTGCACTCAAACCTACTGTTGACCCAACAATATAAGCCTCCTGTATGGCAGTATTAAAAACCCTGTTATCTCCAAAACGATCAGCCAATGTCGCGGCTTCACGAAATACACCACCTAATCTTTGTCCCACATCCTGGCCATATAACATAGCTTCAGGGTGATCTTCCATCAGTTCACGAATAGCAAAGAGAGCAGCATCGACCATTAATACTTTTTCAGCATTTGCGGGTTCTCTTGTACCTTTTTCTTCGACGATAGTAGTGGGAACAAATACATGATCAGTGGCGGTTGAAGGATCAGGCTCAGGTGATGCAATTGCTTGTGCAAAGTCATTAGCTACTTCTTGAGCAGCTTCTTTTTCTATTTCCAATAGCTCATCTTCCTTTAGCCCTTTTTCTAATAATTTTTTCCGCAGCTTATTATTCGGACAGTGTTCCAGGTGTTTGCTCCAATCCTTGTCAGTACGATAAAACTCCTTCCTGACACCACTTGTATGGTGACCAAGCAATGGCACCTGTGCATGAACCAACCAGGGTTTTCTTTCTTTACGAACTGAATTACACACATGCTTCATTACTTCGTACGATGCTTCAAAATCACTGCCATCGACCTGTATGCGATTCATCCCTTTAAACCCGGCAGCAAATTCAAAGGCATTCATCGCTCTTGCTTCTTCTGCCGAAACACTAATCCCCCAGTTATTATCCTGGATCAGGTAGACAATAGGCAACTGTTTTAATACTGCAAACTGGAAGGCTTCACTTACTTCACCCTCAGTAATGCTTGCATCTCCCAACGAACACAGCACGATGGGCAACTCTCCTCCTGCTCCTTTTTTTAATCTTGTTAAATCATTTCTCTCCCAATATTGTACTCCTTGTGCAACTCCTGTTGTCGGAATCGTCTGCATGCCAGTAGCACTGCTTTGATGAATGATGGTAGGCTTATCATCTCCCCTGTAATTGGGATGTGAATAGTATTCTCTGCCACCCGTGAAAATATCATTTCCCTTGGCAAGCAATTGCAGCATTTGTTCAAATGGAGTAAAGCCCAACCCCAACAGCATGCTTTCATCCCTATAATAAGGGCTTACAAAATCCTGCGGCTGCAGGTGAAAGGCAGTAGCTAATTGTATAGCTTCATGGCCACGTGAGGTAGAATGGACGTATTTGCAAATGGGGCGATTATTTTCATAAGTTTCCGCCATTTTTTTTACAAGGCTCATGGCCTTATATGCTTTCAGTAGTAATGAAATATCAGTCATGTAAGCAAGCATCCGCCGTCCCTTCGTCATGCTCGGGGCCCCGGACGAAAGGCAAATTTAAGGGGAACAAGTGTTAGTATGGCATTAAAACAAAAGCCATCCGCGGAGCGAATGGCTATAAGCAATTGGTTTGTTTGAGTGGATTTTTCGATTGGCTTTATTTCACTTCCAATTTGAACATGCTTGTTTCCTCCAGTACACCCTCCAATTCGTCTCCTACCACTACCTCCCCGACGCCGGCCGGTGTTCCGGTAAAAATTACGTCCCCGATATTTACCGAAAAGTAGTTAGAAATGTAAGCAACAATACTGTCAAAATCATGAATCATATTGGCTGAAGATCCCTTTTGCACCAATTCCTGGTTTTTAAACAAGCTGAAATTGATGTCTTTCTTGTTTTTTAACTCGGTCAGGGGTACCCACTTTCCTATCACTGCTGAATTATCCCAGGACTTTGCTTTCTCCCAGGGTAATCCTTTTGCTTTTAACTCTGTTTGTATATCTCTTGCCGTAAAGTCGATACCTGTAGTAATTGCATCGTAGTATTTACTGGCAAATTTATCCTGGATGTATTTCCCATTTTTGCTTATGCGAAGCACCAATTCACATTCGTAATGTAATTCATTGGTAAACTCGGGATAATAAAAAGGTGCATGTGGCTGCAACATTGCACTTTTAGGCTTCATAAAAATAACCGGCTCGTCAGGAACATCATTACCAAGCTCTTCGGCATGAGCAACATAATTACGGCCTACACAAAAAATCTTCATAAATCTGGATGGTTGGTGTTAAAATACATCGGATACTACTCCATGGACTGTTGATCCCATATATATTCAGGTAATCTATAGGGTAAGTGGAGTTTAAAACTCGCAGGGTCGGAGTGCTAAAATAAGTAATCAATATGACTTATCATAATCAAAACTTGTGATTATTTACCAGGTTCATAGCCGCCGTTATCCCCTGCGTGCCAAAAATCTCTATGGCTTCGACAGATTTGTCAATTTTCAATTTTACTAATGGTTCTTCTTCTTTTCGCCACTTGCCCAGGACAAAATCAGATTGCCTCCCCTTTGGAAAGTTATTTCCAATACCGAACCTCAAGCGAGGATATTCAATACTACCCAATGTCTCGTGAATACTTTTAAGACCGTTATGGCCAGCGTCACTCCCTGAAGGCCGAAGCCGGAGCTTTTCAAGCGGAATTGCCAGATCATCCAGTATCACCAGCATGTTTTCAAGACTTATTTTCTCTTTATCCAACCAATATTTAATGGCCTTGCCACTCAAATTCATATAGGTGGTGGGACAAATACAAATAAATGACCGGCCTTTCCATTTTATGTCTGCAACATAAGCCAGACGGTCAACACGAAAAGTTGCGCCGTGCTTTGTTATAAAGGCATTCACTACATCAAAGCCGATATTATGCCGGGTATGAGCATACTCATTACCCACATTTCCCAAGCCAACAATCAAGTATTTCATAGCTTATCCTGGACAGATAATTTCAAAGAAGCGTCTTTTAATTATCACATTTAGTTGCCAAATATCGTATTAACCAATAAAAAACCCGTATCAATGCGACACGGGTTATACAATATTCTTTTACTGATTTATTTTTTTGCAGCGGCAGCTGGTGCTGCGGCAGGCGCAGCGGCTTTAACAGCAGGTGCAGCAGCTTCTTCCTGCTTCAACTGTCTTGTCAATACAACAGAAGCAATTGGAATACGAGGTGAGTTCAAAATCTCGTAATGTTCTTCTTTTACATCTTCTACCCGGATATTGCCATTCAGCTCCAGGTTGTCAATAGACACTTCAATTTGCTCCTTCAGGTATCTAGGATATGTTTTTACTTTCAGTGAGTTGATTTTAGCAATAAACTTACCTCCATCTTTCACCCCTTTTGAGCTACCAGTAAATTTCAGTGGAATAGTCGCTATCACTTTTTTATCCTCTACCAGCTCCATAAGATCAACGTGGGTAAGACTATCTGTAACCTTATCAAATTGCAGATCTTTTAAGATGCATTTGTAGATTTTGCCATCTACATCTACTTCAGCTAACTGGAAACTTGGAGTGTATACTAAAGGTTTAAACGCCGCTGCAGGAGCTGAAAAATTGATCTCCTGAGCACCCCCGTAAATTACACCCGGCACTTGTTCCTGAGAGCGGAGCTGGCGGGTGGCGGTTTTCCCGAATCCGGTCCTCAGTTGTCCTTTGATTGTAATTGTTTTCATTTTTTATGTTTATTTATTTGTTTGCTATGGTTTCTGCCAATTTATTTATCCCGTCTTTGCGAATGAATAAATAGACTGGTGATGCTTTTATTTTCAAAAGCGTTCCGGATGGCTACAGCAAAAAGTTCTGCCACCGATATCACTTTAATTTTCGAACTATGATTTTTCAGGGGAATAGTGTCACAAACAACCAGTTCCTCTAATACACTATTTTCAATGTTTTCATAAGCCTTGCCACTCAGTACCGGGTGAGTAATTAAGGCCCGTACTGTTTTGGCACCTTTTTCCTTTAAAAGAGCTGCGCTTTTTGCCAAAGTTCCTCCGGTGTCGCAGATATCGTCAATGATGACAATATCCTTTCCGGCTACATCTCCTATCACTACCATGCTCGCAATCTCGTTAGCCCTCTTACGGTGCTTATCGCAGATGACCATTTCTGCATTAAAGTAGTTGGCAATTTCCCTTACACGATTGGTTGAACCCACGTCAGGGGCGGCAAAGGTAAGGTTTTCCATCTTCAGATTCTCTATATAAGGAATAAAAACTGCATGGCTATCCAGGTGATCAACCGGTATGTCGAAATACCCCTGGATCTGCGGTGCATGCAGGTCCATGGTAATGATCCTGTCCGCACCCGCAGCAACCAACATGTTGGCTATCAGCTTGCTTCCAATTGCCACACGAGGTTTGTCCTTTCTGTCCTGGCGGGCATAACCGTAATAAGGTAAAACTGCGATGACCTTATATGCTGAGGCCCGACGGGCAGCATCGATCATCAATAACAGTTCAAGAATATTGTCGGCCGGGGAATTGGTGCTTTGCACTAAAAAAACAAAATCACCGCGGATGCTTTCGGTGAAAGTGGGACACATTTCACCATCGCTAAAGTGTTGAATATTAATTTTTCCCGGCTTTGTTCCATATCTCTTGCAAATCTCCTGGGTCAATAATTCAGAGCTGGTTCCGGAGAAAATTTTAGCAGATTGCATGAATTTAAAAATGTGCGGCGAAGATATTACTATCATCGCAATCGCCACACCTGCGGGGTTAAAAAATCATGCTTCGGGAAAGGTTAACGTACTACTGCTGCTGTAGAAACCTGTACTGGAAAATTCTTTTGTTTAGCTGGCTGCTCCGTCTTCACCACAGGCTCATCTGCAAAGTCTGAGTTAAAGCTATAAAACAACGAAGAACAAATGAAGATGGAGAAAAATAATACTACCACGTACATTACTGCAAAGAAAAGAATGGGGTGCAAAGCACCAATGGTTGAAGACTTTTTAGTTCTCATAATTGCAGGATTTAGATTTTTCAGTAAAAATTGGATTTTGACTTTTCAGGATAGCAATACTACTAATGTTGTATTGTAAGAATAAAAATATTAGTTAAACTTGTTTTATGCAAGAGAATAAACACTCTATTAAGCAATGGGCAAAAGACGATAGACCCAGAGAAAAATTACTATCCAGGGGTGCGGAAAACCTCAGCAATTCGGAATTGCTTGCTATTCTTATTCACAATGGATCGAAAAATAAAACGGCAGTTGATCTTGGCAAAGAGATTCTAAAACTCGGAAAGGATAACCTGGTCGAATTGGGCAAACTCTCAGTAAAGGATTTGATGAAAATTAAAGGAATCGGGGAAGCCAAAGCAATAACTATCGTCGCAGCGCTGGAACTTGGACGAAGAAGACAATCAAGTGCATCGTTGGAAAAAGCTATTGTCAACAGCAGCTCTGATATTGCCAATTATCTACAGACAGCTTTAAAAGATTATCCCCACGAGGTTTTCGCTGTTATCTTTTTAAACCGATCAAACAAGGTCAATCATTTTCAGATTGTCAGTGAGGGTGGTATTACCGGTACTGTAGCGGATCCCAGGATAATATTAAAAAAAGCATTGGAACAAAATGCTGTCAGTATTATTCTTTGTCACAATCATCCTTCCGGCAGTTTGAGACCCAGTCGTGCTGATGAGGAGTTAACTACCAAAATAAAAGAAGCAGCAAAATTTTTAGATATCCGGGTTCTTGATCATATCATCGTGAGTGACGATGGCTATTATAGTTTCGCGGATGAAGGGTTACTTTAAGGCGGGAGCCGGAAGTTCGGAGTCGGGAGCTAAGGCAAAAAACGTTCAATAACATCATAAAGAAACTTATGGGACATTATAAAGATTTGTTAGCTTATCAAAAAGGGTATGATATTGCTATGAAAATATTTATTCTATCAAAAAAAAATCCCCCTGAAGAGAGATATTCACTTACCGATCAGATAAGAAGGTCATCCCGGCTGTATGTGCAAATCTTGCTGAGGCTTTCAGAAGAAAAAGCTACAAAGGCTATTTTATTAGTAAGTTAAATGACTCAGAAACAGAAAATGCGGAGACAGAAGTCTGGCTTGATTTCGCCAAAGACTGTTCTTATTTAACTGAAGTTGAATATCATGAATTGACTACATTAAATACAGAGGTTGGAAAATTGATTTGGTATATGATTAATAACGCTGAAAAATTTATTTGAAAAATACCTCCCGGCTCCGAACTCCAGATTCAAGTCTCCTGACTCCCTAAGCCTGTGCAGTAGGGCCGCCAAAGTTTAATGGTAACTGAATTTCTTCCAAGTCCTTTATTGTTCCATTCGCAGCTTCGTACTTGCTAATATTTTCTGTGATGGCTTTCATGAGCCTTTTTGCATGCTGTGGTGTCAGTATAATTCGTGATTTGACTTTACTCTTTGGTGTACCAGGCATCACATTCACGAAGTCGATGACAAACTCCGCATGCGAATGGGTAATGATCGCCAGGTTGGCATACGAACCTTCTGCTACTTCTTCGGAGATTTCTATATTGAGTTGATTGGGTTGGGGTTGGTCGGGCATCTTTTTAAATTAAATAAATAATTAATTATAAAAGCAAATATCGCTTTTTAAGTCGCTTTAAGCCAGACTATTTTGAATTCTCAAAAACCGAACTTTTATTAAGGCAAGACAACCAAAAATGAAAAGGCCGCCTATCAAGACAGCCTTTTCATTTTTATTTGCAATGATAATTCTATGGTTTATCTATCCAAATTTTTGTATTAAGTTCATCCGGGCCCTGCGATTGCAAAACCGCTTTATAATTATCCAGGTTTAAATCTCTTTCCAAAGTAGTGTAAGCTTGTCTTCTTGGGATTTGCCCATCAGAGGTAAGGGGAGCAGGTCCAGGGCTGAGAGTTGGGAATCCTGTTCTTCTCCACTCCATCCAGGATTCAAATCCATTCAAATAAAGTGCAATCCATCTTTGATATGAAATCTGTTTTATCGCATCCGTAGCCGAATATACAATATCAGGCTGCAATACGTAAGCAGCATAACCACCTGAAACACCATATTGCTCCATTGATGCTTTTATACCATCAAGATAAAATTTAGCAGCCTCCACATCATTTGGTGCATTACCTGCATTCCATCCTCTTTTTTCACCTTCAGCTAATGTAAATAACACATGTGCAGCCGAAAGAATGTATTCAGGCGAATTTTGCTTTCTCAGGTTTGTACCAATATATGAAATGGAATTATTAGGAATACCAGTAGTAACATCTAACCCATAAGGCATTCCCTTATAGTTTGCATTACCATCTGTAGGCTTATCTGCAAATGCAGGAATTCTTGGGTCATTTACGCTTTGCAAATAATCGAGAAATGGTTTGCTGATTGCATAATCAAAACGGGTCAAATAACGGGCATACCATGCACTTTCATTTGCTGTTTCATTTAAATGATTGTATTTGTAGGTTTCTGCATTTGTCAGGATAACACCAGCATTTTTTGCATCAATAAACTCTGCTTTACCTTTAGCAGGATCTGCTTTAGAAAGGCGTAAAGCCATTACAAGTCTAAGTGAGTTAGCAAATGCTTTCCATTTGTTTACACTGCCACCCAGGAAAATATCACCCGCAACTATTTTACCACCATCAAATTGATTAGCTGCCTCTTTCAACTCCTTGAAAAGGTCTGTATAAACATCCTGCTGTTTATCAAATTTAGGCGCCAAATTGTCGCCTTGCTTCAATGCTTCACTGTAAGGAATATCTCCCCATCTGTTAGTAATGTGAAAAAAGAAATAAGCCTTTAGTATACGTGCCACAGCAATTTGGTTGGCATTAGACCCACCGTCAACAACAGTCGGAGCAGTTGCAGGGTCTGAATTAAAGTCGATAATCTTTTGTAAAGAAAGCAACGGACCTGTGTAGAATGCAGCATATGATACATTAATATCTGCAAACCTGCTGGTAGTTGTATACTGTACTTCTGCTATATGCTGTGCATAAAGAGCGCCGACGGCAGAGTTGGTAACACTTGGCAAAGAACGAAGCGCACCGGTAAGCAGATTTTGGGTAACCGGGGTTGTAGTGGCATAAGGGTTAACATTGGTATCCTCAAATTTTTTACACCCTGTCAGTCCAACACTTGCCACCACAGCTGAACCAATCGCAAATGCTATTATTTTATTTTTCATATAATTAATTTGTTATCGTAATTAACATTTAAATTAAAAGCCAACTGATACGTTCAATCCAAAGCTTCTTACTGGTGGTAATTGTCCACCCTCATAAAAAGCATTCGCATTTTCCAGTTCAGAAGGATCAATCCCCCACTTCTTTGTTTTTGAATAAATCATCCATGGGTTGCGAACAAAAAGTGAAACATTGAGGCTCTTAACAGTTTTAACCCACTTATGCATCGGAATATCGTAACCAACTCTTGCCTCGGACATTTTCACATAAGATGCATCCAACATAAATGGATCATCTACCCCTTGTAGAGCGCCATAGTAAGTTTGGGCATCAACATACTCTGTATAAGCAGTACCATCAGCATTTACGGCATTAAGACGAACACCACCCCCAGCAGCAGGATCGTTTCTCACCGGGTTTCCTTTATCATTTAAACCCACTGTTTCTTCATGCAGACCGGAGTACAAAAGAAACATTTTGGTTGTTGAAAAGAACTTTCCACCTTTCGCAAAAGAGAAAGTAGCGCTGGCAGAAAATGATTTATATGAAAAACTGGTAAGAAATCCACCTGTAAAGTCTGGCAGGGCCGAACCAAGATTTTTACTTGTCTGTCTTGCAAAACCAGTAAAAAGGCCAGAAGTAGCATCACGATTAACAATCGGCAATCCACTTTTTTCATCTATTTTATAACCTGTACCGATGAAAGTACCCCATTCATCTCCAACCCTTGATTGCACCTGTGGACCAAATGCTGCAGCCTGATTATTACCAGAAGATGAACCTAATAAATAACTGCGGATATTTCTTGTAGTATCCAGGTCAAGCACTTTTGAGGTATTTTTTGCAAGGTTAAATTGAATATTCCACTGAAAATCTCTACCACTGAAAGGTTTTGCATTTACGATCAAATCCCATCCCTGGCTGCGGATCAACCCTGCATTGATAAATACTCTTGATGACCCTGAAGAAGGAGTAGTGGTAAGAGGAAGAATTTGATCAATCCCGTCTTTTCTATACCAGCTGAAATCTACACCCAATTTACTATTAAAAAATTGAAGTTCAGTTCCAAACTCATATTCGCTGGAAAGAGATGGTTTAATAGCCGGATCAAAAACAGTAGTAGGAACATTCATTGTTGGACTACTACCATATGGTGTACCTAAGCCATAAGTAGCTTGTAGCTGGTAAGGATCGAGGTCAGATCCTACTCTTCCATAAGCAGCTCTTAATTTACCATAGTTCAGGATTCGTTTTACATTAGAACCTGCAAGCAGATCAGTAAATACAAAACTTAAGCCGACAGATGGGTATAAATAAGAATTTTCACCTTCTGGCAAAGCAGATGACCAGTCATTCCGGATTGAATAATCAACAAACAGGAAATTCTTATAGTCGAACGTACCTCTTGCATAAAGAGAATTAATCTTATACTCTCTCCAGATATTATCTACATTCGGCCTGTCTTTGCTTGCAGTTATACTGTATAAATCCGGTACGGATAAACCGCCAACCGTATTAGCTGAGTTTTCACGACGGATATCTTTACGCTTATTACCGCCCACAAATTGCTCCCAACCAAAATTGCCAAATCTTTTTTTGTACTCAATCAAAAACTCTCCATTGTATTCCGCGGTTTGACCGTTAAAAATTTCATATTTATCTAGCTCAAGTCCACCACTGGCTATGCGTCCATCACCACCGTTGTTTAGCACATTCGCCCGGAAGATCACAGAAGCCTTCAGATTATCTATGATTTTGTACGTAAGATTTACATCACCATAGATTCTGTTTTGCCATCTTCTGCGGATACTTTCATATACCTGGTAGTAAACATTATCCCAATAGGCAGGTCTTGAATCTATCGGGCTTCTTATATTCCATGTTTTAAACCCTCCTGCCGGATTTATGTAGTCTCTTTGCTCTTTAATATCTATCTGGCGCTGCCACCACTGGTTGAAGTTCTGGCTTATGTTTTGACCATCGTTCGTGTAGCCTTCAGTTCTATCACCTTTTTGCTTGATATTTAAAAAGTTAATATTTGAACTGGCTGTTAATTTAGGAGATATATCTACAGCACCTTTAATCGAAAAAATGTTTTCCTCCTTTCTTGTATTAGGATAAGGAAGTGTAGTAACCCTGTTGTTGTAGCTTAACCTGTAAGTAGTATTTGTCCCCCCCCCTTCAAAAACTACATTGTTATTAAGGCGGAGTGTATTGGTATAAAAATCTTCTACATTATTAGGCTGAGGGGAAAATGGTGTTAGTTTACCAAATTTTTCTCCAGGATACCAGCTATATGCTGAACGGTGAGGAGTACCATCCATTTTTGGTCCCCAGCTTTCATCAGCGCCATAGTCAACCAGTTTCTGGCCTTCGAAAGCAGCCCATTCGGCAGGATGAACTGCCGGATTAAACTCAAATGTTTCCCAATCTTGGGAATATCCACCACCATATTCATTCTGGTACTTAGGCAGCAAAGAAACCTTTCCAATTTCTGTCAGCGAATTGATCATAACTGAAGGAGCTTTTCTAGTTCCTTTTTTTGTAGTAATCAAAATAACACCCCCCGAACCACGAACACCATAGATTGCAGTAGCTGAAGGCCCTTTCAATACAGTAAGACTTTCGACATCATCCAAGTTTATAGCACCAAGATTTACGACCGTACCATCTACTACATAAATAGGATTTCCTCCTTCCAGCGAAGCAGAACCACGAATTCTTACGTTTCCTTCGCCAAAGTTAGAACTGGGAGTTCCAAGTACCTGCAATCCTGATACTTTACCGGCCAAAGCAGCGGAAATATCTGTAGCCCGAACTTTATTTAGCTCGGCTGCATTTACTGTTTGAGTCGAATAAACAAGTGACTTTTTAGTTTTAGCCACACCTAAAGCAGTTGTAATAACTACTTCCTGCATTTCTCCGACCTTTTTGGCCAAAGAAACCACAAAATCTCCAGCTCCGGGAGTTTCTGTACTAGTGTTAAATCCAGTAGCAGAAACTGTTAGTTTAGCCCCTTCTTTTACTTTAATTGAAAAAGATCCGGTTGCGTCTGCAGTTGTAGCATTTTTAGTACCGGCTTCGGAAATAGTTGCAAAGGGAATAGGCTCTCCCTTGTCATCCCTAATTACCCCTTTTACAGTGCGGGTAGTTTGTGCAAATGCAAAAAAGCATAGCAGCATCAGCACCGCAAGCAGTGATGCAATTTTTCTCATGTTAATTGTTTGTTTAGTTTTTTAAAACATTAAAATCCAATGGAAAAAGGTCAGGTTCAAGTAATGAACCGTTAGATGAGACACCCTAACCATGAATTTTGCTGCGCCAAGATAACTTTTTTTTTAACAAATCATTACCGCCTTTAATAAAAAAATAACTTCTTGATTAAAATTAAAATTGTAAGGGTTCTGCATTTCATAGCAGCCTGCTATGTAGCTGTCTGCTAAGAAAGATCGCATTAGAGGGTATTAAAAGAATTGCACCAACTCTGAAAGTCAGTGCAATTGAAAATTCTTGAACCGAAGTATGTTTTGAACCAGAAGTCAGTTCCTGTTATTATATTAAGATTTTCTGATAACTGATGAATTAATATTCGTCTTCAAAAAAACCAGTACGCTGATGACCACGAATCTGATAAATGAAACCAGGATCATCATCAAGAAATTCAACTCTTAAAAAAATACTGTCGACCTTGTTCCCGGATTTGGATATGCCTGCTCCCTGAATAACTTTTCCTTCATAAATTTTAACCTTCCCACCACTCAATATATCTTCCGCATTGTCGGTCGTAACAAAGGTCAAATTAGTATAATCCACATTTGCTTTTGCTTTAAACGGCCAAAAATGATCATCAATCCATACCTGGCTACGATTTGGATCTGAGGTGTTATAAGTCAGCAAATCGCGATAGGGGATTAATGCCACAGTAGGGGCTGTATCATCATAATACCTGACAAACCATTCCGCAGACATATTGACCGTAGAAGTATATTCAATGTCCGGTTTTTTCTGACATGAACTAATCACAAATCCTAATGCAACAGCAACAACCAAAGATTTAGATAATATTATTTTCATATGCTTATTTTTTATTGTTTTTTGGCCATAACTTGTCCCAGACCTGCTTCGAGATGGAATCCTGCCTGTCGGCAGACAGGTTCGCTAAATAATCATTCCGGTTGGTGACAGGTATTATCATGGCTCATTTCATTTTTTTTCATTTTATTGTTTAATGAAAGTTCTAAGCTGTGTACCGTAACCACCGGCAAAAAAACTCCAGGAATATTTCGCAGGTGGAGGCGTTGGTGTATAAGTTTCATTTCCTGAACTAACCTCGCCAAAATCAGGCGAAATCTGTCTTGGTATTTTAATTTTATTACCCTGGTAGTTAACAGCGATCACTTCCAATCCGGCGCCAACCCCTGCGCCTCCCGGATTCTCTACCGTATAAACACCATTTGCAGTTTTTGTCCATGTGCTATTAACATTTGTGACCGCTCTGTTATAGGTACCTGAAAAGTCATTTGCGGCTACATCATTGCCTATTACAACTACGGTTCTCCAATCAGAAGCCGTGTATCCTTCTTGGTTTTCGGCGGCATACTCAAGTACATAAACTCCCGGGCTGGCCGTATTAACAGAACCCGTTGTTGTAAAAGTTACCGGTTCGTTATTAAGCAGGGCTGTTACGCCGGGCTCGGTAAAAGATGCACCGACATCCAGAATAATTAAACGATCCCCTTTAATAGTTACCGATGGGAAATAAATTATTCTTGAGTTTTTACCAACATGCTGATCATTATTATTAAATTCCTCTTTTTTTGCACAGGCTGATAGTATCAGTCCTGAAATAAAAGAAGCATAAATGATTTTTAATATTGTTCCCATATCATGATTTTTAAATGGTTATTTAACATCCCACCAAATTTTTTTAGTAATGGGCTCTTCCGGCGGTGTATTGGAATTTTTGCTTCTTTCTGAATCCGGAAATACCAGCCGTTTAGCAAATTGTTTTCCGGGAGTTACTCCATTAAAAGGATAAACAAACTGCCCTGGAATGTATGCTGCATCTGTGGAATAAACCGGGCTGTATTTGGGATAACCTGTCCGGTTTTTTTCAAAAAAAGCTTCCAAGGAATGGGAATTTGGCATAGAAGCCCATTTCTGAGTAATAATGGCTTCCAGTTTCTGCTCAAAATCTCCTGCGGGATATTCATAATTACCTCCGGGAACCAAAAAACTTGCTGCACTCAACCCATAACGGGTAAATGAAGCAGATACGCCGGCGTCATACATAGCTTTTGCCCCTGCGCCTCCATAGTAACGCTCCAGGGCTTCGGCCTGTAGAAAATAAGACTCAGCTAAAGAAATAAAATCAACCGGATCAATAGCTAAAACCAGTGCCTTTGAAGCCGTGTTAAATGCAGGGTCCGGGTTCAGGTAATCGCCCTGGTGAATAGCCTGGTATTGATTGGTGGTTCCGGTACGCGGTTGATAATAAAAAGGTATGCGAGGATCAGAATTGGCCTGGAGCCAGGATAAGAAAGTAAAACTGGCTTTCAGATTGGCATCGGTATTCAACTTTCTGAAATTATACTCATATAACGGATTGCTTTTATCAGCAAGATTCTCAAAAACATTAAGCCAGGCGTTTTCACTTAAAAATTCTGCTCCGTTATCAATCATGCCTTTTATTCCGGCTTCTGCTTCCGTTGGTTTAGCATAAACCATTCTTAAATATAATTTCAGCTTTAGCGTATTGGCAAATTGAATCCATTTGTCCAAATTATTGTTGTTAAGCCAATCAATTTCAGCCTCCACATCATCATTACCAACTCCTGGAAACAACAGATCATACCTGCCGGGTGAAGTATTGGTGCTTAGTGAGAAATCTTTGGACAAGGCATCATCTAAAGCTGCAATCAAGGCTTTATAAACGGTGTCGCCGTCATCAAATTTCGGTTGCAGATTATCAGAACCCTGAAAAGCTTCGGTATAAGGCACCTGGTCATACAAATCCACTAACATTTGAAATGTATATACGTTTATAACTGTGCCTAAAAGATAAAAAGTCCAGTCTTCACTTTCTTTTGCTTTGGTTCTTACAAAAGACAAATCAGACAAAGCGCCGGAAAATAATTCATTCCAGGCCCCATTAAAATCCGTCTTGGTTAATCCAAACGCATCAATTTCCTTATACTGATTTGAAGTCGTGTTTTGGGTCCAGTATTGCGACCAGATACCACCCAGGATAGCAAGGTCTCCACCCAGTCTTCCGGCTGTTGAAGCAACAGCTACTGGAAATACTAATTTCGGAGTACCCTGAGATAAAGATGGGTTATTGGGATCTGTATTAATATCGAGTTCCTTTTTGCAAGCGGCCAGAAATATGATTCCAGCCAACGTGAAGAAAAGGGTTTTATTTAATCGTTTCATATTCTGAATAATTTAAAAAATTATACATTTTTAAAAGCCGACTCTAAGAGAAACGCCGTATGACCTTGTAGAAGGAGCCGCAGCCTGTTCACCAAACTCACTGAGAAAATCGTTTCCGAGGTCAGAAATTTCCGGATCAATAAAGATGTTACGCTCAGGAGTCCAAAGCAGGATATTTCTTCCAATTGCTGTTAGGGTAATGTACTCGGCATTAATTTTCCCAGACCATGTTTTGGGTAGAGTATAGCTTAAGCTAACATCTCTGAGTTTTAAAAAATCCCTGGGCAAAATCATGTTACCCCAGGCAAAAGCGTCATTGGAAGTATGGTACCAATAAGAATTAAAATTGGTCATATCTATCGGATGAGTATTTTCAATATAAACGGGCTTGCCCTGAGCATCCACACCGTCCTGAACCACTGAATTAGGAATAATAAATGGACGGCGGTTATTATATTGAGACAGGTAGGCATTGCCAACAAAATATGTAAGATCAGCTGTCCGCGAAACAAAATGACCCCCTTTACGATAATCCAGGGTAAAGCCGAGTCTCCAGTTTTTGTAGGTGAAAGAGTTATTTAGCCCCATAATAAAATCACGCTGCACATTGCCGTAAGAATGGTCCTCACCTGTTGGTATTAAAAACCCGTTAGAGCCATTAACAACATATTTTCCATCATCGGTCAACGTAGGTATGGGAGCCTCAATAATTCCCATCGGCTCACCTACCCGGCCTACCATCTTTATCGCAAAATAACTTGTAAAGTCAACCTTGTCTAAACCAGAAGGCAGCTCTTTGATTTTATTGGTATTTTTGGTAAATGTGTAATTGATGTCCCAGGTAAAATCTTTCGTTTTCACCGGCACAATATTCAGGGTGGCCTCTATACCCTGGTTTTCCAGCTTACCGAAGTTTGCTACCTGTGATGTATAACCGGTACTTGGGGCAATGGGTATATTCAGTATCTGACCATCAGATACTTTGTTGTAGTAAGAAACATCTATTCCAATCCTGCTTTTTAAAAACTTAGCCTCTAACCCAACTTCAAATTCAGTAGTAATTTCGGGCTCCAAAGCTTTATTTCCAATAACATTCGCTAATTCAAACGCTGATACACCACCAATAGGGAAAAGGATGTTACCAAATCCCAACCCCACATTGCCTCTTGCTAGCACTGATTCCAGCAGATAAGGATCGGCGTCTTTACCAGTTTGTCCATAGGCAACCCTGATTTTCAAATAATCAACTTTAGCCGGTTTAATATCCACCAGTTTTGAAAGAACAAAGCTCAGGTTGGCGCCGGGATAAAAGAAAGAACGCTTTCCTTCCGGCAAAGTGGATGACCAGTCATTTCTTGCATTTAATGATAAATACAGATAATCCTTATAGGCCAGGTTAGCTTGTGCGTATGCCCCAAAAAGTCTTCTTTTGGAAATCGCTTCGGTTGTGTTGGGGATACCTGTCGTGTTGGAGAGATTGTAAAAATTCGGAATTAACAAATCGGTGATTCTTGAAACCTGTGCCCGTCCTTGCCGTTGGTTAAAGTTTCCCCCGATGAAACCGGAAAGATTAAAATCGTTTGTAATATCCCTTTCAAAATTTAAAAAGATATCAGAATTGATCTCACCTATATAATCACTTCTTTCAGTAACCCCTCCTACTTTCGCGGTGTAGGAAGCACCTTCAAAATTTGTAGGCAAAGGTCCTCTCCAGGAGCCTGGTTTGGGGCGCTCGATAGCTTGCCAATCTTTAAGCCTTGCGTTGGTAAAATCACCACCTGTTCTCCATTTTACATTTAGCGATTTATTAATAATATAAGCCAATTCGAGGTTACCAAAGAAACGGTCATTATTTAACCGGTTGCCATTTTCATAAAGTGAAAAGTAAGGATTGGCCGCATAGGGGGTAAAATAGTTGTCGACATTAAAAAATTTATTAGTATAATCTTTAAAGTCAACAATATGTATATCTCTTGCAATTTGAATGATGTTTTCAAATGTGCCTGAGCCAGCTTCATCATCATTGGTAGTCACATTGCTGCCATATTTATTAATATAATTCAGGGAACTGCTGATGGTAAATTTATCAGCTGCTTTTAATTGGCTTCGCAAAGAAATTGTGTGTCTGTTGTAGGAGTCAGCATCAGAAGGTAATATACCATCGCTATGTACGTTCCCATAAGAGAAAAAGAAATTGGCATTTTCATTTCCGCCTCTTAGAGAAATTGAATTATTCATTTCCAGTCCCGGATCATAAAAATCTTTTACGTTATCTTTCACAGCCGAAAAAGGCTTAATCAACCGTGAATTATCCACTGTACTGCCCCAAAGCCTTTCCACACCATCGAGTTTTGGTCCCCAACTGCCGTTCTCCTCTTTATAATGCAGACCATTCCAACCCTGTCCAAAGGTGTTTTGAAATTCCGGCAGTTTTGCCACCGTCGAATATATATAGGAACTGGAAAAATCAATTTTTAATTTACCGGACCTGCCTTTTTTTGTTGTAATAACCACTACACCATTCTGTGCTCTGGATCCATAAAGCGAAGTAGCTGCCGCACCTTTCAGAATAGTTATATTATCAATATCATTGGGATTAATATCATTTAATCCGTTACCAAAATCCAGACCACCACCTGAACCCAATCGGCTATTGTTGAGAGGAACACCGTCAATGATAATCAGGGCCTGGTTACTTCCCTGCAGTGATGAATATCCTCTTAGAATTACTTTTGAAGAAGCACCAGGCTGCCCCCCTACGGTAGAAATATCAGCCCCGGCAATTTTACCCTGCAACCCGTCCAGTGCGCTGACAGGGGCAGTTCTGTTTATATCTTCGCTTTTAAAGGTTGTTGTAGCGTATCCAATTTTTTCTCTCGCTTTACTAACCCCCAAAGAGGTAACGACAACTTCTGTTAATTCACCCGCACTAATAGTCAGCACTATGTCCTGAGAACCACTTTCAGGGGTAATGGTTTTTTGCTGGTGACCTGCAGCAGTGATTGTGATCTTACCTCCTTCATTAATAATGATGCTGAAAAACCCTTTATCATCGGCTTTGGTAGCTTTCCGGGTTCCGGTTTCAGTAATGGTAGCAAAGGGAATGGGTTCACCTTTGTCATCCCTGACCTGCCCGGTTATAGTACGGGTTTGAGCAAATGCAAATGCATTAAATAGCATCAGCACTGCACACAGTGATGCGAATTTTCTCATGTGAATTAATTTAAAGTTTACAACAAATAAAATCCTCGTGTAGGCACGGAGTAGTGGCGGCTTGTGTACGGTACGGAGATATAGTGGTTGTAAACAGAAGTGAGATTCCGGTCTTTAAAAAACAATACCTCTTTTAAATACTAACTGTAGCTGGATAGTTAGTTTACGCGGAAAGCCAGTTTTTTTGCTTTATGACAATTGGTAGGACAGAACTATAGCAATGATTGCTGCATCAACAATTGATTTTCTTAACAAATCATTACCGACATTAATATAGCTACGAGTAAACCAGTATTGTTGCTAAACATATAATTAGTGCTCATACAATATTTACTATACCACTTCCTCCTGCCATGACGCAATTTTCTACATAATTAAATGAAGAGGCTGTCCTTTTAAGACAGCCTCTTATTAAAGCTAAAATTTCACCTGGTTAAAATTTATCAAACCAAAGCTTTGTTTCTTTTTCATCGCCGCCGATTGCGTCAGCCGCAGCTTTGTAATTTGTTGTATTTACGTTTTGCTCATTTACGGGATAGGGATAACGCACAGGAATGACTTGGGGATCAGCATCAGCAGCGGGCAGCAACTGTGGGTAATCGAGCCTTCTCCATTCGATCCATGCTTCAAAACCACGATTATAAAGCGCTATCCACCTTTGCTCGCCAATGCTTTTTTTCCAGTTGGCAGGACTAAATACAACCGTAGGTTGTGCCAGGTAGGCGGTTGCCTGGGCCTCCGTACCACCCCAGTCAAGTATTGAAGCAGTAATAGCATTGTTATAATGGGTAACTGCGGTTCCTCCCACTGCAAACCCTCTTTGAAGTGCTTCTGCAAGCAAGAATTCCACTTCTGCATAATCCAACAGCGTAGCAGGAAAGTCTGGTGATACAATAGCTTCGTCGGGTTTTGAAAAAGCTGAATAGCTACCCGCCACTCCAGGGTCCAGACCTGAATAAACGCCAGATCCGTCCACGGTGAAATATAAAGGAATCCGGGGATCACTCCTGTCTTTCATTTCTTCGACGATAGTAGTGGCAGCGACAAAATCCTGCCGTCCGCTTTGAACCAGGTCTACCCAGATCGGATTTGTATTGGGCGGAGCTCCCAGGTATGCAAATTTTGCGTTATCGTCGTTTGAAGTAAATACACCCGATGTAGCTGCTGACTCAACAACTGTTTTTGCTTTGGCCGCATCCGCATCGGCAATAGTCATCCCCATTTTTAATTTCAAGGAATTCCCGAATTTTTTCCATAAAGCGACATCCCCTCCATAGATGATATCTGCTGAGCCAAAACTTTCGCCGGCAACATCCAAATTGTTAATAGCTGCATCCAATCTTGTCAGCAAGTCGTTATAAGCTGTTGCTGCATCATCATAAACAGGAAATGCATTGGCTATGTCCAGGGCCTGGGTGTAGGGAATATTACCATAAGTAGTAACCAGGTAATAAAAAGCGTATATCTGCAGTATCTCGGTGATGGCCAGTTGATTTTTCTGAAGTGTTGCATCAGATACGTCCGACGGTATCAAAGTTTTTGCTTCCTGGAAATCACGCAATACATCCCGGTATAAGGCATTCCAAATCGCATCATTTATTTCCCTCGTAGCCAGGTCATAATTACTTTCATCAGTATAGGTGGTCTCTTGCCAATACTGTGTAATCAACCTGAATATATTTAAATTAACATTTGACGAGGTCATCGTATTTGCGAATGCCCTTTGTGCATTGGTAAAAAATGCATAGGAGGGAGAAGTAGATGGATTTTTAGGATCGACATTCAAACTCGTCAGTTCCTTGGTACAACCCGCTGCCATCAAAAAAATAACAGCAAGGTAGATGAGTATTTTTTTCATGGTCATTTTTTTAAAAATTCAGCTTTAAGTTTAGCGTAAAGGTTCTTATGGTTGGATAAGATCCACTTTGGTAACCTTGTAGGTTGCCAGCACTTAAGTTATCTTCCGGGTCTGCGTAGGGAAGATCTTTATCTATGATCCAAAGATTTCTTCCGATCAAAGACACATCAATACCCTTAAATGGTTTGAGTTTTGATATCAACTCTTTTGGCAGCGAATAATTAATTGTTGCCTCCCGGAGTTTCACATAGCCTGCATCATAAACGAAATTGGCTGCCGGCATCCTTCTTGGTCCATAACCGCCATAACTTCCATAATTGGTATTACTAACCCGGATATCATTGGGCTTACCATCTTCTTTAACCCCGGGCAGGATAATACCTCCTCCATTTGCAATAGTATTGCGTGAAGGATTGCCCAGGTCATTCAAACCAGCCGTTTCGGGATACATTCCTGAACCCATTCCGTAATACAAATCAAGGGAGAATACATCTCCGCCTTTTTTCATATCGATCAGAAAACTCAATGACAAGTTTTTATAGCGAAGTGTATTGTTGATACCACCTACCCAGTCCGGGTTTGGATCTCCGATTACTTCATTGGAAGTAGGTGATAGTTTGTAACGACCATTGGCGCCAATTGTTTTCTGTCCATTTGTATACACAAAGTTTTCTCCCCGAATGGTTCCAAACGCATGATTAAGTGTAGCATTCAGTGATATACCACCCTGGAAATCTGCCAGCACCAGGTTATCTGCTCCTTCAAAAAGCTCAGTCACTTTGTTCCTGTTTCTCGCCCAGTTGACATTTACATTCCAGGAGAAGTCTTTTGTTGAAACAGGCGATCCGTTCAATGAAACTTCTACTCCTTTATTTTCAATAGTTCCCGCATTCAGGAATTTTGAATTATAGCCGGTAGCTGTGGACACGACAACCGGGATAATCTGGTCAATAGTTTTTGCCTTGTAGTAACTAATATCAAAGCCAACACGATTATTAATAAATGCCATTTCCAAACCAGCTTCATAACTTCTTGTTCGTTCGGGTACCAGGTCGGGATTATTCTTTGTTCCCACTACAGAAGACTGTGGATTGCCGCTAAAAGGTGGTATAAATGCGTATACATCAAGAACGGAATACAAGGGAGCATCATTACCTACCTGTGCGTAATTTGCCCGAAGCTTGCCATAGGAAAGCCATTTGGCAGCAGGCAGCAATTTTGAAAATACAAAGCCGACAGAGCCGGATGGATAGTAGTAGACGTTATTACCTTTAGGCAAAGTGGATGAAGCGTCTCGTCTAATGGTTCCATCTAAGGTGATCATGTCTCTCCAGCTAAAAGTAGCCCCTGCAAATACGCCCTGCACTTCTCTCCTTCCTTCAAATTCTTCAGGAGCATTAGGCGTATTCAATGAGTTTGACAAGCTATAGACCTTTGGTACAATCAGTCCACCATTGGTTTCCACCCTGATGGTCGAGGTATATTCTTTTCGGAGGCCTGCGCCAAGCACCCCTTTGATATTAATATCTGTTGTGACATCCTTATCTACATTTGCCAGCAAATTGTATAATGCTTCTCTCACAGAACGGTTAAATCTTATATAGCCTGACGGAGCGTCAAGCCTGCTATCAGTAACACTTCCTACAGCTATTCTTTCTTCCTGTATTTCATCATACGCATCCAATGATGCTCTACCGGAAATAGTGAACCAATCGGTTATTTTATAATTGGCATTTACATTTCCAAAATACCGGTTTCGATCATCAGTTGGATAGTTTTCGTATAGTGTAAAATAAACGTTGTTCCAATATATTGGGGTGAGATTTCCAGGATCCGACCAGTTCCAGGTTACATTTTTTCTTTCCCTGAAATAGGCTGCTTTCTGCTCCTTTATATCAACATTGGTTTGCCACCATTGGCGGAAACTCATCATCTGGTTTACACTTGATTCATAACCGGTACCGTACCTGCCCTTCCCTTTGATATTTGAGAAATTAATAGTGGCCCCTGCGGTAAGTTTATCAGTGACTTTGTATGTGCCACCCAAGTTTATCAGGTTCTTGCTGATCTTGCTAAGAGGTATAATTCCCTGGTCATCATTTCGGGTGTAACCCAGCTTAAAAGTTCCTTTATCGGAAGCTCCATCTATAAAAATACTTTGGTTAGAGGAAAAAGATTTTTCAAAAAACTCAACAGGATCATTGGCGGCCGCTACCCAAGGTCTTTGTTTTCCAAAATTGGCAGAAGATGGATCAAATGCGTCCCATTGATACACCATTAAATTGGGATCAAATCTCCCACCATAAGAGGCATCTGCGTCTAAGGGAGTGACGAGATCTTCCGTTCCATCACCATCTATATCCCTGTATAAAAAAAAGTGAGTAGGATCTTCATAAAAGGCGCCATATCCCCCGCCATATTCTTTCTGGTATTTTGGAAAAGTTTTTTTATCAATTGCGCCTACTGAGAAACCCGAGTTAACAGTAATACCCAATCCTCTTACTGCTTTTTTAGTGGTTATCAAAATCACTCCATTGGCTCCCTGTGATCCGTACAAGGCGCTGGCTGCAGCACCTTTTAAAACGGTAATGGATTCTATATCATCGGGATTAATATCCGCAGCGGCGCTACCAAAGTCGTAGCCTCCCCTGCCTGTCCGTTGATTCCGGGTATTTGTAATTGCGTTATTAAAAGGAACTCCATCCACTACGAATAGAGCCTGGTTGTTTCCGGTAATAGACTTATTTCCCCTGATGACAACATTAGTGGATCCACCCAATGTATTGTTTTGCTTTATATCCAACCCTGCAACTTTACCGGAAAGATTCTGTACAAAGTTTGCTGTCCGGGTTTTTGATACTTCATCGCCCTTTATTTGTTGGGCGGCAAATGGAACCTGATTCCTGGTCCTCCTTAATCCCAGTGCTGTTACCACTACCTCCTGCAAATTTCCCTGTGGTTGTAATGTAACCGTTAGCGTAGTAGAGGTTCCCAATTTTACCTCCTGTTCGGCAAAACTGGCGGAACTTACCAGGAGCGATTCGCCCTGCTTAACGTCTATGGAAAAATTACCGTTGACATCTGCGGCTACACCGGTGTTGGTTCCCTTAACGGTAATGTTGGCAAATGGGACGGGGTCACCCTTGCTGTCCTTTACCTGCCCCGTAACTGTTCGTGTTTGAGCAAATGCCAATGCATGAAATAGCATCAACATTGCTATCAGCGATGCAATTTTTCTCATGTGAACAAATTTTAGGTTTACAACAATTTTAAATTCCTCCTAAGGGCTACGGAGAAGATGCTGGCGCCAGGTACAGATTAAATCACGTTTGTTAGATAATTAGAAGAGAGCCAATGCTAGCACATTTCCTTGTTGTAGGACTAACCGGAGTGGCAGTTAGTTGAAGAGAGCCTATGTTTTACTTACGACTGTTAGATTAGACATGACTTTTGCTTGAGTTGCTGCATCAGAATTGAGGCATTTTTAACTATGACACAAGAATGAGAAATCCTAACACCTTTAAAATGAGCTAAAACAGGTAGCGAGCCTGTATTCTGAGCTCAGTTTTCCTGTTACCGGGAATCTCATCTAGTCCGGTTCCAATAGATTGTTTGTCAGGATAGATAGTCTGGGCGAAACGGAGCCAAAAAGATAGCTTTTTGGTTAGGTCATAGCTTAATGCCATGTAGTATCGGTAGCCCTTATCGTAAAAAACAGGAATAGAATAACTATACAAAACGTCATTTTCATAGGCGTACAACCGGGTATTATAACTATCTGTTTCAAAGTATTGCAATCGAACGATTCCGGAAAAAGGTTTCATCATGGGTCTGTAAATAGCATCCACAAATGACAGAAATCCTCTTTCTATAGCGCTTTTCTGATTGTACCAAATCAATTCAACTCTGCTCCTAAGTGCAAATGACGGGCTTAGCTTAAAACCCATTTGTGTTCGCCAATTCTTCTTCGGTATACTGACCAGGAAATTAGTCGCAGTGTTGTTATCTGGCTGATTCAATTGGCGGGTTTCGTTTCTAAATCTCGAATAGATCTCTAACTGTTTATTGGGCGTATAAGTTATTTGCGCTAAAAAGTCTTTTCCCGAACCGGGGGCATCTACCAAATATTTAAGCCAGGGAAACTTGTACAGGTCTGTATAAGCATCCAGGCGCCAGGACGAAGCCGGCCGGATAGTAATGCCGGCATATAAACCGCTTTCATTTGTTGGATAAGTATTTTCAGTAAATGCATTGGCATTCACAGCCTGGTAGTCTTTTGCAATAAGCCTATGTACCAAAGAAAGATCAACCCGTGAATCAACACTCATCAACGCCCCATTCAGAAAAGCTTTATGAAAATTTTTATCGGCGGCAACTTCCCCAAAAAAATGAATGTTTCGCCAGGTGTAACTATAATCGATACTTACGTTACTCCAGTTGTCGCCATTGATTGCATACAAATTGTACGGCTCATCTCTTTTTTGCAGAGGCAGAGAAAAATGATAACGAACAGCATTGACGCCAATATGCCCGCGATCACCAATATATTTTAAGTTACCACCAAAGGAAGTTTGCCTCACGCTGTTTTTATCCGCCGCTTCGGCCGCTGTCCGGTGATATCCTGACATTTGAAAAGACGAAATGTAATCGTCAAAACCCACAGTGTCGTTAACAAAGTTGGCACTTAACTTTCGCATGGAAGCAAATACTGTTGCCTCCAGATTTTTTTTTCGAATGGTAACGCCGGCGCCACGTTGAAAATTAAATTCACCCGCAGAATTATAAGGTCTTAGCACAGCTGACTGTCGCTTAACACCCATCACATCTACGCTTTTTTTGAAGGCAAGACTCTGCCATTGAATTAATCCTTGCCCCATATTCACGGTGAAATCACCAAGTGCTAATGATTCTATAATTCCAATTTTTCGGGCAAATAAATGAATGGAATAAAAATCAAACCCTTTGTTTTGGGAGCCCTTGAAAAACTGTTCACCCGCATCCTTATCAGCAACAACACCATACTGCAAAAGATTTTTATAATTGTAGCGATAGCGAAAGAATAGCCGGCTACGATCACCCAGGTATTTTGTTCCGGTGCTTGTTTTCTCAAAGCCTTCAGCCTTCTCTATTGTTTGTGAATAGCGGAAAAGAAAACTATTTTTTCCATTTTTGAAGCGTTCCTTAAAATCATCTTTAAGAGGTACAATGGATGTCACCGTGACAAAAGGCAATAATTTTCGGATAGTATTTATATCCCAGGTAGGGATGGCCTGCAATTCATAAATATTCACGAACCGCCCAAATACTCTTCTGTAGGAAAGCAGGTTAGCGATTTGCAAATCCGTCAAAATCCTTAAATCCCTTAATTCAATCATCTCAGCATCATTCAGGTTGAGCGGATTTTTTCTGAAATGTTCTAATTGCTGCAAATATGAATCATCTTCTGGTTCAGTTTGTTCGGCTTCAGCCAGGTTTTCTAATTGTTGCTCTGCAGAAGGCGGAATATCCTGGGCAAGGCAAGTGAAAAGTGAAAAGTGAAAAGCAAATAGTATGGCACAAACCTTTTTCAATTTTCATTCTTTTTAAAATTGAACAACAGTAATAAACCGGGAGAAATTCCCAGTTGAGGATGATAAGCAGCGGTGACATCCATCCGAAATTGCTTCCATGATAATCCGACTCCCATCCACGCCGCAGATGTTGCCGTAGAAACTCCAAGTCTCGCTAGTAACTGTGGTATGAATTTATATTGCACTCCGGCATTGACGTTGACAGGCTGGTCTTCTTCTTTTTCAATAGCTGCACTGAAAAAAAACTTATCAGATGCATCATAGCCGAGACCAATGGTGTAAACCGACGCCAGTTTCTCCTGTTGATCCTTTCCGAATTTCCCACCAACAGGATTGTTGATATGAATGCCGGCATTCAGTTTTTCTGATACGTGCAGTATTGTTCCTATTTCAAAACTTATAGCCGAAGAATTGCCATAACCTGCGATGTTCAAGCCGTTATAATTAAACTGGGTGCCAATATCAATTTTACTTCCTAACTGCCTGGCATATGCTAAGCCAAGTTGTGATTCATTATAGATAGTTGATCCAAAGTAGCTTGCTTTCAAGCCAAAATTGCCCGATGCAGTTGGCAGACCGGCCACAGCGATATAATTACTCAATTCATCTAACAAAAATCTTTTTTCACCATACACTCCTGCCGCTCCCGATTTTAGCTGGGCTAGTGAAGCCTGGTTGGTTGTAAAAGAGAAAACATCATGACTATTTTGACTATAAGCTCCCAATCCAACATAGCTGGCGGCAACCGGACGTCGCAATGTTTGACTATTACTCTTAAGTATGATAAACAACGAGAACAGGAACAGGCAGGTTGATGGGGCTCTCATCCGTAAGGTTTGGTATTAGAAAAATACTAAATCAAACTAATCCAAACAATCCTTAGGCATAATTTAAAGCCGGTGTTTATTTGAGTGAATTAAGGTTCGGACTGAAACTTTGTGTAGGTTTGCGCCATGCAAATTTTAGATGGGAAAAAAGCCGCCCAGGCGATAAAAAATGATCTCAAAATTGATGTAGCTCAACGGGCAAATGAAGGAAAAAAAGTCCCCCACCTTGCTGCAATTTTAGTGGGAAATAATGGCGCCAGCGAAACCTATGTAGCCGCCAAAGTGAAAGCCTGTGAAGAAACAGGTTTTAAATCAACTCTTATCCGGTTTGAAGACGGTATTTCTGAAAACAAACTGTTGGAGAAAATTGAAGAATTGAACTCAGACCCGGATATTGATGGCATATTGGTACAACTTCCTTTACCAAAACATATTTCCGATGAAAATGTGATTAATGCAATCAATCCCGATAAGGACGTCGATGGATTTCACCCGGTAAATGTTGGAAAAATGGTGCAGGGCTTGCCGTCTTTTATACCCGCAACGCCTTATGGCATCATGCTTTTGCTGGACTACTATAAAATTCACACAAAAGGAAAACATGCCATTGTGATAGGCCGTAGCAACATCGTGGGGAGACCAATGAGTATTTTATTAAGTGGCAATAGCAATCCGGGTAATTGTACAGTTACAATTTGTCACTCTCAAACAAAAAATCTGCAGGAACTTTGCCTGCAAGGCGACATTATTGTAGCTGCATTGGGAAGACCCGAATTTGTAAAAGCTGATATGGTGAAAAAAGGCGCTGTCGTCATCGATGTGGGAATAACCCGGGTAGAAGATAGTTCCCGGAAAAGCGGGTTTAAATTAAATGGTGATGTGGATTATGAGGCGGTGGCACCCAAGTGCTCGTGGATTACTCCTGTACCCGGAGGTGTCGGTCCTATGACAATAGCGGCATTGATGAAGAATACCTACCAGTCCTGTATATTAAAGAATTAATACCCCCAACCCCTAAATGGGAGTTTGGAAAATTAATGACAATTGTAAAAAATAACGTTTCAACGCTTCCAGTGATGGAGCATTTCTACACCCTGCAGGGTGAGGGATACTACCAGGGCAGGGCCGCCTATTTTATCCGGCTGGGCGGATGTGACGTTGGTTGTGTATGGTGCGATGTAAAAGAAAGCTGGGATGCGGATAACCATCCGGTTATTGAAATCGATTATCTTATAAAGGAAATAAAAAAGACCCCCGCACAAATAGTAGTAATAACAGGTGGTGAGCCGTTGTTGCATGACCTGGACGCATTAACCAGCGAATTAAAAAATGCAGGATTACAAACGAATATAGAAACCTCGGGGTCATCGCCATTGAGTGGAAAATGGGATTGGATATGTCTATCTCCGAAAAAATTTAAGGAACCGTTGTCCGAGGTCATAAATGTCGCCAGTGAATTGAAAATCATTGTCTACAACAAATCCGACTTTGCATGGGCGGAGAAATATGCGGCATTGGTACCGGCCGCATGTAAACTGTATTTGCAACCCGAGTGGAGCAAAGCTGACCAAATGACTCCATTGATGGTCGATTACATTAAGGCACATCCCCAATGGGAACTAAGTCTGCAGATACATAAGTATATTAATGTACCCTGATACAATTTTAAAAGCGTATCTGACACTTGGCTGGAAATCTTTTTTAATATAGTTTTGCCATTCTCTATTACTCTCTACTACCTGAATGACGTTACTTCTAATCCTATAGTAGACCGCCTCCCATCCGCTCCCATTCGTTTTATTCATTTGTAATCTCACCCACATGAAGGTAAATGCTTCTGCTAATAGCGGCATTCGTCAACCGTCCTTTTCCTTTGTTCCCCAAGGGGTGGCTAAGTTTTTTTTCTATGCAGCCTGCGTACTCCAAATCATAAATCTGGTTGGGCTGGTACTCCAGAAGATATTGGGTTATGATAATTTTTTTCTAAGGGCCCTTGTAGTGTTTTTTGATGTAAGCGAAGAGAATAATATACCCGCTTTGTTTTCTACATTGATTTTATTTACAGCTAGTTTATTGTTGTTTATCAACTATCTCATCTATAGGTTAAAATCCTTAGCCTATAAAATTCACTGGCTTTTATTAAGCGGCATATTTTTATTTTTAGCGGTAGATGAGGCTCTGGGAATTCATGAGCAATTTAACAGGATCAGAAGTTTGTTGCAAAGCAATTATTCCGGTTATCTTGATTATCCCTGGATTCTTCCTTATGGCATTTTTGCCATTCTGGTTGGATTATTTTTTTATAAATTTTTATTTCATCTTCCATCCCGGATCCGCATCCTGTTTGTTATCTCAGGAATTGGTTATGTTGTTTCGACAATTGGGTTTGAACCAATTGAAGGTCACCTAATAGAAATTTATGGAGATGGATATGAATATTATTTATTTTGTTCGCTGGAAGAGTTTTTAGAAATGTCAAGTATTATCCTTTTCAATTATACTTTGCTCTCGTATGCAGCATCTTTCAGTCCGTCACTAAAAATCACATCGAAAATTTCCAGGCCAACTGCTTCAACTTCATCATCGCAACCGACCGTGAGAATTAAAGTCGCAAATAAACCTGAGGAGCCAGTGGAATCATGGTAAGCGATTTTATTTCAAAATAATCTCCACCCAGGAGTCAAATTTTCCTGGTTTATTTTTTGACACATAGTGGAATAAAAATCAATTAGTTTCGTTATAGTAATGAAATGATAATTGATGAAAAGACTGTTAATCTTTTTTTTAGCGTTGCTGTATTCTGTCACTAGTTTTTGTCAATCTTATGATCCGTCAAAAGTCAATAAGAACGCCATTGTCCTTTACAACCAGGCGATGGAAAGAGCCCAGGATGGCAACCTGACCCATGCAGCAGGATTATTGTTACGATGCATAGAAATAGATAATAAATACCTGGATGCCTATTTATCCCTGGCAGGCGTATATGGTCAGCTAAGAAATTATAAAGCTAGTGTTGAATATTACGAGAAGGCCTTTCCCCAGGACACGAACTATACTGTCGAATATAAACTACCCTACGCTATTAATCTTGCGGGCCTCGGTGAATTTGAAAAAGCATTAAACGCCATCAATGAGCTATTAGAAAAAAATCCTCCAAAAAATTCTACTTCCTTAAAGGCGGCAGAATACCGGAAGCGTTGCTTTCAATTTGCAGTTGACTATGCAAGAAAAAATGCAAACAAAAACTATCTATTTGCTCCGCAAAATATGGGTGCATCTATTAATACTTCGGAATCCGAGTATTTTCCTTCGATGACCATTGATGGTAAAGAATTTGTTTTTACCAGGAGGCTGAATGGAGCTAATGAAGATTTTTTTACCAGTAAAAAGGATAGTGCCCATTGGCAAAAAGCGAAATCAATGGAAGGAAGTGTCAACACAAGTCAGAACGAAGGCGCACAAAATATTTCGCAGGATGGACAATGGCTGGTGTTTACTGGTTGCAATCGACCTGATGGTTTTGGCAGTTGCGATATCTATATTTCCTATCTCGAAAAAGGAGGTTGGAGCGAAGCCATCAATCTGGGTGGATGGGTAAATTCCGATCAATGGGAATCACAGCCCTGCTTGTCGCCTGACAAACGTGATCTTTATTTTGCCAGTCGCAGGCAGGGCGGATTTGGCGGCAGCGATATTTACGTTTCGCATTTACAATCCAATGGAAAATGGGGCGAACCCGAAAACCTGGGTGAAGGGATCAACACAAGCGGCGACGAACAATGTCCCTTCATGCATGCTGATAACCAAACTTTGTACTTCACTTCTAACTATTGGCCCGGCTATGGCGATGATGATCTTTTTTATGTACGGAAAGGACCAGGCGGCGATTGGAGCAAGCCTATAAACCTTGGTTATCCAATTAATACAATCAGCCGTGAGGGAACATTATTCATTGACGCCAATGGAAAAACTGCTTATTATGCCAGCGACCGTAATGACAGCAAGGGTGGTCTTGATATTTATAGCTTTGAATTGCGTGAAGATGTTCGTCCCTATAAAACGCTTTGGATAAAGGGCAATGTCTTCGACAAAAAAACAACAAAAGGTTTGCCCTCGACAGTTGAACTGATTGATATCGCTACTAAACAGACCATTTCGAAAGTGCAAACAGATGAACAGGGAAATTACCTTGTTACTTTACCCGTAGGAAAAGACTATGCTTTTAATGTTAACAGGAAAGGGTATTTGTTTTACTCAGACAATTTCTTTTTAAGTCAGCGAACGCTTGACTCTGTTTATCAAAAAAACATTCCTCTTCAGCCAATTGAAGTAAATGCGTCAGTTGTCTTAAACAATATTTTCTTTGATGTAAACAAATTTGATCTTAAGCCGGAATCACAGGCTGAGCTGGACAAGATCATCCAATTAATGAATGATAATCCAACATTAAAAATCCAGATTTCGGGACATACCGATAATGTTGGAAAACCTGCTGAGAATATCACACTATCAAACAACCGGGCTAAAACAGTGGTCGCCTATCTCATCAATAAACGGATCAGCCCGAAGCGACTTACATTTAAAGGTTTTGGAGAAACACAGCCCGTAGCCGATAACAAAACAGAAGAAGGAAGAGCAAAGAACAGGCGGACAGAAATGAAAGTGGTGGGGCAATGATCGGCTTTAAGTTTTAACTTTAAGCAAACAAAACAAAGGATGAAGCTTACAATAGTTATCACGAAAGGTGAAGATTTTTTTGTATCCTCAATAAAAGAAATCCCAGCTGTGTTATCCCAGGGAACAACTGTAGAGGAAGCAAAAGCAAATGTGCTGGATGCGCTTGAACTTTACCTACAGGACATGCAGCAGGAGCCGGGATTTGAAAACACCGTATTGGAAGAAGACTTAAAGATTGTCGCCTAGTGTCGATAAAGCGAACAGAGTTTCTTCAACACCTGGCCAATCACGATTGTTATCTGCATCGTCATGGTGCAAAACATGATATATATCAAAATTTCCTGACCAAAAAGAAAACAACGATTCCCGCCATCCGAAATTGGAAAAGTTTCTTTGTGATGCCATATGTAAACAACTATCAATTCCTAAAATGTAACTTTCTCAAATTTGTATCTTCACGGGATGACATATTCTCCAAATGAATGACGAACTGCTTTTCCAACTTGCATTAACACTTGTTCCTAATATCGGACCTGTACAGGCCAAGATATTATTGCAACAATATGATGTGGAAGATATTTTCAAAGCAAAAAAATCTCAGTTAGAGAAATTGGAAGGTATTGGCTCCGTCAGAGCCGAATCCATCAAATCATTTGCTGATTTTTCGAAGGCGGAAGAAGAAATAACTTTCATTGAAAAATACAAGATCAACACACTTTTTATTGCTGACAAAGGTTACCCGGAAAGATTGCTGAATTGTTACGACTCTCCCACTCTTTTATTCTATAAGGGCGAAGCCGATCTAAATCAAAAGAAAATTATTTCCATCATCGGCACAAGAAATCATACCGATTATGGAAAGCAAATAACAGAAACATTCCTCGAAGAACTGGCCGAACAGGATGTGATGGTCATTAGCGGCCTTGCGTATGGTATTGATGCAATTGCGCATAAGGCTGCCTTAAAAAATAATCTCCGGACCGTCGGTGTGTTGGCACATGGTTTAGACCAGGTGTATCCATCGCAACATACCAGTCTTGCAAAGGAAATGATTAAAGCAGGTGGCGGCTTGCTGACTGAATTCAGAAGTAAAACCAAACCTGACAAGCATAATTTTCCTACCCGCAATCGTATTGTAGCCGGCCTTAGCGATGCAACAATCGTGGTCGAAACCGGGGCTAAAGGTGGAAGTATGATAACGGCTGAATTGGCGAATAATTATAACAAAGATGTTTTTGCATTTCCCGGCAAAGTAACCGATACAAAGAGTGCTGGCTGTAACTATCTTATCAAAAATAACAAAGCTGTCCTGCTTACCGATGCGCAGGAACTGATTGAATTGATGGGTTGGGATGAAGTATCATCCCGGTCCGCAAAGCCAAAAAAACAGAGGGAACTATTTATTGAGCTGAACGATGATGAAAAAGTAATCATTGGCATTTTGCGGGAAAAAGAACAAGTTCACATTGATGAAATAAACCTGAAAAGTGGCTTGAGCAGCAGTTCGGTCGCTGCCGCCATCCTCAACCTCGAATTGCAAAACGTGGTGTTGTCTTTACCAGGCAAAGTGTACCAGATTGCCTGAAAGTTTTCTCCGAGGCAACGTAATTAGCTGTTTTATTGTCAATACATAAGCCCGATTTTTACTATTTTACGCCTCTTAATTATGTCAGTGAAGCCAGTTCAAGTACTGCTTACAATTATTATCCTTTGTCTCTATGGATCTAATGCCTTAGGACAAGCTTGTACTACATTAGGGCAAACTCCCAAAACCGCTTTCCCGGTCTGTGGCACTACCACCTTTGAACAGAATAATGTGCCCATCTGCAGCACAGCCAGTTTATTTGTTCCCGGCTGCTCGGGGAGCGGTAATGCCAACTATGAGAATAAAAATCCATTTTGGTATAAGTTTACTTGTTATACATCCGGCACCTTGGGTTTTACAATAACTCCCAAAAACCTGGGAGATGATTACGATTGGCAGCTTTATGATATAACCGGTCTTGATCCCGACGAAGTTTTCACCAATCAAAACATAATTGTTTCGGGCAATTGGTCCGGTTCTTCCGGCACTACAGGGGCTTCCGCTTCAGGTGTTAATTTTATTCAGTGTGCATCCAATCCTGCTGTTGAAGACAAGCCAAGATTTGCCAAAATGCCAAACCTTATTGCGGGTCATGAATATATTTTATTGGTGAGCCATTTTACAGATTCACAAAGTGGTTATTCATTATCATTTGGTGGCGGTACAGCCGTTATAACAGATCCTAAAGAACCTCACTTACAAAAGGCAACAGCTTCTTGTGATGGTAGCAAGATCGTTGTTAAACTAAATAAAAAAATGCGCTGTAACAGCCTCACTGCTTCCGGCAGTGAATTTAGTATTGCACCTGCCGTGACCACGGTCATTTCTGCTGTAGCAACCAACTGTTCATCATCATTTGACTTTGATGAAATAACACTCACCCTGGCTGCGCCACTTACCACCGGCGACTATGAACTTATTATCAATGACGGTTCTGATGATAATACTGTTCTCGACAATTGTGAAAGAGGAATTCCTGTTGCCGAACCAACACCGTTTAGCTTTTTCGTCCCCCAACCGATCCCCATTGACAGCGTTGGTGCTGCGGGGTGCGCACCCAATTCTATAAAATTGCATTTCAGTAAAAAAATTGATTGCAGCACAATTGCACCTGATGGAACAAACTTTTTAATAACTGGCCCGACTACGGTCAATATTACTGGCGCTGCAGGCAGCAATTGCACAGACGGATTAAGTGATATTATCATCGTCACATTTGATCAACCCATTTACACACAAGGATCATATACAGTAATACCGAAACTAAGTGTTAATGGCGGTGCGGTAAGAGATGAATGCGGCAAGATCATTCAACCACTACCTGTTTCATTCACGACCGTTGATACTGTCTCTGCAGCATTCACCTATATCAATGAAATGGGATGCAGAAAGGATACCCTGACATTTTCACATGATGGCGCACATGGAGTAACAAAATGGAATTGGTTATTTAATGGCACCGAAACTGCCACCAGCCGTTCGCACAGTTTAATTTTTCCGGCTACCAGTACAAACACCGTCCAGCTAATTGTTACAAATAATATTTGCAGCGATACTTCTGCTATTACACTCACATTAGACAATGAAGTGACGGCTAACTTTCAAATGCCTGACATCATTTGTCCTGAAGATCCGTTGATCATGGAAAATACAAGCACAGGGCTTATTGATACCTGGAGATGGAATTTTGGTCTGTTAAGAACAAGTAATTTGCAAGCACCCGATCCATATTATTTTCCCAATACCAATATTGAAACTACTTATATAATTAAATTAGTTGCATCCAATACCGCGATAGGATGCAGTGACAGTATCAGTAAACCGATCAAAGTACTTAACAATTGCTTCATAGCCGTTCCTACTGCCTTCACACCGAATGGCGATGGTTTGAATGATTTTCTTTATCCCACCAATGCCATCAAAGCAGATAATCTGCAGTTCAAAGTCTTTAACCGGTGGGGGCAACTGGTATTTTCTTCACGAAACTGGCAGGAAAAATGGAACGGAAAGATCGGAGGTCTGCTACAGGCTACAGGCGTATATGTTTGGTTTTTGGAATATACTCATCGCGATACGGGGAAAAAAGTTTTTCAGAAAGGGACAACAACATTAATCAGGTGAGTAGCCTAATTCTACATGCTACCTGTTTCCAATTATTGATTGTAATTAATTTTCGAAAAGAAAAACGCTCCAATTGACTTTTGCTCACGGGATTTATAATCTCATTACTCACCGCTTACTACAAAAATTTGGCACGTAATCGGCCACTGCCCTATCTTTGCACATGGCAACAAGAATTTCCCCCGCTCAGAAGAGCAAATCCCCTAAATTTTTTGGTGAAGGTCTAACGTTCGATGATGTATTGTTGATGCCCGGCTATAGCCAGGTGCTACCCCGGGATGTAAACATTAAAACCCGCCTGACAAAAGATATCTCGTTAAATGTTCCCCTCTTATCCGCAGCAATGGATACAGTAACTGAAGCCTCCCTGGCTACTGCATTGGCCCGTGAAGGAGGCCTTGGAATTTTGCATAAAAACATGAGCATCGAGAAACAAGCAGGCCAGGTGAGAAAAGTAAAACGAAGCGAAAGTGGTTTGATACTGGACCCAATCACTTTACTGGAGAACGCAACGATCGGTGATGCACTGAAGCTGATGCGTGAAAATAAAATCGGTGGTATCCCTATTATTGATGCAACCGGTAAACTCACGGGTATTTTAACCAACCGGGATCTGCGTTTTGAAACAGATGCGAAGATGAAAGTGAGCGAGGTAATGACCTCAGAAAATTTGATCACTGCTCCCGACGGAACTGACCTGAAAAAAGCCGAAAAAATATTACGCCAATATAAAATTGAAAAGCTTCCTGTTGTCGACAAAACAGGAAAATTAATCGGTCTCATTACATACCGTGACATACTGCAACTCTATAGCTTTCCCAATGCATTAAAAGATCAGTTTGGAAGGTTGCTGGTTGGCGCAGGTGTAGGTATCACTAAAGATTTTTTAGATCGTGTTGCTGCCTTGCAGCAAGTAGGTGCTGACATCATAGCATTGGATAGCGCACACGGACACAGCAAAGGGGTAATCGATGCATTAAAACTGGTAAAAAAGAATTTCAAAAAAATAAATGTAATAGCTGGAAACGTAGGAACTGCTGCCGGAGCAAAAGCATTAGCTGATGCTGGTGCAGATGCAGTAAAAGTTGGTATTGGACCGGGTTCAATTTGTACCACGCGGATCGTTGCTGGTGCAGGTGTGCCGCAGTTGACGGCTATCATGGAAGCACATTCTGTACTCAAACAAAAAAATATTCCATTGATTGCGGATGGGGGAATTCGTTATACAGGTGATATGGTAAAGGCATTGGCAGCAGGCGCCGATTGTGTAATGATGGGAAGCATTTTTGCCGGTACAGAAGAAAGCCCGGGTGAAACAATTATATACGAAGGAAGAAAATTCAAAGAATATCGTGGCATGGGCTCATTGGGTGCTATGGCAACCGGTAGCAGTGATCGTTACTTCCAGGATCCTGAAGATGATGTGAAAAAATTCGTACCGGAAGGTATAGAAGGACGTGTTGCTTATAAGGGAACTTTAAAGGAAGTAGTATATCAGTATGTAGGGGGTCTTCGTGCAGGCATGGGTTATTGCGGTGCTAAAAACATGACCGATTTAAAGAATGCAACCTTTGTAAAGATCACCAACGCTGGTATGCGTGAAAGTCATGCACACGATATAGAGATAACTAAAGAAGCTCCCAACTACAGCAGGAAATAAGTTTAAAGTTTAAAAGTTCACAAGTTCATGCAAAGAATAGCGGTTGATATGGATGGTGTTTTATCAGACACTGTCGAACAATTTATAGCATGGGAAGAAAAAGAAAGCGGTATTAGAAAGACGGTAGAAGAAGTAATGGGTATTCCCGAACTCGCGGCTTTCCCCAATTCAAAAAAACACCTGCATACCAGGGATTTTTTCCGTACTGCTTTAGTAATTAAGGACAGCCAGGATGTACTGGCGAGGCTGAATGAGAAGTACGAAGTTTTTATAGTATCGGCTGCTACCGAATTTCCATTAAGCCTGACTGAAAAACAAGCCTGGTTAAATGAGCACTTCCCTTTTATCACCTGGCAACAAATGGTTTTTTGCGGATCAAAAGAAATTGTGAAAGCTGATATAATGATCGATGATCATTTTAAAAATCTTGATTTCTTTAAAGGTCATACCAGCATTCTATTTACACAGCCGCATAATGCACATGCAGACAATGGACGTCACAGGCGGGTATATAGCTGGCAGGAAATAGCGCAAATGTTATTATAACAGGCGTAAGCCTTTGATTTATTTGCACTCCAACTCACAAAAACTATTTTTACAGAAATAAACTTTTGTGAAACGTTTTTCCAGTTCCCTTACCGCTCTTTCAGGAAGTCTTCTATTATGGGCTGCGTGGCCCACTTCGCCGGTGACAATTCTAATTTTCGTTGCATGGGTACCACTATTGTGGCTTGAAGATAATAGTGGCAATTGGAAAAAAATTTTTGGTCTTACCTACCTGCAGATGCTCATCTGGAATATTGCTACGACCTGGTGGATATGGTATGCCAGTCCGCCCGGAGCTATGGGAGCATTTATCGCCAATAGTCTTATTATGTGTGTGCCCTGGTTGCTATTCTATTTCACCAAAAGACAATTTGGGCAGTGGATAGGATATGGTTCATTAATTATTTTCTGGCTGACATTTGAATATATTCATCACAACTGGGACTTAAGCTGGCCCTGGCTCACATTAGGTAATTCGTTTTCTACTCATCCCGAATGGGTGCAATGGTATCAATACACCGGCACTACAGGTGGTAGCCTATGGATATTGCTTACCAACATCATTGCTTACGCCATTCTTTCACAATACAGAACAGCAGGAAAAACAAAAACCTATTATATCACCCTAGCCATTTGGATTGCTTTAATAACTGCACCAATACTTTTTTCAAGAATTATTTTGAACAAAGAGAGAAAAATTGCCAGCGAAGAAATGGCATCTGCAAAAAAAAATGTAGTGATTGTCCAACCCAATATTGATCCCTATACTGAAAAATTTACCGGCTCTATCGAATCGCAGATACAGAAATTGGTAGTCCTGTCTGAAAAACAGATTGACAAAAACACTTCCCTGGTTGTTTGGCCCGAAACGGCGATCCCGGCACAAGTGTGGGAAGACCAGATAAAGACTAATTTTTTTTATTATCCCGTGTGGTCCTTTCTTCACCGGCATCCATTTGTAAGTTTACTAACGGGCATTGATAGTTATAAAAATTACGGCCCTGATAAAGAGAAAGCGCCAAAGACAGCAAGGCTTGAACCTACCAGCCAAACCTATTACGATGCCTTTAATACAGCCGCATTTTTTGAAGAAGATACCAGTATCCAATTATATCATAAAGCAAAACTGGTTCCAGGGGTAGAAACCCTGCCCTCCTTTCTTAATTTCATGGGCAAATGGTTTGAAGATTTTGGCGGCATCAGTGGTACGCTTGGCAGAGATTCAGAAAGAAAAGTTTTTGTGCCGTGGGATAATCATTTTAAGGCTGCACCGATCATATGTTATGAAAGTATCTACAGCGATTACATCACGGAATATGTACGGAAGGGCGCTAATATTTTAACGATCATTACCAACGATGGATGGTGGCGCAACACACCGGGCTACAAACAACATATGAGTTACGCCAGGCTGCGTGCCATTGAAACAAGAAAATGGATAGCGAGAAGTGCCAATACCGGCATCAGCTGCTTTATTGACCCGCTGGGTAATGTTATCAACCCTCAACCATGGGATACAGAAGCCTCCATAAAAATGACAATTCCTGTTGATAGCAGGCAAACATTTTTTGTAAGGCATGGAGATATTCTTTCCCGTGCGGCAACCGTAGTTGCAATTTTGTTATTGCTGTTGACGATAGCCGTACCCATTTTCAACAGGATTAGAAAATAAGTGGCCATTACTTCAAATCATCTTTTATGAATAAAGAAATAATCGTCCGTGATAAAAAAGTCTTTTATAGATTATTTGGTAAAGGACAGCCAGTGCTGTTGATCCATGGCTTCGGAGAACAGGGTGACGTATGGCAGTGCCAGGTTGATTTTTTAAAAGATGAATTTTTATTAATTGTTCCGGACTTGCCAGGCAGCGGCCGATCAGATATGGTTGAGGATATGAGTATGGAAGGACTGGCAGAAATTGTCAAACTGATTATCGACGCAGAAGCGTTAGGCCTGCCCCTGGTAATGATCGGACATAGCATGGGTGGATATATTACCTTGGCGTTTGCAAAGAAGTTTCCTGAATACCTGAAAGCGTTTGGACTGTTTCATTCAACGGCTTATGCGGATAGCGAAGAAAAAAAGGCCACCCGCAAAAAAGGAATTGAGTTCATTAATAAAAATGGGGCTTTTACTTTTCTCCAAAGCACCACGCCCAACCTGTTTTCGGCCTTTACCAAAGAGCAAAGGCCGGAATTAATCGACGAATTTATACGTGGTTTAAACAACTTTTCTGCCCCTGCACTCGTTTCTTACTACGAAGCCATGATGGACAGACAGGATACGACAGACTTATTGAAAACCACCTCATTGCCGGTGCTATTTGTCATCGGTGAGCACGACAATGCCATTCCCTTCCAGGATAGCCTGACGCTAACACACCTACCCGAAAAATCGTATATTCATATTTTGCATCAATCGGGGCATATGGGCATGCTGGAAGAAACCACAAAAAGCAATACTATACTTAAGGAGTTCTTACGTGATATGAACCGCCCCTGATCCAATCCATGAAACGTCTATTACTTATATTGACCACCCTTTTTATCTCCAAACTTTTATTGGCTGAACATATAACCGGTGGTGAGATATATTACTCCTTTGTAAGCGTCAATGGCAATATGTACACTTACAATGTTACCTTAAAGCTTTTTAGAAATTGTGGCGATGTTGGCGCCCCCCTGGACCCCGCTGCTGCGATCGGCATTTTTAACAAGACCAATAATGTAATGGTATGGAATCAATCCATCACCCGAACTAGCAGCACTGAACTTCGTCTGAGAACTCCCGGCCCCTGCATTACCAATGCACCAACAGTATGCTACGAAGTAGGCTATTATGAATTTACAGTAACACTTCCTGCATCCGAAAAAGGTTACACAATTGCTTACCAGCGCTGTTGCCGGATCAATGGTATTAGTAACCTTACTTCTTCTGGCAGTCAGGGGGCCACTTATACAGCCGACATACCGGGTACAAATGTTTTGGCTGACGCTCCCAAAAATAATAGCGCACAATTTATTGGAGAGGACACAGTCATCGTTTGTGGTGGTTATCCTTTCACGTATAGTTTTGCAGCGGTGGATGAAGATCCAAATGATGTGCTGCGTTACGAATTTTGCAATGCCTACCTTGGTGGCGGTCAAAGTGGATCAGGCGGAGGTCCCAATACACCAGCTCCCAATCCCCCGGTTGCGCCGCCATATTCTTCCGTAAATTATAGTTTCCCATTTTTTAGTACAGCCCCGTTAGGTCAGGGTGTAACAATTGATCCTAATACAGGTCTCATTTCAGGAAAGTCTCCTGTAGAGGGTATTTATGTAGTTACCGTATGTGTAAGTGAAATTAGAGACGGAAAAGTTATAGCTGTTCAAAGAAAAGATCTTCAAATAAAGGCCGGTGGTTGTGATATTGCCAAAGCACAATTGAATCCTGAATACATTTCCTGCGATGGCTTCACATTAACTTTTAATAATATTAGCAGTAGCCCTATGATCAACTCGTACTACTGGGAATTTGGAGATCCCGGAAGCGGAGTTGCCAATAACTCATCAACATTAAAAACCCCGACACATACCTATTCAACCGCCGGCGATTACACCATTAAGTTGGTCACGAATCGTAACCAGGAATGTTCTGATTCCACCACAGCCATAGTACGGGTATGGCCCGGCTTTTTTCCTGCATTTAATTCTGATGGAATCTGTCTTACTAACCCCGTTTTATTTACTGACCGAACCACCACTAATTACGGAGTTGTAGACAAGTGGAACTGGAATTTTGGTGACAATACAACCAATGCTGACACATCTACGATAAAAAATCCAAACTGGACTTTCGCGGATACTGGCACCAAGAATGTTCAATTGATAGTCGGCAATAGCAAAGGTTGTCTTGACACCCTGGTAAAACCATTACGCATCATTTCGAAACCGCCTATCACATTAGCTTTTCGGGATACGCTGATCTGTGTTCCCGATGCTGTTCAAATGCAGGCGTCGGGAACCGGTGTGTTCAGCTGGACCCCGGTTACGGCAATGACAAATTCAAACTCGGGCACCCCAACTGTGAATCCAACAACAACAACCACGTACACCGTACAATTAAATGAACAAGGATGCATAAATACCGATTCGGTAAGAATAAGAGTTGTAAGAGTTGTAACAACACGGGCTATGAATGATACAACAATCTGTTTGACAGATTCTGTAAAGCTAAATATTGTGAGCGATGGCCTCCAACACCAATGGACGCCTGCAGCTGGTTTGAATGACCCCACATTACAAAATCCAACTGCGCTTCCTGCTGGTACTACAACCTACTGGGTGCTGGCCCGTATTGGAAGTTGTACGGCAACCGAAAATATTGTTGTACGAACGGTACCTTACCCGGTTGCTAACGCCGGTAATGATACTACTATTTGTTACAACACCCCGGCTCTTTTACATGGTTCACACGATGGAAGTACGTTCACCTGGTCACCAAACAGCAATTTAGTAAATGCAAACACGTTAAACCCGACAGCTTATCCGTTTTCTACGACAGCTTATACACTTACTTCTTTTGACACGAAAGGATGTCCCAAACCAGGATTCGATACAGTATTGGTGACCGTCTTGCCTAAAATAATCCCTTTTGCAGGAAATGATACCATGGTAGTAGTTGGCCAGCCATTGCAGTTAAATGCAGAAGGAGGTGTTCGATACCTATGGTCACCGTCATCAGGACTTAACAGTAATTCTGTAAAAAATCCAGTTGCCACATATGAACAGGTTGATACAGTCCGGTACACCGTGCAGGTTTTTAACGAAGCAGGCTGTTCCGATTCCGCATTTGTAACCGTAAAAATTTTTAAAACAATCCCCTACGTTTTTGTTCCCACCGCCTTTACGCCTAACGGGGATGGATTAAATGACGTGATACGGCCTATTGCAGTAGGTGTGCACCAAATCAAATACTTCCGCATCTTCAATCGCTGGGGACAAATGATATTCAGCACTACGACCAATGAACAGGGATGGGATGGAAAAATTAGCGGCGTACTCCAGGGCAGCAATGTATTCGTATGGATGGTAAGTGCTATCGACTATCTCGGCAAACCCATATTTCTAAAAGGCACGGTTACACTTATCAGGTAAAAGGTTTAAAAAGTTTCAGAAGTTCAATTGGTTTAAGTGTTCACCGCTCATTCCCGCTGCCCCTTTAAACCCGTAAACTTTCTTAACTTGCTACATGCCAAAGATTGTTTTTATCACCGGAGCTACTTCTGGTTTTGGAAAAGCCTGCGCTGAAAAATTTGCTGCAAATGGTTATGACCTGATACTAAACGGCCGGCGTGAAGACCGTTTACAGGAGCTGTGCAATTCTCTCGAAAGAAAATATAATATCGCCGGGCTGCTGCTGCCTTTCGATGTCAGAAATGAAAAAGAAGTTTTCGATGCAATTGCAGGGCTTCCCGTAGAATGGAAAAAAATTGACGTTCTCATTAATAATGCCGGGCTGGCCCTTGGCCGTGATTATTTTGAAGAAGCTGATCTGGAAGATTGGAATACCATGGTAGATACTAATGTAAAAGGTTTTATGTATGTGGCAAAAGCGGTTTCGCAATTGATGGCATCACACAAAGAGGGACATATTATCAACATGGGTTCTGTTGCCGGTAAACAGGTGTACGAAAGAGGAAATGTATATTGCGCTACCAAATATGCGGTAGATGCACTAAACCAGGCGATGCGAATTGATTTGCTGCGGCATAACATAAAGGTAACTGCCATTCACCCGGGAGCTGCAGAAACAGAATTTGCGATGGTTCGTTTTAAAGGCGATCAATCAACCGCAAAAAGTGTTTACGATGGAATTGAACCGTTATCTGCCAATGATGTGGCCGATGTAATTTACTATTGCACTACGCTGCCGCCACATGTTTGTATAAACGATCTCGTGATCACCTGTACCCAACAGGCCGATGCTATTTATTTCTTCAGAAACAAACCTGTTTAAGGGAATTCCCTGATTTAAGAATTTATTAGGAACATTACTACTGATCTTTCCGTCGCTGCCTAAATACTGGTCTCAAATTTGCCGTGATTTTACGAGGAAAATGCCCTTATATGAGATCATTTCTACTCACAAATTAGTAAGTCACGGAAATTGCGTAGTATTTTTATTGCAATCCAATTTCCCTATGCATCCCACTATGATTAAGACATTTTCCTTAGCACTGATAACTACCATTTGCAGCCAGTTTTTATTTGCCCAGGATATAAAACTGCAATCTTGTGAAGATGGCCTGATAAGCAAACAGGTTGATAGTCTCAAAACGCTTTATGGAAAAGATGGATTTATTTTATTGAAAGAAGCATCCATCGCAATGGAAAGTGAATTTGAAATGCCCGTTATTGTTCCCCTTACGCAAGGTAGCTGGTACCAATTTGTTTTCATTGGCGACTACACGTCACGCTTATATGAAGTGAGAATGTTTGACTGGGACGAAAAGCAGGTAGTGTTTCAACAAAAAAGATGGGGCGATGTAGATGGCAATGTTATATCTTACTCGTATATTCCTAAGTTGTCTGAGTTTCATATGATGAAACCGGTACAGGTCAATAAGAAGAAAAAGAAAAATCTTTGCGGCTATGTTATGTTGTTTCGCAAAAATGTGCCAGCTAACGATAGTGCCAGCATAGGACAAAATCATTAATGGCCTATTCCAAAATATAGGATCCCGGCAACTTCAACTTCTTTCCTGTCGACAGCATTTCTGCCATCCACAAAAAATTTAGTTCCGGATTTTGACAACTGCACAAAATTAATTTCTCCGTACTCTTTGTGCATAGTGACCAGGAATACCACTTCTGTATTGTTGCTGTAAATATCAACAGCAGCATCTAATCCCTTTGCTTTAATTTCTTCCGGTGAAAATTCAGTATCGTGTACCCAAACTTCGAAACCATCTCTGATCAAAGTTTCATGAAGGAGGTAAGTAGTACTCAATGCATCCTCTTTTACATTTGGCCGAAACCCCAGACCGAGAATCAGGGCTTTCTTGTTCTTTACTTTTTCTTTTACCAGTGATACAGCGTAATCAGCCATGCCATTATTGATCAAACGCGACTGTTTAGCCAGTGTAAAATCCAAACCGGCCCGACTAAAATTATCGATCAAAAAATAGGGATACACCGGTGTACAATGACCTCCCACTCCAATACCGGGTTGTAATAAGTTAGCTTCGCCATCTGTATTGATCAATGGAAGCAGTTTTACAAAATCAATTCCGGCTGAATTGGCAAATCCCGCCAGTTGATTGGATAATGCAATATTGACATCGCGGTAGATCATGCCCGCCAGTTTAAGCATTTCTGCAGATTCAACTGTCTCAACCTTTTGAAGCAATGCCTTATCAAAAAAATGTAGATACGCATTATAGGCGCCGTCAGTCGCCTCCTGGTCAACGCCCGCAATAACCTTAGGAACTTTTGTCAATTGTTCCATCATAGTGCCGCTCTTGATTCTTTCCGGGCTATGTGCCAATAAAAAATCCCTGCCATGTTTTTTCCCTTTTGACTCTATAACGGGTAACACATTTTGTCGTGTGAATCCTACCGGAACGGATGTTTCAATAATTATTGGAACTTTTTGTTCGGCGTAAATAGCTATTCTGCCAATGGCTTCCAAAAAAGGACCATCCTGGATTTTTTGCCATTCATCAATAAGAAGCGGAATTGTAATGATGATACAATCACTGCCTTTTATGAATGAATAATCATGACTAATAATGAGATTTTCCCGTTTATAAGCCGCTACCAATATGTCTTTTAAACCCGGCTCCTTTGTCCCATAGGAGTTCTGTTGAAATGCTTCCAACAACTCCATGTTGACATCTATGGCAATAACCCGAATATGATGTTGCAGAATATTGGCTGCAATAGCCTGTCCTATTTTCCCAAATCCAATTACAGCAATTGTCTTCATTTTTCAGCAGCATGAATTTTAAAGTTGCCTTACAATTTTAGCAGGATTACCTATAACCAATGTGTTGGCGGGTACATCTTTTGTAACCACCGAGCCTGCTCCAATCATAGCATTCTCACCGATGGTGATGCCACAAAGAATGGTAGCATTGCTTCCAATAGATACTCCTTTTTTTACAAATGTCTCTATAACTTGCCAGTCAGCAGCTGTTTTTTGCTTTCCTTCTTCTGTAGTTGCCCTGGGATACCGGTCGTTCACAAACATCACTCCATGCCCAATAAAGACATTGTCCTCAATATGAACACCTTCACATAAAAAACTATGACTTGAAATTTTACAATTCTTTCCGATTGCTACCCCTTTTTGTATCTCGACAAAAGCTCCAACTTTCGTATTGTCATCGATAGTGCAACCATATGCATTTACAAAGTCAAATATTCGCACATTCTCACCTACTGTAATATCAACCAGGCTTTGCTTATCACTATTTATCGTAATTTTTTTCATCTGTACATTTTCTATTGTTTTTTGGTCAGATAGCCCCGATAGCTATCGGAATGCCCGTCCCGAATGCTTTCGGGATTATGACTCATATCATTCCTGGTTTATTTTAACTTCTTTTCCTTTTCCCTTTATGGACTGTTGCGACGCTTCTAAAATTTTTACTACTTCCAATCCCAGCATTGCATTTGAAACAGGTTCTTTTTTACTGACTATTGATTGAATGAAATCACGGGCAACACCTGCTAACGCTTCTTCTCCTGAAAGCTTTGGTATGTAAATATCCCCGGCACGATAATCAACGAGAATTCTTTTTTTATCCTCATCGGTTTTGTATTCGTAACCTGTGTCATAAACCCTTACTTTTTCCGAAGGCTCAATATCATTGTATAAAATCATTTTCTTGTCTCCACCAATCAATGTCTGGCGGACTTTAACAGGTGAAGTCCAGGAAGAATTGATATGAGCAATAAAGTTCGAATGATAGTTGATAGTCATGTAGGCAATATTCTCTACGCCATTATGTGTATGAGAAATGCCAGTAGCGTTTACACTTTCCGGTGTTTCATTGACCAGGTAAAGAAGTATTGAAATATCATGTGCCGCAAGATCCCATAATACATTTATATCAAACTGAAATAATCCGAGGTTGATGCGGGATGAATCAAAATAGCGGGATTGGCCTACCACGCCAGAATCGATCAGTTCCTTTATCTTTTTTACGGCACCTGTATAAAGAAAAGTATGATCCACCATTATACTAAGATCCTTCTTCGCTGCAATCTCAATCAATTCCTGCGCCTCCGCCACTGTTGCCGTCATTGGCTTTTCGATCAGTACATGCTTACCTTGCTGCAATGCTTTTTTGGCGAGGTCGAAATGAGTAGAAACAGGTGTAGCAATCACTATTGCATTGATAGAGGCGTCATTGATAATATCCCCCGGCCGGCTGATACAATGCACGGAAGGAAACATTTTGCTGGCAACTTCTAATCTTTCAGTACGGCTGTCAGCAATTGCCTTCACCATACAATCATCACTCAAAAAGAAATTCCTTACAATATTAGGTCCCCAATAACCGTAACCAATAACGCCAATATTTATGCTTGCCATTTTCAAATGCTTCGCAAAGTTAAAATTGGGGCTAAAATAAGCCGAAAGCTTTATTATCAGGCCTTATTCCAAAAATCACAGAAGATTATTGGGCCAATGATATCCTTACTTGTAAGCCACCCCTGGTGTTGGTGATAGGAAATGCGTTACTGATCTTGGGAATACTGCGGGTTTGATCAAAGTAGAACTTGAGGCTTACCCGATTATTTAAAATATAGTCAATAGATGGTTTAATACTTATCACTTTCTGCCCGGCTGTTCCAAAAGAAGTCCCCTGGTCCAGCTTACTATTTGCAGTAGCATCGTCACGCAAGCTGAAGTCGAAACGGAAGGTTACATCATTATCGAGCTTCATTCCTTTCTTACCAATCTTGACATTTTTCAGCAACGGCAACCCTTTCTTCCGATAGTTGAAACCGAAAGTCATTTCGGTAGAGCGATTTTCCGCTAATTGATAATCGATCAGGCTCAAACTCAATGTTCTTGATTTCCTAAATTCCGTACGGATGGATAACTGGTTGGTAAAAGTCAGGTCTACTTCGATCAGTGGATCAAAGCTTTCCTGGATGGTGATATTAGGAACAAGGAAATAAGGCACATAGCCCGTTAACGTATCAAAGAAATAAGGATAGCCAACTCTAAACGGATCCTGGAAAAGCAGAGCCGTATTGAAACTATTCATGCTTAAGGTGCTATGATACCCGTGTTTAATATTTACGTTGGAGAATATTTTTTCTAACCCGGCTATTCTTGATAAGCCATTATAACTAACGGTCCAATTTGGCTTCGGCATCAAAGATTTGAACGGATTCGATCTGACATTGGGGTTATTGTTTTTAAACAACGAAACCGTACCAGGATCTTTTTTGCCATAGGCAGCCAGGAAAGATGGGATCACTACTTCCTGCGCATAACGACCGTAGCCCTGTGCGTAACCATCAGGATCATTTGGATTGTTAACAGCATATGGATTCAACCCTTTTAATCGTTGAGATAAGATAACCCGGTTAGCTTCAAACTGTTTAAATGTCTCAGATGTCACATTTGGATCAAACTTGGTAAACATAGTTTGATAAGAAATATAGCTGATGCTAAAGCTTCCCAATGCATAAGGATTCAGCCTTGCCAGGCCTGCACTGCCTGTTGTATCCTTATAAAGCTCAGAATAGTTTTTGCTGAATGATTTATCCAGGTTTAAATCGATATTGAGATCACGGAATGGGCTCACCTGTGCTGTGATGTTCAGTCGCTGGCTATAACGTTGCTGGATCATCGCTGATACCAACGAATCTCTTGACAACAATCCCTTCGCTCCAAAACGATTGATCCAGTTGGTATCGGGCTGGTAACCGAAAATAAATCCAAAACCAGGTTCACCGCTCTTCAGATTTTGACCCAACGCTTTTGTACTATCCATATAGCCTGGCAGCGTCGTTCCAAAATCTTCGTTGTATTGTATACCCACTCTCTTCAATGAAGTAGCGATTCCTCCCACTGCTCTGACAATTCCGTTTAATTCCGGAAGCTCATTCCTTCGTTGTTCTTTTAGCTTTCTTCTTTCTTCTCTTTCCTTTCTGCGGGCCTCTCTTTTAGCTTTTCTTAATTCTTTCGCAGACATGTTTGCTTTTAGCGAATCAGGTACCCCGAACTTAGGTTTTACGGACTTGTTATCGACTTTTTTTGTATCCTTCAGACCTGCGGTATCTTTTGATTTTTTATTACCTGTTGGCGCTGTGTTCACGGCTCTTAAGAACCTCGACTTGCTGTACAATTGTTCAAAATTCAGCTCACTGGCAATGGTTCTTGTCTGCGTATTGGCCAGCGTATTACCAAGACTTTTTGCCAGCAATGACGCCGCTAACCAGTTATATTGAGTAGTGTAGGTTCCTCTTAAGGTTGTCCAGTCAAGCAGAGGAATTTTTTGTGTGGGCACGGTATAAGATAAACTTGCCTGTTGCGCATATTGGGTATTACGACCGCCATTGAAGACGTTTTTTCTAACCGAATCTTTTTTCTCTTTTGTATCAATGCGACCAAAAGGTTCATCGATGCGGGCATAATTGGTAGCCGTAAAATCAAGAGTGATCGATTTTGTAAGACCCCATTGCAAAATATAGTACCGGTCGAAAGTGAAGTACTTGTCGTAAGTCTCAGGTATTTTATATGGACCACCGCCTACATTGCGTGGCCTTGTAGCTCCAAACTGGCGGAAAAGATCGGCCCTGAACGATAACTGTGAAGGCACATAGTTGAAGTTAATGTCTTTTACCAATGCCATCCATTTCGATCTTGATTTCAGATTTTTAAATGGCTCCAAATATTTTGGCTGCGGTGCATAGTTATAACCCACTGCACCACGGGTTCGCCGCATTTCATAATTATCGATAAGCGGGTTTTGCTGCTGGGTTTCTATATAAGAATAATTCAAATCAAAATTGGTGACACTCCAAATCTTAGGTTGTTTACCATCTGTTTTTACTTTTTTGACATTGGTGAAGTTCACTGTTTTGATAGTAGTGATATCCTGCGCATCCCTCCTGATAGAATCTTTATCAGCTTTGTCTGGGGTTGATTTGATTTTATCATTGAGTTTTATATCCAGGTCATAAGGATCGTACTCCGGGGTGCTGGTGATGCGGCTAATTCCGGCATATACAGGAATCTGTATGCCTAATTGTTTAGGCAATAATTTACCGGCATCAATATTTGCAGAAAGGTCAAATGTATAAAGGTCTTCGCGACTCCGTTCATTCACCCGTTGTTCCAATGTACCAAAGCCACGACTGCGGGCTGTACCGGCTAATGTAAGACTACCTAAATCAGCTAACTTAAGATCCACACGACCCAATGCCGCCCAGCCACCTTTTTCATCCAGGTTGGAAAACCGAAGCTCATTGAACCATACTTCGGCGCAAGCTGTTGGCAGATTGGTGTTCTCAACAGCCAGCATCATGCCCTTCACTTCACCAAGGTTTGGATTTCCGATCACTGCATATGTTCTGCCATCAGCCAAAACTTCACTATAATAAACTGAAGGAGGTGCGCCTTGTTGATTACGGCGTGATTTAAGCCGGCTCAACTCCTGCAGATCAAAATCAAGGTTATTTTGCTCGGGCCAAATTCTCAAGCTATCCGTTTCACCCCAGGATGTTTTTTTCAATGGAATTCTTACTTCGTAATAGTTGCCCTGGAAATCATTTCCTATTCTCACAATTGCAGTTAATGAATTATCCTGTATAGCCGCGTCACTGCCACTTCCTTCAGCATGAACGAACATCCGCATTTTTCCATATTGGCGCATATCCATGTTCATGGTCTTGAATACAGCACGGGATTCTTTGTTAGGCAAGTTGCACAATTGCATGCTCAAGGCCTGCTCATTTAAAAACAACTGAACATTGTTATTGCTTAATTGCTGTTGTCTTTCGATACCGGGGGGACTTACATATCTTATCGGTTCACGTTGATCATTTTCCTCCAGGTTAACAGCCAGGGTATTTACAACCACGGGATCGTTTGGCGGAAGGTTTACATATTGACCGGTTGTATCAATTTTATACTGGAACTGACGCCATTGATTTCTTACCAATTCAATCTTTCCGAAACGCATGACAACCGAATCATCAAAGTCAGTTAAAAACATCCGGATAAAGCGTACCGACTTGAAATCCGGAATATTTCCCACCTTGGTTTCAAATTCAGAAACCGGAATACGGAAAAGGTACCATCTTTCATTCCTGCTTGATTGATCGGGCAGCGATACCGTTACATTTCTTACATCAGTAATAAAGTTAGTACCGGGAGCCATGAAAGGTTTGATATCAACTTTATATTGAAAATATTCTTCAGCCTCATTCAACGTATTATCACGGTTCAATTCTTCCGCATCGGGATATTGCGTAAAGGCGTTTACAAACTGGCTGTTATTGTTCGAAACCGGCGAGTTGCCATTCGGGTTGTTAATGTCTTTATACCTGGCGAGGATCCCTGCATTTGCCGCATCATAGCTGGCATCACGATAAGGTTTAAAATTATCAGCCGATGGATCATTCAATGCTTTGGAATAAGCTGCCGGAGCAGTCGCCTGCAGGTTGCTTAAATAAGTGCTGAATTTTGTTTTTTCCTCATCATCAGTCAATCCGTCAAAACCAACGTCCTGGTATTGCCTGTCGCTGGGTTCGTTGCTGAATGCATTAGTGATCTGCAAAGGATTGGAAGGCACTTTACCCCAAACTGTATTGTTATCAACCTGGGCATTGTTGGTAGGTGTTGGCAATCCATTTTCATATTGACGCTTTCCATCTTTTAGTACATCTTCAGAAATGGTACCGAGGTTGAAATATAGTTTACCGCCACTGCTAGCGGTATTTAAAATATAAGGATCCTGCATCCAGAATTCGATATACTCAATGTTGCTGGTCTCAAAATCCGTTTGATCGATATTACGCATGATACCTCCCCATGCCGCTTTTGGATTTATCAATTTTCCTTCGGAGTTGATGCGGCCTCCCCTGTACTCATAGTTATAGGGACCTTTCTCTTTGGGATAATAGGCGAGGTCAAAGGTGGTTAACAAGCCCTGGCCAAAATCGGTAGTTCGTTGCGGGAAGATTTCTCTTTGCAAAACCTGTCTTGTTTCAGGCTTTGATAATTCAGCCGGATTGTTGCGAAGCGGGTTATTGGTATTGTTTCTTTCCTGTAAAACAGGCTCGATATTATACCATGCCAGTTTTGCCCGGTTGTAACCACTGCCCAAATCATTGGTCAATCCAGACTCGGGGAATAGCGGCGACACTCCACCGGGTCCATTATTACCCTGTGGTACAGATGCCAGGTTCCAACTGATGAGTGGGAAACGAAGATCAATACCTGAACGGGTTCCTTCAAAATCATCAACATATACCTGGCCTGCACTCCCCTTTCCAATTTGTGGCGCATGCCCCGGTTGCAGCATAGCCGCTTCGGCATAGGCCGATACGGACGATGTTTCCTGCGAGTTGTAAAAAGGTAATTTGTTCAACCATTTGGTAAGTCTTGGCCAATCACTTTTATAATCTACATCCAAACCATACATGGTGTTACGAATGGGATCATCACCGTACGACTGTTTTACAAAGAATGGTCTTTCGCCTAATCTTGCAATCGTTCCACCAAGGGTTAATTTTTTATTGGCAAAATAATCAAGGCGCAGGCCCATATAGTTTCGCTGCTGTATACCAAAGGCCGCCTGGTTCTCATATTGAATATTTACCGGCACACCTGAACTAATGATAGATTGGTTGATAACCCTCAGCGTTCCCAGGTCATAGTTGATTTCGTAATCTATATTTTCCTGCAGTAGCTGGCCACCGGCTGTCACAGTAACAGAGCCCCGCGGTATATTAAATCCTAACTGGTAGTCACCCGTCGAAGAAGTTTTGGATTTACCATTTATTTCAAACCTGTTTAAGTTGGCATAGGTTTGAGCAATGGCCTTGATAGTATCGTATAACGGGTAATACAAATATTTGTCGCGTTCTACCTGCGATGGATACACATAGTCGAGATCGTGACCGAAAGGTTCCAGCACCGGGAAGATAATCCGGCTCATGGATGATAAAATGGTGAAGCCTTCTATAAAGTCGAATATACCATCGGGTTGCGGATCGTTCTGATTATTTAACCGGTCAAGATTTACCTGCGAGATCAAAGGCTGTCCCTGGTACTGCGGTAATACATCGGCGGGTGGCAAATATCTTTTTTCACCCAGGCTTGGCTCTTCATATAAAACGTCCAGTTTGAAATCCGTTCTTTCCAGTTGGCCATAACCGACGGAATAAACGTTTTTCATCATCAGGTCCCAGATGGGAAGATTGGTACGTTGTGAAGTTGCTTTCAATAATTTCAGGAACAGTACTTTTTGTGTAGTTCCGGAGACATCGGGTGGAATATCCTGTGAAAATTCACCTACCTGGTATACTCTTCCATTATAGGTGTATTGAAATGCCACACCCAATACCTCATCAGGTTGCAAAGGTTGTTGCAAAGAAAGAAATCCAATTTGCGGATTGAAGTAATACTCGGATGGTGACAGTTTACGGGCAAATGTTTTTTCAAAATCCTGCACCGGTAAAAACCCCATGCCTGTCAAAACACCCTGCACTAAAGTAGAGTTGCGGGAGTTGGGATTGGAAAGGATGTCATCATAAATAGTATTCACCCGATTATGCGGCAAGGCATTGGGATTACCTCCTGGTGGACGAAAAGGGTTGCCTTCACCCAAATCCATTAACGCAACGATGTCTCTCACATTCGTGTCGGCCCGGTTACGATTGGTGACCCACACTTCCATGCGCAAGATTTGTACAGCCGAATTTACTACCGGCAAATTGCTCATGGCTTTATTATAATTATTGCGGAAATATTGAGCTAACAGAAAGTGCCGGTTTTCCTCATATTCATCAGCCTTCAAAGAAAATGCCTGCATTGCTGAACCACCCTGCATATCCAACGATTGGCGTTGCGCCCTTTGATTGGCCAGCACACCGGTGACAAATAATTTTCCAAACTGCAACTGCGTTTTGATACCAAACAAAGATTGTGCACCCGGGATCAATGTTCCTTTAGAAGTAAAGTTTACATTTCCCAGTTGAAACTGTTTGATGATCTCATCATCCTTACCCTGGTAGTTGAGGTTAAGCTGGTTTTCAAATTCAAAATTTGCCAGGGTATTATAGTTGATCGGCAGTTTTAATTTGTCGCCAATATTTGCATCCACCTGCAACTGGGCATTCATATTAAAATCAAGACCGCCATTTCTTCTTGCCCGCTCGGGTAGTGTCGGGTTTTTGATATTCTGTCCCTGGTAGCCGGCCAGCAGATCTACATAACCGGAAGGTTTAATATCTATTTTTCCAACACCCACTATCCGGTTAAACCAACCTTTCTGTGTAGTAAATTTTGGCTTGAAAAGGCGGCGGTTCATCTCGGAAAGCATATCCGCTCTTTTTCTGAAATAAGCGTTTTCGTCTTTCTTGCCTTGCAAACGCAAAAACTCATCACGTCCGAAGGAAACAGGTGTGCGATAGTTTTTGCCGCCAATCTTTTCGATTACATAATATTCACCCGTCAGGGGATCATATTCAACATTTCTTTTAATGAAGGCAGTATCCTTCAAGTCAAAAGTGTTGCGATTGGGATTAGTATATGGATCGCCATAGCGATCCGTTAGCGGATAACGCAATGTGTCTTTACGGGAAGTGTCTTGTGTATTGGAAATTGGGTTTTGAAAATAACGGGCATTCGCATGACCCGATACGATCAATAGGATGATGGCAGACACTATCACCTTACGGAAGATATGAACAGTATTGGCGTTCAAGTTTTTCTCAGAATCAATTAGTCCAGTAAATAATAGGTTATCAGAGGATACGCAACGCCTTTTTGATCAACTCCTCTACGGGCAAGCCTGGCTCAGATGCCAACGCTTTTTTTACAGCCTGTTCGGCAGCTGAACGGGTGATTCCCAAAGCCGTCAGTGCATTAAACGCATCTTGATGCAAAGTATTGCTTTTCAATGGTGAAATATTTACTTCAATTGGATGCTTGGTGAGCTTATCTTTTAGTTCCAATACTATTCGTTCTGCGGATTTTTTGCCAATACCTTTTATACTTTCCAGCGCCCTGATATCGGATTGCACAATGGCTGTGGCCAGCTCATCCGGTTTCATATACGACAGCATCATCCGGGCGGTAGAAGCACCAATACCCGATACACTGGTCAGTTGCTGAAACATTTCTTTTTCGGCCATTTCAAAAAAACCAAATAATAAATGCGCATCCTCCCTAATAATAAGGATAGTATGCAATAAACCTTTTTCTAAATCCTGGATGCGGGTGTAGGTATTAAGGGTAACCTGTACTTCATATCCAACGCCGTTCACTTCAATATAAACGAGGGAAGGGGTTTTTCGTACAAAGTCACCTTTCAGGTAAGCTATCATGGCTGCGAAAATAAGAGAATTAACAATAAGCAATATGCAATTGGCAATCAGTACTTGACGACCGGGAAGCTGGGCCCTTGTCTATTGCTAATTGCCTGTTGCCCCGTACCTTTGAGCACTTTTAGTTGAAAAACTCACTACATGATAAGCAAAAAGATTACTGCTGCAATTACCGCAGTTGGCGGCTATGTTCCCGACGATAAACTCACCAATTTTGACCTGGAAAAAATGGTGGACACCAATGATGAATGGATCAGGACCCGCACGGGCATTTCTGAAAGAAGAATATTGAAAGGCGAAGGAAAAGCTACTTCCGATATGGTAGTGCCTGCTGTAAAGCAACTTTTAGAAAAAAGAGGCATCAGCCCGATGGAGATAGATTGCTTGATCGTAGCAACAGTTACCCCCGATATGGTTTTTCCGGCCACGGCCAATATAGCTTGCGATAAATTGGGCGCTAAAAATGCCTGGGGTTTCGATGTGTCTGCTGCATGTTCTGGCTTTTTATACACATTGACACTTGGAGCTTCTTTAATAGAAAGTGGTCGTTATAAAAAAGTAGTGGTATGTGGTGCGGATAAGATGAGTGCTATTATTGACTATACCGATCGTAACACTTGTGTTTTATTTGGCGATGGAGCTGGTGCGGTTCTACTGGAGCCCAACCATGACGGCTATGGCATTTTGGACAGCCTTTTAAAAAGTGATGGTTCAGGCGCTGAATTTTTGCATATGAAAGCCGGCGGCTCATTGAAACCTGCTTCCCTGGAAACAGTAAAGAATAAAGAACATTATGCCTTCCAGGATGGTCAGCCTGTATTTAAAGCCGCTGTAAAAGGGATGGCAGATGTAAGTGCAGAGCTGTTGGAAAGAAACAATCTTACCGGTGACGATATTGCCTGGCTGGTACCACACCAGGCCAACCTGCGAATCATAGATGCCACTGCAAACCGGATTGGCCTGCCAAAAGAAAAAGTAATGATCAATATTGGGAAATACGGCAATACGACTGCAGCCACTATTCCACTCTGTTTATGGGAATGGAGACATCAATTAAACAAAGGAGATAATATTGTATTAGCTGCTTTTGGTGGTGGGTTTACATGGGGGGCAACACTGGTGAAGTGGGAGTATTAAATAGCCCACTCCAAACAAAAAATATTTTTGCTACCCGCCTTTGGCTTTAGCGATATTAAAAAGGTGCAGGACCAGAAATTTTGTCCAGATCCATTCACTTATTCTCCCATCCGGGTCTCTGGATGAAATGCAATCCAGAGAAACGCTATCGGTTGGTAAAGCGATTACCTGGTCCGGTCCTGCAACAGAGATTAGTGGCCTGTTGTTAATAACACAACCTTCACACGATATTTCTTTTTTACATCCGTAAAACTGATTGCCAGCAAAAGAACAATGAAAGCAATGCAGAAAAACTTTACATAAGTAATAGGCATAAAATAGGTTGTATTGTTAATACAGTGGGTATTCTTTCTACTTCAGGATCCTATCTCCAAACAAAATCAGTAAGCGTTACATAATGTCGTTTTTTGTCATCTTCGTATATATTATACTTTGTAGGATAGTACCCATGTTGGGCAAAGTATTGCGGCTGTGCATAAGGCAGAGATACCGATGTACCACTTGCCAGCGTTGTTCGTGTCACGATTGGAGAAACAAAATTAAAGTTGCCATTATAGGAACCCAGTATCATCGTGTAATTTATAGTAGAACCCGATGTAAAATTATTGGGTGCCCAGTGCACTCCTAATTGTGGTATGGCAGCATCCGCAATATAATTAAAGGGCATATATCCTGCAGGCGGCAGCAACAAAATAGATGGCGCCGGAGGAGCCGGAATAGCAAGCCTGTCTTCAAGGCTCATCATAAAAAAGCGAATATCAAAATGAGATGTAATGAATGCGCCGACCGGCAGTGGATGCCCATTAGCACTCCAACCCAATGCGAGATGTTTAAAAGGAGTTGACTCCAATGCTTTGGGATGAAAATCCAAAACATAAGGAGTATTGGTAGTTGGCAAACCGGATAAAGCTTCGTCCGTAAAGACAATCCCTAATTCCTGTGGTACTCCTGTATGGCTCTGGGTTATGAAGGTGTGAGCATAACCGTTTCCGACTGCAATCTCATCACCATTGAACGTGTTGTATTTTGCTTCCCGATCAGCAGATGAATTTGCAATAGAGGTTTCAATGGTTTCGGGTTTTAGACCTTGTTCTTTTTGACAGGAAATAATTAAGGTCAGGCATAATGGCAACAGCCATTTAGCGCCAGAAAGATTTGATGATGATTTCATGATAATAAATTTTTGAGTTTTAAAAAATTGATTTCAGATTAAAGCTACCCGCCATACCTGCCTCAATATTTTAATTTAGATTACAGGAGCAATAACAACGATATTGAACTGACTAAGGATGCGATTTTCGAGTAATTGGCGACGAATGACACTCGTCGCCCAAAAAGGGTAACTGTCTTTTTATTACAGGTTTAATAAAATGAATAAATAACTTTATGAAAGCAATCTTTCTAACCTGTAAAGTTTCTTTCCTGCCTTTTGAAACTTGCCCTATAACAAATAGAGAAATTATTTACCTAAAACTTTTGTTATGAAAAAGCTTACCGCTCTGCTACTTATTTGTTGGTTACTCAATACAGGGGCACAATCACAGGGCTGCATCGCCATTCGCAACATTTCGGGCTTTGGCCAGTATAATCTTACGGATAATGCTTTTGCAACCACGGACTGGCAATTAAATATTACTACCCGTTATTTCAAGTCGTTCCGGGATTTTAAAGAAACAGTTGATCAAAAAACTCCTGAACAAAATGAATCAGTTGTTAAGTCGTATTCAATGGATATTTCAATAAGCAGGTTGATGAGAGATGGGTGGTCGCTGAACTTAAGTTTGCCCATTTCTTCAAATAGCCGGGAAGCCTCATTAGAACATGGCGGCCCCAACACAACAAGGCATACAACCAATTCATTTGGAATCGGCGACATTCGTTTTACTGTTTACAAATGGTTATTAAGTCCTACTGTAAAACAAAAGGGAAATATTCAATTAGGATTGGGCTTAAAACTTCCAACGGGTGATTATAAATACCAGGATCATTTCTACAGGAATGATTCAACAAAACTGCTTTCGGCAGTTAATCCCTCTATTCAATTGGGAGATGGCGGAACAGGTATTATTACAGAATTGAATTTGTTTTATTTCTTAAATGCGGCAGGAACAATCAGCCTCTATGGCAATTTTTATTACATGGTAAATCCAAGGGAGCAAAATGGTACAGCAATTACGAACGGCAGAATACCATCCCGTATTGATAGCTTAGCCAACAATATTATAATGAGTGTGCCTGATCAATTTTCTATGCGGGTTGGCGCTTACTATAATTTAAAGAACTGGGCCTTTTCAGCGGGAATAAGAAATGAAGGTTCTCCGGTGGAGGACCTTGTGGGTGACAGTGAGGGTGTTCGGCGTGCCGGTCATAACTTATCTGTAGAACCGGGCATAATTTATAAAATGAAAAAAGCTTCCATTTATGCTTATGTTCCCATTATTGTAGAAAGAAAAATAAGTCAGAATGTGCCGGATAAATTTAAATCAAGGTACACAGGAATAAAGACAGTAAGTCCGGGAGGTTCCGGAAATTACCAGGTTTTTGCAGGAGTTTTATTTAAGTTGTAATTTTTGATAGCCATATTCGGAATCAGGAAGCACAAAATAATTGGATGACCCTGAATAAATTTATATTTTCTAATCAGCTAAAGTACAGACTTGGCAGGCACCTGGCATTGTGGATTGCTTTTTCCGCTTATTTTTTTGCCGTAAATTTTTTTCCAAGAAATGCAGACGATCTTTTTGCTTCAAAAACATATTTAGTAGCATTCCAGCGAATGATCTACTTACCGATCAGCATTTTCTCAGTTTATATTTCTATCTATTTTTTTCTACCCCGGTTCATCTTAAAAGGAAAATATTTTTTGTTTTTTATACTTTTTTTTTGTTTGTGCTTAATTAATCTCACCAGCGCATACCTGCTGACAAAACTATTGGTTCAGTTCACTCAACCACTTCCATTTCAACAACTCCCAATACAGATCAGGATTTTTCAGCCTGTTATTTATGGATTAGGGCTGGGATTTGTTGCAAGCGGGTTTGCCATTATAATCAAACTATTAAAGATCCGGCACCTTAAACAAAAAGAGAATGAGCGGCTGCAGCAGCAAAAGATCAATACTGAACTTCAAATGATCAAAACGAATTTTCATCCTCATTTTCTTTCCGCTGCTTTGCAGAATATTTCCGATCTCATCCGTAGCCATTCGACACAAACACCAGATGTGATATTAAAACTATCCGATTTGCTGAGTTACATTTTATATGAAAATGAAGAAAGGTTAATACCGCTCGAACAGGAATTACTGATGGTACGGGATTACCTGGACCTGGAAAAAACTTTTTACGGCAACCGGATTGTGATCAATCTGAAAGAACAGGGAGATATAACCGGAAAAACCATAGCGCCGTTAATCTTACTTTCCCTGGTTCAGAATTGCTGTGAACAGTTTCTCATATCCTTGCAGCAAAGGCTTAATATTAATATAGAAACAAAAGCAGAAGAGAGAAATTTTATTTTCCGGCTTAGTTGTAATGGTTATTACGAAAATATAAATGGTATTCCGCGTCAGAATACAGGGCTAAACCAGGCCTTACGTAGAATACAAGTGACCTATCCCGGTAAACACAAATTAGAAGCACATTCAGAAAATGGTTTTTTCTCCATGTTACTTATTCTCGGGCCGGAAGTGGTTTCTCAGGACCTTCTAAAGAAATCAGAAGAAAAAACCTTGTATGAACCTGCATGAATTGATATTCTCAAAGGGCCAATACAGGCTTTTCCGTCATCTTATTTTTTGGATGGCCTGGATATTATTTTCAGCTACGGTACAATTAACAAACTTTAAACCGGGCCCAATGGCCCTGGGTGACCTGGTTCTTTATCAAATGCTTCGTTCCGTAACAAGGCTGCCCTCTTTTGTTCTGTTCTGTTATGTAACTGTCTATTTCCTGGTACCGGTATTTATCCCAAAACGAATATATATATACTTTCTTCTTTCCTTCCTTTTGTTTGCGTTTATCTTATACTGGTTAAACTATTTTTTCTTAACTCCAATATATCACTTACCTGGTATTATTGTCGGGGGTCAGTTCGAGGGAATACGGATAACTCCGTTTTTAAGAAAATTCTACGGCTTTTACTCTAATATAAATTTCACGGGAGCTATTCCTGCCTGCTGCCTGATGCTGGCCATAAAGTATTATAAAGATTGGCACAAAAAACAAAGCGAAGGTGAAATGCTCATCCGGGAAAATAAGCAGGCTGAATTGCAATTGCTGAAGGCACAAATTCATCCACATTTTTTATTCAATACGCTGAATAATATTTATTCTTTTACGCTTACGGAATCACCACAAGCTGCAGGGTTGGTAGATAAATTATCCGGCATGATTGATTATATAACTACTGAAGGAGAAAAATCTTTTGTACCCGTGGAAAAGGAAATTCAATTGATAAATGATTACATCGGCCTCGAAAAAGTCCGGTATGGAGATCGCCTGGATATGCGGGTGGAAATAAATGGAGCGTACAAAAATAAAATGATTGCTCCGCTGCTTATGATTCCCTTTGTAGAAAATTGTTTTAAACACGGCGCAAGCGTTATGCGGGGGCAGCAATGGATCAGGCTGAGCATACAAATAAAAGAAGATCAGCTTGATTTCCATCTGAGCAACAGTAAACCTGCACAGGCGATCAACAATAATAAAAAAGGAATTGGGCTGGCAAATGTGCAGAAAAGATTACAACTGCTTTATCCTGGAAAACATTTTTTAAAAATAGAATCAACAAGCGACACTTATACTGTTCACCTCGGGGTTAGTTTGCAAGAGCTTCCTGAATCGGACGTGAATATAAGCTGATACCAAAACTTCAACCTGCTTAATATGAATGGTAAAAAAATTATCTGCTTAGCCGTAGATGACGAGCCGCCGGCGCTGGAAGTGCTGAAAAAATTCATTACCTCAGTGCGTACGTTAGAATTGGCAGGTACCTGTTCAGATGCAATTGAGGCTATGAATTTCCTGCAGTCAAAACGGGTTGACCTTATCTTCCTCGATATAAAAATGCCGGAGCTTTTAGGCACCGATTTTATCCGGGCATTGAAAAATCCTCCTAAAGTAATCTTCACAACAGCCTACCGAAAATATGCAATCGAGGGATTTGAACTGGATGCCGTTGATTATTTATTAAAACCCATCTCCTTTGATCGTTTTCTAAAAGCTGTAAGTAAAGTAATGCAAACTCCATTGACGGACATGGAACATGAGGATGAAATGCAAAACAGTAAACCAGTTGCGCCCGGCTATATAAGTTTTCGCAGTGACCGAAAAATGATAAAAGTTTCGTTGAATGATATTTTATATATAGAGAGTATCAAAGATTATATTAAAGTAGTTACTGTAACAAATACTGTCATCACAAAGCAATCCATCTCTTCAGTAGAGGAAATGTTACCCAAAGAGATGTTCATACGAATTCACCGTTCTTATATTGTGTCATTGAATAAAATTGAATCCTACAATCATGAGTTAGTGTGGATTGCTAAACAAGAGCTCCCCATCAGCCGTATGTACCGTCATGAAGTAGAATCTGTATTAAAATGAATAAATGCAGTATAGCATAACCTGGCAGGTCTTCCTTTTTTATTTCCACGTACAATTCGAATTGAAATTACTATCAACAAATCTTTTAGCTTTGGCAAGACTGTACATTTGTAATATCACTCATAATTGATAACTATGCCTGACAAAAAAATTTCCATTTCCGGTTTCAGTTCTCTTGCCGTACATGCGGGACATATTCAGGATCCTAATTATGCCCATCTCACTCCTATCTACGCTACCAGCACATTTGTTTATGATGATGCGGAACAAGGCATGCGTCGTTTTAGCGGCCAGGAAGAAGGTTATATTTACAGCCGTTGGGGCAATCCTACTTTCACCGAAGCGGAACTCAAAATAGCTGCGATGGAAAGTTTTGGAATAAAAGATAAAAATGGTGAGCCATTGCAGCTAAAAGCTTTGTTACATGCTTCCGGTATGGCCGCCATCTCCACCCTTTTTCTTATGAACTTAAAAGCGGGTGACAAAGTACTTACTCATTATTCTTTGTATGGCGGTACTGAGGAAATCCTCCGTAACGTTCTTCCTTCATTTGGAGTAGAACCGGTAATTTCCGATTTACGGGATAGCAATAAAGCTGTTGATGTGTTGAAAGCAGATCCTTCTGTCAAAATGGTTTATATCGAAACGCCGGCTAATCCTACTATTCAATGCGTGGATATTGAATCCCTTTCCAACATTGCAAAACAATATAATTGCATTGTCGCTTGTGATAATACGTTTGCCACTCCTTACCTCCAACAACCATTTCGATACAATGTAGATTTTGTCGTTCATTCAACTACTAAATTTTTAAACGGCCACGGGACTGCTATCGGTGGAGTATTATTAGGAAAAGATCTGATATTAATGAAATCAAAAGGCAATACGATGCGTAAAACACTGGGAGGAACCAGTAACCCCTTTGATACATTTTTGCTTATTAACGGCATGAAAACGCTGGAAGTGAGAATGGAACGGCATTGCAGTAATGCGATGGAAGTAGCCAATTTTCTTGATAAACATCCGGCTGTTGCCAAAGTGAATTATAACGGATTGAAACATCATCCTGATCATGCAGTTGCCATGAAACAGATGAAGCATCCCGGCGCCATGATGAGTTTCGAGCTAAAAAAAGGTTTCAAGGGCGGCGTGGACTTCATGAATAAATTACAAATGTGTACCCGTACGGTATCATTAGGCACCTGCGATACCTTGCTTTGTCATCCTGCTTCCATGACTCATTTCAGTGTTCCCAAAGAAGCAAGAGAGAAATATGGTATTACCGACGGATTGATACGGATGAGTGTTGGCATTGAAAACCTGGAGGATATTATAGCCGATCTTGACCAGGCATTGTGAGAACCACGATTAGTTGGATTAAAAAGATTTTTAGGAAATAAAAAGATTCTTATCATTAATAAAATAAGACAAGAGTAAAATGGAAGTCACAATTAGAAGAGCAGTTAAACAGGATTGTCCGAGATTACTGGAATTGGTGCATGAACTGGCAGTGTATGAAAAAGCGCCAAATGAAGTCACTGTAACGCTGGAGCATTTTGAAGAAAGCGGATTTGGGAAAAATCCGGTATGGTGGGCTTTTGTAGCGACCTCACCCTCCAACTCCTCCCTTGGAGAGGGAGGGTCAGAGTCTCAAAGTGGTGAGATAATTCTTGGCTTTGCACTTTATTATATTCGTTATTCTACCTGGAAGGGCCAGCGGATGTATTTGGAAGACATTATAGTAACCGAAGAAGCAAGAGGCAAAGGAATCGGCAAACTATTAATGGATCGCTTAATAGAAGAAGCCAAAGAAAAACAATTCAGCGGAATGATGTGGCAGGTGCTGGAATGGAATGAACCAGCTATTAATTTCTATAAAAAATACAAAGCCAATTTTGACGCAGAATGGGTGAATTGCAGTATTAATTTTTAAAGTGGAAATATGAAAGTGTGGAAATGTGAAAAATACCGGTCGCATGGCCAACATCTTCACATCGCCACATTTTCACATTAACTAACACCATCCACTTCCATTGTTTTATCAATTTTCATCACCAACCCCTGCAATACCTTTCCAGGCCCCGCTTCGGTGAATTTTGAAGCTCCGTCTGCAATCATTGATTGAACACTTTGCGTCCATCTGACAGGACCAGTGAGTTGATCGATCAGGTTTTGCTTTATTTCTTCTTTGTCAAATACAGCTTTTGCCGCCACGTTTTGATAAACCGAACAGGTTGGATTGTGAAAATCTGTTGATTCAATAGCTGCTTGTAGTTCTTCTTTTGCTGGCTCCATTAACGAGGAATGAAATGCGCCGCCAACAGGCAAAACCAATGCTCTTTTTGCTCCTGCGGCTTTCATTCTTTCGCAGGCTATTTCTACTCCCTTTATTGAACCGCTTATTACCAACTGACCCGGACAATTATAATTTGCAGCAACAACCACCTCGCCAGTTTCTTTTTGAACTTCTGCACAAATCGCTTCTACTTTGTCATCAGCAAGCCCAAGTATAGCTGCCATCGTGGAGGGATTTAATTCACAAGCCCGTTGCATAGCTTTAGCCCGGATGGCTACCAATTGTAAGGCGCTATCAAAACTCAAAACACCATTAGCCACCAATGCAGAAAACTCTCCCAACGAATGACCGGCTACCATATCCGGCTTAGATCCTGAGCCAGTCGAAGGATCAATACTTTTAAAAGCAATAATCGAATGTAAAAAAACTGCCGGTTGGGTTACGTTTGTTTGTTTCAGATCTTCCTCGCTACCATCAAACATGATATCAGAAATGCGAAAGCCCAACACTTCATTAGCCTGTTCAAATAATTTTTTAGCAAAAACACTGTTGTTATAATGCTCCCTGGCCATTCCTGGAAACTGTGAGCCCTGACCGGGAAAGACATATGCATGCTTCATATTAAGGTAGTTATTAAAACAAAAATGCCACAAAGGTTTTAAGAAAAAAAATCTTTGTGGCACAATAACCAGGTATTTCCAATAAAACTATTAAACCCGAAGTCATCCCTTTTATCTGCGACTGAGATCGGATGAAACAAGCTTCAAAAATTCTGTACGGGTTGAATTTTTTTGAAATTCCCCATCAAATGCCGAGGTAGTGGTCACAGAATTCTGTTTTTGAACTCCTCTCATCATCATACACAAATGCTGGGCCTCAATAACAACGGCCACCCCCAGCGGGTTAAGCGTTTCTTTGATCGCATTCATGACCTCAACGGTGAGCCGTTCCTGCACTTGCAAACGTCGTGCATATACATCCACTACCCTTGCTACCTTGCTCAGACCCGTGATCCATCCATTGGGTATATAGGCTACATGCGCCCTTCCAAAAAAAGGAAGCATATGATGTTCGCACATGCTATATATCTCAATATCCTTGACCACAATCATTTCGCTGATTGGCTCATGAAATTTAGCTGAGTTGAGAATAGCACGGGCATCGGACTGATAGCCCTGGGTCATATACTGCATGGCCTTGGCCAATCGTTCAGGGGTTTTATGAAGACCTTCACGCTGGGGATCTTCACCAAGAAAACCTAAAACTTTGCGGTAGCTATCTATCAAACCTGAAGTTGTTTCCTCGTCGTAATGTTCTGTTCTTTTATATGCCATATTGCTGGTTTGAACTTATTTTATGAAAATACAGCAACATTATTTATGCCGGGTATTCAACAAAATTCCTGGGAGTTTCATATAACCTTACCTGCAAGTCCATTTTTTTATCAATATGCGGACGCAATAACCGGTAAATAATAATTACAATATTTTCAGCTGTTGGATTAAGATTTTTGAATTCTTCTGTATCGAGGTTAAGGTTTTTGTGATCAAAACGGGAATGTATTTCTCTTTTTATCAGGTCAGAAAGTGTTTTCATGTCCATCACATAGCCAGTGTCAGCATCTGGCTCCCCTACCACTTTTACTTCCAGTTCGTAGTTATGGCCATGATAATTAGGCAACGCACATTTTCCAAACACCTGGTCATTGGTAGCGTCATCCCATCCGGGATTGTATAGCCGATGCGCTGCATTGAAATGCTCCCTTCGGAAAACAGCTACCTTGTTGCTCATACTTTCAATTTACGAAATTACATATAGGGTAACGTTTCAACTATGCAAAAGTTGAGTTACCCATTAATCCCCGAAATACTCTACATAAATACGTGGGGTTTCATACAGCCGTATGCAATGAAGTTTTATTGTCTGCGGCAAATGCGGGGTTAATTGCTCCCAGATTGCAATGGCGAGGTTTTCAGTACTGCACATTTTTCCCTTCATAAACTCCACATCCACATTTAGGTTGCGATGGTCCACTTTTTCTATCACATGATCCCTGATAATGTTGCTGAGTTTTTTTACGTCAAACACGAAACCGGTATCAGGATCCGGATCGCCCTTAACCGTTACATGCAAATCATAATTGTGACCATGCCAGTTTTCGTTGGCACATTTGCCAAACACCTCCTCATTCTTCTCATAGCTCCAGGCTGGATTATAAAGCTTGTGTGCGGCGTTGAAATGTTCGTTTCTTGTTAAGTAAACCATGCTTCACTTATTATTTTCCTCTCAGCATTGGGCGGAGGAATGGATGAGGCCAGCCATTTGGCAGGCAGGCGCAAAGGTAAGCGAATTTGACTTTCAGAAAGTTCGATTAGAAAGCTTGAGTTTATCCTAATTTGGCAGTATAAAAATACCTTGTATATGAAAAGAACCTGCTCACTGCTTATCCTGTTACTCATCATGGCAGGCATTACTACTGCTCAAAATATGGTGATGAAGATAGATGGTGTTCCCGGAGAAAGCCTGGCCGCTAAGTTCAAAGATAAAACAGAGCTATTAGCGTTTATATTGGAAGGCACTTCTCCGCAAGCAATCGCAACAGGTGGTGGAATGGCCGCAGGCAAACGCAGTTATAAACCTGTGATAATACTTAAGCAATCGGGAGCCGCCAGTCCTGTACTTTTTCAAAACTTCTATATGGGCCGGATGATCAAAGATGTGGCTATTGAGTTTTATAAACAGGACAGAACAGGCGTTCAAACATTAGATTATGTCATTACTTTAAGAAACGTAAATATTAGCGGCTTCAAACAATTCTCAGGCTCCGTTAAGAATGAAAAATTTAATGTTCCAGGAAATACCATACTGTATGATGAAATAGAATTTAGTTTCCGTGAAATCGTAGTTGACCATAAAAGATCGGGAGTTATCGTACAGGATAATTTGCCACGCTAAGCATATTAATTTATCAATACCTTTGCCCTGCCAGTTGAATCAAACTGGCATTTTTGTTATCATGACCTGTTTATTGGTAGCCGCCACGAGTTTTGAGATTTCGCCTTTTATTGAATCTTACAGGAATTCAAACAATCAATTTCCCGGCAAGCATGATCTGGACATTTTAATAACGGGTATAGGCTTGACTGCAAGTACCTACTCAATTACCAAACAAATAAACCTTAAACGACCTGATATTGTTATACAGGCAGGTGTTGCCGGTTGCTTTGACAGAAACATTCCTTTGGCTTCGGTTTTTACTATCAGGCAAGACAGGATTGCTGATCTCGGGGTAATGGAAAAAAATGAATTCAGAAGTTTGTTTGATTCAGGTCTTGTACCTCCTGATCACTACCCGCATACCCGCGGATGGCTCGTTAATAAAAGCGAGGCTTTTAAAAAAACAAAGCTTAAGAAAGTGAAAGCAATATCAGTAAATGAAATAAGCACCCAAAAAAGGCGAATTAAATTTTACGAAGAAAGTTTTGATCCGGTATTGGAATCTATGGAGGGAGCGGCTCTCCATCATGTGTGTTTGATGGAAAAAATTGAATTCATTCAACTCAGGAGTGTGTCCAACTATGTCGGTGAAAGAAATAAAAAAAACTGGAAGCTTCAGGCTTCTATTAACAGCCTCAACATTGAATTAGCAGATCTATTAAAAATAATTGCTGTGCTCTGATTAACATTGATGAAAATTATAACATAGAACAACTATGAAACTGACGCTTGGTTTTTCTCCCTGTCCAAATGATACTTTTATTTTTGATGCATTAGTTAATAACAAAATTGATACGGAAGGCCTGGAATTTGAAGTAGTATTGGAAGATGTTGAAACACTCAACCAATGGGCTTTAGAGGGAAAACTGGATATTACTAAATTGAGTTTTCCCGCTTTTTTTCAATCGTTAGATAATTATACGCTACTTAGTTCAGGAAGTGCATTGGGAAAAGGAGTTGGCCCACTCTTAATTTCAAAAAACCAAACTGAAGTCAACAGTAAAAAGATTGCAGCCAGTTCCATTGCAATACCCGGCTTGAATACTACAGCCAATTTATTATTGAGTTTTGCTTTCCCCGATGCTAAGAACAAAAAACCGATGATTTTTTCTGCTATTGAAAACGCTGTTCTGATGGAAGAGGCAGAACTTGGAGTTATAATTCATGAAAACAGGTTTACCTACCAGGAAAAAGGTCTGCATAAAGTGCTGGATCTTGGAAATTATTGGGAGGAAAAAATTAAAATGCCTGTTCCATTAGGTGGTATCGCCATTAGTCAATCTATAAAAAGGTCAATAGCCTTGCAAATAAATAAGCTGATCAGAAAAAGCCTTGAATATGCTTTTTCAAATTATCCGTTTATAAGCGATTTTGTGAAACAACATTCACAGGAGATGAGCGAAGAAGTCATGAGAAAACATATTGACTTGTATGTAAACAACTACTCACTGGATTTGGGTAATGATGGCAGGGAAGCGGTCTGGACGCTTTTTAATGTCTACCAAAAAACAAATGGCATTACTGGAAGCAGTAGTGAAGAAGTACTATTTCTATGATGCCAGAATTATTTATTTCCAAATTGGTTCCAGGAGTTTTTGAAAAATACTGGAAGAAATTTTATTGGTATAGGTTTTATCTCTAAATCGCTTTACCCATTTGATCCCGGAAATAGCATTGGTTAAAAAAACTTCATCTGCCGAGGAGAGATCATCAACTGACAAGCCGGTTTCTTCAATAACCAGGTCCACCCCGCTTCCCTTAGAATTATCAAGCAAAAATTTTCGCATCACTCCGTTTACGCACCCTTCACTTAAGGAAGGTGTTTTTAATTTATCACCTTTTACAATAAAAATGTTTGCGACAGAGCTATCAGCGATGCGGCCGTGTACATTCAAAACGATTGCATCATTCAGTTGATTCTCTTTTGCATGCAGGGCCGCCATGACATATGGCAAAAAATTGGCTGACTTAATAGTTGAAAACTTATCGCAACTCTTCCTGGTATCGGGGCATACGTCGATGACTAAGCCATTTTCGTTTAGATAATTGAATGAATCATTTAATGGCCAGCATTCAATAAGATACTGTAAATCGCCGAGGCTTTCGTTTATACCAGCATTTCCCCGAAAAACCGAAAATCTCACCCGGGCCAACTCATCACATCTATTCTTTGCACACAGCGATACTATTTCTTTCCTGATTTTATCCGGTGTAAACAATGATGGAATTGCAAAGTGCATCATTGCCAAACTTTGAAATAGTCTTTCAAAGTGATAAGACTCTAAGGAAATTTTTTTATTGACCACTTTGATTGTCTCAAATAACCCATCTCCATACCGGTAGCTCCTATTATCCGCCATTAATAAAGGAGCTGCACCTCCTACAATTTTCCCATTCAGGCATATATAGTTCATGGGCTGAAAGTAAAATAAAAAAGGTCATCCCGCAAAAGAGATGACCCTATAAGCAATTAGTCAGAGATGCAGTTATGCTTGTTCTACCAAACCGGCTTTTACGGCATACATTACCAGGCCTGCCATAGATTTTGTTCCGGTCTTTGTTTTTAATTTATCACGGATTGCCTCCACAGTTCGGGGACTCAGGTCTACTATATCAGCAATTTCTTTTGTACTTTTTTCGTCGCACATCAACTTCAAAATAGTTATTTCTTTATCCGTTAGCTGCACGTCTTGTGGCATAGATGATTCGGCTGTACGTTTTGTACGAAGGCCGCTCAACAAAGCTTTATTAGTAAGATCATTGAAAAAGAAATCCTGCTCATATACGGCTCTGATGGCATCGTAGATCATTTCGGATCCTGATTCCTTTGTCAGGTAGGAATTGGCCCCGATTTCCATCATTCTTGAGATAACCGAATGGTCATTATGCATCGAAAGCATAATTACTTTTACACCCGGATAAAGTTTCTTTATTTCCGGCAATGTAGTTAAACCATCCATGATTGGCATTTGGATGTCCAGCAAAACTACATCCGGCTGAATGTGGCGTAATAGGTTTAGTAATTGCATGCCGTTCTCGGCTTCTGCGACCATTTGAATATCTTTCCTGCTTGACAGTGAAGTTTTTACGCCAGTACGGAAAAGAGCATGATCATCAGCAATGGCTACTTTGATTAAGGAGTTAGATTCTGGGTTTTTCATGGATCAATTTAAATTTGTAAAGCTATAGGGTTTGGTATTTGTTCTACGAATGCAAGTTGAAAAATTCCTGCAATATATACCATAGTAGAAGTACTTGATTTCAAATTTGTGGAAAGTACCAGTAGGGCTTCTACTCTGATTGACACGAAAAATAACTATGCATTAGTACAGTCTATTTACTATTCTCACCGTAAAAGCCGATAAGATTAAATTGAGAAGTTGTGCTCTTGTCCACACTACAGTGTGGATATATTTTTGTCTCAGAAAGTTGATTATATCGGAAGATCGTTCCCCATCATCCAATGTCCAAACCGTCCAGAAAAGTCATTCCCAATCCTTTGAAAAACCCTGAATGATTCTCCTTTACTAATCAACTTTCTGTTTTTATAGTTATCAACCTGTTTTTTGATCCGTTCTTTTATGGAAAACTGTCAAACTAAAACCGGAAGCCATTAGCCTTTTCCTATTATTACTCAAAGCATAATAAATTTTTTCTTTCATAACAGTAACGTTCAGAGCCCCTTCGAGAGAAGGGGTTTCTTTATGGAACAGTTTTACCAAATGAAAAGATTATTATGAAGGCTTTTTTTGAGCAACAATATAAGCCCTTGTATCGCCCAGGCTAAATTTTTTTCGTCCCGGCACACTATAAACATCTTTCGTGCTGAAGCCAGCTTCTGAAAGTATTTGTTCAGTTTCAGCAATTGAATAAATGTAGTCAATAGCTTTTTTAAACTCTACGTTTCCATGCTGATCAAGGATCATGTGTTCGGTTTCAATTCGGGAAGGCTGAAGCAAATATTTGCTCTCGGTTATAAGCTTGACATCGCCGATTTTATTCCATTCCCTATCCTTAAATTTATTAAAAACAATCTCAGCCAACATCCAGGTATTGATAAAAAGAAAACCGTCTTCTTTCAAATGCGAGAAAACTGTTCTTAAAATTTTAAGTGTGTCCTCTTTATTAAAAAAGCAAAGACTATTGCCCATACATATTGCCAGGTCAAAAATGCCTTCAGGGGTATAGTTCAGTATATCAGCCTTAACCGGGAAAACGGGAAGCTGCTCCTGGACAACTCTTTCTTTTATTTCGGAAATATACTCGTCCAAATTATCCACTGCTGTAACCTCTATACCTTTTTGCCCCAATGCAATAGCATGCCGGCCGTAGCCGCACATCATATCCAGCACTTTACTCCCCTCTTTAAGATTAAAATATTGCTGAATAAAATCGGCTTCTTTTAATGAGAATTCAGGCGGAATGATTGCCCGCCATATATCTTTATAGTAGCCGTCGAAATAGGTATTATTAATGTTTTCCATTAAGAATTTGTAAAAATATTCGGCACCAGAGAAATTACACGCAAATGAATAGAATTACTCCAAAAGTTTATTTCTCATCGCATACATTACTAATCCTGCAATGGTTTTGGCCCCCACTTTTTGCTTCATGTTTTGACGAATGGTTTCAATGGTCCGCGGGCTGAGAAAAACCTCTTTGGAAATTTCTTCAGTAGTCTTGTCCTCGGCAATAAGTTTTAAAATCCGTATCTCCTTTTCTGACATTTTTACCGGGTTGGGATAAAATTGACGAACCGTTTTTTTATGCTGCAGTTTCAATAATACGGCTTTATTAACTAACTCATTAAAGTAAAAATCATCGTTCATGCAGGTAAGGATGGCCTGGTATATTTCATCAGGATCTGTTGTTTTTGTGAGATAAGCATTGGCACCCATCTCCATCATTTTCGTAATCATTTCCTGGTCGTCATACATGGTGAGCACAATTATCTTAAGTGCCTCGTACTCCTTACGGATCATGCTGATAGCATTAATGCCATCTACTTCCGGCATCCGAATATCCATGAGTATCACATCCGGCAATTTGAGCTGCAGCTTATGCATAAGGTCCTTTCCGTCCTCCGCCTCCCATAATATCTTTAAATACTCCCGGTCTTTTAATGCCATTCTGATTCCGTCGCGGAAAATTTTATGATCATCGGCGATTGCAATTTTTATCTCCTGGCTATGCATTACAACTTTGATTTTAAGCAGTCAATTAATGAATGGTGATTTTTCGATTCCAAATGTAGTTTTTTTTGCATTTCTTATTTGTTTCGTTTTCAAATTTTTGGGCGATATAATTGAGCATGGATATACATTATATTACATTTTAATATAGGTGCTTCATATTTTCAAATGAGTAGAATTTGTCGGAAGTCTACTACAATGACGGTAAAAAAACTGAGTTTTTAAAAGCAGCAATACTGCTCTTGTTCACATAAAAATGTGGATATAGTTTTGTTGCAAGTTGATTGACGAAGATTAGCAGCATCCAATATCCTGACCGGTAAACCGTCCATAACAAGATTTCCAATTATCCATTGAAAACCTGAAGCAAATCCAATGTCAATCAACTTATTTTTACTTTTCCACGCTAAGTTTTAAATAGCCCCAATTTTCTTTTTCCTTCTCTACTCTTCCTATAGGAAATTAACTTCGTTAAACTACTCGCTAAAATAGTGAAAATACTGTCTATGATTCGAAAAAATACCCTATTTTCGAAAGTATGTTTACTTAGTAAATAGTCTACGATTCTTTACTGTAAAGGGTTTTGTTCGATTCTAATGGTTTACCAACAAAAAGAACCCCATGGAATTCCCCCCTTGCAATGTCAATTTTTACATCCAGAATCGATTCTTGAACTAAAAAAAACGTTACTGTTATGAAAAAGGCACTGAAAAATTCACGCATCCTTATCGACGTTAAAGACCTTTCGGTTTTCGTATGGGAAGACGCTGAATAAGCTAATTGAAAGTTTCAATTTCTGAAAAGTTTTTCTATTTTTGGACAAAATCCATATAATAGAAAAGCTTTTTTTACATATACTTATCTACTCCTATTTGCTTCTCCCCCTCATCTTTATTTTATTTAGAAGTAAAAGAAATATCGATTTGATTATTGGAGTTTACGGAGTTGTCTTTTTTACTTTTCTATTCCTTCAGGATAGATATCTTATTCCTAGAGGAATGTTACGATTTTATCAATCGTTTTATACTTTTTGCGAATATTCTTTTTTGACCTATTTGCTTTTCCAAAACATTGCGATTAAAACTTTTAGAATAATAATATTAATTCTATCAATATTTTTTACAGGTTTTTTGACTTACTATTATTTAAGCAATCAGCTGGCCAAGCTTGATTCAATATCCGTAGGAATTGAAACCGTTTTAATTTTCATCTATATATCATTTTACTTTTACCAGAGCTTTAAGAGTGTAAATAATGAATATATATTCAGCCAGCCAGGCTTTTGGTTATCTCTCGGCATTCTTATTTATCTTGGCGGTACTTTTTTCTTTAATATTCTGGTTAATCATATCGATGAAACTCAAATTAAAAAATATTGGTTCCTGACTTTTATAGCAGATACTATTAAAAATCTGTTTTTTTGTGTTTCTATCATCGTATATGCCCGCAACCGTCATAAGCAAAAACTTCCACCCAAATCTGTACCTTACCTAGACCTTGACATGAATTAAAACCCTACCCACCCAACCACGATATGTTTTTACTACAAGCCACCAGCCCATCTTCAGGAGTATCCTCCGTGCTTTTTATCGGCACAATGGGTATGCTTGTATTAACCGTTGGACTGGTGTTATTTATAATTTTCCACCAGCGTAAGGTATCCCGCTACCAACGTACGCTTCAAAAAATGGAAGAGGAGCAGCAAAAGATACTTCTTGATGCATCAATAAGGCTGCAGGAAGAGGAAAGACAGCGCCTTGCTGCCGATCTGCATGATGATGCCGGCCCTTTGCTGGCAACCGCCCGTCTATACCTCAATGAAAACCTGGTAAACCAGGACAAAGCAACCCAATTGCAAGCCATTTTCCAGGCAAGACAAATAATTGACGATACTATTCAGCTGGTCCGGAATATCAGCCACAGCCTTATGCCGCCCACATTGAAAAATTTCGGGCTTGAGTCTGCCATCAATGATGTTTTTCAAAAAATCAGTGGCTCAGGCAGCATGAATGCCAGTAGCCGCTTCCATGACTATAAGGACAGGTTAAAACCAGAAAAGGAGCTGATTATTTTTCGCATCGTCCAGGAGCTTATCAATAATATTTTAAAGCACAGCAGTTCCAGCTTTATTCATTTGACACAGAACGTGCACGGCGATAAGTTCTACCTCCGGATACATCATGATGGAAGAGGTATCATTCAAACTGATTTTGACAAACTGAATAAAAGTAATATCGGGCTTGGCCTGAAAAATATTAGCAGCCGCCTGCGTGTAGCTAAAGGGAATATTTATTTCGAAAAGGATATTTCGCAAACGTATTATAAAGTAACCATTGAATTACCTAAGGACGATCCATACGAGTAGTTGCTAGTTAGTTGCTGATTATTTGCTAATTTCACCCCTTATCTGAAACTATGGGAATCATTAAGGTAGCTATTGCTGACGACCACAAAATTTTCCGAAAAGGAGTCATCCTTTCATTGCGTCCATTTACCAACATCAAATTTGTACAAGAGGCAGAAAACGGTGACGAATTGCTGAGTGGGATTGCACAATCTGAGCCCGATGTTGTGCTAATGGATCTTCGCATGCCGGGTAAAGACGGTATCGAGGCCACTAAATTTATCAGCAAGCAATACCCCAACATAAAAGTGCTGGTTCTGAGTATGTACGAGGATGAGCGTTTCGTTTATCATCTCATGGAGAACGGGGCAAACGGCTATATGCTGAAAAATGCTGATCCCCAGGAAATACGCAGAGCAATAATGGAAGTGTATGAAAAAGGCTACTACCTCAACAACTTTGTCAACCGAATTCTTTTAAAGAAATCCCACTCCCGTCAAAAGGTGGTGCCATCTCTTAATAATGAGGTTACACTGAGCGATAAGGAGAGAGACGTGCTCCGCTTTATTTGTATGGAATTTACCGCTCAGGAAATAGCCCAAAAAATGGAAATAAGTCCCCGGACAGTTGAGGCGATTAAAGATCGACTTATGGAACGATTTGGGAGCAAGAATACCGCCGGGCTGGTTTTTTTCGCCGTAAAGAATAACCTAATCGACTAAGCCTTCCCTTCAAACCTGATTTAATTCACCATATCGGCCTAAAAACTCATCTCGGGAACTTCGTCTTCTATTACGAGCTTACCGGCTGTTTTTGCCTTTATTTCATCAATACTTACACCCGGAGCTCTTTCAAGTAGCCGAAAACCTTTTGGCGTCACATCCAGTACCGCCAACTCTGATACAATCCTCCTGACACATTTCAGCCCGGTTATTGGAAGGGTGCATTTAGACAAAAGCTTGGATTCGCCTTTTGGATTGCTATGCATCATGGCCACTATAATATTTTTGGCACTTGCTACCAGGTCCATTGCTCCACCCATGCCCTTAACCATTTTCCCGGGAATCTTCCAATTAGCTATGTCCCCTTCTTCACTTACCTCCATGGCTCCTAAAACAGTTAAGTCGACCTTGCCTGCCCGAATCATCCCAAAACTCATCCCTGAATCAAAGAAAGCAGAACCGGGAATCGTAGTGATGGTTTGTTTCCCCGCATTAATCAAATCCGGATCTTCCTCTCCCTCCAACGGAAATGGTCCCATACCCAATAAACCATTTTCACTCTGAAATACCACGCTAATCCCCTCAGGAATGTAGTTGGCTACCAGGGTAGGTATCCCAATTCCCAGGTTTACATAATATCCATCTCTCAATTCCCTGGCAATGCGTTGGGCAATTTGTTCTTTGGTTAACGCCATTTTTTACAATTTTTTTCTTACGGTTCTTTGCTCTATTCTTTTTTCATAATTAACTCCCTGGAATATCCTGTGAACGTAAATACCGGGAGTATGGATATTGTTAGGATCCAGCGAACCGGCAGGTACTAATTCTTCCACTTCAGCGATGGTAACCTTGCCGGCCATTGCCATAAGTGGATTAAAATTTCGGGCTGTGTCTTTATAAATTAAATTACCGTGTGTATCACCTTTCCAGGCTTTTACAAGAGCAAAATCAGCTTCGAAAGCGTATTCCATCAGGTAATCTTTTCCTTTAAAATTCCGTACCTCCTTTCCATCAGCGACCTCTGTTCCTACACCGGCAGGAGTATAAATAGCCGGTATGCCATAACCTGCGGCGAGACAACGTGTGGCTAATGTACCTTGAGGAATTAACTCCACTTCCAACTCTCCGCTCAGCAACTGGCGTTCAAATTCAGCGTTTTCACCAACATAGGAAGCAATCATTTTTTTTACCTGGTGTTGTTTCAGCATTAACCCAATTCCAAAGTCATCGACACCGGCATTGTTGGAAATGCAAGTCACGTGCTTCACTCTCTTTTTTACTAATGCTGAAATACAATTTTCCGGGATACCACACAAACCAAACCCTCCCAACATTATTACACTCCCATCCATTATATCAAAAATGGCTTCATCGGCATTTGCAATCACTTTTTTCATAGCAAAACTTAAGTATTAAACTGCCCTTATATTTTTCTTTTGTATTCTTCGCTTCCTGATCGAATCTATGATTCTGTTTTGAATTTCGCTCTTGAAAGGAGGTGGAATTCTTTTTTTAATAGAATCACTAAGAATGGTAGAATCTTTAGTTGGCTTAGGCGGCCTGATCGGCATTGTTTTCTTGCTTAATGAATCCAATAGCTCTCTCATTAAATCGGGATGAGACTGGTAATAAGAATAGCTTCTTTCAAACTCTTTTTTTGTCGTTTTATGCAATTGATAAACTTTATTGTACCATTTTTCGCTTTCGGCTATCTTATCAATTGACGAATCTTTATTAAAAACAAAACCATTCAGAAATTCTGCAGTACGGCTCATGTCCCAAACCACTTCCCGCATTTTTTGCCTGGACAAAATTCCTGCTGGAAGTTTATCTTTATTGGAACAGCTAAATACAATTGGAAAGATCAAACCAACTAATAAAAACTTCCTCATTTTAATTCTTTATATGCCATTGCGTTGGTAATATCCAGTTTGCTTAAAATATCTCTTATCCTGGTTTTTGTATCTGCATTTGCACGGCTAAAAACCTTCACCAATTCAGTGCTCTTTCCCTGGAAAAAAAATTGCATGATCATGGAATTGGGGTTTTCGGTGTTGATAGTGTTTAAGAAATTTAGAGAATTGGAAATTCCACTTCTTGCCTGCTCTTCATTTTCATAAAACAAATCCATGCCGGTTCGATAATAAGCATAAATCGCATCATGCATTAATGCAAATCGATTGTTATTGAGATTTTCAGCTAACCAATAACGGTTCCTGATATTTTCGAAAGATCTCCATCCCGTAATATCCCTGCTTTCGGGAGCATTGTTTACAATATTCCATGCTTTTTTAAAATACGCATCACCTCCCCGCAACGAAAAAGATCCATAGTCAAATCCCAATATGATATTGATATAATAAGCAAAAATTGCGGGCAGATTTGCAGCGGAAGGATCACTTCCCTGCACCCGATTTTCATTGAATTCAATAGGCTGAAATTCCTGGTAGCGAAACACGACGTCATCATCCAGAAAGTTAATAATTGGAGAATTATAGGAACTATTGAAAATAGGTCTCGCAGCCTGGATAGTAAGTTTTCCTTTATATAAATTATTGCCTAAATCCTGCTCAACGTTTAATAAAAAATTACATTGGATCTTTTCACCGGGCTGAAATGCGTCATTAGTCCATTTTCTGTTATTGACGAAATTGTTCAAAGCAGTCTGTAAAGTTTGAAAGATATTTTTATTTACCTGGGAACCGACCTTGCTCGATAAAACAGAAACCCGGGCCTGAAGTTCCTGCGCCCTTGTCTCATTTATAAGCACAATCGCAATAAGAAAAATAAACAATACTCTTTTAAGCATAGTATGAGTTTATAATTGTATCCACAATATCTTTCGCTACTTCACTCTTTGATTTGGTATCAAATAATATCTCCGTACCATTTTTTTGAAAGATGGTAATTTTATTAGTATCGTGTCCAAAGCCAGCACCGGCGTCATTCAATGAATTGAGAACGATCATGTCTGCATTCTTCTTATTCAGTTTTTCCCGCGCATAGTCTTTTTCATTCACAGTCTCCAGGGCAAAACCAACCAATATTTGATTGTCTCTTTTTATTTCACCAAGACTTTTTAAGATGTCTTTGGTTTTCGTAAGTTCAACTACAAGGCCGTCGTCCTTCTTTTTAATTTTCTGATCTGCCTTTGTAACGGGAGTATAATCAGCTACTGCAGCTGCCATGACGGCAATATCTGTTTTTTCAAAAACCTCGTGACAGGCATGGTACATTTCATCAGCTGAAGTCACTTTAACAAGATGTATCCTATTTGAGGGAAATGATATTGGAGAAGGGCCTAATACCAACGTTACCTCTGCCCCCCTTTGGCGTAATTCCTCAGCGATAGCAATACCCATTTTTCCGGATGAATGATTACCAATAAAACGAACCGGGTCAATGGCTTCGTATGTAGGACCTGCCGTTACCAGGGCTTTTTTACCTGCAAGTGGCTTGCTTGAAAAAAAAATGTCAGTAATAAACCGAAAAATCTGATCAGGCTCCGCCATTCGTCCGTCACCAAACAGGCCACTGGCCAACTCTCCCTTTACAACCGGGAGTATAGTGTTGCCATATGATTGTAACAACCGCAAATTGCTCTGTGTAGAAGGGTGATGCCACATGTCTTCATCCATTGCCGGAGCTACAACTACCGGACAAATTGCCGAAAAATAAGTAGCCATTAACAGATTATCACATTGGCCATGGGCCATTTTTGCAAGAGAGTTACAACTTAACGGAGCTATCAACATAAGGTCGGCCCAACGCCCAAGCATGACGTGGTTAGCCCAGGTTTGCTCATCAAACAAATCTATTAGTACCGGATTTTTGCTCAGCGTAGACAAAGTGAGTGATGACACGAAATCTTTAGCGGACGGGGTCATAATTACCTTTACCTCCGCTCCCTCTTTGATCAATAATCTTACAAGATAAATAGCTTTATAGGCAGCGATGCTGCCGGATATACCCAATAATATCTTTTTCCCATGTAGCATCGTCTTCCAAAATTATCTATTTGCCCATAAAATACAAAAGCGATATAGCTGTCACCATATCGCCCAGAGTATTATTGTACTTATCTAGCTTAGTCAAATAATTGATCTTCTCCTTTGCGGAAATAGATTTTATCATCCATAAACTCCTGCGTGGCCAATAAGGCAGGGTTTGGCATTCTTTCGTAGGCGCGGGAAATTTCTATCTGCTCCTTATTTTCATGGATTTCTTCCAGGCTATCTGTATGGCTGGCAAATTCATCCAGTTTGTTATGAAGCTCTTCCTTAAGAGATATGTTTATCTGGTTTGCTCTTTTTGCAACAACGGCAATAGACTCATATAAATTGCCAGTCTTTTTCCTCAGGTCATCAAGGCTTTTTGTTTCCACATTGTTGGCAATACCAGCACTAAGCTGACGTCTTAGCTTGCTCATTTTTTAAATTTTTAATATTAGTTTGAGATAAAGTCATGTAGTCTTCAACATCTTTGCGCAACTTACTTTCAGGAAAACGGTCAACAAAATCCTCACACTCGTTGATCACTTTTTCAAATCGCTCCGTTTTCTTTTCCTCGATGCTCATTTCAGCGTACCGAAAATACGATTTTATGATCATAAGCTTATACTCATCGGCTTGTGGGGATTCGGGAAACCCATTTAGCAAAGCCGTAAAGGCAACTCCAGCAGCTCTGAATTGCCCCATATCAAAGTATAGCTTCGCACTTTTATAGTCTTTTATCTCCAATTTCCCCCTGCATACGTCGATTATTTCAGAAGCCTGTTTATTTCTTTCCGAGCCAGGATGAGTATTGATAAAAACCTGCATCATTCCCATAGCCTTGATAGTATTGGTTTGATCCAATTCCGGCTTCGGCGATTGTTTATAAAAGCTATAAGCCCTCATATAATCCATTTCCTCAGCCTTGGGGCTATTGGGGAAAATTTCGAGGAACGTTTTAAAGAGATTTTCTGCATTTAAATAATCAGCCTGGTTATAGGCACAGTATGCATATTTATAATAGATGTCCTGAAATTCGGGTCTCGTTTTATAAAATGGCATTACATCTTCGTATAAAACCTGTGCTTTGCTATATTTTTTTTGAACGAAATATTTTTCAGCTATACGCAACTTGTATTCGGGATCAGGGCTTTTAAGTACTTTATTAATACTTTTTCCTCCGCAGCTTGCTAATAAAACAGTTATCAGTAATACCGGTATAAAACGCATAAAGGTGTGCAAAGTTAATGGATGGCAACAAAACTTATGTAAAAAAGATAAGTTGCCAAAATCATGCAGTTAAGGTTTTGATAAAGCCAATATGAAAAACCCTCCCGCAAAAGCGGAAGGGTTTGTATATCAGCAAAAAGTAAATCGCTAATTTTTATTTTTTGCGAAGGTTAGGGTGTGGAGGAGCCACAGTATTTGGTCCTTCTTCACCTTCAGCTGCGCCGCGCAGATCAACTGTATCGCAATCACCACCTTCCTGGCCATAGTTGAAGATAAAGCGGTCTGCGCTTAAACCTTCTTTCTCAACCAGGTGAGTGATTACTTTGTTTACGTGATCCCAGCTCAATTGCTGTTCTTTTTTGCTTGAAGAGCAATAACCGATCACAACTACCTTACACTCTGGTGCGTTGCGCAGTTTAGCGGCTACTGTAGCCAAAACAGCTTTATTATCATCGCTCAGCACATTTGATCCCTTTTTGAAGGAAATGCTTGGTAATGCACCTAACTTCTCTGCGCAATCATCTTTAGCAACCAATCCTTCGAAGCAAGATTTATCTGGGCATGGGCATTTACCTACACCGTCAGCATCTACTGGTTGGCAATGAGTTGGAGTGATCAATTCCTTGTCTTTAGAATCAGGAACACCATCACCATCAGTATCACGGCTCACCCCATGGGAATCAACAGGTACACCGGCAGGAGTTTGCTCCTGGTCAAATTGGTCAGTAACACCATCACCATCTGCATCTGGTAAAACTGGTTTTGGCAGCCTCATCAGGCGAGGATTGCGGATTTCGCTGTAAGCATAATCCAAAGGATTTAACCAGTAAAGAGGTTCAACAGATTTTGCACCCAGGTTGAAGTTTAAACCAACAGTTGCGTAGTTATAGGAATCAAAATCCCCGGTAAGGTCACCTTGTTCAGACCAACGCTGTCCATCTAATAAATCATCCTTAATGAAGGTTACACGGTCTTCAATAGCCAAATTGATACGATTGCTTAATTTGAAAGCCATACCTAAACCAACTGTGCCAGAGGGTTTAAATGTATCGCCGAACAATTTAGGACGTGTTTCACCATGGTTTTCAGCAGGCGATTCATAAGAATCATCCAATATGTCTCTCAAAGTTTTACGAGTATCCTTACGATCTTTATAAACGCCGCCATTTACTCCACTGAAATCGGTTTGATAAGACGCTGTCCCATTAAGTGCATTTACTTTCGTATCATAAATTGTTCCGCCTATACCACCAAATACGTACATGTTAAACCCTGTTTTAGCTTTATGAAAGCGAATATTGTTAAGGGTTACAACTCCCTGAAGGGAGAGATCATTTACACTTGTTTTATAGTTATTGTAGTATACTCCACCAGTATATCCGGCTGCTGACCAAGGGTTATCAGGTCTTGCAGGGATGTAGCTAGAAGGTTTCCAGTTCAAACCTTTACCAGTACCATGCAAATATTCCAGTCTCATAGAAAACACATAACCAAACGATTTTCTAACATGAGCACCAAAACCCAAAGTTGGAAAAACAGAAGGTAAATCGCCACTAACGGTAAATGCACCACCTTTAATACCTATTTCCCATTGATTACGAGGTTTGGCCGGAAAATTATTGGTTCCGTTCAAAAACTCAGTATGCTGAGGCATTCTTTTAGACGGAATTACGGAAGAATCTGACACATTATAGCTGCTTCCAACTTGCGCTTGGGCGAAACCAAATGATGTCATTAGACAGAATAAACCTGCCAGTAATGTGTACTTTTTGCTTATCATAACTAAGGATTAAGATTGAGAAAACAATGTCCTAATAAAACGCAAAAATATGACTTGAACCACAATAACCAAATTTTTGTGAAAATTTTTCATGTAGTTTGTTCTTATTTTTCAATTACTTAGTCACAAAAAAGGTCAATTTCGTTGCATTCGCTGCATTAATTTTTTGCAACGTAAATTGCCGTTTTTTAACATATGAGCTTACCCGCAGGATTGATAGAAACAGAATTGAAGGTATTTGAAACCAGGTTCAGAGAGGCTGTCCGCAGTCAGACCCCCCTCCTGGATAGAATAATGAGATATATCGTTAAGCGAAAGGGCAAACAAATTAGGCCCATGTTCGTGTTACTTTCCGCAAAATTGTGCGGTGAGATCACTGAACCAGCATATAGGGCCGCCTCACTGGTTGAGCTTTTACATACCGCGACCCTTGTACATGATGATGTGGTCGATGACTCCCAGGAAAGAAGAGGATTTTTTTCCGTTTATGCATTGTGGAAAAACAAAGTGTCTGTTTTGGTGGGTGATTATTTGCTCGCAAAAGGACTATTAATGTCCCTCGATAATAATGACCATAAAATTCTTCACATCCTTTCCGATGCGGTCAGGAAAATGAGCGAAGGGGAACTTTTACAGATCGAAAAGGCCCGGTCACTCAACCTAAGCGAAGATGTTTATTTTGAGATAATTCGCAATAAAACCGCATCCCTGTTAGCTTCAGCTTGTTCGGCAGGTGCGTGGTCAACCAGCAACAACGAAGAAATAGCGGAAAAGATGAGGCTCTTTGGTGAGAAAACCGGCATGGCCTTTCAGATCAAAGATGATCTGTTTGATTATTCAAGCGAGAATGTCGGCAAACCAACCGGCAACGATATCAAAGAGAAAAAACTAACTCTTCCCCTCATCTACACATTGAACAATACTGATAAAAAAACAAGGCGGGAAATTATTTATATTGTCAAAAATAAAAACCAGGATAAAGAAAAGGTAAGTTGGATAATTAAAAAAGTAAAGGAAGCCGGCGGCATAGCATATGCTGCCGAAAAAATGAACCAATTCAAGAAAGAAGCATTAGATATTCTCAATCAATTCCCGGAGAATGCCGCCAGGCAGGGGTTAGAAAATCTTGTCCTATATGTAACTGACAGGAAGTATTGATTGACAGCTTGCTTAAAAGATTTAGGAAGAATGAAGAAACGGTGGACAATATTACAAGACGACAATGAGAATACCCTGCTTTTACAAAAGGCCCTCAATATTCATCCCATCCTTTGCAAAATTTTATCTCAACGGGGTATCTCAAATTTTGAAACCGCAAAAGACTTTTTCAGGCCGCAGTTATCCCATTTACATAGCCCGTGGCTTATGAAAGACATGGATAAAGCGGTTGAAAGAATATTGCGGGCAATTACTAATAATGAAAAAATATTAGTGTTCGGGGATTATGATGTAGATGGCACGACTGCTGTTGCCTGCATGTATCAATTCCTTATAAAACAACATTCCAATGTTGACTTTTATATCCCTCACCGATACCGGGAAGGGTATGGCGTTAGCAAAGCCGGAATCGACTTCGCAAAACAAAATGGCTTTGGTTTGATCATTTCACTGGACTGTGGCATTAAATCAGTTGATCTGATCTATTATGCAAAAGGGCTAAACATCGATTTTGTCGTTTGCGATCACCACATGCCTGACGAAATATTGCCGCCGGCTGTTGCTATTTTAAATCCAAAACAAAAAGACTGTAACTATCCCTATAAGGAACTTTGTGGCTGTGGCGTTGGTTTTAAATTGATAATGGCTTTGGCCGAGAGATTGAATCTTGGGGTGGAGCATTCCTATGAATTTCTTGATCTTGTAGCTGTGGCCATCGCCGCCGATATTGTCCCAATGACTGGTGAAAACCGGGTTTTGGCCTTCCATGGTTTAAAAAAAGCCAACGAAAATCCTAATAATGGCATCACGGCTTTGAGTTTCCTGAGCGGGCTAAAAAGTGAATTGCATATTCACAATCTTGTTTTCATGATTGCTCCAAGGGTGAATGCAGCGGGAAGAATGGATGACGCCAGGAAAGCAGTAGAATTATTTATTGCAAAAACTTATGATGAAGCTTTGGGATTTGCTGAAATGCTTCATAGCGATAACAGTGATAGAAAAGAGGCTGATATTAACACTACGCTTGAAGCATTGTCTCTTATTGAAGCCAATGATCAATGGCAAAAAAACAAATCGACCGTTCTATTCCAGCCTCATTGGCATAAAGGTGTAGTTGGAATTGTTGCGTCAAGAGTGATAGAACACTATTACCGTCCGACGATCATTTTAACTCAATCAGGAGAATTTGCTGCAGGGAGTGCCAGGAGTGTTCCGGGTTTTAATCTTTATGAAGCCATTCATGCCTGTAAAGAACACTTACTCGGATATGGAGGGCATTTTGCTGCTGCCGGAATGACACTGGAAATAGATAAAATTGATGCGTTTAGAAACAAATTTGAGGAGATCGTCGCTTCGACCATCAATCCCGATTTTTTGGTTCCGGAAGTTGTCATAGATGCTGAAATAGGCTTTGAGGATATTACCTGGTCTTTTTACAATATTATTTCCCAAATGGAACCATTCGGACCTGAAAATCTTCGCCCGGTATTTCTCGTCAAAAATGTTACTGACAACGGCTATTCGAAAATAGTGAAAGAAGAACACCTTCGCTTTTGTTTAAAAAAGAATAATATTACTCTCACGGGAATCGGGTTTAACATGGCACCTAAATACGAGTTTCTCAAATATAAACAGCCGGTTGACGTAGTTTTTAAAATTGATGTGAATGAGTGGAACGGAGAAAAAAATCTTCAGCTAAGGGTTATTGATTGCTTACCTTCTGATGAAATTAATTACAAGTCAACGAATTAGACTTGGTTGCCCTATAAAGATTCCTATTAAACCGAAAGTCTAAAAAACTTTGACATCACCCTCCTTGTTCTACCTTCAAATACTTATCTTTGCCGCCCCGTAGCCAAAAGCACCGGGATAAACAAATTTTAAATCACAAACACAGGTAAATGAACAATTACGAATTGATGGTGATTTTTACCCCTGTTCTGAGCGATGATGAATTCAAAGCAGAACAAAAAAAGTTTGCAGCGCTGGTTACCGAAAACGGTGGCTCTATTGTAGCTGAAAACGCATGGGGACTAAAATCACTGGCGTATCCAATCCAGAAAAAGACTACCGGTCTTTATTGGGTTTTGGAATACACTGCGCCATCCGACTTCAATGAGAAGCTGAAGATCCAGCTTCTGCGTGACGAGGCTGTCCTGCGTCACCTTTGTACTAAACTCGATAAATACGCCGTCGAGTACAACGCTAAAAAGAGAAGTGGTGTAAAAACAGGAACTGAAAAAGTAGTGGAGGCTTAAGACATGGCAAAAAATGAAATTAAATACCTGACCGCTATCAAAAGCGACAAAAGGGTAAAAAAATTCTGCCGTTTCAAAAAGTACGGCATGCACTATATCGATTATAAGGATATAGAGTTCCTGAAAAAATTCCTGAACGAGCAGGGTAAATTATTACCTCGTCGCTTGACTGGTAACAGCCTGAAATATCAGCGTAAAGTATCAGATGCGATTAAAAAAGCTCGCCAGATGGCATTATTGCCTTATGTAACAGACCTTTTAAAATAACCTCACCCTAACTTTCCGCTAACAGCAGAAAAGACAGTCTGATCATAATCAAGACTGGGTAATGGTGAACAAAAAGAAAAAAATGGATGTAATATTAATCCAGGATGTTGACAACCTGGGTGCTGCCAATGAGGTAGTAAAAGTAAAGAATGGTTATGCCCGCAACTTCCTGTTCCCTCGCCAATTGGCTATTGAGAGCAATCCGGGCAACCGCAAGCAACTGGAAGAAAAGCTGAAACAAGTAGCCAAAAAAGAAGCGAAAATGCTGGCTGAAATAAACAGTGTAATTGCAAAACTGAAAGAATCTCCAATTAAACTGGGCGCTAAAACGGGTACCAGTGGAAAGATTTTCGGTAGTGTAACGTCATTGCAATTAAGCCGTGCGATTCGCGAACAAAAAGGCTACGAGATTGACCGCAGAAAAATAAGTATTGTTGATGAAGTAAAAGAACTTGGTTCTTATAAAGCATCAATCGATTTCGGCAACGGTCATTCAACAGAAGTTGAATTTGAGGTTGGAGCTGAATAAAGCCAAACCTAAAATTTCTTTTAAATGATAAATTAAAGCCCTCCGGCTGGCCGGAGGGCTTTAATTTTAACGGTATTTGTCGCCTTTCATTACCAAAGCTTTATGAAATTCTGGATGTTATAAATAATATTTACCAGAATGTCAAAAAAAAATCCGTTATTTTGTATGGTCTTGGTGTTCTTTACAGTTTTATAAGTCCTGAACGTTTCGAAATAAACGTAGAATGTTCATCGGTTACTGTTTACTGTTAGCACTTTTTTTATTTTTTAAATTTCTCAAAATGAACATTTACGTAGGAAACCTTAGTTGGAATTTGAAAGATCAGGATCTTTCTAACCTCTTTGCCGCACATGGTGAAGTAACTTCAGCCAAAATCGTTAACGACAAATTTACCAACCGCAGCAAAGGCTTTGGTTTCGTAGAAATGCCGAATGACGACCAGGCCCAAGCTGCCATTGCAGCACTCAACGGCAGCGAAGTTGATGGCCGTAACATTGTAGTTAATGAAAGCCGTCCTAAACCAGAAGGCTCTGGCGGTGGCGGTGGTGGCTTCAAGAAAAGAAGCTTTGGCAACGGCGGCGGTGGCGGCGGCTTTAAAAAAGGCGGCGGCGGCGGTTATAACAAAGGCGGTGGCGGCGGTTACAATCGTGACCGTGGTGGATATGGTAACGACTATTAATGCAACCGAATTATAGTATAGATCCTTAAAGTCTGGCAATGCCAGACTTTTTTTTTATTTATTATAAGTTGAATGGAAAATTGTAATCAATTCTTAAACATTAAAATGAACTGCTTTTCTGGTAATATCCCTACCTTCCGATATATCGTCTGTAGTCGCATTCAATCTGTTTCAGCGATTTAGATTTCAGGCCTAATCTTTGACTTATACCGGGAGTCGCATTTAATAAAATTGCCTGACGCACTGTATCAGGCAATAGCATTTTTACATCAAAAAAAGGAATTAAACCATGCTATCTGTTATTATCCCCGCTTTAAATGAGGAAAAAACTATTGGCCAGGTGGTAAGGTTTTGTTTTTCAGAGCCAGGAGTTTCTGAAGTAATAGTGGTAGATGACCGTTCTGAAGACGAAACGGTTTCCGTAGCTAAAGAGGCAGGAGCAAAAATTGTCATAAGCGCTGCTCGGGGAAAAGGCATTTCGATGAGGGAAGGGATTGAAGTGGCGACTAATGAGTTTATTATTTTTTTGGATGCCGATATAGACCCCTATCCCGATAACTCAATTTCTAAACTTGCTGCCCCACTTATCAACGACGAAGCTGATTTTGTGAAAGGTGCGTTTGCGAGAAACGCGGGCAGGGTGACAGAATTAGTAGCCAAACCCTTACTGGCGATAATTTTTCCCGGCTTGTCGCATTTTTCACAGCCGTTGAGCGGAATGATCGCAGGTAAAAAAACGTTCTTCAAAAAAATTGATTTCTTCAACGATTATGGTGTTGACATAGGCATCCTAATTGATATGTATTTAATGAAAGCAAGGGTAAAAGAAGTAAACATTGGCTATATCGAGAATAAGAGCAAACCTTGGCAGGCACTTAGCAAGATGAGCGGCGAAGTTTCCCGGGCGATTCTAAGCAAAGCCCAACGTCATCACAATGACGAGCTAACACAGGAGAGTGTAAATTCGATGGAAGCCATTCAACGGGAAATGAACAATGTGATCCGGGAGAATCTTTCGGCTTATAAAAAAATGATCGTCCTCGATATGGACGATACGATCCTGATAAAACGCTTTATCGATCAATGTGCCGAAGAGTTTGGCTTTAAAACAAGATTAGACGAATTGCGTTTTAATGAAAAAGACCCGATTATACTTACCAAGCGCATTGGGCTCTTATTGAAAAATAAAACAATGGACGATCTTCTTAATGTTATCAGTAACATGCAAATGGCCGATAACATAAAAGAAGTAGTGGGGGCTTACAAAGAGAAAGGTTATTTAGTTGGTATTTTGAGTCATAGCTACACCCTTATTACCAATTACATAAAACAACAGATCGGCGCTGATTTTTCCGTGGCACATCAACTGGAGTTTTTTGAAGGCAAAGCAACCGGTGAAGTAAATCTTCCTTCTTATTTCTTTGGATCACCGGAAAGTATTTGTGGTCATGCTTTTTGTAAAACCAATGCATTGCAACATTTATGTGAAAAATATAATGTGAGTATGAAAAACTGTATAGCAGTTGGCGATAGTAAGGACGACCGATGCATGATTACTTATGCCGGAAAAGGTGTGGCATTTTGTACCAGGGATGAATTGCTTGAAAAAATAGCAGACAGTAATATCAGGACAAGAGATTTTGAACCCTTGCTTGCATTCGCATAATAATTCTTAATTTAAAGATTCAAATCCGGCTGCTTATGGCAAACAAACTTTATAACATACTTGTCCACATCGATTTCACCACAAGGAATAAATGGGCTATTGCAAAAGCTATTGAATTAGCGAATAGCTTTGATTGCAACATACACTTGGTATATGTCAATAGGCCGGCGAATTCACTCATGGGAAGAAGTATAAATAATGAAACTGTTTTCAGAAAACTGGAGCAGGTAAAGACATTATACAAAAATCAGCTTTGCGGCGAAGGTGATGTGGAAATAAGTGTACTCCAGGGAAATGTGCAAAAGCAACTTCTCAATTATATAAAGCAATACGAAATGGACCTGGTGATAACTGGTTTATCAAAAATCAACTTCGTCCATCGTATTATTTCCTCTGTTTCTATCAGCCGACTGGCAAAAAAAGCAAATATTCCCGTGTTGGCCATTCGTTCGGGCGGCCTGGTTTGTCATTTCAAAAAAATTGTATTGCCAGTATCTGGTGAAATACCTATACGCCAAATTCGATTCGCCGCTTTACTCGGAAGAGCTTTTAAATCTACCGTTTACTTTGTATCCCTTCGAAAGAATGCGGACGATATTACAAAAGGCATACTTGACAAGGCCCTGGAAATGGTACAAAGTATTTCAACAATACCGGTTCAATGTGTTTTATTGGAAGGGCAAAACCTGGCCAAAAGCACTTTGGAATTTTCAAGAAAGATTAATGCAGACCTCATTATGGTGAACCCAATTAAAGATTTTTGTCTCCCTGGTCTATGGAATAAATTAACCAATAAATTACTTTCGTACGGATCTAAAATTCCGGTAGTAACTGTTGCTTCGAGTAACAATAGTTGACCAGGCAATATCATAAAAAAAGCAAAATGCCACTAAAAGGTGGCATTTTGCTTTTTTGAATCATTCCTTTATTGCTCAATACGAACCACCCCTGCCCCATTATATGAATGATATTCGCCGTTATACATAGCATCTGCACTAACCGGCCCCATTTTATACTGACCTGGTGACACCGCACGAACAGCATAGTAATAGACTTGCTTATTATAGTCAGCATTGACAAAAAAATGTATCCGGTCATCCCTTACATCTAATGCCGTTGGCACAGCGGCGTCTTTAATCCAATCCATACCGGGAATATCTTTTGTCCTCGGATTTTCAATTTCAAATCCTGCAGGTAATAGATCAGAGATCACAACATTCTCAATAGAAGTTGAAAAAGATCGCTCCATGGTAATTCCAACAATGACAAGATCATTTTGCTTAAATGTGTTAGTGGTTATGGGTCTGCCGAAACGATCAAAGAAGCGCTTCCTCACTTTTAAATAGTTGTCCTCTTCCTTATAATCCCCGGTTGCGCTTATACCCTCGGTCTGCCAGAAATAATACAATCTTCCACTCCCTTTCGTGACAACTTCTATATTACTTCCTTTCAAAGCAGCTTTATCACCCCGCCATTGACCGCCATCTATTTTAGCAATAGTTTTTCCATCAACCTTTATGTCAGCGATAACGGTTGAATTATTTGAAGATTTAGCCAATTTACCCAACGCCAGAAAGGCAAATGCCCTTTCCTGTGTACTCAACCATCTGCGGGTTTTTAACTTATCGGCCACATGTCTTGCCATGATTCCTATTTGATTATTTCCGGGGTCTACTTCGAGCAAAGCATTTAAAGCAATGGCCTCATCTCTTACATCAGAATAAAAACTACCTCCCGTTTGCGCCACTGATTCCTCCCCTGCAAAACTGGAAGGCAGCATTGTGGCAAAGGCCTTTTTATCACCCGCAACAGCATAAGCGGCCGACAAAAGATACCTGCTATCGAGAGCCAGTATCCCGGGTTTCGCTTTGTAATAATTCATTGAAGGCACATTGCTCCGTCCCGCCAGCGCCAAAACATACAAGCTATACGCAACTTCCTTAGGCGCAATTTTTTTATTCTGCGTACGGTTGAAATAATAAGTAATCGTCTCTCTATTTTTAAGCTTATTGCTGATATAACCCAACATGGTTTCTAATAAACTATTGTCAACATCAAAGCCAGCCTTTTTGGCTTCCAGTAAAAAGTGGGCTGAATAAATACTAGTCCACCAGTCCTCTCTTCCTTCGCCATCCCAGAGCGTAACCGCACCACTATATAGTTGTCGCATCTTTATTTTCCGGATCGCTTCCAGGATGTTGTTATTAGCACTCGTCTTATTCTGCTTATTTAATTGCATTAAGTCAGCCATATCACTATAATACAATTGCGGAAAAGCAGCCGACACAGTCTGCTCTGTACATCCATAAGGATATTGTACAAGGTACCGCAGTTGCTCACCTAATTCCAGCATCGGTGAACGGCTGACGACTAAACTATAATCTGCGCTCCCCGGTATATAGCGGCCCAGGTCTAAATTCAACTTCTGTGAACTACCGCCTGTGATTGAACCACTACCTGTAACTTTCTGTAAAGTGGACGGAGGACGAACAGCGATTTCTGTTATATCTTCAAACTTTTCGCCCAATCCATTAACCTGGATCCTGATTTTAGCAATACCAATTGCAGGGTTGGCTATTACATTAAACAAAACTCTTCCTTCACTCTTTGCATTAATGTTGATGCTTTGACTATTACCGGCAACAGGTTTCACTTGCCCTTCGGTGCTAATCGTAGCAGTGATACTTGCTGATTTATCAGTAGTGTTGCTCAACGTGACTGGGACACTAACAGTATCTCCCGGACTTAAAAATCTTGGCAAGGCTGTGCTGATCACTATAGGATCTGCTACAGTCATGGTGTTATCAGTTGCGCCAAAACTTTGTCCTTTATAGGAAACTGCCATTAATCTTATCTCTCCGCTGAACTGAGGTATATCAAAATCAAACTCTGCTTCACCACTTCCGTTCGCTTTTTTTATGCCGCTCCAATAGCTCATTACTTTTATTCGCTTTGCCGGCATGGGGTTCACCCGTTTATCCATGCTTAACTCCCCGTCCCCACCGGTACTGCTCAATTTGGCTCTCACTTCGGCAAACAGCAAAGGATACAAATCATAGGCTGAAACCTGTAATGCTTTTTTCTGATAAAAATAATTGTAGGGATCCGGAGTCTTAAAATCAGATACCTGCAACACTCCATTGTCAACAGCAGCTAATGTAATATAACTGCCTGGAGCAGCCTTTACTTTTACTTTCTGGTGGGTCCTGGAACGAACAGACTTTTGCGCCTGGATACTTACCGGAATCTTTCTGCTCTTTTCTTCCACAACCACATTTTGAAATCCGTGGGCTACCGTTAAAGGGATATCTGAAACCTCATGCGGCTTAATAAGAGTAGCTGTAATATAAACATTCGGAACATGATCGCCGGAAAGCTTAAGATCAAGACTTGCAGAACGATTGCTGACATCCACATATTCATACGACAGAACATGGTCCGTTTCCATGGTAACAAGCATTTTACCACTAAACGGTGTTTTAAATAATGCTGTCACCGTTTCACCACTGAGATAAGATTTTTTATCCAGTTCGATATCAATATTTCCTTCGTTATTTACTTCGAACGAATTGTTATTTCCGCCCCAGCTACCGTAGCTATAAAAACTTCTGCTCACATAGCTATTGGCGCCGGGTCTGTAAATACGTAGTTCGTAGTCACCCGGCGATCTTGGTATGTATGAATAGACCGTATTGCTGCCAACAGCAACCTGGCTTTCAGTCATCAGCTTATCTTCTTTCTGTGACTCATATCGAAAATAACTGCCGCTTTTTGTCAACACCGTCCGGTATTCATGCTTGATTACCTCAACCCTGGCTGTCGAACTAACTGCATTGCCATCTTTGCTAACGGAAACGAGTTGAAATTTTACTGCCTGGTTCAAAGGATAATAAAAATACCAGTCATATTTTATTCCATAGAAAACGTCCTGGGTAAATATATCGGCGGAAACAGCCCGGCTTACCGGTCTGCCCGTTTCATCAAAAACAGTTGTGTAAAAATTAGTTTGCAACACACCAATGTTGGCGTAGTTGGCTGGTACTTCATATTTTTCAGCGGCATTTCCTTCGGTATCAGTCTTACCTTGCTTTACCTGTTTGTCAAAAAAACTATTCTGATTGGCAAGACTAAACTCATACTCCCTGAATTTTTCCGGAGCAAAGGCTTTTTGTTTGACCTGGATCTCCGTTTCATAATTGCGATTGGCAGCAGGAGGGCCAAAGAAATTCACGGCTTTGATGGATAAGTCAGCCGACTCTCCGGGCTTCAGCGAACTTTTGTCAAGTTTTGTAGTTACACGGATACGATCTGGCACAAACTCTTCAACAGAAAAACTCTTTGAAGCTAACAGGATATCTGTTGAAGTATAAACCTCCAGCGTATATCCACCGGTAATAGCGGAAGTCGCAATATCAATACTTCCTTCTATTGAGCCTTCTTCATTCAGGTTTTTCCGGAATGACTTTAACTCTTTCCCATTTGGTAACAGGAATTTCATTTTTAACGGAATATCGCCCGGTGCTTTCCATTGCCTGTCCCGAATGATGACAGCAAAATTTATTTTTTCTCCCGGCCTGTAAATATCTCTTTCAGCGTAAACAAAAGCGTCTAAACCGGAAGGGTTTGTTCTCTTGCCTCCTACTTCAAACCGTGACGTGTTCACCCGGGTATTATTAAATGGCAGATAGTTAAAATCATCCGCAGTTTTTGCAATGATCATCGCAGCTCTAAATCCGGCATACTCTTTTCTTGCATAAGCAATTTCCGCTACTCCTTTTTCATTGGTTGCTCCCGTTCCTATCAGCTGGTTATTGGCCGCATATAATGAAATGTTCACGTTGCCAACCGGCAAAGCTGTTTTGATCGAATTACTAAAAACATAAATTTTATCCTGCCCCTCTTTAGCAATCAATCCCAGGTCTGACAGCGACACAAAGCGACTGTCTCTAACCCAATAATCTTCTGAGGAGCGAATGACAATATGATACACCCCTTTAAAATCCGGCAACCGGTCTTCAAACTGCGAAAAATTAAGCAGCCTGCCTACACCACTTTTTGGCAATGACCGGGTATCAATTTCCTTTTCATAAATTACATCACCAAGCAAAGCATCGCTACCACCATCTTCATAATAGTCGCCTTCATATTCACCGTCATAACTCGCTGTGGTTGCTTTCGTTTCCTGCGGATAGTAGCCATATCGTTGCGAAAGCAGGAGATTGTTCTCGTATATCTTTGAAATAACCAATTTTACTTTTGGCACATTCGTGATCTGTACTTCGATATTTCTTCCTCCCTTCTTTGAAAGGTAAACGGCTTTGCTATTTGTAAACCTGATATTAGCTTCCAATTCTCCGAAAGCGACACTGCCGGAATAATCCTCTTTCAACACACCGCCAATCTTTCCTCTCAATCCCTTTGCGATAGTCAGTACATAACTTTTTTCTACATCAAATTTATCACTTCGGATAGTGAAGCCATTTTCAGATTGCTCTACTGTATATGCCAGCGCTGGTTCAAACTTAATAAGCGACTTCAGGTTTTCGCCGGTCAGTTGCTGGCTTGTCGTCACCGCAACGGTACCTTCCATTCCATCGTGTTGCGACTCCATGTTCTGCACGGTCAGCACGTAGGGCGACGGAATGGATAACGACGTAATAATTGCATCATCAATACCATTTGTACCACTCTCCGGCTTTAGTCCTTTGTCAATCGTTACTTTTGCAGTATAATCTTTATCCTCTGTTTTCAATCCCCGGATGCGCAGCGATATTTTATTATCCGGCGAAGCCGTGATCATATTAAAATCAGCCGTCTTTCCGTCAATTTCCACCTTTAGTTTGTCTTTGATAGATGCAGGGCTTACCCGGTAATTAAAATACAAATCAACCTGCGGAATTGCAGAAGTGTTTGTCTCACCTATCCATATTATCTGAGAATTATCAAGCAACAGATCGGGAGTATGAAACTCGATTTTATCGCCTTCCTTTACATCATTGTACTTACTGAAACGCAGCACTTCATTTCTGACCTTTGCTTTATAGCTGGTAGCCGGGCTTAATGGCTGCGCGGGAGAAAAAACCAGTTGATCGGGACTCTCCCATCTAAACCGGCCCTTAATAGAAGGCTCAAAAGAAATATAATCTGTCGAATCCCAGGCATTCAGCATAGAATCTTTTACCATGCTTTGATTAAACCGAAATATCAAATTGCCCAATACGGGCACTTCTCCTTTTGCATTAGTATAAGAAAGGCTAACAATGTTTTTACTACAGGCTAATAAAATAATTGTCCCGGTTAACAACGGAACAAGTAATGATTGAATACGCATATATAGATTTGGTTAATGGCCTGGTTGATTAATAAAGCAGGAAGCGGTATTATTCAATAGCTTCCATTGAGATCCGTTAAACTACGGACCTGCTAAAACTAAACGGATTTTTTTATTGGCAAAAATATTTAGGGAGGAATATCTTTTGCTGGCTTGCGATGCTCGGAGTCCATAAAGAGAGGGGAGAATTTGAATGGAAAATTAATACAGTTGTCAGAGCCTTTGCAAATTTGATTCGATAAATATTTGTTAACTGAAGTAATTTGCTTTCGGTCAGCAAAATCGGGCAAAAATTTTATCCATCTTTACAGTGCACCTGCCAAAAATGAAGTCAAGGATTACCAGCAAGAAAATCTTCGGTCTTTTAAAATATTCTTTTATTGGCTTACTGTTATTGTTTGTTGTATTCCTGCTGTTGAACCTGATCTTTCCATTACCCGATAAAATAGAATACTCAACGGTCATTACTGACAACAAGGGTGAAGTCATCAACGTCTATCTAACCGCAGACGAGAAGTGGCGGATGAAAACAGAGCTTCAAGAAATATCGCCATTACTCCGGAAGACGATTGTCGCTAAAGAAGATAAATATTTTTATTCCCATCCCGGCGTAAATCCATTGGCCATTACCAGGGCATTCTTTAAAAATCTGCTGCGGATGAAAAGAACCTCGGGCGCCAGCACCATCACTATGCAGGTGGCCAGAGCACTGGATCCAGGTAAAAGAAATATTTTAAATAAAATCAGGGAAAGCTTCCGGGCTCTTCAACTGGAATGGAAATATGATAAAAACGAAATACTGCAACTCTATCTCAATCTTGTACCCTATGGAGGTAATATTGAAGGAGTGAAAGCAGCAGCTTTTTTATATTTTAAAAAAAATCCGGATCATCTTTCGCTTGCTGAGATCACCGCACTCAGCATAATTCCTAACAGGCCTTCTTCACTGGTAATTGGGAAAAACAATGATCATGTTGTCGCCGAAAGAAACAAGTGGTTACAAAAATTCGCCAATGAAAAAGTATTTACAAAAAAGGAAATTGAAGATGCACTGGCAGAACCGTTAACTGCAACCCGGGGAACAGTGCCGCACTATGCGCCTCATCTTTCCTATCAACTCAAACAGCAAGGAAATATTTTAAACAAAACCACTATTAACCTAAATACACAATTAAAAACTGAAAAGCTGGTTGAAGATTATGTAAGAGCTCAAAGGCTCCGAAATATAAAAAATGCCGCCGTTGTTATTATCGACAATAAATCGCACAAAATAATTTCTTACGTAGGCTCGTCTGACTTTACTGATACCACAGATGGCGGGCAGGTCAACGGCGCCAAAGCCATACGTCAGCCCGGAAGCACTTTAAAACCTTTGCTATATGCGATGTGCTTTGATGAAGGTCTGCTGACTCCTAAAACGGTAATGACCGATGTACCTGTCAATTATGAAGGCTATGCCCCTGAGAATTATGATAGAAAATTTAATGGCTACATCACCACTGAATACGCATTGGAGCATTCGTTGAATATCCCCGCTGTCAAAAGCTTAAAATTATTAGGACATGAAAAGCTGATTCAAAAACTATCAGACTGCAATTTCAAACAGGTACAAAAAGACAAACCAAAATTAGGTCTCTCCATGATATTGGGAGGATGCGGCACAACCCTTGAAGAGCTAACCGGACTATTTGCTGCATTTGCGAACGATGGCATTTACTATGTCCCTTCATTTCTGCAGGATGACAGCATTACCAGGAAGACAAGAGTTGTAAGCCCGGCAGCAGTTTATATGATCAATGAAATACTGTCAAAGGTAAACAGACCCGACTTCCCGCTCAATTGGACCGCCACGGAGCGAATGCCAAAAATAGCGTGGAAAACAGGCACCAGCTATGGACGGAGAGATGCCTGGAGCATTGGATATAATAAAAACTATACCGTTGGTGTTTGGGTGGGTAATTTTTCAGGCGTAGGAGTCGCTGACCTCAGCGGGGCCACTATCGCCACTCCATTGCTATTTAAAATCTTCAACACACTTGATTATGACAACGACAAAGAATGGTTCAGCCAGCCCAAAGATTGCGAGATAAGACAGGTTTGCAGCGAAACGGGGTTAATTCCCTCCTCCCATTGTACCAATTTGATTACCGATTATTTTATTCCGCTGGTTTCGTCTACAAAAGAATGTAGTAATCGCCAGGAAATAATGATCAGCCCCGGCGAAGAAATATCCTATTGCAAAACCTGTGCTCCCGAAACGGGTTATAAAAAGAAATGGTATAAATCAATCGAACCTGAAATGCAGGCATGGTTTGAAGAGCATCAAATATCCTATCTAAAAATTCCTCTTCATAACCCGGATTGCGAATTGATCTTTAAGGGAAGTGCACCTATGATAAGTTCACCCGCAAACGGCGTGGAATATCTTATCAATAAAAAAGACCCTGAACCGCTGCAACTGGTTTGTAAAACTGCGAATGATGTAAGTAAAGTGTATTGGTATATCGATAATAAATTTTACAAAAGTTCAAACACAGGCGAGAAACAATTTTTTGTTCCGAATGAAGGTCCTGTAAAAATATCCTGCACGGACGACAAAGGCAGAAACAGGGATATAAAGATCATAGTGAAATATGTGAACTTATAAAGTCACATACTCAAAAACTTTTACGTGATTACATTTTCTTTAATTCTTTCTTTTAAATGATCGGATAGCCTCAACGATAAAGCGACTAACGTGAGTGTGGGGTTAACAGCGCTGCCCGTAGGAAAACAGGAAGATCCGGCGATAAAGAGATTACTGATCCCATGTACCCGGCAGTTAGCATCGACAACACCTGTATGAGGATCATCACTCATTCTTGTAGTACCCATGTGGTGCCAGCCGCCACTGGTAAATGAAGGCATATTGTCATCATTATTATCCAATAAGAATTCCGCTAATTTCACCCGGCCGATCCCTGCAGCACCTACCTGTTGCCCGATCAGTTCGTTCACCTTCCGTATAGTCCATTTATCAAGTGACGTCATGGCCCAATGCAGATTGGCACGGGGCACACCCAATTCATCTTTTTCAACGCTCAACAATACCCGGGAAGAAGGATTGGGAGCCTGCTCAATTCTTGTATATAAACCATAACAGTGTGTATTTTCTGAACTGAAATATTCGTATAAATTTTTCCTGTAGGCTTTTCCATAATCTTCGTTAAAGGAATGAAGGCTTTTCCTTGGATCTTTATCTTGCCATGTTTTAACAGCGGGTTGCATTTTCCTGAATATTGAAACAGGCATTAAAGAAGCGGTGCCATTCAGCAATCTCAGTGCTTCCTGCATTTTTGCAGACACGGCTAATTCAGCTCTCACTCTCAACTCACCTCTTATATATAATTCTAGCGGCTGGGAGTGAGCAAGCCATAATTCACCCGTCTTCAATTCCGGATGTTCCATAAAGTACCGTCCCACTAAATCGTAGGCATTGCCCAGCCCTGCAGGCGCCTGCTGATTAGACGCCAGTAGCAAACGGGCATTTTGTATAGCGCAACAAGCCAGGATAAAATATCTCGCATTAACCGTGTGTTGCTTTCCCGAATAGTTTTTGATCACTACTCCTGTTATTGATGAGACACTGTCATTGGTCCGGATCATGGTCACATTTGCGTAAGTATATAAATGAATATTCGGCGCATTAACAATTGTATTTTTATATTTTTCACCAAAACGTGTGGGCTGAGAAAACTGCCACATTTTACTCCAGATAATATTTTCATTGAATGGCAGCGGGATCAAAGACGTGTATTTGTTTTGCCAGTAAGCCAGGTCATATTGATAAGGTCCCAGGTCAAGTACAGGATGGGCTCTTTTGTAATAAGGCTCTAAATCGCCCAGCCTGATAGGCCAACCACTATGATCTACCCAATTCCTTTTTTTAAAATCTATTTCATCGAAAGTGGAACACATTCCTCCCCAATGACCGGAAGCACCACCGAAATAATGCAGCCTGCTGGATTTCATAGGATAATAAGGATGACCGGTAATCTTGCCATCGTATAAGTTTTGCACTCGTTCATCATATTCAAACCCGCCTCCCTCCAGCAATATAATTTTGTAAGGACTATTGATCCATTCCAGCGCCATAGTTATCCCTGCGGGCCCGGCGCCCACAATACAAATATCTCCTTCAATCAGCGATTCATCGTCTAATTCTCTTGTGTCGATATGCATAAAAGTCCAAACTTATTTCTACAGTAATGAAAAAAGTGCGCATTGACGAAACTCTGTACTTGAAATCACCCATCCATTTACAGTAATCATGTTGAACGTCAAAAAATCATGGCGTATCTTTCTCTTAAGCCACTCCTTCAGCCCAAAATCATCTGTTGGCGTCAATTGTGTACCATTGAAATCGGATAATAATATCCGTCTTAATTTTTCCTCCTTATATTTTGACGGAAGTAGCTTTTTATAGTAAAGACCTATTTCACGAATCGTGTTTTGGTCCGTTAATTTCCCAAGATCTTCAGGCCATGCTAGTGGATCTTTTGCTGGATTATGGCTGGCCTTATTATGTACTATCGGGCATGTAACCGCCGCAGTAGCTGCCAGGGTCATTAAGATGAAGGTGCGTCGCTTCATAATTAAGTAAAAAAGTTAGCACATTTTGCTGTGCAAGGATATTGATTATTGGAAGCTACATTTAAGGTAAGTATTTTAGAAAAAGTATTCAATACTACCTGCTTGTAAGCAGCTATCCGTTTAGGCCGGATAACTGCCGGATATATCCCTACCACAGGTGTAATAAGGTTTCATAGCATTTTGTAAAGCTGGATTTCTTAAAAAAATACCGACTAAATACTGCCTAATTAATGACACGAAGTTGTTTAAAAAAATAGTTTCGTCGCCTGATTAAGTTTAACCGCTCAATTGACTAAGGTCATGAAAATTTTATTTTATTCCAATTTTCAGTTTAACACCATTCGCTAAGGTTATTAGCCGGCTAACAACTAAAGTAGTCTCATTACTGCCTTTAAATTTTTGCCGCTGCAAATTCGCCTGTATTGATAGCACCTTCCATAAAACCCTGCCAATCGGCCAGGTGTTCCCCCGCAAAATGCGTATGAATATGAGAACGCCTTAGTATCGGGCCCAACCTGAACCACTGGCCTTTGCCATAAATAGCATAAGCTCCCCGGGAGAATTCATCGTCACCCCAATAATAATTAGCTTGCTTTTCCAGCAAGCTTTTTACATCACCAAAGTGAGGTTGCAATGTTTGCTGTATCATCTCAGCTTTCCATTCGTCAGACTGGTTAGCAACAACAGCAGCCTTTTCGCCAATGGTATAAGAAATCAAAACTCCTTTTACTGAAGGCTGATTTTTGGTGGCATGATAAAAATAATGAGGCGTTTGATCAGTGACCATATCGAAACTCTCGTCTTTCCAGAACCGCTCTTTAAACAGCAAAGGATTTTTATTAATACGGGCATATTGTAATTCATTCATTGCATCCACCTGGTCTGCAGGCAAACCCGGCTCCCATTTAATACGCCTGGCCGAAAAAGTTGGAACTGTACAAATGATCCTGTCAGCTTTAAAGGATTCACCGCTTTCGCAAAAAACCTCTACACCTCCTTTAGAGTCTTGCTTCACCCGCTTTACTTTATGTTGCAATTTTATTTTATCCATTCCTATCTTTTCAGCGATAGCATTTGCAAGCTGGCTGTTACCGCCCTTTATTTTCAAATCCATTTCGTTTTTTTCACTGCTTTCAGCGTATTCAGCTAAAGCCGCAAAAGCAGATACGCTCCGGATCGTTTCGCCAAAATCCGTGCTGTCCAATAATTCTCTTAATTCCAGGTCTCTTCCTTCACAACCATTATTTACAAGGAACCGCCACCAATCTATCTTATCCAATTTTATCTTATCTGCCTTAGTCAGTTTTTCATAGCCCTTGATAATGGACTCAAATTTTTTCTTCCATTCATCACTGTAGCTCCACTCATTGTTTTTATAATACTTACCCTTGTAAATCAGGTGTGATTCAAATTGATTGTTTTGTAGCTCCAGTCCAAACTCATTACAGAGGTTTTGTAAGCGGGTATGTGAATTACCTACCCATTCTGCACCCAACTCAATTACAAGATTTTCCTGTGGATCGATAGTATGAGAAAATACCCGGCCACCGATACGATTTCTTGCCTCCAGGATTATAAACTCAATATTTTTCTTATATAAATAATAAGCAGCCGACAAACCGGCAAACCCCGCTCCTATAATAATAACTTTTGGCTTTTTGCCGATACTAAAATTGCCAAATGAAGAGGATGCAATTAAAACGCCGCCCGCTGCCAGCGTTGACCTTTTGATAAATTCCCTGCGTGAAAGCATATAATTTTGGTTGCAGCCTAAGTTCCTGATTTATTCCAATTGTGACAAACTTTCTAAAATTAAAAAAGCCCCCATTAATGAGGGCAGAAGAACATAAGGTTCAATATTCATTAATCTACTTTCCTAATACTGCTTGCGCCGCTCATATCCTGGGTGATGGCTGGGTTGCCCCTATACTTTATTTCTGAAGCGCCACTTGCCTGCGCATCTAATTTTACACTGGCAAAAACCTCGGCTGAACTGGCGCCCGAAACATCAACGGTTGTATTTTCTGTCATCAGGTCAAAGCATTTTGCACCGCTTGCACCTGACCCAACTACATTCAAATCTTTTGTTTCCCCCGTCAATGTAATACTTGAGGCACCTGTGACTTCTGCGTTGATACGCGGGGCTTTTAAATCTACTTTTGCTTCTGATGCGCCGCTTAGATCAATGTCAAGGCTTTCATCTGAAACCAATTTGCCCTCTGCCGTAATAGTGCTTGCTCCGGATACATCAATAACTCTGAAAGACGGTGCAGTTATAAATACTTTTATTTTATGCGATGGATCCAGGTTGTAGTTGTCTTTCGGTGAAACTACCAACACTCCATTACTTTCATACACTTCAACATACTGTTGAAGGTTTTCGTCGGTTTCCACTTTTACCGACTGGGTTGAGTCCTGCTTTACATACACATCAATAGCACCGCTGACATCGAGGCTATTAAATTTACCGGTATTGCGGCTTTGCGCAACTTTATTGCCATTTCCATGAATACGCTTTCCCCCGATGTAGTCACAGGAGGAAACAATAACAAAAAGGCAGCAAAACAAGAACATTAGTTTCATGTGTATATATTTTTGGTATTTGGTCATCCCGAAATTCACTGGGACATTTTATTTAGCTTTTTGTGTTGACAAATTTGCGTCTTTTAAGCCGGTTTTAAAATTAATATGACGCCACATTGAGCTAACAGGTTACCATTTATTAACCGGAAATTATGTCCTTATATAATGCGGGATAGTAAAAACCGCAGCCTTTTTGCAAAAAAACCTCATTAAGATTTTATTCTTCCTGCTTTTAAGACATATCTTTTTCTCTTACCTTCACACAAAATAGTTGTTTAGCTAACTAATTTTAATCCTGCTTAATTCCAAAGCTTAATCATATGAATAATCGCACGATCAAAAAAATTGCTGTTTTAGGAAGTGGTGTGATGGGCTCCCGTATTGCCTGTCATTTTGCAGGCGTGGGTGTGCAAGTATTGTTGTTGGATATGGTTCCTAAAGAAGCTGCCGAAAGCACCAAACCTGCTGAAAGAAATAAACTGGTGAATGATGCATTGGCGACAGCCATAAAAAGCAACCCCTCTCCTGTTTTCACCAAAGACGTGGTAAAGAAAATAACTACCGGCAATTTTGATGACAATATGAAAGATATTGCCACCTGCGATTGGATCATTGAAGTAGTGGTGGAACGTTTGGATATTAAGAAACTTATTTATGATAAAGTAGAGCAGTTCCGCAAGCCGGGCACATTGGTTACCTCCAACACTTCAGGTATTCCTATTCACCTGATGGCAGAAGGTCGTAGTGATGATTTCAAAAAGAATTTTTGTGGCTCGCACTTTTTCAATCCGCCGCGTTATTTGCGCCTGCTTGAAATTATCCCAACACCCGATACCGATCCTGCTGTTGTTGATTTCCTGATGCACTACGGCGATTTGTATTTAGGCAAAACTACTGTGCTATGTAAAGACACACCAGCGTTTATTGCCAATCGTATTGGTGTTTATGGCATCATGGCCATCTTTGGACTGGTTGATAAATTAGGATTGACCATTGATGAAGTAGATGCATTGACAGGCCCAATCATTGGCCGGCCGAAGTCCGCTACGTTCAGAACGGCTGATGTAGTAGGTATAGATACATTGGTAAAAGTGGCGAAAGGAGTTTATGATAATTGCCCCGATGATGAAGCGAAAGAATCATTCGTTATACCAGGTTGGCTAAATAAGCTGGTTGACAATAACTGGCTCGGCGATAAAACCGGGCAAGGCTTTTTCAAAAAAACAAAAGGCGCGGGTGGCGAAAAAGAAATTCTTACACTTGACCTGAAAACATTGGAATATGGTCCTAGGCTAAAACCCAAATTTTCCACAATAGAGGCAGCCAAACCCATAGACGATTTGTATACCCGTTTAAAAATGCTGGTAGCCGGCCAAGATAAAGCCGGTGAGTTTTATCGCCATTTTCATTACGGCTTGTTTTCCTATATCTCTCATCGTATTCCTGAAATCAGTGATGAACTGTACCGGGTAGATGACGCCATGATGGCGGGCTTTGGCTGGGAAATTGGTGCGTTTGAAAGTTGGGATGTACTGGGTGTAGAGAAAACCGTTAAGTCAATGAAAGAAGCAGGCTATAAAGTAGCATCATGGGTAGAGGAAATGCTTGCAGCAGGCAATAAGTCATTTTATAAAATAGAAAATGGGAATCGCTTAAGCTATTCGCCTGTGAAGGGTTCTTACTCCTTCCCTTTGGGGGAAGGACGGGATGGGGCCACATTCATCGTGATGGGTAACTACCAGGATAAGCTGGTATGGAAAAATGCAAGCTGCCGGTTGTACAATCTGGGCGATGATGTATTAGGTCTTCAATGGTTCACAAAAATGGGAAGCATTGGCGGTGATGTATTGAGCGGTATTCAAACAGCGATTGATAAAGCCGAAAAAGGTTACAAAGGTTTAGTGATAGCCAATGAGGGCTCTAACTTTAGTGCCGGCGCCAATGTGGGCATGATCTTTATGCTGGCAATAGATCAGGAATATGACGAACTGGATATGGCAATTCGCCTTTTCCAGAACACCATGATGAGAGCAAGATATTCTTCAATCCCGGTTGTAGTAGCACCACATGGTTTAGCATTAGGGGGCGCCTGCGAATTAAGCCTTCATGCTGATAAAGTTTGCCCCGCCGCTGAAACCTATACAGGCCTGGTGGAACTCGGCGTCGGGTTAATTCCCGGTGGCGGTGGTACCAAAGAATTTGTATTAAGAGCTTCTGATGAAATGCATAACGACGAGCCTGATACCATCACATTAAAGAATCGTTTTTTAACTATAGCCACTGCTAAAGTGGGAACTTCAGCTCATGAAGGTTTTGAGATTGGTGTATATAGAAAAGGATTAGATGAAGTAGTCATGAACCAGGGCAGACGCATTGCAGAAGCAAAACGATCCGTGATAGAAATATTTGACAGCGGTTATACAGCTCCCGTGCAACGAAAAGATATAAAAGTATTGGGGCAGTCGGCATTAGGTGCATTGTACGCTGGTGTTCATGCAATGAAAATCGCTAATTATGCAACCGAACATGATGCACTTGTAGCCAAAAAACTGGCCTATGTCATGTGTGGTGGAGATCTAAGCGAGCCAACCCTGGTTTCCGAACAATATTTGCTTGATCTCGAACGGGAGGCTTTCCTGTCTCTCTGCGGTGAAAAGAAAACACTGGAGAGAATACAAAGTGTGTTGAAGAGTGGGAGACCAATCCGAAACTAACCCGGTCTGACGGTCCGCCGTCTGACCATTTCATTCATCTACCATATCTGATACCTGCCGGCTAACTGATAAAAAGAAGTTGATGAACTTTTCTCCCAACAATATTTATCATGTATATAACCAGGGTAACAATCGTCAAACCATTTTCTTTCAACAACAGAATTATTTGCTTTTTTTGAATCTTTATAAAAAATTGATTCATCCAACTGCCGATACCATAGCCTGGTGTCTCATGCCCAATCATTTTCATTTCATGATCTACACCGATGACAGATGTTCTGCAATCATTAAACAAGGAGGAATTTTTATTGATCCTGTCACAAATGGTTTCCGAAAGCTACTAAGTGGTTATGCAAGAATTTTCAATTCTCAAAATCAAAGAACCGGTTCGATGTTTCGGCAAAAGACAAAATCAAAATGCCTGAGCGACATAATCATAAAACCGGGCAGCCAATATCTGGCACAAGATTATTTTATTAACTGCTTCCATTATATCCATCAAAATCCTGTGGTTGCAAAGTTGACCACAAAACCTGAAGAGTGGGAATTCTCATCATTCAGGGATTATGCAAAATTGCGAAATGGAAATCTTTGTAAAAAAGAATTAGCAACTTCATATTGTGATTATACTTTCGAAAACTTTATGGAAAAATCTCAGGCATTAGTTGATAAAAAAATCATAGATTACTTCGTATAATTTTTATGGTCAGACCGGGACGGTCAGACCACCACCTCACCAACTATGGGCACAGTAGAACAGGAAGCCAACCAACAGCTAATCATCTCGTCTCATATTACAACATATGGGAACGCAGCCGATGCCGCAGTTACTGAAAATATCCGGGATGAAATTGAAACGATGTGGAATGAAGCCAGGGGTATTGTGCAGATTGAAGATTACTCTTACCATGTTGTATTCAGGATCACCGCTTCCTTTCAGCCAGCTATCACCGATATGGAGATTTACCAGAACATTGATCCCCGCAATAATTATTTCCGCATAGAAGAGTTTGCCCATGGCAATATTTCCTTTGTAGATGGACTGGGTTGCAATACGGGTTATTTCAAACTGGACAACCTCTACAAGGGTTCGACAACAGCGGCTCATGAGTATGGTCACACGATCGGATTGCACCATCCAACCGATATTGATCTTCGCGGCAAAGGTGTTCCGGGTATTATGTATCCCCGGGGAACTTTAGTAGATGCTCAATATCAATACAACCCCGCCGCAAAATCTGGTGATAATACCAATGGCGGCACCATGCACCCCATGTACCGAAAGGTGAAACAGGAAGACATTTCCTTGCTGAAGCTACACAAGCTGAGTTTTGAAAATGGTAAGTCTATTATCGGTGAGTTTACCAGCATCTGGCATCCTGACCATGCAGCTATTCCGGCGAATGAATTTCCGGGCATTCATGGATAAAATCATATTTCCCCTCTCACATTACTCCCGGCCGCAGGTAGAAATTATTTTTTTGCCATCCAAATCTTCCGTAGCTTATAAGAGTATTCCCTGCCTACCGGTCAGGCAGGCATTAAACCTAAAACATATCCTTATGGCAAAGAAATGGCTAACCATTTTGGTTGTTGCAGCCACATTTGCTGCATCGGCCCAGCCCCGGCTTCCCAAAAATTATTACTGGCAAAAACTGGACAATGGCCTTGAAGTAGTGGTGATCGAAAATCACAAAGTTCCATTGGCCACCATCGAAATTGCTGTGAAAAACGGTGCTTATACCGAAGGTCCTGAATATAGCGGTCTATCGCATTTGTTCGAACACATGTTCTTCAAAGCCAACAAAGATTATCCGGACCAGGAGAAGTTTATTGAAAGAACAAAAGAACTGGGCGCCATCTTCAATGGCACTACAGGTGAAGAAAGAGTGAATTATTTCTTTACATTTTCCAGTGATAGCCTGGAAGCTGGTTTAAAATTCATGAATGCAGCACTTCGCTATCCCATTTACCGCACTGAAGACATGCAAAAAGAAAGACCGGTAGTAGATGGCGAATTTCAACGCGGTGAAAGTAATCCCTTCTTCCAATTGTGGATTGATGTAGGCAAAAGAACCTGGGGCGAAAACTTTACCCGCAAAAATCCAATTGGCGATCATGACATCATTAACACGGCTACCCCTGAAAAAATGATGATCATAAAGGACAAATATTATCATCCCAACAATTCTTTACTGGTGATTTGCGGCGATGTAAAACCGGGTGAAGCATTTGCGCTGGCCAAAAAAATTTATGGTGACTGGAAACACAGTGGATTTGACCCACATGAAAAATACCCCATCCCTGAATTTAAGCCCCTGGAAAAACCGGATTACAATATCAAAACGTCTTCGATAGCCGAAACTCCTTTCATGATGTTTCAATGGATTGGTCCCGAATATCGCAAGGATTCAGCAGCCACTTTAGCCGCAGATGTATTTTCAACTATACTGGGTCTCAATTCTTCAAAATGGCAGCAAGCCTTAATCGATAAAGGCCTCGCTAGTTTTACCAATGTTACCTACCAAACCTGTCGTTATGCAGGCCCTGTTTATGCGTTAGCCTTACCTACCCCATCCAAATTGAAAGAGTGTTATGAAGAAATGCTGAAACAAGTGAGTAAATGGGCCGACGATGATTATTTTACCGATGAACAATTGCAAACAGCAAAAGATGTATTAATCAGGAACAAAATCAGGAACGAGGAAAAACCATCACAACAGGCATCTGGTCTTACCTACTGGTGGTGCAGCACGTCCATTGATTATGCTACTGACTATGATGACAACATGCAGAAGGTAACAAGAAAAGATATACAGGATTATTTAAAAAAATACATTGTCTCTAAACCGTATGTAGCCGGAATGATCATTAATGACGCAATGAAAAAAGAATACAAACCTGAAGAATACTTCGTTTCCGGGAAATCTTTCTGATCCGCAGGTTTTACAGTAACCTGATCACTGGTAACAATTAGAATCAAAACAATGAAATGAGCAAAAAAAATTTCGAGGTATTATACCAACGACCGATGAATCCCGACTTGTCGGGACCATGTTGCAAACAGAAAAAATAAAAAATATACACATGAAACGCCCATTTGAAATTTTCGACACACCCGGGAATGTTGATCGGGCGTTCCATCTGGCCAAAAAACAATAAAAAATAAACAGATGAAAAAGATATTGCAATATATGGTTATCATCACCATGTTAATACCCTGCCTGGTCATGGCACAGACAGGCAAGCCATATGATATAAATATAAATGGGGTAAAAGTAATCGTTCAGCCCAGCGGCAATGAAATTGTGGTCATACAAACGATAATCAAAGGCGGTGTTCAAAACTATGCGGAAAACAAGGCCGGCATCGAAAACCTCGCCGTAAGAGCTCTTACTGAGTGCGGAACCATCAAGGATGATAAAAACAGTTTTAAAGATAAGCTGGATAAGGTAAGTGCACAAGTATCAGGGTGGAGTGGTATGGACTATGCCAGCGTCAGCATGAATTGCATAAAAAATGATCTCGACAAAGTGTGGCCATTATATACCGACGCCTTACGAACACCCCGTTTTGATGAAAAAGAATTTGACAGGATCAAACAAGATGCTATTACTTTTATCCGCACCAATGAATCGTTTCCTGATAATGCTATCGACAAAATGGCGAAAGAAACCGCCTTCAAAGGGAAAAACTATGCAAAAGATCCGCTCGGCACTATTGCAAGTGTGCAGCCGATCACAGCGGTTGAAGCAAAAAAATACTGGCAATCCATTTTCACCCGTTCACGTATGACAGTTGTTATCGTCGGTGATCTGGAAAGGAGCGAAATTGAAAATAAACTGGCTGATTTTTTTGCCAAAATTCCTGCAGGAAGTCCCTTTGTATTTAAAAAAGAAAATTACACACCGGTGGTCAATACCTTCAATTCAAAATCAAGAGACAATGCAACCAATTATATCAGGGGAATAACAGGAGGCCCTTCTGCCGGTTCGCCGGATTATAATGCTTTCATATTAGCGATGCGAATTTTTTCGACCCGGCATTTCGTCGAGATCAGGTCCAAAAATGGTTTATCCTATGCGCCATGGGCCTGGTTCAGCCAGGGCACTACACCCTACTCTACTATTTCCGTTTCAACCACCGAGCCGAATAAATATATTGCTACGGCCAGGGCACTTATCGACAAAGTGAAACAGGAAGGATTTAAAGATTCAGAATTAAAAAATGAAAAGACAGGCTACTTAACAGAAGTTTATTATCGCCAGGAAACAAATGAAGCCCAGGCATCAGCCCTTGCAAACGCCGAAGTATTATTCGGTGATTGGAGAAGGGCAGTAACCATCAAAGACGATATCAAAAAAGTGAGCCTGGATCAAATGAATAATGCGTTCAAAAAATATATCAATAATATTACCTGGGTATACCAGGGCGACATTAAAAAAGTAGATCCGAAAATGTATACGCAAAAACAAACGCCCAACCTACCCGAGGAAAAGAAAGCTTTCTAATGATCAGTAAGCCTCCTCAACCGGAGGCTTTTTTCTTTTCCAGATCATCTAATGCAGCATCTATCGAGGGAAATAAAAAAGTAAAGCCGGTATAATGAATTTTATCACAACTTACCGTGGCGCTCTTTAACACCTCAACACTCATTTCACCCAGCACGGTCTTTAAAACAAATGACGGAACATATAAGGGAATAAAGAATTTACCCTTTTTTGTTTGCGCCAATTGAAGAGTTAATTCTTTATTGGAAACAGGTCTGGGAGCTACAGCATTGAAAACCCCTCTCATATCATCACTTTCAATAGCGGTGATGTATAATCTTACGAGATCATCAATGTGTATCCAGCTTATTACTTGTTTGCCGGAACCCAAAATCGCCGCCACGCCAAATCGTACCGGCTTTTCGAATTCTCTCAACGCTCCGCCACTATTACTGAGAACGATTCCTGTACGATATTTAACTACCCGTTTGCCTAATTCAGCTACGGGGTCAATGCTTTTTTCCCATTCCAAACAGGTTTGACCCAAAAATCCGTTATCGGCAGTCGCCGTTTCGGTAAAAGGATTGGGATTAGGAACCACCGGATCTTCACCATACCATCCAATGGCAGATGCGCTCACAACGGCCTTTACCTTGTTCGGCATGTCCCGCAGTGCTTTTGACAAAAGTTCGCCGCCTTTTACCCGGCTATCCCTGATCTGTTGTTTTCTTTTTTCTGACCATCGTTTGTCAGCAATACCCTCTCCGGCCAGGTGAATGATATAGTCTGCTTTGCCAATTGCCTCTTCACTGATCGTTTGGTTTTCTACGTTCCATAGCGCATAAGATACATTTCCGCCATGCTCCTGTTTATTATCGCTGCTCCTTGATAAAATAATTACTTTATAATTCTTTTCCAGCAATGCTTTTGTGATAGCCTTGCCAATCATTCCCGTGCCGCCTGTTATCAATATTGTGGTCATATATAAAAGCTAAAATACATTCAACAAAAATAAAACCAAGTTACAAGACAAAATGCTTTAGTAAATTGGGAAAAAAAACTTCATGCGATTTTCATTATTGATCCTTTTCATTGCTTTCGCTGTTACATCAACAGCGCAACAAGCCAAAGGATTGAAAAAAACCAACGCCGGTAATCCCGTGTTTCCGGGCTGGTATGCAGATCCTGAAGGTATAATCTACAAAAAACAGTATTGGATCTATCCTACTTACTCAACACCCTATAATAAACAGGTTTCCTTTGATGCCTTCTCCTCTCCTGACCTTATTACCTGGACAAAACATCACTCTATCCTCGATACAGCTGCTATCAAGTGGGCTATACGAGCCATGTGGGCTCCATCCGTTATTGAAAACAAGGGGAAATATTTTCTCTTTTTTGGCGCCAACGACATTCAAAACAATAACGAATATGGCGGAATAGGTGTGGCGGTTGCTGATAAACCCGAAGGGCCTTATAAAGATCACCTGGGAAAACCACTCATCGATAAATTTCACAATGGCGCACAGCCGATTGACCAGTTTGTTTTTCGTGATGCAAATGGTCAGCATTACCTGATATATGGCGGATGGAAGCATTGTAATATTGCCAAACTGAACGATGATTTTACCGGATTCGTTCCATTTGAAGATGGCGCCACTTTTCGTGAAATCACACCGAAAGATTATGTTGAGGGACCTTTTATGTTTATACGCAATGGTAAATATTATTTTATGTGGTCTGAAGGCGGTTGGACAGGTCCTGATTACAGTGTGGCTTATGCTATTGCCGATTCACCTTTTGGACCATTTGAAAGAGTGGGCAAAATTCTTCAGCAGGATCCCAATATTGCAACCGGTGCGGGTCATCATTCCGTGATTAAAATCCCTAAAGAAGATGAATGGTATATTGTTTATCATCGCCGTCCACTTAGTGAAAAAGATGGTAATTCCAGAGAAACCTGTATTGACAGAATGTACTTCGATGAAAAAGGAATGATCAAACCTGTTGTTATCACCAAAGAAGGTGTAAAGAAAAGAACATTAAAATAAATACCATTTATGAAGCCGGTTCTATCTATCCACAACCTCACTAAATTTTATGGCCGCATCCATGCTCTCAATAAGGTGTCATTTGAAGTGCCGGAGGGAAGTGTATTTGGTATACTTGGTCCCAATGGAAGCGGTAAGACAACGCTGCTCGGGATCGTTATGGATATTCTAAAGCAAACCGAAGGGAATTACCTCTGGAAAGGAGAACCGGCAACAGCCGCGATGCGGCAACAAATAGGAACACTGTTGGAAACACCCAATTTCTATCATTACTTAAGCGGTGAAAGAAACCTGCGCATAGCTGCTGAAATCAAACAAAGAGGAAAAGAAGATATCGAAAAGACGCTGCACCTTGTCAATCTCTATCAACGTAAAGATTCCAAATTCAGCACCTATTCACTAGGGATGAAACAACGGTTGGCGATTGCATCAACCCTTTTGGGAAGTCCCGACATTCTAGTTTTTGACGAACCTACCAACGGACTCGATCCCGCAGGCATTGCAGAAATCAGGGAACTAATGAAACAGCTAAACCGGCAGGGCAAAACTATTATTATGGCCAGCCATATACTGGATGAAGTAGAAAAAGTTTGCACCCATGTGGCCATCATTCAAAAAGGAGATTTAAAGGCTGTAGGAAGTGTAAAAGATATTCTCGATACAAAAACACTGGATGAAACGATCATTGAACTGGCGGCCGATGACCTGGATGCACTGCAATCCGTCATCCAGCAAATGAATGGTTTAATGGGAACACAAATAACAAATAACTACCTGCAGGCGGTTTTTAGCAACGGGATCACAGCACAAGATGTGAACCGCTTTTGTTTTGAAAAAGGAATTGTGCTGAGCAAATTGAATGTAAAGAGAAAATCGCTGGAATCGACCTTCCTGGAAATTACGGGAACAAAGAGTGAGCATTGACAGAAGTTTGCCAGTTTATCAGTTTATTGGTTTATTAGTTTACTGGTTCAATATATAAGAAATCAAACAACACCATGTTACACCTTTTAAAAATCGAATGGCTAAAAATAAAAAATTACCGGGCCTTTTGGGTGTTTGCTGTGCTCTACCTGGTAAGTATTTTTATCGTTACCTATATCAGTTGGTATATTGAACAACGCACCAAGGCGCAGGTGCCGGAAGCATCCATGCTCCTCGGTGATTCGTTTGCCTTTCCCAAGGTGTGGCAAACAGTAGGCTGGCTCAGCAGCTGGTTATTATATTTTCCCGGGATGATCATCATCATGCTGATGGTAAATGAATTCAATTTTAAAACCCACCGCCAAAACATCATAGACGGCTGGAGCCGCAACCAGTTCATTGGCATTAAGATCACTTTGGTGGTCATCTTTTCATTATTGATCACCCTTATCAATATTATCACCTGCGTTGTTTTTGGCTCTATTTCTTCCGGCAGTTTCTCCATGGATGGAACAGCCTATATATTCTATGTTTTCATACAAGCACTGGCTTATTTGTTCTTTGCCCTAATGCTGGCGGTACTGTTCAGGCGAAGCGGACTGGCCATCATTATCTTTTTTCTATACGGGATCATCTTTGAATGGCTGATTTCGGCTTTAACTAATTTCCAGTTCAAACTTTCCCCGGCTGGTTATTTTTTACCCTTGCAGGCGTCTGATGTATTGATTCCAATCCCCTTTGGTAAAAAAGTTTTTTATCCTGATAGTCCATCTACCAGTATTTTAATTGTTGCAGTTCTCGCCTATATCACGGCTTATGTGTTTTTTGCAAGGAAGAAATTTTTGGTGGATGATTTGTAAGATTTAAGAACGGTATTGACGTAATAAAAATTGAATGGAGAATGCTACATTTTCTAAAAATCAATGTCCATTTTTCCTGACCGGGTGGTTTCAACGGTATAAATTTATGGGTGCGGTGCAATTATGACAAAGCGACCTTAAAGAATGACAACAATAAAAATAGCGAGTTTTGTAACAATTCTATTTATGGGACTATTTGGACTGTTTAAGAAACATTTTGACAAAATCAAAAAGGAAGAAAACCCCGAAAATAATTCTAACAAAACAGAGCTGACAATCTCGGCTGACACTCTTTCTTTTGACCAACAGTTGAAAATATTCAACACTTTGGGTTATCAATTAAATTCAGGAATTACCAAAGAAATAATATTTAAAAACATGAAGGGTAATTATTTACCTGGCACCGACCTTGAAGCAGAGTTCAGAAAATCGCCATTTCAACTGTTGTACTATTATTTAGGTTGGAGACATTCTGGTCATCCAGTTCATTACACGGACAATTGTGTTTGGTACGACATTGAATTTATTGACCCAAGCAGTGAGTATATAACTTTTATGAAACGCATGGGAACAATAACAAAGGGAGAATTGAATTATACTGACATTTCATTAAGAGTTGACGAAAACAACTACGAATGGATAGATTTCAAAGTTAACGGAGCAATTAAAAAATGGAAATTATCTAAAGTTGGCTACATAGATGATTCATTTTTTCAGCGTTTCTCATATTTACCAACAGAATTTAAAACCAAAGGACATTACACATATTATGATGACGGTGGACAACAATTTGTAATTGATTATGCAACAGAAAACGAACAAAAGAAATTTATAGAAACAACAGGGCTAAAAAGAGAGTGGCTTGGAGAGGGAAATCATTTTTCAGAACATGATGACAAAAAATAACTGCCACCCCCTGCTCTTCGAAACTTCCGGTTTCGAAGTTCTTTTTTATCGCCCTTTGGCGATTACATCCGGCAAAGTAGTTGATCCACCCTCTCCCCGTTTGCATACTATTCAGTAACTTCTACCTCCAATTTTTTTATATGCAAACCTTACCTGTTGCCACCAACAACCGCCAGGCGATATACTACGCAAGGTTGTTGCCAGGCTAAAATTCCAAGCTTCCCGAATTTATAAAATATCTTTTCTCTAATTTCCAGTTTTTATACCTTTGAGTATAATACCATTTGGTATAATACCGGATGGGATAATTAGTTTTTATGAAAGATTCCCCTTTTATTTATGGCAGCACGGTTAGCACCCATTCGTTTACCAACCGGGAAGTTGAAGCTGCAAAACTTCGCAGCAACCTGGTAAGCGGCATCAACACGATGATTATTTCTCCAAGACGTTGGGGCAAATCATCATTGGTGGAAAAGGTCATCAATGACATCAAAAAAAAAGAGAAAAAAACAAAAACAGTCATTATCGATCTTTTTTCAGTAAGCAACGAACAGGAATTTCTAGAGAGCTTTGCCCGTGAAGTAATAAAAGCCTCCTCTTCTAGATGGCAGGAATGGATGACAAGCGGAAAGGATTTTTTTAAAAAGCTGCTGCCAAAATTGAGCTTGGGGATGGATCCAGCCACTGATTTCAGTCTGAGTTTTGATTGGAAGGAACTAAAGAAAAATAGTGACGAAGTACTGAATCTTCCCGAAACAATCGCACAAAACAAAGGCATTAAAATGATTGTTTGCCTGGATGAATTTCAAAACCTCTCTTCATTTACTGATTACCCGGACTTCGAGAAAAAAATGCGTGCAGCCTGGCAACGGCAGAAATCAGTTACCTATTGTCTGTTTGGAAGCAAACGTCACATGATGACAGATATTTTCAATAACCCATCGAAGCCATTTTATCGTTTTGGAGATATCATGTTGCTGCAAAAAATTGAAATGAAAAAATGGGTGACATTTATCTGCGAAAGCTTTGCGGTAAGTGGCAAACAAATAGATAAAACCGAAGCTTCAAAAATCCCTTTATTAATGAAAAATCATTCGTGGTATGTTCAACAAATGGCTCATTATACATGGAACCTAACGCAAAAAAAAGCGGGAGCTTCTGAAATTGAAACCGCCCTAAAAGAATTAATCAATGCAAACAGCCCTTTGTATCAAAAAGAAATAGAAACGATAAGCACTACGCAACTAAATTTATTGAAAGCTGTAGCAAAAAACGAAACCCGGTTTACCAGTGCGGCGGTAATGCAAACCCATCAATTGGGTACTCCCCGAAATGTAAGTAAAAACAAAATTTTATTGATAAATAATGATTTAATACATGAAGTAAATGGTCAGTTTGAATTTGTTGACCCGGCATTTGAATTATGGTTTAAAAAGCAATTTTTTAACCAATCCTATTTCATATAAACATTTTATAGAAGCAACAAAAGAAAACAAAGTCAGACATATTTACTGCTTGCAGCTATTCCGCTCTTCGAAACCTCTGGTTTCGAAGTTCTTTTTTATCGCCTTTGGCGATCACATACGTTAAAGCAGCTAATCCGTTCCTCTCCCCGTTTGCATACTATTCAGTATCTTCTACCTCCAATTTTTTTATATGCAAACCTTACCTGTTACCACAGTCAATCGCCAGGCAATAATAAATATGCCTGCGGAAGAATTCAGAACTATTGGCCATGCATTGATCGATCAGCTTGCTGATTTTTTAGAACAATTACCCGGTAAAAAAGTCACCAAAGGTTTGACACCTTCGGAAGTCAGAAAATCGATGGGTGCCGACAATCATTTACCGGAAAATGGAAGTGATGCGGCTACTCTTGCTCAACAAGCGACTTCTTTACTCACTGATCATTCGTTGTTTAACGGTCACCCAAAATTCCTTGGCTATATCACCTCCTCTCCCGCACCACTCGGCGCTATGGCTGATTTTATCGCTTCGCTAACCAATCCCAACTGCGGCGCTTTTATTTTGTCGCCAGTCGCCACGGAAATAGAATTACAATGTATCCGCTGGTTATCGGAACTGATAGGTTATCAAAAAGGCTGTGGTGGTGTGCTGGTGAGCGGCGGCAACATGGCCAATATCGTCGCCATTTGGGCAGCACGGAAAAATATGGCACAGTGGAATATCCGTGAAGAAGGATTGACGGAAAAAGGATTAAAATTTACGCTATACGCTACACAACAGGTGCATACCTGGCTGCATAAAACAGCTGACCTGTTCGGCCTGGGATTACAGGCTATCCGCTGGATAGCGATGGATGACTCACAACGTATGGATGTGCAAGCGCTGGATAAACAAATACAGGAAGACAAAGCCGCCGGATTTATTCCATTAGCCGTTGTAGGCACAGCGGGTAGTGTTGGTTTTGGCACGACAGATCCGTTAGCTGGCATTGCGGCCATTTGTAAAAAACATAACACCTGGTTTCATGTCGATGGTGCTTATGGCGGCCTGGCTGCAGCGTTGCCGGAATTGCAGGAAATGTTTGAAGGACTAAAAGATGCCGATTCCATTGCCATTGACCCGCATAAATGGTTGTATTGTCCGCTGGAAGCCGGCTGCACCCTGGTTCGTGATCCCAATCTGCTGGCTGATGCATTTTCATTTCATCCCGCCTACTACCAGTTTGATAAAGTGGGCGATGAAACGCCGGTTAACTTTTATGAATTCGGCCCGCAAAACTCAAGAGGATTTCGTGCCCTTAAAGTTTGGATGGTCATGCAACAGGCAGGAAGGAATGGCATCACCGAAATGATACGTGACGATATTGCATTGTCAAAACAATTGTTCAATGAATTGAAAAAACAGAAAAATATTGAAGTATACACCGATGACTTAAGCATTACCACTTTTCGGTACACACCCGACAATGCGCCATCAAATGAACAAGAAAAGGAAGAATGGCTAACCCGGTTAAATACCGCTTTACTCAACAATCTTCAAAAAAATGGCGAGTTGTTTGTCAGCAATGCCATGCTGGATGGAAAATATCTTTTGCGAAGTTGTATTGTTAACTTTCGCACTTCCTTGGAAGATATAAAAGGCATTCCAAAGATCATTGTAAGATATGGACAAGAGGCGGAGAAGGAGTTGAAGGGTTAAGTTTCAAATTCCAAATAATCATGCTATTTCGCTGCCTCAACCACATTTAAAATAGTTCTTTGAAAAAAGTAAATTTGTATAAACTATGAATTATGCCAGCTTCTCCACTGGATATAGAGTTGAGTAAATACTGGTCGTTGTTAACGCCGGCTCAAAAGGAATCTCTTCTGAACGTAATTAAATCTTTCGTTCAATCCTCCGAAAGAATTACCAGGGAGCAATATAACCATGAACTGGAAGAAGCCGAAGCCGAATTCCAGGCAGGAAACTATATCAGTTCCGAGGAAATGCTAAAGCTTATCCGGCAATGGTAGAAAGAAAATATGAGGTAGTATGGACAAAACGTTCACAGCAGCACATGAAAAAGGCATACGATCATATCAGCAAGGATTCTTTTCAAAATGCTGCAAAAGTGCTGGAAGATATTGTTATCGCAGTTAATAAAGCCATTTCAAATCCAGAGTTTTATGCCGCTGATAAATACAAGTAAAATAATGATGGCAGCTATCGGGCTTTTGAGAAACATCATTACCGGATCGCATACCGCTTTACGAATAACGCTATCAGAGTGTTAAGAGTCCGTCATACCAGCATGGAACCTAAAGATTATTGAAAGAGAATCTCTTCTTGAAGGAGAATACTGTCTCTGAAGGAAATTTCCAAAATAAAAACGGAGTCCCTTTTCAGACTCCGTCGCAATAAAGTGATTGATGGGGATCCCATTTAGTTTAACGTATTTGCCCTCTTATCAAACCGGGAGGGCTAAAATTTGAATGAGCATTGACATAAGCAGGATCATTCAGCAGGAAATTATATTCTTCATCTGTAAGATCGGTAACAATATTTTGGCCGAAATCATCCGCTGTATGGCACAGGAAAATCCGGACCGGTCCGTTGACACCTGTTGCACCTGCATGTACATGTGCAAACCGAAGTGCATCCCCTTCCGCAAGATTCTGAACGATCACTTTTGAATACAATTTTTTGTCGGCGCTTACCCTCAGGTGTGCAAGTCCTTTGGCAGGCGTATTAACAGCAGGTACTTCATTTTCACCGGAAAGCTGGATTACCATGTTCAGCACATAAGGGCCACCTCCGTTCCTGTTGGCTTCTGCAACCACCGCCTTTTTTTCGGGCACGGCACAGCTTTCAATCTGAATTTCTTTTTTGCTGCAGGAAAAAAACAAAAGGAAAAGGCCCAACAGCGAAAGTGTAAAGTTTCTTTTTGGCATAGCTCAAATTTTAAATGTTGAGAAATTGATTACCTGTTGTCAAGGGAGGAAAAGAATGGCTGGTGAAACCCATCCAGGAAGGTCGTCACGAACGGATTTCTATGAAACGGCGGAAATCTTTAACAGGTTGCCTGTTGATAATGTATTTGTTGAATAATGAACAGAACGATGAAGAGTGCTACGAACGATGCTAGTAGCACTGTTGCTGGCTATATAAATATTTTTTTGATAAACTCCTAACACGTTAAACTCATCCTTCGTGAAGATCACCCTTCGGCAGGCTCAGGGTGACAGAAAAACCCCCGATGCAAACACCGGGGGAACAACTAAAAACTCAGCCACTTTATTGGCCTTATTGGGAACGTCCTTCGACTCAGCTTCCAATAGGGTTGATGTGCCGAAAGATTTATCAGTCGGGTTTTTTACCGTCTAAAAAAGTATTAATGGTGCTGATATGTGCCTGGTTATTTTGGTCGGACTTGACCTCGTAGTTGCTATAAAAGCTTTCAATCTGGGAACTGCTGTTGTACAATTCCATATTGCGGCGGATATAGGCCGGCACTGTTTCAAACTCATTATTTGGGTCAGCTGAATTGACATTGAACGACAAGTTGCGCAACTTGTGCAGCCTTTCAGCAGCCCTACGTTTTTGTTCTTCGGCTTCGTTCGCCATCGGCGAATCCTCAGCCTCAGGATACAAAGGTGTGTGAGTATGGTGGGCTAACGGCATATCCGCCGCTGGAATGTCTTTTTCCACCAGCTGCATTTGCATATCAGGTAGTTCGTCACCTGGTTTTGCGGCAGCATGGGAGGAGACTGGCTTCTCAACCGCAGGCATTGAGGCATTGGCCTCTGCTTTTGATTCTGCGTAGATATTGGAAGGTCTGGCCAGTTGGTAACCTCCCGAAGCTGCAGGCATCGGGCTGTTTGTACTAGTACTCGTACTATCTTTACGTTCTTGTTCTTTTGATGAATTGGTGGATAAGGTCGGTTCGCTGAGGGATACTGGAGTGCGTTCTGAGATCGAATATATATCTTCTTTTTTCTCCGGGGTTAACATTTTGCCAACAGTATTTTTACCTTCTTCCACCGTGTTTTTACCTGGTATTTTTTCTTCGATCTTCAATTGCCACAGCACAACCGGCTCTTCTTCTTTGATGTACTCCATTTCAATCGCATCATTTACACCGGGCATCGGTGCATCCTGCAAATGAAAGTCATCAATCAGCTTAGGAGCCAGCAAATCTTCTTTTGTTTGTTCTTTCTTTTCTTCTGCTACTGGGGCTTTTTTAGTGACCTCACCCAGTGTCATTACAATTTTTTCTTCTTTCTTTACTTCCACCTTCTTTGGTGCCTGTTTTGTAAAAGGATCTTTGTGCTGAAAACCGGTAGCGATTAATGTGATGCCCAATTGATCACCCAATGAATTATCATATCCCAATCCCATGATCACATCGGTACCTTCACCAGCTTGCGATACCAAATGGTTTTGAATGATCTCTACTTCATCCATAGTGAACTCATGTTCTCCTTCCGCAGAATTGATATTGATAAGTATCCACTTCGCACCGCTGATCTCGTTATCATTCAGCAACGGTGAATTCAATGCTTCTTCAATAGCCCTGTATGCACGGCCTTCGCCGGCAACAGCTGAACTTCCAAGGATGGCCACACCACCATTGCGCATCACGGTACATACATCCGCAAAGTCCACATTGATCTGGCCCGTGCTGTTGATGACATCAGTGATACACTTTGCAGCAGTTGCCAATACATTATCTGCTTTGGCAAATGCATCCCGCATTTTTAAGTTGCCAAACTGATGACGCAATTTATCATTGCTGATCACCAGCAGTGTGTCTACGTATCCTTTTAGAATTTTTATACCTTCTTCGGCCTGCAATTGTCTTTTTCTTCCTTCGTATGCAAAAGGCGTTGTAACAATACCTACTGTCAGTATGCCCAGGTCCTTACAGATCTTCGCAATGATAGGTGCACCACCCGTACCTGTACCACCACCCATGCCGGCAGTGATAAAGGCCATTTTGGTATTTACTTCAAGTATGCGCTTTATTTCTTCCAGTGATTCTTCTGTTGCCTGGCGGCCGATCTCAGGATTGGCGCCGGCACCTAACCCTTGTGTCAGGTGCGGACCGAGTTGGATCCTGTTGGGAATGCCACTATTGGTCAATGCCTGCGCATCTGTATTACAAATAATGAAGTTGACACCTTCAATGTCCTGGCTGAACATATGGTTTACCGCATTACCACCGCCGCCGCCAACACCTATCACTTTGATGATAGATGATTTTTCTTTTGGCAAATCAAAATGTATCATAATTAACTGGTTTAAGGCCCCCCTCTAAATCTCCCCCGATAGGGGAGACTTGCGAAGACTCTGAATAAATGGGTTAGTAGTTGCAACGATCCATTACTGTTTCATTGCAGTTTTTTAGTTTAGTATTGAAAGAGCTAAACCCTAAATTCCCTGCCCGGAACCTAGGGCTTGTTTATTATAAGTGCTTATCTTCTTCTTCTTTGAAAAGATCAATGATGCCGTCCTTGAATTTGCCCCAGAAATTGTTCAAACCTTTTCTTTGTTTTACTTTCTCCGCACTCACTTCTTCAATTTCAATTTCTTCCTCTTCTTTTTCGATGGCCTTTTTCAAAGTCTCAGGCACATCTACCTTCTTATATTCCTTTTCAAATTTTTTCCTGTTGTGCTCATAGTCATCATAACCTTTTAATATAAGCCCGATGCAAGTTGAATAAGTTGGTTTCGCCAACTCTTCTATATGCCCGGCTGCTAAATGCTCATTCGGAAAACCGATTCTTGCCGGTAAACCAGTAGCATATTCGGTAAGTTGAATCAGGTGTTTTAGTTGAGAACCGCCACCGGTTAGCACTACACCACCATTCAAAGCTTTACTATCGAGCCCCACCTGTTTCAGATGATAAGTAACAAAATCCATGATCTCACTCATTCTTGCCTGTATAATGTTGGCCAGACTTTTTACACTGATCTCTTTAGCGGGCATACCCCTTAAACCAGGAATAGTGATGTAGGCATTGCCCTTAGCCTCATTCGCCAAGGCGCTACCAAACTGCACTTTCATTTGTTCGGCCTGGGTTTTCAGCACACCCAAACCTGTCTTGATATCGTTGGTAATATTTTCACCGGCAAAAGGGATAACTGCAGTATGTTTCAAAATACCTTCATAAAATACAGCGAGGTCAGTAGTACCACCACCAATATCAACGATGGCTACACCGGCTTCTAAATCCTCCTGTGCCATTACGGCTGAAGAAGAAGCTAATGGCTGTAACACCAAATCTTTTGTATGCAAGCCTGATTTTTCAACACTGCGATTGATATTACGAATTGCATTTTTATCACCCGTGATGATGTGGAAGTTGGCTCCAACTTTCACGCCACCGTAGCCAATTGGGTTAGGAATATTTTGAAAATTATCCACAGTAAACTCCTGCGGGATCACATCAATGATCTGGTCGCCGGCAGGTATATAAGTTTTGTATTGATCGCTGATCAGTTGGTCGATCTCCCGCTGAGAAATTTCTTCGTCGTTTGCCTGGCGAACAATATCGCCGCGGGTTTGCAAACTTTTGATATGATGGCCGGCAATACCAACATACACATCATTAATTTCCAAATTGGGGTTCGAAGCAAAACAGTTGTCCAAAGCAGTTCGTATAGCTTTGATCGTTTCATCGATGTTCAGCACCTGGCCGTGCTTTACACCATTGGAGTTGGACTTACCAAATCCAAGTATCTCCAGTTTGCCGAACTCGTTCTTTCGCCCGGCAATCACTGCGATCTTGGTTGTCCCAATGTCAAGACCTACAATAATGGGTTGTTCGTGGTTCATAATGTTGTTTTTAGTTGTTGTTTTTATCGAAAGAGCTTTTATTTTTCCAACGTTCTTTTCTTTGGGCATCGCCTGTTTGCGTTCCGTTTATCATTCAGCCTTATCCCTCTCATCCCTTCTCCCAAAGAGAAGGGATGGTGCTGCATTACTAATCCAAACTTCATCACTACCACAACTTGTCCCGATTCTTCGGGATCATCATTATCTCTCTATTCAACATTTTCGAAGAGTTCTTTTTTTGTCAACCTCTTCGAAAAGCCAGGGCTGTGTTCAGATGGACTCCTCGTTGGGAAAAGAGCTGTCCCGCCACAGCGGGATCGGGAGGAAGCCCGCTACTCACCCTTTTCGAAATGCATTATTATATATTGAGCATCCTCGAAAAGCGATGGCCTTGCTCTGTCCTCTCCCCTGACCCTGTCAAAGGATGGAAAGGACATGTGAGCTTAGTAGTCATTATTTCGAAGAGCCCGGTTACTATCAGTGTTTTCGACAAGCAGGGGTTGTGCCCCGGCTAAGCCCCCTTTAGGGGGTTTGGGAGTTTCATTTTCCTCCTCTATCTTCTTTATCTGTTGCAGCAGTTCCTCTACATTTTTGCGCAACTGTACTGAGTCCACTTTAGGATTTTCGCTTTTTCCTCCGATCACCTGGCCTGCAAAACGAACGTCAATGGTTTTGTATTTATCAAATCCAGTCCTGCTTAGTATCTCCTTATAAAAAATAAAAAGCCGGTTGAATTTTTGATCGATATTCTCACCATCACCCAGTTTTACAATATGATTACCTACTACAGGCACCATTTCAAATTGCCAGGAACCATCCGCATCCGACTGCACGAGGTCAACCTGTGCTACCTGTGATTTCCAGAAAGGATTACTGTTGATAAATTGCGCTGTAGTTCTTATATCATGAATCAATAAGCTATCTTTCTTTGTCCTGTCCTTTTTATCCGGCACATTAGTAAACACGGGCAGCTTTGTACTTACGTTCTCTGACAAGGGAATTCCTTTTTCATCCGCATCGATATAAAATGTTTTACCGCTGCCGGTAAATATTCTTGCTACTGGTTCTCTTTCCGTAACAGAAACGTGCAGCACATCTTTATTATCGAAGTAAAGCTGTGCATCCTTTATCCAGACATTATCTTCCAGCAAGCTCTCCATTTCCAGCAGGTTGAACGACTCCTTGGATTGCCCTTTAATATTTCCTTTAGCAGCCACTTTCAGCAATTTGACGATCTCCGTTTTATCCAGGAAGAAATTTTCTTCCTGGTTGCCTTTTATCGCCACCACATAATCCTTGCAGGTATTCTTTTTCTGCTTACCCATGGCGGCGATCAGCAATACCAGCATCCCGCTGCCAATCACCATCCACATGGCTACAAATAAAATTTTCCGTATCGCTTTTTTTGTATTCACTTTTACTATCTCTCTATTTTATATGTCGTTCCTACGGAGCTCAGCTCGTTCTTTAATTCTTTCTACCAATATGTCGCACCTACCGGAGCTTACTGGTAATTATTGTCCTTTCTTCCACCTATATGTCGCCCCTACGGAGCTCATTTCAATTGTTAAATCCTTCTTATCGCCTTCTGCGACACACTTTCCCAATAATCTCATACATCTTACAAATCCTGGTTCAGACTAGCTCTTATTTTTTCCACCAGCGTATCTATATCGCCTGCTCCTGCGGTTATCAAAAGATTGCCCGACTCCTTATCGATGTTTTTTTTATAATCATTTTTTATCCATTCCATCACTTCATCTTTTGTTTTGACAGATTTTTTAAGGTTCGCTATTTTTTCCAATAGCAATTCACTCGTTATCCCTTCTATCGGCAATTCCCTTGCAGGATAAATCGGTAACAGGATCACCTCATCGGCCATACTCAGCACTTCTGCAAACCCATCCGCAAAGTCTCTGGTTCTTGTGTACAAGTGCGGTTGAAAAATGATGGTGCTTTTTTTCCCTTTAAACAATGTTTTCGCACCAGTGATCAATGCCCTTAACTCTTCGGGGTGATGAGCATAATCGTCTACATAAACCAATTCATTCGTCTTGATGATATATTCAAACCTGCGCTTTACACCCCTGAAGGAAGCAACTGCTGCTTTTATCTTTTCATTTTCTATTCCCAAAGAACTGGCTGCTGTAATCGCCGCAATTACATTCTCCACATTATGCATGCCGCCCATATTCAACACTACATTGTCCAGCATCTTATCCTTCATTATTACATCAAACTCGTAGCTGCCATTCATCATCCTGATATTCGCAGCATACACATCGGCCGCATCATTTTGTAAACTATAGGTCAACTGTCTGTCCCCACCCAATTCCTTTCCGCGTTTCAAACCAAATTGCCGGATCAGCAAGCCACCGGGTTTCACTCTTCTGCTGAAATCGATAAAAGCCTGCTCGACTGACTCGGCCGTTCCATATATATCGAGATGATCTGCATCCATTGCTGAAATGATCGCTATATCCGGGCTTAATTTCAAAAAACTTCTATCGTATTCATCTGCTTCAATCACACAAACATTTTTTGGATCGCTCCAAAAGTTTGTCCCGTAGTTTACCGATATCCCTCCTAAAAATGCGTTGCATCCAAAACCGCTGTCCCGCAACAAATGAGCAACCATGGTAGTGATTGTCGTTTTTCCATGGGTGCCGGCAATGCAGATATTAAAAGAACTTTCAGATATCATTTGCAGTACATCACTTCGCTTCACCACTTTGCTTCCCTGCTGCTGGTAAAACAGCAGCTCCTTATGGTCCTTTGGTACGGCCGGTGTATACACTACCAGTTGCGCCTCTTTCGGTATCTTCTCAATATTCTCCTCGTAGTGAATAGCGATACCACTTGCCTCTAATTCCTTTGTCAGCCTGGTGGGTGTTTTATCATAACCACTCACTTTTACTCCTTTTGAATGAAAGAACCTGGCAATAGCACTCATACCAATCCCTCCAATACCGATAAAATAGACTTCACGGATTTCGTCACTTCCTGGAAAGGGAGTGTTCATAAGGACAGTATCTGAATCTTTTTTCATTCTAAGCCAATTTCAATATTTCTTCGGCTATTCGTTTGTCTGCGTCACTAATAGCCAGTGCAGAAATATTTTTTTTCATTTCCAGCTGACGAGTTTCATCTTTTGCCAGCTGGATCGTCATTGGCACCAGTTTGTCGGGTGCCTCATCATCTTTGATCATCAAAGCGGCGTTTTTATTCACCAATTGTTTTGCATTCACTGTTTGGTGATCTTCGGCCGCAAATGGGTAGGGTACGAATAAAACGGGCTTTTTAACAACACATAATTCAGCTACTGTCATGGCACCCGCACGGGCCACCACTATATCAGCTGCAGCATACGCATATTCCATTTGTGTAATAAACTCATTTACCCAAACAGATGATTTTCCTGCTGTATGCTCTTTGGCTTTCGCAGCATAAGGTTTTCCGGTTTGCCAGATTAGTTGCAACCCGGCGTTTATTAGTTCATCTATACTTTTCCCGATAGCTTCATTGATCGATTTTGCTCCAAGACTGCCGCCGACAACAAGCACCGTTTTTTTATTTTCATCCAGCGAAAAGAATTTAATCCCTTCTGCCCTCGTTATTGCTGTTTGCGCAATCGTACTTCTCACGGGATTACCTGTCACCATGATCTTGTCGGCTGGAAAAAATTTTTCCATTCCTTCTGTACCGGTAAACACTTTTGTAGCTTTTTTCCCCAATAACATATTTGACTTACCAGCAAAGGAGTTGGATTCATGAATAAATGTGGGTATTCCTTTTGCCTGTGCATAGCGTAGTACAGGAAAACTGGAATAACCGCCGACTCCAATAGCCGCATCCGGCTTAAATTGATTCACAATTTTTCTTACCTGGAAAAAGCTCTTTACCAATTTAAATGGCAAGCCGATATTTTTTATCAAAGAACTACGGTTGAATCCTGCTATATCCAGCCCTTCTATCTTGTATCCTGCTTGTGGCACTTTTTCCATTTCCATTTTTCCCTTTGCCCCAACAAACAGGATCTCAATGTTCGCATCGATATTTTTCAACGCATTGGCAATTGCAATCGCCGGAAAAATATGTCCGCCAGTTCCGCCACCCGCTATGATAATTCGCCCCCCCCGCCCCCTAAAGGGGGGGCCAGATGCCTCACTATCGCTATATCGTTCACTCATTTTAGTTAACTTATAAAAAAACTTTCTTACACCTTTCAATACTCTCACCCATCACTCTTGAACTTCATTCTAATCAGAGTCTCCCTAAAGCCTCCCTTTAGGGAGGTCGGGAGGGTTTTCTTTTTAAGCCTCTCCGCCAGCCGGCGGAAGGTTTGTGGATTTTCCCTCTAACTGCTCCACGTTCCTCGCCACGCTTAAAATAATTCCAATGGCAAGGCAGGTGAAAATGAAACTTGATCCACCCATACTTACCAATGGCAGTGTTACACCTGTTACCGGGAAAAGATTTACCGTTACAGCCATATTGGCTATGGCCTGTATGGCCAATGTAAAACTTAGCCCCAAAGCCAGGAACGCTCCAAACGCATAGGGACAACGTTTAAAAATTCTTATACACCTGTATAGAAAGACCAGGTAGACAAACACAATGAACACGCCGCCAACAAAACCATACTCTTCAATAATGATCGCAAAGATGAAATCATTATACGCCTGCGGCAGGTAATCTCTTGTTGTACTATTGCCGGGTCCCACACCCAAAATTCCTCCTTGTGCAATAGCAATCTTTGCCTGGTTCACCTGGTACATTTCATCATTATCAGCTTCCTTCCCTCCGTAGATGAAGTTTTCAACACGACCAATCCATGTTTCTACCCGGCCAAATAAACCTGACGAAGATTTTGCCACTGCAACTGTCTCTTCATTTTTTGATTTATGATTGGCAACTGCTGCAATGATGAGGAACAAGATGGGAACCATGGCTATTCCAATCACCAGTAATAAATGTTTTGCTCTTGCCCGGCCAATAAACAACAGCATCATACAACTGGCTCCTAACAACAAAGCCGTTGATAAATTAGCAGGGGCAATCAGCAAGCAAATGATTCCGATAGGTATCATGACCGGCAAAAACCCTTTTTTAAAATCCTTGATCACATCCTGCTTCTTACTTAACAGTCGTGCCAGGTACATGAACAAAGCCAACTTGGCTAAATCAGAAGTTTGCATCGTCATATTGATCAGCGGCAATCTTATCCACCGGCTTCCTTCATTCATTCTAACTCCAAAAAACAACGTATATATTAGTAAAGGAATAATCAGCAAAAACATGATGGTGGCAACTCTTGAATACAACGTATAATTCACAAGATGCGCAAAGTATACAACCAATATGCCAATGATGATAAAAGCGATCTGTTTAAATAAATAAACTTCAGTATTGCCTTTATAATTTTTATAGGCCAGCGAGCCAGTAGCACTATACACCGCTAATAAAGACACCAATGCCAGTAACACCACTAAAGCCCAAATCACTTTATCACCTTTGGTTTTGTGAGTAAAATTTTGCCCCCATCCCTTAAAGGGGGGGATTGAATTTTGTTCTATGTTTGATGTATAGTTCATTTCGTTATTCCGAATAGATATTTCACGATTTCTTTTCACCCCTTTAGGGGATGGGGGTTACAACTCTTTCACCGCTTTCTTAAACTGGTTTCCCCGATCCTCATAATTTTTAAACAAATCAAAACTGGCGCAGGCCGGGCTTAACAACACCACATCACCTTTAGCCGAAAAATGAAAAGAAGCCTGCACAGCATCTATGGCATTATCTGTATTCACAATAGTGCTCACGATATTTCCAAAAGCCTCGTGAATTTTCCGGTTGTCAACTCCCAGGCAAATGATCGCCTTTACTTTTTCTTTTACCAACTCTTCAATTAATGAATAATCATTTCCCTTATCCACTCCACCTAGAATTAAGATCGTTGGCTTCGTCATGCTCTCCAATGCATACCAGGTAGAATTCACGTTGGTCGCCTTGCTGTCATTGATAAACTCAACACCACGGATCGTTGCCACAGGCTCCATCCGATGTTCCAATCCCTGGAAGTCCTGCACCGCTTCCCTGATTTTTTCTTTGCGGATATCCATCGTCGCTCCTGCTACGCAAGCCGCCATCGTGTTGTATTGATTGTGTTTTCCTTTCAGGGCAAAATCATATACACTCATACTGGTAAATTCTTCTCCCGTTCTTACGTACATGTCCCCGTCTTTAATAAATGCTCCTTTTGATAGTTCTGTTTTCATACTGATTGGCAGTTGGTTTGAGTGAATGTTTTGCTCATTAATATATTTCATCGTGACTTCGTCATCGGCGCAATAAATGAAATGATCATTTGGCTGCTGGTTCATAGCGATGCGAAATTTGCTCCGGATATAATTTTCAAATTTGTAATCGTAACGGTCCAGGTGATCTTCGGTAATATTTGTGAGAATGGCGATATCAGGTCTGAACGTTTTAATATCGTCCAGTTGAAAGCTGCTGATCTCTGCTACGTATAGTGGCTTCGGATCTTCAGCAACCTGGCGGGCAAAAGAATAACCAATGTTTCCTACAAGGGCGCAATCCAATCCCGCTTTCTTACAGATATGGTAGGTCAAAGCAGTAGTGGTTGTTTTCCCATTGCTGCCGGTAATGGCTATAATCTTGCTTTCGCCCTTGAAGCGGTAGGCCAATTCAATTTCACTGATGATCTCAATACCCCTGGCCCTGATTTTTTTAACCAACTCATTTTTTTCAGGAATGCCCGGGCTTTTCATTACTTCATCCGCCGAAAGAATTCGTGCCTCATCCTGTTGCCCTTCTTCAAATTCAATACCTGCCTGTACCAAATCGTTACGATAATTATCCTTCAAAGAACTTTGGTCTGAAACGAATACATCATATCCCATTTGCTTCGCAAGGATGGCGGCACCAACACCGCTTTCACCTCCACCCAATATGATGATGTGTTTGCTCATAGGTCACTTGATCCGGCTTCAATCTCAGCCTTCATCCATTTTTGGTGCTGCCTGTTGCAACAGCACATGATTCAACTTATGTTAGTTTCTCAGCGGTTAGGAAAAAATGGTTCTTCACAAGTATCAACTTTGCAATAGTCTCACAATTACTTCACATCAGAGTACAATCTTCAAAGGGGTTCGATAGCAGCTGGCGTGGTTTTTCAAAAAATCCGTTCCTAAAAACTATATCCTTGTTTTTACCTTAATTTCAATGTTACAATGCTCAACACCACACATAGCACCGTCACAATCCAAAACCTCGTCACAATCTTCGCCTCATGATATCCCTTCTTTTGATAATGATGATGTAAAGGGCTCATTAAAAAGATCCTTCTTCCCTCACCAAATTTTTTCTTTGTGTATTTGAAATAACTGACCTGCAGTATCACACTTATATTTTCTACCAAGAACACTCCGCAGAAAATCGGTATCAACAATTCCTTGTGAACGATGATAGCCAGCGCTGCAATGATTCCACCCAGGGTCAGGCTACCCGTATCACCCATGAATACCTGCGCCGGATAAGAGTTGTACCAAAGAAATCCTATACAAGCCCCTATCATCGCAGCGATAAATATGGACAATTCTCCTAATCCCGGTATATACATGATATTGAGATAGTCGGCGAAAAAGAAGTTACCGCTTGCGTACGCAAAAATTCCCAACAAAACACCGATCAATGCCGATGTCCCCGTCGCTAATCCATCAAGGCCATCGGTAATATTCGAACCGTTGGAAACAGCAGTGATGATGAATATCACTACCAAAATGTACAATGCCCATGAATATTTTCTTATTGCTTCCGGCAATAATTTCGTGTAATTAAATTCATGATTTTTTACAAAAGGGATAGTGGTAATCGGTTCTTTCGTTTCCACAAAATGTTTTGTCCGATTATTTACCTGCCTTGTTTTTACTGTTGTATCACCAGGCGGGGGAGTGCCCTGGTACTCCCGCCAGATTGTGACATCACTATTAAAATAAAGAACTGCGCCTACTGTAACTCCCAAACCAACCTGCCCCAATATTTTAAACCATCCCGCCAAACCATCCTTATCCCCTTTCTTATAGGCTATACCTTGCTGCTGAGCAATTTTTTTGGCCCGCAGTTTTAAATAATCATCCACAAAACCAATTATTCCCAACCACACGGTAGCTACCAACATCAGGACGATATACACAGTATCTAATCTTGCCAGTAAAAGCGTTGGTATCAATATCGCAAGGATAATAATGATGCCGCCCATGGTTGGCGTTCCTTTCTTTGTTTGTTCTCCTGCAAGTCCCAGGTCCCTTACACTTTCACCTATCTGCTTCCTTTGTAAAAAACGGATTAGTTTCTTACCATATACCATGGTGATGAATAAGGAAAGCAATACGGCCAGTAAAACCCGGAAAGTAATGAACCTGTAAAGCTCACTGCCCGGAAATTTTACTCCCTGTTCCCTTAGCCAATCAAATAAATGGTACAACATGCGTTGCTCTGGTTTATAAGTTTATCCGTTTACTAGTTTACAAGTATTGGTAATACCAATTTGACTTGTGAACTTTTTAACTTCCTGCTATTTATCTAGTATTTCAAAAACTTCTCTCACTACTTCTTTATCATCAAAGTGATTCTTCACACCTTTTATTTCCTGGTATTTCTCATGTCCCTTGCCTGCAATCAAAACGATATCCTCCTGCTTCGCTAAACTGATCGCCGTTTTAATTGCCTCCCGTCTATCCACAATCGAGATATACTTTCTTTTTGCAGCTGCCGGCAACCCTTCTTCCATGTCCCTGATGATTTGCGCCGGGTCCTCACTTCTTGGATTATCACTGGTGAAAATCACCCGGTCACTATGCTCGCAGGCCGCTTCACCCATAATAGGCCGTTTGGTTTTATCCCTATCGCCACCGCAACCCACTACCGTTATCACCTGCTCATATCCCTTTTTTAACTTCTTAATCGTTGCCAGCACATTCAACAAAGCATCGGGAGTATGAGCATAGTCAACGATAGCAATTATCCTTTCTTTAGGTGATACCATATAATCGAATCTTCCCTCAGCGCCGGTTAACAGGCTCAGGCATCTCAACACTTCCTGTTTCTCTTCACCCAGGCATATTGCCACCGCATAGGTGGCGAGTAAATTGTAGGCATTAAACTCACCGATCAACCTGAAGTGAACTTCCTGGTCATTTACCGTCATCACCAGCCCGGTCAAACTATTTTCAATGATCTTTCCTTTAAAATCAGTCAGCGTCTTCAAACTGTACAAATACTTTCGGGCATTTGTATTTTGCAACATCACAATTCCTCTTTTGTCGTCTGCATTACTGATCGCAAATGCGGATGAAGGCAGCGAATCAAAAAAAGATTTTTTAACCCGGATGTATTCATCAAATGTCTTATGGTAATCCAGGTGATCATGCGTGATATTGCTAAAAACTCCGCCGGCAAAATTTAAACCCGTAATGCGATGCTGGTGCACTGCATGTGAACTGACTTCCATGAAAACATGTGAACATCCCTCATCTGCCATCTGCCTCAGTAGTTGATTCAAACTGATAGCATCCGGGGTTGTATGCGTTGCCGGCACGATTCTATCGCCAATGTGATTTTCAACTGTGCTAAGCAACCCGCATTTATAACCCAATCCTGAAAAGAGCTTGAACAACAGGGTGGCAATTGTCGTCTTACCGTTGGTGCCGGTGACACCAATCACTTTTAGCTTTTCGGATGGCTGGCCAAAAAAATTATTTGCTACCCACCCGGCTGCCATCGCACTGTTTTCCGCCTGCACATATACAATACCTTCTTTCAATGAAGAAGGCAACGTTTCACACAGCACTGCTACTGCACCGTTTTCTATTGCCTTGTCAATGAACTGGTGACCATCCGCTCCTGATCCTTTTACCGCTATAAATAATGATCCTTGTTTTACTTTTCTTGAATCAACCTGCACATTATCTACCGTTATCGCAGTACTCCCCGCAACAGACCTGATCGAAACTTTATATAACACATCCTGCAATAACACGGTCAACTTTTTAAAACTTTTAAACCTTTAACTTCAAACTTTTAATCAGCTCAAGTCCAAAACCACAGTCATTCCCTTTGACAGGGCACTTCCTGCCACAACCGATTGATTCGTCACTTTACCTTTTCCTTTCACCGAAACTTTTACTCCCATATTTTCCAACAGGTACAATGCATCTTTCAATCCCATTCCCTTCACATTGGGCATCACCTGTTTCCTGATCACACTTGTTTTTACTACCGGCTGGTAATCCACTGCAAACACATTACTCCAATCACCCTGCGTTGCCGAATCCCGGTACCCGATATTCAATGTTTTGAAAACATTTTTTATATCTGCATTATTACCGGCATAGAAATAACCGCTACTATCTTTTTTCGCGGCATACATATGCGATGCTTTTTTCTCTACATACATCGCATACAATTTTGTAGCCACTTCTTTAAATACCGGGCCTGCCAACGTCCCACCATAGTGCAATGCTGCGTATGGTTTGGATCTGATTACCACTATACAGGTAAACTGGGGATCATTTGCCGGAAAGTAGCCTACAAATGATGCCTGGTATACACCTGCACTATATTTTATATTGCCATCTGCAACGTGTGCAGTTCCGGTTTTCCCTGCCACGGCAAAAGGCATGTCTTTAAAAGCAACTCTGCCGGTACCTTCGGTAACCACCGCTTCCATACTTTCTTTCGCCGCTTGTATTACTTCTGGCCGTGCAATACTTTCTTCCAGCACAGTCGGTTCAAATTGTTTTATCACGATGCCATCCTGCTGAATGCTATTGACCAAATAAGGTTTCATCATTTTACCATTATTGGCGATAGCATTATATAAGGTAAGGGTATGCATTGGGCTGACCTGGGCAGCATAACCAAAACTCATCGTGATCATATTCATCACCCCGCCTTTATTTTTATCCAATGGTGCCAGCTGTGGCTTTGGAATATTTGAAAGATCGATGGGTGAACGAACATCCATGTGATACTTGTGCAGGTAATCGCCAAACTCTTTTGGGTTTTGGGCAAACGCTTTATATGCCACCTTACTCATCCCGACATTTGAGCTATGTGCAAAGCATTCCTTTACTGTCTGTACAGATTTTGGCTGACGTTCTGCATCATTTACATTCCGCGGGCCCACTACCATTTGACCAGCGCTGCCAACTTCTACCAGGTCATTCAATTTTGAAGAACCTTTTTCCAGCACTGCTAATAATGTCACCAACTTAATCGTGGATCCCGGTTCTGTCACCCGTAGCGCATAGTTATCATCCTCCCAATAAGCTCCATCCGGCCTGCGGCCAAGATTGGCAATCGCTTTTATCTTACCGGTTTTTGTTTCCATCACTATACAGGTGCCATACAACGATTCGCTTGTTTCCATTTGTTTCAACAAAGCATTTTCTGCTATGTCCTGTATGTTCACATCCAGTGTAGTGAAAATATCTTTCCCGTTTTCAGGTTCTATTTGGAAACCTTCCACCGGGATAGCTCCGCCCGAAGCATATCTTACCAGCCGCTGGCCTTTTTGACCAGTCAGCAACGTATCATAACTTTTTTCAAGACCTACATTTTGCTTTTTCACTTTGCCATTGCTCGCAATATGTTCACGGGAAAGGCCGATGGTCCTGTTAGCCAGTAATCCAAATGGCGATAACCGTTTGCTGTTTTCTTCTACAATTACACCGCTTTTATTTCTTCCCAATTTTACCAATGGAAACTGGCGGAAGTTTTTATATTCTTCAAACGACAATTTCTTCTTCAGCAAATAATAGCGGCTTTTTTTTCTATACCCTTCCTGCAATTCTTTTTTATACTGTGCCGTGGTTTTATCACCAAAATATTTTGCCATGGCTATGGCAAATGAGTCTACGTTTTCTCTAAACACCTTCCCATTCTTATCACGCAAACCATCGGCCTGGAAATCAAGATAGATATCAAATTCAGGCAAAGAGGTACTCAGCATCTGGCCATCCTCGCTGTAAATTGTTCCCCTGTCGGCATCTAATTCAACAATGCGCTGGTGCATACTATCACTCATGTTCCGCCAGTGCTCACCCTGGAAACGCTGTATATAGAATGCTTTCCCAAGGATCAGCACACATAAAAGCACCATGCCGATAAAGCATAGATAAACACGCCATAATATGTCACGCCTTACTTCCAATTTCTGCTGCGATTGTTATTGTTATTCTTTTTGTTACCAGCTTCAGTGCTACTATCATCGTCTGTTGCGTCGCACTCTTCATCATTCTGTTCACGGCCTCATCCCTCTCTCCCTTCTCCGAAAGAGAAGGGACGGTGCTACACCGCAAACCCAAACTTCATATCCACCACATCATCTTCATATCTCTAATCAACATTTTCGAAGACCCCGATTTCTTTCGAATTCTCCGAAAAGCAGGGCTGAGTGTTGGTGGCCTTCCCTATTGGGGAAGGTCGGGATGGGGCCTTAACACCACCGGCGACTCCATCAACTCTTTTAATCCCAATGGCTCAACTGCTTTTACCAGCTCACTTTGCTTGCTCCGAAACATCACTTCACTCTTCACCGTTTTATATTCATGCTGCAACTCTCGTACCTCTCTTGTTGTCTTGCTGATATTCCGAACGGTTTTATCAGCCAAATGCCCATTATAGATATACAGCACTGCAAGAAATGTCAGAAACAAAAAAAATGGGATCTGCCTTACCACCGACTGATAATTAAGAAGCTTCTTCCAATTTGTTTTTGTTTCTTTTACCTTATTTATTTCCTGCTCCTGCATTGTGTATAATAAACTTTAAACCTCAGTACCATTTATTTATCATTCACCATTCGCTATCCACCGCATTACACCATCATTATTTTTTCTGCCACTCTTAATCTTGCACTTCTTGATCTTGGGTTCTCCTTCATTTCCTTTTCAGTTGGCTGTATCGATTTTTTGGTGATGATTTTTAATTCATTCACCGGCTCTTCATTGATAAAAGGATTTGTTTCCGGCTCATCAAATGAACCACGACGAAAAAAAACTTTAACCAGCCTGTCTTCTAAAGAATGGAAAGTGATGATAGCTGCCCGGCCACCGGGCTTCAGCAGTTTTGGGATTTGCTGCAGCATTTCTTTCAATGCTCCTAATTCATCATTCACTTCAATGCGCAACGCCTGGAAAACCTGGGCAAAATATTTATTGGGATTTCCTTTTACCACCTCACGGAGAGCATTTTTAAAAGCATTGATGGTTTTCAATGAAACGTGATTGCGAACATTGACAATCGTCCTCGCCAATGTTTTGGCATTCGTCACTTCGCCATACTGCTCAAACAGCTTGTGCAGCTGCTGCTCAGTGTAGGTATTCACAACATCAAAGGCAGTCAGGGTTTGGCGCTGGTCCATTCGCATATCCAGTGCTGCATCAAAGCGGGTCGAGAACCCTCTTTCTGCTTCATCAAACTGGTGACTGCTGACACCCAGATCCGCCATAATGCCATCAACAGCGTTTATTTGGTGCAGCTTCAGGAACCGTTGCAGATGACGAAAATTATGCGGCACAAAAATGACACGATCATCGTCAGGCAGATTTCGTTTCGCATCCTCGTCCTGGTCAAAAGCAATCAGTTTTCCTTTGGCACCCAATTGCTCAAGAATAGCTTTTGAGTGACCGCCACCGCCAAACGTACAATCGACATAGATGCCTTCCGGTTGAATAGCTAACCCTGCTATTGTCTCCTGTAGAAGAACAGGTATGTGATAGGCTTCAGTTGACGGGTTGGCTGGTTGATCAGTTAATAGCGGTTCTTCTTTTTTCAACTTTTTCTTCATGTCAACTATTTAACAATTTAACCTGCCAATCCGTTCCCTCCCCCTAATACTTTATGTACCATTTTGCTTAATGCTTCCGGTGAGATTGAATCAAAGAGCTGTTTGTACTTATTACTATCCCAGATTTCTAATTTATCGTCCGCCCAATGCATCACGAGGTCTTTTTGCAAACCGGCATGCTCCTTCAAATGCGGTGGTACCAGCAATCTTCCTGCACTATCCGGTTCTACGTAAGCGGCTCCATTTAAAAAAAATCGGCGAACCGGTCTTTCCTCCTCATTAAAATCATTCAAAGTCCTGATCTTCGCCGAAAAAGCTTCCCAATTTTTTAATGTGAATAACGTGACACAATTGTCCAAACCCCTGTTCATAACAAAGCGGGTACCCTCTTCTTCGGAGAGCTGCTTTTTGAAGGCAGCCGGCAGAAGAAAGCGACCTTTTGAGTCTAAAGTCGCCTGGTATTCGCCGAGAATATCTATCATTATCAGGTTCTTGGGTCAATTTTGTACTAATTCACACAAAATAACACTTTTTCCCACTTACCTTCCAAATTTTGGGATTTTTATTTTGTCCACAGACTCCTGATGCCTGGAAGGCCTGCCTGTAGTACATTTGCGCGGATTTTATCCGGTACTGATCAAAAAAGGCGTGGATTACTTGTGAATTGCGGTGGAAAAACGGTGAATGGAACCATCGCAAATGTGAATACAGATCGGCTACAGCCCATAATTTAAAACGGCATTCGTATTTTGGCGCCATGGCAACTGCAGGCTATTCAGGCACACCCCTGATCAAAAAATTGGGTATCAAACCGGGCATGAAGATCCGGTTGATCAATACACCTTCGAACTATTTTGAATTGTTGGAAGCAGATATTAGTGATCAGCTATGCGCCAAAAATGAATTGCCGGATCTTATTCATTTATTTGCAGAAAGCTACAAAGTCTTTGAATCAGCAATAAAAAAACTGCAGCCCTTGCTTTCAAAAAATCCTGCAATCGTTATCTGGGTCTCGTGGTATAAAAAATCGGCGAAAATTCCCACTGATATTACCGAAGACGCTATCAGAAATTATGCTTTGAAAAATGATCTCGTAGATGTAAAAGTTTGTGCAGTGAGTGATATCTGGAGCGGACTAAAACTCGTCGTACCACTTGCGAAACGTTAGTATTTTTGTAACTCATCAAACTGCGACAGTTGGTCGCAATTGTTTATGCACCCAAAAGATATTGCTATTGCTGATTTTACCTATTCACTTCCCGAGGATCGAATAGCCAGCTACCCCCTTCAAAAAAGAGATTCATCCAAATTACTTGTTTATAGAAATGGAGATATCCGGGATGATACCTATGAAAATATTGCTTCGCATATTCCGGCAAGTTCGTTGCTGATTTTTAATAACACCAAAGTTGTGGAAGCAAGGCTACTGTTTCAAAAACCGACTGGCGGTGTAATAGAAATATTTTGTCTCGAGCCGCATGAGCAATATGCAGATATTACGACTGCCATGCTTCAACGCGGGAAAGTATATTGGTTATGCCTGGTTGGCGGCGCATCAAAATGGAAACATGGACAGATACTTCAAAAAATAATTTATGCGTTCAACAAGGAGATAATATTGCAAGCCATTTACCTGGAAAAGAGAATAGATTCTTTTGTAATCGAACTCTCCTGGAATGATCCGGAAATGAGTTTTGCGGAATTATTGCATCATGCAGGCGCCATTCCTCTTCCACCCTATATAAAACGAAAGGCAGAATCAAGTGATGCCGAAAGGTACCAAACCATTTATGCCCATTACGATGGATCAGTGGCTGCGCCAACAGCGGGTCTGCACTTTACCGATGCTATTTTCAAAAGTTTAGAAGAAAAAAATATTGACAAAGATTTTGTGACGCTTCATGTTGGCGCCGGCACATTTAAACCTGTGAAAAGTGAAACTATGCAACAGCATGAAATGCATGCGGAGTTTATTGATGTATCCATTGAAACAATTGAAACGATTATTGCATATCTCGACAAAACAATCATTCCGGTAGGTACTACGTCCATGCGAACCATTGAGAGTCTTTACTGGTTGGGAGTGAAACTATCAACAAGCAACGGTCAACAAGCAACGGTCAACAACTATTTAGCAATTCCAGAATTAAATCAATGGGAGGCTTATGATATGCCGGCCCAGGATGTACAAGCGAAAGAGGCGTTGGAGTCTTTGCTAGGTTGGATGAAAAAAAATAAATTGAAAAAACTGGTCACCAGGACACGCATCATAATAGCACCGGGATACAAGCTTCGGATTGCAAAAGGCTTGATCACCAATTTTCATCAACCACAATCCACCTTATTGCTATTGATTGCTGCAATTATTGGTGAGGATTGGCGAAGGATTTACGATCATGCTCTTCAAAATGAATTCAGGTTTTTAAGCTACGGCGATGGTTGCCTGCTGTACCCACAGGTCCAGGAATAGTTGGCAGGAATTTTAACTGCTTTTCTTCAATGGAAGATCTAAAATAAAGATGCTGCCGCGACCCAACATACTATCGATTTTAATTTCACCGCCCTGCGCCTGCACAATTGTTTTTACATAACTCAATCCTAACCCAAAGCCTTTAACGTTATGCAGGTTGCCGGTATGAGCCCTGTAAAAGCGTTCAAAAACCCGCTTCACTGTTTCCTTACTCATGCCAATGCCATTGTCTTCCACTTTAATTGTCAAATTTTTTCCATTGGAGTGAGTAGCGACCTTGACAAGCAGGGGAACATTATCTTTTGAATACTTGACAGCATTATCAATAAGGTTGTTAATCATATTGGAAAAATGAACCTCATCTGCCATCACAAGGTCATTGGTCGCATTTAATACCAGCTCGGCCCTTCCACCTTTTTCCTGTAATTGCAAAGCAAAATTATCAACCACGTCTTTAATTACTTCATGTACATGTAAGGGTTGCATATTCAATTCAATCTCCTGTTTTTCCAGTTGAGATGCTTTAAGAATCGTTTCAACCTGGCGATTCATACGTTGGTTCTCTTCTTTGATGATAGCACTGAAATAACCCATCTTATCCCTATCCTGTAAAACTTTTTCATTCTTCAAAGCATCAACCGCCAATGAGATGGTAGCAATGGGTGTCTTAAATTCATGCGTCATATTATTGATGAAATCATTTTTGATCTCACCTAATTTTTTTTGACGAAGCATAGTACGAACAGTAAGATAAAAAGCTGTAATAATGATAATGGTAAAAAGAATAGAAGTAGCGATGCGTAAACGCAATTCTTTTAGCGCCGCAACCTTCCAGTCAAGTGCTACAATTATAAGACTTTCATCCGCTGCAAGGTTTTCTGCCGCCGAACCGCTTGGTGCAAACAAGGCGTAGCCTTTCGAGTAATTGTTTATTGTGTCCTCATACTCTTCCGGAAAATTCTTTGACCGCTGTTCAATTGCGCCTATGGCCCCTGTCCTGGGGCTGACAGTCGCCAGCATGAATTCAAATTTCAAATTATCGAGCTCCAGTGATTTAAAAGCTTTTTTTATTTTATCCTGCAATTCGGTAGCCGTAAACCGTTTGCCCACGGTAACAGGTCTTAGAAACTCCATCGTAAACTCATCCTGGAAAATTGTATTAGGTGAACTTATCTTGCTACTTAAATAATTTCCTTTGTATTGGGACAGCTCATTTCCCACCATTATTACCGCCTGCTCCACCTTCCCTTTAATTTGTTCTTCTTTCAGCAGGATCATATTCTTTAACCATGAAATTTGAATGATGATGATGCCGATTAAAGAAATTGTTATGAGTAAAGTAATTACGGTAAAGATGCGTTTCACAAAGAGAAAATTATTTGTACTGAAAGATAAAGGGTTTTACCAACCCATCCTGCAAAAATACTACGTGTTGTTCTTTCATCTTTAATTTGACAGGTAATACATGGATTTTTAACGCCGCTTTAAGGCCAGTATTCTAGCCAATTTTTTGGCGAAAGTATTTGAAACAAGATTTTTTTAAAAAAGATTTAATGTCCTAACTTGAAGTATGATTGAACCCGGACCAGGCATACTTTTAATAGCAGATCCCTTCCTGAAAGACCCCAACTTTCTGCGCACAGTGGTCTTTCTTTGCGAGCATAATGAAGATGGAAGTTTTGGTTTTGTGTTAAATCGCAAATATGAAAATACGCTGGATGAATTGATCCCTGATCTGGAGGGGTTTAAACTCCCGGTTTTTTATGGAGGTCCCGTACAAATGGATACTATTCATTTCCTGCATCAGTATCCTGAAGAAATTCCCGGCGGTGAAGAAGTGATGAAAGGCGTATTTTGGGGTGGCGATTTTAGTAAAACGGTTGAGCTTATACAGAATGGCAAATTGGATGAAAACAAGATCCGCTTTTTTATCGGGTATTCCGGTTGGAGCAAAGACCAACTGGCCGAGGAAATAAAGGAGAAATCATGGCTCACCGTAAAGTCAAACCGAAAACTGATCTTCCAAACCAAGCCTGAAGAAATATGGAAAGAGTCGCTTAAGCACCTTGGCGGCGATTATGAAATGATGATTCATTTTCCAACAGATCCCCAGCTTAATTAAATTGGAAAACTTCCTTTCTTTGCAACGCATTATACTCAATTCTCATCCCTGAAAAAACAACACTATGAAACGTTTTTATCTTAGCTTAATTCTATGCAGTTCTATTTTTCTTTCTTCCTGTGATACATTGAAACAAGTAGCATCACAACTAGGCATCACTGAATTTGAAATGGCAGCGGGTTTAAAAGATGCTTTGTCGCAGGGCCTTTTCAGGGGGTTTGATGCTTTTGCAAATCCTGGCGGTAATCCATTGGTTCGATTTGCTTTCCCCGGAGATGCGGCGAAAATCGAAAAAACTTTAAAGGATGTAGGAATGGATAAAGTGGTAGACCAGGTGACAGCAAAATTTACCCGGGCCATGTCTTCTGCTGTTGTTGCAGCTAAGCCCATTTTTTTAAATTCCGTTAAGCAAATGTCGATCAGGGATGCGGCAAGTATCTTAGTAACAGATAACATGCATGCGGCAACTGACTATTTCAAATCCAACATGTCACCTGAGCTAATGGTAGCCTTCCGGCCCATCGTAGATAGCACCATAAAAACGGAAGGAGCCAATAAGGAATGGAACAACCTTGTCACTGTTTACAACAAGATACCTTTTATCAAGAAACCACTGGAAACAAATCTTACCGATTTTATTGCTGCCCGGGCTATCGATGCAATGTTTGTATCCGTCGCTAATGAGGAAGAAAATATCCGGACCAAATACGAATTTCGCAAAACAGATATGATGAAAAAGGCATTTGCCTACGCAGACGAACAACTAAAGAAAAGAAAACAACAACAAAACTAGCTATTGAAAAAGTAACGAAGAAGCCGGTTCAATAGAGCCGGCTTCTTTTTGTTTTGGCATAGATTAAGTTTATAGACAATACGGCAATCAGTATAACCAATCCAAAAAATTCCCGGGTATCTTCGATCCAGGGCTTGGTGGCTTTCATAGTAGCCGCTATATTTTCAGCATCATGTTTTTGAATCCAATCCAGGACGCCATCTTCAGTAAAAAAATAATACAATGCATAGGCGGCAAATGCGACGATGCCAAGAATATAAGCTTTAGGATAAAACTTATTCCTAAACGCAAGCCAGCACAGGATTGCTCCATATAAATAGATGGGTATCCAAATATAAGGATCGGGGTCATTGTATTGCAGACCGGCCGATACCAGGAAAAGAATACAAAATATGATATTGAAAATTTTCACCTGTTAAATCTTATGATTAAAAAATAATTGACCTTACTCTTTATTTCCTGGCAATATAACAATGTCTGGTGCTTGGGAAAAAACCGGGCACCAGGGTCCCTGGCCGGCCGGTGGAAAATTCCTGGTAATAAGGCCAGTATTTGAAAGAAGAGAAATATTGGTTTACAAATCCATCCGTTTCTTTTTTAGTATAGCTATAGCAAAATCCGAACTCCGTTTTCATGATTCCGATTTGCTTTAACGGATTATGCCACCAGTTGTGGAAATCAAAAATCGCCTGGCCGCCTTCCCTCAATGATTGTTGCATACCATTCAGCAGCAAACCTTCATGATAAGGCGAATAAATCAGCGTATCACCACAAATGATCAGGTCGAGAGTGGAATTAAATGGCGGCTTAGTATAATCAGCTCTTATAAAAATGAGATTGTCGATATGTTGAGCCTCCGCTCTTTTTTTTGCAAATAACAACGACTCAATACTGAGATCGCAATGAAAAACCCATCTGAACATTTTTCGCAGTTCGAAGGTGTAATAGCCCGAACTTCCGGTGAAATCGCAAAGAACTTCCCGTCCAGGAATATTCTTTTCAATTATATTCTTTATAAATCCTACATGTTCATTTTTTTTCTTTAGCCATTTAACTGGTACTTTGTCCGGGTTGGCCCAGGATGTCTCCGGATCAACCACTTCACGTTTAGAAGAAAAAAGCTGGTTGTAAACTTTCTCATGATAACCACTGCGCACATCAAAGGCATATTTGGAGGGTGCCGTTGGTAATATTTCTAAAATGGCGTTTTCATAAAAAGGAAATTGACGTTGGCAATTATCACACCTAAAATGTGAGCCTTCGTACCGGATGCTTGTCTTGCAGTCCGGACAGCAAACATGCTTTTTTATCAGTTCAATTTTATCGTTTGTATTTTCCATGAAGAGTACCTTTAAGTGTTGTTTTTCCTTCGGTATGGCCGTAAAAACCTAACCTTTTTGATCTGAAAACATACTCATTTTATTCTTTCTGTCAAAGCTTTTTGATTTGTTTGTCTAATATTTCCTTTCTCAACAACATTTTTCATGAGAGATGGAAGGATAAGAACCGGTGAATGACTCCAAATAAAAAAGCAGGGTCATATTTCTTTGACCCAAATACCTTCTAATCGTATGTGGTCTGTCCATAATTATTTAAATTTCATTCCAAAATATCCATTACATGCTATCAAAAAATATATTTTTCTTTTATCTGTTGCTTTTAATTCCTTTTGCGGCTCTTATACTATCCGTGAAGCAGGACTATATTAGTAACAATACATTCATCTTACTATTCATTACCTATTTTATCGTTTATCGTCCATTTATATGTGGCATAAGATTAAGTCAAAATAAGAAAATCAAAAAACAGGATTTCTGGAAAAATTTCATTCCCTTCTGGAACGACAAATACTGGACATTTCTATTTTTTAATAAGTAGAAGTAAAAATGCGGAATTTGCAACCCCGCATTTTTTATGGGATAAAAAAACCCTCCCGAAATAAATCAGGAGGGCTAAGGACAGTTTTCATTATCCGGATAGGCTGGTTTTTCGCCAGTCTATTCTACCTCTCATGAATAAAGTCATTCAGCGGAGGAGGCGTCAGGTCTCAGGTAGTTTCCACCGGCATTGCTCCTTCAGCCAATACAGTCACTTTGTTATTGAGCACTTCTACAAATCCAGCTTGTATGTCGAAGTAAGCAAAATGATTTTGCCTGTCTTTTAATATTTTCACACGGCCGGCTTTCAATGCACTTACCAGCGGAGCATGCTTATCAAGCACTTCAAAGCTTCCACTGATACCCGGCATTTGCACGCCGTATACCTCGCCGCTGTATATTTTTTTTTCTGGTGTAAGTATTTCTAAGTTCATAAAAACCAATCCGCCGCGGCGGACTTTTAGAACCCTAAAGCTGTAAAAACTTTAAAGCTCGTTATAGAATAATTTCAAATATTCTTTTTGTGACTTCTTAATACCCTCATGAGTAAGGAACAGAAAGTTGAAGAGTGCGATGCTTCGACTTCGCTCGGCACAGGCTGCACGAAGATGCCATGAAAACAAATGCTCGTTACACAACAACCAACTAACTCGTATAAAGAACTATCAGTACAAATAATGACTAATCAACCTAAGTTCTCCGCCAACTGGCGGAGACAGAGGGTTCTAACCCTGCGCCTGCGCCATCAGTTTCTTACCCTTTTCAATAGCATCATCGATAGTACCCACCAGGTTGAATGCCGCTTCAGGCAGATCATCTACTTCACCATCCATGATCATATTGAAACCACGGATCGTTTCTTCAATCGGTACCAACACCCCTTTTAAACCGGTAAAGGCTTCAGCCACATGGAAAGGCTGAGAAAGGAAACGTTGTACTTTCCGTGCACGGGCAACGATCATTTTATCTTCATCACTCAACTCATCCAAACCAAGGATGGCGATGATGTCCTGTAATTCCTTATAACGCTGCAGGATTAATTTCACACGGTTGGCGCAATCATAATGCAGATCACCTACGATCTTCGGTGTAAGGATACGAGAGGTTGAATCAAGAGGATCTACAGCCGGATAAATACCAAGGTCGGCAATTTTACGACTCAAAACTGTTGTTGCATCCAGGTGTGCAAAAGTTGTGGCCGGAGCGGGGTCTGTTAAGTCATCGGCAGGTACATATACCGCCTGTACGGAAGTGATCGAACCATTTTTGGTAGATGTGATACGCTCCTGCATCAATCCCATTTCTGTTGCCAGGGTAGGCTGGTAACCTACGGCTGAAGGCATACGACCCAACAGGGCTGATACCTCGGAACCCGCCTGGGTGAAACGGAAGATATTATCCACGAAGAAAAGGATGTCACGACCCTTGCCCTCGCCATCACCATCACGGTAATATTCGGCGATTGTCAAACCGGACAGAGCCACCCTTGCACGGGCGCCGGGAGGTTCATTCATCTGGCCGAATACGAAAGTCGCTTTGGAATCAGCCAATTCTTTCATATCTACTTTGCTCAGGTCCCATCCGCCTTCTTCCATGCTATGCTTAAATGCGTCGCCATATTTCATGATGCCGGCTTCGATCATCTCACGCATCAGGTCATTCCCTTCACGGGTTCTCTCTCCTACTCCTGCAAATACGGATAAACCAGAATAAGCTTTTGCAATATTGTTGATCAACTCCTGGATCAATACCGTTTTACCCACACCGGCGCCACCAAACAAACCGATCTTACCACCTTTTGCATAAGGTTCGATAAGGTCAATTACTTTGATACCGGTAAAAAGCACTTCAGATGCTGTGCTCAGGTTTTCAAACATGGGTGGTTTGGCGTGAATAGGACGTCCGCCCTGCTTTGATACTACAGGCAGTCCATCGATGGGATCACCCGTTACATTAAATAAACGTCCTTTGATAGCCTCACCTGTTGGCATAGCTATCCCTTTTCCTGTGTCAACTACTTCAGTACCACGAACTAAACCTTCTGTTCCATCCATGGCAATGGCACGAATACTATCCTCACCAAGATGCTGCTGTACTTCCAAAACCAGCGTTTCACCGTTTTCTCTTTTCAGTTCCAGGGCGTTATAGATATCGGGAAGGGTGCCATCAAACTGTACATCGATGACCGCACCAATGACTTGCTTTACTTTACCAACGTTAGCCATATATAAGGAGGGGTTTATTTCGGCCGCAAAGGTAAGGGAGTGAGGTGAATGTGCAAATACGAAAATCGGCAATTTTGAAAATGGTAGAAAGCATTATTAAACAGGCTTCAAGTTCCTTGATTGGACTTGTTGCGACGCTCAGTTCAGGGTTCGGTTCACTTCACCATCTTCACCGACGAAGAACATGGTTTTGTAAAAAAAGAAAATGAAATAAAAGGCTATGGCCAAATTCTGCAATTTTTAGATAAACATTTGAAAGGCCAACCTGCCAATCCTAAAAGAGATTAAAGACTATTTTTTCCAGGAGAGCTGTCAAAAGCTTATAATTTCACGCATACTTCGACTTCGCTCAGTATCGCAAAGTGAAAAGTGACGCAAAGAAAAAAAAGTAGTTTTAAATCTTTGCATGCTTTCTTACCCGTTGCGAGAAAATACTTTTAACAGCCTTTTTTCGATTGCAGATGCATAATTTTCACAGGCATAATCTTTGCAAAATAATAGGTATGAAAAAATTATTGATAGCCGTACCCTTTATTTTTATTGCCTGTAATAATGCAGCTGATACCACTGGAGAAAGCAGTAAAAAAAACAAAAAGCTATCGTCCCGCAACTACGGTATTAACCGTTCTAATTCATACAGCGATCTATTTTTAGACAGTGCTACTGTAGAAAAAATCATCAGTGAGAAAAAAATTCCCGATTCCATCGCTTGGCGTATCCGTAGTTTTTATAATACCCGCAACTATCAATTTGCCTGGTTTTCCAGCGACGGTCTTACCGAACAGGCCCGCGGCTTTTGGAATTTACGTAACAATTATATCAGTTCGACAAACGATACTACTCTTAACAACAAGTCGCTGAAAAAAAGAATGGATAAGCTTATTTCAGAAGACAGCCTGTCACCTTCGTCAAACAACAAAACTTATAGCAATACAGAAGTTGAACTTACTTCTCAATTCATCCGCCATACCCTGCAAACCTATGACCGTGATTATGTAAAAAGAAAGGAGATGGAACGTTTTGTCCCCTTTCAAAAAAGAGATGCGCTCGAATATGCCGACTCCCTGGTTTCAAAAAAACATAAGGATGATAAATATTATGAGGACGTAAATCCAATGTATGGGTTGTTAAAGGAGCAATTGGCTTTGTACACCGATATTCAGAAAAAAGGTGGCTGGCCGATCATCCAGGCAAAGAAAAAATTGTATAAAAAAGGAATAACGGCTCCGGAAATTGTTACCATAAAAAAGCGATTGCAATTGACAGGCGACATTGCTACAGCAGATACGACGAAGGTTTTTGACAGCACGCTACAAAATGGCGTCAGGCATTTTCAACAGCGGCATGGTCTGAAGACCGATGGTATTATCAACGAAACAACATTAAAAGAAATGAATGTGCCCGTGATGCACCGGATACAACAGCTATTAATTAATATGGACCGGATGCGCTGGTTGCCTTCCCAGCCGGCTGGCAACCTGATTGTCGTCAACATTCCAGAGTTCATGTTACATGTGATGGAAGGAAAACAAAAAGTTTTTGACATGAATGTAGTGGTTGGAAAAGATGGGCATGACACCCGAATTTTTACCGGCAATCTCAACCAGGTGGTCTTTAGTCCTTACTGGAATGTGCCACCAAGTATCGTGGAAAAAGAAATCATTCCGGCGATGGAAAAAAATCCCAATTACCTCGAAAAGGAAAATATGGAAATCACTGGGGAAGAAGACGGATTGCCCGTTGTTCGCCAATTGCCGGGAGGAAAAAATGCGTTGGGGAAAGTGAAATTCCTTTTCCCAAACAGCTTCAATATTTATTTCCATGATACACCCTCCAAAAGTCTATTTTCCAGTGACAAGCGGGCCTTTAGTCATGGTTGTATACGGCTTAGCGATCCGAAAAAAATGGCTGAATATCTTTTGCGTGACGATCCGAAATGGACGAAATCAAAAATTGAAGAAGCAATGAACAGCGGCGAAGAAAAGTTTGTGAAACTAAAAAAATCTGTGCCGGTGATCATTGCCTATTACACCGCATGGGTAGATGAAAAAGGTTTGCTAAACTTCCGGGAAGATATCTATGGTCACGATGCAAGTCTTTATCAAAAGATGTTTACCAAAGTTTATTAAACTATCCCGCTACCATTTATAAAAAACCTTTAAGCAGAAAGATTTTTTATTTTTCCACGCAGATCAGGCATTGCAACAATTAGGGTGAATAGTGAGTGGTAAGTTGTGAGCCTACAAGACGCTTTACGTCTTATTCCCCTCTTTTTTACTTTTCGCTTTTCACTTCTCGCTTTTCACCTCTCTACTCACAGTTCTCAGTTTCTGTTACTTTTGCCGTTCAAAGAATTATTTATGCAGTTGTTCGAGGTAAAAGATGACCTGGCAGCAAAGGAGTTTTTGGAGGTAAACAAGATTATAAATGGTAACAATCCAAACTATATCCAACCGCTTGACAAGGACATCAATGATGTTTTTGACGAAAAAAAGAACAAAGCGTTTCGTCATGGAGAAGCCATTCGCTGGATATTAAAAAGCGACGATGGAAAACCCGTTGGACGCATAGCCGCTTTTGTCAATAAAAAATACAAGAACAAAGGTGATGATGGTCCGGTCGGTGGAGTAGGTTTTTTTGATTGCATCAACGATCAGCAGGCAGCTGACATGCTTTTTGACGTTGCCAGGCATTGGCTGCTGCAAAGAGGAATGCAGGCGATGGATGGTCCCATTAATTTTGGTGAACGTGACCGCTGGTGGGGGCTATTGGTAAAAGGATTTGAACCACCGGTTTATTGCCTGAATTATAATCCTCCGTATTATCAGCCTCTTTTTGAAAACTATGGTTTTAAAAATTATTTTAACCAGGTGTGCTTCGCTTTAAAAGTGGGCAACCGCCTGCAGGAAAAATTTTATACCCGCCATGCTGAATGCGCAAAAAATCCGGACTTCAGTTCACAACATATAAAAAAGAACCAACTGGATAAATATGCGAAGGATTTTACCATCGTATATAATAAGGCGTGGGCAGGACACGGCGGCCTGAAACATTTAGAAGAAAAAGTGGTTCGTAAGATGTTCAATTCAATGAAACCTGTGATGGACGAACGCCTGAGCTGGTTTATTTATCATAAAAATGAACCGATCGGCCTATGGATCAACCTGCCCGATCTTAATCAATGGTTCAAACATTTGCACGGCAAGTTCGGATTGCTGGATAAGCTGAAATTTCTGTGGGTGAAAAAGACAAAAAAATGCGACAAGTTTGTGGGGCTCGTATTTGGCATTGTGCCCGAATGGCAGGGCAAAGGACTCGATAGTTATATGATCATAGAAGGCGCCAGGATAATACAAAAGCTCAGCATTGAAAACGGCGTGTATTCAATCGGCAAGCCGATATATGAAGACTATGAAATGCAGTGGATCGGCGAGTTTAATCCTAAAATGATCAATGTGGCGGAAAACCTCGGCACCTATCGCAGCAGGATATTAACTACCTACCGTTATTTGTTCGACCAGTCAAAAGAGTTCAAACCACATCCGATACTATTTTAATTTCCTGGAACAGGACGGAATTTATTAACAGCAAAATCATCGTATGCCCGGAAATAATTCCCTTTCTTATCTTGCAGGTTCTGCTAAAGGGATTATAACTCCCCTTTAGGGTTTGGGGCTTATGGACAAATTCATCGTTTCAGCCAGGAAATACAGGCCGCAGCTTTTCGATACAGTTGTCGGGCAGTCGCATATCACTACTACATTAAAAAATGCAATTAAGCATAACCAACTGGCCCATGCATTTTTATTTTGTGGTCCGCGGGGCGTAGGCAAAACCACCTGTGCCCGTATACTGGCGAAAACAATCAATTGCGAAAATAAAACGAAGGATGGCGAAGCCTGCAATCAATGCAACTCCTGTGTTTCTTTTAACGAAGGCACTTCGCTAAATATTCATGAACTGGATGCCGCCAGTAACAACTCGGTGGATGATATCCGCACCCTGGTGGAGCAGGTTCGGTTTGCGCCACAGGCAGGCAATTATAAAGTGTATATCATTGACGAGGTGCATATGCTCAGCTCTTCAGCGTTCAATGCTTTTCTAAAGACACTGGAAGAGCCTCCCTCCTACGCCATTTTCATTTTGGCAACCACGGAAAAACATAAAATACTCCCAACGATCCTAAGCCGTTGCCAGATATTCGACTTCAAACGCATCACCACCAACGATACCGTTGACCACCTGCAGGAAATATGTGATAAGGAAGAAGTAAAAGCTGAAAAGGCTGCATTGCAGGTGATAGCTCAAAAGAGCGAAGGTTGTATGCGGGATGCACTCAGCATCATGGATAAGATCGTCAGTTTTACCGGTGGAGAGCTCAACTATACAAACACTCTCGAACACCTGAACATCCTCGATGCAGATTACTATTTCAAACTGCTCGATTGCATGCTGCAGCAGGATTTGGCCGGCGCCATGCTTTTATACGACGATATCAATCGTAAGGGATTTGAGGGTGATCTTGTCATCAATGGATTTGCCGAGTTTATCCGAAACCTCCTGGTTTGCAAAGATGGTAAAGCCGCTATTTTATTGGAAGTAGTAGAAAGCTTTAAAGACAAGTATACCGACACTGCCCGCAATGTTTCTACGGCAGTTCTCATCAGCTCACTGAATATTTTGAATGAGGCGGAGATAAATTATAAAGCAGCCCGCAATAAGCGATTGCATGTGGAGTTGGTTTTAATAAAACTCTGTTACCTGCAACAAGCGATCGAATTGAGTTCAGAAGGAACAACGGTAAGTAAAAAAAAACTGGTTGAGTCAGCAAGACCCATCGCTTTCCGGCAAATAACAGCATTTGAAGTAAAAAATCCAAAGCAGGAAGCCGGGGGCCAGCGATCAGAAGTGAAAAGTGAAAAGTCAGAACCCAAACTCATAATTGAAAGTACGGGTATAGAAAAAATAAAACTGGCGGAAGAAAAACCAGTTTACCCACAATCGGCGGCAATCAATCAACAAGCGGCAACAGGTCACCTGCCTACCGGACAGACAGGCCGGCAACCGGCAACAAAATTATCGGCCCTCGAAAGCATCCGGAAACAATACAAAGGAAACGGAAAGAATGCGGATAGCCTGCTGCATCTTCCTTTACAGAAAGATGCACTGCAAAAAGCGTGGGCCGGTTATATAGAAAAACTAAAAGCTGCTAAAAATCCGGCAGCCCAGCCTTTTGAACTGGCTCAATTACAGATCAACGATGAAAATTCGTTTGAAGTCATTACAGCCAATAATATTGAACAAAAATTTATAGAGCAGGAACGGAATGAACTATTCTCCTTTTTGCAGCAGGAATTGAAGAACCGGTTGCTACAATTTATTGTAGTAGTCAACGAAAACCAGGAAGAAAGAACCATCCCCGATGCACCACTTTCATCCAAGGAGCAGTTTATGAAGTTAGCCGAACAATATCCCCTCCTGATCGAATTAAAGGACCGGTTACGTCTTGACCTCGATTGGGGTTAATATTACTTTCTTTTCCGACGGTGTTCTTCTAACTTACAAGTGAAATTGATATATTTTACCAATATTCATCTGTAAAGCATCACCGAAATCAACAAGGCTCTGGGTATGAAATATTTCTATTACCATTAACGAGTGTTATTGCCCGAATTCTCATTGGCCTATCATTCATCATTTTACCTTAATTTCGGCGAAAATTTAAAGCTACATGGCTGAAGTGATATTGATGCCCCGCCTAAGCGACACGATGACAGAAGGTGTGATCGCTGCATGGCATAAAAAAGTGGGTGATACAGTAAAAAAAGGTGACTTGCTGGCTGAGGTGGAAACTGACAAAGCTACAATGGAACTGGAAAGTTACAAGGATGGCACTCTTTTACATGTGGGTGCTGACAAAGGAAGCAAATTACAGGTAAACGACTTGCTGGCCATCATTGGTACAGCAGGAGAAGATATTTCAGGGCTCTTGTCAGGGGGCAGCACCGCTGCGCCACCGAAGACGGAAAAGAAAGCGGAAACAAAAACTCCGGATACAAAGACACAGGAAACAAGTGCTCCCCAGGCATCCAATGGAAAACCTGCCGCTACCGCCGTTGATATTTCCAAAATGGAGGAAGTCGTGCTGATGCCCCGCCTGAGTGATACTATGACAGATGGGGTGATCGCCGGCTGGTTGAAAAATGTTGGCGATACCGTGAAAAAAGGTGAAGTGCTGGCAGAGATAGAGACTGACAAAGCTACCATGGAATTGGAAAGTTATAAAAATGGAAAATTATTATACCAGGGTGCTAAAAAAGGAGAAAAGATCGCCGTCAATGATTTGCTTTGTATCATTGGTGAAGAAGGAAAAGTAGATGTTAATGCTATTGTAGCAGCTGCTAAAGGTGGAACTGCAGCTCCGGCTCCTAAACTAGAATCAGCAGATCAGCCACAACAACAAGCTGCCCCGGCTGCTCAACCGGTTGAAGAAAGTGGCCATGAAGTGAGCAGCTCTGTTGAAAATGGCCGGGTAAAAGCATCCCCGCTTGCAAAAAAACTGGCCGCTGAAAAAGGAATTGATATCAGCAAAGTGAGTGGCTCCGGCGATGGAGGCCGCATTATCAAAGCTGACATCGACAATTATAAATCTGTAGCGAAAGCGGCTACTGCCGAAACTCCGAAACCTGCAGCCGCACCTGCTGCTCCGGCAGGACAAGTAAGCTTTACCGAAGTGCCAGTATCGCAAATGCGGAAAGTGATTGCTAAGCGTTTGGCTGAAAGTAAATTCTCCGCTCCCCATTTCTATCTGACCATGTCGATCGATATGGATGCAGCCGTCGCCAGCCGGGCAAAATTGAATGAAGTAAGCAAAGTAAAAATATCTTTCAACGACCTGGTGTTGAAAGCCTGCGCAGTGGCGTTGAAACAACACCCTGCTGTCAACAGTAGCTGGTTGGGTGATAAGATCAGGACCAATTATCATGTTAACATCGGTGTGGCAGTAGCGGTGGAAGATGGCTTGCTGGTACCGGTTGTTCGTTTTGCAGATACAAAATCGCTTTCACAAATCGCTACGGAAGTAAAAGACTTTGCGCAGAAAGCAAAAGATAAAAAACTACAACCTGCCGATTGGGAAGGAAATACATTTACGATTTCTAACCTGGGTATGTTTGGCATTGAAGAATTCACTGCGATCATCAATCCGCCGGATGCCTGTATACTGGCAGTGGGCGGAATCAGCCAGGTACCTGTGGTGAAAAATGGCGCAATCGTTCCGGGCAATGTGATGAAAGTAACGCTGAGTTGTGATCACCGTGTTGTAGACGGCGCTACCGGCTCTGCCTTCCTGCAAACATTAAAAGGTCTGCTGGAAGAACCATTGAGGATGCTTGTCTGAACCGGGATTGCTGAGATTTTTGAGAATAATGAGAATAAAGAAAACTTGAATACATAATTCGTAAGCAACTCAGGAGGCCAATAATCTTTTTTGAATGATGTTAAAAAACCGTCTTGTTTATAGCGAGACGGTTTTTTTATTGCTTAAAAAGAAAAAGCAGGGAAGCTCTTTTGAATAATAAGCCCCGCCAGTTAGGTACTCTCATTGATATAGAATTAACCCTGTTCCTACCGCAATCCAAAAAGAAAACGAAGGATAAACACGTTTCTTTATTTCTCCTATTCTTTCATCTCAGCCTGCTTTTTTAGCAATTCGAACATCTTCTTGTTTCAGCTGCAATATCGCACCAATAGTTTTGATATACTTTAAAATTATTGACATGAACAGGAAGATCATCATTGCATTATTAATTGCAGCCCTACCTTTTGCAGCTGATGCCCAATTTTCAGGCATCCTGAATAAAGTGAAAACAAAAGCTAAACAAAGAGCTGATAATAAAGTTGACCGGGGGATAGATAAATCACTGGATGAAATAGAAGGAAAGAAGACAACAACTACAACATCATCTGCAAGCCCTGCACCCAAAACAGAAACAAAAGAAGAGGCAGTCGAGGAAGCAGGACCAAAGAGTTTTACCAAATATGATTTTATTCCCGGCGAGCAAATTTTATACTACGATAATTTCGAAGGCGAAGCTTTAGCTGAATTGCCTGCCAACTGGAATACCAGTGGCACGGGTGAAGTAACTACGCTGGATAAATTCGCCGGCAACTGGCTGCGCCTGCACAAGCCTTTTACTTATCTCAGTAGTAATCAAAAACAGTTTGGTGAAAACTATACGATCGAGTTTGATGTGATCCTGCAATTAAAAAATACCGGCTGGATGTATCCTGAATTTTATTTCGGCTTATTCTCCTCCAAAGATGAACCCAATGGCGGTAACAATTTTTTAAAGGATCAAAAAAAGTATGCATCGGTTGTGACTACGATCTATCCTGCTGAATTTAAAAATTCGAAGGCAAGAGTGAACTCATACCTGGAAAGCAGATCTTATTTCACCGGCGACAACAAAATGTATGAGCGATTGGAAAAATCATATGGCAAACCGGTACACGTAGCTATCCAGGTTCAAAAAGAAAGATTGCGGATGTGGATCAATGAAGACAAACTGTTTGATGTGCCCAAAGCCATACCCGTTGGTGTCATTATGAACCAGATCTATTTTGAAGTAGGTCATACCAACTATAGCGAAGAACAATATGCCGTGTACGTAAGCAATATTAAAGTTGCTACCGGCAAGCCTGATACAAGACATAAGCTGATTGAAGAAGGCAAATTCTCCACAACCGGTATTCTTTTCGATTTTCAAAGTGCGGTGATCAAACCCGAATCTTATGCGGTAGTAAAAGATATTGCCGGTGTATTAAAAGAAAATACATCGATCCGCGTAAAAGTAGTTGGGCATACCAGCAGTGATGGCGACGATAAAGCCAACATAGAACTCTCGAAAAAAAGAGCCGAAGCCGTAAAAGAATTACTGGTGAATGAATTTGGTCTTGATACAAGTCGCCTGGAAACGGAAGGAAAAGGCGAGACTCAGCCCGTTGGTGACAACAAAACAAAAGAAGGCAAAGTGGCAAACCGAAGAGTAGAATTCATCAAACTATAAAAATCCATAAAAGGGGAATGGTTCATATTCCCCTTTTTATTTTAATCAGCCATTACCATTAAACCTCATGCAACTCAGGCCATCCATATTTCTTATTCTTGCCTTCACCGTTTTGTCGGCAGCCAGCAATAGCAATAAAATCAAAATGCCGGTAACCCCGAATAATGTTGTACCAGACATCGGCATACCCGGTTTTTTATACCCGGAAGAGCTTAAAAGAATTTTGTTGGATCGTAAAGCCGTCCGATTCACTATTGGCAAATCAAAATTGGGCAGGGCGATCGATGCATTCTTTTTTCCCGGTACGAGTGATAAAAGGGCATTGGTGATCGGGGGCATGCATGGATCTGAGTTATCATCTATTGAAATAGCCTATGAGCTGCTTGATCAATTAAAAAAGAATGACAGCATTTATTATAACGTCATCATCATCCCTTCATTATTTCCTGACAATGCAGAACAGGCTAAACAAAATTCCTTGTTGATCGGCAGTGTCGACAATATTGGGCGTTACAGTTATCCGGGTGCTGTTGATCCTAATCGGCAAATGCCAACACCCGGTAAACCCTTTGATGAAGATGATAGCCTTGATCATGTGGGCAGAAAAACAGAAAATGAAAATGCGATCCTGCTGGAGCTGATCGATCAATACCGGCCTCAGCGTATCGTTAACCTGCATGCGATCCGCACTACAGAAAATGCTGGTGTGTATGCCGATCCAAGAACTGATCAAAATGGCATCGCATTAGGTTATACGTCAGACAGCAGCTTAGCGATTGGCATGGCAAAACATATTTATGAAAATGGTGGTCATGTACCAGGCAATCGCATCAACAGCAAACCGACAGCCCTATATTACAAAGATCCCGTGCCGGTAGCAAAAGGTCTTTTTCAAAAAAGAAACTTTAGTGGCTCACCCATGCCCGGGCATAAAGGTGGCGGAGTATCGATGGGTACCTGGGCCTCGACAGCCGTAATGGATGAAAACAATCCAAGTAAAAACAGGGAGGCCATTCGCCTGATCACCATGGAATTTCCCGGCAGCAAAAGACCGGTTGATTATTTACAACCTAAACAACAGCAATTTTGCCAACAACAGCTTGAAAGGTATGCAACCGCCCTTAAAACCATTTTCCTAGGTGAATATTTTGTAGAGGACTCTTCTTCAACTATGGCCCGCCGTTAATTCCTCCACTTTATTTTGCCGGTTAAACCCTACCACGGATCTTGAAATAAAAGGCGCAATATTATTAACCGCACCTATTGGTAAAATAGCATCTCTTACTTCGGCTGATAAGTCGCCAAATATTTCCCAGCGGGTGATCGGTGCATTAGCAAATAAAGCGGGTAGTGAGGGCCCTACATTTATCAAATGAGCCAACAATGCTTCAGAGTTGCTGAATCCTTCAAGGATATAACATTTGTTTTTCTCCTCGTTTAAGAACCATTCATACGAGATGCATTCCGACTCCGTCATTTTTACCATTTGAACAAGGGCAGGTATTTGTTGTTTTACATCGCCGAGTTTGCCGCTGACAATGCTGAGTTCTACTATTACCTGGATTTGCTTTTCCATATTGTTTTATTAAAGGTTAATAAATCGGAAAAGGGCCGGGACAATTGCTTCGGAAGGGAGGAATGTTGACAGGAACTGGTAACAAAATAACGCAAAAAACAACTCAAAGAAAAGCCTTAAACTTCAATTCATGTTGCTTCAGCATTTTCAAAGTTGATGCCCCATAGAACACAACGGACAAAGAATGCCACGAAGAACACAACCTATCAGGTAGAAGCTCTCTTAGTGTTCATTGTGTAAACTTGTTGCACCTGGGTTACTAATAGTTTTGGACAGCCTCATCACAATTCATCCCCTATTTGACGCAATCCAATCATGCTGTCGTTGACCCCGTCTTATTACCGGTCTATTTTGCATCACCATTTAAACCTTTAATCATGGAAATTAAAATCACCTTATTCATAACGCTGCTCCTCTATGCGTTTGTCATCAGCCAAAGTTTTTTCTATATCCTGGCTATGTCGGGCACAATGAAAAAAATGCAGGCTGAAACCTATATCGAAACCAGGAACCTCCTCACACAAAAACTGGAAACACCCTTGCAGGTTGTTTACTATCTGGCATTGGGTTCATCATTGTTGTTAGTTGCCTTTTGTGTGGTAAATCCAACCGGCTGGCTTTTTATCAGTTCCGTGATCGCTTTGATCACCCTGGTAGCTGATGCTTTGCTGGCGGTAAAAGGAAATATCCCGTTGAACAAATACATCAACAGCTGGACTACTGCCAACTACCCGGTCAACTGGCAGCAATACCGGGCCAAATGGTTCTCGCATTATCACACCCGCCAGGCCATCAACATCACCGGTTTTATCAGCCTGTTGGCAGGATGGATATTCGGCGCCTGATTTTTCAAACAACAAACTCAGCTTAGACATTAAACAATAATAAATATCAAGATGAAACGGCCATGATAAAATTTTCATTATAACAAACAGGAAAATGAAAATTTTATCATGGTAAGTTCCATTCGACATAGTTAAAAAACAAAAAATATACGAATGAAAAAGATCAGCCTTATCATGTTTTTTATGGCAGCTACTGTAGCAGTAGCCATCATTGCCTGCAATAACAAACCAACAGAAACAAACGCCAAAGTGCAGATCTCGCAAGACAGCCTTATCAGCCGCGGCAGTTACCTGGTAAACAGTATGGGATGTGATGATTGTCATTCACCCAAAACATTTGGACCGAATGGACCTGAACTTATCGCCGACCAGCGCTTCTCCGGCCACCATGCCGATTCACCTTTACCAAAAGTGGACACTACCACTGCAAAAAAAGGCTGGATGCTTTTTGCACCTGACCTGACAGCAGCAGTGGGCCCCTGGGGTATGTCATTTGCAGCCAACATCAGTTCCGATCAAACCGGTATTGGCAACTGGACCGAAGAACAATTTTTCCGTGCCATCCGTGAGGGCAAATCAAAAGGATTAAAAGAAAGTCGTCCCTTGTTGCCACCTATGCCATGGACGCAATATCGCAATCTGAAAGACGATGACCTGAGAGCCATCTTTGCTTTTCTCAAATCAACCAAACCTGTTGAGAACCGGGTGCCCGAATGGAAAAAATGGAATGAGTTGTAATTGTTAATAACACTAACTCTCACCATACATAACCTTAAACCTTATCATACATGAAACAGAAATTGGAGATCGCAGGCTTCCTGGCTGTATGCATTATCGTGATCACATTTGCGATACAGGCGGGCCGCCATCATGATCAATGCAGGGAATGTAACCTGGTGGTAAAAACAAAATAAGACTTGTTTCGAATGGGGCCGATGTAGAACCAGGATCAACGCAGAGCACAATGAAAGTTGTGCTCTTTTTTATACCTCACCCCAACCCCTCTCCGAGGGAGAGGGGCAAAAACCCTATTCCAGAAAGAGCTTCTATCATTTGCTGAAATCAGTTAGGCTTTTCATAAAACCTTCTACAAACAATCATTCGCCCTTCATCTCAACGGTGTATAATTTTCCATTGATCTCTGCTTTGACCAGCGCAAAATGCTTTTCCGATTTTTTTTGTGTGGGATACCAATTTCGTTGATCGTTTACTACAATGAAAAGACCATTATCATCACCCAGTGCTACAAAATCATCTGCAGGCGCCTGGCGGGAAAAATAACTCAGCCCGTAATCAGCCATCAATTGTTCGCTATAGATTTTTGCACTATCTCCTACCAATCCAATTTCGCTGATCGAAACAACACTTGATCCGTCGAAGGGTTTGTCAGAACGTTCGGGCAGTTCGAACCGGGCGATGAACTCTACAATGTTACCGTTGTTATCATAAAAATAAAAAGCCTTTGCATCCCAACTTCTGAAATCGGCGACAGGATTGCTACCATTCACCGGTATCAGTGGAATTGTCGTCCTGGCCCATTCAAATGCTTCTTCAAACTTATTTGGCGGGATATTAAATGCAAAATGATAAAAAGGATGACTGTTGGTGGCTTTTGTAAAGACCAATGTAGAAAGACCAGCGGACAATTTTAGCTCGTCACCATTGGAAGGCATCAGGTCCATGCCCAGCTTGTTATGATAAAATTGCTTTGTTTCCTCAAGGTTGGTGGTCTGCAGTTGCACTTCAAAAATGTTCATGCGTTTTGTTTAAATTATCGCCGGCATTATTCCCATCAAAATTAACTGAATCAGCGCCGCTTACTAGCTTGACACGGGAAAATAACTTTGTAATTCCCGCTAGCGATCATGGCAGTTCCCTCCATGCTTTATCGTAAGAATATTTTGCAAAAGGCAATTTGCCAAAATCTTCTTTTTCGTGAAGGTTCAATTTCATTTTGTCGGGGTCCGATGTATGAAATGACTCACCGGCATCCCGATGCAATAGGAACTGTTTTGTTTTAGCATCATAACGAAAAGTAATGATCCTTGTCCAGCGCCAGTTGCTGCCACCATAATGCTCGACAGAAAAGAAATTATTTTTTATGGTGATGCCAGCATAAGGATCGCCAAATACGCCGCCACAACTTTTGCAGAGCACCACGCTGTCATTCCGGGCAAGGAGCTGGTATTGATCTCTAACTGTTCCCATCAGCAACAACAATGGCCGGGTAGTATCGGCATGCTCCTCTTCTTCATCTACCTTGAGTATAAGAACATAATCTTTCAGTCTGTCCTTGTTGAGATCACCGGAGGCACTGTCTAAAATGGCATAGCCTGCCGGAATAAAAGATGTTATACCAGTCGATTGGCTAAATGTTTGATTCGAAAAATAAAACAATCCAATGATGATAAGAAAATGGTTGGTCATGTCATAAAGTTAGACGACTATTTAATAAATGTCGGCGCAGGCCGACAAATTGTGCCTTTTGATAAATGATGCATTATAACGCACTATTTTGTATTGACGCTATAAACAATATAAAATGTATAACACTATTTTGTTGATTTTGAATAATTAGTACTTTAGCGTGGTAGCATGTAATAACATCAATACAACCGTTACCTGCCATTAATGAGCGACAAACCTCAATACGAAGTTTTAAAACAGTTTGCTGACAACAGTGAATTACTACAGGCATTGCAGACGGGTAATTATGACGACAAAAAACATGCTTTACTGAATATTGCTTACAGTGACAGTGAAGGTGAAGCAGCATTAGACCTTTTTCTTACTTATCTGAAAGATCCTGAATTAAAGTACGTTGCCTATCTATCTATTAACATGTTTTTAGAGACATGTCGAAGCTATCCGCTTTTTAAAATTCTACCTGTTCTAATAACTGGGATTGGCAACGAAGAACAGTACATCAGTTCTCGTTGTGCAAGCTCATTGGAGAATTTGATTAGTCCAGGGAAAATAACGGACGAGACTCTTACATTTAGTTCGTTCGGGCTCGACTTTAATAATCAGCTTTTACCGGACTATTTAAACTCATCCGACCCGCAACAGATAATCATTGCCCTGCTCTATCTTTTTCATCATCCGCATAAAGACCAAGAACTTTTTCAAATCCTCAATGACCAACTGACTAAGAATAACAAAGCTGTTACGTGCATTATAGGAGAAATTATAGACACTAAGCTTTGGAGCATTATTGAGCAAATCAACGGACTGGAAGAAATCAGTTTGACTTCTTATCAAAGTGCAATTGCTGCAGGACTGAAATCAAAAGCCACTTGGGTGTATGACCGTTTTGACGAAATGCAGGAATTAGCAAAAGAACAAATGAATAAGTTAAAGCCTGACGAAACAAACGGCAGGTAACAGCGGTTTGGCAAAAGCAGGGCTGAAGAACATCGGCTAAGCTTTATATCTTTATTAAACATCGGTGCAAGTGTATGCTGACGTAATTCTATTTACCTGCCTTCGCCAAGCCGATAAACGTTGTGCGCTATTTTTCTAAACAGTCATTTAAATGAACATACTTGAAAATATCTTATCCAGTTCTACTAAATACGTGTTGTTGATTCTTTTAGTAGGGATTCATTCCTGTAAACATGTGACTGAACAAAACGAATTTATAGGCACTTACAAGATTGACACAGTCGTTCCACTTGACTCCAACTCGATACTTCGTGCACAACAAGCATCGGATTGGACAATTTCGCTGAAGGACAGCAACAACTTTCATATTTATGGGACTAACATAAATATCATCGGTTATTGGAATGTTCAAAATAATGGACCAAAGGAATACAGCATACTTCTTCAAGGTGGCGGCGTGACAACTACTGCCAGATTTAACGGCAATGAAATCTATTTTGATAAGCCGGACAACTTGTTGGATAGTCTCTTTTCAGAAGCACTGTTTGTCAAAAAGAAGAAAAACTAACTCGCCAAAAAGCGCACAACATGGGGTTCCTATGCCTTCGCCGGGCATGACTGAATAGATTGTATTTAGAAATACGAAATGAATAGCTGCTTCTTAATAATTCGTAGTTTTAATGACTTTAACATCTCTTACATCGGCACAGGCGTTAGTCGCTTTTTCGTCCTATGTTTCAACATATCTTCAACACCGAACTCGCCACTATTACCAGCGATAAAGAACTTATCGAAAATCTCTGGGAGGAAATCAAAAGAGCCTATTCAAAACCGAGACGATACTATCACTCCTTATCTCACCTGGACAATCTGGTTTCAAAACTTCTCCCGGTCAAAGACAAAATTGCCGATTGGCAGACTCTGGTTTTTTCTATCGCCTATCATGATATCATTTATAACACTGTAAAAAACGATAACGAAGAAAAAAGCGCAAAATTCGCCTATGACAGGTTATCAAAATTGTCAATACCATCTTCCCAAAAAGAGAAATGCTTTAACCAGATAATGGCGACAAAAGGACACGCTATTTCTGATGACGATACCAACTTTTTCACCGACGCAGACCTGGCAGTTTTGGGTGCGGATTATACTTTATATAAGCAGTATTCGACGATGATAAGAAAGGAATATAAGCTATACCCGGACTTTGTTTATAAACCCGGCCGGCAAAAAGTATTGCAGCACTTTCTCCAAATGAAAAACATTTACAAGACGGAGTTCTTTCGCAATAAATATGAAATGCAGGCAAGGAAAAATCTTAACGACGAATTGAAAGAACTTTCTTCTTCGTAAACCGTTGCAATGGCTGAACTTTACAAGCAATGCTAAAAGGATAATTCATAATATCCATGCCAACTAATAAACCAACAACGGTTACTGAATACATCAACGCTGCTCCCAAAGAAGCTCAAAAGAAATTGCGTGAGCTACGTGAAATTCTGAAGAAGGTTGCGCCAAATGCAAAAGAGACGCTGAAATGGGGATCGCCTGTATTTGAAGAAAAACGAATACTCTTTGCATATGCTGCATTTAAATCACATCTTAATTTCATGCCGACTCATTCCGCAATGGAGCCCTTCAAAGAGAAGTTAGCAGCGTATACTACCGGCAAAGACACGATTCAGTTCCCTTATGACAAACCACTGCCGAAATTGCTTATTCGCAAGATCGCTGCTTTTCGGGCTAAAGAAGTGAGGGAAAAAGATGCACGATGGATGTAGTGCTTTCCCAACAAAACCTGATCATTAAAGTATCTCCGGTAAGCAGGCATGTGCAAAGATTACAGCCAATAGTTTGTATTGATGCTAGAAACAATACAAAATGTATAATATTACTTTCTTCTTTCTTAATAATTTGTATTTTTAGTACAATAGCATCTATTACATCAATACAGGTTTAGTGGTCATTGCAAACCGACACAACATTCGCATCAACTAAATATCAAGTAAGTTCAGAAACGACTAAAACAGAAATAAACAGATTTTTTATGACAGACAATGATATAACATCGGTAAAGCCCTTTCTTACAGTAAACAATGGAAAAAAAGCTGTAGAATTTTACATTTCTGCATTTGGAGCCATTGAGACAAAAAGGTTTGAAATGCCAGACCAAAAACTATCCTCGATAATTGAAATAGAAAATGCAGAGTTTTATGTGGGTGACGAAGAACCTCATAATGGAAATTTAAGCCCGGACCTAAAATCAAATAGCCCAGTCAGAATAATTTTACAAACTAAAAATGCTGACGAATTATTTGAAAAAGCACTAAAGTTTGGTGCGGCAGAAATTTGTCCAATGACAACTGAAAGTGATTGGCGAATAGGAAAACTGAAAGACCCATTTGGCCACATTTGGGAAATTGGTTACACCTTGTAAGTATGAAAAAAAAATTGCACGTAGCCATAAATCAAAAAGCAACGAACCGCTAACATATAAGGCAGCTCACCAACCGCTGATCTTAAAAAGTATTTCGATAATCAAAGTTCTTTACGCCGCAGCTAGAGTTTCCTTCACCAACGGAATTGATTAAAAAAATTTTCAGAAAATTAGCATTCATTAAAGACAGGTCGCTGGGTGTTTTTTACCGGCGACGGTGTAAAATTATTCATACAAGCAAGAACGGATACATTAATCACTGTTTCTTAAATTCGTAAAAAAAAGTCATGGCAGGAGCCTTAAGATATATTGTGGATGATAACGGAAATAAAACGTCTGTACTTGTCCCTGTGAAAGTTTGGGAGGATTTAAATACCAATTATGAAAAACTCCAGGCAAAACTTGCTGTTTTAAGCGGTGTTCGTGACGGGCTTGCAGAAGTAAAACGAAATAAAAAATCGGGAAAAAAATTACAACCACTTAAAGATTTCCTGAAGTGATTGTAGTTTTCAGGGCTTCCAGGAGTTTCAAAGCTGCTGCCAAACCTCTCCTCAAAAAGTATCCTTCTCTTCAGAAATATCTGCTTAAGTTAGAAACTGAACTCATTAACAATCCTACTTTAGGAAATTATAAGAACGGGTAATACCATTTGCAAACATCAGCTTAACAAACCTAACTCCGCAAGTTCCGGGTTGCCGTCACACACTCCCCCATCGACCTTTAGTAAAAAATTATGGCGGACTTTATCATTCAATCATTACAAAAGAAAGAGTTTGAAAATTTGTTTTCACTCAGTGACACCGAATTAAAAAGACAGGGTATCCGAAGAATGACGGCTGATACAAAACCCGGTTTCCCCTGCCGGGTTAGTTTGCAGGATGCTGATATTGGCGACGAGCTATTATTATTGCCTTATGCGTTTCACGAAACTGCCTCACCCTACCGGGCCAGCGGGCCGGTCTTTGTGCGAAAAGATGCGGAGACTGCTCAATTTGAAAGCAATCAAATTCCTCTCATGCTGCAACATCGTTTACTTTCCGTCCGCAGCTATGATACCGCTGGCATGATGAAAGGATCAACTGTTATTGAAGGCAAAGAGCTGGCAGAACATCTCTCTATCAAATTTGATGACCCCGCTATTTCGTATATCCATATTCACAATGCAAAAGCCGGCTGTTACAATTGTGTTGCCAGGAGAGTACCTGCTACATAAATCGGACAATATCGAAAGAATAAAAAAGTGATGGCTGTTGTAGCGGCACCGCTGCAATGCCTGCTACTGCCATCACTACCCCGTTGCCCTGAGAAATTTTTTACAACACCGGTTTGATGCTATTGAACATAGCTCTTCTTGCGTCTTCGTTTTTTACAGCCAGGTGTACGACAATAAAAGCGAGTTCAAAAAAGTGGATAATTCGTTGCATGGTATAAGGCTTAATAAGTTACCAGGTGCTGGGTTTGAAATAACTGCCGCCATATAAGTAATCCTGCTTCCTCGTCACATGAGAATTGAACATTTGTATCTACCTGGAACATTTTTAAAATGCTCAACCTGCCTGCCGGCAGGCAAGTACTCAATGTTCAATTTTCAATGATTCCTAAGCCACCATTGTTCCCTCCGTCAAATTTTCCAGCAATTTGCGGAAGCGATCATGCGGTAATTCTTTCTCCGCAATGCTGAAGAGGTTATTGAAAACAACTTCCGGTGCATTCTTCTCCACCGCTTTTAACCAACCGCTGATCTCGGTATTGCTTAAGCCACGCATCATCCACGCACTGCTTAGCGCCATTTCCCCGGCGGGAATAGAAGCAATGATTTTTTGGTTGATTGCCAGTAATTCTTCATCAGAATAATACCGCCACAACACTTTATTCAATACAGCTTCTTCTTTAGCCATATGCTGCAGGTTGAAGATCATAAACTCCTGGAAAGCTAATACGATGGCCTGGCCGGTTTCCATTTTTACCTGGCTTTTTTGCGCCATGTTATAAACGGTCAACAAACCACGGAGACGTTCAGTCATCTCATGATCCTTGATATGCTCGAGTTCGAACGTATCAACCAGCGATGGTTCATATTGCTGAATGGCAGCCAATACATAATTGTCTTCATGCCGGGCATGCTTGTCAAACATGTCGACCACCATTTTCACTTTATCCAATGAAATTTCTGCTTCTTCGGCATCACCAAACCAGGTTTGTTGCAGCACCAGTGATGTATCATATAAAAGAGCCCTTAACGCTTTATGGATCTGGTTGAACATATTAAATCGTGTCATAAAATAGAATTTATAATTGCTGTTGCAATTGTTTGATTTGAATTGAATACTCTTGTTAGGCAAAAGTGAAGAGTGAGAAGGGAATGGAATTTCTATATTTGACTTTTCACTTTTCTCTTTTCACCTTTCCCTTTTCTCTTTTGATCCCGGACCTACGCCGCTGCTTCCGATAAAAACCTGGTCTTTCTGCTTGCCGGCTGCTCCAGCAACCAGGCCGCATAGCTGGCACATAGTTCATTGGGATTGTATCGTTGAAATTCTTTGCTAAGCTTTTCTACATTACTTCGATACAGCGATGAAGCCATCAGCTTATTAACTGCCTGCTTTATTTGTCCCGGTCCTGGTTTTTCTGTTTTTAAATTAATACCGAGTTTGAAATAGCCCACTCTCGCACAGATCTCGTTTTTACCTTCGTGCACACCGGCTACTATCATGGGTAATTTATTTTCAATGCCCAGCATGACACCGCCATAACCGCCATTGGTGATATACGCATTCGCATAAGGCATCACGCAGGCAAAGGGTATAAAATCTTCGATGATCAGGTTGCTTTGCGGAAACCGCTGGCGCAGTTCTGCTGTCTGTGATCCACCGGTGGTACAAATCACGAGGGTGTCCGTGTTCTTAAAGGCTTCCAGCGTTGGCACCAATAATTTTTCTACATCTTTCTCTACGGTACCCTGTGTCACCAGCACGATACGGTTATATTGCGTCAACCGGGCATCATGCCATGGTTTGAATTCTTTTTTGTTTGAATAAGGAAGCAGTGCGCCGATATAACGAATATTTTTTCCCAGGTCACTCCGCTTGTATTCAAATCCCGGCGTACCACTTTGCAAAAAGATAGTCGGCTTTTTTACCATCAGGTCGAAGATATTGGAGCCACCATGTTCCACGCCATGATTTTCCATGATCTGGTGCGTGAGCTTGTTGGGTTTACTAAACAAAATTTTGTCAGCCACATATCGCAATACGCTATGTTTGATTTTACCAGCAATGCCGGGGACAGGTGTAATACCCAAGCCTGGAGGTGCCAGGTCTTTGGATGTTTCAACCAATGGTACGATACCGATACCAATCACTGGCAGGTTCATTGTTTTTTCGATCAGCGGGATGGCGGTAAAAGTAGACTCCGCTATTATTAAATCAAAAGGAAACTCCTGTCTTATTTCTTTCAGATCTTCCAAAAATTTTGGTGCCTGGCCGATAAAAAAATGGATCATATCAAATACCAGTTTTTTTACCTGGCTTTTGATCTTCTCGCGACCGGGGAATACTTCTTCCAAATTGGCGGCATTCACATCAACGGCCCTGCGGTAAGGATAAAGGGGAATACCGAGTTTATCCATTTTTTCCTGGTAAGAAGCTCCGGTGTACCAGCGAACATCTGCACCGATGGATTGAAGATATTTCGCAAGACCTGTCAGCGGATTCACATGACCTTCAGCCGGCATGCTGGCAAAAAGAATTTTTTGACCGGCTAATGCTTTAGTGTTGGCACTACTTTGCATGATTGATAAGGTTTAACAATTAATGATCCTGATCCGTTGTGCCTGTTTCTTGTCATGTTGAGCTTCTTGTCATGTTGAGCTTGTCGAAACATGACAAGAAGCATTCGAAAAATTATTTTGCGGCACAACACTTTATTTTATCTGTCTCTATGAGGCCTGGCGATAAACAAATCCTTCCAGTACTACATTCGTTACGCCGTTTATTTTTTCTACACGCATCTTCGTAGGGTAGTAGCCGGATTTTTTGAATTTGACAGGCGCCGGAAAATCCCTGGTAAACGATGGGTTGGCATCTAAAAATGCTTTGGTGATCATAGGCTCGTAAAAGGTAACCTCGCTATTGTAAGTTCCATATATGAAGGTCTGTGTGAACGTTCCGCCATTTATTTCGGGGGTGGTTACATCTATCCAATGCGTACCCATTTGTGGCACACCGCCCGGCGTAGGAACATAGATCGCAGGCATATATCCTTCTGCCGGGAACTTAAGAAAACCGGTATTGTCGACATCAAATGGAGGGATTGCTTTCCTGTCTGCTTCGCTTGTCATATAAAAATGAAAATCGAAATGGGGCAATGTGTAAACACCTTCTGGTTCGTGACCATGAGGATTCCAGTCTAACAGGGCATGCACAAAGGGTGTCACATTTGCTTTTGGATGAAAAGCCAGTGAAAGAGCATTGGCATGATTATGTCCGCCGTTATGTTCATCACCGGGGTCAAGACTGTTCATAGCTTCTGCATCAATTGAAATGCCGATACGTTCTGGTTTGTTGTCTTTGTCTACTTGCACCCATGTCCAGGCTTTGCCGTGTTGGAACTGCTGAACCGGTCCTTTGAAGATACCGCCATTCTCGTCTTTGTCTTTTTTACAGGATGTCAAACTAACGCCAGCTATAAGGGCGAGGAATAAAAATTTTTTCATTGTTAATGCTTAAAAGGTTTAATGATTAATGGTTTGATGGCATAAAGTTGAAACAAGAATCGCCTGTTGTCAACCGGCCCTTGTATGAATTGAAAATTCGGCAGGATGAAACCGTCATCAGACAAACGTTTTCTCTACAATTCATACCTTGTTTTATACAATTCATCTTCACTGCATCTAATCCATCTTTGCAAATACTCAATTTGTAGCATCATTGGTTATATTTGGGAATATCAAATTCCTGCTGTTGCAAAAATATTGGCTGCATATTTTTTGTTTGTTATGGCTGGCTATCACTGCCGGTGCTCAACAGGAGAGGCAATACTCCTTCACTCACTACGGTGTATCATCAGGCCTGGCTTCCAATGAAGCCACCGCCAGCCTGCAGGATGAACAGGGATTTATATGGGTAGGTACCAACCGGGGCTTACAACGTTTCGATGGGCAGCGATACTTAAACTTTGTTCATCAGAAAGAGGATCCGGCCTCCATCCCCAACAATTATATTGTACAGTTGCTCCTTGATAAAAAAAAGAATTTATGGCTGCTGACCGGAGATGGTAAAGTGGGCAGATTTAATACCAAAACATTTAAATATGAGGAGATGCCGGTAAGAGTAAAAGATAAAAACATCCTGCCTGCTGAGCGGGTATTGACCATGGATGAAGAAGGTCATTTATATATCATTTATGCCCATCTCGCCTTTGTCACATGGAGCGAAGTCAACCGTGAATTTTCATCGGCTCATAATTTTATCCCCTTACCACCCGATTGGCAAACGTCCTGGTGCATACAACAACGGGGTACTAAAAAATATTGGATCGCTGGCCCCAAAGGATTAGCTGTATACGATGACCAAACAAAACAATTAAGCTATAAAGGACACAATGTTGCCAAAGAAGCCATCATCGATTCGTTGGGTGATGTGCCGGGCGCCACCCGCATCATGATCGATAAACAGGAACGGCTTTGGTTTGATGCCTGGCTGGGCGCAGCCTGTCTTTTTGTGTTTGATCTGAAGAAAAAAGAAATTGTTCTGAATAAGTACAGCTTTGTTCCGATCATTGATGGATATCACGAGCTCCGGGGATTACTACAACAAAAAGATGGCACCATCTGGATAAAGGGACTAAATGTTTTTGCCCGTTATATTGAAAAGGAAAGAAAATTTCAACAGGTCTATAATGGCTATCAAAATGAACAAAGCATCGATTATGACCGGGTCAATGATTTTTTCGAGGACCGTGACCGTAATATTTGGGTTTGCACCAACAACAATGGCTTGTATTCTTTCAATCCTGCAGAGCAATTTTTTTCCAATATCCGTCATATCAACCGCTCTACCAGGTTACCGGGTAAAGGTGCGATGATGTCGTTTATTTTGACAAAACAACGAACCTTATTAGCAGGGGCCTGGGGCGACGGACTTTATCGCTTTGATAGTAACTACAGGATGTTGCCACTAAATATTCGGGGCATTGATGAGAAAGCCCCACCATGGGTATGGAGCATGTGTTTATCACCCGACAGTAATACCATTTGGATGGCAGCGCAGCCCGGCATTTATGCATTGAACCAAACTACGCAAGCAGTTACCGCTTACAATCCGCCAATCATGAAAAACAGGACGGTAAGGCAAGTAGCAGCAGACAGGTTTGGCAACCTGTGGATGGGAACACAAAGCTTAGGCCTTTTTAAATGGACAGCAACCAACGGTCAAAAAAGATTTGATGATGGTGTAAAGGCATTTGATGCCATTCCCGTCAACCAGATCTTGAAAATATTTGTCTGCAGCAAGGGATTTGTGTGGGTAGGCACTTCCAACTTTGGTGTTTATGCCATTGACCCTGTCACCGATAAAATCGTTTTTCATTTAAGCATGACAGAACCACCTGAAAGAAGATTGTTAGGCGATTGGGCGCCGGGTATTACACAATATGATGATTCAACCATCGTCATTGCGGCTAAAGGTGTTCATCTTTTTAATACAAAAAGAGGAAAGATCACGAAGACCATCCAATTGCCTCAATCCAGTACCAGCAATCTTGCTGCTGTAGAAAAAGATAAGAATGGTTATATCTGGCTGTCGTTGAGTGATGGACTATACCGTCTCAACCCGCGCAATAAAATATTTATTCATTTTGACCGTATCGATGGCATGATGAATGATCATTTCGTGACGGCCGCATCTTACAAGCTACCGAGCGGACGGTTGGTGTTTGGCACTGATAACCAGCTTATCCTTTTTGATCCCTTGAAAGTGATGCTGAACGATCCCGCGCCAGATATTGTGATCACTGGTTTTAAATTGCGCAATAAACCGTTGCTGGTAGACTCGCTGATGAAAAACGACCAGGTAACACTGGGGCCGGAAGAGAATTCTATTACCGTTGAGTTCTCGGGATTGGGTTATGGCCGTGCATATATCATCAAATACATGTTGCAGGGTCTTGATAAGGATTGGATCGTGGCCGACAATAATAACCAGGCTGTCTATTCTTATTTACCGGCGGGTAATTACACTTTTTTGGTAAAAGCAGAAGATGCAGAAGGAAATCCTTCGAAAAACATTACCCGGTTGGTGATGAAAATAAAACCCCCGTTTTGGCGTACCTGGTGGTTTCTTGGCCTGGCGGTCTTTGCCACAGTGGGTTTATTTTATTGGATCGATAAACAGCGAACACAAAAGATAAGAGCCACAGAAAGTATCCGTACCAGGATTGCTACCAGTCTTACCGAAGACATGAGTAATTCATTAAGCAGCATTAATATCTCCAGTGAGCTGGCTAAAAACAAAATTGACACCGACACCGCCCGTACCAAAGAATATATCGGCCAGATCAGTGATGCCAGCAACCGGATGGTACAGGCGATGTATGATATGGTGTGGAGCATTAATCCCGGCAATGACAATTTACCCGATACCATTGCCCGCATGCGGGAGTTCGCCGCAGAGATCGAAAATTCGTACGATGTAACCGTTGTTTTTGATATTGAGCAGCAGGTGATGAAACTGAAGCTGGATATGGAATACCGTTATGAATTACTATCCATCTTTAAGGAAGCGGTTACTAACGCTGCCCGTCATTCATTGGCTAAACATATTCAACTTAGTCTTCGGCTTCGGAATAATAAACTGATCATGCTGGTAGAAGATGATGGAAAAGGCTTTGACCTGGAGACTGGTGTACTGGGCCGCGGCATCAGCGACATGCGCCGTCGTGCATCAGCTATCGATGCTTCTTTTTACATTGAGTCGAATATGAATACAGGGAGTATTGTGAAGTTGGAAATGAATATATAAGAAAATGTTACCGGTTGCCAGTTTCCGGTAACCGGTAACTAGTAACAATCTCTCTTGCTATTTCCCCATCCATTTTTTAAAGTCGGCTACTTTTTCACGGCTTACGATCGATTCTTTATCCACTGCCGGTTTAAGATTTAATAAAAGCCGGTTGCCAAAATAATCATGTATCTGGTCGATGCTGCCAATGGAAACATAGAAGGAACGGCTGATGCGGAAATACCGGTCCGGATCCAGCATATCTTCCAGTTCATCCATGGTATAATCCACTACATATTTTTTATTGTCATTGGTCTTGAAAAAGTTGAGCCGCCCGTCGCTATAAAAATAAGCGATGTCCTGTACTTCAATGCTAATGAGCTTTTGGGCATGTTTTACTAAAAACCGTTTGCGGAATTCTTTGGGTTGCAATTTTTGTCTTAACTCTTTTACCAGGCTGTCTACATTCAGTGGATCAGCCGGGGTATTATTGCTGCCATACATGGATTGCAGGTTTTTCAGCTTATTCAACGCAGTCTGTAAGTCCTCTTTTTGCACAGGCTTCAGCAGATAGTCCACACTGTTTACCTTAAACGCTTTTAACGCATATTCGTCGTAGGAAGTAGTGAAAATAACAGTGCTTTTCACTTCAATTTTATCGAATATCTCGAAGCTCTGCCCGTCGGCCAGCTCGATGTCCATCAGGATCAGGTCGGGAGTTGGATTTTGTTCCAACCAGCTTACAGAGGAACGGATACTGTCGGCCACGCCTACTACTTCAGCAGAACTGTCAACACTTTCCAGGGTTTTACGAAGTTTCTTGACTGCCAACTCCTCGTCTTCGATGATTAATACTTTCATAGCTCAGTTTTTGTGTGTTTCAGCAAGATACTTCAACCAAACCTATTACAAAACAGCAACACCTTTTATTTGCTATATTCTAAGGATGAACTGATTTTTTCCGGTATGAGTTGTAAAGGCAGGAAGTATGAGGTCTGACCTTGAGTCCGCGAGTCTTAATTCTGGGTTACCAGCAACAGGAAACCGGAAACAAGTTATGCCTAAGGTTGTATCAACGGAACAACTACAGCAAACTCCTTACCGTCGTCCCGCACACTGATCTCCTCCTTTTTCATCAGGCGATATTTTTTTACAATATTGGTTAGTCCCACCTTATTGGAAGACACCATGCGGTCTTTCCGCTGCAGGTTATTCGTGACCACCAGCTTACCGCTATTGGTCGTCATAATCAGGATATGAAGCGGACTGTCCTTTAAGATCATATTATGCTTGACGGCATTTTCCACCAGCATTTGCAGGGTGAGCGGCGGCAGCTGATAGCTACTGTATTTATCATTGATACGGATCTCCATCTCAAGCCCATCACCATATCTTGTCTTTAGCAGGTGAAAATAAGAATGGATGAATTGCATTTCGGCTTCAAGTGTCGTAAGCCCTTCTTCGTTGGTTCGGAGCAGGTAACGGTACACCTTACTCATCTCATCCAAAAACTTTTCTGCCTGGTCAGGATCAACACTGATAAGCGAGGAAAGGGAATTCAAACTATTAAAAAGAAAATGCGGGTTCACCTGTCCCTTCAATCCTTCCAACTGGCTTTGCAGATTTTCTCTTTTTAGTTGGTCCGACTCATCCACCACCTCCCGCCATTTTTCAAAAAAGGCGGCACCTTCATTAAAGCTGGTGGCAAGCAGGTTGCAGGTAGCACCTACGATCACCACCCACCAATAGTTTTCCATTTTTACCGGCATGCCCTGTATGTCGATATACTCATAGCCGAAAAACAAAATAGTGATGGCGGCTGCCATTATACCTACAAAGCAAAGCAGTTCAATACCTATTCGCTTAAATGTCTGGTGATATTCAGGGAAACGATTCAGCAGTATCGTGGCGATCATCCCACAGAGTATATAAATGATCAACACGACGATGCTGGTGACTAAAGTGGGGACCAGGAAATAACGCCATTTCTCAAAATAGATCGCCCCAAATACAAAATAGTTGATCACAATGGCTACCGGCGGTATGATCAAAACACCTATTAGCTTTTCTTTACTACTGTAGCTCAATGCCTTCATATTGTAAAATAACTCACTCATGCGCTGTATATCTAAATTATCTTTTTGAACCCCGCACAGGCTTCAGGCGCAGCATGAATTGTTATTATTGACGATGAATTGTTATTTTTTGGGATGAACTGTAGAAGGCAAATTATTAATTAAGATCGGATTTGCTGGCAGAAAATAGCAAGGTTTTCCTGATTTTTTTGCCCATTCAATAAACATTTGTTTGTTTCCATCATTGTCGTAATCTCTCCCTTCACCGCTTTCAGTAACAAATCACACGGGATCGGCGATTGTACCACCTTTGCTTTTGAAACATTTTTACCGTGTCAATTAACAAACAAACCATTAAAACCTTATTTATGAACGAAAACCCCGAATGGGTGACACAATTTATCAATCAAATTTTTTAAAATAACAAGAGCCTTTAATGAAAGGCTCTTGTTATCAATATCAGGTAAAATCGGTTTTATTTCTTACTGATCCTGTACAATCTGCCACCGTCCGTAATCGCATATAAAGCACCATCTTTTCCTTGCGTTATATCCCTGAAGCGTTGTCCTTCTTCGGATAATAATCTTTCTTCACCCACCACTTTATTATTCTCAATTACCAACCGGGCAATATGGGTACTGCTTAAACCACCAATGAATAAATTGTTTTTCCATTCAGGAATGCTATCACTGCTATAAAAAGTGATGCCGCTTGGTGATATCACCGGGTCCCAATAATATACCGGTTGTTCCATGCCTTCTTTTTGCTGAATGGCGTCACCAATCTTTTCACCACTATATTCAATTCCATAGGTGATATTAGGCCAGCCATAGTTTTTGCCGGGTTCAACGCGGTTTACCTCATCACCACCTCTTGGACCAAACTCTGTTTCCCATAAATCACCGGTAACAGGATGAAATGCTAAGCCCTGCACATTGCGATGACCGTATGAATACAATTCAGGCCTCGCTGCTGAATTGTTCGCAAATGGATTACCGGCTGCAGGTTGTCCATCCTTTGTAATGCGAATGATTTTTCCTAATGCTGACTTAATATCCTGTGCCTGTGGTCTTGTTTCTTTATCAGATCTTTCGCCGGTACTGATGACCAGGTTGCCTGTTTTATCAAAAAGAATTCTGCCACCGTAATGCAAACTGCCATCATAAGCTGGTTCTGCCCTATAGATAACCATAGCATTTTCTATTTTTTTCTCGTCGGCTGATAATTTTCCTTTGGCTATCGCTGTAAGATTTTTACCGGCTTTCTTTTCAGAAAAAGACCAATATACCATTCTGTTGCTCGAAAAATCAGGATCAATGGTCAATCCTAACAAGCCACCCTGTCCGCTGGCATCAACGGCAGGTATACCGGTAATAGGTGCACTGGTAGCACCATCGGCGCTGGCTATACGCATTGTTCCCTCCTTTTCTGTTATCAAAAACCGGCCATCCGGAAGTGAGGTGATTCCCCAGGGCATTTTCAATTCTTTGGTAATTATTTTAGCTTCAAAAGCGGATTTTGTTTTTACCGCTGCAATTCTTGTCTGCCCGGCAAATGCTGGTTTATAATCCGTGTTGGCTTTTTTTGTTTCCACAGACACATGGGTGGAACTTGTATCCGTCGTTACCTGTTTGCTTTCCTTTTCCTGCTGACTCTGATTACCACAGGCGGTTAAAAAAAAGCTGGTGGCTATAACAAGGCCTGGCAATGCTTTATTCACGATTGACATATTTTGATGAATTAATTTGACAAATTTAAAGATTATGAGTTGCAGCCAGCGCATCTTCGGCGTCACCTCTTTGGCATCCTGCAAATGCCTCCACAATCATGCCTAATCATTGGCGATATAAAGCATTTTTCATAGCCGGCAATTATGACAGCTATTTCGGCGATTCATTTACCTCCTTCGGCGATTCTTTCGGCAATGCTCTATTTATAAATTCTTGAAATTTACCCGTGGACATTTAACTGTGTCAACTGTGTTTAATTTTACTTACGCTTAAAAATAAACGGGATGTTGCAGGTAAGAAAAGTGAAAGCCGCAGACTATGATAAGGTTTGGGAAATTTTGGAAAAGATCATTCGAAAAGGAGATTCATTTGCCTGTTCACCCGCATCCACTAAAAAAGAAAGGATAAGCTATTGGTGTGGCCTTGACAAACACACCTACGTAGCGGTGGATGAGGGTGAAATCGCAGGTACTTTTTTTATACAGGACAATCAACCGGGATTGGGTTCCCACATTGCCAATGCCGGCTATGCCGTGTCACCGGCCAAATCGGGAAAAGGCATTGGCAAATTCATGGGTGAATACTCGTTGGCAGAAGCCAAAAAACTGGGTAATAAAGCCATGCAGTTTAACCTGGTGGTAAAATCAAATGATGCAGCGATACAACTTTGGAAAACCATCGGCTTTCAAATTATCGGCGAGATACCAGAAGCCTTTGATCATATTGAAAAGGGGCTGACCAACGCATACATTATGTATCAGAAGTTGAATTGATACTCACTGCTCCCGGCACCTCATTTTATCCCATTGTCGTTAAAGTGACAATTTGAATCAATCCTTGTTGCTACATTTCCACATTCATTAACTTTATAAGGCAATCTTTTTTGAAACCTGATCTATGGCCAAAGCCGCCGCCAACAAGAAGCCTGATATTTTGCATACAATTTCCGAAGCCACATCCGGCCTGGCAGGTAAAGATTTACTGGAAGAGCTTTGCCGCAATTTCACCCGGGCACTAAACATGCAGTTTGCGTTGATCGCTGAGTGTACTGAGGAAGGCAGCACACAGGTAAGAACACTGTGCATGGTCAACGGCGACTCCGTTATGGATAATATCGAATACGACACTACTGGCCGTCCCTGTGAACTCATCCTGCAGGGAAAAGAAATTTTTGTACCAAAGGATGTCTATAAAAAATTTCCGGAAGCCCGGGGCATTGAGGCCGCTACAGGTGTACCCATCCATAGCTCCGTGACGGGCAAGATTATTGGCCACATTATCATTTCCAACTTACAGCCCGTTACAGAAGAAAGTAATCAAACTACAATCCTCAAAATTTTTGCCTCCCGCATTGGCGCCGAAATTGAGAGGATGAAAGCCGAAAAAAAACTTGAGAAAAAAAATGCGGAGCTCCACCAGCGATTATACGAAATTGAATTGTATGATACCACGTTAAAAAATCTCCGGGAACAAGTGTACTGGTTAAACAGCGATGGAAAGTTTATCCGGGTAAATGCTGCCGTCTCCAGGGAAACAGGATATAGTGAAGACGAGTTGCATAAAATGACGGTATTTGACGTCAACCCCACATTAACCCGGGAAGAGTGGGATGCACATTGGAAAGAAACAAAGCAGCTTGGCCACCAGGTGCTGGAAACAGAACACCAATCGAAAGACGGCCGGCGCTACCCGGTTGAAGTGACGAATAATTTTTTGGAACATGATGGGCATGAGTACTTCTGCAGCACGGTAAGAGACATTCGCCAAAGAAAAATGGAAGAGGAACTGCTTCGCACTGTTTCAGAAGCCACTTCCGGATTGACCGGCGAAGATTTTTTAGTAGAACTGGCAAGGCATATAACCATCACGCTAAAGATGCGTTATGCATTAATTACCGAATGTGCCAACGAAGAAAAAACAAGGTTGCGAACTCTCTGTTATGTTGATGGCGAAAAAATCCTGGATAATATAGAATACGATACTGCGGGCATTCCCTGCGAAATCATTATGACGGGAAGAGAATTTTTTATGGCCCGTGATGTGCAATTGAATTATCCCAAAGAAAAAGGAATTGAATCAGCTGTTGGCGTACCGATCTATAGCAGTAAAACCGGCGAAGTGATAGGACATATCCTGGCCCTGGATCCCCAACCTGTAACCACCGAAAAAAATCAAACTTCCATTCTGAAAATATTTGCAGCCCGTATCGGCGCTGAAATGGAAAGAATGAAAGCTGAAGAGAAATTAAAAATCGCCAATGCCGAACTGCAGGTATTGCTGAAAGAAAGTGATCAACGCTACCGTGATCTTTTTGAAGAAGCACCCATTGCCTATGTTCATGAAGGGCTGGATTCAAAATTTATCAAAGCTAATCGTGCCGCTTTGCGCATATTGGGAGTTAGACCGGACGAGGTCCCTTATACATATGGAAAGACATTGGCGCCTGATACCCCGGATGCACAGCGGAGATTGAAAGAAGCATTCGACTCGATTGGCAGAGGCACTGATACGAGTGGTGTTGTTCTCGAACTGAGACGAAAAGACAATGGCAAACCTATCTGGATACAATGGTGGTCAAACCCGGATGCAGGCGGGCAATTTACCCGCACTATGTTTGTCGATATCACCGACAAGGTGTTGATGGAGCAGGAACAGGCAAGATTGCAGGCGCAGAATAAATACCTGCAGGAAGAAATAAAGCTGACTTACAATTTTGAAGAGATCATCAGCAAGAGCAACAATTTTCAAAAAGTATTACAACAGATCGAACAGGTTGCAGCAACTGACTCCACGGTGTTGATATTGGGAGAATCCGGTACGGGTAAAGAGTTAATAGCACGGGCCGTGCATAATGTAAGCAACCGCAGCAAGCGGCCGTTGGTAAAAGTAAATTGTGCTACGTTACCGGCTAACCTGATCGAGAGTGAATTGTTTGGTCACGAAAAAGGCGCTTTTACCGGCGCCATGGAAAGAAAGATCGGACGTTTTGAACTGGCTGATGGCGGTTCTATTTTTTTAGATGAGATCGGTGAATTGCCGGTTGAGTTGCAGGCCAAACTGCTCCGGGTATTGCAGGAAGGAGAATTTGAAAGATTAGGCAATCCAAAAACAATGAAGGTGAATGTGAGGGTGATCGCCGCCACCAACCGCAACCTGCAACAGGCTATTGAAAAAAAAGAATTCCGGGAAGATCTCTACTATCGCCTGAATGTTTTTCCTATCATCTGCCCTCCGCTTCGAAAAAGAAAAGAAGACATTCCATTATTGATAAAACATTTTTGCCAAAAACATGAAGGCAAGATCGGTAAGAAGGTTACCAATGTACCCGCCGATGTCATTGAAGCGCTGATGGCTTATGATTGGCCGGGCAATATCCGTGAATTGGAAAATATTATTGAACGGGCCATGATCTTAAGCCGCAATGGTTCGCTGGAGTATGGCGATTGGATACCCACTGAAAAAATGGATGATTCGACTAATGGCGCTACTAGTACCACCGCAAGATTGGAGGATGTAGAAAAAGAACATATCATCGAAATACTCAAAAAAACAGGCTGGAAAGTAAGTGGTGAGAAAGGCGCGGCAAAAATATTAGGGCTTAATGCCACCACCCTTGAAGCAAGGATGAAGAAGCTGGGAATTAAAAGAGAAACTCCTAATCGCTAACGAGCAATATTTTTAAAGGTCACTTTTATTATTGAACATTGCGCATTCACTGTCGTTTAGGTAAGAATATTTTTGAACCACAGGAGGCACAAAGTCACCGGGACACAAAGATTATTTGAATCGTGACCCTTTGCGTCACTGCCCCTTTGCGTTCTCTGCGTGAAACTTACGCCGAACTGCTTGCATAGTTTGATTGAACTACACGTAAGAGACAGGTTGAAATATCCCTGTGTATCTCAGCGGCTCTTTGACCCCGTGGTTTATCTTCCCAAAACATTTTGTTGAATCAAACACCATTGATTATTCACTGAAAATTTTACTGGTTCAAATGTCGAATCGATTCAATGCTTAGTGATTGCTGATGCTAAATGCAAGCAGAATAAAAATTATTATCCCCACAAATCGGAGGGTGCATATCGGTGTCATAAAAAAAAATGAAACTCTGTTCTCTTTAGTCAGGCCCTTTGTCGTTCATGACCGTTGATCAGTTTTACATAGCGTTTATTCGCCTTCAGCATTTCAAGACCATCTGTCATTTTCATATAGGGCTTTTGCAGCAAGCGGTGATTGATGCGGCTGATACGGGATAAGATGTTCCAATGGCGGATAATTTCTTTCCAGGCAAAAAAGATGCTGTGCCCGGGGTCATACATATGTGTAGGTTCGCTACCGGCGCCGTTTAGTTCTATGATTGAAAAATTTTTCCCTTCCCTCAATTCTTCCAGGGTATTGTAGCGAATATCCAGGCGACCAAAATAAAAGCCCTCTACCTGTTGACAAACTTCGTCAATCACTCCGCGGAGTTTCTCGTCTGCCAGGTGACTTGAATCCAAAAATTTAGCACCCCGAACGTGGTTGCCATAGGGCACCAGCAGGAATTTTTCGCCATGTGCCAGCACTTCATTTAATTTTCCACCATAAGTTTTTCGAAGCTCATCCAACTGGAGCACATATCGCTTTTCTTTTCGCAATAATGTTTCAATACTGGAAATGCCATCACCGGTAACAGATAAAAATTCTTTCTCTACAATGCCGGAAATGCGACCCCGGGTTTGGTCCGGATACCGATAATAAAAAATTCCCAACTCATTTTCATACGGCACAAACTCCTGAACCAAAAAATCAACTTTTGAATACGATGCATAAGCAAAGAGTTCGCTGGCATTGTGCAACTTTTTGACGCCCTTGCCCTGCATGCCAATATCGGGTTTACCTACCAGTGGAAACCGGAGTTGCTGTTCGCTGATCGTAAGTAAAATATTTTCTTCGCTGGCACCAGCCTTAAACAATATGGTTTTAGGATAATAATCCCCTGGTATCAGATCATAGATCGCTTTTTTGGATTCCATCAGGAAGCCCCCATTGATGATCGATGGATTTGCCGTATTGAAAAAAAAGAATGAGCGGGACCTGGCGCAAAGCATCAGCCAGTAAACATACATGGGCCCATACACCACATGAAAGGGCCAATATTCCCAATGCAGCAGGCGTATAAAAAAAGGCCGGTATAAAATTTTTCGGATCATGCCATTTCCATTGTGTTGAGAAGTTCAATCTTTCGTTCTGTTGTACGATTGTTTTTTATGTCAATATATTTCATACTGGCCCGGTCGCTTGTTAATAAAATATTGGTGATACTTACTGTTGAAAACATACCATCCCTTTCCATCAGCAAGTCATTATCCGGATCTCCATCCCCGGCAAAACGATGAAACTCCAAAATATCTTTCTGTGTTGGCTCTCCATGAAGTTTCAAAAAATCAACGAACCATTTTTCCCTTTTCTCTATTGTATCACTGTCGTATAAAGTCACAGAAGACCAAATATAGGGCTGGTGTTTTTTTAACTGCTTGCTGTATTTGTCCGCGCCATCCCACCTGCATTCGTGTAAATGATGCCTGTCGAGAATAATAATAGTAAACGGTTCGATTCCTGATAAATCAACCACTTGAAAATGCAAAACCGGTTTTTGAGCAGTAACGATGGCCAAAAAAACCTGGCCACGACTTTGCCTGTAAGGCGGAGTTGGCTCATGCTTCTCAAATGCGCCGTTCAATAAAACCGCTGTATTACCATTTTCATCCAGGGCAATCCAGCTTCCACCGGCATCCGCATCTTTGGGAAAGATGAGTTTTCGCTGGTTGACCTCATAAACCACAGGCGCTATCGCGGTGCTGCGGCTATATTTCTCGTCCCGGTTAGAGGTGATGAAATATTTTTCCCTGCACGGTATATAAGTCACTGTGCACATTGTTTCCTGAATTTTATAGTTGAGTAAGCAACACCAAAATCATCCGGCAGTTGAATAGCTGAAACCTCGTTGATGCCTACCCGGATCAGTGCCATGTGATGTATGGTATGCTCCAGGTTATAGGCTATTTCTCTATAGTAGTTGCTGGGAATAGCAATCACTGTTTCGCTATCTTCATAGTCTTCCGCTTCCATCACCAGGTCAATATTCGGCCTGTCGATCCGGTGATAAATGTCTTTCAGCAATTCGGCCGCGATACCCTTACTCGTTTCGATCTGGTAATCTCTTTTCCTTTTTTCATAATTCACCACACCGGTTTCGTAGCCTTTTTCCAGGCAGAGAAACAGTTCAATAATGTGCCGCACATGTTGCCCGATGCTGGCATTGAATAATATTTTACTCGGCTGTGAATATTCGGCATCCGATAACTGGTGCAGCGACTCAGACAACTGCACAAATACATTTTGAATGGGTTGTTTTAGCAGCATACTATGAGTTTATGGTTTATGATCTATGGTTTTTATTTTCCTATTTTAATTCCGCACTGCCGAAAAGATGATTATATTTTTTGCAATGGATCAGTGCATATTTATATTGGGAAAAATCAGGATTGCCGGGAATGACATATAATTGGTTCCCTTTGGTGGATTGAAGGCTGCCCAAATCTATAAAGTTGGCCGGTTGCACTTCTTTGGAAATATACACGTGGAGATCCGGTCCGTTTGAAATGGACATATTAGTCAATGCAAGAAGCAATGAATCGTTCTTTCTATAGACGGTCGCCATACCAGATACTGACCCATACGGCCCGTTCATGAAGTTACCGTTATTCTGTGGTATTGCAATCGTAGTGTCTACGTTGTTATCCAACTGAATTTCCGGAGTATTTTCCTTGACACAGGCAGCTAAAAAAAGTACTGCGCCTATCATCGTCATCAATATCCCTTTCATAGATTAAATGGTTTATGTAAGATTAATTTGAAAATATTATTCAGTTCTTTTTTGTAAATGATCATTAAAGCAAGACAGCTCATAAACACCAGCAATGCATAAATAAATAACTGGCCCCCATCACCCCGTACCGCAATGCCCAACTTTGCCAGATGAAAGAACAGGGCACCTGCCATCAGTCCTGCCCCCAGGGCCGCTCCAATAAAAGTTGTCCTGGGATACAAAATAAGCACTGAAGCTATCAGCTCCAGTACACCCGTGCCGATACGGCCCCATGGTTCCATACCCAGCGTAGAAAAGATATATATCGATTCTTCCGCTCCGGAGAACTTAAAAAATAAGGTTTGCAAAAGGATCAGGGCGGCAAGTATTCGCAAAGCCCAGATCCCGGCGATAGTCCAGTTCATTGGTTATGGTATTGAATGATTAATGATAGATTTTTTTCCAGTTCTTATCCGCTTCGGTCTTTAGGTGTGCTTCATCCTTATTCCAGCTCTTCAGCGTATTGTTGAGAAAGCTATTGTAAAAAAGATAAAGCTTACCGTTGACGATCTTATATGTGGCGGGGTCTACACTCACTTTTTCTCCCTTTGCACCCATAGCATAGGCGCACCAGCCGCCATACTCGGGTTCGTAACGGCCTGGTGTTTTTTTAAACTCCTCTTTGTTTTCAGCGGAAGCAAAATAATAGATCACCCCCTGGTGGCTGACCGCAAATTCTTTCTTGCCTTTAGTAGCCTTGTTGTTTTTGAAATAAGCTACAGGATCATAACCCTCTATTGCAATATTATCTTCCAGGTTAAACTGCCTTTTTCGCAGAGCAGAAGGTTCCTGGCCAAAAAGGGAAATAAAAAATCCTGTCAGGACCAGCGTCAAATAAAATTGTTTGTTCATGTCTGATTTTTATTTCTCAAAACTAGCAATCGTCGGTCCCGTCTCCTGTCGGCTGATTGACAACCCCGGGGTTTTAGTTGTTAAATGAATTGAAAGAGCCGAAAGACAAATCATATGGCTAATACGATTTTTTTAGTCCCCGGGATTTACCTGTGTAAATAAAAAATTTTCTCCCAACAGGGCCTCCCAATATTTCGGGACAATCCCAAAATTTTGGGAAAAACAGGGCGTCTTTGGCCTGGAAAAATTTCACAGAAAAAAACCTTGAAATCCTTTGCGGCAAAGGCTTTCATGAAACATACCACGACACCTATTTTTTTCTGGCACGCCGGTTGGCTAATAGTCACAGACAAAACAAAAACTCATGAATAAAATGATCTCCAGGAAAGCCTTCAAACAGGAAGTAGTCAACAGCACCGGGTTAACATTGGTACAATTTAAAATAGAATGGAACGGCGCCTGCCAGATCATTTCCCCGATCTATGAAGAGCTGGCAAAATCCTATAAAGGGCAGGCTGATTTTTATACCGTGGATGTAGAAAAAGAAACCGGTATTGATCGTGAATACGGTGTAATGGAATTTCCCACCATTCTTTTTTTCCGCCGTGGCGAAGTAATCGACCATGTAACAGGTCTTACACCCAAAAATGTAATGATCTCTAAAATTGAAAATGCATTAACCACTTACTAAATATTTATTGAAAATCTTAAAACCACTTTACCATGTCTGACGAAATGAAATACTTCTATCTGAAGAATCATCCACTACTGGCTTCTTTACCAGAACAAAAATTGCAAGTCGCCGCCTCGCTGGCAAAAATGAAAACCGTATACCGCGGTGAGATCATCGGCTATGGCGAAACAGGTTTTAGCAAAATACATTTCCTGGTAAAAGGAAAAGTAAAGATCACTGACAACGGCGCCATGGAAAATGAATTAGTAAAGGATATTCTTACTGAACCGGACATCTTTGGCGACCTGGGATTGGAAGGCCTTCTTACCAGCGACGAGTGTGCTGAAGCATTAACGGCAAATACGGTTATCTGTACTTTTCATGTCAGCGATTTCAGGCGCATACTGGAAGATAATCCACAGATGATATTAAACTATGCCCGGAAAGTGACCAGTAAATTACAACGACTGGAAACCCGACATGCCGACCTGGTATTTCTTGATACAAAAGACAGGTTGATACGTTTCATTAAAAATTGGGCCCGCACCGATGGTAATCGTAAGGGCGATAAGATCATCCTGAATAATTATCTTACGCATAGCGATATCGCCGGCTTTATCGCTACCTCCCGCCAGAGCGTAAATATGCTGTTGAATGAACTCCGCAGTTCCGGTCTCTTATGCTACAATCGCAAATCAATTGAATTGAATAACCCTGTTGCGTGGAACTAGAAGTGAGAAGTGAAAAAAAAGTCAACAAACTTGTTAGGAATGTAAATAGCACGACAGCGAACCTGTTCACGCGGTATTAGTTTTACATTGACAAGTGATGAGAAGAAATGAGAATAGTAAGTAACTCCCCTGCCCGCAATTTTTGCCATGTTAATCCTGCTTACTATGCATCGTGATGAATTGATTGATCAGGGTGACAAGTAAAAAAAAAATTCCTGGTTACTCACCATTCCAATTCAGTACTCACAATTCTATTTCGGTATTTAAAACAAATCGAATGGTATCAGTATGCTTATACTTCAAAGTGCATCAACCGTATCGCCTGAAAAAATATGAGGCGAAAGATATTGATGCCTGTCATTGCTACGAAGATGCCGCAGCAGATGAAGAAAACATTAACCGGCTGGCTAATGAATGCTGGCTACCGGCTAATGAAATCATATACCAGCAGATCCGACAACAAAAAGGAAAATTTCGCTGCAGCTTTTCGCTCAGTGGGACTGTGCTGGAGCTTATTCAACAATACCGGCCTGATGTAATACAATCATTCAGGGAACTCGCTGCTACCGGCTGCGTGGAGTTTACAGCAGAGACTTATTACCATTCCCTGAGTTCCCTTTATTCGATAGCAGAGTTTCAACGCCAGGTTCACAAACACTGTGAGCTGATCAATACTCTTTTTGACAGCGATCCCGTTATTTTCAGGAATACAGAACTTATCCATAACAACCGAATTGCTAAACTCGCAGCGGGCATGGGATTCAAAGCCGTTTTGTGTGAAGGGGCCGAAAGAATATTACAGGGACGTGACTGCAACCTGGTATATGCAGCACCGGGAAATGAGGATTTGTATGTATTACTGCGCAATGTCACTTTATCCGATGATATAGCTTTTCGTTTTGGCGATGCTAACTGGACAGAGCATCCGTTGACGGCCGATAAGTTTGCCGAATGGTTGCATCACCACCCGGCCGATCCGGATGTGATCAATCTTTTCATGGACTACGAAACATTTGGAGTACACAAAAAAAGTGAAACAGGTATTTTCGATTTTCTCGCTTCACTGCCTGCAGCCGTATTGGCGAACAACAACTTTTCTTTTTCTACACCGGTTAATATACTCGAAGAAAAATACCCGAAAGGATTGTACGATGTTCCGCAAACTATTTCATGGGAAGACCGGTCCAGTTCAAGTTGTGTTTGGTGTGAAAACGTCATGCAGAATAATACGCTGAAAAAAATTTACAGCATCGAAAACCTGGTACTGCAATCAACGGATAAAAGGGCCGCTGATATTTGGGGACGTTTACAATCTGCAGATTATTTCTACTATATGGCGGAAGATAGCCGCAAGGATGGCGCCGGCAAATATGTCACCGATTCCAGCGCCAAAGAAGTATTTCAACATTATACCAACCTGGTTGCCGATTTTGAAATCTCGCTGATCAAAAAAGTAATCGAGGGAAAAAAGAGTTCCTCCAGGCATATTCCTTTCAACATTTTAAGCAATTAACTCAATCAAAAAACAGATGAAATGAGCCATAAAAATTTTCGGGCAAATTCATACCAACCGCGATGAAAATTTTTATGGCGAATTCCCTGCCCGTCCGGTCAGGCGGGCATTTGGCCAAAAAACAATGAAAAATATACAAATGAAACAAAAACTGGACGGACAAATCGCCATTGTAACAGGCGCCAGCAGCGGTATTGGCGCCGGCTGTGCCAAAGAGTTGGCAAAAGCCGGCGCTACAGTCGTAGTAAACTACCCGGTTGCTTCTACCAAAGCAATGGCGCAACAGGTAGTAGATGAAATAGCCGCCAATGGCGGAACAGCGATCAGCTACCAGGCAGATGTCAGTAAAGAAGCAGATGTTCAACAAATGTTTGCCGATGTGATCGGCCAGTTTGGAACGGTAGATATACTGGTGAACAATGCCGGTTTACAAAAAGATGCGCCATTTACGGAAATGACATTGGATCAATGGAACTTTGTGCTGGGCGTAAACCTCACCGGGCAATTTTTATGTGCCAGGGAAGCCATCAAGGAATTTTTGCGCCGCGGGGTCAATGGCAAATCAAAGAGTGCCGGTAAAATTATTTGTATGAGTAGTGTACATGAAGTAATTCCCTGGGCAGGCCATGCCAACTACGCCGCCAGCAAAGGCGGTGTAAACCTGATGATGAAAACCATTGCACAGGAATTTGCCCCGAAGAAAATTCGTATCAATTCCATTGCTCCCGGTGCTATTGCAACACCTATCAATCATGATGCATGGGACACCGCCGAGCATTTACAAAATCTATTGAAACTGATCCCGCAAAAAAGAGTGGGACAAGTGGAAGATATTGGTAAAGCGGCCGTGTGGCTGGCAAGCGATGATGCTGATTATGTAAACGGAACAACCTTGTTTGTAGATGGTGGCATGACATTGTATCCGGGGTTTGAGGATAATGGGTAAAACCCCCTGTCCCCTAAAGGGGAGACTTGCAAAACACAGCCCTTGCTTTTCGGCGACTTAAAAAATTATCCGAGTCTTCGAAAATGTTGAATAGAGAGATAATGATGATATGGTAGTTATAAAGTTTGGATTAGTAATTCAGTTCCGCTCCCTCTCTTTGGGAGAGGGAGAAGGAGGGTGAGGCCGAATAGCGAACAGGAAGTTGAAGTGTGCGACGCAACGAAGCTGAATAGAATAACTGAAGCCGGCTACATAAAAATAAAAAATCATTTACCATGAATGCAGAACAGGTTCGATTAAAAAATAACCACTGGAAAAAATGGGGACCTTATCTCAGCGAACGTCAATGGGGCACCGTGCGGGAAGATTATAGTGAGTATGGAAATGCATGGGATCATTTTCCGCATGACCATGCGAGGTCGAGAGTATATCGCTGGGGTGAAGATGGCATTGCCGGCATTAGCGATGAAATGCAGCGTATCTGTTTTGCATTGACTTTGTGGAATGGAAAAGATCCCATATTGAAAGAAAGATTGTTTGGCCTGACGGGCAACGAAGGCAATCACGGTGAGGATGTGAAAGAGCTCTATTATTACTTGGATAGCACGCCGACCCATTCTTATATGAAGCACCTGTACAAATATCCGCAGGCTGCATATCCCTATGCAGACCTGGTAAACACCAACCGCAACCGGTCACGGTATGAACCGGAATATGAATTGCTGGATACCGGTGTCTTTAACGAAGGCAAATACTTTGATGTATTTACAGAATATGCAAAAAATAATGCAGAAGATATTGGCATCCGCATTACTGTCCACAACCGCGGCAGCGAAAATGCTTATATAGCTTTGTTGCCCACTTTGTGGCTGCGCAACCTCTGGAGTTTTGGGTTGATGAAAAAGAAACCATCGATCCGGTTAGCTGAGTTAACGAATGAACATGGTGCAGCAACTATTACGCATGAACAAAATGGTCTCTATCATTTTTATTTTGAAAAGACTGATCATTGCCTGTTTACGGAGAATGAAACCAATACAGAGCGATTATACGGTCAGCGCAATCCGTCTCCTTTTGTAAAAGATGCTTTTCATGACGCTGTCATCCATAAAAATTTCGATTGGTTGCAGGAAAGAAAAGAAGGCACCAAATTTTCTCCTGTTTATGAATTCAATATTCCCGGCCACTCATCCGCTTCTATTCATTTGCGTTTGACAAAAGAAGAAATAAAGGAATCACCGTTTGGAAAAAAATTTGATGAGCTGTTTCAACAACGAATGGAGGAAGCGGATGAGTTTTATGCAGGCATCACAACAGCCAAAGACAAAGACCTTATCAATATCCAGCGGCAGGCTTTTGCCAGTATGCTCTGGAGCAAACAGTATTTTAATATTGATATACCCCGATGGTTAAATGGTGATCCCGGCCAGCCAGCACCACCGGAGTCAAGAAAGACAGGTCGCAATCATCATTGGCATACGCTGAATAATGAAGACATCATTTCAATGCCCGACAAATGGGAATATCCCTGGTATGCGGCGTGGGACCTCGCTTTTCATTGTGTACCGCTTAGCATGATCGATCCGCAATTTGCCAAAGACCAGTTGATTCTTTTTTTGCGGGAATGGTACATGCATCCCAATGGACAACTACCCGCTTACGAATGGGCCTTTAGTGATGTGAACCCGCCGGTACATGCCTGGAGTTGTTTGCAGGTGTATAAAATGGACAAGGCAAAAACAGGAAAACCCGATATTGATTTTTTAGAACGAGTGTTTCAAAAGCTGCTGATCAATTTTACCTGGTGGGTCAACCGCAAGGACCACAAGGGCAATAATGTTTTTGAAGGCGGATTTTTAGGCTTGGATAATATCGGCGTGTTTGACCGCAGCAATATGATACCCGGTGGCGGCACACTGGAGCAGGCAGATGGAACCAGTTGGATGGCGATGTATTGCCTGAACATGCTGGAGATGGCGTTGGAAATTGCACAGCACAATCCCAGGTACGAAGATGTGACCACAAAATTCTTTGAGCACTTCGTTTACATTGCAGAATCACTCAACCGCATTGGCGAGAATTGGACCGGCGCCTGGGATGAAGACGAAGGATTTTTCTACGATGTGCTTTCCTTACCCAATGGACGATATATACCGTTAAAGGTTCGCAGTCTTGTTGGCTTGTCAACGTTGTTTGCTGTAATGGTGCTCAAAAAAGATTTGCTGGAAAAACTACCCGATTTTCATCGCCGGTTAAAATGGTTTCAACGTTACCGGCGGGACAATGGTCAGTACCTCGTGATCGAAGAATTAAAAAATCACGATGACATCTTATTGTCCCTGGTACCAAGGCAAAGACTGGAAAAATTATTAAAAGCATTATTGGATGAGAAAGAGTTTTTGAGCAAAGCTGGTATTCGCTCCATTTCAAAACTGCATGAAACACCCTACTCTATAGATATCGATGGACAACAGTTTGGATTGAATTATCAGCCGGCTGAAGGCAACAGCAATTTATTTGGTGGCAACAGCAACTGGCGCGGCCCTGTATGGATGCCGATGAATTATTTATTGGTCAACGCCATCAATCATTATGCAGAGTATTACAAAGATGAACTGACTGTTGAGTTGCCAACTGGTTCAGGTAATCAAATGCCCTTGCAAAAAATTGCGGACGAAATTTCAAAACGCCTGGTGTCTACCTTCCGGCAAGATGAAACAGGACACCGCCCGGTTAATGATCACTATGCTGTTTATCGTGATGATCCCCATTTCAAAGACCTCGTTCTTTTCTATGAATATTTTCACGGTGACACGGCCAGAGGTGTGGGAGCTTCGCATCAAACAGGATGGACCGGTGTGGTTGCAGAATTGATCAATAGGATCAGTAAACCTCACCCTCATTCCCTCTCCCAAGGAGAGGGAGGCCAGGCAGCGGTTAAACAATCATCTGCTGTGCTAACACATCAACTGTAGTTTTCTTCTCAGCATAAAATTTAGAAGATGAAATTCATTTATGATTTTCAAAAAGGTTTGGAGGGGGCCGAGTGGCTGGAAACAAACGGGCTCGGTGGCTGGTCGGGATCATCGATTATCGGCTGCAATACCCGCCGCTATCATGGCTTGCTGGTAGCCGCCATTGTGCCACCGACAGAGCGAATGGTTTTACTTTCCAAACTGGATGAAATCATTATAGTCGGCGAAGAAAGAATTGAATTGGGTACCAATCTTTACCCGGATAATATCATACACCCGAAAGGTCATCAGTATCTCAGCCTTTTTAGCAGGCAAATTTTTCCGGAATGGACATATGAGATAAATGGTATCCGTTTGAAAAAGGCAATCGGGATGATACACGGCGAGAATACTATCGTTATTCGTTATGATGTGTTGCAGGCACCGGGATCGTTCACCATGGAACTCTTACCGCTCGTTGCAGCAAGAGGATACCATTCACTGCAGCAGGCAGGTCCTCAAATGCATTGGGATGCAAATTTTGATAATGGGTTATTGCATGTAGTGCCGGATGGTAAAACAAATTTATATATTCAAATGCCCGGTGCTGCTTACCAGCATTCACCGCGATGGTTCAACCAGTTTCAATATAGCGTAGAGCAATACCGTGGCCTGGATTACACGGAAGATCTTTTCAATCATGGAATTCTTTCCATCTCATTACAGGAGGGTGATTCGTTGAGCATTATCGTATCTACAGAAAACCCGGCAAGTCGTAATGCTGATGAGCTGATGGAAAAAGAAAGGCAGCGAAGAGAATTACTACTCACCGATCAACCGGATGATGCAACAATAAAGCAATTAGTACTCGCCGCTGATCAATTCATTGTAAAACGCAGAATACAAATAGCGGAGTCTTCGCAAGTCCCCTCCATGGGAGGGGATTTAGGGGAGGCCGCCACCATCATCGCCGGCTATCATTGGTTTACTGATTGGGGACGTGATACCATGATCAGTTTGCCAGGCCTCTGTCTCAGTACCGGACGTTATGAAGATGCCAGGAAAATCTTATTGGCTTTTGCAAAAAATACAGGTCGCGGCATGCTGCCCAACCGCTTCCAGGATAATGGTGAAGAGCCGGAATACAACAATGTGGATGGAACGCTGTGGTATTTTGTAGCCACCTATAAATACCTGCAGGCTACCGGGGACAACGAGTTTATCTTAAACGAAATATTACCGGTATTAAAAGAGATCATTGACTGGCATTTCAAAGGCACAAGGTATAATATCAAAGTGGACACCGACGGTTTATTGTATGCTGGAGAAGAGGGACAACAATTGACCTGGATGGATGCGAGGATCGGCGACTGGGTAGTAACACCCAGAATGGGCAAGGCCGTGGAGATACAGGCTCTTTGGTACAATGCACTAAAAATATTTGCTGAATTATTACGGCTCAATCAACAGGAGCATGATGCCATTGTGGTAAATCTCAGTGCTGAAAAAGCCAAAGACAGTTTCAACCGTCAATTCTGGAATGAAACAGGCAATTATTTATACGATGTCATCGATGAAAACGGTGAACCAGATGCGACTTTAAGACCCAATCAACTATTGGCGATCAGCCTGCCCTTTGCTTTGATAGAAGGAGAAAAAGCCAGGTCAGTACTGCAGGTGGTGGAAGAAAAATTGTACACACCTGTCGGTTTAAGAAGTTTACCGGCTGAAGACGTTCATTATATACCTAAGTATGGCGGCGATCAATGGCACCGGGATTCAGCGTACCACCAGGGCACTGTGTGGAGCTGGCTGTTGGGTCCTTATGTAGATGCGATCATGTCTGTACCGGAATTTGTGGGATTAGATGGATTGATGGGAAAAAGCAAAGCCAAAAAAATAATCGCAGACTTCAGTTATCACCTGGCGGAAGGATGTATTGGTTCCGTGTCTGAAATATTTGATGCTGCCCCACCGCATCATCCACGGGGTTGCGTAGCCCAGGCCTGGGGTGTAGCAGAAGTGTTGAGAGTGATAAAGCAATATCGTTTGTATGAAAGTAAAATGGAAGAAGCAAAGATGAAAGTGGAAGTAGAGGAAGTGTGAAAGGAAACTATTGCCTGCATAAGGTTGCACAAATAATCGTTGACTACTAGGCAAGTGAGCATTCATTTTACCTTTGTCCACCATTCTCCATTCACGTACTGATAAGCAACAATGCCTTGATCGTTGGTCATATAAATTTTTGCAATAGAGTTAGAATCTTTTTGCTGTGCATAATTATACGGTCGAAACGAGTAATAATTTGAAAATGAAAAGTCGTTAACAATCACCGTATCCTTGTTATGGCAAAACTGGTCACCTGGGTTTATCCCGTAAAAGTCTTTCAATCGTAAATTGAAATATATTGAATCTTCGTCAGGATATTTCGTTATCAAAATGAGGCTATAGTCATCATACCCTCTTCTTGGATTTGTTATTTCATGACAAGCGATTGAAATGTCTTTATACTCTCTTGCATTCATAAAGAATCCTCGTTCATTATGTAGTGAAGAATCGATCCTGGGAATTAAGTAGAGAGCAAGGTTTCCTTTGCTGTTCTTAAATTTCAATGTATCGCCCACTTTGTAAGAAGATATCAAATCTCTATGCCGTTTGGAAATTGTGTACTTCTCTGCTGGATATTTCTTCCAACTGCAAGAAATCAAGAAAGAGAAAACTGAAATTATGATGACTAGTCTCATGAGATGCTGCTGACGCCGGGGTGTCCGTATTTTTTACCCCAAACATAACAACTATCCCTCTTATTCATAACAAAAACAACCTCATTCCGTCCACAATGTTCCCATCGAATAAGTTCTCGCATGGCCGGCAATCAATACCCGGTCTCCTTTATCCTCACAAGATAACTTGCCTCCTCTTTCAGAAAGTTGGCGGGCTGTCATTTTTGTCTTACCCAATCTTTTGCTCCAGTAAGGTATCAGGCTACAATGCGACGAACCCGTAACCGGGTCCTCAAAGATGGAAGCCTGTGGTACAAAAAAACGAGATACGAAATCACATTGTTCACCTTTAGCTGTAATGATGATGCCACCGGGATCGAGGTTAACCTGGTCCAATACCTGCCTGTTTATTTGAATCTCCCTGATTGCCTGTTCATTTTCATACACCAGCATATAATCCCTCGACAGCCAGGTTTCCGCAGGTTGTACACTCAATGAAGCTTGAATGATAGCCGGCAATGCTGCCCGCACCGGCATCCGCGATGGAAAGTCCAGCGTATACAATTCATTTGCTATCGTCACCTGCAATTCACCGCTTTTCGACTGAAAAATAATCTTGCCACTTTCCAGCGAAAGATGTTGCTTTAAAACATGAGCGGTCGCCAGTGTGGCATGGCCGCAGAGATCCATTTCGATCTCCGGGGTGAACCATCTTAATGCAAATGCATCGCCAGAAGGTATAAAAAAAGCGGTTTCCGGAACAGCGTTTTCTTTCGCAATCTTCAGCAGCAGTTCACCAGGCAACCATTCATCCAGCGGTACGACGCAAGCTGGATTACCGCCAAAGATGGCATCGGTAAAAGCGTCAACCTGGTAGTAATTTAGTTTCATGTTCCAAAATTTTTAATTGTCGTCCTTTTGATTGCTTCAAACAATATTATTCAACTTTGCATACTGTAAAAGCATGATCGTTTTTCCGTCTTTGATCTCACCGTTGCTGATCATATCATAGGCCTTGTCCATCGACAGCTCCAGCACTTCAATATCTTCCTGTTCATGTTCCATCCCGCCGCCATCGTGCACTTTCATCAGCGGTGAATATTCGGCGATGAAAAAATAGATCAGTTCCGTTACCGAACCCGGTGACATATAGGCTTCAAATATCTTGCGGACATCCGATACTTTATAACCAGTTTCCTCTTCGGTTTCCCGGCGGACGCAATCTTCCGGGTTATCCTGGTCCAGCAAACCAGCACATGCTTCTATCAGCATGCCGGTTTCATTGCCATTGATAAAAGTAGGCAGCCGAAACTGGCGGGTCAGTATCACCGTTCTCTTTTCTTTATTATAGAGCAGGATGGTAGCGCCATTGCCACGGTCATAAGCTTCCCGCTGCTGCGTTTGCAGATCCCCATTGGTTTTTTGAATTTGATAAGTGAGTTTTTTGAGCGTATACCAGTTGCTGGAAAGAATTTCAGTGCTAATGATCTTTACTTTTTCATTCATCAGGAAGGGTTATTTATAGTTGCAGGGGTTAAGCAGCGCATTTAAAAGTTTCACTAACTACCAGTCTATGTGAACACTTATGTTTTCTCTATGCCGATGTGGTAAAAAATTTTAACCACAATAGAAACACAGGCACATAGATATTAGCACATAGCTATTCTTAGGATAACGAAACTTGGAAATGCGCCGGCAAAAATTTACAGCCATGTAATTTATGATTTTGTTCTAACCTTTTCCGTTATAAACTCACCACCCGGGAAAATTGAAGTGACATTTTTTTTAGCCTATCCCTTATCCTTTACTTCCGGCCAGTTCTTATCAGCCTTTTCAATTCTCTGTTGCCGGTCTTTGTTCCACTCCTCTCTTACTTTTAAATTATAATTGAGATAAAGTTTTCCGTTCTCAATAGTCCATGCATCAGCAGAAGTCGGTGCTTTGTAGCCATTCGATAACCCATAGGCGCAATAGCCACCGTATTGCGGCGCATATTTTTCGGGGTTTGTCTTAAAAAGCTCCAGGTTTTCCGCCGAAGAAAAATGCCAGCTGGCATTATTCCATTGGTAAATGAGTTTATCATTTCCTTTCACCGCTTTGCTTTGGGTAAAATAAGCAACAGGGTCATAACCGCGGATCGCTTTTCCAGACTCAATAAATGTAGCAGATCGTTGCGCCTGCAAAGAAAGATTTGCCAACAGGGTAAGAATGAGTAACCACTTTATTTTGTTCATACAATCAAATTTTAACCAAAGTTGATCAGGAGCCGCGGCGCCAATTGTAAAAGAACTGACACTTCTGTCCACATTATGCCGTGGATTCGGGTAATAAAAATTTTCCGTCACTTGCCCGACAAAGATTTTTTTGTTTTCATCTTCTCTTTGTATCAACAGAAGAAATGAAAACTTCAAATCTCAAACTTCAAATATGATCAACCATTACGATATCATCATCATTGGCACCGGTAGCGGTGGCAGCACCATGGCTTATAAACTGGCGCCGACCGGCAAAAAAATTTTGATACTGGAAAGAGGTGGCTTTATTCCCAAAGAAAAACAAAACTGGGATCCGCATGAAGTGGTAACACTGGGACGCTATCGCCCCAAAGAAGATTGGTATGATAAAGATAGCAAGCCTTTCAAACCTTATATCCATTATAATGTTGGTGGCAATAGCAAAATGTATGGCGCTGCTTTATTCCGCTTCCGTGAATCTGACTTTGAAGAAGTACAACATTATGGCGGTACCTCGCCTGCCTGGCCATTTGGTTATCCTACGCTGGAAAATTATTATACCCAGGCCGAGCAGTTATACAGTGTTCATGGCAAAAGAGGTGTTGATCCCAGCGAGCCGCCTGCCAATAGTGAATATCCATTACCACCACTGCCCTATGAGCCATTGATCATGGACCTGGAACAAAAAATGAAAACACTGGGATTAAAACCTTTTCCCCTGCCAATGGGTGTGCGGCTGCCACAGGACTATACGGAAACGGAAGCACCACTGGTATTGGAAAATTTTGATGGCTTTCCTGATCTCACCGACAGCAAAGCCGATGGACAGGTAAGATGCCTGCGTCCCGCATTGATGAATAAAAATGTTACGCTACTCACCCATGCTTACGTGGAAAAGCTTGATACAAATGAAGAAGGAACTAAAATAACCAAAGTGATTGCCGATGTAAAAGGCGAACGCATTGTATTTAATGCCGACATAGTGATCGTGGCTTGTGGCGCGGTGAACTCCGCTGCTTTGTTATTGCGCAGTGCCAATGCAAAACATCCAACAGGATTGGCCAATTCATCAGACCAGGTGGGAAGAAACCTGATGTTGCATCACAACGGCTGCCTGGTGGCTTTTACCAAAAAGAAAAATGATTGTGTCTTTCAAAAAAGTTTAGGCCTCGCCGATTTTTATCACGGTGCTGATGACAGCGAATACCCCCTGGGCGAAATACAGTTGATGGGAAGAAACGATCCCGACACAATATTATGGATGGGCGAAACATTATTCCCGGGCAAAACTTACGAAGAACTCAAAGAGATGAGTATTGATTTTTGGTTAACGGCGGAAGATCTTCCTGGTCCCGACAATCGTGTCTCCCTTCGGGATGATGGAAACATCCAGGTGAATTACACCCGGAATAATTATACCGCTTACGAAAAATTAAAAGAAAAACTAAAAGGCATTTTTGAAAAATTGGGTGAAAAAGATGCGGATTATAAAAATGTGAAATGGGGTGGCTATGACCTGGACATTAGTGGCATGAGTCACCAGAATGGAACCTTGCGATTTGGCACTGATCCATCCTCGTCGGTGCTGGATATAAATTGCAAAGCCCATGACCTGGAAAATCTCTATGTCGTAGATGCGAGTTTTTTCCCAAGCTGTGGTGCTTTTAATCCTGCGTTGACTATTGCAGCCAATGCATTGCGGGTGGGTGATCATATCATCAACCAGGTACTGAACAAACAAGCAAGTAAAGCAGACAAACAAAATGCTTTTCAACGTGTCCTTTCTTAACGCTCTCTCATAACAGTTGGTTTTCCTGCCTGCCGTCAGGCAGGGGTTAATGGGCCCCTGTCCTGCTAAGGGATATGGGGCTTTCTTAAAAAATGATGGAAGAATTTGCAAAAAAAATAACCGTTTGTATCAGTCATGGACTGGAAATAATGGCAGCAACAATAATCGGCATCGCTGTTTTAAAATTATTATACCGTTATGTGGGTTTTACTTTTAAAAAGGAGTTTTTCAAAAGTCCTCCCCACCGGGGAGGTTTGGAGGGGCTTAGAGTAAGATTTGGCAGTGCAGTGGCTGTATCCCTGGAATTGTTGTTGGGTGCTGATGTATTAGCCACTGCTGTTGCACCCAGTTGGAACGATATTGGGAAACTCGCCGCCATTGCCATATTGAGAACCGCATTGAATTATTTTTTGGGAAAAGAATTAAAAGAGATCGGGATAGCATGTAGGGAACAGTGAGTGCTAAGTGGACAGAAATAGTTCCGAAATAATTTTAACTTTTGAATTTTCGCTTTTCACTACTCCTCTCACAACTTCCTTTAGCTGGATTAAGTACAATAAGCATAGTCTCAAAAGCTGCGATGTTAAAATTGCCTATCTTTTCAAGGCCATGCGTTTATTTGAATTTGAAGACCTGGACTGGTTCCCTGATTTTTTAAGGGAGAGCATGACGGATTATTTACGATTCGTTCTTAGTGCTGTCAATTTTTATTATCCGGTAACAACAATTATCAGGGAAGGACTGGAAAATGCTGAACGTTTTACAATTATTGATTTATGCTCCGGGGGTGGCGGAGCAATTAAAAAGATTCAAAAAAATTTCCACGACACTTATTTCCTCAGCTTACCGGTAATCTTAACCGATAAATTCCCAAACTTTGAAGCATTCCATCTTCTTAAAAAAGAAAGCAACGGAGATATTGACTTTGCCGGTTATCCCGTTGATGCAATGAACGTGCCTCCGGAGTTAAAAGGATTAAGGACCATTTTCTCAGCCTTCCATCATTTCAATAAAGAACACGCAAAGCTAGTGTTGCAGGATGCTGTAACAGCCCGGCAACCAATCGCCGTTTTTGACGGGGGTGATAAAAATATTTTTACAGTATTGGGAATTATCATTTTTCACCCGGTTATCTTTTTTCTTTTTACTCCATTTTTCAGGCCATTCAGATTTTCCAGGATCATATTCACTTACCTGGTACCGCTTATCCCACTTTGCACCATTTGGGATGGAGTAGTTTCTATCATGCGGTTATACAAACCGGCTGAACTGTTAGTAATAGCCAATTCAATCAACAATCATTCTTTTACCTGGAAGGCAGGAAACCTCAAAAACAAATTTGGCATGAAAGTGACTTATTTATTGGGTTATCCTGAAATAAGCGCTTAAAGTCAAACACCCGACAGCATCCACTCATGACATTGCTTCTTTTTGCATCATGAGAGCAATGCCGATACAGGTATTTACCGGCACGAAAGGTGCAAAGCAGATGAAGGCAGTGTTCCGTAAAAACTGGAAACACTACCTGCAGGAAGCATTGGGTCTTGCCATCTTTATGATCTCGGCCTGCTTTTTCAGTGCGATGATCTTTTCAGAAAAAAGTACATGGCATAATGCTATCCCTGGTGAAATGGCGAAGAATTTGTTGATGGGATTGATGATGGGATTTACTGCGCTGTTTATTTTTTATTCTCCCTGGACGGCGCCAAGCGGTTCGCAGATCAATCCTGCTGTTACGCTGAGTTTTTTACGCATCGGCAAAATGTGCCGCTACGATGCTCTGTTCTTCGTCATCTTTCAATTCATTGGTGGCACAGCAGCAGTTTTTATCATGCAGGCATTGATGGGAACTATTTTAACCGATCCGCCGGTGAACTCATCCGTTACCATTCCGGGCAAATGGGGACCAGGCTATGCATTGCTCACAGAATACATCATTGCCTTTATCACGATGAGCATGGTACTATTCACTTCGCATCATGAAAAGTTGAAAAGATATACCCGGATCGTTTCCGCTATCCTGGTTTGTTGCTGGGTAATAATTGCCGGACCTATTAGCGGCTTTGGTATGAACCCGGTCCGCAGTTTTGCATCGGCATTGCCTTCCGGCATTTGGACATCTTTTTGGATCTACCTTTTTATTCCTTTTGCCGGCATGTTAACAGCCACCGAAGTTTTTCTTTTTATCCAACGAAGAAAGAACATAAATCAAGGTCGTGTGGTGCATATCAAAAACACAGCTAGTAAAATTACCGAACCGCAAGACTCATTCTTATGAAAGATCTCTTAACCTTGAACCGTTTCTTTCTTAAACCACGTAGTGGTTACCTGTTTATAAAAAACAATAACAATAAATGGATAAGACTCCGTGGGAGTCTCCTGTTTAAACAGCTAATCAGTTTTGAGTTATGTAAAAAACAACACATGAAAAGGAAATTACGCTATACAATGGCTTTAATCAAAGCCATCCTTATTTCCATTATTTCTCTTTCACAGGTGAGCAAAGTGGAAGCGATTGGAATGACGGTAAAGGATATGGATCGTTCTGTGCAATTCTATACTGAAGTATTGGGTTTTAAAAAAATCAGTGACACGGAGTGGAGTGGTGAAAAAGTTGAAAAGCTAAATGGCCTGTTTGGGTTAAATGCAAGAGTGGTTCGCTTGCAGCTGGGAGATGAATTCCTTGAGCTGACAGATTACCTGACCACCGGTGGCCGCAGCATTCCCGAAGATGCCAAAAGCAATGATCTTTTTTTCCAGCATATCGCTATCGTGGTAAGTGATATGGATAAAGCCTACAGGCAATTAAAGAAATACAAGGTGGAACATGTATCCACTGCACCGCAAACATTGCCCAAATCTATACCTGCGGCTGAGGGCATCAAAGCATTTTACTTTCATGATCCCGATAAGCACAATCTCGAACTGATATTTTTTCCAAAAGGAAAAGGCCTGGGAAAATGGCATCCCGATAGCTATCGGAACAACGGCAAATTATTTCTCGGCATCGACCATACTGCCATCGGGGTGAGCAATACTGAAAACAGTCATGCCTTTTATAGGGACATGCTGGGCATAGAACGAAAAGGTGATAGCTGGAACAAGGGCGAAGAACAGGAGCATTTAAACAATGTAGAAGGAGCATCGTTGCATATTACCGGTTACCGGGCCGCACAAGGCCCGGGCATTGAGTTTTTGCAATACCTCGTGCCCGGACCCGGCAAGCCTTATCCCGCAGATTCAAGAACCGATGATGCCTGGCATTGGCAAACTGAGCTGATCGTGAAGGATGCAGAAGTTTTATACAATAAATTCAAAACCGGTCATGCAAAATTTGTTTCAAAAGAATTAGTGCAGCAGGATGTCAACGGAATACACAACAAATCATTTATAGTGCGTGATCCGGATGGACACGCCTTATTGATAAAAGAATATGTTAATAAATAATGAACATTGAAAATTGAGCATTGAACATTCTTGTTGCGGTGAAGGAAATGTTCAATTTTCAATGCTCAACGCTCAATGTTCAATGAAAACAACAACAATGAAAAAAATACTTCCGATCTTATCAATTGTAACTATCATTTCTGTCCAATCTCATTCTCAGGGCTGCAGCGATGCGGGTGTATGTACACTGCATTCGATAAAAAACAATGCGGAAGCCCATGAATCAAAAGAAGGAAAGAAGAATGATATTTCAGTGGGCTTTGCCTTTGGCAAGGGTGAACGGTCAACCGACAACTATACCGGTTATCTCGAATACACAAGGAGTATAACCAACCAAACATCTGTAACGGGGAAACTCGGCTATTCATTTGTCAATGGAGAACTAGCCAATACCAATGGCTGGACAGATTTGTTTTTTTCCGTCAACCATGCTTTTGACCAGCCGGCTGACAAGAAAGGCGCCAATAAAAAATGGCAGAAATCTTTTGTGCTGGGCTTGAAGCTGCCCTTAGATGGCGCCGACATTGTGAAGCATGGCATTCACTTACCCATGCCCTATCAAACAAGCCTGGGTACGATTGACCTGGTGCTGGCGTTGAACTATAACCGGAAAAATTTTGGCGCTACCCTGGCTTTGCAGCAGCCACTGAAAGCAAACAATGAAAATAAATTCCTGCCGGGTGATTACCCGGCTACACCACTCACCTTAAAATACTGGCCTACCAATGAGTTTGAAAGAAGAGGAGATATTGTTGGAAGAGTTTCTTATAGCTTTCACACAGGCGAACGATTTTCGATACGGCCAAGCCTGCTGGGCATTTATCATTTGGGCAATGACAGCTATGCAGATGATAATAAAACCAGGCGGAAGATTTATAACTCTCCCGGGCTTACACTGAATGGAAATGTATTTGTTGACTGTCGCCTTAAAAATGGAAATGGTTTTGAACTTTCAATTGGTGCGCCATTTGTCGTAAGAGATCAACGCCCTGATGGGTTAACAAGATCGTTTGTGACAAGTTTGGAGTATCAGTTTAGTTTTTGAAAATGATTTCCCGGTCTTGTGCAATTGGTGGAAATACAATCTCTTAATACGATTGCAACCATTTATAATTTAGGATTTTTTGGTGATTTAGTTCGATTGCCGAAATCAATAAGTAAGCTTTTCAAAACATTAACCTTCCCCTGTTTCATTGGATTTTGTTCATAAACGAATAGCATTATACTGATATCTTGAAGTTCCTTTTTATTCCTGATTTGATTTTGTCTTATAATCCCATCTACCCGGGCTTCCACACTTTCAAAAATGTCAATATCGTGACCTGTTTTTTCTTTGATATAACTGCGAAAAGCCAAGTCACTTCTTCGCCTTGGGTGTTCGGCTAAGCTATTGAGTTTTTGCTGAAGCCTGTCCATTCTACCCTGTTGACAATATTTTTCAATCTGTTGTTTTTGCTGCTGATAATGCTCAACCACATATTCATATTCGCTGTTTGATAAATCTTTTACAGCCTGTTCAAGAATGTAGTCAAGTGTGGCTAATAAGATGTCTTTGTGCCACGTTAATCTTGATTTCCTTTCGTCAGATTTCATTTCTTGTTCTTCTTGAATTTAACTTGAATTTATCTATAAATAACGTTACAGACAAAGTAGAATAGCCTTAAGAAGTAAGAGCATTTGAAAACTTCAGCTTCATTTACTTTTTGCTGCTCGTTAAAGATAATTTGTCCACAACATATTCGTCAATCGATGCTTGCTGTTGGCATTTTACAGCTTCAAATGTTCTACTAAGTTGTTATCCCTGATTAGTATAAAGTTGATGCTTTCCCTTTTTGGCTCGTAGTCGATAGATACTACAGTATCACCTACCTTGTAATTGTCTACCAAGTAGGCTGAGCCAAGAAAGGATGCCTCGCCTTGTCGTGTTTGCGTGGGCTTTCCCGCTTTTTCAAAAACTTGCGCTCTGTAATCACCAAAAGTGATATTAAACGGAAGTTCAGTCAGAGTAGATTTTGGAAAGATGTTGACGGTAGAAAAAATAGGATTGCCTTTTTCAATAACAACATTATCGTCTTCATCAAAAACTTCTTCATTATTCACAAAACCTAACTCCAATCCAGACTTTTCTGATGGCATATAATTACTATCTGTGACATTATACTCGATCAAGTCGCTAAATGTACTCTTAATGAATGTCAGAAAGTTTATGTCTGATAAAGGAGCTCCAAAGTATTTTGTTAAGTCTTTATATGAATGGATGGTCTTCTATGCTTGCAGCCAACGGCCGATGTTAGCGGAAGTGCTTCTGTCAACACAATAGAAGATCTAATTCCTATTTGAGTCCCCGAGTAATTAATGAAGCATTCTGATTTACTTCATAGTCAACCGAAGAAACATTCTTTACGAACGGTCGGCTTACAACTGCTTTTACCAAGTCAGAATTCATAAAATCTTCCATTGCCGTTTTGTTTTCCCATAAATAGAAACCGCCAAAAGTGTTTTTTTCTATGTCTGCGAGCCAAACTTTTGAAATAAGACCTTTTACTTCCGCTAAAATTGGTGCATCTGGTTCCACCATTTGCTTAAGATATTCCGCTTGAGAAATATCATTTAATTGATAAGTGATTATTTGTGCTTGCATTGTTCGATATTTTAAATTAATAATAATGCAAAAGTAAAAGTGTACCAGCACCTAAAAAATGCACAAATCATAAAATTTAATACACATTTCTTTTGTGAATTCTTTCGGACTGAAACCTGTTCTATTTTTAAGAACCTACTAAAATGTGCTTTATTTTCAAAACCAAGTTCGTAAGCAATAGTTTTACTTCTTTCATTTGTATAAATAAAAGTCTCTTTGCTTCTTGTATTATTCGGTCGTGTAGGATTGTTAATGGATTTTTATTTGTAACCGATTGAAGTATTTTAGCAAAATTAGTAGTAGTCAAGCTTAATTCTTAGCCTTCTGTCGGTATTTGTGTCGTCATAGCATTACCGCTAACGTTAAAGCATTGCTGTCAGGTGTGGCATTGGCCGCAGTGCTGATCAGTAAAGTTAATCAGATGCCGTTTTATTCGGCATCCTAATAGAATTACGTCCAGCCACACTTGCAGCAATGCACTGTTGTGTGCCCGTCCTTTTCAATTGGCAGTTTTCAAAGGCACCGGGTAAGCAAAAATCCGCATTGTTCTCCTGCTTTTGTCGTCAGGGTAATTTAGTTCACCACCGCCCAAATGAACAAAGCCAACATTCACCTGCTGACCAGGAGTAAAGCCTTTCATGAACTGGTACATCGAGTCTCCTGAAGGCGGCATACTGTCCTGAAACTTCATGCCATATGTGAACTCTATGTTTCTTGAATGAAACTGTGTCGTTACAACCCAATCTTTTTGCACTACTGAGTCAACGATTACGGTCATACTGTCAATGTAGCGCCCCAGCGAGTCGACAAGAAATTGCTTCATCCTGTCCTGAAAGATTGCCCGAATTTTTTCTCTTTCATTTGTTTCCTTTGCAGCACGGTAATTCCTTTCATAATCATCAAGAAGTTGAAACAAATACCGCTGATTACTGGAATATTGTTGTTCGTCTTTGGTAACTTTCTTTGGCGTGTCACTACAGCCGGTAAGCCCCCCAAAAAGCAAAGTCACAAGAAAAATGAAACTGTGTCGCTGTAGTAATCTTGTCCTCATAATGATTGCAGTCGTTGGTCGAACTTCGGATGCCACACAACGTGTGTATTGCCGAATATACGAACTAAATGATTTTCGCAAATACAACCCATAAAGACTGATTTGCGAAGTCTTGTCTTTCTTTTCATCTCATCCGTCACCCACCCGACACCCAAAAATTCCAATCCATCGTTGCTTTGCAAAAGATGAGCAAAGCTGTTACCATATTGTGCCCTCTTTGCAATGACCAGGTCGATAAATTGCTTTACCGTTATCATTTCGATAATGAAAGAGCAGTGCTGGAAAAGATCAAAGCAAATAATCCTGATTGGACGGTGAACGATGGAGCCTGCAGCCGCTGCGTGGATTATTATCATACAGAGTTGGTGATGCAGCAAAGGATATTGCCGGAGATTGGCCCGCATTTCCCCATTAAATCAGCCGATGATTTTATCATCCTACCAACCGGTTTGCGGTTGAATGCTGATCCCCGCTATACCGGCAAAGGTGTCACCATCTGTTTTATCGACAGTGGCTTCTATCCCCACCTCGATCTCACAGCCCATAAAAACCGCATCAAATTAATATTAGACATTCCAAACAATAGGGTTCTTAAAGTCTCTCCGCCAACTGGCGGAGGAGATTTAGAGGGGGCCGCCTGGCACGGCACCATGACCTCCGTTGTTTGCGCCGGTGATGGTTATCTCAGCAAAGGTTTATACAAAGGCATCGCCAGCGATGCAGAACTTGTATTGCTGAAGGTATCCGAAGTCCCCTCCTTAGGAGGGGATTTAGGGGAGGCCCGTATCAGGAGTGAAAATATCGTAAAGGCTTTGCAGTGGGTTCTGCAGCATCACCGCGAATATGATATTCGTGTTGTCAATATCAGCCTTGGCAATGACGAAGCTGTTTCCTACAAGCAAAGCCCGGTGGACCTGCTGGCGGAACAACTAATTGAAGAAGGCATCGTGGTAGTAGCAGCCGCAGGCAATGATGAAAACGGTATGATCAAAGCGCCGGCCAACTCACCCAACGTGATCACCGTGGGTGGTACGGATGATGATAATCAACTGGCCGTTCCCGCCGGCAAGCTCTATCATTCTACGTTTGGAAAAACTGCCGACGACATCATGAAACCCGAGCTGGTAGCGCCAGCCATTTGGATAGCAGCGCCGATACTACCCGAAACAAGGGAGCAACGGGAAGCCGAAGCGCTGCATTGCATCCTGCAAACAGGCGACTTATACACAGCCTTTGAAAAATTTTCCGGCGATATACAAATCAATCCAGCAATTTTGCAATCAGGTGATGCAGGTTTAATAAAAGACTCCGTACTGCAGCGCATCCAGACCTGCAGGTATATTTCTCCGCATTATATGCATGTCGACGGAACATCCTTTGCCGCACCCATCGTTAGTTCCATCATTGCTCAATTGCTGGAGACCGATCCAACGCTTACACCGGCTATGATCCGTCACCTTCTATTCAGTACCGCGAAACGAATAAATAATTTTCCTGCCGAACGACAAGGATTTGGAACAGTGCAGCCGAAAAAAGCAATTCTGAAAATCGTAAACAAACCACTCATGATCAAACCGGAAATTTCGCCGCTTATCAACAGCCGGCAAAAAACAATTGGGTTTTATGTGCAGCATGAGTGTGCTTCGCAAATATCATTAGCCGGCTCTTTTAATCATTGGGAGCACGATGTGTTGTTGCTCGAACCCGGCACCAATGGCGTCTGGAAAATTGAGATTCCCATGCTGCCAGCCGGTCGTTACCTCTACAAATTTTTTGTGGACGACCGGTCGTGGATGGAAGACATTAACAACCCGTACCGTGAGCCTGATGGCTTTAGCGGTTTCAACAGCATCTTAATCGTCGACAATCAATGACCATCGTTTATATCATATTGATCATCGTCGCCATTTATTTATTAGCGGGCCTGGCATTTGCCATCCCGTTTGTGATAAAAGGTGTTACGCAAATTGATGAAAGTGCCATCGGTTCCAAATGGGGTTTCCGGGTGATCATCATACCGGGAGTGATTGTGTTCTGGCCAATGCTTTTGAAGAAGTGGATGAAAACCCCCGCCCCTAAAGGGGAGTGAGGAAAGTTCTTATTGCATGTAAGCTGTTTCATTGAAGGCTGTATGATGTACAAGGCTGCATTACTGTCCTGAGCGAAGCCGAAACATCGCATGCTGACACTTCGATCAGTATCCCGACAAGCTTCGCTTCGTCGGGATACTTCAGAGTTGGTCCCAATGCAGCAGAGCCGATTGAGATGCCGACATTCATCGCCGGTATTCGCTGCTGAGCAAAAGGAATTGAAAGAATAAACATATAAAAGTTCTTGGCTAATCGTCCCCGAGGGACGAATGATGGGTAACGCAACTTTGATGGCGGGTTCAGCGTTCCGTTGGAACGCCTGGTGTTAATGGTGCAACGCACCAAACGTTCCTACGGAACGTATCGTTAGTTATTGGTTAAGCTTGTACCCATCATTTGTTCCTGCGGAACAATAATAAAAACCGATTGATGTCATATAGAAGATGTAGACTTACCGATTACAGGAGGTAGAAAATGATCAAACCACTACGAAAAAGACATTTACAAATATGGGCAGCTCTCGCCGTAGTGCTGCCATTAGGAATAATTTTTTCCTGGCTGGTAATTCCCAACCCTATGCCGGTAAAAATAGTACAAACAGAAAAGCCCGCATTATTACCCATTATCCAGGCAAAAAAAGAAACTGATCAATATTGCATTAATATCCGTACGAATGAAACAAAGACCAATTGGCAACTGGAATGGAAGAACAAGCTGGCATTGACTGTGCCGTCCGCGGCTATTTACAAAATCTCCGCAAGCCCCTCCAAAGAAGGGATTTCCGGGTCGTTTAAACCAGGAGATGCTCAACTGATCGGCAGAATAGAGGCAAGAGGTGATTATGTGTTTCCATTGAAAACTGATTCAACTCAAAACAAACAGTTGAATCTGGTAGTATATGATTTTATTCATGAAAGAGTAATTGATTTTTTAAATTTTAAATTCCCCTTTAGGGGATAGGGCATGAGTACATCTTATTCGGCCGTAGGCTGGAACCGGCAGAAGAAAATATATGACTGGCTGATCGCAGGATTTTGTACCAGCTACCTGGCTTTCTTCATTTCATTGACACTATTGTTCAATGAAGAAGTAACGTTTGAAACATTGCTGATACGCAGTACTTCCACCTTAGCTTTACTGATCCTGCATGTAATATTGGCTATCGGGCCTCTATGCCGGCTCAATAAAAAATTTCTTCCCTTATTATACAATCGCCGCCACTTAGGTGTAACGATGTTTTGTTTTGCTGCAATCCATGGAGTGTTTAGTATTCTCCAGTTCCATTCGTTGGGCAATACCAATCCTATTGTGTCTCTATTTACATCCAACACCAACTTCGGTTCATTACCGGCCTTTCCGTTCCAGGCACTGGGATTTTTTGCGTTGATTATTTTTTTCCTGATGGCTATTACCAGTCACGATTTCTGGCTGCATAACCTGTCGCCGAAGGTTTGGAAAACATTGCACATGTTTGTCTATCTCGCCTATTTCCTGGTGGTAATGCATGTGATGCTGGGCGTAATACAATATGAGAAGAACCCGGTTTTTGTTCTCCTTCTTTTTATCGGCACCACTATATTAGTCACCCTTCATTTGTTAGCGGCTTTTAAAGAAAAGAAAATTGACACAACGACATTCAAACTACAGGAGGACGGTTTTGTGCTGGTGTGTGATGTAACCGAGATCGAAGATAGCCGGGCAAAAATATTTTGCGTGGATAAAGAGCGGATCGCCGTGTATCGCCACGAAAAAAAATTGTATGCTATTCATAATGTCTGCAAGCACCAGGGCGGACCGCTGGGCGAAGGGAAAATTATTGATGGTTGTATCACCTGCCCCTGGCATGGTTATCAATACCTGCCGCATAATGGGCAATCTCCTCCACCCTTCAAAGAAAAAGTAAACACATACGATGTAAAAATAGTGGACAATAAAGTGTGGCTGAATCCGACACCGTACCCGGAAGGGACAGAGAGAACCCCTCCAGACCTCCCCTGAAGGGGGGCATGCCAGCCCACAAACCAGATGATTGAAAATATATAATTGATATGTCAGAACAGAAGATGAATACAAACGAGTTTTATATAGGCTGGATGCCAAATGCGCCAGTTGGTTTTGCAAAACATGTTCGCAAAGTAGTCATTGTACTAATTGTTCTTGTCATTGCAGGAGGAATTATATTGGCATTGCAGCAGAAAAAATTTTCAACGTCTGGTTTTGAATTTGGACAATTGACAGAAGTAAAGGGAATCTATCAGCGGTTTCCCATTCCTTCGTTGAAAGTAATGACAAGACCGGATGCATTTGGAAATACTTCGTATATCACCATGCCATTGGTGGGCTATGGAAAATTTGGCGCCGAAGGAGTGATGGCTGAATTGGAAAAAGAAAAAAATATTATCCTTGATAAAAAAGAAATAACGCTGAAAGGAATTCTCATTTATAATGATGGAAAAACATTGTTGCAGATCGACAAAAACGATGACCCGCTGTTAGCGGCTAGCAGTTCCATCTCCAACATCAGCAATGAAATAAAAGAATTAGGCACGGTTCAATTAACCGGTGAAATACTCGATCCCAAATGCTATTTCGGCGTCATGAAACCCGGCCATGGCAAACCACATCGTGATTGTGCCATACGTTGTATAGCCGGAGGCATAAGTCCAGTATTCTGGGTACGCAATGAAAACGGGGAAACAAACTATTACCTGCTGTTGGATGAAAATGGGAGGAAACTGAATGAGGCCATAAAAGATCATATCGCCGAACCTGTATCACTCACCGCCAGGGCCGTACAGCATGATGACTGGGTCGTGTTATACGTTAATAAAGCAAGTATCAAAAGAACCGGTGGCTTAAGCTGGTTTAAACAGCAGGATAAAACTATTTCCTGCGGGACTTCCGCCCGATAACAACCGGGCTAATTCATATTTTGAGGTGCTAAAAAATATACGGGTCTTTGATGTTCTCCATTGCTGTGGTGATTAAAAAAACATATCAATCAATTTTTGAACAAACCTTAGTAGAAAAAAATTACATTACTGATTTAACCTTATTACCTTATCCGGGAAAAGTAATTTTGCATCTTGCGAAGCATTAGCCGAAATAAGGTTTAAAGGTTCAAACCAATCATTTTTCTACCAAGGTTAAGAACTAGCTTACCATTCAGCGATACCGAAAATAAAAATAAGGTTTTGGAATATTTACAACTCAACCCAGCACCTCAAAATATGAATTAACCAACAACCGACCAGTTCTATTCGCAATTATCATTAGCTTAAAACAATGAGATTATCATTGGCCAACGGAAAGACGGTAACTGTCCGGCATTTTGAACCGGGTGATTCCAGTCGCTTGTTGAATTACCTGGTGCGATTATCAGCGGAAAGCCGGTCAAGATTTGGACCACATGCTTTTGATCAGCAAACCATCGGGGCATTTTCTACCCTACCCGACAATACTATTCAACGCTTCATTGCACTGGACGAAACGGGTGAAGGCATTATCGCTTACATGCTCGTCAAACGAGGGTTGATTGAGCATGATCAGCAACGCTATGGTCAACGAAATCTTTTTTATGACTATAATACTACTGTCACGTATGCTCCCTCCGTCGCTGACGATTGGCAAAGTTCCGGGCTGGGCACCGCCATGCACAAGATCATCGAAGAAGAATTGATTAAACAAGGAGTTCGCCAGATAATTTTATGGGGTGGTGTGCAGGCTTCGAATGAAAAGGCACTGAACTTTTATAAAAAGAATGGCTATCACTTTATCGCATCTTTCTGGCATGATGGAAAAGATAACTATGACATGGTGAAGGAAATAACTTAATCCTTAAATCAATTTCACAGCCCGATCCATTAGACTTACAATTCAAGAGTCACCACACAGATAGTAATCATAGAGAAAATACATAAATAAGCTGAAATAAATTTTGATGTGTTGCCTATGCAACTGTCCTCCTGTGGTGCAACAACATCAAAACTCAGGTCATCATTATTAAAACAAAAGCAAGAAGGACAACGAACACAGGGGATGACACGAAGAACACAACGTATTTAACAGAATCGCCATCCTCTTAGTGCCCGTTGGGTACTCTTAGTGTACTGTGCTACTGAACAAAACATGAAATGTCCTCTCGCCCCATGATCAGGCATTGCCGTACACCTTGATAATCGGTTCTCTCAGTGTCTTTGCTTCGGCCGAACAGTAGTAACTGATAATGTCAGCAATATCTTCTGCTTTTACCCAATTATCAAAATTGGCATCGGGCATCGACTTACGATTCTGTGGCGTATCAATCGTGCTGGGAACAATCACATTGGTAACCACGTTATGTCCCTTTGCTTCGTCATTCATTAATTCAGCCAATCGGAAAATTAGGGACTTGGCCAAGCCATAGGCCACCATTCCTTTACCACTCTTTGCATCCAAACCGGGACGGGAACCTATCAAAAAAATGCGGCCATACCCTTGCAGTAGCATTTGGGTGAATACGGGCCGGGCAATATTGTAAGCCGTTTCAAAATTGAGTTGGTATTGTTTTAAAATATCAGCGGTTGGTGTATCGACGATCTTACCCGCCGCGAAACCACCGACCGTCAAAACAGCCGCATCAACCGATTTATTTTTTTCCAGCACGGACTGCACGAAAGTAGCAGCACCAGCTTCACTGGACAGGTCAACCACCTTCGCTTCAAAACGGTCGGTTGGAAAATCCATTACTGAAGCATCATTATGCAAAATCGTACCTGTCACATGGAAACCATTTTCAATAAATTTTTTCACCACGGCTTGTCCTAAATTACCTGAGGCTCCTGTAACGATAGCTGTTTGCATACTTATGATTTTATTGTCAATTTACGTAAATAGAATTTGTTGAAACTGCCGGAGCTATTTCATGGTCATACGAAGTCCCAGGAACAATGACACACCACTCAGTTTTGATCCCTGCACTGTCAATGGCGAACGCCAATACGATCCGTCAAAATAGATTGTTTGCAGCAATTTCAATTTTGTTTTGTAAGCGATCCTCGTTCCTGCCTTACCAAAAACTGATCCCTTGCGGCTCACTTCCTGCCGGATGGTGGTCTCATTATCCTGCAACAATCTTGGCTCGCCAATGTTTAAATAGCCGGCACCGGTATACAGGGAAGCAAACCATTTTCTCTCGTTCCAATAGAAGTTTTTACCGCCATTTATCGCCAGCATGATCAATGAGCTGCTTGTATTTTTAAACAGGTAGGGCGATCCATCTTCTTTAATTCGCTGATTATACTTTAGCGAATTAAAATCAACGGTGCCCTGCGCAAACCAACCTTTTTTATTCACGAGCTCCAAACCGGAATTGAAAGCTATGGAAGGATGCAGAACATGACTTAAAGCCCCGGGGGATTTTATTATTCCCGCCCCGGTTGTAACAAAAACTTTGCTACTATCCTGGGCATTAACCGAATGTACAGCCGCACTAACTGTGACCAATAACAAATATTTTACTATCTGCATGATATTATTTTTTTGTAGGAATTATAGATAAGTATTACTGCCATGAAAATTTACCACCCGTATTAATCCTGATCTTGTATAAGCTGGTATGAGCAGTCATATACAATGTTTTTCCATCTTTATCACCCCAGGCCATATTGGCCGGTCGCTCCGGCGTTACGATTTTACCCAATAATTTTCCTTCGTTGCTTAATATCCACAACCCACCCGGCGCTGATACAAAAAGATTTCCTTCTTTGTCCACTTTTATTCCGTCTAATGCTTCATCGTCTTCAGTGAAACTGAAATCATAAAAAACTTTTCCATTCTTTAAAGTGCCATCAGTCTGCACTTCATATTGCCACAATGTTTTCGTATGATGGATATCACGAATATCCCAATTGGTGACATAGAGATATTTTTCGTCGGGAGAAAAAGCCAGCCCATTGGGCCCGCCCAAATCTTTTGATACAACCTGTGTCCTGCCCTGCCCGTCCGGCAGGCGGGCATTTTTTATCATAAACACTCCCTGGTAATCCAATTCTTTTTTCGGATCATTAAAAAAACCGGGCAGTCCATAAGGTGGATCAGTAAAATAAATCGTGCCATCACTTTTCAGCACAATATCATTGGGACTATTAAACCGCTTACCATCAATTTTATCAGCAAGTACGGTAACAGGCCCCTTCTTCTCAATACGAACTACCCGCCTGTTACCATGCTGATCAATGATCAATCTACCCTCGTTATCGATCACTAAGCCGTTACTACCCGGCTGTCCATATTCACCAATGTCGGCGCCGGTGTACCCACTATGACTCATGTACACTGTTACATTATGATTGGTAGGATTGTAGCGATAAATAGTATTGGTATTGGGGTCGCTGAACAGTAAATACCCATCGGGATGCCACACTGGCCCTTCGGTAAAAGAAAAACCGTCGGCTACTTTTTCAACTATTGTACCGGGAGCAATGATGTTGTTTAATTTTCCATCGATCGTATAGATCTTGCCGGTATTTTTCCAGGAAGCATTGACGGGTAATCCATCTTTATAAAAATCAACTACAGCATTTCTTACCCAGATATAGTTATCAGGCAACTTGCCGACAGGACCATTTATTCCAAGGATATAAACCAGGAATTTTTCACCGGCTTTGGCATGATTAGTAAGTATAACACGATTTCTTGCATTATACCCGCTGATCAATCCATTGCCAGTTTGTCCCAAACCTGCCTGCTGTTTACCATTTACCCATATCTCGCTGTAATCGTCTACTACTATTTCAAAAACGGCCGTTGTTCCATCCGTCTTCAATTTTCCTATTGCTTCCGGAATAGTGAGTTCAACTTTGTACCAAACGAAGGAAAGCAAACCAGTGCCCTGGCGGCTCTCCAGTTCGTTTGGATTTAGCGACACAAATCCTTTCTCAAAATCGGCGGCGCCGGGTTGCGGATGCAGGGTTTGTGTTTGTATCGCCCGCCCGGTCGGATATAATAACAAAGCATCGCCACCACCTTTTTTAGGACCTGGCAGGTAAAACTCTTTATCCATGATATGTGCGGGCTGCACATACCATTTTGCATTCACAAGCGCCGCTCCTTCTATTGTTTTCAAATCAGCGATAGCCTGTGGTTTATCAACTGCCAGTTGTCTTGTTTCCTGGCTGAAGACCGCTATTGCCAACAACAATGCAAGCAACACCAATAAGTACAGTTTTAAAAAATCATATATCCTGCTCATGACTTCTATTTTTATGTCCGCTTTTATAACTCCCTTTAGGGGTTGGGGGTTTCAAATTTTGCCTTACTGCCGGCGATGGCAATTTCTTCATCTTGCTGTGCACTTGACGCACCGCTCACACCAATAGCACCGATCATCTGTCCATCTACTATAATGGGAATACCGCCCTGCAAAAAAGTATGGCCCACTGTAATCAAAGCCTGGCGGCCTCCATTAATTGAATTTTCCAGTTTTACTGATGGCGCTTTGAATAACGCAGCAGTATTTGCTTTTTTTATCGATACTTCGGCAGAGGCTGCAAATGTACCATCGAGTCTTTCGAGATATACCAGGTTGCCACCATTGTCTACTACTGCAATGGCGCCGCCCGGAGCATTATTTTCTTTTGCATACTTAACAGCAGCGCCTGCTACTTTTTTGGCACCTTCGAGTGAAATACTTTTTGTAGCGATGGTCTGTGAATGGGCATTTGTAGCGACCATGACCATAGCAGCAACTGATAATACAGCAGCTAGTTTACTTGTTTGCATATTTTTTGTTTTTTATTGTGTCAGCTTTAGTAATTCTATTCGGCTTCGTTGCGTCGCACTTGTACTTTCTGTTCACTGCTCATCAGACCTCATCCTCTCATCCTTCTCCAAGGGAGAAGGACGGTGCTACATTGCAAATCCAAACTTCATATCTACCACATCGACATTATATCGCCACTCGACATTTTCAACATTCAAAACTATTATCAACATTTCCGAAAAGCGAGGGCTGCGTGTTGATGGTCCCGCCCTGACGGGATCGGGAGGAGGACGGCTTTTCAATTAGCAGCAACCGTCTCCGTTGGCTTCGCCGGCTTATCAAACTTTACTTTTTTACCCGCATGTTTTTTCACCTGGCCCGGCCAGTTGTGATCGGCTTTGGCAGTTAAACCCGCAACATCTTTGTGAAATCTTTCATAAGCATCCTTTGAATGTTGTAATATCAACCGGCCGTCTATTACATCAAATATTTCGGGGTCGATCGGTCTAAGTTTATTCAAAGCCATGGCATAACCACAGAAAGCGCCAAATTGTGGTGCAAACATTTCGGGATGATCTTTAAACATGCCGGCATTGCTTTCGGAAGAGAACCAATAGGTGGCGCCATTGTAGCGGGCAGCATATTTAGGATCGCCTTTTACCGCTTTCATTTGGGTGAAATAAGCTACTGCGTCATATCCCTGCAAAGTGACACCATCCGGATCCGTATTATTCAGAAATGATTTTTCCGCATCGGTAGTTATTTGTTTGCCGCCTTTCTCTGCCACCTTTGGCCAATACTTATCGGCTAAAGCCAGGTTGCCCTGTACATCCTTCTTCCAGCCATTCACTGCCCTTTGATTATGTTGAATTACCAACCGATCATTCACAATTGAAAATGTATTGACATCAATCGGCGCCACTCTTCCCAGCGATACCGCATAAGCACACCAGGCGCCAAATTGCGGCTTGTATTTCTCCGGCATTGCCTTGAAAAGATCGAGATGTTCCTGTGATGCAAACTGGTAAATGGCATCTTCATACTTATACTGAAACTTCGCATCACCTTTTACCGGTTTGTTATCGGTAAAAAATGCAACTGCATCATACCCGTCGAGTATCACCCCATTTGCATCTACATTATTGAAGGGCTTCCCACTATGCTCCTGGGCATATGATCCGACAGCCAGCAACATCGCAAACAGCAACATGATCGTTGCAAAAGCATACATGAAAAGCCTTTTCTCACCCGCTTTTTTTCTTTGTATTTGCTCTACCCGCAGAGCTTTTATTCTTGTATCCATTTTATTTTTTTTATTGAATAACAAAGAAACCCATGCTCATGGCGATCGGGTGTCTGGTTTTTTACAAATACAGGCACATCAAAATAAAAAAGAGGGCTGTGTGTCGGGCGGTTTACAAAACCGGGGGCTAGTGTATGCCGGGCTCATACAAATTGATGGATCAGTAATTGAAGGGGGAACCAGGTATAGTGTTGTTTTCTCTCACCCGGCACCTTATTGTCTTCAGGGGGCGAAGTGTCTTTCCTCCTGGTTTAATAATGAACATAACCGAACAACCTTGTAAACAGTTCAGATGAATTTCATTCTGTTACCTGCTGTTTATTTTGTTCATACTCATGGACTAAAAGTGTTCAACACCTATTCACCCGTGCAGCAGGGATCAGTATGTATGCTTTAAAGAAGTAATGATAAAATAATAAGATGTTCTTATTGTAAATGATTTACCTTGCCGGAGCTGTATGAGTTTTTTCGTTTAGAATTTTAGGCCTGCTCAATTGAACTCACTTTTAATGAACACAAAATATTCCAACTATTACACTAAGCATGAGCAGAAATCATTTCCTGACTCAAAACAAATGATTACGTACAGTTTCAACGAAGAGGAACGAACAATCATTGGAATCATGGAAGAAAAAGAAGGCCTTATTTACCTTTATGAATACCGCGGGAAATATATTGGAATTGAATTTTTTATATCTTTTTCAAAACAATCCATTTCTTATAAACTCCTAAAAGTGAACGAAGAAAATTCAGACGTTTAGAAAAAGTTAATTCACTGCAACTATTTTTCTAAATGTTTTCTGCAGATAAATATTGGGGTTATGCTCCATTGCGTTTTCAGGAAGCCATTGCCCCCATATACCGAGGTCCTGTTTTATTATATTTTTATAAAAAACAGGCAACTCCTTTGTCTCGCCTTCGAAATATTTTCTAAATGCACGGTCATGGATAAGATTCTCACGGACCCGGGAATAGAACCGAATACGGCCATAGCCTTCCGACGAAATAGCCCGCATAAAATTCATCCACTTTGAAGTAAGATTGGGCGTCGCCATAAAGCGGCGGTAAATAGCTTTTTTAGAAAAAGTGTACCGGGTGAGATCAATGATCTTATCATAAAAATCCACCCATTCATAGTTTTTTGGTTTAAGATTCATAGCCAGGTGGTTGTTCAGAAAATGAAACGGGAAAGACAATACACGGCCTGTTTTCTGGTATTCAAGATTCAGTGGCGCAGCTTCGCCAAAAGCGGTAAGCAATGAATAGCCGGGAAAAGCTGCAGGCGATTTATCTACAAACCGTTTGGTTAGTTCAAATGGTTCTTCTCCGGCATCGCTATCCAGGCCCAGCACAAAATTGGTCTGCACATAAGGAATGTACCGTATTAGCATATTGATATGTTCAGATATCTGTTTTACTTTTTCTTTACCTGCAATGTGAGAAGTTTTTGATTTATTACCCAGTTCATACCACGATTCGATACCGGGCAAAATTGCGCAAAAGCCATTTTGCTGCATTACCTTCAAATGCTCCTCCGTAAGAATAGATAAACTGCTTTCACCAATAAACCGAAAACTATTTAGCGGGGCTGCAGAAGCAATTGCCTGCATGTTATCTTCAAATTTTATCCCAAAATTCGGATCATGCCAACCGACCAGTGGTTTCTTAAATTTGGTAAGAAGAAATCTCAGGTCTCCTTTGATCAGTTCGAAATCAAGTGGCTGATAAGGCACAACGGAATCTATGCAGAAGGGGCAGGTATATGGGCAACCCATGCTGGCGAGCATAGGCACCATTTTAATAAAGGGCGCCTTGGCAAGCGTTGGTTCAATAAATTTCCACCTTTTCCTAACGCCTGGTAGGCTATCAGGTTGCCTGCCTGCAGAAAGTTGTATTCCCACAGGTCTTTGGGGCATGCAATTATTTAACACCTCTGCAATAGTAGATTTATGGGTAAACCCTAATACATAATCAAAGTATCGAATTGCATCATCCGGGTAACAACGGGCATGAGGGCCGCCCAGAACCGTCACTGCGCCTTTGCTTTGAAAATAACTACTCAACGAATAAGCCAGTAATGCTGCATGTGTAAAAGAACTGATAAATATAAGATCAGCTTCTGGCGGTAATTCTTTGCTGAGATCTTCCTGACCTGTGTAGCAAATCATTGTTACTTCATGACCTTCTTCCTCACACCAGGTAGCTACTACCTGGGGCATGATGCTGGCCAGGTTAGCATACATGATCTTCGCCCATAAAGTATTGGTGGGGCCTTTTGCAACAAGATCAATTACGCCAATTTTAAGTTTTTTCATGCGGTAATTTTTATTGCTTTTTAGTCAAATGCCCGCCTGACCGGACGGGCAGGGAATTCACCATAAAAATTTTCATCGCGGCTAGTATGAATTTGCTCGAAAATTTTTATGGCTCATTTCATGCGTACATTTTAGTTTTTATACCGGCCACATAGATCCGATAGCTATCGGATTCGTTATCATACAAATTTAAAGTTCAGCTTATCGGGGAAATTAAACGTTACACAATTGCAGGTCGCCCTTACATAATTCACACATCCATGTGGTTGAAAATTATGACTGCATTAATAACTTTACTACCGATTTTCAGAGCGCCGCTGTGATTATTTTTTTAGTAATGCCATCTTTAACGAAAAAGAATAACATAGAATGAAGTTGTTTATTAAATACATGGTAAGCATCCGCTGCAAAATGCTCGTAAAAGCAGAACTGGAAAACCTGGGGATTCATTACAGTACCGTTGAACTAGGAGAAGTAAATATTCCCCAGGGAATTACAGATACTCAAAGGGATCAACTGAACCAATCCCTTAAAAGAGCTGGGCTCGAACTGATGGATGACAAAAAAGCCATGCTTGTCGAAAAAATCAAAAATGTAATTGTTGAGATGATCCACTACGCCGATGAACCCCCTCAAACTAAATATTCCGTTTACCTGAGTGAAAAACTGCAATACGATTATACTTACCTGGCAAATCTCTTTTCAGAGGTACAGGGTATTACCATTGAACATTTTATCATCCTGCATAAAATTGAGCGGGTGAAAGAATTGTTGATATATGACGATCTGAATCTTACAGAAATCGCGGATAAGCTTTGTTACAGTAGTGTAGCTCATTTGTCGAACCAGTTTAAAAAAACAACCGGGTTGACTCCTTCCCATTTTAAAAAGTTGAAAAAGAAGCGGCGCCAAAACCTGGAAAACCTATAAGCATCGTTGGATGTGTGAATTTTGTAAACGACAAAATTAATTATGTAACACTAATTTGAAATTAAGTATTCACCTTCACCACTTGCAATGGAAACCGGCGGCAATATCAACCCAGGGCATACCTGCATTATGATCACCACGGATATAGAAAAATCAAAAATCCATATTATTGTTGAGATCATTGAATATGTTCCAAACTCGGTTGTGATAAAAACAATCCTTAAAAAATCAACCGGCAATGTCAGCGTTATGTCATTTGACAGCGGCGAGGGGTTAACGGAACAAATTTCCCCTTTCGACACTTTTATACAAATAATAGAAGGGAAAGCAGAGATAGTTATTGATGGCAAATCCAGTATAATAGAAACCGGCCAGGGTATTATTATCCCTGCTCACCGCTCCAACCTGATAAGGCCTAACGGACGTTTTAAACTGATTTCGACAATCATCAAAAGCGGGTATGAATAAATTTCCAAAGCAAAAACAAGCCATTGCTATGTATTCCGGTTATTTCACCTGGCGAAAAATAGATTGTTGATATATGCAGGCAAATACAGATGGTAGCCATGAAAACACTCAACCACCTTCTCCACCCTTCTATGTCATCTGCTATTATGTAACTGTTATATTTCCACAACCACAGAGTCCTCTCCCACTCCCAGGTTGGAAAAAATTTTTTGTATAGCATCCATCATTGGCGGAGGACCACACAAATAAAATTTGCCATTTGCAGCCGGAAGATTTTTCTTTATAAAATCTTCCGTGATAAATCCGTGAGCATAACCTTCTACCGTTTCATCGGATAGAATATTAACAAACCGGTCACCTAGCATTTTTTTAAACTCATCTTCATGAATGATATCAGCCTTTGTTTTATTGGCAAAAATCAATTTGTTGTTGCCAATGTGGCTGGTGGAATTCAAATAACGGAAAATGGAAAGAAAGGGTGTAACGCCAGCGCCGCCGGCAATAAAAAGTCCTTCACCTTTGTATGAAATCGCTCCCCACACATCGTGCAATATTAATTCATCGCCCGGCACCAGCGATAATAACTCGTTTGTTACTCCTTTACGGGATGGGTATGTTTTGATCGTAAACTCGAGGTAATCATCAGTGGGTAAACAGGTAAAAGTAAACGGCCTTCTTTCCTCCTTCCATTTTTCTTTGTTAATCGCTACTTCTGTTGCTTGTCCTGGTAAGAAATTGTAGTTATCCGGCTTTGGCAAAACTATCCTTACTACATCATGTGTTACTTTACCAATTGATTTTATCTTCAGAATATGCGATTCCATTTTTCAATTTTGAAAAAGTGAAAATGATGCTTATGCTTATTAAAGCTACTAAGGCTGCATAAGACGACAAAAAGCTTATTGCCAAATCTTGTTTATAAACTTCTGCTTATCGCATATTCCACACCACGCAATTCCGCAAGGCCCCGCAGCCTTCCGATAGCCGAATACCCGGGATAGGTTGTTTTCTTCAGATCATCGAGCATCTGGTGACCATGATCGGGTCGCATAGGTATGGAAATATTTCTGCGTCTCATTAACAAAACAATTTCTTTGATCACGGCATACATATCTACATCGCCATCCAGGTGATCGGCTTCAAAGAAGTTACCTTCTGCATCCCGCTTGGTACTTCTTAAATGAATAAAGTGAATATGATCGCCCAACCTTTTGACCATGCCCGGCAAATCATTGTCGGGCCTTACCCCGTATGAACCCGTGCAATAACACAAACCATTCGCAGGCAATGGAGCAGCCGCGAGCAGTTCATTAGCGTCTTGTTCTGTACTCACAATTCGTGGCAAACCTAATAGCGGAAAAGGAGGATCATCCGGGTGAATAGCCATTTTCAAACCACATTCTTCGGCTACCGGTACTACCTGTTGCAAAAAATAAAAGAGATGCTCCTTCAGTTTAGCAGCATCAATATGTTCATACGTCTTTAATGCTGCCAATATCTGCTCGGGTGTAAATCTTTCTTCGCTTCCCGGCAAGCCTAATAAGGCATTGCGGTAAAGAATTTCCTCTTCTTCATCCGTCATTGACTTTAAGCGTTGTTGCGCTTTTTTTATTTCTTCAGCGGTATAATCTTTTTCAGCACCGGGACGTTTCAATAAAAAAAGATCGAAAGCAATAAAGGCAGATTTCTCAAATCGCAACGCTTTGCTTCCATCTGCTACCGTGTAATAAATATCCGTTCTCATCCAATCGAGAATGGGCATAAAATTATACGTCACAACCTTTAATCCACAGGCGGCAACATTGTGCAGGCTTTGTTTATAATTTTCGATGTATTCAGGATATTTCCCGGTTTGTTTTTTTATGTCTTCGTGAACCGGCAGACTTTCGATCACGGTCCATGTCATACCGGCTTCTTCCACCGCCACTTTTCTTTTATTGATTTCATCCACCGTCCATACATCACCGACCGCTATATGATGAAGAGCGGTTACCACTCCTTCACATCCTGCCTGCCGGATATCTGATAAGCTAACCGGGTCATTGGGTCCGAACCATCGCATAGTTTGATGCATCAACATTGGTTATATCAGTTGAATAGTTATTTAATTGATTGAAAATCGGTTTGTTTGAATAGTCGGCAAAGATTATGTTTTTTTAATTCAACTACTCAACCAATCACCTAAAAATAATCTATCCTGTGAAATACAGATAAATGGCTATGATTACTGCAACAAGCAGAACCGAGAGGCCCACATCTTTCCAATTCCATGATGAACGGGTTTCCATCCTGTCCTGTTCCGACATTGTAGAAAAAGTGAGACCGGCAATCTTTGTATAATCAGGTTGCTTTGTTGCATAGCTAACAACCAAGAATACGATGATGCAGACAATAGTTATCAGCAAGCTATAATATTGGAAGAAAATATTATTAACGATCCAAAGGAAAGAGCCTTCTGCATAAGCAGCACCCCCGAGTTTAACTGGCGTGTCCACAATCAGGCGAAAAAGTCCCATAGCAAAACCCGTGAGCAAGGTGGCAAGACATCCCGGACCATTTAACCGCTTCATAAAAACTCCAAAAAAGAAAACCACAAATATCGGTGGTGCGAGGTATGCCTGGATACCCTGTAAATAATCATAAAGCCCTTTTGCTCCCTGGATCACGGGAATCCAAAGTATCCCGATAATTACCATCACGACCGTTGCCACACGACCTACCCGAACCAACTGAGCCTGCGAGGCTCTGGGTCTTATCCTGGAATAAAAATCCATTGTAAAGAGAGATGAAGAAGCATTGAATACTCCGGCAAGGGCACTCATCAAAGCAGCTAATAGTCCCGCCACCACAATCCCTCTTACTCCTATCGGAAGCACATGCATGACCAATAGAGGAAAAGCAGCTTGTGCACGATCCCTGATCAGGACTCCGTTTGCATCAAATAATTCTTTTTGAATGTCAGGGTTGATCCCGCTTTTTGCCAATGCAAAACAGATCATTCCCGGAATGATAAAAAGAAAAACAGGAGTCAGTTTTAAAAAGGCCGCGAATATAGAACCACGCCTTGCTTCCTTTTCATTCGGTGCTCCCAATATGCGCTGCACAATATACTGGTCGGTACACCAATACCATAAACCGATAATGGGTGCACAGAGCAACATGCCTGGCCATGGGTATTTATCATTAAAATACCAGGCTTGCCTGCCGGCTTCTTTTACCGGGGCCCAGGTGGCATCCACACCTTCTGGCACAACTGGTTTCCATAAATTAAACATTTCGCTACCACAAATTTCCTTCAGTTTATCCCATCCGCCCAGCGCTTGTAAACCATAATAGGTAACAAATATTGCCCCGATTATTTTCACAAAAGTCTGAAGCGTTTCCGTATAAACCACTGCACGCAATCCGCCGATGATGGTGTATATACCGGTTAATATTATCAATAGAATGGACCCGATCCAGAAGGTATCCATTCCCATGAAATTTATTTCAGGCAACAAGGCCCGGAATACAATACCTCCTGCATAAATGCCCACCGCTATTTTTGTCAGTATATAAGCGATGAGTGAAATAATGGAAAGAACAGTTCTTGCCTTTGGAGTAAATCTTCTTTCCAGGAACTCTGGCATCGTAAAGACTTTTGACCGCATAAAAAACGGCCCCATTACCCATCCTAGTACCAGCAGGCACCATGCGTGCAATTCATAATGGGCAAGTGCTACTCCATCAGTTGCACCCGAACCCGCCAGGCCTACGAGATGTTCTGATCCTATATTGGATGCAAAAATGGAAGCGCCGATCACAAACCAGCCCAAATGACGGCCGGCCAGAAAATAGTCATCAGCTGAAGTTTTATCTTTCTTTTTGACAGCCCACCAGGAAATGCCGGCAATAATGGCGAAATAAAATAAAATAATAGCCCAGTCCAACCCCGTAAGATAGGTGTTCATAGCAGTGGTTTAGAATTTGAATATTGCTGTTATATAAATCTATTAATGATATTCTCTAAATATTCCTGCCTGCCACTTGCTACCTTCGGTTCACCATTTTCAATAGCATAAGCCCTCATATCTTCTAAAGATAGTTTGCCTTCTTCAAATTCTTTTCCTTTCCCTGCATCAAATGAAGCATATCTTTCTTTCCGGATCTTTTTATAATCTGATTTTTGTAAAATAGTATCTGCTGTGATCAATGCTCTTGCAAAAACGTCCATACCGCCGATATGTGCATGGAACAGATCTTCCGGATCAGTAGAGTTGCGGCGGATCTTTGCATCGAAGTTGATACCGCCTCCTTTAAAACCACCTGCTTGCAATATCACCAGCATGGCTTCTGTCAGCTCATTAATATCATTGGGGAATTGATCTGTGTCCCACCCGTTTTGATAATCGCCGCGATTGGCATCAATGCTTCCCAGCAAACCCGCATCAGCGGCAACCTGTAATTCATGTGTGAAAGTATGACCAGCTAATGTAGCATGATTTACTTCAATATTCAAACTGAAATCATTCAACAGATCATGTTGCCGTAAAAAACCAATCACGGTTTCGCAATCATAATCATATTGATGCTTGGATGGCTCACAGGGTTTTGGTTCAATAAAAAATTTTCCTTTAAAGCCATTCTTTCTTGCATAATCTTTTGCAGCATGTAAAAATTTGGCGAGATGCGCCTTTTCTCTTTGCATGTTGGTGTTCAACAAACTCATGTACCCTTCACGTCCACCCCAGAAAACATAGTTTTCACCACCCAATGCAATGGTGGCATCCAATGCAGCTTTTACCTGGGCTGCACCATGTGCCAGCACATGAAAATCAGGATTGGTAGCTGCGCCATTCATATAGCGGCGATTGGAAAAAAGATTTGCCGTTCCCCATAACAATTTTACACCACTCGCCTTTTGCTTATCAGCAAGATAAGTCGTCATTGCATGCAGGCGGCTGTCGTTTTCTGTGACATTATTGGAATAATCCACCACATCCACATCATGAAAACAATAGTACGGCAAACCTAGCTTGGTGATAAATTCAAATGCAGCATCGGCTTTATCTTTTGCTCTTTCCACGGCATCATTTTTATCGTTCCAGGCAAATAAATGCGTAGGCTCACCAAAGGGATCAGCACCGTTGCCGCAGAAGGAATGCCAGTAAGCACACGCAAAACGTAAATATTCTTTCATGGTTTTACCGGCAACCATTTTATTTTCATCATACCATTTAAATGCAAGCGGGTTATCACTTTCTCTTCCCTCATATTTTATTTGAGGAATTCCCTTAAAAAATTCTTTTTGACCTGTTGTAACTGGCATTTTCTTCATTGTTAAGTTAAAAAATTAAGATAAACTCAAGGACAAACTGTTCGGTTGATTTATTTTACGCAACTGATCATTCAGTCGTTCTTTCCATTGCTGATATAGTTCTTCATATTGACCGGAGCTTTCAGGTGAAACCACTCCAATGGGCTTCCTGTTTTGTAAAGCAGTCTCGGCCGACTGATAAATGCCTGCTCCAATACCGGCACCGACCGCAGCGCCAAAACTTCCATCGCCCTCATAAAATTCAAGCGACACATCATTTACATTGGTAAATGACCGGGCGAATACATCACTTAAAAAAAGATTGGCCCTGCCGGCACGCACTACTGTTGGATTGATACCATTTTCCCGCATAATGTCCAATCCATACCGGAAGGAGAAAGCAATACCTTCCTGTACCGCTCTTACCATATGCGCTGCACCATGAATATTGAAATCCAAATTGTGAAAATGAGCGCCGATAATTTTATTATTGAGCATCCGCTCTGCACCATTGCCAAATGGCAAGCTCAAAAGACCTGCAGATCCAACGGAGACTTTGGCAGCAGCTTCATTCAATGACTGGTAGGATTGATTCGGACCGACCATGTTTTTTATCCAACGGTTAAAAATGCCCGTGCCATTTATACAAAGCAAGATTCCAATTCTTCTTTTATGACTATCATGATTGAGATGGGCAAAACTATTGATGCGGGATTGCTGATCATACGACAACTCATCGCTTACGCCATAAATGACACCTGATGTGCCCGCTGTTGTAGCTACTTCACCGGGGTTCAGCACATTTAATGATAAGGCATTGTTGAGCTGGTCACCGGCTTTATAGGCAACGGGAATTCCTTTCTTTAATGATAAGGCTGAGGCAATATCTTCTTTCAACTCACCGTGTGATGAAAACAAAGAATGTATTGCCGGAAACAGGTCACTGTGAAATCCAAATTGATTGATGATATCATCAGAAATTTTATCCTGGCCAAAATCCCAAAACACACCTTCTGATAAAGCAGAACTTGTTGTGGTAACACTGCCCGTCATTTTCATTGCAATAAAATCGCCGGGCAACATCACCTTATCTATCTTTTCATACAAGGCCGGCTCATTTTCTTTTACCCAGGCCAATTTGCTTGCCGTGAAATTACCGGGTGAGTTTAACAAACATGACAGGCATCGCTCTTCACCGATTGCATGAAATGCTTTTTCGCCGATTTCTACCGCACGGCTGTCACACCAGATAATGGAATGACGAAGAACCTGCTGTTGCTGATCAACCAATACCAACCCATGCATTTGATAAGCAATACCGATTGCAGCTATGTCCTTTGGATTATACTTGCCGGTTGCATTACATTTTAAAATGGCTTGCTGCACATACTCCCACCAACCATTCGGATCCTGCTCCGCCCAGCCGGGTTGTAAGGAAATAATATCTGCTTCCGTTTCGGGATAAGTAGCGGAAGTAATGCACTGTTGCGATTGTGCATCGAGAATGGAAATCTTTATTGAGGAAGTGCCAAGATCAATACCCATCAAAAGCATACGGCAAAAAATTTTCGTTAGTTAAAAACAGAACCGAAGGTATAAGTGATTTAAACAAAAAGCTTCTACTTTATTTTCAAAAACATAAACTATTTTAATAAAAACATTAATTTGAACCCCCATAAAAGGTTAAAATAGTATTTTATGAAGCCCATGATCGAAAAACTTCCCAGTAACAGGAATAACTCTTTCCTGGCCTGCACCTTCCGTACACCTAACTTTGAAGTGCCCTGGCACCAGCACGAGGAGTACGAGCTCATACTTTTCAAGGAAGGCGAAGGAAGTAGTTTCATTGGGAATTACGTGGGTGATTTTAAGACTGATGATATATTTTTTCTTGGCGCCAACCTGCCGCATACGTTTCAAAAAGCCGGGAAAAACATGATTACGAGTGCCGTGGTAGTACAGTTTAAGGAAGATTTCTGGGGTAAAGATTTTCTCGGGATGCCTGAATGCCGGTCTATACGCCGCCTGTTCGAAAAGTCTATAAAGGGACTTAAACTAACCGGCAACACCAAAAAAAAATTGGCCCCGATGATTTGCCGGCTGGAAACCCTAACGGGCCTCCGCCGCATCACCTGCCTCTGCGATTGCCTGCAGCTGATAGCGGATAGCAAAGAATATGAAACCGTTTCAACACATGAGGTAAAATCATTTACTTCCAAAACACAGGAACGCATTGACAAAATTTTTCGCTACACCATTGATCATTTCCAGGATCCGATTTCATTAAACACTATCGCCGATTATGCCGGCATGAGTGTCCCGGCTTTTTGCAATTACTTTCGAAAGAGTACTAAAAAAACCTATATCGATTTCTTAAACGAAATCCGCATCAGCCATGCCTGCCAGTTATTGATCGACACACAAAAAACAATCCTCGAAATCTGTTTTGAAAGCGGTTTCAATACCGTGGCTAATTTTAATAAGCAATTTTTAAAATTGAAAAAAACAACTCCCTCTTCCTTCCGCAAAAATTTTACTACCGAGCTTTGGAAACCGGTGAAAGTTTAGTCGATTGATACTATCTATTGGCTTTTTATTTCCATTGTCGCCATTTTCAAACCCTCTGATGATGCACTGATTGTTATTGTACCAGGCTTGCCTTTTTCGGAACGAACAATGGCCAATACCAGTCCGAAATAGGCCTCCCTTTCTTTTGATGCAAAAGAAACCAGGTTGGCAGGGTCTCCATTATCAGTTGCCACAATTTCTGCGGGCCCTTCAATAGTAAAACTTATTTTATTACTTGCTTCCGGTACTGTTAACCCATTTTTATCTGCGACACTAACTGTTATAAATGAAAGGTCTTCACCATCTGCATTAATCACATTTCGGTCCGCACTGATGACTAATTGAGCAGCGTTATCAGTAGTGCGTACAATTTGTTCTGCCCATCGTTTCCCCCGTCCGACCAGGTCATCCGGGCGGGCGTTTTTGTAAGCAATAACTTTCAGTTCGCCGGGTTCATATTTTACATCATCCCAACGCAGCCTGTATTCAAATGCTGCTTTTTTCTTTTTTCCCAATGAACGGCCATTTAAAAAAAGTTCGGCTTCATCACCCGAGGTGAAAACATGCACGGGTGTAATTTTCCCGATACGATCAGGCCAGTTCCAATGCGGCAGAATATGCACCATTGGTAAACCAGGTCGCCAACGTGATTGATAGAGATAAAAACGATCTTTCTTAAACCCTGCTAAATCTATAATGCCTGAATAAGAACTGCGTGCGGAATAATAAGGCGTAGGCTCACCTAAATAATCCCAACCTGACCAAACAAATTCACCGGCCACATAAGGATGTTTATCCTGCGATGCAAAGACTTTATCAGCCGATGATCCGAACGCGGCCGTATACAATTCATAAGCACTAACATATTTTTTTTGCGGATCACCACCGGTGCTGTCGCTTACAGGCGCACTTATACCCTCATATACCGGGAATATATAAGTGCCGCGGGTGCTTAGTGCAGATGCCGTTTCACTGCTAATAATTAATTTATCAGGAAATGCTTTTTGAAAGGCGGGATACAAGGGCGATGTTCTGATTCCTTTGAGATGTGCATAGGCCGGTGCATCACGTATCCCTTCGCCCTGGTAATTCAAACTTATTATATCCATCACTTTCGGAAAAGGCATGTTAGGTTTAGCATAATTCATAGATGCGGTAGCAGGTCTTGTAGAATCTTCTTCTTTGACTATGTCATAAAGTTTTTTTGCCAGTACTGCACCCGTGTCAGCCGTATACTGTTCTCCCACTTCATTGCCAAAACTCCATGCGATGATGGATGGATGATTTCTATCCCTCCTGATAAAAGATCTTGCATCCGCTTCATGCCAATCGGGAAATACCAAATGAAAATCAAGCGGCGTTTTTTTTCTTTCCCAGTTGTCAAATATTTCATCAATGACCAGGAAACCCATTCGGTCGGCCAGATTCAGCAATTCAGGTGCCGGCGGATTGTGTGCCATACGAATGGCATTACATCCCATTTCAGCTAAAATTTCTAATTGTCTTTCCGCAGCTCTTGTATTAAATGCAGCGCCTAATGCTCCCAGATCATGATGCTGATTCACACCCTGCATGCGTACTTGCTCACCATTAACCATTAAGCCTTTTAAAGGATCAAATTGCAATGAACGGATTCCGAAGCGGGTTTCATATTCATCAACAGGTTTTCCCTGCCCGACTGCGTCATTCAGGCGGGCATCTGCATACAACCGGGTAACGGCCACATAAAGATTTGGTTTTTGTGTGGGCAGAGGTCCCCACCGCAATGGATCTTTTATGACAGCGGAATTTTCAACTTTTAGTTTTTTTCCTGCTTGTATAGTTGAAACTGATTTAGGAAAAATTGCCACAGCTTTTCCTTTTCGGTTTAGCTTATCATCCAATAAATACACTTCTGTTACTGCTTCAATATTTTTATTTACGCTTGATTTGTTTTCAATATCAACTTTAAGATCAATAGTGGCTGATGATGCAGATACGTTTCTTGTAGTAATAAATGTTCCCCATTGCGCTATATGCACAGGGTTTACTTTGGTAAGCCATACATTGCGGTAAATACCTCCACCCGGATACCACCGTGACGAATTGGTTGGATTGTCCAGTCTTATAGCTAATTGATTATCGCCGCCTGGTTTTATGTAAGGTGTAAGATCAAGACGAAAAGAATTATAACCATATGGCCATCCGCCAACGAGATTACCATTCAGCCAAACCATGGCATATGACATAGCGCCATCCATATCGAGGTAAATGTTTTTTCCATTATCAGCAGAAGAGATATCCAGCTTTCTTCTGTACCATGCCACGCCATGAACGGGAAGGCGTCCCATTCCGCCGCCAACTATTGCATTGTCTTCTTTATAAAACGGTCCTTTGATGGCCCAATCATGCGGCAAATTCACCTGTTCCCATGCATTGTCGTTGAAATTGTTTTGTACAAAAGGAAAATCACTTCCGGGATTACCAGCAGGGCGTTGATAATGTTTTGACGGATCTTTGATAAAATCATTTGCAGAAGGTAAAATCCATTTCTTTAAAACCTTCTCTGAAGAACCCAGTACTACTGCTTCTGTGGGTTTGGTATCGGCCACTACATTATCATTGCGGTCAGTAACCTCGGGTCGTATATCGTAAATTAATTTATCGGGCTCCGAATTATATCGCATAAACTTCCAGCCCTGGTTGATGGTGATGCGTTCCCTGTATGGAGATCCTGTTTGTTTTACATTTCCGGAGTTTGCAGACGATTGGGAACCTTTACAGCTCTCCAGCATGAGTGACCCTATAAGGATCAGTAAACCTATACGACCGTATGAAAAACGAATCACTGAAGTAAATAAACAAACAGGCATGTATCTCATCATTATCAGTTTCTAATTTTCTTTAAAAATAAGGAGAGATGATTGCATCTCTCCTCTGTCTAACTGCTGTTGTAACTGCCTTGCTATGTCAAAACGATATTTATCGGTATTTAACTTACCGGATCAGTAACCTGTATTTTGCTCCAATACTGCACCCCTGTTTCTTTCAATTTCTGATTGTGGTATCGGCCAAAGATTGTACGTGGGCTGTGCCGCACTCGCATAAAAAGGATTACACTTGACAATCCTGTCGTACCATTTTCCTAAGCGCATTAGCGTCAACAGCCTTTTTTCCTCTGTACCCAGTTCCCTGATTCTTTCATCGAGAATATAATCAATGCTTACATCGCCTGCAGCAACTGGTGCTGCGCCAGACCTTGCCCTCACTACATTAATATCGCCAGCTGCAGCTGCGGTATTTCCGGCTCCCAGGTAAGCTTCTGCCCTGAGCAAATAAGTTTCAGCCAACCTGAACAAATATTGATCCTGGTAGGTAAATCCTGCACCGCCCTTTAACGCCATTGGATAAGCACCTGAAAAAAGACTAGCAGGATGATTACCAGGATCAGTGCATTTTGTCTGGTATGGGTAAAAAGCCCTGCTGGGAACACCTGAAGTTAAAACAGCACCGCTTGTCCCCTTTGTTCCCGCAGGCAGATTATGAAAGTCAATCTCCGTATTGTAATAAGGGCTTGCTGGGTTATTAGCTTTAAATTTTCTTACAAAATTGTGATTAGCATTTCTGATATCATTTACCGGATCAGATGAATAAACGCTGTCTATAAAATATTTTGAAGGAGCCCAAAATCCTACACCTCTGCCACCCGAATAATCACTGGTGGGCCACCGGAAAGCTGCAATATTATTAATAGTCAGATCACGAACCAGTGGCGCATGCACCCTTTCCAGCGAGAAACCATCACCGCTTGCAAAACTGGTTGCAGTAGTCGCTGCTCCGCCAGGTACATCAGCCTCAATCTGAATTACCCATATGCCTTCTGTGTTGCCGGCAGTTTTCCTGTTCTGATTACCCCGGCGGAATAAATCCCAATAAACATCGCCGGGTGTTTCTGTTTTGCGTGTACCAAACCTTGCTGTCATAAGATCTGTGGCGGGGTCGTCAATAACAGCGGATGCAGCAGTAATGGCATTCTGAAACTGTCCGTCGGCGAGATAAACTTCTGCCAGCAGATGCTGTGCAGCAAGATTGGAAATCTCTCCATCTTTTACTATCGTAATGCCGGGTAAATTAGCTACAGCAAAAGCCAGGTCTTCAATTACCTGTGCATATACGTTCTTACGGCTTGCTCTTACATAATCAACCTTTGGCTCTGTCACCTCTTCGGTTACCAATGGGACACCGCCCCATATGTATGCAAGAGATCTAAACGCAAACGCCCTGAAGAAACGTCCCCTTGCTTCAAACAATGTTTTGTCTGCATCTGACATTTCTGATGCAGGAATACGACTTATAACTGTATTAGCCTCTGACACTATTTTATAAAGTGCCCGCCAATGCCGCTCCATTATACCCGAGGTTGGGCTTATTTCGCCGGAAAGATTAGCAGGAAAAGCAGCCGGAACATAAAATGCAATATCTGTTCTATACTGGTACTCCATCGGATTATTATCATTCTCTGTATAGAATTCGGCACGCACTAACCGGTACAGGTTATTAACTGACGCATTAAAATCGGCGGCCGTTTTAAAAGCATTTGTTGAACTTAAAAAGTCAAGCGGCGTTTCATCTAAAAATTCTTTCTTACAGGAAAACGTTCCGGTAAGGAGTAAAGACAGTATTAAAAATGATTTTATTCTTTCCATATAATAATTTTTACCGGTGTTTAATTAAAAAGTTATATGAGCTCCGACCGTAATTGCCCTTAGCGCCGGCCTTCCGTCTAATAAAAGCCCGTCTGGAACGTCAATAGTCCTGCCATCCCTAAAAACAGGAACAAGAGACTCCGGGTCCCAGCCTTCCCAATCGGTCCATGTAGCAAGATTTTTTCCGCTCACATAAATATTGATCGCCTGGGCTTTGATTTTCTCAAGAATTTTAGGAGATAAGCTATAAGAAAGAGAAACATCCTGTAATCTTACAAAGCTTCTGCTTTCATAATTATTACCAGCTACTTTAGTGCGGCCGCCTGAGATGTTTCTGGGATATTTGCCGCCAGGATTCCGGGGCGACCAGAAATCAACTGCATTCAGTTCATTATTACGAACCGAATTGTCTTCACGAAAATACTCCCGTGTATTATCACCAAGGTATCCATCTTTTCCTCCCTGTATTGAGTTGAAGAAAAAGCTTAAAGAAAAATTCTTATAGGAGAACGTATTGTACCAGCTCATCCGGTAAGCAGGCTCCTGCCGGCCAAGAAACATCCGGTCGGCAGCAGTAATGTCATTGTTTTTGTCAAGATCAACGATCCTGTTACTACCAACGGGAAAGCCTGGTAATCTTGTATCATTTAACTGGTAAATGCCCTCAACCTTGTAATTAAAAATAGTTTGGATGGACTTACCAATAAACAAACCAGTTGACACAAGATCATCTTCTATACCATCACCGTTTGCATCCACACCGGTAAGTTTTTTGATTTTGTTTGTATTGGTCCAGAAATTAAATGTGGAAGACCATGTAAAATCCTTTTTGTCAATTATTTTATAAGTGAGTCCGGCTTCAAACCCCTGGTTATTAATTTTTCCAACGTTTGAAGCTATAAGGAGAAAACCTGTAACAGAAGGAATAGACACATCAAACAATAAGTCTTTGGTGTTATTATTATAATAGTCCAGGGTACCTGTTAAGCGGTTCTTCAAAAGGGTAAAGTCCAGGCCAAAATTCACACCTTCTGTCTTTTCCCATTTCAGGTTCGGATTCTCAAGAGAATTTACCTGTTGACCAAATGCTGTACCGCCACCATCACCAAAAACATAGGAAGAATTTGTACCAACACGGGAAAGTGACTGATACCTTTGGGTTTGGTTGCCTATTGCTCCATAACCGGCTCTTAGCTTAAGAAAGTTAACAGCATTTACATTAGCCATAAACTTCTCACTTGAAATAATCCAGCCAAGCGCAACAGTTGGAAAGACCGCACTCTTAAAGTTTTCGGCAAAACCAGAATATCCGTCCCTGCGCACCGTGGCTGTTAGCAGATACTTGTCATTATATTTATAGTTCACCCTTCCCATTTGATAATTCAGGGCTTCAGTATTTGCATTGGTAGTTATATTCTTAGTGGTGGCGCTTGAAAGATCGTTATAACTAAGGTTAAGCCGTGAAAAGCCGACTCCTTCAGCAAAAGTTCTGCTGTATTTTCTTTCAATGGCTCCGTATAAGGCTGTAGCAGTTATATCATGCCGGCCAAAATTTTTGGTATAGGTAAGGATGTTATCAAATGTGTAATCATAATAAGTCTGGTTTTCTTTATAGGCACGGCCCTGCAATCCACCATCAAATTTGCTGGCGTAATAATGCTGATCAGTTCTGTAGTTGTTTCCAAAATTCATTCTATAATTTAACCCCTTAATAAAAGGAATATCCAGGTCAGAATAAATATTGGCAAAGTAGTATTGGTGCCTGTCGTAATCATCCACATAATAGGTATTAAAGGGATTGGGCACTACGGTATTGGTTGGAAAGGGTATAATATTACCGGCTGAATCAAATGGCACCAGTACCGGAGATGCAATACTCAAATTACCTAACGAAGGCTCTGCCCCATCCTGGTTAACGAAAGAACCGGATGATACCAAACCCACTTTCCACCAGTTCACCGGCCTCACTTCCAGGTTGGCCCGGATTGATTTTCTTTTAAACTTATCATTGATTATATAGCCTTTCTGATCTACCAGTCCGCCAGACAGGAGGTAGGTAACCTTATCACCACCGCCTGAAAAGCTAAGGGTGTTTTCAAAAATAGATCCAGTGTTAACTCCGGCATCCCACCAATCAAAATCATTGGGCAGTACTTCTGTTCTTGTTGCATTAACCATTGTGGGATCCATAACTGCAGCAACATTAAAGGCCGGATTGGGTTGTGTATAATCGGGACCCATAAAAGCCTGGGTATAAAAGGCGTCTTTAAATTGTTCCAGGTATTCCTCACGGTTTAACGGTCGCAGATCAACAGTTGGGTTTTGAGTGGTATAAGCAGTTGAAAAAGCTATACGCGGTTTTTGATTATACTTACCTTTTCTGGAAGTAATAAGAATAACCCCGTTCGCTGCCTGTGCGCCATATACAGCTGTTGAGCTGGCGTCTTTCAGCACATCAATTGATGCAATATCATCAGGGTTGATAGAAGATAATGACCCGGTGTATTGAACCCCATCTATGATGATTAAAACACTCTGGCTGCCGTTAATTGTAACCCGACCACGAATGGATATAGGAGGAGTACCCCCTGCAAAAGTTGATAAGCCGACATTCAATCCCGGCACCGTTCCCTGGAGAAACTGGCCGATATTAGTATTAGGCGCATTGCCCATTGCTTCAAGATTAACCCTTGTCACGGAACCAGTAACATCTATTTTCTTCTGCGTTCCATATCCTACCACGATCACCTCGGTCTCTGTCTTCGCCAGCGAAGTAAGACCAATGTTCACCGTTTGCCGGTTGCTTATTTTTATTTCCTGTTCGAGATAATTGATGGCAGAAATAATCAGCGTTGCATTGGCAGGCGCATTAATACTAAAATCACCATTGCCATCTGCCGTTGTTCCCAATGAAGAACCTTTTACTGTAACAGAGGCTCCTGGTACAGCCTGGCCGTTTTCATTGGTGACGCGGCCTTTCACACTAATGTTGCCTTGTGCTGACGCAGGCGTCGACACAAAAGCGAAAAGCAGGAAACATAATAACCAGGTTATTGCTCTTTCGAATAGCCGGTTTTTTGGCGGGCAGGTTTGTTTTAAGTTCTCTCTGAATAAAACTTTCATAAACAGCAATTTTTTTTGAGTTTAAGTTTAGAAAGTTGGTAACCAACTTGTCAAAATTTTTACTGGTAGCTCTGTTTCATCGGGATGGAATCATTTCAGCCAACCATTGTCAGCCCAGGCCGTCGCAGCGGGTGACTGATTTGTAGCCGCCCAAGTCCGGCAATTGCGCTAAAAACAAGTAAGAAAAAAAGGAAAAGACCCCGGGTGAAGATGGGGAGAAGGACGAAACCCTGTTCCGGAGAGGGTTTCGGCTCATTCAACAGATTTCTTTTTGTAGTTATGGCAAGCATGAAATTGATTTGGCAATCCGAATGTAAAGACATTTTTTTGAAAATTGCAACCGATTGCAATTTTTTTTTTGAATAATGCTTCTTTTATTTGTAAAACAATGGCTAAGCATGGCGGATGAAAAAGAAATAACGATCTATGATATTGCAAAACACCTGAACATTTCGGCTACCACCGTTAGCCGCGGGCTGAAAGGTCATCCTGCCATTAATAAGAATACGCGGAAGAAAATAGCCGATGCTGCCAGCGTTTTGGGTTACCGCTCCAATACATTTGCCAGCAGTTTACGCAGTAAGAAAACTCATACGATCGGGGTAATAGTGCCAAGGTTAAACAGTTATTTCATGTCGTCTGTCTTAGCGGGTATGGAAAATGCGGCAAGCCAGGAAAACTATGACCTCATCATCAGCCAGTCGCTTGAAAAACTGGAAAAAGAAGTATCAAATGTGCAGACCATGTTCAACAAACGGGTGGATGGATTGCTGGCGTCACTGGCCTATGACACAAAGAATATCGATCATTTCGAGCCCTTTTTTAAGAAAGGCATCCCGGTTGTTTTCTTTGACCGGGTGTATCCGCACAATGACAGCACCAGTGTTGTAATTGATAACTATAAAGCGGCCTACGATGTCACGAAACACTTGATAGATCAGGGCTGCAGCCGACTAATGCACCTTGGTGGCAATACGTTGCGCAATGTGTATGCTGACAGGCTTCGCGGCTTTAAACAAGCCCTGGCTGATCACCACCTGCCGTTCGATGAAAAGAAATCGGTTTTTATTAGTACCCTGAGTGAGGATGCCGGTAATAAGGCAGCTGAACTGATTTTGAAAATGGCGAAGAAACCCGATGCTGTTTTCTCTGCCAACGATACGGCCGCTGTTTTTTGTATGAAAAGATTGAAGGAAGCCGGGATAAAAATACCCGCTGACATCGCTTTTGCCGGCTTTAACAATGACCCCATCAGCAAAATCATCGAACCCAATCTTACGACGGTTAATTATTCCGGTTATGACATAGGCCAGGCCGCTGTCACCAGTTTGATAGGCCATCTTGCCGGTATTTCCAATGTAAAGACAACTAATACCATCATCCTTCGTGCGGATCTTATCATCCGCGATTCATCGTTAAAAAAATAAAAATTTGTAATTGATCATTTTTTTTCGATTTTTATGCAACCGATTGCAAAATGAAGCCGAAAAAAGACATTACTATTTATGATATTGCCCAGCAGCTTGACCTTTCATCAACCACTGTAAGCCGTGCTTTGCAGGACCATCCCGCGATCAACAAAAACACCCGCAAGAAAATAAAGGACACCGCTAAAGAGCTGGGTTACCGGCATAATAATTTTGCCAGCAACCTGCGCAAACAAAAAACAAATACTATCGGAGTTATTGTACATGAATTGAACAGTAACTTCATTACCTCTGTGCTCGCCGGTATTGAAAAAGTGACGACAGACGCAGGTTATGACCTGATCATCGCCCATTCATCGGAAAGCTATGAGAAAGAAGCGGCCAATGCATTGAATCTTTTTCACAAGCGGGTTGATGGAGTGATCGCTTCGCTGGCATTTGATACAACCGGACTTGATCATTTCAAGCCGCTTGAAGACAAAGGCATTCCTGTTATCTTTTTTGACCGGGTGGAGGAAAACAGTGAAACGACCAAAGTCGTTATTGATAATTATAAATGTGGCTATGAGGCCACACAGCATTTAATTGATCAGGGTTGTAAAAGAATAATATTGGTTACTGCAAACCTGAAGCGAAATGTGTACGCCCAGCGTCATAAGGGATATATGGAAGCCCTGCTTGCTAACGGCATCAGCTATGAAAAAGACCTGGTATTGATAAAAGACCTTAGCGAACAATGCGGTGTGGAAGCGGCACTCCAAATTTTAAAAATGAAACCAATGCCCGACGGAGCTTTTATCACCAACGACTTTTCAGCGGCGGTTTGCATGCAGACATTGAAAGATCATGGTGTGAGCATCCCGGAAGATATAGCAATAGTAGGCTTTAACAATGATGCGATCAGCAAAATCGTGGAACCGCAGCTTAGCACTATTTACTATCCGGGGATGGATATGGGAGAAATAGCGGCCCGCAATTTAATTAGTCATTTAACAGGGCGATCCAATATCAGGCATACACAAACCATCGTGGTGAGATCGGAACTGATCATCCGTAAGTCATCGTTAAAAAAGCAAAGCAATTTTAAACATCGCCGTTCACTATGAAAAAAACATTTCTTTTCATATGGTTGCTTTGTACCATCACTGTCAATGCAGAGGACGGTTACCGGCTATGGCTTCGCTATGATAAAATAGATAATGCTGCACTGCTTCAACAATACCGGAATACGATTTCAGGAGTTTTGATCAATGCCACTACTGCTACTTTAAAAGCGGCCAAAGAAGAATTATACAATGGTTTGAATGGCTTGCTGGCAAAAAAAACGATTGGCTTGTCATCAATAACAGACAAATGCATTCTAGCCGGAACGTCGGCCTCATCTCCTGCCCTTCAATCACTCGTATCCTCTAACGACTTACAAAAATTAGGCGGCGAAGGATTTCTTATTCAAACTAAAATAACAGGCGGAAAAAAAATAATCGCTATCGCGGGGAATACTGATAAAGCCGTTTTATACGGCGTGTTTCATTTTCTCCGTTTGTTACAAACACAGCAGTCAATCACCCAACTTGCTGTTGTAAGCATGCCTAAAATAAAAAACAGGGTATTAAATCATTGGGATAATTTAGATCGCACCGTAGAAAGAGGTTATGCCGGTTTTTCCATTTGGAACTGGCACAGCTTACCGGGTTATATCGATCAGCGATATATTGATTATGCAAGAGCAAATGCATCTGTTGGCATCAATGGAACAGTGCTTACCAATGTAAATGCCAATGCATACATATTGACAAAACCATGGCTCGAAAAAGTGAAAGCTCTTGCTGACCTCTTCCGGGTTTACGGGATCAAAGTTTATCTCACTGCCCGCTTTAGTGCGCCGATAGAAATAGGCGGTTTAAAAACAGCTGATCCATTAAACGATACGGTGCGGCAATGGTGGAACGATAAAGTGAAGGAAATTTATGAACTCATCCCCGACTTCGGCGGTTTCCTGGTAAAAGCAAATTCCGAAGGACAACCCGGTCCGCAAAACTATCACCGCACACATGCTGACGGCGCCAATATGCTTGCCAATGCTTTGGAACCATTTAACGGTATCGTGATGTGGCGTGCATTTGTGTATGGAGAACAGTCGGATGATCGTTTCAAACAGGCTTACGAAGAATTCCAACCGCTGGATGGAAAGTTTAAACAAAATGTATTGGTGCAGGTAAAAAATGGCCCGATAGATTTTCAACCAAGAGAACCTTTCTCACCATTATTCGGCGCTATGAAAAAAACACCCGTGATGATGGAATTCCAACTCACGCAGGAATATCTTGGTCAAGGAACACACCTGGTGTATGAAGCACCCATGTTTAAAGAAGTGCTGGATGCCGATACCTGGGCAAAAGGCAAAGGGTCATTGGTTTCTCGAATAGTAGATGGAAGTTTATATAACTTCTCACTGAATGGAATAGCCGGGGTTGCTAATATTGGTAATGACAGGAACTGGACAGGTCACCTGTTTGGGCAAGCTAACTGGTATGCGTTTGGCCGGCTCGCCTGGGATTATACACTCAGTAGTGAAGCAATAGCGGATGAATGGATACGACAGACTTTCAATAACAATGCAGGTTTCATTGCAGCAACAAAAAAAGTCATGCTGTCCTCACATGAAACCATGGTAAATTATATGACGCCATTGGGTCTGCATCATATCATGGGCAACGGCCACCATTATGGTCCCGCGCCCTGGAGCAATAATTTACCCCGGCCAGACTGGAATCCTGTTTATTATCATAAAGCAGATTCCACCGGAATAGGCTTTGATCGTACGGCTAAAGGTTCTAATGCCTTAGCGCAATATGCGCCGGAAGTAAGAAAGCAATTCGAAGACCCGAACACCTGTGATGAAAAATACCTGTTATGGTTTCATCATGTGAGCTGGAAACATCCGATGAAATCCGGCAGGTCGCTGTGGGACGAACTCTGCTATCATTATTATAAAGGAGTTAGTGATATCCGGAACATGCAGCAGCAATGGAACTTATTGGAAAAATATCTTGACGCCGAACGCTTCCGCCAGGTTAAAATGTTATTGGCCATTCAGGAACAGGAAGCGGTATGGTGGCGAAATGCCTGCCTGCTTTACTTTCAGTCATTCAGCGGCATGCCAATACCTGGCAAATATGAACAACCCGGCCAAACATTAGATTATTATAAAAAACTAAAATTTCCTTATGCACCGGGAAACTGATTTCGTTCTGAACAGCCCGGTTATAAATAAAAATGTATGACCAAAGAAAATAAAAAGATAGCTGTTATCACTGGTGGTGGTTCGGGTTTGGGCTTTGCCATTACCAAAAAGTTTGTCGACGAAGGCATTCACAGCATCATCATTGGCCGTGATGAAAAAAAACTGGCCGAAGCTAAAAACGAGCTTGGAGAATTGTGCTACCCGGTGCCATGTGATATCAGCAATTTAAAATCCATCCCCGGTTTAATTGATGGGATCATCAAACAGTTTGGTCATATTGATATTCTTGTTAACAACGCAGGTATCAATATGAAAAAAGATTTTACAGAAGTGACGGATGAAGAATTTCAATTGGTGCTTACCACCAATCTTTGTTCGGTGTTTGCTATTTCAAGAGAAGTCACCAAACACATGCTGTCCAAAGGAAAAGGTTCTATCATCAATATCAGTTCGATGGCGGCACAGTATGGCATCCCACTGGTAGTGGCTTATAGTGCCAGTAAAACGGCCATCGAAGGAATGACAAGAGCCATGGCCGTAGAACTTTCGCCAAAAGGCATCCGGGTAAACGCTATTGCTCCGGGTTTTATCGTAACGGCGATGACGGATGCAGCCCTAAACGCAGATCCCGAAAGAAAAGCAAAAGTATTCAGCCGGACACCGATGGGCCATATGGGTCAGCCATCAGATATAGCCGAAACAGCTTTTTTCCTGGCCGGCGATTCGTCAAAATATATCACCGGCGTCGTATTGCCCGTAGATGGTGGCAACAGTATTGGATTTTAACCCCCATCCCCTAATGGGGAGATAGAAAATACAACAACAAACACAATAATTATCTTAAATACAACTCCATAAAATGAAAAAACAGATATTTCCAATTGTCTTTATTGTCGCCATGATTCTAAGCTGCAATAATGAATCAAAAGAAAAAAAAGAGCAGACTGCTGCTGATACCACAACGGAGGAGGCTAAGAAAGAATATCTTTCACAACCCCTGGTTTCGCATATCTATACCGCAGATCCATCAGCCCATGTATTCAATGGTCGTATTTATATTTATCCTTCGCATGATACAGCTACCGGCACCAAAGAAGATGATTTAGGAAGTCATTTTGATATGCGGGATTACCATGTGTTGTCGATGGACTCCATTGGAGGACCCGTTACGGATCATGGTGTAGCGCTGGATATTAAAAATGTTCCCTGGGCAGGCCGGCAAATGTGGGCGCCCGATGCAGCTTTTGCCAACGGAAAATATTATTTGTATTTCCCCGTAAAAAATAAACAGGGTGTTTTTCAAATTGGCGTGGCTGTAAGCGACAAACCCGAAGGGCCTTTTACCGCAGAGAAGGAGCCAATCAAAAATAGTTACAGTATCGACCCAACCGTGTTTAAAGATGACGATGGAAAATATTATATGTATTTCGGTGGGATCTGGGGCGGACAACTGCAACGCTGGAACAATAATAAATATGATTCGGCCGCCGGCAACCGGAAACCCGAAGAGCCAGCCATCTTATCAAGAATAGCAAGACTGGGTGCGGATATGAAAAGTTTTGCTGAACCGGTAAAAGAAATAAAGATCGTTGACAAAGATGGCAAACCTTTTACGGAAAAAGATAACGACAAGCGTTTCTTTGAAGCAGCCTGGATGCATAAGTATAATGGCAAATATTACTTGTCTTATTCAACCGGTGATACGCATTTTCTTTGTTATGCCACCGGTGACAATCCTTACGGACCTTTCACTTATCAAGGAGTATTATTAAATCCTGTTGACGGATGGACCAATCATCATTCCATCATTGAATTCAATGGCAAGTGGTATTTGTTTTATCATGATGTACAGTTGAGCGGCAAAACACATTTGAGAAATGTAAAAGTAGCAGAGTTGAGGTTTAATGAAGATGGAAGCATACAGACACTGACAGCACATAAATAGTTTCTGTCGCAAAAAATGAAAGCAAATGAAACGTCCATGATAAGTTTCCCGAACAGGTTCGGGACCAAAATCAAATAAAAAAATATACAGATGAAAAATGTTTTTGTGACATTCCTGTTTATGACGCAACTGGTTGTCTGCATAGCACAACAGGAAAAAGGGTTGAAAGATTATTACAAAAACTATTTTACTATCGGTGTGGCCGTATCTCCCCTGGCCCTGCAGACAGACGAAGCGTCACTGATAGTGCAGCAATTCGGAAGTATGACCCCGGAAAATGCCATGAAAATGGGCCCGGTACACCCGGAAGAAAATAAATACAATTGGGCCGGCGGTGATTCGATAGCTGCCTTTGCCAAAAGAAACAATATGAAGTTGCGTGGACATACTTTATGCTGGCATAATCAAACGCCACGCTGGTTTTTCACCAATGCCAGTGGTGATACCGTTACCAAAGAAGTTTTATTGCAGCGGTTGAAACAACATATCACGACTGTAGTAACACGATACAAAGATGTCATCTATGCATGGGATGTGGTAAATGAAGTAATCTCTGATAGCCCCAACGAGTTTTATAGAAATTCTGCCTTCTACCGGATTTGTGGTGAAGAGTTTATTGCCAAAGCATTCGAATATGCACATGCAGCTGATCCAAAAGCGTTGCTTTTCTATAATGATTACAATGAAATCAACCCGGTAAAACGAGACAAGATTTTTAAACTGGTAAAAGGTCTGAAGGATAAAGGCGTCCCTATTCATGGCGTCGGGTTGCAGGGACATTGGTCCATCTATGAACCCACGGAAGCAGTGCTGACAGCCACGCTGGAAAAATTCAAAGGACTCGGTTTACAGGTACAGGTAACAGAACTCGATATTTCCGTTTACCCGAAAGAGCATAGCCGCAGGGAAAGAAAGCCGGAGGATGCCGATGCAGACTATACAGCAGAGCGGGAGGCCAAACAGGCTGAAATGTATAAGATGTTATTCCGTGTATTCAGGAATTATAAAAATGTATTGACCAGTGTTACGTTCTGGAATATCAGCGACCGTACCAGTTGGCTGGATAATTTTCCCGTGCCGCAAAGAAAAGATTACCCATTGTTGTTTGATAAAGAGCTGAAACCGAAGAAAGCCTTTTGGGAAGTAGTGAAGTTCTGAGTGCATTGAATAAAAACGCCTGAAGACCTTTCCGTTACGGATGGCAAAGGCGGATTGAAACCATTAAAGGGAAAAATTTCTATCAGCGTTGGTGGCGGGCAACCGGGAGTAAAAAATAAGACGACCAGCAATGTACTTGTCAAAACCATTTCATTTTTATAACCATGATGAATCGAATTACCTTACTATCTCTAATTGTTACCTGCTTTTTAACCCAGAAAAGCCTGGCTCAAAAAATGGAGTTGAATGATAACAATGGCACCCTCACCTTTCGTGCAGGCAATAAAGATCTGCTGAGCTACCAGTATAAAACCGTGTACCCGCCTGCGGGCCAGGATACTAACTATAAGCGAAGTGGTTTTATCCATCCGCTTTATACGCCGCATGGCCAGGTGCTGACGCGGATACAGCCACCCGATCATTATCACCACTACGGTATCTGGAATCCCTGGACACATACCCTGTTTGAAAATGACACCGTCGATTTCTGGAACATAAAAGGCCGGCAAGGGACTGTTCGCTTTGTAAAATTTATTTCGAAAACGACTGCATTGGAATTTTCTGAGTTTACGGCTTTACATGAACATGTGGTATTTAAAAAAGATGGTTCCGAAAAAGTTGCTTTAAATGAATTGCAAACAGTACGGGTTTATAACCCGAAACCCGACAGTAATTATTACATCGTTGATATTACTTCCAAAATGAGTTGCGCTTCGCAAAGTCCTCTGTTGATTCTCGCTTATCGCTATGCAGGATTGGGATGGCGGGCTACCGAATACTGGAACAAGGATAATTCGGAAATGCTAACCTCTGAAGGAAAAACGAGAGACAATACGGATAACACAAAAGGAAAATGGATCATAGTGTATGGCGACTTACCGGGTAACGATGAAGGCGGTATCGTAATGCTATCGCATCCTTCGAATTATAATCACCCCGAGCCCTTACGTATCTGGGACAAGAAAGCAAATGGTGGAAGAGGTGATGTGTTTGCCAATTTTGCACCGACAAAAGATAAAGACTGGTTACTGGAACCGGGAAAGACTTATACGTTAAAATATAGATTGATTGTATTTAATGGGAAGATGACAAGGGAAAAAGCGGAAAACGCATGGGGGAGTTTTGCAAGCCCCCAAGCCCCCTAAAGGGGGCTTGCTGGTGCGCAGCCCTCGCTTTTTGGAGATTCCACATCATATCGGAGTTTTCGAAAATGCTGAATAGGGCCTCACCTAACCTCTCCGCCGCGGCGGAGAGGAACAACACACTGCCCCTGCTTTTCGACGACTCAAAATAATTATTGGGGTCTTCGAAAATGTTGAGTAGTGATATAATGCTGATGTGGTAGATATGTAGTTTGGATTTGCAATGCAGTACCGTCCCTTGTCCTGAGCTTGTCGATGGAGTGGAGAAGGGATAAGAGAGATGAGACCGAATAGAGAACAGGAAGTACAAGTGTGCGACCCCGAGTTCCGTCGCTTCGCTCCTCATCGGGGCAGGCGCAAAGGACGATGATAATAATTACTGAAGCTGGTAACATAAAATAATTCATCATATAAAATAACAGGATGAAAAAAAGTAAACAAACCCGCAGGCAATTTCTTGGCAACACGGCAAAAACTGCTTTAGGTACGTCGATAGCCATGAGCTTTCCCTCTATCGTTCCTGTCAGTGTATTTGGAAAAAATGCACCAAGCAATCGCATCAATATAGCGGCAATCGGTACCGGTCGCATCTCCCGCGGTCATGATATGCCGGGAGTGTGGAAACATGATTATGCCCAATTGATGGCTGTATGCGACGTAGATTCCAAAAGAGCTGAAGAAGGCAAAATTTTAGTGAATGAATATTACAGTAAAAGAGATGGCAAACCCTACGATGGTGTAAAGGTCTACACTGACTACCGTGAACTGCTGCACAATAAAGACATTGATGCCGTGCTCATCAGCACCCCGGATCATACCCATGCCCTGATTGGTGTGGCAGCGGCCAATGCCAAAAAACATATCTATATGCAAAAGCCTGCATCACTCACCATACAGGAAGGAAGAGTGATCAGTGAGGTAGTGCAGCGCAGCGGGGTGAAATTCCAGATCGGGAGTCAGCAACGTTCCGCAGAACAATTTCGCTATGGTGCAGAACTGGTGCGCAACGGACGCATTGGCAAATTGAAAACGGTGTATGTTGGTTTGCCCGGTGATCCGCCCGGCGGCAAAACAGCAGAGATGCCCGTGCCGAAAAATCTGAACTATGATATGTGGCTGGCCAGTACACCAATGGTGTACTATACCGACGACCGGGTGCATCCACAAGAGGGATATGGACGGCCCGGTTGGTTGCGTTGCGAACAGTTTGGCGCCGGTATGATCACGGGCTGGGGTGCTCATCATATCGACTCGGCGCATTGGGGCATGGGGATGGAACGCAGTGGCCCTGTGGAAATATGGTGTGATAAAGCCGAGTTTGCAACCGGTGGTTTATGGGATGTACATGGTATCTTTAAAACGCAGGCTTTATATGCCGATGGTGTAAAGATGATTGTAAGTAATGAATTTCCAAACGGGATAAAGTTTGAAGGCACTGATGGCTGGAGCTTTGTTTCGAGAGGTGACTACCAGGCAACGAGCAGCGATCCCGGTGCCGGTGCTGTGCAGGCAAAGAAGATTGATGCCAGCGATCCAAAGATTCTTACTTCGGTGATTGGTGAAAAAGAATTTCATCTTCCTGTTAGTAAAGATCATCATGGCAATTGGCTGGAAGCTATTCGTGATAATAAAGCAACGATCGCACCAGCCGAGGAAGCCCATCGTTCCTGCTCGGCTTGCCTGCTACATCACATATCGATGAAGCTGAAAAGAAAAATATATTGGGACCCGCTAAAAGAGCAATTTAAGAATGATGATGAGGCTAATAAAATGCTGAGTCGTACGCAACGTAAGGGATATGAAGTGAAGGCTTAGAATTTTTATGTTGCCGGATTCGGTTCCCTGATTGATCGTCCCTTGCGACGCTCCGTTTATCGTTCTGTTCGCTATTGAGCTTTTTATAATGTGCCGGAAATAAAAATTGCGAACAGTGAATAAGCAAATAAGGTTGAATTCTTTTAATAATTGTAGTTACTAACGCAATAAGGTTTTAAATCGGTCGCAATTAACCTTATTACCTTAGTGGAAATAGAGCGGAAAGCAACTCTAACCTTATTACCTTATCTACTTTGAAAAAATAATTAATCTCCAAAATGAAAGCTTTAAAAAAAATCAATGTTCCCTGGCAAATTCGTGTCATAAGCATTCTATTTTTAGTTTCCTGTACGAATAATAAAATGGCTACAACAAAACCCGTTCAGCTCATCACCCTCGATCCCGGGCATTTTCATGCTGCCCTGGTGCAAAAGACAATGTATGAAGATGTGGACTCGGTTGTGCATGTGTATGCCCCGGAAGGCAACGACCTGAAACTGCATCTTGACAGGATCAACGCATACAATACAAGAAGCGAATCACCCACCCGCTGGAAAGAAGAAGTGTATACCGGTGCTGATTTTTTTGAAAAGATGATTGCGGAAAAGAAAGGGAATGTGGTAGTCTTATCTGGTAACAACCAAAAGAAAACCGATTACATCTTAAAATCACTGCAAAATGGATTGAATGTATTTGCCGACAAACCTATGGTGATCGATGGCAAAGGCTTTGAACAATTGAAAGAAGCATTCAACATAGCAAAGAAAAACAATTTGTTGCTCTATGATATCATGACCGAACGGTTCGAGATCACTACGCTGCTGCAGCTGGAGCTTTCCATGATACCGGAAATATTTGGTCAGCTTGAAAAAGGATCACCGGATAATCCCGCTATCACCAAAGAAAGTGTGCATCATTTTTATAAATATGTTTCCGGCAATATATTGACAAGACCAGGCTGGTTCATGGACGTATCGCAGCAGGGCGAAGGCATCGTGGATGTCATGACACACCTCGTTGATCTGGTGCAATGGGAATGTTTCCCCGAACAGGTCATCGATTATACCAAAGATATTTCCATCAACACTGCTAAAAGATGGACAACAGCAATGAACCTTTCAGAATTTAAAGCCATCACAAAACTCGATAGCTTCCCCTCCTACCTGGCCAAAAATGTTTCCAGCGATTCAATACTACAAGTGTATTGTAACGGCGAGATCAACTATACGATCAAAGGCGTGCACGCAAAAACATCCGTTATCTGGAACTATAAAGCTCTGGAAGGAACCGGCGACACCCATTACTCCATCATGCGGGGAACAAAGGCCAACCTGGTAATCCGCCAGGGTAAAGAAGAAAATTATAAACCTGTGCTGTATATCGAACCCGTAAGCAGTGATGGATCGTATGCAGCAATACTGGAAGAACATTTCAAAAAAATAAGTACAAAATTTCCCGGTGTTGAATTATACAAGACTGCGAAAGGATGGAATATTAAATTGCCGGCACAATTGATAGAAGGACATGAAGCGCATTTTGCGAGAGTAATGCAAAAGTTTCTGGATTATTTAAAAAATAAAAACATGCCAGCCTGGGAAGTGCCGAATATGCTGGCGAAGTATTATACAACGACCAAGGCATTGGAAACAGCAACCTTATCCTCAAGTCAAAATACAATCAAACAATAAGATTAGTATTTAGGTATTGATAATATTAATGTGGTGACAGTAATTGTTTTATAGAGATAGGGTTATTAAGAATTGCAAAGAATAAACCTTAGTAGCATGAAGAAGCAAAACTAAAAACCTTATTTCAAGCCGAAATAAGGTAATAAGGTTGGGCTTTCATTCATCTTTTTTTCTACTAAGGTCATAAAGTGATGCATCGAACGATTGAAACAAACAGGTATGCAATGAAATATATTTTTTTAATGCCTCTTATGTTCCTTGTCTTCGCATCAAAGGCACAGCAAAATGACTCGCTTCATCCCCGTGTGTATCACTGGAATGGCCTGCAGCTTGTAAAAGAAGATACAAGGATAAGAAGACAAATATTGGAAGGCAGCACCACCTCGCTTTCTCATTTTGAAATACATACTTCCACGCTGGAACCCGGCAAAGCCCCTCACCCGTCACACAAACATGACAACCAGGAAGAATTGATAATTATAAAAGAAGGAACCGTAAAGATCACCATCAATGGAACAAGTAAAATAGTAGGTCCCGGCAGCATTGCCTTTGCCATGCCCGGAGATGAACATGGAATAGAAAATGCAGGCAACGCAAATGCGACGTATTATATATTGAAATACAAAGGCAGGTTGCCGGATCAGCAAAGGGGAAAACAAGCCGGCGGCTCCTTTACGCTTGACTGGAATGAGTTGAAAACAAATAATACGGGCAAGGGCTACCGCAGAGATTTTTTCAACCGGCCCACATCGCAGCTGGCACAATTTGAAATGCACACCACAGCCTTAAATGCCGATTCAGTCAGCCATGCGCCGCATACACATGTGCAGGAAGAAATCATTTTGATATTGCGGGGAAATGTAACGATGCATATAGATGGAAAACTGTTTCCCGCAGCACCGGGTGATTTGATATTTCTTTCTTCCCGCATTCCGCATGCGTTGCTGAATACAGGAAAGGAACAATGTGAATATTTCGCTTTTCAATGGAGAAACTAATTGCGAGACTTAAATATAGTTTGTATGAAATGAGACTTAAAATTTTCGAGGCAAATTATACCAATCGCCGATGAAAATTTCATGTCGAATTCCATGTGTCAAACAAAACAATAAAAAATAATGCATGAAAAAAACAGCTTTACTTTTTATCACAGTTATCTGCATTCTCCAGGTTTTCTCGCAAAAGACCGGCATTTTCGAAAACCATGAAGATGTAGGCAATCCCAAAAATTCCGGGAGTGTCGTGTACAATACCTACACACAGGAGTACATCATGCGTGGCTCCGGTAGCAACATGTGGGCTGCGTCCGACCAGTTTCATTTTTTATGGAAAAAGATCAAAGGCGATTTTATTATTTCTGCCACTATTCGTTTCATTGGCAAAGGCACTGATGCGCATCGTAAGATCGGCATCATTGCAAGAGATAAACTTACTACCGATTCCCGTTATGCAGATGCTTGTGTGCATGGGGATGGGTTGACATCATTGCAATACCGGCAATCTGATGGGGCAGAGACAGAGCAGGTCACCCTGACATCCAACAATCCTGTTCACATCGAATTGCAACGTACAGGAAATGTGTTTACTTTTTCTGCAGCCACCCCGGGAGAAAATTATAAATCCGCTTCGAAAGAAATCGCATTGAATGAAGAAGTGTATGCAGGTCTGTTTATTTGTTCTCATAATGAAGATATAACCGAAGAAGCTGTTTTCAGCAATGTCCGCATCATCATACCTGCTCCAAAAGATTTCAAGCCTTACAGTGATTATATCGGCAGCCATGTGGAAGTAATGGATGTGTTTACCGGTCTCCGGAAAATTTTGTACAGTGCATCCAATTCATTGCAGGCTCCCAACTGGACAAAAGATGGCAAACATCTCATTTATAATTCCGAAGGCTTGTTGTACAAACTGGATCTTTCCACTAATACGGTAAGTAAACTAAACACCGGTTTTGCTAACCAGAATAACAATGATCATGTTCTTTCATTCGACGGAAAGCAATTAGCAATCAGCCACCATGCGGGCGAAAAAAGAACTTCAACTTTATTTACATTACCCGTAACGGGTTCAGATAATCCTGTACAAATTACTTCACCTGAGTCAGGCCATTCCTATTTGCATAGCTGGTCACCGGATGGGAAAAAATTAATTTTTACGGGACAAAGAAAAAATCAATTCGATATCTGGACCGTTGATATTGCAACTAAAAAGGAAACACAATTGACCAATACGCCCACATTGGATGATTCGCCGGAGTATAGCCCTGACGGCAAGTGGATTTATTTTAATTCAGCCAGAACAGGAACAATGAAACTCTGGCGTATGAAACCCGATGGCAGCAACCCCGAACAGGTAACATTTGATGAATACAACGATTGGTTCCCGCATTTTTCACCCGATGGCAAATGGATTGTTTATTTATCGTATCCGAAAGATGTCAGTGCCACTGATCATCCCTGGTATCAGAAAGTTTATTTGCGCCTGATGCCGGCGAGTGGCGGTGTGCCAAAAACGATTGCTTATGTATATGGTGGGCAGGGTACCATCAATGTTCCATCTTGGTCACCCGATAGTAAGAAAATTGCATTTGTCAGTAATACCCAATATCCCTAACCCAAAAAGAAGATGCGTTTAGATAGATATCATCATAGCCACGTAGTGGCATCCTGTTTATTAGAAAAACATTGTTTCATTTGTAAGAGACTCCGTAGGAGTCGCCTAAAATAAAACAGGAGGCTCCGATGGAGCCTATGACGGCTAAATAAAATATTTTTCTAATAAACAGGAAGCTCCTGATGGAGCTTAACTAAATGACATTGCCTAAAAGAGAATAATTAATTCAAGTAAATGAAGTTTGTCATAATAAATACAACTATTGTCTTCTTCCTGCTGAAGTCGTCTCTAACTTTTTCGCAGGCAAGGCTGCCGCAAATCGTAAGGGATAGCATGATCCTGCAAAGAGATACCAAAGCAACTATCTGGGGCTGGGCTGCTGTCAATGAAAAAGTAAATGTTAAGTTCAATGGCAAAACTTATAAAACAAAGGCGGGTGCAGACGGCAAATGGTCAGTGATATTTCCTCCGACCAAAGCAGGCGGCCCCTATACCATTGATATTACTGCGAGCAATAAGATCACACTGAAAGAAATTCTTTTCGGCGATGTATGGTTTTGTAGCGGCCAGTCGAACATGGTACACCAGATGAATATTCATGATGTAACCTATGCAAAAGATATAGCCGAAGCCAACTATCCGCAGATACGACAATTTTGGATTCCAACACTCACTAACTTACAAACACCACAAAATGATTTACCAACTGGTTATTGGAAATCTGCTGTAGGTGAAGATGTGAGACCATTTTCTGCGGTTGCCTACTTCTTTGCAAGAAAGATTTATGAAAAGTACCGTGTGCCGATTGGTATCATCAATGCCAGCGTAGGTGGCACTCCCATTGAAGCATGGACCAGTGAAGAAGGGCTGAAAGAATTTTCCTCAGTGATCAATACTATACAAAAAAATAAAGACACGGCTTACGTCAATCAAACCAACCGGGCTGCAGCCGCAGGCATAAAAGCTAATCCCTCAAAAGACCTGGGCATGATGAGTGAAAAAAAATGGTTTGACGTTTCCTATGTTCCTAAAAACTGGCACATTATTAATATTCCCGGCTATTGGGAGGACCAGGGCATTAAAGAGTTAAACGGCGTGGTTTGGTATAGAAGAGAAATTGATGTGCCGGCCTCGATGATTGGTAAACCAGCCAGCGTTTTTTTAGGAAGAATTGTGGATGCCGATGTTTTATATATCAATGGCAAGCAGGTTGGCAGTACCGCTTATCAATATCCACAGCGCAGGTACAATGTACCAGCGGATGTATTGAAAGCTGGTAAAAACATTTTTGTCATAAGGGTGACAAACACAGGTGGCAAAGGAGGATTTGTTCCCGACAAACCTTATTGTCTCTTTGCAGGAAAAGACAGCATTGATCTGAAAGGTTACTGGCAGTATAAAGTAGGCGAGGTATTTGAACCGGTAAATAACAGGAATGCGGTTACAGGGATCAACGCAACCCATCAGCCCACAGCTTTATTCAATGCCATGGTAGCGCCGGTTATTAATTATAACATCAAAGGAATACTCTGGTACCAGGGTGAAAGCAATGCGGGCCGGCCGGACGAGTATGCAAAGTTGTTGCCGGCGCTGATACATGACTGGCGCAGCAAATGGAAACAGGGAGAGTTGCCTTTTTTCTATGTGCAGCTTCCGGGTTTTATGGATTACAACTATCTGCCTTCGGAAAGTAAATGGGCTGTATTGAGAGAAGCACAACTGAAAGCATTGTCTGTTTCTAATACAGCGATGGCCGTTGCGATTGATCTGGGAGAATGGAATGATGTCCATCCCGACAATAAGAAAGACGTAGGTGAACGACTGGCGTTAGCAGCAAAAAAGATTGTTTACAAAGAAGACATAGTTTATTCCGGCCCCATTTATCAATCGTTCAAAAAAGAAGGCAATAAAATCATCATTACGTTTGATCATATTGGAAGCGGCTTGATATTCAAAGACTCTTCCCTTATCTCTCCCCCTTCGGGGGAGTTGGAGGGGGCCTTTGCCATTGCAGGTGCGGATAAAAAATTTGTATGGGCAAAAGTGAAAATAGAAGGCGATAAGATAATTGTATGGAGCGATGATCTCACCGACCCTTTGTATGTGCGCTATGCCTGGGCCGATAACCCCGTGAATCCGAATCTATACAACAAAGAAGGATTACCGGCATCGCCCTTCAGAACTGATACCCCCACCCCCTAAAGGGGAGTTATGAAAGGAACAGCGAAATGGGGCATTACGACATTGCGATATTAAGATATTGTGAGTTTATTCATTGACCATTGTCGTTTAGTAGGCATATTTAGCGCCACGTAGTGGCATCCTGTTTATTAGAAACCCATTGTTTCATTTATAAAGACTCCCGTAGGAGTCGCCTAAACGAAACAGCAGGCTCCAATGGAGCCACTACGGTCTAACTAATTGTTTCTAATAAGCAGGCAGCTCCGGACGGAGCTTAACTAAACGATATTGATTGTGCATTGAACATTGATTCCGATACAATCGGAAGTAAATTGAATATTCATTAATTATACGTTAAAGATGAAAAAGTCTTGCCTGCTGTTTATCATTCTTATTACCATACTAAATGCTTCAGCCCAATTCAACCAGCCCTGGCGTGGAAAGAAAGCTGCCGTTGTACTCACCTATGATGATGCATTAAATGTCCACCTGGATAACGCCATTCCCCTGCTCGATTCATTAGGACTGAAAGGAACCTTTTACCTCACAGCATTTGCACCCGGCAGCACAAACAGGATCATTGACTGGAGAAAAGCGGCTGCCAACGGTCATGAACTGGGCAATCACACGTTATTTCATCCCTGCATCGGTGGCAAAGGAAGAGAGTGGGTAAGCGCCGAAACAGACATGAGCAAATATTCCCTGCAGCGAATGGTGAATGAAGTAAGAATGACCAATGTCTTTCTACAGGCGATAGATGGGAAAACAAAAAGAACATTTGCATTTACCTGCGGCGATATGAAGATTGGCGACTCGTTATTTATCAAGGGAATGAAAAATGATTTTGCGGCAGCAAGGGCCGTAAGACATGAAATGCACAAGATCGGTGAGATTGATTTGTACAATGTGGATTGCTATGCGGTAAATGGAGAAACCGGCGCACAGATGATTGAATGGGTAAACAAGGCGATTGAAACAAATTCATTGCTGGTGATATTATTTCATGGCGTGGGTGGAGAGCATAATATAAATGTTTCAACAGAAGCACATCGTGAACTGCTTCAGTACCTGAAGAAAAATGAAAATGACTTAATGATCGGCACCATGCTGGAGGTGGCGGAACATGTCAACGAATGGCAAGTGAGAGATAAACAAAACAAGGCAATACAACAAGCTACACAGGCTGATTATAAAAATATGCTTGCTCTATTAAAGATTGATTCCATACGCAGAGGACCATCAGGTAATCCTTCTGCACCCAATGCTGCCAACACAGATGAATCAAAAGCTACACAATACGCATCCTTGCCCGATCCATTAGTGTTAAAAAACGGAAAGAAGGTAACTGATGCAAAGACCTGGTGGAAGAAACGCCGTCCTGAAATTGCAGAAGAATTTGACCGTGAAATTTACGGCCGTGTTCCAAAGAACACACCGAAAGTAAACTGGGAAGTAGTCAGCACGGTTGATACAATGTTTGGCAACACACAAGCAATCACAAAAAATTTACTGGGGCATGTTGACAATTCATCCTATCCGCAACTTAAAGTGGATATACAGCTTTCATTAACTGTTCCGAAAAATAGTAATAAACCCGTTCCTGTCATGATGGAATTTGGTTTTGTATTTCCTCCTGGTTTTAGGTTTCCATTACCACCCGTTGGAACAACACCTCAGAAAAGCTGGCAGGAACAAGTGCTGGAAAAAGGATGGGGGTTTGCCATACTGGTTCCAACCAGTTACCAGGCTGATAACGGTGCTGGATTAACACAAGGCATCATCGGTTTAGTGAATAAAGGCCAACCTCGCAAACCCAATGACTGGGGTGCACTCCGTGCATGGGCATGGGGCGCCAGCCGTGCCATTGATTATTTTGAAACAGATAAAGCGGTTGATGCAAAACAGATAGGAATTGAAGGATTATCAAGATATGGAAAGGCAGCGGTTGTCACCATGGCCTATGAGCCGCGCATTGCAATTGGATTCATTGGTTCATCCGGTGCAGGAGGTGTAAAAATATTAAGACGCATTTTTGGTGAACAGGTAGAAAACCTTGCTTCATCAGGAGGCTATCATTGGTTTGCCGGCAACTTCATAAAATATGCAGGGCCGTTTACTGCAAATGACTTACGGGTTGATGCACATGAACTGGTTGCTTTGTGTGCTCCAAGACCGGTTTTCATCAGTTCGGGCTCACCCTCCGTAGAAGGACAATGGGTTGATGCCAAAGGAATGTTTTTGGGTGGTGTGCATGCAGGACCTGTTTATAAACTTTTAGGGAAAAAAGATCTGGGTACAATTGAATTCCCTCCTCTCGAAACAACATTGACCAATGGTGAGATTGCATTTCGTCAACATAGCGGCGGGCATACAACGGGACCTAACTGGCCGACGTTTTTAACCTGGGCAAGCCGGTATATTAAATAACATGAGTTTTGGATGTTTTTAATGAGTATGAATGCTATAACTGTCCCGGTAGGGACAAATCGTGGGTAGTAGTTATTAATAAAGGTTTGCACCAAGCGTCCCTATCGGGACGCATCGTGCTTGTTTACATTGATTTTTACCCACGAATCATCCCTACGGGATGTTAGAATGTTAGAACATCCAAAACTCATGTTAAGCAAATTACATCTTCATCAGTTTGCACATTGACTGATGCAGTAAAGAATTTGCATCACAAAATGAATCAAGAAGTGAAAAGTGATTCAGGCCGGGCATTACTATAAGCTCTATAGAACTGGTTTTATTCTTCCATTTACTATAGAGTTCCATGCTTTGATCTAAAAATTCATTCGTTTCTTCGCCGCCCACTGCGACTAGTAACGGACATTGTTCAACAGGTTCTTTGAAAACCGGGCTGTTTCTGATCGCAGTCTCCTTATCCATCTTCAACACTTCATTAATATTGGAAAGCTGAATAGGTGTCAAATTAAACAGCCCGCTAATGGCGCAGACTCCTTTAATAGATGTTCTGTGTTTTTGTTTTTCTTCAGCTGTCATTAACATAGCAGCAAGATGTGCCCCGGCGCTATGCCCGGCAATGTAAATTTGATCAGCATCTCCATTGAATGATGCACTGTTTTTATTTATCCAACTAATGGCTTCCGAACATGACTTCACTATTTGATCTATAGAAACATCTGGAGCCAACGGATAATTTATCAACACGGTCGTAGTTCCATAACTCACAAAAGCCCCGGCAATAAAATGAAATAAAGTTTTATCAAACTTTTGCCAATATCCACCATGAATAAAGACCACTGTTTTTGAAAACGGATTGGGTGAAGAAAAAATATCTAAACACTCACGGGATCTGTCGCCATAAGGGATGTCTTGATAAACCTTGTATTGTTTCCGAGCACTACTACTTAGCTTTTCCCATCGCTGCAGATAATTTTCAAAACCGGGAACATGAAACCGGTTATTGTATTGAAGGTCCAGCTCCTGCTGGTTGTATTTTTTATAAATTATCATTTAATAAGAGCCGGGCGAGCTATGCTTTCAGTTGATTCTGCCAGGCAGCTAAAAACCAATTTATAAAACTCCGGGTGCGACTGCCAGGTTTTCCCCGTAACAATTTTACCATCTTGTACTGCTTCATCAGGTGTTATGTATTCACCACCGCAGGACTCCACTTCAAACTTTACATGCTCATAGCAGGCGATTTTTTTCTTGTTCACCAAACCTGCAGTTACCAACACCTGTACGCCATGGCAAATAGCAAATACGTACTTGTCACTCTCTGAAAATTCCTTTACTATTTCTATTACTCTTCTATCGTTGCGTAAATATTCCGGCGCCCTGCCTCCAGGTATTAACACAGCTTCATAATCTGCCGCGTTTACATCATCAAATGGAATATCCGATTCCACGAGATAACCTTTTCTTTCTACATAGGTATCCCACCCCGGTTCAAAATCATGCATTACCAGGTTCAATTTTTTTACGGCGGGTGCTGCTATCACAGGAACAAAACCTGCTTCTTTTAACCGGTGCGATGCATAAAGAATTTCAAAACTTTCACCGGCATCGCCGGTTATGATGAGTATTTTATTTGTTGATATCATGATAATAATGTTTTAAGGTTTCCAAGTATCGCAGGTCCTATTTCAAATCTGTATTAAAATCTTTTTATGAAAACAATTTCTGCATCACAATTTTAAGTTTACCTTCTTACCCGATTTCACTGCTGCATAGATGCCGTCCATAATCCTTAAATCCTTCAACCCTTCTTCACCATCTACCGGTACAACAGGCTGTTTGCCTTCTAAAATAATGGCAGCCATCTCATCCATTTGAACAGTCTGGTGCGTTTTATGTTCCTGTGTAAGCTCTCCTTTATGTGTTCTTCCTTTTATTGGACCATATCCTGTTGATGGCTGCATTTCTGCAAATCCTTTTTCTGCATTTAGATAAAATTTATCTAAACCATTCATTGCGTAAGTTGACAAACAACTTGCAACGGCACCGCTGGGAAAACCCAATTGAAATTGAATGGTCTCATCAACGCCTTCTTTAAATTTTACGGTATCCGTTTTGGTTTCCTGCGCCGTAACCCAAACAGGCTCCTCACCCACCATATAACGGGCACCATTGACGGCATAAATACCAATATCCATCAACGAACCACCACCGGCCAGTTGCTTATTCAATCTCCATTGCGTAGGATCGCCGATCCTGAATCCGCACAATCCCTGGAAGAACATGATCTTGCCCAATTCACCATCTTTCCGCATGCGGATTACTTCCAATGTTTTCGCTTCAAAGTGCATACGATAACCTACCAGCAATTTCACATTCGCTTTTTTACAAGCCGCAACCATCTCCTCTCCTTCTTTGGCATTCAGCGCCATCGGCTTTTCACAGATAACATGCTTGCCCGCTTTGGCCACCCGTATTGCCTGGTCTTTGTGCAATGCGTTGGGAGTAATAACATACACCGCATCAATATCAGGATTGTCTTTTATGGCATCGAAGTTTTCGTAGTTATAACAATTCTTTTCAGGAATGCCGTATTTACTTTGCCAGTTGGTGATCTTGGACGGTGTGCCACTAATTACTCCCACCAGTTTGGCCTTCGTACTATCCTTCATTGCATCGGCCACCCGGGTTCCATAACCACCAAGTCCCATAATCGCAACCCTTAATACGGGGCCATCATAGGTTTTGGTTTTGTCATCGTTGCTGCAAAGAACATTCTCCACTGATAAAACAGGTAAGATGATCAAAGAACCAGTAATCTTTTGTAAAAAATCACGACGTGTATTCATAACAATAGGCTTTTAAAAATGATATGATCAAAATTTATTCAAAAAATGGAATACCGGGGATCGCATATTTTTTCATTCCCTCCTCATTTATTTCAACACCAATACCGGGCTTTTCTGAAATCGTAATAAAACTGTTCTTTACCCATTCGCCTTCATAATTTACTATTTCTTTAAACATGGGTTGTGTATGAAAATAAGATTGCCATTCTAAAATTAAAAAGTTGGGTACGGATGCACACACATGTGCTGCGGCCATTGCACCCAAAAATGAAGCCACCATATGCGGAGCAAATGGAGTATAATACAAGTTAGCGAGGTTGGCGATACGCTGACCCTCGCCTAACCCACCTGCTTTCTGTAGGTCAGGCATCACAATATCAACGGCACCGATCTCGAGCAATCGCCGGAAGCCATAAGCGAGATAATGATTTTCACCGGCACATATCGGTGTGCTCGTTGATTCAGTAATGAGTTTGTATGCTTCTACATTCTCCGCCGGTATCGGTTCTTCCAACCACATCAGGTTGAGATGTTCCAATCGTTTGGCAACAGCCTGCCCGGTTAGCGCATCATAACGTCCATGCATATCCACGCAAATATCAATATTCGGTCCAACGGCTTCACGGGCCGCTGTCATTTGATCAACCATTCTTTTCAATTCCGCAGGACTGGCCGTCCAGTTGTAAAAATCATATTTGTTGGGATCATTGGCCTGGTCCAGGTCAAACTTGATGGCATTAAAACCCATTTGCTTTGATTTGAGCGCAGCTTCTGCAAAATCTTTTGGTGTGGGTAAATTACGTTGATACAAAGCGGTATCACAGTACACTCTTATCTTATCCCTGAATTTACCACCGAGCAATTGATACACGGGCAGATTCAATGCCTTGCCGGCAATATCCCACAACGCTGTTTCAATCGCTGATAAAACCGCGATATACATTCCCGATTGTGCACCCTGGAAAAAACCTGACTTGCGGATATCTTCAAACAAGCGGTGTACATTCAACGGATTTTTTCCCTTGATCCTCGCACCAAAATTTTTTACCAAATGATAAGTACCCGAAATAGCATCCACTCCTTCACCACAGCCCCAGATATCCTGGTTGGTATAAATCTTTACAAATAAACTACCTCTTATATAACCGCATTTGATGTCAGTGATCTTGAGATCGGATGGTGCTGATGGTTTTGATGTTTTATCAATCGCATCCTGGTAGCCCTGGCCGAAAGTGGATAGTGACGCCAATGGTGCAAAAGCAGATGCGAGAGCTGCTTTCGTGATAAATGATCTTCGTGAAGTTGAAGTTGACATTGTCTTTTAATTGATATGGTTAATTGATTTTTGCCAATTGCGTATTGCCAATTGACTTTTACCAGGTACGGGCTTTTAGCAATTCCTGTATCTGTGATTTTGGAACAGGCAATTCATTAATATGATCATTGAGCCATTTTGAAAAATCTCTTTCAATTTCATCGCTCCATCTTGTATCTATTTGCCCCGGTGTATATTTCCCTTCACGCAATCGCTGGTGACCAAACATATCTCTCAATCTTACGATCTCAGAAGTCTTCACAACTCTTTCTAAAAGATGCGGCGGAATAAATAGTACACCGCCGTCTCTTCCCAATACAACATCACCCGGCATCACGGTCGCATTGCCAATTCTTGTCGGCTGATTAATGGCAACAAGTGTTGTGTTCAGTTGTCCCGCCGGATTATTCAAATGATGTGAGGGATGATAGCTGCGGAAAAACGAAGTGAATGATCCTAATTCCTTCAATCCGTTTATATCCCTGATAGCGCCGTTGTACACGATACCATTACCTGTTTTTGCAAAAATGGAATTGCCAAGATTATCGCCAATAGTAGGTCCGTCATTATGTGCGCCAAACTGATCCGCGACATAAACATCACGTTTCACCAACAGATCAAGCGGCCAGGAGTTTTGTGATTTTATTCTACCGCCTTTTGAATGCCCAAAGCTGTCAATAACACGATGTATATCCGGCCGTCCGGGCATGAACATGGCTGTAACAGCACGACCTACCAATACACTGTCAGGATTGATAGTTTGCCAGCCATCTTCATATTGAAACTTATAATTTTCATTGCGCAAAACGGCCCATGCTTCTTCCAGCGTTACCTGCTTCAAGCGGTCAAGCAAACTATCGGGAGCTTTCGGCCGACCATCAGCAAAACGTTCGCCTTTCCAAAGGGGTGTTAGGTCTATAAGCTGCACTTTTGAAATTTGTATCTGCTGGCTTCTTGCAGAGAAATGAAAGCAGATCATCAATGAAAAAGGAAATAAGTATTTCAGGCAACGCATAAGAATTAAATGTATTGACGTTAAATTTTATTTAGCGGTTAAAACCTGTTGTTCTGTTACCTCTTCATTTGCTTTTTCTTCAGGTTGACGATTGTGCCACCAGCTTGCCAATGCAGAACCGGTAATATTCATTAATGGTCCAAAGACGGCAGGAGCCAAACCAACTGTTGCAATCTTTCCCATTTCTTTGGCGATACCGGAAGCAAGACCGCCATTTTGCATGCCTACTTCAATAGCGATAGTGCGGCAATCCCTTTCCGGCATTTTAAACAATCTTGCTGACCAATAACCCAAAAAATATCCAAACAAATTATGAATAGCCACTACACCAATCAGTGCAGGGCCGATGGTTAAAAGATTTTCTCTCCCCGCAGCAGTAATGATGGTGATGATAAATGCAATGCCAAACATGGACACAAGCGGCATGGCTTTATCGAGCCATTGTGATTTTCCGCTGAGCAGTTTATTGAAAATTAATCCGGCTCCAATGGGAATAATGATCATCTTCATAATATCCCACATCATTTTCAGCACATCAATCTCTACCAATGCACCTGCAAGCAGTTTCATCAGCAGCGGTGTTACAACAGGCGCAAGCAAGGTTGTAATGGATGTAACGGTGATGGATAACGCAAGATTAGCTTTTGCCAAATAAGACATCACATTGGAGGCAAGACCACTGGGTGAACAACCGATCAAAACAATACCTGCAGCGATTTCAGGAGGGAAATTGGTGACGGATGCTAACAAAAATCCCATCATTGGCATAATGATAAACTGGCTCAATACTCCTATCACCACGCCTTTGGGTGTTTTGATCACGCTGGCAAAATCATTTACGCTCATGGACGTGCCCATTCCAAACATGATCAGTTGTATCAATGGAATGATCAACCCGCTTAACTTAAAACTACCCCATTGCTGAAAATATTCAGGATGATATAAAGCCAATGTAACCGCAGCAAAAATGATCAGCGTAAAGGAAAGGCCTTTTAATAATTTCTTACTTCGAAATGCAATAGCAAGACCCGCGAAGAATAACATCAGCAACCAACCCGACCATTCATGTTTATCCAGCGCAGTAAGGATAATATACAAGACCAGGCAACCCGCTGCAAGGCTGTAAAAAATGATAGCGTTTCTTTTTGAAGCCATAAAACAGGTTAAAGGTTCAATACAGTTTTTTTACTTATACAAACAGGAAACTATTTTTCATTAGCTGAATATCCTGTCGTGTGAACGTTTGGCATCCCATTCAGGCGTAGGAGCAAAATAATTTTTATCAGACGGATGAAGATGTTGTTTCAATACTTCTTCATTCAATTCAATACCTAACCCCGGTGAAAGCGGAACGTCAGAAAATCCTTTATTAATCATCTTTTTTCCGTCGGTTGTTTTTACCAAACTTTCCCACCACGGAATATCAACCGAGTGATGCTCCAGTGCTAAAAAGTTTTGCGTTGCGGCAGCACAATGAACATTCGCCATAAATGAAACCGGTGTACCGGCCTGGTGCATCGCCATTGCTATACCGTATTCTTCAGCATAATCGCCAATACGTTTTGTTTCTAACAATCCGCCGGAAGAAGCCAGGTCTGGGTGAACAATATCGACTGCACGTTCATCTATCAACGGTTTAAAGTATTTCAAAAGAAAAATATCTTCCCCGGTAAGAGTAGGGGTTTCTAACGCATCTGTCAATCGCTTCCATTGTTCCGTATATTCCCAGGAAACAACATCTTCTAACCATGCCAGGCGGTATTTCTCCAAAGCCCTCCCTAAACGTATTCCGTTGTTATAATCAAAATGTCCGTAATGATCAGTGGAGAGAGGAATTTCATAACCGATCATGCTCCGCACATTTTCCACGAGGCTTTGCAGTACTTCCAGGCCCTTGTCGGTAATTTGTATTTGTGTGAAAGGATGCAGCGTATTACCATATGACATATAATTACCCTGGTCGCCCCATTGGGCAAGATTTCCCTTCGCATCTTCCCAGAATTTATTGTTCACCATGGTATCCTTTATCCCTTTTAGCTTAGCAATTGAAACGTCCATCTTCAACCAGGTATAACCCTGCTCTTCTGTGCGATATTTAATTAGCTTTTTTTGTTCTTCAGGTGAAGATGATTCAGGAGTGTCTGCATACAATCTTACCTTATCACGATACCGGCCACCTAATAATTGCCAGCAGGGCACATTGTATGCCTTACCACATATATCCCACAACGCCATTTCAACAGCGCAAACACCCCCGGCCTGGCGAGCCTGGCCACCAAACTGTTTTATTGACTTAAATACCTGCTCAACATTGCAGGGATTTTTTCCTAATATCCTGCTCTTAAGAAACAGGGCATATCGTACATCGGCTGCATCCCTTACTTCGCCTAATCCATATATACCCTGGTTCGTATCAATGCGAATGATGGCGGTTCCACCCATTACACCTGCAAGACAGTAACGCATGTCTGTTATCTTTAAATCCGAAGGACCGGAGTAGCGGTTCACCTTCGAAGTGCTTTGGGCTATTATATCTTCAATGGGTGAAAACATAAAGGCGCCACCCAAAGCCATACCTCCTATAGCAGATTTTTTAAAGAATGAACGCCTGCTATTTTCTTTCTCTTCATTATTGTTAACTGTAACAGCAATTTCTGCATTATCGGTATCCTTTAAACCAAGCCTGTTTAAGATTTTTTGTGAAGGTGTCATAGTATTTAGTTTTATATTGTTATATGATTGTTGTTACAGGTTACCGGAAACCGGTAACTGGAAACCTGCAACTTTTTTCTTACCATGTACGATCTTTCATAAATTGATCCAGCTCTGCTCTCGACATGGGCAGCTTGCCCGGATTCTCATCGATCCATTTGAGGAAATCTTTTTTGATCTCATCGGTCCATTGCGTATCGATTTGTCCCGGTGTATATTTTCCTTCTTTCAACCGCTGATGACCGAATGCGTCTCTTAATGAAATAAATTCCGCATTCAGCACCACTTCTTCCACCAGGTGAGCCGGTATAAAAACAACACCGCCTTTTTTTGCCAGCACCACATCACCGGGTAAAACGGTAGCACGACCAATACGGATAGGAATATTAATGCCACCCAGCATCATTTGCTGGATATAAGAAGGATCGTAGCCTTTGATCCATGCATTGAAACCGTTGATCTCTTCCAAACCTTCAGCATCACGCACCGAACCATAAAAGATCACCCCCCTGTGTGATTTGGCATAGATCGCATTCCCAAGATTATCGCCGATCAATGTACCATCCACCACCTTCCCATAACTATCGGCTACGTATACATCGCCATCTTTCAGCACATCAATCGGCCATGAATTGGTGGCGCCAATTCTTTTTTCTGTTTTACCGATATCTTTTATTATTTTATCCATATCCGGCCGCAATGGAAGATATTGCGCCGTCACTACTCTTCCTGTCATAGCTGAATCAGGATTCAGCACCATCCAGTCACCTTCAAATTGGTTATGATACCCCTTGTTACGTAAAATGCCCCAGCCCTCTTCAAGTCGTATTTTCTTCAATCGCTCCAATAATTTATCGGGCACTTTTGGCCGGCCATCAGGAAAGCGTTCACCCTTCCATTCCGGCGTATAACCTTTTATTTGATCCGGAGTGAGTGTCACTTGTTGTGCCTGCAATACAAAGGCAACGAAACATACATTCATAAAAAGGAAAAAATATTTTTTCATACAGCTGAATAGTTTTATCGTTTTAAAATCAGGTGATGGTTTATACCGTTTAGACATTAATTTAATCTTATAGCTATGGTATAATCCCGACAGACATTTTGAACCACCAATAATATGATTCTAATGTCTCGTCGGTATTATTTATTGAGGGCCGTTTTAATTTTTCGCTGGGCCGCAACATCCTTGTGCTGCAGGTTAGCGATCTCTTCAAACTCACCGGCAAGACTATTGCTTAATCTTTCGAATATGCTGAAGTAACCTGCATATTCATTATGATTTTGTTTTTGCGGTTTAAACTCATCCGGCATTTCTACTTTTGTTGCGGCTTCATCCAGTGATTGATATATTCCCATTTCAATTGCACTTAAAAGGAATGCGCCGAAACTGACACTGTGAAAATTTTGCCGCAGTCTCACCGGCTTATTGAACATATCTGCAATCATCTGCGAACAAAAAGGAATGGTTGCAAAACTGCCGTTGATGGAAAGGCTTTTAATAGTACGGTGTTCTTCCAATATTTTCCCGATGCTGTATATCTCATATAAAATGCCTTCGATAGTGGCTCTTACAAAATGCCTTTTCTCATGTTTGATATTTAAACCGAAATAAGCTCCTCTTGCATTGGCATTCCAGATAGGAGCTCTTTCACCTAACAGGTAGGGAAGAAACAATAATCCATCAGAGCCAACGGGAACTTTCGAAGCTTCGGTAATAAGTTCCTGCATGCTCTGCTCTACATCAAACGGATTTTTAAAATCACCAAACTGACGGGCGAACCATTCGAAAATCACACCGCCATTATTGGTAGGGCCACCCGATACATAACAGTTTTCCGTAAGCAGGTAATTGAAGAAACGCTGTTTCTCGTCCTGCAAAACTTTATTGCCCATCACTCGCACGGCACCGCTGTCTTCAATGGTAATGGTCGCTTTGCCCTCACCTTTTACACCATCACCCAGCGTTGCCATGCATCCATCACTGGAGCCAACAATAATTTTTGTATCGACGGTAAGACCAAGAGAATTCTGATAAGCCTTTTTCAATTTTCCCGCCGATGTATAAACAGTCACCAACTCGGGTAGCATAGTTTCGGATATACCAGCAAATTTCAAGGCATCAGGTTCCCATTTTATTTTATGAATATTGAGCAGGCCGGTAGCAGAAGCAATGCTGTAATCCATAATATACTCACCCGTCAGTTGATGAATGATATAACTTTTTATAGATAAAAATTTAGCGGTTTGACGGAACCTTTCTTTGTCACTATTCTTTATCCACGATATTTTAAGCAAGGGTGACATGGGATGCAACGGTGTTCCGGTCGCATTATAGATAGCATTACCTGCAGCAGCGCTTTTCAACTCCTGCGCTTCCTTGTTCGCCCTGTTATCGGCCCAGGTGATAGCATTGCCGATGGGATTACCGTTTTTATCTACAGCCAGCACACTGTGCATGGAGGAACTAAAGCAGATGGTAGCCACCTTGTATTTTTTCGAATGAATTTTTTCATTCAGCAAATTTTTAAGCACATATAACATGGTAATAAAAATTTGCTCGGGGTCCTGCTCACTGTGATCGGGCTCGGTGTGAAAAGTGGGACAATAACCTTTTGAAGAACCGATCACATTCCCTTTCAGGTCGAATGCAAATACCCGCACGGCATTTGTTCCTAATTCTATTGTGATTATAACCTTCATGTTATTAAAAATTATTTTTCATTTAAATGATTTTTTCTGAATTCACTGGGTGTATAGCCGGTTAGTTTTTTAAAGGTGGTAGAAAAATGTTGCGACGAATAAAAGCCTGTATCGAGTGCGATATCGGTAAGGCTGATATCGGGACGCTTTAATAATTTGATGGCTTCCGAAATACGGATATTGATCAGGTAGTTGATCGGTGAAAAGCCAGAGTAATTTTTCACTTTTTCATTGAATAAGGTTGTGCCCAATCCTACTAATGCCGCCATTTCCTCCACCGTCCATTGATGCGAAAGATTCTGACGAAGGGCTTGTTCAAGGTTCATAAATGTTTTGGGGAAATCACGGCCGGGATTACTTTGCCGGGTAAGATGCCTGGTGATTTGTATAAACAATTCATCCAATTGATGATTGACACTGGCATGGAAACCGATTTCCTGGTTAAACAATTCGTTTTGAATAGATTTCAAAATCCTACCGGCTTCGTTACATTTCAACAGCACAGGCGAATTATTTAACTGCAACATTTTCCCGATCGCCAGCCCTTCGTTTTCGGTCAGGCCGCTCCACTTGCCAGCGATTATTTCACCTGTTTCTAATTTTTGTATGCAGAGATGTATCCAGGAGAAAGAACCAATCTCCAACACGCCATTATTACTTCCGAATTGCTGATCGGGCAACACCAATGCGACATCGCCAGGATAAAGTGTAAATGATTGTTGCTGGATGGTCCATTCAAATTTCCCTTCCATCACGTAGTATATCCTGATACCGCCTGTTGTTGTTACCGGAAAATGGTTAAGCTGGATAGAGATATTTTTTTTAATACCCAATTCGAGAATATGCGGAAACAACCGCAACTCTTTGCAACTTCCCTGCTGAAGTACAAATTGGTTCATGCAAGCTTCGCTGATTAGTAATTGTATAACCTCTGAATAGTCAACAACATTTCGTCCACATAAAGAAAGGGAATTTATTTCACCGGCAAGTACAAAATTCACCAGCGTATTTTTTTGGAAGTTTTTATTTGAGACTATAAATACTTTGGACGAGGATTGCGAACCCTGGAACATTAAAAAAGTTTCAGAACGCTACTATTCCATCACTAAACAACTTGCGATATGAAAGAACATTCAAAGCCTGTTGCAACAGGTTTTACCCAACTACTGCTTTCTTTTTCCCTCTTACTTTGTTTATCTGCCGCAAATGCGCAGACCGTTTCGGGAACGGTATCCGATGAAAGTGGGAAAAAACTTTCCTCTGTTTCTGTCACTGTCAAAGGAACTTCCGTAGGCACCACCACTGATGCTTCCGGCCTGTATTCGATTAATGCCGCATCGGATGCTACACTGGTCGTCAGCTCTGTGGGTTATGCAACTATAGATATGCCTGTCAGCGGACGAAAGGTTGTAGATATAACATTATTAACGGCGGCTCAAAGCCTCGATGCCGTTGTGATCACGGCATTAGGTATTACCAAACAAGCCCGTGGATTGGGCTATTCAGCTACCAATGTAAAGGCGGATGAATTGACGATCAACCGAACGCCGAATATGATCAATGCCCTGCAGGGAAAAGTAGCTGGTGTCAATATTTCTTCACTCGGCACAGGCCCGGGTGGTACTTCTAAAATCCGTATCCGCGGCCAGTCTTCTATCGGTGGTCAAAACAATCCACTCATTGTCATCAATGGTGTGCCGATTGATAACACCAATTTTAATGATAATGCCGTGTCGGTAAAAGGAGGCGGTAGCTATTCCGATGGTGGCGATGGTTTATCCAGCATTAACCCGGATGACATCGAAAGCATGACCATATTGAAAGGTGCACCGGCAGCGGCTTTGTATGGATCAAGGGCACAGAATGGTGTGATCATGATCACCACTAAAACAAAAGGTAAAGGAAAGGGCATCGGTGTGTCTTATAATCTTAACTATATGAATGAAACACCTTTGGACTTTACCGAATATCAAAAAGAATACGGGCAAGGCGAAGGTGGCAAACGGCCCACGACACGTAATCCGACTTCAGGCCAATGGTCCTTTGGTGAAAAATTTGCACCGGGCATGACGCATATTCTTTTCGATAGTCTTACTGTTCCTTATGAACCACAAGGCAGCAGGATCAAAGAATTTTATCGTAACGGACAAAACATTTCTAATACGGTTACCATGGAAATGGGTGGCGATAAAGGTGGAATACATTTTTCCTTAAACAATACCGACAACCTGGGCATTGTACCAAACAATAAGTTCAACCGCAAAACCATGAATCTTGGTTTTAACTATAACTTGTCAGACAAGTTTAGTTTTGGCGGTAACATCAACTACTCAAGGGAGAATAATAAGAACCCACCCAATATTGCGAACCAGGATAATTCAATCCCCACTACGCTGATGGCCCTGGCTAATTCAATGCCATTGAGTGTACTCGAAGCAAACAAATACAATGCAGCAGGCAACGAATATATCTATTCACGGTTTATGAACCGCACCAATCCCTATTGGGTGTTGGCAGAGCAATTTCACAATGTAAAACGAGACAGAATATTTGGTAATGTATTTACTAAATATAATATACTCCCCTGGTTGTTTGTTCAGGGACGTTTTGGTCAGGACTATTGGTCAAGAGATGAGGACTTCAATAATTTCCCAACGGGTCATGCTTCAAGACCTGCTGTCCCCGGTTTTGCCAACGGTGTGTATACGCAAGAAGCCCGTCGCTTCAGAGAGACCAATCTGGATTTCTTGGTAAGTGCTACCAAACAATTTGGAGACTTTGATGCTACACTTACTGGCGGTGGTAACCAATTGAGAAGAACCGCTAACATAAACAATGTAGTGGTAACAGACTTCTTTGTGCGGGGACTTTACACTGTTCAAAATGGCAGAGCCAAGGACCCGATCTATACATTGATCGAACAAGGTGTCAACTCGCTATACAGTTCTGCTGAAATATCATGGAAAAGAACCTTGTACTTAAATGGGACCGTACGAAACGATTGGTTCTCCACACTGTCACCGGAGAACAGGAGTATCCTCTATCCTTCTGTTTCGGGTGCTTATGTATTTTCTGAAACGCTTCAAAATATTCCATGGTTATCTTTTGGTAAGGTCAGGATCGGTTATGCAGAAGTGGGAAGTGATGGCTCTGTAGCTCCTTACTCAGACCAGTTATTTTATGCTGTGAATGCCAACCTGATCAACAATCCGTCCGGCACACCCGTACCTGTTGGTACCAGTGGTACATCTATACCTAATCCTAATCTGAAACCAAGTCGTGTAGCAGAAACGGAAGTTGGACTTGAATTAAAATTGTTCAAAAACCGGGTGAATCTTGATTTTGCTGCCTATCGCAAAATAACCAGCGACCAGATCGTGCAGGTACAGGTTTCTGATGCTTCCGGCTTTTTGAATACAAGTATCAATAGCGGCAAGAGCCGTAATCTCGGTTATGAAGCATTGTTAAATATTATCCCTGTTCAAAAGAAAGACTTCAGGTGGGAATTCACCGCGAATGCTTCGTATAACAAAACAAAAGTATTAAGCATTTTAACAGACAAAGCCGGCGAAAGAATTACAACTGCAACCCATGTATTCAACGGTGAAGTAAGACATGTGGTTGGTGAAGAGATGGGACAAATTGCAGGGTTTGGTTATGCTACAGATGATAAAGGCCAACGAATTTTCCAGGCCAATGGATTGCCTTTGCGTACAAGCAGCCTGGTTTTGTTTGGCAGCGCCTTGCCCAAATGGACCGGTGGCTTTTTAAATTCATTTAACTACAAAGGAATCAGCCTGGCGGTTTTCATTGACTTCAAGCTAGGCAATAAAATGCTTTCGGGAACAAATTTCAATGCAATACGTCATGGTTTACACAAAATTACTCTCGAAGGCAGAGTGGATAGTGTGCTCGGACAGGGTGTGAACACATCCGGTGGGGTGAACACAAAGAGAGCCGCTGTTCAAACTTATTGGGAACACTTGCGGTCACAACAGATCGTAGAACGGGTGATATATAATGGTGGTTATTGGAAACTGCGTCAAATTACATTGGGCTATGACTTTACAAAATATGTTCCGGCTAAATGGCCCATCAAAGGCCTCAAGCTTGATTTCATTGCCAACAATGTACTCATCATAAAAAAATGGGTTGACAATATTGACCCGGAAAGCTTTGGATTTGCTTCTGACAACCAGGTTGGATTAGAATCACCCGGCCTGCCGACGACCAGGGGATTGGGTTTAAACTTAAACATCAAATTTTAACGCAACCGATCCTTAAACAATAAAAAATTATTCAGATGAAGAAGATATTAAACTACAGCTTACTAATCACACTGGTAGTAGTGACAGTTTCGTGTGAAAAAGGATTGGAACGATTGAATAAAAATAAAACCAGTCCTACTGCAGTCGATCCTGCATTGCTGTTGAACAATGCCGTCATCAACACATCTTTTCCGACAAGAACGGTGATCTTCGATGTTGGCATTGTTCAGCAAATGGTTACTCCCAACGGTGGTGTATTAGCCGGGGCTAATTTTAACCAGGATAGCCGTGATGCGACGCTGGCAGGATTATGGTCAGTTTATTATCAGAATGTCATTAAGTACACCCAGGATGCTATCGTGAAAACGAAGGAGAATCCCGCCAGGAGCAATTTGTATAATATGGCCCGCATTTTCCAGGCTTATGCCTTTATGATATTGACCGATGAATATGGATACGTCCCTTATACCGAAGGAGGCATTGGCTACGCCGACCAGCTATTCTTTCCTAAATATGATGCACAACAGGATATCTATCCAAAGATCATACAGGAATTAACGGAAGCTTCAGCAGCGTTAAACACAACATCAACAATTGAAACGGCCGATGTTTTATACAGTGGCAATATAGATAAATGGAAAAAATTTGGCTACTCTTTATTGCTGCGTGCCGGCATGCGGCTTAGCAAAATTGATGCAGCCAAAGCACAAGCCACGGTGCAAGCTGCGGTGACTGGTGGTGTCATAATGGTAAACGACGACAATGCCTATATGCGGCATGATGCTAACTATGCGTCACCAATCGGCAATATGCTGAATGGTACAGAGGCAGCGAATTTTTATTTGACAAAACCTTTTGTGGATCATTTAAAAACCACGAATGACCCCCGCTTGTCGTCGATAGCTATTCGATATAAAGGCGCTACTTCGGGACCAGGTCAAACAGTGGCTATTGGCACTACCAGCCCTGCTGACCAAATTGGAATGCCGATCGGTTATGACAATGGTACAATTGTGGCAAGAGCGACTGCTGATGGACTTGCCAGTTTCTACGATTACAGCCAGGTAGACCGCAGGCGGATGGCAAAAACGACAGCGCCCATATTTTTTGTAACCGCTGCGCAAACAAAATTGTTATTGGCTGAAGCTGCCTTCAGAGGTTGGATCAGTACCGGCACGGCTGAACAATATTTTTCCGATGGCATAAGAGCTCATATGGATCAAATGGCCACCTACGATGCCGCATCAGCGGTATCGGCTACGGCGCGGGATACCTATGTTGGCGCAAATCCTTTGACTGCCAGCACCGAGTTAGAACAGATCAATACGCAATACTGGATCGCATCGTTTCTAAACGGACCGGAGGCCTTTGCCAATTTTAGAAGAAGTGGTTTCCCGACATTAACAGCCAACCCCTATGGCCAACCGAACAACCCGGATGTGCCAAACGGAACATTTATCAGGAGACTCACTTATCCAACTTCTGAACTTTCTGTCAACGCTACCAATGTAAATGCAGCCATCGCCGCACAGGGAGCAGATAAATTGAGCACAAGAGTATGGTGGGATAAACAGTAAAAAAAAAATGAATGTTATTGGCTGTAGATAAAAGTTTAAAAGGTTCAATGAGTTTCAGAGGTTTCAAAGGTTTCAAAGGTTTTTAAATCAGCCAATGTTAAAAAACAAATCGGGTAAGGAATGACCTGTTCCTTGCCCGGTTATTAAGAAAATTCAGTTCATTATCGTATTCCATAATACTGCAAAGCCGTCTGTATTATTGTTATTATCAAAGCTGATATTTGCAAGGATCATAACACATAGCTTTGTTGTGTTATGATAAACAATCCAGGTTCCTTGTTGGAGCAATGGATGATTTTATAGGTTAATTTTTTGAAATGAAAGAACAACAAAAACTCCGCAGCCACGATTGGTTTGGCCGAAAAGATAAAGACGGGATCATTTACAGGAGCTGGATGAAAAACCAGGGTATGCCCACCGATCTGTTTGACGGTCGGCCTGTTATTGGCATTTGTAATACATTCAGTGAACTGACACCCTGCAATGCGCATTTCCGCGACATGGCTGAAATGGTAAAGCGGGGCGTACTGGAAGCCGGTGGATTTCCATTGGAATTTCCAATTATGAGTTTGGGTGAAACACTGCTAAAACCAACAGCGATGTTGTTTCGCAATCTCGCCAGCATGGATGCAGAGGAGTCGATAAGAGGCAATCCTATTGATGGTGTTGTATTGCTTACCGGTTGTGATAAAACAACACCCTCAACAGTGATGGGTGCAGCCAGTGTAGGCCTTCCAACAATCGTAGTACCCGGCGGTCCTATGCTTAACGGGAGATACAAAGGACAGACCATCGGCTCCGGCACACATGTCTGGAAGTTTGATGAAGATATGAAGACGGGAAAAATGACACAGGAAGATTGCGAATATGCGGAGAGTTGTATGAGCCGCAGCATTGGTCATTGTATGACGATGGGCACAGCGAGCACCATGGCCTGCATGGTCGAATCGCTGGGATTAACCTTATCAGGCGCCGCCGCCATCCCCGCCGCTGACTCCCGTAAAAAAACCTTGGCACAGCTAAGCGGCAGAAGAATTGTGGAAATGGTAAAAGAAAATTTAACCATAGATAAAATATTGACAAGAGAGGCATTTGAAAATGCCATCATGGTCAACGCCGCTGTAGGTGGGTCTTCCAATTTCATTATTCACTTAACAGCTATTGCCGGAAGAATCGGTGTTGATCTGAAGCTGGATGATTTTGATACGGTAGGAAGCAAAATACCATTACTATTAAACCTTATGCCTTCCGGCAAATACCTGATGGAAGACTTCTTCTATGCAGGCGGGCTGCCGGTTATCTTAAATGAATTAAAAGATCATTTGCACAAAAAAGCGATTACCGTCACTGGTAAAAATCATCAGGATAATATTGCCGGCAGTACCGATTGTTATAATGAAGATGTCATCGCCAGTGTCAAAAAACCTTTTATTGACGAAGCAGGTTGCGTTGTGGTAAAAGGAAATCTTGCTATAAACGGTGCTGTGATGAAACCTTCCGCCGCCACACCTGCATTGATGAAACACACCGGCCGGGCCGTTGTATTCGAAAACATAGAAGACTATCATGCACGGATTGACGACCCCAATTTGGATATTGATGAAAACTGTGTGATGGTGTTAAAGTATGTCGGCCCTGTTGGCTATCCCGGTATGCCCGAGGTAGGCAACATGGCTTTGCCAAAAAAGATCCTTGAAAAAGGTATAAAAGACATGGTGCGCATCAGTGATGGCAGAATGAGTGGCACGGCCTATGGCACCGTGGTGTTACATGTTTCACCCGAGTCAGCTATTGGTGGCAATCTTGCCCTGGTACAAAACGGCGATATGATCGAACTGGATGTAGAGAAACGAAAATTGCATCTTCATGTTTCAGACGAAGAGCTGGCAAAACGCCGTACAGCATGGACGGCACCACAGTCTGCAGCCAAACGGGGTTATGTAAGCATGTATGTAAAGCATGTGCAGGGTGCAGATAAAGGCGCTGACCTGGATTTTTTGCAGGGAAACTCAGGCTCAGTCGTGACGAGAGATTCGCATTAAAGGCCCCCTTCCGATCCCGACGAAATGTCGGAACCACCAATGCACAGCCCTCGCTTTTCAACGACTCCGCATTCTAAATCGAAGTCTTCGAAAGTGCTGAGCAGGGCCTCACCTAACCTCTCCGAAGGAGAGGAACAACACACAGCCCTCGCTTTTCGGAGATGCTGATAGTAATCAGTGACTTCGAAAATGCCAAATAGAGGTGTGATGTAGATGTGGTAGATATGAAGTTCAGTAGAGAGATGCAGCGCCGCTCCCTCTCCACCCGGAGAGGGAGAAGGTGGGAGAGGCCGATGTGGTAGTTATGAAGTTTGGATTTGTAATGCAGCGCCGCTCCCTCTCCACCCGGAGAGGGAGAAGGAGGGTGAGGCCGACCTGATGATGCAAGCAGCATTGCAGTCCTGAGCGACGTCGAAGGATCATCGCCTGCTCAGCCTGTGCTGAGCGAAGCCGAAGCATCGCACACTTCATCGTGCTGTAATTCTAATGAACAAAATGAAACAGCAGGAAATAACTACTGTTCTTTAAATTTATTTTTCATTTATTGAAATCAAAACAACCCTGCATGCCATGAAACCAGCTCTGCTAATTTTTACTTCATTTATCCTTTTTGCCTGTAATAATAACCCGCAAAACAAAAAACAAGAATCAACTTTGAAAACGATGGGAACAATTGAACGCATTGATGTTTCGCTGGACAATATTATTTCGGCCGGCGCACAGCCTGAAATTATTGCGGATGGTTTTGAATGGAGCGAAGGCCCCTTATGGATTGAGCAACACAACATGCTTTTATTCTCCGATGTGCCCACCAATACCGTTTACAAATGGACCGAAGAAAAAGGAAAGGAAATTTACCTCAACCCTTCCGGTTACACCGATTCCGCAAAACGTGGCGGCGAGATGGGATCAAATGGTTTGACATTGGATACAAAAGGCAATCTTGTTCTATGCCAGCATGGCAACAGGCAAATGGCAATGATGGATGCGCCATTGGATCAACCTGCTGCAAAGTTTGTAACGCTTGCTGGTAAATACCAGGGCAAAAGATTCAGCAGTCCCAATGATGCCGTCTACAACTCCGCTGGCGAATTATTTTTTACCGATCCACCCTATGGACTGGAATCGCAAAGTGATGATGATCCCAAAAAAGAAATTAGCTGGAACGGCGTGTACAAACTAAAAACAAATGGAGAAGTGCTGTTGCTGGTAGACAGTATCACCCGTCCCAACGGCCTTGCATTTTTACCTGGTGAAAAGCAATTGATCATCGCCTGTTCTGATTCAGATAGACCGAACTGGTATATCTATGATATCAGCGGGGATTCATTGATCAATGGAAAAATATTTTACAGCACGGCCAACGAAAGACAAGGAGTAAAAGGACTGCCGGATGGATTAAAAATTGACAAGGCAGGTAACATCTTTGCAACAGGCCCGGGGGGAGTTTGGATATTTAATAGCAACGGGAAAGTAGCGGGTAAAATAAGACTGGAAGAATCCGCTTCGAATGTAGCATTATCCACTGATGAAAAAACTTTATACATCACCAATGATATGTATGTGCTGCGATTGAAAATGAAAGCCCCCTAAATCCCCCGAAGAGGGACTTATAGAAAACCTGCAATTAATACACTTCCCCGACTGGGCGGGGCAACATGAGGAAATTAAGTGGTTTTAAAAACCGGGGCGGGTATTGAACAACACTATTACTCAAAAAATAACAGATGAAACTATACAAAACCAACAGCGGCATTGTCATTGAATCCGCAGAGAATTTTTTTCTTGTAAACGAAGACTGGGAATCCTTTATCAACGACGATAAGCTTTATGAAAAACTGCAACAACTTATCTCCGTATTACAACCCACCGATAAAAGTGTGCTGAATGGGGTACTGGCGCCCATTGGTAATAACCAGGAGCTATGGGCATGTGGTGTCACTTACCTGCGTAGCAAAGTAGGCAGGCAGGAAGAATCAAAAGCAACGGGTGGCGCTGATTTTTATGCAAGAGTGTATGAAGCAGAAAGACCCGAAGTTTTTTTTAAATCTACACCTCACCGTGTAGTTGGACATTTGGGAAAAGTTGCCATACGCAAAGATTCAACTTGGGATGTACCCGAACCGGAATTGACATTAGTCGTTACTTCATCCGGAAAAATAGTTGGCTATACTATCGGTAATGATATGAGCAGCCGCAGTATTGAAGGTGAAAACCCATTGTACCTGCCGCAAGCCAAAACCTATGACGCCTGCGCTGCGTTGGGCCCCTGCATCTTTGTACCCGGCAAATCCATTGATAGTAATTCGATGATCCATTTGCAGATCAACAGGCAAAATCAAAAAGTATTTGAAGGAAGCATTGCCATCAATCAAATGCGAAGGTCATTGGAAGAGCTGGTGTCATTTGTGTACAGGGAATGTTCTTTTCCAAAAGGCTGCCTGGTAATGACCGGCACGGGTATCGTACCGGGTCATGATTTCACCTTGCAAAGCGGTGATGAAATCCAAATCAGCATTGACAATATCGGCACACTCATCAACACGGTGCGTTAAGCAATGACCTTTTTAATAATCTTGTTTGCCATCGCTCTGCAGGTGTTTCTAACTGTCAAAAAGGTCAGCCCTTTCCTGTCATTGCTGATAGTGGCCATCATAGCGGGTTTATTGCTGGGGATGCAACCTGCCGCCCTGCTTAAATCAATAGAGCAAGGCGTGGGCAGCACACTCGGTGGCCTGGCACTTATTATTTGTCTCGGGGCTATATTGGGAAAAATATTAGAAGAAGGCGGCGCTGCTGAAAAAATTTCGGCTACACTCATCAAGAGCTTTGGAGAAAAAAACATTCAATGGGCCGTACTGCTGACAGGCTTTTTGATCGGTATTCCATTGTATTACAATGCAGGATTTGTCATACTCGTGCCGCTGGTATTTTCCATTGCAAGAAAAACAGGTTTGCCACTATTATACATCGCCATACCAATGGCAGCGGCCCTATCCACTACGCATTGTTTTCTGCCGCCGCATCCCGGACCCGTGGTGCTTGTCAATGCCTTTAAAGCGGATATGGGAAAAACATTGATCTATGGATTAATCATTACGATCCCGGTTGTGATATTGGCGGGCCCGGTATTGGGACGACTGTTGAAGGGAGTCAACGTAGATGTCAGGAGTATTTTCTCAAAAAATGATACAACGGCTAAGGACCTACCACCTGCCCTGCCAAGTTTTTTAATTGCGCTGTTACCGGTCATACTGATCACACTGGCTGTAATCGGCAATGCTTTTTTACCGGAAGGAAATTTATTGAGAAAAATAGTATCGTTTATTGGCGACTCTACCATCGCCTTGTTAATCGCTGTATTACTCGCAAGCTGGCAATTTGGTTTAAGGGCCGGCAAACCTATCGACACCACGATGAAGTGGCTGGGTGATGCCATAGCAGGTATTGCCATGATCCTGTTGATCATTACAGCAGGCGGTGTTTTCAAACAGGTATTAACTGATAGCGGCACGGGGCAATATATTGCTTCATTCAGCAGTCAATGGAAAATGCCACCATTATTATTTGCCTGGATCATCACGGCCCTGTTGCGGGTGACAATAGGATCGGCTACGGTGGCGGGCATTACGGCTGCAGGTGTGGTAGCACCATTGGTTGTGTCAGGATCAGCTTCACCAGAATTGATGGTGCTGGCAGTAGGTACCGGGAGTGTCTTTGGCTCACATGTCAACGATACCGGCTTTTGGATGTTTAAAGAGTTTTTTAAACTTTCACTGCCACAAACATTTCTATCCTGGACATTGATGGAAACAACCATTTCTGTTTTGGGATTAGCCGGGGTGTTGATCCTTGATGCGTTTGTTTAAGTAAAACCGCAGCTGACAAAGCCCTTGCCGGTTGTATATCGAATACAAAACCATATTACCTCGGTTACTTTCAGGGACATCTCCGACCGCAGCAGTTGGCTCGATAATTTCCCGGTGCGGGAAAGAGGATTATCCTTTGTTGTTTGATAGGGGGCTTAAACCGAAGAAGGCTTATTGGGAGGTGGTGAGGTTTTAGGGCAGGAGATTAAGGAATTTGAACTATGCTTTTCGATTCAGAAGGGCAATCTTTTTATGAGCCAACTAAAACATATACAGTGGCGGAATGTCTGACTTGGTGCGTCGGCTAAAATAGTCGTGGTTGAATTTCTTTCTTCGGATGAAATGTCCCAATGATGATAAAAGGATTAGGTGCAACATTGTGGTATTGCTGTGTTGTACCTAAAAAGAAATGCAGGTCTTTTGTTTTAGAAAAATCTTCAAAATACTTTTTACGAACATCAGCAATAGCTTTTGCTTCATCGCCTTCATGCCGGGAAAGACAGTTCCAATAAAGCTGTCCGGTTTCCCAATCCTCAATCATCAATTGACTTTTCCTTCCCTGATTGTCTGTAAATACAAAAGAGAATTTATACGGCAGCTTTTTCACCACTTCAAATTTTCCTTCTGTATTTGTTTCAAACAAATTTAGTTGGCTAAGTTTCGCCAGTTTATCCTTGTCCCACTCTTTGTCAGTAGGTTCTGCTATAAAATCTAAGATTTGCGTTGGCTTAAAAACTGCAAGCGAAGTACTAATGTTTTTGTTTTTTGCTTCTGCAATTAATTCAGAAAGGTTATAATAAATCTTACCAAGGCAAATCTTTTTCCGCTCCTCCCAATTTCGTTCTGTGTCAATGTGTCCAACGATGCTTATTTCGCTGTCATGTGAATATGGACGATAACTTTCCAGTCTGAAGTCACTATCATTTTTTACCAAATCAAGTTCAATCCAGTCATATTTTTTATACTGCTCATGATATGGTCTTTTCCTGAATGGAACTGGATAAATTCTTATCCAGGTACCATCTTCACGAAAACCAGCCGTACAAACCAGTTCATCATATTTAGCTGAAAGTGTCGGGTATGTTTTTACAGTGATTAAAACTTTTGTCAATGCCATTGTCAAATGTGTTTTACTTCATAAGAAAAACCTGGCAAGTTTTCAATGGCTTCCGCTAAATGCTTGCGGTGGCATTGACAAATATTGGCTTCAAAGCAAGTCAACGCAATACGCTTATACTTCTTCAGTAAGTTTAAAATTTCGGTTTGGGCTTTGCCCGTGGTTGTTAAATTCTTTTTACGATACGCCTCAAATAACTTGTCGTAATCTGTTTGTGTGTTTAACTCTTGCCTTTGTTCCGATTGTATTCCTACTTCCGGGAAATGGATATATTCAATGCCAAGGCTTGCACAATATTTCTTTAGCTGGCCTTTGCTAAATCCATATTTCATGCTCATTGGATTATTCCGCACATCTACCAAAATCTTTACATCGTTTTTGAGAAGACGAACTAAATATTCTTCAAGAGATATTCCTTCATAACCAATGGTGAATAATACAGTACCTGTGTTTTGCGGATTTGTCCTCTTAACTTTCTCAAATTCTTCCGCATTCAACATCTTCTCTGCCACCTCACTTTTGATAGCATAAAAGGGATAGTTCAAATAAGTGTGCTTCATCAAAGCATTTGCACTCATTCTGCCATAAAGTGTTTTTGTTTCAGTCAAAACTTTTTTGTCTTCAGGCTTTAGTAATTTCAGGTAATCGGTTTTGTCTGCTTTAGAAAAGTTTTCCTTTGTTTCGCTCAATATGCCTTTTCTCACCATTGCAGTCATATCGGCATTTGCGGAATAAGAGTAGCAGCCAAATCGGTAAGGAACAAAATCATACTCTGCTTTTGCCTGCCGTTGTGCGAAAAGGAAAAGAAGCTTTTGTAAGCGAATTTTTTCCAACTGCCCGTCAAACAGTTGCAGCAATGCCAGTATTATTTTTCTTCTGTAAAACATGTTGCAAATTTAGTATTTTATGCTCTGGCCAGAAACGATATTACTGTAATTAGTTTCGGTTCCTACTCCTTACATATAAAACTGCTTTAATCTGGCGAGGACTTCCTCTGCATTGGCTCGTGTCAGTAAGTTAGGCAGCCCGGCTGCATGTCCCACGTAACCGAACATGATAAAACGCATGATGCACTGTGACACGCATCACGGTTCATTCACAACCGTAGTACTTTTCTCGCAGCATTCACTCTTTTCACATGGCTTCCGTAATTCATTGCCCATTTTATCACGGCGTTCATTTACTTCATCCCCCCTGTGGTTCGTGTCCATAAATAAGAGCCCGGTTGACAGCCTCACAATCAAACAAAATCCTCTGCCCTGGCTCCTGTCCGTAAAGCAAGGCAGCCTGTTTGCTTGTCACCCTGGGAAACTCTTTTCATTATATTATCACAGAACAGCTTTCCTTTCAGTACTTTCACATTACAGCCAAATGGCATTTGTAACGGGCATCGGTGACCAGAGCAGTTGTGTTACCGTTTTAGTAAAAAAAAACCGGGAGCAGGCGGGTCGTAATTTCAGATCATAACTATCAGATTTATTCATCTTAAATGATTTTGATATGGCGGTTTTTATTGTTGGTATTCTTGTTTTGATTGCCGGCTTTATTGTAAAAAGAAGCCCGGAATTATTCCGTTATTCAAAAATCTTACAGATAGCCGGGGTTGTAATAATGATAACCGCGGTATTGATAAAAAGTATCGTACAGATTGAAGCGGGCCAGATTGGTGTGAAAGTATTGTTCGGTAAAGTACAAAACGAAGTACTGGGCAGCGGGCTGCACTTTATTAATCCTTTTATAGAAATAAGAAGCCTGGATGTAAAAACACAGAACTATACCATGAGTGGTATGACTGATGAAGGGCAAAAAAAGGATGATGACGCTATCCGTGTGCTGACAGCAGATGGATTGGAAGTAACTATTGATCTGACCGTTTTATATAAACTGCTTCCATCAGAAGCGCCGAAACTGGTTCGTGAAACGGGGGTTGATTATACCGACAAAATTGTTCGTCCGCTTACCAGAACCAAGATCCGTGACAATGCCGTTTATTACGATGCCGTTTCTCTATATTCTACCAAAAGAGATGAATTTCAGTCGCGCATTTTCAAAAGCATTGATGAAGATTTTAAAATAAGAGGATTGATACTAGAGCAATTATTGGTAAGAAATATCACCTTACCCCAATCCGTAAAAGCAACGATAGAGCAAAAGATCAATGCGGAGCAGGACGCACAAAAAATGGAGTTTGTTCTACAGAAAGAAAAACAAGAAGCCGAACGCAAAAGAGTAGAAGCGCAGGGTATTGCTGACTACCAGCGCATCATCAACATAGGGCTGACGAATCAGCAGTTGCAGTATGAACAGATAAAAGCGTATTTGGAACTGGCAAAATCTCAAAACGCCAAGGTCATCATTATGGGTAAAGGCGACGCCCCTGTAATACTTGATACAAAAAACTAGTAGCCCGCACCTTGTATCGTTGTTGAATTTCTCCAAAATAGAATAAAACCTGGCCTTTCATTTTTACTGATGTTGGTGAATGAAGATCCCATAGTCATTAACTTAAGGCCTTATTATTTTCCGCCGTGGCCCGTGTCCGTAAAGCAAGGCAGCCTGATTGCGTGTCACCACGCAATCAATCAAACAAACAGACAACAATGGAATCCTACCAGGGTTCAGAAAACTTTGTAGTTTAAACTCTACAATGCCTCCCATCCTTTTATTACATCAAAAGCATAGCTCGTTCTATTGGCTTCAGCCCCTGAGTGGTTTTACCTTCAGGTAGTCATTATAATTCATCAATCCTTAAAGCCTTTACAATGAAAAAGCCAAACACCAACCACCCCGGTCAACACAATTCATCATCTTTTGCTGTTACTGCCTCGCTTTGTGATTTTGCCCCGTTGCAAAAGCTTGTGGAAAGATTAGCTTTTCGTCCAGCCGATAACAATCGTTTAGAAGAAAGCCAGCCGGGTTGGGCGCCGTTTCGTATTTCGTCTATTGAAGTATTGACAGGTGGCCGGCTTCACCTCGCCAACGAAAAGGAAACTGTTGATTTCACATTTACCAGCAATTTTATGTTTACCTGCATATCGCACAATGATAGTTACAAGCTAACCTGGGTCAATTCGCTTTCATAAGCTATGCTTTGCATTCTTCAACTTTATCACTTTTCTCATATTTCTTCCCGACGAGGTCTCCTCCAGTGTAAACTAACTAACTTTCGGAGTCTTCGGCGAGGAACTCGTCGCTCTTAAAGCGGTGTTACTCCACCTTCAGTTTCAGAATAACCGGCTTCACTAACTTTTCAGGATTTGTGAGACTGCCATCTGGCTGCAGGCTCCGTAGCTGGGCGTTGGCGATATAGTGAAACTCTTCGTTTACCAGTGTTCCTGTTGTAGGAATAATAAAATCCTTACGAAAAGTTTGCAGTGTCTCCGTCTTAGTGATAGTGTTCTTTTTTAAATCATAATAAAACCTGACTACTCTGTCATCCTGATTTCCGGAATCCTGTATACCAATCAACGATCCTTTGTAATAATAAAGACCATCAATTCCGTTCAGATAGGTCTGCCCCCGGTGACTAAGTGGTGATCGTTTTCCTGTTACAAGGTCAATTATGTGTAGTCCGGTAAAATCAGCAACAAAAATGACCTTTTTTTCTTCATCAGTTGCAATGCCATTCGGGTAAACAAAGCCGGCAGCATATTCCGTCAATGTATCACTTCCCTGAAGGATTCGCCAGACTTTCCCTCCCTTGCTGTCTGTAAAATAAATATCGCCTCTTTCGGTTATGACGAGATCATTGAATAAATGCGGCCCCTTTTTATTATCCGCTACAAATTTTTGGATCAGTTTTCCTGAGGGTATTTCAAATCTGAATATGCCGGAATACCCGGTCAATTCATCTTTTTCTGAGGCACTGCATATCCATAAACTTTTGAAGTCAGGACTCACTTTCATTCCGAGTGCCATCCAGAAGCCGGACTGTTTACCAGTCACAAAATCGGAGCAGTTGCCATTACCTGAACACCGGATCACTTTGTGCCTGGCCAGGCTACCAACAAAAAATGTTTGATGCAAACTATCAAATGCGATCCCTTCTGGTATTAACAGGGAATCATTGATCACAAATGAAACCGTACTCATGTTGACGACAGTACGGTTTTTCATGAAAGCCTCTGTATATTCAGCAAAACGCTTATCGCCATACAGCCGCGAAAACCCTTTATTTTCTTCCACCTTGTAAGGCAGGCCCCGCCTGGCCAGAAGACCAAGCAGATCCAGGCTTTTGGGGAGCTGATCAGTCTGACAATAACACTCTGCCAGCTTGTATTGAATACCCGGATGATCGGTGTACTTTGCCAGCGGCGCTCCAAGCTGAACACACTGTTCATATTTTTTTTCATTATACGCTGCAATGAACTGCTGATAATTACTGATGATATCCTGTGCCTGTAATTTAAATGCAGGTGCCACGGAAAGAACAAATAGCAGGAAGAATTGCTGTATCGGTAACGAAGGAATATGTCTCATTGCATGAACATACCTATTTATGGCGGGGATTGGGCATAAATTATGTTCAGCGGAACATAGGCTGTATGTTCGATTTCAAAGTAGCAACTCCGGCTTTAAGAATGTGATACATCCCGTATTCTTCAATCTGATACATCTTCTGCCAGTATACTTAGGGTATTTTGCGTTACCGTTTTGCTATTTTAAAACATGATTGAAATAACTACATACAGGGATAAATATTTATCCCGCATTATCGAACTCATACTGACCATTCAGCAAAAAGAATTCAATATACCCGTAACCCTGGAAGCACAGCCTGATCTTCAGCAAATCCCGGAAATATATCAAACCGGGAAAGGAAATTTCTGGGTCGCCTTGCACGATGATCAGCCCATCGGTACGATAGGCCTGATAGATATCGGCGACAATACAGGCGTAATAAGAAAAATGTTTGTGCAGGCAGAGTACAGGGGAAAAGTTTATAAAGTAGCTTACCAGCTTCTGCAGGCTTTGATGGAATGGGCAACGCAGTACGAAATGAAAAACCTGTTTCTCGGAACAGTTGAACAACTGCAGGCATCACACCGCTTCTATGAAAAAAATGGTTTTACCCGGATTCCCATGCAGGAATTGCCAAAACAATTTCCACTGATGAAAGTGGATACAATCTTTTATAAACACGCAATCAATTAAATCATTATTGTCCGGCTAATAAATTAGTCGCCAGGGCTAAGCCCTTACTGAGAGTTTCATTAACTCCAGCCTAAGGCTGAAGTTAAACTCAAAACCTTATCCAAAGGGCTTTAGCCCTGGTTAGCCGGACAATGCGGTGGCGAAAGCATTCGGGATTGCTTTCAATAGAAATAAAATTAAACCATAGACTACTTCTCCTACGCTTATATACATAGGACTCCTTGTTGGGCGCATGGCTAATATGAACTACTTTTTTTTGAAGTAGCTTTAACTTTATATGTTATCGACTTTAATGAATATGAATATTCTATAAAAAAATCATTTATTTCATTTTGCTATCATTGCAACAGTTTGATCTATTGTTCTATTAATAATCATACTGATCAGGTCAGTATCATTTTGGTCTTTTGCTTTTATTTAATTTTTCCCTGTTTGTTCTACATCGGGGTTAATAAACCAACAAACTTTGGTCCTTCTAGCCATATCTGCCACTTTAGATAATTTTAAACAACGGATGAAAGTTAACCTGAGTTTTTCAACATCCACCCTTGCTGGGTATGGCATAGATCACGTTGCCTGAAACAAATAAATTGAAGCCCTTATCTTCTACAGAAGGAAGTAATAATTTCCATGTTTTTCCCTTGTCTGATGATCTGAAAATGCCGTCAGGATGAGTACAAAAGAAGTTTTCACCAACCTGGATAATTGAAGTCTGGAAGGCTTGCACACGAGGGCGATCATTCCAGGTCCGCCATATTGAATCAATAAAAACTTTGTCGCTGGCATCAATGGGCTGCCAGGTTTTACCTGCGTCGTAGGATGTCATTAAACTCCTGGTACCCTTCTCTGAACCAGCAGTGATAGCAGCGAACCCACCATTGATCGGTTTTATATCGAAAGCCACACTGCCCTCAGTTGTCACCACCGCCCAGTTTTCGCCATCATCGGTGGATCTTATTATCCTTCTCATACTGGTCGCCAGCAGTACGCCATCCGACTCTGCCAAATGCCCTACCAGGCCTCCGGCATGGACATGTTTCCAGGTATTTCCACTGTTAGTAGTTTTAAAAAAGCCTCTGTCGGTGCCGATGAAAATTGCACCTCCTGCAGTCTCAAAAACGGTGCGTATCCGTGGCTCGTGAAAATTTTCGAATATCGGCGACCATACACTCGTTCCGTCTGATTTTTTCAAATTTATACCCCAGTAATTGTTGGTAACTATCCCGGACGCAATGCTGCGATGTTGGTCAGGGAAAATCTCTTTGGTCCAAAAAGGAGCTGTGGCATTTGGTGTACTGTGATAGAGTCCGTTTCCAACCCTTAAAAACAGCCCTTTATCATTTGCAAAGAAGCTATTTCCCCGGATACTATCTTTCTGCAAATTTTCTGGCAGCCCTTTGCTGATGTCCTGCCAGGTTTGTCCGCCATCAGTAGATTTAAAAACGATATTTGCAACCCCCGACTTATTTTTATTTAGTTTTTGCTGACTATCCGTGATCGGAAATACAAAGGGGTATAAAAAAAGGAGCAAAAACGCAAGGCTAAAGATTTTCATGACTATACTTTATTTGGTGAAACAATAAAGTAAATATATTGGGCGTCAACTATCCTGGAGCTTTTTAATAGTAAAGAAGTGTAAATGAGACGTAAAACATTTGTAAAACCACCGAAAACTGAGGTTTAATAGATTATTTTGCACACATGAAGCCATTTATTCTGTTCGGATCTTCAATCATGATAATTGCTATTTTGATTTCTGCTGTTGCATTTATCAATAAAAAGAATGAAATCCCGGAGAAGCATGTAGAAGTTGTATTACGTGATTTAGGACACCAGCTTTTGCTTACAGCTAAAGATTCTTCATCCCGGGTGATGCCGGTTAAGAAATTAAATGAAAATACATATCAGATCTCCTTTCAAAATGACTTTGGCTTTATTTCAGATTCACTCATCAATTTAGTTCAACGAACATTTCAAAAAAATGCACCGGCAACCGGTTATATAGTGAATTTGAGGAATTGTAAACAAAATGAAACTGTGTTTGCATTCGAAATAAATGGCCAGGCAGGCGATTTAACACCATGCAGAGGCCGTAAGCTGGAGGTTGGTTGTTATGTTATTGAAATTGAACTTTTGAAGAAAAACAAGTTTAATTTCTTTTGGTTGTTGCTGTTGATTATTCCTTTGAGTTTGCTGGTTTTTTATATGAAAGATAAGTTTCGGAAAAAAGAAGAGAAAGAATCAATCGTCGATAATAGTGATTACATACAATTAGGAAACTTTAGATTTTATACAGGCAATAATGTTCTTAAAAATGAGAAGGAAAGTATTACGCTTTCGGAAAAAGAAACAAAAGCACTAAAAATATTTGCAGAAAATATAAATCAAATCGTGGAAAGGGAAAAGCTGATGAAAGAAATTTGGGAAGATGAAGGTATCGTTGTAATCAGTAGAAATGTTGATGTATTGGTGTCTAAATTACGTAAGAAATTAAGCGACGATAACTCCTTTAAATTTATTAACGTACATGGCAGGGGTTACAAATTTATTATTGAGTAGATACCAATTAAAATCAGGTAAAGTGTAAAACAAATTAGATGGTGTAATTAATACGTTGTCCATTTTTATGAGTTGCCTGATTTAGATTACACGATTTCGTTTCAACCTATTTCAGGACGTTAGACGCTCATAGCTTGCAGCCAATGCATAAATTTATGTTATAACAGGCAAGAAAACAAGAAACTTGATCTGACACGGCCACTGAAAACTAACGTCTTAATGTTATACATTTTAGACTGTCGTTAAAACAATTCAATCGGGCTTCGGATTTTTTCAGCACCCTAACGATGAATTATTCTCATTCACGTTGCCTCTATTCTATTTTTACTTCACCGTTATTGCTAATAACGGTTCCAAACGGCGAGGAAAGTTGCTGCACCCGCTTCATGCTCCACTCATAATTTTCTTTTTCTGCCAGGTTTACCTGGTAATTGCTTATCAGCACGGGAATCAGCTCCAGGTTTTCAATACCCCCGCTGCTTATTTCTACTTTGTAAAAAAATGAGTGGTCGTTTTTCAATACCGGGTGCACAACGTAATCATCAACAAAATCTCCTGTATCATACAATATCAGTTTGTTTTTATAAACTTCTATTGCCTGGAAAATATGGGCGCTGTGCCCGTGAATAATATCGGCCCCATGTTCAATCATTTCATGTGCAAAGGCAACAAATGGTTTGGATGGCGCTTCCCTCATATTCGGTCCCCAGTGAAGGCTTACAATCACTATATCCACCCGCTTTCCCAGTTTCTCTATGGCTTCAAGTGCTCTTTGCCTGTGCGTTTCGTTTGATACGTTTATATAATTGGTACCGCTCTTGCCAGTGCCTGCTTCCCATCCCGATTCATTATCCGTAAAACCCAGCACTCCTATCCTGAATTTCTTTTTCTCCAGTATTACGGGCTTCGCGGCTTCGTCGCTATTCATGCCGGCGCCTGCATACAGGATGCCTGCTTTTTTCAGCGTCTGTATGGTTTCTATCATCCCTTCTTCCGAGTAATCGAGAATATGATTATTGGCGAGGTTAGCAATAGTGATGTGTGCCTCAGTGAGTGATTTTACTTTATCAGGAGCGGCTTTAAAATTAAAGACCTTTGGTACTTTCTTGTTGCTTGTAGTTAAGGTGGTTTCCAGGTTGATGATGTTCACATCGGTGCTGCGCATTACAGGCAATACATCACCCCATACATACAAATAACCCTCACGGGAAATGACAGGGTCCACCGTTCTGCCGATCATCACATCTCCTGTAAATCCTATAACCACTTTTTCTTTTTCCATCCTGAAGTTTATAAAATGTAACGCCAAAATCAATAAAAGGATGTAAATGGCAGGACGATTTCGGAGCAAACTTGAATTATTGATAACTATCCGAAACATACTTCACTTAAGTTACGCATATAAATTGTGTTGCCTCCTTCCTTGCCAGATAGTGTCTTAGTTTGAAAATTTCACGCAAAGTTGCAAAGATTATAAGCCGCAAAGCGTCGAGTAATTTTTTTTCGACTTTGCTCCATTTTCGACATTGCGTGAAAAAACAAAGACTCAACCTGAGACACTACCAAAACAACCGCAATCGTCTGTTATCTTTACCTTTTAATAAAACTTAATGATAACACAAATACTGCCGATCATTCGCCGCTCAGAAAAAACAAAAACCGTCACCGGGAAAAGCGAGTACCTTTTTCATTTTACATCACATCCCGTGCAGGAGGACATCTGTTATTTTGAGGGCTACTATAAAGATGCCGGTCTTAAAGCCGGTCTGCATATTCATAAAACCATCACCGAAATATTCACTGTGCTGGAAGGAGAATTTACTTTTCACCTGCCGCAGGATTCTGAAGTGCTTCGTCCCGGTGATACGTTCATCGCTTCTCCGTTTCAGCCACATGGTTTCAGCAGCAACCTTCCCAATAGCAGGATGCAGATACTTTCCATTGGCTTCAAAAACCGGGAAAACTTTTTTATTGAATTATCAAAAATTGCAAATGGCGAAATAAAGCCGGATCAAAATGAACTGGAAGCATTTTTCAACCGCTATGATCAATACACCGTCAAATGACGGTAAGCTTTTTTGAACCATCAAGCCACAAAGACCAGTGATACACAAAGATTAATTGCTTCGTGATCCTTCGTGCCTCCGTGCCTTTGTGGTTCAACTATTCTATTGCTCCGGATTTTTATTTGAAAATATCTTTTGTTGGTAAAAGGCTCATAAATGCCTGCAGGCTGTTCGAATACTTTCTTTTGTCCAGCTTATAATAAAAAGCTCCTTTTTTGGAAGTATGTTTTTCTTTGTCTTTTTGCCGGATCAATATGCCGGTGGAGGCCAGCTTCCGTACAAAATTTCTTTTATCAAACTCTTTTTCATACACCGCCTTGTAAAGCGTCAGTAAATTGGGGATTGTAAATTTCTTTGACAGCAATTCAAATAAAATAGGATGCAAAGCAGCTTTGTACTTTAACCGCTGGTGTGCTACATCCACCATTTCAGCATGATCGAATATGAGATGGGGCAGTTCTTTTAAATAAAACCATTCGGGCTTATAATTGTCGCTTAATTGTTTTTCGTACTGATGAATGTCAATTAAAGCAAAGTAGACGATCGATATTGTCCTTTCCACCGGGTCCCGTTTCGGATCACCGAAAGCATGCAGTTGTTCCATATACACACCTTCCAATCCTGTCAGTTGTTTCAATACCCGTGAAGCCGCAGCATTAAGGCCCTCATTCTTTTGAACAAATCCACCCATCAGGCTCCATTTGCCTTTCTCCGGTTCAAACCCGCGGTGAATGAGTAATAATTTTATATCCTGTCCATCAAATCCGAAGATGACACAGTCAACAGAGACAAGCGAAGGTGTTTCGTTATATTTTCTTAAAGGCATGGCGTGCAAAATTGAAGTTAGATCTTCTCTATCTTTCTCAATTCAGCATATCGATCAATCCTTTTTCATACGAACTTATGAACTTAATAATGTTAGCGCCATTAAAATCCCCGGGCTCATGCATGGTGGTAATAGCCACGCATTTCATGCCTGCATGCAGTGCTGCTTCGGCTCCTTTGGGTGAATCTTCAAATACAAGACATTCTTCGGGCAGGACCCCTAACTGCCCGGCGCCTTTTAAAAAAGTTTCCGGGTCAGGTTTGCTGTTGATGACATCATCAGCAGTAATAATTGAGTCAAAATAATGATGCAGTTGTAATCCGTCCAGCACAAAATCTACATTAAACCGTATAGCCGCTGTACCGATTCCCATTTTTATACCGGTTTCTTTATTCTCCTGCAAAAATTCATCCAGACCCGCTATGAGTTTTAAATGAGGCCGGAAGGTTTGCTGGTATTTTTTTTCCTTTTCCATGCTCATCTTCTCCATTTCCTGGTCAGAAAACCGGCCAGGAAAAATTCTTTCGAGCAACTCCTGGTTTTTGCCATAACACTGCAGCTTTGTTTCTTCGATACTGAGCCGGGCGCCCAGGTCATTCAATAGGTTGTACCATGCGTTGATATGATATTCCATATCATTAATCATCGTTCCATTCAGGTCGAATAAAATTGCTTTGAACATATTCCGGCAAAATTAAGTGCCGACAGCAGGTTTACCAACCAAACCTCACACCCGTTTGTTTGCGAAAGATCTTACTTGATCCCCAGTTCTTTTTGTATCTGTTCAAGCGATTTCCCTTTTGTTTCAGGCATCACCCGCCAGATAAAAATAAAAGACAGCAGCATCATCAGGCTATAAAAGATAAACGAATAAAAACCGCCCTTGGGACTTCCTTCCACGATGATGGGAAATATCCATGAGATAGCGGCAGCCATGATCCAATGCGTAAAGCTTCCCAACGATCCGCCCTGGGAGCGAATGGAATTTGGGAAAATCTCGGAAATAAAAACCCAGATAACAGCACCTTGCGAAAAGGCAAAAAAGGCAATAAAGCCAATCAGGTAAACAATGACAGCATTACCACCACCGCCGGGGCTATTGAAGGCTACAGCCGTCAATGCAAGAAAAACGATCATGCCCGCGGCCCCGATCAATAACAATTTCTTCCTGCCAAACTTATCGATCACGGTCATAGCCAGCAGTGTGAAAAACAAATTGGCAGCACCGATGTATACGGATTGCTGAAAAGCATTGGCCTGGTCAAATCCGGCCATTTCAAAAATGCGTGGGGCATAATAAATAATGGCATTGATGCCGGACAACTGGTTGAACATAGCCAACAGCACGGCATAAAAAATCGGTTTGTTGAATTTTCCATTGAATAAACTTTCTTTGATCCCCTGTTTTGATAATTCATGTTCTTCTTTTATCAATCCTACGGCATCGGGTTCGCCTGTTCTTTCAAAAATCTTTTTGGCTTCTTCGTCCCTGCCATTCAATACCAGCCATCTTGGGCTTTCAGGAATAGTTCTTACCAGCAAGGCGAACAAAGCCGCCGGTATCACCATGATACCCAGCATCCACCGCCAGGCATCATCACCGATATCCCGCAGTAAAAAGTTAGTAAGGAATGCAATGAGAATACCCAATACGATATTGACCTGGAAAGAACCGGCTAGCCGTCCACGAATGTTTGCCGGGGCTATTTCAGAAATATACATTGGCCCTACCACTGAAGAAGCACCTACTGCAATACCCCCCATGAAACGAAAAAAGATAAACAAGGCCCACACGGGTGTAAGACCACAACCAATAGCAGAAAGAAGATAGAGTATGGCGATGGCCGTCAACACTTTTTTTCTTCCATACTTCTGTGCAGGAATACCGGCAATCAGCGAACCGATTACAGTACCGATCAAACTGGAAGCAACTGTAAACCCCAACCAACCCGAACTCAACGACCAAAGCTGTTGAATCGTTTTTTCAGCACCCGAGATAACCGCTGTTTCAAAACCGAATAAAAAACCACCCAGCGCTGCGATTAGCGAAACCCTTATCGGGTACCCATATCCTTTTAATGATGTATTGGCGGAAGCAATGTTAGTTTGTACCTGCATGTTTGGCTATTTAAAGCCAAAAGTTAGCGCATTTGTTTTTAAATTCTATTTTGACTTAGCATCTACCTAAAAAATTCAAATAAAAGAGGCTGTCAAAAGTATTTTCTCGCAAAGGCAAAGAAAGCAAACCTGCCTGACGGTAGGCTGGGAATGCGACGATTTGAAAACTATTGATTCGTCGTTGCGCCGCTTTTCGCTTAGCCTTCGCTGCCTGCCTACCGCAGGTAGGCGTGAAATTTTAAGCTTTGTTGACAGCCTCTTTCAATATTACCTGTCGGATGATCTTAATTAGCCGCAACGGCTTGTCTTGGCTGGTAATTGCCCGGCACTGTACCGAATGACCTGGTTAAGCGGTTCCAGGAATTGATTTGTGCAACGGCAAGGGTAAGGTTAGCAATCTCCTCTTTGGTGAAATGTTTTTCCAGTTCATCATGAATATCATCACTATGCTGCTCTTCGGGCAGTCTTGTTAAAACTTCTGCAAATGCCAATGCCGCCTGTTCTTTCAACGAATAATAAGGTGTTTCCCGCCATGCTGACACAGATACTAAACGAAGTGGCGTCTCGCCGGCGGCGACGCCTTCTTTAAAATGCATATCCAAACAATAAGCACAGCTATTAATTTGTGATACCCGCATCCGGACAAGCTCCAATAATTTAAAATCCAGGCCAGAGTTGTCTATATAATGTTGTACCTGCAACATCGATTGCATCAATCCATTGGGCAAATCCCTGTGAGAAATTCTTTCCATGATTAAAAAATTTTGATTTGTATAAAAACAAACGAGGGCAACAAAACGTGACAGGTTTCAGGAAATATTTTCCAGCTCCTTCAGTTTGTCCGGGTTTCGCATGAAGTATATTTTATCTATATGCCCGTTTGTTATGGAAAACACCTGGCAATTGACAAGCTTATCGTTGTCATAATAAAAAAGTGCCGGCTGGTGATTGATCCATTTTTGTTCGAGCCGGATATCGTGATAAAACTTTTTCGTAATGCCCATTAACAGGGCCACTACAGATCCCCTTCCCTTGACAGGTTTCATAAATGCGGAAACCTTACCACCACCATCGGAAACAACCGTTATTTCATCTGTTAGCAAACGTTCCAGCCCCTGCATATCACCGGCATGAATTACATGCATATATTTATTCAAATAATCCAGTGAAACAGTTCTTTCTTCGCTTGGTTGTGCCTGTTGCAGCAGTGCTTTAGACCGACTCAATAATTTCCTGGAATTTTCAACGGTTATATCCAGCACTTCCGCTATTTCTTCATGATCGTAATTAAACCCTTCTTTCAAAATAAAGACGGCTCTTTGCTTCGGATTTAGCTTTTCCAGCAGCACCATTAATGAGTACGATAGAATTTCCTTCCTGTTAAGGTTGGTATCAGCATAGTCTGTCGCTACAGGTTCGGGCAGCCACTGACCGGGATATTCAGCTACCAGTTTGCGTTGACGTTTTTTTTGGTTGATAGAAAGATTAATAACTGTTCGGATAAGATAGGCCCTCTCATTCTCAATTTTACTGGAATCAATTTCTATAAATTTCAGAAAGGCGTCCTGCACCACATCCCTGGCCTCATCTACTGAACCAAGGATGTTATAAGCATAAGTAGTAAGCAAAGGACGCAGCGATTCCATACAAACAGTAATAATACCGACGAGACATAAAAGTAATACTATTGAAAATACATCATGTCTGTCGGCATTATACCAATAGTTTATGAGATGAGATTAATTTCCAAATGGTATAACAATGTTACAGCAATATGGATTAAAAAATGCAAAATAAAAAAAGTGCAAAAAGCATAATGGCTATTATACTTTTTGCACTTCCGGATTAAAGTCCAAATTGCGGCAATCTACATGCCTTATTTTACCAGAACCTGATATAAAGGGCAGCCAATACCAACAATGTCACCACGATCATTACGATATGTGCAGGACTTACTTTAAACATTTCCTTATCCAATATGAAAGCGTGAGGGTTAACCTTTGGTCCGCGGAGACTAATCGCAATCATGGTCAATACGGTAAAAAAGAATGACCAGCCCATGTTAATGAGGAACGGTATTCTCCAAACCTCTTTACCCCCTTCAACTGTTTTATAGGCCGTATACAACCATGTTTCGTGTCCCAACACAGTAGGCGCATAGTTGTTGAAGAAAATAGCCAGCACGAGGCCAAGTACAACGCCGACAACGGCAGCTGTGCCTGTTGTTCTTTTCCAAAACATACCTAAGATAAACATGGCAAATACACCCGGGCTGATAAAGCCGGTATATTTTTGAATGAACGTGAAACCACCTTCACCGCCAATTCCCAGCAGGTCTTCCCAGGTAAATATTAAAGCAATGATCATCGCTACCCATACGGTTACTCTTCCGGTCCAAACCTGCTTCCTTTCATCGGCACCCTTGCTGATATATTTTTTATGAATATCGAGGGTGTAAATAGTAGAGATACTGTTGAGCTTGCCTGCCAGTGATGCCACAATAGCTGCGGTTAAGGCCGCAATCGACAAACCTTTTAATCCACTTGGAAGAAACGCAAGGATTGATGAATAGGCGGAATCTTTTGAACCGTTGAAATTTTCCAGGTGATTGCCGTTGTGTAACACATAGGCTGCAATACCTGGCAACATTACGATCACCGGCATCAGTAATTTTAAAAAGCCGGCAAAGAGAATACCGGTACGGGCCGTTTTCAGATCAGCACCCAACGCTCTTTGCGTGATGTACTGATTACATCCCCAATAGTTGAGGTTAACGATCCATTGCCCTGCAAAATACATCGCAATACCCGGCAACACGAGATAACGGTCAATTTGTATTTGAGGCGCATCCTGTGCAGGCTTATTAAAGATCATATGAAAATGATCCGGGGCTTCCTTTAATAATACATTAAAACCGGCCAGGGCATCTTTACCAAAACCAAATCTTTCACTCACAATGGTCAACGCCAAATAAGTTGTGGCTAATCCACCAATGATCAACACGGCTACTTGTATCACATCGGTGTAACCGATCACTTTCATCCCGCCCAATGTGATGATCAATGCAAACAGCGCCAGCACGATCATGATGGTATGCAAATGACCACCGCCGAGTAGTCCATCAATGGCTACGGCACCCAGGTACAGAATGGATGTAAGGTTCACAAATACATACAGGAATAACCAAAACACGGTCATGATCATGGCCACTGTGCCATTATACCGCTGCTTAAGAAACTGCGGCATGGTGAAGATCTTATTCTTCAGGTATACCGGCATGAACCAAACGGCGATAATGATTAAGGCAACGGCGGCGATCCACTCATAGGCCGCCACGGCTATACCGGCAAAAAAACCTTCGCCACTCATACCAATAAACTGCTCGGCAGAGATATTAGAAGCGATGAGTGAAGCACCAATAGCCCACCATGTCAATGAGCCTTCGGCTAAGAAAAAGTCGTGTGTATCAGTAACCGCTTTTTTCTTTTTGCGATAGATCCAGTAACCATAGCCTGCTACTATAAAAAAGTAAATAACAAAAACGGAGATGTCCGCTACTGAAAGATTCTTCATACGTATTGATCGTTATGTTTTGATGATTGTGGGAGATTAAAAATTTAGTTTGTATTAACCATTAACCTTGTAATATACTTCACTCCATTTTAATTCGTTCTTAAACCTGTTCAAATCGGTTTTTTTATCGATCAACACACATTCGATCTTTGCCATGGCTGCAAAATCCTGTAAGTATTCAGCAGTCAGGTTTTGACTATAACAAGTATGATGAGCACCACCCGCATAGATCCAGGCAGCTAAACCATCAAGCATATCGGGATGTGGTTTCCACAATACTCTTGCCACGGGTAGCTTGGGAAGATCGTACTTGGGCGAAACAGCCGTCACATCATTTACCAATAAACGGAAACGATTACCCATATCAATAATAGAAGCATTCAACGCTGCACCACCGGCTACGTTGAAAACAAGTCGTACAGGATCGGCTTTGCCGCCAATGCCTAATGGATGTATTTCGCAGGAAGGTTTTCCTTCTGCAATGCTTTCACAGATCTCCAGCATGTGTGAGCCGAGTACCATATTATTATTTGGCTCGAAGTGATAGGTATAATCTTCCATGAAAGAATTGCCACCGGGCAAACCAGTGCCCATCACTTTCATCGCTCTTACCAATGCCGATGTTTTCCAGTCACCTTCACCACCAAATCCATAACCTTCGCCCATCAATCGCTGGGAAGCAATACCCGGCAACTGTACCATGCCATGCAGGTCTTCAAATGTATCGGTAAAACCTTTGTAATTGCCGGCCACTAAAAAGTTGCGCAAACCGATCTCAATCTTTGCAGCCTCCCGTATAGATGTATGCTTCTCTCCTGCTTTGCGTAATGAGGCAACAACATTATACCTTTCTTCATATTCCTTCACTAATTGATCGATCTCTGCATCCGACGTTTCATTGATCACTTTGACAAGGTCACCAACACCATGCGTATTGACGGAATAGCCAAACTTTAACTCTGCTTCAACTTTGTCGCCATCGGTAACGGCAACATAACGCATATTATCACCAAAACGGACAAACTTAGCTCCCTGCCAATCATGCCATGCAGCAGCAGCACGGCTCCAAACGCTGATATCATGTGCCACTTTCTCATTCTGCCAATGTCCCACCACTACTTTTCTTTCTAACCGCATTCTCGTCATAATGAATCCAAATTCCCTGTCACCATGTGCTGATTGGTTCAGGTTCATAAAATCCATGTCAATTTCTTTCCAGGGAATATCACGGTTGAATTGCGTATGTAAATGCAATAAAGGTTTTTGTAAAATTTTTAACCCGGTGATCCACATTTTAGCTGGCGAGAATGTGTGCATCCAGGTGATAATGCCAATACAATTCTTTGCATTGTTTGCTTCTGCACACAAGGCATAAACTTCTTCAGTCGATTTAACAGTTGGTTTGAAAACAACGGTGACGGGAATCACTTCCGTATTATCCAGTGACGAGGCAATTTCCTGTGAGTGTTGCGCCACCTGCTTTAATGTTTCTTCACCATATAAATGCTGGCTGCCCGTAACAAACCAAACCTCGAGTGATTGTAAACTTTTCATTAGTTATTTATTCTATTTAAAATGATGTATTGTTCGTTGGGAACGATTACCGGGTTGAAAACTTATAGACCGTTGTTTGACGGTATGTTTCTCCCGGTTTTAATATTGTTGTAGGAAATGAAGGCTGATTGGGACTGTCAGGAAAATGTTGTGTTTCCAAACAAAGAGCAGCATGCTTCACGTATTTCGCACCGCCTTTCGTATTGGTTAATGTGCCGTCTAAAAAATTACCGGAATAAAACTGCAAACCTGGTTCTGTGGTCCACACTTCCATCAGGCGGCCACTGCCGGCATGATAAAGTGTTGCTACTTTTTCTAACTCGTTTCCTTTTTTGTTCAGCACCCAGTTATGGTCATAGCCGCCGCTTACTTGCTGAATATCTTTACCAATTACTTTCTCTGTATTAAAATCCATCGGGCCAGCTTTTACTTCTGGCAATTTGCCTGTAGGAATTAATTTATCATTTACTTCAGTAAACTTATCTGCACTAATCATCAACTGGTGATCCAGTATGGTTGAATCTTTACCGGCTGATAAATTGTAATAAGCATGATTGGTAAGATTAACCGGTGTTGCTTTATCTGTAGTAGCCGTATAATCGATTTTCAGTGCATTGTCTGATGTCAGCGTGTACACAACTTTTACGGAAAGATTGCCGGGATATCCCTCTTCGCCGTCTTTGCTGGTGTAGTTCAATTGTAAGCTGCTGTCTCCTGGTAGTTTTTCCGCCTGCCAAACAACTTTATCAAAACCCTTATTTCCGCCATGCAGGGAGTTGCCATTATTATTACCAGCTAACGTGTATTGCTTGCCATCCAATGTAAATTTTCCATCTGCAATACGATTGCCATAACGGCCGATCAAAGAACCAAAATAGGGGTTGCCTTTTTGCAAGTACCCGCTCAGGGAATCAAAACCTAATATTACATCTCCCTTGTTTCCTTCTTTATCCGGTGTGATTATATCGGTAAGCGTTCCCCCGTAATTAAGTATGCTAACCTGCATACCGGCCGGATTGGTAAGGGTGTATTTAGTGATAGCTTCGCCTTCGTATGAACCAAAGGCAGTTTCCTGGCTGCTGAATTGCATGGAGTCTTTTGTTTGCTGTTCCTCTTCCTTTTTGGTTTGGCTTTCGTTATTACAAGCTGCCAAAAATAGGACGAATAGGGCTGACAATAACTGGATTTGTTTTTTCATATAGCTTTTTTATTTGCTGAGAAATTTATTGGCCGTAGTAAGAATCGGGTCCGTGTTTACGTTCAAAATGCTTATTGATCAGGGCTTCTTTCAGGCGTGGTGCGGAGGGATTGATCTGCTCTGTGAGTAAAGCCATATGCGCCACCTGTTCCAATACGGCACTATTATAGACAGCTTTATCAGCCGTTTTTCCCCAGGTAAATGGTGCATGGTTACCTACCAGTATCATTTCCACCTCTTCGTAACTCAGGCCCTTTTCCTTAAAACAATTCATGATCTGGAAACCGGTCTCATATTCATAATTTCCGTTGATCACGTCATCGCTCATCGGTGGTGCACAGGGAATGTCAACCGTATTATGATCTGCATGCGTGGTTCCAAAAATGGGTATATCCCGTTGCGATTGGGCCCATGCTGTGGCATAGGTAGAATGTGTGTGTACGATGCCACCGATCTTTTCCCAATGCTTATATAAAACGGCATGGGTTTTTGTATCCGATGATGGACGCAATGATCCCTCCACCGTGTTGCCATCAAAATCTACGATCACCATTTTTTCCGGTGATAACTCTTCGTATGGAACACCACTGGGCTTGATGGCAAAAACACCAAGACTCCTATCTGCGGCGCTAACATTGCCAAACGTAAATAAAACAAGACCTAATTTGGGCAATTGCATATTTGCTGCAAATGCTTCCTGCTGTATATGACTGTATCGACTCATGATGTTTGTAATTCTACTGCTGATTTTTCAGCGTTGGACATTTTATTTACCTGTTGTTCCATAAAATAGCCCAGCTCTTTATAATGCTCGTATCTTTTTTGATATACTGCTGCCTTCTGCTCATCGGGATAATATTCTGTATCGAAACCGGGGCCCATGGCATTCATCGCATCTTCTACTTTGCTATAAATACCAGCGGCTGTTGCAGCGAACATAGCGGCACCCAGCGCACAGGTTTGTTCGGAGCGATGTATACGAATCGGCATATTGATGACATCGGCCATCATCTGCATAATGAAGGGAGATTTCTTTGCTACACCACCCAAACCAATCAGTCCTTTTACCGGCACTCCTTGTTCAACAAAACGTTCGACAATGGCCTTAGCACCGAAACAGGTAGCTTCAACGATTGACCGGAAAACTTTTACCGCATCACTTCCTAAATCGAGACCGGTAATTGAACCGGTGAGTAACTGGTTGGCATCGGGTGTACGGCGGCCATTGAACCAATCAACTGCCAGCTCATGATATTCATCCAGCGGTAACAAGGCAGCCTGCCTGCTTAACTCGGGGATGATTTTATCAGCAGTTTCTTCTATCAACTGCTTCGCCGTATCAGCATTGACCACCGATGATTTGGAAAGAATCTGATGCAAAGGCCAGGTCAGTAATTTTTTAAACCATGCATAGCAGTCACCAAAAGCTGACTGGCCGGCTTCCATTCCCAACATGCCCGGGATAATCGAACCGGGCACCTGGCCACAAATTCCTTTTATCAATTTATCTCCCACTTCTTCCTCCGGGGCCACCAACATATCACAGGTAGAGGTACCCATTACCTTACTTAAATGATAGGGTTCGATCTGGCCGCCCACTGCTCCCATGTGGGCATCAAAAGCTCCAACGCCTATTACTACATCTTCCGGCAATCCCAGTCTTGCAGCCCACTCTTTACTGATGATTCCCGCCTGTTGATCGGATGTATACGTTTCTTTAAAAAGCCTTGCTGTAAAACCTCTCAATAATGGATCGAGAGAACTAAAGAAGTCATCCGGTGGAAGACCACCCCATTCTGCTGCCCATAGTATTTTATGACCTGCCGAACAAACTCCTCTTTTCATTTGGTGCACATCATTTCCGCCGGTCAATAAAAACGGGATCCAGTCGCAATGTTCAACGAAAGAATAAATGGATTGACGAACCTGCTCATCTTCTCTCAAAACATGTAACAGCTTTGCCCAAAACCATTCCGAAGAATAAATACCACCTACAAATTGCAGGTAGTTGGTATCAAACTTTTCAGCATGTGCGTTGATCTCCGCGGCTTCGCTTACACCCGTATGATCTTTCCACAATACGAACATCGCATTGGGATTATTTTCAAAACCCGGCAACAAAGCCAGCGGCGTTCCTGCTTTGTCAACTGCTACAGGCGTAGAACCAGTCGTGTCAACTGCAATTGCTTTTACATTGGCAGCTACCGATGGGCCAGCCAGTAATAAACAGCGCCTGATAGTATCTTGCAAACCCTCCACATAATCCAGTGGGTGTTGACGAAACTGGTTTTCTCCCGCATCACAATACAATTGGTCTCTCCATCGGGGATAATAGAAAACCGCAGAAGCAATTTCATTTCCGTTTGACGCATCAGCGATAATGGTTCGCACCGAATCAGAACCATAATCCACCCCAATTACATAAACATCAGAAGCAATCATAAAAATATTTTTAAAAATTTCTTAGAATCTGTTTGAAAATGAGAAATCAGAACACGGACAAAACAAATGAAACGGATTATCACAGATAACATCTGTGTAAATCTTTCCAACCCATGTCATAAGCGTACGATGTTATGAAGTTTAAACAGTTTCATTTGAATAAATTTACTTTCTGCCCATCACTTTGCGAACTGCATTTACAATGCTGTTTGCATTCAATCCATATTTCTCCATCAATTGTGAAGGCGTGCCGCTTTCACCGAAAGAATTATTTACACCAACCATCTCCACCGGTGTGGGGAGCTGCCTGCTTAGCACCTGGCATACCGCATCGCCCAGCCCGCCATTCAACTGGTGTTCTTCAGCCGTTACCGCACATCTTGTTTTTGATACGGATTGTAAAATTGAATATTCATCAAGTGGTTTAATAGTATGAAGGTTGATGATCTCCGCATCAATGCCTTCCTGCTCCAGTATTTCCCCGGCAAGTATGGCTTCCCACACCAAATGACCCGTGGCAAAAATGCTCACATCCTTTCCTTCATTTACCATCCATGCTTTTCCGATTTCAAATTTTTGATCAGCTTCTGTAAAAACGGGAACAACTGGTCTTCCGAAACGCAGGTAAGCCGGCCCATCATAATTGGCAATAGCGATGGTCGCCGCTTTTGTCTGGTTATAATCACAGGGATTGATAACCGTCATTTCAGGCATGGCCCGCATCATGGCAAGGTCTTCGAGTATCTGGTGCGTGGCGCCATCTTCACCCAATGTTAAGCCTGCATGGGATACGCAGATTTTTACATTGGTATGGGAGTACGCCACACTTTGCCTGATCTGGTCGTAAACCCTTCCTGAACCAAAATTGGCAAACGTAGTTGCAAAAGGAATATAGCCGCCGATAGCCAGGCCCGCCGCTACGCCAATCATATTTGCTTCGGCAATGCCGCATTGAATAAAGCGTTGCGGATTGTCTTTTATAAACGCATCTAATTTTAAAGAAGCCACCAGGTCGGCGCATAAGGCAATAACATCGGGATTTGTTTTTCCCAATTCTGCCATGCCTGCTCCGAAACCAGAACGTGTATCTTTCTTTTCAGTAAATGTGTATTTTTTCATTAGTTATTCCAAAAGTGTGAAGTCTGTTTTAATAATCTCCAAACGTTGCCGGCAATTGAAGCAATGCTGCTTCCAGTTGCTCATCATTTGGTGCGGCGCCATGCCATTTATGCGTGCCCATCATATAATCCACGCCAAATCCCATATCTGACTTCATCAATACCAGCACCGGTTTATCATTGCCTGCCTTTTGTTTGGCATCTTTCAGCGCATCCACTGTCAACTGCATATCGTTACCATTTGAAAGTACAACCGTGTACCATCCAAAAGCTTCATATTTTGCTTTCAGATCTTTGTTGCTCATTACTTTTTCGGTGGGTCCGTCAATCTGTTGTCCGTTCCAGTCAATGATGGCGATAAGGTTATCCAATTCGTGATGTGCTGCAAACTGCACCGCTTCCCATATCTGTCCTTCCTGTTGCTCGCCATCGCCCATTAATACATAAACAAGCCGATCATCTTTTCTTAGTTTCTTCGCATAGGCTGCACCTGCTGCAACAGAAAGCCCCTGCCCCAGTGAACCCGAAGCGATACGTATGCCGGGAAGATGCTCGTGTGTAGCGGGGTGCCCCTGCAACCTTGAATTGATCTTGCGGAATGTAGAAAGTTCCTCTATTGAAAAATATCCGCGGCGTGCCAGTACAGAATAAAACAAAGGAGAGATATGTCCATTGGAAAGGAAGAACAAATCCTCATTTTCACCTTTGCGGGAAAACTTTAAAAAACCATTATCGCCTTTCTCTTCGTTTATTTTCATCATATCGAAGTACAGCGAGACCACTACATCCGTACAGCCGAGAGAACCGCCGGGATGGCCCGACTGGCAGGAATGTACCATGCGTACGATATCACGTCTTACCTGTGAAGCTATATTTTTTAATTCCTGCAGTTCCATTATTGCTGTTGCATTTTTTTTGCGTCATCTAAAAATTTAGCAAGGCCAATATCTGTAAGCGGATGTTTTAATAAACCCAGTATCGAATCAAGTGGGCAGGTGCAAACATGTGCGCCTGCTTCGGCTGCTTTTATAATGTGATTGGCGTTCCGGATAGAAGCCGCCAATATTTCAGTTTTATATCCCTGTATAGTATAGATATTGGAAAGCTGTTGAATAAGAATCATGCCATCCCATCCGCTGTCGTCTATACGGCCAATGAAAGGAGAAACATAAGAAGCTCCTGCTTTGGCTGCAAGGATGGCCTGGCCTGCTGAAAACACCAATGTGCAATTCGTACGAATGCCATTATCGGTAAACCATTTGATGGCTTTTATCCCATCCTTTATCATGGGAACTTTTACCACAATATTGGGATGAATGGCCGCCAATGCTTTCCCTTCTTTAATGATGTTATCAACATCCGTAGCTATCACTTCGGCGCTTATGTCTCCATTTACAATACTGCAAATGGTTTCATAGTGTTTGAAAATAGCTGCTTGTCCGGAGATACCCTCTTTAGCCATCAGGGAAGGATTAGTAGTAACGCCATCCAATATGCCCAGTTCATTTGCTTCTTTGATTTGCGCAAGGTTGGCGGTATCAATAAAAAATTTCATGCTGATTTTAATTTATAAAGTCTTTATTCTGTGATAAAAAGATGAAAATAAACGCCTGCTGAGGATTACGAGCTGGCTGGTTTGTTTGTGTACAAACAGAGTTGATATGGTAACTATTTTGAGCGGAATGTTCATACCGGCAAGACAATTAGTGTCAAATTAACACTTATAATTTGGAATAAAAAAATTTTTCGGGTTAAAAAAAAATTACAAAAGATGCGAATTCGGAATGATATTCAGAAAAGCCTGGAAGTTTTGCTTGTAATTTTTGGTGTTTAGTTTATAATAAAAAGCCCCTTTCCTCGAACTTGCCTTGTCTTTCTCTCCCAGCTTGATCAACAGCGAAGTGGAGAGTACCTTGCGGCTGAAATTTCGCTTATCAAATTCCGCATCATATACCGATTCATAAAGGCTTTGCAATTGGGGAAGTGTAAACTTTTTTGGCAGCAATTCAAATAACAAAGGATGAAGTGCCGCTTTATAACGCAGCTTCTCCTGGGCCATTTTTACCATTTGCTTATGGTCAAATATCAGATCGGGTATTTTGTTCAGGGGGAACCATTCGGCATGGTATTCTTCGCTCAGTTGTTTCTCATACTGATGAATATCGATCAGCGCAAAATAGGCTATCGATAAAGTTCTTTCCATCGGATCCCTGGATGGGTCGCCGAAGGTAAACAGCTGCTCAAGATACACTCCCTCCAACCCTGTCAACGCTTTCAAAATACGGGTTGCCGCATTATCAGGACCTTCGTTAGGCTGGATAAATCCGCCCATCAGGCTCCATTTACCCCTCTCCGGTTCAAAATCACGTTGTATGAGCAATAATTTAAGAACTTCCCCATCAAATCCGAAAATGATACAATCCACAGCCGCCAGTATTCTTGTTTGCTTTTGATATTTCGTCATAGTCTTGGTTTATCTGTTGGTTTATTTATTTTTCTCTGCTTCTTTCATGTTTAAATAGTCTGACGGCGTCATGCCAAACTGTTTTAAAAAATTTCTTCCAAAGTTGGTTTGAGATGCGTAACCTACCAAATCGGCTACCTCATATATTTTATATTTTCCTTCTAATAACAGCTCTGCTGCTTTCTTTAGCCTTGTTATATTGATCAATTCATTAGGCGAAAGATCAGACAGGGATTTGATCTTACGGTATAATGTTGGCTTGCTCATGTTCATGAGTTTTGCCAGTTTTTCTACATCCAATTCCGTATCCTCCAGGTTTTTGGCGATGCAGTCATTCACTTTTTCCAGGAATAATTCATCCGCCTTGGAATAAGCGATGCTTTTTATATGCACCAGTGGCGAACTCGCAAAATACTCTTTGATCTTATTGCGGTTGGTCAGCAGGTTCGATATTTGCACCTGCAGGTATTCCGGCGAAAAAGGTTTTTCAATATAGGCATCGGCGCCCAATTCAAGCCCTTCAATTTTTGATTGCAGGGTATTTCGTGCTGTAAGCAGGATAACGGGAATATGGCTATACTCAAAGTTTGATTTGATTAGCCTGCAAAGTTCAAACCCATCCATAACCGGCATCATTACATCAGATATCACCAGCTGAACAGCATTCGCACCCAATAAACCGAGAGCCTCCTCCCCGTTCAGGGCCTTGATGATACTGTATTTCTCGTTCAGCTCATGTTCAAGAAACTCCAGTATTTCATCATTATCATCTACCAGTAATATCAGTGGTTTCATTATCTTGTTTCATTACAGGTTTCACTTCATCTTTGGTTTCAACGCCATCCTGGTTAAAAGGCATCATCAAAGAAAAAACATTCATTCCATTTTCCGGCCTTTTTAATTCGAGAAATCCTTTATGCAATTGGGTCAGTGAGCGGGATAGAGCAAGGCCGATGCCCGTTCCTTTTTGTTTTTCCGTCTCCTTAAGCCGGAAAAAAGGTTCAAAAATTTTTTCCTTCATCTCATAGGGAATGAGGTAGCCATCATTTTTTAGTTGAATGGTAAAAAATTTATCGTCCTCACAAAGAGGTAATAATTCAACTTCTACTTTTGTTTGAGCATATTTTACCGCATTACCCAACAGGTTGGTCAGAATTTTATTAAAGGCTTCCACGTCGATCAGCGCAACAACATTCTTTGGAAGCACTGCCAAACTAAAATCAAGATTCTTTTTTTCAGCCAACGGCTTAAAACTGGCAAAAATATCTTCAACAATCTCACTAATGTTTTCTTTGGTAAAACTTAAACTAAATCCTTTTATCTCCGTTTGCCTGAAGTCGAGCAATTGATTGGTAAGATCAACCAGCCGGCTGGTATTTTTTTCCATGATGCGAAGACTATCTTTAATCTCAGGCATGTCACCGGCTTTTTTCACCACCTTTTCCAGCGGACCTTTGATCAGGGTTAAAGGGGTTCTTATCTCATGCGCCACATTGGTAAAAAAATCCATCTTGGCTTCGTATAACTCTTTCTCTTTATGCAATTCCAGCTGCTCCATTTTACGGCGGTTTCTTTCTTTGATCCTGAGATGGTAACTGCGGAATAAATAATAAATGAAAGAAGCTATTAAAACGGCGTACAAACCATAGGCCCACCTGCTCAACCACCAGGGCGGTAATATTTCAATAATAAGTGTTGACTCTTTTACATTCCAATCGCCGCCGCTATTAGCCGCTTTTACTTTAAAAGTATAAGTTCCGGGAGAGAGCCCTGTGAAATAGGCTTTCCTGTTTATTTTAAGATAGGTCCAGTCTTCATCAAGTCCTTCCATTTTATATGCATATTTCAGCATTTCGGGAGCAGTATAACTCAAGGCCGCAAAGTCAATGCTGAAGGTAGATTGATCATAAGGCAAAACAATCTTGTCAGTATAAGTGATGGATTTTTTCAGCGGCGAGTTTTCTTTACCATTTGTAAGCTCTTTGTTGTTTACCTGGAAGCCGGTAATATAACAAGGTGGGGTAAAGTAATCCTTTAAAAATTCGGTAGGCTTAAAACTGATCAATCCCTTGGCGCTGCCAAAATACATGCGCCCTGATGCGTCTTTAAAGCCCGAGCTGAAGTTAAACTGATCGGTCAGCAGTCCATTGGCCTTTGTATATACCATTATTTCATCAGTGTCCGGATTCAAAGCCACCAGTCCTTTGGTGGTGCTGATCCAGAGGCGGTTGTTTTCATCTTCCAGTATACTGATGGTAAAATTGCTTGGCAAGCCTTCCCTTATCGTGTAGTTTTTAAACGAATTCGTCTTTTTGTTGAATTTAGAAAGACCATCTTCTGTGGCAAACCAAAGGTTTTTTCTTTTGTCTTCAAATACACAGTTCACCCGGTCGCTGCACAAGCTATTCTTCTTTTTTTCATCATGCAGGATGTTGCCGCTCTTGCCGGTTCTGGTATCATAAAAATTAATGCCATTTCTAAATGTGCTGGCCCAGATAACACCTGCAGAGTCCATTAAAAGAGAGGTGTACCAATTATACAAAGGCATTCCTGGCAGTAGCTCAAAATCGTCCGTCCCCGGGTTGTATTTGTAGGCGCCAATAGTGGTGCCAATGAGGATCTCCTTTGCAGGTGTCAGGTACATGCAGTAGATGAAATTGCTTTTTAAAGAGGGTCGTTCATTGCTGGAGTAATGACGCACTACTTTTCCGGTGTTGATGTTCAGGATATCAATGCCATGCTCAAAAGTTCCAACCCATAATTCATCGCCGTTTACCAGCAGGCCGTGAATGTTGGAGTAAGTAATGCTTCCTTTTTCACCTGTGGGTTTGAACTGGGTGATCCGTCCTGTTTTTCTATCCAGTTTATTCAATCCGGCATCTTCTGTACCAATCCAAAGATGACCTTCTTTATCTTCCCTGATTTCGCGGACCACATTACCACTTAAGCTATTTTCATCGTTCCGCGGCGTTATTTTTTCAAATGCGGTGTATTGTTTCGGATAATAATTAATGCCGCCAAAATAAGTGCCGGTCCAAATGCCGCCTTCCCGGTCTTTGGTAAACGTGTAAATAGCATTGTCCGAAATAGAATAGGGATCATTATAGATTTTTCTCAGATTGATGATCTTTTTGGTGCGTTCGTTATAAATATAGATCCCCGATTCTGTGGCGATCCAGTATTCCTCCGCAGAGGTTTGCAAAAAATTACGAACAAACAGGGCGGTTTTATCTGTGTTTTGCGTAATGATATTTTGGTAATCGCCGGTGGCAGGGTCAAATAATTTTACTCCTTCATTGGCAGTACCTGCTAAAATCTTTCCGCCGGAAGTGCTGTAAATTTTTTCAATCCATGTTAGTGTAGAGGAATGGGAATGGGCAAACAGATTATAACTTGAAAAGGAGTTGGTGACAGGATTGTATTTTTTCAAAAAACCTTTGGATGTAGCTATCCATAAGCTGTCACCGGAATAGCAAATGGATGTGGCTTCAAAATAGCGGTCTAATGGGTATTGCTCCAGCGTTTTTCTGGCAAGATGATACCGTATAAGCGTTAAGCCGTTAATAAACCAAAGGTAACCTTTGCCATTGGCGGTCACTTCCCGGATCGGTAGATTGGCCGTAGCCGGCACCAAACTGAATCGCTCATAAACGGCATCGTATTGATATAATCCTTTTTCAGTGCCTACCCATAGAACGCCGTTTTGATCTTCGAATAAGCTTTGGACGAAATTATTTCCCAGGCTGCCTTTTTTGCCTGGTTCTGTTCGAAACACTTTGAAGGAATAGCCGTCAAAGCGGTTCAACCCGTCTTTGGTGCCAAACCATAGAAATCCTTTTTTATCCTGTACGCTGCATATAACCGCATTGTTAGACAATCCATTTTCTACCTGGTAATGACGGAAATAGTAAGATTGACCAGCGGTGCTGGTAACGATGATAAGTAGTGTGGCAAGAATCGTTGTTTTACAGATCAAGGGATAGTGTATTACTGTAAAATTATAAATATAAACTAACCAATAAGGCGTTTAAAATATCATCCTGGCACAATGAACGTATACGTCGAAACTTTGATACGATTTGATGATAGCTATAAAAAAAAATGTATCAATTTCACATCTGCTATTTTCCAGATTGCTTAACGATAATCATATGCTGATGACTTGCCATAATTTATCCCGACCGGCGGCTTTGCCTGCCAATCCCGTTTCTCTGGTAACATGCCGGTCAGTCGCATGGCGGTCCTTCACCATAGTTCCCGTTTTGTTATCTGTTTAAATTTCAATTTTTGAAAAGGGCTTTTTTTTTGGCCCTTTCCAGATACTTGTAAAATTGACACTTATTTTTTAAAAACCCAAAATCACGAGGATTCTTAAAGACTGATGGCGTATTTAGATGTGTAGTCCAAAAAAAAATTAAATATGTGAGTCGCCCTAAAATCATTTTTGAGTGTCTTAATATAGCTAGGCGCTGATGGTTAAACAACCTGGATACAACTTCGCAGTAAGAACGGCGGAGTCAAAAGAGTTTCAAGAGTATTATTTCATTTGTATATTTTTTATTGCTTTTTGGGCAAATGGTCCCGATAGCTATCGGGATGCTCGAAAATTTTTATGGCTCATTTCATTTAAAAAGGCTACAAGGCATCGATCCTATTGGTAATTCTTTGTAATTGATTGTCGACAACGAAGTATTATCAAAACGATCTCCCGGGAAGAATGAAGCAGTCATTTTTTCCAAAGGATTTTTCTTTGTTTCCAACAGCAAAGGTACCCTATGGTATCATCAAAACATTCGATATAAAAGCTGGTTAATTCAGAATTATTTTTTATTATTCTTAAATGTCTATGTTATGACAATCATTTCCTACAGCGAAAAAGAACAAATCTTTATTGAGACCGGGCTCCATGAATTGACGGGGAGATTGATCAGGACTTTTATTCCGCGAGCCTGTTCAAACAGAAGCTTTTTCGTTAATGATATCCCGGCGGGTTTAACGATTGCATCCAACCTGCAAATGTTTGCTACCGTGCTCAGTGGTTTACTTTCCGCCGTTGTTACCCATGCAAAGGACAGTTGTATCAGGCTATCCGCAAAAACCTATGGTAACGTTGTGATGCTGGAATTAAAGGAAGCAACGTCATGCGATATTTTTCTGCTGTGAAAAACGAAATAAGCCAATTGCAACCCATTGTCGAAAAAATGTTTGGGTCTGTCAGTGTCAACAATTTTCGTAAAAGTATGACGTCGATTCGTTTTGGTTTTGTGAATTTGCCAATGATTAATTGAAGTGATTTTCGATTCCTGAAAGTAAGCCGTTTTAAATGTTTTACCTCCATTGCCAGTTGACAAGCCTGAGATTCCTGTTCGATAGCAGCTTGTAATGGATACTTAATAGCAACAGGCATGATAGCCCTATTTACTGCGTGGTTACTGCACTCTTTTTGTCTGCTCAGACTTTTTTTACATACTATTAAAACGCAGACAACTTTTTTGATGCTCAAGTTGAGATGATTTAAAGAAAGTTTGATAGGATTTGCAGAGCAGATAAAATTTCTAAAAACTATTTTTATACTCGTTAAATCAAGTAACAGTTTTCATTAAACGATTGGAATTTTTTCTCCTATACTTTTTCTAAATGATTGACGAATAGTTTGAAGCAATAAGCATATAAGGCCATAAACCCCTTTGAAGAAACGAGCATGCCTGGCTCAGTAAGATGCGACCATTAACCCCCACGGAATTCAATAGCGATTGTCATCAATTAAAGCTTGCATATATGAAATCTAAGTTCTCACTCTTTTTTGCTATTACAGCAATCGTTTTTTTATTACGTTTTCCTGCCTTTGCTTTAGATGGGTCTATTCGGTCGCATGATCCCTCTTCGCTGGTAAAAGATGGGAATAAGTATTACCAGTTTACCACCGGGCATGGGATTTGGGCATCCAACTCCACTAACCTGTTTTCCTGGACACCAAGTCCTAAAAACGTTTTCCGGCAGGTATCTGTCTCTCCCAGATTGCTAATGTTGTGCTTGGTTTTGATACCACTTTTTGGGCGCCTGATTGTATTTACATGGCATATATTGTTCATCTTCCGCATTTGGTTCCTCCACTTGCTCTGAATTAAGTAGCTATCCTCGCCGATATATTTTCATTTTAAACTAACACTAAAATTGTCTGTATGAAAAAGATCCTTATATCTTTATTATTCCTTTTATTTTCTGTACTCAGTTTTTCCCAAACTACTGTGGTTGTTGATCCCAACGCAAGATACCAGACTGTGAAGGGCTTTGGTGTTTCACTGATATGGTGGGCCCATATGCTCGGAGGCTGGGGCGATTCAGCTATCAATGATGTATGTACATCGCTTACGAGCAGCAGCGAATTAAACATGAACTATTTTCGATTTAACATTGGTGGTGGTGATAGTTCCGGGCATAATCACCTGCGCTTTGATGCCGGTATGCCCGGATATAAAACCACCCGTACCGGTAGCTACGACTGGTCAGCCGATGTTAATCAGCGGAAAGTACTAAAGAAATTGTATGCGTTGAAAAGCGGTGCCATCTATGAAGCATTCTCCAACTCCCCGCCCTACTGGATGACGAAAAGTGGTTGCAGCGCAGGGAATACAGATGGCTCGGATAACCTTAATGATTCCGATTATACCACGTTTGCCGATTATCTCACCGAAGTCGTAAAGCATTATAAGGAGGTGGAGGGAGTTACCTTCAGCCGGTTAGAGCCTATGAATGAGCCGTTTAACACCTGGTGGAAGAAGGGATATTGGCAGGAAGGCTGCGCTTTTTCGGTGGCCAATCAAATAAAACTGATCAATGCGGTATCTGACAACCTTAATACAAAAAATATGCTTTCCGATTGCAAGACAGTTGCTATGGATGGTTCCGAAATTGACGAAACGCTAACTGGATTGAACGGTTATCCCGATTCAGTAATAAACAAAGTAAGCGTAATAGCCACGCATAGTTATGGCGGCACGAAACGTGCAGAATTGTATGAGGCTGCAGCCGCTAAGGGAAAAGAGGTATGGCAAACCGAAACCGGGCCAAACATTAGTGAAACCGGCATCGATAATTATTTGGTTATGGCCAACCGCCTTATTGCCGATCTGAAAGACATGAGAGCGGTGGTATGGGCCGACTGGCAGGCCATGGATTTTTATGGAGACTATTGGGGTTTATGGAGATATGACACCACCAATAAAACCTATAACAAAGTAAAATCGTATTATTTCCGGAAACAATTTTCAAAATATATAAAACCGGGATATACCGTTGTTTATAGTAATGAAAGTACAATTGCAGCGCTAAACCCGGCCAATAATGAGCTGGTGGTTGTATTGGTAAATGCAGATACCACCGGCAGTAAATCCTATAAATTTGATCTGAATTTATTTGATTCAGCTGGCACGTCTGCTTCAGCATACCGCACCTCATCCACGGAAGATTGCGCCCAGCTCACGAGTATAAATATCACTGATAATAGATTCAGCTATACATCCCCGGCAAGGTCTGTTACTACTTTTGTGGTTCCGGTCACATTAGCCGGCAACCCAACCCCCATTGCAAACGGCAATTACAGGATTACTGTCAAACATAGTAATAAAGTGATGGATGTACGAGCCTGGTCATCGGCCAATGGGGGTATTATTGAACAATGGGATTCATTAGGTCAGGCAAACCAGGTGTTCAATGTGCAATGGACGTCTACCGGTTATAAATTGATGCCTTCTTATAACGCAAAAGTTGTCGATGTTAATGGAAATAACACTGCTAATGGAGCTGCAATAAGTCAGTGGAGCGATGCTGGGCAATCCAACCAGCGCTTCAGTATTATTAGTGTTGGCGGCGGTTATTATAAAATGGTTGCCAGGCATAGCGCAAAATGCCTTTCTGTAAAAGGGTATGGATTAAACAATGGCGATCTTATTGAACAATGGGAATGGCTTAATTCTGATAATTTCAAATGGAAATTCACTCCGGTAGCCTTAGATTCTACTGTAGCCAATGGAACTTACACTATTAAAGCCAAACATAGTAATAAAGTGATGGATGTACGAGCCTGGTCATCAGACAATGGTGGTATTATTGAGCAATGGGCTAATCTTTGCCAGGGCAATCAGAAATTCAGTGTACAGTTTACTCCTTCAGGTTACATCATCAAACCCTCTTACAATAATAAAGTTCTTACCGTTAATGGTTATAGCATAGTCGATGGCGCTGCCGTAAATCAATGGGATGACTTCACTCACTCTCATCAGCGGTACCAGATTGTTAGCGTGGGAAGTGGTTACTATAAAATTGTAGCAAGACATTCCAATAAATGTCTTGCCGTTACCGGAAGCGGTATGAACAATGGTGATGATATTATTCAATGGGAATGGTTGAATAATGATAATTTCAAGTGGGCTTTCGAGACACCCTGCTCTTCCCGGCCAGGGGGAACAACTGCAACTGCAAGTACTAATAATGCAACTGCTGAGCTTTTGCCTGAAAATAACCAGCAGTATTTAAAAGTATTCCCTAATCCATCAACTGGCTATATTACTATTAAACACTCCGGCATTGATAAGGCGCAAGTTCAAATCTATGATATGAGCGGAAAACTAATGATGATAAGAAAAGGCATAAACAATACTGAAACGATTAATGTCAATAAGTTCGCCAAAGGAGTTTATACACTGAAGATTTCAGGAACCAACAAAGTCGTGTATGAGAAAATAATAGTCCAGTGAAAAATACGTGAATATGAAAAGCCACTCGCCCGGGTATAAAACTTACCCGGGCTGTTTTTATATGCCATTTAAACAAATGAAATAGTTCATGAAAATTAAATTTATTTAATCTCACCTCATGTAACAGGGTTGAAAAGGAGTTGGTGGCAGGATTGTATTTTTTCAAAAAACCTTTGGGTGTTACTGATATCGATGGTCAGTAATGCGGCAAGAATCGTTGTTCTACAGATTTCCCCAGCGAGTATATAGTGCTGGGCAGAAAGAGTGGCAACAAATGGTATATCGCAGGTATAAACAGCACTGATAAAGAAAAAACAATTTCCCTGAGCCTTGATCTCTTCAAAGGCAAAAAGGCAACCTGTATACTCAATGGAAAAGGAGAAGCATTCTTTGATCAAAAAATCATCGCTGTTAAACCCGGTAAAAAAGAAACCGTTTCAATGGCTGCTCATGACGGATTTGTGATGGTGGTGGAATAATTTCTGATCATTAGGCTTTTTCAATAAACAAAAACTGTAACAAAAACATTGATTTATGACTATGAAGAAAAATAAACCCTTGAGAATATTTTATTTTACTCTGGTAGCATCCTTTCTGGCAGGACTGGCATGCAGTAAAAAGGCTGGACCCCCACCCCCTCCCAATCAGTGTATCGTAAATGGAACGGATACCTGTAAAAACCGGAAGACTTCTATTTTCATCAACCTGAACGATGAGAAGCAGCTTATACACAGCTTTGGCGCATCCGATGGCTGGACTGCCAAGTTCATCGGCAAATGGGCTGACGCCAATAAGAAAACCAAGATTGCAGATTATCTGTTCAGCATGGATACCGCAAGTGATGGAATTCCCAAGGGGATCGGCCTTTCTCTATGGCGTGTATATATCGGTGCCGGAAGTTTTGAACAGGGTGCCAACAGTGAGATTCCTGATGAGTGGAGAAGAGAAGAATGTTTTTTGCAGGCAGATAGTAGCTACAACTGGAATAAACAGGCCGGCAGTCAATGGTTTTTAAATGAAGCCAAACAACGGGGAGTAAAGTATACATTAGGATTTGCTATTTCTGCGCCGGTTTACATGACACTTGATGGAAAGGCACATGGAGGCGGACGATCATCTTTCAATCTGCAATCAGGCAAAATGCCGGATTATGCAGAATTTCTTGCCGAAGTATCTGATCATTTCAAATTTGATTATATCAGCCCTTTTAACGAACCTCAATGGAACTGGGGCAATGGAAACGCATCGCAGGAAGGTTCTGCAGCCACCAACACTGAAATTGCAAACCTTGTAAAATTGTTGGGCCCCAAATTGCAAAGCAGGTCATTGGCCACATCCATTGTAGCGGGCGAAGCAGCACAATGGAATTTTACTACCAATACTTATGACAACAACAGGGGCGATCAGATTTATAATTGGTTTAGTCCTGCGTCTTCCAATTATATCGGGAATGTGCCCAACACGGCAAAAATAATTTCTGCGCATAGTTATTTCACCACCTGCCCCGACAATAATTTGATAAATATCCGCACCGGTGTAGTGAATAAAAGAAATGCAGTGGATGCAGGTTTGGGTTTGTGGCAAACAGAGTTTGGGATTTTGGGAGATATATGCGGACAATACAATGGGTATCCTAAAAACATAAGTATTGATTATGGGCTGTACGTCGCCAAGATGATTCATCATGACCTGGCCATCGCCAATGTGAGCTCATGGCAGTGGTGGCTGTCCATGAACCCGTATAATTACAGCGACGGGCTTGTATATGTTAGTGATCCCTCCGGTATTAATAATCCAGGTTATGATGCTAATCTGAATGCCTGTAAAACTGATGGCATTGTGACAGATTCAAAACAATTGTGGTGCTTTGGCAACTATTCACGGTTTGTAAGGCCGGGTATGAAAAGGATCGCTGCTTCCATCGAAGGAATTGCTGATGATATCAGCGCCGCCGGTTCTCTGATGATATCCGCGTATAAAGATGTGATCAACAAAAAACTGGTGTTTGTGATCGTGAATATGAAAGCTGACGCCAAAACATTCAAGCTCGCCGGATTGGGATCCACGATTAAAATAGCAGGTAATAACCTGGATGTTTATAAAACTACTGCGACAAAAAGTTTATCGCGGTCGGTAACAGCGGCGGATAATATTAACATTGAAGCAAAGTCTGTCACTACGTTGGTAGGTACTTATGATTAACAGATGAAGTAATTGGTAAGAATTAGTAAATGTCTCATTTCAAGTAGCGGTCTTATTGGGTAGGCGCAATTTCTATTTTCTAAAAAAAACCGGTTTTAGTTTGACGCAAATACCATGTGGGGCGTTTTTTTCGAAGACATCAACATGGGTGCTGACGGTGACATCTATGCGGAACTGGTATAAACTAACCAATAATGCGTTTAATATATCATCCTGGCACAATGAACGAATACGTCGAAACTTTGATACAATTTGATGGTAGCTATAAAAAAAAATATATCAACTTTACCCTGACGATTTTTCAGATTGCTTAACGATAATCAAATGCTGATGACTTGCCTTAATTTCTCCCGACCGGCGGCTTTGTCTGCCAAACCTGTTTGTTTATTATATGCCGGCTTAAAGGCATGGCAATCCTTCATCTTATTTCCCGTTTTTGTTATCTGTTAAATTTCAATTTTTGAAAAGGGTTTTTTTTTGGCCCTTTCCTGATACTTGTAAAATTGACACTTATTTTTTAAAAACCCAAAATGACGCTGTATGAAAAAAGGTAAAAAACGACTATTCCCTTTAACCTGGCCTGTTTTTGTGATGGCCATTTCATTTCTTCTTTTGATAATTGAATCCAGCCAGGCTCAGGGTCCTGTTACCGGCCAGGTAAAAGACAAAGAAGGAAACCCGGTAAAAGGGGCGACAGTTGCTGTAAAGAACAAAAAGATCAGTGTGAGCAGCAGCGATGATGGCAGGTTTAGTATTTCGGCCAGCCCGGGAGATATTCTGGTGATCTCATCAATAGGTTATGAAAGCAATGAAACAAAAGTAAGTGATAGCAGAAATATAGCTGTATCTCTTGCTACAAGAGTGGAAGCCCTGGAAGACCTGGTAGTAGTAGGATATGGTACGCAAAAGAAAAAGGATCTCACCGGATCGGTGTCCGTAGTAAATACTACGAACGCCAAAAAAACAGCCAGCTATGATGTAGCCAAGATGCTGCAGGGCCAGGTGCCGGGTGTAACTGTACAGGGTTCCGGTGAACCCGGTGGTTTTGTGAACATTAAGATCCGTGGTATCAGTTCATTTCTTAATAACAATCCGTTATTCGTGGTGGATGGTGTCATCATTAATAATCCCTATGATTTTTCCCCGGATGATATAGAGTCTATACAAGTATTAAAAGATGCATCCGCCGGAGCTATCTATGGTAGCAGGGCATCTACCGGTGTAGTAATCATTACTACCAAAAAAGGAAAGGCTGGTAAATTGAAAATAGACTATGATGGCTATGTGGGGGCTCAAAATTTACCAAAAATAATTGATGTAACAGATGCGGAAGGCTATAGAAAAATAACCAATGCCGCCGAGTTGAATGCAGGCTTAATGATTGCCCCGGGCAATGACCCCAGCAGCCCACAATTCATTAAAGATGTAAATACCGATTGGCAGAAAGAGGGTTTTAAAACCGGCATTATACAAGATCATAATGTCCGTTTATCCGGTGGTAATGAAGCTGCGACGTATAGTGTATCATTAGGGTATTTTGACCAGACAAGTACTTACAAAGGACCACAAACCTATAATCGTTATACTGCCAATATAGGTATAAACGGAAAGAAAGGCATTTTTAGTTATGGCACCAAGTTGCTGTATACTCAATCTCATAAAGTAAATCCATTCAATGGTATGGCGTTTCATGCTATGTTCGGCGGTACAGTAACCAGTTTGGTAACGGCCATACCGACTATGCCGGTATATGATCCTAATCGATTGAGAGGATATGGAGGTAGTGATAATGCCACCCAAAGGGCCATTACCCTGAATGTGATCGGGATGAATGCATTACTGAAAAATAATTCTGACAGAAACAGGATACTAGGTAATGTATGGGCGGAAATAGAGCCGGTCAAAAATCTGAAGTATAAGATTAACCTGAGTTATGACAGAACCAATACTGAGGATTTTGCTTTTGAACCCACTTATGATCTTGGTTGGTATTACCTGAATACACAGTCGTTTATGTTCGAGAGAAGAGGGGTTGACAACAGGTCAATAATCGAAAACACACTTAACTATAAAATTATAAAAGGCAAGCACCAGGCCGAACTATTAGCGGGAACAACTTTTGAAAAAGGTCAGTATAATTCAACTACTGGCACTGGCGTAGGATTGCCGGAGCCGTATTTTTTTACGTTCAGCGCTATAACTGATCCTGCTGCTAAAGCTTTATCCAGCTTTTCCGGCACAGCCACCTTACTGTCGTATTTAGGCCGGGTGAATTATAATTTTGATAGCCGTTATTTATTAACGTTCAACTATCGTTTAGACGGCTCTTCTAAATTCAGTTCGCAAAACCGGGATGCTCAAAATTTCTCAGTAGGCCTTGCCTGGAACCTTCACAATGAAAAATTCATCCAGCTTCCGGAGATTATCAGTTCATTAAAACTGAGGGGCGCTGCCGGAACTTTGGGTAACCAGGAATTTGGAGATTACAAGTATCAATCATACATTAATACCAATGCCAGTTATGTATTTGGAAATACCCTGGCGCCGGGAGCAACTACTGTTAGTTTAGTAGATCCGAATGTGAAATGGGAAACTAAAAAAACTGCGAATGCCGCGATTGAGCTGGGTTTACTGAAGGATAAACTGAATTTCACAGCAGAGTATTATGTTAATACCAATAGTGACATTATTGCTCCTATAGAAATTCCTCTTTCAATAGGATCTTTTCCATGGAATATTATTTCCAATGTTGCATCCATCAGAAATAAAGGAGTGGAGTTCGTAGCGCAGTACAGAGATTCTAAAGGAAAATTCTCGTACGATGTAAGCGCCAATCTTCATACGCTTAAAAATGAAGTGCTGTCATTGGGCTTTAATGACGACCCTATATATGGTGCAGCCAGTAAAACAGAAGTAGGCCGTTCAATTGGTGAATTATACGGACATAAAATGATTGGTATTTTTCAGAATGCAGCTGATGTCGCTGGCTCTCCCGTGCAAATCAATGCAGCCCCGGGTGATATTAAGTTCCAGGATACTAACAAAGACAATAAAATAACAGATGAAGATCGTGTTTACCTGGGTCGTGCGGTGCCCAATTTGTATTATGGATTGAATGTGAACCTGGGTTATAGTCAATTTGATTTCTCTATGTTCTGGCAGGGTAGTGCCGGTAACAAAGTTGTCAATTGGGTTTATCATGACCTCATGCGTGGCCAATACAGCAACCACCATGTGGATGCACTGAACTTCTGGACACCCACTAATACCAATACCAATATCCCCCGTCCGGTTATTGGGGATCCCAATGCCAACGAGAGGGCATCTAACCGTTTTATAGAAGATGGTGGATATGCGAAGCTGCAAAACTTCCAGTTAGGTTATACACTTGATCTTAAAAAACTCAATGGTATGAAATGGCTAAGTCGTGCAAGGGTATATGTATCGGGTCAGAATGTATTTACTATCTCAAAGTATAAAGGATATGATCCTGACTTTATGAGTGATGGTTTATTCAGCCGTGGTTTCGACTTTGGATCTTTCCCTAATCCAAGAACCTTCATGGCAGGTGTTCAACTTTCTTTATAATCACTAACTGATAAAATGACTAATATGAAAAAGCTTAATATTTTTTTGCTGATACTAATAGCCGCCTGTTTTGCAGGATGTAAAAAACAATTGGACCAGGCTAACCCTAATGCACAAACCTCGGCCACATTCTGGAAAACACAAGCGGATGCAATTGCCGGTTTAAATGCCGCTTACTCAAGTTTATTGCCCGACGGTGCTTATATGCGATGCACACCTTTGATGGCCGATACAAGAGGTGATGATATGAAAAGTAACAGTCCCTGGGACCAGATGTATAACTCAGGCAAGTTTGCCCTGCAATCCGGAAACGTTGCCATTTATGGATGGGCTTATGAAACCTATTACCAAGGCGTATTCAGGAGTAACCAGGTGCTGGAAAACGTGCCCAATATCGAAATGGACCAGGCACTGAAAGACAGAATTATCGGGCAGGCATATTTTTTAAGAGGCTTATATTTTTATCACCTGGTCAATTTTTTTGGCAATGTGCCATTACCCCTCGAAACAGTTAAGGATATTGGTAATTATAATGTTCCTCAATCTACTCCCGAACAAGGATGGAACCAGGTGATCGCAGATTTTAAAATAGCAGCTGAAAAATTACCAGCCAAATATTCAGATGTAACAGGCCCCGATAAAACAGATATAGGAAGAGCCACTAAAGGTGCTGCGATGGCTTTCTTAGGTAAGGCATACCTGTTTAATAAAAAATATACAGAAGCAGCAGCACAGTTCAAAGCTATCATAGATCCTGGCATGTATAGTTTGGTAAGTAATTACCGCGATAATTTTACTGAAGTAAATGAAAATAACAGCGAGTCAATTTTTGAAGTTCAGTTTTCAAGAGATGCAGGAGGCAAAGAAGTAGGCTGGGGTGGTCCGCCACAACCGGGTTGGGGAAAAACTTCAGCAAGAGCCATTACGTATGCGCCAAGAGGTTTTGGCTGGACGGATGTTCAACCTACAAGATCTGTTTTCAATGAGTTTCTGCAGGAAAAAACCACAACCGGAGAAGATGATCCCCGTTTGGTAGCTACCATATTATATAATAAGCCAGGGCTTATGTTGTATGGCCAGTTGTTTTCAACAAAATATGCAAGTAACCCGGCTGACCTCAATGATCTTTTTTGCCGCAAATATCAAAATGATGATTCAGGAAGACCGGATGAGTTTGACTGGCGTTCAGGAATCAATGAAAGGATCATGCGTTATGCAGACGTGTTAATGATGTATGCTGAATGTTTGAATGAACTTAATCAGACTGCAGCTGCCTATCCTTTCATTCAGCAGATACGCAGCCGTGTAGGATTGCCCAACCTTGCAATCGTAAAGCCGGGTATGACGCAGGCCCAGATGCGTGAACAGATCGCACATGAAAGATTGCTGGAGTTTTCATTAGAGGGTCACAGGTTTGATGACATTCACCGCTGGGGTTGGTTGCAGGATCCTGCTAAACTTGCCGACCTGAAAGCACGGGATCCTGAGTTCAATACCTATGCTCCGGGAAGAGAATATTTTCCTATACCGCAAAGAGAGATTGATCTTAATCCGGGGTATAAGCAAAATACCGGCTATTGATTTTAAAAATCAATAAACTTATTCCGATGGGATCCTGGTTGGTAAGCAGTCGTGAATAACCGGGACCATCGGATTTTTCGCAAACAGGTAATTATTTTAAAAGCATGGCATTTTTAAAAAATTATAAAAGCAAATAAATTGACCAACCTTCCGGCGGCCCGGATTAACAAGCATTCGTTGAAAACCGGGCTCGTCGGATCTTTTAAAAAATTCCGGTATCACTTATTTCAATAATAGAGTAAGTTGCTTCTCTAAAAAATATTTCATGAAAAAATTTGCGATTGGTTGTTTTATTCTACTGACAGGTTCTGGTTTATTAGCGCAGAACAAAATTATTTTGCAAGCTGATCTTGGAAAAGATAAAATCAGCAAGCATATCTATGGGCATTTTGCCGAGCATTTAGGCAACTGTATTTACAATGGTTTCTATGTTGGCGACACCAATAAAATCATACCCAACACTGATGGTGTCCGCAATGATATCATTGCAGCCTTAAAAAAATTAAAAGTACCGAACCTTCGCTGGCCCGGCGGTTGCTTTGCGGATACCTATCATTGGAAAGATGGCATAGGTCCCAAAGCAAACAGACCATCTATCGTTAACCGCTGGTGGGGTGGCGTAACAGAAGATAACAGTTTTGGCACCCATGATTTCTTAAACATGTGCGAGGCAATCGGTTCAGAGCCATATCTCGCAGGTAATGTTGGAAGTGGAACAACGCAGGAACTTATAGACTGGGTACAGTATGTAAACTTCGACGGTAAAGCAAGCCCGATGAGTAAATGGCGGGTACAAAACGGAAGAGAAAAACCATGGAACGTAAAGATCTGGGGTGTGGGCAATGAAGCATGGGGCTGCGGTGGGAATATGAAACCCGAGTATTATGCTAATGTGTATCGGTTGTACGCCACGTTCATGACCGATTGGAGCAACAATGACAAAATGTTTCGGGTGGCATCAGGGGCCAATGGTGATGATTACAACTGGACAGAAGTATTAATGCGTGACATTCCCCGCAATATGGTGGAAGGAGTAGCACTACATCACTATTCCGTTATCAACTGGAACCAAAAGGGTCCGGCGAGGGATTTTAGCGAACAGCAATATTTCGCCACCATGAAGTCAGCCCTTAAAATGGAAGAGCTGGTGACAAGACATTCCAATATCATGGATAAATACGACCCGGCAAAAAAAACTGCGTTGGTTGTGGATGAATGGGGAGGTTGGTATGAGGTAGAACCTGGTACTAATCCCGGGTTTCTTTACCAGCAAAACACTATTCGTGATGCGATGATCGCAGGTGCTACCCTGAATATTTTCAACAATCATTGTGAAAGAGTAAGGATGGCTAATCTTGCGCAAACAGTAAACGTTTTGCAAGCCGTCATCTTAACGAATAAAGAAAAGATGCTCCTCACTCCTACTTATCATGTGATGGAGATGTACAATGTTCACCAGGATGCAACTTTATTACCGGTAGATGTAAAATCAAATGATTATGTGGTAGGCGATGAAAAACTACCAGCCGTTTCCGCTTCCGTCTCAAGAGACCAGGCAGGCGTCACCCATATTTCATTGGTAAATATTGACGCTGCTAAACAACAGGAAATTACTATAGACATAAGAGGTTCAAAATACAATTCGGTTTCCGGCAGAATTCTGACATCAAAAAAACTGCAGGATTATAATTCATTTGAAAATCCGGGTAAAATTCAACCAACAACCTTTAATGATGCAAAACTGACTGGCAACTCGTTACAGGTAAAGCTTCCTCCTGCTTCGGTAGTAGTGCTGGCACTTAAATAATAAAAATGACGAAACGATTTCTATTGAAAGAAACAGGACTGGTGTTACTCGCCGTAATGATATTCTCCTGTAGTAAAGACAAAGCTGATACAACGCCGGCTACTCCCGTTGATCCGCCTGTCGTTTCTGCATTTGATATCAATACGATTTCTGATACTTATGGATCAATTGCACCGTTTGCAAACTACCTGAAATGGGGACCGCACAATGTACATGATCCTGCCATCATCAAAGCCGGTGAGTATTATTATTCCTTCAGCACAGATGCCGGCTATGGTATTGACGTAAGACCAGGACTGCAGATTAGAAAATCAAAAGATCTCGTACAATGGTACTTTGTCGGCTGGGTATTTAATAGTTTACCAGCAATGGGTTCAAACTATATTACACAGGGAGGCGGCACACCATTCAATTCATTATGGGCGCCCTGCATTGTAAAAGCCGGTAATGAATATCGCCTGTATTATTCACTTTCATGCGCCAAACCAAGACTAAGTGTGATCGGAATGGCAACAGCTGCTAACCCGGAAGGGCCCTGGACAGAAAAGGGCCTCGTAGTTACATCCAAAGATGATAATAGTATACAGACAAATGCTATCGACCCTGCCGTGATCATTACGAATACAGGTGAACACTGGATGGTATATGGATCGGCATGGGATGGTATCTATTCATTAAAACTTGATCTTGCTACGGGTCTTTCACTTGCATCGGGTGATAAAGGAAAAAGGATTGCTAACCGGGGCTTCACCGCCGGCAAATACAATGGAAACATAGAAGGAGCTGATATCATTTATAATGCGCAGCTAAACAAATACTATTTGTTTATTGCCTATGACTGGCTCGAAACAAAATACAATGTCAGGGTGATGAAAGCTGATAAACCAGATGGGCCTTTCTATGATTATAACGGTGCTGATGCTAACACCAATGCCGATCATGGACCGATGATCATTGCACCGTATAAATTTTCCGGTCACAGTGGTTGGCAGGGTGTAGCCCACTCCACTGCCTTTACCGATGGCGAGGGCCAATACTTTATTGCACACCAGGGAAGACCCGGCATTGATAAATATTTTATGAATATGCATGTTCGTAAATTATTTTGGACCGCAGATGGCTGGCCGGTGGCTTCTCCTGAGCGGTATGCGTGGGAAAAGGATTCACTCATTTCACAAAATGACCTGGTCGGTGAATGGGAACAAATTGTTTTGGGATATAACGTAGTCCCTGGCTATTCCGCCGAACAAACCTCAGCTGATTTTCAAAATTCCTTTTCATTAAATATTGCAGCGAATGGAACATTGAATGGCAGCAGCGCTGATACCTGGACTTATTCCGCCCCATGGTTGCAACTGAAATGGAGCAATGGATTTACGGATAAAGTATTTGTACAAAAAGGAAGAGATTGGGAAAACAAAAAGAACACGATCATTTTCTCAGGTTTAAGCAACCAGGGAACAGCTATCTGGGGAAAGAAGAAATAGTTGTGAGTCGGGAGTCAGGCGAAAGTGCAAGGTGAAAAGTCAAAAGTGAATAATAATAAAAAAAAAGAAAATTTTAAACTAATAGTGCAATGAACTTTAAGAACATTCTATTTGCTGCATTTGCAGGTAGCGTATTTTCAGCTTCTGCAATTGCGCAGGAAAAAAACAAATGCATCATCAACATTAAAGCTGATAAGCCAACAGCGGAGATACAACCGACGATGTGGGGTGTTTTTTTTGAAGACATTAATATGGGAGCTGATGGCGGTATTTATGCCGAGTTGGTAAAGAACCGCTCTTTTGAATTTTATAAACCGCTCATGGGCTGGAAAGTGGAACAAACAAAGTTTGAAGAGGGTACTGTGACGGTGCTGAACAGGAATGAAAAAAATACAGCCAATCCAAGATTTATCCGGGTAAAAGTCAACCACACTGTTAAAAGTTTGGGATTGACCAATGAAGGTTTCAGGGGAATGGGGATCAAAAAAGGATTGCGTTATGATTTTTCGGTAATGTATCGTCAACCTGCTGCAGGTATAAAAATGCATATTGAACTGATCAATGATAAAAACGAAATCATTGGCAACGCTTCATTGAGTCCTTCGTCTGCAGGCGATGATTGGAAAAAAGAAGCCGTGAGTTTTAATGCTACCACTACTGAACCAAAAGCCAAAATGAATATTTGGTTTGAAGGTAATGGTGTGATCGATCTTGACATGATCTCATTGTTTCCCGAAGATACCTGGAAAAAAAGACCGGGCGGCATGCGGGCTGATATGGTTCAAATGCTGGCTGATATGAAACCAGGATTTATTCGCTTTCCAGGCGGTTGCATTGTTGAGGGACATGAATTGGAAACCCGTTATCAATGGAAAAAAACAATTGGTCCCATCGAAGAACGACAACTCATCGTCAACCGGTGGAATACAGAATTTGCGCATCGTCCTGCACCCGACTATTTTCAATCGTTTGGCCTCGGATTTTATGAATATTTTCAATTGGCAGAAGATATTGGTGCAGCACCACTGCCCATATTGAATTGCGGCATGGCTTGTCAATTTAACACTGCCGAATTAACCCCGGTGGATCAATTGGATCCTTATGTACAGGATGCACTGGACCTGATTGAATTTGCCAATGGCGACGTAAACACTAAATGGGGCAAGGTTAGGGCAAAAATGGGCCATCCTGCTCCCTTTAATTTAAAAATGATGGGTGTAGGAAATGAAAACTGGGGACCGCAATATGTTGAACGCTTAAAAATTTTCCAAAAGGCTATTAAAGAAAAATATCCCGACTTCAAATTGGTGGCCAGCTCGGGTACTGATCCCAATGGAGAACGATTTGATTATCTGAATGGCGAGTTGAGAAAGATGAAAGCGGATATAATTGACGAGCATTACTACCGTCGCCCCGAATGGTTTTTACAAAATGCGTCGCGGTATGATAATTACGACAGAAACGGAGCTAAAATATTTGCCGGCGAATATGCAGCGCAAAGTGATAAGACAGTAAGTATAAAAAATAAAAACAACCTGCAAACAGCCATTGCAGAAGCAGCATTTCTTACCGGCCTGGAAAGAAATGCTGGTGTAGTAATGATGGCCTCTTATGCACCTTTATTCGCACATGTGGATGGCTGGCAATGGTCGCCTGACCTGATATGGGTTGACAACCTTCGGTCATATGGTACGCCCAATTACTATGTTCAAAAATTGTATTCTACCAACAAAGGCACACATGTTGTTCCTGCATTATGGAATAATAAACCGGTAACGGGCCAGGACAGTTTGTATGCTTCCGCTGTTATAGATAAGAACACAAACGAAGTGATCATTAAGATCGTAAATAGTTCAGCTAATGAAAAGGCGACCTGCTTGGCTTTTGAGGGAGTGAAAAAAATAACATCCCAGGCTACTGTTACGGTTTTGACTGGTGAATCATTAGAAAAGGTGAATAGTCCTGATGTTCCTTTGGCTGTTAGCCCCGTTACACATCAAATGGCTGTAAAAGGAAAGAAAATAGATATAACGGTAGCACCTTATTCTCTTACCGTGTTCCGGGTGAAATTATTGTAATACTGATCACACTGGTAGTTTACAAAAAAAGGGTTGTAGTAAAGAATACAAGACGAAAACAAATAAAGACTTAATTGTAAAATATGGGCCGTTCATTTCATTAACGGCCCATTAATATCAATAAATGAAACGATTTGCCTTTAAACTGTTATTGACTTCTTCCCTTTTGCTAAACATAAGCACAAATTTATTTTCGCAGTCAGGTAAGAAAGTGCCATCAATACAGGTAATTGTTGATCCTCATAAAACATCAGACACTATTTCAAAACTTATTTACGGCCAATTTATTGAATTGCTCTTTAATTATTTTGAAGGCGGATTGTGGGCCGAGATGCTCGGTGACCGTAAGTTCTTTTATCCGGTGACATCTTCGGATGAACTAAAGCCTCTTAATACCCGCCATTATTTGGGAAGATGGAAACCTGTAGGAGAAGATGAGTATGTACAGTCAGATAATAAAAATGTTTTTACTGGGGAACATTCGCCAAAAATTATTTTGTCACCCCTGGTGCAAAGAGGGATTACCCAAAAAGGCCTGAGTTTTCAGAAGGACAGTGCGTATAATGTACGGGTAGTATTGGCAGCGGATCAAAAACCAACTGTACAAACCAACCTCCGGTGGGCAAATGAAAAATATACCATACAAACAATTGCTGATTCACTTTCATCTTCGTATAAAACGTTCCTGTTTACATTTAAATCGCCGGTTACAACAACCGATGCTGCATTCGAAATAACGGCTTCTGGTAACGGTGCTTTATGGATTGGCGCTACCTCACTTATGCCTGCCAGCAATGTGAATGGCTTCAGAGCGGATATACTGGAACAGTTTAGATATATGAACCTGGGTAATCTCCGCTGGGGTGGCAACGCATCATCCGGTTACGATTGGAGAAATGGTGTCGGTGACAGGGATAAAAGACCACCCATATATGATTATGCCTGGAATGCAATGGAATCAAACGATGTAGGTACACATGAGTATCTTGACCTTTGCAAACTATTGGGTGTAGAACCAAATATTGGCGTAAACGCCGGTATGGGTGACGCTTATTCTGCAGCACAATGGGTTGAATATGTAAATGGATCTGTAGAAACGCCCATGGGTAAATTAAGAGCAGCTAATGGGCATGCTGAACCTTTTGCAGTTAAGTGGTGGGGCATTGGCAATGAAATGTATGGCAAGTGGCAACTGGGTAATATGTCCGCATTTCATTATGCGATCAAACATAATATGTTTGCCAAAGCAATGAAGAAAGCGGATTCGTCAATCATACTGGTTGCATCCGGGGCAACTCCATACGAGATGGGTTGCACTTCAATTTATTCAGGCGATTATGCACATGATACTTTGCCTTTTACTATCGGTGGTAAATACGACTGGTCAGGCAACCTCTTAGCAAATTGTGCGGAAAACTTCAATTATCTCGCAGAACATTTATATCCCCTTGGTGATTCAGCATATGATGCGCAACTTCAAAAATTTGTATCAGCAAAAGACGATCCTATTGTTGATAAAGTAAGAAGATTACCCAACCGCTTAAAAGGTTCGGTGGAAGCATTTAGAAAATACCAACAGCGTTATCCAGTCATTAAAGAAAAAGGAATAACATTGGCAGTAGATGAATGGCGGATGAAAGACGGCGGTTGGGGGATGAAAGATGCATTGGCTACGGCTGAAGCGTATCACGAAATTTTCAGGAATACGGATATCATTAAGATGAGCACATTTACTTCGACGGATGCTCCTTCCTGTCTTTTATATGATGCCACGAGAGTTGCCATACAACCAAGCGGTTTAGTTATAAGAATGTTCAGCACTTATTTTGGTACTATCCCTGTATCAGTAGAAGGCGACAGCAAGCAACCTGCCATCAAAGGCACTATTGGTGTCGACAGGCCTGAAGTTTCATCCGGCAGTGATACATATCCCCTGGATATATCGGCCGCTATGAAAGCGGATAAAAAAACAATCACCATTTCTATTGTTAACCCGACAGCTGCAATGCAAAAAGCAGAAATAAAATTTAAAAACGGAGTAAAGTATAAAATGATCAGAAGTTTTGTTATTACCGGCCCGTTGGTTAACTCATACAATGAACTGGGAAAATCTCCGGTGGTTGAAATAAAAGAATCATCTGCTTCTAAACAATACAATGGCACACTGATGGTTTCACCATACAGCATTAATCTCTACGAGTTTAATTTATAATAATGAAAAGAATAACCCGCCTGTTGTTCTTTATGTTCCTGGTATTACAGAAGCCAGTATTTGCACAGGTATCAAATATTCCCGTACATGATCCTGTAATGATAAAACAGGATAGTGTGTATTATTTGTTTTGTACCGGCAGGGGCATCAGCATGTGGTCCTCAAAAGATCGAATAAACTGGAAACGGGAAAAACCTGTATTTGATACATTGCCCTGGGCCGTCAGAACGATCCCAGGATTTCGTAACCATATCTGGGCGCCGGATATTTCTTTTCACAACGGGCTTTATTATTTGTATTATTCTGTTTCTGCATTTGGAAAAAACACTTCCTGCATCGGCGTGGCTACCAATAAAACATTACATCCCGGCAGTGCTGATTATAAATGGACGGATCATGGTAAGGTGATACAATCGGTACCAGGCAGGGATATGTGGAATGCAATCGACCCCAATTTGATCCGGGATGAAAAAGGCATTAGCTGGCTGACCTTTGGTTCATTTTGGGATGGCATTAAACTGGTTAAGTTGAATGACGATTTGAAATCTGTTGCTCAACCGGAACAGTGGTACACGATTGCCAGTCGTCCACGAAATTTTATTACACCTGATACAGCAGGCGGCGATGCAGCTATCGAAGCTCCCTTTATTTTTAAAAAGAATAACTACTATTATCTTTTTGCATCGTTTGACTATTGTTGCCGCGGTGAGAAAAGCACCTATAAAATAGTTGTGGGCCGTTCGGCAAAATTACAAGGTCCCTATGTCGACCAGGAAGGCGTGGCAATGAATTTAGGTGGCGGCTCTATCGTATTAGAAGGCGATGCCAACTGGAATGGTGTTGGTCATAATGCGGTGGCCAGCTTTGACGGCACTGATTATTTGATCTTTCACGGTTATGATGCAAAAGACAAGGGCCGTTCAAAATTGAGAATGGAAAAATTGAAATGGGTGAACGGATGGCCACAGGTTGAAAAACAGGGTGAATAAAATAAAGCTTGAATTGCTTTATAAATTCAACGAACAACGAATCATTCTGGCGATCCTGTTTATCGGATCGTCACCAGTGATGGATTGTATAATTTTTGGTGTAACTCCTTTAGTTTTTCGACCGGCATTTTGATTTGTTTCCGGTCGTATGTCATCAGGCCATTGGTTTCCACTTCTACATCTGTTGTTTGAGTGTACACTGCCGCCGACAATCCTTTGGAAATAAGATTGGGTATACTATCGATAAACTCTGAATACCTGTTGAACAGCTCTGTATTATTTTTAAAACTTTGATAGCCCCAATTATTTTTTTCCTGCCAGGTATGATTTTCAACCGGTAATCCCAGTCCACCAAATTCACCCAATACCAATACCCGTTTTTGACCAAACAAATCCGGCTGCGGCATCAAAGGTTCAGGATAATTGTGCAAGTCAATAATATGACCTACATCTTCAAAGTTTCCGCCGCTTGCAGTATTCACCAGTCTTGACGGATCTTTTTGCATTGTCCATTCTACAATTTCTCTTGTTTTAAACTGGCCCCATGCTTCATTGAACGGCACCCAAACAATGATACTTGGAAAATTGTGTAAGTCCTGCATGATCTCTTTCCACTCTGTACGGAATATAGATTCCGATTCCTGTGTTCTGTCTTTATCAGTCGCACGACCATAAATACCCGGACGTGATTCCCAGCGATTGCCCAGGTCGCCGCTCGGCATATCCTGCCAAACTAACATTCCCAATACATCACAGTAATAATACCAGCGGGCCGGTTCTACTTTCACATGTTTGCGAATCATGTTGAAGCCCATTTCCTTTGTTTTTTCAATATCAAATTTCAATGCTTCATCTGTAGGAGCGGTGTACAAACCATCGGGCCACCAGCCCTGGTCAAGCGGGCCATATTGAAACACAAACTTTTCATTCAGCAACATTCTTTGAATGCCTTTGCTATCCGGCTTCATAGATATTTTGCGCATGGCAAAATAACTTTTCACTTCATCGATCGTTTTTCCTTTGCGCTGAACGATATATTTCAAATCGTATAAAAAAGGATTTTCAGTGGACCATAGTTTTGGATTCGCAATAGTCAATGAACTTTCACTATTACCACTAACGCTTTGTTCTGCCACTTTTGTTTCACCATCCCATGCAGTGACTATAACCTGGTCACCGGGCTGGAGGTTTTCAATCCTGGCATTAACAAGGACTTGCTTTTTATCAAGATCGGGTGTTTGTTTTGTTTCAGCGATATAGGTTTTTGGAACGGATTCCAGCCAAACTGTTTGCCAGATACCTGTTACAGGTGTGTACCAAATACCATGAGGATTTTTGATTTGTTTCCCTCTGGGTTGAGGTCCGTCGTCTGAAGGGTCCCATACCCTGATAGCGATATCCTGTTTCGTTCCTTTTTTTAGTGCGTTCGTAATGTCGAAGGAAAATGGATCATAACCTCCCTGGTGACTGCCCACTTCTTTTCCATTTACAAATACAGTGCATTGCCAATCCACGGCACCAAAGTGAAGCAATACATTTTTATTTTTTGCAGCAGGAACATTCACTGTTTTCTTATACCAAAGTATGCTGTCCTTACCAACCGTTTTTCCAACACCAGACAAAGCCGATTCTACTGCGAATGGTACCAGTATCGATCCCTGGGTGTTAGCAGGAATCGACTGTTGATCCTTTGGCAGAATTGCATATTGCCAAAGCCCATTCAGGTTTGTCCAGTCTTTTCTTACCATTTGTGGTCTTGGATAATCAGGCAGTGCATTATCGGGGTTCAATTTCTCAGCCCACGGTGATATGATCTTACCTTTTACAATTTGCCAATCTTGTGCTTGCGACGCTGAGTGAAAAAGAACGAAGGAAAAAAACAAATAAGAAAGCTGTTTCATATGCCGGTAATTTATACGATAAAGGTTAAGTTTTTTTTGAAAAAAAGCCGCTCACAAATTTCAACCGGAGCGGCTTGTCTGACTACTGCTTAACGAGAAACTATAATTGAATTTTTACTGAATGTGAATAATAGTTTGGAAAAAAAACAGGCAACCATTTCTTCGCCCGGAGGCTGACAGCTTCTAACTCATTTTCAGGAATAGATTTATACGGCCATCAGCAAACGGGTGCCGATAGCTGACCAGCCTCCCACTGCGCCTAAAAATTTATCTAATGCCGGATTTGTATACCCTGCATTCTTAAATGGCAAGATGCATTCTTCGAAAAAAGACAGAATCCGCTTTTCTACTACTAATGCTCGTTCAAATCATTGGCCATGAGCTCCCACCCCACGCATTTTTGCTTATCGCATTTCTGTGCCATCAACTCCTATATTTTATCAAACTCATCTTCGGTTTGATTATGAAACTCACCTGCCGTACCATTTGAATAAATGCCATCCAACTTTGCATCAATGAAATAGTCAATCTCATCAGCCAGGCGAACATAATCAATGCTATCATCGTTGTTGACGGGCAATAATAACGTTCCCCAATTTCCTTTAAGTTCCTTAGCAGTAAGTGGATGCTTATTTGTTTGTGGAACTTTGTTCATTTGAAATCGTCTATAGCTATTTCTTCAAAAGCAATTCCTTCATAAGGCCGTTGAATTCCTGCCTCGTAAAATAAGCCCAGGTTGCCATTGGGCAGAACCGTTAAACAGGAATAAGCGGAAGGCCCTTCGTAGATCAGCTTTTTTAATGGCCAGGTCTTTCCGTCATCCTCGCTTATCCTTACTGTCATTTTAACACGGGAAGTTGTACTCGCAGGATTTGAAAAAACAAGAAGGTTCTTTTTTCCCGGGAATTTGTATTGAATCAGGTTGGCTTCACAAACGGGTTCAATCAATACTGTATCGGGATATATGGCTGACCATTTTTTTCCGGCATTTTTACTGATCGCAACTTGCCGGTATCTCGATTTGCCTGCATTTCGCATATTTAACAGAAGGCGCCCATCAGAAAGTTCGGCAATAGTAGACTCATTCACGCCTTCCCGTTTGGTCACACCGCCTAATTTCCAGGTATTCCCCCCATCATCGGAATAAATCACATGCGAATAATTCTTTTTTGTTTTTGCTACGATATGATTAGAAGGAATAACCAGGCGACCTTTATGCCTTCCTTTGCTCAATTGTATTCCACGTCCGGGACCCGTTGCATACCAGGTCCAGTTATTCTTCTTTACATTTTTTGTTATTTCTGCTGCTTGCGACCATGTTTTACCATCATCCGTTGATCTCAGAACAAACACTCTTCTCGTATCCTTGCTTGAACCATTGATAATGTCTTTTTCATGATCAGCACCCAAATTCCAGGTGCTTAATAAAATGATATTTCCTGTTTGCTGATCAACAACAGGTGCAGGATTGCCGCAGGTATTGGCTGAATCATTCCAGATCACCTGCAACGGGCTCCAGGTTTTGCCGCCATCTTCCGAACGCTTTACCACCATATCAATATCTCCTGCATCACCGCAATTGATTTTTCTTGCTTCAGCAAAAGCCAGTACTGTGCCCTTGCTGGTAGTAACCAGGGATGGAATCCGGAAACAGTTGTATCCCTCTTCTCCTCCTTTGTAAATATGATTGAGTTGCTGCGCCAATAAATTATTTCCGGTTGTTATCGTACACACCAACACTGCCAATAATAACCACAAATTGTTTCGGGAGACTATCATGTATTGCTTCAGTTTTCTAACTATTTAAATTATTTGTTTACGGTATCAAAATCATTTACCCTTGGCCGGAGAAATGATAATTGAATGATCAATGCAGCCAAAACAATAGCCGCAAGCATCGCAAAACTCTTTCCCAGGTTACCCGCATCCGTTGATTTGCCCAGCCAATCCGTAACAAATGCGCCGGCGAATACGCCTACCATATTCATCAGGCCATAGGCTGTAGCCCTGTATTTGGAAGAAACAAATTGACAAAGGATAGGCATATTGTTGGCATCGAACATACCAAAGCCAAAACCAAAACAAAACGCTGAACCGATGACATGAAACAACGAATGACCATAACCAATCAGCAATAAAGCGGGTATAGTCAGACCAAGACCGATAGCACTGGTATAAATTCTTCCTTTTATATTTTTCTGAACCCATCTGTCGGATAAGATTCCACCGAATAGCACGCCTAAGAATGAAGAAGCAGCAATCGTGATGGTTGATAAAGGTCCCGCTTTGCTCATATCAATATTTAAATTGTCGGCAAATAAAGTAGGCAACCAGTTTTTAATTCCCCACCCGGGCAAACTTGGCACGGCAAAATAAAATACGATGATCCAAAAGGCGATATTACTAAACAGCAAACTCAGCCCTTTGAAAAACCCAGGTTTTTCAATAGTTATTTTATCAGTTACTTCTATAGAAGATTTTTTTTCCCTTAGGAAAAGCATTAAGACTACTGAATAAATAATACCGATGATACCAAATGAATGAAAGGCTGACTGCCACGAAAAGCTGGCAGCAATGGTGGCGCCAAATCCGCCCAATGCCTGGCCCATGTACAAGCCCGTCATGTGAATGCCTATAGCCAGTGATCGGGTTTTGGAAGAATGAAAATCGGCGATCAATGATAAGCCTGCCGGGATATATAACGCTTCACTTACTCCCATCAATGCACGAAGCCAGTACAACTGCTCAAAATTTTGCGCATAACCCATAGCCAGTGTAACGGCACTCCAAACAAACAAACTTCCAACGATCAGCCATTTCCGGTTTACCCTGTCGCCGATCATTCCAGCCAATGGACTCATGAATCCGTAGATCCATAAAAAAATTGCCATCAGCCTTCCAAAGTTGGTAGCCGTTTGTAGTTCAGCAATATCTATCATCATGGAAGGTCTCATGGTGCTGAGCATTTGCCTGTCCATATAATTAAGCAATGCTACCACCCATAGCAGTCCTACTACAATCCATGGGTAAGAAGCCCCCCCGCCCCTAAAGGGGGGCTTTGAATCATTTTCTATTTTAGTACCAGTCATTATTATAGTTTGGCATCTTTTTAATCACTTTAATGCTTCGGCAAAAAAAACCAAAAACATAAAAAGAAATTTCGACCTAAGTTCCCCTTTAGGGGACAGGGGTTTTCCCAACTAATATTCCAGGTGTTCGTATTCCGGCTTTTATTTCGCCACTTGGAATAATAATATCATCTCCCCATTTTATTGCTGTTGTGGTAACAGGATTACCCGGAGGCAAAGCATTTAGTTTTTCCCATTCGTCGCTGATCGTATTGTACAATAACACATCGCCTGCAAAACCGGGATGTGCTTCTAACAACGCAATTCTTTCTTTGGTAAGTTGTTTTATCTTCTGTTCATCCGTTTCTGATTTTATCGCTGCATTTAGTTTCTCTTCTTTGCTAAAGGTTTCGCCTTTATCGCCGCCCAATATCAATATTTTATCCGACCCATAAGCAATGCCTGTTCCGGCAGAAGCAGCAAATGGCAGAGATTTTTTTTGTGACCAACGAGTGTTTTTTATATCAAACTGGTACACCGTACTAAAAATATCGCTGATGCCATTACCGTTTTTTCTCCGCCCGCCTACCAGGTAGATGCAATCATGATCCCCATTGGATTGAACTATCATTACTGCAAAAGAAATTTTTACAGGGATATCAGGCAACGATTCCCATTTTGCACCGGGTGTTGCCAGGTTGAGACAAAAAAATTTATCGGAAGGCCCCTCTTTGGAATTACCGCCGGCTACATAAATGTTATGATTATAAAAAGTAGTAGAAAGATTGGTAAGCGATAAAGGCAAAGCAGGCAGATCAGAAAATACAAGTTCATTAGCTATTGCATTGTATTCAACCAAAACAACCTTATCAGACAATCCCTGTTCATTTTCTCCACCGATATAGACAAGCCCTTTTGGCGTGGTCACGTTGGCACAATAGGCAACGGGGTTTGGTAACTTTTGTTTGCTTATAGATGCATTTACAATTTCACCCTCCTTTTTTTCGAAAAGATATATTTCATCCTGGTACTGTTTTTTATTTCCATACCATGGAAGTCCATCAGGAAAGTTGGCGCCACCACCTACAAGTAAATAGTTATTAATAATCCCGGCTACCGGTCCCGCCAAACCAGGTTGTTCTTTTCCATTGACTGATGGCAGAACAGCAGCTACCGACCAGTCAATTTTCTTTATCTTATCTTCTCCCCCAACCGCTTTGCTGTTTACACAGTTTAATCCTGTCATTACAATCATTATTATGAAAACAATTCTTTTCACTGGTGAAAAACTTTTTCCCGATGATAATTCTTTCTCTTCAACGTTTAACTGCTTCTAATGAAACAGGAGAAACTTTTTCAAAGAAACCAAGATCATCCAACTCTTTATAAAATTTATCAAAGTTTTCTGCACTGAGAGTCGTAAGCGGAAGTCGGCAGGGGCCGAGATCCCAACCCAGCATTTTCATGATTGCTTTTTGACCGGGAATAGGTGGATATTTCAATAATACCCGTATCACTTCAACCATATAAGCATGTTGCTCACGGGCTGCTAAGAGGTCGCCTTTTTTAAAAGCATCAACAATTTTTAAATAGAGTGGCGCCGCAAATGTGTACGTACTGCCAATAGCTCCTTTTGCACCTACGGAAAGCGCCGGCACCAACAATTCATCCAATCCATACAAAATGTCAAACCTTCCATTGTCAAAAGTCAGACAAGCCTGGTATTCCTGTATGGTAGACGAAGTATATTTTATTCCTGCCAGATTGGGAATGCGGTCTCCGGCCAATTGAAGAAATTCGATCATATCCATGCCCACTCCCGTGAGATGAGGTATATGATAATAATAAAAAGGAAGAGCCGGTGCAGCGATGGCAATATCCGTCATGCAGTCTACAAGGTTCTGAACGGATACAGGCTTGAAATAAAACGCAGCGACAGAGGAAAAAGCATCAGCTCCGATCGCTGCTGCATGCGTCGACAAAATTTTTGATTCTGCGATACTGCTGTGTCCCACATGTACAATTATCAATAAACGACCCCGGGCTGCCTTCACAAATGCTTCCGCTACTTTCATTCTTTCTTCTGTGGTCATATTGGGTCCTTCACCATTACTGCCGCAAACAAATATTCCCTTCAATCCATCGTTAACGAGTTTGTCAACGAGAGAAGGGATCAAATCCAAATTTAATGAACCATCTTCCCGAAAAGGTGTAAATGCCGCCGCTATTAGTCCTTCAATTTTTTGCATCTCTTTTTATTTTACTTATTTTATTCTACTATTATTAGTAACCCTGCGTTTGTACAAGTAAACTATTATTGGCCAGTACAGTTGTATTCAACGGCCAGAATAATGGAGTTGTTTTACCAATGAGGTTGGGAACATAGTTATACACATCAATTGTTCCCCCTTTATGAAAACGAACGAGATCATACCAGCGTTTATTTTCAAAAAACAATTCTCTTCCTCTCTCATTCAATATTTCCCTTTCAACAGAAGCTTTATCAGTTGCCCCGCTATAGTCGCCCGTGCTGGCACGGTTTCTTACTTTGTTTAAGTTTTCGATAGCAAGAGTCGCGTTATCCAATGCAGCGTATGCTTCTGCTTTCATCAGGTAAATGTCAGCAAGACGATAAATGATGATATCATTATCAGGAAACCTGTCGTCTGCATATTTTGTGCCCGGGTATTTTACTATCCATGTTCTTGTTCCGGTTCCGCTGGCAAGCCGTTCAGTAACGAATGTAAACGGAATACGTTTATCACCCGGATTGAATAATGCTTTTGATTCAGGGCTCATTAAATAACCACCCTGTGCATAACTTGGCGAAACGGCGCTGGGAATACTATCCTTATTCAATACCGATGTAATATGGCTGGAAATAGCAATAGTTTGAATTGAATAATTCCCAACACCTTCATCCCTGAGAAAAAAAGCGGAGAGTATGATCTCGGGATTTGCAGCCGCTCTTAATCCCACAACACTTTTGAAATCAGTATTCAGTGCTACACCGCTGGCTTCGACTTCGGTGAGTGCCGCAATGGCTGCATTCAAATCGGCAGTACCACCTCCCAATACTTTTGCACTCCACAACTTTGTATCAGCTTTCAATGCCTGTATGGCAGCATAGCTGAAACGGTATTTTGTTGAAGGAAATGTTGTTTTTGAAAAATTACTCATCGATTCCAACTGTTGCAAAGCAGCGTCGAGGTCAGCTTGTATTTGTGTCATTACTTCTGCTTCTGTAGCCCGCGGCAGCAAAGGAACGTTTTCATTGGTAACAGCTTCTAACATTAATGGAGTTTTACCAATGATTCTTGTAAGGTGAAAATAGAACCAGGCACGCAACGCATGTGTTTCTGCAACAATCCTTTTTTTCGTATCGGGGTTAGTCGCAAACTCGAAACCTTTTATTTTTTCCAGCAGGAGATTACAATGTCCGATGGCGGTATACCATCCATTATAAGCCAATGCGCCATTGGTAGGGCTAAGCAGTTGTCCCCACACAGCTGAACTAAGCCTTGCATTAGGGCCATTTACCAGCTCTTCGCTTCGCTGTTCGCCATATAAATCGTTGTTTACAAGCTCACGCATATATGTATAAATGCCGGTAACATTGGGTTCAAAGTCGCCTTCGCTTTTAAAATAGATCTCTTCTGTAATGCTTGACTCCGGTTTTACCTCCAATAGTTTTTTACAACCTGGTAACGCAGAAATTAATAATGCAGCCACTACAGTAGTTATAATTATTTTCTTCATCTTACTTAATTTATTATTGAGGATGATTTAGAATTTCAAAGTAGCTCCCATTGAAAACTGCCTTGGGCGGGGATAACCACCCGGATCATAACCAGTATATACTTCAGGGTTCAAACCTTTGTACTTTGTTATATAACCAATATTAAATACGCTTGCAAATACATTCACACCGGTTGACCAGAATTTTCTGGTGATGTTAGCAGGCAGATTATAGCTGATGGAAACTTCCCTGAAAGCAAGAAAATCGCCTTTTTCAACCATAGTGGATACATCAGAACCATAACCCTGGCCAACACCTATACCAGCGGGGGCAGACCGGAGAAAGTTACGCTGGCCAATATCCGCGTCGCCGAGGGAAAAGCGGGCATAACGCTTATTTACATCACCTTCTTTTTGCCAGATATCATTTCCCAATGCCACGGACGTAGCGCCTTCATTATACGCCCTTCCTGATCCGAGAGATCTTGCTAATGCACCATTTTCAATAATATGACCTAATGCATAATCCATAGTAAAGCGTAAAGAAATTCCTTTGTAAGAAAATGTATTTTGCATACCACCTGTAAAATTGGGTGTTCTGTAACCAACAAATACCACGTCCTTCGCATCAATGATATTATCGTTGTTCAGATCTGAAAAAATGTAATCACCGGCGTGCTTTTTTACTGTAAGACCATTGGAGGTTGCTAGCCTGTCAACTTTCGTAGCATTCCACGCAGCGGCTTCAGCTTCTGTGGAAAAAATGCCTTCTACCTGGTAAACCCAAACACCAAAAGGACGTTCTCCTTCGGCTAATCCTCCTACTTCAATATCTGATTTGGAATTTGGATCATAAATAACTCCACCACCCTGGCGGTTTTTCAATCTTGTGTTAGTTGGCAATTTCAAAATCTTCTGACTGTTGTAAGCGAAAGAAAAATTAGCTTTCCAGTTAAATGATTTTATTTTTAAAACCTCTGCGCCTAATTCCACTTCTACTCCCCTATTTTGTAAAGTACCATTGTTGAAGCGTATGCTTGTAAACGGAGCTTCCAAAGGAAGAGGCTTCAGGTCAAGCCTGTCCTTTGTTAATTTGTTATAGAAATCAACGGTTAAAGTAATACGGTTATTTAAAAAACCTGCATCTATGGCTATGTCCGTTATTTCTGTTTTTTCCCATTTCAGATTGGGGTTGGAAAGATTGGACCTTAGTATGCCCGAGCCGAATGCATATTGTACAGAGCGGTAACCACCATATGTATCTGTAATGCTCAAATCACTCGTACCAACAACGCCCCAGCTTGCTCTCAGTTTCAACAAGCTCAGCGATCTCACGTTGAAGAAATTTTCTTTATGAATATTCCAGCCTGCGGAAACAGAAGGAAAGTAGGCAAATTTATTTTCGGGTGCAAAGTTGGAGAACCCGTCATAACGTAATGAAGCCCCGAATAAATATTTTGTCTTGTAATCGTACAACAACTGGCCGAAGAGGCTGGCAGATTTTGATTCGGAAAGATTGGTTCCAAAATCAGTAACGTTGGTTGTAGTAACTCCATTAACAACTCCAACGGATGGTTCATCAATAGTGAATATATAGTCATTGGTACCTCGTTGCGACCCAATATCAATTGTGTTGCCCTGGCTCCTGATATAGTTAAATCCTGCCAACGTGGTAAAATGATGATCGTTCCGGATATTGAAATCGTATTGCAATACCTGGTCCACCATCAGCTGACGTGATTGATTGACCGATTCATATTTTTGACGTATCGTAGGCGGTTGTGCCCAATCAGTTGACGGTGTGCCCTTTCTCCGGAAAAGATATTTGAAGTCGTTGATCACATAAGAGAAAGAAGGTCTGAAGTGAAGCCCTTTGATAATCGTATAATCCAGTTCAAGCCTCGTAACAAGCCGTTCGGTTGCAGAACGCACATCATCGTAGTAAAGAGTATGTAACCGGTTGCGCACGGTATAACTTTCTCCCGATTGAGGCCTGCCATCATCTTTATAAATGCGATGCAGCGGCGTAATGCGAACACCTCTTATCAATTCATCCTGGAATTTTTCTACATAAAGTGGCTGGAGATTTTGATAGTTGACCATTGCCTCAATACGCAATTTATCCGTAGCCTTAAAGCCAAAGTTGCCAAGCACATCATATCTTTTATAACCGGTGCCGGCGAATGTACCGGCCTGGTCGGTATATCCCCCGGAAACATAATAATAAGCACGGTCGCTACCGCCTTCTAAGGAAATGTTTTCATTTTGCGTAACGCCGGTATTCCAGATCAGGTCCTGGTACTGGTTATCGTAGTATAATAATTTGGTGCCGGGATTGATGGGATCATCCATCGTTTTGTAGCCTTTCGTCAACAGGTTATCTACATAAGCTTGTCCTTCCACAGCTACGATATTATCATATAATGCTGTGGTGTAAATATGATTGCCATATTGGCCTGGCCCTGTAAAAGCTTTGGTACCCGCAGAATAACCAGCGCTATTCAACAGCGTATTTCTCAAAGTGGCGTTAAAATCATAACTGTTTTTTACGGTGGTCCTTGCCAATTTTAAATATTCTTCAGCAGAGAGATAATCATAATCTCTTGCTTGTGTTTCCCATGTAGTGCGATGTTTGAGCGAAAGCTTCATTTTGGTATTGAACCGCCCGGTCTTTGTTTTAACTACAATAACGCCATTGGCACCTCTTGCGCCGTAGATAGCTGTTGACGCAGCATCCTTCATCACCTGGATAGATGCAATATTATCAGGGTCGACATCATTGAGTGATCTGAAAACGCCATCGACAACAACTAGCGGGTTGCTGTTGGTAGCGACTCCTAATCCATCGCCTCTGCTGTTTGTCTGGCCTGAACCATATACATCCACTTTAGTACCACCACGTATGATCATGTTAGTAGCACCCGCTCCAGGTTGGCCGGAATTAATAGGAATGGATACGCCGGCAATCTTACCCTGCATCGCCTGTACGGGGTTTGGGTTCGACGTGTTTTGCAATTCCTGCGGATCAAGTTTTGCGATCGCTGCCGTGGTCTTTGCCCGTGATTGTTGGGAATAACCAACTACTACTACATCGGTAAGCGTCTCATCGGCCCGCTCCAACAATACATTGATTGTTGTTTGTGAACCCGCTTTTACTTCCCGCGGAATAAAGCCTACACTTGAAAATACAAGTGTAGCTTTTGGGGAAGGCAATGCGATAGCGAAACTGCCATCGGCTGAAGTAGCAGTACCGGTTGAAGTTCCTTTTACTTTTACACTTACTTTTTCAATGCCAGCACCGGTGCTGTCGGTAACTTTTCCATTGACCGTATAGGTTTGTGCTACCGCAAAAAGTGGTAAAAGAAATACGATTGCAGAAACGAGGGGCATTCGCAGTTTCCGCCAGAAGATCATTTTTTTCATAAGCAAATAATCGTTTTAAAACAGTAAACAAATAGTTGATTAAGGTTCTGTGGCGCCATTCAATATCCAGGGAAGATTGAATTTGTGAAACTCAATAGATTTATGACTGGAGTCGCTGTTGTGCACATCTTCGTTTATCTCAATCAAAGCAGCCACGGCATAATCAGCTGTCTTGATCATGCTGGAGTATCCGCCTTTAGCAATAGTAATGGCTGCATAATCGCAGGTGTTCCAATCAAAGATTGGCCGGCTGACAGGCCAGCTATTACCATCGTCATAACTGACCCGCACCGTCATGTTGCAACGCTTTGATTCATGATTGGGATTGAGAAAAATGATCCTTGCTGGGTCATCAGTATTGTAGCGGATGATGGAACCTTCACATTTCGGATCCGGCAAAGCATTATCGGGTGTCCATGCAGTAAAGCCATTTTCAATGGAGCCGGTTGATTTTCTTCTTCGTTTGGCAAGATTCCATTCGCCAGTTTGTGGCCGGTCGTTGCGTAATAAACTGCCATCCATTCTTTCCACGATAGTGCCCTCATCAGTACCCGAGGGAATAAGCTGGTAGTGCCAGGTGGTTCCGTTATCATCACTGTAAATATTTCTGCCTTTCGCAGGAATGATCAGCCTTCCGGGATGATCATATTTTGTTTGAATGCCAATGCCCGGCCCCATAGCATCCCAGGTATAGTTGGGAGGAAGCAAAGTATTAGTAAGATCCTGCGGGATTGACCATGTTACACCATGATCATCACTATAGGAGGCGTACACTTTTCTTTCACCCCAGGTATCAATCGTACTCATGGAAGTGTGGTCACCGCTATTCCAAGACATGAAAAGCCAAACTCTTCCATTGGGTCCCTTGTTCCAGTCATACACAGCAGTAGGGTTACCCCAGGTGCCATTCCCGGAACCAACTACTTCACCCAATGCCGACCAGGTAGAACCATTGTTGGTGGAACGTTTATAGACAAGGTTTATATCACCCCAGTCACCGGGATTCCATCTTCTGCCTTCGGCAAAGGCGATCAGTGTTCCATTGTTGGTTTTGATGATCGAAGGAATACGGAAAGAATGATAAATGCTTTCGTTACCTCCGTTGAAAATAACAGAGCTGGTATGGTAAGGAGTAACGGCTCTTGCTTCAATAGCTTCTTCTTTTTCAGTGGAGGCAAGAGGCTGGGTTTTCTTGGCGCAACTGCCGATGCAAAGAAGCAAGACAATTGCTGCAATAAGTTTTAGGAAGATACCGGGCGGCCGGTGATTCCGTTTAGCAAGCAGGCAGGCCATTTCGTTAGATTTTGTTGTTTTGTCCTTTTGTAGGACATATCAAATGTAGGCATAAATGTTTTTTTCTGCCAAATTTTTTTCTAAAAAATGTTTTATTGGGTTTGGGAGAAGAGACTAATTGTGCTGCTAAAGCAACATTTAAAGGTTAATGTTCATGACAAATTTATTCGCTCCCTTGTCATATTGCCAAGCTGCCGGCTCCTGTTTTATTTAGACCGATTATTCAGCAAAATGTTTTGAAGTTCCGATAAATACATTCCGCTTTGATATGACATTTTTAAGCCCATCGGTTTATCTTCAGTATAAAAACAATAAGCCGGGCATTGGGGATTCAGACTAAAATCAATTACAAATCCGTCTTCAGAACTATTTAGAAAAGTGATTGTTCCCGATAAATGATAGCATGTGTCTCTTTCACCACTCTGCACAATAAAGTTTTTGATCTTTTCAACTTCAGACATTTTGGAAATTGTCGTATCGATAATAATTTGACTTGTATCTAGCCTATTTCCATATGCAATATTTACCTTGGTGCTATTACTTATAAAAGCAGAAAACATCTCAATCATTGGATCTTTCCTTTTACAAGAAGAGTGGATCATTAAAAAAAGTACAGTTGCTATTAAAAATTTCTTTTCTCAGTCAAATTCATTTATTCCAAAAAGTACATTATTTAAATAGAATCTATTTAAAACTGAAGCAACTCAAATTGCCGCTAACTTATTGCTAAAGTTATTTTCTCAATTTATCAAAATGGTGTTGCAGGTGCTGCAGCATTCCCTGCCGAAATTCTTCCTTGGTACCGGTCTTTAAAATATTCACCAGGTCCATATGGGTGACCTTGCCGACAATGGGAACTTTCTCCAATGAAACAAGATAACCGAAAACAGGCAATAACATATTCTGAAACCGCATCAATGTTTCATTACCGGTCATCTGGTATATTTTACTATGGAAAGCAATTTCATTTTTAATCCGGAAGACCTGTTTGCCGCTATCCACTTTTTGATGTTTTGCAATCTGTTCCAGTTCTTCCACATCTTTTTTTGTTTTGCGCAGGTACAGGAGATCTGCCAACCCCAGTTCGAGTGTAAGTCTTATTTCAAAAATATCCTGTAGCGTATTGTCATCTATGATTAGTGGATCGAGCACCCTTTCAAATGATCCCAAAATATCGGGGCGGGATAAGACCATCCCCCTTTTCTTCTTTGTCTCCACCATGCCTAACATCCGTAAACGGCTCAGTGCTTCCCGGACTACGTTCCTGCTTACACCCAATGACTCCGCCAACTGCATTTCATTGGGAAGAGGATCGCCGGGCTTAAATGATTTTTTCTTCAGGTATTCCCGCAATCTCACCTCCACAATGTCTGCCATAGTTTTTTGTGTGATCCGGCCAATTCCTAATTCATCGGGGTGGGTGTTGCGCATACATTAAAAGGATTACTTCTGTTTAAATGTAGTACAAATATCTGCGATAATTTCCTCATTCCCGTCAACGGCAAACTCTTATTTTGAGTGATGAAAAAAAAGTGTTGTTCGAGAATTGCTATTTTCTCAATTCATGTAACTATTTTCCTAACATAAACGCACCGTTTTTTATTTTCATTCATTCCTTTCTTTTTCCCAGCATATACCCAAAGCATTGCTTGTAACAAAATAGACTCTCACCCCTTTCACTTAATTTTAAATAATGACCAAAAGATATATTAAATGACAATCCCAAAACAAACATAGGAGTAACAAAAAGATCAAGGACAAACGAATGGCTCCGCCCGTTTTTCCGGCCAACACACAAAGTCTCCGATAATTTGTAAGTCGTTTTTGTGTTCATAGCCTATAATTCGCAGAACCTGCTTCGTGTTATGCGGGGCAACGAAAGGCACTACTTTTTCGCCTAATTATTGACAGCAAAATGTGTTTTATAGAAGGCGAAAAAGAGGTGCCAGTAAACGTACTTCATATGCAGGGCTTTCAATTCACCACCTCATCATAACCCCGTAAACAAACAACCCGTTTTCAAAAAAAGAGAAATCTTCTTAAAAAATTTCATGTGCTGGGTTTAAAATTGATTTGTTATTATGATTGGTAAAAGTTAGTATCCATATTGCTTTACTATTTTCAACTGCCCACGGATCAAAGCTTCATCTGCGTCTTTGTATTGTGCCCGATCATCCAAGCCAAGAACATGAAGAGCCTCCCTATATAATTTTTGCAACTCACCGTTTCCAACAATGGTAACAGGAACAGGTTTGTCAGCCAGGTCTTTTAACTCATAGCCTATTAACAGGCCGCTTAGATAATAATAATTTTCTTCTTTCGATGTCTTATCAAACAACTGGTTCACCCGCACCTGGAAAATACCGTTTAACAAGTTTGCCTCTTTCCCTTTTTTTACACCCGCAGCAAACAATTCAGCATATTTTTCATCAAAACTATTTTGTTGCACTGAACCCGAAAGAACACTATGCTGTGCCAGCAAACTGAACAGCTCACCAGTCATATAAGTGCTTACCGAATGTGCTTGTCCGTTGTTTATCCTGACATGTTTGGAATGTGTACCCGGGAAAATAAACAGTTCTTGCCTATTTGCTTTTTTAATATCACAACCTACCAGGATTGTTTCCTCGCCCCGCATTACATCCAATTCAGAACTTACACCCGAAATCATTACCAAATTCGAAGAAAAACCCGGCACAACCGAAGGAATTATTTTCACCAAAAGATCCGATCCATCCAAATGAACCGGCAATTGTTTATACGGAAGTTCCAGCATGCCAATACTGGAGGAAGCCATGCCCGACAGCACTATCGGAATGTTTTTAATATCCTTATCTACCTGTTTTGCTATTTGCTGTATTTGATCAAAAAGATAAGACTGATAAAACGCCACTCTTTCTGCATCGTTAATACTAGCCTCTTTCCATAGCTTATAGGTTGCGGCGATTCCCTGGCCTGTTTTTATCTCAGCCAATGTCCTGATATCCTCGGATGACGATTCGATCAATCTTAACCTGAATGCTGAAGTGCCCCAATCGCAGCTAAAAAAAGTCATATGGTAGTTCTATTCGTTAACGGGTTCATGATTCAACGCCTGCATAAATCTTTTCGCATTGGAGACTATCTCCTGCAAATATTTATCATTAACTTTTTGACTGGTATCTACCAGTGATTTGCCGATGCCAAATGCAACAGCTCCCGCTTTTTTGAATGTTTCAATATTGTCAATGCTGATACCGCCGGTCGGCATCAACGGAATATGTGGTAATGGAGCCAATACTTCCTTTATAAATCCTGGCCCTGCGGAACCTGGGAAAACCTTAATGATATCACCACCACTTGTAAACGCATTGAATATTTCAGTAGGTGTATATGCACCGGGAATGCTTACAGCACCGGCCTGCCTCGTTGCTTCAATCACTTCTGCACTTAAAATGGGAGAGATAATAAACTTTGCACCGGCATTAATTGCTGCGTGAGCTTCTACTGCCGTTAAAACAGTGCCGGCTCCCACTAATAAGCGGCCTTCCATTTTTTTAGCAATACTTTCAATAGCATACAGGGCATTCGGAGAATTCAAGGTGACCTCAAGACATTTAACACCGCCTTCATAAAGCGCATTTGCAATTTTAACCACATCTTCCGGCAATGCTCCCCTGATGATCGCTACAATTTTACCGGAAAGAATTTGCGACAGTACTGCATCCTTATTCATCAAAAAAAATATTTACTGGTTTTATCAAAAGATCCAATCTTTATTGTCTCACCCTTTTATATATTGGTCCACGACGACGGCTGGCCTAAACATATTCAATGTTCATGTGTTAATTTTTATGTTTATTTCAGCTTAACTTCAATTATTATTGCTAAAAGACAGAGATACATAAAGATCCTTTTGGTGCGTCCGAAGATAAACCAGAATTGCTTAAGCTCAACAACCTCAATTGACAAGATTCCCGGACTATCATGGCATACCAATTGTGTTATTTAATAAACTTGAGGCATGAAAAATAAGGTAATTGAATACGGTTTGACAGGTGTCGTAGCAGGCATCACTATTTACATGTTAATGAGGTGGTGGAACGATCATAAAAGAAAGTCGGTAAGAGAAGAAGAGGAGTTAGCAAAAATTTACCGAAAAAAATACCCGCATGAATTTGGCGAATACACTTTATAATCGTTCGTTTACCTGGCTCCATCCATCTTTTATAATAAAATAAAACATTCATTATGCGCTGGAAAGGAAGAAAAGGAAGTTCAAACGTTGACGACCGACGGGGGATTTCCGGTGGCGGTATTGCCGCAGGCGGCGGTATTATCGGCGTCATCGTTTATTTATTGTATACCTTTTTAGGTGGCAGCAGTGATACAGCGCCTCCACCGCCAAATTTTCCGGGAAGCGCAACTACTACTGAAATGACGGCTGAAGAAAAAGCCGCCGATGACGAGCGGGCAGAATTTGTAAAAGTTGTTCTTGCCGAAACCGAAGACGTCTGGAATAAATTGTATGCAGAGCAGGGATCTGATTATCCTGAACCTACGCTTGTTTTATTCAGGGATGGCATCGAGTCCGCCTGCGGGATGGCAAGCGCTGCAATGGGCCCCTTTTATTGTCCGACCGATCAAAAAGTATATATCGACCTTTCATTTTACGAGGATTTACAAACCAAACTTAATGCGCCGGGTGATTTTGCAATGGCCTATGTCGTGGCACATGAAGTAGGCCATCATATCCAAAATTTAAATGGCACGGCAGGCAAGGTAAGCCAGCTTCGCCGCCAGGTGAGTGAGGCCGAATACAATCGTTATTCGGTGATGCTGGAGTTGCAGGCCGATTTTTTAGCCGGCGTCTGGGCCCATTATACACAAAAGAAAAACATCCTCGAAAGTGGCGATATTGAAGAAGCATTGAATGCAGCTAATGCAATTGGTGATGACCGCCTGCAAAAAAGATCGCAAGGCTATGTTGTTCCCGATGCATTTACCCACGGAACCTCTGCACAACGCATGTACTGGTTTAAAAAAGGCTATGAAACGGGTGACCCTGGTCAGGGGGATACGTTTAAATCGAGTGATCTTTAAAGCTTTCTTCAACAATTCTGAACATACGTGTAAAAACACTTGCAAAAAAAGCAGGGCGGAATTATCAACTTCCCAAAATGTGGTAAACGGAAAATTTCACAAAACAAGACAAACAGTAACTGGCAAAGCTTTTGGGGAAAAAAGAAAAGCGGGAGAAACCATTCTAAGACTGTTTCTCCCACTTCTGCGGAGGTTACCGGACAAAAGTCGAACCACCATATTGAAGATATTAATGTACTAGCAGATCTTCCAAGTGTTTCAAATTTATCCGGATAAATTTTTCTCCGACAAGCATGCCGCTGAAAAATGCTACAGTAAAAAACCATACCAGGCTTATTGAACCTCATACCTGATTGCACATTGATTGCAAATCTCATTAACGACTCTCGCCATCATAAGGCTGAAATCTAAGGACATCAATGTACTTTCTGTCGTGCCTTGTTCCAGGCAGTTCATTACCTCATTAATTTCAAACTCAAACCCGTTATCTCCATAAGGCATCGAAATATTTTTTTCTGTTCCATCCGGTTTACGAAGTACAATAGCCGAAGCTTTGTACCAGGGCTGCTGAATCGTGATAGATCCTTTGGTGCCTGTTATCTCCGCTGTAGTGGGTGTGGTTGCCAATATTGTTGAATAGAGCGAAGCCATTTCCCCATTTTTATAAGATAGCATTATGTTCATTGATTCATCTGCACCAGTTGTAGAAAAGTGAGCAGACGTCTTTATTGAATCAGGTTCCCCAAGGAGAGACAACGCAAGAAACAAAGGATAAACACCGATGTCAAGCAAAGAGCCCCCTCCTAATTTCATATTGAAAATCCGGTTCTCAGTATCGTAAGGAAAAGAAAATCCAAAGTCGGCTCTTACAAAAATTATCTTACCAATTTCCCCTTCTTCTACTAATCGAAAAACTTCTTTTATTACCGGAAGAAACCTTGTCCACATAGCTTCCATTAAGAAAACTTTATTTTCTTTCGCCAATGTTATCATCTCCAATGCGCTTTGATAATTGACCGAAAGTGGTTTTTCACATAAAACAGGCTTTTTGTTTTTCACGCAAAGTAATACATGCCTGTAATGAAAGGTATGAGGTGTGGCAACATATACCACATCTATCTCTTCGTCATTAATGAGAGCTTCGTATTGATCATAATATTTTGCCGCTCTATATTTCTTTCCAAATGATTCCGCCCGTTCTTTATCCCTGGAAGCAACTGCCCATAATTCCGCATTTGGGCAATTTAGCAGAGCTTCTGCAAATTTCTCTGCTATTTTACCGGGGCCTATTATTCCCCATTTGAATATTTTCATTATTAGAAAATTGAAAACCCAGCTGAATTTTGATCTTTTCTATACTTAAGATCTATGTTTCATTATTTGCTTATAATTGGAGTTATATTTTCATTTGAAAGGAGGTCAACATCCTTCACAGCTACTGGAAACCAAAGCATCATCTCGCCTTTTCCCCTGTTGGCCCATGCATAATAAGGTATCGCTGTAAAAGTCTTTTTAGCCGTGCTGATATTTTCTCCTTTGTGGTCGATTGACACGGCCGGAAGCTCAGCTTGTAAAACGGTTACGCCATTCAGTAAACCAGCTTTATATTCTTTTGAAAAGACCGCATCCGCAGTCAGTATAAAATTGCTTGCCCTTCCTCCGTTGTCTATCCATTCCGCACAATACATTAATGGCCCAACCTGCAGCGCTGTTTTGCCAATATCGTCCTTTACTTTTTCATTTGCAATAACTCTTCTTACTTCCATCGGGAGATTCATTTCAATTACATCTCCTTTTTTCCATTTCCTGTTCAGCACAGCATAGCCCTTTTCAATAGTATAATCAACTGGTGCGCCATTGATCTTAATGGATATTTTTTGTTCGCTTGAAGATGAAAAAGAATAAAGATCGGAAGGCACAGCCTGGTTTTGTGACCAGCCCGGAATGCGCATCAACATTTTAAATGAATCTGGTGATTTTGGTGAAACAGTAAATTTCAAATTACCATTCCAGGGATAATTATTCTCCTGTACGATAGTCACCGGCTTTTGGTGAATCTTGAGGGAAGCATTGCTGCTTACAAAAAGATTCACATATACATTATCATCTTTTTGAGCATATACATAGCCCGGTATTGATGGGATCAATCTTGCAACATTGGTTGGACAACAGGAACAATCAAACCATCCGGCACGTTCAGGTTCCATTGCAGAATGACTAAAACTGTTTTTGATCTGCATGGCATTGGTATAAAAAAATGATTTGCCATCCAAACCAACACCGGAGATTAGTCCGTTGTATAAACTTCTTTCCAATACATCAATATATTTCGACTCGCCATGCAACAAAAACATCCGCTGATTCCAGTACACATTTGCTATGGCAGCGCATGTTTCATTATAAGCTGTGGCATTGGGCAGTTCATAGTTTTCGCCAAATTGTTCTCCATGGGGAATAGCGCCAAGACCACCCTGTACATAAAACTTTTTACTCACCATATTTTCCCAGATCCTGTCTACAGCTTGCAGGTATTTTTCATCACCTGTTAATGCTGCTATATCAGCTACACCTGCATATAAATAGCAGGCCCTTACGGCGTGGCCAATTGCTTCATCCTGGTCAACAACGGGCTTGTGATCCTGCCAATATGATCCATTTTTCCATTGGTCTTTACTTGTTGCGTCATATCCATTAAAATGACCTCTTTCATCAACAAAATATTTTGCTGTTTGCAGGTATTCTTTTTTGCCGGTAATGCGATAAAGTTTTACCAGACCCATCTCCACAATTTCATGACCGGGTGCTACATGCATTTTATCAGGACCAAATACGGAACAAATGAGATCTGCATTTTTCAAGGCGATATTGAGCAATGATTTTTTTCCTGTAGCATAATAATGCGCTGCGGCTGCCTCATACAAATGACCGGCATTATAAAGTTCATGGCTAAGCTCTCTTTCTTTAACCCATCTTTCTGTACCAGCCCACTTATGTGGATCTGCGGGGTTTATCGTTCTCGCCGTGTACAAATAGCCATCAGATTCCTGTGCCTTTGCTACTTTTTCAATCAGGGTATCGATATATAAATCCAGTTTTTTATCGGGGAAAAGGCTCATTGAAAACGATGCTCCTTCAATCGTCTTATAAATATCTGTGTCGTCGAAAGGAAAAATGGTACAGAACTTACCGCTTTTAGCAGCGGCCATTTCAAAGTTTTTTACACGTCCTGTCCGTTCACAACGCTCAAAGGATGCAGGAATAGTAACCGTATGATTCGTACGCATCCGGGGCATCCAGAAATTGTCCATAAACTTTACCGACGTAAAATTGATAGCCTGGATGGCATAATCAGAATTTTGCCCGTATGATATTGTCGTTGTTAAAACTAAAATGGCAAAGCAGATCTTTTTCATGGCTCAAATTTTAAACAAAACAATCAATTCAAAAAAGGAAATGTAGTTTACAAAATTCTTACCCAAATATTGCGAAAACTAATCGGCTCACTGGGATCTCCATGTGATTGTAACTTGATGGGCAATGGTCCGTGTTTGTGATATTCAGGTGTTCCTATCCATCTTGTATCTCCTTTTACCTCTACATTGTTTTGCACCAATGCACCATTTAAAAAAGCAGTGACTCTTGCCGGCGATTTCAATGATCCATCATTATTAAAACGTGGCGCTGTCCATACAATATCATACACATTCCATTCACCTGGCGGACGGTTTACATTCACCAAAGGAATATGCTGTTTGTAAATACTGCCAGCCTGACCGTTTGTATAGGTTTCACTTTTATAAGAATCCAAAACCTGTATTTCATATCCCTCATCGCCTTTGCCCCAGCCGCCAAGAAATACGCCGCTGTTTCCTCTCCCTTGTCCCGAACCGGTAATATTTTTCGGAATGCGCCATTCGATATGAAGCTGGTAATCGGTGAATCTTCTTTTCGTTTGAATCGTACCGGCCGGTTTATTTACCATCAATACATCACCTGAAACGATCCATCCTGCCGGCTTTGTTGTATCTCTTGACGATACCCATTCTGTAAGCGAATCACCGCTGAATAAAATGATTGCATCAGATGGCGGGGCGCCGGGTTTTTCAGAAGGCGTTATTACCGGCGGAACAGGCGTCCAAACTTCTGTTTTCTTTGCTTGCTGCTCTCTTGTCTCCTGCTGCGCAACAGAAGCAAAAGCTGTTGTCAGAAATAAACTAATTAAATAAATACTATTTTTCTTCATGCAAAATTTATTAATTCAATGAAACATTAATGCTTTCAAAAGTGAAACTTGTTTTGTCTATTTCTCAAGCGATTTTATCCAGGCAACTATCTTCCTCGCTTCTGCTCTTGGCAATTGCGCCATCGGCGGCATAGATACTGCATACCCCGGCCAGTTTTGCGGTTGCGGATTATAAATAAGTTGCAGCATCTTTTCGGCGCTATATTTACGCTTTGCAATTTCTGAAAAAGAAGGACCCACTTGTTTTTTATTGGGATCATGACAGGAGATACAAGTGTATTGGGTCAACAATGGTTTTACCTGGTTAAAAGTTAAAGGCTTTCCTGGAACACTGCCGCTTGTTTTAGCTGCCGTTTTTGCTGTATTAACAGTGCTTAATTCAGCAATAGCCAGTTTTTTCCCTTCCGGAATATTATTCAACGTATAATAAACAGTGGGATGAATTAATGAGTAAGCATTTTCTTTATCCCGTATTCCTTCGAGGCTTATCACATGAATATAATGCTGGCGCAAATTCTCCACCACGATGCGTGCATGCATACCATCAGCCGACACTTTTACTCCCTTTATTTTATGTTTCAGCCTGTTTACTTCCGGGCTGCCATACACTGCATGATATTTATACGTAAAACTATTGACGGAATAAGAAGCGATGTCGTTTGCAAATTTTTTGTCTACTGGTTTGGTAAATTCTATTTCAAATCCATCGGGCATTGCTTTAACTGTACGCATTTCAAAAGGCAGACGATTATTCCATACGAGTCGTTGCAATCCCTGGTTGGCATCACCTACGGAGCCCCAACCTCTATTGGTTTCGCCTACGAAAAGCGATCCGTCTTTGCCCCAGCTGAGTCTTACGGTGCCGGACTGAAAGCCACTTCTAAACAGCCAGGCAGCACCCTGCCATTCGCCATTTACTTTTTCTAAAAACACTCTGCTGAGATTACTTTGTCCCTGGTCGCCAACCAATAACTGTCCTTCAAAAGGACCAAATACTCCTTCAGGTATCTTAACAATCTCCGAAGTAGAAATGCCCAATACGCCATGCGGAAGCCAAACCAGTGGTAATTGTAATTCAGGAATATTTTTTTTCATGTCGGCCAGCGTAAAAAATTTTTCATTTACAATATTCTGCGGTTTTACGGGCCTTCCATCCTGGTCAAACTCGATTCTTTGACTGAGCTTAGAAAATATCTGTTCCTGTTTTACTTTCAACGGAGAATTAGCTGCTGTATCCCATACAAGACTTGCAGGGTGCCCGGCAAATGTTCCTTTCTTCAATGGAATGATGCTTCCTGATGCCATCCAGTCGCCCTGATTATCGGTGTAGTACAATTCGCCATCAATCATGCTGATACCACAAGGCGATCGTAATCCTGCCGCCCATGGTTCCATCGTGCCATCTTCCTGGATGCGCAAGGCCCAACCACGCCAGGGAACCATGCTTTTGGGATGCCACCAGGCATCAGGGAAACCCAAATTCAATGTCACAAAAAAAGATCCATCCGGTGCGATCTTCGGTCCAAAACTATATTCATGATAGTTGCCGGATAAAGGCCATTGGTAAATAGTTTCATACACATCGGCTTTACCATCCATGTTCTTATCAACTAACTTAGTCAACTCACCCCGCTGCACGCAATACAAAGCACCGTTCTTATAAACCACGCCTAAAACTTCGTGAAGACCAGTTGCAAATTTTCTAAAATAGGGACGCTGGCTCGTTGGATTTTCAACGATAAATACATCACCTCTTCTTGTAGTCACGGCCAGATCTCCATTTGGTAATGTACAAAGTCCACCTACTTCAAGCAATGTGCCTTCCGGAGAACTGACCCGCATGATCCGGAAAAAATCTTCTTCCTTTGCCGACTCCTGGCCCTGCACAGCATGGCTGCCAATCAGCAGCGCAGTCACAAAGCAAATTTTTGCGATCCAATTAATGCTATGATTTCTTCTTTTTATCATCAGAACAGGATTATATATTTTATTTTATTTTTTATTGGTATTACTAACTCTTTCTTTTCCCCGGCATCACGAACCATCGGTTTTGCTTCACTCCCATCCTCTATCTTCAAATAGTATGATTTATCATCCAGCAGGTATAAGCCATTACCCAAATCTTCAATGTTTTTACTTGCGGCCAGCCTGACGTAAAGATTCTCTGACGGATTCAAAACGGATATTTCACGACTGATGCCCTGCCGGTTTTCCAATACCTGTGAAGCGTCTTTTACAGCGTTGCCATAAATGAAATATTGAAAAACGGGACGATCTTTTTCATCCAGTTCATATCCTTTTGGCCGGAATCCCGTTCCTGATGTATCTGTTTTCCAGGGTGAATTAGCTGATGCAAGCTTGCCGATATTCAATACAGGTTTTCCAAAAAGTTGTTTGCTACCGGTTGCCCTTGAAGAACCATCTCCCCGATCATGCCACATAGGAGTTGCATCTAAAAAACCACCGCGCCACACCTGCACGATTGCACCATTGTCCATATCATAAGTGTAGTGCAATCCTTCCGGACTTCCCACGGACACGGCATGAACAACTCTTATTGTGGGGATATCAATAAAACTTCTCAGCACCGTATTGACTGGGGCATCCACAAGAATTGGATCAGTTTGCTCACTACTTAAATTATTCATGTCACTCAACGTGTAGTCCCGAATGCCTGGCCCGGCCACAGTCAGGCCCAACGCAGGCTGTCCCCAATCCATCGTTTTGAAATAAGATAATTCAAAAGGTAATTCACCTGCAGGCAGTGAAATTTTGACCGGGTTTCTTCCTCTTGCAATAGAAAGTTGCTGATTATTGATCACCAATGATCCTCTGCCAGCCACTGTGAAAAGATTGAAATGATATTCCCCTGCTTCATCCACTGTTAATTTTCCTGTATATCTTAAAATAAAACTATCCGGCAGATTATTAATATTGGTAGTAAGCGTTTCCGATGATCCTTTTATAACAGGTTTCAATTTTGCGTAGTCAGGCTGTTTATTAAATGGACCTTTATATACCGCATATTGCAGATTCGATAAACGAGGTTTGGCTTTGTCGAAACTTGTTATTTTAATATTGCGAAAAGCTACGGGCCCATGATCGCCCTGCAAACGCAAGGGTCCTTTCGGTTTTTCATCATTTAACCCATTGCGGGTGGGTCCAAAAAGTTCAACATTTTCGTGGATAACCACACCATTCAATTCTACCCGAAGCATTTTAGCATTTTCCGTTTTCACAGCATTCGTAAAGCGGGGAGCTTGAAACGATATCCTGAGATGCTGCCACAGGCCTGGCGCTTTACTTACATTTTGCCGGGGTGCATGGCCTTCAAATCCTTTTTGTGCGGCAGCGGTGCTATCATTCCATCTCTCATAAATACCACCATTGTCACTTGACTTTGGCTTAAGAATACCCCAGCTATCTAACAACTGAATTTCATACCGGCCTGATAAATAAATTCCGGAATTTGATCCCTTCGCCATCATATAGTCCAGCTCGATATCAACATCGCCATATTCTTCTGCAGAAAATAAATCCGCCCGGGCACTTTCATCAGTAAATGTATTAACCAAAATTCCTGTGCCGTTTGTGTAAGTTAAACGACCAGTGCTATTGAGATCAGCATTCACATCTCCACCGGTGCGCCAATTGGCCGAAGGTGATTTGAAGAAAGAAAGGTCCGTGAGGGGCAAGGTTGTTTGCGCAAACGCCACAGACAGTATCAATAAAAGGGGCAAGGCACAAATAAACCTTTTATGCCGGGCTGAAAGTTCAGCAGGTTTTGTAATCATTCTTTGATAAAATTGTAAAATCATTTGGTATGAACTGTTCCAGGAGTGCAAAGTGTAAGATCAACTTAATCGTTAAACCCGTATTTCAAAATTCACCTCACAAGCAACTATCCCAAAAAGGAAAAAATCGGTTAAAAGTCAGGAAAATTTCTTTTTTACCTCCTCTCATATGTATCATTCTTTGGGTTAATCGTCTCAAAAAAAATTACGAAGAGCCGGGGGATTAATTACTGTAAAAAAGAAGGCTGTCATTATTTCTTGCAATAATAAGAAAATCTCTTCCGCGGATCTTAATTCTTTTTATATCCCTCACCTGCCCGTCCAGTTGCAAACCTGATTGCAATGACGGCAACGAAATAAATGAAGATGATTGATTGAGTAAAAGATTACCGTAACTGGCATCATATCTGCCTTCGAAAGGTAATACGCCAAAAAAATTGCCGGCGGTAATAATATCGTTAGCGCCATCCCTATTGAAGTCGCCGGTGATAAATGCAAAAACAGGCGACCACTGCACAGGGAAAGGAAGTTTAGTCATCTGTAGAGCGCCTCCTGTGTTTTTTACCAGGACGGAGGAAAGATTACTCACCGTTAGTTTAGACATTTCGTTAAGCTTGTCGCCCAGTATCTCGTCCACTGTTAAACCGGCCATTGTTTTATAATCGAGGTATTTTTTTTTGATCATGCCGGGAAATACCCTTTCAATCTCTTCTTTTCCCAAAAAAAAGTAATATTGCCCATCTCTCTCAATCGACATCAACTGGTCCATATCACCGTTTTTATCAAGGTCACCGGTATATAGCTGTAAAGGAAAACCATTTTTCACCTGCAGCTTCGAGTTCTCTCCCCAATTACCTACTAAAAGATCTTCATAACCATCTTTGTCTATATCCGAAGCATATACAGATGTCCATAAACCTGTTGCCTCCTGCAAACCAAGTTGGCTGGTAGCATTATGCAGCTTGCCTGCAATATTTTTATAAACTACTATGGGCATCCATTCTCCTACTATTACGAGATCCTTCCACCCATCTTTATCCAGGTCAGTCCAGGCTGCATCGGTAACCATACCGACCTTTTGTAAGCCCGGAGCCAACCGCTCATCTGCAACTGTAAAGGAAGCTTTTCCATTGTTTATTAAAATGTAGGATTGCGGCGTCTCACCATAACGATTTGTCACGACTCTTCCGCCTACAAATAAATCGAGATCGCCATCATGATCTATATCAGCCGCTATAGCCACCGATTTGTTTTGATACATCGGAGGCAGATTGCCTTTTGTAAAACCACCCTTGCCATTATTAATATAAAGCCTGTCTAACAGAGCCGGGTTATTACCTGCCATTTCATTACCACCGCTTACTACATACAGATCTTCATCCCCGTCACCATCTGCATCAAAGAAAACTGCATTTACATCTTCGCACAATGAATCGGGAATAAATAAACTTTCATTGGTGCTGATAAATTTTCCCTGGACAGTTTGCTGAAATAATTTGCTCGTCTGTCCTTTAGCACCGCCCACAAAGAAATCATCTAAGCCATCGCCATTAACATCGGCCACTGCTAGTTTAGGTCCCATAGCCGAAACCCCGTGAGGTATCAATTGTTGGGTATTAAAATCAAAAAAAAGATTCTCCCGGTGCCTGTAGTCAACCTGAATCGAATCAGTAACATTTTTAAAAAAGATATTGGCTGCAGCAGGTTGTAAAATTTTATTGGCTACTCCCGACGATTTTTGTTCTATGACTAACAATTGCCCTCCTTTGATATTTGTCATCGTCTGCAGGCTGCCATCCGGCCATGTGATCTGAAGTGAATCTACCTTATCGGTTTTTCCAAGACCAAAGTGCAATACAGGAGATGATGAGCTTTCGAATCCTCTTGTAGCTGTTACATAGTTTAGTTGTATGCCTGCTTTTGTTTTAATAACAACTTTACTCCCATATGCCAATGTATTATTACCTGCGGACCGCAATTGAATATCCAAGTAATGATTCCCAGATTGCTGGTTTGAATTGTTACGGTAGATACCTGCCGGTGAATTGATATTATTTACAACCAGGTCAAGATCGCCGTCATTGTCGAGATCGCCGTAAGCAGCGCCATTTGAAAAGCCCGGACTATTAATGCCCCAGTTTTGGGTTTGCTCATTAAATTTCAATTCGGGTGAACCTTTAAAAATATAATTACTGACCTTGCCTTCCGGCATTTTACTGATCGCTAATCTATCAGCAGATTTATCTTTTTGTATCTGCGCCGCAATATCAGCCGTGGAAATAAACTTCAAAAAGTCAAGATCGTTTGGCCTTCGCAATATTCCGTTCGTTACAAAAAGATCTTTTATACCATCATTATCAAAGTCGGCCAGTAGTGGTGACCAGCTCCAATCCGTAGCTGCTATGCCTGCGTACAAACCGATGTCACTAAATTTTTTTCCACCCCCGGTATTCAGTTGCAGGCAATTTCTTGCATTCTGGTGATGATATCCCTTACTCATTTTAAAATCATAAACATCGGGATTATCATCACTTACCGAAGATTTTAATATTTTTTCATCCGCAGGCAGCATATCCAGCGTAACTATATCCAGCCAACCGTCATTGTTCACATCACCGGCGTCACTTCCCATCGAAAACCGGCTTTCATGTCCAAAAGCTTCTTGATTCATTTCTGAAAAAGTACCATTCCTGTTATTGAGATAGTAATAATCATTTTCATGAAAATCATTACTTACATAAATATCGTCCCAGTTATCATTGTTAAAATCGGCGATAACGACATTTAAGCCATAACCAATGATGCTGCTATAAATTCCTGCCTGTTCTGTTACTTCCCGGTATACAATTTTATCTCCCGTCTTATCACACCTGAATAATTTATCACCACTCACTTCACTTTTTCTTCTGCGTGCAGCCGTATCAACATAAGTATCCGTTGAATGAACGGAATGATTAACAAGGAACATATCCAGGTCGCCATCCTTATCGTAGTCAAAAAAGGAAGCTTGTGTATTAAACCCTTCTGCGTCCAATCCATATTCCTTTGCTCTTTCGGAGAAAGTACCATCGTGATTATTTATAAAAAGTTCATTGCGGCCATGTAGTGATTTATATTTCCCCACTTCACACACATAAATGTCGAGCCAACCATCTGCATTCACATCAGCCATGGTTACCCCTGTTTTCCAATTGCCATTACCGGCTACGCCTGCTTTTTCCGTAATATCTTCAAAACGAATACCGCCCTTATTCAGATATAATTTGTTGCTGCCTTGGTTGCTGGTAAAATAAATATCGTCTAAACCATCATTATTAATATCGCCAACGGACACGCCGCCGCCATTATAGAAGTAGAGATAGTCAAGTATATTGAAGCTGTCGGCTTCACTGATCGTATTCTGAAAATAAATACCTGTTACATCCGGAGATAAAACAGTAAAAAACTTCTCTTCACGATTACAGGAAATAAAAACAAGTAACCCTGTTACAATCAACGTCAAAGAAAACCTTTTGTTAAAAAAACAATGCATATAGTAATTACGTCAACAGGGCTTTTACTTAAGCTCAGCTATTTCTATTTTCCGGTAATAAATTTCAGCGCCTTCGGACTGAACAAGAATTTTTCCTTTTTGCTCACTCGGATCTTCAAATTCATTTACGACTTTACCATTTACAATATAAGTAACCTTTCCCTTGTTGGCGATAATTTCTACCTGGTTCCATTCACCCGTCGGATTTTCGGCATCTTCTTTCTTATATACTCTTGTATAATCATTGGGTTTTGTTCGTTCACCATTAATTTTTACGGTAGTACTGTCAATCAGCCATAGATCTCCAACATCTCCTTCCTGTATCTGGCACTCGATTGATTTTGGCCAAACGGTATCTTTTTCGGCTGCCGGGAAATAGAAACAAATACCATTGTCACGTTTAACATCAGCGCCATCTCTTGGCGGATATTTTTTTACACCCCATTTAAATTCTGCGACCAAATGAAAATTTGTATAGATTTTTTCTGTTGCAATATACCCGAATTCCTTGCCTGAGATGTGCAGTATATTATCTTCAACGAGGAATATTTTTTCGGCATCATTATTTTTTCCTTTTTTGTTCAGGAAAGTGTACCAACCATCTAAATTTTTCCCGTTAAACAATGACTTTGTTTTTTTCTCAGCCGAAGAAGAGCTCTTTTTACTGTCGTCCTGGGCATCGGCACACACAAAAAGAAAAAAGCATCCCGCTGTTAGTAAAAATTTCATGATTATCTCTTTATTTGGTGGTAAGTTATCATTCAATTCTTTTTTAATTCTTTTATTTCTGCCTGCGCATTATTCTTTGCAACAAGCAGCAACGTTTTGTTGTTTGCCTTTGTCAGCGTTATATCTCTTACCGCACCCCGGATGTACAAACCACTTTCTGTTCCTTTTATTGCTGTAAAGTTTCCCTTTCCATCGCCTTTCAGCATCACCCCATATGATGCATCATAGATTCCCACTTCCGGTTTGGATTCATAAAAATTGCCGCCCATCACTATATCTTTTCTTCCATCTCCGTCTACATCCTCTACTGCTATTGCATACACAGGAGACAGCTGCGCTTCATTGCTTAATGCCTGCTTGATAAAACCTCCCTTCCTATCGTTGATAAATACACAGCTCCGCAGCTCATATGCCTCCAGCTTCACGGCCTTGCTTAACTGTGCTTCCGTAAAAATATCTTCCACTCCCTGCAACTTATAGTCTTCATACTTCAGGTATTTTTTCTTCAGATACGGAAGCACCGATACCAGATCATGTCTTAGGGCCATCGGGTAGGCATTATCGCCATTATAACAACTGACTATCTGTTCCGTCGATCCGTTCTCATCAAAATCACTCACATACATACTCACCGGCTTTGTGTCACTGGCTTTAAACCTTGAGTTCAGTCCATGATTGCCACCTATCATGTCCGGATATCCATCTCCGTTTATATCGGCTACTACCAACCTGTTCCACCACCCATTGGTTTTTTCAAGTCCTGCTATTTCGGTTGTTTCTTTTAATTTGTTTCCTTCATTGTGAAACAATCTTACCGGCATGTATTCTCCTGTCACCGCCAAATCCATCTTGCCGTCTTTATCATAGTCCAGCCACTGCGCATCGGTGATCATTCCGGCTTTTACAAGTGATGGTGCTACCTGGCCGGTTAGATCTTTAAAAATCCCTTTGCCATTGTTTTGAAGTATATAGCCTTTGCAGGGGTAACCATATAGCATCGGTTTTAGTCTTGTTCCCACAAACAGGTCCATATCGCCATCAGCATCATAGTCTGCTGCCCTTACACAGGAGGAGCCTTCAAAATTGTAGGATGGAAGTACCGGTGCTGATCTTGTGAGTTTCCCTTTGCCATCATTGATATACAGCCGGTCTATCAGTTCCAGTGATTTGGCCGGAAATTCATTGCCGCCGCTGCATACATACAGGTCTTCATCACCATCACCATCGCAATCAAAAAATAATGCATCGGTATCTTCACTTCCTTTATCTGCTGCCAACAGCGATTCATTGGTTTTGATAAATCTGCCTTCCGCCGTTTGCTGGTATAAAACACCGGCCTGATCTTTAGCACCGCAGATATAAATATCTTCCAGGCCGTCTTTATTAATATCTCCTTTGGCCAGCCGCGGACCTTGTGTGGACAGCATGTGGAAGGTGAGTTTGTCACGGTTAAAATCTACAAACGGATTTTCGGTATGCACAAAGTCAAGCCCATAGTTTGTAAGGCTTTGGGTGAAGATAGTTGTCGGTTGATGATTACCGGTTACACTTCGACTGTCGCTCAGTGGTAACTGGTAACTGGTAACCGGCATCACTGCTTCTTTTTGCTTTACTGTTATATGCTGGTTGGGCTTTACATTTTTTAGCACACTTTTCTTCCCATCATTCCATTCCACCACCACTGAATCAATGATGCTGCATTTTCCCAGTCCAAAGTTCAGGCAACAGTCCACTGTTGATTCAAAACCACGCATCGGCATCTGCTCCTGGTAAGCCAGTGTGTTGTTGTACCATACCGTTACTTTACTGCCAAGACCATAACGGTTTTTGTATTCTCCCTGCAATGACACTTTTAAATATTTATTCTCCGGGTGCTGCTGTACACTTTCATTGCGATATACAAAGCAAGGCATATTAACATTGTTCACTACTAAATCCAGATCACCATCTCCATCCAGATCTCCATACGCCGAGCCATTGGAAAATGATGGCTCGGCTAATCCCCATTCTTTTGCTTTATTGCTAAACGTTAAATCCCCATTGTTTCCAAATGCATAATTAGGTATCGCATGCGAAGGAATTAAATCGATCAGCTTACTGTAATCGGCTTTGCCGGAAACGACCTCATTAAAAAAATTTTCGTTGGCTATATATTGAATATAATCCTGGTTGATGAGATCCTGGTAAATGCCATTCGCTACGAAAATGTCTTTGAAGCCATCATTATCAAAGTCCGTTATCAAAGCTCCCCAGCTCCAATCGGTGGCAGCTACTCCTGAAAAACGTCCTATTTCGCTAAAGCTATTGTCCCCATTGTTCAACTGCAGCATATTGCGGGTAAACTGGTGATAATAATCATACTGCAAATTCAGTTGATATTTATCCCAGTTCTCAAATGTGATATTTGTTTTGATCCTTGTTTCATCTTCAGGAAGCATTTCAGTAACAAAAATATCCGGGTGTGCATCGTTGTTTATATCCGCCATGTCGGCCCCCATCGATGCGTTGCTGATACTCATCATTTCATCTTCAAGTGTTTCCCTGAATGTTCCGTCGTGGTTATTTATATAGAGGTAATCCCGTTCAAAAAAATCATTGGATACATATATATCCTGCCAGCCGTCATGGTTGATATCACCCACTGTAACACCTAAACCAAAACCAATTACACTTCCGTATATACCCGCCTGCTCACTGATGTCGGTAAAGTGATTTCCATCATTGCGAAAAAATTTATGCCCGCCTATTGAATCCCGGATATTTCTTTCGTTGTGCTGAAGATTAAAACTCCCGATTGCTTTAAACGAATTATTCAATAAAAACATATCCAGATCACCGTCCTTATCGTAATCAAAGAAAGCAGCATGCGTTGACAAACCCCGATCGTCTAACCCATATTCCTTTGCTTTTTCGGTAAAAGTTACTTTGCCTCCTTCTATTCCATTATTGATGTATAATTCGTTCTCCCGTTGATCGCCTTTTATATCGCCACTGTTGCATACGTAAATATCGAGAAGGCCATCACCGTTTACATCTGCCATGCTTACCCCTGTTGACCATTTTCCTTTTTTTCCTATGCCCGCTTTCTCCGTAACATCTTCAAACTGAAAATTGCCTTTGTTCAAAAACAATTTACTTGATTCCATATTGGCTGTAAAGAACAGATCAGGAAGGCTGTCATTATTTACATCACCAATAGCAACACCACCTCCATTATAAAAATTCCGGTAAGTATATATATTGAAATGCCGGTCGTAAGAAAGTTTATTATTGAAATGAATATTGGTTTGTTCGGGTGTCATTTTTTGAAATAAAACCTTTGGTTCGGAATTATTTCGGCATGAGCAGAACAGCAATAACAGGAACAGACAGGCAATTCCGGATATTTCTTTTATACAATAATTTCTGATAAACATATTATTTTTTTACTTCCACCACACTCAGGTCAGTATATTCTACTTTAACATCTGTGTCATCAAATATTCCAATGATGATCTGGCGGTTACCATCAATTTTTACATGGGTTGTTCCCCGCTTAGCATCCCGAACCGTGATAAAATGATTCCCTTCCGGATACCATTTTTTATAAAGATTCACTACATCTGGTAAGAGTTTATCGGAGCCAAGTTCTTTATTCCACGGCATCCACCCTTTATACCTGAATTTTGTCCATAGCTTATGAATTTTGCCGTCTTTAAACTCCGGGTAAAAATTCATCTCGGCAGGATGTTTCAATTCTTTATTTTCCAATTCATGTAAAACACTTGTATTGCCCGGACCATCCCTGAACATCCCTTTTTTATTCAGATTCCAGCAATGCACATAAAAATCTTTATTAGTCATTCCCAAATTAATTCCCCAAAAAATATCATTTACTTTTTTATTACTGTTTAATTCTTTTTTGACGAGTGAATCATATTCATCCATTGTTGAATGCTGACAAGCATACAGCCCTATCGTCAAAAACAGTAAATAATATTTCAATCCACTCATCTTTAGTAACCCGTGTTTTGCTATTTTAAATAATCTATTACCTGCAATGATGCATTGTTCTTAGCAACCAACAGCAGTTTTTTATTTCCTGCCTTTAACCACACTGCATCTCTTACTGCTCCCTGTATATGCAATCCGCTTGCTGTTCCTTTTATTGCTGTAAAGTTTCCCTTCCCATCTCCCTTAAGCAGCACCCCATACGAGGCATCATAGATGCCCACTTCCGGTTTGCTTTCATAAAAGTTTCCACCTATCACTATATCCTTTATTCCATCTCTGTCTACATCCTCCACTGCTATTGCATACACAGGAGACAGCTGCGCTTCATTGCTTAATGCCTGCTTGATAAAACCACCTTTCTTATCGTTGATAAATACACAGCTCCTCAACTCATACGCATCCAGTTTCACTGCTTTGCTCAGCTGTGCTTCCGTAAAAATATCTTCTACTCCCTGCAATTTATAGTCTTCGTACTTCAGGTACTTCTTCTTCAAATAGGGAAGCACCGATACCAGGTCATGCCGCAACGACATCGGGTATGCATGATCGCCATTATAACAACTCACCACCTGCTCCGTCGAACCATTCTCATCAAAATCACTCACATACATACTCACCGGCTTTGTTTCACTGGCTTTAAATCTTGAGTTCAGTCCATGATTGCCACCTATCATGTCTGCATAACCATCACCGTTTATATCGGCTACCACCAACCTGTTCCACCAGCCATTGCTTTTTTCAAGTCCCGCCGCTGCTGTCACTTCTTTAAACTTTCCATTTTCATTGTGATACAATCTTACCGGCATATATTCTCCAGTCACCGCCAAATCCATTTTTCCATCGTTATCATAATCCAACCACTGCGCATCGGTGATCATGCCGGCTTTGATTAGTGAAGGGGCTAATTGCTCCGTTACATCTTTAAAAATCCCTTTGCCATTGTTTTGAAGTATATAGCCTTTGCAGGGGTAACCATATTGCATTGGTTTTACTCTTGTTCCCACAAACAGGTCCATATCGCCATCACCATCATAGTCTGCTGCTCTTACACAGGAGGAGCCTTCAAAATTGTAGGATGGAAGTACCGGTGCTGATCTTGTGAGTTTCCCTTTGCCATCATTAATATACAGCCGGTCGATCAGCTCCAGTGATTTGGCAGGAAATTCATTGCCACCACTGCATACATACAGGTCTTCATCACCATCACCATCGCAATCAAAGAATAATGCATCGGTATCTTCGCTTCCTTTATCTGCTGCCAGCAACGATTCATTGGTTTTGATAAACCTTCCTTCCTTTGTTTGCTGATATAAAACTCCCGGCTGGTCTTTGGCGCCGCAGATATAAATATCTTCCAGTCCGTCCTTATTGATATCTCCTTTGGCCAGCCGCGGGCCTTGTGTGGACAGCATGTGGAAGGTGAGTTTGTCACGGTTAAAATCTACAAAGGGATTTTCTGTATGTACAAAGTCAAGCCCGTAGTTTGTAAGGCTTTCAGTGAAAATAGTTGCTGACTGCTGATTACTGGCAACTGGCAACCGGTAACCGGTAACTGATAACACTGCTTCTTTTTGCTTTACTGTTATATGCTGGTTGGGCTTTACATTTTTTAGCACACTTTTCTTCCCATCATTCCATTCCACCACTACTGAATCAATGATGCTGCATTTTCCCAGTCCAAAGTTCAGGCAACAGTCCACTGTTGATTCAAAACCACGCATCGGCATCTGCTCCTGGTAAGCCAGTGTGTTGTTGTACCATACCGTTACTTTACTGCCAAGACCATAACGGTTTTTGCCTTCTCCCTGCAATGACAGTTTTAAATATTTATTCTCCGGGTGCTGCTGTACACTTTCATTGCGGTATACAAAGCAAGGCATGTTAACATTGTTCACTACTAAATCCAGATCACCATCTCCATCCAGATCTCCATACGCCGATCCGTTGGAAAATGATGGCTCGTCTAATCCCCATTCTTTTGCTTTATTGCTAAACGTCAGGTCGCCGTTATTGGCAAAGGCATAATTTGGAATCGCATGCGATGGAATTAAATCTATGAGGCGGGTAATTACATTTTTTTCCTTATTGAGTATTTGCTGTTTTATTTCGTTATAAGCACCGCTGGTATATTGAATATAATCCTGGTCGGTGATGTCTTTAGCAATACCATTTGCTACAAAAATATCTTTGAAGCCATCGTTATCAAAGTCCGTTATCAAAGCTCCCCAGCTCCAGTCGGTGGCTGATACATTGGCAAAACGGCTGATCTCGCTGAAATATGTTTCCTTCCTGTTTTCTTTGTTTACAATGCTTCCCTGGTTTAACTGCAGCGAATTCCGAACAAATTGCTTGTAATATCCGCTGGTAAGATTAGCCTGGTACTTATCCCAATTTTCAAAAACAGTTTTTGTTTTTACTCTTTCTTCGTTTTCCGGAAACATATCCGTTACATAAATGTCAGCATAGCCGTCATTATTTATATCTGCAATATCGGCTCCCATTGAGTTCATACTAAGTTCACGGATATATTTTTCAGCCGCTTCTTCGAAATGACCATTTTGCTGGTTGAGATAAAAGTAATCCCGTTCAAAAAAATCATTGGATACATAAATGTCCTGCCAGCCGTCTTTATTAATGTCTGTAATAGTAACTCCCAGGCCAAATCCTATTTTACTGCTGAAAATTCCTGACGACGATGTAACATCAGTAAAACGATTGTCATCATTCCTGTATAACTTATTTCCGCCCAATGAATCCGCATATGCTCTCTCATCTTTTACTAAATCATAATTACCGACAGACCGAAAAGAATTATTAAGCAGGTAACAATCCAAATCACCGTCCCTGTCATAATCAAAGAAAGCAGCATGGGTGGATAAGCCACGATTATCCAAACCGTATTCTTTGGCTTTTGGTACAAACTTTAAATTTCCCTGGTTAATAAATAATTCATTGCTCCTGTTCAGGCTTGTTATATCACCAGATTTACATACATAAATATCCAGCAAGCCGTCGCCGTTTACATCAGCCATCGTAACACCTGTTGACCAAACACCTTCGGAAACAATTCCCGACTGAGCCGTAATATCTTCAAACTGAAAATTGCCTTTGTTCAAATAAAGTTTATTGGACTGTTGATTGGAGCAAAAAAAGAGATCGGGTAATCCATCATTATTTATATCGCCGATGGCTACGCCACCACCGTTAAAAAAATTCCTGAAGGTATAGGGATTGAATTCTTCCGTATAGGAAACAGCGTTGATAAAATTGATGCCGGTAGTTTCGCCAGGCAACTTTGTGAACAGGCGAACAGGATCTTTCTTCGCTGTGCAGCCAGCAACAAAAATTGATACGCTGCCCACAAGAAAAACTAGTATGACTATTCGAAAAATAAATTGTTCACTCTTCATGACAACACTAATCGTTTTTTCACATTGAATCAGTCCCCACCATAATTGAAGAAACAGGCGAAAAAATTCGCCTGTTTTGATTGCTAAACTTACTGCTTATGGATGAGAGAAACTTAATATCCGGGGTTCTGTTTTAAATTTTTATTTGCATTAATCACACTTTCAGGTATCGGGAAAATGTTCACATGTGCGCTGGCATCAGCAGGATGGAACTTGAAAGCGGCATTATATGTTCCAAAGCGTATCATATCCTGCCTTCTCGTGGTTTCAAAAAACATTTCTCTGCCTCTTTCTGCCAAAAATGTGCCTGCCGTCATGGTTACATAAGGATCAACACCGCCATGCATTGTTCTTATCTCATTAACGATCGCCAGGGCGGCAGGATCATTCCAGTTAGTAGCTTTTCTTGCCACAGCTTCTGCTTTTGTCAATAATATGTCAGCATAACGGAAAAGAACGAAATCGTTGCTTAATTGACCTGTCATGTTTCTATAAAATTCGTATTTGCCGATACGAGCACCGGATTGCCGCCAGGCTCCGGGGAATAATTCATTGATATAGGGAGTATAAGTAACAAGAGTACTATCAGGATCTGTGGGATCAGCGGCATTATCTGTAAGACGTGTAACGCCATCAGACTTATATTGTGGCCCTACGATAAAATTGCTTAGCCTTCTATCTTTTGTTCCTAACACCTTTGCACCGTTCGGACTCGTACCAATAACAGAGTCTTGCGGGCCAGGGTTTTGAACAGGATCAATATAGGAATTATAAAATTCCTGAACCGATGCCCAGCCATTCCATGGTTGTGCGGTCATTTTGTATGTTTCCTGGCTTTCCATGTGCAAAGTCATGTGAGGAAGATTAAAACCTCTTGCCTGCACTTCATCATAGGGGATTACCCAAATAAACTCTGTAGAACCTTTATTGTCTTTCTTGAAATTATCTCTATAGTTGGGCATTAAAGCATACTTACCTGAATTAATAATATCATCGCAGGCGGCAATACATTTATCCCACTGAGCCGTGCCGGTATAAACTTCGGCGTTCAAATATAATTTAGCCAGCACAGCTTTGGCAGTATAATAGTTTACTCTTCCATAAGTAGCGTTATCATTGGGTCCTGTTTGTTGCAAATCGGGAAGTGCATCGGTTAACTCTTTCTCCACAAAATCATATACTTCTTTGCGGGTATTATTTGGTGGCGGATCAGTTTTTGCAAAATCGGTGCTAATGGGAACATTGCCAAACAGGTCAAGCAGCCAATAATAATAAATGGCTCTTAATGCCTTTATTTCTGTCATAAATTTTTCAGAAGAAGGAGTGCCTATTGGCTCCAATATTGCCAGCACCCGGTTGCAGGTATTTACTCCTTTGAAAAGAAACCCCCATGTGTTTTCAGGTCCCCCGTCATTAGGTTTGTACGTATGTAATTTTAGACGTACCCAATGGCCACCATCTCCCCAGTCCGGTCCTCTTGTTGGTACCACTACTTCATCAGAAGGTACTTCCTGCAGACGCATGATATTTCCATCAGCGCCAAAGCTGCCATAAAGATTTGTATAGGCCGCCGCTAAAAGAGATACTACTTCCGCATCGGTTTGTCCAAAGTTCAGATTAGTAGCCAACCCCGAGACCAGTTCTTTTTCATCAAGCTTGGTACAGGAAGCAGATATCAAAAGCAAGCCCATGAAAGAATATTTTGCAACAGATAAAATTCTCATATCAAACTAATTTTGACAAAATGATTCAAAAAAATTAAAACTTAAGATTCACGCCGAGAGTGTATGACCGGGTACGCACCCATGTATCTCTTGCATCAACACCGGGAGCCAGGATATTACCGCCATAAGCATATCTCACCTCAGGGTCAACACCGGTATAATCTGTTATTACAAATAAATTTTGTCCGTTAATATATGCTCGTAGCCCTTTGATAGCACCATCTCCTTTAAAATTAAAAGTATATCCAAGAGTGGCATTATCCAGTTTAACAAAAGAGGCATTTTCGACAAAGAGGTCGCTGAATGTTTGAGAATCGTTCAATTTAGGATTAAAGTACTTCGATTTTACAACATTATAGCTGGCGATTATAGTGGGTGCTGAACTTTCAAAGAAGGCACGATACGTATTTACCAGGTCATGTCCAAACGAGCCTCTAAGGAAGAAGTTTAAATCCCAATTGTTATAGCGGAATGTGTTGGTCCAACCTAATTCGAACTTGGGCAAGCCATTACCAATTTTTGTTTTGAAAGTGTCAAGTGCTGTAGTCTTTCCGTGACCATCGTCAAACAAAAATTTACCATTATCGTCTACCCCTCTAAAAATAGACCCCCAAATAATACCAATTTTCTCACCTTCTACAGCACGGGTAATTTGAGTTTGTTCCTGGCCTGGAGAACCAAGGTTACTTGCTCCAATTATGTTACCAGCAAGTTCTTTATTCAGTTTGGTAAGTTCAACACTGAAGGTTGAAAAATTTACTGAAGTATTCCAGTTAAAGATTTTATTTTTAAATACATCATATGCCAACAAGACTTCTACTCCTTTATTCTCCATTGTCCCGATATTCATCCACCTTCTGTTAGTTGGAAAGGGAGGAACAGGTACGGTAGCGTTAAACAACAAATCAGAGGTTTTACGATTGTAGTAGTCAACAGTACCTGTCAGGCGGCTGTTAAATAATGCAAAGTCAAGCCCCACATCAAATTCTGCTTTTCTTTCCCATTTTAAGTCTGGATTATCGTTTTGCGTTGGCTCATAAGCAGGAATATAATTACCATTGTACAAAAAGTTATTAGCTGTTGGCCCATACAGGAAGAGCGAGAGATAAGACCTTGGAGGTAAGGCTCCGGTTATACCATAGCTTGCTCTGAGTTTAAGAGAGTTTACACGAGCTATATCTGTAAGCCTGCTAATGTCAAGACCGGCACTGATGGCAGGAAAATTACCCCATTTGTTACGTTCACCGAATTGTGTCGAACCTTCCCTTCTCAAACTAGCCGAGAGGAACGCCAAATCTTTGTAGTTAAGGTTCAGTCTGCCGAAAAATGCAATTAATCTTGAGCCATCTTTATAACTGGTGGCTTCTGCTTTATTGTTTTTGAAATCAGCAGCACTGGCAAAGTTTTCGGATGTTATATCTGTAAGAAAATCGCCGGCACGCACTAAAAAGCCATTGTTCAAAAAGTCCTGATAAGAATAACCCACTACAGCCGCAAGGTTAAACTCATTAAATACTCTTTTATCATAAGAAAGAGTTGTTTCAAATAGCTTGTTGTAATTTTCATCATCCTGTTTTTGAGCCAAACCTTTACGGTCAAAGCCACTGCCACCGGGAATTAAACGTGTGTCAAATGAGGTCTTGGGAAGGTAAACCCACCTATAATTGCTGGTGTTCTCCTGTGCATACCGTCCAAGAAGTCTTAATCCCTTAATGATCTCAAAGCTTGCAGAAGCATTAATGTTCATTCTTTTAAGAACCCCCTCGTTAGTATTTTGCTCGAGCACCGCCAGTGGATTTGCATATTCCACAAAGTTTTGTTCTACATACCCACTACCTGTATAGTTGAGCCCGGTGTTAGCAGAATCGGTAGTACGACGCGGAGCTGTTGGATTAAAAATCGTTGCATACTGAAATGCTCTGTCAAAACCAAACTTAGAAGTACGCCTTGTAGCGTTTGCATCCAAGGTAAAAGTAACCCTGTCTTTTAAAGCCTTTTGCGTAAGACCAAAGTGACCATTGATTTGATCGAAGCCCGTTCTTATAGCAACACCTTGCACATCACGATAGTTAAATGAGGCAATATAATTAGTTCCATTACCTCCGCTACCAGCAAGAGACAGATTGTGAACATGTGAATATGCAGTTCTTGTAATTTCCTCATTCCAGTCGGTTTCTGCACCAAGGTCGCGGCCGCCGGCGGCTTTAAACTCCGCAGCTGTCATATGAGGAGTAAATTTACCCGGCACCTCGGCAGTTACCGTTCCATTATATGTTACAGTCGGTATCCTTCCACCTCTTTTTGTAGTAATAATAATTACGCCAGATGAGCCCCGCGTACCATAGATAGCGGCTGATGCAGCATCTTTCAACACGTCTATACTTTGAATATCATTTGGATCTACTGTGTTGATATCAGCACCAACCTGACCATCCACTACAATTAATGGAGAGCTATTAGCACCCAAAGTAGATAAACCCCTTAAACGCATGGTAAATCCAGCATTAGGATTGCCCCCGGGCCTTGAGATAGACAAGCCTGCAACTTTACCTTGTAGCAATTGAGCAACGTTGCCGATGTTTCCCTTATTAAATTGCTCAGCGCTTACAGTAGCTACAGCACTGGTTACTTCCTTCCTTCTTTGGGTACCATAACCCACGACCACCACTTCATTTAAAGTACCGGCCTGGGGAGTCAGTTGAAGATCGATTGTCGTTCTATTACCGACCGGCACTTCCTGTGTCATGTAACCTACGGATGAAAAAACAAGCACAGCTTGTTGATTCGGTACAGAAATGGTGAAATTGCCCTCAGCATTGGTGCTGGTACCGCTGGTGGTTCCTTTGGTGGTGACAGTGGCACCAGGCAGGGGAACATTATTGTTATCGGTTACCTTTCCCTGCACCTGCACCTGTGCAAAAATTGTAGTACTCAAAAAAAGCAGAGCTATAAATACAACAGCACGTATAAGCCGGGAAGGTGAAAGGTAAATAAAACAGTAACTCATAAGTTTAGTTGAAGTTGTTAGAAAAACAATTAGCAGATTGGAAGGAGAATATTAAGGCAATTGAAAATCTCTTTGCGCATTTAAACAAGCTATCCGCTACTAAAACTTCTGTCTGGCGCAGAAAAAAAATAAAAAAAAGATTTTTTTTGGCGTGCCTCTTCCAAAAGCACTCCGGATAAGAGTGAGGTTACTTTCATCATACAGCATTCATTATAGGTGAACAACAATCGCGGCAATTAAGTGTCACACAAACACTTATGTGAAGTAACTATTTATCCCTCGTTTTTCAAGCTTCATTTGTCTCGCAATTTGTCCAAATCGTCTCAAATTTATTCTTCCAATACTCAAGCCATCCGGCAAGCATCGCGGCTTGTTCGCTTAGAAATTTCAGTTACCTTTAAGCAACCAAACTTGCCATATTTGTCAATCAGGCTATCACTATCGCTGCTACTGTTTTCATTGGTCCTTTCACCAGCTATAGCAGTCGGACAGTCTCCCTATTATTTCAGGCATTACGAGGTAGAACATGGTCTTTCAAATAATACGGTGCTTTGTAGTGCCATGGACAAAAAAGGGTTTATGTGGTTCGGAACCATCGACGGCTTAAACCGGTTTGATGGCTACACCTTTAAAGTCTTTAGAAATGATCCTGCCAACCCAAAAAGTCTCGGCAATAATTCTGTCTTTTCGTTGCTTACCACTGATAATGGCAAAATCCTGGTTGGAACTGCAAAAGGGTTATACTACCACGACCCCATGGATCAAAGCTTTGAGCTAATACCCTTTACTTCCCACAAAGAGGTCAGGGCTCTTTGTAAAGACAACAGCGGAAATATTTGGTTTACTGTGAACAAAACACTCAACTCCTATAATGAGAATAGCAAAACGGTTCGTTCCTATCCACAGGAAATCCTGGCGACATCTATCTGTAAGGATCAGGATGGAACTGTGTGGGTTGCGACTTCCAATGGTTTTATTAATAAATATGATAAAGCCACTGATCGATTTACATCCTATGATCTTTTTTCAAAATCCCGGACAACTCCCGGCAGGTACATAACTAAGATTTTCAATACCAATAAAGGTTCATTACTGGTAGGTACATTAAACCAGGGAATAAAACTTTTTGATATTAAAACAAAAGCGTACAAAGATCTTCTCATCTACAATCACGACAAAACTGAAATATTCGCAAAAGATTTTATTCAATATTCGGAAGATGAATATTGGGCGGCAACTGAATACGGGCTGTTTATCTATAACATCAATGGTGGAAAATTTACCAGTCTCCGCATGCAGTATAACAATAGCTATTCTATTTCTGATAATGCAATTAACACATTATACAGGGATAAAGAAGGAGGTATATGGGCCGGCACAAGATTCGGAGGTATCAGTTATTACTCTTATCCGTACACTTCGTTCGAAAAATATTTTTCGCGGGATGGGATCAACTCTATTAAAGGAAATGGTGTACATGAAATTTGTCCCGATGGCCGGGGTAATTTATGGATCGGTACAGAAGACGCCGGATTGAATAAGCTCAATGTAAAAACAAAAGTATTTGAGCATTTTGTTCCTGACGGGAAAAAAGGAAGCATTTCCTACTCAAACATACATGGCCTTCTCATAGTGGACGATGAACTATGGATTGGAACTTATCAATATGGCCTTGACCGGATGAACCTGAAAACAGGCAAAATAATAAAGCATTATACTGCAGGCAAAAATTCGTTTGCCAGCAATTTCATCGTTCATCTCTATAAAACAAAATCAGGAAATATACTGGTGGGTACCTGGGAAGGACTTTTTCAATATAACAAACTGACTGATTCATTTTCACCAGTGGCCGGATTTCCATTCCAGACCCAATCAATTTTAGAAGATGAAAACGGCTTGCTGTGGATCTGTACACTCGGTAATGGAGTTTTTACACTCAATCAAAAAAACGGATTGATCAGCAATTTCAGGGCAAATTTTAAAAGCACAGATTCCCTGCCCAATAATATGGTGAACGGACAATTCAGGGACAGCCGTGGCAATTTATGGTTCGCTACCGAAGGGGGGTTGAGTAAATATGATCCACAAATAAGAAAATTTAAGACTTACAACATTACAAACGGGCTGCCGAGTAATTTTCTTTTTAAAATACTGGAAGACAAAAAAAATAATTTATGGATCAGCTCTACTAAAGGGCTTATATGTTTTAACCCGATTTCAGAATCGATAAAAGTTTATACGGTTGCTGATGGATTACTTAATGATCAGTTCAACTGGAATTCTGCTTATAAGGATTCGACCGGAAGAATGTATTTTGGGAGCGTAAAAGGCATGATCAGTTTTGTTCCTGAGAAATTTACCAGCAACACTGTAACACCTCCCGTTTACATCACAGGGATACAGTTATACGATAAGGAGTTGGTTGTAAACGGGAAAAAATCACCACTCAAAAAGTCAATTACTTACACGGACCAAATTACGTTACAACATGATCAGTCAACATTCAGCATTGATTTTGCAGCTTTGAGTTACACCTCCCCCGAGACGAATGAATATGCGTATAAGATGGAAGGCCTTGATAATGATTGGACACCACTGAAGACATACCGAAAGGCTTATTTCACCGAATTACCGCCCGGAGTTTATACGTTCAAAGTAAAAGCCGCAAACAGTAGCGGTATATGGAATAAAGAAGAAACAAGTCTAAGAATAGAAATATTGCCTCCTTTTTGGAAAAGCAAACTGGCCTATTTACTATATTCAGTTTTGATCATCGCTATCGTGTATGTTGTTTTTCGTATTTATCATAACAGGATTAATGAAAAGCACCAGCGGAAAATTGAACTTTTGGCGCATAAGACTGAAAAAGAACTGTACCAAAACAAAATTGAATTCTTTACCAATATTGCCCACGAAATAAGAACACCCTTAACGTTAATTCAGGGCCCGATGGAAAATATCATGAACCATGCAGATAAGGTCCCGGAAATAAAGAACAACCTCCGCATTATGGAACGGAACACCAACCGTTTGCTTGATATTTCCAACCAGCTACTGGATTTTAGAAAGATAGAAGCAAAAGGATTCAGCCTGAATTTTGAAAAAATCAATATCACAGAATTAATAGAGGACATCCATGCCAGTTTTCAGCCACTGGCCGATCAGCGAAATTTATCCTATTCGCTTGACCTGCCATCCAACGATTTTTATGCGTTGGTTGATAATGATTCTTTTCAAAAGATCTTAACCAATTTATATAGTAATGCTGTTAAGTATGCTGAAAACATTGTCCATGTAAAATTAACCTGGCTGGAAAAGGAAAATGAATTTCATATTGAATTTAGAAATGATGGTCTGTTAATTCCTGCAGAGAGTAAAGAAAAGATCTTTGAACCTTTTTTTAGAATAAAAGAAACCAATTATCAAAATGGTACGGGTATAGGATTGGCTATTTCCCGTGCTCTCACTGAACTACACAAAGGGACGCTGGACTTAAAAGAACCAATAGATGGCTTCAACATCTTTGTTCTTACACTCCCGGTAAACACCGATAACGATCGGGATTATAAATTAACTGTTATAGAACTTAACGCAGAAAATTTTACCTAATGGAATCAGTAGTTTTAATTGTGGATGATAACGCAGAGATCATTGAATTTCTTGCAGACAGCCTGAGACCAAAGTACGCGGTTTTAACTGCTCTTAACGGACAGAAAGCCATGCAGATTGTTGAAAACGAAACAGTACACCTGATCATCAGTGATATCATGATGCCGGTAATGGATGGTTTTGAAATTTGTAACAGGATTAAATCCAGCATCAACTATTGCCACATTCCTATTATTTTGCTGACTGCCAGGAAAACGCTGGATTCCCGTATCGAGGGATTGGAAAAAGGTGCAGATGCATATATTGAAAAACCATTTTCCCCCAAGCATTTGCTGGCGCAGATCGACAACCTTTTAACAAACCGTAATAAGCTAAAGGATTTTTTTGCAAGCTCTCCACTTACCCATATAAAAAGCATTGGCTATTCGAAAGCAGATGAAGAATTCCTGGAAAAGATCACTGACATTATTTCGAACAATCTTAAAAACCCGAATCTCGATGTTGAATTTCTTGCCCGTGAAATGTTTATGAGCCGTGCAACGCTTTATCGGAAAATCAATGATATCTGTAACCTGCCGCCTAATGAACTAATAAAAGTTAACCGGCTCAAACAAGCAGCCAAACTTTTAACAGAAGGCAAGTTTAAGCTGTATGAGATTTCGGATATGGTGGGATTCACATCGCAACATCATTTCGGAAGGTGTTTTTTCAAACAGTTCAATATGACTCCTTCAGAATTCCAGGCGAAAAGTCATAACTGAAATGTAAAATAAGCAGTCCAATTATTTTGACGCAACGCCTACTCTGAATACCCGCAGTGAATCATTATTGACTGCTGCAAGAACTATTTTTTCTCCATTTGATAAGCGAATAAGTGACATGTCTTTTATATCACCGGTCAGCATAAATCCGCTTTGAACTGCAGGAACCGGTGTAAAAGATTTATTACTACTGCCACGGAGAAAACAACCATAGGACGCATCATATCTTCCTGTTATTACTTCTGCCTGGTATTCGTTACCTGCCAGTAGCAGGTCCTTAAATCCGTCGTTGTCCAGGTCATCACAGATGATTGCGTTTACCGGTGCAAACTGCGCCTCAACAGGCAATGGATGTTTGATGAATTTCCCATTGCCTGTATTTTCAAAATAACAGGTTCTTGTTTCGTTACACTGCAGTTGTAAAATATTTCCCCTGGCCTTTCCTTTGAAAATTTCATTAAATGTTGCATTGGAATAATCCTTGTACAACAAGAATTGTTTTTTGATAGCAGGTACCTGGTCCGAAAAACGGTTTCGACTGATAGCAGGAAACGAATGCTTTCTTCCATCCTCGCTTTTTATATAATAGAAAAAAACGGGGTCGATACTTCCGTTACCATCCAGGTCGGTAGCGTATAACTGCATAGGTTCTGCCTCATTGACTTTGTATTCACAATTCAAACCGAGGTTACCGGCAACCAGGTCAATATCTCCATCATTATCCATATCGTTTGCAACCAAGCTTCGCCACATACCATTTAGCTGGGTTAACCCGGTGGATGAGGTTGCTTCCATTAAATTGCCATGATTGTTCTTAAAAAATTGTATAGGCATCCATTCACCTGCAATGATGAGGTCGGTTTGTTTATCATTATCAAAATCTGTCCATACCGCCGACGTAACCATACCCACGTTTCGCAAAGCAGGACAAACTTTTGCGGTAACATCTTTAAAAACGCCGTTATTGTTTTGTAATAAAAAACTGCGTGGTGGCAGCGGATACTTCTTTGACACCCGCCCACCAATGAATAAATCATCATCACCATCCCCATCATAATCACCGGCGCTTACACATCCGGCAATTGTTTTTACCGAATGGGGAATCGCATTAGCCTGCAAACTGAAATTGGCTTTCCCGTCATTGATGTACAATCGAGGTTTATAATAGATTGAATTTTCATTGTACTGCATATCACCGCAGGTAACGAGCAGATCGGAATCGCCATCTTTATCAGCATCAAATAAAATACAATCCAGGTCTTCCTCAAACTTAATACTGTCTGTAAGATCTCTTGAGGTGAATACCTTTCCGGGATTCTGCGTGAACATTTTACCGGAAAAATTAAATCCACCGCCAATGAAAAAGTCAGCGGTCCCATCATTATTGATATCGCCGGAAGTAATAAAGGGCCCTAGCTGCGAATACCTTTGCGGCAACAACCGCTGAATGGTGTAGTCATTAAATGGATTATCCTGGTGCCTGTATGAAAGACCGGCCAATGAAGTAATATCCGAAAAAAGAAACGCCGGCTTCACTGTCTCAACTATTCGACCGGCAGCAGCATTATTCCATGAAAGAACCAATGTAGTATCGGCAACGATATTTTTTATTACTTGTCTTTTACTATCCGGCCAAACAATTTCCAACGAATCCGCATGATCACTTTTTCCCAATCCAAAGATCAGTTGCTGATCTACCGAAGAAAAATAACCCCGCACCGGGTTTTGTTCCTGCAGTTGAGCTTTACCATCATTATACACAAAAATTTTTGCACCGAGACCATGCCGGTTCAGGCTATCCCCTTTCAATTGAAGGCTTAAAAAATGAGTAGTGACCGGTTTATTTTTTTGATTGGTATTATTGATAAAAACAAATGCTTCTTTGTTGATGTTATTGACCAAGAGATCGGGATCGCCATCATTATCAAGGTCGGCATAGGCGGCTCCATTTGACATGGATGGCTCATTGATACCCCCGGCTTCCGAGTGATCGGCAAACGTTAAATCACGTTGGTTGAGGTATAAATAATTCGGAAGGTTAACATGATCCAACGAAGCCAGTTTTTGCCTGATCGCTTTTTCCTGTTCTTCCCTGCTGCGGCCACTATTGAAGATATTACTACTGAATTCCAGGAAATCGGCATCAATAAAATCTCTTCCGATTCCATTTGTTACATGAATATCCTTCCATCCATCATTATTAAAATCAGCTAACAACACACTCCAGCTCCAATCGGTTGCCTGTATGCCGCTCAACTGTCCTATCTCGCTGAAAAATGGCAGGCTGGTATCTCCCCGCTGCAGGCTGCCATTATTTAGTTGAAGCGTGTTGCGCATAAATTCCGGCTCATACCCCATGGCCCGTTCTGCCTCATACCTTTCATAATTCATGAAAGAGAAGGAAGTTTTTTTTCTTTCATTGTATTCAGGCAACATATCCAGTGTAAGGATATCCGGTAACTCATCATTGTTAATGTCTGCGGCATCTGTGCCCATACTGGAATAACTCTGGTGTTGAATCGATTTCGCGATACAATTAGTAAACGTACCGTTGCGGTTGTTCAGCCATAGTTCATCATTGGATACAAAATCATTGGCGACATAAATATCCGGCCATCCATCATTATTAAAATCACTTGCTACTACGCCCAGGCCATACCCGTCTTCCTTAATCCCGGCCTGCATAGAAACGTCGACAAAGACGGGATGCCCTGCCTGTACACTATCACCATCATTCCGATAGAGCTTATCATTGGCAGCGGACCTGCCACTTTTGTCACGGGGAAAAATGGTATTGGTATTTCTTGCACTTAATAAATAATTAGCTAGATACATATCAAGATCACCGTCCCTGTCATAATCAAAAAATACGGCCTGGGTTGAATAGCCCGTGTCAGCAAGTCCATATGCTTCCGCTTGTTCTTTGAAAGAAAGATCATGTTGGTTAATGAATAAAAGATTCTTTGCGGGGTGCAGCAGATCCTTTCCAAAAACGCATACATAGATGTCATCATACCCGTCATGATTGATATCAACAATACTGACACCCGTGCACCAGACATCAGTACCAATCCCCGCCTTTTCCGTTATATCATCGAATTGATTATCTCCTTTATTAATGTACAGGCGGCTACTTACCTGGTTACCGGTAAAAAAAATATCCTTTAACCCATCATTATTAAAATCACCAATCCCTACTCCTCCACCCATGTAACCAAACTCGTTGATAAAAGAATGTGAAGAATCGCTGTCATGAATATCGTTACTAAAAAAAATACCTGACTCTGCCGGACCGAGCTGCGTGAACAACCTGTTCTGTTGCTTATGAATACACGAGTTCAAAAAAAGGATGGCCGCAATAAAAAAATAAGAACGGCTATCGGTAAATCTTTTTTTCATACTGGTTGCAAGTTACTTCGGGAGAGAGATACAGTATCCCGACCAAAGGAATTTGGAATTTTATATTAAAAAATAGGGCCGTCAATAATGACAGCCCTATGATTACTGCTTAACGATGAGAAAAGAACTAAACTCTCAAACTATTCTAATAATCGCTATGGAAGAGCGATAACAATGATCTATTTTATCAATGGGTTCGTTGAAGTTTCACTCGAGGGAATCGGCAATAAATCAACCTGTCCTGGTACACGATCTGGAATAATAGAAGGAAAATATCCTTTTTTCCTCCAGCGAAGGATATCGATATTGCTAACCTGTTCTGCGCTCAATTCAACGGATCTTTCATGCATCACTGCCTTTAATGCATCGTTTTTTGATGTCAATGTAACCGCAGGCATGTTTACACCCGGCCGGCTACGAACTTCATTGATATAACTGGCAGCCTGCGCCGGTGTTCCAACTTCCGCTTCACATTCCGCCAGCATCAGTAATACATCAGCATAACGAATTAAACGATGATTAAGACCACCGGGATGAAAACCGGAATTAACCCAATCGTAAATACCATACTTGCGGAAAAATCTTTTCTTTGTGACGCCGTTCTTTGTGCTGGCGGCAACATTCATATCAGCAGCTGTCAATGTCTTTGGTTGGTCCACCGGTGATTGAGTCAATATTTGATCGCCTTCCTCAAAAATGGTAAATTTATACCTTGGGTCATTCGGCTCAAATTCATTCAGCAAGCGGTCGGAAGGAATTATATTTCCCCAGGTAATACCATACTCCTGGTTACGTACTGTACTTAACGGGCTTGTGGAACCTTCACCATTATACCCCCAGTTAAAATTGTTATCTCCTCTATCTACAAAGACAACTTCAAAAATAGACTCTGCATTAAATTCATGCCCTTTCGTAATTGAAACACCTTTATCATTTATGGCATCACCATCAAAATTCCATAAATAATTGACCAATGAATATTTGCCATACACTTCCAAAAGAGCAGCTTTTGCCGCAGCATAATCGCCTTTCTGCATTTGCACTCTTCCCAGTAAGGCATTAGCGGCGCCTTTTGTCGCCCTTCCATTGTCAGAAGCGGAATAAGTAGCCGGTAATTTTTGAGCAGCATCCGTCAAATCGGCGATGATAAATGCATAAATATCCGCAGCAGGCGACTTGCCCTGGAAGCCGGTAGTAGAAGTAATCGTCTCTGTATAAAGCGGAACATCACCCCACTGCGATACCAGTTCAAAATAGGCCCAGGCTCTCAAAAATTTAGCTTCACCAACCAGGCGATCTCTAAGCGCTGTATTATCTGTTATATCTGGTGCTTTCAAAAGCACTTGGTTCGCCCTGTTGATCATTTGGTAAGAACCCGTCCATACATTCGACATTACAGAATTAGATGGTGCCGGTGAAGCCTGCTTCAATAACTCCGCCCTTGGAGCTTCTAATTGCGCACCACCCGGTGAACATTCACCACTTCTCATGTCATGCGTAAAGAACCATTCCCTTCCAACCAACTCTGCTGAGCGCAAGGTGGAGTAAATTGCATTTACGCCATTCTGCAATTCCAAAGCAGTTTTAAAATAACTTTCGGTTGTCGGGTTGTTTTCATCGAGAACATCCAGTTTATCGGTACAGGCAGCTATTCCGGTGAATACCAGGAGAACAGCCAGACACCTTTTACTTATATTTTGTTTCATGTGTTAATTTTTATTGTTTTGGGCCACATGTAATTCACCATAAAAATTTTCATCGCGGTTGGTATAAATTGCTCCAAAATTTTTATGGTTCATTTCATACTATTTTATTTTATAAAAGTTGACTCAATGTTTGCTGTTAAAAACCTACCTGGATACCAAGCAGGTAAGCTTTTGGCTGGGGATAAACAGCAAAGTCAATTCCGTTGGTTAATGATTGGTTGGGCGTTCTGTTACCTACTTCGGGATCATATCCGCTGTAGTCTGTAAATGTCAGGATATTTTGAGCCGAAACATAAATACGGAAGTTCTTCACCGCTCCTTTGGTTAATGATTGCAAAGAGGTGGCCGAAACGTTATAACCCAGCATGATATTTTTCAAGCGCAGATAAGAACCATCTTCAAGGAAACGTGTCGAAGGCCGGGCATTTTGATTGGGATCAGAGGAAATAGCCCTGGGAATACTGGTATTGGTATTAGAAGGAGTCCATGCATTTAATACCTGTGTGCCTGCATTAAAGAAACGAACCATACCTTCCGTAATAACCCTTGTCGCGTTGAAGATTTTATTACCCTGAACGCCTTGTAAGAAAATAGACAGATCAAAATTCTTATAGTTACCTCCCAGTGTAAATGCATAGGTAGCCTTAGGAATGAAGCTTCCTAAAAACTGGCGATCTTTTATATCAATTACCCCATCTTTATTAGTATCCTGGAATTTAAGGTCACCAGGGGCTGTTCCCGCAGCTCCAGCAACTTGTGTGGCATGACTGCTAACTTCTGCAGCATTTTGAAAAATACCTTCTACCACCCAACCATAGAACGATTGAACAGGGTGACCGACGGCTGTATTGGTAATATTGTAAGATCCAAAATCCTGGTCCCCCCCTTTTTCAATATTCGGAACTCCCTCAGCCAATCTTGTTACTTCGTTGGTGATAAAACTAAGATTGGCACTGGCGTTCCATTTTAATTCGCCTTCCCTGTCATTGTATCCTAATTGCATTTCAAAGCCGTTGTTCTTCATGGAACCAACGTTTTGTGCTACTTCACTGGTGATATAACCAAAGGAAGGAGGAAGCGGGACGTTCAAAATTAAGTTATCAGTTTTCCTCTGGTAATATTCAGCGGACAAAGTGAATTTGTTTCGCAGAAATCCAAGGTCCAATCCAATATTTAATTGTTTTGTTTTTTCCCATTCCAGTTCCTTATTTCCTAAACGCTGAATAGAAGAAGCGGGGCCACTGGTAGCTGCACCATCAAAGGGATAATAAGCACTATTGGCATTTACAGTCACCAGCCAGGGTGTGTTGCCTAAAACCGTTCCATTAAGACCAGTAACGCCGTAGCCGGCCCTTAATTTTAACTCAGAAATCTTTTCCTGGCCCTTCATAAAATCTTCCTCATCAATTCTCCAACCAATAGAAGCTGACGGGAATGTTGCCCACTTCTTTCCTGGGGCCCAAACTGAAAGACCGTCACGACGAACAGCGACACTCGCCAGGTACTTTCCATTAAAATCATAATTCACACGACCCAGGTATGAGATCAATGTATTTTCACCGACCAGTGTTTGCACACCTACATTGGTGGCATTGTTTAATGTCCGAAGGTCGTTCGAAGCTTGTTTACCGTTTGCGTTTTCATTACGTGTTTGCTGGCTTTGTTGTTCATAAACGGCAATAGCATTGATGTGATGATTGCCAAAAGTTTTATCGAAGGAAAGTTGTTCAGTATATAATAGCACTGTAGAAACACCGCGGTTATTAGTAATAGTAGCCTGGGTTGAACTTGAACCGGCAACGGCTCCGTTGTCGTTGAAAATCGGTGAAAAGCGATAGTCTAAACCATTGGCATAGTCTATACCAAATGTTGATTTAAATCTTAGCCATTTGGTAAAATTGATCTCCAGGAAAGCTGTTCCTAAAATCTTTGCTGTTTTTCTGTTACCGGGATTTTTTAGCTCAGCGTCTTCAACAGGATTTGTAGGATCACCACCATCTAAAACAGGATGGGCACCTCTATACCCACCATTTGAGGTCGGGTCATACACCGGGATATGAGGAAACATCCTGATTACATTGACCAAATTCGTCCTGGAGCCTGTTTCGTTATTATCATAAGCCTGGTCGCCATAAGCCACATATAAATTCTCACCGAAAGTGAAGATTTTACTAATGACATGATCTGAATTCAGACGGAAATTATAACGGCGATAACCAACACTTGGAGCAATACCTTCCTGGTCCATAAAACCGGCAGAAGCATAAAAACGGGATATATCATTTCCCCCGCTTAAGCCTACATTATGCTGGGTCATGTTTCCTTTTCTGAAATAAGCATCCTGCCAGTCGGTATTGGTTTGTCCGTAGGTTTGTGTAGCCCCGGTATGAGTAGGCTGATCCACCATTGGTGCAGTTAATCTTTCTACCTGGCTACCCCTGTATGCAAGCGCATATTTTTTGAACCCTTCGGTATCCAACAAATCAAGCCTTTCTGTAACTTCCTGTGTGCCGACATAAGAATCAAGACTCACCCGTATTTTGCTGTCTCTTCTGCCCTTCTTAGTGGTGATCATGATCACACCATTGGTAGCTCTTGAACCATAGATAGCAGCAGCAGAGGCGTCTTTCAATACATCGACAGACTCGATATCTCTAGTATCAATAGTTGACAGGTTGCCTGTTGGAAACCCATCAACAACATATAACGGATCGGAAGCAAAGCTGATCGAACTGATACCCCTGATCCGTACAATGGGCTCTGCCCCGGGGCTTCCATTATTAGTAACCGTCAACCCGGCAACACGACCTTGTAATGCCTGGGAAACGCTCAGCACCGGCAGCTCGTTCAGCGTTTTACTGTTCACACTGGAAACAGCCCCGGTGACTGAAGCTCTTCTTTGTGTACCATAACCTACTACGACCACCTCATCCATTGCCCTGTTATTGGATTGAAGAGTTACCTGTACCGAGGTTTTCCCTTCAATACTCACTTCCCTGGTTGTCATACTAACAAATGAAAACACCAGGATTTTGGCATTATCGTCCACATCAAGCGAGAAGAAACCTTTGGCATCGGTAATAGTAGCAGTGGTCGAACCTTTTACCTGCACAGATACATCGGCCAATGGCTCTCCGGCATCGTTGGTTACTGTACCGGTGATAGTGCGTAGTATGGGGGCTTCAGGCTCATCTAATACCTCATCGCTTTTTTCTGAAATAATAAAAATGCCGGATTCTTCAACAAACCGATATTTAAGTTTTGTTGCCGACATTATTTCATTCATCACCCGGGATACTGGTGTCGCTCTTACATTGACAGTAAAGATCCGGCCTTCCGGAATAATATCGTTGCAAAAAGTAAATCGGTACTTTGTTTCTTTTTCGATCTCCTTAAAGACCTTCGTAAGCTTTACCCCTGTAAGCGAAAGATTGACCTTCACATCCTGGGAGTACCCGCCTGCATTGACCGACATTGCACAGACAAATAGCAGAATAGAAGTTAGTTTCATGATTTTAAGCAGCTTCGTTAGTGATAGGTTTGTAAAACTCCACCTACAAGCATGATTTTTTTTCATACCTTTATTTTGGTTTTTTTTAAAAAATAGAAACTACTTTTTTTAGAAAAAGTGTTTCAAAATTTTACTACAGGGGGAATGTTGCCGCATTCTTCCCTGTATTTTTATTTAGACAAGTTTATTTTCAAAGGCTCTCCTTCTTCTATTGTATAATTAAATCTCCTGGATTCTTTTAAAAAGTCAAGTACTGTATTGATATCCTCTTTTTCAAAAACTCCGGTAAACCGGTAATTGCGAATCGCATCATCATTGAATTCAATTTCTACGCCGTACCACCTTTCCAGTAATGCGGCTATATCGCCAAACAACTCATCCTCAAACACCAGTTTGTTGTCTTTCCAGGCCACCTCTTTTATATTACCGTAATCCGTGACCTGTAGTTTTTTCACCAGGCTGTCTGTTACATTTAAATTATCCCCGCTCTTTACTACAGCCGAACCAGCATCACCGAAGGGGTGTTCCCACTTTATTTTCTGATTAGGACGAAGCAGCATGGTAAGGTTATTATTTTCTTTAAGTGTCACTTCCACCAGCCCCCTTATTAATGAAGTTTCAGTGATCCTTTCATCCAGGTAAGCCTTTACATTGAAAGCGGTGCCCAGGGCTTTCACATCCATGGCCGGGGTATGAACAATAAAGGGAAGTTTTTCATTATGCTTTACATCAAAAAACGCCTCCCCTTCCAAATAAACATCACGGGTGGAAACGCCAAAACTTTCATTGATCTCTATTTTACTTCCGGCATTTAATGTAACATCGGAACCATCGGGCAATTGAATATTCTTTCTTTCACCGTATGCCGCCAGGAATGTTTTGCTGTTTTTGCTCCTGCCATTGTTATAGTAATTAATGGTAAGAAAGAGGCCTATAAACAATACGGCGGCGGCCGAAAGTTTAAGCAACAATGAAAAATTGTGACCGGATTTTTTCCTTTCAAATCCCTCCATCTGAACAACGGGTGCAGGCTCCGTTAAATCCAGTAAGTCTAACCTGCTTTTTAAGCGGACTGCCTGTTCTTCCATGTCTGCTTCTCCCAACGCATTGAATAGTTGAATAAACTTTTCATTGGCATATTCCACCAACAACCGGCGCTCAGGGTTTTCCCTGATATAATTTTCCCAAAATGTCACGTCCTCCGGTGAAGACCTCCTGCAATAATTAATAAAAGACTCATCTGCCAATAAATCCGCAACATCCATTTTATCAGACTTCATAATGTGTTTTAAATAACCATTTTTAAAACAGAGTGTCCTGCGGGCAATTTTTACCCGTTAATTGAAAAAAGAATGTCTTTTTTCTAAAAATTGCAGAATCAGTGCTGAAAAGGCTGAGCCGTAACAGGAGATTAGTGATAACTTTCAATGATGCAGGAAGAAGCCATAGCTGAAACCAATAACATTAGTGCGGCGCCATGAGCTTGTTGGTTGGTCGCCATATCCAATTTTAGTTTCTTTAATGCTTCATGGATTTTATTATAGACCGTGCGATGGGATAAACCTGTTTTTTGCACAATTTCCTCGTAGGTGAGTCCTTCATAAAACTTGAGAACAATGAGCTCCCGCTGCCGGTTAGGGAGATCATTAATATGATGCATCAATAGTTTAAACAGATGATGTTGCTCGTCCTTCCTTATCAGGTTTTCTTCGGGGTTAGGCTGTGGATCTTCGGAATAATGATTCCAAACCACCTGTAAACTGCCTGTCTTTTCGGATTTTTTCCAATCGCCGGTAAGCTTTCTTAAAAAGGAAATAATGATATAGGTTTTAACATTTTTTGCTTCGTCTATAGTACTCCTTTTCTCCCACAGGTATAAAAACACTTGCTGAATGGTGTCCTTCACCAATTGGGCATCTTTTATCTCCTTTAGCCCAATAAATAAAAGACTATGGTAATACTTTTTGTATAAGGCCAAAAACATTTCCTTATCGCCTTGTTTCAGCCCTTTCCACAAAGTTTCGTCGTTGTTCATCATAAGCAATCGCAAACCAATATTAACAAAATATCCGGTAACAACTTAAAATTAAAAATATAGCCGGCATGTTGGGGATTGGCAGTTGTTTGCTAAAACGATATAAAGCGATTAAACAGTTATTGCCAAAATAATCAACCCTGCTTTGGATGCTACCTTATCACCTAGGATATGCCCGGATACTAATAAACATGCCTATTAAAGACTCTGAGACCAATGTTATCGCTGCACGATGCGATTTGTATGTCGTTGTTATTCTACAAACAGATTGTTAATGCACTTACGAAAGATCTATACAAGAGTCTATTTTTTTCGGCTGCCGGCTGTCTTTACTTTGACAGTAAATCAACAGCTCATGAAAAACAAAAAAAGAGTGATTGAAGTGATCACTGAATTTCCCGTGATCCTCTACACACTGAAGACCCACCGGCAGAAGGAACTTGCCGATTACATCCTGGATGCCTCTAATTATGGTCAGCCCACCAACCTGCTGACTGTTGCCAACCCGGATAGTTTGTTGCTGAACCTTAAGCTCCCTTTTACAGCCGCCATTGAATTAGTAAATTCTGCCATGGAGCAGAGTGACCGCCTGAAAGTAGGTATGATCACCCGTGAGCCCAGCACTTTTTATGCACGACTCTGCGCCAGTTTTGCCGAGGAATATTTGGTTCATCCTTTAGTAGATATGAAACAAATGCCGGATGCGATTGCCTTCAGGCAGTTGAACTGATTACAGAACTCTATGCACTCAAAAGCAATCCGCTTACTTTATTCCTGTATTCGTTCTATCTAACGCCCGGCTTAATTGTGTATTTAAAATTCCCTGCGCCTTTTCGTGCAAGCCGTAGTTATAGTTACCACTTTCAACAATGATGTTTACGTCTGTTACCTTTTCTTTTTTTAAAAGCGCAATATCATCCGGATGAAGCTTAAAATGAAGAATTGATTCCAGGACAGTTGGCGCTTCCAAAAAATTAGTCATCGTCCCGCTGACGATCTGTAGTGTTATTCTTTTTCCACCGGTTGTTTTTAAAATGGCTTTGCTTTCGTCATCTGCGGTCACTAATTTTTCCCTGCTCATGGTAATACCAAAGGAAACGATAATGCCAGGCTTACCTGTAGAAACAGCAGAGCGCAATTGCGTTGTCACCTTGCTGCCGATGGTTTGGCTGGAAAAAAGTGTTTGCAGCCCGGTGGTCCAGATAGTGTCGTTCAAACGTTGATTGCCGGCCCGCCTTTGGTCTACCTGCGAAAACAACATCACGGGCAACAGGAGAAAGAACAGATTGAAATATTTTAGAACTATGTTCACGCAATTGAATTGTGCACATTTCTACGTGCCAATCCAGTGCCAAAAATTTCATGCTATTTTCAAAGCCGGGAAATAGGGTGAGCACCAGGGCTTTAGGTCGTTGTATTCTTGTCAACCAACCGGAAATTATCAACCGACTTTCCATTCAGTTGCTTTTGCCATCGCTCCAATAAAGGTTGTTCCAATTTAAATTCACGATATTCGTCAGGGCTCATAATAGGTACTCCTTTTACAATAGGATATACACGTTTACATTCATCACAGATCAGCAGTCCTTCGATTATATTTTCATTGATATCCTTTGCAATGGCTGTTAACGCCAATTCAGACTTATCAAAAGGACAACAAAGTTTTTTTATCGTTTCAATTCTCATGATTTATTTTTTAGTTTTTCGCGATATTCTTTTATTGACTCATCCGGCTTGTTTGTATTCATTATGCCGGAGACTACAGCGATACCTGTATAACCCAGTCCATCCAATTCATGCATATTTCCGGGACGTATACCTCCCGTCAAAAAAACAGGTAAGGAGGAAATTTTTTTTGCCTCGCGGATCGTGTCGAAATGCACCAGCTCGCAACTGTTGCTGGTGCTGGAAGGAAACATTGAACAGAAAGAAAGATAATCCAACTGTTGTTCATTTGCCCAATGCACCACTGATAATTCATTGTTGCAGGTAACTCCGCTTATAAATGGTCTTTTTATAACTTCTTTTATCAACTGGTAATTTCCGGGGACTTTGTCAAAATGGACGCCATCCAACGGTATATTTTCTAGCAATTGCCACCTGTTATTAATGATTACAGGAATATCTCTTGCATGACACAGTTCACAGATCCTTTGCAGCAGCTTATATATGTTTTGCCCAGGTAAAAAATTATCCCAGACCTGCAGCGCCACTATTTCTTCCTGCGCACATCGTTCTATTCTATCCAGCAGCACAGCTTCCGCCATGGAAGGATCAACCACCACATAAATGCCGGGCTTTATATTTCTTTTAAATGTTGTTATCATTTCCATCCTGAATTAAATGCAGTAAAGAAAGCTGCCCAATAAGGATCTTCTTCAAAATAAACTACATCGCTGGTTGTTCCGTTTTCAATCAATTTGATGCCCTTGTTTTTTTCTACCAATTCTCCCACTTCCACACAAGCAATATTTTCCCTGGCCAGGCGATTGATAACAGCAGTAGCTGTTCCTTTTTTACAGGTAATAATCATGGAACCGGCACCAATACAATGCCGCGGATCCAACGAAAATAATTCGCAAATTTCCTGTTGCAGGTGACCGACAGGTAATCTTTCATTATAAACGATCGCACCACTATCCGAAGCCTTGGTCAATTCGTATATCGCACCCATTACACCACCTTCCGTTACATCGTGCATAGCAGTTATATCATCATGTTCCCTGTTTTTTCCGGCAGCCGCTAATGCATCTTCCAGGGAAGATGTATCATAAAAGCTATCGCAGGCTTTTTGAAAAAGTTCCGTTCCCAATTTGTTGCGGACGGTTTCGGGGAAGCTCATCGCAAGAATAGCCGCCGAAGAGATCGCACATGCCTTTGTCACCAAAATAGAATCTCCCGGGTTGGCATATTTGGATACAAGCATTTTATTTTTAGGTGCAACAGTAAAAAACGTACCGCCTCCGGCGATGGTAGAATTTTGTCCTTCAATAAAACCCGTATGCCCGCCTGTTACAGCTACTCCTATTTTAGAACAAAATTGATGGATATAATCCCAGTAAATTTTAAAATCACTTTTTGAAAAACCAGCAGGGAGATTCAATACAAACTGTCCATACATAGGTGCATACCCTGTTGTTGCCATGTCATTGGCCATCAGTTGCACGGATAACCAGGCAGATTCTTGCAGGCCCAAGGTTGGAATAAGAGATAAAGGGTCACTGGTTAACGCCATTGCTATTTCACCCGGCAGATCAATGAGCGCAACGTCTACGCCAAATTGTGGCCCAGCAATGACTTCAGCACGATGTCGTCCACATTTGTTGCTGATAAAGTGCTCAAACAAATGCTGATCTATTTTCCCAAGCTTTTCATTTATATCATTCATGCCACATCATTTAGTTGTATGTATAAGCCGAAAAAATCTCCCAGCGGCAAGCTCCATTGCTGTGCAGGAAACCATTTGGGAAGACCCGTGCACGTCCATTCAATGGAATAGTCTCGTCCTTCAAGTGCCTGGTGGATGATCTTTGTAAGCTGTGCAGGTGTGTAAAAAGTGGCGGTGATATAAAAAGGATTTTTACCGAACAATTGTTGCACCCTTCTTCTTACCACTTTGGTGGAGTTTCGGTTCATCATTCCCATCGCTATACCATATCTGGCAACCCGTGCGGCTTCCCTGATCACCTGTACAGGATCTTTGTAATATTCAAAAGTGGTAATGAATGCCAGGGCGTCAAACACATGGTCTTTGAATGGCATATAGTGTGAGTCAGCCATTACCAGGTCGCCTTCAAAAAGTTCGATGGCCTGTGATAACATGAGTGGAGAAATATCACCACCGGTCGCTTCAATGCCTATCTCTTTCCACCAACGGGTAAAGCGGGTAGTACCGCATCCAAACTCAAGCAGCGTTTTTACCCGTCTATCTTTTGAAACAAGCTGCTCCATTATTTTCTTTTGCCAGATCTCGGCCCGTTTGTAACGGCCTTCATACCATTGCTCGTAGGTGTCAGTATGTTCACGATTAAAAAACCACTCCGGCCTGTTTTGCCAGTTTTGCTGGCTGCGGGGAATCAATTCAGCGTTTGCTTTTTGTATTTCCATTTCATGTTGTTGTTTAAAACAAAAACTCCATTCGATTGGATAACCAAAGAATGGAGCATAAAATGAAAATATTTTCAGTTTGCATCCCTACGTTGGCATTATCCAAATCAGGTTCCGGGTATAATCTCAGCCTGGCTTCCACCAGGCACCCCGTGCTTTTGTATTTGCAAATATATTTAAATCGCTTTCACAAGAAAATTTTAAAAACCGATGATCATCGTTCTTCAAATTCTATCATTACTCAATAATGATTAAACTGATTTTATTTTAAAGATTGACAAATGAACAATCTTCATTTTTTTCATGCATTTTTACTTCGCTAGTTTAATTGCCGTGTTTAACCGATCCGCCACATTATCCCAATTGATGATTTGCAACATCGTATCCACAAAATCTGTTCGTTTGTTTTTGTATTTAAGATAATAAGCATGCTCCCAAACATCTACCACCAGCAAAGGGATGACACCCCATTGTGTAAGCCTTTCATGATTTTCACATTGCAGTACGGTAAGTTTATCCGAATAAGGCTGGTAGCCTAAAATACCCCAGCCATTGCCATCAATATCTTTGGATGTTTTTGCTAAATACATTTTCAATTTATCGTAATTGCCAAAATCTTTTTCAATCCGCTTTAGCAATTCGCCGCCAGGGTCCGTTTTCTTATTTGTTAAGTTCGTCCAGAAGATGGTATGCAGCACATGCGAGGAAAAATGATAAGACAATTTCCTTGTCCAGTAATCAACCGTCTCCAGGTTATTTTCATCCATTGCTTTGCGGATTTTTTGCAGATCAACATTTGCCGCTTTTACGGCCCCGCCATGATGAAAAGTATGATGCAGGTAAACGGTTTCTTCATCCATGTGGGGTTCGAGAAAATTTTTGTTATAAGGCAGCGGCAGATGCTGAAAATTTCCGTTTGCATCGGTCAGTTTATCCAGGCCATTTTCTTCATAATGCTGCGCCAATACAGAATTAGTGGGTAAAATGCTTGTAGCGGCTAAAACACCTGAAGCTGAAATAAATTGCTTTCTATTCATATCATTTGTTTAAAAAGGATACCCAATGCTGCACCAACCAGTATAATATAAGGCTCCCGGATTTTGGTGATGTAAATTAAAACAAAAATGGTGGCAGCCGCTATTAAAGCCGTGGGGATATCGACAATAGTTCTGGTAGCCATTACCACTACTGCGCCAGCCAATGCGCCAATTACCGTTGCCGTAATTCCATCCACAAAGGCTTTAATACTTTTGTTGCCGGCTATCTTTTTAAAATAAGGGGCAGGCAAAATCGTAAACAGGTAGCAGGGAAGAAATGTTGCCAATGCTGCCACACAGGCGCCTGGAAAGCCAGCAATCAAATAACCAATAAAGCCAACGGTGATAACCACAGGGCCCGGAGTGATCATCGCTACTGCCACAGCATCCAGGAACTGTTGCTCTGTGAGCCAGTGATTTTCTGCTACTACCCCGCTATGAAGAAATGGAACGATGGCCAAACCACTTCCAAAAACAAAAGCTCCTGCCTTTGTAAAAAAGAGGGCTATCTTACCAAGCACACCCATTTCATAATCCCAAAATCCAATTTGCAAGAGAGCAATTGAATTGGCCGCTTTATTTGTCAACCATTTTGGCGGCGCCTTAATAAACATATATAATAAACCTGTGCCTACGAATAACAGGATCTCTTCTCTTTCTATTGCAATGGTTATAGCTGCCGATACTATAAAAAAGAGCCATAACAAATAGTTCTCTTTTAAAGATTGCAGGGTAAATCTTCCCAATGATTTTGTCGTGAGCTTATAGCAACTCATGAAAATGATACCGATTACGGCTGCACCCACTCCATAAAAAACTGCCTGCATCCAGGGCAGCCCGCCATACAATTTATAAGCAATGCCCAACAACACAACCATCAGAAATGAAGGCAATACAAATGCAAGCCCCGCCAATGTTGCTCCGACAACGCGGTAATGAACAAAGCCGAGATAAATTGCTAATTGTGCTGCCAGTGGTCCCGGTGCTAATTGGGCCAGGGCCAACCCCTGTTTATACTCTTCTTCGGAAATCCAGTTGCGATCTTCAACCAAATCGCGGTGCATATAGCCTACCAGGGCCACCGGTCCTCCAAAACCTGTTGTACCGAGTTTCAGAAAATAGACTATCAAATCTTTCAGCGAATAATTGGGTGTACCGGTGTTCATACTTTTAAATCAGGGTTCCAGCTATGACGTTCATCAGAAACATATTTTGCCCAACTGTACAGGGCGTCATACATTTTCATTCCGATTCGTAACATTTCGTGATCATCAGGTATGTTATAAGAGAGGCCTGCTGAAATGGCCCATAATCCTGCAGCTTGCGGCGCCAGATCAAAACGATCGGTATCCGCTCCACGCACAATAATGGCCAGTTGCAATAAAGCCGGATCGGCCAGGTGATGCTTTTTAACAATAAAGTCAAAAGTGCAGAACTCTCCGTCGTGTGAATATTCCACGTTTGGAATGTCATAGGGTATTGCATCCAGTTCTTTTGACCTTGCCAGCACTTCGTTTACCGGCACATAGACAAATTCAGCGTCCTTATCTACAAAATTTTTAATGAGCCAGGGGCAGGCAATCCTGTCTATTTTAGGTTTGGCTCTTGTTATCCATTTCATGTTAGCCAGTTTAGAAAGCAAATATGCTTTGGAATTAAGACCTGGAAATAGAATGCATTTAACCTTTTGTACGTGATTGATCTTTTGCTAAATCTTTTTTATAGGCTGAGGGACTTTTCTCAAAATGCTGTTTGAAAATTCTTGTAAAATGACTTTGGTCGGAGAAGCCCGTGAGGTAGGCAATTTCGGTCAAAGAATAGCCCGTTGTCTTCATTAACTCAACGGCTTTTTCAATACGCAACTTTCTTATGTATTCACCAAACGAAAGATTGTTGAAATACCGGGAAAATTCCCGGGATAGATAGGAAGGATGAATATCCAGGCTTTTTGAAATGTCAGTTAAAGTTAAATTAGTATCCACCTGGTCCTGTATTATTTGTTTCAGCTCTTTTACCCAATCAGGTGTTTTTCTTTGCGCAGCTTTTTGTTTGATGAATTTATTGAAGACCTCAATGAACAAATGGTCAACAGGGTTCTGTGTATGCTTTTCTTTTTGCAGATGGCTGGCCCAACTGTACAAGGCATCATAAATCATCATTCCCTTTTCAAGTAATTCGTAATCGTCTTTGATGTTGTAAGCCAAACCCGCAGAGATGGCCCACAGGCCGGAAGCCTGGCTGGCGATATCGTGCCTGTCAGTGTCTGCACCTCTTACAATCACTGCTAAAGTATGTAAGGCCGCATCTGTGAGTTGATGTTTTTCAAGAATATAATCAAATGTACATTTGTCAGCATGATGCGAGTACTCTACGCCGGGAATGTCAAAAGCTATTGCTGACAATGCATGGGCCCTTTCTGCTACCTTATCTGCCGGCACATAGATGAATTCAGCTTCTTTATCAACAAAGTTTCGGATCAGCCAGGGACAAGCTATCCTGTCGACCTTTGGTCGCTCTCTCGTAATCCATTTCATAATAGCCGATTAAGCTTTGAAATTACAACAGACCGGAGACATAGAATCGAACACTTTTAGTACGCAGAACTGGTATACACATCCCGGTAGGCTAAGCCTGATCGATCGTCCACTAAAAAAGGCTCATTGGGTACACGTTAAAAGAGATAACTTCAAAATGTAATCCTTTTTAAAATGTATGACAATCCATACAGCCATTTTATTTTAAAGATTACCCACACCAGGAATGCCAGGGCAAGTAACCAGGCCAGGATGACCAGCAGCATGGATAGTATTTTATCATCCTGCTTTTTCATTAATCCTCCACTCTTTTTAGCCTGAGGGTCGTAACCGGTGAGACGATGAGCGGAAATTTTTCCACCACAACATTGCCTGGATCCAGGCCGAAGCCCCGCTCTTCGGAAAGACTTATCTCCTTCAGATAAAAATGAAGCTTCATCATTACCCTTTCCCAAAACGGCAATTCATTATCCTGGCTCAGGTATTTTTCGAGCACGACGAACTGGAAATCGCCGATTACATTCATTTTCTCCAATGACTCATAGCGGCTGGCGACATTGACCTCCTTATTCATGACAAGGTCCTCTACGACCTTTCGAAACATAAGATTGATGCGCGGCTGTACCCGAAAGCCCAGTCTGAATTCCACCCGGATGATATCATTGGGAATGATGTGCGTCACCGCATATTCGGACGTATAAGGATCATCCAGCGTATCCACATGCACGAACCAATAGATATCGGCTCTTTTGGGCTTCTTGTTCAAAATGGAATAAATAATCTTATGCTCGATCTCCTTCGGGTTGTCGGCACTGGTGAGATAAACCAGGTGCGTAGCGTATTTAGGCACAGATTTATCATTGCTCAATTCCTGCATTTTAGGAATATAATGTTCGAGCCGCACAAACTCTACGTAGCGATTCTTGATTTTCCTCGCCTTGAACCAATTATACATCACCAGGAACAAAAGACCGCCTACCAGTAATGTTACATAGCCGCCGTGCGGAAACTTGTCCATATTGGCGTAGAGAAAACTAAATTCAATCACGAAATACACGCCGAGATACAGGTAAATCAATACTGGCCGGGTGCGACGTATCACTAAATAATTGGCAAAGAGTACGGAAGTAGCGATCATGGTGACGGTAATGGCCAAACCATAAGCCGCTTCCATGTTAGAAGCTTTTTTGAAATACAACACGATGCCTACGCAACCGGCAAATAGCAAAAAGTTTACGGCGGGAATAAAGAGCTGCCCCCTGGCTTCGGTGGGGTAATTAATTTTCAGCTTTGGCCAAAGGTTGAGCCGCATGGCTTCGCTGACAAGCGTAAAGGAACCTGAGATGAGGGCCTGGCTGGCGATGATGGTTGCAGCAGTGGCGATGGCGATTCCAAAAAATAAAAACCATTGCGGCATTATTCCATAAAACGGATTGAAGCCAGCTTCGATTATATCCGCACTAACCAGTTTTCCTTTTTGATTTATCAGCAGCCAGGCACCCTGCCCAAGGTAATTGAGGATGAGGCAGGATTTTACAAATATCCAGGAGTAACGAATGTTCCACTTACCGCAATGCCCCAGATCTGAATATAAAGCTTCAGCACCCGTGGTACAAAGAAATACACCACCCAAAATATAAAAGCCCTGCGGATAAGTAATCAGCAGCTTTATACCATAATAAGGATTAAAAGCTTTGACGATGCCGGGGTATTCAAAAAAATGTATGATGCCAAGCACGGCCAGCATCGTAAACCAAATAGTCATTACGGGTCCAAAAAACCTGCCAATGAAAGCTGTTCCAAACTGCTGCAGAAAAAATAAAGCGGCAATGATGGCAATCACTATATACACTACCGTCCATTGGCTGATATCATGAAAGGCAGGCACCTGTTTCAATCCTTCAATAGCCGAGGTAACCGAGATGGGTGGGGTGATCATTCCGTCTGCCAGCAGCGCAGCACCGCCCAGCATCGCCGGGATGACGAGCCATTTTTTCCTTCGTCTCACCAATGCGTACAATGAGAAAATACCACCTTCTCCCTTGTTATCTGCTTGCAGCGTAAGAATGACATATTTTACCGTTGTCTGCAATGTCAGTGTCCAGATAATAAGGGAGAGTGATCCAATTATCAGCTCGTCGGTGATAGTTTTGCCGTTTATGATGGCATTCAGCACATAAAGCGGCGATGTGCCTATATCGCCATAAATAATTCCCAACGCAATCAAAATACCAGCCAGCGTAACACGATTGTGCGAAGACATCTTTTTTAAAATTTGGGGGCAAATGTAGAACCGGTTGTGCTGACTGATTGCGGTGAGCTATAAACCTTTATAAAATCTTTATACCGGTAAAAAAGTAAACCTGAATCAGTAAGCAGGGATGACTTTACTTTTGTACTTTGATTTCCATGAACAGATTTTTATTTCCAACGCTTAGCAAGAAGCAACAGTATTTTTATAGCCTTGCTTTTATCATTTTGGTTTCTGTCGTATGTTTTGGATTATCGGAATGGGTGGGCTATAGAGTGGTAGCATTTATCTTGTTGCTTTCGGTTTCATTGCTGGCCATCATTTTTGATATCTTACCCGTTTTGGTTTCAGCAGCGCTGAGTGCCTTTATCTGGAATTTCTTTTTTATACCGCCCCGCTTTACCATTCATGTGCATGCGACCGAAGATGGCATCCTGCTGATCATGTATTTTGTGATTGCTATCATCAATGGCGTACTAACGTATAAGATCAGGCAAATTGAAAAGATGGCACGGTTAAAAGAAGAGAAGGCCAACAGTGTCAAACTATATAATACCATTCTGAATTCTCTCTCACATGAGCTTCGGACGCCGATTGCTGCCATCATCGGGGCAACGGATAATTTGCAATCGAATCCTTACCTCACCAACGATAATAAGGATGAATTGATCGGGGAGATTTCAAAAGCCGCATTACGATTAAACGCTCAGGTTGAAAACCTGCTCAATATCTCACGGCTTGAATCGGGTCATATACAACCAAAGTATGATTGGTGTGATGTAGTGGAACTGGTTTTTGATGTTGTAAAAAGAGTGGAAGAAAATAACCCGAAAAGAAAGATAGCCATCCATATCAATCCCAACCTACCGTTGTGTCAAACAGATAAGGGCATACTGGAACAAGTCATCTACAACCTGCTCAATAATGCAGCCATCCATACAGCGGCTCATTGCCAGATCAGCATTGCGGCCAGCTGCCATGCCGACCTTTTGCAGCTAATCGTTGAAGACAATGGCGAAGGATTTACTGCAATTGCGATGAAAGATGCTTTCGATAAATTATCCCGTTATAAAAACCCTAAGACATCCGGTTCCGGTCTTGGGCTTTCTATTGTAAAAGGATTTACCGAGGCATTAGAGGGAACAGTTGACCTGGAAAAACCCGCGGGCGGTGGTGCTCGATTTATCCTTTGCTTTCCTGTAAAAACAAACTATTTTAACGTACCCGCAAATGAATAAAGCTGAGATATTAATCATTGACGATGAACCACAGATCAGGAAGCTGCTGGAAATTACTTTGCAGAGCAATGGTTATACCTGCAGGCCTTCAAGCACTGCCAAAGAAGGACAAATACTTGCAGCCAATCATCCGCCAGCCCTGATATTGCTGGATCTCGGGTTGCCTGATGAAAACGGCCATATTGTTTTGCAAAAATTGCGGATGTGGTACACCAATCCGATTATTATACTTTCTGTTCAAAAGAATGAACAGGACATTATCAAAGCACTGGATAATGGAGCCAATGATTACTTATCGAAACCTTTCCGCACCGGAGAACTGTTGGCCCGGATACGTTCGGCTCTGAGAAACGCAGCAACAGAGGATGGCGACACGGTGCTGAATTACCAGGGACTGGAAATAGACCTCAACGCCAGGACGGTTAAAAAAAATAAGCAATTGGTTAAGCTTACCTCCACCGAATATAGCCTGCTTGCTTTGCTCGTTAGGAATGAAGGAAAAGTATTGACACATCAATACCTCCTGAGAGCTATCTGGGGGCCGGGTTTTATTAACCAATCACAATATTTAAGAGTGTTTATCGCACAGTTGAGAAAAAAAATTGAAGATGATCCCAACCGTCCCGATTTTATATTAACAGAGTCCGGGGTGGGTTATCGATTTTTTGTGAATGCAATGATGTAATTCCTGACTCTACGTCAACTTTCATTACGAAAAAAGAGCCAGCTTGTGCTGACCCAATACGAAATAAGTGACTGTGAATTTTGTTACTGACACCCGGCAATGCGGATTATCCCTCAATAATCCAACCGGTCTTAAACTATTGGCGATCCGATCGCTTATTCTAAGACAGTTGAACTCCTGTCCTCCCATCTTTACGACCCTGCCTTATCGCTTGCTGTTGTTTCAATCGATGATAAAAGGGTTGCAATCTCAAGTTCCAATTCCTGCAGCCGGGTGGCTTTTACAATAAAATCAGTACCGCCGTTCTGCTTACATCGCTGTTTGATGCCTTCATCATTGGTCGTAGTCCAGATGTAAATGGGGACAGATTTCAACCGTTCTATCATTCGCAGATTTTTTAAACATTCAATGCCATTCATTAATGGCATATTATAGTCAATAAAGATCATGGATGGAGAATAGTCCGCATTTTCCTGTATGTAGTTCAATGCATCCACGCCATTAGAAGTGCAGGTAAATTTTGCCAAAGGAGTTACCGCCTGTAATGCCATTTGAAAAATCTCCTGGTCGTCTACATCATCTTCTATTAACAAGCATCTGACCTCTTGCTTCATAATTAATCAATATTACACGTTGCTTGAAAAGAACCATTGAATAATCTCATTCGTAGTTTTTTGGAAGCCGTTGAAACAGACTTTCAGAGGAAGCTCAAAATGTTGGGAGGTTGTTGTGGCTATTCAAAATTACCATTATTGTTGACACCGGCAACGCAATTTTGTGCCGGGAAAATAATTTATCAATTTCTTATCTACAAGTTGACCTCATTACGCTGCAGCTAACCGAAACCAACAAAAAAATTCAATTTCTCCTGCTCTGATAAGCAGGAAGAATGTTTACTATCGGTTATATTCGATAAGGAAGGTTAGGAAAACCGAAAGTAATGGTAGTAGCATTTTTTCGCTGACTTGTAATTGCAATAGATCCTTTTAATTTTTCGGCCAGCGGCTGCAACACCTGTAGTTGTGCTTCTACGAGACTTGAATTCAGGCTACCTCCATCCCGTGCCTGTAATAAGATTACATTACCATATTTTTTTGCCGATAGGCGTATACAGGTATCCATGGCGTGGGAGACAAGAGAAGCCAGGAGTCCGCTTACAATAGAGGCGGTCATTTGTATATCCGCTTTTAATTGTAAATGAGGGGGAATTTCATTTACCAGGCAAATATTACGTTGATTCGCTTTTACAACAAAAGTCTGAACCAATTGATCTGCCAGGTCATTTAGGGCAGCATTGCCGGATTCGAAATCATCCGTACGGTATGAGACATACTTTTCCATAAAACGTTTTCAGAAGTGAAGAAAAAAAAATTTGAGATGGATCATCACTAAGTTGATGTTTTCACAGAGTACGGATATCAAAATCACCAACACAAAGAAACCAGTATTAAAGGCCTTAAAAAATAGAGGTCTTTATCTCATTCCTGTAATGATTTTGAGGTCTGCCGTGTAGAATATTGTTGACGGGAATTCACTTCACAGCTGCACGGATCATTGCCCCCTTCGCAATGGGTCGCAGGATACCCAATGTGACATCACTTTCTGTTGTTCCGGAATTTTGCCAGGACTGCTAAAAACGCAGTTTTTCTTTATAAGCGTAACACGTTCGGAAAAGTTACACTCAACTCTATTTATTGCTTCTTCAAAAAAAGTAACCGCCCCGGGACAATGAGGCGGTTATGTTACAATAAAACAGAAACCATCACTTCACAATAATCGCCGACCTAAATTATTCCACAACAATACTACCCTTCATCACCGGATGTATAGAGCAGTAATAATTTACACTTTCTATTACTTCCAATATCCATGTCTGATCCGTTGCGAGCGGAGAGGAGCTCCAGGCTTTTTTTGATTCCTCTGTTACATCATGTGTTACCAGGTCGTGGTTAACGAACACAACTTTATCGCCTTTTTTTACTTTCAATTCAGCCGGATAAAATTTCATCTGGATGATTTCCACTGCATGCATGGTTGGCTTGGTTTCTTCAACAGTTTTGACAGGCTCGGCTTTTATTTTTTCAGCAGGGGATGAACAAGCTTCCAAAAGAAATAGTAACATCGCCAAACAAACAGTTTCCTTCAGCATCATTAATTGGTTTTTCATTACATCGTTTTTTGAATCATCTCGGCGTGTCCCAAATGCGCTTTTAAAGCAGGGAGCACATTTTGTAACAAAGTCTTTAATTCGGCATTATCAGTTTCCGGTATTAAGAGATTTTCTACCGCATTGATAACGGCTTTGTGATAGGCCACTTCGTTATCGATGTATGCCTTATTAAATGCCTTGCCTGATTTGGCACGTAATGATTTCTTCGTTTTTTCGGCATCAGCCAGCAGTTTTTGACTTACTGCATTATCTTTTGGCGTCACGCCTAACTTCTTGACCAATGCAGCGGCCTGTTCTATCACAGCCTTATGATCCCTGGCCATCGTCTCTGCAAATTTCAGGACTTCAGCATCTTTCGATTTTTTCTTCGCAATCTCTGCATAACTGATATCAATCTGGTTGGCGGTTACAGCTACCGATGCCACTTCCGGATCTGAGAGTTTTGGATTTTGTTGAGCAATTACGGGTGTTATTGACAAAAAAGTCATACAAAGCATACACACACCCACTGCCCCGGCAGTTTTAATAATTTTCATTTGCGTTAAATTTTAAAATGTGACGAACTGAATATTTGAGTGTTGCGCTAAAAAAAGGTTACAATATTTTCCGGAATAAAATGATTCGTTGAAAAAAAGTTCACCAGTATACATTCCGCTTCATGTCCGACATTTAAGCTACTTTCTACTATCAGTGCGTTATCGCCCCACTCAGGTTGGATAAGACCTGTGATATAATATCAGCCAGGGGCGCCGGGCCCGCATACAGCCGGAAATGCTTAAAAAGCTTTCAAAAAATATTCGGGTAACTTTGTAACCTTATCATTTCCCGTTACTCTAATTACAGATTGATCAACATTACGGACATGCGGGACGCTATTGCAACGGATACTATCTCTGACAAAGAGATTATCGGCAGGATATTAAGCGGTGAAAAAAACCTTTATGCGATCATTATTCGCCGGTACAACCAACGTCTTTACCGGGTGGGGATGTCAATCATCAATGATGACGCGGAAGTGGAAGATATCATGCAGGTAGCCTATATCAATGCCTGGGAGAACCTGGACAAATTTGCTTTTAAAGCAAGTTTCTCTACCTGGCTGACAAGAATACTGATCAATGAAAGCTTGTTACGATTAAAAAAAAGAGGCCGATCCATTAATATGAATGACGATACTATGGATAAAGAAATTTATCAGCAACAGACAGCCACCGTGAGAACGCCTGTTGGGCAAATGTTGAATACTGAATTAAAAGTCATTCTGGAGGAAGCCATTCGTAATCTTCCTGATAAATACAGAATTGTTTTCATCATGCGGGAGATTGAGGGCCTGAACGTTGCAGAGACGCAGGAGTGCCTGGATCTGAGCGAAGCCAACGTGAAAGTGCGGCTCAACCGGGCCAAAGCCCTATTGAAAGAGTCGTTAAACGGCTATTATAAAAAAGAAGACATTCTTCATTTTCATCTTTCCCGTTGTGACCGGATGATTGAAAGAGTGATGAATCAAATCGCCGTTTCCTGACTATCATTTATTTCTTACCGGGCCGGAAAACTTTTTTTATGTAATCCAACAAGACCAGTGCATGATTATGTTCCTGGTCACTGGCAGCATACAGGAGAGTAATTTTCTTGTTTACCCTGATATACTCCCCCAGCTCCCCGATAACTTTTGAATGTTCTAACTCTTCCTTATATGCTTTTTTAAAATCCTCCCATTTTGCAGGCTCATGATTGAACCATTTGCGTAAACCCGGTGAAGGAGCAATTTCTTTCATCCAAATATCCACCTTTGCATTCTCCTTTTTTACACCTCTCGGCCACAGCCGGTCAACCAGGATTCGAATGCCGTCCTTTGGATCGGGAGGATCATAAATACGTTTTATTTTTATCAAATCACCGGCCTTGTTGTTCATTTGAACAAAATTAGGTTTAACTATTTTATATAGCTGTATCGGTTTATAGATGTGGACCGGCTTCCGTCACTAAGAAAAATTTTCAACACGTCCGTATTCCGCATACTTTACAAAAGCATTCATATGATAAGTTTCATCAACCCGGTGCTATTTGATCGACAAGCCTAAGCTACGGTACAGTCTTTGCGGGCGAGTGACAGAGTCTTCGCTACAAGCAGCATTTTGCAAATGATAAAATGAATGATCCGTTCTTTCAAATCCTGACAAAGATTTTGAATAAAGTGTAGCTTTGCTCACCGTTAAGGCGCTGATTAAAAGTGAAACAATGTTCTCTAATTGAATTCAACTTCAGATGCAGCGTTCTACTCTTAAGACCGGCTTCTCCAATGAAATGATAAGGTGGTCGGTAATTTTAGCAATATCCGTGATAGCGATTGCCTTGCTTGTGCTGATTGGGTGGCAGTTTGATATTCTAGTCTTAACACGCCCCCTTCCCGGCGCCAAGGCGATGAATCCTATTGCTGCACTGGCATTTATTTTTGCAGCCGTTTCATTCCTTTTTCAGACTACGGACCAGCTCACAGGGAGAAAACGAAAGACCGGCTACATTTTTGCCATATTGGTTTTACTAATTGGGACGCTAAAATTTTTTTCTCTCACCTTCGGCCTGGATTTTCAAATTGACGCACTGCTGTTTCAAAATAAACTGCAATCTGATCGCATTGTACCAATTGCTGCGATTAATTTTATGCTGACAGGTATTGCCTTATTGCTTTTGCATGCGAAAACAATAAACAAAAGGACTGCTTCTGATATTATTCTCCTGACTCTCGCCGGTATAAGCCTGTTTGCCATATTAGGCTATCTGTACCAGGTAAAAATATTTTACGGGGTATTCACTTATCTGCCGATGGCAATTCATTCCGCCGCTTGTTTTCTTCTTTTGTCCTTATCCATGCTGTTTTTTAATGCAGATAAAGGATTGATGAAGGAAATTACAGGACCATTTGCAGGAAGCATGGTTGCACGAAGGTTAATTCCTGCGGCCATACTGGTACCTGCTCTTCTTGGCCTTTTACGCATGGTCGGTCATTGGACAAGCAGCTTTACACTTGAATTTGGCGTAAACATTTTAGTATTTAGCATCATTGTCGTGTTAATGGGTATTGTATTGTATAGTGTTACACTCCTGAACAAAAGAGATTTTCAAAGCAAGCTGGCTGAAAATGCTTTGAGGGAAAGAGAAGAGCAAATACAAACTATTTTCAAAGCTGCGCCTGACGCGGTGATTGTTATCGACCATAACGGGTATGTTACTCAATGGAACCCAAAGGCTGAGTCTATTTTTGGATGGAGTAGTGATGAGGTGAAAGGAAAACTCCTGAGTGACACCATTATTCCGGACCGTTACAGGGAAGCGCATAAAACGGGATTAAACCGTTTTCTGCAAACGGGGAAGGGGCCAGTGATTGGAAAAACAGTTGAGATCCAGGCCATCAATAAAAACAATATTGAACTTGATATATCACTCAGTATTTCTCCGGCGATTTCAAACGGAAAATATCTGTTCATTGGGTTTGTGCGTGATATATCAGAACAAAAAAAGGCAGAATTGAAGTTAAAAGAAAGTGAAGAAAAATTTCATAAAGCATTCAGGGCAAGTGCAGCGGGTATCACCATTACACGGCTTTCCGACTCCACCTACATTGAGGTAAATGATGCGTTTGCTAACATCACCGGCTATTCAAAAGAAGAGTTATTAAATCACAGTTCCACAGAGTTGGGACTGGTGGTGGACATGGAGAAACGGGAAGAGATATTGCAGCTTATCAGGGAGCATGGATCGGCAAAAAGCTTTGAAATGATGATCCGGAATAAATCGGGAAAAATATTGGATATACTTGCTTCAGTTGAGACAATTTTATTGAAGGGAGAAAAATTTGCAATCAATATCATTTATGATATAACTGAACGCAAAAAAGCGCAAAGGGAATTAGAGACTGTAAACAAAGAACTGGAAGCTTTTTCTTATTCTGTTTCTCATGACCTGCGTGCCCCTTTGCGTATAATAGATGGCTATACCAAAGCGGTAATGGAGGACTATGCTGCAAAACTGGATGAAGAAGGAAACCGGCTGCTTGGCATCATAACCGCCAATGCACAAAGAATGGGTACCCTGATTGATGATCTTCTTCATTTTTCCCGGCTGGGCCGAAGAGAATTGACAATACGCCGGGTGGATATGAATGAGCTGGTCAGGTCAGTAATTGCCGGACAGCACCTGGTAAATACAAATAATGTAACGCTGCACATCGGTAACCTCGAGCCGGCCTGGTGCGATAATAGCCTGATACAACAGGTGTGGGTCAATTTTATTTCCAACGCTATAAAATATTCCCGTGAAAAAGAAAAGCCCGTCATTGAGATCACATCTGTTAAAACAGCTCATGAAGTTATTTACAATGTAAAGGACAACGGTGTTGGGTTTGATATGAAATACGTCAACAAGCTTTTTGGTGTATTCCAGCGATTGCATCGCCTGGAAGAGTTTGAAGGAACCGGCGTTGGCCTGGCCCTGGTGCAGCGAATAGTAAGCAGGCATGGCGGCCGGGTGTGGGCCAACGCAGAAGTAAATAAAGGAGCAACCTTCTATTTTAGTTTACCTGCCATGCAAAATTAAAAATGCATTTAATTATATAACCGTAATAACAGGAGGTGTTTTACCGCCAGGGATTCCTGTGCATTGACATTGAGAACAGGCTTTCAATAATACACTTGCAACAAGTAAAGCCACATCAACAATGTGCTATGTTGTTCAATTCTTAACCTTTTTCCCTAAAAGGGTTGCAATGATCGCATCATATTCTTTGCGGGTAATTTCTCTGAGCGTAGTGAGATCAGGTTCAAAATCCACATTCCTGCATTTTTCAATGAATGCGATTTTAGCGCTGTCTCTGCCGGTAGCTTCCAGTGTAATTTTTCTTCTTCTTTTTGCTCCATTCTTTTTATCCTTTGCAATAACAACAAAGTAAGGCATAATTAACAGGTAGTGGTTTAAGCGGCGCAAGGTAAAAAGCACTACGCTGAAATAAAATCGGATTTTTACGAAGTAAGATTAATCTTACATCGTAGATCATTTTTGACGTGAGTTGCAAAAAAAGCAACGCAGAATAGTTGTAATAAACGTTTCATGCCTTATTGTTTTATAAGCGATTTGCTATTGAAATATTAATCGTCAATCACCTGGTGAAAGTAAAAGTATTTTTAGCTGAAAACCGATCACCAGTTGTTATCGCTTGCAAAGAATAAGCTGAGCTTCAGGAAATGGAGGCATGCACAATTTGTTCAATATCCAATTTTCGCATAGCCATAAAAGCTTGTGCTGCCTTGCCTGCTTTGGCCGGATCGCTCATGATCTTGTTCAATACAGTTGGAACGATTTGCCAGGATACACCAAATTGATCTTTCAGCCATCCGCACATGCTTTCTTCCCCGCTTTCAGTGAGCTTTTCCCAGTAATAATCTATTTGCTCCTGTGTTTCGCAATGGATGGTTAATGATACACCTTCACTAAAACTAAAGTTGTGTGGCCCGGCGCTTTCCATCAACATAAATTTCTGGTCATTTAAAGTGATCTGCGCATGTTTTACCTTGCCTTCCCCGTCTGGCAATTCATTAGCCCCATAACGAAGGATGCCGTCAACCCCGGTGTTTTTGAAAATAGAAGAGTAATGTGCTATGGCTTCGTCCACCCGACCATATTGTTTCCCGGTAAATAGCAGGCAAGCCGTTATTTTCTGGCCCACGTCACTTATTTTGCCGAGGGCAAGCTGCCACGAAATGCCGTACTTATCGGATATCCATCCATACTTTTCGCCCCAGGGATATTTGTCTAAAGGCATCAACACCTTCCCTTCCTTACTAAATGCATTCCAGATGCGGTCAAGCTCCGTTGCATTTTCGCAGATATAATAAAATGAAATGGAAGGATTGGGTTTGTACATAGGTCCTCCATCCAAAAGCGTGAAGCTTTGCCCTGAAATATCAACGCTTGTTACGATGGGCGACTGGCTTGTAATTTTTGCATTGGCAAAAACAGAGCAGTACAATGCAGCGGCTTCTTTTGCCTGCCCGTCAAACCAAAGACAGGAAGTTATTTTCTCATTCATTCTTTATGATTTGATAGCAAAGAAATAAAAGTATAGGATCAGTGAATAGAATAAAAACGACACTATGGCTTTTTTTTCAAACCAGACCTGAGATAATCATTGGGTGTGGTTTGTGTGAACTCTTTGAATGAACGGATAAAATGGCTTTGATCGGCAAAATCGTTATCGTAAGCAACATCTGAAAGCTTATCAAATTTTTTAGTCCTGAGTTGCGCAAAGGAAAGCTGAAACTGGCAGATGCGCCTGTATTGGTTTGGACTGACCCCTACATATTTTTTAAAGATCCTTTGAAAGGTCCTTTCATTAAGATTCAATTTATTCCGTATTGCGGATAAGATTTCCGTATCCGGGTTGCACAGGATCTCATCCGTAGCATATTTAATTATTTCACATTCCCTCTCCTGTTGCTGCAACTGGTGAATTAATAAATTATCAAGTACCTCCATTTTGCTCTGCGTTGATCCTGCATAGATCAATTGCGTTATCAGCGCATTTGTTTTATGCGGATTCCAGGTGCAAAGATCAACGGGGGCCTTTACTAATTTCATGGCGGGTATATTAAATATACCTGCCAGTACAAATGGTTTAAAGAAACAGGCGATGATAGTTGTATTGTCATTAATCGTCCAGCAGTCTGGCGGGATAGATTTTCCAAACAGGGTTAATTGCATGACGTTCTCATTTCCTGTCTGATCTTTTTCAGTCCGGCAGAGTAAAGCAGGCATGCCATTGGTAAAAAGTGGCAGTCCGGGCGGGTCTGCTTCAACAAATCCTTCCAGTATCAAAACCGTTCTGACATATGCTGACAGCAACCGATGTGGTTGTTGGTACCAGTATTTCATTTCACCTGATGTATGTTGTTATGTCCGGCCGTCATGTGTGCAGGCTTCGGTTGCCTGCCATCACTAAGTTATGAAATGAAAAGAGAACCATTTCATTGAGGAAAAGGATTTAAAGGAGATTTGTCCCCTACCAACCAGATATGCCCGAAAGGATCAATAAATCCTCCTTGTCTATGAATGCCCCATGGCGCCTCGTGATTTTTTATTTTATCAAGGCTACCATTTGCACCTGCTTTCACAGCACGATCTATAAATGCATCCGGATCATCACAAAACACTTCTATTCGTGCTGATGTTATACCCAGCCTTTCAGGGCTTTCCCATCCATTCTTTGCCGGCTCACCTACAAAAAAGACTGCTCCCTCAATCTCTAAACCAGCTACCGAACCAAGGTTCCATAATTCAATAGCGCCGAGAGCCGTCTTATACCATTTAACAGCTGTGGGTGTACTTACGACTGCCAGCATAACTGATATAACCGGGTTACCCGAAGACATATGGTAAAATTTTTTGCTTGCGCATGTTAGAGCAGCCGTTTTATTCTGTTTTCCATTGATTTCGAAAAAATCTTTTGATGTCTTTACAAATACAACGGTCAGGTATTGCTGCGGTGGAATATTTTAGAAACCGAAGCTTGGTTTTGCTTGTCGATGAAGTTAAGAACTTTTGCCGGGCTTTATTCGTCTGCCCCGAACTACTGCTGACAGTAGCAAATAGCTGATGTTTGGATGCCAAGCCCCACTTGATGGGTTTGTTAGCTGCTGTTTTTCTTTTTTGTTTAGTTATTTAGTTTCTTAGGTGTTGGAAATGCTTAATAATAAATTATCTAATTACCTTGTCTCTCCAATACTTTAGTCATTGACTTAATAAATGCAGCCTTATCCTTTTTCACCTCTTTCAACATTGCTTTCTTGTCAGCCGGTATAGGGAAATATTTTTCAGCCCATAAGTTTATTTCAACCATTACAGGAAGCAAGTCGATGCCTTTTTTGGTTAACCTGTATAACACCTTTGCTTTGCTATCCGGATGATCTAATTTTTCAATGATCTTGTTTTCTTCAAGTTCCTTTAACCTTGAAGCCAGAATATTCGTTGCTATACGTTCCGGGGCTTTTAGAAAATCGCCATAAGTGCACTCTTTTGCAGACATCAGGTCCCTGATAATCAACAGGGACCACTTATCTCCCCATGCATCAAGCGAACTACAAACGGGACAATCTGACCTTTTTTTCGATTTCATAAAAAAAATATTTTAAAATTACTTGCATTTTGCAAGTAATTGCTATATTTGCACTTGCAAAATGCAAGCAAATATACAGATTAACTATTTAAACAAAAAGAAATGAAACAAAATATTTTAGTAACAGGAGCATCATCAGGCTTTGGTTTGTTAGTCGCAAACGAGCTACACAAAAAGGGTTACAATGTAATTGGCACAAGCCGAAACCCTGAAAAGTATGCGACAACGTTACCCTTCAAAATGATTGCATTAGACCTTGATTCAGAGCAGTCAATTAATACTTTTTCAGAAAGGATATTCAAAGAAATAAGTCGTTTGGATATTCTAATCAATAATGCAGGTTTTTTAGTGTCGGGTATTGCAGAGGAAACGCCCATTCAGTTAGGCAGGCAACAATTGGAAACTAACTTTTGGGGAACTATAAAGGTAACTAATGCTGTATTGCCATTTTTTAGAAAACAAAAATCCGGTAAAATAGTAACTGTAGGTTCAATTGTAGGGCTTGTTTCATTTCCTAATGCCGCTTACTATGCTGCTTCAAAACACGCATTGGAAGGGTATTTCAAATCATTACGTTATGAATTGAATGAGTTTAATATTAGTGTTTCTATGATTGAACCTTCTGCTTTTAAAACAAGCATTTTAGATAATTCATCTTCGCCTTTAACGAAAATTGAAGATTACAATACGTTAAGGGGTAAAATTGAAAAATTCACTAATGACTTAGTAGAACAAGCCGAAGACCCTTCAATTGTTGTAGGGAAAGTGCTTAAAGTGGTTCAAACTGATAAGCCTAAGTTCAGGAACATTGTTGGTAAGGGCACTTCTGCCTTGATCAATTTGCAGCACTTCGCCTATGGTATTTTAGAAAAAGGAGTTCTTAAAAAATTAAACAAATTTTAAAATAAAACTTAGAATAGGGAAGCAATGCAAAGTAAAATGAATAGTGGCAAGTCCACTCAGCCCAATGGTAACATCAATACCGAAAACCATGGAGCGATACTCGTTGCCCGTATCGACGGTGGTCCTCATGCATTGTTGGATCAAGAGATTGCCAGGCAATTGAAAGAGTTGGTTGATAGAGCAGACCGGGACCCGAACATTCGTGCCGTTGTGTTCACAGGCACTCATCCGGATCGGTTCCTGAGCCACTCCGATGTTACCTGGCTACAACAGGGCGGTGTAGGATTCCCTCCTATCAATACAGGCTTTGCAGGAGTTGTTTCACGCATGGCGAGACTAATTAATAAAATACCTATTGTCAGATCACTTGCTGGAATGACAAAACTCAAGACACTTTTGCAATTAGATAACATGCATGCGACATTCCTGAAAATGAATGCAAGTGGCACCATATTCATTGCTGCTCTTAATGGTACCGCTCTGGCAATCGGTGCAGAATTGGCGTGGGCATGTGATATTCGCATCATGGCAGACGGGGACTTTGTAATCGGATTAACGGAAGTACTGCTCACACTTACTCCGGGTGGCGGAGGGTCTCAACGATTGCCTCGCTTAATTGGCATGCAGCAGTCTTTAAATGCTATTCTTGAAGGTAGGCCGTTTACGCCAGCAGAGGCTCTTGCACTTGGGGCGGTTGATGAAGTAGTACCACAGAATAAGGTGCTTGAACGCTCAATAGAGCGGGCAGAATATTTGAGTCGCCGTTCAAAGAAGTCTCTCGGGGCTATTAAGCGATCTGTATACTTTGGTAGTTCAATGTATATTGAAAAAGGTTTACAACTTGAGCATGCTGAGTTTCTCGTGAGAGATCAATCAAAAGAAGCCCAACATCTGATGCTCGACTACATTGCTACTACAGCAGCTACCGGAGAGCTCCCTTTATTGAATCGGGAGAAGTACGCTCAAGCACTGAACACGGGTCATATAGGTGATCTTCCAACGAATAAATCCGGACGATAGTAAAGAATAACAAAATTCAAAAGGAAAAATGAACATAAAATATAGTTTATTATTAATAGTGGCCTTAACGACTTTTATTAATGTATTCTCACAATTAAATAAATCAACAATTATGAGATATCAAAATGTAAAAACAGAATCCACAGATGTAAACGGAACAAAATTCTTTTATAGAAAACTTGGAGAAAATAATTCGGGCATACCAATTATTTTTCTAAACCATTTAGCTGCCACAATGGATAACTGCGATCCAAGAATTATAGATGGCATTGCTTCACAACATCAGATAATCGCTTTTGATAATCGAGGTGTAGGTGCTACCAAAGGTAAAACGCCAAAAACCATTGCAGAAATGGCCACAGATGCAAGAGCTTTTATTCATGCGTTAGGCTATGAAAAAGTTGATTTGGTTGGCTTTTCATTGGGTGGTTTTATCTCTCAGGAAATATTACTCCAGGAACCACAGCTTGTTCGTAAAGCTATACTAACCGGCTCTGGCCCTGCCGGAGGAGAAGGAATAAAAAATGTTACAAGAATTACTTACCAGGATATACTAAGAGGCTTATTTAGTTTTAAAGACGCTAAAACCTATCTTTTTTTTAATAGAAACGAAAATGGAAAGAAATCAGCGAAGGAATTTTTAATCCGGTTAAAGGAACGCAAAGAAAATCGTGATGAAAAGATGAAAATTGGCAACTTCCAAAGACAGCTAAAAGCTATTCATGCCTGGGGACTACAAGCACCACAAGATCTATCAGTAATTAAACAACCCGTATTAGTAGCAAATGGTGATAACGACAGAATGGTTCCGAGTAGTAATACTTATGATTTAAATAAGCGCCTTTCTAATTCAGAAATCATTATTTATAAAGATGCCGGGCATGGTGGCATATTTCAATATCACGAAGAATTTGTAAAAAGTGTATTGGCGTTTTTAGCAAAATAAAGAACAAAGCAAAAAAGAAAAATTCAGAGCATGAAAGCATTTATTGTTAATCGCTACGGCAAAAAAGAAAAATTGCAACTAACTGAAATAGCAGACCCGGTTGTAAAAGAAACTGATATTTTGGTTCAGGTACATGCAGCAGGTGTGAACCTTCTGGATTCAAAAATCAGAAATGGTGAATTCAAAATGATTTTGCCTTATAAAACTCCATTTACCATGGGGCATGATGTGTCAGGTGTTGTAACGAAAGTTGGTTCAAATGTCAGCAAATTCAAAGTTGGTGATGAGGTTTATGCAAGACCTGCAGACCATCGGATTGGGACTTTTGCAGAATTCATTTCCATGAATGAAAATGATGTTGCCATTAAGCCTAAAAACCTCTCTATGGAAGAAGCCGCTTCTATACCCCTGGTGGGTTTAACAGCCTGGCAGGCACTAGTTGAAAAAGCGAATTTGAAAAAAGGGCAAAAGGTTTTCATCCAGGCAGGCTCCGGTGGTGTAGGCACATTCGCCATTCAGTTGGCGAAACATTTGGGTGCTACTGTGGCTACAACAACAAGTACCGCAAATATTGATTTGGTAAAAAGTTTGGGTGCAGATATTATAATTGATTACAAAAAAGAGGATTTTGAAACAATACTGAAAGATTACGATGTGGTGCTGAATAGTCAGGATACAAAGACACTCGAAAAATCACTGAAGGTAGTAAAGACTGGTGGAAAAGTTATTTCTATCTCCGGTCCGCCCGACCCTGATTTTGGGCTAGAGATCAATGCGAATTGGTTTTTGAAAATAATATTGAAATTTTTGAGTGCCGGAATCAGGAAAAAAACAAACCGTCTTGGTGTAAACTTTTCTTTTCTTTTTATGAGAGCAGAAGGCGAACAGCTAAGTCAAATAACAAAACTAATAGAGTCGGGTGTCATAAAACCGGTTATGGATAAAGTGTTTCCCTTTGAACAAACTAATGAAGCTATGTCTTATGTAGAAGCGGGTCGTGCAAAGGGTAAAGTTGTTGTTAAGGTCAATTAGTTTGTCTGGCTGGTAGCGTCTTTAAAGTAGCAGCTTCCCTGGCTAACCGGTGCCGATGATTGATTAAAAGCTCAAGATATTTTTTTTCTGATAGTAATTCGTTAGTTGGATATGTAGCTCAATAGCGAACCGGACGAGGAAAGACACGATCCGCAAGCCGCCATTTTTGCGAGCCTAGCGGAAGTTTTTCAAATTGAAACTTAAAGGTGAGCCGACACCAACGATGTTGTCTTCAATGTAATTAGTTAACCTGTTATCCCTAGTCATTGCTAAATAGCAAGCAAAATTATCACGTATTGTGCCTCGACAATCATTCATAAATAAACTGTCAATAAATTCTTCGTTATTGACAATATTTATTTGAGAACTAATTAAACTTTCTATTTGATTTATAAGTTTTCCAAATGCCTCATGAGATATACCATAAACGTTTATAGTTCGAAAGCCATAGCGAAGTGGTGCAAAAATAAACTCGTTTCTTCCCATTTTATTTTCTTTAATCCACTTCTTTAGTTTTTTTGAGCCAACATATGGCAGTATTTCAACAGTAACATACAATCCTGCCATATTGGTTCGAAAACTCCAAAAATTAATATCAAGAAATAAGTCATCAGTTTCAAACCTAATACGAGGTCTACTTCTTGTATACCTAAAGCCTTTGTGCTCAAAATATTTTCCAATAGCTTCACAAAATGCTGCAAAAATATCTGCAGGTGAAGTTTTGTCGGTCTGATTATTTAAAATGGAGTCTTCAGTCCAATAGAGTGCTGCCATAAAATTTCCGCTAAACGTAAATTTATGTCGCTCCAACATTCAATTCAAGAAAAATCGATTTTGATTTTAAAATCTAGTCTTCGCCATTTCAATACGATAGCTATCGGATGTTAAGGCGCCAATACAATTTCCATTCTTCCATTCCTTTTCGCCACAGGTAATCCGGGGAACCAACAATATTGAAAGATCCTCTTTACTGACATGCAGATAATCCCAAACCCTGTGGAATTTTTTCCATACCCTTCAATTCCCGAAACCTGGTATTAAATGCTTTATAAACTGGCTAAGAACTTGTAGTGGAATAATTGGTTTTTCGTATTTAATGGTTTTTTAAAAACGGAAACATTGAGGGGGCGGATATTTATCTGCCTCCTGCTTTTAATACGAAAAATTTAACCGTTGACACAAGTAAAAAAAAAATGACCATTGTATCAAACGATGGTCACCTATTGAAATAATGGCATAATCCTTTTCGCTAAAAAGTGTGTAACAGGCAGCAAAGATTTCAGCCAATAAAACTCCGGGCAAAAGGATGTTTCGCCCGGATTTTTGCTAATTGATTATAGCCATTTGCTCCCAGTATAAAGCTTGCATTTTCAAGTAAGCAGAGAACTTTGCCTGCGATAAAAATGCATCATTGCTTTTACCCCAGCCGGCATAGAACCGAAACACTACCGGTTGTTCCCCGGCTATTTTCAGGCGCACGCCATAAGTGTTTTGAATATCTGTTGCTTCATTGGGAGTGGTGAAGTAGTTGCTAAAGCTGTTCGCCGGTATCACTATTCCCATTCCTAATTCGTCCTTATTCTCAGATTGCTTATCGAAAGTGAAAAGGATCTTATGATTGGCGGTATCAACCTGGTAAGATTCCTTGCTGTGGAGATTAACAATTCCTGTTACCAGTTTAGCATTGCCAGGGGCTCCGTTAATTGTTACCTTACTCTCATAAAAATATTGTCCACCCCAAATGCTGATCTCTTCGGTAAGACTTACGGGCTTCAGGTTGTCCAATAACTTCCATGCGGGATAATGCAAACGGATGACAGCCCTGACAGGCCCATCGGCAATTTTTTCATAAACTACCTTTCCCATATTAACGCCGCCCAATCTTATCAAACTATCTTTACCATTTTCCATTGGAACAGACAATGCCAATGCGCCTGCTCCCAATGATTTTCCAACCTTCAATACATCCATTCCCCAATCCGCCTGCAGGTGATAATTCTTTGCGGTGTCCAGCCCTATTTCATCCATCATCATCCGGCTGGTTATCTTTCCCCAAATATCCTTTCCATTTCGTGTATCAAAATATAACCTGAAACCAACTTTATCATTCTCCCATGCAGGGCCTTCCGTCAAAAAAGGTGGATAGGCCTGCTTCGCAAAATCTGTCGCAGGCTGACCTGCAGGTATAGAATCTCTTTGCAGATCATTGCCAAAACTATTGTCAGCATTTTTTCGCCGATGCCTTGCATGCGCCCGAACAAAAGCTTTAATGGCCGCAGGTGCATCGGCAATTGCCAGCGACAAACCGACTTTTTCCTCCGGCTTGAAGGAATATAAAAAAGCCAGCTCATCCCAGTTACCATCCCTGTCCATATCATCGTATTGAACCAATACAGGTTTGTCGTCTGCGGTAGTCAGCAAGACAAACTTTCCGGGGGGTATTGTTCCAATCTTTGCTTCAATAACTGATTTCGTCAACACGATTAACTCATCTGGCCGCTCTGCCGCTAATGGGTTTGTTATGGTAATGTCTTTGCCCGCAGGTGAGTTACAGGATAAAAACAAAAAAAACAAACCGGAAATGGCAACAGTAACTCTTGCTGGAAAACTTATTTGCATCATTATTTTTTTACAGTGAGTAAAAATAGTTGATTAAAAACTCTGCAATATAGGTTAAAAGTCTACCGGGCCATCCATCCTCCGTCCACAAACAACACCGTTCCGCCGATGCAGGCGATGCCAGCCAAAGCTATTGCCATGGCTTGTCCTGGTCCCGCATCACGTCCTGTAACCAAAGCCGTTTTGCCTTCCAGATCAAATAACACTAAAGCTTGCATAAACCAATGTCCGTTTATTTATTGATAAAAAAAGATTGTTCAATTGGGTTTGCCGATTGCAGTTTTCCCGCAACACCGTACTGCCACGCAACAACCGTGATCTTTACCGGGAATTTTGCGCAGGGAGGAATTTTTGTAAAATGCAGTTGTTGATCCTTTACAAAAGCGGGGCCTGCTTTTACATAGTAAGATACCCGGGCACCTGCAGATGAAACGGCCTTCAGCCTGATATGTTTTATTCCAGCTTTTTGATTTTGTATTTGGGGAAATTCAATTTGTTGCGCCACTCCCTCTTTATTGAATAGAGGGAAACGCATATCCAGTTGCTGAACGCTACTCTTGTATTGATCATCCCCTTTGTTATGCGCCAGCAGCCAGATATCATTGCTGCGTTTTGGATTGTTAAATCCAAGCCTGCTGAAACTGATCTGAAAAGCAGTGTCGTTGATTTTCTTTACCGGCCCGCAGATTCTGTCAATCTTCAAAGCGGTTTTTGCAAATGCAGTAACCGGTTTTGTTCGTGATGTGTCCGCAAAAAAAGCACGAAGTGTAAAGCTGATCCCGTCTTCCAGCGGAATAAATTTCAATTGATAATTGGCATGTGTTTTTACCGGTTGCAGGATTTCACCATGTTGCATAAATCCAATATCCTGTTTTTTCTTTCCTCTCTCAGCCACATAAAATTTTTCTGTAGCATCGGCCATCTGCTGATCAAATACCCATGACGCAAACTGACGGTTCCCTTTGTATAAAGCGTAAGGAGCTGCTATTGCCATTGGCAAACTATTCTTGTGCCAGCGATCCATCAGCCAACCCTGTTGTGGTTTTACAGGTATAAGTACATTCGGTTTGTCCATGGACATTGATTTCGGCAATCGTTTGGCCGCAGCTTTTTTAATGAACATACACACATATGCAATCATCTCATCGCTGTAATCGAAATGTCCGTGACCGGCATCGCAAAACAAATTGATAGCACTGTTAGGATGTTTGGCGACATAATCAAATGCTGGCTTTATCCGATCTTCCCACCATTCATATTCTCCCATGATAAACAAAGAAGGAATCCCGTCGATATTCCTGTTTCCCCAATCTACATTGGCACCTCCATAACCTGCGAGGTTCGTTTGCGGAGCATCACCATGTATGGAAACCAGTGCCAATGTTCTTCCGGGATTCCAGGCAGCAAAATTCCAGGGGAAAGTAGCATAAGCTGAGTGTCCAAGAGGTATAACCGGTGCATGTTCCAGCTCTTTATACCCCGAAACATCGGCCAGTAATTTCATCATATAACTAAAATCCTCACCTGCATCTTTTGTAAAATCGAAAGGCATATTGATACCGGGTGTTACCCATACTTCTGCAATACCCAGTTCACGCATCGTTTTACGGAACAATGGATGTTCCAGCATTCCCTCCTCTACCATATTATGCTGTGCAAACACAACGGATTTCACCTGCCTGCAATTTTCCGGTATCCATAAATAAGCCTGCGGGTGATCTTTTGTTTCACCAGAAACAACACTATCTACTGCAACACTCCATTGCCATACTTGCGCATAAGCAGATGAAACGAAAAAAAACAGAAGGAGTAATAGTATGCTTTGCTTCTTCATAACAATTTCTACTGCGGCCGTACTGCCTGGCGTGCAACCATTTTCCAGTGGCTATTTTGTTTATTCCATACTGTAAGTATTGACAACTTTACCGTACCAGGTTTTCCGTTGTCATTCGTTGTGGCATTCAGTATATGCGTCACTACTGCGGTGTTTTGATAAACCCGTATTTTTTGCTCAGTTATATCAATCGTAACAAAATCAGAACTACCATTTACAAATGCCCGGATAAAAGCAGATTTGTCTTCTATTTTTCCGCCGGAATGTCCATAACTAAGATCATCCGAAACAATGGCAGCAAGCTTTGCTGAGTCAGCAGAAATCATCGCTTCTTTAAGATCATTTACATCTTTTGCTACCTGTTTTATTTTTTTGCTTTGCGCAAAGCTTATTCCGGCAGTAAATAAACCGGCAACCATTAGTGTCAATGCCTTCTTCATATTTTTATTTTGTTATTCTGAACCAATCCACATCTGCATAACCACCATTTCTTATTCCCGGTACGCCTGTACAAAACAATCCCACTTTAGCGCCAATCCATTTATCAGGTTTAGCTGTGAAAGATTTTCCAATGGCTTTGTAGTTAATCCCATCTTCACTGTAACTGAATGTGCATTGCGCATCAGGTGATGACACAGTGACCCGCAAATAAACCGTTGAATCTTTCAATGGCTTTTGCTCAACTGTATTTTCTTCATTTCCCGATAAAGCATCTTTACATATTACCTGTGATACAAGATAGCCGTTCTCATTTTTTGAAATGGACAGATAAGCATAATCGTTACCCATTACCAGCAAACCCGCTTTCTTTTTCTGCCATACATCCCATTCAATATTCCATTCAAGTTTTGTTGTAGCGGTAAAATCCGGCGCAGGAAATTTTTGCAACAGCAGGCTGGGAACGGCCCACAAATTTTTTGACGAATCAGAGGGATAAGCAAAGAGCCTGAGATATCCTGAATTCCTTATCAGGGCCGACCATTGAATCTTAGGATTGGCATGCCATTGCCACTGCAAGCCCAACGTATCAGTAGTAAACTCGTCGCTTTCTGCAGGTGTTGTTACCGGGTATACCTTTCCAACATTCGGTTTCCTGAACACTAAAACTGGTTCTCCTTTTCCATCCCCATCCTTATCCACGCCAATCACGGGCCAGTCGCTTTTCCATTGAACCGGCTGCAGATGCAAAATTCTTCCATATACACCCTTATCCTGGAAATGATAAAACCAATATTCGCCTGTCTGCGTTTGAACCAACGCCCCCTGGTGCGGGCCGTTGATAGCAGTATTGCCCTGGTCCATTACTACTTTCCGTTCATACGGCCCATAGATATTCCTGGAGCGCAATGCCAGTTGCCAGCCTGTAGCAACTCCGCCTGCAGGTGGCAGTAAATAATAATAGCCATTGCGTTTAAAAAACTTAGGTCCTTCTACGGTGTGGTCCTGGTCATGCCCGTCATATACATGTTTACCATCATCAATTACTTTGGTTCCTTCTTTATTCATTTTAAAAACGGTAAGCAAACTGTTGACGCCTGCCCTGCTACCTGCCCAGGCAACAGCTAAATACGCTTGTCCATCATCATCCCAAAACGAAGAGGGATCAATAATGCCTTTGCCTGCTAACACCAAAACAGGCTGGCTCCATTCTTTTGCAGGATCTTTGGTTTTGATCATATAAATACCAAAATCCGGATCGGGATAGTAGATATAAAATTCTCCGTTGCGATAATTCATCGAAGGAGCCCATACACCCTTACCGTGTTGAGGCGCATTAAATACTTCTTCAGGAATTTGTTTCTTTAATGCATAGTTAATCAGTCGCCAGTTTACTAAATCTTTTGAGTGAAGGATTGGCAAACCGGGAGTGCAATTAAAACTGGAAGCCGTCATGTAATAATCATTACCCACACGTATCACATCAGGATCGGAGTAATCAGCATACAGTACCGGGTTTTTATAAGTGCCGTCGCCATTGTCGGCCACCCATACCTGCGACATATAGTCTGTTTGGGCGGAAACATGCGTTAAAAAAATTAAACTTACTATCACAGCGAACAGCTTCTCATTATACTTCATACAATAAAAGAATTTAGTGTAAGACGTTTGTCTTTCAAGAAAAAATAATGTAATGCGGGTTACCCGCCGGTCTTTAACTGCAACATTTTCTTATCCGAATACACTGCCTTTATCGCCTGGCCGTTCAGCTTCACGTTTGCAGCTTTCTTATTGACAGAAAGTTCTGCACGAATCAATGGTTGTCCCTGTAATAAAATCCGTGGCGTTTCATCGTCCAGGTTTGCGTGCAGAAATACTTTTGAAAGTGAATGCAGGATCACCTCATCTTTCTTTCGGATATAACTTCCATTGGCAACAAACCAACTGTTGATATTCTCAACTGCTAAAGGGTTGGTTCCTTCTTTGTAAGTCACACCTAATAAGTAAGCATCTGTTTCCCATCCATTGATTTCATTGTGGCTGTTCCGGTGCATGATCCTGCCATCGGCCATCAGGTTGAAGTACACATCGGTTGTTATACCATTATCTGTAATTCGCACACCGATATAATTATTACCTTCCAGTTTTTCAATCCCGGGCAAAGCAGTTCTCATTTCCTTCGCACTGGCCATGCCCGACAATGAGGGCCCCTCAATTGGCTTATTCTTATCATCCAGTAAAATAATAGCGGTAATAAATTTTGTTTGCTTCAATTCTTCTGCAGGGGAAATGGAATAGTAGGTAACCTTTGTGTTGGGTTCATGATCTTTTACACCCTGCTTTTCTTCCAATCGCATTTTTTCAGGAAAATCATGTGGATATCCATTTGGTAAGGTTTCAGGAAATAACGGTCTTACCAAAACAGATGCGTTACCATCTGTTATATCCAGGTCGATCCCTTTCTTCCTGGCATCAACAGCGGTATGCAATAACCATTCAAACTTTCCCTGATCATAGGTTTTCACATCATCCAAAATCAATATCACATTACCCACCCAAACCACGTTTCGGTAGTTGCGTAAAAAATAATGGGATGTAGGTCCTGTAGCATCGGCAAGAATATATTTAAAATTGCCTGCGTCCATCAGGTTATATAAATGGCCTGTATTTTTAACAGCATGGTACTGATCCTGCGGATCCTGCGCCTTACCATTGAACAAGATAACGTTGTGTGCATCACTGCGAACAGAATAACTGCTATACAACGGGTTGCCGTAGTTGACATTACCACCATCGATCAATAAATTTTTGCCATTGTGATAAAGTATAAACGAACCTGCATCTGCATGGGCATGGTTCCACGTATAACCCGATTTAATGGCAAGCATACTTGCATTTTCCTTCCATGAAGAGCGCATAGAAGCCCAACCCATATTTTCATAAATGGCAGAAGTTGGTAAATCAGGAGCAGGCTCTGACGAGCTGATAACCGGACTGTACAACAAACCCAACGGTGTGTGGATGCCAAGATCTTCTTTTATGCGATCCCGTTTGGTTTTGCTCAAATACCATTCGTATCTCTTTTTAGTAAAACCCAAAGCCATCATCAGCTTCACCGGTCTGTCGCCATTGGCATAAGGATTGGTATCGCCAAAATTGACAGATTGAAGTTTGCCGGATGCAGGATAAGACATTTGGATAAACCAATCCAGTGTTTTCTCCAACAACGGATCATAAGGCTTCAAAATTTTTGATACCGCATTTGTCCACGCCACTCTGAAGAAAAGATATTCAGAAAAACCAAAGTTGGCATAACTGATGCTTTCATAAAAACCACCTGCCGGATCAAAGCTGGAAGGCTTATTTTCTAAAACACTTCCTGAAAAAGCAAACCACTCGTCCGCAGATTGCATCACATCCTCAGCCCATTTTTTAGCCTTCGGTACTTCGTTCATGATGGCAAGTGAAGCTATCCCCGCCTGGTAGACAATTGAACTCCACCAGTTGTGTCCCATCGAATTTAAAGTGTGTAATCTTTTATCAGCCGAAATCCAGTCGTTTAGAGATGGCTCTATACCCAATGTTACAATACGCTCGGCCATCTGTTTTTTTTCGCCTGGTGTGAGTATATCATAAATGGCATCAAACGTGATAGCACTCATACCATTGTAACGGGCTGTACCCAATGCTGAGTTCCATCTCGGGCTGCGGTCATCCAATCCATCCCATGCGCCTCGCTTCAAAAGATCCTGCAACAATGTTTTTGCCTGAAGTGCATATTTTTTATCACCTGTCATGCGATAGGCAAAACTCAGTTCTTCCATGCTGCCGCCCTTTCCTGCGGTTGCTGCCGCATCTGCATTAGCAAGCATTTCACGCCAGGCTTTTTCCATAACGGTATCTTTCCTTAGATTTTCCTTTACTGCTTTAATATTCCCGGCCGTATAGAAAAGGTAAGGGTGAGCCTTTACCTTACCGATCCCTTCCTGTGAAAATGCACAGCTGCATATGAGCATTAGTGTAAAAACGAAAGTTATCTTTTTATACCACATTCAGAATACGATTTATGTATTATAGTTATTTCTTTATGCATACTTATCTTATATCCCAATATACCACATAACGCTCCCGGTGCGTATCATACAATGGTTTCAGCGTTATTCCTTCTTTAACTGTTTTAAATGTCAATGACTTTCCGGCAACAGGTTTTACATATTCAAGCAATTTGTTCATATTCAGTTTTAATTCGCTGGTGATGCCTGAAGACTCTTGTGCCCGCAATATTCCGGTTAATGAGTTCTTCAGGAAAAGCTCCGGGGTAACCTCCCTGGTTTAATGCCTGCTGTACTTCAGCTAATCCTTTTACAAGACTATCGGCTTTTGTTTTAAACTTTTCATCATGAGTAGATGAATATAATAAGGCCAGGCCAGAAAGAATATGCCCGGTTGTATGCCCGCGGATCTCACAATCCAACGACTCCCATCCTGCTATTTTTTTTACGGTCATATAACCGCCTTCCTGCCCGCTGTACACCCCTGCACTGGTACGAAAGCTGTGCAACAGCCTGTTTACATCAATACTCATCAACCATTGCACTTCTCTTTCCCTATTTTTTGTAAACCGGCTATCAGGCAGCTTCACATCCTGCAAATCGAAACTGTAAACCGCAAGCTTCAGTTTATCTTCCAATTCAAATTTGCCGGCATGCTGACCGGGGTAATGTGACTGTGCATGAACAATACAGGCATGCAGAAATAAACACGCAGTAAAAATTTTCCTCATCACTTAATTTGTTTTGTCTTTAAAATATTCCGCGCCATTATAGCAAGAACAGGACTTGATAAAAACGAATTGAACCCGTTCTTAGTTTGTACAATATGTGTCATGAAAAATCCATACACGTTATTTTTCTTATCAATCCACGGATAAGCTCCCGCCCATGAAGGACTGCTGATGAGCGTTGCTTCTCCCTTTTCATTTACTTCCTCTCTCCATTCACCCAACCCATAAATATCTTTTCGCAAACTGCCTCTCACATTTTCAACAAACTCGCCTGTGTTCACTTTTGCATTTAGCACATGATCCGCCTGCATGGCTCTGATAGCATTTACTGATAAAATTCTTTTTCCTTTATAAACGCCATTATTAAAAATCATAGCAAGAAAATTGGTGTAATCCTGCAAAGTTGTCCTGGCGCCCCCGCCCAGCATTGGAGCATGTCCCCCACTGGAATCAACAGGAGTAAAATGAGTGGAATACATACTAAGAGGAATGGCAATCTTTTGCTGAAACAATGTTTCCCAGTCTTTACCTGTTGCCAGTTCAGCCATTCTTCCTGCTACCTGCATACTTAATCCTCCGTATTTGAATTTTGTTCCGGGTAATGTATCAGCAGGAAGATTGACAATTTGCGCAACAGATTCTTTTAAGTTTTGATAAATATCTATTGGTTGATCATCCGGCTGATAGTCAGGATAACCTGCGGTATGAGATAATAGTTGCGCCAATGTAGCTTCGCCCTTTGCATCAGTAAATTCAGGTAACCATTTTTTTACTTTATCATACCATGAAAGTTTTCCTTCATCAACAATTGCTGCTATTGTTGCAGCAGCCAGCCATTTACCGGCTGATGCAATGAATACAACTGTTTCAGGTTTGTAACTCCCGAAATAATTTTTATAAATGACTTTGTTATCTTTTGCAATAAGAATAGAAGCGCCATTGTAATAACCGCTATCAACCCAGCCTAGTATTTTATTGCTTAAAAAAGAAAAATCATATTCCTGCCTTTTGCTATTTTTCTCCTGGGCAAATGAATCGCAGAAAGGCCAATGCAGTAAAAAAACAAGCAACACTGTTATGAATTTTTTTTTCATTCTTTTAAGCTGTTCAGTTACCTTTATTTGAAGTAACCAATATTGAATTCATTTCGCTTTATATTCCTATCCGCTATTTATAAATCCTCAACACCGTAAATGAATAAGGCGGCAATATTTCTTTGAGCTCAGATTGTGCCGAAACAGCGGTAACGACAACAGGCACCAACTTATCTTCCGGCCGACCTTGCAAAACTGATTTCTCCATTTTATTTCCTACACCCAAATTGTTCAAATCCAGGTTCACCGATGTAGCAATTGGTAACAGGTTAACTATTTTTATAATCAAGCTTCCGTTGGCGGTATTGCGCACAACTGAAATAGCAAAGCGCTTACTCACAGCTTCATCGTTAGTTGAAAGTTTAATGTTTACCGGCAAATATTCATTTCCCGCATTGTTGCCGAATAATTTTTGCACTTCATAGTTCACTGTTGGTTTTACTTCTGTGTTGTTGAAATAAATCAGGTCAGGACTCCATTGAGTATGTTTTTCTTTTGCAAGCAATGGTGCATAAGAAGTCATTTGCACTACATCGCCATTGCGTTCCACATTGATCAAATACAGAGCTTCGGCAAGGGCATTGTACAAGGTATTGCCACGTGAAGCATACTCTCCAAGATATACCTTCGGTTTATTACGATCGTAACGATCGTAATAATTTTGATTATTGATAAACCAGCCCGGGCTTTCGTAATAATGCTCATCTACCATTGGAACATTCAGCTTGCTGGCTAATGTCCATCCCTGCTCGTAATCAGTTCCGTTATGAAAAGGGCCGGAAGTTCCGATTATAATTATTTCAGGATGTTTTTGCTGAAGTGCTTTGTTGATCATGGTAAAACGTTCTTCAAAAACATCTGTGATCTGGTCTTCGTTGCCGATACCGATATATTTAAGATTGAACGGAGCCGGATGGCCTGCTGCTGCTCTTAGCTTTCCCCATTTAGAATTAACAGGTCCGTTAGCCCATTCAACCAAATCAAGAATATCCTGCACATATTCATCCATTTCTTTCATCGGTATGCCGCCTTGTTGACCGCCTCCATTTATACCCACGCCAGAGTTTTGGCATGAAACGCCGGCAGCAATTACAGGCAGTGGCTCTGCTCCTATATCCTCACAATACTGGAAATATTCAAAGTATCCCAAACCAACGCTTTGATGATAACGCCAGATATTGGGTTGTGGCTTCCTTGTTTCAATGGGACCGATGGTGTTTTTCCAACGGTAAATATTTTCAAGTCCATCGCCATGCGTTACACAGCCACCCGGAAAGCGGATGAACCGGGGGCGTATGGCAGCAACAGTTTCTGCCAGATCTGCACGCAAACCATTTTTTCTACCCTTAAATGTTTTTTGAGGGAAAAGTGAAATCATGTCCAGCATAATATTTCCTGCAAACTGTGTGTGCAGTTCCAGTCTTGCATTATTTATATTTTCTGTTGCTATGAATTGAGCCGCATATTTTTTCCAATTCGTGTCGTCAATATTCACTTTTGTTTGGGCAATTATTTTTCCTTCTTCAGATACAAGTTTTACCAGTATTGTTTTCTTTATTTTATTGGTATTTTTTGCGAACAGCGAAAAATCATACGCATCGCCTTTTTTTAACGGAATGCCATCATAACCGCTGTTGATGAAAGCGCCGCCGGTTTGAGTTACCCGCAGCACAGCATAGTGCGGGTTATTGGGATGAAGAGGTGCTACACTGTCAATCACAAAGCTTATGTTCTTTCCTTCCGTTGTCCAGGAGTGTTTTGTATTCCAGGTTGTATCACGATAAAATTTTTCGGCGGGCATGTATTCAAAATCCCGGTTCTGCAAAAGCTCCGCATACAGGCCCCCATCGGCTGAATAATTGATATCCTCAAAGAAAACTCCTATCAGCAGATTGGATATGGCTGTGCGGTTTTCGGGTTTCAGGCTAATGGTTGCCGTTAGTTGTTTTAATGCTGCAAACCTGGTACTGTCATCTTTGAAGGATTCTGCTGCCTGTTTATTTTTGAACTGCTTCAATTCCCATGATTCGGTAAGCCGGGCAATAACCTGCCATGCAACTTTGCAAACATTGCCGGTTGTTGGGCCTGCAGGCAGGTTAACTGTTATCCGGTCATCTTTATATTCGGAAGCAGGAATGGCTACGGCTGAATCAAATACTTTAAAATCCTTTGTGCTGATTTTATAGTACTGGTTGCCGGAGATAAATGAAATTGTGTACTGCCGGTTGCTTTTATCATAACGTACAACAGGCTGTTGAAAGCTTAAGTTTTGTTGCAGGTAAGGATAACTCTGTCTTCCCCAATTCACCAGGTTGGCTGAAGAAGTATGAGCAAACTGGTTGAGTGTTTCATTGTGGCTCCAGATACATTGCCACTCCCCGGAAGCATCCTGAAACAGGTAAGGGCTGTTCATTTGTTTCAAGTTTGCATAGTCACTTCTTACATAGCCGTATTCATTGCCAACCATGTTCCATTTTTTTCCATCAGCACTCCACGCAAAATGCAAACCACTACGTCCTTTATCTTTAAGGGTGGCGTAAGAAAACAGGTAAACGGAATCAGGTTCGTTTGCTAAAACTGTTTGATTGATTCCAACTACCAAAAACAGCATCAAAAAAAGTATCCTTCTATTATTTTTTCGCATTACTCAAACCATTATTAATAAACTATTACACACATGTCTTAAAATGTTGGAACAACTTTAAGGATGCTGCCATCCTCGTTAAACTCCATTTTGTCGATGCATACTTCCCGGTTGTAACCTGCTTCTGGTCCCATATAAATACCGCCGGGGCGTTTAAAGCGATGGTAAACAATATACCATTCGTCTTTGCCGGGAACCTGCAACACAGAATGATGGCCGGTAGCAAAAATTCCTTTGCTCGCATCCTTGCTAAGAATAATTTCTCCTTTTGATGGATCGATCGGGTCAACCGGAGAAGCAGATTTCAAATAACGTACCTGGTAATCGGGACTACGGGTATCGTTTTTCGACCACATGAAATAATAAAATCCATTGCGGTAAAAAACATGTGTGCCCTCGCTGTAATATTGATCATTTGAAATAAGAACCTTTGTAGTGTTTGGTTTAATCGACAGCATGTCATTATTCAATTCACAAACAGCCATAAAAGCATTTCCCCAATACAAATAAGTTTTTCCCGTTTTAGGATCTGTAAATACATCAGGATCTATATTCTGACCACGCTTTATTCCTTCAGGCAATTTGTCAATCAAAGGTTTTCCTAAATCTTTAAAAGGTCCTGTTGGATTATCGGCAACAGCAACTCCAATTTTTTGACCTGCTGTGAAATAATAATAGTATTTGTAATTCCCGGCCTTATCTTTTTTTTCAATGATGCTTGGTGCCCATGCATTACGCTGCGTCCAAGACACATCCTTTTTTAAATCAAGTATCACGCCTTCATCTTTCCAGTTCTTCAGATCACTGGAAGAAAAAGTTTTGAAATAAGTACCGCTCCAATTAGTAAAACCATCGCTTGTTGGGTAGATATAATACTTCTTCGTTTTTTCAGCATAAAGAATTTCCGGATCAGCATAACTTCCTTTTAATACCGGATTATTTTTATTTGGTTCGGTTAACGAATCATAAGAAAGTCCCCAATGCCTGGCCAATTTTTCAGCTTCTTCTTTGGTAAGTTGAACGATGGCTGCATGTTTAGGCGACGTGAAATTGGTGGTTTTCATCACACCTTCATTGAAATGGCCGAGATCAGTAAAGTTTACAAAATCACTTGTTTCGCTGAAGCCAAAATTGTGTGGCGACAGGCCGTATATATCATACATCAATACCCATTTTTTTTCACCTATACGCTTCCATACATGGGGAGCCTCACAGGATACTTTTTCCGGATCATACCAACGGGCATCAAACTGGTAGTCACCATTGATCTTATCAGATACAGCCTGTTTGATTCCTGCCTGCCCATCATGTGAAACATAAAACATCCGATATTTATCACCAACCCTTGTTATATCAGCATCAATAGCAGAGACTTTCGGATCAGGATATTGAAACAATAACTGTGGCATCGTTTCAATTTTATCGAAAGCATCATTTACATATACATAATAAAGTTTGTTCGCTTCATTTTTGAAACGCATGGTAAAGTAAATCATCAACTTTCCCTTCTTCTCATCGTAAATTGTTTCGGGCGCCCAGGCACATCCTATTTCACTAAATGCTGCTGACAATGTATCAAAGCGGATATTGGTTCTTTTCCAATTGATAAGATCCCATGATTTCATCAGCACCAATCCACGATTATTTCCCCAACCATATTGTTTTCCATCACGCTCCCATTCTGTGTCCCTAAGACCATCTCTTTTTGCAAAAACATGCAGATCGGTCATTGCTAAATAAAAGCCACCATCAGGTCCCCTGAAAATATGCGGATCACGAATACCCTTTTGCATTGCAATGGTATCACCGGCAATCACAGGATTTCCATTATTCAATGCAGTAAATTTATAGCCATCCGGACTCAATGCCATATATAATCCATGCGTTTCATCCCTATGAAAAACCATCAGGTAAGCATTCATATCTTTTTCCTGCGGCACAGTATTTTTATAACGGAATTGATTAAAACATGCTGTTCCTTTTCCTGCCGAAAGCAAGCCAATACGTAATGCATAAAATCCTTTATAGTTGTTATGATGCAAACTTGAAACATCCAGATCTTCTATCAACGAAGTCCATGTATTACCGTCCTTGCTAACTTTAATCAGAACATTGTTTCCACGGTTCTGAATTTTTACATAGAAATGCTTCCCTATTTTATTGGGAACTTTCAATGAGTCATTTGCGTTTTTATAAACTGTAAACCAACTTCCGTCAGAAATCAATCCTGCATAAGCCTTCTCATTGTAATACAGGATTAAGCCGGCAATATTTCCTTTGCCTGCAGTTACTTCAACTTGTGTTTCATAATTTTTATCAGTAACAGTGGTGAGCAGAATACGACCATCAGCAGGAGTTGTTCCTTTTGCTTCAACAAAAAGACTTTGCTGTTTGAATGCAAGAGACTGTGGTGCATATTCTTTCCAATAGGTCCATTGAATGCCTAACGTATCACTTTTAAAATCGTCGGAAAGTTCAAGTCCATGTTTAATAGTAGTTGAAGACTTTACAGGAGGGTTTGTGGCTTTGGTCCGAAACCATCCGTCACTTGTCCACTCAATTGGTTCGATCAAAGTTTGTCTTCCCAATGTATGATAGCCATTTGCATAAGCATGATATACCATCCACCAGTTTCCATTCACATCGTCAATCAAGGTACCGTGTCCTTTCGACCACCAGTTATCATCCGCACTATAAGTATGCACAATTGGATTGTAAGGAGAATTTTCCCATGGACCGAAAATGCTTTTTGAACGTGCTGAAACAACCATGTGACTTGTTGCAGGACCAGCAGTACCGCCTTCTGCAGAAGTCATGTAATAATAACCATTATGATAATTCAGCTTTGGCGATTCAAGGCACATGCATTCTGTTACCCAGCTCTTAGGATACACCCAACCGTCATATACTTTTTTCTTTTTGTCGATGGTGGCTAAACCATCTTCGGTTAGTTGAATCATTTCACCTTCGTTCACATATAGGTAGCGGTTGCCTTTTTCATCAGCCACATGCCCGGGATCAATGCCTGAAACTTTCAGATCAATGGGTTTGCTCCAAGGCCCTTTTATATTATCAGCCCAAACCACCCAATTCGTGTTGTCGGCCGGATAGTAGATGTAATACTTTCCTTTGTACTTCACCAGATCCGGCGCCATTGCAGAACCCTTATACTCCGCGATCGCACGGCAAACAGGTTCCCAGTTCATAAGATCTTTCGAATGCCAGATCAAAAAACCGGGAGCATAATAAAACGGAGAATGTGTCATGTAATAATCCTCACCGTCACGTATAATCGATGGATCAGGATAATCGCCTTGCAAAATAGCTTTCGGATATTCCTGCGCCTGACTTAAAAAAGATACCAGGACGAGCAACGTAAAACACAATACTTTTTTCACTTCCCTTTTAATTTGATTATTCATTCTTTTTTCGAAGGAGATAATTATTTTCTGAATTCAATTCCCTCTGCATCCTCACCTACAAAGATTCTTGCCATATCAGAAGTTTTATACCATTTGGGTTTGCCCGGCATATCATCGGTAATGAGGGTGCCGTTTATCACCAGGTTTTGAAAGATCACATTTTTAACCTGCCGGTTTTCATCATAACCGGATATAATTGATATTTCAGCATTCTTTCCGTTATAGGTAATATCCTTGAACAAAACATTCTCAATTCCACGGCCGGGCGCCGTACAATACTTTTTATTATAAAAGACACGGAGATTTACCAGTTGCCCCTGGCGGAAATCTTCCACCCTGATATTTTCAAACCGTACGTTACGCACCAGGTTATTATCTCCAGCATTAATGCTCATGCATCCCTGATAATCCAATTGAACCTCTTTATGATCGAGAATATCAATATTGATGTAATTCAGGTTTTCGAGGACTTCCGGATTGGGGCTGTTACCATGTGTGCCGATCAAAATAGGATGGGCAACATCAGCCCATAGTGTTGAATTTTGCATGGTGATATTTCTGCAACCGCCTGTAAAGCCACCCCGGGTTCCATATACGGTGGTACAGTCGTCTGAATTGCGGCAAAAAACTCCATCGAACAGCACATTGTTACTTGCAAAAACATTCATACCATCGCCCCAACCATAATAGCTGATGCTTTTTACGTTCCGGATGGTTACACTGTCTGATCCGCCTGTGGCACATTGTGTAGTCACTATCCCTTCAACCGTTATATTCTTTGAGTTTGCAATGCGTACTCCCATTTTTATTGAAGGATCAATAATTCCACGCCCCAGCAACTTCACGTCACGAACGCCTTCTATCAGCACCTGTCCCATGAGCACAGCCCCGCCGGCCAGGTAAACTGTTTTTCCGGAAGACACTTTCAGTTTACCACTGTCAACCTTGTGAATACCGGCTCCGAAATAAATGAGATTAGTGTCTTTTTTATTGGGAACAAACTCATCAATGGGATTGGCAAAAAGATGAAGGTTATGAAAAATATCGCCATTGATTTCAACGGAAAGGTTACGTGGTTGCTTCAATTTGAAACTGATGGTATTCCCTTTTATAACCGGTTTAATACCGTAAGACAACGGCCGGATACGAGCTTGCTGAACGTTGCCTTTATTGCTTGTAACTAAAACTTCCACTTCGCCTGAGAAATCGAAACTGCACATTGAAGCATTCTCAACATGATGAGACGTTCCCTTTACTTCATCCACCTTTACATTGTATTCATAAAGATCCTTCCATTGGCCACCCGGTTTTCTTACCCTTACTGTAAAATCATCATTATGCATGGAGTTAATAACCGCCTGCAGAGCAGGATAGGTGATCAACCGTTGCGTATATCCAACTGAATAAAAAAGGAAAAAAGGAAAAAGAACAAATAAATTTTTCATTTTGTAACAAGCGTAATTTTTAATGAGTGATGCCAACAGGATAAGCCGCTGCTTTCTGCCATAACAACGCCGCGCCAAATACACCGGCGCTGTCGCCGAGCAATGGTTTAACCACAGGCGTAGAGAGCCTGCCATCATTGAATACATATTTTTTGATGCGTTCATAACCTTCTGTATAAAGCAGGTCTATATTACCCACACCACCGCCGATAACGATCAGGTCGGGATCAATGACATTAACCAAAGTGGAAATAGCCCTGCCATAATATTCCAGCAGGCGTTCGATTGTTGCCGTTGCATGAGAATCAATACCGGCCTGGCGACGCCGGTATATCTCAGAAAGTTTTAAATGCACACCGGAAATTTTTTCATAAAAATTTTCCAGCGCAACACCACTGATCACCTGTTCTACGCAACCTTTCTTACCACAATAACAGGGAGCGCCGCCTTCTTCTAAAATATTATGTCCCCATTCGCCGCCGAGCCCCTGTCTTCCTTCAATGATCTCTTTATTTACCACCAATCCCCCGCCAACACCCGTTCCCATGATAACGCCAAACACCAGTTTGGCGTCGGGATAGTTTTTCCCTGCTCCCATTAATGTTTCAGCAAGGGCAAAACAGTTGGCATCATTTGCCAGTCTCACCGGCACACTTAAAATATTCTCAAGATCATCCTTCATTGCCTGGCCATTCATGCAAACCGTATTGCAATTTTTCATTGTTTGCGTTTCGGGCTCCAGCATACCTGGAGTAGCAAAACCGATCCGCCCGGGCTTTTCATTGATCTCTTCAGCCACTTCTTCCACCAGTTTCAGCACCTGCCAGAGAATGTGTTTATAACCTTTGTGTGCTTCTGTTGAAATACGTTTACGAATAATGACATTCATATCTTCATTCAGTACGGCGCATTCGGTCTTTGTTCCGCCTAAGTCTATTCCCCAAAGTTTCATCTGTTTATTTTTTATTGTTTTTTGATCAATACTTGTCCCCGATCCTTCGACAAGCTCAGGACTATCGGGATATCATGCTTGGTTTCTCGTGTAAATTTTTATTTGTACCTAAGTTTAGTTTCACGTTAGCTTATTTTTATACCAGCTATGGTTTTTTATGGCATCGTCCCTTGCGCCTGCCCGTTCGAAGCATTGCGAAGGCGGGTCGCAATCCCTTCATCGTCCTTTCATCAGGGCATCAAAAAAATCATCATTACTTTTCGCTGCCTGTTTCACAAAAGAACTTTAAACTCTTAACACCATTTATCTATTTATTCCTTCACTAATTTCTTCTCCAGCTCTTCCAGCGATACTCCCTTTGTTTCGGGCATTTTGGTCAATACCCATATTAATTGAAGACACATCATGAACGCAAGAAAAGCAAATATGGGCCAGGGGTTCTCTTTCAATATTCCGTTGGTTTTGTCCAAAAAAACCGGTGTGATCAATGTAATGATCGCGGCAAATACCCAGTGTGTACTGGCGCCAAAGGATTGGCCTCTTGCTCTTATTTTATTAGGAAAAATTTCAGCAATAAAAACCCAGATTACTGCGCCCTGGCCGATAGCATGCGATGCAATAAAAAGCAACAGGAATGTAAGCAGGAAGGCGGGACCTGCTGCTGACTTAAAAGCATAAGCCACCAATGCAAGGCTGAGTATATAACCCAGCGAGCCGATGATCATTAATGTCTTTCTGCCCAGCCTGTCAATGAGGTACAAGCCAACAAAGGTAAAAATGAGATTGGTGCCGCCGATATAAATGGAGTTCTTCAATGAATCAACAGAAGCCAGCCCTGCTCTTTCCAGTATCTCCGGCGCATAGTATAAAATGAAGTTGATCCCCGACCATTGATTAAAAAATGCGATCATGAATGCAAGCCATAAAATTGTTTTATGCCTGCGATGAAAAAAACCAATATTCTGCCCGTTTGAAGATTCGTGCCTGATGCCTTCCTTTACCGATTCAATCACTTCATCAGCATTAGCGACACCTATTCTTTCAAATACTTTTTTAGCCCCTGCCGTATCATTTTTCCGTGCCAAAAGCCATCGGGGACTTTCAGGAATACCCATTACCATTAATGTATAAAGCAGCGAGGGAATTGCCATTACGCCAAGCATCCAACGCCAGTCATTTTCGCCGCCTGCTCCTTTTAAAAAATAATTGGAAAGAAAAGCGATCAATATCCCAAATACAATATTGAATTGATACATGGCAACCAGGCGTCCTCTTGTTGCAGGAGTAGAAATTTCAGAAACATAAGCAGGCGCAGCCACCGAAGAAACGCCAATACCCAGGCCTCCTATGAATCGAAAGAAAGAAAATGTATAAGGATCCGGCGCCAATGCAGAACCTAGTGCTGACACACTAAATAAAATACCAATCCACAATAATATTTTTTTTCTGCCATATTTATCGGTTGGTATGCCGCCGAATATAGCACCAACTACGGTACCCCACAGGGCCATTGACATAATAAAGAACCCGTGAAACCAGGGAGAAATTTCGGTGGTGTGCCAAAGGTCTTTAATAGGTTGATTGGCGCCGGAAATAACAACTGTGTCGAACCCAAAAATAAATCCGGCAAGGGCGGCTATCAATGAAATGGTTAAAAGATTGGACGAACTTTTTAAAGATACATTGCCTGAAAAATCGCTGGTTTGTATTTGCATATAAAACGATTAGTGATTTGACATAACTTATTTCGTGAATGGTTTTATCCAAACAGCCTGCCCTCCCGAGGCTTTTAACTTCAGTTCCATTACTGTTGCTGAAGTTATCGTTTTGCGTTCTACTTTCACTTTGGTTTTTGTCGACACTGTTTCATCATCGCTGTAAAAGGTGGCTGTATATTTTTTCCCTTTTGTTAAAAAATCAAAAGATAGCTTCAGGGTTCTTGCATCATTGTTGGTGATAGTTCCTACAAACCAATCGTCGCCCTTTCTTCTTGCCGTGCTGACAAATTCACCCGGTTTGCCCTGCAATACTTTTGTTTCATCCCATGATACCGGTATCTTATCCCAGAATTCCAGTTCGGGCTCATCATTGCTGAAGGCAGGCTTATCGTACCAGTACAAGGTTTGTAACGGACTATAATAGATAGCTGCTAATGCCAACTGATGGGCATGTGTTGTCTTTATTCGTTTATCATAGTAACAAATAGTATAATCAGCAGCGCCGGCGATATATCTTGTAAAGGGAAGAACAGTATTGTGCGTGGCATCAGGCATTTCTTCATTCCCTCTGATTCCCTCTGCTGTCATAAGATTGGGCCAGGTACGTTGCTCGCCGGTGGGTCGCCAGTCATCATGTACATTTACCATGATATTATTTTCCGCTGCTTTCTTAAGCATTTCTTCCAGCCAGGTTGTCCATCGGTGCGAACCCACCTGTACAAATCCAAATTTTACTCCTTTCACTCCCCATTCCTTATACACCCTGAACAACGAATCAGCTTGTGCATATAAACCCTGCAGATTGCAGTACAGCCAAACACCAATTCCCTTTTCTTTCCCATAATTGATAATAGCAGGCAGATCAAAATCAGGAATGGCGACTTTCGTAGCATCGGAATTAAAAGTAAAGGCAGGACCATACCATTTCCAATCGAATAAAATGTATTGCAGGTTATGCTTTTCGGCGAAGTCAATATTTTCAAAAGCATCTTTGGTTGTTTGCGTCATTACCCGCATGATCTTTCCCGGCTTTATCCAACCAAGGTCTTTGATTTTTGAAGGTTCATTTAAATTCAATAAAAGATCATTGTTCTCAACAAGACCACCGGCTTTTTCCGCCACCATGATCACCCTCCACGGCGTAGCGAAAGGTGAGATCAGGTCAGCAGGTGTGTACATGGATGTAAGAACTGTATTTGGTTTTTCATTGCTCAGTTTAAATTTTGTTCTTGCATAATCCACCATCTGTGCTTCAGCAAGACAGGCAAACCATCCATTGGGTAATTGCAGTGTCAACGGTCTTTCGCTTTCGTCAGGCCAATCTTTCAAAGGCAATAATTTATACGGTGCCTGCGCCCATGAATGATGCCACGCTTTTGTTCCTTCAGGCAAAGCAAATTCTGTATTCTCATTCATTACCCGGTAATAAGTTCCTTTACTATTTTCAGGGAAAAAATATCGCAAAGCCACACCTTCATTATAAGCTCTTATTTCCACATTCATTAAGTAAATGGGATTGTCATCTTTGATCATTTCAATGGTCATGGCGTTACAATGATCCCTGATTTTATTTCTTTCACCATAAACAGGGAGCCATGAAGTATCATGAGAAGAAGAAACAATTTTCTTCACGGTTAAATTTTCACACCACTTTGCATGCTTATCAACCGGCAGAGCCATCGCTCTTTCGGAAAGATTATTATCAAGCTGTATATCTAATACCGACTCATGAATTACTGGTTGATTTTTGTAATCAACTTTATAAAACATGGTTCTTGTACCGTCGCTATTTCTTTTCTGGTAAAAACTGACAGTGTAATTCTTATCCGGCGACACAACAGTTGTTTTGGCAGAATCTATTATTTGCTGACTGTATAAGTCTGTAATGACCAGTAAAAAGACAATTATGAAAATATTTTTTTTCATTGTGTGTTTAAAGGTTTTAATAAATGGCTTTTCCTTCCTGCAATCTCTTTAATCGGAGCAATGCTTCGATATAATAATAATCAGCATAAATAATCGAAGCATCTATTTCACCACCATTTGGCTTATGCCCGGTCGAATGTAACAGGAAGGCATTATTTGCATCACCGCTTTGATAGTTTGATGAAGACAATGCCTTCAGCATGGCCTCTGCTTTATTTCGATACAGTTTTGATTTATTCTCATTGTTCACCAATGTAGATAATTCTAATAACGCTGAAGCTACCACACAGGCAGCCGATGCATCTTTGGGGGCATTGGGAATGGCAGGATCATTAAAATCCCAGTAAGGAATCAAATCATCGGGAAGACTTTGTAAATAAACATCTGTTACATTTTGAGCAAAGTCTAAAAACTTAGGATCCTTTGTTTCCCGGTACACCATTGTATAACCATAGATGGCCCAGCTTTGCCCTCTTGCCCACATGCTGCTGTCGTTGTATCCCTGGTGTGTAGTGCCCTTGATCTTTTTCCCCGTTGCAGTATCATACACCACTACATGATAAGAACTGTAATCATCACGAAAATGATTTTGCATGGTTGTCTCTGCATGTTTCACTGCTATATCATACAAATTTTTACTGCCGCCATTCTTTGATGCCCAGAATAACAATTCAAGATTGATCATATTATCCATAATAGTGTTGTGACGCAAAGGCCAGTCAACACCTGGCACTTCCCGTGGCCATGATAAAATGGTTCCAGCTTTTGAATTGTATAACCTGGCAAGTGTATCAGCAGCTCTTAGCAAAATTGTTTTATAGGATGAATCCTTTGTGAGCCTGTATCCGTTACCGATGCTGCAAAAAAACTGGAAGCCTAGATCATGATCAATGGCTGCTGAATCAACAAGCGGTTTGAGAACGGAAGAAAAACGGGCCGCTTCCTTTTTCCATTTATCATCATTTGAATATTCGCAGGCGTACCAGAGAATGCCGGGCCAGAAGCCGCTTGTCCAGTCACGATAGTTTACAAACCGCCATGCTGTTTTTCCATTGGCAATGCTGCGGGGGATCATGGATGAATCAGTCAACCCATTTAATGTTTTTGTTGCTTGTGCAAGACAATAGTTCAATTCTTTGGCTGTGTCAATATTATTTTGTTCGGATGTTTTACAACCAGCCAAACTAACAACACTTAACAATATTATGATCAATGACCCTCTCATTTAATTTAAAATTTGATATAAACTGCTAACAGCATACGATAGATGTTTTGCCAGGCATCATCGCCGTTTAAAGATATTATGAAATGTTTTTATCTTTTTACTATCATAAAATATAAGTCTATGCAGACAAGAGTTTCTGTCGCCTGTCATAGACTTTAAATAAATTCATCAAGGGCAGCTATTAAAATAACCAACTGCTTAACGGATATAAAAAACTGCCGCCCCTGATGAATTCTTTTTAGTAACTATTCCCAGCCTCACAATTCTGTTCCTGTGCCGTTTGCCTCACACCTACTATTTGGTTTTTCAAATGACTGTTTCATTATTGTTTTACAATTTTTGTTGTAGTAAGAACACCGCCATTTATTACCTGCACATAATATATACCTGCAGCCAGTGTTTGCACAGGAAGGCTTTGGATAATATTCGTCAGCCTGGTCGTAACAACTACTGCTCCGTTTACATTATACACTTTCACCAAGGCTCCTTCCTGCAATCTGCTCACTTTAATGATCAGCTTGTCAGTAACAGGATTTGGATAAACAATCGTGCCTTCCTTAACTAATTCTACTGATGCTGCTGTACTTGTATTTGCAGAACGTGAAGGAGTAGCATTGCAGGTTCCCAAATAATCGCCGTGGTTTAAATGATCCTGCACATCTTCATAAGGAACGCATAGCGAATTACCACTATGACAAATCATCCTGTTTTTGTTTTTATTACCACAGCGCACATCAACAACTTTAATTGTGATGGAGACTGTTGCCTCACATCCTTTGGCGTCTGTTACCGTTACAGTGTATGTTCCTGCTGCCGTAACGGAAATTGCCTGTGTTGTTGAAACCGGAGATGTGTTCCAACTATACGTATAGGGTGAACTGCCTCCTGCAGGTAACGCAGTAATGGTAAGCGATGAAGCGCCATAGCCGGTATAGATCGTGTTGGCATCAACACCTGCACTTAATGCATATACATCGGGAATGCTAACAGCAAGCGGTGCATTTACAGTTACAACAGTACTTGCATTACTTACATTTCCATGAATATCTGTTACTGTCCATGCAATTGTTGATTCACCTGCATTGAAGGAACCGCTTGCATCTGACCCATTGCCACTTCTTGAAGTAGCACCACTTACACTGTAACTAACAGAAGCAATACCACAATTATCATTAGCAATCAATGAAGGAACAGTATAAGAACCTGCAATACTGTAACAGAAGAATTGGTTTGATGCTGCAGTAAGCGTTGGTTTTTCATTATCTGCAACGGTTACTGTTTGCTGAGCAGTAGACTTGTTGCCATGAACATCAGTAACTGTCCAGGTCACTACTGTGCTTCCTACAAGGAAACTTGCCGGTGCGTCATTCGTCACGGATTGCACACCGCAATTGTCGGAAGTAACCGGAGCACCGAGTGAAACATTCGTTGCAGCGCAAACGCCATTGTCAGCATTTGCGTTTACATCTGTTGGTGCGGTAATAATTGGATTGATGTTATCAACAATCGTTACCTGCGCTGTTCCTGTGCCTGAATGCCCATCTGCATCTGTTGCAGTAAGTGTTACGGTTACTGGTGAACCAATATCAGCACAAGTGAAATCTGTTTTGTCTAAACTTAATATCAGCACTCCTGAATAACCTATCGAACCATCATCCACTTGTTGTGGTGTGATGAATGCTTTTCCATCTGCGCCCACCGCTACTTCTATGCTCTTTGTTTTAACGGTGGGGAATCTGTACACCGTTAGTGTCATTGTATCATTTACCGAACCCCAATCATTTGCTGCAGTAAGTATCACAGAAAAAGTTCCTGCAGTGGTTGGTGCACCGGAAATAATACCGTTGCAGGTATTCAGCGTTAAGCCATCGGGCAAACCTGCAGCACTGTAACTGTTTGGTCTGTTACTGGCTTGTATTGAATAACTGAATGACGAATCATACCAAATGTTTTGTGTGCCGGCTTTACTCAACATTTGTGGCGCTTGGGCCAGAAATCCGTAAAACTCAACTTCAGCAACATTACCAAAGCCGGTGCTTGAAGAGATATAGCGGATATAGCGGAAAGCTGTACTATTTGAAACGGTCTGCTCTGTATAAACACCAACTGTTGGTTGGGCCGTAACAGTGAATAATGTTGTTGCAGAACTGAAATCTGCAACATTAGAACCCTGGAACATGCCGCCTACCATGCGAGGTGCAAAATTGGCACGTGGCGCATATCTCAGCTTGGTAATGACATTGTTATTGTTTGCTCCCAAATCATATCCCACCCAGGCTGTACCTGTTGGAGCATCAAAGAAAGTAGCAAGGTTGCCATCCACTGCTGCTGCTTTGGTTGTAGCAGCATTATTACCCCATGAACCGTTTGTACCGATGAGTGCACCTGTAAGCTTTTTACCAAATGAAAGACTCGCCACCGATGAGTTTGCTCCTTCACCTACACTGTTAATTGCCGATACTACATAAAAATAGGTTTTGCAATTTTCAGCTGTGCTATCAATATAGCTGGTGCTCGTTACGTTCGCAATAGTTGTGAAAGGCCCTGCGGCAGTTTCGGCACGTTTTACATTATAACCTGTAGCACTCGTTGGTGCAGACCATGTTAATGCTATTTGATTATTACCACCAATAACAGAAAGATTGATTGGTGATGGCGGCGGTACCGATTGGTAAACCAGTGCCAATATTTCTGATGCACTTAAACCTTTGTTGTAAATTCTGAACTCGTCCACGGAACCATTGAAGAGTGGATCGCTACTCCATTGCGATTTGCCAATCCAGTTCTGTGTGGTATTACCCAGTGAAGATGGTTTTGTTGTCATGGCATTATTACGGCCTATTTCAACTCCATCAACATAAAGTATTCCAGTGGTGCCCGATAATGTTACCGCAAAATGGTGCCATCCGCCGGGAGCAATGGCTACTGTACTATTGATTTGTTGTACCACACCACCGGTAATAATTTCATATCGCACATAACCTGTGCTTGCCCGTGCTGTTAAGAACATATAGTTAGTAGTGCCTGTGCCAAAATCAAAAATCCTTGCCCAGTTTGCACTTGCATCCACCTTTGCCCAAGTAGCAATGGTGAAATTATTGACAGAACTCATCAATGCTGTTGGAAGTGTTACATATCCATTGCTTCCATTCAGTTTAACAGCCTTACCCTGAAGACCATCTGTCCAACTGGCTCCGCCGGTAAATGCACCATGACGGGCACCCCATGAATCAATGGCTTTTGTACCAGTGCTGTCGTTAAACTTATAATAATCCCATTGACCTAATTGCGGAGTAGCCGCTATTGGAGATGTTCCGGGATATTCTACGCTTCCATCTACACTTGATATGATGTAATAGTAGGTAGTACCATTAGTAAGCAGAGAATCTGCAAATCTTGCAGCAGTGGCCTTGCCCACCAAAGTAAACGGACCAGACTGTGATGTAGAACGTGTAATGTTATACGTGAGGTTCAGAATGGGATTCCATTCTAAAACAACTTTTGTATCGCCTTCAGCAGCCAGCACATTTTCCACTACTGTTTTCAATACTGCAAGACGCAGTGTATCTGTTACTGAAGCTGTATCATTAGCTGCAGTTAAAACAATTGCAAAGTTGCCGCTTACAGTTGGCGTACCGGATATTACGCCGGTTGATGGATTTACACTCAGGCCATCAGGCAGTCCTGCAGCATTAAAGCTGTTTGGCGAATGAATAGCCTGAATAGTATAACTGTATGCCTTGCCCACCAGTGCGGTATCTGTTTTAGCACTTACGATGGTCATTGGCACAACACGTTCATCCCTCAGTACAACATCATTACCATCACCTCCAATATAAGTAATGCGGAAGTTATGGTTGCCAAGTTTTATAAGACCTAACTCGGGAAGATCTTTGAACGTACCGGATACAGCATTACTGCCGGTGTTTTCGATAATCGTAAAGTTGGTTCCTAATGCCAATGCAGCAGAATCTGTATTGACTACTGCCAGCGCAGGGTAACCCACCAGATTAACAGTGCCGGCCTTTATTTTATCTGCTATTGTATCTTTTGTGCTTACCTGTACATTATAGATTGCATTGCTATTAAGTGTAAGGCTGCTTGTGGTAGTAAACGTGCCGATACTGCCATTGCCGGGTTCGAGCATAGCGGTTGCGGAAGTTCCCGTACCGATTGTTACAGATGCCTGGCTAAGACCAGTTCCTCCGAATATACCGCTGCTGTCCACAACAGGGCTTGCAAAAGCGCCATTAGTTGGACTATTGCTCAAAAGGAATGCGCCGTCTTTGATGGTGGTAGTTCCCCAATAAGTATGGTTGCCGCCAAAAAACAGCGTTCCGGTACCTACTTTCACAATATCAAAATAATTAGCTATAGTTCCACCAAACCATGTTGACTGATTTAATGCACCAATGCTGATTATTGGTGTACCGCCAGCATTATTACGAATATAACCACGGCCAGAAAGTGCACCAAAGTGAAGTGTGCCTGTTTTGAAACCAATGCCTATGCAATCAATTCCATTTGCATCAAGATTCCAATATGCTTTGGCACTGCCCGCCTCCGGAACCATAAAACGAACACGGTTTCTTCCGCTGCGAAGCGCTGCAACAAATGTTCCTGTAAACCCACTGTTATCTCCATAAAGATTGATGCCCGGATAATCGTTACCATCTTCCCACAAAGTGCCGCTTCCTGTAATCCTACCATAAATAGTCATGGAATTGACAGTTTGATTGAGAAAACTTCGTTTCCCGGCAACAACTTCAATATCATTATAGATGGTAGCTGCACTATCACCGGATTGTATGGTGCCTCCGTTCATAATGATTTTACCTGTGCCCAGCGGACCTGATGTTGGTGCACCTGATGTTCCTTTACCATGCGCCTGAATAGCAACAACTCCGTTAAGGATAGTATTACCGGAGTAAGTATTTTGTCCCGACAGCATAAGCCAGCCACCGCCATTTTTTGTCAAACCTCCTGAGCCACTCAGAACACCTGTGTATTTAATGGTTGAAGTAGCAGTTACATTCACCTGTTCATTAATTGTAATAGGTGTTGTGATGGTTTGTGTATTGGAAGATATGTTCACCAGGTCGGTCTTCAGCGTAAAGCTGTTACCATTGACGGTGTAAGCGCTGGCTGTTGTATCGAACAGCATTCTTGAAACCTCGAGACCTGTAAGGTTATTTGTCAAAACACTATCTGCAGTGTTTTTGAACGTTACGATAGCAGGGCTTTGTGGCACGCTGTTCTCCACCCAGTTGCCTGTTTCGCTCCATAGATTACTACCAGGAGTTGAACTCCATGTAGAAGAATTGGAACCAGGTACACCGAATGATTCTAAAGAATTGGCGCTTTCAAGGCTCGTACCCGCAGACGAAACCACATAATAATACCCGGTGCCGTTAATGACATTTACATCAGAATAACTGTTTGCAGATACCTGTGCAATAACTGTGTAAGGCCCGCCGGTAGTTAATGAACGTTTTACTTTATAGGAAGTAGCACCGTTAGCTGTAGCCCAGGTCAGGTCTATCTGACCGTTTTTGCTGGTTACTACTGGCTTGCCGGGAATTGCCGGTGGCACAGAACCAAATACTTCGTTGGAAACTCCGCTCTCCAGTTCACCTGTAAGAGCTGTTACCACATAATAGTTGTTCACTTCAGGAACAGGAGCAGCATCGGTAAAGCTGGTAACATTAATACCACTCTGTATGAGAGTATAAGGTCCGCCCGGAGTGAGTGAACGTTTAACCGAATAACCGGTAGCGTTGGCAGAGGCTTTCCAGGTAAGTTTAATTTGCGTGGTATTAACTACTGTTGCTACCACGGAATCGGGAACAGCAGGTATATCACTACCGATAACCTTAAGCATTAAAGTAGCTCTACCTGTACCAATGCCATTGGTGGCAGTTAAGGTTATCTCGCTTTGACCAATTGCAGTTGGTGTTCCTGATATAACGCCAGTTACAGCATCAATGGATAAACCTTCGGGCAAGCCACTCGCACCATATGTAGTGGGAGCTCCACTCGCAGTAATAGTATAATTAAACGGAGCGCCAACTGTAGTTGTGAGGGAAGTGGCACTGCTGATTTCAGGAGAACCCTCAGGTGCAGCCTGGCTGAAACCTACATTAGTAAAATTGGTGGTATTAAGAGCCGAAGTATTATTAGACAGTGTATAAAAGCCATAATAGAGTTCAGCAGGATATCCGCTTTCAGAATAAAAACAATTGAGGGCGGTCCAGTTTGCACCGTCATGCGAATGATAAGTAAATATGCGGTTGCCTACCCTCTCTATCTTAAGCCACCAAGGGGCTTTAGGCTGCCAATGCCTGCCTGTCCCACCCGATGCTGACAGGAAGATGTCCCAAAAAGGAGCACCAGGTGCCACCGACTGCCGGATCATGACTCCGGAACCGCCCGAGCTCAGAGACATATTATCAACCTTTACCACCAGGCCCGCATCTCCGCTCATCTTTTTAAATGTATAATTGAATGCACTGCTTGTTGAATTGCCCGCTGCCTTTACGGTCCACACGCCATTGTTGTAAGAAGCACTGCCTGCTATTCCGGGGTTACCAATATCTGTATTGGTTAAATGACTTACCGGCTGTACATGCTCTGAAGGATAATACACCGGAGGCAATGGAGTAGCTGTAGAAGTATCGGATGATTTCAGGTATAAAAAGTCGCCACCGGCTCCACCTAATGCGGCCCTCATCTTGTCAGTGTACGGCGTGGGAATACCTTTACGCAGAGCGTACGCACCAAGCATGAGGTTAGTCATATCTCCACGACGTGCCCCGGGTGCAATGCCCCAGTTAGTCCAGTAAGAGGCATAACCACCAAATGGAATGAAGGTCATCGTATCGCCTTCAAAAGCGAATTTGTGATATAGTTCACCAATAGCCAGTACCCGGTTGTCCAATTCTGCATACATATCAATACCCTGTTTCCAGGCCAGTTCGGCCCCCCACACAATTGCTGCAGCTTGTACCCGCCAGTGGTCGTCACGGCCGGCATCGCCTACTTCGCCGTTGGTTAATGAGTTGCGCATGCCGCCGCCGGCATCCATGCGGTACACATCAATGGCCTGGTTAAATCTTGTGACATCATCGCAAAAAGCCGCTGCTGCTAAAGCTATTTTCAACTGAAGGGCACCTTTGTTTGCATCACGCAGTTGATAAGGTACAAACGAAGTTGGATAAAGCACATTGGCAAAATAGTTCTTGACATGGACGGTATTAGAGTCAGTCCAGCCTGGAAATGTACCACGAAGAATATCGGCGCCTGTGGCCCAGTATTCGGTAAAGTCACCAATGTCGAGCATGGATTCATTACCACCCCAAACCGTATTGGTTACTGCCCAGGCATCTATAATATCTGTGCCTTTTCGTGCATAAGCAGAGTCGCCTGTAAATACCCACATAAAGGCCAGGTGATGAACAGCGATCATATCATTGATCCAAACTGTATTATTCAAATTAGGTGCACGGGTTACTGTTGCTTTGGGGTTTGCCGTGTAGGTGAGTTTAGAACGATAGTCTTCTTTAAAGGAATTATAAGCTGATAGCCAAGGCTCTTTTGTAATATTTGCTTTGAGCTGTTCAAGATCATACTTTGTAAATGGTATGCCCGGATGTTGGAAACGTTGTGCCTTTGTATTAACACAAATCAAGAAGGTAAAAACCGTTACCCAAAAGCAGTTAAGAATTGCGGTTTTCATTACAGAACCAAGCGTAAAAAATTTCATATTGGCAATTGTTTAAACACGTTAAAGAATGCTGAAATTGTTTTTCTAAAGATTGGCATCTCTAATATCAATTTGGCAAGCTTTGATTGCAGTATTTTTTTTTGAAACCAATGTTTTTATTTCATCTGGTCATCCGGCTGAAGCACACATTCGTCTATAGCATGACTTGCAGAGTATAGTTATTTTTTTAAAAACAGGAAAAGGTAGAAACCTCTTCCGCTATTGCTTACGATTATCTGCTAAAAATTTTATGTCTGATATGTTGTTTAAAATGTATACCGGATGGCGGCTTAAGAGTTTATTGAGAGTTACTCATTGCACAAACTTTTTAATTTTCATTAGCCTTGTTTTTAAAATAATTGGTTTGTTTATTTCTTCAACCAAAAACATTTACTAATCCAAAGTGTACAGCAAAGTGCCAAAGCCGAGTTGATCAAATCCACCACTGTTGGGACCGTAGTCACCGCCTCCGCCTTCCGGTAGCGTCCGCTGCACACCCATAGCAGAATAGGGCGCCGGCAGGTTTTTAATTTTTGCATAATGGTTATAAATCATCGTCCACATTGGGCGTAAGTTACCTCTGCCGCCCGACCCTATTTCTGGCAACAATGTTGTTTTAACCCCGCATCCGGTCCATGGATCTCCTTCATGCCAGCTATAAGGATAATAAGGCACATTTAACATGGCTATATTGTATTTAGCCACATATTCACTTGCTTTTAAAATAATATTGTTTCTAAAGCCCCATAAATCATCTCCCTGGTTCCAGGCAAGCTGACAAACTGTTGTCAATAACGCAAGCGAAAGTGTGCAGTGTCCCTGGTCTCTTCCGCTTTCCTGCATTTCTGCCATTGTGGAATCAGCACCTGGAAATACATAAAAAATGGTTTTGAAATTGTTTCCATTTCCCAATCCCCGTTGATAATAGTTGATCACATAATTATAAATGCCCCGGTTATTGGTTAAAATACCTATTGCCATTGCAGATGCCATATTACACAAATCCCAATTTGACCATGAATGTTCCGGATGGCAACCAAAATGCCCTGATAAAAAACCATAATTGACCGGGTAAAAAACATTGAGCATCCATTGTTGATATTTTGCAAAATCTGCTTCTTGCCAGCCATTGAAATCTCTTAGCAATTCTCCTGCTACTGCAAACTGATACCCATAGATACCTGCACCAAGTGCCACGTTGGAATTGCCAGTTAGTTTTATACAAATAGCAGCCCATGCATTTAAAATATTTACTGCTGCCCGGGCATAAGTGGTATCTCCTGAAATTTTCCATCGAAGCCCCAACTGATAAGCAGCAGCAACGTCATTCATGGCACGGGAATAGTTATCAGGTTCTGGTTCTTCAGCGCTGTTCCCTCCACGTATAAGCTTTACTGTTGGATTGGCCACATAAGTTGTTTGCGCATGCGAATTGGCGATCAGTTTATTCCATCCGCTTATCCAAGGTTCGGCATTGGAAGCCAGTTTTGTGTTAATGCGATCAAAATCCGCCTGCGTATGCAGCGCTCCTACATGCTTCATGGGTGTTGATGCAGGAAGGGTATCAATGTATTTTATAGCAGCCGTTGTCTCACTTGTACTAACGCTAAGTTTTTCTTTTTTACTACAGGAACTTATAGCCGAAACGACAAAAACGAACAACACAAATATTTTGTAATTCTTGTACATAACTTTTGCTTTACCATCCCTTCTCAAAACAATTTGTTTAATAGTTCGGATAAAAAACAGCTTTGGAGATGTAAGGCATCTCCAAAGCTTTAGGAACATTTAGTTCTTAACTAATTTTATCCAAGCCACTCTAAAATAAGCGCCCTTAGTTGTTGCTCCAGCCAAATTGCCTAAAAAACCGATTGAAACAACCTGCGAACTGGCAAGTGTGAACGTTATACTTTTAGTTTCAGTTAAATTAGGGGTGGTAGAACCAATAGCAGTTCCATTATAACATTGAACAGATGCCAATGCTGTACCAAGATCAGCAAGAACAGGAATACCATTTCCGCCTTCTGCTACCACACCATAAACAGTGCTGTTAGTTTGTACTTCTGCATAATATTTAAATGAAAAAGTATAACTTCCTGCTGGCAGCGCCATTGAAGTTGGCTGATAAATTATCCCATCTGTAACAGGCGTATTACCCCATGTTTCCCAACAAATATAACCGGGAGGTATGCCCCAGGCTTCCTTACCATAACCACCAATTGTGCCATTAGTTTTGTTTAAAGCTGCTGCATTAGAACGCCATGGAGCAGCAAGCACTCCCCATCTGCCATCGTATGGAGCCGCAATATTAGTAAAACCACCACCCTTAACAGTATCCCCGGTATTCCCTAAAAAATAGGGTGTAATATCACCTGCTGCTGTTGGATTAATAATAGCCGGCGTGGCCGTAAGAGTTAAGCCACCCATTGTAAGTGTTACATTACCGCTTGCAAATGAAGCCGGTGCAATTACTTTAAACAGTGTATCAGTAATTGGGGTAATTATATTTGCCTGAGTTCCATTAAAGTTTACAACCATTTTAGAAGCATCTGTACCGAAGCGAATACCCTTAATCGCTAATGTATCGCCTGGAAATGCAACATTGCTTTGCGCATTTTGTGAAGCCACTGAATTAATCACCGGAGAAGGAATTACAGTATACGTTCCTACTGAATCCACTTTTGTAGTCCATACCTGGAGACTGACTTTTCCGGATACAGCATTCGCCGGCACTTGCACTACTATTTGATTGCCTTTAGCGCTTACTATATTGGTTGCCTGTATGCCGCCAAACCAAATTTTTACTGCTCCTTTTAATGTGTCGAGATTGGTACCGGTAATCGTAACATTGGTCATAGCATAACCACTGGCCGGGCTCATACCTGATGGCACTGCTGCAGGATAATTAAACTCCCTGAATTCCGGATCTTTTTCACAACTGGTGCCGATGATGGCTATTGCGATTAGGCCACAGACTATATTTAAAAATTTATTCTTCATAAAAAATCTTTAAGAGAAATGAATTAATTACGTTCAATCAATTATAGTTGCTATTAATACCCTGGATTTTGAAGCAATTTTGAATTCAATGAAATCTGGGTAAGAGGAATGGGATACAGATAATGCTTTTTAGCAATTGTATGATTTTGCTTACTATCAACCACCACACATTTTAATGTACCGGCAGGAGTTTGTACTTCTTCCTCGCCAAACACATAAGATGAAGCTTTATACTTAGCAACGATAACGCTATCTGCACCTGTAGATGAAGCAGTTTTGAAATCAGTAGGATAATCTGCACCCCCTACTACCATGCCCAGGCGTGAAGGATTCAAAGAAGCTTCCAGAATTCCCCAGCGTTTCAAATCATCAAAGCGTTTGCCTTCGCGGTATAGCTCCACACCTCTTTCTCTTCTTATTTCTTCCTTCATATCCAGACCATTGGCAGTTACTAAAGCGTTAGTAAGGCGTGCCACTCCGGCCCGGTCTCTCAACTTATTAATAGATGCATCTAACTCTGCATCTGTAATGGATCCGTTTAGCTCAATTAAAGCTTCTGCATAATTCAAATACACTTCGGCCAAACGGATGATGGGATAATTAGCCGATTCGGTATTATCAGTTCTACGGGTTCCATAACCGTATACGGCGTATTTGGCATTGCCATATCCGCTGCTGCCTAAGCCACCATAATCTAATGTAGCTGATGTCGGCCCGGTTGCACTGGCATAGAGGTAATTTGTTAAACGCAGATCCCTGTTTTTAAATTCATCCCCTGTTTTATGATAGCCCTGGAACAAAGGCGATTTGTCTATAGGCAACCCGTCTTTGCAAACCGGCATATCTACAAATTTGCGGCTGGGATATAACTGCCAGGATGTCCATGAAATATTCTTTCCAGGTTTTTTTAGCGTATAATCATATACGGTATATAAGATAAACTCGTTGTTAGTGGATTTATCAAAGCCTCCCGGATTACTTCCTGCGTCTTCTAAATTGAACAAATACCAGGAGCTGGAATTTGCCATACTGGCTACTGAATTTTTATTCCATACTGCGTATCCGCCATTGTTCATCACATCCTGGGACATAGCTATTGCATCAGCCAAATACTTATTTACATTCGCTGCATCGTGCCCAGCCTTGCCTGCCCCTATTGCTGTACCATCGCCATCCGGATCCTGGCCAACATATTTTTCCCAGGTGGCTTCATACAATTCAACCTGGGCCTTAAATGCCTCAGCAGCCCATTTGCTTATTCTGCCTTTGTCGGTACTGGGTATTGTTTGCTCTGTTGGCAATTTTGGAATAGCCTGGTCGAGGTCTGCCAGGATTTGCTGCACTACTTCGTAGCGACTGTTGCGCGGTGCATATAATTCCGGAGAGTTAACATCCAGTACTTCAGTTATAATAGGTACACCACCATAAGTTTTTAGCAGATTGAAATAGGCAAAGGCACGGAAGAAATAAGCCTCAGCTACGTACTGGCTTATATCACCAGTGCCAGTATAAGCTGCTGCTTTTGATAACAGGATATTGCTACTACGAATGCCGGAATAATCCCAGTTTGCAGAAGTACTGGTTGCAATGGTTCCGTGACCAATATCGTAACCAGTACCATTAGCATTGGCAGACAAATCAGAATTATTATCCATTGTACCAAAATCCCAACCTGGTAACTTGCTATAAAAATTTGTAGCGTAAGCCTTAAATTCACCTGGTTGCTTGAAATAAACCGCATCTAAAAAAGCGTCCTTGGGCTTAAGGTCAACAAAATCTTTCTTACAAGAGACAACGCCAAGGGATAAGCTGCCTATTATGATATAGTTAAATATTTTTTTCATGATTGAATGATTTCAGTTTTTAAAATCCAATGTTTACACCGAATGACCATGTTCTGGCAAAGGGATAACCGGCATTTTGAGAAGTCTCTCCCATTTCAGGATCAAAGCCATCTTTGATATGCGTCATCTCCCACAAGTCATTTCCAGAAAAATATACTCTTGCTCTTTCCAGCTTTACTTTTCTCATTAAGGATTCAGGCAGGGTGTAGCCAACAATCAAAGTTTTTAAACGGATGTACCGGTTATTCTGCAACATGAAGTCGTTGTTGGCATAGTTCCACTTTGCACGGGTTCCGTTAACTGTTAAGCGTGGGAAAATGGCATCGGGATTTTCTGCGGTCCATGTTTTACCAATGAACGAAGGGTTTTGGTTGGTCCATATTGCACCGAAAGGATAGGCCATATACCCGTTTCGCATAATCAATTGCTCTAACTGACCCTGGAAAAATGCGGTTAAATCAAATCCTTTCCATGCCCCTCCTAAGTTTATTCCAAATGTATAATGTGGTGTACCATCGCCTGCATATACCAACGAACTATTTGCATTGCCCGAACCGGTAATATTGCCTTTGCCTGATACATCTACTTTCTTAATATCACCTGGCCGTAGGGCTACAGCCACATTATTTTGAGGTAACCCTGCTAAATCAGCACTGGAACCATATTTTGCATAATAAGCATCCACTTCAGCCTGGTCTTTAAAATAACCGTCTGTTTTGTAAACAAACCATGGTTGGAAAGAAAACCCGTTTACCAGGCCGTTTCTTCCGGGATTGTAATTATCAGCACCCTGAACTCCGGTCACTTTCGTTTTTGTATTACTCAGGGTAACACCAATATTGTATGAAAAATCCTTCTTTCCATCACTCCATTTTACAATGGTTTCCCAACCTTTCACGCTAAAATGCCCATTGTTGGTTGCGGGAGGATTGCCACCTAACACCGAAGGATAGTTTACACCAATTAGCATTCCGATATTATCCTTAGTAAAATACTCGACAGTGGTCGACAGGCGGTTTTTAAAGAAACCCAAATCAAGTGCAATATTTTTTTGCACCACTCTTTCCCATGTCCTGGTATAACTGGTTAAGTCAGTCATAGAAGCTGTGCTTTGCAAAGCCGCGGGTGAACCTAATACCGTAGTACCAGTTCTTACAAGGGTTAAATAATCAAATGCACCAAGACCAGTAGCCTGATTACCTACGCTGCCCCAACTTGCTCTAAGCTTACCAAAATCAAGAACAGAATTAATACCGCTTAAGAATTTTTCTCTGGTAAATACCCATCCTGCAGAAACACCGCCATAGTTCTGGAATTTATAGCCAGGCGCAAACCGGGAACTTCCATCAATTCTTCCCTGGAATTCCAATAAATATTTGTCGGCATAGCCATAATTGAATCTGGCCAAATAAGCATAGTTACCAACTAGTGAGCTACCTCCATCGTTTGTTTGTATTCCTGTGGCTAGCCTAATGTTTTGCACTCCCAAATCAGTAAAAAGGGTGCGGTTTGCCGATACCCAGTTGGTATTTGTTTTTTGAGCATCAATACCGGCAACTGCAGAGAAATTATGCAGCCCTTTCAAGTTCTTATTATATCGCATTAAAAGCTGATAATACTGAGTAACGCCTGTCCATGCATATGTATAATAATTGGTTTTGGTCGTATCCAAACCTCCAGCCCACCCGGTTTGTCTACCATACCAGTTATACACGGGAAGGGCTAAAAGATATGTTTCCTGGTTAAAGCGTTCATTTTGCACCGACGCCAGGCCTTCTATCGAGAGGTCTTTATAAACCTGGTAAATAGCTTTTAAATCCACTCTTCCGGTAAGCGAATTTCGATTATCACGTCCACCATCACTGGTTCTGGCAGCAGCATTCCTGTTGGCGCCGCCATCTACACCATTAAAAGTGGCAAACCACTGTCCGAATGGATTCTTCGCAGGGAAGAAGGGCATATCATACCCGTATAAAGTATTATCCAAACCGGCAGAAGGTGTGCTGGTTTTGGCATCAACCAGGCTGATAGCAGTTTCTAATTTTAGCTTTTGCGATAATTTAATATCGTAATTAAAGCGGGCATTGTATTGTTTTTGTCCATCGTAGGCTGTCGCCAGGTTGCCTTGGTTATCAGCCATTAGAAGGGATAAGCGGTAAGCGGTTTTTTCGTCGCTGCCCGAAATGCTTATATTGTTTTGATAAGAATTACGGCGGGCAAACATTTCCTTAATGCGGTTGGCATTAAAAATGTAGTAGTCGATACCAAAAAGTGGATAGGCGCCTTCCACACCCTGTTGCATCTTCAGCATATTATCCTTATTTCCCCATACCCACCAGTTAGGATTGGTTTCTTCTTTATTGGCTTCAATCCACATGGTAGCATATTGCTGCATGTTGGGCGAATAGCCGGTAATACCATTGGTTGTAAAGCGCATATTGCTGGAAAAGTCGTATTTGGTTTTTCCTTTTCCGCGTTTAGTAGTAACCAATATAACACCATTGGCTGCAGCACTTCCATAAATGGCTACCGACGCATCTTTTAATACTGAAATGCTTTCAACATCATCTGGATTCATATTAAAAAATGAATAAGAGTTAAGCGCAGGCACTCCATCAATGATGATCAAAGGAGCACTGCCATTGGCTGAAGTAAGACCGCGGATCACAAGATTCAAACCTTCATTACCCGGCCTCGGAGAGGAACGGGTAACCAACAACCCCGGTGTTGCTCCCTGCAAAGCCAAACCGATATTCGTTACGGCACGGTTTTCAAAAGTCTTGGCTGTTATCTGTTCAACAGCGCCTGTTAAGGTTGCTTTCTTTTGCTTTGAATAACCTACCACTACTACTTCGCCCAAATCCTTCTCTTTAAGCGATAATCCGACTACCAAAGCTCCCTTGGTCCTGGAAGGTTTTATTTCCAGTTCCTGGTAACTTACAGACCCTACTTCGAGAACAGCCCCTTCGGGTGCTTCAATGGCGAATGTTCCATCGGCATCGGTGGTTGTACCTTTCGTACTGCCCTTTACCTTTACCGTAGCTCCTGCCAAAGGCTCTTTGGTATCGGCATTTACCACCTTTCCGGTTACCGTTTTAGTTTGAGCAAAAGAGGAAGGACTGAAAAAAGCCAAAAAGAAAATGAGCATCGTAAATGCGACCATTTTTCCTCCTTGCTTTGACTTAATTTTTCTCATACCGCAAGTTTTTTTTGTTTTTTAGATTTGATTGATTTGCGCTTAATTTTTAATTCATAGGGTTCGGATCGGGCAAAAGAAATCCTGCTTCGATTTTCGTCGATTTTTTTTAATCCTGTTCAATATGTAACCGGGCTATTGTTTTACTCCATTCCTTCTCAGCGAGGACTCCCTTATCACTAGTTTTGTCGGTAGTCGGATCGTTGTATTTTTGGTTTTCCTGTTTTCATCATTTATGCAAAGCATCAGTTGTTCCATCACCTTCGCCGACATCTCTTCAACCGGTTGCGCCACAGCAGTAACAGAAGGTGAGAACAATGAAAAATGTGTATTATCATCAAAGCCGATCACAGCAATATTGCCGGGTATTGTAAGATTCAAATCCTTTAACGCCTGCAGGCCTGCGATGGCGAGATAGTTTGTCGCAAATAAAATAGAATCAAGACCAGGATTTTTATGCACAAATGCTTTAACCTGTTCTACTATCTTATCATGTTTGTCAAGCGCAGTATCGTAAGGTACTTTTTGAATAAACGGCTGGAGCGCATTCTCCGAGGTTGCACGTAAATAACCATTCAACCTTTCCTGCATTTGCACCTGCGCTGAATCGAGGGTCACAAAACCAATACTTCTATAACCATTTTCTACAAAATGCTGCATCGCCTCGTAGGCTCCGCCGGCATTGTCAACAATAATATTATGAGTGGGCAATTCAGGAAAATACCTGTCGAAAAGAATAACAGGAAAATTGTCATCTACGAGTTGCTGAATCTCTTCTTCGATGCCCGGCGAAGGAGCTATAATATAACCATCTACCTGCCTTTCCCTGAAAACTTTGATCAAATCCCTGGCACGGATTGTATCATTCTCTGTACTTGAATTAAATATTTTATAGCCCAGCTTGTACGCCTTCTCCTCTACTACTCTTGCTATGCTTGAGAAAAACGGGTCAGAAATATCTTCCACCAGCATGCCGATGATCTTTGTTTTACCAGTGCGGAGGCTTTTGGCCACCATGTTGGTTTGGTAGCCTGTTTCTTTTATGTAAGCCAGCACTTTTTCCTTTACATCATTGCTGATTCGTTTTTCAGCAGCTTTTCCATTTATTACAAATGATACAGTGGTGGCCGATAGGTTCAGCTCTTTTGCTACATCATGTATGGATTGTTTACGTTTCAAGCAATCAGATTTCAGTTACGTCTAAAAAAATTGAACCTTAAATCGGGGATTAGCGATAGCCGGGTGGCAGACGAGAGGATCTCAAAAAAATGTCTGGCGGATAGCAATCGTTAATCTTCCTTGTCATTTCCACTCAATTTTGTTAATCGATTTAGCAAAAAGAATAAGTGTAAAAATGACAATATAAAGGAACATCAATTAATCGATTTAGCTATCAACTTGTTAAATTTAATTTGGGCAAACGTTTGCATAAGTTAGGCTTCTATGTTGTATATAACTATTATTCAATCTATTGTAGCGATATCCGGGATTTGTCTTGCTTCCATGTTTTAACCGTCAAAAATGATTGTATAAGGCAAAAGCGCATTTGCACCGATCATCCATGACTACTAAATGAGACTTGAGTCAGCCGGACAATTGGATTAGTTTATTGGCCCGGTACCCGATAACTCTTTCACCTACCCCATCAATGGAATAACATACAGAAAGTGCAGGGAGCAACAACAGAACATTTTGAACACACCAAAGCAATCTGCCTGTATCGCTACTGAATATCTCAACACAGACGGCTATTTCGAAGCGCCGCAGAATTTTTATCGCCTTAATGTATTTGGAAAATATAGTAGCGATATTTCAGAAAGAGATAAACTGTCTCTTTCTTTTTCTCATCTTTCAAGTAAATGGAATGCCAGCGGGCAAATACCGAAGAGCTTTTGATGCAGGGCTCATTACCAGGCTTGGAAGCATCGACTCAGCAGAGGGTGGCAATACACAAAGAACAAATCTCATCTTACAACACCGGCATTATATCAACAACAATACCAGCATAAAAAGCAATTTGTTTTATAGCAGGTATGCATTTGATCTGTATTCCAACTTTACTTTCTTTTTAAATGATCCTGTAAATGGTGACCAGATACGCCAAAAGGAAAACAGGGACATAGCCGGATTTGAATCAGTAATTACCAAACAAACAAATTGGGGAAATATACCTGTGAACTGGCAAACAGGTATTGGTTGGCGATACGATGCTGTAAAAGATATTGAACTGTCGCATACACTAAACAGAAAAACAGTAATTGACCCGTAAGCAATTCAGTTTTGGCATCATTACTGAAAATGTCTTTAATGCAAATTGGAACGAAACCCAGTTTGCCACCACAAGCAGGCTGTATAATGAACCGCAACCAGTCCCCGAAATTCACTTTACGCCGGGCACACCGTTTAATATAAAATATACCATTGCCTTGAGATTTTAAGGTCTTCGATAAAGCCAGTTTAAAAAGCTGGATTTAATTGGAGCAGAGCGTTTGCATTAAGTCGAATTCACTTCTTTATATTATTATTGACGAATACCTTATAATGCAGTCTGTGATTTATCTTACTTTCATATTTGAAAACGTTAAAATGTTTGCATAAGCAAAAGGCGCATTAGCACCCATCATCCATAATTCCCGTATGAAACTTGAATCAATCACTATAAAAGATATCGCTAAAGCACTCGACCTTTCTATAGCCACGGTGTCGCGGGCCCTTCGTGACAGTTATAAGATCAGCCCCGAAACCAAACAAAAAGTATTGGAGTATGCCATGGCCAATAATTACCGGCCCAACCTGATGGCACAAAGCCTCAAAAGCAAGAAAAGCCGGACTATTGGATTAATTATTAGCTCGGTGCCAAATAATTTTTTTGCCGACGTCATCAGTGGAATAGAATTCGTCGCCAGCAATAAGGACTATCATCTTATTATCACGCAAAGCCAGGAATCATATGAGAAAGAAGTTAAAAACACGGAACACCTCGCCTGGAAATCCGTAGATGGATTGCTTGTCTCACTTTCAACAGAAACAGAAAATGTAGAGCATTTTAAAAAACTTCACGAAAAAGGAGTGCCCCTTATTTTTTTTGACCGGATAACAAATGCGATCAAAACACATACCGTTGTAGCGGATAACAAAGGAGGCGCAAAAGCAGCAACAGAACATTTTATTAAATCCGGTTATAAGCGCATAGCCCACATCACAAGTTCCTTGAATATTTCTATTACGCATGAAAGACTGGCTGGCTATTACGAGGCTTTGCAACAAAACGATATTCCCGTTGATGAAGCCTATGTCAAATATTGCTTTCACGGAGGTATGAACAAAGACGAAATTGAAACGGCTATAGATGAATTACTTTCTCTTGAGAATCCACCCGATGCCATATTCACTGCTTCGGATCGTCTGACAATTGGCAGTTTTTCTATCCTGAAAAAAAGAAATATTGCTATTCCTGGCAAAATAGCACTTGCCGGTTTTTCTAATTTCAGTGCTCCCGACCTTTTCGATCCAGCTTTAACTACGGTTCGTCAACCGGCTTTTGAAATGGGCAAAGCAGCCGCAGAATTATTAATAGAACTTATCGAGGCGAAACGGCCCCCTTCCAGCTTCAAAAAAGTCGAACTACCGGTGGAATTGGAGATCCGAAAGTCCTCAGTAAAATATCATTTGGAATAATACAATAGGATATTGCCTAATCGTAAACCTGGCATTGGCCTGCAAAGGGAAAATCCATCCTTGTGATTGACACTATTTATAAAATTCACTCATAAGATGTATAGATTATCGAACTGACCCCATTCGAATTACTGTGAATGAATACGCCGGTAATTCGGAAGTAAACTTTTCTGAAACCAAACATTCCGTTTCCACTGCTTTTGCACTTTTATCATCCCAACTTCCCTGCAGCGTAATCTTCTTTGCATTTGCGCCGGGAATTGAAATACCTGCCAAATCGAGTGAAGCGTTGACAGTTTCCGGCAAAAGGTTTACAATTTTAATAATGACGTCTCCCGTTTTTGTGTCCCGCACAATGGAATAGGCAATTCGTTTTTTTACGGCTTCCTCGTTGTTTGAAAGCGTGATGGTGGCGGGCAGGTATTCATTGCCCGCATGGTTGCTAAAAAGTTTCTGCACTTCGTAATTTACTGTTGGCTTTACTTCGGTGTTGTTGAAGTATATCAGATCCGGGTTCCACTGCGTATGACCTTCTTTTGCCAGCAACGGCGCATAAGATGTCATATGCACCACATCACCGTTTCGTTCCAGCGACGTCAGGTAAAGCGCTTCGGCAAGCGCATTGTACAACTCATTGCCCCGGGAAGCATATTCACCCAGGTACACTTTTGATTTAGAGCGATCGTAACGGTCATAAAAATCCTGGTTGTGTACAAACCATGCGGGGCTTTCATAGTAATGCTCATCAACCATGGCGAGTTTTAGCTTTGTTGCGATCTCCCATCCTTCCTCATAATCCGTTCCTTTATAAAAAGGGCCCACCGTCCCAATCACTGTTATTTCCGGATGTTTCACTTTAAGAACATTATTGATCATCGTGAAGCGCTCCTCAAAAACATCCGTGATCAGGTCTTCATTACCAATGCCGATGTATTTTAAATTAAAAGGCTTTGCATGACCTGCCGCCGCTCTCAACTTTCCCCATTTTGTATTCACATCACCATTGGCCCATTCTATCAAGTCCAATATATCCTGTATGTATTCATCCATCTCTTTCATTGGAATGCCACCCTGCTGGCCCGCTCCACCTGTGCCTGAATTTTGACAGGGAACACCTGCTGCAATCACTGGCAACGGCTCGGCTCCAATGTCTTCACAGAACTGGAAATATTCATAGTAACCCAGGCCAACACTCTGGTGATAACCCCAAAGATTTCGCTGTGGGATTCGTGCTTCCAACGGACCAATTGTATTTTTCCAGCGATAGATATTGGCGAGGCCATCGCCATGCGCCACACAACCGCCGGGAAAGCGAATAAAACGAGGATGGAGATCCGCCACCACCTTTGCTAAGTCCGCACGCAAGCCATTGCTTCTGCCTTTGAATGTTTTTTGTGGAAACAGTGAAATCATATCCAATGCCAATCGTCCTGGTAACAATGGCTGCAATTCAAGTGTCGCATCAGCAGCATCAGCTGACGCTGTCAGAACAGCCTTTGTTTTTTTCCATTCTTTAGACGACACATCAACGGTTGCTTGCCCCAACACCTCTCCTTTTTTGTTAACTAAACGAACCAGCAACTTTCCAGCCTTCCCTTCCGACCGTTTTGCAAAAAATGACAGGTTGTAAGCCTCGCCTTTTTTCAATGCAATGCCGTCAAAGCCTTCGTTAACCAATGATGCTCCATGTACTTCTGTTTGCAGCACTGCATAATGTAGATTATTAACGTGAAGAGGTGAAATGCTGTCAATCGTAAAGTTTGTACCCTCTCCTTTCAACGTCCATGAATGCGTCGGATTCCAGGCCTTGTCGCGATATTCTTTGTCGCCAAGTGCATATTCGAAATCGCGGTTTTGAATGAGTTCTGCATAGAGGCCACCATCCGCCGAGTAATTGATGTCTTCGAAAAATATGCCGAGCAGCATATCACTTATCGGTTTTGCTTTTCCGGCTTGCAGGGTGATACTTGCATTTACTGGTTGAAGACCGGCAAACCGCACAGCATCGTCTTTTGCCGATTCGCTGTATAATTTGCCTTTGTATTGCTGTAAATCGGCGGCCTTGATCAGCTTATCAACCACTTCCCAGGCTACGTAATACAATTGGCCCGTGGCGTTACCAGTAGGCAATGGAATGGTAATACTGGCATTTTTATATTCCGCCGCCGGCACTTCGGTTACGTCGCTGTAGGTTTTAAAATCTTTGGTGGCAACACGATAATACTTGCCCGTAACATCTGTATAAGTTATTGTATAGTTACTTGTCGTTTTATCATAAACAACTACCGGTCGAAGAACGTTGGCTCCACTTTTTGTATCGGGATAGCTTTGTCGGCCCCAATCAATCAAATCATGTGAAGAAGCATGTGCAAAAACTTTATCCCTTTCGTTCAAACTCCACACGCATTGCCACACACCGCCAGGGCCTTGCGTTAGGTAAGGAGTAATCATTCTTTTTTCAGCGCCCCAACGTCCATAATCCGATTTCAGGTAAGAGAACTCATTTCCGATGCTGTGCCAGGATATCTTGTCAACGCTCCAGGCGAAATGCAACCCGTTGTGATTATTGTTTTTTTCGGTTGCGTAAGAAAAAAGATAAACAGAGTCTGGCTCATTGGCCAGTGCAATAAAGTCTATTGATACAAAAACACTGATGAATAAAAAAAACTTCTTCATGGAATGCTATACGTTTTAAAATTTCATTTTTAATTTCCAGAAAACAGCCGCTGGTTTTTTGTGCGGTAAATATCGGTGCTAAAAACAGAAGTTGTACTTAAGGGGGAGAAAGTTTCACGTACGTTGGTTCATTTCTGTTGGCTGTAAGCCACCCCGTTTCGTTCAATTTCAATTCAACAACCTGGATAGAAGTGCGACGCTGTTATAGCCATCTTTATTTTTATCAGCTCCTGTCCGGCCGGGATGCGTGAAGTAATACATAAACACCCGGTTGTTGCTAATAACGACGTTAGCTGAAATCAGAGCAGGTTATTCGTTTTAAAATATTTGCCGGAGAAAAGAACATGATCATGGAAAAACTATTGACAAAGCATACAGGCCAATGGAAAATAAAAGAGATGAATTTTGAGATGACCGGGAACATCAAAGACAATGCTCAAAACATTATGAAAATACAAGACGAACTTGATTACTACCTGGCCGGCAGACCTAAACCGGTAAACAAATTCAGGAATAAACCTTAATTGTGGTTTGATGGAAGATATTCCGGTAACTTTTGACTATAAAGGCAAGCATTACAAGGTCATTTCAGCAAAGTATCCGGAGCCGGGGCTCATGTTTGGCATTTAATGATTGACAGTTATTACTACGGTGCTTTAAATAATGGAGATTAACGAATGAGCTTTTAAAGCAATATGGGGCAGTTGTTCTTTCGTCACTACTTCCATCTTGCCTCCGCTTTAGGGGCTATTTTTCTCCGTGCATTTTTCTTGTTTCGATGATTAACTCCTTGAGGGTTTCACACATATGTGTAGTTATATATTTCCCATATTTGGAAATTTCGACACACCAATAACCTATTTCATCATTCCGCCACACTAAACCGTTGAAGTCCCATGCAGAAAATCTTGAAAAAACGGCATTTTATAAATAGCATTCGCTATACTTTCATTTAATTCATTGGTAAGATTAGAATAGATGACTTGCTTATTATACTCCTTAAAATTTTTTGGAAGTCTTATATTGGAATGCATAATCAAATATAAAAGAAGTCCGGTGATTACCGGGAAAAGATTGCATTGGTCACCACAATAAATGAAATTATTTTTCGAATCGTTTTACAAGAAGCTTAAGCAAAAGTGTAACGCCAAAACTCACCAAATTTCTTCCGCATATCACCAAAAAATCACCGGTACATAAAACCAGTCAGGAAAAAGTTTTTCCCGGTGGTAGGAATTTTATATAGCGGTTTAACACAGTGGCTGACTATTTATACCAAAACTAATTCAATCCGCACTCACTTTTATCCGGCCTGTACTGGCTTGCCGTGATCAATAACTACAAAATTGAATGGGCAAAGGGTCATGGTTGGGCTGACACAGCAAACTCAATAATACTCTATCTCAAATGCTTCTATTTTAGAAAACTTGTGTTAATTAACCGTTATGCTATTATTGAATGAAAGGCTGAATGATCTTATCCTGGCACTCATTCTTCCAATACCCTGTTGAGTGACCACCGAAATCCCTAAAGCCCGAATAGCATTTCTAGAAGGAGTTTCCGGATCAAGTATCGGAATAAATGAATTGTTGGAAAATACCCGATGGTCTTCGACTTCAGGTCTCCAGGAACGGGAAATTTTCAAAAAGCCACATCCGACAGAATGCCCTAATTTGATAGTATCCCAGCCACAGAAAGAAGTACTAAGTGTAAATAATGGAGGCTCGGTTTGTATTTCACTGCCATTAGGAAGAACAGTATACCCGCCACGATAACTACTGTAGTTTAAAGGGCTTTCCAAAGGAGCAGCCTGGTCAGATTGTAATCTTCTAATGCCCTGGCTTGAAGGTGTATTGAGACGAACACAATTGAACACTTTATGAAATTGGCAGGTGGTATGAACAGAATATTCGCTTGAAAGATCACTTGTCGGACTTATGCTTAATACAACAGCCCATGGTTCGGGGCCGGGAAATTCTATACCACCACCCCCACCTAATGGGCCATGAGTACCAGACAGGTTACCAGATAAAGGGCGTACCGGAGGAACAGGGATGTTATCAGGTAAAAATTCTTCTGCATTCGGTAGGTCAAAAGTAATACTCATGAATAACCGGGTGTCGAGAGGCAGTCCGCGACCAGGTACTTTGATGAAGACACTACTTTTCGGCAAGGAAGAACTGCCAGGCAACTCAACAGTATCAATACTAGTTAATGGCGGATGTGTACCGAGGTTTTCATCAGTCACCGGTCCACGAACGACATGCAGGATCAAACCTTCAGTTGTTTTAGTCACATCTCCTGACATAGTAAGGTCGGGCCAGTTTAATAGGTTTAAATTCGGATGCAGATTTCCATTGGCGAAATCGACATCATAAGTTTTTACAAATGGCATAGCACCTACTTTTAAGTTTTAAATGATATATTCAATTCAATTGATCACATTCATTAGCCACCTGAATTCCCAGTTTAACAGACCGGGGGAAAGAACATGATCATGGAAAAGCTATTGACAAAGCTTACAGGCCAATGGAAAATAAAAGAAATGAATTTCGAAATGACCGGGAACATCAAAGACAATGCTCAAAACATTATGAAAATACAAGACGAACTTGATTACTACCTGGCCGGCAGACCTAAACCGGTAAACAAATTTAAGAACAAGCCTTAATGGCCAAATTTCATAGGCGAAACTCTCATAAGTTTTGAATGTAAGGGTAGAATCTTTCGATAGAGGCTTAGCTCGGCGAACTGTTTTATTGCTATCTCAGCCTCTTTCCTTTTTCATTCCTCAGCTAACCAGCTTATTCCGCTTTATTTACTTTAGTTATCAATACAACAATGTCCAGGTAGCGTGTCCCTCCGACGAATCCGTACTTAATACCACATCCCGGCCGAAAACAAATTCATCCCGTTGTTCTTCCCAGTAAAGTGAATCTATCGTTCCTGGAACTGCTCTTATGTCACCACTAAATACAGTACTGATTATAGATGTTTTTTCCCAGGCATCATTACCCCTGGCAATAAACTTAACCTTTAAATGACCTTGAATACCATTTGGAAATTCAATATAAAAAGGAGGAGTAAAACCGGAATAACTTTCACCAAGTCCCGTATTATTTTGAAACACCCAAAAATAAGTTACATCTTCATTTCGGTTAAGCCTGGAAGTACGACCAGGCTCCACAGATGCAAGTTGTAATAAAGTTCCATCACGATACATCTCCACATCTATTCTGGTATCAGTACCACTCCACCATTGGTTACCGGTTCTGATTCTCCAGGAAATTTTAGTTACGTTTTTCATACCCTTTAAGGTTTATATATTTCGCCTACTCTTTGTCGGATTTTCGGCTTGCTCCGTTTATTAATTTTTTGCTTTACCGGATTTTTCAGGTTAATTATTAATGTGGTCTCCGGAAATGACGCACAACTCATTGGCAAGGCAAACAATTTTCAAGTCAATTTTATTTCCTTATTGCATGAGGCTTTTATAGCACCCCTGATCTGGATACGGGCAAAGTTTTGATCCGCCCGAAACACTATTCTAACATCACCGTTCAAAATTGTTGTGCTCAATAGTGATTCGAAACAGTATAAAGTAATTCCACTTTAAGATTTATAAGCAAGGAGCCATTTGCTTACCGCAATGACTAATTAATTGGCATTTCTATCCACTGTTAATTTGTCGTGCTCAATTAAAATGGGGAAACAAGAGATGTAATTTTTTGAATAAGGCCTCGAAGGAGTAAACCTTCTATTCCGGAATTAAAAAACCGAAAGGTGGAAAGCATTTACCGGTAAAATACAAACTGAAGATTTTGATACTGCGGAATAATCAGTAATTAACCGGTAGTTTATATCCTTTTTTAATTAGTGGAAGGGAATGACTAATGTCATTATCGATAGGTTTTCTAAAGCCTTTAATTTCTGAAAATTTGACTGCAATATAATTTGCCTTCGATGTGTTTCTTGTGTCACCTATAGAAAAAAGCCTCTTTTCAAAGTCACTTAATGCAATGGTAAAGTCGTTTAATGTGGTTGCAACGAATTTGTCGCAGCTAATTATCTTCCCGCTTTTGTCATAATTAAAAACAAATTTCGTAGGACTGCCGATACCATATGAATAAATAACTTGTTCAATCTTTTGTTTACCCGATTTAATATTGAAATATTTAGCCTCACACCCACAACACCCGTAATAGCTATTCACCTTGTAGCTGTCATCCTTTGAAAAGTTACCGGCAGTAAGATAATGCGTCGTCCCGCCGCAAGAAATCAATGACACGCTAATAACAGATAAGAGTAATGCTTTTGAAGCTGTCACGATTAAGCGGTTGATTTTTGAAATCGATTTACTCGTTCTGTCATTTTGAACAGTCTGTGAGTTTAGCACACAACGGATCAGACTGGGATATTTTATAGCCGTCAGTCCGGCCCTGCTTCATTGCCACAAAACTTGCTAAAAAAAGAATTACATATCTGGAATTTCAGGCTCGACTAACCTGGCCAATTTTTCCAAAGATTCCTGCCAACCCAAATAACACATTTCCGCCGGTATAACAGCAGGAATATCTTCCTGCAAAATCTTTATATCCGTACCAACCGAAACTTTATGTAGCCAGACCGAAGTAGTCATTTCGCCCGGCAGGTTGGGGTCGTCAAATTTATCTGTGTACTTTAAAAACTCATTGGGTTTAATCTCGAGATATTTTCCGCCAAATGAATGGCTATTACCGGTGGAAAAATTTTGAAATGACATTTTATAAGTGCCGTTCACTTGCACATTAATTTCATGAACAGTACAAAGGAAACCATATGGAGGTAGCCAGGATGCAAGTGCATTTGCCTCAGTAAACGCCCGGTAAACTTTTTCAGGAGAAGTTTTAAGAACCCTGTGTAGCGAAACATTGTTTTTAGACATAATACTTTATTTAAAAAAATTTCGCTTGGCTTTTAAGTTTTAATAGCATTGCTGTCAACGGATCCGGCCTGGCGCAGTTTTGTAGCGGTTCCTGTCGGGAATAAAGCTACAAAACAAGACTGACATCTTTTCCGCCCGCCGCCTATAAGCTTTCTCATCCATGACGTTAAACAGGTAAAGTGTCATGGGACAAAAAATCCAAAATTTGGAAAAAATCGCAGCTACTCTGTCCGGTTAATCAATCACCTGATACGATCAAATCCCACTTCTGTTCCGTAGTTGCGTTCCACAGCATTTATTTCATCTTTATCTAACATAGCTTTCAACTCTGCTTTTGTAAAGACAAGCTCCCCGTGCTTTACAAAGAAATCCTCCTCATTTAATTTAGTGATATATCCATTGTAGACTAAATTGCTGTGATAAGCAAACACTGTATCACCTTTAATTTGTGTTGCGGTGAAAAACTTTTTGACTGCCACAATGGATTGTTTTTGATGTTGGAGAATTCTTCTGCATCGGCTAGTTTTCATTCTGCATTATAATTCGATATATAAAACCCGTAGTTGCTGAATTAGGGCAAGCAATTTGTCTATTTAAATGTCACCCCGGTTTTCGTTGGCTTCACCTTGTTGATATTCCCCTCCTTGTCAAAATTGAGTTCGTCGATGCAGAGCTCCCGCAACAGATCCTTTTGAAGTGGATAAGAAATACGATGGTAGATGATGTAGTATTTGCTTTTGTGTTTTAAAACAGTGTGATGCCCGGGGCCAATAAGGTGGTTGGCCATATTGCTGGTTAAGATCGGAGAGTTTTTGCCTTCTTTCCACGGACCCATAGGAGACCTGGAGGTGGAATACCGTACTTTGTAGCTGCTGTCAGTGCACTTGCCTTCAGAATACATCAAATAATAAGTACCATTTCGTTTTAGCATATAAGGGCCTTCAAAATAATTGGGTGGAGTAATGTCCTTGGGTGTTCCCACGAATGCATCCATTCTTTTATTCAATTCGCCAAAATAACAATGCCCATCTTTCCAGTCCCAGCCGGAGCCCCAGTACAAATAGGTTTTGCCATTGTCGTCGATAAAAGCCTCGGCATCGATAGTGTGGACATTGATAGCTTTTTGAGTAGCGATGAAAGGACTGCCGTCGGCTTTTACATTTCGCCAGGGGCCTTCCGGATGGTCGCTCACACCTGCATAAACCTCACTGCCTACCGAAACAAACATATGGTATCTTTTGTCGGCACCCAATACAACACTGGGAGCCCAAACTTTACTATCGTTAGAGGTGGGACTTTTACAAAGTTGTTTGGTGGGCCAGTTTAAAGGCTTTCTCTTCCAGTTTTTAAAATCATCAGAGACCCAAAGCGCAAGGCTGTCGCCTCCCCATGGGTCAATGGTGGCATAAATGTAATATTTGTTATTAGCCACCAGGATGGTTGGATCGGCAAAATAGCCAGGTATAATTGGATTCGTAAATCCAGCATTAGAACTGTCTTTCTGCGCCTTTGTTTGAAGGCTGAAAGTCAGTACCAGGATCAATGCGAAATATTTCATGTAAAGATTCATCACGTACAATTTATTGAGTGCAAGTTGCAAATAAAACGTATATCGAAATGCCGTCAAAGACTATTACTGTCCCGTTGCCTATTGGAATACCTCGTTCCAATTAGATGCTGGTCTAACAAAAATAATACGACAAAGAATGATTGAATTCGCCGGTCACAGAAAGCACTTTGGTTTCTCAGCAGGCAAACACACATTCAAATACATCATTTAACGTCCCGGTTGTGTCGAAGCGAACACCAATCACTCAAGCACCATTACAAATCCACTATTTACATTCAATGTAATATCACATTTCTTTTGTCCTGCGTTGCTCAGGACGGTTTTCGAAAACAGTTCGCCCTTTACACCGTTTGTGAAAAGAGTCGCCGTGCTTTTCTTAAATGAGGTGAGGTCAAAACTTATTTTCTTTTCAGTTGTATCTCCATTAATACCGGCTATGTACCAGCGATTACCACTCCTCCTGGCGATAACAACATATTTTCCGGGATAGCCGTCCAGGAACTTTACATCGTCCCAGTTGTCGGGAAGCGTTCTTAAAAAATCTTTCACATCATTGGGCACCATCGCCATGCCTTCCGGTGCCTGGGCATAATGCTGTATGCCGGATAAGAATAAAACGGAAAGAGCCAGTTCAAAAGCGGGTGTTGTTTTTCTAACACAATTTGAAGCGGTTAGTCCTGTAAGATTCATGGGTGTAAAATCCATCGGGTCGAATGCGTTTCTTGTAAATGGCAACATGGCGCAATGATTGGCTTGCCTATCCGCCGCATCCTGGATGAATGTAACCATCTCCATTCCATAAATTGCTTCAGCAGTCACAAGGTGAGGATATGTTTTTTGCCAGCCTCGCGGCAGTGTAGCGCCATGAAAGTTTACAAGCAGCTTATATTTTGCAGCATCATTCAATATATCAATGTAGTATTGAATCATACTCTGGCCATCGCCACCAAAGAAATCAATCTTTACACCTTTAATGCCCATTGCCTGCAAGCGACTGAATTCTTTTTCTCTTCCTTCTTTTGTCAGTAATACGTCTTTCGGATGATATGTTACCGTATTCCAGTCGCCTGCAGAGTTGTACCATAATATCAAACCGACATTTTTTTGTTTTGCATACGTTGCCAGTTCAGCTATCTTATCATATCCAATCTTTGTATCCCAGTTCACATCAATAAGGCAATACTGCCATTTCATTGCTGAAGCAAAGTCAACGTACTTTTTTTGTTCATCATAAACGATCATATCGTCTTTGCTGTTGATCCAGCTCCACGATGCTTTGCCCGGTTTGATAAATGATTTGTCTATCGTAATAGCTTTCGGCGCCAGGTCAGTACCCAATGTAGATTCAGCAATTGTTTTCAAATTGCCAATGGTAATAATGCGCCACGGTGTAAACCAGGGCTTGTTGTTTTCCGGCAGATAGCCACCACCTGTAAAAACTTCTCTCGAATCAGGAAATCCAATTGAATAAACAGACGACGCAGAATCATTGGTCAATCTTGTGCCACAATAAGTACCGTCAATTGCTGCCTCAGTGATCAGCACCCATGCGTCATTTGTTTTGAACAATGCCGGGTACACCCAACCTGACTTTAAAGGCGACACTGTGCCAACAGAAATGTCCTGCAAATAATATTCTTCATAAGATGGATGACAACGCTCCCAACCTGTTTTTGCTTCACTCATGGGTTGCAACCAGGCTCTTGTGTTTTTGTCAAAAGCAAATGAGGAATGTTCTTTAATAATCGTTTCATTATTTTTTATCCAGGGAAAATAGTAGCGGAATGCGACGCCGTCATTCGATAACCGGAAAATGATATCCATTTTTTTCTCTTCTTCATTGATAAAAGACACTACCAATTGATTCGCCTGGTATTGAATGTTGCTTTTTTTTGCATTCTTCGTTTGGTAGCTGTCCGTTATCCGCTTAGGTTTTGAGATCGTGATCAGTTTCATGCGTTGCGTGAAATTGTGCCCCTTCATCATCACTCCCAAAGCAGAAGGCTCAATGACACTTATCCCAGATTTTTGTATCCGGTATTGAATTCCACCTGTAGCAGATAAGAATACATTTAGTACGATAGATTTGTCGGGACTTTCCAGTTGAGCAACCTGCTTTGCCTGTAACCGATTATACATTGAAATAGCAGGCTGGCAATATACCCATATGTTGATACCAACGAGGACCAAAACTAAAAGAATGGTATTTTTCATATTCATCTTTAAAATCATCAAGGCTTTATAATTTTATCAAATTCAAAAATAAACGTCATTTTCCCGGATATCCATCGAAATATTCTTCCTGTGTTCCTGTCCAAAACCAAGTACTGAATCAAAAAGGTTGTTTGTGCCAGAACTCCGGTGCTTAGCAAAAGTAAAAAAGCGCTGTATAAATTATTTTTTATCACCCGTACAAAGGCAAATTAATTTGTAACTACATCCACTTCAGCATATCCTATGTTATCGTTATCCTCTGTATTTTTTATGGCCCTCAACTTAATATAGCGGGCTTTTGCAGATGCAAACTTTTTAATTTGCCAAAGGGGATTGTTCTTTATGTTTGAAAATTCACCCTCATCTGCCAGTTTCCATTCTTTATTGTCGTTGGAAACATAAAACTGGTAAGTAGTGATGATGCCCGGTCCCCACAAACCCTGATCAGGAAAGTATTTGAAGCCGCTAATATTTTCTTCTTTGCCTAAATCAATTACAGGGTCTGCAGGTAATTTTGTACCCTTTGGCTGGTGCCATACCGAATGCGGATCTCCATCAAGAACTGCATATGCTTTTTCATCTTCTATTCCAATAATTTTCCAATCTTTTCTGGGGATATCAAATTTTTCATGAGACGCAGGGCTGCTTTTTCTTGTAGCAGGATCGAAAGCAATTGCTCTTAGCGCTAACTTCCCTTCTGTTTGAAATGGCTTTGTATACTTTTTCGATTTGGTAGTTGGAACAGTTCCATCCACTGTATAGTAAACAACCGATTCTCCGTCAACCGGAATTATTTTTATTTCACCTGATTGATTCCTGATAATTGAAGGTGGACCCAGCAGTTGCGGTGCATTATAAATTCCGATATTTGAAATTACAGGACAAGCTTTTGAACCGGTAATGTTGAAGCGAACCTGTGTTGTTTTCACCGTTGGAAAACGAAGGATGCGTTTAAAACCGATGGTTGTTGCTTTCGCAATTTCTTTCCAGTTACCATCAACAAGCGCTTCTACAGTAAAGCCCTTTACTCTTTGTCCTAAACGAATATTTTCCTGTACTAAAAAACGATTGAAGGTAGTTGGTTTGCCAAGATCAATGGTCAACGAAGCTTTTGTTACATCATCATCAGTGGTCCAATAAGTTTCTTTATTACTATCTATGGCTTTAGCTGCATCAAATTGTTTTGAGTTGCCACGAACATTGGAAGCTGTTGCTTTTGATTTTGCAGCAAGATTCACAGCAAATGCTTCTTTCACTGCTTTTGCAAATCCAAGCGCCGCTTTTTCATCGTTAGGATGAATTAATCCATTTGGCATGATGGGAAAATTGAGCAGCAATGAGCCATTGCGCCCAATAGAATTGTAGTAAATATCCATTAATTGAGGCACTGTTTTTACTTTAGCATCTTCATTTGGATGATAGAACCATTCCGGCCTTATTGAAGTGTTTACTTCTGCAGCCACCCATGAATCTCCATTTTCTACACCGTAATGCAGCATCTCCCACGGAACTTCACCTTTAGCATTTAGCAAACTCCAGTTTGTTTCGCCAACATAACCTGCTTCGGTTCCCACCCAACGAAGATCAGCCCTGTCACCACCATCATTCCAAATAAGAATATCCGGTTGCAGCTTTCTAATCAGCTTGTAGATATTGCTCCAGTCGTAATAAGTTGTGGCGTCTATCTTACGGGTTTCATTGGCGCCGCCATAATAGCCTGAACCACCATTAGCGCCATCAAACCATACTTCGAAAATGGGTCCGTAGTTGGTGAGCAATTCAGTGAGTTGATTTCTGAAATAAGTAATGTACTCAGGCTTTCCGTAGTCCGGGTGGTTTCTATCCCAGGGCGATAAATAGATGCCTAATTTCAAGCCGTATTCTTTACAGGCATCCGCCATCTCACGAACCACATCACCTTTTCCATTCTTCCATGGAGCATTTTTTACGGAGTACTCCGTGTACTTTGAAGGCCACAGGGAAAAACCACAATGGTGCTTTGCTGTTATGATAACTCCTTTCATCCCTGCCTGTTTGCAAATGCGTGCCCACTGGCGGCAATCTAATTTTTCGGGATTGAATAGTTTGACATCTTCATCGCCATACCCCCATGATTGATCTGTCCAGGTGTTCAGGGAGAAATGAACAAAAGAATAATACTCCATTTGCTGCCACCGCATTGGATTTTTGCTTGGAACAGGACCAAAGGGGGCAGGCGCTTTTGTTTGTGCATACGAGGAACTGATCATACAGATAGAGAGCAGCATTCCCACGAAACGAAATCTTGTCATAAGGTTTTTGATAGTTGTTTTTAAAAATTTATTTCTCTCCATTTAATTCAACATGTTTTTTTATCTCTTTCTGGTTACGAAAGATCAATACTTCCGTATTTGATCCTATCACCGACATTCGTGCTTCAAGCAAGTCTCTCAGTTTATTCACCTTTTTATTGTTGAATGATAAGATCACATCATTTGCCTGCAAAAATTTAGCAGCAGCAGAACCGGGTTTCACTTCAACAACCAATACGCCTGTTGTATCATTCATACCTGTTGCCGAACGTTCGCCCTGCGTAGCCAGGTTTTTTACTTTGGCTCCCATAAAATCAATTACCGGGTTATCATCTATCTTGTCAAGCGCAATCACCGAAGGCAATAGTGGCTTTTTGGCCAATGACTTCAACTGCGGAGAAAGAACGCCAAAGCTATCCATTGCAAAATTTTTAAACCCTGCAGTAAATGCAATGGATCCATTTTTCAAGCAAAAATCGCCATTCTTTGGATCCACAAAATCCAGGTAACCACTCACCGAATTTTTATCCGTTCCCCTACCCCATGCAGCTTTAAGCGATGCTGAATCAGGGAATACGTTGTAATCAGTTTCTTTTCCCCAAACAGGAATGCCGATTGGCATATACGAAGATGAAACAATATTATGCCTGAACACATCATTACTATTCCGAAACCACACGTGTGGATGAAAAGTGTTATTGATCATGATATTGTTTTCAACAATGCGATTCACGCCTTCACGAAGTTTTATTCCTCCATTCAAACAAAGGTTGTTGTAAATAATATAATTGCTGGAACCATCATCAAGATCGATATCCCAACCGTGATCGCAACGCATACGGTTGTTGCGCAGAATAATTGGTTTCACTACATCAAGCATGGTAATATCGTAATGGTTCTCAACTATCGTGTCGAGTACGTCTTTATCAGGGTGCCAGTAGCGGTCACGACCCCACGAATTAAACGATCCGTGATCGCCACTTTCGTTTACAGTATTGAATACATCATTGTACTCAATGATATGGCCGCCCCAGGTTCCCTCACTTACATTGATACCTGCACGGGGAATATCATAAATGCTGTTATGGCTAACGGTAATGCTTTGGCACATGGAGAGTTCAACACCCGCCGACTGTTTTTCAACCAGGCCCAGATCAAACATCAGGTTGTCATACACTTTACATTCTGCAGGGTAATTATTTGTTTTTGGACCGGGAGTGCGGTCAATATGTTCCAGGGGTACAAATTGGTTGTACTCGAAACTTGGTGAACGAACGGCATTGGGATCGCCAACAAAGCAGATAGCGCTGGCACCTATTTTTGAAATCAGGCATCCTGATACTTCGTTCTTTCGGTTGAAATTATTAAAGAAAACGGCATTGCCACCAAGGTTCGATAGTGTGCAATTTGTAAGCGAACAATTTACTGCGCCTTCGTACAACACAGCAGCTCCACGGTAAATGGTCCAGTCGCTGCGAAGTAATGGCTCCTTGTTTTGCATAAATGTTCGCAATGTTTGCGTAAGCATTAAACCTTCTATGTTGATATTGCTTACCGGACTTTTTTCGGTGCCTTTAAATTCAAACAAATGAGCAATCTGCGGAGTTTCAAATTTTGCGGTTGTTATGTCAAGCCCTTTGGGAGGATGATAGTATAACGTTTTTGTTTTCTTGTCATAAAACCATTCGTTTGCAGCATCCAGTTCTTCAAAAACATTTTCAACAAAACGATGTTTATCATGCATTCCCATCCGGCGATTGTTTTGCCAGCCGCCTTCAAGCGCCAGTTCGTTTTGGTCATTTTTCCCCGTGATGAGATAATGAAAATCGCCCCATTCAGAACGATGCAAAGCATGCACATAACCACCTGCAGGCGATCTCCACCGGGCAGTTCTTTCTTTGCTGACAGCATCCGCCGCCGTACCTCCAAGAAAACGTGCAGTAGAGTCAAAGTTCGGGTAACGGGCCATCCGTTGCAATTGCCCATTGACAAACAACTCATCAAAAATGATATCCTGTTTTAAAACGGCTTTCCAAATTCCATTTTTGTGTTTTTCCCATTTCAGATTTAAAGGAACCCCTCCATTAATAATGACTTCCTGGTTTTTAAAATTTGTTATTGTAAGTGGTTCGTTTTCTTTCCGGGAATCTTCGGATGTGAAAACTATCGGCTTCTTTAAATGATAAGTTCCTTGTAAAAGACATATCACCACCGGCCCCGTTGTTTTACGCACGGCTGCCATCGCCTTTTCAATGGATGCAAATGGTTTGATCTGTGTTCCCCTGTTGGCATCATTGCCTTTGGGGGAAACATAAATGTTTGTTTGTGATAACAATCCTATCGGCCACCCAAAAGCCATTGCAAAAAGCATTTTTTGAATCTTATTCATTTTCTTCTTCTATATACTACACTTATTTGAAAATATGTTGTACAAAAAGATACAGATTATTGGCCCACTCGGTATCGTCGTGAGCATTGCCATCCACGTGCCATACATGCGGCACCCCCTGCTCTTTGAGGTGCTGGTGCACACGCTGGCTGACACTGATCAGTCCATCCTTGTTGCCACAAGCAAGCCACAGTACTTTGAGCCGCTGCTTAGCTGCCGCCAAATCCGGCAACAGTTTGGTTTCAGAAAGTCCACCGAATTCATTGGTATTCGGAGCTGACGAAAATCCACCGACATAAGCAAACGTATTGATATGCGAAAGGCCGATATTCAGGGATTGGCCACCACCCATAGACAAGCCTGCGAGTGCACGATGTTTGCGGTCGGTGTAAACCGAATAGTGAGATTCGATGTAAGGGATGATATCGTTGAACAAATCGTTTTCGAAAGACTTGGCATAACCTTTAAATCCGTCTTTTCGCTCTTCCTGTTCATCAGGTTGGGGATTGGACACAGTTATGTTTGTATTACAATTAGGAAAAACCATAATCACAGGTCCGATTTTACCGTCGGCCAGCAGGTTGTCGATGACATTATCAGCACGGACCCAGTACGGCCATTGACCGGCGCCCGAATTGAGACCATGCAGTAAATAAATCACCGGGTACTTTCGGTTGGGTGAATAACCAGGAGGTGTATAAACGAGCATCTCCCGCCGTGTGGAGAGCGTTTTAGAATCATACTGAACAGCAGTAATAGAACCGTGAGCAATATTTTCACGCTTATCTCTGAACCCGGCAGGGGGATTGTCAAAGGCGGGCTTGTCATCGGGTCCCAGTTTAATTGGTCCGCCAAAGCCACCCCTGCGGACACCAGATGTATCGTCACGGACTTCGACCACCGCTGATGGCTTTTCCTGTGCATAACCTGAAATACCATCAGCTAAAAGCAAAAAAAATACTATTACTACTTTAGTATAAAAAAAATAGCTGCGGTTGAATAAATTAATTGGTGTCATTTTATTCTTTAATTTTTATGAGTATTTCATCTATTTTTAATGTATCCGATGAAGCCTTCAACCTGATTTCGCCTGCTTGTTTATCAGTTTGCACCAGTACCAGGCAATATCCATTGAAAGCTTTGCGCTGACCTAAAAAAAAATATCTCTTCGTGTAGTAAAGTTTCATACGTTATTCATATTATAGTTTTATAAAAAGATTTCAATCTTAAATACAGCGGATTTATAAACAACAAACCTTATCTGTCTCGGTTGTCTCCCGGCTAAACTCAGCAAGATGAATAAAAAGGGATATAAACGTAATCAGTAATTTGTTCTTCATCGTGCTAATCTCTTGAAAGAATTAATGTGAATTTTCTTTTCAACTGTAGAAATGGTTTTTCAAAAAAACGATAAGACAATAACGATATAATTACCGTAGCAAGGAAAGCGATAATAAAACCAACATTGTTTCTCCATTCATACAAGCCAATCGTCGTACTAAAAGATTCCAGCTCTTCCTTAAATATTATATAAACCAACCAAAACATGGTGATATGAAATACATACATTCCATAAGATATGCGGCCGAGATACAGCAACGCAGAAGGCATATACTTTGACGACGCTCCATACAACGACAGAAAAAACAGTACAACTCCGGCAAGTATCAAAAACCAACCACCAATAGCTTGTGAAATAGTTGAAAGGTGTGGAGCATCTGCATGAATTCCACAGACAATTGAGGCTAACAACCAACATACCAGTCCCGCTATAAATATTGCAATTCGGGAAATTACTTGCCATTTTGGTTGCCATCCCTTTAAATAAACAGACAGAAGAATTCCTGCTGCAAAAAATTGAAAATGCACAAAGCTATTTGTCCACTGTCCACTAAATCCTTTTGTGGGATTTAGGGCATAGTAAATAACAGTTGTGTAAGCCAGCAGAAGTGCAAGAACTGAAAAAATCTTTAGCCCTCTTTTGCCTGCATAAAATACAACTAATGGAAGTAAAATGTAAAGTTGTTCTTCAACAGAAATGCTCCAAAGCGGATTAACAGGGTAAGACGAAAGCCATTCATTAAAAGTAATATACCAGTTGCCGGAAAATAAACTGAATGCAAGTTGTGTTCCGGGTGTAATATGTCCGAATTTGTCTGAAAACTGTGTCACTAATACCATTCCAAAAAAGAAGGTAAAATACAATGGCCAAATGCGAAGGATGCGTCTTATGTAAAAAGATTTGATACTAATTTTTCCGAACTGGTCTTGTTCCTTAGTAAGTAATTCTGTTATTAAAAATGCACTTAGAAAAAAGAAGAGCGGTACTCCAAAAACTCCAACCAAACTAATATGATGTCCCCAATAATATTGTGCCGGATCAATTGGTGCCAGGTCCAATCGGTGTGTGAAGAACACAAATAGAAATGCACAAAGGCGAAGTAAGTCTAACTCGGGTTTGTAATATCTTATTGGTGTCATGCTTTTTAAATTGTGAGCTAAGCATTAGAGAGCTATTAGTACTGCCGCTATCATTTACAGTTTGATAATATTTAAAAAGAAAACATCATTTTCATGAATCTCCAGTTCTTTTAAAACCGGAATTCCATCTTTTATAGTAACAATCTCTTTTAAAAACGGTGAACCGTCGTTTTGTTTTTTGATTTGCTCAACCTGTTGCTTTGTAAGTTGAGAAGGCCGTCCCATAGACAGGTAAGTTGTATAAGCATCATTGCTGCGATAACCAACTTTATAAACTTCAAGAGCATAATTGCCATTGGGAACATTTGCAATATTGATCTTTAGCTTTCCTTTTGATTTCGAAGGCAGATCACGGATATAATACTGCTGGTTATTCACCGAGTCGGGAATCGTGTAAGTGTAATCCCAAATTAATGCCTGCATGTTTCCGGATGAGTCTTTACAAACCCACGAAGCGGCATCTTTATTTACCAGTTCAATATTTCCCAACCGGTTCAAAAACTGGTATGAATAGAATACTGACTTATTAATTCCTTGTGTGTTCAGCATTCCAAAACCACCGTGGAAAGGTGTAAATCTTGGGCCCGGTTCTTCAAAAACATCCGTAAACACCCAATACGACATAGAGTTCGCCGCATTTCCTACCTGCTTCATTTTTTGCAACACATACGCTGCACTATGATAACTATCATGAACAGGATCGGCCGGCGTATAAGATGAACTCCATTCGGTGTAATGCAATTCTAAATTTGGTATTGGAGAACTTGCAATTTCTTTTCTCGATTGCAGCACATCACCGCTAACTGCAAATTCTTCTTTAGCGAGCACAGTACCTGAATTTCCATATTCATCCAGAAATCCCTGATTCACTCCATAAGAGTGTGTACTTACAAAATCGATTGGCACATTGTTTTTATGACAATAAGCTATCATTTCCGGCTCCCATGCTGCTCCGGCTGTACCAGGCCCACCAACACGATATTCCTTGTTTACGCTTTTAACGGCTTGTGCTGCGTATTTATAAAGTTTGAAATAATCTTCCTGTGTTCCTGTCCAAAAACCGGGAGAAAGATTGGGTTCATTCCAAACTTCAAAATACCAGGTCTTTACTTCATCGGCACCATAACGTTCCGTAAAATGTTCGGTAAGATTTTTTATTAAACCCGCCCATTTTTCATAATCTTTTGGTGGAGTTACATTTCCCCGCCACCAAAAAATTGTTTGAGGTCCGCTTGCTAATGCGCCTGGCATAAAACCTAATTCAACAAAGGGCTTCATTCCAATGCTGTGCAAAAAATCAAACAAGGCATCCACATACATGTAGTTGTATTCAGGATTGCCTTTGTTGTCTTCTTTATAAACAGCCATATCATCAGTCAGCAATCCATGCATGCGGATGTATTTGAAACCACATTCTTTTCTTACATAAGCCAATTGTTGCTGCCAATCCGCTCTTAATCCTTCATTGGCTCTGCCGGCACCCACACATTCTTTAAAAAAGGTATTCAGTGAGCCTGCCGGTTTGCTGAAATCTACATTTATTATTCGCTCCTGAATAACCTGTTTATTGCGATTTGAACTTTGACTAAACAGTTGAACGGAAATGAAAGGAAGTATAAGCGTTAATAAGAAGATATTTTTTTTCATTGAGAATAATTTCGGTCGCATAAAAAAATTCCTGCACATGGCGATTATTTTTTGTGTTGATGATGATAGTTGCCGGCATTAAACCATTTGCGCCGGGATTTTTATTTTTGAGTGATGCCTTTCCAATCATCTGTTCTGAAAGGGGTAGCAGGCAAGTCTTCTGAATTGATAAGATTGCACTCCGGATTGTCTGCCCAGGCATATCGCACAGCAACTGGTTCCGCAACTTTATCACAAGAAACAATCACTTTATTTCCCTCAATAGTTGCATTTGCCCAATAAAATTTTTTGTCTTTACCTGCAATGGCAAAACCTTTCACTTCTTTTCCATCTCTCGTTGAAAGGCCTGAACCGGAATTGATAAAATTGATGCGGATATGATTTCCTTTTTTCTGAAAATTTTTATACTGCGGACCAGATGCGATGACGGCTCGTTTGTACACCATTTTATTGGCAATTAATGCCAGCCGGCGGCCAACCTCCTGCTTATTTTTTGGATGAATATCATTCGCTTCACCAATATCTATGGCGCAAGCCATACCTGTATTAGGCTGAGATAGTGTCAGCGTTTGCGCTTCTCTCAATTCGGCCCATTCGCTTTCAGATGGAAGCGGTTTTGTTTTCATGTAATTGGCCAACTGAACAAATAAGAATGGAAGATTACCCTGTTGCCAGCGTTGCCGCCAGTCTGTGATCAGCATGGGAAATAATTTTCTATAATTGTAAGCTGCCCCGGCATTCGATTCCCCCTGGTACCAGATAAATCCCTTGATGCCAAAAGGAATAAGCGGGTTAATCATCGCATTGAAAAGCACTGTTGGATAATACTGATAGTTGAGTATTTTCGGAAAAGCGGTTTCAAGGTCTTTTTGATACAACCATTTTCCGGCTAAAGAAATTTTAAAAGCACCATCGGTAATATAAAGGTCTTCTGCCGGAGGATTCAAACCGCCACCGCCCCACAGCATGGCCACCCTGACAGCTATTGTATTTTCTCCGCTCTTCACCAAGTTGGCTGGAATGGTATAAGAATGTGTCGGATTAGAATTCCAAACATTTTTACAAATCGCTTCACCATTAAAGTAAAGCGAATAGTTCATCTCCGGATGCCCCAGATTGATGGTTAATTCTTTTTGGTTAAATGATTCAGGCAAGGTGATTTTTTTTCTTAGCCAAACCACTCCTTCATAAGCCCCAATCCCAAAATCTTTTACCACATTGGGCATTTCAACTGTTGTCCAACCAGCGTCATCAAATGTGGGAACTGCGAATATTTTATCCGCATTGTTTTGTGGGTTATAAACAATATTCCAAATGCGTATCCAGTTCAAGCTATCGGTTAAAAAGTCTTCCCGGTCTAAACCAAGCGTATCATTGCTAAGCGTTTTTGTTTTAGTAATAGGTGATGTAAGCAACATCTCCCTGCTTGTCCACGCTTCTACCGGTGTGCCGCCCCAGGTGCTTTGAATAATGCCTACGGGAACATTTTGATCACGGTGTATTTTGCGTGCAAAATAGTAGGCCACCGCAGAGAATCCTTTCACATGTACAGTATCGCAAACTTTCCATTTACCGGCACGAATGTCGGGCTGTGGTTTTAGTTGTTTATCCTGTTCAACAACCAAAAAACGTATTTGCGGAAAATCGGCATTTGCAATTTCTTTACCCGCATCTTTTGCCTGTTGCACCTGCCATTCCATATTTGACTGACCGGAAGCAAGCCAAACATCACCAATCAAAATTCCTTTCAGTTTAATTTTAGAATCCGGTTTGCCTGATTCTGCAATGTCAAGTGTATATGGCCCACCTGCTTTAAATACAGGAAACCTGATCTGCCATTTTCCATGTTGATCAGCTTTCGCTGTTGCCTGTATGTTTCCAAGTTTTGCAACGATCAATGCACCCGGAGTTGAATTTCCCCACACAGGTATTTTGATGCCCCGCTGTAAAACCATGCTGTCACCAAATACTTTGGGTAGACTGATTTGAGCATAAGTAAATGTTTGAGAAAGAAGAAATGTTGTAAGGAAAAGGAGCGATGTTCGTACCCGGAATCTCATTGTATTGTTCATTTGTTTTTAGCACATCAAAAAATAACTTTCTTGTTGAAGCAAGTACAGCCAAAGTCATGAAACCCTGAAAAGTGTACTATTTCCTGGCAGATATTGTTCTTTTACGCCTTGTCTGCTCATACCTGCATCAGCTTTATGATTGCGTTGGCCTCGTTTGAACCCTTTGAGGGAGTAATATTTCGTTGTAAAATCATTCCAGCACCATTACAAATCCACTATTTGCATTTAGTGTGATATCACATTTCTTTTGTCTTGCCGTGTTCAGGACTGTTTTTGAAAACAGTTCACCTTTTGTACCATCAGTGAACAGAGTTGCCTTGTTTTTCTTAAATGAGGCAAGGTCAAGATTTACTTTCTTTTCATTTTTATCTCCATTAATACCGGCAATGTACCAGCGATTACCACTTCGCCTGGCAATGACAGCGTCTTTCCCGGGATGGCCTTCCAAAAATTTTATATCGTCCCAATAGTCAGGAAGTGTTTTTAAAAAATATTTTACATCATCGGGAACCTTCACCATTCCTTCGGGTGCCTGAGCATAATGTTGTATGCCGGATAAGAACAATACCGAAAGGGCCAGTTCAAAGGCGGGAGTGGTTTTTCTGATACAATTTGACGACGTAAGTCCCGTAAGATTCATCGGTGTAAAATCCATCGGGTCGAATGCATTTCTTGTAAACGGCAACATAGCGCAATGGTTGGCCTGCTTGTCTGCTGCTTTCTGGTCAAATGTTACCATCTCCATTCCATAAATTGCTTCGGCTGTCATAAGATGAGGATATGTTTTTTGCCAGCCTCTTGGCAATGTTGCACCGTGAAAGTTCACCAACAGCTTATATTTTGCAGCATCGTTCAAAATATCAATGTAGTATTGAATCATGCTCTGACCATCGCCACCAAAGAAATCAATCTTCACACCTTTAATACCTAATGACTGCAGACGGCTGAATTCTTTTTCTCTTCCTTCCTTCGTCAGCAGCATATCTTTTGGATGATATTTTACAGTGTTCCAGTCACCGGCCGAATTATACCATAATAGTAATCCAACATTTTTTTGTTTTGCATAGGTTGCGAGTTCAGCTACCTTATCATATCCGATCTTAGTATCCCAGTCTGCATCAATCAGGCAATATTGCCAGTGCATGTCATAGGCATAGTCAATATATTTTTTTTGTTCATTGAAAGTGATGTTGTCATCCTTGCTATTGATCCAGCTCCAGGATGCTTTGCCCGGTTTAATAAATGATTGGTCTATGTTAATAGCTTTCGGCGCCAGATCGGTGCCCAACGTGGATTCTCCAATTGTTTTCAAACTGCCAATTGTTATAATTCGCCAGGGTGTAAGCCACGGCTTATTGTTTTCCGGTAGATTACCACCGGTAGAGGCGCCATGCATGGCGTCTCTACCGGTGGTAAACACTTCTCTCGGATCGGCAAAGCCGATTGAATAAACAGACGACAATGAGTCATTGATCAATCTTGTGCCGCAATAAGTACCATCAAGCGCTGCTTCGGTAATCAGTACCCATGTATCGTTTGTTTTAAACAACGCAGGATACACCCAGCCTGACTTTAATGGCGACGCTGTGCCAACAGAAATATCCTGCAAATAATGTTCTTCATAAGAAGGATGACAACGCTCCCAACCTGTTTTTGCCTCACTCATGGGTTGTAACCACGCTCTTGTGTTTTTGTCAAAAGCAAATGAGGAATGTTCCTCAATAATTGTTTCCTTATTTTTTATCCAGGGAAAAGAATACCGGAACGCCACACCGTCGTTGGATAATCGGAAAATGATATCCATTTTTTTTCCTTCTTCATTAGTAAAAGACACTACCAATTGATTGGCTTGGTAAAGAATGTTGCTTTTTTTTGCATTCTTTGTTTGGTAACTATCTGTTATGCGCCGGGGCTTAGATGTCATCACCAGTTGCATGCGTTGTGTAAAATCGTGTCCCTTCATCATCACTCCTAAAGCAGAAGGTTGAATGACGTTAACACCAGATTTCTTTACCGCATATTGAATTTCACCTGAAGCTGATAAGAATACGTTCAATGCAATGGACTTGTCCGGACTCTGTAATTGCGCAACCCGTTTTGAGGTTTGATTTGAAGTTTGAGCAATTAATTCTTCTTCCGAAAAGAAAAAAAGTAAGATCGCTAATAATAAAGAAGTTTTTTTCACACTAATTCTTTTTAATAATCTTATTAAAGTTAAACGACACGCTTAAAGCATATACAATGCTTTGCTTTGTTGAAAAAAGATTGTTACGGAGAACCATAACAATCTCCCGTGTTTTTGATGGTCAATATTCTGTTCATAAAATGGGAATGCATCCAGCGATGCATTCCCAGAATTGATGAAAGAGTTGTCAATTAACAATGAGCTTCTTAGTAAAACTAAATGCTTCCGAATTTATCCTGACAATGTAGAGACCCGTCTTAAGGCGTGAATCAATCTCTATCTTGTTATTGCCTTGAGCGATCTTTTCGTAAACCATTCTGCCCTGGCTATCATAAATTTTTACGACCGCATCTTTTGAAATTTCCGGAAGAAGAATAGTAAACCTTCCTTTGCCGGCAGGATTCGGATACAGGCTAATAGCATCCTCATTAATATTGGCTGCCGTTCCCTGAGCAGATGACATTCTGGATCCAGTTCCTCCCGGAACAAACGGAGAAAGATAGCTTCCGGCGATTACCTGTTGTGTAATGCCGGGACCCTGCCAGGCTACAGCTACATTATCTCCACCGGTTCCTTCCTTGTGAAGGACTTCGATGTAGTATTTCTGTCCGGCAGTAAGGTTGATGGTTACAGATTGTTGTGAAGCATACTTATTCCATTGTCTCGGATTTGTCGAACCATTCACAAAAGCAATCCTTGAACTATTAGAAGGATTGTCGCTTGTGCTCAGATATAATTCAGTGTTATCATTTCCGGCCACCCAGAATATGTAGCTTCCGCTTGTAGTAGAATGAACATATCCACGTATTCTCGTTCCGTAGTTATTCGCCCAGTTTGTCGGGCCTTCCAGGCTGGTGATCTGCCCGCTACCCGTAGGATTGTTTGGATAATTGGCATTGGAAGTAAGGCTACTAATTGTACTTCCGTTAATACCTGTCCAGTATTCTCTCAGTATGGAGCCTGTGACGGCGGAAGTCACAGTGACGTTAAAGGTCTGTGTGCTTTGGCATCCCCCGGTATTAGTATATGTAGCAACATAGTTCCCTGCCTGGTTGGCCTGGATATTTGAAATGGTTACTTCACGGGTGCTGGCACTAAAACCATTCGGTCCGCTCCAGTTCCATGATCCTCCCTGGGTAGGCTGTGGGCCAAACATTACAGTGCCTCCCGCAGTTAGAGAAGCATTGGCGGTCTGCTGCCACGCTCCGCCGTTAATCTGCACGTACGGAGTGATAGTAGTGGGTGTACAGGGGGAAGTCACCGTGACGTTAAAAGTCTGCGTACTTTGGCATCCTCCGCTATTGGTGTAGGTGGCAATATAGTTGCCTGCCTGAATGGCCTGAATATTTGAAATGAATACTTCACGTGTTGTAGCACTAAAATTATTTGGCCCGCTCCAGTTCCATGATCCGCCCTCGGCAGGCTGTGGGCCAAACATCACCGTGTCACCTGCAGTTAGTGAAGCATTGGCGGTCTGCTGCCAGGCTCCTCCGTTAACTTGTACATACGGAGTGATTGTAGTAGGTGTACAGGAACCAGTAGGCTCCCAATAAATTAAGCCTCTTCCTCCGCCGGCGCTCATGAATACTCTTCCGGCAACGTTCATATCTCCGATAAGCAATGGTGCTCCTGCAAACTGGTGGGCATCATCATTCAACCTAAGCCATGTGACACCCTGGTCTGTTGATCTGAAAAGGCCTGTAACACCTGACACTGTTCCCCAAATGAAAACAGTAGGATAATTAGATCCGGGCATTGCCTTTCCTATCCCGATAGATTTGCAATAAGTTACATTGGCAACAGTTGTATAAGTGGATCCAGCGTCGGTCGAATATTTTAATCCATTGCGGCCAAGAGGTATCCAGATATGGCCTTCAAAACCTGGCACTGTCCGGGCCAGAGCTGACTCCCATGGATGGTTCGCTGTTGACGCACCAGGGGTGCCTGCTACTGAAAAGCTGACTCCTTTATCGGAGCTTCTAAATAACTGGCCCGCTGAAGGATGGTAGATGTAGAAGTAATTTGGATTTACCTGATCGGACACTGGAGCAGCGTCGCCCACTACTACACCCAAACTGCTCAACCAGGTTCCACCATTATTGGTTGTATAGTAGGTGATCGAGGACCCCCAGGGGCAATGCAGGATCGTGCCTCCATCGGCGCTGACGACCACCCTTCCTGCCGTACCCATATTGGTAGTGGCTGCCGTCCACGTAGCACCCTTATCATTGGAATAGTAAACAACATTTCCTTCATTGGCAATTCTTACTACTTTGTTTGGGTTGGCAGCAGCATACGCAATGCTGTTGTTATTATAACCACCTAAAGGAGAAAGTTTAGTTGAAGGAAAAGAAGTCAGCGGTTCATGCACAAAGCCGGTTACATCTCCAAACGAGGAAATAACCGGGCCTCCGGGAATGCTTATCACGTCAAGCAATGCTGTTTCTTCAATTCCGATCACATCGTATTTCCATGATGGATTTGCGGCTGTGATATCAGGACATGTGTATACGCCGCCACCGCCAATTACCCGTACTATTGAGGGGTTTGAAAGGTCAAACTCAATACAGTCCATCCAGTTAACCGCTCCTCCCCTTGACCATTCCATACCGTTGGCGTCATAGGTGGCGTTGGTACCATTTTTAAGTGTCCAGGTCGATCCTCCGTCGATTGATAGAAAAATAAAGTCTCCCCATCCGGTACCAAACTGGTTGTTCCAATACATGCCACAGGTAGAAACGACTACCCGGTTAACATTATTCGGGTCTATGCTTACGCCGCCGTACGAGTAATCCTTCGAATGAACAGGGGTAACGTTTGTCCAGACCCCTGTAGCCGTGTTAAGCTTATATACCTTTCCATCTCCATTGAGTGACGGGCCTGCACCATCTGCGTAGGTAACATACATGGTAGTTCCCTCCAGGGCGGCGCGGTGCGGCATAAAACTGATGGTAGGTGAAATATCAGTAAAGGTGACGCCTCCGTCTGTACTCTTGTAGAGGGTGCCGCCTCCAATGCGGGACACACCTATGTAGATAGTTTGACTCGCTCCGTTTACAACATTGCTTGAAGGGTCAAAGAGGACAAAACATATTCCGTTGCCATTGGCAGTGGTAGTGACACCGCTCCAGGCAAGGTTCCAGGTAACGCCGGCATCTGTGCTTTTCCATAATCCATTCTCTCTTGTACCGCAGAATAATATGTTGCTGTTTTTGGGATCAACGGCAAGACGTTCTCCATTGCCCCGCCCCTCGCCATTTCCATGCGTTTTAAATTTGGAAGTGACATCTGTATACGTGAACGTATTTCCTTTGTCGGTAGATCTCAATATAGCCGTTCTTCCACCATTGATATAGGAAGTTCCGCATAGCATATAAATATTGTTGGCGTTTTGCGGATCGAGCGCCAACGCATCCACGCCATAAAATCCATTTTCTGCCTCGTTAAACCAGTCGAGCAGTTGAATCCATTTATTATTCGCAGCATCCCAGCGATAGGTGCCACCTACGTCCGTGCGGCAATACCTATCACCCGATGTTTTGTGGGTAACGATCCCTGTCACAAATCCACCACCACCAATAGGTGCGTTTTTCCATGTATAACCTGAGGTTTGAGCCTTTACTTCATAGTCCTGAAACAGATTAATTAAAAAAAATAAACATAGTAACCCAAGTGATTTTTTCCTGAACTGTGAGGATACTTTAGTTGACAAGAATCTGAATAGATAAAAATGTGGCATAATCTTTAGTTTTTCTATTATAATATTGGGTTATCACAATTATTAGAAAGTTGAAAAGGCCAGTTGCCTTTGCCACATTCCTTTATCCCCGACTGGCCAGCCCATCTTTTATCAAAATACTTTATTTCGCCCCTTCCAAAAGAGCGTCAATTGTTCTTTGATCTTTTACTGTATTATTTGCTCTATCCAAAGCACCTCCTGTATCCCACCAAAATGGTTTTATTCCGCGGGCCAACGCTTCTTTAGTTGTAAAGGTTATCCAATAGTCCACCGATGCCTCGTGCGTTGCCAGGTCTAATGGGACATGGTTGGAATTATTACGCCTGTAAGCGCCATACTCACCCATTATCACCGGTATTCCTTTATCGACAAATGCTGCTTTAACTTTATTGTAGTCAGAAATTATGTCGTTCTCTTCACCGAATGTAGCGTTACGATCAGGTTCAATGGTTGAATGATGCCCGTTGCCCCAATAGTAAATCATCCTGCCCCAGCTTTGGTCTTCACCAAAGAAACAAAACAATGAAGGCGTGTAGTTATGCGCTTCAACCATCAGGCGATTAGCTGCCGGGTCAGTAGGAAGTGTGGTCATGTATTGAGATGTCAATGACATGCTTGTATTGGGTCCCTGGAGAATAAGTACGCGGTGACTGTTTTTTCCACCTGTTGAACGAACAGCATTAACAAAAGTCTGATGATGGGATGTTAAGATTGCAGTTTCCGCTGCATCATCCGCATTCGGTTCATTGGCACTGGCAAACATTAAATGCTCGTCAAAGTCACGTAAAGCTGTAGCAATTTGCTCCCATAATGCTTTTTGTTTAGCACTGACAGAATCTTGCTTTAGTTTGCTGATGTTATTTTCCAGCCAGCCACCATCCCAATGAATGTTGAGCATAACATACATATCATTGTTGACGCAGTATCCAACAATTTCCTTAACTCTATTGAGCCAGGCGGGATCTATCTTTGCGGTTTTTTCGTCGCTTAAATGTGTCCAGTTCCATGCGCATGGCAGGCGAATAGCAGTAAAGCCCTGCTGTTTTACAAATTTTATGTACGACTCTGTTATCTGAGGATTACCCCAACCCGTTTCACCATTAGGCGCCTCCATCGTATTACCAATGTTCCATCCCAATTTAAATTTGGCAGCCAATTGCACAGCAGTGCTCATTCCTATTGAATCAGGCGCCTTGGGCGATGTATTGTAAGATGGATATATCGTAGCTGGTTGCGAAACTTTAACTCTTCTTGCCTGCCCGTTTGAAGAGTTTACTGACAAGTATATAGAACGGGTAGCACCGGTTTGATTAGGCATTGCAGTTAATTGAATGATGTTGTTGCCGCTATTGCCGGATAATTTGCTGAATTTAAGCCACAAAGCAAGATTGCTGATACTCCATTGTGCATTACAGTTGATCGTCAGGTCTGCTGTTCCTCCTTCCGCGGGAAGATTAATCTCCGACGGTGAAACAGAGAGTTCGGGATTAACGGCATCGTTCTTTTTTTTACAGCCAATAAAAAATAATATGGCCATCAAAAATCCTATCAATTTGTAACTACTCATTTTTTTGTTTTTTGTATTCATAGAGGTAAACTAATTTTTACAATAGACCTGAAAGGATGGTACAATATTCATTGACCATCCCCAGGTCATCTGCTTGCATGAGAGACTACTATTTTATTTTTACTACTCTTAAATTGTCAAATGCTCCATAAAAGCCCGTTGGTGTATCTGAAGTGCTAAAGTTTTTCAGCCACAGATAGCACTCACTGTTTCCGGATGTACCCAGCAGATCAGCAAACTTTGTCATTGAAGCTCCCCTACCATCGCCAAGTGTTGCATCTGTTTTACGGAATGCAGAGAAAGGAATGGTTATTGTTTGCCAGCCTTTTGTAGTGTATGGCGCTGTGGTGGTTGCAGATTTTTGCCAGGGCTCCAACCGGCATGTATATGTAGCATCAGAGCTTTGAATAAGAATGGAAGGCCCATTCCATTCTTGCGGAATATTTACTTCAAATTTAAATGCCCAATTGTCAATAGGATCATTCATACTGGCTGTGGGCACCCACTGCACCGCGTTCATACGTATGGCATAACTTGACCAGGTATTACCTTCGCCGGAACTAAAAATGCCTCTTTTCAATACCTGGTACTGACTCTGATTTCCTGGGAAATCAGGGCTGCCACTTGTTAAATTGCTACCGCCCCACCATTGCCAGTTAAAGTTGCTGCCCCATTCCCAGTTTGATATAGAACCTACACCTACTATATCATTTACGTTGTAAACTGTAGTTGCTGTACCGAATGGTGTGGTAATGGATACAGGGCCGCTTGTTGAAATAGAAGGCATAACAAAACCTATAGAACTACCATCGGCGGATGCATTAAAGGAAGTGATAGTAGCTCCTGCAAAAGTGAACGTTTGAATTTTTTTGAAATAAGTACCATAAACAAATACCGAATCACCAGCGATTGCATTTTCGTTGGAAACGCCGGTAATTGTAGGTGTTGCCGATATTTTGTAAGTTACTGTACCGCTCTTAGTAGTTACTACTATATCTCCGCTTGTGGGAGCCGGCGAAGGCATAACAAAACCAAGGGACGTTCCCTCGGTATTCGTTTTAGATGAAGAAATTTTAGTTCCGCCGTAGGAAAAACTCTGGACTAAAACCAGATTCGTTCCATAAATAAAAACAGAATCTCCAGGGTTAGCAAATACATTGGAAATAGCAGAAATAGTTGGCGCAGCGGGGCCTAATTTGAAAGCAAACGTAGTTGTGCCTCCTGTTGTAGCGTACTCTATCGTATAAAGCTTAGTGGTATCGATTGTTGAAAACAGTATGGTAGGTATTCGCACTACTGCATTGTTCTGTGCAAACAAAGCACTATTAAAAGAAGCGTTTACACCATTAAACTTTATTTGAATTGCATTTTTCAAATTCTGACCTGAAATAACCACCCACTGGCCGTCTCTTATTTGGTCATTAACTGTAAGGCCATTAATTACGGTATCATTCGGATCGGCTGCATAACTCCTAACCTCCGTAATGACAGGAGGAGTATCATCACTAATATCTTTTTTACAGGCCGATAGTAAAGCCACTATAATTATAAGAAGCGGCAAATAAAAGCGGTGATTTAATATTTTATTCATAATAGTATATTATAACGTTATGGATTAATAATAGGGAACAGGCGGCTCAGCCAGGTTGGGATCTGCCCCCAGTTCGGATGCAGGTAATTGCAATGTAAAGGCTTCAATTTTAGCTGGTATTACAGCTGTACCAATAGGATCATCCGGAGTAGCTACTCCGTTTGAATACTTAAATGTTACCCGCTGTTGCTTGTTGAGAATATCCACCGCTTTGGTGGGGTTCCAATAAGAAAGGCGCACCAGGTCCAGCCAGTATTGTCCTTCGAAAGCAAATTCAATTCTTCTTTCTTTAAGAACACTGTCCATGTTTATTGTTGTAACAGGGTCAACACCAGCCCTTGTTCTTACTTTATTAAAATATTTCAACGCCTCACCATCGGAGGTACTTGCATTATTTCCCAGGATCGCTTCGGCATAAATTAAATAAACATCTGCAAGACGAAGCAGCGCATCATGTTCAATAGATGCTGTAAAGGTCATAGAGGGTGAATTATTATCCTTTTCGTTCCCGATAATATGCTTCTTCATACTTTGTCCACCGGCGGTGTATCCGCCTCCTGCAGCATTCAATTCAGGATAATGATCTCCATTAAGCGTGAAGGTTGCTTTTCTTCTTATACTATCCTTTGCAGAATAATTCAGATACAAATCGTAAGTAGGGTCCAAAGAAGTCCACGCACCATTTTTTTGCGGGTTAATATCAGCGGATGGAGAATATGTCAGCAATAAATTACCTTCTTCCCAGCCAACACTTGGGCCTGTAGCCCACTGAAGTGCAAACAAGGCTTCCTCGTTATCATTGTATTGAGACTGGAACAGGTTGTAATAATTTTTCAACAAATTCAAACCACTGTTATTACAAACATTTCCTGCATATTTTTTTGCACTGTCCAATAATTTCTGATCCCGGCTTCCGTTGCCTCCCAGTCCCGCCATGGTCAGGTAAACTTTTGCCAACATGCCTTGTGCCGACCAGGTTGTCACTCTGCCTTTTTCATCGGTAATGGGTAAGCTTTCTGCGGCAAAGCTTAAATCATTTGTAATAAACTTATAAACGTCGGAAACAATGTTACGCTTTACCAAAGGGTCTTTAATAAGCTTACTGTTATCTTCAATGATAGGAACTGCACCCCACAAACTGGCGAGATAATAATAAGCCATTCCGCGAATAAATTTTGCTTCGCCAATAGCCGCATTTTTATCCGCATCACTAATGGATTTATCTGCCTTTTGTTCTATGGAGTTAATAACACCATTGCATTGACCAATCAAATTGTACAAGCCTTTCCATCCACCCTGCATTACGGGATTCCCGGCAGTAATGGTGCGTGTATAAAGCTGCACCCACTCACCGATCCATTGACGGATGCCGTTTCCGCTTAATATATCTCCCAAAGGCAAATAGGCTTCGTGATGCCATATACCCCAGGGGGAGCCACCATAAAGATTGGCGGTGGCTAATCGTAAATCTGAAGTGGTTTTATAAAAGTTATCCGAACTGATTTGCGATTCCGAAGGGCGGTCAAGAAAGCTTTTCTTACAAGCAAAACAGGAGATCGAAACCACTGCAATCAGTATAGTTTTATTAAGATGTTTCATCTGTTTATTTTTTATTTTATTTTGGCCAGATGGAACCTCGCAAATAATCATTCCCCTGTGTGAGAAAAAAATATCATGCTCGGTTTCATGTGCTAATTTTTATTTTTTGAATTTTGCCACATGTTATTCGTCATAAAATTTTCATCGTCCCGATAGCTATCGGGATATAATAGCCCGAAAATTTTATGGCTCATTTCATGATCTCAAACTTTTTTTATTTGGTTAAATTCAGGTTAGCTCCGATTGTGAATGTCCTTGGTTGCGGATAGTACCCACCATCCCAGCCGGCCTGTAATGGATTCCAGGAGCCGATTTCAGGATCCATACCTGAATAATTTGTTATGATGAAAGCATTTGAAACAGTTGCATAAATCCGAAGTGCGTGTATATGCGCTTTGGCTAATATTTTTTCAGGAAGCCTGTATCCCAGCGTAATGTTTTTGCACCTGATAAACGAACCGTCTTCGATAAACAGATCAGAAGGGCGAAGATTTTCGTTCGTATTATCGTTTCTCAAGCCGGTTATTTTTGTGTTGGGATTCGACACGTAAGCATTTTTGAGATCATTACGTGATCCATTGGGATCGATATACTCAACCCTGGCATAGTCCATAACAGACTTGAAATAGTTGGTATTATTGCGGGGATACGTTTGCGAAATCGTCAACTGGTTGAACACTTTATTGCCATAGCTTCCACTGAGAAAAATGTTCAGATCAAAATTTTTATAACTAAAGGAGTTGTTGAACCCAAACTGAAACTTCGGTAAAGGAGATCCCAAAAACGTTTGGTCATTTGCACTAATAACACTATCCCCATCCAGGTCCTTATATTTTCTGTCGCCATACCAAATTCCACCAAGATCAGGCGAAACAGGGTAAGGAGTTCCGGCCTGATCAACAGGCAAAAATGTAAAATCCTCAGGCTTTGCATAAATACCATCGAATTTATAACCATAGAAAGACCCGATTGCCTGGCCTACCACTGTTTTTTCAAAAACATATCCATTAAACGTTTGCGATAAATTGGCTCCTGCATTACCATTACCCAAACTGATTATTTTATTTACGTTGTGCGAAACAGTAAAATCGGTTCTCCATGTAATATTTTTCGATCTGATATTAGTGGAACTGATCCTGAAATCAAATCCTTTATTGCTCATAGCACCAATGTTAACAATAGGTGCTTCCATAGCTCCGGGTGACCAGCTTGTTGTAGTTCCGGCAAACCCGGGCAAAGGCAGGCTCAATAACAACCCATCTGTCTGGCGATTGTAAATGTCAAAAGAAAAACTTAATCTCCAGTTCAAAAACGTTGCGTCAATCCCGGCATTGGAATATTTTGTTTTTTCCCATCTCACATCAGGATTGGCCAGGTTCGATTGAAACTGCGCAGTGCCCGATAAGCCATTATTTACAGTAGTAAGCATTGTAACAAACGTATTATCTCGTATGCCCTGGTTATTGGTAACACCGTAACCTAAGCGCAGTTTTAAGTCGTTAACAAATGTTACATTCTTGAAAAACGCTTCATTATTTACTTTCCATGCAAAAGCAGCGGAAGAAGTAGTTACCCACTGATGTCCGGGTGGAAACTTGGAAGAACCATCCCTACGAATATTGCCCGTTAACAAATACCTGTCGTTCCAGCCAAGGTTCACACGGCCAAACCAGGATTCAAGTGCCGGTCCGGAACCTGTTGAACCTCCGTTCGCAGCCGTATTGGCATCACCACTGCTAATGGATGTCACGAGATCTGAAGGGAAATTTCTTCTTGATGCCGATACATTTTCAAAAGTGTTCAATTGTGATTCATGCCCGGCTAATGCGTTTACGCTATACTTTCCAAATAAGTGGTTGTAAGTAAGAAAATTGCGAACCACAGTATATATGCTCTGTGAGGCAGAAGACGACGAAGAATTGGTAGTATTTGTAGCCCTGCCAAAATCATATGTAGGATTGAACGTTTTTTGGTTGCTAAAATCAAAATTTCCGGAGGCCTCATTCCTCAATGATAAATCCTTGTAAAACTGAATTTCGGCATACACATTTCCAAATACCTGGTTTCTTTTCCTGGTATTCGTATTCAAAAGCGCCAATCCAACAGGATTGGGAATAGGCACGACCCAACCGTCGTCATTGGTGACACCACCCCAACTGCCATCCAAATTTTTTACAGCAACATCAGGCGTTAAACTCAGAGCATTAGAAATAACGCTTGAAGTAGTTGAATTGACATTCTCATCAACGTGTGCCAATTGAAGGCTGGTTCCCATCTTCAGCCAGTTGGTCGTTTTATTATCTAAATTCAAACGAACCGAATACCTTTTGAAATCAGAACCAAGCGCAATGCCTTCCTGGTTGAAATAAGAAGTTGACAATAAATATTGGGTGCGGGCATCGCCACCGTTAACCGTAATGGAATGATTTTGCATTGGCGCCCTGCGGAACAACTCGTCTTGCCAATCAGTGCCCTTGCCCAGGTATTTTGGGTTTGTAAATTCCGGCCTTGCATCGAACCCCCATACAACCGCACGGTCGTTCAACAGCGTAGCGAGTTCCTGCAAATTAACAGTAGGAAGCCTTTTAGGCAATTCCTGTAAACCATAATAGCCCTCGTATGAAATGGATGGAGCCCCAGCCCTGCCTCTTTTCGTGGTAATTACTATGACGCCATTGGTAGCCTGCGAACCATAAATAGCGGTTGCCGAAGCATCTTTCAATACGTCTATGCTTTCAATTTCGGAAGGGTTGATGGTATTTAATGGGTTTGAACCACTGCCAGGATCTTCTGGAGATGGAATAATAACACCATCTATCACATACAAGGGCGCATTTTTTCCGGTGATAGACGATACTCCGCGAATCTGGATAGATACGCCACCTCCGGGTTGACCGGAAACCTGTTGAACCATTATACCGGCAACTTTTCCCTGTAAAGCCTGGTCGAACGTTGTGGGTGCTGTTTTGCGCAATTCATCTCCGCCTATTGAAGATATAGAACCGGTAATATCTTTCCGCTTCGATTTACCATAACCAATCACAACCACATCATCCAGTTCTAAAGCATTTTCCGTAAGCTTAATTTCAATTGTACTGCTTTTGCCAACTGCAACCTGGGTTTTCTGAAAACCGACCATTGTAACAAGCAGTACATCTCCTTTTGATGCTTCGATGCTAAACCTGCCATCGTCACCAACAGTTGTAGAGCGATTGGTGTTTTTTACGGTAATAGTTGCTCCCGATGCCGGAGCGGAGGTACGTTGATTGATAACTGTACCGTTGATTTTTGTTGTTTGTGCGAAAGTATTTGTGCATATAAGGAATACCGGCATAATACTCCATAGCAGCCATAATCGCAAGCGAGTCGTTTTGGATGATTTCATATTTAGATGTTTAGCTTAACTACATTGTCAATACTGATGATAACAGCACGGGCAAACTTTTGAGATCTGTATTGCCATGCGGGGGAGAAAGAAAAGACTGACCCGGCGTTTATAAAAAAAGGCGTTTTTTTAAAAAAAACCGGGTTAACAATAGAGCCGGTGAAAACATTCCTGAAGTGAGAACAAAAAGACCAGGCTGCCAGAACGACATTACGAATAGAAAAAACCGGGACGGATGGCAACAGCAATTGTATTCTCATAAACAGCAATCTTTCATTTCTGAAACAGTGCTATAAAACTACAGATGTGTTGTTTGAAGCAGGGCACTCAAATGTTGCAGATCAGGGTCTAAAATGTTGCAAAAAGCTGATTATTACGTCCTCTTGCGGGAGAAGGGACGGGATAACCCGATTATTTTTCCTGTTAATACGAATAAAGCCAACGGCCGGCACTTATTTCAAAATTTAATAAGTTTCCCTGAACCATTACCCCAAATCGCTGGTGTCCACCTGAACAAGAAGGGACGAATATTTGGCAGGATTTCTTGAAACCGTAAAAAGAGATGAAACAATAATACCATGAACCAGAATAAGCATGGTATAGCAACTCGTCTTATTTAATAATAAAATCTTACAGGAAAATGACGTGCAGCGTTGGACATGTCAACTGCTTTCACCCGGCGAAACTTTCACGATATCTTATTTTCTGCTATAATACTCTTTCATGATGTACCATGCTTTCTTTTTATTACCTTTTTCAGACAATAACCCCTTCCGGTTGTATCCTTGCTGATAAACGGGATGCATTCTTCCCAATGATCTGTAATCAAATAAGAGCCAGGGGCATACTCCGGATAAGTTAGGAACCGTATTGAACATTTTGATCTGATCGGTATAAATTTTGGCCTGGTATGCTTCTGTCCAATAGGCTGCTTCATCTGCCGGTCCGCTATTGTTGCCGTATAAAGCTTCACCGCCAAACTCGGAAATAAACACTGGTTTGCCAGGATACACTAAGTTCCACTTTGTCTCAGATGGTAAACCTTGCCATGGCGTGTACCATCCAATATACTCGTTAATGGAGATAATATCAGCATACCGGTAAAGAGTATCCCACACGTTGAAAGTGTTATTCTGATAACCCTGGGTGCTAATAACATGAGTCACCAATCTGGCAGCGTCTGAGGATCTGCAGGGTTTTGTAAGTTCAATAAGAGCTTTATCACGGTTTGGAGTGGATGAGTAGGTTTCATTTGAGAGACACCAGATAATGATACTACACCGGTTTCTATCTCTGCGGATCATTTCTTTCATCATTAGTTCCATTTTACCGGAAACAACGCTATCAGCAAAGTCTATATGCTGATACAACGGGAGTTCGCTCCACACCATCAATCCCATTCTTTCAGCTTCTTTAACCATATTCTCATTATGCGGATAGTGAGCTAAGCGAACAAGATTGCATCCCAATTCTTTGGCTGCATTCAGTAAGATAAGTGCATCCTCCTTTGAATATGCCCGGGCTCCTTTGTATGGGTTTTCTTCATGAATATTTACCGCTTTCAAAAAAATTTGTTTTCCGTTCAGCAACACTTTCGTTCCTTTCACTTCAATACTCCTGAAACCGATAGTATCTACCACCGTATCGGTTTCGCTTTTGATAATTACTTTATATCGTTTAGGATTTTCAGGCTTCCAGTGTTTAAAGTCCGAAGAAAATTCAACCCTCGCAACACCGTCATTGCCCGTTTTTGTTTTATACGATAAATTGAGCTCCGGAATTTTTATTTCGATGTTTTGTGCTGATTGCATTCCATTTAATTGTACCCAGCCAAGAACAGTATTCAAACTCCCCTTTTTCAGTTGAATACTATAATCTTCAATATAGGTGTTGCCGGTTTCAATAAGATCAACATCACGGGTTATGCCTCCGTAGTTTAACCAGTCGAAACCAAAGCCGGGCAATCCGTTTTTAAGCCGTATGTTATTTACCTTAACAACGATAGTGTTCAATCCCTCTTTTACTTTACCGGTAATTTCAAACTGAAAGGGAGTAAAACCTCCTTCATGACTTCCTGCTTTATGACCATTCAGAAAAATATCCGCTGTATAATTTACTGCCCCGAAATGAAGAAATAGTCTTTTTTCTTTTTTAATTGTATAGTTGAATTGTTTTCGGTACCAAACTGTGCCTTCAAAATAAGTGAGCTCAGGCATTTGGGAATTAAAATCTCCCGGCACTTTTAATACAGGCCCTCCTTCAAATGAATACTCAAAAAAATCAGTTTTTTTTTGAGGCTTATGTTCGAGCCAAACCTGCCGCCATTCTCCGATTCCTGTCGGGTCAACAATTACATTCCATGCACCATTTAAACTGCGTAAGGTTCTGGCCCCGACACTAATCATAGCCGTCTGAGCATTTAAAATACCGGTCAATAAAAAAATGGACAAAAAAGTCAATACCCGCTGCTTTGACGTTACTACCATGTATTTATTCATTTGCGTTTTGTCTATTATTTCATTGTTATTCCGGTTTCACCTTCCTCCCATCTTTGCATTGCTATCTTTGGGTCTTGCCCTTCCATTCGTCAGTTCTGAAAGGAATGGCAGGCAAGCCTTCAACATTTATAAGATTACATTCAGGATTATCAGCCCAGGCATATCGCACAGCCACTGGTTCATCCACCCGGTCGGAAAACACAATAATTTCATTTCCTTTTATCATAGCGGTTGCCCAGTAAAATTGTTTATTCTTGCCCGCAATAGCAAACCCTGTCACTTCTTTTCCATCTTTTGTTGAAAGCCTGGAACCCGTATTTGTAAAATTGATGCGGATACGATTACCTTCTTTTTGAAAACTTTTATACAACGGTCCCGATGCAATGACATTTTTTTTATACACCAATTTATCTGCAATTAAAGCCAAACGACGTCCCACCTCCTGTTTGTTCATCGGATGAATATTGTCTGCTTCTCCAATATCAATGATGCATGCCATACCGGTATTGGGTTGTAACAGAGTTAATGTTTGCGCTTCACGCAATTCGGCCCATTCGCTTTCGGAAGGAAGCGATTGTCTTTTCTTATAATTTGCCAACTGAACGTATAGAAAAGGAAGATTCCCCTGTTTCCATCTTTGTCTCCAATCCCTGATAAACATCGGAAATAATTTTCGATAATCATAAGCTGCTGTATCATTAGCCTCGCCCTGGTACCACAGAAATCCTTTGATGCCATAGGGAATCAGCGGATTGATCATAGCGTTGAACAGCACTGTTGGGTAGTAGTGATAGTTGCGTATTTTCGGAATTGCAGGTTCAATATCTTTTTTATACAGCCACATTCCTGCTAAAGAAATTTTAGAAGAGCCATCACTAATATAAATGTTTTCTGCCGGCGGATTCAACCCACCCCCGCCCCATAACATAGCAATTCTCAGGGAAATGGTATTTTCTCCATTCTTCACCAGTTTGGCCGGAATGGTATAGAATTGCTTCGGATTACTATTCCATATGGTCTTGCAAATTTCCTCACCATTGAAATAAAGCGAATAGTTCATCTCGGGATGACCAATATTCAGCGTTAAATCTTTTCCGGTAAAGGATTCGGGCAATGTTATTTTTTTTCTTAACCACATCATTCCTTCATAATGACCAATTCCGAAATCTTTTATCACATTCGGCATTTCAATCTTCGTCCAATCAGCGTCGTTATAATCTGGAACAGGGATTATTTTATCCGTATTGTTCTGCGGATGATACACAATGTCCCAAAAACGGACCAGGTTCAAACTATCGTTTACAAAATCATTGGAACTCAGCGTATCATTACTTATAGCTTGCGCCTTGCTGATGGACGAGGTGAGTAACATTTCCCTGCTTGTCCAGGACTCTATCGGGGTGCCGCCCCATGTGCTTTGTATGATACCTATTGGAACGTTTTGGTCATTGTGAATTTTTCTTGCAAAATAAAATGCAACCGCTGAAAAATTTCTTACGCTTACTGTATCACAAATTTTCCATGTGCCGGATAAAACATCCTGCTGAGGAGATAATTTTTTATCATGCTCTACCATGAAGAAACGTATCTGCGAATAGTTGGCACTGTTACTTTCCTTGTTTGTCGTGTTCGATTGTTCATACAAAGATTTGTCGCCATGAATAAGGTTGGCTATGTCTTTGTTTGCCTGAACTTGTTGCACCTGCCATTCCATATTGGATTGACCTGAAGCCAGCCAAACATCACCAATCAAAATACCTTTGAATTTAATTGTTGTCTGTGCTTTCCCTGATTCAAAAATTTCCAGCTCATATGGACCGCCTTCTTTTCTTTTGGGAAAGTACAGCATCCACTTTCCCTCCTTATCGGCTTTTGCAGAGATACGCTCCGTTCCAAGCTTGGCTATAACCACTGATCCAGGCTTTGCCATTCCCCAAACAGGAATTGCTATGCCTCTTTGTAACACCATATTGTCGCCAAACACTTTTGGCAAACTGACCTGGGCATAACATAGTGATTGAAATAAAAATAATGAAGCTGTAAAAAATGATATGCTGATTGATTTATTCATGATCGATCCTTAAGATAGGCTTACTTAACTGAAATTTTTACCCTCTGGAAAATAGTACGGGATGAATTGCCTAATTGCAGGACATATTCACCAGCTTCTGTATCCCATCCTTTTTTTGATTCGTCATAAAAGGCCAGATCAGCAACTTTCACCTGCATTTCAACTGTTTTTGTTTCGCCTGGTTTCAGGAATATTTTTTCAAAAGCCTTTAGTTCTTTTTCTGGACGTAATACAGAACAAACCGGATCGCTGACATATAATTGCGCAACTTCAGCTCCATAAGTGCTGCCTGTATTTTTGATGGTAAACTTTGCATGGATTGTTTCATTTTTCCCATAGCTTGATTTATCCGTTGAAAAATTGCTTATGGAAAAATTAGTATAAGAAAGTCCATACCCGAATGGAAATTGCGGCTGAATTTTTTTGGTATCAAACCAGCGGTATCCTACCAGTATGTCTTCTTCATAATTCACTTTTAAATCTCTGCCGGGAAAATTTCCAAGTGCATGAGCAGGCGATTGCTCCAAAGATACCGGCAGGGTAAATGGTAGTTTGCCGGAAGGATTTACTTTACCACTCAGCAAATCCGCCACTGCATTTCCTGCTTCCATTCCGCCAAACCACGACCATAAAATAGATGGCACCCGGTGAACAATGCCGGTCAATTTTACCGGGGAGCCGGCTATAATAACCACCACTGTATTGGGATTTGCTTTGGCCACTTCCTGCATCAAAATTTCCTGTCCATACGGCAAATCCATATTTTGTTTGTCGGAAGATTCGGTGTCAAAATCATGATTCAATCCACCGAAAATGATCACCACATCGGATTGCCTCGCCACTGCAACTGCTTCATCAATCAGCTTCCAATCCACTTTGGTGGAACCGGACTGGCCGGAGTTGTTACCCTCTTTGAATGAAGATTGCTTTTCGTATCCCTGTGCAAAATTTATTTTTACCGTGGCGCCAAACTTTTGCTGCATGGCTTGCAAAGGAGTGATTTCATATAGGGCCTTTATTTCAGAACTTAGTCCGCCGGCGCAATGTTTGCGGGTGGCATTATCGCCAATAATGGCAATTGATTTTAGTTTACCAAAATTAAGTGGCAACAAGTTCCTGTTATTTTGTAACAACACTGCCGCTTCAGCAGCATCATTATATGCAGCCTGCTGATGTTCTTTTGTATTCATCTTTCCTTTTTCACGAATTGCCTCATCAAACATTTTTGTCTTCATCATTACACGAAGCACATTCGCTACTTTTTCATCAACAACTGATACGGGCACTTTTCCTTCTTCCACTGCTTTAATTAACGGGTTGGCAAAATACCATTCATTGTAATCCTTTTTGTCTGTACCCATTTCCAGGTCAAGACCTGTTAAAGCCGCTTTCACTGTTGTATGTGCAGCAGCCCAATCGGTCATTAACACTCCTTTAAACCCAAACTCTTTGCGAAGTATCTGCCGGTTGAGGTAATCATTTTCCGAGCACCAGTCGCCCCTGAATTTATTGTAAGCAGCCATCACCGTATAAGCGCCGCCTTCCATTACAGATGCTTTAAATCCCGGCAAATAAATTTCACGCAAAGCTCTTTCGCTCATCGTCACATCAACAGAATCGCGGTGTTCTTCCTGGTTATTCGCCAGCCAATGTTTTACACTGGCGGCCACATCTTTTGTTTGCAATGCTTTGATATATGCCACCGACATTTTCGAAATCAACAATGGATCTTCACTCATGTATTCGAAGTTTCTTCCGCATAGCGGTGAGCGGATAATGTTGATGCCGGGACCTAATAAAATATCTTTTTTGCGAAAGCGGGCTTCTTCACCCAATACAAGTCCCCGCTCATAGGCGAGGCGTGGATTCCAACTGGCAGCAAGAGCCGTGCCCGGTGGAAAACAGGTGGCGGAATCATTTGTCCATCCGGCATAAGCCCAGTTATCCCGGTTGATTTCGGCACGAACGCCATGAGGCCCATCGCTCAATGCCCATTCAGGAATGCCTAATCTTTTTATATCCGATACATAAAACTTGGAATTAGCGTGAAGCAGGCTCACTTTTTCCTGTAATGTCATCTGGTTGATAAGGCTGCGGATTTTTTGTTCTATGGCATCGCCGGCTTTTGCCGTTTGTTGCGCATTGGTTACACACATCATTAACAAGGAGGCCGCAAAAAGAAATGTTTTCAAAATTCTATTCATGTATTAATGTTTATTGTTCTTTGGTGAAATTTTGTTCAGAATTGATTTTTATCAGCTGCCAGCGTCATTGTTCCGGCATTATTGATTACATTGCTCGATAGAAAAGAGCTGCAATTAGTTTTTTTGAGAATTACATTATGAAATACGGTTTATATAGTTCACCGGCGTAACAGTGCCGAATAAAACTGTTATGGCTATGAAAGAATCTTTATCACGTTCGCATACGTCAATTCATCAGAAGTTTTTTCCGGCAATGAAACAATCAACCCATTTTCATTTCTTTCAAATGTTAAAGACTGTTTAGTTGGCACCCACTCTACTTTTTGTATTTCTTTCGGAAAGTGCGCATTGTTTTTTGCAAGAGTTTTTATAACAAGCTTTCCATCTTGCGGCCAACCCATAGCTGTTGCAAAAAGCACATCGCCTTTTGTTGCAAAGCGGATGTCTTCATGCGTAAATGCCTTTCCTTTCCCTTCATTAAATCCTGGTCCGTCCAACTTTGCAGTATTTTGTTGTGCGGGACCTTCGCCAAATATTTTCCAGGGCCTTGTACCATAAATGCTTTCACTATTTATTTTCATCCATTGGCCAATTTGCTCCACTATCTTTCTTTCTTTTTCATCAATGCTGCCGTCGCCACGGACTGGGATGTTCAACATGAGGTTACCGTTCTTACTAACAATGTCAACTAAAGTTTGAATGACAGTTGCGGATGTTTTATAGCCATTGCGTTCATACAATCCTCGATCGTAGTGCCAGCCACCAATGCAGGTATCTGTTTGCCAGGGCAGTGGTTGAATCTCGTTAGCTTGTCCTCTTTCTATGTCCCAAACCATCGCCTTACGTTGATTTTCATCCAAAATTTTTCCATTGATCACTGCACGAAGCTCTCCGTGTTCTTTAATGCTTTTATTGTACACGTGAGCAGCAATGCGCAGGCCTACATCACTCACAGGCCACAAGGGTAATTGCGAATCATCAAAATAAACCAGGTCAGGATCGTATTTGTTTATAAGATCGATTGTGCGGTTGTAAAATTTATTGCAATACTCTTTTGAAGGGGTAGTTATTATTCCTTCTTTCCACTCCCAGTTATATCCTTTACTTAATTCATGATTTTGTGCATACAGTTCCTGCGGATCAAGACCTTCCCACCAGGTTCCCTTTCCATCTGCTTTGGTTAGTTTTCCATCGTAAGGCACACCTGCCAGTTCTCCCTTCTTGTCGGAAAGTTGAGCAGGTTCATACCACATCCAGGCATGAGATGCATGAACGCTTACACCAAATGGAAGCCCCTTATTTCTTGCTGCTTTTGCCCAACCTTTAATCAAATCTTTCTTCGGACCGATCTTAGTAGAGTTCCAGTGTTTTTGGTATTTACTATTGTATAAATCCAAATTGTCGTGGTGATTAGCCATTGCCATAAAATATTGTGCGCCTACTGATTTATACAGGCCCACTAATTCTTCCGGATTCCAGTTCTCCGCCTTCCATTCATGTATCACGTCTTTAAAACCAAATTTGGAAGGATGCCCATACTTCTTAAGATGATACAGGTAATGAGAAGAGCCTTCTTCATACATTCCTCTTGCATACCAGTCGCCGTGTTCAGGCTGGCATTGCGGCCCCCAGTGTGCCCACATGCCAAACTTGGCATCGCGATACCATTCAGGCGTTTTATAATTTTGTAAAGACTCCCATGTTGGTTTGAATGGACCGTTTGCAAATGCCTCTCCTGAATATTGTTCTTCAAAAAAATTATTACCCAATGCACGGGATAACCACAGTGCAGGCAAAGTGGCAGTCATTCCTTTGATTAATGTTCTTCTTTTCATTGACGTTATTTCAATTATTTAAAATTACGGTTGCATATTTAAAAGCCTGTGCAAAATCTAATCGTCTGCATGATATTAAAAAGTAAAAAAGGACGGGCACTATAGAAATAGGCCCGTGAAACGATTCTAATAATAATACTGTGCGTATTACTTAGACTGCTTGCTAAACTCACACTGAGACTTTTTATTCATCGTATAAAATGAATTTTCAATTTTTTTCCAATAACTATTGCGCCCCCTGTATTAATGCATTTAATGTTCGTTGGTCCGTTACCGTATAATTGCTTCTGCTAATCATGCCGCCGGTATCCCACCAGAATGGTTTGAGCCCGTTAGCGATTTGCTGCTGTGTTACAAATGTTATCCAATGATCTACTGATGCCTGGTGTTTATCCATATCCAAAGGCGTTGAACGTCTGTAAGCACCATATTCACCTACAATAACCGGAATACCGTTATCCACAAACTTTGTTTTCATTTTTGGAAACTGTGCAACAACAAAATCTTCTTCGCCCCAGGTGGCATTACGGGAAGGTTCTATAGTAGAATGATTATTTTGTCCCCAGTAATAGAACATATTGCCCCAGGGTGCATCTTCTGATAGTGCCGTAAACTGGAATGGCTCATAATAATGAACCTCCACCATCATACGATTAGGAGTAGGATCAGTGGGAAGTGTATTCATCAGGTTGTTTGTATGATCAATATTTGTTGAAGGCCCTTGCACAACAAGTGTTCTGTACGTATTACGGCCACCTGTTGATCTTACTGCACTAATAAAGGTTTGATGATAAGAAAGCAGCACACTCATTGAAGTGGCATCGCTTGCATTAGGCTCATTAGCACTGGCAAACATTAAATGTTCATCAAAGTCACGCATCTTGGTAGCAATTTGTTCCCAGAATGCTTTCTGCTTCGCATTCACTGAAGACTGTGAGCGGGTGGTAATATTGTTTTCCAGCCATCCACCATCCCAATGAATATTGAGAACAACGTACAGATCAGCATTAATACAATATTGCACCACCTGTTTTACCCGGTCAAGCCATGTGTCCTGAATCTTGGCTGTTGTTTGATTTGCATATTGGTTCCAGGAACAGGGAATGCGCACAGCAGTAAATCCGCTTTGCTTATACTTATCAATCAGTGCCTGTGTAACCTGGGGATTGCCCCATGCAGTTTCGCCACCAATAGCTTCAAGGGTATTTCCAATATTGATTCCTAATTTGAATTTGGCAGCCAATTGTACTGCAGTACTCGTCATACCCGTAGCATCAGGAGGTAGCGGATTAGTGTTATAGCTGGGGTAGTTGGCTTTTCCTCCCCTGCCAGTCGTTCCGCTAATTGCCTGTTCTGATTCTGATTGTGCCTTCGATAAATTTTGCTGGTCTTTTTTACAAGAAAGAACTGTGCATGTTACTATGGCAAGTAACAACATCGTTAGATTTGTGCGTTTCATTGGCTTAATTTTAGAGTGATTATTGTTTTCAAATACAAAAGAACTTCTTAGTATTTCGCATTCTCAATTCAATATATCTTTCCTTATTGCGCACCTGTATCAATGCATCCAATACCTGTTGATCAAGCACCGTATTGTTTAGCCTGTAAAAGATGCTGAAACCATGATTGATGATGGATACTCCATCCCAATAGAATGGAAGTAAGCCATGTGCTTGTGGAGGAACTACAGCATCCTTTTTATGGCAGGATGCAAAAGCCAAAACAGCCATAGGCAACCCTAAAAAATTATCTCGTCTTCGTGCTTTCATTGAATCCGTTTGTTAGTGTTTTTTCATTGGGTTAAAAAAACCTGCAGGATGCATCAACTTTCATTGAACACCTGCAGGTTGACCGATTGCTACCTTATGAGAGACTTGTATTCATTTTTCATGTAACCTTCTAAATCTAAACAATGAGTCAATTTTATTGAGATCCTCTTATCCTCATCGGATATATCTTTAGACTTGCATCAAAATCCAAATTTTTGTTTTGTTTGGAGAATGACCTTGAAGCGAATATTTTCATTGTTAATTAATTCATATGATAGCTCTAATGTGTGTCGTAATATTCCTTAGTTATATAATTGTAGATAAGCCAATTATTAGCATCTTTTTTAGCAATAAGCTGCATATGGTCGTCAGTAAGTGTTTTGATTAGCATTTTTGCATTCCAGTTAGCAACCTGGCCACCTTGTGCTTTGTCATGTAAAACCTGCGCACCAATAGTTTGCAACTCCTTTGTAGCTGAGTACAACATGAATTTGCCTGTTCCCGACAGGTCAGGAAACATTTTATTATCGGCTGTAAAATGTGCATCACCAATCAAATCAAAAGTCATAGTACCATAATTGCCTGCTGAAACCCCGGCCCAGGGTATATCTTTAAATGCAGGGGCCCATTCCCATCCTGTACCACCAAAGTAAAATGGTCCGGCAAAATATTTGCTTACAGCGTTAGCATCTAAATCCAAAACCCATGTTTTCGATTTCCCCAATCCCCCTGTTAGTTTAACCCACATAGGGTCACTCACAGTCTTCTCATCAATCGAATTGATCGTTACCGTTACCGGGTCGGCATATACCAGGCCACCACGGCTTTGAGCAGCATATTCAATGGTATAAGTACCCGGGAAAGGAATGTTTACAGTATCCGTTAACTTAATCGAATTACCTGATGGCGACACCCAATAAGGCGTAGCATTTGGGGTAAGGCTTTTAAGAACGATGTCATTAGGATTATTAGCGCTTGGAGCGACGGTAAATTTCAATGCAGCTTTATCTAATGCGGGGCCTAGCTCTATCTTTTCGGGCCTGCAACCTGAAAATAAGGTGATTAACCCGCAAACTACTATTATGGAGTGAATTAACTTTTTCATTTGTATATTTTTTATTGCTTTTTGGCCAAATGGAATTCGTCCCGACTGTAAACGTCGGGGCTCATTTCATGTTTAATAATTTTTAATTAAAACAATTACCATCCTGCATTTTGTTTTAATACGCCGTTAGACAAAGTGATTTGTGAATAAGGTATTTGAGACAACCCTTTTGTTTCGGTGATCTTCGATGCTGAAATAGTCTTCACCGTAGCCACGCCACCATTTTCAAGAGTCACTGTTTCAGCAATAGCTGATGCTGCTACACTTATACCCTGGCGAAGCAGATCCCAATAACGAAGTCCTTCTCCCGCAAACTCCAATCTTCTTTCATTCATAATATTTGCCTGGCTTACGGGCATTTGAACAAAATTGGTTCCGTAAGCTCTCTTGCGTACATCGTCAAAATATTGCTGAGCATTTGGTGAACCTAATTCGGCAGCCATCAATAAAACATCAGCATAGCGGATTGAAACAAAATCCTGGAACTGGCTGATCATAAAGCTGACGCCGCCCATTTTCTCAGCAAGACTTACGCCTGCCGCATCGGCCATTGGAGTGTACTTCTTTGTGTAATATCCCGTGTACTCTCTTTGATCTTTTTTGTTTTTGAAATCGAGACTTTCTCCATCAATTGAAATAATTGAAGCATTCCTTCTTGTGTCATCTGCACTGTATGCATCCCAAAGTTTTGGATTCACCGTAGCGCCTCCCCAACCAAGTCCGTAAGGATAAATGGCCTGAACACGGATGCCCATCATCACCATCCAATGATTGCCATCAACATTACCATTCCAATCACTGGTATAGGTATGCCGGATACTAAAGACAGTTTCCTTGTTATTCTCCCCAACATAATTATTAAGCGATGCTGCAGGCCACAGGTTGGCGAAATTGTCAACCAGGCCAAAACCTCCGTTGCTGATTACATCTTCGAGAGAGGCCAATGCTTCTGCTTTGGAAACGACACCGACTAAATCAGGTTTACCATAATAACCGGTATAATATAGAAATACACGGCCTATCAATGCTTCGGCTGCCCATTTGGTAACTCTTCCAAAAGTAGCAGGAGCCTGAGTACTATAATTAGTGGCAGGAAGATTGGCAGCGGCGAATTTCAAATCCTGCGCAATGAGGCTGTAAACGCTATCGGGATTTGCCTGGGGAAGATTCTCCACTGAGGGTTCTGTAAGCAATGGAATATTGCCCCAAACTCTTACCATATCAAAATACAGGTAGGCACGTATAAACCTTGCTTCCGATTCATATACCTTACGCAGATCATCGTTGCCTTTCCAATCCACCTGGTCAAGATTTTTCAGCAGCATATTGGCACGATAAATAGCCTTGTAATAAACACTCCAGTTATCAGCGAACATATCCTGGTCGGAAGGTGAACGAAGCTTGTCAAACTCGTCTATCATCTGAAAACCAAATCCGTCTGCATTCCCCGTGGCGCCAAATGCATTATCGGACATAACCTCGGTTGCAACAACACTCAATCCGAAGCCGGATGAACCTGTCCGTTGCAATCCATCATATACACCTACTAATGCTTTGAATGCATCCGATTGTGTTTTATAAAAATTTTGCTCTGTCGCACTCGTTACATCTTCTGTATCGAGAAAACTTTTTTTGCAAGACACCAGCGATAACAGAGCGATCACTGGAATATATAATTTTAAATTTTTCATCTTACTGTCATTTTTGATTAAAAGCGAATGTTTGCACCTACCAGTATTGTTCTTGGTCTTGGATAATAACCCACATCTACTCCTGTAGAGAAACCTTCATTGTGCCCTATTTCAGGATCCATTCCGCTGTACTTAGTAAATGTGAAAGCATTTAATACAGAAGCGTATAGTCTGACTTTGCTCAAATAATTTTTCTTTACAATGCGGGCAAAATCATACCCCAGTGTAATTGTGTTGATACGAAGGAAGCTCCCATCATACACGTACAGATCAGAGAACTGCGCAAAGTTGGTTCCTTCCTCGGTTACTCTCGGAATCCGGTTGGATGATCCGGGACCAGTCCAGCGTTCCAGGATCTCAGCAGAATAATTGCCTCGTCCACCCGGGCCTTTCCATGATTGAACCAATTCATTGCCTGCTACACCTGATCCCTGCACCATGAAGTCAAAGCCTTTATAATCAAGTGATACATTAAAGCCAAAAATGAAATCAGGATTTGGATTACCAATCATTGTTCTGTCCTCATTACCAATTACACCATCTCCGTTCAAATCAACATAACGAACATCACCGGGTTTTGCTTCAGGCTGAATAAGACTACCGGTTTTGCTTACGTGAGAATTAACCTCTTCTTCGGTTTGGAAAACGCCGGCTGTTTTCAATCCCCAGAAATAACCTACCGGAAAACCATTCTGTGCCCTGTAGAACTCACCAGCATTGGCATATATTACGTTGGTATTACCATGAACGATATTGTCGTTAGTTGGAATTTTTCCAATTTTGTTTTTATTATATGAACCATTGACGCCAACCGAATAATTAAAGTTTCTGCCTATGGTATTGCGATAGTTCAGAGACAATTCAACACCCGTATTCTTTACATCACCGCCGTTGATCAATGGGGCATCAGCACCTGCAGTTGCAAGAATTGGCGCTGTAATTAACCAGTCCTTTGTCTTCTTAATATAATAGTCGAAAGTAACATTCAATCTCTTTATCACTGTAGCATCAAAGCCAATATTGGTTTGCTCCGAAGTTTCCCATTTCACTCTGGGATTGGCCAAACGATTGGGATAAGCACCCGGCGTATTGGCGCCTTCGGTATTTCCAAAAACATACCCTGCCTGGCTAAAACTGATAGGAGCCAAAAATTGGTAAGCAGGAACGCTTTGATTACCTACACGACCCCAGCTTCCGCGAAGCTTAAAGAAACTTAACCATGAAATGTTCTGCATGAAGTTTTCCCTTGAAGCGATCCATCCTGCAGAAACGGAAGGAAAATAACCCCAGCGATGATCCGGTGCAAACTTGGAAGAACCATCGGCACGGAAGGTAGCATTGAACAAATATTTTTCCTGGAAGTTATATTGCAGTCTTCCAAAATAAGAAAGCAGTGCATCTTCAAAAGGTCCGCCGCCTGCAGAAAGATGATCCGATTCAGGAGCCCTGTTTTGTGCAATATCGAGATAAGCATGTTCTATATCCGCAACGCGTAAATCCCAATTGCTTCCAGAAAGACCTTCGCCTTTTGTATTGATAGCAGTTGTACCAGCCATCACACTGAAGCTGTGATCCTTTGCTACTCTGAAATCATAGCTTAATGTATTGTCAAACTGAAGGGTTCTGCCACTGCCCATTGACTGAAAAACTGTCGATGTATCACGCATGGAGAAGATGGAAAGATGATACACAGGGCTAAAACCGTGGCTCTTATTACTCCAGTAATTCAGTCCCAGGCTTGAGCGAAACCTTAAGCCCTTAATGGGCTCAATTTGCATAAACACATCGCCAAACAAGCCATGGTTATTGTTCCGGCTGTTAGAATTGTAATACATGCTTGCATAAGGATTGGCGGTAGCATTATCCCATGCAGCACCAGGATCTCCAGGAAACCATCCTACCCTGTCTGCGGGGAAGAACTCTCCTGCAGAATCGTACATGGGCAGAAAAGGGCTCGCACTAAAGGCGCCACGCAAAGTATTGTTGTACTGGCCTCCTGTCTGAATACCACGACTGTTTACATTGTTGAATGTAAGATGCTGGCCAACCTTAACGATATTATTGTATAAATTATGTTCAGAGTTTAATTTGAAAGTATAGCGCTCATAATCGGAAATATCGGAGCCGCCAACAATCCCTCCCTGGCTGGTGTAACCTAAAGTTGTTGAATAAATAGAGCTTGCGCTTCCACCCTGAATACCTAGAACATAGTTTTGCGTAGGTACATCCTTCTTAAACATTTGATCCATCCAGTTGGTGTTAACCGGCAAATTATTAATGACATCGTTGGTGAAATAAGGAGCTTTGCCGGAATTGATAGCCTGCTCATTCATGATGATCGCATACTCCTTTGCATTGAGCAACTGGGCTTTCCTTGCAACGTTTTGAATGCCGTAAAAAGCATCCAAAGTAATTTGTGCTTTTTGATTTTGTCTTCCGGTTCTTGTAGTAACAAGAATAACGCCGTTAGCAGCCTGCGAACCATAGATGGCCGCAGAAGCAGCATCTTTTAAAACATCGATGGATTCAATATCGGCAGGGTTAATCGAATTTATATCAACACCCTGAACTCCGTCAACTACAACCAATGGCCCAAAATTGCCAATGGTTCCTTTTCCGCGGATGACAATATTAAATCCTGAACCAGGCTGTCCCGAAGAGGATGTGATTTGCACACCAGATGCTTGTCCCTGCAAGGCATGCAAAGCGGTGGTAGTGTTTTGCTTTTGAAGGTCGTCCCCTTTTACCTGCAGGTTAGCGCCGGTGACTAATTTTTTCTTTTGAACACCATAACCAATCACTACTACATTATCCATTTGATTGTCGGCTTCGTGCAACTGAACTCTCAGCAAACCGGAACCAACTTTTACATTCTGCGCGGCATAACCAACGGAAGTAATTTCGAGAACATCCTCAGGAGATGCTTCGATGGTAAACCCGCCGGCTTCATCGGCTACAGCAGAACGATTGGCACCTTTGACGGTTATGGTTGCCCCGGCAACCGGGGTAGAGGTACGTTGATTAATAACCGTACCGCTAACTTTTTTCGGGGTCGTTTGGGCCATTGCATGAATGGCCAGCAAAGTGAAGGATAGAAATACCAGCAGGCATTTCTTCCATTTGTTTTTGTGGGTTGTCATTTTCATAACAAGCAGTGTTTGTTTAATTAAATTCTTGTTTTACTTTTTAGGTTGAAGAAAGATGGCTTGATAACGACCATCATACTTAATCAGAACACCATCTTTCTCGTCAACATTCAACGCTGTGGGTCTTTCATAAGGAATGAGTTTTATGCGGAAATGTCTGTTCTTCAGCATTCCCGGAAAGTTTCCTTTTCTTTCTTCTATTGTGAGTTTTTTATTGCTGTCTGTGTAGTGAAATTCAATGGTTGAATACAATCCTTTCTCATAATTATAATTCAACCCTTCATCTTCATACAAAGTGAAGCTGCCATCTTTGCCGCTATATACATACAGCGTAATGGTGTCAGCCGGTTTCTCTGTTGTGTATTGCAGCTCGGGCCCGAAGGGAATAATAGAACCCGCTTTTACAAAAACAGGCATTCTTTCATAAGGAGCATCAGCAATAATTCTTTGTCCGCCTTTGTACCATTTGCCTGTATAGAGATCATACCATCCCGCAGACTTTGGCAGATACACTTCACGGCTTGTTTGTTTGTATTCGCAAACAGGATTGATCAGCAAGGAAGAGCCGAACATGTATTGATCTGCAATGTTCAACACTGCTGTATCTTTTGCAAAGTCCATCGCCAGTCCCCGCATGATGGTATAATTATCATGATAGGCTGCACCGGCCAGTGAATAGATATAAGGAAGTAACCGATACCTCAGTTTATTATAGTAAAGAAAACTTTTGTAGGCGGCATGATCATCGGTCGCGATGTTGAATATTTCCCGGTAAGGGAATTGTCCATGTGAACGGAACAAAGGAACAAATGCACCAAACTGGTACCAGCGGGTGTTCAGCTCTCTCCATTCTTTCAAACTTTCAGCATCGGGTCTTTCAAATTTTTCAGGCACTACAAAGCCTCCAATGTCCATAGTCCAATAAGGAAGTCCTGACATGGAGAAATTAACTCCTGCAGAAATCTGGTTCTTCATGTCAATCCATGTAGAACCAATGTCCCCACTCCATATTGCAGCAGCATAACGTTGCGAACCGGCAAAGCCTGAACGTGTCAAAAGAAAAACTCTTTTATCCGGATCGGTTGATCGTTGCCCTTCATAAATTCCTTTTGCATTTTGTAATGGATAAGCATTGAGATATTCTGCTGCACTGCCTAATGCCGTTGGCGACATCTGCAGCTTTCTTTTTTCAGGATCAACATTGGAAAGAATATCAGGTTCGCTTGCATCCATCCACCACGCATCTATCCCTTTGCTGTAAATTTTTTTGTTGATCAGATCCCAAAAACCTTTTCTCGCATTTTCATTGAAGGCATCGTAAAAAGTGGAGATATAACCTTTGGCGATCCAGTCCCGCTGGCGGTCTGCAATATTTTTTTTATAGAGCCATCCCTTTTTATCAAATTCATTGTATGCTGAAATTCCTTCATAAAATTTTGGCCACACCGAGATCATGATCTGCGTATTGTATTTTTTGTGCAATACATCAATCATGCTATCCGGAGAAGGAAACCGTTTTTCATCAAAATCCTGGCTGCCCCATTCAGCTTCCCGCCAATAGCTCCAGTCCAGTACAATATTGTCTATTGGAATTTTTCTTTTTCTGAACTCGTCAACAGTAGTAAGAATTTCATGCTGTGTTTTATATCTTTCCCTGCTTTGCCAAAAACCTAAAGCCCATTTTGGAACAATCGGCGCTTTGCCTGTAAGCGTTCTGTAACCCGAGATCACTTCATCCATGTTATTACCATAGATAAAATAGTAATCAACCTGCTGGCCGGCTTCTGATGAAAAACTAAAGCTGTTCAGTTGTTCCTCACTCAACGGTTCCTGCCATTTCAAAGAAATATAGGATTCGCCGCCTTCAGGTATCCATTCAATTTTGATAGTTGTTTTTCCATCTTTTTTTAAATGGAAAGGGATCAATGCAGGCGCAGGGTTCCATGCTTTTCGCCAGTGATCCAATACCAATTTTCCATCCAGCCAAACTTTTAGCGACCCGCCAAATATGAACCGCAACTGATGAAGTCCTGAAAGATGGCTGGCAAGACTGCCTTCCCATGTTACCATTCCGTTTTCTGCTGTAAACTCTTTGGGTAGTTTAATTTTTGATTCACCCAGAAACTCCATATCAATGGCTGTTTCCGCTCTTTCAGTAATGATGTCCCGGGGTTTTTGTTTGTCGTTGGCATAAGAAGCCGTAAGCCAACCGGCTTCGCCATTTTTTGAAAAAAGCTGAAGTGAAGAGAGTGGATGAAGTGGCCTTGTATCACCCACTTTGGTAAGTGAATAATTGTCCCAAAGGATGCCATAATTTTTACTTGAGACAAGGAATGGAATCGCCACTTCTGTGTTGTTCTGAAAGAAGTTGACCTGTTGACCACGATAATTTAAAACCCCATCCTGGTGCTGGCCGAGCCCATACCATGCATCATCAGAAGTGGTTTGAAAAGTTTGCGTAAGGTTGTAATAACGTTTACCATCAAATACGGCGGGCTGAAAACTGCGTCCTGCAATTGGTTTTTCATCTATTATTTTTTTGCCATTTGTATCCCAAAAAGAAACCACTCCTGTTTTGAGATGGATAATAGCAGTAAGTGTCTTCGTTTTTAAAGTCAGCTTGTCTTTGGAAGGAACAATATTCCAAACGATATCAGACCTTTTATTGTGAACAACAACTAAACTTTCAGTAGAAACATTTTTTTTGCCGGGTGAAGCAGTTACTCTTATAATATTATCTGACACCACTTCAAGTTTAACGGCATGGGAAGTGCCGGTAAAAACCGGGTCAGTAAAAACAATAACGCCGTCTTTTGTTTGAATGTACGATGGTGGTTCTGCCAATAAGACATTAAAAACACAAGCAAGCAGGAGGCAAAGCAGCAGCAGTCGTTTTTTCATATAAAGCAATCTTTCACTTGAAAGAATATGGTAAAACTACTGCTACACCTCCCGAAACGGGGGGGTCAAATGTTGCAGATCAGGGACTATAATGTTGCAAAAAGCTGATTTTCATCACGCCTTGTTCAAACACGGAGGCTATCAGGTGTTATTGTCCTGCTTATTGGTATTATATTGGGAAGGTAGCACTCTGAATTTATCATTAAAAATCAGGTCAGGTTCTTTGCGTTATTGAATCCAGTCCATATGCTATTTTGTCAATAGACATTCTGCCTACCGGAGCGGTATTAGCGAACCCGAACTACTTCTGATAAATGTAATAATTATTGATTTTGATGAGCCTTGCCAACAGAGGTAGCCTTTAAGCATCCTTTGGCTTTTGATTGGTAATATATTGCGAAGGCAAAACCTTGAATTCTTCTTTAAAAGCTTTGGTGAAGTTCTTCGGGTTGTTGAATCCTACTTCGTATGCTATTTCAGCAACCGACATTCCGCTTTTTTCCAACAATTGGGCAGCTCTTTTTAAACGGATAGAACGGATAAACTCTATCGGCGTTTTGCCGGTTATCGAAAGGATCTTTCTATACAAGGTGACACGGTTCATATACATATCACGACTAAAATCCTCAACCGAAAAATCAGGGTTATCCATGTTTTTTTCCACCACCTCCAAAGCCTGTTTCAGGAACTTCTCATCAACAGGCGTTATAGTTACTTCGCCGGGATTGACCTCAATTTGCTTTTGGAATCTCTTCTGCAATAATTTTTGCTGAGCCAGCAAATTCCTGATGCGTGACGCAAGGATTTCAAAAGTAAAGGGTTTGGTGATGTAATCATTCACGCCGGCCTTTAAGCCCTCCAGTTGTTTTTCTTCACTTCCCATTGCTGTAAGCAGGATGACGGGGATATGGGCCGTCAGCGTTTCGGTTTTAATTTTCCTGGCTAATTCAACTCCGTCCATTAAGGGCATCATAATGTCGCTTACCACAAGATCAGGGTTCAACAGTTTTATCTTTTCCCAACCTTCTTTTCCGTTCGTGGCCTCTTCAACATGGTATAGTCCTTTCAGATTGTCTTTCAGATAAAAGCGAATATCTTCATTATCTTCCACCACTATTATCATTTTCTTCTTGCCGCCTCTCTGGCTTTCTTCAAATTTTATTTGTTCCGTTTCCTCTGCCGGTACCGGGATAGTTGCCGGTTGGGTTGAAGCCTCATATATTCTTCTTGCAGGAAGTAAAACTGTAAAACATGTACCCTGCTCGGGTTCACTTTTTACAGTTATAACACCGTTATGCAGTCTTACAAACTCTTTTGTGATAGCCAGGCCAATACCCGTTCCCTGGTTCACCATGCTTTCAGGAACATCTGTTTGAAAGAACCGTTCAAAAATCTTTTCATGCTGACCGGCAGGAATTCCAATGCCAGTATCTTTTACTTCTATGGCAAGCGTTCCATCACCTTCATTATTTTCTGGCGGGTTATACACCAGGTTGACGCTCACTATTCCATTATCATGTGTATATTTGAAAGCGTTTGAAAGCAGGTTGAATAAAATCTTTTCAATCTTATCCTTGTCAAAAAAAATTTCGAGAGTGTCAATGTTAGATGAGAATGAAAACTGAATCTTTTTCTTTTCGGCGATATCCATAAATGAGTGACTGATATCCTTACTAAATCCGACAATGTCTCCAATTGAAGGATGCAATTTTACTTCCTGTACTTCCATCTTCCTGAAATCGAGCAATTGATTTACCAGGTTCAATAAGCGTTTGGCATTCCGTTGCACAAGGTTTAATTGCTTTTTCTGTTCTTCATCTGCGCTTTGCTTGATAATCTTGTCAAGCGGAGCAATGATCAGGCTTAAAGGTGTACGGAATTCATGACTTACATTGGTAAAGAATTTGGTTTTTAACTGTTCCAGCGCATGTGCTCTTTCTGCTTCCCTGCGTTGTTGCTTTACTTCAAAGCGCATGTGTATCCTCTCTAATGTAATGCGCCTGGCGAGTAAAAATAATCCTGTGGCGATCAATGCATAAATAATATATGCAATAGGGGTTCGCCAAAACGGAGGGGCAATATTTATACGCAGCGCTTTTTCTTCACTCCACTCCCCGTTATAACTTAATACTTTTACTTTCAACGTATAATGGCCAGGGTCAAGGTTTGTATAGGTGGCTCTTCTCAGGTTGCCATCTGCATACAACCAGTCTGAATTAAATCCCTCCAGCATGTATGCATATTTATCGCGGTTGCTCTGGTCAAAATCCAGCGAAGCAAACTCAATGGAAAAAACATTTTCTTTATATTTCAGATCAATATTTTGAAGCCGTGATAATGATTGTTGCAACAGCACACGGTTATTGATCAATTCTCCCGGTTCTACACTTTTATTTAATATTTGCAAACTGGTAAAAACAATTTTAGGGCGATAAACAGGTTTTAGAATTTTATCCGGATTAATAATATTAAAACCCGAAGGACCGCCGAAAATCAGTTCGCTTGCCCGTGTTTTGAGCGCTGCATTGTCATTGAATTCACGGTTCTGCAGATTGTTTGTCTCATCATAAATAATGATCGAAAAAACAAAACCGTTTTTGTTTTGTTTCGGAATAGCATTACATAATCCGTTAGGTGTAGAAAGCCAAAGTGTCTGATGATTGTCTTCAAGAATATCTAATATCATATTATCGGGCAACCCATCATCTGTAGTGAATGTTTGAAATTCTTTTGTTTGCACATTAAACAAATTCAAACCTTCCCGGGTACCTACCCAGATTCTTCCCTTGCTGTCTTCTGTAATACAGTTTATATTATTGTTGCTTAAACTGTTTTTTTTATCATTGTTGGCCTGGTAAAAGACACGGGTGGCTTTATTTTTTTCAAAACTGGTAATTCCTCCGGATGTGCCAACCCATAAATTGCCTTTCTTATCCTGCAGAATGGATGAAATATAATTGGAGGGCAAAGGATCTTGCGGTCCTCCCTTGTTTTGGTAATGTTTAAAGTGGTTTGTCTTTCTATCATAAAGATCTAATCCGCTACCCAAAGTACCGATCCATAAATTCTGCTCCCGGTCTTCAAATATTTCCCACACATTATCATTCGACAGGCTCAAAGAGTCATTATCATTATGCCTGTAATGTGTGAACTTCTTTCCATCGAAGCTGTTAAGACCGCCGAAATAGGTTCCTATCCAAAGAATACCCTCATGATCTAACCAGAGGCTTACGATTACATTATTGCTCAGGCTGTTTTTGTTGTTTGGATCGTGCAGGTATTGTTTAAATGTATTTTGTGTCCTGTCAAAAAAAATCAATCCTCCGCCATTGGTCCCAATCCAGATATTACCGGATTTATCTTCAACAAACCGGTTGACATCGTCGTAAGGAAGACTCTTTGCATTAGACTCCTGGTGACGATAAAGCGGAAAAAGCACAATATTACTATTCAAATAATTCACTCCCTGTTTATAGGTTCCCAGCCAGATAATTCCATTATCATCTTTGTACATTGCTCTTATGCTATTTTGACTCAGGCTCCTTGGATCTTTGGGATCATTGAGAAGATAACTAATGCTGAAGTTGTGTCGTTTGTCAATAAGGTTTATACCTCCATGATCCGTTGCCACCCAAATCAAGCCGTTGTTATCCTGAACGATTTGAGTTACAAGGTTTGTGGTTAATCTTGAGGGAAATGAATTTTCATTAAACTGCCTGATCGAATTATACTGTGGCTGAAAAAGAAAAACGCCCTTATTGAGGGCCCAGAGCCAGATGTCTCCGTCATTGTCTACAAAAAAATTAAAAGAATTATTTGCTTTGTTCAAATTTTGCAATGCAGCGCTGGAGAAAATGAGCTTGTTTAAATTTATATCGTATTGCTGCAAAAATCCGTTCTGATAGAGCAGCCATAATTTCCCATCCTTTGTTTCTTTAATGGAAATAATTTTTCCAGAACTATTCAAGCCGAAGTGCTGCCTGAAAGATTTTGCCTTTTTATCTGTAGCGGAATACAAGTACAGATCAGCGTTGTCGTAAAGGAACCAATATCTCCCGTTGCTTCCTCTTGCAATATTGGTTATTGGCCCCGAAGGCAAACCGAGAGATTGCAGATAGCCATAATAATCAGCATCAAATTTCTCTGAATGTGAATTATAAATACAGGCTCCCCCATTTGTTACCAACCACATCCTTCCATCGGGAAGTTCATAAAGCGACTGGACGCTATTATCCAATAGCGATGAACTGTCATTGTAATTTTTACGAAATACCCGGCTCGAATATCCATCATAGCGGTTAAGGCCAGACATAGTACCAAACCATACAAAGCCGTCCGAATCTTTCAGTATGGCGCTGACCTGGTTATGTGAAAGGCCTGTATAGGTGTCTAACCTGGAAAAATTATATTGAGTACTTTGAGCAAAAGCAGAAAGCGAAAGTAATACCAGCACAATCCAAACAGGGAAACGCATCAAATCGATTTTAGCTTTGGAAAAATTTTGCAGTCTTTAGCATAGGTGCCCGGATTTATATTCGCACAAAAATCGGAATAAGTTAACAAAATGAGAGGGATTATCGAATTTTCCTAATGGAATTCAACTCAAGTATATAAAATGTAAAACGGGGAATGGAAGGCCGTACATGTTAACTGGTCATTTACAGGGCATCCAGGTGCGGTACAAGGTATAATGTCCTAAGTTTTTAATTTTTGAATCGCCGTAAAATCAAAAAGGCTGCCTCCTATTTTGAGGCAACCTCTCTTTTTTCTTATCAGGCGAAAACTTTTGCAGCAAGAATAAATTCATTGGGATGAAAATTCCATGGAAAAGCTAAATAAAATTTATTCCTTAATTCTATTCCTGTTTTAATTCTAATACCACCACCGAAAACGGCGGAACTTTCACACGCAATGTTGAACTGGTTAAGCTGGCGCCTGCAAAGCTTGCAGGTTTTATTTTGTCCGGGTTTTCAAAACTGTTATAGTTCTGTAATTTATCCGAGGTTAAAATTCTGCCGGTAACTGTTTTATAAGCCGCACCATTAACGTTGATGGTAATCTCCTGTGCTTTATGGGCGTCAATATTTACCAGTGAAATATGCGTCAGTCCATTTTTATCCTTAGACGCCGAAGCAGAAACAGCGGGTAGTTTCTCATTACCCACCTGGTAATTGTTGGTTGTTACCTTCAATGGCAACATCATCGCATCCTGGTGCACGTTGTACATTTCCATTACATGATAGGTAGGAGTAAGAATTAATTTTTCTTCCTTAGTAAGAATGACGGCCTGTAATACATTCACAATTTGAGCCAGGTTGGCCATCTTGACCCGGTCGCAATGATTGTTGAAGATGTTTAAGGTGGCGCCAGCGATCATCGCATCACGCATCGTATTTTGCTGGTATAAAAAAGCGCCATTGGTGCCGGGTTCCACATCATACCACCCGCCCCATTCATCCACCGCCAATGATTTTTTCTTTTGCGGGTCATATTTATCCATAATAGCGCTATGCTTCGTAACCAGTTCTTCCATCAGCAACGCTCTTTTCATCGTAGTAAAATATTGTTGCTCTGTAAAGTTGGTCGCCGATCCTTTTTTGTTCCAGTCAATAACTGCATAGTGATGCAAGCCCAACGCATCAAACATACCAGCGGGCAATTCTTTCATCAATACTTCTGTCCAGTGATAATCATCATCCGATGCGCCGGATGCAATGCGGTATAGTTGATAATCGCGGCTCCCGTTGCTCATGAAGGTGGCATACTGGCGATAGACGTTGGCATAGTATTCCACTTTCATATTGCCACCGCAACCCCAGGCTTCATTGCCCAGCCCCCAGAATTGTACTTTCCATGGATTCGGTCGTCCATTTGCTTCCCGCAGATCTGGCATGGGGCTGCTGCCATTAGGATGTGTCGTATATTTTACCCAATCGGCTAATTCCTGTGGAGTACCACTGCCTACATTACCACTCAAATAAGGTTCAGCGCCGAGCAATTCGCACATATTCAAAAATTCATTTGTGCCAAAACTGTTATCTTCTTTCACATTGCCCCACCAGATATTAAGCATGGAAGGACGTTGCTTTTTAGGACCAACACCATCTTTCCAATGATAGGTATCGGCGAAGCAACCGCCGGGCCAGCGCAGCACCGGGACTTTTAATTTTTTTAATGCCTCGATTACATCCAGTCTTACGCCATCCTTATGCGGAATGGTTTTATTGGTATCGCCTACATATAAGCCACCGTATATACAATGGCCCAAATGTTCGGCAAAATGCCCGTAAATGTGTTTACTGATCGTTTCTTTTGCCTTCGCAGCATCTATAGTAACCTGGGTTTGCGCAAATGTGCATATTGGAATGAAAACAGCAAGCTTAAAAAGATTGAATCGCATAAAATATTTTTGTTTCTAAGAGTGATGATTTATTTAAATAGTAATTGTGCAAAATTGTACAGGTTATTTCTCCATACCGGCCATGTATGTCCGCCGGGATATTCGCTGTATTGATATTTAATACTCATCTCATCAAACTTTGACAGCATGATCTTACAGTTGTTGTAAGCAATATCTTCTTTACCGCCCATGGCTACCCAAAGGCTTTTCAGGTTGCTATTGATCATAGCAGCATTAGCTTTCATAAAATCATATTGTGGATTGGAAAGTTCCGGTCGATTGCCAAACCAGCCAGAGCTGAATACCCCGAGATAAGAGAACATGTTTGTATTTTTTATTCCGGCATACAAAGTTTGTAAGCCACCCATTGACAACCCGGCAAGTGCCCTTTTCTTTGCATCCGTTTCTGCACGGTAATTTTTTTCGATAAATGGTATGACTGACTGCTTTAATTCATTTTCAAAAGCTCTCAATACATTTTCGTTAAACCCCGCCAGGCCGCCAGTTCCCATATTACCATCCGGCATTACCACCAGCATTGGCTTTGCTTTATTTTCCGCTATGAGGTTATCAAGAATCAGATCTGTTTTGCCCTGGGTAGCCCATCCTCTTTCATCTTCTCCCCCACCGTGCAGAATGTAAAGAACCGGGTATTGCTCGCTTACATTTTCATCATAGCCTGGCGGAGTGTAGATATAAAACTGCCGCCATGAACCAGTGACTGGCGAATAATACTTTTTAATCCTGATATCTCCATGCGGCACATCTTTCAATGAATAATAACGATCGCCCTGAAACGGTATTTCGATACCGCTGGCCATGCGGCCCATACCATAAAACGTTTCGCTGGCAGGGTCAGCAATAGCCACACCATCTATCAATAAAGAATAATAATGAAATCCTTCGCTGATTGAATCGGTCGTTACGATCCAATATCCGCCGGTATCTTTGGCCAGTTCATATTTTTTCCCCAGATCAATTTGCACCTTTTGTGCGTCAGGTGCCTTCACACGGAATACAACACGGTTATCGGGTAAGATTTGAGGATACTTGGCTGAACGTGTATTGGTAGAAGCAGGAGTACCTAAAACTGTATATTGGGAAAATGTAGAAACATCCACAGGTTTAAAAAGAAACTGGGAAAACATATATAACCCGTTTTTCCATACTTTAAAATCATGCACACCAGGCTCGATGTAATAAATATGCGGAACATCCTGCTGTCTTAAATACTCATGTGTTCTTTTACTGAATGAAATCAGGCCGTCATTATCGCCACATGAAATCCACAGTAACCTGAGTTTCTTTTTCGTTTCCTCCGGGTTGGGAACTAATTCTCTTGGAGGTTTCGTATTGGGAGCGGATGAAAAGCCGCCTACCCATGCAAACTTGTCAAGATTACCTAAACCAAAATTTAAAGACTGACCGCCGCCCATAGATAAACCCGCAATGGCCCGGTGCTCCCTGTCTGTGAGTACAGGATATTTTTTTTCAATGAAGGGAATTAAATCATTCAGCAAATCTTTTTCAAAAGTGGCAAAGGCTTGTACCCTGGCGCTATCAAAAATATTGCCGCCTGCACGATCATCTTTCATGGCTCTGCCATTGGGCATCACAACAATCAGCGGCGCTATTTTATTTTCTGCATAAAGGTTATCTAAGATCACCTGTGGTTTGCCTCCATTAAGCCATTCTTTTTCATCGCCACCAATCCCATGCAATAGATACAGTACAGGATATTTTTTTCTTTTTGAAAAACCCGGCGGCAGATAGATCAAACTCCTGCGGGTTGTTCCAACTGTTTTTGATACATAACTAACTGTATCAATTCTTCCGTGAGAAATATCCGTTCTTATAGAATCAAATCCTTTTGGGGCCTGCTTTTCCAAATTCCCCGAATATGCGCCGGTAGCATCCCTATTAGTTCCATTTCCGGTTATAGTGGCACGGCTAACCCGCTTATTTTTTTCGTCAGTGGCCGTCACAATCTGTGCCCCGGCTGAAGCAATAAGAGTGAAAAATAAAAATGCAAGTAAAAGCCTTTTCAAGCGAAGCTTAAAGGTGCGGTGAAGATTCTTGTTCATAAAGCAAGTCGTTTTGATTAAAAAACAATAACAGGGGCCAGAGTTCGATCCCTGACTTTACCATACATGATGCTAAGCTAATGGGGCTGTTATGCAAAAACTTCCAAAATTGAACTGCGCTGAATTTTGTTAAAATTGACGGGATTCATATCAAGGCCTTGCTCCGTTCCAATCATAAGTCGAACGTGTGACCGTATATTCCGTTCAATTGAATCAATAGTGCCACCCCCTCTTGCAGGCGTATTGAATAGCGTTGCCTGCACTGCAAAAAGTGTCGAATATTTTTTTAAATGAGGAATTAAAATTGGGTCGTGATTATGACTCCATAAGTAAAATAAAGAAGTATTATGCTCAAACGCAAACATGCTGTGTTGCTTTTCAATCATATGCACGACAATTCTCCGGGGAAAATGCGTTAGCCGATCCCTTTAAACAAAATTATCTTTTATCGCCTCTCAGCCATTCCATGAAAAAGACTTTATTTTACACAAATCCGACCTATTACCGGAGTTTCAGTTAGCGATTGTATATGAACAGGCGACTATTAAAACACAGCTTTTCTCTTCTGCATATAAATTATGCAAAGCTTGATACACACTGGAATTATTCTAATGTGTTGAGTCCATATTACCGCATTTACCTGATTGATGAAGGAGAAGGATACATCTCCGGTCAAGGGAAAAAACTAATCCTCAGACCAGGGCATCTTTATATTATTCCGAGTTTCACTGTTTGTACTATGAAATGCCCGGTATACCTGGGCCAATATTTTATTCATTTTTTCGAAGATTCACCCAACGGCATATCCCTTTTTCATAACAACCGGACATTAATCCAGGTCAAAGCAACCGGCACTGACATTGCCAATGTAAAAAGACTATTGCAAATCAATCCCGGAAGAGGTATTAATCGTTCAGATAATCCAAAGGTATACGAGAAGAATATTTATTATAAGGAATATGAAGAACTAAACAACAGCCAAAATATGGCCAATTATCTCGAAACGCAGGGTATACTATTGCAACTGATCGCCCGCTTTGTCGATAGTGTCCAGTTTGAAAATAAAACGCCTGTCGCCATCCCATCAAAAATTTTGGAAGCAATATCTTTTATTCAGCTTAACCTCCGGGAGCCATTAACAGTAGCTCAACTGGCTCAACGGGCCAACCAACATCCGGATTATTTTTCGAGGCAATTTGCCGGGTACACTGGCGATCGACCCCTGATATATATTCATCAGAAAAGAATTGAACGAGCGCAATACCTGATAACGACTACTCTTATGCCATATACGGAAATTGCCGAGGCTACAGGATTTGAGAGTCTCCCCTATTTTTCAAAAGTATTTAAGAAATTGACGGGAACCACGCCCAATCAGTATCGCAAGGCGCAACGATCAACGAACGCATGATGACTTCATTGGAGCGATGCCGGATAACTTTTTCATTTACTTGCTATATTTTGGAAAAACGAAATAACGGGGATATAACCGCCTAAATGATCAGGAGACAACTTTAATGATTCTATCCTGGGCAATTAAAGCAACATCAACTTACTATGAAAGAATCCTTATCACATTTGCATACGTCAATTCATCAGAAGTTTTTTCAGGTAAAGAAACCATCAATGCATTTTCATTTCTTTCAAATGTCAATGATTGTTTAGTTGGCAACCACTCTACTTTTTGAATTTCTTTGGTAAAATGGGGGCTGTTCTTTCCCAGACTTTTTATAGTAAGTTTCCCATCTTGCGGCCAACCCATTGCAGTAGCATAAAGCACATCGCCTTTCACATTAAAGCGAATATCTTCATGCGTAAATGGTTTTCCTTTCCCTTCGTTAAAACCCTGATTGCTAAGTTTTGCCGACGCTTCCTGTGCAGGTCCTTCACCAAATATTTTCCATGGTCTTGTACCATAAATGCTTTCGCTGTTTGCTTTCATCCATGTACCTATTTGTTCAACGATCTTTCTTTCTTTTTCATCGATGGTCCCATCAGCACGAACAGGTATGTTCAACATTAAATTGCCATTCTTACTTACAATATCAACTAAACTATGAATAACCGTCTTTGCTGTTTTGTAACTGTTGCGGTCATAAATTCCACGGGCATAATGCCAGCCTCCAATGCAGGTATCGGTTTGCCATGGCAATGGTTGAATTTCGTTTGCCTGTCCTCTTTCAATATCCCAAACCATAGCTTTACGCTGACTTTCATTTAACATTTTTCCATTGAGCACTGCACGAAGTTCTCCATGTTCTTTAATGCTCTTGTTATACAAATGTGCAGCAATGCGTAAGCCTGCATCACTAACAGGCCAGAACGGAAGTTGATCATCATCGAAATAAACAACATCAGGATTGTATTTGTTGATAAGGTCTATAGTGCGGTTATAAAACTTTCCGATGTATGCTTTGCTGGGCGGATACGTACCATTGCCCCAATCCCATTGCTCGGTGAAATTACCCTTTAAACCGCCGGGGCTCAACGGATGATTTTGTGCATATAATTCCTGCGGGTCCAATCCTTCCCACCATTTTCCCTGCCCGACTGCGTCATTCAGGCGGGCTTTGCCATCTGCTTTTGTAAGTTTTCCATCATAAGGGATGCCTGCATATTGACCGGTTTTATCTGCAGCTTGCGCCAACTCATACCAGATCCATGCGTGTGATGCATGAACACTCACGCCAAAGGGAAGTCCATTGTTCCTTGCTGCTTTTGCCCAACCGTCAATCAAATCTTTCTTTGGGCCGATCTTAGTCGAGTTCCATTGTTTCTGATACTTACTATCGTACAGATCAAAGTTGTCGTGGTGATTGGCCATGGCCATGAAATATTGTGCACCCGCATTTTTATACAAACTCACTAATTCTTCAGGGTTCCAATTCTGTGCTTTCCATTCGTTGATCACATCTTTAAATCCAAATTTTGAAGGATGCCCATATTTTTCAAGATGGTATTTGTAATGATCACTCCCTTCTTCATACATACCACGGGCATACCAATCGCCATGTTCCGGTTCACATTGCGGTCCCCAGTGCGCCCACATACCAAACTTTGCATCACGAAACCATCCGGGTGTTTTATAGTTCTGTAACGATTCCCACGTGGGTTTGAATGGTCCTTTTGCAATCGACTCGCCTGCATAAGACTCATCAAATAAATTATTACCCAATGCCTGTGATAACCATAAAGATGGCAAAGTAGCGGCCATTCCTTTGATCAATGTTCTTCTTTTCATATTTGCAAGTTGTATGTTTTATAAATGCGTGTTGATATTACCAGTGTTGTAATTACAATTGAAAAATCTTATCCATCAATATCCACTTCTCTCCATTCTTTGCCCATGATAATGGTTGTTGAAACTTCCACATTAATTGTTCCCACTCCTGCACTTTAGGATTGGCTTCATCCATAGCTGCTTTACGTTCGAAACTGAAACTGTCATCGGTTTCCATGATCATGAACAAACGGTTACCTGTTCTATAAATTTCCATGTTGCTGATACCTGAATCAGTAATACTTTCTGTAATTACTGGCCATGCATTTTCTTTCTTGTGTCGGTTTTCGTATTCAGCAATTAATTCCTGATCGTCAACTAAGTCAACAGCCAAACAGTATCTTTTCATTTTATGCAGTTTTATTATAATGAATAATTATTCGGATTGGTCAAGACATTTCAACCATTGCTTTGATCACAGCATTCGCAGGATTGAGCCAGCCTTCAAATTCATCTTTCACCTGCTCAAAGAAAACACGATGGGTAATGTAAGTGGTGGGATCAACTTCTTTTCTTTTCATACATTCAATCACATGTTCAAAATCTCCTCTCGTTGCATTCCTGCTGCTCATGAGCGTTGCTTCCCGTTTATGAAATTCCGGATGACTGAAACATATCTCTCCTTTCTGCAGTCCAATCAAAACATACCTGGCTCCATGTGCCATGTATTGAAATGCATTATTGATGGCTTTTAAATTTCCGGTTGCATCAATTACAACTGTTGGCATATCACCGTTTGTGATTGTTTTTAATTGTTGCACAACATCAGCGTCCATTGCATTAATTGCATGCTCAACTTTCACTCGTTCTTTACAAAACTTCAAACGTTCATTATTGATATCGAGCGCAATTACTTTGCCTCCGGCAATACGTGCAAATTCCATTGTTCCCAATCCAATGGGGCCAGCACCAATCACTAAAACAAATTCATCTTTTGTTACAGCTGCTCTTCTCACACCATGTGCTCCGATGGCCAAGGGTTCCACAAGCGCCAGTTCGTCAAAGCTTAATCCTTCACCATGAATTAAAGAATAAGAAGGAACAGAAAGATATTCCACCATGCCTCCATGCTGATGAACACCACAGACCTTTATATTAACGCAGGCATTTTCTTTTCCTGACTTACAGGCAATGCACTTTCCACAATAGAAATATGGAATGAATGTAACCGCTTCACCAATTTCAAAACCGGGAGCATTATCAACTGCAACGAGCTCGCCTGAAAGCTCATGACCTAAAATGCGTGGATATTCAAAATATGGCTGAGTTCCTTCGAAAGCATGAAGATCAGTTCCACAAATACCAATTCTTTTGATTTTTATAATGGCCTGCCCGGATTCCGGTTCTGGTTGTTCGCCGGCAACATATTCAAACCTGCCAGGTCTTACACACACTAAAGTCTTCATTTTCTTCCTTAAAAATTTAAAATGAATTATGTTCAAATTTGTTGAAGCCATTGCTGGCAATTAACATCAATTAAGTTTCCGGCTTTCATTTCGTTCCAAAACTGAACCGGAATAATGGCATCTCCCATATCTATATTTTCTTTTACACGGCTTGCATGTGAAGTATTCAATGCAATGCTTTTCACCCCGGGAACATTCAATGCAAACTGTACACAGGCTTCTGCCGGTTTCACATTAAACTGATTGCATGTTTCAAAAAATTGTTCTCTCCATTTGAACAATGCATCATTTTGCGAAGCATCTTTTTCAATCAGTCGATAGTCGAAATAATCACTACCTACAAGAAAGCCAGAATGAAACACAGCAGAATTAATTACATAAACACCTTTTTTCTCCATCTCTATAATAAAATCCAACAACTCTTGTGGATGGCTTCTAATCGTCATGCTGTTGGCAATCATGATCCAATCTAATTCTACATCTGCCGCTATTCGCTTTATGATTTTCCAATTTTTTGCACCAACCCCAATGAACTGCACTTTTCCTTGTTTCTTCAGATCATACAAAGCTTCGTATGCATCGAGAATATCTTCGTACAATTTTTCTGAATCAGAATAGCTTTTTGCTGCAGCAATATATTCATCGGGGTCGTGAACAGAAACCATTTGAGGATAGTATCCATTCAGCAGTTCATTACCCTGTTCGAAACATTCCATGATGCCATCGTAACTTATTTTTTGAACAGCATCATGTTTTAAATTTTTCCAAACACCAGGTTCAAAAGTTGGTTCTTTTGTGTTTAGTTTCGTACGAACCCAGCCCAACTTATTACTGATAACAACTTTTTCCGGTGCTACATTTAATTGCCTAAGACATTTCCCGAGTGTTTCTAATGCCAGACCGGCACCATACTTTCCTGCCGAATCAAATACCACTTTTCCTTTCGACAAACGGACACATTCACTTACTATATTCAGATTCTCTTCTTCTTCAAGAGCAACAAATAAATTTCCTAAACCACTGGTTCCAAAAATAACAGGCGGAAGATGTAAAGTAGCAATCTCTTTTGCTTCCTGCTTATGATGCGCTTTCATTTTTTATTCTTGATTTTTCAATTGAGATATCCAGTGTTGCTAAGAAGAATAAAGAAATCACTAAAATAAATTCGAATTCTGTTTTAGAAACTTTGGTAGTTGCTACGTTTTTAGGAAGTGATGTATTCATTTGGCAATGCGTCATGATGAAAATGGAACTACTTAATAACAAATTTATTCTCCGGCCTTCCATTTTAATTGCGCTAAAAAGACTTTGTTTTGTCCAAATCCGACTTTTTCGGAACGTTGATTTTTAGAAAAGGAGCATATAATTTCCTGGACATAATTTCTCGTTATTACATGTAGACTATGTTAAGCTGAATGAAAAGTGGAACTATCCAAATGTAATCAGTCCCTACTTTCCAGATTTATTATATTGATGGAGGCGAAAAATTTGTTTTAACCTGGCAGGAAAAAATAAAACTTGGACAAGGGCTAATGTAATTGATGCTATTGACTTGCTTTCCAACATAAGCCTCTTTATAGAAAAGCAGATGTTTCCATCAAGCGAAAACTACTCGGTTCAATTTTTCCGGAAAACTTATTTTCTTCGAAAGAAAAAAGTCGAACACCAAGAATCAATGAGGCTGTCCGGCTAATACTCAATACCAGTAAAGGTTTCAGCCAACAAAAAAACCGGACAACTATTCAAAAATCTGACGTTGTCCGGTGAAGTGGAGATTACGGAGTCGAACCGGTGACCTTCCCGAACGCCTTCGGGACGCTCTTGCCAGCTGAATTAAGCAACCATTCAATATAATTTCGGCTTTTCTTTTTCTTAATCGCAGTTTCCCTTTTGGCTGCAGCCTTTTTTGTATCAAAGGTTTCAGAATACACAAGTTTCCAATCATTAGCTTTTTTCGTCGCTTTACTACCCGAATTGTTATGACGAAAAATTCTGTCCCGAATATTCTGAGAATGACCAACATAATATTGATCAAATGATGCAGAATAAAGAATGTAAACGAGAAAGACCATAAACTAAAAAAGGTTCTGAATTGGCAGAACCTTTTGTGGAGATTACCGGAATCGAACCGGTGACCTTTTGCATGCCATGCCCTCTTGCAACAAAAGTAATTGTTTCTGAAGCTGTTACGAAACATAAACTCAATACTTTAAACTCTTCCAATGACTTCATTCAGTTAGGATTGGCTTTACAATCTATGTCCACAGTTTTAAAAACGTGAAAAAATTGCATGTGTATGCAAGTGGTCTTTGAGTGCAAAAACTAAAGCATGTAGGTTTAAAGTTAATGGCTATTGCCCTTATCAATTTAATTGTTTCATAAGTGCTTTTGGAACAAAACGGTACCCCGGAAAGCGTTGTAGTTATTAATTCATTTGTGATTGGACTTACCATCTATGTTTGCAGTTTTCTGAAGTTTTTAAAAGTAAAAAGTTGCTTTGTATGCAAGAGGTTTTTCGAAGTAGATACTACCAAACTAATATAGCGCTTTGAAGTCAAGCTTTTTTTGTCACCAAGAATGTAACGGATTTTCTAATGAATATTAAAATGTGATGGTTTCGTGTTTTCTACTAAATGAATTAATAGAAGGGAGAGGCCAGTGTCCAGTGTTACACTACCAAAAAGTTCAATAACAGTGCTGCAACCTTTCTTTGTAACGAGTTCGCGTTCCATTAAGCTGACCATGCCAGCACTACCCCGAAAGCCAATGCAATCAAGTTTAAGGTAATTGATTCCTATTTCGTATAAGTTATTTTGTCTTGACTTCATTTAGATGGTCAAAGGAATAAGGGTCATTCTTTCTAAAAGATGTATTCTCTTCAAAGCAATGCGACAAAAATATTGAAGCACACAACAGTATCATTAATATGATAGCACATTAACGCTGAACAATTGCAGCAGTTCTCTTTGAAGCTCTACACCTTTACTTTACCACCCAAAAGTTCAGCAAGTGGCGTACCTATCGATTGAGCAAGTGCTACTGCTGAAGAAATAGCCATTTATGAGGCTGAGTTATTGCAAGCAAAGAAGAACGAAGGAAGAAAGGATGAAAAAGAAAGATAATTCCGGTTATTTTTTTGCAAACATGTCAGTCTATTTTTGATAAACAATTTTTCCATCTATGATGGTAAGCACACTAACAGTAGCAGGAAGTTGCTCTGCTGGTATGGTGAAAATATCTTGTGATAACACCGCAAGATCTGCAAGCATTCCTTTTTTCAACATGCCTTTTTCTCTTTCCTTAAACTCAGCGTAAGCATTTGTTTTGGCATAGGCAATCATTACATTCTGCTATGGTGAGTACCCACAGGACGGGCGAGCACGAACTGCGGCATAGAAAGATTGCTATTACTATTCAACCCGCTTTTTCTCTTCTTCTGCACCCGTCGTAATGTTTCTGTTCTGTTTCAGCTTTATGTTACCAAAATTTCGTGAGTAGGTAATCTTGAAAGTCCTTTGTGCGAATTTGAAACGAATGTGGCCTACAAGGTTATGCTCCGGGATGTCTGCATAACTTCTGAATTCAAAAATATTAAATACATCATCCACCGAAAAATTGATGGCATCTTTTTCGGACATTTTTTTTCTCAGCCCAAAATCAAGCTTACCCATTGCCCTGTTCATTGCGATACCACGCAAAGACCGTGACAGATAAAACCCTGACAGCTCAATTGAAAAATCTTTCGGCAGGTTAAACCGCTGGCTCATATAAATATTAATGTTTTTATTTTCCAGGTGTACCGGCTCGTTTTTATAAATGGCATTCACCTGTTCCCACAGGCCGGTTATATTATAAAACATGCTCCACCATTTTGAAACAGATACTGGAATAGAAACCACAGCAGACACCAGCTTTTTATTCTTAAGATTTTCAGCGGTGACGATTGTCTTGTTGGTTACCGAATCAACCGTTGGCTGGAATTCTGCTATGGCATGGTCTTCCTTGGCAAACGCTACCGAAAAGAAATATTTTCTTAAGGAATAACCCAAACTCACCTTATTGGAAATGGCAGGCTGCAAAGCAGGATTGCCGGTCAACACAGAATTTGAACTGGTGAAATAAGTAAAGGGGGCCAGTTGATTGATTTTAGGCCTGTCAATTCTGGCGTTGTAGGAAACTGTGAAGGTATTATTATCATTTACCTTATGCGAAAGAAAAAAACTGGGGAACAGGTTTCCATAATGCCGGTCAACAATATTTTTTGTATCCCGCGTACCGAGATTCGAATTGGTGTACTCATAACGAAGGCCTGTTTTGATACTTATTTTTTCGCTTGCAGTCATATTAAATGAAATGTAGGCAGCGGAATAATTTTCTTTGAGTGTATATACCGCAGAGTAGAAAGGATCTCTCTCCCAGTTATTTTGTACCAGTCTTTCATAACTGATGTCATTGTTAAAAGAAGCGATGGTTCCCTTAATGCCGGCATCCATGCTTATCTTTTTGGAAAGTTTCCTGGAATAATCTGCACCCGCTACCCAAAAATCTATGGGAGTCTTTTTTTTGCTCCTTGCGGTGGAATCATAAATAAAAGCCCCGGCCTTGTCATAAAATTGGGTATAATAGTTGACAGGCTGGTCATTAATGTAGTGAATATAATCTGCATTCACCTTTAAATCCTGGCCATCCTTAAATGTATGTTGCAGGTTAAGATTTGCACCATAATTCAACAAGTTATTAATCTCACTGTTGGAACTGGTTCGCAGTGTATCAGGCTGACTGTTTAAATAAGTCGGGTTGTTTCGGCGCTCTCCCTGCCGGAACAACCTGCCGCCACTTGTAATTAAAAGCCCCAATAAGGTGCGACTGCTTGCCTGGTAATCCAACCCCAGCCGGGCATTATAATTCCAGGTGGTATCAACTCTGTCTGTGTTGAAATAATTTTCAGTAATGTTCCCGTTATTGGATACCCGGCTGTATCCATTAAATGGAGTAGGTTTTTTTGTTCTTGATAAAGAAATATTCCCGAAAACATTTGTTTTTCCCTTACGGTGATTCATGTTCAGGCTTGCCTGGCCCATCCATCCTTTGCCATAGCCAATGGTGCCGGATACGGATCCGTTAGTGCCAAAATTGTCATTCTGTTTTAAAACGATATTGATGTAACCGGCATTTCCCTGTGCGTCAAAATTCGCTGGCGGTGTTGTAATAAGCTCTATTTTGTCAATGTTTGCTGCGTTCATGCCTTCCAGCATTTGTATCACTGATGAAGCGGGCATGTAATTTAATTTTCCATTGATCATTACATTTACTCCGTCTTTCCCAAGCATGGAGATAACATTATTTTGCCGGTCAACCATAATTCCTGGTGAACGTTCCAAAACTTCGAGGGCGGTATTGCCGGCAGACACAATGCTATTGGCCACATTCACCACGGTGCGGTCTATTTCCTGTACAATAAAGGGGCGAGTGGCCATCACCTTTACTTCACCAAGCTGTTTTACATTTTCTGAAAGATTCAATACAGGAATGGTGACAGCAATTTCGTTTTCGCCAACAATTACCGGGGCCCGGGAGTAAGCAGTTTGATACCCCGACATTGACGCTGATAAGAGGTAAGTGCCCGGGCGGATATTTTGAAACTTATAATTCCCGGCTTTACCTGATACTGCGCCTTTTAACAGAGAAGAGTCCCGGCTGTTGAGCAGCAAAACATTTGCGTTGGAAAGTGACTCTCCGTTTGAGCTTGTTACTTTTCCCTGAAGCAACTGGCTGTACAAGCCGGAGCTTATAAACAGGCTGATGAACATGAAGATGTAAAGGGGAATGTTTAGAAAAGGATAATTTTTCATAACAAAAGGTTGAATACGTGTAAACAGTAATGTGGCATGATAGAGGGCGATAATATAGCACAGCCCCCGATAAAATCCGGGTTGCAAGATTCACCATGAACACAACTCCGAACTGTTTGGCTAAATGATGGTTCATCATTACTTCGGCATTTGTTTCACCGGGTCATACTGTTGTACTTCTTTTACAATAGGAACTACTACTCCTGCAGTCACTAACCACTCCCCGTTTACTTTCACATAAACCAGGGTTTCCAGGATATCTTCTGGATCGTCCTTCTTTCCTTCATGTATCATGGTACCGCTAAGATGGCACACAAGATGTGCTATGGCAACATCCTTTGTTACAAAGCGGATGACCACAGATTTTTTCTCCATTATCGATTCCTTAAACATTGTATTATGATAGGCCTGGTGTGCATATTGATACTCTTTTTGCCCTTTCCACCACATACCTACGCCATTCACCCAATCGGTATTTTCTGTAGTATAGTTTTTCAGATCATCATAATTATGATTATTCCAGCTATATATCATAGCATCCACCTGCTTATTGATGGATGCTTCATCCTTGCTTCGATCTTGAGCATGGAGGATTCCACCCATTAATAAGAAAACAGTTGCAGCAAAAAGCCGGATCGGCCCTAAACAGATAAACTTTTTCATTTTAAAAATGCTTTAGGTGAGTGAATAATTTTAAACAAACTTCCGGTTTAACCGGAGTGATTTGCATAACAATCCTGTGAAGGCACTTTGTTTTTCCTTGAGGGAACGTTTTGAGTGAGCGGGGAAGATCAGAGAAACTATGGATTATAGCCAACCGAATTTTTGCACCAGTCGTTCTTTTTGATTTTTTGCTACGGGAATATTTATATCTCCCTGCATAACGAGATATGCGGCATCTCCTTTATGATAGGATTTGATGTGATCAAGGTTGATGATGTATTGACGATGTACACGCAAAAAATTTCTTTCTTCCAATACTTCCTGTACTTCACGCAGTGTTTTACTTAGCAGGTAAGTTTTTCCGCCAGTTAAAACAAGTTTTGTATAATTCCCTTCTGCTTCACAATAAACCAGGTCTTTTAGTTCTACAAACACAACACCGGTGTGAAATGGCACGGCTATTTTTTGAGGTTGTTGCTGCCGCTGCAATTGTGATCGCAACAATTCAATTTGTCCCTGATCAACCCGCTGGTGCTTTTCGGCTTTTTTTACAGCCTCCTGCAATTCGGATGTATCCAATGGTTTTACCAGGTAGTCAAGAGCGCTGAAACGAAAAGCTTTTAAAGCAAATTCATTATACGCCGTTACGAAAATCAGGCTGAAGAAAATATCATCCAACTGATCCAATAATTCAAATCCATTCATCTCAGGCATTTCTACATCGAGAAAAACCACATCCGGTTTCAATGTTCGGATAGCCTGCAATCCTTCCATACTGTTCGTGTATTGCCCTGCAATTTCTACTTTCGGACAATGCGCTTTTAACTGCAATGCCAGCAAGCGGATACTGTCCGGTTCATCGTCAATCAGGATTGCTTTTAACATCAGTATAAACTTGAATACTTTAATAATTTTTAAATCAATATCTCTATTACCACTTCCGTACCTGCTGCATTTCCTTCCGCATCCGTCAAATCATTCACCTGTACTTTAGCATTGGTTTTATAGAGGTGGTTGATAAGAGCAATGCGTTCTCCTGTCACTTTCATCCCAAATGATTTACCGGCGATAGCTGATTTACTTTTTAACTCAGCCGCCCTGGCCCGGCCAATGCCATCGTCTGTGATGGTAATTTGCAACCGTTCAGATTTCAGTTGCTTGATTTTTACATACACACTGCCTCCTTCCCTTTTGTGCATCAGTCCATGCCAGATGGCATTTTCCACATAAGGCTGCAGAAGCAGCGGTGGCATTTCAACCAGGTCAGTATCGAGAGCCGGATCTGTTTCGATAGTAAAGTTCAGCTTACTTTTAAACCGCATGGTTTCCATTTCCATATATAAGGACAGCGCTTCCAATTCATTTTTCAGTGTAACTTTTTCTGAACGGGAATTTTCCAGCACTAAACGAATAAGACGGCTGAACTTGGTAAGATAATCAGCAGCTTTGGCTGATTCATTATCGGTAGTATAAAGCTTGATTGAATTCAGGCAGTTGAAAATAAAATGCGGATTCATTTGTGCCCGGAGCGCCGACATTTCTATTTCTGATAACTTTTGTTCAAAAGACAATTGCAACTGGTCAGCATGTTGTTTTTCCAGTTGCCGGCTTTGTTGTTCAATTTCATGTGTACGTTTTGTCAATTCGGTTTCAAGCTGATTGGTATAATTCTGCTGCAAATGATTTTTCTCAGTTTCTATCAACTTGTTTCGTTTGGCTAAAGCCAGCAAAAAACAAAAGAGTTCTGAAAATAAACCTAACGCTATAAAGAATGGCACATTGTTCACGAAAGCCAGGAGCTGCGGTGATAAATCAAACCTGGTCAAATAGCCCAGCAAAGGCGAAAGGGCAATTACATAAAAATAGAGAATGATTTCGCCGGTAAGCAAATAGATCTTTAGTTTGCTCTTACTCCGGATGGTTGCAATGACCATTAGTAAACCCATTAACACCCCAGGTAGTCCGTCTATAATCCAGTACCAGGCGTTGCTTTTAATCAAAATGCCGGTAAAAAGTTGAATAACCATCATTACCTGCAAAAATGCCAGGAGGAATAGCAGGGGCCGTGCCACCCGCCAGATCCCGGGCTGCTGGGCAGGGATGGAAAGGAGTTTGGATAAAAAAAGAACATGCAAAATGCTGAGAATATAAGTAAATGAAAAAGACACAGCATGACCCAGCCAGGGCATAAAGGAAGGAACGAAGCCCAAATGAAAACGAGGATTGGCAAATTCCATCATCCAGCAAAAAGCAAGCGCAGCATAAAGCCCATAAAATAAAAATGCTTTGTCCCTGTTTAAAATATACTGAAAGAAAGTATAAAGACTCATCAGCAATAAACAACCAATAAGCATCGGCATTAAAAAAAACACCCACTTATTGTTTGAATTGTCAGTCAGCCAAGCAGCCTGGTAGGTCTCTGTAGTATGAATAGTGCCAGCAACTGATGACATCAACACAATATAATCCGCAATGCGAACAAAATAATGGTGAGTCGTATGAGGGGGTAACACCAAAGGCATTCCGAATATTGTCAATTGGTCTTTTACAGGGGTGCAAAGCCCGCTACTTTCAAGATAAATTAACCCGCCATTTGCTTCCGCATAAAGAGAGGCTATGGCATGAGGCCCGCAATCATACCACAAATGAATAGTATCGGCCAAGTGTGTGTTTGTTATTTTGAATTGCAGCCAGACCACCTGGCTGGTCCGTTTCATTTGCCGGTTATTGTGAAATTTTGTAACCGGAGAAGATGCAGCTGGAATAAATGATTGTTTCATCACTTCGTTCAGCGGTTGCGTGGTGTCTCCCGATGGATCTTCATACACCAGGGCATAGGGTACAATGGATATACCCTGTTTCAATTTGGGTTGGCCATAGAGCTCAAGGCTGACCGTTTGTGCCGGGAGCGGTTGAGTGGCTAAGAAAAATATAAAAAGCAGGAAGCTTCTCATTGCAGTTGATATGCTTTCTTCTAATTTAAGAAATAGAGGAAAATTGTTGATAATTTTCTTGTAAACGACCGCTTTTAGTTAGTACAGGTTCTGAATATGCTGATAACTGAAGGGAAAACATTTGCTCTTCCATTGTCCATGTCCACTCAGAAAAATTTATCGGATATTTTAAGTGACGAACTAACTAGATTTTTCAGCACACATTTTCCTGCAACCTTTAACAATCTAATGTCATGATGGCGATTTCATACTTTGTTGCAATATAAAATGACGCTCAAGTTGTAAAAGATAGAAAGCGTATCACTTGAATGCCGAATAGGTATACTATTCGGAAAAACATGAAAAGGAAGCACATGATTTGCTTCCTTTTTCTACCGTGGAGGATATCGGTCGAACCGACGACCTCTAGCGTGCCACGCTAAATCTCTATCGAAGTCCGCTGAGTTCTTTTGTCATTTTAACGGGCTGGTTTTGGATGCAGCAGCTGACTCTTCCTTTTCTTTTTCCATTGTCGTTAGTTTGAATGAATTTTAAATTCATGTTTTTTCAAAACATTTTTGCTATCGCATTTGCTATTGAGTACCAAAAAGGGGTGTCTCTGATATTCCAGATGATTCTATTCAACACCATGAAGCCCAGCACCAGGGCAAAGGGGCTGATACGTTTTGTCCGCCACGAATCCACAACGGCAATTACCCCTGCAACAATCACAATAATGTTTTTGGACATGTCAATACTATCTTCACGGCTGGCATCCAGGTAGGCTCTCAACGTCCTGGATAAAGCCGGGCTAATCAATATAAAAGCAGTGCTACACATAAAGCGGCTGTGCAAGGCCGGTTTATGTGTATAAAAAATGGCGAGCAAATACAGTATGGCAAAGAATATAATCAAGGGAACGTCCAGTGCAATCCTACTTGCTGCAACTGCTATACCCTGTGCTAATTCACGATGAAGGCTGGAATAGGTAACTAAATACATGGAGAGCAGCACCAATGGGGCTATTACATAACTCAGGCGACCTGCCAATCGATGAAGTTTTATTTTTCCTTTCAAAATAAGAAAGGGTTGCAACAATAACATAAGCAGCCATCCTATCATCATCATGCCATGAAAATGTATGATCCAGGTAAAATGAAACTTCCGGCCGGCAGGTGTAGTATAATCAGCGAAACCTGGAAAGTGACGGATATAGGTTTTGTAAAACCCGATATGGGCCAATACCAATAAAAGAAGGATGCCGATAATAATGCGGATAATAGCTCCCCGGGAAATAGACCGTTCCTGTTGAAAGGAAACAATCTTTGGTGTTCCGGTTTTTTCTTTCTCGAAAGCTTCCTGAGGTTGCATGGTATATGAGTTTGCTTGTAAAAAAGGGTTGTCTGACCAGGTATGGTACTTTCTTCACCTGAACCAAAACTTCTACTATCTATCTATTGGCACAAAATGTTGGCATGTCTGCCAAGTAGTCTCCAGTTGCCGCTTTCATTTGACCAAATATGTGTAAAGCGGCGATGCAAAATTTTTCCTGCATAAGGGCTTTTCTCGCCCGGGTCTGCTGTGTCGCTTCCCATTACGATTACGAAGTTTTTCTTAACCACAATTTTTTCAATTTCAAACTCCAGGCTTTTAAAACTTATCGTGTCATTCAAAACCATACTTAATACATGGTCTCTTGTTGAAACCACGCCTGCAGGGCGATTTACAAAATAGTCCGTAGCCCAGATTTTGAGTAAAGCTGCTGTGTCTTTAGTCATTAAAGCCGTTACTCTTTTTTGCTCCAGTTGCCGGATTTCTTTTTCAATTTCTTTATTCTGTGAATAGCCAAAAAAGAAAATGAACAATAAAAAAAGTGTAATGATAGCTTTTTTCATTTTGAATGTTTATTGTTTGAATATCACAAATACTTTAGTTTTTGTACGCCGGCACCGTGATGGAAGCCATGGTTAGTATCAACGTTATCCAGGACGGCAAAGAGTTTACTGTTTCAAATACGTCAGTGGTGGGCCCACTCTTTCAAAGCCGTGTTCCTTTCTCATATTGTCCCTTTCTGCTTCTGTCATATTTTTAGCCACACCTTCGCTGAGTTTCTTAAAATATTCTTCCATTTTACCAGCAGGTTGATGGCATATCATCACTTTTGCCTCTCCCTGTCCAACCTTCGCAAAAGTGTGGGGCACCTTTCGCGGGCCGAATACAAGATCACCAGCCTTAGCATTATATAGCTTATCGCCTACTTTGATAAGAAACTCTCCCTGCAAAACATACCAAAATTCATCCGTGTCATAATGAGTATGAAGTATCGGTCCACCTTCTTTTATGCGGGTTGATTCAAAAACATACATATCTCCGTCAGCATCTTTGGTGGATACTTTAGTGTAAAAAGCATCTCCTTCAAAAGGAGAAATGCTTTTATCAAACCGGTCTTTCCCGGCATCTACTTTGAAGCCTTTGTCATCACGGGTTCCTTTTCTAACCCTTGCATAAATAGTAAAAGGAGCTGCAAGAAAAGAGCCAAGGGCAAGGCCAAATTTTAAAAATAATTTGCGTTGCATAATGGTTATTTTATTTGTGAAAGGGTTTAAAAATTTAGCGATAAACCTGATTATCCTCCCGAATTTGCAGCCTGCTTTAACAGCATATGTGATACCTTGATTTTCTTAATGCAAATTATAGTCGAAACTAAGTTGTGGAAAGGGGCAATGAGAAAGTGGGAGCGTTTATTGAGTAAGTGAGGCCTGAAGTGTTTGTCCTGGCCAATTTCTTTTAATATCCAATTGCCTGTAAAAAATCTGATTTTTTTCGTTTAGAGACATCAAGAACACTTCCATTGCGCATTACAACCTGTCCGCCTTCTCCACGGATGTATTTGTCCACATAAAACTTATTTACAATAGTTGAGTGATGAATGCGAATAAAAAGATCCGCAGGCAGCAATTCTTCAAAATCTTTTAAAGTACGACTTACCAAAAACTTCTGATTAGTAGAAAGGTAGATGTTTGAATAATTGTCACTGGCTTCAAGATACATGATTTTTTCAATATCGATGAATTGAAGCCCATCATTTGTTGGTATTGTCAGCAATTTTGTCTGCCTCTTCTGCAAATGGTCGATCAGGAGATCTAATTGTGAGGATGAGGGAGGTTGTTTTTTCTTTTCTTCTGCCCTGGCAACGGCCCTTTTTAATTCTTCTATTTCAACCGGCTTCACCAGGTAGTCCAGTGCGCAGCTTCGAATAGCTTTTATGGCATAATGATCATAAGCTGTAACAAAGATGAGTTCAAAATTTTTGTAGGTCAGTTGCTGCAACATTAGAAATCCGTTCATCCGAGGCATTTCAATATCAAGAAAAACAAGATCCGGTTTTACTTCATCAATAATGCGAATCCCTTCTTCCGGATTATCGCAGCAGCCAATGATCTGAACCTGTTTGCAATGATTGGAAATTTTTTCGCTTAAAGAGCTCAGATTGCTTTCGTCATCATCAATTAACACAGCTTTCAGCATGATATGATTTTAAGATTTTGAGCAATTTATTCTTATAACAGCTTTTGTTCCTAAAAGAACGCCTTCTTTTTCAATATCCGTGATCACAAGGTCATCGTCAATGCCATTCTGATTATGCAAGTGAATTCGCTCCCGGGTAATAGCAATGCCATACGATTGATGTTCGGGTTTATTTCTTTCTTTAAATTCGGCTGCTTTTTCCCTGCCAATACCATTATCAATGATTGAGTAAACAATAAATTCATCGCAGAGATTTATTTTCAACTGTAATTGCCGGTCATTTTCTTTTTTATTCAACAAACCATGATGGATCGAATTTTCAAGAAACGGCTGCACGATAAGCGGAGGCACTTTAAAATCGCCATGCAATAAAACTGGCTCCACATTTATCTCATAGTGAAATTTATCATTACACCGAAACTTTTCCATTTCAAGATATAGTTGTATTGTTTCCAAATCCATTTGAAATGGCACAAGGTTATTTTTAGAGCTATCCAATACTGACCGTATCAATTTTGCAAAACGGGCAAGATAAGACGTTGCCTTGTCTGACTGTCTGGTTTGAATAAGGTTATCAATAGCGCTTAAACAGTTAAAGATAAAATGCGGATTCATTTGTGCCCGCAATGCCTGCATCTCAAGCTCCATTGCTTTTCGTTTTAAGCCTGATTGTTCATGTTTATTTCGAAGCTGTTCATTTTTTCTTCTTAGCATATTATTTCTTACAATCAGCACTGAGATCAATAGCAAGGCAATGCTGCCGGCAATAAGCAAGTTCTTTAATTGTGCCTGTTTTTGTAATTCTTTTTTGTTTAGTTTTAATTGTTGATCGCCCAACTCCTTGTCTTTTTTTAGCAACCTGATTTTATTTTCCGCTTCTGAAGCTGCCAGGTAAAGAGCAGTTCTGCCGGCATATAGTGCAGTTTCCATTGAATCTTTGATAAATGCGAACTGTTTGAAGTAATGATAGGCACTGTCAGTTTTTTTTAGATGATCATAAACTGATGCAAGCAACTCGTACCCATCTTTCAGAAACTGTTTGTTGGCTGCGTGGTATGCTGTTTGATTCAATTCGCTGGCATAACCAAGGGCGGTTTGATAATTTGACTTGCCGAGGTAAGCCTTTGCTACCACTAATAAATTAACCATCAGAGGAAATACGTCATTGCTTTTTCGTAATAGCGGAAGCCTTGGCAATACCTGGATTAATAAAGTGTCGTACTGTTTCCTTGCTAACTGCAACTCCGTTGAAAAGCCATAAGCATAGGCGCCAAATTTTTTCCGTACAGCCGGGTCCGTTGTATATAAATTAATATCAGCCCTGTATTTCTGCTGATACCAGGTCACGGAATCATACTGTTTCAATACCAGGTGAGCATAGGCCATATCTTCAGCATGTGGCCAAATAAAGACAAATGGGCATTTATATTGAAGTGCCTGATGATGGTAATGTAATGCCTTGGATGGATCGCCGGCCCGGTTAAATGCTCTTCCAATGAAGGCTAATGAAAACGAGATCAGCATCGTATCATTCTGCTGCTTTCCAATTTCACCTGCTTCAATAAAATTCTCGAAGGATTTCCAATATTCCCCGCTTTTTGAATAACTGAAACCGGCAGCTTGTTTGGCCCAACCAAGCGATAATGGATCGTTTGCTGTCGTTGCGAATGCTAATGCTTTACCTGCTGCTTCATTGGCTGCATCATATTTACCCACTATGGCTAATGAAATGGCCAGGTTATAATAGGCCATGGAAAAAACTTTAGGGTTAGTTTCATTTTTTAAAAGCTCAATGGCTTTTCTCGTATCCCGTTCCATTACATCAGGGTGCCCTAAAAGTCGCCCCTTCACACCGCCTTCAATCATCAAAGCTTCTGCCATTCCACTATAATAGTTAATTGCAAATGCTTTCTGCCGGGCGAGATTTGCATATTTAAGAGCCGAATCAGAATGAATCCAATAATAATAAAATTGCCAGCCTAATGCGTTCAGACTATTTACTGCTTCCTTGCCATTAACAATGCTAAGGTTTTTTCGTATGCTATCTATCTTATGAGTTTGTGCCTGTATAGCATTGGCAATAAGAACCCAAAAAATAAAAAGCCGGCAACGCATAAGAAAATTTTTAAATGAGAAGCGCCTATTAAATTTACTTCATTTCTCAAAAACAGGCTTGCAGAAGGAATACACCCTATAGTTTTATTATTCACCGCTGGGCGTAGCCTTTCTAAAATAGTCAATAGTTGACTGAACCATCGTAACTGATGATTTATGCAACTCGAATCTTCTCATTGTAAGTTAGTGACACTAATAAGCTATAGAAAGTGACAATGAGAAAGTGGGAGTGTTTATTGAGCAAGTGAGGCTTTAGGTGTTTATCTAAGGCAAAGCAAAACCCGGACAGGAGCTATTATTTTCTTCCACAGTTGAACGACAGTTTGCTGGTTGGCATTAGTGGTGGTGATTGCAGACAGGATAATACGATTACGATGCTTGCTAAAATATAAGTGGACGCAGCAACCGGACGACAGCATCTATGGAAACATCGGGTTGATCTTTTGCAGGTTGGTCTAATATCAGTATGGCGATTTCATACTTTGTTGCAATGTAAAATGACGCTCAGGTTGTAAAAGATAGAAAGCGTGTAATCTGAATGTCGAAGCGGTATATTATCCGGAGAAACATAAAAAGGAAGCACATGATTTGCTTCCTTTTTTTACAGTGGAGGATATCGGGGTCGAACCGACGACCTCCCCGAACGCCTTCGGGACGCTCTAGCCAGCTGAATTAATCAACCATTCAATATAATTTCTACGCTTCTTCCTTTTGATTTCAAACTCCCTTTTTACTGCTTCTCTTTTACATTGAAACCTCTCTGTATAAACGATTCTCCAATCATTTGTTTTTTGGTCGATTTGCTTCCGGAATTATTAGGCCTGTACAATCAATCTATCCTACCGGTCAGCAGTATGACCAATATAATATTGCCCCAATACAGCAGAATAAAGTATATAAACAGTAAATAACATAAAAAAAGGCTCTGAAATTATCAGAACCTTTTGTGGAGATTACCGGAGTCGAACCGGTGACCTTTTGCATGCCATGCTTTTTACCGATACAAGTAATTGTTTATGAATATGTTACGAAACACCAACTCAACACTTTACGTCCTTCCAATGACTTCATTCAGGTAGGATTGCCTGAAAAGCGACGGCTATGGTTTTAAAAAAGTTTTAAAAATGTCAAAAAATTGCATGCTGTATGCAAGAGGTCTTTGTAATCCATTGCTAACGAATATAGATTGAAAGTAAGCATCTTTTGGCCTATTGCTTTGTATGCAAGTGGTCTTTGGCGGTTGATTTTAATATACTGGTATATTGGTTTCGAAGTCAAGCCGATATTAGATATGAAGAATTTGATGATTTTTTTCGAGCCAGGCGAAGCTAAAACAAGAGTTAGAAAAGCACCGGAAAAAATTGGCCAGTGCTCAATACTAAAGCTGGATGGTATCCCGGATGGCAATGTCATTGCCATCCGGCATTACATCTAATATTTATTTGCTCCAATTCAACTTTGCCATTTTCACATTCTTTGAATTAGCACCGATCATGATCTCAAACTCACCGGGTTCCCAATCATAACTCATGTTGGTATGATAATATTTTAAATCGTTTATACTGATGCTGAAGGAAACTGTTTTGCTTTCTCCTGCTTTCAATTCTATTTTCTGAAATCCTTTTAATTCCTTTACCGGCCTGCTGTTAGCGCCAACTACATCATGAATATATAATTGAACTACTTCTTTGCCATCCCGGTTACCGGTATTGGTTACCGTTACACTTGCAGTTACCGTTTGATTTCCTTTAGGAGAATTGGTATTAAGTTTTACATCGCTGTATGAAAACGCAGTGTAGCTCAATCCATAACCAAAGGGATAAACAGGATCATTGGTTACATCCAAATAATTGCTGCGGTACTTTTGAAACCATTCGCCTTCCGGTAATGGGCGACCGGTGTTTTTATGATTATAATACAAGGGCACCTGTCCAACATTTTGTGGCCAGGTGGTGGTTAGTTTACCGGAAGGATTTACATCGCCAAACAACACATCCGCAATAGCGTACCCTGCTTCACTACCACCAAACCAAACATTCAGGATGGAAGGAACATTTTCGCTTTCCCACTTGATTGCTAATGGCCTGCCGGTGAATAAAATCAGTACAACAGGCTTGCTTGTTTTCAGCAATGCTTTTAATAAATCTTGCTGGACAGCAGGAATGTCGATATTAGTTCTGCTGGAAGATTCACCGCTCATCTCTGCACTTTCACCTAAAGCAGCCACAATCACATCGGCATCTTTTGAGATTGCCAATGCTTCTTCAATAATTTCACCGGCGGGTCGGTCGTCATGCGCATACGATTTTGAAATCATTCGGGCTCTTCCGTCAAAAGCAGCATCTGCATCGAGGTTAGACCCTTTGGCGTAAACAATCTTTACTTTATCACCCGCCACTGCTTTCAATCCATCGAGTAGGGAAATTGGCTTATCAAAATTAGCGGCCACACTCCATGTGCCTGGCATATTTTCTTTATTGTTCCCCAATGGACCTACAACCGCAATCGTTCCGCTTTTCTTTAAAGGCAAAATATTGTTTTGATTCTTTAGTAATACAAAACAATCTGCAGCTATCTTTCTTGCTTCGGCACGGCTGGCGGCAGTATATATTTCGGTTTTGGCACGGTTCTCATCACAATATTTATATGGGTTATCGAATAAACCAAGTTTGTATTTCGCCTCCAGTATTAAGCGGCACGACCTGTCAATTTCCTGCAGTGAAATTTTTCCTTCTTTCAATGATTGTTTCAGTGTAGTTAAAAAACCTTCACCCACCATATCCATATCAATACCGGCTTTTAGTGCCATTGCTGAAACGGTTTTTAAATCACCTAAGCCGTGTGCAGTCATTTCGTTGATGCCGGTATAATCTGTAACTACAAAGCCTTTAAAGCCCCATTGTTTGCGTAATACATCCGTCATTAAAAATTTATTGGCAGTAGCAGGAATACCATTTACATCGTTGAAAGAAGCCATTACTGAACCTGCACCGACATCTACGGCAGCTTTGTAAGGGGGGAGATATTCGTTAAACATTCTTGCATAACTCATATCAGTGGTATTGTAATCACGACCGGCTTCTGCAGCGCCATATAACGCATAGTGCTTTACGCAGGCCATGATATTTGTATTTTTTGAAAAATCTCCCTGGTAGCCTTTTACCATAGCTTTGGCAATTTGAGAACCGAGATAAACGTCTTCGCCATTCCCTTCCGCAATGCGGCCCCAGCGAGGATCACGGGCTATATCTACCATAGGAGAGAAAGTCCAGCAAATGCCATCAGCGCTGGCTTCCATTGCTGCAATCTGTGCGCTGCGTTCAATAGCTTTCATATCCCAACTGCAACTTAATGCCAATGGAATAGGAAAAACGGTTTCATAACCATGAATCACATCCATACCAAATATCAATGGAATTTTTAGCCTGCTTTCTTCCACCGCCACTCTTTGTACATCTTTTATCTTAGCAACCAATTTTATATTGAATAAGCCACCCACTTTTCCTTCACGAATCTGTTTTGCAATATTTGAATTTTTGGCCTGGCCGGTTACAATGTCGCCGCTGCTGGGTAAATTGAGTTGACCAATCTTTTCATCCAGCGTCATTTTTTTCATCAGGGCATCTACAAATGCTTTCATCTTTGCATCCTTCGCCGTTTGTGCAGATACATTTACTGCCAGTAGTATCAATAATCCGAATAACAATTGTTTCACTTTTTTCATCTTCTTATTTTGTTTCAATAAATTGGTTAATATTTTTTTGCCAGAGAGTTTCCGTTTTGCGTTATTTAATTCTTTTGTGCATAAAACAGTAAGGGTTCATTGTTTCTTGCTACCACCAATATTTTTCCAAATTTTGCGGTGTTGAGCCATTTGATATCTCTCACCTGTCCCTGAACTGATGATAAATTGGGCTGATGCAGATAACTGAAACCACTATTCTTATCAGCGTTAAATAAAGCCAATGGCTGTGCATCATACCTGCCTTCATAGGGGATAACACCAAAAAAGTTCCCGCCGCACATATAACTGTTATCAGCAGTTGCGCTTTTGTTTATTTGTTCAAATGAAAAAACAGGAGCTAATTGTAGATGATCGGGCAAATCTGTTCTTTTAAAATTCCCTTTTCCGTCATTGATGAAGCAGGAGGAGCCTAATAGTTCAGCTTTTAATTCAGTATAATCTTTAAATAAATCATAGAGCATATAGTCCACTGTTTTCCCCGCTACTTCTGAATAGTTCAAGTAGGCTTTTTTTAATATCGGCAGAGAACGTTCCAGTTCGTCTTTAGCAAGAAAAGTGTATTCTTTTCCATTCTTCGTATAACACAAAATTTGTTCAACCGAGCCGTTGCTATCAAAGTCCTTTACATACAATTTCAGCGGGCCGTTTTTGCCTGACCATAGTTTGGAGTTGTGCCCCCAGTTGCCTGCCAGGAAATCTGTTTTCCCATCTCCATTGATGTCGGTTGCATATAAAGATTGCCATAAGCCGGAAGATTGCGGTAATTGGGTTTTGGTAAATTGTCCCTTGTTGTTTAAATAAATGGTTACCGGCATAAATTCGCCTGCAACAATCAAATCGGGCCACCCATCATTGTTTACATCAGCAAAGATGGCGGAGGTGACCATGCCTAAGTTATACGAATTAATCGTTTTAACATCAGCAACCGAATACTTCCCTTTGCCATCATTCAGGTATAACTTGGATGATTGCGGAATGCCATATTTATGAGGGTCTGAAAGAAATCCGAGAAATACATCATTATCTCCATCTTTGTCTATATCTGCAACCGTAATGCAGGATTTGTTTTCATAAAAACGAGGGATGTTACTGGCCGCATACATGAAATGCCCTTTGCTATCGTTCAAAAATAAACGGTCTGCAGAGGCGATTTCATTAACAGGCATTTCGTTTCCTCCGCTTACTACCCATAAATCCAAATATCCATCACCATTTGCATCAAAAAATTTTGCATCCACATCTTCACAAACTGCGAACATGTTAAACAAGGTTGTATCGCTTGCTTTAAAAGAACCATTCGCTTGCTGAATCATGAGAGAACCGGCTTGTCCCTTTGCTCCACAAACATAAAAATCATCCAGTCCATCACCATTTACGTCTCCCACAGCTATTTTCGGGCCTCTTGTACTTTCACTGTGCGGGATAAGGTATTGTACATTAAAATCTGTAAAATCATTTTCCCTGTGTTGCCAGGGAATTGAAATTTGATTGGTGATGTCTTCAAACAATATTTTTCTTTCGGGAAAGAAAATTTTATAGTCGAATTTACCCGATGCATCAGATGCTTTTACTTCTATTGGGCTGGATGAAATTGAAATATTTTTAACGACCTGGTATTTTTGATCAGGCCATACGATAAGCAAACTGTCTGCAGTTCGTAAACTGTCCAAACCGAAATATAGTTTCGTATCAGAAGAGGATTGAAAACCTCTTGTAAGCATTAACTGGCGGTATTGCTTTTTACCGCCTGCAAATACCCATGCCTTCGCGCCAATTCCAAACGTATTGGGAGCGTTGCCTTTCAACTTCAAGATCAGTGAATTCTTTTTTGGTAAGTTGTTTTTTAAAATAATCGCAGGAGCGTTTAGTGCATTAATTATAATATCAAGATTGCCGTCGTTATCTAAATCGGCATAAGCAGCGCCGTTAAAATATCCTTTCATTTTACCTGTTCCCCAGGCATTACTTACATCGGAAAAAGATTGCCCATTATTCTTAAATAAAAAAGGATGCGAAGAGCCATCAGGCATTTGTGCTATCGCTGCCTCATCATCTTTATCTGTGTTATTATCAGTATTCCGCATTTTGAGATTGGAAATAAACCGTACGTAATCCATGTCCACCGGCCGCCTAACAATACCACTGCTGACAAACAGATCCTGGTAGCCATCATTATCAAAATCCGCAAACAGTGGACTCCAACTCCAGTCAGTTGCATCAACTCCATTTATCAGCGCTATATCACTAAAAGATGTTCCGCTGCCATTATTCTGCTGTAAACAATTCCGGGAATATTGATTTTGATAACCATTCCTGGTTAGCTTCAATTTATAGATATCCGGATTCTCGTCGCTGCCATAAGTCTTCAATGTTTTTTCATCTGGTGGTAGCATATCCACGGTTATCAAATCCATTTGTCCATCATTATTAAAATCGGCTGCATCGTTACCCATACTAAAGCGGCTGTAATGATTGAAATGTTTGTCGCCGCTTTCGGTAAATGTTCCGTTCCCGTTGTTCAGATAATAATAATCGTTTTCATGAAAATCGTTTCCTACATAAATATCATCCCAGCCATCATTATTAAAATCAGCAACGGCAATTCCTAAACCATATCCCAAACTACTTTGATAAATACCCGCATCTTTGCTTACATCTGTAAATTTTCGGGTAGTTGAAAGGTCATTTCTGTATAATCTGTCGCCTGAAAGGCTGTCATAAGTACGACGATTTGAAGTATCAACTAAATTATCTAAAGGATAATGAGACTGGTTTAAAATATAGCAATCTAAATCGCCATCGTGGTCGTAATCAAAAAAAACTGCTTGTGAAGAATAGCCGGAAAAATCTAAATTATAGTCTTTGCTTTTATCGGTAAATGTGTTGTTTCCATTATTAATAAAAAGCTGGTTATGACCCTGCAGTTGATTTTTTTGGCTTACTGAACATACATAAATATCAAGGAATCCATCTCCGTTAACATCTGCCATAGTTGAACCACTGCTCCAGTCGGAAATACCTGCCACACCTGCTTTTTCTGTTATATCTTCAAACTGAAAATTACCTTTGTTCAGATAGAGTTTGTTACCCGCTTTATTATTTGCGGTAAAATAAATATCCGGCAAACCATCATTGTTAATATCACCAACCGATACCCCGCCACCGTTGTAGTAATAGAGGTAATAAAGAATATTGATAAATTCTTTTTTAATTGGGGCATTGATAAAAGCAATGCCGGTTTTTGAAGACGGTAATGATGTAAACGCATGTGGCTTCTCATTACATGAGAAAAAGAATAAAGCCTTTCCTATGCCAATAATAAAAGCACAATATTTTACAGCCCCCTTTATTTTGGTAATATTCAATTTTCTTATTTTTTGTTTTAAACCGTGTTCCAAATTCGGAAGTAAAGAAATGACTGACTTTATTGAAACACTCTTATATAATCCACCGCCATCCGCTGTGGAAATACAGTTGTATTGTCCGGAGAGCCCGGCAATTGACCACCTACTGCAACATTGAAAATAAAAAAGAAATCGTTGTTGAATGGATAGGTACTACCTGGCGCCATATCGGCGGGTGTCATATATGCATACATCTGATCATCAATTAATATTTTCATTTCATTCTCCTTCCATATCAGGCTATACACATGAAACTGCTGGTCAAAGCTGCCGCTGCTTAATGTGTAACTGGTCCATTTTAAAGCACGGGTAGCGATGGAGTTACCCCAATGAAACGTACCAACTATTTTGTTTGGTTCCTGTCCAATCATTTCCATTATATCAATCTCTCCGCAAGCGGGCCAGGGAACTGCATCAATATTATTTCCCAGCATCCAAAGCGCCGGCCAGATACCCTTGCCTTTAGGCATTTTGGCCCTGATATCTATTCTCCCGAATTTGAATATTTTTTTGTTTTTAGTGATCATTCTGGCAGATGTATAATTGCGTCCTCCAAAAGATTCAGCTCTTGCTTCAATAATTAAATGACCATCAGAAACAAATGAATTCTGTGTTCTGTCCGTATAATATTCAAGTTCATTATTTCCCCAGCTATTATTACCAGTACCGATTTCATAGGTCCATGTGGACGGATCCACACTTGACCCGTTAAACTCATCAGACCATACAAGCGAATAACCGGCATAGGAGGCCGGCGCTACATACCCGCTATTATCAACCGGAAAATAAGTGCCGTCTCTATTGAGAATGATTCCGGTGTCTTTACTATTTGCAATGGTGCAATTTTGTGGACTATCCAGTTGTACATAAAAATATTGATCCTCTTTTCGTGTGCTGTCTCCCGTAACGGTTACATCAATGAATCCTTTGTTCTGGTTGGCGTCAATAGTAAGCGTACCTGCTACAGGAATAAAATCTTTAGTAGCCAATGCTGTTCCGGCTACTGTAGAATAATTAATCATTACTTTTTGATCAGTAACCTTGTCAAGCGATACTGAAAATTGAAACTGAGAAGAGCTTGTTGTTCTTAGCTGACTAACTCCTGTAATTGTAGCCTGCGGCAATAATCTTGCATTAGTTTCTTTTTTACTGCAACCGGTAAACTTAATGCAAGTAATAAAGGAGCTTATTAAGGTCAGAAAATATTTACTAAACATTGCGTTGAATGATTGGAGTATTCTAGTCTCTCTTTTGTTGAATAACGTGAGTTCGGGACAAGCCGATAAAGTGCTTGCAACGCCAGGAAACGATGCCACGAAATACTATAGCTGGTATCACTAAAGCATTAATTCAATAGCCCGAACTCACGTTATTATGATATTCAAGAATTATAATTTACCGTTGTACAAATTCGCAACTTCGGCAGCAGTAAGAGCAGTGTTATACAAACGAAATTGATCTAAACCGCCGAGGAATGATTTTCCCCAACCTAAGTCCTCTTTAGGGCGGCCACCTATTTTTAATGTGCCTGCTTTAGTTGCATCCATATTAATACCGCCATGCGAACCACCCCACCAATCGGGAGTATACGAATGAGCTGTGCCATCTATATAGAGGGTCATTTTTGATGAAACCTGGTCATATACAAAAGCCAAATGATGCCAATTATTATCCTGAATACCGGGGATTCTGTTTGCGTCTTTCCACTCAAACCAGCCGTCTGCATTGTTTTTATCAACTGCGACAAATTTTAAAACGGCCAGTTCATTTGTTGCACCAGCTCCGGGATGATCTAAAAGCAAAAACATGGTACCACCAGACCAATGCCCGATTGTTGAAGGGAGTGCAAAAACAAATTGCGCCTGACCATCGTTCGGCACACCATCATGTTTGAACCAAAATGCTACAGTGAAACTTTGTGCAGTTGCTACAAAATCATTTGTGTGTAAGTATTGCACAAAAGAACTGGAGGAATTGTAGGCAGTGCCTCTGATGCCGGCAATTGCAGTAACACTTTGATCCGGAAGAAGACTCGGATATCCTGAAATGGAATCCATAAAACGAATATTAATCTGGCTTTGCGATTTATCTGTTGAATCAAACGGCACGTAAAATCTTAATGGAGTCGTGGGAGTAACGGTATGGTCAACCGGGTAATCAGAGGCCAATAGCGGCCTATCCATTTTTTGGCAACCAACTATAAAAATAATTACAACAAAGGCCCAACAAAATTTAAAAAATATATTATGCTTTTTCATCTGAAAATTCATTTTAGTTTAGACATTATCTTTCTTACCATTCCGGGTTTTGAACTATTACTCCACCGGACAGATCAATTACTTGTTGCGGTATCGGATAATAACGGCAACGATGGGTATAACCTAAAGGTCCTAAAACAGATACTGCATCACCCCAGCGAACCAGATCGTAAAACCTTTTCCCCTCCATAGCAAACTCCCAGCGTCTTTCGTTCTTAATAGCTGACCTCATTTGATCCTGGCTGGTATATGCTATATAAGGTACAATTGTGCGACCGATGCCTAAATTTCTGCTTGCCCGGTTACGGATTAATTCGAGCATGGCAGCAGCAGTGACACCATCACCTAATTCATTGGCTGCTTCCGCTTTCATTAATATGATATCGGCATAACGGATTACCCTGTGATTGATCCAGGCAGGATACCCCCATGTAGTTGTGCCGGTATATGCACGCATAGCAGGATCTGAATAAACCTTTTTATTCCAGTATTTCTGATCCAATGCAACTCCCGGATTATAAGGTGGCAATGATGCACCATAACCGCCATTTGCAGTTCCACCATCATATTGTCCAGAGAAGAGAATAGTAGCTGCTTTACGTGGGTCGGTATCAGACCATTCAGTTACCAATTTATCGGTGGGAATATTAAAGCCCCATCCCAAATTCCATTCCGGACCGGCACCACCCGATCTTAAGTTTTGTGTAACTCCCCAGAATGACGTATTAGAGGTAGCATCCGTGCGGGAAGCACTCAATAATGCCTGAAATTCGAAAATAGATTCCTTGCTGTTTTTGCCAACGCCATTAACGCCATCTTTCCATATATCTGTATAATTAGGTAATAGTGAATACTCGCCTGAGTTAATGATTTCGTTAGTTATTGCCAATACTTTTGACCAGTTTTGCCTGAACAAATAAGTTTGTGCCCATAAGGCTTTTGCAGCTCCACTGGTTAGTCGTCCCGGAAAAGGGTTTTGTCCGGTTGTTGAATTACCCCATGTTACAGGTAGCAACCGGGCAGCCGAGTCAAGATCTTTATCTATTAAAGCATATATCTCCATTTCTGTAGATTTTGGTTTTATGCCGTCTGAGGCTACGGTATAATGAAAATCAATTTTAGGTACCTGCCCATAGGCCTTAACCAAATCGAAATAACAAAACGCTCTAAAAAAATAAGCTTCTCCGATGTTTTTTAATGATGCTACATCAGTAAGTTTTAGAGAATCAGCGGTATAAAGTAAATCGTTGGCCTTATTTATAACGTTGTAATGATCTCCCCAAAAGGCATTAGTTGCCGATTCGTCTTTGGCATATGCATAGTTATCGAATATACCAGTCCATTGTGCCTGATCAGATCCTGTACTGCCTTTTTGCGCATCATCATCACGAAAGCTGTTAAAACACAACCAGGGTAGTGCATTAAACCCACCATAGGTATAAACAATTTTGTACATACTCAAAGCTTGTACGTCTAATACAGATCCATAATCACTCAGGATAGCTGTAAGCGGTCTTCTGTCTAAGTACTTTTTACAGCCGGTAAATAATAACACCAGTGCTGCAAGAGAAAAGCAATATTTGAATATTTTAATACTTGTTTTCATTTTTAATTTTTTTACTATTAAAAAGTAACGTTTAATCCAAAAGTGAACACCCGTGGAATGGCGCCGCTTGCATCATCAAACCCAAAGGCTGTTGCGCTTCCGCCGAACTCAGGAGTATACCCTTCATTACGCTTCCATGTTTTAAGGTTTTGGGCATTTGCATAAACACGGAGACTGTTAACATGAATTTTTGATAGTATGCGGGGATCAAAATCGTAACCTATCTGTAAATTTCTTAAACGGAAATAACTGCCGTCTTCGATATTATAAGTAGAACCAATACTATTAATTTGATGTTTCGAACTCAATATTGGCTCCCAATTGGATGTTCCGGCTCCATGCCACCTGTTTATTCTTGATGCAGGGTAGTTCACAAATTGAAATTGTGATTCCATTGTACCCCAGGTTCTGTAAATTTCATTGCCATATACACCTCCAAGATCAACACTTACATTGAACCTTTTGTAGGTTGCGGAAACAGTAGCGCCATAAATAAAGTCGGGAGAAGGATTACCGATCACCGTTCTGTCGCCTTCAGTAATCAGACCATCTCCATTTAAATCTTTGAATTTTAAATCACCGGGACTAATAGGAGCACCACCGGCAATAGAAGCAGCAGATGGTGATTTAAGAATATCAAGTTGGCTTTGATAAATACCTTCCACCACATATCCATAAAATGAGCCAATTGGATTTCCCGCTGAGGTTCTTGCCTGAGCTCTTCCGTTACCACTTCTATATTCTAAAATTTGTCCTCCAGGAAGGCCAGTTGCTACTTCTACTACTTTATTGTTCATAAATGTAATATTGCCGCCCAGGTTGATCTCCAGATCTTTGGCTACTTTCTGGTTCCATGTGGCAGAAAACTCTTCTCCCCAGTTTTTTATTTTACCGCCGTTTACAATTTGGTCTTGCCTGCCTAAAATGCCTAATGAGAGATATGTCATCATTCCCTTGGTAACCTTATTAAAATAATTCGCTTCAAAATGCAAACGGTTATTGAAGGCAGTTAATTCTATACCCGCTTCAGATGCATCGATAGTTTCCCATTTTAAATCAGGGTTTATCTGATAGGAAAGTTGTGCGGCCCTTACAATATTGTTTCCGAAACTAACTGGCGCCGAGTTTTGATTGATGGCAGGATAAAAAGGATAATCCCCTACTGGTCCGTAAGAACTCTGGTTACCCAATACCCCAATTGATCCTTTCAATTTCAAATAATCAATCACCCTTACATTTTTCATATAACTTTCCCTGCTCATTTCCCAGGCGCCACCAAGGGCCCAGAATTGCTGGTAACGGTTTTTAGGCGGAATCCTGGAGGATGCATCATTCCGCCAGGATGCAGTAAGGAAATATTTCGATTTATAGTTATAAAGTAACCTTGCAAGATATGACAACGTAGTATTCTCCGACTGGTATGATGCAGATGGTTGAGCAATTCCAAAGCCATTATTGATGTACCATAAATCTTCGTTATCAGGAATCGGAGGGTCGGAAGGGCTTGTACCTTGTACAGACTGGCCATACCTGTTGAAATTGCCAAAATAATTCGTTGTAAAAGCAGTGGTAGTGGTTACACTATGGTCGCCAAATGCCTTTTTAAAAGTAAGAATGTAATCCTGCTGGAATTTTTTATAGTCTGCACTGGTTTCATTAACCTGTGTGCTGTTACTATATAAAAAAGGGAGGTTAGATACCGGGTTGTATGCATAATATAATGGCTTATAAGACCTGCTATTCACATTACTTACATCGGCATAATAGGCTGTTCGTATATTGAAGTATTTTAAAAAATTTATTTCAGCATATACAGATCCCACATTTCTATATTCTATACTTCTGAGCTTGTTCCATTCACTTTCCATTGGAATAAGCGGATTGTAAACTCCGCTATTTTGAATAGCATCAAACAAAGTTGAATAAATTGATTTTGAAACAGGCAAATTTGTATATGGGTCAGAGACTTCAAATGTTTTTGGATCTGCTGATACTTGTGGCATAACTTTTCTTGCAGCATCCAATGCATAGCCTACATTTGACGGATTACTTGTTCTTAAACTATTTAAAACAAAACCAACTTTTATATTTTTATTAAATCTGAATTCATCGCTTAAGCTAAGCTGCATTTTTTCAAGCCGCTGATGTTTAATGATTCCTTCGTCTATAGTATATCCCAATCCGAGATAGAACCTGTTTTTCTCAGTACTTCCGGTAACAGACAAGTTAGTGTTACTAAATATACCTGTTCTGGTTACGGCGTCAATCCAATCGGTATTGGAGTTTAAGACAGAGTAATCCGGAGTAGTAGTTCCGTTATTGGCATTTTCTTCTGCAAATAATGTATTGAACTGGCTCGAATCAGCTAATTTAAGTTTGTCAACCAGTTGTTTCGATCCATAATTAGAACTAAAGTTAATAATTGTCTGTCCGGCTTTGGCCTTTTTGGTGGTGATAGCAATGACACCTGTTGCTCCTTTTACACCAAAAATAGCAAGTGAAGAAGGGTCTTTTAAAACTTCGATGCTTTCAATATCATTCGGGTTTAAATAATTAATATCACCCGTAACTATTCCATCCACTACATATAAAGGGCCAACCTGCCCGATACTTAATGTACCACGTATTCTGATATCCGGATACGAGCCTGGTGTGCCATTGTTTACAACATACAAACCGGACACCTTACTTTGCAAACTGGATATTGGATTAGTATTAGGCTTGTCCGCTACTTCTTTACCACTTATTTTAACGATGGAACCGGTTAAGTCCCGCTTACTTGCTTGTCCATAACCAATCACCACCAGGTCATCTAATTTGCTTTCTGTTGGTTTCAATTGAATATTCAAAAAGGTTTTTCCTTTTACGGCTATTTCCTGTGTTTGATAGCCGGTAAAGGAAATTATCAGCACATCAGTTTCGATCAAATCATTAAGTCTAAATTCACCTTTGTCGTTGGCGCTTACGCCAGTGCCAGTTCTTTTAACCACAACAGAAGCGCCGGCCAGGGTTTCTCCTTTGTCGTTGGTTATCTTACCCTGGATCTGTATTGGAGGAGGCGGAACGGATGGCTGTTCCTTTCCAGGCTCGTCTTTTTTATCAATAATTACAATCGTTTTATTGATAATTGTGTAATCCAATGGCCCGCTCTGAAAACAAAGATCCAGTACTTCTTCAATTGAAGCATTACTGATGGAAATTGTAACGGGCCGTGCCTTAAGCAAATGAGCCTTTGTGTAAGCAAAGGTGTAGCCAGTCTGTTTTTTGATCTTTTTAAATATTGTTTGCAGGGAAGCGTTCGTTTCAGAGAGCGAAACGTTTTGGGCAAAGCCGTTAGCTGAAGCAGTCAGGCAAGCACTAAACAAAAGAATGGCAGTCAATTTCATCACTAACAAGATTTTTCCAAACCCCTTTCGTTTCAGGGCATGGCCACAAGCAATCAAATGCATAATTTTGGTTTGATTTTTAGGTTGAACAATAAAGAGAATCTGAGTTTTTTTTAATTGGATCGGCCTGATTATTTGCCGGAGGTATTTGCACTACTTCCGGTTTCTTTTTAGCCAATCTTCACGCATTGTGAGCGGCAACTAAGTCGAGGATTGTATTTTCTTCATAAGCAAGTTTTCGTTTTTAAGATTTATTATAAAATCAGTATTCCATTTCCATAATTGTTAGGGCAGAACAATGACTCTTTTCCCTTCAATTTGAAATTTTATCTTACCGGCAAGCTCCAATATTCTCAATACATCGGAAAGTTTTGAACTTCTGGGGATCTCGAAAAAAAACTGAACATCAATTTTTTTGTTTTGATATATCACATCTACATCATACCACCGGGATAATTGCCGCATCACAGCATAAATGTCTGCTCCGTTAAAATTAAATTCACGGTTTTTCCAGGCAACAACTTCTTCTAAATCCACATTCTTTACCACTTTTACGGAACTTCCGTTGTTTAACTGCGCCTGTTCGCCCGGTTTCAATAAAGCCATTGCGGCATCCTTTTTAATCAGAACAGATCCTTCAAGCAACGTTGTCCTTACTAACGATTCATCATCATATGCATTAATGTTAAAGTGAGTGCCCAATACCCTTACTTCGCCATTGTCACCGGAAGGGGAAATTATTTTTACGATAAAGGGCAACTTCTCATTTTTTTCAACTTCGAAATAAGCCTCTCCTGTAATTTCAACCACTCTTTCCTTGCCGGTAAATACGGTAGGATAACGAATAGAGGATGCTGCATTCAGCCATACTTTGCTTTCATCGGGCAACACCAGCCGGTACTGTCCGCCACGGGGTGTAGCCAGTGTATTGTAAAGAACTTCCGTGGTTGGTTTTTCATTTATTAAGTTGTAGGCCAGTTGACCTTCATTTGTCTTTGAAATCTTTGCATTGCCTTGCTGTGCCAGTTGACCGTCAGCCGCACTATCCAATATTATTGTTGAACCATCTGCCAATGTAAGAACAGCTTTGTTGCTGCCCGGCGGAACGTCGTTCTGTATAGTTTTGGCAATATCCCTTCTATCGTTCGTTCTATTAGTAAGCAAAAGGTATAATCCTGCACCGGCTATTATGATGATAACAGCGGCAGCGATCATCCGGTATCTTCTAAAAAAAGAAATAGGGCGAACCGGCGCTTTTTCATTGTTTGCAATCCTTCTCAATACATATTGTTCAATACGTTCACCAATTTGTGTATTGGTTTGTTCCATATAGTTTTCGTCATCCCACTCTTTACGAAGCACTTCTTCCAGGACATTGCGATAACCGTCCTGTTCTAAAAATTCAAAGAACTTCCTTTGATCCTGTTCGGAAAGCTTTCCCGTAACATAATCATCTAATAACTGTCTGAAATAAATTTCATTCATACTGAGTATTTTAATTCACACAGGTCCGCACTTCTAATAAAGACGTGTGTTTAAAAAAAATGGGTAGCTGCAACGTAACATTTTTTAAGAAAAATTATCAGAAAAACAATTCGTTGCTATAAACAGCATTAGCAATAGCTGTTCATGAGAATTGAAATGCATTCTCAAAAAATTCAGAGCCTTTACGATGTGGTCTTTTACCCCGTTTCGTGAAATGCCGAGCTCTGTACCAATTTCTTCATAAGATTTTCCTTCCAGCCGGCTTAGCATAAAAACTTTTTTCCTGGTTGGCGGCAGTTGGTCAATAAGCCCCAACATTTTAGTGTATGATTCTTTATAATGAAGTTGCTTATCCGGCTGTAATAACACTTCTTCCAATTGCCCGGGTAGCTCAACGATCTGTGTGTTCTTTTTTCGAAGAGCTGAAATAATTTCGTTTCGTGAAATGATAAAGAGATAATCGGAGAAACTTTGTACTTCACTTAACCTTTCACGGGAGAACCATATCTTCAAAAAAACATCCTGGGTAATTTCCTGTGCAAGCTCGGATGATTTAAGATAAGAGATTGCTTGTGTGTACACTTTGTTCCAGTAACCACGCAATAAAATTGTGAAAGCAGCTTGATCGTCCCGACTAATAAGCAGCAATAATTCTCTCTCTGTATGTAATGGCACTTTGGACAAAAAGCAGTTCTTGATGCCGGTAAAATTACGCAAAGCAGCGATAGGATCGTTACAGGAGCAAGTGATAAAGTAATCTTAGGGCCGGGATTAAAATAATCGTATATTCTGATACTTCTATTAAAAAAATGGTTGTTACAATTGAATAAAGGACTCTTACCCCTTCTTTCTTTTCCAACACCTCAATTATTTCAGCAGACCGAAAGGGTTTACCGGCTTTTTCCAGCACAAAGACAATTTTAGCATCCCATGTTCAGTTTTTTCTATAGCCATGATCAGGGTTTTCATAATGAGATAAAAATTGAACCCATTATGCGGGTGAAAATGACGATCAAATTGGAACTTTTCCAAATTAGGATTTGGTACTAAAGGTGATTTTGAAATAATTTGGCCTGCCCCGGATTAGACCAAAATGTTTGCAAGTCTCGCAAGTGTATTTGTGGTCAGTACAAGATACCTGAATATATTATAGTTGGTGTAGAATGGTACCCATTAAAATAAGAAAGGACGGTCAATATTTTGGCTGTCCTTTTCGTGAGTGGAGGATATCGGGGTCGAACCGACGACCTCTAGCGTGCCACGCTAGCGCTCTAGCCAACTGAGCTAATCCCCCATTATTTTAAAAAACTAAATGCTAATACTATTAAAGACTACCAAAGTTTAGTTTTAAAGAGGTTTTTAAAAAATACTTTTCAACTTTTTTATAGTCCTTAACTATATGGCGGTCAATCAACTAACTGATGCTTAAACTTGCATGCCATGCAAACGCTCTAGCCAGCTGAGCTAAACCCCCAAAATATATAAGAGCTTCAGTACTTGTTTAATTCAGTGACCTTCCCGATTGTCATCGGGACACTCTGGCTACCTGAGCTAAACCCCCGGAAAAAAGAACTGCGATTTTTCCTAACCGGGCAGCAAAAATAAGGGATTTGAACAATTTGTGTAAAGGGAATTAATCTTCTTCCTCGGTGTCAAGAGGTTCTTTCACCTTTTCAAATTCAACGTCACTTTTTCCATTGGCGTTTTTCTTCCCAAACCACTTTGAAAGTTTGTCGAGGATTTTGTCCTTATTGTCAGCAATAACGTGGGATGAGAAGTTTTTCATGAAGAAGGGAACGACCAGTTTGGTAAACCAGCCTGCCTTTGCAAGCACCATTCTCCGGACAACAAGCTCAATGACGGTATCAGCCGCTGTTGTCAATAGAAAGTTCCGGTTATCCTTTGTAGCGAATTTACCTACCATGGATATCGCCGATCTCACAGGAGCTAGTTCTTCTTTGATTTCAATAAAATCCTGTCGCACCAATTCTTTTTGCGCAGCCAGGAGTTGGTTGAGTCTTTCCTTTTCCTCCATCAGGTCCTCATATGTGCGAATAGGCTTAGTCATACATCTTGCGGATAATCATGTTCCTGATCATGGGGAATATGGTTTTCTTGCGAATCAAAGCTACCACCAGCATGACCAGTAAGAAGAAAGCGGCAGCCAATAAAAACCCTCCCACCCTGCTATGCACAAGATTGCCCAGCCACCAGGCAAGGGCACAACCGGCAAACAGAAGAACGAACAGACCCAATGCACACATTACGATCATCACTACAGCACCTGATACAATATCCGAGGTTCGCTGCGTAACCTTTACAACCGTCAAACGATAAAAAGTATCAGCAAGGCCTTCTATGTGATCGGCAAGATCAGCCGTTTTTTCTTTGAGATCTTCCATTTGCGTGCAGGAATTGAAAAGAAAAGACTGAAGCAGGATCATAAACCCTGCTTCAGTAATTTAGGCAATTCAGCTAAAGCTTTCTTTCATTTTGTTTACTTTTTCTTCTGCAGCGGATTTGGCATACTTAGCGCTGTCTTCTGCTGCATGTTTTCCTCTTTCCCAAAGATGACTTAAGCTGTCAGCCCAATCGCCTGCGGTTTTGCGTAGGCGTTTACGGGTTTCTTCTCCTTTTTCCGGGGCCACTAACATACCGATAACTACACCTGCTGCTGCTGCACCCAGGATACCCAATAGAACTTTTGTTTTTGTGTCCATGGTTATAAATTTAAGAGTTAAGGAATCCATGTTGATTCATAAAAACATAAAAAACCGTACCAGAATAAGAGCTTTTAGATTTTGCGGCAACCCTCTATTACCGCTGTCAATTGTCTTGGGGCAAAAAATAAGGCCCCTGTAGTTTTACAAGGGCCGCGGATAATTTATCGAAAAAATGGGGCTTATTCTCCCCAAATATTGTCTTGTCCTTTCAGCCATTTTTTAACAAGATCAGTAGTAACGGACTTTGGTCTTTCCAATGCAAATCCCAATGCCCTGTCCCAGCAAAGACTGGCTAGCACACCTAATGCCCGGCTGACACCAAATAACACCGTGTAATATTCATATTCCTTCATACCAAAATGTACGAGCAACGAGCCGCTATGTGCGTCAACATTGGGCCAGGGATTTTTTATTTTTCCCAGCGACTGAAGAATGGGTGGTACTACTTCATAAATATTCCAAACTGTATTAACAAGCTTATCATCCGGCATATGTTTTTTGCCAAACTCCATTTGGGCGGTAAATCGTGGATCTGTTTTGCGCAATACCGCATGTCCATAACCAGGCACTACCTTTCCTTCACTCAATGTTTTCTTTACATATTCAGCGATTTGTTCTTTGGTGGGCTCCTCAGTTTTTAACTCTTCCTGCATCTCAAATATCCACTTGATCACTTCCTGGTTGGCCAGGCCATGTAAGGGACCCGCAAGTCCGTTCATGCCGGCGGCAAAGCTTAAGTAGGGATCGCTGAGTGCCGAACCTACCAGGTGAGTAGCATGAGCAGATACATTACCACCTTCATGATCGGCATGAATCGTCATATACAGCCGCATCAGGGCCATAAAGGTTTTATCCTCGTAACCCAGCATATGCGCAAAATTACCAGCCCAATCCAACAAGCCATTCGGCTGAATATGATCTCCGTTTTTATATTTACGACGATAGATATATGCTGCTACACGTGGCAAACGGGCAATAAGATCCATGGAGTCATCAAAAATCGCCTCCCAATAATCTTTCTTATTCAAACCCGCCGCATATTTTTTTGAAAACTGGCTTTCTGTCTGCAAAGCCATCACGCCTACTACAAACTGCGTCATAGGATGAGCAGATACGGGCAATGCTTCAATTGTATCAAAAACGTGATTGGGTACGTGGCTGCGACGCTGAAGCACCGACGTTACATGTTGTACATCTTCCTCGGTAGGCAGTTCACCGATCAGCATCAAATAAAATAAACCTTCCGGCAAGGGTTCCGAACCGCCAGGCACCCTTGGTAGCTTTTCTCTAAGCTCAGGAATGGTGTATCCCCTGAAGCGGATACCTTCCTGTGCATCCAGTAAAGAAGTTTCAGATACCAAACCAGTCATGCCACGCATGCCCTGGTATATTTGTGAAAGCTGTACCTCACCAATCACCTTATTTCCATGTTCCTTCAGCAAGTCTTTGATCTCGGCACCTAATTGATCAGCTTTTGCCTTAAACCTTTCTTTTAATATTCCCATGAAAACACTTTTAAAAATTCGAAATATGTATGAGAGGGCTAAAGGTAGTTAATGCCCATTGCCAGAACAAAAAATTAGTCAATATTGTTCGGTAATAATGAGACAGTTGGCTGGGTATTGTAGGCTGGTAGTGGATTTCCCGGCTATACAATTCAACTATTAACTGTTAGCTTATTTAGGAGCTTTCTTATACATCCATAATGCAACGATAGAAAAAATGATATTAGGCACCCAGGCTGCCAGCAACGGCGGAAAATTACTTTTTGTAGCAAACACGGTAGAAAAGCGATCAGACATAATAAAAAGTGCTGCAGTGATAATACCTATGGCCAGATGCTTACCGCTACCGCCACGTGTTTTTCGACTGGCCAGCACAACGCCAATTATTGTTAGCAGTAAAACGGCGAAAGGAGTGGCGGTGCGACGGTATTGTTCCACTTCCAAAGCACTCAGGCCTTCCGTACCTCTTGCTTTTTCTTGTCGAATAAATGCGGCTAACTGAGGGGTAGTAAGCCTGTCCTTCAGGTACTCGTCCTTTCGCAGTTCTTCCGGCTTCAGGCTGATGTTTAGTTCCAGGGTTGGATACTGCTTGGTGGTTTCACGCATGCTATCTACCCGTCTTTCTATTACATTTTGTAAGATCCATTTCTTTTTCGCTACATCCCACTGTATTGAAACAGCTCTTAAGTTATACACCACTCTATTATTTCTCACCCTATCGAGAAAAAAGGGCGACCCTGATTTTGAAACAGTGTCAAAATTTTTTATTCCAATGTAGGTGATAGCGTCAATGCGGCGATAAAAACAATTGCGACAATTACTAAACTGTTGGTTCTTGGTGGGGTCGTTTTTATCGAAATATTGTGTTTTAAATTTACCCTGAATTTCGTTTGCTTTTGGAATTAAATAGCGGTTACCAAGCCATAATACAAGCCCAAGAAAAACGCCACCTACGATATATGGCCGCAACATCCTGTTATAGCTGGTACCACTGGCCAGTATGGCAATGATTTCCGAGCGGGATGCCATGCGACTGGTAAAAAAAATGACAGAAATAAAAACGAACAGTGGGAACAGCAGACCCCAGATAAAAGGAACAAATCCAAAATAATACTGTACGATAATTTGGTAAGTACTCAAACCGGTCTTTACAAAATCATCGGCTTTTTCACTGGTATCAACGGCTACCGCTACCACCATAAAGAGCAGCATACAGAACACGAATGTTACCAGGAAATTTTTTAATATGTACCAATCAATTCTTCCCAAGGAAATAACAACTTAGCTGGTTTGAGATAAAACACACTTGTCATTTTTCAAGTCATGCAAAGAAAAAGGATTTCTGGCGGAATGAAATGTGAAAGATTGACCGGGTGCATTCCAAATTGTCGCCACACTAACAGGTAAAAATATAACCACAGGGAATACACAAAGAAGGCACAGGGCACACAGAGAAAACATTTTCAAGACCTCTGTGTAAATCTCAGTGGGCTTTGTGGCTAATAAAAGAAGTTCGGGAATTTGGAATGCACCCAATTGACCGGCAGCCTGGTACATCTGCCAAATTAAAAACGCCAATAATTCAAGACCGGGCATCAATAGGTTAACTTTGCCGCCAGTCAATGAATATATGATTAAAATAGGTGAGTATAACCTGCTGAAGGTAATCAAACAAAAACCGATGGGTGCGTTCCTGGATGACGGTGCAGAAGGTATCCTTTTGCCAAAACGATTTGTGCCGCCCGGCACTAAAACAGGTGATGAATTAAACGTTTTCCTATACCATGATAGTGAAGACAGGATTATTGCGACAACGCTAAAGCCAAAAGCTGTCTTAGGAGATATTGTAAAATTGAAAGTGGTTAGCACTACGCCTCAGGGTGCCTTTTTAGACTGGGGATTAATGAAAGATTTATTTGTACCCAAGTCGCAACAGGTAAGTTTTATGCGACCGATGGGCGAATACATTGTAAAAATATATCTCGATCAACAAACGGGACGTTTGGCAGCCACCGAAAGAGTCGATCAATTTCTCTCAAATGATGAGCTCACGGTCAAAGAAAAAGATATTGTTGACCTGTTGGTTTATCGACGTAGCGATTTAGGGTATGTGGTCATTATAAATAATAAGCATACGGGAGTCTTACACTTTAATGAAGTATATAGGGATGTTGAAATTGGCGATCGTTTTGAAGGATTTATTAAAACCATCTTACCCGGCAACAAGATCGACGTTGTAGCCGGTAAGCCGGGTTATGGCCGTGTTGAAAATGAAAGCGAAAAAGTATTAAGACTGTTAAAAGAAAATGACGGCTACTTACCCTATCATGATAAATCTTCACCGGAAGACATTTATTCCTTCTTTGCAATGAGCAAAAAAACATTCAAGATGACGACCGGGCTTTTGTATAAACAACGGAAAATAGAATTTACCTCAACGGGTATTAAGCTAGTGGAAAATTAAACCCAGTGTTCCTACAAGGGCAGCAGTTTCGCCACGGCTTTACTCAATACGTCAATAGCCGCATTCGCAGCTCTCTGGGCAGCGGCCTTGGTCAGAATAGCCACGGAATGCAATTCCGATTCCAGTATTTTTTTTTCGTCTTCCAATCTTTTGAGAAAGAATTTCTGACTTATCTCATTGTTCAATCGTAAACTGGCCAGCAACTCCAACCTGTCCTGGCGGGTTTGTAAAAAAGTGCCTGCAGTTTCTTTTACTAATTTCCAGTCATCCTTTACAGAAGCTTTTACAGCTCCTAACATTTGTGCAACAACTTCATTTATTTCAAATGCCATATAAATCTTTTTTTAGTTGAAAAAATAGAACAATCACTATTTCCGTGGTTTTAATGCCAATTCAGCTATATAAAGTGGCTTCCAAAAACCCGCTAACGTTGCCTGGTAAGCTTTTGCTTCGCCATCTGCCAGCGTCGAATTTTCTTTATGATATTTTTTAGCCTCAGCAAAAGCATCTTTCAGGTTTTTGTTTATTACCAGGAAGTCAGCATTCTTGGGTCTCGCTTCATTTTTAAGTTTGATCGAATTGATCTCCGACTCAATTTCATTGTACCTCTCCTTGAAATTTTCGTAGGTCCTGTTGTTCACCGGTACATCCAGCATATCAATATAGAGCTTATCAGTGGCCTTAGCCGTTTTGGCTATCTGGTCTTCCAACTGCGCACTGTATTCCGGAACCAGTGTAACCCTGCAGGAAACAAAAAGAAGAATCACGAGCAGGAAAACCGGTATTCTTTTCAAATAACTTACCATTGTCATAATTGGATAATTTGAGTAAAAAATGTTTTTGTCTCAGGAAAAAATCTTCCACCGTTTCATGGTGGCCGAACCATAAAGATTAGGAGATTGGGGATATTGCTGTGATGGTAACGCTTTGCGAATAGCTTTATACCAATCCAGGTAAGTAGCTGAAGTTTTTAAATTCTTCAATGTTTGTAACGCAACAAAGGTGAAAGCGCCATTAGGTCGATTTTGAAAGAACGCATCATAACTATATTCTGTATCCTGGCAGCCCGACATCAATAAACTGCCATATCTGCCGGGGGGTGAAGAACGGCGAAATGTCCTGATCATCCCTAATTTGTTCAGGTCACGTTGTGATAAAAAATTGGCAGGCGGTAAAAACTTTACTTTTCGAACAGGTGCATTTTTACCGGTCGTTGTCGGCGGCGTAGTAATGGGTGCAAACCGGGTAACAGTGCCCGAGTGGCAGGAGTCAGAAAAGAAAACCATTCTGACACCTGGTTTTTTGGAGGTAAACAAGTCATTTAACTCATCATCTGAAATGGGGCCTTTCGTGTACAAATCGTAAGGACATAAACACTCATCGGTACCATCCGATTCGTCGCCATCTTTATCGGGTATATAAGTACCGTGCCCCGAATATTGAATAAAAATTGAATCACCTTTCACTGCCTGCACAATCATTGCTTTCAGGCTTTCGCGGATATTTTTTCCTGTAGCCTCCTTGTCTATTAGTTTCGCCACAGTATATCCTTTTTGAGAAAGCAGTTTTGACCAATCATTGGCGTCATTGACGCAACCAGAAAGGTCACTACCTGTGCCCGGATAATCATTGATCCCGATGCACAGCGCAAGTTTTTTTTCCATGATTGTTGAGTTTGATGTATAGCAAAATTGTTAGTTACTGAACAAGTGACAGGTACAGCAATGTCTACTCACATGCACTAACCTTCTTAAACCTCAAACTTTGGGAAATGATGCTACTAAAGAGAAAGAAAAACGATCCAGGCTACAAAAAATGCCGGCCAGTTGAAAACTATAACCGAATGCTAATTTATACCTTTTCTTATAAAAAAAGTCCTGCCGCTGCTAAGGCTAACAGACGGCAGGTGTATATGTCCGGATTAAGGCCTAAACGGAATAAGGTTTAATGGTCAATGGTTGTTTAGTTGTTTAAAGGCCCGACGATGCCACAAAGTTGAGACAGATGTAGAGAGCAGTCAAGCGATCTTTGACCCAATTATCAGGTGTCTTTTAACGGTAAATCCATACCGTGTTTTTCACGGTAGCTGCTGTTTTATCACCCAATTCTCATTGACTCTGTTGTAAATAGGATGCAGTTATTTAACTTAACGCCACAAATCACCAAAATCAAAATTGTATGCAAGGACCTATCCCCGTTAGCGAAGCTAACCTGATGATCGAGGAGTATGAACGCTCCACAGAACCTACAACAGAACTCGCCAAAAAAACCCTTACCGTATCATTTACCGGGAGGGAATTAATGGACTGGCTAAACGAAAAAATGCCATTAGCTGATGAGCTAAGAATTTTCTTTGGGAAATACCCGAAAGAAGATCCGCAGGCGGGTAGAGTAACTGTGATCTTATGGCCCTATAAGGACGGACATCCCCTGACCGATGGTTACAGTGAAGGCAAAGATGGAACACCACCCCCACCCACTCCACCTTATAACCAGGGCACCTTAATTCCGTAAACATGTGGCTAACTATCTGTTATCTGGCAGTCCTGCTGCTTAGTGCAGTAGTAGGACTGCTTTACCGAAAACATCTCAAAAGCAGGAATCTGTACCTATTACCCTTTTACCTCTTGTATGTATTTATACAGGAAACCACCGCTACCCTTCTCTCATACTCAAACCTAATTCATTCAACAGGTTTGATGTATAACATTTATAATCCCCTGGCAACTGTCTTTTTCTCTTTTCTTTTCACCAGCATTCCCTTTAACCGTCCATCCAAAAAATGGATAATGGGTTTGCTGGTTGTTTATTTGACAGCCGTAATCATCACCTATCTTCTTATTCAACCCATTCGAATCTACAATAACTATGTTTTTTTGACGGGATCTATGCTCACGACCTTAAATGCCATTCTTTTCCTGTTCAATTATTTTAAACTGGATAATAGGGCAGAGGAAAAAAAATGGCACCCGCTGATTTGGATTGTTATTGGTGTCGTCACTTTCTACCCCGTTGTCAACATCGCATTTAGTTTTTATAAATTTTTGTTAGCTTATGACGCTAAGCTTTGGGGTATGCGCCTTTATCAAATGATACCCCATATAATGAGTATATTCATGTATAGCTGTTTTACCAGGGCCTTTTATTTATGCAAAAAGAAAAGTTAGAACTTATATTAACAGTAGTTTCTGTAAGCATTTTTGTGTTGTTACTGGTAGTATCTGGCTTTTTTCTTTTCCGGATCTACCTGAAGCGAAAAAACAAATTATTGCTGGAACAGGAACGAATGAACATCGCCTTTGAGCAGACCTTGCTTAAATCAAAACTGGAAATACAGGAACATACATTTAACGACATCAGCCGGGAGATCCATGATAATATTGGCCAGGTTTTAAGTCTTGTTCGTATCAACCTGAATACGCTGAACCCATCTACCGATGCTGAAAAAATAAACCTGATGGACGATCTGATGGGAAAAGCTATTGCTGACTTACGCAACCTCAGCCATTCACTCAATGCAGATCATATAAGAAATAACGGCTGGCTTCCCCCTGTTACTAAATTATTGGGCGATCTGCAAAAAACCGGAAAGTACACGACACATATTTATTACGACGAAAATTTGCCTTTGCCTGGCAGCGATAAGCCCATCATTCTTTTCCGGATGATCCAGGAAATTATTAACAATATTATCAAACATGCCGCCGCCGATACCATACATTTGGATGCCAGGAAAGAAAATGATAAACTGGTAATAAAGATTACAGACAACGGAAAAGGTTTTGATGTGGGCAAAAATCCAGGCGGTGTTGGTTTACAAAACCTGAGGAACCGTGCGAAGATGATCAATGCCGACCTGGCTATCAAAAGTGAACAAGGAGAGGGAACTACTGTTACCATTTCGATAAAGAAAGACAATGATGAATAAAAATAATACCAGCATAGCGTTAGTAGATGATCATTCGCTGCTCCGTAACGGGCTTGCGGCATTGATCAATTCTTTTGAAGGTTATACTGTTTTGTTTGAAGCCGATAATGGAAAGGATTTTATTAATCAATTACAAATTCATGCTGTTCCCGACATTATACTGCTGGACATCACCATGCCGGAAATGAATGGATTCGAAACAGCTGCCTGGATCAAACAAAATGCACCGTCGATAAAAATTCTTATCCTGAGCATGATGGATAATGATGAAGTGGTGATTAGTATGCTGAAGGCCGGAGCAAGAGGATATATTTTAAAAGACAGCAAACCTGCCTTATTCAAACAGGCGCTGGACAGCATAAGGGATTCAGGATTTTTTATGAATGAACTGGTCAGTAATAAAATGCTGAATTATTTAACACATGAAGAAAAAAGAGGAAGTGAGGTGAGCCTCGTTTCTGAATTATCTGAAAAAGAGATCGCCTTCCTGAAATACGCCTGCACAGAAATGACATATAAAGACATTGCCAGCAGCATGCAGATAAGTCCCCGAACCGTAGACGGGTACAGGGATGACCTTTTTAAAAAATTGAATGTACAGTCAAGAGTGGGCCTGGTGATCTTCGCCATAAAAAATGGTTTGTATAAACTATAGTTTTGTTTTCAGCACCTCAATCATTCCGTTTTTCCAACTGGCAAAGTCACCCAATTCAATATGCCTGCGGGCCTCACCTACCAACCATAAATAAAAAGCGAGGTTGTGAATGCTGGCAATAGTTAGTCCCAAAAACTCTTTTGACTTCATCAGGTGGCGCAAGTAGGCTTTGCTGTAATAGTTGCTTACTTCACATGCCAGCCCCTCATCTATCGGAGAAAAATCAAATTCCCATTTTTTATTATCGATGTTCAAAACTCCTTGGGTGGTGAACAACATGGCATTGCGGCCATTGCGGGTCGGCATTACACAATCAAACATATCTACACCCATTCCTATGCATTCTAAAATATTCCAGGGTGTTCCTACACCCATCAGGTAACGGGGTTTGTTCTGCGGTAGATGGTCACAACACCAATTGCATATCTCGTACATCACCGGTTCGGGTTCTCCGACGCTCAGTCCGCCGATGGCATTGCCGGTAGCATCCTTTGAAGAAATATATTCGCAGGATTGTTTGCGGAGTTCTTTAAAAGTTCCGCCCTGTACAATGGGAAATAAATTTTGTGTATAGCCATATTTATCAGCCGTACCATGAAAGCGGGTCCAGCACCGGTCGAGCCAGCGATGAGTAAGTTCCATGGAAGTCCTGGCATAGGTAAAATCACTTCCTCCAGGTGGACATTCGTCAAATGCCATGATGATATCCCCGCCAATAATCCGCTGGATATCCATGACATATTCAGGGCTGAAAAGATGCCGGGAACCGTCGATATGAGATTGAAAGGTAACTCCCTCCTCTTTGATGATACGGGTACCAGCCAACGAAAATACCTGGTATCCCCCGCTGTCGGTCAGTATCGGTCTTTGCCAACCATTGAAGCGGTGCAAACCCCCTGCCTTTTCCAAAACTTCCAGGCCCGGTCTTAAATACAGATGGTAGGTATTTCCCAAAATGATCTGGGCCTTTACATCATTGATTAGTTGTTGCTGGGTTACCGCTTTTACACTCCCAACAGTTCCAACCGGCATAAATATCGGTGTGAGCACTTCTCCATGATCTGTCTTTATTTTTCCTGTCCTCGCTTTAGAACCGGTATCTGTTTTCTCCAATTGAAATTGCAGTGCTGCCATAAAGGACGCAAAGTTAGCTGTCAACAGGCAATGGACAATTGGCAATTGGCAACCGGCAATAGATCCTCCGGCAGATGAACTGATTTCAATTTTTGCTTATTGTTTATTGCCTATTGCCCATTGCTTTCTACCTTCGCCGTTATGCCAACCATCAACTGGGGAGAAATCGTTTTTTATCTCTTTCTGACCACCACCACCATACAGGTATTTTATTATACCTGGTTTTTTAGCCGCATTGCTTTTTACAAATCCAGACAAAAGCAACAATCGCAGCAGCATCCTGTTTCCGTCATCATCTGCAGCCGCGACGAAGATGAGAACCTCGCAAGAAACCTGCCCGGCATTCTCGTTCAGCAATATCCCAGCACGTACGAAGTGGTGGCCGTAAATGACAATTCAGTGGATGATTCCAAATACGTTTTGCAGGAGTTAAAAAAGACATTCAAATCGCTGAATGTTGTCGAATTAACACACGAGGCCAAACTGATCAAAGGGAAAAAATATCCGTTATCCATTGGCATTCGTGAGGCAAAGCATGAGGTGTTGTTGCTTACCGATGCCGACTGCGTACCAGCCAGCGAACATTGGATTCAAAAAATGCAGGATGGCTATGATGACAATATTGAGATCGTTCTGGGTTACGGAGCTTATCACAAAAAATCGGGCATTCTAAATAAGCTCATACGTTTTGAAACTTTCCATACAGCGCTGCAATACCTTTCTTATGCGCTTGCCGGCGCTCCGTATATGGGGGTGGGCAGAAACCTTTCTTACAAAAAAGACATTTTTCTGCGCAACAAAGGCTTTTCCTCTATTAACCATATCCCCAGTGGCGACGATGACCTGTTCATAAACAAAGTGGCTACGAAAAAAAACACAGCAGTGGTCATAGACCCCGAAGCAACCACCCGCTCCATTCCAAAAACTACCTGGAGTAGTTGGCTAAAACAAAAATCCCGGCACTACACTACTGCCAAATATTATAAACCCAAACACAAAATTTTGTTGGGATTGTATTTTGTTACTCAATTTTTGTTTTATCCGCTGTTCATTGCCAGCATCATTTTTTTCGACTGGAGGTTCGCATTGGGAATATTTGCCATTCGGCTGATCGTTCAAGGCTATATTTTTTATCATGCCATGAAGAGAATGGATGAAAAAGATCTATGGCCCTGGTTCTTTTTTCTCGATCTGTGGATGTTCCTTTATTACATCATCTTTGCACCTGCACTCTGGAAAAAACCAGCGCAAAACTGGAGTTAAGAACCAGGATTTCGAAAGTCTATGGAAATAATTCTCAAATATTTTTCTGAGTTTACCCCGGCACAGCTCAAACAATTGGAAGGCCTTAAAGAGGTGTACAAAGAATGGAATGATAAGATCAATGTCATTTCAAGAAAAGATATTGACAGCCTATATGAGCGACACGTTTTGCACTCTCTTTCCATAGCTGCGATATTTGATTTTGAGCCTGGTACTGAAATCATCGACCTGGGAACTGGTGGCGGTTTTCCCGGCATACCTTTAGCCATTTTTTTTCCTCAAGTAAAATTTCATTTGGTTGATAGCATTGCCAAAAAACTAAAAGTAGTAGATGCCGTTGCTGAAAACATAGGCCTGGAAAATATAACAACCCAACACAGCCGGATTGAAGACATCAAAAACCGGAAATTTGATTTTGTCGTGTCAAGGGCCGTAGCGCCTTTGAAGGATCTTTGGAAATGGACTAAACCATTACTCAAAAACAAGCAACAGGAAAATCCAAAACAACAGCATGTTCCGGGGCTTATCTGTTTAAAGGGTGGCGATTTAGCCGCTGAGATCCAGGAAAGCTATACAAGGCCGAGATTGATGGAGATCAAGGATATTTTTGAAGAAGAGTTTTTTAAGGATAAATACATCCTTTATGTACCCCGATAGATCTTAAAACTACCACTTAGTGGTATTGGTTAATCATCACCTAAGACTCAATTTTGTCTCATGAATAAAATTTCGGTTTGTGTTGTGGACGACAACAGGGATTTGAGAAATGCCCTTGAGGAGATTATTGATATGTCTGAAGGTTTTGAATGTGTGGGAACCATTGGTACGGCGCAGGAAGCCATTGCCCAAATACCCCCGTTAAAACCTGACGTAGTACTGATGGATATCAACCTCGGAACAGAAGAAACGGGAATTGACTGTGTGAGGGTTTTGAAACAAAAAGTTCCGGCTACCAACTTTATGATGTGTACGGTGTATGAGGAGAATGAGAAAATATTCCAGGCACTTACTGCGGGGGCCAGTGGTTATATTCTAAAAAAGACTGCACCGCCTAAGATGCTTGAAGCCATCAGGGAACTGTACCTGGGTGGTGCACCGATGAGCAGCCAGATTGCCCGTAAAGTAGTGGCGGCCTTTCAAACCAAAGCAGAAAATCCCAGCGAAACTGATAATCTCAACATTCTGTCGACAAGGGAAAAAGAGATTCTTGAGCAGCTATCAAAGGGGCTGATGTATAAAGAAATTGCAGCCGAACTGTTTATTAGTCCCGAAACGGTTCGCAAGCATGTATATCATATATATGAAAAGCTACATGTAAGCAACCGGATTGAGGCGGTCAATAAGTACTTTGGCAGGTAATACAGCAAAAAATACCACAAAAAGGGTATAGGCGGGGTACATGAATCCGTGTAGTTTCGTGTTGATTTACCTCAATTGTACCATTGACCGTAAACCTACCTATTTAAGCATAAACACGGGCTCTAATCTAAATCAAAAAGCCATTCACTGCTGCGAATGGCTTTTTTTTATTCTTTACATCGGTTTACAATTTTATCCTGTTGTTCTGCCTTTCTGTGTCGGCCATTCGTTGGGAGGGATCTATTTCAGCTATCGAAATGTCCGCCAGTTTCCGGTTACTTTCAATGACATATTGTTCGCTGGTCCATCTCCAGGCCGGGTACACTTTGAAAGAACTGGCGTCTTCAGCAGCTTTTTCACCATACATTAAATCAAGAGGTACATAATGCGTCTCAACACTGCCGTCTTTAAATGTAAGCTGCAGATCTATCGGCATGGGCATCAGGCCAACTCTTTTCAGGCGTATTTTCGTTTTACCAGCTTCTTCCCATAAACTGTCAAATGCATAATCGATGGTCTTGGTAGAATTGACCCAATATTCTTTATACCAATCCAATTTCATATCGCCTACTTTTTCTGCAATACGGATAAAGTCATTCACATTGGGATGTTTAAATCTCCACTGCCTGTAATATTCCAATAAAATTTTATCCCGTTTAGCTGCACCTGTTATATAACCCAGTTGTTCCAAAAAAACAGCTCCTTTGGAATAAGCAGCAGCAGAATAAGCAGCATTGGTATTGAAATGATCGGCATGCGTTGTTAAGGGTTCCTCTTTGTTGCTTTTTACCAGTGAGAAATAACTGCGGTAGCTACCGGCTTGCGCAAATCCCTGTTCGTTTTTCAGAAATGCGGAAACCCTGCTATCGGCATAGCTGGTAAAACCTTCATCCATCCAGGCATACAACGACTCATTCGTAGCCATGATACCCTGGTACCAGTTATGCATCCACTCATGCAGCCATGCACCCGGGCTTGCCAGTAGAGTGGCCATCGGGTATTCCATGCCACCATCCCCGCCATGAATAAATGAATATTGCTTATACGTATAAGGACCAAAGGTTTTTTCAATAAAGGGTAAAGCCTTTTCGGCATCATCCAATATTTTTTCCCATGTAGCAGCATTATCTGCTGATGATTTATATAGCAAATGAAAGGTCAGATCCGGTCTTGCCTTTCTGGTGAGATGCTTGAATTCCGGATCAGCGGCCCACATAAAATCATGCACATTCGGAGCAGTGAATTTCCATGTCAGCTTATTGCCGGAAGGTCTTACCACTTTTGTTCCGGGTGTTTCATACCCATAGCCAATTTGATTCGCATTGTGCAAATAACCAGTACCTCCCAAAATGTAATTTTTATCAATAGAAATGTTTACGTCAAAATCACCCCATACTCCGTAAAACTCACGGGCAACATATGGTGTAGGATGCCAGCCTTCATAATCATACTCGCACAGTTTGGGATACCACTGGCTCATGGAATAGCGAACCTTTGTTGTAGGATTATCACGACCGCTTCTGCGTATTTGCAAGGGTACCTGGGCTTCGAAAGCCATATCAAAAACCACTTTTGTTTTTGGTAAAATCGGCCTGTCCAATTTTACTTCCAATATCGTTTCCAGTACTTCAAATTTTTGCGGACGTCCATTCATTTTTAATGAAATGATCTTTTGATACCCGATTTCATCAGGCTTCAGATTTTGGATCCGGTCCTTTACTCTCGGATCCCAATCCATACCTCTTCCCGCCTGTATAGTTCCCTGTCTCCTGCTCCGGGTGTCCATCATACTCCCCGGCTGAAAGGCATTGAAGTATAAATGATAGAAAACTTTCGTCAATGTATCCGGTGAGTTATTCCAATACTCTAATTTCTGTTTACCGGTAAATTGGTTGGTTTCAACATTCATGTCGATATCCATCAGGTACTTTACCCGCTGCTGCCACCTGCTGGGCTGAGCAATTGCGAAAGTGATCATAAAGATGCCAACTAACAAAAATCCTAAACGTTTCATCATCATGTTAACTGTTTTATTCTCAAAAAAAACCAATGTCATTAACTTACGCATGCTGCGTTGCGCCCTTTGCGTTTTCCTCTTTGCGTTGTTGCGTGAAAAATAGTTTCAATTTTATTAAGGTATTGACATTTTCTCAAAAACATTAAATATCGGAAAATCATCAAAACCCGCGGGTCAAAAATGACCAGTGGTTTAAAAAAATAAAGAACCTCCTGGCAGGAAGTTCTTCATCATTATTTTAAAAATATTAAAGCGTTACTGTTTCCCTGAGCAGTCTTCCTTTCGGGTTAAAGAACAAATATTTCTTTTCAATGTCATTTTTCTTTGCCTTCAACCGGTATTGTGTAATGTCTCCCGGAAGATAAATTACAATTGTTTCATCGACGTCACGGTCAGCGTACTTACTCTTTTCAAAACCCACTTTCACTTCTTCGGGTAGCTTATCAAAACTCCACTCCTTTTGTGTTTCTTTCCACAGCCCTTTGTTAGTGTAGGATGCGATCATATTCTCCCCATCCAACACAAAATGCACATCTACCCTAACCAACTGGTCTTTGAAATCAATATCCGATGCGCCTTTATATTGGTTGGCAAATGTCTCTTCAACGACCTTTGGAATTTCACGTATTTGCGAGAAAGCAATTCCTGTGAAGAATAATCCCGCCAGTAATAATACAAATCCTTTTTTCATGTGTATATTGTTTTTGTTGTTTAGGTACATGGAATTCACCATAAAAATTTTCATCGCAGTTGGTATGAATTTGCCCGAAATTTTTTATGATTCATTTCATAGTATCTATCATTTATTTGAAATGCAAATTTGATACACTATGCTGATTTAGCATCTGACCAGGATTATTTTTAGGTTTATATTATCATTTTTCTTTACCCGCCACCACAATTACTATCTCTCCTTTAACTGATTTTTCACTGAAATAAGCAGCTACTTCCTGTAGCGCTCCTCGCTTGTTTTCTTCAAAAAGTTTAGTTAATTCACGACTCACCGAACAGTGTCTTTCTGCGCCGAACCACGATGCAAACTCTTCCAATGTTTTTACCAATCGCATGGGAGATTCATAAAAAATCATGGTTCTTTCTTCTTCTGCCAATTGCTTCAATAACGTTTGTCTTCCTTTTTTTAATGGCAGAAATCCTTCAAAAACGAAGCGATTGCTTGGTATACCACTATTGACCAAAGCAGGAACAAATGCAGTGGCGCCGGGAAGACATTCAACTTTTATGCCGGCCTTTATACATTCCCGCACCAACAAAAAAGCAGGATCGGAAATACCAGGTGTACCGGCATCTGTTACAACTGCCATTTTTTTTCCCTCCAACATTTGGCTAACTAAATGTTGTACTATTTTATGCTCGTTGTGCTGGTGATAAGGCGACAGCGGTTTACTAATTTGGTAATGGTTTAGCAAATTAGAAGTGGTGCGGGTATCTTCAGCCAAAATAACATCCACTTCCTTCAGCACTTCCAGTGCACGAAGAGTGATGTCCTTCAAATTACCTATGGGAGTAGGAACTAGATATAACATAGCCTGGAGTTTCGGGCTATGAGCTTCGAGCTACCGGCTCGCAGCTCATAGCTAATAGCTCACAGCTTTAATTCACTGACACCTCAAAATATTCCATTACGGGATTTGATAATAGCTTTTTGCTTGCTTCCTCGGCAATTTGTTTTGCCTTTTCCGCCGTATCGGCATTTACACGAAGCGTAATGTTCTTACCGACTCTTACATCTTCAACACCGCTCAGACCAAGATTTTCAAGACCTCCTAAAACGGCTTTTCCTTGTGGATCTAACAACTCTTTTAATGGCATTACTTTTATCTGAACTTCGAACGTCATGCGGTTTTATTTTTGAAGGCCAAAGATACAATAACATAAGCGATGAAAACAACGGGAATAGCTACCCATTTTAAAGCAATGGCAGCAATAATGGCGATACCTGCCAAAATATATTTCGGCAAATTATTTTTCAGCGTCTTGTCCTTGAATTTAAGACTTAGTAACGGAAGATTGCTCACCATCAAGTAGCTTAACAATACAATTATTCCATATATCAACCATTGATTAAACAAGGTTTCCTGCAAGTTCAATTGCTGGTAGTGAACGATCAATGGTAAAGACGCAATAACAATACCCGCAGCGGGTATAGGCACGCCCTTAAATGAAAATTGTTGTGAGTCGTCTATATTGAATTTCGCTAAACGCCAGGCTCCCGCACAGGGAATAAGAACTGCTGGTAATAATACCCAACTGGAAATATCGAGCCCATCGGCCTCTTTCGCAAAACTGATACGCAACATTTGATAAAGGATCATGCCTGGTGCTACGCCAAAACTCACTACATCTGCTAACGAATCGAGTTGCTTACCCATTTCGGAAGTGGCTTTAAAAAGCCTTGCCACAAAACCGTCTAAAAAATCAACAACGGCAGCTGCAAAAATGAAGAATGATGCGATAGCTATTTTTTCAGGCAGATCCCAGGAAGTAAAACCATCCCGGTCAACATACACGATAGACTGACCTGTTTGAAGAATACATACGATAGCGATACAACCAAAAACAAGATTGAGTAAGGTGAAGAGGTTTGGTATACCCCCTAACCCCCTGAAGGGGGAATTAGTAGCCATTAATATTTTAATTTTTTTTCAAAAATAAATTAACCAAACTGTTTTATGAGGACTCTTTTTCAAATCCTCCCTTTAGGGAGGATTTAGGAGGGTTTCATCAAGGATTCGATCTCTTCAACTGTAATCGGGATATTCTTCATTAAATCTTTATTTCCATTCTTGGTTATCCAGACATTGTTTTCAATGCGTATACCCATTTGTTCTTCTTCTATATAAATGCCCGGCTCTACCGTGAAGACCATCCCGGGTTTAATGGGTTCGGTCCTGGTACCAAGATCGTGCACATCTATTCCGAGATGATGTGATATCCCATGATATAAATATTTCCGGTAAGCACGGTTATCAGGATCTTCATTCTTAATATCCGTCTTTTTTAATAACCCGATCTTTAGAAATTGCTGCGTTGCCTCTTCTCCGACTTTCTCTGTATAATCAGAAATAATAATACCTGGTTTCAACAAACTTTTTGCATAATCATGTAAATGAAGACAGGCATTATAAACAGTTTTTTGCCGCTTTGTAAACTTGCCGTTTACCGGAACTGTTCGGGTAAGATCGGCGCAATAGCCGCCATATTCAGCGCCAAAATCCATTAAGATCAATTCACCGTCTTTGCATTCCTGGTTATTGGATACATAATGCAGGGTCCTGGCCCGGTCGCCACTGGCAATGATACTGCCATAAGCTTCTCCGGTTGCCCGCTGACTCAAAAATGAATGGACGATCTCCGCTTCTATCTCGTATTCCATTACGCCGGGTTTGATAAACTTCAAAAGCCGGCGGAACGTATTATCAGTAATGTCAATGGCCTGTTGCATTACTTCTACTTCAAAATTTGTCTTAATTCCACGCAGGTCTTTGAAAAGTTTGGCCGCTCTTTCAAACTGGTGTAGCGGGTAGCGGGTTTTCATCTCCTGTACAAACCGGTAATCCCTTGTCTGTAATAAGCTTCCTTTGCGATCATTTTCGTTGCTATCGAGATAAATTGAGTCAGCTAAATGTATCCATGGTTGTAATAAACCGTCCAGGCTTTCCAGCCATACTATTGTTTGAATACCGCTCATTTCCCTCGCCTCGTTCGCTCTCAACCTTTTTCCATCCCATTTTTCCTTTAGCTCGTTTGGTTTTACAAGTACCAGCACTTCTCTATATTTTGGATCAGGATTATCAGGAAAAAGTATCACCATACTATCCTCCTGCGTGATTCCGGTTAACCAATACAGGTCGCTATTTTGACGGAAACGGTATAAGGCATCACCATTGCTGGGACATTCATCATTACTGACAATTATAGCAATGGAATTTTTTTTCATCATGGACAGAAAGCGTTCCCGGTTCTTTCTGAATAGCTCGGGATTAAGCGGGAAATTTTTCATGATTGCAATAGTTATAGCTGGCGAAATCGTTGAGCAGGCCAGTTAATTGTAAAGATTCTCAATTTTTAAAGCGCTAAAGATAAAGGGTGCATTCCAAATGGCCGCTGTATAAACAGGTAAGAATAAATCACGGCGAACACTGAGATGGCTCAAAACTCACGGGGGAAATCTTTGTGTCCTCTGCGACAAACTCTGTGGATCTCTGTGGTTAATGAGTGCGACAATTCAGAAATGCCCCAAATAAACATGCCGGCACAATCTGGCCGACCCGCTAAAAAAGAATCTGGTAAATTTTAAAAAAAGAAGCAAAATCATTTTTTTAAATCTGATTGGCCCATTCTCTGAATATTTTTTAAAAAAAATCAATTTTTCTGCAATAATCATAAGGCCTTACACCGGGGAAGTAAACCGAATTCAATGTGTAAGACGAACATCCGTTTGTATTTACGGGAATTTGTATGTTATTTTTGCTCACAAATCAAATGATTGCGTTTATGTCTATTCCAGTAATTACTCTCCCCAAAAAGAATCTGTTGAGCCTAGGTCTCTCCAACACTGAAAACATTCACTACCAATTATCACCGCAAGAGCTTGTTCAAGACACATTGAGAATGGGCGATGGAGTGCTGAATGATACCGGGGCATTGATTATCCGAACCGGCGAATTTACCGGTCGCTCTCCGAAAGACAAGTTTATTGTAAAAGACAATAAGACCGCCGATACAGTGCACTGGAATGAATTCAACATTCCGATCGATCAGCAATATTTTGATATTATTCGCAAAAAAATAACCCATTACTTAAGTAACCGGAAAGAATTATGGGTTCGTGATTGCTATGCATGTGCGGATCCCCGGTACAAGTTGAATATTCGTGTGATAAACGAAAAGCCATGGAACAATTTGTTTGCCTATAATATGTTCCTGCGACCGGCTGAAGAGGAATTGGAAGATTTCAAACCGGAATGGCACATTTTATCAGCACCAGAATTAAAGCTGGACCCAAGGGAATGCGGCACAAGACAACACAACGCCGCTGTTATTTCTTTCAAATACAAAATGATTCTTATAGCTGGCACTGGTTACACCGGTGAAATCAAAAAAGGCATTTTTTCTATCCTTAATTATATTCTTCCCTATGAGGAAAATGTATTGAGCATGCATTGCAGTGCTAACATGGGGGAACATGGTGATACAGCAATATTTTTTGGATTGAGTGGCACTGGCAAAACAACATTGAGCGCAGATCCAAACCGCAAACTCATTGGTGATGACGAGCATGGCTGGACCGATACCGGTATCTTCAATTTTGAAGGCGGCTGTTATGCTAAAACAATCAACCTGACCGAAGAAAAAGAGCCTGAAATATTTCATGCCATCAGGCCGGGAGCACTGGTGGAAAACACAATCTTCTTCCCCGGCAGCAACAAGATCAATTTTGACGATGCGTCTATAACCGAAAATACAAGGGTTTCTTACCCTCTTGATTATATCAGTAATGCACTTGAACCATCCGTTGGTGGTTTACCAAAAAATATTTTCTTTCTTACCTGTGATGCATTTGGTGTGTTACCACCTGTCTCTAAATTGACCCCGGGCCAGGCAATGTACCAGTTCATTTCCGGCTATACGGCAAAAGTAGCCGGCACAGAAGCGGGAGTGACAGAGCCAAAGTCAACATTCAGTGCTTGTTTCGGCGCTCCGTTTCTTCCATTACATCCGGGTAAGTATGCTGAAATGTTGGGTAAAAAAATGCAGGAACATAAAGTGAATGTGTGGATGATCAATACTGGCTGGACAGGCGGCCCCTATGGCATTGGCAACAGGATGAAACTGAAATATACCCGTGCCATGATCTCAGCGGCACTGGATGGAAAATTGAGCAATGTTGAATATGATTTTGATTCCATATTCGGAGTGGCCGTACCGCAGGAATGCCCTGCTGTGCCTTCAGACATTTTAAATCCGCGTAACACGTGGACGGATAAAAATGCTTATGATGAAAAGGCAAAATTCCTGGCCAGTCTGTTTATTAAAAATTTTGAAAAATATAAGGATGGAGTGACAGCCGAAGTATTGGCTGCTGCGCCAAAAATTTAATCCTTTGCGATTGCTTGACATACTAAACTCCTTTCGAAATATCGGAGGGAGTTTTTTTTGTGAACTTATTTAGTTTTTAAATACAACTTTTCGCTTCCCGATCTCGTTTCGTTTCCGCCCGGAGTCTCCTCGGCCGGGCTTTTGTGTGATAGCAGGGACTCCGGGCCGCTACGAAGACATCTGCCCATTTCTATCAACAAATTTCTCTTCTAACTTTATTTTAGATAGCTCATCTGCCACATATCTCTCACTGAATATTGCTTCTATATCCGTAACAACATAACCTGAACTGCATGCTTATCTGTGATATAATACCGAACATGCTCATATTTGGTTGTAGATTCTTGTTTCCGCCCGGAGTCTCCCCGGCCGGGCTTTTGTGTGATGGCAGGGACTCCGGGCAGCTACGAAGACATCTGCCCATTTCTATCAACAAATTTCTCTTCTAACTTTATTTTAGATAGCTCATCTGCCGCACATCTCTCACTGAATATTGCTTCTATATCCGTAACAATATAACCTGCATGCTTACCTGTGATATAATACCTTGCCGAGCTATGCTCATACCTGGTAATATCTTCAACCAATTTCCACTTCCCACTGCATGGATTGTTGTGCATATAGATCAACTTTTGATAAGCAAACTCAGCCGTTTCACAAATTTTCCAGTCAAATGATTCTTCCCATACTTCATGCAGCTTTCCTTTCTCCTTACCCTTTGCCGCCACTCCTTTTTCCAACGCCATCAGTATATCGATTTTATCTGCCTGCTGCAGCCTTTTGATTATTTCATAAGCCATAAACCGTTTGCCATCTCCGATAATGGTATTAATCTTCTTTGTTGTAGTTGAAAAATCTATCAGGGCATGAAGATGATTAGGCATGATAACATACCCGGCAATCCGGTGATTTTGTTTCTTCAAATAGTCAAACCAGCCGTACACTAGGTCATAACTATTTGCTAGATCTATCATCGGTAGCCATCTATAACAGGTAAATGTGATAAAGAACAATCCCTCACAATAAGGTATATCTCTCCGTACCGGCATAGCGTAAAGATATGGGATAGGAATATACGTTACACAACGCCCAATGTCCCCTGGCTGGCACACATAATCCCGCAGGGAGACATGGGCCGAAACGGTCAGGAAGGAAGACTCCGGGCAGGAAAAAAGTATTGAATGGAAGGACATCTTCGCAAATGCCCAATGTCCCATGCCCTGCTCACATAACCCTGCATGGAGACATGGGCGGAAACGGTTAGGAAGGAAGACTACGGGCAGAAACAATCTCAGCACAACCTTTCAACTTTTTTTATTTTTTGAAACTTTCAATGCACGACAAACTAACTACAACGGGGGGTCTGCTATTAATTTGATACACCATCCTCATTTTGACACTTATACAGCCGAGATTCGGCTACATAAATCACACTATCTGGTCTATCCGGTTTATAAATAACAAACGTAAAAGTATTTTTGTGTTTAATTAGTGAATCACCAATGTCTACCATTGAATTTAAATCGTAAAAAACAATTTGATATTCCCTTCCATCATCAAAAACGATTAAATAATTTTTTTCATTCTTCTTTTTTACCATTTTCTTTACTTTACCTCTTAACTCTAGTGAACATTCTTCCCGCATACTTTTTATTGTATTCCTTTTAATAATTAAAAATCCAACACTAGCCACAGCAAATAAGCATAATATCAATAAAAAGTATTTCCTCATTATTTATTATTTCTTTTGAAGTAGTGTAGAAAATGTTACAGCAGCTCCGCCAGAAACACCCTTTGATGGCGAAGGTCGTAATCTCTTGAAAAAGCCTTTCATAACATCAATGCTAACACCGATACCCCCATACCCACCATAAAAGGTGGCATTTTTTAAGTTAAAAACTCCAGCTGCCTCATTTGTATTAAAACTTCCCCATACGCCTCCTTGAATTGCAGCTCCTCTATATGCCCCCCCCCCGCACCTAACTGTGCACCCCAACCAGATAGAATACTAGGATCATAAAATTCAGATTTAGTCGTAGCATTCCCCCATATTTTACCCCCCATCCGTGATAAATTATAAGCAAATGGAGCTGCCGCTCCAACAGAATTAACTGCATATTGAACATAGCCACTTCCTTTCAAATAGCCGTAAACGGACCCTGAACCCGTTACGCCCCCTACACTAACGTCAACAGTACTATACCACCCCCGAAAATCATTCTCTTTATAGTAGTCAGTATACGCTGGCGTATTGAAAGCTCTAACATCAACAGGGTAATTCTTATCTTCCATACTATGAGGTCCTTCTGGAAAAGGTTTTGTCTCTAGCCAAATAAACGTAAAGTCACTTTCTGCTTTTGCGTTATAAGGTCTTCCAAGGCCACGATTCATTTCAACTTCCATGCCTTCAGTATCTTTTTCCCATTCTAGTATTGCCTGATTCGCCCCATCAATAACATTTATTTTTCTAAGAGGGCTTAATGTTTTATCATCATATGTAGTTGTAGAGATATCGTTTATGTTTCTTATGACATCCTTTGTTAGTTTTGTGTGTAAAGCATCAAAAATAATTCTCCTTGCCCGATAAATATCTCCATCATTTAATGCCCAAAGGAAATTCTCTGTAACATTTGGATCCAATATACTCAATCTAAATTCGGCCCCATCCAAATCAACTCCAGCTATTGGAGAATTGCTCGCAAACTGGTATGGAGTCAATTCGGGATAAGATCGTGTAATCGGATCGACTGATAAAAACTTCCCTAATCTCGGATCATAAATTCTCAGTCCATAATCTTGCTGGTTACCCTCACCTTTCACTTCATTATCATTTTCCTTTCCGTTAAAACCATACCTATAGCCAGAAGAATAATTGCGTCCAGGCATTATCATTCCAAAGACTAAATAATCACTAGCACTTACTACATCGGCCTCGTAATAATCAATATCGCCATCGGCATCACTGTCAACAGCTTTCTTTTTGTCGGTAATTGTTACCAATACATTGCCTAAATGATTGCTTAATTCAAAGAGCTTATTACCTCTTTCAAAACTATAAATACCTGTTGTATTTACATCAGGATTTTCCATGTTTCGCTTCAGGTTATATATACCCAGGCGGCTGCTGCCATACAGGTGGGCTTCGGTCTGGCTAAGATTGCCATTGTTAATTTCGCTGTTTCCTTTTTCATAAATGGCCATCACATTACCACTGGCATCACGTACGTACACGGTAGTTTTGCCACTAACTGTTTTAGTGATCCGGTTACCGCTGGCATCGTAGGCAAGGGTAAAAGGAGAGATTGTGTGAGTTGTGGAATCGCAGGGATGAACCGGAAGCAATGGAGCCATTTGTTTCTCCTATTATCAAAAAACGATTTTACCACGTAACCTGGTCAGATGATTTTCTCTTCTTTTATCATTCACGTTGCTTTCATTCGTGTGCCACCAGTTTTGAAAAGATTTTTTTATGAACTTATTTAGGTTTTAGGTACAACTTTTCACTTCCCGATCTCGTTTTAGGTCTTATGCTGAAAAATCTATTAACTATTTTTTCAATGCTGGTTTCTGTTATAGCCATTGGTCAATCCAACGATGAAGAACTGATTAGCTGGAGTGCCAATAAGAAGTTGACCTGGGCCGATTACAAGGGTAGCCCCAAACCTGAGTCGGATGCTGTGGCGTCAACGGCTACCTACCTCGGAATCGAATATAGTTTTAACAACAAAGGCTTTGGTTACAAAATCACCTGCAGCTTTTCAAAGACCCGGTCCTGGGGCTCGCATAAAACTGATTATGTACTAGCGCATGAGCAGGGACATTTTGATATTGCCGAAATTTTTGCCCGCAAATTAAACCGTCGATTGCGCGAATACCGGTTTAATAAAAATAGTTTTAAAACCGACCTGAAAAATATCTATGATGATATAACTACGGAAAAGGAAAACATGCAAAATGAATACGACAAAGAGACCAATCATAGCATCAAAAAAGAGAAACAGGCTGAATGGTTAAAAAAGATTGACCAGACACTTCTTGATTATAAAGACTTCGCCAATTACAATTAATAAAATAGATAGCCTTTGAAAGCTATCTATTTTATCCACTATCGTTTCCCGGAATAATTTATTTCACAAAATTCAGCGTCTGCTTTTTATTCACTGTCCTTGCTCTTCCATTAGCATCAATAACAGGATTTAAACGGGGACCATCCAATGTTAACCTATCCTTGATATTTTGCTCTAAGTAAGAGTTTTGAGGATCTGAGGTCACACTGGTAACGGAAATTTGTCCATCAGGATTGATTTTATAATCTATCAGTACGAAATAATTTCCCTTTTTTATCTTACCGGAACTAAGCACTTCTGACTTTATGGTCGTAGTAAGCGAATCGATATAGGCTTTCCAGATTTTATTATTGTCTTTGGGAAGAGCTTTTTCTGTAGCTGATATTTCCGGGGACGTGGCCGAGATGGTATCTGCGTATACAATAGCCGTTGTATCCTGGCCAGCAGCGATGGCCTTTTCTTTTTGTATAGCTATCGCTTCTTTTCTTATTGAGTCGGCTGTGCTTTTCTTTATAGAATCTTCAACGACCTTTTGGGCCATATTTTCCTGGATCTTCAAACTATCACCTTTCCTGATCACAGCTCCTGTATCGGCTTTTAATTTACCCCCATACAAAGCTTCTTTTAAAGATTGGGATCTTGCTGAAATAGCCAGCATAACCAGTGAAAATAAAACTATCGCTTTCATATTCTTGTTTTGTTTGAACAAGTGAATTTTTCTCACTCACAAGTTATTACTTTAAAGCAGATAGTTTGTCTGGAAACAGTTAAAATAATCCGTAGAGCTGCGCATCTACTTTGGAAATGATCTCCCCAAGGTCTTCCTCCTTCTCGGCAAATTTATTCTTATCAACATCAATGATCAACAGCTGACCTTCTTTGTAGGAGTCAATCCATTTATTATAATATTCATTGAGTCGTTTGAGATAATCGAGCCGGATATTTTCCTCGTATTCTCTCCCCCGCTTCTGGATCTGCCCCACCAGTGTAGGCACCGATGCATTAAGATAGATCATCAGGTCTGGTGGTTGCACCAGGGTTTTCAAAGTTTGAAAGAAATGGAAATAATTATCAAAATCACGTTTGCTCATCAACCCCATCTCATGCAAATTAGGCGCAAAGATGTTGGCATCCTCGTAAATAGTTCTATCCTGAATGACGGTCTCAGTACCTTTTTGAATTTCGACTAATTGTTGAAGCCGGCTATTCAAAAAATAGATTTGAAGATTAAAACTCCAGCGGGGCATATCCTCATAAAAATCCATCAGGTATGGATTATGATCAACATCTTCAAAATTGGGTATCCATTTATAATGTTTGCTCAGCATTTCTGTCAATGTCGTCTTTCCCGCCCCAATATTACCCGCTACTGCTATATGCTTTGGTTTCTTTGATTTTGCCATGCCCTATTCCACCCTCAGGTGGAGAATTTTCTGTTTAAATAAATGAATATATAAAATCTTTTCGCACTTCTTTCAAAAGAAAATCTTCGTTGCCCCTTTAGGGGATAGGGTCTAAAAATATTTCATCCCCATGGCTTCTCTCACCAGTTGAAAGGTGATTTGTGCACTCTTGCGGGCTTTTTCAGCACCCATCTCCACCACCTGCTTTAGGTAATTTTCATCCCGGTAAATGTTTTCTGCCTTTTCCCGTATCGGGGCAATGAACCTAACCATATCTTCTGCCAGTTGCTTTTTCATATCACCGTAGCGAATAGTACAGTTATTAAAGTCGTTATCAAATTTCTTTAGTACTTCTTCATTGCTGACCAGCTTCATCAGCAAAAAGATGTTTTCGATATAGTCCGGTTTTTTTGAATTCATTTCGGTAGGACCGCTATCTGTTTTGGCTTTCATTACTTTTTTCCTGATCAGGTCATCGCTATCGGCCAGGTATAAAGTAGCCATTTGATTTTCACTTTTACTCATCTTCCCTGCCCCGTCAAGGCTGGGCACTTTCAGCAAATTTGCACCGAAATTAAACGCTACCGGTTCCGGAAATACTTCGGTATAACGCCTGTTGAAACGTTGAACAAAATTGCGGGCAATTTCCAAATGTTGCTCCTGGTCTTTTCCAACAGGAACATATTTGGCCCGATGAATAAGAATATCGGCGGCCATTAAAACCGGGTAGGTCAGCAGACCGGCATTGACATTCTGCGGCTGCAATCTCACTTTATCTTTAAATGTCGGCGTCTTTTCTAATTCCCCTTTATAAGCCAGCATATTCAGCAGCATATACAATTCTGCTATTTCCGGTACACTGCTTTGCAGGTATAAAGCCGCTTTTTCCGGATTCAGTCCCGAAGCAATATTCTCCGCCAATACCCTCAAAACACTGCTCCGCAGTTCTTTGGTATCGGGGTGAGTAGTTAAAGAGTGCCAATCCGCCACCATGAAATAACATTCATAATCCTCCTGCATTTTCACATAGTTGCTTAATGCCCCAAAATAATTTCCCAGGTGTAAGAAACCTGTGGGGCGAATGCCACTCATTACTTTTTCTTTCTGCTTAGCCATAGGGCGGCGAAGATAAGAAAAGTGGGAAGTTGCCGGTTTCCTGTTCCCTGTTACCGGTATTTTTTCAATTGTCAATTGTTCATTGCAAATTGCCTATTGCGATTTGCAAACTATATTTGTTTGATGGAAGTAAATGATGCATTAGTGGAAAAGCTGGCAAATCTTGCCCGGTTGAAATTCAATGATGCTGAAAAGCAAGAGATTAAGAACGATCTGCAGCGGATGATCGTTTTTGTAGAAAAGCTGAATGAATTGGACCTGGAAAATGTGAAGCCCATGTTACACATGAGTGAAGAAGTAAACGTATTACGGGATGACGAAGTGAAAGGGTCGGTGAGCCGTGACGAAGCGTTAAAAAATGCGCCTTCCCATGACGAGAAGTTTTTCAAGGTCCCTAAAGTAATAAAAAAATAAGGCCCGAACCGAAACCCGGATTTCCAACCTTCGGCTTCAGCCCTCAGACTTTAACTATGAGCTCAATTATTCACCTGGAACACATCCGCAAGAACTATTACATGGGCAAAAATGTTCTTGAAGTTTTAAAAGGCGTTTCACTGGAGATTTATAAAAACGAATACGTCGCATTGATGGGCCCATCGGGATCGGGTAAGAGCACGTTGATGAACATACTCGGGTGTCTTGATACCCCTACTTCGGGAAAATATATATTGAACGACCAGGATGTAAGCAAAATGCTGGACAATTCACTGGCCGAAGTCCGGAATAAAGAAATTGGGTTCGTTTTTCAGCAATTCAATTTGTTGCCCCGTCTCACCGCATTGGAAAATGTTGCACTGCCGCTGGTATATGCGGGGATGAATAAGAAGCAGCGCAATGAAAAAGCAATGCATGTACTGGACATGGTCAATCTTTCCGACCGAAGTCACCATAGGCCCAACGAATTGAGCGGGGGCCAGTCACAACGGGTAGCCATTGCCCGTGCATTGGTTAACGATCCTGCCATCATTTTAGCAGATGAGCCCACCGGAAATTTAGACACCAAGACCTCATACGAAATCATGGATATTTTTGGTGACATACATGGCCGCGGTAATACCGTTGTATTGGTAACCCACGAGGAAGATATCGCCAATCATGCACTGAGGATTGTCAGGCTACGGGATGGCATCATTGAAAGCGATACCCCTAAATCCCCTAAAGGGGACCTTGTAAAAGTCATTGCTTAAACATCTTATTAAAAATTTGAACAGGAAAGATATCCAACCTGAACATAATGTCTTCTAAAATCTATACTAAAACGGGTGATAAGGGCACTACATCGCTAATCGGCGGAACAAAAGTCTCCAAAGCGCATCTCCGGATTGAAGCCTACGGAACCGTGGATGAACTCAACTCGTATATTGGCTTATGCAAAGATCTTTTGACCGACAAAAACGGTATAACAATACTGCAGGAAATCCAGGATCGGTTGTTCACCATTGGTTCAGCCCTGGCTTGTGATCCGGAAAAGGAAACCAAAATGAAAATTCCTGATCTGAAGGAAGAAGATGTTTCGCTATTAGAGAAAGAGATGGATGCGATGAATGAGATACTCCCGGCTATGAAATCCTTTATTTTACCCGGCGGGCACCCTACTATTTCACACTTGCATATTGCCCGTTGTATTTGCCGCAGGGCGGAACGTTGCTGTGTAAGGTTGGAAATAGAGAAAAATGAAGTGGAACCAATAATACCGAAATATTTCAACAGGTTGAGTGATTATTTATTTGTGCTGGCGAGATATACCAGCCATTCGCTAAACATCGCTGATATTCCCTGGAAGCCGAGAGTCTAGCCCCTGTCTTTCAAGGAATGTTTAGAATTTTTCCTAAATGAAATATTCCCGCATCAAAAAATAGGATCCTGCAATTTTTAGATAAGGTTCTATTACCCCCCTTCAGGGGATGGGGGCACTATTTTCCCATCCTTCATATGCAATACCCGGTCGCTTAACTGAGCCAGTTCTTCATTGTGCGTAACGATCAGGAATGTCTGGTTAAATTTATCCCGCAAATCAAAGAACAATTGATGAAGTTCTTTTGCATTGACAGAATCAAGATTGCCGGTAGGTTCGTCTGCCATCACAATATCCGGCTTGTTGATCAAAGCTCTTGCTACAGCCACCCTTTGTTGCTCTCCACCCGATAGCTGGTTGGGCTTATTTTCCATCCGGTGAGAAAGTCCCAGCATCGTCAATAAGTTCACGGCTTCTTCCTTTACTTCACTCCTTTTTCTACCAGCCAGCCATCCGGGAATACACACGTTTTCAAGGGCAGTAAATTCAGGCAACAGGTGGTGAAATTGGAAAACAAAGCCAATGTGCTTATTTCTGAAAGCAGCCAATTTCTTACCGTTCAAAGAGTTTATAGGAACATTGTTCATAGTTACCGTTCCGCTATCGGCATTATCGAGAGTACCCAGAATATGCAGTAATGTACTTTTACCAGATCCGGACGGCCCTACTATACTTACCACTTCTCCCTTTTGAATGTCCATATCTACCCCCTTCAATACCTCTACTGTATCATACTTTTTATGAATATTTTTCCCCGAGATCATGGTGTTAAATCCTTTTAAATTAATCAAATATCCATAAAATCACCCCGACGGGCAAAACAAGTCTGAAAGCAGCGCTGAACTTTAGGAAATTATTCAACACCTGCTGTACAACTAAGGATTTGGAAAATTCGTTAATACCGTTACATTTGCGAAAAAATGGGGTAATAACTTATCCTGAAATTCAGCTATTAACCAAATAAACCCTTCGAAATATGTTTTGGACATTAGAATTGGCCTCCTACCTGGAAGACGCACCCTGGCCTGCTACCAAAGACGAATTGATTGATTATTCGATCCGTTCAGGTGCTCCACTTGAAGTGGTGGAGAATCTGCAGGAACTGGAAGATGAAGGTCAGGACGTGTATGAAACTATTGAAGACATCTGGCCTGACTACCCGACACAAGAAGATTTCTTGTTTAACGAAGACGAATATTAACCCCCCATCCCCTAAAGGGGAGTACTGGTAAACTCTAATAATAATGAAGCCTCCAACCAATATGGAGGCTTTTGTTATTTCCGCTCGTTGTATTTATTCTACGCCCAATTTCTGCATTACTTCAGTACTGACACCTGTAGTTGAATAACCTCCGTCATGAAACAGGTTTTGCATGGTCACCATTTTGGTAAGATCGGAAAATAGGGTGATGCAATAATTGGCGCAGTCTTCTGCCGTGGCATTGCCCAATGGAGCGATGGCGTTGGCATAATCATAAAAATCACCAAATCCTTTTATCCCTGTTCCGGCAGTTGTCTTTGTCGGCGACTGGGAAACGGTGTTAATGCGAACTTTCTTCTCCACGCCATAGTGATAGCCAAAGCTGCGGGCAATTGACTCCAGCATAGCTTTGATATCAGCCATGTCTGTATAAAAGGGATAGGTACGTTGCGCGGCCATGTAAGTAAGTGCGACTACACTACCCCATTCATTGATTGCATCCAGCTTTCTTGCCACACTTAACATCTTATGAAAAGACATGGCAGATACATCAATGCCTTTCATAAAATACTCATAATTGGACTCGGTATAAGGAATATTTTTCCGGATGTTCACACTCATCCCGATTGAGTGCAATACAAAATCAATTTTTCCGCCCAGTATTTCCTGTGATTTTGTGAATAGCGTTGTTAACTCTTCAACATTCGTTGCGTCGGCGGGAACGATTTCTGAACCTGTTGCTTCAGCCAGTTTTTTTATTTCACCCATACGCATGGCGATAGGTGCATTGGTTAAAACAAAAGTTGCTCCTTCCTCGTGTGCCTTTTCAGCCACTTTCCAGGCAATAGAATTTGCATCTAATGCCCCGGTGATAATTCCTCTTTTCCCTTTAAGTAAGTTATATGCCATAGTAATTGATTTAATAAAATTTGCGGGTAAAAATAGCGATAAATGGTTACTCAACATTTACAAGAAATGCATAGATCCGGATCAGCAGCAACAATCCCCCAAAGAATAACAGTAGGTTTATTACAAATAATAGAACGGAATATCCGGTTATTTCCCAGCCCGTGTTACTTTCATTAATTTTTCTATTCAAAAAAATGAAGGAGTAATACCCTGAAATCAACATCATTCCAACTATGATGAGAAATAATATAAGTTTGAAGACAGCTGGCATGGTTTCTTTAAAAAATTAAACCTTATGGTCTCGCTTTTCAATTCGCCAGCATTTCTCTTGCATTTTCCAACGCAGCTGCCGTAGGCTTCTCACCACTTAACATTTTAGCTATCGCGGTAATTCTTTCCTCCGCAGCTAACTGGCGGATATTTGTTTTCACTACGTCCTTTATTATTTCTTTGTAAACAAAGAAATGTGCATCAGCCCTGCCTGCAATTTGCGGCTGATGAGTGATGCAGATAATCTGTCTTTTTGCCGCCAGGTCTTTCAAAATAATCCCCACCTGTTTTGCGGCCTCGCCTGAAATGCCGGTATCGATTTCGTCGAAGATCATTGTCGGAAGATCGATCGATTGCGCTACCAATGATTTTATACAAAGCATTAGCCGGCTAAGCTCGCCTCCGCTGGCTACTTTACGGACAGGCTGAAACTGCCCGCTCTTATTGGCATCAAATAAAAATTCGATAACATCCATTCCATATTGATTCAGGCGATCTTCTCTTTTGCAATCAACTTTCAATTTTGCGTTCGGCATGCCCACCTGTGACAGCAACTTGTTCACTTTTTCTTCTAATGGCTTTACCTGTTGTTTACGCACATCAGAAATTTTCGTTGCTTGCTTTATTGCTTCATCTTTTAATCGTTGACTTTCCTTTTCTTTTTGCTGGATGGCTTCATCAATATTCAATACAGCTTTCAACTTCTCTTCCAAACCCTTTTGAATGTGGAGCAGTTCATTCGTAGTTTGTACACCGTGCTTTTTAAAAAGTTTATAGCCGGTAGAAAGCCGTTCATTTAATTGTTCAATTTTTTCAGGATCGTAATTAATATGATCGCTGATGCGGCTTACCTCATCAGCAATGTCCTGCAACTCTATTTGTGATGATTGTAATCGTTGTACCAGTGCAGGCAGATCGGGATGGAATGACTGGTAAGCGTTAAGTTGATTAAACAAACTCTTTATCTGGGGCACAACAGGGTTTTCACTCTCTTCCAGATTAAAATAAACTTTGTTTAAGGCTCCTTTAATGCCTTCGGCATGACTCAGCATCTTTAATTCTGCATCAATATTTTCCAATTCATTTTCTTTGAATCCAATTTCCTCCAGCTCTTTGTACTGAAACTGGTTATAGTCAGCTTCTTTATCGAACTGCAGTTTTTGCTTTTTTAATTCTTCGGCTTCATTATTCACCAGCTGCCATTGGTGAAATAACGATTGGTAATTAGTTAGTAAATCCGAATTGCCAGCCAACGCATCTATTACCTCTCTTTGAAAATCGCTCTCTCCTATTTCTAACGTATCAAATTGCTGATGAAGATCCACCAGTAAAGAACTCAGTTGCTGCAGTTGAGAAAGATTAACCGGGGTATCATTGACAAAAGCTCTGGATTTTCCATTGGTACCAATTTCCCGGCGAAGCACCAACTCTTCTTCAACATCCAGTCCATTCTCCCTCAGGAAACTTTTTATCATGTTTTTATTGTCAGGATAAAAAACTCCTTCGACTACACATTTTTTTTCTTTGTTTACCAACACAGCGGAATCGGCTCTTTCTCCAAGAATTAAACCCAAAGCCCCGACAATGATTGACTTACCCGCACCCGTTTCACCGGTGATGATATTCAATTTCTTTGAATACTCAATTTCCAGCTTTTCGATAATCGCATAGTTATTTATCGTCAATCTCTGCAGCATGAATATGGAATGAATTAGGAAAATTTTCTCAACAAATGAGCAAATTAACTAAAGGCAAAAATATAACCCAATAAAAAACCCCGCCTTGCCAAAGCAGGACGGGGAAAATAAAAAAAAGAAAAAAATTATTTTATTTCTACGTTATTACTTAACTCTTCGTCTACCAGGATACGGCCGCAGTTCTCACACACCATCACTTTTTTATGCTGTTTGATTTCACTTTGCTTTTGTGGAGGAATTGAATAAAAGCAACCACCGCAGGCATCTCTTTCAACTGGTACCACTGCTAAACCATTACGATAGCTCTTACGAATTTTTTCATAGCTGGCTAATAAACGGGCGTCAACATGCTGTCTTGCATCTTCAGCCAATTTAGCAAAGTGCTTTTCTTCCTTCTCATTAGCCGCGATGATTTTTTCCAGTTCACCTTTTTTGTTGGATAGCGTTGCCTCCTTATTACCAATATTCTTCTTCGCCCTTTCCAATAAAACAGCTTTCTCAGCTATTTCTTCAGTGGCGTCTTTAATATGCTTTTCGGCGAGTTTAATTTCCAACTGCTGCATCTCCATCTCTTTGTTAATGGCTTCAAACTCACGGTTGTTTTTTACATTATCGCTTTGTTTCTCGTATTTTTTTACCAACGCTTCAGCTTCTTTAATAGCATCCTTTCGTTGCTGAATAAAATCAGTCACGCCGTTGATCTCTTCTTCAATACGTGTTTGACGTGAATGCAATCCCTGGATTTCATCTTCCAGATCAGCTACCTCCATAGGCAGCTCACCTTTCAAAATCCGGATTTCATCCATCTTGCTTTCTATCTTTTGGAGAGTAACTAAGGAAGTCAACTTTTCTTCAACAGAAAATTCTTTAACGTTTGCCATTGTTTTATTTGAAGTTTAAGGCTTCAGAAGTAATAAACCGGATTGGTTATCACTTCTGTTTTAAGGACGGCAAAGGTAGGGAATTTTTCTACCAAAATTTCCTGCAATAAGTTAATGGTAAACTGTTCGCTTTCGTAATGGCCGATGTCGGCGATAATCATTTGGCCATTTGCATCGAAAAATTCGTGGTATTTGATATCTCCGGTAATGTAAATATCCGCTTTTAAACTTAACGCATTGAAAATCAAAAAACTGCCTGCCCCCCCACAGACCGCTACTTTGCTTATTGGTTTGCCCCTGAGATTTGTGTGCCGGATCAATGGCAACTTAAAAACTGATTTTAAATGTTTTAAAAAATTGATCTCATCCATGGGCGATTGAAGTTCCCCGATTACACCTGAACCAGTTTTTGGATGAACATTTACCAACTCAACTATATCATAAGCCACTTCCTCGTAGGGATGTGCAGATTTCATAGCCCCGACAATCTTCGCTTCCAAATAGGTTGGAAAAATCACTTCAATTTTTAACTCCTTTTCCTGGTGTTGTTCTGAAATTTTGCCGACAAATGGGTTTGTACCCGGTCCTGCTTTAAATGTGCCCCAACCTTCTGCGTTAAAACTGCACTCGCTGTAATTTCCAATTTGTCCCCCACCGGCATCAAAAATAGCATTCCGAACCTGCTCCGCTTTTTCAACGGGTACAAAAACAAATAGCTTTTTTAAACTACTCTCTTTGGGAGCAAGAATGGAGACATTTTGCAAGCCCAACATTTTTGCCATCTCGCCACTTACACCTCCAAGTATATTGTCGAGGTTAGTATGAATGGCATAAATGGCAATATCATTTTTTATAGCTTTTATAACTGTTCTTTCAACATAACTTCTCCCATTGATCTTTTTAAGCCCCTTGAAAATTATAGGGTGATGTGCAATTACGAGGTTGCATTTTTTTTTAATTGCTTCGTCGATTACTTCTTCCGTAGAGTCCAGGCAACAAATAACCCCACTGCACTCCCATCCCGGATCGCCCGTAATGAGACCCGCATTATCATAACTTTCCTGGAGAGACCGATTAGCTATTGATTCCAAAAAAGAAATTAGTTCGGCTATCAGCATATAATCATTTTTAAAAAGAGTACAGCAAGTTAACCATTTGAACAAATGTGAGCTACACTAATAAAATTTCTTTCAACTAACTTTGGAAAGATGACTAACCGCATTCTCAGTAATCTTCGGGAAAAAGTAGAAGTTGCGCTGGGCAAAACTGAATTCCAGCCAGTAAGCCGTTATCAAAAGGCCAAGCATTCCTGGCGGGTGCAGAGGACCATAAAAGATTACATCCGTAGTGCAGTTTTGGTGGCGTTGGGTGTACTATCTGCCGGCTTTGGATTAAAAAGCTTTTTAATGCCTAATAACTTTATCGATGGTGGAGTAACGGGTATATCACTTCTGGTAAATGCAAAAACAGGACTTCCTTTCGCGGCATTGATCATCATCTTTAATTTACCCTTCATTTTATTGGGGTGGAAACAAATCAGTAAAGGGTTCAGCTTAAAAAGTGTTGTTGCTATCACTTTGCTGGCATTGGCTGTTGTAGTCATTCCTTATCCCATGGTGACAGATGACAAATTATTAGTGGCGGTATTTGGTGGATTTTTTTTGGGGGCCGGTATTGGTTTTACTATCCGCGGCGGGGCTGTGATTGATGGCACAGAGATCCTGGCTATTTTTTTTAGCCGCAAACAGAGCCTGAGTGTTGGTGATTTCATACTTGTTTTTAATATCCTTATCTTTTCTGCAGCGGCTTATCTTCTTTCTGTTGAAATAGCGATGTATGCCATGCTTACTTATTTGGCCGCATCAAAAACAGTTGACTTTGTGTTGGAAGGAGTTGAAGAATTTACCGGGGTAACTATCATCTCAAACAGAAGTGATGAAATAGCAGAATTTATCAAGCAAGGAATGGGGCGGGGTCTTACTATTTATTCAGGCAGAAGAGGCTTTGGCAAGAGAGGTGAAAACTTTGTAGCCACCGATATTCTTTTCACAGTGGTCACCAGGCTAGAAATAAGCCGGCTTACGAATGAAATAGAAAAAATCGACCCTAACGCTTTTATCGTCATGCAAAGCATTCGCGACACTAAAGGAGGAATGGTAAAAAAAAGACCACTAAAAGAATAACGACGCTAGAAATCTCAGGATACTTAACTTTACTTTCGTTTTTGATTCTGAAGTTAATAGCCGCCGTTTTATTCATTTAATAAACAACGATGCTAAAAAGAACCAAAGGCCGCATTCTACTTACACTTTTAGTAGTTACAGGCTTCGCAGGAACTTTAAAAAACAACACTCTTACTTCCCAGGAAAGAAAATTTGTTATCACTAATTTCAAGGACACCAGAACCGAACTTTTAAAAACCATTAAGGGACTATCGCCTGAGCAGCTTAATTATAAAAAGACCGCTGATCAATTAAGCATAAAGGAGTGTTTTTATCGATTAGTTTCGACAGAAGAATATTTATGGAAAAAATTTGATGCATCCATGGCTTTGCCTGTTGCGCCGGAAAGACGTGCTGAAGTTATTTTGAGTGATGAAGCAATTCAGCGATATGCTTGCGAAAATCCCGAAAACAACAATGCATTTATAATAAGCCCGTTATCAAATACCTGGGAATCAATGGACAAGGCGGCTTCAGCCTTTAAATTTTCACGGACCAAGCGGCTTAAATACCTGAGAACGACCACAAGTGACATTCGAAATCATTTTACACATCTTCCATTTGGCTGGCTCGACAACTATCAATTGATCATTTTTATTCAAAGCAATACAGATCGGTACTTTCAAAAAATCAATGCCATGATGAACCAGCCTGGTTTCCCGGCTAATTGATTCTTTTTCAGGTTTTAATTGCTTTGGCTTAAATCAACTCAAAATCAGGTTAAACTACTATTGTATATTTCGAAGGATAACCTTAAATTGGCGACACAACTTAACCTATGAGAAAGATCATTTTCCCCATTCCCGCTTTATTATTCTTTCTGATGACCGTTGGCTGTAAAAAAACGGTTGATAAGATCAAGGAAAATGCTGTCATTTCCGCAATGACGGATGGGCAATGGGTAATTACGAGTTTCAAAAAGGACGGAGCAGTTATCACTTCGGATTTCACAGGTTACAAATTTCAATATTACAGCAACAGAACCGTCGATGCGATAAAAGACGGAGTGGTCGAAAAAACGGGGACATGGGACGGAGATGCCACAACGATGACAATCACGGCGAATTTTTCCAATTCCGTTCCCCCACTTAGTTTACTCAATGGCGCCTGGCATGTAGATAACAATAGTTGGACTTATGTAGTAGCATCTCAAAACACCACCACGGAAACCAAGTCTTTGCGATTAGAAAAGTTATAAGCGCCACCACTTATGACCAGAGTAATTAACACATTTAATCTATAATTCCTGCGGAAAACCCGATCACTTAGAAAAGATATTTTATTTTCGTTTTTCCCTGAATAATTTTTTCCGGCTAAGGCCGTTCTTAGGTAGCAAATAAAACCAAACGTACTGAAAACTCAATTTTACAATACTCTCAGGAAAACGCTAGTTGTTTTCATATTTGCTATCTCCGGAATGCCCCATGCTTTTGGACAAAATCCTGTTGCTAATTTTACTGCCAACACTACATCTGGTTGTGCTCCCTTGGCTGTAAAATTTACCGATCAATCAAGTGGCAGTCCCACCGAATGGAATTGGGAATTCAGCAATGGAACATTATCCAATGCGCAAAATCCCACTGTTTCTTTTGCAACTCCTGGCACTTACTCCGTGAAGTTGGTAGTACGAAATGCGAACGGGATAGACCAAATCGAGAAAATCGACTATATAACAGTCTATCCTTCGCCCATTGCAGACTTTGACGCCAATATACGGCTGGCTTGTGTGCCAGCTACTGTTCGGTTTACCGATCTTTCATCTTCTCCTGTTGGAACGATCGCCTCCTGGGAATGGGAATTTGGAGATGGTGGTACTTCCTCACAACAAAATCCTTCACATACGTATGCCACTACCGGCTTTTACACCGTAACCTTAAAGGTAATCAGCAGCAATGGTTGCGAACGCAGAATTTCAAGAGGTCGATACATAAGAGTGGTAGATGGCGTGGAAACAAATTTTAATTTTTCTGATCCAAGTTCTTGTAAAGCACCTTTTGCCATTAATTTTCAAAACCAATCCAGCGGGCCTGGTAACATTACTTATACCTGGAATTTCGGGAATGGCCAAACGTCAACTGTAAAAAACCCGACAACAATTTATAATGCTCCCGGTACCTACAATGTTCGCCTGAATGCAAGAAGTGATTTGGGCTGCTCGGGGTCAATACAGAAAGATGTTACCATTACGCAAACCAATACGGATTTTTCCAGCCCTTCAACGATTTGCCTGGAACAACCGGTAACATTTCAGAATAATTCTTCCGCAGCGCCGGCGACATCCTCGTGGAATTTTGGCGATGGAACAATGTCGGCTCAAATAAATCCTATTAAAACCTTTTTAACTGCAGGAACTTATAACGTCAAATTGATCAACAACTATAGCAGTTGTACTGACTCTATCACAAAAACTGTGACGGTAATAAACAAGCCTGTCGTGAATTTTACCGCAAATGATAGTGCATCCTGCCAGGCGCCATTTAATGTTCAATTCACTGACATGACACCCGGCGCTACTTCCTGGTTATGGGATTTTGGCGATGGGACCACCTCCTCACTGCAAAATCCGACTCATCAATATAACAGTTTGGGAAATTATACTGTTACTTTAACTGCAGGCACTTCGGCTGATTGCGCCAGCACTATTACTAAAACAGATTTGATTAAGATCCAGGAAACAACCGTTTCAATTAATCGTGCCAGCGGATGTATACCTTTTACTTATACTCCGAAGGCGACAATACAAACCTTAGATTCGATAGCCACTTATTTGTGGGATTTTGGTGATGGTACCACATCCAATGTAAAATCTCCTCCGCCACACAGCTACCCGACCGAAGGAAAATATACTGTTTCACTCACGATAACAACAGTAAGCGGCTGCGCAAAAACGGTAACGGTGCCAAACACCGTCGTTGCGGGAACACCGGCACAGGCAATCACTTATACAGCAAACCCCACTAATGCATGTGCCAGCGAAACTATATCTTTTTCTGGTCAGGCGATTACTTCTCCTGGCGCCGATGTTGAATGGAATTGGGATTTCGGTGATGGGACGACAGGTAGTGGTCAAAACACTACGCATTTGTTTAAGGAAACAGGTATCCTAACGGTTACCCTGACTGTCTCAAACAATGGTTGTCCTACATCGTACGCCTCAACAGTAACCATTCGTCCACCAATTGCTAAGTTTGAATACTCAGTAAACTGCGCAAATCGGTCTGTGAGCTTCAATAATACCAGTTCCGTTGACGCTGCCGTTAGTCCTTTAACGTATTTATGGCAAATGGGAGATCCTGCCAATACCCAATTTACTGTTGCAACACCACCGCTCTTTACTTATCCCGGGCCGGGAACATATAATGTAACGTTAACAATTACGAATGGTACTTGTACACATACAGTAACAAAGCCTGTTACCCTTGTTGATGAAAAGGCAGATTTTACGATAAATGAAAATCCTGTTTGTAAAAACTCTGTGTTTACGCTAAGTTCCATAAACAATAATGCAAACAATATCACGAATTATGAATGGACAGTGGGTTCAACTATACTTGCTGAGACCGATCGTTCGGTGAGAGATCGACTATCAACCAATGGAACTTACGATGTAAGCTTAACAATTACTGACATAAACGGATGCACAAATACTAAAACTGTTGCAAATTATATAACTGTCTATGGTCCGAGTGCAAGATTTGAGCCTGCAACTACGGGCGGATGTTTGAATAAGGCGGTTACATTTAATGATCTTTCCACTCCGGCTCCTGCTTCTGCAGCAATTGTAAAATGGGAATGGAATTTTGGTGACAGCACACCAGTGCAAACATTTAATGCACCTCCGTTCACACATGTCTATACAAAGGCTGGCAGATTTCCAGTTACCTTGGTAGTGACCGATGCCAACGGATGCACAGACAGATATAGGCTTCCGGGCAATCTGCTTATTACAAATCCACAGGTAGGTTTTCGGGCTGACACCTTTTATTGTCCACAATCGCCACTTCAATTTGCAGATACTTCTTCAGGTGCCGGACTAAAATATTTATGGGAATTTGGTGATGGAAGTACCTCCAATTTGCAAAATCCAAGACACAGTTATCCTGCCGGGGATGCAGTATATTCAGTCAAGTTGAAGATTACTGACATCTCAGGTTGTGAAGATTCGATTACAAAAAACGACTACATAAAAATCAGGAGCCCGAAGGCAGCTTTTGACATACAGGATACAACAACTATTTGTCCTCCGTTGCGAACTACTTTTACTTTTAAGGGTTCCGATTACAAGTCGTTCCGTTGGGTTTTTGGAGATGGGGGCAGCAGTACTTTACAGAATCCAAGTTATTTTTATGGCGACTATGGACACTACACACCTAAGCTTTATTTGACTGGTCCGGGAGGATGTGTAGACTCAGCTCAGGCTTCTGTATCCCTTTACGATCCTGAAGCATTTACCAAAATTAATTATGGACTGGTGCCGCCCACCTGTAACTCGTTGAATGTAGATTTTAACCTGGTAGTACCGCCTTCATTTAAATTTATTTTCTATTTCGGAGATGGTGCAGCTGATTCTTCCGGTGCAACAACATTGAGTCATTTTTACTCACGACCAAGCTTTAACCGTCCCAGGATAGAAATTATTGATACAATTTCCGGTTGCAGGGTTGTAATAAATGGACGTCAAAGAATTGATATCCTCGGTGCTATTCCACTATTTGGAAAAGATAAAAAGGAGTTTTGTGACCAGGGTGTCGTGAATTTCAAAAATTTCACCACCAAAAACGATCCTATCATCTCAACAGTATGGACTTTTGGAGATAATACCACTTCTACTGATCTGGAGCCATCGCACAATTTTACTCAACCTGGTACTTATGTTGTCACACTTACTGTTACCACTCAAAACAATTGTACCAAGTCTTTTTCAGATACAGTATTTGTTTATAGAACTCCCACTGCCACTATTCAAAGCAGGGATACGATATGCCTTAATATAGCTGAACCAATTAATGGTGTATTAACAACTGCGGATACACTTACCAAGTGGCAATGGAATTTTGGCAACGGGCAAAGTTCATCTCAGCAAAATAATAGCGTTATATATAACGCTTCGGGCAGTTTTCCCATTCAGTTGGTGACATCCAATAAAATTGGCTGCAGTTCAACTGCAACAAAGAATATCTATGTTGCTCCATTACCTACTGCTATTCCCGTACAGGAACCCACTACCATAATAGTTGGTTCTGGTGCAAATATTCTAATGAATTACACAGGAAACATTACTTCCTACAACTGGATGCCAGCCACGAACTTAAGCTGTACTGATTGCCCGTCTCCGTATGCCAATCCCAGGTGGTCCACAAAATACACTGTACAAATCGAGGATAGCTATGGTTGTAAAAATTCGGGTGATGTAACAGTTGTAGTAGTCTGCAATAATCAAAACTTTTTTATCCCTAATACTTTTTCACCCAACGGCGATGGACGAAACGAAGTTTTTTATCCCAAGGGGACCGGATTATTCAGGATAAAATCAATGAGAATATTTAACCGTTGGGGACAGGTAGTCTTTGAAAAGAAAGATTTTGCGCCCAACGATCCGTCGGCTGGTTGGAATGGTATGTATGATGGAAAACCTGCCAGCCCGGACGCTTATATCTATACAATGGAAATTCTTTGCGATAACAATACCGTTATACCTGTGAAAGGAAACGTAACCCTTTTAAGATAGAAATACTGTGATGATGAAAAGGATAATAAATAGCAAAATGGTATTGACAATCTTATTTGTCAGTTTGAAAGCCATCGTGCATGCCCAGGACATTCACTTTTCACAGTTTTTTGAAACACCACTTTTAAGAAACCCGGCATTGGCCGGAATATACACCGGGGACATTCGTGTACAAATGGTTTACCGGGAACAATGGGGCAGCGTGACGGATGGCTACAAAACAGGATCTCTAAATGGTGAATATAAATTACCAATAGGAAAAGCTGATGATTTTATAACTGTCGGTGGCCAGGTATTATTTGACCGGGCCGGCACTGCTGCATTAACTCAAACAAGTATTTTGCCGGTAGTAAATTATCACAAATCACTAAGCGATGATGAAAGTAACCGTTACCTTTCGTTAGGTTTTATGGGCGGTGTTGTCAACAGGCATTTTGACCAATCTAAAGTCATTACAGATGATCCAAATGGCGAACCTACAGCTATTCCAAGATACACATACCTCGATGGCAGTGTAGGATTAAGTTATAATTCAAACCTCAATAAGAAGCCTGACGATAATTTCTATATAGGCGTAGCGTACCATCATTTCACAAAACCTAAAAATACTTTTTTCAGGGATCCTTCCGTTAAACTAAATCCTAAATGGACAGGGTCAGCGGGATTTCGTTTTGGAGTGTCCGAATACGCTTATGTGTCTATTCTTGCTGATTATTCAATCCAGGAAAATTACAAAGAAGCAGTTGTTGGTGCGCTATATGGGTTGAAAATTGGACCCGAGTTGGATAATCCAAAGTATACAATACATGCAGGATCTTTTATCAGGTGGGATGACGCTTTAATACCTGTAGTCAAACTTGATTATGCACCATTTGCTTTTGCATTGAGCTATGATGTAAACATATCAAAATTGAAACCTTACAGTAATGGACGTGGTGGATTTGAATTATCTGTTTCCTATATCGGCTTTCTCGATCGTGATAATTCAAGTTTAAATGCTGTAAAATGTCCGCGATTCTGATCTTTTGACTTCCTCTTTTATTTTTGCCAGGTTTTCATACAAGTTTAGTTTTATAAAAAACTATAGATATGGCAATTGAAGTTGGACAATTGGCGCCAGCCTTTACATTGTATGATACCACAAGAACGAAGATTTCCCTTTCAGATTTTAAAGGAAAAAATATTTTGCTGCTCTTCTTTCCGCAGGCATTTAGTCGTGTCTGTACAAAGGAGCTTTGCTCTGTTCGGGATAATATTGGGATGTATCAGAATGCAAGTGCCACGGTACTGGGCATCTCAGTAGATTCGGTTTTTACATTAGCTAAATACAAGGAAGTACAGGAGTATAGCTTTACGCTACTGAGTGATTTTAATAAAGTGGTATCAGCTTTATATGGATGTCTTTATGATACCTGGATATTGGACATGCATGGAGTGTCGAAAAGATCGGCTTTTATTATAGACAAAACGGGTATTGCGAGGTATGCTGAGGTCTTGGAAAATTCCAGCGAGGAGCCCGATTATGCTGAGATCCAAAAAATACTGGCTTCAATAAATTAAACCTAAACTAAAACCCTGAGATACATTTCATTAAGACACTGAAAATGAAGTAGTAAAAATTTATCGGAAATTTACGTTGCACATCTCAGGAAAACGGTATATTATTGAAAAATAAAAGTAAATTTGTTTCATTGAAAAGAATTTTACCTATACTATTTCTTTTATTGTTTTCAGTCATCGCTTCTACGGCCCAGGATTCCCGCAATCCGTTGCCCGATGGCGTGAAAAAACTGAGCCTTTATCCTAACCCCGCTACAGCCTACATTACCTTCGATATTCAAAAAAATTATCAAAAGGGCCTAACGATTACCGTTTTCAATTTTATGGGCAAAAAAATGTCGGAGAAACAATCGGTAAGTGAAAAAACAATTTTATCTCTTACTGATTTTAGCCGCGGTACTTATATTTATCACCTCACGGATCAAAGCGGGAAGGTAATCGACACAGGAAAATTCCAGGTGTCTAAATAATTTGCATTTCTTTTTAGCTGACTTGTATAATGAGGAATTTAAGGTATTGCGTATTATCCATACCCCAGATAATAGGATGATCTGACGCTTGTGCCTGGAAAGTTACCTGCCTTATTTTTCTTCTTGCATCTTTTGCTGCCATATCAATTATCTGCAGGAACAATTCCGGGTTAACAAGATTCGTGCAAGAGGAGGTTACTAAAAAACCGCCTGGTCGTACCAATTTCATTCCCCTAAGATTGATTTCTTTATAACCCGTGATGGCCTTTTGAATCGTCTCCCTGCTTTTTGTAAAAGCTGGCGGGTCAAGCATCACAACATCGAATTGTTTTCCCTCTTTTGACCATTGCTTTAAAACATCGAAAGCATTGGCTGCTTCAAACCTGCATATATTTTCCAATCCATTCAGTTTCGCATTTCGATTGGCCTGCTGTACAGCATTTTCTGAAATATCCAATCCTAACACCGACTTGGCCCCGTAGTATCCGGCATGTATCTCAAATGTTCCTGTATAAGTAAAAGCGCCTAATACTTCGGCTCCATTTACAATATGTTGAATAGCCCTTCGGTTATCTCTTTGATCTAAAAAATAACCTGTTTTTTGTCCATTTTCTATGTCAACATGAAATTTCAAACCATTTTCATTGATGATTATTTTGGTATCAAATGGTTCGGACAAAAAACCTTTTTGTTGAGACAAGCCTTCGAGTTCCCTGACCGGCACATCATTTCTTTCATAAATACCTTTTGGTTTAAATAGCTGATTTAAAGCGGCGACAATCGCCGGTTTCCATTTGTCAATACCTAAGGCAAGTGTCTGTATAACAAAATAGTCATTGAACTTATCAATAATCAATTGCGGTAGTGAATCAGCTTCCCCGAAAACAAGCCTGCAGTTTTCTGTATAACCCAACTTTTGGCGATAATCCCAGCATTCACGAATCCGGTTTAGAAAAAAAGCATCATTAATCTCATCGTTTTTTTGCCTTGTTAAAAGACGAACGATTATCTGCGATTTAGGGTTAATGTAGCCTTTGCCGACAAATTTTTTGTCATAGGTAAATACTTCAACTGTTTCGCCTCCTTCTATTTCACCCTCAATCGTTTCAACTTCGTTGTTAAATATCCACGGATGGCCATTGGCGATCCGCTGTGCAATTTTTCTTTTCAGGTAGACCTTGTTCATAATGGGGCTGCAAGGTACAAAACAAGCCCAAGCGATCATCACGTAAGGGCTTTATTGTCACCAATCCTTGCCCGGCAGGCTCTTATCAGGTCATTTTGTCCAAAACTGCCTCTTGGCAATATTCTTGACAGGCTTACCTTTGCAAACAATTTGTAAAAAATGGCAGAAAAAGACGTGAAAGAAAAAATCAATGAAACCCCGGAAAATAGTGTGGGAGTGGATATCAATTCAGACGACTCATTAAGTGGTTCGACTCATCTGAACGAACCGGTTGCGGAAGAGTCGCTTTTGGAAAAAACCAAAGAAGAACTTAAAGAAGCTAAAGATAAGTATCTGCGTTTAGCTGCTGAATTTGACAATTTTAAGAGAAGAAACGCTAAAGAAAGAATTGAGCTGATTCAAACAGCCGGTAAGGATGTGATCGCTGAAATGCTGGACGTGCTGGATGATTGTGACCGGGCTCAGCAACAGATGGAAAGCACTGAAGATAGCCAACAAATAAAAGAAGGTGTTAGCCTGATCTTCAATAAACTTAAAAGCAAATTGCAATCCAGGGGGCTAAAAGCCATGGAAACAAAAGGCAAAGATTTTAATGCCGACCTGCATGAAGCAATCACCGAAATACCAGCTCCTTCAGAAGAACTAAAAGGTAAGGTGGTAGATGAAGTTGTGAAAGGCTATTATCTCAACGATAAGATTATTCGGCACGCAAAGGTGGTGGTAGGAAAATAAAAGCTTTGAGCCATAGGCCGCGTACTACGAGCCGGTTTATGGAATTTACTCAACTCGTAGTGTAAAGCTCATCGCTTATTCATATGTCAAAAAGAGATTATTACGAAGTATTAGGTGTTGGAAAAGGGGCCGCTGCAGATGAAATAAAGAAAGCATACCGCAAGGTCGCCATGCAGTACCATCCTGACCGCAATCCCGGCGACAAAGCCGCGGAAGAGAAGTTCAAAGAAGCCGCGGAAGCTTACGAAATATTAAGTGATGCAGACAAGAAGTCACAGTATGATCGATATGGCCATGCCGGCGTAAGTGGTAATGGCAGAGGGCCCGGTGGATTTAGCGGTGGCATGAACATGGATGATATCTTCAGCCAATTCGGAGACATTTTCGGAGACGATGTGTTCGGCAACTTTTTTGGCGGCGGACACAGAGCCCGTGGTGGCCAGCGTAGCCAGGGAATAAGAGGCAGCAATCTTCGGGTTAAATTAAAACTCACTTATGAAGAAATAGCCAAAGGTGTTAAGAAGAATATCAAGGTAAAGAAATATGTTCAGTGCACCACTTGTAATGGTAGCGGTGCAAAAGATAGGGGTAGTATACAAACGTGTAAGACTTGTGGTGGCAGTGGCCAGGTAAGAAAAGTGCAAAATACTTTCCTTGGCCAAATGCAAACAGTGACTACCTGCCCCTCCTGCAATGGTGAAGGGTCAACGATTACCGCCAAATGCGGAAACTGTAAAGGTGAGGGTCGTGTCTATGGCGAAGAGACCGTAAGCATCGATATACCAGCTGGTGTGCAGGAAGGAATGCAATTAAATGTAACGGGGAAAGGTAATGCAGGGGAAAGAGGTGGCACGAATGGTGACCTTATTATCCTTATTGAGGAAGAACCGCACAAAGAATTACAAAGGGATGGATTGAACGTCGCTTATGATCTTTATATCTCCTTCCCCGATGCGGTAGCAGGTATACAAGTGGAGGTTCCGACTATTGACGGCCGTGCAAAAATTAAAATTCCTGCCGGAACACAGAGCGGAAAAATTTTCAGGCTAAAGGGAAAGGGATTTCCTGCTGTCAATTCATACGAAAAAGGTGATCAGCTTATTCATGTGAACGTATGGACACCTCAGCATGTATCTGCTGAAGAAAAAGCAGCACTGGAAAAAATGAGTGAATCTCCCAATTTCAAACCACAACCTGATAAAAGCGAAAAGGGCTTCTTTGATAAAATAAGGGAGATGTTTTCATAAATAATTTTTTAATTGAGTAAAGCTTACCTGCATCCTGGTAGGCTTTTTTTATTTCGCACATCTGTCATTTCGCCAATGTGACGGCAAAACGGAAGGCTTTAAAAACCAACTGTTCCTGCTATACTGTCACCCCGTTTTGCTGTTTTATCATTTGGACGGATATTTGATGACTTAACCTATCTTAGCGAAGATTCCGGCACCCGTGAACTTCGTTTTCACCTGCAAACAAAAAATATCTATGAATTATAATTCAGAGTTTGAAAAATATGCGGTCAAGCACCGCGGTCTTTCCAGCAACACATTACATAGCTATGCATCACATCTTGTTACTGGCATGACGCCCAATATCATTGAAGAGCGTCCGATGAATGTAGCTGTGATGGATGTTTATAGCCGCCTTATGATGGACAGGATCATATTTCTGGGTTACCCCGTTAATGATGAGGTTGCTAATATCATAACTGCCCAATTATTATTCCTGGATTCATCTGATAGGGCAAGAGACATCAATATGTACATTAACAGTCCGGGCGGTAGTGTATATGCCGGACTCGGTGTATATGACACGATGCAATACGTGAGCCCTGACGTGGCCACCATCTGCATTGGCATGGCAGCATCGATGGCTTGCGTGTTATTAGGCGCCGGTACCAAAGGAAAAAGAGCCGCCTTAAAACACTCACGCATCATGATGCACCAACCGAGCGGAGCAATCGGCGGACAGGCCAGTGATATAGAAATTACAGTGAATGAGATCAGGAAATTAAAAAATGAATTATACGCGGTGGTAAACCATCATACCGGAAAAACTGTTGAGCAAATTGAAAAAGATTTTGACCGGGATAAATGGATGACCTCGATAGAAGCAAAAGAGTATGGTCTCGTTGATGAAGTATTATTGGTGAATCACCGTAAAGACAAGAAAGATTAAGATGGAACCACGATTGACAGGATTTTAATTGATCGTGAGGAAAGGCAATTAGTGAAATGACGATGAAATGTGTGATGCAGCAACGTTGATCATACAACTGAAGCCAATAAAAAAATAAATCATAAACTACAAATTATTTCGAGATATGAATCGCAACCATTTTTTATACAACGATTGGAGAGCAGAAGAGGAACCTGATGAAGATGAAAAGGAAGAGACCCCGAAATCTGACCTCATGATGTTCAGTAAAAAGCTGGAAAAATATTTTTTTGAAAGCCGAAGTATCTACCTATGGGGCGTGGTAGATGATAAAAGTGCACGGGATGTAGTCAGCAAAATGCTTTTACTGGACGCTGACAAGCCTGGTGAAGAAATCAAATTTTATATCAATAGCCCCGGCGGTGTGGTTACCAGCGGTATGGTGATGTATGATACAATGCAAATGGTAAAAAGCCCGGTGAGCACCATCTGTATGGGATTGGCAGCTTCGATGGGAAGCATATTGTTAAGCGGCGGTAAAAAGGGTAAGCGCTTTATTTACCCAAGTGGCGAAGTGATGATTCACCAACCATCATTGGGAGGATTTATCAGGGGAGTAAGTACGGATCTTGAAATACAAGCCCGCCAGACGAAACGGGTAAAAGATATGGGAGCGAAAATATTGGCCGAGAATTGCGGTAAAACAGTTGAACAAATTTTGATCGACTTCGACCGGGATTATTGGATGAATGCGGAAGAGGCAATGAAGTACGGTATTGTAGATAAGGTTATTACCAAGTTGTAATACGCTACCAATCAGGATTATAGATATCCGAATTAATAGAAAATCGTCTTTATCAGGACGGTTTTCTATTTTTGTATCGTTGATAAAGAAAAAGCGGGATAATTCCAGGATAAAACATGGCAAAAAACATTTTACATTGTTCATTTTGTGGACGTAGTCGTGACGAAGTAAAAATTCTGATCGCCGGCCAGGAGGGACATATTTGTGAGAATTGTGTAGAGCATGCAAGAGAGATCATCGAGCAGGAACTGATGGTTAAGGATGATAAAACTTCTTCTTCGTTCAAACTCACGATAAAGAAACCTTTAGAAATCAAAAAGTTCCTGGATGAATATGTAATAGGCCAGGATGAAGCTAAAAAGGTTTTAGCAGTAGCGGTTTATAATCACTATAAACGCCTGCAACAAAAAGGCGACACGGTTGGTGGTAATGACGTAGAAATCGAAAAGAGTAATATCATCATGGTAGGTGAAACAGGAACCGGTAAAACATTGCTCGCAAAGAGCATTGCCCGCATGTTGAACGTTCCTTTTGCCATTGTGGACGCAACTGTATTTACTGAAGCAGGTTATGTGGGTGAGGATGTAGAAAGTATCCTGACAAGATTGTTGCAGGTATGCAACTATGATGTAGCTGCAGCTGAACGTGGTATTGTATATATTGACGAAATAGATAAAATTGCCCGCAAAGGCGATAATCCTTCTATCACCCGTGATGTAAGCGGAGAAGGAGTACAACAGGGAATGCTGAAACTATTAGAAGGAACAGATGTACTGGTTCCGCCACAAGGTGGTCGTAAGCACCCTGAACAAAAACTTATAAAGATCAACACACAAAATATATTGTTTGTCTGCGGTGGGGCTTTTGGTGGTATTGATAAGATCATTGCCCGCCGGGTGCAAACAAACACGATCGGATTTAATGTAGACAAGGAACAACAGGAGAGCATGAAGAAAAACCTGTTGCGATATGTCAATGCACAGGATTTAAAAGCATTTGGATTAATTCCGGAACTGCTCGGCCGCTTACCTGTTGCGACACACCTCGATCCCCTGGATGCACCGACACTCCGCGCCATTCTCACTCAACCAAAAAATGCATTGGTTAAACAATATACCCGGTTGTTCGAATTGGAAGGAATTAAATTGACAATTGAAGAAGATGTGTTGGATTTCATGGTTGAAAAAGCATTGGAATATAAATTGGGCGCAAGAGGATTGAGAAGCATCTGTGAAGGTATCCTTACTGATGCCATGTTTGAATTGCCATCGTCAAGGCAAACACATTTTGCTCTCGATCTTGACTATGCCAAACATAAGTTTGATAAGAGCAAATTGAGCCTGTTGAAAGTGGCGTAAAAAGGTTCAAAATGTTTAATAGGTTAAAAAGGTTTCAGAAGTTTTCTAATTCTGAAACCTTTTTACATTATAAGACAACTAAAAATAATTTCAATAAAACAAACGGTTTTGCTTTTCTTAACTTGTGGAACTTTTAAAACTTTTAAACTTTTTACCATGCAGGAACTGATAGATAGACTAAAAGCCGAAGCAGGACTTACAGACGAGCAGGCGCAAAAAGCCATTGCAGCTATTAAAAATTTTGTTGTAGAAAAATTCCCAATGCTGGAAGGTGCTGTTGGTAGTCTTTTTGGACAAGATTAATTGCCTAGCGAATATTGCGGCATTTTCTACCACGGGGGTGATTGGCAGCTTCAAAAGGAGTCATTGCCCTGCTGCAGGATTCTAAAAAAATTATCAGGATCAGGCTCCAAAAGAAGTATCGGGTTTTCATAACTATTGATTTGTAGAGCAATGATAATTATTTTAATATAAAAATGAAAAGATAATACACGCCTGAAAAACGCTACGGCGTTTAAGTGAAAACTCTTTTCGATTTATAGAAAATATACTCACACTAAACATAGCTAATCACTTTTTAATAGAATAGATATTTCCCAAATCTTTTTCGAAGAGCGTAAATGGATCGTTGTAAAACTTAATAAAATCGGCTTCACTGGTATGGCCGGGAAATGGCGCATAGTAATGAGTAGGGCTTCTTGTATCATTTCTCCAAACCAGCACATAAGCTAGTTTCAGGTTTTCTGACTTTACTGTTTTCAGCAAAATATTGGTCCACCAGGTTGCATTGGGTATAGACTCCAGGCCCGTTTCAGTAAAAGCTGCGAGTTTGCCGGCTTTGATAGCATACGCTGAAACAATTTTTAATTTCGTCAATCCGGCCTCCACATTATATTTTCCATCCCTTCCAAAGTCGCCATAGTTATCCATGCCTACCATATCTACCCATTCATCACCAGGATATCGTTCTAAAAATTGTTCTTCCGTAATAAACAGATTATCGGGAGAAAACGCATAAATGAAATTATGCACACCCATACTATCTCTTAAATAAGAAACGGTAAACCTCCAAAGCCGCTTAAACTCTTCTGTGGTACAATGGCTCCTGCCCCACCAAAACCAATCGCCGTCAAACTCATGATAGGGACGGAAAATCATTGGCACCATCTTACCATCCCTCCCCTTTATTGATTTTACAAAACTTCCAATAGTGCTAAGTATTGCTTTGTATTTGTCATGATGTGAGCCACCCGGTATGATGTATTTCACTGCCGGGGCTGAGACACTGTCTTTCCAATAAAAGTCTCCAGGTGATACTGGATTGGAGAAATGCCAGGAAATAGTGGTAATGCCTCCCCGGTTGTAAGTATCTGCGATATTTTTTCTTAATGCTGATTTGTTGTTTTCAATCTCGCTTTCAGACCTGCCGGAAAGGCCACTAAAGTCGACACCGATCACGGCCGGATGAGAACCCGTAACTGATTTTACATCCGATCTGTCTGCATCACCCGACCAGCCATGACCGTATTCCGTTGCATGTTGGTGACCAAAGAGAATGTGGCTTTGTGATAGTTTATCAAGATTCCGGAATAATGCTTTTGTTTCATTTGTGGCCGTTTGATCAATCAGCTTTTTATTTTGGCCAACCCCGGCTACTGATATCAACAATAAAAAATAAATAAGAACTTGCTTCATATAGTCTCCTTAGCTAATGTCCTCATCCCTTTTTCTGCAGAACGTTTTCAATTGCTGTTAATTCGTCATTGCTAAATGACAGATTATTCAACGCATCAATGTTATTATCCAACTGGGCAACAGAACTCGCACCAATCAATACTGTAGTTACCCGTTTGTCTTTCAACAGCCATGCCAGCGCCATTTGAGCCAGCGACTGATTTCTTTGTTTAGCTATTTCATTTAGCTCCCTGATTTGTTGCAACCGTGTATCCGTTAGTTCTGATGTTTGTAAAAAACCATGAGCTTTCGCAGCCCTTGAATCAGTTGGTATACCCTTCAGATATTTATCAGTCAGCATACCCTGCGCCAAAGGCGAAAATGGAATGCACCCTACTCCATACTGCTCCAGTATATCCAGCAAACCGCCTTCAACCCACCTTTCAAACATTGAATATTTTGGTTGGTGAATTAAACAAGGCGTTCCCAATTGTTTCAGGATTTCAATAGCCTTTTTGGCCTCAGGCGCCTGGTAATTGGAAATACCTGCGTACAATGCCCGGCCACTGCGAACGGCTGTATCCAATGCCATCATCGTTTCTTCTAAAGGTGTATCAGGATCGGGACGATGGGAGTAGAAAATATCAACGTAGTCTATTTGCATTCTCTTCAGGCTCTGATCAAGGCTTGACAATAAATATTTCCTCGAACCCCATTCACCATAAGGACCGGGCCACATCAAATAACCAGCCTTTGTTGAGATGATCAACTCATCACGGAGATTGCCGGAGAAATCTTGTTTCAATATTTTTCCGAAATTTTCTTCTGCCGAGCCGGGAGCCGGGCCATAATTATTCGCCAGATCAAAATGAGTAATGCCCCTGTCGAAAGCCCGCCGGATTATTTGTTTTCCGTTTTCATACACATCTACCGAGCCGAAATTGTGCCACAGGCCTAATGAAATAGCAGGTAGTTTTAAACCGCTTTTACCACAGCGGTTGTATTGCATACTATCATAACGCGTTGATGAAGGGTTATACATAAAATAATTGTAGTGATTAGGCTTTGATTAAAAAAAATATCCATTCAAATATCAACTGATTTTGTTGAAGATTTACCATTTCATTACTCTTTTGACAAAACTCATCAATTCTCCGGCTATAAGCTTATGCTTAGTAAGATCGGGATGCCCGTCGCAACCATTATGGTATTGCTTCGAAAAAGAAAAAAAATAAACTTTTTTATCCCCTTTTTTTATGCTGAATACCGACTGTAGTTTTAATGGTCTTTTTCATATATCGTTTTAATTCTCCATCAGCCATCGGGCTGGTAAGACAAATAAAAGCTGCATCCGGGTAATGCAGTCTCAACTGATCAAGAAAACTAACATAATTGCTGACAAACAAAGCGGAGTCCTGTACTCCGTCATTTTGCCCAAGGCAAATGGTCACTACATCCGGTTGATAGCGGCTAAAATTCCAGGTTATCGTATCGTTGCGAATACTAATCTTATCCTGCGGCATGATTACATTCATATTGCAGCAACTATGTATAAGACCGATAAAACGCGGATCAGGATAGATCAATACCCCATCATTCTCCAGTTTGTAACGAGTTGAGTTCTGACCATGTGCTAACTGCTGAAAGAACAGGCAGATCAGGCCCAAGGCATACACGACGAATTGCTTTTTTGTTAGTGTGAGCTTGATCATTTGCAAAATCATTTTGGTTGCCTAAAGGAAGATGTAGGGATATAAAAATTTATAGGAATACAGATTGTTAGAGCTCATTCGCCAAATTATCGAATAGCTAAAGCCCTGGTCATCTCGTCGGCCACCAGCTGATTACCGGCATCTGTCAGATGCACCCGGTCAGTGGTTAGTAAGCCAGACTCTTTATTGTCTCCATTATTCGCTTGTTCGTAATCCTGGAATGCTTTGCGCAGATCTATCAATGTACAATTATAGGAAGTCGCTAATTTGCGAATCACATCGGAGTAGGCGTTCAGGTCTGCATCCTGGGGATTTGCATTATCTTTCTTTTCACCAATAACAGTCGGCGTGCACAGCGCCACTTTTATATTTTTCGCCTGCAATTTTTTTATAAGGGCAATATAGAATTTTTCATACTTATCCTTATCCGTACCCGTGCCGGAAGTTGTTTTGTGCCAGACATCATTGATGCCGACATAGACAACGACCACCTGCGGGTCTTTGGCCAGCACATCATCATCCATCCGTAAATAAAGATCATACACTTTATTGCCACCAATACCTGCACCTATCAGCTCATAGTTAGCCGTAAGTTTAGCATCGTCAATTGACTTTTGAATACGATCGATATAGCCACCTTTTTTTACACCGGCCTGCGTAATGGAATCACCGAAGAAAACAATCTTTGTTTTTTTAACCGTGTACATAGAAATCAAAATCAGTAAAAATGGAAGGATGAGTAATTTTTTCATGTTCTTTTGTTTGATCAGTGAAATTTACAGCATTATTTTTTGTCAATGGCCATTATAACCGCACCACGGGCAGGTATGGAAACTTTTATTCCATTTGCTGTAAGTGCTGACCGGGCTTTGAGCGTAGCATAATCAGCAGGTCCGCCGGCATCAAAAGCAGGCCCTGCCCCATTTACCAATACCTTCCGGGAGAACTCACCATTGTCATTACTTCCTTCAAGCGTATACCAATAAAATTGTTTGCCGCTATAAAAATTTTTCATTTTTACTTCTACATTCAATGGAGAGGATGATGTATTTACCAATGTTACATTCAATTCACCTGATGAATAAGTAGAAGCATAAGCGTTGATATTACTGCTTCCCGTTACCGAAGAATTCACCATTCTATCGCCTAACATTTTTTGAAAAAAATACGTATAGTAAAAACTGGGACGTGGACTCCACTTACTGATTCCTGGTTCATCACCGGGACTAAAAAGGCCATGATCATCTCCATTGTTCCATCCATTTATCAAATCCCAGCGGGCAGCCATACCGTATTTATTTTTTATCGCTTCACCCAACACCAACACTGCAAAAACACCACTGGCATTTGACACCTGTTGCTTTGAATCTTTTGCCCACATGTTCCATTCATCCATGACGATCGGTTTGATAGTGGCCCCATTGGCCTGCAGTGCCTGTGTCAGAAAACTAATTTGCGTTGATGGCACCGATAATGCCGATGAAAAGATCACAGAAGCATTCGAATTTTCATTGTATGGAGTAAAATAATTATGAACCACATAAAAATCAGCGATATTCTTCACACCTGATATCACTCCGGTATTCCATGTTTTGGTTGTATTGGTCTGCCACGCCTCGGTGGCGGGGTTGTCAAATACCACCGCACCAATATGTATGGTGCTGCCTACTTCCATTGCCGCTTTGCGCATGGAATCGGCAAACACTTTAAAATGCTGTGCATATAAAGCTCCAGTGACAAATTCGGGCTGCCCATCTTTGTTTAAAGCCGGATCGATGCGGTACCCCCATTCCCAGCTTCCAAAATTTTCATTGCCTATCTCCCACAATTTTGTCCGCCCATTATCATAGCGAACCCAGTCGGCCGCAAGATGTGCTGCAGTGGCTACGGGATCATTGCTGGTGCCATACCGGGCATAGCCATAATTAATCGTGATGATCCCTTTGTTATTTGTTTGCTGCAACATGGAATAGTAATTATCCAGGTTGCACTGCCAGTTTAAATTTGACTTTCCATAGATATAAGATGGATTTTTTTTAACGCCGAACTCATCAGTTATCATAGCGGGTGCATCGGCCGGTGTGGTTCCCTGTTGCGCATTCCAAAAATAAACATCGCTGGTGCTGCCTCCCGGAAAGCGAATAATAATAGGATGTAATTTGGTAACAGGATCAATAAACTTTGGCTCATTGGCGACAGGCCCCATCCACCACACGGCATTTTGTCCAAATTCGGATAGTGGAATTTTGGTGATGATAGAAGTGGCATCAACGGTTACGGTGTTATCAGCACTGGCGGCGACAGAAGATTCAACGTATGACGGCGCTGCAAAACTTTTAGGTTGCCAATCATCAAGAAAAAAACCAATTGTATTCGCAATAGCCGGATCTGTACCCGGAACAATGACCGTATCGCCGGGTACTACGGGTGGAGAAGGCGGTGGTGTTTCCGTCGTTTTACTTTTCTTGCAACTGCCGGATATTACTATGACAATAATCACAGGGAGGTGAAGGGACAATAATTTTTTCATGTTATTACGGCTGACTATTTAGATTGAACTCTTTTGATAATCTCTATGCATGCCCTTGAGTTATGATAAGGGCACTTCCAAAAACCTATTTTATCCTGCTTTTCCATTATGCTATAATCCGCATTCACGCCCCAAAACCATTCACCCCGTTCTTTATCCAGAATATGCCGTTGAATAAATTGCCAGCTTCTAAATACATGTTGAAGGTACCTTTTATCACCGCTAATCTGCCAGGCATTGAAAAAACCTATCATTGCCTCTGCCTGCGGCCATGAGTGCTTTTGTTTTACCATTACCCCATCCTCAATTTCATACCATAGACCACCATCTTTATCCAGGCCCTCTTCGGCAGCATGGGCCAACTGAAAGGAAATCTTTTTTATTTTTTCAACAAAACTTTTGCTAGCAATCACTTCAGCGGATTCTAATAATAACCAGGCTGCTTCTATATCGTGTCCATAGGAAATAATATCTCCCTTATTGCACCAGTCTTCATCAAAAAATAATTGCAAATGACCTGAGCTGTGATCAATAATGTGGTCTATAAAATTTTCCAGTAGCAGCTCAATACTTTTTTCTAAGCCTGGATCTTTCCATACGCGGTATAAATTGGTATATGCTTCCAGTACATGCAAATGAGTGTTCATCGTTTTTTTTTCATTTGCATCCTTGTTGCTCAACCGAAGATCCCGGATAGGTTGCCAGTCATGTGTAAATGCCTCCAGGTAGCCGCCTTTGCCAAAATCGAAACTATACTGTTCGAGTAAATGATAACAATTTTTCGCATGTTGCAGTGCATCATTATTTTCTGCCGCCTTGTAATACCCGGCAAAAGCATAGATACAAAAAGCGATTCCATATACTTGCTTTCTGCTCTCAACTATGGCTCCGGCTTTATCAACGGACCAATAAAAACCGCCGTATACAGGATCATGGAAATATTGCATAAGAAATCGAAATGCCCTGTCTGCAATCGTCAGCCATTTTTTTTCCTGCGTAAAATTGAATGCAGCAGAGAATGTCCAGAGAATCCGGGCATTTAGTACCAGTCCCTTCGGCGCATCTGTGTCGACACGGTTGTCGTTATCTACTCTGCCATAAAATCCACCGAAACTTTCATCAATCGCATGATCCTTCCAGAACTGAAGAATATTGTCTAATTCCTGCCGGAGTTCCTCCTTCAATTGGGTCAGGCTTGCAGACGTGTTATTTATCATTGGCCTCCTTCTTATCACAGTATTGATGAAAATACTTTCTCCTTCGATATGTTATTGTCCCGCCTATTTTTTTCAATGATGCCAATCAGTGTTTGAACAGATGTAGCTGAACGGAATCCGTCTGCCGGTGTATTCATCACATAGTCTAATAGTTTATCAAGAGTAGAGGTTGCTACGTGCAAACGGGTGTCTGAAGATGCATAGTAAATGAAGACAGTACCGTCATCATCCAGTATCCAGCCATTACTGAATAATACATTCGAAACATCTCCTATCCTTTCCTCACCTTCCGGCGCCATAAAATAACCGGCAGGCTGATAAATGACTTTCGCAAGATCATGAAGATCGGTCATAAATAAATACAGTACATAGCGTAATCCTGCTGCCGTGTTTCGTACACCATGGGCCAGGTGAAGCCATCCATATTTTGTTTTGATCGGCGCAGGCCCCAAACCATTCTTCAATTCATAGACGGTATGATATATTTTTCTGTCGACGATCATTTCATCTTCGACTATTGCGTGGGTAATGGAATTGCTTACACCAAACCCAATACCGCCACCACTACCTGCATTGATGAATCCATCCTGTGGCCGGGTATAAAATCCATAATTTCCATTTACAAATTCAGGATGCAATACCACATTTCGTTGCTGTGGTGACCTGGTAATGAGGTCATCTAACCGCTCCCAGTTCTTAAGATTCTTTGTCCGGGCTATTCCACATTGTGCAATGGCCGCAGATTGATCAGCCAGTGATGCATTGGGATCCCTTCGCTCAGTACAAAACAATCCGTAGATCCAACCATCTTCATGTTGCACCAGGCGCATGTCGTACACATTGGTATCCGGATCACCTGTTTCAGGCATCACCACAGGATATTCCCAAAATTGAAAATTGTCAATACCATTATCGCTTTGGGCAATAGCAAAAAAGGATTTCCGGTCATTTCCTTCAACTCTTGCTACCACAAGGTATTTGTCGTTAAACTTGATGGCGCCTGCATTCAATACCGCATTAATACCAAAACGTTCCATCAGGTAAGGGTTTCTTTGCTCATCCAGGTCGTAGCGCCAAAATAAAGGAGTATGCTTTGCGGTTAATACCGGATTCTTATAACGTTGAACTATGCCGTTGCTCTCCTCTACTGTTTCGTTTGTTTTTTTCAACAGTTCATCATGCGCCAGCTCTAGTTGTTGCAATCGTTTGACAAATTTCTTATGCATCACTTAAATTTTAAATTCTCTAATCTTCCAACTTATTCCACCATGTTCTTTTTAGTATAATAACAATAATGGTCAAAATAACTATTGTAATCAGCAAGGGTAGTTTCATCCACAGCACGATATACATAGGCAATATCGTCAGGCAACATTGGGCAATAATTCCCAATACCACATTGAACATATCCAGCTTGAAACGTTTATTTGGTTGAAATGCCGGATCATCTGCTATCACCAGTTCATTCACGGGTTTCCAAAAACCCCATGGCCTTACTGTTTTATAAAATGTTTTCAATACCCCGGTTTCTGTTGGCGGAGCGGTGTAAGTACCGATAAAGCAGCCGAGCAGTGATAAAATGAAAAGAACCGGCCACCAATACAAAGGCAAGCCCTGGGTGATATATCCTTTTTGCAAGCCCCACTCAATAGCATAAGGCATGATCAATGCGCCAACTATCCCCGTTGCCATTCCCCAGAAAAAACCATTTGCATTGAAGCGCCACCAATACCATTTTAAACAATTAGCTGCCACATAGCCACCATATAAACCACCGACGATCCATTGCAGGATAGCATTTACATTATCCGTCATAAAACCAAAGAAGATTCCTACCGCTACCACCACGATCCCCACGATATAATTCATGGTGATCACCCTTCTTGTTCCGGCATTTGGATTCACATACTTAAGATAAATGTCATTGATAATATAAGCCTGTGCCGCATTTAATGTACCGCTAAAGGTTCCCATAAAAGCTCCCAGCAAACCTGTAAGCACCAACCCAAGAACACCAACAGGCAAAAAAGTATTGATCGTAGCTGGCAACACCCGTTCAAAATCAGTGATGCCATCTGGTCCTTTCAGGTAAAGCTGGTTGTAATACAACAATGCCAGCACAGTCAATCCTATCACCATAGAATATCTTATCGGCAACAATATAATACTGACAAAACCCGTCATCTTACTTGCCTCCTTTGGGCTTCTTGTACTCAATATTTTTTGCATATCATAATTAGGTGCCGGCCCGGCTAAGGATGCAAACACACCTTTGAATAACATCATCATAAAAAAAGCTCCAAATAAACTGAAGCCATCTGAGGCAATTTTTTTATTAGCATCTGCAGCTATCGCCGTCCAGTCAAGGTCTAGCTTCCAACTAAAAAAAGGATCACTCCATCCCGGGGGAACGTCCAACGGCTTACCCTGTAAATGCATCATCGCAATACAGGCTATGGCAATACAGGCAAGGGTCATTATCATGTACTTGATCACATCGCCCGTTACAATGCTATGCATACCACCAATGATGGAATAGAACATGGCAAACAGGGTGAATACAATACCATAAAAATGCGGAACATATTTGCCGGCTATATCAAAAGGCACATAACCCTTCACCACATCCCATGGTATGAACACCTGCATAAATTTGCCAAGCCCAACAAAACCATAAGCCAAAAAACCAAGGCAGCTGATCAGCGCAAAGGCAATGACGATGATATGGGAGCCCCGCACACCTTTGCCTTCCACTCCAAACCTTGTCTGCAACCATTCAGCGCCGGTGTTGGCGTTGCTGCGCCGTAACCATTTGCTCAAAAACATCATCATGAACACCTGGTTAAACACTGGCCATAACCAAGGAATCCAAATGCTTTTTAATCCATACACAAAACAAAGAGCCACCATCCACATAGTGCCGCTGATATCAAACATATCGCTGGCATCACTTAAACCAAGTTTATACCAGGGAAGGCTTTTGCTTCCCAGCAAATAACTCTCCTTATTCAACCTTGCTTTCTTACGATAATACCAACCTACAAGGATCATTGTGATAAGGTATGCCAGCACCATGCTAATGTCTATCCAGCCTAATCTCATTGTTTGTTTTTTCCGACCAAGATGAGCAATTTCTCTTAAAAAGAGGCTGCAGAAAGAAAAATCAACCCGCAGACCTCTTACTTCAACGATCACTGCTTATTAATGAATCATTCGTATATCTTTTTTTTAAAAGATCTTAGTGTTCGCTCGTTTTGATAAAATCGTTTGCAATCATCGGCCGATGCATGGTCTTTATGGGAACATAAAGTTCAAACTCTCCTGATGTTTTTCTCTCTGCATTTGATTAATAAGTCCGGCTCATCCACCTTTAAAAACATTGGAAATGAAACCGGACCTTTTCAAATAACTGATCAATCAAATTTGTTACTTAATGAACATGATGTTGTCAAAATAAATGGTTTTACCATCTCCCTGGATCTGAAACGTAACATTGTCAACTGTCGTGGTGCCAGGAAACTCAGTAGCCAGCGCATATTTAAAATAAGTCCATTTATTTGCTGGTATGGTAACCACTTTCTGGTTCTGCCAGTTGAGCCAGAACTGAACGTTCTTGTCTACATCAGTGCCTTTGGCCCAAAAGGTAAAATATTTAAGGCCGGCCAGGTTAATCGAACCCCCGCCTAGTTGCATACCGCCCCAGGAACCGGCCGGATCATAGGCTGCTTTCATTGAACTGGTACCAGTTATTTTATCATCAGTAGATGCATCAAAGTTTCCGCCCCAGCTCCAGCTTTGAAAACCACTTTGCAATGCATCATTGAAAACAGGTATTGCTTTAGCTACATTAATAAACTCCTGGGAAGCCACTATCGAACCTGTGGCATTCGTTATTTTGAGAAAGCCCCTGTCAACATTAGAAGCAGGCATGATAATCACCAACTCACTTCTTGTTTGGGAGACGATCGTTGCTGCATCAGTGGTGCCATCAATTACTACATTGGTCACATCATCCAGGTTGCTTCCCGTTAAAGTAACAGTGGAGCCAGCTTCAAAATCAGTTGGAAAAACTGTTGACACAACAGGATAAGCCAATACCCGGAAAGGAACCGTTAAGGTTTTTCCTTCGCTGTTAGTGAAAATGATATTTTGTGGCCCGCCAAATGCAGTATCGGGTACCCGGAATACCAAAGATGTTTCCGTATTCAGTGTTGTTTGAAAGGGAGCTGGCACATTCTTATTACTAAAGACAATGCTCCGCATTTCTCCAAGCCCCGAACCAACCAGTGTCAGCACGGCGCCGCCTGAACCTGAATCGGGTTTAATACCATTTGTGGCTATTGGATTGCCTGCTTTGTAACCGGGACTGCCATCTCCATCCTTTTCACATGAACTAATCAATAATACCGTCGCCGCCAGGAGGACGAACAGCAATGATGCTTTATTAAAAAATATATTCCTCATAATTATTTTTTTAAAAAATTAAATTAATAGTATGGTACAGGTGGTTGCGCCAATGCAGGATCCTGTACTATCTCTCCGGCAGGAATAGGCAGGTGCATCATATTTTCGGTAAACGTGGTAACATAATAAGGATATTCATTTGTGCCCCTGTTTTGTGCCTGGATGATGGCTTTTGCTTTGGCAAATCCCTGTCTTTGCAGATCAAACCAATAATCGCCTTCAAAAGCAAATTCCACCCTGCGTTCATGTAAGATATCGTCGGCAGTAATTGAAGTTTTGACCAACAAACCCGCACGGGTGCGAACTTTATTAAAAGCGCTTAATGCCGATGCATCAGTAGTGGATGCATCGGTACCCAACACAGCTTCCGCATAGATCAATAAAACATCGGCATAACGCAATAACATAGTATTGATACCGGTATTCATGCCTATTACTTTCTCACCGCCAAATGCAGCACCGGGGCCAACTACATATTTGGCGATATTGGAACGGGTACTGTTTTTCTGGCCGCCATCACCAACAGGCTGTATCGTGTCGTATTTATAGCCATTTGCCATAAACGCATTATAAGCGGCTACCGAACCCTGCGGTTTCCAGGCGGATCTGCTCCATCCATGCTCCATCATAGAACCGCCGCGGCGCAGGTCTCCGGATTCATAAGCATTTCTCATATCAATGGTGGGTATGTATAGTTCCCACATATTAGCTTCAGATGTTTGCAAGTTGCCGGGGCCGCGGTCGGGATTTTTCTGATTGCCCGAACCCCATGGGTTTTGTGTCAACTGGTGCTGAACTGAAAAAAGAGATTCCTTATTGTTGTTGTTTGCACTTGAATTAAACATGCCCGCATAATTAGTAACCAAATCATATTTACCTGAACTGATCACTTCCTGCGCTTTTGCTTTCGCATTGGCATAATCTTTCAGTTGCAAATACAATTTCGCCATCATTCCTTTAGCGGAATATTTTGTAAGCCTGCCTGGCACATCTGTTTCAGGTAAACCCGCCTCAGCCAGTTTCAATTCTTCCAATGCGAATTTGAAAACATCTGATTTGATATAACGTGGTATATTAAAGTTGCCTGATAAAGCTGTAGCTCCCGGGTCTGTTACAATAGGTGCATCACCCCAGATACGGGCAATATAAAAATATACAGTGCCGCGGAAGAAGTGACACTCTGCAATGGCAGGATCAAGAAAACTTGCATTGCCACCCGCAGCTTTTTTTAATTCCAATGCTTTCATATACTCACTTGTCCAACCGCCGATCTTATAAAACACTTTCCAGGCATCGGCGAGGCGAACGGCTGTAGAAGCAAGACTGAAATTCTGAAACGGATAGTCATCGGCATTACCACTTCCGGTAAATTCATTTCCTGCCATTACATCACCTATCACATCCATCGCCCGGTTTTCATAACCCGACCAGGGCAATCCGTACAATGTGCTGGTAAGCGTTCTTACTTCTTCCGCCGTATTATAATAGTTAGAAAGTGTGGTGCCATCTAAAGAGGCTCTTTCTATATAATCTTTTTTACAGGATGCCAGCATTACTACAACACTTAACACGGCGCCTATATATTTATTTTTATTTTTCATGTCAAATACGTTTTGAAATTTTACTGATTAAAGTTCAATATTAATACCTGCGGTGAATGAACGTGGGTTGGGATAGTGCCCCTGGTCAACATTCATCAGACGGATATTGTTATTAAAGGCACCCACTTCGGGATCCATGCCTGTGTAATCAGAAAAGGTTTTCAGATTCTGGATGGAGATGTAAAGCCTGGCATTACTAATTCTTGCTTTGTTTAACAGGTTTTTCGGAAGACGGTATCCTACCGTAATATTTTGGATGCGCAGGTAAGAACCATCCTCCACATACCGATCAGACATAGCGATGTTATTTACCTGGCCTGAAACAAATCTTGGTAGTTCACCATTCGTATTGGTGGCAGTGTAGCGGTTCATCACCGATTTTAACTGGTTGAAATAGGGCTCATCCATTTTTTCCAGTCTCCAACGAAGGAAGTTGAAGATCTTGGCTCCATAACTTCCCTGTAAAAAAACAGAAGCATCAAAATCCTTATACTGAAAGGTATTGGTAAAACCATAGGTGAATTTGGGAAGAGGGCTTCCGATATTCGTGATATCATTTGCATCAATCACTTTATCTCCATTGATATCTTTAAACCTGACATCACCCAACCAGGTATGCGATTCGTCAACCGGGTAGCCAAATTGAGGAAGGCTGTTATTAAGATCTTCCTGTGTACGGAATAAACCATCCGTTACTAATCCATAAAACGAACCAACAGGGAACCCAACTTTGGTATAAGTAATGATGTAGTTATCAAAATACACTTTACCATTTAAGCCGGCTGTAGAATTGGCCATTTTTTCCAGCTTGTTTTTGAAAGAGGAAAATATAAGATTGGTTTTCCAGGTGAAATCTTTTGTTTTGATATTATGAGTGTTGATGCTTAAATCAACGCCTTTGTTCGACATTTCTCCCACGTTACCTATCGGTGCTTTCAAATCATCCCAGCTATCACCTACGCCGATCAACCTGGGACCGGTAAGGAACAACAACATGTCGCTGGTAGTTTTATTATACACATCAACTGACAGATCAATTTTCCCGTTTAAGAAAGATGCGTCAAGTCCTATGTTTTTTGTGATCACAGATTCCCAGCTCAGATCAGGATTGGCAATACCATTTAAATAACTGGATGTACCGAAACCAACAGGGCCGGGCCAGAAACCAATAGCAGAAGTGTAAGGTGGGTTTTGTGCGCCGGATGGCAGATTTTGATTACCAACTGCTCCATAGCCAATTCTGAGTTTCAGATTATTTACAACAGATTTGATATTCTCTGCAAAGGATTCATTGGTTATTGTCCATGCAAGCGATGCACCGGGGAAATAACCCCATTTATTGTTGGTACCAAAATTGGATGAGCCATCAGCCCTTATACTTAATGAAAGAGCATAACGGTTATCATAAGAATAATTAGCCCTTGCAAACCAGGATTCCATTGCCCATTCATTCTTACCACCATTCAGTTCCCATTCTGTTTGTGTGCTGCTACCTGCATTCAGGTCGAGGATATTATTGGCCAGGTTTAGTTTCGTTCCGCTGATAGCTTCATAGTAGGAATACTGCGACTCATGACCTGCAGTAGCTGATACATTGTGTTTGCCAACATTTTTATTATAGTTAAGATAATTACGCAATGCATAATAATAACTGTTGCCCCTGTAATCAGACAGTTTGGATGCAAGCGTACGGGGCCCAACGTTTCCGGCAAGCTGATAAGCCAGGTTGCCATTGATACCAAAAGAATAGGAAACTTCATTTTTTATACTCAGGTCTTTATACAGTTTTACATCAGCATAGATATTTCCAAATACCTGTGTGTTGTTTCTTTTATTACGGCGGTATTCCGTGTTTGCAACGGGGTTATCAATGCCTGATTGAATACCGGGGATCAGGTTGGAGTTTCCACCACCCCAGCTACCATCAATATTTTTTACAGGGATCAATGGGTTTAAAATTGCCATATCCCAGATAGCGCCAGGCGCTGCATCGGCTAATGCTACGTATTGAATGCTTTTTGAAGCATTGGAGCTGATTCCCACTTTTATCCAGCTCTTAAGCTGGTGATCCAGGTTAAATCTTGTTGAATAACGTTTAAAGTCGGAGCCAATCAATGTACCAGTTTGATTGAAATAGTTTAGAGAGAAATAATAGTTGGTCTTGTCACTACCACCTGAAAAACTCAACTGGTGATTTTGCACCTGGCCATTTCTAAACATGGCATCCTGCCAGTCGGTGCCCTTGCCCAACACGGAAGGGTCCGCGAATTCAGCAGTAGGGGTAATGGCCACCTGGTTTTGATAGGTAGCGAACTCCTGCAGGTTCATCAAATCTAATTTTTTGGCAATCTGTGATTGGCCATAATAAACATCATAGTTTATTTTTCCTTCGCCAGATTTTCCTTTTTTGGTAGTTATCAATATTACACCATTGGCTGCCTGTGATCCGTAAATGGCCTGTGCCGATGCATCCTTTAATACATCTATTGTTTCAATATCATTGGGGTTGATGCTTGCCATCACGCTATTGCCGGTTTGTCCGTTGGCGCCACCCAGCCCTGCATAACCGGAACTGGAAGCTGTATTACTTACAAAAGGAACACCATCAATTACAATCAGCGGATCGTTGCTGTTGATAGTAGTAACACCCCGTACCTTTATAGACACACCACCACCGGGCTGGCCGCTGTTGTTGGTGACAGTAACACCTGCCAGCTTACCTTGTATCGCCTGGTCCACACCGGCTACCGGCAAATCTTTCAAATCCTTTGCGCTTACAGAAGAAATGGCTGAAGACACATTCGCTTTTTTAGCAGTACCGTAGCCGATAACAACAACCTCATTCATTGCGGTAGCTACAGAACGAAGCGAAATTTTGAAATCGGTTTGTTTACCAATCGCCACATCCTTTGGCTCCATACCAACAAAGGATATTTGGAGTGTTTTGGCATTAGCGCCGGCTGTAATGGAAAATTTTCCATTGACATCAGTGGTAACGGCATTGGTTGTGCCTTTAACAGAAACTGTCGCACCCGGAAGCGTAGTACCTTTTTCATCTGCTACTACACCTGTTAATTTTTTTTCCTGCGCAACAACTGGAGAGAGGGAAAATACACATACCGTGAGCATGAGTACCTGTAGAAATACTTTTATTCTCATATAGCAAGTTATTTCGCCAAATGTCTTGCACCAACAAACTATAAACTAATACTATTTTATCACATTATAATGCTTTTTCTCACATCAATAAATGTAAGAATGACAAACACACGATTGTTACAGTGGTTTAAAGGAAACAATTATAAACTTTAAAAATACCACCTGATACTTTTTTATCTGTATTTTAATAATTTAGCTCTCTTAATATCGCCATATGCAAAAAAATATAATGAGGGAAATCACTCCGCTGACCAGCAGTGATTGCTTTACCATCTTCACCCGTATTAAATCAGAGTTCGACTTTCCTCTCCACAGCCATGAAGAATTGGAACTGAATTTTATCATGAATGCCAGGGGAGCAAAGCGGGTGGTTGGAGATCATATCGGTGAAATAGATGACCTTGAATTGGTATTGGTAGGTTCCAACCTGCCGCATGTGTGGCAAACTCATAAGTGCAAAAGCAAAGAGATCCGCGAGGTCACTATACAATTTCACAAAGACCTTTTTGATGAAAAATTTTTACGCCGAAACCAGCTGAGCTTTATTCGAAACATGCTTGAGAAATCAGCTAAGGGAATTTTATTCTCCCGCCCCGTGATTGAACAAATTGCTCCACGGTTAACCATATTGAGTCAAAAACAGGGATTTGACTCGGTGCTTGAATTATTGTCTATACTGCATGATCTTTCCATATCCCGCAATATGCACACTTTGTCTGATGCTACTTTCAACAATGCAGAACTATCTTACAATAGCCGTCGCATTGAAAAAGCTATCGAATACATGAACCAAAGTTTTCAAAAGCAGATCACCCTAACCGAAGTATCCAGGCTGGCCAACATGACGGATGCTTCATTCAGTCGCTTTTTCAAAGCAAGAACTGGCATCACCTTTATGGATAGCTTGCTGGAAATGCGGCTTGGGCATGCCTCCCGGTTACTCATTGATACAACACAATCGGTAGCTGAGGTTGCCTATAACTGCGGCTTCAACAATATCTCCAACTTCAATCGTCTTTTTAAAAAGAAAAAAGGCTGCACGCCAAAAGAGTTCAGAGAAAATTACAGTTACGGTAACAGGGTGTTTATATAGGATTACTCCATAAAAAAATCCCGCTGCAAGCAGCGGGATAGAGGTGGGTACATACCTTTTATATGGTGGTTTTCCGTCCTTGTGCTTTTTTAACTGCATCCACCCTGGTTGCCGCAGTTGTTACACTTATAACAAGTGCCGCTTCGCATCATGATATGACCACATACATTGCAAGCCGGTGCATCACTTTGCATATTCTTTGCAGCCGCATTAACAGCGTCCAAGGCGGTATCTGTTTTTGCTTTTACTCCATACTGCGTTTTGACTTGGGCTGTCGTTGTTGTGACAGGTACAGGTGTTATCCGAATGCTGGATAATTCAGGAGCTTTTTCATATTCCAAACCCGATGGCACATCGTCCCAATCATCTGCTCCTGTATTCATCACCTCAGGTTTGTCCAATACATGCACCAGGTCAGTGCGTCCGAGGTATTCATAACCCAATACACGGAATATAAAGTCAACAATAGAAGTAGTTGATTTGATATTCGGGTGTTCTACAAAACCGGATGGATCAAATTTGGTAAAGGCGAACTTGTCAACAAACTCTTCCAGCGGCACACCGTATTGTAATCCGATAGAGATAGAAATAGCAAAACAGTTCATCATGCTACGCATGGTTGCACCTTCCTTTGCCATATCAATAAATATTTCGCCTAATGTGCCATCACCATACTCTCCGGTACGAAGGAAGATAGCCTGTCCATTGATCTTTGCCTTTTGGGTAAAACCACGACGCTTGGCCGGCAATGAACGCCGTTCAACAATACTTGCCAGTTTTCTTTTCAACTTCGTATCAGGTGATGATTGCACCCGCTTTTGCACTTCTTCCAACAGTTCTTCCACTGTCAGCTTGCTCATATCAACAATATTCGATTCAATAATTGTTGATGATTCATCTGCCTTTTCACTTTTCACTTCTGACTTCTCACTTCCGACCTCTGACTTCTTCTTCCTATCTGACTTCGTACTTAACGGTTGGGAAAGTTTAGAACCATCCCGATACAATGCGCAAGCCTTTAACCCAAGCTCCCAGCTTAATAAATAAGCGTCTGCGATTTCATTCACAGTTGCTTCATTCGGCAGGTTAATTGTTTTGGATATGGCGCCACTGATAAAAGGTTGTGTGGCCCCCATCATGCGGATATGTCCATGCGCATGAATAAAGCGCTGGCCTTTTTTGCCGCATTTGTTTGCACAGTCAAAAACGGCAAGATGTTGTTCTTTCAAATGAGGTGCGCCTTCCAGCATCATCGTACCGCAGACATAATCATTGGCCGCTTCAATTTGTTCATCGCTAAAACCAAGTGCATCCAGCAGGCTCCATTCAAAGTCATTGTATTGCTCCGGCATAAAACCAAGGCGTTGCAAACATTCTTCGCCCAGTGTATACTTATTGAAAACAAAACCGATTTCAAACGCAGTATTTACGGCCGCATCTAATTTTTTAATCTCATCTGCAATAAAACCTTTTTCGCTCAACGACTGGTGATTAATAAACGGAGCGCCTGCAAAGCTTTTAGCACCGACTGCGTATTTGATGATCGCTTCGATTTCTTTTTCTGTATAACCTAAATTTTTCAGTGCGGCAGGTACAGATTGATTGATGATTTTAAAGTAGCCCCCACCCGATAGCTTTTTAAATTTCACCAAAGCAAAATCAGGTTCAACGCCGGTAGTGTCACAATCCATTACTAATCCAATAGTACCAGTGGGTGCGATCACTGTTGCCTGTGCATTGCGATAGCCATATTTCTCACCCAATTCTACAGCATCATCCCATGCTTTGCAGGCAGCCTTTAATAAATAATCTGGGCAATGTTCTGCTTTTAATCCCTGTGGTTTTAAGCTCAGTCCTTCGTATTCATCAGCGTCATAAGCCGCCAACCGATGATTACGCATTACCCGCATCATGTGGGCTTTGTTTTCTTCGTATCTTGGAAAAGCACCCAATGCCTGTGCCATCTCAGCCGAAGTTTTGTAAGCAACACCCGTCATGATAGCTGTAATAGCACCGGCAATACCTCTCGCTTCTTCGCTGTCATAAGGGATGCCACTTACCATCAGCAATGTGCCCAGGTTAGCATAACCCAATCCCAATGTCCTATACTCATAACTCAATTGAGCTACTTCCTGGGATGGGAATTGCGCCATCAACACGGATATTTCCAACACTACTGTCCAAAGACGGCAATTGTATTCATACCCTTCTACATCAAAATGATTTTTTTCAGTATCATAAAACTTCATCAGGTTGGCTGATGCAAGGTTGCAGGCGGTGTTATCCAAAAACATGTATTCGCTACAAGGATTGGATGCTCTTATTTCACCGCCTTCCGGGCAGGTATGCCATTCGTTGATAGTGGTATTGTACTGCGTACCGGGATCTGCACAACGCCATGCTGCATACGATATCTGGCTCCATAGCTCCTTGGAAGGAACTTTCTTCATTACCCTGCCATCAGTGCGGGCAGTCAATTCCCAATCTTCATTGTGCTTTAATCTTTCAAAAAATGAATTGGGAATGCGAACCGAATTATTAGAGTTTTGTCCGCTTACCGTTTTGTAGGCTTCGCCTTCGTAATCCGATGCATAGCCTGCATCAATCAATGCCGCTACTTTCTTTTCTTCTTCTACTTTCCAGTTGATGAACTCAACTATTTCCGGATGATCCAGGTCGAGACAAACCATTTTAGCGGCACGACGGGTTGTACCACCGCTTTTAATAGCTCCTGCAGCACGGTCACCAATTTTTAAAAAACTCATCAAACCACTGGAGGTACCGCCACCGCTTAATTTCTCTCCTTCACCACGCAGGTTGGAATAGTTGGTTCCCACACCCGAGCCATATTTGAATATTCTTGCTTCACGAACCCAGAGATCCATGATGCCGCCATCATTCACAAGGTCATCATTCACACTTAAAATAAAGCAGGCATGCGGTTGCGGACGTTCATAAGCTGATGTAGATTTTTTTAATTCACCATCTGCCTGGTCAACATAATAATGTCCCTGCGGTTTTCCTTTGATGCCATAACTTTCATGCAAGCCGGTATTAAACCATTGCGGTGAATTAGGTACACACATCTGATTCAAAATGCTATACACTAATTCTTCATAAAAAATTTGTGCATCGTTGGCCGAAGCGAAGTAACCATATCGTTCGCCCCAGGCTTTCCAGCAATTGGCCATCCGATGCGCCACCTGTTTGGCTGATGTCTCCCGACCAAGACTGCCATCGGGTTGTGGCACGCCGGCTTTGCGAAAATATTTTTGAGCTAAAATGTCCGTGGCAATCTGGCTCCATTGTTTGGGCACTTCCACATTGGTCATTTCAAACACTTTTTCACCCGAAGGATTTTTGATCACAGAAGTACGGTAATCATACTCGAACTGATCAAACACATTCACCGTATCACTTGTATAGCGACGATGGAATTTCAATCCGCTTGCGGCGGTTGGTTGCTTTTTATCAGCCATAACAAAACTATTTAACGGGTTAAGATTAGGATTAAGCCTTAGGTGGGAGGCGTTCACGAATATATTTTTTGCTGCGATATTTTTGACCTCTCAAATATGCACATTGTGTGGAAAAGCAATGTGAATAATGTCAAAATTCGTACCTGTATTGAGTTTGCTGATTTTTGCACACTTTTTCCGCTCATTTACATATTTTTTTGGTCATATTTCGTTAAAATACTAGTCCGGCATTTCAGATTAACTACTTTCTATAAATTAATAAAACAATTTAACCCGAGATTTTGTTTTTTTGCAGCCATGCAAAAATTAATCATTTGTTTTCTATCTCTTCTCTCAAGTCTTTCATTTCTTGAGTTAAATGCGCAGTCACAATTCTCCGGCTGGCTGGCTTCTTTTAATACGTTTAAAACCGGCAAAAGAACAAGCATTCATGCCGATGTGCAATGGCGCAGCTCGGACGAGTGGAAACATACGCAAACCTTACTGTTGCGATCGGCGTTGAATGTGCATTTGAATAAACATTTTACCATTACCGGCGGCTATGCCTTTATACACAATCGTCGGGTATTGGCAGATGTCAGTGGCTATGCGCCGGAACACCGGATATGGGAACAACTGCTGTATAATCATAAAGTAAAACATGTCGCCATCAGTCACCGGCTCCGGCTTGAGCAGCGTTTTATGGCAAAAACTTTTATTGCAGATGAAGAACTGAAAAAAGATGGCTCGCTCTACGCCAACCGTATTCGCTATTTTATAAGAAATGTCATTCCCTTTCAACAGCAAAAATCATTCGGCAAGGGATTATTTGCAGCTTTACAAAACGAGGTATTTGTGAATATTGGCAATAAGGCTAATGTAAATGGTAAATATTTTGACCAGAACCGGCTTTACCTGGCGCTGGGTTACCGGGTGAATCCGGCGTTTGACCTGGAAACAGGGTATCTCAACCAGTATATTAACGGAAGGAATAGCAGCTTTACGAATAGTCATGTGTGGCAGTTGGCGGGGTATCTGAGACTTTGAATTAAACATAAACATTGGTAACGAAAAGCGTGGCTGGGAACTGCAGGTTTATCGGGATATATTTTTTCTGAGATTATAAAAAACTCTTTGAAGCAGGTTCAGGTTTTCAGTAATAATATCCGCCTGCACAGGAAGCTTGTCATTATAACGGAGTTGTTTTTTATAGTTAGTGATTAATCCCCCCTGCAAAGAAACTTTTGCAAGATAACCACTGTCTGAAGGCGTTGCGTTGATCAATTCAACAACTCCCTTCCCAGTGCCAAATTCATGGCAGGTATATGCTGGAAACTTTAAAAGCACCTGCTGCCCTTTTTTTACTTTCCCAAAAATATATTGTTGTATCAGCGCTTCTACGTAATAATTGGTATTCCCCGGGTTAATATGGTCCGTTACTAGCAGCTGAGCATGACCAATGGAGAAATGTTGTTTCATAAATTCATACGCCCCTTATCCTATCACTACATTTTTTTATATTGTTTTAACCATGCCTCACACAGAGCCAGATCTGTTTCCAGATAGTCGTTTTGAGATTTCATAATTTCAATAGCTTTTTCCAATGCCTCAACTGCTTTTGATTTATTACCCAAGACCCCATACCACTTTGCCCTTTTGTAATAATGTTTATAGACTTTTCTAATTTCCGGATAGCAGGAGAGAACTTCATCTAATTCTACCTGAATAGCATCAAGGCCCAATTGATAGATTTCCGGAGGGAAATTAATCTCGCTTGATAATCTCTCTATGGCTCCACTGATAATAAAGCCAGCAGGTTTCTCGTAAGTGGTTGTTTCAAGAACCTCTTTACCATATTCGTAGGCTTTTTTCGTATTTGTCTTAAGTAATGTAGAGAATATTTGAGAAGCTACCATGGGAGTATATTTTACCAGGGGTTCGGCTTTCGCCACTTCATCTACCAGTAATAATGCGGAATCCCGTTTCCAACTATCGTTTCTATAATTCCCATTTGGTGCAAACTCTAATTGCTCTTTTAATGAATCCTCCAGGTTTCTCAATCGAAATTCTAAATTTCTTTTCGCCAATGCCTTATTAATATCCCAACTACCATTCACAATTTTGGATAGAGCATCTTCGAAATTATCGCAGGGATGGCCCATCCATCCAAGCCTTCCTTCCCTATCTACTATGAAAGTTGTAGGAATACCCATTTCCTCAGTGGCACTGAGCCAGTCTTTCTCTATCTGACCGCTGTCTGCCATAATCACATTATAGTCCATTTGCGCACCCATACTGTCAACAAAGGTTTTTATTTTGCGCAGTGTTGTAGTTTTCCTCTCCAAAACATCTACACCAAGAACAGTAACATGACCTCTGTATTTACGGGCCAAAGCGGAAAGACGAGGCATTTCGGCGATACAAGGCTGGCACCATGTTGCCCATAAATCCACAACATAGATATTCCCCTTCTCAAAAATATTGACAGGTGTCCCTTTTATCCAACTATACACCCGCATAGGCGGAGCGGGATCACCTATGTTTACTGAGGGAGCCCGATACTTTTGCGCATGAACAGCAGCAATGGTTGTCAGGCATAATACTATCACAAAACTAATATGTAATCGCATACCTATTTGATTGGTTTATCTTTTTATTCTGAAAGGCAAAACATTTGTTGTTTCTAAAACACTAAGCTTGATTTTCTTTTAGGAAACAACTAACAAAGCTGCAGTACACCTAATTAAGTACTGCAGCTTAAACCAAAATATCAAAATATTAATACCCAGAAACGCAAAAACACTTTCCCATATTAGGCCCTTCAGTTGGCATATGACAGTTACCTGCCCTGCCGTCGGAATGTGTACAGGTGGTATTACATGCAGTGCCACATCCTGCTCCACTTCCCGCCATAATTTTTTTCATTTCCGCCCTGCTTAACTTTCCCGTGATGCTGGCAAGGCTCATTTTTTGCATTTTCATTTTTGAAATTTAAAGTTTAAAAATTGTGTCTGCCTTAGTTTTAAGCTTCAAAGGCTTTGGCTGCCCGGCAACCAATGTGGCCACATCAGTTTAGTACCGCCGGGCTTTTCTTTCAGGGTACTATTCCAAAAGAAAATATTGTAAGTCCTCAATGCAAGTTGGGCCGCAGTCCATGATGTCGGGCTGTTTGTAGAAAGGAAAAACACTTATTCATTCATTTTATCTACGATCCCTTAATATTTTTACTATTTCAATTTTACTCACCCATCAATTCACTAAGCTTACTATTCAATAAGTGATCTTCTTCTGTGCCTGAATAGCGGCCAATAATCGTTCCTTCTCTGTTAATAAGCATTTTTGTTGGGTAAAACCGAACACCATATTTGTTAGCGATATTGACAGTATCTTTTGTACCGCCGTCGCTGCGGATATGGTACCAGATTTCAGTATGGTCAACTCGCACGGCGTTTCTCCATGCAGTGCTGTCCTTGTCTACAGATATTGCTATTATTTCAAGTCCTTTAGTATGATATTTATCATACAACTTCAAAAAATTGGGAACTGATATTCTACATGGGACGCACCAACTAGCCCAAAAATCTAATAAGATATATTTACCTTTAAACATTGTCAATTGTAATGGACTGTTGTTAATATCTAAAGTGGAAAATTCTTTAGCAGGTCTACCAGCTGAATTCTCACGCATTTCATTAACGGAAGCAGTCAAAGGAATCCCATAATAACTCTTCACTAATCCAGGGTCTAGTCTTTCATAAAGCAATCGAACTGTGTCAAAGGGCCATCGATACCTATTAAGCAAAAGTTTAAAAACACTTACATAGGAATTGGAGTGATTATATATGAAACTTTTCAACACTCTATTCACTTTAGCTATATACACAGCGCCTGTGTCTTTTATTTGACTGATTTGAGCATTCAATTTTTCATTCTCAACCTGAGTTTTTGAACCGGCCACTTTAGCCTTTTTGAATAGATTAAATTTAACCACTATCTTCATTCGGGTCGGTTCAAGATAAAAACTTGTCGCATTAGGATCGTTATCTTCCATTGAACTTACCTGTCCTCTTAGAAAACCCATAGTAGGCTCTGTGATCTTTCCAGTGAAGGCAAAACGTCCTTTCATAAGCAAACAGCTATCCTTTATCTTTTTCCCTTCACTATTGACATAAGAGAGGGAAACATAACCCTTTTCCTGACCTATAACCTTTCTGTAACCAAAGTTTTCATAATAACTACATTATTTTTTAGCAAGCAAATTAACAGCTCCAAGAAAAATTGTTGTTGATTTAATTGTTTCTAAATTATCTTTTTTTAGATTTTTTGAATAAATAAAATAAAAGAACTAGCAATAGTTAATTTGGTGCTACACTTTCGACTGCATTTCTTTGTAAATTAACTGTTTAAAACCCAAAAACTTTTTGCATTTTTGCAGCTAACCAACCGGTACCGGATGAAGTCAGCTATTTACCATTCATTGACAGAGAAGAAAAAACTGGGAAAGAAATCTTTTGCCGTACTCATTGATCCCGACAAGGTTAGCCCATCAATGCTGGACGAACTGACCAACCTGGCGGCAGATGCAAAAGTCGATTACCTGCTGGTAGGTGGCAGCTTGGTTATTTCCAATCACCTGGATGAATGTGTGCAGCACATTAAAAAAAATTGTTCCATCCCCGTTATCCTTTTTCCCGGTAGCCCCTCGCAGGTAAGCAAATATGCCGATGCATTATTATATCTCTCCCTGATCTCCGGCCGTAATCCCGAGTTGCTAATCGGGCAACATGTGGTATCAGCGCCATTTGTAAAACAGAGTGGACTGGAAATAATGCCTACGGGTTATATTGTCGTGGATGGCGGTGCTCCTACTACCGTTTCGTATATCAGTAATGCGACACCCGTTCCAGCCGATAAAAATGAGATTGCCATGTGTACAGCTATGGCCGGAGAAATGCTGGGCATGAAATTAATCTATATGGATGCCGGTAGTGGCGCCAAAAGAGCCATCAGCGAAACTATGATCGCAGCAGTAGCAAAACATATTGACACTCCCCTGATCGTTGGTGGCGGTATTAATGATCCCGAAAAAGCTTATTTGAATTGCAAAGCCGGTGCTGATGTGATTGTTGTCGGCAATGCGATTGAAAAAAACGCATCACTAATTAAAGAAATGAGCGATGCGGTGCATTCGGTAGCTGTTAAAGCGTAATAAACTGGTCAGGCAATTATCTTTTTTAAAGCTCCTTTTCCCTGTAAAAGCCTGAGTGTTTCCTGTAAAGCGCCATTTTTTAAAAAACCTTTCAATGAAAGATCTTCGTTGACTTTCTTCCATGAAATGCCAATGCCTCCGGAAATAAGCCGCCAGTCGTTAAGGTTTTTAATAGACGCATTTTTCAGAGACGGGTAATCTGAAAGCATCTCTTTAACAACAAACCCGTTGTTTAAAACAACAAGCATCAGATCAAGGTCTTTATCAATCATTACATTTTTAATTCTCAATCCTTTTTCAAAAATCAGGATATCGAAAGGATCGGAACTCCGTTTATTCTGTATTTTATTTGAAATGTTCATGCCAGGCTCTTTTAAGTGTATCCAGGTTATCAATAATGATCTGCTTAATTTCTTTTCGCTGCCTTCCGGAAAAACCATAAGAATACTCTTCTCTTATTTCGGGTTCAAGCCAGAATTTAGCTGATGCTTCCGCTTTTTCTACATGTATATGAACTGGTTCATCACTTTCCTGACTAAAAAAATAAAACCGGTAACCTTTAAAGTAAAATACGGTGGGCATCTGCACAAATTTAAAAAATAATACTGCATATCGCTTATACCAAGCTCTTACATTTTTATCCTCGCCGGTGTATCTTCTCCATTTATTAACGACTGCGCCGCTATGGCGATAGCTTTGATCACCGTTGTCATATGCGGAATATTGATCCGTTTTATTTCATCGCATGGCTGGTGATAACACTTATCATCATCATCACTGCTCATGATGCTATGAGCCGGTATACCTTTTTCAACAAAAGGGAAATTGTCACTTCTTTTAAAAAGCTCCTTCTCTTCTTCTGATGGGCCTGCTTTCACAGCTACCGGAGTTGAACGAAACTGTTTTTCCAGAATATCCGGCAATGAAGAGCGGTTGTAACCCGTTATAAAAATATTATTCTTACCGTATTGAGGAATACCGATCATTTCGATATTAATGCCGGCCACGATCGGTTTTGTGTTGATGACATCTGCAAAGTGTTTTGAACCTAATAGGCCCAATTCCTCTCCGGCAAAGGCGCAAAACAAGAGCGTTCGCTCATTGTCATTCCTCTTTGTAAAATAGTCGGCCAGTAACAATAAAGCGGTAACACCCGACGCATTATCATTGGCGCCGTTAAGGATCCCATCTTTTCTTTTCCGGGCATATACTCCTTCATGATCGTAATGCGCTGAAAACAAAACGACCTCATGCTTTTTAGACCGACCCGGTAAGATAGCTGCTACATTATACTCCACATTTGAATAATAATTGTTGACACCTGAAAGCATAATAGAATCAGGCGGTGCAAGTGCACAAACCAACAATACATTTCTCCTTAATCCATCCGGTGCGGTTTTAATACGGGAGGGAAAATAATTTTCCTTATCCGGCTGTGGCTGATTGCTCCATAGAAGCAGATCTGTTTTGATATGATCATAGGAGGCTAACACATCCTCTGTAAAAAATGAATCGATTTTTATAACAGTGAAACCATCAAGGGTTCTTGGAGCGTAGTTGCCGGGTGTTGGATGCATGTATAGAAATGCTTCGGGCAACATTTTTTGACCGTTCCATACCAGTTCATCGGTGACCACATTTTTTTGACCGCCAAAAGGCCGAAAGGGCATATAGTAACTGAAGTAGCCCGGCCACGGACGCAGGCCGCTTTTGTAAAATTCATTGCCTATAAACATCCCCGCCTTTAATAGTTCAGTACTGCCATTGCCGCGACCTTTCATAGAATCAGCCGCAAGATATTGCATGATACGCCGGGCCTCACTTTCTTTAATTGTATCCGTTGCATGCTGGGCAAAAACAACTGGCTGCACTGATAGCAGCACAGCCAGTATGAAAGTTATTTTCTTCATCATTTTAATTCCTATCTCAAATCTTCTTTCTTCACCCGGCTGGGTGTTTCTTTACCAGCGACAATGCTCGTTGAACTTAGCGCAATGGATTTAATGATCATTGCCATATTCTCAAGATCCAGCGTTTCCACATGATCGGTTACTTTATGATAATTAGGTTCGTTATCCATTTTTGAAGTAGAAATGGTATGTGCAGGCACACCCAGGCGGGCAAGCGTTGCATTATCCGAACGATAAAACAATTGTTGGTCGGGATAAGGATCGGGGTGAAAAGTAAAACCTGTACCTTCTAAATTTTTTTGCAGGATAGACCCCATATTGGTTTTTTCATAACCTGTTATGTATGCTGAGTTCTTTCCCCATTTACTTTCCGTGCCGATCATTTCGATATTGAACATCGCCACCACTTTATCCGGCGAAAGTTGTTTTGAAAAATATTGTGACCCATATCCGCCCGATTCTTCCGCGGTAAATGCTGCAAACACCAGGGTGCGTTCATTATTTTTTTGTGCAGCAAAATATTTAGCCAGCATGATCACTGCCGTTGTACCCGCTGCGTCATCATTGGCGCCGTTATAAATTGAATCACCATTTTGTGCTTTTCCAATTCCGATATGATCATAATGACCCGAGAATATCACGTATTCGTCTTTCTTTCCTTTGCCTGGTAATATGCCCACCACGTTAGCCAACTTTTGTTCCTTAATGTCATGCCTTGCTGTGATAGTAAAATTTTTTGGAAGCGCATTACCTAAGATAAATACGAGGTTTTTATCCGTCTTAAAAAGACTGCGTTTCAGGAAACTAAGCCTCGGAAAGTTTTTAGCATAGCTTGAATCGACCGTTATAATCATATTCTTTTTAGCTTCTGCAAAGTCCATAGCTTGCTGAAAAATATTACCACCCGCCTTGATCGATCCTGTTTCATACCCTGACAATTGATTGATGGTAATTTCCGGCTGACAGGTAACCACCAACACTTTTGAAGGATCTACTTCCACATTATCGAAGGTTGCCACAAGGCTTGTTTGTTTAGGACTCACCATTGCAAACTCCTGGCGAAAACTGCTTCCCCCGTTCCATGTTTTCAACCCTGCAGACTTGAACTCGGCCGCAATAAAATCCGCAGCTTTATCAAGCTCAGGGCTGTACACTTTTCTTCCTTTCATTTCATCAGATGCCAACACCATTTCAATCCTCTTTACTTCTTTAGCATTGATAATAGCATCCGTTTTTTGCGCCAATAAAAAAGAGGTTATTGCTGTGAATAACCCCGCCATTAAAAGTTTTTTCATATTTTTTTCTTAGTCAATAGGCAATTGGCAATCAGCAAAGCCGCACTCAAATTGTAAATTGCCTATTGTCTATTGTTTATTGTCTATTTTACTATAAACTCATCATCTCCTTAAACTTCACCGTTTGTCTCCGGCTTACTTCTATCTTTTCGCCACCTTTTAACTCCAGCAGTAACCCACCATTGAAATAAGGCTCGATCTTATCGATCATTCTCAGATTCACTATATGCTTCCTGTTGGCACGGAAGAAAAATTTTTCATCCAGCCTTTCTTCCAATGCATTGAGCGATTTTAGGATTAATGGCTTGTTGAGTCCAAAGAAAACTTTTGCATAATTGCCCACACTCTCAAAGAGGCGGATATCACTCAGCTTTACAAACCAGCAGCGTTCACCATCTTTTACAAACACCTGGTCATGCTCACTCAATATGCTGTTGTTGGTAAATTCTTCTGTCGTCTTGTTCTCACGGTGTTCGGAGTGTTGTAATTTTTGAATGGCATCTGCCAAACGCTTTGGCTCCACGGGCTTTAATAAATAATCCAGCGCATTTACCTCAAATGCTTTCAGCGCAAACTCGTCATAAGCTGTTGTAAAAATTACCTGGGGCGAACGTTCTAATTCGGCCAGCATATCAAAGCCAGTCTTACCAGGCATCTGAATGTCGAGAAAAATAAGATCGGGTTGCTGTGTTTCAATTTTGGAAACACCTTCTTCGGCGTTTGCAGCTTCATCGATCACTTCGACTTCGGGAAAATCTTGCAAGAGTTTTTTTAATTCAGCCCTGGCCAGGCGTTCATCATCAATGATAATTGCTCTCATGTGAATTGTTTTAATAATCATCTGCCACAGGTATCAGCACTTTCGCTTCTACCAGCGAAGGTGCGGCCTGCTTTATCTCAAATTTAGCTTTATTTCCGTATAACAGGCTAAGGCGGTTGGTTGTACTCGACAAACCAAAACCTTCAGCCGATGACTGGCCGTTCAAATAACCAGTATTCTCCACTGAGAGTTCATGAAAATTATTATTTATAGTTGAAATGATTCGCACTACGCCACCTAGTATTTGTTTGTTGATACCATGCTTTATCGCATTTTCCACCAATGTTTGCAACATCATGGGTGGCACTGGTAAGCTCAATGTATTTTCATCGATCTTATATTCGATCTTCAGCCTGTCTTCAAACCGCATGTTTTCCAGGGCCAGGTAGTCCTTTACGATATATAACTCCTTTTCAAACGGAACCGCTTCCGATTTATCTGCCTGCATACTACTGCGAAGAATATTGCTTAATTCTGTAATAGCTCTTCTGGCTCTTTCCGGGTTCTCATCTACCAAGGCCCTGATACTATTTAACGAATTAAAAATAAAATGGGGGTTTATATGCGCTTTGATCGTTTTTAGTTCCAGCTCTTTGACCAGCGACTCCAACTGCAGGGTATCCATTTGCTGCTTCCGGCTTTTAGCTACATAATGATACACAAAATAGATAAGGCTCCAGATGAAGAATAGGATGAAATATGAAAAAGCACTGCTCAATACCAGCAAAAGCTTGCTGACCCAATAGTGTACATCCGTTCTCGCCAACAGATCCATTTCATCCTTCTTAATTAATTTAAATGCAATTAACGCTTCCACACTGATATAGGATACCAGCACTGCCAGGCAAAAAGTGATAAGGAAAAACTGGAGTATCTGCTTATTCAAACTTTTTTGTAATAAGCCGAGCTGGATGATGATGATCCGCATCAAGTGGGAAAAGAAAATACCCAACGCTAAAAAAACACCCAATCGTTTAAAAAAATCAGGCGTAAGACGGTCAAAGGAAAAGGCAAAAAAGGTATTGATGAGGGCAAAAGAGCCCCAGCCAATAAACTGAAAGAGCCAGTACCTTGAGTTACCTATACGCATAGTCGTCAAAGCTAACTGTTTTATTCACCCCTGAACTTTATAAATATATCAGTGGAAAATAACTTTTACAAATGGGATATTTTGACTGGTTTTGAGCTACAAAAGCTATATAAGTGCCTGCAATTAATTGTTAAAGCCCTTAATCGGCAAGGGCTCGCAAGAAAATATTACTTTTACAGCGTTAAAATTGGTACATGGAAATTACACCCGGACCGTTATTAAAAACCATCGATTCACCTGCTGACCTTAAAAAGCTCCCCCGCGAAAAGCTGCATCAACTGTGCGATGAATTACGCCAGTATATCATTGACGTTGTAAGCGTACATGGTGGTCATTTTGGCGCCAGCCTCGGTGTAGTAGAATTAACCACTGCTCTTCATTACGTGTACAATACGCCTTATGATCAGTTGGTATGGGATGTGGGTCACCAGGCTTATGGTCATAAAATATTGACGGGTCGCCGCGATAATTTTATTAGCAACAGAAAGTATAATGGCCTCAGTGGTTTTCCCAAGCGAAGTGAAAGCGAGTACGATACATTTGGCGTGGGCCACTCTTCTACTTCTATTTCGGCTGCATTGGGCATGGCTATGGCGGCGAAATATAAGGGAGAAACAGACCGGAAATGTATTGCCGTGATCGGCGACGGCGCTATGACGGCGGGCCTTGCCTTTGAAGGGATGAACCATGCCGGTGTAGCTGATACGGACATGCTTATTATCCTCAACGATAATAATATGGGCATTGATCCTAATGTTGGCGCATTAAAAGAATACCTGACAGATATTACCACTTCTCCAACCTACAATAAAGTAAAAGATGACGTTTGGAAATTGCTGGGCAAATTACCTGTTGGTAAAAACTTTAGCCGGGCAATGGGGCACAAACTGGCAGAGGGATTAAAGGGAATGGTAAGCAGCAGCGCCAACCTTTTTGAATCATTGAAACTTCGCTACTTCGGTCCAATCGACGGACATAATGTGGCTAAACTGGTAGATACGCTTACTGACCTTCGTGAAATACCGGGTCCTAAACTCTTGCACATAGTTACTGTAAAAGGAAAGGGATATGCATTGGCCGAAAAAGATCAGACCAAGTGGCACGCCCCGGGCTTGTTTGATAAAATAACCGGAGAAATTCAAAAGAAAAAATATGATCTGCCTCAACCTCCTAAATACCAGGATGTGTTTGGACATACCATTATTGAACTGGCAGAAAAGAACGAAAGAATATTTGGAATAACACCGGCAATGCCATCCGGCTCATCGTTAAAATATATGATGGAAAAAATGCCGGACAGGGCATTTGATGTTGGCATCGCAGAGCAACATGCCGTCACGGTGAGTGCTGGTATGGCTACGCAGGGCTTGAAAGTGTTTTGCAATATCTATTCCTCGTTCATGCAACGGGCCTACGACCAGGTGATACATGATGTAGCCATTCAAAAATTGCCGGTTGTCTTTTGTTTGGATCGTGCGGGTATAGTAGGCGATGATGGTCCTACACACCATGGCGCTTATGATATTGCCTATATGCGTTGCATACCCAATATGATCGTTAGCGCACCAATGAATGAAAGCGAATTACGCAACCTGATGTATACCGCACAATTAGAAAGCACGAAGCTTCCGTTTGTGATTCGTTATCCCAGGGGTGAAGGTGTAATGCCCGAATGGAAAACTGAAATGAAAGAGATTGAGATCGGCAAAGGCAGAAAATTAAAAGACGGTAAGGACATTGCTATTCTTTCATTGGGTCATCCCGGCAATTTTGCTGCTGCCGCCATACGTGAGTTAAAAAATGATGGGTTGAACCCAGGTCATTACGACATTCGTTTTGTAAAACCACTTGACGAAGAGCTATTGCATGAAGTTCTGGGCAATTATGAAAAGATAGTGACTGTTGAAGACGGCTGTGTGGATGGAGGTTTTGGTAGTGCTATATTGGAGTTTATGGCTCAGCATGGCTACAAAAATGATATTCGTATTCTGGGAATTCCGGACAGGATTGTTGAACATGGTACGCCGAAGGAATTGCATCATGAATGTGGTTATGATACAACCGCCATAATTGAAACAATCCGCGATATGATGAAGGACACAGTAACGGCAACTTCTTTTTTCCAATAAACTTTTTATCTTGTTTTTTTATGAAAGGCCAACCTTATTCAGGTTGGCCTTTTGCTTTTTGATAATTTCAACTATTATTAACAACCTTTCACAATTTTCAAGTATGGATTTGAGTTAGAATTGTGTCTTCCTTTTTTAAAACATAGCATATGTTTAAAACCAGGATACTGCTACTTATCTTTTTTCTTTTGGTTTCCTTTACCTGGCTATTTTCTTCGGGATTAATAGAAAAAGCAAAAGCCGGTAAACCCAACCGCTCCAATTATACTTTAACAACCGCATCGGCGAAAAAGCTTCAATTAAAAGCAAGCGAAGCCAGGGCGTTTGCTCAACAAAAAGGATATAATGATATTATTTGTTTCCTGATCGATATGAGCCTGCATTCCGGACAAAACAGGTTTTTTGTCTACGACCTAAAAAGGGATACAATCAGAAACTCAGGCCTGGTCACCCACGGTCGTTGTAATCAATATTGGCTGGAAGGCAGAAAATATGGTAACACGGTGGGTTGTGGCTGCACTTCGCTGGGAAAATATAAAATCGGGAATGCTTACAACGGCAGGTTTGGCCTGGCTTATAAACTATATGGCCTAGACAAAACAAATGACAAAGCATTTCAACGATTTGTAGTACTACATGCACATGATTGTGTACCCGAATCGGAAGTGAAGGAGGACATTTGTCAAAGTGATGGATGCCCAACTGTATCTATCAATTATCTGCAATACCTGAAGCCGATAATCGATGCATCCGGGAAACCGGTGTTGTTGTGGATATATGATTGAGTCTTTTTCAGTCAAGCTTGCTTAATAGAAAAAAGACGCAAACCCGAAAATTTAGTTTCTTGTTTGCGCCTTTTAAAACTCTAACATGCTTACGCCAAGCTGGCGTCCATAGTAATATTTGTATTCAACAGTTTGCTAATGGGGCAATTTGCTTTTGCATCAGCTGCACACTCCGCAAATTTTGCCGCATCAATACCCGGAACATTGGCTTTTACTTCGAGATGGCTCGATGTAACAGAACCGTTTTCTAAAGTGACGGTACACTTGGTATCAATACTATCAGGTGTAAAACCGGCAGCACCCAAAACAAAACTCAATTTCATTGAAAAACATCCCGAATGTGCCGCTGCAATTAATTCTTCAGGGTTAGTGTATTGCCCGTCTTCGAACCGGCTTTTGTAATCATAAGATGTATTTTTTATAGCACCTTTTCCGGTTGATAACGTTCCGGACCCCTCTTTACCAGAGCCTTTCCAATTTGCAGTTGCAAAGCTTTTCATAATAAAAATTTTTAGTTTGTTTATTGTGGTTGATTGACTTCTTCCAATTCGGCCAGCCGGTTTTCAGGCTCATTATATTCAATGATAAAATTATTCTTGCCTTCGCCGATAATGATCTTCAAGAATTTTCCCTGTACCAGTTCTAATAATGAAAGGAAAAGAAAAATGGCATGAACCCTGTTTTCCGCTCTTTCAAATATTTTCTCAAATGCCAACGTCTTTTCTTTTTGTGAAAGCGCCAGCATATCCTGGCGGCTATTTTCCATGGTATAGCGATACTGTACGACCGTATGCACCGGTTTATTGACCCGGTCAGAATATTTCTGCATGGCTTTTTCAAAAGCCTTCATCAGTTTGAATACGGTGATATTCTGTATCTCGGTTCCCTCACCTGCTTCTTCGCCTATTTGTGATAATTCTTTCTGGATATTTCCTCTTTTCACCATCAGCATTCGCATGGCTTCCATTTCAGCCATTTGAGCCGACGCCTCCTTGAATTTTTTATACTCCAGTATTTTATTCACCAATTCTTCGCGGGGATCGATCTCATTCCCTTGCGCATCCAGCTCTTTTCGGGGGAGCAGCATTTTGGCTTTGATCCGCATCAACGTAGATATAAACAGGATGAACTCACTGGAAAGCTCAATGTTCACAGCCTGCTGCTGATGAATATAATCCAGGAAGTCATTCGTGATTTTAGTGATAGGAATATTGTATATATCCAGCTCGTCACGTTCTATAAAAAATAAAAGCAGGTCAAAAGGTCCCTCAAACTGGGCCAGTTTGATCTGGTATGATGAAGAGTTTACCATGTATAAAAATTAAGCCCTGTCGCAGGGGTTACCTGAAACAGGGCTCAAAAATAAGGGAAATATGGTTGCGGGTTATTTCTTTAAAGAGTCCCTGATTTCGCGCAATAAAAGTACTTCTTCGGGTGTAGGTGGCGGGGCAGCGGCTTCTTTTCTCACTACTTTATTCATGCCCTTAATAATTAGGAATAAAACGAAAGCAATTACAATAAAAGAAAGAATAGCTGCGATAAATTTTCCCAATAACACACCACCCGGAGCCCAGGTTTCAATATTAGCCGCACCGGCCGCCTCCAAAGCTGGTTTTAATAACACCGGCGTAATAATATCTTCAACCAAAGAGTTAATGATCTTACCAAATGCACCGCCGATGATTACAGCAACGGCTAATTCTACAACATTGCCTTTGGTGGCAAACTCTTTGAATTCTTTTAGCATGCTCATAATTTGTTGGTTTTGTGTGTTAATAAAAGTGTATCCCTAAGTTATTTACTTTAAGGACATGACCGGTTTTTTACGAACGCCATTTTATAGAAACTTTTCCACTGATGCACTACTTTTTTAATCCCGGATATTCCATTTTTAAACTTCTGAGCATATCACGCAATGCTGAAGCAATGATAAATTCTTTGTACCAGTTTTGATCAGCAGGTACGATGATCCAGGCCGGCTTATTGCAATATTCAAAACACTCTTCGTACATCTGCATATATACATTCCAAAGTTTGGCTTCGCTCAAATCCTTTTCATTGTATTTCCACATCTTGGCAGGATCTTTCAATCGCTCAGTCAATCTTTCATATTGCTCTTCCGGTGATACATGCAGATAAAATTTCAGGATATGCGTGTCGTTGTGCTCTTGTAATAGTTCTTCAAAGTCATTGATTGCCTTTATTCTTTTCTGTGCTGTTTTATCATCACACCATTTGTGCACCCGGGTTACAAGAATATCTTCATAATGCGACCGGTTAAAAACCTGGATCATTCCTCTTTGAGGTACATATTTATGCACACGCCAGAGAAAATCATGCGAAGCTTCTTCAGGTGTGGGAACTTTAAAAGATTGTACGGTTACTCCCTGTGGGTTCATATTACCCAGCACATTCCTGATCACGCCGTCTTTTCCACTTCCATCCATTCCCTGGATTACAATCAAGACGGAATGTTTGCCTTCTGCATATAACAGATTTTGGAGCTCATCGAGTTCTTCAAGAATAGCAACTGTTTTTTCCTTGGTCGCATTTTTATCGAGGTTCCTGGGTGCACGGGTGTCTATATTACTCAATCTGATTTTATTCATAGCATTCATCTTATTTAGTTTCACAATATAAAAAATTTGCCCCTGTTCATTTTGTTTTAAGACCTTCGCCCCTCGCTTATGAATAATAAAGTAATTAGTTGGAGCATTTTCGTACTGCTTTGTTTTATTTGGGGAAGCTCTTTTATTTTAATGAAAGTGAGCAGTGAAGGCTTAAGTGGCTCACAAATCGCAGCCTTACGCATCTTTTCATCATCCCTGGTATTTATCCCTATTGCATTTATACATGGATCAAAAATTCCCCTTAAAAAAATAGGCTTGCTTTTTTTTACCGGCCTTTGCGGTAATTTGCTACCTGCTTTTTGTTTTGCTATCGCTATTACCAAAGTCGATAGCTCCCTGGAAGGAATTCTCAATTCGTTGACACCTATTTGTGTTGTTGGCATTAGCGTCCTGTTTTTCCGGGATAAAATAGGGAGGCAAAAAATTATCGGGATAGTCATCGGTTTTGTGGGTCTTTGTCTCCTTACGCTTTTTAAAAAAAATATCAGCCTTGATAATTTTGGCTATGCTTCTCTGGTAATTCTTGGAACGATATCGTACGGTATAAACGTAAATCTCGTCAGCCATTTTTTAAAAGAACAAAAGCCGATACATATTGCTGCAGTCTCGCTTGCTTTAATGGCTTTACCTACAGCCATTATATTATGGCAACAGGATTTCTTTCAACTAGACTTTACTGACAAGATAGTACAATGGTCCATTCTTAATACATTATTACTCGGTCTTGTAGGAAGTGCTTTCGCTACTGTTCTGTTTTATATCCTTGTTCAAAAGGCTAGTGGCCTGTTTGCCTCTTTAGTTACTTATGGTATTCCATTTGTCGCTTTGTTTTGGGGATTCCTGGATGGGGAAGCTATCACGATTGTTGAGTTCATCTGTCTCCCGATAATTTTGTTGGGCGTTTACCTCGCCAATCTCCCTGATAAAAGAAAAAGCGGAGCTAAAGCTCCGCTGACTCAAAAAGTATAATTGACAAGAGATTAAACCGACATAATTTCCTTCTCCTTTGCAGCCAGGTGTTTTTCTATCTGGGAAATAAACTTGTCTGTGACTTCCTGAACATCCGCTTCGGAGTCTTTAGCAGCGTCCTCGCTTAACCCGTTTTTCTGTAATTTTTTAATTGCCTCAATGGCATCACGGCGGATGTTGCGAATGGCGACTTTTGAATGCTCGCCTTCTGCCTGGCATTTTTTTACCAGTTCTTTTCTTCTTTCTTCCGTTAATGGCGGTAAGAACAAACGGATAATCACTCCGTCGTTTTGAGGTGTGACGCCAATGTTGGCATTAATGATAGCTCTTTCGATGGGTTGAAGCATGTTCTTTTCCCAGGGTTGTATCGTCAACGTACGGGCATCTAATACGCTGATATTAGCAACCTGGTTGATGGGCATCGGCGAACCATAATAGTCTACCACAATACTGTCAAGCATCTGGGGATTGGCTTTACCTGCTCTTATCTTCAGTAGTTCGGCCTCCAGGTGATTGATCGCTTTTTTCATTTGCTCATCTGTGCCGGCAATAATTTTTGAAACATCTTCCGTCATAGTAAAAATTTGAGAAAGGCAAAGCTAATAAAAGCAGCCAGTTAAAAAAAAGCCGGAAAAATTATTCTTTTCCGGCTAATTCTTTTTGCACTAACTGGTTATTTGCTGTCCGCCGCTGCTGCCTCCTGTGTTAGTGTAACAACTTTAGAAGTTGTTTTCAATTCGGTAGTGCCATTCATACGCCTTGTAACAACAGTCCGTTTCGGCCTCCGGTAATAGAGAAACCCAAACCCCGCAAATGCAATACACAACATGCTTAACAATAAATAAGTAGAGCCGATGGAACGAAACGTGTAAGCGAATATGATAAAGGCCACATTAATACCCACACAAAACAGGGCAATAGCTGCATGCCCAAGACCCCAGTTAAGTAATAAGTGATGAATATGATTACGATCAGGCGTAAAAGGCGAGCATCCTTTAGAAATGCGTATAGCAAATACCCGCAAAGTATCCAACAAAGGAACGATCATGATAGAAAAGCCAATTGCTACTGCTGACTCAATAGGAATGGCAATGGCCGGGTCGCTGGCTACATTTATAAATTTAATGACCAATATGGAATTTACCAGGCCGATCATCAGAGAACCCGAATCACCCATAAAGATCTTGGCAGGATGATGATTAAAGATGAGAAAAGCGATAAGGCTACCTCCAAGCGAATAGGCTAATAAGGCGTATGCCTGGTAACCTACCATATAAAAGTAGGTTCCAAAAACAAGCATGGTCATCACGCCTAAACTTCCTGCCAAACCATCGATACCATCAATCAAATTAAAAGAATTAATAATGACAATGATGGTGAGATAAGTCAGGGCCAGTGCAAATGCTTCGGGCAATTGGTCAAATCCGAACAAGCCATGCATGCTGTCCAGTTTAATTCCACCCAGATGAATAATGATGGATGCAGCCACCACTTGCCCAACAAACTTTTTGCTGGCTGATAATACGATCAGGTCATCCTTTAACCCAAGGAAGAAAATTACCAATGCTGCGGCGAAGAAATATTGAAACTCAGGATTCAAATAACCCTGGATAGATAATAAAGCAGCTAATAAAAAACCGCCAAAAATACCAACGCCGCCTAAAGATGTAACTGTATGTGTATGTAGTTTGCGTTCATCCGGTATATCATATAATTTCTTTTGCTCTGCAATTTGCATTACAACCGGTATCGCAAGGAAAGATATAATAAAGGAAACAGAAGCTGTCAATAATACATCTAGCATCAGCAGGGATTTACGGTACAACAATAGGTCTAAACCATTCAGATCATCATTGGCACTGAACCATTAACTGCTACCACGTCAATATTAATTGTTCAGGACCATCAGGATTATGTGATTTAAACCAGATTAATATCAACGGATGGATTTTGTGTGCAAAAAAACTGCATTTTTGCAGTCCCCTTGCTGCTATTTGAGGCGGCAAGATACAAAAAGTTTAAAAAGTTCCTAATTTTTATGGCTGAACTTAAGGCAATTGCATCGCAAATCAGGCGAGATATAGTAAGAATGGTACATGGCAGCAGCAGTGGTCACCCTGGTGGATCACTAGGATGTACTGAGTATTTTACGGCTCTTTATTTTAAGATCATGAAGCATGATCCATCCTTTAATATGGATGCTACAAACGAAGATGTATTCTTTTTATCCAATGGTCACATTTCACCCGTTTTTTATTCCACACTTGCCAGGTCAGGTTATTTTGACGTAAAAGAACTGGCAACTTTTCGGAAGCTAAACTCCCGGTTGCAGGGTCACCCGGCAACTCATGAGCATCTTCCGGGTGTAAGAATTGCAAGCGGATCTTTGGGTCAGGGCATGAGTGTGGCCATCGGTGCGGCATTGGCCAAAAAATTAAACGGAGAAAAAAATCTTGTTTTTTCCCTGCATGGAGATGGGGAACTTGATGAAGGACAGGTATGGGAAGCTATCATGTTCGCAGCCCATCACAAGGTTGATAACCTGATTTCAACGGTGGACTGGAACGGCCAGCAAATTGATGGCCCAACCGATAAGGTAATGGGATTGGGTAATATCCGTCAAAAATTTGACGCGTTTGGCTGGACAACGCTTGAAATGAATGGCAATGACATGGATGATGTGGTAGCGACGTTGGAAAAAGCGAGAACATTGACTGGGCAGGGAAAACCTATCGGCATCATGATGCATACAGAAATGGGCAAAGGTGTTGACTTTATGGAAGGGTCGCATGAATGGCACGGCATTGCTCCCAACGATGAGCAGTTAGCAAAGGCCCTGACCCAGTTGCCTGAAACCCTGGGAGATTATTAGAACCACGATTCAAAAGATTTTAAAGGATTATGAGAAATTCTCATAGTCCTTTTCTTTTTTCAATTGGCTGATGTGTGAAGGGCAAGAAAGTTTCAATTTTCTATTTGCGAATAACCCCAATTTAATCCTGAAAATCGTGGTTCTCCTATTCACTTCTCAATGAAAACTCCTGCGAGGCCGCCTTACGGGATGGAAGCCAGGAAGCGATCAAGGCAATTACAAAAACAGTCACCGTTACCAGGATGAAATCCATGAGGCGCAATTTGACCGGAAAATAATCGATCAAAAAAGAGCCGCCCTGCAGGGGAATGAGATGAAATTTAATTTGTAGTAATGCAATTACGAGGGCCAACAACATGCCTACCGCTGTACCCATAAGCGCTAATAACAAACCTTCGTTCAGGAATATTTTCTGAATAAATGTTTTGTTAGCTCCCAATGCATGCAAGACACTTATATCTTTTTGCTTTTCCAGCACCAGCATAGTCAATGCGCCGATCATATTAAAAGCGGCGACTACCAGTATAAGACAAAGTACCCCATAGATTACCCAGCGCTCCAAATTCATTACCGCATACAGACTTTGATTTTGCTGGTAAATGGTTTGAACCAGGTAGCCGTTGCCAAATATCTTTTCTACTCCTTTTTTTATATCGTCCGCCTTTGACGGATCCACGAGGCTTATCTCTACCCCACTGTATTCATTAGCGCCGAGCTTTAATGCTTTTTTTACAAAATCAATATTGGTAATGCCATATTTATTATCAAAATCCTGCTGTATCATAAAAGCCGAGGAGGTCCGTATCGAATCGTTACTGATATCATTTAATGGGTCTATCTGTTCGGTATTGCTTTTCCGGGGCAAGTAAACTTTCAACACAAAAATGTTTCGATCGGCCTGGATTCCCAAAGCGCCTTCTACACCACCGCCAAGAATGACCTGTGGCGCATCTTCTGTCCCCAATTGATACTCTCCTTTAATGATGTGATTGGCAACGCCTGTCACATAGCGATAGTTATCATCCACACCCTTCAAATACATCACTGACTGGAAATCGCCATTTTGTATGAGTGCTTTTTCTTCTGCAACCAGCGAATAATTTTTTATACCTATTACCCCCTTTAATCGCTGCAATTGCTCCGTCGTCACGTTTATCGTTTTGCCCGTAGCAGGCAAAACTTTCAGATCGGTGTAGAAAGAAGAATATAATGATTTGACCAAACCTTCAAATCCATTGAAGACACTCAACACCAATATCAATGCAGCTGTACCAATGACAATTGCAGCAATACTTATTCTTGCAATGATATTAATGGCGTTGATTGACTTCTTTGCTTTGAAATATCGCCAGGCAAAAAGAAAGTTCAAGAAGTTTACTGATTTAAGAGTTTAAGGTTAGCCAAATTTAACGCGGCTTATTCCCGATTAAGACTTTGGCGGTTTTTCGTCTTTCATCTTTTTAAATATTTCCTCCAGTTTAAATACCTGGTCCAGTGTATCATCCTGGTAAAAACGTAAAACGGGAATACTTCGTAACTGGTGCCTTACTTTGGCTGCCAATTCCTTTTTTATTTCATGATGCTTTTCTTCAATTTTTTTAAGTGCCGCTTCAACATCTTTGACCTGAAAAAGACTTAAGTAAAACCTGGCTTCCAGCAAATCCGGTGTCACTTTCACCGATGAAATGGAAACCATTCCACCATCAATCATATTCAAACCCAACCGCTGAAAAATAATGCTCATTTCTTCGTGCAGTAAACCCGCTATCTGTTTTTGACGTTTTCCTTCTTCCATTTTGTTATAATTTGTTGCCTGGCACTTCTAAACCCACGCAGACGCTGTAAAATTACTTACTTTGCACCGTTTAAGCGATTTATACCTCTCAATGAAGAAATATTCAAGGATTTTCAGTTATTTAAAAAAACATACCGGCAAGCTTGCACTTTATTTTCTTTGTACCGTACTGGCTACCATATTTGGTGTTGTTTCCATAGGAATGCTTATCCCGTTTTTTGGTTTGATATTCGACACGGGTCAAGCGGGTGGAACAGAAATGGTTCGTACAAATGTCCTTGGCTCATATATCACCAACACGCTTGAACAAATCATCAACGAAAAAGGCAAAGTGGGAGGTCTTACTGCGATCTGCATTTTTATTATCACAGCCACTTTTTTAAAAAACCTGTTTGTTTATTTATCCAACCGGATCTCGGTACCTGTTCGCAGTGCGATCATTACTGAATTACGGGGAGATTTATATGAGAAGATATTACGCCTTCCGGTCGGTTACTTTACTGAAAAAAGAAAAGGCGATGTTATTTCAAGGATGACAAACGATATTGCAGAAATTGAAGGTTCAGTGGTAGGCACATTTGATGGCCTGATCAAAGATCCCCTGACTGTATTAGGCTACCTGATCTTTCTGGTGATCATATCTCCCAAGCTTTCGCTATTCTTACTTATCCTTCTACCGGTTACAGGTCTTTTGATTGGCCGTGTTAGCCGGACATTAAAGCGCCAGTCACAGGATGCTGCCGTAAAATTGGGTGAAGGTCTATCTATACTTGACGAAACACTGGGTGGCTTAAGAGTGATAAAAGCATTTCTTGTAGAAAAACTGTTAAGCAGCCGTTTTCATGCTGTCAATGCTGAATTATTTGAGATCAGAAAAAAAATGGGTGCGAGAAGAGACCTGGCTTCTCCACTTACCGAACTATTAGGTGTAATTGTATTAAGTACCATTCTCTATTTTGGTGGACGCCTGGTATTGGAAAATGAGGGGCTTGAAGCAAAGGAATTGATTGCTTATATCGCCTCCTTTGCTATGCTTATTAACCCGGCAAAAAATATTTCGACCGCATTCTTTAATATTCAGCGTGGCGCCGCTGCATTGATAAGAGTAGAAGAAGTCTTAAAAGCACCAATAGTTGTTGATGAAAATATAAATGGAAAAGTGTTGCATTCTTTCAATGATCAAATAGAGTTTCGCAACGTAACTTTTGCCTACAGTGATGCGACGATACTGGATAATATCAATCTCACTATAAAAAAAGGAAAGACTATCGCATTGGTTGGATCTTCCGGTGCAGGCAAGTCAACCCTGGCTGACCTGGTTCCCCGCTTTCATGATGTAACAGGGGGTGAGGTTTTGATAGATGGTGTGAATATCAAGGATTATTCTTTGCAATCGATTCGCAGCCTGATGAGTATTGTAACACAGGAGCCTATTCTGTTTAATGACAGCATTGCAAATAACATCAGAATTGGCAAACAATCGGCCACTGAAGAAGAAATTACTGATGCTGCTAAAGTAGCGAATGCGCATAATTTCATTATTCAGAAAGAAAAAGATTATAACTCCAATATTGGCGACAGGGGTAGCAAATTGAGTGGTGGTGAAAGGCAGCGACTGACCATTGCAAGGGCTGTCGTAAAAAATCCACCGATATTGATCTTGGACGAAGCTACTTCATCACTCGACACCGAAAGCGAAAGATTGGTACAGGATGCCATCAACAATATGATGCAAAACAGAACCAGCATTGTCATTGCACACCGGTTATCTACTATCCGTCATGCAGATGAAATCGTTGTCTTGCAAAAGGGGAAAATCGTTGAGCGGGGAACGCATGAAGGATTGATTGCGCAAAATGGATTTTATAAAAAATTAGTGGAGATGCAGGAGGTGAAATAACAACTCTTTTTTCTTCAACTAAATTTTAAACCAACTTTAACTCCTTAAAACCTCCCTCGAAATAACGATCTTTTGTATCTCACTCGTTCCCTCGCCTATTGTACAAAGCTTGGCGTCGCGATAATGCTTTTCGACCGGGAAATCTTTGGTATAACCGTAACCGCCGAAGACCTGCACGGCATCGTTTGCCACTTTTACAGCGACTTCGCTGGCATAGTATTTCGCCATTGCCGCCTCTTTTGTCACTGGTTTTTTCCTGTTTTTTAAATCACAGGCTTGTAGTGTCAGCAATTCAGCTGCGGCTATTTCAGTAGCCATATCTGCCAGTTTGAAAGATATTCCCTGGAAACTGGAGATTGGCCTGTCAAACTGGTGACGTTCCTGCGAATATTTCAGCGCCGCTTCATATGCGCCTTTTGCAATACCTAACGAAAGGGAAGCTATGGAGATTCTTCCACCATCTAATACCACCATCGACTGCCTGAATCCTTCTCCAACTCCGCCTAAACGATTGGCATCCGGTATACGACAATTATCGAATACCATTTCTGCGGTTTCACTTGCTCTCATTCCCAACTTATTTTCTTTTTTTCCAGCACTAAAACCCCGTGTTCCTCTTTCTACAATAAAGGCAGTAGCATTATTTTTTGCCCTTGGCTCACCTGTACGACAAATGACGACTGCTATATCACCGCTGTTGCCATGTGTGATCCAGTTTTTTGTACCGTTAATGATCCATTCATTTCCATCTTTTACCGCTGTGCATCGCATATTCCCCGCATCACTACCGGTGTTAGCTTCCGTTAACCCCCAGGCGCCCAGCCATTCAGCGGTCGCCAGTTTCGGCAAATATTTTTTCTTCTGCTCCTCACTGCCAAATGTCATGATATGACTGTTACAAAGTGAATTGTGCGCTGCCAGGCTAAGGCCGATCGAGCCACAGACCTTTGCTATTTCCTCTATCACTGTCTTATATTCAAAGTATCCAAGACCTGATCCGCCATATTCTTCCGGCACCAGTACTCCCATGAAGCCAAGTTTTCCCATTTCCTTAAACACCTGTAGCGGAAACAACTGGCTTTCATCCCAGGTCATTACATTGGGTTTTATATGTTGCTGGGCAAAATCACGGGCTGTTTGAGCCACCTGCCCCGTTATTTCAGAAATCTCGAAATTCATTTTCCTGACGTTAAAGGTTTAAAAGATGTGCCACCACAGATTGTGATGGCACATTTGTTACTGTTATGTTGTAACAGCTTGCAATCGTTAAAGGCAAATGCAAGTTAATTAAATTCAATAATAAACTAACAATCGTTAGCTATTTATTTTTACTTTATTTACTTAAAAGAACAAAATAAACCAGGATCCAGACAGCACGGACAAAAAGAGCTAAATGCAAATCCGGCTTGACCTTCGACCATCTTTCTTCTTAAAACTAACTCGATAAAAAATCCAGGCAAATATTGCCAAAGGAACACCTATTTAGTTAGTTCTAAATAAACAGTCCACATATTTTATTATTATACTGCTAGATATTTTATTATTATACTGCTAGCTAAATTCTAAAGTTAATCCGTCATATGCAAGGTGAATACCCGCAGGTAAATCTCCTTCTACGTCATTGTGCTTACCTAACTGGTGGGAAATATGGGTAAAATAAGTGATGGGAATTTCCAACTCCTGTGATAAGTCTACTGCTTCAAGCAGGCTAAAATGTGAAACATGCTTTTCCTTGCGAAGTGCATTTAAAACTAATACTTCACTCCCTTTAATTTTTTCCTTTTCTATATCTTCTATCCTGTTGGCATCAGTGATATAAGTAAACTTCCCAAACCGAAAACCCTTCACGGGCATATTCAAGTGCCAAACGAGTATTGGGGTGACAGGGATATCTCCAACAATAAAAGTTTCTTCGCCAATCGCATGCATATCGAACTGCGGGATACCTGGATATCTTGTGTCAGCAAAAGCATAATAAAATTCACGGCGGACGGCTGCATCCGTATAAGTATCTGCATATACCTGCATAGGCATTTTAGAAAACCAACTAAAAGCCTTCAGGTCATCCATACCCGCGATGTGGTCTTTGTGGGAATGAGTGAGAACGACAGCATCCAGCCACTTTACATTGTGTCGCAACATCTGGCAACGAAAATCGGGACCGGCATCGACCACCAGTGTTGTTTTTTCAGACTGAACCAAAATACTTGATCTGAAACGTTTATCTTTTTTGTCGGACGATGTGCAAACTTCGCAATCACAGGTAATCATGGGCACACCACTGCTGGTACCAGTACCAAGAAAAGTTATTTTGAGAGGAGGATATGACACGATCAAATGTACGAAGTCAGGTGTATGAAGAATAAACTTTTAGTATCAATATTCAACTGCACCGGGTGAGCTACTCTGGGGGCTCTGCCTGCAGCTTAGAAATTATCTCCATATATAATTTCTTCGCGTCTTCCGTTAACAATTCCGTGTTGATGTCTAATTGAGGAATGAGATCGACCAGTGTATTGATGCGTCCTTCCAGTTGAAGAAACTTATTCAATACAACCACTTTCTTTTCCTCTAAAACACAATATCCGCTTTGAAATGTGCCTCTTTCATAGCGAAGCACATAACCTGACTGTTCAGGAATAGCCTCTAATTTATCCAATGTTGTTTGTGTATACTTCATACCCCAAGTCCGCCGAAGGCGGAGAGTTTAGAGTTTTACTATTGTAAATTCTTTACCGTTTGCGAAACTACATCATCGACTACTTTCTTCTATAATACTTTTCCACAAAAGTGAAAAGTTCGCAGTCTAAGTTCCCCTTTAGGGGACAGGGGTTTACTTACTCTGCATTTTTATCACCGGCACAATCATTTCCTCAAGGCTTACGCCCCCATGCTGAAATGTATTGCGATAATAATTTACATAATAGTTATAGTTGTTTGGATAGCATAAAAAGCTATCTTCTTTGGCAAAGATGAAGGATGAATTAATGGTAGGAACCGGCAGGCCTATCTCCCGGGGATCCCTGAATGCCAGCACCTCTTTTGGTTCGTAGTTCAGATTCCGCCCATGTTTATAGCGAAGATTAGTAGTTGTTTGCTTATCACCCACCACTTTATAGGGTGTTTTTACTCTTACACTCCCATGATCGGTGGCCAATATCAATTTGATATTTTTATCAGCAATCTTTTTTAACGCCTGGTGCAATGGTGAATGTTCAAACCAGGAAGTCGTTATACTCCGGTAACTCATTTCATCACCCGCCAGTTCTTTTAATACTTCCATCTCCGTCCTGGCATGGCTAAGCATATCCACAAAATTGTACACGATAACATTAATGTCATTGTTCATCAGGTTATGGATATTGTTAACAAGATCCAGTCCTGCATTATTATTCGCCACTTTTGTGTAGGATACTTTCAGATCTCCCTTTCCTAACCGTTTTAACTGGGCCCGGAAAAATTCTTCTTCATATAAATTCTTCCCCCCTTCCTCTTCATCATTCTTCCATTGGGCCGGGAATTGTTTTTCAATATCAACTGGTAATAGCCCCGCAAAAATTGCATTTCTACAATATTGCGTAGCTGTAGGCAGTATGCTATAAAAACTGTCTTCTTCCAAAATGCGGAAACTCTCAGCGAAAATGGGTTGAATGGCCTTCCACTGATCGAAGCGAAGATTATCAATGAGCACAAAAAATAACGGCGTCCCTTTTTCTAAATGCGGCAGAACTTTGAATTGAACCAGCGAATGACTCATCACGGGTCCATCTGCAGTTTTTGATTTTAACCAACCTGCATAGTTCCGGGAAATAAATTTAAAGAACTCTGTATTCGCTTCGCTTTTTTGGCTTTGCAATATTTCCTGCATCTCAGGACTATCACTTTTTTGCATCTCCAATTCCCAATACACTAATTTTTTATAAATATCCATCCATTCATTATAGTCAGGATTGCTATTTAACGCCATGAACAGGTTACGAAATTGTTGCTGATAAGCGGTTGTGGTTTTTTCTGCTACGAGACGCTTGTTGTCAATGATCTTTTTGAGGCTCAGCCAAACCTGGTTGGGATTGACCGGCTTGATCAGGTAATCACTGATTTGTGAACCTATCGCTTCATCCATCAGGTTTTCCGTTTCATTCTTTGTAATTAGAACAACGGGAAGTGACTGGTTTATTTCTTTGATTTTTGCTAATGTTTCAAGACCGGTAATGCCAGGCATGGACTCATCAATTAATACCACATCCACCAAATTGTCTTTCACAAAATCGATGGCATCAAAACCATTGGTGAAAGTTTGCACTTCATATCCTTTATTTTCTAAAAAAAACTTTTGCGATTGCAAGCTTTCAATTTCGTCATCGATCCAGATGATTTTTGCTACGGCCATTCTTTTCGTTTTTTGTTTGTCTTTTAAAAGTATAAGTTAGCTGCTTACGGTCCAATCTTTATACCAAATAAATAACTGGCTGCATCAAAGACTTTCAACGATTCCGGATAATTGATTCCAGGCAAGCCAATTTATTTTACGATGCTTGTTTTGCCACCCATCCTGTCAAAAGTAGCTTTTTAAAAGCTGCCTTTGTACTTTTGCAGCCTGGCCTTTTTTAGCCTTTAACAAAAAAGCAACAATGACGGTAGTCCGCAAGATCATTAATGACCCGGTTTATGGATTTATTACGATTGATCACCCGCTGATCCTGCAGATAATCTCCCATCCTTTTTACCAGCGATTGCGTAATATCCACCAAATGGCGTTTGCGCACCTGGTTTACCCCGGTGCTGTTCATTCAAGGCTGCATCATTCATTGGGCGCCTATCATTTAATGTGCAATGCGCTGAGTGAACTTAAAGGAAAAGGAATTGATATAACAAAAGAGGAAGAGTTGGGAGCCAAAATTGCCATACTCCTGCATGATTCCGGCCACGGACCTTTTTCACATGCCCTGGAACATGAGTTGATCAATAATGTGCATCATGAAACTATTTCAAAGCTAATCATGCATAAACTTAATATTGAGTTGAATGGCCAATTACAAACAGCCATCGAAATATTTACCGACCAACATCCAAAACGTTTTCTTCACCAACTGGTGTCAGGTCAACTGGATGTTGACAGGCTTGACTACCTGATAAGAGATAGCTTTTTTACAGGTGTAGCAGAAGGTGTGGTGGGTTATGACAGGATCATCAAGATGCTCACAGTAAAGGACGGTGCATTGATGGTAGAAGAAAAAGCTATTTATTCAATTGAGAAATTCCTGGTGTCAAGACGACTCATGTATTGGCAGGTATATCTTCACAAAGCTGTGTTAGCCGCGGAAATGATGTTGGTAAAAATCATCCGGCGGGCCAAAGAGTTGATTGCTTCGGGACAAAAAGTAGAAGCCGCAACACCTGAATTAAATTTCTTTTTGCAGAATCCCAATTCTAACACCGCTATTGAAGATCACCTGGATATTTTTTGTAGCCTGGATGATTATGACCTGATGGCGACGATCAAAAACTGGAGTCATCATCCTGATAAAATATTAGCCTTACTCTGCCGGTCACTCGTTGAAAGAAAATTGCTGAAAATAAAACTGCAGGCTGAGCCATTTGATGGTGATCTCATTCGGCAAAAAGAAAAGGAAGCAATCGACGAGCTGGGCATAGATGCTAAGCTGGTGGATTATTTCGTTTTTACAGGAGATGCCAGCAACACCACTTACGATTCGCAGGACGAACGCATTAATATTCTGTTTAAAGACGGAACGGTGAAAGATATTTCCAAAGTGGATAATGCACTCATCCATCAGCACTTGGGCAGCACGGTTAAAAAACATTATTTTTGTTATTTACGGAAAGAATAAGTCAGTTGAATTGAACTGTGACTTATTATAACCGTTGACTATTAAGACTTAATAACTATGAATTTTCCTGCTGCACAAATAAGCCTGCTGATAAATGGTACGGTGGAAGGCGATCCTAATGTTGTAGTTAATTCTTTTGGCAAAATTGAAGAAGCAAAAGAAAACCAACTTACTTTTTTAGCCAATCCCAAATACGAAGATTTTTTGTATACGACCCAGGCGTCTATTGTCATATTGAATGAAGCTTATGAATTGAAGCAACCGGTAAAAGCTACTTTAATAAGAGTGCCGGATGCGTATTCGGCCTTTGCGTTGTTGCTAAGTAAGTACCAGGAGGTCATGCAACAGCAGTTGAGCGGTGTTCAACAGCCATCCTATATTGCTAAAACAGCCAGTTACGGTACTAATGTATTTATTGGAGCATTTGCCTACCTGGGCGAAAATGTAAAGATTGGAAACAACACTAAAATATATCCCAATGCTTACATTGGTGATAATGTAACAATAGGTGAAAACAGTATTATACACCCTGGTGTAAAGATTTATCATGATTGTGTGATTGGTAATCGTGTCGCCATTCATGGCGGTACCATCATCGGGAGTGATGGCTTTGGATTTGCGCCACAGGCTGATGGCAGTTTTAAAAAAGTGCCGCAAATCGGTAACGTGGTTGTTGAAGACGATGTAGAAATTGGTGCGAATGCCACGATTGACCGGGCCACCATTGGCTCTACATTAATAAAGAGAGGCGCCAAGCTTGACAACCTCATACAGGTTGCGCATAATGTTGAGATCGGTAATAGTTCGGTAATTGCTGCGCAGGCAGGCATCAGTGGCAGCACCAAAATCGGTAATGGTGTGATGATTGGCGGCCAGGCAGGTATTGTTGGACATATACAGTTGGGTGATGGCTCTAAAGTAAATGCACAAAGCGGAGTTAGTAAATCTCTTGAACCGGGTAAAGCTGTTACGGGCTCACCTGCCTATGATTATACAGCCGCTCTTCGCAGCCAGGCAATTACCCGCAAACTTCCAGATTTGGAAAAAAGGGTAAAAGAATTGGAGGCGCTAATAAAACAATTGCTGGCAGAGAAAACCATTATGTAGCTACCGATAAAATTTTCAGCAGCTTCATTTTTTTTGTTGCAAAACTGTTAAGGCGATCTTTGTTTTGGCATACTGCCGTAATTTACGGCATGATTTCTCTTATTAAAACAACTGCCAAAAGCCATAGGTCAATTGCATTTTTTCTCTTTTTATTTTGCAGTGTAGCTGTTTCAAAAGCGCAAGACATTGATGCGGCTATTGCTGCTTATGCCGATAAGTACAGTCCCGAACGGGCCTATCTTCATTACGATAAATCGGCCTACTCTCCCGGCGAGACTATATGGTTCAAGGCTTATTTAATGAATGAAATCATCCCCGCCGATGATAGCAAAACACTGTATGTCGACTGGATCGATGATAAAGGCAACCTGTTGTTGCATGCAGTAAGCCCATTAATAGATGCTGTTACCAACGGCCAGTTTGAAATTCCAACAGATTATAAAGGGAAATACCTTAATGTACGAGCCTATACCAAATGGATGCTCAATTTTGATTCTGCTTTTCTTTATAACAAAGCAATCCCGGTCATCAACACTGCAAAAACTTCTCCGGCTAATAAGAATACGGCAATACCAACAATTAATTTTTTTCCGGAAGGTGGCGATATCATTGCAGGGATTTCCAACAAAATAGCGTTCAAAGCAAATGACCAGTGGGGCAAACCGGTCAAAGTAAAAGGAGTAATTACTGCCAATGGCAAAACGATTGACAGTCTCCTAACAATTCATGATGGCATGGGCTATTTTTATCTTACCCCTCAAAATGGAGTCCCCTATGCTGTAAAATGGAAAGATGAAAAAGCAGTAGAGCGTAACGCTTCTTTACCAAAAATAAAACCAGGCGGTGCTACCTTGCAGGTTACTTCAGCCGGCACTAACAGAATTTTTACCGTTAACTGTACGACTGATATGATCAATGTTATGGACTCGGTACATCTCATTGGCACCGTTTACCAGCATGAAGTTTTCCGGGTTGCAAAAGCTACATCGGGGCCGATAAAAGGCACTATACCCACCGCCGGTTTGCCAAGCGGCATTCTTACCATCACATTGTTTGATAAAAACTGGAATGCTATTGCAGAAAGAATTACCTATCTCGATAACCGTGAGTACACCTTTCAGCCCGAAATGGAAGTACAGCGATGGGGTTTAAATAAAAGAGCAAGAAATGAACTGAAAATAACAGTGCCCGATAGCCTCGTGGCTAATCTTTCTGTTGCTGTCACAGATGCTTCCATCGGTACAGATAGCAGTAACAATATTATTTCACATTTGATGCTGAGCAGTGAATTAAAGGGGCAAGTGTATAATCCATCCTATTATTTTTCGGGCGATAATGAAAAGGTTAAAGAGCATCTTGACCTTGTAATGCTGACTCATGGCTGGCGCCGCTTCAAATGGGATGACATTGTAAAAGGTAAAATAACCCCTCCGCTTTTTGAAAAAGACACCAGTTATATTACCTTATCAGGGAAAGTGATTGGTGTATTGCCTCAGCAGATAAATAAAGATGCGTCCGTGGTGTTGATGGTTAAACAAAAAGAAAAGGAAGGGCAAATGTTACTGGTACCTATTCAATCAAATGCTACTTTTAACGATCCTGCTACAATCATTTTCGACACGGCACAGGTGTACTATAGTTTTCAAAAAGCAAAAGAACTGAAGGATGCGACGATACAATTTATGACCTCCCGTTTACCTGCTCCAACCTTAAAACCAGCTGACTTTATCAAACCTTATGGAATTGCTCCCGATACTACGGGCAACTATTGGCAATCCTTTCTAGTCGACGAAGCTAACAGCATTGCTGCAATGCAGCGGGTAAAAACCCTGGAAGCTGTAGTTGTAAAAAGTAAAAGCAAAACTCCAACACAGTTATTAGATGAAAAATATGCATCCGGCTTATTTACCGGTGATGCCTACCAATTTGACCTGGTTAACGACCCCCTGGCAGGTAGTGCATTAAATATTTTTACTTACCTGCAGGGAAAAGTGGCAGGGTTGCAAATCAATACCAGTGGCCCTCAGCCTTCTATGCAATGGCGCGGCGGTTCGCCTCAATTATACCTGGACCAGTCTCCTACTGATGCCAGCTTTATTTCCTCGTTAAATGTGAATGATGTGGCTTATATAAAAGTTTTCCGACCCCCATTTATGGGAGGCTTTAACGGTGCCAATGGTGCGATTGCCATTTATACACGCAAGGGAAACGATATGAAACAAGAACCGGGAAAAGGTTTAGCCAGCAACAAAATATTTGGGTACACACCTATCAAAGAATTTTATGCGCCCAACTATGCAGCATTTACACAAAAAAATGAACAAAGAGATCTACGCACCACTTTATACTGGAATCCATCGGTAATCACAGTGCCCCAAAAAAACCAGGTAGTATTATCCTTTTACAATAATGATGTTACAGGAGCTTTCAGGGTGATCATTGAAGGAATGACAAGAGACGGCAAACTGGCCCATATCGAACAAATGATGGAATAAATAAGAGTTCAAAAGGTTTAAGAAGTTTCAGAAGTTCAATAGATTCTGCTTTAACTTTTGAAACCTCTTCAACTCCTGGAACCTTTGAAACTATACTCCCTGCGAACCATTATCTTTGCCCCGCTTAAGCAAAAGAATACATGAATCAAACGTTTAATCCTGATAAGCAGCATACACTAGCCAATGAAATTACCATTTCAGGTACAGGGCTGCACACCGGCATTTTAGCAGATCTTACCTTGAAACCAGCCAGCCCCGGTTTTGGTTTCCAGTTCAAAAGAATTGATCTTCCGCAACAACCCATCATTAAAGCAGATTGTGACCTGGTGACCGATACCAGTCGCGGTACTACTTTAGAGGCAAATGGTGGTAAAGTAAGCACAGTAGAGCATGTACTGGCAGCTCTTGTTGGGATGGGCGTTGATAATTGTCTCATTGAGATCAACGGGCCTGAAATGCCAATTATGGATGGAAGTTCACAACCTTTTGTCGAGCTGATTGAAGAAGCAGGCGTATCTGAGCAGGACGCAGCCAAACTCTGGTATAGTATTGATGAAAATATCTATCACTATGATGAGGCGAAAAGAGTAGAAATGGTAGTAATGCCTTCTACCGAATACCAGGTTACAACATTGATTGATTTCAATTCACCTGTACTCGGCACACAGCATGCGGAATTAAAAAACATGCAAAATTTCAAGGAAAAAATTGCCCCCTGCCGCACTTTTTGCTTTTTGCATGAGTTGGAAATGTTGTTGGATAATAATCTTATCAAAGGTGGTGATGTAAACAATGCCATCGTCATCGTAGACAAACCTGTTGACGATGTTGAAATGGAAAGGCTGAAAAAAATCTTTAAAAAAGATAAGATTGAAGTAAAAAGCGAAGGCTACCTGAATAACCTTGAGCTTCGTTTTCCGAACGAACCGGCAAGGCATAAACTGCTGGATATTGTTGGCGACCTGGCATTGATCGGCTATCCGATCAAAGGAAGAGTGATTGCCAATCGCCCCGGTCATAGTTCAAATGTTGAGTTTGCCAAAAAGATCAAGCAATACATAAAGAAGAATAAGCATATCAGGGGTGTGCCCGCCTATAACCCAACCGTTCCCCCCATTTATGATCTGACTTATATTGAAAAGAAACTACCGCACCGTTTCCCTTTTTTATTAGTTGACAAGATTATCGAATTGTCCGATACGCAGATTGTCGGTATAAAGAACGTCACTTTCAACGAATGGTTTTTCCAGGGACATTTTCCGGGAAATCCTGTTATGCCGGGAGTCCTTCAAATTGAAGCACTGGCTCAATGCGGTGGCATCTTAGCCATTAATCTTAGTGGAGAGGGACAATATGATACCTATTTCTTAAAAATCGATAATTGCAAATTCAAACAGATGGTTAAACCGGGGGATACCATGTTGTTGAAAATGGAGCTATCGGCGCCCATCCGCCGGGGTATTTGCGAAATGAAAGGAACGGTATATGTTGGCAACAAGGTGTGTACCGAAGCCGACCTTGTAGCGCAAATTGTGAAGCGATAGAGTCGTTTTTTAAAGCTATTTTGATGGTCAAATCGCATGCGATTTGGCCATTTGTTTTTATCCCCTCAAAACATCAAAAAATGTTAAAAAATCAGTGTTTATTTAGCGTTTGAAAGCCGCATGAGTGCTCGCTTTTTTGTACATTTGTCAGTATTTCATTTTTAATACTAAACGACAGGATTTTTCCTTTTTATGAGTGCAGAAATTACAGAAAAAATACCCGTAGCATCCGGCGGCTATGGTGCTGATAGTATCCAGGTTTTAGAAGGTTTAGAAGCGGTTCGTAAAAGGCCGGCCATGTATATCGGTGATGTAGGGGTAAAAGGTCTGCATCACCTCGTTTACGAAGTAGTTGATAACTCAATTGATGAGGCGCTTGCCGGCTATTGTAAAAATATTTTCGTTATTATCCACGAAGACAATTCCATTTCTGTTGAAGACGACGGACGTGGTATTCCAACCGGCATCAATAGCAAAGAAAAAAAATCGGCGCTGGAGATCGTGATGACGGTACTGCATGCAGGTGGTAAGTTTGATAAAGACACGTATAAAGTATCCGGCGGTTTGCACGGTGTGGGTGTTAGCTGCGTGAACGCTTTGAGTACAAAATTGCATGTGAAAGTAAACCGCGAAGGAAAAGTTTTTGAGCAGGAGTATCATATCGGTATTCCGCAATATCCTGTTCGTGAAATTGGTAAAAGTGAAACAACGGGTACCAAAGTTCATTTTTGGCCTGATGGTACCATTTTCAACAGCCTAATTTATAACAAAGAGATCTTAGAAGGACGCCTTCGTGAACTGGCTTTCCTGAATCGTGGTATTCGCATCAAACTCACCGATCTCAGGGAAAAAGAAGAAGATGGAGTATCTCCCTATTCAAAAGAATTTTACAGTGAAGGCGGTATTGTAGAGTTTGTGGAAATGTTGGACGCCAACGCAGGCCGTGACCAGCTGATCCCGAAAGTGCTTTTTGTAGAAGGACTGGATGAAGCCACCAACGTCGCCGTCGAGGTGGCGTTGTGTTACAATAGCAGCTATAGCGAGCATATTTACTCTTACGTTAATAACATCAACACGATTGAGGGCGGTACCCATGTCTCCGGTTTCCGGCGTGCATTAACAAGGGTATTTAAAAGCTACGGCGATAAAAACAGCCTGTTTGAAAAAGCAAAAGTGGAAATCGAAGGAGATGATTTCAGAGAAGGACTCAGTGCAATCATTTCAGTAAAAGTTCCGGAGCCTCAGTTTGAAGGGCAGACAAAGACCAAGTTGGGCAACAACGAGGTAATGGGTGTTGTTGACAGTACTGTTTCCAAGTCTTTAGAAATTTACCTGGAAGAAAATCCGAAGGATGCGAAAAATATCATTAACAAGGTAATTCTTGCGGCCCAGGCAAGAGCCGCTGCAAGAAAGGCGAGAGAACTGGTACAACGCAAATCCGTTTTGACGGGTGGCGGTTTACCTGGTAAATTAGCTGATTGCTCAGACAGGGATCCCGATCGATGTGAGTTATACCTGGTGGAGGGAGATTCAGCCGGTGGTACAGCAAAACAGGGAAGAGATAGAAGCTTCCAGGCTATTTTACCACTAAGAGGTAAAATTCTTAACGTAGAAAAAGCGATGGAACATAAGATCTATGAAAATGAGGAGATCCGTAATATGTATACCGCTTTGGGCGTGACAGTTGGTACTCCCGAGGATCCAAAAGAGCTCAATATCGTCAAGCTTCGCTATCATAAGCTTATCATCATGACCGATGCCGATGTAGATGGATCGCATATTGCTACCCTGATCCTCACATTCATTTTCCGTTATATGAAGGCCCTTGTAGAACAAGGCTATGTTTATATAGCACAACCCCCTTTATACCTTGTTAAAAAAGGAAAGGAACAGGCTTACGCCTACAACGAAAATCAGCGTAAAACCCTGGTGGAAAGATTGGGTGGTGGAAAAGAAGATTCAGTAACGATACAACGTTACAAAGGCTTGGGAGAAATGAACGCTGAACAGTTGTGGGAAACAACCATGAACCCTGAAACCAGAACACTAAAGCAAGTGACAATTGAAAGTGCCGCCGAAGCTGATCGCATCTTTAGCATGTTGATGGGTGATGAAGTTGGCCCGAGAAGAGATTTTATTGAAACACACGCTAAATATGCAAAGCTGGATGTTTAAGTGTATTCATTAAAGATAACCAATAAAAAAATCCCTACAAATGCAGGGATTTTTTTATTGATCATTAAAATCAGTTATCCATATAATTCCTGGTGAATTGATTTTCTATCATAGCCCATCGCAAGTATACGTTGCTTGGCCTCATCGATCATATTTTTCCAACCACAAAGAAAAAAACTTGCGGCCTGTTTTCCGCCGCAAAGTTCTTCATAAATACTATGTACATATCCTTTTTTACCCTCCCAGTCTTCGCGGGAAAGAGTTGGTATGTAGTGGAAGTTTTCGAGTTCAAGATTTCTTAACTCATCATAATATAAAATATCTTTTTGAGTCCGGCTGCCGAAAAGAATATAAATGTCCTTATGCGGAATATTGTGTCGCCAGATATGATGAATCATGCTTCTGAAAGGAGCTATTCCTGTTCCGGTACAAATAAGAAAAAGATCTTTTTGTAAATTTTCTTCATCTAATACGAATACCCCTTGCGGTCCCCGTAATGTCAGTTCACTGCCAACTTCCACATTTTTGAATAACCACGGTGTACCGAGACCATCTTCCACCAACACAATCACCAGCTCAAAGACATTAGTTCCATCGGGCCAGCTAGCGATGGAATAACTCCGCCATCTTTTATTAGGTTTTTCATGTATAGGAAGATCCAGCGTAACAAACTGGCCGGGTACAAAATCAAAAGAACTAAGTTCGGGAACTTCGATCCAGTATCGTCTTGTGTTGTCAGTTTCATTTTCAATACGAATAACCTTTCCAGTCCTCCAAGGTTGTATGGCCATAGCAATTAATTTAGTGGAAGTTACAAAAGAGAAATTTAATCCACCAAATGTGTTGCAATAGTTCTGCGGCATATTCTTCATAGGTTTTCCACAAAAAATGGCATTGGCATAGTAGTTGGTTTTCAGGTTCTGCAATCTTCTTATAACTGTTTATGTGAAAGAAGTATACAATTTCTTAACATTAAAAATAGATTTATCATGAAGAAGAAAATGCTAACCTGTGGTATCATCGCGGCTTCTGTTGCTGGCCTATTTGCGTTTACAACCACACAGTCATCAATTACAGGAAAAGTTACTCCGGCAGATGGCGCGGAGTCTGTATGGGCTGTAAGTGGCACCGACACTGCCAAGGGAACTATTAGCGGGGGAGCTTTTACGTTAGAAGTAAAACCCGGCACTTATAAATTGACTGTAGATGCCAAAGATCCTTACAAAGATGTAACACTTGAAAACCTGGAAGTAAAACAAGATCAACCACTGGATGTAGGTGAAGTTGTTCTTCAAAAATAACTCTCATACGAACGGGACGGTTTATAAGGAAAAAGACCCTGCAGCAGCAGGGCTTTTTTAATGACAGGATAAAATACTTTACACTTTATATTTAAACCTGTGATGGTACGACTCATCAACAAGGTTCTCCAAATATTTTGTTTAATTCCTGATACATTCACTTTTAATTGGCATGTACAACTTGCAAATAATAACCGGCTCCAATGGTACTTGCTGATGAACTTTTAAAGAAGTTGATTAATAAAACTGATAGTCCGTATTTTTGCAACGCGGAACTATGACTCAGGAATTGTTGCAATTGTATCAAAACACCCCCCGCCTTTTTCAAATTGCGGACAGGATTTCTTTTTCCCAACCCCAAAAAATATATGCAAAAGGACTGCTTGGAAGTTCACCGGCTTTTCTAACCGCCGCTACATTTTTACATCCATCCTGCGAGCAGCTTAATCACCTGATTATTCTAAACGATGCGGAAGAGGCCGCTTATTTTCACAATACCCTGGAGAATCTGACAGGTGCACTGGATATATTTTATTTTCCCTCCTCGTTTAAAAACAGGAAGAATTATCGTTTGCTCAATTCTTCGCATGTTATGTTGCGCACAGAAGCCCTGACAAAAATTGCAGCAGGCGGCAATAAAAAAGTAATTGTTACCTATCCTGAAGCCCTGTTTGAAAAAGTAGTGATTGCGAAAACACTTTCTTCTAATATCATTCATATCAAATCCGGCGATACATTAAATGTAAATGAGCTGCTGCTGAAACTTTCAGACTACGGCTTTGAAAGAACTGACTTTGTGTATGAGCCGGGCCAGTTTGCTATTCGCGGCGGTATCCTTGATATTTATTCATTTGGCAATGAAAAACCCTATCGCATCGAGTTATTCGGCAACGACGTGGACACAATCCGCATTGTTGACCCTGAAACTCAATTGAGTGAACGAAAGTTATTACAGGTAAATATCATACCGAATGTAGACACCCAATTTGAAAATGAAGAAAGGATTTCGCTACTGGAGTTTTTGCCGGAAAATACGGTAGCCTGGATACAGGATTATGAATTATGCAAGGAAAGGCTGCTCGACAGTGAAGATGAAGTGCAGGCTTTTCTAAAGCTTGAGCAGGAGTTAAACGAAGGCCGTGAGTATAAAACAAAAGAGGAAGATGAGGAAAGACTGGTAAAGAAGGATCTGAGTATGGATGACTTTATTAGCGCAAAAGATTTTGTTGATAAAATCATTCAGCGACATGTTATCGGCTTTGGCCATTCCAATACTTTCCCTGACTATTACCCAACATTTACCATAGAATTTACCACCAAATCGCAACCGGCATTCAACCGCCAGTTTGAATTGCTGATAAGAGATTTGAAAGCATGGGAAAAAAAGGGATTTTCCATTTACCTGTTTGCAGATAACCCAAGACAACTGGAACGTCTGCAAACTATTTTTGATGATCTCAAAGCGGAGATTGTTTTCAATCCCGTTACAACTTCCATTCACGAAGGATTTATTGATGAAGATCTTAAAGTTGTCTGCTATACCGATCACCAGGTATTTCAACGGTATCACAAATACAGGGTCAAGCAGGCTTATAATAAAAATAAGGCTTTAACACTTCGTACACTTCGGGAGTTGCAGCCTGGTGATTTTGTCACACATATAGATCATGGCGTAGGCGTATTCAGCGGTTTGCAGAAAATGGAGGCAAATGGCAAACTGCAGGAAGCAGTCCGGATTATTTATAAAGACAGTGACATTCTGTATGTAAATATTAATTCACTCCACAAGATTGCTAAATATACAGGCAAAGAAGGTAGTGTGCCGAAGGTAAATAAATTGGGCAGTGATGTTTGGAGTAAGTTAAAAGACAAGACAAAAACAAAGGTTAAGGAAATTGCTTTCGACCTGATAAAGCTATATGCCCAGAGAAAAGCGCAGCAGGGCTTTTCTCATTCACCCGATAATTACTTACAAACCGAGTTGGAAGCTTCTTTCATTTATGAAGACACTCCTGATCAAAGTAAAGCAACGGGGGATGTAAAAAAAGACATGGAATCATCATCACCGATGGACCGCTTAGTTTGCGGTGATGTAGGTTTTGGGAAAACAGAAGTGGCGATCAGGGCCGCCTTTAAAACCTGCGTGGATGGTAAACAAGCCGCTGTGCTAGTTCCAACAACTATCCTTGCATTCCAGCATTATAAAACTTTCTCAGAACGTTTAAAAGATTTTCCTGTTACCGTCGATTATATCAATCGGTTTAAATCAGCTAAGGAGAAAAAAGCAACGCTAAAGAAACTGGAAGAAGGAAAAGTGGATATCCTGATTGGCACTCACGGCATTTTGGGAAAAGATGTGAAGTTTAAAGACCTGGGATTATTGGTGATTGATGAAGAACAAAAGTTTGGTGTAGGCCATAAAGAAAAAATCAAAACCTTGCGAACAACGGTCGACTGTCTTACATTGACCGCCACGCCAATTCCCCGCACACTACAGTTTTCCTTAATGGGTGCAAGGGACCTGAGTATTATCAATACTCCTCCGCCCAACCGCCAGGCTATTCAGACAGAAGTACAGGTATTTAATGAAGATTTTATCCGTGATGCCGTTTATTTTGAAAGCGAAAGAGGCGGACAGGTTTTTGTCATTTATAACCGGATCAACGGCCTTGCTGAGATGGCAGCCATTATCCAGGGACTGTGCCCGGATCTTAGCATAGGGTACGCACATGGTCAAATGGAAGGTCACGAACTGGAAGAGCGGATTTTAGACTTTATCGATAAAAAATACGATGTGCTGGTTTGCACCAATATCGTGGAAAGTGGCGTTGACATTCCCAACGTCAATACGATCATCGTAAATAATGCTCACCAGTTTGGTCTTAGCGATCTTCACCAATTGCGGGGAAGAGTCGGTCGGAGTAATAAAAAAGCTTTTTGTTACCTGCTTGCTCCGCCCATGAGTACTTTACCGTCAGATTCGAGGAAGAGGCTTCAAACATTGGAGCAGCACAGTGAATTGGGCAGTGGTTTCCAGATTGCCATGAGAGATCTTGATATCCGGGGTGCGGGCAATATGCTGGGCGGTGAGCAAAGCGGCTTTATGGCCGAAATTGGCTTTGAAATGTACCAGAAGATTTTGGATGAAGCTATACGGGAGTTAAAAAGAACAGAATTCAAAGAGCTTTTCAAGGAAGAGATTACCAAACAGGACGATTATGTACAGGATTGCACTATTGATACCGATCTTGAGATCCTGATTCCTGACGAATATGTAGAAAATATAGCGGAGCGACTTTCACTGTACCAGCGAATGGATAACTGCGAAACAGAACAGGATCTTGTGCAAATGCGGGAGGAACTGCATGACCGTTTCGGACCTATTCCTCAGCAGGTTGAAGACCTGTTTATTACGGTACGGTGCCGGAAGCTGGCTGTCGAGATTGGCTTTGAAAAAATGTCTCTCAAGTCAGATATATTGCGGTGCTATTTCATCAACCGCCCGGATTCAAACTATTTCGAGTCAGCACTATTCAATAATATTATCACTTATCTCCAAACCGGTACCAACAAAGGACGACTCAAGCAAAATGGAAAACTTTTCATGTTAATTGCTGAGCCGATTAAAACAATGGAAGAAATGCTTCGTTTCTTATCGGGTCTTCACCGTTATTGTTTTGCCGAAGCTGAAGCAACGGCATAAGCGATTTTTGGCTTGAAGGCTTTCCCAACTAAGATTTTACCATTAATTGTTCTATTTTTATTAGACATTCTATTCTGTTTATGAGGTTGAGTCCGGCTCTACTATTATTTGTATGCTTGCTACTATGTTCATACACATCATTTTCACAGGATGATGAAAAATTCCGGCTGCAATTAAAAAGTGGCTCATTTATTCCCGCAAAAAATTTTGATGATAGTACAATCAGCCAGGTTAGCCAACGGGCGTCAAGGTCAGGTGGAAAATCCTTTGTGGTTATTCAGTTTGAAAGCATACCCTCTGCTGAAGAGAGAAAGCAGTTGCTGGAGGAAGGAATAGAGCTTGTAGATTACATCCCTAATAATGCCTATACTGCTACCGTTACCGGTTCTCTTCGATCAAATGGACTCAAAAGAGCAAAAACGAGGGCAATTATTGAGTTGTCAGCAGCACAGAAAATGGAACCTGCCTTATCCCGCGGGGAGATTCCATCCTGGGCTATAAAAGCTCCTGGTACAGTGGATCTTTGGGCCAGTTTTCCCAAGGCTTTTTCGTATGAAACAATTAGCGCTATATTAAAAGCAAAAGGCTTTGAAATAATTTCGGCGGATTTTAAGGCTTACAATATTATAGCGTTAAGAATTGCAACCAATCGGGTTCAGGAGCTGGCCGAATTGCCTTTCTTTGACTATGTTCAGTTTGCTCCACCGGAGCCAGAATTACTAAATGAGCGGAGTACTACTGTTGCGAAAGCAAACGTTTTGCAATCAAGCTTGTCCGGAGGCCGCAATCTCCTTGGGGAGGGTGTGGTTGTAGGTGTGGGTGACTACATAAACCCATGGCAACATATTGATTTTGCAGGCAGGTTTATTAATAAGTCACCTGCCACCGGCTCAGGTTCCAGCGATTACCATGGAATTCACGTCTCCGGAATAGTTGGCGGCGCAGGAATTGTAAGGGAGCAGTATACCGGCTTTGCGCAAAAATCTACTCTCATTCTACAAAATACCCTGAATATAGTTGGCTATGCTCCCACCTATGTTCAAGACTATGGAATGGTTATTACGAACAATTCATATGCGGTGACTTCCGGAGACTGCGCCTCGCTAGGAGTATATGATCTTTATTCCCGGATACTGGATCAACAAACTTTTCAAATGCCAAACCTCCAGCATGTATTCGCAGCAGGTAATAGTGGCACTCAAGATTGCAGTCCCTATCTGCCAGACTTTGGGAACGTGTACGGAGGCCCCCAGTCCGCAAAAAATCTGCTTACAGTCGGTTCTACCAGCGAATATAACAACTCCAGCAGAGGTCCCGTTAAAGATGGAAGATTGAAACCGGAAATCGTAGCCAGAGGTCAAGTGCTCTCCACCCGTCCGACTAATACCTATGCATCCGACTTTGGTACCAGCTACTCCTCACCGGCAGTTGCCGGCGGGCTGGCATTGCTTTATCAACGGTATCGCCAATTGCATTCAAATGCGAACCCCAAAAGCGGATTAATGAAAGCCTTGCTTTGCAATGGAGCCAGAGATTTGGGAACTGCCGGTATTGATTATCGTTATGGGTTTGGCGTGATGAACCTGTTGCGGTCAGTAACCATGTTGGAGAAAAACGATTATATCAATGCATCAGTAAACAGTGGCGCCACCAACACCCATTCAATCACCATTCCGGCAGGTTCTTCACTGGCCCAGCTTAAGGTGATGTTGTACTGGAACGATTCGGCAGCAGCATCAATGGCTGCGACGGCACTTGTAAATGACCTTGATTTGGAAGTTACCGACCCGGCCGCTACTACTCATCTGCCCCAGGTATTGAATTCGTCTCCAGGCAATGTGAGTGATCCGGCCACTACGGGAGCCGATCATGTAAACAATATAGAGCAAGTTATTATCGATAATCCCGCCAGTGGTAATTATACTTTTTCAGTAAAGGGAACAACAATCCCATCCGGCACGCAGCATGAATATTTTTTGGTATTCGATACCATCCCTGTTTCTGCCACTTTAACTTTTCCGGCAGGAGGCGAACGTCTGCAAACGGGAAGTACAATCGTTGTTCAATGGGATGCATTTGGCAATACAGCCAATACTTTTACTTTACAATACTCACTTGATAACGGGACTAGCTGGGGCAATATAAACAGTGCGATAGCAGCAAATGTAAGAGAATTAAACTGGGCAATCCCCAACACTCCTACTACCCCTACAAACCAGGCGAGGGTAAAGCTCATTCACAACGGAACTGGTATTGAAAGCATCAGTGAACCTTTCACTATTTTAGGATTGCCTGTCATAACACTTGCATCCACCGCTAATCAATGTGAAGGGTATATTGCTATGAATTGGAGGCCGATAACCGGAGCAACAGACTATGAAGTAATGATGTTAAGAAACGATGAAATGGTTCCTATTGCCACTACCATCGACACATTTTATACTTTTAGCGGACTTTCGAAGGATTCTGTTTACTGGCTTTCCGTACGACCAAGAATAAACGGTAACCCGGGCAGAAGGGCCTGGGCAGTTTCACGCCAGCCAAATACTGGTAGCTGTAGCGGTACTGTATCTGATTATGACCTAAAAGTCGATAGCATTATTTCTCCCTCTTCAGGTAGAAAATTTACATCTACGGAGCTTTCCAATAATTCCATTGTATCCATCCGTATTAAAAATCTTGATAACGCCGCAACGACGGGAGATATTCCTGTGAGTTACACTATAGGGAACAATCCGCCGGTGGTTGAGACAATTGTGGCGGCAAATATACCCGCCGGAGGAACACATGTTTATAGTTTTGTGACTCCTGCGGATTTATCTGCTATTGGCACTTATGATCTAAAAACGAGCGTCTCGTATGCAAACGACCCCGTTGTAAAAAATGATACTTTATCTAGAACGATCAAGCAACTGGATAATCCATTAGTCAACCTGGCGACTCCATTTCTCGATAATATCGAAACTGCGACAGACCAATCTTATGCAAGTCCCCAACTTGGCTTGCAGGGATTAGATCGATACGATTTCACCACTTCCGGAATTTATGGACGGTTACGAACTTTTGTCAATACAGGCGTTGCTTATTCGGGCACAAAAGCGCTAACGCTTGATGCTGACCGGTATAATGCAGGAGGTACCATCGACACTCTTACAGCTACTTTTAACTTGCAGGGTTATGATGCCCAGGTAGACAATATCCGTCTTGACTTTATGTTTAAGCATCACAGCCAGGACTATAATCCAGCAAATAGATTATGGATAAGGGGCAATGATCAACAGCCCTGGATAGACGCTTATGATCTTTTTGTAAACCAAAGCGCACCCGGAATCTTTAAAAAAGTGTCAGGTATTGACTTGAGCGGGTTACTCGACCAATCGTCACAAAACTTTTCATCCAGCTTCCAGGCCCGATGGATACAAGGCGGACAATCAATAACAGCAGATAATGAAACTGCGGATGGCTATACTTTTGATGACATCAGCTTGTATAAAGTGATAAATGATATTGAACTGCTGAGTATCGACACACCAATAGTCGCCAGTTGCGGTTTAAACAATACTGTTCCGGTAAAAATAAAGATCAGGAATACTTCTCCTGATGTAATAGCTAGTATACCTGTCTCCTTTAAGGTGGACAATGGCACAACGGTTAGTGAATCCATTTCATCAATTAATGGACATACCACTATTACCTACATGTTTACCGCTACTGCCAATCTTTCGACGACCGGATTTCATACCTTGAAGGTGTGGTGTGCATTGCCCAGTGATTCCTATCATGGCAATGACACTGTAACAATAACTATTTATAATTCTCCCCAGATAACCAGCTTCCCTTATCTGCAAAACTTTGAATCAAATGACGGATTCTGGCATGCTGATGGTACGAATTCATCCTGGCAATACGGAGCCCCGTCGTCAACTATGATAAGCAAGGCGGCAAGTGGCACAAAAGCGTGGAAAACCAATCTTACCGGAAACTATAACGACCAGGAAGAATCTTATCTCTATTCTCCCTGTTTTGACCTGACGGGAATGACAAGTCCAACGCTAAGTTTTAGTGCGGCATTGGATCTGGAATATTGTGGCGCTGATTTGTGCGACGCTGCTTATGTAGAATATTCCAATGATGGAAAGACCTGGTCAAGGTTAGGAGCTACCACTCAAGGTACAAATTGGTATAACAAAGATTACAGCGGAAACCAGCTTTGGAGCATTCAGAACTACACCCGCTGGCATGTGGCAACCATTCCACTGCCTGTAGGTTCAGGCTCATTGCGGCTTCGTTTTGTGATGCAATCTGACCCCTATGTAACCCGGGAAGGTATAGCAATTGATGACATTCATATTTATGATAACCTGAATGGCATTTACGAAGGCCCACCTTATACAAGTACAGTTAGTCAACAATCAAATGTGAACGGAAATGATTGGGTACACTTCCTTTCCGGCGGAAAGCTACTTGCTTCGGTAAATCCGAATGGAATAAACCTGGGTGATATAGACGTGCAAACTTATAACCACACCGGTGCGGTGCGAACCAATACCAACCAATATTATAACAACAGGAACATCACCATTAAACCACAAACAGTGAACCTGCCCGGTCCTGATTCAGCATCAGTTCGTTTCTATTTTTTAGATACCGAAGTTGAAGCGCAGATCGCCGCTACAGGCTGTGCCATGTGTAGCAAACCATCAAGCGCCTATGAACTGGGTGTGACAAAATATAGTGACACCAATGATGCGTTTGAAAATGGAACACTGGGAGATAATACGGGTACCAATTATCTATTTATTGCTCCCGCGAAGATTACCAAAGTTCCTTTTGATAAAGGCTACTACGCTGAGTTTAAAGTGAAAAACTTTTCCGAGTTCTGGCTCAACAATGGAGGACCTTTTAACGATCAACCTTTGCCGGTTGAACTGGTCAGTTTTACTGCAAAGAAAAATGCCTCGAACAATGTAGTAGCAGAATGGGTAACGGCCTGGGAAGAAAATACCGCCCGTTTTGAAATTGAACTAGCCAAAGGCAATGATGAATACCGGCAAAACCACTTTGTCAAAATTGGAGAAGTTATAAGTGCCGGTAACAGTACAAGCCAACGACAATATCAATTTACAGACGAAGAATATAATAAACAGGGTGTACGCTACTATCGTCTAAAGATGATAGATATTGACGGCAAATTCACTTACTCAATAATCAGGGCAGTTGTATTTGATGATGAAGTAAAATGGCAGGTATATCCTAACCCATCTGTTGGTGTGTTCAATTTCGTATACCAGGTAAATGAAGGTGAGATGGTCAATATCAAATTACATGATATAAATGGCAAACTGGTGCAGCAGCGAACTATGACGGCCAACGCTTTTGTGCAAAAAATAACTATCGACCTCTCCGGGCCAAACTATGCTCCAGGTTTGTACTTGCTCGAAGCAACAGCTGGCGACAAGAAATATACGTTCAGGTTATTGAAGCAATAAATCATCTTCTATGCAATACAAAAGGCCAGGTCTTCCGAAAACCTGGCCTTTTGTATACGTTTAATTTATTTTAATCTTCCCATCCTTTTTTGGCTATTCCGGCTTGTATTGCAGCCAATGCTTTCTCCGCACCCAGCAAAGTGGTAAGTTTATTACCCTTGCCATCATTACCCTGGGCCATATAGGCGCCCTTCGCCGTTTTGGTAATTACTGCGTCTTGAATGGGAACGCCTTTTTCCTTAGTTTTTACATTATAGGCCGTAAGTGTTACTTCAGACATGATATTGTTTTTTGATTAGTAATGATTGAAATTACGGATTTTGGGGCGTTTAGAAGGAGAGGATGTCGCTAAAAAAGGCTCAAAAGGGCAATTTTTAAAGTATAGTTGTTTGAAAATCAGCACCAAACACCTTTCCCATTTGTTTTTCACATTCGCAAATTGAATCACTTAAATGTGATTTTGTCCCGTTAAACATGGCGAGGCGAGCGCCTCGCATCCAAAAATTAAACAGCTTCGGTTTAGTCAATAGCCTTTAATACTATTTCTTTTAATTTATCTATAGGCACCCGCTCCTGTTCCATACTATCCCGATAGCGGATGGTAACCGTGTTATCTTCCTTCGTCTGATGATCAACTGTTACACAAAACGGTGTGCCCAGGGCATCCATCCGGCGGTAACGTTTACCGATGGCATCTTTTTCTTCATAAAAACATCTAAACGAAGACTTGCAGTCATCCATAATTTTCTTAGCAATTTCGGGTAAGCCATCCTTTTTAAGTAGAGGGAACACTGCCATTTTTATTGGAGCCAACTTCGCAGGAAATTTTAACACGACCCGACTATCAGGTTTTTCAGGAGTACCCAAGTCCTGTTCTTCGTACGCATTACTCATGATCAGGAGGAACATCCGGTCCAGGCCTATGGATGTTTCAATCACATAAGGAATGTAGTTTCCAAATGGTTTGCCCGTTACAGGGTCAATGTCATTATCGAAATAATTCTGCTTTTTCTTACTGTATTCCTGGTGTTGCTTAAGGTCATAATCAGTACGGCTGTGGATACCCTCAACTTCTTTAAATCCAAATGGGAATTCATACTCTATATCACCGGCATTATCTGCATAAAAAGCCGGTTTTGCGTGAGGGTGCCAGCGATATTTGGCTTCGTCAATGCCTAAGCTCAGATGCCATTTTTGCCTGGCTTTCTTCCAGTATTCGAACCACTCCTTTTGTGTTCCGGGTCGGCAAAAAAACTGCATCTCCATTTGCTCAAACTCCCGCATGCGGAAAACAAACTGGCGGGCCACGATTTCGTTACGAAAGGCTTTACCAATTTGTGCAATACCAAACGGCACTTTCATGCGTCCTGTTTTCTGCACATTCAGAAAGTTGACAAATATCCCCTGTGCCGTTTCAGGGCGGAGGTAAACTATATTTTCCTCACCCTCTTCGGCCGATACGGCACCGAATTCCGTGGAAAACATCAGGTTGAACTGGCGAATGTCCGTCCAGTTCGTAGTGCCGCTAACGGCGCATTTAATATTGTGATCGGTGATCAGCTTTTTCAATCCTTCAAAATCATCTTTTGCCAGTAAACGCTCCATTTGTTCCAGCAGAGCCTTGGCTTCATCATAGCGTCCATCATTTTCCATCTGGTCGGCGTGAGCTTCGATCAAATGATCTACCCGGTAACGCTTTTTGCTATCCTTGTTGTCGATCATCGGATCATTGAAGTTGTCCACGTGACCAGATGCTTTCCATGTAGTAGGATGCATGAAGATGGCAGCATCAATACCCACGATATTGTCGTGAAGCTGCGTCATGCTCTTCCACCAATAATCCTTGATGTTTTTTTTCAATTCACTCCCCCACTGTCCGTAATCATAAACGGCCTGCAGGCCATCATATATTTCACTGCTGGGAAAAATAAACCCGTACTCTTTACAATGCGATATAATCGCCTGGAATTTGCCCGAATCGTTTGCCATAGGGCGCAAAAGTAAGTCAGAACCGGGATTTATAAGATGAAAATGATTAAGAGGAAAAATCGCTTCAATCAGCCGGAACCAACAAACGTATTTAAGAAAGATTTGAAAGGTTCTCCCGAAAGCTACTGGTAAATAATACCGGGAGGATTTCCGTTTTCAAAAATAATATGTGCTATACAGGTGGCTGTTTCCATTAACCAGGTTATGAAAACTTCATTTGATCAATCGGCTTTGGCTGGTATACTATTAGCTGCCGAGGTTTGCTGAATATCCTTTTTAGTTTGTATTTCCACCTGCTCTACCCAAACTGCATATTTGCTGGGGTAAATATGTGAACCGGTGCAAATGGCATAACCTCTTGTAAAAGCGGCGCCGAAATACAATATGATCGCCGAATAATAAACCCAAACTAAAATAACAATAATGGAACCAGCGGCTCCATAGGCCGAAGACATCCGGCTATGCCCAAGATAATAACTGATTAAAAACTTGCCGGCCATAAATAGCAAGGCCGTGGCAAATGCCCCGGCTCGTACATGCTTCCATTCGATACGGGCATCGGGTAATACTTTAAAAATAAGACCAAACAGGAATGATGTCATGAGATAAGTGATAACCAGGTTTAAACTGTACACCAATATTACCTGCGTTTCAGGAAACACCCGGGTCAATCTGCCAATCAACGCATCCATAATGCCATTTAAAATAAGAGAAACCAACAATAAAAATCCAAGCGAGATGATAAGTGAGAAAGAAAGTAGCCTGTCAATGATCAGCTTCAACCAGGCACGGCCTTTTTTTGGTTTGGCTTTCACCCGCCAGATTAGATTGATAGAATCCTGGATTTCTCCAAAAACACTGGTCGCACCGATGATCAGGGTGACCAGCCCTATGATTGTAGCAAAACTTCCCTCCGTTGATAAGGTAGCATTGCGAATTGTATCCTGGATTTGAATAGCTGCATCAGACCCCACCAGTTTAGCGATATGGCCATAAACACTTCCCTCAACCGCTTCATGCCCATAAAAAATATCGCTCACCCATACCACAATGATAATAAGGCCCGGTAAGGAAAATATAGTATAGTAGGCAAGGGCAGCACTTAGCTTCAACACCCGGTGCTCAAAAAAATCATGAAAGGCCTGCTTAATACTACCCCAAATAATTTTTAGCCGCATACCTAATAGCCTGAAAAAAATAATGCCAATTATTGCTGGTTAGGCCCACCCTTTAGTTTTTCATTTTGTTGGTGGCGGTCAGCATCTCTTATATTTTTCTTTTCAAAATTCTTTTGTAATGCATCTGTCAGGTCTACTCCCGTCTGGTTAGCCAGGCAAATCAATACCCATAAAACATCAGCCATTTCATCAGCCATATTTCTGTTCTTATCGCTTTCCTTGAATGATTGATCGCCGTATTGACGGGCTATTATGCGGGCCAGCTCACCTACTTCCTCTGTCAGGATTGCCATGTTGGTCAATTCGCTGAAGTAGCGAACCCCAACTGTTTTGATCCATTGGTCAACTTGTTGCTGCGCATTTTGAATTGTCATAACAATATTTTTTGAAAATTTTTGCAATATAGCATGATTGTTGCCGTTATAGACCTCCCTAAACAAAGCCGTACCTGCTGGAACAGAAATTTATTTCCTAACCCATTATTGTTCTATGATACAAACCTTTTTTTGTAAAAGCATGGCTTTTTTGGCAATCGTCTGTATTGCTTTGGGATCGCAGGCACAAAATGCCGGGTCATCAATACCCGCTAAATCAACTGAAAATTTTGCCCGGCCTTATCGCATTCTCACATCCGGTAAGCAAATAACGATCAAAAGCTCCAAAACAATTAAAAGTGTAATGGCATGGACATCCGGTGGCAACCGGGTTCATGAGCAAAAAGATATTAATGTCGCGTTATATAGCTTCCGGATAACCGTAAATGAAAAAGTATTTTTCATCCGGGTACAATTAGCTGATGGCAATACCTATTCTGAAAAGATTGGTGTGCAATAAGCTAAGAGCTCAAGGAGGGAAAAGAGAAAAAGAGTTTAGTGAAGTCCCTTTAATAGTTCGTTTTTTCTTAGCTGTAAACCATTTGCATCTCGCTTTCAACTCCTTTTCTCTTTTGAACTCTTAGTCTTTATTTTTAGTATCAATTACGATCGTCACAGGTCCATCATTTAATAATTCCACTTTCATATCAGCACCAAACTCCCCGGTTTCAATGGGTTTGCCCAGATCTTTCGACAGTTGCTTTTTCATTTCTTCATACAGAGGTATTGCAATATCAGGTTTGCTGGCTTTAATATAGGAAGGACGGTTCCCTTTCTTCGTACTCGCATGCAAGGTGAACTGGCTTACTAATAATATCTCCCCGCTTATATCTTTTAGTGAGATATTCATCACTCCATTTTCATCGTTAAAAATGCGAAGGTTTACAATTTTTCCGCTTAGCCATTCTATATCTTCAACAGTATCGGCATCTTCTATTCCCAATAAGATAAGAAGACCATAACCTATTTGTGAATGAACAGATCCATTGACCGTTACGCTGGCCCTTGATACCCGCTGAATGACTGCTTTCATCGTATCTTTATCCTTTTCGCAAATGTATTGACTATTGACTATGATCGACCTGGCAAAAGAAATATCACTTCAAACAACACGAAGTGGTGGCAAAGGCGGGCAAAATGTAAACAAGGTGGAGACCGCAGTGATTGCTTCTTTTAAAATTGATGATTCACAATTATTATCCGGCGAACAAAAGATCCTGTTAAAAAATAAATTATCACATCGGATCTCGGCTGACGGCTTCTTGCAGGTAAAAGCTCAAACACATCGAACCCAATTAGCGAATAAGGAAGAAGCAATCGACAAAATCAATAAGCTGGTAAATGCAGCGTTAATAAAAAAGAAAATACGCATTGCGACAAAAATCAGCAAAGCAGCAAAAGAAAGAAGAATAGAATCTAAAAAAAGACAGGCAGAGATTAAATCCGGTCGAAAAAAATTCAGGTCCGGCGATTTTTAGACAATACCGCCGTTCTAAAAAGATAGAGTGAAAAAAACTTTCCTGGCCATATTACTGCTTGGCGTTTCAGCCGTCGCACTTTCTTATAGCCTGGGATCCTGCCGTAAAAATGACAATCCCAACAATCTTACACTACTTGACCAGGAAGTCCCGGAAGGCTTTCCCAGCCCGGTTTACACATTTACCGATAATCCATTAACTAAAGAAGGCTTTGAGCTGGGTAGAAAATTGTTTTACGATGGCCGGCTTTCGGTAGATGGCGCCCATCCATGCTCATCCTGTCACCAGCAAATTGCTGCCTTCGGAACCTATGAGCATGACCGAAGCCATGGCGTCTTCAATTCGCATACGTTGCGCAATGCACCGGTTTTATTCAACCTGGCCTGGCAGGATAAATTTCACTGGGACGGTGAATTCAACGCTTTGTTTGACGAGGCTGCACAACCTATTAACGGGCATATTGAAATGGGCGAAACCTTTAATGGAGTGATCGATAAGTTGCAAAAAGATGCTGATTACAGGAAGCGATTCCGTGATGTTTTTCATTCGGAATTTATCAGGCCGGAATTTATTTTGAAAGCCCTCGCCCAGTTTACCGGCAGCATGGTTTCAGCTAATTCAAAATATGACAGGTATAAGAAGGGAACGGCCAGTTTCTCTGCAGAAGAAGAAAATGGTTACCTGCTATTCCAGTTGCACTGCAACAGTTGTCATAAAGAACCTTTATTCACTGATTACAACTTTCGGAATATTGGCTTGCCAATAGATAATTTTTTAACCGATTATGGAAGAATGCGGGTCACAAAGGACCTTGCAGATTCGTTAAAATTCAAAACGCCGACCCTCCGTAATGTTTATATTTCTTCTAACTATATGCATGATGGACGCTTCAACACCTTAGCACAATGCATTAACCACTACCGAACCGGTGTCCGGCAAAGCGCCACATTAGATCCTTCCCTGGCCAATGGTATCCAGCTTACTGATACCGAAGCTATCAACCTGGCACTTTTTTTAAGAACGTTGACGGATTCTTCCTTATTAAATGATAAGCGATTCAGCAAACCCTGAATTAACTACATCTCTGCTCGTCTTTTACTCTTCAATCCATCTAAAGCTGTCCGCTGTGTTTCTATGTATTTCTGCTGCTTTTCGATATCCTCGGTATTTTTTTTCAATTTCTTTTCAAGATCGGCTTTTTCATCCTGCAAGTCCTTGAACTTCTTTTCTGCTTTTACCACCTCATTGTCCTGGGCTTTTATCTGGAGTTCCAGGTTGGCTTCTTCTATTTCCGGCGTCAGACCATTCACAAACCCTTTTGCTTTACCGACACTGTAGGCATCCATTGAAGACAAGGCGTTTTCACCATCTTTTTGCATAATGATATAAAGAGTCGTTTCATCTTTTTCCCGCCTGCTTTTGCGATCTGTCTTTACTATATAATCCATCCGCGAATCGCTGATCTCGGGAATAAGGGCATTTTTAAAGACGATGAAGCCTTTATCCTTATTAAAAACCCCTTTCTCTTCTTTGGCCTTAAAACCCATTTTTTCAATTTTTTGAACGATTGCGTTTTCGACAGCTTCCTGCGTGTAGGCATAGTCAATCGCAATTGCCTGTTGCTTTTTTTTACCGTACTCAATACTGCTTTCATAAGACTGAGCAACTACAGGTATTGAGGAACCAATACAAATGCTTGCGACAAGTAAAAGACTTTTCATGTGTTAATTATTATTGTTTTTTGGCCGCCTGTAATTCACCATAAAAATTTTCATTGTCCCGATAGCTATCGGGAGTATAAATTGCTCGAAAATTTTTATGGCTCATTTCTTCGGTTTATTTTTTATTGTTTTTGTTTTATGGAATCTGCCTGTGAGGCCATGAACCTATTTCATGTGTTTGCTTTTCGATAGTACGACAATTTTCAAAACAAATACCCTTGCCAGCTTATCATATTAACTATTTTTTACAAAGATAGAAGAAACTGAAAATGGGTTGCAGGGGAGTAAATAACAACAGTGATACAGATATTGGTTTTTTGTGCAACGACCAGTTACTTTTGTCAAAAATCTAATTCTTGGGTGGAATAAAAAAACTGGCAGGGCAAACATTATGGTATGGCGTTCCTACTATCGCAAGGCGTTTTCTTGGGTATATAATGAACCTGACCCTCCCACTCATTTTTGCCCAGCCCTCCAAAACAGCTGACCTTACACAGATCTATGCCATCATCCCGTTTTTAAATGTGTTATTTACCTACGGGCTTGAAACGGCTTATTTTCGTTTTTCCCGTGATGAAGAGCAAAAGAATTTATACAGCACCTTATCCCTGTCGCTGTTAGGTTCTACCATTTTCTTTACGGCGCTATTATTCATCTTCAAAGATTCCATTGCCGGCTGGGCCAATCTTGATGAACACCCGGAATATGTAAACTGGATGGCGGCCATTATTTTTTTTGATGCCATCAGCACCCTGGCTTTTGCGAGGTTGCGACAGGAAAACCGGCCAAAACGTTATGCATTTGCCACCCTCGCTGGTGTACTTTTAAACATACTCGTTGTTGTACTGTTCCTTGCCATCATTCCAAAATATGTTCAAAACAACCCGAATAGTTTTTTAGGAACGTTTTATGATAAAAATATTGGCATTGGCTATTACCTGTTGGGTAATCTTGCAGGCAGCATACTTACTTTTCTTATTCTTAGAAAGGAATTTGCGCAAATACAGTTTCATTTTGATTCGTCACTATGGAAAAAAGTGATGGAATATGCCTATCCGCTGGTAATTGTTGGCATGGGCGGAATGGTAAATGATATGTTGAGCCGGCTGATTTACCAGCATGTGGTTGACCTGCCGGAAGAGCAAGCCAAACATGAGCTCGGTATTTTTGGAAATATTTACCGCCTGGCTGTTCTGATCACTATCATGATACAGGCCTTCCGTATGGCGGCTGAACCATTCTTTTTCAGTCAAAGTAAAGACGAAAATGCGCCCCGCACCTATGCCCGCATCATGAAGTTTTTTGTGATCGCCTGCTGCTGCATGTTTCTTTTTATCAGCCTTTATATAGATGTATTTGCCTGGTTTTTCCAGGCAATCGATAAACCCGCCTGGGTTGAAGGATTAAACGTGGTGCCCCTATTAGCCCTCGGCAATGTTTTTCTTGGCATATACTATAACCTCAGTATTTGGTATAAGCTTACCAATAAAAACATGACCGGTGCTGTCATTACCTTTGGTGGCGCAGCGATCACTATTGTATTAAACATCCTGCTGATACCACGTTATCATTACCTGGGAGCAGCTATTGCCACTTTTTGTTGTTACCTGTTTATGATGATAACCAGTTACCTGCTGGGTCAAAAATATTACCCGGTTCCTTATGCCCGCAAAAAACTCATTTCCTACCTCGTCCTGACGGTGATCATCTATGCATTGCATCGTGGTCTCGTAAGCTTATGGTCCAATCATTGGTTCAATCTTATTACAGCCAGTATCTTGTTATTATTATTCGGCTTGTTTGTAGCCAAAGTGGAAAGAAGAGAGCTGGAAAGAATGCCCTTTATCGGTAAATTGGTGATGAAAATCTGATGTTCACACAGGAAGAAATAAAAAAGAAATTAGGCGGCTATGCTGCCGGACTTGTTCCAGCTAATTCCACTATTGGCCTTGGAACAGGGTCCACAGTATTTTGGTTAATAAAAGAATTAGCTGACCGTATACAACAAGGTCTTCAAATAAAAGTCGTCCCTACATCTTCTTCTACCAAGGCGTTGGCCCTGCAGCATGGGATTGATATTGTTGAACTAAATGATATTGATACCCTCGCAATCACCATTGATGGCGCCGATGAAGTTGATCGTTCTTTTAATATGATCAAAGGTGGTGGTGGCGCTTTGTTGCAGGAAAAATTGGTGGCTGCTGCATCGGATAAACTGATCATCATTGCAGATGAAAGCAAATGGGTGAATCAGGTAGGTCGCTTTCCATTGCCTGTTGAAGTAATGCTGATCGGCTGGAAGCAGGTGAAGAAAAAAATCACAGCGATGGGATGCAGCAATATCGTGTTGAGGGAAAAAAATAATGTTCCCTACGTTACGGATAATGGACATTATATCCTGGATTGCCATTTTGAAAAAATCAATGATGCTGCTGCGCTCAATATAGCCTTACATCTCCTTCCCGGCGTTGTAGAGACCGGCCTTTTTGTCAATATGGCCGATACGATTATTATTGGTCATGCGGATGGAAGCATTGAAGTAAAAGAAAAATAATTGCCCCCTCTAAGTCATCGTTATTTTAGTACCTTTTAAAATGGGATTAATTTTTACCTATGTTAAAAAAAATGAAAAGAAAAACTATCAACAAACTTCCTGTTAAGAAGCAAACAAAGCAACTTCTTAAATATTTTTTTACCATATTTTTTTACCATATTTTTTTCTTCGGGAGATGAACCATCAGGCCAGTTATATCTATACTTCCAGCCTATTTTATTTGCTTTAAACCAAAAGTAAAACGAGCTTATTGCTGTCAATGTAAAAACAATGCATACAATAGTAGTAAAAAAGGTATTTTGCTTCATGCCATTTATTTGAAATTTGTTAATACAATTTCACAAACGGGTTGTTCATCTTTTCAAAACCAACCGTTGTTACTGTTCCATGACCTGAATACACTTTTGTTTCATCGGGGAGAGTGAAAAATTTTGTTTGAATACTATTGATCAACGTATCGTAGTCGCCGCCAGGTAAATCAGTTCTGCCGATGCTACCGTTAAATAATACATCCCCACCGATTACAAACCCACCAGCTTCATGATAGAAAGAAACACTACCGGGTGAATGACCAGGGGTAAAAAGCACTTCCAGTTCTTCATTACCCAATGTGACATTAGTTCCTTCTTTTATATAAGTCAGCGGTCCCTGGTAATTTTCAAATGGCAGTTGCCAGCGTAATCCTGATTCGGGTCCCCTGTCCAAAACAGGTTTTTCTTTTTCATGAATATGCAGCACAAGTCCCCAGGTGTCATGCACGAACTTATTACCAAAGATGTGATCGAGGTGGCAGTGTGTATTCAGGAGCAAAACCGGCTTCAAGCCTGCTTTTTCGATCTCCGCTTTCAGTTTCTCCTTCTCCGCAGAAAAATAACAGCCCGGGTCTATAATGCAGCACTCCTTGTTTTCGTTATACAAAACATAGGTATTTTCCTGGACGGGATTAAATGTAAATGTCTTAAGGCTTAACATGATTAGTTTTTAATTCATTTCCCAAATCCACTCCCCTCTCAGCCACCGGATTTACCGTTCCAAAATTTTCATATTCCTTATCCAGCCAAATGAAAATTTTGTCATATACGATTCGTACTTTTAGATATGAACCTGAATCCGGTAAATTTGTGATTTGGAACAGGTTAATAATCGCAGCGAAGATAATTCAGAATTCAACTATGCCGGTTGGCAACACCCGATGAAAAAACAACGATTTATCAGTACAAGAAACAGCAAAGATTTTATGAGTAACGTATCACGCCTGATCGCTTGTCTTTTTATTCTTACCTCAACAATAACCCATGCACAGGTCAATACTGTAGAGTTTGGCAAAAACCGGGTTCAATATCAAAAGTTCAAATGGAAATACTATCAAACCGAAAACTTTAATACTTATTTCAGCCAGGATGGTTTGGGACTGGGTAAATACGTGGCCCAAATAGCCGAAACAGAGCTGCCCAGCATTGAAGAGTTTGTAGAATATGGCTTACAACGCCGCATCAATATCGTAGCCTATAATAATTTTGATGAAATGCAGCAATCCAACATTGGATTGGGTATCGATTGGCAAAATACCGGCGGTATCACCAAACTGGTGAACAATAAAATGCTGGTTTATTTTGATGGTAACCATGATAACCTTCGCCGCCAGATTCGCCAGGGCCTTGCACAGGTATTAGTGGAAAATCAGTTGTTTGGCGATGACCTGGGCGAATTTGCCGCTAACCAGGCATTATTGGATCTTCCAAAATGGCTAACCGATGGCTATATCGAATATGCCGGTGAAAACTGGTCGCCAAAATTGGATGATGACCTGCGTTCGATTATGCTGACTGGTAAGTACACTAACTTTTACCAGTTCGCTTTTGAAAAGCCAAATCTTGCCGGCCACTCATTTTGGAAATACATTGCTGATAAATACGGTAAAAACAAAGTCACTTATTTCTTTTACCTGAGCCGCATTTACCGAAATCTCAACAGTGCTTCACAAAAGATTACCAAGAAAAAATTTAAAGAGGTCCTCAAAGATTTTATGGTGGAGGTACCACAGCAATATTATAAAGACATCCGCGGCCGACGCAATGCGCCAAAAGGCCAGTTGGGAGTAAGCGAAGTGATCGGTAAAAAAGATTTTATCAGGTTTAATGCCAACCCCAACCCTAAAAGTTTTACTTATGCTGTTGTTGAATTTCACCAGGGAAAATATTCAGTAGTACTGATGGAAAATTTTGTGAATAAAAAAGTACTGCTGAAATATGGTGTACGCCAGAAGGGTGATGAAATAAATCCAAATTATCCCATTCTTGCCTGGGATGGTAAAGGCACCCGGCTGGCGGTGGTTTATAGTTCGGAAGGCAAACTTCACATGTTCGTTTACGATGTCATCAACAGGATCAAGGTGGTAAAACAGGATTTACCAATGTTTAACCAGATCCAGGATATGAAGTATATGCTGGATGCCAATACGCTTATTTTTAGCGGTATCCGAAGCGGGCAAACCGATATTTATGTTTATAAAATAGACAGCCAGTCTTTTGACCAGATCACTAACGATGTGTATGATGACCTGGACCCTTCCTTTGTTGCCTTTCCTAACAAAACCGGTATTATTTACTCGAGCAATCGTCCTTCTGCAACAGCGGCAACCAGTGATGATTCATTGCCGGGAAAACGATATAATATTTTCCTGGTTGATAACTGGAATAAATCAGAGTTCAAACAGATTTCACAGCTCACCGCACTCAATCATGGTAATGCCCGGTATCCGTCTCAATACAATTCATCACACTTCACTTTTATTAGTGATGAAAATGGTGTCAATAACCGATATGCGGGATTTTTCCGTACTGAAAGAGCGGGGTTGGATACATTAGTTTTTATCGGAGATGAAGTCTTGCGCAATCCTCCCCTGGCGGAAGTAGATAGCCTGCTCAAAGAATGGGATAAGACGGATATTGACTCGGTCGGCTATGTTTCTCTTACCAACGATTCATCTTATGTTTTCCCGCTGACCAATTATCAAAGCAGTATGCTGGAAACAAGAACTGCCGGTGATAACCAGCAGGTGAGCGAAGTGGTAAAACTGGGTGATGTAAAATTACTTTACAGGCTGAAGGTTGATGAAAATGCATTACGTCGTCGCAATATCAATGCCCGGCCCACTGAGTATATGAAGCAGGTAATTGATGAAGAAAAAAGAAGCCGCAACAAACTGTCTCCTCAGCAGGAAGGTAAGAAACCTGATGAAGCAAAACAGGATGATTTTTTCCAAAGTGAATTTGACAATGAGAAAAAAGATAGCGCCCAGATTGGCCGTGTAGTGGAAGCTACAGAAATCACCGAGCCAACCATTCTTCGGAAAGCAAAATTGTATGAATACCGTCCGCCGAAATTTTTTGCGGATTATGCTGTAACAGGCTTTAACAACTCTGTTTTAGCTGTGAATAAGTTTCAAACTTATAATGGAGGTAACGGACCTATATATCTTTCCAATGGTGGAGATTTTAATGGTCTTATTCGTATGGGAACATCAGACCTTATGGAAGATGTGAAATTTACCGGCGGTATCCGCATTGCTCCAAACTTAAGAGACAATGACGTATTATTTTCTTTTCAAAATCAGCGAAAACGTTTTGACTGGGGAGCTTTGTATTACAGGAGCAGCAATGAGATTTTTGCAACCTTACTTTATAACAATTCACCTGTCACGGGCACTGCCAAACAATTTGCCAGTTACTACCTGGCCACACTAAAATACCCGCTTGACAGGATCAGGAGCATCAGGGCAACCCTCGGCCCACGCTTTGAAAGAGTAGTCATGAGTGCAACAAATTCTCAAACGATCAAAGTACCGGATTATAAAAAAACATACGGCCAGTTTAGCCTTGAGTATGTGTACGACAATACAATAAACCCTGCTACTAATATCTGGCATGGCTTACGCTACAAAATATTTACAGATTGGTTTACCGAGATAACCAAGTCGAATGCTGATGGCAAGTTCATGTTCAATGCAGGGTTTGATGCCCGCCATTACCTGCCTATCTATCGCAACCTGATTTGGGCCGTTCGTGCCGGTGGTGATTTTTCTTTCGGGGATCAAAAAGTCATTTATTACCTCGGTGGCGTCGACAACTGGTTCTCACCTAAATTTAATCCAGAACCGAGGCCCGATGATAACATCAATTATTATGCTTACCAGTCACTGGCGGTAAACCTTCGTGGATTCAAACAAAATCTTTCGAATGGTAATAATGCTGTTGTTGTCAATAGTGAGATCAGGGTTCCGGTGTTTTCCACATTTTTTAATAAGCCGATCAATAACGCCTTCCTGCGCAATTTCCAACTGGTACAATTCTTTGACATTGGAACTGCATGGGCAGGTGATGTGAAAGATATTCAGCGTCCCCAAAGTGTGTATTCTAATCCCAATGATCCCAATAATCCATTTACCGTTAGGATAAAGGCTGGCGGTATTGGTCCTTTCGCCGGTGGATATGGGTTTGGCGCCAGGAGTACATTGCTGGGTTATTTTATCAGGGTGGATGCTGCCTGGGAAATGAATGGCTTTTTCAGGAACAAACCTATGTGGTATTTTGCAATGGGTGTTGACTTTTGATTAGGGATAACCTGAATTATTAAAACGATTTCACGGATAATACAAAAATCCTCCGCCGCGGCGGAGGATTTTTGTTTGTGCCCATTTGATACGGATGAGCGAAAAACCAACAGTCAACCTTCGTTTATTATACCATTTAGATATTAATTTAATCTTATAGCTATTGGTATAATGCCGACAGACATTGTGAACCACCAATAATATGATTCTAACGCCTCGTCGGTGTTACCATTGAATCTTTTTTGAAAAGTGCATAATAACTGCCAGGGTAAGAAACAATCCGATACTTCCCAGCAACAAGGAATAATCCTGCAATTGCAGTATCGAGAAAATATAGGAATACATCAACACCAGCACTACGCCTAAAACAGTAGTGAGCTTTGCTGATTGTAACAGTCCTTTTACAAACCAGGCTATCAATCCAACCGTTGCTGCTGATGCGATAATATAGGCCGTATTAAAACCTGTGTATTCTGAAATGGATAATAACAGTGTATAAAAAAGAATAAGTGCCAACCCAATCAACCCATACTGGAAAGGGTGTACCGATCTTTTATTTACAGTTTCGATGATGAAGAATGCGGCAAAAGTGAGAAGGATACAAAGAATAGCATACTTCACCGACCGCATCGTTTTCTGGTAGCCGTTTACAGGTATGAAAAGGTCCGCGCCAAACGAGGCATTTTGCAGGTTGTAAGTAGTCTCTTTCCAGGCTTGCGGAAAAGTTCTGGTATGCGCCAGGCTTTTCCAGGTGGCGACAAATCCACTGTCAGTAATTTGATGGTCTGGCAATTGACCTCCCGTAAAACTCGGATCAGGCCAGGTGGAAGATAGCCTGGCCGTGGTTTCTTTTCCAACGGGTGTAAACAATAATTGTTCGGAGCCATTGATGGCGATCGCTGAAGAAAAGCGAATTTCTTTGTCCGGGGTCACCACTACAGGCGCCACAAAACCTTCCTTCATTACACCATTATTGACAGCAGATGGATTCAACGTAACCATAGAGTCATTCCAGGTGAGTTTTATTTCTTCCTTTAATCCTTTGCTGTCCCCCAATTCCATACATATGTAGGCTTCATTCCACAAGACCACCGAAGGATCGATCTTCAATTGTTGCAGCGGAACTACATTAAACTTACCACTCATCTTTACCAGGGATGAATAAAGCATCACCTGGAAGATACCGCGATGCCTTTCTTCCGGCTTTACTGACGACTCGATGGTCAGATTATCCGGCAACACGTAAGCCAGTTTTTTTAAAACAGTTGTCTGGCCTTTATCGCCTGTTACAGTTTCTGCATACGGCAATACGAGTACAGGCCCGGTGATGTTTTGCCGGCCTGCCCACTTACTGCTTACTTCCTTAAATGCCTCCTGCTGCCTTGCTTCTCTTTCACTGACTATATTCTGTACAAAGAACGAAGGTATCAGTAGCAGCAATACTAATCCTCCGATCAATAACCCTTTAATGAGTAGTTTACTTTTTTGCCAAATAGTATTGGCGACAATGGTGTCCATGTTTAAATTGTTTTGATATGATTTTGATTAAAATTTTCGCTTAATTTTTTGAGGGTTGTGTAGAGCAATAACAAGAAGATTGCATACACAGTAATCATCCCCCCACTCCATTTTATTTTTGATAGGATGAAAGATTACCTCAAACATTTCGCTGAATAGGGAAAATGGTTGCGCAATAATGTCCCACGAATTAAAGCGCAAATACCGGCCGATATAAATGCCAAAAGCATTTAACCACATCACGACAACCAGCATCGTTGATGAAAAGTCCCTTCCCCATGCAGCTTCAATAATTTTTTCCAGTGTTCTTACAGAAAGAATCCCTAATAGCAAACCATTCCACGCAAACGAGAATAACAGCAGCAGGTCAAACCATTTTGGAGCTGAGTCGAATGTATCAAGATGAAAAAGATCAGTAATAATATAAAAAGAGTTAGGAATGAAAACAAGCCAGCCAAGAATTGTTATTATCAACTTTGGCTTGCTTTTCCAAAGCGGGGATTGACCGCTTAACCATTGCGTAATTCCATAGGGAACAAAAGCAAGAAATAAATTCCACAATAGGAAAGCATAAGTAATAAGTCCTGTTGCAGCCGCTCTTCCAATTAACAGCAAGCAACTAAAGCCACAGGAAATCAATAGCAGATCCTGTATTGTTAATGTTGTCAAGGCTTTCTTTACTAAAAAATATTTCGGAAACATGTTAAATGATTTTTGGAATAAATACAATAAGGCCTGTGGTGGCAGCGATTACGGCGGACATTAACACCGCCCCCGCGGCGAGGTCCTTAATAAAGGCCACCTGGGAATGATATGCCGGAGAAATAAAATCCATCACCCGTTCAATGACCGTATTGAACATTTCAGCTACCCATACAAAGCCTGTGACAATAACCAGGGCTAGTAGTTCAAAACTTGTGATGCCGAAGTAAACCGAGCTGGCAAATACGCCAATCGTTGCGACCAGGTGAAGCCATGCGTTGGGTTCCTGCTCGAAAAATTTCTGTATACCCCTGGCGGCAAAACCAAAGCTGCTTAGTCTTGACCGGAAAGAAATTGTTTTTTGTTTCATGATGCTGAAGTTTTATCGGCGATCCATTTCCACCAAAAAGCTGTGCAGGAGGGATAGACGAACATTTTATAGAGATCATCAGTCACGGAATGTCCATTTCTGAGTATAGCGATGCAAACCGTAAGCATAAAAATGATTGCACCCAGGGTAATTAGCATTCCCATTGCATGTATAGGCAGGTAAAACCAGCCGGCTCTTTTAAACCAGATTTGTCTCATGATTATTAGTTTGGGACGTGTAAATAATTTTATTGAAATGTGGATATTGAATAAAGGTGTAATTGAACATAAAAGTGTATTTGATTTTAGGCAATTGCGGGAAAAGGAGATTTATTGATGGATTTGTTTTCTGTTTTCACTTTTGATAAGATGGCTTCAAGCAAGGGAAGCATCTTGTTAAGGCCCCTTGTTTTGATCATGAAATTCCAAAGAGGCTCAAATTTTTTCCAGCCGCCGGCATAAGCAAAATGCTTCACAACATGTTTAAACTCTTCGTGTTGCCAGCTTGCCTTCCATATGTTTGACCAGCTATAAAAAGATTGGTAAGCCCGGTCATATCCTGCTTTTAATTCTTCAGCAGATAAGCCTTTTGTTTTATAAACAACATGCCGTGTATCATACAAACTCCAGTTATTGTGCAATAACCTTCCTTGCTGTTTCAGGGATTGGTAAAGTCTTGTTCCGGGATAAGGAGTAAGAATATGGTAGGTTGATGTAGTAAGACCCTGCCGTACACCCCAATCAACGGTTCGTTTAAAAACATCTTTGTCATCGTCATCAAGACCAAAAACAAAACTGCCATTGATCATGATACCCAGCGAGTGAAGCCGCTGAATTGCTTCCCCGTAATCTTTACCCATGTTTTGCTTCTTGTTACTTTGTGAAAGATTGTTGCGGCTCAGCGTTTCGAATCCGATAAATATGCTCCGCAGGCCGGCTTCGGCAGCCTTTTCAATCAAGTCTCCTCTTAAAATAGCGTCAACAGTTGATGCACCCTGGAATACCCGGTTCATGCCCTTCATCCCCTCAAACAAAGCCGCAGAAAATTTTTGATTACCCAGTAAATGATCATCCAAAAAATAAAGATGTTTACCAGGCAGCCGGCTGATTTCTTTTAGTGCCGCATCAACCCTTTGGGTATAGAATGATTTTCCTCCCTCAAAAAAAGCATCCTTATAACAGAAGTCACAATGATGGGGACAACCTCTTGAAACCACAATAGAATTAGGTACGAGGTATAAATTTCTTTTGATAAGATCACGCCTAATAGGAGGTATGTTAGTAATATCACGGGCGCTATTTCTATAAATCTGCTTCGCAACCCCGGCTTTAAAATCTTTTAAGAATTGAGGAAAAGTATCTTCCCCGGGACCAATAAAAATAGAGTCGGCGTGCAATAAGGCTTCGTCAGGAAGCGAACTGACATGCAGGCCACCCAGGCAAACATATTTTCCATTTTTTCGATAGTGATCGGCTAATTCGTATGCCCTAAAAGCATTGGTTATATAAACCTGTATCACTACAATGTCAGGATCATCATCTGTGTTTATTTCTTCAACATGCTCATCCTCTAATTCAACCTCATCATCAGGCGAGCAGTAAGCAGCCAATGTTGCCAACCCCAGCGGGGGAAACAAGGAATACTTTATAGGTCGCCAATAAGGGCTCTTTGCTTCCATTAAAGCTGGAAGTATCATTTTTATTTTCATGTCAGATGTATTTACCGGGCCATTAAAAACGCTTACCTGCAGTTTTCTCCAATCATATAAAGAGTGAGAACAGCCAAAAGACTCAGACTAAAAGCAATTACCAGCAGTGGAAACCACCTTTTTTTCACCGCAAAATGAAAATGAAATTCTTCATTGGTGATGCTCCATTTCACTTTTAACACTTGTAAGAGGGTTAACCCTAATGCCACCACGGGACCAAAGAGGATAAGCAAATTGATGTTCCAGCCTGGTGTTTCTTTGATACCCATTCTTTCGAGAAAAGGAGCCACTGAATCAAATGGGGAATTGATACCCATCTCGTATTTTAAAACTGAAATGACAATGAAATACGCTGTAGGCAGTGCCAGCAAAAACGAAAGAGCAGTGACTACATTTTGTTTGATATACTGTTTCATGTGCATATTTTTTTATTCTTTTTTGCCACATGGTCCCGACAAGTCGGGATTCATCGGTAATTGATATATTATACCTCGAAAATTTTATGACTCATTTCATACAACATGATTTTGCGTGATGAAATTTTCTACTTGTTTTATTTTGGCGAGGCAGATACTTAAAGGTATCAGCCCGATTATTCCGAAGGAGCAATCAATCAATCGCCAGCCGATGGGAATGCCACGGAACTGACCTGCAATGAAGGCATATGGAATGATGAGCAGGCAGGCGATCATAGCGAATTCAATCACCCATTTATTTTTTACCGGATCCTTTAGCGGGCCGATAAAAAGAATTGCTAATACGAAATGAGCGAAGGCCAGCCAATCATAACCATAACTCAAAAAAGGATATTGCCTGTTTGTATGTACAATAGCCAAATAAACTTTTTCAATCCAGGCACCCAACCTGGTTTGTAGTGAAAAGCAACGGGAAAGAAATTGCAATTCCGCTTCCAGTGGAATAGCTGTGAGGCCGCTTAAAAAAAGGCAGACCATAAAGAAGATGACCCAGCCGCGAATTTGTTTTAGTTTGTTATTCATTTTAAAAAGCACTTTGTATTTCAAAGTATAAGAACAAAAAAATTTATTTTACTCCCTTGATCATATTCTCCAACGCCGTGATGTGATCGGTAAAGGCTTTTTCCCCGCTCTTGGTAACCGAATAGGTTGTATTCGTCTTTCGCCCGATGAATCCCTTATGCACCTTGAGATACCCATTTTCTTCCAGGCTCACCAAATGCGTTGCCAGGTTACCATCGGTTACTTCCAGCATTTGTTTAAGGTCATTAAAACTGATTTCATCATTGACCATAAGGATGCTCATCACACCCAAACGGATGCGGTTGTCAAACACTTTATTTAGTCCTGTTATCGGATTTTTCAAACTAATCTTTTTAAAGCATTACACTTTTTACACTCCGCTCATATTTCCACCACATGACAATTCCATAGACAATATGCAAAATACCAAAACCAAAAGCCCAGAAAAATAAACCATCCCTGATCCAAAACATATTGATCAATCCAACAACAATCTCGCAGTAACCCAGGTAGCGAACATCTGTGAGGGTATATTTACTTGCGTTAACAAGGGCCAGCCCATAAAACAAAAGACAAGCCGGTGCTACAAAACGCCACTCATTATGCTGGAGCATACCCAGTATAAAAAGTCCGCCAGCAACAAGGGGAATGGCCATATTCCAAAAAAGTCTTTTGGAAACAGGATTCCAGAGCGAGTGACCATCCTGGCTTGTTTTTTTCCACGTAAAATAAAACGCAGAAAAAAAAGCAGCCGCAAAAATAGCGATGGCTAACACGATCAACTGAAGTTTCAGTGTTCTGAAATCTCCTGCCTGAAAATAGCCCCGTTCGTTGTAATCTATGTAATACCCATCGAATATTACATATCTGGCAATGGCTGCACCGATCAAAGCAAAAAGGCCCGCAGCCACGCCGCTCAGGCCGCTTAACGAAATAAACCGGCTGGATCGTTCCATCAGCTTGCGGATATCCTTTACGTCTTGCAAACTATCGGTTGGTTGGTTCTGATCGCTCATAAAAAGCACTTTGAAGTACAAAGTAAACATTTCATTTTTTATTTTCCAAATAGTTTCTGTCAAAATGATGACACATATTATCAATTACCCTTTCCCGGCTCGTCTCCAGTCAATACCTTTGTACTTTATGAGTTTGCGAAGTCCCTATATCCCCTTATACCTTTTTTTCCTTTTCTTTATTGCCATAAATGATATTGCTGCACAAAGCAAGAGGATCAGTGGTATAGTTAAAGATTCCCATAGCGAAGAGGGTGTGCCCTTTGCTTCCGTGGCGTTTCAAAATACCACGGTTGGTCAGCTTACTGACTCTGCAGGCAGATTTTCTTTCAGGCTGGAAGCCTGGCCGGCTGATACACTCGTTATCACCTCTGTGGGCTATCAGCCATTTTTATTTCCTATCGATAAAAATAAAGACTCCATTCTGCTCAATGTTCCGTTTGAAAGAGGAACATTTAACGAAGGTGTAAAAGTAAAAACCAAAGTAAACAAGGGGCTTTTACTTTGGCGAAAGATTGTTCAGAACAAACCTTCCAACGATCGCTATCGCTTTTCTAACTTCTCTTATGAGTTATATAATAAACTGGAACTGGATATTAAAAATGTCAATTTTGGCAGGATCACAAAATTTAAACCGTTGCGGGCTGTTGGAGAACTGATCAATCAAAACATCGATAGTTCGGAAGGAATAAAATACCTGCCTACTTACTTAACCGAAGCGCTTTCTAACTACTATTACCAGAAAAAACCACTCAAACGCCGTGAAGTCATAAAAGCTGCCAATACAAATGGTGTCAAGAATGAGAGTATTATTAAGTTCCTGGGCGGCATGGATCAAAATGTCAACATCTATAACAATTTCATCACAGTATTTGACAAACAATTTATAAGTCCTGCCAGTGACAATGGCGATTTGTATTATAACTACCGGGTAACGGATACCCAACAGGTAAACAACAATCGATTTTATCATCTTGTGTTTGTTCCGAGACGAAAAGGCACCAATACATTTGAAGGAGATTGCTGGGTGCATGCCGGCACCTTCGCTGTTCAAAAGATGAACCTTCGATTGGGCAAAGAAGCTAATGTAAACTTTGTCGAAAACCTTAGCCTGATACAGGAATATAAACTCATCAATGATTCGACCTGGTTTTTATCGAAGGATAAATTTGTGGCAGATGTAACTCCAATTGGCAGAAACAGTCCGGGTTTTATTGGCAGAAAAACAACTACCTATCGTGATATTGTTGTTAATGATACTTCGGTTGTTGCAGCGTTGAATAATAATAAGCTGATGGAGGAAATTATCACACTTCCGGATGCAAGTGCGAAGGACAAAACGTATTGGAATGAAACCAGGCATGAAGAACTGACGAAAACCGAAGCCGGCATTATAAAGATGATCGACACGTTGTTGAATGCACCCACCTTCAAGCGGCTGGCACGACAGATCAATTTTATTGCAACAGGTTATTTGAATGTCGGCAACTTTCAATTAGGCCCCTGGTACAATTGGGTGACGGCAAATTCATGGGAAGGATTACGGCTACGCTTTGATTTTGGTACCAACAAAAAATTTGATAAGCATTGGTGGTATCACTGGTACCTGGCTTATGGATTCGGTGATAAAAAATTTAAAGGCAAGGCGGAATTATTTTACCTGCCCAACAAACATCCGCGTCGTTACTGGTATGGCTCTTATACCAACGACCTGGACTATGGCCAAAACTATTACGGTGAAGTTTCATCTGACAATATATTTGCCCTCGCTATACGCAAACAAAATGTGCCGGTAAAATTCATGAAGGTGGAAGAAAAGCGATTTGAGTTTTTTAATGAGCACCGCTTTGGTTTATCCGAACTGATAGCCGTAACCCACAAGGGATTTACACCTTTGAAAAATATTCCGTTAAAAGATTCCTTCCCTACCTACAATGACCGCTCTCCCCTCAAGACATTCGAAGTGTCGCTTCGTCTTCGCTTTGCTTATCTTGAAAAATTTTTAGAGAATCAATTTTTCCGAACGAGTTTGGGGAGCCCTTATCCTATTGGTGAAATTTACATTTCCCGAGGTATTTCCGGTATATTAAAAAGCAATTATAATTACACCAAATTATCCGGCAGTATTTCCGATTATATAAAAATTCCCCCCTTTGGAAATATTTCTTTCCAGCTATATGGAGGAAAAACATTTGGGACATTACCTTATGTTTTATTGGATATCGCCCCTGGCAATGAATTGCATTATTACAACAAGTATGCGTTTAACATGATGAACAAATATGAATTCATCCATGATAAATTCGCCGGAATCAACTTCGAACACAACGTTGGGAATGGGATTTTTCGTTTGTTTCCAAAATTAAAATTCCGTCAGTTCTATACCATCAAAACATTATGGGGTAGTTTATCTGATGCAAACAAGGCGCTGAATTTTAAAGAAGGAAATACTTTTCAAACATTGGATGGTAAAACCTATATGGAAATAGGAACCGGGGTTGACAATATTCTTCGTGTATTCAGAGTTGATTTTATCTGGCGTGTATTGCCCAATTCACTACCCAATGGAACAACAAAGAAGTTTGGTGTGTTTGGAAGTTTCAGGTTGAGTTTCTAAAGTTCGAGGTACGAAATTTGAGGTTTGAGGTTTAACACGCAAGTCTGATTTCGATAAAATCTCAAACATCAAAATTTGAAATCTCTTACACAATCACAACTTCGATCCCCATTTCTTTTAGCGCTTTGACAGTATGATCAGATATGCCTTTATCAGTAATCACCTGGTCTATTTCTTCCAGGCCACAGATCCTGCCAAAACCACGTTTACCAAACTTACTGGAATCCGCCAGCACAATTGTTTTTTGAGACGCAGCCATCATTTTGCGGTTAAGCTGCGCTTCCTGTACATGAGTAGTTGTCAATCCAAAATCAATATCGATGCCATCCACACCGAGAAATAATTTGCTGCAGGAAAAATCATTTAAAATATTTTCAGCATACATACCGGTAGCGGAGGAAGAACTTTTACGCAACACGCCACCCAGCACTAATACTTCTACTTCAGCATGACGATTGAGTTCTGTTGCCACATTTAAAGCCGCAGTAATAACGGTAAGATGGGCTTTAGGCTTTATATTTCTTGCTAACGACAAAACGGTCGTTCCGGAGGCAATGATAATACAATCATTAGGCTCGATCAATGCAGCGCCGGCAGCGCCTATATCCATTTTTTCTTCTGCTCTTATTTTTTCTTTTTCATCTACGGACCGATCAACGGTGTAGGGATTGCTGGACGTACCACCGCCGTGTGTACGATATAAAAGATTTTTATCTTCCAATAGTTTCAAATCCTTGCGAATAGTAACGGAAGACACGTTCAAGTCATGACAAAGGTCAAGCACATTTACTTTGCCTTCTGTTTTCAATTTTGATAATATGTATTGATGCCTATCCGCCAGCGTTGCCATACCGTTAATTTGTCTTTGCTGTTTCATATTCAATTTATATAGATGTAGCTGAATTTCAAAACCTTAAATCTGACTTCAAACATCTGTTCGTTTTTTCGAAATAATTTGAAACTCCTTATGTTAATCGAATTTCGAAATATTTTTTCTTAACATAACAATTGGTTTATTTAGTTTCATTTTATTATTTTTTAGTTTCGTTTCAATATATACCGAAACTACTTGAAATGAATAATGAAAAACTAAACAATAGATCAACGTATTTAAAAAAGGTTGCCGACGCTACGCCGGAATGGGATATAGTCGTGATTGGCGGTGGCGCTACCGGGCTCGGCATAGCACTGGATGCCACTGTTCGTGGTTATAAAACATTACTAATTGAGCAATCTGATTTTGCCAAAGGCACATCCAGCCGCAGCACAAAACTGGTGCATGGTGGCGTCAGGTACCTGGCCCAGGGAGATGTTCGCCTGGTTCGTGAAGCGAGCATTGAAAGAGGATTATTGCATCGCAATGCACCACATCTGGTGAAAGATCAAACATTCATCGTTCCGGTTTATAGTTTATTTGATCGCCTAAAGTATACTGTTGGCTTGAAAATCTATGACTGGATCTCCGGCAGGTTAAGTCTTGGTCCTTCAGTTTTTATCTCAAAAGAGGAAACAATCAAAAAGTTACCGGCCATTCAGACCAGCAATCTCAAAGGAGGTGTATTATACCACGATGGTCAGTTTGATGATTCACGGCTTGCCATCAACCTTGCACAAAGCATTATTAAAAATGGCGGCTATGCTGTGAATTATATGCAGGTGACCGACCTGTTGAAAGACGAAGCAAAAAATACAGCAGGCGTCACCGCAATGGATATGGAAACCGGCAAGCTCTATGATTTTAAAGCCAGGGCCGTTGTAAATGCGACCGGTGTGTTTGTAGACAATATTCTGCAGATGGATAAGCCGGGTAGCGCAAAGACCATTTGCGTAAGCCAGGGAGTTCATGTGGTGTTGGATAAAAGATTCTATCCTTCCAGTGATGCCTTAATGATCCCCAGGACAAGTGATGGCCGTGTGTTGTTTGCAGTACCCTGGCATGATAAAGTAGTAGTGGGCACTACCGATACGCTTGTTGAAGCAGCCTCACTGGAGCCGCAAGCGTTGGAAAAAGAAATTTCATTCATTCTTGAAACAGCGGGAACTTATTTGACCACCCAACCCAAACGATCCGATGTATTAAGTGTGTTTGCCGGCCTTCGTCCATTAGCGGTTCCCGACAACGATAAACAAAAAACAAAAGAAATATCCCGCAGTCATAAGATCATCGTTTCGCCCTCCCGACTCTTTACCATTCTTGGTGGCAAGTGGACTACGTATAGAAAGATGGGAGAAGATATGATCAACAGGATAGAAAAAGAATTGAAGTGGCAGCATAAAAAATCTGCCACTGCATCGCTGCATATTCATGGGTATGCGGCTACTACTAACTGGAGCGATCCCCTGTATTTCTACGGAAGTGATGCGGCCGCAATGAAACAACAGATGAATGGCAGTGCGAATGACTGGCTGAGTGAAGAATTAAAAATACACCGGCAACAAATAGTGTGGGCGGTGGAACATGAAATGGCAAGAACAGTTGAGGATGTATTAGCAAGAAGAACAAGAGCCTTATTGCTGAATGCAAAAGAGAGCCTTCGCATTGCACCGGAATGTGCTTCCATTATGGCAAGTGTGCTAGGTAAGGACGAACAATGGAAAGCAGAACAAGTGGAAAGTTTTACTAAACTATCCGAACACTATATACTTAAATAACAACCTGCAGATAAGCCATGGCCCCCTCTAAAACTCCGCGACGGAAGACTTGCTAAGCACGACCCCTCGCTTTTCGAAGAGTATAATTAAAATAGTAATCTTCGAAAATGCTGAGTGGAGATATAAAGCTGATTTGGTAGATATGAAGCCTGGCTTAGCAATGCAGCACCGTCCCTTCTCTTTGGGAGAAGGGATAAGAGGGATGAGGCCAGATGAGACTATAATTTCAATATATTTAAATTTTAAAAATTGCTAACCGATTGCCATGGATAAGTACATTTTATCCCTTGACCAGGGAACGACGAGTTCAAGAGCTATAATTTTTGACAAAAAAGGAACCATAGTTGCGACCGCACAAAAAGAATTTACCCAAATCTTTCCCCAACCGGGCTGGGTGGAACACGATGCCAATGAAATATGGAGTACACAGTTAGGAGTAGCAACTGAGGCAATTTTAAAAGCTGGCCTTACCATCAACCACATTGCAGCTATCGGCATCACCAATCAAAGAGAGACCACTGTTGTTTGGGACAGAGATACACATCTTCCCATTTACAACGCCATTGTTTGGCAGGACAGGAGAACAGCGGAATATTGTGATCAGTTAAAAAAAGATGGTTCGGCAGAAAAAATACGCAAAAAAACCGGCCTGGTAACAGATGCTTATTTCTCCGGCACTAAAGTAAAGTGGATCTTAGATAATGTAGAAGGTGCAAGAGATAAAGCACAGAAAGGTGAATTGTGTTTTGGCACCATCGACAGCTGGCTGCTTTGGAAACTGACCAACGGTAAAGTGCATGCAACAGATGTATCCAATGCATCAAGAACACTGCTATATAATATTCATGAGTTAAAGTGGGATGAAGAATTGTTATCCTTATTTGGGATACCTGCAAGTATGCTGCCCGATGTAAGATCAAGCAGTGAAATATATGGACATACCGAAAATATTTTGACGGCAGCAAAAATTCCAGTGAGTGGAATCGCCGGTGATCAGCAATCGGCCTTATTCGGTCAAATGTGTACTCAACCGGGCATGGTTAAAAACACGTATGGCACTGGCTGTTTCATGTTGATGAATACCGGAACCAAACCGGTCAATTCAAAAAATAATTTGCTGACGACTATTGCCTGGAAAGTAAATGGTGAAGTGCAATATGCGTTGGAAGGAAGTGTTTTTATCGGCGGAGCCGTAGTGCAGTGGTTGCGGGATGGATTAAAGATCATTCAAAACTCAGGTGATGTGGAATCTTTAGCTTTAAAAGTAGAAGATAATGGAGGCGTTTACGTTGTACCGGCCTTTACAGGTTTAGGTGCTCCTTATTGGAACCAGCATGCAAGAGGAATAATCGTTGGTCTCACGAGGGGAAGTTCCGATGCACATATAGCAAGAGCGGCTGTTGAGAGTATTGCTTTTCAATCAATGGATCTTTTACAATCAATGGAAGCCGATGCGGGTTTGCCGATAAAAGAAGTAAGAGTGGACGGTGGCGCTACTGTGAATAATCACCTGATGCAATTTCAAAGCGATATCATCAACACACAGGTTGTAAGACCGCAGGTAACAGAAACTACCGCTTTAGGCGCTGCCTACCTTGCCGGGCTTGCCGTTGGGTATTGGAACAGTATTGATGAACTGCAACAGTATTGGCAGAAAGACAAAGCATTTACTCCTTCCATGAACGACGAAAAAAGAAACGATCTGCAGAAAAACTGGAAGAAAGCAGTAAAAGCGGCACAAGCGTGGACAGAATAAAGTTCCAAAAGTTTCAAGGGTTTAAAAGGTTCAAGAAGTTGAACATAACCTTTGAAACCTATTAAACTACTTAAACCTCTTAAACCTTCAATTATGTCTCCATTTATCGGTGAATTTATTGGCACTACCCTTCTTATCATTATGGGTGCTGGTGTAGTAGCTAATGTTGTACTCAGCAAAACAAAAGGACAAAACAGTGGCTGGATCGTCATTACATTCGGTTGGGCGATGGCCGTGTTTGTAGGTGTATATGCTTCTAATAAATTAGGCGGCAGTGGTCATTTAAACCCAGCTGTCAGCATTGGCCTGGCCGTATTTGGCGATTTTGATGCTTCTTTACTAGGCACCTACCTGGCAGCACAATTTGCGGGTGCATTTACCGGCGCGGTGATTGCCTGGCTTGCATACAAACAACATTTTGATGAAACAGCAGATAAGGATTTGAAACTGGCTGTCTTTAGCACAGCACCAGCCATTCGTAATCCCTTGCATAACATACTTACGGAAATCATTGGCACCTTTATTCTTCTGTTTGGCGCATTGAATATTTCCAAATCGGCTGCAACTATGGGAGCATTGGATGCTTTGCCTGTGGCATTATTAGTTTTGGGAATAGGTTTATCATTGGGCGGGCCTACCGGCTATGCTATCAATCCTGCAAGGGATCTGGGGCCAAGAATAGCTCATTTTATTTTGCCGATAAAAGGCAAAAGAGATAGTGATTGGAGCTATGCCTGGGTGCCCGTGGTAGGGCCAATAATTGGCGGGTTGTTGGCAGCGGCTTTGTTTAAACTTGTATGATGAAAATTTCACCTCCAATAAAAAAAGTTGACTCCTAAATGAATCAACTTTTTTTATTGAATTTAACTCTCCGATTATTATATCAGCAATAAAATATAAAGAAGTATGGCAGCAACTACACCGATCCAGGCCCACTTGGTTCTGTTGGCGTTTTTTGCCATCGCTGCCAAAGCAAAACCACAGCATAGTCTTTTTTATTTTAAAAGAACAAACCCAGTGCCGTCATTCCCAACCAAACAAATGAATAACCTGCTCACCAACCCCCGGTTTTTTTATGTCGCCAATGACTAAAAATGATTTGGGAAAAGGTATGTTATAGTCGTACCTTGGATGTCCTTCACAATTTTTTTTAACCTTAAAATTCAGAGTCATGTCTGACTATGCTCATCCGGAAGTGCTGGTTTCCACGGATTGGGTAGATCAGCACAAATTTGATCCACACGTAGTAGTAGTGGAAGTTGATGTAGACACACAGGCTTATGAAGAAGGCCATGTTCCGGGTGCACTGGGCTGGAACTGGCAAACACAACTGTGTGACACGGTGCGCCGCGATATCATCAGTAAAACCGAGCTGGAAAACCTACTTGGCAGAAGCGGTATCGACAACGACACCATTTTAATCCTGTATGGCGACAACAATAACTGGTTTGCCGCCTGGGCTCTGTGGCAACTGAAAATGTATGGACACAAGGATGTTCGGATCATGAACGGCGGAAGAAAAAAATGGCTGGCTGAAAACCGGGTCATCACCAAAGACGTTCGCGAACCGGTAGCAACGACCTATAAAGCCGGTCAGCGGAATGAATCATTGCGCAGTTATCTCAGCCAGGTACAAAAGGCCATGCTGGCCCCCGAATTTGCCATGGTAGACGTTCGCTCTGCTGATGAATTCACCGGCAAAATTCTTTCTCCCCCCGGCTTACCTGAAACCTGCCAACGCGGTGGCCATATACCCGGGGCGGTAAATATTCCGTGGGCGCAGGCCTGCCGTGAGGACGGTACTTTTAAATCAAAAGAAGAATTGGAAGAGCTTTATATGAGCAAGGGCGTAGTACCGGAGAAAAACGTAATTGCCTACTGCCGAATTGGTGAAAGGTCGAGTCATAGCTGGTTTGTATTAAAGTATCTTTTGGGCTATCCCAATGTAAGCAACTATGATGGTTCCTGGACCGAATGGGGCAACCTGGTAGGCGCCGCCGTAGAGAAAGATGTCATTATTCAGCCAAAAAAAGAAATGGCATGATGCACACGCAAAATTTTACAGAAGAGCAATTAGAGGTGGAAGGCATCCCGATCCGGCGAACCGTTTACCAGATTGGCGATATGTTCTATTGTCATATTTATAATGCCGATCCGGGAGCTACTATCGCAAGGGCAAGTAATGCCGACAGGCAAGCAGCCATGGATGAAGCAATGGATAAAACAAAAAAAAGAATTTTACAAAACACAAGGAAAACCTGACCACCTCGTAACAACTTATCTTCAAAAAAACCGGGAAGTTCTGTCAGTGCAGGAACTCCCGGTTTTTATATTATTGGTCCTTTCAAATAAAATTCTTTCTGCAAACTCTCCGATTTCACAGTCTTTAATTAATTTGTCTCTGGCAAATCACCACAGGCTTTCGCCCTGAGACATTTCATTTCTCAGACGGTCAGTTGACAATATGCAATCTCTAATCAAGCGGCGGAAGGTTGGGAAAGCCGAAAGTTAATGTGGCCATGTCCTTTCTTTCAGCATTAAAACTGACGGAACCTAATATCCTTTCAGCCATTGCATGCAGTTTGCTCACTTCCTGCTGAATTGAAGTATTGATATTTCCTTGTCTTCGTATATGCACAAGCACTACATGCCCATATACCCTGGCTGAAAGCCAGATATAAGTTTCCCGGGTATGTTTTACTACCGATGATAGCATGCCATTGAGTACGGCGCTGACAAGAGGCAGGTCCGTACTCAAGGTTAGCTTTGAGGGGATTTCGTTAATGAAAACACTTTTGTTGTTAACTGTCTGGGGCAACATAGCCTTTAGCAGATCGGCTATTAATTCCCTAAGGTCTGCGTGACTGGCAGGTAGTACGGATTGATGGTTCATAGGATAAGGTAAATAAGTTACAGATGGTTTTGTTTCACCCTGGTTTATTTATCAGGCGAGTGTCAGAAGGCAATGGGCATAGCTTTGTGGCATTCGCCGTACTAAGAAACTACAGATTGATTTCATAAAATAAATAGGACACGGATCTTTTGTTTCACTCCGGCTTTATGGATAAAAGCCGAAGGTCAGTGACGTGATGGTACTTTGGTGCCTTGTGAAGCCAATAGTGCCCCTGTTTTTTTCAGCAAGTGTCTGCAATTGCTGAAGCTGGCCCTGGATAGCATGAGAATTAAAACCGTGGGCGTTTTTACATGCACTAAAACAACATTACCATACAATTTCGCGGATAGCCAGATGCAACTATCTTTTGCATTTGAAACTATTGTTGAAAGCAAGCCTCCCAATACAGATGTAATTACAGGCGACTCCTTTTTCAACCGAAGGTGGTGAGGAATGTCATTAACAAAAAAGCTTCTGTTACTGCTGGCTTTGGGTAAAAGGGTGTTGATCAGCCGGTCAACTACATCATTAAGTTTGTTGACCTGCATTGGTTTCGGATTTTCCATTGGATGAGTTTTAAAGGGTTAAATAATTTCCTTTGCCGGGGTACGGATTAAAACCTTTCAATGGGACGGATCAATTTTCTTAGGAGTACGGATTTTTTAGTTGCTTGCTGATACAAAGAAACGACCAGTACAAACCGAAAAAAATAGAACAACTTATCTATCCGGGGTAATAGATTTTAATAAAAACCTGTAGAATTTCGTTTACGGAAAACTACCGGGTACTTCTACGCTGCCCCTGCTCTGCGAAGTCTCCGACTTCGCAACCACCAATCAATTTGTCTCTGACAAATCATCACAAGCCTTTACTATTACCTCACTTGCTTTTCGCAGCTGATCTTCCGAAATAATTAGCGGCGGTGAAATACGCAAACAATCCGAAGCGAATAAAAACCAATCCGTCAATACGCCATTGGCAATACAGGAGTCAATGACCTTTTTATTTGTTTCAAACGAACCAAATTCCAGGGCTAGCCATAAACCAAAAGAATGAATGACTTTTATTTTTGGATGTACGAGTAATGAGCGGAATAATTTTTCTTTTTGCTGAATGGAGTTCAGCATTCCTTCATCCAGCAAAGTTTTCATTGCAGCCATACCCGCAGCACAACAAACAGGATGGCCGCCGAACGTAGTGATATGGCCTAAAACAGGGTTTTCGGTAAAAGCATCCATTAATTTTTTATCAGCAACAAACGCACCAAGAGGCATGCCTCCACCTAATGCCTTACCCAATAAAACTATATCCGGAACAATCCCGAAATGTTCAAAACCCCACAGTTTACCAGTCCGACCGAAGCCTGTTTGTATCTCATCAAGAATTAACAGCGTTCCCATTTTAGTGCATTTTTCCCTTAATGCCTGCATCCATTCCTGAGAAGGGGCTTTGACACCCGCCTCTGCTTGCACGGTTTCAGCAATTATGCAGGCAGTTTCGCCAGATATCTTATCGATTGACTCAAAAGAATTGTATTCCAGGTGCCATACATCGGGTAATAACGGCCGGTACGCATTGCGCCAGTATTCATCGCCGATAATACTCAGAGCTCCCTGGGTGGAGCCATGATAAGAATTTTTAAAAGCAATTATTTGGGTACGGTTGGTAACTCTTTTGGCCAGTTTCATGGCGCCTTCTACCGCTTCAGCACCAGAGTTAGTAAAATAAACTGAATTAAGTGATGCAGGAAGATGATCTGTCAACAGTTTGGCATATTGTACCTGTGGGCTTTCGATAAATTCACCATAAACCATAATGTGCAGGTAAGCGTCAAGTTGTTGCTGAATGGCGGCTACAACCCTGGGATGCCGATGCCCGGTATTTGCGACACTGATACCCCCGATTAGATCGATGTATTCTTTTCCATCGGCGTCATATAACACCGCACCTTCAGCTTTTACAATCTCAAGAGAAAGTGGCGCTGGAGAAGTTTGGCCTACATGGCGTAAAAAAAGCTCCCGCTGATTCATATTTCACGCAAAGAACGCAAAGGCTGGTTAACACGCAAAAGAAATTGGCTAATTTGCAAGTGATACTAATTGAATAAAGAACGGAAGTCGGATCCTTTGCGGCGGAAACAACCATGACATCTTAAAAAACTGGCCGCAACCTTAAACATCAAACCTGAAACCTTAAACTTTTTTTATGCCTGTAATACTTCCAGTAAAAGACAAATATCCCGAGTGGGGAAATAACTGTTTTATTGCGCCCAATGCCACTATCGTTGGAAATGTAGTGATGGGAGATGACTGTAGTGCCTGGTTTAACACGGTGATCCGGGGGGATGTCAATTTTATAAAAATGGGTAATAAGGTGAATGTGCAGGATGGCGCCTGTATTCACTGTACTTACCAAAAGTACGGGACCACCATCGGCAATAATGTTTCAATAGGTCACAATGCCATCGTACATGGCTGCACGATCCATGATAACGTATTAATTGGAATGGGAGCCATCGTTATGGACAATTGTGTCGTAAATAGTAATACGATCATTGCAGCGGGTGCAGTAGTACTGGAAAATACCATTTGCGAAGCTGGCAGTATTTATGCAGGTGTTCCGGCAAAGAAGATTAAGGCCATTTCGCAGGAACTGATCCATGGTGAGATCGATCGGATTGCCAACAATTATATCAAGTATGCAGATTGGTTCCGGGAGAAAGTGTAAAAGTTCAGGTGGTTTGTAGTTTATCATAAAAATTTAGTTGGCTCAACCTTCTGAATTGATGCACCTTACAAATTACCCAAACAACTGTCCGTAATTCTACTATAGTAGAAGCAATTTCTAATTTTTACTTTCGTTATACGAAGAAAACAATTATGAAAAATATTCTTACAATAATGGTGTTGGCTGGTTTTATGATGGCGATGACATCCTGCAATATGTTTAAACCAAAATATGGATGTCCAACGAATGGTAAGAATATCGGGGCTGAAAAATTAGCCGCTGGTGATCCTGCTGCAGAAAAAGCTGCAAGGAAAGCAAAAAAGTTTAAAAGTTAATAAAGGCCGAGCAGCCTTTTTTAATATATCCAAGTCTTATAGTAAAAACCATTAAAACCCTAAACTCTTTACTATGAGTCTCAATTTACGTACCTCTTTAGGATGCACCGAAGCAGTACTGGCAGATGATGGCGGCTTAAATTTTTTCTACCAGATTGCTGGCATTATGAATGACGACCTCCGTATCAAATTTCTGAATAAGGAAGATGAATTTGATTCCATCAACTGGGATTTTAAATACAAAGGTTACCCCCTCACTTTACACTACAATATTTATAACGGCATTTCTGTTCACCCGACAAAGACCAAGGCTGCCCAGCCAAAAGAAAACCAGGCTGTAGTCGAACTGGCGAATATTTTACAGGGCAAATTGTTTAACCAGGTAAAGAATATAGCATAACCGAAGCGTTGCCAGTTACCGGAAACTGGTAACTACATTCCATTTAGTAGCTCTTTTCTTCTATCGATTCCATTATATTGACATAGCTGATATACCGTTCTTCGCTGATCCCGCCGTTGGCTACGGCTTCTTTTATTGCGCAACCTGGCTCGTTTACATGCAGGCAATTGTTGAATTGGCAATCATTCAGCCTTTCCCGCATTTCCGGAAAATAATGTGACACTTCTTGTTTGGAAACATCAACAAGGCCAAATTCCCTCATACCGGGGGTATCGATAATCCTGCCTCCAAATGGCAGGTCAAACATTTCAGCAAAAGTAGTAGTGTGCTGTCCTTTACCGCTCCAGCCACTTACACCCTGCGTTTTTAAATTCATCCCGGGAAATATAATATTCAGCAATGAAGACTTACCTACCCCACTATGACCGCTGATCAGTGTAGTTTTATCTTTCAGCTCCTTCTTTAATTCCCCGATGCCGATATTTTCCTTTGTGCTGGTTAAAAAAACTTTATATCCTACTGCCTCATACATTTCTTTCATTTCTTCAAATTGCTCCTGTTCTTTCTTTTTAAAAAGATCAGATTTGTTAAAAGCAATCAATGCTTTTACATGAAACATTTCGGAGGCCACTAAAAACCGGTCGATAAAACCCTGCGATGTCCTGGGCTCTTTCAACGTTGCCACCAATAGCGACTGATCAAGATTAGAAGCTACAATATGATGTTGAAATTTTACCCGCGGAGATTGGCGGTTGATATAGTTTCTGCGGGGATGAATCTCAACGATCATCGGTTCTCCGTTCATATCTATTTCCACCTCATCACCTACCGCAACAGGGTTGGTGCTGGTAATATTATCAATTTTAAAAACGCCTTTCATCCGGGCATTGTGCCATTGTCCCGAATCGTCCTTTACGGTGTACCAGCTGCCCGTTGATTTATAAACCAGTGCTTTCATTGTGTTGCGAATTTCAGGAATTGGCACTAATTGGGACCGGTAACCTCATAATTAATCAGGGAAATCTTCTAAAAATGGTGTAGCGAAGTATTATCTCAACTAGCAAAAAGAAAATTGCCGCAAGGGCTAACGGCAAAAATAATTCCTCATAACGCTTATAGGAAGTATACTCTACTTTGGACTTCTCCAACTGGTCTATTTGCTTATAGATATTTTGCAAACCTTCTTTATCCCTGGCTCTGAAATACCGGCCACCTGTTTCTTCCGCTATCCGGCGGAGCAATGATTCATCAATAAAATCGATAGTAGCCGTCTTTTGCCTCGGCGTATTGCCGGTTATCTCTACGATGGTTGACGGAGCGGCACCCATGCCGATAGAATACACTTTTACACCTTTTGATTTTGCAATCTCAAGGGCCGTGAGTGGATCAATTAGCCTGGTATCCGGCGCATCTTCCTTTCCATCTGTCAGCAATACGATTACCCGACTTTTGGCCTCGCTTTTTGATAAGCGATCCACGGCTGTTGCTAACCCTTCACCGATTACGGTTCCGTCTTTTAAATAACGCCTGCTTTCCAGGGACTGTATTTGACTGACCAGGGTATTTCGATCAGTGGTAATAGGAACCTGGGAGAAGCTTTCGCCTGAAAAAATAACCAGGCCTATCCGGTCAATGGGCCGGCTTAATACAAAATCAATAGCGACTTCTTTGGCCACTTCCATCCGGGATGGCAAAATATCACGGGAACCCATGCTGCCGCTTACATCCATGCATAACACAATATCAATTCCCTCACCCAGGGTCTGCTGCTGATCATTTCTTTTTTGTGGTCTTGCCAGGGCCATGATCAACGCCGTAACAGCGAGCAACCGGAGTATAAAAGGTAAATGGCGGAAATAATTTTTTGCTGTGGATACAGTAAAAGATCTCGTTGAAGACACCCTGACGGAGGACTGGCGTTTGCTGTATTTTTTTATATACCACCATATCATGAAGGGAACCAACCCGAGCAACAAAAAATTCTCGGGATAAGCAAAGTCGATATTTTTAATCCAATCGTACAACATTATTGCATTTGTTCTATCTGTTGGATAGAGCGGCTTATGTTTTCAAAATTATTTTTATCATCTTCGGCCGAAGGAACATATTTTGCATACTTGACAAAATCGCTTTGCCGTAGGGTATGAGACAGCTTATCAAATTCATCATTTCGAAGGCCGAGACCTTTTAATTGCCGTACCAGGTCATTGGTAGTGGCCTGTAAAGAATGGATTCCTTTTTTGGCTGATACATACACCCTGAAAATATCTACCAGTCTTGAATAGTATTCCTTGATTTCGGGTCTTTCGGCTTGCAATTTTTGCAATTCCAATATTGCTTCTTTGTAAGGGTCTGCCGGCTCGGCAACAACAGCGACAACAGGCTTTTTCTTTTTTCTGAACAAAAGAATTACCAGCAATAACAACACAGCCGCTCCAATTACAAAATACCACCATTTGATTTCCTTTTTTTCCTCCTGCGGATTTACTTCGATTATATCTTTTACATCATGGTAAGGCTGAGCAGGATCGAAAGGAGAAAAAACAACATCCACCGGTATTGAGTCGGTGGCAATAGCATCAGTAAGCAGAAATGCAGGAATGATCCAATGACCCGAGTCAAAACTGGTAAGCGTTAATACCTGCTTCAAAACAGTTCCTCTGCCAGTATTTGATGTATCAATCTTCGGTCTGTTTAGAAATTCAAAATGCGGAATCGAGTCGAATTGGAAAAAGCGGATAGCTTCATGCTCCGGGATATCAGCCTCCAATGTTATTCGCAAAGGCTCGCCAATTAAAATCTTTGATTTATCAACTAACGCTCTTACAACAGTCTTGTTTTGCGCTGCAACAGTTGCAGTGACAAAAAATAAACCTATAGCTATAGCGGTTCTATAAAAAAAATTATTCCTCATTTAAACAAAATCCTGGGCTTGTGTTCGTTCCAACCCCGACCATTTTCGGGAATGGGTAAAAAAGGTGGTTTATTTATTCCTACTGACAAAAAACCTTTGCAGCACTTTTACATAATCATCCCCGGTTCGCACATGCAACAAGTCGCAACCCGCTTTTTTAAAAGTTTGGGTGCTATAGTCTGTCATTTTAAAAAACTCCTGCTGATAACTGTATCGCACAAATGCATTGCTGCTATCTACCCATTTTATTTCTCCCGACTCTGCATCCTGCACCTGGATTAAACCCGCATTGGGCAACTCCATATCCATTTTATCATATATTTTTATGCCGATCACATCATGTTTTTTTCCAGCGATCCGTAGTGCATCCTCATAGTTACCGTCAAGAAAATCACTCAGGATAAAAGCAATGCTTTTTTGTTTGGTAGAGTTGTTAAAATAGCGAAGCGCCGAATTCACCTGTGTACTTTTGCCTTTTGGCTCCTTGCTCAACAGCTCTCTTACAATATACAAGGCATGCTGCCTTCCTTTCTTAGGCGGAATATAGGCCTCCACTTTATCACTATAGAAAATGACGCCAACTTTATCTGAATTATTGACGGCGGAAAAGCTTAACACCGCCCCTATTTCAGTAATAATATCTCTTTTGCGGGCATGAACGGTTCCAAATAATGAACTGGCACTGATATCCACTAATAGCATTACTGTCAGCTCTCGTTCTTCTTCAAAGATCTTACTAAAGGGATGACCAAACCTTGCCGATACATTCCAATCAATAAAACGAATATCATCACCGGCTGCATATTCCCGTACTTCTTTAAACGACATGCCTTTCCCTTTAAAAGCGCTGTGATATTCACCGGTGAAAAGATCACTGGCCAGCTTCTTGCTTTTAATCTCGAGCTGTCGAACTTTTTTTAATATTTCAGCCGTTGTTAACAACCTTAAACATTTAAATTTTTAAACTCAAAACTTACTAGGGTACATTGACCTGTTTCAAAATATCTTCAATAATGTCTTCTACTTTTACGTTCTCCGCCTCCGCTTCATAAGTAAGGCCTATGCGATGCCGTAGGACATCATTACAAATACTTCTTACATCTTCCGGTATTACAAAACCTCTTTTATTTAAAAATGCCTGGGCCTTTGACGCCAACGCCAGGTTAATGCTGCCCCGGGGTGAAGCTCCGTAAGAGATCAGGGGTTTCAATTTTTCTAACTGGTATTTCTCGGGTGTTCTTGTTGCAAATACAATATCGAGAATATACTGCTCGACTTTTTCATCCATATATATCTGCCGCGTCAGCTCTTTTGCATTCATCACTTCCTGAATTGAAACCACCTGTCTTATTGTTGGAGTGGTTAACCCTTGTGTATTTTGACGCAAAATCAATTGTTCTTCATGCATTTTAGGATAGCCCACTACTACTTTCATGATAAAGCGATCCACCTGTGCTTCCGGTAAAGCATAAGTACCTTCCTGCTCCAGCGGATTTTGTGTGGCCAACACAAGAAACGGCTGCTCCAGCTTGTAAGTTGTATCACCAATAGTCACCTGCCTTTCCTGCATAGCTTCCAGTAAGGCTGATTGTACCTTGGCCGGGGCCCGGTTAATTTCATCAGCTAAAATGAAATTGGCAAAAATGGGTCCCTTTCGAACAACAAATTCATTTTTTTGCTGGTTATAAATCAACGTTCCTATCACATCTGCTGGTAAAAGATCAGGCGTAAACTGGATCCTGCTAAACTGTGCATGGATGGCCTGGGAAAGGGATTTTATAGTCAGCGTTTTTGCGAGGCCCGGCACACCTTCCAATAAAACGTGTCCGTTACTCAGCAACCCGATCAACAAACGATCGAGCATATGACTTTGCCCAACTATGACATGACCTACCTCTTCTCTTAACTTATCTGTAAACTGGCCGGCATGGCTGATTCGATCATTTAACTGCCGGATGTCTTCTGCGGTTTTATACATTGGCTTGATTTATGGTGTCACAAAATACGAACTTGAGTTAAGCAAATTATTTGCCGATATAGCAATTGAGGCGAAATAGTTCTCTTTTTTTAAGTATTTCTACCTTGTAGTGCTAAAAAACAGGGCTTATTTTTACGAAAACAAATCCCTTCTATGCAAAAACGATTTTTATTAGCAGTAGTTCTATTTTCTGCGTTGCAAATATTGAATACCAGCTGTAGCAAAGACGACGATGAGCCAGCTGCCGGCAAAACAAAAACGGAATTATTAGTAAAGGGCTCCTGGAAATTCAGCGATGCAAAAGTTGGTGGCACATCCGTGTCCGCTTTTCTGCAAACTTGTCAAAAAGACAATATAGCAACCTTTGCAGCAGCCGGTACAGGTACAGCTGATGAAGGTGCGACAAAATGTGATCCGGCTGATCCTCAAACCAATTCCTTCACCTGGAATTTTCAAACTAATGAAACCATTCTATTTATTTCTACTCCTTTGTTCACCGGTGGCAGCAGTTCATTCACTATTGTGAGTTTGACAGAAACGGAACTAGTGGTGTCTCAAAATATGACGATATCTGGTTCAACACAAAATGTTGTAATCACTTTTATTCATTAAGATCAGGAGAGATATTTGCCAACGATAGGGACCCGGCGACCTACACCAAATGCCTTGAAGCTAATTCGAATGATGGGGCAAAATTGGTTTCGCTTGTATTCATTCGTGTTGACCAACTTCAATACCCGTGCTACCAATGCAGGATCGAATCCCTTTGCAATAATTTCTTTGGGGCCGTTTCTCAATTCGATGTATTCATATAAAACCCGGTCAAGAGTATCATATTCTGGTAAACTATCACTATCCTTTTGATTGGGCCTTAGTTCCGCAGACGGAGGTTTTGTTATGATGTTGACAGGAATGATTTCTTTATGGCGGTTAATGTACCTGGCGAGTGCAAATATTTGCATTTTGTATACATCACCCAATACACTTAATCCGCCTGCCATATCACCATACAACGTACCATACCCTGTTGCCAGTTCACTTTTATTAGACGTGTTTAGCAAAATATACCCAAACTTATTTGCAATTGCCATCAACAAATTTCCTCTTGTACGGCTTTGAATGTTCTCTTCGGCGACGCTAAAAGGCAGATCCTTGAAAATCGGCTTCAATTCAGTAAGAAAAGCGTCATAAATATTTTTGATGGGAACAATATCGTAAGGATTATCCAGGTTTTTGCTCAACTGCTCTGCGTCACTCACAGAATGCGATGTTGAATAATGGGAGGGCATCAGGATGGCTCTCACATTTTCCTTGCCCAAAGCTTCAACAGCCAATGCCTGGGTTACCGCACTATCAATTCCACCGGATGATCCCAGTATAGCTTTTTTAAAGCCCATTTTTTGGAAATAATCCCGGATACCAAGTATCAAAACATGGTAGATCTCAGCCATGTTCTTTTCATTGGTCAGGTATTTAATTGTATCCTCTCCTACGCCGACATCGGTGGCAGAGAAATAAACAGGCCCGGCCCCATCCCGGCCTTCTCCGCCGGCTGGCGGAAAGGCCACCTGCGCACCTACCTCGCTTGACGAATACTCCCTCCCTTTTGAAATCTTTTCATCAACTAAAGTATTTTCGATAAGCTGGCTTTGAAAGTTAGCAAGCCCCTTCTTCGGAGAGGTTTGGGTGAGGTCTTTTAATTCAAATACCTGGTAATCCTCTTCGAAATACTTCATCTCTCTGACCTGGTTGCCACAATCATCATATACCAGGCTACCTCCATCGAAAACAATCTCTGTTTGCGAGCCCACCGTGTTACAATAAAGCATCGGCAAATTATACTTTAGTGTGTGTGCTTTGACAATACTATTTCGCACAATATCCTGTGCGTAATTATAGGGTGACGCAGAAAGATTGATCATCACATCCGGCTTTTGCAATATCAACTTCTCCATGGGCGTAATGCGATAAAGTGGATTGTCGCCCATATTCCAGACATCTTCACAAATAGTAACCGCCAGTTTTTTCCCCTTAAATTCCATTACATTCCATTCAAACGCTGGTTCAAAATAGCGGTATTCATCAAATACATCATAGTTCGGCAACAATGTCTTATGAATCTCGGCCTTTATCCCCTTTTCATGCAAAAGAAAAACGGCATTAAAAAGATCTTTACCTTCTTTTTGTAAATTCCTGGCGGGGCTACCGATCAGTACACCAATAGTGTCCGCATGTTCCCGGATGCTGTCGACGGCGGCATAACATTTATTAATAAAATCGCTGAACTCAAGAAAATCCCTGGGAGGATATCCGCAAACGCATAACTCAGAAAAAACCACCAGGTCAGCACCTTGTTGCTTTGCCCAGTTGATGCCGTCAATGATCTTGCTTGTGTTGTCTTCGAAATTGCCGATATGATAATTCTGTTGCGCTAATGCAATCTTCATACTACAAATTTAACTCCCCACTACCAAATGAAAAGTAAAAAAACTAATCTAACTGACAATAGCAATCATTGCCTTAACGGTTGGATAAAAAACGACAATGAAGAGCCACTAACGTTTCTATATCTTCGTACACAACATTTAAACACCCACTTCGTTTACAAGAGCTATGAAAAAAGCCATCCTTTTTTTGTTTGTACTTATTGCTTTTGCTGCCTGCAAAAATCAAAAAAATACACCCGATATTTCTGGTATTAAAGTGAACCTTGCGGTTGAAAGATTTGATGAAGATTTTTTTTCTTTAGATACAACGAATGTGCAAAGAGGGCTGGCGAATCTACAGGCAAAATATCCTGTCCTACTACCGGTGTTCCTGGAAAATATTGTTGGCGTTACCAGCCAGGAAGGCATTAGCACCTTCTACCGGTTATATAAACCAGTGTTTGATTCATCCCAAAAAATTTATAAAAACTTTAGTGCCGAAAAAGCCGAGATAGAAAGGGCATTTCGCTACGTGAAGTATTATTTTCCTGCCTATAAAACACCTGGGAAAATTATCCCTATTGTGGGCCCGATGAATTCGCTGAACGACATGGCTAAAATGAGTAATGGCGACCTGACACCTAATTTTATCGGCCCCGATTTTTTAGGAATAAGTCTCCAGTTTTACCTGGGAAAAAACTTTTCACTCTATAACCAGGAATATTTTATCAATAACGTTGTGCCCCTGTATCGCAGCCGCAGGTTTTCAAAGGAATATATCATAGCCGACGTAATGAAACTGGTGGCTGATGATATTTTCCCTGATAAAAGCAATACTAAATCGTTGATAGAACAGATGATTGAAAAGGGCAAACAATGGTGGCTGATTGATAAGTTTTTGCCGGAAACCCCTGATTATGTCAAAACAGGCTATACAAAGGAACAAATTGATTGGTGCCACGAAAATGAGGGGCTGATTTGGACCTATATTGTGAAGAATGAAAATTTGTATACAGTAGACCCGGTAACGATTCAAAACTATATAGGTGAAGCACCGTTTACACAAGGTTTTTCCCAGGAAAACTCGCCCGGCAACATAGGCCCATGGATAGGGTGGCAGATCGTTAAAAAGTTTGTTGAAGAAAATTCTGGCATGAAACCTGAAGATGTTATGAAGGCGTCGCCGAAGCAGATATTGGAGCAATCCAAATACAAACCGAAATAGCTATAAATCCATTCTATTGTTCTGCCTGTTTCCTATTTGCTTATATTGCGGTTTAGGCGTTTAAATTATTTAGTAGCATGAAGACACTTTCCACCCTTACTGACCCTATATATGTCCCCAAGGAAAAGTTTAGCTGGTATGATAAACTTTGGCTTCACATCATCAATGACAAGCGGGATCTGCCTTTTATTTACTTATTGACCTGGATACATATTTTTATTTTGCCCGTTGCCATATTATTGTTTACGCCAGTATTGCAAGGATGGTGGTGGTGGCTGGCAGTGATACCTTATTTCTATTTTTCACAATTATATTTCAAAGGCAGGTTTGGGTTGATGTTTCATTGCATCTGCCACCGCAGGTGTTTTAAGAAACCGTATCAATGGATCCACACGTATATCACCTGGGTCATTTGCCCTTTATTCGGACATGCTCCTGAGGGTTATTTCAGTCATCATCTTGGCATGCACCATATAGAAAACAATACCGGGGATGATACCAGCAGCACGATGGCCTATCAGAGAGATAGCGTCAAAGATTTCCTTGTTTATTTCCTGAAATTCCTTTTAGTTGGCGTTAAGAACACCATCTTGTACCTGTATCACAGGAAAAGAAAAAAACTATATATGCGCCTGACATTTGGCGAGTATGTTTTTATTTTCTTTTGCATAGGCATGTGCTTTTTAAATCTAAAAGCCGCCTTGCTCGTTTTCATTGTTCCTTTATTGTTTGCCCGCTTAGTGATGATGTTAGGCAACTGGACACAGCACTCTTTTATTGATAGCTCCAATCCGGATAATTTATATACTAACTCGATCAACTGCATCAATACAAAGTATAACCATGTTTGCTGGAATGACGGCTATCATATCATACATCACCTGCGGCCTGGAATGCATTACACGGATATGCCCGCTGAACTATTGAGGAGAAAAGATGAATTTGCCACTAACAAAGCGATAGTATTTGATGGCATTCATTATCTGCACATCTTTATGTACCTGCTTACAAAAAGATATGATAAGCTGGCTGACAACCTTGTAAACATTAATAACATGTTTACAAGCCGGGAACAGGCTATAGCCTTAATGAAGGAGAGAACTAGAAAAATCGAACTTTAGGAAGAAAAAAGTAACCTAATTGTTCTTCATCGGAACAATCATTTCAAATGCAGGAATGTCAACCGTGAACATTTGCTTATTGTTCAGGTTTTCCATTTGGTAAGTCCCTTTCATTTTACCCATTTCGGTACGAAGGTTACAACCACTGACGTATTGGTAAGTTTCGCCTGGCTGGATGGTCGGCTGAACGCCCACTACTCCTTCACCTTCCACTTCTCTTGTACTTCCATTGCTATCAAAAATATTCCAGCTGCGACGATGAAGTTTTACCGGGAAAGTGTTGTGATTTTCCAGCGTAATGCGATAGGCGAACATAAATTCTGACTGAATAGGGTTGCTATAATCCGGCTGGTAAAATGTTTCTACACTTACCTCCACACCCTCGGAAATGAGACTATTCATACCAATCAGTTTACGTAAAAATAACGAAAAACACTGACGGCGGTAAATCTTGCCGGATTTTACTCCTCAAGGCTTAAATTTGCGCCTTCTAAACACCTCAAAAATTTCCACTATGAAGATAGCTGTAGCGCAGGGCGACGGAATAGGGCCTGAGATCATGGATGCCGTTCTTAGCATTTTTAAAGCCAACAAAACTCCGATTGAATTTGAATACGTTGATATGGGGAAATGGGTTTTTGACAAAGGTTTTTCCAATGGCATGACACCCGAGGCAAAAGCTACTATAGAAAACCTTGGCATCCTGTTCAAAGGTCCCATGGAAACTCCTAAAGGCAAAGGCGTAAAAAGTGTAAACGTTACCGCCCGAAAAACCTGGAACACTTATGCTAACAAGAGGGTATTTCAAACACTGCACGGCGTAGATACAGTTTTTAGCAAGGCAGGAATTCCGATCGATATAACGGTTGTTAGAGAAAATATTGAGGACACCTATGGAGGAATAGAACACATGCTTACCCATGATGTGGCATTGAGCCGCAGGTTTATCACCCGGCCCGGAAGCCTGCAGGTGATCAAGTATGCATTTGAAATGGCAAAGCAAAAAAATGCCCGTCGTATCACTTGCGGCCATAAGGCCAATATTATGAAAATAACAGATGGTCTATTCCTGGATTGTTTTTATGAAGTAGCCAAAGATTATCCTGAGTTAAAAGCTGATGATGTAATTGTAGATGATCTGTGCATGAAGTTGGTAACAAGGCCGGATATATTCGACGTAATTGTTTTAACCAATCTGCAGGGAGATATCGTTTCTGATCTTTGTGCTGGGCTTGTAGGAGGTTTGGGCTTTGCGCCTTCGGGTAATATTGGCGACCATATTTGCATATTTGAAGCCGTTCACGGCACAGCACCAGATATAGCAGGAAAAAATATCGCTAATCCAACAGCCTTACTTTTGAGTGGTATCGCTATGCTTCGTCACCTTGGCTATATGCAAAACGCGGCGGAAATTGAAAATGCTTTGCTTTATACATTAGAGACGGGAACGAGAACCGGTGATTTTGGTGATAAAGGTATCCCGCCGTTAAATACAACGGATTTTGCTGAAACTATTATCAGCAACTTTGGAAAAAAACCACAGTTGAATGCGAAGGAGCTTTTACCCAATAAACCAGCTTTGCAAACGGTATTTAAGCTGGAAAAAAACCCAATGATGGTCTCTGCAGAAATGGAGCAGGAAAACATAATCGGTGTCGACATGTTTATCGAAAGTGATGAACAGCCAGAAATAATTGCCCATAAATGTCAGCGGCATGGCGGCGTTAAATTTAATATCGTTAACGTCAGCAATCGGGGTACACAGGTGTGGCCTACAGGATCAGTATTTACCAACCTGGTGAATCAATACAATGTTCGTTTTGAAAGTATTGATGGCTCTCCCTTGAATCAGCAGGACATCATTGGCCTGTACGTTAGTCTCAGCGGTAATTTTAAAATATGTTCACTGGAACTGCTTAATATGTGGGGAGATAAAAAAGCCTATAGTTTGTCGCAAGGACAGTAACAGAACCACGATTGATAAGATTATTATGGATCGGAAGGAAATGAAAAGCTCATTTCCTTTTTTGTTGATCTATCCCGATAGTGTAAATTACAATAAAGGCTAACTCTTCTTAGTCTTTGTTAATTCTAAAAATCGCGGTTCTGAAATGTCAAAGGAAACCCATCAATACACAAATAATGAGATAACCATAATCTGGAAGCCGAATGTTTGCATACACTCTACTCTTTGCTGGAAAGGACTGACTGAAGTTTTTAATCCAAAAGAGAGACCCTGGATAAAAATGAATGGTGCCTCAACCGAAAAGATCATTGAACAGGTGAGAAAATGCCCAAGTGGGGCATTAAGCTATTTCTACAATGAAGAAAACCCTGGCGAAACTGATAAAGTAGCGGCTGAGTGAGCCAGCATACTTAAAATAGAAGTGTAATGGGCAGGAAGAAACAAAAACAAGTTCTGTAGTTTTATATGCCAGTGCGGCTCATCGAAGAAAAAGAAAATCAAAACTCAAAGTAGCTTAAAATATTTGGCGGTTCCAGCTGCAATTAGAATGACTCCCATGATCATAATTGTTACAGCCCAGGACACTGATTGATCTTCTTCATAAACATTCCGGAGGAAAAAAAATACCCCGGCAATGCAGAACAAAATACCAATACCACATAGTACCCAGGGATTATTCATTTTTTAGCAAATTATAATTACTTAAATTTTCTTGGCCAGCTTGTAGCCATTTTTCATTAACCATTGCAGCACTTTCTCCCGTTGATCACCTTGTACTATAATTTCGCCATCCTTGGCTGACCCTCCGGTTCCACAAAATGATTTTAGCTTTTTCCCTAACTCTTCCAGGGCACTTTCTTCCCCAATAAACCCTTCGATCAGCGTAACGACCTTCCCCCCACGATGCTTTGTATCTAGCCGGATCTTCAATTTTTGTTGTGACGCCGGTAAAGTTTCGAAGTTTTGCTGATTCTCTTCAAACTTGAAGTTAGGATCTGTACTGTAAACAAATCCCCTGTTGTCAGGCTTATTTTTTTTTGACATGAATTTTACAACTTTAAAACTTAAGATTTATCAGGCGATGACAGCCTTAAGGCTCAGGTCCAAACTCCTTGCCTGGTGTACCAATGCTCCTACGCTAACAAAGTCCACTCCTGTTTGAGCATATTCCCCGATATTTTCAAGGTTGATTCCTCCACTAGCTTCGGTTTCAAAATCCTCACCAATTAGTGCCAGGGCTTCCTTTATTTGCTCCGGCCTAAAATTGTCGAGCATGATGCGAAACACTTTTCCTTTTCCTATAGCGACAACCTTTTTTACGTCTTCGATACTCCTGGTTTCTACTTCAATTTTTAACGCGGGTTTTTTATTTATTATATACTCATATGCCTTCTCAATGGCCTTTTCAATTCCACCAGCATAATCGATGTGATTATCCTTCAACATAATCATATCAAACAATCCAAAACGATGATTGACTCCGCCACCGATTCTCACTGCTTCCTTTTCCAACAGACGAAAATTGGGAGTTGTTTTGCGGGTGTCTAACAGGCGGGTCTTATAACCTTTTAATTTGTCTGTATACTCTTTTGTTAGGGTAGCAATTCCACTCATTCGTTGCATGCAATTCAGTACAAGTCTCTCGCATTGTAAAATTGTGTGGACAGAGGCTTCAACTTCAAAAGCTTTTTCGCCAAAAGCCATCCTTTCCCCATCTCCTTTATTGGAAGTGAAGATGGATGCCGGTTCTTTATAGGTAAAGATTTTGCGGGCTACATCTACGCCGGCCAATATGCCGTCTTGCTTTATTTTTAATACTGCTTTTCCTTTTGCACCAGCGGGAATACAGGACAAACTGCTATGATCCCCATCACCAACATCTTCCTTTAGCGCTTCATCTATCAGGTGGTTAAGTTGACTATCAAAACTCATGGAGCAAAAATAAGAAAGCCTTCCCAGTACTTCGGCTTGCCCGATAGTGGAAAGGCTTTACCTGATATTTTAAACGATATTTACTCGATGGATTGGAAACGAATTTCTTTCAATACTTCTTTTCCCCCTTTCACTTTCATAAAAACATGAGCCCGGAAGTTGCCCGATTTTGTTTGCAGGGTGCCGATACAATAATTTCCACCGGGTGAATCACCTTTATGTTTTAACACAAAAGTCTTTACGCCGTTATTAGCAAAAAAATCTTTTAAGATTACCTGGGCCTGGGCCTTACTATAGCTATCACTTTTTACAGGCAGCGTCAATTCAACATTATCGTCAAAGTACTTAGCCAGTTCAGAAGCATTACCTATGCGTAAAGCTCCGATTACACCGTCAATATTACTTGACTGCGCAAAAGAGGAAAAAACAATAAGTGAAGCAACCAAAAAAGAAGTAAATAAAAGTTTCATATCTAATTTGTTTTCCATAGGCAATATAGTCCTAAAAATGTGCCACAGGATAATCACCATTGACACCGGAATACTAAAATAATAAAAACCGGTTGTTAAATATCTTTAAGGCTTAAATAGATGAATGATTTGTAGATTTACAACGCATTGTTACCCTGTAACAAATGAATTTATACTAAACAATCAATTATCTAATGGGCCAAAAAAAAGTTATTTTAATTATTATGGACGGCTGGGGACTTGGAAAAGTTGCATCTTCTGACGCCATCCAGCATGCTAACGTACCTTTCACGAAATCGTTATATACACGTTACCCAAATACTACTCTCGTAACTTGCGGAGAATCAGTAGGCTTACCCGATGGGCAAATGGGCAATTCAGAAGTAGGCCACCTAAATTTGGGAGCCGGTCGCATTGTCTACCAGGAGTTGCAGCGAATAAATGTTGCTACTAAAGATGGCTCTTTGGCAAAAAACGAACAATTGTTACAAGCAATTCTGTTTGCAAAACAAAATAACAAACCATTTCATTTGCTTGGCCTCGTAAGTGACGGCGGTGTGCATTCCCACATCAATCATCTGAAAGCAATCATAGACATCTGCCACGCTGAAGGCTTGTCAGACGTGTATGTGCATGCATTTACGGACGGTCGTGACTGTGACCCAAAAAGTGGTTTAGGGTTTATAAAAGAGCTGCAGCAACATTTGGACAAAACCGTGGGCAAAATCGCAACTGTAAGCGGTCGCTATTATGCTATGGACAGGGATAAACGTTGGGAAAGAGTAAAGCTGGCCTATGACGCTTTGGCAAATGGCATTGGTAAGTTATCAAATGATGCCATTACAGCTGTAGAAAAATCTTATGCCAATAATATCACCGATGAGTTTATAAAGCCGGTTGTTATTACCAATAAGGATGGTCGTCCGGTAACGACCATTAAAGACGGGGATGTCGCTTTCTGTTTCAATTTCCGCACCGACCGATGCAGGGAAATAACGGAGGTGCTAACGCAAAAAGATTTTCCTGAATACAACATGAAGAAACTGGCTCTTCATTATACAACCATGACACAGTATGATCAAAGTTTTCAAAATGTGCATGTAGTTTTTGATAACGACGACTTAAAAAATACATTGGGTGACATACTGCAGCAAAATGGGTTAAAGCAAATTCGGATTGCCGAAACAGAGAAGTATCCCCATGTAACTTTCTTTTTCAGTGGCGGCCGCGAAATACCTTTTGAAGGTGAATCGAGAATTCTGATCCCTTCGCCAAAGGTTGCCACCTATGATCTTCAGCCAGAGATGAGCGCCTATGAAATGACTGATGCTCTTTTACCAGAAATAAACAATAAATCTGCCGACTTTATCTGCCTCAATTATGCCAATGCAGATATGGTAGGCCATACTGGTGTCTGGGAGGCCGCCATAAAAGCGGCAGAAACCGTTGACCAATGTGTCGAAAAAGTAGTAACTGCGGGACTTGCTAATGATTATACCATCTTTTTGACGGCAGATCATGGAAATTCAGATTACCTCATTAACGAAGATGGATCTCCTAATACAGCCCACACATTAAACCCGGTTCCTTTGTTTATTATTGACAAAAACTGGAGAGGAACAATTAAGCCCGGAAAACTGGGAGATATCGCCCCCACTATATTATCCATGATGGGTTTACCAATTCCAAAAGAAATGACTGGTGAAATTTTAATTGACAAACCATAATTTTCACAAAAATCTCCCATGCTAAAAAAGATCTTCCTGTTTTTATTGGTGATATTGGTCATTATTCAATTTATTCATCCTGAAAAAAACAAGGCTACCGGTCCTCAGGCCAATTATATTGGGAACGTTCATCCAGTTCCTGACGATATAAAAATTATCCTGGCAAAGGCGTGTAATGATTGCCATTCCAATAACACAGAATATCCCTGGTATTCTGCCATACAACCGGTAGATTGGTGGATGAGCGGCCATGTGAAGAATGGAAAGAAGCATTTGAACCTGGACGACTACAGCAACCGAAGTCTCCGTTATCAATACCACAAATTGGAAGAAATTGAAGAACAAATAAAGGAAGGTGAAATGCCTTTGCAATCTTATACCTGGGTGCATAAGGACGCCATCCTTACAGCTGCGGAAAAAGAAAAAATAATTAGCTGGACAAATACACTCCGGGACAGCATGAAAGCCAAATACCCTATTGATAGTCTTATAAGGAAAAAATAGGCGGTATTTCCCACATATCGCCCCTGAAATTTACTATTTCATGCAGCTTTTGTATGTAAAAAATGTCTAAATTACAGACAACCAAACGGCATATATGACCGAAGAAGCCATTTTAAAAGGTTGTTTAAACAATGATGCTGCCGCTCAGCGGGAACTTTACAACAAGTATTGTTCAAAAATGCTGGCGGTTTGTTATCGATACGGGCATAACCGCGAAGATGCGGAAGATATGTTGCAGGAAGGCTTTATAAAAGTCTTTTTACAAATACATACTTTCGAAAATCGCGGTGCATTTGAAGGATGGATAAGACGAATAATCGTTCATACCTGTATCAATATCCTGAAGAAAAACAAAAAGTTCAATGAAAGTGTAGACATTATTTACGCTACTGGTATACAGATCAGGGAAGAAAGTGTTCCGGCAATTATACAGGCAAAACAAGTGGTAGAATGCATTCGGTTATTGCCGATTGGTTACCGCACTGTTTTGAACTTGTATGCGGTAGAAGGGTACAGTCATCGGGAGATTGCGGATATGTTGGATATAGAGGAAAGCACCAGCCGAAGCCAATACACCAGGGCTAAAGCGATGCTGGAAGATATTTTGATACGGAAGAAAATTATACAAAAACCAAAACAAGATATCGATTGGCTTATGGCCGTTAGCCATCGATGATTCGTACTCTTAATTTTTAACTGGTTATGGAGAACAGCTATAACGATAAGGAATTTGAGCATTATATAAAGGAAAGTGCTGATCAATACCGGATGTTCCCTTCAGAAAAAGTATGGGAGGGAGTGAACAATGCCCTTCATACGAGGAGAAAATGGTACGGATTCTGGCTGGGAGTTTTATTATTACTTACGGGCGGCGCTGTAACCTGGGTAATGACTACGCACCCGGTTTCAGGAAAAAATGGCACTGCTTTCAACAACAATTTACCTGTTACGAATATCCCTGCTGAAAAAGTGGAACCTAAAAATATCGAGGATTTGCTTCCCTTTGCGGCAAAAGAAACATCCCCTTTAATTGACTCTAAAAATGAGGGTAGCTTTTCCAGCTTTTCTCCTGTAGTATTATCGGAAATCGAAGGCATTTCTGTTGATGAGGTTTTAATTGATCCTGTACTAATTGAACGTCCTGTAAAAAGCGGGCAGCATTCAACCTTTACGAACATAAATATTCATCCGGTTGCATCGTTTGAAATAGCCAGGCTTCCTGAAATTAATCATCTATCAGATGCTAAAACTATTCCGGAGGCGCTAATAAAAACGCCCGGGCAGACTGAGTCATATGCTCCATATACCATCGAAAGTGTTATAAATTCTTATAAATATAAAAAGCCATCCAAAAAAATTAGCTGGCAGTTGTTTGTAACTCCTACTATTAGTTACCGTCGGCTCAGTGTAAATAAGTCAGTTGACAATCCATCTTCTTCAAATTATCCTTTTGCTTACTTGCAGGACGTAAATAGTGCTGTTACACATAAGCCTGACCTGGGTCTGCAAATTGGTTTCTCAGGCAGATACCCAATCACCAAGGGGTTAAAAGTAAGAGGAGGTCTCCAGTTCAATATCAATCGTTATGACATAAAAGCATATGCCTTTAACGGAGAGGTTGCCACTATCGATTTAAACGGTGGGAACGGCAGTAACTCGACAATTTCTACCTGGACCTATTATCGCAATTATGCGGGCTATAAATCTGATTGGTTGAAAAATTTCTATTTCTCAGTCTCCACCCCTATTGGTATTGAGATGAAATTGGCTGGCAATGAAAAAACCAGCGTTGGAGTGGCAGGAACAATACAACCTACTTACGTTCTCAATGACAGGGCTTACCTGATTTCAACCGATTATAAGAATTATGCTGAAGTGCCAAGGCTCATCCGTCATGTAAACTTGAGTACTGGATTCGAAACTTTTGTTAACTATACCAGTGGCAAAACAAAATGGCAAATTGGACCACAGGTTCGCTATCAAATTCTTTCAAGCTTCCATAATACATATCCAATTAAAGAAAACTTGTTTGATTTTGGTTTGAAAGTGGGTGTCACACTTAATAAATAAAGCTATTCCTATACTATCTATTCTCAGAATATCTTGTCTTTTAGTAAGACAAGATATTTTTTTACCAGATTCAGTCGCTGTAAAATGTTATTAAAAGTTCTTTTTTCAATTAATTTTGCCCGATAATTATCAATCACATATTGCCCCCGGATGAAATCAAGTTATAGCCTTTTAATCGCAGGACTAATTTTTTTCAATAGTTGTAAGCAAAAAGAGAAAAAAGAAGGAGAAAAATTCTTCCCAGCCCTTTCTTTTATTAAGGGACAAATAGCAGCAATGGATACTTCTCTTTATTCAATCCGTAAGCTGGACTTTATTGATAGCATACAAACCGACACCACGTTTATTCATCGGGACCAGTTTCGTGTAATTGCGAATGATTTTCTCACTGTTCCTGACATTGCCTCACCTAAGTATGAAGATCGTTACAAAGAGGAAAAATTATTTGATGAGTCATTGAACCGGGTAATGATAACTTATAGTCCTGTAAAACCCGAAAAGGAACAGGTACAGCGACAGCAAATTTTGATTAAACCGGATCCATCCGGCGATAAGGTAACCAACATTTTTATTGAAACCACTGTTAATACAAGAGATAGCGCAGTGCAAAAAAAGCTACTATGGAAAGTAGATGAAAGCTTCCAGGTAACTACTACCCGGCAATTGGCGGGACAACCTGAAAAAACAACTACATTCAAAGTAGTTTGGGGTGAGAACGAATAAGCATGACAACAAAGGAATTTCAACATATTGCAGCAAGCATTCCTCAACAACCCGGTATCTATAAATACTATTCCGCAACGAATGAACTGATATATGTCGGCAAGGCAAAAAACATTCGTAAAAGGGTTGGCTCATACTTCAATAAAAGTATTACCAGTTACAAAACAAATGAGCTCGTCAGGCGGATCAATCGCATCGAATTTACTCTTGTAAACTCCGAACAGGATGCCTTTCTTTTAGAAAACTCGCTGATCAAAGAGTTTCAGCCTATTTTTAATATCAACTTAAAAGATGATAAGAGCTACCCATTCATCGTTATTAAAAATGAACCCTTCCCCCGGGTTTTTCTTACCCGGAAAAGAATAGAAGATGGTTCACAATATCTCGGTCCTTATACTTCCGTAAAAAAAGTTCGGGAGCTAATTGAGTTCACCCGCCATACGATACCTCTAAGAAATTGTTCCCTCAATCTTACTCAAAAGAATATTGAGCAGAAAAAATTCAAAATATGCCTGGAATACCATTTGGGAAATTGCAAAGGCCCTTGTGAAGGACTTCAAACAAAAGAAGATTATGCAGAAAGTATTGACCAGTTAAAAAATCTGCTGCGGGGTAATCTTTCGCCGGTAATTCGCCATTTCAAGGAAGAAATGAAAACTCATGCCGCCAATCTCGCTTTTGAAAAAGCAGAAATAACAAAAAAGAAAATTGAATACCTGGAAAACTATCAATCAAAATCAGTTATTACCAATATAAAGGCTGGCGATCTCGACGTATTTGCTTTAAGAAAAGAAAAAGATATAGCTTTCGTCAACTTCCTGATGATTCGTAATGGAACTATCGTTCAAACACAAACCAATAAACTGGAAACTCATTTGGATGAAACGGAGGAAGAAATATTAAGCTTTTCAGTTGCTCAATTAAGAACCAGTTTTGATAGTAATGCTCCGGAGATTGTTGTTCCTTTTCCCATCGATTACCCTCAGGATCAAATAACAATTACTATTCCGAAAGGCGGCGATAAAAAGAAATTGCTTGAACTTTCTGAAAAAAATGTCGACTACTTTATTGAGGAATTGAAAAATAAGGAAAGACTGAAACTCCCGGCAAATACTGATCAAATCAAGATACTCGAACGATTACAGGCAGACCTGCAATTGCCCGAATTACCCGATCATATTGAGTGTTTTGATAACTCTAATTTCCAGGGCAGTTATCCTGTTTCGGCTATGGTATGTTTTAAAAACGGGGTACCGAGCAAAAAAGATTATCTCCATTTTAACGTGAAAACTGTGGAAGGTATCAATGATTTTGCCTCGATGAAAGAAGCTGTTTCTAGACGATATAGGCGGCTTATAGAAGAAAGTCAGCCTTTTCCCAGGCTCGTAATCATTGACGGTGGAAAGGGGCAATTGGGAGCAGCATCAGAAGCAATTGATGAGTTGGGTATTGCCGGTAAAACCACCCTGGTCGGATTGGCCAAAAATGAAGAAGAACTCTTTTTTGTAGGCGATAAAGAGTCTTTGAAACTCCCTTATAATAGCGATAGTCTTAAATTAATTCGCCGGATCAGGGACGAAGTACACCGTTTTGGAATCACTTTTCACCGCAATAAAAGAAGCAAAGGCACTTTTAAAAATGAGTTGGAGGATATTACCGGTATTGGAAAGACGACAGCTGATATCTTGCTAAAAGAATATAAATCAGTGAAAAAGATCCGGGAATTGCCGATTGAGGAGTTAGAAAATACTGTTGGAAAAGCCAAAGCTTTACTGGTATTTAACTATTTTAACAACCAGCAAGAAGAAGGTTATTAAATAAAAATGGGGCCAGGATAGAAATCCAGCCCCGTTTTTAAAATCCAATATCCTATGAAAAACCGAGACGAAAATACAAATATTTTCCTATAATCCTAATAGTAGGCGCATATATTTTTTGCTTTTTATTTATTGCTTAGAAATTGTTTATCAATAAAAGAGCCCCTTTGACAAGGGGCTCTTTTTATACAAAATTTCGCGGAAAAACTTAGTAAGACCAAAGATCCTGCTCATAATTAAAGATCTTCTCTTTAATGTTCTCACCCTCTAACAATGCCAGAATGGGATCTTTTATGTATTGACGTATGGTACGGTTAGCAGCATTATCCAAAGTAGATTTAGTAATATAGCTGGCGAACATGCGGCTTTCAAACAATTCCTCCCAGGTCATCCGGCTATTACCCATATTTTTGGGATTATAAACCTCGTATTTAGTCAGGATTGGACGCATATCCGGGTAGTAAACCCAAAACATCGGAGTGCTTCCGGGCCTTTCCTGGCCATTTGGGAAAAATTGTGTTTTGAGCGGAGCAATTCCAAGAATACGGCAGAAATAACGACTGGCTTCACGGTCAAAAACCCACTCTTCTTTTATTCTCAGTTTCACCACACTTTTCGCATCAAAGCTGGCTCGTGTCACCACATAACGAATCACTTTGCTGGGATCGTTAGGATCGACTTGGGGAACAGTATCTGCTGTACCCACCGTTTGCTGCTGAAGGTCAGCAATAGTAACAGGCGTGGTAAACCGGTCGTCCGAAAAAGCTGTCACCTCACCAGAGCTAACTGCCTTCAGCAACATATTTACAAACATCTGGCTGCCATTATCACTTTCAGCCTCGTAACGGAACGGAGCATTCATTTTTTCACGCAGATCCAACTCACGCCATACTTTTTCAGCAAATAGGGCATCGTCTGCTCTTAAATGCTCATAAGTTAATGGTGTACGGGCATTCAAACTGCTTTTGTCAAAAGCATTATCATTACGGAGTGACTTTTTTACGACTGTGTCAGAAACACCTGCTGAGTCAACAACGATGGGAATATTGCCGTAAGGATTGTAACCCGATGGCGGCGTGGTTATATTGGTCTGTTGCTGATTCTGCTGTGCATTATTAGCAGGAGCATTTGTCCTTCTGCGGCCGGTACGCTGGGCATTAGCTTCAGCTACCAATATTGATGCACACACAGCGAGTAAACAACCTTTTACAACAAAACTTTTCATCTCTTCAAAATTTATTTTATATAATATACCAGCGAAGGTAATTTCTGATTTCTACCATCGGGACCAACTGCACGAATATTATCAATCGTTACTGTTCTGTTAGGACCAAGGCCTCTTACAATTTGAAGGGCTTTCGGGCTCCAAAGATTACCTTGACAAGCAGCTTCATCAATATCTCCTTCAGCATTGTCGGCGGCGATGGTGAAGCTGGTTACAGAATATTTCAAATTGAGCGGGAAGTCTTTGATGTAGGCACCCACACCTGATTGTGCTTTGAATGCACCTGCCGATATACTTTCACCACTGGGATAAGCACCCACAGTTGCAGCAGGCTGAGGAATCGTACGAACACGGAACTGGGAAACACCAGCTACTTTGCCATCAACAGATACTGTGATCTTGCAATCATCGGTTACTGTATTAACCTTGGCGATGTATTTACCACCACCAACTTTAACCAAAGAACCGCCGCCGCCGCTGATAGATGCTTGTACTTTATCATCACCACCACCGCTTGCCGCGATAGTTACTTTATTATCATATCCAACGTAAAGAACGTTCATTTCATCAAGAGCAATGGAGGCGTTGGCTTGGCCAACAGTATAGGTAACATTTTTCTCAATCGTCTCCATTTTTCCCGTCTCCTGATTCATGTAAGTAATTTTTACAGGAATGCTATGCTGTCCAACACCACCCCCTTGTAATTTGGTATGCGCTGCGCCATCGTCTCCAATTTGCACCGGTGAACCGCCGACAACTATTATTGGTTGTGCTTTTTTACTAAAAGCACCAACACCTGCGGTAATTTCAATTTCTTGTCCCGGCATTAGATAGTTAGAGCTTTGTCCTATTACAGCCCCATAGCTATCAAACACGACATTTACTTCTCCAACTTTATTGTGGCAAAATTGAACTATTCTGTTCTCAGAAGTTTTCACGTCATTCTGAAACTTACTTAGAATAGTTAAAGCGGCTACAGTAGGTACCATGTGAAAATAGGCGCCTTCCCACGTCTTGCCCGCCTGATTTTTACTGGCTGGCTTGTCAAGATTGATAGGAAGTGTGGTTTTAAAAGCTGAATCAATGGCAGGGTCAACTTTAAGAACAGTCTTTTTATAATTATCCAAAGCCGCCAATAACTTTTGGCCCTCACCTTTTTCAATCATGATACGAGTAGCAATGTCCAGATTATCTTCCTTGAACTTTTGTTCAGGATTGTTTGGGTCACCCCCTGCTTCACGAAGGATTTGATCTTTTAAAGTTTGAACGTAAGCAAAGATGCTTTTACTCAAAGTTTGTACTTGCTGAGCTTTGGGATACCAAATATTCGCTCTGTTTGCACTAGATGGATCCTTTGTTTTATCTAACAATGAAGCCATGATAGTCTCTGTAGATTTATTTACAGTTGTATTGGTATTCTCCAAGCTTTTATTCACCGTTTTGAAGGCATTCAATATCTCAGATGATACGTTCAGCGCCAGCAGGGCTGTGAGAACGAGATACATCATGTTGATCATTTTCTGCCGGGGCTCACGAGGTAAAGCCATGATGATTTGGTTTTTATTTTAGTTAATGGTGCTTATCAAAAAATCTAGGATACGGGATTTCAATTTTAAAATCTAAAACGAACCCTTTATTATTAAAAATTTTATTAGCTACGACCTTGCATAGCGCTGAGCATATTGCCATAAACATTGTTCAGGCGGCCCAGGTTAGTAGCCAATTGTGCAATTTGCTCTTTTGCTTTTTGAGCATCTTCTACACTACCCTGCATAGCTTCAGAAGCTTGTGTCAGGTTGCTATAGAATTTGTTCATTGCTTTCAGGTGATTATTCGTATCCTGCAACTCTAATTCATAAATAGTATTCAGAGAAGCCAGGTTTTTAGTCAATACAGTTACCTGATCGTGGAATTGTTTTGTGCCTTCAGCTGCATTGTTGAAATGCTGAATGCTGTTCGCTGCACCTAGGTAAGCATCTTTCATAGTACCTAACGCATTTGCTGCTTCGCGGGTCTTAGCAGTGTAGTCACCTGTTGCGGCTACTACATCTGAAATGTCAGCCATTCTATCTACAGTTCCACCTAATTTTTTGAAGTTATCACCCAGGCGACCCAGGTTAGCCGGAGTAATATCTGCTTCACGTAGCATATCATCCAATTTATTCAGGGCTGGATTACCAGAACCTCCGGAATTAAGAGCCAATGGTGTAGGTTTAAAATTAGGATCCAGATCAGGGTGTTGGTTAATGTCTGGAAAATAACGTTGCCAGTGTGGTTCTTCAGGAGGAGGCACTAAGAATGCCATTACGAGGAATACGATGGCTTCAGCGATCAGTCCACACATGATAGCTATATCAGCACCTTGCCAGTGAAGGATTTTCATCATTGCCGCAAAGATTACTACTGCGGCAAAAAAGCTGAAAAGAAAATTTAGTACTACCTGGCCTTTGTGGGTTTTAAAGAATAGCATAAAGGGTTCGTTTTTATAGATTATTAAATTTTAACTAAAACGATGTGAATATGAAAAAAATTGTATAGAAAAAGAGGCCGCAGAAAAATACCTCTTTGAGAAAGTTTTTATCTGCGACGTGCTTTTTGAGGAGCAGCTGGTAAGTCAATTACGCTGCGGAATCCAATATAAGATTTGGAAGAATCCTGGTATTCATAAGTGCTGGTACCTGTTTGCAGGTAGTATCCAACATCTTTCCAGCTTCCACCACGAATTATTTTACGCTTCATCAGCGGGGGATCATCATCTTTAGCATTCCAGCGAACATCAGGATTCATATCATGCTGGAAGTTATTACGTCCTTCATAATAAATCGAGGAAGTCCATTCTGCCACATTACCTGACATGCAATACAGACCGAAGTCGTTTGGCCAATAAGCATCTGCACGCACTGTATAGAAGCCCCCGTCTTCAGGATAGTTACCACGACCAGGCTTAAAGTTTGCCATTAAACATCCCTTTTTATTACGCAGGTAGTAGTTACCCCAGGGGAACATTGATTGTGAACGACCACCACGGGCTGCGTATTCCCACTGAGCTTCAGTTGGAAGGCGGAAATCGGACTCCTGCACTCTTTTTTTGCTATCCAAAAAAGCATTCAGGTACATTGTTCTCCATTCGCAGAAAGCAGTAGCCTGTTTCCAGTTTACACCCACAACCGGATAGTTACCAAATGCAGGATGCGAAAAGTAACGTTTGGTCATTGGCTCGTTGTAAGAATACGCAAAGTCACGAATCCAAACCAAGGTATCAGGATAGATAGGAATGTCTTTTTTCAGGATGAATTTAGAACGGGATTTACCCGCATTCTCTCTTTTAGCTGCTTCCTTTAGATCAAAGGTTTCGGAATGAAAAACAAGCTTGGACGCATCCAGTTCCTTCTTTCCAAAAATCCTTTCTTCAGGAACCAGAATGAGATCTGTGTTTCCAAGAGCTTCAACCGTCTTGGGGTCATCCCATTTCATTTGTTTCATGGCAGCCCAATCAACATATTCGTTCCCGTCTGCACCAGCTTTTACTTTACCTAACTTGCGGGCGGCGACAGAGTCACGTACCCAGTAAACAAACTGACGATACTCGTTGTTGGTGATTTCCGTAGCATCCATCCAGAAGCCGCTGATTGAAACTGAACGATTGCGGGAGCTAAAGGCATATGCAGGATCCTCATCACTGGGTCCCATATGGAATGTTCCCTGGGGTATATAAACCATACCCGGAGGCTTAGGCAGTGTATACCTGTTGCCCGGAGAAATTCCGTGCACCTGGCCATCATTAGGCAGGCTGCTGCCTTTATTTTTCTTTCCCAGTATTCCGCAACTGGATAGCATTGAAATGCAAACAATTGCAAGAAATGCGTAGTTAAGGTTTTTCATTTTCATACTCTTAAGGGTATTGGGGCAAATATAAAATTTAGGTTTATTCATCACCACAACGTTACAATTTATTTTAGTATGTCCAAATCGGGTTTTACGACGTAATTATTCTAACGCATATTAAGTCTAAATTATTGTATTAACATAAAATTAATTGGCTATTTCAAACCTGATTTGTTCCCGTACTTCGGCTATGGAACTGACGGGTTTTAAACATGCAAAATTTCTACATATATAAACAGATGGGACTTTTGAAACTGCCTTTCCGGCCAGTAGGGGAAACTCCTCATTTTCTGCCGATGACACCATTAGAACCCGTTGAGGTATGAATTCCGACAACAGTTCTTTATGGATCTTTTTTATCTCGGCCCCCAAAACTGCCACTTCCGCTGTTCCGCTTATTGACTCCAGTAACAGACAGTTCCAGTATCCAAAAGAAGTGGGATATTTCGTTATTACCTGGCCGAGTGAAAGCACCATATCCTGGCTACGCTGACCCCAATCCCCTCTGTCGAAGTACAGGGAAAGGCGATGAAGATTCTCAGCCATCACGGCGTTACCGGAAGGGACTGCCCCATCATAAACTTCTTTTTTTCGAACAATAACATCGGTCTGTCCTTGCCCGGTATAAAAAAAGAAGGTGGCTGCCGGTTCACTAAAGTTGTCGATAACAAAGTCAGCAATGCTTTTTGCTTTTTCCAGCCATTTTGTATCAGCAGTTATTTCCTGCAAGTGAATTAACGCCTGTATTAAAAAAGCATAGTCGTCAAGGAATGCCGGATATTTTGCCTCTTCGTTTTTCCAGGTGTGAAAAAAGCTTTCTGAATTTTTACTACAGAACCTTTCCAACAGAAACTGCATGTTGGCAATTGCCAAATCCCGGTATTCTTCCTTCCCCGTGGCTGCATATGCTTTACTACTCGCCGTATTCATTAAGGCATTCCAGCTTAAAATAATTTTATCGTCAAGCAAAGGCTTTACCCTGGTATTTCTTTTTTCCAAAAGTCTTTGGCGACCTCCCTTCAACAGGCTAACTAAGACAGATTGTTCAATGTTATTCTCACGGGCAAAATGCTCAATTGGGGTCTTCACTCTTAAAATATTTTTCCCTTCCCAATTTCCTTCTTGGGTGATATCATAAAAACGACAAAATATGTCCGCCTCATCTCCCAGGAGTTGCTCCACCTCTGTTTTTGACCACACATAAAATTTACCCTCCTCTCCTTCACTATCTGCATCCAATGCTGAATAAAAGCCGTGCTGCGGATGAAGTAATTCCAGGCGAATAAAACTCATCGTCTCATGAATTGCATTAGCATACTTATCTTTTTTTGTTAATTGGTATGCCTCACTTAGTGCAGAAATCAACAACGCATTATCATACAGCATTTTCTCAAAATGAGGGACTAGCCATTCCGTATCCGTTGAGTACCTGGCGAATCCTCCTCCTATTTGATCATAAATACCGCCATCAATCATTTTATCCAATGAAAGCAACGCCTGCCTGAGCGAAGCATTTGCTTCTTCACTTGCAGACTCCTGCGGTATGGATTGATGACTTTTAACATGCGCATACCGCAATAAAAACTGTATGGTAAAAGTCTGAGGAAACTTCGGTGCCCGTCCAAAACCACCCCACTCTTTGTCAGCAGCTTTCATGATGTTGGCAAATGACTCGGCTAATTTTTTACCAGTAAACAAATTTGACTGTTCGCCTGGCTTTTGTAACCCAAATGAGTTTGACTGCAACAAATGACTGGTTAAGCTTTCAGCCTGTTCTTCGATCTCATTTCTTTTTTCCTTAAATGCGTTCATTACACCCAACAAGGTCTCTTTCCACGAAGCTCTGTTGAAAGCCCGAACAGGTGGAAAATAGGTGCCGCCGTAAAAGGGCTTTGTCGATGGTGTAAGAAAGACATTGAGTGGCCACCCCCCGCTCCCGGTCATAGCCTGCACTGCATCCATATAAATGTGATCAAGATCCGGCCGCTCCTCCCTGTCGATTTTAATATTGACAAAGTGTTCGTTCATGATCAATGCTGTACTTTCATCTTCAAAGCTCTCCTTTTCCATTACATGGCACCAATGACAAGCGGCATAGCCTATACTGATCAAAATGGGCTTATCTTCTTCTTTTGCTTTTTGCAAAGCTTCCTCTCCCCAGGGATACCAATCTACCGGGTTATGAGCATGCTGAAGAAGATAAGGGCTGGTTTCAGTGCTTAATTTGTTTTTGTGTGTAGGCATAAAGGCAAAGTACGCAGAAACCATGTGGCCTAAAAAAGAAAAAGGGCACTGATTAGTGCCCTTAACATCTTTTTTAAAATTATTTTTTCTTGCTTGCTTCAGCTAAAAATTTATCAAGCGCTGCTACCATACTGGGTGCCTGCGGCTGGGGAGCTTTTATTTGTAAGGTTAGGCCTGCTTCCTCAGCTGCCTTGGAAGTATTGCCACCAAACGCACCTATGAAAGTACCATTCTGTTTGTACTTTGGGAGGTTGTCAAACAAACTCTTAATTCCACTTGGGGTGAAGAAGCAAATGATGTCGTATTTATTTTTTGCCAGTAGATCCTTTACATCATTACTCTGGGTACGATACATAAAGGCTAATGCAAATTCACAATTATTAGCCTTTAGCCAGTTGACGATCTCATTATCCTGTTGATTTTCGGAACATACATACAGGAATTTTTCATTGCCTTTATGCTTGTTGATTACGTCAAACATGCTCTTATTAGTCCCATCGGCGCCATAGAACACTTTGCGTTTGCGATACAAGATGAATTTCTGAAGATAAAGTGCCACCGCTTCGGTAATGCAAAAATATTTAGTGTCCTGGGAAACGCTTACTTTCATTTCATCACAGGTACGAAAGAAATGATCAATAGCATTTCGACTGGTAAAAATGACGCCGGTATAGTTTGGAATATCTATCTTTTGTTTGCGAAAATCACGGGCCGGTATTCCTTCAAGACGGATAAAGGGTTGAAAATCCAATTCCAGGTTGTATTTTCTTGACAGTTCAAAGTACGGCGACTTATCACTTTCGGGCCTCGGCTGGGTGATCAAAACTTTATTTATTGTTTTGGCCTGAACATCGGCCTTTGTAACCCCATTTTTTACCATGTTGTGGTGCGGCTAAATTTGTGCAAAGCTAAGCTATTCTACTTAGAAAAAGAATAGTAAAAGCTTGTAAATCAGCAATAGGGGAGCAATTTCAAAGGCGCACAGGTACAAAAAGAAGTGAAATAGGTTGAATCTGACCTCGTTACGAATAGCAGCGAATCCTAAAATAAAACGGTATAAGAAAAGCCCCGCTATACAGCACCACGATAGCATAAGTGCAACCGAATGCATCGTTCCGTCGGTAAATGCCAACAAAATGTTGAAAGGAAGCAAGGCAATACCAATCACTTTATTAATGATAAATACAATAAAAATATAAGATTCAGCTGCCTTTTTCATATTGAAAAGCCAGCCACACACTATCAGGCCTATAAACTTAACCAGATAAATTATTGAAAGCCCGATACAGCAATACAAATACGACAGCCAAAAATTATCGACCGGCTTAAACCCAAAATAATGCAACAAGAAATTTGCATACAAGCCGGCACTGGCCACGAAAAACCCATTAAAAACCAATGAAGGAAAAGGTGTTTGCATCAGCTGTTCCTTTATCTGCCTCTGCTTCATGGTAGTGCGAAAGAAAACACGGAACAGGTCGTTAAAATATTTGGAAAAGGCCAGCTTTAGCAGCGCAAAAATTATCACCAATACCACAAGGACATAGAAAAGCAACTCCTTCCCATTAAATTTTTTTATGTCGGATGGCGTAACTACCGGCCTGGTATTAAAGTTGAAAAAAGGATGGCGTTGCAGTATTTGTTCCTGAAGAGGGATATCGCTATTTGATTGCCACAACGAATCCCTGATAATTGGTCTTTTTGAAACGGAATCGGAAAATATCAGGGTAGCGGAATCAATACTAATGCTGTTACTATCCGCATTTAAAATCGTATCGGCACTACGATTTGTTTGCGCAAGTATGGTGTCCTGCGCAGCGACTCGGACAGATACAGATAAGATAATAACAATGGATAAAAAAAAACGCAGCAAGTACTATTGATTGAAATGCAAAAATAACAGCCGGACATTCAACTTCACAACTAAAATAGTCACGATTATTTCCGTATTAAACCGGCACAAGATTGCTAAAAATAGTTGACGAATCCAAAGTGTATTTTTGATTGACGCAAATTAAAGGGTAAATCACTTCGCTTCCCTACAGCCCATGCCAGGTTGAAAATTCCCACCTTCGTCTCAAAGGCCAGGCCCAGCCCGGTTCCAAAATAGGTGTAATCAACGTCTGCATTTTGACTATTGTTGCCACCCCATCCTCCGTCGGTAAAGGCATAGAAGTAGGAGTTTTGGCCAACGAGGTAACGATATTCTGCCGTTGCTACAGCAAATTGGGATAAGTATTGACTCTCCTCGTCAAAGCCCCTTAACAATTTATAGCCGCCAATCTGGAAAAGTTCGTTGCGGAAAATATTACCGCTTTGAAACATACCGCCATTAACAGCCAACTTTATTGTGCTCCGGTTTTGTTTTCCTAATGGAAGATACCGGGCCGCCGAAATCTTTATCCGTAATTGATACGTCTTCAATTTCACCGTGTCGTATAACGTTCCAAAATCAAAAGAGGGATTCCCGGGATCTTTCAATTCGAGAATCTCATTGTTCTTTTTTATTTTTTTAGTGCCCACAGCTGTTATGATCCTGAACTCATTTCCTTTTGTGGGATTTAAACGATAGTTAGTATTATTGAATTCGTAATCTATCCCGGCACTCACGGCACTTACATCAGCCTCATCAGGCAGGCGATAATATTGAGTGACAAAATTTTTATTAATCCCATTCACAATCGTGGAAGTCCGTTGGATAAATATTTTTCCGGCCTGGTTGATGTTTAAAATATACTGAGCACCTAATTGGAAATTTACATTCAGAAACGTACTGTCCTTTCGAAACATATCAAAGGAAAAATCAAGCCCAACCGGTGAATTGAAGAGGTAAGGATGCTGATATAAAATATTTAATCTTGGTGATTTCACCTGCAATTGCTGCCAGTTTAATCCGATTGTTTCCCCAGCACCCAATGCATTTTTCAGGTTCAGATTAGCTTCTCCCGTAATCAAAATCTTCTTTGAAGACAACTGGTCGTTATTTGGCAAAAATCCAACCAGCACATTTACCTGGCTGCTTTTCTTTGGCTTCAAATACATTTCCAGTGTAGAGCCTGTGCCTAACCAGATAAGTTTTGACGGGTATTCTTCTTCAACATAGGTTAGCTCCCGCATACGCCGGCTGATTCGCAGCAACTTTTCCTTACTGAACAGGCTGCCGTTTTTAATATCGAGGTATCGTTGTAAAAATTCATTCGCAATTTTAGCGTTGCCAACGATGTGAATGCTGTCGATTTTATAAGAGGGGCCTTTGTCCAATTTTAATTGTGCCCGCACGCTGCCACTATCTATCACCATACTATCCAGGTAAACTTTTGCAAAAGGATAGCCGTTATTCTCCAGGTAGTTTAGCACTTTTTCCTGCCACTGCTTCACCTGTTCAAAATCCATCGGTTTATTAGTAAATATCTTTTCTCTCCAGCCAACCGACTGCAATATCGAAGCGTCAATTTGTTTTGCATCCAATTGCGCCCATTGATATTGTTCCCCGAGGTATAAAGCGATCCTGGCAAAAGCCGAATCATAAAGTATACTATCCAGCGAAGCCGTCACATACCCTTTGGCTATAAGAGTGGCGGGCAAATCATTTATATAACTAATACATTCATTGCGGGAATCAAAGTTGGTTTTAATACCTACTGATGCAGCGAGAAAAGCCGAATCCCTATCAACGCCATTTAAAAGAAGAGGATAACCGGATTGACCCGCAGCTTTCATGCAGATCAACAAAAATGCTGTAACCAATATTTGCAGTCTTAATTTTGTCATCAACTTCATTCCTTACTCCTCTCCGGAGGGGATGGATTGGTAAAAATATTTATTTAAATCAGAAACCCGGTTGAGCGGAATTTATATACATATCCCGTTTTGTAAACAAGCTTGTTATTATTGCAATTTCCATTTTTCGACTTCATTGCGTTCTAAAAACGAATTAGTTGATGCTTTATTGAAAGAAATCGAATTACAGCAGGCTAATTTTAAAGAAGATGAAAAAATAGAAACTATCTACTTTGGAGGCGGCACACCCAGCTTGTGCACTAAATCCGAATTGGAAAGCATTCTCGGCAAGATAAAATCGCTTTATACTGTTTCTCCGGAAGCGGAAATAACGCTGGAAGCCAACCCGGATGATATCAGCATTCAAAAACTTAGCGAGTGGAAAGAAATTGGTATTAACCGCCTGAGTATTGGGATACAAAGTTTTTTTGAGGAAGATCTGCTGTGGATGAACAGGGCGCACAATGCACCGCAAGCACTCAAAAGTTTGCAGTTGGCGCTTGATTATTTTAAAAATATAACAATCGACCTGATCTATGGCACACCGGGATTGACCAATGATAAATGGAAGCAAAATGTAGACAAAGCCATCTCATTGGGAATTCCACATCTATCCTGCTATGCCCTAACAGTGGAACCTAAAACACCGCTTGACAAATTAATACGGCAACACAAAACTGAAAATATAAACGCGGAGACTCAATCGGAGCAATTCCTTTTGCTGATGCAGTGGCTCGAAGAAGCAGGATACGAACATTATGAAATTTCCAACTTTGCAAAACCGGGATTCCGCAGTCGTCACAACTCCTCTTACTGGCAGGGAAAAAAATACATTGGGATCGGACCATCTGCTCACTCATTCGACGGCAATACCCGATGGTGGAATATTGCCAACAACGCAGCGTATATCCGTTCAATAGGGCAGGGAGTTATTCCCTTTGAACAGGAAACTCTCACTATTACGCAAAAACTGAACGAATATATCATGATCTCTCTTCGCACGGAAGAAGGATTGAATCTTACAAAGCTTGCGACAAAAGAAGCAGACAAGTTAGCAGCAGAAAGCAGCAAATATTTGGAAAAAGGACTTTTAAAAAAAGAGGGTAATTTTTTACGGCTGACAAAAGAGGGCAAACTACTGGCTGACGGTATTGCCGCTGATTTGTTTTTTGATTAAGAGTGTTGTTTGCGGTTTTTGTACAACTTATACAATTCGCCAATTATGAGAGTCGCAACCATCAGCAAGATGGCGGCGGGTCCGAAACCATGATAAGACAGCGGCATATTACTTGTTTTTATCTGCCTATCAGACCAACACCTCTTCTATTTGTTTAAAACCCTCAGCGGGTTTAACATTTTCCCAAAGGATTTTATAGATAGACTCCGCTATTGGCATTGATGCTTCAATGGATTTGTTAATATTATAAATACATTTTGCCGCATTATAACCTTCCGCCACCATGTTTAATTCGAGCTGCGCCGCTTTTACTGAATAGCCCTTGCCGATCATATTGCCGAACGTACGGTTGCGGCTGTACAGGGAATAACAGGTTACCAATAAGTCGCCAAGGTATACCGAAGCTGCGTAGTTAGGAGTTTTGCGATGCGTAACAGGATCCTCTCCTTCGTGTTCGCCAACAACAATATGTTCTGCACCGAACTCCTTTAAAAAGGAAGCCATTTCATCGGCGCTATTGGCTATATAAACACTTTGAAAATTATCGCCATATTCCAGGCCATGCGCAATACCCGCTCCCAACGCATAGATATTCTTTAACACAGCTGCATATTGCACACCCAGTATGTCATGATTAACTATTGTGTTAATATAGCTGTTGGTGAAATAGGACGCAATTTGCGAAGCACCAGTTACATCTATTCCGGAAAACGTGAGATAGGACAATTTCTCCGCAGCCACTTCTTCGGCATGGCATGGCCCCAACACAGCAAAATAATTCTCCAGGGGAAATTGAAACTTTTGCTGCAAGTAGTAGTTAAGCAGTATGTTTTGCTCCGGTAAAATTCCTTTTACGGCAGACACAATTTTTTTACCCTCTAAGTGTTCTGGCTTTAAATGGGCAATACTTTCATCGATATATGCAGAGGGAATGCCGATCACAAGAATCTCTGAGTTGCCGATCACCTCCTCAATTTTTGCCGACATGGAAAGCAATGAAACATCAAAATAGGCAGATTGAAGATAAGAGGGATTATGCCGGCGTCTCTTGATATATTCTATACTTTTTTCATTACGTATCCACCAGTTAACGGCGTTTCCATTATCTGTCAGGATCTTTACTAATGCTGTCGCCCAACTTCCGCTGCCAATGATACCAAATGTCTGAACCATGATTTGGGTGGATTTAAAAGATTAAGAGGAGATAAAATTAAGATAGAGCCTCCTGAAGACTATATAACCAATTTATCCCTCATGATCATATTCTATCTTTATTTGCGAACTCAACAATATTCACAATCATTCTTATTTGTCATGCAATATCCATAAAAAAAGAGCCTTGTAATTACAAAACTCTTTCAATTTCTTATTAATCCATCCAATCTCCCCAAATCCCAGTTCAGACTATTTCTTTTCAAACAATTTATCTTTCGGCACAACAGTTACTTTCATGCCATCCTTCAATGTTTTACTAATTGCATTGTAAGGACCCACAACAACATCTTCTCCGCCACTTAAGCCACTTCTTATTTCGATGTAATTAATGTCCTGGATACCCGATTTCACTACAGTTTTTTTCACGGTACCATCTTTTTGCAACACAAAGACCACCTCTTCCAGTTCATCACTAATGGCAGTTTCTGTCATGTTCAGGTTATCTTCTTCTTTATTTGCCTCGTTTTCTTTTTTCTTATCCGCTATACTTTTATCGCTACCTTTTACCCGGGCATTTACAGCAGTGATCGGCGCCGCCAGTACATTGTCTATCCGTTTTGTCTTAATGTCTGCATTGGCATTCATCCCGGGCCTGAACGGAAATCTCTTTGGTTTTGATGGGTCAATAAGATCTTTATATGATCCCCTGTCAAGTCTTATCCTTACTTCATAATTGGTTACTTCATTGGAGACAGCTGATGCAGCGGTTGTTTTGGTACTACTGGCGATTTGGGTAACAACACCTTTGAATTTGCGATTGTTATAGGCGTCCAGCTCCACATCTGCCGAGTCACCAATATTTACTTTTACAATATCATTCTCTCCCACATCCACTCTTACTTCCATCACACTCATATCAGCAACCGTCATCATTTCGGTGCCTACATTAAAGCTATTACCTGCTACTCTTTCTCCCTTTTTAACCTTCAAAGAAGATATTACGCCATTCATCGGGGCCACCAAAGTGGTACGGCCAAGGTCTTTGTTGGCTTTGGTGAGGCCGGTTTCAGCTGTTCTTACGTTCGCCTGCAAGCCTTTGATATTTTGCAAGGCTGCGTTATAATTGGCCTGCGCCGACCGATAGGTTGTTTCAAACTGCTCAAATTCGGATTGTGAAATTACTTTTTGTTCAAACAAGGACTTGTTGCGTTCATAAGCCTGCTTTGCCTGATCCAATGAAGCTTTGGTAGCGTCCAATGCTGCCTGGCTATTGCTAACTGTTGCCTCCGATTGCCCCACCTGCGAAGCGGCTTCATCCCTTTGCAAAGCATAGATATCGGCAAAAATGCGGGCCAGCACCTGTCCCTTTTTCACGCTATCCCCTTCCTGCACATTCAATTCGGTGATCTCACCAGAAATATCGGGGCTAATTTTTACCTCAACCTCCGGATAGATATTTCCGCTTGCGGTGACTGTTTCGATAATGGTTCTTTTCGTCACTTTTTCAACAGCTACTTTTACAGCTCCACTATTCTTACCGGCTATAAGCGTCCAAATCACTGCCACCACAACGAGTGTTGCTACAATTATCAATATCCATTTTAAAGTTTTATTCATACCCTAAATCCGCCGCGGCGGACTATTTATACTCCGACAATCGAAAAAACTTCTTTTGTGCGGAATAGTTAAAAAATATTCATGTTTTCAGCTCCTGTTCTTTACTCATCTTCATAACTGCCACTTCATCTTTATATCTCAATTCAGCATTTTCGAAGTTACAAATCCAATCATGCTCGCCGAAAAACGAGCCTGCCTGACGGTAGGCAGGGGCTGTGCTTTAGCAAACCTTTAGGGGTTAGGGGTTACAATTTTAACCCCTGCCCCTTATAAAATTCCAGCAACTTCATTTTAAATACATAGTCTGCCTGTGCTGAAGCCCTGTTGATCCTGGCACGAAATAAATTGTTCTGGTTCGTGATCAGGTCAATGGTGTTTAATAATCCAACATCAAATCTTTTCTTGGCAAAATCGTATGCTTTTTGTGAAGTCTCCACAGATTTTGAAGATGCGTTAAATTTCTGTAAAGCTGCTATGGCATTGGCATGTGCCTGGTAAATATCCTGTTTCAGTGTTTTTGAATCCAGTTCCCGCTGTAATTCTACATTGGTAACATTGAGCTGCGCTTTTTTCCAGTTTGTTCTCGCAACGCCACCATTAAAAATCGGGACACTGAGACCCAGCCCAATTGATTGGCTAAAGTTATTATTCAATTGTCGGAAATAAGTATTTTTTGTTGTTCCTGTCGGAAGCAATTGCTGCGATTGAACGATATAATTTGATCCATTTATATCAACAAAGCCAATTGGAATGATTGTGCTTGCATAGTCCTTAGGCAATAATTTTTGCGCATCCGAATAACGGGTATCCAGCCCACCAAATAAAGAGAACGAGGGATACAAGCTTCCTTTGGCGGCTGCCACGTTTTTTATAGCAGCCTGCAAATTCAATTCATTGATTTTTTGCTGCGGCATATTGGTCGTCGCCAGTTGATAAACTGCCGCCGGATCAAGATCGGCTAAAGCCTCTACAGGAATTAACTCCACGGGAGGTATTTCAACATCGAACGGCACATCGGCATCGACATTAAGTAGTGCCTTTAATTGCAAAACTGAGAGAGTGTAGTTCGCATTGGCAGTAAGGAGCGTTGAACTGTCATTGGCCAGCTGAGCCTCTATTTCAGCAAGGTTCAATTCAGGAAGTGCTCCCGCATCTACACGTTTCCTTATATTGTCGGCCTGGTCCAGGCTTTGTTTTACCTGCACATCACTGATCTTAATTTGCTCCGCATTCAACACGATTTGCAAGTAGGCATTAGCCACATTCAAAGCAATATCGTTTCTTGCTTTCTCAACCCCCTGCACATAGGCATCCGCCTGGAAACGGTTAGCGGCTACTGTGTTTTTTTTTCTGAACCAATTGAACAAATCAAGGTTCACATTAAGTGAATGGTTAGTAAATAAAATTTTATCATTGGTAAACTGGTTGGTGGAGGGATCGATCGATCGCCCAAATTGATAACCGGCACTATTTTGCAGGTTGGCATATGGATATTGCGATAGCTTACTTTGCTGATATGTTAATGCTGCTATTCTTGCCTGCACATCCGCCTGCCGAACAGAGATGTTATTTTTCATCGCATATTCGACGCATTGGCGCAAATCCCATTTTTGCTGCGCAAAAGAACTTGTAAATGTGAACAGGAAAAAGACCAGCTTGATACTGCGAGTTACCATTCGACAAAAATAATTGAAAACAAATGCCGCCATATTGATTTTTGATAAACGGAGGTTAAAAATCATACTAGTTTTTGTAGGGCCTGGTCAAGGTCAGCAATCAGGTAATCAGGCTCCTCCAGTCCCACATACATCCTGACTGAACGATGAGCCACATTAGCTACGTCAAACCCGGCCAGTTTTACGCTGGCGCATTTGGGAATTATCAATGACTCATGTCCTCCCCAGCTTACGGCCATTATAAAATGTTTTAGCGACTCGCAAAAAAGAACAATGCCTTCCCTTGTTTTGGCTTTTAGTGAGAAGGTCACGAGCCCTCCCGCATCTTTCATTTGCATTTTCGCCAGCTCATATTGTGAAAAAGATGGATCAAGAGGAAAGATAATGTTTTCAATCAAAGGGTGTTGCTTCAGGTATTCAATAATCTTCCGGGTAGATCTGTTAATTCTTTCCAGTCGCATCGGCAAAGTCCTTAGCCCACGAAGTAATAGCCATGCATTAAAAGGCTGAATACCACTACCAATATTTAGGTATTCACTATCAAAAATCCTTTTGATAACAGCGTGTGAGCCGGACAATACACCACCCAGCGTATCACTGTGCCCACCAATATATTTGGTGGCTGTTTGCATAGCGAGGTCCACACCCATTTCTATTACATTTTGTTGCAAGGGCGTGCAGTAACTATTATCAATAAAAGTGAAAATATTTCTCGTCTTTGCTAATGCACTGACGGCACGAATGTCCTGCAATTCGAAGAACCAGCTATTCGGTGACTCCAGATAATAAAAACTCGTATTGGATCGTGTAGCCGACTGCCAATTTTCTACGGCAGTTCCATCAATATAAGTTGTCGTAACGCCAAACCTCGGCAGTATCTCATCAAACATTTTTTGTGCCCACGTATAGGGAGCTCTTACGGAGACGATATGATCACCCGCCTTCACGTTGGCCAAAACGCCGGCAAAAATTGCGGCAGCACCGCTATTGAAAACAAGACAGTCTTCGGCCCCATCCAATGCCGCTAATTTCTTACGCAATATCTCCACGGTAGGATTTAATCCCCTGCTATAGAGATAATCACTCATTTCATTTTCGAAAGCGCTGTATAATTCATCTACTTTTTTAAACGTAAAATTGCTGGCCTGGATGATAGGGGGAGATACTGCATTAAAATAATTTTCCCTTTCTTCACCCAGTTCATTCAATATGTAAGAAATATCAGTTGGAAGAGACATTCGAATTTTTTTTCCGGTGAGTAACTAAAAAATAAATAACCAGGAAGGCGGCAAAAACTGCTGTTCCTATCATAGCAAGCCTGGGTGTATTAAATGCAATTGAAATACCCACAAAAACATAAGCCAGGATAAAAATGAGTGGCAACAATGGATACAACTTCATTTTATAAATTCCGGTCCCGTCCAGGTGTTTTGTACGCTTTCGCAAAATGAAAATAGTAGCGGCAGAAGTGGCCATTCCTATTGAGTCTAAAAAAATAGTAAATCCCAATATCTGGTTAAATTCGTTGGCAAAAAACAACACAATTATTCCCATGGCTGCAAATACAGTCAGGCTCACAGTAAGCACATCCTTTTTTTCATCTTTTTTCTGGAAGGGTTTGGGCAATATTTTGTCGAGGCTCATGGCATACATCACCCGCGGATTACTCAACAATAATACATTTACATACGCCAACACAGCAATAAAAAGCAATATGGAAGCAGCGGTCCTGCCTGCCGGGCCAAACATTTTTTCTACGACAATGGATGCGATCCCACGTGACGTTTTCAGTTGTTCAAACCCGATTGCATTATAGTACGCATAACTTACGGCGAGGTAAAGAGAAATAATAATTAATATCCCGATAAAAATGCCCTTGGGGATTGTTTTCCTGGGCTCATGTATTTCTTCACCAAAATTGATGGTTTGCTGGTATCCGCCATACGTAAAAGAAACAGCTATCAGGGCGACACCAAATGATTTGATATAATCCATCGTAGTGAATTCCCTTGCTATAGCTGCTGCCGACGAACCAGCTTCCGGCGAAATGAAGAATATAGAACTAATCAGTAAAACCAGCATCCCGATCTTGATGATCATCAGAATATTTTGGGCCGTAGAACTCATTCGAAGGCCTAAAAGATTTACTATATAAAATATAATAATCGGGACCATCGCTATGAAAGCCCGGGTGGTATTATCGGGAACGGTTTTAAAAATAACCTGGGATATATATTCGCTTCCGATCAGGGCCACACCCGCCATGGAAGCCGCATTAGAAATCAGAATAATGCAATTGATGGCAAAGGCTATGGAAGGATGATAACATTCAGCAAACACTTTGTAATAACCACCTGTAGCCGGAAAGCGGGAGCCTATTTCCGCATAAGTTAACGCACCACAAAGTGCCACGATACCACCAGCAAACCAGGCAACAAAAAAAATAGCAGGAGTAACAGAAGCATTGGCAGCATCAGAAGAAGTACGGAATATTCCCATCCCGATCACCAACCCAACCACAATCATCGTAAGATCGAAAAGGCCCAGCTTGTTTTTTGTCATGGATTGAAGATAGCAAAAAACAGTTTGTTATTGCTAATCCTCGTATTGACGATAGCCTTAGCGGAACTTCGAAAATGGATAATATCAGGATGCTAATATGAATACAACTGTGTTTCGATAACCAGGATAATAGCATCATTACTCAAGGCTTCCATTTCTACTTCATTGGTTTCCCAAAGAGCAAGCCCATCCCGGGCATGCAACAACCTGCCCTGCACTTCAAATGCACCTTCAATTACAAACACAAAAACTCCAGGGTTTTTATTGGTCAAATGATAAACTGTTTCGCCTCTGCCATTAAACTTACCTATAGATACAGTAAAGGGTAAAGCTGCGGTTTCGGGTGAAATTTTGAAAAGGCTGTCTATATGTTCATTTACATTGTAGGTGCACAGGTGATTGTCTTTTGTTTCTTTTACTTCCGCTGTCCTTATCCATATCTGTAAAAAATTTACCAAGCCATCGTTGAAGGGATTGCGTATTTCCAGCGTTCCGCCTTTATCAAACGTAAGCAACTGCGTTTGTCCTGCAGCCACGGTATTTTTATTGCCATACGAATCGTTAAAGGTTATAGCTCCCATTACCGGCAGCAAAACGATATGAGAATTTTCCTCTATCAACATTTTCAGCGAACAGCCGGCATCCAGGGTATCGTCATTTACTACATATATATTACCAAAAGGATATTTATGTTCATTAAAATATTTTCCAAAGTTGAAAGTATTCTGGCTGCTGAACCATGCCGTTTCATTCAGCCCTCTTTCATCTGCCAAAAAAATTTTTGCTTTTGTCTGCTGTATCATACTTCCTCTGTTTTTAATGAATAAATACTGAGAAAAGGCTGTAGTTGTACCATTTCAGTTAATACACCGTCATCAGTTTTTTCTTCACTGCTCTGCGATACTAATAAATAATTACTGACTGTATCATGCCAGGTGAGCGGCTCGCTGAAGAAATTGATAGCAGCCTGGTGCGCCGATTTATTTTTTATATCAGAGTTGATCAGTTCAAACCTGTAGTTCTCAAACCGAAGAAAATGTTTTCCAACATTGTTTAAAATATCAGGCACTACTCCTTTCAACTGCTGCAGGTAGCCAACAATAGCCGTACTAACAAGAAAGTGCAATTTTTCAGCACCGGGGGCATGCTGTAATAAAGCAGCAAATGTTGTATGCTTTTTTTCCTGGTTATAAAATTGCGACTGCATTAAGAACTCTTTATACGTACTTTCAAACACCAGCTTATCCCACAGCTTTTGCGAAGCAGTGTCAATTATTTTCCGGTAACGAAGCCGAATGATCTTCTGTTCCATAAAAATTATAAAGAAGGCGCAGGTAAAAACCTAACGCCTTATGGTTGCGGATTGACTCTAAGAAAAAATATCAGGCAGCTACATTTATGGTATGCGTAAGAGTATATCCCCCGCTCAGGCTTCCTGCTACCGTTGCCAATTCGGCCCCTGCACTATCATCACTGAATACATTATCCGATGCATTGTACGTATAGCCTGTCATTCCTTTCGAATATCCATAAGCCACGCCACCGCTGCCATTCACCGTTGCCACGGCACTGCTGCTTCCTTCCGGAAAAGCAATTTGTGTTACCAATAATGAAGTGCCTGATGCATTATAAATATGTACATGTATATGAGTAGCCCTGCTTTGGTACCAGCCCGGGAATATAGATGTAAAGGTTACCAGGCCATTTGCATCAGTAGTTTGCCGGCCTCTTAAAAAATGTACTGCCGTATAATTGACTGACTGCATACTTGTGCCGCCATACTCTGAATAATAACCATCTTTATCACAATGCCAGATATCAACAATGGCGTTTGCTAAAGCCGCACAACTATTATTTGTATTCTTAATCGTTACCTTGATCGTAAAAGCGACGCCTGTCCTATCGTCCTTGATATCGGATCTTACCAATGATGAAGGAGTAATAGTTGGAAATGGACCGGCTGTTTCAGAGGGCGATACGCTGCAGCTTCCACTTCCACTGCCTGAACCGCTACCAGTTCCTGTATCCGTGTCAGTAGTAAGATCCTCTTTTTTACAAGCCTGCAATATCAACGGAACCGATGTAGCTCCGATGAAAAATTGTCTCAGGAATTTTTTTCTTGACTGCTCCATTGTTTTTCGTTTTAATAATTAAAATTTCAATTATTCCTGCCGGCTATCAATTCCGATAGATGAACAGGCTTTTTGTACCGATAAATCACTCTTACTTGAAAAAACAGGCCCTTTGAAACGAAGGGCCTGGGAACAACCAATTGCACATAACCAAACCATATCACTTGTTTCATTTCGCCACTCACCTCTTTGACGATAGAGGCTTACTCTTTCGTATGTTGTATCGGTATATACCCGGATTGTCCCGGTAAATTTTTAATACCTGATAACAGGACAATCGAAAGTGTTCTTTTTACCCAGCCTGTAAACAACTCCTATGCTATGACTGTAGTAATGATCTTTTTCAGCAGGATTTGCTGACCGGCTGAAACCATCCAGGTAATCGGTACTGCTGATCCGGTAGGACGTTTCCGCACTAATACCAAACCTATCAGAAAAATAATACCTTGTCCCAATACCAACTGGGAACACCAATAAGCCTCGCGGCACTGAATGTTGAGCATCTTCTGCCAGGCCTTCTATTAAAGAGGATTCGCCAGAAAAATACTCTGTGTTTAATCCGGACCAGTCTCTCCGTATTCTCAAAAAGCTGTAACCAACTCCGCCAAACAAATAGGGAGAAAAACCTTTTCCGGCATAGTTTCTTCCCAGCACATTCCACTCCGCAATGCCACTTATTTCAGCCACTGAAGAACGAAACTTAAAATTTCTTTCCTGCCTGTATACTGGCTTATTATACTTTGAATCATCTCCTTTTATCGATCCAATAAAAAGATTGGCCCGTACTGAAAAGGAAGAATTCAAAAACCGTGAAGCGAAAATGTTTAATTGTGGTTTCATGGTTTTATATGATCCCAAATCAGATGGTGTCAAATCACCCTGGTAAATGAAAGTGCCAGCACCGATGCCGAATTGAAGTTTTGGATTGAGTTGGGAATAAGCGAATATGCTATACCCAATACTCATTACAATGATACTAACTGCTTGCTTTGATAATTTATTCATCCTGGTTTTGATTTGGTGTGGAGAATACAGCAGTTAGTAACGGGTAGCTTAAACGTCGGCTACCTTTGCTAAACGCAAAAAAGTTTATCTATCGTTTTAGGAGTTTGTTAAATAAAACACAGTGTCGGTGAGAACCGGAAAGGTATCGACGAATCGGTTTTTTGTGCTGATAAATCCGTTAGGGTTTATTTTTTCCACTCTTTGATAAAGCTGGAATAGCTGTCACTAATCGGAAGCTCCGTGGAGGAAGACAATTGTACTTTCCGGTTGAGAATAGAATTTACTTTTTCGATTGCCACGATATAACTTCTGTGAATACGTTTGAATTTTTCGGGAGGCAGTTTTTCCAGCACTTTTTTCAAAGGCATCAATGTAAGAATGGGCTTGGCATTGCTAAGATGTATTTTAATATAGTCCTCAACGCTTTCAATATATTCAATATCAGCAAAAGGAATTTTAATCAGCCGATATTCCGAGTATACAAACAAACTCTCAGCGGACTCGCTGGTCTGTTGATTTTTATACCGGGAATACTCTATCGCCTTCTTCACCGCTTTTGAGAATCGCTCAAATGAAATGGGTTTTAATAAGTAATCAATGGCGTCCAGTTCGAACCCTTCGAGAGCAAATTTTCTATGTGCCGTCGTAAAAATAATGATCGGTTTTTCCTCCAACGACCGTACCAGGTCGAGCCCGGTTATGTCAGGCATGTTAATATCAACAAATAAAATGTCAACCGGTATTTTGCGAATAAATTCTGCGCCTGAAATGGCATCATCAAAGACTTGCAGCATTTCTAATTCAGCAAACCGGGCCACATAGGTTTTGATCAGCTCCAGGGCCAGCGGCTCATCATCAATAGCGACACATTTTAAAGGCATAATGATGGAATTAATTGCAATTTTAACCAGGCAAAGTTAATTGTACTGAAAACCTGCAGTTTGTCTTGTCTATTGACAGGTCATATTTTCCAGCATATAAATGTTCAAGGCGCTGCCGGGTATTTTCAATACCAATTCCTGTGCTTTCTACATTGCGCGGGGTTTCATACAACTTGTTACTACAATAGAAACGGATAGCCTGATCATCAACTGTTAATTGAATATCGATGGCGGAAGGTTCGCGGTTACTGATACCATACTTAAATACGTTTTCAATAAATGTCATCAGGATAAGCGGTGCAATTTTCTTACCGGCAATTTTACCTGACACTATAAAATTGACATTCATTTTATCACCAAGCCTCAATCGCTGAAGGTCAATATAGTCCCTGATAAAATCCATTTCATTTTCTAATGGCACAAACTCCTCCCGCACATCATCCGTGACATAGCGCATGATATTGGAAAGCTTCAAAATACTTTCAGCCGTATCATCGCTTTTAGAAGCTGCCAATGAATAAATATTATTCAGCGTATTAAACAAAAAATGGGGATTGATCTGTGCCTTCAAAAACGATAGTTCAGCATTCGCTTTATCCGCTTCTGCCTGCAACGCCCTTTGCTCAGTTGCCCGCAATCTTACCCGGACCTGTATGGCCATACTCATGGCCAGGATGGTGAAGTAAAAAAATATGCTGACCACATCTATTTTTTGCAAACCCCTTGTATTCATTGGTGAACCCGGTGGCTTATCGCCGGGCTGCCTCATGGGAGGTGGTCTTTTGAAGTCATCGACAGGTGATGGTGGCGGCCCGGGATTCGGCATCTCCAACCCGGTATCCGGCCCCCGATCACTCACCATGCGGTCAAAAGGCTTCAGCAACCATACCGAGATCAATAAAATAAATAACGAGCTTGCGTATAGAAAAAACTTTTTCTTCAGGTAAAGCTTTGGTATCAACCACCAGCTATGGAGATAAAAAATAAAAATATAAGTAATAAAAAATAGCCAGGTATTGGGTGAAGCGAGTGTCGATAGTATGCCGCTATAACCCGATTGACTAGTGACAAATAACACAGGCAAGCTTAGAAATAATATCCAGGCGGCAATATGAGTAACAATCGTGTAGCTCTTTGACTGGATCATATACAAAAAAACATGCTTTGCCTTAAAAATAGCTGAATGTATCGGTATGCGGGGATTTTGTATGGATGAAAAGACAAACTACGATGGCCAAAACATAAAAGCAATCGCGGTAGCAGCTTGAAATATTTCTGATTGCATAACAGTTTACTCTCCCTACATTTGCCGCCGGTTTGGTTTCCCGATGTAAATGATCGGGATTAAAAGGGAAACCCGGTGAAAGTCCGGTGCTATCCCCGTAGCTGTAAACCCCCTAACCCCTAAAGGGGAGTTAGGAAATCTAATTCTGGATGCCACTGTTTTTTACACGGGAAGGCAATTAGGTTGGGGTGAGCCAGAAGACCTGCCAGGCCAGTTAACAATCATTCAATGCTTTCGGGTGAAAGGCTTGAAATGTAAAAGTCGCAGGACATTTATATTTCTATCTCTTTATTTTCTCGGAAGCAGTCACACAAATTTTTTTTAAAAAATGAAAAAGAAATTTTTGGTAGTGGCTGCGATCAGTATCAGCAGCAGGCTATTTGCGCAACTTGTCCCCACAAGTCAGGAAGAAGACAGTACGTACAAATCATTAAGCCAGGTAATCATTACCGCCAGCAAATTTTCTAAAAAAGCATCGGAAACCGGCAAAGTGGTTACAGTGATCAACCGTGCAGTACTGGACAGAAGTATGGGAAAGGACCTGGCGCAGTTACTTACCGAGCAGACCGGCATCGTGATCAATGGCGCTACCAGCAACCCGGGCAAAGACAAATCCGTTTTTCTTCGCGGCGCCAAAAATGATTACACAGTTATATTAATAAATGGCGTGCCGGTTACGGATCCTTCAGGTGTTGGTGGCGCTTTTGATCTTCGCCTTTTCCCGATCGAACAAATCGAACGTATTGAAATAGTAAAAGGCGCCCAATCAACTTTATATGGTTCTAACGCCATCGCCGGTGTTATAAATATCATTACCCGCAAAGGTGCCGACAAGCCGGCCCAACTGTTTGGAAATTTTTCCGGTGGTTCTTTTGGTACATTTAAGAGCAATGCCGGATTGAGTGGCAATGCTGATAAAGTCTCTTACAATATTGGCTTTGTGCACCACGAAACAAAAGGGATCTCTGAAGCAAAAGATACCACGAAAGCAAAATCATTTGATAAGGACGGGTTTCTTCAAAATGGTTTGTACCTGAACATAGATGGCGAAGTGATCGAAGGTCTTCATATCAAACCTTATTTCCGTTATAATTTTTATAAAGGCGACTATGACGACGGTTCTTTTGCTGATGCTCCCAACAAATACAAATCATCGCTGCTTTCTACTGGTGCGGCTGCACAATATAATTTCAGCAAGGGTGCTGTAGTGGCACAATATGGTTATGATGAAATCTCCCGGAATTATTCTGGTTTTCCGTTTGAAGGAAAAAGTAAAAGCGCAGAATTGTATGGCCATGTAAACCTGGAGGAACATTTCCAGTTATTGGCTGGCGTCGATTACCGCAACCAACAGTCACTTGACACTAATGCCAATCCCAAAAATCCAAAGTTCAACATCACCAGTCCCTATCTTTCTTTGTTTGTAAAAAATCTTCGTGGTTTCAATTTGGAAATAGGTGGCCGTTACAATAATCATTCGGAATTTGGTGACCACTTTACGTATAGCGTTAATCCTTCTTATCTTCTAAACGAGGAAGTAAAATTATTTCTAAATGTAGCATCGGCGTTCAGAGCACCCACATTGAGCGAATTGTATGGACAATGGGGCTCCAATCCTGATTTGAAACCTGAAAAATCTAAAACCTATGAAGGGGGTGTCCAGGTTTCTTTGCTGGATAATAAATTAGATGCAAGGGTAGTTTATTTTTCAAGGAATATAAAAGATGTGATTGCCTATGGCCCTGCCTTCAGCTATATTAATCTTAATAAGCAAAAAGATCATGGTATAGAAATAGAGCCAACACTTCATATCAACAAGGACCTCCACCTAAAATTATATTACGCTTTTACAGATGGAGAAGTAACTACAAATATTGCGGGCAAAGACACATCCTATTTCAACCTGCTAAGAAGACCGAAACATTCTTTTGGTATTAATGTGGGCTACCAAGTTACTCCTAAATTGTTTGTAAGCACCAACCTCTATAATTATAGCAAAAGAACTGATATCTATTTTGATATGATTACGTACGACCAGGTTCCGGTAATATTGAAAAAATATCTTTTGTGGAGTGCCTATGCAGAATATGCTGTGGTGACAAACAGGCTAAAATTATTTGTTGACTTTAAGAATATCACCAATGCGGACTACGAGGAAGTGTATGGGTACAGCACACAGGGATTTAATGTAATGGGTGGTATTAGTTTTAAATTATAGTAACTTGAACAGGCTTCAGAATGAGAAGCCTGTTTCTTTTTCACTTTCAATAAAATCAATCGCTATGTCACTTCAAAAGATCAACCCCCGCTTTATCGTTCTGCTACTGTTGATGATAGCCGCGGCGGCTATGCGTATACCCAGTGCGGCCACACTGAGCCCCTTAAGCAACTTCACGCCTATTGGTGCGATGGCCTTATTTGGCGGTGCTTATTTTCAAAAAAACTGGAAGGCCTATGCGTTTCCCCTGCTGACCTTGTTAGCAAGTGATATTGTTATTAACACCGTTGTACACCAGGGTAAGTTTGGCATCATGTACAGCGGCTGGTACTGGACATACGCTGCTTTCGCCCTGATGGTATTAACAGGAAAAATATTGTTGAAAAAAATAACTATTAAAAATATTGTGATTGCTTCTATTGCAACAGTATTCATTCACTGGATCGTTACCAGTCCTGCCTGTATACTATTAGAAGGAAGCATGTACCCAAAAACCTGGGCCGGTTATTACACCAGCCTTGTAGCCGCCATTCCGTATGAAAGAAATTTTCTTATCGGTACTTTATTGTATAGTGGTGTGATGTTTGGAGTATTTGAATGGATGAAGCAGAGGTACACTGCATTGCAGACAAAAACAATTTGATTTATTGAAATCAGAAGCCGGAGATCGGAAATCAGAAATCTGTCCTTTTCCAACTTCATTTCTCATTCATCATGAAAGTTTGTTCATTTCTTCCCGCAGCTACGCAAATGATCTACGACATGGGCTTGCAAAATCAGCTGCATGGGGTAACATTTGAGTGTCCACTTCCCGCACGCCAGGAAAAACATAAAGTAGTAAGATGTGTACTGGAAGGAAACAATTATTCCAGCACTGAAATTGACAAAATATTTTCAGCAAGCAAGGCGCAAGGCAAAAGTCTGTATTATGTAGATGAGGAATTGCTGCAGGTGATTCAACCCGATATAATTTTTACACAGGATGTATGTGAGGTTTGCCAGATTGATACCGCCTGTACGGCCACTGCTGTGGCTAAGCTAAGGAAACAACCGCTACTCATACCCCTTTCGCCAAACAATCTTGTTGATGTTTTTAAAACGGCCATCACCATTGCAACAGCTATGGGAAAAGAAGAAGTGGCCTATGCATACCTCTCTTCATTGCAAAAAAGAACAGCTCATATACTGGATTGCCTGCGGCTAAACCAAATGCCATTGAAAAGAGTAATGTTGCTGGAGTGGATAGAACCAGTCTATAACTGCGGTCATTGGATACCTTTTCAAATTGCCCAGGCCGGTGGTATTGATATGCTAAGTAACCCTGCGGGCCACTCTATTGTAACAGCCTGGGAAAAAATAGTAAAATATGACCCTGAAGTATTGGTGATCGCCCCCTGCGGCTTTGAAGTTGAAAGGACAAAAGAAGAAATGCGACTACTTACGCAAAAAAAAGGATGGGGACAATTGATAGCCGTTCAGACACAACAAGTATATCTCGCCGATTACGATCTGTTTACCCAACCTTCTGTTTCCACGCTGGTAGATGGCATCGAACTATTAGCCGCATTATTCCATCCCGGTTTGTTTTCAGTACCATCGCATCTGCAACAAAAATATTCTCCTTTATTTCAAACACAACAATTGCATGTGCAAGCATGAAGAAAAGAAATGCCCGCGATGTGGCCGCAGTTTTGAATGCAAGGTGGGCAATGTAAACGAGTGCCAATGCAGCGGCATCTCTTTTACTGAAGAAGAGAAAAAATTTATCGGCGAAAAATACAATGATTGTCTTTGCAGGGATTGCCTGCTGGAATTAAAGAATCGTTATAGGATGTTCAAAGAAAAAATGTATTGGAAATGATATGGATGATCACGGGCGGCGCCCGGAGCGGCAAGAGCAGCTATGCGCAACAACTGGCTTTATCTCTAAGCAATAACCCTGTTTATATTGCCACCGCTAAAATATGGGATGATGACTTTGAAAAAAGAGTGAAGCGTCATCAAACCGAAAGAGATGAACGCTGGATCAACTATGAAGAGCAAAGAAATGTAAGCGAACTACCGATTGAAAATAAAACATGCATTATCGATTGTGTAACGCTATGGCTCACTAATTTTTTTATAGATACCAAAAACAATATCGATTCATCACTCGGCTTATTTAAAAACCAAATTGATGCGCTGTATGAAAAACCCGGCACCTTTATTATCATCAGCAATGAAATAGGGATGGGCGTACATGCCGATACCGACATCGGCAGAAAATTTACCGACCTGCAGGGATGGGCCAATCAATATTTGGCAGCTAAAGCAGGAAAAGTAGTGTTCATGGTATCCGGCATTCCACAAACGATTAAAGGTTAAGAAATGAATGATTTTTCATTCCCCCTTCAGGGGATTAAGGGATACATGAACTGGAGTGGTGGCAAGGATTCAAGCCTTTGCCTTCATTATGCATTTGCACAAAAAATACCGGTACAGGCATTACTGACAAGTGTAAACAAAGTGCACAACCGTATTTCGATGCATGGCGTAAGAAATGAATTGCTTGATCAGCAGGCTGCATCTATCGGCCTGCCTTTACACAAAATTGAATTGCCGGAACAACCGGGCATGGATGAATACGAAGAACTGATGACAACAAAAGTGCAGCAGCTAAAGAGCGAAGGCTTTACGCATGCCATCTTCGGCGATATTTTCCTGGAAGACCTGAAACGATACCGCGAAGAAAAATTGCAATCACTGGATATCTCCTGCCTCTTCCCCCTGTGGAAAAAGGATACAAAAGAACTGATGCAGGAATTTTTAGCGCTTGGTTTTAAAGCCATCATTGTTTGTGTAAATGAAAAATTCCTGGACAAAAGTCTTTGTGGCCGCCTGATCGATGAATCATTTGTAAGGGACCTGCCGCCCAATGTGGATGTATGCGGCGAAAACGGAGAATACCATTCCTTTGTATTTGACGGTCCTATATTTAAACAACCCATAGCTTTTACAAAAGGGGAAATAGTTTATCGGAAATATGAAGCGCCGAAAAATACGCAGGATAGCTGCAATCCTATGAACCAAGCGTCACAGTACGGTTTTTATTTTTGCGACCTGCTGCCAAAAGATGAATGATCAACAGTTATCACAAAAACCATTTAAAAAATGACTCCTGCAGAATCAACAACAGCAAGTCTTGAGCAAGCTTTGCAGCATAAGATCAACCTTAAAACAAAACCGCTGGGTGCGCTGGGAAGACTGGAAGAAATTGCCCTGCAGGTGGGATCCATACAGCAAACACTGAATCCTCAAATCAACCACCCGCATATTGTTGTTTTTGCCGGTGACCATGGAATCGCTAAAACCGGTTTGGTAAATCCTTATCCCCAGGAAGTGACAGCACAGATGGTACTGAATTTTTTAAACGGTGGCGCAGCTATCAATGTTTTTTGCAGGCAAAATAATATTGCATTGAAAGTTGTAGATGCGGGGGTAAACTTTGACTGGAACAATACCATCAGCAACTCAAACTTTATCAATGCAAAGATTGGTTATGGTACAAAAAATTACCTGGAGGAACCGGCTATGACAGAAATGGAAGTTAACAGGACCATCGGGAAGGGGAAAGAAATTGTTGCAGCTATTCATCAGTCGGGTTGCAACTGCATAGGCTTTGGTGAAATGGGTATTGGTAATACATCTTCTGCTTCGCTGATCATGAGTGCTGTTCTTCAAATGTCCATTGAAGAATGTACAGGCAGAGGAACAGGTGTGAATGAGGAACAATTGAAAACGAAAATAGAAACGTTAAAGAAGGTGAAAGAGAAATTTTCAATGCTCAATGTTCTCCCGATAGCTATCGGGAGTTCAATGCTCAATGTGCTGCAAACTTTTGGCGGTTTTGAATTAGCCATGATGGCGGGGGCTTACCTGGAAGCCGCTAAAAGAAAAATGATTATAGTGGTGGATGGATTTATTTCCACTGCAGCTTTAGTGATAGCAAAAGGACTGGGTGAAAATGATACGGACCTACCCCCCTTTAACAAATGGGGGCTTGTTTTTGCCCATTGTTCAGACGAGAACGGTCATCGGGTCATGTTGAATTTTTTGAATGCAAAACCCTTGCTGCAGCTTGGTATGCGCCTGGGCGAAGGCACCGGCGCTGCATTGGCCATTCCTTTGATCCAGTCATCCGTTAATTTTTTAAATGAGATGGCAAGTTTTGAAACGGCTGGCGTTAGTAACAAAGAATAACATAAAGACCATTTGAATATTCATGAAAAAAGAGTTTCGCATTTTTTTTACAGCGCTTATGTTTCTTACAAGGCTGCCTGTACCTAAGACCACTGATCACAACCCCGACTATCTTCAAAAAGCGGCTAAGTATTTTCCGATGATTGGTTGGGTTGTAGGCATCATTTGCGGATTAACATTTGCAGCCGGAAATTTTCTTTCCACTCCTATCGCCGCAGTCCTCTGCATTATTGCGGGATTAGTGACCACGGGAGCCTTTCACGAAGATGGTTTTGCGGATTCATGTGACGGTTTCGGTGGCGGATGGACCAAAGAAAAAATTCTCACCATTATGAAAGACAGCCGGCTGGGCACTTTTGGCGTAGCCGGTTTGATCATGATACTGTTGCTGAAATATTTTCTCCTGGTTCATATCGCCCTGCAAATCACCAATAGCAATTGGCACTTATCTTCATTAGAAAAATTTTCATACCCTGCACTTGTCATCATAGCGGCACACACGGCCAGCCGGTGGATGCCATTGTTGCTGATCCAAAACTACTCTTACGTCTTCCAGGAAGATATTTCCAAATCCAAACCGCTGGCCTCCGCCAAACTCCGTTTTGTTGAAATATTGTTTGCGTTCCTGGTGATGCTGGTTCCTATGCTTTTTTTACCGCTTCCATATTTGGCAAGTATAGCACCAATGATCCTTGTTTCTTTTTTGTTGGCGCAATTTTTTAAAAAATGGATCGGCGGCTATACGGGAGATTGTCTTGGCGCCGTGCAGCAGGTAACAGAAATAACTTTTTTGCTATCCATCGTTATCCTCAATAAATACTGGTTAACTTGTCTGCTATGATCTATTTGATACGCCATACTACGCCTGCAGTCATTAAAGGAATTTGTTATGGACAGGCCGACCTGGACGTCACTTCTTCTTTTCAGGATGAAGCCGCCATCATTCGCCGCTTTTTACCCGCCGGTATTCAGCAGGTGTACAGCAGCCCGCTGCAACGCTGCCACAAACTGGCATCCTGTTTATTTCCACACCATGAATTGATGCTGGATGATGATTTGAAAGAACTGCATTGCGGCGACTGGGAATTAAAAAACTGGGATGATATAGCAAAAGAAGAATTAGATCCCTGGATGAATGATTTTGTAAACAGGCAGGTACCCGGCGGTGAAAGTTATGTGCAGTTATACGAAAGAACAGTCAATTGTTTTACCAGTATTGTAAGTCAGAAAAAGCCTGCTGCTATATTCACACACGGCGGTGTGATAAGAAGTATTTTATCCTATGTCACCCGTACGCCGCTGATTGATTCATTTTCGATTTTCAAAATACACTATGGTTGTGTTGTAAAAATTATGTTACACAACAGCGACTATCAACATGAAATACTTTCCAATATTCCTTCTGCGATTGAACAACACCGGCCAGCCTAAATAACTTTTTTTGATAGCAGCAAATAACAGTAACGGGCTGAATAATTCTCCGGCGAAATAACAATTCCCTGAATGCATGCCGCATGTATGTTAACAGCAGCCCATTATATTTGCTGAAACATTTTCTACATGCCGATAAATTTCAGCGAACTGTTTACTGTTACTTTTACCTTGTTTGCCGTTATTGATATTATCGGTTCAGTCCCCATCCTCATTTCACTGAAACAAAAAATGGGTGGCATAAACGAAGCCAGGGCCACGATCATTTCAGGTGGGTTGATGGCTCTTTTTTTATTTATTGGTGAACCTCTACTGAAGATATTGGGCCTGGATGTACGATCATTTGCTGTGGGTGGTTCGATAGTCATATTTATTCTCGGACTCGAAATGGTATTGGGCCTTGAATTTTTTAAAAGTGAAAAAGATATAAAAGCAGCGACTGTAGTGCCCATTGCCTTTCCTTTAATAGCAGGATCGGGTACATTGACTACTATCATGTCGTTAAAAGCCAACTACGGCGAAACGACCCTGTTGATCGCTATATTAATGAACCTGGTGATTATTTATATTGTTTTAAAATCACTGGGAGCAATTGCCCGCCTGCTGGGCCCCGCAGGATTACTTGCTGTAAGAAAATTTTTTGGCGTAATATTGCTCGCCATTGCGGTGAAAATATTCGCCAGCAATGCACCCGGGTTGATATGATAAGTTCTTAGGATTAAAAGATTTAGGCACGCAAAATCCAACACCAAACCCAACCTGGCCTCGTAGTACAATGGATAGTATAAGAGTTTCCGAAGCTCCAGATACAGGTTCGATTCCTGTCGAGGCTACAACTACAGGACGTTAAACGGCAATCGGCCGGTTACCGCTGTTGCTTCTTTTTCTTCGATGATTTTATAGGGCTTGCCGAAACTACTTCGACTGAACTATTGATACCTTTTTAAGGTACTGAGTATTGGTTTTTCCACCCCTTGCAACAGCTTTTGCCCCGGCTTGATCAATTCAAATACCACGATCTCATTCCTGCCTTTCTTTAACCACTCAACCGGAACATATACTGTTTGCTGTGGCCCGATCTCCCAGTATCTGCCCAGGTTGTGACCATTCACCCACACAACACCCTTGCCCCAGTTGGAAAAATCAAGATAGGTGTCTGCTGATTGATCGATCGTGAAATAACCTCTCTTTACTACGGGTATACCTGCTCCCGGTTTAGAGAAGGCTTTTGATTTAAGAGTATTAATATCATCAAAAGGAAGAGGATACATTTTCCAGTCTTTTACTTCTTTTCCATCAAGCAATACTTTTTCCGTAATACCCTTTTTGTTTTTCAGCAAATAAGGGCCGAAGTTTATTCTTCCCATGTTCTCAACAAGAATATCAATTTGGACTTTACCCCTGGGCTTATCAACCAATAAGCTATCCTGGTATAAGCGCCTGTCTAATATGCCTGCACGTTTACCGTTAATGAATACAATACCATAATCACGCAGATCTTTAATCTTTAATAACTGCTTTGATCTGCCATTGCCATTGACAGTGGTGCGATATAGTACATATCCATAGGCTTGTTTTAAATCTTCAAATGTAAGTGGTGTGGAATGGGAAACAGGTTTTGAAAGCAAATCAAAAACCGAAGTTGTATTGGTAAAAATGACGGGGGCGGTAGCAATGGCAGGTTTTGCTTTTGGAATTTCCGGTAACTTCTCTCCGGGCAGTAAATTTTTTTCGATGGCTTCCCTGAATTTTAAAAACTTAGCTGTTGCATTACCTGCTTCATCCAGCGGCGCATCATAATCATAGCTGCTGATCTGTGGCTCATAAGGATTTTTATCATTGTAATTAGCGCCATTCATAAAGCCTCTTGTCGTGCCGCCATGAAACATATACATGTTGATAGATATACCGGCTTGTAATACGGTATCTAATTTGCCCGAGTATGATTCAGCCGGTACGGTATGATGCTTTGTGCCCCACCAATCAAACCATGCCGGATACCATTCTGCTATAAAAAAAGGGCCCCTACCATTATGATTCTGACTGATAAGTTTTCTCACTTTCTCAGGATTATCCACAGCATTGATGGCAGGTAAAAAACCGGGCAAATGACCATCTTTGATAGCCGGCCCGGGATCGCAGGTATACAGTATACCATCGAAGCCTGCCTCAATAAACATTTTCCTGTTTATATCCAGGTATTCTTTATCAGCGCCATAGGAACCGTACTCATTCTCAATCTGCACCATCAACACATTACCACCATGATTTACCTGCAGAGGAGCCAACTGCTTTCCTACCTGCATGATGTAATTTCTATACGCTTTGAGATATTGCGATTCCTTGCTTCTTACTTCCAGGCCTTTTATATTTTGCAACCAATAAGGATAGCCCCCAAACTCCCACTCAGCACATACATAAGGGCTTGGTCTCAGGATCACCCAAAGTCCTTCTTCCTGCGCTGTTTTTACAAAAGCAACAATATCATTGTTACCCTTAAAATCATATTCACCCTGTTGCGGTTCGTGAATATTCCAGAAAACATAAGTGCCAATGGTATTCAGCCCCATTGCTTTCGCTTTCTTCATTCTATCTCTCCATGCTTCCCTGGGTATTCTTGGATAATGCATTTCGCCGGATATTATTTGAAATGGCTTCCCATCCAATAGAAAAACAGAATCAGATAGCTTGAATGTATGCGATGCCTGCTGGGCAGAAAGATTGATGAAAAGAAAAAGTGTAAAGGTCAGCAATGAAATAAACTTCTTCATATTGTTTCTGTTTAGATAGGTAGGTTAATATTAGTTGACTGAACTAACGCAACATTTATACTTAGTCTTCACTTCTATTAGTATCGTCTTTTTGTTTCGTTATAGTTTTGATTACCTGCACACGGTCATTATTTTTTGAAATGATAATTACCGGCTCTTGCCTGCTTGTTTGCACAGTCAATACATCTCTTACATCACCATCAGCATGGATACCCATAGGTAAGTTGGATACCAGTAACTGATGTTTCATCTTATCCCATTGCAACAAACTACCCTTACCTGCATCTTCTCTTCCCAATTGAACTCTAAATGGATAAAAATTTCCTACAGTAAAAATTTCTTTTACGCCGTCATTGTTTACATCAAGGCTAACCGCTCCCTGCAGGGGTGAAAACTGTAGCGCCACAGGTAAGCGGTGCAACAGCAATTTGCCATCACTGGTATTTTCAAGCCAGCAGTTACCCAATTCATTGGCTTTTAATTCCAGTTTTCCTTTCTGTTGACCTGAAGTAAAAATGGTATTGAAATCTGCTGCCGCATAGTCTTTATAGTAATAAAATTTGGATTTAAGCATGGGCATGTCTTCCAACAATTCATTTCGAGAAGCATACGGGTAAGATTTGCTGCCGATATAGTAGAAAACCAGGGGCGTGACCTTACCTAAGCCAAAAAAATCATTCACATATAAAGACATTGGCTCCTTCGCTGATGCTTTAAACTGCGTGTTGGGCGCAAGATTACCTAACAAAAAGTCTTCGTCTCCGTCATTATCAACATCCACAGGTATTATACAAGTCCACAAGCCATTCGATTCCTGCAAACCATAATCGTTTGTTTGCTCATTTAATTTGTCTCCTTTATTAATAAATATTTTTACGGGCATCCACTCACCGGCAATCAACAGATCAGGCAATTGATCCTTATTCAAATCGGTCCACACGGCTGAAGTGATCATACCTGCATACTGCAGCGAGGGTGCTACGGAAACAGTAACATCTGCAAACTTCACCACACCTTTCTCTGATTGATTTTGCAAGAGATAAGATATTGGCGTGATACCGTATGCGCCTGGCACAACCCGGCCACCAACAAAAATATCAGGCTTACCATCCCGGTTATAATCAGCTACTGATATGCAGCTTTTGGAAGTATGCATAGCCGGCAATGCGTCCGCGGATAGTTTAAAACCGGCTTTACCGTCATTCAGGTAAAGCTTATCCTGGTAGGCCGTTCTATCTTCATTTTCATTTCCTCCATTCACGATATACAGATCAAGATCCTTATCATTGTCTGCATCAAAGAAAATGGACTGCACCTGGTCGCAATTATTTTCTTGTTGCCAGGGCTGCGAAGCGGCGGATTTGAATTGGCCGTTTTGCGTTTGCAGGTATAGACATGCTTTGCCCTTCCTGGGGGCTCCTATAAAAACATCTTCAAGCCCATCGCCATTTACATCTCCTTTCGACATTTTAGGTCCTTGCTTTGATAATTGCCAGGGAAGCAATGACTCATGTTTAAAATCAACAAATTCATTTTCTGTTTGAAAAAAATCAATTCCTGAAGTCGTTGTAATGTCTTGAAAGAACGGAGAACTATCTTGATGAATAGCCGCACTATCCTTATTGGCTATCGCCTCATCAACAATTATCGTTTGATTGGCTTTTATATTTTTCAATACGGTATAGTTCCCTTTTGGCCATCTTATAGTTAACGTATTGATTACGGAATCTCGTCCCAAACCAAAATGCAGTATCGGTGATACGGAAGAAAGATAACCACGCACAGTTTGCTGCTCTACTGTCTGCCGTTGTCCTGTATATGTCTCTATATCAACACGGGCGCCTGTTGCGTATGTATTTCCTGCAATACCTTTCAACTGAATGTTGAGATAATTTCCACCGGTAAGATTATTGTTGCGATAAACCGAGGCCCGTTCACCCATATTATTTACCACAAGGTCCAGGTCGCCATCATTGTCCAAATCAGCATACGCAACACCGTTGGATACATTCAAAGTATGCAATCCCCATTGTGCGGTTACATTTTCATAAGTAAGATCTCCTTTGTTATGAAAGGCGTAGTTCGAAAGCTTTGTCTGCGGAATGCTATCTATCAGTTGCCATAGCGGAGCATTAAAGCCATACAATTTTCTGAATTCCTGCACCTGGTAGGTTTGAAAATCCATGTTCGAATAATCCCGCCAGAAACCATTTGTTATGTAAAGGTCTTTATTGCCATCGTTATCGAGGTCAGCAAACAGGGATGCCCAACTCCAATCTGTGTTAGCAATACCTGCTAATTGTCCTATCTCTGAAAATCGTGGTAAAGCATTTTCAGTATTACCATCATTTAACTGCAACGTATTCCGCATATTCTGATGCATATAACCGCTATCGACCAGTATGTTGTACTTATCGTATTCATCAGGGCCACGCAATACTTTTTGACGATAGTTATCCTCAGGCCACATATCAGGCACTATAATATCCATGAGTCCATCATTATTGCAATCGGCTACATCGCAACCCATCCCGTATTTGGAAATATGTTTTAATGCCTCTTTAGTAACTTCTTTAAACGTTCCATCCTGGTTATTGAGTAAGAGAAAATCCTGCTCTTCATAATCATTGGTCATATATAAGTCGGGCCATCCATCATTATTGATATCAGACGCCACCACGCCCAAACCAAAATTGTTTCCACCTCCTGCTATTCCCGATGAATCAGAAACGTTGGTAAAATGGCCGCCATCATTGCGAAATAAATAATTACTGAAATAGGGATGCCGCTTGTGTCGCAACTTATAGGTATTTACAAGCGGTGAGTAAAACATAGTGGCGTGATTGAGCAGGAACATATCCAAATCACCATCACGATCACAATCAAAAAAAAGCGACTGTGTGCTATTGGTACCGGGAGCATCCAAACCGTATTCAACGGCTTCGTCTTTGAAAACAGGGATACCATTATGCACACCTTTATTGATGAACAATTGGTTGCTCCGGTTCTGCGGTTGTCCATTCCCTGAATAACAAACGTAAATATCCAACAACCCATCTCCGTTCACATCTGCCATCGATACACCCGTCTTCCAGCCTGACTTACCTTCCACACCTGCAGATTTAGTAATGTCCTCGAACTGCAGATTGTCTTTATTCAGATAGAGTTGATCGGGAAGTTGATTAGCCGTAAAGAAAATATCCGGCAGCCCGTCATTGTTTACATCACCTACAGCAACCCCCGCGCCATTGTACATGTATTCATAAGTGAAGATGTTTTGATCTTCCGTTTCGGTTATTTGATTACTAAAACGAATACCGCTGCTTGCAGAAACATCAGTGAATTGCTGCAATGAAGATGATGTGCAGCCAGTAAAAAAGAAGTAAATAATGAAAACTATAAAAATCCGAAACGCAATTTTTCGAATCAACTTTTTTCCACTTGACACTTTTTCAAAACAAATAAATTGTGTATCCCGCATAATTACTTTACTGCTCTTTTTAGTTGTAGGGTGAATCAATCAACAATCACTGTCATCACACTTCGGGCAGGAGCAACTAAATCACTTGCCTTAATTATTTTTTTCTCAAGATTTTTCAAGTCATTGGTCGTATGGGTGGTAAGCTGTTGCGATCCTGAAATCGTACTGTTTGTCTTGTTCAGCGTTATTGGTTTATCAGTGGCGACTAAATTCACGATTACCAATACGAGTTTGCCACTCGTTGGATCTTTAAAGCTGGAAACAAGCAGATCAGCATCATTTACGGATGACTCAACCCTGATCATGCCCGGGCGGATAAACCGGCTATAGTTTCCCAAAACCCATAACATCTTGCTTTGATAATAATTGCCATCGGTCGTGTTCTTATCAATATAAACGAGACCATCTTTATAGTCATAAGGAGAAACAGCCAGCCACCATTGCCAGGCGGAGGCATTTAGCCAAACCAGGTCCTGCTGTATTACTTTGGCGATATACATTGCGGAACTCATACCCAGGTCCCGGCCACTTCCATTGATCTCACCCGCATTGTCGCCTAAAATGCAATACTCGCTTTGCCAAACTTGAAGATTGGTTCTGGCTTTAATAACATCATTTACTTTTTTCCGCAGGTCAATAGCTTCTGTAGCAGGCGATGTAGAAAAATAACTATGTGAGGCCACCGCGGGATAAACAGATGAAAGATTACCGATGTATAAAGTTGAACTTGGATCAAAGAAAGTATTCACCTGGTTATCCTTGTTCGGTTTATCGCTGTTGGATAAAAAATATTTCAAATGACCCGCTTCAGGCACCAGGATTTTTATGTCTGGGTTCTGGCCGGCTAATTCTGTATTGAAACTTTTTACCAGGTTGCTTAGCTCTGTATTGGTGTAAGGGCACCCCTCTTGTCCACCATCACTCCAATCCCACTGTGGTTCATTAGCGGGGCTTAAAAAATTGAAACGTATGCCTGTGCTACTCTCTATTTGTTGTATAGAACTTGCCGCATGTTTGGCAAACAAACTATAGTTTTTATCCTCGATATTGCAAACACCATTGCTGGCAAATGCTTTGTTATTGCTGGTTAACTCAACAGGCGGACTGTTGTAAAATGCCAGGAACTGATTTACGCCTCTTGCTTTTGCTGCTGACAAAAACCAGTTTTGGGCCTGTATGCGATTTAACTCCGTATTATCAATCAATGAAGCGGCTCTTCGCCATTCATCGTTAATACCACTTGCATTTCCCTGGTTGGCGCTGCCCGCACCAATATTGTACCGCCACATGCTTAAGCCAATTCCTTTGGGATTTCCATTCGACAAAGTGTCCATGCTGAACAGCCAATCGGCAATGGCATTTCTTTTCTCATCGGGCCAGTTGCCTGCAAACTGGCAAGCCCATGCATCAGATGCCCCAAAGTTGTGAATGGTCTGTGCAGTCTTTGGTTCATTGATCTGGATCTGAACAGAAACAGAAGCAGGAGCCTCAGTTGTCTTTGAGCGGGAACAGGACAGAAAGAAAATATAAAACCAGAGATATTTTAAAATCATAAATTATTTTTTGCGCAGTACAGATGGGACACAGATTGACACTGATAAAACGGATTTACACAGATGAACATTCAAGTAAAAATTTACGATTGAAATCCGTGTAAATCTCTCAAACCTGCCTGCCGTCAGGCAGGTCCGTGTTATCCGTGTTCTGGTTTTTCATTAAGTTTCATACTCCCGGTATTAGCCCCGGCTTTTCGGCCAGGGCTATATTACCAGGGAGATTCTGCTTAACTGCTTGCTTTATGAAACGAACGATTAATAACCTGTGTTCTGTTGAATCTTATTTCCCGAAGCCTGTATTTCCGCTCTTGGAATGGGTAGCCAATACATGCGTGGATTAAAGGCCCGACCATCCAGGGCTACCTTATTGGCATAGGTTAATGTACTACCGTTCCTGGTGATACTAATTCCTAATGCTGGTTTGCTCTCCGTCTCTTCCGCGATCTTCCATCTGCGTACATCATAAAAACGATGTTCTTCAAATGCCAGTTCTATTCTTCTCTCATTGCGGATCGCTGCTCTCATTTCACTCTGCGACGCGGCCGTAACAGGAGGCATATTTACGCCAGTCCTGCTTCTGACCATGTTGACAGCTGCACGTGCTGATAAGGTAGAACCTGCCGGAATCGCATCCGGTCCGCCAACTTCGTTAGCTGCTTCCGCGAAATTCAGGAGGATCTCCGCATAGCGGAAATAATACCAGGGCTGGAAGCCTGCATTGCCCCATGGGTTTTGCAAAGGATAGGCTTCATTCATAAACTTCTTTAGATTATAACCAGTTTTAGAAGTGTTCCAGTTGTCTGCACCATCTCTACTGTCCTTACCACCGGGGGTAAATGTTTCAAGAGCTCTGCCCCTGTAGGTAGCACCGTTATATAATATCGTTGCATAAAAACGCGGATCACGATCGGTATATGGATCCTGCGGATCGTAATCTGATGTAGGGTCAGTGATCGGCTTTCCATTGTTCATTTCATAATCGTCCACCAGGTTTTGCAATGGAAGGTTTCCACCCCATCCACCATAGCCATTAGGTCCATTGGCGATTTCCAGGTGGGTATGACCTGCATTTTTGGTATACAGTCGTGCAAAAATGGTTTCATTATTATTGGCATCTAAAAATAGATTGCCATAACCTCCGGTGTACAAACTATATTTATTTAAATCTATTACAGTCTGCGCCGCTTTTGCGGCATCAGCCCATGTGCCACTATTATATAAAGGACTGGCAGCATATAAAGCCAACCGTGATTTCAAAGCGAGTGCAGCGCCTTTCGTAGCCCTCCCTACGGCCCATGTGCCACTATTATCCTTTGGAAGATTAGTTGCCGCAGCGTCCAGTATATTCATCACATAATCTATGCATTCTTTGATTGAACTTCTTTTGAAAAGCGCTTCATCCTGTAAGTTATCACTTAAGTTATAGACCATATCACCCATCAATACCACGCCGCCATAATTTCTGATCAGATCGTGATAACGGAAAGCACGGATGAATTGCAGCTCAGCTTTCAACAGCTTTCTATGGTCCTCGCTCATTTCCACGCTGGGAAGAGTGGCTAATGCGAAATTACATTCGCGGATGCTGCGGTAACTTCTTCCCCAGATGGTGCCTGCTATGCCGGTATTTTCAGGAGCCAACAACCCCCTTTGAATTAACCAGGTATTATCATCATTGTTATAAATAGATTCATCAGTGATTGAGCTCCACATAGCATATTCAAATCCTCTTCCAAAACCTGGATTGGTTCCGTCACCTTCTTTATCCTGGAGTCTTACACCGATATACCTGTTGGTAACAAATTTTTCGAACAGGGATGAATCACCCAATAAAGCTTGTTCTGATATACGGTCTGTTGCCTTTACATCAAGAAGGTCTTTTTTACAGGATACCATTGAAAACAGTCCTGTTGAGATAATTATAGTATAGAAAAATCTTTTTTTCATAATTGCCGTTTTAATTGGTTTAGAAGTAAACATTTACTCCAACATTAATAATGCGCTGCTGAGGATAAAACTGTCCACTGCCGTTACTTCCTTCCGGATCGTAATCTTTTACTTTGGTAATAGTGAAGAGGTTGAATGCATTAAGATAAACCCGGAATCCTTCCATCTTCGTTCTTTTCAGCAATTCGGGTGAAAGATTGTAACCCAACTCTACATTTTTCAAACGGATAAAAGAAGCGTCATTCAACCAGAACGTATTGTTATATAATCCACCATTTACAGAAGCCGAGGCCCTGGTATCTACTCTTGGGTAAGTGCCGGCTGTATTGGTTGGACTCCACCTGTTATCGGCCCAACTACTATAAAAATTACCAATAGTACCTGACTCCGGTAAGACATATTGAGTAACATGTGCCTGTCCGGATAAAACAGCGACGATATCAAAGTTTTTATATCCTGCATTCAACATAACGCCGTATGTGATTTCAGGAATGTTACCATACTTGGTTCTCACCTGGTCATCTGGTGAAATCTTGCCATCCTTATTATAATCCTCGTAAATTAAATCACCAAGTTTGTTGGCGTTACCATTCACCTGTGTATACTTACTCAAATCATCCGTCGTGCGGAAAATGCCAATGGCGTTGTATAAAAGAATGGTATTTAACGGATGACCTGTCCGCCGCTGGTACTCTAACATACCGGATGCTTCATCAACAAATTTGACCTTGCTTCTTGCAAACGTGAAATTCCCGGAAATTCCATAGCTAAATCCATTACGGGTTTTATTGTTATAACCCAATGTTGCTTCAAAACCTTTATTATTTACTTTAGCAATGTTTTCGTCAGGTACAAGCGAAGTCGACCCAACCGGATTTACAATACCTGACACCAAAGGAATGGATGCGTTTCTTTTCGCCAGAATGTCCGAACGCTTTTGCTGGAAATAGATCAATTCAATAAAAAAGTTTTTCAAAAACACCGCTTCCAATCCTATATCGGTCTTTTTAGCTGTTTCCCAGGTGATTTTTTCATTGGCCAATTTAGTAAGATCAATACCAGATACAACGTTGCTGCCTAATACCAATTGATTATTCAAGCTATAGTTGTTGAGGTATTGAAACAACTCAACATTGTCGTTGCCGAGTTGACCATAAGAAGCCCGCAATTTCAAATCATTGATAAATCCTACATTAAAGAAAGATTCTTTGGAAATGCGCCATCCCGCTGATACGGATGGAAAATAACCATACTGATTTCCTTTAGGAAATATAGATGACCCATCTATACGCATCTGCACTTCGGCGAGGTACTTATCGTGGTAGTTATAACCCAGTTTCCCGAGATAACTTTTTCTTGTATAGTGGTAAGAACCTCCGTAATTATTCCTATCAGCAGCGGCCGCACCTCCTTGCGACAGTTCGGGTGTTTGCGTTGTTGGAAAATTTTCCCTGTAAGCACCAAATTCTTCTGCTTTATATTCACTTTGCTCATAACCCACAAAAGCGTCGATGTTATGGCCACCAAAACCTCTCTTGAAATTCAATTTAATGTTTGCCGTAGTTTGTGATTGGTTTCTTTGAGTTTCACTTAATGTGGCCAACCCATTGGCGCCGCCCATTATCTGTTTGCTGTAAACGTCAGTAGTCCTATCATACTTGTATAAGATAAACGGCTGGGAAAATGCTTTACCGAAAGACCATAATTTATCAATAGCTAAGAAACCATCAATGGATAATCCCTTAACGGGCGCAATATTATAACTACCTTTCAAAATGCCGTTAAATACCTGTGTTGGATTCTTATTCAGACCACCAATATCGGTTGCCATCACCGGCGGGTTTGATCCTTCAATTCCGTAGGAAGGAAGCCCGTTCGGGAAAAAAGCGGGAATAATAGAGTATGCACGGTAGATAGAACGGAAAATGCTGCCCGCGGACGCAATGGGAAATTGCCGGTTCTCTTCACGGCCTGAAAGGTATAAGCCTACTTTGAAATCTTTGGTAATATTGGCATCAATGTTTGAGCGAAAGCTATATTGTTTATACTTTGTAGCGCCATTTTTATACAAACCATCCTGGTACAAGGCACCAGCAGAAACATAATACCTGATATTTTCTGAACCACCACTTACAGATATATTTGCCTGGCTTTGTGGTGCTGAATTTTTTAATGTCACATCTGCCCAGTCAGTATTAGGATAATTTAAGGGATCGGAACCGTCTGCGAACTTTTGAAGCTCGGCCGCAGAATATTGCTGGTTCATACCACCGCCTTGACTGGTGTAATAAGCGATCTCATTCATGATAGCGGCATAGGTTACAGCGTCCGCCATCTTTGGCAATCGTGTAGGAGACGAAAAGCCCTGGTTAAAGCTTGCCGCGATCATGGGTTTACCTGAGCGACCACGCTTCGTAGTAATTAATATCACTCCGTTCGCGGCGCGGCTTCCATAAATAGCTGCCGATGCATCCTTCAGTACAGTGAGACTTTCAATATCATTTGGATTGAGACGTTCCAAACCACCAATTTGCCCAGGCACTCCATCTACTACGATCAGCACATCATTGTTGCCGGTGGTAGCTAATCCGCGTATATAAATGGCCGAACCATCATAGCCCGGCTCACCAGTCCTGTTGTTGATGGTCATACCGGAAAATCTCCCTGCCAGCGAGTTGGATACATTGGGCTGCGGGCTTTTTACAAGTTCCTGTCCTTTCACAGTAGAAATAGATCCTGTCAGTGTTGCTTTGCGCTGGCTGTTATAACCAACCACCACTACATCAGTAAGCGTAGAGCTGAGAGGCGTCAGTTCAACATTGATCGTAGTTCTTCCATTCACCGCCATCTCCGTTGCGCCATAATTGACATGGGAAAATACAAGAATACCCTTTGGAGGAACAGTAATCGAAAATCTTCCTTCCGCATTGGTGGACGTGCCCGTCGACTCGCCTTTTACCTGTACAGTTACATCCGCCAGGGAAGTGTCGCCCGAAGTTACCCGTCCGGTAACGCTAATTTGTGCAAATGCTGAAAGGGATAAGAGGGAAAACAAAAACAAACAGAGCATAAGCGGTATCTGTTTGTGCTTACGGGGTGACGCAACGGCGTCTTTCTCATTCGTTGGCAAGCAATTCATTTTGCAGTCGTGTTTTAAATTAAAAATGGAGATAAAAGCCAGAGCAGTTTGTAGGAAAAGAAGCGACAGTATGTCAGAGTTTCAAAAATTGAGTCATTGATTATCTAATGAAGATCCTCCCTAACCTGCTACCGTCTCCTGGCTGATATCAGTGATACAAAACCAAATTTAGACTGCACTATCAGTTAACCTGGGTTCCTGATTATCCAAAAAAGGGGTACAAATTCTGAATTTTAAACATAAAGGCTGAAGATTTGTCCTTTGATTGGGCGTAAAAGGAGGCTTATTCTCGTATTAAAAATTAAAAAGAGGAAAATCATAGCTGTCCCGATCATGAGATTTTATAGCGAATAATAACATTGCCATACCATCCCTTTTGGAAGAACAAACTGTTCGGATCACTATGTAACTTTTGGAAGTAACTGCTATTTTGACAATTTCGGAGGATTATTTCCTTACGCTATGATCTAAGGTCTGGTTATTATGAAATGGCTTTCTGAACTTCTTTATATAGTCGGAAGGATTTAATCCAAATAGGTTATAAAACTGTGCCCGGAAATACTTTATACTTTGAAACCCAACCATGGTTGCTGTTTCATTCACATTCATTTCCGTGCTGATCATAAGCTCAGCCGCCTTTTTTAAACGTACAAAGCGGATAAAACTATTGAGCGACTGACCAGATACCGCTCTTATCTTTTTGTACAGGTTCGAATGGCTCATACCCATTTCCGTCGCCAATACCTTTATCGAAAAATCATCATCCAGCAAATGCTCTTCAATGATCCTCATACAGTTCTCGATAAACTCCTTGTATTCAACAGAAACTTTAAATTTCGCCGATCCCAGGGTTACTTCATTATAGAAATAGCTTTGGAGGATATTTCTTCTTTTTAAAATGGAGCTTACACGGGCCATTAAAATATCCTTATCAAAGGGTTTTTTAATGAAATCATCCGCTCCCTTATTCATTCCCTTTAGTTGCATTTCATCGGACGAGCTACCTGTCAGTAATATAACCGGGATATGGTTTAAGGAGCTGTCTTCCTTTATTGTTTTACAAAGATCCAAGCCATCCAATCCCCCCATCACAATATCACTTATGATCAGGTCGGGCAAATGTTCTTTCGCCAGCTTCAGTCCTTTGACGCCGTCATCTGCCTGGAGTATCTTGTATTGGTCATTTAAGATACTAACCAGGTAATGCCTGATTTCCTGATCGTCATCTATAATAAGCAATGTCTGTTTTTCAGTAGCCAGCTCCTGGATAACCACAGAATTGGTTTGGCTTTCTTCCTGCTCTGCAGGATCTTCTGACATTTCGTTTAATAAAGAAGAAACTGGTTTTGCCGTCGATGGGATCTCCGCATTCGAAAAATCGATTTTTTGATCAATCTTACGAGTTTCCATTACCGCCGTGACATTATCAGCCACCACCTCGTTTACATGCAGCTTGTTCAAACTAATATGAAAAGTGGTGCCCCTGCCTTCCCCGCTGTTAAACGATACGGATCCTCCATGGGCTTCAACAAAATTCCTGACCAGGTAAAGTCCAATACCAAACCCCGCTTTATTATTTGCACTCTTCAATTGAGTGAAACGCTCAAAAAGCTTTTGCCCTTCTTCGGCCGGAATACCCTGCCCGGTATCGGAAACACTAATTTTTACTTTTTCATTATCTTCCTCTATCGTGAAAATGATAGAACCTTCATCAGGTGTGAACTTAAAAGCGTTAGACAAAATATTAAACAATGCGATCTCAATTTTTTCCCGATCCGCTTCTATCATGATATCCTTAACATCACATCTCAGCTCATAGCTGATTTTTCTCGATCGTGCCTGTTCTGAAAAGCAAAAGAATACTTCCCTGCAAAGCGCATATATATTTTGGTTACTAAGATTTAGCCTGCCTATTTCCTGTTCTGCCTTTTTAAATAGTAAAAGTTGGTCTACCAACCTTAGCAAGCGTCTTGCATTGCGGTACACGATGCGCAACTCTCTTGTCTCAGCCTTGCTATCTTTTTTATGTAATAAATCTTTAATCGGGTTAATAATAAGCGACAAGGGCGTGCGGAACTCATGCGACACGTTAGTAAAAAACGCAATCTTTTTTTCATTCAGTTCCCTCTCCTTTTGCACTTCCACGTTGGCTAGCTGGATCTGGTATTTCAAACGGGCCTGGCGGCTCTTATACAACGTATAAAAATATAAGACACCTGCTACAACCAGGAAATAGATACAATAGGCCCACCAGGTCCGGTACCAGGGTGGCAACACCGTTATATGGAGTAAATCATATGGCTCGCTCCAGGCCCCTCTTTTGTTGCTCACCTTTACTTCAAAAATATAATCACCTTCCTGCAAATTTGAATAATTGGCTGTCCGGCTATTACCTACATTGTTCCAATGTTTATCCCATCCTTTTAACTGATACGCATAATTGATGTTGGATACATCTGAATAATCCAAGCCCAGGTAATCCAGTGTAAGCAAAGCCTCGTCGTAGGGAATAACGATGCGCCTGATCTTCTCCAACTCTCTTTCTTTTACAAAGGCTTCATTTTTTGCAATCGGGCTGTTGTTGACCCGAAGACCTGAAAGAAATATTTCGGGTGACACGCTTTTGCTATAAACATTACCGGGATAAAAAATATTAAACCCTTTAATACCGCCAAAAATGAACTCCCCGCTTTGAAGCGCCAGGGCTGCGTTAAAACTAAATTGATTGCTTTGCAGACCATCAGACTGGTAAAAATTCTGCCACTCTTTTTTTTGCGCATTAAACTTGGATAGTCCATTGTACGTGCTGAGCCATATATTACCTTGTTCATCTTCCAGCATACGCAGCACGGTATTATTGGAAAGACCATCATTAGTAGTGTATCGCTCAAAACGGCCGGTCTTTTTATCGAAGAGCATCAGCCCGCCTTCCTGGGTTCCTACCCAAAAATTGTTTTTCTTATCCTCATATATACAACGTATGGGATAGCCCACTTTATAATAGGTGTGCTTTTTAGTCAGTGTATCAATCTTTATTAACGCAGAATAATCGCCGCCCCAAAGAGTACCGCTACGGTCTTCCGCAAGAGCCTGCAATTCAGACAAACTATTATCAAACTCAACAAATTGTTTTAACCGGTAATCAAACTGATACAAGCCTCCGCTTCTTACGGCACAGGCCCATAATCTATCCTTTGAATCAACCACCAACCGCCAAATGTTACTATTAACCCCTTTCGTTTTTGAATTGAAACATTTAAAGCGTTCAAAAGATTTTGTTGCACGATTATACCGGTTAATGCCATCAAACCAGGTGGAGAACCATACATTGTTTTGTTTATCTTTTATAATACTGGTGATAAAATTGCTGCTGATAGAACCCGGATTTTTTTCATCATGTTCAAACGTTTGATAGGTATTAGTGGAACGATTCCAATAACGAAGCCCGGCGCCATCTGTGCCAATCCAAATTTTCCCGGGTTCATCTTCACAAAAAGAAAAGATGAAGTTTTTTACTGAAGCATTATTATCACCTGGCTGGTAAACAATTTTTTTAAATGGAGATGCCGGCTCCACAATATTTATCCCGCCCCGCAATGTTCCAATCCACTTTCTTTCTTCTTTATCTTCACACACGGCATAAACGGAGTTACTGTTGATCAGCGATTTGCCATCGTCGTTGGCAGGTTGCAAGGGTTTCGCTTTTGTTTCTCCATGTTCCAGCAACCATACACCTGCTCCATCTGTTGCGATCCACAGGACTCCTTTTTTATCCTCACAAAGACTCACAACCGGGCCTCTGTATGAAACATAACTTTCTGAAAAGCGATTCGTAATTTCATCAAATAGATAAAGTCCCCAGTCATTGCCAAGCCACAACTTTTCATTGCCGATAGCTTTTAAACAATTAGCGTAACGCAGCACATCACTTTTTAAACGAAGTGAACCGTCTTTGAAATTGAATTCATACAATCCATAATCCTGTACAAACACATAGGCCACCCCTTTTCGTTTATCATAGTTGATTGCAGATACATAGTAATTCAAAACATCTTTTCCTTTCCACTTTAATGGAATCTGCCGCCCCACATTCGCATCCGAAAAATAAAAAAGGCCGTTATGTTGTGTGCCTGCCAGTGTTTTTCCCGCATCCGTTACCGAAAGAGCAATTACATTATCGTTTAGTCTTTGCGTAGTTTTTCCTTTATAAAAAGAGTAAGATGGCGTAGAAAAAGTTGAGGTAACCGGGTTAAAAATGTTAACCTCCTTCTGTCCACCCACCCAGAGCCGATGGCCTGCGTCTTCATCTATTACATTAATATTATTAGAGCTCAATGATGTGCTGTCGCCCACAACATTCCGATAGGTTTTAAAACTGTAACCATCATAACGGTTTAATCCATCATATGTTCCAAACCACATAAAGCCATTATGATCCTGGAAAATGGAGTTCACCACATTATTGGAAAGACCGTTTTCAATACCTAAATACTTTACCTGTACATCCTGGGATTTGAGTTGACAGGAAAATAAAACCGAAACGACAACAGTTAAATAGCGACAAAGGGCTGGCAAACACATAGACAACAAATTCAACAAGCAGGATGTAAAATAGGGAAAAATCAATAATTCGGAAGCAAACTACTGTTGTCCCAGGGAGATATTGATTTTTTTATCAGTTTATCTGTAATAGTTAGTATTTAATCCGACAGTTGAGGATTTTTTCTTTTCAGTTTTATAGGGTCAGGATATAAAAGTTTAGGCTGCTGGAGTTAAGTTGTTCAGCAGTTTTTGTTTTGCTAAGGTAATAGA